>NZ_LUUQ01000007.1 GCF_001636315.1 Neobacillus mesonae | reverse complement strand
TGATCTGAACCCAAAAAGTTAGACACTGAAATTTAGGCAGCTACCTGGGCATGAGTTCGGTATAGAACCGGACTCATGCCTTTTAATTTTGCCTTAATCCGTTTGTGATTATAGTAATAAATATATTTCTCTAATTCTACTTTAAAATGCTGCATACTCTCAAATTCTTTTAAATAGAGTAATTCAGACTTTAATAAGCCAAAGAAATTCTCCATGACTGCGTTATCTAAACAATTCCCCTTACGTGACATACTCTGAGTAATCCCACGTTCTTTTAAAGCATGTTGGTACTGCTTCATTTGATAATGCCAACCTTGATCAGAATGGAGGATGGGGGTGTCTCCGTCATTTAGACGTTTAAAAGCTTTATCCAGCATTTTTGAAACAAGTGGATAAACAGGACGCTTTTCTGTGTTAAAAGCGATGATTTCCCCGTTGTATAAATCTAGAATGGTGGATAAATATAGCTTCTCTCCATGTAGGTGGAATTCTGTTACATCCGTTACCCACTTCTCATTAGGCTTTGATGCTTTAAATTCACGCTCCAAAATATTAGGGGCAATTTTACCTACTTGCCCACGGTATGAACGATATTTTTTCATGCGTACAAGACATTTTAATCCCATTTCATTCATCAGGCGGCGAACAGTTTTATGATTAATTTGTAATCCTTGATTACGTAATTCCAACGTGATACGACGATATCCATATCGTCCTTGATGTTCCTCAAAAATATGATTAATTAGTTCTTTGACTTCCTTATATTTATCTGGACGATTCATTTGTTTAATCCAGTAATAATAGGTACTACGCGCAATACCAGCGACCTTTACTAGATCGATAACTTTAAATTCATGCCTTAATTCATATATTACTTGCGCTTTGTCTTGTTCCGTAATTTTTCTTTTTCTTGAATTAAGGCACTCAACTTTTTTAAATAGGCATTCTCCATACGTAAACGCTCAATTTCAGCGCGTAACGCTTTTTCAGATCCTTCCGCCGGTTGAGCTTTGTTTGTTTCTTTTTTCATGGATGAACGCCCCTTTGTCTTTGGTTGAAGAGCGTCAATCCCTTGAGTTTCAAATAAACACTTCCAATTCCCGACTGTTGTAGAGGCTGGAATGTTAAATGCTAAAGCTGCTTCATCGATGGACGCTCCCATCTCGTTTATATAATTTAGTACGTCCATTTTAAACTCTACTGGATAGTTTGTATATGTTTTGTGGAAAGCTGCTAATCCATGTTCACGATACTTAGCTACCCATTTTTTTAACATCGTAATATTTACACTATATTTTCCAGCTATATCTTTAAAGGATTCTACCCCCTCAAGGTAGTCATAAATAGCTTCTAGTTTGGTTTCTAAAGAATATTTAGTCATAAAAAACTGCACCTCCAATTGTTAGTTGTGTCTAACAATTGGGGTGCAGTTCA
>NZ_KV440949.1:4172083-5806292 GCF_001636315.1 Neobacillus mesonae | reverse complement strand
TCCCATAGCGTCAAGCTAGTAAGATCCCTGAAAGATGATCAGGTTGATAGGTCAGAGGTGGAAGCATGGTGACATGTGGAGCTGACTGATACTAATCGATCGAGGACTTAACCAAAATCGAAAAGCGGAAGCGGCCGGTTAGCAACGTATGGCCTGGAGGGCTTTGACTGAGATAAAGGAAACACGAGGAGCGCAAGCGAATCGATGTTGACTTATCGCAGGGAGAAGACCGAAGGAAACTAGTTGCTGGACGCTGGAGCTAGACAATAATGATTAGCGAGCTCATTCTTACCAATCTTCTTCTGTATTATCTAGTTTTGAGGGAATGAACCTCAAATTTTATAGTCCGGCGGTGATGGCGAGAAGGTCACACCCGTTCCCATACCGAACACGGAAGTTAAGCTTCTCAGCGCCGATGGTAGTTGGGGCAAGCGCCCCTGTGAGAGTAGGACGCTGCCGGGCAAAAAAAGACAATCTGAATGGATTGTCTTTTTTGTTTTTAACTATGTAATTAAGAAACGTTTTAAAACTACCCGAAATAGCAGTAGAGAACTAATTCGCACAAATATCAGCATTATATGGGTTCATATAACTTTTCCTTTTCCACAACAACCCGTTCTTTTCGTACAGTTTATCAATACAATCCTTTCCTATGCTTTCCACGAAAATTGATATATAAAATGCCATTCATGATAACTCTTAAACGGTTCATACTAAACATCATAAATATTTATATTAGATGAAAGACCCTATTAATTGGAATAAAATTCTCCCCTTAAAACAAACTAACACTAATATTAAATTAGTGTAATGGAGGAGAAAAGATTGCAGGTTAAAGAACCTTTATGTTCATCCGAAATAGGATCACTTTGGCTAACGTATCAACAAAAAACAATGATTCAAAGAATTTTAGAATACTTTCTAGAAAGAGCGGATGACCAGGAAGCTAAAAATATTATCGGTATGTTGTGGCAGGAATTGGATTTTTATGTAGAGATGATTAAGGGAATTTTTGAAAATGAAGGTGTGGTCATTCCGAAAGGATTTACAAAAGAAGATGTGAATTTAGATGCTCCCCCATTATTTGAAAATGGGTTCGACATTATGCTTACTCGATTATTAAAAGAGGTAAGTTTGGGTATGTACTCCATTAATCTAAATATGGCATATAGAGCGGATGTAATGACTGTTTATGAAGGGTTGACAATGGTTTCTTATAAAATTTATAAATTGTCTACCTTATATTTACTGAAAAAAGGGATTTTAACCCGGCCGCCTATCATAACACCGCCTAAAAGAACGGAATTTATTGAAAGTAAAAAATACATGAAAGGATTTAAACCATTTGGTGAAAAAAGGGCATTAAACGCGATTGAGTTAGGTATTCTTCATCATGGAATTGAAACGAATAATCTCGGAATGCAGCTTATTACTGGATTTGCCCAAAGCGCAAAGAACAAAGAGGCAAGACAATATTTTGAAAAAGGAAAAGAACTTGCCAAAAAGCATATAAAAACATTTCAAGATTTACTCTTAGAAAATGATATTCAGTTTTCGGCAACTTCTGGAAGCACGGTAACAAATTCAACGGTTGCCCCATTTTCCGACAGACTTATGATGTTTTTCATTGACTTACTAAATGGATTTAGCATTGTGGGAGAAAGCTTCGGAACATTTTTCACATTAAGAAATGATCTATCCCTAAAAATAATGTTACTAGCCAAGGATGTTTATTTATACGGTCAAGAAGGGCTCGAAATAATGTTTAAAAATGGATGGTACGAAGAACCGCCGCAATCGGAAGATCGAGATCAATTAATAAATCAAACGGAATAATCAAGGTCTTCAGGCAGATACTAACAGTAGTGTTACAATTAACACTAAATTTCAATGTGGAGGAGACTGATATGAATATTTTTCATGGCTTATTATCGGCTTTCATTACTATGGTAATAAAAGCGACTTTCTTTTTTAACAGAGTGGATGTTAAATTAAAATCTTTGTTAAGAATGCCATCTTTAACATAAGCATTGGGGAGTTCATAAAGGATCCATTTAATTCACATGGTTAAAAAAAGGTAAGCATTTTATCGTGCTTGCCTTTTTTATATGAAGGGTTACAAGGTAGTTGAATACAGTTAAAGGTTGACCGACACCATTATACCATATAGATAAAGGATTCACATTTTGGAATATTCAGTTATTATATATTTTAAGACAATCTTTTTATTATTACATATAAATAAGGAGCTGGTTGAATGCAAAGGGAAAATAAAAAGATCGGCTGGCTGGAAGGAATTATTGAAGCAGTTCATGATGGTATTCTTGTGATAGACCGGGATGGTATTGTTCAATTAATAAATGAAGAATATACAAACATAACAGGTGTAAAAAGAGAGCAAATTATAGGAAGAACCTTAGTTGAGGTACGGCCCGGCGCGCAGCTGCCTACTGTTTTAAAAACCGGAAAAGTGATGGAAGGTGTATTTCGAAAAGAAAAGGATATGGAATATGTTGTTGATATGGCTCCAATCTATGAAAATAGTGAAATCATTGGGGCAGTATCCATTTGCAAAAGTATCCCAGAGCTTTATGAATTGTCAAAGGAATTGAGAAAGAGTAAACAAAGGGTAAACCAATTAGAGAAAGCGGTTGGTCTGATTCATCGAGCAAGGTATACTTTTTCAGATATAATTGGAGGCAATACTCATTTAAAAAAATTGATTTATCAAGCAAAAAAGATATCTACATCAAATCTTAGTATTTTGATAACTGGTGAATCGGGCACCGGAAAAGAGTTGTTTGCACAAGCGATTCACCAGGAAAGTACGAGAAATGCGCAGACATTTGTACCTGTAAATTGTGCAGCAATCCCAAGTGCCCTTTTGGAAAGTGAATTATTCGGATACGAAGAGGGGGCCTTTACCAATTCAAAAAATGAAGGCAAAATTGGCTTGTTTGAACTTGCCAATAAAGGAACTCTCTTTCTAGATGAAATCGGGGACATGCCGCTTGATCTTCAGGCAAAGCTATTACGGGTTTTACAGGAGGGGACGTTTCGCAAGATTGGTGGATTAAAAGAACAACAGATTGATGTACGGATCATAGCCGCAACAAACAAAGATTTATTAAATATGGTCCAAAGGGAACGTTTCCGAGAAGATCTTTACTACCGGATTAACACTGTTCATCTCCCGATCCCGTCACTTCGGCAGCGAAAGGACGATATTCCAGAAATTGTCGCCTCTATTATTCGAAATCAAAAACACATTAGAGAATTTCAAATAGAAGAAGATGTCATCAATATCCTTATGGAATATGATTGGCCAGGTAATATTCGTGAGTTAAAAAATACAATCAATTACGCGGTGAATATGACTGACAATGACAGCATTACATATGAACATCTACCGGAAACAATTAAAGTTCTTTTTTTATAAAATAAAACGAAGCTAAATCCCCCTCAATCTTTAGAAGCGCTTATTAAAGAAACAGAAAGAAAAGCGATAATGGATACACTTAAGGAAACAGGGGTATCAGTTAAAGGCAAAAAGGAAGCTGCAAATAAATTAGGGATTTCTTTAGCCTCTTTATATAATAAATTGGCAAAATTGCAGATCAATCTATAGATTTCTAAATATTTAGAATGTGGGGAAATAATTCTAAAATTTTAGAAATCATTGCTGATTCACGGTATAAATATCAATTTGGGAAAATATGTTTCTTTATTATTAGAAATAAATCGCTCTTTTTCGTTAAAAAGCCTTATTAAATAAGGCTTTTTAAAGTTGGCACAATTATTGCATTTATAATTGTAAGCGTTTTAATAAATGACAAAGGGGGCTTTTTATGTTAGCTTTACTTGGTTTTTTGACCATCGCCATCTTCTTGTATTTGATTCTATCGAAACGGGTTTCCGTCATCGTTGCCTTGATTTTGGTACCTGTCATCCTTGGCTTGTTCACGAGTGATAGGGGAAAACTTGGACAAATGATTTTAGAAGGGGTATCTGGGGTTGCCCCTACAGGGATCATGCTGGCTTTTGCCATTTTGTATTTTGGTTTAATGAATAATGCAGGTTTATTTGATCCGATTATTTCGCGGGTATTAAAACTGGTAAAAGGCGATCCATTAAAAATTGTGATTGGTACAGCAATTATAGCGATGGTTACCCATCTGGACGGTTCAGGGGCTTCAACTTTCCTCATTACCATCCCTGCGCTGCTACCACTTTATGATCGGTTAGGGATGAGCCGGCTTGTTCTGGCTGGGGTCGTTGCATTAGGTGCAGGAACGATGAATATTGTTCCGTGGGGAGGCCCTACTGCCCGTGCAGCCAGTGCTCTGGGAGTAGATGCCAATGATTTGTTTACTCCTGTAGTGCCTGCAATGATTGTCGGACTTATCTGGGTGTTATTTTCCAGTTATATCCTAGGAAAAAGAGAACGAAAACGATTAGGTGTACAAGAGCTCGACTATAATTTTAACCAGGAACTTAGTGAAGCAGAAATGAAATTAAGGAGACCAAAATTATTTTGGTTCAACGTAATTCTCACACTTATTACTCTTATTGCCCTCGTAAAAGTATGGCTTCCGCTGCCAATTGTCTTTATGGTTGCATTCGCTATCGCCTTGATCGTGAACTATCCAAATCCAAAGGAACAGCAGGAGCGAATCACAGATCAAGCAACGGGAGTCATTACGGTTGTGTCCATTATATTTGCTGCAGGCGTTTTTACGGGTGTCCTTTCCGGTACAGGGATGATTGAAGCCATGGCAAAGTCACTTGTCAGCGTAATTCCAGATAGTGCAGGCTCCTTTATGGCATTAATTGTGGCCATTACCAGTATGCCGCTTAGTCTCGTCTTTACTCCGGATGCCTATTATTTTGGTGTTCTCCCGATTTTGAGTGAAACAGCCAATGCCTATGGGATAGCCCCGGTTGAAATTGGCCGTGCTGCTATATTAGGGCAAATGACAACTGGTTTTCCATTAAGTCCTTTGACAGCTTCAACTTTCCTGTTAATCGGATTAGCTGGAGTAGAGCTTGGGGACCATCAGCGGTTTATTTTTAAATGGGCATTTGGAACAACCATTATAATGACTATCGTTGCATTTATAACAGGAGCTATAACTCTATTCTAAAAAATCATTCTACGAGGAGTGTTCACCTTGCTGCGAATTGGAACTGGTGCCGGCTTTGCTGGTGATCGTCTTGAACCGGCTCAAGCTTTAGTCGAAGAGGCCAATCTCGACTATTTAATTTTAGAGGGATTAGCAGAACGCACGATTGCTCTTTCCCAAAAACAAAAAAGAAAGAATCCTAATCTTGGATATAATGAATATCTCGAGGAGCGCATTCGCATTTTGCTTCCTGCTTTAATAAAAAATAATGTTCGTTTGATAACCAATATGGGGGCAGCAAACGCAATCAGTGCTGCCCAAAAAATAACGGAAATTGCAGGAGATATGGGCTTGGCTTGTAAAGTTGCATCGGTTACAGGAGACGATGTGCTAGAAAACTTAAACCGTGAAGTGAGCGCTTTAGAATCAGGCATAAATCTTCGGGAATATGAACCGATCCTTTCTGCGAATGCCTATCTAGGGATTGATGCACTGCTTCCTGCATTGTCTTCAGATGCCAATATTATCGTGACAGGCCGTGCTGCTGATCCATCCCTTTTCCTTGCACCCATAGTGCATCATTATAATTGGAATGTTGAAGATTTTGATTTAATGGGTCAAGGAACATTAATTGGGCATTTATTGGAATGTGCAGGACAAATTACAGGTGGTTATTTCGCCGATCCTGGATATAAGGATGTTGAAGGACTTGCCAATTTGGGATTTCCATTTGCCATCGTTGAGCCAAATGGAAGTGCTGTCATAACGAAACTTCCGAATACAGGAGGGATGGTAAGTCTGCAATCAGTAAAAGAACAGTTACTATACGAAGTCCACGACCCTGAAAATTATTATACGCCAGACTGTGTTGCAAATTTTTCAACGGCTAAGCTAAAAGAAATCGATATGGATCAAATCTTAGTATATGGGGCTACTGGAAAACAAAAGCCAGATACTATGAAAGTTTCCGTCGGTTATCATGCAGGTTATCTAGGAGAAGGTGAAATATCGTATGCTGGGTCAACAGCATTAGCAAGAGGTGAATTAGCAGAACAAATTTTAAAAGAAAGATTAAAACCAAATTATCCAGAACTTCGAACCGATTTGATCGGGGTATCCTCGCTGCACCATGGTCAATTTGGCAGCCATAGTCCTTATGAGGTCCGGGTTCGGGCGGCTGCACTTTGTAAGGGGGAAGAAGAAGCAAGAAGAATCGGCCATGAGGTTGAAGCATTGTATACGAACGGTCCTGCGGCCGGCGGCGGTGTTAGAAAAAGGGTGGAAGAAGTTATAGGAATTGTCTCAACTTTAATCGAACGAAAAGAGATAGCAATCAATACGCATGTATGGGAGTGATAGTATGAGTACAGTTAAACTAATAGACATAGCACACAGCCGCACGGGGGATAAGGGTGACACATTGAACATCTCGTTAATTCCATACAATGAGGCGGATTATGAATGGTTAGGTGAAAAGGTTTCCCCTCAAAAGGTGAAGGAGCATCTTAAGAATATTGTGAAGGGGAAGGTAACAAGGTATGACCTTCCAAATATTAAAGCCTATAATTTTGTATGCGAACAAAGCTTAATGGGAGGGGTTACCACATCGCTAGCCATTGATACCCATGGAAAAAGCATCAGCTCGGCATTATTGGAAATGGAGATTGAAAAAGAATAAAAGTTCCAGGAATCTCCTATTAATTAGGAGATTCCTGGAACTTTTTAAGTTAACAAGAAACTGTTGGATTATGGAAATAATGATTATCAAACTGTTTTAGAACGCATAGAAACTCCAATTAAGTCATAAAAAAACTTTTATGGCTATTTTTATATCCTTTTAAAAAAGAAAAAACGTCAACAGACGATACCCCGGAATCAAAAGATCATTGTTTGTACTCTGCATTATAAGAATTATTACCGGAGTGAACAGATAAAAGTGTATCAGCGTACCCGACAAGACGGTTCACGATCTCGTCTGCCACAGCATACACAAGGTGGTGTAATTCGTTATTGTGTAATTTAGGATCATCAAAAATGATGGTCGTGTTAATAAAGATATGTTTTGTGTCATAAAGGTTATAGTGAATAATAGTTTTTCCGGCAGCTCCACCCGTTACAGGGTCCTTATAGCTTGGCAAAAATATATACCATTCCTCTGCAGTAGGGGAGCGGAAGTTTTTCGTAAAAGTCATTCCTTTTATTTCTGTATCAATCTTTTTCTTTATATCTTCATTTAGGACCTCAATAATATTATCTTTCAAAAAAAATCCTTCTTTCCAGAGAACTATTTTGTAAACTAAAACCAGCATAAGTATTATTTTTCAAATATTTGTGTATTCAATAGACAAGTGCGCTTTTTCATTTTTAATAACGGGTATGTGCCAAGTAGCCCCGTTCAAGTGCCTTGTTGACTTATTTCACATTTGGTAGTATTTGCAAAATGCAGCAAAGTACTCAATTTTTACATTCATTTTTCTAGATCTCTTGGATACTCATATGTTGTTCGAACTGGATGGTGCAATGCCTTGCTAAGATGAGGAGCTTAAATGAAAATTCTTATTTCAGGGCTGCCTGCTGAGGTAGCTCCTTTTGATTTTACAACAAGTTTTTCGGTTTGATGAAAAAAGGGGGAAGGAGGGTAACCAAAAGAAATGGAATCTGCCAGGGTAGGTAATGAGCAGTGGATGTGAGGGGGAGAATCTCTTATCCTCCCAAGTCATCAAGCGTTTGTGAAATCGAAGCTTGCAGGTACAATGTTTTATAAAGGAAAGTTACCCTCCCACAGGTACCTTTACTTTCATATTGGCTTTTTCGGATATTGTAAGAATCTCTAGTACGGATTATAAGTATACCTGCGGACAGAGGGATTTTTATTTTTAAAGAAAAAGTATGTTGTCTCCTTTTATACATTTCCTCCACCGCCAATGATTGGTTTGAAGTCTTGGTCAAAGATCTGCCCGTCGATTGCTCCATTAATCGTACTTGCATTATTTGTAATTACATTCTTTATACCATAACTACCACCAATGTTTAGATTATACGCTCTGTTAGCGTCCATTCCATTTATAACAGTTTCTCCAATGTTGATAGCTGCATTGGGTTGGGGAGAGTTTACATTAATACTTCCTATTTTTATAATTGAAGGCAAGACTTTTTATCCTCCTATCTTGCTTTATATTAACAAATAGTAATCTACTATTTATTCAAGCTATTACTAATATGTATATCAATTCAGGACAAGTTTTGTCAGGGGCAAACATCATTAATAAGGATAAAATCAACGTTTTCCTTAGAAATACACCAAGCCCTACTAACTCAATAGTGGCATTTTCAGCCAGTATCCCCATTTCCAAAGTACCCCGAATGGCAGTTATCGAAAAAACTAGTGTGACAAAAAATCGATCTACCCAAAATAAAAAAGGATATTGACAAAAGAATTTATAAGTATTATCATTATCTCATATTCAAGATATTTTAATTCGAGATATTAAGGAGGTGAAATTAATGGAGAGGACATGCAATAACCTGCCTTTTCTACTGTTAATGCAAACATCTAAAGCCATTCATGACCGAATAAAGGATGAAATGACAAAATATAAGGTAAGTATTACGGAATTTTCTGTTTTAGAGGTACTTTATCAAAAAGGGAGGCAAACCATCCAACAAATTGGTAATTGCATCTTGATCTCAAGTGGATCAATGACCTATGTTATAGATAAGCTAGAACAAAGAGGTTTATTAAGCCGCAATGCCTGTCCAGATGACCGCCGAGTGATACATGTGACATTAACTGATGATGGAAATCAATTGATTAACGATATAATGCCGAAATATCATGAATTCGTTAATCATATGTTTGACTCATTAGATTCTAATGAGACCGAGACAATAGTACAGCTTTTGAAAAAAGTAAGGAATAAAATTTAAATATACATTTTTTTTGAACGAATATTTCGAATTCGAGATAAATAACATTTAGGAGGAACTTAAGATGATAAATATTGGTTTATTAATCATTCGTTTGGTAATTGGAGTATTGTTTATCGGGCATGGTGCTCAAAAATTATTTGGTTGGTTCGGTGGCTACGGATTAAAAGGAACTGGTGGATGGTTTGAATCCATTGGAGTGAAACCAGGAGTAACCATGGCTCTTTTCGCTGGGTTAGCTGAATTTATTGGTGGTTTAATGTTTGCTTTAGGACTATTAACCCCGCTTGCAGGAATTTTGATTGCAGGGACTATGGCCATGGCGATTGTAAAGGTTCATGCTCCGAACGGATTATGGGCAACATCAAATGGCTACGAATATAACTTAACTTTGCTTGCAGTTGCTATTGGTATAGCCTTAATCGGTCCTGGTCAATATGCTTTAGATTCATTTATTTTCTAAAATATCTCGAATTAAGGATTTTAAGTTAAAAGTATTGTCATTAGAATTTAATTAATTCGTTAGGAAAAAAATAATGTATCACGTTTATTTAAATAATTGGTTTTTAAATAAAAAAGGTGGGTTTAAAAATGAGTAAGAAAATATTGGGCATTCACCATATCACTGCAATTGTCGGTCATCCGCAGGAAAATGTAGATTTTTACGCCGGAGTTTTAGGGTTGCGTTTAGTTAAACAAACCGTAAATTTTGATGATCCAGGTACCTATCACCTTTATTTCGGTAATGAAGGCGGAAAACCAGGAACTATTATTACATTCTTTCCGTGGGAAGGTGCTCGTCAAGGAATCATTGGAGACGGTCAAGTAGGAGTCACATCTTATGTTGTTCCAAAAGGGGCTATGGAATTTTGGAAAAAAAGACTTGAAAAATTCAATGTACCTTTTACAATCATGGAACGCTTTGGAGAGCAGTATTTGGAATTTGATGATCCTCATGGGCTTCATCTTGAAATCGTGGAAAGAGAAGAAGGGGAAATCAATACATGGACTTTTGGTGAGGTAAAGCCTGAAGTTGCTATCAAGGGTTTTGGCGGAGCAACGCTTTTATCTGCCCAGCCTAATAAGACAGCTGAGTTGTTAGAAAAAGTAATGGGACTTGAATTAGTTAGTAAAGAAGGGGATTTAGCACGTTTCAGTTCCACTGCAGATATTGGAAATATTATCGATGTTAAATTAACTCCTATTGGACGTGGACAAATGGGTGTAGGCACTGTTCACCATATTGCATGGCGTGCTAAAGATGACGAAGATCAACTTGATTGGAAGCGGATTGTAGAACGCAATGGATATGGTGTCACACCTGTTCAGGATAGAAACTACTTTAATGCTATTTACTTTAGAGAGCATGGAGAAATCCTATTTGAAATTGCCACTGATCCTCCAGGATTTGCTCATGATGAATCACAAGAGACAATGGGTGAAAAATTGATGTTACCTGAACGATATGAACAATATAGAGGGCAAATTGAACGAGGTTTGATACCTATTAAAGTAAGCACACTTGACTAATTTTTTAGAAAAAGGAATGATTTCTTTGCTGTCAATTGATCCAAAATCAATGTCTGAAAGAGAAAATTATAAATTTCTAATTGGTAGCATCATCCCTAGACCAATTGCTTTCGTCACATCAATTTCAGAAGATGGTGTTTTGAACGGTGCCCCATTTAGTTATTTTAATATCGTGTCATCCAATCCCCCGCTGATTTCATTATCTATTCAACGCTCAGCGGGGAGACAAAAGGATACAGCAAGAAACATCATCGAGTCCAAAGAGTTTGTTGTTCATATTGTGGATGAACAAAATGTAGAAAAGATCAATAAAACAGCGGCAAACCTTCCTCCAAACGAGAGTGAGATTGACTTAGCTAACTTAACTCCAGTTCAAAGTGTAAAAATTTCAGTTCCTGGGGTTAAGGAGGCAAAAATTCGAATGGAGTGCTCATTAGAGCAATCCATAGAATTGGGAGGTTTGGATACTCCTGGGTGTGATCTAATCATAGGAAAAGTTGTTCAATTTCATATCGAAAGAGACATTTATGAAAATGGAAGAATTGATCCAAGGGGATTGGCAGCTGTAAGCCGATTGGCTGGAATTAATTACGCCAAAATTGGTGAGATTTTTGAAATGGATAGACCTAAATAGTTACACATTCCATGGTCGAATAGGAGGGTAAAAAGTGCAAAAAACTTCTGGTATTCATCATATCTCAGCAATGGTAAATGATGCTCAACGAAATATAGACTTTTATGCTGGAGTACTAGGTTTAAGGCTTGTTAAAAAAACAATCAATTTTGACCGTCCAGAAGTGTACCATCTTTATTTTGGAAATGAAATGGGGCAACCAGGAACTGTGATTACGTTTTTTCCATGGGCTAAACAGCTAAAAGGTCGAATTGGAACAGGTCAGGTTGGTGTGACCAGTTATGTTATACCAAAGGGTTCTGTTCCATTTTGGGAAAATCGATTGCGTAATTTTGGAGTTGAATTTGCTACTTCTATTCGATTTGGTCAAACATATATAAAATTTAACGACCCTGACGGACTCCAACTTGAATTAACAGAACGAGATGAAGGAGCATTGAATACTTGGAACTTCGGGGGAGTTCAAGAAGAGAATGCTATTAAAGGTTTTGGCGGTGCTGTTCTGTATTCTGCACAGCCACATAAGACAACGGAGGTTCTAGAAAATATTTTAGGGTTAGAATGCATTGGTCAGGAAAATGAATTCTTAAGATTTAAATCTGAAGGAAACATTGGAAACACCATTGATATTCACTTAAAGCCTTCAGTCCGAGGGCTAATGGGAGCAGGAACGGTTCACCATATAGCTTGGAGAGCCAAGGATGAGGAAGACCATCAAAGGTGGAGATCACTCCTTCTCGAAAAAGGGTATTATCCTACTGAGATTCTCGATCGAAACTATTTCAAAGCTCTATATTTTCATGAAGAAGGGGGAATCCTCTTCGAAATAGCGACCGACCCACCAGGTTTTACAGTCGATGAACCTGCCGGTGAACTTGGAGAAAAACTCATGCTGCCGGCTTGGCTAGAGTCACAAAGAGAAGAATTAGAAGATTTTTTGCCTCCTGTGGAGGTTCGAGTTTTGGAGGGGGATAAGTAATGAAACATATATTCAATAAAGGACAAGATTCAACAAAACCAACATTATTATTGCTTCATGGTACTGGTGGTAATGAATTAGACCTTCTTCCTCTTGCAGGGAGAATTGATGATGAGGCTTCTGTCTTAAGCGTTCGAGGAAATGTTTTAGAAAATGGAATGCCTCGATTCTTCAGAAGATTAGCTGAAGGAGTCTTTGATGAAGAGGACCTTATTTTTCGAACAAAAGAATTAAATGAGTTTCTTGATGTAGCAGCCGATAAGTATGGTTTCGACCGAGATCATATTATTGCCATTGGGTACTCAAATGGGGCGAATATAGCTGCAAGTTTATTGTTCCACTATCAAAACGCTATAAAGGGTGCAATTCTCCATCATCCAATGGTACCGAGAAAAGGAATGGATCTTCCAGATTTGTCAGGTAAGTCTGTATTTATTGCTGCTGGAACAAATGATCCAATCTGTTCGCCAATGGAATCTGCTGAATTACAGTCTTTACTAGAAAAGGCTAATGCGAGTGTAGAACTTCATTGGGAAGATAGAGGTCATCAATTGACTTCCACAGAAGTTGAGGCTGCGGCAAGCTGGTATCGAAAGTTAATGATCAAATAAAGAATTTTAAAAGTGCACCACAGTTAGCTATTGAGGGAAATCCAGTTTATAAAGCTCTGGGCAGATAAGTTGAAAAGGGAGCATTAACTTTCACAGAGAATATAGGAATGCCCCTGCGAAGAACTAGCAGGGGTACATTCTTTTTATATAAAACCGAAACCAATCCCGAAACAACCTCCACATCCGAATCCTCCACATCCGAATCCACCGCATCCAAAACCGCCAAATCCAAAACCACCACATCCAAAACCACCACATCCAAAACCACCACATCCAAATCCTCCAAATAGGCGAGAATCGTTTAGATATTGTCGACTGTAAGGATTGATTGGAAGTACCTCACCAACTTGGTAAGGGTCCATGCCCAACATTTGTAATTGATGATTAAAATTTTGCATGTGTACCTCCCCTTAATCTTATTTTATTTTAACTAAATAGCCTTACTACCTGATGTGAGAGTAAATTGAAGGAATTTATCAGTTTTGTTTAAGGGACACCAGAGACAACGTGTACTCTCATCAACAAATTATGATTCATATTAGGTCGCTGTTACTGATTGAGACGCCTATTTTCTTTTTATCGTGAAAGTCTCATTGTAAAGAATTGCACTTTAACTATAGGGAGGTTGAGTATAACAAAGAGACGGAGCTGTGACTCTTTTTCTTGTTGCATTAAAGGGAAGGATAGTAGAAGAATGTTTGTTGACTCTAGTTAGAGATACTTGATAATATAGTTGCATGAAATTGTATATAAAAGGATGACTGTCATGAAAAAAGCAGTGAAAGAAGCCTCCTAAGATAAAATTAATTATATAAGGAGGCGAATTCCGAAATAGAGTAGGTAGTTAATGTAAATATTTGGTCTAATTTTATAGAATTAAAAGTGTTTATCTATAGGGGGATCTTATGAATTCTTTGGAGATATTTATTTTGATTCTTATTGCACTTAATGTATCAGTTTATTTGTTGGCAAAGAAAAATTGACTATCTATATACAACAGCTTGAAACGGACATTTTCTTAGATAGCCCTCATAATAACCGACTTAAGAACGGATTGATATTCATACTTTTTTCGATAATTTGCTGTTTTAGTATCTGTTCAAATTCCTCTACGTTTCCGTTTTTATCAATAAGGTCTAAAACTTCCTCTTCTATTCTAACTACCGTTTGATGTTGAAGGCGTTCATTCTCGTATTTAATGGAAATATTTAAATCCCTAAGAACATCCCTTGATGTCCTTTGCATAACAACCATCCCCCATAGTTAGATTTTCATTGGGCTTAGTTTATCCGTTGTTTCTTTAATCATGTAACTATAAAAAAAGAAGTCACTGGACTTCTTTACTTTATTAATTTCAACAATTACACAAGTCTTCAACAGAGTTCAACTTCAAGTATTTTAATGAAAATTGCACGAACTAGGTCCTATCATTTGATTAAGTTTTAAGTAATGATCTTCAACAATCGAGTGCGTTTATTTAGAAACGCGTCTTTTTTATATTAAAGGAATCAGATTGTTGTAGAAGGAATTTCAGTGAAAAGGGAGAATTAAAAGGACGGAGAAAATAAACAAATGGAAATTAGAAATGTTTATACTTAAAATGGCAAATTCAAATTTCAAAATATTATTGAGTATTCCTTTTATTAAAAGAGTACAAAATAATCATGGAGTAAAAAACATCCTGAATCATATAACCGTCTAAAAATTTTTTAGGAGAGATTAAATGAAATGTAATGTTGGGAAAACCGAGCAAGCAATAAGAATTGGGATTGGTTTTGTTATTATACTAGTTGGACTTTATTTCAGAAGCTGGTGGGGAATAATTGGATTAGCTCCCATCATTACTGGTGCTACCCGCTATTGTCCAGCGAATGCTATCCTGGGAATTCAGAATTGCAAAGTTGAAAATAAACACTGAAGCATAGTTGTAACGAAAAGATGGGGATGGAGGATTTGTTCCACAATGAAAAAAGCCCCTTACTTCTAAGGGACTTTTATCTGTTTAATATATGAAAAAACGGAGCTTTACTTTACGACGTCCTCAATATTTAGAGAACGGTCTGCCCACTTTTGATAAAATTTTTCTTCATGAGAAACGAGTAAGACACTGCCTTTAAACTGAACGATTGCATTTTGTAAAGCTTCTTTTGTTTCTGCATCTAAATGATTGGTTGGTTCATCCAAGATGAGAAAATTGCAAGGCGAAAGAAGGAGCAGGCATAATTTCACCTTTGATTGTTCACCACCACTTAGTGTCCCAATTGCTTGTGAAGTATGGGTATTCTTCACACCACATTGAGCCAATCGAGTTCGAATTTCCTTCACACCCAACTTGGGATGAAAATCTGAGATTATTTGGATTGGTGTTTTTGTGTCATCTTTCCATATTAAATCTTGCTCGAAATATCCAATCTTTACTGATTCCGAAAACCGAAAGCTACCTGCTACAGCAGAAATGCGTTGAACCAGTGTTTTTAGCAATGTGGACTTTCCGATTCCATTAAAGCCTGTTATCACAAGCTTTTCCCCTCCTAAAACAGAGAAATTTAATTTTGGCAAGAGGGGTTCACCATAACCAACCTCAAGGTCATGTACCTTAAGAGCTATCTGTGCGGAAAGTGGGATTTCCTGAAAGATAAAAGTCGGCTTAGTAGTAAAGGTTGGTGGAGCCAATCGTTCCATCCGCTCGAGCTGTTTCCGGCGTCCTTGAGCCATCTTGCTATTCACTCCAGCAATATTTCTTCGAATATATTCCTCTGTTTTTTCAATCTTTTTTTGTTGAGCATCATATTGACGAATATAATCCGCTCGCAAATGCTCTTTTTGACGAAGAAAATCTGAGTATTTCCCCGTATACTTTTTGATTGTTCCAAACTCGATATCACAGATGCAGGATGATATTTTTTCAAGAAAATCGAAATCATGAGAAACAACGATATAAGCACCATCGAATCCGGTTAAGTAGCTTGCTAACCAGTCCACATGTTCTTTATCGAGAAAATTTGTTGGCTCATCCAACAATAATACATGGGGCTTTTCAAGCAATAGCTTGCCAAGAATTACTTTTGCTCTCTGGCCGCCGCTCAACTCCTGAATGGGGCGTTCAATGCCTATTGCATGAATTCCTAAGCCATAAACCACTTTATCGATGAGGCTTTCAATTGAATAAAATTCACTTGCTTCAAGCTTCTCCTGAAAGTTTGCTGCTTGGTCCATGAGATCATAATTACCTGTAATTGCCATTTCCTGATAGATATCATTCAGTTTTTTTTCTAATTCAAATAAATGGGCAAATGCTGTTTTCAAATAGGCGATGATAGTGCTGGTTCCATTGATTTCAACATATTGGTCCAGATGGCCAATCCGAATATCCCTTTGCCATTTAATCATTCCTTTATCCGGAATGATTTCTCCCATCAATATTTTTATAAGGGTGCTTTTTCCGGCACCGTTTTGTCCAACAATTCCCATATGTTCCCCATTGTATAAATCAAAACTTGCTTCATCATATAGAATTTTGTCTATAAAACTGTGGGTTAGATTTCTGACTTCAAGTAAACTCATCATAATTCCTCTTTTCCTTAAAATAAAAAAAGCAAAGAGACTGCGTCTTAAAAGACGCAAGCTCTTTGCTTTGGTGGTTTTGCTGCATCGAAAGATCCAACAAATACTATTTCAATTTGGTGAAAGCTTATTGAAATATCCAAAACAAAGGGCCAGAGACAAAGCATTGTCTCTAGCCCTTTAATCAATTATTCATCGGCAAATAGTCATACACAAATAAGCATAGTCATACTACACTTTTTTAGTAAGCTATTTGCCGATGAATAGGGGAAGCATTAGGCTTCCTGATTAAGCTCCGCACAATGCTTCATCGTATACATTTGCACGGAGCTAAGTTTTCTAATATAAATTCTATGCTGGGTATTCATCATTGAAAGCACCTTCTTTACCATTTATACTATTATAACATCACAAGAATGGACTCAGAAATGATGACCACTAAATAATGTTTCAATCGCTTATAGAGTTAAACCACCATCTACAAGTGCAATGGAACCAGTCATATAGCTTGCTTTATCTGATGCTAAGAAAGCCACCATTTCAGCAAGTTCATTCGGATCAGCATAACGACCCATTCTCATATTTGAAATCTCGTCTGGAACATATCCGCCTTTTTCAAACTGCTCAGCAACACTAGCAGTTAAGGCTGTTTGAACACCGCCAGGGCAAAGCGCATTAATTCGGATTCCTTTTTTAGCATATTCTAATGCAGCACCTTTTGTTAAACCGATAACTGCATGCTTGCTGGCAGAATATACAGCTACACTATGCTCAGGACGAATTCCTGCAGTAGAAGCCGTGTTAATAATCGATCCGCTTCCTTGCTCTTCCATGACTTTCAGGACATACTTCAATCCAAGGAATACTCCTTTTACATTGATGGACATAATTCGGTCAAATTCGGTTTCTTCCACTGTAGTAAAAGGTGCGAACTTTTGAATAACACCTGCATTATTGAAAAATATATCAATACGGCCATATGTTTCGACTGCTTTATTAACATAGTTTTGCACATCTTCACTTTTCGATACATCGGCCTGAACGAAGATGCCTTCACCACCTTGCTCATTCACAAGCTTTAACGTTTCTTCCCCTGTCTCTTTATTAAAATCTACTAAGACAACGGTTGCTCCGTTGCTAGCAAGTTTCAAACTGCTTGCTCTTCCAATGCCACTTCCTGCACCAGTAATAACGGCAACTTTATTTGCTAATTCCATGTTCATTTCCCCTTCGTTTAAGATGTCTTACATCACCTATTTTATTGCTGACAAAGAATGAAATATTGTATTATTCTACGGTTAATAGTATTTTTTTATTGTAAAAAACAAACAATGTAACCGATTTAAAAAACGGATGGAGTAGATGAAATAGATGGAAATATCCACGGAGGATTTACAATATATATGTCAGCTTATTTCGCAAGTTCATGGACTACCAGTTTATTATGTCAATGGATTTGGTGAGTTCGAGTACGAATTTTCAAGAAGTGACTTACGGAGTAATCCCTATTATGTTCCATTTAAAGAGCAAATCAGTGTATATACGTATAAAGAGGATCCGAGTGAGTTTCCTATCTTTTTTTCAAATTCAAATTTGAATTTTTTCTTTGTGAATCTTAAAAAATCGACCTATTTTTTAGGCACTATTATTGTAGGACCTGCCCTTGAAACCGAAATAACGGATGAAAATATTACAAAGATCATGGATGCTTTTAAAGGTAACATCAATAAAAGAAATCTTATTGAATATTATCAAGCCGTCCCCATTATGGACCATCAACAGCTGCTATCGATTAGTTTAATGGTTTATTATTTGATTTATCGTAAAACGTTAGATAGTACGTTTGTCCTAGAAAACAATAAAGCATCAGACCTCGTTGTCATACAATCAGAGAATTTAGATCTCGAGCTTTCAAAAGGGAGAAGGAATTTCATTTTTCATTCCAATCTTTCGTATGAACGGGTATTGCTTGATTATGTCAAAAACGGACGGATCGATAAATTAAAGGATATCTTCGATTACTCAATTGTCGGTGAGGCAGAATTAGGTTTATTATCGAGACGGAATCGCTTACGAAGTGAAAAAAATTTAATGATAACGGGCATTGCCCTTGTTTGCAGAGCTGCCATTGAAGGGGGATTAAATGAGGAAACGGCCTTTACTTTAAGTGATTATTATATTCAACAAATTGAGGAATTAGGAAACTTAAAGGCGATATTGAGATTAACGGAAGATGCCATAAGCGATTTTACCGATCGTGTTCACGGATTAAATATAGAAAAATATTCTGCCCCCATAACTGCTTGTAGACATTATATTTACAACCATCTTTATGGAGACATTACACTGGAACAGCTTGCAGAAATGTGTCGATTAAGCCCCAATTACTTATCATCGCTTTTTAAAAAAGAAGTGGGTATTCCTATAAGTGAATATATTCAACAACAAAGAGTAGACGAAGCAAAAAAGCTGTTGGCTTTAACAAATTATTCGATTTCAGACATCAGCACCTGGTTGAATTTCAATGATCAAAGTTATTTTATAAAAGTATTTAAAAAATACACAGGCTTAACCCCTAGGCAGTTTAGAAATGATCATTCTTCACATCATCCATCGACATGACGGGATGAAAATGAATTGTATAAGTAAGTGGAAAGGAAAATAGTGGCGAGATTATCCGACTGTATAATTTTTCTTTATATCAGTGAAAGTGGTGGCATAGTACATAAACGATTAATAAGGTTCTTATAAGACTTATATCCTTCTTACATAGACTAGCATCATTACCAAAATGGGTAATGGTGCCAGTCACATAGTTACTTAGAAATCTCTAACGAAGCCCGTGCCAACTGCTACCCTCATTCTATTGAAAGCAGGGCTGGCCCTGGCCCAATAACATTTTAAAACTACTATTTATAGATCCTCACCGGCAGATGTACCAAGGTTTGGCCAACGGCTGCATCCGTCAGATTGCTTTCCAGGTCAAACGCCTCAACCGGTTCAATACTCGTAATTTTTTGCAGGAATGCTGTTAGTACGATGTTCAATTCTAATCTTGCAAGAGGGGCGCCAAGGCAAAAATGCGGCCCATTCCCAAAGGTTAAATGTTTCTTATTATTTGCACGATGGATATTGAGTTCAAAAGGATTTTCAAACATGCTCTCATCGAAGTTGGCAGCACTCATCCATGCAATGACAACATCACCTTTTTTCATTTCAACACCCAAGAGGTTGGTATCCTGTTTAACGGTCCGCTCTCTTTTGGAATTGTGAAACCGGTAACGGAGCATTTCCTCCACGGTTTTCGGAACGAGTTCTAAATCGTTTCGTAATGTACCATATAAGCTCTGATCATCATATAGAAGGGAATAGAACATGCCGGACAGCATATGTCCAGTTGTTTCCACGCCTGCACCTAATAGAAGCATGGTGGTCCTTACGATTTCATCATCGGTGAATCGCTCTCCATCAATCTCCGCTTTCAATAAATCGGAAATGATATCATCAGAAGGATTCGCCCGTTTTTCAACGACAAGTGGGTAAAGGTATTGGTAATACTCTAAGGCTGCCTGCTGTTTTTTTCGGTCAAGCTCTTCCTGTTTTTCTTTCACGATTGGTTGAAATAGGATATCCACCCATTGTTTATACATCATGACATCCTTTGAAGGGACACCGATTAGGTCTGCCATGACCATCCCAGGTAAAGGCCCAGTCAAAGCCTCTACGATATCGATTGTGTTACCCGGCTCGATGTCATCGATAAGCTGCTCGGCAATTTGCTGGATCCGCGGCACCCAGCTTTTTAAGCTGCGAGGAGTAAACGCTGCAGAAAGAAGGGAGCGTCTTTTTTTATGTAAGGGAGGATCGGCAAATATCAAATTTATCTTATCTGGCATCTGTCCTTCAGTATTATTTGCCCCAACAGCAATACTTGTTCTTGCGTTTACGCTTGAAAAAACGTCATGGTTGCTCAATACCTCTTTAACGTCCTGATATCTGAAAACATTCCACGTATCTGTTTCTTCGTGATAAAATACCGGGTTCTCCAGCATCTTTTTGTACCATTCTAATGGAAAAAACTCTTCAGACCTCGAAGTAAATTTTGTTATGTCCTGTAACAAAATAAGCTCTGTAGACATTTCTTGCACCTCCATCAAACTTACTTAGACGTCTAAATTATAATAGATGGGAATTTGTGGTTCAATCCTTTTTCTGGAATTCTATACCAATTACCTATTTGGAAATTTAAGGGGTAAGGATATTATCATGGTGAGAATAGGAGAAAGTGCCTAACGGTAAAAATAACAGCTAACCCATAAAAGAGGCAGGTAAGCTTAAACAAAGGCTGCACTGGTGAAAGGTGCAAGCCACATGAGAAGAGCTTAAAAAGGAAGCCAGCAGCCATTTTTAAAAAAAGGGGGATCCGTGATGATGCTCTATTTTTCGTGTAATAATTTTTCATATTCGTTTAAAAGTTTGTTTAAAGCCTGACTCAATGCTAAAACTTCATCATCAAGAAAATCTAAATTTTTTTTGCTAGCAGTACGAACCATTTCTTCACGAAGGAGATTAATTTTATTCCAAAGCTCTTTCTCTTTATCAAGTTTTTCATTCATGTTAGCACCAACTTTAGGGTCATCAATTCTAAACATTATCCAGTATTAGAATATGTAAGATTTTTATGTATTAAACATGAAAGATTGTAATCAGTGAAAATGGAGTTATTGGAGGCAATATCCGGCATCCCGAAAAATGGTTTTTAAAAAAAAAATAGAGCGAAGCTTAGCAGTTCTTAAAGACCTGCAGAGGCTTCGCTGCGCTGTTTACGGGTGCTATTACAGCCCTAGTAAAGTGTTCTAAGGTCTTTGCGGGGAATTTCTATTTCCTTTTGGTTTTGGCTTCTGGGCTGCTATTTCCTTTTTAATCTCCATAATCTGACGGTTTATTTTTTTTAATTCCTCGTGAATGAATGTCAACTCTGTTTTCTCTTGTTTCTCTTGAACTCCAGGTGCATTACTCGGCGAATTTTGCTGATATTGACCAAGGTCTTTCACAGAATCCATTAATGAATCATTTTGGAGAAGATTGGTTGCCATTCTCATAATAGAGCTCATATCAATGGTATTTTCATTTTTGACAAGATTGTTTGCGAGTTTCGTGATGGCTTCTCGCTGGTCGGAGGAATCCATTTTTTGATTGTTATTTTTACCTTTATTATGATTGGTCATGATAAAACCACCTTTCCTATTTTCTTATTCTTTTTTCACTACCGTTAAAAAAGCCCGATAGATTATTTAAAAATAATCTATCGGGGCTTATGACTCTATTTAAAAGGAGCTCCTAGATAGATAAAGCTTGTCCACTTTAATTACGGACAACCTAAGGTTGCGCAAATAGCAGCTAAAATCGGAGCTTGGTTAACGCCAAGTAAACTTGCTAAAAGCAGGGCAACTAATAAAACAACAACGACAAGAAATGTGGCTACGTTGAAAGGCATTTTTATTCCTCCTTTCTATCTAGAAGTCTATAAGAGACTCTTACAAGAACATCATATGTAAAAATGGTGGACAAGCTTACGCTTATAACTATATACATAGAAAAATAGGCAGCCTATTTATTAAGTTTTATGAAAATAATGATGACTTCTCATAAAAACCAGCAAATAAGGTTTTGATATTTTCCCAATTGGGGTACTAAAAAAAGAGACTACTAATCTGATAGGAAGGGTGATGACATTTGAAAAATAACATCGTCATTACGATGAACGGCAAGGAAGTGGAGACAGCGGAAGGCCAGACGGTTTTGCAATACCTGAACAACAGCTCCATTGAAGTGCCGCAGGTGTGCTATCATCCCAGCCTCGGACCGATAGAAACCTGTGACACGTGTATTGTCGAGGTAAATGGAGAGCTTGTCCGCTCCTGCTCGACCCCATTAAAGGAAGGGGATGTCATCGATACGACGGGCTCGCTGGTAAAAAAAGCGCAAACAACTGCGATGGACAATATTCTTCATAACCATGAATTGTATTGTACGGTTTGTGATTATAACAATGGCGGCTGTGAAATACATAACACCGTAAAGGAAATGCGCATCAATCATCAAAGTATTCCATGGGAGCAGAAGCCGTACCATACGGATATGTCCAACCCTTTTTACCGATATGATCCTGACCAGTGTATTTTATGCGGCCGCTGTGTCGAGGCTTGTCAGGATGTACAGGTGACGGAAACGCTGAGAATCGATTGGGACAGGGAACGCCCGCGGGTAATTTGGGATAACGATGTCCCAATCAATGAATCCTCCTGTGTATCATGCGGCCATTGTTCCACTGTTTGTCCTTGTAATGCGATGATGGAAAAAGGAATGCTTGGAGAGGCCGGGTATCTGACCGGGATTGAAAAAGGGACGCTCCGTTCGATGATTGAATTGACCAAAGGAGTAGAGACAGGTTATGGTTCGATCCTCACCGTTTCGGATATGGAATCCGCGATGCGCGAGGCAAGAGTGAAACGGACGAAAACGGTTTGTACGTTCTGCGGCGTTGGCTGCAGCTTCGACGTCTGGACAAAAGGACGGAAAATTTTAAAGGTGGAGCCAAATACGAAAGCCCCTGCCAATGGCATTTCCACCTGTGTCAAAGGGAAATTTGGATGGGATTTTGTGAACAGTGAAGAACGGTTAAGCAAGCCATTAATCAGGGAAGGCGGCAGCTTCCGGGAAGCAGAATGGGACGAGGCACTGGAATTGATTGCGAAACGATTTAATGAGATTCGCATCCAGAGCGGGCCACAATCGATGGGCTTTATTACTTCTTCGAAATGTACCAATGAAGAATCGTATTTAATGCAGAAATTGGCCCGCCAGGTGATTGGTACAAACAACGTTGATAACTGTTCCCGTTACTGCCAAACTCCGGCAACGGTCGGATTGCACCGCACGGTAGGCTACGGCGGCGATGCGGGTTCGATTCAGGATATCGCCAAAGCCGGTTTGGTGATCATTGTCGGTTCTAATACCGCGGAAGCACACCCTGTGTTAGCAACAAGGGTCAAGCGCGCCCACAAGCTCCGCGGGCAAAAATTGATAGTCGCTGATTTGCGCGAGCATGAGATGGCTGCCCGAGCGGACTTGTTCATTCATCCAAAGGCCGGGTCTGATTTAGTGTGGATCTCCGCGCTGACCAAATACATCATTGATATGGGCTGGGCAGATGAAGAGTTTATCGCAAAAAATGTCAATGGCTTCAAGGAATTCCAGGAAAGCCTGGCTCCTTATACGCTTGGGTATGCCGAAGAGGTAACCGGTATTTCCAAAGAGACGCTGATTCAAATCGCGGAAATGATTTATAAGGCTGACGGAACGGCAATTCTTTGGGCGATGGGCGTTACCCAGCATCTCGGGGGAAGTGATACAAGTACGGCCATTTCCAACCTATTACTTGTGACAGGCAATTACGGGCGGCCAGGTGCAGGAGCTTATCCACTGCGAGGCCATAATAACGTCCAAGGTGCAGGGGACATGGGCAGTGCACCGGAGAATTTCCCGGGATATCAGCGGGTAGACGATCCGGAAGCTGTGGAAAAATTCGAAAAAGCATGGGGTGTGAAGCTTTCACAAGAGGTTGGCATTAACAATCACGACATGATTGAAGGGATTCACGAAGGGACAGTGAAAGCGTTATACATCAAGGGGGAAGAAATGGGATTAGTCGATTCCAACATCAACCATGTGCATGCCGCCTTTGAAAAGCTCGATTTCTTTGTCGTTCAGGATATGTTCCTCTCCCGGACAGCGCAGTTTGCTGATGTGGTGCTGCCGGCAAGTCCAAGCCTCGAAAAAGAAGGAACCTTTACCAACACGGAACGGCGCATCCAAAGGCTGTATCAAGTATTTGAACCACTTGGGGATTCCAAGCCGGACTGGGAGATTATCCAGTTGGTCGCGAACAGACTTGGGGCTGGCTGGAATTATCAGCATCCAAGTGACATCATGGCAGAAGCGGCGATGCTGATGCCGATTTATGCCGGTGTCAGCTATGAACGGCTGGAGGACTACAACAGCCAGCAATGGCCGGTGCAGCCAGATGGAGCCGATACGCCGCTCCTTTACAAAGATGGTTTCCCTATGCAGGACGGAAAAGCAAAGCTATACCCCGTTCAATGGACAAAGCCGCTTGATTTTGATGAACAATATGATATTCATCTGAACAACGGCCGGATCTTAGAGCATTTTCATGAAGGGAATCTTACCTACAAATCAAAAGGAATCGCCGAAAAAACACCAGAGGCTTTCCTCGAGGTCTCGCCGGAGCTTGCTGAAGAGCGCGGGATTCGAAACGGAACGCTTGTCCGCCTGACATCCCCGTTCGGTAATGTCAAAGTGAAATGTACGATTACCGACCGAGTAAAAAGAAAGGAAGTGTATCTCCCTATGAATGACGCAGGAGACGGAGCCGTCAACTTCCTGACAAGCAGTGCAGCCGATAAAGATACGGATACACCAGCTTACAAGGATACCCGCGTCAAACTCGAAATCTTACAGCAAGAGGGAATTAATCCACTGCCAAAAATCAACTTCCGTCATGGACATCCACTGCCGCAGATCGGCGTTCAGGTGCAGAAAAAATGGGCCAGAAAGGATTATATTTTCCCAGGGGATCTTGTAAAGGAAAGGGAGCGGTCGAAAAATGGCTAAAGCAATCAAGCAAATCCAGCACATGAGGATATCAGAAGACGATCAGCGGAAAAAGGACTTACGGGAAATAGAAGATTCATTGTTGAAGAATAAGGAAGCTCTGTTAGATACATTGGATATGGTGAAACATATGCATGATCGAGGAATCATTTCGTTGCTAGGCGGACTATTTGCGGAAGGTGACAAGGTCCTGCAAATCTTGATTAAAAAGGCAGACACAAAGGAAACAGCGAACACATTAAAGAACCTGATGCTCATGGCGGGAATCCTCGGCACATTAAACGTGAAGCAGCTTGAACCAATTCTCCTCAAGCTGAATGCCGGAATCGCTAAAGTTTCGGAAAGCAAGGATGAAGATGATAAGATGGGTTATTTTGATATCGTGAGGTCCTTGAAGGATCCTGAAATTAACCGTTCGTTTGCCTTTCTGTTTGAATTTCTGAAGGGGATGGGAAGCGAAACAAGCCATTTAGAACGGACCACCCAGTTACCGGAACATCAGGCGCACCATGCCAATGACGACCACTATTTATAAGGTTGTGTAGATTGTGTCCCTATGAAAAACCAAGGCTCTTCTCTAAAAAAATGTGGCTTTCTTGATTCGCTAATAGAACTCTAAAAATCGCTAATAGAATCCTTAAAATCGCTAATAGGACATTGAAATTCGCTAATAGAACACAGAAATCCATTCATGCAGTGCGTTTTTTTTCTGAAATCGAGATCGGATATTGGCCGGCATAATGCTCTTGATAAACTTTATGGCTACTGTTTGATTCATCGTATTTCCTTAAGTGATAAAATCCTTGTGTTCAGCGGCAGAATCTCATCGGAAGTCCTGCTAAAAGCCACAGGCATCATTCTCTCCAAATCTGCTCCTACTAATCTAGCATTAAGTTTAGCAGAGGAGCTGGGCATAACCGCAGTTGGGTTTATCAGAGGAAAAGAGTTTAATTTATATACTCATCAGGAACGGATACGGGGATTTGAAGAGCATTGCCATTCATATCCATCTTGTTACGATTGTTTCTAAAAAATTGGAGTTCAGTTAATCTTGGGTATATTACTTTTGCTTATAATGAATCCCGATGACAAGAATCTACTATTGCATTAGACCGTATGGTGTTAAAGCACCGACGGTTTTTTATTATTAGCAGTTTTCTGCAAATACTTTAAACTAATCACGTTGTCAGGAAAGGAAAGTGTTTGTACTATTTGGATAATAGTGGCATTTACTTAGGAAGATAGTAACTTTTCCAAACAAATGGTCATCAGATGACCATTCCTTAATAAAATAATAAACATAACAAAAGAAGGGAGATGAGGTAAGTGGGTACTTGGATCCTTGAAGGCGTTTTTAATTTAAAAAGGGACTGAGCATTTGGTTATAAAAACAGTACAGAAGAAGTTTAAGGTTTCGGATAGTAGTAAAAATGCTACACAGCAGATTTTCAAAACTAAATAATAATTCAAATGGAGGGACGAATAATGGGTCAAATAACCTTAGATGAAGCACCATTAAACAGCTTTCATAAGCGGGTGGTTTCGTTTACAACTGGAGGCATGTTTTGCGACGGGTATATCCTGGGTATGATTGGTTATGCAATGGTTTTGTTAGGTCCACAAATGAATCTTACTCCATTTTGGTATGGAATGATCGGGAGTTCTGCATTAATAGGTATTTTTATTGGAAGTTTACTATGTGGATGGTTAACAGACAGAATCGGAAGAAAACTCGCCTTTACAATTGATTTAATATTAATGCTAGTATTATCTATTTCCCAATTTTTTGTTACAGATCCAACACAATTATTCATAGTCAGATTATTATTAGGGATCGCCATTGGAGCTGAATATGCTATTGGGGCGGCACTTATGGCTGAATTTTTGCCTAAAAAACAACGTGGAAGTTTGCTTGCTTGTCTAAATGCAGTCTGGACATTAGGGTTTGTAGTATCAGTTATTGCCGGCTACTTTATGCTTAAAATGGGGGGAGATACTATCTGGCGCTGGATGCTTGCAAGCAGCTCCATTCCTGCGTTTATTGTTTTAATTTTAAGATGGGGGGCACCTGAATCTCCTCGCTGGCTAATTAATAAGGGCAGAAGAGAAGAAGCTGAAAATATTGTTAAGAAATATATTGGATCCAATGTTGTCATTGATGATTTAGTTATAGAAGAAAATGTAAAAACCAGTTATCTCGAACTTTTCTCTAAAAAATATATGAAACGAACCATCTTTTGCTCCGTTTTTTGGTTTTGCCAAATAACTCCATTCTTTGCTATTATCACATTCGCTCCACAAATCCTAAAAACATTTAACCTTTCCGATGATGGCTTAACTGGCACTCTCATATTAAATTTATTTCAATTAGCTGGAGTCATTTTTGGTGTTTGGATTATGGATAAGGTTTCCAGAAGATATTTTATGATTGTATCCTTCGCCATTCTAATCCCTTCCCTATTTATTCTAGGAATCATACCGAATCCAAGTGCTTTTATCTTAATCCTTTGTTTTGCTGTATTTTTATTTGTTGTAACTGCCGCTGGAAATCTTGAATATGTGTACCCAAGTGAACTTTTTCCTACACATATACGCTCTACCGGTGTAGGGTTTGCATCAGCGATGTCAAGAACGGGCGCAGCTGTCGGTACACTATTGCTTCCAATGGGAATAGAACGTTACGGAATTGGGGTGACATTACTAATTGGTGCAGGAGTACTAGTCATTGGTTTTATTACATCCATTTTATTAGCACCAGAAACAAGAGGTTTATCTCTAAACGAGGCATCACTTGTATTGGATCAAACAGCTAATAACAAGATTTAAGCATTGGAGAATTGTATAGATGGAAGGAGGAGAAAGTAATGGATGCAGATGTAGCGGTAATTGGTGTAGGAACAATGGGGAGTATGGTGATGTGGCAGCTGGCCAAGAGGGGAGCTAGTGTTATTGGGTTTGAACAATTTGGGATTGGTCATGACCGGTCGGCAGCAGGAGGAGAGTCACGACTTTTTCGGACAGCAGGTTACGCCCCATTAAAAAATACAAACTCATTATTTGTTCCTATATTATTAGAATCTTATAATCTATGGAGAAAGTTAGAAAAGGAAACCGGCGAAGATTTACTCACAATCAATGGCGGCCTCATGATAGGGAATCCCGATGAGGATTTTGTTGGAAATATCCTTACAGCTATCAATGAATTTCAACTAGATCACGAAATTTTTGAGGGCGAATCCGCCAAAAGGAGATTTCCGCAACATCGATTATTAGATGGCGAAGTTATGGTTCTTGATAAATTAGCCGGGTATATCAGACCTGAACTATCGGTTGTTACGGCATCTAGACGAGCGGAAGAATTAGGGGCGGCTATTCATAGGTACACATGTGTTGAGGAAATAGAACAAGAGAATGAAAGGGTACGGATTAAGGCAAACGGGAAGAATTATTATGTTGGTAAAGTTGTTATTTCTGCAGGACCATGGACAGGAAAATTCCTTCCAAATGTAAAGAAATCAGTCATTACTCCTAAAAAAATTGGTATGACTTGGTATCCATCAAGAAATATCAGTTTATTTAAACCTGACCGTTTCCCGGGCTTTATGAGAATTAGTAATGGGATTAATTTTTTTGGTGTTCCAACTCTTGAAGGTTCGATGGTAAAAATAGCTCTTAATACCTTGTATGGGGATATTGAGGATCCCGATCATGTTGACAAGAATATAAGAATGGATGAGCTTGAAACGATAAATAGTGCTGTTAAGAGTTTTCTCCCGGACTTAATACCAGAACCAACCAGGGTAAGTGTCCATATGGATGGTTATACTGATGACAATGATTCATTGGTAGGAGAAGTCCCTGGAATGAAAAATGTGTTTGTAATCAGCGGCTTTTCAGGGGGCGGTTTTAAGATGGCTCCAGCGATGGGGAAAATTGGTGCTGATTTAATAATAGATGGAAAAACTAATCATAATATCGAGCATCTCTCACCAGCAAGGTTTTAAATATGAATGAAAAAGCGGCAGCAAGATGTGAAAATATCACATAATGACTGCCGCTTTTTTTGTCCTGTTCGCTGCAGGTAAAACCAACCAAGAACAAATGATGAGCCATTGGTATTCAGTTTAGAGTTAAGCAACATCATAGAGTTCTTTATAGATTCCTATATAGGAAAAACCTTTAGGTATGGTGCTTCATACATTTTCGGTAAACAAATCCAACCTTATGCGGCTTATTACAAGCCTTTTTTAATACTGTTGCACTTCATATATTTCTTTTCCAACTTCATCCTCTGGAGTGAGCATTGAAAATGGGACATAGGCATATCCATCCATGATTCTTCTAGCCGTTCTTCCAATTGCTGCACGTGGGACGATCCAGTTGGAACCTGACTTTTCGACAGTGACTTCAGTATAAAGTACGCCTGAAGGGTGACCAATTCTGATTCCGTTTCCTGCTACAAATATTTGTTGGTTTGGAATGGTTCCATTAATTTGGGCAGCGGTTGCAACAGCAATGGCCCCACTAACCGCAAAGGCTCGATGTAATGTCCCCATTGAAATATATCGGGATGTAATATCAATATTTTCTTTCCGAATGATTTCGTTATTTATATTTACATAATCCTGTGGCGGTGAAACAACGGCAATTTTAGGCAACGCGTGGGTGGAAGGTGTAACATGATCTCTATTTTCAAGGAAACCTGCAAGGATTCCAGCTTCTACACGTATTTTCTCAAGAGTATTTAATAGTTCTAGCTTACTATTTATTTGAGCCGGTAACTCAGTACCCTGTATACTTACGTCCTTAGCTCGTACGAAGACAAGAGGATTGACAGAGTCTATAATCGAAACTTCAAATTTTCTCCCATCCGGTATCTGAATGATATCTGTTGGATTGGAGGTAGGCAATGTTTTTCCTGTATGTGTACCACCTGTATCTAAGAAATTTAACATGATTTTTGATGAAAGACCGGGAACTCCGTCAATTTTAAATTCCCCTTCATATTGTATCTGACCATTTGCTACAGGTATTTCAATGGCAATTATTTTTTTGGTGTTTGTGTTATAGACACGAATACATGTCAGGGGTTCAGTAAATCTAGTATACCCTTCCTCTAACGCATAGAGCCCAACCGCTGTAGCAATATTACCGCAAGTAGCCTGATAATCTATTGTATTTTGATTAAGACTGACTTGACCGAAAGTATAATCTATTTGTGCATCTGGATGGGAAGGAGGACCAACAATCGCTAATTTACTCGTTAAGGAAGACCCGCCTCCCAAACCATCAATCTGGTTTGTATCAGGGCTTCCAAATATGCGTAAAATCACTTGATCCCTAAGAATGAGATTGGATGGGAGGTCAATGGAGCGTAATATTAAACCTTTGCTCGTTCCGCCTCTCATGATGGTAGTAGGAATTCGATAATTCTGAATGTAGCTGCTCATTTTAAACACAACCTTGTTAATAATTTTACATTTAGCTTAACGGGATTAAGATAGTAAGAAAAATACAGGATTTTTATCATAGTTTATAAAATAAATTTATTAATAAATTGAAAATGGATTAAATTTTTAAATAGATTATTTTTATGTACTATTATAAATTTTTTAAATTTTAAAATTTATTTTAATTATGATAGGTTATTACTATAGCGAAAGGGGAAATGTTAAAAATGGCACTAATAAAATTTTCCGGTGTATCCAAACAATTTGAACGTAATGATGAAACATTTTGGGCAACACGCAACATTAATTTAGAGGTTGAAAAAGGGGAGTTTCTAACAGTAATTGGTCCAAGCGGCTGTGGGAAATCAACGGTGCTAAATTTGTGTGCTGGAATAATGACGGCCGATGAGGGATCCATCATGTACGATGGGAAGCCGGTAAACAAGGTAAATACGAAGGTAGGATATATGACCCAAAAGGATAACCTGCTGCCTTGGCGAACAGTTATGAAAAATGTGGAACTCGGGTTAGAAATCCAAGGGATCAGTCGAAGTGAACGAGAAAAAAGATGTAGACGCTATATTGAAATGGTAGGACTGGATGGATTTGAAAAACATTATCCTCAAGAGCTTTCCGGTGGAATGCGAAAACGGGTAAGTTTGGCTCAATTGTTGGCCTACAATCCAGAAACCTTACTGCTTGATGAACCGTTTGGTGCACTAGATGCTCAATTAAGGTTAATCATGCAGGATAAATTATTAGAAATATGGAAGGAAACAAAGAAAACCATAATCTTTGTTACCCATGATCTTGACGAAGCGGTTTCTTTAGGCGATAGAGTAGCGGTATTCAGTAAGCGCCCGGGGACCATTAAAATGGTTGAAAAAATAAATATCCCTAGACCAAGAGATGTATATAACATCCGTCTATCGCCGGAATTCTCGAAAGCGCATACAACGCTTTGGAGTGCATTAAAAGATGAATTTGAATTGGAGGTTAGTATATGAGTTCAGAAGCAATTATTATTGAGCAGTCAAAGAAAAAGGCCCTTTCCAAAAGAAAAATGAGGAAACGTAAGGAATTTATTAAACTTTCTATTATTAGACTATTTATCATCGTTTTTACTCTATTCATTTGGCATTTCTTATCTGGAAGAGTGATAGATAAGTTTTGGATTAGCTCTCCCACTGATGTTATGCAAGCAATTTACAAGTGGACGGTAAGTGGGGAATTGTTTTACCATCTATCCATCACAGTGCAAGAAACGCTACTAGGATTCGTATTCGGTGCATTGGCAGGGGGGATTGTAGGATTTTTGCTTGGCCGCTGGACATATGGCGCGAAAATTTTTGAACCTTTCATTATGTCTTTATACAGCTTGCCTAAAATTGCGCTAGCACCATTATTTATTCTTTGGTTTGGAATTGGAATCGATATGAAAATAATCTTAGCAGCGGTTACAGTGTTTTTCTTAGTATTTATCAATACCTATGCAGGTGTTAGAAATGTGGATAAAGATATGCTGGAAAATATTCGGATTATGGGAGCTTCTGAAAGACAAATTACTTTCAAAGTGGTTCTACCTTCTGCACTGACGTGGATCATGGTTGGACTACGAACATCTATTCCCTACGCTTTAATTGGAGCCGTTGTTGGTGAAATTACGGCTTCGAACAGAGGAGTTGGTTACTTAATTCAATATTCGGCTGGGCAATATGACACGGGTGGCACCTTTGCGGCCTTAATTATACTCATGTTATTTTCAATTGCCTTAAATTTCATTGTTACTGGATTAATTGAAAAACGCTTCCTCCGTTGGAAGACGGACCAATCAAACTAAACAAAAGGAAATGGGGAGTATCTATGCGTAGGGTAAAAACATTTGCAGCAGGGTTATTAACTAGTATGTTATTGTTATCGGCATGTAGTGCTGAAAAATCTTCAAACGAAGCAGGAAAAAAGGGGAATGCAGAAAAAATAACCATTGCTCAATCCTCTTCCAGCTTATTATTTACACCAATTTATGTTGCCCAAGAGAAAGGCTTTTTTAAAGAAGAAGGTTTGGACGTTGAAGTAACAATTGCCGGAGGATCTACAAATGTTCTTTCTGCAGTAGTAGGGGGTGGAGCAGAGGTTGGGGCAACAGGCTTGTCCGTGGTAATGGATGTGAATAGTAAAGGTCAGGACGTACAGGCATTTGCCTCTTTAATTAATCAATATGCATCTAATGTGGTGATTAGGAAAGATGTGGCTCAGAAGCTGGGTGTGACCGAAGATTCATCCATTGATGAGAAAATTAAAGCGTTAAAGGGATTAAGCATTGGAATTACACAGCCAGGAGGCGGCAGTGATCGTTTAGTTCGTCATTTATTAAAAACTCAAAATCTAAATCCGGATAAGGATGCAACGATCGTCCCTCTAGGAAAAGCCGAAGCCATTCTCCCGGCATTCACGAATAATCAAATTCAGGCATTTGTATTCTCTTCGCCGACATCTGAGCAAGCTATTACTAGTGATGAAGGTATATTATTACTAAACCTGTCGAAGGGCGAAATTAAAGAATTAGATGGGTTTACACATAGTACATTACTAACAAAAAAAGATTTTATTAAAAAGAATCCGGAAACAATCCAAAAAATGACCAATGCGATTGCGAAAGCGGAAAAGTTTATAAGTGAGAATAAAGAAGAGGCGAAAGAGGTAGTCAGAAAATCATTTGATAAGCTTGATAAGGTAACCTTTGATGCCGCATTTGAAAACAACTTCGAAGCGTTTGCACGGACACCGGTTATAACCAAAAGTGGATATGAGATGAATGTTAAGTTTGAAGGAGTGAATGCGCCTTTTGAAAAGGTTGTTAACAATGAGTTTGCCGAAAAGAGTAATCAATAAAATGGAGGGATAGAGTAGAAAAAGTCTTGTGAATGCTGCAAGACTTTTCCTTTTAATGGGGGGATTGAAAATTTCCTGAGGTAGGAAGAAGGTTTTTATAGGTGAATCAGAAAAGACTTTATATTTTGTTACTCTGTATCCTCTCCGGGTATTTTGTTTCTTTAACAGGCATTTCTGTTGGTTGGATGATAGGGGCATTCCTGATTGGTGGAATCTTTTCTCTTTGGATCCCGTCTTGGATTCACCCTGCCGAGGGGTCACTAGGAGTTCCTAAATACTGGATGTTTATCGGTCAATGGATATTGGGGGTAGAATTAGGACAAAAAATGAATACGGGCGTTTTCCACCTATTTATTGAGAATTGGCTTTATGTCATCACTATCCTCCTAGTATCCATTCTATTTTCCCTTCTTTCCGGGTATTTTTTATGGCGATTTAGTCAAACGGATTTCTTAACAAGTTTTATTGGAACCGCACCTGGCGGGATTTCAGTCATGCCTATTTTTGCCGAAGAAATAGGGGCGAATCCTGCTTTAGTTAGTATCATTCAAATCATCCGAGTTCTATTAGTGATTGGTACGGTTCCGCTTTTAGCCATTTATTGGACGAACAGCAGTGAAGAGCTTCATACCAGTGTAATCGCTAGTGATGCGTCAGTGGGGGCACATCAACTTTTTTGGATGGGGTTAGTAGTGCTTCTTTCTGTTGGCGGTTCATTCCTAGCGAAATATTTAAAATTCCCTACTCCATGGCTGCTAGGCAGTATGATCGTGGTAGCCATTTGGCAGGCGATAGGTGGTCTGTATAAGGAAAGCTTTACAGTCATTTATTGGCCGCACTGGCTCCTCGTCATATCACAGCTATTAATTGGAGTCAGCATCGGCTCACGATTTACGAGTCGAATGTTTGTTGGAATCAAACGGACATTATTAGTCGGTTCACTTGGATCAGTGGGGCTAATTATGGTGATGGCGCTTTGTGCAACCGTGATGTCAAAAGTAACCGATATTAGTTGGATTACAGCTATTTTAGCATTCGCGCCAGGTGGGATTGCGGAAATGGCAGCTACTGCTGTTGCGCTAGATGCAGATTCTACCTTCGTCGTGGTCGTGCAGGTGCTTCGAATCGGCGTTGTCATCACGGTGTTACCAACAGTTTTTAAATTTCTAGAGCGGCGAATAACGAAAAAAGAAATAAGTATGACAAAATAATGGTTAACCTAACGATAATGGGAGTACACGAATCAGATTTGATTCGTGTGCCTTATTCGTTTTTTTCCCGTTTAAGAATAAAATCTACGAATGCCTTTACAATGGATAATTCTAGGGAATTCTCATTAAAAATCAGCCAAGTCCTTCTAGAGAATTCACTCTTATTTTTGGATGAAACTTCAATTCTATGTAATTGATGATAGCCTTTTAAGGAAATCTCAGGAACTACCGCGAATCCAAGTCCGTGTAACACCATCTCAATACAGGTGTCAATCCGGTCGACCTCCATCGTATATTTAGGTGGGGTATCAAATGTTTCTTGCCACCAGGTATCTGTTATTGTTTTTAATGTAAGATCTGTTTTGTAGTTAATTCTTGACAATTCAGGGAGGTCCTCTATATTAATTTTATTTTTAGAAACAACAAATAATTTTTCCTCATTAAGCAAATACTTCTTCCCGGGCCAATTATAATTTCCCCGAATAATTCCGACATGTGTCTCTTCCTTCTGAAGTAAATTATGCATATCGGCGCTCCATCCGGTTTTTAAGATAATTTCAACGTCTGGATATTCTTTTAAGAAGGCACTTAAGATCTCTGGTAACTCATATCGTGCAAAAATACTTGCAACCCCTAATCTTAATGTTCCTCTAATTTTGGTATCCATATTTTCCAAGTGTTCCTTCGTTTTTCTCAAATCGGCCAACATTTTATTTGAATAGAGTACTAGATGATTTCCTTCTGGTGTAAATTCGACTCCTCTTTTACCTCTTAAAAGAATTCTTACATTAAATTCTTCCTCTAATTGTTTAATTCGGTAGGTTAGAGCCGGCTGAGATATGTATAAACGCTCAGCAGCCTTTGTAATATTTCTCTCCTGATAAACGGTTTGAAGAATTCTCCAATCTTTTTCGTCCAATTTATATACCTCTCAGTCTGCAATATTCTAAATATTAAGTATACAGGAATCTTAACATCATCTGTAAAGTTCCTCAACACATCTATAAAAAAAATTTATGAATCTAAATAAAATTACGGTATTTTATTTATCGGTAAAATCGAAATAAACTAGATTTATAAGTCAATGGAGGAGGAGATATAAATGATAAATTATGATGTTGTTGTAGTTGGGGCAGGGAATGCGGCACTTTGTGCGGCCATTTCATCTCGAGAAAAGGGAGTGAACGTCCTGGTTCTTGAAAAAGCACCTATGAATAAAAGAGGAGGAAATTCATTTTTTACGGATGGAGCCATTCGATTTGCTTACCAAGGAATAGAAGAAATAAGAAAAGTCATTCCTAGTATTACGGATGAAGAAGCTGAACAAATTAATATGCCGGTTTATTCAGAAAGCGATTACTATCATGATTTGATGAGAGTGACAGAGGGGAAAAGTGATCCAGAATTAGCGAATCAACTTGTATCAAAGTCTTTTGAGACGATTGCTTGGATGCAGAGCCATGGTGTTGAATTTGAATTAAACTATGAAAATCAATCATATAAAAATGAGGGGAAACACCATTTTTGGGGTGGACTTCCAGTGAAAACCCATAATAAAGGTGTCGGTCTTGTCCAGCAATTAAATGATCGGGCAAAAGAGTTAGGAATTGATATTTGGTATGAATCTCAGGCAATCAAACTATTGGCTGAAGATGATCAATTGAAAGGCATCCTCGTTCAACGAGGAGAGGAAGCCGTAATGGTCAACACGGGATGCGTTATATTGGCGTGTGGAGGTTTTGAAGCCAATAAACAAATGCGTACCCAATATATTGGATTGGAATGGGGATCAGCCATTGTACGTGGAACAGAATTTAATACAGGGGATGGCCTTTCTATGGCATTGGCTCTGGGTGCGCAAAGGTATGGAGATTGGTCAGGTTGCCATTCCATTGGTACAGATCTTAACGCACCAAAAGTAGGAGATTTTAACAAGCCAGGTGATATTTATAAGAAATCTTCCTTTCCAATTGGTATTTTAATTAATAAAAATGGCGAGCGATTTGTTGATGAAGGGGCAGATTTCCGAAATTATACCTACGCCAAATACGGAAGAGAAGTATTAAAACAGCCAGATCAGATAGCCTACCAATTATTTGATGCGAAGGTACGCTCCATGTTACGTAAAGAGTACAATCTAGAAGAAGCGACCGTATATGAGGCGAATACGCTGGAAGAATTAGCGGATCAAATGGATGTGAATAAGGAACAGTTTTTAAAAACTATCCTTGAATACAATGAAGCAGTCCAAGAGGGGGAATACAATCCAACCGTAAAAGATCATAAAGGAACCGTTAGGATTACGCCTCCAAAAACGAATTGGGCTTTACGCTTAGACGAAGCACCTTTCTATGCTTACCCTGTCACCTGCGGAATCACTTTTACATTTGGGGGAGTCCATGTCAGCCCGACAGGTGAAGTATTAAATAAGGAAGGGAATGCTATTAAGGGCCTATATGCAGCAGGTGAAATGGTGGGTGGTCTCTTTTATGAAAATTACCCTGGAGGATCAGGCCTAATGTCTGGCGCGGTCTTTGGAAAGTTAGCAGGTGAATCGGCAGCCAGGTATTCGTTAGAGCGGAAAGGGAATGTAGTTTACTAATTAATATTTGTAAGAAAGTATCTGGGTTTATTCTTAAAAGGTCCGTTCTGAGGTCTTTTCTAAAATACATGGCGAAATGAAATTCGTTCTGAAATCGTTATTGGTATATAAAAAACAAAACTCGCCATAGAAATTGGCGAGTTTTGTTATTATGATTACTGAAACCTTATTTAACTTAAGCATCTGTTCGTTTAAATAGAAACCTTCACAACTCTTCTAAACTTTAAACATAATCCAATCTCTCAAATAAGTTATTCCAGAATCAGGAGCAATGTAAAAAGATGCCTCTTATTAAAGAAAAGCGTCCGATTGCTGAAGATTAAAACTGCAAAATAATAATGTTAACAATAGAAATGTATATAACAGCTCACCAAATTAGGTGGTTGAATAAAAAAACTTGTCTAAGTTAATAATAACTATGTTTGCAATTAGAAGATTTTTTACCAATTTAAAATTTATATAGGAGTCTGTTCATAATGAATAACCTTAGTGTTACTCTCACTGAAAGTACAATTTGAAAAATTGACGTAAATGAGTTATAACATTACGATGAATAGCCTAGCTTTTAAATAAGAATTTTCAACTGAAGATTCTTTTTTTTATTTTCTAAAATTTATGATGTGATGGTCTTCTTGTTGAACTAAAGCCTCGTTACATTAAGTACATAATTACACAATCTCCTTTAAAATTTAGAATAGATATCTAATTTTCATAAAATGAGTTGTTCCACATATGGCCCGATTGTCGAATACAAGTTAAAAACCTCTCTTCAACTAAACTCCCCGTTCAATAAGAAAAAGGTGTTTCCATTGATTGTAGAACGCCCTTGCTAGTTTAAGTGATGAATTTCACAATCTTTTTATCTTACCACAATCTAATCCCTTTTTGTGTAGGGGCATATCAAAAAGACGCCTTCTTACTGTAGATAAGGGCAGGTTTGTTGAATATCAATAACATTATCCAGTATTGTTTGTTGATGACATAAAAGACTGATATTAGCTCCGTAATGGCAAGGTGAAGGCCCGTGTTGAAATGATGTTGACATTGTGCAATCTTAAGCAAATTAACTCCGTATTAGGAGCTATTATTTTTTATTATGATAAAATCGCTTTGCTTTTGCACGATTCCCGCAGTCTGCCATATAGCTCTTTTTCAGAAGTAAGAATGTCTATAGCTGATTGAATAATTGATGGAAGCATTCCTTCTAATCTTTCTTCACAATTCACTATTTTAGAAATATTCAACGATGCACACAACGAAGTTTTAGACACAAAAATATGCTGTGAAGGGTCGAGATAACAAATTCATTTATGAATAAAAACTTTAGTACCAATTTGAACTCTAGATGATAATTCTAGAACATCATGATTAAACATTCTAATACATCCATGTGATACGTTCTTACCGATAGAAGATGGGTTATTTGTTCCGTGTATACCATAATGAGGTTTTGATAATCCCATCCAAAGCACTCCAAATGGTCCGCCGGGATTGCTTTGTTTATTTATAATTGTGTATGTTCCTGATGGGGTTGGTGACAATATCTTTCCAACTGCTATTGGGTAAGTTTTTATAAGCTTGTGACGATCAAAAAGTTTTAATTGATGTTTTGAAGTTGATACGTCAATCCATCTTGCCATAAGGTTCAACTCCATTTTTTGAATATTGTATGGAGTAACTCAGGTATGTGTTAATTAACAACATATTTGTTTGATAGTTAATGTGAAAAGAAAGCAAAACAGCCTTAATGGAGTACTCGAACAAACAAATAGGCGGTAGCTTATACTAGTCGTGCGCAAGAATAGAATAATCCTTGTGCCACTTCTACTTTAAAGGGCTAGATTCCTGAAATAGCTCCCAATAAAAAACTAGCTAAAATGCTGTAAGTTTTGCTTAAAAATTGTTTTTCTTTGTTTTTTGCCTTCACTAGTTAGTATTTTTGGAGAAATTTAAAATATCTTAACATTAATCGGATAAATATAAGGTTGATTAGGTTCCTTAATTTCCTTCCATTTTGTAATTTTTATAATAGGAAGCTCGGCACCGTTAAAGGTACTGATATCTAAAACTCCTCTTGCCTCAATCCATGTATTTTCCTCAACGCTGGAGGCATCTTTGAACTCCGATAAAAATCCAATTATACCAGCATCTGCAACACAGTGGGTAATAGAAAACCTTGCAATTACTAATTGGTCCTGTTTAAACTCGTCTTCTTTATAAACAAACCCCTTTAATTCGATTTCTCTTCCTTTAAATTTATCAGGATTGTTATCGATTTCCTCATAATAGACGGAGTATACATTGTCCTTCATTTTAATCAAGTGGCTTTGTTCTAAGATTTGTTTAATTTCTTCATATTCCTTTTCCGAAATTATTTTAGGATCTATCACTTTGGAATGTTGTGATGTAAGATCTTTTTGGTCGTCACCAATATTCTCTTTTTTTGTTTTCTTTTGATTGGTTAAAACAGCCATACCACCTTTTTTATCTACGATGGAGGCATCAAGCACCTTAGCAGGAAGCAGGAACCCGGTGGCCAAAGGAAAAGCAATTATGACATAGGCAATTACCTTTTTTGTATTAATTTGAGAATCACCATGGTCATGATGACAGCAATGGTCATCGTGATCACAATTGTGGTGATGGCTATGTCTCGTAGTGGACCATATTCTCGTGATTTGGATAAAAAACAAAATTAAAAATAAAACGGAAGCGGACTGGCTTAGTCCTTCATATTTAGGGTTAATAAACTTTAAGATTTCACCTGTATAATGCAATTTAAAAAGCATGACGGAAAAACATAGCAAAATAAACGCTCTAACAGCTTGTTGTATGTGAAAATTCACAAATTCTCCCCCTTATAGAAAGCTTTGTACAAGCATAATAGTAATAAAGATGGTTGCCGTAATTAACGCCAATACACCCATCACAAATTTCCCCTTGAAGACACCCAGCATCATGAGGGTGTTTTTCAAATCCATCATCGGCCCGAAGATTAAAAATCCTAAAATCGCAGAGGTTGGAAAAAGGCTGCTGAAGGACGCACCGATAAAGGCATCTGCTTCTGAACATAGTGATAAAACAAACGCCAATCCCATCATGATTGCCAACGATGCCGCTGGACCATTTCCGGATTCAAAGAGAGCCCTCGCAGGCAAATAGGTTTGTACAAAAGCTGCTAAAAAAGCTCCCATAATCAAGTATTTTCCCATATCGAAAAACTCATCAATGGAGTGGATCAGCATGTCCCAAAATCTTGTTGAAATAGGTTCTTTTTTAGAATGGGAGTGTGATTGAACGGAAGGGACGGAGGCTTTCAATTGATTTCCTTTAAAAATCAAGCTGATAACAAAAGCAATAATGATCGAGATAATAAAACCCAATCCCATCCTTAGCCCAGCTATTTTAAAATCATTTCCAAACGCCATGTATGTAGAGGCAATGACAATTGGATTAATAAGCGGGCCTGTCAGCATAAAGCCAATAGCTGCATAAATTGGCACACCTTTACCGACAAGACGGCGGGTGATGGGCACAATTCCACATTCACAAGCGGGGAAGAGGGCTCCAATGACACAACTCATAGTGATGGCTAGAAATCTATTCTTCGGAATCCATCTTCGGATATGTTCTTCCGTCACAAAGACTTGGATGACACCAGCAATAAGGACGCCTATTAAAACAAATGGCAGGGCTTCTATTAATATACTTAGAAAAATCGTGTTAAGGTTTAGCAATGATGGAGACAGATGAAAGGGTAGTTGAAAGTGTAAACTGAAAGAAAGCAGAAGCAGGGTGAAGCAGAGAATGACCATACCAGTAATATCGATAATATGATTACGAAGAATTCGAGTCATAATAACCTCCTTAAATATAGTATTCCATAAAATTTATCTTAAATTTTGATAGAGTATGAATAATAATTTGTAATAGGATTGCCCTGCCCTATAACGGCAGGGGTTCTCCCGTATTCTTAATCATTTAGTGCAGACTTAAGAGTTTCTAAGTTCTTACGCATGATACTGAAGTAATCATCTTTTTGTTTCATGTTTTCATCTGTTATGGACTCTAGATTATGCAATGTAAGCGACTTTGCCCCTAATTCATTTTGAATAATGGTTGCTACCTTAGGTGAAGCACTCTGCTCAAAAATCACATAACGAATGTTATGGGCGGCTGACTCATCCACGATTTCCTTCAATTGTTTTTGGGTAGGTTCCTGAGTAGGAGATAGTCCTGAAATGGCTATCTGTTTAATCCCATAACGCTTTTCCCAATATCCGTAGGCAGCATGGGAAACTAATAAATACTTCGTTTTTGAACTGGCAATGGTCGTCTTAAATTCTTGATCTAGTTTTTCTAAATCGCTTTTAAGTGAATTAAAATTGGTTTCAAACTCTGTTTTATGTTCTGGCATTAATTCGCATAAAGAAGTTTTGATATTGGTTGCTAGTTCAATTGCAAGAATCGGATCCAGCCATACGTGAGGATCGAGGTCACCATGATGATGTTCATCCGCTTCATGGTCATGAGATTCTTCGTTTTCAGCATCATGGTCATGTCCATCGTCATGGTGTTCATTATCCACATTTTCTTCTTCCTTATTGTGCGAGTGCTCATGTGAATGGTTTGATTTTATGAGATGAATCCCTTCGCCAGCCTTTATGACTGTTACATTTTCTTTTTTCAATATTTCAGATGCTTTTTCAGCAAATCCTTCAATCCCAACCCCTGAATAGATAAATAAATCAGAGTTAGAGAGATTTACCATGTCTTTTGTGGAAGGTTCATAGGAATGAGCATCCACGTTTGGCGGGTAAATATTCTTCACTTCAACAAACTTTCCACCGATTTTTTGGGTAAAATCTTCTACCGGGTATATGGTTGTGTAAACTGTTAAGGGTTCTTTGTTGTTTTTTTCTTTGGTTTTACCTGCAGTCTCAGTATTGGAACATCCAGCTAAAATAAGACCTAACAGTAGGGCAGATGAGGAAACTAATTTTTTGAATTTCATTTTTTAACTCCAATCTAGTATTTGTGGAAAATCGTAACCATTCCGTTTTACATTCTAAATTAACTCTATGGGTTTGTAAATGAAATTATGCCTTTTTCATTTTAAAAAAATCTTCCGTGAAACGAAGAGGAAAATTTTTTAAAAAGACTTGCAATAAAGAAAAAAATTTATTATTATGTTAATCGTAACTATTACGATTTACATTGAAATGGAAATGAAAAAGAACAAATCCACTGGATTTGGAAATGAAACACAGGATATAGAGGATAGAGAAAAAGGATTTTTCTATAGCTTCTAAATCGTAATGATTTTGATTTATCTAAAATGAGGTGAAGGAAATGAATAAAAAAATACCGGTTACGGTGCTAAGCGGATATCTAGGTTCTGGGAAAACTACTTTATTGAATCATGTATTGGCTAATCGAGAGAATAAAAAGATTGCAGTCATTGTGAATGATATGAGTGAAGTAAATATTGATGCTGCAATGGTTAAACAAGGTGGATTTTCCCGGACGGACGAGAAATTAGTAGAGCTTCAAAACGGCTGTATTTGCTGTACATTAAGAGAAGACTTAATGGTCGAAGTGGAAAGGCTCGTTCAGGCAGGGGATATTGACTATATCTTAATTGAATCATCTGGAATTTCAGAGCCAATTCCTGTAGCCCAAACATTTACATATGTAGATGAGAATTTAGGAATCAATCTTTCGGATTATTGCAGGTTAGACACGATGGTGACAGTAGTCGATGCAAATCGCTTTTGGCATGATTTTTCTTCAGGTGAAAGTCTTCTTGATCGAAAGCAAGGAACGGATGAATTGGACACTCGTGAAGTGGTCGACTTATTAATTGATCAAATTGAATTTGCAAATGTATTAATCTTAAACAAAATGGATTTAGTGAAAAAAGAGAGTGTGCTTGAACTGAAGGCAGTTCTTCATAAGCTAAATCCCGATGCGAAAATTATTGAGAGTAATCACTCACAAGTAGCATTAAAGGAAATCTTAGATACGAATTTATTTGATTTTGAAGAAGCGAGTCAAGCTGCAGGCTGGATAAAGGAATTAACGGAGGAACATACTCCGGAAACAGAGGAATATGGGATTTCATCCTTCGTCTACCGCAGAAGAAAACCATTTCATCCAGAAAGATGGATGAAATGGTTAGAGGAGTGGCCGACAGATGTTGTGCGGGCCAAAGGATTCTTCTGGCTGGCAACACGAAATGATACAACAGGGTTATTGTCACAAGCAGGACCTTCGATTGAACTTCAGGGGGCAGGTCAATGGTTAGCGGCTTACCCCGAGCAGGAAAAGGAGCAAATCCTCATGGAAGAACCCGAACTATTGGAAAACTGGGACAAACAGTATGGGGACCGAATGAATGAGCTCGTTTTTATCGGGGTGGAAATGAATCGTGAAGCAATTGAGACTTCATTAGATCAATGTTTGTTAACAGAAGAGGAAATGAAAACGGACTGGAATTCATTACTTGATCCGCTTCCGGTCTTTACAGAAACGGCATAAAACTTAGGAGGAATGAAAAATGAGAGTGAAAATCGCCTTAGCATGTACTGAAACAGGAGATCGAAATTATATCACCACAAAAAATAAGCGCAACAACCCAGAGCGTATCGAATTAATGAAATATTCCCCGCGTCTAAAAAGACGCACGCTACATCGAGAAACAAAATAGCTGTTCATGATGTTTGCAATTTAAAGGAGATCAATATAAGGCCTCTAATTTTGAAAATATGAACACTGGAAACTAATCCGGTGAAGTTCAACCAAATAATGGTTATTTTGTATGTTGGAAACAATTCCCCCTATATTCTATCAATAAAATCATCTATAGTAATCTTTAGGAATTATAGATAGAGAGAAGATCGTTCCTTATTTGAAAAAGGCACAGCTATCGAAAGGTAGTTTCGCAAAACCACAGACCTAAAGCACATCTGCCATGGTAGCTGGGTTACTGAAGAATATAGGGGGAAGTTTTATTTTGAAAAAAATATTCACAACAACAGGGAAAATCCCAAAAGCCATTACAGCTGCAGTACTATCGTTATCTATCATTACACCCGCATCCATGTTAACAGCAAATGCGGCTACAATAACTTACAAAGTTAAGTCAGGTGACACCCTATCAGCAATAGCTAAAAAGTATAAGGTATCTCTAACAAGTTTAAAATCTACTAATAAAATCACTAACGCTAACAAAATCAAAGTTGGCTTAGTACTTAAAATTCCATCAACAACTACGAAAACCACCATAAAAAAACCGTCAACAACGGCTTCCAAAACAGCAATTAAACCTGCTGCAACGGTAAAGAAGCCCGCAGCGACTACAAAACCAAAGGCAAAACCAACAACTTATAAGGTGGTCAAAGGTGATACATTATCAAAAATAGCAAAGAAATTTGGTTTGACAGTTACCCAATTAAAGTCATACAACAGTCTAAAATCAGACATAATCAAAATTGGACAAGTGTTAAAGCTTATGGCACCAACTGCAGCAAAGCCTGCTGCTAAACCAGCAGCCCCGAAACCTGTCGTAAAGCAGCCAGCGGTTGAAGCTCCAAAACCGGTTCAGCCTAAAGGAGATACTTATAAAGTTGTTGCAGGTGACACCCTATTCTTAATCGCTAAAGCAAATGGATTGACAGTAGCGAAAATGAAAGAATACAACAATTTAACATCAGACTCGATTTATGCTGGACAAGTTCTGCGTTTAACTGCACCTGATGGTACTGTAGGACAACCTGTACCTCAAGGTGAATTTGTAGACTACATTACGAACTATAACCTTTCAGCACAGCAAAAAGCCAACTTCATTCATCAAGTAGCACCCGAAGCAATCCTTGCTTGGAAAGAATATAAGATTTTACCGTCACTAACAATAGCTCAAGCTATTCTTGAATCTTACTATGGATTCTCATGGTTATCAGTAAATGGGAATAACTACTTTGGCATTAAAGCTGATTCCAGTTGGACCGGCAATTATGTATCCATGCCTACTAGGGAATTCGACAGTAACGGTGTTGAATTCGTTTTAACTGAAAAATTCCGAAAGTACAGCAGCATACATGAGTCCATCGTTGACCATAGTAAATTCTTACTAAGACCTAGATATGCAAACATTATTGGTGTAACGGACTACATGGCTGCAACCAAAAATATTCAACAAGACGGTTATGCAACGGATCCTAACTATGCAAAATTATTACAAGCTAAAATCACGCAGCACAACTTGACTCAGTACGATGTACAAGCAGGTGCTATAGCTTCAGCAAACTAAGGACTTGCCTTCGGGCGGGTTCTTTTCTTTTTCTACGAAAATCATTGTAGGCAAGCGGGTCGCTCCCCGGTGCATTTAAACTTTAGTGCACTGATGGAACCGACCCTTTATTAGAATGTTTGATAACCATACATACATCACCTTGTACCTCGTCCCTTATATCCACTTAAAGAACATGGCAGGGCGGCTTCAGCTTTACACTATTTTAAGCACTTATCAAGAAACAGCACAATACGACGCGTATACTCTTTTTTATTCATAGGGTAGGAATGAATGTGTTGACATTCTTCCGTCAGCCATAATTCTTTACGGTTATCGGATGATACCGAATGAAATAAACTTTTGCTCTCGGTATAAGGAATGGCTTGATCCGCTTTACTGTGAATGAAGAAGAAAGATTTTCCTTTCGCTTTTTTAACAAGATTGATGGGTGAAACTTCGGCGGGGTCAATTTTAAGGAGTTTTCGCATGGAATGATAAATAATCGGTGTAAAGGGCTTCTTTGGTAATTTGGACCAATAAGACAGATTTTCTTTTAAAAAGGGTTCTAAATCGCTAAAGGGACTATCCGCAATAATAGCAGACACTGCAGGATGTTCACATCCAGCAATAAGAGCAGTGGAAGCACCCATACTCCAACCAAGAAGAGCAATCTTTTTCTGCCTTTTTTTCTGAATGGCATAATCTATCGCTGCATATAAATCATGGTTTTCAAAGAACCCCAAACCCGTCGTTCTGCCTTTCGATTTACCTGCATTACGAAAATCAAACATCAACACATTATAGCCTCGTTCTGACAGTACCCTAGCAAGCATGAGTCCTTCAATACCATCCATGGAACGTTCATTCATATAACCGTGTGCAGTAATGACCGTTTTTTTGCTTTGTGTTGAAGCAGCGGGAATCCACCAGCCGGCTAGCCTAACTTGATCTTTTCTGCTGTGAAATTGGATTTCTTCGAAAATCAAACCGTAATCCTTCGGGTTTTTCGTAGTTTTTGCAGGGATGGGATGGGTTAGATACAAACCGATGCTAAGAGGGGGAAGAAAAAATAAAAAGGGGGCTGCTAATAACGGTCGCCATAGGGAATTACTTTTTTTCTTCTTTTTCTCCTCATCCATTCCAATTCCTCCTGTCCATTTTGAGTAATCGGTACTTTATCATATGCCGATTAACAAAAAACGGAAAACCATAAAGGACTATTTTGTTGGATTTCTTCAATAGTTCTACATTTCATCTTAATAAAGAACATTGGAATTATATTATTCTTGAAGGACCATTTCAGAGGAGGAAAGCGCTTGGATATTAAAATCCAAGCGCTTTTGTTAGCTATCGTTATTTATGTTATCTAAACGTAATGTGTTTGATTAGGTGATTTCATCAATCCATTAAGCACTCTTTGCTTCAGACTTATGGGAAATAACCGGTCTTGTCAAAGAAAATACGGCAAAAAGCAGGGAGATGATGACAACAACGGCGCCAACCCAAGCCATGTTGGAAATATGATTCGTTTGCCCAAGAGCAATGCCCCCAATCGCCGAACCGAGTGATATGCCGATTTGCAATGCTGAATTATTGAAGCTTTGTTGGATATCAGATGTAACAGGATCGACTTGGATCAAATAACTTTGCTGCGGCGGTGCGAGACTCCAGCTTAATGCCGCCCAAATCATCATAATCGGTATGAACACCGCGAGCGAAACAGTAGAGAATGGAAGAACAAACAGGATCACCGCAAATGAGCTGATGACAATCAGAATACTCTTCTTAGCACCAATCCAATCGGAAAGTGTTCCGCCCAATGCACCCCCGCTCACAGCCGCTATGCCAAATATAAAATAACAGATGCTGACCCAATTGGCGTTAAGATGAAGATTCGTTTCCAGAAACGGCGTAAAATAAGCATAAAGTGTGTAGTGTCCTGCCAGCATAAACAAGGTGGCGAGATGAGCACTTCCAATTTTTGCACTAGCCACTGCCTTTAGTTGGACGGACAGCGGCACGGTTTGCTCGCCTGGGATCCTCTCGAAAAACAGGGAAATAAGAAAAATTGCGCCAATTGATAAAACGGCAATACAGAGAAAAATCATTCTCCAGCCCAATTGATCGGAAATTAAAATGCCAAGGGGAACGCCAAACACAAGCGACGAACTAATCCCCATATAAATAAGCCCCACTGCCTTTGCTTGATGGGACGGTTTCACAATTTTTGCTGCAATCGTCAACGAAAGTACGACAATTAATGCTGTACTCATGGCTGTCAACACTCTGGCAATCATCATAAAGGTGAAGCTCGTGCTAAAATATGTCATGATATTGCCGATAAAAAAGACAAACAAGGAGATGAGGTATAATTTCTTGCGCTCTATTTTGCTTGTTAGGACAAGTAGAACAGGCCCGGCAATGGCATATATGAGCGCAAACACGGTGATTAATTGCCCCGCGGTACTAAGAGAAATCTTAAAATCATCTGCAATGACTGGCAATATTCCGCCAACCATTAGCTCAACCAAGCCGGTTGCAACTGCTGCAAGGGCCAATATAAAAACTCTTATATTCATATGAACATCACTGTCCTTTCTGCTTAGTTTTTTGGAAAAAAATAAAATCCTGACTACAAAAATGAAGTTTTCATTTCTGTAGTCAGGATTTTTCGGTTCCTGGTAGAGACCCCCAAGCCGTATTCTTGAGGTTATACATTGGGATATATTTGATTGCAACTAGTAAAATATAATACTATGTTCCAATATAATTTTCAAGCCCATTTTCTGGAACAAGGGGACAGGGGCATGACCTAGTAGTTAAAATGCCATCTTAGAAAGGAAGTTTCTTAAACACTCACAAATGTTGTACATCACGTTTGTGAGTGTTTTTTTGATTTGTCAAAAAATATTCACATACTTTTATTAAACATCCTGTCCATTTCCTTTCTAAGCATCTATATATACTATGAAGAAATTTCTTTGAAGAAAGGGCAGTGTTTGATGATGGCAAAATTTAGAATGGTGCGTGTTGATTTTTGGAAGAATCCGATTGTTTCGGAAGAGATGACTCCTGAAGATAAGTATTTTTACCTTTATCTTCTTACGAATCCCAATACGACTCAAATCGGAATCTATCAAATTACGAAAAAGCAAATGGCATTTGATTTAGGCTATTCGATTGAGAGTGTGCATGCGTTAATGGAAAGGTTCACAATGCACCATAAGTTGATTCGCTACAATCCAGAAACAAGGGAACTCGCCATCAAAAACTGGGGGAAAGACAACCTGCATAAAGGCGGGAAACCTGTCATGGATTGTATCTATTCCGAATTAAAAGAGGTAGAGGATCCCTCGCTTATTCGTTATGTTGCGGAAGCTATACAAAAAGGTGAAATTCGCAGCTTATTTGAATCTTTTTGTGGACAAGAAGAGAGCGATCTTGAAAAGGACATGGAAACCCATGACGAAAAACCATATATTGCTTCTGAAGCTGAACTGTTTGACGAATCGTTCCCGTATCGTTATACGACGCGTGGACAAAAAGAAAAAGAAAATAAAAAAGAAAAACAACAACAACAACAAGCTATGCATCCGAAGGAAGAGAACCATTCATACATAGAGAAGACCTTAGAGAGTAATCAAAAAATAGAAGATGTAAAAGAAATCGTTGAGTTTTGGGATTCGAATGGATTCGGTTTTACGAATGTGAATGCAAAACAGCAGCTGTTATCCTGGTTAGATGATTCAAGTTTTCTACAGCCGAAAAAGGTGATTTTAAAGGCGATGAATATTGCCTGTGCCACTAACAAACGAAGGCTGAACTATATTGTTGGCATACTGAAAAACTGGGAAAATGAATCGTTATTGACCGTGGATGAAATAGAGGATCATGAGAACCAAAAGGCTGAGCTTAAGTCTAAGAAATCACCCGAAACGTATTCGAGTGGAAGAGCGGTTCCAGGTGGATTCGAACTTGATTTAACGGCAGGTGAAGAGGAATGAGTATAGCTGAAAAAGCGTTCTTAGGAAGCTTGATGAAGGCAGAGTACTTACTCATGGATACTGTGATTCAACCTGAACAGCTAGAAAGCAGCCGGCATAAGGAATTAATGAGAAGAATGGCGGAGTTTAAGCAAGCTGGTAAGAATATTGATTTGATTACATTGACCACCTTACCCGACCTCGAATCATACGGGGGAATGTCTTACATGTCGGAACTGTTATCGTATGCGGATGTGGAGAAGTTTGACGGAATGGAGAAGCTCATTCTTGAGCAGTGGAAGGAACGGGAAAAGAAAAACATCTTATCGCTTGCAGCGATGAATGATTGGGAGATTGCAAAGGTTATTACCGAATTGGATAATATTAACCAATCGAAAATGGACGATCATACGCCCTTACAACAAGCGTTGGCTGGGATATATGAAGCCCCTTGGGAAGAGCAACCACAACTGAAAAGTGCGACAACGGGTATCCAAAAGCTCGATTTTGTGACCGGTGGCTTTAGGGGCGGGGAAGTGACGATTATAGCTGCAAGGCCGTCAATGGGTAAAACCGATGTGATGCTTCATTTTGCAAAAATGTCGGGCTGGGCAGGGTTTCTGCCGATTGTCTTTTCATTAGAAATGCCTGAAAAGCTGATAACCTCCCGATTAATGGCTTCGACAGGGGGTTTTAACCGCGCAAAAATGCGCGATCCAAAAAGATTGCTAACTCAAAGTCAAAAGAATAAATGGTCGGACGTCATTGGGGATCTCAATGAAACCCATATGCAAATATTTGATGGGGCTGGGCAAACGATTGCCGAAATGAGGGCGAAAACAAGAAAGCTGATACACCAATTTCCATACAGGAAACCAATCGTGTTTATCGATTATTTAACATTGATTCAACCAAGTCAATTTTACGGAGGAAATGCCCATTTACAAGTAACGGAAATTTCCAAATCACTCAAAACAATGGCCAAGGATTTTGACTGCCCTGTCATTTGTTTGGCACAGCTCAATCGTTCGGTGGAATCAAGAAACAATAAACGGCCGATGATGTCTGATATACGGGAATCCGGAAGTGTGGAACAGGATGCCGATGTCATTTTATTCTTGTATCGGGAAGCGTATTATGACAAGGACTCCAACGATCCTACACTTGAAATCATTGTTTCGAAAAACCGCAATGGTCCAGTTGGAACAATTGCTGTGAATTACAACGAGCATACCGGCAGGGTTGAGGACAAGAAGGAAAACAGTGTTAGCCTTTTATAGCGTTCCTTTGCCTTATAAAACAATTAGGGCAATAAATGAGTCTAAAATGCGAGGTGTTTTCACATGCTAGTGAAAGAGCTTTACCTGGATTCGATCTATTTTGAAGAATCCTCATTGGCCCATTACATCTACTATTTACTGGCGGAGCAGAAAGTTTCATTAGATGACAATGTATCAAAATTAAACTTGGACCAGGCCGATCATCAGAAGGTAGCAGAAATGATACAAAACAATGTTTTGGGCTTTCATAAGGTAGGCATCTACTCACTTAAAATGAACCGTGAGGATTTTGTCTTTATCTTTGCTGTCAGCGAGCAGGAGGCCATCCATTTTTATACTATGACATATCAGCAGCCCCCATTGAACTGTCATAAATATTCGCTAGATTACAAACTTTTTAGGGGAAAAGAGGTAATTTCGTTTCGGGATATGAGGATGGAATATGAAAGTTTCCCAGCTGTTGCAGGTTATTATACGAGGGGCTAGATTGGGAAATTAGATATTTGGGTCAGTTCCCCGCAGTAATCATACTTTCATGCAGCGGGGGACTGACCCTATTTTGGAATGATCAAGCTAGGTTTTATAAGGATTACGACAGGTTTTTCAATCTTATTGGCGGAGGGAAATATCGTGCGAAAGTATTTGGTAAATACCGCTTTAATTACATCGGCTGCCATTCTTATTTTTTCGCCTCAAGAATCGGAAAAAGTCCAGCAGAGCACCGATTCCGTTATGGAATTGACCGGTGCCACTGAAACGGGTCGGATTCCTGCTAGATTGGTTGAAACGATTGATGGCGATACGATTAAAGTGATGGTCATGGGAAAAATAGAAACGGTACGTTACCTATTAATAGATACACCCGAATCAAAAAAGCCGGGGTTTTGTATCCAGCCGTATGCCAGGGAAGCGGCAATACGGAATGAGCATCTTGTAAGGGGAGGTCCATTAAGTCTTGAGTTCGAACAAGGGAACACCAAAGATTCATACGGTCGGCTGCTTGCTTATGTGTATGTTGATGGGCAATCGGTTCAAGAAAAGCTGCTTCAGGGAGGGCTAGCGCGTGTAGCCTACATCATCAACCCGCCTTATAAATATTTACTAGAATATCAGTCAAATGAAAAGATGGCGAAGGAGGACAAGCGAAAGATTTGGAGCAGGCCAGGGTATGTGACGAGCAGAGGGTTTGAAGGGTGTGGGATGTAAGTGGGATCATCACTAATCTTACAAAGGTGGCTCAAATGCGGTCTTAATGGCTAATAAGCTAGCGGAGGAACGATGGGATATTAAAAAGGTCTTAATTTGCTCTTTTTTAAAGATTGTTGTTCTTAGATTAGCCGATAAACTGGCTGGATTCGCCGATAAAATTTAAAATTCGCCAATAAATTTACTAGAATCGCCGATATGCTTCGAAAATTCGCCGATAAATTCCGAAGTCATTTTTATAGTGTAATTTTTCATCAAGGGTTACCATTTTTTGCGCTCCAACCAAAAAGAAAATAACTAATTTTATGAAAACAATCTTATCAGATCCTATCCTTATTCCCACCGCCAAACTATATAGGAGGTGAATAGATTATGGTCCTATGGATGAGTAAGCTTATTGACATACACAGTCATTTATTCATCGAAATAGAAAAGGCAGGGGACATTCATGAGTAAATCATTTATGGACAAAAGACCGATTATGGCGCTCCCTAATTTGGCGGTGAAGATTGGCTTAAAGGAAGCCATAATTCTACAGCAAATCCATTACTGGCTGAATACAAGCTCACATGAAATGAATGGCCAAAAATGGGTTTGCAATTCCTACAAAGAATGGAAAAAGCAAATGCCATATTGGTCAGAGAATACCATTAAACGCACCATTCAATCACTAGAAAGTCAGGGATACCTGATTTCTGCCAACTGGAACCGGATGAAAACAGATAAGACAAAGTGGTACACGATTAATTATGAAAAAGTAAAGGTACTAAAAGAAACGGGGATTCAATCGGAGGTACAAGAAAGCTCTCCAATACCACAAACGGAAGAAAACGCAGCCCATCAAGAACAGCTGGAACTTTTTCTGGAGCAGATAGAAGCAGAACAATTTCCCCAAGGATGAGTGAATACCTAAAGCCGAAGACGTTATTGAAAGCAATTATTGAGTCCTAACTTAACCAAAAAACATTGTCATGAAAAACCGAAATGGTCCTGTTGGATCCATTGTTGGGGGACTACAAAGAGCATACTGGTAGGATTGAAAATCAAAAGGAATTGAGAGTTACAATAAGTAGGGGATATTTAAATTTGGGGTCAGTCTCCCCACAGTATTAATACCTTAATGCTGTGGGGGATGGCCCCATTTCTATTAATGAATATTTTAAAAAGTTGTCAATGATTTAACAAAAATTCAAGCATGATTCAATAAAAAATTATTGGGAAGGTTCTTGTGCCTCACAATGAGTGAATTAAAATGTATATTCTAATGCAAAGATGGTGGGGCATGGGAAAGTTCTTATGTAGAACATTCCCACGCTATCCACCAACTTTGCTTATAACATGATCTTTTGCAAACGATTCCCCTGCTTCATCCCTTCATACGTTCTGGCAGACTTTGAATCGATTGGACCACTAAATCAAGCTTAGACTCAATCCGGTAAAGCAGGTAGAGGGTCACCACGATGGGGAAGCCAACTTCGCTAATGAGTGGAATGATTTGCTCCACAGTTATTCGCTCCTTTCGTTAATTAATATTTGTAAAAAAGGGGCGGATTCTCTATGAAATCCAGCCCCTCCGTCATTAGATGATTTCATATTCGGTCACGTTGCGGTCGACTACTCTTACACCCTTCGCAACAGAAAGGTTACCGCTCGGAGTGAAGAAAACATCTGCCGCAATGATCTGCTCCATCGCTTGCTTCACAGCAGCCTCATCAATCGGCTCCTTTGGATTGTCCACAGTAATTCGCGCTGTCTTTCCGAACTCTGTCCCAAACTGTAATTCCAATGTTTTCGCCATTGTCAATCACCTCCTTTACATGGATTATCCTGTTACTCCTCTAAGACTACTATTCTGCTAAAAGTTCTGAGCTGTCGTTACGCTCAAGGTTGTTCAGAATGCCATTTGTTAAGCTGGAAATGGCGGTTGCTGCTTGGAATAACTGATCTGTGGTGGATTCCATCTTAATGTTGTTAAACGTTTTGGACTTTAGGATCGGTTTACCTTCCTCATCCATGCCAACCTGGAACACCAAGCGAAGCTTTGAACCGGTTAATACCGCTTGTGCCATGGTCAATCACCTCCTTTCACCTTCTATATAGTAAGTTTCAGGTAAAAAGGACAGGGGTGGATAAATATTTTTGAATTTGGGTCTGAATCCAATTCATAAAAATTAGAGTATAATATTGGAAAAAACGTTATCTTGATTAAATACAGATGGTAAGCGAGGAAGAAACTTTTGAATAGTATGAATCAGAGATTTTTTCTAAAAAGAAATCCTTGGTGTATAGGTCTGGGAATTAGTTGGACGCTTCTTTTTTCAGGGATGAGTTTTTATTGGGCAATGGGTGGCTTGATGGGGGTACGGTCTCTAGGCGGTTCCATTTATGAGATGTCCGTAAACCCATCACCCTCATTTGTAGTCATCGTTTGGTTGACAGGTTTTGTTAAATTACTTGGTGGGATCTTTCTTTTGATGCTGATTGTTCGTTGGAATAAACCAATCATGAACAAATTACTTTATTACACTGCAAAAATTGGAGGAGCATTATTGTTTTTGTACGGTTTTCTAAATTTCATCACAATTGTATTACATGCGTTTCATCTTCTAGAATTTAACCTTGATCCATATGCGACCTTTTGGAGACTATTCTTCTGGGAACCATACTGGATGATGGGTGGGATTTTTTATTTCTTTTCCGTCAAAAGATTTTAAAAATAAAACAGGGATGAGTACGAGAGTAGCAATGAACTGGTTTGTGATTGAACCGGAAAAATAGTATTTTGTTAAAAAATATTCTTAATTAGCATATAATGTACAAAATGCCTCCGTAGCTCTAGAAGGGAAGAGCGCCGGAAAACATTGTAGCCACCGGGTCGCAAGGTAATGGTTTCAGAAGCACCGAAAAGCAAAAAAGCTGAGGTTGGTGAAATTCCAGCCGGTGAAATACCGTAGGGAAGCGTGTTGCCCATAGCCTATGCTTACGCAAGGAGTGCGGGTTCGAATCCCGTCGGAGGCATCGTTGTTCTTTTTTATAGTCCTTGATTTATATTTGATTATAAAATGAGACTGATATTTCATTGATGGATAATACTTTATCCCCTTCACGTTTCTACAAGTAGGGGGGAACGGTTTCGCTGACGGGATAAACCCACGGGCAGATTCGTTCGACCCTGGCTACTTCTTAATTTAAAATTCAATAAAAAATAATCTAAATATTCCTTTACAGGAATATTCCTGTTATGTTATATTCCTTTTAAGGAATATAAACAAAGGTGAGAGCTTCATAACACAATGTCATTTTTGGAGATTTGTATGCAGTTGGGAGGGGATATTGAGACTTAGTCCTTGTTACAATTAAATTAAAAAGTATTTAAATGGATATTAAATTTAGCTGTTTTATGGATAGGGGTGGGTTCAATAAATGGATACTACAACACTGAATGCTCTTTCCGAACCCAATCGTTTACAGATTGTAGAGCTTTTGCGAGAAGGTCCTCTTACAGTGGGGGAAATTTCCGAACGTTTACAAATCCGTCAGCCACAAGTTTCTAAACATCTTCGTGTTCTTAGTAATGCCGGAATTGTTAAAGTACACGCTGATGCAAATCGGCGCATCTATCAATTACGACCTGAGCCATTTATCCAATTAAATGCTTGGCTTGAGTCTTATCGCCGAATTTGGGAAGAAAGATTTGATAGCTTGGACGATTATTTAAAGGTAATGCAAGAAAAACAAGAAAAATAACATTTAAAATTAATGGAGGTTTTAAAAATGATTACAAATAATCAAACGTCCGTTGAAGTTGAAGGAAAAGAAATACTTGTAAAACGAGTTTTTAATGCATCCCGTGACCTAATCTGGAAAGCATGGACCCAACCGGAACATCTAAAAAACTGGTGGGGGCCAAAAGGTTTTTCCATTACGACTTCTGAATTTGAAATGAAACCAGGTGGTATTTGGAGATTTATTATGAAAGGGCCAGATGGCGTTGAATATCCAAATAAGATCACCTTTAAGGAAATTGTAAAGCCTGAGCGTCTCGTTTATACATCCGCCGATGATATAGAGGGTGATCCCGGACAATTTCAGACAATCGTAACTTTTGTCGAAGAGGATAATAATACATTACTTATTCAACGATTAATCTTTCCTTCTGCAGAAATTAGGGAACAGGTAGTTAAAGAGTTTGGAGCCATAGAGGGAGCTAGCCAAACCCTCGATCGACTTGAAGCACAGTTGGCAGCAATGCGTTAATCCCTTAAAAAATATAAAACTTTTCATGAACTAGGAGGAAATACAATGGCAAACAACACAATGGTATCGAGAGTAGAGAACGATCGGGTACTGGTACTGGAGCGCGTTTTCGATGCGCCACGTGACCTCGTATTCAAGATGTTTAAAGAGCCGGAGCATCTGAAACACTGGTGGGGGCCGAGGGGCTGGGAGATTCCAGTCTGTACCGTCGATTTCCGTCCGGAAGGCGTTTGGCACTACTGTATGAAGTGTGTCGATCAGAATCAGGGTCAATTTTTTGGTATGGAATCTTGGGGCAAAGCGGTTTATAAGGAGATTATCGAGCCGGAGAAGATCGTCTATACCGATTACTTTTCGGATGCCGAGGGTAATTTGAATGACTCCATGCCGTCGACCGAAATCACATTGGAATTCATCGATTTAGGTGGAAAGACAAAGCTAATAAACCGTGCTGAATATGTTTCCGAAGAGGCCCTTAAGACTGTCATGGACATGGGCATGCTGCAGGGCATCACCGAAACTTGGGACCGTTTGCACGAGCGTGTGGAGTCACTGAAGTAGAGTTACCGTAACGCTAATTCTAGTATTCAGAAAGGAATCTTTAGATTTGTCTTTATATAAAGGAGTGAATATCAATGATTAGTAAGTTAGGTCAAATCATGTTGTATGTTAATAACCAAGATGAAGCAAAGGAGTTTTGGACAGAAAAAGTAGGGTTTACTGTAATTTCAGAGGAAGACAATGGTCAAGGTATGAGATGGATTGAAATTGCTCCAACTAAAGAAGCTGAAACAAGCATCATTCTCCATAATAAGGAATTTATTGCGAAAATGTCGCCTGAATTAGATCTTGGCACACCTTCTTTAATGTTCTTCTCGAAAAACTTCGATAATTTATTTAGTGACTTATCAAACAAAAACGTTACAGTCGGAGAAATTGTAAATATGCCTTCTGGTAGAGTATTTAATTTTGCAGATAGTGAAAATAATTACTTTGCCGTAATGGAAAAAAAGTAAATTTCTATTTAATTAACGAGTGCGATGCTTGATTAAAGGCATCGCCTTTTTGCTTGTTAGATTTACGAAACAGATTGTGAGGATTTACACTTAAAGTAACTGGGTGCTTTTCTTCAATAAGATCCTCCATAAACGGAGGCAATCCTGGAAAAAGGATAAGCGCTCATTTTTATTATAGGGCCAGATGCCAAAAGTGATATGAAAACAGCAATGGGATATTCATCCCGTCAAAAAGAGGACAACTTGTATCGTCGGAATAGCTTATTAATAACACTGGAGGAAAAAATGAAAATCTGCTGCAATGGTTATATTTTCGGGTTGATCCCTGCAAGTTGGATTAACCCTTTTATGTACCATATCCACAAGAAAAATGGTTATAACCCCCGTCATAAAAGGCTTTTCCCAAGAAAATGAATTCTTTTCAAACAAACAGTGAACATTTCGTTAACAACTGAAAAAATTTTTAAAAAATGGCAGATTCATAGGTTAAAAGTAACGTTTTGTAATTTTTTATGACACTAGTCACAATTAAATGTGATCTTAAAAAAGTGAAATAATAGATTTTAATTCTTTATTTCAAATCCGTCAAGGTTCTGCTAAAACAAGGACAAACAAACCATTCAAAGAGTTAAGTTTAAGCACGAAATGAAGAAAAAAGTCAATTTACATTTATATCCTAAGCTAATTATAATAATGGTCGAGAGGGGTGAAGATATTTGTCGAATCATGACTTTAGGACGATTATTGGCGGAATGAAGTACAATCAGTTTGGAAAGAAGGTATTGGCGACACAAATGCGATTTTCAACGCTGGAGGCAATTTTTGAAGTAGACCCCGAGGTTCAGCGTAAGTTGGACCCGCAACGGAGATCGGAAATACGAGAGTTTATATTAAAATCCTTAAGAGGAAAAGATTTTTATTTCTCACCGTTCATCTTCTCAGCCCGTGGAGCACTGACACAAACGAAACAAGGCTGGGCACTTGAACCAGGTGCAAAGCTATACATACTCGATGGACAGCATCGTGAGAGCGCTTTCATTTCAGCATTAAACCACTTACATTCGCAAAAGGAAACGGCAGAAGAAACCGAAAATGACAAGGAAGCACAAAAAATCCAAGGCTATATTGATAAGTTAAGAGAATATCCCGTCGCTATGCAAATTTATTTGAATTTAACACAGCAGGAGGAGCGGCAGTTATTTACTGACATCAATACCGAACGGAAAGAAGCACATAACGGGTTGATCATGCAATATGATCATCGCGATGCTTATACAAAATTAACAAGAAAGGTAGCAAAACAGCTGCAAAATCAGTTTGAAATTGAACGGGAATTATCGCGGTTAAGCAGCCAGAATTCAGCTGTAACATCTCTAACAACCATGAGAAAGTGCTTATTAGCCATGTTTGAAGGGAACTTAACAGTAAAGAAAGGCGAGGCCGACTTTGGAAATTACCAGACGGAAGAAGTGGCAGCGATTGCAACAGCATTCTTTCAAGTATGGCCGCAAATTTTCCCGTCTCAAATAGCCAACCGTAAGAGATTTGTCTCAGGATTGACCGGCATTCAAATTTCATTAGCCTATGCGGTTTATCATTACACCAAGAAGCACTCCATTCCTCATCTAGAAGCCATCCAGCAGCTTAGCAGCTTAAAGAAATATTGCACATGGAAACATGATGATCCGCTTTTTATCCACCTGTATGACACGACAACGAGTAGAATAAAGCACCATTCATCAACGACAGCGATTCAAAAAACAGCATTTAAATTTCTAGATATTCTAGATAAAGAAAGGATTGGGTCTACTTGATCGTTAACGATGTATTTTCCAAACGACAATCCATTGCGACCTACACGATTCAAGAGCTTTCTGTACTAATCAAAAACGGGCAAGTGACATTACGTGAGGTAGACAAGCTTCATGTAAGAGCGATTAAGAAATATATTCTGGAAAATGTTTTGACTGAGCAAATTTATTTTCCGCCGATGGTTGCGAATGTTGCCTGTATAGGAGTCGATAAGCCTCTGGAAATGACCATAATTGACGGGAACCAGCGGCTGAAAGCATTTTGTCAAATCGAAGAAATGGGATGTCGGACCGCTAAAAGCGATCATGAGGAAGAAATGAAAAGAGGGTACAAACTCCTTCATTTCGTTCAAAATACAGAGGTAGCGATACAACTATTTGAAGGACTGACCAAAGAAGAGGCAGATCAACTATTTATCGACCTGAACACAAAAGGAAAAAAGGTAGCCTTATCAAAGCGAATAGCCTTTGATTCCAGAAAAGAACTGAACAAAATAACAAATAGCATTTTAAGAACCAATAGGCAGCTAAAGACAGCAGGAGTAGAAATTGAGAAACGGGCCGTGGTGCGACCAATGAATAAAAAGCTGCTGTCACTATCCCACTTACGCCAGCTTGTGGCTATTTTTCTCACAGGAAAAATGGTTTACAGAACAGTGGATGACCGCTATGAAGCTTATTTGGAGCAAAAGGAGTACATTCAATTAATCAATACCTGGTTAAGCGAATTATTCAAGCTATACCGGCCAGAGCGGATAGGTGATCTCCAAGTATCAATGCTAGCCAGCCATCCGTTACTTGCCTCTATTGCTTATTATGCCAATAAAGGATTGGAGATAAGCAGCTTTGAAGAACGCAAACAAGAGTTGATTAATAGAATGAGATCTTTACAAAAGGTAGACTGGAAAAGCACAAATCCGATTTGGAAATCATTTAAGGGTACAGCAAGAGGCGGATTCTATTATTTGACGAATGATAAAGAGAATATTCACAAGCTAGTAAAATGGCTTGAGCAGCAAGGGGGTGAGTAGTATGTGAAGAAATAGAAGAAAAACCCATAGGCGATAGTGTCCTGGCAGACGGCGCCCATGGGTCTTGGCAAGTTGGGTATGCCAACTCCTAGTTAGTATACCCTTTTTCAAAAAAATTGAAAAGATTTTAGTTTCATAGACTCAACTTATATCAGTGAGGAAGGGATACTCAAATGGAAATCAAAAGAAATCATATCATAAATGAAAAAACCACCTTGTTTTATGGTGTCTTATACAAAAATGGCGAGTTATTCACAAAGGTCATCGAAGGCGATGAGATGTTTCTGGTAGCGATGACACCTTTACAGTTCATCAATCAATCGTTAATCAAATACGGATCTGACTTAAAAGGAGCGCTTAATAGCTCCAAAAAGCTGCTTGGCAAAAACCAAAAAAAGTATCCAATTAAAATAAGTTCAAGTCTAGATATTTATCTATTCCCGACGAAATCTATCAAACGAGAGGATTGCGTATGGTTCGCTCTAAGCCATGTAAAGGTAAGCAGAGCCATGGGTGTGAAATATACCAATGTCTTCTTAAATGATGGACATATGATCACGATTGAAATGAAAGAATCATCGTTTCGGAATAAATGGAAAGATACGCAGGATCTTAGGGACATGATTATTTATAATAAGCAACATTCACTTAACATCTTAGTGGATCATAAGAAAGGCATTCATATTATGGAAGTAAAGGGGAAATATCGCTGTAGGATGCCGAAGGAGAATAAGAAAGTACAGGAGAATAAAAACAATTTATAGGCTTTAACTTAGGTGAGTGCCAGATCTCTAAATTAATAGAGGGGGTCTGGTGCTTTTTTTAGTTCATACCTTTTTCATAACAATATTTTCGATATAATAAGATTAACTATTTATTTTTTAGGAGGAACCTAATATGCCAATACATAACAAATTAGTGCGCGACCGTATACCAGAAATCATAGAAGCAACCGGGAAAAAGTTTTCTACCAAAATTCTAAATGATGATGAATACATAAAAGAACTAAAAACCAAAAGCTTCGAAGAATTGAATGAATATATCAATACTGATAATGATCAGGATGCAGTAGAGGAGCTGGCAGATCTGCTAGAAATCATTCATGCTTTTGCAGAATGCCATGGAGCAACATTTGAAGATCTTGAAAAAGTTAGGCAACAGAAGGCCGAAAAACGCGGCGGCTTCAAGGAAAAAATCTACTTGATTGAGGTTGAGGATGACTAAGGTCCAATTAATTACATCCGAACTTGGGAAACATTTGCTAGAGAAAATGGAAAATGCCTCGACCATTTGTGTGTTAACCTCTTTTGTGATGAAATCCGGTGTCCAATTTATAGCGGAGGCTTTAAAAGAAGCAGCTCAAAATGGGGCCGATATCAAGATTTGCACGGGGGATTACTTATATATTACCCAGCCTGAAGCATTAGAGGCATTGCTCTCTATTGATGACCGAATTAAGATTCGAATGTGGAAGAGTAATGGTACATCCTTTCACCCAAAAGCCTACATGTTTAAAAACAATGAACAGGATGTCTTGTACATTGGATCTTCTAATCTCTCCAAATCTGCCCTGAATCAGGGGGTTGAATGGAATGTAGGTATCAGCGAGGCCAAAGAGGTATTTGAACAAGCGTTGGAGGAATTTTCTAAGCTGTTTCTTGCTGATCAAACCGTTACCCTTAATCCGGAAACCCTTAAGGAGTACAAGGCAAATTATGAAGCCTACCATAAGAAGCATCTCAATTTGGCGAAAAAATGGAGCGAGCTTGAAGAGTTAGAAATTATGTTACCTTCAAACGACAAGGCTCCAGTCAATCCAGAAAAAATCAAGGAGCCGGCTGCAGAATATGGGGACATCCAACCAAGATTTGCACAAATTGAAGCACTTGAGGAGCTTCATAAAACCATAGAGGAAGAGTACAATAAGGCCCTTGTAGTGATGGCAACGGGCTTGGGCAAAACATACCTAGCGGGATTCTTTTCGAAGAATTTTCAGAAGGTGCTGTTTATCGCACACAGGGAAGAAATCCTCTATCAGGCAAGAACGTCTTTTAAGAAAATCATGCCTGAACGACGATTTGGGATATACAATGGAAAAATAAAAGAGAGCAACGCCGATGCTATTTTTGCTTCTATTTATACATTAAGTATGAAAACACATTTGGAGCAATTCCAACCGGATGAGTTTGATCTCATTATCATAGATGAATTCCATCATGCCGCTGCTGACACGTATCAGCGAGTGTTAAACTACTTTCATCCTAGGTTCTTATTAGGGATAACAGCTACGCCAGTTCGGAATGACAATAAAGATGTCTATGCCATTTGCGATGGGAACGTTGCGTTTCGTCTAGATTTCTTGGATGCGATTGAACGGAAGTGGCTGGCACCGTTTAAATACTATGGGGTCTACGATGATACCGATTATTCGCAAATCACGTGGTTAGGAAATCGATATGATGAAGAGGAATTGCTACAGGTCCAATTGAAAGAGGAACTGGCTCAAAAAATTTTCCATTCCTGGGAGGAAAGAAAGCAGACTCGGACCATTTCATTTTGTTCGTCCATTCGACAGGCTAATTTCTTATCGAGGTTTTTTAATCTAAAAGGCTATCGGTCAGTTAGTCTCCATTCGCAACAAGTGGATGTCAGCAGGAGTCAGGCTATTGCTCAACTGGAGAATGGTGAGCTCGATGTCATCTTTACGGTGGATCTGTTTAATGAAGGGGTCGATATCCCTACTGTTGATACACTGTTGTTTGTTCGACCGACTGAATCCTTAACCGTCTTTACACAGCAGATTGGCAGGGGACTGCGGTTGCATCCGGAGAAGGTAGCCTGTGTCATCATTGATTTAATTGGAAATTATCGCAACGCGGATATCAAACTAAGTTTATTTGATACCAATCCGACTGACAAGAAACCAAGAAAAATTCAGCCGGCATTACCGCATTTTTGCGAAATGGAACTGGACTTGAATGTCATTAACCTGCTGCAGGAAATGGCACGTAAACATCAGCCTCGAAAAGAAAAATTATATCAGGACTATCTAGAGGTAAAACGTGAACTTGGGAGAAGACCGACATACTTAGAATTACATTTAAAAGGTGGCTCTGATTCCCCTCAGTACCGCCAGGAATTTCAGTCCTACTTTGGATTTTTAAAATGGGCAGAAGAATTAACGGATCGAGAAACAACCGTTTACGAGCGATATGAAAACTGGCTGATAGAGGTTGAAAAAACAGGAATGGCGAAAAGTTATAAGATGGTTGTCCTCCTAGCCATGTTGGAACGTAGAAAGTCGGACTGGTACAAGCCTATTACACCAATTGAGGTTGCTCCCTTTTTTCACCAGTATCTGATGGAAAAAGAATACAGAAAACGGATTGATTTTTCGGATAAAAGTGCAAGAAAGTTGTGGACCTTTGATGAAATAGCTGTCAGCAAGTTAATTGCCACCATGCCGATGACAAAATGGAGCGGCAGTTCGAAAGGATTGATTTCGTTTGAAAAGGATCTTTTTGTCCTAAATTTTGATGTGTCCAAAGAAGATGAAGATATCCTTTATGCTTGGACCAAAAAAATATGTGAATACCGCCTACATTATCATTTTGAGCGGAAAGCTAAAAATCCTTGGACCTAATTTGGGACAAGGATTTTTTGGTTGATAATATAAAGAATGTATCTTCTTAATTCTCTTATAATAATGGAGCAATAGGTTAGTAAAGCGGGACAAAAAATAAAATACTCTGGAGTTTCACACACTTGGGTCGAGTACCTTCCCAACAATGCAGTTCCCCTGATTGGGAACCAGTGAAAGAATGTTTATCTACATCGGACGCCTCTCTGAAAAGTATCGCAGAAAAATCCTTCCAATTGCAATCTTTAGCCATCATTCAAAAAGCAAAGAGCCTGATTCATTTTCAATTCATTTTTATTTCTGCTGGTAATATATTTCCATTTTTTGACCATTCAATTAATAAATGAAAACTGGCGAAACTTCCTTCGCCAAGATAACTCGGTCGCAGCGGCACTGTTAAGTAAAATAGGATATACTGAAAAAGAGAAAACAGTGTTAAAATTACAGTATTTATTTATGCTGCTTCGTTTGAAACTAGACCCTGCAAGGCAAACTTTAATTATGAGATTCTTCGATACCTATGTAGAGTTAACAGATGTTGAGGAACACATAGTCATAGAAGAGGTGAAGAAAATGAGCGGAAAAGAGCCGATAAGGTGATGGAAATTATTAATTCCTATGAAAGACGTGGGAGAGAGTTCGGAAGACAAGTAGGAAGAGATGAAGGAAGGTAAGAAGGGAAACTTGAGACAATCAAGATGGCCGCTAAAAGGATGAAAGATAGAGGTAAACCATTACTAGAAATTGCTGAAGTAAAAGGTCTCGAAATAGAGGAGATTGAGCGGCTGAAAGTATATGTTAAGGCTAAACAACATAAAAAAATACAGAATCAATTTAAGGGTCAGACCTTCATGATAATGCATAAAAATTTGTTATCGAGGGACTGACCTTATTTCTTAGTTGCTTTGCCCATCGATCGTAAGATACTGTAAATTCGGTAACGGTTTCCTCCAAGAAAATTTATTTTGCAAGATAGAAACATACATCCGAACCCATAATTGGACTATTGAAAAGGACTTAATAGGTGTACAGCAAAATAAAATAAATTTTAACAAATCAATAAGGCCACGTTCATTAATAATTTGTGCGTGGCAATTTTGCTATAATTTAGAACTCTAGGAAGAACTGACAAAGAAGAAAATTAAAAACATACAATTTACAATATATTTATAATAGAATAAAAGAATCGAAATGATTTTTACTATGTATTTAATGAATACAATACTTAACAGAAATTTGTACTGAAATATAGAGAAGGTTATGACTATGAATTCCAAAAACAAAAGGTATTAGCAGTTCTCGCCAATCCCGAATATTGAAGAGTCAAACTTCGATAAAACATTAAAGCGATTCTTCAATTTAAGAATTACCGGATTGGTTCGAGAAAATATTCAAAATTTCTTAGATGGACGTTTACTAGATACATCTGAATCGGTGGTTGTAACGATTAAAACCGATACTATTCAAACGGAGTTTATCCCTAGGATCGATGAAGTGAATGATCGAATTAAATGTCTGAAACATAGAAACAGATATTCAAGGTTCTAAAGAGTTCTCACTGTGGGAAATATGAGGAATTTGGAGGATTGAAAGAATATTATCGCCCCTACTACCCTTTTCCATTATAGGTCTTGATCCTTAGGGAATACCTTTTGGTAACTGAATAATTTAGAGTAGGAGTGGCCTCTTGTAGAATGTCATTACAAAAAATTATGTTGAGTACTTTTAATTCCAAAGTGCCGTGCCTTTAATTACATATTTTCAAAATAAGGTTAAAAGAAAGAATAATGACATACCGGTTTTAAAGGTTATTAGAGAAAAGTTTTTACTACATTTTAACTATCTGATTTATTATTTATGGTGTTGTCAAATTAATTAACAATTAATTGTTAATAATATGTTAAATTATTGTTATAACATAGAGTTGAAATTATAAGGGGGGGTTGGATGGAATATGCAATTCATTCAATAACTGGTAAAAAAGTCTGGGCCTCTAACCCTGCTGTAACTAGAGGACCTTACTACATATGTCCAATTTGTAGAGCACCGGTTCATCTTAGAAGAGGTAGCAAGGTTCCTCATTTTGCACATAATTCTAAGCAAGCAAAATCTAACTGTGAGCTTTATTTTTCGATAGATACCGAGGGAATCTCACAAATTCATAAAGAGAGTGAAGCACCATACCGCTCATTAGGTCTATATTTGAGGTTAATAGATGATCAAAATCAGACGATAGGTTGGTCATTAGAAGTAAGTATTCCTGAGCCGGACGTAGATATGGGAACAATCCGATTACCTTTTGCTTTAGGAGGCTTAAGGACAATCCCAGTTTCAGCAATAAAAAGTGGTGGACAAAGAGTACGAATTCCTCCAGGACCAGGGCCTTTTTCTTTAATATATGATAATATCCCCGAAAGTAGATGGAGAAATAGAATTAGCCACCCTATACCTGGCCTTAGTACAGTAAATTTAAATGTTTTTAGATATTCACCCTTTGGTGGGAGACGACTAAATGAGGATAGTCCAATGTATTGGGGAAGGGCCTATGTATTAATATGGACAATAAACTCTAGCCCGGAATGGATACCAGCCAAGGATATTATGCAAACTGTACCATTAAAAGGGTATACCTCATGGGATGGTGTTTATATAGAATTACCTGAAAGGTACAATCAACAGGTAGAAAAGTGGGTAACAGAGACAACAGGACGCTCTATCCAACATCCTCCTGCTGAGCTTGAATTAATCATTCCGACTGCAGAGTATCGACTTCCGGATGGGAGTTATGTAATAAAGGATGGGGGTCAGGTCACATTAGGGATTATTGGAGAACCTGGAGCAAGAAAGTGGAACAAGATAAATTACTATAGTCCAAATATTGGAGTAACTAAAAGTATTCAAGGTGATGGTAAGGTTCCTACTATTATACAGTTTCAGCTAAATCCTGGTCGAAATGATATTTGGCTTGATGATGATATCGAAAGAAATAAGCAAATTATTTTTGACGAGAATGCCTCATCTTCTATAAATATTCCAGGTGTTAAACTGCTTGCTATAGATAACAATAGTCGAAAAGAATATGAGGCTCTATTGTTCAATGAAGAGGCAAATGAAATGATAAGGAAAGCATATGAAGGTGATGTCACCTTTACAAAGGTGAGTGCTCTTCCTCATATAAATATTAGGATAAGTTGGATGGATTCCAACAATGAGGTGCATGAACTAAATAGGTTGGTAGTAGAAGATCATAAGAATGCTATTGAATTTGAAGAGAGCATGCTTAATATACTAAACTGCCTTGATAAACATAAAAAGGGTTATTTTTCAATAGATGCTGGTCCATTTGGTAGTTTGAAGGTTTATCCAAATATGGGTATTAATAGGGGTGGAGGAGTTCGTCGTGGACTTAATTTGGGGGATAAATGGAGGGATAGAGCAGATAATATTTTAATTTTATCAAGAGCTATATATAAAGGGGAATTTACTTTTATTCATAAGAAAGTCGATCCTTCGTTATTTTGTGAAAGAGATAAGAAAGTATTAGTTAAGCTAATTTCTAAAGGAAAATGGCCATCAAAGCTTGCTGCACATTGCCAGACTCTCCTTAATGAAGCTGAAAGATTAATCAGGTTAAACAGTGGTACGAATGGAGGGAACTATAATGACTATTAACTATGCCCTAGATGCTAAAGAAAGAATCAAAACGGCCGATTATAGGGATTTTTCTGTAATTACTCAAGCTATTGATAAAAGTAAACTGGAGAAAATTATCAAAACCTTACCAATGGTGAAGGGCTTTAGATCAGGAAAGGATACAGAGATTCGATTAAAACGTTATTTTGGCCGCTCTTCTTCCTGGGAGGAGCAGGACTGGAGTTTATTACAAAATCTATGGCTTACATATACAGAACACCACAATGCTCTTCAAAATATTTTAGGATTTCATAATAAAGAAATGCTCGAAAACATTATTGAGGAATTACTTAATTCGTCGGAAAAACGACAAGAAATTATTGAGAAGGCTATTAGCCTAATAAACACAGAAAATATCACACAAAAACATCTTAAGAATTGGCTATTGTTCAGTCCATTACCTCAAGATGAAGTTGTAGAAAGACTTTTATCTTTTGTTCCAAAGGAAAGCCCTGTTGAATTAAAAGCTAAAATAAGCTCCCTAGAAAATCAAATTGAGTTAATAAAAAAAGAATCAGTTCAATTAACTCAGTTACAAGCAACTAATAAGAATGTAACAAAAATAAATTCAGATCTTTTAGATAATACCAAGGAATTAAACAAGGTGAAAAAGGATCTGCAGCAAGCAAATTCAAAAATATATGATCTTGAGAAAATTAGGGGTATGTTTGTTGAGGAACTTGAAGGTCACAATAAAAAAATCCAGTCCTTGTACTCCGATAATGTGGAAATGAATAATGAAGCTAAGAACCTACGAAGTAGACTTAGCTCAATAATAGAGAGTATAAAAGAAATAGATTTATATCGTGAACAACAAAATTTTGATATTAGTCAACTTAGTACTGATTATGTACAAATGGAGTCTAACATAAAGTTACTGCTCCAGGATTTTGAGGAACTCAAAAATCAAGGGACTCCCTCTAGTACCAATTCGATTTATCCTTTAAAAGAGCATTATAGTGAGGAAATTAAGGTTATCCGAAAGCAAAATGAGGTAGAAGATGTATTAAATTTAGCCTCAGTTAATGAAGTTGCTAAACATCTGGAAAAAAACCTAAATCTCTTAGGAATAAAATTACCTCATGCTAGACGTTTATCGAGAGAAATAATGGCGGCAATAGGATCTGGTCAATTGGTGTCATTCCAAGGATCTTTAGCATCCTTGGTTGCAGAGAGGTGTGCTTACTGCCTAACAGGTGGCAATTACAGAGTAATCAAAATACCATTTGGTTGTATTGATTCTTCCATAGAAGTTATTATAGAAAGGATTATAACGGAATATGAGGATACAAATTCTCCTATAGCTATTATTCTGGAAGGTATGAATCGTTCAGCCTTTGATGTTTATGGTTTAACTATTTCAAAGTTTATTATTGAGAGAATATTTCAGATTCGCCCTAACTCAAAGTCCTTATTAGTCTTTGGTACAGTAACAGACGGCCCTTCAATGCTACCTATAGGCTCTAATTATCTTGAACTAGGTCCATTACTTAACATAGATTCAATTAAATGGTTGGATAAGCCCTCAGCAATTGGACCACTGGGTTTGATAGAAAAAGAGATATTTAGTGGGGAAGCCTCCACTTTGGTTGATGAATATAACTGGGAGGATTCAATAATACCTAATTGGCTATATACTTTAGGGGGACCTCTTTGGAGAAGAGTACTAATTACTGCGGACTGTTATGGAAGAGAAATGGCCTCTACAATTGATACCCCATTCGAATTTTCAATATTTGGGTGGATTTTTCCAATGGCTGTACATCTTGATAGCAGTAAGCTAGTTGATTTTTCTAATTTGGTAGAAAAAGACGATCGTTTAAGGTATATCCTGTCAAAGAATGCTTTTGGGGTGGTAGATAGTTTTGAATTGGAAGATTATTAATAATCGGAATGACCAAATTAAACTATTGATTTCAGCACTAAAACTTCCTAACTTTCCAAATGAACTAATGAAGCAGGAGGCTGTAATATCAGAATATCTAAGGGATTGTATTCACAAGCTAACTCATATCGAACAAGATGATAATTTTTTGAGAGACAATAATCCAGTACATACAAGAAAAGTTATGTACATACTTCGTCAACAACTTGAAGCTGTTTGGCCAGCTAAGAAATCCTGGCAGCTTTCTAAGTTTGATAATGATAATTCAAAGCGCTTTGACAACCCATTAGAGACTGAATTAATTAGGTCAAAACTTGTTACTCTAGAGCTACTTGGAGATATTTCACACATTGGGAACGGTTTTTGGATACCTACACCTATACGTTTGATACAACTACCTAATAATGAAGATATTGCATTAATTGGTGGTAGTTCTACTAAATATGCCTCTATTATTTCAGGTTCTATTTCTCAAGTGGGTTTAGGAAGGGTCATTAAAAAGGACAATATCTCAAAGTGGGCTTTAGATGACAAAAAATTATGGCAGCCCTATTCACAGTGGGCTGGTTGGATACCTAAAAATTTATCTGAATGGACTAAGGCTCAGATAAAGCAAGCACAAGAGAAAGGTGCAAGTACCTTATACTCCTATGATGATTTTGAAATTTTTATTTCCTTTAAATCAAACAGTAATTTCAGAACAGCATGGATTAAAGCCATTGAAGCAAGTGATGATATACCAAAAAGAGGGGTTCTTTTATGTAGAACTAGAGATAAACGACTTTCATATTTTCTTGGTGTGTTCAAGGATGGGAAGATAATAAAGGAACTTCCAATTAAAGATAAGGAGATTCTTTCATGGTTAAGAATCGGTTTAAGGAACATACATGGAAGAAATCTTGCTGGACGTTGGACTGAGGGGAAATTAAGAGTATATCCTCCATTACCCAAACCACTTGAGAGAATAATATTATTACATTCCTACAAGATAAAGACACCTGAAGAAACAGCTTATTATGCTTTGGATGAATATAAGGGAAAGGTTGAAGAGAATCTAAAGAACTTTGGTTATGTTTTTATAAAAAAGTAAGAGGAGGCGTTTTTCCATGATTGAAAATGAAGCATATGGTGTTTTTACCTTAGCAGAGGCCTTACATGAGACTTTGAAATCTTATCTTGAATCAGCATATCATATTCGTGATAAAAGCTTAATTGCTGAAAGATTAATGCTCTTAGAGCGTGTTGGTAACATAGTACAAGAGCCTTATGTTGAGTCAACACCGAGCTATGAAATTGGTAGATCCTTTAGTGACCTTGCTATACCTCATCCTGCAAAAGAGGCGCTTAATGAAGTATCCGAACTACAGGTTGGGGTCTATCCAAGGCCATACATGCACCAATCTGAGGCACTTGAAGCATTCTTAGGGAAAAGAAATGACATTATAGTTGCAACTGGAACTGGTTCTGGTAAGACTGAAAGCTTTTTAATGCCAATTCTTGGGCAATTGGCAAAGGAAGGAGTAGAGCAGTCTGAAACAGCTTCGATGCCTGGATGTCGTGCAATTCTCTTATATCCAATGAATGCATTGGTTAACGATCAACTAGGCAGAATCAGAAAGTTATTTGGGGATGAGAGGGTAGCTAATGTTCTAAAGAAAGGGAGAAATAGACCCGTTCGCTTCGGATCCTATACATCTAGAACCCCATATCCAGGAGAGGCTTCGTCTAATAAAAATATGACTCACTTAAAGCCAATCTTTGAGGAGTTCTATTTAAAATATGCAAATAATCTACAGGCTGTGGAGGAGTTAAAGGATAAAGGTAAATGGCCAAGTAAAGATTTAGTTGGCTTCTATGCAAAGGAAAAAGAGACAGAAAAAGTTTATAAGAGTGGCAAAAGACAAGGAAAAAACTTTACTCAATACAATTGGCAGGAAAGACTAAAGACACAGCCAGATGATAGAGAAATGCTGACGAGACAAGAAATCCAGGCTGCTTGCCCAGATATACTTATAACAAACTACTCTATGTTAGAGTATATGCTCATTCGACCTATTGAACGAACCATATTCCAACAAACAAAAGATTGGTTAGAATCAAACCCAACTAACCAGCTTATTCTAGTACTTGATGAAGCACACATGTACAGAGGGACGGGTGGGGCAGAGGTTGCTCTATTAATTAGGCGTTTAACTGCTAGACTAGGAATAAAAAGAGAACAGCTTCGTTGTATATTAACAAGTGCAAGCTTAGGAGAGGGTCAAGAAGCTGAAAACGCAGTAATAAGCTTTGCACGAGAGCTAACAGGACTATCAGAGAACTCATCATTAAAGATGAAGTTAATTAAAGGTGTTAAGGAATATAGAGAAGGAGAAAGAGCAGGAACCTTAGCAGAGGCCACCGCCCTGTCAAAATTAAATCTCGGAGATTTCCAAAGGGCAGGAATTGAATTAGATAAAGCTAGGGTTGCTGTTACTGAAATTGCTGCTTCCCTTGGATGGAGTGAACCAAGTGTTAACTTGGCTGATTATCTCTATGAAAGGCTTACAAACTGGGGGCCTGCTGAAATGCTTGTTCATAGTGTAAGTGGTAAGGCCATGAAGTTAAACGAGTTATCCTCTAAATTGTTCCCTGCGGTAAATAAGCAATTAGCTAGATCTGCGACAGAGTCATTAATTGCATTAGGCTCCTATGCACGAAGGGAATCAGATAATAAGATTTTCTTGCCAACGCGTTTACACCTATTCTACAGAGGTCTTCCGGGACTTTATGCTTGTACAAACCCAGAATGCTCAGAGAGGCTAGATAAAGAGTCAGAAGCAGCCCCAATCCTAGGTAGGTTATACACGGTTCCTTTACTTCATTGCAACTGCGAGGCTAAGGCTAGAGTATTTGAGTTATTGACACATAGGGACTGTGGTACTGCGTTTTTACGTGGATATATACGGGGAGATGAGGGGAATTTTCTACTTCATGAGCCTACTAACTTTATTGGCACTGATGAGGATGAAGGAGATAAGCTTTTTGAAATTGAGTTGCTAGTTGGCCAAGAGCCGCATGAGAATGCTCAAAAGGATTGCATCGAGTGTTGGTTAGATGTAACAACAGGGCAAATGTATGAAAAAAAGCCAGCTAATGAGGACGGATTTATTAGAGTATTTAAACCTGTTGGACAGGTAGGAGTAGTTCATAAAAGGTTTAAGTCATGTCCTATCTGTTTAAATAAATGGAGAGGTCCTAGTAAGATTATGGACCTAAGGACAAAAGGTGAGGCTCCTTTTGCAAATCTAGTTAAATCTCAGCTCTTTCTTCAACCACCAGGTAAATCTGAAACACTAGAAACACCAAATGGAGGAAGAAAGGTTTTGCTTTTCTCAGATGGAAGGCAGAAGGCAGCTCGACTTGCACGTGATATTCCTAGAGAGGTTGAGTGGGATTCTTTTAGACAAGCTTTAGCTTTAGCCTCCTATCAATTAAAGGAATTAAAAGGAAAAGATCCAGTAATTACCTCCCTTTTATATCGATCCTTTATTTCAGTAGTATCAAAATACAATTTACAGTTCTTTGATGGTGAGGACAGACTGGCTTTATTGCGCGCTGTTGAAGAACTAAGGGAGGACTATGATAACTCTCTTGAGGATGCTCTTGAAAATGATTGGGAGGTTAAACCGACACCGAGCTACTATCGTGCATTGTTACGTCAGTTATGTAGTAAGCAATTTTCGATTAAGGCATCTACTATTGGCTTTGTAAAGCCGAATAATTTAAGGAATATTCAAAAGGATATTGAAAAGGTCAGTAATTCGATCAAACAGACTGATATTGAAGCAATTACATTTGCATTCATTGAGAACCTACTGACTTCCTTTGCTTTTGAAACCACCCAGGTGATTTCAGAATCGGTAAGACGTGAAGCAGCAGGCTATAATCAGGATGATTGGAGTGGTTCCGGAAAGCTAACGGGAGAAATTCGAGGCTTGCTAGAGAGTGTATATAGCCTTAGTAATAAACAAATTGACGAAATAGAACTAATATTAAGGGCAAGGCTATGCCATAAGATTGATGAAGCTTATGTATTAAAAAGTAATGCGGTAGCGTTAGCAATTGATACAGAAAGAAAGTGGTATAACTGTCATAAGTGTACTAATTTATCACCCATCCATTTCTCCAATCAATGTATTAATTGTGGTGGTAGTTCAATTGAGGAAATCGACCCTAACAATAATGAATATATACGATCTAGAAAAGGATTTCTTAGAGATTCAGTTGTTCAAACGTTAGCAGGTAAGACGAGACCAAAGCATATATCTGCTGAAGAGCATACTGCTCAGCTTTCAAACAAGGATAAAGGGATAGTTTTTGCAACAACAGAGAAATATGAGCTTCGTTTCCAGGATGCAAGTATTGACGATAAGAATCAGGGTCCAATTGATGTGTTGAGTTGTACCACTACTATGGAGGTTGGAATTGATATAGGGTCCTTGGTCGCTGTGGGACTAAGAAATGTTCCGCCTCAAAGGGAGAACTATCAGCAAAGGGCTGGTCGTGCTGGTCGTAGAGGTTCATCCGTTTCAACAGTAATAACCTATGCTCAAGGAGGACCACATGATAGCCATTATTTTCATAATCCTCAGGAAATAGTAGCTGGTGCACCACGAATGCCTCTTATAAAAACTGATAATGCTAAGATTGCAAAAAGACATATACATTCATTTTTGCTACAAACCTTCTTTCATGAGATGATTGATAATGGTCATATTATTAATTTCTCAAACAACCTATTTTCGGTATTAGGACCTGCTAGTGAATTTTTTAGTAATAATAGTAGCTCGCCGCTTAACCTAAAGGAATTTAAGGATTGGATTTTTGGTAATGTATTAAATAACAATAGTAGATTATTGCTTCAAATTATAGAGTGGCTTCCAGAAGGGGTTTCTAATGAGAAAGAGAAATGGATAAGACAAGTTTCAAAGGATTTATTAAAAAGTCTCCAAGAAATTGCAGATGAAGGTATTTACCCAAAAGCTTTCGTGTCTGATTCAGAGGATGATGATGAAAATGATGAAAATAATTCAACTGAAACAAGGGCCGGTAGAGATGAATTACTTGGATTTTTATTTGATCAGGGTATTCTCCCAAGCTACGCATTTCCAACAAATTTGTGTAGCTTTGTAATAGAAAGAGCAGAAAATAAAAATGGTGGTATTAAAGTAGTAGTAAGTGAGAAACCACAACAGGCAATTGATATGGCATTAAGTGAGTATGCTCCAGGAAGGCAGATTGTTGTCGATAAGAAGACATATAAGTCAGGTGGTATAACAGCAAATTCCTCTTTAGTAACAGACGTGAATAGAGCCGAGCCATTATTTAAGGAAAATTTAACTCCTTATGTAACTTGCCGTCGTTGTACCTATGTACAAGATAGGCAGATAGATCAAGAGGAGCTAGAGAAGTGTCCTATCTGTGGTGGAGGTTTAGATAAGGGAGACATGCTTATTCCTGAGGTCTTTCATCCAAATGAAGGGAAGCCAATAACAACTGAAGATAATAGTCAGGAGTTTACTTATGCAACATCGGCTCAATTCCCAGTTCCATTATCAGAGGATGATCTTAAGGATTGGATACATTTAGGGGGAAATCTTTCTTATACTCATGCACGTGATAGACGACTTGTAATGGTTAATAAAGGGAATGAAGAAAATAACCAGGGCTTTTCTGTTTGTGTTAAATGTGGTTCCGCCTCTGTTTATGATCCAGAAAAACCAAGGAATGGATTACATAAGCGTCCTTACTTTGTAGAAAAGAGAAAAGGAGTTGACATTCCTTACTACTGTGATGGGGAGTTTAGAAAGATTTACTTAGGTCATGAGTTCAGATCAGATTTGCTTTTGCTTAGATTTAACATAAAAGCTCCAATAGTTAGAAACTCAAGCTTAAACACTTCATTGGCAGTCCTGAATGATTCTCTTAGGACAATATCAGAAGCGATATTATTGGCAGCGAGTCAAGAGCTTGATATTGATCCGTCTGAATTCCAAGCAGGGTACAGGCTTATTCAAGGTGACTCTGATGAATCTTTACGTGCAGATATTTATTTGTTTGATACTTTATCTGGAGGAGCTGGCTATGCAGAGCAAGCTGGGGCGAGTTTAAAGCCTGTTCTAGATAGGACTTTTAGAATATTAAGTGATTGTCCGGCTAACTGTGATCGTTCATGTACTGAATGTCTGCGTCATTATAAAAATCAGTATTTTCATTCACAGTTAGACAGAAGGCTTGGGGTTGAGATGCTAGGGTATATTCTAAATGGGAAAGTGCCGATATTTGAACCAATCTTGGAGCAGGCCCTCAAACTTAAGCCGTTAATTCGATTACTACAGCTAGAGGGATATGAATGTGAGAAAAGCGCGAGTATTAGTGGTATAAGCTACCCATTTGTCGTAAAAGGGAGACATAAAAAGCTACCATTAGTCACATCCCCACCATTAATAGATGATTTAGATGCAAGGAAATTACATCCATTGGTCAAAGAGTCAGTGGAACCATATATAGTAAACGAATATCTAATAATGCATAATCTCCCTCTTGTCTATAACAAGGTAAAGGGCGATTTAAACAATTAAATCGTAAAATTTACTGTTTAGAACCTATTTTTACAAGTAAAAAGGGTTGGTTATACCCAATCCTTTTTACTTTTTCGACATTTGACATACTTACTATAGAAAGTAATGCTTTAACTTGAAAGGAGAGTTTAGTTATGTCCGACAACAAACGTGACATTACTGAATTTATTGGTAATATACCACAGGAATACTATATTATTGAACTCCCTAAAAAAGCTATTTCCGATGCAGTTAGAAATGGTTTAAAGGAAAAAGATTTATCTTTAAGAAAAGCTGCTGAATTAAGAGAGGGCATGAGTTATACACAAATTTCACGAGTGACTAGTGGAGAAAATTATAATATAGATACTTTGTTAAAAATTTTAGATATACTTGATTTAAAATTAGAAATTATAAAGAAAAAGAAAAGTGAATGATGGGGATAGGATTAGTTCTTATAGAATCTTTTTTTCTAATAGTTTAATTGATAAGCTTGGAAATATATGTAAAAACACATAATGTGTTTTTTAGTTACAAAAAAATCTGTTCGATGGGTTGATACATACAATATGGAAAATATGTTGAAAGTACAAAAATAATAAGGATAAAAAATAATTTAATTTAAGTGCTTAGAAAATAAGTAAAAGCTTTAATTTGACTAAAAAAATAGATATAAGTTCCTCTTTCGATCGGACTAAAAGCCCTTAAATCAACTTTACTGGGGCTTTTTTATTTATAATTTTAATCTATTTGTGGAATAAACTTGAAATAATAATAATTCATTTACAAATTGATTGTTATCATATATGATAACAATAAAGGTAATAATCATATGAAAAAGAAGCTTCTATATAGTTCTTGATTAGGCGATTTATTTGAAGGGGGAACGTAAATGATATTCCGCTTCCCCTGTTGCTTTATTATTTTACATAGAGATAAAATTCAAATGTGCTCTACAAAAATAAAATATTTTAAGCCACACAAGTAACATTAATTGAAAGGTTGTAAATCAACTGGAATCAGAACAAGCTAAAATAAATATGTAGATCGTTGTTTTACATTGAGCTATATAATTCTATATGAAAAGTAATTATAAATTTTGGAAAATTTATATTAGTTTCTTTGTCATTTATAATAGAAATCAAGATGTGTTAAAATTGTATAAGAATAGAATGTACGTTCGTTTCGTGGAGGGATTAATTTGAGCAATTACAATACTGCTAAAGAATCAAATCATGATTATATGAAAGAGAATATCAATGATAATGAGGACTTTTCCTTATTTAATCCGATTCTTGCAGATTCTTATAAGAGAAAATTTATAAAAATAGTAAAGAGGATATTAGACGAATTCCCTAAACAAAGGAGCGTTAAGCTTGACGAAATTATAAATGAAAGTTTGGAATTTGTGAATAATAATGATAATCCATTAGAAGGACTTAAATACTTGTCCGCATTGTCTGTGTTAAGAGACTTAATTGCACAGGAATGGAGGATAAAATTAGGCTTAGACAATCTTGTAAAACTTGCTCCACCTAAATCTCGTAGCAACGACAGTAAATTTTACCTTAGACAGCAGTTGCAAGTTGAAAGAAATGCACAGCTTAAAGTAGATAGTGTGGAAAAGTTTATTAAGAGGATGGAAAATAAAAAACTTTATAAAAATACAAAGATTGATGTTTCCGTTTTAATTGGAGATAGTAATTTGTTGTATCAGGGTTTAAAAGAAATAGCGGAAGTAAAAGACCAAAATAAAAGATATGAGTTATCAAAAAAAGTTGTATCTCCTTATTTACAGTTAGTAACCAATGAAAGGTGTTCTTTCACAGGATATAAATTAATGGATATTTGGCGGTATTTTAGGTACACGTGGTCAATACCCTATAAGTCTACTCCAGGTAGAAATATGTTCTACTTAATCAGGGATTCCTCACAACCATTTCACCCTATAATTGGTATAACAGCCCTGGGAAATACTGTGTTACATCTAACAAAAAGAGACAACTACATTGGATGGACTTTAGAAAGCATAAGACAAAGTCTAAAAAAGAGAGTAAAGGTAGAAAATTTTGAAGTGATGCTTAAAGGCGAAATGGGTCTAACCAGAAATGTAGAAAAAGTTACTCCTTTGGAGACGGATTATGAGTATGAAGTCAGAGTGAAGAGGGAAAGTGTAAAACTTCTTAATAGTATTAGGGAATTTTTAACTGAAGCAATTAACGAGATATATTTAGATGACCTAGTTACAAAAGATGAAATTATTAATCCAAGTGAAGAAGTTATACAAAGACTTGAGAGCTTAGTTAAACACCTAAGGAAGAACCAATTAAATAATAAAAGGTCTACTGGAACTGTAGACTGGCATTCAGAGTCACAATCTTCTCTATTTAAAAAGAAACGAGCACAAGAATTATCAAAGCTTATTAGTGCAAAATTAATTATTAAACAAATAGAAGAAAGTCACGATAACCCAGTAGAAATCATAAATAAATTAGTATCTTATAAAGGGGGAAAGGTACTAAATATAGCCTTACAAGCAAACAGAAAGAAGAAGATTGGTTCAAATGTCATGGAAATTATTGTATGTGGCTCCATACCACCTTATAATGAATTATTAGGGGGGAAGTTAGTAAGTATACTAGCTATGAGTCCCACAGTGGTTAAGCAATATAACGAACGTTATGCAAGCCAAGTAAGCGAGATAGCTTCTAGGATGAAGGGTGAAAAGGTTATTAGGGATTCACAGCTTTCATTTTTAGGTACAACCTCCTTATATCAAATGGGAAGCAGCCAATATAATAGGATTAAAGTCCCCGCACCTAACGGAACGTTAGAATATAAAAAACTTGGAGAAACTGAGGGCTTTGGATCAGTGTTTTTCACAAACCAAACAAGTTCTTTAATTAATAAAATGCTCTTTGAGATGGAAGGAGGTAGAAGAATTAATAACGTTTTTGGTGAAGGGACTAGCCCGAGACTACGATTATTGAGATCAGGCTTATCTCATTTAGGGATTCCAGAGCAATTTACCAAGCACCATACAAGAAGAATTGTTTATGGAATTGAGTTGGCTTCTAATTCTAGGGAATATTTAACTGGTAAAGATAACAAATTAAACTATTACTACCCTTTGGATGGTAACGAAGATGTTTATACAAATGAGATGATTGATTATTGGAGGAAACGTTGGCTTTTAAAAAGGGTTGATAATGTCGATTTATTAGGGAGACTTTTAAAATTTAAAAAAGAATCTATCCTAGTAAGCAACTATTTGTAAAGAGGGGAGGATATCTGTTTGAGCTTTAGTATGGATTTTTTATCAAAAATTTATAACAACAGAAACAGTTACGCAGAAGTATTTGAGGAAGAAGATATTAAAATGATTCATGTTGAAACTGCTGTTGAGCAGGTATTACGTGAATATATAAAAATGAAGAAATTTATATTACTAACCGGGAACCCGGGAGATGGAAAAACTCATTTGATTAGATCATTGAAGGAGTTATTAGATGAGCATAACGCATTTGTAGAACTTGATATAAATGAGGTTGAGGACTATGAAGAATTTCTTGATAATATAAATCAAGCAATTGAAAATAGAAGACCTTGTATTATAGCTGTTAATGAGTATCCACTTATCTCGATGTTAGAACAATTTAAAGAACGTTTTCCTTACTATAACGAAATCCTTGAACTTAAGGATAGCTCAATAATTTATAATAACGATGTTAATACAAATAATGGCAGTTCAAAGGTAGTAATCTTAGATCTAAATAATAGAAATTTACTTAAGAAAGAAGTATTAACTGCTTCGTTAAAAAAAATAATTAAGATAAGTAATGTGTGTGGTGGCTGTGAGTTTAATAAAAAGTGTGACTCTCAATATAACTTAAATGCACTAAGTAACAATACTGTGCAAGAAAGGTTAATAAAGGTTGTAAGTATGCTAGGTAATACAGGAACTCATGTTGTAATGAGAGACATATTAGGGTTCTTTTCTTATATTATTACGGCAGGTTTAAGTTGTGAGAAGAGACAAGAAGATGAATACAAATATTATAATTTAATGTTTAATGGGGAAAACGAGTTATTTGAAAGTATGAGACAATTTGATCCCTATCATTTTTCTCACCCTGAGATTGATGAGGGTCTATGGAATGGAACATTGAAGAACGATTGGATATTTAATATACCAAAAATAAATCCTATTGATGTAGAGACTGAGGAAGAAGCGAATGAGATATTTATTTCTATTAAGAGAAAATTTTTCTTTGAAAATGAAAGAGGAAACGAGCTGTTAAATCTAATTCCTATAGAGTATAATGCGTTTTTTGACTTATTAAGACAAGCAAATGATAGGGAATTAGATATGATAAAACAAATTGTTTTGGCAATCAATAAATTTTTTAACTCCGATGAGACAGAGGATGAAAAGCTAAAGGTTTGGATTACCCATAAATATGAGTTGAGAAATCATCCAAATGTAGCGATATCTAATAAGAGTTTTTCATTAAATGATATTATTTTGTTAGTTCCTGGTCTTCCAAGTCATCTTAAAAAAGTAGAATATATTCCTGACCATTTCCTTTTTAGAGTATTTGGCCCAAGAGGACAAAAAGAATCGGTTGATTTGAAGATAGACCTTAAATTTTATAGGATGTTATTTCTTATCAGTGAAGGGTATCCACCACAAATAGTACCAGACAATTACAAATTCAAATTGTACCGATTTATGAACGAGCTTGCATCATTTCAAAGCAGGATACGCTCAAATGAATTCCTTATTAGAGATATGGGCAACAATTATTCTTATAAATTATCTATTAGAGATAATAAATATCTTCCAAAACGTGGGTGATGACATTTGTCTAATAACAGACTGAAAAGATACAGTAAGGAAGTACTTGAGCATATCGGATATGAACCAATTTCTAACCAAATTAAACCAGTTCATATTGCGAATGGGCTTTTTCGACATGTGATAGGGGAAGAATACAATATTAAATCCTTAAATGAATGGTCCAAAAGATTTAGCCAAGGTAAAGAAGTTAATTCTGCAGATAAAATAAAAGATGAATATCTTGATATTTTAGATGAAGACGTAACTTTAGAAGAACTGAATGAGCTAAGGTATTTTATTGAATTGATTTTTAATGCCGATAATGCAGCTACTCCAAGCTTGAAGTTTTCTACTTTAACGATTGCCTCTAAGACACAGGTTACTAAAGCTGTTCAAAATGAGTTTGGTATTCCAAAATTTTTATACAAGATATTAAGTGCCAAAGTAAATGGAGAAGTTTCGCCTTGTTTAAGTATAATAAAGCAACATTTGAATAATGAAGATGATGAGATTAGTAGATTGGCGCAACCACTTGTAAGTATAGATAGTTCATTAAATAAAGAGGTCAGTTTCGAGGAAAACGATAATAAGTTAACGGGTATAGAGCTTAGGATAAGAAATGCATATGATACCATTGCATTAAACGATAATGGAAACGGAAACAAATTGATATTTTTGGAAAGAATAGTTTTATTTTCATGCTTTGCAGTTATTATTCATCTATCATCTAGAGTACTTGATATTTCAGGAAAATACAAAAAAGAAGATAGAATTCCCTTGCTCTTTGATGCTGACGGTACTCTCGAAACAATAAAGTTTGCAAGTCAGGAAACGCTATTATTCTCAAGACTAGGTCTAGAGGAATATTTTGAAAAAACGTTAGAGCTTATTCTTAAGGAAGAGCAATATCATAAGTTAACGTTAGAGGAGATATTGGAAAAAATTGAAGAAACCCCATTAGCTGATAGTAGTAAAAAGAAAAACCTTACATCAGAAGATGAAAAAAGGGACGATTATAAGAAGCTATTTTTGGGTTTCTATGAACAGAGTGAGGATGCGTTTGATTCATTTATTAAAGCTACTAGGTTTTTAATTTTTTCTAATGTTTACTCAACTGACCCTTCTGTATTTATTTCAGCGCTTGGAGGTAAAATTGGTTTACTAGCGCCTAGAGCAGGAGGGAGAGGAAGAAAAAGATTTTCTCCTGACCCAATTATACTTGAAATCATAATTTTAAGTATATTAAAGAAGGGTGAAAAGCTTCAGCTTTCTGAGTTTGGAAAAAGGCTTTGGGAGCAATACGGAATTATTATTGGTGCTAATCCAGAAGAAGACTTAAAGCAACTGGACCGCTGGAATCTTAGCCAAAATACTCCTGGAGATTTAGCAGGCGGTCTGACAATAAATGCTGAGAAAATAGCTGATATATATATATCCATGGGATACGGTAGAAGGTATGCGGATGGTGTAACAATGCTAAGTATTTAGGAGGAGTATAATGTCAATACACAAAATAATAGCTGAGTTACTTGCTGGTTCAGTTGTAAACAAAATAGAAAATGATGCACATGGAATTATATTAATGGATTTACCGGGATATAGCTATAGTTCCTTTATAGACATGGTGCTTTCGAGGGTAAATGAAAAGGATATCTTAAAGCCGTATATCTTTTTCGTTGGTTTTACTCCAGATGAGCAGGAGGAGCTTAAAAATAGCTTTAACAAAGATTTAGATTTAAAAATTTACTATACAGTGGAAGAGGCAGAAAAATTTAGACATGACAAAGATGTACTCTCTACAAGGATAGTAATAGTAAAAAGATTTGTTCCTAAACTCTCCTCATTATTATGGTTTGAAAAAATAGAGGTTAAAGAGCTATATAATTCATTGTGTGACTTAGCTCAAGAAGAATTTAAGTTAATTAATAATAATATCGTAAGACTTTGGAAGGCTTTTAAACATAATAGTATAAGAAGTATTACTTCTTTAGAAAGATTAGTGGATTATTATCAATATTTAATACAGTTAAGTGAAGATATACCGAAACAGTCGGTTTATCAATTTTATAGGCTAGGCTTACTAATTGATGAATCCTTATTTGAAAGCACAAACTACGAAAGTATTAGAAGCAAGCTAATAGAAAATTATCAAACAGTTCAACGACTTAGACAATTGGATAAAGGCGATCAAAGGGCCTTACAATCAAGTGAGATTACAGGTGGGACCAAAATAAGGGCCAATATCCTGTCCTTTTATAAAACACGCTCTAATGACAGTTTAAAAGATCTAACGCTAAAGGAAGTCTTAAACATATTAACAAAAGTAAATAAACAGAAAAAAAATAAAAAGAAAGATGTTACGAGTGAGGAAGAAAAAGAAACTAAAGAGAATAAACCAAAAAACAACACCCCTGCAAGTCCTGATTCAGTTGGAGTAGACTTATTAATTGACCATGAAGAAGAACAAATTAAAGAAATATTAGAGCAGGTAGAGGAACAATTTAAGGGATGGGAAAAAGGTAAGAAGGAAACTATTACAGTTGAGACCGAAGACGGCAGCAAGTCAAAAGTTGAATTTATTCCAGAGGTTTTTAACCTTATTGAGGCTTTTATCGGTAATAGTTCTTATGGGGGTATTATTAGAACTGAGGAAAAAACCCCTACTGATGTACTAAATTCAATAAATAAAAATGAAATTTATCAATTTGATGATGATTATATAGAAAAAATTAGAGAAAAGCTATTATTACTAATTGAAGAGTTTAGAGAAGAAGGTACTGAAGTTTTAAATTTATTTAATTTATTTATACAGAAAAGAAAGCTTATTTGCAACCATTCCTATAGGTTATCAGATTCACCTATATTAAAAATTGTAGAGTCCGATGAAATCTATAATGATTTAATTGATTATATAGATACTTATTCACAGTTCATGAAGGTTCTAAGAAGTAATTTTAACAAATTTTCATCCTATAGTGCACCTGGTACAAAAGAGCTAGTTGCTACGGTTAATACACTTGATATGGTTTATGTTTTGGGGAGAGAAAAATTTCATTCAATTATATCTCCTTTAAACCCTTTATATTTGTGGAAATATGTTGAACTAACTAGAAGGCTAAAGGAAACCTCATCTAATCTAAATGAAACAGATAAGGAATTTCTAATAAGAGCATCTGATGATATTCCAAATCCGCTAATTACTGTATTTATTAGTAGCATGATTTCTAATACAAAAGACGAAGTAATTGCAGAGGTTGGTAAAATTGGTAGACTACCAATTTACTCTAGCGAACAGCAAGTAAATCAGGTTTCTGATGGACTAGATGCAGTTAGAAAATCAATTGATAAGTTTATTAGTCTTTACCCGCATAGTAAAAATGGCTTAAGATTAGGGTTTATTAACCCCCCTGATTGCAAAAGTATCCTTGAGTTAGTAAGAGACAAAATAAATAGCAAAGTTCTAAGGGGGATTCACATCGATTTATTTAAAACAAAAGAAACCTCTCAGCAATGGTCTAATCTTGAAGATGTTGATGAAGGCTTATTAGACCTTTTTGGTGAAAGTAATTCGTTTACACTAAAAATACATTCAAAAACATATGACTTTGATCAACTGGTAAGCAAGTTTAAGCCAAAACAATTTCATTCGGTAATACTTTTTGATCCGAGTAAAAGAACAGTAAGTGAAGTGAAAACCGAAAGTAGATTAAATCTAAGAATTCACCCATTATGTGTACCAAAGGTGTTTCACTATGATCCTATGACAGATCGTCTGGAAATAATACCATCCTCGGACGGGAATATTTTTTCTGATCATCATGAGTTAATTGCCAGGCTAAACGATAGACCGAGAGGGTGGCACAATACTGTAGTAGCAAATACAGAGAGTATAAAGGGTACACTCGAAAAAATAATTAATTCCTCTGAATGGCTAGTGATTGCAGACCCGAATCTGAAAAATTTTGAAATAAGCACCATTGGATCGGAGAACTGTATTTACTATCAATCAGGTTCTTATCGTGAAGTAGGTGTTTATTCAAAAAATTGGTCAAAGCTTACAAGTGGAATAGACAGGATAGTCAGAGAAATCGGGAATTATGATCCCAAACCAAACTGCTTGGAAATGGTATTAAAAGAAATACAATCATTGAATGAGAAAGGTATTTTAAATATTGCTTCATTATCTACAAACCAAACATTTAATCAAAATCATAGCAAGGGAGCCATTGGAACTGCTATATCTTCCTTTTGGTATAAACAATCTAATAAAGATAGTATCTTAGCAAGCCTTGATACCGATTTGGCAAGACGCTGGTTGAGTGAGAGAGAAGAAAATACAATATCAGATTTAATAGGTATCAAGAAAATCAATGATTTTCAAGCAGAAATTGAAATAATTGAGGTAAAAACTTACCGAGCTTATTCAATTGAAAACACGGCATTAGAAGATGGAACTGAGATAAATGAAATTAAAGGTGAAGCGATAGAACAATTAAACTCAGTTTACAAGATAATTTATGAAATATTTTTTGAACCTGATAAGATAACAAGTGTTTCAAGAAGAGAATTATTAAGGTATCAAGTATTTAAGGTACTTCATAGCTTAGGCTTGGATAAGTCAAAAAAGAAGATATGGACAAACTTTATTAATGATCTTTTTGCAGGAAATATTGAAGTAAATATAAAGTTAAGTTTGTATCATATATGTTTTAATGTACAGGGCAATACAGATCGATATGGTACTAAATGTGTTGCTGAAAATGAAATAGTATTATATGAGATAAAAGATGATATCATCGAAAAAATATTAACAAATTGTAATAATAGTGATAGGCAAGTTGAATCAAATATTAAAGAAAATTATCAAGCTAAGAAAAAAAGTGTAACTAAAGATGCTATTGAGAAAAAAACCTCGGATAGTGATTTTGAAGAGATTCAAAACAAAGAGGTAATGAGTTCTAACGATAGTACAGAGCAGACTGCTGAGCAGGGTAAATCAAAAAATATGGATTTAATAGAGCAGAACAAACTAATTAAGTACGATGTAATAGAAAAAGATACAGAAGATTCAGAGGAAACAGACCGCAAAAAGGAAATAGATGATGAATTAGAAAAATTTATTGAAACCACTGCTGTATCTATAAAAAGAGCAATGAAAGATTTTTCGATTGATGTCCAAGAAGTTGACCCATCAAAAGCTTTAATTGCATCTAGATTTGTTCGCTTCAGAGTAAGACTGCGCCCTGGAGAGACACTTCAAAAGATTCTAAGGGTCCGATCTGATATAGCAAGAGAAATAGAAGCAACTAATGAAATATTAATTGACAATGAGCGTGGGACAAACTTCATATATGTAGATGTGCCAAGAGAAAAAACAGATACAGTTAACTTACTGAGTTTTCTAAATCAACTTCCAGCATCTGATATTGGGAACTTAAATGTGATATTAGGTCAGGAGCCAAGCGGAGAAATTGAAATTTTAAACATAGCAAAAGCACCACATCTTCTTACTGCCGGATCAACAGGTTCAGGAAAAACAATATTTCTATACAGTATTATAGTAAGTCTTATATCCCAATATACTGAAGATGAATTAGAACTTGTAATAATTGATCCTAAACAAACTGATTTTATATTTTTTGAAGAACTTCCACACTTAAGAAATAATGAAGTGATCATTGAAGCGGAAGATGCAGTTGATATTCTTAACGACTTAGTAGAAAATGAATTACCTAGAAGAACGAATTTACTTAGACAGTCTAGAAATAGAGATATTTTTACTTATAACGAAAATAATCCTGATAATCTTCTTAAGCCTATATTGGTAATAATTGATGAATATGCTGATTTAGTATCAGTGGCTGATCTAGAGGGAAATAAAGAGGACTTTGAAAGAAATATGATAAGATTGGCACAAAGGTCTAGAAATGTGGGAATACATCTAGTTATAGCAACACAGCGTCCAAGTGCTGATATTGTAACCTCACGTTTAAAAGCAAATGTGCCTACGAGAATATCATTTAGTTTACCAGCCAATCAGGATTCAAGAACTATACTGGATGCTTCAGGAGCTGAGGATTTACTTGGAAAAGGGGATATGCTTTATTCCATCAATGGTGACTTACGAAGGATACAAGGGTTATTTATTAGCGAAGAGCAACTTCAAAAATTTTTAGATAACAAGTATAAGAACTAATGCAAAAGCCTTTTAGGTGGAACACCTAAAGGGCTTTTATACAGGTTAAAACTAAAAGTAATGCAGCGAGGATTGATTTTCATGATATCTAATAAAAGTACAATTATTAATGGTGAGTTTTTAAGAGAAAGCAAGAATAGATTCTTATGTGAAGTCTTAATTGATGGAAAAGTAGAGGAATGTTATGTCCCAAGTTCTTCTCGATTAGAAAATTATCTTAAATTAAAAGGGAAAAAGGTATTATTAAAATTGAACAGCTCTGAAAAATGTAGAACTAAATATTCATTATATGCTGTGAAATACTATAATAAGTATGTTTTACTTAATCTAAATATGGTTAATGATATTGTCTCATCATATTTAGAGATGAAATTAGAGGATAATTATACTGATTTAAAAAAAGAGTATAAAATCAACAATTATAAAGCAGACTTAATTAATTTTAATGAACAGAAGAATATAAAAACCATTATAGAGATTAAAGGCCTTATATCCACTAGAAGAGCCGGTCTATTTCCTATTGTTAAGTCAGAGAGAGCAGTTAGGCAACTTGAACAGTTGGAAATAATGCTCCAGTCAGGTTATTCAATTGAGTATTACATAGTCAGCCTAAGTCCAATAACAAGAGAAATAAGCTTAAATAAAGAGGATGAGGAATTCTTTAAGAAGATAAAAAGTTGCATTCAAAAGGGAATGATTCTAAGGGGGCTATCAGTGGGAAATATAGATGGTGAGTTTAAAATCATTCGGGAAATAAAAGTAATATATTAACTTGACCTAAGTAACACTTTGTAGGTTAATAGATTTTTAAATAAGAGAGAGGGACTGCGTTAGATTTCATTGAACAATTTAATGAGCAGATCTTATCATGAGGTGGATATTGTTAAGTGGAACTGGGTATTATTCACTTATGATATTAAGGGCGAATGGGGGAATAAACATGGCTATTTTCTATCATACAAAACCTGAGGATACAGAGGGAATTTATAACATAATCAAAAAGTGGAAGACCGATTGCTTATTAAAGGGAGGCTCTTTGTTATGGCCTAAAGATCAAGTTTGGTCGAAGGAAAATTTACTTGCGTTTAAAGCATGCTTTATTGATGATCGAGATGAATCTAATAATAGTTTTGAGGAAAAGTTAGAAAGACAGTTATCTGGTCAACATAAAAGAGTCTATCAATTAGCAACTGAGCTTGTGTTAATTTATTTGCTTTATCCATCAAATATCACGTTACATAAAAAGAAAAATATACTAAATAAAATAGCAGGTTGGAAAGACAATCCGATTGAATACACTACAGAAATAAATCGTGCTCTTCAGAATGGCATTGGAGGAACAGGAATTGCATATAATACACGTCGTCCGTTTGAAATCAAATTAATTGGACTATTTGCATTGGAACTTCTTTCGAAGGATTTAGAAAAGCGAAAGTCGGAACTATATAACCATAAAGCCATTCAAGAAATACTAGAAAATTTACAAAGTGAAGGACAAATGCAGGGACGTCATATTCTGCTCCATCTCCTTTTTCCAGAGAGATATGAGCGAATTGCGAGTAAAGGTCACAAGCGACATATCTATCAAATATTTCAAGATATGATTGGGGATAGTGACGAAGAAGATTTGGATGAATTAATATATCAAATCCGTCAAAAGCTTGAAAAGATATTATCAGTTAAGAAACTGGATTTTTATCGTTCTCCTTTACGGGAAGTGTGGTACAGTGACAACGATGTAGATGACCTCACCCCAGAACAAGGACTTGAAATAAAGAAACAAATCGTATTTTATGGTCCTCCTGGTACAGGTAAAACCTATGGAGCGGTTTCATTGGCAGAACGCTTTATAAGAAAGCATCTTTTAACTGAGTGGGGGCCGAAGCGATTTTTTACCGAAACAGAAAAAGTAGAACGTGTTATTGAGGAAAGAATTCGGCGTGTTCAGTTTCATCCTGGATACGGGTATGAAGATTTTATTAGAGGACTGCAGATTGTAGAGGGTGGACAAACAGCATACAAGAATGGTGTACTCTTACAAATCATTGAGATGATGGAAAAAGATCCTGACAATAAAAATATCCCTTATGTTTTAATCCTTGATGAAATGAATCGAGCTGATATAAGTAAAGTTTTTGGCGAATGTTTTTCATTGTTAGAAAATCGGGATCAGAAAATTCAGCTTGCAGGTGCATCAGATGAACCAACTTATCTCTCCATACCATCCAACATCTATTTTATTGGGACGATGAATTTGATTGACCAATCATTAGAGCAAGTTGATTTCGCTTTACGTCGGAGATTTCTGTGGTACTTTGAGGGCTATTCTACAAATGATTTCTTAAAATTAGTTAAGTATAATTGGAACAAAGCTTCAGAAGGAAAGAAACGATGGAAGCCGTGGGAACGAGTAGAGGACGAGTTTATAGATCTTGCAAGTCGTTGTGAGAAATTAAATCAAGCGATATCCAATCACTATTATCTTGGAGAAAATTATCAAATTGGACATACTTATTTTGCTGATATTGTCCCATTTGTGGAAAGAACATTATTAGGTGAAAAGCAAGTACAAACAGTTCTTTTTTATAAAAATAGCAAAGCGAGAGAACCTATGAGAGCATTATGGAATTTCTCCATTTATCCACTCATTGAGCAATATCTATCAGGAATAGATTTGCAACAACGAAAAAAATTTATCCAAGAACTCGAACAGCTTTTTCTAGGGTGAAACTTATGTATATAAAAGCAAAAGACTTATCAGTAATACCGAACTTAGATAAAGAGCAGGAAGAATGGCTGCGTGAAGTTGCTAAAGTAATTGTTGGTTCAAACATAATGTTCTCTTTTTTAGAACGGCACGCCGAGGATGAACCAGTACTAAGCTTTGATGAAAAGCGGTCGTTGTGGAGAACGGGTAGATACATTGGTGAGATTCTATATAAAGGAAAAACATTAACAATTGAACCTCGTTTTGGAATGGTAACGATTCGTCACTGGCTTAGTCGAATATTTGGAGTTAAACTCTTTGATTCTACTGGAAAATATCAAGAAGGCCGACTTTGGATATGGGAACTAATAGCAAAACTGTGGTCCAATAAGCTAATGATAGCCTCTAAACATGGATTACCTTACACTAGAAGAAATCAAATTTACCTGGGGCAGTCTATTAGAGGTCGCTTGCTAGTTCCGCAAACAGCCATGGAATCGAAACGAGGTAGTAAACAGTTAATCAGTATGACAAGAGAAAAGCAGTTGGATGAAACAATCTGTAATATATTATTACTGGCCTATGATCGAATTAATCAAGCATTACATGTTGATGTAACAAAAACATGGTGGACAACAGGAAGAACAAGAGAACTTATCATGCAGATAAAAAATCAGTTTTCTTATAATGAACGATCTGTTTACGCTTTGTTAAGAAAACCAATTAGATATACACCAATAAATGAAAGCTATCGAAGTCTTGTCAACCTTTCGCTACCAATTATCAATCAACAAGCTTTGCAATCGACCGTGGTTGGTGAAGAGAAAGTAATTGGTACTTTAATTGATATGGCTGAATTGTGGGAGCTTTATTTATATCATCTGTTAGACGATGGGCTGACAGATTTAGACGTTAAACATATTGGAAGAAGTGATGAAGAAAATGACTATCTTCTAAAAAGCAGATCGGGACAGTTTCATGGAAGATTAAAGCCAGATATCTTACTGAATAAGCAGAAAAATACGATTGGTATCGTCGATGCTAAATATAAAAATACTGAAAGTCGTCCAGACAGGCCAAAAGGTATCGTGAGAGAGGATTTATACCAAATGACGGCATACCTGTCCGCATATCATCTACCAAATGAACGGACTGATGCATTTTTAGTTTATCCTATTTTGAAAGGTAACCAAACTGCTCTATCAGAAATGGAAAATGAAAGCCCTTGGAAATATCAAAATATTAAAAACAAAAACTTGCATTTTTTACGCTTAGAGGTTGATCCTGATATAGTTAGAGATGATTCGTTCAATACACTCGAACAATCATTTTTGAGCAAGGTGAGGAGGGGGTTGGGATGAGTTCAGGACTTGGTGATAGGAAAAGATGTTTCTTATTTGATGAATCTAGCCTGTAAACTATTGTTTAAATGTGTTAGGTAAAATGAATTCAATATTTTGTTAATAATAATTATAATACTATTACTATTAATAGTTTTTTATGTATTGGGGATAGAGAAATGTATGAACCAGAAGCTTGGTTAAAAAAAATGGAGAATGGAACTATTGGTGAATCTAGGACTAAGGAATTTCTAATTGATCGTTTTTGGATTCTAGAGCGATCAGTTGATATAGAAGGAGCAGATTTTATTATTCAAAGGCGCTTGACACAAAAAAATATGCTTGATTTCGAACCAACCAGATTAGGATTTGTCCAATCTAAATTTCGTGAAATAACAAGAAATGGTCGATTAAATGAGGTTAAAGTTAAAATAGATTATTTAGAAGATAACAATGGTAATCCAAGGAATGAATTTTTTCTTAATATACATACAGGGAAGGAAAATAACAAAAAAGCTTATCTTTTTTTTGCAGAGGATATAGTAAACACTTTGAAATCAAGGAGGGCTACTATAAATTAATTGGTAACGAGAAAGCTATTAAAAGTTTTTTAATAACTGATATAACTCAAGATTTAATTAGAATGCAAGAAAGTTTAGAAAATGCAGAAATTTTTAATAACAGGGAATTTGTCGTTGATTATGTCAGCGGAACAAAAGATGAAGAAACTGAAGAGGATAAATATGACCTAGACCTTTATGTCCCAACACAAACTGTAAAAGATATAGTAAATAACTATAAAGTAAAAATAAGCAATATCTTACAAGATGATTTTTTAAAAACTATTTTAAACGAGTTTACTTCCATTCTTAATGAAAAAGACACTCTAGAGGTTGCTTACTCAATTGAAAACTTTACCGTACATCATGGTGATCAGGAACTTTCATCTGAGATTTTTCAAGAGGGTATTAGAAAACTAGTTGAACTAGGAGAAGAGGCCGTTCATGAACATTTATACAATCACATAAAGTTATATTTAGAAAAATATGAAGAACTAAAAGGTAAAGGATGCCTAGACAGGTATAAGAATATAAGATATAAAGTATATAGTAAAATAAAGGAATCAATCGAAAAAGGTAAATTTTCGGTTAATCCCGAATCAGAGGAAGCCATGTATGTAACTGAACTTACGATTTTTACTAAATAAGGTAGAATAAGTAAAGTAATAACTGAAAAGTTAGGTAGTAAGAAGATTGATATTACAAAAATAGATACATTAGAAAAAGAAAATGGAATTAATTTTAAAATTTTTTGGACTTTTAGTGAAAGTTTAGAAGAGGAATATAGACTTGAGTATGCTTTTTCTAGAATAAAAAATGAACTCTCATCTCAATGGCCAACAATTGTTAATAAGTTGCTTAGCTAAAAATATAGGAGGAATTCAAAACACTTCTTATAAAATTTATACATCCATATCATTTTACACAAATTTTACACATTACCCTTACAAAATCTTATAAACTCAATACCTATGAAGCTATTTCGATCCCGACCACCGGTATCAACCTAACCTCCTAGCTTCAGACCCGGACGGAAATGCTTATACCGGTCAAACGCTCGGACCCAATTTGGGCGATGTCATGCTGTAAAACTAGCAATCTATAAATTTCTGAGCAAATGGAGGAACTATGAATTATAAAAATAGGTTTAATTTAAACAATAAAACTTCCATAGTGACTGGTGCCGGATCAGGTATTGGAAAAGAAATAGCCATTGCTTTGGCTCAATTTGGCTCCGATGTGGTCGTGGTCGATATTCATGCTGAAAAGGCAGCTCAAACTACGCAAGAATTACAGTCATATCAGGTGAAATCAATAGCCGTTCCAGCGGATGTCTCTCGAGTAGATGAAGTCATAAGGTTAGTGAATCTTACAATGGAGCATTTTGGTAAAATTGATATTCTCATAAATAATGCCGGTATCATGCAAAAATCAAATTTTGAAGACATGTCATTAAAGGAATGGAAACATATCCTTGAGGTGAATTTAGACAGCGTCTTTCTGATGTCTAAATATGCAGGAAGGGAAATGATGAAAAGAAGAAGCGGTTCCATCGTAAATACCGCCTCCATTTCAAGCTTTATTGCCAATAAAGAGCCTCAATGTGCATACAATGTTTCTAAAGCAGGTATCCATATGTTAACCCAATGCCTTGCCTCAGAATGGGCCCAATACAACATTCGAGTGAATTCGATTGCACCTGGTTATACAAGAACAACGATGACCAAAGGACTTTTGGAAAATAAGGAAAATGTAAAGGAAGTAGAAAGTCTAATACCCCTTGGCAGGTTGGCAGATCCATCAGAAATTGCCAGCCTCGCAGTCTTGTTGGCTTCGGATGCGTCCTCCTATACAACCGGTTCTGTTTTACATGCAGATGGCGGCTATTTAGTGTGGTAGTCAACGTAAATAGGAAGGGGGAGCTTTTCATGTCTGTTCAATTTAATGATTCTTTATTAGAGACGGATATTTCCTCTTTATCTGTTGCATACAGGAATAAGCAGGTTTCACCAACCGAGATTACCAAAAAAATGTTGGAGAGGATTGCCTCCAAAGACAAAGAATTCAACACCTATATCACACTTACAGAAGAGGATGCTATAATTCAAGCAGAGCAAGCTGAAGAGGAAATAGCTTGTGGAATTATCAGAGGCCCGCTGCATGGGGTGCCAATTGCTTTAAAGGATCTTATTTTTACTAAGAATACGAAAACAACAATGGGCTCGGAAATTTTTAAAAATTATGTTCCCAGCTATCATGCAACCGTTGTTGAAAAACTGAGAAAAGCAGGAGCGGTCATTTTAGGAAAGCTTAATACACATCAATTTGCTTATGGCACCACTGGTGACCGTTCCTTTTTCGGACCAGTAAAAAATGCCCATGATCCAGCGAAAATTTCCGGAGGCTCGAGCAGCGGATCCGGATCGGCTGTTGCTGCCTCTTTATGTTATGCAGCACTCGGAACGGATACAGGCGGCTCTATCCGGATTCCATCCTCGTTTAATGGGATTGTTGGAATGAAGCCCACCTTTGGAAGAGTAAGCAAATATGGAGTTTTTCCTCTTTGTTGGACGATGGATACGGTTGGCCCGATGACTAAAACCGTTCAGGATAATGCTATTTTATTAAATGTATTATCCGGATACGATGATAACGATCCCTATTCTGTAAAAATGGATAATGCGGACTTTACTACATTTCTTAATAAAGATATAAATGGAATGACAATTGCTGTACCAAAATCATCATTTTTCCTTGCTGTGGAAGAAGAAATTAATCAATGCTTACGAGTAGCATTGGATACTTTTCAAAAACTGGGCGTTCAAGTGAAATCTATCGAAATACCTGACATGGATAAAATCATTGAAGCATTTAGAACGATTTTAAAATGTGAAGCCTATACGGTCCATAGTGAACGATTACAAGAATATCCTGATCAATGGGATGAGGAAGTAAAAGTACGTCTACTTACCGGTGCAGCAATAAACGCAACAGAATATATTACTGCCCAACAAGTGAAGCAGAAAGCCATGATGGAATTTCGAAAAGTTTTTTCACAGACCGATGTGCTCATAGTTCCAACTGTCCCAATTTTACCTGTAAATATTGACGAAAGAGAAATCATTATAGGGGACTCAATTGTCCATATTAGTGCGGTTTTAAACAAATTTACCGGTCCATTTAATTTATTGGGATTGCCAAGTTTATCCATGCCTTGCGGAACTTCTACAACCGGTCTTCCAATTGGTTTACAATTGGTGGGGAATTGGTTTGATGAAGCAACTATTTACAAATACGCATCCGCATTGGAGGTAAATACAACATCCTTTAATTAAAGCGGAACTTTTGTAGCCATTTATTTGCCGTTAAAATGTGTCATGTACTAACCAGAAATCTGGAAGATACAGGGCACTTTTTTGTTTGCTCTTTTTGCAATACCCAACAAAGGTGCTATTTCTGTGCATGGCACCACGAATTTTCTTGTTTCAAAGTATGGTTCCACAAAATCTCCAAAAGAATGAACTACCTAAATCGTATAAATTTGGAGTTGCTTCAAGGTTATAGGGGCAACATCTAAAGAGAAAGAAGTACTATCACAATGGGTTATTGGAGTACATTCATCAAACATGTATTGTAGGTTTTATTCTAAAAAGCGATGACTTGGAGACCTTTTTACAGGGGGACTGCCCCTTTTTCCAAGAAAAAATACCTAAAGGCATTGTAATACGAACCGAGCAGGTTAGATAAAGACTGTTTTTGTCAATTTCATAATATAGAGAACTAGAAATTCAAGGGAAATGAGCAAAATGCCTTTTACATATTTTTGATTTAATAGTTGTCCAAAACCAGGTAAGGCAATTGACCATACTTAAACTATCTTGCAGGTTTGTTAAACAAGGGTTTTTCTTAAAAATAAAAATGTCCCTCCTGTAGGAAGAACATTATTTTTCTTTTGCGATTTCGGTTCTATTAGGAGCAAGCGGCTGTTGTTCTATCCACTTATTTTGTACCATCAAATCAAACCAATTTTTTGTAACCATAAGATTTTGTAGAATTGTACTCTCATACGTAGCAACAAGGTCTGTTCGCATGGCTGCTGCTAACCCTGCCCCATGATAGTTTTGTGCAGCTTGAAACAAGAATCCCATATGATATAGCATTAGCTTATCCGAAAAAGGGGACTCCTTTGAAGTTGTCACTTCTGTTTCCCAAGATTTCGGAACTGGTAAGTTATCGGCCTGCAATATTTTTGCAAATGCTTTTATTTGCCCATCAGCTGTTTTTTCGGAATCAGTTAAAAACTTTCTAACTTCTTTTGATTGAGTAACTTGACTGAATGCGATAGAAAGACATTTAGCCATAATGCTTTTTTTAAGGTTGAAAGAAATACCAATGATTTCTGTCGCTGCTAATGTTCTTCCTTTTCCAAAAATCCCATCCTTGAAATCTTTGCTCGAAACAAATTCAAGGTTTTTAGCTGGATAAAATAATGGGTCCCTTTGAAAAACTCCCTTTTCAAGTAATAACTCAATTGTCTGATGATACATCTTTTTCGCATCGTTGTCGCATGAATCGTAAAAATCCCTTAAATCCTTTCTAACGGAAACACTTAATGCTGAGGTGTGTCCTAGCAAACCATGCAAGGTCATGATATGCAAATAATTTAGGCAAAATATATCCGTGAACAATCTCGCCTTCCCATTAAAAAGGTCAGATTCATTAAACCCAATGGGAACCGGAAACCCATCATTCTCCATAAAAGTGACGATTTGCTGCTTTTGTTTTTCGAACATTTTAAGTGCTTCTTCAAAAAGGGCTTTAATGGCCTCATCCTCAATAATAGAAACCATATATCTATTTACTACATCTGTCATTGTACCGTTCACATACTCGCCCCAAAGTGTTCCTATTTCGGAAGATGTGAGCTTTAATTCATTTTTATCCACAATTATCACCTCATTTATATTATTTACTAAAACAACAAAAGAATGTGTTTGCTAAAATTGATTTTGGCGTATCGTACTTATTTCCGTGCCTGGCACCCCCGAATAATGTGACAATATTTGGGCGACTTAAGATTAATTCTTAATTAGGAAAAGAAAGCCATATGAATTATAATGATTGTGTAAATAAATTTGCCAGGAATTTCTTAAAAGAGTTGGCGATCAAACACAGGGGATAATATGATATATACCTATTTAGGTGAGACCATTCGTTTTGAAATCAAGTACAAAAATCGTAAATCCATCGGAATAACGATGGATAGCTATGGAAATATTGAAGTTCATGCTCCCAAAGGGACACCTGATGACCGGGTGCAGCAATTATTAGAGGACAAATGGGACCTGATTCAGCAAAAATTAAAGGAAATGAATGATAGGCTTCAAGGACCGCAGAAAAAGGTTTATGAGGAAGGCGAGAGTATTCTCTATTTGGGGACCACCTATTCCTTGCAAGTCATTCAGGATATCAATATACCGCAAGAACAAGTAGTGTTGGAAAAGGGTAAGCTCTGTATCTATGTAAAGCAGGCTGATAGTGAAAAAATTAAACAAGCTTTAAAACGATTTTATTACCAGCAGTGCAAGACTTTAGTTGAAAAAAGTATTGCTTCCCATCAAAGCCACTTCAAAACAAAACCCCGTTCCATTCGGATTTCGGATAGCAAAACGACTTGGGGAACCTGCGATTCAAAAATGCAGTTAACATTTAATTGGAGACTGGCTATGGCACCACGGGACGTCATTGACTACGTTGTCATTCATGAAATGTGCCATATGGTTCATCTGAATCACGACCGATCCTTCTGGCGCCTTGTAGGCAAATTAATGCCGGATTATAAGGAAAAAGAAAATTGGTTGACATTATCAAGCTGGAAAATGACTGTTTAAGCTTAAAAATTCGACCAACCGATTTCCGGAAATAACTAGAAAAGTCCAAAGGGACAGCGCCGCACGACCAGAAGCCCTTTTATAAGACATTTTTAAGAAACTGCTAAAAGGGTGTTGGCGAAAGGAATAAGCTTTGAATTGATCAACAGTTACTGGGCTTAGTGTAGGAGAAGTAAGAGAGCTTAAATACGCGGTAGAAGTTAGTAAAGAACAATTTTCAGTTGTACCTATTATTGCATTGATAGAGGCTTTGGTAATTGAAATTGGTAAACGCTCATCAGAGGAATCGATAAAAAATTGAAAGACTTGAAAAAACTCTTAATGAAAAGAATGTATTGTTTTCTTACTAAAACCTAAGCCCAATACATAAAGGTTTGTTAAGGAATTATCAAATGGCATAATATTATGAAATTAACTCGGCTTTTCATCCAAAATGGTCTTCATCACCCTTATGAAGGACATTTCACTTCGGCTTTTCGTTCAAAATGGTCTTCATACACCTTATGAAGGACATATCTCTTTGGCTTTTCATCCAAAATGGTCTTCATCACCTTTATGAAGGACATTTCTCTTCGGCATTTCATCCAAAATGGTCTTCATACACCTTATGAAGGACATTTCTCTTTGGCTTTTCATCCAAAATGGTCTTCATACACCTTATGAAGGACATTTCTCTTTGGCTTTTTATCCAAAATGGTCTTCATCACCCTTATGAAGGACATTTCTCTTCGGCATTTCATCCAAAATGGTCTTCATCACCCTTATGAAGGACAATTCTCTTAGGCTTTTCATCCAAAATGGTCTTCATACACCTTATGAAGGACATTTCTCTTTGGCTTTTCATCCAAAATGGTCTTCATCACCCTTATGAAGGACATTTCACTTCGGCTTTTCATCCAAAATGGTCTTCATCAACCTTATGAAGGACATCCAAAGATCATAATTTAATTCAATGATAAAAGGTCATCTCCGAAATATTGGCGACTTAACTGTTTTTTTCGTTGCGTTTGCTGGATTTGCAAACAAATCGCGTCTCCATGAAAACTCATTAGTTGAAATTTTTGCTTTGGAGTTTATTTTATGCTGAAATGATGGAAACTGTATAAATGTAATGGGGGAGTGACCCCTTTTCCATCAATTCAAAATTTATATCAGATAGGGCAAGGAACCTTTTCCCCTTGTCCCGCATTGGATAAAATACTCCCAATGCTCATTTTACTATCTTAATTTCCCGAATAGAAGCCCTCAATTAACGCTCTTGGACTAGCTTATAGAACATAATCAAGTGCAGAATAGAGCAGGCTAATATAGTCACTTTCGTCCTTACCAACACCAGTTCCTACACAGTGTTTCTGCTCGTAATGATCAAAAAACTTATTCTTCAAGATCCCATAATAGTAAGCTATCGGATTATTAACAGTCCCAGTTAACTTCATCTTCCGAATCAGCTGCTTAAAAGAATCGATTGCCACATCCAGCATGAATTCTGTTGCGTTTGTAAAATCAAAACTGTGAGCAGCGATTTTGGTCATATGCCAATACTCCTCGATGGTCTTTGCATCGGAAACACAATACTTAACCAAGTCAACAAACTGTTTAGGAACACGGCTGCTGACATAAGTGTGATCTAATTTGATTTCAGATGCTGACGGTTCTTCTTTACGTTTATTATTCTTTTGATCTTTTTCAGTTTTTAAAAGATTAGTAGTTTCTTTTGGCTGGTTCATTATTTCCTCCTTAGGTGGTTCATTTGAAGGAAAACGATTAAATATGTATAAGTTGCTGGTTTGGGATCCGTTTTTTCGTTCGGTTTCATAGACGGTGAAAATCCCTAAGTCTTTGGCTTTGCTTACCATTCTTTTAAAGGTAGAGCGGGAAATCCCATTGCCATTATATTCTTTTTGAATCGCCGCAACCATTGTTCCAATTTTGGCATTGCAAACACCAGGGATTTTCGCCGCGAAACGTACTAGACGCTTTAATCCAATTAATTCCCCTTTTGAAAAATCATCCTTGTACTCCAACATCCACTGCTCCATATGCCGATTAAATTCATTTAGGCTCTCAAACTGTGAATACATCTCGAATTGTTCAATGGATCCTGATTTTAAATTTTGCATCTTGAGCCACCCTTTCGTAGCACAGTGAAGGTACTCCTGCTTCGTATGTTTATCAGAGCAAAAGTTTCTCATAATGCTCCCAAGTACTTTTAAGATATCGCTTATGGGTGGGGTTCGCGAATGACCAAAAATCTATTTTGGAGCCAATTTTGATATGAAAATGCATTTTTTTAGCTCCAAAATGATTTTTTGGAGCTGATTTTTGCCATTTCGTGCGTTTTTGGTATTAATTTTGCTTGGGAACCGTCTATCACTCTGACAGGACATTTTTCCAACAATGTCCAGTCTTTTTGTAATTCCTACATTATAAAAAGCAAAAGAGCCCCCAAAGGTCTCCTCAATCTTTTTCTTTGTTGACGGAAGACCCGCACCCGGTTCACCAAAGAAGAACAGGATTTGGAAGCCTAATTCTTTCGGATCAACTCCCAGGGTTCATTTATGGCAGGATATAGTTTATAGGGAGGCGCCAATGTCGTCATTAGCGATTTGAATCCCGAAGCGGGGAATGCTGCAGATGAAGAGCTTGAGGAATTTGGGTCAAATTCCATTTATCCAATGCAATGTCGGTGGAAACGCAAGATGTTCAAGCGATGGTACAAGAAATATTGGAACAGTATGAAAAAATCGATATATTGTTTAATAATGACGGTATTACGATCGATGGGTGTACATTTCTCAGCAATCCAAGGCGAAGGTTTCAAATCTTTAGACGAAGGTCAAAGTGTAACTTTTGAAATTGAACAAGGACAATGTGATCCACAAGCTACTAACGTTCAAAAAGCTTAATAATTGCTACTGACAGTCCCTTAATGCAGGGTCTGTTTTTTTATATGTATCTCTTTTACAGGATCCGACACACTCCAACTCAAGACTAGGTGCCGAACGAGAGACAAAGCAGGAGATGGCGGTCTCAATAAAGCTCAAAAGCTCTATTCAATAATTGAATAGAGCTTTTGCAACAACAAATATAAAATAAAAACGGTACAAGTACAAATGGTAGACTAAGTATAACACAGGAAAGTAGCAATCCCTAATTTTCTTATTATTATTTTATCCTTCTGCCATTCAAATTTAAATCCAAAATATATGTAATTATCAACTTCATATATAGAGTAGCAGCCAGGAAATATAGGAACTGCCTTGTACAATTTTTGAAACAAAAATTTTATTTTACATCATAATAAAACATTTTGTCAATAAAAATTTGCTCCTTTTTTGGAAAAATGTTATAATAATCTTACAATTATTTTCCAAGCGTATTTCAATTCTGCTGTATTTTTTTGCAGATGGAATTATGGATACGTTTTTTTATATCCTTTTTTAAACGGAAGAAAGACTAATAAAATATTCAAGCTGCTATCTTTTAGTAACTGAGTTTTTATTCTACAAGGAGGACTAGAAAAATGAATTTAATCAATGAGAAGGTAACACACAATCGTTTTGGCACGGGTAGTATAGTTAAACATAATGATTCTATTATTGAAATACATTTCGCATCGGAAAATAAAAAGTTTGTTTTCCCCGATGTATTTGAAAAACACCTAAAATTACATGATCAGAGTGCTGCTGATTCAATGGAAAAGGTTATACAAAAAATAGAAATGGAACGAAAGGAGGAAGAATGGAGGAAGGAAGAGGAAAAAAAACTACAACATAAAAAACAGCAGCTTCGTTCAGAACATGAAAAACTTATGAAAAATCATAAACTTCATCCTCAATCACAAATGGCTTTTTGGTGTGACCCTGAAGAACAGGATATTTCTTGTTCAGGGTGGAAGGTTTTTTCCGGCGTCATAAAAAGTGGTAATAACAAAGGGAAGCCAAACAAACCCATCCGCCTTCACCAAAATAGCGCTTGTCTTTTAACAGCAATAGATTCAGGAAAGCCAGAAAAAGACAGACGTATCTTAGGTGTTTATATGGTGAATGAAAATTTTATCGGAAAGCTTTGTGAAGATGGGTATATTCCCGCTCATTCTGAATACAGACTCCAACTGACAGAGCAGGAATCGGCTAAAATGCTTTTCTGGAAATATTACACAAATGAAAGAACGCCCCACAAAATGACGTGGAATTCCGGTAAATACCGTTATTTTGATAATGTATGGCTGGCTCAAATTTTGCTTGATATTGTTTCTTTGAGAAGTGACCCAAGAGAACGCGAGCTAGCACAACGATTTTTTGAATATTTTTGTAAGATGAATCAGATCTGTGATCAAGAAATACCAAAACCTAATGGTGTATTAATGAGTATTTAGAAAACAGGGGAACGGTTCTTGTGTTTAGATTAGTAAACATAAGAACCGTTCCCGTGTGAATTTAGGGACAGTCCTACTGTGAGTTGAAGCATTGACGTACCAACGGACTGACTCACTGTCCTCTAATGTCATGAGGACGAAAACGAAGAAAGAACCAGAAAAACGTTCTCATGGGGCATCCATGGGGACGAAAAAACTCTAAAACTATGAAATTTTATCCTCATAAAGGACGAAAATCGGATTCGTTATCATTCAAGTTATTCATTAGGGCTGGAAATACTGCAAAGCTGACCCTTTCCCTTCTGAAGCCTCGACCTCCGCATAAGCCCCATTAATAAAGGTAATTTGCGGTGGAACATGGCCGCAATCGATATCGTATATAATCGGAATGCCGAGTTCATCGGCAAGCTTGTGATAGACATCCTCAACCGTGTAATTGTCAACCGGTGTATTCGCTGAGCTCCTGCCAAACATCAAACCGGAACAACGGTCAAACCAGCCTGCCAGCTTCATTTGCACCAATGACCGCCTTAGATCAGTCGTATTCATTTCACAGTTTTCCAGATACCAGATGATGGGGCCACCGTCCAAAAAGGTGTTTCTAAAGCTTTGAACATCCCCAAACGGCGTACCAATGAGATGTCTGATAATATCAATACAGCTGCCAAGCAAGCGTCCCTGGATTTTCACATTACGGTTGGAGACTGTTTTCCATCGCGTCGTTCAGTTAAATGATAGACACAAGGGGAGGGATTGTCGTGCTGCCATTCCTTCTGATAATAATCAGAAGACTTTTGCAGCACCGATTCCCCAGGCTTACATGATAGAACCTTCTGCCACATCGATGTCGTTTCATCTGAACATTCTCCTCTTAAATCCACAAGATTCGTTCCATGCGCGGTGGCGATGCCTGTTCTCAAGGTAATCGCCAGCAGCAAGGCGCTGAGATCTGAGTAGCCAAGCACCCATTTGTTTTTCATATTTTTAAAATCAATAGGTTCAAGAATTTCAATCAATAGCTCGCCGCCCCAGGGGGGATGATGATGTCCACCTCATGGTTCGCCATCATTTCATTAAATTCAGCTGCTCGTTTAACAGCGGGAGCGGATTTCGCCTTTTCCTGCGTCCAAACTGTATCGCCGCAGACGACTCGGAATCCATTTTGTTCCAAACGCGTGCTTGCAAGCTTCACGATGTCTTGCAACTCAACGGGTACTCCCGATGAAGGTGCTGTGACACCAATTGTTGCTCCATTCTTTAAATGAGGATAGGTAATCATGGGAATCCTCCTTAGCGGTTTTAGATGATTTTACCAAAATTATTGAAAACGAACCATCCCTTTTCATGAATTAGTATCGGCTCCACCTTCGCCAAATACCGTGGCAGCCACGCGTGCTGCCCCCGCTATCTTTACTTTAGCCCAAATTTGTTACTAAACCATGAAGCGAATGTTAATCATGTATGAATATAATAAAATAAATGGTAATAAAATTTTTGCTGCCCCCATATCTTTTCATCCCTCTTGAAACATTTAAAGGGTAGAGAGAGTGCAAAAGGAGTGAAAACCATGTCACACAAACTAAATGTATTTGAATTTTCAATTGATAGATCGTTCAAGACTATGTTATACCGTGGCACTTGACAAACCATCGATTCATACGTTGATTCAAATGACTCCATTACCATGGGCAACAACGAAGTGGCAAGATAAACCATTCTTAAAAGCTAATTCAGTTCAAATAACCGTTGATTTGGAAATATTAATTAGAAAGAAATGTACAAGTAATTTAGGAATATGTCAGTGATTCTCATAGTTTTCAAACGCCTCAAACTATAAGGATGTTTTCGAAACAAAAGGTATTGGAAACAAACTTCCGTTATAGGGCGCTTTACTTTAGTATAAAAGGATCTTCAACATGAGAAGATCCTTTTCATATGCCAAAAACATCTTTTATGCTCAAAAAAGTTTAATCATAAATATAAATGAGCTTCAACTTTGCTCATGAGGCTTCATTTTTATTTTTTTCCTTCCATTCTGGTAATGTAATACAGCTAATCCAAATAAGACCCCTGCAATTAAAAACCAAGGTTCGAAAAGCAGTAGATCTGTTAAGACAATATTATCGACGTCTACTGTTGCCGATGCGGAGAAATCAAAAAACTCCAAACGAATTAACACCCGCCAGAAAAAGCCCCTTTGTAATATATCCATAAACAGCATGCATGATTGGCAATAGGCAAGCAACCCAACCTATAGTTAGCATCAAAAATCTCGGGATCTTTTGTCCCCAATGATGAACCAGTAATAATCCAAATATTGCCGCAGCTAACATCACTACAGACGCTCCCCAATTTACTACAGCCCACTTTGCTTCATCTTTCCAAACCCCAGGCATTAATGCAGTTCCTCCCAATGCCCAATAAATGTGAATCGGAATATACAAGAGTGACCAGATACACGCAGCATAACCAGCCCACTTTATTTGTTTAATCTTCAATTTCTTCACCTCACCATTATTATGTTTGCTGAAAATATAAGATAAGGTAAACTTAAGTTTAAATTTTGTTTAAATTAATGATTTATTTAATAACTGTACCCTTACACAATTCTTTGAATGAAAATCTTTTTTCATATGTCTTTAACATCCGATTATGTTAACTAAACATATTAGGTATACGATCGTCTTATTCCTTAATCGGGAACAAAAACAGAAGATCATTATACTTTGGTCTAATATTTTCTTATATCGAGTGTTCAAGAAAAGGGCGTTATCCTGAAACAATGCGCTCTTTTTTCATTTCAAGGATAGATTGTGAATAGGTGTACTTAAACTATCGGGCAGGATAGTTCAATAAAAGTTCGGAACACAAGCAATGGAAATAGTGGTAAAATTAACCCAAATATCCAGTGAAGGATGATGTTCGATGATAGCAAATATACTGATGCCTATTTTTATATTAGCTCTTACAGTAGGTTTGGGAATTCTCGTTATTTAAATTAGCTAAGGTTTTAAAAAAATAATGAACTTGGGCGACTTTTCAAATGGAATTGTCGCTTTTCTTTATTCAAGTAACCTGCCCTTATCTACAGTACCCTCATAAAAAGGTTGATAGAATAGCCCTTTTATCATTGACTATATGTATCCATTGATAAGGTGTTTAAGGACTTGACTTGGAGCCTCTGTGGGTACGATTTGTCTTGAAAGGCTGAAGCAGTTGTTTCATCTGGCAAACGAGCCTATCATACCCACTTCTCCAAGTAAAGTCCTATGTTTGTGTACGTTGAATACGATAAATAATTACTGTAGATAATGCTTCCACAAAGATAAATTTTCGCATATTTAGTATCTTAAAATACGATAAATACGGTGAAAAAACATACTGTAGATAAGGGCAGGATAGTTGAAGAAGGAATATGTATTCACTTACATAATATACATAATTAGGTAATGTGAAAGTGGGAGCTTAAATGGATAAGGTCAGTTTTTTCGCCCTGCTCGGCTCCAATAGGGCGGGCAAGACAACGGTTGTCAAAGAAGCTTACTTACGGAATAATGGTGACTTTGATTTAATAAAACCGAGAATAATCGTCCGATGAACAATTAGCTCTATGCTAAGCGCAGGACATATCCATAGGGCAGATAAAAAAGTAAAGAGAGGGAAACCAAATGAAGAAGATTACAACGGGACAAAGCAACAGCGGCTTCTCCGAAACAGGGTTGCGCAGAATGCGCGACGTGCTGGCACGGTATGTCGAATCCGGGAAGATTCCTGGGCTCGTCGCCCTGGTCAGCCGGTACGATGAGAAGTACGTCGAAGCGATCGGGACGATGTGCCATGACGGTGGTGCGCAGATGCGCCGGGACACGATCTTCCGGATGGCCTCGACGTCCAAGCCGGTTACGATCGCGGCGGCGATGGTCCTGCTCGACGAGTGCAGACTGCGGCTGGATGACCTGGTAGAGCAGTGGCTGCCGGAACTCGCCGACCGGCGGGTGCTGAAGCGAATCGACGGCCCGCTGGACGATACCGTGCCGGCGCGGCGGCCGATCACCGTACGGGACCTGCTGACCTCCACTTTCGGGCTCGGCATGGATATGACCTCGCTGGGCACTCCGATCATGAACGCGATCTTCGAGCAGGGGCTCACGCCCAATCTACCGGTGCAGGTGCCCGAGCCGGATGAGTGGATGCGCCGCCTTGGCGCGCTTCCGCTAATGCACCATCCCGGAGAGCGATGGCAGTACCACATCGGCAACGATCTACTCGGCGTGCTTGTCGCCAGGGTCACGGGCCAGTCGTTTGAGACGTTCCTGCGCGAACGCATCTTCGACCCCCTGGGCATGAAGGACACCGGTTTCCACGTGCCCGCCGACAAGATTGATCGGCTGCCAACCCTCTACGCCCCCGACCCGCAGACCGGAGAGTTCATAGTGTGGGACGAGGCCAAGGGGGGACGCCACAGCCAGCCTCCAGCGTTCCAGGGCGGCGGCGGCGGACTGGTCTCCACCGTCGACGACTACCACGCCTACTTCCAGATGCTGCTGAATAACGGGATGCACGGGAGCGAACGGATCCTATCCCGGCCCGCCGTCCAGCTGATGACCACCAACCGCCTCACGCCCGAGCAACAAGCCGCCCGAAACGCCATGGCTCACAACAACGTCCATGTGTCATTCGGCCAAGGGCAGCACGGCGGCTGGGGCTTCGGGATGGCGGTGCGCACCTACCGTGGTGACTACGCGTCCATCGGCCAGTTCGGCTGGGACGGCGGAAGCGGCACCGCGACGTACGCTGACCCGGACAAACAGCTCATCGGAATCCTGCTCACCCAGGTTGGGGCGTCCACTCCGGATTCAGCGCGGCTTATCCACGACTTCTGGACTATGGTCTACCAGGCAATCGAAGACTGACACCGAGCCCGCGGTTCGTCGTTCGTTTAAAAAGAGGCCGGTGAATTTCATCGAACTTATTGGGGCAGAACCATGACGTGATGCGGAGTTGGTTGGACGGAGTGGAAACGGGCAGGGGCATGGCCGCAAGTCCTTGGAGGTCTATTCAAAGCTTGCAATCACCGATGCCCAGCAGGGATATAACGAGGTCATCAATAAATTATTCCCCATTTAATTACATCTACATTGCGGGTGGTGTCAGCTTCGCTGGTACTACCCCTTTTTAAGTTAAAAAAATAAATTGATAAAAATGCTCGACTTAAGGGTGCGTTATTCCAGAAAGGATTAACGCCCTTTTTGTTGAAGTTATAGAACTAACTGGCAGGTTAGTCTAGGAGAAGTAAGACTTTAATGGCGAGAAATACAAGTTTAAAAAATGGGGGATTTGTATGAGGCAAAATAATTATTGGATAATGGGGACAATATTTATTTCACTTAGTGGATTATTCTTTACTGCTGAAAGAATTGCAGAAAGGCTGGCAGTAGGTATTACTGATGCTGGATTTGCTTCTTATAGCGGCTCTTCAGTGGGAAATCAATATTATCCTGGTTTTTTTGATAACTTTTTTGTTTGGTTTTTTTTCCTAATCGGGTTATTACTTTTAGTTTTTGGTTTTTTAAAGGGAAATAAATAATGTAATCTCTATATGGAACGGGGGCTTTACTTAAAGATGGGATTCCATAGAGATACCATCTTTTTCTTCTTCAACTAAAGGGCAGTTTAGTTGAAGAAGGAATAATGATTAATGTTGTGGAATATGACTTTAAAAAGGGAAAATATAGGGGTAGTTATGAATAAAAACCTAATGGCTTTTTCTATTATTTTTTTGGGGCTATGTATAGTTCTAGGTTCTTGGTTTATTTCACAATCTTTAAAATTCAAAAAAGATGATGTCGTAAAGATACAACAAGAACAAAATCGTTATGAATATATCAAAACGTCGGATGATTACGATATGATTTTTGATAAACAAACTGGAGATTATTGGGGAAATTTACAAGGGAAATGGGAAAAACATACTCCATTAAGTTCAATTCATTAGAAATAGTTTTGCATAAATGATGATAATCTTCTTCAATTAGGGTGCATTAATTGAAGATTCGGCTGCTAATTGCAGCATTTTTGTTTATTAACCTTCAGGAGTTTAAAATACCATTGAATCTAAAGCCGATAAAATCAGAGATATATCAGGAAGAAGTTTAAACCTTATTACACTAATAGGTGCGATGAGCCAAGAAGGATTATCATTTATTTTTGTTAAAGTAATTGTACTAACGGGGCAGGTTAGTACAACTTGAAAAGAAATTGGATAAAATAATAGAGGTAATGGATAAGGATGAAAATGAATGTTCTTTAAGAAAATAATAGTTGTGAAATATTACACTTAAACAAACGGGTGCTTGAATTAAATAAGATTGGCTGCTGCGGCAGCCTTTTCTTATTCGATTAACGGGGCAGTTTAGTTTAACAAGGTTTTTGGAACTTTTGAGGGGGAAAATTGTCTAAATTAGGTGGGGGGAGGAAAATAAAAATGTGGCGTGTTTTTATTGGCTTAATGTTTCTATTTATTGTAATAGGTTGCGAATCAAAAAATTATAATATTGAAGAAGTAATAAACAAACACAATGACATTCAAAATTTAGAAGGATTAAATAGATTTGTTGAAAATGTAAACGATCATAATAAAACTAAAATTAACTATGTGCAATATGGGATTGAAGGGCAACGGGGAGTCAGGACATTAACGTTTGATGGAGAAAAAATTAATGTTTCCCATAGTGTCGATGGTGATTTTATTGAAGAATATAACTGCAATAACAGCGTTCGTTACTCTGATTCATCTATTCACTTCCTTGTTTATTAATGGGGAATATGCTGATGATGAAAGCACACCATCCCAAACATATACTACCCAGTTGAAGTAGTTTTACTCACTATGTTGGTTCAAGATATACTTGTCTTATCGGCAGTCATTTTTTCTTGTTCAACTAATGGGTGCTTATGTTATAGAGCAAAATTGTTACGGCAGTCATTTTTCTTATTGAGCAAATGTCCCAGGTTATAAAAGTTAATTAGACATAGTAGACTCTAATAAACCGACTATGTTAAAAATTATTGAACTAAAAACGGGCAAAGGGTGTTCGGATTTGGCAAAATTTAAAGAGCAGACTGTTCTTCTAAGAATCAGCTGGATGTTTCTTCTATTTAATGGAATTGGGATCTTGATCTTTGGAATATTAGTTGTCACGTATCCAAGGATTGCAGGTCCATATGATTTAGGATTGCTTCGAGCTCTTGGTGTTGCAACGACAGGAATGGGGTTTTTCGGTATAGTGATAACTCTTACGTCGTATAGAAGAAAAGAAAGATTGGCGTGGCTTACACTCTGGTATTATCCCACCTTTTGGACTTTGCACTTGGTTGGCGGACTGCCGCCAGGGAATGATCATATCCATCAAGTTTTTTTCATTGTTATATCTCTCCTGGGATTGATGCTACCTTTTAGATATTTTTTTCCGCGAGAAACCGTCTAACCTTGATGGTTAAAAAACGGGATTGCTAAGGCGACCGCAGCAATTCCTTTTGTTCTTCACCTAAAAGATGACAGAAGGTGAATCAGTTAACAAAAGCAATGGTTGACTCCGAATTAATCCAATGAGAGAAAAACTTAATTTAATTTTTACATAAAACCACACAATTATCTGAATAGTTGAATTAATATAAAATCAGGATATATTATCAACTTTGTAATTAGTTAACCTTACTTTTCTTTAATGCATATTTATATCGAACATCCAAACGAAGGAGGAAGATCCTATGCCAGTACCCAAATTGTTACGAATGCGCCTTGGTGCTTCATCTCTCGTGATTTCTGGAATCTTGTTTGTACTTTATCCAACGATACGACCTTTTTCAGATGAAACATCCTTGCAAGGTGCCACAGCTTTCGCCTCCACCGATTGGCTAGTGGCACATATACTAGCCATTGTCGCTTTTACACTACTACCACTAGGTTTACTTGGGCTTCATAACTCTTTACAAGGGACGGCCGTAAACTCACTTGCGTATTGGGCGGTCGTGCTGTGTTTGATAGGAACAGGTTTAACCTTGCCGTTTTACGGAGGGGAAACGTTCGGTCTACACGCTATAGGGCAAGAGGCGATAAGGCTACAAGCGTCCACCCTTATTAGTTTAGCAACTGTCGTCCGTTCTGGCGCGGGTCTCGTTATGTTCCTTGTAGGACTACTACTACTTGCCATTGCAGCGATTATACTTGCTATCGTAATTTGGAGGTCTGGCAGGTACCCAAAATGGAGTGGTGTTCCTTTCGCTTTAGGAATGGGATTATATATTCCGCAATTTTTCGGTGGGCAGCCGCTGCGAATTACCCACGGAATTCTGGTCGCCATAGGTTGTTTATGGATAGCGGTAGGCTTGTGGAGGCAAAGTAACCAGAATATTGGTGAGAAGGTACAGTCTACTACTTTCCACTCCGAAAGTTAGTCAGTCGGTCAATAAATTCGGAATAGGAATTAACATACTTTATTAATAAAAATTGTGAAGGTATGTACTTAATCTATAGGGTAGCTTTAATCGAATAATAAGCCAAGGACTACTGTAAAAGTGGTCTTTAATTTTTATTCGCATATAGAACGTTAGTTCGTATATAATATAAACAAAGGAGGCTATTATATGGCAATACGTGATCGTGGGATGGTTAAATGGCAGGCTGCATTTCAATTGCCTGAATTGGCAAAAAAACAACGTAACTTTTGGCGGTGTACTGAGCGGATAAGTAAACCGATAATTGATGAAAATGAGGCAGAAGAGTTTGACCTTCGCATAATTTACTCAATGGAATACGGTCATGCTGTATCGCTGAAGATATGGGATGACGGATTTACTTGGGATATAACTGGTTGTGTTCATTACGTCGATCCTATTACAAATGAACTGCGGATTGAAGTAGAGCCTGGCAAATTCGAGAAAGTGGCGTTCGACAATGTTGTCGGAGTGAAGGTCGTTAATTAGGCAGACATTATGTCGAGTGGAGTGTTTATTTTTTTCTTCTTAAGCTAAAAGGGTGCGTTAGTAGAGGCAGGGACCATCTTTTGAAGGTTAATTACATAAATCAAAAAGGTGATTCTTATGAGAATGAATGCTAAAAGGAAACAAGTTCAAGAAAATTATAAGCAAAAAATAAAACAAAAAAGAGTGCACGAAAAAAATAAAAATAAAGAAAGTTTATTGATTGTAACTATTCTTTTATTAATAATCATTTTAGTCATTCTTTTTAATGATATTTTTTTCCAACCTTACGAGATAATTCGTTAAGATTGAAAATCAACTAATGAAGTGCGTTTCTGTTATATACAGGAACGTTTTTCACTAACGGGCAGTTTAGTTCAACAAGAAGGATATTTTATAGGGACTTTTGTGTTAGAATAAAATGAATAGTCAAAAAATGGGGGTGTTGTAAAATGAAAAAGCTACTATCCTTACTTGTAATTATCTCTTTGCTATCTGGTTGTAGTTCAAAACTATCTTTTTCAGAAGTAAGTGATGGGAGGGTTAGTAAAGATATTAAATCGTTTATTGATAATGTAAAGGATGAAAATGGAGTACATCTTTACTTCGAAAAACAAAAAGCTGTTTATGTATATTTGAATGGTTCAAATGTAAAACAAGGTGAAAAAGCAATACATTTTACTGATTTTAATGTTGAAAAAAACGGTGAGACATTAAGCATTTTATACAATACTGCTGAAACTGCTGATTATTCAAATCAATCATTAAACAATGAACTTTTATATAAGGTTAATTTAGACAAGAAATATGAGATTATTAAGCCTATTAGTAATGATGAAGAAGCCTCATTCGATGTTATGTCAGGAAATCAGTAACCACCTTCTTGAATAAATGGGTGCGATTCTTCAATAACGAAGGATCGCTTTTTCTTATTGAAGTAACGGGGCAGGTTAGTTGAAGAAGGGATGCAGGCTAAAATTACCTGATGTAATACTTAAAAATAACAATTATTATTGATTAGAAAACAAAGTTTAAAAACTGGATGTGAAACACACATTATGGATTTGATTGATTTTGGTTTTTTTAATAATAATGGCAGTTATTTATGTTGTTACATCTAAAGAAATGAAATTAGCAATATTTGATTATTTATTAATTATTTTAACTTTTTACTGTATTTATTATTTAATTGGTTTCTTGTTTAACATCCATAGAGATTTTCGTAACACTATCAGTATTATTGTGTGGTTATTAATGATAAATCGTTTCTTTAAGATTAGTTCAAAAATCAGAGAATATAAAGTCAAAAGAAAAATGAATAGACGTTGTTGAACGGGTGCTTGAGTTTAACAAAGGGCGGCTACGGCTGCCCTTCATCTGTTTTACTATAGAGTTATGATTACGCAGTTTTGAGAGAGGGTATTAGTTGTTGTCTACAAAAAAAGAATATATCCAAACGATTAGTGCTTTGATGAAAATTTTAAAGCCAAATCTGAGTTTTACCATTTTTATTACACTTAGTTTATTAGGACCTCCCTTAAATTTTTTCCTAATGCTATTTGGAAAGAAAACTCAACATCCATTCCTTTTAATGCTTTTATCTGTTGTTTTTGTTTTCATCATTACTTGGATATGGATTGATTACGCGAAGGGTGTAGCACAATTTCGGAAAAAAATATATACGTTGTGGGAAGAACTTTCAGTATTAAAAAAACAAGCAAAAGAATTAAAACTTGAGGAAATCGAAAAAAGGTTAAATGCAATTTTGGAAAAGTTTGAAGATTAACTTTTGCTTTAAAAATACTGGGTTGTTTTAACAAAGCTTATTCAACAAACAGGGGGAATAGTTGAAGATCGAGCTGCCATTTAGACGGCTTTTCTTATTGAAGTAACGGGGCAGGTTAATTAAATAAGGTGATATTATAAAAACAAAAGGACTGAAAAAAGTGGCAAAATATATATCAGAAAATTGCTTTGAATATTTAAATTGGCAGTCCGTTTATATTGAAGCAGTTAGAGTAGAAAACAACAATTTATTTTTAACACTTGAATGTCTTGAAATAGTAAAAGAACACCCACTAAATCCATTTGATAATGAACGTGATACAAACGAAGTAGTATTAGTATTTTATGACTTTGAAGTATTGGAATCAGGTTATTATGACTGTTCACACGTAAAAAAACAAACCATAGACCTTGATAAAGATTGTACTTTTGTGGAAATTCCATTATTACAGTTAATTAATGACTTTACAATTGTTACTGAAGATATAAAAGTTAAAAATGAATCATTTATCGAACAAACTTTTGAGGGCTTTGCTTGGAATTTTGGTGAAGATTCCTGGGGCTACTTAAGACTTCGATATAAACGGATGGAAATGATATGGGACTCTTTTTATAACGAATGAAAAATAACTTTTCTTCAACTAATGGGGTGCAAGAGTTAAAGATTCAGTTGCCATTTTGGCGGCTTTTCTTTTTGAAGTAACTAAGCAGGAGCTTAATAAGAGTTATAATTAGCATAGCTGTTAGTAGACAATTGTAAAAGGAGAAATCCCATTAAATGTTTGGTTTCTTAAATAGAGCAAAATTAAAAAAAGATGATTTAAAAGGCATTTCCAAATTGATGTATCAGGATAATTCAAATGATTCCTGGGATAAAGAGAACCTTACTAGAAGAAATTTAGATTTTACTATTGAAAGCGTTCGTTATATTGATATGTATACCGAAAGATTATTGAATACTGAGTTTGGCATTGAACTCTTAAATAAGCATTTTGATAATTTAGTGGTTCGTTTAGGTGCATATGTAGGTGAGGTTATTAAAAATAATGTCAAACAAGACTTTTACTGGTATGAATCTGATTCCGTACAAAACTTTTCTCCCTATCTTAATGAATTGCATAGTGTTAATAAAACACAGAGTGTACTTTATTCTAAAAGGAAGGATAAAGTGATATTACCTTTAAATGTAGTATCGCAGCTATTAAAAGGGAACTGCCGATATAGCAATTTGCTCACTTATGTGGAAGAAGCGATTAAGCAAAATTCTTAAATAAATTTGAAAGTGTTGTTCAACAGGTGCGTTGAACTAGAAGGATTAACCGCCTTTTTTGTTAAATTGCTTATTGGACAAACGGGCAGGTTAGTGGAACAAGAAACTTAATCCAATTAACGGATAAGGAGTTAAATATGATTTATAGGATTTAGAATTTATATTTAGAGCTTTGATATACTGAACATATGAACAGCTCAATAAGATAAGGAGTTTTTTATGTGGATATTTTTGAGATTAAAAGCATTGTTAAAGACTTACCAGAACGGGAAGTAAGGTCATACTTGCAACTTATTCTTTTTAGGATAGGAATGTTGGAGGAAAGTGAATCTTCTTTAGTTGAGTTTTCAAAAGATCTTAAAGAATTTTATAACCACATTCTATACCCACAAGACCCTAATGAAAATATATTCGATAAAGGCGATTACAAAAAAGTTCACATCAATTTTGGATACCCATATTTAAGACATACATTAAAAGAAATAAACCTACACGAAGAAGAATTTATTGTTACTTTCGAAGATAATTTTGCTGTTGCCCCAATAGGTAATTTGGAAACAGAAAAAGGTCAAAGAGAAAGATTTGAATGGATTAAAAACAACTTAGAAGAAACAGAAAAATTTTCTGAAAAACTTCAAAGAACAATTGATCGATTAGTTTCTATTCCAGAAAACATACCAATTTACATATGGGTTTCAGGCAATGCTAATGAACAAACAGGACTTCTTTTTACAATGTACTTGTTAAGGGAAAGAAAAAATAATATCTTTATCGTTAATACTGGGCAATTGTATAGTGAATTATTTAAGAGAAAATCTAAAAAGTACATCCCATTTTTTTCAGGAGAAATACTTACTGAAGAATTACAATCCATTTACAAATATACTCAAGAAAATCAAAAAAATTTATCTGACACAGAGCGTAAACAGGTTGAAATACAATGGTTAAAACTTTCTGGAAATTCTGCAACGTTAAGAATATGGGAAAACGGTGAAATAAAGATAGTTTCTGAAGACTATTACGATGATTTTATAATTGAAAAAGCCAAGAAGCTGATTGGGAAGAAAAAGGGATATATAAAATGTGCAAGATTAGTCGGTGAAGTATATGGACATATTTTTCAATATATCGGTGACAGCTTTATAGAATATAGGGTTAGAAAGTTAATCGAAAATGGAATTTTTACTTATGAAGGTAGCTTAGAGGCAATGCGTAGTTACGGTATTAAATTTTGTTAAATGTTTTATTGGATACGGTGAGGGAAGCTCGAAATAGAAATACGGGCTTCTCTTTTTGATAATTCTTCTTTTACTTTTGTAAAAATGTTTGTGAAGAATTTTACTTAAAGAAACGGGTGCAAGAATACATAAGCGACACCAACAGCGTCGCTTCTTTCTCTAGAAATACTTTTGATAAAATTCTTGCCTTACCCTTCCGCTTAGCTGGGCATATATTCTAGTAGTCTCACTCTTCTCGTGGCCCAAAAGACTTTGTATGACTTCAACAGGGGCTCCGTTATTCAACAAATGGGTTGCATAGCTGTGTCTGAGTTGATGAGGATAAATTTCCTTATTTATGGCCGCACGAGCTGAGATTCGTTTTATGACATATCTCATTTGGGCAATGCTCATCCTATGTGGCAGCCGTTCTGTCACAAATATGGCAGGATCCGTATCCTGGCGATCATTGATGTATCGCTTAAGCCAGATTTCGGCTCTTATATTAAAATAGACCTCACGTTCCTTGTCTCCTTTTCCCTTTACAATTGCTGAGCGATTGGACCAATTAATGCAATTACGTTCAAGTGAAACTATTTCCCCAATTCTGCATCCTGTCGAAAACATAAATTCAAACAAGGCTTTTTCCATCGGGCTAATACACGCTTCACGCAGAAGTTCGATTTCTCTTTCAGTTAAGAACTTCGGTATGCGTTTTCCGACCTTGGGTTCCTTTAACTTTGATGCAGGGTTATGGTGTATATGACCTTCTTCGTGGCACCAACGGAATAATGATTTCATAAACCGTATCCTATGTGCCATACTGGATGGCTTTAGGGCTGCCGCTGAATTATTTAGGTATTCCTTCAAACTTTCTGTGTTAAGAGTAGCAATTTCTGCATCCTTGAAATATAGAACAAGCAACTTTGCCTGAATGCCATAGGCTTTTATTGTATACGGTGAAAAGCCCTCAATTCGTTTGTCGGCTGCATATGCTTCCCACGCTTTTGATATTCACAACCCAATCCCTCCCATTTAAACTTCTCATTTAAGAGGAATTATTGCCTAGATTATCGAAATATAGACTTATTAAGCTAAAGGGGCAGTTTAGTGGAGGAAGGAAACAACCTATGTATTGGTATATAATGGATATAAAATAACTATGAATTGAGGGGTCACGATGTTAAAGTGGATTACTGAAATTGATGAATCACCATTCAGATTTAATTTCGACAATGGTGAATATAGTATCAAGAGAATGATTTCATCGGTTGAAATAAATGAAATGAGTCCTGTTTGCCAGTTTTTTGCCTCAATTGATGTTATTTTAGGTATTGATTTCGTTACATCATTGCCAACCCCTAATGATTATGCATTAGAAACTATATTGAATGAAGTAGTTCCTCATTATTTAGATATAAAACAAATATTCATTGATGGGAAGCTAAAAGAAATAAACGTTAGGGGTCTTAAAAAGGAGTCTAAAAGGATTGTACAGGACTTACTTTCAAATGATATATATCCAGTTTTTCCAGATTTATATCGTACAAAAAATCTTAATTTGGCAACTGGACCAAGAGAATTGAAATATTATTTGGTAAATCAAGAAATGATTGAATCACTACATATTGAAGAGACAGAGAAGATACGAGGATTTTTTATGAGTTCTTTCTTTACTGAAAGAGGTTCAATAATGCTTCAACCAACAGGATGGAAATTAGATGATAAATTGAAAGATTCAGTGACGATTCGTACTTTTAGTACATTTGCAAAACAAATTGTTTTAGTTGTTGATCATAAGGATATGAGTGTAGTTGGACTTGATATTTACGGGTGATCTTATTCGTTTCTTGTTCAACTAAAGGGTAGCGTTAATCTAAGAAGGGTTAACGCCTTTTTTGTTGAACTTATTGTACTAAAGGGACAGGCTTGTTCAATAAGAAATCACAAAAGGAATGGGCATTTACTGTAAAATTAGATTAGACGTATTAAAGTACTAATAAAAAAGTTATGTAAAATATCAAGGACATACACATTAGTAGAAAAATGCGACATTAAAGCAATATGGATATCTGCATAAATACAGATTTGACGGAGGTTAAAGATGCGAAAAGTTTATCTAGATAGAACAGAATTAACTGGAGCCATAAATGTATTTTTAAAAGATACTGAGTTTATATCAGCAGGTACAACAATTTTTTCTATGAGTGTTTATGATAGAAATGAGGAGTATCAAAAATATGCTAACGATTATGATATTCAATTTATATTTGACGATTATATTCCACATTTAGAATTTTATACGGTACCACATGTGGATATTATGGCAAAAGATAGTAAAGGTGGATTTATCGGAACCGTTGGACAACAATGTGACCTAGAAAGTGTCGCACCAATCTGTTATATCAATAAGAATTTAGAGTGCATGATAATTTCTGAAAACGGAGAAGATTTTCTGAGTAATATAGAATCATGGTATGACAACTTGAAACCCTATGATAAAGTTACCGTTTATCGTTCGAAAGCAGAAGCAGAAATGGAACTAGAATTTATCGATTTGTCTTAGATAGTATCTCATTTAACTTCAAAGAAAAGTTTGTGAAATAATGTACTTAAACTAACGGGTGCATTAGTTCAACAAGATAAAGGCAGCAATCACGATCATATCTTAATCTTCAGCAATCGTGCGCTTTCCTTTAGAAGAAATTAATTGAGAAGAAATTATTAAAAAAATTATTCAATTAGAAGACAACTTGTCATGATCAAATAGACCACATGGCTAATTAGTTAACCGGCCTATATAATGAATGTTTTCTACTCTAGAATTCAAATAGAAATGGTTTCATAAAAATTTTCGAGATAATTCTAATACCGATAGCATATGTGTTTATGGAAACTAACTTTGCCCACCTTTTAAAAAGCTTCTTTAACAGCAATCCAATTATTCTCTAACGAATTACTAAAAGATTTTTTATTAAGAAAAGGAGGAACTACACGAATGTTAAAAATTGAAGAATACGAACTTCTTGACATAGATTCTGGCCCTTATGGAATAACCACAGGAAAAGATGGTGCGCTATGGTTTACACAACATAAAGCCAATCAAATTGGGCGAATGACTGTTAACGGCGAATTCACTCATTTCGTTGTTCCTACATCCAATGCCGGTGTTCTGTCTATAGTCTCCACAACTCAGGGTGATGTATGGTTTACGGAAAATAAGGCTAATAAAATTGGAAAACTGACAGTAACAGGTGAAATCATCGAATATGTTCTACCGTATCCAGATTCAGCACCTTTTGGAATAACTGAGGGACACAATGGAGACATTTGGTTTACGGAAATGAACGGAAATAGAATAGGACGAATTTTACCGTCAGGTGAAATGATTGAGTATGATTTACCGAATCCTGGTTCCTCCCCCTCTTTTATTGTTGCTGGACCGGATGATGCGATTTGGTTTACTGAAAATCAGAGTAATCAAATTGGGCGGATTACTATTCTTGGAGAAGTATCGAATTACCTTTTACCCACAAAGAATGCTTGTCCTGTAGGTATTACATGTGGACCTGACAACGCCCTCTGGTTCGTAGAAATTAATGGAAATAAAATCGGCAGAATTACTCCCTCTGGAACAATAAGTGAATATTCAATCCCTACTGCAAATGCTCGCCCACACGCAATAGTAGAAGGCCCTGATCGTGCTTTATGGTTCAGCGAATGGGGAAGTAATCAAATTGGTCGAATTACAACGAAAGGAGAATTTACAGAATATTCAATCCCTACACAAAATGCGGAGCCACATGGAATTGTATTAGGACCCGATGGGGCCATTTGGTTCGCTGAGGAATGCAATAAGATAGGTCGGCTAAGTTTATTATAAAAATCCTGAAAGGAAGTAGATCCTATGGAATCAAATAAGCAACATGGGCCAAATCCTACAGATATGTATCCCATTAAAGGAAATCAAGTTGTGCAATTTATTAAAAATACAATTACTAGACCAAACATTAATGTGGGTGAATACTCATATTACGACGCAAGAAATGGTGAATCCTTTGAAGATCAAGTGCTATACCACTACGAATTCTTCGGTGACAAACTTATTATAGGGAAATTTTGTGCCATAGCCCCCGGTGTAACGTTTATTATGAATGGAGCTAATCATAGAATGGATGGTTTTTCAACCTACCCGTTCAATATTTTCGGACACGGTTGGGAGAAATATACGCCAACGTTAGATCAGTTGCCGTTTAAAGGTGATACCATAATTGGAAATGATGTTTGGATTGGAATGGATACTGTCATTATGCCTGGAATAAAAATAGGGAACGGTGCAATTGTAGCAGCCAAATCGGTTATTACACAGGATGTGGAACCTTACACTATCGTTGGGGGAAATCCTGCAAAGAAACTTAAAAATCGTTTCTCAGAAGAAATTATTAACGAATTGCTAGAAATTAAATGGTGGGATTTAAATATTGATATTATTTCTGCTCATATAGATGTAATAGTAAATGGAGATATAGAAAATCTAAGAAATTTAAAAAATAAAATATGACAAAGTACAACTTCCGAGAATATTTATTACCTGTCGTTATTTTGTATTTAATGCTTACCAATGGTTTTAAATAAGAAGGGGGGAAAAAATGGCTCCATTTATCCTATTGATTGGATCATTCTTGATATTTTACTTGATCGGTTTTTTCGGACTGTCATATTTTGATGGTTGGGAAACTTCTTTACGAATCGCTGTTGCTCTGATGTTTTTATTTACGGCAACTGCTCATTGGGGAAAGAGACGTCCAGATCTTATCAAAATGGTACCTCCAGTTCTGCCAAAACCAGGTCTCATCGTGACCATTACTGGAATAATCGAAATCGCTTGCGCCATAGGCCTGTTGATTCCTATTACTTCAAGTATTGCTTCAGTCATTTTAGCATTCTTACTTATTGTTATGTTCCCAGCTAACATTCGAGCTGCACGAAAAGGAATCACCATTGGTGGAAGACCAAGTACACCTCTTTTCCCCCGAACGATTTTACAAATCATATTTTTTATAGCTGTTATTTTCGCAGGATTGCAGTGATAGACTAGTGTGGACATTAATCAAGAAGCTACGATCTCTAAAGTGAGTATTTCGCGAATGACCTTATATCGAAAAAAGTGAACCAAAGCAGCTAAAAACCCGTTGAACTCCAGTGAGGTCTTGTTTAATACATTTCTTGGAATGGAATCTACTTTGAGGTATATCGTAGCTTTGCTCACTCTACCCCTTAAAGAGAAAATTTTCTTAGTCGACGTAGAATAAAAAATACAGTATGAGCAAGTGACTAATAAAAGCATGATAAATATACTAATAAATTAGGTTATGTTGCTAATCAGTCGGGGGTAGATAATAATGAACCTCCATCAGTTTATAAAGATGTGGAACCATATACTATTAAACCTAATACAATAATTGAGTTAAATTATGACGAAGTTCCCAAAATGGTTCTGAAACAGTGGGCGAATAATAAGTTGGAGAAAGAAGAAGAATTACCAGACTTTAGCTTTACATCGCCAGGTGAGGAAGGAATATATATTTATAGCATAGGACAAAGATGGAATTTCAGAACAGCTTCAAGTGTGGTAATTGTGTTAAATGTAAAACGATGAGAAAACAGAAATAAATATACTTTGCGAAGTTCTATTTGAAAAAAGAAACGGCAATTGGCAAATAATATTCCACTATGGACTCCTACCAAATAGACCCTTTCTACATAGCAATAAGGTAAGTATGTGAAGCATTGTACTTAAACTATCGGGTGCGTTAATTGAATAGAGCAATCCGCTATGGGAACCCGAAGGGTTCCTTTTTGTCTTCGAAAAAACCCCTTTAATTTCCAGTATCATTGAGCCATTTTAAGCGATTACAATGAAAGATGATTGAAAACAAATGGAGGCTTCGATTCAAATGAGTAGTTTTGATAATAAAAAAGAAAAATGGAATAGGATAAAATCCAAAGGTAAAAAAGGTTATGTTTTAAAATCAATATTTATTTATGAAGTTTTTATATTGTTAATTGTTACATTTGATATGTTTGTGTTTAATAGAACAACATTATCCAATATTCCTCAAGTTATTTTTATCTATCTATTTGCCCTAATAGTCTATATTCCATTGGGAGTATGGGTCGGAAATAACAGTTGGAATGCTAATATTAGAAGGTTTGAAAAGTAGTTTAGATTAGGTCAACCTCCTTTTATATTTAGGAAACATTGTGAAATAATTTCCTATAAGTAACGGGGCAGCATGCTTGAATAAGGAGTATGAAATAAAGGAATTAATTCACCGTATGCAAATAATGAAGAATCTAGTAGGATACTCAAGATGATAGTAAAGAAAACAGTTATTTGTTAAGAAATTATAAATTTATTCTAATAAAACTGTAAGTGAGGGTGAATAAATTGAATCACCTCAAGCAGCGTTTGTGGTATTTGTTGATGATAATAGGTGTTGTTATGTTCAGTATCCGCTCATTCTTAGTCCCACCTGAAACTTCGTTTACGATATGGCTTACCAGATTGGGCTATCTTTTCTTTTTTTGTGGTGCCATTGTGGGTGGGGTTGAAGAATATATGAAAAAACACAAAATTTCCGCTTACATTTTGTTTGGGATAGGCATCCTTATAATTTTTGATTTTGTTTGGTGGAAATTTATCTTACGTTGGAACAGTTAAAGTCAGACTGCCCTTACTTCCTTACTTCACTAACGGGTGCTTTACAAGATGGGATTCCACGGAGATTCCATCTTTTTCTTCTTCAACTAAATGGCAGAATAGTTTAACAGGGATATTTAGACTTTGTGTAGAATTATTACATTAAGGTGGGGTGAAGATAAAATGCGTTTATCACTTTTAGGTATTTCAATATCTCTTTTTGGTATAGCACTTATACTAACATCCAGTGGTTCGGCAACTACATTTGGATTAGGCGTTTCATTTTTAGGTTTAGTAATATCTCTAATTTCTAATTTTTTGAAAGACAGTAAGTGAAAATCCTAACTCAACTAACGGTTGTTCCTTAAAGAACTGACTGCACAAACGGCAGCCTTTTGTTATTGAGCTAACGGAGCAGGATACTTGAATAAGACTTCGCTAAATTAATGGGGTGAGATAATGGCTTTATTGGGGTCAATGTCTGTTTTAATTGGTTTTTTGGCGTTATATGGTGGATTTGCCTATAATAAAAAAAGACACGAAAACGAGGGTTTAGATGGTTCTGGAGCCGATTCAATCATCGGTACCATCATCGCTTTATCCGTTGTCATCTTATTAAGACTGTTGCCATATCAGGTTAGCAAAACATTTTTATTTATATTTGCCTTTATTTGTTTTTATTTTAGTGTTTATGCATTTACTCACTTACGCTAAAGGGTGCTTGAGTGAAGGAGGTACATAAAATGTCTCATCCAAATAACAATTTGAAAATACTCCATTATGGAACATCATTAATAAAGCTATTGCAGACGTTGGAATTAAAACCTTTTTAAAGAGAAATCCCACCATATTATTGTTAGGGGCGGAATATGAGTATTAGTTTTTGGCTATTTGTAATTGGGACTATACTGGAACTTCTTGGGTTGTTGAACTCAATAAAAGTCTTAAAGAAATTAAAAGGTAAGATAATAATACAAAAGAACTGATGATAATTTATTAGATAAAGAAGAAAAACGTTTGTTAAAACTAAATGTTTTTTGGACATCTTTAGTTGGTTTAGGAACGATATTAGACCTTATTGCTTACATTCTAAAGAGTTAGTATTTCATAAAACTTTTATATTAAAGCAATATTGTGAAGAAATGTACTTAAAGTAACGGGGGCGTTAGTAAAAAAGTGATTGATCGCTGCGGCGGTCTTTTTTTGTTGAGCTAACGGGTCATGTTAGTAGAGGAAGGTATTTTCCAAAAATTGAACGAATAGTACTTAATAATTGTAGAGTATTGGGGGGATAGAATGAAAACATATCTCGAAGAAATAGCGAAAGATGTGTACGCTTTTTTATTGTGGGATAAATCCTGGAACTCATATAATAATTGCTACTTGTTGCTCGAAAACAATCATTATATACTTATTGATTCAGGGAAGGAAGAACATTCTGGCTTCCTGTATTCTGCCCTAAACAGTAAAGGGATTTCCAATAAAGATATAACTCACTTTATTGCCACACACGGTCATAAAGACCATATCGGGGGAGCTCACTTTTTAGGAGAAATAGAAGGTTTTATTCATAATAAAGATTTAGAATTAATTCCAGAAAATCTTAGAAACCAATTAAAAATGAATCTCCCAGATAACGGTTCAACCGTAAGCAATTTAGAATGTGTGCTACTTGGATATCATACAAAAGGTTCTGTCTTACTATATCATCGTAAAAGCAAAGTATTATTTTGTGGAGACCATATCTGTTTCTTTGGAGAACCATTGAAGGGGAATAATGTTGTAGATACAGGTAAATTGGAAAGAGAAAAGTTTAAACAATTTGTGTCTGATTGGTCCCAAAACGAGGATATGAGAAAAAAACACAATTTTAATTTATTTATCGAAGGTTTAAGGGCTATTAATAAATTTGATGTTGAATATTTATGTACGGGACACGGGGTAGTGTTAAAAGGAAATATTAATGGATTTATCTCAGATTTACTTGCATTTGAATAGTAAAGAAAAGAGTTCTTAATGAACGGGTGATAAGGATTGAACAGGGAGTTGCTGTGGCAACTCCTTTTTTTGTTCCACTAACGGGGCAGGATACTTCCAATACATGGTATCATTGTTCTGTGAGATTAAGTATTAAAACTGAAAAACAAAGTTTTTGACTGAGAAAATAAAGTTGTAGACTAGAAATAGTTCCTTTCAAAAAACAAGGAGGATTTTATGGTTAACAATCTGAATCAATCGTTCGAATTTACGCGTGTATTCGATGCCCCTCGCGAACTCGTATTTAAAGCATGGACAGAGCTCGGGCATTTCGCGAAATGGTGGGGACCAAAGGGATTCACACTCGAAGTCGTTATAATGGACGCTCAATCAGGTGGCCGATTTTTAGGTATTCTGACGTCTCCTGACGGAAATCTAGTTATGTGGAGAAAATTTACATACCAAGAGGTTGTCGAACCTGAGAAAGTGTCTTATATTCAATCTTTTTCCGATGAGCATGGCAATACGGTCGGAGCGCCTTTTAGTGGGAGCTGGCCTCTTGAAATTATGAATCTCATAACGCTTGAAGATAACGAAGGGAAAACTGTTTTAAAACTGAAAGGTTGCCCTGTGAACGCTTCTGCTGAGGAACAAGAATCCTACAACGATATGGCTCCAATGCTTCAACAAGATCTTGAGGGTGCTTTCGATAAACTTGCCGACTATCTTGTCTCCCTGAATTAGAATGCGATAACAAATTTAATTGGCCAAAAAACCCTAATCACTTTGAACGCTACAGGTCATTGAACTCCCTTAGTAAGATACGATTATCTCTTAACGGGTGCGTTGATCCAAGTAGGATTAACCGCCTTTATAATTAAATTCCTTACTGAACAAACGGGCAGGTTTGTGGAAGAAGGAATTTATCTAAACTAGGCAGAATTTATATCCAAAAATATGTTAGGGAGCTTGTGAATTATATGGAATCCATTAGCAAAAGCGAAGTGAAGCTACGAGATATCACAGAGGAAGATCTTCCTATCTTTTTCGAACAACAACTTGACTCAACGGCGAACTATATGGCTGCATTTACAACTAAAGACCCCACTGATAAGGACGCATTTTTTGACCATTGGACAAAAATTATCGCTGATGAGACCATCACAATTAAGACTATATTATTCAATGGCATTGTCACTGGACACCTCTCGAACTTTGAACAGTTCGGCGAACCCGAAGTAAGCTACTGGATTGGGAAGGAATATTGGGGTCAAGGTATTGCAACTAAAGCGTTGTTAGAATTTCTGAAGTATATAAAGCTGCGCCCGCTTTATGCTCGTGCCGCTAAAGATAATCTCGCCTCCATCAGGGTATTGGAAAAATGCAGGTTTAAAATCATCCCTGAAGATAAGGGTTTTTCCAACGCAAGAGGCAAGGTTGTTGAAGAATTTATTTTGAGGCTTGAACCTTAGGATATGTAATAAATACTCTAATACGGGTTGGGAAGTTCTTGACTAAGATACCTTCTGTTGTTTAACTAACAGGTGCAATTGTTATACAAGGCGATCATATTAGGTCGTCTTTTCTATTAGGGGAATTAAATGTTTTTTGCAATATTATGTTAGTATTGAACTAGAAATATTGTGCTAACGGGCAGTAGAGTTAATGAAGCTCTTTCTTTTAGTACAAACTATTAATACCAAGTGATAAAATAAAAAAATAGATTTTTTTAAATATTATTGATTCGGGAGCTTTTATGATGTTAGATACTCAAAAAATTAAGGAAGTTATTAGACATCGTTATCCATTTCTTTTAGTGGATAGAATTTTGGAATTAGAAGAAGGAAATAGAGCAGTTGGTATAAAAAATGTGAGTGTGAATGAGGATTTTTTTAACGGACACTTCCCCAATTATCCAGTTATGCCAGGCGTATTAATTGTAGAGGCATTGATCAAGAAGGAAAACCCTTGGTAGATGAGAATTTTAAAAAATAGTCGAGAATGAGTTAAAGTGCCCATTCAGAATCGGGGGGCTTTAGTGGAATAAGAACAATACATTAAAGATAAAAAGCTTGGGATGTTTTCTAAGCCGTTCTCTTTTGGAGTACCTGCACAGCAAAAAACAAGTATAAAAACAAGTATAAGAGCAGTGGATTTCGCAACTGAAATCGCACTGCTTTTATCGTTTGTGGAGCAAAGAAATACGCCACAACAAAAACTTACAGAGGTGGTCATCTAGAAGGACTAATAGCCTTCATTGTTGAATTTCTTATTAGAACAACCGGGCAGAAAACTTTAAAAGGATTTAACGAGGATACACAGAATTTTATATGTTAGTTGATAACATTGGAGGGGGATACAATGCAAAAAAATATTGAGCTACTCTTAAATGAGCTTGAGTCTTTTGGTCTAAATAACGATTTAAACATGCAAGAGGGCAGATTAAAAATGAAAAATATTACGAAAGAAACTGGGGAATTCCTTTCAATATTAATTAAAAGTAATAAAGCTAAGAGTGTTTTAGAAGTAGGTACTTCAAATGGATACTCAACTATTTGGTTGGCTCAAAACTTCTTAGATTCAGAAGGGCATGTAACCACTTTAGAATTTAATGATAATAAGGTAACGATGGCTTTAGATAATTTTAGAAGGGCAGAGTTAGAAAGTATTATTTCATTGCACCACGGAGATGCAGGAGAATTCATAAAGAACCAAGAAGACCAGATATTTGATTTTATTTTTTTAGATTCTGACCGAAAGCAATATTTAAATTGGTGGGAAGACTTAAATAGGATTCTTAAACCAAATTCTTTAATGATTGTCGATAACGTAAATTCACATCGTCAAGAAGTCGATGAGTTTATCGAGATTGTTAAAAATTCTGAGGTTCATGATTCATTGATAGTTGATGTTGGCAAAGGTCAGCTAATGATTTATAAAAAGTGATGCTTATTGGAGTAACGGGGATTCTTTAGTTCAATAGCATAGTAAGAACCCTCCTAATCGGTGGGTTGTGTTTTAGTCAAAAATCAACAACAAGTTTTAACAGAGCTATTCGAAAAGGACGGCAAATGCCGCCCTTTTTCGTATTACATTATAACGTTTTTTCGTGTCAATTTACTTAGAAATATTACTGTCATTATTCTAATTACACCTATCTTCGGAACCCGTTAAGAGTCCCTTCATAGGCGTGGCCCAAAAGACTTTGTATGACTTCAACAGGGGCTCCGTTATTCAACAAATGGGTTGCATAGCTGTGTCTGAGTTGATGAGGATAAATTTCCTTATTTATGGCCGCACGAGCTGAGATTCGTTTTATGACATATCTCATTTGGGCAATGCTCATCCTATGTGGCAGCCGTTCTGTCACAAATATGGCAGGATCCGTATCCTGGCGATCATTGATTTATCGCTTAAGCCAGATTTCGGCTCTTATATTAAAATAGACCTCACGTTCCTTGTCTCCTTTTCCCTTTACAATTGCTAAGCGATTGGACCAATTAATGCAATTACGTTCAAGTGAAACTATTTCCCCAATTCTGCATCCTGTCGAAAACATAAATTCAAACAAGGTTTTTCCATCGGGCTAACACACGCTTCACTCAGAAGTTCGATTTCTCTTTCAGTTAAGAACTTCGGTATGCGTTTTCCGACCTTGGGTTCCTCTAACATTGATGCAGGGTTATGGTGTATATGACCTTCTTCGTGGCACCAACGGAATAATGATTTCATAAACCGTATCCTATGAGCCATACTGGATGGCTTTAGGGCAGCCGCTGAATTATTTAGGTATTCCTTCAAACTTTCTGTGTTAAGAGTAGCAATTTCTGCATCCTTGAAATATAGAACAAGCAACTTTGCCTGAATGCCATAGGCTTTTATTGTATACGGTGAAAAGCCCTCAATTCGTTTGTCGGCTGCATATGTTTCCCACGCTTTTGATATTAACAACCCAATCCCTCCCATTTAAACTTCTCATTTAAGAGGAATTATTGCCTAGATTATCGAAATATAGGCTTATTAAGCTAAAGTGGCAGGATAGTTGAAGAAGGAGTTATTAACCATTTTGTAGAAACAGATATTGGTTAGGTGGGGAAAAGGAGGCAACATATAAGATTCCACCAAAAACTAAGGTGTAACATCTAATGACACGAGGGGGATACAATGTAATGCATTTAACTAGATGGAAATGTCAGGACATTTGTTCAAGACATGGCGATCGCAAATTTTACCTCACAGCAACCGAGGGGGGATATTTTGATGGGCGAGAAAATGCACGTTGACGAATTAGAAATTGACGAGCGACTCGTGCGTCGTTTGCTTGTCGATCAGTTCCCCCACTGGGCAGAACTGCCCCTGTCGCGGGTCGAGCCAGTTGGAACGGTACACGCCATTTTCCGACTTGGCGACGAATATTCAGTTCGGCTCGCACGGAGGGCAGGACCGACGACACCGGGAGGTCGTGAGCTCACATGGCTTCCAAAACTCGCACCCTTGGTTCCGCTTGAAATCCCTGTGCCTATAGCTCAGGGGAGTCCCAATAATGAATATCCATGGTTTTGGGAGGTACATACGTGGCTTCAGGGCGAGACGGTGCCGATAGAGGCGATTGACGAGGTTCAGGCAGCGCGTGATCTCGCATCGTTCGTCGCAGCGCTGCAACAAGTCGATTCATCGGGAGGGCCGTTAGGACGCGGCATTCCTTTGGCCCAACGGGATGAGGACTTCCGATACTGGTTGGCACGATTCGATGGCGACCCAGCGGTGTCTGCTGTGTGGGAGTCGGCTCTTGCTGCGCCTCGGTGGAACGGCCCTCCTGTTTGGCATCACGGCGATCTAGATGTACGTAACTGGCTTGTACGAGATAAGCGTATCAGCGGTGTGATTGATTGGGAAACAATGGGCATTGGCGATCCTGCGTGCGATGTGATGGTCGCATGGAAGTTGCATTCGCCTGTGGCACGCGATGCGTTCCGTAAGGCTCTCCCGATGGACGACGCTACATGGGCAAGGGCCCGCGGATGGGTCGTATCACAGGCAGTCGCAATCCTCGCTTACTACACGCCGCAAAACAATCCGATTTTGTACAATGAGGCGAAAGCCTGGCTAGACCTAGTGCTGAGAGACGATTGTTTTAATTGACACGCAACTGGAGGAGTGCCAACCCCCTCCTTGTTCAACACCGAAATGGAAGCTCCTTGAACATATGAGGGGCGTTAGTTTAAGAACAATTCAGTGATTTAAGAATTGAGACATATCTTAGTTATGCCATTAAAGGGCGCGATTGTTGAAGAAGCGTCGCTGTTCTTATTAAACTAACGGGTGCTTTTGTTTAGGAAGGAATTAAATATTGTTGGTTAAATAAAAAGGAATGTCTCCAAAATTGAGACATTCCTCTAGACTGTCTAGAATACAGCTTACTTTCAAGTGGCGACCTAAAAGTTTGCTCCATACTTAGGTAAATTAAATAGGCGCTTTCCAAAAGAGTAACAGGTAATTTAAGACACTCTCCCACCACCTGCACACCTTTGATTAAATGTTGTTATTATTTGATATCTTTTTTCGCTATAAGAATACGGGTAACTTTCCGATTTATCTTTCTCTTGTATTGACGAAAAAAAACCACTTTTATTCGCAATCATATAATCATCTACACATTTTGGAAAACTTTCACCGGATTATGGACAACTGTTGTGCCAGTTTACTTATTTCAACATAATTTATACGGAAACGCTTCTCAATCGAAGTATTATCAAATATTAAAAGGAGTTGTTTACATGGGAATAAGGTTTCTTGGTCTTACAACAGGTCCATTTCGTGTTCCTAGTAAAGTGAGTGGGGATCCAGTTGGGACTAATCCTGACATCGTTCTTGTGGAGGTAATGAATCCTACACACACAGATTTGGAAGCTGAATTTTTCGCTGATTTTGGTACTGAACCCGGTAGTCCTCTAACACATGTTTTTCCATCCGGTGTTATCACATTTCCTGCTGATAGTCTCATTACGCTTGCTGTGCCTGTAACTTTCGTTCCGGGGCAAGTTGTTCGTGTATCAATGACAGGTGACGTAAGAAGAAATGGGACATTACTAGAAGTAGAAGTTATTGGTATACGCTCATCAGACGATATGAATGAGCCTACTATGTTCTTCCGCCATCATGATTTATTTCCAACAAACAATATTACCAGACCAACTTTAGGTGGAGCCTCTAGCAATGGACAATGGAAGTTTATTTCAAAGTGAAGTAAAATCAAGGGGGAGATGAGATCATAATCTTATCTCCTTCCTATATATGGTCATTAAAATAGGGATGCAGGAAAAATATTAACCAAACAAAACTTCCCTCTATAATGAAGGGGGATTTATTAAATTTAATTTTTAGTTGTTAATAAATATACTTAAAGTAAAGGATGCGAGAATACAAAAGCGACGCCAACAGCGTCGCTTCTTTCTCTAGAAATACTTTTGATAAAATTCTTGCCTTACCCTTCCGCTTAGCTGGGCATATATTCGAGTAGTCTCACTCTTCTCGTGGCCCAAAAGACGTTGTATGACTTCAACAGGGGCTCCGTTATTCAACAAATGGGTTGCATAGATGTGTCTGAGTTGATGAGGATAAATTTCCTTATTTATGGCCGCACGAGCTGAGATTCGTTTTATGACATATCTCATTTGGGCAATACTCATCCTATGTGGCTGCAGTCGTTCTGTCACAAATATGGCAGGATCCGTATCCTGGCGACCATTGATGTATCGCTTAAGCCAGATTTCGGCCCTTATATTAAAAAAGACCTCACGTTCCTTGTCTCCTTTTCCCATTACAATTACTGAGGGATTAGACCAATTACTAAGAACATTAGCTAATATAACAACTTTGGAAGAATTAAAGGCTCCAGTATCCGAATTGTTTTTTGAGAATTGTAAAAGCATAGAGGATTTTTCTCCTATCCAGAATCTAAAGGAACTTGAAGATCTCAAAATAATAGCCTGTGGTGATATACCATCCCTTAGCTTTGTCAAAAAATTAACCAAACTCAAGAGTCTCGTGTTTCCTGAAACGAATATCATAGATGAAAATTTAACAGTTTGTGACGGAATTGAGTATGTGTATTATACTAAACAGAAACTCAAAACTAAACAGATTTCTGGTGGAAAAAGGAATCTTCAGGAATTAACTAAACCTACAAATGAATGGACAAAGAGAATGACTGATGGTGATGATATTTTTAATCTCGAAAATATTGAAGCTACTATCAAGGTTCTTGATTCTTACATTAAAAACCTAATAAAACTTGGAGTTAAGCCGAAAAAGAAAGAAATAATGAAATTTGTTAAAGAGGTTGTAATCAGTTTAAATGAAATAAATGACAAATATGATTATTTTATTGAGACAATGGAGAGAGAAGAACTGTGTGAATATTTTATTGAAGCAGCAAATATAGCTGGCTTAGTATCCGATGAAGACATTACCGAAGAATGGAGAGAGTGGTAAAAGAAACTGCTTATTCAACTAACGGGTGCGTTAGTAGAGGAAGGGACCATCTTTTGAAGGAATTACATAAATCAAAAAGGTGATTCTTATGGTTCGAAGAAAATTATAAGCAAAAAATAAAACAAAAAAGAGTGCTTGAAAAAATTAAAAATAAAGAAAGTTTATTGATTGTCACTATTCTTTTATTAATAATCATTTTAGTCATTCTTTTTAATGGTATTTTTTTTCAATCTTACGAGATAATTCGTTAAGATTGAAAATCAACTAATGAAGTGCGTTTCTGTTATATTCAGGAACGATTTTCACTAACGGGGCAGGTTAGTGAAAGAAAGCTAAACAGGTATAATAGAGATAAATTAATTTGAAGAGGGAATTGGGGAGAACTCAGATGTCGCAAGATGGAATTGTTTTAGTAGCAAGTGTGTCAATCTTTAATGACGATAAAGTCTTAATTATAAAAGAGAATAAACCTACTGCAATTGATAAGTGGAACTTTCCAAGTGGTCATGTCGAAAACGGTGAGGACATTCTCTATTCGGCTCAGAGGGAAGTTAAAGAGGAAACAGGGTTTGATGTAAAACTAATTGGTACCACTGGTGTATATAATTTTGTTAGTAATACAAACAATCAAGTTATTTTATTTCATTTTGTTGGTGAGGTTACAGGAGGTTCTCTAAATCTCGAAGAAGATGTAATTTCTGACAGCAAGTGGATAAAAGTAAATGAACTTGTAACATTTGAAAACAAAGACTTACGAGAACCTTGTGTAATAAAGCAAATAATTAATAACTTATTACAAAAGAAAATACACCCAATTAGCGTGTATAATGAGCAACTAATTTAAATCGCCCTTGTTCAACTAACGGGTGCAATTCTTCAAGAAGGAGAATAGCTCTTTTTTATTGAACTAAAAGGCAGGTTAGTGGTAGTTTGAAACCTCAGATAATTTTGTTATATATTAATAATAGTATGTTTAATGTTTAAATATGGATTTCCTGCATGAATAAAGTTTTCTTTGGAAATAAAATGATTATGAATCCTTCTAAACGATAATTTGTGCAAGAAAATTTTTCAAAAAGGAGAGGGGCTATCTCATGGAAAACATTGAAGTAGGCGAAATTTTTACAAATGACCAGGGCGAGGAAATTGAAGTGCTGGCAGTGGTAAATATGGAAGGGACAGAATACGTTGCAGTCGGATTTGTGGAGGATCTTCAAGAAGAAATCGAGGAAGACATTGATATTTTCTTTTTAAAGGTCAACCAGGATGGAGACTTCACAGCCATTGAAAGCGACGAGGAATTCGACAGAGTTTCTTCAGCTTTTGATGAAATAATGCAAGAAGACTAATACTTTACAGGACAAAAAAAGGAATATGAAAACCTTGCTCATGCAGGGTTTTTTGTTGTTCAGCAATCGCAATCGTGCACCATTCTTTAATAACAAGGCTTCTGGGACTAACAGTTATAGAGACAACGCCCCGTTTTACTATAAGAAATTCTCATAAGTGTTTTAAATTAACAAGGATAGGATTTTTAAAATGCATTGGGTATACCTTGTTTTTATAATTGTGATGACAGGAATGGGACTTTGGGGATGGTTAGCTAGAGAGAAATGGTTAGAGGAACAATAACAGAGACTTTATGGTGCTTACCTTCAAGAAGGAAAAGTGCCTTTTTTGTTGAGGTTATTGTACTAACGGAGCAGGTTAGTACACCAAGATAGCTAATAATAACTTCAATTAATATTATTGTTTTAGAAATTAATTAGTGGTTTTTTGTTAAATGAGCAGGCATCTTTTTGAAAGTGTAGAATATATTTGTTAAGTATTTAAGTGAGGAGGATGAATATGTTTCAAACTTTAGATGGTTTCTTTAAATTATGGAATTTTGAAGCAGACGCTACTCAGAAAATCCTTAATCAACTTACTGATGAATCATTACCTCAAGAAGTAACACCTCAAAATTGGACTTTAGGTCGGATTGCTTGGCATACGGTAACAGCAATTGGCGTTGTGACATCTAGAACAGACCTTTCTTTTGATTCTCCTAATCAAGATTATACAGTTCCAACTTCAGCAAAGTCCATCTCTGACAGCTATCAACAAGCAAGTAATGGTTTGGTTGAAGCAGTAAAAAATCAATGGACTGACAACAGTCTTAGAGAAGTACAGGATATGTTTGGGCAAAAAATGTCAAAGGGAGAGATTTTATCTTTTTTAATTCAACATCAAATTCACCATCGAGGACAAATGACAATTCTTATGCGTCAAGCAGGTTTAACAGTCCCAGGTCTTTATGGTCCATCAAAAGAGGAATGGGCAATGATAGGTATGGAAGCCCCTAAAATGTAATTTCAATTATTGAGCGTCGAGTAATATAAACAAGCAGTACAAACAAGGCTTTATTTGAAAAAAGTATCGTAATTTAACGGTGTTATTGTATGAGTTTGTGAAAGAGTGTACTTAAGCTAACAGGTGCATTAGTTGAAAACTATAATATATTATTGGCTGAATTATTAGAGTCTTCTTTGCCCCTTATCAACAATGGAATTTAGCAGATCAAAATAAAAAAGTGATGATTGAAACCATCACTTTTTGTTATGTAGTAAGAGTAAGTTATTTACCAGCTACAGCATCCTTTAATTGCTTTCCAGGCTTAAATGCAGGTACTTTCCCGCCCTGGATTTCAATTTCTTCTCCAGTTTGTGGGTTACGTCCCTTACGAGCAGCACGTTCACGAACTTCAAAGTTACCGAAACCAATTAATTGAACTTTATCTCCATTTTTTAATGCTTCCAATATAGAATTAAAAACAGCATCAACAGCTTTACCAGCATCTTTTTGGGTAAGTTCGGAAGTTTGAGCCACTTGACTTACAAGTTCTGTTTTATTCATTGCATAACACTCCTTAAAAATAACATTGAACCCTTATGGGCGTACCTAAGTTTTACCATATCGTACCTAAGTTCGCAACTATTAAATTAGGTAGCAAGATAAAAGGATCTTTGAGTAGATTCATTGTTGTTTAACATCCGAACGATTTCATGTGGCTTTGAAATAAAGTCGCGATGTTTATAAAAAAGTTTGATTAAAAGTTTTGTATTGATATGTAGGATTTTTTTATTCCGCAATCGGGCCAGATTGTTGAAGATAACGTGTTTAAGTTGTGGACTTTTACTAAAAAAGAATTGACAGGGATTAAAGCTTTTTGGGTAAAGTGTACGTCAATATAAAATATAAGCGAACCCCTAAGATACCCATGCGTCAAGGAGTAGATGATATCGAGGGGGTTAGCTACAATTTTGGTAGAAACAGTAACCGTAACTGTGTGATCAACTGCAATCTACTTACTGAAATGATTTTCGCAGTTTTCCTACGAGCAAGAATCTGCTAAGCGCTCGTTTTTAATTCCCATGGTCCTTCACCATAGAAGGCACGTAACTACAGTGCTTACTTTTAATTTCTACTCTCTTCCGAAAACAGGACGTTTAAAGAACGCAACTAGACGTCCCTGATAAGGAACAACTGACGTTAGTTCCCAGTTATTGCGTCCCCAAAGAGAAAGAGCATGATCAAGCATCCCTTCGCTCATTTCGGGGTTATCGATTTCAAGATAATCTCCCAATCCGACCTCAACACTGTATTCCCAACATTGCTCCTTTTGTTCGTCATTGTCGATTTTTTCTGTTAAAAATGTACCAGTGAATTCGTTATATTTGGTGATGCGGGTGGAAGCACGGGAAAGCGCCTCGACAATCTCGCTTTTTTCCGTTTGCTCAAGTGCTATGATATCGGGTGAACGGGGTATATGAAACTGCGTATGATCGTGAAAGACACGGGTGACCAAGCTGCCTATTGAAGTGCCATCGGCTTGTTTGCAAGTATGCCACATGCACCGTTCCCGTTCTTCCGGCGGCCCCCAATACTCCACGGAAGATGCTAAATGATCAGACTCCAAGACAAACCCTTCACGCTCAATTTCTTCGATCAAAGGCCCGAACAACTTACGTCCGAAGATTCCATAGGCAAATTCCCCTGACTTATCAAATGCATCCTGAAACTCCGATTGATATTCTTGCAATACGGATTTCCAATTATTCCGAGTATATTGCTTCATGTAATTTGCAAGCGTATGAATAGTAATCCCTTTATTTTGCGAAAGAACTTCTTTCAGTGAATTCATTGAAAAAACACCTCTCAATTTATTTTCTCTCCCACTCATATAAGACATCCGAGTCTAACGATTGCTAATAATGTGCATATGCATTGAACTATTACTGTAGTTTTTGAATATATTATGGTTAGTAAGAACCTTATCTCGTTTTCTAAATATCTTATCTCGTGAGATATATTATTTATATGCGGAGGTTTTCAAAATGTTAAAAAAAAATTCATCCAGGGAACAATTATTAGAATTATTTAATGAGGAATTGAGGAACTTCAGCACGGAAACCATCATGTTCCATCAAAACGTGGCTGAAAGACTGGGCTTGAATTCGACAGATCACAAATGTTTGGATATTATCTTGCGGAACTATCCGATGACTGCTGGCAAGCTGGCCGAAATGACTGGATTTACGACAGGAACTGTTACTGGCGTGATTGACAGGCTTGAAAAAGCTAGTTATGTGTATAGGGATAAAGATCCGAATGACCGCAGAAGGGTCATCATTAATGTACATCTTCAAAAAGTGGAGAAAGAGATTCTCCCTCTCTTCGCTTCTTTTAGCCAATCTATGAGAGAATTATTCGAAAAATATAATGAACAGGAGATTAAATTTCTGTTTGAATTTGTAGCCCGCTGTCGAGCTATACTTCACGAAGAGTCAAAGAAAGTAAGATAAAGTGGAAATCATTCAAGCGGTATTCTTACAGTTGAAGTTAGAGTAGCCATGCCGTGCATTTGGAAAGACATGTACGGTAATCTGAATAGCTAAAACGATCTGCCACAATCGGAGTAATTCTGTAGCAAGAATTACACTCTTTCTTTATGTTAAAGGCCATTTTCTTGAATAAGAGAAGGTATTATTCGTAAGTAAATCGAAGTTAATCAGAAGATGTTATTTGGTTTAGTATCGGGACGTATTATCCATATTAAGGAGGAAATCGATATGAGCAACATACAGACATTACGAGGACTCACCACAGTCAGTTTTTGGACAGATGATCTAGCAGCGGCAAAGGAGTGGTACGCTGAGCTATTGGGCATCGAACCATATTTTGAGCGTCCTGGATATGCCGAGTTTCGCCTCGGCGACTACCAGCACGAGTTGGGCTTGATTGATAGCCGGTACGCGCCCAATGGTTCAGCGACCGGTCCGGCCGGTGCCGTAGTATACTGGCACGTGGACGATGTAGCAGTAACTTTCAAGAAGCTTCTGTCTATGGGAGCGAAAGAGTACGAGGCACCCAAAGAGCGTGGTGAGGGGTTCATCACTGCTTCCGTGGTCGATCCCTTTGGGAACATCTTAGGCATTATGTTCAATCAGCACTATTTGGAGGTTCTGGGCTCGACAAGAAATGCGTGACCCCCGCCGTCGTCATTCACCGTTCACCGAGGCTTGGCAAGTTGCACTGTGGGCGGAGCAATTATCTGTGCAGTGCAGCCTGTCTTGATTTATGTTATGTTTACCTCAACTGTTCGGTATTCAACTACTATTCTAGAGACAAATAGCACAAGAAAAGTGAAAAGGGCTTCGAGAGGTAATATTAGTAAAGGCCTATTCCAGAATAGGGCGCTTTTCTTTAGTAGAAGGCGTCTTTTTGATATGCCCCTACACATTAGGGGATTAGATTTTGTTAAAGTAAAAAAGAATGTGAAGATTTTCACTTAAACTATTGGGGGCATTAGTTAAAGATGGAGCTGCGACAGGCAGCTCCTCGTTCTAATTGAACTATTGTGGCAGGATAGTTCAATAAAACTAAATTTTGGAGGGGGAGTCGAATTTAATTTTATACGATATTGGATAGGGTGATTGAAACGTGTTAAAGGCAACAAACTTGAAGAAAGCTGTTTTCAAAATTTTAGTTTTTCTTATCATTTGTTTTGCATATGTATACCAAAAGCCAATATTGACAACTGGGGAAGCTACAGATTATGCAGTTTTGTGTTTGAACGTTCCACCAAAAGAATTGGGAATAAAAGCCGTTGATATTAATTTTGCTGACATAACACTGGAGAAATTGTCTATTGATAAAAAGAGTGGCTTTTTTAATAAATTCACTAATAAACGCGAGTCGAGTGTAACACTGAAAACTAAAAATGGAGAAGAACCAACCATTAGGATGGACGCGTATAATGGAAAATGCCTTGAAGTGACTAGTCCATTAAATTAACAGATTGTCCAGCTGTTTATTGAACTAACGGGTAGTTTAGTTGAACAAAACTCGGTAAAGGATAATTACGATTAATCTAGAATTTATAACTCAATGATATATTTTAGGAGGAACCAAATGGACGCATTGATTGACGAGTACAGTCGAGGCTATGAGATGTTAAGGGAATCCATTAATGAATTGTCTGAGGAAGAGATTAGGTTCAAACCAGGAAAGGATAAATGGAGTATACATCAGATAATTATACATATTACAGATTCTGAGTTAGTGTCTACCCATAGAATGAAAAAAGTTTTGTCCGAACCTGAACCACTTTTAACATCCACTGACCAGGATGCTTGGGCAAATTCATTGGAATATGAACAATTAGACCGTGAGGAATACTTTCTACTGTTTAAATTACTTCGCTCAAGTATGCTACCTATTCTCCGTAATTTGAGAACCGAACAATTTGAAAGAGGTGGAGTGTATGCGGATGCTGGACGATTCACATTCAAAGAATTATTAGAATACCGTGTCATACATATTCGAGGACATCTCGACCAAATTGAAAGAATAAAAAAGTCTTTAGGGAGAGCCACCTAAAAAGTTTCATAACGGGTTCTTTGATTCAAGCAGGAATAAGGCACTTTTTGTGAAAGCCTTATTCAACAAACGGGTGCGAGAATACAAAAGCGACGCCAACAGCGTCGCTTCTTTCTCTAGAAATACTTTTGATAAAGTTCTTGCCTTACCCTTCCGCTTAGCTGGGCATATATTCGAGTAGTCTCACTCTTCTCGTGGCCCAAAAGACTTTATATGACTTCAACAGGGGCTCCGTAATTCAACAAATGGGTTGCATAGCTGTGTCTGAGTTGATGAGGATAAATTTCCTTATTTATGGCCGCACGAGCTGAGATTCGTTTTATGACATATCTCATTTGGGCAATGCTCATCCTATGTGGCAGACGTTCTGTAACAAATATGGCAGGATCCGTATCCTGGCGATCATTGATATATTGATTAAGCCAGATTTCGGCTCTTATATTAAAATAGACCTCACGTTCCTTGTCTCCTTTTCCCTTTACAATTGCTGAGCGATTGGACCAATTAATGCAATTACGTTCAAGTGAAACTATTTCCCCAATTCTGCATCCTGTCGAAAACATAAATTCAAACAAGGCTTTTTCCATCGGGCTAACACACGCTTCACGCAGAAGTTCGATTTCTCTTTCAGTTAAGAATTTCGGTATGCGTTTTCCGACCTTGGGCTCCTTTAACTTTGATGCAGGGTTATGGTGTATATGACCTTCTTCGTGGCACCAACGGAATAAGGATTTCATAAACCGTATCCTATGAGCCATACTGGATGGCTTTAGGGCTGCCGATGAATTATTTAGGTATTCCTTCAAATTTTCTGAGTTAAGAGTGGCAATTTCTGCATCCTTGAAATACAGAACAAGCAACTTTGCCTGAATGCCATAGGCTTTTATTGTATACGGTGAAAAGCCCTCAATTCGTTTGTCGGCCGCATATGTTTCCCACGCTTTTGATATTAACAACCTAATCCCTCCCATTTAAACTTCTCATTTAAGGGAATTATTGCATAGATTATCGAAATATAGACTTATTAAGCTAAAGGGGCAGATTAGTTGAAGTAGGAATACAGGTTTTTTTATGGAATTATTGTCCTTAGAGACTGTTTTTAAGGAGCTGGCTAGATGGATAATTTAAGTGAAATAAACATTGGTTATTTTATGGAACAAATTTTGACCGATGTAAATACTGAAGAAAATTTGTCCTTGGATATTATTTTGGATAAAGGTTGGATAATTGTCGAATGCCCATGGAGAATTCGGAAAGATAAAGAAATTGTATTAGTTGAAACAGATTGTTTCCGAATCGAAAAAATTTTCACATAAAAAAATGTAAAAAACTACTCGTTTCTAAGAAGGTTTTAAACATAAATTTTTATGAACAGCTAATATTTATTATCGAATTTGAAGATAATCTTACATTGGAATTATTTCACGCTATTAGCTACTTTGAGGGATGGACATTACGTGGGGACGATGGATTTGACGTATTTACATTACCCGGAAGGAAAGTTTGTTATTAGGATAATAAGTGTTTTCCTTAAAGATTTGGCTGTTAAAAATAAATTCTTTATCTTAATCGACTACAGTTTAGTTAGCAAAATGAATTATAGAAAATAAAAAGCACTGAATAAAATGCCAAAATACATATCAGAAAATTGTTTTGAGTATATCGAATGGCAATCTGTTTATATAGAAAAATTCAAAAACGAAAACAATAATCTTTACTTAACATTTAAGAATCTAGAGATTACAAATGAACACCCTCTAAACCCGTTTGAAACCGAATGGGAAACCGATGAAGCAGTAGTAGTTTTTTATGACTTCGAGGTACTAGATTCTGGATATTATGATTGTTCACAAGTTCAAAAGCAAGTTAAAAGCTATGATAAATGCCCATATGTTCCAATTTCACTTTTACATTTAATAAATGACTTTACCATTGTTACTGAAAATATAAAAAGAAAAATAAATCCTTTTTCATACAGACTTTTGAAGGTTTTCCTTGGCAATATGGTGAAGACAATTGGGGATACTTTAAGCTTAAATATAAACGAATAGAAATGATGTGGGATTCTTTTTACAACCAAGATGATAATAATGTTCGTTATTGAGCAAAACTATGCTTTACTGGTACGACATTGCCCTTTCCTTCTTCAAGTAACTGGGCAGTTTAGTTGAACAATCGTCATTAGGTTTTTTCCACATTCGGGCAGCTTTTGGAAGATAGTGAATGTTTTAAGTTAATAGAGGGTTTTTTAATCAATAACAGAATATTTATAGATGTAGTTCTTTGGAAATTTGCAATCAGTTATGTAGCATAATCTAATCATTAAAGTGGGAATGGGAGGAGAAATGGTCATGGATCATTCTGTATTAAAAATGTATGACTACCACATATGGGCAAATGAAGTTATTTTAAATCGCTTAATAGAACTACCGCAAGAAATTTTCCATAAGGAAGTTAAGAGTGGTTTTTCTTCGGTGGCAAAAGTAATGTCTCATATATACCTCACAGATTTAGCCTGGCTTGAGATTATTTCTGGTAAAAGCATGAGTGATGCAATGGCACACACACATCAATTGAGAGAACAGATGGAAACAAAAAATATTGAGGAAATGAAAGTTAGTTTTTATGAATTATCTAAACGATACAAAGAACATTTAAGTGGTCAAAAAGATTATGAAAAAGTGATTGAGGTTGATAATCCATATGCTGGGCTCCTGGAAACGACAGTTTCTGAAACAATACTACACGTCGTCACACACGGATCATATCACCGTGGGAATATAGCTACCATGTTGCGGCAAATGGGTCATACATCTGTTATGCAAGATTTCGGACTATTTCTATATTCAAAATGAAGAAAATTTTTGTAGGACGTGCTCGTAATCAATCATTAACTATGGAGGATATGAATGATAAGTGATGAAATCAAATCATAATCACGAAAGCCAAAACAGAGTAATGAGTCCACGTGCTCTAAACCGAACACTTTTAGCCCGGCAGCTTCTTATAAAACGATCCAACATGTCTATTCCTGAGGCCCTTGAGCATCTGATCGGAATACAGTCTCAAACACCCAATTCACCTTATGTAAGTTTATGGACCAGAGTAGATAACTTCAAACATGAAACATTATCTCAGTTATTGTTGAATCGCGATGCTGTACGCATTGCACTTATGCGTTCCACTATCTTTCTTGTTACCAAGCGTGATTGTTTGGCGCTTCGTCCCTTAATTCAGCCCGTTTTGGATAGGACTTTGAAAGCTAATTTTGGGCGACGACTAACGGATGTAGATAATAATGAGCTTGCAAAAATCAGTAGAGATCTTGTAGAAAGTCAACCATGTACATTAGAGGAGCTCGGCAAACTGCTGAAGGAGAAATGGGAAGATACAGATCCTTCTGCTCTCGCTGCGGCGGCACGTAACCTGGTACCATTAGTCCAGACTCCTCCCCGAGGAATTTGGGGCGCCAAAGGTAAGGCCATCCATACTTCAGCTGAGAATTGGCTGTGTCAATCACTTGTTACCAATTATAATCTAGAATCACTAATTCTACGCTACTTAAATGCTTTCGGACCAGCGACGATTTCAGATATACAGACTTGGTCCGGCCTAACCAAAATTCGTAAGGTGATTGAGGGGCTAAGACTTCAATTAAATACTTTTTTTGACGAGGATGGAAATGAGTTGTTTGATGTTTCCCATGCAGAATTTCCGGATATTGATACTCCGGTACCAGTTCGTTTTTTGGCTGAATTTGACAATATCCTTCTTTCTCATAAAAATCGTTCAAGGATTCTAGCTGATGAATATCGAAGTCGAGTTTTTACAGTGAATGGTATCATTAAAGCAACATTTCTTATAGACGGTTATGTCCAGGGGCTTTGGAGAATTGAGCAGAAAAGAAAATCCACAACACTCATTATCGAACCTTTTAAATCATTGTTGCAGGTCGATAAAGACGAACTTGCTATTGAGGGAGCTAAATTAATGGATTTTGCTGTTGCGGATTCCGATTTTAAGAATATCCAATTTTGGGACCCAATCTAATAAACAACCATATCTCATCCCTTAAAAAGATTGGTATTAACAAAGATCACATCTATTTGTCACTTAAGGTTCTGATGAGATGTGGATTCAGTGTTACAGGTGAATGCAGCGGTTTTTCCAATGCATGTAGAAAAGATGTAGAAGAATTTGTTTTTTCACTCTGAGCTAGGCAAGTAGTATGACGTGAGCTTATTCTGTTTTAGGGGGCTATTCTGTAATATATGTGCAGCATCACTTCTGCATAACGATCATCCATTATCGGGCGCTTTTCTTTGGTAAGAAGGCGTCTTTTCGATATGCTCCTACACATTAAGGGATTAGATTTTGTTAAGGTGAAAAAGTTGTGAACATTTTACTTAAACTATCGGGTTGCGATGCTTCAATAACGAAGGATCACTTTTTCTTATTAAAGTAGCGGTAGGGTAGTTCAAGAAGGATTGTGTAGATAAATTGTAGAACTCTATAAAATAAACCAATTATAGGGGATAAAAGTGAAAATAACAATACTGAAATGTGTAAAGCAGGTAGCAGGCGGATTTATAGTGGTTTTTTACTCTCAATACGGTACAGCGGAAGGCAGATGGGTAGGCACTGAACCAAATTTGAATGGTGAATATCATATAGAAATTGATATTCCTGGTATTTGTGAATGGGGCAAACAGGTTATACCCATTAATGATAAAATAAGCCAGATAAAAAGTAACCAAAATCGGATATACTTATCTGGGAAATTGGAGTCCGTTGATGAAAGGTATGCTGTGCTTAGAATTGGAGATAGTATTGTTGCTTTTGAATTGATTGGCGAAGAATATACAACTGGTACGTATGTAAGAGTTGAAACAGACAGTATTACTCTTTATGATATTAATCTTTAGTATTTCTTCTTAAACAAACAGGGGTGTTTATCCAAGAAGGATTAACGCTTCTTTTTATTGACCTTTTATTGAAGTAACGGGGTAGTAGAGTTTAATAAGATGTGAAATGCTTGGAGGTGTAGGATGTTAAAAAAAAGCATCAGATTTCCCCTGATATATTTTGTAGCATTAACTGTTTGGCAGTTAATTTTTAAAAAAGATATTGAATGGATAAAAAATATAGGTGTCTGTTTTATAATGCTTTTGTTTATTTCCCTCTATAATTGGGCGCAAAAACCATATGAATGGAAGAAGGAAAAATAATAATTATCTTTAGCTAAATGATGGGGACGATTGGTCAATGAAGGCAGTCGCTTATTGTGCTAACTGGCGGTTAGTTTAATTTAATAAGATTTTGTATCTTAATCGCAATATATAGGGGGATTTAAATTGGACTGGTTATGGGGTTTGATAGCTCTTGGATTGGCTGCTGGAGCGTTTTATGAGTCAACTAAACTAAAAAAAGATAATAAAAATGCTAAGGGATAGAATCGAAAAACTGGAAAAGTGGTATATAAATAATTCAATATTCTTGTTATAAAGAGTGCGTTGATCCAGGAAGGATTAGGCACCTTCTTTGTTGAATTCCTTATTGAACAAACGGGGCAGATTAGTGGAAGAAGGAGGGGTATTTTTCCACCTTGTTTGAATTTATACTAACAAAGGGGGAAAAGAATTTGAGAGATTTATTAGGGTATTTTCTTATATTAGAGGCAATTATACAATAACGTCTTATTTTATGGAGTTGGAAAGTATGAAATATAAATTTATTTTTGTTTTTTCTACGATATTTTTATCAATGATTTTACTTGGTTGTCAACAGAACAGTACAGACAATCCGAAAAAACCATACAATTCAGAGGAGGCAATAAAGAACGGAGATATCGTGGATGTTCACGGAAAAATAAGTAATTTGGATAAGTTTAAACAATTTATTAAGAACGTTAATGATGGTGTCAAAGACAAAGTTCGTATTACACTTTACACCAAAGAAGGAGATCCAATTTTCTATAATTTAGATTATAATGGTAAGAAAATTAAATACACATTCGACGATTCACAAGATAGTTATGGAGGGGCTGGAATGGCTGGAATAGAAAATGCTACTTGCACTAATATTGAAAGTACAAATAGTGAAAATGGAGTGGAGTACCATTTAAGGAAATGTTCCCCGGATGTCGTCAATACCTTTATTTTGCGAGTTCCTGAGTAATTCATCTAATAATAACACTCAGTAAATATATTTTTTACGATTGCCAATTTTTTTGATTAATAAGCAGTTTGTGTATCATTGTACTTAAAGTAACGGGTGCTTATGTAAAAGTCGGGATGCTGCGGCGATCCCGTTTTCTTATTGTGCTAACGGGGCAGGTTAACTCAATAATCGGAGGGAAAAAGGTATATAGAAAGGGAACTATTTGATATACCAGATTAAAAAAAGGAGAGAAGGCTATGAGTAAATCATTTATTGAACAAGTACATTATATTAGAATTCCTGTAAAAGATTTAGAATTGTCTGCACAATGGTATAGAGATGTATTAGGGCTCCAGTTATTAAACATTACTAAGGAACTTGCGATTTTAAAAGTAAATGAAGGACCTTTCTTACTTATCTTAGTTCCTACCGAAGATGAAACATTTGCACATTTTACAATTGATAATGAACAAGAATTTAGCATTGGCTTTACAAGTCCAGAATTATCTAAATTTCATCAACACTTAATTGATAATCAAGTTAAGGTCGAGGATATAAAAGAAGATAATGGTCATGCCTTTTTCCACTTTTATGATCCAAATGGTAATAAACTTCAAGTACACTGGTAAGATTATAATAAATAAATTACCTTATTTCATTAACAGGTGCTTTAACGGAATAAGAACGGGAACGTCCAAATCAAACGTTCCCATATTTTTTTTTATTAACTGGATGTTCAACTGATTTAGCAAAAGTAATTGCAAGTGAAAAGAAAGTGCCTTCTGATATTATCAAAAAAACAGCAGGAAGGTCCCGCTGTTCTCTTAACACCAACCGCCTTCATCACAGTCGGTGTATTTAGCTTGTGGATGTTGGGTCGTTGTCACATTCTGATATATTTTTTGTTGGTCCGCTTCGAAATGATGGTCCACTTGGATTAAATAACCATTAGGCAATTGAATGTTTCCGATTTTCTCATTTTCTAAGTAAAGTTCAATCTCACCATTTTTTAATTTTCCTACTATACGGTCAGTAACGTCTATTTTCTGTTGTTTTAAAACCACATGATTCATCCTTTCAGTGAGTCTCTGGAGATAGTGTTCCCGGATTAGCCAGATTATTATTAGGGCTTTTAAAAAAAGAAAAGGAAGTCTTCACATCGCGTATGGATCTGGTACTAGGACAGCGGAAAATTATCAAGTTTATGAATGAGTTAAATAATCACCTTTAAACAGCAGTATCTTTTATGAATGTAAAAAGAGGCAAAATACGCAAGAAGTGCTAACATTTTTTTCAACGCCCCTTAATAAATATGAATCGATAACGAAAGGGGTAAGTGAAATGAATCGGTCTAATTTACGTATAATTGATCTTAGTGTACCGTTGGATAACGCGGCAAAAGAGCCTTTTCCTCCCAGGATTGAATATGAAACTCATGAACAAGGGGCCTTACAGGCATCGAAAATATTAGGCTTAAAACCTAGTGATTTTCGTGATAGCGCAGCATGGGCCGTTGAAACGGTCACGTTAACAACACATACGGGTACTCATATTGATGCACCTTGGCATTATGCCAAAACCACGGCAGGCAAACCATCAAGAACAATTGATGCCCTGCCGCTTGAATGGTTTTACGGGAATGGAGTTCTCTTCGACTTCAGTAATCAACCTTCAGGCTACGAAATTCAGGTGGAGGACTTTGAAAAACAGTTGAAAGAGATGGACTATGAGCTTCAGCCTTATGATATTGTCATGGTCCGGACAGATGCCGACAAAAAATATTATCAAGAAAATTATGCTGCTATTCATGCCGGTGTTTCAGCGGAGGCAACAAGATGGTTAATCCAAAAAGGGATTAAGGTCATGGGGACAGATGGATGGGGCTGGGACATACCGTTGTATAACCAGGCCGAAGACTATAAGAAAAATCCACGCGATGGCGTCCTGTGGGCGGCCCATTATGTAGGAAAAGAAGCAGAGTATTGCCAGATAGAAAAACTGGCAAACCTTGACCTGCTGCCAAAAAAATTTGGTTTTAAAGTCGCCGTATTTCCGATCAAAATTAAAGGTGCAAGTGCCGGCTGGGCGAGACCAGTCGCTATTTTTGATTAAAAATTTAGAATAGGGATTAGGCAGAGGGGGTGATTCTGTAATCTATGGTAAACCACGAGAGAGTATGTCCCAATCCTTGATATAACTCGATTTTTCGATGTTAAAGAGTCTGTGCACCAACTCTTTACACAGCCTATTTTCACACATGAACATCAAAAAGGACCATTTTTTATGGTCCCTTTTTTAACTAACGCCACCCTTAATCAATAAGCCAATCAATTATTGTGATGACCTATATTAATGATTAATTGGAGGAATTTTTTAATTTTATGTTTGCTCTACGTATTTTTTAAAATTATTTAAAATTGCCTGCCATCCTTGTTGTTGTAACTCAATTGAATTCGTAGTCTCGGCATCAAAAGTTTCAATAACTTCGGTTTCGTTTCCTCGATCGTTAAAATTGATTTTCACTTTTCTCCCATCCGCCATTGAATAAGCAATTAACTTATGTAGTTTTATTTCATCATAAACTCCTTCAAAATCGAAACCAAAACTACCATCTTTGGCTTCCATTCTTGAAATGAATTTCCCGCCCTCTCTTAAATCATTTTCAGCAAAAGGGGAGTGCCATTCCTCTGAAGCAAAGTTCCATTTTGTTATATGAGTTGGTTCTGTCCAATATTCCCATACCTTTTCAACTGGTGCTTTAACAGTTGTTTCTACTGTAATTTCCTTAAATATTTCCACTTTTTCTGCCTCCTTTAAAATAAATATTTTAAGCATATGTTTCCAAACATTACCTTTCTGTATTATAAGTTATTTTAAAAAGAAAGTCTATTCTGACAATTAATTTTTCAATGGATATGTGAATGAATGTACTTAAGTTAACGGGGCCACACTCGCACCAGCTCCTCACATCCTGAAAGCTATGATTAGATTAGGTTTTTGATCTGAAGAAGTATTAAATGGTGGACCCGATAATCGAAAAGTTGATGCTTGGGGGACTGTACTTAAAGGAACAGGATTAACACCAATTGATGTCCATATTCCGTTATGGAAATGGTCTTGTTTTGGATTTCCTTTAAAGAAACATGAAAGTCTACTTGAACGGGTGCGATAGTCCAAGAAGGAATTCCGATTATATTTATTGAAGTTATTAACAAAGAAGGTTAGTTGAAGAAATGAAATTCATCATAACATTATAATAAAGGGGATAAAAAGAATGAATGCATTTAAAAGATTAAGAGATGCTTACGTTATTTGGCATGCCAATAGTATTCATTTCCCAGAATTTGATTCAAGTATTATAGTAAGAAAAAAAGTTACCTTTTCTGGGAGAGTTCAAAAAGTAGGATTTCGTTTGGAATTATTCACCATAGCACAAAGATTGAAATTAACGGGATGGGTTAAAAATTTAGAAGATGGAAGTGTAGAAGCAGAACTGCAGGGGGAAGAATCGAAAGTAAATTTTCTATTAAAATCCATGAAGTCTTTGAAACGCGCATCTGTAAAGAAATGTGATGTCATAAACATCCCTACTAGTAACAATGGGGAGGATTTAACAATAGTAAGATAAATAAGTAAGTTTATGTAAAAGATCTTCTTGGGCTCTGTCCTGATTAAACTACTACAGAAAACAAGAACATCCACGAGGATAAGCGCTTCATTTCCTTTTAAGGGCTATATTGTAGAAGAACGAAGTGTCATTTCAAACCAGTATAACATTGAAACAATTTTACAAATTATTTAGAAAGTTAAAAATACAATTGCAACGATAAGTTAATCATGATAATGTGTCTATGGGTTAGATTCCTGTTAATTTGGTGTGGAAACGGAAGTCATATCCTTACAGCGTGAGAACGGAAATCTAGCTACCATTTTGGTGGCTTTTTTGTTTTTGCACTAAAGGTACATTTTCCTTCGTAACATTATCTAGCTAACGGCGTTCGTTCGTTAATAAAGTAACATTAACTTTTTCTTCTTCAAACTAACGGGGAGTATAGTGGAATAAGGGAGGCTTAGTTTTGGATAAGGACCTTCAAAGGAAATCGAAATCTTATGGTTCGAATCCAAGGTAATTAAAGGTACATTATTTATTCTTGAATAGATTAAAACACAATTAATATGTTTTTTTAAAATAATTTTTTCTTAAATCAACGCTTGTCCAATCTTCTGTATTCTTTTTGCATATTTTATATTACGAGAGACAGGAATCTCTCGCGCCGTATCCTCCATCAGATAGTACACCTCTGAAGAAGCGTATCGTTCGTTTGATACGCTTCTTTTCATTTCATCAGACCCTTTGGTAAGGGGCAGGGAGCATTGATATGAACCTATTAAATTTCCATATTAGATGGGTATTTAGTTATAGAGAAATTGCGGATTTCTGTAATAATTATGAACTTGTCCAATCATTTTTATAACAAAAAAATATCTTAATAGTGGGATATATTATTTTCCTGAGAAAATAACAGGTGGTGATATTTAATGTATGGATACTCAAGCGGATACGGTTCAGCTTTTAACTTCACATTAATCGTAGTATTGTTCGTTTTATTAATTATCGTACTAACATCTGTTACAACTTATTAAAAGTTTAAAAATATGCTTCTGAGCCCTTAATGGCAAAATTTACTATAAGCGAGGTGAATTACATGTCGGGTGGACTTGGACACATGTTTGCATTAATCGTTGTGCTATTTGTATTGCTGATCATTGTAGGAACAAGTTTTTCAACAGGTTACGGTTACTAAGTCGTAGGAGGGATATGTTACTGATTTTCAATAGAACGCCAGATAAGTTCTGCGAATCTGTCCTTTTTCAATAAACTTCTGAAATGGAAGGAGGTTGTAAGTATGTTTTTCTTTCCAAGAAGACCCTTCGAAATTGAAATTGAAATCGAAATTGAAAGAAGAAGACGAATTGAAATTGAAATCGAAATTGAAAGAAGAAGACGAATTGAAATTGAAAGAAGAAGACGCTTTGAAATTGAAAGAAGAAGACGTGGATTTTATTGAAATATTTAACGATGTCTACTCAATTTAATTCAGAGTGCATATGTTATAACACCGAAGCTACCCCATCAAACATTTATATTACTCTCAGAGGAACGTTTGCATATATTGCATACGTTTCTTTAAGTTTTTAGGGTAATCATTGATTTTTTAACAGCATGAAATATCTTCCAAATAACATTTATATGAGAAGAATATAACTATACAGAAATATTTAAAAAATTTGGTGTAGTATTGTTCATTCTTCTAAGGCATTTTTATCTAACTAACGGAATTCGTTAGTTAATAAAGAAACATTAACTTTTTCTTCTTCAACTACCATGAAAGTACAAAACAGTAAAAATAAAAAAAGACAATGCTAAAATAGACTCAGTAATTATAATTTTTAAAAAAGCTGAGCCTAAATTTAAACCTCCTGTCGCAATATCAATATGACCAACAAAAGCCCTACTTTCATTCTCTGTGGTGAAGCGCGATGATTTTCGATTCGTGTGTGGCTAACGGGCAGGTTAGCTTAAATAAATTACCTATCCGCATAGGTATCTGATTAAAGAAAATGATAATATAGGGAACGCACTTATACTTTTTGGTTTTATATTAATGAATGGATATATCAATCACTTAGAAAAAAGAGCAGGAATAAGTAAAAAATTGACTTGGATTAGTTTTATTGTATTTATAATTTTGTTTATTTCTTTTTCATATTTCTTATATTTCTAGTTATTTCTTATTCAAGTAACGGGGCAGGTTATTGGAAAAAGGAGTAGTTTATTAACTTCGCAATTGACCTAAATTGCGACGCAACAGAAGAAAGATAGAAGCGTCTATTGACACTTCTATCTAGCTGGATTGGTGTTTGTTTTTAATGTGTGATACTAGTATGCTCCCGTTGCAAAGCTTGTACCAACAATAATTAAAAGGACGAATAGTACCACGATTAAAACGAAACTCATACCACCGCCGTGACCATATGACATAATTTATCACCACCTTTTTTAAGAGGTAGTACATCATACGTATTTGTAGTTATTTTTGACATGGACAAGCATGGAATTATATTGAAAAAATATTTTTTATTGAAATTCATGGAAAATACAAAAACCCCGAATGGGGGCTTTGTGCAGTTAATACCCGAATGATTCTGATGGACAACGAGGATTTACTGGTGCTCAGCCGATTTACCCTTCTTCTTAAATAGAGGATACGAAATTACAGCTGTTGATTATTCTACTGAAATGTTGAATACGGCAAAAGAAAAGTATTCAGATTCATCCGTCACTTTCTATAAAATGGATGCACAGAATATGGAGTTCCATGATTATTCTTTTGATTTTATCGTAGCTAGTTTATTCTAAGTGTGTTCCCGATCCTGAAAAAAATATGTCCGAGATAGTAAGAGTTTTAAAGAAAAGCGGTCAATTCCTAAAATCAATTAATTGGTACATTATCGGTGCCATTAGAAAATGGCTAAAAGAAGCATTTGATATATTTATTGGAGCGAAAATATTAAATGATTATAAATCAATCATTTCCAACTAACCCGAAGTGAAAAGAATTAACAAGATAAGAGTAAGGGAACACGGGCATTATGTCTTGGGAGATTTAAGAATATATGTTGATTAAGGAAAATCAATAAAGGCAGGACATGATCTTTCTAGGAAAATAAAGCAAGAATTAATGTCAAAACTTGATAATATTGAGGAAGTTCTAAATCACTTGAATCCTTACTATCTCAATGAGTATTAAGTTGTAGAAAGTAATTAGACCATATCAGATAAATAAAGCAGTTTTCTTATGTAATATATCATTAAATTTGAATTATGACATAAAAAGTAAACTTTATACTAAAATTTCTAATTGACAATGATTATCAATGAAAATACAATAAGAATTGTATAAATGATATTGAAATTCGTTATTAATTTTGAGAGAGTTTTCCAAGGGGGATTATCATGGGGCAAAATTTACTACTTAAATTATCTATCCTTCTTTTAATACTGGGATTTGGAATACATACCCCTGCTATGGCAGCGGGGAATTCCAGTGAAGATATATTGAAGGCTGATGAATCGGTCGATCGAGCCATTGATTTAGCTTCACAAGGGAATCTTGCTGAAGCTGAAAAGACATATGATCAATTTAATAAAACTTGGCGGAAAATTGAAGAAGGGGTTAAAGCCGATTCCGCAATTGCTTACCGAGATATTGAATCTAATATGGGAAAAGTGGTTTATGCCTTTACCCTAAAAAAGCAAGATCAAGTATTGCAGGCTTTACAGGAATTAAAGGCTGTAAATGGAAAATTTGCATCTGGTGGTTATCCAAAAGAGGCTGGATTGAAAAAGGATAATCTTTCATTAGATGATTTTATTCTTATCCTCCAAAAGACTAAAAAAGAAATTGAGGAAAAAAATCAATCGGCTGCACTTGAAGGTATTAAGAACGCCAGTGATAGTTGGTTAAGTGTTGAAGGAGTTGTGGTGGCACAATCTGCTTCAGTATATAGTGATTCAGAAAGAGACTTGGTTGTTATTCAAGCCATGCTTACAGCAAACCCACCAAATTTTGCTAAGGCGAATAAAACAATTGATAACATGATCACATATTTAACCCCCTTAGCAAGTAAAAACCAATATACTTATTGGGATGCAGCCATGATCCTAATTCGTGAAGGCTTGGAAGCCTTACTTGTTGTAATCGCACTCATGTCGTTTGTTAAGAAGTCAGCAGATTCAAAAGGAAAAGGCTGGATTTGGACAGGTGTTCTATCAGGTCTCGGCGTAAGTATTATCCTTGCTTTAATAGTTAAGTTTGTCATTTCCTCTGGTGCCTTTGGAAACAATAATGCCCTTATTGGTGGATGGACAGGTGTATTTGCTGCAGTCATGTTACTCTACATGAGCTATTGGTTGCATAGTCAATCTAATATTGCTGATTGGAATCGCTATATACGTGAGAAAAGTCAAACTGCATTAACAACTGGTAAGCTTGTTTCGTTAGGAGTTCTTGCATTTCTTGCAGTGTTCCGTGAGGGAACTGAGACGGTGTTGTTTTATATAGGAATGGCAAGCCAGATTAAACTCCAATCTTTATTAGTAGGTTTTCTAATTGGGGCTGCAATCCTTGGAATATTGGCATATTTAATGGTCTTTGTCGGTTTAAAGCTACCTCTTCGTCCATTTTTTATGGTATCAAGCATTATTGTATTTTATCTTTGTATTAAATTCACAGGGATGGGGATTCACAGCTTGCAATTAGCGGGTTTGGTTCCTACAACTAATGCTCCAGGAATCCCTAACATAGAATTTTTCGCTCTTTACTCTTCATGGGAAAGCGCAATACCACAGATTGTCCTGGTGTTTGCTGCAATATTAATTATTTTAATAAAAAACTTAAAAAGCAAAAAATTTATCACAGCAAATAATAACTAACAATGAAAGTAGGAATTGATTAATGAAAAAGTTAACATCCATGGTTTTAGCAATTGGTCTTGGAGGTTCCTTACTTTTAGCAGGATGTAGTTCTACTGACAGCAAGGTTTCTGATGGAATAAATCAAATGTTGGACACGACTGAACAGTTATCCAAGGCAATTGAAAGTGGTGACCAAGCAAAAGCAAAAGAAGTAGGACCGAAATTAGAAGATCAATGGTCATCTTTTGAAGATGATGTTAAAAAGGATAACCAAGACCTTTACGAAAAAATTGAAAAATATCTTGACCCAACGATTGCTGGTTCAGAAGCAGATACTCTTGATAAAAAGGCATTGAGCACTTTAAACAACCAGTTAACTGATGCTTTAAAAGAACTAAAAGATAAAACCAAATAATTAATTTTTAAAACCACCAACTTTATCTAAAAAGTTGGTGGTTTTATTTTGAATTTTTGAGGACTTATCACAAATTATATCGATGAAGAGTTTACTGTATCTAACACAATATGTGTTGTTATTTCTATTTATTTTCTAGTAAATTTACGATTTACTAATGTAAAAAAAGACCTAAAATATACTTCTACTGACCATTGAAAGTTCCGTTTCAATAATTATAAATAAAACTTAATTTACCTTTGAATAATTTACTTTTTCATTGTCCGAACTTGAGCGATGAAGGAGTAATGATTTTTCAAAAAAAATACACTAATATAAATAGCGGGCTGCTAATAAAAAAGCAGCCTTTTTCTTACTCCACTAACGGGGGCAGGCTAGTGGAATAAAAAGTTAATTAGTCCATTATTATGTGTATTATGTTAACTGCATAAATAAGTTGTCCAGAGATAATAAAGTTGTTTAATTTGCAATTATTTTGCGGTAATGAAATTAAATATCAAAAATAAAGGAAAAATCTTCTTGACAGTCGAATATTAGTCTAGAACCATAATTAACTATTCCGATGAGGAGGATTCTTGTGCGTCCACGACCATTATCTATTGAAAATCCAGAGCATGCCAGGTATGTTAGTCTTGTGCCAGATGGAGATATTGAAGAAATACTTAGTAAGCAACGAACTAAGACCATTACCCTCTTGAGCAGCATATCAGAGGAGTCAGCAAGGAAGGCGTACGCACCAGGGAAATGGACTTTAAAAGAAGTGATTGGGCATATGACCGACTCGGAACGTGTGATGTCGTATCGAATGCTTGCCATTGCACGAAATGAAAGTGCACCACTCCCAGCAATGGATCAGGATCAATACGTTTCTGCGGCAAACTTCAACAAATTATCCTGGGAGCAGTTACTAGCTGGTTTAGACACGGTACGCTCCAACACGTTAAGCCTTATTTCAACCATTGATGATGCAGCGTGGGTTCGTAATGGAACTGTAATGAACAGCCCAGTTTCGGTAGGTACCATTGCATATGGCATTGTCGGGCACGAGTTACACCATATGAAAGTGATTAGTGATAAATACTTATAAGTCTTTTTCTATTAATGAAAAAACCTAATTTCACATTTATTGCTGAAAAATTAGGTTTTTTTATATTGAAACTTCCTTAACGTTGTAAATCTGCATTTTCCTGACGCTACTGTACAGAGATAATAAAGTTGTTTAATTTACAATAAAGTCATTAAAAAATAATAATGTTGTTTAAAAATCCTTATGTCACTAAAAGGGCAGGTTAATAAAAAAGAAGGTGGTTTTATTTTGCAAAAGTGTAAGAACTGTAATGAACAATTTAGTTGGAATAAAATTTATAAATCGTTATGGTTAAATTATATGCCTATTAAATGTAGTGAATGTAAAACTACTCAAAAGATAACGATTCTTGGTAGGTTCACATTTGTCTCTTTAACCATCTTGCCAATGTTGATATTTGGTTATTTTCTCCCGCCTTTTGGCAATATTTTAGCGACTCTTGGAATAGGAATTTCTATTTTGATTTTGGGTTCATTGTTAGCACCTTTTTTTATTACCTATAAAGCATCTTTGTGAATGACTACACTTAAACTAACGGGTGAAGAGTTGTAGATCAAGCTGTTATATTGGCAGTTTTTTCTTATTGCACTAACGTGGCAGGTTAGTTTTAATGGGGAGGTATAAAATTGAAAAATAAAAAGGTCTTAATCGGGGGAGAAATATGGGGTTAGTTCTTACTTTCTTAAGTATTTGGATATGTAGTTTCTTGATTGCGAGGGCTTTAAGTTCTTTTTCAAAAGCACACTGGAAAAATGATTTATTAATTACGTCGGCACAATCATTTTTTAATGACTATTCGACTAACGGGCAGGATAGTTGAACAATCGTCATTAGCATTTATTCAACAATTGGGTCATATTGTTGAACAATATCTAGATAACTAGGTTAAAGTAATGTGTAATATATTTATGTCTTACAAATATCTTGTGTTGAATATACTTATTAATAAATTCATTCGAGGTGATTTGTTATGGAGCTGAAGCCAGATAGGCTATTACATTTAATACTAATATATGTGATGCTGAGTGGGTTTACATACTGGTTGCCTACAATAAGAGGCTTATTCGATGGACCATCTTATTCGTGGTCAAGTTGGATGGGGATAGTCGGAACAGGAATTGGTGGGCAGTATTGGCTTTTATTAATATTTACTGCCCTAATGACCACGGTTGTTATTTTGGGATGGAGAAACACTCACAAGCCATTTCGTTGGTTATTATTAACATGGTTTATGCTTTTAGTCATTGAATCAGGATCATGGTTCTTCTCTTCAGAAACTGTCTATTTAAAAGGAGATACTTTAGGGCTAGATTTGTCCTTAGGAAAAGTAATTTTTCCTTTCGATATCCTTTTTTTGTCTCTATCTTGCGTATGGATTATTCGTGATTTGAAATCGAAGCATTCCCCTCATCGTCCTTCATGGAAAAGGTTAAATCGCAATCTATTAATTCTCTCTTCCAGCCTTTTGCCTCTACAATTCATTTTTCTAAGATTTTTTGATAATTACAAAATACTTGATCAGATAGGGGTATTCCTTACTATATTCCAATGGATTTTGCTAAACCTATCGTTCTATCCATGGAAAACTCGATCACCAATAAGTTGACACTTTCATACGTAAAAATATTAAACACCATTTTGATCTTCTAGAACAGGGCGCTTTTCTTTAGTAAGAAGGCGTCTTTTTGATATGCCCCTACACATTAAGGGATTTGATTTTGTTAAGGTAAAAAAAGATTGTGAATAAAGCACTTAAACTAAAGGGTGCGTTAGTTAAAGATGGAGCTTCGGCAGGCCGCTCCCGGTTCTAATTGAACTATTGTGGCAGGATAGTTCAATAAAACAGGAATTTTGGAGGGGGAGTCGAATTACATTTGTATACGATATTGGATAGGGTGATTGTTAAAGGCAACAAACTTGAAGAAAGCTGTTTTCAAAATTTTAGTTTTTCTTATCATTTGTTTTGCATATGTATACCAAAAGCCAATATTGACAACTGGGGAAGCTACAGATTATGCAGTTTTGTGTTTGAACGTTCCACCAAAAGAATTGGGAATAAAAGCCGTTGATATTAATTTTGCTGACATAACACTGGAGAAATTGTCTATTGATACAAAGAGTGGCTTTTTTAATCAATTCACTAATCAACGCGAGTTGAGTGTAACACTGAAAACTAAAAATGGAATAGAACCAACCATTAGGATGGACGCGTATAATGGAAAGAAAATGCCTTGAAGTGACTAGTCCATTAAATTATTAGATTGTCCAGCTGCTTCTTGAACTAACTGGCAGGTTAGTTCAAGAAGGAATTATTTAAAACTCGTAGAAATTCTTAGTGTACAAGAATTATTGATAAGCTAAAAATCCAATTAAAAGGAGATTAAAGATGAAATTCTTGTGTTTTGGTTACTTTAGTTCAGAGAAAATGAATGTTCTCCCGAAAGGTGAAATCGAAGCTATTATGAGTGAATGTAGCCCTCACCTTCAGAAATTTTATATGAGCGGTCAAGTGATGATGGATGTTGGCGTGGAAACGGAAGTCAAATCCTTACGGCGTGAGAACGGGAATATCAAGGTAACGGACAACGCTTTAGTCCAGTTCGAGGAGAGAATAGGTAGTGTGTTCCTAATAGAGGCAAATGATATGGAAGAAGCAATACGTATCGCTTCTTTACATCCGACCACACAATTGGATGCTGGAGAGGAATTAGGCTGGAAAATAGAAATAAGGCCAGTACACTATTTCGAAAAGAGTGAATAAAAGAATGTAACCTTGCATTCCTTTAACGAGGAATGCTTTTTTCTTATTGAACAAACGGGGCAGGTTAGTTGAATAAGAAAAAACGTATTATATATACATTTGAGTGAAGTTGCCAAACAAAAAGTCGGGATTTCTCCCGACGATGAGGTACAGTATACTGGTTGAAGGTCAGTATTTGAATTTATTATATGTGATGGACGTTTATTATTCTTGGTTATCCGTCTATATTTTGATTGTTTGGGCAAGGCATTGTGGAGGGAAATTCTAAGGGGTTTCAGTTTACCTTGCCCTTTGATTTCGTAATATCCCCAATAATCAATTACATTATTTATCAATTAACAATACGAACCTATTGTTTAGTAAAGAGTGCTTACTTGTTCCACTAACGGAGCAGGTTAGCTTAAATAAATTACCTATCCGCATTTGTCATAAAATATTTTAAGAATAAGGACGAATACCCAGGAATTTATCCTCGAAATGCATATGCTCTAATGTAAATTAAATGAGGAGGATGAACGTGATTCTTAATTATAATGCTTATAGTCCAACATATGAGAGGATTGGTCCAGGTCATGGTCCAGGTCATGGTCATGGTCCAGGGCATGGTTTTGGAGGTCCTGGTATTGGTGCCCCTGGTTCTGGCGTTGGTTTTGCTCCGGGACTTGGTTTTGGCGGACCAGGCTCTGGTGCTGGTTTTGGTCCAGGTCTTGGTTTTGGGGGACCAGGTATAGGTGCCCCTGGCTCTGGGGTTGGTTTTGCTCCAGGTCTTGGTTTAGGTGGACCAGGCTCTGGACTTGGTTATTATCCAGGTCTCGGTTTAGGTGGACCAGGCATTGGCGGCTACCCATACCCATACCCATACCCTTATCAATACCCCTACACTTATCCATCGTACTAGTACCATTAATAAAAAATTAGAGCTTTTCCTAGTTGCGTTTCTACAATGAGTAGAAGCGCTTGTTACTTTTTCATGACTCCTTTTAAACTACCTGTTACATTTCAACTTTGTGAAGGATTACACTTAAAGTAATGGGTGCGATTGCGAAATAAGCAGTCGCTTTTTTACTAACGAAGCAGAATAGGAAGGGATATTTCCAAATTTGATACGTCAAAGATATGTATTTATTTTGGGGAAATGTACTTATCCCCTCTATCAAATAACCATTCAAAAAAATGAGTTAAGAATATATTAATAATATCTTATTGGGAATGGAGGTTAGCATATATGGGTATAAGACCTTGTACAGCAACAACTACAACGCCACTTGGTACAGTAGTTACGACGTCGTTTTCTCCGGTTACAAATGTTTTTTCCATCACTATTACACCGATTTTTAACTTAGACGTATTCTGTGTGAATGTGCCTTGCGCTGTCACTACTTTTACTAGTTGTACTGGAAATGCTTGTAGCTTATGTCGTGCGGGACAAGCAGTTGGAGTTGGAGCGGCTCCCCTTTTTCAACCAGCAGGTCAAACACAAACGTACACTTTTACCTTTAGCAGTGCCGCAACATTCACAGCTGGAACTGCTGTTACGGATTTCACATATAACAATGGTCAATTTGAACCAGGCGTAGAAATACCATGTGCTCCTGTTTGTGTAATGTAATAAGCTAATAGGAAAATGAGAAATGTGGGTTGCCAGCGGCAGCCCTTTTTTATTACTCGCTAACGGGGCAGGGAATATGAAATAATGTACTTAAACTATCGGGTGCGTTGATCCAAGAAGGATTACGCACCTTTTTTGTTGAATTCCTTATTAAACAAACGAAGCAGTTTAGTTGAACAAGAATACCCGAATTTAATGAAATTGTTTGGTTAATAATTGGTGTCACTTTAGGAGGTAATTTGCACTTATTTTAAGTGCTATTTTGCACTATAAATAAATACAAAAAGCCCAAATTCTCAACATTAAAATTGAGAATTTGGACTTTTATCATTACTACGGAATAGCACCCGTTTATGGAAGATCGTTATTGAAGCAATGCACCCTCATATCTATTCTTTTCAAGTATCCGTGCAGAGCTAACATTCGCATGAATTACCGTGGCATGGAGTTTATGAAGATTAAGTGATTTAAATACCACTATTCATCATCATTAAAACGATTAGATTCGTTTAAATTTAATCAAAACCATGATCCAATAATAGGATATCGAAAAGGACGCTCATTAATTGCCTTAACAATTCCAACAATCGGAGCTATTATAGCAATGAGTCCAAAAATAATGAGGAATGGAATCCCGATTAATATCCAAGAAAAAAAAGCAGACACTGAGATTAGAATACCAATCACAATATGAAATACCAAAGCCTGTAAGGATAAGCTTTTAATTTCACGGTCTGAAATAATAAAATATGTGATAATGGGAACTAGTATAGGTGCAAACCAAGTACTAGCATGAATCAATATTTTGAAACCCTTATTTTCCATTTAAAATTTACTCCCCTTTGTATCGTAATATTTAACAAACCTTTATTCATTAATCATTATAAAGTTTTGGTTAGAATATTACATCAGGCTACGAACTAAATCGTTATACGACTTTGGTCGTAGTCCAAATCAAAATTCCAGTATGCGAACTATTATTTTACATTTTCCAGCTACTGAGATTACTCCACTATATCGCCCGATTGCTGAACAAAGTTTAAAATGTACACATTTATTATTTGTTACAAAACTCGTGGTTAAAAGAACAACCCCAGAGGTGAATTAAAATTGAAATTTCAAAAACATAGAAATATGTGTAAAAAAGCAAAAAAAGCGCCATAAATGACGCTTTAATATTTGGTCCAAGCTTGAAATGGATAGACGTGGAATATTTGACCCAAAATATGAAATTAAGCAAAAAGAGCGCCAATAATGAACATTTTCTTTTTCAAAAATCGATTTGGGTCAATAATTCAAACAAATCTATATTCATAATAGGTCCTTTCTCCTGGTAATATGTCGAAAAACTCAGACGGAAATTATTATATGGGAATTTCGTATTACGAAAAATAGATTCGACAAAAGTTGTTAAAAAAGACAAATAGTGATACTGCGCAGAACGACTTAAAAAGCGCATCAAAAAAGCACCAAGATATTGGTACTTATGAAATTCCATTTATATCGTTATCCTTTTTCTCAAAACAGAGATTTACAGTTCTACCATTAGATCGTGTTCTATGTTGGGTGTGTGCTGGTACATTAAAAATTTCACCAGGCAGTAATTTAAATGATTTATCATTTTCAAGGTCAATTATGAGTTCTCCCTCAAGAACCATAAATAATTCGTCTGTATCATGTTCATGCCAATGAAATTCTCCATCAATCACAGCTATTCTTAAAACATGATCATTGACTTCAGACACAACAAAATTCTTATATTCAGTTATGTCAGTCACTAAGTCTAATAAATTTATTTTTTGGAATAAACTTTCCAAGGTGGATTTTCTCCTTTCAAAAAAAGTATCGTCACAGGTAAATTCTATCATTTACCAATAGAAATACACAAAAATTAACTTTAACAAGAGACAGTACGAAGATAATACGCAATAAAAGAGGTACTTGTTCCACTAACGGGTACGATTCTTCAATAACGAAGGATCGCCTTTTTCCTTATTGAAGTAACGGGTTTAACAGCGATATTTAGATTTGGTGTAGAATTATTACACTAAGGTAGGGTGAAGATAAAATGCGTTTATCACTTTTAGGTATTTCAGTATCACTTTTTGGTATAGCACTTATACTAACATCCAGTGGTTCGGCAACTACATTTGGCTTATGTGTTTCATTTTTAGGTTTAGTGATATCTCTATTTTCTTATTTTTTGAAAGACAGTAAGTGAAAATACTTACTCAACTAACGGGTGCTAGAGTTCAACAACAAAGGTAGTGTGATTTATTTGGTGGCGTTAAGGATTTTAATTTATTCATTAGTTTTTGCAGTAGTGCTTTATGCGACTACCATTTTCTTACCTGCTACATTGCACTTTAGTGTAATTGTATCAAAGTGGTTGTTTTTTACAATTGTGGCTGGGATCTTAATATTTTCTAAAGAAAAATGGTGGAGTAAGCTTATTTCTTTAATTCTTGCCGTGGTAATTGCTATTTTATTTATTATTTTATTTAATCCATAATAAAGCTTGTTTTCGCCATTTTCTTATTCAACTATCGGGGAGCTTTCGTTAAAGTGCAAGATTGTTGCAGCAGTAATTTTTTCTTATGAAGCAAATGTCCCAGGTTATAAAAGTTAATTAGACATAGTAGACTCTAATAACCGACTATGTTAAAAATTAATGAAATAAAAACGAGCAAAGGGTGTTCAGATTTGGCAAAATTTAAAGAGCAGTCTATGCTTCTAAGAATCAGCTGGATGTTCCTTCTATTTAACGGAATTGGGATCTTGATCTTTGGAATATTAGTTGTCACGTATCCAAGGATTGCAGGTACTGATTTAGGATTGCTTCGAGCGTTAGGTGTTGCAACGACAGGAATGGGAGTTTTCGGTACAGTGATAACTCTTATGTCGTACAGAAGAAAAGAAAGATGGGCGTGGCTTACACTCTGGTATTATCCCGTCTTCTGGACTTTGCATTTGGTGGGCGGACTGCCGCCAGGGAACGATCATATCCATCAAGTTGTTTTCATTGTTATATCTCTCCTGGGATTGATGCTTCCTTTTAGGCATTTCTTCCCGCGAAAAACCGTCAAACCTTAATGGAAATGTTAATTTACATGATTTCAACACCTTAAAGTGGTGTAGAAAAAGGGATTGCTGAGGCAATCCCTTTTTCTTATTGTACTAACGGGTGCTCGAGCGAAACAAGGAGTTGTAGTTGTGGCTTCTTTTTCTTGTTCGATTAACGGGCAGTTTAGTGAAATAATAAAATTCAATAAATGAATAGTTTAGCCTTAATGGTATAATTTATCTAAAAAACTCTGTAAAGATAAACATTATATTAAATTGTGACGTAAGGCTTTATGTTTTACCAAGAAAGAAGGGTTAATAAGATGATACAATCTATTGTACATATTGCTTTGGTTGTTCAAGATTATGATGAAGCTATTGAGTTTTACACAAAAAACTTCATTTTACGTTAATTGAAGATACATATCAACCAGAGCAAGATAAACGCTGGGTAGTAGTATCCCCACCTGGCTCGTCTGGAGCTACAATATTACTTGCAAGGGCTTCAAAACCAGAACAAATATCTTTTATTGGAAATCAAGCAGGAGGAAGAGTTTTTCTATTCCTTGGGACAGATGACTTTTGGAGAGACTATAATGAAATGATAGCAAAAGGAATTGACTTCGTTAGAGAACCAAAAGAACAATCATATGGTATTGTTGCTGTATTCAAAGATTTATATGGAAACTTATGGGATTTAGTTCAATTTAAAGAAAGTCATCCTATGTTTCAACGAGTAAAATAGGTTAAATCTATAGAATACTTACTAAAGTACCCATATATTTTTTTAAAGTGTAGCAGAGATTGTGAAAGAATGTACTTAAACAAACGGGGGCTATAGTTGAAGAATTCAAATATATTTTTGGTCGAATTTAATGAGAGTTTTGCAAAGTTTTAGTAGACCCAAAAAAAGTGATGTATTAATATCATCACTTTTTTGTCATGGGTAGTAAAAGTAAGTTATTTAAAGCTACTGTCCTTAAATGCCGGTACTTTTCCGGATTGGATGTCGATTCTTCTCCAATTTATGGGGTACGTTCCTTACGAGCAGCACGTTACGAACCTCAAAGTTGTCGAATCCAATTAATTGAAATCTAACATCATTTTTTAATGCTTTCGAAATATAATTTAAAGCTGCATCAACAGAATTGCCGTCATCTTTCTATGTAAGTTCCGAAACTTAAGCCACTTGACTCAAAGATCTGTTTTATTTATTTGATAACACTTCAATATTCTATTTTGAAAAATATTGTTCCATACCAGCCACGTCAGAAAGGTAAGTATCTATTTTAGTAATAAGTTCTGATTCAATGGTTAGCACCGTCGCTAATTCTTCTTCTAGGACACGACCATCGTCTGAGACAGCTGAATTGTGTAGTGATAAGGTCAGCCCAAATTGACCCACAAGTATTCCATGAAGTTGTGTACACACTTTTCCATCTACAATTGACTTGACTCGATTGATAACAGCATCTATTCCTTCAGCCGTCCCCGAAATTTCTCCGTTGCCTGGTAGGGTCCATTTAACAGATGGATGTAATAACTTTCGAATTCCTTCCCAATTGTGAGCATTGTACGCAGCCAGAAATTGTTCTCCAATTTCAATGTTTGAATGATTAAGCATATTTTACCTCCTAAAAAATTTCTTGATATCTTGATAGGGCAGATGAGCCAAAATGTTCCCTTTTGGTGTGCCTACGAAAATTGTACACTCCGACAATCATCATGTAAAATGAACATAAATGATATATAGATTCGTTTTTAATGATAATAATGTGAGGGGTCAGAAATGGATATCAATGAGTTACGAATTTTCCTGGCTGTTGCAAGTGAGGGTAGTATTACAAAAGCCGCTCAAATACTCGGCTATGTACAGTCAAACGTTACTGCAAGGGTGCAGCAATTAGAAGCGGAGTTGAATACACAACTTTTTTATCGCCAACGAGGGATGTTATTAACGCCTGCAGGTGAGAAGTTATTGAGTTATGCGGAGCAAATTATCCACTTACTTGAAGAGGCACATAAAGCTCTAAATGATTCAACAGAACCCATTGGTCGTCTCATGCTTGGAGCCACTCATACCGCCTCTGCAATGTATCTTCCTTCCATACTAGCTAATTACTTTAAACTTTATCCAAAAGTAGAGTTATCGTTAATGACCGATTATTCAGCTGAATTGGTGGAAAAGATTCGTCATTTTCAACTTCATGGTGCATTAGTAAAATCGGAACTGAATGATGAAAGCATCGTGCAGGAGCTTGTATTTGAAGAACAACTCGTATTAATCAGTGCTCCAGAGATGAAAAATATTGAAGAAGTATGTCATCAACCTTTTCTCATGAATACAAAAGGTTGTCCACATCGAGACCAACTTGAAACTTGGTTGAAAACAATAGGGATTGGTAAAATTCGATATTTAGAATTCAATCATCCCGATGCTATTATTCAAGGTGTGATTTCTGGACTTGGAGCCTCTTTAGTGCCAAAGTCTTCGATTCTATCACTTGAAATAAAAGGGTTAGTACGTTCTTTCGAAATTCCAGAACAATACAGCACCGCCAAAACCTTTTTCATTCGACACAAGGATAGTCTAATGACAAACGCGCTTTCAAAATTTATTGAGATGTTAAAACAAAGTTCTCAACATTAACGGCTCCTTATAAAGGGAGAATCCTTATTGAATTAACAGGTGCAAGAGTTTAAGTTTAGGATCGCTGTGGCGGTCTTTTTTCTTCTTCAACTAACGGGCAGGTTAGCTGAAGGGTAAAATAATACTATCCATTAAAAAGATGAATGGGAATTTTAAAAAAAGAGGAAGAGTTAACTTTTTGTAGAATGTTAGTACTTTAAAAGGAGGATGAATAATTGAATAAAAAATCGTTACTTGTATCTTCATTAACAGGATATGAAGCAGAAATTGGCCGGTGGTTATGGTGTTTAGAGGATGTTCGTCGTACTCTTATAACTGAATTAACAGGAATGAGCCAAAGCTTACTAGATAGAAAAATAGGTCAAAGACATTCAATTGGGACTCTTTTGTATCACATTGCATTAGTCGAGGCAGATTGGTTATATGTGGAAGTACTTGGAACCGATTGGGATCCTGAAATTAGCTCATTATTTCCGTTAGAATGTCGAACTGAGAGTAATTTATCTCACTTTGAGGGGGAAAGTTTAGAACAACATTTTTCCGCCTAAAAAAAGTTCGTGAAGTATTTCTTACCTACTTTCGTTCAATGGACTTAAACGATTGGCGAAAACCTCGGGTACTTGAACAATATGAAGTAACCCCTGAATGGGTTGTTTATCATTTGGTTGAGCACGAATCACATCATAGGGACAGATTTTCCAATTACTTAGGGAATTACGGGATAATTAAGTAATAGATGAAGAATTGACAAAAGACTATTAAATTAGGATTTTTAGGTAATCTCGACCAATTTAAATCCTACCTTTTCGAACTGTGGTGCTTAAATGATGTTATGGGAGCTGCCGTTGGCAGCTTTTTCTTATGTCACTAACGGGCAGTATAGTTGAAGAAGGACTTAATTGACCTATACTCGAATTGTTAGATAATTAATGGGGTGGGAGAAAACTATGGATTATTCTTATGAAGAATTAGTTAGAGATATTAAAATGGGGCATGAGATTGAATTTAGCTACAAAGGAAAAATATATGGAACATTGAACGTCAAGGAAGGTTTTGGTTTAGGCGAGAACAATAAGGAATTTGTATTTTATAAAAATCCTCAAGAACTTCTCGATAACGGGACAATCAATGGGAAAAAGCTGAAAGATATTTGGGATAAAGTCGAAATTATAACGATATTTTAGTACAATAGCTGCCAAAGGTGGCTTTTTGTTTCTTCAACTAACGGGGGCAGGTTAATTGAATACAAACTGTAACATTCATCTGGTTGATGCGTTTAATGTGAAAAGTAGATGCTGTTTTGATGAATACTGTTAAAGGAGATTTATCTTGAAAAAGAAATACAATTTGTTATTGATACTATTCATAAGCAGTTTATTATTTGCTTGTAACACAGAAGATGTAAAAAGCATAGATGAACGTGAAGTATATGTAACTTTTAGAGGAACAATCGCAAAAATGATTACCGACGATCGTGCTATTGTCCATTGGGAGGAAGGCGGTAGAACGCATAGAATACTTGTTGACCTTTCAGTAAATAGTGCAGTAACCTTTCAGGTTGGGGATGAAGTAGTAGTTGGTTATGATGGTGAAATCAAGGAATCAGATCCTGCTCAAATTAATACCCTTTCCGTTGAATTAGTTGATTAATACATTAGGGAAAGCTCAAAAAGCTAAAATGTAATCACGATTTCAAAATGAAAATTTCGGTATAATCCAATTAAAACCATACCTTTAATGATGTTAGTTTGTGAGAACTTAAACTTAAACTATCGGGTGCTTATGTAAAAGACGGGATGCTGCGGTGATCCCCTTTTCTTATTGTGCTAACGGAGCAGAATAGTTTAACAATGATAATGGTTGTTTGTGGTAAAATTTATAAAGAATGGTTGTTTAATTTATGGGAAATGCAAGATAACAAAGTAAGGAAAATATAGGGGATGAACTATGAATAAAGAACATTATATACTAAAAGTAATTTTTCTGATTCTTTCTTTTGTATTTTTAATTTATTCTATATATCAAATTGTTTCTTTTATAAAACGACAATTTATCGGCCCACCTACAAATTATCTTTTGTTTATTCTGAGTATATTGGCAATTTGGAAATTACTTACCGAAAAAGTGGATGATAACGAGGAATAAGATTGCTGTGGGTGGGATTACGTTTATAATGTTTTAAATTCTTTTTGTGAAGAAATACACTTAAACTATCGGGTGCTTGAGCGAAACAAGGAGTTGTTGTTATGGCTCCTTTTTCTTGTTCGAAAGGGCAAGTTAATTGGAAAGGGACCAATTTATTGAAAATTAAAAATTTATCTATTGTCCAAATTTTCCCCTTTATGTTAAAGTTATTACATTAAATTAGAAAGTGAGTGATTTTTGTGATAGTCAGCTCAAAAGTATATCCAAATAAAATTGAGGTGCTGAAGGCCTAATCTAGTATTATTGCCCTTCAGTAAAAACAAAATACGGAGGGGAAACAATTATGTCTTTTAGTTATTACGGAGAGCTTTGCACGAAGGTTTATGATTTAACGAAAAAAATAGGCCAATCATTCGGTGGAGATATAGAGTTTTATCAAGAAAAACTTAAAAACTGTCAAGGACGTATTCTGGAAGCAATGGTTGGTTCTGGACGTGTAATCATACCTCTTTTAGAAGCGGGTCTCAATGTAGACGGAGTTGACTATTCTACTGAAATGTTAGCTTCGTGTAGTCAACGCTGTGAAGAACGTGGGTTAAAACCAATCTTATATCAATCAGATTTAAGGGAATTATCATTACCTTACAAATATGAAGCTATTATTATTCCTGCTGGTTCTCTCTTATTAATTGAAAATCGAGAGGATTCAATCCAAGTATTAAAGAAACTTTATGAGCATCTTGAAACTGGTGGAAGATTAATACTCGACCTTTTCTTACCAGACGACAATCCTCATGTTGGAAGTTTTGAAGGAACTTCAACTTTTAACGTTTCAAATGGTGATATTATCACTATGGAAGGGAAACTTGTGGAGGTTGATTTTCTTAACCAATACAAGGTTTCATATTTAAAATATGAAAAATGGCGTAAAGGAAAACTTATCCAGACTGAATTACAACGTTTTGCTTTACGTTGGTACGGTGTTGAGGAGTTCAAATTAGTTTTGGAGAAAATAGGATTTTCAGAAGTCGTTATTTCAGCTGATTTTATCGAGGGTAAACAACCAACAAATAGTAAACAGCAAATCGTTTATGAAGCTGTAAAAAAAAATAAATATTAAAAATAAAACAACCCTTACAGGCAACAAAGTGAGGGTTGTTATTAATTTTAATTTGATTGTTAAAATGATAGCGTGTTTTATTAAACATAATGGCTAATAAAAGTGAAATTGTGAAGAAATATACTTAAACAAACGGGTGCGATAGTTGAAGAATGGGATGACTGTGGCTATCCCATTTTCTTATTGTGCAAACGGGGCAGTTTAGTTGACCTATAAATGTTAAAATAAAGAAAAAAGAGGGGTTAATATAAATGAAAAAGATAATAGTTTTTTGTTTAGTTCTTTTTGGGATGACAATCTCTGGGTGTGGAAAAACAACAGGTGAATCAACCAAAATTCCCCCTGAAAGTTCGAAGCAAAAACCCAAAACAACTGAAACAACATCACAAAGTTCGAAGCAAAACACAAATCCGGCAGTGAAAGCATCGCCATCTAAAAGTTCAACATCTTCAGAAATACCACAGGCGAGTGATAAGATCAGCGATGTTTGGCTGGCAACAGGAAAACAGGATGGGGTAAGTAGCACTTGGTACTTTAACAATGGGCAATTAACAGTCAATAACGTGTACCATTTTTCTTATACAATCGCTAAAAATAAAGATTCTCATGGGTATACGGTTGTAACGATATCAAATAAAGAAGGCAAAAAACATGCTCTCTTATTGAAAAGAAATGGCAGTAATTTTGACGGTAGAACTGTTGAGGGTGAGGATTATGTAAAATATTTAGCGGATGGCACGGTTCCAAGTGGTCAAATTATCGAATTTATATATCAACAGAAACAGGAAAAAGTTGTTTCCCAAAATGCTTCTCTTGAAGAGATGGAGCATTTAAAGAAGACGCTTAGGACCTATATATTTGATACGTATATGCCGGGTCCTGATTATGTTTATGCTAAAGGTATTAACTGGTCTGAGAATTTCTACGATAATTTAACCGCTAATGAGATTTGGAATGTTATAGAGGAATTTAAGAAAAAAAATAACGGTAAAGAAGGAACTCTCTTTGAACAAGCCCAGTACCTTTCTTGGAATGCGCCTATAAAAGATAATTGGAAAGAGCTATTTTTTGAGGACTGGAATAACAGTAATAATAGGGAAGATGAAATAGTAAAATTAATTGATAAAGGTGATACTGTATGGGTTTATACGGATTCTGTACCTTATACTGGAGAAAAAGATAATTATCCTATTGAAACAGTCGATAAAAGAACTGGTTCTTGGCACGGGTAGAATTTAAAAGAAGACTTGCCGACCTCTATTTTCAAAAGAAAGTATAAAATTTCCATCCACTACAGTTTGATAAAATAAATTATGTTTTTGTTGGAATCCTCTTCAACTAAATATGTGCTTTAGTTAAACAAAAAACGATTAGGTTGTCATTTTATGGCAGCCTTATTTAATGGTATTTAATCAACATTAAACGCTAACACAGCTTTTATTAAAGATTTATTGTTTAACAGAGTATAATATATCGGGAGGTGAAATGAAATGTCTAAAGGTATTTACGCCCTGGAGATTAACGGGCGATATTATATAGGTAAAGATACAGTGATTCATAATCAAAAACGGATTAGGGATCATTTGCTACTGTTGAACAAAGGTGAGCATTACAATACGCACCTTCAAAGAGCATACATAAAATATAATAAAGAAATTACCTGGTTTATCGTTGAAGAACATGCGGATATATCGAATGTTGAACTCTCCATTCTCGAAAGGAAAATAATCAAACAATTTGATTCTTTCACCAACGGATATAATATGACCTTAGGTGGCGAAGGGATGTATGGTTATACTTGGAGCGAAGAGCAGAAAAAGAAGGGTTCTGAACGGATCCAAGGCGAAAAAAATCCTAATGCCAAAATCACTAAAGAAGAATTCTTGGATATAGTTGAACTGCTTATCACCGGTAAGAGTAATAGATTCATCGGTGAATTGTTTGATCTGAATGACAGATATGTATCTCTTATCCGTCATAAAAGAAGATACAGGCATCTATGGCAGCATATAGAGTATGACGCTGTGAAATCAAACGATGTTGCTGAGCTATTAGGAAATGTAAGTGAACAGGAGTTTCAAATAATTATAGAAAAAATGCTAGAGGGTTATACGAATAGAGAAATTGAAGATGAACATGAGCTTCCTGGTGGGACCGCTAGCAGAATAAGAAATAAAAAATTGTATTTATCTTGGTGGGAGAAACACTATCCGGACTACGATGAAGTAATTAAGAGAATTGCGGAAGTGCACTCTAAAAAAATTAGTGAAATACAGATTTTGAGCGGGCAAAAAGCAAAAGGAATAAAACGGAGTCCTGCTACTAAGGAAACCATGAGAAAAACTAACGGAAAAAGCAAAGCTGTTATGATCGACGGAAAAGAGTATAGCAGCATGATGCACGCTGAAGAAGTAATCGGGATAAATCGAAAGGTTATAGCCAAAAGGGTCTTAAGTGATGTATATCCGAATTATACTCGAGTTATAAAAGCTCCAGATATAACGTGCCAACCGCTTCAACCGAATGATAGAAAAAGCAAGGCTATTCGGATAGACGGCATTGTGTATGAAAGCATGAGCCAGGCCTCTAGGGAGCTAGGAATTGACAGAAAAACTATTGCTGGAAGAGTTATGAGCCCTTCTTTTGAGAATTATGAGCTGTTTGATGAATAATATCATATGTAAAGCTCCTACCAATATTTATTTTTGTTCTATTCACGAGGTAATTTGGATAGATTGTGAAAGATTGTACTTAAACTAATGGGTCCCCAAGAGTTGAAGATTGGGATGGCTGCGGCGATCCTTTTTTCTTGTTGTACTAACGGGGCAGGTTAGTTGAAGTATGTGAGTTTGGGTAATATAGCAGTAGAGGTGATTTGATGGAGGATTTTTTATTTTATTTGTTAGCATTCTTAGGTGTTTTACTGATGTTTATTAGTGTTATTAATATTTGGATTATAGATACAAAAAATAAGAAAAGTGAAGAAAAGAAAAGCAAAACAAAGCATATCAAGTTACTTATCGTCGGGGGAATTGTATTTATTATATCCCGTGTCTTACAAGGCCAACTTCTTTAAACGATGAAGCGTTTCACACCTTATAAAGCTTAGTGGTGTGTTGGCTTTAAAGCATTAACATCCTTTTTTTGTTTAATTCTTCTTCTTCTACGAACGGGTGCTTGAGTTTAATAAAGCGTTGCTGCGGCAACTCTTTTTCTTATTCCGCTAACGGGGCAGGATAGCTCAATAAGGATATAATTATCATAGCTATGCTCGAAGATAATTGATAAAGGAGAAATCCTAATGTATAACTTTTTCAATAAGGCAAAATTACAAAAAGATGATTTAAAAGGCATTGCGAAATTAATATATCAGGATGTATCTAATGATTCCTGGGATAAAGAGAACCTTACTAAAAGAAATTTAGACTTTACTATTGAAAGCGTTCGTTATATTGATATGTACACAAAAAGATTAATGGATACAGAGTTTGGCACTGAAATCTTAGGTAAGCATTTTGATAATTTAGTGCTTCGTATAGGTGCATATGTAGGTGAGGTTATTAAAAGTAATGTCAAACAAGACTTTTACTGGTATGATTCCGATTCTGTACAAAATTTTTCTCCCAATCTTATTGAATTGCACAGTGTTACTAAAACACAGGGTGTACTTTATTCTAAAAAGAAGGATAAAGTGATATTACCTTTAAGTGTAGTATCGCAGCTGTTCAAAGGAAACTGCTCATACAGTAATTTGCTTACTTATGTGGAAGAAACCATTAAGCAAAATTGTTAAATAATTTTGAAGATTTCGTTCAACATGTGTGTTGATCTGGAAGGATTAACCGCCTTTTTTGTTGAATTCCTTATTGGACTAACGGGCAGTTTAGTTAAACAATTATCATTAGCTTTTTTTCAACAATCGGGCCATATTGTTGAAAAACGTCCTTATAGAAGTCTGGATATTTATGTTGAAATTTAAGTGAGATTGTGATTCAGTTAGGGAATGGTGCTTAATCCACTTATAAATAGTTACTTCAGAAACACCATATTCGCTAGATAGTTGACTGACCGTTGTACCCGAGCCATAAAGCTCGACTACAGTTTGTTTAAATTCTTGATTGTATCGTTTTTGACTCGTAAAACAGACACGTCCTCTCGTTAGTTCAATAATAGTAACTTAATCGAGTTGTGTCGATACCTATATACTACATTCACTCATTATAATGCGGCTAATGGATGTGTTAATTGAAATAATTAAACAACATAACCTGTACTAAGAATACTAGAAGGTTTAGTTTATTATAAGAATTTAGCGAAAGCTCTTAAAACCTTGTATATAAGTATTTGAGGGCTTTTACTTATTTCTAGAGAGATATCCTTGATCAAGGTGTGTTTTCGCAGAGTTTTACACATATTTACATTGTAAATATTAAATTAGTTATAATTAATGATATATTTAGGAAGATATTTATGGAGTCCGAACATCAGCTGCCTTAGTGTTAGGCGGAAATATTTCATACAATATTTAATAGTAATTGTGCAGTTTTTTATTCGGAAATTTCTTTGTTAGCATGTTTTATATATATTATTTTTTTATTAGAAAGGAAGGGTTAATTTTGATCAAAGTAGAAATTTTAGATAGACCTCGGGAAAGTATGAGGCTTTTAAGAATAAAAGAAAAATTAAAAGATTATCTAGAACGAGCTAATCATGATGTAGATAAGATTGGCAATATCAGAAATATAGTAAGTTATAGAAAATTTAATTTTTTACCAATTAGACAGCTAGATAAGGAATTATGTAATCATTTAATCGAACAATTCAAAAATCGATGTGCATATTGTGAAACAGTGCTAGATACAGCTTATATTGAGAACTTTATGCCAAAATCGCTCTATCCGCATTTAGCATATGATTGGGAGAATCTATTGCCAGTATGTCCTACATGTTCTCATTCTAAAAGAGATTTGTTTCCTGTTGAAGAAACAAATAGTGTTCCCTTGCTACTTAATCCTAGATTAGATGATCCAGAAAAACATTTACAATTCTTGGATAATGGAGAAGTATTACCAAAATCTGACAGAGGGGAAGTAACAATAAAAACTTTAAATTTAAATAGAGAAGTGTTAATAAAAAGACGTCTCGAATATTTTAATCATTTAAAGGCTAATAAAGTTTTATTTGGTAATGCTAACTGGATAGAGTTTTGTGGAATTGTTTCGCATGTAGCAATTAGACGTTCATTTATTTTTAATGAATTTTCGCTAAATGCATTATGGAGTCTAGCTCTTTCAAAACGTTCCGATTTATTTGAATTTTTGCGTTTGAATTCTAAAATGAATAAAAATGAATTTAAGGATATTTATAATTGTTATCGTCTTAAGGAAGAAAATCTAATAATAGAAACAGAAGACTATAACATTGTTTCACAATACATTCAAAGTTTTAAGGTTGAAAATTTATCAGGTTTAAATTTTGAATATAACTTCGACTTTTCTGCTAAAACTCCTTTTTTAATGATATTAGGTGAAAATGGAACTGGTAAAACAAGCTTATTACAGACAATGGTTATATCTGCAACTCGTAATGTGAGTAAACCAAAAGGATTTGCAAAAAGATTTGAAAATGGACGCTTAGCTGTAACATATGGGAAATTAGAGGATGTAGAAACTTTACATATAATTGATTTTAACAAGGGTAGTAGAGTAGTAAACTTAAGGAACGATATTCCCATTGCTGCTTATGGAGCAACACGATTAATTGATAATGAGCATCGTCAGAAAAATATTCTGCGGAGTCAAAATGTTAGTAATATTTTCCCTATATCTAATAATTCATATTTTTTGCCTAAGCTAGTCGATTGGGCAAAAGAAGAAGATATTATATTAATACAAGAAGCACTAGTAGAAATTTTACCAGTAGAATCTGATGAATCAGTTTATTTAATGTATAAGGAAGAAGAAAAAGAATTTTTGGTAACATTCGATACAGTTAGCTATTATCGATTTGGTGAGCTTAGTAGTGGATATAAAACTATTGTTGGCCTAGTAGTTGACATTATGCGTTTCTTATTAAGCCTGCCTAATAATTCTGGACGTTACACTCCAGCGATTATTTTAATTGATGAAATTGACGTTCATTTACATCCCTCATGGAAAATACGAGTAGTAGATTTGTTTAGAAGAACCTTTCCACACGTACAATTTATCATGACAACTCATGATCCATTATGTTTGAGAGGTTTAGAACAAAATGAGATTATTGTGTTTAAAAAAGTACTGAGAGAAGGCAAGACCTTTGTATTAACAGAAAATGTACCATTTCAAGGAGATTTGAAAATTGATCAAATTTTATTGTCTGATTTATTTGGCTTAGAGAGTACTCTTGATCCAAGACATGAAGAGGAAATTAATTCAGAATATAGTTTTTCAACAGATGCTAAATTTAAATACTATGGTTATAGCCCAACTGAGCAAATTGCTCTTAAAATTATTGATGAATCTATCCAAGAAAAGAAAATCAAATTAAATGAAGATATCAATGAGATTGATGAAGACATTAAAGCAGCTGTTTTGAGATTGTGGGGATTAGATGATTAATGTTACAAAAGGAACTGAACCAATATATTTAATTAATCAGAATGCAGATAAAAATGGTGAGAAAGAGAGAATAATAAAATTTATAGAAAATGAAAAGAAAACTTGGGAAGATTTGAAAAAAGTTTTTTCTTTTAGTGTTTATTCGAATGATTCTGTAAAAAGGCAACTTAAAACAGATTTCCATTCAAAATGTGCTTTTTGTGAGGGTATTTTTACGCAAAATAGTTATGGAGAAGTTGAGCATTGGCGCCCCAAAAAAGGGGTAACTGGAAATTCTAAACATAAAGGATACTATTGGCTTGCATCAGATTGGAATAATTTATTATGGTCTTGCCGTGTATGTAATTCTACTAAATATAAAGGGAATCATTTTCCATTAAAAGATATAAACAAGACTTGTTATGATAGTAAAGGCAAATTAGCCAATGAAGAACCACTTCTACTTAATCCGTGTGACCCTAAAGTTTCAATCGAAAATCATATAGAATTTCTTCATAATGGTATTATACAAGGTAAAACCATTGAGGGAGATACATCAATTAAAATATATGGATTAAAAAGACCGGACCTTCAAGCTGAAAGATATAAACATGCCATTGAGCTTGAACGTAGCTTTAATCAAATAAAAGTTGCATTTCAAGATTTGATTTTCTACTTAGAATGCGAGAGACAATCTTCTTTACAAAGTTTTGGATTAAATATTAAACAAAATATTAAAAAAAAGAAAAAATTAATTATTGAATTAATAAACATTATTAATGAAAGGCTTTCAATTAAAAGAGAATTTGTTGGTATGAATCAACAGTTAGTTAGGCATCATGTTAATGCTTTAGCAAAAAATAAGGTTTTATACAAAATATTAAAATCAAGAATCAACCTAAGTTTATTATAGTTTATTTAAATGTTATTTAACTTTGAAAGATTTTTAACAATTACATAACTGATTTTTGTATAAGTAAATTGAATTAGAAATAGTTATTACGTCGATTAATAACTAGTTGGCTATAAATTTGCGCGAAAGTTGACGGTAGATATCGTACTAGAGGCACTAAATCACGCTGTACAAGCACAAAACCCTGCACTAGGCCTAATATTTCACACCTACTTGGGCTCGCAATACAAAAGCGAGGACTTTCAAGAACGACTAAAAAAATATGAACTTCGTGAAGTGATAGAAGATGCAGGTCTGGGGATGGGAGGATATAAGTAAAGAAAATGTATCAGATGAAGAAGTCTTGAATTACTTGATATATGGTTAACTGACATTAAGTATCTTGATGAAAAACTTGATTACAATCAATTAGCTAAGATGAATTTCACGGAATTAAGTGCATATTGGGAAACAATACTACCCAATTTAATTCATGAATCTAATCGAATTAGTGTAATATGTGAATCACTTTCTAGGTTAGGAATTAAAGTGGAGGAATTTAAAGATGGATTAAAAGTGTATCCAGGTAACCCGAAACCAACTTTACTAAATACGCATGATGATCATAGAGTAGCAATGTCATTAGCACTTATCGGTTCAAGAGTTGGTGGGATACAAATAAATGATCCAGGATGTGTTTCTAAAACTTGCCCTCAGTATTTTGCGTTGTTGGAGAGCTTAGGTTTAAACATAATTCAATATTAAATTTTCTATTGATAATTAAAGGATGTTATTGAACCAACCCAGGGCGATTCTTTGGAAACTAACGGGTGCAAGAGTTCAAGATCAAAATGAGTTGTGGCGACAGCTCATTTTCTTTTTGTGCTAACGGGGCAGGTTAGTTGAACAAAGAAAATAAATATTATCCACAAAGTGAACAATATAAAACAATAAAAAATTTATAAAGGACTGGTAATAATAAGTATAATTTCACTAATCAAACCATTAAGAAAGTATGAGGATTATGTTTATAAAGCCAATACCTATGAGAATTTATTCTTAAGAAAAAAGGCAATCCAGATATTGAATTTAGCCATTAAACAACCCAATTTCAGTAAAGAAGAGAAATCAAGTGGTTTTATTTATTTGGGGATTTTATATTCAAAAATAAAGGAATATAAATTAGCTTCAGATTGCTACTATCAAGGGCTTGAACTAATGATAAATGAGAATTTTAAATACCATAACAATTTTAAACAAGCCATTGAAGCATTTATAAAAAATGAGGATTTCGAAAGGGCAAAATTTTGGTTAACTAATCTTATTCAACGTCAAAGTTATGATGAAAAATTTAAGAAACTTGCTGTATTAGAAAAGAAAGTACAGTAATCCTTATTCAGCTAACGGGGGCTTATGTTAAAGACTGATACTGCGGCGATCCCGTTTTCTTATTGTGCTAACGGGCAGGATAGCTGAATAAGCAAATATCCGAATTAAGCAGCAAAGTGGTGAGGGATGATGGAAAGTAAACTAAAACAACAATTAATGAATAATACAAAGTGGGAAGAAATTAGAGTAGCGATGTATAATTGCCCATATAATGTCCAATGGCGGACAAAGGATCTCGAATCGGGATACATATCTCCTTGGGATGGTGAATGGTACTACCATTTTAAGGATGGGGGATATAAAACAATTGAGTGGTTAGAGATAAAGGTAGAAACCGTCGAAATTAGGGATGAAGTCAGAACCATACTCCGTAATATCCACGTTCCTGGAGTGGCTTGCGACAATGTAATTAGGGTTTATGGGTATGGCGAGGTTGGCAGCTTTATGGACTATCTTTAAAATTTTTTTCTTAAACAAACGGGGCAGTTTCGTTGAAGAAGGATAATCGACTATTATAATTAAAAGTTAAGGTAGTATCTATTCTATAGGGGGATTCAAAATGGCTAAAGAGAAGTCTAAAAATACAGTATCAATTGGAGATGTTTTTGCTGTAAGTTTACCAGATGGTAGATATGGGGCAATAAAAGTTGCTAACCAGATAGACAATTCTTATCTTATTATCACAACACCATATATTGGAACAGAAATACCATCTATTGAAAATGAACTTTTAGGTGAAATCCTTCGACAGAATCGCTTTTTTTACAATAATGATAAGGCATTGATTTGGGTCGATGGAAAGGTACCTAAAGAGGTTATTTACATTGGGAATATTCCTTTGTCGAGTAATGAAAGAAAGATAAGATGTAACGCTTTCGGTGATAAATGGGATAAAACAGTTGGAATGGCAGTTTTTTTAGAGTGGCGATGGGAATATGATAGGGAAAACTTCGAGAAAGAAATTCAGGAAGAAGAAAGAAGAATTGAAGAACAATATCGTAAAAGGTCACAAAAACCTAAGAAAATGATGAAAGATGAAACCTTTTGGTCAATTATTTCCCTACTTAATTTTAATGACGAAAATGACGAAGAAGAAATATTAGAACCTGCTATTAACGCATTGGCAAAAATGAGTGTAAAGGATATAAAAGAATTTGAAGAAGCCCTATCGTACAAGCTCTATTTGTTAGATACAAAAGAACACGCTCAAAACATAGGAGAATATTCATATGACGAAGAAACTCAAGGCTATTTTTCTGCCGATTTATTCTTGTATTTTAGATGTTCAGTGATTGCTGAGGGAAAAGAATGTTTTGAACTAACTATTAAAAATCCTCAAAATATGCCAAAGGATAATTCATTTGAACCATTACTGTCTTTAGCATCCGAAGCATATACAAAAAGAACTGGAAAAGACTTTGAATATATCACAGGTTGTGATTATGAATCCTTTTCGAATGTGGAAGGTTGGGGGTAATATTTTATATTAATGCGTTATTTATAAGTATATCTTATTGAACTATCGGGGTGCTTTAGTTGAATAAAAAAGGATAAACTTTATTATGAAAAATTGATATTTAATCAGACAGAAAACCGTCATTTTGATCAATCTATTTTTCAAAATAACGGTTTTTAATACAGCTGTTGTATATGGAAAGTATGGAGTTTTTAATCAATATTTATTTTAAATCTTTAACCATGCCTTTATATGTATACTTAAAATGAACAATCTCAAAATGTGTAATAAAGCTACATGCAGTAATTGCAACGGAAGATATAGAAAAAAACTGATTATTTATAAAAAAATAATTAAGGTAACTCAAAAATAGAGTTACCTTAATCTTTAGCTATCTTTTTATATTTATTCTTTATACAAATTCTATTATTTCGTCTAAAGTTCTTCTGGTTTTAGCGCGTTTTGGATCTTCCTTTCTATAGCCAAAAGCTACCATTACTGAAGGCTTCCAATTTTCTCCTTTTATTAAATTTTGTTCTTTTAGGATATTTTCCACTTCATCATAATTAAAGCCTTCCATTGGACAGGAATCTATTCCAATAAGAGCAGCAGATGTCATCATATTTGCCATAGCAATATAACTTTGTTTAGAAGACCAATCGTTTAATGCTCGTTCGTTGTTTATAATTCCACGGGCTTCTTGCGTATCTTTTAGAGCATTGGATATAAACTCCATAATTTCATCTGGCATCTTTTGAACGTCTTTCATATGTTTAAAAATATAATCAGAGTCATATCTAACATCAGTGCGACTTAGTATGATTATAAAATGACTTGCGGTATCAAGTTGACTTACTGCACCCAAAGAAACTTCTTTTAGTCGTTCCCTTAATTCAGCATTTTGCACAATTAAAAATTTCCAAGGTTCAAAACCTAATGAGCTTGGAGATAACCTTCCCGCCTCAAGTATAAAGTTAAAATCCTCTTCTGAAATTTTTTTGCTGTTATCGAAATTTTTAGTTGCATGTCTAAACTGTAAAGCATTAATTACTTGTTCTTTTACTAGAAAATCTGTATTCATGATTATTTTCTCCATTCTATGGTTAATTCTGGTTGTTGGTTTGTTGGACTAAATTTTGATTTACCCAATCTTGCAAATCTTTTTCTTTATGCAACTCTGTAAATAGAGTGGAAATAGTCTCACTTTTTAAGACTGTTATCCAAGAAGTTTCCGCTCTTTCCATTAAGTCACTTAGCACACATGCTTCTTTGTCCTTCTTATGAATCATTTCTCCTAAAACATTATTGGAATAGTACAATGCTTGTTGTCCCTCGATTGCTAGGAAAATATCATATATCCTTATTTCACTAGGGGTCTTTTTTAGTTTAAATCCCCCTTTTTTACCAGGAACTGAAGTTATTAGATCAGAATCTGCAAGCTTCCTTAAAATTTTTTGAAAATAAGTCGGTGAAGCTCCTATCTGGTTACTTATTGCTTCGCCTGGCAAAACGGACTTAGCGGGTAACATACTAAGTAAACAAATGGCATATACACTTTGTTCAAATCCATTTTTAATTTGCATAACAACCACCTCTTTTCTATAACGAATAAAATGAGATAAACAGGATAATAATTATCTTGTTTATCTTGATTGTCTTATTTTATAAAACAATAATAAAAAAGTAAAGAAAAAAGTGCGGAAATAAAAAAAGGAATTGGTTTTTTTACAAATTATATCGTTATTCAACCTGTCTTTTATGACCAAAATTAGAAACAGCAGCAACCTTGGAACGAAAGATTAAGTCCTATATTACAACTGTTGTTCTTTTTCTTGTTCCACAAACAGGCGCTTTTCTTGAATAAGAAGGCGTCTTTTTGTATTGTACTGGATTCTGGAACAACATTTAATGGGGATTGGAGTAATATTAAGGTGTAGAAGAGATTGTGAAGGATTACACTTAAACAAACGGGAGCTATAGTTGAATTGTAGGGGTTGCTGATGCAGCCTTTTTCTTATTCCACTAACGTAGCAGATTAGTGAAAGAAGGTATTGTTAAAAACAATGGAGAATAAATACCTTAGCCTTTTTTAAAAGTAGGTGTTAGATATGAATGGGAAATTTCCATCAATGGTAATTCTAAAAATAGAGAAGAGCCATCGTTTTGATCAATTTTGTTCGAAAAGATGAATTTTTATATGTAATGAAATAAAGGATATAGAGTGAAATTTAATCAATCTTTTTACAATGCCAACAATAATGAAAACAAAAAGGAGTAAGTTATGTGCCGAAACATTAGAACATTATTTAATTTCGACCCACCAGCTACTGAAGAAGAGATTCTTGCAGCATCTCTTCAGTACGTTAGAAAGATAACGGGTTATAACAAGCCCTCAAAGGCGAATGAGGAGGCGTTTATTCGTGCAGTCAATGAGATTGCAATGGTTTCTAGAGAACTATTGAACACATTGGTAACGAGTACCGAGCCACGGAATCGTGAGGTCGAAGCTGAGCGTGCTCGTACTAGAGCAGCTAAAAGGTATGGAACAAATTAGAGGACTAAAGAATAGAAAAAAGTGAATGCTTTTTTGGATTTTTCATTATTCCGCAATCGGGCGATTGTTGTAGATCATCGGTAGAAAATGATCAAACTTTTTTATGAAAATTGATAGTGCTTCATAAAGAATGAACCTGTTTTGAATAATCCTTTTAAAACAGGTTCATTTAATTTAACGTAAAATGTTGATTTGCAGGATGTAATTAATCAATGTTTTTTAAAGCAACATTGATAATAATTCGCCTAAAACGGATTTTATTGGGAAACTGCGAATTTCTATGATTCTTTCAAGGTTGGCCCCTATAATATCACCTCTTTACCATGGGGATCGTTTGTGATCTGTCGAGAAGGGATAAATTTGAAAAAATGGCTCCCTTCATTATCATAAATCGCCGGATTCTGATGCGTAGCGGTTAAAATATGGTCAAGTCGCTCCCGTTGGCTTCTTTAAAATGGCTTAACGACCATAAGCACCAATATGGCAATCATCAGCAGCTGTGCCGCCGTCTCGATTGGTACAATCTTTTTCATCAATAGTCCGAACTCGGCGGGTATTTCATTACCCTGGTCTTGACTTTCAGACACGATCTTTATGATCTTTTTCATACGCGGCTCGATCAATCCGTCGATCATGACGACCATGAGCAGCGATAAAAGGAAGGATACATTCAGCCACATTTGAGAAAACCCCATCTTGGTTATGATCATAAGCCATACCCCGGTTATAATAAGTACGGCTCCGCCAATTTTAGGTATTATGGCAAGCTTGGTCGTTATTCCAAAAGCAAAGCGCAGCTGACCGACGGTTCTAGCGGATCTTCGAATGATGGGTATCACGAAAGCTGGACCAATTATGGCAATCGAAGACAATATATGCAAAACGAGCAGTAATCCAAACAACCCGATTATCTCCCTTCTCCTCAGTGCACCGAAATATCACTTTGATAGGCAAGACCGACTCTTTTTCTTTTAAACGATCCTCCGAGATCTAGATGTTCCAGCATACATTTCGCGACATCGTCATAGGCAACATCCAGCTCTTGAAGTCGGCTGAACAAGTAACGGGCTATATCTGCCTCGGAATATTCCTTGATTATCTCCGGAATCGGAACGGGCAAGGTTTCCGTTGTTACATGCAGATGAACCGGATTTGGATGCTCTATCGAATCAATCATTGTTCCCGGACACATAATGGACCAATCGAGTTGAGTCTGCTGTAGCCGTTCGAAATTCCGGTTGTGATTTTTATACTCAGGTAGGAAGCCGGGTAAATTGTTGCTGATAAGATTGGTATATGGAATACCCAACAGTCCGGCTCCTCCCATTATCCATACCCGCCCAGAGAAACTAGGTTGGAGTTCACATTGGGTTATAATGGTATCGATGATACGAACAAACTCTTCTCCTTGGCCCGCATGGCCGGCTGCAATAATAGCGGCGTCTTGATGCGCGAGCGCCTCACCGACGCTGACCGTATCCATAATATCGTCAACGATCACCTTCACATGCTGTGCTGGATGCTCACCTAGTTGATCATAAAGCTTCTCAGAATTTCGCACAAATGCAGTCATTTCATGCCCCATTTTTATCCCTCGCGCCAACACTCTTTTTCCTGTATTCCCAGTCGCTCCAAAAACAATAATTTTCATTGTTCTTTCCTCCTCTTAAATGGCTCTTAATACTTGGTTAACTAAAGCTTAGCATCGTTATAATATTATGGTAAGAACCCACTTTATAGTAAGGTACTTACTTAAAAGTAAGCATGACAAATGGGATGACTTAATAGTTCACGCGGAGTTCGGGAGGACAGGAAATTTCTAAAGACAGATTGGCGACAATCCTACACTATCAGAGTTTTATTAACTCAAACCCGAAAATTAATTTATAACAGGAGTGCCGACTGTAGGTAAACAAAAGCTGCCCGGTATCCCCGTGGCAGCTTTTGTTTTGAGTTGATTGAATTAGTGTACAAGTTCATTAAACCAGCTTTAAGACGCTGATTCTTTATATTTCCGCTTATTATGATTTTCTCCCCAAGTACACATGACTTCTGCTACAGGGATCAATGTTTTGCCGTATTCACTAAGGGAATATTCTACTTTTGGAGGGATGGTAGGGTAGATCGTTCTATCGACTATGCCTTCTCGTTCCAAATCTCGGAGATGTTGTGTAAGCATTTTTTGTGAAACATCAGGTATAAGCTTCTCCAGATCGTTGAATCGCTTATTGGATTCAATCAAATGCCATAAAATCATTGGCTTCCATTTGCCACCTAAAACATGAATGAGTGTCTCAATTGGACATTCACGTTGATGAATCATTGATAAATCATCCCCTTACTTTTAAGTAAGTGCATTATCTAAAGTAAAAACTTAACAAAATTTTACAAGAGATATACAAACAAGTCAATCAAATGAAACTAAAAATGATAAAAAAGATTGTAGAAGTGACTTTCAGAAACAAATATAACGGAGTGCTTTTAATCTAGGAAGGATTAAGGCACTTTTTTGTTGAATTCCTAATTGAACTAAAGAGCAGTTTAGTGCAAGAAGGCTTCCTCACATTATGCTTGAAATATTATATTTATTAGCAATAACACACATCTTAAAACAATTTGTTTAAAGTATCTTTTTTTATAGATACTGATACAGATATAATGAAGTTCAGCGTCTTTTTATGCTAACAGTCCTATATTAATCCAACAAGAGAGGGGTTTAAATATGGTTGATAAGAAAGCAGTTAAAATCCTTTTTAAGCGTTATTGGTCTTCAGCTGGATGGACAAATACCCACCTAAACAAAGAGGAATTAGAATACGCCAAAGAAGCAAGGATTATGTTTGAATCAATAGAACTATCCCACGATGAAATTATCCATAAAGTGAATGAATTAGTGAATATATTAGATTTGAAGGAAATTATTGAACAATTTATTGCGAGTTTATCTACAAGAAGACTTGACCTTCGCTCCGCTTTAGGGTCTTACATAGTCGGCAAGCATCTAATAGAACACACATTTACTGGGACGGAAAGTTATTGTATTTATTGTGGCTTATATAGTAAAAACAAAGAAAGACAAGACCTAAATATTCTTAACTTTGAAAGGTTTAAATGGGGGGGAATACGTCACCTTGACCCTTTATATATAGCCTTTGATTTGAAACAATACTCAAATTTAGAAAAATTGGTACCTACCTCAGAGGATTATGAAATCTTGAATAAGATATTAATCGCAGTAAATGAACTCCCTCCAGAAGGAAACATAAGAGATTTGGAAAAAGCACTCACTAAAATATTAAAATCAAATAAAGAAGAAAGGGAAGTATTAATACAAATATTAGGTTATTGTTCAATATTATCAAATAAAGACTATCCAGGTTTTATGAATAAGTTTATTCCATTTTTTGAAAGGGAAGAGCCCAATCATTATAAGAATGATTGGACATATCCAGTTTGTGGGTGGACTGGTAAAAATGGATTGAATAGAGAAGCTTTAAAGATCATATTTCCTCATGCTATAGAACCGGTAAAATGATTCCACCACTCTGTGAAGAAACGTACTTAAACCATCGAGTGCTTTAGTTTCACAACAAATGGGGCTGTTATCGGGAGTCCTATTTCCCATATCAGTTATTTAACGAACTGGGCAGGATCGTTCAAGAACAGTTTCCTTATTTTCATTAGGTTTTTTGTACTTTTCAAATAGGTATTGGAATCCATAAAAGAAAAATACCTTAGAAAAGAAATAGAAGAAAAATTGCAAATGATTTATACGAACCAATGTGAAATACTTAATTTTTCTTGCAAATTTAGCGAATGGATAGGCAAAAAAAGCATTCCCGATGGCATTAAATAAGATAAACTTTATGAAATTTCCATATGACCACTTCATTAACCAAAGTGAAACGACCAAAAACACACCAATATTAAAAGGAAATTCATTAAATAAGTATGAATTTGGTTTATTGTAAAAGACCCACCATTTACGTTTGTTCCCAATTAGTGCATTCATCACTTCTATAACTCCGATAAGGATTGAAACAGGTAGAAATCGCTTTATATTTTGTAACCCCATAAGAGGGACAGTTGACAATGAAATTAAGACCATAGCGATATTTAAAATTCTTTGAACCTTTATTGCCATAACATTAACATCCCCTATATAGGCTATCTACTCCTTTTTGTTAAGATATCCAAAAAGTTAATTTGTATGATAATTCCTGATAAGCTAAAGTGTGTTTTTATAAAAGCGGGGATGCTTTTATCCTTCAAATTCTTTATTAGTTTAATGATATCTAGTTACGCGGAAGGGAAAGTCTTCAGTCAATTGAGTAAGTAGCTGGACTCTAATTAGGAAAAATGGGGATTCACACAGACCCTCTTTCCACAATGCGATAAGGTATTTTTACTTTTTCTTTAGATTTCTTTATCAGTAGGCTACACGCTTGTTCACCGATTTTCGTTAGCTGGTGATCCACTGTAGAAAGTCCCAAACTGATACCAACTGGTTGATTTTCTTGACCAATAATCGCTAAATCAGCAGGAACCTTCATTTGTTGCGACTTAGCATATAAATACATACCACCGGCCACTTCATCCCCATTCGCATAGATGGCTGTTGGTCTTTCGGGTAACTGTAAGAATTGCTTTGCTGCTCCATTTCCGTCTTCTAAGCAATGACAATCTGAAATATGATAGTCAGGTGGAAGTTCACCGAAAATTTCATTATAAGCAGCGATCATTTGCTTCGTGCTATTGCTTTCTAGTCTAGCTGTTGTGAAAGCTACCGCGCGATGCCCTTTGTTTTTTAATAATTGAAAGGCATCTAGAAAAGAAGAATACCGGTCCATATAGGAGCAGCCAATCTCCGTGTGCTGCGTATATTCACAGGATACGATTGAACCATACTCGCTATACGGAAGGATGGTCTCCCAATCATTCGCTCTTGAAGTAATAATGATGCCATCAAACAGCTTACTTTTTAATTTCTGCAAGTACTCCATTTCTCTTTCTTTGCTATATTTCGATGGAAGTACTGTTATCAAATAATCATTTTCTAAAGCTATATTTAGAATACCGTTTAAAAGTTGATCAAATGCTGGGTTGTTGTTGTATGGGAGAATAACGCCTATTGTTCTTGTTTCTCCTCGTATTAAATCGATGGCATTTTTGTTGGGTGTATATTTCAATTCCTCCATGACTTTTAAGACAGATTCTCTTTTATCGTTAGCAACATATTTATAATTGTTAAGGACTCTAGAAACAGTAGAGACGGATACACCAGCTAATCTAGCAATATCTTTAATATTTGTCATAACATAACTCCTACATATTCTGGTAGTTGGGAAAACCTAGGCATTCACATTCAATTGTTGAAATGTTTTCATAAAGTGATGGAGGTTTCCTTTGTATGTCCATCTTACCGTAATCCTATGATCTCCTACAATGAGTGTAGAATGTCCAACATTTCCCACGTTTTCTCCTTCAAACCACAAGGATACTTCCACATTTATTAGTTTATTGCTAACTACAAATATTCGTTTATTGGTTAAAAACAAATCTCCAAAGTAGACGTTTTGCATACCATCAAAGCTTTCGATTAACCCTGTAAGGGAAGAGAGTACATTTTCATCTTGTTGAAGGGTAATTTTTCTGTTCATTTTTCTTCCTCCTTTAGTTGGAAATTAGCTTACTTTCACTGTAATTTATGAAATGCATTTCAAGTCAAGGGGGAGAATTAAATGAAACTCGCTTTTAAAGCGAATGTTATTCGTGTATGAATATAATAAAATAAACATATATAAAATTTTTTTCTGCCCCGTATCTTTTCATCCCTCTTGAAACGTTTAAAGGGTAGAGAGTGTGCAAAAGGAGTGAAAATCATGTCACACAAATTAAATGTGTCTTCATCGCATTCAGATGATGATGTTTTCTGGACCGAGCAATACCCCAAGCTACAGCGCTATTGTCACTTCCTGGCCCAAAATAAGTGGGATGGGGATGATATTGCGCAGGAAACATTTCTAAAGGCATTAAAATATACCGATCAACCTAAGCAGATTTCCGCTGCTTTATTGAACAAAATTGCCTATCATCATTGGGTCGATTTGCTCCGGAAAAGGAAACATGTAACCATTGGGGCAGAAACTGAGGATCAATCCTTATTTTTCAAAAATCCGTTTGATGAAATCAAGGATTCAGTGGATTTCCTGCTGAAGCAATTCACACCCAAGCAGGCAGTGATCTTTTTGCTGAAAGAGGGGTTCCAATACCAGGTGAGGGAAATTGCTGAAATCCTGGGGACGACAGAAATGGCGGTGAAGTCAAATCTCCATCGCGCGAAAAAACGCCTGGAAAAAACAAATGATGAGGAACAGTCCTTTTCCATTGACTCGTTTTGGGAAGAGGAGGAACGGGAGCAGCTTTCTGAGCTGTTCTATGAATCGCTTCAAAAACAAGACCCAGGCTTCCTGATCAAAATGATACCTTCGATAAGAAGTGTCTCAGATGTTCCTCAGCTTGCTTTAAAACGTCGGGTACAAACTCACTCTCCTTCAAGCACTCTCTTGATGGCGGCATAGCCAAACTTTGCTTTCAAGGAGGAGTTTTTAACATGAGTACCATTCCATACGTGATTGAACAATCGAATCGCGGCGAGCGTTCCTATGATATTTATTCAAGGCTGTTGAAGGACAGAATTATCATCATTGGCGAGGAAATTAATGATCATATGGCAAACAGCATTGTTGCCCAGCTGCTTTTTTTGGCGGCCGATGCGCCGGATAAAGAAATTTCCCTTTATATTAACAGCCCGGGCGGCTCCACTTCGGCGGGATTTGCGATTTTTGATACGATGCAATACATTAAGCCGGATATAAGGACCATTTGCACTGGAATGGCGGCATCCTTCGGGGCGATGCTGCTGTTGGCGGGAACGAAGGGGAAACGGTACGCTTTGCCGAACAGTGAAATTATGATTCATCAGCCGTTAGGCGGGGCAAGGGGGCAGGCGACTGAAATTGAAATCTCCGCCCGCCGCATTCTAAAACTCAGAGAACATGTCAATCAAATCATCTCCGAACGGACTGGTCAGCCCATTGAAAAAATCGCCAAAGACACCGACCGGGATTTCTTCATGAGCGCGGCAGAAGCGAAAGAATACGGGATTATTGATGAGATTCTTTGTCCAAATAAGTGATTGTAAAATGCTTGGGTCTATGACGGATCCAAGTATTTTTTAATTGGGCCTTGATGAAAAGGCTCTAGTGAGAGAGTTCTGTTAAATATCACTGACCTAGATTAAAAATTAATTTTGTAAGCAGATGAAAGAGGAAATTGGACACAAATTGCGAAGAAAAATAGAAGCGCCAATTGACGCTTCTATGACGCTTCTATTATTAAGAGAGTCGTTACTATTTTAGATTAATTTTGCTTAGTACCCAAAGTTTGTACCAACGATAATTAACAGGATGAATAGTACGACAATTAAAACAAAACTCATTCCACCGCCGTAACCGGAACCGTATGACATAATTTATCACCACCTTTTTTAAGAGGTAGTACATCATACGTTTTTGTTAGTATTTTTGAACTGGACAAGCATGGAATTATATTGAAAAAATATTTTTTACTCACTTCAAGGAAAATACAAAAAACCCCCGAAAAGGGGGATTGACCCGTTTGTGAATAAAAAGAAGGATTATGAGATTTTTATTCAAGAAATATGATATGGCAACAAAGAAGTGTCCACGCGGCAGGTCATGCGGGGACACTTCTTTTCATAAAAGATCAATTTATTTTGTTGAAGATTTACCAACCTGCAAAACAGCTAAAACAACTAAATAAAGCTACCTGACATCATGCCGCCACACATCATGCCGCCGCACATCATGCCGCCACACATCATGCCGCCGCACATCATGCCGCCGCACATCATGCCACCGCAACGCATGCCGCCGCACATCATGCCACCGCAACGCATGCCGCCGCACATCATGCCACCACAACGCATGCCGCCGCACATCATGCCACCGCAACGCATACCGCCAAATATTCTCGGATCCTGTGCCTGTGGACCCATAGGATTTAACTGACCAACTTGGAAATTATCCATTCCTAACGTTTGAAGTTCATTTTGAAAATTGAGCATTTTTACCTCCCATGTTTATTTAATAATTTTGGCTAAACTGAAATCTATCAAGAGATTTGAACAAAGAAATTTTGTCAGTAATGTGAATAATGAGATACTACGTGTACTCTCTTCAACACAATATGCTTACTTTTAGGTGACTGTTACTAGTTTAAAAGCCTATTTAATGTTAAAAGCTTCATAAAAAGATGTGTGTCTGGAACTAACGATGGAGATTAATTTTATTCAGCTTTTTTTCATTTCAACAATTTAGACTGCGAATTAGCTTCACAAAAGAATAGTACAACATACAAATACTTTAAAGACTTATTTAAGATAAGGAGGCGATCCTTTAAATGTATAATCAGACAATATACTCCAATATAAATTATGATCAACCATTGGAGCGTCAATTTCCAAGTTTACCAGTGCCCTCGTTCCCAGGACAATCAGATTTACCAGGACCTGAGTTTGCGGGACCATCCGGATTTCCAGGTTAACCGGATCACAAATTCCACAAGCTCCAACTGCTCCTCCTCCTCCATTTATTCCTCAACAAGCAGCTGCTTCACCATTAGCTGTTGATCCAGGAGCAATTAGGTTGTGCCTGTTTCGTAATACATATATACGGCTCTACAATGGTGAAGAGTTTTGGTTTTATCCCATTTACGCAGGTCCAAGATCTGTAGCTGGTTTCACATGGAATGGCAGGTTCTGGATGATTTTTGGTATTGATACAAGGAGAATTATTTCGTTTACGTGTTATTAAAAAATGCGAGAACAAGAGAAACGTTTAGCTCGTAGGTCTGTAAAAAGTGAAAGGCCTTACGATTTTGTATGGAATTTTGGCTTCAGTCCCCCGATGCACTAAAGTCTAAAAGTACGGAGTGCACTGGGTGACTGCCCCTTTTTTCCCGAAAATAGGTTGACTGAATTATTAATATTCTGTATATTAGGAAAAATAAGAAGGTGTTGGCGAAACACCTTCTTATTTATTAATTAATAGAATAGGAGATGGAAATGATTGAGGAGGATATTCACAAATGGTAATTTTTATACATTTGATTCCATGAAACCACAGGTTGAGGCGGTTGTTGTGGAAAATGGTAGATTTATTGATATGGGTTCAAAGGAAGAAATAATGACCTATTGGTCACGACATGATGCCGAGGTCATCAATTTAGAAGGAAAGACCGTAACCCCTGGTCTCATTGACAGCCATTTACATATGTCAGCCATAGCTATCAATTTATTAAATCTCGATGTCACGGGACTCACATCAAAGGAAGAGATGCTCCATAAGATTGCCTCTAAAGCCAAGACGTTAGAACCAGGTGAATGGCTCCTTGGAAGAGGATGGGATGAAAATCTCTTCACGGATCGCGGCATTCCAACCATTTCAGAACTTGACTATGCTGCACCAAACAATCCATTATTGATCCCTAGGGTTTGTGGACATGCCGCTCTTGTCAATAGTAAGGCTTTGGAAATCTGTCAGTACCATTCCGAAATGACGATTCCACAAGGCGGGGCCATAGTTTTAGATGAAACGACTAAGCAGCCAAATGGGCTCATACTAGAAACAGCTTCGGAAATTTTTAAACAATACATCCCAAAGTATTCCTATGAGGATCTAAAGGGAGCTTTAAGACAGGCCATCCGAATCGCCATGCAAAAAGGGTTAACCAGCGTACATACGAACGATCCGAATTTCTTAGGTGGATTACATACTACTTACCGAATATATGATGAGTTATTAAACCAAGAGGGGCTTGGGCTGCGCGCTAATCTATTAATTGATCATGAATATTTGAATGACTTAAAAGAAGCGGGGATGGTTTTGGGAATGAAACCTTGCAAATTGGCGCGGTAAAGATATTTGCTGATGGGGCTTTTGGCAGAAGAACGGCATTATTATCTGAGGCTTATCATGATGCACCAAATAGTTTTGGGGAAGCGATGTATTCCCATGATGAACTATCTGACATCATTCGGAAAGCACGAGAGTTGTCCATGCCTATTGCCGTTCATACGATTGGGGATAAAGCATTAGAAAATATCTTGGACCTGCTAGATCAATTTCCAGCAGTATCCCATAGAGATCGTTTGATTCATGTCCAAGCATTAAGAAAAGACTTAATCCCAAGATTAGCTGTTCCTACTCGAATCGCGGATATTCAACCAAGATTTGTTGTTGGCGACTTTCCATGGGTCGAAGAACGACTTGGACCTGAAAGACTTCCACTTGCTTATGCGTGGAAAACATTAATGGAATCCAATGTGATCTGTGCCGGCGGCTCGGATTCACCTGTTGAACCGGTTGATCCATTACTTGGGATACATGCAGCGGTTACCCGAAAAGCTCCAGGAGATACCCATGAAGGTTGGAATGTAAAAGAGAAATTATCCATGCATGATGCCTTTAAGTTATTTACCAAAATGGGGGCCTATCCAACAAATGAAGAAACGATAAAAGGAACCATTTCTCGCGGCAAACTAGCAGATATGACCGTTTATTCGCATAATCCATTTAAGATGGAGGATCCGGATGAGCTTTTACATACGGACATAGAAATGACCATTATCGGCGGGGATATTCAGTATGAAAAGAGCACCACAGCCAAAATAAATATGTAAGGGGAGAAAGCTTTTGGGAGAATTTTTAGAGAAAGTAGTTGGCTTTTTGTGGGGGGTACCTCTCATTTTTACGATTTTATTTGCAGGTGTGTATTTTACGGTAGCGACGAAGTTTTTCCAGTTCGTTCATTTGCCGCACATCCTGAAATCGACATTTGGAAACATTTTTAAGAAGCAGGAAAAGGACAATAAAGCGAAAGGTATCTTGTCTTCTTTTGAGGCGATTAGTACGGCGATTGGCGGTTCGGTCGGCGTTGGAAATATAGGCGGTGTTGCCACCGCTATTGCAGTCGGGGGACCTGGAGCTGTATTTTGGATGTGGTTATGTGCACTAGTTGGGATGATTATTAAAACGGTTGAGGTTACGCTTGCGGTTCATTACCGGAATACGGATGAAAATGGTGACCCATATGGCGGACCGACTTACTATATGGAAAAAGGTCTTGGTGAGGAAAAGAATTTCAAACTATGGATGATTCCGGCGGTTATTTTTGGTTTTGGTATTTTCGGGACTTTCTTCTTTACGTTACAAAACTATACTATTTCTGAAGCGGTAGGTTCGACTTTCGGTATTGGGATGATCCCTGCCTCGATCGGTCTTACACTAGTAACCTATTATATTATTTATGGCGGTATTAAACATATCGGACAAATGGCTTCAAAAATTGTTCCGTTTATGGTATTGTTCTTTGTTTTATCCGGTCTTTATATTATTTTCACGAATTTAGGGGAGGCTGTTCACGCATTTAGCTTGATTTTCTCCGGTGCATTTGGAGGAACCGCAGCGGTTGGCGGATTTACGGGTGCTGCCGTGGCCCAGGTGATTCAAATGGGGGTAGCAAGATCCGTTTATAGTAACGAAGCTGGCTGGGGGACATCTCCAATGGTCCACTCCACAGCAAAAGTCGATCATCCTGTAAAGCAAGGGATTTGGGGTGCGTTCGAAGTATTTGTTGACACCATTATTGTGTGTTCGATTACCGCACTGACGATTATTATTTCAGGCGTTTGGTCATCCGGATTATCTGGTGCAGAATTAACGCTGGCCGCCTTCGAAGCGGGAATTGGGGAAACCGGACGTTATATTATTACCATTTCAGTCGTGTTATTTGGTGTAACTACCACAACAGGCTGGTATATTTATTACGAAATTTTATTACGCCATTTATTCAAAAATAAAGGGACAAAATTCAAACGTAAATTCCTCACCTTTTTCACATGGTTCTATCCCATCCCTGGATTGTCAATGGTCATCTATGCTGTCAGTGTTGGAATGCCAGGCCAAGCCGTTTGGTACTTTGCGGACATCACATCAGCGATTCCGACCTTTGTGAACGTTGTAGTGATCCTGCTATTAAGTAAACGATTCTTAGCGCTGTTAAAAGATTATAAGGCAAGATATATGGGAATCGGTGAGATTGATCCGGACATCGTGCTGTTCTATGAGGAAAAGAAGACAACACCGAAAGATACAAAAGTAGTGTAGGTGATTATGATTTTGGGATTTTGGGGTCAGTCCCCCGGTGCATTAAAGCTTTAGTACACCGGGGGACAGACCCTTTTTTTGGATAGCGGGGTTGAGATATATGGAGAAAACTTTAATTTTTATAATAATTGTTTTATTAGTGCTTACATCCTGCGGGGGGACTTTAACATCCACTACTTCGATGTTAACTGTTATTGAAAAAGGGCATTCAAGCGACTATAAAGAATATTGGATTAAAGCATATGACCGGAACAATCAAACTAAGGAAGAGGCATTTAAAATTGTAGTTCAAGAAGAGATGGTTTGGCACTTAATTGAGGAGAACAGAGAGTATTTTTCCTCGTATACAAAAGAAGGGGATAAACCTTGGATTTTAGAACAAATTGTACGTACAGGGAATGATATAGAATAAATCATTTAAAAATGCTTTTCTTCCAACAAACTAGGGCGTTAATTAAAGATTATGATTGCTGCGGTCTCCTTTCTTGCTGAACTAATGGGGCAGGTTCAATAAGATGAGTGTTGTACAATGGAACCAGCCCTTACAGGGACTGGTCCAGATTTGTTTTTTTAATGGAGGGTTACTTGCCAAACTCTTTTTATATTAAAACTATTCTACAATAAATTTCCCTGTCATTTTAGAATGTCCTGTTCCACAAACTATAGAACAGTGGTATTCAAATGTACCTGTTTTATCGGCAATAAATTCAGCACTTTTATTTCCTTGGATGTTTACATTGAAAGCTGGAAGAGCAAAGCCATGCCCACCATCATCAGATTGTAGAGTAATTCTTACCTTATCTCCTTTTTTAACATGGATTACTTTTTTATCATATTCAAAATCTTTTGCCATAACCTTAATATCAACTACTTTTCCTGTTGCTGCAGTTTTTGTAGCTTTTTTTGATGAATCCGAAGTTTTTGATGTTTGTGTTGTAGTATTTGACTTTTTGCTAGGTGGTGTTGTTGAATTTGAAGAATTATTCGTAGCGTTACCACATGCACTTAACATCATTACTATTAAAATTACCGCTGTTGATAAAAATCCCATTCTCTTTTTCATAAGTAAGACTTCTCCTCTCAAATCTTGTTACTAATAAAATTTAACATATATTCACAAGCAAAAAATTATGGCTATATAAAATAACTATTAATAAAATATTAATTTAGTTTTAGATAAACCATAGGAATATCATGACATTAGCAACGAGCATTGTTGAGGTACCGCGTGAGACCATCAATAACGATGGTCACCTCTTTCTTATTCAAGTAACGGACAGGTTAGCACATGTAGAATTCAAGTTAATAATAGCCTTTAGAAAAGAATTGTTGGGAAATTATGCTAAAATGAATAAAAGGAAATTAAAGACTGAATCAATTAATGGATATTAGAAAACCTAATAGATTTGAACTAAAAAAGGTATTATCTCTTTCGCCACAAGCTGTTTTTGATGGCAAATTAGGTGAAGTAGAACCTACGAAAAAAAAAATTGAACAACTTGTTAATCCGCTTTTGGAAAAGGGAAGCTATTATTTAATAGCAACAGAAAACGATCAATTAATGGGCTGGATTCTTATGGGGACTAGTAAAGACCAATTTACTGATATGATGAATGGATTTATTTACGAACTATTTGTTATAGAAGAATTTAGAGGGAATGGGATTTCCAAACTGTTAATGAGAGCAGGTATTGACCATCTAAAACAAGATGGATATTCAGAAATCCGTTTAAGTGCATTTGAAGGGAATCAAGCAATTAAACTATATGAAAAAATGGGATTTAGCATTAGGACAATCACTATGAGTTTGCAGTTATAAGAAACTAACTTATTTCCCTAACGGGGACAAGAGTTGTAGATCAAGCTGTCATTGTGGCAGCTTTTCTTTTTGCACTAAAGTGGCAGATTAGTTGAAGATTATCCTCCTAAACCTTTATTCTTCCACATAAATTAGAGTAATACTTTTTGGAGGAGGGGGATTGCATTTGCGTATTGTTTCTTTTGAAATTCTAATGAGTTTTTTGGAATTGGATTATTTTTAATGGGGATTTATGGAGGTTTCATCACATTTGGAATTATATGTTCTTTGCTTATTGAGTTATTGTTGAAAATAAATCACCTAAATAAAACTGGATTAATATTCTTGAAGGAGGGAGTCTAATTGAAACACTTTAGAAAATGGATAAATCGGACGTTCAATCATTATACCAGAAAAAAATTGACTCTCGTTATGGGATCTCAATACGAACCGCAAATATTTGGTCAAACAGTTGAACGTAACCAAACTTCGTTAATAAGTACCAGTGATGCTGAAAAATATTTTCGTCCTTCCCGCCTCCCTATTAAAAATAGCCTTGTCAAGAACATGCAATTTTTTGATCTCTATTATGAAAAAAACTACAAAGAAATTAAACTCCCTGCAACATTAACTCGAACCCCTGATGAAACTGTTTTAAACTACTTTAGTATTTTAAGAGAGGCAGAAAACCTTACTCAAAACCAGTTGGGTGGGTGCGGAACTGTGGGGATGGCAAAGTTGCCCTTTCCAATTGCGTATAACTTTTTTACTAAAGACTATTACAAAAGGGTTTCCTATAATGAATATCTTCAATCGTTTGCTGGTATTGGACATATTAATTTAATTAAGATGAATAGACTTCCTGATGAAAAAGGCATTGTTCCTTATTTCATTGAGCTAGAAAGCATCGAAGGCTCATCAAAAGGTGTCACCTATTTTGCGTATTATTACGGCTATGTCCAATTAAAAAAAGTTCAAAACCTATATAAAATTGACCAAATGAAATTGTATGGAGAGGACTTCCTATGTGCACCCTATCATCTATGGCAGCACGATGCTGAAGCAGTCGTTGGTATTATGTATGGAAACTGGTGCAAGTTAATAAAAAAACAGCTGCCTACTAAACAATATGGTTACGTCAAAACCATTGATTATATTGGTACGGATGGAGCCGATTATCGGTTTATCTTTTATCAATTAACAAATGATACAGATGTATTAATTTCTCAATATAAAAAGGATTCTGAAGGAAATTGGGAATCCATCAGATTTGATCCTATGAAATGTGTAAAAAACTAAGCGGGTTAATAAAGAAACTAGAACCTTTACTCTAAGCGCAGAAAAGGGCTTTCATAAAATGAAGGGTCTTTTTCTTTGTGAAGTATTCTACTTATTCGGATGCGATTCTTCAATAAGGAAGGGTCGCTTTTTCTTATAAAAGAAGGATTGAGTATTAAAATAATGTTATCCACAATTATCCATTAATAGTACAATAAAAGGAAATGAACTAAAAATTTGTTTACATTTTAAGCAAAAAAGTGTTCCATATGAATGACTATTTAAGGAATGGAGGTTAATTAGATGACTACAGAAAAATCTAAAGGCTTAATGATTCTAGGTCCTTCATTAGGTGTAGTTGGATTTATATTGCTATTTTTCAGTGTGGATTTTGGAAAATCCCTTGCTGATAATTGGGTTAACAAACAAGGGGGGGCAGGTTCTTCAATATACCTAATTGTAATAAAAGGGTATACAAATAATTTCTTAGCTGCTGGAAGTATTTTTTTAGGTGCTGGTCTTGCAACAATTCTCATTTCTTATTACAAGATGCTAAACTTTAAATAATAAGACTCATAAAATACTGTTCTCTTTATTTAAGTAACGGGGACAAGAGTTTATGAGTGGGTTGCTGCGGCATCCCTTTTTCTTGTTCAACTAAAGGGCAGAAGATTTGAAGAACGGATATAGTTTTCTAGTAATGGAGTTGGTGGCATGAAACTTAATAAATTTAACGTTTTAGGATGGGTATTTATAATATTTTTGGGTATCAGTGAGTACTTTTTTCGAGAAGAATTATCAATAATTACCACTGGTTTGGGAGGACTTATTTGTCTGATTATTGGTATGACGTTAGTATTGTATAAAGGTAAGAAAGGATTTGACAAACATTAGATAATATAGTTGTTTTAACAAACCATATTCAACAAACAGGGGTAATAGTTAAAGATCCAGCTGCCATTTAAACGGCTTTTCTTATCGAAGTAACGGAGCAGAATAGTTGAATAAGAAAATCTATCGATAAGTGAAACTTATTAAATGTCATAAAATAATTGCAATTACCTTATGGAATGAATTCAATTAGCATAGAAATTAATAAAAGGTTTCCTAATAAAAGGGGGGATTTGATTGAAGACAGAAATAACGTTTAGACTAGCTACTGAACAAGATTTAGACAGTATTGTCGCAATGCTTGCTGATGATGTTTTGGGAAGTAAACGTGAGCGTTATGAGCATCCACTTCCTAATAGTTATATAAAAGCATTTGAGGCTATTACATCTGACCCTAATAACGAGTTAGTAGTGGCTTGTGAAGGTAATGAAGTGATTGGGGTACAACAAATTACTTTTACACTTTATAACACATCAAGGTGGATGGAGGGCTACTATCGAAGGAGTCAGAACATCAGCTTCTGTAAGAGGTAAGGGTGTAGGTACTGAACTTATAAAATGGGCAATTCAACGTGCAGAGTCACGTGGTTGTCATTTAGTACAACTGACAACTGATAAAAAAAGACCAGATGCGTTAAGGTTTTATGAACGGTTAGGTTTTAAAGGAACGCATGAAGGTTTAAAGCTGAAGCTTTAAAAACAAACGGTGGCGTATCTACAATAAACAGATACGATTTTTTACTTATTGCTCAGTATTCTTTAATTATTGTATTCGTTTAATAAACGTAAAAAAAGGCTTGGACGTCCAAGCCTTTTAAATTTAGCTGATACTTTTTGTATTTAAAGATACATTCGTTGATGATTTTTTATGCAACCATTCATAAATGATTGGAATGATAATAAAGCTGTTAATGGTTGATGTTACCATACCGCCAATTACGACAATACCAAGTGTTTGCGAAATAACCGTATCCGCATTATGCGAGAATGCAAGTGGTAACAACGTAAGGACTGTTGCAGCTGCTGTCATTAATATTGGTCTAATCCTTGAAAGGCTGCCATTTAATACAGCCTCTTTAACAGGCATTCCCTCTTTTCGGTTTCTTTCGATTTTATCAATTAATACAATACCGTTTGTAACCACGATACCTGTAAGCATTAGAACACCAATTAACGCTGCAAGATTCCATTCTCCGTGGAAAAGAATTAATGATATTACTACACCACTTAAAGCAAGTGGAATGCTTAATAGTACAGCCAATGGCGCTCTCCATCCTTTGAAGATGGAAGAAGTGATAAGTAACACTAAAAGGATAGAAAATGCAACTGCAACGGACATATCGAAAATCATTTGTTTTACTTGTTCAGAAATGCCTCCTAATGAATAGGTTACATCTTTAGGAAGTTTGATGCTGCTTAGAGCTTTCTCTGCTTGGCTAGACACTTTGCTAATATCATTTGATGTAATCTGTGCTGTAACAAGAGAGAATGGCTGACCATCTCGCTCACTAATGGTAGATGCAGAAGGATCTTTTGATATTTTAGCAATTTGGTCAAAACGGACCGTTTCACCATTATTCCCTTTTACTGTTTCACCGGCAAGAGAAGCAAGAACATCATCGGCAGTTGCGTTTAACGTAATGCTTGAGTTTGCTCCTGTTGCTATTTGATCTAAATATTGGTCCACAGGAAGTGCTTTATGGTCCACCGAAATCGTTGCATCTTTGGATGTGGACATGTAACGATTAATCACTGCTAGAATGTCTGAAACTTGTACACCTTTGTCTTGAATCGCTTTTTGGTCAAAAGTGACTTTAAACTTAGGTGAACCATTCGTTAAATCAACTTTTCCATCTACACTTAAGTTATCAATTTTTGATAGATTGGTTCTTGCTTCTTGCGCAACCTTATCCAATGTTGCTTGGTCTGAACCTGTAAACAGGATCCGCATTTGTGAATCATCACCAGAGATATTCTGGCTGGTTACCGTAAAAATAACATCTTTAGATAATGTCGGCAGCTGTTGTTGTAATTGCTTGATGACAGAATCGGCATCTTTGTCGTTTTTCAACACAACAGAAAGGTTTGCGACGTTTGGATAGGTGATAAAACCTCCACCTTGGTCAAAAACGTCATCACTTTGTGGTGTCATCGTCGAACCGAAATTGGCTGAATAAGCATCCACCTTTGGATTATCTTTTAATGCTTTTTCGATTTTTTGGACTTCAGAATCTACTTGAATTAACGTACTTCCTTTTGGCAATTCTGCTTTAATGGCAATTTGTCCGATTTTCCCACTAGGCAATAAGCTTACTGGAAGAAAAGCAGAATAAGTACCAGCAGCTAAAAAGACTAAGATTGAAACAATAATCATTGCTTTTTTATGTTTAAAAGCAGATTGAAGAATTGGTTTCATTTTTGCATCGAGTTTGACCGTTTGTTTTTCTCCGTTTCCACCTTTCCATCCCATAAAAGCAAGAGCAGGGATGACCAGCATCGCAACAAAGAAAGATATAATGAGTGCAATCACAACAGACCAAGCAAATCCGCTATATGAAGCACTTATGACTCCACCTACAAATGCGATAGGAATATAAACAGCAATGGTCGTTAACGTAGAACCTAATATGGCAGGAATCATCTCAACAACAGATGACGATAGAACAGAAAGCATTGATTTGTCCTTGTTTTCCTCACGCTTACGATACATATTGTCTAAAATCACAATCGAATCATCCACAATACGGCCCATGGCTACAATTAAACCAGAAACGGTTAAAATGTTTAATGTGATACCCATCGATTTCAGGAATGCAGTAGTTGCTAGCAATGAAATTGGTAAAGAAATGGCAATTAATAATGTGCTTCTTACATTTCGGAAGAAGAAGAACACACAAATCATAGAGAATAAACAACCAAGTAATCCTTCACGAACTAATCCGAAAAGTGAGCTGTTTAATTCTTTCTCCCGGTCAAGCAATACTTTAAACGAAACATCTTTCGAATTTACAGTATCCAAGTGAAGATGTGCAACACGATCTTTTACTTGCTCCGCAACATCTGTAATATTGGCTGAAGGTGACTTGATCACATTTAACGTAACACTTGGTGCTCCGTCTGTTCTGGAAACTGTTTTCAGGTCATTTAAGGAATGAGTGATTGTCCCAAAAGCGGAAACCGGAATGGCTTTTCCTTCTTTATTCTTAATCGTTGCGTTTTCCATTTGCTGTTCAGTTAATGGCAAACCATCAAAAGATACAGGTATTGATAACTGATTGTTTACAATGTTCCCTTGTGGCATGGAAGGAACAGCTAAGGCAAATGATTTATTTACATCATCCAATGTTAATCCGTTTTTCACTAGGTCTTTCATTCGGATTGTTAAAACATATCCATCCTTTGCTCCGCCCACTACCGATACGTCCGATACTCCTGGCACAGATTTTAATTGTTTTACAATTTCTTGTGTCGCAGTTGAACGTAAAGTTTGTTCACCCAATTTTGAACTGGTAATACTATAAGTCAAAATTGGAAAAGAACTAGTTGTTAATCGTGTTACTGAAGGCGTAGTAGTAATTGTCTGCGGAAGATCTGCATTTGCTAATGCCTTGTTTACTTGATCCTCCGCTTGTTTCATGTCTGTATTCATCGGAAAATACAAACTCATAAACAATCCACCATCATAAGAAGTGGTTTCAACATTGGACAAACCATCCACTGTCTTGACGGCACTTGCCAGATTATCCGTTACTTGCTGTTTTACCTGTGCAGCTTGATAACCAGGCACTCTCATACTAACGGAAAGGGTCGTATTGTTAATTCCAGGCAAATAATCTCTTTGCATCTGGTAAGCAGATATACCTCCCCAAGCCAAGATAATGACAACACACACAATCATAAGAATAGCTCTTTGCATGGTCGCCTCCACTAATCTTTTCACGGTTTACCTCCTCTAACTTTTCAAAAATGATACTGCTGACAAAATTGAGCAACTTGAGTATATAAAACGAACATGTACTTTATCTGAATAAAAGATTAATATTTCATTAAAATGGAAAAAGAGCACTTTAATCCTGCTACATTATACAAGAACTAAACTGGTATTCATCATTTTTTGCTTTTTATAAAATTGGAGACAAATATATGTCGTATTTCATATCGTTATTCGAACAACACATTATCAAATTTTATTTACATGGATTTTTCAGTATTATGGAATTACACAAGGTGGTACTATGTAGAAAGTAAAGAGGGGTTTGGGACAATTGTAATATCACTTTCACCCATATGATGCAATATTTCTTGCCCTTCATAAATTTATTATTGAAATAAAGATAAATAATAAGGGAGATCATTGAATGAATAATGTTTGGTTAATGAGTTTGGTTAGTTTTTTTACGGATATGGGTACCTACATGGTTACTCCATTAATTCCTATTATTCTAGCCTCTTCGGGACCAGTGGTCATCGGAATTATTGATGGTTTATCCGAAAGCTTAGCCAGCTTATTGAAATTCTTTTCAGGTCGGTATTCAGATCGAATTAAACAGAGAAAAAGATTAGCGATAACTGGTTATGGATTATCAGGATTAGGAAGAGTATTTTTGATATTTACTAACGGTTGGGCAGGGGTTTTTATATGGAAACTAATTGATCGAACAGGGAAAGGCATCCGAACAGCCCCTAGAGATGCACTTATTTCAGAATCAGGAGGAAAAAATAGACAAGGTAGAACGTTCGGATTGCATTCCATGATGGATATGATGGGAGCTGCATTAGGTATTGGTGCTGCCTATTTAATTATTCGATTTATTGGAACGGAAAGTATAGATCAGGTTTTCGTTTATTCTTTAATTCCTGTCATTATTGGCTGGTTACTTCTCTTTGCTGTAAAGGATAAAAAGGGAACTCAACCGAAAAAGGATAAAATAGCTTCATCCCGGTCAAAACTCAGTTGGAACCAATTAAATCCGATTGTTAAAAAATTATTAATCGTTGTTTTTCTATTCACTATTGTCAATTCATCAAATTCATTTCTATTATTAAGGGCATCTGAAATAGGTGTTTCTACAGCTAATGTTTTACTATTATATTTACTTTTTCATCTTACTGCTTCGCTTTTATCTTACTTGTCCGGCTCCTTTTCTGACCGATTTGGGAGACGAGGTATTTTGACAGCAGGTTACGCCATTTATGGATTAGTCTATCTAGGATTTGGTACCGTAGATTCATCTACCGGCCTTGTATTTCTATTTCTTTTTTACGGTCTTTATTCTGCATTAACAAAAGGTGTTGAAAAAGCATTGGTAGTTGATCTTGCCTCTTCTGGATCCAAGGGGACAGCGCTCGGTTTCTACTCGATGGCTACGGGGATTGGTTTTTTTCCAGCATCCTTGCTTACCGGTTGGTTATGGGAGACATTTGGTGCTGGGACGTCCTTTTATATAAATGGTTTTATTGCAATTATCGCTTCGGTTCTATTGTTTAAAATCCTTCCTGCCAAAAAGGCTGAACAATCATTTCATTAATTTTAAGAAATGAGGATAAAAAGGATTATTAAAAAGAACTCAAAACCTTAAAGAGAGCTTGGGATTACAAGCTCTTTTTCAATACATTATTTTAATATGGCAGCGGCTATCCCTTTTCTTATTGAAGTAACGGGCAAGTTAGCTCAATAAGGATATGTTAAAATATAGTAAACTTGAGGGTGTTAATTTTTGTTTAGAACACCATATTCAATCTTTGCAATATATCGGGAGTTTTCCAAACGAACCTGAAGGAAAACTTTTTCCTCCGTATGATGGAATATATAACAAATACCAATCACATTTTGATGAAATAATTAGGAATAAATGCTAATAAATTCAGAACCTGCTTGTTTAACTAACGGGTGTAAGAATTGAAGATCCAGCTGCAATTTTAGTGACTATTTTATTGTGCTAAAGGTTCAGGTTACATTACTCTGCTAATCGAACTGTTTCGGTTTACATCGAACCTTTTCTGTAAATATATTTCTTCTCCTTGGACAAACTTATTTTGAAGATTTAATCAAGGAGGAATTAAGTATGGTAAACGATATTAAACAGGAAATGGAACGTATTTGGGCTGAAACGTGTGATTCATGGGAAAACTGTACTGAGGAAAACATTCAGTCTTTCTTAGCACAGTGCCTAGAAAAGAGCATAGATCCACAATATTGTATGAGTTGGGTAGAACAACATAGCAACCAAATCCCTAATTGGTCAGCTATTTCGAAGGTATCGCTTGATTGGGTAAATGAACATACTTCAACTGGTTCGCCTATTAACGGACATGAACCTAAGTAACAAGGAGAGAAATACTCTCCTCTTTTTTTATGCTTGAAGTTTATACCGTTCCTGCTTTGCAATATCGCACTACCACATAAATTTTTTATTTAAAAGGAAAGTGTGTACTGCTTAAACAACAATCAGCGATTTTTGTTATTCTGTTATCGAAGCAGGTTGTTTGAAGAAAAATAATACATATTTTACTCGTATATGGTAAAATACGGTTATATGTTATTTAAGAATATTTAGGGAGGTTGAGAAATGGTAAAGAAGAAAAATGAAACATATGAATGGATTAAAGCCTTAATAGGTGCACTTGCAATAGCAGTCATTATTCGCTCTTTTTTCTTTACGCCGATTGTTGTTGACGGTGCTTCAATGAACCCTACTCTTCAAGACCAGGACCGTATGATTGTAACAAAAATCGGAGAACCGAAAAGATTTGATATTGTTGTGTTTCACGCCCCAGACGGTAGTGATTACATAAAACGCGTAATCGGACTCCCAGGTGACAGAATTGAATATAAAAATGATGTTTTATACATAAATGGGAAAGCTTACAACGAACCTTATTTGGAAAAATACAAAAAGTCATTAAAAGATGGAGGAACATTAACAGACTCCTTCACTTTAAAGGAAACCGCAGTAGGTAGTGATACTGTCCCTAAAGATCGTTTGTTTGTAATGGGAGATAACAGAAGGGAAAGCAAAGACAGCCGTAAAATTGGAGCGATACCAATAAAAAAGGTAGTAGGGACAACAAATGTTGTTTATTATCCAATAAAAGATATTAAAATCGTAAATAACTAATTGCTTTTTAAGCATATTGTTAGATTAGTCTCTGTTTCAAAACCATAGGGTGTGTTAGTCCAGAAAGGGTTAACCACCTTTTTTTATCTGTTCTGTATGAAGTCCAAGTCTGTACTCTTTATTAAGTCTATAAAAGTCTTCCCCAGAATAAAATCCTTATGTTCTTGAGGAATGTCTAAAGAATCAACCCAACTCCTTTTATCCGAGTAATCGTACTCATTAAACCTTTTCATTCCATATGGTCCATCACAGCCATACAATACTTTTCGATATCCAAGTACCTGAACGACATTTCTTACGATAGAGGGGGTAAGGTAATCACTTGATGTGTCCACGAAAACATTGGGTTTTTCCTTTGCATATTGCCACAGGCTTTTCCAAAAAGGAAGTCCTGCATGTGCATAAATAACTTTGAGATTGGGATATTTCTCAGGTAAGTATTTGTAGGAATCTGGTTCTGAAGATAGATGAATTATCATTGGGATGTCTCTGTTTTGGCATAAGGCTCCAATGGAATCAAGTTCTTTAATACTATACTTATGCATAAATGGATGGGCTTTTACTCCAATAAAACCAGGTAGGTTAAGGTATGTTTCTAACGTCTCCACAGATTCTGGAACAGTTGGGTTAACGGCAGCCCAGCCTAGAAAACGATCAGGATAGCGTTTTATCGCATTTGCTACAATGTCATTATTTGGCTTGGTAAAAATCTTAAAGCTTCCATTGACTTTAAAGTAACCATCTTTAACTAATCCGTCATAAATTTTAAAGCCTATTTTGGGGAGATTCATGATTAAAAAGCGGAAAAAGCGGTGCAGGTTATCCTGGTATGTACTTTCTTTTTCATACATGGTTTCATTAAAAGGTGGAATTAATGCTGTTATCTCAACATTGTTTTTATCCATCTCTTCAATCATTTTTTCTAGCGCTAACATCGTTTCATCAACATGGAAATGGCAATCAATAATCATTTGTAATCTCAGTCATCCCTTCTAATTAAGATTAAAAATTGGGTATTTAGAATTGTTTCAATCTTATCACTTTCCTACTCGAGTTACTACAAACCGCATCAGGTCAAATTAGAAAATTGTCTGTCGCTACGGCGGCTTTTTTTCTTGTTCCACGAAAGGGGCAGTGCAAGAAGGGTAAAGATAAGAAAGAGGAGAATATGCGTGTAAGAATATTTATTAAGGAGCTATTAATATGCTACATATGAATGTAATCAAAAAATTTAAAACCGCTTATCAAATTAAATTTTCGAATGACTATCGTTTTTTATGTTATACAATGAGCAGTAAAACAATTATTTATGAAACAAGTTCTTGGGAAAAAATAAAGGAGCTTAGTAATAATCCAGGAGATATTCATTTCTCAGACAATGATGATTATTTATATATAAAAAACACAATCGGTACTGTATATGTGTATGAAACGGTTGGATTTCAGTTAATCAAAACCATTAAATCGAATAAAAAATATCAACTTGTCGAAGGGGACTTTGCTCTAACTAATACTTCACTCATTATCCTTGATACACTGAAAACGAAAGACGGGCATCAACTGGCATTAATCAACATTGAGAAGGGTGAGTTTAGCGTACTAACTCAATTTAAAGATTCAATTACTCTTCTTTACTTTAATCACTTTATCCAGGCTGAAAGTGCCTATTTATTTACTCTGAGTTATATAAATAATGAAGGTTACCGAGTCGAAAAAATAGTAAAAGTTAAAGAACCAATAAATAAAGAGTCCATTAAAGTATTAGACAACTTAGTAATTCGGAATTGGGATTCCATCATCTTTAACTCTATTCATAACGTATATATTGTGGTTCAAGATTATGACATAGTTATACTTGATGGACAATTTAAAGAAATTTTAAAGAAAGTCTGCTTATCAAAACAGGATTATCCTGACCACTTTGGTTATTTTCAACATATGCACCAGTCAAACGATGGTCGATATATTATCCTTACATATAGTGAGACAGTTTTAATCCTGCGATACGATGATTTAGAACCCATTGTAGTTGAAGAAATACAATATGCTTGTTTTGGGGAATTCAGTAACGATGACCGATTTATTCTTATAGGAACGTGGGAGAATGGTTACATCCTTGAAAACACCCTACGTTAGTGTCTTATGAAAACTCGCCAATGGTTTATGTAAGTCCTTTTAAATTCTTCAAATTTGATTAAAATTCCTCCATAAAATAAAAAAAGCTCATCCGCAGATTAGCTCAATAATGAAATATTTATTTACCTATGAAATGATTTCTAATTTCCTCTGAGAGCGTTACTGCAACACAATGGTTTAATATACGATTTGGACATCGCCATCTTCAAGTATCTGAATGTCTTGGTGACTTCTCATAAATTTAAAAGCATTAGTCAAGACACCTTTTTCTTCTAGTTCCTTTTGACCGAACTCATAAACATAACGATCTACTATCAAGATATAGAAATAACAATTTTGTTCTTCCAACGGCTCAACCGTCGTTAAAACAAAATCATTTCCATATTTTTCTTTAAACCATTGATAGGCTTCATCATGACTTTGGAAAGATGGTAGTTTGGCTTCTTCTTCCCGTGAAATAAATCTTGGTGCTTCCATAAAAATCCCAACCTTAAACTCCAATTTGAGTTCTAAATTCTACTCATTCTATTGAATTCGCTACTTCTATCGTTTATACCTTTAAATTAGACGAGTTTCTTCTATATTACATAGATTACAGGTATATCTTCATTAATCTCCACTTTTCGAACAATACTACCGGCTGGGACATTATATATTAAAAAAATCTAATAACAAAACCAAAATTAAAGATTATTTAACAACTTAGTTTTAAAAAGACACAATACTATGGCGAGTTTAATTCCTCCTAAAATGTTATATCTAGAGGAGTTATATTTATTTTAATTGCGGTGAGGGCGGCAGGTCCAAGTAATGAGCACAAAGTAGGATGGATATGGGATCCATCCTACTTAAAGTATTTGTGCAATCCTTTTATTTCCCTGATCCGCCAGGTCCAACTCTTCGAATAATAGAGGCGGATTTTTCAGAATCTGTCTCGGAGGTACTTGTAAAGGTAAGGTTTGATGGAGCTGGACTTAGTCCGTTTTTCTTGTCCAATGGAATTTTCACGTAAACGGGAACATCAATTGTTTTTCCAGCTTCTACTTCCATTACATTATGTTGCAGTTTAACCTCCCAGCTAGCCTCTGATTTAGCATTGAGACGGAAGAGGTCAGTTGCATTTCCAGTATTCGTTACCTTAAAGTGATAGACAGCCACTCGACCAGGGACAGCTTGATCAACCGAACCATTGACCACAGCTACTCCACGAGTAAATGGACCAGAACCGTCCATGTGACGTACGGCTACTCGATAAGAAAGTGCGCCTGTATTGTCCTTCTTTTTATCTAATATATAGAAATGAAGCCGGTTATGCTCGTCTTTATACTCGCTAACCACTCCATCCCCGGTACCGGCCTTAAATAGGGCATCAGCCAGCTGCTCTAAGCCGCCTTTGGAAAGCATGGCAGTAGTACCGTCAGGTCTCTTGAAATCCTCCAGGTTAATATCCTCGGGGTGTGAATCAATAACCCAAATATTTGGTGCAGACTCACTGTTCCTTGTCTTTGCCATCAGTACACCTGAATCAGGGACAAAGGAATCGGAACCAACTCTGTCAACCACCTCAAGGGTATAGTTATTATACCAGTTCGCTCCATTTTGCATATCAGCACGCCAATCATCTTTTAAATAGTTCCTTGGCGTTTTATCAACCATACCAATGTTGATACCGTAGATCCCCGTACGGCCAAATTGACTGCCGGTCGGTACCTCCCTAGCAAGGATATCAGTAAACACTGGACCAGTCTCTGCAAGCTTGTCACGGTCTAAGCTTAGATATTGATTCGGTGACAAGAAGCCCTGCTTGATTTTATTCCTTAGCATATGATGCGGTGGTACAGAACCTCCTTGGGTTGCAGGTATCATCCAACGCGTATGTGATCCCCCCGGTCCATTAAAGCTGCCGCTGCTCATTAACTCCCAAGACCCTGCATAGGTCCGAGAAACTGGATCTCCATAAGGATTGTTATAGTTATCACCAAGGGTCATAATATGACCGAATTCATGGGCAAAAGTAGCCATCCCATTACTTTCTCCCTGGATGGATACACCTCCACTTGCACTTGACCAGATGGCCTTAGCAGCATACCAGGATGTCCATGGGACATAACGAGTTATCGCCCAGTTAGGCATCCCATCTGCCGGAGGACCGAATTCTTTTGAGACTGCATCAGCATTTTGGAACATCATCTCTCCGAATTCTTGCCATACGCCAGTTTCAGCATAGCCTGAATGTAGAATAAATTTGAAGTCGTATTTTACTCCGGAAGCATCAATATCCTTTTGAGATTTACTAACTGCTTCAGTCCTAAGATTCTTTCCGCTATATCCCGGTGGCATATATGCCTGTTGGTTGAATTCATTTAAACCATATTGAAATTCATTTCCATCCATACGATAAACTCCGAAAGCATCAAGCTCTACCTTCCATTTGCCATATGAGTTTTCCATCCAGTATTCATTGATCGTCCGATAATTGTTTAGCGGTTGTGGCTTAGTTAAGTAATCGACCCAGAATTTCCTAAGTTCTGCTCGGGGAATATTTCCTACTCCTTGCGGGTTGCCCGCAATCTCTGAACCTTCCTTCTCACTAACAATAAACTCCAAGTCAGGGAAATCCACTAGGATCAAGGCACCTTTAAGTACTCTTTCCGGTTTAACATTCGCATTTTGCCAGTCAACTCCAGGTACTGGCTTATAGTCTGCCCACGTCATATCTCGTGGAAGGACCCAGGATTGGGAATCAACAGGTTCCGGAAAATCAGCCAATCCTGGTTCTTCCGCATATGCAGTTGTAGACACTGTTAAAAGTACAAAACAAACAAATAAAGCTAGAGCACTAAATTTTTTCCTCAAAAGATCAACCTCCTTATGTTATCGGTTTAACATATAAAGGATAACATTGTTTTCAATATTCTGAAATTGGGAAAATTTTTAAAAAAATAAAACGGTTTGAGAGAGAAGGATTGATATGTACTCATCCTTATTTATCGATAAGATTCTGAAAAATTAAGCTAATGGTCGGTTTAAGAAGGAATTATTTTGATTTTGTCGAATTTAATCTAAAATGTTTACCAAAAATGGACCGTTGTCTCTTGGGAAGTAATTTAAAATCGAAATTAGAAACAACAAGGAAAAGGTGAAAGTATGAACATATCTGTATTAGGATGCGGGCGATGGGGAACTTTTATGGCGTGGTATGCCAATAAAGTTGGACATAATGTCATGCTGTGGGGGCGGGAAAGTTCAAGGAATTTTGCCGGCTTAAAGGATACTAGAAAAAATGATTATCTCTCTATTCCGGATACTATTGAATTAAATAGTTCATTAGAAAAAGTGATTTCTTTTGCAGACCTAATCATCATCTCAATTAGTGCTCAAGAATTAAGGTCATTTGCCAAGCAATTAAATTCAATAAATGAAATACAAAACAAAACATTCATTTTATGTATGAAAGGGCTTGAAGCCTCTAGTGGAAAAAGACTTTCACAAGTATTTAGTGAGGAGGTCGGAAGAAGAGTGAATGTAGCAGTTTGGGTAGGTCCCGGACATGTACAGGATTTTGTGAATAACATACCAAATTGTATGGTTATCGGTTCCGAAAATGTTGAGGTAACCAAAATGATCGTTCAAGAACTTAATAGTGATTTAATCAGGTTCTATTATGGTCAAGACCTTATTGGGAATGAAATAGGGGCCGCAACCAAAAATGTTATGGGAATTGCTGCAGGCATGTTAGATGGTTTAAATTATAGTAGTTTAAAAGGTTCACTTATGGCAAGAGGTACCAGAGAAATTTCTCGTCTTGTAAGAGCAATGGGTGGAAATGATTTAACGATTTACGGTTTAAGTCATTTAGGTGATTACGAAGCCACCTTGTTCTCCTTACATAGTCATAATAGAAAATTTGGACAAGCGTATGTTGAAGGAGAAAGTTTTGGAAAACTAGCAGAGGGTGTCTCCACAGTTAAGGCTCTAAGGAAATTATCCCAACAGTATGCCGTAGAACTTCCAATCTGCAACGCTTTATATGAGATTTTATTTGAAAATAAAAATGCAAAAGAAACATTAGAAAACCTATTCATTAGACCTGTAAAATTTGAGTTTTAGCTTGTTACACTAAAGGGAAGATTGTATAACAATAAAATCTTTTATATATATCTAATAGGAGGTAAAGATTATGAAAATTAAAGGGTTCGGTGGGGTTTTTTGGAGAACAAAGGATGTTGTCTCATTAAAAAATTGGTATAAAGAAACTCTAGGTATATCCATGGAAGAGTGGAATGGTACTGTCATCAAGCCAGATGCTGACAACGAAACAATCTTTTCTTTGTTTAAAGAAAGTAATGATTATTTTCCAAAAGAACAATCTGTGATGCTAAATTTTCAAGTAGAAAATATCGAAGCTTGGATGGAACATTTCAATAAAATTGGAATACCACTTTTAAAACAACCTGAAAAAAGCGAGTTTGGAACATTTATTTGGATTTCTGATCCAGATGGAAGATGGATTGAATTATGGGAGAAATAATCTTGAATTTAAATCTGTTTACAGGAAGGGGCATTACTGGAATAACGGTAATGCTCTTTCTTATATGCGCCCGGCAGGGACTATAATAAAAATGGGCTTTTTTCCGAAAAGTTTTATTGACAAACGACACTATTCGGTAATACTATATACTAGTAGTCAGTAACACATAATACCTGTGTTACAGAGTACTAAAAAAATATAAGTAAAATATAAATGGAGGTAAAAAGGTGGAAAATATCACAGAAATGCTGAAAGGGGTGCTTGAGGGTTGTGTGCTTGAAATCATCAGCCGTGGTGAAACTTACGGCTATGAAATCACGCAACAGCTGCGAGAACTTGGCTTCACTGATGTGGTGGAAGGCACAGTTTATACGATTACAATGCGGCTTGAGAAAAACAATCTGGTGGACATCGAGAAAAAGCCATCCACTATGGGACCGCCGAGAAAATTTTACACTCTCAATGCTGCAGGTTACAAGCAGCTCGAAATATTTTGGAAAAAGTGGGATTTCGTCTCAAGTAAAATTAACGAACTTAAAACTAAAATAAAATCAAAAGGAGAAGTAATATGAGTATTTTTGAAAAAATTATTGGAAGTTTGGATGACAAGCGGGAATGGAAGGCGATGGAAGCACGTGCGAAGGCACTTCCAAGTGAGTACCACAACGCTTACAACGCTATCAAAAAATATTTTTGGACTGCTGGTGGTCCCACCGACTGGAAGGACTGCAGCCGTATCTTTGGCGGCATTCTCGATCTCTTCGAGGAAGGCGCAGCGGAAGGCAAGAAAGTCACTGATCTCACGGGCAAGGACGTGGCTGCTTTCTGCGATGAGCTAGTGAAGGACTCGAAAACCTGGAGAGACAAATATCGCACGAAGTTGAACGATACGATTGGTCGTGACTAAGGGCGAAATCCAAGTGGATTTTAGCCTAGCATCCACACTAACGACGTGTGACTATCTATGCCTACAAACTAATGACAAACGCTAAAACCTATGTCCACAAGTATCATGAAGATTTGAATCAAAATATTATGATGTGATTGGGAATAAAGTAAATTCAATAAATAATTCCTACTGAATAGCTGGTTACAAATGTAATGTGTCACCTTCACTATTCAGTTATATTTTTAATCAGGTAGTAAGTAATACAGATTATCAGTCAGACAGAGTAGTGGAGGATAAGCAATCTAGCGCCTTACTGCGCTTTTTATAAGGGGGAAAAAAGTATGAGCAATACAGTGATTTCAGTAAAAGGGCTAAAAAAATCCTTTAAAGATCAGGAAGTCTTAAAGGGGGTGGATTTTGAGGTGCGGCGTGGCGAAATTTTCGCCTTGCTTGGCTCAAATGGAGCGGGCAAGACCACGACGGTCAACATCCTCTCGACGCTGATGAAGCCGGATGGTGGCGAAGTAGGTATTTGCAGCTTTGACATTCAGCATCAACCAGATTATGTTCGCCAGAGTATCAGCCTGACAGGACAGTTCGCAGCTTTAGACGGCATGCTCACCGGGAGAGAAAACCTTATGATGATCGCCAAATTGCGGGGAGTTTCCAATCCCCATCAAGTCGCCGACAATCTGCTTGCAAGATTCAGCCTGACTGATGCGGCCAACCGCCGGGCGGACCAATATTCCGGCGGGATCAAGCGCCGGTTGGACATTGCCATGAGCCTGATCGGGACACCAGCAGTCATTTTTCTCGACGAACCGACGACAGGGCTTGACCCCGAAGCGCGGATTGAAGTCTGGGAAACCGTCAAGGAGCTTGCTGGCGGCGGCACCACCATCCTGCTGACGACACAGTACCTGGAGGAAGCCGAACAACTGGCGGACCGTATCGCCATCCTTCATGGCGGAAAAATCATCACGACCGGTACCCTTACTGAACTCAAAGAGATGTTCCCGCCAGCGAAAGTGGAGTACATTGAGAAGCAGCCGACATTGGAGGAAATTTTCCTCGCGATCATCGGCAAAAAGGAGGAGATGTAAATGAAAAGCAAAACAGGGGTATTACTAGGGCGTTTAATGCGCAACATCATGCGCAGCCCAGATACGATTATCACGGTGGCGATTACGCCAATTATGATGATGCTGCTGTTTGTCTACGTATTTGGCGGCGCAATAGAGTCAGGCACGGACAACTACGTCAATTATTTATTGCCGGGAATCTTGCTGATGGCTATAGCATCCGGCGTCGCATACACATCCGTGCGGCTGTTTACGGATGTAAAAAGCGGTCTGATGGCTCGTTTCATTACCATGCCCATCAAGCGCTCGTCGGTATTATGGGCTCACGTGTTGACCTCGCTTGTTTCCAATGCACTTACTGTGGTGGTGGTTATCCTCGTCGCGCTCCTGGTGGGTTTCCGTTCCAGCGCTGATATCCTGGATTGGCTCGCGGTAGCAGGGATACTCGTGCTGTTTATGCTGGCGCTGACGTGGCTGGCGGTCATTCCCGGATTGACAGCGAAGTCTATGGAAGGGGCGACAGCCTACTCGTACCCGCTAATTTTCCTGCCATTTATCAGTTCAGCCTTTGTCCCCACTGAAACCATGCCCAAACTTGTCCGTGAGTTCGCTGAGAACCAGCCCGTGACTTCAATCGTAAATACGATTCGTGCCCTCTTGTATGAAGGTTCTGTAGGTAACGGTATCTGGGTCGCACTTGCCTGGTGTGTCGGCATCATGGTCATCGCTTACTTCTTCGCCAATAAAGCATTTAAACGACAGTTAGGGTAAGTACACCATTTTGGGACAAATCAATAGTTCAACCGCTCCGATAACTGTATTTGCTACACATGGAAGGCTGCTTAAAAGCCTGTGCAACCAACCATGAAATCATGGAAAACCTCAAATATGGTGGTGGTGGTGTAGTCTCGATCACTTATATAACACGAGGTTGCCATAATGCTTAGAAAATTTTACAGCGGGTAGTGCTAAACCCTGTTCTATTAGAGTTCATAAAAAGAATGGACAATAATAACGTTGATAAAGTAGATTATATAACCATTGTTAACCACGCAGTTGTCGGTTTCGAATTTACTGATGATGAAGAATTTCTACGGTGTGTTATTCAGCAATCGGGAGATTATAGAACAACCTCTATAAGGGATACCGCCAACAATTCAGAAATTTTGTACGCTAAGCAGAGTTCAACCTAAAAAAGTCGACTCCTTCTGCATATTAAGGAATCGACTTTCTTTAATTTATTTTGTTCAAGGGTTCTTGTTGGTTAAATAATATTTAGCGGTGAATTTATAAATTGTGATTTATAAATAAAGCTTGAATAATAGATAAATATATTGAAATAAAATTTCTTATTAACTTTAATGATAGGATTTAATCGAGAGTGGATTGTATTTCTTTTTTTCGCCCATATCGATTATATAAGTTGCTAATTGTTGAATACCGAGATTTATCTTATGTTCATTTACTTGTGAAATGCTTAGTCGAATTGCTTTCTGTTTGTTTTCAGCTAAGTACATTCTAGAAACGTTGTCAACATAAATATGTTTTTCATGTAGTAGGTAATTCAATATCCTGCTAAAATAACAGCAGTCAAAAATATGATTTGTAAAATCGTTCGAGGGAAAAGAGGTGTACAGGGTCTTCCGCCAATGTTGATCCCTTTTCGTGCAGCGCGAATATTAGCTGGGAACATAACAATAAGTAACAATGCTAAACTGAGTGAAGCAATATTGGAAGTGATGGGGATCAACAGGCCTATGGCACCAATGATCTCTAATATTCCAGTAGCGGTCACGATGAAATCTGGATTTGGCAGAGCCGGAGGTACCATTTTGATAAGATCCTGACGTCTCTTTCCCCAATGAGCCATTGCCGTAAATAAAAACATGAGAGCAACAGCGCTTCGTAAAGAAGTTTCCCAAACATCAAAATAAGATAGTCCGAAAAAACCAATCAAGCGAAAAATCAGGAATGAAACGATCAGTAGGATAAACGGAACCATTCGTATTCCTCCTCTTAGTTAAAAACCTTTGGTAATCATAAAATACAAAATAACAACAGGGAATAAAGTAGTGGTGATCCCAAAAATGGCCCAATAAAGCGATGCTTTCCGGTACGCTTTAGAAATAATGCCATCCTTTATCGATTCGGCGCTGTGGCGGATCATGCTGCGCTGTATAGGCAGCAGCACCGTCAACCAGAGGATGCCAGAAAGGGAAAACAGGATCATTGAGAGGGTGAGCCAATTGAAACCAGACATTGAATAACCTGCTTGTGCAGCCATTAGACTCCCGGTGATGATGATTATTAACAATCCTGGCAGTGTAAATATAAAGTCGGCCAACATCACGTTTTTCACCGTGTTGTGAATGAATGTAGGATTTCCCTTTATGTCGGCTCTAATTTTCCAAAACGCCGCAGTTATAATGTTTCCTAAGAAAATAATCGCCCCCAATAGATGCAAAAATAATAGAAGGTTCAAATAGTTCACATCCTTTTCTCATTAATCCTTTTTTGACCGCAGTAAGTCGGCGATGAAATTTAAGAAATCGTCTGGGCCGAATGCGTAGGAGTCAGAAGAGATGGCACTTCGCATTCGTATCCCATACGAAATCAATACGAACAATTCGGCTATCTTTTCGGCATCGACTGTTAAGGAAATGACCCCTGCGTTCTGACCGGCTACAATCCATTGCTTTGAAAATTGGATCGCTTGTTCATAAAAACGACGGATCATCTCGCTTACGGCAGGTTGATCGTTCTGCCCCAACAAGTAAATAAAGATTCGATTAGTGGGGTCAAGGGGGTCTTGCAACGATGGCAATTTTTTAAAGATTTCTTGTAGTGGCCTCTCCAGCTCTTTATTTCCTTTATTAACTTCAGCAAAAAAGCGGTCATTGATATCTTCGAGTCTTTCCTCTAACACTATGGCCAACAGTTCATCCTTGCTTTTTACATAATGGTAAATAGCTCCTTTTGAAAGTCCGGTACGTTCTATAATGTCGTTCAAGGTCATTTTGCTACAACCTTTTTCGCGTACTAATTCTTTGGTAGCGTCCATAAGAAGCTGTTTCGTCCGTTTTCGTTTTGATGCCCTATCCAAATATTTTCCTCCTTTTCTCATGTATATTGGTGGTTATCTTTGGTTTTGTTTGTTGATATTAATTATATATACCGACGGTCGGTTTGTAAATAAACAGTTTTTGTTATTCAACAAAAGGGCGCAATTCATGTACAAGGAATTTTGTTTTTAGTTATTATTTTCAACATGGTAATAAATATTTGACACTTTTTCTGTCGTAAATCACGCAAAAGAAGCATCATTTAAGATGCTTTAAAGAAAGGGTGCATATTACCGACTTACTTTTTTTTCATACCATCTGCCTTTACTAAAAAACTTTATTTCAGTAAATCTACCAGTAAGAATGCTATTGGTTGCATTAGAGTTAAAGCCTTTGTTAAAAGTAGTTGAATTACAACCAGTTATTGTAAAAATGGGTAATCCAGATGATTCGGCTTGGAAGAAAAAAATGCTACCCATTGTTTCAAAATCAACTAAAGTAAACTTAAAAATATTATCATTCTCTCCAGGACCATGAACTAAGCTAATTGTGAAAGCGCCAGTTAAAGTTTCAGTACCTATTGTAATTGTACCAGTGCCAGTTGTATTCAATGTGCTTTGACCATTTATAACAGAACAATCTGGTCGGTTAACAGTGTTAGATGAAAAGCTAAAACCGAAATCTCTTGTTGCATCTAAAGTGACTGTACTTCCTACTATAAAGCAAGATGGACAGATGTTAGCGGAGAATGTTCCGAAAAAATCAGTGTTAACTGTTCCAGAGCATTCACACAGTCGTCTAATTCCCAAAAATATATCACTCCTTTTAGATTCTCAAAATAATATATGTGTAAGGGATTTGATGTGATTGGACAAAATAAACAACAGTTTTCGGGCTATATTGTGGTACATATACTTTTAAGTAAATTGGATAATTAGGATGATATTGTGAAGGAGCGCATTTAAACTGAACGGATACGTTAGCATCACAGGGCTGTCAAAAGGTAACTTTTATAGGGTGTTCAAATAAACCATTTTTTTAGTCAAGGATATTTATTTAAAAAAAGAAAAAATGAACGAATATTTTATAGGTCAAAGAATATATTTTGTAATTAATGTTAGGCATTATACAATTCATCAATTACCTTTGGCTCAATATAATCAAAGTCCCCCTTTAACTTCACTGCAATAGTTGTATAAGCAATTGCCATTCCTTCATAAAACCTTGTCTTTCTATTTGCTCACTCTTTTTAAATTTATAGGTTTTTTTAATAAATTCTCATAGCCATGTCACAAATCCCCCTCCTATTTCGTTACTATGTATGAAAGATAAAACAGGTTGAAAATGAAAAGGAGGCATATTTTATGACAAATATTCATTCATCATCCAAGGTTGGCTTTGGTAGAAAGGTAGCATTCAGGCTTGCTCAATCGAAATTGATGGGTAAACTGGTGGAGAAATACCCCAAATTAATTGATCGAATCAGTATGAAAAGTATGAAATTGGGCAGAGAAAGGAGTGGAGATGTTCCCTGGACTCCATTAAAAAGGCCGATTGAGGAAAGTCGGGTGGCTCTCATTACCACGGGAGGCATCATCCTGAAAAGCCAACCCCCATTTGACTTGAACGATTCCAAGGGGGATTGCTCCTATCGTGTGATTCCCTCAGATACACCCTCAAGTGAAACGGTGATCAGTCATTTATTTTATGATCATAGCGATGTAAAGGTTGATTTGGAAATCATGTTCCCTTTAGCCACTCTTCACCGCTTGCAACAGGAAGGTAAAGTAGGGAGTATCGCTCCGCGTCACTTCAGTTTTCAGGGAGGAATTCATGATCCCTCTCCGTTGATTGAAAAAACAGCACCGGAAGTAGCGCGCAGTCTTGTGAAGGACCAGGTGGATTTGGCCATTCTGACTCCTGCCTGAAGCCACTGTCATCGGTCCGTGGGACTGATCGCACGAGAATTGGAAAAGCAGGGAATAGCGACAATCACAGTAACCCTGTTACCCGAAACGACTAATGCTTTGGGAGTACCCAGATCGATTTATTTCCCTAACAAACTGGGGAGTCCGATCGGTCGCGCCAACAGAAAGGAGGAACAGTACTCCGCTTTGTTACAATGTTTGGATGCATTGGGCAAAGCAAAAAAAGGGGAGATGATCACCGGGACGAGATGAAACGATCTCGTCCCAACGGATAGAATAGCCCTATTGGACCAAAATTTGTGCTAAATATAGAAAAGAGTGTAATACAGTGTGCTCACAAACAAAAGGGTGTGTTTAGAATGCCGGACGTCTCTGAATCTAAACATCTTCCACCTGATGATGATATGACCAATATGGCTGATATGACCGAAGTTTACTCTTCTTATAAATCGGCTCTTTTTTCGCTTGCTTACCGTATGTTGGGAAGTGTGTCCGATGCAGAAGACATCGTGCAAGAAGCTTTTTTGAATTTGAATCAAGTTTCTTTGCATTCGATTCATCATGTGAAAAGTTATTTATGGAAGGTCACAACAAACCTTAGCATTGACTTCCTGCGTTCTGCCCGAAAGAGGAGAGAAGTGTATGTCGGATCCTGGTTACCGGAACCAATCATTAAGGGAAAGGGGGCGGATCCGGCAGAACAGGTGATTGCCAATGAGGAGTTATCCATCGCTTTTTTACATCTGCTTGAAAACTTAAATCCGGTGGAAAGAGCAGTGTTCCTTCTGCGGGAAGTTTACTCTTATTCTTACGATGAGATTGCGCAATTAATCGGTAAATCGCCTGATAACAGCCGAAAAATCCAAAGCAGAGCGAAACAAAAAGTCGGCGATTTATCCCCTAAAGCGGGGGGAGATAGGAGTAAAAAAGAAAAAACTGTGCGTGACTTTATGGAAGCAGTTCAAAGCAACAACATCGAAAAACTTTTGTCCATTTTATCAGATGACTTCACTATTTATTCCGACGGAGGAGGTAAAGCGAAAGCAAACTTGCGTCCTATCTTTGGAATTAAACGAGCGGTCGCCTTTTTCAAGGGTGTTTACAGTAAAATCCCATCCAATTTGATTGTCATGGAAGCGGATGTGAACGGACAACCGGGAATGATTATGAAGGCGGACGATCAAATTTTTTATGTATTGGCATTTCAATTCGATAACGATAAACTTTCTGCTTTATACAACATTGTTAATCCAGAAAAACTGAAGCATTTGAAAAAGCTGAAATGACAGTGGGAGTGAATCTTTATAGGGTTTGACTGTTATCTGCGGTAATCATATGGCAGTTATTGATTTTTGATTCAAATAGAACAAATGAGTTCAACGTATTACACATGGTTTTATAATAGTAATGCAAGGCATTGAAAAACCAAATGTTCCACATATTAGTGCTGTTTCCTGCTATAAATTTAAAGCAGTAAGAAAAGGCACTAATTTTATTCTTCAACTATCGGGCGCGTTTATTTAGGAACGTGTCTTTTTTATATTAAAGGGCCAGATTGTGGAATAGGATTGACACCGTAGTCTTCGGTTACGATAATGACCGTATATTCATTCTAAAAAGGAGTGATATAATATATGGAATCTAAGAATTATAAATTTACTATTGTGAAAGCAGATAAAGTGGATTTTGATGTGAGGAAACAAATGTCTGAGATTTTTTCGGAAGGATTCTCACAATGGCTCGTTTTTTTTTCAAAGGATAAAAATAAAATTGCAAAAGCTTTTGCTCATATGTTTGTTTTGAATCAATTTTATGTAGCGGTGGCTAATAATAAAATTGCTGGAATGACAGCATGCACGGATGGTGCCGATAGATCGGTTCGATTAAATAAAAAGGAATTAAGGAAGCATCTAGGATTGTTCAAGGGAAGTATGGCAGGGATCTTTCTAAGGAAGGAATTTGAAGCGCCTTTTGAAGAATTTCCTCCCAATACAGGGTCGATTGAGTTTGTAGGAACAGCTTCAGAATTTAGAGGACAGGGTGTAGCATCTCAAATCATAAAGCATATCATTGAAAACACTCCGTACAATGATTATGTCATTGAAGAGGTTGCAGATACGAATACATCGGCAATGAATTTATATAACAAATTGGGATTTGAAGAGTACAAAAGAAAGCCTCTTCCAGAAATTAGGGCTAAGAAAATTGGAATCAATAATTTTTTGTCTTTGAAATACGTAAAAAAGTAATATATTTCTTTAAGATAATGGAAAAAGCAAACAGGAGGGAGAATCCTGCCCAGAACTAAAGAATAATATGAAGAAATGAGAACTATCACTGGAAATAAAATCCATTCATAATTAAAGTAAAATATTTGTAGATGGCTTTAGTAAAAACTATATATTCCTTTTTAGATACTCAACAATCGGGGCTATTCCTTAGTAAAGAGTAGTGCCCATTTTGCATATAATGGCCAGATTGTAGAGGGTCATTTTTTTATAGAAATTGGGTATTTATTTGATGGCTGAGTTACCTAAAATAGTATCAAATTTTGGGGGAATTGCCAGAGAAAGCAGAATCACAATCAAAATGGGAATTAGTCCAGACGGTAAGATTAACCGGCTTAAATAACGACACCTTTTTTTGCAGTTAAAAGTTAGATGAACTTATCACGATCTATCAAAGAAATTTGAAAAATAAAACTCATAGCATCCCCGTATTAGCATATAAATAATTTTTTGATATTCAACTATTGAGCGCAATCCAGGAAAAAGGATAAGCGCTCATTTTCATTTAAGGACCATTTAGTTGAGTATGAGAAGGGTTTATTCGTAAGTAGTCGAACTATAAGTTATTCAATAAAGTTTTAAAAATAAAGCAATCGACAAGGGGGAAGTTTGATGAGTAGAATAATGCTTCGGAATGTGATTGAGGATGACCTTCCTATTTTTTTTAAACACCAACTGGACCGTGAAGCACTCTATATGGCAGCCTTTACGAGTAAAGATCCTAATGATTGGGACAGCTTCTTAACACACTGGAATAAAATCCTCACGAATGAAAGGATTATTAAGCAGGCGATCATTTTCGAAGATATCGTCGTTGGGCACGTTCTATGCTTCGAACAGTTTGATGAACTAGAAGTTAGTTATTGGATTGGAAAGGAATATTGGGGAAAAGGAATCGCAACTAAAGCTTTATGGGAATTTTTAAAACACATTTCAATACGCCCCCTTTATGCTCGTGCTGCAAAAGACAATTTCGGATCTCTTAAGGTTCTAGAAAATTGTGGCTTCGTGATTACTGGTGAGGACAGTGGGTTTTCTAATGCACGTGGCGAAGAGGTGGAGGAGTTTATTCTCACCCTAAATTAAAGAAATCTGCAGATACTAGTGATTATTACATTAAAGGGTGCTATTCGGTAATAGGATTAGCATCCAATCATAAAGAAAACAGCCAGTTGCTTAACAAATAAACTTATCGTAAAGATACAGGTTAGTTATGGAAGAGGAGCTTTAATAAAACATAAAACTTGATAGGTGGATAGTATACATGGATATAGTAATTGAGAAGTTAGATAGCACAGATGAGAAAGATTTGTATAAGTTTGAATTTGAAAACAGAACCTTTTTCGAGGAAATGGTACCTACTCGGGGAGATGACTATTATAAGCCAGAGTTTTTTAACATTAGGCATGAATCCTTACTTGAAGAACAAGCTAAAGGGATTTCAAATTTCTATTTAATTAAAGATCAAAATGGTTCTATTCTTGGAAGGATTAATTTAGTTGATATTGATGAATCTTATAAAATCGGGCACTTAGGCTATAGAGTAGGACAGCAACATACTGGAAAAGGTGTTGCTACAAAAGCATTGAAATTATTATTAGAAACAGTAATAGAGCTAGGCATAAAACAAGTTAAGGCGAAAACAACAACCGATAATATAGCATCTCAAAAAGTTTTAGAGAAAAACGGATTTGAGCGTACAGAAACCGGTGATAAAGAATTTGAAATGAATGGTCAGAAGTTACAGTTTGTTCATTATATTTGGGTTAATAAAGATTCATCTTATTAAACAATTAAACAATCGGCCGCTATTCTTGGTTATTCCAGTTCCATGAGTCCGAGATTAATGCACAAATTCAAAAATACACTTCTAAAGGAGAGGATAAATGAATTTAAAAATGGTTTTTGATTAGCATTCAAGAGTATTCTAATTTATTTTGCTAATTTATAAGGGTATACATCAATCGTCCATTCAAAATCCTCAAACTTGAAATATTATATTAAGAAAGTTTTATGTTTAAAGGAGGAGAACGATGGACAAGCGTCTTGATAAAATAGAGGACAATATGTCAGATGTTAAATCTCGAATAGCTGTTGCAGAAACAACTATCAAAGACGTAAAAGAGGACATTGTGTCTATAAAAGATAATACAACATGGATTCTTAGAATTATCGTAGGAGCAATTATAACAACTTTGCTTGGTTTGATCATTAAAGGTTTTTAGGTGAACTAACATTAAGCTGTCCGATCAGGGCGGCTTTTTATTTTTATTTAAGGAGAGGAAAAGTATGGCATACACATTTTAAAATCCAAAGAATTAATTTGGGAAAGGCCCAAGATCATTCAGGAAATTTCGACTGTTTCAGTCGCTCAACATTTTATTAGTACTAAAAAGGTAAATTTTTCTTAACAAATTTATAACAGCAGAATATAATATAAACTAAAGACAGTCAGCACTGACAGTACAATAGAAAGGATGTTAGTATGAGTACCAGTAATAATTTAAGTAACAATGATAAGCTGCTGTTGGCAGCCATCGATCTAATGGCTGAAAAAGGGTACAATGGTGTATCAACTCAGGAAATCGCTACTGTGGCAGGTTTGAGTGAAAAAACGCTATTTCGCCGATTTGGAAGCAAACTAAACCTTCTCGAAACAGCATTTGACCGTTTTCATTATGCAGAGGAGATGACCAAACTATTTAACGAGCAGCTTGTATGGGATTTGCAAACAGATTTGCTCCTGATCAGTCGGACATACCATGAAGTTATGAATCGTAACCGGAAAATGATTATGATTAGCATCAAGGAGGAAGGTAATTTACCCGGGCTTAGAGAAAGAACACAAAAACACCCTCGACAGTTACTGGATATTTTGACTAATTATTTTATGGTTATGTACGAAAAAGGAAAGCTGATTCAAACAAATCCTGAACTACAAGCGCTGTCGTTCATGATGCTGAATTTCGGCGCTTTTATGAACAACCTGGATTCCAATGATAACTTTCCAAACGTGTCTTTAGAGACATTTATAATAGAGAGTGTACAAACATTCACTAGGGCTTTAACTCCCTAGTTTTTCTACAAACAATATGACAGTCAGTACAGACTGTCATATGTATTATTAAATTAATTGAAGGGTGGTTATGGGAATGGAAAAGGAAATATCTCAACAGATAGGAAAGAAATTAATGCGTATTCTAATGTTCACACTTATCCTATCAGCAATGAGCGTGTTGATGTTCAACTTCGTACTTCCCGAAATTAGTAAAGCTTTTGAGCTTACTACTGCTCAGGTAAGCTGGGTCACTTCATCGTATACTTTAATTTACGGGATAGGAACGGTCATTTACGGGAAGCTGGCAGACCGATATAAGCTCAAAAATTTGTTAACATTTGGATTGTTATTTTTTGCTGTCGGTTCATTGATTGGCTTGGCCTCCCAAACTTACTGGATGCTGCTTGTCGGAAGGTGCTTACAAGCAGTAGGAGCTGCTGCAATCCCAGCAACAGCAATGATTATTCCATTGCGCTACTTTCCTCCTGAAGAGAGAGGCTCAGCTTTGGGTACAGCGTTCGTAGGTTTGGCTATTGGCAGTGCTCTTGGTCCGGTTATTTCAGCATTAATTGTAAGTGTTGCGCATTGGCGCTGGTTATTCTGTATTCCTCTCTTCATTTTATTTACGTTGCCCTTTTATCGTAAAAATTTGGGGGATGATCAGGGGGATTCCGGAAAGCTCGATTGGGTTGGTGGAGGTTTTCTGGCTACTGCATTAACCTTGCTTCTTCTAGGCGTTACGAGTGGAACATGGTGGTTTATTATTACCGCTATTCTTATTTTAGCGTTGTTCATCATACGAATTTGTTCTGTTACCGAGCCGTTTGTTCAACCTAAGCTTTTTACAAATAAGAGCTACACTCTCAGACTTACAATTACTTTTCTAATCAGCGGAATTGGTTTTTCCCTTTATTTTCTAAGTCCATTGCTTTTGGCTGATGTACAACAGTTGTCACCTAGCTGGACTGGATTTGCGATGGTTCCTGCTGCAGTAGCCTCAGCGATACTTGGGAGAAAAGGTGGTAAACTAGCAGACTTGAAAGGAAATTCGTATCTCTACTATGTTGCATCTGGATTGTTATTGCCCTGTTTTATTTTACTTTCAACCTTCACTGGAATATCTCCCGTTTTCATTGCTATCTTTTTGATTTTTGGTCATGTGGGGCAAACCTTTATGATGATTGCGATGTCCAATTCAGTCTCAATGACTTTGCCAAAGGAACAGGCTGGTGTGGGAATGGGACTTTTATCAATGTTAAATTTCATTGCAGGGGGAATGGCTTCAGGGGTTTACGGTAAGGTAGTGGACCTTGGCTCCAATGACCGCTGGAACCCGGCAAATATCTATCCAAACGGTATCATTTACAGCAATATATTTCTCGTTCTTGCTACTTTACATGTAGGCATTCTGCTATTTTATTACTTCCAGTTTGGCAGAGCAAAGAGAAAAAGCATCAAGCTTGAAGGCTGAAGTCAGTTCAGATTAAGTTTACTATTACTTATATTGGGAGGAAATTAAAATGACAACAACTTTATTTGTTAAGGCAAACAATCGTCAAGAATCTGTTACGGGGAAATTATATGATGCATTTTTTGAAAGCTATAGAGCATCGCATCCAAATGATTCGGTGATTGAACTCGATTTATATAAAGAAAAATTGCCTTATTTAGGTGATGTTATGATTAGTGGAAATTCAAATCTTCTCAGGGGATGGAACTTACACTAGAAGAGAAGAAGGTACATGAAATTGTTATTAAACATCTGGAACAGTTTATCGCAGCTGATAAATTGGTCATTGCTTTTCCACTTTGGAACTTAACTGTTCCTGCAGTGCTACACACTTATCTTGACTATCTGCATCACCCACGTAAAACATTTAAGTATACAGCTGAAGGTCAGGTTGGTCTCTTACCTGATAAGAAAGTGGCTTTATTGAACGCAAGAGGTGGAGTATACGCCGAAGGGGATTCTTCTGAAATGGCTGTCAGTTTTGTTAAGAATCATTTAAAAGTATTTGGTATTTCAGACATTACAACGGTAGTCATTGAGGGACAAAGTCAATTTCCTGACCGAAGAGAAGCCATTATTAAGGATGGTCTTAAAAAAGCCGTTGAAACAGCGAAATCATTTTAAATTTGGATTAATTGTTTATAAACATTTTTGACTTAGGGTGATGAAGATAATGATACTCGAATCGTTAAGACAGGGAGCTACTTAGTTGGGAGGGTGTTAGTGAGTATCCACATCGGTCAAAAGCGCTTATCCTTGAACAAGGATAAGTGCTCATTTTTTATTTTAGTACCAGATTGTAGAAGAAAGAAATTATTAGAAAATAATCTAACCTCTAAGTGATTTAAGTAATGGGAGTTTAGTGGGGGATTTTTTATTACTATTCTTAGAATACCTCAGATAAAAGCTAATACAATGTATACATAATATGTTCATCCCATCTTGTATAATAATGCCAAATTAGCGAGAGGAGTTAAATAAATGGAATTTCAAGAAATACTGGATTGGGCTTTTCAGCGGCATCTAAATCCGTTAAGTTGGTATATACGCCCTATCTTTTTAATCGTGTTAGTTTATTTTGCATATAAACGTAGCATGAAAGGTGTAATCATAACTTTTGTGTTAATGATGAGTAGTATGGTTTGGTTTCCAGCACCAGAAACAATTAATCCGCAAATGCAGGCAGTTTTGCAATATGAGCGAATGCTTTTAAGTAACCCAATTTCAGCTATTTTTACGATTGCTATAATGATGGTTTTCGTGGTTTTAATCTTGATGTCTTTTTGGAAGCATTCGCTTAAGTTTGGTTTGATTATTTTGAATGTAACACTCATTGGAAAGGTGATCCTTTCATTACTATTTACTGGCGAGAATGGATGGGCACCTCTAGGTAACACTATTTTTGGGCTGATTTTGATAAATGGTATTGGTTGGTTCATAATGTATAGAAAACGAAAAAATGAGTAAATAAGCATGTGTGTTTAATCAATTAAAGGGCGCATTCTGTAATAAATGCGCCATTTTTATTAATTGGACCATTAGAGTAAGGGAGAAAATGAATTCAATTCCAGTGACGGTAATAATTTGGCCGCCGTTATATGTAATCCCAACTGCATTGTAAAAATCATTCTTACATTGTTTAAAAAGACTGTGCCAATAAATACAGAAAACAAGCTTAATACAGCGGGACAACCAATATAAAAAACAGCGAAACGTTTGAATACGGATCGCTGCTTTTTTGTTCGATGTGATTATGTCTGGCTTGGGACTTTAACAGCTTTGATCATTTGACGGATAGCTCCGAGATGATAGGCTGAGTGTGCTAATGACCCTAGGATACTGTTTAAGGTTTGTTGGTCTAAGGAGGTGAATGAATTGATGTTTTCAAGAAGCGTAGTGTACTCGTTTTGAAGTTCTACTTTAAACCTTGACCAGGTGTTTTCATCCACGGATGAGATTTTCCATGATTCCGACCAATCAAGCTCTGGTTTATCACCTTTCATATAGGAGTTCGCCATCCACAGATAATATCGGGTATGATCTATGTGTGCTGCAATAGTGGTACCTTGGACCAATATGGATGCTTCTTCTGCAGATACTTTTTCGAGCGTGCCGAAAATGCCGCTTCCTGGCTTTGATTCAGTGTACCAGCTTCCATTCCCACTAGGTCCATCAAATGTTTCTTTCATCAACACATTCAAAGATTCCTTTAACATATCGTTCATCTCGTTACCTCCAAATTTTTGATAAAAACTAGAGATCGACCAAATAACCATCTAAAATCATTTAGATGGTTATATTTTAATCGAGTTGAATATAACTGTCAATATAGTTTATGATGGTTATATAAAATGAAGGAGTTTTCACAATGTCTGAAACTAACAAATATATGATGGTCGGAGAGCGGTTATGTCTCGATTTCGTAAATACGATCAGCTGGCGTGAGAGTGAGGATAAAAGGCGGGATTGGTTTATGAGTTACGATAAACTAGTGGATTGGAGTCACCATGCTGGAATTCTAGAGGAGGAGCAGGCTCAGCTCCTCCTGAAAAAATCTGTACACGATCCATCAGAAGCTGAACAGACTCTTGCGCAAGCCATTCAACTGCGGGAAGTGATTTACCGGATATTTCGTTCTTTCACTAAAGAGGAACTAATAAATCCAGAGGACCTGACAAACTTTAATAAAGTGATACATCATTATTATCAACTAATACATCTTGTACGGATGGGAAACGTTTTTTCAATGCACTTAGAAATCCCAGAAGGAGCATTTGATAGTATGCTTCCTCCAATTGTCCAGTCTGCAGTAGATATTTTGACCTCTGAAAAGGACCTGAAACGTGTTAGTCAATGTGAAGGCGATCAATGTGGTTGGCTTTTCTTCGATACCAGCCGTAATCGGAGCCGTCGTTGGTGTTCGATGGCCGACTGCGGGAACCGTGCTAAAGCCCGACGCTTTTACCAGAACAAGAAATAGTCAGTGAAGCTGCAATTCGTGAAGTAAAAGAAGAAACGGGCTTAGACGTAGAGATTGATGGTGTTTTTTCTATAAGTGAAGCATTTTTCGAAGTAAGAGGACATCAGCTATTTTTCCTACTTTTTGATCTTTATTTAAATAAAAGGTGTTTTTGTTCAATTAGGCTTTGTGATGATCATCAGCGAAAGGGCGCTATCCTTGAAATAGAGGAATGCGCTCATTTTGTTTAAGGGCCATATTCTTGAATTATTAAAGCAAGCAATATATCGATTTTTCTACATATAATCCCATTGATGTTTGAATTTAGGGAGGAAGTAGCAGAATGATTGGAAAACAAATACAAAAGGATGTTATTGTTGTTGGGGGAGGACCGGCGGGCATGATGCTTGGCTTATTATTGGCTAAGGTTGGTGTTCAAGTAATCGTCTTGGAGAGCCACGATAATTTTGATCGTGAATACCGTGGAGAGGTGCTTCAGCCACGTTTTATTCAATTGCTTAATCAATTAAAATTACGTGAGTATATCGAACAATTGCCTCATTCTAAGCTAAAGAAAGGTGCTTTTTATCATTATGATAAAAAGATGGGTGACATTGATTTTACTTCCATGATTGCAGAAGCACCTTATGCTCTCTGGATTCCTCAGCCTATTTTACTTCAAGCCCTATACAAAAAAGCAAAGGAATATCCAACGTTTGATATGATGTTTCATGCCCCAGTAAAAAAACTGCTCGAGAAGGATGGAGCAGTGACAGGGGTGGTTGTTGAGCAGAAGAATAAAGAGCTGCTTGAAATCCAGGCAAAAGTAGTAGTCGGAGCTGATGGACGGTTTTCCACGATTCGTCGTTTAGGTGGTTTTGACTTAGAATATCAACATTATCCTGGTGATCTAATCTGGTTCAGTGTAAAACGGCCTTCTCATTGGGGAGAAGAATTACGATTTAAAATCACAGAGGGACACAGTTATATAACACTGCCGAAATACCCTGATTTACTCCAAGTAGGCATTGCTTTACCTCGGGGTGAATGGAAAGAAACGCTGGGTCAGGGAATAGAAAATTTTCGTCAAGAAATTATGCATGCTAACAAAGGATTTCATGAATTTGCTGAATCTTTGGTTGACTTTAAACCATTCGTACCGCTTCAGGCAAAAAATCATATGGTTAAAACGTGGGCAAAGAATGGCTGCTTGCTGATCGGTGATGCTGCCCATTGTTCATCTCCTGTAGGAGCAATAGGAGTTTCTTTAGCAGTAACGACAGCAGTTGTGGCGGCTGATGTTATTTGGGATGCGCTGCAAAAACGTGATGTCTCAGCTAAAGTTCTTTGTAGAGTTCAGGAAATTCGAAGTGAAGAGATTGAGGAAATTCACCAAATTCAAGAGCGAATGGGAAATTTGTTTTTTACTTCGTCAAAATTTGTAAAAGGGATTCGACCATACATTGTATCTGCTGCTTTCAAAACTCCACTTTTTTCTATGATCCAGAAGAAGCTATTTGTCATGAAAAAACCTGTAGCCATTAATCCTGAATTTGTATTCGATAAATAACAAGATATCGCTTATCTTTATTTATTGTAATAACACTTTTTGTATCACAATCGGGCGCGTTTATGTAGATTATAAGCCTAATTCCTCGGTAAAAAAACATGGAGGGATTAGGCTTTTTTAATTTTAAAATTATTGAATTTATCCTATTGATAAACACAATAGCAGCAAGTGGTACATTTCATGGCATCTGCTGGTAAAAAACATGGCAGTGGTGGTACGTTTTATTGGCTGTAATCATAAATTAAACGTAATTTTTTTATAGCGAACTATGCTTTACAACTGAATCTATAATTTGGTCCCAGTCTTCGCTATGAATCTCATGACCTGATCCACCAAGAGGCATTAATTCAGAATGAGGGATGGCTTTCGCAAGTGCAAGCCCGTGTTCATATGGAAGAGCTGGATCCTCTGTGCCATGTATAATAAGCACAGGTACGCTGATCTCACTCATTCTATCGAAATAATCATTTCCGCCTTGTAGCATGGCATGATTAAATCTGCTCTGTAGCTGTTTGGCACGGTTAACCTCCATTTCCCCCAGTTTATACATTCTTTCCTGCTCATAAGGTTTGGAACCGGATAAAGTTTTCCATCCATCTGCAAGATAAGCAATGACCGCCTCCCGATTTGACCAATCGATGGCACCACTCTTCGCATGATGATCCAGTATACTTTGATCCATTGGAGGCAGTTTTTCCATTTCAGTCCCGAACACACTTGATGCAATTAGCGTAAGAGTTAATACACTTTCTGGATATTTCAAGGCAAGAATTTGGCCGATCATACCGCCCATAGACATTCCAACGATATGAGCCTGCTCTATGGAATAAGCATCCAGGACACCGGCCGCATCGTCAGCCAGGTCCGTTATTGTATAGTTGGAAGTACCAGGCTCATAAATAGTCGATTGTCCCAGATCCCGATGATCGTACCGAATGACAAACCTCCCCTGATTAGCGAGGCGGAGACAGAAGTCTTCATCCCACCAGTCTAATGAAGACATTGCTCCCATGATCATAAGCACAGCAGGGTCCTTAGAGTTTCCGAAACTTTCTGTACATATTTCCACTTTATTTATTTTCAGTATCTGTTTACTCATGTTTTTTACCTCCGTATTATTTATTATCTAATCGCTGTTACTAAGGCGCAGATCAATAAACTCTTTCCGGAACATGATTGGACTGACCCTATAATTATCGTAGTCGTACCCACTTAATAATCATGACGTGGCCTCCATTAAAACATTATTTAAAATGGGAATCATCCCTATATTAATTACTATAACATAGGGGGAACACCTTTTATACCAAAATTTACCTGTTTGAATTTATCTCTTTATACTTCTATGCAGTTAAGCCTTAATGTTAGATTTGGGAAAATATAAGCTAAAATTATTGTTACACGATTTTCAATTATAGGGCGTGATTCAGGAACACGATTAAAGAAAGATCAATAATTCATAAGTCTGATAAAATAAATAGGAAGTTTTTACCTTATAATCCATTTTTTTATAATGTAAACTTTTAGTTGATAAAATGTTTTAGGGAGGAAAGGAGAAAAATGCAGTAATCCCTCAAGGAACTATAAGAAATTGATGTTACTGTTTATGTTATGCTTTTCAATGTTTTTGCATTTTCGCTATAGTCTAAGGACCAAAATGCATCATCCCCTAACACGTTTCATATAAACGGATCAGGAATGAAACGGGATAATCCATTGATTACAAGAAGGCAAAATCGGTTGTTCTGTTAAGATTTTACGAAGTGCCTCAACATCTGTTCACTTTTTACGGCCAAAGTATGTAATTTTAACTAATAGGGAGTTGGAAAATTTGCGAATAAAAAAGCTTTGTCTTTCCGTCATATGTTCTCTTTTCGTTTGGATGATAATGGTACCAGCGACAAATGCAGCAGAAAAAGATTATACGATTAAATCGTTCCACTATTTAACTGTGGATGAAAAAGACGTGAATTCGCTAGCCAAAGTCAATATCGAATCCAACAAAGAAATAAAAATAACCCTAGTACTGCCTAAACAGAATCAAAAGGGCGATTGGTTGGCGTATGGATTTACCAGCGAGGAAACTTTCCAGGCATTTATTGAAAAAGATAAACAAAAAGAAAAACAGAAACTAAAAAACGATATTGGTATCATGGCCAGCGGTCCTTGTTGTACTGATTTCTATGAGTTTAAAAATAAAGGTGGACAGTATATATATTGGAGATCAGGGTTTAAAGACTTGCCTTCCAGCTGGAATGACAGAATTTCCTCTTTAAGTACAGCGTCACCTTCTTATAGCTATATGACGATTCTTTGGGAGCATACGTCATCTCAAGGAAAAGGTAAAGGAGTCTCATTTAGACATTCTGATTGGTATGGGATAACTGCTAATATGGCTTCGGATTGGGACAACAAGGCTTCTGCAATCGAAATTAAATAATAACTATAGTTTAATAATGGCTATTCTCTCATCGATTCAAAAGGGATGGGAGAATAGTGCTGTTTTTGTAAGTTTCATTGCACCTAAAACCAAACTTAAGCAGGCACTTTATAGAGTCTGTTTTTTTTATCTTATAAGCCAGGAACCCTACTCACGAATGAGTAGGGTACATCTAAACAGTAAAACTAAAAAGGCAAAATAGTAATCCTTTTGTCAATTTTTTAAATAGAAAATACATAATGCGACAAATTTCGGAATCTACTTAAAGTAATATATAAAAAGAAAAGGCAAACTTATTGAAAAATAAGGACGCAAAACTACAGGTCTAAGGTGGTTTCTAACTAAGATGGCTGAGTTACCTAAAATAGAATCATATTTTGGGGGGATTGCCAGAGATTTAGATAATGATTGGATAGAACCTATTTAAGAAGCCTTAGAATTGGGAATTTAAAAAGAATACTAGAATCAGAAGGCTAGGAGTTTGAAAAGTGTTTACGGAAATAGAACATTTAGAAATCAGAATTGATCAATTAAAAAGGGAATTAATCCAGACGGTAAGATTAACCGGCTTAAATAGTCACGACACTCTTTTTTGCAGTCAAAAGTTAGATGAACTCATCACGATCTATCAAAGAAATTTGAAAAATTAACTCATAGCATCCCCGTATCAAGTATATAAATAATTTTTTGATATTCAACTATTGAGCGCAATCCTGGAATAAGGATAAGCGCTCATTTTCATTCAAGTCCATTTTGTTGAGTAAGAGAAGGGTTTATTCGTAAGTAGTCGAACTATAAGTTATTCAATAAAGTTTGTAAAAATAAAGTAATCGCCAAGGGGGAAGTTTGATAAGTAGAATAATGCTTCGGAATGTGTTTGAGGATGACCTTCCTCTTTTTTTTAAACACCAACAGGACCGTGAAGCACTCTATATGGCAGCCGAGTAAAGATCCTAATGATTGGGACAGCTTCTTAACACACTGGAATAAAATCCTCACGAATGAAAGGATGATTAAGAAGGCAATCATTTTCGAAGGTGCGCAATTCTGTAGCAAGAATTACGCTCTTTCTTTATGTATAGAACACCAGAGTCTGAAGATGATTAAGAATTATTTAACAAAAAGGAAGAGGTTCAAGAAGGTAATCTTCACACATTCGATGAATATATAGATGTAGATACTAAATAAATCAGGTTTCAGATGACGAAACCTCAATTAGGAGTTGACCGGAGATGGAAATACGTGTGAACCAAATTGAATTGAATGGACTCACTTTTCAATATCGTGAATGTGGGGAACCTTCTGCACCACCGCTTGTTGCCCTTCATGCGCTGGGAAAAAGTGCAGAATCATGGGATCTAGTAGCTGCTAGCTTAGGAGAAAAATATCGCGTATTAGCTTTAGACCAAAGAGGTCATGGTGGAAGTGCCAGAACTAGTACATATTCTTTTGAATTGATGTGTGATGACTTGCTTTCTTTTGTAAATGCGTTGAATTTGGAACGGTTTACGCTAATTGGTCATTCCATGGGGGGAACTGTTTCATATCTTTTCGCGGAAACATTTCCTTCGAGGATAGAGCGGTTAATTGTTGAAGACACTCCTCCTCCTTTTCGGAATAAGCCGATCGAAATTCCTTCTAAACCCTCTGATCCCCTACCGTTCGATTGGCCGGTTGTACCTTCGATTCTACATCAACTTAATGAACCTAATCCCAAATGGTGGGAGCGTCTTACCGATATTATCATACCGACTCTTATTATAGGTGGTGGGTCCAGTCACATTCCTCATAATAAATTACTGGAAGTCTCTAAGCTTATTCCAACTTGCGACCTGGTAACGATAGAAAATGCCGGCCACCATGTGCATGAGGAAAATTTATCAGCCTTCTTAACTACCGTAAAAAGTTTTCTAGATTGAACTTTATTTCAGCCTAATGGGTAAGTAGAACTGAATGTTGCAATGAAGAACCCATTGAGAATCATTTCAAAAGCAAAGAAAGTACAGAGTTGTTGTCTCAGAAGAAGACGGAAAAAAAGTTTTGTCCATTGAAAAGGTGATAAAGAAAGGGAAGTGTTTTTCAGAGCTTACTTGGTAACGAGAAAAGTGAGACCACAAAAATTTATGCTCAACTAAGTGGCTAGTTGAGAAACGATAGGAAGGCACGTACATAAAACGGCGTGTCTTTTTTTTTCGTGCCAATTTGAAATAAAAATTTGTGTAAAAATATGGTATAATATCTAAAATTAGTAGTTTATTTTAATGGAACAGATTGTAAAGGAAGATTAGGAAGAATTCAAACACATCTAAAAATAGACAACTTTAAATAAAGGAGAAAGAAATGGATGGAAATAGTTATGAAAAACAACACTTGAAAAAGCTAATGGCTTTCCGTTTTGACATCCCCTATTGGCAATTTATCATAGCCTTAGATTTTACCAGCTTTTTTGCTTGTGATATTAGTGTTCTATGCGGTTATTGTTCCGATAAGGGGACGATTAAGTAAACACGCTTAATTAGTCAATACCTTATTCACCAAACTTGCGCAATCCATGAATAAGGATCGCATTTTCATTTAAGGACCATATCTGTGATTAGTGATTTGGCAACGTACTGGGATATGAAATAATTGTAAATGAATTTTAGTTTGATTATGAAATAGGTGTAAAAACAAAATACCTAGATTGGGGATAGAGATGAATAAGTTTGGAGTTTTATCAATTCTAATGGTATTGATTAGCGTACTTATGTTTTTTATTCTTAGAGGACCGAACGCAGATTTGCCGTTAATAATAATAATTTTAGGTTCTCTTTCACTACTCGGAATAATTTTTGCTGTAATTTCTAAGAATTGGTTATCGGGAGTAATTGGGGTTTTATCTAATGGTGCGGTGTTAGTCTGTGTATTTTTCATATTATTAGCATACGGAATAGCTGGTTAGTTCTCTATAGATCTATTCTTTTAAAGGGCGCTATCCTTGAACAAGCGCTCATTTTTCATTTTAGTGCCATTTAATAGGAGTAACTTCTCGTTAAAACCTGATATAAATTTTACAAATATTTCGATCATATAAAATCGTTGAGTTGTTAAGTTGATAATTTTCCAGAAAGAATGAGGTAGGGATGTTTTATGATATCAGAACTGGATAAAACTGAGTTTAGTAAGTGTAAAAAACTGTTAAATGAAAAAGGGCAATTAGAAGCAATAGCAATTGTTGAAAATATTAATCCGGGTCGTATCTTTGTAGATGATACTATTAACCCTACATCCGGGCTTATTTGGTTAGGAAATAATGATGGATTTATATTTTTTGGAAATGAGCAAAACAAGGAGTTTAATAGAGAATTAAACCATTTTATTAACAATTTAATCAAACCCGAAGCAAAAAAAGTCCAACTAAGCTGGTTTGAAGGAGTTGGCAATCAAGAAAAATGGAATAAGATTATTGAAAGAGTTTTTGAACATCGTAAATTAGAGAGTTGGAATCAGAGGGTTTATACCTTACAAAAGGGTGATTATAAAGGTAATTATGAACCTGTCATTGAACAAGGATATAAAGTTATAAAAATCTGCAATACTCTCCTTGAAAATAATAATAACTCAATTAAAAATATTGAATTTTTACAATCAAAAATATTAGAGTTTTGGTCCTCACCTGAGAGTTTCTTTAGTAATGGCATTGGTTATTGTATGGTTTACAAAAATGAAATTGTTTGTGTTTGTTTTTCAGGTTTTGTCGCTGGAAATGTACACTGCATAGATATTGAAACATTAAAGTCTCATCAGGGGAAAAAATTAGCTCAAAGGGTAGCTCACAGTTTTGTTAAAGATTGTTTGGAGAATAATTTGGTTCCATATTGGGATTGTATGGAAATGAACAAGCCCTCAGTTGTAGTTGCAGAGAATTTAGGATTCAGAAATGTATTTAACTATGTTGGATATTATTTTTCTCTCGAATAATTATTCTATTATTGGTTGAAGAACCGTGATTTGACTGTTGCGCAATCGAGCGCATTACCAGAGTATGAATCTGCTCTTTTTAACATAAAAGCGTTATATATTTGAATAAGAAAAGGATTTTCCACGAAATAATTGAACTAATAATTAATGGCTTACGTTCTAACCCGAACAATAGGAGGTGTAAAAATTGTCGATCTTCCGTAATCCCCAAGTTATTCTGTTCAGTTCGGATGTAGTTAGAGCAGCTACGTTTTACAAGAGTCTGGGGTTTACCGAGACCTTTCGAGTGCCAAACGATGGCGAACCGATTCATATTGATATGGTTCTCGATGATTACAAAATAGGAATCGCATCCGTTTCTTCTACGCGCGATGATCACGGCCTCGCCCCCGTGGCTCATGGGCAGCGTGTTGCCGTGATTTTGTGGACGGATGAAACTGCTGCGGCCTTTGAAACCGTCACCTCGAATGGTGCCAAAGCATTGGTCTCACCGTACGAATGGCTCGGTCGGCTGCTCATTGCTTGGGTTGCAGATCCGGACGGTAATCCAATTCAGATTGTGCAAAATCTCTGAAGATGCACGGTTATCTCAGGCAACCGTTAGCATTCTTCATAGCAGTTCTGCCTATGCTAACTAAGCAAGACGATTAATTGGATCAGTTGGAACGCCGTATGCGGTGAAAGTCGCATGTACGGGTGTGAACAGGGGAAAAGGGAGCGATAACTTTGTTGTACTTGCTTATTTTGGAGATATATAGAACACATAAAAGAAGTTATTAATGGAGAGGAGGAACAATTAATTGGTGGAATTATCTCGGTCTCAACAATTGGCTTTGAACTATATTACCAATTATGCCAGAAACCATAATCTTGAAGCTAAAGCAATAATAAATCATATACTAAAAATGTCGAATATCCCAGATGACATTTTCGAAAAAGCGGTTATAAGTTTAAAAGCTAATGCACGAATTGGACTCCATTTTCATCCCGATAGACCAGATTCAACTATGAAAAGCATTGCCGAAGCACTATTAGAGCAGGGAATATATAGGAGTCAGTTTGAAACACTTATATCTAACGGTAGCGTATCTGCTCTTCCAGGTGGTGAACGTGACCTTTGGGAGAATAGAATCTTCGGAGGAGCATATCAAACGGAGGGTACAACTAATAATCAACGCCCAAAATACGGTGCACTGAATATAATGTTACACTCAGATGGACCTGCTCCACGTTTTGGCTCATGTTACTTTCTTTTATCTCCCAAAGTTTCATATCGCTCTACGTTTACGTATTTAGATTCTCATCAAGACCCAAGGGAAAAGGGGACGTATGAAGAGTTTGATATGATTTTAGCTGCACTCTTAGAAGAGGCGTTCACTAGGGAATCTGCAATTGGTGAAAGGGATATGGCACCAACAATATTAATAGATCATTTACTAGTTAAACTTAAGAAAAAGTTAACGGACCTTGAAAAAAAAGAACCAAATCGGAATCTTAATCACTACATCGAAGCCCAAGTTCATGGGGATATTTCACTTAAAGAAGATGTGGAAGTGCTTGTTGCAGACCCTTCTTTTAAAGAGACGCTTATCGGAACAACTTTAGAAAAACTATGTCTTAAGTATTCAATTGAATTATATTGGCATAGGGGCTTTCTACTTAGGGTAGATGAAGTTCCTTCTGACTTTAGAGGACCATCCATGCCTTCTCTGGCAAAACGTATTGCACAAAATAATTGTATCAATGCAAGTGTAATTGGTTGTGCCGTAATGGACCTTCACCATAATCCTCAAAATTGGAAAGAGCGCGGCAGCTTTAAGGAGGTACTTCAGGAATTAAAGCTATTGTGGCATGTTCTAGTTAGATATGGAGAGTCTTATACGATATTGAAATAATAAGGGGGATTCTTTTATGTCCCCCTTTTATTTTATAAATACGATTGTAAAGTAATGCACTTAAACTAACGGGTGCATTTCTTGAAGATCCGGCTGCTAATTGCAGCCTTTTTTCGACTTAAGGTGCGTTATTCTAAGAAGTTTTTTTGTTGAAGTTATTGAACTAAAGGGGCAGTTTTGTGCAAATAACGCTCGGATATTTCCGAATATAACGATTGAACACACTAAATACAGTTGGAACGCAACATTGTGTTAGAAAAAGAGCCTTTATTGAATATGCCTCATTCTACAGAGAATCTCGACAGTAAATCCACCCGGTGCTTTAACATAGAATGTCCAACCATGCAACCTTTGCGGGGGTTTCACATCAAACCCATCATCCTTCAAGCGTTGATTGATCTCGTTCACTCGCTCTTCGCTTTCCAGCGAAAAGCCGATATGAAAGCTCTTGGGGTAGTTGACCTGAGTACCTTTCATTAAGGCGAGCAATAACCCGTTGTCGTCGGTCAGTACAGCGAATGAATCGCCATGTATGCTCTTGGTTTGCAGGTCGAAATATTTCTCAAAGAATTCACGAGCTGCATTAACGTCAGTGACCGTGAGATTGAGATGGTTTAGTTTCATAGGCTACACTCCTCTTCTTAGTGATAATATCTTACTCCCCACTAACGTGGGTTTCTTGGACTATCGTATTCTGTCCAGCAGCAACCATCCACGTTCCCTGTTCTTTAGCCATCACGTAAATGGCGAGACTGCCTTGGCCGTTTTCTATAATTTTCCCTTCTGAGGTTGTCGGATATTGCCGAATGTGTACAGTAGCCACATCTGGACGAACAAAAATAATGCTATCGACAGTATAACGAGCATATGAGTTGCGGAGTGGTCCTTCCAAGATAACTTTGTGCGTTTCATTGATTTGCTTCCAACCAGATAGTTGCACACCGACCACATTGACCCATATGGCGTTTTGAGCGAAGTGTCGATCTAATTCATCTGCATCATGTTGATTAAATGCAGCCTCAATCTCGATGATGGTTTGCCGAATGGCGTTTATTTCTTCCTGCCGATCCTCTCTTGAATTGTAAACTTCGGGTTTGTTAGACATATACATTTCTCCTCCTAATGTTATTGGGGATTTTTGGTTTCTTTCCATAATTCACACTATCTATACTTTCTTGTGTTAAGGAGATAACTGGTAATTTAGTGAAACCTTATCAGCATTCGATTCCAATGTTTTGGTAATATTATGATTTATTTCAATCATAAAGGGAGATAAAACATATTTAATCAGTCAAATTGATGAACTTGATTCCAACTTTAGCTGTATGAGACTTACTTTATAAACAATTAAACGCAACTCGCTACTCATACATTTTCTGAAAATGATTTACCACTGAGATTTCATATATTTAGAGTTCATTTTCAACTAACGGTTAGCTTATGTTAAAAGATGGGATGGCCAACTAACCATCCCTTAGCAATTGAACAAAGAAAAGGTTTAACGATGGAACGAATAAAGCAGATTGCTGAAGAGCTATGTGATGAAGAGGAACAATAAGAACGTTTCTTGTTCCATTAAACGGGGGCTATGATTAAAAAATTGGATTCCTTGCAAACTATTTCAAAAAATGCTATCCTAAAGAAGAATTATTTTTGTTCGGTGTAAAGGATAGTATAAGTAATAACTTTTCGTCTTGATGATCACTGAGAGCAAGGATAGTAATACAATGTGTGTTTAGCACACTAGGAGGCAACAAACATGGAAAAAGGAAAAGTAAAATGGTTTAACGGCGAAAAAGGCTTCGGATTCATCGAACGTGAAGGTGGAGAAGACGTATTCGTTCATTTCTCAGCTATCCAAGGCGAAGGGTACAAATCATTAGAAGAAGGTCAAGAAGTGACTTTCGATGTTGAGCAAGGCCAACGTGGAGCACAAGCAGCTAACGTTCGCAAGGCATAATTATAATGCCAAACATGAACAGACTCTTTTTTAGAGTCTGTTTTTTTATTTATCATAAAAAACAAAAAAACCCCACTCACTTATGAGCAGGGAACATGAAAACAGTAAATCAAACGGTAAAAACAATTGTAACACATAATTTCTAGGAATCATACCTTTCCATCACTAAACTTCAAAGTATTTGCTAAAAATAAAAGATATCGAAATAGTGACAAAATTGAAGATATTAACTAAAACTAAAGGATAGCTCAAGTTGAACAGTAGGGGTTGATGATGCAGACTTTTTCTTATTCCTCTTACGGAGCAGGGAGCAGTTTGGTAGTAATTTTTAATTAGCTATTTAATGTATGGTAAAACTTTGTTCATAAGATGTTAATAAAAGTTCGGTAAAATTAATTTTGCAAACTAGGACAATTTGCAATTCCCCCTATTAAAAGATTCGGCATTATGCTGAATCTTTTTCCATATATAAACTGTATTAAAACAATTCCGATATCAATATAACGGGCCTACTGTAAATGAATGCATTTAGAACAAACAGTTTATGACAAAATAGTCATCAATCAGTTCATCATAAAAATAAAAAAATGGATTAGATTTTTTCTAAGCCATTTTTTAAACTTTTTCTAATTTAAATCGTTATTATGGTAACTTTTCAATTATTGTTCATGCGACCAAGTAATTGCCTCACCTGTCTTTGGACAATTTGGGAACTTGTCTCCTTGTTGAAGAACCACATGTTCCCCATGTGCATCTATATAATGTCCAGATTCCATAACAGTTTCACCTGTTCGATGAGTGTGGCTTGCATGGGTCCAGGTTGTTGCCTTTCCTGTAACAGGGCAATTTGGAAATGTTTCTCCTTGACGAAGTTCCTTATTTGTTCCACCTGAATCTATATATTCTCCAGATTCAATTACCGTTTCTCCAGTATGGTGAAGATCCGAGAAGTGAGCCATATTGATTCCTCCTTGTTCATTCATTCTACAATAGTTATTTTTTCACTAAATAATAGAAATATACTTTCCATAATGGGTCACACTTTATTTATTTTCCTATATTCATTAAAACCAATGGCTGTTGGACGTGGAAGAAAGAGGGGATGTATTAGAAAAGGAATTGATGTTAGGTATGATATCAACTGATATTTCCTATTATCCGATACAAAAGAACATTTATTTAATCCATTATTTCTAATTAAGAATTAGGGTTCCTTGCAAATAATTTCAAAAAATGCTATTTTAAAGAAGAATTATTTTTGTTCGGTGTAAAGGATCGTATTAGTAAAAACTTTTCGTCTTGATGATCACTGAGAGCAAGGATAGTAATACTTTGTGTGTACTTAACACACTAGGAGGTAACTAACATGGAAAAAGGTAAAGTAAAATGGTTTAATGGCGAAAAAGGCTTTGGATTCATCGAACGTGAAGGTGGAGAAGACGTATTCGTTCATTTCTCAGCTATCCAAGGCGAAGGGTACAAAACTTTAGAAGAAGGTCAAGAAGTGACTTTTGATGTTGAGCAAGGTCAACGTGGAGCACAAGCAGCTAACGTTCGTAAAGCTTAAATAAAATGCCAAACATGGACAGACTCTTTTTTAGAGTCTGTTATTTATTTTTCTTAGAAAAACAAATAACCCCACTCATTGATGAGCAGGGTACTTGAAAACAGTAAATCAAATGGTAAACCAAGTGTAGCATATAAATTATAGATCTCCTAATTTCTTTGTATTTTTTTCTAAGTGAAAAACTCTGTTGCAACATAGAAACAGACTGAAACAAATAAATGTGCTATGATTGTAGGATCACTTTTTCTTATTTTGTTAACGGGGCAGGTTAATAAAAAATGGATATTTCGTGTAGTCGATAATGGTTTATTGTTTCTACTTTTATGAGACCGGTATGATTTAATTTATTGCAATAGCTTGTTTAGTAACCGAGTAAATATACTAAAACTAAATAGATAGGTTACTCAACTTAGAAAAATATTGAGGTGATGATTTGAGTAAAGCTAAGAGTAAAGGCGGAACAGGCAGAGGAACAGGCAAGAAGGGATGGAATCGTTGGCAAGCTAGTGCCAACAAATCAAAGAGTGCTAAACCTTATATAAGTAAAGGTACAAAAAAAACGGATGGTGAAAATGACCACTAATCATAGTGATGACTTCATCTTGTATTGTCATTATAAAAATAATTGATGTAACCAGTTCCGGTTACACATTAACAATAGGGTATGGAAGTAGTTAAAAGTACATATCCAAAACATATATTGGAGATTCTTTTTTCTAAATAAAAAGAGCTCATTGTTCAATTTAATGGTTACAGTTAGAAAGAAAATTTTAAAAGTGAGTAGGCGAACAACATGATCGAGGTAAAAAAATCTCCATTAAGTGATGGAGAATTCGATAGAGGGGTATTTGCTACATGTGATATCAAAAAAGGAGAGCTTTTACACGAAGCACCTGTCATTTCTTATCCAAACGACCAGCATCAATACATTGAGCAAACCTTACTTGCTGATTACGCTTTTGAGTATGGAAAAAATCATTCTGCAATCCTTCTTGGTTATGGAATGTTGTTTAATCATTCTTACGAACCTAATGCAATTTATGAGATTAATTTTGAAAATCACACATTTGACTTCTATGCTTACGCAGATATAAAAGCAGGAGAAGAGATTCTAATCAATTATAATGGCGATGTGGATGACAAAGATCCACTTTGGTTCAATCAGGACTGAAAAGGGAAGCCAAATATTCAAAAACGTTATGCACGGGCTGAAAAAGCGATGAGGATGTCTAGAGATGATATTGATGAGACAGTAATGGCCATGTATGCTAATATGAAAAACACAATTCTATAATAAAGATAGAGCTGCCCGTGTGGGGAGCTCTTTTTTAAACGGGGCATCAATTGAACTATGAGTCTAATCTTAGTTATTCCATACGAAAGGAAGGAAAGTTTTAATCAGTCTGGAAAGAAGAACTAAAAATCTTATTCAGCTAATAGGCGCAATGATGGAATAAGGTTAAGCGCTCATTTTTCATTTTCTAGTAACGGGTACATTAATAAAATCATGTTCCTTGCAAACAATTTCAAAAAATGCTATTCTAAAGAAGAATTATTTTTGTTCGGTGTAAAGGATAGTATAAGTAAAAACTTTTCGTCTTAATGATCACTGAGAGCAAGGATAGTAATACATTGTGTGTGCTTAGCACACTAGGAGGCAACAAACATGGAAAAAGGTAAAGTAAAATGGTTTAACGGCGAAAAAGGCTTCGGATTCATCGAGCGTGAAGGTGGAGAAGACGTATTCGTTCATTTCTCAGCGATCCAAGGCGAAGGGTACAAAACATTAGAAGAAGGTCAAGAAGTGACTTTCGATGTTGAGCAAGGTCAACGTGGAGCACAAGCAGCTAACGTTCGCAAGGCTTAATTATAATGCCAAACATGGACAGACTCTTTTTTAGAGTCTGTTTTTTTATTTATCATAAAAAAAACAAAATAAGTATTAAATTGTGATTGGGTTTGCAATAAACCTAACAATGAAAGCTCAAGACATTCGTCTGAGCTTTTTCTAATTTATACTCAAAATATCTATTTATGGAATCTAGGGAATTGGTTGCCGAGTTCCTTCTGATTCATATGGAGTCGAGGGAAGAAGCCATCGAGTGGGCAATAAGGATGGGGAACTCTTAAACCTCAAAATTTTCAGCTGGAGTACAAGCCTTTTGATGCAATGCGCATAAAATGCTTAAACGAAATTATTAAGTATGGAAGGATGTGCCCCTAGTTGAATGAAGCAGATTTATTAAACAAAGGAAAAGTTCCGATTGTGCCTGGGGGAAAGCTGTTTAATGGACATTTAAAAGAATTCCGGGAAGACCCTCTCACTTTTTTGAATAAGGCTTCCAGATATGGCGAAGTAGTAAAAATTCGTTTCGGGCCTTTGCAAAATGTGTACCTGATTTCAAATCCTGAATTGATTAAGCAGGTCTTAGTCACAAAATCAAAGTGTTTCGTTAAATCAAAAGATTTCCATGCACTAAAACCGATTATTGGAGAAGGTCTGTTGACAAGTGAAAAAGAGACCCATATGCGTCAGAGAAGGCTGATTCAGCCTGCGTTTAAAAGGTCGCATATTATTAACTATGGTCAGGATATGATTGATATAACTACTGATTTTGTCTCCAAATGGGAGGACGGGGAAGAACGCATTCTGACGCAGGATATGATGAGCATTACATTAGGAATCATATCAAAAACGATGTTCAGTTTGGATTTCAAGGAAGGATATAGCATTCTTGGCAAGCCGATTGAAACCGCTATGAGAGTTGCTTTAAAAAGAATGAGGACACTACTGAATTTACCTTTATGGATTCCAACTAAAACGAACCTTGAATATAAGGACGCACTAGACAAGCTTAATAAAGTACTGTATAGCGTTATTGATAACAGAAGAAAAGATCAGGAAAGGCACGAGGATATGCTGGGTATCTTAATGGACGCGCGAGATGACGACTATGGCATTGGCATGACGGATACTCAAGTACGCGATGAAGTTATGACCATTTTTCTCGCAGGTCATGAAACCACTGCAAATGCGTTATCCTGGACATTTTACCTACTTTCCCAGTATCCAGAAGCGCAAAAGAAACTCTTTGATGAGATTGATAACGTAATTGGAAATCGTCATCCGGTTCCGGCAGACTTTATGAACTTACCATATACTCAAAATATTATTTGGGAGTCCTTGAGGATATATCCGCCAGCCTATATTACAGGGCGTCAAGCAGAGGAAGATGTCGAAATAGGCGATTACCGATTTAAAAAAGGAGACACCATCATGGTGTCCCAATACGTGATGCATCACAAACACGAGTATTTTCCTGATCCAGAGTCTTTTCGTCCCGAACGATTTGAAAACAACTTTTTAAAAACGATTCCTGCTTACGCTTACTTTCCATTTGGGGGAGGGCCAAGGGTTTGTATCGGCAATCACTTTGCTTTCATGGAAGCGGTACTCATCCTCGCTACTATTTCCCAGCGGTTCAAGATAAATCTCGCTCTGGACCACCGTCCGGTGATACCTTTTCCCTCTATCACTCTTAGGCCTAGAGGGGGATTAAGGATGAATTTGGAAGAAAGAAATAAACAGGAACCAACTGATTCCAATCCAAGTTTCTAAGGGGGTTTTGCTTAAATCGATATGCTTAGTAACTTATTAAACCATTTAAATAGGAAAATTCGGCCTCTAGTTTAAGCTCAAAGGAATATTTAGCTATACAAAAACTGCACCCCAATTGTTAGTTGTGTCAAACAATTGGGGTGCAGTTAAAGGTACTGTCCTTTTTTTAAAGCTTCATGGATAGCCAATGGCTGCGTTATTCAATTTACCCTGTTAAAAAAACCTGGTTAATCTTTTACGAAAATGTAGTGTTAATCTTTTAAGACTCTTTTCAAGAATGCTTTAAAAAATTTTCTGATTTTTTGTCTTTTGTGGCGTAGAGACATGCAGATCACTCCTTTCTTGGACAATAAGTTATCTTAATAGACTTTGAAACTAGTATCCCTTCATAAGTTTGTGCACCAACAACAAGAAAAAGATGAAAAAGCACTTCGACCGGGGCAAAACTCTAACAATAACCAATGCAATGAATGCTAACATCTTTTGTATTACATAGGGATGGTACATCATATGGTAAGTCAAATTATTTGAAATGGACAAGCATGGAGTTATTTTACAATTTCAAAGCGTATTTGGATGAAATGTTCAATAAACTGGCCTTGCTATAAATCCAAAAGAAATGGATACACAACTCTTTGTCCAGCTAACCAATGTTTATGGCGTTATAACATGTTTGGAATGAGTCACTTCCTCCTCCATTAGTTACAAATCAAAAAGGGCATGGATGAAATTCTTAGATTATGCACATTGAGATTATGCTTGTCTATAATATATAGAATCCTTGAACAAGTAAGGGGGAGAGGGGTAGTTGGAAGAGTTATTTAATTTAAAAGGGAAAACAGCTATTATCACAGGTGGAGGCAGGGGGCTAGGAAAACAGATGGCGATTGCCCTTGCTAAAGCCGGTGCCAATCTTGTGCTTTGCTCGCGAAAGTTGGCGGCCTGCCAAGAAGTCTGTAAGGAATTAGACGAATATGGCGTTAAGTGTTTGGCCATTAAATGTGATGTAACAGAAGTGGACGACATTCAAAAAGTAATTGAGAAGACCGTTAACACTTTTGGAACGATAGATATCCTCATAAATAATAGCGGGGCTTCATGGCTTGCACCATTTATGGATCTGCCGGAAGAAAAATGGGATTATGTATTGGATGTAAATACAAAAGGTCCTTTCCTATTTAGTCAGGCTGTAGCAAAAGTAATGATTCCACAGGGAAGCGGAAAGATTGTGAATATAGCATCCGTTCTAGGATTAGGTGGTGTTAATCCGGAGATCATGGATACGATTGCCTATAATACTAGTAAAGGTGCGATCATTACCTTTACAAAGGATTTGGCAGTCAAGCTAGCTAAACATAATATCCAAGTAAACGCGATTGCTCCTGGATTCTTCCCAACCAAAATTACACAGGGTCTTTTAGAAAAAAGCAATCATCCACTACATGCCCATATCCCAGCTGGAAGATTTGGTAGTGACACGGATTTAGCGGGGCCAATTTTGCTCTTAACCTCTACGGCTTCTGATTATATTACCGGTCATATTCTCATAGTTGATGGAGGAATTAGTGCCTTAGTTTAACAAAATAATAATCATTATCACTGATTGGGGGAAAAAATTATGAAGGATAAATTCAAGGAAACAGAAAAGAACAAGAAAGAGAAAAAGAAACATAGGAAGGAAAAATTAGCTGCCTTTTATACAGATCTAAAAAAATCAGGACTTGCCGTAGAACATCAGATCAATCGACACATTCAGGACTTATTGGATAATGAGGATCTCGTAAGATTAGCAAATCAGCATTCTGGTTTTATTACAAATAATATCAAATCTCTTCAAAAGTATGTTGAAGTAATTTCCAATATATTACTCCTTCCTACCAAAAATGATATCGCTAATGTGGCCAGGGTTGCAATCCAAACTGAGGAAAAGGTTGATAAGTTGGACGAGCGTATAAACGAACTGGCCAATACTATTCGAAACAGTATGAGTATAGATTTTAACAATATTAACGATGAAATCCCAATTAAATCTCTACAAAGAAATTGGTCCAATTCATCCCGAAAAACATTTCATTAATTACCTTTGATAAAGGTCAAGGATGAATTCAAATGTATCTAAACAATTCACGAAAAGGATAAGATGAAAAATGTCAAAAAAGAAAAAGAAAAAGCAAAAGGACTACTTGGAGCTAGAAAAAGAACGCTGGAAGGGCTTTATAAATGTTTTTCATTCTTTACCTCCAGAGTCAAATCTTACTCCAAGACAAGCAATTTGGAAAAAAAATAAAGCAACAGTCTGGTTTTACCCAGCTAAACAAAAAAAGTACAAAATCCCATTAGTCCTTATCTACTCCTTGGTAAATCAGCCTTTTATTCTTGATTTAGGACCAGGTTCAAGTACTATACAAAGTTTTGTTGAGGAAGGCTTTGATGTTTATCTGATAGATTTTGGTGTCCCAGGGTATGAGGATAAAGATTTAACAATCAATGATTATATCACTAAATATATTCAAAAAGGAGTTCAAAAAGTCCTTAATCACTCTAAAGCCAAAGAGGTAACCTTAATAGGCTATTGTCTTGGCGGCACGTTGGCCGCAATGTATGCTGCCATTGCAGAAGAACCAATTAAGAATTTAATCCTAAAAGTTGCCCCAATCGATTTCTCCTCTTTTCCTACTTTCAAAAAATGGTTAGATGCAGCAAAAAATGGCCAGCTAAACATTGATGACCCTTTGGACACTATTGGTTTAGTTCCTGCACCTGTTATTGAGGCTGGTGTCCGAGCCATAACTTCGCCGGTTTACTTTAGTCACTATTTATCGTTGTTAAACAGGGCGTATGATAAAGATTACGTTGATCATTGGTATCGTTTTAATCATTGGACTAAAAGTCATATTCCATTTCCTAGTGCAGCATTAAAACAAGTTATGAATGACATGGTAATCGGAAATAAGCTAATCCGTGGCGGAATTTATATTAATGGTAAATTTGCAGACCTTCATAAAATCAATGCAAAATTACTTGTAGTTTCTTCAAAGAACGACAGGCTAGTACCTGAGAATCTTACCTATCCTGTAATGGATTTTGTCTCTAGTGAAGATAAAACATATATTTCATTAGAGGGAGGACATGTTGGCTTTTCACTAAAAGGTGGAGTTCCAAAGTATTTGAAAAACTGGCTTCATGAAAGGTCAGTTCCAATTTAATTAGCGAATAACAGAATAAGAAAAGAGGGGGGGAATCCAAACATGATTTTGCTCTTTTATTTACCTTATCACGAAGATTACGATTACGACTCATGGCACGGGTTTTCTAGATACGTATTCAGGAACATTTTTGAGCAGCAGTTCGATTCATTAACGGCGGAAAGCCCCTTCGACTCCTCCGAATGTCATAACTTTCCTTATACACTTTGAGCATTAGAAAACTTATAGAAATAAATAATCCTTGGGAAAATCTCTAATTCTAATAAATGGATTTTTCAGACATGCCCTAAGCAAAAAATAAACAATTTATAATTAAGGGGTTGATGAGAAATATGCCATTTCATAATGAAAAAGAAAGCTCATTTTTAACGATTAATGACATTGGTACGATTGATGGGTGGATATCGAAAATGAAAGAAAACCCTCTTCGTCTTCCAAGTGACAAAAGAAAACTGGCTCAAAGGACGCTTGAGCTTCCCTATAATGTTATCGGATATGGTTTTAACAGATTGGTTTATGATCTTGGAAGTGGGTATGTTTTAAAAATTGCTTTCTCGGAATTAGGAATGATATGCAACACTCAAGAACATACCTTGTATATCAATTCCAACCCGAACATCCGAAACTATCTCTGTCCGGTATTGGTAAAGGGAAATGGTTGGATTGTCATGAAGAAGATGGAGCGGAAGGCTTCTATTAATATAGAAAACCTTGAGAAGTTGAGCAAGCTGTCACTAATATTTTTACTGCATGGGATTATTCCAGTAGATTTAAGGCTCGCAAATATAGCGTTAACAGATGACAATCAAATGGTTGTGATTGATTATGGCCTATTTACAACAACACCTTTGTACAAAAGGGCTGATCAATAAAAGGGTTTAATGACGAAAAAGGCTTCGGATTCATCGAACGTGAAGGCGGAGAAGATGCATTCGTTCATTTCTCAGGTCAAGAAGTGACTTTTGATGTTAAACAAGGTCACCTTGGAACCCAAGCAGCTAGCGTTCGTAAGGCTTAATTATAATGCCAAACATGGACAGACTCTTTTTTTAGAGTCTGTTTTTTATTTATCATAAAAAACAAAAAACCACTCACTTATGAGTAGGGAACATGAAAACAGTAATCCAAATGGTAAACACTTAAGTTTGCTTTACTTTAATAACAAGCTGCCATATTGGGTGCTTTTTCTTGTCTAAAGAACAGAATTCTAGAATTCTAGAATTCAACAATTGATTGAAAATACAAACTACAATTTTTATTGTTCTATTTGGTCAGTTTCGTTTAATAAGAAGGCAGAAAAATTATTGACTATTGCTAATTGTCTTCTTAATACAAGTACAATGAAGATATAGTTTATAAATAGGCAAATATCTATTCCTCTTTAAAAATGGACACATACACTATTTTTGAAACAATTTGAGGAGGAGATAAAAATGGAAAGAACCTTTGGAATGGGTATGGGTGGATACCCAGCAATGGGCATGGGTGGATACCCAGCAATGGGCATGGGTGGATACCCGGCAATGGGCATGGGTGGATACCCAGGAATGAGCGTGGGTGGATACCCAGGAATGAGTATGGGCGGTTACCCAGGAATGAGCATGGGTGGTTACCCAGGTTATGGGATGAGTTATGTAGGTTATCCGGGTTACGGCATGGGATATGACGGCAATCCATTCCATCATGGCTGCTGTGGCTGTTAGAGATGGTTTGAATTTTTCAACAAAATGAGGGCAAAAGGGACTAGATAGATTGAAATATTTCATAGTACCAGCTACTAGGAGTTAAATATTCAGCTGCCATTTTTGGTGGCTTTTTATAACTAACTAATGGAATTCGTTTATTAGATAATATTTATCAAATTTGAGGGCTCAAATGAGCTCTCTTTTTATTTTGAAAATAGAAGAGTGAATTGTGGTTGAGAATTCATCAAGTTTATTTCAGAAAATGGTTGTCAACAAAAGTTTAATATTGAGAATCTCCAATTGTTTGCGGCTAATTTGTATGTGTTGGGGTGGAACCGGTATCTTCCAATTAGGTTATTATTAGCATCCGAATTGAGTATTCTGATTTATTTTGCTTATTTATAAGGGTATACATCAATTGTCCATTCAAAATCCTCAAACTTGAAATATTATAATAAGAAAGCTTTAAGTTTAAAGGAGTGGAATAAATGGACAAGCGTCTTGATAAACTCGAGGACGATATTTCAGATGTTAAAACACGAATAGCCGTAGCAGAAACAAATATCAAAGACGTAAAAGAGGATATTGCGTCTATAAAAAGTAATACAACATGGATTCTTAGAATTATCGTAGGAGCAATTATAACAACATTGCTTGGTTTAATCATTAAAGGATTTTAGGTGAACTAACAATAAGCTGCTCATCATAGGTAGCTTTTTATTTAAATTAAAAGGAGAGGAAAATAGTGGTTAAATTTTTTTGGCTGAATTTATGGAGGTGGCATACATGAAAAAGGGGCTTCCCCCTTCGCTGCAACTGATTATCGGTATGACATGCATCGCTTGGGGAATTATACTTGTCATTCATGCCGTTTTGGGTCGATGAAGGAAAGGGTAGCATAAATTGTAACAAGAAATGGCATAAGGATTGACTATGCCATTTTTCTTTTAATATAAAGGATTTTTAACTTTTTATAGAGAATTAACAGCCTAAATTACATAAATATTTTATAGGACAAAGATTGTTGTACGCTAAAAAGATAGTTGTTAATTAATGTGTGGAATGAACAGGCAAGTTCACTGACATTTTGATGTTAAATCATAAAAATTACCAAAGCTTATTCAACGGGGCAGTTTAGTTTAAGAACAGAACTTGGATTTTGTCTAACATTCATATCCAAAAAATCTTTCTAATTAAAAAGGTGCATCACTATTGTGATTGCACCGATGTAATGGCTAATCCCAGATACGAATTCTTGGAACGCCTACTGTTCTTAAATAATCCAATAACTGACCAGTATGAACTGATTCATGATAGGCAACACGTAAAAGCATGTCACCTAAATCTCTTACGTACCCTGAATCGGAACGGTCAATCTTTATATTTTCCAAGTCTTCTTCAGTAAAGGACTTGATTGTATCTATGAATTCATTTCGAAATGGTTCTGCAAATTCCAATTCTGCTTTTACAGAAGTGAATGTTCTATTTTCGAAAGGGGAGTCAAAAACAGATAAACTCCCTCTATTTTTAATTGCCAGGTGGTAATAATATTCGCTTTCCAATACGTGTCTAATCATTTCTATGCAATTCATTGCTCCATGATCTGGCTTCCATTGGAGTTTTTCTTCAGGAATAGATGTCCAAACCTTAATGCTTCTTCTTCTAACTTCATTAAAGTTTAAAATAATTAAATCAATTGAATTCAAAATAATTCCTCCTTCGATAGGCATATCATAATTATACACGAATGAATGTTCGTTCCAATATAAAGGAGGGAAATTTTTTCCTCTATTTTTGAATCAATGTATTTACTTTGCTTTTTCAACTATCGGAGGCGTTACTTGAATAGCCGGCTGCCTTAATTTGCGGCTTGAGTGCCTAAAGCATAAAAAAAGCCTGCAGAAAATTAATTCTGCAAGCCGAAATTTAATTAACAAAATGAGTCTTTTGATGATGGAACCTTTAACCCAAATAATGGACGGATATACAATGCAACGAATGTTCCAAGCATTGCCATGATGGCCCAAACCCACCCGTGAATGCTAAAGGAAGAGATACCGCCAAAATAGGCTCCAATGTTACATCCGAATGCAAGACGGGAACCATATCCCATTAATAAGCCTCCAAGAATAGCCGCACCGGCTATACCTAATTTTATTTTTTTTGGCTTAAAAGTACCTTGGAAAGAAGATGCAATGAAGGCTCCTAATATGATTCCAAAGTTCAACACACTTGTTGAATCCGCCAGGACTGTGTTTTTAAGTGCCTGTCCGTTTGGTCCGGCAAAATAACCCCAGCTGGAAACATCTACCCCGACTGTATTAAGAAATTTTCCACCCCATAGAGCAAAGGCAGAAGTGATTCCCCATGGATTTCCGCGAACAGTAAGGACTAATGCATTTAGTACTGCTAAAACAATGGCTGCCATAAATAATGGCCATGAACCACGTAAAACCTTTTTCCAACCAGTTGTTGTCGGAAGTGGTTTCATTATTGGAGGGTTTTTCTTTTTCGCAACCTGAATGGTAATCAAATAGATAGCGATAAAAGCAACCATTTGAATAAGCCAAGCGCCAAAATAACCCAGGCCAGTAGTTTCTGCTAAAGAAATAGGAGGTAGAGCAGGCGTATTATTCCAAAATGGCAGATGATAGGCTCCAAGAGTTGAACCTGCAATAAAGGCGATCAGAGTGAGGATCATAGAAGATGAGCCTCCGCCTAAATTATATAAGGTTCCTGATGCGCATCCATTCCCGAGCTGCATGCCTATTCCAAAAAGAAAAGCCCCAAAAATTACGCTAATACCAACAGGGGAAACATACCCATGTGGTGCAATACCAGTTAAGCTAAAGCCGGTACTTAGGATAATAGCAAATAATGTAGTTGAGACAGCAAACATCAACATGTGTGCCTGAAGTCCCTGAACATTTCCCACTGAAACGAGTCTTCGAAAAGCAGACGTAAATCCGAACCGGGCGTAAAGCAATGTTGCTCCTAATAATAAACCTATAATGAATAGGCTGCCTTGTATCCAATTAGATAAATGCACAATAGCAAATAATAGAATTAGAGATATAATAATCCCGACTGTAACCAATCCTTTTTGCATCGGGCTAAGGTTGGTAACTATAGTGGTTGAATGGGATTTATGATTTAACGATTTAGTAGTGCTTACAACTGTTTGAGACAATTTCAATTCACCTCTTTAACCCATGGGATTAGTATGATTTAATGCTATTCTATACTAATACAATCCAGATGAAATGTAAAGGAAAAGGGGACTTCCGATTTTAGGAGGTTAGGACAAAAGTATAAACAGGGGAAAATGTTCTAATGCATTATCCATCTGGGTCCTTTGCAGGAGAAGCAGAAGGAGTTGGAGCTGCTCACCTTTCTCAACCAGCAGGTCAAACACAAACGTACACTTTTACCTTTATCAGTGCCGCATCATTTACGGCTGGAACTACGGTTACGGACTTCACACATAGCAATGGTTTATTTGAACCAGGTGGAGAAATACGATGTGCACCTGTGTGTGTAGAGTAACAAGCTAATAGGAAAGAGATAAATGTGGGTTTCCCAACGTCAGCCCTTTTAATTATTGCGCTAACAGGTGCATTGGTTCAATTAGAGGAGCAAGGTATTTTCCTTCTTCAAGTAACGGAGCAGGTTTGTATAAAAGGAATTACTTAATTGAAAAAGTTTCATTTATTTTCCAATAAAAAGATTAATTCATGTGTTATATTTTATATAGTTAGTTGATGTAAGGGGAGGATTTTGATGGAACACGAATTGAAAAAATTTATTAAGAAGTGCGACATTGCAATCAAGCAAGAGGATGTTGATACATTGATAAACTACTATACTGAGGACGCAATTTTAGTTGTAAAACCTGGAATGATTGCACGAGGTAGAGAAGATATAAAAAAAGCATTTATTGCAATTGCAAAATACTTCAATAATTCCCTTGTACCAACACAGGGGGAAATGATTATATTAGAAGCTGGAGACACTGCGTTAGTTATTTCCCAAACCCTACTTGATGCTGATAAAAATAATAACGAATATTCTATGGATAGAAAGGCGACATATGTGTTTAAGAAAAATTCACAAGGCGAATGGCTGTGTGCAATAGACAACTCATATGGTACGGAATTAATTGATAAATAGAGTATAAAAAATTGTGGAGGATTGTACTTACACTATTGGAGTGCATTTCTACAATGCGTGGAGACGTTTTTTATTGAAGTAACGAAGAAGATGGTTTAAAAAGGAAAATGTAAACGAAAGCAGAATAGTAAAAGAATACTTTTCATCGTGGAGAATATACACAGAATAGAAAGCTAGATATTTACTTTCTTGTGAAGGGAGAATTTCATGAGTAATTTAATAAATGACAATCTGTATGAAACGAGAAATAACTTAGTAAAGGAGATTTCTTCATTAAGTTATACTCAATTTAACAGTAGACCTGATATGAATATGTGGAGTATAGCACAAATTTGTCATCACTTAGTTTTAGTGGAACAGGCAACAATAAAGGCTATTGCGTGGGGATTAAAAAAGGTTGATCATACTCAAAAAGAACGTAAAAACGTTCAACTTATGTTGGATAGAACGAAAAAGTTTAAAGCTCCCGAAATCGTCGAACCAGATGTAGAACCATTTGAAGTTCAGTTTATCATTGATTTGCTAAACGATTCGAGAAAACAATTTCTGACTTTCCTCAGTACTATAGATGATCAATCGATATTGGCGGAAAAATCATTTAAGCATCCTGCTTTAGGCGAATTACCACTTGACCAATGGATTGAACAGATATATTTGCATGAACAGCGGCACACAGAACAAATAAAAGAGATAAAATTACTTTTAGATGCGGAGCACTAAACTTATTATTATCAATGGATTCCTGTTTAAGTAAAGGGTAAAAAAATTTTTTAACTTTGTGAAATAATATACTTTAAGTAACGGGTGCGATAGTCCAAGAATGATTATCACTTATTTTTGTTGAAGTTATTAAGTTAACGGGTAGCAAGAGTTCAACAAGGGGCTGCGGTGGCGGCTCTTTTTTTCTTGTTCCGCTAACGGTGCAGTATAGTTAAAGAAGCTCACTCTTTTAGTATCAACTATTAATACCAAGTGATAAAATAAAGCAATAAATAGATTTTTTCAAAATATTATTGTTATGGGGGTTTTAATGATGTTAGATACTCAACAAATTAAGGAAGTTATTAGACATCGTTATCCATTTCTTTTAGTGGATAGAATTTTGGAATTAGAAGAAGGTAAAAGAGCAGTTGGTATTAAAAATGTGACTGTGGATGAGGACTTTTTTAACGGACACTTCCCCAATTATCCAGTTATGCCAGGCGTATTAATTGTAGAGGCATTAGCCCAAGTAAGTGCTGTTGTAATGTTAACTAAAGAAGGAAACCAAGGAAGATTAGGGCTTTTAGCAGGTATAGATAAATGCCGATTTAAACAGCAAGTAAAACCAGGAGACCAACTCCGTCTTGAGGTTGAAATAACCCGATTAAAAGGTCCTATTGGAAAAGGCAAAGGCATTGCTACAGTTGATGGAGAAGTAGTTTGCGAAACAGAGATAATATTTGCATTTGGTGATTAAAAGCTATTAATTTCTAAAATGTCATTCAAATTGTCGGACAAAAGAGTGTCTTATTGAACTAACGGGGGTGTTAGCTTAAAAGCTGTAATGATAAAGGGACAAGGGAAATTCCCTTATCCCTCTAGACATCACGAATTTGTTTATAGTCGGTTAATTCTTGACCACCCGAAGCAATTCCAATTGTAATTTTATCTATTCAATTCCCAATGTGGGTTCCATAATAAGAAAAAACTTTAACTGTTACCTTTAACAAAAGGGAGCTTTTGTTAAGGATGAGGTTCGCTGCGGCGGTCATTTTTTCTTATTAAACTATCGAGGCAGAATAGTTTAAAAGGATTACCAAAGGAGTGAATGAGAATGAGTTTAGCTTCCTACATTGGCTGTAATATAGAATTAACAATTAACGATGATGAATATTCAGACGCTTCTTTTTACATTGGAAGATGTTTTGCAGGGGTAAACGAACTGCAAAATGTAAGGAAATATCAGTTTACTACCCCTTATGTTTACGAGGTATCAAGTCACTGGGGAATTGAGATTTCGGAATATATGAATCAAGTAACGTATGCTGAATCAAAAGTAAAGCTGTTAGAACTTTGCAAAAGAATGGACAGTTATCTTGAAAAAGGGGATTATTTTGAACTGTATAGCTGTTGGATTGGAGAAGAAACTGATAAACGAGAGGGTGAGATAATTCTCCAAATCAATAACTTTGATATTGACCAGATTGAAATACCAGAAAAAACGTTAGTGAGATTTGAAAAATAAAGGCTTCTTCAACGAAGGGTGCTTTAGTTTAAGAATACAGCCCAAAAATGATTAAGCTTTTTTATAAAATCACACTCGAAATAATAAAGAAAGAATCCATTTTGATCAAACTTTTTTCAAAATGGATTCTTTTGATTTACCGTAAATGCAGGTTCATATGATATATTTTTGTTCAAACTTTATATTAAAGCTATACCTCATTCGGAAGAGGCTCTTATAAAGTTCACGAACGGCTGCGTATCTTCAATCAGATCTTCCACCAAAGGGCGCTATCCTGGAATAAGGCTAAGCGCTCATTTTTTATTTTAGCAGTATATTCTCGAAAAACATATTTGATAAAAGATATTGTGAAAATTTCCACTCAAACTTAAGGGGGCAGGCTAGTGGAAGAAGGAATTTATAATGTTATTCCAATTTTTCTCTGATTGTAATAGTTTTGCCTGTTTCATGACCAGATTTTCCATGTCCTGGTCCGAACACATTTAATATGATAACGCCTATAAGAATCAGTATTATTCCCGTAATGCTTGCCATGTTAATTTTTTCTTTCCAAATTAAAACTGAAATGACCGTTGTAAAAACAAGACCCAAGCCTGACCATATTGCATAAGCAGTATTTAAGGGGATAGTTTTCAGTGACAATGACAAAAAGAAAAAACAACCAATGAAAGCTATGACTACCCCAATGGTCGGATAGAGTTTTGAAAATCCTTCAGATGCTTTTAATAAAGAGGACCCAATTAGTTCTCCAATAATTGCAAGCATTAAATATAGATACGACATTCCTATTCGTCCTCCAAAATCATGTTTATAAATTGATCAAATGCTTGCCCTGAATTCTCGCTCATACATAACTTTATAATACCTTCGAAATAATTATTCTTCCAATCTTTCACCTGCAAGTTTGTACAAGAAATGTACCTAAGGTAAAGGTGCTATAGTTGAACAGCAGGGGGTGCTGTGGCAGCCCTCTTTCATATTCATTAACGAGTTTAGTATAACAAGAAAATAAAAGAGTGGCTGTTTAGTAAAAATAAAAAATATAAAAAAATTTTAAAAAAGGTCTTGAACCTGACGTAATGTTAGGTTCTATACTTAAGTTGTCGACAAAAACAGTTCGTACGAATTTGAGGGGATGATTATGGACAAAAGCACTTGGAAAATTGGTGAGTTGGCAAAGCTTACTGGGCTTACAGTTAGAACATTACACCATTATGACCAAATTGGATTATTACCACCATCACAAGTTTCAGATTCAGGCCACAGGATTTATTCCGAAAGTGATATACGGAAATTACAACAAATTATATCCTTAAAACAGTTAGGATTTTCTTTAGAAGAAATAAAAGAAATTATTGAAAAACAAAGTCTAAATCGTGTTCAAGTAATAAGAATGCAATTACAAAAAGTTAGGAAGCAAATAGAACTACAAAAGGAACTTTACTCAAGATTAGAAAGCATATATACGCTATTGAATTCCCAAAAGGATGTAAGTGCTAACCAATTTATTAAATTAATTGAGGTGATTAATATGGTTGAAAAATATTTCTCCCAAGAACAGTTAGATAAAATGAAAAGTCAGACAGATAATATTAGTGCCGAAGAAAAGGAACAAATTGAAAGTCAATGGTCTAATTTAGTCGCAGATATTAGGGCAGAATTAGAAAAAAATACTCCGCCTGAAAATCCAAAAGTAATGGAGTTAGCTAAAAAGTGGAAGTCATTAATGGATAAGTTTACTGCTGGTGACCAAGAAATTGTAAAATCGGCAGAACGTTTCCATTTAGAGAACCCAAACAATCCTTTGCAATATGGGATAGATGGAGACCTTTATAAGTATATTAAAGAAGCTATGTCTAAAATTTAATTGACTATTTCTCCAAGAAAACTGTTTGTACGATTTAATGCAGACGGTTTTCTTTTTCATCTAACAAAATGCGATTCTTAAGAAAAGTTCGCTTTTACATACTCAAAGAACAACATTGTGAACTGTTATACTTAAACGGATGCTGGAGTTTAACAAAGTGTCGGAGCAGCGGCTTTTTTTCTTGTCCACTGAAGGGGCAGGATAGTTTAAGAAGAAAATGGTAGAATTCAGTTATAATTCCTATTTGTAAAGGTGATTTTATGGACTGCAAATATGCAACTAGAAATTCTAAAAAACTCCGTTTGTAAGGAAGAATTTTTTGATATTGCTTATGATGTTATTGAAGAAATCGAAAGTTTTGAAAATGCCTTTGATGCTGTTGAACCTATTCTTAAGCTGATAGAACAAAATCCAGATGTTGATTTTGGATCTCCAGGTCAATTAGTCCATTTTGTTGAACAATTCTACGGAAACGGTTATGAAGAAAAGTTGGTTCAATCAATACAAAGGTCTCCGACTTATCACACCATATGGATGCTGAATCGAATAATTAATGGTAGTGAAGGAGAGCAAAAGAAATACTATTTAAATGTACTTCAAGCTATTCTTAATTCACCTAACGTCAATAATCAGTTGAGTTCTATAACCAAAGAATTTTTATCTTTACACAGTTGATTTATTCAATTAAAGGGTGCTTGAGTTTAACAACGGAGGTAGCTGCGGCACCTCCTTTTCTTATTGAACACACGGGGCGGGTTAGTTGAATAAAAATAGGAAAAGTTTAGAAATAATTAATCTCTTTGGATAAAAAAGGATGCTAATATAGAAATATATTATGTGTTTCTGTACCTAAGCAGAATCGCTTTTTTACTTAATGCGTAAAATTCATGAAGAAGGAAAATTTCAGGGGGTATTAAGGTGAAACAGTCAACGTATTTAATTGGTTCATTAATATTGAGTATATCAATATTAATATCAGCTTTTATGTTTAGTAATATCTATTCAAAATCAGCAAATGGAGTTAATAATTCACAAACAACAACAACTTCAATACCTGATTTGATGACTAAAAAACAGCTTTCCGAATATCTCCAGATAAGCCAAAAATCAATAGACAATATTATATTAAGTGATGACTCGGAAAGAGCAAAACTAGGTAGTTATGACACTTATCAATTTATCCCATACTTAAAGATCTCTAATCAGGAACGATTTTTAAAAGCAGAGATAGACAAGTGGTTACAATATAAGACAGGTAATCATTAAGGTATTATCGAGGGCAAGAGTTCTATAAGGACATTGCCCCATTGTTGCCCATTGTTATTGAAGTAAAGGGGCAGGTTAGTGAAAGAAAGCTAAACAGGTATAAAAGATATAAATTAATTTTAAGAGGGAATTGGGGAGAACTCAGATGTCGCAAGATGGAATTGTTTTAGTAGCAAGTGTGTCAATCTTTAATGACGATAAAGTCTTGATTATAAAAGAAAATAAACCTACTGCAATTGATAAGTGGAACTTTCCAAGTGGTCATGTGTCATGTCGAAAACGGTGAGGACATTCTCTATTCAGCTCAGAGGGAAGTTAAAGAGGAAACAGGGTTTGATGTAAAACTAATTGGTACCACTGGTGTATATAATTTTGTTAGTAATACAAACAATCAAGTTATTTTATTTCATTTTGTTGGTGAAGTTACAGGAGGTTCTCTAAATCTCGAAGAAGATGTAATTTCTGACAGCAAGTGGATAAAAGTAAATGAACTTGTAATATTTGAAAACAAAGACTTACGAGAACCTAGTGTAATAAAGCAAATAATTAATAACTTATTACAAGAGAGAATATACCCAATTAGCGTGTATAATGAGCAACTAATTTGAATCGCCCTTGTTTAACTAACGGGAGATTTAGTTGAACAGCTGGGTTGCTATGACAGCCCTTTTTCTTATTCCACTAACGGGGCAGTTTAGTTGAACAATCGTCATTAGCTTTTATTCAACAATCGGGCCATTTTGTTGAAGAAGGATATCTCCAATTTTTAAAGAATATAAGGTTATAAATATGCTTTCAAAAGTGGTGAGATAAATAGGAAAAAAATTTTTAGATAATGAAACGGAGAAATCTATAATTCACAGTCTTCGGAACGCGGGTTGTGTATTCGCGGAAGATGAGACCCGGTTACTTATCTCAGAGGCTCGAACATCAGAGGACCTCAAGAATATGGTGGAAATGCGAGCCGATGGTTTGCCTCTTGAATATATTGTTGGATACGCAGAGTTCTGTGGTTTGCGGATAGAAGTGGACCGAGGCGTTTTCGTGCCTCGAAAACGTACCGAGTTTCTTGTTCAGCAGGCAGAAGCCTTGTCATGTTCTGGTGATATCGTCGTTGACCTATGTTGCGGGTCAGGTGCTGTGGGTGTAGCACTGGCGGCAGCTTTAGGACGAGTTGAATTGTATTCTATTGACATTGACCCTGTCGCAGTACGATGTGCTGGCCGCAACGTAACGGATTTCGGTGGTCGTGTGTTTGAAGGTGACTTGTATAAAGCTCTGCCCCACTCCCTTAAAGGTCATGTAAACATCCTAGTTGCGAACGTACCTTACGTTCCTACCGAGGCAATAAAGCTGCTCCCACAGGAGGCGCGTTTACATGAACCGAAGGAGGCGCTTGATGGAGGAGGGGATGGACTTGATATTCAGCGAAGAGTAGCAGCAGAAGCACTTCTCTGGCTGGCACCGGGAGGACATCTTTTAATAGAGACGAGCGAAATGCAGGCACCGCAGTCCTTTGAAATCTTTTCAGGTGCTGGGCTTACCACAAAAGTGGCTAGAGACGAGGAACTGGATGCCACTATCGTTATCGGGTCAAAGTCTGGTTTTTAGAGGAAATAAGTACTTTGTCTTAATCACAAATGAAATGATAATTTCTTAGCACCATATATTAATAAACAAAAAGTTCTTATTCAATTAAAGAAAGGGCGCAATTCTTGAAAAAGAATTGTGCCTTCTTTAGCTATAGGGCCAGATTGTTGATGAATACAATTCGATTATGACTAAGGGTGTAGAATCAATCGAATCGTAAATAAAAGAGGTGTGGCATGATTCAATATATGATTAAATCATGCTTTTATTATGAGAAAACGTCAATACATAATGAAAGAAGGAGAAAGACTGTCATTATGCAACCAGCTATAATGGCTTTTCCCTTGTGTGTAGGATCAGAAGACTGGAGTACGTGTCTGAAATAAAAAATAGAACCAGTTGTAATGAAGAGAAGTTCGATTAGGATGCTTGCAAAAACATAGTCCCATAATCCTAAACCAAGGAGAGGGAGGCCGCCTGCGTTTCCCGGGAGAATGGGTAGATCAGGACGATGAACGATTAAATCCAAAACCCAGTGGCTAAAAGCTACAGCTCCAATAATCACCCCTGATCTTTTACCCCAAAAACCACCAGCAAGGAACCCTGCTAGAATTGAAAGCAACATGGCCCCTATGAAAGAATGAGAGTAAAATGCATAAATCATCATCTTTGCATAGCCGCCCTCGCCGATTGGTTCTATTGACTCCATCCCGGCTAAATTGAATGGAATAAAGGCAATATCAAGTAACTGAGTGCTAACCAACAGCGACCAAAGTGGCAGTTCTGGGGTTTTACTTTTCACTGCAGCAGCAATTCCAAAATGTCCAGCGAACATCTCAACCATCTCCTAAAAATAGAAATAATAATGAATAATCCATATTATTATAATTAAATTTTATGTTCTTTGTTGGAGATAATTGTTAAATTTGTGTAATTTTAGCGATTAGAGTTTTTATATACCCCATTAGGTTGTTCAACAAACGGGCGCTTTTCTTTAGTAAGAAGGCGTCTTTTTGATATTCCACTACACATTAGGGATTAGATTTTGTTAAGGTAAAACAAGATTGTGAAGATTATAACTTAAACTAATGGGTGCAAGAGTTAAAGAACAGCTGGAGTTTAACAAGCGGGGGGCTTCGGTAACTCCTTTCCTTATTGAGCTAACGAGCAGGTTTCTTAAATAACCTCGAAATAGCCCAACATTCCCAAGTTTTTGAGTTCTAATAATTTTGGTTTGAATAGTCTTTAAGTGGGGGGGGCTAGTGATTAAAATTTTAATGCACATAAGCAGATTATTTTTAGGGCTCGTTTTTTTGATTGCAGGTATAAACGGATATTTTGTTATCTTTGGATTTGAACCATTTATAGCAACTAGTCCAGAAGCAATGGCATTATTCGAATTTAAATACCTCTTAATTGCAGAAAAATCTTTAGAAGTTATATGTGGGATATTACTTATATTCAATCAATTTATCCCATTAGCCATTGCAATATTATCGCCTATTGTAGCCAATATTTTCTTGCTCCATTTGTTTCTAGACCATTCTTTACTTCTTTTAGCGATAATGCTTGTCCTCACCCTCGGATTTTTGTTGTTCTATTATAAAAATAACTTTATGAGTGTATTAGAGAGAAAACCGAACTCGCCTCATTAAAATACCAATTATTTTAATTCAAATTTTCTTACTAAATGCGTTAGTTAAAGTTTGATCGCAGTAGCGGTCTTTTTTTCTTATTAAACAAACGGGGCAGTTTAGTTTAATAACAAGTACATCTTTATTCGATTATTATTTGCAATTTCCCTCTATCAAAAAAGCCTCCAAACTCGAGGCTTTTATCTATGACTTGATTTCATTTTATCTATAATCTCATTTGTAGACCATGAGGCACTAGCAATCATACGGAAATTTATTTTTGCAGCTATATCTCCATCTAAATTATTTATTTTTGCGGCTGCTGTTGCGTCGTGAACCACTGACACTTCAAAGCCTTGTTCAATTAGTTCACGCATATGGGATTCAACGCACAGGTTTCCAGACATACCTGCAAGAATAACGCTGGTGATTCCTTGTTTTCGCAGTTGTAAAACCAAGTCATTGGCTTCGGGTCCATAAATTTTGTGCGGACTTGTGATTACAGTTTGTCCATCTTCAATATATGGCTTATATCTATCAAGAAAATCTGCACCAGAACCCTTAAAGCCTTCAAGCGATAATGGACCTTTTCGTTGATACATTTTAAGTGCGTGCATTGAATGTTCCATAGCTCCCCCAAACCGCCATTTTTGGTCATATGGATAATAGTAATGAGGGGACACAAACACTTTGAAATTATTTACCTTTGCTGTTTTTAATAATAATTCAATGTTCTCGATAGTATGATTTTTAGCAACACTGTCTTTGACTAAATTCCATGCTACACCATCTGGGCTTAAAAAGTCATTTTGTGGATCTGTAATCACCAAAGCAGTATTCTTAGGATCTACCTTCATTCCAGGTGTTGGAAGAGGCTTAATTTGTGCAGCGACTGAGTTTTGATTAAAACAATAAAGATCAAGAGTGACAATAAAAGAAAACAGAAAGATACATTGTAGAATTTTTCTCATTGGGATTCTCCTTCAATAATTTTCTATACGCTTATTATGTAATTTTTGAACGGGTGAAATGCATGTTGATAAAGTTCTTCCTCTTGAATAAAGTTTTGGTTTGGCAAATTAATACGAAAATAATTAATAAAGATATGAGTAAATGACGGGGCTTAGCAGAAGATTGTGAAGAAATCTACTTAAAGTAACGGGTGCAAGAGTTGTAGATCAAGCTGTCATTGTGGCAGCTTTTCTTATTCCACTAAAGGGGCAGTTTAGCTAAAGTACATTTCTTCGCAAAGTTTAAAAAGAAAATAATTTTCCCAATTTTTATTTATAACAGCTAAACGTTTTAAATTAAAATGTTTCATTTCTTCTGACAGACTTATTAAATTTCGAAAACAATCAATTCAATCATCGTATAGAAAAACTTATTAAGAAACATGCACTAGAAAAAATATAAATCATATATAGGAGATATCCCGTTTGAATGCTTGAGGAGGATAATATGAAACCTATGTTACCTAGTGAAAAATATTTCGGTAATTTAGAACTAGTTTATGCATTTTATGGGGCTATGCCTACAGGTGTTACTGTTTCAGAAACTGGTCGTATTTTCATTTGTTTTCCGAAATGGGGAGACGATGTTAAATTTACGGTGGCGGAAATTGTTGAGGATAAATTGCAGCCTTATCCTAATTTACAAACCAATTTGGTTAACCCCGAGAATATCAAAAAGACTTTCATCAGTGTCCAAAGTGTAGTTGCTGATGGAAGGGGAACGCTTTGGATATTAGATACAGCGGCACCCAATTTTTCTGAACCTATTAAAGGGGGGGCAAAATTAGTCGCTGTTGATTTAGAAACCAATACAATAAGAAAAGTATATACCTTTACAGAAGATGTTGTCCTGCCTACAACTTATCTGAATGATGTCCGTTTTGATTTTCGTGTTGGAAAAGCAGGTTATGCCTATATAACGGATTCTTCTTCAAGAGGACCAGGAGCTATTATCGTCATAGATTTATCAAATGGAAACGCGTTTAGACGGTTAAATGGGGCAAATTCAACTTCACCCGATCCGTATTTTTTACCGAAAGTAGAAGGTAAAATTTTAATGAATCGAAACAAAGACGGTTCAACCTCTCCATTTAGATTGGCGTCTGATAGTCTTGCGATTTCTCCCGATGGAAAGATATTATTTTTTGCTCCACTAACCAGTCGTCATTTGTACTCGATCTCAACAGAAGCCCTGAGAGACATAACGATACCGGACATGGATTTACCTTATCATGTGGAATACTGGGGAGAAAAAGGTGCGTCTGATGGAATGATCACCGATGCAAATGGAACTGTTTATGCTGGAGATTATGAAAACAACAGTATCCGTAAGATATTGCCAAATGGCATAATGGAAACTATCGCACATGATCCAAGAATTTTGTGGCCGGATACTTTTTCAATTGGTCCGGATCAATATTTGTATGTCATTGTGAACCAATTACATCGACAGCCTAGATTTCATTATGGAAAAGACTTACGACAGAAACCTTATAGTTTACTTCGTATCAAAATTGATGAATTTCCTGCACCTACCTTTTCATAATAAAAATAGCCAATTAATTGTTTTCATTATATAGTGTAAAACAAACACGAGTAAGCAAGAAGTATTAACTTTATTTACTTCTGCCAAATAAACTCAAAATGGTTTAATAGGAACAGTTTATTTGGTGAGTGTTAAACTGTTCCTGGAAATTTTTTATAATGTCGGTAAATTCAATGCTGTATTGATATTATTTAAATCCAAACTGATTTGTTCGTTTGTATCCCAAGCATGGTACCATCCTTTTTCTACCACATATGCTGATATTTGTTCATGCATATCAAGAGCTTCTACTAAATGGCGAGTGAGAATTTCTTTAATTTCCGGTGTTCCTGCCTCCGTAACTGCCAACGCATAATTTCTAACTCCACTTTTAGCTGAAATGAGTAGATCCATTGCAACTACTTGATCCGATAGTCCGTCCATGCCCGTTAAAGTTTCAATGATTGGATTCATGTTCATTCATCTCCTAATTTACTGCTTAGCGTTGGAAAGGATAGAAGCATATTCTTGTAATTGTCTCGTAGATACATCAATGTCTTGCTGCATAATATCTTTTAATAGCTGATCTGTAACTAACGCTTTCATCGTTTTCGATTTAGTTAAACAAGTGGTCTTAAATGCAGCCATCTCATGGACCTCAAGAACTTCATGTAAGGCGTAGTTCATTTTTTATACCTCCTTCCTCAAGGTTTCAACACGACTTTTATACAATCATCCATTTTTGTGTCAAAAATCTCATAGCCACGCTTTGCTTCACTAAGTGGAAGTACATGACTTACGACATCTCCTGGATCAATTTTTCCGGTCGTAACTAATTCAAACATATATGGCATATAGTGGATGACAGGTGCTTGACCGGAGCGGATATTGATATTTCGCTGCATAATATCTCCAAGAGGGAAACCATTATATCTGCCGCCGTAAACGCCAGTAACTTGAATTGTCCCGCCTTTACGCACTGCTTGTGAAGCCATGATAAACGCACCTAATGCTCCCCCTTGAAGCTTCATTCCGCTTGCAAGGAACTCCATATCAGTCATTTTACCGTCCATACCAACTGCATCAATGACAACATCAGCGCCGCCTTTGGTGATTTCCTTCAGGTAACTTCCTACATTCTCATGGTCCTCAAAGTTAACAATTTCTACTTTGTTGGTGCGCTTTGCGTGCTGCAGGCGATAATTGACATAATCAACGGCAATGACTCGCTTTGCCCCTTTTAACCAACAGAATTTTTGAGCAAAAAGACCAACCGGACCACAGCCAAGAACAATAACGGTATCTCCATCCTTTACACCTGCATTGTCAACACTCCAAAAACCTGTAGTCATCGCATCGGCAATAACTGCTAACTTTTCATCTGGTTCTTCACAAGTCTCTGGAATTTTGAAATGAGTAAAGTTGGCAAATGGCACTCTTAAATATTCAGCTTGCCCACCTGGATAGCCACCCGTCGTACCAGAATATCCGAAATAGGCACCCATATCACCATTATCATTAGAATTATCACATTGGCTTTCCAAATGGTTTTTACAGTAATGACATTCACCGCATGCTATATTAAAGGGGATAATTACTCGATCTCCTTTTTTTAGCTTAGTCACACCTGGACCAACTTCTTCGACAATTCCCATTGGTTCATGGCCAATAACATAGTTTTCTTGCAGGTTAGGAATCATGCCATGAATTAAATGTAAATCAGACCCACATATAGCTGTACTTGTTACTTTAATAATCATGTCATCTGGTTTTTCAATCCTTGGATCTGGAACTTCTTTGACTACAACATTTTTAATACCTTGATAGGTTACTGCCTTCATTGGTTACAGCCTCCAGTGTTAGTGTTCATCCGGTGTCCGGTCAAACATACCTTTTCTATTGGTCTCAACAGGGAATAGATTCATTTTGCCAATCATCAATGTATTGTTGGCAGAGAGTTGATCTAGTTTATACTGTTCACCTAGTTCGTATGGATGGAACCATTTTTTATTAATCATTAGTTCTGTAATTTCTTGGTGCAAGGCAATACCTTGCATTAACTGGTTTCGTAAGAAGGTTCTAACATCAGGTGATGCAGCCTCCGTTAATGCAACCGCAATATTGCGCACACCTTCTTTGGCACGAAGAAGTAAATCCATCGCAAATGTGGTATCTGCTAGCTCTGGTACGTGTAGCGAGTTTATAGGGTCTAAATAGTCATTGTTCAATGAAATAGCCTTCCTTTCAATTTATTATTGGTGTTGGCCGGTTTTGAGGAACAGGAGCTTCAAAAGGTGCACGTTGATAAATTGCCTGTAATTCTCCAAGTGCTTGCATGGATTGTTCAACATCTTTTTGCATTAATGCTCTCAAATCATGATCAAATACCAATCCTTGCATTAGTTTTGATTTCGCTAAGCAAAGGGTTTTGAAATTAATAATTTCATGTAAATCCAATGATTCATGATCGGCTAATTTTTGATTATCCATTTCTAATTAACCTCCTTATTCGTTAATACAATCAATAGTGTTAACGAATAAGGAGGACTTTAATGTTTTTTTAAAATTGGTAAATTATCCCAAACGGTTGGTATATTCATAAAGTGGGGGAAATTCATTTATTGTGATGGCTGAGGCTGATTGCTGCGGCGTTCTTTTTTTGTAGCTAAAAATATATTCAACCAGAAATATCTGGTTGAACTTATAATACGAACGGGGCAGGTTAGCTAAAGAAGGATTTTCCACATTTCTACTTGAATATATCTTAGTAAAAGACTATAGATGGAGGACTATTTATGGCATTAGTTTCAATTTATACTGTTGGTAGGCTAAACCACCCCTATGACCACCCTGCCTCTCGTGAATTTTTTCAAGTGGGAAATGAAGTATACCGTCAAGCAACTAAGTCAGGGCTAATAGAGATGTTTTCACCCGAAGGAATCCCTTTCCCTGAAGAAACCGTAAAAGGAAACGGTTCTCCTATTCTTACACTAACTGTATGGAGAAGCATTCAATCCTTATATCGCTTTACTTATTCTGGAAAGCATATGCAAGCATTGCGAGATAGAAGCAGATGGATAGAATCTTATCCAGATAAACACCTGTCTTATGTAGTTTGGTGGACAGAAATGGTGGGGGATGTCTCATGGGAGGAGGCATTCAGAAGATACAACCATTATATTCAGCATGGTCCGACTCCTTTTGCATTTGATTTCAAGCATGCATTTGATGAAAAAGGGGAGATGTTCTTGATTAATACTAAAAATGACGTAAAAGAATAATGCACCTACTTGTGACATTTTTATTTATTTTGGAGGAATTTGTGAAATATTACACTTAAACTAACGGGTGCGAGAATACATAAGCGACGCCAACAGCGTCGCTTCTTTCTCTAGAAATACTTTTGATAAAATTCTTGCCTTACCCTTCCGCTAAGCTGGGCATATATTCGAGTAGTCTCACTCTTCTCGTGGCCCAAAAGACTTTGTATGACTTCAACAGGGGCTCCGTAATTCAACAAATGGGTTGCATAGCTGTGTCTGAGTTGATGAGGATAAATTTCCTTATTTATGGCCGCACGAGCTGAGATTCGTTTTATGACATATCTCATTTGGGCAATGCTCATCCTATGTGGCAGACGTTCTGTAACAAATATGGCAGGATCCGTATCCTGGCGATCATTGATATATCGATTAAGCCAGATTTCGGCTCTTATATTAAAATAGACCTCACGTTCCTTGTCTCCTTTTCCCTTTACAATTGCTGAGCGATTGGACCAATTAATGCAATTACGTTCAAGTGAAACTATTTCCCCAATTCTGCATCCTGTCGAAAACATAAATTCAAACAAGGCTTTTTCCATCGGGCTAACACACGCTTCACGCAGAAGTTCGATTTCTCTTTCAGTTAAGAATTTCGGTATGCGTTTTCCGACCTTGGGCTCCTTTAACTTTGATGCAGGGTTATGGTGTATATGACCTTCTTCGTGGCACCAACGGAATAAGGATTTCATAAACCGTATCCTATGAGCCATACTGGATGGCTTTAGGGCTGCCGATGAATTATTTAGGTATTCCTTCAAATTTTCTGAGTTAAGAGTGGCAATTTCTGCATCCTTGAAATACAGAACAAGCAACTTTGCCTGAATGCCATAGGCTTTTATTGTATACGGTGAAAAGCCCTCAATTCGTTTGTCGGCCGCATATATTTCCCATGCTTTTGATATTAACAACCCAATCCCTCCCATTTAAACTTCCCATTTAAGAGGAATTATTGCCTAGATTATCAAAATATAGACTTATTAAGCTAAAGGGCAGGTTAGTGGAAAAAGGAGTAGTTTATTAACTTCGCAATTGACACTAATTGTGAACTAAGGGGTGAAAGGAGTTGGCAAATTTAGAAGGCATGGAAATAAAATTTTACTGTCTTAAAAAACAGTGAGTTGCGAAGATATGTACCAGGTTATTTACTAGATGATTTGAAACTCATTGCAAATACCGTTAAACAAACAAGAAAGAAAAAAGGTAAAAAGAAAAACACTTATTTTGTTATCAATACAGATGAAACATATGCAGATAAAGTCATTGAAATTTTAAAACGCCACGGACATTGGGGTTAAGACATCAAAAGCAAAGGATTTGTATGACAAGTAATAAATTTATTTCCACCTAGAATTTACTTTTAATAGGGTCTCAAACAATAACCCTCTAACAATAATTTCTTTATACGAAAGTTTTGTTAAAGTCTCATCTGATTTTTTCTTGCTTGCTATTAAAAAGGCTTTAATTAATTGTTCATCGGACAATATAAATAAATTTATACAAACTCCTTAGTAACAAGCTTATTAATAATAATATTATATTAAACAAATTATTAATAATTATAACAAATTTTTTGTCTGATTTTTGTGTTAAATCGGTCAAAGTTTCAATTATGACATTAATTGCGAAATAAAAGGGCTAAATGATTAGCCCATTCTTAATTACCTACCCCAAAGTCTTGTAATATCTAGGGGAACAATCACTTGACCATTTATTTTTTTATGGATAATAGGATTTTTAAAAGAATCATGATCACCCCATATAACCTTATTAGAGGAGCGTGCACGAATATCAATACCCAATAAGGCTTGAATGTTGTTACTATTATTTGTCATTTAAACATCTCCTTTTTAGATATTAATGTAATTATTATCTTTTTAAGAAAAAAAATCCTTAATAATATCGGGGGGTGATCTAGTAATTTATCCCAAAAGGGAAATTTAAAGTAAAAAAGCCAGGAAACTCCTGACTAAATTCTTATACATCAAGATGCATTGCTTAATTTGTTTCTTTTAGAAAAATACTTCATATGTAAATTTATTAAGTTATCTAATTCTTGGCTACATCTCAAAGTTTCTTGACTATTAAAACCCGTACTGTGAGCAAGCCTAACCATTTTCTTTTTCATTAAATCTATTTTTTTAATCAGCATTAGTTCACACAAAAACGTGGTCATAGCAGGTGAATTCTCCTAGTAAAAATTCTTTGTAAAAATCACACAAAAACAATTATAGGAGAAATTACTGAAATTAAAAATAGTTTCGACAAAAATTTTCAAAAATTATTTACCGGCGTTTTTACAAAAAAGGGGATAAAAAAAACATCTAAACAATGCTTCATAATTGTTGAACGATAGGGGGTTTACACTTGGAACTATATTTTACTAACTAAAACTTTAGAAAGCTTCGGTACCACTAAAGTGTTAATTAAATTGCGACGTTTACTATAAGATAAGGAGCTGCCCAAAAAGGACAGCTCAGGTGAAATAATACTAGTACTTGCAAGGAGATTAACAAGTTACAATATGTATTATCGACTAACTATCAAAAATTGTTTAGTGTTCTTGAAAATTTTTTTCTAACAAAAAAAGACAACAAATGCTTAAAAAAGAAGCGTCGCTAAGACAAGCTGCAATAAAAATGGACAACGTAAAAAAGGAGCCATTAAGGCTCAGAAGCAAAATGGCTTAGCAAAGGATATTTTGTTCAGGGTTATTTTATGCCATTTTTTTAGAAGTGACTCTAACACATTGGCGTTGGCACAAGGCATATGTTTGGAGATCTCCGAGGTGAATACCTTGTCCAACAAAAATTATTTTTTCCTAAAATAGAAAAATAAATCCATTTATAGAGAAGTATATAAAATTTCATTATGTCGCATTTCGATTCAATTCTGCCATTTTAAAAAATAAAAAGAAGCATCTATACGATGCTTCTTAAAATGGAGGTATTCAGTGTTAACGGTGCTACTTTATATTATGAAAATTTTTTAAACTTGACTTGGACAAATATGTAATTTTTTTAAAATTAATAATGTTAATTGTAACGCAGCTTGAGTATTTAATTTCCCTGTAACAAAAGGGAATAAAAATGAAGCATCTAAACGATGCTTCAATATTGTTGAACGATAAGAGGTTTACACTTGGAACTATATTTTACTAACTATGACTTTAGAAAGTGCTTGGGGTAATTTTAAGTATTTTAAAGAATTTCTTTTTGATAAATGTACTTTTATTATTACACAGTTCGATTCAAATGTGAACTAAAAGAGAGGGGGATTTTATAGAATCATTATGCGGATTTTCTTATTAAACTATAGGGGCAGTTTAGTTGAATAAAGCATGTTTCTTGACAATCGTTTTTACATAACTATAATGGATATTAGAGAGTCTTATAGTCTTTAATAGATAGAAAGGGTTGAATACATTGAAGTACTCAAAAGCAACTAATTATGCTCTTCATACAATGTTAAATTTAGCCTTGTCAAAATCAAGCAAACCAATAGGGGTACAGACACTAGCAGAAAAACTGAGTGTTTCACCAACTTACTTATCTAAAATCCTAACCAAGCTTGTAAAAGAAGGAATGGTTTCTTCTGTATCAGGAGCAAATGGTGGATATTCATTGACAAGAGGATGGGAATCCATTTCTTTTCTTGATATTATTTTTGCTATTGAGGGGAAGTCATCATTGTTTGAGTGCGGATTAGACCATGGACCTCAATGTCAGATCCAAAAAGTAATGTTGAAGTCCGAAGAAAAAATGGAAGAAGAATTAAGGAGGCAAACCCTGGCTGATTTAGCAAAGACATCTGTATAATTTAAATGATGTCTTTTTTTATCCTCCTATTATAGATAATAAAGGTCTTTAATATATTTAATTAAAAGGAGTGTATATTATTATGTTAGATTGTGTAATTGTAGGTGGAGGTCCAGCGGGTCTAAACGCTGCCCTTGTATTAGGCAGGGCAAGAAGAAATGTGATTTTATTTGACAATAACTTTCCAAGGAACGCAGTTACCCAAGAGTCGCATGGATTTATTACAAGAGACGGAATTAAACCAAGAGAATTTAGAGAACTTGCTCATCAGGACATAGCCAAGTATCCTTCTATCATGATAAGAAATGAAAAAATTATTGATGTAAAAAAAACGGGAATGCATTTTGAAGTCGAGACCGAAAAAGGAGAATGTATTAAAGGGAAGAAGATTATTTTAGCTACAGGACTTAAGGAAATTCATCCGGCAATAGAAAACATTATGGATTTCTATGGAAAAAGTCTTTTCAGCTGTCCTTATTGTGATGGCTGGGAGTTGAAAGACCTTCCGCTAATGATTATTTCGGAAAGCCACTCTGCTTTCCATATGGCTAAAACAGTTTACAATTGGAGCAAAGACTTAATTGTTTGTACCAATGGAAAGAAGATATTGACCGTAGAGCAAAAGAATATGATACAAAGAAAAGGAATTAAAATATATGAGCAAAAAATTAAATCTCTTATTGGCGGAAATGGGAGTTTAGAAGCTGTAATTTTTGAGGATGGTGAAGAGGTAAAGAGGAAAGGAGGATTTGTGACACCTGAATGGATTCAAGCCACCTCTTTCGGTCAATCTTTAGGATGTAAAACACACGAGCTCGGTGGAATTATAACTGATCAATTTGGCAGAACTAATATTGAAGGGCTATATGCCGCTGGAGATACGTCAGTTATTGCCCCCTCACAAGTGATTATTGCAGCAGCTGAAGGTTCTAGAGCCGCAATGGGAGTCAATACAGACTTATCTCAAGATGATTTTAATTAAACTATTTAAAAACTTTGTGAAACAATGTACTTAAACTATAGGGTGCTTAAGTTTAACAACGGAGGTAGCTGCGGCACCTCCTTTTCTTATTGAACAAACGGGCTGAATAGTTCAACAAATGAAAGGGATATTAGGTAAAATATCATTAGAGGGAGAGTTTTGAAAGAATATAGTTAGGTATTAAGTAGTTTCTTCTTGAACTAAAGGGTGCATTACTAGAACAATGGTAATGCTTTTTCTTATTGAAGTGACGGGGCTGGATAGTTGAAAAAGAAATAAAATAATTCATGTCCTGTGAATTGAGAATTTAAATTGTTATTAGCATTGAATTTTTTAAAAAAATTGAACAATCAGATAATACTTACTGATAAAATTAGGGTGAAAGTACAATTTGAGAAGTGTGGAGGTTATGTTTAAAAAATTATTTAAAGTGTCGATTTTGAAGATACCGGTTCGTTGTATTTATAAAGAGGTCAATTAGGGGATTTGCCTCTAAAAAAGGGGAGGAAATATATGCTTTTTATGATAATTGTCAAATCCTCGAACAATTCGGAAGTCGGAAAGCTCCCGAGCCCGGAGCTCATTGAAGCCATGACAAAGTACAATGAGGAATTAGTGAAGGCAGGCGTGAGGGTTGCCGCTAAAGGACTTCATCCAAGTTCAAATGGGATTCGCTTTTCGTATCCGATACCAGGGGAAAAGCCGGTGGTAACGTATGGCCCATTTACAGAATCGAAAGAATTGGTTGCCGGGTTCATTCTGATTGATGTGAAGTCGAGGGAAGAAGCCATCGAGTGGGCAATAAGGATGCCGGACCCGCAAGGATATGGGGAAGGTCAGATTGAATTGCGTCAAGTTTTTGAGGCACCAGAGCTGATGACCGAGGATCCGGACATGTTGGCCAAGGAAGCGGAATAACGCGAAAATATGAAAAGGAAAGGCGAGCGTGCTCCCTTTTAGACAACCTGTATCAAAAACTAACGGACACACCATATTTAAATCTAAGCTAAATCCTGAATGGTTAATTTTTAACACTGATTTAAAAGAAAAGGAAGTTTTGAACGTCACAAAGCTGATGGAAGGATCAGCGTTCGTATTTACCCCACATTAATTAATTATCTTGAACAATTATTATTTAATGCACGAGCTTTTTTCGCAAGAACTGAGCAAGATTATCCGAATAAACATTAGGAGGAGATTTTTATGTTTTTATCTGCTTTCCCCAATCTTTATACGTCAGATATCAACCGCTCTTTGACATTCTACCGGGATCTTCTGGAATTTGAAGAGACCTTTCGCTTTCCGGATAAAGGAGAGCCCGAACATGTTGAACTCCGCCTCGGGGACTCCATGATCGCCTTGACAACCTACGCAGCAGCGAAGGAAGGAAGCGTATCCGCGCCTACCCCAGGCCACCCTTTTGAACTTACTATTTGGGCTGAGGATGCGGATCAGGCAGTTAACCGTCTGCGTGTGGCCGAAGTACCGGTAGTCATTGAACCGAAAGTTCATAAGGCAGGAGTTCGTCGTTCTTATGTGTCGGATCCTGATGGTAATTGGCTTGCTATCGTTTCTCGAAATAAATGACTTTTTTGTGATTTAATCTAAAATTTCGTAATATGGGGTCAACCAGATTTTTCTGGTTGGCCAAATAATACGAGTATGCCTTATATTGTGAAGGAACTATGTATTTTGAGCGGTTAAATAATGGTTGGAGGTGGAAAAATTAAAGCCTTTGAATGAAAACTAAGATAGTAGTGACTCATCCAAAGGTGTGGGGTAAATTCCCTGTTTAAATAAAAACAACTAGATTATTTTTGTGAATATTTAACCGTTTACAATTTCTCCACCATTCACATGCAGAATTTGCCCTGATATGTAAGATGCATCTTCGGAGGCCAAGAATACATAAGCAGGTGCCACTTCAAACGGTTGACCGGCTCGCTTCATAGGAACATTGTCTCCAAATGTGGCAATCTGTTCTGGAGGTAAGGAAGATGGAATTAATGGAGTCCAAATAGGCCCTGGGGAAACACCATTGACTCGAATCCCTCGTGATGCCAGTGACAATGATAGCGAACGTGTAAAGGAAACTATGGCTCCTTTTGATGCCGAGTAGTCAATTGAATCTTGATTTCCTAGATAGGCACTAATGGATGTTGTATTTATTATGGAGCTCCCTGAATTCATGTAGGGCAGAGCAGCTTTCGTCAAAATAAACTGCGAAAAAACATTTGTGTGAAAAGTACTTGCTCGTTGATTCGAATCTATATCAAGTAGACTGTCCTTTATGTAAACTACACCGGCATTATTCACCAGAATGTCAATACGGCCAAATTGGTGAATGGTTTGCATTACAACCTGTTGGCAGTGCTGTTCATACCCAATATCGCCTGAAATGGTAATGCAACGACGGCCGTACTTTTTGACATAGAACTCCGTTTCTTTTGCATCGCTGTGTTCATTTAAATATGAGATTGCAATGTCTGCACCTTCTTTCGCGAAAGTGACTGCAACAGCTCTCCCAATCCCACTATCCCCACCAGTAATAAGAGCTACCTTATTCATAAGTTTACCGGCTGGTTTGTAATTGGGGTTATCAAATATAGGTCTGGGTGTCATTAATGATTCAATGCCAGGTTTACTTTGTTGCTGTGGCGGGAAACCCATTACACACACTCCTCTCGGCATTTTCTTATTGAATGAATTTAAATTTTTGATATAAGTTATGTTTTTCATAAAGGAAATATATCCTTTATATAATTTTTGTAGTACTTTTTCAACTTCGGAGGATATCCCTTCTCCTTTTCATTTTCTTTTTCAAGGAGAGAATAACCTTCAAAAAACTTTTACCTGTTTTTGTCACAAAATCATCCGCTCACCCGTTATGTTTGTAAACAATCAAAAAGGGTGATGACATTGACAAAATATGATGTGGCGATTGTAGGCGGAGGAATTGCGGGTTTAACCGCTGCGATATATGCGGCAAAGGCAGGGAAAAAGACGATTGTGCTGGAACAAAACGAGCGGTTGGGAGGAAGGGGCATTACCAATAAAAAGCAGGGTGTGTATTTTAATATAGGCGGTCATGCCCTGTATAATGGGGAAGCGTATAAAACATTTCGCGAACTTGGATTACGTTTAGAAGGGTCCTCACCATCTGCAGATGCTTACGGGCTATGGAAAAATCAATTACTGACCATGCCAATGAACGTTACCTCCCTCATGAAAAGTCCGCTTCTGACTTGGGGAGGAAAGCTCGAATTTGCAAAATGGTTTATAAAATTGGGAAAAATGGACACGAGCATCTGGAATCATATCAGCATCCGGGATTGGATTGAAACGGAATTACAGGATCCGATGCTGCGTAACTTGTTTTATGCGTTGCTTCGAACCGTTACCTATGTGGCTGCACCTGATTTACACACAGCCGGTCCAGCCTTAAAGCATCTGCAGCATGCATTGCATGGGGCATTCTATCTGGATAAAGGCTGGGGGTCGCTCGTGGAAGAGCTTCATGAGCATGCTGTTCGGCTGGGGGTAAAAATAGTCACCAAATGCAAAGTAGCTTCTATCGAACTTAATGAGCAAAAAGTCCGATCGATTTTATGTGCCGATGGCAGTAAAATAGAAGCAACAAATGTTATTCTGACAACGCCGCCCACCATTTCTCACAAACTAGTCCCACATGCAGAGCTAACTGCACTTAACACATGGAAAAAGCAAGCGCTCGCTGTTACTGTCGCCTGTCTCGATGTTGGATTACGCCAGCTTCCCAAGCCTAAACACCAATTTATTTACGGCATCGATCAACCCATTTTACTTTCCAACCATTCACGTGACGGAAAACCACGCCCAGCCATCCTAAGCGACGATGAAACACAAGTAGTTTCGCTTTTCAAATATCAGGGCCCACAAACGGACCCGGAACAGGATGAAAGAGAGTTGGAACAGGTATTAGATATCGCTCAACCCGGTTGGCGAAATCACTTGACTGCCCGTCAGTATCTGCCCAAAATGACGGTGATTCATGATTTTCCTCATCTAAATCGAAACGAGAATCCGGGTCCTGCTGTTCCTGAAATTGATGGTCTTTATGTTGCCGGTGATTGGGCATCGCATGGAGAGCTGCTCGTGGACGCATCTGTGGCCAGTGCGAAACGTGCAGTTTCACAGCTAACGAAAGCAAGAAAGGATATCGAATTATGTGTGTAGAAACACTGTATAAAACCTATCAGCCTCTTCTTTTTTCTTTAGCCTATCGTATGTTGGGCAGCGTCATGGATTCGGAGGATATTGTCCAAGAAGCATTTATTGCCTTTAACCAGCTCCCTAACCGCGAAACGATTGAAAACAAAAGAGCCTATCTTTGCAAGATTGTCACCAATCGGTGTCTTGATTTAATACGGTCATCCGCAAAAAAACGCGAGGTCTATGTCGGACCGTGGCTGCCGGAACCATTACTGGAAAAAGAGAACTCGACAAACGACCCTTCACAGGCCTTGTTACAACAAGAGTCTATCTCCACAGCCTATTTACTATTGCTGCAGCAGCTCAATGCCAACGAACGAGCCGTCTTTTTGCTTCGCGAGGTTTTTCACTACTCCTATGATGAAATCGCAGAAATTCTTGACAAGAGCAGTGCGAATTGCCGGCAAATTTTCCACCGCATCAAGAAAAGCATGGATTTTAGCCCTGAACAACAGCCATCTGTTTCGATTATGGAATCAAAAATCAAAGAGTTTGTCCAAAGCTTCATAAATGGAGATATTACGCAAATATTGGAGCTTGTCAGCGAAGATATTGCCATGTACGCGGATGGCGGCGGTAAAGTACCAACAGCAAGGGTGCCTATTTTCGGCGCTGCCCGTGTCATCCAATTGCTAAAAAAACTGTTGAAAAAATACGAAGGGAAGCTCACCTTCTCCTTTGCTTCCATCAACGGAATACCAGGGCTGATCTTAGCAACGGATGATGACCTGAAGTATGTCTATTCCTTCGCCTTTAATCGCGATCGAATACAGAACATCTATATTGTTGGCAATCCTGACAAACTACGGCATTTGCCATAGAAGGGGGCCAATGCTGCAGTTCCAAGGGAAAGTTAGATTTCTTGTTAAGAACCGTATTAAAAGGAAAAGAATCCATTTATAAAAAGGAATTACAATGGATTCTTTTTTGTTTAAAACGACCTATATTACTAGGATCGTTTACACCCTGTTTCCGAATAGGTGGAGCAATGGAGCTTAGAGAAAGTTTGGAGCAAACTGCTAAACGTGAACTCTTTGAAGAAACAGGCTTAAAAGTTAAGAATTTTAGGTTTGTCGATATTTTTTCTGGAAAGGACCTTTATTTTAAATATCCTAATGGCGATGAAGTCTATAACATTATATGTATTTTCTTAGCGGAGGGGGTTAAGTGGTAATTTAACTATGGATAAAAAGTGAAATTTTGGATTTGAAATATTTCTCTATTAATCAATTACCCTCCTAACTTGATGAAAGAGCAAAGAAAATTATTGAGAAACATTTTATTTAAATTGGTATATCCTCCTCTAAATAGTTCCAGAAAAACAAACTGTTTCATGTCGGTTTATCTAGATTCCGTTATTCTATTAAAGGGCACTTATCCAGAATAACGATAGAGTCTTTTTTTATGTAAAGGGCCATATAATGGAGGAGGAAACCCATGGAAAATTGAATATTTATATTATTGTTAGAATTGGTTTTTGAGAAAAGTCGTACTTAAACAATAATTCAGCATTGATTAATTTAAAATGTTCTAAATCAAAATAGGGGTCAGAATTTTTGCAAAGGAAGTGAGTAGACAGTAATGACTCGTAATAATGTGCTGATGAAATCTCTTAGACTATCCATTGTTTTAGTGATGGCCATGGTATTCGGGATATTGATGGCGGTGTTCAAGGGAAACGGTAGTGGTATAAGAATGGCTATCGGTAACTCGAGTGCTCCCTGGATGATATTACCGTTCGTTGCTGCTGCCATTTCGACAAGACATCGAGTTATCCAATCGGCTTTAGTTGGCTTGGGAGCCTCGTTGATTGGACTTTTTGGTTTCTATTTTGCCAACATTTTCGTCCTTGACATCGGACCACACCCTGAACTTAGTCCGTATCCATGGGTCGCCGATTTTCTTGCAACCTTGAGATCCGGAAAGATCTACTTTATTCTCGCTTGCCTGAGTGGTCCGATCTTTGGAATATTAGGAGGATTTCTTCATCAAAAGAGATCCAATATGATTTTGGTATTTACAGCAACACTGTTTGTACTCGAACCGTGCTTTGGGTTAATATATGTTCGTTTTTTTTCAGGTTTTACCTACAGTTTTACCTACTATGTTGATTATCCTATGGTCTGGTTGGTCGAAGCAGTTTTTGGAGTCATACTGTTTATTCTTATAATCGTCCGTTTTCAGCCAACTAAGCGGAGTTAAGCATCATTATAAGGGGTTCAGCCGAAATACATGTAATTTTGGGTCATAAACTGTATTAATGTTACTCACAATCGGGCGCTTAAGTTTTACAAAAAACGGACTGTTTTGGCAGTCCTTTTTCAATATCGGAATTAAGCTAAATAGGGGGGTGTTAAAGGAGAAATAGAAGATATGATGTCAAATTTAGTCCTCAGGCTTTAGAAAGGCTAAACATATTTATTTTTAAGGTTATTGATAAAAAAAGTGTCTTAATACAGACCCTTTGTTGTTAAGAATAGAATAAATTATTAAAGGCTGTTTCTAAAAGATTGTTGTTTTTAGATTGGTTTACTATTTCTAGAATTTTCCGATATGATAAGGTTAAATGGTTAACCGTTGGGGGTACTTATGAAAAGAATAGTATCGTTATCGCTTTTACTTATATTTATGATTTCTTCCTCAGTTCAAGCATTATCTTGGGCTTATCCTTTTGTTGTTTGGAAAGGAAAGGTTTATGAAGTTAAACAAGAAGAAATTATCCAAAACAGCGAGATTGGTAAAATCATAGGGGAAGTAAAGACCCAACCAAATGATATGAATGGAAATTATTACGGAGATGCTTCAAACTTTTATTCTAAAGGAACAAAATATTATGAAATAAAAGGGACATCAACTTCCAATGCAATTGCAGTAAAAGAAGAAAACCAGTGGGTAAAGGCTGTTTATGTTCATAAAGCACCTTTTCACATAATGAATGTAATCTCTAACCTCTATTTCCTATCTGCTGTTATAATAATTGCACTTATTATAGTCGGAGTCATATTGCGAAATAATAAGTCTAAAAATCAACAATAATTTAGTAATCTATTCATTTTTGACCTCTAATTGAGGTCTTTTATTATGCACTTCTCAGCCTTTCAACCGTTTAATAATTTGATTTTTGACACGCTGAAATAAGCATTTGTTCCACACAAATTATACTTAAGGCATTACGATTATTTATGGAGTGTCCTATGGTATTAAATAAAATAGAAGTTTAATTTTATTCTCACATTCGATAGTGATGTCGATTACTGGTATCGCTTTTTATAATTAACCAAAATATTTTGATCTTTATTACTTAAAAGGTAAAGGGGGAAGTTAAAATAAGGTTTTCCGTTTTCATTTTAGAGCCATATAGTCGAATAAATAAATCCCAATCTCTCAATGTCATAATTGAGAGATTGGGATTTTAAATACTTAAATATCCTTAATGCTGTATATCCGTATTTTGCTGGAGGTATTCGGTTAACTGTTGAGTAAAGTTTTGAGCGGTTTTTGATAGATAATGATCCTTCAGCCATATTAAGCCCGTATTGGCAGATATCTCTTTATCTGAAATTTTGAAAGCCTGGATATTGTAGTTTTTATATTGTTTAATGACGGTTTCCGGAACAATAGCTTCTCCAAATTGACAAGCGACTAACTCTAATAAAAGGGAGATATCAGAGCACTCGGCAATAATGTTCGGATGTAGTTGAGCTTTCGAAAATGCTTCCAAAATCATATAATAAACCCCCAAACCTTCAGTACTCGGTAAAATTAGAGGGCGGTTTTGAATGTCAGCAAGCATAACCTGATGATTAAAAGGCTGCTTTTTATTTGAAGTAATAAAGTAAAAAGGTTCTGTATAAAGATGGATAGTTGAAAAATCATCTAACTCGAGCGGCAATCGTATAATCGCCAGCTCAACAATCCGGTCTCTTACTAATTGGCAAAGATGAGTTGACTCATTTTGATGAATTTTATAAGTAACCTTAGGATATTCTTTGTGAAATTGGTGAAGTAACTTAGGTAAACCCACTACAGAAAAAGTATTGATACCTATCGTCAGTCCTCCGCTTAGCCCGTTACCGACTTCCTTTACCTCCATTCTGGCTTCTTCCATTAACTGAGTCATTTGAAGGGCATACTTATACAAGGCTTTTCCTGCTTCCGTTACTCCTAAAAATTTTCCATGCCTCTCTATTAATTTCGTTCCTAATTCATCTTCCATTGCTTTCAGTTGCTGGCTTAGCGGTGGCTGGGAGATATGAAGTCTTTCAGCGGCAGCAGAAATTTTTCTTTCTTCTACAATTGCTATGAAATATCGTAGTTGTCTAATATCCATCAGCGAAAAAGCCCCCTTATTATATGAAAAACTTAAGTAAAATTAATTTTTTTTATATTTTCCATATACTACGTACTAAGATATCATAATTTTAGATGAAAAGAAATTTCTCGCAACGTGCTTTAAACCGCGATGCATTTTTAAGCAAAAAAATTTTGCGCGTTTGCTAGAACATCGAGATAGATTAATAGGAGCTTTTCTCGCGGAAGAACTTTATTTTAAGCCAATTAGAACTATTTCTATTGCTAATTAAAAAAAATAAACATTTTTAAATGAAGGTGAAACAATATGGAGCAACAACGTTTTTACAGCGGTTTAAGCATATTTCAATGGTTCTTTTTCCTGCTGGCCACTTCTGTGGCATTACCGATCGTAATTGGGGGAGTATTTCATTTATCTATAGAGGAAATATCCAGTTTGATGCAACGAACTTTTTTTGTGGTAGGTATTAGCTCTTTTATACAAGGATGGCTCGGACATCGCTATCCAATCGCTGACGGACCTGCAGGTTCATGGGTCAGTATATTTGTCATTTTAGCGAGTATGGCAATTCAGCAGGAGGAAAGTACGAAAGAAACATTACAACTTTTAGAAGGTGGCTTGCTAGTAACAGGATTTTTACTTTTTATTCTTGGCATAACCGGCCTGGTTAATCGGCTGCTGTTTTTGTTCACTCCTTTAGTTACTGGCTCTTTTCTTTTGATTCTAACTCTTCAACTTAGTGGTGTTTTTTTAGAGGGAATGCTCGGAATACAAGGTCAGTCCACACTAGACTATGAAATAGCAGCAATTTCATTTGGCGTATTTGTTCTAGTGATCGTACTATCAATTAAAGGAAAAGGATGGATGAAAAGTTATTCCGTACTGTTAGGAATTTTATTTGGATGGTTTCTATATTTCTTATTTGGAAAAACCCCCCATACGATTTCCACACCGGTTTCTTTTATTAAATTACCAGACATTTTTGCATGGGGGCCTCCGCAGTTAAATGCTGGAATGATTATAACATCAATTATATTTACGTTTATTTTAGTTTCTAATACAATAGCGGCCGTTACGGCTGTTAAAGAAGTGGTTCCAGAATCAGGAAAACCTGAAAAACAAACCATTAACCGCGCCAGTTGCGCAGGTGGTATTACACATATTATTTCAGCCGTTTTTTCGACAATAGGAATTGTCCCATTGCCAGTATCGGCGGGTTTTATCCGATTAACCGGGCAAAAACGAATAATGCCTTTCCTAATAGCAAGTTTAGCATTAGCAGGTATAGCCTTTGTACCGGCAATCGTTAACTTCTTAGCTATGCTTCCCGGCCCAATAGCTTGTGCCGCAAGTTTAGCATCCTTTGTCCAAATGATTGGGATCTCCTTTCAATCCCTTTTGAAAGACGAATTAGACCAACGCCGGCTAACTATATTAGGAATCACATTGCTAATCGGTATGGGGTTAATGTTTCTTCCTAAAGGGATTTTTCAGGGGCTTCCTACTATTCTCCAATATATTTTAAGCAATGGTCTCATTGTTGGTACGATCATTGTAATTGTGATGGAACAACTATGGAAAACAAAAAAACATGCGTGAAGAAGATCATTTTAAATATTTAATTGTTCAAGGAGTGTTTTTATATGAGTCATGAAGAATACATGAAATTGGCAATCGAGTTAGCTTACGACAATACCAAAAACAAAAATGGAAAACCATTTGGTGCAGTGATTGTTAAAGATGGTGAGATTGTTGCAAAGGGAGTAAATGATGTTCTTGAAACACACGACCCCACTGCCCATGCTGAACTTCTAGCTATCCGTCAGGGTTGTCGCACTCTTGGTACATCTGACCTTTCCGACTGTGAACTATACGCAAGCGGGGAGCCGTGCCCGATGTGTTTAAGTGCTATTTACTGGGCGAACCTTAAACATGTTTATTATTCCTATACTGCGCAAGAGGAAGAACAAATTGGATTAGGAACGAAATACGTTTATCAGCAAATAGCTCTTCCAAATGAACAACGAGACCTTAAATTAATAAAGCTGGATAAAAATCATCATGAAAAGAATCCTTTTGCTCTTTGGAGAGAAAAGAATAAATAAATTATATATTTAGCGGAACGTGTTTTCCGAGAGAAAAAGTCGCAGAATATAACAACATTTCACTCCTCATGTAAAAAGAGCAGAGCAACAACAATATTAGAATAGAGAGGAATATTTTATGTGGAAGTGGATGATGGCATTTATAGGATGTATTCTCTTGCTTCAAGGGTGTATGTCAAACATTAGCGAAGAACCAAAAAAACAAGAAAAGGAGAAGGAAATCGTGAGCGAAGGATTAAATAAACAGTTGCTTCAAGCAGCAGAAGATAGACAGGCAGATACTGTAAGCATACTCATTCAGAAAGGGGCGAATATCAACGTACAGGACTCAAAAGGAAGGACCGCCACTATGATTGCGACCTATAACAATGATGTAAAAACCGTAAATGTACTTATCAAGGCAGGGGCGGATGTGAACATTAGGGATAATATGAAAAACAATCCCTTCCTGTATGCTGGTGCAGAAGGATATATAGATATTCTAAAACTTACGATTGAAGCAGGGGCCGACCCGGCGATTACAAACCGGTATGGAGGAACTGCTTTAATCCCTGCTTCCGAACATGGATATGTGGATGTAATAAAAGAACTTCTCACCCATACGGATATTGATGTGAATCATATCAATAATCTTGGTTGGACAGCTTTATTAGAAGCGATTATTTTGAATGATGGAGACGATAAGCAGCAGCAAACGGTGCAATTGCTGATAGAACATGGGGCGGATGTGAATATTCCAGACACTAATAAGGTGACTCCCTTACAACATGCACGGAAAAAAGGCTTTAAAGAGATTGAAAAAATATTGTTAAAAGCAGGGGCAAAATAGCCAGATTGTATAAGCTTCCAATCAGTATAAATGAAACATTACTACACTATAAATAATAGACAATAATGTAAATTCACTGCAATCATAAAATGAGGAGACGATAAAAATGAACAAAAAAGCAAAATCAATATCATCAATACTACTCGGATTCACATTAGTATTAACAGGGTACAGTGCTGGTGCAAACGCCCAAGAAAATCATAGTAAACAGAAGCAAGAACAAGTAGTTAAAGAGACTAAAAAGGAAAATAAGTTAACCAAGGGTCAGGAAATGGCTAACATTCTTAGTAGCATTAATTGGCAAGGTACAAGAGTGTATGACAAAGACCATAATGACTTAACAAAAGAGAATGCAAACTTCATTGGTCTTGCGAAATATGATGGGAATTCAGGAAGATATGAATTTTTTGATGCAAAAACTGGTAAAAGTCGTGGCGATAAAGGAACTTTCTTTATCACCAATGATGGGAAGAAGAGAATATTAATTTCAGAATCAATGAATTACCAAGCTGTTGTTGACATAACAAAACTAAAGAAAGATGTTTTTACTTATAAAAGAATGGGCAAAGATGCTAATGGCAACGAAGTAGAGGTATTCGTTGAACATGTTCCATATAAAGAAAAAGAGCTGTCTTTTACTGATCCGGACAAGCAGTTGGACACTACAACAGGAGTTATTGTTAATACCGTTGATGGAGATAAAATATTAAGTAGCACCCTTTGGAACGGAACAAAGGTATTAGATGAAAACGGCAATGATGTAACAAAATATAATTCAAATTTTATAAGTCTAGCAAAATTTAATGATAAGACAAATAAATATGAGTTTTTCAATGCTGAAACAGGTAAAAGCCGTGGTGATTATGGCTTCTTCGATGTTGTACATGGAAATAAGATAAGAGCCCATGTTTCAATTGGAAATAATAAGTATGGCGCCGCCCTTGAGCTTACCGAACTTAATAAAAATAAATTTACGTATAAAAGAACAGGTAAAGACAAAGATGGCAAGGACATAAATATATTCGTTGAACATGAACCTTATAAAGGCGATCTTAAACCAAAATTCACTAAATATTTAAAATAGGACTTTTAACAGAAAATCTTCAAAAAGCAGAAAACAAGATTGTAGATGAATGGTTAAATTTACTTATAACAAATACAATAAATCAACTGGATGGAAAAGCAAAAACTGACGTTAACAAAATCCACCATTCCATCATGAAGATTGTTAAGGAACATGCAACAGGTAAAAAAGTTAGAGAAGCAATTGAAACGTTCATTTCGAAACAATAGTTTTGTAAGAATAAAAAAATATTTTAAAATCTAGTAAGAAAGTGTATGGATTACAGTCTTCATGCACTTTTTTTATATGTTTTGTTAAAGATTAATATTGATTTTATTATTAATCCAACTTTTGAACAAAGAAAACTTCAGAAACAATTTTTGATAATGAGGTATATAAGTACTTTTTAATGAATAAAATTTTCTTTACCGTTTTTAAGAAGTGACCTTTCTTTTTGAATCCCTGGAAAAATACCAAGAAATAAGAATGAATGCAACCATTGCCTTTGGAGGCGTTATTGGAATTTCATGATAAACTGGTAAAGGATGACGTTGAAAGGACTGGTTCAATTAATGGATATTCGACAACCGACTGATTTGGAACTTAAAAAGGTTTTAGCGCTTTCCCCTGAAGCAGTTTTTGATGGTACATTGGGCGAAGTAAAACCGACTGATGAAAAAATTGATCAACTAGTTAAACCACTTCTAAGTAAAGGAAGTCATTACTTAATTGCAGTAGAAGGCGATAAGATAATGGGCTGGATACTTTTGGGAGAAAGTAAAGACCAGTTTACTGATAAGTTTAATGGATTTATTTATGAACTATTTGTTATGAAAGAATTCAGGGGCAACGGAATCTCTAAACAGTTAATGAAAGCAGCTATTGAACATTTAAAGCAATATGGACACACTGAAGTGCGTCTCAGTGCCTTTGCCGGAAATAAAGCTATTAAATTGTACGAAGAAATGGGTTTTAATGTTAGGACAGTTACCATGAGCCTGCCGTTATAAAGAAAAGCATTGATAATATCTTCAGCTAAAGGGCGTATTTCTAGAGCAAGAAATGCGCTCTTCTTAATGAATCGGGCAAGATTGTGGAGCATCACAGTTTTGGTGTTATGGTAAAATTAAGAAGATATTGTGAAGAAATGTACTTAAAGTAACGGGAGTTTAGTTGAAGAATGGTGAAAAAATTATATTAATTATTCGGCAGATTCTACTAGTAATTATAGGGAAATTACGGTATACATTGAGTGATTTGTATTTTAGCTACGCCTTAAAGTAATTGTGATTTCGAGGCAATGATATCGATACTAAGGGGGCGAAGACATGGGTAAATATAAAATGTCTAAAACGATTGGAATGATTTTAGGGACAATAATGATAATAGCTACCTTGGGGTACGGACTCCTATATTTACTAGGTACATCTTTAGGGAAAGCTCTTGGTTCCGAAATGGAGACAACAGCCAGAGATCAGTTCACTATAGTAATTTTATTTAGCATAGGCTTAAGTAGTGTAATAACAGGAGCTGGTTGTTTAGGAATCAAATTTAAAGGATGGAGATACGTTTACATTGGGTTTTGTATGTTAATTGGTGTCGTACTTCTATTCACTTTTTTTATTTCGAGAGAAGCCTTAGGAACAACGTATGAATTTCTGATTCTATGTTTAAGTATCTTGTATTTTTTATTAGGTTATTTAGTAAAAAGGGAGAAATGAGGTTTAAAAAAGTAACATTCCAATCTTTATAGTCACTATTAATATTACAATGGAAAAACGAATTAAATTTCATTTTCTGTGGTGCAGTTCTGCTGTATGGATAACTAACAGGGGCCTTATTTGAACAGTTGGCAACCATTGCCGGCTGTTTTTGTTGATCAAAGAATGGTCAGTTTAGTTGAGCCATCGTCATTTACTATTTTTCAACAATCGGGCCATATAATGGAGGAAGAATCTTAAGTAAATGTAATAATTATAGTAATGATATCATGGTATAATATGGGAAACGTTTTACTTACCTTTTGTAAAATTAGGCCATGATGCGGGTGAGAATGCATGAGCACTAAACAACGTTCTTGGTTTTTTACTACAAAAAGTAAAACAGTTTTTTAAAGGAGAAGGGAGAAGACTATATGAAAAAAACGCAAAATCATCTGCAACTACCAAATGTCGTGTCACGAGACGAATGGCTTGTGGCTCGTAAGGAACTGCTGGCGAAAGAGAAGGAATTCACTAGGGCACGGGATGCGCTGAATGCCGAGCGCCGTCGACTTCCAATGGTAGAGATTATTAAGGATTATGTCTTTGATGGTCCGCATGGTAAGACCAGTCTGCTTGAACTGTTTGAAGGACGTCCTCAACTTATTGTGCATCACTTCATGTTCGATCCTGAATGGGAAGCAGGTTGCCCGGCTTGCTCGCTTGCTGCGGACAACATTGGCCATCTCGCCCACCTCCATGCACGAAACACGTCACTGGCCTTGATATCCCGTGCTCCATTACCTAAGCTCCAACGCTATAAAGAACGTATGGGGTGGAGCATTCCCTGGTACTCCTCCTTCAATAGCGACTTTAACTATGATTTTCATGCTACGCTTGACGAATCCGTCGCTCCGATTGAATACAACTATATGACCAAGGTTGAGCTTCTACAGAAGGGCGTACCCCTTGATTCCGTTCCGTCAATGGAAGTCCCTGGCGTGAGTGCCTTTCTTCGCGATGGTGAAAGAATTTTTCACACGTATACGACTTACGCCCGTGGAACTGACCTGATAATTGGCATGTTCAACTACCTCGATTTAACAGCTCTTGGCAGGCAGGAGGAATGGGAACAGCCCCCAGGACGCAGTGACGGGAACGGTAAGACATGGCTTCGTCGTCATGACGAATATGAACACTCCTTTGAATCGGATTCTTGTTGCCATTCAAAAAAGAGCGATTTGTAACCAATGTAGTTCATCTATATATAAATATTAGTTAACAAATGTTTAAGAAACTGGCGCAATCCTAGAACAAGGATATTTAAAAAGTTCTGCAATAAAACCAAGTAAAAATAAATTAATCAGTATCAAACAACCAGGCGCTATTCCTTAGTAAAGAGTAGTGCCTGGTTGAAGGTGCTTTCATTTTTCTTAGAAAAGACTTGATAAAAATAACAACGATTTATGTAATGGAGGAGTATTGTTGGCAAAGGGGCTACTTCATCATATTGAAATATACGTATCTAACTTAAGTAAGTCGATTGATTTTTGGGGCTGGTTTCTAGAAGAACTAGGATACAGCTCTTTTCAGGAATGGGAAAGTGGACAAAGTTGGAAAATTGGAGATACATACATAGTTTTTGTACAAACGGAAGAACGGTTTTTAAATGTCCCATATCATAGATGCAGGGTAGGTCTTAATCATTTAGCATTTTACGCAGATTCACGACAACATGTAGATGATATTACAAAGAAATTAGAAGAGAAAGGAATAACTATCCTTTATAAAGACCAGCATCCTTTTGCAGGTGGAGATAATCATTACGCTGTTTACTTTGAGGATCCAGACAGAATAAAAGTTGAACTTGTAGCACCTTAGTAATCAACAATCGGGTGCGATTATTGAAGAAAAACATAGGTAGATAATCATCAAACTTTAAAAGACAGTAGAGCTATCACACAATCAAATATTTACAAAATCCCTCCTGAATCTTACATATCAGGAGGGATCAATTTTATAAGGAAACCATATCTAAAATACCCAAAAATGTACTGAAAAATTTTATTACCTCACAGGCGCAATAATTGAACAACGATAGATAGTTTTAGCAGTCTATTTTTGTTAGAACCATTTAGTATCAAGAAGTAAGCTAATTATATAAGAGGAATATACCTTTAGAAAGGCCGCTTTCCTCAAACAAGAATAAGCACTCATATTTTTATTAGGGCAAGAGTGCGTAGCATCATGGCCAGACAAATCTTTAATAACCATTTGGTTAATACAATCACGATTATAGATCAATTAAAAGAAGATGAAAAGACCCAACAACGCCGAAGAAATAAGTTCATCGGCTATCTTTTTTTGCGGGTAAAATGGACTATGCGTCTGATTGGTGAATATTTATTTTGGTTCTATTGTTATATAGACAACTATACATTTAATTTGGTACTTTTGGATTGAACGCTACACTTTGGAAAAAGGAGGGAATTTTCAATTAATATAGTTAATAGTTTTTAGCGATGCTGCTCCCGTATTTGGATACTCCTTAGATTTTTTTCAACATATATTCTCCTTATCTTTCACTTCTCGGATCACACAATTAGTAGTTTTTCAACAATCTTTTATTTATAAGAATTTAAAATTACAGAATAGGAGGCTGTCTCTCTATGAATTGGGCCGGTAAAAAGTTTTGGCTTTTCTTTGTATTTTTGACTTCTTTTACATTTTTATATAGTTCAGCGAGCTATGCCATGGGGGAATCGGCGCCGGGACGTACGGTGGATGTAAAGGTGATGACCTATAATATTCAAGCAGGGGCTGGGTCCGATGGAAAGTATAATATTCAACGAACTGCCGAAGCAATCCGCCAATCCGGAGCGGAAATCATTGCTCTCCAGGAAGTGGATGTTCATTGGGGAGCCCGGAGCTTATTTGAAAACGATATTGAAATATTGGCTAATGAGCTTGACATGAACTATTTCTTCACACCAATCTACAGCCTGGATCCTTTAAATGAGGGGGAGCCTCGCCGCGAATTTGGCGTGGCGGTGTTAAGTAAATACCCGATTATCGAAGCCAATAATCGTGATATTACGAGACTATCAACGCAGGAGCCCAATCCGGTTCCAAAACCTGCACCGGGATTTCTTGAAACGCTGATTAATGTAAAGGGTGCGAAGGTTTGGTTTTATGTCACGCACTTGGACTACCGTTCGGATCCCACCGTTAGGAAAATGCAAGTAGCCGATATGCTGCAATATACGGGGCAGCATGAATACAGCATTTTGGCAGGTGACATGAACGCTGGCTCCAAGGCCCCTGAGCTTCAGCCGCTCTTTGAGCAATTCACTGATGCCTGGGCCCTAACGAACGACGAACCTGGATATACTTACCCAGCGCTAGCGCCAAACAGCAGAATTGATTATATAATGCCAACACCAAACATCGGCGTAAAATCTGCTAAAGTTATTGAAACACTTGCATCCGACCATCGTCCTGTCATCGCGGAGCTCACATTAATTCGCGGAAATCAGCCATAAATAAGGAGGGAATTTTGATGAAAAAGAATCGCTTGTTTTCAATCGTTGCCATCATCTCGCTATTATGTTTATGCCTGCCCTTTTCCGCAGGAGCCACCGGCTGGCAGGATCCAACAAAACCGGGCTGGAAAGAAGGGGAAGCCAAGAACGGCTGGATTCAAAGCAAACTTCAGCATATGACACTTGAAGAGAAGATCGGCCAGTTGTTCATTGTCCATGTCTATGGAAAAACACCGACAGATCCAAATTATGAAGCAACCAATCTAAATGGAAATCGCGGCGGGAAAAACTTTAAAGAAGTGATTGAAAAATACCATGTCGGTGGTGTCATTTATTTTAATTGGACGGATAATGTGTTGACTCCACTCGATGCCACACAGACTAACACCCTTTCGAACGGGATTCAAAAAATCGCAATGGACCAGCGGATGCCAATCCCGCTGTTTGTCTCGACCGACCAGGAAGGCGGGATTGTACAGCGCCTGGTAAACCCTGGAACGGTGTTTCCGGGGAATATGGCTCTTGGAGCGACTCGTTCCTCCCAATTCGCCGCTGATTCTGCCGCTATTTTAGCTACGGAATTAAAAGGGATTGGCGTGAATATGAATTTTGCACCGGTGGCTGATGTCAACGTAAATCCGGCCAATCCGGTTATCGGGGTTCGTTCCTTTGGTGAAGATCCCGGCTTGGTTTCAGAATTAACAGTCGCTCAAGTAGGGGCATATCAAGACAATAAATTGATTGCCACTGCTAAGCATTTTCCGGGACATGGTGATACAGCTGTCGATTCCCATTATGGCCTGCCAATCATAACTCATGATTTAGAAACACTTCATAAAGTTGATTTAAAACCGTTTAAAGCAGCAATTGACGCAGGTATCGATGCGATTATGACGGCCCATATCGTTGTTCCAGCACTCGACCCATCCGGTCTTCCTGCGACACTTTCAAAGCCGATTCTTACTGATTTGCTTCGCAGTGAGCTTGGGTTTAAAGGCTTGATTATTACCGACAGCCTTGGGATGTCGGGTGCGAATGTCGTACCTGCAGACCGGGTGGCAGTCGAAGCATTCAAGGCTGGTGCTGATATTCTCCTAAACCCGCCGAATGTGGAGGCTGCCTATAATGGAATGCTGGCCGCTGCCCAAAGCGGAGAAATCTCGGAAAAGCGCATCGATGAATCCGTCTACCGAATTCTCGAGTATAAATTTAAGCGAGGGTTATTCGATAATCCTTATACACCTGTCTCCGCCATTAGCAATATCGGAACAGCCCAACATTTAGCAGCTGCAGATGAAATTGCCAATAAAAGCATTACACTAGTAAAAAATGAAAACAATCTGCTTCCATTGAAAAATACGGACAAGATTTTTATCACCGGACCATCAACAGGTAAACCGGGCATGCTTTCCGAACTGCTTAAAAATAAAGGGTTTAATACAAGTATTTATGCAACCGCCGCTTCACCGACTGCTGCACAAATAAACAGTGCTGTAGCGTCAGCTCAGCAGGCCGACAAAATCATTGTGACCACGTATACCGCCAATACGAATGCGGCACAGCAAAACCTGGTAAAGGCGTTGCAGGGAACCGGCAAGCCAATCATTGTCGCGGCGATCCGCAACCCATATGATTTAATGTCCTTTCCAAATGTGAATGCCTATCTAGCAACCTATGGAGACCGTGACGTATCAGTAAATGCCTTGGCCAGAGTGCTGGCGGGTGAAGTCAATCCATCCGGAAAGCTTCCGGTAACCATTCCGGGAGTAGCCAAATTCGGTGATGGATTATCCTATTAATCTATAAAAGCTGAAGGCTCTGTATGGAGTCTTCAGCTTTTTTTCGTTAGGATTAGGGAATAATGAGCTTCCCATTTTATTAAATCTAATAGAAAAGTCTATATCGTCTAATAATAGCCGCTGAAATATATTCGGTGAGCTGCATAAAGACTACTGTTCAGATCTGGGGGGCGAAATCTATGAAGAAATTTCCCTGGTGTATTGATGAACATTCCTTATTGACAATTTCAGGAAAATGTTCCATTCTTATAATGAGTAAGTTGCTCACTCATCTGAAAAGGAAAGAGGGCATGTTGGAATGAGCCAAACGAATATCCTGCGAGAAATCGTTCTACGTAAGAGAAATCAGAGAAAGAATGCCAAAGAACTTCAAATCAGCACAGCTAATAGCATCGTTGAAGGCTGTTACGTTAAGATTGGCGGTATCAATCAGTGGATCACGATTCGTGGAGAGAATCGGAACAACCCTGTTTTGTTATTGATTCATGGCGGTCCGGCTTCGACCTATTCCATCTTCAGTCCGTTGTTGCGTTCATGGGAGAAGCACTTCAATGTTGTTCAGTGGGATCAGCGTGGAGCAGGAAAGACTTTTGGCAAAAACGGTAAAGAGGGCAGTGGTGTCATCACTTTCGACCGTCTCGTGAAGGATGGGATAGAGGCTGCAGAATATTTGCGTGATAAACTCGGTCATCAAAAGGTGATTCTTATTGGAAGCTCTGTGGGCAGTCTTATCGGAATCATGATGGCAAAGCTAAGGCCAGATCTTTTTTATGCCTATGTCGGCACAGATCAGAATGCCCCAGATTCACAAAATCTTTTGTATACATTATCAGTCAACGCTTTCCGCGAGGCAGGTATTTCGAAGGGTGTACAGCTACTTGAGAAAATGGGATTTGATCAAGCTCAATGGAATCGTAAAGATTTTGACAAAAAGAATCGACTTATCGTTAAAACTATTAAGGATGTCCCCAATATGATTACAGACTTATTTTTGCCCTCAATGCTCTCTTCTCCGGAACATAAAATACGTGATTTGATGGATATTTTTAAAGGGATGAGTTATTCCCTAGACCATCTATTTGATGAATTAATAAACTTTGATTTTAAAAAATACGGTAAATTTGAGCTGCCGGTTTTTATTTTTCACGGAGATCATGATATTATCACCCCAACTGAACTGGCTAGAGCTTATTACGATGAGATTGAAGCCCCTCATAAGGAGTTTGTTCTCATCAAAAATGCTGGCCACCTTGCGTGTTTTGCCCGACCTAATCAGTTTCTTGAGGAATTGATCAATAGAGTATGTCCACTGGTCTCAACGTCTATCATCTAATGATAAAAGCAAAATTTCTCTATATTAATGATATAATGAATATGACATTTTATAGATCCGGAGGTTGGAAGGGTGTCTCCATTAAACAGACAGCAGCAGCTTGATCAAATCCGTGACGAACGCAGGGAGCAGATCAAACAAGCCGCGCTTAAAATGTTTGCCCGCAGAGGATATACTGGCACGAAAACGAGCATGATTGCTAAGGAAGCAAGCATTAGTGAAGGATTAATTTACCGTTATTTCAATTCTAAAGAAGAGCTTTTCATCACTCTCGTCCAAGAATTGATGGAAGAAGCAAGAAGTGAACTCGAGAATGTTGGGTTTTTACCGGGAACACCTTTTGAACAAATTAGAACATTAACGATAAACATACTTGATGAGGACAATATTCATGCCTTTATGTTAATGGAACGTGCCCGCAAGGCTGATGATGTTCCCGAAAAGGTCACACAGATCTTTGAAGGAGTTTCAACAAATGTTCTGATTGAACCAATAATCCCTATCTTCGTTAAAGGTCAGCAATCGGGTGAATTTTCGCCAGGCGAACCCCGAAGGATATTGTCATGGTATTTTACCATCATCAACAGTCTTCTTACTCAAGAAGAGATGGATGAAGAGTATGGGTTACCAGATGTTGATGTGTTAATGCGCATTTTGACAAAATAATTCCCAAAGAATTTCATTTGATATTTAATTATCGGCGCATTTTCAGAGGATGGAACTGCGCTTTTTTGCATGAAATGGCCATTATCTAAATATAAAATTATGAGAATTAACTAAACGAGAAGGTAAAAAGAAGTGAAGAAATGATTCGTTAGTCATTTTTCCTGAAATTTTGGACATCCTCTTAATATGCAGATTGCTAAGGAGGAAAGACGATACGGAGGCGAAAAATGAAACGAATTTTGTTTATCTTCTTATCTGTATTTTGTATCGCCTTATTAACCGCTTGTGGCGACCAAACAAATGAAACAGATAATAATACAAATCAAAAAAATATTGCACAGAATAATATTGGTAAAACAACCAATGTTAATTATTCCAATCATCTCCAAAATACACAAGATCAATATGAAATGAAGTCGCAACTGGAAAAATTGGATTTCAGTGAAATTGATTTAGAGGTATCTTATGGCGAGCAAAAAGAGTATGAAGCGGAGATTAATCACGACAACTCAGGTTTTATTGGAGGAGAAGTTGATGATGATATAAATAATGAACACCTTAGCGGGAAAGCTGCATTCGACAGTATTTATTCAAAAGTTAAACAACTGACTATTTCTAAAGACACGAACAAAAAGGATACGATCCATCAAATTCTAAACTCATTTGACCTCCCTGCAGACTATAATCGATTCGAGTTGGAAATCATCTTCCATGATGGCACTAAATTGAAATATGTGGATTAAATAAGAGACAGCCGAGGAAAAAGTTCCTTGGTTGTTTTTTTATCAGACTTCAGATCTTCCCTAAGCTCTATTTAAGAAACGATCTTCAACAAACGGGCTCGTTAGGAACGCGTCTTTTTTATTAAAGGCCCATTTAACGGAATAATGCAGGAGAATTCAGAACGGCGTCGAAATAGGAAATTTATAATTAGAGGAGTGTGATTAGTATGGCTCACGCAAAAGATGTTTTGGCAGATCAATTGTTAGCAAATGCGAACGACCCTAGCTGGTATGTGCCGTTTTCGGAATCGGTTGCCGACTTATCAGAGGAAGAAGCGTTTTGGAAACCTAATGATGAAAGCAATAGTATTGCGGAAATTGTACAACATCTTCTTTATTGGAATGAAACTTGGCAAAAGAGATACAAAAAATCTCATGTAAATGCTGTTACGCCCATAAGTGACAATAATGAAAGCTTTATTATTACAGAAAATAAATCGTTTGATGACTTAAAAAAGAGCCTCTTAACAATACTGCTGCAATGGCAAGACCTTTTGACTGAGGAAAAGGTAGAAAATGATGTGAATGGTTTCCCAGAGACCGCAAAGTGGTGGGCCGTTCTAGGAAATTTGTCGACGCATAACGCCTACCACATTGGACAAATCGTTTCCATTCGGAAACTACAAAAAAGCTGGAAAACTAATATAAAAGGAGATTAATAAGGCAGCTTACATTTGTTCCGCTATAAGGAGCATTTCTTAGCCAGAAATGTGCTCTTATGATTGTTATGAAGAAGATTTATACACATTAGATACGAATAAGGAAGGTATTATTGATGGATTACGAGATTATAAAAGCGAGTTTGGAGAATATAGAAATACTTTCGAACCTCATGCAATTCTACATTTATGACTTTTCTGAGTTTATTGAAGCACATGTTGAAGAAAATGGGAGATTTGGTGAATATCCTTTAAACGATTATTGGACAGAAGATAATCACTTCCCATATTTAGTGAGGTTCAAAGGAAAATACGCAGGTTTTGTCTTAGTTAAATGGATAAAAACAGAAACTAAATCATATTTTTCAATTGCAGAATTCTTTATTATGAAAAAGTACCGTAGAACGGGCCTGGGTAAATCTGTTGCAAGTGAGATATTTCGTTTACACAAGGGCAATTGGGAAGTTTTCCAAATGGAAAAAAATGAACAAGCACAATTATTTTGGAGAAATGTAATAAAAGAATACACAGATGGACGATTTACCGAACGAGTAGAGAAAGGAAAAAGAATAACCCAAGAGTTTGCCAGTTAAATTGAAATGTTACACATAGTGAAATTTTTTCATTTTAAACTACTAGGGGTATATTTTAAGAACCAGCTGCCATATTGGGCCTTTTTCTTATCCAAATTAATGAATTCTATATCTTAATCTTCAGCAATCGGGCCACAGTGTAGAGGATTGGTAAATTTCTGTTCTTCAAATAATAAGTTAGTAGTAGAATGAAAGCTATGTATAATTAGGGATGTAAGTTTATGTCTTTTATGTAATAATTATATTTAGTAGAAATATAAATTTACAATTCATACATAGTGAAAGTGGGTATCATAATGGCAACCGGAATCCATACAGTAGAAATTCCAGTAGATGTTCAAGCAGTTTGGGATTATGTCAGTGATCTTGAAAAATGGGCAACGACAGTACCAGCCTATAAAGAACATGAAATCATAAATGACAAGCAATCTATCTGGACATTTGAAGGCAATGTGAAAGGTATTAAAAAAACAGTACAAGCGCAGGTAGATATTACCGAATGGAATGAACCTTCAAATATTAAGTTTGAACTAAAAGGTTTATCCGATAATTTTACAGGAAGCGGTCACTTTACGGCAGAAGAAGTTAATGGTAAAACAACAATGACTTGTAAGGTGGAAGTCCGTGCAGGCGGATTATCGGGGGCGGTGTTAACACCCATTATTAAATGGGCTGTTCCTAAAGTAGCATCGCGTTTAACAGAATCGATCGCACGTAAAATTGCAGTATTCTCATAGTTTTTAAATACCGCAAATTATAAGGCTGTTTACGGAATATCTTTAAAAGATATCGGAAACCTTAGTAACATAAAAGGATCTTCAACACGAGAAGATCCTTTTCATAAGCCAAAAACATCGTTTATGGTAACTAGATTGATATATACATACCTCTAACATACTTAATCCTACATATAAAAGAGCCTCAACTTTGGCTTATTAGGCTTCTTTTCCCGTTATAGGACCTGCCGCCAGATAAATATTATCTATTAGGTCAGTTTCAGCTGTATGAAATTATTAATCAGCGGTGACTGACTTTTTTAGCTTTATTAATTCTCCTCAAATATCACGTTTAATTACCCATATACTGCCTTTCATAAGATTTCATTAAATTTCAGATTAAAATAACTAAATGGAATAAATCTTAAAAATATTCTTTAAATTTATAAAACAATCTGTTATTATAAATTCAATTACAGTAATACTAAAATAAATTTTAGTAAAGGTAGAATTTTATAGTAATACAATAAAGGAGTTTGACATGGATGAAATTTACAAAAAGATAAAGGAGCTACGGCTTTTAAGGGGTTATACCTTGAAAGAGCTTAGTGAAAGAACAGACCTCTCGATTAGTTTCTTATCACAAGTAGAAAGAGGGGCGACCTCCTTAGCTATTACTTCCTTAAAAAAAATTGCAGATGCATTAAATGTGAAAATAACTGAATTTTTCGAAGAGGAAAAGCAGCAGGAACATTATGTGGTCAAAATGGATGAACAAAAACCATTTCAGTTAAAAGGTTCTGAATTTACTTATGTAAGATTAAATGGTGTATTTGCCGGGAGAACAATGGAACCAATTTTGGTTAAGATTCCTCCCCAGCAAAAACAATCACAACATTTTGGTCATTCAGGGGAAGAGTACCACTATGTTTTGAAAGGATTACTTATTTTTTACATTGAAGGGAAGGAGTATGTCGTTCGTGAAGGCGAATCGATTCATTTTCCATCCACTTGTCCTCATTCATTAGAAAATCCAACTAATAGTGAATCGATTATTTTATCGGTGTTAACACCAGTTATTTTTTAACTGAAATTAATATATCAAACCTATAGAAAGGTGGAGTTTACATGCGAGTAGCTACAGACATTGGCGGAACATTCACAGATTTAGTGTATGTCAATGAGAATGGTGAAATCGGAGTGGCTAAGAGCCATACCACGCCTCCCAATTTTGAAAAAGGTGTGATCGATGTAATTGAAAAAAGTGGAATTGATCAAGCCGCTATCCAAACATTTATTCATGGGACAACTGTCATTATTAATGCTTTAACGGAAAGAAAAGGAGTAAAGACAGGTTTAATTACCACGAAAGGATTCCGTGATGTTCTTGAGATTGGACGAGGGAACCGTCCTGATTTGTTTAATATTCGCTACCAAAAACCTGTACCATTTGTAGAGCGCTATTTGCGCCAGGAAGTTGAAGAGCGTCTTAACTATAAAGGTGAGGTTTTGGCGCAGTTAAATAAAGCACAAGTAAAAGAGATTGTCGCTTATTTTCAAAAAGAAGAAGTAGAGGCCATTGCGATTTCCTATTTGCATTCCTATGTAAACCCTGTGCATGAAATCGAAACGAAGGAACTAATTAATGAGGTCTGGCCGGAAGTTGCTGTTACTGCCTCTCACGAAGTCACGAAAGAATGGCGGGAATATGAGCGGACAAGTACAACGGTGTTTAATTCTTATGTAAAACCAATCGCAGCCTCATATGTTGATCGTTTGCATGCAAAACTCCTTGAAAATGAGACTGACAGCCAAAATTATATTATGCAGTCAAACGGTGGAACAACTACCTTTAATAGCGCCAAGCAAACCCCGATTAATATGGTTGAATCCGGTCCTGTAGCAGGAATTTATGGAGCTGCTGTGTTAGGTGAAATCATTGGCGAGGAAAATATCATTGCCTTCGATATCGGTGGTACAACAGCGAAGTGTTCTCTCATAAATAAAGGAGAAGTTAAGGTTTCAACTGACTATTTTATTGAACGAAATGAAAGGAATGCTGGTTATCCAATTAAGGTTCCAGTCGTTGACATTGTAGAAATTGGGAATGGCGGCGGTTCTATTGCCTGGATTGATGGAGCTGGTTCTTTAAAGGTTGGACCTCAATCAGCTGGTGCCCTGCCTGGACCTGTTGCATATGGACAGGGTGGGACAGAACCTACTACTACTGATGCAAACTTAATTACAGGTCGTCTTTCTCCTGAGAATTTTGATTACAAAGTTGACTTGGAAAAAGTAAAGGCTGCGGTAAAGGGAAAGGTTGCTGAACACTTTAATTTGTCAGTAGAAGATGCTGCCTTAGGTATCATTCGGATTGCCAATTCAAACATGTTAAATGCCTTAAAACTAATTTCAATACGTAAAGGTCATAATCCGCGCGAATTTTCCTTAGTTGCTTTTGGCGGCGGCGGTTCGATGCATGCTACAGCATTAGCAAAAGAATTAGGTGTTAAGAAAGTAATTGTGCCGGTTGCCTCTTCTGTTTTCTCTGCTTGGGGAATGCTGATGACCGATTTGCGTCATGATTATATTCAGACCTATATTAGAAGACTCAATCAAGTTGATCTTTCTGAACTAAATCATGAATGGACTTCACTTGAACAGCAGGCATTGAATCAATTTAAAGAGGAAGGACTTGATGAAAGCAAGGTATTGTTCACTAGATTTGCAGATGTTCGCTATCTTGGACAAGAGCATACCGTGAAGGTACCGGTTCCAAATGGCGAATGGACAACTGAAACTATCGCCGAAGTTGTGGAACGTTTTGGTGATCTTCATGAACAGAATTTTACCTTTAAATTGGAAGGGACACCAACTGAAATTGTCAGCTTGCATTTAACTGCCTTTGGAAAGGTTGTCAAACCGACGTTGAAGAAATTAGAATTCAGCGGCAATGCGGAAGATGCTTTGAAAGAAACCCGTCCAGTTTATTTTGAAGGAGATGGCTGGATGGACACAAAGGTCTATCATCGTCATTTACTTGGCAAAGAAGTTCAGGTTTCAGGTCCTGCTATTGTAGAGGAAGCTACTGCTTCGACCGTTCTGTATCCAGGTCAGTTGTTATCCGTTGATGAATATGGAAATCTAATCATTGACACGGGGGTGGAGTGATATGACACAAGTTGTTAAAACAAAAGTTGATCCATTTACACTCGAAATTGTAAAAGATTCATTGATTGCTATAGGCGATGAAATGTTTATTGCACTAGCAAAGACTTCAATGAGCCCAATTATCTATGAAGTCCTTGACTATGCAAGCGGTCTTCTTGATGCGAAAGGACAGTTATTAACGCAAGGGAACGGTGTAACCGGATTTATTGGCATGCTGACCGACATGGTAAAACAAACCTTGAAAAAATACGGAGATGGCAAATTAAAACCAGGTGATATCATCATTATTAATGATTCCTACGGCGGCGGCGGATCTCATCTTTCAGACGTAGGGCTTGTAATGCCGATTTTCTATAAAGGGGAGCTGGTTGCTTTTTCAGCCAATAAAGCGCACTGGACAGAAGTTGGAGGTAAAGACCCGGGTTCTTATAGTAATGATGCAACGGATATTTTCCAAGAAGGTTTGCAATTTCCTTGTGTGAAACTGTTTAACGAAGGACAGATTAATCAGGCCATCGTTGATATTATTGAGGCAAATGTCCGTTTCCCTGATTTATCATTAGGGGATATGTGGGCGCAGGTAGCTGCGTTAAAGACTGGGGAAAAACGTGTAATTGAAATATGCGAGAAACACGGAAAAGATGTTGTGCTTTCGTCAGTTGAATACTTATTGGATCACGGCGAACAGCTTGCAAGGCAAGAGCTTAGCAAACTACCAAAAGGGACGTATGAAGCAGAAGGTTTCATCGATGATGACGGGTTTGGTAATGGTCCATTTAAAGTAGTTGTAAAGGTAACCATTACGGACGATAAATTTATTGCGGATTTCCGCGGTAGTCATCCACAAGTACCTGGACCGATTAACTGTTCCTATACAGCTCTTGTGTCAGCTGTCCGTGCGATTTTCATGGCAATAACAAATCCGTCTCAGGATGCGAACGATGGTGTCTTTCGCTTATTAGAAGTCATTACCGATAAAGGATCAGTTCTTTCAGCTGAACGTCCGGCACCAGTATCAATTTATTGGGAAAGCATGCAGGCCGGAGCCGATTTAATATGGAAAGCACTTGCTCCGGTAGTACCGCATCGATTAACAGCAGGTCATTTATTATCCGTCTGCTCAGTGGTTCTATCTGGTTTACACCCTGATACAAAAGAACCTTTCTTAATTGTTGAGCCATCTGTTGGTGGCTGGGGCGCTGCCGATGGCCAAGACGGTGCTAGAGGTCAATTCTGTATTGGCGATGGAGAAACATATAATGTTCCAGTTGAGGTAGCTGAAACACGCTACGGAGTATTGGTAGATGAATACAGTCTACATACTGACGGGGCTGGAGCCGGTGAATATATCGGTGGTGCAGGTGTCATTCGTTCCTACCGTGCATTAACTGATAACCAGGCTGCTTCCATCACCTTTGGCCGTCATAAATTTGTCCCATGGGGAATTAATGGTGGTAAAGAGGGCTCGGCAAATAAATTCTACGTTGAAAAAGTAAATGGAGAAGTAGATGGTCCGTACGGTATTTACCCAAGATATCCATTGAATACCGGTGATGTTGTGAAGCTTGTAACTGCAACCGGTGGTGGTTATGGAGATCCATTTAAACGTCCTGCTGAAAAAGTAGCAAAGGATGTTAAAAACGGCTACGTCTCTATTGAACAAGCGAAAGAAGATTTTGGAGTTATTGTCAATCCTGAAACCTTCATAATTGAGGGGTTAACCGTTGATCGTCAGCAAAGGGGAGAATAGAGTGGAAGTCTTAAAAATTGACAGATTACCAGAAGATACAAATGCAGCAGTGCCGTTAAAAAACGTTTTTGAACAGGCAGCTGTATCCGGAAAGTTAAAGATGGGCACAGTAACCATTCCACCGGGAAAAAGAGTTCCTTTAAAAGGTGTTTCAAACCACGAAGAAAATGAATATTCCATCATTATAAAGGGCTCCATTATGACGGAAACTAACGGGCAAACCCTCCGTGTTTCAAGCGGGGAAGCTACTTTTATACCTGCCGGTCAGGAACATATTGCTTACAATGATAGTAATGAAGATTGTGAGATTATCTGGGTTTTAGTTGGATAAGGTTCACTAACAAAAAGCCTTGCTAGGCAAGGCTTTTTTTATAAAAAATGTTTACTGAAAATTCTAATTCCTGATGTTCGGTAGTGCGTTATACCATTAAAATAGTAAAGGGGTTAAAGCAGGATGGAAGATGTATCACTAAGAAAAGGTGGAAGTAAGGATGAGGCACTCTCTGCTGTACCGTTGAATGAAAGACAGCATTGGATTTCTCCAGCCATTATTTTTGGAGGTCTTGAGTTTACTATTCCAGTACTCATGGTTGGCGCATCTCTTATGGGGAGCTTTGGATTAGGAAAATTATTTTGGATTTTAGTAGTTGCTTTATTCGTTTTTCAATGGACCGGAAATGCCATTCAAGGGTATATTGGTGCAAAAACTGGACGCTCTTCATCGGTTATTGCTAGAACGAGCTTCGGCTCAGTTCAGGCTAGGTTAATTGTTGGTCTTACTATTTTTATCGTTTCAATGGGATGGTGGGCGCTTCAAACCGCAGTAACAGGAAACGCAATAGCTGCTATGTTTCATATTGACTATAAAACCCAATGGTTATCGTGGGCATTAATAACCGTTATTGCTGGTCTCCTATTTGCCTTGCCATCTATTATTGGGTATTCATCAATGAAATGGACTGATTATTTAGCAGTTCCAGCTGGTCTGCTCTTAATTGCTGGCGGTATATTTTATGCGTTAAAAAACATCGGCTTGGAAAAAATTACTTCTTGGAATCCAGAGCCACAAATGACATTTCTTGCTGCAGTCAGCTTAGTAATTGGGTTAAATGTTTCGCAATGGGTAATTGCTTCCGATTATACTCGTTATGCAAAGCCATCAGTAAAAGATAATATTTTGATTCCAATTGGTATTGTAGGCGTTGGTTTTCCTCTCTTTTATGTTGGTGCGATAATGGCGATTGGTGTAGGCGAAGCCGATATTGTTCAGGTAATGATGAATTTAGGTTTTCCTTTATGGGGCTTCCTCATTTTATGGCTGGCTACTTGGACAAGTCAATTGGTTAATAATTACAGTATGGGTCTTGCATTAGCAAATATGTTAAACGTTAACTCGAATAAAGGAAGAGCACTGCTTACTTTAGCAGGGACTCTTGTATCAATTGTCATTGCTTTAGCCGGTATACTTGATTATTTTATGGATTTTCTGTACATGACTGCACTTATTTATCCTGCAATTGGCGGAATTATGATGGCAGATTTCTTTTTTATTCGTAAACAACAATGGGTGGATCATAAAGGGTGGAATTGGATGGCTACCATTGCTATGGTAATCGGAACATTAGTAGGATACTATACTCAATACGTTCATGCATTCGGTTTACCTGCTGTTCAATCTATTATCACTTCAGCAATCGTTTATTATGTTGCGATGAAAATCAAAGCAAATGTTGCTCCGGATCACTTCACGCAAATAATCAATGAGAATAAATCAGGTCAAGCAAAAAGGGTAATTTAACTACATTTGGCAGTGGATTAATCGTAAATTTATAAATTTTGGGTCAGTCCCACGATGCATTAGTAGTGGATCGGGGGACCGGACCCTTTTTTAATTCCCAATTAACAGACTAATTTTACTATTGAAAAGATTTAGACGACATTATATAATTTAAATATGAAAATGAAATGGTATTTCATTTAATGAAACAAGAAAGGAGAAACATATTATTAATTTAAGTTGAAAAGTTATGTTGAAGGACAGTTTGTTTTTTAATAAGGGGTTAGAAATTATGAAAAATTGGGAGGAACATGGATGAATAGAATATGGAAGTGGTATCTTAGAAAATCATTTATTTTAAAAATATCAACGGGGTTTTTACTGGGAATTTGTATAGGATTAATTTTTGGGCCGTCCGCGGAAGTATTAAAACCTCTAGGTGACATCTTTCTGAAGCTTCTAAAAATGTCGGTTGTTCCTCTTATTTTATTAACAATCATAGTATCCATAAATAATTCGAATCCTAAGGAATTGGGCCGAATAGGCGGAAAGATATTTCCTTACTACATCATAACAACTGCACTTGCAGTATTTATGGGAATCGGGATTGCCAAATTAATCAGTCCGGGTGTGGGGTTGAGCATGCCGAAGAATTCAAGTATTGAAGTGCCAGAAGCTCCCTCCCTTATTGATGTTTTGTTACAAATAATACCTTCTAATATTTTTGAATCCTTTGCAAACGGAAATATTTTAAGTATTGTGTTCTTATCTATAATTGTAGGGTTTGCCATCAATTTCATGAGACATTCAAATGAAAAGCAGACAAAAGAATGGGGTAATCTATTATTAAAGTTTATGGAGGCTGGAAGTGAGGTTGTTTTCCGCATCCTTAATGGGATTTTACAATACGCACCTATTGGGGTGCTAGGAATAACGGCTACAACAATAGGGACTCAAGGACTTGATACACTAAGTGCACTAGCCAAGTATGTAGGAGCCTCGTATTTGGGAGTAGGGATCCAAATGGTAGTAGTATTCCCAATCATTCTATTACTCTTTAAAGTACCGGTAATAAAATTCTTTGTAAATACGCGGGAAGCGATTGTAACCGCTTTCGTAACGTCTAGCAGCTTAGCGACGCTTCCGGTTACGATTAAGAGTGCACTGAAAGCCGGCATTAGTGATCGGGTTGCGAACTTCACTCTTCCGGTAGGGGCTACTGTGAATATGAACGGTTCGGCCATTCATTTTGGGGTAGGGGTCGTTTTTGCTGCAGATATTATAGGGTATGATTTAAGTGTTGGTGCCATTATTGCCATTATCTTGACTGGAACCCTAGCGGCAATAGGAACTGCTGGAGTCCCGGGAGCCGGTTTAATAGGGATGTCTATTGTGTTTACTCAGGCAGGGCTCCCAATTGAAATTGTTGGGCTTACAGCAGGGGTAAACGTTATAACGGATATGGTATTTACGACTTGTAATGTCACAGGGGATATCGTTGGAGCTGCTGTCGTGGATAAAAGCGAAGAAAAACATACACTTTCATTAGTTGAGGATAAGGACATAGCGCAAACAAGCATATCGAAATAATTACAAGAAGTACTTAGAAAAAAGATCAAACTCTTCAAGGGTTAGATCTTTTTTTGTATTCGACAAGGGTGTAATTATAATTAAAAATATTGGTGGTAATTTGAATAATCCCTTCGAACGAAATTTTATTAATAAATCACCTATTTCATTTATTGAAACGATATTTCTATTTTCGTATAATTATATTAAGAAAAGATAAAAATGCGATTTATTTTCGGAATTTTCTGTCCATTACAAGTTCCCTTATTGGTATGTGAATGAAACTTCATGATCTTTTTAAACTATTAATTTAAGGTGGCGAGATATAATGAATCAAAGTGTAATCAAAGCATTAGGACTGCTTGATTTATTTTCGAAGGAACAAAAGGAATTAACTCTTAGTGCGATAGCAGAAAAATCAGGAATGACAAAACCAACAGTTTTCCGTTTGCTTACCTCGTTAGAAGTATGTGGGTTTTTAACTAAAATAAAAAATAATAATCAGGATGTTCGGTATCGTTTGGGATTAAAATTACTCGATTTAGGCAATCTTGTCGCCGAGGCACTAGAACTTCGAGCGGTTGCGCTCCCGTTGATGAAAAAATTATGTGCTGATATTGATGAAGTAGTTCACTTAGCGATTTTAGACCAAGATAAAGCAGTATATATTGAGAAGGTAGAGACTAACCAAGCAGTCCGACTTTATACCAGAATTGGAAAACGGTCTGAACTGTACGTTGGATCTGGGCCGAAGCTGCTGCTTTCCTATTTACCTCGAGCTGAAAGACAAGAACTTATCAAAAACATGACGTTTAAAAAGTTAACGGAACACACAATTGATAATGCAAGTGTGTTAGAAGAAGAAATTCGACAGATAAGAGAGCAAGGGTATGCCGTTAGTTACGGGGAGCAGGATGATGGAACAATTGGTATTTCATATCCAATATATGATTTTAAAAATGAAGTAGTAGCGGCGCTGAACGTTAGTGGTCCGGAAACAAGAATAAAGGAAAAGCTTGTTGGGTCGGTAAAGGAGAAAACGAGAGAAACCGCCCTGCGTATTTCAGAAGAGCTGGGTTATTCTAGAGTGTAAGAACTTAAAAATCAGTCCTTTGGTGAACTTTTGTTTTTCAGAGGACTGGTCTTACTGACCTTTTATGATTGAGGCTATATACCAAATTTCCCGAAATAAGACTATTCCCCATATAATACCTCACTACATCAACTGCAACTCCATTCTTTCATTTCCTTTTTATCTAGAAATCTAACACAGAATCCAGGTGGTTCCTGTAGCACAAGTATATATTTAAATTTGGGAAAATTAAAAATATATTGAAATCCGCTTTTTCGCTTGTTATACTTAACTCATAAAAGTGAAATGGTATTTCAATAATTGAAACGATTAAATTCTGTTGTGCAGGTAATTAATAAATTCACATAGGGGGTATTCCTTTGGGTTTTATCAAAATAAGGACTGACATTCCTGGTCCTAAATCTGCAGGTTTATTAAAACAGCGTGAAGACCATATTCCGCGGGGGATTTCAACAAATGTTCCAATAGAAGTAATCGAAGCAAAAGGAGCCTTGATTAGAGATGTGGATGGTAATCAATTTATAGACTTGGCATCTGGGATTGGAAGTTTGAACGTTGGACATTCCCATCCTGAAGTTGTGAAGGTTTTAAAGGACCAAGCGGACCATTTTATTCATCCTGTCTTTCCTGTAACCATGTATAAATCATATGTTCAATTAGCAGAGAAATTAAATGAGATTATACCCGGAAATTTCCCTAAAAAGACCATTTTCTTGAATAGTGGTGCAGAGGGAGTGGAAAACGCCATTAAAATTGCCCGAAGATACACGAATCGGCCTGCTATCATTTCGTTTGAAAGAGGATTTCATGGAAGGACCTTCATGACCATGTCTTTAACAGGAAAGGTTAAAAATTTCAAAAAAGGATTTGGTCCAATGGCAACAGATATATACCGATTGCCATATCCTTACTATTATCGTGACAGCCTATCCGATAAGGAGCTGCTTCAGAGCTTTCAACAATTATTCCAAACTACCGTCGATCCTCATGACATTGCTGCCATTATCATGGAGCCAGTCCAGGGAGAAGGGGGATTGGTAACTCCTTCAATTGATTTTGTGAAGGGCATAAGAAAGTGGTGCAGCCAATATGGCATTGTGTTTATTGCAGATGAAGTACAAACAGGATTTGCTCGTACTGGAAAACTATTTGCGATGGAACATTTTGATGTTGCTGCGGATATAACCGTTACTTCCAAATCCATTGCGGCTGGGCTGCCGTTAGCCGCTGTAACGGGAAAAGCTGAAATCATGGATTCACCTCTTCCGAAAGAACTGGGAACAACGTTGGGTGGTAATCCATTAGGATGTGCAGCAGCATTAAAGGTGCTCGAAATAATTGAAAAAGAGAAATTAGTGGATAGGGCAGAAGCTATTGGTGTGCAAATTAAAGATCGTCTGAAAAATATCTCGAAATATATTGGTGATGTAAGAGGTCTTGGAGCAATGATTGGGATTGAATTTGTAAAAAATCAAATATCCAAGGAACCATACCCGGAGTTGGTTAAAAAGATTATTAGAAGATGTTATGAAAACGGTGTTATTGTTTTGGCGGCCGGTTCCCATGGCAACGTTATCCGGTTATTACCACCTCTAGTGATAAGCGATGAACAATTGTCAGAAGCTTTAGATGTTTTTGTTAGCGTTTTAAAAGAGTTAGAGTTTGACGATGTCTGCATTTAAAAAACAAACAAAGTTTCTATAAACTAAAAAAGGGGATATGGACTATGACCAAGCGGATAACAGTGGCTGACGCCATCGTCAAGTATATGGAAATGGAAGAAATATCACATGTATTTTGTGTACCCGGAGAGAGTTATTTGCCTCTAATGGACAGTATCTACTCATCAAGCAATATGAAATTAATTTCCACAAGGCATGAAGGCGGAGCGGCGTTCATGGCAGAATCTTACGGAAAAGCTACAAGGAAACCCGGGGTCGCAATGGCGACAAGAGGGGTAGGTGGGTCAAACTTAGCAATTGGAATCCATACGGCATTTCAGGATTCTACACCTATGGTTGTTTTCCTAGGACAGGTTCATAGCAAATTTCGTGGCCGGGAAGGCTTTCAAGAAATCGATTTGGACCAATTCTTTGGACATATAGCCAAATGGACGGTTGAGCTTAAAGATCCCGAAAGAACACCCGAGCTGATACAGCGTGCTTTCAGAATTGCCCAGTCTGGCCGTCCTGGACCTGTTGTTGTGTCCCTTCCAGAAGATGTTTTAAAGGAAGAAATCGACGTGAGCTTTGGTCCGCCGGTAGCCATTCCAGCGCCACGCCCCATACCGGAGGATATCCAAAAATTCCAGGAACTATTGGAAAAAGCGGAACGCCCGCTCATTGTGGCTGGCGGTGGTGTCATTGCCTCTAATGGAGAGGGTTTGCTGGTTGAGTTTGCTGAAAAATTAGATATACCTGTAATAGCGTCTTTCCGCAGGCATGATGTTTTTCCAAACAACCATAGGTTGTATGCTGGTCACGCCGGATTGGGGATATTCCCATCCGTGTTAAAAACCATGAAGGAAGCTGATGTTGTTATAGCCATCGGAACCCGCCTGTCAGAAGTGACAACACAGGATTACATGTACCCGACGGCCCAGCAAAAGCTAATTCAGATTGATATTGATTACGATACGATCGGAAAGGTAAATAACCCTGAAATTGGGATTGTGGCTGATGCTGCTTCGGCGTTAAAAGAGCTGTTAACCATCAATTTGTTTGGTAAGTGGGAAGTATGGACGGCTGAACGAAGGAAAGCGTACGAACAGGATCTATATAAGGAGACGGACGAAGCTGATGAATGGATTAATATGAGAAATGTCATTCGAACTTTAAAGGAACTTCTTCCAGATGATTCCATCATTACAAATGATGCCGGCAACTTTGCGGGCTGGCTCCATAGCTTTTATTCATTCAATCTGCCAAAGACATACATCGGACCTACCTCCGGCGCTATGGGGTATGGGCTCCCGGCAGCAATCGGCGCGAAGGTTGCCCATCCCGATAAAGTTGTTGTTTCCTTGTCAGGTGACGGTGGGTTTATGATGACCGTTCAGGAGCTGGAAACAGCGGCGAGATGTGGCATACCTGTCATTGCCTTGATATTTAATAACAGTATGTACGGAACCATTCGCATGCATCAGGAGATCCACTATCCGGAAAGGGTCATTGGAACGGAGTTAAACAATGTTGATTTTGCAAAAATGGGTGAAGCGCTGGGAGTAAAGGCCATGAAGGTCAAAACAAATGACGAATTTACTAAGGCATTGGAAAACGCGCTAGCCATGAACGGACCAGTTGTAATCGAAGTCATTACCAATCCGGAGCAAATTTCATTGAATTCGACTATCAGCTCCATAAGAGAGAAGAATCGACAGCATCACTAAACCAAGGCCGTTACAGAACGCAGGTAGAAATCTAAACTAAATATATTAATACGATGATTATTGGGTCAGTCCCCCGTTGGTTTTAATACTCAAACACAGCGGGGGACTGACCCTTTTTCTTCTTACATAAATTAACTTCAAAAGAAGTAGTTTTAGATGAACAACTTGTTACACCACTATGTTTATACCATAATAGTATTACTTTGGAACCTAAGAGTCCGAATGGAACCTTTTAGTCATAAAGTGTAAAATTGAATTATTTTATAAAACTCCTTTTAACACAGTCAATATATGATTTTTCTGAAGTTTGGCATAAATCTTGCAATTAATAGTTTGTATAGTAAAAACCTAAATTGAAAGGAGCATTTTTATCGATTAACTCAGCAATGAATAACTGTTAATAATTTTTATAGTGAATCTATGTCAATTGCACACTTCTTTGAAAACGTATTCAAGTTTACACAATGAAGAGATTTTTAGGTTACTATAATATAATTTTTGAAAATTCAGGAGGATAAAAAATGTGTGATTTCCATCTTCAATTAAAACCAGGTAAATTTGAACACCTACGTCAGTTAAAGGCAAGTAAGAGTCCTTGGGGGCCGGACGATGAAATAGGGAGATTAAATCTAATTACACCGGAATCTCGTGCAAAGGTACTTGCATCTATCGACCAAACCAAAGCCTTTGATCTGACCGTCAATTATTTTATGGGGATGCCTTCATGGTCTGCGGCAGGTGATCCCCCTTACCAAATTTGGATGACTCATACGCCGACAGGAAACGTAAACGATCAACTAATGGGAGTATCAAAAGAAAGCAAAGAATTGATCAGCTATTCAGGTGACGCCATTTCGATGTACACTCACTGCGGCACTCATATTGATACCTTCAATCATTTCGGGTACAGAGGAGAAATTTGGAACGGCTTTAATGAAGCAGAACATCTTGGAAGCCGCCATTGGAACAAATGTGGTCCAGAAAAATTCCCTGTCATTATTGCGCGTGCCGTAATGCTGGATATTCCAGCCGCTAAAGGGGTAGATACGCTGCCACCGTCATATGGTATTGGAAAAGCGGACCTTCAAGAAGCGATGTTAAAGCAGGGCGTATCAGTTGGAGTAGGGGATATCGTGATGATCCGAACTGGCCAAATGACGGTATGGCCGGACCGTGACAAATATTTAACTAATTCACCAGGACTTAATATAGAGGGCGCAGAATATTTAGCGGGTCTTGGCGCGATGATTATTGGAGCCGACAATATTGCGTTAGAGCAGAACCCGTCTCCAGAGCCGGACAATTATTTCCCTGTACACACCTATCTTTTTTCAGAAGTTGGGATTCCGATTATCGAATTACTGTGGCTGGAAGAATTAGCAAAAGAAAAGATTTATGAGGTAGGATTCGTTGGGAGAGCCATGCCACTTGTGGGCGCAACAGGGGCACCTATACAACCTATCGCATTCCCAATTAACCGATGACAAAAAGGGAGCTGCATCTTAGTGAAAAAGACAGAGTGGGAAAAGATTGAAGATTGGGATTTGGATGCTATTTCGAAAGCTCTGCATTGCAGGAAAATTTCTCCGAAAGAACTAACAAATTTGATACTTACACGGATAGAAACATTCAATCCAAAATTAAATGCATATATTACGGTTCTTTATGAAGATGCCATGGCTGCAGCTTCCAAGGCAGAAGAAGAAATCATGCAAGGGATTCAAAGAGGTCCCTTGCATGGGATTCCTATTGGATTAAAAGACCTAATTTTTACAAAAGGCATTCGAACAACTATGGGTTCTAAGCTTTACAAGGATTATTTGCCTGAGGAAGATGCGTTTGTAGTGAAAAAACTAAAAGAAGCAGGCGCTATTATTGTGGGGAAATTAAATACCCATGAGTTTGCCTATGGAACAACTGGTGACACCTCTTGTTTTGGGGCTGTACGTAACCCATTCAACCCAAACAAAATGACGGGTGGATCAAGTAGTGGTTCCGGTGCTGCTGTAGCTGCCGGTCTATGTTTTGCAGCTCTTGGAACAGATACAGGTGGATCGATTCGTATTCCTGCTTCTTATTGTGGAATTGTTGGGATGAAGCCGACGTTTGGAAGAGTTAGTAAAAGAGGCGTATATCCACTGGCTCCTACTCTCGATCATGTTGGGCCGATGACGAAAACGGTAAGAGACAATGCCATGGTGTTAAATGCTCTTGCCGGATACGATTCAGGCGATCCTTATTCCGCGAAGAAAGAGTGGGAAGATTTCACCGAAAAACTTGGAACTGGTGTTCAAAGGGGAGTAATCGGCATCCCGACTTCCTATTTCTTTGATCATCTAGATTGTGAAATTCAAGCGAAAATGGAACAGGTCATCCAGGTTTATAAAGATTTAGGTGTCACGATTCGTTTCGTTGAAATCGAAAACATGGAAAAAATTTCGCAGGCCCATCGTACCGTGTTAAATAGTGAAGCCTACACTACACACAGGCATCATCTCGATCGTCATCCTGATTTATGGGAGGATGAAGTAAAAAGTCGTCTTCAAACAGGTGAGACTGTGAGGGCGTTTGAATATTTAGAAGCACAGGAAATAAAAAAACTGGCGTTTCAATCCTTTAACAAAGTATTTGAACAAGTCGATGTTCTACTGACACCGAATACGCCAATTATGCCTCTTGATTTATATAAGAGGGAAGTGATGATGAATAATGAGAATCATCATATTTTTACTGTTCTAAATAAATTTACAGGGCCGTCTAATTTAACGGGTTTACCATGTATATCGGTTCCTTCCGGTTTTTCTAATGATGGACTTCCTATAGGTTTTCAGCTGACTGGACGTGCTTTCGATGAAAGCCGTTTATATCAATTTGCGGATGCGTATGAACAAGCTACGAAAAGTAAATGAAGACTTGTTTCTAGGATCCCTGACTCGTATATGAGTTGGGGATTTTTTTACAAAGAAAATTGTTATTATGATAAGGTTACATGTAGGGGGTGCCATAATGAGCGAAGAAAAGAATTTATTGGAACAGGCCCTTAAAAGTTTAAAACTTGACATAGAGATTTTTCAGTCACCTATCAAGCCCGAATCCGTTCCTGATCCTAATTCATTCATTGTCCATTCTTCGGAATTTAGTCTGTCCGGCAGTAAGTATACAGCTAATCTTGCTATACCTAAAGAAATCCTTCAAACTTTAACGAAGGAATTACCTGAATATTACAATATGGAACTCGATTTAAACACTATACTTAATCATTGCCGGGAAGTGATTTTCGTTTCCGATGGAAGTGGCAAAGTGATGCGGGTGAGCTCCTCATGGAAAAAACTTTGGGAAGCCGAGGGTAAGGGATTTTTTGATAAAGGAGTTCTCCAAGTTGAGAAAGAGGGTGTGATATCTCCTTCAGCAACCCGGTTAGTTCTTGAAAAAAAGGAACAGGTACAAATTGTTCAACAAACCAATACGGGCAGAACATTGATGGTAACAGGTATTCCTATTAAAAATGAAGATGGGGATATTCAGCGAATCATCAGTATGTCGGAGGATATTACTGAAATTAGTTATTTGAAGCAAGAATTGAAAAGTGAAAAAGTGAAAAACGAGAAGTTGCACGCTCTTCTATTTAATCATGAAGTTTCATCACTTGTTTTTAATAGCGCGGCTATGGACAATGTTTTACATACCGTTCTTAAAATAGCGAACGTTGATTCTACCGTCTTAATTTCCGGTGAATCAGGCGTAGGAAAAGAAGTAATTGCCCATTATATTCATCAATGGAGCGATCGTGCAGACAAGCCTTTTATTAAGGTGAATTGTGGCTCTATTCCTGAAAATCTACTAGAATCTGAGCTTTTTGGCTATACAAAAGGATCCTTTACTGGTGCATTAAAGGAAGGAAAACAAGGGTTATTTGAAGCGGCAAATGAAGGAACGATTTTCCTGGATGAGATTGGAGAAATGCCTTTTTCCCTCCAGGTAAAATTACTGCGGGTATTACAAGAACAAGAGGTCACACGAATTGGGGAAACATCACCCACCAAAATTAATGTCCGTGTCATTGCCGCAACAAACCGCAGCCTTCCGGAAGAGATAAAGAAAAAGAGTTTTCGTGAAGATTTATATTATCGGCTTAATGTTGTACCTATCCATATTCCTCCATTAAGGGAGCGAAGGGAAGATTTATTGCCGCTCATTTTGCATTTTACTGATGAATTCAATCGGAAATTTTCGAAAAGAAAGGTATTTTCTCAAGAGGCGATAAAACATTTTTATTCGTACAGTTGGCCCGGTAATATTCGAGAGTTACGAAATATCATTGAACGACTAATTGTGATGGCAGATGCTGATTATTTGGAGCCCGTTCATTTGTTATCCATTATAAGGGACGAAACTGAAGATTTGGTCATGATGCAAACTGTTGAATCTGTGGGAATGAATAGGAATCTACAGCCTTCTTTGGCAAAGGATGATCAGACTTTTTCAACATTGTCCAAGTTTGCACGACATTATCGAAGATTGGGAATTACCCATGGAGAATGGGGACTGATTTGTGCTATTTTTACCTATAAATCTGTGGATTGGACCTTTCACTTTACAGAAGAAGAACTGGCTGCGCACTTAGATTGTGGAACACGTCAAATTCGAAAATGGCTGTATTCTTTAAGAAAAAAAGAAATGCTGATCTTAGAACGATCATGGAAAAAGACGGGGTATAATTTTAAGCCATTGCTAGTGAAAGCAGAAAGAGCGGTCAGGATCTAGGATTGAATTGGATATCAATAAATGTATTAGAACTTCTTCATAATTTTGGTTTCGTAAAAGGAAATGTCCGTACTAAATAGATTACTATTTACTTTTTGATTTTTATTTAAGTTTTTGAAAACACAAAGGGAGTGTTTAGAATGTCGCAAAAGAAACTAGTTTTTGATAAATTGGAAAATTCGGGAATCAAGTATAAGCAAATGGATCATCCGCCTGTTTATACAATAGAAGATATGGAAGAATTAAAGATCACCGAACATGGTGAAGTGTGTAAAAACCTATTTTTACGAGATGCAAAAGGAAAGCGTCACTTCCTTGTTGTGCTTGGTAAGGATAAACAAGCAGATATTAAGAGCATTCAAGCTCAGCTGGGATGCTCGCGGCTAAGCTTTGCTTCTGAAGAAAGACTGCAAAAATATCTACAATTACAAAAAGGAGCGGTGACTCCACTTGGAGTGATCAATGATACCGAAGCAGCAGTTGAAATCGTGTTGGACAGCAGCTTAGAAGGAAAAGAACAACTCGGATTTCACCCCAATGACAATACCGCAACCATCTGGATTTCATATGGGGATTTAATAAAGTTTATCCGGATGAATGGAAATAATATCTGCCATATTGAAATTTAAAGGGTATAGGGCAAGGGACCTTGTCCCTTTGTCCCGCTTTAAAGAGAGTGCCGCATGGATCATTTCTAAGGAAAAGGAATAAGTTCATTTGAAATCTTGCTATCCATAAAAAACACCATCCTTTCCATTAGATTGTAGAAAGAATAGTGTTTTTGTCATATTGGTGGTAATAATTTGTCCTGAGCATCTTTATTGGTACTGTTTATTTTAGATACGTACAGTTTTTTAGTATTATTACCCCGGCATAGAAAACTTCTGTAAACACTAATAAGAGGGAGTACCACATACCAAATACTTATTATCTTTAACTCAATAGTGCTTTTAAGGATTTCTTTTTCCAGAAAAATTGATGATAAGAAGATTGAGCTAAGAAATTGACGATGAATGCGATGGGATAGGCTAGCCATACACCATTTAAGCCGAGTGCTGTGAACTGTGACAAGAAGTAGGCTGCTGGAACTTGGATTAGCAGAATACTTATGATGGTAAATATTGTCGGCCATAACACAGTGCCAGTTGCTCTCATTGTTGCGGAGATTGCTTGAGTGTGGCCCAAAATAACGTAACTCCAAAATGAAATCAGTATCAGAGTTTTTGCTATATTAATTGTTTCAGTGTTGTCTAAAAAGATTCCTAATATAGGTTTTGGTAAGAAGTAAAGAACGAGAATGAGAATACCACCAAGGAGATAGTTTAGGGAAATTGCGATTTTTTTTATCTTCTTGATATTCGAAATGTTCCCAGATCCTACGGCTTGTGCAACAAATACTGAAATGGCGATTGAAATACTCATCGCTGGAATTTGAACGTAGCTTGCAATTTGATTCACGATTCCGTATGCTGCTGTTGCATTAGAACCATAATCATTGACAAAAGTGATGACTGCAATTTCTGACAACGCGATTGAAACCATACTAATACTTGTAGGAATGGCTAATTTCAGCAAGGGTTTCAGCACCGAAACTTTTAATTGAAGATGTCTCAAAATATAAAAGTCTAATTTGAGTATATGATTTCTTTTGTGTAAGAATCCTAATAGAATGACAAATGTAATGAAATTGGCTAATACTGCAGCATAAGCAGCACCATTTAATCCGAATTCCGGTAAGCCCATCCAACCGAAAATAAGTGTGGGCAGCAAAGCAATATTAAGGACAATGCTTATCAATAAAAAATAAAAAGGTGTTTTTGAATCGCCAACACCTCTCATAAAGGTTGTATAGCACATATATAAGAAAGTAATGGGTAAAGTAACAAATAATATCCGTGCATACTCCGCGCTCTTAACCAGTATATTCTCAGGTGTTCCCATCCATTTTAGGATATCCGCTGTAAAAAATCCTCCGATTAAGGCAACAGCTATGGAAATGATAATTGTAAAGACTAGCGTAACCCCAATGACTTCCTTCATTTTTTGGATATTACCACTACCGTATGTTTGCCCAACTAGAATGGAGCTTCCTGAGCCAATTCCGATGACAAAGGATACAAGGAAAAATAATAGAGGGAAGAAGGCAGAAATAGCAGCTAAAGAATCCACTCCAAGTGTTTTTCCGACAATTATAATTCCAACTACTTGACCCAATGATTGCAAAACACTCGCTAAAATGACAGGAACGAGAAAAGTAGTCATTGGTTTTAATAATACAAATGTTTCATTAAAAAATTTATTCATTACAATTAACCCCTTCGTTTCAAAAGAATTCAACACATGTCAAAGAAGTGGGGGAAGCTAAATAATAAAGACATAATGTTTAATTCATAACCGAGATTTACCATTATCCAAATTTTTTAGATAAGTTGATAAAATAACCCGAATTGAGTATCATACCATAACAGTTTGCCGTGTTTACGTTTCGGGATACGTGTTTGTAAACTCCATTCGGGATACTGTTTAATTATTTGTACTTGGTCACCTGTAGCAAAAGCAATAAATGAAATATAATTTTCTTTTGTCATTGGATGCTCGCTCGAAATAAACCATTCGTTATCAATTTCAGATATGGACAGCCTTTCATCATCCGTGGCTTTCTTTGCTACTAATGGTTCTAACTTTCTTCCGCAACAAGATAGGGTCATATTTCCAGTTGAAAGTCCAATATTATTACATGTCGGACAGACAAAATAATTTGACTTTTTCATATTTCCTCCTATAAATTCATTCGACGATAATTCACCATCTAAAATATATTCGATATTTACACCAAGGAGGGTTGATAAACTTGGTAAGAGCGTGATATCTGGACAGCCGTACCCACGCTCCCATTTTGAAATCGTTCGATCAGAAATATTCATTTGATCTGCTAATTGTTTCTGTGTCATTCCCTTTTCCTTCCGTAAATTTAAAATTAACTCCCCTATTTTACGATTATCCATCAAATCTCCTCCTACTCTAATGTCATCTTAATTCTTTAAATGTAACGAAGCAACAAACGCTCCGTAGAGTTAAACAGAGGGACCGTTAAAAGGTCTGAGCTATATAAAAGGATCAATAAAAATAGACCATTTCGTTTAAGTGAAATGGTCTGTGATTTTACTAATGTGTCCTCCTGAAGAGAACACATTAGTATTTTTCCAACGTCTTCTTACTTATAGATTTCACTTTCTATCGTCTGAATATAATCATCGAATGATTTATATGTAGTTACAAGGCTACGGTTCACAGCTTCCCATAAATATAAAGAAACAATAGATTGATAAGGTTCCCAATTTTGACCCTTTATTTCCAAAATTTTTTCATCTGTTGAATTGTATAGCCACTTTGCACCACGCTGCAGCCCAACGTCAAGAAGGGATAAGACGTTTTCTCTGCCAAGCGAAAATATTAAAAACATTTCTGCTGTCCATTTACCGATTCCTTTTACATTTGTAAGAGCGGCAATTACATTTTGATTATCAAGCTGATCCAGTGTATCAAAATCAATTTCCTTATCAAGGACTTTTTGCGATAAATCTTTCATGTATTTTATTTTTGGATAAGAAATACCAATTCCTCTTATTTCTTCATCTGGTAATGAAAGAATCTTTGAAGGCGTGAAATTACCATTTGTTAATTGGGTGAAGCGGCCAAAAATAGTGGCAGCAGCTTTTGCAGAAAGTTGTTGCCCAATTATCGAGCGTAACAGAGAAGAATAATAATCTTGTATCTTTTTTAAATCCAATTCACCGATCATACTTATAAATTTTCCTAAAATAGGGTCATTATCAGATAATATCTTATATTTGTCCAGCATATGGTCTCCTTTTTTAGTAGATTAGGTGACTTACGTTATAACAATGAACAAATTCGTCGTGATGACCTTTCTCTACTTCACCTGTTTGATCATTGTATTAAATGACACGACTTCAAATTTGAGAACATCTTAAAGAAATGTTTTCTGTTACTCCTATTAACCTTATGTTCATTAAGCTCCTCATCTCTATTCGAATTAATTAACTTACTTAGAAATTCTACAATGGATTTCAATTACCCTTCATAAATATGTAAAATACTATTAACAGTGATTCATACATACCAATTCGTATATTTATTTGGAAGTCTAATTCATATACAATAAAAAATAATCCTTTATAAAAGGAAAATTTATGTTCCTTTGGATAAGGGGATCGATAGATCATTAACATAACTTGACTAGTGTATAAATGGTTTAGTTTAATCTAATTATCCCATGCTTCCAAATTGCCTTGGCGAAAATAAGTTTCCTATAACTCTCCAAACAAAATCTAAAAAATTTTACAGGGGTGTTCCTTGATGAAGATTAATAGATTGAATCCGAAGGTTGATGAATTTATAGATAAGGCCCAAAAGTGGCAGGAAGAAATGAAAAAATTGAGAATGATCATTCTTGACTGTGGGCTAGAAGAGGAATTGAAGTGGCGTATTCCTTGTTACACGTTTCAGAAAAATAACATAGTGATCATACAGGGATTTAAAGACTACTTTGCACTTGGTTTTTTCAAAGGTGCTTTGTTAAAGGATGCTAATGGTATCCTGAGTAAACCTGGGGAGAATACGCAGGCGGGGAGGCAGATTCGATTTACTAATGTGCAAGAAATAGCTGAGATGGAACCCATTGTGAAAGCCTACATCAAGGAAGCCATTGAAGTGGAAAATGCCGGGTTGAAAGTGGAAATCAAAAAGGAGCCCGTAACCATTCCGGAAGAATTACAAAATAAGTTAGAGCAGCTTCCTGACTTTAAAACTGCTTTTGAGACATTAACGCTGGGACGACAAAGAGCATACATTCTTTATTTTTCAGCACCGAAACAATCCAAAACTCGGACGGCAAGGGTTGAAAAGTATATGCAGCGAATTCTTGATGGTAAGGGTTTAAATGATTGCACTTGTGGACTATCCCAAAAGCCACCTAACTGTGACGGCTCGCACAAGTCCATTCGATAAGAAAATAAATTATTCAAAGTTCAAGAGAGTTACGTCACTTTGCGTTCAATGAAATAAACTATCTATGTCAGATTATTGAAGTTGTACCCCCTAATCTTGCACGGATCGTAGGGGGAGACAGGTTGGAGAATGTACTGAGGGCAGTTGATTGAGTCGTTAAGGATGAAGCAAGAATTGCTCTTGACTTTAGACAGGCCTATTGTTGATCAGCCCCCCGTTGAATGTAAGCTATAATGGGGGGCTGATTCTTTTCTGCCATTCTTCGAAACTTTTCGGTGACCACTTATCGGCGAGATCATCGTTGTTTACTTTTTGTACAGAATGGTCTTACGCTCTCTGTCCTACTTAACAAAAAATGACTGTGCTTAGGCTCTATTATTCGTCCTGCCTGTAAATAATTTAATAATGAACACTACGACAGCCACTACGAGTAAAAGGTGAATAAGTCCTCCTGCAACATGGAAAACAAGCCCAAGAACCCAAAATAAAAGTAATAAACCAATTATTGTCCAAATCAACATAATCCCTTCTTTCTTTGAAAAATGTATTGTTGTATGTGTATAATACCCACATTTTATAAAGATAAACGACGAATCGATTATGTATAACCGTCTGGATTTGAAATGGAGATTTAATAAAGTTCATCCGAACAAATGGGAATATCATTCATCAAATCGAAATTTAAAACGGAAAAAGGGGGCAGTCCCCTGGGTACCAAAGATTTAAAGTACCGAGAGACTGACCCCATTTTCCTTTTTCTTGTGTTTTTTAAGCCTTAGGCATAGGTGTAGGTGTTGATGGTGTTCCAGTTCCTTTATATTTTTCGTCTATCATTTTTCGGATGTCTTCTAATGGTGTTCCTTTTTTAAACTCTGATTTAGCCTCACGGGCTATGTCAACGCAGACCCCTCAGCCAAAACCCATTGTATCAAGTGTGACCGTATTTCCATTTACGTTGTCAACAAAACAATTGGTATTGCTTGTATGACCCTCCTCCTCGTAACATCCACAATAACAAGGCATATAATTGAGTACTTCAGGATGTTCTACTGCAAACTGGTAGGCTTCTAACACTTTCGGACTATCACTATATGTAGTGACGGCGGACCAATCAACACTGCCTATTTTATACGTTAAAGCAGAAGCACTTTGCTCTTGGTTTTGACTGCTAGAATGCTCTTCCTTAAATGACTCATCTCCTGATGAAGAACAACCAGTTACTAAAGAAAAGATAAACAAAGTAGGGAATAAATACTTTTTCATCCAACCTTCCTTTCTTTCTACTAATACAACGCTTTACATATTAGAATAATTGCTTTTATTTATAGATTCAATAATTACATAAGAAACTAGAAATTCACCACATTAGGGTTTATTTTTTAACATTCAAATAATTATTTGACCATTTTATTTTTACATCATATACTAATATTCAAACGGACATTTGAATAAGGAGAGGAGATATATGAAACATAATGATATTTGTGAAATATCCTGTTTCGATGAAGAAAAAGTAAATCGTGTCAAAACTGCCATTTCTCAAAAAGACACAATAAACGTTTCACAAATATTTAAAGCGTTGTCTGATGACACTAGGATTAAAATTGCCTTTGCATTATGTGAAGAGGATGAGTTGTGTGTATGCGATGTAGCGAATATTATAGGGAGTTCAACAGCTACTGCATCCCATCATTTACGACTACTTCGGAATTTAGGGTTAGCGAAATATCGTAAAGAAGGCAAATTAGTGTTTTATTCACTCGACGATGATCATGTAAGACAACTGATTCAAATCGCCTTCACTCACCAAATGGAGGGAAAATCACATGAGTAGTGCCGCTTTAGAAAAAGCAAATGAAAAAAACGTGTACCGTGTTCAAGGATTCACCTGAGCTGGCTGCGCGACAAAGTTCGAAAAGAACGTAAAACACCTGGATGGTGTTTCTAATGCAAGTGTAAACTTTGGTGCTTCAAAACTAACGGTTTATGGTGAAGCATCAATTGAAGAATTAGAAAAGGCAGGAGCTTTTGAAAATATTAAAGTATATCCTGAGAAACAAAAAGTGGTTGAGCAAAAAGAGCCGTTCTTACAAAAGCATTCAACGGTCATTGTTTCAATGGTTTTCTTGCTTATTGGTTGGTATTCAGGGCACATAAATGGTGAAGAGAGTATTTCTACGATATTAGCCTATGGCGCATCTATTTTAGTAGGCGGTTATAGACTATTTCGTACCGGAATAAAGAATTTATTTCGTTTAGAGTTTGATATGAGAACCTTGATGACGATTGCTGTCATTGGAGCTGCGTTTATTGGCGAATGGGGTGAGGGTGCTACTGTTGTGATTCTATTTGCCATCAGTGAAGCGCTTGAGACATACTCCATGGATAAAGCTCGTCAATCCATCCATTCTTTAATGGATATTGCACCGAAGGAAGCCTTAATTCGAAGAGGAACGAAGGAATTTACAGTTGAGGTCGATGATATTCAAATAGGCGACATCATGATTGTGAAGCCAGGACAGAAAATTGCGATGGATGGAATAGTCGTAAAGGGACTTTCGGCAGTAAATCAAGCTGCGATTACCGGTGAATCTGTCCCTGCAGCAAAATCAGTGGATGATGAAGTGTTTGCCGGAACGTTAAATGAAGAAGGATTGCTTGAAGTCAAAGTAACGAAACAGGTAGAAGACACAACCATTGCCAAGATTATTCATTTGGTTGAAGAGGCTCAAGCTGAAAGAGCTCCGTCTCAGGCTTTTGTCGATCGATTCGCAAAATATTACACACCCGTTATTATGCTCATTGCACTCGGTGTAGCTGTTTTGCCGCCGCTATTTTTTGGAGCAGCTTGGGATAAATGGATTTATCAAGGATTAGCCGTTCTAGTGGTAGGTTGTCCTTGTGCGCTTGTGATTTCCACACCAGTTTCGATTGTAACCGCCATTGGAAATGCTGCTCGAAATGGTGTACTTATTAAAGGCGGAATTCATTTAGAAGAAATGGGAGCCATTAAAGCGATCGCCTTTGACAAAACGGGAACTTTAACGAAAGGAATTCCAGCGGTTACCGATTACTTGCCTAAGCCAAATATCGATTCAAATGAATTGTTAAACATTATTGCTGCATTAGAAAATGGCTCTCAGCATCCATTAGCTTCAGCTATTATGAAAAAAGCAGAAGATGAACAATTACTCTATCACAGTGTTACGATAGAGGACTTCTCTTCCATTACAGGTAAAGGAGTTAAAGGCATCTACAAGGGTGTGACGTATTATGTTGGCAGCCCTAAGTTATTTGATGAAATCCTGGCCAAAGGAATTCCCTATGAATTAAATACCCAAATTTCTGACCTGCAAAATCAAGGAAAAACGGTGATGGTTGCTGGAACTGCAAATGAAGTATTGGGGCTAATTGCTGTTGCCGATGAGTTAAGACAAAACAGTAAGGGCGTCATCGAAAAACTTCATTCTTTAGGAATTCAAAAAACCATCATGTTAACTGGAGATAACTATGGAACCGCCAAAGCGATTGGAAAACAGGCAGGAGTTTCCGATATTAAAGCAGAACTTTTACCTCAAGATAAATTAACCTTTATTAAGGAGCTAAGAGGTAAATATGAACATGTGGCAATGGTTGGCGATGGGGTAAATGATGCGCCAGCATTAGCAGCATCCACGGTCGGAATTGCTATGGGTGGAGCTGGTACAGATACAGCCCTTGAGACTGCTGATATTGCGTTGATGGCAGATGACCTTGGAAAACTGCCATTTACGGTAAAGCTTAGTAGAAAAGCATTAACCATTATCAAACAGAACATCACCTTTTCTTTAGGAATTAAACTAGTGGCATTGTTATTAGTCATTCCTGGGTGGCTCACGTTGTGGATTGCCATTTTTGCAGATATGGGTGCTACTCTAATTGTCACACTAAATGGTTTAAGACTCCTCCGAGTTAAAGATAAATAATAAGTGGCTTCCTTTTCTTTCGGGAAGCCTTTTTGATAACAAAAATTAGTACATTGGGTGATTGACCCTGTTCCCAGCCGCCATTATAAAGGCGAACCATTTATCACTTGACCGGACATGCAGCCGTGCTTTCGGTCTTTTTTTTATAATACCTATCATTGGCAATTAACTGAATATTTTGTTTAAATTTAATTAATTACTGTCTTGACCACCTTCTGATTAAAAGAGAAAGATTCCTCGTAAAGAATGGTAGTCAGTTTGATGGAATAGAAAAGAGGTGCCAATATGGATAAAGGAAATATTAAAGAAATCAATGAGATTATTACGATAGGAAGGGTACTAACAGACCCTAGTGATCTATTTAGCTACTCTTTTGATGCTTCTTTTGGAACCTATATCCCCGAAGTTGTGGTACAGGCGAAGGATGTCCATGAGATCGCAGAACTGGTTAAATTCGCAAATCGAGCGCTTATCCCGATTACTCCACGTGGGCAAGCGACCTCTCTTAGCGGTGGACCATTGCCTGTAAACGGGGGGATCGTTCTGGATATGTCGACCATGAATGAGTTAATAGAGATTGATACGGAAGATTTAACAGCTGTCGTTTCTCCAGGGGTCCTCACTTCAAAGATTCATCAGGCGGCAGAAAAGGTTGGGCTTATGTATCCACCGGACCCGAGCAGTTCACATGTTTCAACAATCGGTGGTAATCTCGCAGAAAATTCAGGGGGCCCTCGTGGGTTAAAGTATGGCGTTACAAAGGACTATGTCATCGGTCTAGAGGTGATTACACCTCAAGGGGAAATTATCCATACTGGGGGTAGAACTGTTAAGAATGTGACTGGTTATGATTTAACGAAACTGATTGTCGGCTCGGAAGGTACGCTAGGCATTATAACGAAAGCCATTTTGCGCTTAATCCCAAAGCCGCCGGCATCTGAAACGGTAATGGCTATATTTGATAGTCTGATGGATGCAGGAGCAGCCATTTCAAAGATTTTAACATCTGGAATCTTGCCTGCGAAGCTGGAATTAATGGATCAAGCGTCAATGGAGGCAGTGGAAAACTATGAACCTTCTGGATTGCCAATCGATGCCGAAGCGATGATTTTGATTGAATTAGATGGACATCCAGCAGCTGTTAAAGATGAAGCTCAAAAAGTATCCCATTTATGTTTAGAAGTTGGGGCGCGGAAGGTAAAAATTCCGCAGACGGAAACCGAAAAAGCAGATGTGTGGAAAGCGAGAAAGCTAGTTTCTCCAGCTATTGTTCGAATCAAACCTACTAAAATCTCTGAGGATGCAACGGTGCCGAGAAGTAAAATTCCGGAAATGTGCCGCCGTCTTCAAGAGATTAAAAGAAAGTATAACATTCATCTGGTCGTCTTTGGCCATGCGGGAGATGGCAATCTACACCCCAATATTATTGCCGATAAATCTGATAAAGAAGAAATGAAACGCGTAGAACAGGCAGTGACAGAAATTTTTCAATCAGCTATTGAACTAGGCGGTACACTTTCTGGAGAGCACGGCATTGGAACGATGAAATCGCCCTTTATGGAAATGGAGCTGGGGGAGGCCGGGTTAGATATGATGAAAAAAATTAAACATGCATGGGATCCCAATAACATCCTTAATCCGGGAAAAATATTTCCTCAACCGGGACAAAAGCTGGTGTTAAGTGAATGATTCAGGATCTTGAGCTAATAAAGAAAGAAATAAAATATGATAAAACCCTCAACTGTGTACAGTGCGGCTACTGTCTGCCTGTTTGTCCTACCTATATCACAATGGGAAAAGAAACCCATTCTCCTAGAGGGAGGATTAATTTAGTGAAGATGGTTGGGGAAGGAAAAATGACCGATTTGTCGATTATGGAAGAACCAATGGATTTGTGTCTCGGCTGCAGAGCGTGTGAAACGGCTTGTCCCACAGGTGTTCAATATGGAGAAATTTTGGAGGGCGCCAGGTCGGTCATGAAAAAGTCGAAAAAAAGCCCCATGTTACAAACTATACTTCTTAGCAAGGTGATACCCAGCCACAAAATGATGGAGCAGGCCGGTAATGCATTTTGGCTTTACGAAAAAAGCGGAATGCAGACAATGCTGAGAAAGTCGGGGCTTTTGGATAAACTTCCAGCTCATTTAGGAACCTTTGAGTCGATTATTCCGGCAGCAGTTTCGCCAAAAGAACGGGCGCGATTTCCAAAAAGGGTACAAATGGAATCACCAGGGGTAATGGCTCAAACGGGGACGGACCAAAATGGGGAGAAAAGGGAAAAAAAGTATACAGTAGCCTTTTTTACGGGCTGTATCATGGATGCCATGTTTCGGCGCATTAATCAATTATCTGTAGAGCTCCTAGCAAAGGCAGGCTGTGAGGTTGTTATGATGGAAAATCAAACCTGCTGTGGTGCCCTTCATGCCCATACAGGTGATATGAAAGAGAGCAAGAAGCTTGCAAAGCAGAATATTGCTGCATTTGAAAAAGAGAACGTAGATTTTATTGTCAATAACGCCGGCGGCTGTGGAGCTATGCTGAAAGAGTATGACCGCCTACTTGAAGATGAACCAGAATGGCTGGAAAGAGCAAAGGAGTTTACTGAAAAAAATAAAGATATATCTGAAGTATTGGTGTTGTGTGGCGGCATTCCAGTTATCAATCATCCCCCTGAAAAGGTTACATACCAACGTTCGTGTCATATGACCAATGTTCAGAAGGTGAAAATAGAACCTGTTCAGCTAATAAAGAGCATCCCAAATGTAGAATTGATTGAAATGAATGAAGGGGATATGTGCTGCGGTTCGGCAGGAATATATAACATTGTGAATTACGAAGCCTCAATGGAGATTCTTGATCGAAAGATGGGGAACGTAAAGGATACGTTAGCAACAACCATTCTCACCACAAACCCAGGGTGTTTACTGCAAATGAAGTTAGGTGTTAAGCGGGAAGGATTGACGCAAAAGGTAAGAGTGCTTCATCTTGTCGAATTTCTTGCTGAGGCTGCAGGCGTTTCATCATGGTGATCTAAATTTGGGGTCAGTCCCCCAGCGCATTAAGGTTTTAGTGCACTGGGGGACTGACCTCTTTTTTTGTGTTGACATTAAAACATTATCAATGATAAAATATAAAATTTGATAAAATTATTCTAGTGTGGTATCCTTAAAAAGATTACCAATATGGAGTGAGCAGTAATCCACAAAAATCATTCAAGAAGGTGTAAAAGTTTTACCTCAATATAAAGGTTTTCTTTAAAAAATGAAAATAGGAATCCTCTTCAACTCATAGATATCAAGAACTTCTTTATTTCATCACAATATTAGGTATTTTTCTTATTTCTTCTTCACAAAAACGATATTTTCCCGAATGAGTTAATAAAAGTAATAATTTGGTTTTACACCCCTGATTCACACTGGCACGGTCAAGGAGCCGTAAGGATGAAAGAGAGGCAGGGCTTTCGTTGTTTTAGGAATATCAATTTTTTTATTATCGAGAATTTTCGAATTTTGATTTATGGACTGGATATTGCAGCATTAGTAGTTTTCATCATTTCCATCTATTAATGGAGACAAATGGCAAATAGTTAGTATTAACAACCATGTTCCTTCTTTGCTATATGAACGTTTTATATGATTACTGAATCGCCGTCTCACTTTTTAAATACTTTGGTATTTGATCTTATTTTAAGGATTAAATCCTTTTATAAGGAAAAAAGTTTTTAAGGGAATAAATAAATTGGAGGTATTATTTTTGGACAAAACAAAATTAATAAATGCAGTTTCACAAAAATCGGGGATAACTAAAAAAGAAGCAGAAATAGCTGTAGAGACTGTAATTGAAGTCATCACACAATCACTAGTTGGCGGAAAACCTTTTGCACTTATAGGGTTTGGTAAATTTGAGGTTTGTCAACGGGAAGCTCGTACTCGAATCCACCCTAAAACGGGGGAAGAATTCATTATCCAAGCGGGTAAAGTCCCTGTTTTCCGGGTGAGTAAGTCATTGATACAACAAATGTAAGTTAAAGGGATATCCTTTTCTAAATTAAGATGTGCCGCTCGTTATGAAAATAAGTTTTTCTGCGTTAAACAGTACATTGCATATCCATAAAGTCATCTCCATGATTTTATCATGGGGATTTTTTAAAGGATTCGGTAACAGATGATAACGATGAAGACGGGATCACTGCACGGAGGTCCTGTTTTTTTGTTGATCATTCGGTTTAGCATGCTTCAGTTACTAATACTTAAAATTGTATGCGGCATAAACGTGGACTCCGAGCTTCAAACGTTCATAACGTTTCATTAAAAGAATAGCGAATACAGAAATGCATTCAATCAAGAAATTTAGTCTAAAATAAAAAATAGTAAACAGATGAAGGGGTTTTTAGGTATGACAACATTTCATGAAATGGGCATTAGTGAGTCCATACAAAGAGCGATTACGGATATGGGATTTGAAGAAGCATCGCCAATTCAAGAGAAAGCCATTCCCGTAGCTTTGACAGGGAAGGACATTATTGGTCAAGCACAGACGGGTACAGGAAAGACGGCTGCTTTCGCCATACCAATCTTGGAGAAAATAGATACGAGTAAAAAATATGTTCAGGCGATTGCCATTGCCCCAACAAGAGAATTGGCTATTCAGGTTTCAGAAGAGATTAATCGACTGGCGAAATACACAGGTATAACTTCTCTCCCTATTTATGGAGGGCAGTCTATTGATCGCCAAATTAAGGCATTAAAAAAGGGCCCTCACATTATTACGGGAACACCTGGAAGACTTTTGGACCACATTAAACGTAAAACGCTAAAGTTAGACCGAATTTCTGTTGTGGTTTTGGATGAAGCTGATGAAATGTTAGATATGGGCTTTTTAGAGGATATCGAACGAATTCTCAAAGAGACACCTGAAGATAAACAAACCTTGTTATTCTCAGCAACCATGCCCAAACCAATTCAAAATCTTGCAGAAAGGTTTATGAGAGATCCAGAGTTAGTAAAGATGAAAGCGAAGGAAGTTACCTCTCCAACTGTAGAGCAAATTTATTACGAGGTTAATGAACGAGATAAATTTGAAGTGCTTTGTCGTCTACTAGATGTCTATAACCCAGAATTAGCCGTTATTTTTGGGAGAACAAAAAGACGGGTAGATGAATTAAGTGATGCGTTGAATAAAAGAGGGTACCTTGCTGAAGGCTTGCACGGCGATTTAAATCAACGACAAAGAGATGTTGTGATGAATAAATTTCGTGAGGGAAACATTGATATTTTGGTTGCAACCGATGTAGCTGCAAGGGGTATTGATGTTTCTGGGGTTACCCACGTCTACAATTTTGACATTCCTCAAGACCCAGAAAGTTATGTTCATCGAATCGGCAGAACGGGGCGAGCAGGTAAGACGGGGTTAGCTATTACATTTGCTACACCAAGGGAAATTGGACAGATTCGCAGTATTGAGAAAGCCTCCAAAGGAAGGATCCAGCGCAAACCAATACCAACCGTTGCAGAGGCAAAAGAATCAATCCAGAGAGTCGCTTTAGAAAAGATGGTTCATTTGGTTGAAGAGGAAGAGTACAAAGAATTTAAACAATCTGCAGGCGAATTGCTTGAGCAATACGATGCGATAGCGTTAGTTTCAATTGCCTTGAAATTATTGTCGAAGGAACAAAGAGATGTTCCCGTTCAGCTAACTTCCGAAACACCAAGATATGCCAAGAAGCCTAAAATAAAGGTAAAAGAAAAACGAAGGGTAAACTATAAAGGAAATAAAGAATTTGGAAGAAAAGGAGGAAATGGTAAAAATAAAAAAACGCCAAATCCTCATAAGAAAGGTTTATAAATTGAATTAAAGGGAATTAGGGTCAGTCCCCAGCGCATTAAAGCTTAAGTGCACTGGGGGACTGACCCCTTTTTTCATTATTTTTTTAATACCCCTTTTTCTTTATAATATTTCTCTGCACCTGGATGTAATGGGATACCGGCTAACCCATCAGTTGCGTTTTCCAATTTCATATTTTTAGCTGCAGAAATGCTGCTTCTAATCGTATCAATATTTTCCCACATTGCTTTTGTCAATTCATACACCTTTTCTTCAGGCATATCCTTTGGTACGACGATCATGTTCTTTTGACTTACAGTTGTTATGTCTTGATCCTGGCCCTCGTATGTCTTGGCTGGAATCGTATATTTATATAACCACGGATATTCTTTTGTAATTTTTTCGATATGTTCATCGTCAATGCTGATTAGCTGGCCATCCTGTGTTGTAATTTCAACAACAGCTGATGCGGGAATTCCTGCTTCAATCAGGGCACCATCGATTTGCTTATTTCTCATTAAATCTGTTACTTCTGTGAAGCCAACATATTGTGCCTTTACATCGTTAAAGTCCATGTCAAACGATGAGAGGATCTGCTGCGAGAGCTCTTTTGTGGAGCTTCCTGGCGCCCCGGGGACAAAACCTTTTCCCTTAAATTCCTCTATTGATCTAATCTTCGAACCTTTACGGACAACCATCTGACCTACGTTAGGATAAAGGGAGGCAATGACGCGCACATCTTTATAAGCCCGGCCCTTAAATTTATTCGTACCGTTATAGGCATCGTACAAAACGCCTACAGTTGTGAACCCCATATTGAGCTGGCCTTCCATCATCAGATTCAAATTCTGTACACTCGCATCGGTTGCTTGCGAGGACACTTTCACATTAGGGACTTTTTCATTCCAAATCTTTGCTAATGTAGCTCCCATAGGGTAGTAGACACCAGTTGTCGTCCCCGTACCAAAGTTTACTTCAAGCTTTCCATCAGCGCTTTCATGTCGTTTATTATCATTTTTTGAGCTGTTAGATGATACATTGCTGCTTCGATTACACCCAAGCAAAGAAAGGGATAGGACTAAAATGGTTATCAATATTAAATATGAACGTTTCATCATTCATTTTTCCTCCAATTTAAGTGAATTATTGTTTTAACTAGATATGGAATCAACATCTAGCTGCTTCTTAGCTAATATCGCCATATCTGCTTTTTGCCATAGGAAAACACCTACAAGGACCGCGATTCCAATAAGATCGGTATAGATCCCAGGGTAGATCATTGCCAAACCGCCTGCAGTTAATAGCAATCTTTGAATGATGTTAAGCTTGGTTAGGAACCAATTAGAAAGTCCAGCGGATAACGCAACCACTCCCACAGCTCCAAATAAACCTGCAACGATACTTTCAAGCGTACTTCCTCCCGCAAATAATAGGGAAGGGTTTAACAAGAAGAAATAAGGTATTAAGAAACCAATGATTCCAAGCCGCACCGCGGTAAAAGCTACTTTGAAAAATGGTGCTTTGGCAATTCCGGATGCTACCATTGCGGAAAGCGCTACCGGCGGTGTAATATCCGAGAGTGCAGCAAAGAAGAAGGCAAACATATGCGCAACAAGCAAAGGGACTCCCATTTCTGCCAGTAATGGTGCAGATATTGTTGCCGTAATAATGTAGGAAGCCGTTACAGGGACTCCCATTCCGAGAACAATACAAATGAGCATGGTTAAAATGGCGACAATGTAGAGATTATTGCCTGCTAATGCGATAATATTGTTGCCAAGAGTTAGTCCTAAGCTAGTTACCGAAATGGTTCCAATGATGATCCCGACAATCGTACAGGCGGCACCCACTGTAAGGACACCTTTTGCACCTTCTTCAAGGGCAGCAGCAATTTCCTTTAACCCCATTCGAGTTTCTTTTTTAAACCAGCTAACCACGACAGTTGAAATCATGGACCATACTGCTGCATAAAGTGGGGTAACACCGCTTATAAGCAGGGCAACAATTACAATTACCGGGATGATCAAATGACCTCTTGTTTTCAAGACATTTATGATATTGGGTAATTTTTCTTTAGGCAGTCCTTTGATTCCCATTTTTTTTGCTTCAAAATGAACAGACATAAAACACATAAAAAAGTATAAAATTGCTGGAATAGCCGCAGCTAACATAATGGTTCGATAGGGAATACCTAAAAATTCTGCCATGACAAAACTAGCAGCACCCATGATTGGCGGGGCAATAACGCCGCCTGTTCCAGCAACTGCTTCCACAGCGCCTGCGAAATGACTTTTAAATCCGGCTTTTTTCATTAATGGAATGGTTACAGTGCCGACTGCTGCTGCATTCGCTACACCGCTGCCGTTAATCATTCCCATAAATCCGCTGCCGATAACAGCAACTTTCGCTGGACCTCCGGCAGATCTTCCTGCAATCGCGAGGGCTAAGTCATTTATAAAATCAATAAAACCACTTTTTCGTAAAAAAGCCCCGAATAATATGAAGAGATAAATATAAGTTGCGGCAACACCGATGACAACCCCAAAAATCCCTTGAGTCCCCCACCACATCGTATCAATGACACGTTCAAAGCTTAGTCCAGAATGCCCGAAAACTCCGGGAATGTATTTGCCGAGAAAATTGTAGGCCAAAAAAATAGCAGCTAAACCAGTCATAACATTCCCCGCGGCTCTTCTGGCAGCCTCGAAAGCTACTAAAATACCTAGGCCTCCAAACCAGAAATCTAGCGGAATATGTAATCCTGTTTGAGCATAACCGTCATAGTTTAATAATAGAAAACCGACAGATGCGATCGAGGCAGTGATACACACCCAGTCCCAAATGGTCGGCAGTTTTCTAGGTTGTCCCGCTTTTTTAGTTGCAGGTATTAATAAAAAGATCATAATCGTTAAAAATCCAAAAAACCATGCACGTGATTTAATTGCTTCCATTATTCCAAAGCTTGAAACGTAAATTTGGAAAATAGACCAGATAATAGCTAAAGAAAAGATGATTTTGGCCATTGGACCAAGGTAAAACCGAATCGAATGGGATTCTCCAATCTCGGCTAATTCTTCAATTTCTTGTGTTTGCATCTTGGTTTTTGTATCTTTTACCACTGGCTTTCCTCCTTTTTTATCGTAAGTATCGATAGAATTTATTTCTCCAATCGTCACCTCCCTGTTTAAAAATAAAAAGCCAGTCGAAACCAAGCCGGATAGGTTATATATCCAACTTGCTTTTAACTGGCAGCATGGTCCGAGGGAAGCAATTTGGCGTTAATTGCAATCGAACCTTAACAGTTAATTTCAGCATCTGCTATTTAATAAAATAGTAAACGTTTACATAAACTTTATAATATTCCAAATAGTTTGTAAATAATAAAAATCCAAATAATCCCATATAACTATTAATTAGCCAAATATTGTAAATGAGAGATATTAAATACGCATTGCAATAAATAGTACATTTAGGAAATCTTACTCATATAAAAAGTATGGGGTGTATGCTATGAAGAAAGTTTCATTATTACTAGTTTGGTCCACTTGACTAGTATGTAAATTTTGGTTTAATCTAAATATCCATGCTTCCAAAATTGTCTAAAGAGGTGACGAGTGTATCGAATGAGTACCAAAGATCAAAATTCAGTCCGTGACCATAGTGACTATCAAGCAGAAGTGGAGCGCTTAGAGTTTTCCAAAGAATATATCCGAACTGTTTTAGACATATCCAAGGGGAATAAAGAATTTTTCGTAGAAAATATGAGGCAATCTTTTGCCGAACTAAATTCTAAGGATAGCAGTACGAGCTACACGGATTTGCTCGCGAATGCAAGTTTTCTTGAATTAGCACAAAGCGAATTGAAAAGGTTAGAAGCTGTACTTGGTAAACCATACTTTTCAAGGATCGATTTTACAAGCCATAGCACGAAAAAAGAAGAAACATTGTATATAGGCAAAGTTTCCTTGTTTGACCGTGTTACGCAGCAGCCGATTATCGTGGATTGGAGGTCACCGATTGCCAATGTCTACTACGACGGTCGCCTTGGAGAAGTGTCATATGACGCCTATGGGGAGACACAAACCGGTTACTTATCATTAAAGAGACAATATGATATTGTCGATGGATTATTAAAAGAAATCAGAGACATCGATTTGACCACCCACGATGAATTATTGCAGAAATCTTTGTCAGGAAAAGCAGACAATCGGCTGACAGAAATCGTGGCGACGATTCAGAATGAGCAAAATGAAGTGATCCGAGCGTCACTGACAACCCCCATTATTGTTCAAGGGGCCGCGGGAAGCGGGAAAACAACCATCGCACTCCATAGAATATCCTACTTTCTCTATTCCTTTGGGTTTACATTTCCTCCAGAAAAATTAATGATACTCGCACCAAACCGACTGTTTATTGATTATATATCGGCCGTCTTACCGGAACTTGGGGTCAATAAGATTAATCAAACAACCTATATCGATTTTATGAGAAGCTGCCTGGGTCAGAAAATAAAACTATTTTCCCCCAATTCCAAGCTGATGAAGCTCCTTGATGGTAATGGAACCAATAAAACGATTCAATGGGTTTCCAGCTATAAGGGTTCACTCCAATTCAAGGAATTAATAAACCGATATGTAAATGACTTGGAAAATAATCTTGCCCCAAGAGAGGACTTTGTTCTTGAAAATTCCATTCTAATAAAGGGGATTAGGCTCACCACCTTATTTTTGAAAGAATATACCTACTTACCAATCTATAAAAGGCTTGGAAAAATCAAAAGTTTATTAGAAGATGATGTTAAAAAGAAGAAATCGATGATGTTAACAAATTTGAACAAGAAATATGAAGTTGCACTCGATAAACTCCTTTATAACCGAAGGATGGACCCGGAAAAAAGAAAGCAAAAAGTAGTTGCCTTGATGGAGAAGAAAGAACAACGAAAAAAGAGGATTGAGCAGGAGTCAAAGGTTGCTGTAAAAAAATATATGGAAGCGTTTGATATGAAAGATATCTTTACCTTGTATAAGGAACTCATGACTTCTCCTGAAAAGATCCAACAATATTCCACAGCACTTTCAAATCAAGAATGCAAGGTTCTAAGTAAATATTGTCAGCGAATCTTTCATCGAGGTGCATACGAACTTGAGGATTTAGCCCCGATTTTTTATATGAAGGCAAAGCTGGAGGGCATCGAGGAAAAATATAAAATGCGCAGTGTTTTCATTGATGAAGCGCAGGATTACAGCTATTTTCAATTCTCGGCATTAAAAGAAGGCTTTGAAACAGACTTGTTCACCATTGTGGGGGATTTAGCTCAAGGAATTCATTCCTATCGCGGCCTGAATAGCTGGGTACCGGTATTGAAGGATATCTTCCCGAATGCGAATTATCAAGCCCTGCAAAAAAGCTACAGAACAACTGTCGAAATCATGAATTTAGCAAACGATATCCTGTTGTTGATTGACCAGGACTTACCAAAGGTCCAACCCGTCATTCGTCATGGTCATAAACCCCGTTATAGGATGATTGATCCTATGAATCTAGATCAGGTTACGCTGCAGCTTGAACAAGATATATCCTTACTCAAAGATGAGGAGCTCCACTCCATCGCGATAATTGGACGGACCGACAGAGACTGTCTGAAAATTCAACAGCTCTTGGAAAATAGTCCTCTTCCGATTCAGTTATTAGAAGAAAAACAAGAAATGAAGAAGGGTCATATCGTAATTTTACCTTCTTATTTATCCAAAGGCCTGGAATTTGATGCTGTTATGCTCGTTTGCTTGGAGGAACCATACTCACAAGTGGATCTGGACATCAAATTGTTGTACGTATCGATGACACGACCAATGCATCGATTGTATTTATATGGGGAAAAACCATCTGACTTTTTATTAAATAGGGCGGACTCTTTGCATTACGAGACATAACAGGCAGGCATATAAAAAAGGAAATAAAAAAACATTAGTTCGAGATTTGGCTGAACTATGTGTTTGTGTTAGCTGCTACCTTTTATGGAAGTATTCGACAGCAAATGTTCAGTAAAAAAACTGACCCGATTCAGTCGTCCTTCAACGATCTTTCGAGTCAGTTTTTTCATTTTTAATCGTACATTCTGCTTATTGTCCAGATTTACTATTTTCTTCAGTTTGTGACCCATCATTTTGGGTGCTATCGTCTGTTTGTTCAGCGTTCGAATCATCTGTTTTTGAACTAGTATCTGAGCATGCGGTCGCAGCTCCGAGTAACATGAATGCGGACATCAAAGCAAAAAACCATTTTTTAAAAGATTTCATTTTTCTTCCTCCTTGAATGTTGCATTTTGTATTACAGTCTTATCATACAAGCTTTCAAGGAAATAAGAAGCCAATTATCCATTTCTTAACACAAGTTAACCATATCAAAAGATTTCTTTAATAGTTTACATTCAAAATTTACTAATAATTTACAAAAGCTATTTCTTTTTACATTTGACAAGGCGCTAGTCCAATTTATTGGATTTTTTTACTGTCATCGAAGGGAAGAAGTACATATCTGTGCTTAAGCGGGGGGACGGTTCTTGGACCTCTATTTATAACTTACTCGGTAATTGGCAAATATATTAATATTGCCTGCGGGGGATTTAAATTCATTATTTTGGATATTTTATTTAAAAGTTTGAATGAAAAGGAAAAACAATTTGCATTTATTAAAAAGGAGTAATTATCATTGGATATGAATCATACCCAGAAAGTTAATTTTAAATTCGAAAACGATAATGGAGATGTTGAAGTAAAAGGTGAAATTTACGGGGAAAGCCAAATTCCATTTTTTGATGATTTAAAGTTTAAAGCGGTCATCGCGTTATTAAATTCCATTGATCAACAAAATTTCAATGATTCAGGAAATAGTCAAATATTTAATCTTTATATTAGAGAAATTGAAGAGACCATCAAAGAAATGAGAAACTATAATCAATTTCAAGAGGGGAAATTAGGAAAGTCTTGACTCTTCTTTTTCAACATCAATTCAGTCTTAAAATGGATGTTGTTTTCTGACAGGCAAAATAAAGCGGCTCGCGTATTAGCGAGCTTTTATGGTCTCATACTACTCAATTTTTACTTCCCTATATTAAGCCACTGGTTACTCCCCTTCAATAGCAACAAGTCTCCTTTCGTCATGGATTCCCCGTTGTGAAACGAACGCCATCCCGGAAGCATCATCAACGTTTTCAATCCAAACCGGTACACCATGATAGTGAACACGAATCTCATCCTTTGAAGCAAGTATTTCTTTTACCCGATTTAGCTTCATAATCCGTCACCTCAAAGTTATTATTCCCAAAAAAACTAATCGTACAAGTGCAGGGCCCGATTAGTTTTGCTGACAAATGGATGTTTGTTATAAGATAATGGAATGTATATGAAGAGCAAAATAGTAAGGGAAAACTTCAAAAGAAGGAAGTGTTAACATTTGAATTTAGAAATGGTTATGCAGGAGCTTGAAGCCCTTGGCAAGGAACGAACCAAAAAAATGTACATATCCAATGGTGCACATGAGCCGCTTTTTGGCGTGGCTACAGGAGCTATGAAACCAATCGCAAAGAAAATAAAAATAAATCAGCCTTTAGCTGATGAACTTTATGCCACAGGGAACTACGATGCGATGTACTTTGCCGGCATTATTGCAGATCCAAAAGTGATGACGGAGTCCGATTTTGATCGTTGGATGGATGGGGCGTATTTTTATATGCTGTCCGATTATGTAGTAGCAGTCACTTTAGCGGAAGCAGACATTGCTCAAGAAGTGGCTGATAATTGGATTTCAAGCGGTGATGAGCTGAGAATGTCAGCTGGCTGGAGCTGCTACTGTTGGCTTTTAGGGAATCGACAAGACGTAGAATTTTCAGAAAGCAAGATTTCCAATATGCTTGATATGGTAAAAAATACGATTTATGATTCCCCAGAACGAACGAAATCCGCTATGAATAATTTTCTATACACCGTGGGAATTTCCTATTTACCTCTCCATGAAAAGGCTGTCGAGACAGCAAAGGCAGTAGGTCCAGTAGAAATCAAACGGGAAAAGAAAAAAAGCAGTTTCCTGAATGCATACGAAAGTATTCAAAAAGAAGTCGATAAAGGAAGGCTTGGTTTTAAACGCAAGTATGTAAGGTGTTAAAATTAGTCTCTCCATTACGAATTTTCATCGGATGGTATAAAGTTCGGGGGTCGCCGGCAATAAGCTCCCATTATATTCTCATGATGAAATTTAGTGTTATAAAAAAATAATCCACCCTTGAGTTAAAGGCAAGGGTGAATTATTCCTTCTAATAGCCATTGAAACAAAATAATAATGGAGGATAATCACACCCATAAGCAAAATTATTCTTTCGTTTGTATTTCTTCTTCAAAGAAAAAGGTGTTTGGGTATTCATTTACAACGTAAGAGTACCTTTTCATGTTTTTGATATACTCGCATTTAAAAATTGTTGCCGATTTACCGGAAGCTTTGATTATTACTTCATCCCCAATAGTAAAAAGACTTTTCTTCATTCAATCACCCTTTCTAATAAGAAAATTTAGATTTTAACAATGTTCATCTTCAATTGTAGCATACATTATCATTTATATTTGACTAGTCCTCTTATTTTACCCAGCTTACATTATTGTACTTGCTTCTAAGGGAAATCAATGATACACCCTAACGATTAGCTCATTGGTGGTTTCGTATAAAATAATAAACTGAATAAACTTTCAATTATTTTGGAAATACTATGACCATACCAAGATCTCTTAAAAATCTTGGTGGTGTTACAATCCATCAATAATTGTGTACATTTTACACAATAGGAGGCAAAGAAAGTGGAAAAAGGTAAAGTAAAATGGTTTAACAGTGAAAAAGGATTCGGGTTCATCGAACGTGAAGGCGGAGAGGATGTATTCGTTCATTTCTCAGCGATCCAAGGCGAAGGGTATAAATCACTTGAAGAAGGACAAGATGTTACCTTTGACATAGAGCAAGGCCAACGTGGTCCCCAAGCTACAAATGTTCAAAAAGCATAATTTTTAGTTGAACGAATAAAGACAGACTCTTATTTTATTTTAGAGTCTGTCTTTTACTTTGCTAAAAACAAAACGTAAGTACCCGTTCAAACAGGAATAAGATAAATTTCCTGAAAAAAGATTTTTCGGAACGGCCTGCACCAAAATTAATTCTTTTACAAGCAGCCGCGGAACTAGTTTATAATAGAAAGATACGAATAAAAAAGCAGTCGTTTAATTATGACTTTGGAAAATGTAAGCAGGTGACCACAATCGACATCATTGAAGCGCGGGTGAGAGGGTTTATTTCCGATATCCAACACCCTAGTCAAAAAAAGAAACTTAATATAAATGATTTAGAATTCCAATTACGCAAGCTGATGGATGATTATTTTGAAATGGATGGATATTCGCTCTTTTTTAATGCCATTCAAACGTTGCAAGGTGAAGGTCTCCTGATCCCTATCCTAAATAATCAATACAACGGGAAAACACCATCGCTTGCTTTATATTACTGGGTAAATATCAAATCTCAAGCAGCCAAATGGGATCGTCTTGAGATGATGAAATTAAGTGATCAGTTTGATTTTTCCTATTATGAACGGCACCCCGAATGGCAAACGTTGGAGGAATGGAATCGAATCCAGAATGTCTATTCCTTTATACAATGTTGCCATCAGCGGGAATGTGTGTCAGTTGAAGAAAGAAGCCTGGAGCTATTCGGCCATGAAAAATTTCTGTTGGATGGCGAACAGTTTCCGGATGGCAAAGGCTTTTTAATGAGAATTGGCATCACAGAAGAACAGCTGAAAATGGTAAACTACGGGGAGCCATTTGTGTTTTGGCTGAAACAAGGGAAAGCCATCCATGAAATCCAGCGGGTCCTCATCGTCGAAAATCTATCATTCTTCCATACTTCGGTTCAATTAGTAGAATCGGGTCAGCTGGATTATGAGCCAGATTTACTTATTTATGGGGAAGGCTCGAAAATAGAACGAAGCTTTTCGTTTTTCTTTCGTATGTTTCCTAAAGGCAACTATCTTTTTTATTACGCAGGTGACCTGGATGCGGCAGGGTACGGAATCCTTATCCGGCTGATGGAGAAATATCCAGACTGTTGTATTCAGCCTGCCTTAAAGATTTATCGCAAAATGCTGGAATGTCTGGAACAAAAAAATGATCAAAAACTTGGTCAAACACGTCTAGCACAAACTCTTTCCTATCGTGATGCCTTCTTTCAATGGTTTACCGAAGAGGAGCAAGCATTACTTATGGAGTTATGGAAGGAAAATAAGCGGATTCCACAGGAAGTCCTGACAATCGAAACATGGAGGCGATGGATGTGAACGAATCATGGGAAGGCTTCGCAGGAAGAATGCAGCGATTAAATCCATTGTTCGAGCTTGGGAGGGGCATGGATGTAGGGGAGCTGAAGCCTTATGTTCAAAGTATTCTCATGCAAGTGCTCCTCACCATCTTTTACCGGGAATTGAATGATGATGATGGAAGAAAAAAGTATGATATTAAGAATATGGTAGAAGATGCGATTAAACAAATGAAGCTTTTGGCCGATGATAAGCAAATTGAGCGGATTACGAGCGGACTTTTATATTCAGGAAAAGAAGAGTACAGCCAGCCGTTTGAAGCGTTATATTACGATGAAATCAGGCAGGCTTGGGAGACTCAGGTTTTCCGCTATGTCACAATGGATGAGTTATACACGAATTTAGAGATGGGCGGATCCATTGTGTATAAACTAACCGAGGTTTCTCAGGAAATGATTTTTATGAGCAGGGAAATGGCGGAGGAATTCTCTATCACCATCGAACAGCTCTACAGTATGCAGCTGATCAAAAACGGTAATTTCCGTAAAGCGACTCGAAACCTCGATCACCTCATTTCACGCGTCAACCGCTTAATGGCAAAAGAATTCTCCTTTCAAAAGGAAATGATCAACAATCCCAAAATTTTATTAATGGAAGAAGAAATGCAACGGGCAGACAATCGTGCTGAAATCGAAAAACAATTTGAAGAGGAAAAAACGCACTTCCGGACCATTACGAGTATGATTGAAAAAACAAAACGAAGAAATGAAGAAGACGATGCTGTACAAAAAGAATTGCATCTTCTTCAGGAAAAAGTAGGTCATACTAGGCAATTGCATGATCGTTTTGCGAAGCTCGTTATTCAAAACATTTCCTATGAGATGAAATTAAAAGCCGAAAACCCATCCTTGTTTTGGGAAAATAGCCTGGTTTCATTCCGAGAGCATTTCTATGAAAACATGTTCATGAAGGAAGGGGTTCGTTCTCTTACAGAAATTGAAACCGTACTGTCACCTTTATTTTCACCAAAGAATGAATTTATTCTGCCGCTTGATTGGATTTGGGGTGAACAGGAATTCGATGAAAAACAAGTAGACGATGTGGTTGTCGAGGAGGAGGCAGAGGAAAGCCTTACTCACGTACGCGTGACGAACTGGGATTCAGTATGTAAGGCTTGGAGTTATGTATTTCAACATTTACAAGCATCTGGAGAGTTTTCATTGGCGGAACTTTCCACATTCCCATTAGAAGTGCAGGATCTATGGCTGGAGGAATCGGAAACAATTGATTTATGGATGATGTTTGATAGGAAGCCGCTGAAGGTTCAAGTGATGCATAGGAAGGAAGAAGCCTTAAGCGATGAAAGGGAAATCCTTCTTTATAAATTAATGAACGAGTACCCGCAATTTCAAATATTTGAAGGCATGAAGATCTATACCATGTTTGATCATCGTGCAGAGCCGATCCTGTGGCAGCGTACGAAAATAACCCCTTTTAAACTTTGTATCCAGGAGGCCATATAAATGAGTGCAGAAAACACCAAGAGAGCTGCAGCTGTCTATTTTACTCTATTAAAAGATAAAGTGATCGATGAATATAGTGAACACTTTCAAACCTATTTTGAGCCGGAGGTAAGACAGACCGTCCTTTTATTGGCAGACCAATCAGGCACATTTATCATTGAATCACCTAAACGCATTCAGTTGGTTGTCCAGCCAACCGGATCCGTCTTTGCGACCAATTTTACACATATGAAGGAAAAGCATAAGCAAATCGAGACGAAACGCCATTTCCATCTCATTAGCATTGTGATAATGTCTTTTTTAGCCAGCATTGACCGCAATCAGGCAGCCAAAATCCGCTCGCAGCGGGAAGGGATTAGCTACTACACATTAGAGCGGCAAGTCAATGATCTGATCACGAATTGGGAGAGCATTCTTAAACATAAGCCTGACTTCGGTGAGGAAGAGCGCATTGATATGAAGGAAGTTGTTAGTACGTGGAAATACATGGAAGTCGAAACGGAAGATTATGGGGCTAAAAAAGCGAATCGACGAACAAGAATCGGATTAATTGCCAGTGCCATGCGCTTATTGGAGACAGAACGGTTAGTGGTGATTCTGGATCGGGATGATATTCCAAAGGTGATCCCAAAGCAAGAGTTGTTTGAACGGATTGAATATCTGTATCACGATTATGATCGCTATGAATTATTGAAACAATTAATAACAACAGAGGAGGATCAGCATGCCGAAGATTCATCGAATTAGAATTGTTGGCCTGAAGTATGATGGCATGCAAAAGCAATACAAAGATACCACGTTTAACTTCCATAATGAGGAAACGTCGACAAATGGTCTCATTTCGATGATGAACGGCGGCGGGAAAGGGGTGTTTCTTCAGACCATCTTCCAAATTCTCAAGCCTGGAACGGCGTGGGGAAAACAAAACAATCGGTATTATCAGCAGTTCTTCTTTAATAACAAGGAGCAATTTATTCCTTATACCTTTCATGTGGTGATTCAGTGGGAATTAGATGGGGCGGACCGCCGTCATCTTGTCACCGGTGGAATGTTCTCAGCCGAACAGCGGCTAGCAATCAATGAAGAAAGCGGCAATGAAAGCAGAACACTGGAACAGGAAGCCAAAATCCTCCCTGTTTTTACGTTCTATACAAGAGAGTTTGAACGCAAAGAAGAAGCAGCCCTTGAGCATATCCCGCTTTATGAAAATGAGGAAGTTGCCGACACTGAAGTCTTGAAGGATTATTTAAAATGGAACGGATATGATGTTTACCGAGACACGAAAAAGCATTATCGCATTCTGGATACATACGGAATTAACCGGAAAGACTGGGATATCTTGAAGGATATTAACAAGGATGAAGGCGGTGTAGGAAAATATTTTGAGGGAGCAGAGGATGACCATTCCTTGTTCCAAAAACGGATTATCCCAACGGTTAGCCAAGTCCTGCATCGAACAGAACAACAAAAGAACGATCTAGTAGAAATCTTCAAGAGTCAGGCAAGTATTGCGAAGGATCTGCCTGTGCTTTTAAAACGAGAGCAAGCACATAAGGAGTTCTTAGAGGATATTATCCCCTTTGAAGACCATCTGGCAAAAGGGATTGAACATAAGGAAATTGTAGAAGACAGCATTAAGGTGGGCCGTCAGCTGCTTGGAGCATTAGAGCATTTGAAAAAAACAGAAGAAGAAATGCTCCTAACCTTAGAAAAAGACATCGAAAAACTAACGATTAAACAAGCAGATTTACGCTTCCAAAAAGATAACTTGGAGTATGCAAAAGCGCATAGGGAAGTACTTGATTGGGAAAAGAAATTAGAAGAAGAAAAGAAGAAGCACGCATCCTTACAAGAACATGTAAAAGAAAAACAGGAACGAAAAGAAAAGCTGGCCTTTCAGACAATCTTAAAAGAGTGGTATGAATATGAACAAAATATCCGCTCGCTTTCCCAGCAAATTGCGAAATTGGAACAAAACAGCGGCTTAATACAGGTTAATCAAAGAATGGATGAAGTCAAAAAAGAAGCCTTAGAAAAGTGGCAGACCTCTTACCAATCTATACAAGCGGCCATGAAGCAGTATGCTGGCTACCAAAAGTTCCTAAAGAAAAAAGAAACTGAACTTTCGCAGCAGGATAAACAAAAGACAAAGGAGCTTGCCCAGCTTGGTGCGGAAATTGATCGTCTTTACACGGAAATCCATACGTTCGAGTCTAGGGAAGAAGCGCTGATTAAAGAGTTTGGCGACCGTATTACCTATGATTTAAATGGTTATATCGAAAGCCTATCGAAACAAATGGAAACCAAAAAAGCCTTGGTAGGAGAATTGAATGCAAAAGATCATGAATCTACGGAAAAGCAAAAGCAGCTAGCTGCATCACACGGTACACTTGCTCAATCTATTACATTTTTAGAAGAAAAGTGTGAAAAGTTAAAGCAAGCAATGAAAGCACAATCGCAAAAAGAAGCAAAACTAGTAGAGAAGCTTCATGGTTTACTAGATGATGTCACGGTCCCGTTAAGTCACGCCCTTTTATCCAAGTATGCCCTTCAGATTGAAGAGCTGCTGGGCCAGAATAAGCAACAAGGCGAACAGATGAAAAAAGAGCTTTGGGAAACACAGCTCGACCATTCCTTAAATGATGAGCCTTTCTGGGTTGCCAATAAGGATGTGAAAGAGTTAAAGGAATGGATTGATGAGAAAACCGGAATTGATGTGTTTTATGGCTCCCAATTCCTGCAATCCTTAACTCCCGATGAACTGGCAAAATATCTTTTGACCTATCCGCTCCTTCCATTTGGTTTGGTCGTCAGCCGCCATCAATGGGAGAAAATTAATCAGCAGGTTCTTTCCGGAAGATTGTTTCATAGTCCTGTTCCGATCTTCCTGCGTGAGGAAATGAACCAAGAAAGGGATCAGGCTTCCTTTGTCATTATTAACGGAACCGAAAAAGCGCTATTAACGGATAAAAATCAATTCACCAGCTGGAAAATTAGTATTGCTAAACAAATAGAAGAAAAGCAAGAAACGCTTGTCGAAATTGAAAAAACAGAAGGGTCCTACCGTCGTATTTTAAAAGAAATCGACCGATTCCTAGCAAGTGAGCTTTCTATTGATCTTGAAAGAACGCTCATTCAGGAACAGAATGCTCTTCTTTCTCAGAAAACAAAACTACAAGAAATCATAACGCTAGAGGGAAAAGAGAGGGAATTGCAGCTGCAGTTACAAGAACAGCTGGAAAAAACGAAACAAAAACAAAAAGAGCTTACTGCGAATGTAGAAACGTTGGCTAAATTTGCTGAAGAAAAAACGTTTCATCAAGAAAATAAACAGGAGAAGCTTGAGAAAGAGAAGCAAAAGGAAGCCTTGACTATCAGGCAGCAGGAAATAAGTAATGAACATCAAACGATCGTTGAATTGCAAGGCAAGTGGAACCAAACGTATTTTGAATGGAAATTAACCACTGAACAAACGATCAAAGAAATTGCTGTCTTTATAGAGGAAGCGGCGTTTCCTCCCGAAGAAAAGGCAGACCTAAGTGAAGAGGTTCCGCGTCTTTCTCCACATCTTTTAGAAGAGATTTATGCGAGAATGAAAGAGTTAAAGCAGCTGCAAAAATCAAAAGAAGAGCAAGCTAGTGAATTATTGGTGATTCAAGCGACAAAAGAATCCGAACAAAAACAGCAAAAGAAATTAGAGAAAAAGCTGGTGACTCAGGATAACGATTGGAAGGAAGCTCTTGAACCAGATGAACCAATTAGTATATTAGAAAATATGCTGCAAACAGCCCAGAAGGAAGCAAAGTCGGCGGAAAAAGAAGAGCGTGAACAAGGTACTGCTGTAACAGTAGCAGAAACCTCCTTAAAGCATGCGAAAGGACAGCGTGAAAAGTTAGGAAAGAAAGTCGCTAAGCATGAAAAACAGCCTGAAGAATGGGAAGAACTTGACCTAGAAGTAAAGGCTGTCGAAATTAATGACCAAACGAAAGTCGCTAAGGATGAAGTAAAGAAGTCGGAAAAACTCCTTAAGGAAACGGAAGCCAGTATTTCAGGTTATGAAGGGGATTTGTTAACCTTATCCGTTATCTTAAAAGAGGAAGCAGCAGTATTCGCGGATCAGGATGTTGAAAAAATTAAGAATCAAGGAAAATCCTGCATCTTGTCCTGGTGTGAAGAACATCAAGCCATTCAGGACGAAGGCCAAGAGAAGCATGCGAGAATTGAACAATCCTTGCGTAATTTAAAGCTCGCGATTGAAGGAAAAGATTGGGAGATTCGTTTTAAAAATGAAGTGTTAACCACACTTGATCATATGGATACAAGGCATTATTCACATGTTCAAACCATCGTTAAAAATATGAAGCGTTTTTCACAAAGCGGATTAGAGCAGCTAGAACGTGACAAAGAACGAGCTGAAAAGGCGCAAAACTTCTGGGCCAGCCGTGCCAGCATGAAGGTGATGAGTATTTCAGAGTCGATTCGATCGATGATGGCGAAAATGAAGCTGAAAAATGAACGAGGAACGTTCCCGCTTGTCCAGCTCAAAGAGGACATTTTACCGAAAAGGGCTGAAGAGATCGAGCCATTACTGAAGCAGCATTTTGTCACGGCCATTAACAAAATTACGAAACAGTTTGATGTAATTGATACCAATAATTTATCATTAGACCAAGAAATCAAACAGCTCATAAGTGATGAGCAAATTTTATTTGTTTCGCTCAGGAACCGTTACCCAGAGCTGCTTGTTTATAACATGCGGACGGATAACGCCTTTATGTATGGAAAACCTAAAAGGGAGCATTATTCGACCTGGCAGACGATTAATCAAGGCTCTAAGACAAAATCGGACGGAAGCGGCGGTCAAAAGCTTTCCGCTCGCATGGTCGTGATGATGATGTTATTGTCAGTGAAAAGCGAAACCGATCAAAGCTGGGTCCCATTAATCTGTGATAATCCATTTGGACAAGCTGCATCAGCCCATGTTCTAGACCCAATCTTCGCTGTTGCTGACAAACTGAAATTTCAATTTATCGTCGTCACACCGCCTGAACTGGTAAAAACAGAAATCAGCCAACGATTCGATGCCTACTATAAATTAGACTTTATTCGTGAAAAAGGAAAAGAAATCGTTTCTGATACCATTGTTCCGGCATTCCGGATCTATCAGGGGGAAGAAGTTACACAATAGGATAAACTTATCTTTCATTTTTTGATAAACTTGCTTTATGAAACGAAATTCATAGAGCAAGTTTTTTCTAAGAGGTTATTCAATGAAGGTATACAAACTAAAAAAGCAGTTTAATGGATATAGAAGAGGAACACAGTTTTACTTGGTTAGTGAATCGGAATTTATCGGTGTTAAAGAGTTTGTTTTAAGAACGGAGGATTTAACGCATAGGTTCTCAATCAATGAAAGCGAACTTCTTAAGTATTTTATTTTTCATAAAGAAATCTTTTAATGAATGTAGGTCCGTGTCCCTTATTTCCTTCTAAAATAATTTGACATAATACAAAATGGGTTGACTATATGGAATCTCTTTCTCCTTTTAGGCTTTCAACTGATTACAGCAAAAGGGATAAGCTCATATCTTATCCTATAGCTTAATGGAAAGGGGGGTTATTATTGCCAGCGATTGTCGGACCAATTCGAATTGTTAACATAAGCGGCGGTATTACCCAATTTGGAGATAGTCTGTTTATATCACCCAAAGATGCGTCAAAGTCGTTTTCAGGTGCTGGTGGATCTAACACAGGTGGGATTGTTATTGTCAAAAATGGGATAAGCATTACCAACGCTTTTGATCCTAATGTAATTGACCAGCCAATTTCCGGAAATAAATAGAAAAGTCGTAAGGGACTCCGTTATACGATCGGCAGCCCTATTATGAGACATGACTTTTACTGCGTTGGACTTTATATAAAAAATGCTTAACTAAATAACTGATAGATTTCCAAGACCTTCAAAAACGAAGGTCTTTTTCCTGTTAGATATTCAAAAAAATGCATCCCCCCAGAACAGTATTGTATAGCCTGCAAAAAAGAATCCAAACTAAAAAAGAGGGTTGCCAAATAAAAATGTAAACTGGAAAGTGGGTGTAAACATGTCCAAACAGAAGAATAAGGAAATTAGGAATAATCCTGCCATGCCAAAACAGGATGTGGAATTTGCGAAAGATGGACTTGAAAGAGTAGCATTACAGTCTCAGGAAAAAAAGAAAAAGTAACATTAAGAAAAAAAATTGCGCGCCGGATTGTAGTCATTCGCTACAATTGGCGTGCATTTTTTTGTTTTTCCTCAAAAATTGTCTGAATATGAATATTTGCACGAAGATCATATGTTTGAAATTAGTTATAAAATATATGATGTCAAAACCCGAAAGTTACTATTAACAAGTGAATAGCCTGTGTTTATCCATTTATTTTAGTAATTTAACAAAATGAAGGCTCACTCACATTCATTCCTATTAAGGGTTCTAATGTGAGTGAGCCTTCGTAATTTTAGATGAAGTCAACAATATCCTTCAGCGGAATACGAGTCGTTTTGTGTGCAGGAGCTGCTGCTTTTCCTAAAGCAAGTAAAAGCATTGGCATGTATCGATCGGATACTTGAAACTTCTCGGTAAATTTTTGTTTATCGAATCCGCCCATTGGAACTGTGTCATAGCCTTTTGCTTTTGCTGCCAGCATGAGCTGCATCGAAACTAATCCAGTATCAAAAGCCGCAATACTTTTTCGAATTTCTTCAGGTACATTAGGATATAGCCGATTAGAATTTTCGATCATAAGCTGCATCGTAGCTTCATCCATATATCCAGCTTCATAATTACTTCTGTATACCTTTTCGATATTTCGATACATTTCTTTATCTCCTAAAACCGCAATCACAGCGGAGGAGGTTTCGACCTGCTCTTGATTATTGGCAATCAAACGAAGTTCTTTCTTTGTTTCTTGGTCATCAATGACAATAAAACGCCAGGGCTGAAGATTGCTTGAAGAAGGAGCCAAAATGGCATCATTTAAGATATCTTCAATTTCATCACGTGAAATTTTAAATGTAGGATCATATTTTCGAACAGAGTGGCGTTCTCTGATAATATCGCTGAAAGTTTGTGCCATAGTAGTTGACATGAATTTTTCCTCCTAATCCATTACCTTACTTAAAGTAAGTACATTTTATAGCTTACTATTAGTAAGTTAATGAGTCAAGCGGAAAGTAATGCCGTTTGTGGTATAATGAAAAAAAGCTGTCATGTACAAATGAGGTTATGAAATGGAAAAAGCAAAGGGAACGAACTGTAACTTTAATGAGCAAGAGATGAGTAAATTCTGTACCAATTTCCATAGGACCATTGAATTTATTGGAAAACGGTGGATGGGAATGATTATCTATCAGTTGCTGTCAGGGCCCAAACGCTATTATGAGCTGATGGAGTCTATCCCTAGTATTTCCGACAGGCTGTTGACCGAAAGGCTGCGTGATCTGGAAAACGAAGGTTTAATCATCAAAAAAGCCCTAGTCCCATCTCAAAGGAAAGTAGAATATGAATTAACACCTGCTGGCAAACAGCTTGAAACCGTCATTACCTCGATCTTTGATTGGGTTAAAAATAGGGAAAGTATGGAATAAAAATGATAATTAACTGCACACCAACTGTATGCTTTCATACAAATTGATGTGCAGTTTTTGTTTTTTATGAAAACAACCATGCATTTATCATTGGTTAAAAGAAAATACTTGGAAGGGAAGCCTAGAAGTGTCTTTCTACTACAAGGTTGAAGGATAATGATTGGGACCAAGAAGCCAATAAAATTTCAAAAAGTGGAGGAAATGGATTTATGTATTCTTCAATAGCTGAGTTTATCGAGGATTGGAATCAGGAAGCTGTTTCAACTCAAAACGTTTTGGATGCGTTAACAAATGATTCATTACAGCAGGAAGTTTCATCCGACGACCGGACATTAGGGAGAATCGCTTGGCATATTGTGACCAGTACACCCGGAATGTTAAGCGAGTTTGGTATTAATGTACCGCAAGTAGAAAACGCTGATTACGTGCCACAATCAGCGAAGGAGATTGCAGGGATTTTTCGGAGAGTCAGTACCGACACAGCCCACGCCGTAAAAGAACAATGGACTGACGCGGCACTAAAGGAAGAAGTGAATGTATTTGGAAGGACCATGACGAAGGGCACTACGCTCACATTGCTAGTTAAACATATCATTCATCATCGCGGGCAAATGACCGTTCTCATGCGCCAGGCCGGGGTAAGAGTTCCAGGGATTTATGGTCCCGCCAGAGAAGAATGGGTGCAGATAGGGATGGAGGCTCCAAGCATTTAAATATCTCCCGCTGTTGTCATTGTCCGAAAAGTCTCGTGTCACTGAGTTAGCGAGTACAGATGGATTCTTTTCACTACCCTCGATCCCCATAGAGGGAACCTTCTATTACTGGACTGAACATGTTGCTCATGTTTGGTCTTTTTTATTAATTTCCTAAAATAGTTCATAACTTTTATTAATAATTAACTCCCGTATTTAGCGCTGAGAGCTGAAATTTCGCCTTGAGAGCTGATTGCGGCAAATGACCTGCGGGATATTGCAGGTTGCTAACTAATTGACCCATATACACATAATTTTCCTTTTTTTCCTTGATATTCTTTATAAGCATGTTAGTATAAGATCATTGCTAAAAAAGCAGAACAAAATACGAACAGGGAGAGATTGCATGCTGGATAATAAAAAAATAGTATTTATTGGTGCTGGAGCGATGGCAGAAGCTATGATTTCGGGCATTGTTGCCGCTCAAACCATTTCTCCGGAACATATCTTTGTTACGAACCGAACAAACACAAGCCGCTTAAAACAACTTCAAGATCAATACGGGATAAACGGAATACCAAATGGGGAATTACAGTTAGACCAAGTTGATGTGATCATCCTCGCAATGAAACCAAAAGATGCAGCCACTTCATTACAATCAATAAGACAGATAATTAAACCCCATCAGCTAATCCTATCAGTCCTAGCCGGCGTGACGACATCATTAATTGAACACTTGGTACCAGCAGGACAGCAGGTCATCAGGGTGATGCCAAATACATCAAGTAAAATTGGGGAATCGGCCACAGCCTTAGCCAAGGGCCAACATACCACCAAACAAAATCTTTCATGGGCAAAACACTTGTTCGAATGTATAGGGGAAGTGTACGTCATCCGCGAAGAACAAATGGATATCTTTACAGGTATCGCCGGCAGCGGTCCCGCCTATTTTTATTTCCTGATCGAGCACATGGAAAAGGAAGCAGTCAAGGCAGGTTTAACCAAAGGAACCGTACGTGAGATTCTTGCCCAGACACTTTTGGGTGCGGCAAAAATGATTCAGGAACAGGAAGAATCTCCGGCAATACTTAGGCAGAACATCACATCACCAAATGGTACTACAGCGGCCGGACTGCTGGCTTTACGTGAGTACTGCGGCGGTGAAGCGATAACCCAGGCTGTACACCAGGCATCCAATCGTTCAAAAGAAATTAGTCGGCAGCTTGAAAATTCTATTCAGAACATGAACATCCCCACAGCCATAGAAATTTAGATATTTACCCAACAGTGTATAGCTAAGAAGCAATTCCGGTGAAAGTATTAAACAAAAATTTGTTATGGAGTGATTGCATGATCCCGACCCCTGATTGTCAACAGCGGGTAGTCATAAAAATTGGTAGCAGTTCTTTAACTAGCCGCCACGGTGAAATCAGCCAAAGAAAACTTGAAAAATTAACCACCGAAATTGTTAATCTGAAAGACGCAGGCTTTGATGTGGTCCTGGTTTCATCTGGCGCTGTTGCGGCCGGCTATCGTAAACTGGGATGCTCAGAGCGTCCTCGAACATTACCCGAGAAACAAGCGGCGGCTTCCATTGGCCAGGGCTTACTAATGGAATCGTATTCGAAGCAGTTTTTATCGCATGGCTATGTAGCTTCGCAAATTTTAATTACGAGAAGTGATTTCTTAGATGAACGTCGCTACAAGAATGTCCGTAATACATTGAATGTTTTATTAGATAGGGGGATTGTCCCCATCGTTAATGAAAACGACACGGTTACGATCAATCGGTTGAAGTTTGGCGACAATGATACACTTTCTGCCAAAGTTGCGGGTTTAATTGATGCAGAAATGCTTATCATGTTATCGGATATCGATGGCTTGTATAATACTGACCCCTTGAAAAACAGCCATGCCCAAAAAATGGACTTAGTCACCGCAATCACCCCAGAAATTGAAGCGGCAGCAGGCGGTTCATCCAGTTCGGTAGGAACCGGCGGCATGAGATCGAAAATCGAGGCGGCCAAAATTTCAATGGCCTCGGGAATTACCACATTTTTAGGAAATGCTGCCAAACCAAACATTGTTCGTGATGCCTGTTTAGGGAAGGCACAAGGAACCTATTTCAAATGTTTAGACCGTACGATGCATCTTAATCAAAAGAAAAAATGGATTGCCTTTAATTCTGGGCCGGAAGGGGAGATTGTAATTGATCAAGAGGCGCAAAGGTTAATCGCAGAGGGCAGGAGTTTTCTGTTGGGTGGAATTAGTCAAGTAAATGGACAATTCAAAAACGGTGCTGTAATCCGTGTCTTAAATCTAAACGGAAGCGAAATCGGGCTTGGTGTGGTGAAAATGTCATCAAAGGAATTAACTAGATTCCTAGATTCTGAGTCCAATTGCAGCCTGTCATTCACAACCATCATCGAATGGGACAATTTTGTTTGTCATCTCGATTTGTCAAGATTCATTGAGGTAACGTCCTAGGGTTAGAAAAAATTAAAAATTATCAAGGAGGACTTTATGGGACCGATTAAAAAAAAAGTAACAGTTAGGGAACAGGCGATCTTAGCAAAGCAGGCAGCAAAACATGTAGCGGTGTTGTCCACCGAAGAGAAAAACGAGGCTCTGTATAGACTGGCTTCTACGCTAGAGACCCATGCTGAGATGCTTCTCGAAGAAAATGAAAAAGACTTGAAAAATGGCCGTAAACAGGAATTGAATAATGCCTTTTTAGATCGATTAGCTTTGTCAAAAGAACGAATCGCTCAATTTACTGATGGACTGCGCCAGGTAGCAGAGCTGGAGGACCCAGTTGGGAAAGTCATGATGGACAGCAGGTTAGATAATGGATTGAAGATAACCAAAATATCTGTTCCATTGGGTGTTATCGGAATGATTTATGAAGCAAGACCTAATGTGACGGTGGACGCAGCGGGCCTTGCTCTAAAAGCAGGAAACGCCATTGTTCTAAAAGGAGGGTCATCGGCTATTCATACTAATAAAGCGATTGTTTCTGTCATGCATAAGGCGCTAATGGAAACAAACATACCAAAAGAGGCTGTTCAATTGATTGAAAGCACGAATCGAGAAGCCTCCCAGCAATTGTTTACGATGAAGGAACATATCGATGTTCTGATTCCTCGCGGTGGAGCAGGATTAATTAACACGGTTGCAAGCAATGCGACAGTTCCAGTACTTGAGACTGGTATTGGTAATTGTCACCTATATATTGATGCTGAAGCAGATCTTGAAAAAACATTATCAATCCTTGTTAATGGCAAAACTAGCCGTCCTGCTGTTTGCAATGCGATTGAAACCGTCCTCGTCCATGAGAAATGGCTTGCTGAACATCATGAGGCCCTCGCCCGGACATTTTCTGTCCATTCCATTACGGTACACGCTGATGAAGCCGCTTTAGAGGTTGTTCCAAATGCAGTAGCGGCGGTGGAAGAGGATTGGGCTAATGAGTATTTAAACTTACACATCGCAATCAAGGTCGTGAAGGATGTGGATGAAGCTATTGCTCATATTGAACAATATGGAACAAAGCACTCGGAAGCGATTTTAACTGAAAACGAGTATACCGCACAGCATTTTATGAAGTTCGTAGATGCTTCCGCCATTTATCATAATGCCTCAACGCGTTTCACGGATGGCGGGGCTCTCGGCCTGGGAGCGGAAATCGGCATCTCCACCCAAAAGCTTCATGCCAGAGGACCGATGGGATTACCTGCTTTAACAACTTATAAATATATCATGACTGGGGACGGCCAAATCCGCAGTTGATCATCCTATTTACATGTAAAAAAACTAAAGGGAGGTGATGACATGGACATCAGTTTAACGGATGCTACTTGGGCATGGTTAATGATCCCCATGCCGATATTAATTGTATTATCTATCATTAGTTATTTTGCTGAAAAGGGGAGGATTCATTCATGAGTATAAATTTACCCACGTTAACATCCATCATAATGTATTTACTAGCCATGTTGATTATTGGCGTTATGGCTGCTAGAATGACAAAAGACTTGAAGGATTATGTACTTGGAGGCAGACAGCTAGGTGCCGGAGTGGCTGCTTTAAGTGCAGGAAGTTCTGATATGAGCGGCTGGCTAATGCTCGGTCTTCCAGGAGCCGTCTATCTCACCGGAATGGGGTCCATATGGCTGCCGATTGGTTTGTCCATAGGGGCATACTTAAACTGGCAATTTATCGCGAAGCCGCTGCGGGTTTATACCAAAGTCGCCAGCGATTCGATCACAGTACCAGATTTCTTTGAAAATCGATTCCATGATTCTTCAAAAATACTACGGATTATTTCCGCGATTGTAATTCTCGTGTTTTTTACCTTCTACACCTCGTCGAGTCTTGTTGGTGGGGCCATTCTTTTAGAGAAATCATTTGGAATGAACTATATTTTAGCTCTTTGGGTTGGAGCGGCGGTGATTTTATCGTACACATTCTTTGGTGGTTTTTTAGCTGCCAGCTGGACGGATTTTATCCAAGGAATTCTGATGTTCTTAGCCCTGATCATCATTCCGATTGTGGCCATCCATGAACTTGGCGGCTGGAAGGAGACGATTCACAAAATCGGAAGCATCGATTCATCCTTTTTAAATGTTTACTCAGGCGCCACATCCATTGGTGTTATTTCCTTGCTGGCATGGGGATTGGGTTATTTCGGACAGCCGCATATTATTGTCCGCTTTATGGGGATCAAGTCAACCAAAGAAATTCCAAAGGCGCGGATGATTGGGATGATCTGGATGATTGTTTCCTTATTTGGGGCGATATTTATTGGTTTCGCAGGTATAGCCTACTTTGCCCACTCACCTTTGGAAAATTCAGAAACTGTTTTTATCATGTTTTCTCAGGTCCTGTTTAATCCATGGGTTGCCGGCTTTTTACTCGCAGCCATTCTCTCAGCAATCATGAGTACTGTTGATTCTCAGTTACTTGTTTCTTCAAGTGCGTTAGCCCAAGATTTTTATAAATCGATCTTTAGAAGAAACGCTTCCCAAAAGGAAGAAATGATTGTTGGCAGAATGGCTGTTCTCGGCATTGCCGTTATTGCCATCTTCTTAGGGTACAATCCTGAAAGCAAGGTGTTGGAATTAGTAAGCTACGCTTGGGCAGGATTTGGAGCGGCATTTGGACCAGTTATAATCTTAAGTTTGTTTTGGAAGAGAATGACAAGAAATGGCGCTTTGGCCGGAATCGTGGTTGGCGCGGTAACGGTTATTGTTTGGGCGCAGCTGTCCGGCGGGCTTTTCGATATATATGAGCTGGCACCCGGTTTCCTATTTGGTACTCTTGCCATCCTTATTGTCAGTCTTATAGGTAAAGCTCCTTCCAAACAAATACAGGAGGAATTTAGACTCTACCGAACCCAGCTGAAGCAAGGAAAAACGGAAGATGTAAGCATTTAACCTTTTGTCCTTTCGTACATTTTTATTAACAGTTTTTGATAAAGGGAAGTAAAAACTGGTTTTTAATCTGGAGATCTAGGGTATTGATAGTAATGAGGTGAGAGGATATGGACAAAAATAAAACTAAATCTAAAGGAAACATGGACTCCCCTGAACAATACGCAACAGAGAAAGAGAGTCTATTTGACAAATTCAAAAGTGAGCAAACAGTTGACCCTATACCAGTAGAGGATTTAAACGAAGAAAAACTTGAAGAAAAAGCGAAGCACAATTCAAAAACGACATCCTCAAGTGAAAAAAAGTATAGAACGGGAATGTAATAATCTTAAAGGTTTTGCTCGAGTATTCGTGATGCATCACAATAAAGAAAAAGAGTCAATCGATTTAGTGATCGATTGGCTTTTTTATTGATTCATTTTTATTTTGCCATATTCTTTTTCAAACGAGTATTTGGTCGCTTGAGTCATCTCTTTAAAATACCACTTTTGAGGAGATTCCTCTCTTTTGGTCAAAGGAGAAGCTGTTCGCATTACCCATTTTTGACTGGGTTTCCTCACTTTTGGTCAATGGACCCTGCTTGCATTAACCTTTTTTGAAGGGTTTTCTCACTTTTGGTCAAAGGACCCTGCTTGCATTGACCTTTTTTGAAGGGTTTCCTCTCTTTTGGTCAATGGAGCCTGCTTGCATTGACCTTTTTTGAAGGGTTTCCTCTCTTTTGGTAAATGGAGCCTGCTTGCATTGACCTTTTCTTGAAGGGTTTTCTCACTTTTGGTCAAAGGAGCCTGCTTGCATTGACCTTTTTTGAAGGGTTTCCTCTCTTTTGGTCAAAGGAACCTGCTTGCATTGACCTTTTTTGAAGGGTTTCCTCTCTTTTGGTCAATGGACCCTGCTTGCATTGACCATTTTTGAAGGGTTTCCTCTCTTTTGGTAAATGGAGCCTGCTTGCATTGACCTTTTTTGAAGGGTTTTCTCACTTTTGGTCAAAGGAGCCTGCTTGCATTGACCTTTTTTGAAGGGTTTCCTCTCTTTTGGTCAAAGGAACCTGCTTGCATTGACCTTTTTTGAAGGGTTTCCTCTCTTTTGGTCAATGGACCCTGCTCGCATTGACCTTTTTGAGGATTATCCTCTTTTTTGGTCAATGCAATCCACTTGTATTTTTTTAGTCATATTTTTACATAAAAATGGTCCCGTATCCATTTACGTTAGTCCAATCTTTCTTAAATATAGTATTATCAAGGTATAGAGCATATGACATATGAAATAATTTGGTGAAATAATAACTATGTAAATCGCAATATAAATAAGAGTTGAAAACTATTTTAAGCGAGTTGATAAGAATGAGAATAATCGGCATAGATCTTTCCGGACCCAGTAATCATAAAGATACCGTATTAACTGTTTTCAAACGGCAAGCTGGTCAATTAACGTTCATCAAACTTTTGAGCTACATCAGTGACATGGATATCTTAAATGAAATTAAATATCAAAGTCAGATTGATGAAGTTGTGATTGGAATCGATGCACCTTTGTCTTATCAGGATGGCGGGGGAGACAGACCGGGGGATAAACAGCTGAGGCAATTTATTGTCACATTAGGGATGAAGCCAGGGTCCATTATGGCACCGACTCTCAATCGAATGGTCTATCTAACCTTGAGAGGGATTAAACTTACTCGTGAAATTGAAAATCTTGAAACCAGAAATTCCGTTTCCGTTGTGGAAGTTCATCCTGGAGCAATTATTGGATCAAGGCTTTTATCAGAGGATTTGAATTATGTTTTAACCTATAAGCAGGATGTAACAGCCAGGATGTTTATCCGAAACTGGTTTAAGGAACAAAATTTGACCAATCTTCCTGATGTTGTTCAAGAAGAAAGTCATTCCATTGATGCCTGCGCAGCCGCATTAGGCGCCTGGCATTGGAAGGATGAATCACTTGAACCAAAGTGGCTCTATCCTGCCAATCCCCCGCTGCATCCTTTTGATTATAGTTGTTAGATTAATATAGTGGCGGTTTTCAGTTGTATAAAATAATTTAAGCAATCGGTGCTCGGCCATCTTTTCGATGTAGTAATATTTGTAACGGATTTATTACTTTAAAGAGAAATAAATTATTTGTAAAATAGTAGAGTAAAGGGAAATTCTGATACATAGAAGCTCATAAAGGAAGTGATAGAAAGATGCTGTATATTTGGAATATAGAGAAAATCATTGATGATACTTTAGAAAAGCACAATTTAAATATTAACTATGAAATAAACAATAAACTTGCCGTACCTATGAGTTATAATGTCTCGACAAATACAATTAAATTTAATTATCTTCAAGTTAATAGTTATATTAATAAATTCAGGATTAATGAGACAGATGAAAACTTTGTTAAAATTATTCTGTATCGTGTGTTAGGTTATTATTTTGATTTTAAGAAAAATAAACATGATCTTAGGATTTTAATGTATGGTGAAGACGATGAAATTAAAAAGCTTAAAACTATAATAGAGACGAATGCATGGGAATACGGAAGAACATTGGTTCCTGAGCAATTGTTAAGTTCATATGATCAAGTACGCGAATTGGATAAAACTCTAATTAATGGGAAATTAACGAATATATAGAATCACATCTACCTGATAAACTGTACGGGAATACCATCATCCTAATAGAAAGAAAACGCCATTCAATAGAGAATGACGTTTTTTGTTGATTATTTTTAGCTATTCAAAATCCGTAAAATAAATAACCTCTGAGAGGATTTTACACCCATTTGCTTTTTTATATTCCTCCCAAGCCTCATCCTTATTATCATATTCGAACATTTTGATACTATCTTTTAAATAAAGTGTTAAAATCCACACATTATCTTCCTCCTTGAGTATTAAGATAAAGTAATTAATCACTCAATATTTTCAAGAAACACGCCACAATACAAAATGTTCAGTTGTTATTAAGGTTGTTGAGAGGGATGCAACTAAAGCTATAAGAAATCCTTCATTTTCAGCACTTAATTAGCTACCGTTTTTCCGTAATATTTTCTTTAAAAGCTTATTGAAAAAATTGATCAAAAGTGATTGAAATCAGCCAGCCAAGAGCAAGTGCAATTGTTAGATATGTACCAATATAAAGTAATATTTCTGCCATATTTCCTCCTCATTCCATTTTCAAATGAATTTCAATGCACCCCTTCTAAGATAAAGCCATTATAACAAGAGATTCTTAAAAATATGTCGAAACAACCAACATTAACCTATTTGTAAATAGATTGTTAAATTTCTTATATAATTGCCACAACAGGATAGTGCACAGGATTTTATAAATGGGTAATATCTAGAATATTGTTATAGACTACGTTGATGAGGCTGAAGGGACTGGAAGGGGGATATGGTTAGTTTAATCATAGCAATTCAGTCATTTCACAATAAAAAATAATCCACCCTTGAGATTCATAGCTCAGGTGGATTATTTTCACCACAGTCGATCCCCTTTGAGGGAACCGTCTATTGCTGGACCGAACATGTTGCTGCATTCTTTAGTCTTTTTTAATTTATGAATTTCTTATGTTTACTATAACCGATGTATGTGAAAAAGAAACTATTTTAGATCACTTTTAATGGACTGCAGTTTTTCTGAATTTTCGTTTGAAACCGATTCTAATCCATATCCAGTAGAACTAATTTCCAGCACTTGCTCATTTTCTTTGCCCTTTAAGCTGCCGCTTGTTTGATTTTGAACATGATCAAAATTTTCTTTTTCCAAATGAAATACCTCCCTGTTAATTAATATATCGAAGGAATGTTACTCAACTCTTAATGTGTACAAGTTCTTCTATCATTTATTCAACAAAAACAAAGATAGTCCATTCTAGAAAATTTTGAAAAACAAAATAGAGATTTTCCAGCCAAACCAGTATAATCAGGAATGGGAGTTGAAATAAATGAACAAAAAAGACATCGCAAATATCCGCAAGGAATTTAAGCTAGACAATTATCGAATGAATATCCGAGAAATCTTCAATGTTTACGTAAAGAAAGAATCAGGAGAAATTTATCATCAGGTTTGCCAGCCGTTTCAAATGTTAGAACAGGAAACACAGGAGCTGTTTTTGGCCAACTTTAAAAAGGTGTTGACCGGCCATCTTGACGCCAAATTATTTGAGCTGAAGTTTAGGCGGGATGAGGACTACACTACACAAACGATTCTCTTTGAAGGAATTCAAGCTGAATCGGAGGATTGGCAGGATAACATGATTGACATCGTCGGAAAAATGTTTGCTCATGCCGTGTATGAATTTGATACAGTGGTTACATTTATTCGGGGAGAATATCGCAAACCGACGAAGAAACGAAATCAGGAATCCGAAGAGGGCGGGGATGATGAAGTTTACGCCAACCCGTTTATCCTTTGCAGCCTTAATAAAACCGACCTTCCGAAAAAAGCCTTGTTATTTGATTATATCGAAAAAGAATACAAGTCCTATCATATGGTCGATCCCATAATAAATTTAGACTCGCCTATGTCAGGATTCCTATTCCCAGCGTTTAACGACAATGCGGCAGATGTAAATCATATTCTTTATTGTGCGGGAAAGGTGAATCAGCCGGATTACACCTTTATTGAAAAGGTTCTGGACTGTGAAGATATTTTTACGGCACAGGATGATAAGGACTGCTTTGGTTTTATTTTAAAAGAAGTAATCGGGGACGAAGTGGACTCCAAGGTTATATCTAATGTTTATGAGGAAATCGATCGAGTGGTCCAAGAGAGTCAGGAAAAAGAAGAAAGTGAAGTCCCGACAATCGATCATCGTGACATCGAACGCATCCTAAAGGTCAGCGGCGTCGAAAATGTGGAAGCTGCAAAAGTGGAGCATGCATTCAAAAGTGTGGTCACGGATGAAAAGCATGAATTTAAGGCCACCAGTTTGGTCCCTAAATCTATAAAAATCGAGACCAAGATAGCAGATGTAACCATCAACCCGAAAGAGTTGAAAAATGTCAAATATATTACATACGAAGGAAAACGATGCTTGCTCCTAGAGGTAGATGAAGAGGTCGTCGTTGAAGGATTTAGACTAGAATCACAGACACTATTTAATGGTAATTAATCCATATTAATTACTGAGTTTATTCATTATGTAAATAGGGAAAACAATGCAGCATTTATCTTCTTACCGGACATTTTGCTGTATGTTCGGTCTTTTTTCTTTAATTTCATAAAAAACTTGTTTCATTAGGTCTGCATATGACAACAAAACGGTGTACATATGCAAACCTTTTTGTTTATTATCGTAAATATTGGCAGATAAACCAAATCAATTAGTAGCAAATGCAAACTAATTAGCTAAAATAATATTCAACTTACTTATAATATATTGGTAAAGTGATTTGAAACGTTGTTAAATCATCATTAGATTCGCATGTGATTTTTCCGCTGTGTCTTTCTACAATATTCTTAACAACGAATAAGCCGATTCCCGTACCTAACTTCTTTGTAGTATAAAATGGTTCAAAAATAAATTTGACAGCATCTTCATTTATAGTAGGACCATTGTTAGAAATAACAATTCTGATTTGATCATCATCAACATTTGTATGGATGCTAATTTTTCTCTGGTTTTCTTCTTCACTTACTGCATCAACAGCATTCATTAATAGGTTTAGGAAAACTTGCTTTAATTCATTTCTATCACCGGTTACTTTGGTATTGGCATCAATATTAGAAGTCACTTGAATATTACTATTAACAATACTTGGATATAAGAAATCAATTACTTCTTCTATTAAAAATTTAATCTTAATCTCTTCGTTTTTACTTTCATTTACGGTATTCATTTTTGAGGTGTGAAGGAATTGAGTTATTCTAAATTTCAGCTGGTCAAGCTCTTTACTAATAACATCCAAATATGGTAATCGTGGATGATCGTTTTTTAATAGCTTGATAAATCCAATCACCGAAGTAAGAGGGTTTCGGAATTCATGAACAAAGCTAGAAGACATTTGTCCAAGAATGGATAATCGGTCCTTATGGGTTTGTGAAATATATACGTTTTTTTCTTTTAGTTTCATATCTTTTAATTCAGTGTATTTTGAAACAGCATAATAACAGAATAAATCAAACTGGTTATTAATTAAGTCGACGATTGATTGTAACTCTTTCATTGCGATTCCAGAATGATTTACACATCTTACAATAATACTCCTGCCAAGATTCACATTATAAACAAATTCCCCAATGTTGATACCGGCTTCAACTCGCTCCTTAGCCACTTTGAAAGCCAATATTTTAAGATCATTCTTTGACATATTGTCTATAATTGAATTCGTTATTAACTCATACATTAAACGGCCGTTTTTTCTAATCAATTCAATTTTATCTTGATTTTTGTGGACAATGATTTGTTCTTCCCATAATTCTAAAAATGCTTGTTCATTGGTTTTAAGTATATGTACCAATGTATTATAACCGTTGACTTTTTGTAGTTTTACCTCCATAACAAGCCCGCTTTCTGTTTGAAAAAACATGGGATTTTTAAGCATATGGTTTTATTCCTGATAGAATCATACATAACAAGCTATTATAAAGAAAATATATCATAAGAGTTTGAATTTTTATACAGCGTATGTTGTCGAAATCTGCTGAGGCTGCTATTTTGATGTAAAAAATATTGCTAATTTAAAATCTGCTGCATCTGTCAGAATGTCAGATGGGATTAAAGTATAATGTATTGGGAAAAAGCAATCAACCTAAGTAATGATCTGAATATATTGAATAATAAAATAATGGTTGTTAAAATGTTACTATCATCTATATTTATCGTTAATACACAAGAAAGGATTACAAGGGATGAATTTTGAACATCTGAAAGTATTCCATATGGTAGCACGGGAAAAGAGTTTTTCAAAAGCAGCAAAAAACCTGCATATGTCTCAGCCAAATATCAGCCTTCAAATTCGGCAGCTAGAAGAATCAGTTCAAACAAAACTATTTAAGAGAACGACTAGAAAAGTAGATTTAACCCAAGCTGGAGAGATTTTATATCAATCGGCTGAAAAAATATTTACTATTATTCATCAAACCCAGAAAGATTTAACCTTGCTTTCTAACTCTACGCATGGTGTATTAAATATTGGTGCCAGTATGACGTTGGGAGAGCATATTTTACCTCAGTTGATAGGAAATTTCAAAAAGGAATTTCCTCACGTACAAATTGTATTGGACATTAATAATTCAGATCAGGTAATTGAAAAGCTGATTAATGGGAAAATTCAGATGGGATTTGTTCAATCCACGATAAACTACCCTGAATATCGTCAGCGTATCTTTTTTGAAGACGAATTAATCATTATTGCGGCGAATGATTTTGCCCTTCATCACGTGATGGATCAAAGTAGCAGCTTACGCCTTGATCAGATTTATAGCTTACCCTTTATTTGCCGCGAAGCAGGCTCGGGAACGAGACAATTATTTGAAGAACAATTAATCAAAAATCATATTGATCCTGCCAAATTAAATATTATCTTTGAACTTGATAATACCCAATCCATCAAATCAGCCGTAGAAGCTGGATTTGGTCTTTCGATCATTTCCAAAGCGTCAGTCCAACACGAACTGTCATTAAAAACACTCCGACAAATATCGATTCAAGGGTTAAATTTAAAGAGATACTTTTATTCAGTATATGATGAGAAAAAATTAACACCCGCCGGCGAAACATTTCTATCATTTATCCATAAGGAATGTCCATCGTGAAGATAGGACAATAAATGACATTGGGACCAGCTTTTTTAGTGGGTCTCTTTTTTGTTGTTAGATCTATTGGTCAGTCAGGAACGATTCATAAATATTTCAGATAAATCGGATATTATATCTGAATATATTGAATGTTTGAAATTCGTTGAAATTATTGAACTCCATCCAGTAATATTAAAACTACAAGCTCAACCTTTAAAGCTGAGTAAGTAAACCATGAACTAGATGGAGGGAAATCCATGGAGGAAGTAAAAAATCGAGAAAAGCAATCATCCGAGGTTAGCGTTCAAGAAACAGTTGGAGAAATGGTTAAAAAAGCAAGAGAAGCGATGAAGATTTTTTATCATTACAGCCAAGAGCAAGTCGATGAGGTAGTTCAAGCGGTTGCTTGGGCAATCTATAAACCCGGACATGCAGAATCACTGGCTGAATTAGCCTTAAGAGATACAGGTTTAGGCCGTTATGAAGATAAGGTCCTCAAAAAGCGACGCAAAACAATGGGGACACTGAGGGACCTTAAAGGAGCTAAGTCTGTCGGAATCATAAATACTGACGTTGCAAAGGGGATCACGGAAATCGCCAAACCGGTTGGAGTGGTAGCTGCGGTCGTACCTTCCACTAACCCAGGCGCTACACCAGCCAATATCGCGATGATGGCACTAAAAGGACGCAATGCCATTATCATCGCTCCATCACCTAAAGGACATTCCACAAGTCAACTACTTCTCAACTATATTCATGAAGAATTCGAAAAAATCGGTGCACCTAAAGATCTATTCCAAATACTCCCTGCCCCAGTGAATAAAGCAATTACAAAGGAATTAATGAGTCAGGCTGATTTTGTAACGGTAACTGGTTCTGCTAATAACGTTCATAATGGACAGACAAGCGGAAAACCCAATGCCTGTGTAGGAGCCGGCAACGTCGTGTCAATAGTCGACCTTACAGCCAATATCGAAGAGACTGCACGTAAAATTTTCCTAAGTAAAACTTTCGACAATGCCACGAGCTGCTCCAACGATAACTCAGTTGTGATTGAAGCTGCGGTTTATGATCAAATGATTAATGCACTAAAAAGACAAGGTGGATATCTTTGTAATGCTGAGGAAAAACATCGATTACAACAAGCGATGTGGGTAGATGGAAAAAGAAATTCCCGTACATTAGCAAAAGACCCTATTGTCATTGCCCAAGAGGCTGGACTGAATCATCCGGATGCTCAAACGGCAAATTTCTTTATGGTGGAGGAGACGGGAATCGGAAAGGATTATCCTTTTTCCGGTGAAAAATTAGCCGTTGTGTTAACAGTGTATAAAGCAGCCGACTTTCAAGAAGCAATTAAAATTTCAAAGGAAATTTTAAATTATCAAGGAAGGGGGCATTCTTGCGGTCTGCATTCTACTGATGAAAAGCATATTGAGCAAATTGGATATGAAATGGATGTTTGCAGGCTGTTAATTAACCAGGTCCAAGTGTTTGGCAATGGCGGTAATTTTAATAACGGGTTAAATTTCACCCTTTCAATGGGCGGTGGCTCGTGGGGCGGTAATAACATCGGAGAAAATTTATCCTATAAACATTTTCTAAATATCACCAGGGTCTCCCGAATTATTCCGGAAGTCATTCCAACAGAAGAAGACTTGTGGGGCAATTATTGGAATAAATACGGCAAATAAAGTGAGGTGTGACAATGAAATTATTTGAATACCAAGCAAAAGAACTGTTTGAACAAATTCAAATGCCAGTTCCACATCGTACGTTCATTGAAAGTCCCGATGAAATTGGAGAAGCAGTCAATCAGATAGGATTTCCCTGTGTTCTAAAAGCCCAAGTGCTGCAAGGGGGAAGAGGAAAAGCGGGACTAATCAAGCTTGTTTCTAATCCGGAGGAGGCGCACAGTCAAGCAGAAGCTATTTTTTCAAAAGCGAAAAATATGTCTGGACTGCTAATTGAAGAAGCCCTTCAAATCGACAAGGAGCTCTACGTCTCCATTACGGCAGACCCGGTGTCAGGCACCGCGATGATAATGGCATGTGCAGAAGGGGGAATAGATATAGAGGAGATTGCCAAAAACATCCCGGAAAAAATCCATAAAACCTATATTGACCTCTCAGAAGGCATCCAGACCTATCAGGTTCGTGGACTGCTTTATGAGATGGGACTAGATGATCAATTAATGAGTGCTGGGACAAAGATTTTAACAGATTTATATCATGTATTTAGAAACCACGAAGCGGAATTGGTGGAAATTAATCCATTGATCGTTACAAAAGATGGAAGATTAATAGCCGGAGACGGGAAAATAAGTATTGATGATAATGCTTTGTTTAGACATCCCCAATTTCAGGTGACAAGAGCTTATTACGAAAACGATGCAGAATATGAAGCGGCTGAAGAAGGGATTCCCTACATTCAATTTGATGGCAATATTGGGTTAATGTGTGCCGGTGCCGGATTAACAAACACTGTGTTTGATCTCGTAAATGATTACGGTGGAAGTGTAGCTAACTACCTGGAGTTTGGCGGTCCTAATTATCATAAAGCCAAAAAAGCAATGGAAATTATGATGAAAAATGATATTAATGTCTTGTTAATTGTCACGTTTGGGACGATTGCCAGAGCTGATGTCATGGCCGAAGGAATCGTGGAAGCCATTAAAGAACTGAAGCCACCGTTTCCAATAGTTGCTGCTGTGCGAGGAACGGGGGAAGAAAAAGCACATGAACTGCTGCGAAGTATGAACATTGAGCCATTAATTGATACTGAACAAGCGGTTATTAAAGCCATTGCCCTATCAGGAGGTATGAAACAGTGAGTATTATCTTGGATCAGTCCACACGTGTATTAGTTCAGGGGATTACCGGGAAGGAAGGGAGCTTCTGGACAAAGCATATGATGGATTACGGAACAAATGTTGTCGCAGGAGTGACCCCGGGAAGAGAAGGACAGAATGTTGCGGGGGTTCCAGTTTTTCATACTGTTAAAAGAGCTGTAAGAAATATTCCGGTTGACGCATCACTTCTGTTTGTACCCCCTCGTTTTGCGAAGGAAGCCTTATTGGAAGCACTTGAAGCTGGGATAAAAAAAGTAGTTATTTTGTGTGACGGCATTCCACTGCACGATGCCATCCAAATGAGGAAAGCGGCTTTAAATGCTGGTGCTATGGTTATAGGCGGAAACACTTCCGGTATCATTTCCATGGGTCAGGCCATGATGGGATTTTTTCCATATTGGTTAGAACGTGTTTATCGTCCGGGGCGAATCGGTATCATGACACGAAGCGGTTCTTTGACAAATGAAATAACAGCCGAGGTAGTAAGGACTGGCTTTGGAGCCTCCTCACTGATTGGAATCGGCGGCGACCCTGTGCCATTAACCCGATTTGCCGAGGTGCTCCCATTATTTCAGGAGGACCCGGATACGGATGCGGTTGTTTTGATTGGGGAACTTGGCGGAACAATGGAAGAAGAAGTGGCGGAAGCGATAGAAAAGAAAATTTTCACGAAACCGTTAGTAGCCTTTTTAGGGGGAAGAACGGCTCCAAAAGGGAAAAAAATGGGGCATGCCGGAGCCATTATCACAGCCGGGAAAGGAACGGTAAAAGACAAAATATTTGCCTTAAAAAATGCTGGGGCACTTGTTGCAGAAAGGCCAAGACAGGTTGGTATCCTATTAGAATCTGTTTTGACGTCAAAGATTTAGTTGTAAGCGCTTAAGAGGGTGGTATTCCAGATCCTTTTGAAAGGAATATTACCTTCCTTTTTAATAGATGGAATGTAAGCGTTTTAATTTTCGGCTGTTAAGTAAGGCGAATCCAATTATAGGGGGAAAGGTATGAAGAAAAAAATCACGGTTGGAAATAAGGTGTTATTTCTTTTATGTGCTATGTACTTCATTACCTATATCGATCGGGTTAATATTGCCACAGCAGCTCCATTTATGAAAGAAGATTTAGGTTTATCGACAACTCAAATGGGATTGGTTTTATCTGCCTTTGCCTATCCTTATGCACTTCTTCAGATATTTGGCGGCTGGATTGGGGATAAGACAGGGGCTAAGAAGACCCTTACATTTGTAGGACTCATTTGGTCTATTACTACTGCATTAACTGGGCTGGTAACAGGAATGGTTAGTGCTGTTTTAGTAAGAATAGGTCTTGGTTTTGGAGAAGGAGCCGCATTTCCTACAGCCACAAAGGCAATGGCACAATGGCTGCCAAAAGAGAAATTCGGGTTTGCCCAAGGGATTGTCCATTCAGCATCACGGCTTGGAAATGCAGTAGCACCTCCAGTTATCGCCTTACTCATCGTGGCCTTCGGCTGGAGAGAATCATTTTTTATCATGGGTGCCATTAGTATTTTGTGGATGGTGGTCTGGCATTGGTATTTTAAGGATAATCCAAAAGACCATCCCAAAATAACTCAAGAGGAATTAGCCCAATTACCTGTTTATGAAGAGAAGAGCCAGCAAAGCAAGAAGATTATTCCTTGGAAAAAACTATGCAAACGAATTCTCCCCGTTACCTTTGTCGATTTTTGTTACGGATGGACCCTATGGGTATATTTAACCTGGCTACCGTCGTTTTTATTTACTGCTTATAATTTGGATATTAAGAAATCGGCTTTATTTGCCGCAGGTATTCTTTTGTCTGGCGTCATTGGAGATACACTTGGAGGGGTATTATCAGACAAGATTTACGTGAGGACAAATAACCTGAAGCTTGCCCGCCGTTCCATACTTGTAGTAGGTTTAACCGGTTCCTTTATCTTTTTATTACCGACATTATTTGTGCATAATCTTACGTTGATTGCCATCTCAATGAGTTTAGCTTTCTTTTTCCTTGAGCTTTGTAATGCAAATCTATGGGCGATTCCCATGGATATCGCACCAAATTATTCAGGAACAGCAAGCGGGATGATGAACACCGGATTTGGTGTGGCCGGTATGTTGTCCCCGGTTGCATTTGGATTTTTAATTTCCCTTTCCGGTAACTGGCAGGTTCCATTTATTATGTCTGTCTTGTTATTGTTAATCGGTGTATTTGTAACACTAACGATTGACCCGTCCAAAAAATTGGAAGATGAAACCGAACATCATGGGACGGATATATCAAGTCAAATTTAGGTTAAATGATCTTATCAATAAAAAGTAGAAAAACTTTAGAACAAAAAACAGCTGCATACTACAGCGGCTGTTTTTTACTTTCGTTCATCCGTAAATCGCTCGGTTGGGCCACAATGATAATTATTGCGGTGGCTATACTTGGCAGTTTCCTTACTGCCAGTTTCAGTGATGAAGGTAAGGCAGATGAAGTGGTGGCAAATCGAATCAGTAAAGCAACTATTGCTGAAGAGACATTATTTGAGGATGAAACCAATGCAAATATTCAAGCAAGAGATTTTAAAGTGTCAAACGCTGGACCAGATGACGGGGAGGCGCGGATGTTGATTTGGGATTTTAACAAAGTGGACTTGGATGAAGTAGCCATAACGATTAATGGTGTCCCTATAAAAGAAAAATTGATACTATCAGACAAGGCTGCAGCGATTAGCATCCTTGTACCTAGTAAAGTGACCGTTAGCGGAGTGAAAGACAAGGGAGGGGGAATCTCTTACGCCGTTAAATTTCCTAATATCGAAATGACTTATTTTAATGTCGTAACGGAAGGGCAATCGAATACCTATACTGTATTGCCCCGACCTTAGAATTCAATGTAAGAAGGCTAAGCATTTTTCCAGCTGTAATTTTATGTAATTGGAAAGGACAGGTCCGTATAACCTGTCCTTTTTGATGGAGTAAGCATCTTTATTAGTTGTTAATTCGCTTTCCTTTTACGAATAAAGAATAAAAAGCCTGCCGCCATAATCATAACTCCAGCAATAATGCCATTTACATTGTTGGTAGCGGTTTCTGGCATTTGTCCGCCTGCATTTTCACCATCGCCAACAGTTCCTCCATCAGTTGCTGGTAATAAACGATCTGTGGCCCAATTCCAAGTTGTTTTATCTGGTGCACCAGTTAGATCTTCACAAGCTAATCCGTCTCCATCCCGATCCAAATCATCTACATTATTAGTTGGACTTCCACCTTTTTGTTCGAAATACGTCTGTGCTTCATTCCATGTAGAAAAATCAGGACAATTCTTATCACCTTGGGCACTTACATTTTGTAATCCAAATACAAAGACAAAACTAGTCATTAATAATGAAAGTAACGCTTTTTTCATTTCGTTATCCTCCTATGTAGTTCTTACTCCATCTTCAATGATTACTTTCCTCCATTTCTTCTATTTTTATTCCAAAAATTGTTTTGATAGGGGGAATATTCATAAATTGGAATGAGATAATAGGATTGTATAATGCTTGAGGTGATGTTTGTGGTAAACCGATGGATTGGGATTTGTTTCATATTAGCAGGTGTTATAATTGGGAGCTTCAACTATCTCGAGTGGCGGGTCGGCCGGTCTGCGGCAAAAGAAATGACAAAAGACGAGATAAAGCAGTATAAAGAAGGAGATGAACAAGTTCAGGCCAAGTTCCCTGAATCCAATATCATAGAGCAAAAGCCGAGCTCGCAGGTTCATCATATTCAGGGGGAAAAAGTAGCGATGTTAGTGGTTCCAACCGTTGGACAAAAGTTTTCCGTCTACTGGGGAGCTGATCAAAAGGTCTTAAAAAAAGGTGTCGGTATGTATATAAGTCCATTCACTACAACTCCAAATGGCGGCGGGCATACAGTCCTAAGCGGTCATCGTGATACCGTGTTTTACCGGCTTGATGAGTTAAAGGAAAATGAGATCCTAAAGCTTGAATATGCTGGCTCTTTATTCACCTATAAAATCAAAAAAATATGGATTACGGATCCACAAGACCGAACAGTTATTGTCGAAAAAGAAGCCCCTACATTGACCATAACAACTTGTTACCCTTTTAATTACGTAGGAAACGCTCCAAAAAGATATATTATTGAAGCAGATTTGTTATATAAGGAAGAGTCTGGTAAGACTGTTTTGAAAGGAAATATTAACTGGGGCTATAATGGGACTTCCGCTTCATGAAGTCCCATCACCTTCTATTTTTTCAATTCATTTATAATTATTTCGAAATTTATATCAGCAATCGCCTCATCCAATAGAAAACGATATTTAATCTCACTAACTAAATTTTGCAATCTTTCACTAGCATTTGATAAATCTTCTTTTTTATGGAAGACAGAATATAACGTAAGGTCACGAAGCTTGAAAAACAATGGTATTTGTTGAATCCAATAGGGATCAAGTTCATTCTCTTCGTAATATCCTTTTAAAAAATGCGATGCAAAGTTTTGGGCAAACCGTGAACGTTCTTCCTTAGTTTTCAATTTCGTTTGGAACCACACCGCATAATAAATGGGAATCGCAATATCGCTGGCAAACCAATGATAGGAGCAATCATCGAAATCAAATACCTCGATTTTGTTGTTATCTATAAAAAAATTTCCTGAATGAATATCCGAATGGATTAAACCATAGGAGTCGGGACCTTTTTCAAGGTTCTGAAACTGTTGAAGCAACTCTTTCCCTTTTTCAATCAGCTCTTGATCATCAGCAGGTAAATATGATTCTAGTAAAAGTATATCATCCTCATCCCATTCAGGCCTTTTGGTGATATGGTCTGGTTTTTGATAGGTTTTAGTGGCATGATTCATTTTCCCAACTAACTTTCCCCATTCATAAAACAAGGCATCATTGAAATCGTCAGTTTGAACCTTTTGCCCGTCTGCTTTTTTAAACAGACAGGCGAAGAAGAAGGTGTCTTCGGCAGGTAAAACCTCGACATATTTTCCATTGATGGATGGATGGGCACGACATACGTTTACCTTTTGATTCGCCAAAAAATTCAGCCAATCCAGTTCTGATTCAATTTGATCCTTTGAACGGTGGGAGCTGTGGGTTAATCGAAGCACAAAAGGGGTTCCATTTCGATCAACCTCGAACACATAATTTTCAAAATCCCCAAGCTTTTTGGGTTCTTTTTCTGATGCATCAAATAAAGATAAAGCTTTTTTTAAAAGATCTTCCGTAAATAATCTTGAAACTGATTCTTCCATCGATTTGTCCTCATCTTTCCTTTACTGTAAGAAAATTCTATTTAATTATTGGCCAATCGTCAACCTTAAATTTATAATTTATAAAATTTTCCTCATTTTAAAGAAGGTGACATTTTTTGCAATCAATTAGTTTAGTTTTATATAATATTTATAACATATTAGAAAGGAATGACAGGTCATTTTTCTTACTATCCTTTATGCTGCGGTATTTATGATTGGAATTTTTTATTTAGTACGAAATCTAGTAAATTTGAAAATGACGGCGGCTATCTCTAAAGATGCCCTGTATCCTAAAAATGAAGAAGACTTTTCAGGGATGATTATTCCAAATGAATGGAAAGAAATGGAGCCGATTTCCAAGAAATCAAAGTCTTACCGATATGTAAAATGGGGGACTATCGCAGTCCTTTGTACGCTAATTGTTTTATTGGTGATAGCCTTAACAACCGATTGGCTGAAGGAATCCTATATAAGTTTAGCTTCATTGTTTTTCCTGGTTCTGAATGCAGTTCGTCATCCAGGCAGCCTTTATATTTTACCAAAAGGGATTATACTTAATGGTAAATTTGTGTTTTTTCATGAGATTAAACATTTTGAGACAGAACAAATTGTCCGTTGGCACCACTTGTATGGTCTTGATGAAAAGGTAAACAATGCCTATAAATTAACATTTAAACTGAAAAGGACCATTTTTCAGCCTGAAATCATTGTCGTGAGGACCGCAGCTCAGCTTGAACAGATTACTTCTTTGCTTGAGCAAAGAGGGGCACATTATAAGGAGAGCGTCCCAAAAGAAGGGGCTTGACCTGCTCGTTGTACATTTTAGTGTGATCTGCAGTAAAAGCAGATTTACAATCACGCTATATTGGAGTTCCTAACCTCATCATTGAAATCCTTAGAACCCTTAAACCAGTCACATGTCTTGATTACTAAATTAAATTTGTATAGGAACGATGGTGTTCAAGAATACTGGATATAAAATAATCCACCTAAGATTGGGTGGATTATTTTCATTTCGCAAATTTCGGAAACACATGCTGCCAGCTAAGGAGTAACCGAGACCAAAAAACATATTCAAGAATTCTTATTTTTTGATCGGCGGAATGTTACTTTCTATTTGAAATGGAAGAGAATTGATTTCTTTTTTATTTTCATAAAACTGCTCATTGATTTGATGATTTGCCGTTTCTACCTCGGAATCCCCTCGAAAATGCCTTGAATCATTGTCATTAAATATTTCGTCCATTTGTTGATTGGCTTCAATCGCTTCATTCTCTTTTTTCACCGTGTATACACCTCTTTGATAAAAAGTTTATTATATTTTGCCCGAACTAGTAAAAAGATCCCGCTTTTTAAAAGATTTTTGAATATGAAAATTGACCATAAATTTTTACTAAATTATTGGGAATAACATTAAAAGATTAATGCTAATAGAATGATGAAATGGCGAAAGGAAGTTACAAGTTGAACAACAGTTTTTATCCAAAAGAAAATATCCATTATTTTAATCAGTTAAAACAATATGCTCCCGAACAGTTTCAAGCTTTCTCTGACTTTAACGCAGCCGTATTTAAAGAAGGAGCCCTTACAAAAAAGGAAAAACAAATCATTGCAGTAGCGATTGCGCACGTCACGGAGTGCCCTTATTGTATTAATTCCCATACACGCAGCGCTAAAGCGGAGGGTGCTACACTTGAGGAATTGGTAGAAGCAGCGTTTGTGACAGCTGGGGTTGAAGCGGGGGGAGCGGTTACCCATAGCACACACATGCAAAATGCTATGGATGCTGAAGGAGACGATACCCTTTATAAACGATCGAATCTAAAAAAATTAGGACGTTTAAGTAAATATGCTTCTGAAGGCTTCAAAGGGTATTTAGGATTCAGCTCTGTTGTTATGAAAGCAGGAAAACTAAGTGCCAAATTGAAAGAAATTATCGCTGTTGCAGTCGCTCATGCTACCGAATGTCCTTATTGCATTGATGTACATACGAAAAATGCGCAAAAACTTGAAGCGACGCATGAGGAGTTATCAGAAGCCATATTAATTACTTCTGCATTATTGGCCGGTGGGGCATATACCCACATTGCGAACATGATTGAAAGCTATGGGGAATAGTAGTTGGTTCTAAATTATACTTTAAGGAATTTCAAACTAGGAAGTTAAATGGATTTTGTGTAATTTGAAAAAGATTATTTAGATTAAAAACGGTTCTATTGCTCCTTCAGTAGGAATGAACCAATAGAACCGTCTACATGTTTTATTGAGCTAAATCAACAAGTTTCTTGGCAAAGTTATTTATGAGCTGCTTGCTGTCCGCTTTGCTGTAGCCGTTTAGTAGTAGGGAGAAGGCTAGCAGGTCGCCATCTTTTGTTTTGATGTATCCTGAAAGTCCTGGCATGTCTTCGCGGTTTTCCATCATTCCGGTTATAAATCTGTTGTCTTCATGTGTATTTTTCAGAGAGTCATAAAATACTTGGAACGTTGGTTTTCCAGTTTGCGCTGCTAATAAAGTCGCCACTTGTTCAGCTGATATTTGTGTATATTTAGTCCATCCAGAACCATCCATCATGTCAAATGGAGTGGAAATGACTTTGTTCATCATCGTATGAACAGTATCAATTCCGTCATCAAATGTTCCTTTACCATGGATCAAGCCGCCAAGTGTTCGAATGATCATTTCTGCGGTGAAATTATCATTATGGTGATTCATATACTTGACGATTTCAGCTAAGGTTGGAGACTCATAGGTTTTTACAAGGCTGGCATTTGAAGGCATTGCCGCACTTACAACTTGACTATGAGGGCTGACGTTAACTCCAGTCTCTTTTAACTTATTTTTTAAAACGTAACCTGTATAAAGATGAGGAGCATCGATTGAAACATCTTTAAAGCCTTTTTCAGTTCCCGCAGGCAGTGTTCCCGAAATTTCTATGGTGTTTTCACCGCGCACTCGTTTGAATGCTAGCGTATTTTCACTTGAGGACCCTCCGGTTATGGCTGTATTCACAATTTTGATTTCCTTTAAGTTGGGCTCCACGGTTATGGAAATGTTTTTACCAATTTTTCCAGGTTCGTATTGGAGCCTGACTGTGCCCTGATTGACGGAAAGTGCCGTAATTTGCGGCTGGAATGGTTCACTTTCATAGTCCCATGTCCATCCCGCTGGATACACATCCTCCGTGAAAAATTGATGATTGACCATAATGTTTCCTTTCACAAGATGAATGCCCGCATTCTTTATGTCTTCTGCGAATCCTTCAACCGTAGGACCATTTAGATCTTGCCGTTTGCTGTCAGATGCGATGGTTGGGTCACCATATCCTTTGACAATAATGTCCCCGTTCAATACTCCATCTGTGATAGTTCCAGATGTATAAAGCTCTGTTTTAAAGCGGTAGTTTTGCCCAAGATTTTCAAAGGCACTTGCCGATGTTAATAACTTGACACTGGCTCCCGGCGTCAGCAGGGATTGCGGATTTCGGGCATAAAGAACTTCCTTGTTCTTCGTCGAATAGATCGCGGCACCTTTGATAATCCCTTTAAATGCCGGATCATCCAAAATTGGATCAAATTCTTTAGCCAAAGGATAATTTTGCGGATCAGGATTGCTGGCCGGCGGATTTGGCAGCTCCGGATATTGTGCTAATGCAATCGCGATTTGATTTTGTAAAGTGGTTGCGAAAGCACTTTTATAAATGCCATTGAGTAAAATTGAAAACGCAAAGGTTTTTCCGTTTTTCGCCGTCACATAACCTGCAAGCGAGTTGACTCCGCTCATACTGCCTGTCTTAGCCTTTACATTTCCTTCTGCAGCGGTGCCCTTCATGCGATTTTTCAATGTGCCATCTTTACCGGCAATCGGCAGAAATGAAATAAAACGGTCTCGTTCCGGCCCGTTATACATGCTGTTCAGCAATTGAATATAGGCATGAGGGGAGATATGATCCATGCGAGTCAGACCAGATCCGTCCTTTTGGATAAAATCATCCTCAAGACCTAAATCCTTTACTAGGAAACGATGAATCACGTCGATCCCTGCAGCTGTTGAGCCCGTACCGGCTTCTTTGGCACCAAGCAGCTTGGTGAACATTTCTGCGTAAAAATTATTACTGTCTTTCACCATCAGGGTTAAAATATCATCTAATTTTGCTGATTCTACAGATCCAGCTAAACGTGCATTATCAGCCGCTGTACCTTTTTTAACAGCAGAATTATTTTTAAAAGTAATGCCATGTTTTACGAGTAAATCCCGAAATACAGTGCCTGTAAATGGTGCCGGGTCATGGATGGTGCGTGTAACGGTGTAGCCGATTGCTGAATAATCCTTCCCAATTGTCCCGCTGATGGCGATTTCATTTTTTCCAAGGGTTCGGTCAATGGTTAACGATACTTTATTTCCATCTACCGTTTTTGCCTTGTTAACAACGGTCACATAGTCAGGTGCAGGAGCAATGGTAACTGATGGAGTATCGCCAATTTGTTTGCCCGGTCGAACGTTAACATTCACAGTGTTTTCTTTTACGGATAGGGCGCTCATTTGCGTAGTATAGCTGTAAGGCTCATCATCCCACATCCATTCTTCACCTAACCGCTGGTCATCAAAATAACTTTCATCTACGATGATGTTGCCATTCACCTTATGTATATTTTGATCAGCCAGGCTATGAGCTAATGTTTCTAGTTTTTCAATTGTTAGTGTCGGATCGCCGTAGCCTTTTAAGATAACATCCCCGTTAAGCACACCGGAATTACTTAAATTTCCAGTAGTAAACACTTTAGTAGGGATGGTCATATCTTTAGGCCATTTGGTTACCGCTGCAGCAGTGATCAGAAGCTTAAAGATTGATGCCGGTACAAATGTTTTGTCAGCATGGTAAGAGGCGAGAGTATTGTCATCATCAAGCGAATACACTTCATACCCAACAGACATTCCTTCACTATTGGGGTTGCTGCTTAACGGTTGAACATACGACTGTAGCAGATGGCTTAGTATTTCCTCCTGAGTCGTCTCTGCTTGTACTGGCATAACAATGGAAATCACGAGCAAGAGAGTTAAAAGGACTGCACAATTCCTTACTTTCCATCGATTCATTAAAAAAATTCTCCTTTCGTTTAAATAATAGTGTTAAAGATTAAATATTTCGACAATTATATGCGTATTCCTACTAAAACTTTTAAAAAAGTAGAAAAGTATCAGAAGCGACGTTGACTTGATTCCTATAAAAGATAAAAAGGTGAGGATGCGAGAAAATAGAATCACTTTTTTCTAGACCAGGAGACCTACTTGAAAAAAATGTCTAAGCACAAATACTTTTTTATTTGTAAAACACTTTATAATTATTTGATTCGCTTTTTTGGTCACTTTCTCCTTTCATTTTAGTTATCTAGATATCCTTTGACACCTTCTTTTCCATAATCATTAGTTTTGGATGTATGCCTAGTAAGTCATTAGAATTTACAAAATATTAACAACAATCAAATATCCTTTTTACGATAATTTAATAGATTCTATAAAGTTGGCCTATAAAATAGTTGTTGATATTAAAGAAAGGTGTGGATAAGATGAGAAAAGTACCAATTATATTGGCGGTGATGTTTTTGATTGTCTCACTTACTTCGTTGGGAAGCAGTGCTTTTGCAGAAGAACAGGAATTCCCACGAGGAGAATCGGTTGGTGTAAAGGTTATGTCTTATAACATTCATCACGGTGTTGGGGAAGACGGAGTTTTGGATTTAGGACGAATTGCTCAAATGATCGAGGAGGCAAATGCAGATATTATTGGGCTGCAGGAAGTGGATAATCACTGGTCAAGCCGTAGTGATTTTCAAGATCAGGCAAAAAAGCTGGCAGACCGGCTTGGAATGTTCTATACTTATGCCGCAAATCTTGACCTGGAGCCGATAAATCCAGGGGAGCCCCGCCGTCAGTATGGGACAGCGATTTTAAGTAAATATCCAATTTTAAAATCGGTAAATCACCAACTTTCAAAAATCGGAAATACTGAGCAGAGGGGATTACTGGAAGCTTCTATTAACGTGAAAGGAAACCACTTTCATGTTTACAATACGCACTTAGCTTTAACTTCAGCAGAACGCCAAATCCAAATTGAGGAAATAATTAATATTGCGAGTAGGTCAGAAGGCCCAAAAGTAATTTTAGGTGATCTAAACGCAACACCTGAAAGCAACGAAATGAAGTTGTTGTATTCTAATTATCAAGATACTTTTGCTGAAGAAAACAAAGCAAATACGTACCCTGCAATAAATCCTACAAAAAGAATCGATTATATTTTCAGCTCCAATAATTTAGAAACAAAAGTGGCCAGAGTCATTAATACGCTTGCATCGGATCATCTTCCAATAATGACTGAGCTAGTATTAGAACGTAACGATCCTTTTAACAACGGAAATAAGTAATTCTGATTCCTTCGCTTCTTGCGGAGGTTTTTTTTTCACGCCTTCCAATGGGAACTACTAAGAAATTATTACGAGCTGAATGAGCTTAGAAGAAAATATCTGCTTGAATTGATTAAATGTAATTAATTAATTTCTATTTTCATAATATATTTGTGCAAGTTTTGTTTTTTTACTAGCTTTATGTATTCGAAAGGGGAGAATTTTATAAATTTAAAAATATTGAGTATAAATAAAAGCCTTAAGCCTCCCTACATGAGTTCCCGAAGACTCTGGAAGAACTTTAATAAATAAAATGAGGTGACATTATGTCTAAAATATATGATGTAATCATTACTGGTGCCAGGTGTGCAGGTACCACTCTAGCCATATATCTTTCGAGAGCGGGTTATAGGGTGTTATTAGTTGATCGTACAGAGTTTCCTAGTGATACGTTATCCACTCATACTTTTTTTAACAATACTACAGCGATTCTTCGTGAGCTCGGAGTGATGGATCAATTATTAGAAACCAATACACCATCGGTACGGGATATAAAATTTCAGTTTGATGATACCGTTATCGAAGGAGTCATTCCAATGGTTCATGGAGAGGACAACTGTTACTGTATCAGACGTACATATTTTGATCACGTAATGATTGAGAAAGCCCGTTCTGAACAAAACGTAACCATTTTGGAGAAGTTTCGTGTGACGGGTGGTCTCTATGATGGCGATACCATTATCGGTGTTAAAGGGTTAGATACTCTCGGCATCGAACAACAGTTCCGGGCGAAAATTGTCGTTGGAGCGGATGGCCGTTCTTCAACTATTTGCAAATTAGCAAAAAGTAAATTGAAAGCAGCGGAGAAAGCAAATGCTGCTATTTTTTATGGTTATTACGCAAACTTTCAAAAAGAGGATGTACCGAAATTTGAGGTTTATAAAATAAAAGAACATACTGCGATTCTTTTTCCGACAAGCGATGATTTATATGTGGTAATCGGTATACTTCCATTGCAAAACAAAGCATGGATTGAGAGGATAAGAACAAATCCTAAAAGTGGTCTTTACGACTATTTAATGGGTAATTTTAAAAATACAACGATTCCAGAGCATTTGCGGTCTGCACAATTAAAGGAAGCAATCAAAGGAATCGTAGGATATGAAAATTACTGGTATCAAGGAATGGGAAAAGGCTGGGCGTTGGTAGGAGATGCAATAAGCTTTAAAGATCCCAGCATGGCTCAAGGAATGCATGATGCAATTTATGGGGCTAGAATTTTATCGACTGTTTTATCAAATCATCGTGATTGGAACAGTCAGTGGGAGATCATGGCTGATGAATATCAACAACTAATGGAAAAGGAGTTTATGATTCGATTTCAAATGGGCTGTCAAATCTCAAAGAATGAACCGATAACCAAGCAACAAGCAGCGATGTACAAACTCATTCGTTCACATCCAGGATTGATACAAAAGTTTTTAGGAATTTACAATTATGCAAATGAACCCGCGGATTTGGAAAGGGAAATGAAAAATATTATTCAGCCGTAGCTGTAGCTATAGATAATTTTTCAGTTAAGCGGTAATTTTTAAATTATATATTATTAATAATTGAAAAAAATAATAGAGTTCCTGAAAGGTTTAATGCAAAATAAAAAGTAGCTGATGGATTATATCCATCAGCTATTTTTTATTTGTTCAAAATTCTTATAAAGAGAAATAAGAACCCTGTTCTAAATGATGATTTCGAAGAGTGAGGAATCATCTTTATACCCCTTTTGCATTAATTTTGCATCAGCATTGTAGAATTGCATCAAAATTTTGTAGAAAAATCGTCACAATAAGTGAGAAATAAGTAAAAAATTTGGCATGAATATTGCATAATAAATTTATTAGAAAGATAAATGAGGAGGATTAGTATGGCTGAAGGCAGAGTTATTGGGTTTATTCATAGTGGTATAACTGTAAAAAATTTAGAAAGCGCACTTGATTTCTATGTAAATACTTTAGGTTTTGAACTTTTATCTACACAAGTAGCAAATAGTGACTATATTTTTGATATTGTAGAAATCCCGGGGTTAAAAGAAATAAAAATAGCTTTTGTTCAAATTCCAGGCGGTCAGGTGATTGAATTATTAGAATATGTTGGGATTGATACGTACTCAGGAAGTGCACGTTCATGTGATTATGGTACTGGACATATTTGTTTGATGGTTGAAAATTTGGAAGTAATGTTTAATGAATTACAAGCCAAAGGGGTTCAATTTAAGTCAAAAAAAGTAGCGAATATCAATGCGGGTGCAAATAAGGGGTCAAAAGCTATCTATATGCTTGATCCTGATGGTTATATTATCGAGTTAATGGAAAAGAAATTGTCTTAAAATAACAGAAACCATGAGAGGTGTATTTAAATGATAGATTTAAAAGGTAAAAAAGCAATTGTTACAGGTGCTGCGCAAGGACTGGGCTTAGCAATGGCTAAAGGGCTTTGTTCAAATGGTGTCAAAGTTTGCATTTTAGACATTTCACCAAATTTGGAACAAGTAGTAGAGGAATTAAGAAAACAAGATTATGATGTAACAGGTCTTCATGCGGATTTGTCTGACCAAGACCAGCTTGCCAATGTTTTTCAACAAGCTGTGAAATTGCTTGGCGGAGAGTTAGATATTCTAGTTAACAACGCTGGTATCCACAAACCAATGCCGGCTATTGAACTGCCTGTCAAAGATTTTCAAAGAATTTTGGACGTGAATGTAACGACGGTTTTCCAATTATGCAGACTTGCAGCAGAGGAAATGAAAAAGAAAGGCAAGGGAAAAATTATTAATATTGCCTCCGTCCTCAGTTATATAGGTGGATTTAATGCAGCTGCGTATTCGGCTAGTAAAGGTGCTGTAGCACAATTAACGAAATCTTTATCGAATGAGTGGTCAAGTGAAGGGATTAATGTCAATGCGATTGCTCCGGGCTATTATGTAACCGAATTAAATCGGCATATCCTAAACGATCAAGAAAGACTAAATTCACTAGTTTCCCGAATTCCGGCAGGCCGTTTGGGCAAACCGGAGGAACTAGCTGGGACCGTAGAATTTCTTTCTTCTGCTAAATCAGATTATATAAATGGAGCAATTATTCCGGTTGATGGTGGATTTCTAGGCAGATAGTAGTTTTTTAGTTAACGCTTGTAGTTTTGCATCACCAATTGTAAAAGTGCATCAAAATTACTGATAATTACGGTAATTATGAGTGTTTTTTCAATAAAAATAAATTGGCACGAAGCTTGCATGAAATAAAAATATTAAAAATTTAAGGGGGACTTACTTTGGGGAAATTTAGGCTAAAGGTTATCTTTTTCACAATCGTTTCCATCGTTTTAATCCTTTCAGGGTGTAGTGCTGGAAAGAAAGCTGGAACTGTTGGTGCAGATGGAAAGAAAGTTGTCATTAGAATGGCAAATTTAGTATCTGACAACAACTTTCTCCATACAGGTTATAAAAAATTTAAAGAAGTAGCTGAAAAAGAAAGTAACGGTCAAATTGAGGTGCAAATCTATAACAATGGAACTCTAACTCCTTCTGAAGATATGGAATATGAAATGCTTCAAACCGGTGTACTGGATGTTGTAACAAATGCAGGGTTTGTTGTCGCAAGTAACGCACATGCACCTTCCTATAGCATTTTTGATGTTCCTTTCTTATTTTCAAATGAAGAAGAAATGTACAAATTAACAGATGGGGAATACGGAGAAATCCTTAAGAAGGATTTAGAAGAAAAATCGAATGCCTATTTTTTAGGAACGTTTAGTATTGGCTCATTTGCAATCGCTAACAATAAACACGAAGTACGAGAACCATCTGATTTAAAAGGGTTAAAAATCAGAAGTACAACTACACCGCTTCAAGCAGGGACCATTGCTGCCATGGGAGCAAATCCAACGCCAATTTCATATGGGGAAATTTTCACCTCACTACAGCAAGGGACAATCGACGGTGTCCAAACTACAACGCCATTAATACATGCAGATAGATTTTATGAAGTGGCGGATAATTTGACGCTAACAAGACATTTTCCGCTTCCTCATATTTTGATGGTCAATAAAGATTTTTATGATGGCTTAACCGATGAGCTGAAACGAGTCGTAGATAAAGCAGCAAATGAACAAATTAAATATGCCAGGGAACTAGCTGTTAAAGCAGAAAAGAAAGCTATAGAAGGCATGGAAAAGAAAGGTGTTAAGGTAGTAGAGCTAACGCCTGAAGAGCTAGAATTATTTAAAAAATCTGTACAGCCAGCAATTGATAAAAACATTGATAGAGTAGGTAAAGAAAACTATGAAACGGCTTTAAAGCTCTTAGGGAAAACCGAGTAAGGCAGGAATTCATATTCATACTAGAAATTAGAGGTGAGCATTTTGAAAGAGGAGAAGACGAATATCAGAATCGAAGGTTTATTTTGTGTTCTATTAATGCTGATTATGACGGTTCTTATGTTTACAGAAGTTGTTGCTAGATATATTTTCGGTACTTCATTTATTTGGATTGAAGAATTAACACGATATTTATTTATCTGGTTAACATTTATAAGCGCAGCCTATGTTACAGCTACACAATCTCACATTAAGGTGGACGCGGCAATTGCAATATTTCCTAAAAAGATACGGCCGGTAATATTAAAGATCGGCATACTTATTTGGTTGATTTTTTCAATTGTCATAACTTTTATTGGATTTAACTATTCTTTCACCATGATTCAATTCGGTGGGGATTCACCGGGATTAGGTTTAGCAAAAGGGATCATTTATCTGGGCATTCCTCTAGGCTATTTAGGCATGTCGGTCCGTTTAATTTTTCAGATGTTCAAAAAAATTACAAATACATCAAATCAAGAGATCATGTTGTAAGGGGGGAAGTATTCATGGGTACAGTCACACTAATGCTTTTTGGATTTTTAGCTATTCTGGTTATTCTTCAGGTTCCAATCGCCATTGCCCTAGCAACTGCAAGTCTATTGGTTGTAATAATTGAAGGTACCGTTCCATTAACATTGTTTATTCAAACGTCGTTTAGTTCAATGGATTCATTCCCGTTAGTCGCAATCCCGTTCTTCATTTTGGCGGGTGACATAATGAGCAGAGGCGGTATGGCCAGACGACTAGTTGAATTTATCCAAAGTTTTGTTGGTTCGTTAACTGGTAGTTTAGGTATTATTACAATTATTGCTAGTTTTATTTTTGCGGCAATTTCAGGGTCTGGTGCAGCGACCGTTGCTAGTATTGGGGCTATTCTGATTCCTTACATGCTGAAGAACGGCTATGCTCCGGGCTATGCAGCATCGATATCTGCCAGTGCTGGGGCTTTGGGACCTATTGTTCCCCCTAGTATTGTATTTATCCTATATGGGGTAATGTCCAATTCATCAATCAGTGATTTGTTTATTGCTGGGATTTTTCCAGGTGTTTTAGTTGCTGTTGCGTTATTAATCGTCAATTATTTTATTTCCAAAAAAGAAGGCTTCGGCTTGTTAAACAAAAAAACAGTTTTAGAAACAGCTACGACAGCAGTTGAAAACGAAAAGGTCAGCTTTTGGAAAGCGTTAAATGAAGCAAAATGGGCATTGTTAGCGCCAATTTTAATTCTCGGTGGAATATATGGCGGTGTAGTAACACCTACTGAAGCAGCGGTTGTTGCAGTGGTATATAGCTTAGTCATTTGTATCTTTATTTATCGCGAATTTACCATGAATGAATTGATGGAAACCTTTTTACAATCTGCCCGTACAACCGGATCTGTTTTAATCTTTGTTAGTGCGGCCACATTTTTCGGACAAGTATTATCGATTGAAAGAATTCCGCAATTTTTAGCAGATACGATTCAGGGCATAACAACGAACCCGATTATTATCCTGCTCATCATTAATATCTTCTTATTAATTGTTGGTATGTTTATGGAAACAGTAGCAGCGGTATTAATTTTTGTACCGTTATTGCTTCCAATTGTTCTTCCTTTAGGAATTGATCCAATTCATTTCGGAATGATTATATGCTTAAATTTAAGTTTGGGACTAATTACTCCTCCATTAGGTATCAATTTATTTATTGGAAGTAACATTGCTAATATTCCATTTGAGAAAACCTTTAGATATGTTGCGCCAATATTTGGTGCCTTATTGGTTGTATTATTGATTATTACGTATGTACCATCCATTACCTTATTCCTCCCGCATTTAATAGGAGGATAATGATGCAAAAGAACATCGCCTTATGGAAAGCGATGTTCTTTTGCTATTTCTCGATTTTATACTTTTGCATTTTCCGCACTAATGTTGATTGATCAACTTTTAATGCAGTTGCAGCTTTTCTAATACTCGGGAAGTGGTTAATCGCTTCGCGGATCAGTTTCGCCTCAAAGGAATCAAGCTGATCTTTTAATGGTTCCATTTTTGAATCAATAGCTGATTCCGTTTGTGGTGCTTTAATGTTAAATTTTATGTCATCAGTGAATTGTAATTCCTTTTGTAATTCGTGTATATCAATTTCCGGATTCAGACTCATTAAGGCAACTCTTTCGACGATATTTTGCAATTCACGTACATTTCCTGGCCAATCATAATTTATAAAGGCATGTAAGGCATCATTTGAAAATTTTCGATTAATCCCATATTTATGATTAATACGGTTTAAGAAATGATAGATAAGCGGGATAATGTCATCTTTTCGATCCTTTAAAGAAGGTATTTTGATTGGAATTACATTTAAGCGATAATATAGATCTTCCCTGAACTTTCCGCTTTTTATCATTTCTGTTAAATCACGGTGGGTTGCAGCTATTATTCGAATATCAACAGGGATCGGACGTGTGCCGCCAACACGAGTAATTTCACGTTCTTGCAGGACGCGCAACAATTTAACCTGTAACGGAAGCGGCATTTCACCAATTTCATCTAAGAAAATGGTTCCACGATTAGCCGCTTCAAATAAACCAGCTTTGCCTTTCTGATTAGCCCCTGTAAAGGAGCCAGATTCATAACCAAATAGCTCCGATTCTAATAATGATTCTGGGATTGCACCGCAGTTAATCTTAATTAAAGGATTATCTTTTCTAAAGCTATGGCGATGCACTAAATCCACAATCATTTCTTTACCTACTCCAGACGGACCTTGAATAAGGACACCCGAATCGATTTGTGATACACGTAAAGCTCTGTCCAGTACATCTTTCATGATGTCGGAATTAGCAATAAAGGAAAGCTTTGGATCGTTTTGCTCTTTTAATAACTCTAATTCATCATGAATCTGTTTATTTTGTTTTTCGAGCTGTTGTATCTCAGCCTCAAGCGTATTCAGATGGGTTAAATCTCTGACATTATTAACTACCTTTACAATTTCTCCAAATGTATTTCGTATTGGTACAGCTGAAACAAGAACGGTAGATCCGGTATTGATTTTTTGGATAATTGTGACCGCTTTCTTTTCTTCTAATGCTTTTAATGTAGCGGACGCATCGATTACACCTTCTTCTTCCAATTCTTTTAAATTTCGTCCAATACAATCTTTGGCAGAAAGACCTGTAATTTGTTCGTATGCCGGATTCTGATGAATGATGATTCCTTCATGATCGGAAATAACGATACCGTCAAATGACGAATTAATGACTCCGTTCAATTCATTTTGTAAATTTTGCAGTGATTCTTTTTCTTTTTTTAATCGTACTAATTCGTTTGTAGGATTGATTAAAACAACAATTTGGTTATCTTGCGAAAAAGCGCTGATTTCTGCAGGATATTTTAATGTACAGAAGAAATCAGCATGATTCATGACTGCCTCAATCATATTTTCAAAATAATAGCTATATTTTTTAGCAATTGAATTGGTAAATAGGATATCTCCTTGTTTATTTAAAATAAGAACACCGATGATGTTAATTTTAGACAGTAGTTTTTCCATTGGTACCTCCTTGCATCATAATTTCCTTGATGATGATATTTTACATCATACTAATCAATTGTACATCATTTTGTTTGTAGAAAAGTATGAATTCATTGGAGATTGCGTGTTTTTTGAGTTGGCACAAAAATTGCATATTTATATTTGTAAATACTACCAAAACAATCTAGGAGGTAAATATATGTCAAAAACAGCAACTTTGAAAAACTCATCATTAACATCTGGAAAATTAAAATCCATGTTATATGACATGATGGTAATTAGAAATTTTGAAGAAACTTTGAAGAAGTTATATCAACAAGGAAAAATTCACGGGACCATGCATTTATGTATTGGGCAAGAGGCAACTGCAGTTGGAGCGTGTGTACCTTTAACGAAGGAAGACAAAATTACCAGCACTCACCGAGGACATGGTCACAGTATTGCAAAAGGAACCGATGTCATGAAAATGATGGCCGAATTACTTGGAAAAGAGACTGGTACTTGTAAGGGTAAAGGAGGCTCCATGCATATTGCTGACCTTGATGTTGGTAATCTTGGTGCAAACGGGATTGTATGTGCAGGTCTTCCTTTAGGAACAGGGGCAGCACTAACATCGAAAATGAAGAACTTAGGTTATGTTGTCTTATGTTTCTTCGGTGACGGTGCTACCAATGAGGGGGCTTTCCACGAATCTCTTAACCTAGCATCTGTTTGGAAGTTACCTGTCATTTTCTTCTGTGAAAATAATTTATACGGAATGTCAGGGTCAATTAAAGAAATGACCAATATTGAAAATATTGCAGAACGCGGGGCTGCATACGGTATTCCAAGTGAAACAATTAGCGGAAATGAAATTTTAACTGTGGTTGAGGCTGTTGATAGAGCGGTAGAAAGAGCCAGAAATGGTGACGGTCCAACACTCATAGAGGCACATACTTACAGATGGGAAGGTCATTCTCGTAGTGACGCTAGAAAATATAGAACAAGAGAAGAAGAAAAAGAATGGAAGAAAAATAGAGATCCAATTGCGTTATTAAAGCAAAAATTAATCGAAGATAGCATTCTTACTGAAGAAGAATATGGCGAAATGGAGAATAAAGTCCAGGCATTGATGGATAATGCAGTTGAATTTGCCGTAAATAGTAAAGCGCCAGATTTAAACACTTTAATGACAGATATTTATGCCTAAGCGAAAGGTGATGACGAAAATGAGAGAGATAACATATTCAGAAGCAATAAGAGAAGCAATGAGTCAAGAGATGCGCAAAGATCAAGATGTTTTTATTATGGGTGAAGATATTGGGGTTTATGGAGGAGCATTCGGCTTAACAAACGGGATGATAGAAGAATTCGGACCAGAGCGGGTAAGAATCACTCCAATTTCCGAAGCGGCAATCAGTGGTTGCGCAGTAGGTGCGGCAATGACAGGAATGCGGCCTATTTTAGAAATTCAGTTTTCGGATTTCATTATGATTGCGATGGATAACATCGTCAACCAAGCAGCAAAGAACCGCTATATGTTTGGCGGTAAGGCGAAAGTTCCAGTTGTTGTGAGACTGCCAGGAGGTTCCGGTGCAGGATTTGCCGCACAGCATTCGCAAAGTTTAGAAGCTTGGATGACACATATTCCTGGCTTGAAAGTGGTGCAGCCTTCAAATGCATATGATGCGAAAGGCTTAATGAAAGCAGCCATTAAAGATGATAACCCGGTTTTATTTTATGAGCACAAGATGCTATATCCTGTGAAAGGTGAAGTACCTGAAGAGGACTATGAAATTCCTCTTGGGAAAGCAGATATCAAAAAATCAGGAACTGATATCAGTATTGTTGCTACTGGGATCATGGTGAATAGAGCCATGGAAGCAGCAGCAGAACTTGAAAACGAAGGAATTAATGTAGAAGTCATTGACCCTCGTACATTAGTGCCATTAGATACAGAAACGATCTTAGAATCGGTTAAGAAAACCAGCCGTGTATTAGTAGTCTATGAAGCTGTTAAAAGAGGCGGATATGGTGCAGAAATTGCTAGTATGATTGCAGAAAGTGATGCCTTTGATTACTTAGATGCTCCAATTAGACGTTTAGGTGGCGCCGCTGCCCCTATTCCGTATAATCCGGAATTAGAGAAAGCTGCCGTGCCACAAGTAAATGATATTATCAAAGAATGTCAAAAGTTAATGAACAAGTAAGGAGGTGGCATCATGGCAACAGAAGTAGTTATGCCTAAACTTGGCGCCACAATGGAGGAAGGAACGATCGTTTCTTGGTTAGTCCAAGTGGGCGAAGTAGTTGAAGAAGGGGACGCGATTGCAGAAGTTCAGACAGATAAGATTGTCTTAGAGATTGAAGCAGAAACGACAGGTGTATTATTAAAAACGTTATATGATGAAGGTTCGACTGTAAAGGTACAGGAAGTGGTCGCTTACCTTGGTGAGGAAGGCGAAAGTGCAGATGGCATTGACCATAAATCATTTAGCGCTTCTCAGCCAGCAGCAGCTGAAGATAGTGTTATTCAAGAGAAATCTTTTGTAAACAAAAACAAAGTGAGAAGAACACCGGCGGCCAGAAAATTGGCTGAAGTTAATCATATTGACTTACGTAGGGTATCAGGTTCCGGACCAAAAGGACGTATCCAAAAAAACGATGTGGAAAACTACTTAGTAGAAAATACAAAGAGAATTACGCCATTAGCCCAGAAGATTGCTGCTGATCAAGGCATTGATTATAAGAATGTATCGGGAACAGGTTCAAATGGTAAAATCGTTAAAGCGGATCTTCTTACATCGAATTCAATAAATGAATCAAATGTTCAACCAGCCGTTCAGCAGGCCGAAAAACGGGTGCCGTTTAAAGGAATTCGCAAAGTTATTGCGGATCGTATGGTGCAAAGTGCCAACACCGCTCCACACGTGACATTAACGAGTGAAGTGGATATGACAAATTGTGTCCGTCTGCGCAAAGAACTGCTGCCGGTTATTGAAAAACTCAACGGCTACCGACTTTCGTTTAACGAAATTATTTTTAAAGCAACAGCTCACACATTGCAGCGTCATCCTGATATCAATGTTTCTTTGGTTAAGGATGAAATTGTTTATCATACAAATGTCAATGTTGGGATGGCAGTAGCGGTACCGAATGGTTTAGTTGTTCCAGTTGTTAAAAATGCTAATCAAATAGGACTTGCGGCGGTGACCGAAAAGTGTAAGGCCTTGGGCAAACGTGCAAGAGAAGGAAAATTATTGCCTGAACAGATGCAAAATGGCACTTTCACCATCAGTAACCTGGGAATGTATGCGGTGGATGGGTTCACCCCAATTATTAATCAACCTGAATCAGCTATTCTTGGTGTCGGAACCATTAAAGAGAAGCCGGTTGTGGTCAATGGAGAAATCGCCATTCGGTCGATGATGGTATTAAGTCTATCATTTGATCACCGTATTATTGATGGTGCACCTGCAGCTGCTTTCTTAACGGACTTAAAAGAGACTTTAGAAAATCCATTTAAATTAATAGTATAAGGTGGTAACAGAATGACGTCTTATGATGTAATAGTTGTCGGCGGCGGGCCTGGCGGATATGTTGCCGCCTTAAGAGCAGCTAAGAATGGCAAAAAAATAGCGCTTGTAGAAGTAGATTATTTAGGTGGGACATGTCTAAATAGAGGATGTATCCCTTCTAAAACTCTCTTAAAACATTCGGAAATTATCGAAAGTATCGAGAAAGCAAAAAGCTGGGGAATAAAAACTGAGAATTTGAGCTTTTCCTTAAAAGAGATGTTTGCCCGAAAAGACCAGGTGATTGCTACCTTAAGAAGCGGCATCGAACATTTATTGAATGCTGGAAAAATTGATGTCCATAACGGTTTCGGCAAAATTCACAAAGATAAATCTGTTACGGTGGTAAATGGGAATGAGAGCTATTCCATTCGTGGCGAAAAAATTATTATTGCAACAGGCAGTCAACCTGCTGTGCCGCCCATAAATGGATTAGATTCGGTAAAGTTTCACACAACTGACACCATTTTTAACATCACCGAGATTCCTCAATCGATCGTAATTGTCGGCGGAGGGGTTATTGGTGTAGAGTTTGCCAATATTTTTACAAGTTTAAAAACTGAGGTAACTATTGTTGAACTTGGTAATCGAATCATTCCAACTGAAGATGAGGACGCCTCGAAAACCTTACTAAAAAGTCTGAAGAAAAAAGGTATAAAGGTTTTAACAAATTGTCAAGTAACATCAATTGAAGAATGCGATCAGAAGAAAACGGTCCATATTACTTCTGAAAAAGGGCAAACAGAAAGTCTTGCTGCTAAAGAAATACTATTAGCGGTTGGCCGTAAACCGAATCTCTCTGCTGTTTCAGAACTAGATTTAAATATGAACGGCAGACATATTGCGGTAGATGAGTATTTAGAAACAAGCAAAAAGGATTATTTCGCAATTGGTGATGTTATTGGCGGATTACAGCTGGCCCATGTCGCCAGTGCAGAAGGATTAACAGCTGTTGAAAATTTAGATGGTAAAAAGGAAAAAATGAATTACAAGATAATGCCGCGCTGTATTTACACAAACCCGCAGGTGGCCAGTGTAGGGATGAGTGAACCAGAGCTGAAGGAAAAAGGGGTTAAATTTAAGGTGAACAAATTCTCTTTTTCAGGAAATGGAAAGGCTTTGTCATCAGGCGAAACTGATGGATTTTCAAAAGTGATGATTGATGAAAAGTATGGAGAAATACTCGGTGTTGTGATGGTCGGTTCCCACGTTACGGAAATGATTAGTCAATCGACTGCTTATATGGTTTTGGAAGGTACAGTCGATGAGCTTGCCAGCATGGTCCAGCCGCATCCATCACTCTCGGAAGTATTAATGGAATCTGCCAATTCGCTTATTGGCAAAGGGATACATTCTTAAATTTTATAAGAAGGTGTAAAGATGTTTGATATTACGGGTAAAAAAGCAATTATTACAGGCGGTGCCCAAGGGTTAGGGCTTACCATGGCGGTGACCTTTCACAAAATGGGTGCCGAAGTTGCGGTTATTGATATTTCAGATGAAGTCTATAATGTCCCTGCTAAATTAAATGAAACTAACGTTTCGGTCCACGCTGTTAAAGGAAATTTACTAAACCTAGATCAATTAAAAGATTCCTTTAGTGAGGCTTTAGAAAAGCTAGGAGGCAAAGTTGATATTTTAATCAACAATGCAGGACTGATACAAAGAAAACCTGCCCTTGAATTTTCAATTGAGACTTGGAATCGAATCCTTGGATTGAATGTGACTTCTGTTTTTGAATTATCTAGATTAGCAGCTGTTGAAATGAAAAAACAAGGCTCAGGAAAAATCATTAATATGGGTTCCATTCTTTCTGTATTAGGCGGCTATAATGCGGCTGCTTATTCAACGAGTAAGGGAGCCATTTTACAATTAACGAAATCTTTATCGAATGAATGGGCTGAGTTTGGTATTCAAGTAAATGCGATTGCACCGGGCTATATGTTAACAACGATGAATGATGACCTCATGAACGATCCAGTGAGAGCACCGCAAATTGAGGCGAGAATTCCGGCGAAAAGATGGGGAACGGCCGAAGATGTAGCGGGTGTTGCTTTATTTTTAGCATCCCCTGCATCTAACTATGTAACAGGCACATTAATTCCGGTAGACGGCGGTGTACTTGCAAGATAGAAATTGTATAAAAGGAAGTGAAGGCTGGTATGAAAAAGAAATTATATATTAATGGAGAATGGATTCAGGCTGAACAATATGCAAATCTATTTTCTCCATATAGCCAGGAAAAGATTGCTGAAATCCCTCAAGCTTCAGAAAATCAAGTGGATGAAGCAATTAATGCTGCTTACAATGCACGAGAAGCAATGGCTCAGTTAACTTCTTATGAGAGAGCTGAAATTCTTGAAAAATTAGTTCGTTTATTCCAAGAAAAAAGAATACAAGCGGCTCAAATTATTTCTTTGGAATCTTCTAAGCCGTTAAAATTCTCTTTGGCAGAAGTAGATCGAACCATTGAAACGTATAAATTTGCAGCAGAAGAAGCAAAACGGATTCATGGTGAAATGATTCCGATGGATGCTGCGAAAAATGGAGCCAATAGATTGGGCTACACTGTAAGAGAGCCGATTGGTGTTGTTGCTGCAATTACTCCATTTAATTTTCCGATGAATCTGGTGGCGCATAAAGTAGGACCCGCGATTGCGGCGGGGAATACAATCGTTTTAAAGCCTGCGTCACAAACACCGTTGTCTGCCTTTTTCTTAGCAGAACTTTTGGATGAATCTGGTGTACCAAAGGGTGCTTTCAATGTGGTGACGGGAAGCGGTCGGATTGTTGGTGACAGACTTGTCAATAGTGACAAAGTCAGTATGGTCACTTTTACCGGCAGCCCAGAAGTAGGAATTGGGATTAGAAACAAAGCGGGTTTGAAGAAAGTTGCATTAGAACTTGGTTCTAATGCAGGCCTCATCTTAGATGACAAGGTAAATTTAGATAAAATTATTCCAAAGTGTGTCATTGGGGCTTTTTCAAACCAAGGTCAAGTATGTATTTCCTTGCAAAGAATTTATGTTCATGAAAATATTTTGGATGCTTTTGTTGCAAAATTCAAAGAGGCAACAGAAAAACTAGTAATAGGTGATCCATTGGATGTAAACACCGATCTATCATCGCTCATCTCTCTGAAAGATCTTGAAAGAGCTAAGGCTTGGATTGATGAGGCAGTTAATGAAGGAGGAACTCTTATTACAGGCAGCCGGATTGAAAATAATGTATTATTACCAACCATTATCGTTGATGCCGCAGCTCATTTAAAAGTTTCTTGCCAAGAGGTATTTGCCCCAATCGTAACGATTAATTCAATTAAAGATGTAGATGAAGGTATTGATCATGTAAATAATTCGAGATATGGACTACAGGCAGGAATTTTTACGAATGATATCCAAACAGCATTCAAAGTCTCTAAGCGGTTACATGTGGGCGGTGTTATGATTAATGATATTCCGACATACCGGGTAGATCAAATGCCTTATGGCGGTGTTAAAGAAAGTGGAAATGCTCGTGAAGGATTAAAATATACGATAGAAGAAATGACTGAATTGAAATTAGTGGTTTGGAATCAAGAATAATGGACATGGGGATGAGGCGTTTAAACCTCGTTCCCTTTGTTATTTAAAAGGATTGAGTGTTTAAGAAACTATTAAAAAGCTCATATGGATGCTTTTTTTATCCTGAGTTCGCGCCTAGACTCCTCCTACGTGACCAAATACAATTTTTCAGCAAACTTCGGTCACGTAGACGGTTTCTACGTACCCCAAATACAACCTTTCCACTAACCTCGGTCACATAGACCCACTAGTAAACTAACCCACTATTTTTTCATAGTCCATGCACTCTACACTTATCTTTATTTTAGTATGAACTTCTGATTAATCTCAAAATGAGATTGATTTTATATAAAACTAATATTGTTCAGATGGAATTTTTAACATAATATAAAAAACAAGAACATTACATCCCAAATAAACTCAAAATGTTATGAATTTAGATGTATTTCATGTTCCAAATAATCTGCAAGAAAGGGTGAAATCATGGAACCATTCCAACTTCCAGTAAAGCAAGGGCTATATGATCCCAAACATGAACATGATGCATGTGGGATTGGATTTGTGGCCAATTATAAAGGAGCAAAATCACACCATATTATTCAACAAGGTTTATCGATGCTTTGTCGCCTTGAACATAGAGGCGGCAATGGAAGTGATCCTAATACCGGCGATGGCGCCGGGGTGATGATCCAGATTCCACATGAATTTTTCCAGCGAGAATGTTCACTGTTGAACAAACAACAAGCAGGGAACTATGCTGTGGGTATGATATTCCTGCCGCAAGATCTTGAAAAACGAAACAAATGCGAACAAGTAATTCAGCGAATAATTGAAGAAGAAGGACAGTCACTATTAGGTTGGCGAACGGTTCCGACTGATGACAGCGAAATTGGCGAAACAGCAAAACAAAGCCAGCTCTTTATCCGACAGATTTTTATAAAAAAGTCTCCAGACATTAAAGAGACACTTGAATTTGAACGAAAGTTATTTAGAATTCGGAAACGAACAGAAAAAATCATTCGTGAACATCAACAAATTAGAACCTTTTATATCGTAAGTTTATCCACAAAAACCATTGTATACAAAGGGATGTTAACAGCAAAACAATTAGGTGAGTATTATCTCGATCTCCAGGACGAAATGCTGCAATCTGCTTTTGCCATGGTTCACTCCCGATACAGTACCAATACCTTTCCAAGCTGGGAAAGAGCCCATCCAAATCGCTATTTAATTCATAATGGCGAAATCAATACGCTGCAGGGCAACGTGAACTGGATGTCAGCACGCGAAAAAGTGATTGAATTTTCGGACTTAGGAGCAAATGCAGAAGAGCTTTTACCGATTATCGATAAGGATGGAAGTGATTCCACTTCTTTCGATAACGTACTTGAATTTCTATACTTGACCGGCAGGCCGTTAGCGCATGCGGCGATGATGATGGTTCCACCTGCATGGGAACATGACGAGACGATGGATGATGCTGTAAAAGCTTTCTATGAATATCACAGTCATGTCATGGAGCCGTGGGATGGTCCAGCAGCATTGGGCTTCAGTGATGGGAAACAGATTGGCGCCATGCTTGATCGCAACGGTCTTCGCCCAGCACGGTATTATGTCACTGATGATGATACGATTATTCTTTCATCAGAAGCGGGTGTTTTGGATATAGAGCCTGAAAAGGTTATTGAAAAAGGGCGGTTAAGTCCCGGATCCATACTGCTGGTTGATTTACAGGCAGGGCGCATTATAAAAGATGAAGAAGTAAAACAGCAAATGGCCAGTGTTCATCCATATCGCAAATGGTTGACCGAACAAAGTTTTTCCATCAAAGATTTACCAGATGTCACAACTACGGAATTCACTGATGAAATTCAAGTTTTACAATTCCAGCAGGCATTTGGTTTTACAACAGAAGAAGTCATGAAACAAATTACACCAATGGCCGTGGAAGGCAAAGATCCAATTGGTTCCATGGGGAGCGATACACCATTAGCCGTGCTCTCGAATCGGCCGCAGCTATTATTCAATTACTTCAAACAATTATTTGCACAGGTTACGAATCCACCTATTGATGCGATCCGAGAACCTTTTGTTACGTCAACCTTCACCTACCTTGGGGCAGAAGGGAATTTCATTCACCCTGTTGCAGAAAGCAGTCGCCGCATCAGACTGGAAACGCCGATTTTAACAAATCTAGAACTAGCAAAAATTCGCAATCTTGATATGACATTTTTTCAGTCAAAAACATTTTCAATTGTATTTCCGGCAGAAAAAGGAAAACTTGAAAACGCGATGCGGGAATTGTTTCAATCAGTTGATGTAGCTATCACAAATGGTATTTCGATCATTATTTTATCCGATCAGCAGATGAACATGGAATTTGCGGCAATTCCAGTATTACTTGCCGTAAGCGGCCTTCATCATCATCTTGTTCGAAACGGTACGAGAACACAGGTCAGTATTATTGTAGAAACAGGGGAAGCAAGGGATGTGCACCAAATTTGTACCCTTCTTGGCTATGGTGCGGATGCGATTAATCCATATCTTGCTTTTGCAACCATTGGAGAGCTTGTAAAGGACGGCCAGATCACAGACATGACGGCTCCTGAGGCCATTCAAACCTATATTCAAGCTATAACCGGCGGGGTCGTGAAGGTTCTCTCAAAAATGGGAATCTCCACTATTCAAAGTTATCGCGGAGCACAAATATTCGAAGCAGTCGGCATCCATTCTACTGTTATTGATCAATATTTCACAGGGACAAAATCACAATTAGAGGGAATCCGCATAGAAACAATTGCCGAAGAAACACTGCTGCGTCATCAAAAAGCGTTTCAAACGGAAGTACCTCTTGAGGCAGGAAGTGATTTTCAATGGCGTAAAGGCGGCGAAGTGCATGCTTTTCAACCGCAGACCATCCATTTGTTGAAGCAGGCCAGCCGGAAGAATGATTATCAGATGTATAAGAAATATGCGGAAAAAGCAAATCAAGAACAGCTCATTTTTATTCGCAATCTATTCGAATTTAAAGGAAGTACACCAATTCCGCTTGAGGAAGTCGAATCAGTCGAATCGATTTGCCGTCGATTTAAAACAGGGGCGATGTCGTACGGCTCTTTAAGCCAGGAAGCGCATGAAACCTTAGCAATCGCGATGAACCGCATCGGAGGGAAAAGTAATAGCGGGGAAGGCGGGGAGCATCCTGATCGCTATATCCCTGATGAAAATGGTGATTTGCGCCGCAGTGCCATCAAGCAGGTAGCCTCCGGACGTTTCGGTGTTTCCAGTCATTATTTAATAAATGCCGATGAAATTCAAATCAAAATGGCCCAAGGTGCTAAACCTGGTGAAGGCGGACAAATCCCAGGCAGTAAGGTTTATCCATGGATTGCTGAAGTACGGGGGTCAACTCCAGGTGTAAGTTTAATTTCACCGCCGCCGCATCATGACATCTATTCTATTGAGGATTTAGCCCAGCTTATTTATGATTTGAAAAATGCCAATCCAAAGGCGAGAATAAGCGTCAAACTTGTAGCTAAATCAGGTGTTGGCACAATTGCAGCTGGTGTAGCAAAAGGTCTGGCAGATGTGATTTTAATTAGCGGTGCGGATGGCGGTACGGGCGCAGCACCAAGAACAAGTATTAAGCATTCCGGATTGCCATGGGAGCTAGGCTTAGCGGAAGCGCATCAAACGTTACTGTTGAATGGACTCCGTGACCGGGTAGTTTTGGAAGCCGATGGAAAATTGATGACCGGTCGTGATGTCGTCATCGCTGCGCTGTTAGGGGCTGAAGAATTCGGCTTTGCAACTGCCGCTCTCGTTGTCCTAGGTTGTGTACTCGTCCGTGCCTGTCACCTAAACACCTGTCCTGTCGGTATTGCCACACAAGATCCGGAACTTCGTAAAAAGTTCCTTGGGGAACCAGAGCATGTTGTGAACTTTATGCGATTTATTGCTCAGGATGTTCGTGAATTAATGGCTGAGCTTGGCTTTAGGACCATTAATGAAATGGTTGGGAGATCAGATTTGTTAAACCAAAGTCAGCAAACCAGCAGCCATTGGAAAGCAAAGGACCTGGATTTATCGCCGCTTCTTTATCAACCAGAGCAGGCAATAAAAGGTCAAATGTTTAATCAGCGTTCCCAAAATCATCGACTTGAAAAAACGCTTGATTGCCGGAAACTAATAGAGGTTTGCCAGCCGGCTCTTAAAAACAACCAGCAGGTAAAAGCTAGTTTTACGATTCAAAATATTCACCGGACTGTCGGAACGATATTGGGCAGCGAGGTCACGAAACGATATGGCCGGGAAGGTCTACCGGAAGATACCATTCAACTGGATTTCACAGGGACTGCAGGTCAAAGCTTTGGTTCTTTTCTTCCAAAAGGAATCACACTAATGTTGAACGGTGATGCCAATGATTATGTTGGTAAGGGGTTATCAGGCGGAAAAATCGTAGTAAGTCCATCTGAAAAATCAACTTTTGGCTTTATAGAAAATAGTTCAATCGGTAACGTAGCTTTTTATGGAGCCACTTCAGGCGAAGCTTACATCAGAGGGCAGGCCGGAGAACGGTTTTGTGTAAGAAATAGCGGTATTGATGCAGTTGTAGAAGGAATTGGCGATCATGGCTGTGAATACATGACAGGTGGTCGTGTCGTTATACTTGGCTCAGTCGGCAAAAACTTTGCTGCCGGAATGTCTGGTGGAACGGCTTATGTTTTTACCGATGACGAAAAAACCTTGAAAACACATTGTAATCAAGAATTTATCGATTTTGAGATTGTAGATGATTCCCATGAAAGAAACGAAGTAAAACAACTGCTAATGAAACACTTCCAACATACAGGGAGCTTAAAAGCATGGAAAATACTTCGGCAATGGGATCAAACGATCAGTAACTGCGTGAAGATCATTCCAAAAGAATACAAACGAATCATGGAGGCTTTCGGATCCATTCATTAATGAAAAAAGTATTTCGCCGATAAAACGATAAATTCGCCGTTATATCACTTTGATTCGCCGAAAAGTTATGTAAAATCGCCGATAAATGATTAAAATTCGCCGATAAAATAAGGGAGGATTCACCAATGACAACTTCTTATACGAAAGAACAAATTTTAGAGATGACAAGAGAACAAAATGTGCGATTTATTCGCTTACAATTTACCGATTTATTTGGCACGATTAAAAACGTGGAAATTCCCATCAGCCAGCTGCCAAAGGCGTTGGACAATAAAATGATGTTTGACGGGTCCTCCATCGAGGGCTTTGTCCGCATCGAAGAATCGGATATGTATTTATACCCTAACCTTGACACCTTCGTGATTTTTCCATGGACAGCTGAAAAAGGCAAAGTAGCACGTTTTATTTGTGATATTTACCATCCGGATGGAACTCCGTTTGAAGGCGATCCGCGCAGCAACTTAAAGCGTCTGTTAAAAGAGATGAATGAATTAGGCTTTTCCGAATTTAATGTAGGGCCGGAGCCTGAATTCTTCTTATTTAAATTAAATGATAAAAATGAACCGACGATGGACTTAAATGATCATGGCGGCTACTTTGACTTGGCACCAACCGATCTTGGTGAGAATTGCCGTCGCGATATCGTATTGGAGCTTGAAGAAATGGGCTTTGAAATTGAGGCTTCCCACCACGAAGTTGCGCCAGGTCAGCATGAAATTGATTTCAAATATCAAAGTGCCGTGAAATCTTGTGATGATATTCAAACATTTAAACTGATTGTTAAAACGATTGCCAGAAAGCACGGACTTCATGCCACCTTTATGCCTAAGCCGTTGTTTGGCATCAATGGTTCGGGAATGCACTGCAACCTGTCACTATTTAAAAATGGGGAAAATGCGTTTTTCGAGAAAAATGGAGACCTTGAGCTTAGTGAAACAGCTAGGCACTTTATTGCTGGGATTTTGGAACATGCTCCTAATTTTACAGCGATCACGAATCCGACGGTGAATTCTTATAAACGGTTAGTACCGGGATATGAGGCTCCATGTTATGTAGCATGGTCCGCTAGAAACAGAAGTCCGTTAATTCGCATCCCTGCTTCACGCGGCCTAAGCACTCGGGTGGAGGTTCGAAGCGTTGACCCATCCGCTAATCCTTATTTGGCCATGGCTGTTCTACTTGCTGCAGGACTCGATGGCATTAAAAAGAAGCTAACACCTCCTGCTCCAGTAGACCTGAATATTTATGAGATGACTAAAGAACAACGGTTGGAAAATGGAATCATGGATTTGCCGGCAAACTTAACAAATGCTCTAGAAAATCTTAAGGGAGATGAAGTGATTACCAAAGCTTTAGGTCCTCATTTATTTCAGCACTTTTTAGAAGCTAAAGAAATTGAATGGGATATTTTCAGAACAGTTGTACATCCGTGGGAACGTGAGCAATATATGAAACAATTTTAAGATGGCAGTTTTGAAAAAATTTTTTCATAGAAAGAGTGATGAATCATGTGTGGAATAACAGGATGGGTTGATTGGCATCAAGACTTAACGAAGCAGGTATTCATCGTTGAAAAAATGGCGGAAACATTAAACAAGCGCGGCCCTGACGCTTCGAACGTTTGGAGCTCTCCGCAAGCACTACTCGGTCATAAACGGCTTATTGTTGTCGATCCTTCTGGCGGAGCACAGCCGATGACCAAGGCGGGGAACGGGCGTACCTATACCATGGTCTATAACGGAGAGTTGTATAATACAGAAGAAATTAGGCAGGAATTACTGAAAGCTGGACACCAGTTTAGATCTCATTCTGATACGGAAGTGTTATTGACGGCCTATATAGAATGGGGTGAGCAATGTGTCGAACATTTAAATGGGATTTTCGCTTTTGCGATTTGGGAACATCAAGCGAAAAAGCTATTTATGGCACGGGATCGCCTTGGTGTAAAACCGCTTTTTTATAAAGAAGAGAATGGAAGTTTACTATTCGCTTCTGAATTGAAGGCCATACTGGCAAATCCATCGGTTAAACCTGAGATTGATCGGGAAGGGCTGCAGGAGGTTTTTGGACTCGGCCCCTCCCGAACTCCGGGATGCGGCGTTTTTCGGGGTATCCAGGAACTAAGACCTGCACATGTTCTAACCTATGATCAAAATGGTTTAAAGATAAGACGGTATTGGAATGTGAAAAGCAACCAGCATGCTCATTCATTAGATGAAACCGTTGAACAGGTAAGGATTCTGTTAAAGGATGCGGTAGAACGGCAATTGGTGGCCGATGTTCCTGTTTGTACATTTTTATCGGGCGGAATTGATTCCAGCGCCATTAGTGCTTTTGCGAGCACTTATTTTAAAAAAGAAAGCCGGGGAACGCTTCATACGTACTCGATTGATTATGATCGAAATCATGAATTTTTCCAAGCAAATTCCTTTCAGCCTGATCAAGATACACCTTGGATTCACAAAATGCAGCAGTATTTAGGGTCAATTCATCATTCAGAAATTATTGATAATCGGGAGCTCGCAAAGCAGTTAACAGATGCGGTTATCGTTCGGGATTTACCTGGAATGGCTGACGTGGATTCTTCACTATTGTGGTTTTGCGAACGGATTAAGCAAGATTATACCGTTGCTTTGTCTGGTGAATGTGCGGATGAAATTTTTGGAGGCTATCCGTGGTTTTATCGGGAAGAATTGTTGCTCGAAGGTGGATTTCCTTGGATGAAATCGCTGGATGAGCGGCAGTCGCTGCTGCATCCGCATTGGCAAAAGAAACTTCATCTAAAGGAATATGTGAACGATCGGTATCGCGAGACGGTACTGGAGGTTCCAAAGCTTGATGGAGAAAGTCCATTAGAAGCACGGCGCCGGGAAATGTTTTACGTGAATATGGTCTGGTTTATGAATACATTGCTAGAAAGAAAGGATCGTATGAGTATGGGTGCCAGCTTGGAAGTCCGTGTCCCATTTGCAGATCATCGTCTCGTAGAATATGTTTGGAACATTCCGTGGGAGATGAAAATGCTAAATGGGCGGGAGAAAGGCATTTTGCGAAAAGCTCTTGAAGGTGATCTCCCTCATGATGTTCTTTACCGAAAAAAGAGTCCTTACCCAAAAACGCATCACCCAGAATATATGAAACTCGTAAAGAATCAGCTTTCAACTATCCTTAGCGACAAAACCTCTCCATTACTCGAATTAGTTTCTAAGCAAAAGATGAAAGAAATCATCGACTCTGATGGCGCCTCCTTTAAAACTCCTTGGTTCGGGCAGCTGATGACCGGCCCGCAGCTAATGGCATATTTCATTCAAATTAATACTTGGCTGGACCATTATCAAATTAATATTCTCGATTACTAAAGGAGCGTGTAAGATGACTGAGCTATATTTGTTAAATAGTGTATGGATTATAGTGGGAGCGATTTTGGTGGTTCTGATGCAAGCCGGGTTTATTCTGCTCGAAGCTGGCTCTACCCGGATGAAAAATGCCGGGCACATTGCTGGAAAAACTATTTTCACTTTAGGAATTGCTTCTATCGTGTTTTGGGCAATAGGTTTTGGATTTATCTTTGGTGAAAATGGCAATTTCTTAGTTGGCCTTTCTCACTTTTTTTACTCAGGTTATGAGATAGCAGGGCAAGAATATTCATCAGCGGCATTCTTCGTCTTTCAAATGGCGTTTGCCGGGATCTCGCTGACCATAGCGTTTGGCGGTTTTGCGGAACGAGCTAAACTATCCGTGTATATCCTGTTTGCCCTTTTGTTTTCCTGCATCGTCTATCCAGTAGTTGCCTATTGGATTTGGGGCGGCGGGTGGCTGGCTGAACACGGCAAGCAAGATTTTGCCGGTTCTACTGTCGTCCACTTAACAGGGGCAGCGGCAGCATTGGCCGCAACGATTCTTTTAAAACCAAGACTAGGAAAATATAACAAGGATGGCTCTGCAAATAATTTGTATGGACATAACCAAGTATTCACCGCCCTAGGTGTCTTGTTATTATGGGTTGGTTGGTTTGGTTTTAATGCTGGGAGTACGTTAGGTGTGGAAAAAGGCTTTTTTGGATTCGTTGCCCTAAATACTCACCTGGCCGCAGCAGCCGGGGCCATAAGTGCCTTGTTTATTTCTTGGGTCGTAATGGGAAAACCAGATGTTCCTACGATGTTAAACGGTGCATTAGCAGGTCTTGTTGGAATCACGGCGTCCTGTGCATTTGTTGAAACATGGGCCGCTGTAATCATTGGATTAATCGCTGGTATACTGGTGTTTTATAGCGTCAGACTCTTTGATAAATGGAAAATTGATGATCCAATTTATGCTCTTTCTGTACACGGATTGGCTGGTGTTTGGGGGACGGTATCTACTGGGTTGTTTGCGACCCCTGAATTAGCAACAGTTGGGCATCCAGGTTTATTTTACGGCGGCGGACTTACGCAGCTCGGAGTTCAAGCTATAGGGGTGACGGTATCTGCCCTTTATGCCTTCATTGTTTCCTTTGCCATATTAGGTTTGTTAAAAATTGTTTTGAAAGGATTAAGAGTTACAGCTGAAGAAGAACAAATGGGGTTAGATTTAAGCGAGCATGGAAGTTATGGATATCCTGAAGTATTCATGCCGGAATCCAATCGAATGCCTCAAACAAAATCATCAACCGAAAGTATAAGTGTATAAATTGCAAGGGGGCGGTTCTAGTGTTTCCATGATGAAACCGAAGAACCGCCCCCTTATATCATTTTTCTGCTATAATAATAATTATATTTTTTTCCGAGGTGAGGATTTTGAGTAATAACAACAACATAGATGAGGCAGTTTCGAAACAATTACTTAATTCGTTAGGGAAAATGAAAGAAATGTCTCGGAAAATGGAAGAGAAACAGGAATTGAAGAGGTGGAGCGAGATTTCTGTTCCTTTAACAATGAAGGATGCGCTTAAAAGGCTTACAAAAGATGAATTAAGCGATATTAGAAAACGTTTAGAGATCAGCGGCGCAAGCCAATTGAAAAAAGCGGATCTAATCGAATTACTATGTAAAGAGATTCCGCTTTCGCTTAAGAGTACTATCGGGAATTTGGATCTAGAACGCTATAAGCTGATCCAAAAAATAATTCGCAAAGGCGGATTCATTGAAAACCCATCATTAAAACCGCATCAGATTAATTATTTTCGTGATACTGGTATCGTTTTTTCCGGAACGTTTAATGGAAAAAAGGTTGCAGTCATACCCGAAGAGGTTATTGAAAGTTCATTTTTCGAAGAGAATGAGGAGCAAATCACGACTATTTGCCGGCGGAATACGGAATGGATCAAGCTTACGCAAGGATTTCTCTATTATTACGGAACTTTGAATCTTAGTGAAATTAGCGATTTGCTAGAAAAATATACGAATGAAACGGTTAGACTCGCAGATTATCTGCGTGTGATAGAGGATGCTAGTTCCTATTATAAACAATTTAAAATGGACCAATCCGGCTTTTCCTATTTCAGTGTCATGGATCCAAAAATAGTAAAACAGGAACATCAAATCCGCAAAGATATCCCGTATTTCCCGTTCTCAAAAGAAGATTTGCTAAAAGCTGGTGAACCAGAATTTAACGATCGTAATGAAAGCTACCTTCAATTTGTTCACTTTCTAACCCAAAACTATCAAATTAGTAAAAAAGAGGCGGATGGGATCGTAGAAGAATGTATATGCGCAACTCAAATTGGGGAAGAACCGAATCAAATTCTTCAGTTTCTGCAAACCCGGCTTGAATTCCCAGATTTAGATACAGTGCAGGCCTGCATGGAAAAAGTCGTTAATCTTATGAATAACACGAGGCAATGGTTCCTTAAAGGCTTTACACCTGAGGAGTTATTAGCACAGGAGAGGAAGTCCTTACTGCCGCTTCCAGATCAAGAAAGCAAAGTCTATGATTTAGCAGCAAAAAAGAAAATTGGCAGAAATGATCCATGTCCGTGCGGCAGTGGGAAGAAGTATAAGAAGTGCTGTGGCAAATAATAGAATAAATCGTTCGACAATTACAAAACATACGTTCTATTTTTATGAATAATGTGGTAAAATAAAGAAGCAATAGAATTGGATTTCTCAAGGGTGGTCGGCCCGCTCCCAATTAGAAAGGGGGTGATGCCGCTTGACAGTTTTTGAAGCTTTGATGCTAGCACTATCATTTGCCAGCTTAGTCATGGCGATTCTGTCATTTCATAACCATAAAAAATAATCCACCCTTGAGTTAGCGCTCTGGTGGATTATTCTGCCCTTAGCCGACCCCTTAGAGGGAACCGCCTATTGCTGGACCGGACATGCTTCCAGCCATGTTCGGTCTTTTTTTAATGTATGAATATCTTACTTCCATTATAACTTATGTTCTTGAAAAAGACTATTTTTTTGAAAAATTTCGTTGCCATTTCTCATTCCAAAGACCTATAACAATGGTTCACCCCTCCTTTTGATTCCCTTCATCATTCCTAATTGGTAAAATAAGAAAAAAGAACGATTATAGGAGAGGAAAGAGCTTATGCCGTTAGAAATTGTTCGTCATGATCTTACCAAGATGAAAGTAGACGCAATAGTGAATGCTGCCAATAACGCTTTGAAAATGGGCGGCGGTGTTTGCGGTGCGATTTTTCAAGCAGCAGGAGCCCGCCAGCTGCAAGAGGCATGTGATCAAATTGGGGAATGTAATACGGGTGAAGCTGTTATAACGGATGGATTTGATTTGGATGCTAAATATATCATCCATACTCCTGGACCGATTTGGCAAGGAGGTTCCCATCAAGAAGCGGCAATGCTTAAGTCTTCTTATTGGAATTCATTGGAACTGGCGAAAAACCATCAATGTGAATCGATTGCATTCCCATTCATTTCAACTGGTATTTATAGCTACCCAAAAGAGGAAGCTTTACAAATTGCTGTATCCACTATTAGTTCATTTTTAATGAAGCATGATATGCAGGTTTATCTTGTTGTTTTTGACAAGAAAGCTTTCGGAATCAGCCAGAAGTTATTTACGTCAATTCATCAATATATTGATGAGCATTATGTTAATGAAGTAGAAACGTTCTTTCAACGTAATAGAATCGAGGAAATACGGGATGTTGAAATTCTTCAGCAAGATGTTTATCATGAAGCGGAATATTCATTAGTTGACCTTTTAGACCAGCTCGATGAATCGTTTTCCGAAAGACTCCTTCGGTTTATCGATGTAAAAGGAATAACTGATGTTGAGACATACAAAAGAGCTAATATTGACAGGCGGTTATTCTCTAAAATCCGGAATGGGGTAGATTATACTCCGAAGAAAATGACTGTCGTCGCTTTTGCGATTGCTTTGCAGCTAAATGTAGACGAAACTCTTGACCTCTTGACTGCTGCCGGGTATACGTTGTCACGCAGCAGTAAATTTGATGTCATCATTGAATTCTTTATACAACAAGGCCAATACGATATTCATGAAATCAATCAAGTTCTATTTGCATTTGACCAGCCGCTCCTTGGGGCGTAAAATGTCGCTTTTAAAGCGACCATTTCCTTTCAATTAATTGATATCCTTTGTTTATTAACGAAGCAGAGGATGATTATAATGAAAACGGAAATAGTGTTTATTTTAGATAAAAGCGGCTCGATGGCAGGACTTGAGGTAGATACGATTGGCGGCTATAATGCCATGCTCGAAAAGCAGAAGAAGGCGGAAGGAGAGGCCATCGTGACGACCGTACTATTCGATCACGGGTACGAATTATTGCACGACCGCATTAACGTAAGAGGAATTTCGCCTATTACCAAAAAGGACTATCAAGTTGGCGGAACAACGGCATTATTAGATGCGATTGGGTTTACGATTCAAAAAATAGTGAATGTACAAAAGAAGACGAGTGAGAGTGAACAGGCCGAAAAGGTATTGTTCGTGATTACAACCGATGGAATGGAAAATGCCAGCCGGGAATTCACAACGGACAAAATCAAAAAAATGGTCCAGTATCAAAAAGAGAAGTTTGGGTGGGAATTCTTATTCCTTGGCGCGAATATTGATGCTATCTCTACCGCTGCCCAATTTGGAATTGGAGAGGATTTCGCCGTTGAGTACCATGCCGATGAAATTGGAACTCAGCTGAATTATGAGGCGGTTAGCTAAGCCGTAACCAATATTCGAGGCGGCAATAAGCTAGATTCAAGTTGGAAAAAAGGTATTGAGCGCGACTTTAATCGACGGTTGAGATATTAATTAGTTAATATCAAGCGTTTGGAACCCTGCTAAAGGGTTCTATTTTTTTCGTCAAAGGAATTATCGTGATGTAAGTCACATTTTTTGAACTCAGTTTACACTATAATGCTAGTAGAAAATACTTCATTTTAGAAAAAGAGGGTATATATATGTCAACATTATTAGAACAAGAAAAAGTAAATGAAATGGTAGAGCGCTTTTATGACAGTCTTTTACAAGACTCCTACTATGTTTCCATGTTCAAAGAAAGAAACGTGGACATTGAATTACTCAAAGAACGGCAAAGAGTTTTTATCAATCGTCTCGTTTCCGAGGATTCTCCTCAGGAGCAAGGCAAACAAGCAAATCAAGTAAAAGAAAGACATCCATTCCAAATTTCACCCGAGAGAGCAGCAATATGGTTTGGTAAATTGAAAGAAACGATGGACGAAATGGAAATGGATCCAAGTGTAAAAGAACGTCTTAAAGAGAAAGTTGAGTTTTTGTTAAAAAAAATAGTTTAATTTATAAAAGCGCAGCTGAAACGATTGTTTCCTGCGCTTTTGTGGTATTTTAATGATAAATTATAATTAGATTGGCGACAGCAAGTCCGGGAAAAAAGTTAATTCAGTAATTGGGAACAAAAAGCCTAGGCTAGGAGTTAGTACGGCAGCCAATGGAAACCAAGGAGGTACGAGCTATGCTAAAAAAGAAGGATTATGAAAATGGTTATAAAAAATATGAATCAAAAGCGAAAGAATACATGCAAGATAAAGAAAAAGCTGAGAACCTTTTATATAAAGCAATAAACAAAGCGAATGACAGAAAGGGCAGGCTGACAGAGGTTTGGGAAAATCTCCAGCTTTTATTTGAAGCATTTAAAGCATGGATTAAAGGAGATTATCGGGAAATCCCCGCAAAATCAATCATTACAATCATTGCTACCATTATTTATTTTGTTTCTCCGGTGGATTTAATCCCGGATTTTATCGTTGGATTAGGACTATTTGATGATGCTGCTGTAATTGGGTTTGCTATTAAACAAGTCGTTGGTGACCTTGAGAAATTTAAGGCTTGGAAGATGAACCATCAGGAATAAAAGGATGAACTTGGGGTGTTTTTATAATGATTAGCACTATCGAAACATGTACCAATCTAATTAGATACGCGGAAAACATCGTTGCGCTGACAGGCGCCGGAATCAGCACGGAGTCGGGGATCAAGGATTTCCGGTCGAAAACAGGTGTATATCAGCACGCGCCGGAATACATCCTTTCATTGGATTATTTTTATAATAATCCGGTAGACTTTTATCAGTTTGCAGTTGAGCATCTTTACCATCCTGATGCCATACCAAATAAAGGACATGAAATTCTGGCAAAATGGGAGGGTCAGGGTAAAGTTCGGCATATTATTACGCAAAACATTGACGGACTTCATCAAAAAGCAGGATGTCAACATGTCATCGAGTTCCATGGAACGATGAAAACCGCCTCGTGTTTAAATTGTGGAAAAATCTATCCAACGGAGGAAATGGTTTTACGAATGCAAACAATGGAGGAATATTATGTTTGCAACGATTGTCAAACCAAAAGGGAAAAAGACCGCTATATCAAGCCGGATGTTGTTTTGTTTGGGGATGCCGGGGAATGGTTTACAGCGGAGGGATTTCAAACCATTCTTCAATACATAGAACAAGCCGATTGTATTTTAGTGTTGGGTACAAGTCTCAAGGTGACACCATTTTCAAGTTTTCCACAATACAGAAAACGCGGCGTCCCGTTGATTATCATTAATAAGGGAGATACTCCTTATGACCATCGGGCTGGAACTTACGTTATTCAAGACTTTATTGGAAAAACTTTGGAGCAAATCGATAAAAATTTAAGTTGTTAAAGAATAAATCATGCATGGGACGATTCATGATTACAGAAGAAGTGCACATTGAAGGGTTCAATGAACACGAGGCCAAGAGAAATTACCGAATAAGTGCGCATTGAAGGATTCAATGAACTCGAGAGCAAGAGAAATCCACAAAGAGGTGCACATTGAAGCCCCCAATGAACACGGAAGCAAGGAAAATCATCGAAGAAGTACACATTGAAGGGCTCAATGAACACGAGAGCCAAAAGAAATCCACGAAGAAGTGCACATTGAAGCCCCCAATGAACACGGAAGCAAGGAAAATCATCGAGGAAGTGCACATTGAAGGGTTCAATGAACATGAGAGCAAGAAAAAACCTGCTGCACAGTTTAACCTTTAACACAGAGCAACTGTCGCTAAATCCTGCAGGAAATTATCTAATATCTTAAAGAACCTGTATTAGAAGATGTATTAATTAAATAAAAGACATAGAAGCATGGGGAGATTACCATGCTTCTTTTTTATACTTGGTAAACAAGGACCATTCCGCTTTTTACGGTACAAAAGGGCTTTTGACTTTTTATATGTTGAGAATATGAATACATGATAAAATGAAAGGTATTAAGGAAAAGAATTTAGTGTAGTTTACATAACTCAATTAATATAGGAGTGTTAAAAAATTGAATTATCGTAAAGCAACCACCAATGACATTGACGAATTGGTAGACTTAAGGAAAAAGCAATTAGTAGATGAAGGAATAGAGCCAAGTATAGACATCGATACGGAACTTTTTACTTTCTTTCAAAATAAACTAAGTGACGGTTCGTTAATTCAGTGGCTGGTAGAAGACCAAGACGAAATCATCGCATGCGGTGCTGTCATTTTTTATGATTTCCCACCTTCTTATACAAATAAAAGCGGCAAAAAGGCCTATATCTCCAATATGTACACCAAGGAAAATTACCGTGGCCAAGGCATCGCTACAAAATTACTATCCAAAGTTGTTAATGAAGCTAAAAATGCAAGAATTACAAAAATATGGCTAGGTGCTTCCAAAATGGGCAGACCAGTTTACAAAAAATTTGGCTTTAAAGAAACTGACGAATGGTTAGAGTTAAACTTTTAATGAAGCATAGGGAGGACGGTTCTCGTGCTTTCTTCGAATTGTTTTTAGGAAGCAGAAGAACCGGACCCTGTGCTTCCTTTGGAGGAGCAGTTTTATGAATAAAGCGAGAGCAATTAAAATAGATGGAGAAAGTGTTTACATTTTTAATAGTGCGATTTATATCTATGAATCCACTGAAGGCTTCTCTCTACAATTGGACATCATTGTAAGTGAAGTGGTCGTGAAAAAATATAAAAATCTGGATAATCTAATTGTTGAAATAGAATTAGAGGACGGCAGATTACTAAACCTGATTATGCACGTTAACAGTCTGTCGGGTGGTCTTCCGCAGCTGAATTTATACGTTGAGCTAGAGGATATACAGGAGTATGGTGATTTCCATATAGTCCATGAAAATGAGGCGTGCTTCCCAAATATTGAAGATGGGATTACGCTCGAGGAAATTAGGAAAGTGGAAATGCCTGATGAAGAAGTGAAAATAAAACTAAAGCTGCCGATTGACCAGGCAGAATGGTTGATGAAACAAAAAAAGGCTGCATTAAATCAATTGTTTAAAGATTTTATTTATGATTATTGGGAAAAACAGAAGCTAAAGTAATTTATTTCGGAGTTTGTTAATAGTATCAACCTTCCTTATAAATGGTCATACTTAATATATATTTTAAAATAGAATGAGGGCCAAACATGGGTAAAAAAGTAAAAAGAGGACAAGTTGAACTTAATCCAATGGGAATTAAAACAATATCTGATCATGAGATAAAAATTATTCTTCGTGGTGCCGATGATTTAATAATGAGCGGAGGTCGCACAATGCTGGCTAAAATTCTTGCCGGATCAAAGGATCAGAGAATTTTAGAACGTGGCATGGAACATAGTCCGGTATATGGTGCTTTTCAGGGAACTTCCCAGAAAGAAATTCTCGCCATGGTCGATTGGATGATTATACATGATTATTTAGCCATAGAATATGATTTCGGAATTCCATTACTTGTCTATACCGATAAAGGCTGGGAGATAGAACGCGAAACGTATACCGAAGAACTTTTTATAAAACTCTTAGAGGCTGCTGAATATCAAGAATATGAATTCGTTGAAACGTTGAAGGATCTGGACCGCAGGATGATTTTTCTATTATTGGATAAGATCGCGGACTCGGGGAATAAAGACTTCATCGTGATTCTTAATGCATGGCATTCATTTGAATATAAAAAGGTGAAATCCAGAATTGAGGAAGTAATAGAAGTGCTTGAACAAGCAAAAGGTGATATCAATAAAAAACCAAAAGAAGAAACAATTTCTTTCTCTGCAAATAAAAAATGGCTATCCATTCCTGCAGAAACTCGAAAATCACTGGAACGAAATGTTTGGTGTTCCAATTGTTGTGATGTCGTCCAAATTGAAAATTATACCGTTAAAGAATCAAAATATGGAATTGTCCTGCACGGGACATGCAAAACATGCGGTCATGAAGTGGCGCGTGTTATTGACTAACGATGGGATGTATATTAGACATTGAAACGATGGGGATTTGTTCAAGATGGCAGTTTCATTTGAGATAGACGAAAGTGGTCATAGTAACATGAGCACATGACCTGGATGTGATTGATTTTTAAAGAAACGGTTAAAGGAGGCTTTGTCCATTGTCCAAAAAAAGTGATCATTAAATAATCAGTTAATGGGAGCCATGTGTATTGCCCAAAACTATTTGATTTTAAAAGAAAAGGTCAAAGGAAGCCATGTCCATTGCCCAAAACTAGATAGTTTTAATAGAAAAGGTCAATGGAAGCCATGTCCATTGCCTAAAACTAATTGATATTTAAAGAAAAGGTCAATGGGAACCATGTCCATTGCCTAAAACTAATTGATATTTAAAGAAACGGTCAATGGAAGCCCTGTTCATTGCCCAAAACTATTTGATTATGAAAGAAACGGTCAATGGAAGCTTTGTTCATTGCCCAAAATTAGTTGATTTTTGAAAGAAAAGGTCAATGGAAGCCATGTGCATTACCTAAAACTAATTGATATTTAAAGAAAAGGTCAATGGGAGCCCCGCGCATTGCCCTAAACTATTTGTTTTTCAAAGAAAAGGTCAATGGAAGCCATGTGCATTGCCTAAAACTAATTGATTTTAAAAGAAAAGGTCAATGGGAGCCATGTTCATTGCCCTAAACTATTTGTTTTTCAAAGAAAAGGTCAATGGAAGCCATGTCCATTGCCCAAAACAAGTGGATTAATAAAGAATCGGTCATTTGAGGCTTTGTCCATTGCCCAAAATCAATAAATTTTTCACATTAGCCACAACGAATAAAACGTTTTTAAAAATCATAGATTAAAAGATGTCGAAATTCCTTTTATTCATGTAAAATAAAAAATAGACAAAATTATTTTGCATGGAGGAAATACGGTGTCTTACAAATTAAAAAAGAATTTTAAAATGTTTTCATTAAATTCGAATAACGAACTTGCCAAAGAAATAGCGGCGGCCCTTGGCTGCGGGATTGGTAAATGTTCTGTGACGCAATTTAGCGACGGGGAAATCCAAATCAATATTGAAGAAAGCGTTCGCGGAAGCGAAGTGTTTGTCGTGCAATCTACTTCACAGCCGACAAACGAACATCTTATGGAGCTTTTAATCATGATTGATGCATTGAAGCGAGCTTCAGCAAAGGAAATTACTGTTGTTATCCCTTATTATAGCTATGCACGCCAGGATCGTAAAGCAAGATCCCGTGAGCCGATCACCGCGAAGCTGATAGCTAACCTTTTGGAAACGGCAGGGGCAACTAGAATCCTAACCGTGGACTTCCATGCGCCGCAAACACAAGGCTTCTTTGACATGCCGGTGGATCATCTTACCGGGATTCCAATTCTTGCCGACTATTTTTCGAAAAAAGATTTGGAAGACATAGTGATTGTGGCACCTCATAATGGTGGTGTTGTTCGGGCGAGAAAATTGGCCAGTCTATTAAATGCACCGATCGCATTGATCGACCGCCGCCGTCCAGAACATGATACATCCAACATCATGCACATTATTGGCAACATTCATGGAAAAAATGCCATTATTGTCGACGATTTAATTGATACAGCCGGAACCATCACTTCCGGGGCCAACGCTTTAATGGAAGAAGGGGCAAAAGCAGTGTACGCCTGCTGTACCCATCCAGTTTTCTCAGGACCAGCTATTGAGCGAATCATGTCATCGTCGATTAAAGAATTAGTGGTGACGAATACAATAAAGCTGTCGGATGAAAAACTGCATAATAAAATAACCGCCTTATCCGTTGCCCCATTGCTTGCGGAAGCAATTGAGCGAATTCATAATGAAAAAGCGGTAAGTCCTTTATTTGAATAATTGCTCATATGTTCTACATTATACAACATATTCAAAACAATTAACGCACAGCAGAAACATGATGCTGTGCGTTTTATTAATTTTTTATGCCCCGTCCGTTTTGCATAATTGGTAGCTACATTTGCATCAACTGAGCTTATATGTGTTATAACATTGATCGTTTCCGTTGCTTTCGCTAAAGAAAATTACAATGGAAATACTATACAGGTAATAAAAAATAATTTATAATATTAATTAACCAGTGGTCAAATAAGGAGGAAAAAATGTCACCGCGAAAGATTGTCCAGCAAGAATTAACTCGGGATATGATAATGGATGCAGCAAGAGATTTATTTGTAAGCAAAGGCTATCAGCATGTTTCTATGAGGCAAATTGCCAAAGAACTTGGCTATAGCCACGGTGCGATCTATTACCATTTTAAGAATAAGGCCGAACTATTTTCTGCCCTAGTAGAAGAGCATTTTGATTTGCTGAATAAAAAGCTTCGTGATGTTCTTGAACAGAATCTTAATCCAATCGGCAAACTGAAACAGCTACTGGTCGCTTTTATCGAATTTGGTCTGAATCATCAAAGCCATTATGAAATCATGTTTCTGATCAAGGATGAAGAAGTTAGAAATCTTGTAAACCAAGGACCAAGTAGGACCTATGAAAATTTTGCTCAGAGTATTTCTCACTTAAGCGTGAAGAAAATGAAGGTACAGGAAATATGGCTCATGTTTTTGTCTCTACATGGATTTATCACACATTATTGCCGGCACGTGGACAGCTTTGAAGATGTAAGAGACTTGGCAGAGGCTCATGCTGAATTTTTGTTGAAGTCCATTAAATAATTTTTTTAACTATAATTGAACAGTGGTCAATTAATGCTGGGAGGGATTTTTTTATGAAAAAAGCTTTAGTTTTAGGTGCGTCAGGCGGCATGGGGTATTCGATTGTAAGGGAATTAACGGGGAGAGGGATTCCAGTGACCGCCTTTGCCCGTACGCGTTCAAAACTGGAAAAATTGTTCGCAGCAGATTCCATTGTGTCGATTTTTCCAGGAGATATTTATCGACTTGATGATGTAAGAGAAGCTGCTCAAGGGGTCGATGTTATATTTCATGCGGCAAACATTCCTTACGAAGAATGGGAGAAGAAGTTACTGAGACTTGCCACAAATGTTGTGACTGTTGCCAAGGAAAGCGATGCAAAACTGGCAATCGTTGATAATATTTACGCCTATGGAAGAAGCAATGGAAAGAAAGTGGACGAAACAACACTGAAAAACCCTCATACAAAAAAAGGAAAAATCCGGCTTCAAGTGGAGACAATGATAAGGGAATCAGGTGTTTCAGCCGTCATTGCCCACTTCCCTGATTTTTACGGTCCCAACGCAGAAAACACTATTTTGCATTATACCCTTAAGAATATTAAGAAGAGTAAGAAATCCAGATACGTCGGAGACCAAAGAATTCCCAGAGAATTTATTTATACCCCTGATGGAGCCAAAGCACTTGTGAATTTGGCCATGACGGAGAAAGCTTATGGCCAAAATTGGAATATTCCAGGGTATGATGTCATTACCGGAGAAGAAATAATAGATACGCTTAGACAAATCACGCATTATGATAAAAAAGTAGCGACGATAAGCAAAAATATGATTCGGTTCCTTGGTTTTTTCAATCGTGGAATGCGTGAAGTGGTAGAAATGTATTATTTAAATGAAGAACCTGTTGTGTTAGATGGAGGAAAATATGAACGACATATTGGCCAACTGCCACGCACCCCGTATAAACAGGGCTTAGCCAAAACCCTCGAGTATAAAATTTGAATAGTAGATTAGCAAGGTCAGTCGTGATCAACTCAATCTTTAAAATTCATGGGGACTAACCCAATTTCTAGAGTGAAGAATATTGTGAATGGTATCCAATAGTTTTGAAAATATATAGGTGAATAAAAATCTTGTATATTTTTTAATTTATTAAAAATATTTGAATATTAAGCTCAGTTGCTTGCGGAAGTAATGGAACGAGTTCATAATGAAAAAGCATTAAGCCCAATATTTGAGTAAGGCTCGGGGATGGTTATTGTAAATCATATTATTTAGGGGGAGAATCGATGGCTGTAAAGGTTGGTACTATAAGCAGCATCACGCGCTATCCTGTCAAATCATTAGCGGGTGAACCATTGGATTCATGTCAAATTGAAACATACGGTTTACACGGCGATCGTTTTTGCGCCTTCTATGATGCAGAGAAGACAGGCTGGGAAAGTTTTATTACAGCAAGACAGATTCCGAATATGCTTGCTTACAAGGCAAGCCTTTTAAATGAAGAAATAACAGTTGTTTCACCTGATGGCCGGGAATTCCGCTGGGATGAAGCATTATTAACGGAAATTCAACCCTATTATCCAAAAAAAATCTCGATGACAAGTGTTCAAGCACCGCATCCGGTAACCCCTGAGCTTCTGTCCGTAGATACTGCCAGCATCCTGATTGTAACTGATACTACGATAAGAAAGCTTGAAGAACTATGGGGTGAGCGATTAGATGCACGCCGCTTTCGGCCGAATTTTATCGTGACTGTAGAGGAAGAGTCGATCAACGAAAAGGACTGGATTGGGAAGAGATTATCAATCGGGAACGTTGAGTTGCAAGTGGATCAATTTTGTGAACGCTGTGCAATGATCACCATCGACCCTGAAACGCTAGTGCGCGACCTCTCTTTGTTAAAAAAGGTATACGATGAAATGAATATGCACTTCGGCGTCTATGCTTCTGTTAAAAAAACAGGGCAAGTAAAAGTCGGCGATCAATTGCTTTTAATGGAAGAAACAGAGTAACAAAAAAGACAGGGCAAATGTCCTGTCTTTTTTCAATGGTTATAAAAAAACATTCCTAAAATTTTTACAAATTGGTGAAATATGTCGAAATAAAGACCTGTTTTTAATGATTTAATGCTATAATTTTTTCAGCACCGAATTATTACCTCTTTTCTTCGAACCTTCCTATTTACTTTCTACAATTTTCAATTTCCTTAATTTAAATTTGTACATCTATGTCTTACCGGCTTTTACATATAATTTAGACGGAGTTTGAAAGGATTGGTGTATGGATGAAAAAGCAAGATACGGTTTTTGAATTAATTCAATCGGATATGACTGCCAAACGGTTTCGGAGGGATTATCCCGTATCAGAAGAGTTACGTGAAATCATGGTGACCGAGGTTTTTCCAGATTTTAAGGCCTATGCATTAGACCAATATTATGATGATGAAAATCTGGATATTTTGCAGGAATTTATCGATGATATTAAACCGCAGCTTGAAAAGCAGAAGAACCTCCTTGACAATTTGTTTTGGTGGAAACTATTTTACGAAGCGACTGAGAAAAGTGGCAGAAACTGTATGGAAGACTATATTGCTGATCATCATTTTACTTTGAGAAACCGTCCATTTTTTGATTCATGGCTTAGGGAGTGCGTAAGAATGGTGCCGAAATTTTATTTTATTGGGACTAAAGTTAATGAACGCTACTTTATCGCTGTTGATATTTTAAACCAACAAACGCTTGAAATAATAGTACCGGACTTAAAATTAGTTCCTCCCAAGAAAGGCGAGATTGCCGTCGGGACGCTCATGCCGCTGGGCGGTTCATTATATTTCCCAATCAGTGATTTTTATCGCTTTAATTATGAAGCACGAGAAGCCATTGCCAGCTGCTTTCATCACCATTATGAAAAACATTCAAAAAATGCAACCCAGCACGAAGCATTCCTCCACGTCCTATCGGTCATGCTCCAAATAGAAAAAATTATCCATGACAAAAAATAGATGATGGATGCGGTTCGCTTGTCTCATATTCCACAAGAATTTAAGGGGAGTTTTATCATAGAGTTTTAAATCATACACTCTTCTTAAAGAACCGGTGATTAAACAGGAGGAGAGATGTATGAACTTTGAAATGCAAAAAGCGAACCTGCTGGCGGAAAATATTGCTGATTTTATAAAGTATGTTCGGAAAAGTCATGAAAATAAAAACAGCTTTCACTCCAATCCTCAAAAGGTGTATCAAATAAAGCTGATCATGGAGGATTTTAAATTTCAAATCATTGCAGATGAACTGCGTAGAATCAATCAATTTGACTGGGATGAAAAGTACACCCATTATTTGGTGAACCAATTTCATGAAGGGTTTACGATTATTGAAGAGTATGTAATAAATAACTACAGTGATTTATTTTTGTTTTCAGGAAGGCTTCATACTTTAAATAACCTTAGTAGAGATTTTGCCAAAGATGGATAAAGCCTTGTGTTTATAATTTTGAATCACTTTGCATATCTAAGTACTGCTCTTATAATAAAGTAGAAGTTAATTTCAAAGATGAGACAAAAAAACTACCCATGTTTCGTCAAGGATAAGGGATGGAGTTTAGTGCATCGACATTTTGCGTTTTGGTATGATTTTTTTATGAGACCGTTGGAAAAAAGGAAGTTTAAGAGGATACGGATAGAACTATTATCGAATGCGACAGGGCGGGTTCTTGAATTGGGTTCGGGGACTGGGGTGAATTTTCCTTTTTATCGAACTGCTGACAAAGTAACCGCCGTGGAACCGAGCGAGCATATGATGGAGCAGTCTTTTTCAAAAATCAATCAATCTAAAGTTCCGATTGAAGTCGTTAAGGCAAGTGCGGAAGCTTTGCCTTTTGAAGACGGGCACTTTGATACAATTGTGGCAACACTTGTCTTTTGTACTATTCCTAATCCGGAAAAGGCGATAATGGAAATGAAAAGAGTATGCAAACCTGGCGGGAAAATTCTTCTTTTTGAACATGTAAAAATGAAAAATCGCTTTCTAGCATCCCTTCAAGAGATGCTGACACCATTTTGGAAAAAAATTTGTGATGGCTGCTGCTTAAATCGAAACACAATTAAACTACTAGAAACCCACGGTATAACCATTATTAAAGTCCAAAAATACTACGGTGATTTATTTGTTTATGTAGAATCAGTGAATCAATAATGAAACACGGGGACGGTTCTCATGCATCATAAAGAACGCCTTCCCTTAGACATAAGAGACAAAACTGAGCTTAAGTGCTACAGTTTTTGTCTCTTTTTTGTATTTTTAAGCAGGTAACTTTAACGAAAATTTTCCCAACTCCCAGTGATGTAAACGCATTCATAAAAGAATGAATCCCCAATAAACATGAGTAGTGCAGTCAAATGGCTGCTACATATAACAGAGAGGGGAAGAGGAATGAAGAAGGTTAAGAAGTTAGGTTCTGCATTACTGGGAGTTTTAATGGTGGTGTCATTGTTTGCCACCGGGGCTTTTGCTGAAGGGCAAAATGCTAATGAAGCATTTCGTGTCATTATTAAAGGACCGAGTGCCGAAAGAGGGAAAGCTAAGCAAACTTACGGCACACGCTGGGATTTTGGGAATGAGGGCTTTACAACGACTGTAAATGCTAAACAGTTTCAAGCTTTATCGAAAAACAAAAATTTAACGATAGAAAAGGTTCCAGAGGTTCAGTTAGATCAGATGGAGAACAGGTCGGAAGCAAAGGCTGGAAAAACAGTGACTGCCGCCCTTCCTGAAACTAGAACTCCATGGGGAATTAAAGCCATTTATAACGATGCCAACCTTACTAGTACCTCCGGTGGCGCTAGTATTAAGATTGCCGTTTTAGACACAGGCGTTTACATTAATCATTACGATTTAGCCGGAAGCGGGGAACAATGTAAAGATTTTTCACAAACTTCTTATTCCATGGTTAATGGTACATGTACGGACCGTAATGGACATGGTACGCATGTAGCCGGGACCGCTCTTGCTCACGGGGCATCGGATAATTTAGGGATTTATGGAGTAGCACCTCAAGCGAAACTTTGGGCATACAAGGTGTTAAATGACAGGGGATCCGGCTATTCCGATGATATTGCCGGCGCAATCCGGCATGCGGCGGATGAAGGTGTAAGAACGGGTACAAAGGTTGTTATTTCCATGTCGCTTGGTTCAAGTGGAAAAGACAGTATGATTGCGAGTGCTGTAGATTATGCTTATAGCAAAGGAGCTCTGGTTGTGGCAGCTGCTGGTAACAGCGGATATGCCAATAATACGATTGAATATCCTGGGGCCTTGAAAAATGCGATCGCAGTAGCGGCTTTAGAAAATGTCCAGCAAAATGGAACGTATCGTGTAGCTAACTACTCTTCACGTGGTAACTCCGCGACGGCTGGGGACTATATTATTCAAGAACGTGATGTGGAAATTTCAGCACCGGGCAGCAACATTCTTTCCACTTGGTACGATGGAAATTATAATACCATCAGCGGAACGTCGATGGCTACTCCGCACGTGGCAGGTTTAGCGGCAAAAATCTGGTCATCCTATCCATCCTGGACAAATACTCAGCTTCGCACGGAACTGCAAAGAAGAGCCAAACTATATGACATCAAAGGCGGCTACAGTGCAGCAACAGGAGACGACATTGCTTCAGGATTTGGCTTTGCTAGAGTAAAATAGGGCACTTGATAAGACAGAGGGATGATATTCACCCCTCTGTTTTTGCTCTTAAATGAAGTAAAAGAACTGCTTATCTATACATAGTCTAGTAAATTTGGATCAAAAATTAGGAATTATAGTAATAATTTTCCGACTCTTCCGCCATTTTGGTAAAATAAAATAGAACAATCTATTTTGAGGAGGAGATAGGGTTGAAAAGAACCGGGAAGGCTAGTTTCTTAGTTTTGTTTAGTGTTCTATTAATTTTCGGAACACTGCCTTTTAGTACGTTTGCTAAAGGGAAAGAGGTAGATTACGGAAAGTACAGTCAGGTAGCGGTTGGAAAAGATGGGATGGTAGCAACTGCTCATCCGCTGGCATCTGAAATTGGGGCTGAAGTGCTAAGAACCGGTGGAAATGCAATTGACGCGGCAGTGGCGATTCAATTCGCTCTAAACGTTGTCGAACCGATGATGTCCGGTATTGGCGGCGGCGGATTTATGATGGTGTATGATGGAAAGACAAAGGATACTACAATCATTAATAGCCGGGAGCGTGCACCACAAGGAGCAACACCAGATATGTTTTTAGACAAAAACGGAAAAGCCATTCCTTTTGATGTGCGGGTGGAAAGTGGTAAAGCAGTTGGTGTTCCGGGAACATTAAAGGGACTTGAAACAGCTCTGGAAAAATGGGGAACCCGCCCAATGCAGCAGCTGATTGGCCCGGCGGTTAAGCTTGCCGATAAAGGCTTCCCAATTGAATCTGTGCTGGCCAATGCGATTGAAGACAACAAAGACAAGCTTGCAAAATCAGCAGCAAAGGACGTCTTTCTTCCAAATGGAAAGCCATTGAAGGAAGGAGATCTCCTTGTTCAAAAGGATTTGGCAAACACCTTTAAACTGATTCGTGCGAAAGGTGCTGACGCATTTTACAACGGGCAGATTTCTAAAGCCATTGCCGATACCGTTCAAAAATTTGGCGGTTCGATGACAACGGCCGATTTAAACAAATATGGCGTAACAATTGATAAGCCAATCTGGGGCGATTATCAAGGTTACCAGATTGCTAGCATGCCTCCGCCAAGCTCAGGCGGTGTATTCCTATTACAAATGCTGAAGATTTTGGATGATTATAATCTATCACAATACGATGTGAAATCCTGGGAAAAATATCATCTACTTGCAGAAACGATGCATTTTGCTTACGCAGACCGTGCTGCATATGCAGGTGACCCGGAATTTGTCAATGTGCCGATTAAAGGGTTATTACATCCAGATTACATCAAGGAGCGTCAAAAGCTGATTAGTTTAACAAGTGTGAACAACACTCCTAAGGCTGGCGACCCTTGGAAATATGAATCTACTACTGCAAATTATCAGCTGACGAAGCAACCCGAAAATAATAAGTATGGTGAAACAACTCATTTCACGGTAGCAGACCGCTGGGGAAATGTTGTTTCTTATACAACGACGATTGAACAATTATTTGGTACGGGAATTATGGTGCCGGGATATGGCTTTATGTTAAATAATGAATTAACAGACTTTGATGCTGTTCCAGGGGGCGCAAATGAGGTCCAGCCGAATAAACGTCCATTAAGCAGTATGACGCCGACGATTGTCTTTAAGGATGACAAACCGGTATTAACCGTTGGATCACCAGGCGGCGCGACTATTATCACATCTGTACTTCAGACGATTCTATATGCCATTGAGTATGATATGGAGCTTAAGGCGGCAGTAGAGGAACCCCGAATTTACACAAACAGCTTAAGTTCTTACCGCTTTGAATCAGGTGTTCCTGCAGATGTTCTAAAAAAACTTAATTCCATGGGCCATAAATTTGGAACAAGCCCAGTAGATATCGGAAATGTTCAAAGCATTCTAATCGATCAGGAAAATGGCAGCTTTAAGGGAGTAGCTGACTCCAGCCGCAACGGCGCCGCGATTGGCGTTAATTTCAAAGGAAATAGATAAAACAGAGGGACGGTTCCTCCGCTTCATCCTATGAAGCAGAAGAACCGTCCCTATGCTTCAAGAGAGGAGGATCATTTTGGGGGAGCGTTTTGCTGAGGTGCTGCAGGTGAAGAATTGGATGACTCCTAGTCCTTATTATGTTTTGGAGGGGGAGCTGATTCGGGAAGTTGCCCAGAAGATGGAGATACTGCGGGTTGATTGTCTGCCAATGCTTGATCGGTATCATCAGTTTTTAGGGATGATTACGATCCGAAAATTATTAAATAGCTATGTAAATGGAATAAATGGTGAGCAAATGGCAAGCAGTATTTTACTACGAAATATTACGAAGATCCGTCAAAACGATTCTATTTTACAAGTTTATTCTCTGCCATTTGACCACTTGCCTGTGGTTGATGATCGAGGGATTCTTGTTGGAGTCTTAACAAGGCGGGATATTCTAGATGGGTTTTCAAAATATCTTTACCAATTAGAACAAAAACAAAACTCAGCTGAAGCCTTGGAGGCGATCCTTGAGAGTGCTTATGAAGGCATTGCAGTTGTAGATGAAAATGGCATCCTTCAGGAATTTAATGAAGCCTACTGTCGATTTATCGGTATCAAACGAGAGGAAGCCATTGGAAGGCACGTTACCGAAGTCATTGAAAATACGCAGCTTCATCTGACTGTCAAAACTGGTATTCCAGCTCGGGGTGTCCTGCAAACCATCCATGGTGAAGATATGGTTGTGCACCGTATTCCCATCTGGCGAGAGGCGCGTGTTGTTGGGGCGATTGGAATGCTTATTTTTGAAGGCGTTACCGAAGTATATAAAATATATGAAAAGTTGTTGGAAAATAATCATCAAAAGCAGCCTAATAAAGAACTTTTATCCCTCAAACAAGAAAAGGACAGCCGTTTGACACTGGATCAAATTATTGGGACGAGTGAAGAAATCTCACATGTTAAGCGGATGGCAAGAAGAGCAGCAAGAACAGCCGCCACCGTTTTAATCATGGGCGAGAGCGGTACAGGGAAAGAAATGTTTGCCAAAAGCATTCACAACTTAAGTCCTTTTTCAAAGGGGCCGTTTATTAGCGTAAACTGCGGCGCAATACCCGATAATTTATTCGAATCAGAGCTGTTTGGTTACGATGATGGTGCCTTTACAGGTGCTAAAAAAGGCGGGAAACCCGGTAAATTTGAACTAGCGAATAACGGTACGATATTTTTGGATGAAATTGGTGAATTGCCGCTAATTATGCAAACAAAGCTGTTGCGCGTTCTGCAGGAAAAAGAAGTTGAACGTGTTGGAGGAATAAAGAAATATTCTATCAATGTAAGAATCATTGGGGCTACGAACCGAGACTTGAAAGAAATGGTCGATAATGGTCAATTTCGTGAGGATTTATATTATCGTTTAAATATTATCCAGCTAATGCTGCCGCCGTTAAGAGAGCGTAAAAAGGATATTCCTATTTTAATAGCTCATTATATGAAGGAAATTTGTGATCGTTATCAAATAAAGGTTAAATCATTAACACAAGCAGCGGTTACAGCATTTATCGACTATTCATGGCGGGGGAATATTAGGGAGTTAGTCAATACAATTGAAAGATTGGTAACCCTTGTGGATGAGCAGGTAATAGATTTAGAGCATTTACCAATTCCGATGAAAGGGCCGGGTGCGAGAAAAATAGAGCAGCGAATACCACAAATTGTTGCGCCAACATTAATCCAAGAAGCTAAGATGGAAGGCAGCAGAAAAGAAAAGGAAATGATTTTAAAAGCGTTGAAGAATGCAGGTGGAAACAAATCGAAAGCAGCCGAAATTCTTGGTATCCACCGGACTACTCTTTATCAAAAATTGAAAAGACATGAAATCTATTAATTCAATGTATTGTGCTGTTATTTGTGTAGTGACTACACTACATAAAATCTACACTTGTAGTGAGAAATCTACATATGAACGTAAAAACAGGCTGATAATAAACCTTTTACCTTTTGGCACAATTCTTGCAATTTAAATAAGTGACAAGAATTATAAGGGGTGGGGGTAGAATTGCAAAATTTTGCTGTATTTCGGACACCAAAATCTATTTTTTATGGCAGGAGTGCTTTCAAAAATATAGGAAAGGAAGCAGCATCAAGAGGTAAGAAAGCACTTATTGTCAGTGATAAAATCATGGAAGACTTAGGGTATATTGAGAATTGCCGAAATCTTCTGCGGAATACTGGCGTAAACTCTGTTGTATATCTTGGTGTTAATTCAGAACCGACCGATGTTTACGTAGCTGAAGCCCTTGCACTTTTTAAACAGGAGAATTGTGATTTAGTCATATCATTAGGCGGAGGAAGCTGTATTGATACAGCAAAATCTATTGCGGTCGTTGCTACCAATGGGGGATATGTTGGAGATTACATGGGAGAGAAGAAAATGGTTGAGAACCCGCCAATCCCACATATTTCGATTCCAACAACAGCAGGCACAGGCTCAGAAGCAACGGATGCTACGGTTATAACGAATACAACAAATGATGTCAAAATGATGATCAAGCAGCCAGCCTTTATGCCTGAAGTGGCAATTGTTGATCCTTTGTTGACGGTCACCTCACCAAAAAGTGTAACATCCGCAACCGGAGTTGATGCCCTTAGCCATGCGATTGAGGCTTATCTTTCTAGAAAAGCTCACCCCATGACCGATACTTTGGCATTGTCAGCTATGAAATTAATAGTGGCTAATTTACTGACTGCCTATCATGACGGCGAAAATATCGATGCTCGTGAAGCGATGTCCTTGGGGTCACTGCAGGCGGGAATGGCCTTTTCAAATGCGTCGGTTTGTCTCGTTCATGGAATGTCCCGCCCGATTGGCGCCTTGTTTCATGTACCGCACGGCATTTCCAACGCGATGCTGCTGCCCGCGGTGTTAGAGTTTAGTAAAGAAGCTTGTATTGACCGGTTAGCCGATATGGGCAGGATTTTTGATCCAGAGAGTAGAACTCTTACAAATGAGAAAGCAGCGGAAATCGCTGTCTGCTCGGTAAAGGAACTATGCCGGAAATTGAGTATTCCTAATTTAAAAGGCTGGGGAATTGACCAGGAAGAATTTGAAAGGGTTGTCGAAAAAATGGCGGTAGACGCCATTGCCAGCGGCAGTCCGGGAAACAATCCACGCATACCAACACATAGCGAATTAGTTGAGTTATATCATACTTGTTACCATTATCAGTTTTTAAAGGAAACGAAGGTGTAATGTGGGCAAATAAAAATTGGAACGCTCAGTTTTCCAGCTCATCCAAGCTGCAACAACGAATCGATCATTTTAAGGCATAAACAAGCGTATTAACCAGTATTTATCTTTTGAATGGTACCAACTTGCTATTGTTCAGCATTAAGGGTCAATTTTTTAAACAAAATAAGAAAGGGGTTTGCAATCATGACAGCAACTACTACTACAGTATTGAAAAATTTCATTAATGGGGAGTGGGTGGAGGCAAAGACGGAAAAATTTGAATCGGTACCGAATCCAGCAACGGGTGAAGAGCTAGCTCAGGTTCCATTATCCACCCGTGAGGATCTAGATGCAGCGGTTCAGGTCGCCAAAGCGGCTTATAAAACGTGGAGCAAAACTCCGGTGCCAAAGCGGTCTCGTATTCTCTTTAAATATCAGCAATTGCTGGTAGACAATTGGGATGAATTGGCGAAATTAATCACTCAAGAAAACGGGAAAAGCTTTAAAGAGGCATATGGTGAAGTCCAGCGCGGAATTGAATGTGTGGAGTTTGCTGCTGGAGCACCGTCGTTAATGATGGGGCGACAGCTGCCTGATATCGCAACAGATATGGAATCAGGCATGTACCGCTATCCCGTTGGCGTAATCGGCGGGATTACACCATTCAACTTCCCGATGATGGTGCCATGCTGGATGTTCCCTCTTGCTATTGCCTGCGGAAACACGTTTATCCTAAAGCCATCTGAAAGAACACCGATTCTCGCCAATCGTCTAGCCGAATTATTTAAAGAGGCCGGGCTGCCTGATGGTGTCTTAAATATTGTTCATGGAGCCCATGATGTAGTAAACGGTTTATTGGAACATAAAGATGTACCGGCCATTTCCTTTGTCGGTTCCCAGCCGGTAGCGGAACATGTTTATAAAACTGCAGCCGCAAACGGTAAGAGGGTTCAAGCGTTAGCCGGCGCGAAAAATCACACCATTGTTATGCCTGATGCTGATTTAGATACTGCTGTGAAGGAAATCATCGGGGCTGCTTATGGTTCCGCGGGAGAAAGATGCATGGCCTGCTCTGTGGTAGTAGCTGTAGGTGATGTGGCAGAACCACTGATTAGGAAGCTGAATGAAAAAGCTGACGAAATTATCATTGGTAATGGTTTAGATGAAAATGTCTTTTTAGGCCCAGTAATTCGGGAAGAGAATAAAAAGAGAACGGCGCAATACATTGAAGTTGGTGAAAAAGAAGGGGCGACATTGATCCGCGACGGCCGTAAAGATGAAGCCTGTCAAGAGAACGGCTACTTTATCGGACCTACTATTTTTGACCATGTGAAGCCGTCGATGAGAATTTGGAAGGAAGAAATTTTTGCACCGGTTCTATCGATTGTTCGCGTTAATAGTTTGGAAGAGGCCGTAGAGGTGACGAATCAATCCGACTTTGGGAATGGTTCCTGCCTATTTACACAAAGCGGCAGCGCGGTCCGCTATTTCCGAGAAAACATTGAAGTCGGTATGCTTGGCGTCAATATCGGCGTCCCAGCCCCAATGGCCTTCTTCCCATTCTCAGGCTGGAAAAACTCCTTCTACGGAGACCTCCACGCAAACGGCCCAGATGGAGTAGAATTCTACACAAGACGCAAAATGCTTACCGCCCGTTGGTAATGAAACATGGGGACGGTCCTTATGAATCACTCACGATGCATAAGGACTGTCCTTTTTTCCATTATCAAAAGGCTACTATTAAATTCATAATATTATCACATATTCCCCGGTCATTGCGGGGTTTCTTTATTATAATAAAAGTATAGAAGGAAAACGATTTCAGCATTGCCAGCATAATGGATCATTTGAATTGAAAATTATAAACATCATTACAGAAAGGGGATTTTGACGTGGACTATCGTGAAGTAAAAGATCAATTAGAGGAAACTAAATTGAAATTAATGAAAAAAGCAAAGAATCCTAACCTTTCACCAGAAGAACAAGAGAACATTCAAAATTCTATCATTAATTTCGAGTATATTATTGAATTAACCGACATGAATCATTTTGAACGAGGGTTTGAATCAGATAAATAGGAGTCAAAAAAAGGCTGGGTGAAGCCTCCTGTCACGGAGGATTTCGCTCAGCCTTTTCTATTAAGTTCTAAAATAAATGAAAGATACATATAATGCAGCACAGGGACGGTTTGCGTGTTGGATGTGAAACACGAGAACCGTCCCCGTATTTTATGTGAAGGGAGGTGTAATAGTGAAATATAGTTATGTGTCGCATTTGTTTTGTCCGAAGTGTGACTGTACGTATGGTGTACAAGACCGGCATCAGTTGTGTCAGTGTGGTTCGCCGCTTTTAGTAGCTTATGATATGGAGGAATTGAAGAGGGATTTCCATGCTGATGTGTTGAAGGAGCGCTCCCCGGATTTGTGGCGTTATCATGAACTGCTTCCTGTCATAGATGAGAAAAATGTAGTGTCTTTAGGAGAAGGGATGACCCCGATGCTTAAAATGAGCACACTTGGAACGGACATGGGTCTCCAAAATCTTTATATGAAGGATGAAGGGTTGATTCCTTCCGGTTCTTTTAAATCACGCGGGGCTGCTGTAGGTGTATCGAAGGCAAAGGAGCTCGGAGTCGAACGGATCGCAATGCCGACAAACGGGAATGCTGGTGCGGCTTGGTCACTATATTGCGCGAGGGCTGGATTGCAATCGACAATCGTCATGCCTCTCGATGCTCCGGAAATAACACGAAAAGAATGTCTTGCTGCAGGTGCAGAGCTCTATCTTGTCGATGGATTAATCGGTGATGCCGGAAAAATTGTCGGCCAGGCAGTAGCTGACTACGGATTCTTTGATGCATCAACATTAAAAGAACCTTACCGGATTGAAGGGAAGAAAACGATGGGCCTGGAGATTGCCGAGCAATTCCACTGGGAGGTTCCGGATGTCATCCTTTACCCAACAGGCGGAGGTGTGGGCTTAATCGGAATCTTTAAGGCTTTAAGGGAATTGCAAACGCTTGGCTGGATTGATTCTGAAAAAATGCCTCGTTTGGTGGCCGTCCAGGCAGAAGGCTGCGCACCGATTGTAAAAGCCTGGGAGGAAGGAGGAACCAGTGCCGAACCGTGGGAAAATCCGTCAACAATTGCGTTCGGAATTAATGTGGCCAAAGCCTTAGGGGACTTTTTAATTTTGGATGCCATTAAACAAAGTAACGGCTGTGCTATTTCAGTTAGCGATGAATTGATCATGCAAGAACTAAAAACGGCAGCTGTTTGTGAAGGCGCTTTCATCTGTCCTGAGGGTGCTGCTGCTTTTGCGGCCGCCCGCACTCTCCGTAAGAATGGGTGGATTGGTCCCGATGAACGAGTTGTTGTTTTAAATACGGGAGCAGGCATTAAATATCCTGATACCATCGAAGTGAACGTACCAATTTTAAGCCGAGAGGATCAGATTCATCGACCCAATTAATCATTTGAAGATTTGAGAGGGGGATATCGAATGAAGAAGAATTTGGTAGTTCAAATTATTGCAGCTTTTATCCTTGCCATCATCGTTGGAGTTATTTTTGGGGAAAAAGCTTCGGTTGTCCAACCGCTTGGTGATTTATTTTTACGATTAATTAAGTTTATCATCGTTCCATTAATTCTTTCTAGCCTTGTGGTCGGAGTTACAAGCGCTGGTGATATCAATCAGCTTGGCCGTTTAGGCGGTAAAACGATTTCCTATTATTTAATCACAACTTTTATCGCTATTATTATTGGTTTACTAGCGGGATTTATTTTTCAACCAGGCACCGGTACCGGCCTAACGCTTGATGGCGCAAAGGTCGATGCGAAAGAAACAGAAGGTGTTATTGCGACATTTTTAAATATCATCCCAACCAATCCAATCGAGGCGATGACCAATGGTGCAGTGCTGCAAATTATCTTCTTTGCGATTTTTCTCGGAATCGGTATTACAGTAGTAGGGGAAAAAGCAAAGCCTGTCCAAGTATTCTTCGAAGGCTTTGCCGAAGTGATGTATAAAATTACCTCAATGATTATGGTGTTAGTTCCACTCGGGGTTTTTGGCCTATTAGCACCTGTCGTTGGAAGTTATGGGGCATCCGTCCTGCTCCCGTTGATGAAAGTGATCATGGCCATGGTGGTTGCCTGTATCGTCCATGTCGGAATAACTTACACGATCGCTGTTAAGACATTAGGAAAAATGAGCCCGATTCGCTTTTTTAAAGGCATTTTTCCTGCAGCTTCAGTTGCGTTTTCGACCTGCAGCAGCTCTGGAACATTGCCGATTACAATGAAGAATGTCCAAGAAAATCTGGGTATTTCCAATAAAACAAGCAGCTTCGTATTACCACTAGGGGCCACGATCAATATGGATGGAACGGCTATCTATCAAGGTATTGCCGTGATGTTTGTCGCCCAATACTTCGGCATCAATCTAACATTCTCACAAATCTTAATGGTCGTATTGGTCGGAACATTAGCATCCATCGGCGCAGCAGGCGTACCAGGCGCGGGACTCATCATGCTAACCATGACACTAGCCGCCGTCAATCTGCCGCTAGAAGGCATCGCCCTAGTCGCCGGAATCGACCGCATCCTCGACATGTTCCGCACCTCCGTCAACGTCATCGGCGACACCTCCTGCTGCGTGGTCGTCGAACCAGTGAAGCATGGGGAAGATTCTGCTGCCTCATAGATACGAAATATTTAAATAGTTTGATAAACTTTTTATTAAAAAATAGAAACTTGGTCAGTTCAACGGTAGAAGTAATAGCTTTAAAATACCGAGGGACTGACCTTTTCATTGCTGATGCCTGACACATTTTGGAATAATATGTATAAAAATGCTGTCGTAAATTTTTTGAAAATTATAACACTAATTACTTGAATGCTAGATTTTAACAATGATAGAATTTTACATGGAGTTGAAAATTATTGCCAATTCCGTTATCGAAGAATAGTTAAGGGAGGAAGAACATTTGAGTCAAGTATCAGTCGGTTTAAAAGAGAAGGTAGAAAAGTTTTTACTGGGGAAAAAGAAACTGTACATTGATGGTCAATTTGTTGAAAGTCTCTCTCAAAAAACATTTGATACGTATAACCCGGCAACTGGTGAAGTGCTGGCAGCTGTGTATGAAGCCGGTCCAGAAGACATCGACCGTGCTGTAAAGGCGGCAAGAAAGGCATTTGATGAGGGACCGTGGTCAAAAATGGGATCTGCTAAACGCAGCCGTCTCATGTATAAATTAGCTGATTTAATGGAGGAGCATCAAGAGGAGCTGGCCCAATTAGAAACGCTGGATAACGGAAAGCCGATCCGTGAAACCTCTGCAGCGGATGTGCCGCTCGCCATTGAACATATGCGCTACTATGCCGGATGGTCGACGAAAATCGTTGGACAAACGATTCCAGTCAACGGACCATTCTTTAACTTTACTCGCCATGAAGCGGTTGGAGTTGTCGGCCAAATTATCCCGTGGAACTTCCCGTTATTAATGGCGATGTGGAAGTTAGGTGCAGCTTTGGCGACAGGCTGTACGGTAGTATTGAAGCCGGCAGAACAAACACCGCTTTCTGCCTTATACTTAGCAGAATTAATCGAAGAAGCAGGGTTCCCTCCAGGGGTCATCAATATTGTCCCAGGTTTCGGTGAAACAGCAGGACAGCCGCTGGTTGACCATTCGCTTGTGGATAAAATTGCTTTCACTGGCTCGACAGAAGTTGGAAAAATGATCATGGAAAGAGCCTCAAAAACATTGAAGCGTGTTACGCTTGAGCTCGGCGGAAAATCACCGAACATCATTCTTCCAGATGCTGACCTGACAAAAGCGATTCCTGGTGCATTAAACGGCGTCATGTTTAACCAAGGACAGGTTTGCTGTGCCGGTTCGCGTGTGTTTATCCAGAAAAAGCAATTTGACAACGTCGTGTCGGACATGGTCAGTCATGCGCAAAAAATTAAACAAGGATCTGGTTTACATGCCGATACACAAATTGGTCCATTAGTTTCCGTTGAACAGCAAAAACGCGTGCTTGGCTATATTGAAAAAGGATTAAACGAAGGAGCGGAATTGCTAGTTGGCGGTGACAAGCCGTTTGAGCAAGGATACTTTGTGTCTCCAACAATTTTTGCCGATGTTCGTGATGAAATGACGATTGCGAAAGAGGAAATTTTTGGTCCAGTCATTTCCGCTATGCCATATGAGGATCTTGATGAGCTGATTGACCGTGCTAATAATAGCCAATACGGCTTAGCAGCAGGTGTATGGACTAGAGATGTAGCAAAAGCCCATTATATTTCCAGCAAACTTCGTGCCGGTACGGTTTGGGTCAACTGCTACAATGCCTTTGATGCCGCTTCTCCGTTCGGCGGCTACAAGCAATCCGGAATCGGCCGCGAAATGGGCTCTTACGCCTTGAACAATTATACCGAAGTCAAGAGTGTCTGGATTTCGATGAAATAAGAATACGGAAAAGCTCTTCTCCACTGAGAGAAGAGCTTTTTTTAGGTTAATAGGATCAGGGAATAGATAAATATTGTTGACACATGATAAAAATGTAGGTATGATAAAAAACGCAAATTATTTCGCATGCGAAATATTCGTGTAGGAAACATTTGATCAGTCAGTAAGGGGGGGTGTTAATTGCGAAATGCTTATAATAGCGAGATTTTAAACTCGTTCTCTGATATTAATAAGCTGCTTTATAAGGTTTCGAAGATGGATGCAGACCGGAATGGATTAACTGTAGTCCAGCTTAAGGCTTTGTATAAGATTTCCGCACAGCCTAATATGGGTTTAGTGGAATTGGCGGAGCATTTAAAGCTGACGAATAGTACGGTAAGCGGCGTTGTCGACAGATTAGTGCAGAATGGTCTTATTGAACGTCACACACTCCCGCATGACCGCCGGGCGATTACCATTCGATTATCGCAAAAAGGCGAGGAAAAATTGGAGCATATTGTGCTCAATGAATCTCTGTTAGTTCAGAAGTTAAACAAAATCAAGCAATTGCCTGCAGAGGATATCGAAAATTTATTACGAATTCATAAAAAAGTTCAAAGCATCTTGAGTGAGTAGAGGAGGAACAAAATATTTATGAACGCTAAACGGATGATTCTTCTTAATGTCATTTTATTAATCATATTGGTCGGCGGAGGTTTCGCCGGTTATTACTACTTTAATCAATCTATTAATTATTTAACAACAGATAATGCCCAAATTTCCGGACAGCAGGTGAACATTGCTGCGCCAGCAACTGGAAAACTACTGAAATGGAAAGGGCAAACTGGTGACACCTTCACCAAAAATGACACAATCGGCACGATTGAAATAGCTGGTGAAAAAGGGGCCATGGATATGGCGGTCAAAGCTCCGGCGGACGGTACGGTTGTTCAAACAAATGCGGTAGAAAATACAATGGTTGCTGCAGGTACACCGCTTGCCATCAGCTACGATCTGAATAATCTTTGGGTAACAGCTAATATCGAGGAAACAAAACTAAATGATGTCAAAATTGGTCAGGATGTCGATATTTATGTCGATGCTTTTCCAAACGTCACTTTAAACGGAAAGGTTGAGGAAATCGGATTAGCAACAGCTGGTACGTTCTCGCTTTTACCAAAGAACAATGCTTCAGCGAATTACACAAAAGAAACACAAGTCGTTCCTGTGAAAATTTCAATCGATCATTATGGAGAGAGACTCGTTCCTGGGATGAATGTGACAGTGCGAATTCATAAGTAGGTGATCATATGTCAATATATATCGCAGGTTATATTCTTATATCCGTTCTTCTCTTGATTTTTGTTAATTTAATGTTGAAAAAACAAAACAAAAAAGAAACACAGCCTATTTCAGAAATTGCATCTATACAGGCGGCCGATGGTTCACCACTAGAAAAAGCACCGACGACTGATGCATTACCATTAGAAAAAGAAATGAAAAGAGAAAATAAGAAAGTCCAACCGGTTTCTACGAAAGCTGAGCAATTTGAAGGAAAACGCGGAAAAGTTATAGCAGCTATGATGCTGGGGGCGTTTGTAGCGATTTTGAATCAAACGTTACTGAATGTTGCCATCCCGCATATTATGAATGATTTCGCTGTTTCTGCAAGTACCGTACAATGGCTTTCAACAGGATACATGCTAACGAACGGAATCATTATTCCCATTACAGCCTTTTTGACCTCTAGACTGGGAACAAGAAAATTATTTATTTTTGCTGTATTTGCGTTTACATTAGGTTCTGTCATTTGTTCTATTTCGACGACCTTCTCACTGTTAATGATTGGCAGGGTTGTTCAGGCAGCAGGTGCTGGTGTTATCATGCCGCTGTTAATGACTGTATTTTTAACAATTTTCCCTCCCGAAAAGCGAGGAGCAGCCATGGGACTTATGGGTGTCGCGATTCTATTTGCCCCAGCTGTCGGTCCTACGTTATCCGGCTGGATCATCGGGCATTACTCTTGGCGTGTGTTGTTTGATATCGTTATTCCGTTCGGGATTTTATCGATCATTATGTCCTTTGCCTGGATGATCGATGTTACCGAAATCACAAAACCGAAATTCGATACTCCAGGGTTTATTTTTTCAACCGTGGGATTAGGATTTTTGCTTTATGGGTTTAGTGAAGCGGGGAATAATGGCTGGGATAGTGCAGAGGTATTGATTTCCCTTATTGTAGGAACGATTGGGTTAATTGCCTTCATTTGGCGCGAGCTCACGACTGATCAGCCGATGCTGGAATTACGCGTGTTTAAATATGATATTTTCGCGTTAACGACGCTCATCGGGATGATTATCAACATGGCAATGTTTGCTGCCATGCTGCTGCTGCCAATCTATCTGCAAAATATCCGCGGGTTTACCGCTCTTGATTCAGGACTTTTGATGCTGCCAGGGGCAATCGTCATGGCGATTATGATGCCAATATCCGGAAGGCTGTTTGACCGGATGGGAGCACGCTGGCTTGCCGTGATTGGCCTGGTTATTACCGTGATCACAACATGGCAGTTTACGAAATTAACAATGTCTACATCATATGGCTATATTATGTTACTGTATATTATGCGGATGTTTGGCATGTCCTTTTTATCGATGACAGTACAGACGGAAGGGATGAACCAGCTGCCGCTGCGTCTAGCAGGCCACGGAACATCTGCTTCGAACACAGCAAGAACAGTTGCCGGAAGTTTGGGTACGGCCTTTCTTGTTACCGTAATGACAACAAGAAGTGGTTTTCATTCGGCTAATTATTCGAATGTCATCACAAGTGCCAATCCGTATCTTGCCAACAAAATGGCTGAGCTTGGTCACGGAATTGCGGCAATGGCGGGAATACCGGTCCAACAAGGACAAATGCTTGCCACAACCAGCATTTACGGCGAAGCAATGAAAGAAGCGACCATCAGCGGCATTAACGACGCCTTTGTAGTGGCAACAGGAATCGCCGCAGTCGCCCTAATCCTTGCCTTCTTCATTAAAAGAGCAAAACCATCAGCAGAATAATCAAACATGGGGACAGTTCTCTTGCTTCTTTTTAAGAAGCAGAAGTACTGTCCCTTATTTCAATCATTCTCTAGCATTTTTAATAATTCTCTTAGGGCGAAGGAGTGGTAGGCGCCTTTTTTGGTGATGATACCAAGCTTCCAGTATAAGGTTGGATTTATTAAGCGGACGATTTTTATGTTTTTGTTGCTTTGTTTTTGATAGATCAATTTGGGCAGTAGGGCGATGCCAAGTTTTGCTGAAACAAGCTCCAAAATAAGGTCCCATTGTGAGCTTTGGTAGGAGATTTTTGGTGTGAATCCTTCACTCTTACAGGCATGGATAATGTAATCATGCAAGGCAAAATCCTCGGAAAATAAAATGAAACTTTCATCTTCTAACTCTTTTAATGAAACGGACTGTTTTTGAGCCAGTTTGTGGTCTTCATGTATAAATAAAACAAATTCCTCTTGAAAAAAAGGGAAAACATGAAACATTTCTTGATCGGCAGGGAGGACCACAATCCCAATGTCAATCTTTGCCTCATCGATCAGCCTTCCGACAACTTTAGCTCCTAATTCAACTAACTCCAAGGTGACTTTCGGATATTTTTCGTTAAATTGTTGGGCGATTTGCGGAAAAAATAACGTACCAATGAGCGGGGGAATACCGAATTTAATTTCACCGGCGGCGATGTCCCTGAGTTCATCCAATAAGACATTTAACTCTGATAAGGCAGCAAGCGCTTTTTGGCTCTGCTGATACACGATTCTCCCGGCATCGGTTAAGCGCAGATGCCTTGTAGAGCGGTCAAACAGCTCCACATCAAGTTCTTCCTCTAACTTTTTGACAGCTTTACTTAACGAAGGCTGGGTTAAATAAGAATGTGCTGCTGCATTCGTGAAGCTCTTATAATCTGCTACTTCCATAAATGATTTTAAGTCTCGTAACTCCATCTTAACCACCTTATTTATTCTATATAAGCATAGTATTAATGATTTTTATTCATTTTACATATAAATCAAGCGGATGTAAACTATTATAGGAAAGTATTTGAGGCGCTTATAACCAATGAAGGAGCGGTGAAAATTATATCATTTTTTTTGATTCTATGATTGATAGATCCATAAATTATATTGAAAAAATAATTTAACTAGACGTTCATAGGTGATTAAAACTTTTTACATATGAAAAGAGGTGAATAAGAGTGTTAAGTATAATTGTAGGTTTAGTATTGTTAATGTCGTTAGCTTATCTTGGATGGTCGATTATTTGGGTAGCCCCGCTTGCTGCTGGAGTGGTTGCCATATTGAGTGGTTTGAATGTTTTTGACACGTACACCGGAACCTACATGGAAGGGCTAGTAGGATTTGTTAAGAATTGGTTTCCTATTTTCTTATTAGGTGCTGTTTTTGGTAAACTGATGGAAGATACCGGATCAGCTCGGTCCGTTGCTAAAAAGGTAACACAATTAATCGGAAAAAAACGAGCCATTCTAGGGGTATTAATTGCTTCCGCGTTATTAACATATGGCGGGGTCAGCTTATTTGTCGTTGTGTTTGCCATCTATCCGATTGCACTTGAATTATTCAGAGAAGCAAATGTGACCAGAAAGCTGCTTGTGCCAACTTTTGCACTTGGCGCCTTTACGTTTACCATGACGTCTATGCCAGGAACACCGCAAATTCAAAACTTGATTCCGATGCAATATTTTCACACATCACCAACATCTGGTGTTATTATCGGCATCGTAACTACCATAGTCATGGCTGTTTGCGGATATTTATGGCTTGCATTCAGAGCAAAGAAATTTACCGAAAAAAATGATGTCTATAGCGAACCAACTCATACATCTATTCTAGCTCAAACGGACGAGGAAGAAACGCCGAATTGGCTGCTTTCTTTAATTCCTCTTTTAGTTGTTGTGGTCTTGTTGAATATTGTAAAATTGCAAGCGATCTATGCTTTGTTGCTAGGTATTATAAGTATTATGGTCATTCATTTCAAGCATTATAGCAAATTTATTTCATCCATTAATGAGGGTGGAAAAGGCTCTGTCATGGCAATTTTAAATACCAGTGCCGCTGTTGGGTTTGGTGCGGTTATCGCTATAGTACCTGCATTTGATCATATTACTTCTTGGCTGCTTCATGTGTCCAGCAATCCGCTAGTTGCTGAGGCTCTCTCGGTACAAATCATGGCTATCATTACCGGATCAGCCTCTGGAGGCATGGGTATTGCACTTACTACTCTTGGTAAAACCTTTTACCATGTAGCACAGGTGACGGGGCTTAGCCCTGATGCTCTTCATAGAATTGCTGCCGTTGCTTCAGGTGCTTCAATTTTTCCAAATAATGGTGCGTTATTAACTCTTTTAGCGGTAACAGGTTTAAGTCATAAAGAAACTTACAAAGACGTGTTTGTCGTTGCGTTTCTTATTCCAACGATTGCATTGATTATCGGTATTATATTGGGTGCAATCGGATTAGTTTAATTATTGAGGGAGGAAATTTTATCATGGTTGAAAACAAAGTTGTCATTATTACTGGTTCTGGACGGGGTATTGGATTTGAAATTGGCAAGCATTTTGCTGAAAATGGAGCAAAAGTGGTACTTTCTGATATTAATGAAGGAATGGTAAAAGAATCTGCTGAATCTCTAAAAAAATTAGGATTTGAGTCTATCGGGATTAAAGCCGATGTAACGTCAGAGGAGGATCTTCAAAACCTAGTAAAAGTAGCGAAAGAAACTTACGGCTCCGTCGATATTGTGATCAACAATGCCGGTTTACAATATGTATCACCGATCGAGGATTTTCCAACAGAGAAGTTTGTTTTAATGCATAAAATTATGCTGATCGCTCCTTTCATTCTAACAAAGGCAGTTTTCCCAATTATGAAGGAACAAGGTTATGGCCGGATTATTAATATTGCTTCGATTAATGGTTTGATCGGATTTGCCGGCAAAGCAGCCTATAATAGTGCGAAACATGGTGTGATTGGTTTAACAAAAGTGGCTGCCTTGGAAGGGGCAGAGCATGGTATTACCGTTAATGCCTTATGTCCGGGCTATGTTGACACACCACTTGTCCGCGGACAGATGGCAGATTTAGCGAAAACCCGTAATGTTCCTGTAGAAGATGTCTTAGCAGAAGTACTGCTTCCATTAGTTCCGCAAAAACGATTGCTGGATGTTAGTGAAATTGCTGATTATGCTCTTTTCCTAGCAAGCGATAAGGCGAAAAGTGTAACAGGACAGGCAGTTGTGATTGATGGCGGATATACAGCACAATAAATTTGTTACAAAATTACCATAAAGTTAAAAAAGGCTCTGCCGTTAATGAATCGGCTAGAGCCTTTTTTTTCATGTTATTTTCCTTCTGTGAAAATCTGAAAAAACACACCAAATTTATCAATTACACTACCATAAGCCGGGCTGAAGAAGGTTTCTTGGAGCGGCATCTCTACTCTACCACCGTCTTGTAACCCATCAAAATATTTTTGTGCCTTTTCTGCATCGTCAGTGGAGATACAGATGGTTACGTTTGTACCGATTTGATGTGCCTGTCCAGGGAAAGCATCGGAAAACATTAGTTCTGTTTCACCCACTTTGATTGTTGCGTGGCTGATCAGGTTTTTGGTATTCTCAGGAAGCGGGTATTCAGGGTTTTCTGGCATTTCCCCGAAGGTTTGTTTGAAGAGAACTTGAGCATCTAAAGCTTTTTCATAAAATTCAATAGCTTCATTAGCATTACCATCCATTACTAAATAGGGGACCAAACGTACAGTCATCAAAATCGCTCCTTATGAAAAAAATTTATACGATAATCGTGAAAATTGCTACCTATTTTTTTAGCAGCATTTCCTATTATTACCGCTATTTCAATTATAAAACAAGGAACGTTTGTTCGCAAGTGATAAAATGCTTATTTAGGCGTTTTTACCGGAAAATTTGAATTAGATTAGGGAATTGTTTACGCTATAAATAAAAGAAAACTTTTGACTGGGGAGCTTTTGGATGGATGATAAAACTAAATGGAATGAGAAATATAATAAACGATTGAATGATGAACCAGTGGAACCGGAGCCTAACCGTAGATTAAAGGATAGGGTCTCTTTTTTCAGCGGCGGAACAGCACTCGATATCGCTTGCGGCCTGGGTGGTAACAGTATTTTACTTGCTGAACATAACTTTCATGTTCAAGCAATTGATATATCAGACGTTGCTATCAAATATGTTCAAGAACAGGCTGAAAAAAAACAGCTCCCTATCGATACAAGGATATATGATTTAACAAAATTGAATAAACTAAATTGGAAGGATCAATCCTTTGACATAGTGGTCATAACCTATTACCTTGATCGCGCCTTATTTCCAATTGTAAAAAGCGTCATAAAAGAAAACGGTTATTTTTTCATGGAGACTTATTACCTTACTCCCGAGAAGGAAGGAAAGGGAGTTTCTAATCAATACAAGCTTCAGCCTAAAGAATTACAAACTGAATTCGCTGATTGGACCATTCACTATTTTGAAGAAAACGAACAAGAGGGAAGGCAAACAATCTTTTGCCAGAAACCATGAAAGATGAGGACAGTTCTCACTTTTCATGAGTTTGATGAAAAAGAAGAACTGTCCGTATTCTTCCTAAGCTTTTCTTGATACATATTCGCGGACCATGTCAGTGGTGACGATTTTTCGTTCGGGAATAAATCTTAGTTTGATGTTATTGATTTTTTTAGTGACATCGTTGATTTTATCGGTGGTAAAAGGTTTCCCTTCTTTGCACAATTGGATTGCTTCTTCAATAAAGCTTTCTCGTTGTTGGTCCAGCTGTAGAAAATTTTGATATTCTTTATTTTGATTTGCCGCATGCTGAATTAAGTCTTTATGTACGCTCATGATTTCACTCCTAAATAGTTTGAATATAACGTAATCATATCATGAAACGTAGAAAGTCAGTGAAAAAATTGTGGAGCGAGGCATTTTTTAGGTTAAATAAGTAATGTGAATTCAAAATATGGTATAATTTTTCAAACCAATTGTTTAAACCATGAGTTGAAAGGAGTGAATGGAAGATCTTTAGCCCCGTATTTATTCGATCACTTGTTTATGCTGGCATAGGTTCCAACATCCTGGCCATTATCGTTTGTCTGCTATTTAGTGAGTTCGCGTTCATTCCTGGAAAATCAATGGTTTTGAGCATTTGGATTGCTGTTTATTTTGTTCATAAAAAAATTCTAGGAACCTGGTAAAGTTATTGGAGGAAAACATGTTAACATTCGAAGAAAAACTAGCGATAATTGAAGAATTTTTCGAACTGGAGAGAGTGGATGTTTCTTTAGGAAGGGTTAATTTTCAATATAACGACAGTGCATTTGATAAGAAAAATGTAGTATATCATCTCCATCCAAACGGAAATGGATTCGTCTACGCCGGGCGCTTGACGAATTATGAGACCGATCAAAAAGGGATGGTGAACATCCGTGATTTTTCCGCTAAGGAGTTACAACAAATCCTTAGGGAATCCATCAACAGTTTGTCTGCAGTGGAAAATTCAAGGTCTACCGAAGAGGAAGTGATTATCGGTGACAGCCTTGAAGAACGTTGGACCAATGAATCCAATGAAGTACTGCTGTTAGTAAATGAAGATGAAATATGGAATATTTATTTCGGATTAAATCTTGAGGAAACCTTTGACACCAGGGAAGAGGCTGAGATCTTTTTGGTGGAAGAGGGGTTTAGAAGAGTTTAGTGGAATGATTGGATATGTTATAAATTATTTACCATTAACAAAAAAGGATCGGGCGCAAAGCCCGGTCCTTTTATACTGGATCTCGATTTAAAAATGCCGTCATACAATGAATGGCACCCCAGCCATTTATAATTTCGTCCATCTCAATCTCAATCACTTCGACCCCATGTTCTATAAACAAATTCTTTGATTTTTCATTACCTGATGGCATAACAATTTTACCTGGAGATAAAGCAATAAAGTTTAAACTCATTCCTTGTTTTAGTTCATCAATAAATGGGAGTTCGATTAATTCAATACCTAGATCAAGTAATTGTTTCATGCAATCATAGGTTGTATGCCAAGGAAAAATAACCAGTTTATTAACATCAATCATATTCATATAACCATCAAGATGGATTGATCCATAGGGGATTTGAGTCATTATGATATTTTTCACACCAATATTTCTAAGCTCCCGTTCCACTTGAATGGCACCTGACTCGTTTGAGCGGCTGCCTGTCCCGATAACGACCGTTTCGCGATTTACCCACATGGCACAGGCACCTTCAAAGTAGCCGTCACCATTAATCGTTTTGATAATAGGGACGCCAAGGGACGCCAATGTTCTGGCTACGGCTTTTTCTTCTCCGCGTCTCGCCGGAATAGCGGGGCGGCAAATAATGGCTCCTTCTGGTGTCATAAACATTAAATCCCTCATATATAAAGCATTAGGGCGATCCGTTCGCTGACCTTCTACATAATGAACTTCTACACCATTTAAACGGAACAGATCCGCCAAGGCATCTTGCTGCCTGCGCGCCCGAACAGGGTTCATTGGTGCACGAAAGCGGAAATCAGCGAAATTTTCCTCATTAATGCCTTCAATTTCCAAGCCAGGACGGTGTAAAAGGACAGATCTTAGTGTTCCTACTTCGGAATCACAATACCAATTTCCCCATAAGTCCTTTAATTCCTCAGAAAAATTTGTTTCAGCAGGGAACCATCGTTCACCCTGGACCTTAACTTCCATTATTATGTACCTCCCAATTTTAATGATTAAGTACTTTAGATAGAAATCCTTTCGCACGTTCTGTAGATGGATTTGAGAAAAACTTGTCTGGCGGCGCAACTTCAACGATTTTTCCATCTGCCATAAAAACAATCTGGTCACATATTTCTTTGGCAAAACCCATTTCATGTGTAACTACAATCATTGTCATCCCAGTTTTCGCAAGGCTGCGAATCGCATCCAGCACCTCATTGATCATTTCCGGATCAAGAGCGGATGTTGGTTCATCAAATAGCATAACTTTTGGGTCCATTGCAAGTGCACGGGCAATCGCCACCCTTTGCTGCTGACCGCCGGATAGCTGTGAAGGGTAAGAATCGAACTTAGATCCAAGCCCAAGCATCGAAAGCAGTTCCTTTCCCTTTTTTTCTGCCTTAGCTTTATCCATCTTTTTTACATTGATAGGGGCGATTGTGACATTCTGTAAAGCAGTTAGGAAAGGGTATAGATTAAACGATTGGAACACAAATCCTATTTCAGTACGCGCTGCGTTAATATTCGTCTTTTTATCATGAATGGAAATTCCATCGACAATAATTTCACCTTCATTTATCGGCTCTAAAGCATTAATAGTGCGGATTAGCGTACTTTTACCCGCTCCGCTCGGCCCAATAAGAGCAAAAATTTGTGATTTAGAAACTTCCAGGTTAATATTTTCAAGCACTTTATGATTTCCAAAAGCCTTGTGTACATTTGTTATTGATATCATTTATGTCACTCCTTTAATATCTCATGAAGGGAAGAGTGTATTATTCTGAAACCTGATATTTCTTCTCAAAGTAGCGAATGATTTGTGATAGAGTAAAGGTTATTAAAAAGTAAAGTAGGGCAACAAATGTCCAAACTTCTAGAGATCGGAAAGAGGTAGCTACCAGGTTTTTTGAAACAAGCGTTAAGTCTACTACAGAGATAACCGATACGAGTGATGAATCTTTAATCAAAATAATAAATTGTGAGGCTAGTGGCGGTAATACCTTCCGGAACGCCTGTGGCAGAATGATCAGTCTCATCGCTTGTGAGTACTTCATCCCGGAGGAGCGGGCGGCTTCCATTTGTCCTTTTGGTACCGATTGAATACCGGCACGGACGATTTCAGCAACGAATGCCCCTGAAAATGTAGCCAAACCTAACACGGCTGACCAATAGGGCCCAAGGCTTAAAAATTGTCCTAAAACAAAGAAAATCCATAATAATAATACAAGAAGCGGAATCCCTCTCATCACCTCGATATATGCTGTGGCAATAAACGAAACTAATTTATTCCTAGAAATTCGTAATAAACCTACAATGATTCCTATTGGGATACTAAAAAGGAGAGCTAACGCTGAAATTTCCAGCGTCAGCCATAGCCCCTCTAGGAAAAGCCCTATGTTATTTGGAATAACACTCCAATCTGTTTGATATACCATAGAATAGGCCTCCTAAGATGTTTACTTATTTTTTCTGTTCTACTTCTTTCATCCAATCAACATTTTCAAACCATTTAGCAAAAGATTCTAATTCTTTCGGGCTGCCCTTATATGAAGATACGAATGAGTTAAGCCATTGAACAGTTTCTAAATCATCTTTACGAACAGCAATTCCTAAATTTTCTTTTGAAATAAGGTCATAGACTCCGCGAACGCTACCAGGGTTCATTCCTTCGTAAGAACGAATACCTGGTTCATCATAAATAATACCATCAGCTTGTCCCTGAACAAGTGCCATTGAAGCAGCAGGGAAGTCTTCAAAGTCTTTAACTTCCGCATTTTTGAAAATTTGTTTAGCTAACAAAGCACCGGTTGTACCCAAAGAAACGGCAATTTTCTTACCTGGCTTATCAAGATCTTCCCATGATTTTGTTGTTGTGTCTTTCTTAGGAAGCATTAATACTTGACCTGTACTAAAATAAGGATCAGCAAAACTTACAGATAAGGCACGATCGCCGCGGATGGTCATTCCCGCAATAATCATATCGATTTCACCTGTTTTAAGAGCAGGGATTAAGCCATCAAAACCAAATTGCTTAAATTCTACTTTCACTCCTAATGAATCGGCGATTGCTTTCGCTGTATCAATGTCATAACCAATAAATTCGCCTTTGGTGTTTTTCATTTCAAAAGGAAAATATCCTGGTGCCGTTCCGACAACAAGCTTCTTCGCTTTTAAAACTTTATCAATAGTGGACTGTTGTTTTTCACCAACTGAAGTAGATTGGGTGCAACCAGTCATGATGACCATGATTGAAACTAGTAAAATAGCTAATAATTTTTTCATCTTCCATTCACCTCGCTAGTGTTTTTAGACTGGGTCTCTGTTTAAGAAGGCGGTCATGCAATGAATTGCACCCCAACCCTTTAGAATTTCCGTAACCTCAACTTCGATAACAGTAACTCCAGCATCCTCTAATTTCGCCTTCATTTCCGGGCAATTGGCAGGCATTACAACCTTACCAGGCTCTAATGCGACAAAGTTGATACAAGCATTTGTCTTAATTTCGTCAGTGTTAGTTGCTTCGATAATCTTAAAATCTCTTTCTAGGAAAACTTTTACTACATCATACGGAACCTGCCAAGGGAAGAGCGCTGCAATTTTGCGGTCCGCAATATTGATCAGGCCATCTAAGTGAGCATGTCCATATGGAATTTCAAACGGAACTATGTACTTGACGCCAAGATTCCGTAATTCTGCCTCGACCTGTTCAGCACCACTCTTATTGGCCCGTGATCCAGTACCAATAAGAACCGTTTCCCGGTCGACCCACATTCCACAAGCACCATCAAAAATACCGTCACCGTTGATCGTTTTAATAATTGGAACACCAATTTCGCCCAAAGCTTTGGCTGCATATCGTTCCTCACCGCGGCGGGCAGAAATACCTAGGCGGCAAACAATCGCTCCCTCCGGCGTCATAAACACTTGATCTCTCATAAAAAGAGAGTTCGGGCGCTCTGGATGTGCTTCCTCTACATAATGGACATCAACACCATGGGAGCGGTAAATACCCGCTAATTGGTCATGTTCAGCTCTCGCTTTTTCTACATTCATTGGTGCTTTCCAGCGATATTGGGAGAAGTTTGTTTGTGTTACTCTTTCAATTTCTTTTCCGGGCCTTCTTAATAGAACGGCACGCAATTTTCCAATTTCTGAATCACAATACCAATTCCCCCAAAGGGAAGGCATTTCTGACTGAAATGAATTTTCTGATGGAAACCATCGTTCTCCTTGTATTTTCACTAGACTCATTGACCCACCTCCTTGTATTATAAATATATTAGCATAAAATTCTAAAAATTTTAAAGAGTGTAAAATATTATTCTTCAAAAAATATTTTATTTTTAGAGATTGACAATCAGAATATGGAAATAGTTCCAAAGAATTAGGAGGTATTGCGAATATGAAAGTTGATTTAATTATTAAAAATGGGCTTGTGATGACGATGGAAGGGAGGGGGGTTGGCTTAATTGAAAACGGAGCTGTGGCTATAAAAGGAAATACAATACAGGCGGTGGGTTCAACATTAGAAATTACCCGGGGTTATACAGCGGAGAGAGAGATCGACGCAAAAGATAAGCTGGTTATGCCGGGATTAATCGATGCTCATATTCATACGGGTTTGGCTCTGCTCCGCGGTGTTGCACAAGATATTCATCATTGGATGCAAAAAGGGCTGTGGCCATTTATGAAACATGTAACAATAGAAGATAGTAAAAAAGGATCCATGGTGAATATCATTGAAGGGATTCAAGCTGGAACAACTACTTTTTGTGATTACGATCGTTCGATGAATCATTTGGTGGAAAATTATATAAAAATAGGGGCCCGTGCACGTGTTGCCGAGCTTGTAAATGAAATTCCCGATAATATTGGAGACGTTCCCGTTGGCGAGCTGTATCCTTTTTATACAGAAATAGGGGAACAAAAGCTTTCGAATAATCTTTCGCTGATAGAAAAATACCATGAGAGTGCGAATGGTAGAATTACGTGTATCCTTGGTCCACATGGCCCAGATTTATTAAGTGTGGAACTTCTGAAAGAAATGAAAGGTTTAGCCGAAAAATACAATACCAAGCTTCATATGCATGTTGCCCAAGGTGACCGTGAAATTGATCAAATGGTAAAAAGGTACGGAAAAAGAAGTATTGCTTTCTTGGAAGAACTCGGATATTTAAACGAACGTCTAATTGCAGTCCATTTAACGGAGGCAACCGACCAAGAAACAGAGGTTGTAGCCAAGAGTGGGGCAGGGATGGTCTATTGCTCCGGGAGCATCGGTATCATAGATGGAATGGTTCCGCCCGTATTAAAATTTATTGAAAGTGGGGGAATGGCGGGGTTAGGTTCAGACCAAGCGCCAGGAAATAATTGCAATAATATGTTTAATGAGATGAAATTTGCGGCCATTTTAAATAAAGTTAAGCGTTCAAACCCAACGGTCTTTCCAGCAGCATTATCACTAAGGTTAGCTACCATTGAAGCGGCGAAGGTAATGGGGATGGATCATGAAGTCGGATCTTTAAGGAAAGGAAAGAAAGCTGATATTATCTTAATCAACTTGCTCGAACCGACGCTTTCACCACTATTCGTCGATCCAATTCGAAATATTATTCCTAATCTAGTTTATTCTGCAAGAGGACATGAAGTGGAAACAAGTATCATCGATGGCCAAATCATTATGGAAAACCGCCAAATAACTACAATTGATACTAGAAATGCTATTTTAGAAGCACAGCAGGCAGCAAAAGAAGTAAGCACACGCGCCAAACAAGACATACTCCATGCCAACAGCGAAATGCTTCAAATGATGGAAGAGGGGCTCTTATAGGTTAATCCTTAAAAAAAGGGGTGTCAGGCACCTTGTGAAAATTTCACATGGTGCCTGACACCTTTCCAATGTTTTGGTTGCTGCCAATTTTTTGTGAAGATTTTTTTATTAATTTCAACATATAATCGGCACATAAGATAATTTCGACACTCAAAAGTAGGATGATGATCCATACTCCAATAGATAGGACCGCATGCTTGACTTGTTGAATGATGGAGAAGTGCGGGTGGAAAAAGGATGTGAACGTATAGAACATGGCAAACGTAAATATTCTGCTCCATTGAGTCACATCGTATATAAACAAACCTTTTTTCACTCCAAGAAGCTGGATCCGCCTAACCAATCTATAAACTTCAATCGATTCAACCGCTAAAAACATAGCAGCTGACAACCACCAAATCGTTCGTATTATTTCAAAAGGGACAACCGCTGACATCATACAGGCGATTCCTGAAATGGATAATGCACCATGCACAATACAGTTTGTGTTGTTCCAATCGGCTTCAATTGACCAGGAAGTCGTTCCATAACGATAAAAAATGATAAAAACAGAAAGTAAATAAAAGCCAAAACCGATAAACAGAAATGAAAGGGTGGCGGAAATCGGAAAATTTTTAAATACTGTAGTCATTAAAAGGACAATCGATTGCGTACTGACGGTTGTCAAAAGTATAATGCCGTGCACTTTTCCATATAATTTTGTCCGGTAGATTTCAATAAATGTTTTTAAACTTATTCCGATATATGTAACCCACAACAAAATATTTAGGAAAGTTATGACTTCAGAAATCGTTCGCCATTCCACAAATTGTTTATACAGTATAATCCCGCATATCGATGTTCCGGCAACCCAAGTTCCAATGCCAAAACGATTGATCTGATTTGTGTAATGAAGCTTTTTAAATCTGCCATTAATGAATGCTATGAAAAAAGATTCAATAAAAGCGATCCAGATGGAAAGATTACAAATACTAAGAATTTTTCCGAAGCTGCTGTGAAAAAAACGAACACCAAAATGATTAAGAAGGACACCTTCTGTAAAAATTCCAAATGCCATTACAGCAGCCATCGTGGAGGTTTGGATATAGATTTTTTTATAAAAGAAAAGCCAGCCTATACCTACCGCTAAAATCAACAAAAGCCAGAAATAAAACACAACCCATCACCTTTTAAATTAAAATAACTATTAGATTATATCATATATAAAGGGGATGGTGCCTGACACCTTTTCAGGTTTTTAAAAAAAGGTCAGACCCCTGCAAGTTAATGGATTAACCTGCTGAAGCCTGACCTTTTTTTATTCTACAGCTTGCTGGTTTGTTTGTAAGTTCTTGTGGATATATGACACCTTTTTCCATGTACTCTCGTTAAAAAAACTGTCTTTCCCGAAGGAGAACATAAGACCATTGGAAACAGATTATAGCAGACATATTGCTCTAGCATTACCTTCACTAAATGAAGCATCCCGCCTCGTTCAATTATTAATACAAAATACAAAAGAGCTATTTGATTAAATGGTACCCTTTTATCTTTTTTTGCTCTTGTTATCCTTCGCTGATGCTAGTTGAACCTTTTTCACCTGTTCAAAAACAACATGTACGTGGTAAACATTTTCTTTAACTTTCTCAACATTTGTCACTTTTCCTTTGCGGCCTTTAATTCGGATATTTTCATCGACGGAAGGAATTTGTTTAACCAGCTGGCTTAAAACAACCGTTTTATTTTCGAGAAAGTGAATGACAACCATTTTCGATTCTCCCCTCAAAATTCTAATACGTAAACACGAAGGGTGAGGCGTTTCATTTAAAGAACTCACCCTATATGTTTAAAATATTGATTAATTGGCAGTTTTAGACCATGAAAAGGCACCATTCGTTTATTGAATGGTGCTAGGCTTAGAATAATTTTTTTACGTCTGAATTTGGTAATCTTTCAGCTTCTTATAAAGGGTTGTCCGTGATATTCCAAGCTCCTTTGCAGTTTTTGAAATATTGCCGCGGTTGTTCATTAAAGCATTAAGATAAAAATCTCGTTCTGTTTCATAATTAATTTCCTTAATATCATGAATGCTTTTTATCGAAAGATTAAAGGAATCATTCTGGTTCAATACCGGCCTTTTCGAATATTCAATTATTTCTTGAGGTAAATGCTCTGGTAAGATGGTCACGGATGGTCCCGACAAATAAGACGCTCTTTCAATCGCATTACATAATTCCCGAATGTTCCCTGGCCAATTGTATTGCTTCAAAATGCTGAGGGTTTCTTTAGAAAGCACCTTTTCTTGACCTGTTAATCCCTTAAATTCATACAAATAATAGCTGCATAATGCGCTAATATCATCTATTCTTAGGCGAAGTGGAGCTAGTTCAATGGTAAAGACATTTAATCGATAAAATAAATCACTTCTAAAAGAGCCATTAAAGGCAATTTCCTGTGACAGATTCTTGTTGGTTGCTGCAATTATACGTACATCTAAAGGGATTGATTGGTGACCGCCTATGCGTACTACTTCTTTCTCCTGTAAGGTCCTTAAAAGCGAAGATTGCAATTCAATTGGCATATCCCCAATTTCATCCAGAAAAAGCGTTCCTCCGTTAGCGATTTCAAATTTTCCCGGGCTGCCTCCTTTTTTTGCTCCGGTAAAGGCACCATCTACATATCCAAAGAGCTCAGAATTGATTAATTCTTTAGGAATTGCGGCACAATTTACAGCAATAAATGGTTTGTGTTTTCGCGGACTTTCATTATGAATAGCCCGTGCAAACAGTTCTTTCCCAGTCCCGCTTTCTCCAAGCAAAAGAGTGTTGGCTTGAATGTTTGCTGCAGTTCGGGCAAGCTGTACAGATTTTAAAAATAATTCATTTGATCCAATTAAATCATAGGTTGTTATATTACTCCTCTTATTAAAAGAATAACGGTGTAAGGGACGGGGAAGAGATTTGAAATAAACAAAGTATAACGAATTTTTCCTTTTAATATTGATTTCAAAACTTTCTTCTTTATCATCTCGTCTTAAGATCCACTCTGTTTTGTTACCAATTTCAAAAGTAAGTTCTTGTAAAACCGATTCAACAAGTTTGGCTTTGCGCTTTTTTAACATTAAAGCATTTTGATTGAGATAGCAGATTTCCCCATTTTTAATAATCAGTAAACTATCCTGCTGCCCATTAGTTAATCCTTCAAATGCGTCAGTAATCAAGTCAAAGTAGGATATTAAAATCGGATGCCTTTTTAGATTTTCGTTTAATTCAGAGAAAAAGGGAAGATGCAGTATGATTTTATTTTCCAAATTTTCTCCTGTTAATACCATGTTTTCCTGATTATTTCTAGATGAAGATTCAATTTCTAAGAATGGAATAGGAGAAATTATTTGATCTGATTCCCATATTATAGTAAATTGACCAGCTGCATTGACTTTTCCAATACGTGAATTTAGCCAAACATGCTGATTTATATGGTCGACCATAATCTTTCCTTGCGGTGCTTCAAAGGATAGTCCAGCTAAAGCTTGGCGAATGGATTCTGTTTTTGGAGAAGAACTTTTTTTCAAGGCCTCTGCAAGAAGAAAAACACTATTATAGGCACTTTCCATGACCGAGCTGACGGTATCGGTTCCATAGAGTCTTTTGAATTCCATTAGAAACTTTCTATTTTGTGCCGTATCAATTGAATTAAAGTATGAGAAACAAGAGTAATAGTCTATCTTCCCATTAGGGTTAATTGCTTCAATTTCTGTTTCACCTGTTACGTTACTTGCAATCGCCTGCGGAAGTCCAAGCTCTTCATGCTGCTGATAATAGTTAATCGTACTGTCACCAACTAATGTTGAAAAAATAATATCCGGGTTCGTACTTCGAATTTCATTTAATTGCTTGTGAAAATATTGGCTTCCTAATGGTACATAATGTTCCCCATAAATAGAACCACCGTTCTCCTGTACTAACCGACGGATGATTTTATTGATTTCCCGTGGGTAAATATAATCTGACCCTAACAGGTAAAATGATGTTCCTACATTGTGAAGGAGCCAAGGAATAAAATCTATTAGCTGCTGATTGGGTGTTGAATTGCTATAGAATATGTTAGGATGCTGTTCACCACCTTCATTAATGGTAGGATAGAATAATAGAATATTATGTTTCTCTAAAATTGGAATGACACTTTTTCTACATGCCGCAGTATAACAGCCAATAATGGCTGTTACTTGGTCTCTAATTACCATTTTTTCAGCCTTCTGGTATGTAATTTCAGGGTCAGAACCGGCATCCTCCACAATTGGAATCAGCATTTTGCCATTGATTCCACCTCTATCATTTATATGACGAATCGCTAATAAACAGGCTTGATATTGCCCTATTTCCGTAATACTAGTCGTACCTGTCAAAGAAAAGAGGATTCCTACTTTTAGCTCTTGTTTCTTCAATGGACATACACTCCTTCCCAAGGAAAAATAATTGTTCTGAATTTGTTCACTACACAATTTTACAATTGAACAATGCGTTTACAGAATACTGGACAAAAAGTGAACAAGTTTACTCCAGGTTATTAAATATAGGATCAGGATATTTTTAAATTAAATATTTTAAGTATAGTCATAAATGCTGTAAACAACATCTCTGTAGTATATTCTTCACACATATATCAAAACCCTTTGTTCTTTATCTATAATCCTGGCATGAATGTTGCATTAGTTAAAGATGAGGTAACTAAAGGCAATGGAAGGGAGCGAATGAGAATAAAAAAGTAAACGACTTTTCATAAAAGGACTTAAACTAAAAGGAGGGTTTATTAAATGAATGAGCAAGCTAAAAAGGTTTATATGGAAAAAGACCGATACATCCTTGAGAACAACATTAAGCCTCTTATTACGGAAGATCTTATAGAAGAGCATAGGCTAAATCCTGTTGGTAAACATAGCATGGAACTTGATTTGGTGTTGAATTTCTTAAGAAGAAACCATGAAGTTATTGAAGGAAAAGACCTCATAATTTGTACAAAGCCTCATCAGGAGTGGTGTTTAGGACAACACCCAGGGAAACGGGGCGTTCCATATATCGTGTTTGAAAAAGAGAGCTTTGGTACCAGGGAAGAAGCGGAACATGCTTTATTCCTTAAACGTTTGCGAAAACACGGTTTAATAGATTAATAAAAACTATTTTAAGGAGTGTAGTTATATGGCCATTACCGGTTATACAAGTCAATTAAGTGTGCAGCCAGGTGAAAAAATTAAATTTATGGTAAGTAGTGACCACCCATCTTATAAGACAAATATCGTTCACCTCATCCATGGAGATTCTAATCCAGAGGGACCAGGGGTAAAAATTCATAAGGTTGATGCAGATGTAAATAGAGAATATGTTGGCCGAAAGCAGGCTATACATATGGGCTCTTACGTGAAATTTGATGATCAGTCCAAATTTGAAAGCGTTACCAGTTTCTCGCTACAGGCTATGATTTTCCCAACTACTCCAGAGCTTGGTGTACAAGGAATTTTGACAAAATGGTCTCCTAATCAAAATTCCGGGTACGGACTTTTCATCGATGAAAATGGATGTCTCGCTTTATGGATTGGGGATAGTGAGGGCAGGGTTGAAAAGTTAAGCACAGAAAAGCCGCTGTCAGCGAGCACATGGTATTTTGTTGGAGCAACCTTCGATGCTAAAAATGGAAAAATGAACATTTTCCAGGAACCAATTATTAGTAAAACAAATGGCAGATTCTCATTACCGTTTGGCACTGATGATATGTATGCTAACAATGAAAAATTGACAGCTGTTCAGCCAAATGCCAAGGTTGATGCTCCTTTCTTAATTGCAAGTATCTTTTCAAATGCAAACGGTCAACACAAAGTAATTAACCGTTATAACGGAAAAATTGACCGTCCGCGTGTGGCGAATGAACCATTAGCAAAAGATGAAATGAGATCATGGATTGAAAATCCTACGGGTAATCGTATAGTGGCGGCTTGGGATTTTTCAAAAGGAATTACTAAGAAAGGGATTCTTGAGCTTGAAAAGGTCTATGATCTCAGTCCAAATCAAATTCATGGAGAAACGGTTAACCATCCAGCCAGAGCGATGACAGGCTATAACTGGACATCTGAAGAGCAAAACTTTACGCATGCACCGGAACAATATGGAGCGATTCATTTCCATGACGATGATATGACAGATGCTAAGTGGGATGTTGACTTTGAATGGACTGTACCTTCTAACTTAAAGAGCGGCGTTTATGCGGCACATGTGCAAGCTGGCGAGGAGCAGGATTATATTGTCTTCTTCGTACGCCCAAAGAAGGGCCAGCCAACTGCTAAAACAGTTCTTATTATTCCAACTGCCAGTTATTTAGCGTATGCAAATAATCGTTTCCAGGATATCCCACTTGCCCAGCTGATGTTTGGCCGAGCACCTGTTGTTCAGCAGGAAGATATGTATCTTGGAGAACACGCAGAATATGGATTATCAACATATGACCATCACAATGATGGAACCGGGGTTTGCTTCTCATCAAGCTTACGTCCAATTTTGAATATGAGACCTTTGTATCGTCATAACCTTTCACCTTCCCTATGGCAGTTCAATGCAGACTTGCATTTAATTGACTGGTTAACAGAAAAAGGCTTTGAATTTGATGTAATTACTGATCAGGATTTACACTTTGAAGGCTATGATTTGCTAAGTCAGTACCGTGTGGCTCTCACTGGATCTCACCCTGAATATTTCTCTGGTCCAATGTTAGACGGTGTTGAAGATTTCCAAGCGAACGGCGGCCGTTTTATGTACATGGGCTCTAACGGCTTTTATTGGGTTGTGACTTTTGATCCGAAGAATCCTAGCCTGATGGAAGTTCGTAAAAACTACGGTAATCAAGGCTGGAAGTCTAAACCAGGCGAAATTCACTTAAGTATAACCGGCGAGCAAGGAAGTATTTGGAAACACCGCGGGCGTGCCCCTCAAAAAATTTGTGGTGTTGGTTATGTGGCTGAAGGGTTCGAGGTTTCTTCTTATTACCGCAGAACTGAAGACAGTTTTGATCCTTGCGTTGATTGGATTTTTGAAGGAATTGAAAATGATGAAAAAATTGGTGATTTCGGTCTAGTCGGCGGAGGTGCAGCTGGACTTGAGCTGGATATTTATGATGAGGAGCTCGGAACACCGCCGCATGCTGTGATTGTCGCTTCATCTGAGGGTCATACGAACGTTTATGTGCCAGTTGCAGAGGAATTATACTTCAATATTCCTGGCTTAGGCGGGCAGGAGAATCCTCGCGTGAGGGCAGATATGGTATATTATCCAACTCCAAATGGAGGAGGAGTATTCTCAACAGCCTCTATTGCTTACTGCGGGAGCTTATCTCATAATAACTATGATAACAACATCTCACGATTGACAGAGAACGTCCTAAAGCGTTTCTTATCGGAAGAGCCGCTTCCAATGACGAATAAGGATAACAAGGTAGAAGCCTTTAGTTAAAGTGAAAGCTTGTAGGATTTGTTTAGCAGCAAATTCTGCAAGCTTTTTTTCTTGATAGTCAGAAATCTACTCGGTATATTCTTTCGATAAGCTTTAGTTTTTCACCATCATTTTTGACGTGATGAAGCAGAAGAACCATCCACATTCTTCTTCAATACGTTCTTAATGATTTTGGGATGCATGAGGGTGGTCATTGGACTGACAAGGTTCATAACTTTGACGAAAGAGTTATAGATTTCTTGTTTCTCCGCGGATAGGAGAAAAATATGTTTTGCATACCATTGTAGAAAGGGCAGCCCTAAAGGCTTTTTACCAATTGTTTCTGAATAACGGAAGTCTTCTGTTATGACCATATTCCAAATAGGGCCAATTATTTTTGCAGCCTTTTTATGAAATTCAAAAGTTATAGACTTATATGGTTTCTGAAATAGTTTTTGGAGTGCAAGCGCTTCTAACACTGCAATACTCATCCCTTGGCCAAAAACAGGATCAATCCTGCAAATGGTGTCCCCAATCAACAAAAGTCCTTCCGGTAGATGCTTCACTTTATCCAATCGTCTCCACGTAATGTGCGGGACTCGATAAATTGAAGTTTCAGTTAATGGTGTGGCACCTTCAATTTCTTTATAGATATCTAGTTTTGGTAATTTTTCAGCTAGGTCAAGAAAGCCTTGATTACTTTTTATGACTTCTTTTTCATTGATCTCGTTATGGTAGCCGCTAATGGTGACCATATAACGATTTCCTTCTACGCGCGAGATTGTGCCTCCTATTTTTTCATGTGGCGGGTTCGGATAGAGTATCTTAATTGTCCAATCTCTGTTCTTGTTTTCATTTATTTGATATGTTTTAGTGAAATAGCTTAAACCAATTTTCACTTTTTCTTCTGGAATATGTACCTGTCTCTTGTTAAACCATCCGTATGAAAAACTGCTTGTACCACTGGCATCCACAACCAGATCTGCTTTTAATTTTTGCAGAGAGCCTCTGCTATCTTGGAACACAACACCAAGAACACGATTTTGTTCCTCATTAAAATGATAGTTTTGAACTAGCTTCTCATATTTAATCGTTATATTTGGTATTCTATTAATATATTGTTCGATGTGCCATTCTAAATGAGGGCGGGTTTGCAAAATGGTTCTATAGTCGCCATCGAATCGAATTTTCCATACCCCATGATGGTACCAGGCAAGTTCATGTGTAGAATTAATTTTAACTGCTCCACTGGAAAGAAATTTCTCTGTAATGCCAGGGAAAAGTTCTTCTAGACCATTTTGACCCGCAAGGAGAAGGGCATGTAAATGTTTCCCCTGCAGCGCACCTTTTCTAGGAACTGGTTCCTCTGTTTTGGAGTCACGTTCTAAAATAATCACTTCCTGAAAAGAATCAGAAAGCACCCGAGCTGCTAGTTTACCAGCGATTCCGCCGCCGATGATAATGGCTTTTTGATATTTGTGCAAGGATTTCCCTCCATTACTAGTATGAAAATAATATTTATTATACAATTTAGTGGTTATCTTATGAAGATTTATCAATTAAGGAAGCAAATAACATGCTTACTTTCGGGAGGAACATCTTGGAACAACAAGGAATCATATCATTAGGAGAAGCATTTGTCGATTTTATTTCAGTTGATCGATCAAATACAAAATACCAGCAGTACTTAGGCGGAGCTACCGTTAATCTTGCTGTGGGGGCGAGAAGACTTGGAATCCCTGTCCATTATTTATGTAAGTTAGGTAAGGATGACATCAGCAGATTTGTGGAACAGGAATTAATGCTAGAAAAGGTTAGTCTTGAATACGCTGTTCAAAATGCAACGAAAAAAATATGCTGTGTCTATGTTCATTTGAATGAAGAAGGGGATCGCTATTTTCATTCTTATGTAAATCCCACACCTGATGAAGTATTAACGGCAGAGGAATTAAGCCAGACGATATTCCAGCAGGCCAAGATTTTTTATTTTGCTTCGGGAACTCTTTTTCATGAAAAAGAAAACAAGACGACCGAGCTAGCATTAAACTATGCGAGGGCTGCTGACCATATCATAGCTTTTGATGCCAATATTCGTCTAAAGCGATGGAAAAGCGAGAACCATTGTCGTCAAACCGTTCTTTCGTTCATAAAAAAGGCGGATATTGTCAAACTAGCTGAAGATGAGCTGTTATTTTTAACAGAAACTGATTCACTTGAGGCAGGGCTAGAAACAATAGCTAAACAAAACATTCCCTATCTGTTTGTCACATTGGGAAGTGAGGGTGGATGCGCCGTCATGAATGGGAATAAAGTGTTTGTTCCAGCTCCCCAGGTAAATGCTGTCGATACGACAGGAGCGGGGGATGCTTTTATGGCTGCTGTTCTATATTGTTTTCATGAATTTGGAAAACCTGCTAAACCATCACGATTAAAAGAATACCTCGAATTCGCGAACCAAATAGGGGCTGCAGCAACAACGCAAATCGGATCTTTAACATCAAAAATGGATATAGACAGATTAAAGCAACTACTAGAAAAAGAATAAATCCCCAAAATCTTGGGGATTTACTTTCAAATTAATAATACGTACTTTCGGAGAAACCGCATTTTTGGCATGTTCTCATGACTGGGGTCTCCAAAAAAATGTGCCTGCAATTCTGCTGAATCGTTTCAATTCGTCCTTTCAATTGTTGAATCTTTTCTTGGAGCAGAACTATTTCAGATGTTAATAGTCTAATATCTTGGCCATTTTCATCAGCGATAAATTCGAGATCCATCATGAACGAATTCCTCCGCTTTTTTCTTCATGCCTTCTTTAATCGACCATTCCTCACTCGATCCATCTTCTCGGGCCATCCCGCGGATATCATGAGAAATTCTCATCGAACAAAATTTAGGTCCGCACATTGAACAGAAGTGGGCAGTTTTTGCGCCTTCTGCCGGTAAGGTTTCATCATGATAGTCCCGAGCTCGCTCCGGATCCAATGACAAATTAAATTGATCCTCCCAGCGGAATTCAAAGCGTGCCTTTGATAAAGCGTTGTCCCTAATTTGTGCACCAGGATGACCTTTCGCTAAATCTGCTGCATGGGCGGCAATTTTATATGTGATAACACCTTCCCGGACATCGTCTTTGTTTGGCAGGCCGAGATGTTCTTTCGGTGTAACATAGCAAAGCATTGCCGTGCCAAACCAGCCAATCATCGCCGCGCCAATTGCCGAAGTAATATGATCATAGCCCGGAGCAATGTCGGTCGTTAACGGCCCTAATGTATAAAAAGGAGCTTCCTTACAAATCTCCATTTGCTTGTCGACATTTTCCTTAATCAGATGCATTGGCACATGTCCAGGACCCTCAATCATTACTTGAACATCATGCTTCCAAGCGATTTCTGTTAATTCTCCTAATGTTTCTAGCTCGGCAAACTGTGCTTCATCATTGGCATCAGCAATGCTGCCCGGGCGTAAGCCATCGCCAAGGGAGACCGAAATATCATATTGTTTTAGAATCTCACAAATTTCTTCAAAATGCGTGTAAAGGAAGCTTTCTTGATGATGGGCTAAACACCACTGGGCCATAATTGAGCCGCCGCGGGAAACAATCCCAGTTGTCCGATGAATAGTTAACGGAATATACCTTAGCAGGACGCCGGCATGGATGGTAAAATAATCAACACCTTGCTCTGCCTGTTCAATCAACGTGTCACGGTATACTTCCCATGTTAAGTTTTCAGCAATGCCATTGACTTTTTCCAGCGCCTGATAAATTGGTACGGTGCCAACAGGAACAGGGGAGTTCCGAATAATCCATTCCCTTGTTGTATGAATATTTTTTCCGGTGGATAAGTCCATGATGGTATCCGCACCCCAGCGTGTCGCCCACGTCATTTTTTCAACTTCCTGCTCAATAGACGAAGTTACCGCCGAGTTTCCGATATTCGCATTTATTTTCACATGAAAGTTTCGTCCGATAATCATCGGTTCGCTTTCAGGATGATTGATGTTAGCCGGGATAATCGCTCTTCCAAGGGCAACCTCGCTGCGAACAAATTCTGGATCAAGGTTTTCACGGATAGCGATATACTCCATTTCGGGTGTGATGAAACCTTTTTTGGCATAATGCATTTGTGTTACATTGCGGCCTTTTCGCGCACGAAGCGGCATTTTGTTGATATGAGGGAACCACTCTGAATTCGCCCGCTGGTCACCTTCAGAAAAGCCGTTGTCCCTTGGCTTAATTTCTCTCCCCGCATAGGTTTCAACGTCATCTCGTTCGAGAATCCATTTTTTTCGTAAAGTAGGGAGACCGATTCGAATGTCGACCTGGTAATCTGAGTCTGTGTATGGACCACTTGTATCATAAACCCTGACTGGTGCATTATCTTCTTCACCAAAGGATGTGACGGTCCGGTTTAATTGAATCTCTCGCATCGGAACCTGGATATCTGGCCGTGAACCCACCACATATACTTTCTTGCTCCCGGTGAATTGTGACTTCAACTCAATGTTCATTTCTTTTTGCTGCATCTCTGTTTTCCTCCTTTAATAAATGGTTTTGATCCAGAGGTGTGCAGCATAGGCCGACAAATAAAAAAGGTCCTGTGTCAAGACACAGAACCTGATTGTTCGTCAAAAAGTAGTGGCGCGAGAATTTGTGTTAACCGCCATTGATAACTACTTCCCTACGCTGGTATGATCCAGATCAGGTTCAAAGGGTCAAAGAAATTAAGCATTCTTCTCTCAGTCCAAGCCATCGGACTCCCCTAGTAGAGCGTTAAAGTATTAAATTTGTAACTTACTACCATAAACTTATCATAAAAATTACCAACAAGAAAGACTTTTTTTCATCAAAAAATAAAAATGCTCATTTTTACCTATTTCTAAAATACTAAAATTTTTCGATTCAATACTTATGAATTTGGATAATTTTGAATTATACTATTATTAAAAGAGCTATTGCCCGCAAACAGTTGAAATAGTAGGAGATGGTAAAAAGAAGCAGGTTCTATTAACCGTGGCTAGTGAAATTTGTGGCATTCAGTAAAAAGAAGCCAGTTCTACTGCCCGCTGCCAGCGAAATAAGAGGTGGACGGTAAAAATAACAGCATAATTTTACTCGAAAACTAAAAAATACGATGCCAACGGTAAAAAAAGGGGGAAGAAAATGAGAATAGTCATCGCCGGTGGTTCAGGATTTATCGGCCAAAAATTAACCCAATATCTAATAGATAAAGGGTACGAAATAGTTATATTAACAAGAAAAACTAAGCAGCCTTCAGACAAGATAACGTATGTTAAGTGGCTTGAAAAAGGCACTTCACCTGAACATGAAATTAAAACTGCCAATGCGTTTATAAACCTCGCAGGTGTTTCGATTAACGACGGGAGATGGACTAAAAAACATCAAAAGCAAATTTACGAAAGCAGAATGGAGGCAACCGAAGAACTTCTAAGAATTATTAAAGCATTGCCCGAGAAGCCATCGGTATTGATTAATGCCAGTGCCATCGGTATTTACCCGGCCTCCAACCATCAAAAATACACAGAAAAATCACCAAAAATCGCAAATGATTTTCTTGGAAAAACGGTTTCCGACTGGGAAACCAAAGCGAAACAGGTTGAGACACTTTCCACACGTGCCGTCATGATGAGATTTGGAGTAGTACTTGGGAACGAAGGTGGAGCGCTTCCTCTAATGGCACTGCCATATAAATTGTTTGCCGGAGGTACGGTTGGCTCAGGCAATCAATGGGTGTCATGGGTCCATGTAACAGATGTAGTCCGGGCCATCGCGTTCGCAATTGAAAACCCCAAAATAGCCGGACCTGTCAATGTCACTGCACCGGCCCCTGTCCGAATGAAGGACTTCGGTAAAACCATAGCTTCAGTATTAAGCCGTCCGCACTGGTTGCCAGTACCCACAGTTGCAATGAAACTGGCACTTGGGCAAAAAAGTACGCTTGTACTGGAAGGGCAGCACGTTGTCCCTGAAATTCTTTTGGAACAAGGATTTGAATTCCAGTACCCAACACTTCGGACTGCGCTGAAGGACTTATTTCTTAAATAAAAATTGTCGAAAAGAGTGATCACCTATGAAGCTGTTTTCAAGAAAGCCCAATTTTATAATTTCAGAAAAAGGGATTAGTTCAATCGAAACCCTCGTAATTGGGGGAACACAGCAATCCATCCTCATCCAAGCAGAAGATCCCGCAAATCCAATATTATTAATGCTCCACGGCGGTCCCAGCATGCCTGTTCCGGGGCTTTCTAACCGCGGACAAGACTATGCTTTAGTAACGTGCACAAAGCAATTGGTCAAGCATTTTACTCTAGTTTTCTGGGACCAACGGGGAACAGGCAAATCCTATTCCAAACAGATTCCTAGCGAAACGATGCATTTAAACCAATTTATCAGTGATGCTAATGAATTAACAGATTACCTGCTCACACGTTTTAAACAGCTCAAATTACATTTAGCAGCCCATTCTTGGGGGACAGTTATTGGGCTTTCGCTTGTGAAACAATTTCCTGAAAAGTTTTACTCCTATACTGCTTTTTCACAAATTACTAACTGGGTTGAAAATGATAAACTCTGTTACCAATGGGTATTAGAACGTGCAAAGGAAACCAGCAATCAAAAGGCTATAAAAGAATTAACAGAAGTCGGACCGCCGCCATATTTAAAAGGCTTCAACCAATGGGGTGTTTTAAGAAAATGGTTATTAAAATATAAATCTATGGTGTACGATGCGGGAGATAAAGGATCTGCGACCTATGCAAAAGCAGCCAAAATCATGTTTACCTCACCAGATTATTCTTTTGTGAATATTTACCATTCATTAGTTTCAGGTTTTAAACTGTCCTATACAGAACAAATGATTCAAGACCTAAACGGGTTCAATTTCTTTACAAATGTCCCTAAAGTAGAAATTCCTGTATATTTCATTCATGGTGAAAGAGAAACGCATGTTTTTCCAGAACTACTTCAAAGGTATTTCGATCAATTAGAGGCACCTAGCAAGAAATTATTTTGGTCAAAAAAGTCCTCGCATGCTTTTCATTTTAATGATGCAGAGGAGAACGAGCAAATTCTGATTAAGAATTTAGTGTAATAAAATAATAAATTAATAAAATTGGAGGGTACGCAGTGGGGATCTTAACAGGATTAAAGATTTTGGATTTCTCAACTCTTCTTCCCGGACCATTTGCAACGATGATGCTTGCTGATATGGGAGCAGAGGTTATCAAAGTAGAGTCGCCAACTCGTGAGGATTTAACAAAGCATCTGCCTCCAATCGATGGTGAGGTGTCAGCGGCATTTGCCCATCTTAATCGCTCAAAGCGGTCATTGGCTTTGGATTTGAAAAAAGAAGAGGCGAAAGAGATTGTATACCAACTTGTCCAGGAATACGATATTGTGGTTGAACAGTTCCGACCTGGCGTTATGGAACGACTGGGAATAGGCTATGAAAAATTAAAGCAAATCAATCCTAAGGTCATCTTTTGTTCGATTACCGGCTATGGCCAAACAGGACCGCTGCGGAACCGGGCAGGGCATGATATCAATTACTTGTCTTTAGCAGGTGCTTCCAGTTATTCTTCAAGGAAAAATCAAGCACCGGTTCCGGCAGGTATACAGGTTGCAGATCTTGCTGGGGGATCCATGCCTGCGGTGATTGCGATTTTAGCTGCTGTTTACCATCGGGGGCAAACCGGGGAAGGTCAATATATTGATATCAGTATCACAGATGCAGTGTTTTCCTTAAATGCCATGTTTGGTTCCGGATACTTGGCTGAGGGAATAGAACCCGAGCCGGAATCATTATTATTAAATGGCGGTATTTTTTACGATTATTACGAAACGAAAGATCATCGTTATTTCTCAGTGGGGAGCCTGGAACCGCCATTTCAAGAAAAATTATGTACGCTTATCGGCAATCCTGACTTAATCAAATTGAGCAGCAGCCAGCGAGAGGAAGATCAGCAGGTTTTTAAAAAGATTCTAACAAAGTCTTTTAAAGAGAAAACATTTAATGAATGGCTTGAAATCCTTGGAGAGGATTTTGATGGTTGTGTTGAACCTGTATTACGCTTTTCGGAATCAGTGGAACATCCACAAATAAAAGCAAGGGAAATGGTCGTTTCGGTCCCTAAAGCAGAAGGCGGCAGTCAACAGCAGATTGCATTCCCGATTAAATTTTCATCTCAGCCAGCACAGTACCGTTTCGCAGGTGTACAAACCGGCGAGCATTCAGAGGAATTATTGAAAGAAGCCGGTTATAACATGGAAACGATTCAAGCTTTATCAAATAAAGGCATTTTTGGACTGAAAAATAAATAGAAGGAGTGATGTAAATGGATTTAAAAGATAAAGTGGCAATTGTAACCGGAGGAGCCTCCGGTTTAGGCCTAGCAACGGTAACAAGATTAGTAGATAAAGGTGCTAAGGTAGTTATTTTTGATCTCAATGAAACAAAAGCAAAGGAAGCCGTTGAACAATTAGGAGAGAATGTACATTACGCAATTGTCAATGTTGCGGATGATGAATCCGTTCAAAAAGGAATAAGTCAAGCAATCGAGGCATTTGGGGCTATTCATATTTGTGTAAATTGCGCTGGTGTTGGCACCCCGGGGAAAACGATTGGGAAGAAGGGGGTCTTACCGCTGGAGGATTTCAATAGAGTCATCGGAATTAACCTAATAGGGACGTTTAATGTGTTACGATTAGCAGCAAATGAAATGAAAAATAATGAGCCGCTTACAGACTCCGGTGAAAGAGGAGTAATTATTAATACTGCATCGATCGCCGCTTTTGATGGTCAAATGGGTCAGGCTGCCTATGGGGCAAGTAAAGCCGGAGTGGCTGGGATGACGCTGCCTGTTGCCAGGGATTTATCGGAATTTGGTATCCGCGTTAACACGATTGCGCCGGGATTGTTTAAGACGCCTATGGCGGATTCTTTATCTGAAAAGGTCATCAAGAAACTATCGGAAAGTGTGGAGTTTCCAAAGCGATTGGGACGTCCGTCCGAATATGCAGAATTGGCAACGTTTATCATGGAACATGAATATTTAAATGGAGAAGTAATTCGTTTAGATGGCGGAATTCGGATGTCGCCGAGATAATAAATATCTGTACAAGGTCAGTCCATTAAAAGACTGACCTTGTACAGATATTTAGTTTACCAATTCTATCTCGACCCATTTCCTCACACTATTAATAAACCAAATTTTAGTGCAAGTTTGCAGGTCTTGTACGGTTAATGTTTTCTCCTGAATGTCACCATTTATTAATAACATTTCTCGAAAAGTTCCCGCTAACAGGCCATTGCTTACCGGTGGTGTCCAAAACTTCCCATCAATCTCCAACACAACATTTCCGTTCGTGAATTCCGTCAGTTCGCCATCCTCATTCCAAAGGAGAACATCGAATACATCCGCAGGCTTTTTGTTCTGAAATTGCGAATAGACTTCACGATTGGTTGTTTTATGATAGAGGAACGGATTGTTTTGATCAAGCGGTTTGTCAGCTAGAATCACCTTCAAAGGTGCGTTCATTGGTGAAATCTCCGCACCCTCGATAACAATTTTTCCAGCTCTTGCAGTTAAAAGACGAACTTTAAACATCCCGGTGGAATGATGACTCGAAAACTCCAACAACGACTTTTTAACATTCTCAATACTCACCTTAAAGCCAAAATAATGAGCCGATTTATTCAACCGTGCCAGATGCTCTTCTAATAAAAAATACTCCCCATTGTCCAGGAGCAAGCTTTCCAGCAATTGAAATTCAGGACGATTTTCTCTAAGTAATTTGGCTTTTGCCAAAACTTCTTCATATTCTCCTGCAGTCGTAGAATCCCAGGTAATGCCCCCACCGACACCATAAGTCGCCCGCCCAGATTGATGGTTGATAATCACTGTTCTAATCGGGACGTTAAAAACAGCCTCTTTTTCAGGTGTAATATAGCCAATGGCACCGCAATATACCTCTCGGGGTGCCGACTCAAGGTCAGTAATGATACTCATCGTACTAATCTTTGGGGCGCCAGTAATCGAACCGCATGGAAAAAGCGCCTTAAAAATTTCCACCAAATTCACCTTTGCAGAAATTTTTGCCGTTATGGTAGAAGTCATTTGGTGGACGGTAGGGTATTGTTCAATTTCAAATAGTTTTGGAACAGTAACTGTTCCCGGCTCGGCAATCATTCCCAAATCATTCCGCAGCAAGTCCACAATCATCAAATTTTCGGCACGGTTTTTTTCGGAATGATACAGCCATTCGGCATTTGCTTCATCCTCGGCGAATGACGTACCTCTTTGAATCGTTCCCTTCATTGGCCTAGTCGTAATTTTGTTACCTTCAACCCGAAAAAATAGTTCTGGTGAGGCCGATAAAATACTCTGGTCGCCCGTGTTAATGTAGGCACAATAGTTGGAGGACTGAGCCCGTTTCAACGTTTCAAAAAAAGCAATATCATCACCTTGGAACTGAGAATGCAGGCGGATCGTATAATTGGTTTGATAGGTATCACCACATTCAATCGCTTGTTTAATGGACGAAATCGCCCGGTTATATTCATCCATGTCAACGGACGGATTCCATTCGCTTACTTGGTACACACCGTTACTAACTAGCGGCCCTTCTACAGGTTCTGAAAAGATTCCAAACCAAAGAAGGGGCATCTCGGTGCAGTCCTTAACTCGAAAAGCAGGGTCAAAGGCGGGGGCGCTTTCGTAAGATAAAAAGCCGGCAGCATAATAACCTTGTTCCACCGCTTCCTGCACAAGTTGAAAACAAGGGAGGACCTCGTTTATTTTATATGTTGCAATAACCTTAAAAGGTTCCTTAAATGTAAACGGTCTTATTTTCCCGTTCGAATCAGCAAATTCAAAAGATAAAAGGGGTTGTTTCATTTCCATTTACATGTTCTCATCCTTTTTAAAAAAATTCTTCAGCATTTGTAAGCCGTATTCGGTCATGATGGATTCCGGATGGAACTGAACACCTTCGACTTTAAATTGCTTATGACGCAGTGCCATGATTTCCCCGTCCTCACTTCTTGCACTGACTTCGAGGCAGGAGGGGAGGGAAGCTTCCTCGACAATTAGTGAATGATATCTGGTAACCTTCAGCGGCGAAGGGATTTCTTGAAAAACTCCTTTTTGATCATTGGTGATCATAGAGATTTTTCCATGCATCGGTTTAAGCGCCTTTATCACCTTCCCGCCAAACACTTGGGCAATTATTTGTTGTCCCAGGCATACACCTAATATAGGAATTTCTTGATAAAATCGCTTGACAATGTCGATGCAAAGTCCGGATGTGTCAGGGTTTCCGGGACCAGGTGATAATAGAATATAATCCGGCTGTAGTTCTTCAATATCTTTAATAGTCAGCTGGTCATTTCGTCGTACGACCACTTCTTCACCAATGGTCCGAATGTATTGTACTAGATTAAATGTAAAAGAATCATAGTTGTCAATGACTAAAATCACTGTGTAATGGCTCCGTTTCCACTAATTTTTTTCTAGCAAACCTGAGAATACAATAAATTTAAAACCGGTTTGTGTCAATGGCAAAATGGCTAGGAGCCTAAAAGGAGGGTGGAAGAGATTATGTATTTTTTCAAGACCATTTCTGAACAGATTAAGCCTGCACAGACCGATTTTTCAAAAAAGTCCAAAACAAACCGGCTTGTTTTAGCCGCCCTTTTTGCCAGTATAGCCGAGATTCTTCAATCCGCTGGAGGATTTTTGCCGGGAATAGGGTATTTCATCAGCCCATTCGCAACAGCTCCGATTCTTTTATGCTCGATGCTTTCCGTACCACTCGGAGGAATTACCTATTTCCTTACAATTTTATTATTATTGATTCTAGTGCCTAGTGAACTCATTGTCTTTCCATTTGCAACAGGATTATTAGGACTTGGGATTGGCGGCGGTTTCCATTTTTTTAAAAAGAGAATTGCGATTATTAGTAGTGGAGCTATTTTCCTTGCAGCTGGGATATTAACTTTATTATATGGAATAAAATTTCCAGTCTTAGGACCTGCAGTTTCAAGTTCATTTTCATTTCTCGCCAGCAGTGGCATTTTGTTATTTTCCTTCATTTATGCATGGATTTGGGTAGATCTTGGATTATTTCTCTTTAACAGGTTAAAAAAGTTTATCATTGGGTCGTAAAATATGCTCCAATTGCATCATAAAATTCCCCTTAGAATAAGGCTTTTCAATTACATATTTCCATTATGCAGCCGTATTCCTGGGGAAGGGTGAATGCTTAACCTTCAAGGACTGTATCAATTAAGAAAATTTCATTAGGACGTTCCAGCGCTTCTGTTAAAACAGCTTTAAAATCAGCTAGTGTTTTTGCTCTTCGTCCTTGGATGCTGAAGCTGTCCGCTAATTTTGCAAAGTCCGGATTTGTGAAGGCAGCTCCGTAGCTCTCACCGAACTTTTTGTCCATTTGCTGGACCTCCAGCTTTAACACAGAATCGTTTAAGATAATGATGATGAATGAAACACCAAGTCTTTTAGCGGTTTCGATTTCGGAAAAATTCATCATGGCGCCGCCGTCACCGGTAATACAAATGACTGGAGCATCAGGTGCTGCTAACTTTGCCCCGATTGCACCTGGAATGGCGATTCCCATGGAGGCAAGACCATTTGAAATAATCAAACCGTTCGGCTTTTTCGGCTGATAGGTTCTTGCTATGGAAACTTTGTGTGCTCCGACATCAGAAATAATGATGGTATCGTCGTTTGTAAGCCTTTCGATGCTGTGCAGCATATTTTTAATTGTGAAAGTCATGTTTCCGGATTCGGGATTTAAATGATAAGCCGTTTTAATTACTTCCTTAAGATTCCCCGTGGGCTCCCATGGTTTCTTCGTTAGTGATGTTTGGTTAAGCAGCTGCAATGTTTGCTTAATATTTCCTACCAGTTCAACCTTAGCAGGATAATAATCATTCGTTTCCGCCGGCAGTGAATCAATATGTAAAACTGGGATTTTCTTTTTATTCCAATCCTTCGGCAGTTTTTCAACAAAATCAAAGCCGATGACAATTAAGAGGTCAGCTTCTTGAAGACCGGAAAGAACCAAATCATTCTCGTTAAATCCAAAGGTATAGAAATTTTGCGGGTGATCTTTCGGCAGCACGCCCTTTGCCATAAAACTATGAACAGCAGGGGATTCAAGCTGTTCAACTAGAAGTTGAAGCTCAAATACTGCATCCTGCCTTACGACCCCGTTGCCAATCACAAAAAATGGTTTTATATGTTGTTCAATTAACGATTTTGCCGCATAAACAGACTCCATAGCCGGTACGGTGACGGGTAGCGGGCTGACCATTAAAGGCTCATTTGCAATCATTTGCGCGGAAAAATTCTCCGGCAATACAATTGCCGCAGCACCCGGTTTCTCCATGACCGCCGTTCGAAAGGCATTACGGACTGCTGATGGAACGGTCGGTGAGGCTTGAATTTGGGTACACCATTTCGTTACCGGTTCAAATAATTTTACCAAGTCCACATATTGATGCGATTCTTTATGGTGCCGATCAATTCCTGCTTGACCGACCAGAGCAACAACCGGTGAATGGTCCAGCTGCGCACTGGCAATGCCAGTTAACAGGTTAGACGCACCCGGTCCCAGCGTCGATAAGCATACACCGGTCTTTTTCGCTGTCCTTCCGTAAACATCAGCCATAAATGCGGCACCTTGTTCGTGTCTTACATTGATCAACTGAATTTTTGTTGATTTGGATAAAGAATCCGCCAGGTCAAGTGTCTCCGATCCGACGATGCCAAATATATATTCAACACCTTCATTCTCCAAGCATTTTACCAGTACATCTGTTACTTTCATATGTTCTCCTTTCGGGAATGGGAGCCTTTTAGAGTTAGTTTGTGCTATTATTACAGGTACCATTCATTCCAAATGTAACTTGTTGTTCATCTTCCGTTCATATTCGGCCAGTAATATTTTAAGAGAAGATGGAATAAGCCTTTTAGGACTGACAATGAAAGGAAAGATATAGTATGAAGAATTATAGTAATCTTTTATTAAAGTTATCAGCCATATTTGGATTAATTGGAGCTGTTTTGGGAGGTCATATGGCCGGCTCCGGTTCTTATGCGGTACGGCCAATCCATGCGCATATATTAGTGGTAGGGTGGCTGACCCTATTTTCTTGGGCTGTTTATTATCGGGTATTTCAACCGACAAACCGGATTTTGGCGAGGCTTCATGTGTATTCAACAGTAATTGGTTCGATCGGTTTAACAGGAGGTATGGCCTTATATAATTTCCGACCTGGATTTTTACCACAAGCTTTAGAAACAGCCCTATATATCAGCGGGGGAGCGATTTTACTTCTTAGTTTCATATTCTTCTGTTTGCTCGCATTTTTGCAGCGCCCATTAAGTGAATAATTTTAAAAAAATCGGTATTCTGAAAGGGGTGCCGATTTTTTGTCTTTAATGCACCTTATTTGGCTTAGGAGCCATATGATATTACAATGGACATTAAATGAATAGGGAGGAATAGAACTTGAATATGATTGATTTGATTAAATCACGCCGTAATATAAAAAAATTTAAACCGGATGCTATCGATCACAGCCTGATCCAACAGTGGCTCGAGGCCGCCGCTATGGCACCAAATCACCGGATGACGGAACCTTGGGAAATCTATGTGATTGGACCAGAAACAAGGAAAAAAATAAATCATAAAACGAATTTTGGAAATGCGTCTTTTGTAATGGCAGTGTTATCAAGGCACGGAGCGACGAAGGTTGAAACCGATGAAAACGCAGCCGCCACCGCCTGTTTTATTCAGAACTTTAATTTGGCCGCATGGTCGGAGGGAGTTGGGACATTTTGGTCTTCGATCGGTATCTCTGGAAATAACCGCGAGCTACTGCAGGTACCAGAAAATTATGATCTACTCGGAGTAATTGCAGTGGGCTACCCCGAGGAAGTTCCGGAAGCGAAACCGCGCACACCGATGGAAGAGAAAATAAAGTATTTGCCATAATTTAACTGATATGATACTGGTTGCTCTTAGGTAGCATGAAATTGTCTTATAGAAGGGTCCTTTGGGACAAATTGAAGTCATAAAAAAGGTGTTTTTTATAGATTTTTTCAATTCGCTATTAAAAGGTGTAAATTCGCTAATATATAATAAAAAATCGCTAATAAAAGCGTAAAATTCGCTAATATAACCCGAAAAATCGCTAATAGAAAAAGGCTGTTTTCGTAAAATTTGTTGTTTTTGCTTCAGTTTGAACACAAAAAACGGAAACTCCAGGTAAAAATCCACTTTAATAATAGACTTCGAAAATTATCGGCGAATTTTTAAAGGATATCGGCGAGTCTAGACAATTTATCGGCGAATCTTTCATTTTATCAGCGAATTTCACCAATTTATCGGCGAATCAAAAAACAACAATCTTTTACAATAGAGCCTAGAAAAAAAGCAGATTTACGCAAACTGCGCAAATCTGCTTTTAAAAGAAGACCTTACTCCACCGTAACCGACAAAGATTTCACCAACATTGACGGAGCCCCAACCGGTGACAGCGGAAAGATTAAATCAGCGCCAATTTCTTTAACATCAAGAAGCAGCTGAAAAAAATTGCCTGCAATTGTCATTAAATTAACCGGATACTGAACCTTTCCGTCTTTTACATAAAACCCGTTAGCTGCGACGGAAAAGTCCCCGGAAACCTCATTCGTTCCCGAATGCAATCCGGAAAGATTCGTAATAAACACGCCCTCATCCATTGAAGCCAGCAATTCCTCAAAAGGAACTTCCGAAGGTTGAATATACAGATTTGACGGTCCAACCTTGACAGCGCTTTTATAGGAATCTTTATGAGCATGCCCTGTCGTTTCGGTTTGTTCTTTTTTCGCTGTTTTTTGGTTATGAAGAAGGGAGGAAAGCACTCCAGATTCGACCAATGTCAGTTTCCTTGAAGCAACACCCTCGCTGTCAAACGTTCTACTGGCAAGGCCGCCCTCCAGAAAAGGGTCATCAACAATGGAAATCTTTTCGGCAGCAATCTTCACCCCAAGCTTATCCTTTAACGACGAAATGCCGGCCTGTGTTTTTTCTGCGGAAAAATTAGATGAGAAAACTGAAAATAGGCTAGCAGCTGCATCATTCCTCAATAGTACCGGATAATCCTTGCTTGCAATATTTCTTGATCCAATTTGCGAAAGCACCTCATCAGCCGCTTTTTTCCCTACTTCCTTCGCATCTAGCTCTTGAAAATCTTTTGTTACTTGAAAGGAGAAAGCTGATTTTGTATCCTCGCCATCTTTGGCAATAACTTCGACCATTAGATATAAATAATTCATTCGGTCCGAAAGAGTTAATCCTTTGTTATTGACTAAATTTCTCGTAACTGACTCAGACTTAATCATGCAATAATCGGTCGCTGTAATTCGAGGATCGGCAGTCAAAATTTCACGTTCTACATCTTTAATAAACTGAATTTTTTCCGGAATCGTGACGTTATTTAAGACTTCCGAGAAAAAGTTCCGCTCGTCATAGTGTTCGCTTCCGGCAAAGATTTCTTCCACATCTTCTTCATTCATAATTCGTGTATTTTCTTTTGCACTTTTTAACAAGAAGGAGATGGAGGCGACATCAATTTTCTCGGAATAGGCGTAGCCCATTTTGCCATCAAACATCCCGCGGAAGGAGACACCGCCATCTTCAGCGATTTCATACTGGTCAATTTCACCTTGATAAACCTGACAGCCAAATACTTCTTTGTTTTCATAGTACATTTCCACATCTGAAAAACCGCTTGCTTGAGCCGCTTCAAATAGCTTGGATTGAAATTCCTGTAGATTCATTGCTTATTCCCCCTTTGTCCCGCCGACAGTAATTTCGCTGACACGGATCATCGGCTGGCCGACATTTACCGGAATGCTTCCGCTTAAGGCTCCGCACATGCCCGCACCATGGCCTAAATTATTGCCCACCATATCCACAAGCTGCAAAGTTTTTGGTCCATTTCCAATTAACGTTGCACCCTTTAATGGCTTGCCGAGCTTTCCATTTTTTACTTCATACGCTTCCATGATTGCAAAGTTGTAATCACCGGAAGCAGGATTCACCTGACCGCCACCCATATATTTTGCATAGAGGCCATGTTCGGTATTGGCGATAATTTCTTCAGGCGTTGATTTTCCTGGCGCTATATAAGTATTAGTCATCCTTGAGGTAGGGGCAAAACGGAAGGATTGGCGTCTTCCTGAGCCGGTTGATTCCATCCCCATCCGGCGGGAATTAAATTTATCGATTAAGTAACCAGTTAGAATACCATTTTCAATGAGCACATTTTTCCGTGCCTTTTCGCCTTCATCATCAATATTGATAGAGCCCCATTCATTTGTCAGGGTACCGTCATCAATGTATGTTACAATTTCCGGTGCCACTCTTTCGCCCAGTCGGCCCGCAAATATGGAGTTGTTTTTTGCTACTGCAGTTGCTTCCAAGCCATGTCCACAGGCCTCGTGGAAAATAACTCCGCCAAATTCATTATCAATGATAACCGGGAATTTTCCGCTGGGACAAGGGCTGGCATCGAGCATGGTCACTGCAATTCGCGCGGCTTCATTGGAATAGTGTTCGAGATTTAAATTTTCAAAGAACTCGAATCCCTGGTGAGCTCCAGGGCCATAAAAGCCTGTTTCCATTTTGTTATCACGGACCGCTACTGCTTGAATCGCAAGCCTTGAGCGAAGCCGCTTATCTTCAACCCATTTTCCCTCAGAGTTGGCAATCATCACATTTTGTTCTTCATCCATGAAGCGGACGGTTACTTGAGAAATACTAGAGTGATAGCTTTTTGCCGTATCATACGCCTTCAGCATGACCGCTGCTTTACGCGATTTATCAACTTCATGGGGCAGAAGCTGGACAGGATGAATCGTTTCTATTGTTTCATGTTTTAACGGAGCTAACTGAATCAGTTTGTTTCCGCTAATCGCTTGTGCCGCATTATTTGCTGCCTTAAGCAGTCCTTCCTGGGTATGGTCGGTTGTATAAGCATAAAAGCTTTGCAAGCCCATAAACACGCGAATGCCGATGCCAAAATCACGGCCAGTTAAACAGGTTTCAATTTTGCCGCTTTGAAGGGTGAAATTATTCGTAAAACGATCTTCAACGAAAACTTCTGCAAAGTCACCGCCCGTCGACAAAGCCGCTGTCAATACATCCTCAATTAAAGATTTACTTAGCACAATCAGACCTCCTATATCTTTTTAAAAAATAGCAAGATTCAGACTCTTATAGTTAGAATCTGCCTTATGAGTGGTACGTAATCATCATACAACATTTTTTAATAAAATGGTTAATTTTACCTTACACTAGACAAATATACTTCTAGAAAAATTTATTTATAGGAATATATACCTATCATTCCAGCAAATATGGCATTCGCCTAATAGTAAGAAACTATTGTAATTATTGACAATGTTTTATCGTATTACTACAATATAATTGCACGGACATTTTAGAAAAGGGGGATTATTATGAAAAAGAGAAGATTTCTATTATCATTGGTGTTTCTTTTAGCTTTCTCTATGATTCTATCAGCCTGCAGCAGTAAAGAAACAGGCGGCGAAAAGGATGGAGGAAAGAGTGAAGAAAAGCCGAAATTTATGAGTATTCTTACAGGTGGAACTGGTGGAACGTATTACCCACTTGGAGGTTCTTTTGCCAAAATCATTAAAGATGCTACCGGCATTGATACAAACGCTGAAACAAGCGGTGCGTCTGCTGAGAATATGACGACTTTAAAGAAGGGTGACGGCGAGCTTGCATTCACTCAAACCGACATTGCTTCTTACGCAAGTGAAGGTAAATTAATGTTTAAGGATAACGCAGTCGACAATATTAAAGCGATTGCAACACTTTATCCTGAAACCATTCAAATTGTAACAACTGAAAAGTCTGGAATTAAATCCGTGCAAGATTTAAAAGGCAAAAAGGTATCAGTTGGAGCTCCTGGCTCTGGTACAGCAGCTAACGCTGAACAGATTCTTGAAGCTTATGGTTTAACTTTCAGCGACATTAAGAAGCAGGACCTTTCATTTGATGAATCAACACAAGGTATCCAAGATGGAACCATTGATGCTGCTTTCGTAACAGCTGGTACACCAACCGGTGCAGTGGAAGGGCTTTCAGCAACTGAAAAAGTTGTCATCGTTCCACTTGATCAAGATAAAATCGATGCCATCATCGCTAAGTATCCATACTACATTAAAGAAGAAATTCCTTCCGGTACATACGGAATGGCAAACGCGGTACCAACTGTAGCCGTACAAGCGATGTTAGTAGCGCGCAGTGATTTGTCTGAACAAACTGTTTATGATATCACAAAAGCTATTTTTGAAAACCTTGATAAAGTGACACATGCTAAAGGAAAATTAATCAAAGTTGAAAACGCTCTAAATGGTGTTGGAATTGATGTACACCCAGGAGCAAAAAAATACTTTGATGAGAAAGGTGTAAAAGCACAATAAACAGCTTTTACATCGAAGACAAGCGGTGACCGGCTGAACTAGCCGGTCTCGTTTGCTTAAAACTTCAACTTGGATGATATTTCCACTTCTCGCAATAATAGTGAGAAAATACTCACTATTATTTTAATAGAGTATTTCTTCTCATGTTCGGAACCCGTCTGTAAAGCCAGGAGGAAAAATGAAAAAAAGTACATTCATCATCACGTTATGTTCAGTCCTATTTGTATTGTCTGTTGTATTTGCATTCATTCCTCTCCGGCAGGCACTTGTCATTGAGCCTAGAGATCCATCTTTACGGCTAGCCTATATTCCAATGAAAGAAGAAGCCTATTTCAAAATTAAATATACCCATTCGATTCATTTAACAGATGTGGTGGAGAGCTACAAAATTTTACCCGATCGGAAGATTCAGCAATATGAACTGATGTATGAGGATTTTTCAATTGGGATGCCATCTGATTCGGAAGATGGCGAAACATTTGTCCAAGAAAACGGAAAATATTACATCAAGAATATGAAGCGCATCTTCCCATCCTTTTACATACGGATTGGACAGGTTCGTGCAAATCATCGACTTATTTACCACAAGAGGGAATATCCATTAGCCAAGATCATAAAACCCGGAGCTTCCGTAAAAATCGAAGTGCGGAAGCTAAGCTTTGTTCAACAATTGAAAGGAGTGAACATCCTTGAGTCATTTTGATGGGACTTTATCACAAGAGAAACAGCAGGAGCTTTTGGAAAAATTTGATCCAGAGTCCGGAACTAGAAAACTAAGAGGAATGTTTCATTGGATTGTATTTGCCATTTTATTAGCATTTTCACTATTCCAGCTTTATACAGGGGTATTCGGTGTTTTGACCGCACAGCTGCAGCGTACAATTCACTTGGGTTTTGCCCTTGCACTAATCTTTTTATTGTTTCCAGCCCGTAAGAAAAATCGGGGAAAGGTACATAAAGTTGCTTGGTATGATATCATTCTAGCGTTAATTTCGGTCATCATAGGTGCCTATTGGCCGGTAATGATTGATACCTTAGTATTAAGACCAGGTACCTTAGCCGGTCTTGATTTTTATGTCGGCTTAGCGGCAATTATTTTAGTCTTAGAAGCAACAAGACGTGCAGTAGGTTTGCCAATCACGATTATTGCGCTTGTTTTTATCGGGTATGCCTTGTTCGGCCCATATATGCCGGGATTTATCGCCCATCGTGGACTTGATTTGGAACGGTTAGTTCAAACCATGTTTTTCACAACAGAAGGGATCCTAGGTACACCGCTCGCAGTATCGTCTACGTTTATCTTTTTATTCTTATTATTTGGTTCGTTTCTAGTCAAAACAGGAGTAGGACAATACTTTAATGACCTTGCTGTTGCTGTCGCGGGAAGAAGCATCGGCGGTCCGGCAAAGGTTGCGGTTTTCTCCAGTGCTCTACAAGGGACAATCAGCGGAAGCTCTGTTGCAAACGTAGTTACTTCCGGTTCTTTTACAATTCCAATGATGAAAAAGCTTGGCTATAAAAAAGAATTCGCAGGTGCAGTTGAAGCGGCTGCTTCAACAGGCGGACAGCTAATGCCGCCAGTTATGGGTGCTGCGGCTTTCTTAATGGCTGAGTTTATTGGCGGCGGAATCACTTATTGGGATATCGCCAAGGCAGCGGCAATCCCGGCAGTTCTTTATTTTGCAGGTATATGGATCATGACGCACTTTGAAGCAAAACGAATTGGTCTTCGCGGCTTAACGAAGGAAGAAATGCCAAATCGGAAAGAAGTTCTAAAGAAGATTTATTTGCTTATTCCGATTTTAGCAATCGTCGTCTTGATGATGACTGGTACAAGTGTAATGATGGCAGCTCTATGGTCAATTGTTATTACAGTATTGGTCAGTGCGATTAAAAAGGAAACGCGAATTGGATTAATTGGAATTATTGAAGCCTTGGTAGACGGGGCTCGTTCTGCACTAGGCGTTGCAGCAGCAACAGCTTGTGCAGGGATCATTGTCGGCGTTGTGACGAAGACAGGATTAGGTTTGAAAATGGCGAACGGCTTAATTGATTTAGCGCATGGATATTTACTGCCAACACTGATCTTAACGATGGTTACTTCCTTGATTTTAGGGATGGGTTCACCTACAACTGCCAACTACGTTATTACATCAACGATTGCGGCTCCAGCGATTATTTTATTAGGAGTTCCTGATCTATCGGCTCACTTGTTCGTGTTCTATTTCGGTATTATCGCCGATATTACACCGCCAGTAGCTCTAGCTGCTTTTGCTGCTTCAGCGATTTCCGGCGGAGAGCCGTTCCGAACGGGGGTTAACTCGTCGAAACTCGCAATAGCGGCGTTTATCATCCCGTACATGTTTGTCCTTTCACCTGAATTGTTAATGATTAATACTACATGGTATTATTTAATTTGGGTTGTTTTCACTGCGTTCATTGGGATGCTGATTATCGGTGCAGGGGTCATGGGATTCTGGTATCGGAAATTACATTGGATTGAACGGATTCTAGCAATCGGAACAGGGTTATCGTTAATTTATCCTGAAAAAATCAGTGACATCATCGGTTTGGTGTTATTTGTTGGCCTGCTTGCTCTGCAATTCATTTATAAAGGCGGGCAGACTCCGAAGATTGAAAAAGATCAAGGGAAAAACGTTGAAGCTTAATATTAAAAAGGCCAGCCCCGTATAAACGGGACTGGCCTTTGTGTTATTGCTGTCTTTTCATTGCTTGTTCTCCGAGGGCGACAAGACGCTTCGTCATTTCGCCGCCTACAGAGCCATTCGCTCGTGCGGTCGTTTCAGCACCAAGCTGCACTCCAAACTCGCCCGCGATCTCTTCCTTCATTTGATCTAGAGCATTTCCTGCACCAGGAACCAATAGTTTGTTTCTAGCCACGATACATCACTCCCGAACGAAGTATTGAGCAATTAAATTGCTCGTATATAATATAACCGATTTGAAAATCCTAATTCGTATCATCAAAAATTACAATATTTCACCTTTATTTGGCGTAAAAGTTTTCGGTATAGTAGGGCTGTGATTTATCATTAAACGCTACTCCAATTCCTAAATATTTATAGCCTTTACGCAAAATATTTTCCCGGTGACCCAATGAATTCATTAACCCTTCATGGGCAAAAATACTGCTCAGCTGACCATAAGCAAGGTTTTCTCCGGCCAAATAAAAGATGATATGATCTTCCTTCATTCGGTCAAAAGGGGATTGCCCTTTAAGGTTGGTGTGATCAAAATACTGATTGACCGCCATATCCGAGCTGTGCTTACGGGCTGTTTGTCTTATATGCTCATCCCACGTAAGGGTAGAGAGCTTATGTTCGACTCTCGCTGCATTGGTTAAATCAAACAGCTGATATTCAAAGCCTTCTTTTAATTGGGAGCTTGCCTTTGTGTAAAGGTCTGTTTTCTTTTGTTCCATGTCTTTTGTAATCAGCTGCATAGCCGTTACGGTATTCCCTTCGTGTTTATCATAAAAAACGGTGATGTATACACTATCCTTTAAAAAGACATCGTAATCACTGTTTTGATCTAACTGATAAATGATTAAACCTTTTTGTATTTTGGTTAATGGTTCTCCGAATTTAGCACGAACAGTCTCTTTAGGAGTCCCTAGTTTGATTCCAAGTTTAGATGAAATTAAATTCTGGTTTGTGTAAAGACCGGCTGCTTTATTATGCTGGTCATACATGACCATAAAAAAGTTGCGGTAGTGATCATGGTAGGTGTTCCAGGTTGTTCCGTATTCATTTAACGAAGATCTCTTTGCGGGTCCCAATTTGTGTTCAATCTCAGTTTTAGCTTCTCCAAGTTCGATATTATGAATCGAAAAAACAGCTTGATCAGGGGTCTGCAATTTTAATTTTACATCTTTTTCATTCGTCGGCTGCGGTTTTTCTAATTTGTTATCGAACATCAATAGAACCTGCTGGACTTGATCATATAATTCATCTAGTTTTTTCGAGTTCTCAGGGCTATTTTTGATTGCATCGATTTCAGATTGAATTTGATGGAAGGAATCATTATTTTGGATTTTTTTCTCCATCACTGGCCATGAAAAATATAAAAGGCCAATACATGAAAGCAATAGAATAAAGCGGCCCATCATCTGCACCTCATTTCTAAAAAAGTTGTAACTAGTAGAGTAATATTATTTAAACAATATGTTTATATTGAAAATTTGATTTATGTTTGTATTATTTCCATTTTTAAGAATAAAGAAACCCTCATTTATTAATATGAGGGTTATTTTTGTATAAAGTAGATATTTGTAGTGAAAAATTATGCAATTTGTGTGACTTGGATATAGGAGGAATTCTCTGCATCCCATTTGAAAATTCCATCTTGTAATTGAATAATAGAATCAAACGGGCAGGGGATTGCAGTCTCTGATTCCTTATTTTGTTTAATGGCTTCTAGCAGCATTTCTTTTTTTAATAGAAGTAAATCATTTTTTGAAGCAATCCGTACAACTGTTTGAAGGGAAACTTTTTTCTCGCTAATTCCAAGTTTTACACAGATACTTTTTTGAAAAGCTTTGTTAAACTGAATCATCATATCTAAATCTTTTAAACAAGCCACGCCGAATACGTCTTTAATAACATCGTCATAGCGTAGCTGGTAATCAGTTGCAAATTTAACGATATTTTTTTCGGGATTTTCAAGTATATAAATTTTTTCAATCGCCTTTTTCAAAATTCATCACCCCTTAAACTTTTCCTGGTTCAGTGCTTAAGACTCTTTATTATAACATAGTAATTTTGTAAAGGGTGTTAGAATGTTATACCATTAATTACAATACGCCTAATACGTTTGGATTCACCAGGTTTTTTGGACGTTTGCCGTTTAGTCCAGCCAGTAAATTTTCCACCGCAAGCTTTGCCATCTTTTCCTCTGTTTCAAACGTTGCAGATCCAAGATGCGGTGTTGTTACAACGTTTGGAAACTGAAGAAGAGGGTTATCCATTTTAATTGGCTCGATTTGATATACATCAAGCGCCGCACCGTAAATCTCATTATTTTTTAGTGCTTCAATCAACGCGGCTTCATCAACAGTCCTTCCACGGGAACCATTGACGAATATCGCTGAATTTTTCATTAATTTAAATTCACGTTCACCGATTAAATTTTCAGTTTCAGGTGTAAGAGGGGTCATTAGTACGACAAAATCTGATTTCTTCAGCAATGTATCAAAATCACAATATTCAGCATGATATTTTTCTTCAGCCTCCATGTTCCGGCTGCGGTTATGATATAAAATATTCATATCAAAGCCAAGATGGCCGCGTTTAGCAATCTCCGAACCAATTTTCCCCATCCCAATAATCCCTAATGTTTTATGGTGAACGTCTACGGCGAACTGTTCAGTCGTTAAATAGTGCTTCCAGCTGCCTGTTTTTACAAACCGATCCATTTCAGGTATACGGCGGGCCGCTGCTAAAAGAATGCCGAAAATCGCGTCCGCAGTTGTACCCTCGAGAACACCAGGAGTATTCGTCCCCATCACGCCGCGCTTCGTCATTTCGTCAAGTGATAGGTTATTATAGCCGGTTGAATTATTCGAAACAATTTTTAAATTCGGGGCACAATCCAATAATTCAGCATCCACTGGAAGCGAGAGACCAATGATCCCTTCAGCGTCCTTTAGAGCATCTAAAAAAGCTGGATCAGTTTTAGGATTGATTTTTTCAAAAAATTCCACATCATATTCGTTCTTTAATGGTACAAGAACTTCTGTTAAAACAAAATTATAGGCGATAATTTTTCGTTTCATATTTGAAAGAACTCCTTTCTTCGTCACCATGAAAATTAATCATATTTATGAAATTATATATCTAGTATATTTTACTATTTTAATTTAACAAGACTAATAAAAGAGATTATACGGTCTGAATAATTTGATTATTTAGTATTTACAAATTATTTTACCTACTATACAATAAATGTAAACGCTCCCTCTTTTTAGAGACGTTAAAACTAGGACAATGACTGTTTAGGTTCGACGGCAATTCTCACCGGATTGTTTTCTCGGACCACAGAGCCAGTTACCGCCTTGTTGGATGTACATTATGTCCGGCTTGGTTTGGTCTGGCTTTTTTCGTTTAGAAATTAATTATAAGGAGGTGAAACATCTTTCAACATTATTTTTTCAGCACTAATCAAATTGATAAGCAAATTTTTAAAATGGAGGAGAATATATGAACGATCCGAAATTATTAAAAATTCTAGGTAACAGAGATGTACTAGCGCTTGCCTTTGGTGCCATGATTGGCTGGGGCTGGGTAGTGACCACCGGGTTATGGATTACCGGGGCTGGTTCATTAGGTGCCATTTTAGCATTTGTGATTGGCGGGATTTTAGTTATATTTGTCGGGCTGACATATGCCGAATTAGCTTCCGCTATCCCGCTCGCGGGCGGAGAGCACGTTTATAGTTACAAGGCGATGGGACGGGGAGCTTCGTTTATAACCACTTGGGCGATTATTCTTGGCTATGTATCAGTTGTAGCATTTGAAGCGGTAGCCCTGCCAACTGTGTTTGAATATCTAATTCCAAACTATAGTCAAGGTCACCTTTACACGGTTGCCGGCTGGGATGTAACGATCACTTGGGCTGGTGTTGGAATATTAGGATCCATTTTAGTGACATGGGTTAATTATCGCGGCATTAAGCTGACAACAGCAATTAATTTTATTTTTACACTCTTAATCATCATTGCCGGTGTTCTTTTAATCACTGGAAGCAGCATTGGCGGCAGTACCGAAAATATGAAGCCGTTGTTCGACCATGGCATCAGCGGGCTGTTAACTGTCCTTATTATGACTCCATTCATGTTTGTTGGCTTTGATGTCATACCTCAGGCATCTGAAGAAATTAATTTACCTCAAAAACGAATCGGCCAATTATTAATTCTCTCTGTCATCTTTGCAGTTGTGTGGTATATATCGATCATTTTTGGCGTATCCCGAATTTTAACGCCAGAAGAAATGAATGCGTCTAATCTTGTAACCGCAGATGCGATGGCGAAAGCATTTGGCGGCAGCAAACTAATGGCCAATGTCTTGATTTTAGGCGGAATTGGCGGAATCATCACAAGCTGGATTGGTTTCTATATTGGCGGGAGCCGGGCCATTTATGCCCTTGCTAATGCAGGGATGCTGCCAAAAGCGTTAGGCGAGCTTCATCCCAAATATAAAACCCCTTATAAAGCAATCTTACTAATCGGTGTATTTTCAACGCTGGCGCCATTAATGGGACGTCCTGCTTTAGTATGGCTGGTCGATTCCGGAGGTCTGGGATTAGTCGTTTCATGGTTTATGGTAGCTGTTTCCTTTATTATCCTTAGAAAAAAAGCCCCGACAATGAAACGGCCTTTCAAGCTTAGTGGAGGAACAAAGGTTGGCTGGATAGCCATGTTCATGACATTAGGAATTACTACGCTCTATATGCCGGGAATGCCGTCCGCGCTTGTTTGGCCATATGAATGGGTGATTGTATTCGTCTGGGCTGCCTTAGGAGTCATACTTTATAAAATCTCCGTTCATAAATATGGAAAGAAATATTCCGATGACCATATGAAGGAAGAACTGGCTAGAGTCGTTGAATACGAGGGAGAAGAGGAATTAGAAAGAAAAGATGCATAACCTTTTGCCCTGTTATCTATTTACTTTTCGAAAAATTAAGACAAAATACTTGATTGTTTTGAAAATTGACTTATAATATTTCTATATTAATTTTCTGACTTATTAAAATTAGTCTAAGCAACCAAAAGAAAGAAGGAACATCTATGAAGTACTCATTTGCACCGCTGACAAAAAATTATGAATCCTCCGCTGTTAGAGACATTTTGGCTGTTATCCAAAAGGGAAACGTCATTTCATTTGCGGGAGGACTGCCTGCTGAAGATATTTTTCCGATTGAGGCCGTAAAAAGCGCTTATGAAAAAGTGTTCGCTTCCGGAAACGGATCTTTGCAGTACGGGGCAACTGAGGGTTTTAAGCCTCTAAGAGACGCAATACAAGCGAAAATGGAGCAAAAAGGAATTTACACCACAGCTGATAAAATTCTCGTGACAACAGGATCTCAGCAAACAATTGACTTATTTTCACGAGTTATGCTTGCACCAGGAGATGTCGTCTTGACAGAGGATCCAACATATTTAGCAGCATTACAGGTTTTTCGTTCATATGGCGCTAAGGTTGTCGCTGTAAAGGGCGATGAAAACGGAATGGACCCGGCTGATCTTGAAGCCAAAATGCTTGAGTACTGTCCCAAATTTGTATATGTGATCCCAACATTCTCAAATCCGGATGGCAAGTCATGGAATGACGAACGGCGTCAGCAGCTGTTTGAGCTGGCATTTAAACATGATTGCCTTATTCTTGAAGATGATCCATATGGAGATATCCAGTATCACCAAGACGAAGTGTATCGTCCGATTGCCTCATTCGACCGAGAGCAAACGCATGTAATGTATACAAGTACGTTTTCCAAGTCAGTCGTTCCCGCACTTAGAACCGGCTGGGTTACAGGGCCTGAAGAAGTATTACAATTGATGATTCAAGCAAAACAAATGAATGACCTGCATTCGAGCTCCATCGATCAGCAGGCGCTATACTATTTATTACGGGACTTTGATTTAAATAATCATATCAACATAATCCGAAGTGTCTATTATGAGCGAATGACCATTATGCAAGATTATCTTAATCAGGTAGAGCCTGGCTTATTTAAGTGGAGAGAGCCTAAAGGCGGAATGTTTATCTGGGTTGAAGGTCCGGAACATATTGATACGGGCGCATTACTGGGAGAAGCCGTGAACAAAGGTGTAGCCTTTGTCCCAGGAGCCCAGTTCTACGTTAATGAGCCAAAGCGCAATACTTTCAGACTTAATTTTAGCCACTCAACACCGGAAAAAATCAAGCTCGGTATGGACCGCCTAATGGAAGTGCTGGCATCTGTTCCTGTTGTTTAATTTGGTGCCTGACAACTATTTCAATCACTTATCAAGCTCCTGCAGCGGCGGGAGCTTTTCTTATCGATGTCAAGGTTTAGGAGTTTATGTAACAAAAATGTTTTAATGTAATTAATTTTTGATTAAATGTTAGAAAGTAACCCTATTTTTGTATTATTTGTGTATAATTCTAGTTAATAGATTGTTTATTCAAAAGACATAATGATAGATAGATAGTTAGTTATAGTTTTTTGAATAGTGAAAATGTAATTTGATGAGAGTGGGGAAGAAGAGACAATGTGGGAATTTGATATGGATATAGATCAGGTAGCAAGAATAAAAGTAATTGGAGTTGGCGGCGGCGGAAATAATGCTGTCAACCGAATGATTGAAGATGGGGTACAAGGTGTTGAATTCATCGCAGTTAACACAGATGCACAAGCATTAAAATTGTCAAAAGCAGAAGTAAAAATGCAGATTGGCTCTTCTTTAACGAGAGGCTTGGGTGCTGGCGCTAACCCGGAAATCGGCAGAAGAGCAGTGGAAGAAAGCAAGGCGCAGCTCGAGGAAGCTCTTCAAGGTGCGGATATGGTTTTTGTTACGGCTGGAATGGGCGGCGGAACTGGTACTGGAGCGGCACCGGCAATTGCTCAAATTGCACGTGAACTTGGAGCTTTAACTATTGGGGTTGTCACACGCCCGTTTGGGTTTGAAGGTCATAAGCGCCGTGTAAATGCGACAAGCGGTATTGAAGCAATGAGACAAGCTGTAGATACTTTAATTATTGTTCCAAATGACCGGTTATTACAGATCGTCGATAAAAAGACTCCGATGATTGAGGCATTCCGTGAAGCCGACAATGTCCTCCGCCAGGGTGTCCAAGGGATTTCCGATTTAATCGCCGTGCCTGGCTTGATTAATCTTGACTTCGCTGACGTAAAAACCATTATGTCCAATCAGGGAACAGCGTTAATGGGGATTGGCGCAGCTAAAGGGGAAGACCGTGCAGTTGAAGCAGCCAAAAAAGCAATCTCTAGTCCGCTGCTTGAAACCTCGATTGATGGGGCTCAAGGTGTCTTAATGAATATTACTGGCGGCACGAACTTAAGCTTATTTGAGGTACAAGAAGCTGCAGATATCGTCGCTTCCGCTGCTGATAAAGATTTAAACATGATTTTTGGATCCATTATTAATGAAAATCTGAAAGATGAAATTATGATTACAGTTATTGCAACAGGCTTCACTGCAAAGGAAAGCCAAGCAGCTCGTCAAGCTTCTAATTCGTCTAGAGACACTTTATCGAATAGAGGCTCACAAGGGACATCCATCAGACAGCAAAGACCGAGGGAAGAACGTACTCCATTTTATCAACAGGAACAAAGACATGAAGAGGAGCCTGTACAGCACAATCATTTTTCTAGAAACCAAGATCAAGGGCAGGACCGTTATTACGAACAGCCTGCATATGAGTATGAACAAAGACGGGAACCTGCAGGCCAAACTTGGGAGCAGAATAACTGGGATCAGCAAGAGGAAACTAATCATGATAACAGGAACCATGGCCAGGAAGATGGAAAATTCCTTGATATTCCATCATTTTTACGGAACCGTCGGAGAAATAGGTAATAATTTCTTTTTATATGGAAAAACGCTTGGACATTTATCCAAGCGTTTTTTGCCCGTATTTAACTAAACGAAAGCAGATGGAAGAAGGGTTATCATGAGCATTTTATCAGTGGATCCCTTAGATAAGCTATACAAAAAATTTCATACTATTGCCAATTTAGCAGTTCGCAATTTTCCCTTTTTATCACAGGCTGAAGTAAGTCTTTTGAATTACTCTGAAAATGCCACATTTTTAGTGCGTAATGTGACCGATGCTAAATATGTATTACGTATCAGCAGGCCATATTATCACACCAAGGCAGAACTTGAGAGTGAACTGGCGTGGATACAATCGATATCAGATCATACTTTGATCAAAACTGCCTTGCCGTTTATCGGGTCTAATGGGGAATTTGTTCAAGTGGTCGAATTTGAAAATATCATATATAACTGTACTTTGTTCACATACCTAGAAGGCCAGGCCCCAGATGAGGATCAGGAAGATCAACTAATTCAGCTATTTGAAGTTCTTGGAGAACTGACAGCCAGACTACATATTCACAGTATGGACAATCATACTCGGTTTCAGCGGCTTCAGCGGATGGATTGGAATTATGATTCGATTCTTGGTATAGACGCAAAATGGGGAAGATGGCAGGATGGCTTAGTGATGACGACTGAACGGATTCAGCTATTTGAGCGGGCAGCTGAAAAGATTTGGAATAGACTAGAGCGATTTGGCAAAACCCCCTCAAGATACGGGCTGATTCATTCGGATTTACGTTCCGCCAATTTGCTGGTTCACAATGACCAACTACAAGTCATTGACTTTGATGACTGCGGTTTTGGCTGGTATTTATTTGATTTGGCTGCTTCCCTAAGCTTCATCGAAGATAAACCGTATGTTCCTAAGCTGATCGCCTCGTGGTTGACAGGCTATCGAAAGGTACGGGAGTTGTCACAAGAGGAAGAACTTGAAATTCCAACCTTTATTATGATGCGACGGCTGCAATTAATCGCCTGGATAGGCAGCCGCGACAATGAAACAACCCGGGAACTTGGCAGTAATTTTACTATTCAAACAGACAAACTGGCTCGAAAATATTTGGTGCCTGACACCATTATGGACCATAAATAAAAATACCATTAAAAGCAAATAATAAGCAGAGTAGCTAAAGCTCCAAGGAAATTATATTAAGAAAATTCCTAAAATAAATTTTAATGAAAGCGTATGCTATAATAATTGTATTGCAATTTAATTCATCAATAAGGAGCAATTAGCATGTTAAAAGATCTGTTTATGGGTTTATCGCAAAACCAATTCCTCAATAGTGCTGCTAAGAAATACGGTTTAAAAATGGGAGCACAAAGCGTTGTGGCAGGAACAAATATAGAAGAGGCGATTAAAAGTATAAAAGAACTAAATGCTCATGGGATTTCTTGTACGGTTGATAACCTAGGCGAGTTTGTTTTCCAAAAAGAAGAAGCAACCGCTGCCAAAGAACAAATTCTTAAAGTAATTGAAGCAATTCACGAGAATCAGGTAGATGCTCATATCTCATTAAAACCAACCCAATTAGGGCTTGATATCGATTATACCTTCTGTTTAGAAAACGTAAGAGAAATCGTAGATCTTGCGAACCAATATAATATGTTTGTCAATATTGATATGGAGGATTTCAAACATCTTCAGCCAACATTTGACTTATTAGATGATCTTTCCGTGGAATATGATAATGTCGGTACTGTTATTCAAGCTTATTTTCATAAAGCACTTGAATACTTAGAAAAATACCAGGACTTCCGCGTCCGCCTCGTAAAGGGTGCTTATAAGGAACCGGAAGAAATTGCCTACCAGGATAAGAAAGACATTGACGCGAACTACATTAAACTAATTGAATGGCACTTATTAAACGGTAAATTTACATCCATCGCAACACATGACCATCGAATCATCAATCATGTAAAAGCGTTTGTTAAAAAACATAACATCCCGAATGATAAATTTGAATTCCAGATGCTGTATGGTTTCCGTAAAGAAATGCAATTAAAGCTTGCAAGCGAAGGCTTTAATTTCTGTACCTATGTTCCATTTGGTAATGACTGGTATGGATACTTCATGCGCCGTCTGGCTGAAAGACCACAAAATGTAAATCTTGTAGCAAAACAGGTATTTAACAAGAAAACTAACACCGTACTTGGTGTTGCAGCCGGAGCGTTTTTATTAGGAAGACTGACAAAGTCGCAGAAGAAAAAACGCAAATAAGGGAGCAATAACTAAAACCGCCAGTTGGATTCCAGCAGGCGGTTTTGTTTTTACCAAAAAATAGTTATTGTCAGCTAGTAAACTATTACCCTATTATTTATATGTCATCAATACCAATATATGGGGAGGGTATAGCCCTTTCCTATTTACCTATAAAGGACGATCCCTTTGATGCACAGGCAAATATCAAGTGGCAATTTACTGTACAGAAAAAACAAATGGACACTGCGAATAAAACATGGTGCGAGTTAAACGAGACCGATAAATGCGGGATGTTTTTACGAAAGAAATTGACATCGCCTCACTTGTAAATGGGAAGTATTATATTGGAATTATCACAGTTGATCACAGTAATAAATCGCTCTTCGGCATTCTTTCAACGAGCGGTTCATGGTATAAAGTGAAATACGGGACGAAAACAGTCTATGTTTCAAAAGCCTATATTAAGTAGACGGGCTAAAGACCAGGTAGACCTCTAGAGGCGGACCTGGTCTTTTTATTATGTTTCATCAGTCTAAAGGCCGATTATTGTTTTATATTTTAGTATAAAAAAGGGACAACCTTCGACATAACCTCTGTACTATAATTGGGGTGCAAAACAGAGTAGTAATTGGGGATTGATACAATAAACAATACATATATCCTATAGGGATTTGCGGATTTCATCTAAATGGCAATTATTTAGTCATATAGACATACGGTTAAGAATACGATGATTTGGTGGAAGGATTCTGTATATGTTACCACAGATTACAGGGTAAGAGGAGAGAAGCTGAAAATGGTAAAGGGGAAATGGACCGTTTCAATCTTACTAATAAGTAGTTTGATAGGTCTTTCCGGGTGTGCTGAAAAGGAAACGGCTGAAAAAGTAACAAAACCAGCAAAGCAAGTGGAAAAGAAGGCTCCGGAGGAACAGATAAAAAAAGAAGAGCCGAAGCCGATTGTCGTCAATGTCATTGACCCGAATACGAAAGAAGTCATTAAAACCTTTATGCCCATTGATATGGGGTTTGAAACCGACCAGGATTCATATAAAAAAGAGCTTGAACAATGGGCAAAAGGGCTGGCTCGTGGAACCGATACAACTCCTGGATATGACCAAAGGATGGAGCTCGATAAAATTAAAAATGGCAAAATTATCAAAGGGAAGCCGCAAGTCATCTTAGAAGAAGAAGAACTGGTGGAAAGAGTGCTGGCGGCTTCGGTAAATGGCGGTGACATTGATCTCCCGATTTATATAAAGGAGAGTGGATATAACCCGGAAGAGATCGATAGTTTAGATGATGTCGTACTGGCGTCTTTCTCGTCCTATTTTAATCCCGGCGTTGTAGGACGTTCCAAAAATATTCAACTCTCTGCCAATGCGATTGATTATGTGATTGTCGGCGATGGGGATGTTTTTTCCTTTAATACAACGGTCGGTCCGAGTGATGCGGCCAATGGTTATCAAAAAGCAAAGGAAATTGTTAATAAGAAGTTGGTAGACGGGATTGGCGGCGGAATTTGCCAGACATCGTCAACATTATTTAATGCCATCGATAAAGTTGGCGTAAGCTATATTGAAAAGCATCACCATTCCTTATCAGTCGGCTATGTTCCTGCAGGCCGCGATGCCACCGTATCATACGGCGGCAAGGACTTTCGCTTTCAAAACACTACCGGAATCCCACTGCTCATCAAAACAATCTACCAACGAGGCAAACTAACCGTCGAAATTCGAACATCAGCCAAATATAAACAGCTTTATGCGAAAGGAAACTAATGGTGTCAGGCACCAAAATCCATAAATTGGATAGGGTGCCTGGCACTTTTTAAGGCAAACTACTTTATTGTTAAATATTTTAATGTTAAAATACTTTTGGAAAGGGGAAATGTTAGATGACTAAACGTTTGGAAGGAAAAACAGCGCTTATTACTGGAGCGGCATCAGGTATCGGGAAAGGAATCGCTACAGCTTTTGTGAAAGAAGGGGCGAAGGTAGCGATTGTCGACCTTAATGAAGAGCTTGGAAATCAAGCGATTAAGGACTTACAGGAATATCAATCAGATTCCATTTTTATTCAAGCGAACCTAATGGAGCATGAGCAGCTTGCTGGTATTGTCAAAAAGGTTGCAGAGCATTTTGGAAAATTAGATATTTTGGTCAATAATGCCCATGCCTCAAGGCAAAATTCGATTGAAGCAACAACGAAAGCGGATTTTGATCTATCCTTTAACACAGGATTTTACCCAACGTTTTATCTTATGCAGGCAGCCCTGCCATATCTAAAAGAAACAAAAGGTAAGATCATTAACTTTGCGTCTGGTGCCGGTATTGAAGGACATGCTAACCAAGCTTCCTACGTTGCTGCCAAGGAAGCCATTCGCGGTGTTTCCCGTGTAGCGGCCAATGAATTTGGACCATATGGAATCAACGTGAATTTGATTTCACCAATTTCTAACTCCCCTGGTGTGGAGAAATGGGCGAGTGAAAATCCTGAATATTACCAGGCTGTCCTTTCTAAAATTCCACTGCAAAGATTTGGTGAGCCGGAAAGTGACATCGGCAGGGTTGCAGTCTTTTTAGCAAGCGCGGATTCTGACTACATTACCGGACAAACCATCATGGTGGACGGCGGATCGATTAAGCTACGGTAGGTGAGGTGGATCAGTGGATAAAAGTAATATTTTCAAATTAATTCATACCGTTGAACTATTCACGAATGAAACAATTATTAAATGGAATCAGACCTTCCAATATAATATTGGAATTTCGCCGATTATTGTCCTGGCAGAATTAAAGCAAAATGGACCACAGCAGCAGACAGTGTTAGCAAAAAGGCTTGGCTATACGCCTGGGGCCATGACAAATATTGCAACCCGGCTCATTAAACAAGAGATGGCAGTACGGAAATATAATGAAAATGACCGCCGCCATGTATTATTGGCGATTACAGAAAAGGGTATGGATGTCCTGAAAGAAGCACAGCAAAAAGGACAAGAACTAAGAGTGGAGCTTTTTCAAGAGTTAACCGAAGAAGAAGTCCAGCAATTTCTCAACATCCATGAAAAATTATTAAACAGAATAAAAAGCCTAAATTAATTTACAACAAAAACTTTTATAAGGAGACAAAAATATGGGACGAGTAAGTGGAAAAACAGCATTAGTAACAGGCGGTGCCTCTGGCATTGGTTTATCAGCAGCAACCTTGCTGGCTAAAGAAGGGGCAAAGGTTGTTATCGGTGATTTTAATGTCGAAGGTGCGAAAGAAGCGGCAAGCCAGCTGAAAAAGCAAGGCTTTGAAGCGGAAGGAATCTTTTTAGATGCATCCAAGGAAGAATCTATTAAGGAAGCGGTAGATTTTACTGTAGATCATTTTGGAACGATAAATGTCCTTTATAATAATGTTGGCTTAACAAATTTAAAAAAAGATTTAGATGTAGTGAATATGGATTTAGATGAATGGGACAGGCTGATGAACGTTAATTTGAAAAGTGTGCTTTTAGGAAGCCGGTTTGCCATTCCACATATGATAAAAGCTGGAGGCGGCTCCATTATTAATACCGCTTCCATGGCAGCATTTGCGGGAGATGCAATGCGATCTGCATACGGTGCTTCAAAAGCAGCCGTTGTGAACCTTACACGTTATATTGCGGCTCAGTACGGTAAGCATAATATTCGCTGCAATGGCGTTGCGCCTGGGCTCATCTTAACACCAGCAGCCAAAAATAACATGCCGCCTGCAGTATTAGATATTTTTGCAAAGTATAACGCATTGCCATATCATGGCGAAGCGGATGATATTGGTAACACTGTATTATTCTTAGCTTCGGATGAATCCAAATTTATCACCGGTCAAACGATTCAAGTAGAAGGGGGCCATTATATGGCGAACCCAAGTATTGCTGATTTTCAAAATTTCTTAGCTAGTGTACAAAAATAATATATTAACGCAAGGGCCGAATTTAGTCATCACACTAGATTCGGCCTTTTTTAATTTAAAAAAAGGATGAATATTCAATTTCATTTTTGCGGAAAATACTTTTGGTTTGTTTAGTAAATTTTAGGAGGATGGAATATGAAATGGATGTATAGAGGGATGGTACCGGCACTTATTTTTTCCTTAATGAGCTTTATGGGCGATTGGTCAGCCGCCGCACAGGTTTCGAATGATCCCATTCAAACTGTGACAGGCAGCAGGCAGAATCCTAATGGAAATCAAGGGCTGTCAAAGGTATACCATGATTTTGTACCGAATCGTCCCGAGGCTAAGCAGAAAAAAACAAAGCCGCCCGCAGCGAGCCAGCGTTTTATACAGGTACAGCTGCTAGGAATTAATGATTTTCACGGTCAATTGAACGTTACCCGTAAAGTAAACGGAAAGCCCGTTGGCCGGGCGGATTATTTGGCCGCGTATTTAAAACAAAGAGCAGCCGAGAATAAGAATACAGTACTTGTTCATGCTGGAGACATGGTTGGGGCAAGCCCGCCAGTTTCTGCGCTGCTGCAGGATGAGCCGACCATTGATTTTTTAAATCGTATGGGTTTTGATATTGGCACCGTCGGAAATCATGAATTTGATGAAGGGGTTACCGAGCTGATGCGTTTGATCAAGGGTGGAACCCATCCAAAGACCGGAAACTTCGCTGGATCTAATTTTCCATGGATTGTTGCCAATGTGATTGATAAAAAGACTGGGAAAACCATTTTACCTCCCTATCAGGTAATGAAGGTAAACGGAATGCCGATTGGTTTTATCGGTGTGGTTACAACCGAAACACCGACAGTTGTAGTCCCAAGCGGGGTCGCCGGAGTGGGATTTACGGATGAAGTAGAAGCCATTAACCGAAACGTCGCGGAATTGAAAAAACAAGGGGTTAAATCGATCGTTGTTTTGGCCCATAACCCTGGTACTTCAGGACCGAATGGGGAAAATCCTCAAGGTCAGCTGGTTGATATCGCCAATCGAGTTGATGATGAAGTAGATGTGATTTTCGGCGGACATAATCATGCCTATATGAATGCCACAATCAATAAAAAATTGGTTGTACAGGCTTATTCTTATGGAACTGCATTTGCCGATGTGGATGTAGAAATTGATCCGAAAACGAAGGATATTGTCACAAAAAGAGCCGAAATTGTTACAACATTCCAGGAAGGAATTGAACCAGACCCGGAAATAAAGAAATTAATCGAGGGCTATGAAGCTAAGGTGGAACCGATTATTAATCGAATCATTGGGACAACATCAGGCGAATTAACCGCAAGGCAGAACGAAAGCGGTGAATCGATCCTTGGTGATTTTATTACCGACGCACAAAGAGAGGCGATGAAGACTGATTTTGCAATTACGAACCCAGGCGGAATCCGTGCTGATATTGATGCCGGCGAAATTACATGGGGAGAGGCTTTCACCGTACAACCATTTAGTAACGAATTAGTGAAAATGACGATGACCGGAAAGCAAATTCGTGATGTGTTAAATCAGCAATGGGGAACAAAAATACAGATGTTGCAAATCTCCGGCTTCAGCTATACCTGGGATCCAAATAAGGCTGTAGGCGATAAAGTGGTCAGCATTAAACTAGCAGACGGCTCGGAAATCAATCCGGATAAACCTTATACGGTAACCGCCAACATCTTCCTATCCGGCGGCGGTGATGGCTTCACCGTTTTTAACCAAGCACAAAACAAGGAAATAGGTCCAACCGACCTAGACGCCTTCGTCAAATACATCGAAGAACAGCCAAAACCATTTACGTACGGAATCCAAAACCGCATCCAAAAGGTACAATAATTTAGGGATGCTATTTTGGTGTCAGGCACCCTAGAAATACATTTTCCGGATTTGTCCTTCTGGAGTGGACAAATCCGGTTCTTTATTCAACTTTTACCCTTACTTTGTCAATGGCGTTATAGCCATAGCCTTTGCGGTTCCAAAATGGGATGCTGGGCTGTTTTCGGTTGTGAGAATCGGCTGCTTTAACCAATAAGGTGTATTCGCCTTTTTTAACCGCATGCCATTCGTATGTCCAGGAAGTCCAAGCGTATTTCTCATTCGAATTTTGTGCTTCTATTTGGGCAGGGTACCAATTGGAGCCATTGTCAGTACTAACTTCAACTTTAGTAATTGTTCCCGCCCCCGTCCAGGCAATCCCTTTAATGAGATGCATTCCTCTATTAAGAATCTCCCTGTTTAATGGCTTTTGGATAGAAGAATTAACATTGAGTACTGTCACTGGAAATGCGCCTGCGTCGGTTTCTTTGTCCGGATAATACACATAATCAACTGCTTGAAACGGGCCGTTGAATTCGTAATCAATAACAGTAATTTGCTTAATCCATTTCACCGAAGCAACCGCATACCACTGGGGAACAATCAGCCTAAGCGGATACCCATGTTTAAAAGAAATTGGCTGATTGTTATATTGATAGGCAATTAATGTATCAGGATGCAGGGCTTTTGATAGCGGGAGGCTGCGGGCGAAGGTAACCGGCTGATTAATGTTAGGCTGTTTCCCGTAATCATAGCCTTCAATCAAAACTTCTTTTGCCCCCGGCTGTACACCACCCGCTAATTCAAGAAGGCTCCTTAGCGGTACACCTTTCCAATACCCCTGACCAATTGCTCCTTTTTCCCACTGGTCACCAAAAACTTTTGGTTCGAAAAAATGACGTTTATTACCTGAACATTCAAGAACTACCTTTAACGTTTTTGATGGCAGCTGGAGAATTTCGTCTAGGGTGAATATCTTTGGCATATGGACTAAGCCATTGACCGGGAGCCAATATATTGTTTGCGGCAGGGATGGATAAGGAAAATGATTCCGCCGGTAAAACAAATCATTGCCAATCGTATCCGTATCAACAAACGAAAGCGGCATTTCCCGATTATCAGGCTGCAGCTTTCGAACAATAAGTGATGGCTTTCCCGAGGACAATGGATATCCTGCCATAAAACCGCCTCCCGAAATGGATTTACTAATATCTATTCCTAAACTTCATACACATGCAGATATTCAAAATTGTAATTAAAAGGAAAGTTGTCCATCCCAGACGGACAAATAAACCGAAATGTCCACGAGTGGTGCCTGACACCACATAAAATGACACCACATGAAACAGACTGCGATCTCACGGAACGCAGTCTTTACACTTTTATTGAAGTCCTTTAATCGATATATCTTTCACCGGCAGGAAGTCATCGCCTGTGTCTAGATATTTCAGGTTCACTTGGTCGCCTTCTTTTAGGTAGATGATGAGTGGTGCCTTTTCAGATGTGATAATAAAGTTTTGCTTGTTATCCAGCAAGAAGGAGACGATTGTGAAGTCACCGGATTTCTCTTTATAAACCCTTAGAACTGTGCCTTCCATTTGCTTTTCCTCAGCTTTCGAGCTGCCGTCGACCGTGCCGCGGCCACGCTGCAATGCTGTTTTATACTGTTTCAATGCTTCGTTCGGCGTCACTCCATATGCAGAGATTTCAGGATTAGCAGCTGACACTATAAAATAATTTTGCAAAAAGCCGTTAGAATCAAGAACAGGGGTCAGCCAGCTGGCTTCGCCATAGAAATTATAAAGAATCGGCATTTTCCCGCGCCATTTCTTTTCAATGAATTTCTTCTCGATAATCTGCAGGGCACCTTGCGAATCCATATAAGATTCTTCAGGATTCCCGGTGTAATAGGTTGCTTTTCCTGTCCGGCTGTTTGTTATGGAATAGCCCAGCATCGAGTCGACGCCTTCTTTAGGACTTGTAAAGTCCGTGAAATAATACATTACGCCATTCTCATCAAAAATAGGGCTGACGTTTGCCTCAGTCCCTTCATCAGAAGGCATCTTCACATCGGACTTACCGAATATGCTGTTCCAATAACCATGGACATAGTTTCCAAAATAGCTGTTTTGCAGGCTGACCACTTCTGGTGCCACAGCCCCGTCAATAAATTCCGGAATCTTAGCTAAAGAATATTCCATTGTTTCTCCCGTTTTGGCATCCACCATCACAATTCCGTCTACATCAAACCCATTACGAGCAGAAACAAATTTACCATAGGATTGTATGTAGTATGGTTTGCCTTCCTCATTCACCTCTAATTGAACATCCCCGTAGAATATCTTTTTCGGATACTGCATACGAATATGCCGTTCAATATTTTGATGGAAAAAGGAGGATGGAGTGTAGGACATTTCTTCTTTAATAAATTTTGGATTTGCCGATGAATCCGTTGCGCTCAAACTGAAATAACCCGGGGTATGATCACCTTTCCACCAGCGGAAAAACCCCGAAAATTCAACTGGTGCTATATAAACATATTCACCATTCACTTTTTGAATCTGTAAATGCCCCAGCTCGTAATAGCTCGTGTTTGGAACCTGGCCAAACGCCTTTTTCATTTTGTTGCGGGCAAACTGCGGCGGCACGCTCGCAGGTGTTTCTTTTTCATCAAATGTCTTGATTTCAACCTTCTCTGTCATCTTTGCCAGCTCGAACTTTTCATTCGCATTAAACAAAAATGCTGTTAAAAAATACACCCCTAACACTAGACTGAAAACAAATAAAAGACCTTTAATTTTCTGTTCTAAGCCTGAGGAAAAGAATGCACCTAATGCCGTAATGACAATGGCTAATGGCCATAATGAAGAAAAATTACGGTCCAAATTAGTAAGGTAATAGAAAATGAACACTGCTGCAATGCCAATGACCATCACCGCAATCAAGCCTGGTCTTTCCGGTTTAAGCGGTTTGGCTTGTTTTCCATGCTTCCCTTTACTTTTTTGATCAGGAACACTGCTATTCATTGGGGTAAGAATAAGTGCAGATACAATTCCAACAATTAAACTAAATAAAAAAATACTCCCCATCATAAGCCCCCTTAACATACAAATTTCATGACCCTTTAAATCATACGTTTGAACCAAAGGAAAGGTTTCATTATGGCCGGTGCCTGACAGAAAATCCAAAAAAACGACATCAAAGCACTTGCATTATTTTGGTATTTATACTATCATTTATATGAATCAATGATACTACATATTGTTGAAATAAATAAAATTAAAACTATATATAGTAGTGTTTGCCTTAAGATAAGATGCCGTTTGGCTTAAAAGGGAATCCGGTGCAAATCCGGAGCTGCCCCCGCAACTGTAAATGCTGACGAAATGGACAAACCACTGTATAAGAGAGCTTAGCAATAGGTGCTTATACGGGAAGGGTCCAAAGTAGAAGGAAGCATAAGTCAGGAGACCTGTCTTTCTTAAGATGTTTCAACTTCTTCGGGGATTGAGAAGATGAAACGGTGGCGGCAAGAGGCTCTCGGATTTTTCCTTTCCTTTTGTTTTGTTATCGTTTCATCCGCTCAGGTTTCCCGAGCGGATTTTTTATTTTTCAGGAGGAAAAAACATGACAATGCTTCAAACAGAATTAAACAATCTCTTAGAAACTATTAATGGAGCAGCGGAAAGATACCAGATTGATGCCGCTGAGCTGATCGAAAGGGTCCAAAATCTACAGCTAACGCAAGCAGAGGAAGCCAATCAGCAGGCATTATTATATGCGGTAAATCAAATTGCCATGGATCAGCCCGATTGGACTTTTGTCGCTGCCCGTTTATACCTTCATGAATTATATGCCGAAGCAGCCAAAAACCGCGGTTATGCCCGAGCTTTAAAATATGGTAATTTCTATAGCCTCATTCAACATTTAACAGAAGCAGGGATTTATTCTCGTGATTTATTAAACTACTACAATAAAACCGAAATTGATGAATTAGCGAAAGAAATTAATCCCGAACAAGATCACTTATTCAACTACATAGGTTTATTTTTACTAGCAGACCGCTATCTGGCTAAAGACCATGACCGGAATGTTTTTGAACTCCCTCAAGAACGCTTCATGATTATCGCCATGACGATTATGAAGAACGAAAAGAACGACAAACGGATACAGCTTATCAAAGAAGCCTATTGGGCATTAAGCCATTTATATATGACCGTTGCCACACCGACACTAGCGAATGCCGGGAAAAGCTTCGGCCAGCTCTCGTCCTGTTTCATTGATACCGTTGATGATTCACTAGATAGCATTTACTTAAACAATTGGGACATCGCCCGCCTAAGTAAAGACGGCGGGGGAATTGGCATTTATTATGGTAAAGTGAGGGCCCTTGGTTCCGATATCAAGAGATTCAAAGGAAACTCCTCAGGGGTTGTTCCATGGATTAAGCTGGTCAACGATACAGCTGTGAGTGTCGATCAATTAGGCCAGCGTCAGGGAGCGATAGCCGTGTACTTAGATGTTTTCCATAAAGACATCATGAACGGCTTCCTTGATCTTAAAACAAATAATGGCGATGAACGGCGCAAGGCCCATGATATTTTTACAGGTGTGGCGATTCCTGATCTTTTCATGAAGAAACTTGAAGAAACCGATGAGCAGGGAAGAAGTATCGGGGAGTGGCATATATTTTGTCCTCATCAGGTAAAACAAATCATGGGCTGGAAGGATGAACAAGGTCATCCATTAGGTTTGGAAGATTACTATGATGAAATCGAGCGAAAATATTTTACTGAAAAATACGAAGAGGCCGTGAATCATCCATTGCTGCCAAGAAAAACCTACAGGGCCATGGATGTCATGGTACGGATTATGGTATCGCAGCTTGAAACCGGCACACCGTATATGTTTTACCGAGATGAAGTAAACCGTCAGAATCCGAATAAACATGTAAATGGAAAGGGTCGGACGTCAATTTATTGCAGTAATCTTTGCACGGAAATCGCCCAAAACATGTCCGCAACGACCATTGTGAAGGAGTACCATGACGAAGAAGGTAATATCGTGATCGTCCGTAAACCCGGGGATTTTGTTGTTTGTAATCTATCTTCTATTAATCTCGCAAAAGCAGTTCCAGCCAATGTGTTGGAGCGTCTAATTAGAATCCAGGTGAGGATGCTTGATAATGTTATCGATTTAAATACGATTTCCGTCGGCCAGGCACAGCATACCAACCAAAAATATCGAGCAGTCGGACTTGGCACTTTTGGCTGGCATCACTTGCTTGCTTTACAAGGGATTCACTGGGAATCACCTGACGCGGTTGCCTATGCAGATGAATTGTATGAAACCATCGCCTTTAATACAATCCAAGCTTCTATGGAACTTGCTAAAGAGAAGGGGGCCTATCAGGCATTCCATGGCTCTGAATGGCAGACAGGAGCGTATTTTTCCAGGAAAAATTACAGCTCAGATAGATGGCAGAAATTACGAGAGGAGGTTGCCCTTCACGGTATCCGTAATGGCTGGTTAATGGCTATCGCGCCAAACTCATCAACCGCGAAAATCGGCGGATCAACTGACGGTATCGACCCCATCTATTCCGTGGAATATGCGGAAGAAAAGAAAAACTTTAAGTTTAAGGTGACCGCACCTGATTTAAATCATCGAACATACAACTATTATCGCCGGGCAAGGCATGAATTGGACCAGCTGTGGAGCATTCAACAAAACGCTGCCAGACAGCGGCACATCGACCAGTCGATCAGCTTCAACTTGTATGTAAAACATGATATTAAAGCCAAAGAGCTGCTTAGCCTTCATTTGGCAGCGTGGAAGCACGGGTTAAAAACAACCTACTATGTCAGAAGCACGTCCCAAGCAGAAATCGAAGCATGTGAGGCTTGCCAAAGTTAACTCTAGGAGGAATCATCAATGGACATCCATTCACCTTTGAAAAAAATCAAATTGTTAAATCCAGAATTCCCAAATAAATCAACAGGGATTATTAACGGTCAATCGTCAGGTCTCTTGAATTGGAATGATATTGCCTACCCACAAATGTATGAATTATATCAGACCCTCTTAAGCAATTTCTGGAAGGCGCAGGAAATTAACATGCAGGACGATATTAAACAATGGGATCAGCTTAGCCCGAAGGAGCAGGATGTGTTCCTACGGATTAATACCCAGCTGGCATCATTAGACAGCCTGCAAACTCCGACGATGTACCAAGTGATGGATTATGTGACAGACTCGAGTTTAAAGGCGATCTTTGCGGTCATTGCCCAGCAGGAGGCAGTTCATAACGAATCCTATTCATATATATTAAGCTCACTCGTACCATTGAAGGAGCAAAATTTCCGTTTTAATCAGGCAAAAAGTGATCCAATTGTGCAGCGACGGAATCAGCTTATACTAGATGCGTATGAATGTTTTCGGAACAATCCGACACCGCAGCATTTATTCCAGCTGGCGGTAAACTCGATTAATCTGGAAGGGATTTATTTTTATGCCGGCTTCGCTTTTTTCTATCATCTGGCAAGACAGCAGAAAATGTTGAAAACAAGCACGATGATCAGCTATATTCAGCGGGATGAAATGCAGCATGCCTATTTCGTGGCACAGTTTATATGCATTTTGTTAACAGAAAATCCGGAATTAAATCATCCTAAGAATATTGAATATATTTATAACACAATTGGACAAGCGGTAGAGCTTGAAAAGGAATGGGCCCATTTTATTTTAAAAGATATTGATGGAATCGACTTGCAGGAGTACGAACTATACACTGAATATCTTGCAAATAAACGTTTTAGACAGCTAGGGCTAGCGAACAAATATGAGGATCGAAAAAATCCAATGCCGTGGATTCATGTTTTTAGCGATGAAATGATGAACGACACTAAGTCCGATTTTTTCGAACAAAAATCAAGGACATATTCGAAAGTATCGCAATCAAATGGATTCGATGAGCTATGAGGGCAGCTATTATATATTCCTCAAAAACCGGGAATACAGAAGAAGTGATTCAGCTTTTATGGAGATTATTTTTGGAAAAACAGGTTCAGGCAGAATGTTTTCGCATCGAAGAATTTCCCATTGAAGATTTGAATGATTACAATGCAGTTGTAATCGGTACCTATACATGGGGAAACGGGGAAATACCTAGGGAAATGCAGGCGATTTATCAAGTGTTTGAAACTCGCAATGTCAAAGAACTCGTAACTGGTGTTGTAGGGACAGGGGATACATGTTATCCCCAATTTTGCGGGGCGGTGAATAAATTTAGAGACATGCTGTTTGTTCAAACAAATCTAGCCGTCACCTTAAAAATTGAATTAGCGCCGCAAATAGAAGATTATGCACGATGTCAAAAATTTGTCGAGTTAATTTTGAACAGAGTAAAAAAACAGCAGTACCATTAAGATGTGAAATTTATCAAAGAAGCCCTGGATGATCTCCAGGGCTTGCTTGTTTAGTAGTAATTTATTCATATGAACGTTCTAATTCATCGATTAATGACCCGACATAGGCAACGGCTTTACGGATTGGTTCAGGAGTCGACATATCCACTCCGGCATGTTTAATTAAATCGAGCGGTTTCATCGTTCCACCTGCACGAAGCACCTCGAGCCAGCGGTCCACAGCGGGCTGACCTTCCTCATGAATCATTTGCGCAACTGCGGTTGAGACGGTTAGACCAGCGGAGTATGTATAAGGATATAAACCCATGTAATAATGAGGCTGACGCATCCACGTTAAGCTTGCGCCCTCATCGATTTCCACTGTATCTCCCCAGAATTCCTTCAAGACAGCACCAGTCGCTTCTGTTAAAGTTTTTGCCGTTAAGGCTTTTCCTTGTTCTGCAAGGGCATAGACTCTGCGCTGATATTCCGCTTCAAGCAGGTGTGTTACGAAGTTATGATAATACGTCCCTAATAGCTGAAGAATCACCCAGCGGCGCATTTGTTGATCGTTTGTATTTGTCAGTAAATGCTGCCCCAGTAACATTTCGTTCATGGTGGAAGGTGCTTCGACGAAATACATCGATGGACGTACATTCATAATTCTTTGATTTTTGTTCGCCAGATAAAAATGTCCCGCATGACCGAATTCATGTGCCAGTGTGAAGCAGCCGCGCATATTGTTTTGCCAGGTAATCAGAATATAGGGATGCGCCCCATATGGGCTGGAACAGAAGGCACCGGTAGATTTTCCGATATTATCCGCCAGGTCTACCCAGCGTTCATTAAAGCCTTGTTCGATTATTGCACTGTATTCAGGCCCCATGACTTTTAAAGAATCTAGGATTAATTGTCGAGCCTCTTCAAAAGTCGTCTTCGGTTCGAAATCGGGGTCTAGCGGGGCTTTTAAATCACAGAACATCATTTGGTCAAGCCCTAATACCTTTTTCTTTAATTGAGCGAATCGACGCATATGCGGTGCCAGTTCTTTATAAATAATGTCTATTTGATTGTTATACATTTCCAGTGTCACCTGCTGCGGATCAAGCAGCATATGAGTGACAGAATCGTAATTGCGCAGACGGGCAAGCGTTACTTGTTTGTTTACTTCGGCAGAATAGGCAGCCGCCATCGTGTTTGTATACTTTTTTAATGAAGTTACAAAAGATTTATATGCTTTTCTGCGTACCTCCATATCGGCAGAGAATTCGTAGCGGTTTTCAAACAGGGCAAATGAGACCGGCTGTTCGTTTCCTTGATCATCCTTTATAGGGGTAAACTCCATATCTGCGAGCTTCGCCATTTGATAGATTTGATATGGTGAACCTTGGAGGTCGCCAAGGGCTGCGAGAACTTCTTCCGTTTCCGGAGAAAGGCGGTGTTTTTTCGCTTCAAGTAGCTCTAATAGATACTTTTTAAACTGCTCCAGACCAGGCTCTTCCTCCAGATAGATATCAACTGTACCATCTTTAAGTGAAAGAATTTCCGAGTTGATAAATGATAGAGCAGCGATGCTTTTTGTCCGTAAAGCAGAGAACTTTGCTGAATTTGCTTGGTTGATCGGATCCGTCCCATCTGCAGATTGCTTCAGGTTCGCATATGTCCATGCTTTAATAATTCTCATTAAATGCTGTTCTTGAGCACCCAGGCAGATTAGCAAAGCCTTTGAACCAGTATGTAATGTTCCTTTAAATTGCTCAAACTGAGCAATTTCCTTTTCGATAACGCCACACTCAGCTTCCCAAGCCTCTTCGGAAGGGAATAAATCCGTTAGATTCCATGTTAACCCCTCAGGAACCTCAGCACGAGATATTCGTTTCTCAGCAATCTTATCCATCCAAAAACCCCCTTATAAATTTCGTAATACTAAGTATAATCTTAATAGTATAATCAATTTAGTCAACCATTTTTTGGTTAAAGGTGTCAGGCACCACTTTATTCCACAATTATTGACCAATGGGATTTTTTGGTGTTATGATAGTTTAATAGAAGGTGTAAGCGTTTTCGAGGAGAAAGGGGATTGTGTTGATGGAAGACAAGGTATTACATGCGATTCAAGATGAGTATCCTGATGATTTTGCCTGGTGTTATGGTTGCGGCCGTTTGAACGAGGCAGGCCATCATTTTCGTACGGGCTGGCAAGGAGATCAGACCGTTACCATTTATTCACCGAAACCTGAACATCATGCGCTGCCTGGTTTTGTATATGGCGGCTTAATTGCATCATTTATCGATTGTCATGGAACGGGCTCCGCTTCCTTGACACTTCATCGTAAAAATGGCCATGAACCAGGGGATGGGGCGGAACCGCCGCGTTTTGTTACAGCATCATTACATGTAAACTTTCTAAAGCCGACACCAAATGGCGTACCGTTAAAAGCGATTGGAACTGTTCATGAGATTCATCCGAAAAAATTTAAAGTCGAAACAGAAGTTTATGCTAACGATATTCTCTGCGCAACAGGCGAGGTCGTAGCTGTTGTGATGCCAAGCACGTTTTTAAAGAAGGAATAGTCTAATCTATAACCCCTTTTAGAATATAGCTAAAAGGGGTTTTTCTATGTAAATAAAAAATAATGTGGATTTTAAAAATATATGTCGATTATTATCGAAATTTTTATAATATTTAGTCTTGTTTAAAGGCAAGATATAATCTAAAATTGTTTGTAATTGTGCCAACTGCACAAGCAAGTTTGCTAGATACATAACATAGCACTATATCTTCACTTAAATGGCAAACGAAAACTATTTAGGAGGCTGGTTATGGTAGTTAAAAGAAAAGGTTCAAAAGTGTTTGCTTCACTCTTGGCTGTATCGATTGCATTTGGTTCGGTAGGGTTCGCATCAGCAGATACTACAAACGGGAAATCTTCTTATGCGCATGATCAAAAGGTGGTAGCAAGAGTTGATGCTAACAGGGCAATCGAACATATCAGATATTTATCTGAGGAAATTGGAACACGACCTGGAGGGCTTGATGCGGAAAAACGTTCAGCAGATTATATTGCCAAAACGTTAAAGAGTTACGGATATGATGTAGAATATCAGTATTTCACTGTTCCAGATCAATATATTGCAAATGTAGCTTTTGCTGATGGAACGTCTTGGGAAATGGCCGCTGCACAAAATGGAAGACTAAGTAATGAGTCTGTAAAAGGACAAGTTCTCTATGTAGATGGTGGAACAAACCTAATTGATTTTCCAGCAAGTACTGCAGGAAAAATAGTGGTTATGCCTCGTGCCAGCACTACAGCGGACTATCGAACACAAGTAGACAATGCTGTAAAATCCGGAGCAAAAGGTGTTATTTTACAAAGTCTTGTCGGCAGCCGTGGAAACTACGGACAAACCTTTAACCCAAGTTTAACAACAAAATACGATGTTCCTGTTTTTGGAGCTGCGTTTATTCAGGGTGAATGGCTAAAGGAAAAGGCAGTGAAGGGACCTGTTGAAATCAGCCTTACTGCCGAACATTTTTCCAATCTTCAATCGGTTAATGTAATTGCAACAAAGGCTCCAAAGACAAAAACCGCTAATACAAAAGAAGTTATTCTTGGTGCCCACCATGACAGCGTTGTTGGTGCCTTTGGGGCAAATGACAATGCTTCAGGGGTTGGTCTAATGCTTGAACTTGCTAGAGTTTATAAAGGATATAATACCGACAAAGAATTGAAATTTATCGCTTTTGGTTCTGAAGAACGCGGATTACTTGGCTCACGATATTATGTAAGCCAATTGACGGAGGAACAAAAAGATAATATTGAAGCGGTATTTGTTCCAGATATGGTTGCAACTAATTATGAAAAAGCCAAAAATCTATACGCGATGACACCAGATGGAAGCACGAATATAGTGACTGACTCCACACTTGCAGCCGGTGCTCGATTAGGTAATTCTGATATCTTACCTGGAACATTTGGTTCAAGTGACCATGTGCCATTCCATCAAGCAGGTATACCTGCAGCCTTATTTATTTGGATGGGAATCGACAGCTGGGATCCGCTTGTTTACCATATTGAAAAAGTTTATCATACACCACAGGATACAATCGCTGATAATATATCAACAGAAAGAATGCAGTCGGCACTCGATATAATTGGCGCAGGATTATTTTCAACTGTAAGAAAAGATGGACCTGCTCATAATAAATAAAAATTAATAATAAACGCCGCAAGAGTTTTTAAACATAGCGGCGTTTATTTTTAATAAAAGACACGTCTTATTAAATAAATTTTCCCATTTTTGAAACAAAATACCCAGTTCATTCGTCTATTTATATGAGTGATGGTTTAGGGGGCTTATAAATGGGACGGATGAAAAAAATAATAATGGCATTTATCATAGTAATAATAGTAGGAAATGGACTAATTGTAACGGGCTTTGGTTCCACGGTTTTTCAGGAAGGGAATCCAGTGCCATTACTTGTTTCCGCCGTAAAGCTTCATCTATCAGATATGGAATATGTACAATTTGCAAAAACAGAAAAGCGGGTTCGCTTTTTATCTTTAAATACAACAACCAACCGCTATGAAGTTGTCAAGAAATGGATGGGTACAAAGGGCTGGGATTTCAAGGAACAAATGGGCTCCGGATTAATCTTTACCAAAGATGGTGAAGATGCAGTAGTTGAAGTGAAACAGTATTCAAAGCACTATTTCGTTTGGGAAATTCAAAAAACCTTTTATATTAATACATAATGACACGACAAAGAAACCCCTAAGATGGATTAGGGGTTTTCAATTTCTACCTGTTTAAAATAATCATCAATTAACTGATCTAATTGGATAAGTTCTTTTTGTGCGACAGGATTCTCTACTGTTTTCAGCTTCTGAAGAACACTTTCAATAAGAAAAGAACGTGGATTTTTCGACTCTATTAATTCTTCCTCAATAAATTCCAGCAATTCCGTGTATTTTACGTGTTCCTGGCTTTGATGAAAAATATTCTTTAATGTAAATAAACTATGAAGGAACTTTTTCCGAAATAAATGACCAGGTTTTTTACAATCCGGCAGCCAGCGTTCGAGAGCCTCCGTTTGAATTAATTGTTCATCCGATTCCGTTAATTCAGCCGCGATATGAGCAATCCTATTTACAGTATAGCGAACAACCTGTCTTATATTTAGATTTTCATCATTAGCCATACGATAAAATTTGATATTCTCACGTAATATCCCCATAAACATGATGGCACAGTCTAGGAGATAACGCTTTTTATCCTCACCAAAAATATCGAGAAAACGGCTATAAATCCAGCGAATATTTCTAATTTGGCCTTTTTCGATAAACTGCTTGAGATCAGCGTCATTCGACACCATCACTTCTTCAAACAATGTAATTAACCTTTTTTTACGGTTCATTGTTAGTTGTATTTCAATTTGCTTAATAAAAGTTTCAATATTAGAGGGATCTTCTCCAATTAAAACCTCATCACGCACCTTTTGCAACTCAATATAAGAAGTTTTAAAAATAGCTATTAATAATTCGTTTTTTGAGGAAAAGTAATTATAAAATGTGCCTTTTGAAATACCGCTATATTCTAAAATATCCTGTATGGAAGTCGCTTGAAACCCTTTTTCAATAAATAATTGATGTGCAGTTTGGACAACATGCTGTTTCCGGTCATTCATACAATCACCTTGGTTTTATATTGTACTACCAGTCTAAATTTATAGTACCTTATTTTTAGAACCATGACAAACCAATATTTCACAAGATTTTTTTATTGCAAAAATTGAACTAGGAGTATAATATAGGAAAGTATGAAACAGGGGTATAAAAAAATGAACACTTAGTTTAAGGGGGATATTTAATGGAAAATGCTCATAAACAAGCGAGCAAGCCGCCATATGGAATAATCGCTGTCCTCATGGTCGGCGCCTTTATTGCATTTTTAAATAATACATTATTGAACATCGCACTTCCTTCTATAATGAAGGATTTAAAGATTGAAGCAGCGACCGTTCAGTGGCTTACCACGGGGTTCATGCTGGTGAACGGTATTTTGATTCCGACCACTGCGTTTTTGATTCAAAAATATACCGTCCGCAGAATATTTTTATCGGCCATGATGCTGTTTACAGTAGGAACAATTATTGCAGGGACTGCTCATGTTTTTCCAGTTTTATTAACAGGCAGAATGCTCCAAGCTTCCGGGTCTGCAATTTTGATGCCAACCTTAATGAATGTTATGCTTGTAAGCTTCCCAGTAGAGAAAAGGGGAGCAGCAATGGGTGTGTTTGGTTTAATCTTAATGTCCGCACCAGCCATTGGTCCAACATTGTCTGGCTGGATCATTGAACATTATGATTGGCGGATGTTATTCCATTTCATTACACCAATCGGAATTGTCGTAATCTTAATAGGCTTTTTCTTAATTAGAGATAAAAAAGAAAAAGTGGATATCCGTCTGGATTTTGTTTCGCTGCTATTATCGAGTATTGGTTTCGGTGGAATCCTTTATGGCTTTAGTTCTGCCGGAAGCAAAGGCTGGGATAGCCCATATGTGTACGGAACTATTGCTATTGGCGCCGTTTCGTTAACTGTATTTATCTTAACGCAGCTAAAAAAAGCACAGCCACTGTTAAACTTCCGAATTTACAAATATCCGATGTTCGCTTTATCTTCAGCGATTACTATGGTTCTAAATATGGCATTGTTTTCAGGGATGCTCCTGCTGCCAATTTACGTTCAAACCATTCGCGGAATTTCACCGATGGATGCAGGTTTAATGCTGCTTCCTGGTGCAATTTTAATGTCACTGATGTCGCCAATAACTGGTAAATTATTCGATAAATTCGGCGGACGCGTATTAGCGATTATTGGTTTAGCCATTACGACGATAACAACTTACGAATTCAGTAAATTACAACTAGATACCAGCTACACGCATTTAATTATTTTGTATTCCGTCCGGATGTTCGGTATGTCGATGGTCATGATGCCGGTATCGACTAACGGTTTAAACCAGCTTCCAGCGCGCTTCTATCCACACGGTACGGCGATGAATAATACTTTGAATCAAGTGGCTGGAGCCATAGGTACGGCCCTCTTAGTTACGATTATGTCAACTCATACAGCTACAAGAGCGAAAGAACTCGGAGAAGCAGCAAAGGCTTCAATGGGGCACATGGCAACACCGCCGACACCGGCAGCAATTGCAGAAATGAAGCAGCAGGTCATGATGAAGGCCATGTTAGATGGGATTAACTACTCATTCGTTGTTGCTACTGGAATCGCGGCAGTTGCGCTTATCCTTGCCTTCTTTATTAAACGCCCTAAGCAAGCGGAGGATCCAGGTGATTTCAAACCTGCGGAAAAACCTGTCGCACGAAAATTAGCAGAAAATTAACAGTAAAGGTGACGATTTTACGTCACCTTTATTTTTTTATTAAGCATATTTGCTTTTTCATTTTAAAAAATACAATATAATATAGAAGAAAACTGTAAACTGAGGGGGCAATGTGGCTTGCTAAAAGAGAAGCTTATTCAATACATAAATGAACAATCCCGGAATGAATTAAAGGTATTCAAAGAGGAAAAAGAGTATTTAACTAAACACCATCTAACCGATTTCCCGATTGTAGAAATCGAACCTGAGCAGCGCTTCTCAGACGCCTATATCGAACGCTGCGATAAAGCATCGGAAGATCTAATTAGGAATGAATCAGCGAGCTTTCTAACTCAGCCATTAGTTTATTTATATAAACACAAAAACGAATTTGTTTATGTCGAATCCAAATGGTTTGATTTTGTTAACGTAGATGCGGTTTCTATTGAACTTGATGATGTGTTTGGAACATATGATGTCATGCTGGGGCTTAAGCTGCAAAAGAAATACAGCCTAAAATTAAGGACGTTCCTAGAGCACCATTTACACGGAGAAAAAGCCAATTACGATTTTATGTTTAATCAGCAGGAAGGGCTTTGGGACTTGAATTTTGCCTTGAATGCTGTCGACGGTTTTGATGAAAATATGACCATTGGCGAAGGATTACAAATGATATATCGTCTTTTATTTCAATTAACCGAAGCAATGGAAGAGAACTAATCTTGAAAGATAGAGAAAAAGGGGAGAGGTGTCGATTTGCGCGTTATTTCTATTTGTCCCAGTAATACGGAGATCATGGAGTATTTGAGGCTGACTCATTTGTTAGTCGGGGTAGATGATTATTCTGATTGGCCGGCAACAGTTAGGGAACTGCCAAAATTAGGCCCCGATTTATCCATCAACATGGATTTAGTGGAAGAATTACAACCCGATATGGTTCTCGCATCGTTAAGTGTGCCAGGGATGGAAAAGAACGTTGAAGCATTAAAGGAACGAGGGATTCCCCATATTGTCCTAAATCCGCAATCGTTAAAGGAAATTCAGGAGGATTTATTGAAAACAGCTGAGATTCTTAGGGAACGGGAAAAAGGATTAAAGGCAGTGGAACAATTTCGTTTAAGGCTTGAAAAAGTAAAACAGCGTACCTTGAACGTTGAGCATCAACCTTCCTTGTATTGGGAATGGTGGCCAAAGCCGATTTTTACGCCAGGAAAAATTAACTGGCTGACTGAAATTTCTAAAGCGGCTGGAGCAGTTAATATTTTTCAAAATGTTGAATTAGCAAGTGTCCAGACGGATTGGGAGGATGTCATCAGCCGTAGCCCGGAATACATTTGCCTTGCTTGGGTCGGTGTTCGTAAGGAAAAAGTGCAAAAAAGTAATGTGACGAAACGACCTGGCTATGAAAAACTAGGATTTGCTAACGATGATCGAATACTTATTTTGGAAGAAGAGCTCTACTGCCGCCCATCCCCACGGCTGCTTGATGGACTGGAAAAGCTGGTTACTTTAATACATGGATAAGCCCTTGTTGTTTCAATAAGGGCTTTTTCAATTAAATATATCACTTTACAAAATACCCATATAGGTATAAAATAATCTTTGTAAAGAAAAACATCTTTTTTTTAGAAACTAAAATACCTATATGGGTATAAAATTAAACCATCTTTCCAGGAGGATTAGATAAATGAAACAAATTACAGCAAAAGAAGTTGAACAACGGCTTGATAAGGGCGAGGAATTAAATATTATTGACGTTCGTGAAGTGGCTGAAGTAAAAACAGGAAAGATACCTACGGCAGTAAACATTCCACTAGGCTTAGTCGAATTCAAAATGCCAGACCTTGATAAAAAACTCCCATATATCATCGTTTGCCGTTCGGGTGGCAGAAGCTCACAAGCAACACTATTTTTAGAAAGCTATGGTTTTGATGTAACTAATATGGAAGGCGGCATGCTTGCTTGGGAAGGAGAATTGGAATTTTAAATTGATAGAAAGGAAGAAGGAAACATGAACATGGATGATCAAAAACGAACTGATTGCTCAACAACTGGTTCCTGAGGGATAAAACGTACACAAACGTCCGATTCTAAAGGGAAAAGCGGTAAATTACCAATCCCAATATGACCTGGGACATTTGTCTGGCTCCTGGCAGGAGTCATTTACCTTATCGTAAAAATATTTAGTTAAAAAATGAATTCAGAAAAAGTAGTAGATGCAAAAGGTTTAGCCTGTCCAATGCCGATTGTCAAAACAAAAAAAGCAATGGATGAACTTGAATCCGGCCAAATTTTAGAAATTCATACTACAGATAAAGGCTCGAAAAATGATCTGACCGCTTGGGCTAAATCCGGCGGACATGAGTTATTAAAGACCGAAGAAGATAACGTGTATAAATTTTGGATTAAAAAAGGATAAATTTTTTATAAATACTTTTTTAAAAAGCATGCCAAAATGTCAGACTATGACTTTTTGGCATGCTTTTTAATGTTCTTCCAACTCCCTGTGAACACCAACTTATGCCCGCTAAGCCTGATAAAATAAGCAATCAAACCTTGTTTTTCAAGTTGGCACAGAAATTGCAAATTAATTATGTGTAACAGAAAAAAACATTACTAATGGGAGTGAAGGAAATGAGGAAGCTGACAAAAAAGAAATTAGGGTATGGTTTGCCTCTTATGGCATTAGCATTTATCTTGTCTGGCTGCGGTGATCAGTATACAGCGAAGCATGAACCACAGCAAAAACAAGCGGCGGCAGTGGAACAAACTGCGATGAAGACATATGAACCGCCAAGTATGGAGAAAGTTCCTGAAGGACCTCTTGGCGATTCCATTAAATTAGGCTATAAAATTATGAACGAAACCAATACTGCTTTGCCACACAATGTCGGAAATAATTTGGCATGTTCCAGCTGTCATGGCGGCGCAGGAACAGATACGACTTCTCCATTAACTGGAGTAACGGCTGTTTATCCGGCCTATAACCCACGTGCAGGAAAGGTATTAACAATTGAAGACCGTATTAATGGCTGTTTTAAACGAAGCATGAATGGCAAACCTCTTGAAGCAAATAGTGATGAAATGCGAGCGATGGTTGCTTATTTAAATTATATTTCTACCGACGTACCGATTGGAATGAAAGAACGTCCATGGATTATTAAAAATTCTATGCAAAATGCTCCAAAGCCAAACGTGGCAAATGGCGAAAAGCTTTATCAGCAATCCTGTTCCGCCTGTCATGGAGCAGATGGTTCAGGTACCGGCCCGACTTCTGGCCCGGCTCTTTGGGGCAGTAAGTCCTTTAATATTGGTGCCGGAATGGGCCGAATCTCAACGGCAGCAGGCTATATTCAAAGAAATATGCCGCTTGGCGAGATGGGCGGTGTGAAACAAGGCACTTTAAACGACCAGCAGGCAGCTGATCTTGCTGGATTTATTCTTTCCCAACAACGACCTGATTTTGCTGAAAAAACAAATGACTGGCCTAAAGGGGATGCCCCGGCTGACGTTCCATACGAATTAAAAAGCAGCAAGAAATAATTCTATAATGATAAATGTAAGCTCTTGAATCACTGGTTCAAGGGCTTTTATCTGTTTTTTGTTCAAAAAACATTCATAAAAGGTTCATAGAATCATCTTATTTTTTTCTGAGATCGGACATTTTATTTTATATAGTTATAGTGTAAACGTCAAAATTCGGAGTTGAATCATGAATGTGAAGAGGAAATGGATTTACAAAATGGTTATATTCACCTTACTGGCTGCAGCAGTTATTTTCATGATAAGGAATCCTCCAGCCAAAGAAGCTAAGATAATTAACATTGGTGTACTGACAATCGGTGACAGCCGTTATGAAAAACTATTTGGGTTAAAAAATGGCCTAAAGGAATTAGGCTATCACCAAAATGATCTCCATTTTATTATCAAAAACTCAAAAGCAGATCCGCTAAAGCTAAAAAAGCAGATTGCTGAATTACTAGAAATCCGGCCGGACTTAATAGTAACACTTGGCGGCATCGAAACCATTGAATTAAAGAAGGCGATGGACATAAGCAGAATAAAAATCCCCGTCGTGTTCGCCGGAATTGCTTCACCGCAAGAAATCGGGATTATTCAAAGTGAAAAAACACCTGGAGGACAATTTACAGGGATCAATAACTTTCATGCAAGTCTCTCTGGAAAACGTTTGGAAACCCTATATAATTTAATTCCAAGTATCAAAAGAGTCCATATTTTATATGATGACGAAACCGAAATTAGCAGACTTGGTTTAAACAATACATTAGATGCGGCAGAAAAACTATCGCTAACCGTTAAAGTCTGGAATGCAGCTGACAAAACTATGTTAAAGCAGCTTGAGAAGAATCTTACGAAGAACGACGCTCTCTTCATACTGCCCAGTTTTCGTATTGAATCTATGACAGACACACTTGTCAAAATGGCAAATCGGCATCATTTACCTACGATGGGAATTTACGAGTATGAGGTGAAAAAGGGTTTCCTGGCAAGCTACGGCACAAGCCTTAGTGATCAAGGTTTCCAAGCTGCAAGATATGTAAGTTTAATTTTAAAAGGCAATTCTCCTCGCGAAATGCCAGTGGAAATGCCTGATAACATTCGCTTTTTGATTAATAAACAGGAACAGAATTTGCTCGGAATCCCTTTAAATCAAGATTTGCTAAAAATTGCCGAATTCCGAGGTGCGGATCGAAGGGGACTAGAAAAAGATGGCATTCAACATTAAATGGCTTACTTCCCAGCCGATTAGACATAAAGTTCTTGTATTCGGACTCTTCATGTCCATCATTCCTTTACTGCTGATAAGTTTCTATTATTTCTACCATACAAAAATAGATTTAGAAAACAGAATAAAAGAAAAACAGGAATTAATTTTACAAAACCTATCTACAGAAATTAGTTTGGAATTTAATCTCACTTCCCAGCATTTGCAGAACCTTACTTTACTAAGCGCTCCAAGCCGAACCGACAGCGAATTTTATCAACTGCTGCAGCAAAATGAATCTATTGAGGAAATTGTCATACTTGATGACCATGGAAATGTGGAGAAAAGAATTTCCCGATATAAGCTAAATAAACCTGAATCGCACGAAAAATGGTATTCGAAAGGAATGTGGCAGAAGCACAAGAAAAATAATAAAGCCTATAGCGACGTTCAGATTAATCAGTTTGGCCAGCCTGTCATCAAACTGGCGGTACCACTCTATGAAAATGGGGTAACAAAAGGGGCCGGTGTTGTCATACAACTGCAAAAAATTGTTGGTAAAATTGCATCGTTCCGGCAGGATCAAGCGTCCTATTTATACTTGCTTGACAGTAAAGGAAAAGTAATTGCTCACCAGGACTCAAGCAAACTATGGCAAAAAAAGAGTGTGATCTTAACCGATTCTGTCCTTGGAGTTAAACAGCAAATTCCCGGTTTAAATTGGTCTTTGGTAATGGAGGAGCCGAAAACATCAGCCTTTAAACCAATCTACAAAATGTTCAACGATGGTTTAATCGTTATGGCATTGTTTACCATCATAGTCAGTTTAATCAGCATTTACGCTGGCTTTTATTTTACCAAACCAATTTTAATGCTGGAGAAAGCAATAAATAAAATGAAATACTCCGAAGAATTTTCTAGGCTTCCAGTTGAACGAAATGATGAAATCGGAAAATTGGTGGAGTCTTTTAATGAAATGGGTATAGAAATTCAAGCAAAAAAGGAAATCGAGGAGAAGATGATCCAAACAGATAAATTAGCAGCACTCGGATTGATGGCATCTAGCTTTGCACATGAAGTAAATAATCCTTTGACCGTAATCAATATTTATGCGGAAGATTTATTGGATCGAATCAACGGAAGTGACCCAACCCTAGACAACCATGAGCTGGACAATTATCTGCAAAAAATAACAGACAATGCCGGCCGATGTAAAAAAATTACCGGAAACCTATTAAATTTTTCCCGGAAAACCAATTGGACTGTATCCGAAATAGATATTAAGGAAATTATCCAAAATACGATCACGTTGGTGGATTACTCCTTAAATAAGAAAAATATTAAGCTTATCAGCCATTTAAGCGAGATACCTGTCTTCCCTGGTGATAGCTTAAAACTGATGCAGGTGCTTGTCAATATTATCAATAATTCCATAGATTCTATTGAAAAGGATGGAGAAATTGCGATAAGCGGGGAATTGAAGGACAATTTGTTCTGTTTATCAATTTCGGATACGGGCGAAGGTATTTCTAAAGAGAACCTTCCATATATATTTGATCCATTTTTTACGACAAAAACGCTGGGGAAAGGTACCGGACTTGGACTTTCTGTTTGTTACGGAATTATTCAACAATTTGGCGGAAGGATTCAATTGATAAGCAACGTCGGGAAAGGTACAACGGTAGAAATAATGATTCCTATTCATATAGGAAAAAAGGAGGGTTCATCATGGGGAAAAACAGAATCTTAATTGTAGATGATGAAAAGGATTTAGTGGATTTGCTGGTTTTCCGTTTACGGCGTAAAGGCTATGAAGTAGATTTTGCACTAAACGCAGAAGATGCCGTCCCCTTAATCCATGAGCATTATTATGATTTAGCCATTTATGATATCCGTTTACCGAAAATGAATGGGATTGCTTTATTAAAGGAGACAAAAAAGATTCAGTCTGAGATTCAAGTAATCATGCTGACAGGGCATGGCACCATTGAGACTGCAATCGAAGCGATTAGACAAGGGGCATTTGATTACATAACCAAGCCTTACAACCTTTCTGAGCTTGAGATGGCATTAGAGAAGGCTATTGAAAATAAAACTCTAAAAGAAAAGAATGACAGCATGAAAAAAATTATAAAACAGCAGCATTCTTTTCAAATAATAGGGCAAAACTCTAAACTTCGTTCGCTGTTAGAACTTACGGAAAGAATAGCTGACAGTGATGTGCCGGTGTTAATCGAAGGGGAAAGCGGGACTGGTAAAGATTTATTTGCAAAGGCACTCCATTATTGGAGTATTCGACGTGAGGAACCCTTTGTGGCTATTAATTCAGGGGCATTACCAGAGCAGCTGCTTGAAAGCGAGCTATTTGGACATGTTAAAGGAGCATTTACGGGTGCTAATCAAGACAAAAAAGGACTGGTGGAAGCGGCGAACGGTGGAACTTTGTTTTTGGATGAACTGGGTGAAATGCCATTATCTCTACAAGTCAAACTTTTACGTTTTTTAGAATCAGGTGAGTTTCGCAGAATCGGCGAAGTAAGGGAACGCAAAGTAAAAGTAAGAACAATAACTGCGACAAACCGCCATTTAGATGAGGAAGTTGCCAAGGGGAACTTTCGCGAAGACCTGTATTACCGTCTTAACGTTGTGAAAATAACTATTCCTCCTTTAAGGGACAGGATGGATGATCTGCCATTATTGGTTAAGCATTTTTTAAAGGCCGGAAAAACCCTAGATGCAAAAGCGTTGAAAGCATTACAATCCTATGATTTTCCTGGTAATGTTAGAGAGCTTCATCATTTATTGGAGAGAGGAATGTTATTAAGTACAGGAAATATAATCGAGGCTTCTGATTTGCTGCTTCAAGCTGCAGACAAATCGAATTCAAAAGAAACACACGCGGCTTTGTGTTCACTTGAGCAGCTAGAAAAAGAACACATCAAAAAAGTGCTGGCAGAACTGAACTGGAATAAAACAAAGGCTGCGGAAGTTCTTGGCGTCAGTGTAAGAAACCTATATCGAAAAATAGAACAATATCAACTAAAAGCAATGTAAATAGCCATATTTAAGTATGCTAAAAGCCCTTCTAAAATTATTGGAAGGGTTTTTTTAGGTTAACAAGTCAACCGTAGTGAAAATATTTGTTTTCTTGTACAAATTTTTAACCTATACAAAAAAATCCCCGTTTTTTTGAACAGGATATTGTATAAATAGGATAGAATATTTTAATTATTCCAACAAAGGTAACAAATTTTACAATTGGAGGTGGATACTAAAATTTCATTTTTCATACGATCATCAGTGCGATTATCATCTAGAAGCAATACCATCCATGTTTGTATAATTTCAACATCAAACATTAGGAGGAAATGAGATGAGAAAAGCTAGCTTTTTAGCAATCTTATGTATTTTATTAGTAATCGCAGGTTGTGCCGGACAAACGAGTACTGATGGTCAAAAGAAAGAAGATAAAGGCGAAAAAACGTCCATCACTTTGGGTGTTGCCACGTGGGTGGGCTATGGTCCATTATGGATTGCTGAGGAAAAGGGTTTCTTTAAAAAGAACGGAATTGATGTTACATTAATGAAAATGGAAAGTAATACCGACCGTAGAACGGCTCTTGCCGCTAATCGGATCCAAGGTTTTTCTTCCACTGTCGATACACATGTCGTTTCTGCTGCCAGTAACGTCGATGTCGTTCAAGTTGTAGCTTTAGACGAATCACATGGCGGTGATGGCATCGTGGCGAAAAAGGAAATAAAAAGCCTAAAAGATCTTAAAGGTAAAAAAGTAGCGGTGCAAACAGATGGAGGGGCAAGCTTTTTCTGGTTCCTTTATTTGTTAAAGCAAGAGGGGATTGACTTTAAAGAGATTGACACTCAGAACATGACAGCTGGCGATGCTGGTGCTGCATTTGTTGCGAACAAAGTGGATGCGGCGGTCACATGGGAGCCGTGGTTAACAAAGGCCAAGAATACGGACTTCGGCAATGTTCTTATGACGAGTGATGCCTCTCCAGGAGTCATAACCAGTACGATTGCCATGCGCAGGGATTTTGTCAAAGAAAATCCAAAAGCAGTAAAGGCGTTAGTTAAATCTTGGTTTGAAGCAATGGAATTCTATAAAACTAACAAACAGGAAGCCTTGGAGATTATGGGGAAAGCTATGGGACAATCACCAGCTGAACTGGAAGAATCATTAAAAGGAATTCGTCTCTATGATGAAGAGGGAAACAAACAACTTTTTGGGACGAAGGAACAGCCTGGTGAATTATACAATCTAACAAACCTGGGTGCTGAATTTTGGAAGGAACACAAATTAATCGATCATGAGCCAAATATCGATGATCTTATTGATTACTCATTCGTGCAATAAAAGGAGAGTGAATTAATGGAGAAAGCGGCTAAGAACGAGGAAATTGTCAATCAATCAGTATTAATTTCCCATCAAAAGTCGAAAAATCGGACAAAGAGCAGTAAAAAGTGGCTGCAGCCGCAAGCGTCGATCCCGCACCGATTATATGTCGGTATCAGTATCGCAAGTGTTGTTTTATTACTGGCTGTCTGGTCGCTGCTAACTTTCACCGGAATGGTAGATCCGCTTTTCTTGCCAACCCCTGTAGATATAGTGCATTCAGGAATTACCTTATTTACAGACTATGGTTTCATCAATGATATCGGGATTACCATATACCGGGTGCTGGCAGGATTTCTCATTGCAGTTGTCATTGGCTTACCGCTGGGGATTTTAATGGGAACCTTTAAAGTTGTGGAAGCCTTTTTTGAACCTATCATTTCTGCTATTCGCTACATGCCGGCATCAGCCTTCATACCATTATTCATTTTATGGATTGGTGTAGGCGAGCTTGAAAAAATTACGATTATCTTTGTCGGTTCATTTTTCTCATTAGTATTAATGGTGGCGGTGGAGGTTGGCAATGTCCGCCGCGAACTGTTAGAAGCAGCTTATACTCTTGGCAGAACTAGAATTGGCGTGCTGCGGTCCGTTATTCTACCGGCCTCATTACCTGGAATTATGGAAATCCTCCGGTTAATCTTAGGCTGGGCATGGTCTTACATTATTGTAGCTGAGCTCGTTGCTTCTGCTTCCGGGATTGGCAGCCTCATCCTGGAATCACAGCGCATGCTGAAGACAGGAAATATCATTTTTGGGATTGTAACAATCGGTGTACTTGGATTACTATCCGATTTAATTTTAAAAGTCTGCATTCGCAAGGCGTTCCCATGGCATTATGGAAGGTGATGAAGCTGATGAGTAACCCAAAACTGGAAATTAAAAATGTCACGAAGGTTTTTGCCGGAAATAAAAAAGGTCCTAATGTACTAGCGCTAGATCAAACAAACTTAACCATCATGCCAAATGAATTTATTACCATACTTGGACCGTCTGGCTGCGGGAAATCTACTTTGCTGCGGATTGTTGCTGGTCTTGAAGAGCAGACAACGGGTGATGTTTATCTGGACGGGCAGGAACTGTTCGGACCTTCTTCCAATCGCGGCATGGTGTTTCAAGCCTATTCGCTATTTCCATGGCTGACAGTGGAAGAAAATATTCAGTTTGGCCTTAAAACAAAAGAGAACAGTGCTTCAGAACGAAAAGACATTGTAAAGAAATATATTGAGCTGGTCCGATTAGAAGGCTTTGAAAAGCATTATCCAAAACAGCTTTCAGGAGGGATGCAGCAGCGTGTAGCCATTGCAAGGGCTTTGGCAAATGATCCTGAAATCCTATTGCTTGATGAACCCTTTGGAGCTCTTGATAATCAAACACGGACATTGATGCAGGAACTGCTGCTAGAAATTTGGGAAAAATCTCATAAAACGATACTCTTTATCACCCATGATGTAGAAGAATCAATTTATTTAGCCAATAGAGTAGTCGTAATGACATCAAGGCCGGGAAAAATAAAGGCTGACATTCCGATTGAACTCGAGCACCCTCGACCATATAGCATAAAAGTTGAGCCTAAATTCCTAGCCTATAAAGAACAGCTGACTGAATTAATTCGTGAAGAAAGCTTAAAGGCTATGATGGAAGTAAAGTAATAGATCCAAGAAAAAAGATAAAAATGTGATAGATATCATAAAAATAGCTACTTACAAGAATGATATACCAACCATATAATTATGAATAATCAGAATATTGTATAACATTGGAGGGGTTATCATGACAGCGATTACACACGAAGAATTTTGGACTGAATTTAGAGGAATTAAAGAAGAGCTTAAGAAATATGCTCATGACAAAGCCTATAAGTTTTGGACACGTGAGGATCTTACTCAGCATGAGGTATTTACAGCAATTGAACAGCGAGTTTGGCTGGAAATCGCCTACGTATTCTTTCTAGGCAAACAAATCAATGATTATTGGAAGGAATTTGAACGCTCTACGGTTACTGCGTTATGCAAACATATGTGGGAGGAAGCCCACCACTATGAAATCATTTGCCGTGTGCTTGAAAAGCATGGTTACACAGCACCGACAGAGCCGCCAAAAGAGCATTTAGGCTGGGAGAATTTGCACTGGGAGGCACTTGGAAAGGACCGTGCCTGCGCCGTTGCCGTTTGGAACTGTTCCGAAACATCTACCACCACTACACATGACATTGTCATTGAGAACTGCAAGCGAATCGGTCTTCCTGACTTAGCAAGATGCTATGAAACCATTAAAAAGGACGAAGAATTTCATGCTAGACTTGGAGAAATGATTGTTGAACGATATGTGGTTACAGACCAGCAGCGCGATAACGCCATCTGGGGTGCCCGTCGCTTAAGGGAAGAAATGATGCATTATTATGATACTATTTATCCTGTTCCAAATGAAACAGCATAAATAATGAAGCAGAGCCAGGCGTAACTGAAACGTCCTGGCTCAAATTTAATCTTAAAAGAACAGGAATTTTGATAGAAATAGCGAATTTTGTATGAAATGGATTTTAATCTTTTCTTCAATCTAAACTCCGGTATGAAAGATGTGGTTATATGAAAAACAAGATTCTCCTAACTACAGATGACCGAAACGTGAGAGATCTGTTTCTACAAATTATTCAAGACCATCAATTTGATTTTTCTATTGAAGAAGGAAACAGGCAGAATGTGTTAAAAGAGGGCTGGCTGCCGTCAAATGAAACGAAAGTGCTGCTGGTTGATCTTGATAACATGACAACACTAGCACAAAATATTGTTCTGCAGCAATTTAATAATAAAAAATTCACCATGCCTATTGTCATGATTAAAAGCAGGTATGCCAATCAGGAAATGAGACGGATGTTTAAGAATGGTGTATTTGATTGTTTAACAAAGCCGCTGGATAAAGAAGTGGTTTATCGGCTGCTGCAAGAACTAAGAATAGAGATTCTTCAATCAGAGCAGTTGATGCAGCAGAGAAGTGAAGATCCAAATAACATTATGAAATCTCTAAGGGTAAGCCTTATTTACAACCTACTCTATGGAAATATTAAAAACTCAAGGGAAATTTGGAACCAAAGCCAGTTAATTGGCTTGTCAACTGTTCCAAATATGGCAATGTCGATTCAAATTGATGAGTTTCTTTGGAAGAATAAAGAGAAAAACAAACAGTGGCAGGATGTAGTCCGCAATGAAATTATTACGGCTACACGTCAATTTTTCATTCATAAATTGAATGAATGCTTGGCGATGGGCACAGGGGTAAATCAATTTGCCATTTTACTTTCGCTGCCATTTCAGGAACAAAAGGCCGGTTATAAAGAATTGGCCGTAAAATTGGCTGACGATGCTAAAAATTATATCAGTGAACAAACTGGTTACAGTGTGACGATCGGTATCGGGAATTATTATGAAGATGTCAGAAACCTGCATTACTCCTATCAAGAGGCACAATATGCCTTGAAATATAAGTTTTTTAAGGGGAATGATCTGGTTATTCATGTTGATAACATCGAAAGATTTACCAATGAACATGTGCTCCTTCCAAATCAGGAAGTGTCGGCACTTGCTAATAAACTGATGGTGAATGATCAGAAAGCAGTTTATGAAAATTTGAAAAATCTATTTGCCAAAATATCGTCCTCTCAAAACGTAGATCCTGAAGTTTTTATTCTACAAATATCCGAAATTGCGGCGATGCTGGCTCGGGCTGCGATCAACGGCGGTGCTAACCAGAAGGAAATTCACATGATTTTAAGGGAATATACATCCCTGATCCCTTTTATTGAAAATTTGTCACAGTTAGAACAGTGGATGCGCGATTTAATTCACCGTTTTTTGGATTTTATCACTAATCATCATAATGATCATACGCTTAAATCAATCCAGAAGGCCATGGAATATATTGAGGGGCATTTCTTAGAAGCGATTACTCTGGAGAAAGTTGCGAGCCATGTTCACCTTAGTCCTACATATTTTAGCAGGATTTTTAAAAATGCAACCGGCAGCAATTTTGTTGAATATATCACCTATTTACGGATTGAAAAAGCGAAGGAATTGCTTCAAGACTTAAATTATACAGTCTACCAAATTGCCTTAGAGGTAGGTTATAGCAATTCTCATTATTTTAGTCGTGTTTTTAAAACGATTGTAGGAAAAAGTCCCAGCGATTATCGTAATTCGATTTTGGTTCCTTCCGATTTAACCAATGAGAAGTTCTTAAATTAAACGGAGCGGCAACGCCGTTTTATCAATACTACTTAAATAGTTTTTAGATCCAAAATAAAACTCCCATTTAAGGAAGTGTCCGATCTTGTCAAAAGAACAATGGCGCAGGAATGTTACTCAGTTAAAACCATATATTCCAGGAAAGGCAATTGAAGATGTAAAGAGGGACTTCGGCTTAGCGGAGATTACCCGGCTTGCATCAAATGAGAATCCATTGGGTCCGTCACCAAAAGCGGTCAGTGCAATGCTGCGCGCCTTGCTGGACAGTCAATTATATCCTGAATCTACCTGCAGAGAGCTTCGTGAAAAACTCGCAAGCCTGTACGAGATGGACCAGGATCAATTTCTTATCGGAAATGGTGCCGATAATGTGATTTCGTTGATTGGAACGGCTTATATCAATGACGGTGATGAAATCATTTACTGTACGCCGACATTCCCGGCTTACCGAACGATTACTTTACTTTTGGGAGGAATGCCAATTGAACTTCCTCTTACAGGAAATCTAACCTTTGACCTTGATCGGATTCTTGACAGCATAACGGATCGGACAAAGCTTATTTTTATCTGTAACCCTAATAATCCTACTGGGACAATTGTTGAAAAAGGCCGGCTTGAAGCGTTTTTGCAGCAGGTTCCACCGCAGGTCATTGTTGTTTTGGATGAAGCCTATGTGGAATTTATTGAACTAGAGGGTTATCTTACCGGAGTAGATTTTGTTAAAAAAGGCTATCCGGTTATTTTTGTCCGGACTTTTTCCAAACTGTATGGACTGGCAGGTACAAGAGTAGGTTACTGTAGTGCCAGTCATGAACTGCTTGAACCAATCCTGGCCGTTCGCGAGCCTTTTGCGGTTAATCGTATTGCTGCAGCCGGTGCTACAGCGGCACTGGATGACGAAGAATACAAAATTACAATACTACAAGAAAATAAACGTGAGATGGTGAGACTTGCTAAAGAACTCCAAGAATTAGGTTATGCCCTTTCAGATTCGCATGCTAATTTTTTGTTTGTCGATATGAAGGAAGATGTTGTGAACCTATCAAATACCCTGATGCGGGAAGGGATATTAATCCGTCCCTGCATTGCGTGGGGACTGCCGAACCACGCAAGGATTACGATTGGTACGGCCGAACAGAATGATCGGCTGCTAACAGCTTTACGAAAAACGATTAAAACAACTAGCTAAGGAGTGAGATATGTTGAGAAATGGTAATAAATTCGTCTGGTTACTGGATGATGAATGGCATGAACATCATTTAGAAAGAAAACTTTATCAAGAATATGGAATTGAAGTAAAGGTAACGCGTTCAGGAGCTTTAGCAGAGGACTTACCGCTGTACGCCCCATTTGCTGACGGCGTGGTAGCACAGGTAGGATTTCCATGTACTGCTGAGTTGATTGAAAAATTAGATTCATGTAAAGTGATTTCCATCCCAGGAGTGGGCTTTAATCATGTCGATGTTGAGGCAGCGAGTAAAAAAGGGATTGCTGTTTCAACCGTCCCTGATTATTGTGCCGAGGAGGTTTCTGACCATACGCTTGCCCTTATTCTAGCAGTGACAAGGCGCTTGTCCGCTTACAACCGTAAAGTTAGAAATGGTAAATGGGATCCGCTAGATACGCAGCCGATCCACCGCTTTAGTTCAAGAACGGTTGGTCTCCTTGGATTCGGCCGAATTGCCAGGATGGTAGCAGAAAAACTAAAGCCGTTTGGTGTACGGATTTTAGCACATGATGAGTATGTGCCAGAAGAAACAATGAGGGGACTGGGCGTCGTTCCAGTTTCTTTAGATAGCCTGCTTGAGCAGTCAAATATCCTAAGCCTGCATGTGCCGTTAACACCTGAAACAAGAAATTCGATTAATTTCCAACGGCTTTCCCAGCTGCCAAAAGGAGCCTTTGTAATTAATACGTGCCGCGGCGGGGTATTGAATGAGGAGGATTTGCGGCAGTTGATTATAGATGGACATATTGCCGGTGCAGGGCTTGATGTGTTGGAAACAGAGCCGCCAGCAGAGGACTATCCACTTCTAACGATGGAAGAGGTCCTGATCACACCGCATGCCTCCTATTTTTCAGAAGAGTCCATTCACGAGCTAAGAACAAGAACAACGAAGGCAGCAATTGACGGAGTCCTAGGGAATGAACTACCATATGCGTTGAATTTGAAGAAGATTAAAATTTGAGATAGGGGCTTTCCAGGGAACTGGAGAGCCCTTTCACTCTTTGAAATTGTTATTTCATCTTGGGAAAGAAAAAAGAAGGCGTCTATGTGACCGAAACCCACTATTTTATTAGAATTGGGGCACGTAGAAGATCTCTACACGACCGAAACCTACTAATTTATTGAACTTGGGGCACGTAGATGGGCTCTACGCGACCGAAACCTACTAATTTATTGGATTTGGGGCACGTAGATGGGCTCTACGCGACCGAAACCCACTAATTTATTGGACTTGGGGCACGTAGAAGAGGTCTACGTGACCGAAACTCACTAATTAATTGAACTTGGGGCACGTAGAACGGCTCTACGTGACCGAAACTCACTAATTTATTGAACTTGGGGCACGTAGAAGGGCTCTACGCGACCGAAACCTACTAAAATCTATTTCCTTGGGTATTAGCCATAACAAACTGCACCAAATTAAAAAGGGAAGCAGAATGATTCTGCTTCCCCAATACCGATAAATAATTTAAAACTAAAGTATAAACGCGGCAATCAATCCAAAGATAAACAACGGAATATTGAAATGGATAAACGTCGGCACACATGTATCCCAAATGTGATTATGCCGCCCGTCGGCATTTAAGCCGATTGTAGGTCCAATCGTACTATCCGAGGCAGGTGAACCGGCATCCCCTAAAGCACTGGCCGTTCCAATTAGTGATGCAGTTGCCAGCGGCGAAAAGCCTACAGCAATACATAAAGGAACATAAACCGCGGCTAAAATCGGAATAGTACCAAACGAAGTACCAATTCCCATCGTAATCAAAAGGCCAATTGATAATATAATAAACGCTGTGAAAAATTTACTTCCACCGATAATGCTGGATGTATGCGCTACCAAATCATCAATCGATCCGGTTTCCCTAAGAATTGCGGCATATCCTGCAGCGATTAATAATACAAAGGCAATTGCCCCCATCATTTTCATCCCGTCGTCAACAATCTCATCACCCTTCATAAACGGGGCGACGCGGCCTAAAAACATAGCAATGATCCCGACTAGTGCCCCTAAGGCAAGCGAATGTGTATAAATTTGAATTCCAAGGGATAGTAAAATGGCAATGATGGTAATAACATGCTGCTTGTTAAAAGTAATTTCTTCTGATGTGGCTGAAATTTCTAGGGAAGCTGGAGAATTTTCTAGGTCTGCTTGAGTTCCCATATCTTTTTCTTTACGATACGTAATAAAAATAGCAATTAATAATCCTACAATCATTCCAAGTCCCGGAATAATCAAGGCAAGCGGGAGCTGACCAACTGCAATCGTCATTCCATATTTTTTCATCTCGCTGGCAATAATTTGATGGAACATAAGTCCATAACCGGCGGGAATGATAATGTACGGTGCTTTTAAACCAAAGGTTAAAGCGGTTGCAACCGCACGCCGATCTATTTTCATCCGATCGAACAAATGAAGTAAAGGAGGAATCAGGATTGGGATAAAGGCAATATGCACGGGAACCAGGTTTTGTGACAAACTAGAAACGGCCGCAATGGCCAATAATATGAAGGCACGTTTACCTTTCATAAATTTTAATAGCTTCTTTAATAGTAATCCAGTAATCCCGGAATATTTAATCATGACAGCAAAAACACCGAGTAATATGACGCTTATTGCCGTTTCTGCCTGTCCGCCCATTCCGCCGATCAGCATGTTCATCGTATCCAAAACGGACATCCCGGCAATTAAGCCGGCACTTAAGGCGGCTATTAAAATACTTAATAAGACATTCACTCGCAGCATACTTAAAACAATTAGCAGTACTACAGAAATGATAATAGCATACATGAATCGCAGTTCCTCCTTTATTTACCTATTTAATTTCCAACAAAGCTACCGCATTAAAACACTAATAAATTGAGAAAAATAATTCCCCCTTTCAATTGTTTTAATTTTATGAATCTTCTTAATAGTAAACTATTGTCCTAGAATCGTTAAGTACCCTTTTTTATGATTTGCTATAGATTTTTAACACGGATATAGTGAAAACCCAAAACTATATTTTTCTTTAATTCAAATTTTTGTGTTTTTGTATATTTTTTTGCTAATAGCATGAAAATTGCTTTAGTTTTATTCTGAATATTGTGTAAAATGTGGATAGAATTGGATTCTACTAATCTGAACTGATTTTTTACATATTAAAATAGGGGGAGGAATTACTATGTCAGAAAATTTATGGCGCGGCACCATTAACCAATTGGACCCATATATTCCCGGTCAGGCAGCAAAGGATGTAGAAAACCAAGGATCATTAAAGGAGGTCTTCCGGCTTGCAACGAATGAAAACCCGCTTGGAGCGTCACCTAAAGCAGTCGCTGCCATGCAGCAGGCAGTGCTGGAAAGTCATTATTATCCTGATTTAACAAGTTTAAATCTAAGAAGAAAACTAGGGAACCTTCACGGGATTGATCCGGAAAACTATGTAACTGGCAATGGTGCTGATAATATCATTACACTCGTGATTGCTTCATTTGTAAATCCAGGGGATGAAGTTGTTTATTGCACACCAACATTCTCTGAATATCATAAAAATACTCTCTTAGTCGGGGGAACTCCTGTTGAGATTCCAACGACAAAAGATCATAAGTTTGACCTTGAAGCGATTTTGGACGCGATTACGGATAAAACAAAATTGGTGTTCATTTGTAATCCTAATAATCCAACCGGGACGATTGTTGAGGATCACGAACTTCGGGAATTTTTCAGGAGGCTCCCAAAGCATGTTGTGGGAGTTCTTGATGAGGCATACGGGGAATTCATAAATATCCCGAATTATTCCACCGGAGTGGAGTTTATGAAGGAAGGATTACCTGTTATCACGATTCGTACCTTTTCAAAATTATATGGATTGGCGGGCATGAGAGTTGGTTATGCGTTTGCCAAGGACGAATTCATCAGGCCGCTTCAGGCAGTACGGGAGCCATTTGCTTGTAACCGGGTTGCGGAAGCAGGTGCCATCGCAGCACTTGAAGACGAGGAGCATAAGCAGAACGTCTTAACCTCTAACAAGCAGGAAATGGATAGATTAATTAAGGAATTCCGCTCACTAGGGTATTCGGTAGAAGAAACGCACACGAATTTTCTATTTATCGATATGAAACAAGATACGAATAAACTGTCCGCTGAACTATTTAAACAAGGGTTTATCATTCGCCCTTGCGCCATTTGGGGCTATCCAACCTTCGCCAGAATCAGTATTGGAAGCGCCGAACAGAACACCAAGCTTCTTCAAGCGTTGAAGGAAATCAGAAACAAGGAAGCATCACAGGTATAAAAGGAGGAATCCGATGCGAAATGGCAAATATTTAGTTTGGATTCTAGATGACGAATGGATTGACCATACAGTTGAAAGTGATATTTTTCAAAAAAAGGGCTACGATGTGCATGTTACCCGGTCCGGAACCTTGGAGGAGGACCTTCCGCTTTATGCTCCATATGCTGACGGAGTGATTGTACAGGTCGGGTTTCCATGTGATGCCCAGTTAATCGAAAAGCTAGATTCTTGCAAAATCATAACAGCTTCATCCGTTGGATACAACACAATTGATATTGATGCAGCAACAAGAAAAGGCATTAAGGTTACTCACGTACCGGAATTTTGCACGGAAGAGGTGTCCGATCATACAATTGCCCATATGCTGATGATTACCAGGAGATTTCCATCCTACAACAAGCAGGTTCGCGAAGGCGGGTGGAACCCTATGGATACATTGCCGATTCAGCGCTTCTGCAACCATACTGTGGGACTTTTGGGCTTTGGAAAAATTGCCCGCAGAGTCGCCGAGAAACTGCAGCCCTTTGGTGTCCGAATCATTACACATGCTCCCACTGCTCCAAAAGAGATATTCGCTCATTATTCTGTGGAAGCGGTATCATTTGAACAATTACTAAGGCAGTCCACACTTTTGAGTCTGCACATCCCGCTGCGCCCGGAGAATCAGAATATTATTTCCTATAAACAGCTTAAGCTGATGCCAAAAGGGGCGTTTATCGTGAATACAAGCAGAGGCGGATTATTTAATGAAGAGGACCTTTACCAAGCGATTGTCGAAGGACACATCGCTGGAGCCAGCCTAGATGTGCTGTTAAATGAACCTCCCGATCCAAATGATCCTCTGCTTAACCTAGACGAGGTATATGTAACACCGCATTCGGGATATATCTCCGATGATGCACTAGCCGAATTGAAAGAGAAAACCTGCCAAAATATTTTTGACTGCATTGAAGGAAGACCGTTAGTGAAAACCTTGAATCCAGAGGTGTTAAACCATATCAAGACGTAAATAATTTCGGACTATACGATGTGTATAGTCCTTTTCAAGGTTAGTGGGACATTTACAAAAACATTTTGGAAAAATTGTCGATAAGTTTTTTCAATGAGCATGATATTTTTTTACTGTACCAAATCATTTAGTTGTTGTCAGGCATTGTTATATAAGCAAGATCTCCGGCAGCCTAGTCATTTTGTTCCTTTCGCCATTGTTTTACAAAATCTTAAGACAAAGTATGGTAAATTATTGTAAGATTCAAAAAAAGGTACAAGAAGAGCACTGTCCATCTGATAAATACATACGTAAAGGCTGGTGGTCCTCTCACAAAAATAAAGCGGTTACATTTTATCAAAAAAGGGTTTACTTCTCATTCTGAAATTAAAAGGAGGGTTTCTCTTTGGCCATAAATAAACTGCAACGAATTTCCGTGACGAATCTTGAAAAGAACTTTCAGGAGGTTGAACCGGGACTTTCCAGCCGGGAAGCGCTGGAAGAATCAAATCGCTGCCTCTATTGTTATGATGCCCCTTGCATCAAGGCCTGTCCAACAGGCATTGATATTCCTACTTTTATTAAAAAAATTGCCTCAGGAAATTTACTAGGATCTGCAAAAACGATTATGTCGGCAAACCCGGTTGGAGCAAGCTGTGCGCGGGTTTGCCCTACCGAGGAGCTCTGTGAGGGAGCTTGTGTCCTGAACCATTCCACAAAGCCCATCATGATCGGCAACCTGCAAAGATATGCAACCGATTGGGCCATCCACAATGAACAAACCCTATTTGAACCAGGAGAAACCAACGGCCGAAAAATTGCAGTAATCGGAGGCGGTCCCGCTGGGTTATCGGCAGCCAGAGAACTAGCAAGATTAGGCTATGACGTGACCATTTTTGAAGGTGCTAAAAAGGCAGGCGGTTTAAATACGTACGGAATTGTATCATTCCGGCTGCCACAGCGCATTTCCTTTTGGGAAGTGGAGCAGATTGAAAAATTAAATGTCAAAATTCGAACAAACACCATGGTTGGTAAAGATATAACCGTTCAGGAATTGACGGACAGTTTCGACCGGATTATACTGGCGGCCGGAATGGGTCATGTTCCCAATCTCGGGATTGACGGCGAGGATTTGGACGGCGTTTATGATGCGATCGAATTTGTAAAAGCAACGAAAGGCGGCCATGTATCAAAGGATTTTGTCGGGAAACGAGTTGTTGTGATTGGTGCCGGCAATACTGCGATTGATGGTGCCACTTGTTCCGTCCGGCTAGGCGCAGAAAATGTCAAAATCCTATACCGCAGAACAAAAGAAGAAATGTCAGCTTATGATTTTGAATATGAGTTCGCCAAGCAAGATGGTGTGGAATTTCGCTGGCTGACGGCACCGAAGCGAATAATCGGGGATGAACATGGAAAAGTGACGGGGATTGAATGCATTAAAATGCAGCTGAGCGAGCCGGAAGCGGACGGACGCCGCAGACCGGTTGAGGTTGCCGGGTCAGAGTTTGTCATTCCTGTAGATGCGGTGGTTAAAGCCATCGGGCAGACAAGGCGTTTTGCCCTGATTGAGCAGCTGGGTCTCGCTCATAAAGACGGGGTAGTAATCGTGAATAGAGACACGTTTCAGACTTCGAATCCGAAAATCTTCGCCTGCGGTGATGTGATGTTCGGCAAAGGAAAAGGAGAAGCGATGGTCGTTACAGCCGCCCAGCAGGGGAAAGAAGCAGCATATTCGATTCATAAACAATTTACGCCGGTTGAAACGATAAATTAAATTCGAATATTAGTTTTGGCAATTTTTAAAGAAGATTTGGCTATTTTTTTAATAGTATTGGCTAAAATTCAGGGGGTTTTGGCTATTTTTCTTGTAGTTTTGGCTTATTAGACATTATTTGGAAAGGTTGAAAGATTTCACCCAAAAATTAAAGTCAAAGGAGGAATCAAAATGGCTGATTTACGCATTAATCTTGCCGGAATCAAGTCTCCTAATCCATTTTGGCTGGCGTCCGCACCGCCGACGAACTCCGGATATCAGGTACAGCGGGCGTTTGAGGCCGGCTGGGGGGGAGCGGTGTGGAAAACACTGGGCGATCCCATCTTGAATGTCACCTCACGATTTTCTGCCATCAGCTTTAATGGCCAGCGGGTAGCAGGTTTTAACAATATTGAATTGATTACCGACCGGCCTCTCGATGTCAATCTGAAGGAAATCTATGAAACGAAGAAGAAGTATCCGAATCATGCCATTATTGCATCTCTCATGGTGGAGCCAAACCAGGAAAAATGGCATGAAATTGTGAAGCGCGTAGAGGATGTTGGAGTGGATGGACTTGAATTAAATTTCGGCTGTCCGCATGGGATGGCAGAACGGGGTATGGGCTCGGCCTCTGGGCAGGTGCCGGAGCTTGTAGAAAAACAAACCTATTGGGTAAAGGAAGCTGCGAAAACCCCAGTCATTGTGAAACTGACGCCAAACATAACCGATATTACCGCCACAGCCGAAGCAGCAGCTAACGGCGGGGCCGATGCCATCAGTATGATTAACACGATTAATAGTTTAATGGGTGTTGATCTCGACACATGGAACACGATTCCCCATGTAGCCGGGAAAGGGGCACATGGCGGTTATTGTGGTCCGGCCGTTAAACCGATCGCTCTTAATATGGTTGCGGAATGTGCCAGACATCCGAATATTAATATCCCGATATCCGGTATTGGCGGCATTTCCAACTGGCAGGAAGCGGTCGAGTACATGCTGATAGGGGCTACCGGTGTGCAGGTATGTACCGCAGCCATGCATCACGGCTTCCGAATTGTCGAGGATATGATTGATGGCTTGAATAACTATCTTGACAGCAAAGGAATTGCCGCAGCTTCCGATCTAATCGGAAAATCAGTTCCAAAGTACTCAGATTGGGGCAATCTCGATCTTAACTATAACATTGTTGCCAGAATCAATAGTGATGTATGCATTAATTGCAATAAATGCCATATTGCCTGTGAGGATACGTCGCATCAATGCATCGATATGCTGACAGACGCTTCAGGAAAAAGCTATTTGAAAGTAAGGGAAGAGGATTGTGTCGGTTGTAATTTATGCTCGATTGTCTGCCCGGTTGACGGTGCCATTGATATGGTTGAAGTACCAAGAGAGCTGCCGCCGATGACATGGAACGAACGTCAAGCCGCACTTAATGCCTCCGTGGAATGTAAAGCAGACGCGAGGAAGTAATCGTTTGAGGAGGAATAGAGAGATGAAAAAAATAATCAAAAACGGAACCATCGTTACCGCAGCGGATACATTTCAAGGTGAGATTTTAATAGAAGACGGAGTCATAACCCAAATTGGAGCAAACTTAAATGCGGCTGGTGCGGAAGTGATTGACGCCAAGGGCTGCCTTGTTTTTCCAGGGGGGATTGATCCGCACACCCACCTAGACATGCCATTTGGCGGCACGGTTACAAAAGATGACTTTGAATCTGGAACGATTGCGGCTGCCTTTGGCGGTACAACCACGATTATTGACTTTTGCTTAACTAATAAAGGGGAACCGCTCAAAAAAGCGATTCAAACATGGCATGAGAAATCACGGGAAAAAGCGGTTATCGACTATGGATTCCACTTAATGATCTCAGAAATCAACGATGAAGTACTTAATGAACTTCCGCAGGTCATTGATTGGGAAGGAATCACATCGTTTAAGGTGTTCATGGCCTATAAAAACGTCTTCCAGGCCGATGACGAAACGTTATTCCGCACGCTTGTGACCGCTAAAGACCTTGGGGCGTTGGTTATGGTCCATGCGGAAAACGGTGATGTAATTGATTACTTAACGAAAAAAGCGTTAGCAAAAGGAAACACTGCGCCTATTTATCATGCATTAACAAGGCCGCCGGAATTAGAAGGAGAAGCGACAGGCCGGGCTGCCAACTTTACCGGGCTCGCAGGCTCTCAGCTATATGTTGTGCATGTATCCTGTGCCGAGGCAGTAAAGCAAATTGCCGAAGCGCGCAGCAAGGGGTTCGATGTTTGGGGTGAGACATGTCCACAATATTTAGTCTTGGACCAAAGCTATTTAGAGAAGCCTAATTTTGAAGGAGCGAAATATGTTTGGTCGCCGCCGCTCCGTGAAAAATGGAATCAGGATGTCCTATGGAATGCGTTGAAAAGCGGCCAGCTCCAAACGCTTGGCTCTGATCAATGCTCCTTTGATTTTAATGGACAGAAGGACCTTGGCCGGGATGATTTCACAAAAATCCCGAATGGCGGTCCGATTATCGAGGATCGGTTGTCAATCTTGTTCTCAGAGGGGGTGAAGAAGGGGCGCATCAGCTTAAATCAATTTGTTGATATTACCTCCACGCGGATTGCCAAGTTATTTGGTTTGTTCCCGAAAAAAGGTTCCATTGCTGTCGGTGCCGATGCTGACATAGTCATTTTTGATCCGAGCGTCGAACGAGTCATTTCGGCGGAAACACATCATATGGCGGTTGATTACAATGCCTTTGAGGGAATGGAAATCACAGGAGAGCCGGTTTCCGTATTAGTCCGCGGCGAATATGTCGTCCGCGATAAACAATTTGTCGGCAAGCCTGGCTCGGGCCAATATTTGAAGAGAGCAAAATACAATTCCAATTTACCAGAATCAGAAAATAAACCATTATCCATCTAGCAGTGTATCGCACAAGTTGATCACTCTTCATTATTGAACACCTCCAGCAATTGCTTTGCCCAAAAAGCAATTGCTTCTTTTTAAAGATATTTTTCGTCGGTTGTCCAGAGTTTTTGGAAAAAAATTCTCGAACCCAAAACCGAAATGGAGTGTTCATATGAAAAAAAGTCATTTAAAAACACCGGATTTACTGCCAATTGCTCATAAGGATCGGAAAATTACAAAGCTAGGGTTTTCGTTCATGTGGGTTGGAATGTGTGTGCTTCTAGCGACATTTGCGATTGGCGGCTCAGGAGTCATGACCTTATCGCTGCCATGGGTTATTCTTGCCACGGTTATTGGCAGTCTAGCTATCGGCTTTTTCATTTCACTCATTGCCGATATTGGGATTGAACATGGTCTTTCTTTCCCTGTCTACATGCGGGCGCCGTTTGGCACGATTGGAACCCATATCCCGTCAGTTACCCGCTGTGTTGCTGCTTCAATGTGGTTTGGGATTAACACCTATTTTGGGGCAACAGCCATGAACGGTATTTTGAATATATTATTTGGCTTTGATAATTGGTTCATTTGCTATTTTCTGTTTGCAATTGTGCAATTAGTTAACACTGCATTAGGAATTAAATCCGTTGAACGGTTTGCCGATATGGCGGCGCCTGTCATTATTATCATTTCGTTATGGATGTATTCATCCTTATCGGATAAGGCCGCAGCTGCTGGCAGAAGCGTTTGGAGCTGGGCGGAGAATCCTGTTACCGGTGGGGCAGCGTTTACAGCGTTTCTTGTTGTAATTTTTAGCAATATGGGCTTTTGGGCCACTTTAAGTGCGGATATTCCGTCGATTTCACGGTTTATCAAAGCACCGGCAAATGAGAAGAACTGGTTTAAACGGAACAAGGCATCGTTAATTGGAAATCTCATTGCCATGCCGCTTACCCAGACATTTATGATTATTATTGGGGCAGTTGCCTATATCGCTGTGCTAAATTATGACCCTGTAATCGCGTTACAAGAATCTGCGGGCGGCTTTATTCTCGCGATTTTACTATTGATGATTGTTCTAGCCCAATGGTCAACGAATACGGCAGCAAATGTGGTTCCCGCTGCGACTATTTTCATCAATGTCGGCGGTCCTAGATTCCCGTTCTGGGCCGGAGTTATTACCGCCGGGATTGTCGGAACGGTTGTCCAGCCATGGAAGCTGTTCGGTGTCATCATTCCGATCCTGTTGTTTGTCGGTGGTATTCTTTCCTCAATTGTCGGTATCTTGTTTGCTGATTATTATTTACTGCGAAAGCGCCGGGTTAATGTTCCGGAATTATATGAAGATTACGGCCAGTTTAAATACGTTGGCGGTGTAAATGCTGCTGGTTTTATCGCTTGGATTATTGGAGCCGCCGTTTCCTACTTTGTTCCGGAATACGGTTTTCTTGTCGGATTCTTAGTTGGTGGAGCTGTCTACTATGTCCTTGCAAAATATTGGTGGTTCAAACGATTCCCACAGGCCGAAATTGAGGATCCCAGCGATGAAAAATATTTAGGACTTTCTGTCGGTCGTGATTGGATTATCAAGGAAGAACCAGCCAACCAGCCTGCCGGCCAAAAAGTTCCTGACAATGTAGATCTTTATTAAAATGGGGTGGACGCATGTCTGAGTATCAACAATATCTTGCAGAACGGGATAAAATTGATTTTTATATCCAAAAGGGGTACCGAATCCATCAAGTCAAAGAGCATTTAAATGGGGCGACAGTTGAATTTGTGCATCCAAATGGGAATGTTTCGGAAACGGTGCTGATTGGAAACGCTAATGCCCGTAAATATTTTTCCAGCCTGTTAATCAAACAAAATCGTGCCTGAGATTAATGAAGAAAGAAGAGGGTTGGTTCAACGCCATTCCCTTTTCCTTGATGATAATACCAGACTAATAGATTTGGAGGGTTGATAAATGGTTCAGAAGACGGAGACGCTTCACGAAAAAGATGATCAATATGTATGGCATGCGATGAGACCTCATAGTCCGAACGCTTCCATTGTCGCGGAAAAAGCAGAGGGTTCGTGGGTTACAGATGTAGATGGCAAGCGCTATTTGGATGCTATGGCAGGACTTTGGTGTGTTAATATCGGCTATGGCAGGACCGAGCTCGCTGAAGCCGCCTATGAGCAGCTAAAGCAAATGGCTTATTTTCCATTATCCAACAGCCATGTCCCGGCTATCAAGCTTGCCGAAAAATTAAATGAGATGCTTGGCGGAGAATATGTCATTTTCTTCTCAAACAGCGGCTCAGAAGCAAACGAAACAGCTTTTAAAATTGCCCGCCAGTATCATCAGCAACGAGGGGAACATAACCGTTATAAAATTGTTGCCCGCTATCGTGGATATCACGGCAACTCCATGGGGGCTTTGGCAGCAACGGGCCAGGCGCAGCGAAAATACCGATATGAACCGCTTGCTCCAGGCTTCATTCATGTATCACCGCCGGATTCCTACCGAGATGACACGAATGTCTCAGATCCGCTAGAGCTATCTTCCATCAAGGAACTTGATCGAACGATGACGTGGGAGCTGAGCGAAACGATTGCCGCGATGATCATGGAGCCGATTATTACGGGCGGCGGTGTGATTGTCCCTCCAGATGGTTACATGAAGGCGGCGAAGAAAGTGTGTGAAAAGCACGGCGCACTAATGATTGTCGATGAAGTCATTTGCGGCTTTGGTCGAACCGGCAAACCGTTCGGATTTATGAACTACGGTGTGAAGCCTGATATTATTACTATGGCTAAAGGAATTACCAGTGCTTATCTCCCGCTGTCGGCAACCGCAGTCCGCAAAGAAATTTACGATGCCTTTAAGGGTTCAGAGGAATACGACTATTTCCGTCATGTTAATACTTTTGGCGGTAATCCCGCAGCCTGCGCCTTGGCTTTGAAAAATATTGAACTGATGGAAAAAGAAAAGCTTTTTGAGCGTTCGAATGAACTTGGCGAGCAGCTAAGAAATGACTTAACGGACCTGCTTCATGACCATCCGTATGTAGGCAATGTCCGCGGTAAAGGGCTGCTTGTCGGGATTGAATTAGTGAAGGATCGGGTTACAAAAGAACCACTTGCTGTTGACCTAGTAAACAAAGTAATCGCCGGCTGTAAGGAAAAAGGCGTCATTATCGGAAAAAACGGCGCTACGGTTGCTGGTTATAATAACATTTTAACCTTAGCACCACCATTAACTATCGAACAAAAGGACTTGAACTTTTTGGTTAAAACGTTATCAGAGGCACTTGATAAAATAAAATAAAGATATAAGAAATCGGGCAGCTTTTTTGTTGCTCGATTTTTCTTTTTCCTCGGATTTTTGTTTGGATTCCGCCAAAATTAACGATAATTCCGCGGGTTTTCCGGTTTATTCCGCGGAAAGTCCGTTTAATTCCGCCATTTTTTGAAATTTTTCCGCCAATACAACGATCGCCGAATGAAAATATATAATTACGGGTATGATAACTTCGGTTAAACCAAATATTATTTTTGAATTATTAATAAAGGAGCCGAAAAAAACGATGTCAAACGTGAATTTAGCCGTTATTTATTACAGCATGGGTGGTACCAACTATCAACTTGCAACCTGGGCAGCTGAAGGGGCAAAAGAAGCTGGTGCCGAAGCGAAAATTTTTAAAGTGGCAGAGCTTGCGCCGCAATCCGTAATTGAAGGAAATCCGGTCTGGAAAGCAACTGTCGAAAAAACTTCTCATGTACCCGAGGTAACAGGTGCTGACCTGGAGTGGGCTGACGCGATTATCTTTAGTGTGCCAACGCGATTCGGTAATATGCCATCACAAATGAAGCAGTTCCTCGATACGTGCGGAGGGCTTTGGGCTAGCGGCAAGCTGGTCAATAAGGTTGTCAGTGCCATGACATCGGCACAAAACCCTCATGGCGGGCAAGAGGCAACAATTTTATCTTTATATACTACGATGTACCATTGGGGAGCGATTGTTGCTGCACCAGGATACACTGATCCAGTAACCTTCGGAGCTGGCGGGAACCCATATGGGACAAGTGTGACGGTTGATCAAAACGGGAAAATGATTGAGGATGTGCAAGCAGCAGTTAAGCATCAAGCCAAACGGACAGTGACCGTAGCAGAATGGGTGAAACAAGCAAATCAATAACCGTCAAAAGGAGCTGAACAGGACAGCTCCTTTTGTAATTTTCAATAAATTATATTGACAATATGGCCATTTCTAAGGATAATCAAAGGTAATTAAAAATTGGAATGGTATGGGACTAGTAAATCAGTAGAACGTGTCAGAGAGTGAAACCCAGCGGCTGAAAGGTTTCTCACAGAAAGCTGGTTGAACCTGCCCTAATGAAAACCGCTTATGCAAACATAAGCCGATATGTTCCCACGTTACGGGTTCGAGAGGGTGCCGCGCTAGCGAGGCATCAAAAAAGGTGGTACCGCGGAAACGATTTTTCCGTCCTTTCTATAAGGACAGAAAAGTCGTTTTTTTTATTTTTCAAAAAGAGGGTTTGATGTATGAGGAAACAACTGGTGGTTGTGAAAATTGGCAGCAGTTCATTAACAAATGCCTGCGGAACGATTTGTGAAGAAAAAATAAAGGATCATGTCGCGGCTCTTTCTGATTTAAAACAGCAAGGTCATGAGGTCATCTTAATTTCATCGGGGGCTGTCGCAGCGGGATTCCATGCGCTGGGTTATCCAAACCGGCCGAAAACGGTAGCAGGAAAGCAAGCGGCGGCAGCTGTTGGTCAAGGATTGTTAATGCAGCATTATAATCAGCTTTTTCAACAATTTGATATTGTTCCAGCACAAATATTGTTAACGCGGGAGGATTTTTATAGCCAGACAAGATTCCAAAATCTTTATTCGGCGATGACGGAATTGCTGCACCGCGGAATGCTTCCGATTATTAACGAAAATGATTCTGTTTCAATTGAGGAATTAACTTTTGGCGATAATGACATGCTGTCGGCACTCGTAAGCGGATTTCTCCATGCCAATGCGCTGATCATTTTAACTGATGTGAATGGTCTTTACGATGGAAATCCCAAAGCTTCAAAAGAAGCAAAAAAATACCATTATATTGCCGAGGTTTCCGACCAGCTTCTTGGAGTTGCCGGAGAAAAAGGATCTTCGGTTGGCACAGGCGGGATGAAGTCGAAGCTGTTAGCGGCCAAAAAAGCTTTATCTCTCGGTGTCAGTGTCTTTGTTGGCACAGGTTCAGGGAAGGAAAAACTGGTTGATATTTTGGCTGGCAAAGGGGATGGAACCTATATTGGCGGACCGTTCCATACACAGATGCAAATGCGGAAGCAGTGGATTGCTTATCATTCGCAGGTTGGCGGCATTATAGAAATCGATGAAGGCGCTGAACAGGCAATCATTCAAAAGGGGAAAAGCCTGCTGCCGGTTGGTGTCACCAATGTAATTGGTGAGTTTAATGCCTTGGATGTCGTAGAGGTCCGCAATCTAAAAGGAAAAACAATTGGCAAGGGACAGATTTATTTTTCCTCAAAGGATTTGGTAAAGGTTAAAGGACTGCCAAGTACCAAAACGAAGGATTTTTCGATAAATAAAAAAGCTGAAGTCATTCATCGTGATAATTGGGTGAGTTTACGGGAGGGGTAAGGAAATGAGCGAATTATTGGAAAAAGCCGGAAAGTTAAAACAAGCTTCAAAAAAATTAGCTGTGCTTACAAAGGAAGAAAAAAATGCGGCGTTGGTGTATATGGCCGACCAGATTGCCAAGGAAAAAGAATGGATTCTACAAGAAAATGAGAGAGATTTACTAGACGGAAAAGAAAAAGGCATGTCTGAAGCCCTTTTGGACCGTCTGCTGTTGACAAGTGAGCGCATCGACCAAATTGTAGAAGGTGTGCGACAGGTTGTTGCACTGGAGGATCCAATTGGCGAGGTACTCGAGGCATGGGAGCGTCCAAACGGTTTAAACATCCAAACAGTGCGTGTTCCTCTAGGAGTAATTGGAATGGTATATGAGGCCCGGCCGAATGTGACGGTGGATGCTGCGAGTCTTTGTTTAAAAGCTGGTAACGCGGTGCTGCTGCGGGGAAGTACCTCTGCGCTGCATTCCAATAAAGCACTCGTTAAGGTAATGCGTGCTGCGTTAGCGGATACGGCGATTCCAGGGGATGCGGTCCAGCTCTTAGAGGATACAAGCAGAGAAACAGCTTCCCAAATGTTTCGGCTGAATCAATATTTAGATGTCTTGATTCCTCGCGGCGGAGCTGGTTTAATTCAATCCGTAGTACAAAATGCGTCGGTTCCGGTGTTGGAAACCGGGGTTGGCAACTGTCATATTTTTATAGATCAAAGTGCTGGAGAAAAAATGGCTATCGATATTGCAGTTAATGCCAAGCTGCAGCGTCCATCTGTTTGTAATGCGATTGAAACGGTGCTTGTTCATAAAGATTGGCCATTTGTGGCGGAACTTTTGGACAGCCTTCATAGTAAAGGGGTTGAACTGCGCGGGGATCAAGAATTAGCCGCCACCTTTCCGTTTGTGAAGGAAGCTTCCGAAGATGATTGGTCTTGTGAATATTTGGCGCCGATTTTAGCTATAAAACTTGTCGAAGATGTTCGTGAAGCAATTGAACATATTGACCGGTACGGGACGAAACATTCCGAGGCAATTATTAGTGAAAATGCTGAAAATGTTCTTTTATTTTTCCGTGGGGTAGATGCTGCTGTGTTGTATCATAATGCCTCCACTCGGTTTACCGATGGCGAGCAGTTTGGTTATGGCGCGGAAATCGGCATCAGCACACAAAAACTGCACGCCCGCGGACCAATGGGACTGAAGGCAATCACGACAACGAAGGCGATTGTTCAAGGGAACGGGCAGATTCGCGGGTAACCTGCTATGAGAACTGGTAAAAGGGGGCAGTTCAGCTTTCAGTTCTCATGAACCCTTTATGAGAACAGAAGAAGGGAGTTTCCCGACGTTTCTGTTCTCATGAACCTTTTATGAGAATTAAAGAAAGATCTTTCCCGCAGTCTCAGTTCTCATGAATCATCTCCCTATGCCCACAGAATGAAAATATCTTTTTTCATTACTTTTTGATATAATCAATACCAAACACACATTCCCTACAGGTGATTTTCATGACCAATCAAATTCACATATCGGTAAGAACACTAGTTGAATATGTCTTTAAGTCCGGCAGTATTGACTCCCGCTTCCGTTCGCAAAAATCTCTTGCGGAGGGGACAAGGGTCCATCAGAAAATCCAGCAAACATACCAGGACGGCGATCAAAAAGAAGTATATCTCCGTATCGAAATACCATACGAAGACCTTACTTATATCATCGACGGACGCTGCGACGGACTGCTAAATCAAGACGGCAAAACCGTCATTGACGAAATTAAGTCGTTCTCAGAGCCTCTTAAACAAATCGACAAAGAAGGCTATCCGGTCCACTGGGCCCAAGCGCAAATGTATGCATACATATACGCCAAAGAACAGCAATTACAAGAAATCGAAGTGCAGCTTACATATGTCCATAAAGAAACAAATGAAATCCGTCGAAATAAAAAGACTTTCACTTTTACAGAATTAGAGACTCAAATATTCGATATCCTCAAAGCCTATGTCCCATATGCCAAGATCCAAATCAAACATCAAGCGCAACGAACCGTAAGCTGCCAAGAGCTCCAATTTCCATTTCCGAAATACCGGGAAGGACAACGGAAATTGGCCGGAGCCGTGTACAAAACGATTGCCGACGAAAAAAATCTTTACGCAAAAGCACCCACCGGAATCGGGAAAACCATCTCAACTCTTTTTCCAGCGGTAAAGGCAATGGGCGAAGGCTTGCTAACAAAGGTATTCTACCTCACAGCCAAGACAATCACCCGGACAACAGCGGAAGAAGCATTTGATCGGATGCTTTCCTCAGGCCTCAACTTTAAAGCCGTTACAATCACCGCCAAGGAAAAGGTATGTTTTAAAGATGAAACAATTTGTCAAAAAGAACATTGCCAATTCGCCGACGGTTACTATGACCGGATTAACGGAGCCATATTAGATATTTTAAGCAATGAAGCAGCTATGACACGTGAGGTAATCGATACGTATGCCATGAAACACAAGGTTTGCCCTTTTGAGTTTTCCATTGATCTTGCCTACGCTGCAGATGCCGTGATTTGTGATTATAACTATATTTTTGACCCGCGGGTTTCCCTAAAGCGTTTATTGGAAGAGCAAAAAAAAGCCACGGTATTATTGGTGGACGAAGCCCATAATCTTGTCGACCGCGGAAGGGAGATGTTTTCTGCCAGTTTGGAAAAAGCGACTTTCCTTCAGCTAAAAAAAGAATACAAAACGGACAGCAAGCAGATATACGAAGCCGCCAGCAGGCTTAATTCATGGTTTATTACATTGAAAAAACAAGCCGATGAAAATGAATTTGTCATTGACACCCTTGACGATGTCCTTATAGAACTGCTTGGTCAATTTACCGAAACAGCTGAACAGGTCTTAAAGACAGGAAGCACCCCCGGTCTATTAGAAGCATACTTTGTGGCACAGAATTTTTTAAAAATCGCTGAACTTTTGGATGATCATTATGTGATTTATGCTGAAAAGACGAGAAATGATGTCACACTAAAACTTTTTTGTCTGGATCCATCAAAATTATTAGCAAAAATGGTGAAAGGGTATCGTGCAAAGGTGTTTTTCTCAGCAACCCTTTCACCGCTAAATTATTATCAAGATATTCTAGGCGGAGACCCAGACGATTACCTGCTATCGATTCCAACACCATTTTCAAAGGAGCAGACGGATATATTTATCAAGCCATTATCTACTCGTTACCGTGACCGGGAACGGACAAAGAATGAGATCGTAAGTATGGTTCACACTGTCATCCAAAATCGGAAGGGGAATTTCTTACTCTTTTTCCCGTCATATTCATATTTGCAAATGGTTTATGAAGAATTTCAAACTTCCGACCTGAAAAATATAAAAACACTAGTTCAAACAACAAACATGGCAGAAGATGACCGAGAAGCGTTTCTTCATGCTTTTCAACCAAATCAGGATGAACCATTAATTGGCTTTGCGGTTCTTGGCGGCATTTTTTCCGAAGGAGTGGATTTAATCGGTGAACGCCTAAATGGAGTCATCGTCATTGGTGTGGGTTTGCCGCAGTTATGCTTTGAACGGAACTTAATAAAAGATCATTTCACTAATGATGGTAAAAACGGCTACGACTATTCCTATATCTATCCGGGAATCAACAAGGTGCTTCAAGCCGGGGGCAGACTGATTCGGTCTGAATCTGACCATGGCACAATAGTGTTGGTAGACGACCGATTTCTAACCGCAAAATATCAAAACCTGCTTCCTCTAGAATGGCAGGACTATACAATAATCTAAAAAGCACGAGTCGCTCGTGCTTTTTTTTATAAATTTTTTTGCTAAATGGTGGCAAAAATTTAACGAATGTCATATAATTAACCAAAAGTTGCACGTGGGAAACATTTTAAGGGGGAGGAAAGACAAATGGCCCAACCTAACATTATTAAACTGGTGGATGGCGAAAAAGGAAATAGGATAAAAATAACCGCATTACATTTAGACGGTGTAATGAGAAGAAGGCTGCTAGATTTAGGTTTTGTGAAAGGGGCTATAGTGGAAGTTGTTCGAAAAAGTCCGCTGGGTGACCCGATCGCTTTTCGTGTCAGCCAAACAACCATCGCTTTACGAAAAGAGGAAAGCTCAAAAATAGAAGGGGAGCTGGTTTTAAATGGGGAATGAATATCGGATTGCGTTAGCAGGAAATCCGAATACGGGAAAAAGCACCTTATTTAACGCGTTAACCGGACTAAGACAGCACACCGGAAATTGGGCCGGCAAAACCGTTTCACTTGCACAGGGAAGCGTGGAATTCAAAAACAAAACATTTCAATTGATTGACCTGCCAGGAACCTATTCCCTTTTTTCCAACTCAAAGGATGAGGAAGTGGCCAGGAATTATATTGTGTTTGAAAAACCGGATGTAACACTTGTTGTCCTTGATGCCACTTCCTTGGAGAGAAACCTTAATCTTGCCCTTCAAGTGCTGGAAATGACAAAAAATGTGATTATCTGCATCAACCTAATTGATATTGCGGAGAACCAAGGGATTGAGATAAATGAACGGCTGCTGACAAATCGGCTCGGAGTACCGGTCATAAAAATTTCAGCAAGAAATAAAATCGGTTTCCCGCTGCTTCTTGATACGATTGACCGGATTGTGACTGGTGCAATCGAATGCCACCCGGCACAATTGCAATATCCAGAGGAAATCGAGCAAAAAATCCAGCAAATTGAACCCGAAGTCCGGAAAATTGTCGGGAATCAAGTTTCGGCAAGATGGGTAGCGCTTCGTCTTTTGGATGGAGATCAATCCTTATTAGATGAGATTAATAGACAGCTAGTGTTAAAGGGGGTTTCCTAAGTGAGTCTTGACCAGCTTTACACTGAAGCTCAAAAGCTGTCTACCAAGCAGTTAAGGGATGACATTGTGCAGCATTTATACGAGCGCAGTCACCAATTATGCAGGGAAAGTATTTCCTATAAGAAGGGCAAAAAGGATACGAAGACAGAAAAGCTGGATGCGATTTTCACTTCACCGATTTTCGGCTTTCCAATCATGATGGTTATGCTTGGGATTGTGTTTTATATAACGATTGCCGGGGCTGATGTTCCATCCTCACTAATAGCTGATTTCTTTGGCTGGCTGGAAACCTATCTTACTGCCATATTTACTTTTCTACATGCCCCTGATTGGCTGCATGGAATTCTTGTACTCGGTTTATACCGCGGGACCACTTGGGTGATTGCTGTAATGCTGCCGCCGATGGCCATCTTTTTTCCAACCTTTTCACTTTTGGAGAATTACGGCTATCTACCAAGGGTTGCCTTTAACATGGACCGCCTATTCAAAAAGGTGGGGGCACACGGGAAACAGTCGCTGACAATGGCAATGGGTTTCGGCTGTAATGCTGCTGCGGTGATTTCAACTAGAATCATTGAATCACCACGTGAGCGGATGCTGGCGATCTTGACCAATAACTTTGTTCCGTGTAATGGGCGCTGGGGGACACTGATTGTATTTGCTTCATTATTTATGGCGGCTGGTTTTAGCGGCGGAATGAAGTCTCTGGTGACAACGGGAATTTTGGTCGGCATTGTTCTTTTTGGAATTATTGTGACCTTCTTTGTTTCATGGGCACTTTCGAAAACGGCTCTCCGTGGGATTCCAACCCATTATACATTGGAACTGCCGCCATATCGGAAACCAAAAATATTTGATACGGTGATAAGGGCATCAGCTACAAAATCATGGTCTGTGCTTGTTCGTGCCGTAAAGGTTGCAGCACCGGCAGCAATTTTAACCTGGGTCTTTGCTAATATTTACATTGGGGAAACAAGTATATTACTCCATGCCGTCCATTTCTTAGATCCATTTGGCAAACTGCTTGGATTAGACGGGTATATTATGATGGCTTTTATCTTAGGATTACCGGCGAATGAAATTGTCCTTCCAATTTTATTAATGGGATATTTGTCAACCGGTTCCTTAACAGAAGTCAACAGTATGGTGGACTTAAAGAAAATATTTGTCGACCATGGCTGGACATGGCTCACCGCCTTAAATATGATGCTGTTCTCGCTGCTCCATTATCCATGCGGGACGACATTGGTCAATATATATAAGGAAACTAAAAGTAAAAAATGGACCTTCATGGCATTCATCATCCCGACGGCTATCGCTATTATTATTCCGCTCATTATTACACAAACAGTGCGGTTGTTTGGCTGGGTTTAAAAAATAGGTATTTTTTAATCTAAAAAGGAAATACTTGTTGAGGAAAAATGAACCAAAGGAGAGACGTAATGTCGATTGTAGAAGGTACAAAGTTTCAAATTTCTCAAGGTATACAAGGCTACTATAACCACGCTGATTCAATGACCGTTGTTACCAATAACGGGACAACGGTGCAATTCACACTAGGAGACGGCAAAGGACACGGAGCCATGCCAATCGACCATTTTAATTATTTATTGAAACGATCAAATCTTACAATAGTACCGAATAAAAAAGCATTATTAAACACCGAAAATGAAGAACAAATCAGCTAAAGTACAAAGAAGACTTCCATTTATATATATGGGAGTCTTCTTTTAATAAACGCAAAATAATTTGGCGTTCATTCGAAACACTACAAAAATTTTGCGCCAAAATATTTTGCACGCAGAAACAAAAAACTTATTCTATAAGGTTTCTAATGTTGGCACGATACTTGCATAATATTTAAACGGAATGGAAATACAAGGAGGATACTTACATGAAACCTTATACACATGAACCACTAACAAATTTTGCTGAAGAAAAAAATAAACAGGCATTTCAAGATGCATTAAGCTTTGTTGAAACCCAATTAGGAAAAGAATACCCTGTAATCATTGGCGGGGAAGCAATTACAACTGATAAAAAAATTACGTCCATTAATCCAGCAAATAAAGATGAAGTAATTGGCCGCGTATCAATGGCTGACCAAGAGTTAGCTGAAAAAGCAATGCAAGCCGCTCTATCAACCTTTGAAACTTGGAAAACATGGCGCCCTGAGCACCGTGCCAATATTCTCTTCCGTGCAGCAGCGATGCTTCGCCGTCGTAAGCATGAATTCTCAAGCTACATGGTAAAGGAAGCAGGAAAGCCATGGAAAGAAGCTGATGCTGATACTGCAGAAGCAATCGATTTTCTTGAGTACTACGGGAGACAAATGCTCCGCATTAAAGATGGCTTCCCAGTAGCACAAGGGGATGGACAGCATAATGAATATATCTATGTGCCGCTTGGAGTTGGCATTATTATTTCACCATTCAACTTCCCATTAGCCATCATGGCAGGAACGACAGTTGCGGCAATTGTTTCTGGTAACACAGTCCTTTTAAAACCAGCTAACTCAACACCTGTTATTGCTGCTAAATTTGTTGAACTTATGAAGGAAGCTGGTCTTCCAGAAGGCGTACTTAACTTTGTACCTGGAAGCGGAGCAGAAATTGGTGATTATCTTGTTGATCATCCAAAAACCCGTTTCGTATCATTCACTGGTTCACGCGAAGTTGGCTGCCGCATTTACGAACGTGCAGCTAAGGTTCAGCCTGGACAAATTTGGCTAAAACGTGTTATTGCTGAAATGGGCGGAAAAGACGCCGTTGTAGTGGATAAAGATGCTGATACAGATATGGCTGCTGAAAGCATTGTTTATTCTGCCTTTGGTTTCTCTGGTCAAAAATGTTCGGCAGGTTCACGTGCCATTGTTCACCAGGATATTTATGATGAAGTACTTGAAAAAGCAGTTGCATTAACAAAAACATTTACTGTCGGTAATCCATTTGACCAAGCAAACTATATGGGCCCAGTTATCGATGACAAGTCATTTAAGAAAATTATGGGTTATATTGAAATTGGTAAGCAGGAAGGCCGATTAATGACTGGCGGTGAAGGCGATGACTCAAAAGGGTACTTCATTCAACCGACCATTTTCGCTGACCTTGATCAAAATGCCCGTTTGATGAAAGAAGAAATTTTTGGGCCAGTACTCGCATTCTCTAAAGCACGTGACTTTGACCACCTAATGGAAATTGCCAATAACACAGATTATGGTTTAACAGGCGCCTTTATTTCCAATAACCGCGAGCATATTGAGAAGGCGAAACAGCAATACCATGTAGGTAACCTTTATATTAATCGTGGATGTACGGCTGCAATTGTCGGTTATCAGCCATTTGGCGGCTTCAATATGTCAGGTACAGATTCAAAAGCTGGCGGTCCTGACTATCTGCTGCTTCATATGCAAGCAAAATCAGTTGGAGAACAACTATAATAAATGAACAAAGGGGACGGAGGGTTTCAGTTGAAACTCTCCACCTATAGATAATCCTTGAAGGGAGAAACAATATGACTATGACAACTTCAAAAACAACAGAAATTATTGAACAAACACAAAAATACGGTGCAAATAACTATTATCCACTGCCAATCGTTATTTCCAAGGCAGAGGGTGTTTGGGTAGAAAGCCCGGAAGGCACTCGTTACATGGATATGCTAAGTGCATATTCCGCTGTAAACCAAGGACACCGTCATCCAAAAATTATTCAAGCTTTAAAAGATCAGGCAGATAAGGTAACACTTACTTCACGTGCATTCCATAATGACCAGCTTGGAACATGGTATGAGAAAGTTTGTAAGATAACCAATAAAAACATGGCTCTGCCAATGAACACTGGTGCAGAAGCAGTTGAAACAGCTCTTAAAGCTGCCCGCCGCTGGGGTTATGATGTTAAAGGTATTGCCGAAAATCAAGCTGAAATTATCGCATGCAACGGCAACTTCCACGGTCGTACAATGGGGGCTGTATCGTTATCATCTGATCCTGAATATAAGCGCGGCTTCGGTCCAATGCTGCCAGGAATTAAATTAATTCCTTACGGCGATCTTGAAGCATTAAAAGCGGCAATCACTCCAAACACAGCAGCATTTTTACTTGAGCCAATCCAAGGCGAAGCAGGAATTATCGTTCCACCAGCAGGATTCTTAAAGGCAGCTTCTGATTTATGTAAAGAAAACAACGTACTCTTCATTTGCGACGAAATTCAAGCTGGTCTTGGACGTACGGGCAAAATGTTTGCTTACGAGTGGGAAGGAATTGAGCCGGATATGCTGATCTTAGGAAAAGCACTTGGCGGCGGCGTGTTCCCAATTTCCTGTGTCGTAGCAAATTCCGATATTCTTGGCGTATTTAACCCAGGTTCACACGGTTCTACTTTTGGCGGTAACCCGCTTGCATGTGCCGTTTCCATTGCAGCCCTTGAAGTCATTGAAGAGGAAAAACTGGCTGAGCGCTCATTAGAATTAGGAAATTACTTCCTTGAGCAATTAAGAGCAATAAACAATCCAGCGATTAAAGAAATTAGAGGAAAAGGCTTGTTTATTGGAGTTGAACTAACAGAAGAAGCAAGACCTTATTGTGAACAGTTAAAGGACAAAGGACTATTATGTAAAGAAACACATGATACTGTGATCCGTTTTGCTCCACCTCTTATTATTACAAAAGAAGAAATTGACTGGGCAGTTGAGAAAATTAAAGAAGTATTAGCATAAGACCTTTTGAATACAATACGGACTCTTTCCGGTCTCGGAAAGAGTTTTTTTCTATATCGATGCTTATTTCATTTGATTTTGTAATACTATATACTTGAATTGCTAACATCCATTGCAAGTAATAGTAGGACAATGTCCTTCCTTTATATAGGATAGGAGGGGAAAATGTTGAAAATAAATTTTGAAGATTTTAAGCATATTTCCGATTATGACAATATTTTAATAACTGATGAAAATGGAGTTATTCTTTTTTATGATTTAGCGGATTTAAACGTTCTTAAGGAAATGGCAGTCAGACCCGAAGAATTTATGGGAAAACATGTCACTTCGTACTACAAAGATCTAACGCATGAAAATAGTACGATTATGAATGTCTTAAAAACAGGGACTGCCATTTGTAATGTGCAACAAGAATTAATCACAAAAAGCGGAAATCGTTTGGTTTCAGTAAATTCTACCTATCCAATCATAGAAAACAATCAAATTATTGGTACCATTGAATTCTCGAAACATTTTTTTTCAAAAGAAAACATTCAATCCTTAGCTAAAATTGCCAGTCACAAAGTTTTTCGAAAAAATAATACTATTTACACCATTGATAATATCATTACAGCTAATCCAAGAATGGAAGCCATAAAAGAAAAAATAAAAAAAATTTCAAAAACAGACTCAACTGTCTTAATTTATGGACAAACAGGGACTGGTAAAGAAATGGTCGCACAGTCAATCCATAATTTAAGCAATCGATTTGGCGGGCCGTTTATTTCACTAAACTGTGGGGCGATACCGCCTAATTTGATTGAAAGTACTTTGTTTGGCACGGTAAAAGGGAGTTTTACGGGAGCTGTTGACAGTATCGGCTTATTTGAACAAGCTGATGGCGGGACGTTGTTTTTAGATGAAATCAATTCTTTGGATTATTATCTTCAGGTTAAGCTCTTAAAAGCCATTGAGGAAAAAATGATTCGGAGAGTAGGCGGCAGCAAAAATATCAGTGTCGACATCAGAGTGATTTCAGCAACCAATGAGGATCCTGATAAGTTAGTGGCGGAAAAGAGACTTCGGGAGGACCTTTATTATCGTTTAGGGGTTGTTCAAATTGATTTACCGCGTTTAAGCGATAGAAAAGAGGATATTGAGGTCCTGCTTACCAACTTTATTGATTTTTACAATAATCATATGAATATTTTCATCAAAGATGTTGAACCAGAAGTAATGGAGTGTTTCAAAGCTTATAGCTGGCCAGGGAATATCAGAGAGCTCAAGAACGCAGTGGAAACAGCATATAATAATGCTTTATCCGACAAGATTACTTTGGATGATATACCGAAGCGAATAAGGGATTATCGGAGAACTTCCGAAATTACTCAGCAGGAAAACAAGATCCATTCATTAAAAGAAGCGGTCGAACACTTTGAAAAAAAAATCATTGTGAAAGAATTATCTTTAACAAATGGCAAAATAACAGATGCAGCAAAAAGCCTTGGCCTTTCCAAACAATTATTAAAATACAAAATGGATAAGTACCAATTAAATTAAATCTTTAACCAATCTAGAAATGGAAGCAAAGGTTGAAAAAACCGACAATGATATTTACAGGAGCCGACAGTGAGCGAGAAATCTAACTACTGTCGGCTTTATTATTTTGAGTAAAAAAATTTTTACAAACAGAAAATATTTTGACAACTATCTTGCATTTTCACCAATAAAATCGAACTTCCTACTAAATTTTTTAATAATGAAATTAATTTTTAATCCTATGATTATATGAAAATAAATGATTTTATTATTATTTTTACAAAAAAACATAATCTTTTGGGAAGGTTCGAAATTTTGGCACAAATATTGCATTATTTAAAGTCAAAGGATGAAAAAATCATTCAAGAAGGATATCGATAGTTCAAAAAATGAAAAAAATGTAAACGATTTCGAAAAAAGAGGTGTTGAAATGAAAGGAAATAAAATTGTTCAAAATACTATAATCATTGGTTTTGCTTTATTTGCGGTATTTTTTGGTGCAGGCAACTTGATTTTCCCTCCTTCTATTGGACTTGCCTCGGGCACTAACTGGCTACAAGCATTAATTGGTTTCTGCATAACAGGAATTGCTCTTCCGTTACTAGCTGTCATTGCTATTTTGAATGTTGGCGGAAAATTTGAAAATTTAACAAAACCTATTAGTCCGTGGTTTTATAAAATCTTTAATCTGCTGCTAATGGTTGGAATTGGGATGTTTGTTACGATTCCACGCATGGCAGCCACAACCCACGAATTAGGGGTTAAAGCATTAGTACCACAAGTCCCATCCATCGTTACCATTATTGTGTTCTTCGCCATAACTTTTTATTTTGCTATGGATAAATCGAATGTAATAGATAAAATTGGTAAATTCCTGACTCCGCTTCTTGTGATCATCCTTATATTTATTGTCTTTAAAGGAATAATCGATCCCATTGGAACGCCAATCGTCACAGAGTTAAAGAACCCATTTTCCAATGCCTTTATTAATGCTTATCAAACAGGAGACGTGGTTACCGGGATTTTTTGTGCTCCTATCATTATTGCTGCCATTATCGGTCACGGTTATAAAGGCGGCACGATGAAAAAGGTGGCCATTTCTGCAACAGCCATCGCCGGTATTGGTTTATTGGTAGTGTACGGCGGCCTATTGTATCTTGGTGCAGCTGGCAGCGGCCTTTATCCGGAAAATATTGAAAGCACGGCTCTTGTGTCAGGGTTGATTGACCGCCTGTTAGGCAGCTCCGGGGCTGTATTATTAGCTATTACAATTGCGTTAGCCTGTCTTACCTCGGCAATTGGTGTAACCGCTGTTATTGGTGACTTCTTGAGAGACATCACGAACGATAAAGTCAGCTATCGCAATGGGGCACTGCTTGTTTGTTTAGTCGGTGCAGCAATTGGAATGCTAGGTGTTGAGAAAATCATTAACTACACATTGCCAATCTTCCTTGCTCTTTATCCAGTTGCGATTGTTCTCGTTTTCTTAGGGGTATTCAATAAAATCATTTCAAATCCAGGAACATACCGAGGGGCTATCCTTTTAACATTCATCGTCAGTCTTTTTGAAACATGTGGAGCAATTGGTTTGAAAATCCCTGCAATTTTAAACTTTATTTCCATGATGCCATTCAGCGCGAATGGATTTTCATGGCTAGTCCCTGCTATTGTGGGGGCAGCATTAGGTACAGTGATATATAAATTTGCAGCGAATAAGCAGGAACAAGTTTCCTTTATTGAACCAGAAGAAAATGCTTAAATCCTGACTATTAGGTAAGAAAGAAGGGGGAGGCATCAGCCTTTTACCCTTTTCTATAAATAAAAGTCACAATATTACCTAAAGTTGTTATATTCCGTAAAATTATTTAAACAGGAGGACGATTTATGAAAGCTATTTATTTGTTAGGACTGATTCCAATTATCGCCATATTAGGAGGGCCATTTTGGGCAAACAGTATTACACCCTATATTTTAGGAATGCCATTCTTCTTTTTTTGGAATTTCTCTTGGCTTCTTCTCACTTCACTCGTAGTTTTTATTATCTTTAAATTAGACCCGGCAAATAAAGAAGAAGGGAGTGAGGAGTAATGAATATTACACTTTTCATCATATTTGGCTTTTTGATTTTTGCCTTATTATTAGGGATCCTTGCAAGACGGGGAAAAGATATGGACCTTGAACAATGGACAGTCGGCGGACGCGGATTTGGTTCCATACTGGTAATGATTCTATTAGCGGGAGAAATTTATTCTACCTCCACCTTCTTAGGAACAAGTGGATGGGCTTACGGGATCGGGGGTCCGGCTTTATATGGATTAGCCTATGCAGCTTTAGGATATATGTTTTCTTATTGGATTTACCCGGCAGTTTGGAAATACGGTACGAAACATAAATTAGTATCACAAGCTGACTTCTATGTAAAAAAGTATAATAGTCCGATTTTAGGAGTACTTGTTTCAATTGTTGGTGTCTTGGCACTTATTCCATTTTTAGTACTACAGTTAAAAGGTTTAGGAATTATTGTTTCGACAACATCATTTGGAGCGATTTCTCCAACCGCTGCTGTTTGGATCGGGGCAATCGCCGTCACCGTCTATGTTATGATTTCCGGGATTCACGGATCGGTTTGGACAGCGATCATTAAGGATATTATGATTGCAGGTGTTGCATTGTTTTTGGGCATTTATGTTCCAATCCATTATTTTGGCGGTCTCCAGCCAATGTTTGAAGCGGTTGAGGCTGTAAAACCAAACTTCCTAACACTTCCTAAACAAGGTATGGGAGCTTCTTGGTTTATTTCAACAGTTATTTTAACAACACTTGGGTTTTTTATGTGGCCGCAAACGTTTGGTTCAGCATATGCTGCCAAAAATGCGAGGACATTGCGCAAAAACGCTTTTATTCTGCCGCTTTATGGTGCATTGTCTGTTGGTGTGTTGTTTGTCGGCTATACGGCAATTGTTCATGTTCCCGGGCTGCAGGGACCTGAGATGGACTTAGCCCTATTAAAGCTTTCAATGCAAACCTTTGATCCTTGGTTTGTTGGTGTCATCGGTGCTGCCGGTTTATTAACGGCACTTGTACCAGGCTCGATGATTTTAATGAGTTCTGCAACGCTTTTAGCGAAAAATGTTTATAAACATTTTGTGCCGGCAGCAACTGATAAGCAAATCATCAACCTTGCGAAAATCCTTGTTCCGATTTTAGCCCTAATCGCCGTTTATTTCACCTTAACAGGCGGTAACACCATTGTTGCCTTATTATTGATGGGATATAGCATGGTAACACAATTGGCCCCAGCTTTTCTAACAAGCTTGATGAAAAAGAATTTTGTTACAAAACAAGGAGCCATTGCCGGAATTATTGCCGGTATAGCAGTAGTAGGCTATACCACCATTACAAAAGCGACAATCGGAACATTATTCCCGGCATTCCCGCAAGTAATAAAAGATTTAAATGTCGGCCTAATCGCCTTAATCATAAACATCGTCATCATGACAGCCGTCAGTCTAATAACAAAAACCTCTTCAACCCATGGCGAAGAAGAGATGGAAGCAGCCTAAATGTTGCATGGGGACGATTCTCTAGTCTCATATAAAAAAGTTCGTAGAAGCCTTGGTTTGATCACAAGGCTTCTTTGTTTCTTTTTCTTAAATATTATGGCATGATAATAATAGACTGACAATTTAGATAAAAAGCATCTTTGCGGAAGGAGTTTGGTTGTACTTGTTACATGATATAGGGGTCACACAAGTCACGATTCCCTTGCCTTTTCGTTTGAATCATGTGAATTGTTTTATCGCAGAAGGGGCAAAAGGCTGGACAATTATCGATACAGGATTGAACAACGAAGTCTCAAGGGAAATATGGAAACCATATATTGACAAACATGAAATTTCCACAATTATTCTTACCCATCTCCATCCCGATCATTATGGGTACGGGGGAACATTACAGCGATTAACGAATGCGGATGTATGGATGACAAATGTGGATGATCATGCGGGGACTACATTTTGGGAGCCTGAGTCACTTGCGAAGGTGAAACAGCATTATGATACGTGCGGCATTCCTGAACAAGGGGCAGATGAACTGACAAGCGACGAAGGGAGCTTCAATCCAAGGGTGAAGCCATATCCGCAGGTGTCGAGACATCTTGAAGAAGGCGAAAAAATCCTAATCGGGAAAAACGAATACGAGGTTATTTTTACACCAGGCCATTCTGATGGATTAATATGCTTGTATAACAAAGAGAACGGCATCCTATTTTCGACCGATCATATTTTGCCGAAAATCACACCGAATATTTCTTATTGGTTCCGCGGAATTCCTAACCCGCTTGAGGCATTCTTTCATTCTTTGAAAAAAATCGAATTACTGAATGCCGAGTATGTGATTCCATCTCACGGCAAACCATTTCAGAATGCCAATAAGAGAATTAGAGAGTTGATCTCCCATCATCACGACCGTTTGAATGAAGTATATGAATATATTAAATCGCCCGCGACCATTTATCAGGTATCGAAGCAGCTTTTTAAAAAGCCGCTGACAACCCACGAAATGAGATTTGCATTGGGAGAGACGATTGCACATTTAGAGTACTTATATTTCAACAATCAATGTGAAAAAAGCTTGGAAAATAACACTTGGTATTATCATGCCAAATAAACAATACCCAACCTCGCAAAGGTTGGGTATTGTTTTTATTCACCCGGAGAACTGCCAACAAACATACCATTTATAAAGACGAAAATTTCTACGGCCCCTTTACTATTCGTAAAAGAAACGCCAACCATCGTAATTCCTTCAGCAGGAATGATGACTTCAATTTCCCCGGCACCATTCCAGGAATACCCCGCTTTTTTTAGCTCCATTTTCTTTACTTTAAAGGCCTCACTGCTGATCAATTTCGCAACAATCTTATTTCTTTCAACCCCCTGCAGCGGTTTAAGGTCGTGGCAACCACAGCCGTCATCATGTTCATCAGCTGCTTTAACAGGGCTGTCTGTCCAAGCAAATAACGAAAAGGCAATGATACAACCAGATAATAAAGTAAACAACTTCCGCATTCTATTTCCTCCTTTTTATAAACTCTATTACTTTTTTCTCTCTTTCTCGACAATTTCCTGCAAAAGTATATGAAAAATTTGTGAACTGTTCCAATATTTTCAACCATCGATCAGTTACGGAAAGTGAAATATACATTACATATTGCGTAATTGGTTCTTCTCCAGTCATCTATAACGTATTTTAAGAATATACTGTTCTACTTTATCGTTTTATTGATACTCCAGCGTAACCCTGCTCAACAACAAGGAAAAACAACGATAAGAAGGGGAGGGAATCCGTGAAAAAACTCCGTTGTCTTCCTTCTTTTACTGTCATTTTTCTCCTGTTTATGTCCGTACTGCTGCCAGTATCCTCCTTTGCCAAGTCAACCGATGAGATGCAGGAAAGCACTGTCCTTATTACATGTGGCGACTTAAAAGGTTCATATGGGATGGGCACAGGTTTTGTCATAGGGCATTCGGACCACGTAGTCACAAACCACCATGTTGTTGCGTGTGCAGAGCAAGGTGGTCCCGTCAATATTGTGTTAGATATCAACAATATCATTCCCGCGGATGTCATTTGGTCCTCATCGATTAAAGATTTAGCCGTCCTCAAACCGGAGAAACGATTGAATAGGCCTGCGGTTACTTTTACCCGTTCAAAGGATGTAAAAGTAGCAGACCGTGTGTATGTCATGGGTTTTCCCGGTGCGGCCATTGATCAGCGCTTAATCGATCCATCCACCATCACGACTGTAAAGGTTTCCCAAGGTATTATCAGCGCAAAGGTAAAGTCGAAGGATGGGGTGGACCTGTACCAAACGGATGCACCGATTAATCCAGGAAATTCAGGCGGACCTTTATTTACAGAAAACGGGTCAGTCATTGGAATTAACAGTGCCGCTTCGTTAGTTGCCGGTGTCGTTCTTGGTGAGGATGGGAAAGGAAAGACAGAGCGAATTCGATTAGGAGATAATATCGGCTGGTCCATTCAGGCAGATGAATTGTTAGAAGAGCTTGATCGGTTAGGAATAAAATATAAGACAGAAGGCCGACAAGTAAAAAAAGAATCAACAGACGGACCACCAATCCTTTTTTATTCTGCCATGATCGGCTTAGGGGTTCTAGCGGTCTCGCTAGCAGCTTTGGCCCTTTTTTTAACCATAAGGAAAAAAGGAAGAGCTGTGGTCAATGTAGAGGACCTTCCAATTAAAGTATCGCTGTCGAAGGAAAACCCGGATTGGCACCAAGAAGACGTGGAGACAGTTACATCAGAACCCACTATTTTGCCGAAGCCTGCACCAATTAAAAAGAAAGATACATGGATTGTCGTTTTAGCTATTCTAAGTGGATTAACGATTAGTATTTTCCTATTGTTAGGGTTTTTATATGTCATAGGCAGTCTAGCTTCGTCAGATGGGAATGCGAAACCAGTTAATGTAGTGAATAACGATCAGAAAAATAAACCAATCGGCCAATCCGTCCAGGTAACTGTTCCATTGCTTTATGACCTAACGGAGGAAGAGGCTAAAATAGCCTTAGAAAAGGCCGGTTTAAAGCTCGGTAAGGTGGTACCACAAAAAGACTTGCTATCGAAAAAGGGGCATGTTATTAAACAATCTGTTGATTACGAATCCAAAATTGCCAAAAATACAGCGGTAGACATCATCATATCAAGCGGAGTTGCTCTGCCGGTTGATGCGAATACCCTTCAACAACAAGGAATCACAATTATTAATCAATACTGGGACCAGGCAGATGACTTATTTAAACAGCGAAAATGGGAAGCTGCGCTCGAGCTCTATATTCAAGCACGGGACATGGCAAACATCTTAGGGAATTCAGAAAAGAATGATATGAACTTGATTGCAAAGACCCGCTATGCTGAGGTGCGTATTGCCGATTCAATGGCGATGGTAAAAATTGAGCTGGGGCATCCTTACCATGCACTTCAGGACATGGAAGACAGCATGAAAATTTTGACCGAATTAAAGGATAAAAACCAGTTAACAAATGATAAAGAGTTAGGCACCGCTTACGGAAATCTGGCATGGTGTCAGCTGCTTAACCATATGCCGGATGATGCACTGAAATCACTTCAGCTGTCCGAAGAATATCATCCTAAAAGCCCGCTCCTTGAAATTACACTGGCACATATAAAATTAGTGACTAATCATTTTGGAGAAGCTTTTGTGCTTTACAGGGAAAATAAAGACCTTAACCAAAGCGGAGTAAAACTTTCCAATGTCATTGCCGATGATTTTTCAAAACTAAAGAAAGCGGGATTCCCGGACGATAAAATGATCATCATTCATGATGTGGTGCTAGGGAAGGGAAAGGGAGCCGGGATTGATTTTGAAGAGATTAAACGCACGATTTATTTTCAAACGTATGCCGAGCTTGCCGGCGATTTGGAAGGGTATATGAGTACATTCCACCTCGATAAAGGCTCTGCTCAATATAAAGCACTTTACAACAATTATAAAAAACTATTTACCACCTACACCTTCAAGGAAGCTAAGGTAGAAGATATGGACATTACACAGGAATCAGATGATGAAGCGGCAGTTGAAGTTACAAAATCATTTGAATATACGGACAGAACGAAGGAATACGAGGAGGATGTTACTTATCAATTTACCTTGAATAAAACAAACGGCCCGCTGCCGTGGCAAATTACTAAGTTTGAAGTGAAGAAAAACTAGGGACCCTGTGAACGAGGTCCCTAGTTTTTTTGAGAATAATACTTTCCGTTTCCATTTTTTAATGCATAATAAATAGCCGCTGTCAGGCTCTTAGGACCCTGGGCATCCAAACCGGCCTCCCATAACATCATTCCGCCGAAGCCATGAACCAGTGCAAGCTTTGTTTTCTTTTCCATGGTGGACGTGCCATTGTAAAAATAAGTAGTCCCATTTATTTTTACAGTATCTGCCGAACCATTAGCGGGGTTATTTTTGAGAATCGCCGCATAGGATAGCTGTTTGATTTTCGGGTCTGCCGGCTGGGCGTAAAACGGAACGCCGAGTACAAGCTTGTCTTTTGAAAGGTGGTGCTGCTCAAATAGATTAGACCAATAGTTTACGATTTTTTCAGTAAACCTATACGGCGATAAGTTCGCCGCATTATATTTTCCGTCCCACTGGCCGTCATAAGCCATGATATTGACATGATCCACATATTTGAACACCTCCGGCTGGTACTGGACAAAACCGACTTCCGTCAATGTTTCCGCATTAATTTTCGAGTAAACCGCTATCGACAGCTCTTTATTTTTCGCATGGAGCTTTCCGCTCAACTGCTTCGCAAAAGCCTTCAAATTCTTGGCATCTTCTGCCGAACGAGAATGCTCGAAATCGATATCAATTCCATCGAGATGCTCCCGTTCTACAAAACCAGCAAGCTCGTTCACTAGCTTTGTTCTGGCTGCGGGATTGGAGATTGCCGCCTTAAAATACGGATAGGATTCGCCGCCCTCTATATGATACCAGCCGCCGATTGCCAGGATGACTTTAGTGTTATGCTGTTTCGCTTTGGTGACGATTGTACGTAAATTTTTCAAGGCATAATCGCCGCTGAAAAGGATGTCCCCGTCCTTTGTGGGATGGGTGAAAGAGAAAATGACATGTGTCAATTTCGCATAATCTATCAAATTTGGATCGCGAAAGTCTTGTACATATCCAACAAGCACTTTTGATTTTGACTTAGGTATTTCGGGTACTGGTTTTTCCATTGGATTAACGGCCGATGCTGGCGCTGGGGCTATTTTTAACTTAATTGGTTTGTTATTCAGTGTATAAATAACACCGGAAGAAAATCCCCCGATGAATATTAGCACAATTCCGAGAACAAGGAGAAGATGTCATTTTTTCATAGAATATAATCCTCCTAATCTTCCTGTCTTTAAAAATTGTAACAGAAAAGCGGAGGAGAATCGGGTGGTAATATAAACCTGTCTGAAGCTAGTGTTTTCTATTTTTGTTCTCGCGGGATCACCAATACCGCGCCAGGATACAGCAGGTTAGGATTTTGAATTTTATTCGCTTCGATAATCCGATTAATGGTTGTCCCATAAAATCGCGCAACCATCCAAAGAGTTTCTCCTTGAGCGATGGTATGGATAATAGGAGGGATTTTTAAAGTCTTACCTATGTGCAATGGAGTACTGGTCGTCATTTGATTTGCCTCGAGGATGTCTTCATATGTCGTTCCATATTTTTCAGCAATCACTTCAATGGTTTCACCAGGCTTAACGGTATGGATAACATCTGAAATAGGGATGAGCAATACCCGTCCAACTTCTAAGCGATCAAGATTTGCCAAATCATTCAAATTGGTAATACTTGCTGCACTTACTTGGTATTGATAAGCGATTTGCCATAATGTTTCACCGCTCTGGACCACATGAATAACCAATTAAACACCTCCCTCTAAAAAATCCTGCTAAAGTACTATATGATGAGGGAGGCTTGTTTGTGTGTTCGTTAGCCTTGCAGCCTTTCAATTTTTAAACCAACATTTGAAAAAACCGTTCTAAAAAAAGTAAATTGTCGATTTTGATGCAAATGCCGTTCTTTTTCATCAATCGAAGTCCTGATATTGAATTTCATATAATCACGATATCTTAGAAAAATCGAATAAGTGGAGGGAGGGAGGTGGCTTAGTAAAAGTAAATCAATCTCCACAGTTCCATTTCCCCCGCGGTCCACTACGACCGGTAACATTACCTCATTCAAACCATTTTTTGTATCGCGAATCAGCACATCTGTAACACAATCTAAATAATCACCAAACACATGAAATTGAAGCTGATAAGTATTGTGAGAAAGATGCCCCTCTTTAAAAACCGCATGCATTGGCACTCGAATATGGATATCCCGATTAAAGCTTATATAAGGCAGCCCGTCCTGAATAGAAACTTCCTTGATTTTCTCCTTTCGATCCCAGTCATACAGGTTTTCTAAATCGCGATATTTTTTATCACGAAAAAGCTGATATACAACTTTATTCATCGGCTGGAGAAATTCCTCTGAAACCTCATAATCTAATTTTTTCGTTGTTTTTAACACCTGGTTTAACTTATGGTAATACACCCGCTTCAGCTTTGTTCGTTGAAAATGAGGAGTTGTGAAGAAGCGGGAAATAGAATCAAATTCATACAATCGGTTTAACATCATTTTTTGCTTATTACTATCTAAATTTTTACTCATCATATGGTTGATAACCTTTAAATTGCAGTTAGTTTTTTGCATGATATTGGTTTGATTGGAAAGCCGCGATTTTTGGTTATCACTTCGATTAACAAAATATATTGGTTTTGTTGTCGTGGAAATCGAGGGACAATGAGCCAGAACCTCCATAAAAAATTGTTTGTCTTCTGCAAATTTCATTTCTGGAAAGAAAATCTGATTAGATTTGAGCACCTCTGTTTTAACCATTCTTCCTACGGGCCCTAAATGATGAAAGATATGTGGAATGGTGAACGGACAAACACTCCTTCTTTCTTTACACGATTCATGTTCACCGATAATAGACATCCCTTTTTCTTTTACCCGTACTGTTTTTCCAACCGCATAGAAGTCCCCGGTTTCCTCCAATATAGAGGCCAAGGATTCAATCCCGGTCGGCTCGAGCCAATCGTCAGCATCCAAGAAGGTTATATATTTGGAGGATGCTAACTCAATCCCAATATTCCGCGGCCGGCCCGGTGTACCGGAATTCTTCTTCATAAAGACAACGATGATATGATCAAATCTCGCAGAATAGTCTAACAAAATATCGCGGGAGGAATCGGTGGAACCATCATCTACAAGGATGTATTCAATCTTATCCGTTCCAAGTGACTGATGGATCACAGAATCAATTGTTTTTCTTAAATATTTTTCGGCGTTAAACACTGGTGTAATCACGGTCACAAGCTTTGACTGCCGTTCCTTTAAATCTTGGTCACCAATAATGGTGTATTCGATATCACGATTGGTACGCGGTTTAAACCATTTCCCTATGTTCATCAAGCTTTTCACATCAACTCTCCAAAAGAATATTCACTTTATTCATCGGCATCTTTTTCAGCTTTTATTCGAGATTGAGATAGGTTAGTTAAAATTTACGTTTTTTTACAGAATTTCCACTATAGCTGTTGGAAAAATGTTAAAATAATGTTTGTGATTATTTTTACATAAGGGGGATTTAAAAATTGGATTCTAGATTTTCAAAACCAAAAGGATTCGGAGAAATACTCGACCTTACGTTTAGTTTAAGCAAAAAGCGTTTTAAGGATTTCTTCATGATTTTCCTTATTTTATTAGGACCGATTTATTTGGTGGAAGCGATTATTCAATTAATATCCGGAACAAGCTTCTTTAGGGAAGTTGGAACCGGCGGTAATTGGTTTGAGCAAATTGCTTCTAGTTTCTCCGAAAGTGGGACCATTGATTCCGGCAGCCTAGGCGCCGATTTCGGTCTTATTTTAGTAGGGCTGCTTACGGTAATTATTGGCCCGGTAGCTGAGGCTGCCATTCTGTTCGGCATAAATCATATCCGCAAAAATGAAGATTTCACCGTCAAATCAGTGATTAAGCAGGCATTTTCCCGCTTCTGGCCCATGCTTGGGAGCAGTATTTTATTTGGTTTGATTATTCTGTTGATGATTGTCGTCCCAATTGTCATTGTTACGATAGGCGGGGTAGCTGGTGCAGCAGTTACTAATCCAGTCGCCGGTATTATATTTGGGATTTTACTATTCCTTATTATTGCAGTTGTGATAGCCTATTTTGTGACACGCTGGAGCTTTTTCTTCGGCTCAGTTGTACTTGACCATAAGTCACCTGGATTTGGCCGAAGCTGGAGACTAACCCGCGGACGTACCTGGGTGTTAATTGGGTTATATTTTATCTTTTATTTGATTATTTCCATGGTCAGTTTTACTGTTGAGGCAACACTTGGTTTCGCTTTAGGAAATAGTGTGTTGCTGTCGATTATTTCCAATATCGTAACGTTGATTACAACCATGATTTTTTCAGTTGGTTATGGCGTCATGTATCTCGATCTAAAAGTTCGTCACGACGCCGACGATTTGAAAGAATTAATAGACGACTATAACAACCCGCCCATTTTAAATAAATAAGGTGATAACTATGCTTGATGCCAATAAGGCACGAGACGAGCTTAAAGATATATTGAATCAAAAGGAATACCGAGTCTATGACGAATCAAAGGGGCTGCTTGAGACCTGGTGGGAAAAAGCGAAAAATTGGCTTTACGAGAAATTACAGGACTTATTTCCATCCGTTAACATTGAAGAAAGCGCAGCTGGTTCCGTCTTACTGATTGTCATTGTCATTGTTCTGCTTATTCTTGCGGTTTTCGCCCTGTTTCTCCTTCGCAATCATAGGCGAAACAGGGGGCTCCGTAAGCAAAAGCCATTACAGTCAATGCAGGAGCTAAACTGGTCGTATGCCCGTCATGTTAGTGAAGCTGAAAGACTTGAGGCGTCGGGTGACTTTGCTGGGGCCGTCCGACACTTGTTTCTAGGACTTCTCCTTTTCTATCATGAAAAAGGATGGCTTGAAGCAAGAATTTGGAAAACAAACTGGGATTATTATGAAGAGTTAAGGAAAATTGATCATAAACGAGCCGAGCAATTTTTCCATCTTGCCCAGTTTTTCGATGAAGTCACATATGGCGAGCGGAAAGTAGAAAAAGAGGAATACTTAAGATTCCATGCTGATATTATGAAAGAGCTCAAGGTAGAGGAGACTGGGGGAGGGATGTATGTTGAAAAATGCTAGACAAGGCTGGATCTGGCTTGCTGTGTTACTGGTTGTATTCAGCATCATCAGCTATTTTTCCTTTTCCCCGCAGCCAAAGCTCTATCCTAGCTTCGTCTCGGATTCTCCTTCACCCACAGGATTAAAGGGATTTTATACATACCTAAGCAAGGAAATGAAAGCGAAACGCTGGAACCATTCTCCTGAATTCTTGCCAAAGGATCAGGAAAAGCAATTGTTAATCATTGCAGAGCCATTTAATGTCCCTAAATCAAAGCAAATGCAGCAATACATTGATTTCATCAAAGCGGGGAATACCATACTTCTTTTACAAAATAATCCAAAAGGGATGTTTGATGTCAACATCCAGCCTGCTGAGACAGATGAAAGCAAAAACCAAACGATTAAGGTTTATGATCATAACAAGCAAGCGTATAAGGCAAAAGTCAACTCCTTTTTTCGGCTTGAACCGCACCCTGATGATGCCGTTCTGCTTTATGACTCTGCGGGCCCGGTGGCATTGCAACAAACGATTGGCAAAGGGCAATTAATTATTGCAGTTGCTCCTGAATGGCTGACAAATAAAAATATTTTACAACATGACCATCTGCCGCTTGTTTTACATTTGCTAAACGAAACTGGCGTCAAGTCGATTTTATTCGATGAATACCTGCACGGTGCGGAAAGTGCTACTTCAGCATGGATGGTATATCCGAAGTGGTTTATTCTGGTGCTGCTTCAAGGGATGATTCTGACGATTCTCTGGCTCTGGCTTCAAGGCAAACGGTTTGGTCCCATCTTCCTGCCTCGGGAAGCCACTGTTCGGTTTAGCGATGAAGGTATACGGGCTTTGGCAGCCTGGTATATCCGCGGCAGACGATACCATGATTCATTGGTAATCCAAGCGGACTTTGTCAAACTGCTGCTGCAGGAACGCTGGCAGGTTCCATACAGCCTCGAATGGAAGGATGCTTCCGGCTTCCTAGAACGAAAATGGCACGGGATTAAACCAGCGGAAATCCGCTCTTTCCTCCATGGATTAACGATGGTTTTGGAAAAAGAAAAAATCAGTAAACAAGAATATCTACATTGGTCAGGCCGGCTGAACCGGCTTCAGAAAGAGGTGGAACAAGGATGAGACAAGAACTGACATCCTTTTTAGAAACTTATGAAAAACGAATTCTCGGACAAAAATTAAATTTACGGTTATTATTATCTGCTGTTTTATCCGGCGGTCATGTTCTGCTTGAAGGAGTGCCTGGCACTGGTAAAACACAAATGGTCCGTACCCTTGCCAGTCTTCTTGGAGGCGGCTTCAACCGGATCCAATTCACTCCGGACCTGCTGCCAAGTGATATTACGGGAAGCATGGTTTACAACATGAAAGAGGGAAGCTTCGAGACTTTAAAGGGCCCTATCTTTACGAATATTTTATTAGCGGATGAAATTAACCGAACACCTGCGAAAACCCAGGCAGCCTTACTGGAGGCCATGGAAGAGAAGCAGGTGACCATTCAAGGGGAAACCTACAAGCTCCCGGATGTATTTTTTGTGGTAGCAACACAAAACCCCATTGAATTTGAAGGAACATATCCACTTCCGGAAGCGCAGCAGGACCGTTTCTTATTTAAGCTTTACATCGACTTTCCCACCTTCGAGGAAGAGAAACAGGTGTTAAAACAAGTAATCGAAAATCAATTTGATATAAGCCCGCTGGGTGAAATACTTGATTTACCGACCTTTATCGCTATTCGAAAGGAAGTCAGCGAAGTCACAGTCGGAGATAATGTCCTTGATTACACGATGAAAATTGTCAGAAAAACACGGGAAACGGAAACGATCCGCTTTGGCGCGAGCACAAGAGCAGGGATTTCCATTGGGAAAGCGGCCCAAGCCTGGGCGTACCTATCAGACAGGGATTATGTGACGCCGGACGATATTAAAATGGTTGCCAAACCGGCATTAAGGCATCGGATTCAATTATCCCCACATGTAGAATTGGAGGGAGTAACCGTTGACCAAATCATTGAAGAGCTTGTGGGCTCGGTTCCTGTTCCAAGATAGAGGGATTTTACCAACCCAAAAATTGATGCTAGTATATGGAATCCTCACTGTCGCTCTTGGAATTGCGGCAGTGGGGGATTTATCATGGTGGTATGTGTTTGCTATCGACCTAATTGTCTTTTTGGTAAGTTTCGGAGATTTATTTTTCTCTCCGAAGAAATCACAGCTTCGCTTTAAACGGACATTAGCGGAGGAAATGGAGCGAGGGCTTCCTTATTCGGTTGTGATAGAGGTAAGTAATCCTACCGCCTATTCTTTTTCATACCGGCTGATCGACAGCCTGCCGCAGTCTTTTGTACGCCCATTCCCGGTTAGAGGGACAATCCTAAAGGATTCCGTAGTGAGGATTACCTATGAAACAACCCCGGCCGACCGAGGAAAATACGAGATTAATAAGCTATATTTTCGTTACCGGAGCCTATTTGGACTATGGGAAAAGCAAACGACGATTGAACTGCCTGAAGAGCTCAAAGTCATCCCGGATTTAACCGAAACGAGGCAGTATTTAGAGAATGCTCAGAAGTTTTTATTATATGAGGGCTTGAAAATTCGTAAGCAATTAAGCGGGTCAGGAGAGTTTGCGAAAATCCGCAGCTACGTGGTTGGCGATGATCCGCGCAAAATTAATTGGCGGCAAACCGCTAAACTGCGAGAAGTAATGACCAATGAATATGAACCGGAGCACGGTAAATACATTACGATATTAATTGACTGCGGGAGAATGATGGGGGCGGAGCTGAAAAAAGGCAACCGTTTGGAGAAGGCGCTTGAAGCATCTTTGACGGTAGCAGCCGCTGCACTAAAAAAAGGCGATTATGTTTCAGTACTCGCCTTTTCAAAGGAGATCAAAGTGTATGTGCCGCCAGCAAAAGGAATGGCTCATTTGCAGACGATTTTGCAGGCAATTTACAATGTGAAAGTCGATGCAGCCGAATCCAATTACGCGGCGGTACTTCAATATTTGGAAATGATGCAGAAGAAACGCAGTTTGATATTGTTATTTAGCGACGTGCGAACTTTTTTACATGAAGAATCAGCGCTTATTTATCTGAAACGCCTAAGGCAGCGTCATTTATTTTTCATGATTGGGGTAGAGGACCAAACACTGGTGAAACGGACGAAGACTGAACCAGCGGATGTCCAGGCGGCAATGTTGAAGAGTATTGCCCAGCAGCAAATGCTATTTAAGAAACGGGAAAAGAATAAATGGGAAAAACAGGGCCTGCAAATGATTGAGGCCCCGGAAGAACAATTGGCTGTAACCGCCGTTTCACAATATATCGAGATTATGAATCAAAGCTTGCTGTAGCCTTCACGAGTTTAAGCTTTCCGATGACGATATACAGGATTAGGCCGATAACAGTTAAGAAAGCGACCATATACTTTGCTTCCAGTGAAATCGAAGCCGGGGTAATAAAACCTTCAATGATCCCAGCAATGACAAACAACGGAATCGTCCCAAGCAGCAGCTGAACCGAGCGTTTGGCCTGCTGCTTTAATTGATAGCCTCGAGAAAAAGGACCGGGTACAAAAAGCTTATAACCCATTAACAATCCGGCACCGCCGGCAATAAAAATGGCAGTCAATTCAATCATGCCGTGGGGAACGATATAGGCCCAGAAATCATAAGACTTATCATGATGCCAAAACAAAGCGGCAAGAGCTCCAACAATGATCCCATTATAAATGAGCAAATATACGGTCAAAATCCCAAAGGTAATCCCGCCGGCAAAAGCTAACATCGCAACCTGAATGTTATTGGTCATAATACTCGCCGACATCAGCGAGGAATCAACCGCTCCGCCAGAGCCAAGCTTTTCAGGGTCAACCCCTTGAGCAATATTTGCTGGCAGGATAGAATAAATATGGAGCGGATCGTTCATGACTGCTAGGAAGCTGCCGATTCCTCCAATTGCAAATAGGATCATCGCAGCAACAACAAACCGCCATTGTTCCAATAATAAACCAATAAATTTCGTGCTGAAAAAATAGCGGATTTGCTTAACGCTTGATACTTGGTCCTTATAGAGCAGGTTATGCGCTTTGGAAACAAGACCATTTAAGTATGGCGTGACTTCGTCATGTTGAAAATTGGTTTGGCTGTATGAAAGATTCTGGGCAGCTTTTTGATAGAGTCGATGGTATTTCGCCATATTTTCGCCGGTTATTGCATTTCGGCTTTTACTTAATGCAGCAACCATCTCTTCTAACTGCTTCCAATCATCACGATGCTGCCTTACAAATTGTTTGACATTCATGCTTACACCTTCTTGAGTTTACATTCTATTCCTTATTATAGTAATATTGTAGAAAAATAGAAACACCTTATGTAAAAAACATCATCGTTATGGGGGAATCTTAATGAGTCATGAACAAATGGAGGTTAAAACTCCCGAATATGTCTCGCTTCAGTTTAGCCTTGCAGGATTAGGAAGCAGGGCCGCTGCGTTTATTATAGACCAAATCTTAATCATGCTGTTTAATATTGCGTTTTTTATCTCCGTTTTGTTGGTTTCAGATAAGCTGTCATCATACACTACTTTTTTTGAGGGAAGCACCGTTGGAATTGCCATTGTAATTATTGTTATCTTTATCGTGAATTACGGCTACTTTTTCTTCCTTGAGTTTTTTACCGGCGGTAGAACCCTGGGGAAAAAAATCGTAGGAATTCGCGTTATTCAAGATAATGGTCATAGTATTACTTTGCTTTCAAGCTTTATTCGTAACATTATGCGGCTCATTGATGCGCTGCCGACAGGGTATTTCCTAGGAATCATAATGGTCTTCTTTCATTCTAAGCACAAGCGGCTAGGGGATCTCGTCGCTGGCACCATTGTTGTACATGAACTCAAACCTAAACGTAAGAAGAAGAAGCTTACCGGCATTGAAAAAGTAATCGAAGAACGCGGGTTATCGAAAGAGAGTTTAGTTGTTGATGAATGGACGTTGAAATCGTTCAAAGATAAAGATTGGAAACTGGTTAAAACATATGCTAGCCGATTACAGCAGCTGCCTGAAGCAGAAAGATATCAAATGACAAGACAAATTGCCGACATTCTGCTTCCAAAAATAGGTGTAGATGTTGTCGGAAAACCTGAATATGAATTAGAAAACACGCTTCTTGTCCTATATTTGCACCTTCGCGATGAGTGGGAGTATGAGCTGTAAAAAAGTATTATTTGGGGGTGTCATAATGAAAATCTTATATGCATTGGTCATCCTGATTTTAATTATTGCAGGAATATGCACACTATTACTTACAGGGAAAGGCGATCAAGATTACCGCGGCGCTGTCAAAAAAAATACAAAGAACCTCACATTGATTTATGCGGTAATCATTACATTGTCGTTTATCGCCCTAGGTGTATATATTAGTTATTTTGTATAGTTAGTTTGGAATGAACAACCTATCGTCCTTTATTGGGCGGTGGGTTGTTTTTTTGAATTGAAAGAAGCCGGCATGAGGACTTTTCTGAGCGTGCTTTGTTCCTTTTGGTTCTCATAGAGGCTTCATGAGGACAATCGTGAGTGAAGTTTGACTGGTTTTGTTCTCATAAGGCGTTCATGAAGACAAATTCGAGGCAGTTTCAATCGTTTCAGTTCTCATAAAATCTTATAAAAACCGAATGCTAATAAAAGGCAATATGGTTGTTAAAAATTTTTAAAAATTAAAGCATTGCCAACTAATCTAATAGGAATTAAATGATATAATAAGGGCAGACACAACAAATGGAAGGGTGACAAAATTGAAACTATATAACTCTGTTCTTGATCTCATCGGTAATACTCCAATTGTAAAATTAAATAAGCTTCCTGACCCGAACGGTGCGGAAGTGTATATAAAATTGGAATCATTTAATCCCGGTGGAAGTGTGAAGGACCGGGCATCCATCAATATGATTGAGCGTGCAGAAGCAGAAGGGAAGTTGATTCCGGGGAAAAGTACCGTAATCGAACCGACTTCCGGCAATACGGGTATCGGGATCGCGATGGTATGTGCGGTAAAAGGCTACCGCTGCATTATTACTATGCCGGATAACGCAACCCTTGAGCGGGTGAAAATTTTAAAAGCATATGGCGCCGAAGTGCATTTAACACCGGCGAACCTACGTATGCAGGGCTCAATTGATAAGGCAAAGGAATTAGCTGAAACAATCCCAGACAGCTTTATCCCAATGCAGTTTGAAAATCCAGCAAATTCAGATGCTCACCGCAACACCACAGCAGTTGAGATTCTAGAGGCATTTGAAGGGAAATTAGACGCACTAGTCTTAACAGCTGGAACTGGCGGAACAGTAACAGGTGTTGGAGAAGAATTGAAAAAACAAATACCTGATATACAGATTTATGTAGTCGAGCCAGCAGGATCACCGGTACTTTCCGGGGGTCAGCCAGGACCACATAAAATTCCGGGAACCGGCCCAGGGTTTATTCCAACAATTTTAAATCAACATATTTACGATGAAATCCTGCATATTAAAGATGAGGAAGCACAAATTATGGCACGCCAGCTTGCAGCTAAAGAAGGAATTTTCATTGGGGCATCAGGGGCTTCTTCCGCTCATTTTGCGATTGAAATTGCAAAAGATTTACCATCGACAGCAAGAGTCCTATGCTTAGCACCCGACACAGGTGAACGATACCTTTCATCCGACTTATTCCCAGGATGATTTTAAAAATAAAGGAGATGTGAAACATGGAAACAACTATTAAATGGACAGGAAAGATGGCATTTTCAAGTGTAACCCCATCCGGTCATGAAATTAAAATGGATGCGGCTCCGGAAGTCGGCGGCGAAAATACCGGTGCGCGACCAACAGAATTATTATTAAATGCGGTTGCAGGCTGTACCGGAATTGATATTATTATGATTTTGCGTAAAATGAGATTAGATCCAACATCCTTTCATATGGATGTGAAGGGTGACCGTGCCGAAGTGGAACCGAAACGATTTACTAAAATTAACATTCATTATGCTTTAGAGGGAGAATTACCAGAAGATAAGGTCGTACGTGCAATCCAATTATCCAAGGATAAATACTGCTCCGTTTCCCATTCATTAAATGCGGAAATGACCGTAAGTTATTCGATTAATGGGGTTAATGGGGAACAGAATTTGTAATCAAATTAAGAATTTTACGTTTTGGCTCGGAGATCATCTCCGAGCTTTTTTGTTACTACACTTAAGCTAATTTTCATTTTTGTGAAACTATTCGATTGAAAATCATGGTAAAATATTCCGTAAAAGCAGCCTAAGGGACAGGATCTATCTAGTTTATTAACAAACTGTCTCATAGAAGTGTCCTATGCGCCAAAACTCATCAAATTTATTAACAAACTGTCTCATAGAAGAGTCCTATGGGACAGATAAGACCAACATATGTAACCTTTTGTCCCATAGAAAAAACAACTATATAAAAAAATCAATTGCGGAGGTTAGCAAATGCGATCCGACCAAGAAATGTTCGACCTAGTTTTAAATATGGCTAAGAGAGACGACCGAATTCGTGCTGTTGCGATGAACGGATCACGAACCAATCCGAATGCACCAAAGGATTTATTCCAAGACTTTGATATTGTTTACATGGTAACAGAGATAGATTCTTTTATACAAGACGAGAACTGGATAGATATTTTTGGCGAGCGAATCATTATGCAGACACCTGAAAAGCGTTCATCATCCTGTATCAAACGATATGCGTACCTCATGCTTTTTGCAGACGGAAACCGAATTGATTTAACATTAATACCAATAAATAATAAAGACGAATATCTTCAAGAAGATACGCTTACCGTTATTTTGCTCGATAAAGACGATGCTCTTCCGATGATTCCCCAACCAACAGATAAGGATTATTGGGTGAAACGTCCAACAGCAGAAGATTTTTCAAATTGCTGCAATGAATTTTGGTGGGTTTCAACGTATGTGGCAAAAGGTTTGTGGAGAAAAGAAATGCTCTACGCCCAGGACCATTTGAACAATTGTGTAAGACCCATGCTACTAAAAATGCTGGAATGGCAGGTCGGAATTCAAAACGATTTTGCAGTTAGTATCGGAAAATGCGGGAAGTATTTAGAAAAATTTTTACCAGAGGATACTTGGAAAGAACTTATGTTAACCTATTCCGATGGAAAATATGAAAGTGTTTGGAACGCATTATTAACCGCGAGCAACCTATTTGGAACTACCGCTAAATCTATAGCGGAGAGCCTTAATTTTGAATATCCACATGATGATGACAAGCGTGTTACCAAATATTTAAAGCAGGTAAAAGAACTGCCATCGAATGCAGTTGAAATTTAACATTTACGAGTAATGTAGTACTAAACAGGAGTTTATTATTACAAACATAATTTAAGGTATTCATAATTTAATTCATGCAAACACAAGAAGTGAAATACTCATTCCACCATAATTATGGTTAATTTTACAAATACATCCTTTTTTATCCTATAGAATTTGATAAGATAAAACTATTAAAAATTAAAGAAAAAGTTACAATCTTATCGTTCATTTCCTTAATTGTAACTGTCCAACTATCCTACTTCGATGCCATCATAGTAGATGAAATCGGCCTAAGTGGAGATAGCATAAACACATTTATGTGTTTTACAATAATTGTTTTTACTTGTTGAATCCAATTATGTTTTACGGTAAGAAAAAACTTATTTTGAAGGAGGATATATGAAGCTTGTTCTGATCTTTGGTCCGCAGGCGGTTGGAAAAATGACTGTCGGGCAGGAATTAACAAAAATAACTGAATTAATACTTTTCCATAATCACATGACGATTGATCTTGTGAGTCATTTTTTCGATTACAGTACACCGGAAGGTAAAAGACTAGTAAATCTATTCCGCCAGGAGATTTTCGAAGAAGTTTCAAAAAGTAATTTATATGGTTTAATTTTCACTTTTGTTTGGATGTTCGATCTTAAATCAGATTGGGATTATGTCGATAAGCTCTCTCATTTGTTTGAATCGAGAGGCGGCACGGTATACCTTGTCGAGCTTGAGGCCGAATACGAAGAAAGAATTGAACGGAATAAGAGTTCAAATAGACTTGAGCATAAGCCTTCAAAAAGGGATCTTGAGTGGTCTGAAAATGATTTAATCAGTACGCTGAAAAAACACAGATTGAACTCATTTGACGGCGAAATCAAGAAAGATAATTATATGAAAATCAACAATACCAGCTTAGGTGCATTGGAAACAGCGAAAATCATAAAGGAAAAGTTTCAGATGTAGGCATGTAATTCCTTTCAAATTGCAAGGTAAGGAGATTAATAAAATGAACCAAAAATTATTAAGGATCGGAACCACCTATATTCCAGTTGCGGACGTAGAACAGGCATCAGATTGGTATATTAATAAATTAGGAGCAGAACTAAGCTATAAAGATAATGATAAGGCGATTCTTAATTTCGCAAACCAAAGTATATTCCTAGTCAAATCCCTAAAAAATCAGAGTTCTAATTTCTATGATATCCATGGCCATGAGCGATTTTCCATCACATTTGAAGTAAATGGATTGACTGCACTCGAAGCTTTACATAAAGATTTTAAGAAAAAGGAGATTCGTGTGGGGGAAATTGAAAACAGAGGACATGCCGGCAGAAACTTTGTTTTCTATGATTTGGATGGAAATAAATTTGATGTTTGGAGTGAATTAAGTCCAACTTTTAAGGAGAAATATCAGATTTAGTACCTAAAAAGTAAAGCTGTCATAATGACAGCTTTTTGTCTTTTCCGAGATATCTGGAAAACTCTATAAAGAATAATTAATATCTATGATTATTTTTGTGCATTCTGCGATGAATGTAGTCCACATTTTTAGTACGAGCCCATTGACTTAAGAATGCTGCTAAAGCCATAAAGACACCGGCTAATCCAAGAGCGATTTTGTAATGTGCCATGAAAAATAAAACAAAAGCGCCAATTAGGCTGATTACCATAATGATTACTAGCCAAGTTTTAACTGATTCTTTCCATTCTTCGTTCATCAAGTGACCTCCAAAACAAACTACCTATTTTTACTTTTATTTCATTTTAACTGGAATTTTCCCTATAAAACTTACCACAATTATAATATAATTAATTTATAAATGGGAGGTTTTTGAAAATTATATTCTTTGTTACAAAAAGGGAGAGTTGTATTGAAAAAATTAGTAACATTTCTTGTAGTTGTTATTTTATTGTCTGGATGCAATTCAGAATTAACTTTATCTAAAGTAACCCCTAAAGGAAATAATAAAACACTTCAATCCTTTATCACCGATGTCCAGGATCAAAATGGAGTGTATCTTTATTTGGATAATCCAAAAACAGTATACATTTATTTGAACGAAAAAAATGTATTACAGGGTGAAAAATCCACTTATTTTACAGATTTTAAGGTTGTAACAGAAGGGGATACATTGAACATTTTATACAACTCTGATGAAACTACCGACTATTCCAATCCCTCATTAAACCATGAACTTTTATATAAAAGAAAGTTAGATAAAAAATATGATACAATTAGGTCCTTTCAAAATGGAGAGGAAGTTTCTTTCAATGTAGTATCAGGTAAATAGAAAAAGGTAAAACAAATGCCTCAGGAATCTGCTGAAGGCATTTGTTTTTTATTTCATAAACATCTTTATTTTTTTCAGCCCATTCTTCACATTCGGGTACCGAAAGGGAATGTCAAAGCGGGTGGTCTGCTTTAAAATACTTTTTTTATGTGAAAAGGTGTCAAAGCTTCCTTTACCATGATAAGCTCCGATGCCGCTCGGGCCGACACCGCCAAATGGCAGATGAGGGGAGGCAAAGTGATATACCGTATCATTCACGCAGCCGCCGCCAAACGAAACACTGTTTAATAGCTTTTCTTGGATACTGTTATTCTCGGTAAAAAGATAAAGTGAGAGCGGTTTTGGATGCTCATGTATTCCCTCAATAACCTCCGACAGCTCGCTATACTCCAGTACAGGAAGAATCGGACCAAATATCTCATCCTCCATGATTGAGTCATCCCATGAAATTTTCGTTAGAACAGTCGGCTCAATTGATAGTTTCTCGGGATTAGTTTTTCCTCCAACATAAACCTTGCCATTATTTAAAAAAGCTGCAAGACGTTCGAAATGCCTTTTGCTGACAATCCGGGTGAAATTCGGATTATTGAGCGGTTCACTGCTGTATAACTCCACAATCGCCGCTTTCAAATACTGCAAAAATTCCTCTTGAACATTCGTATGCAAATAAAGGTAATCAGGAGCAATACAAGTTTGGCCGGCATTCGTATACTTACCCCAAGCAATCCGTTTTGCCGCTATTTTCAGATTGGCATCCTCATGGACAATGCAAGGACTCTTTCCTCCGAGCTCCAGTGTTACAGGAATTAACTGTTTCGCTGCTGCTTCCATAATGATTTTGCCGACAGGTACACTGCCAGTGAAAAAGATATAATCAAATTTCCCATTCAATAGCGCCTGACTTGTTTCCACTCCGCCTTGCACCACGGCGATAAACTCTTCTGGGAAACATTCACGAATTAGTTTTTCTAAAACCTCTGATGTTTTTGGTGTTAATTCTGATGGTTTCATGACAGCACAGTTCCCGGCTGCGATTGCCCCGATTAGCGGAGCAATCGCTAGTTGAAATGGGTAATTCCATGGGGAGATGATTAATGCTACGCCATATGGTTCAGAGTAAATATAGCTGTTAGAGCCAATATGGGTAAGAGGTGTCTTCACTTTTTCGGGTCTGACCCATGACTGCAAATGGCTGGCGGTATACCGTAATTCTTCCAAGACAAAGCCGATTTCAGTGGAATAGGCTTCAAATTCTGATTTATTTAAATCCGCCTGTAATGCTTGCATAAGTTCCGCTTCATGATTCTTTATTGCCTTTCTTAACGTTTGAAGAGCGTTAATGCGGAAGGTGATGTCCTTCGTTTTGTCCGAGCGAAAAAATGACTTTTGATCAGCAATTAAGGTACTGTAGTTCTCCACACGATTCCCTCCTTATTTTTCTATTATATAGTGTGTAGGGTTTTATTTCATTGTAGGATAAGCGAGTTTGAAGAAGACCATGCTATAGCGCACTATGAAAGGCCCAAAGTGCGCGGATGTCAAAAAAATTCATGCTATCGCGCTCTATGAATGATCCATAGTACGCGTGTTCAAAAAATATCCATGCTAACGCGCTCTATAAAAGGTCTATAGTGCGCAAGTTTCGAAAAAATTCATGCCTACGCGCACTATGAATGGTCCATAGTACGCGAGTTCGATAAAAATCCATGACTACGTGCTCTATGAAGGGGCTATAATATGCAAGTTTCGAAAAAATCCATGCTTGTGCGCTTTATGAAATGTCCATAGTGCGCGGTTTTCAAAAAACGGAGAGCGTGTGCGCACCATACAGGTGTATAACAAACCTGGAATGTGTTAAAAACTCACTGGAGACCTAATTCATCCCAAAATTAAGCAAAAAAACACCAGCCAAATTCGGCTGGCACTTAACAAAGCATTAATGTGTGTAAGGAAATTGCGACGAGTAATTACTAAACTGCTGATAAGCTTGATTAATTTTTTGTTGTTCTTCTGCTTCCATCTTGTACCAGCCATTTTGGAACATGACCAAGAACAAATCGCGGCAGCTTTGCTGTGTTTCTGTTAACATTTGTAATAAATCGGCATGCAGCTGATCATGGCTGGCTTCACGAACAGCGATATTTAAACTGTCGGTAATATATTTGCACGTGCTTAGACCATCATTTAGAAAATCGCGGTCATTCATTTCAGGTCCTTTTACCTTTGGCAATTGACCTGTCTGCTGATTGGCAATTTGATTAGGGTTTTGACCTTGCTGGTTTTGCATTTCGTTATCCTCCATTCCTTACTGTAAATTCTGCTGCTGATTTTGCTGCATTGTTTGCATACTAGCTAATACTGTATTGTTATTAACCTGCAGGTGAGACAACAATTTTTGATAATGGTTCTGATGCATTTGACCTGCCTTTTCGAGTACCTGTTTAATATTGGGATTCGTCGCCTGCTGCGCTAGAAAATGAAATTTTTTAAACGCAAGAAGCTCCCATGATAAAGCATCCTTCAGGTATTGCAGGTCTTTTGAAGTAATCGCAGGTGGCGGGCTTTGCATCATTGATTGATTCATTTGTTGATTTTGCATAAAAGTGCTCCTTTCTTTTTGCTTAGTGTCAGGATTAGATTGAACATTATTGCTGACAATTATGTAACTTCCTGTAGCATTGAAGCTCTATTTGTTAAATTTCTGCGACTTTTGACGTATTTAGTAAATATTAATCGAAAAATTTTCGTTTGCCATGTATAATAATAACTTGTGGCGATCTTTTCTTATGAAGGAGTGAATTAATGTTATGGAGTGGACATTAGCGATATTATTTGGTGTTTCAGTGTTACTGCTCATTATTTCAATGGTTAAAAACCAACAGACAGCTAAAAAAGAACATGATGAAATAGACATGGTACATATGTCGGTAATGAAGGAGATTAACGACCTACAAGGAACCATTCGCAATATGGAGCTGGACATTGAAGTAGTAGCAAAAGAGGCAGGAGTTCAACTATCCGCTGATGAAAAACTTTTCATGCGTGAAATACTAGATTTATATAAACGCAAATACTCAATTGAGAGCATTGCCGAGAAAAAACAAGTATCCGTAAGTGAAATTGAACAGCTGCTTACTCCACATCTGGCAACAAGGGATGAAAGGAGATAGTGTTCATATGAAGACAAATAAATTGACCAGTTTTGCTGCTGGAATTCTGATTGCTACAAGTATTAGTGGTGCTGTGTACCTTTTAGGTGATAACGATTCCTCATCAAAGGCCGTGGGAAAAACGGTGGAAAAACAAACCACCGTAAAAGAAGACCTTTCCGACGCAGAGATGAAGGATAAGCTTACAGCAGCCGGCTTTGTCGTGCAGTCCAAAGAAGATTATGACAAGAATATTGCAACAGCAAAAGCTGAAGGCCAAAAAACTGCTGCCAATGATGCGAATGGTAACAAGGTTGTTTATCGCGCAGTCATCGGTGTATCACAAGGAATGACCAGTATTGATGTCGGCAAAATGCTGGTGAAAGCAAAAATCATTAAAGGCAGCGCTTTTGAATTTTCACGAGCAGTAGAGAAGAAAAAGGTTGAAAACAAACTCCGTCCTGGTACCTACACCGTTGATAGTGCCATGACGAGAGACCAGGTTATTGCGGCAATTTTTAAATAAGACATAAATAAAGAAGACACTTTCTAGAAAAAGAAAGTGTCTTTTTTATTAGGATGCTTTTCAACAGCTGCTTGTTTTTAAATTTCTTCTAAAATCCCTTTTACTAATTCCACAAATTTAGTCCGAACTTTGCCAGCCACTTCAATTACTTCATCATGACTTAATGGCTGATCAAGAATACCGCATGCCATATTCGTTAAACAAGAAATGCCCAGTACCTTCATATTCCCATGAATCGCAACAAGTGCTTCGGGAACAGTGGACATACCAACAGCGTCCGCACCAAGTGTGCGAATCATGCGAATTTCTGCCGGTGTTTCATAGGCCGGACCGCTCCACCATGCATATACGCCTTGCTGCAGCATCAAGTTATTTTGTTCCGCTACTTTTAAGGCTGTATTTCGCAAATCAAGATTATAGACTTGAGAAGTATCAGGGAAACGCGTTCCTAATTCAGAATTATTCGGACCAATTAACGGATTTGTTCCGACTAAATTAATATGATCGGTAATTAACATTAAATCTCCAGGTTTAAAGTCTGTATTCACCGCACCGCAAGCATTTGTCAGGATCAAGTTCTCGACACCCAGCGCCTTCAAAACGCGAACGGGGAAAGTTACCTCATCTAAGGTAAAACCTTCGTAATAATGGAATCGTCCTTTCATTGCCACAACAATCTTACCATTTAATTCGCCAATTACCATCTCATTTGCATGGCCAACTGCTTCTGATTTCGCAAAGTGAGGGATTTCGCTATATGGGATGCTTACAGAGTTTTCAATATCATCAGCAAGCGTTCCTAATCCGGAACCAAGAATCATTCCGATTGTAGGACGTGCACTTGTTTTACTTAAAATATAATTTTTCGCCTCTAAAATATCTTGTAATTGATGCATGAACAATTTCCTCCTAGAATTCTAAGCTTAAGCTTAATTTGTTAAAAGGAATAGCAAACTATACCTTTTCAACCCAATAGAAGTGTATTAGATTAAATAGTTGTTGTAAACAATTATCATGCAGAACGGCTTTCCAGATGAACATTTGATTTCATTTTTCTATTCGGCATTTTTAAATTTCCAACCATAATTCCGCCTAAAATCAACACAACGCCGATCCATTGCCACATACTTACTTGTTCCCCAAGGACAAGGGAGGAGAGGATCACGACCACCGGAAGTTCCGATGTGGTTAAAATGGTTCCGAGTCCTGGACCGATATGCGGCATTCCAATCGAAAATAATAACGGCGGCAAGACAACCCCAAAAAAGCCAAGATATAAGCCATATGGAGCCACTCCCATTAAAACTGGCAAATGGAATAAATCCGTTGGAGGGAGCACTAAGAAAATCATTAATACACCGCCGGTTGTAAGAAATGCACTCTTTTGTACTGGTGGAATGTCTTTACCGACAGAACTGCTAAAAAATATGAATAAGGTGTACGTAACAGCGGAAAGAGCACCCCATATGGCCCCTTGCCATGTAAGTATTGCACCGCCATTTGTCATTACACCTGCAGCTAAAATCGAGCCGACAACCAGAATAGCAATTGAAATAAGCTTGGGTGTTGACGGTGCCTTTTTTAAAAAGATCCATTCTATTAAACTGCCAATCCAAACGAACTGAAATAAGAATATAATCGCAAGAGAGGCATCAAGTGTTTCCAGTGAGTGATAATAAAATACACCTGTTAAACCAAAGGGAATCCCTGAACATAAAAGTGTCACAATTTGTTTCGATGACAATTTTTTCTTTTTCGTAAACAGGGCAACAATCCAGATTAACAATGTTCCCAGTAAGTACTGGCTTCCTGTAACCGCTGACACTGTAAATCCTGCGGAATAAGCCAGTTTGACGAAAGTTGACAAAACGCCATAACAGCAGCCTCCTAAAAATACAAGCAATACGTAATGCCATGTCTTCATGTATATTACTCCTTTCGCAAATAAAAAAGCCACACAGCCCCATACTGAAGGCTGTGTGGCGAAAAGTAGAGAGTCTCTAGAAAAGTCCACACTAGAAAGATTTTATTATTGCATTTAACGATTTATACTTTAAAACAAATGACTTGGATTGTCAATGGGATATTTTCATGTTTAAAGTTAGAAATACCGTCTATTGCATTGATTAAAAGCACTCAACGCTCCTCATAACTAAAATTTCTTTCTTGAATCAACATATATTACCAGCACTGACTAAGATTAGGAAAGCTATTTATGATAAACTATATAAAAACAAATCTAATTAAAACTATACTAGAAGAAAAAGGGGAAGGTGCTTTATGCGATTAAGTATTTTAGATCAGGCACCGATTTCAACGAATCAAACACCACAGCAGGCTTTAATGGCGGCATTACAACTTGCACAAGCAGGTGAAAATCTAGGGTATGCCCGCTACTGGATCGCTGAGCACCATGACCTCACAGGGCTTGCCTGTCCTGCACCGGAAATAATGTTAAGCTACATTGGCGCACATACAACGAGTATCCGTATCGGCTCGGGGGCTGTGTTATTACCACATTATAAACCGTATAAAGTAGCCGAAGTATTCAACCTTCTCGCCACCTTGTTCCCTGGACGAATAGATCTTGGGATTGGCCGTGCACCAGGCGGCACAACTGAGGCCACAAATGCGTTATCCGATAATTTCTTAAAAAATGTATGGGACATGCCGGAAAAAGTCAGGGATCTGCTGTACTTTTTAGATGATAATTTCCCCGCTGAACACCCGTATGCGAAATTATCGGCTGCACCCATTCCACCCATAGCACCAGTAACTTGGCTCCTTGGTACTGGAAAGAAAAGTGCTATGCTTGCGGCTGAGTATGGGATTCCCTTTGCCTTTGGCTTGTTTATGAGTGATTCCGATGGGGCCGCCATCATTAAGCAGTATAAAGAAGCGTTTAAACCAAGGAACCAAGGGCAAAAACCGAAAGTGATTTTAACTGTTTCCGCTATATGTGCTGAAACGAATGAACGGGCGGAGGAGCTTGCGTTAAGTCCTATTATTTGGTCGATTCAAAGAGGAAAAGGCGAGGGACTCAATGGCGTTCCATCTATTGAAGAAGCCAAGCAATATGCATTGACGGAAAAGGAACAAACTGCATTACAAAAAATGAAACAGAAGATGATTATTGGAAATCCACAAATAGTAAGCCAAAAACTAAAAGTAGTACAAACCAAGTACCACGCAGATGAAATTATGATTGTGACCATTACGCATGATCCTATGGACAAAATTAAATCCTATCAAATAATTGCGGATATGATTTTAAACAAGGCGTAATAATGATTATCTATTGAGATCCCAAAACATGTGTAGGGATCTTTTTTATTATCTATTCTTTAGCAAAGATAATAAAGTGTATATGAATGATTTTGGCAAATAAAGTAATCTTCTATTTTAGGTTAGTTACAATTTTAAAAAATTTTAACCAATCCTTTCGAGTTTAGACTATAATATAAATAAGGTTTGATTGTCTGACGTTCAGATGAGTGGAGGGGTTTTAATGCTTGAAGGAAAAATTAATCAATTGAAGAAGACTACATTATCCCAAGATATTGTTCAACAATTGATGGACTTAATAACAAATGGGACAATTTCTCCAGGTGAGAAGTTACCGTCGGAGAAAGAGTTGATGGAGTTATTTGGTGTGGGAAGAAGTACTCTTAGGGAGGCTACACGTGCACTTGCTGCACTGGAACTTATTGAGGTAAGAGTTCCTGAAGGGACATTTGTGACAGAGTCATTTGGAGGTTTTTTTACAAAACATCTAGCCCTTATGTCGAAGATCAGTTTTGATAATATTCATGAACTTATCGAGGCAAGAATAAAATATGAGACAGACTTGGCTGAAATGGCTGCAGAAAAGTCTACTCCTAGTGATCATCAAAGATTAGATAACATTCTGCTTTCAATGAGGGAAGCTGCCGATAATGAGCAATTTTTAAAAGCAGACTTGGAATTTCACACGGCCATTGCAGAAATAGCTAGAAATTCATTTATGCTGCAAGTTATGAATATATTACGTGATATAACAAAGGAGTGGATGTTTAAAGTAATAGAATCTTCATCCATTCAGGAAAGAGCTTTTAACCATCATATGAAAATTGCTAAAGCAATTAAGGAAAAAAATATAAACGAAGCCGGTAATGCCATGTTAGAGCATCTAACAATAGTAAGTGATTTATTATTAAAATATCATAACAAAAAACAATAAGTTTATTTGGATAACTCTTTGAGTTATCCTCTTTTTAATTATATTCAGAATATTTTTAAAAAGTGTTGACACCATAACCTTGATTATTTATACTTTCCTTAAGGTTATATGGTCTGATGTTAGGATGATAATGCTAAGGAGGAAGTACATGTCAACGACAAAAAGTGTGAAAGTGTATGAAATGTATATTGATGGGGAATTTGTTCAATCGAGTTCAAATGAGACTTCAAAAGTCATTAATCCAGCAACGGAAGAATTCATTTCAGAGGTTCCAAAAGGGACAGTAGCAGATGCAAGGCGCGCAGTTGATGCAGCTGCACGCGCCCAGAAGGAGTGGGCTAAACTCCCCGCAATTGAGAGAGCAAAATTTTTAAAAGCGATTTCAAAAGAAATCCGAGAAAATGTGGACCATTTAGCACGAGTCATCTCTGAAGAAATGGGAAAAACGCTAGCTTTAGCTGAGGTCGAGGTTAACTTTACAGTAGATTATATTGACTATACTGCCGAATGGGCTAGACGTTATGAAGGCGAAATTATTCAGAGTGATCGTCCAAATGAAAATATTTTGTTATTTAAACAGCCAGTTGGTGTTGTTGCGGGAATCCTTCCCTGGAACTTTCCGTTCTTCCTAATTGCACGGAAAGCAGCTCCTGCTTTGATCACTGGAAATACAATTGTGCTTAAACCAAGTGCTGAATCCCCGAACAATGCACTTGAATTTGCTAAAATAGTCCAAAAAGCGGGGTTACCTAGAGGTGTAATTAACTTTGTAACTGGAAGTGGAAGTGTAATTGGGAAAGAACTTGCATCCAATCCGAATGTTGGTTTAGTGAGCTTAACAGGCAGTTATCACGTAGGCGCTGAAGTAATGCGTGCTGCTGCCGAGAATATTACCAAGGTATCACTAGAGTTAGGTGGAAAAGCACCAGCAATCGTTATGGCTGATGCAGATATAGACCTTGCAGTAAAATCCATTGTCGCATCCCGTGTTATTAACACTGGACAGGTATGTAACTGTGCCGAGCGAGTTTATGTCCATGAGGATATAGCCGAAGTATTCTATGAAAAAATTGTAGAGGCAATGAAACAAACGAAATCTGGAAATCCTCTAGTCCATTCGGATATTGGTATGGGTCCGCTTATCAATAAGGGTTCTCTAGAGGCCGTGGAGCAACATGTAGAAGAAGCTATTGCCTCAGGGGCAAAGTTATTAACGGGTGGCAAAAGGACAGGGGGGGGTGGTTATTATTTTGAGCCAACAGTCCTAATTAATACAAATAATGCGATGAGAATTATGAAGGAAGAGATTTTTGGTCCAGTTTTACCGATTGCAACCTTTAAAGATTTAGATGAGGCGATCGATTTAGCAAATGAATGTGAATATGGTTTGACATCTTCTATTTACACACAAAATATAGATGTTGCCATGCGCGCTTGTAATGAATTAAAGTTTGGCGAAACTTATATCAACAGAGAAAATTTTGAAGCGATTCAAGGATTCCATGCTGGTTGGAGAAAATCCGGGATTGGCGGAGCAGATGGCAAACATGGTTTAGAAGAGTACCTCCAAACACATGTTGTTTACCTTCAATACAATCAAAATAGAAAATAGTAATCTATTATAGTTTAATGAGGAAAGTTAGCTTTTATATCTACTTTCCTCTACCTGTTTTTTTAATTTGATAAGGAGTGAGTACGTTGAACAAGACATTATATACGCCAGTAGTATCCAAATATAAAGAAATAGAACCATTTGAAATGGACGAAGGGGTTCAATTCCATGACATGATGATGAAGGAAATGGGTCCAAAAACCATTATTGTTGGATTGGCAACGTTTGAACCAGGCAAAGGATTACCGTGTCATATCCATAATGTAGAAGAATCAGTTACCATTTTAAAAGGAAATGCGTTTTGCGATGTAGAGGGTGTTCGGACCGCATTGGAACCATATGATACTTCCTTTATTCCTGCTAATATCCCTCACCGTTTTGTCAATGCTAGTGAATCCGAAGAGTTAATCATTTTATGGGCTTACTCTCAAATTGATGAATCCCTTAAACAAGTTGATGTAGAAAGAATTATTGTCGATACTGACCTTTGTATTCTTCCTAAAAAATAAAAAAAAGGAATTCTAATTGTATGTAGAATTTATATAGAGAATAAATCAGTTAGGGGGCTTTAAAGTTGGCTAAAAGATATTCTGGAAAGGTCTGGGAAGATCGATTTTTACCAAGACTTTCATCCACACAAATGCAAAAATTGCCTAAAAAAGATTCCTTGATCATCCTTCCAATAGGAGCGTTAGAACAACATGGTCCTCATCTTCCAGTATTCACTGACACCTTACTTGCAGAAACAGTATTAGAAGAAGCGTTGAAGTATGTTCCTTCTGATTCTAACATTTGGGTTTTGCCGCCACTGCCATACGGAAAAAGCAATGAGCATTTAAGTCGCGCTGGAACCTTCTCACTATCTTCGACTACTCTGCAGTCTGTGATTTTGGATATAGGTAGAAGTTTAAAACAAAATGGCTTTAGGCGTTTTTTATTGTTCAATGCTCATGGGGGAAACAGCGACCTATTAAATTTAATTGCAAGAGAGGTAAGGTTAGAAACCGATTTAATGGTGTTTAGACTCAATGTTGGAGGATTAACTTTAGAAGAAAACATTCTGAACGAGACGGAAAGATTACTAGGCATTCATGGGGGGGATTACGAAACCTCCTTAATTATGGCTTCATATCCAGATTGGGTAAGAGAAGATGAGCTGCCAGTTGAGTATCCAGAATTATTACAAAAATCCAAATTCCTGCGTTTCCAAAAATCCAACTTTGCGTGGACAATTGACGATGTATCTTCATCGGGTATTTTAGGAAATGCCAGGACTGCTTCAGCAGAAAAAGGAAGAAGGATTTATGAACAACACGGGAAGGAAGTAGCAGAAATCCTATTAGAAATGATGAACTTTGAAATTGTTAGCTTAATAGCTAAAGAATCTATTGAGATAAAGAAGTAAGACCATTTTACTAGCTCATTAAAAAATATTATATAGGCAACCCTCTAATTCCCATGAAACCGAAAGGATGAATGAAGTGAATGATTTCAATGAGAAATTAAGTTCTATTATTGGGCGAGAAAATGTGATTGTAGATTTATCTTCACGTAAACAATTATCAAAGGATTTCTATTGGTATTCCCCTGTTCTAACAGATATGTTGGATGATAAAATAGCTGACTATATCGTAAAACCAAGTAACGAAGAGGAGATCAAAGGAATTTTATCTATAGCTGTACAAAATAAAATCCCTGTCACCGTTCGAGGAGCTGGAACGGGAAATTACGGTCAGATTATTCCAATGGATGGCGGTATTCTTATTGATACTACTAGAATGAATAGGATTATTCAAATTGAGGATGGCTCTATACGGGTTGAACCAGGAGTCAAATTAGGATTGATAGAAAAAAAATTAAGAGAAGGAAATCAGGAACTTTGTATTTATCCGTCAACTTTCATAAAGGCTACGGCAGGTGGCTTTGTAAGCGGCGGATCTGGAGGAATTGGTTCCATTTCATGGGGAAATTTATGGGATGGTAATGTTTTAGAATTAAGGGTCCTTACGATGGAGGAAAACCCTCGTGTCTTAACGGTTAAAGGCGAAGACATGATGAACTACATTCATAGCTACGGAACGACTGGAATCCTGACCCAGGTTGTATTTAGAACGACGAAACGTGTTGAATGGAAGCAGTGTATTGCTTCTTTTTCTAATCTAGAAAACTCTTTAATTTTTTCGGAAAAGATTGCGAAGGAATCTACTATTAAAAAACGCTCTATTTCAACATGTGAATGGCCGATCCCATCCTATTTTCAACCGCTTGAAAAAGTAATAGAACCTGATAAGCATATCGTAATATTAGAGGTTGAGGATCATTCGTTTGAATTGGTAAAGTCACTGGTTTCCGAGCATGAGGGTACAGTTACTTATGAAATCCCACCTTCAAACTATCAAAAAGGGATCAGGTTATCCGATTTCACATGGAATCATACAACTTTGTGGGCTTTAAGGGCAAATGAAAAGATGACATATTTACAAGGTAGTTTTTCTTTAGATTCTTATCTTGAACAAATCAAATTAATTAAAGAGAAATATAAAGATGAATTTTATAACCATTTTGATTGGATGAGAAGTAATGGGGAGATTATCCCGCAACAAATTCCTCTCGTTCGCTACAAGACGAAAGAACATTTATATGAAATGATTTCATTCTGTGAGTCAATCGGTGTTAAAATTTTTGACCCACACACAAACTTACTAGATAAAGGTGGTTGGGAGGCATACATCGATTCAGTTGTTCAGAAGAAAAATGAAAATGACCCGTACGGATTACTGAACCCTGGAAAAATTGGTGTTGTTACCGATTTGGTAAAAGGCTAGTTTCTAGAACATTTGTACAAAATCACCTTAATTTATTTTTTTTGGAGGATCAAATGAAAGCTAGAACAGTTATACACAATGCACGAATTGTAGGGTCTCCTAATCTTAAAGATTTAACTATTGAAAATGGGAGATTTACTTCCGTGACAAAAGCGGAAGAATATATTACTAAAAGCCCTCAACTCCATATTGTAGATGTTAATGGAAAAGTAGTTCTGCCAGGCTTTGTGGATGTGCACATGCATTTGGACAAAGCATTAACTTGGCCTGCAATACAAAACTACTCCGGCACCCTGTATGAAGCGATTTGGCGGTTTGAAGATGCCCAGAATCAAATGGACGTCAACTCAATAACAGACCGAATGACAGCAACCATATTAAAAGCTATAAAACATGGGACAACAGCCATCCGTACCCATCTAAATTATAGTACATCCTCATATCTGCACAATGTCATTGAAGCATTTCAAAAGGTCCAATCTAACTTATCAAATTACATTACTTTGGAAGCTGTATTAATGTGTCCCTTTGATATCACAAAGGAAGTAGAGAAGGATATTCGATGGGCGATCAACAATGGGATTAATCTGTTGGGAGGAGCGCCACATTTGTCTGAAAACCCGAAGACCAACCTAGCAAAGATATTTGAATTAGCTGTTTCCTTGGATGCTAATATCGATCTCCATATTGATGAGTCGGATGACCCAACTGTTAAATCATTAGAGGATGTTTGTAATTGGACCATACAAACAGATTATCAGGGAAGGGTCGTTGCAGGTCATTGTACTTCGTTATCAGCCATGGGCGAATCGGAGGCACACGAATTAATGTCCCTTGTTCGAAAAGCACAGATTGGAATTGTGACTCTACCCTCGTCTAATCTGTTTTTGATGGGAAGACAAGACAGTGGCCTTATTCGGCGAGGATTAACACGAGTTAAGCAATTGTTGGAATTAAATATCCCGGTGGCGGCAGCATCTGATAATATTCAAGATCCCTTCCATCCATATGGAAAAGCAGATCTGTTGCAAATAGCTCTTTTAACAAGTTACGGTGCACACTTAACAACAGAAGAAGAAATGGAAAAGCTGATGGAAATGATTACTTACGTTCCGGCCGAGCTTATGAATCTACAGGGGTATGGTATAGGAGTTGGGAATTGGGCAGACTTTGTTATTTTAGACACTACAGATATAAAAATGATCTTATCGGAACTTCCAACATCACGTGAAACTTGGAGAAGAGGGCAGCCTATTTGCCAAGTTTCCGAGTCTATTGCTTGGGAAAGTAAACTTAAACCTACGTTTATTTAGTTATTATATTCATATAGGAAGAAAGGTGCGGAGATATGTATGATCTAATTGTAAGAAATCTAAAATTCCCTTCGGATCCTTCCCTAAAAGATATTGGGATTGAAGATGGACAGATTAAGGAAATTGGAAAAATTTCAGCAAGTGGAAAAAAAGAAGTGGATGCATATGGCGATCTGGTATTGGCTCCATTTGTTGAATCCCATATTCATTTAGATACTGTTCTAACAGCTGGAACTCCACAATGGAATGAAAGCGGTACATTATTTGAAGGGATTCAAATTTGGGGGGAACGAAAAAAAAAATTAACCATTAATGATGTTAAATCAAGAGCTTTAGAGGTATTACGGAACCAGCTTTCATATGGAATATTACATGTTCGATCGCATGTTGATATTTCTGACCCTAATCTTACAGCTTTATTAGCCTTGCTAGAAATAAAGGAGGAGATTTCACCTTATATAAATCTGCAAATTGTTGCTTTTCCTCAAGATGGCATCCTATCAAATCGAGGAAATCAACAAAGGCTCGAGGAAGCTTTGCGTTTAGGAGCGGATGCGGTTGGTGCCATTCCTCACAATGAATATACAAGGGAGAATGGTGTTGAGTCATTAAAAATTTGCTTCTTGCTTGCTGAAAAGTATAATCGCATGGTTAATGTTTTTTGTGATGAAACAGACGATGGGCAATCGAGGTTTTTGGAAGTAGTGGCAATGCTAGCTTTGCAAATGGGGCTAAAGCAAAAGGTAACGGCAAGTCATGCAAATGCAATGGCTCATTATCCTGCCCCTTATGTTGCACGATTGATCGGATTGCTAAAGGAAGCCGAAATAAATATCGTTTCTTGCCCACTTGTAAGCTCAGTCATGCAAGAGCGTTATGACGCATGGCCGAAAGGGCGAGGAATCACACGAATTAAGGAATTATGGAAAGCCGGGATCAACGTCAGTATAGGACATGACGACATATTAACCCCATTTTATCCCTTTGGAACTGGCAGCATGCTACAGGCGGCACATATGGCCATACATTTAGCACAAATGACAGGAAAACAGGAAGTAGAAGAAATTATAAACATGGTAACAATTCGAGGTGCAAAAACATTACAAATTGAGTCACAATATGGCATCGAAGAAGGCAAGCCGGCAAGTTTTGTCGCATTACCTGCCATGGACTCGTTTGATTTAATACGTCATCAGCCAATGTGCCGTTATGTATTTAGTCATGGAAAAATTATCTCAGAAAATAAATTTTCTACACCTCGACTTAACATGGATGGAATTTTGAAGTAATAACTTTACAGAACTTCAATCTATTACGTAGGAAATGTAATGAAAGGGAAGAACTAATTTCGATTCAAAATAACTGAAAATTTATAATCTTCTTTCATATCTTTGGGGGTGAATGTAATGGATCAACATTCTAAAATTGAAGAGTCTTTGGCTAAGAAGTATCGGCAACCAAAAGGTGTTGAACAGTTTGGTATTGAGGCAGTTCCGGAAGAGTTGCGAACAGTTCGATGGTGGGATATTTCTGCCATGGTTTTAAATTTTGTCGTTAACCCAGGTACTATTTTAATTAGTGGTTCCTTAATCGCCGCAGGTCTGTCATTTTGGCAAGCGGTATTAGCTGGGTTTCTAAGCATAGCCATGGGTTTTTCTGTGTACCTTATTGCCGCTACCGTTGGGGTCGATTATGGAATCCCTGGACTTGTCAGTATGCGTTCTGTATTTGGTATACGAGGATCATGGCTTGCTTCCGGATTGCGTACGATATCCAGCGTCTATTGGTTTGCCTTTCAAACAATTTCTGGTGCCCTCGGATTAACTGCTGTTCTTGAAGTTATTTTGAACAAATCGGTTAGCTTAACACTTGTTAGTTTAATATTTGCCATATTACAGGTCTTGATCGCTACCTTTGGCTACAACTCGTTAAAGATATTATCCCGTTACTCCCTTGTCTTGAAATTACTATTTTCCACTACAATTATCTATGTTTTAATGAATTATCCGTCTTCATCCTTTCACCCGAATGCAGTTTTCAGTTTTGCCGGCGGCGACGGGATGAAGTGGGCATTAATTTTACTTTGGGCAACGAGTATGGCGGCTGCCTGGTTCTCAAACTTTACAGATGCTGCTGATTTTTGCCGTTATTCCAAAACAAGGGTAGATATGTGGGTCGGTACATTTGTTGCTGCAGTACTTGGTCAGCTTATTTGCTCATTTGTTGGAGGATATGCCGTTGCCGCAGCCTTAGGCAAAAACAGTAATCCATTTGATGTGATTGTTGGGGCATCAAATGGTGCAATATGGTTTTTGCTTCTCATTTCTGTTTATATCGTGCTGGATAATTGGACAATAAATGTTCAAAACCTATATACTGGCGGTTTATCGTTGAGTAATATATTTACTCGATTGGGGCGTTTCTGGGGAACGATCATTGTTAGTGCTATTGGGATTGTTTTTTCATTGCTGCCGCAACTTGTTAATGGATATATTGGTTACATGTCAATTCTAGGAAACATTTTTGCTCCAATGGGTGGTGTGTTTGTTGCTCATTATGTACTGTTAGCCCGGAGCCAGATTGATATCCCATCATTATTTATTCGAGGAAGCCGTTATTGGTATTGGAGTGGCTTTAACTGGGTTGCTATGTTTTGGACATTCGTAGGATTTTTCATTAATAGAAGTATTCCGGTTGGATGGATAAATATAATATGGACAGCAGCTATTGTTGGTTTCTTATATTGGGCAACTGTAACAATCATGCGCAAATCATTTGATGCATTAAATGCAGGATCCACACCTGTTGATGGTGATATGGCAAGTTCCTTTGTGGGTGAGGAAGGATTGGTTGAAAAGTATAAAATGTAATCTTCTATATCGATTACCTTTCTAGTGAAAAATAATATTAAAAGGATGACAAATTATGATTCAAAAAGCAACTGTTATTGGGTCGGGGGTAATGGGGCATGGCATTGCTCAAGTGTTTGCGCTTGTCGGGATACCTGTACATTTATATGATTTAACAAAGGAGAAATTAAGAAATGCGTTTGATTCAATTAACAAAAATTTAGATTTATATGTTAAAAACGAACTCATTTCTCCAAGGGAAAAAGAACAAGCATTAAAGCAAATTCAAATGACAACCAATTTGGAAGAAAGTCTTGTCGATTCAAAATTCGTCATTGAAGCTATTCCCGAGGTTTTGCAGTTAAAATGGGATCTGTATAGATCATTAGAAACTATTTGTACTCAGGATGTTATTATCGCATCAAATACATCCACGATTCCTCTTACAACATTAATTCAACACAGCACCTATCCTGAACGATTTATTATTGCCCATTTTTTAAATCCTGCACCATTAGTTCCTTTAGTTGAAGTGATCAAACATGAGTGTACTTCCAAACGTGTAATTGATACAACTATGTCGTTGCTAAAAAGTATCGGAAAAACTCCTATTCTATTAAAGAAAGAAATCCAAGGATTTGTCGTAAATAGGATACAGGCTGCCTTATTAAGAGAAGCGTTGGCATTAATTGATGAAGACATTGTAAGTATGGAGGATATGGATAAAATAATAAAAGATGGACCCGGCTTTAGATGGGCATTCATCGGGCCCATTGAAACCGTGGACTATGGCGGCTTAGACACTTGGAAACGAATTTTCGATATTCTGTTCCCAGATCTAGATAATCGTCAAAGCTCACCGGAATTTATTAATAAACTTGTTGCCCAAAACAAACTTGGATCAAAAACAGGGGAGGGAATCTACCCATACAAAGACACATCTATTGATGATGTACTAACCGAAAGGGATTCAAATTTCTTACGGCTGCTTAAAATTAAAGCTAAAAAACAAATTATAGAAAAATAGCGCTAAGACATATTTTAGTAAACTTTACATTTTTTAAATAAACCCCAATAGAAAAAGAATCCCCACGCTATTGCGTAGTGATTCTTTTTTATTTTTTGCATTTCCATTCACTGATTGGTTGCTTATGAAATAAATAGAAATGAGCGATTAACCTAAGGTAGCAGTGGAATATTTCTGGAATTTCATTTAAACTATTTTAAAAGGGGATTTTTCCCAATAACAGAGGGGAACTAGTGAAGTTGAAAGCATTAAAAGCAGCGGCAGGAATATCTATTATTTTAGGACTATCAGCGTGTGATGAAGAAAATATTATACAAGAGGAAATCAAAAAGAAAATCCACGAATTGCAAAATGAAACTGTAGAAGAGAAGTTTGTCGGGAAAATTGCAAATGGGCCAACACGCGCCGATTTATACGGGTTTTGGGTTTCAGTCGATTCCTATATTGTCATATCTAACGGCAATGATAAATTCCAATTAACGCAGTTAAATAAAAACGTAAGTAAAAGTACTAAATATTTTATGAATACTGCCCAAGAAGGAAATAAAATCTATGCTACTTTCATAAACGAAGAAAATCTTGGGGAAAACTTTTCATTTGAATTTAATGATAGAAAAGATACTTTAACCATGACTACAGATGAAGGAGAAAAAATTTACAAATATACGGAAATCACACCGGAAGCTTATATAAATAATTTTGATTAGCTAAAGTTTTAAGGCGAAAAAAAATAGGAGGGACCGATGATTATATCCGTAAAAGGTCAATTCATCTTATCCATTTTAGTCTCGATTTGTTTTATTATTAATTCTTTTAATTATACTAATTTTACTGGTGAAAGAGAATTCTATTTTCCTCGGCTATTATTTTACATTGTTATGATTTTTTCGGTATATAATGCAGGAATGCTAACACAAAAATATATTCAATCAAAGAAGAAGTAAGTTCTTTGATATTGCTAGTTTCTTAATTAAAACGTTGTAACCGTTCCCATTATTTTTTTGTGATATAATGTTTTTTGTAATTCAGATATGAAAGGTCGCAATAAAGATGGATCTAAATATGCAACAGCTAGAATTAATAAAGCAGCAAGGCGAAAATGTATTAAAAAGTATGAACGAACTAAAACGTAATGCGAAAGAGAAAGGCAGAGAACGTTTAGACTTATACGAGAAATTCTCTGCAAATCGACACTCATTTACCATCTATACTTATATGGATTCAAAGCTGGATCAGGCAAAAACCATTCAGTTGTTTCAACAAAAACTCGATCTATTTGATAATGAGTTCGATGAAATCCGAACCAATTTTGAAGCTGATGTTGACATTAATGCAATCGAAGCCGCTTATCAAGAGGTTGTTGCTGTATATAACGAAATGGTTATTATTATAAATAATAATAATTAATAGATATTTATTTTTAAGAAAAAACTGATCTTTTAATATAAGAGATCAGTTTTTTCTTTACATTATTTATAAAAGGTGACGGGAAGTTTTTCCTTGAACATCTTTATCAAACATTATTACGTAAAATATAAATTTGACGTAATAATGTACCTAAGGTAAAATATAGTAGTGAGGTGTTATTATGGTAAATCCCGAAAAGCAGCAAAATTTTAAAAAACTGCAAGCTTTACTAAATGAGCTTCCTTGGTATGTTGAGGAATACATCAATCACAAACTTAGAAAGCTTTCGACTGCATCATTGTTTAATTACTGTCATGACTACAAAATTTTCTTCAACTGGATGATCACCGAGCAACTTTGCACCTGCAGCATTAAGGATATTCCGTTAGAACGTCTGGAGCAGCTGACAGTGCTTGAAGTTGAAGGATTTTTAAACTTTCTTCACTATGAGTTAAACAATAAGGAATTAACGGTTAATCGCAAGTTATCTGCGTTAAAATCGCTGTTCAATTACCTGCAAAACATTGCTGAAACACCTGATTTGCAACCATATATTAACCGTAATGTTATGGCCAAAATTGAATTTAATGAGGTTAAAGAAACAATGGAAACACGGGCAAATAAAATGGAAGGAAAAATATTGCTAGGTGACGAATATGAGCAGTTTCGTCTGTTTATAGCTCGTGATTACGGCGAATTAAACAAAGATAACAAAAAAATCTCGAACTTTTACCAATTAAATAAAGAACGTGATACTGCGATTATTTCATTAATTCTGGGTTCAGGGCTTCGTTTATCAGAGCTGATCGGCTTGGATCTCGATGACATTGATTTCAGCAAATATTGCGCCAGAGTTATTCGTAAAGGTAATAAAGAACAATTTGTTTTTTTCAGTCAGATTGCTATGGATGACCTGCAGGAATATTTAGCTGTCAGAACGGCTAAGTACCAGGTTGATAAAAATAATAAAGCATTATTTGTAGCTGCACCAATGGGCCCAAAAGGAAAATCCAGACGTTTAACAGCCCGATCAGTTGAAAAATTGGTTGAAAAATACGCTGCAGCATTTGGAAAACCGGCGTTATCCGTACATAAATTACGGCATTCGTTTGCAACCAGATATCATGCGGAAATCAACGATGTTCCGAAATTACGCCGGCAATTAGGTCATTCATCAATCCAGACAACGATGATTTATACGCATATCCGTAATGATGATTTAAAGATTGCTGTTGATAAAATGGATATGCCAAAGGAACAATAACAGCTGCCAATCCTAGATGGCAGCTGTTACCCCTCTTCTATTTTATGATTTTATCAGTTTACATAATATTATTATATTTAAAATTTAGCTTTTGTCTCAATAATTAAGTATACTCAAGTTAATGAGACAGAAAAAATTTTTCTGAATAATATTTCCTGTTCTAACATTTTTAAGCTTGTAAATTAGGAATTTTTCCAAGCAGCCGTTTAATTGCCTTATTCGATTCTTTTAAAATAATTTCCTTATCCATAGTCTTCAGAAATCTATTTTCCATTACGATTTTTCCATTAATAATCGTCGTTTCAACATCTGCTCGGGTTGCGGAATAAACAATTCTCGAGATTGTATCGACTCCGAATGATGGGTACATATGGAAATCATTTAGGTTTAGAATTGCAAGATCAGCTTTTTTTCCTATTTCGATACTTCCGATTTGGTCCTCAAGGCCAACCGCTCTGGCCCCCCCTATTGTCGCCATCCGGAACACCGTTTTGGCATCCATGCTTGTTGGACCATAAGTTGGTTTATGAATAATTGCCGCTAATCTCATTTCATTAAGCATATCTAAATTATTATTACATGGTGCCCCATCTGCTCCAAGGCTAATAAATGCATCACGATCAATCATGCCCGGGATATCGGCAATTCCAGAGGCCAATTTCAAATTTGACCCAGGACAATGGGTCATTTTTACGCCCCGTTCCTTTATAATTCTCTTTTCTTCCTCATCTAACCATACACAGTGTGCTAAAATGAGACTTTCATTTGCAAGGCCCAGGTAATCCAGGTAAACGACATTACGCATTCCCCGTTCTCTTTCAACAATCTCAATTTCGCCACGGTTTTCAGAGGCATGAGTATGTACCTTCACGTGATATTTTTGCGAAAGCTTTTGTACTTCTATTAAAAGTTCCTCTGTACAAGAAACGACAAATCTTGGACAGAAAGTGTATTCAATTCTTCCATTGTCATGCAAATGCCATTTTTCCAGAAGATCGACACTCTTTTGAATGGAGTCATTAGTATTCTCTCTTAATCCTTCAGGAACCTCTTCCCCAAGGTCCATCATTACTTTACCAGCAAAGGCACGAATTCCACTTTGATCAATGGCTTGAAAGGCTTCGTCAGTATAATGAACTGTTTCCATATCTACGATTGTTGTAGTACCGCTTTGGATAAGCTCACCAATACCCAGCATTGCAGAATAATAGCTTGATTCGGCATCATGAGAGGCTTCTAGCGGCCAAATTTTTTTCTTAAGCCAATCCATAAGCTCCAAATCATCTGCTTGACCCCGAAATAGAGTTTGACAGAGATGGATATGCGTTTGGATGAATCCAGGAATAACGGTCCTCCCTCTCGCATCTATTACTCTTTGAGCCGCATACGGAAGGTCTTTCCCAACGTCAACAATTCGGTCATCCACAATATAAAGATCACCGAAAATAATTTCTTCCTGATTGTTCATCGTAACAATTTCTGCATTTTTAATAAGGATCGAGCTCATTTAATAGTCCCCCTATAATATCTACTATGAATATGAAGTTGATTTCTAATACCATTCCGCCGGTATAAACCAATGCTATCGCATAAACATAGTTTCATAGTCAGGGATTTGAGGTCCCAGGTAGAGACTTTCGAACCTTATTTTCGAAATTATATGAAACGATTTTAATATTTAGATGTCTATTTTATTTACATCGTATTTGAGCTGTAAAAACCTATCAAGATGCCTTTTCCATCGGACAATCATTTTTCGAGAGTTAATAATAACTGCAGAATTTTACGATTAAATTCTTATAAAAACGAATAGCTCGTGTGTAAGCATCTATGTCTACCCATTCATTCGGCTGATGTGCAAGCTTTTCATCACCTGGTCCATAAATCAGTGTTGGGATCAGACTGTGAGGATTTAATACGGCACCGTCTGTATAATAGGAAACACCGTAACAATCCTTTATATTTTTCTCTTTTAGCTCTAATGCGCATTTAATTAATGTCGCTTCAGGCTTGGTTATTATGGAAGAACGATCTAGTAATTGTATTATTTCAAATTCAAAGTGCGAGTCTTGTGTCTTGATACTATCTAACCTTTCTTTTAACTCCTTAATAAGGTTTTGATGTGATTGTGGTGGAACAGTTCGAATATCGACTTGGAGACTGCAGCGGTCAGGAATCACGTTCGTTTGTATACCACCGTTGATTTTTGTAACCGCCATGCTGCTATCGCCCAATGGTTGATTGCTAATTTTCCATTGTAATTTTAAGTCATCCAGCAATTCAATCACTTTCATCATCTGATGAATAGCATTAATACCTTGCCCTGGCATCGAACCATGAGCAGTCTTTCCAAAAGTCACAATTTCGAGCCATAGGGCTCCTTTATGACCAATGACGATTTTTTCATTCGTCGGCTCCCCAATAATTATCGCTTCTATATCAGTGGAATGATCATGATTGACATAGTCGATTGCTCCGCAGCTATCAACTTCTTCGCCGGCTGTTGCCAAGAATTCTACACTGAGTGGAAGTTCAGCTTTTTCCAGGATCAGCTCTTCTAGGGCAAGATACATTGCAGCTAACCCGCTTTTCATATCAGATGCGCCTCTTCCATAAATTCTTGAGCCGACAATTTCACCTGAGTAAGGTGAATATTCCCATTCGACTTCTCCGGGAATGACGGTATCCATATGGCCGCATAAAAGCAGCTTTCTCGGACTGCCTCCCTTGTACTCCACAATAAAATTGCTTCTTGTTTCTTCCAATCTATCAATTCGATGGGAAATTCCAAGTTTCCTGCACCGTTTTTCAAAAATCTCCGCAACTCGATGCTCATTTCCTGGCGGATTAGAACTGTTCACCTGCAACAAGCTTTGAAGAAAATGAACGGCTTCCATTAGAGCACCTCAACAATTTGTAATTTGAGCGGGGTGACTTTCCACCCGTTTACAGGTGCTAAATCTTGAGAACAGGTTGTACAGGCAATAACCACATCTTCTAAAGCTCTTAACCGCACGTAATCACCGGGTTTTGACAACGGTTCGCAAATCTCATAATCTCCTAAATCATTCAGTTTATTATTCATAAACCAATTGATCGGGTCTGGTATAATTGGAGGTTCGATTCCAAACCTGCTAAGTGCCTTCTCAATATTATCGTGACAATTCGGATGATCCTCTAAATTAAAATCCACTTTATAGCGATAGTAATCACATGCCGGGAAAAAGAAATCATGCTTACCAACCGTGTCGTGGACCAGTTCCATTAATGGGCGACGTATATTGCTATATAAATAGTCCCCTGGTTTTAAACGGATGCTGCTTAACGATGCACGCATATGAACTGGTGAGACGTACTCCGAAACATCATTAAGATTAAAGCAAACGAAATCGCCTACTTGCTTTCCTTCAACATCAATGATGATAAGCTCCTCGCCTTTTTTTAACAATGCACTTCTGCCTTCATATGGAGGAATGATTATTTCATCCTTAATTCTTTCTTTGGCTGCTGGATTCAAGCCTAGTCCCTCCCTTAATGTTTTACATTTCTAATCAATGAATAACGCAACTGCGCGAATAGGTGAACCAGTTCCTTTGCGGATTTTTAATGGCAAACCGAAATACAGAAATCTTTTACCTGCTACCTGGTCTAGATTGCACAAGTTCTCCGTATTAGAGATTTGATATTCACGGCAAACGAGATGACCTGAGAATTTTCTATCAAGCGGATTATCGATGGCTGGGGCATCTATGCCTATATTCACAACACCTTGCTCAGCTAACCATTTTGCCCCTTCGTAATCTAACCCCGAGTAGCGTGTCAGCCATTCCTCTGTTCCATATGCCCTGTTATAATGTCCGGTATATAATAAAACAATATCACCGGTTTGGATAACTTGAGCCGATTTATAAAGTGCTTCTTCTAAAATAGGTTGTGTAATATAACCATCGGGTGAAACATGCGAGACATCAAGACAAACAGCCGGGCCGTAAAAATACTCGAGCGGCATCTCATCGATATACTTCCCATTCGGATCAAATTCGTATGTGGCATCGGTATGTGTGGGACCGTGTTCATTAATTAATAGATTATTAGTAGCAAATTCAAACCCGATCTTTGCCTTACTTTCCTCATGAGTTATATTGGGAAAGATCATTGTTTTTTGGTGTAATGGAAACACCGGCATCCCTTGATATATTTCCTGTGACAAATCAACGAGTCTATAACCCATTCACTATCCCCCCAGAATTAAATGACAGTTGGGATAATTTCAAATTTATCTACATCGATTAATCCCATATCAGTTATTTTCCATTTCGGACTTGTAACCAATGACCAGAATGACAAATGCATAAATGGCACATGGATTCCGCATTCAAGCTCGACCTCAGCCAGTCTTGTCAGTTCAGCAATTTTCTCAGCAACCTCTTGCCCTGACAATTGATCGGTAATCAGTCCTCCAACATTTAATTCCATATCTCCAACAACTTTCCCGTCCTTAATCATCGCAATTCCGCCGCCCATTGCAATCACTCGATTGACAGCGGTCACCATGTCTTCGTAGTTAGTTCCTGAAACAATTATATTATGGGTATCATGGGCTACACTTTCAGCAATTGCTCCGCTTCCCAGTTTGAAGCCGTGAATAAACGTTTTGCCAATTTTGCCGCTGCGGCCATGTCTTTCAATGACAAGCATTGGCAGAACATCTTGCTGTAAGCATGGTTGAACAATACCATCAGCAACATTCAGTTCAAACTCACGGGCTCCGGTTAAATTTTGATCTGGAATCGCTTCAATTGCCCGAACTCTTGCTTTTCTTCCATTCGCCTTTATTACAAGGTCATTCTTCGTTACCGGTTTACATTTCACTGAATTTTTCACGGAATCAGGATAAGTGTACCGTCCCAAATCTATTGTTAATTTGCCTTTTTCGGCAGATTTCTTCCCATTTAAATAAACTTGGTCAATCACCATATTTTCAAGGTCACTAATCACGGCAATATCTGCTTTCTTCCCAGGTGCTAATACCCCTACGTCCTTAAAGCCAAAATGAGCTGCAGGATTAATGGTAGCCATTTGAATTGCCTCTACTGGGTCAATCCCTTGAGCTATTGTTCTTCTGACAATATCATTCATATGGCCATACTTGATTAAATCCTCCGGCACCATATCATCACTAACTAGAATTGCTCTTCTGGAATCAAGCCCATCTTCAGTTATAGCTCGGATACATTCAGCCATATTACGCTGAGAAGAGCCCTCCCTCATAAACACACTTACACCGTAGCGAAGTTTTTCAACCATTTCTTCTTTCGTTGTTGTTTCGTGGCAGGAGACATGCGTACCGCCGCTGATAATATGTGCTGCCAGTTCTTTTCCAAATAAACCCGGGGCATTCCCCTCAACCGTCTTGCCAATACTCTCAGCATATGTTACGGCTGCAACAAGATCATCAATTAAATGTGGTGCGTTTTGGTAAACTGGTTTTACATTACTAAAGCTTTGAATTTCTCCAATTCCTTGTACATAAGGATCGTTTAATAGCTCTTTCATATGATTCGAATTTACATCATATCCGGATGTTTCAAGACCAGGTGCATCAGGTACAGCACATGGAACGGTAAATTTTACTTTATTCGGCAGGGTTTTAGCTTCTTTAACCATCTCGAGCATACCGTGAACACCAAGCACGTTACCGATTTCATGCGGGTCTCCAATTAAGGTCGTTGTCCCTGTTGGAATTGATAATCTTGAGAATTCAGTAACCGTCAGCATGGCACTTTCAAAATGCATATGTGAATCAATGAAACCTGGGCAAATGAACTTTCCTCTAACATCCTCTACTTTTGTTGCGGGGCCAATTAAATCCTTGGCGTCTCCAACCATTAGGACATGGTCGCCCTTTACGGCAACATCGGCTTGATAGATTTCTCTTGTTATGACATTTATAAAGAAGCCATCTTTTAAAACTAAATCGGCAAACTGATTCTTATCAAGTAATACATCAATTAATTTTCTTCTCTGGATTGCTTCTTTAATTTCTTTTGCTTCCACGTTGCTAACCTCCCAACATTTCTAGGTATCTATACTATCTATAATCCCAACAATCGCTGCATCAATGGGAGCTTCTTTATTATGAGTTGATCTGGATGCCATACTTCCTTTTACAAATATTACTTTTTCTCCGACTCCCGCCCCAACTGTATCTACTGTCACAATGGGGTGAGATAGGTAACTGCCATCAATAGCGATAGGCTGTGTAATCAGAAGCTTAGATCCTACTAAATTCTCATCTTTTCTTGTTGCTGTTAATCTTCCAACCACAATCCCCATTTCCATTATCCAATCTACTCCTTACCTTAAGGTTAATCGTATTCCTAAATTCCTCGCAGTATCCCGAGCCAATGGTGTGATCAACGTTCCACTAGATAAAAAGATTTCTATTTGATGATTTCGGTTTGCTTTGATAACTTCTTCTTCGGTTAAGAGGGCTCTTCGGCCTGCGGTTTGTCTTTGAAAATACGATTTCACTTGATCTGAATGGATAAGCGTTACACCAAACCCCTGTAACTTTTTTATTTGATTAAAAAGTTCATTTTTTAAAAAACTCGTGCCTTTATCCCAATCTCTTTCCCTTATTGATTGACTATATGGATTGACAATATCTTCAACCATCGTCACTTTTATCCCTTTTAATAAGGAACGCTGAATGATTCTGGCCAGCGGCCGAGAATCAAAAAAGTGAACTAATTCTGAAACAAGGGAAAATGATGCAACTGGAATAAACAACTGGTCAAATTCATCCTCGATTTCTTTTGTGAAATGATCTACAGGTGTCCAATCATCATTTTCACTTAACTCGATAAATGAATGGAGTTTACCAAAACTAAAATAGCCTTCCTCCGCAAAAATACGAGTGCAGGCACTTGTTTTATTTAAATGCTTTAGTGTTGAAATGCCCTGTTCCACGCCTATTTCATTAAATGCTAATAGGGCTAGAATGCGTGTAGATGCTTCCTTGTTATGAATCGGGAAGCAGCCGTTCATAACTTCATTTACAACATTCTTTACAACCATACTTCGGTTTGCTTTAGACAACATTATTCAGCTTTGGATAAAAGAGCTCTTTCAATTTCGCTATGTGGTCTCGGTATCACATGGACGGAAACTAACTCTCCAACCCTGCTTGCCGCACTTGCCCCTGCATCTGTAGCCGCTTTAACAGCGCCAACATCTCCTCGAACCATAACTGTAACAAGTCCAAAGCCGACTTTTTCATATCCGCATATTTCAACATTAGCTGCCTTAACCATTGCATCTGCCGCCTCAATAGCACCAACTAATCCCTTTGTTTCGATTAATCCTAAGGCCTCTCCCATGATCTGTTCCTCCTAATAATTAAATGTAATAAACCTATTCCTCATTTGGCTTTGTTTCTTTTTTCACTTCATCGATTGCTTTGTCTTTTTCTTGATTTTTTGTTTTAGTGGTTTTCTTACTTTTTGGATTGTTAATAGTTTCTAATTCTTCTTGTGCTGTTTTCTTATTTAAATTAAAAAGGCTGAGTAATTTTCCATTTACATCATCATGCGCCCGGGCAATGACGTTTGCTGAAATGACTTTCCCTACTCTTTCTCCTTCAGCCTTACCGGCGTCTACCGCTGCTTGAACTGCACCTACATCGCCGCCGAGCTGGATGGTAACTCCAAGGTATCCACTTACCCCGATAACTTTTTCTATACCGATAATTTCAACAGCTGCAGCTTTTACGGCTGCATCCGCCGCTGAAACAGCAGTAGTATAGCCAACCGTCTCAATTAGTCCTAATGCACGCAATGATCCTATACCCCCTTGCCATCAAACCTGTGTTTATCATTTAAAGTAAACTTTCCGCCTTTTTTCTAAAAACTTGAATTACCTTTGAAATGACTTGATGTGGTCCGCTAATGATTAAATAATTATTTTCAATACTATATTGAAATGGTTTTTGCTCCTCAGAACTAAAATATTGTTCTAATAATAGTAGTGAAGCATAATACGGTACCCCTTCCAATATCGAAATTGCTTCTACCGATGTACTTATATTTAATTGTGTGGACAGCCAGGCACTTGGTGAAACAACCGTATAGGAATCAATTGTTTTTGAAGATTTCCTGTGAAGTATTTGTAATATAGCCTGAAGTTTTCTCTCTAATCTTGTTGAATCATGGTCGTATAATTCCCATACAAATGAATCTTTATTGTTTCGATCCCAGCTAAGATGGTATTTTGCATCTGTATTTTCACGCATGACGTCATTTACTATGAGTAACTGACTTGGCAGACACACTTTGGAAGTAATGACTCCAACTCCAGCTCCGTTCGTTGTTCGTTTGAATTTGGGAGCTAGTTGGTCTGTAACAGTTGGGAAATACCAAACATAACTTTCATCTTTTGTTTTCCCCAATAGTTTTGGAGGCTGCTTCGGCTTTATTGATTTCGGAATATGATAACTGCCATAATTCCTTTCAATTTTTCCTTGCCCAAGGGCAACTGTGCTAAGCTGTGAAAATAGATCTTTTTTTAATTTATTGCTGCTGTTTTCATGTTGGGTCGGTTTTACTGCATGTTGATTTGGGCCGGAAGGGGTAGTCTGTCCCGAGACAGAAAGTCTTTGCTCCTTTTTCATCCTTTGATAGTTAGGACGATTTAAACTGGTTAATGAATCCTTCCCATTACTTTGTGTATTGGGTTGTACCTTGGAAACGGAAGGGCTGCTTACAGTTTGTGTTTGAATAGATGTTGTACTTTTTCCTTGGTTATTCAAAACCTCCTGAACGATACTTTTCATGAACTCTGACATCTTTTAACACCCCGCTGTTACAAAATCTTTGCTATTTCTGAATGCGGTCTTGCGATTACGTTGTAAGAAACAAGTTCTCCGCCAGTCCGAAGATGCGCCTCTTTCCCAACTTCCACTGCTGCGGTAACATCTGATACATCACCTTCTACTATTACTGTAACAAGACCTGATCCTACTTTTTTCAAATCAACAAGGCGTATATTTGCGGCTTTTGCCATTGAATCCAGCGCCTCAATCGCCGCTGTCAGCCCTCTTGTTTCAATTAATCCAATTGCTTTCATTTAGTAGAACCTCCTCTGCCTGCCTGAGCCATGTTCTTTACAAATATTGAGCTATATCGATTTTTATAGGGACAGATGTTCTTTTGAAATCTTTCGCATGTGTTAATGGATATGTGGCGTCAATCCCCATCTTTGCTGAAACACCCCTAAGGTTATGGGATGATTCAAGTGGAGAACCTTTTGCCCCTGGGACGATAAAGATATCCTGATCGGCCTGGACCCTTGTAGCAATGGCCCATTCAACATCATCCGAATTCCAAATGTTCACATCCTCATCTACAACAACAACATGTTTCAAATCTTTATCACTAGCAAATGCAGCAAGCGCAGCCTGCTTACCATCACCATCAGATTGTTTTTCAATTTGGATTACAGCGTGATATCTTGCAACTCCACCCATTGTGATATGGACAGCTTTTACCTTAGGAACTACCTGCCTGACTGTACCAAGTAATGTAGCCTCGCGGACAAGTGCCATAGGAAGTCTTTCTTCATAACTGGATGGAAAAATGGTTTGATTGATGGCGTTATTGCGATAGGTTACTGCGGTAATTTCTACAATCGGCTGCTGTGATATCGTGCCGTAGTAGCCCGCCAGCTCCCCAAATGGCCCCTCTGTTTCCCGAATATGGGGAAGCATTTTCCCTTCAAATACAATTTCAGCCTCGGCTAATACCTCTAGGTCAACTGTTTTACATTGAACAACATCTAAGGATTGCCCTAATAAAGCACCTGCAATATCCAATTTATCCGTATGGTATAAATGGGTACTTACCTGCGAGCTCAGTATAACCGCTGGAACAACACCGAACATCACAGCAATTTCCATAGGCTCATTTCGCTCTTCAAAATACTCATATTGAGAAAACAACTCTGGGGAAGTGATTAATATATTAGTCCTATTTGCTTCTAAAAATTGCATCCTTCTAATAGATGTATAACGTTTTTTACCGGTAATATCTTTAACAACCATAACCCCGGCAACATAATATTGACCCGAGTCCTCCGCATGGTAGGTGGGGATTGGAAAAAGGTCTTCTAAATCAAACTCTCCCATTACTACATTTTCATGAACAGGGCCCGTACCGAGCTTTCTTGTTGGAATCGGATTAACGATTGCTTCGATTAATTTTGGTATTAATTCTGCCTCCATAATCCCCATACTATCTGCCATTAAACCGCGATCGCCGCCAAGACCAGCAACCATTGGCGTATTATATCCCTTTAATTTCTCAAATAATAATGGTTTCGCACCGTTGAAATGTCGTATGACGGCACCTAACTCATATTTGGGGTCTACTTCCTTTTTGACTCTGGCAAGCAAACCTCTTTGTTCCCAGTTGTCAAGCAATGCTCTTAGTGTTGTGGGATTCATAGCTTAGGTTCACCCCACCTCTCCAATAGTTCATGATCGATATCTAACATATCTAGAATTCTTGCAACCATAAAATTGACTAATTCCCAAATTTCTTTTGGACGATGGTAAAAGCCAGGGGATGCCGGCATGATACAGGCACCAGCCTCTGCCAACGTCGTCATATTTTTCAAATGAATTAAATGAAAAGGAGCTTCCCTTGGGACAATGATTAGTTTTCGATTTTCTTTCAGCACCACACTGGCTGCACGACTAAGGAGCGTATCACCGACACCATTTGCAATGGCGCCTAATGTATTCATGGAACTTGGGACGATGACCATACCGTCTGTTTTAAAGGAACCGCTTGCGATGGATGCAAATAGATTTCGATTGCTATATATGGTGGCATAATTTTTAAGCTCATTCATGCTCACAGCACATTCGAATTGCATCACTTTTTCTCCCATTTCAGTAAGAATTACATGTGTTTCAATTCCTAGGTGATAAAGGGCGCGGATCAATGTATAGCCATACAATGACCCGCTGGCCCCAGTAATTCCAACAATTATTTTCATAAATTAAACAGCCTGTTCGTTTTCCTGTTCACTCTGGGAGAATTTCTCTTTTGCAGCTTCCTTGTATTCATCAGTGGTCATAATATCCCCAAAAATATCGATATCTCTCAGTCCCGACCGGTGCATATCATCATCCTGTGATGCTGTTGCATCGGAAATACAGATAATATTGTATCCGTGATATAAGCCGTCAGAGGCTGTACTTCTTACACAAACATTTGTCCAAACCCCAGTAAGAACAAGCGTATCAATTTCTTCTTCCCGGCAGAACAGATCAAAATCTGTATAACTGAAGGCGCTATGCCGGCGCTTTTGAACCACATAATCCCCTTTGTCCTCTTCAGGAGTTAGCTCAGGGATAAATTCCGAGCCCCAGGTTCCTTTAATTGCGTGTACCGGCCGTACTCTGAAATCGCGGTCATTCTTTCTGTGAGCTTCCTGAACGTGAATGACCTGGATATTGTTTTCATGAGCAAAGTCAATCAAATCACGAATTTGCGGTACGATTTTTTCACCATTTTCACAGCGGAGTGCTGCCTTTTCCCCGATAAAATCATTTAGCATATCAATGATAACAACTGCATGTTTATTACCACGTAATTCCATTTATTGAACCCCTCTCGAAATTATTTCGCGATTTCTGCCTCTTCAGATTTCTTTGTAACGACAGAGGCTTCGTATTTTTCATACTTTAGTACTCTTTCTAATCGTTGGATCGATTGTCGCGGTACATACTCACCGTATCCAGCTTCCCCAACGATGCCGCCATGATCCTCATCATAAATTAGATTTCCTCTTACTATCGTTTGAACGGGCTTCCCTTTTAGTTTTAAGCCATGTAATGGATTATACTTTGCCATCGATTCTGTTTGCTGCTCATCAATTTCATATTCGCGGTTAAGATCAATAACGGTGAAATCAGCATCACTGCCAATTTCCAGGGCACCTTTCTTCGGATAAATACCATAGTGCTTTGCAGCATTCGTACTTGTTACCTCAACAAATCTAGATAAAGAAAGGCGGCCTTTATTCAATCCTTCACTGACTAAAATTGGCACCATGGTCTCTACACCAGGAATTCCAGGGAAGCTATTCCAAATATCTGAATCCGGAGCATCTTTCTCTGTTGCAATCTCATATGGGGCATGGTCAGTACCAACGAAATCAATAGTCCCATCAGCAAGTGCCTGCCAATGTGCCTCATTATCTTCTTTTCCTCGCAGCGGAGGAGCAATTTTCGCAAAAGTCCCTCTTTCAGTCATGGAATCTTTCGCATTTAGCATTAAGTAGTGCGGGCATGTTTCAGCAGTTACTTTAATGCCGCGTTCCTTCGCTCTGCGGACTAATTCAACACCCTCTTTTGTACTCATGTGTACAACATGGACGCGGGCATCTACTGCTTCTGCATAACTGATAATTAATTCAATTGCTACCTTTTCTGCTAATGAACTTCTAGCTTCAGCCCAGGCCGGACCATCTTGACGGCCTTCCTTCTTTAGCCTTTCCGTATTAAAAGTACAGATATCGTAATTCTCCGCGTGCACCCCAATTGGTAATCCAGTAGGTGCTATCTTCCTGAAAATCTCAAACATTTCACCGTCAGAAACCTTCGGGAATGTGGGGACAGAAGGAGTCATATACACTTTAAACGCAACAACTCCCTGCTCAATTTGCGGATAAATATTATCAAGCCATCCTTCTCTTGCATCCTCACCAGTCATACCGCCCCAAAAGCAATAGTCGATATAGGCTTTTTCCTTGATTGGATTTAATTTTTTGAAAAAGCTCTCCCCATCGCGAACAGACGGTACACTACAGCAAGGCATATCGATATGAAGTGTAAGGCCCCCAGCTGCAGCAGAACGATGACCTGTTTCAAATGTTTCACGGTGTGTAAATCCAGGATCCATAAAATGTGTATGCGGGTCAATACAACCAGGTACAACCAACTTCCCTTCAATATCAATCATTTTATCTGCATGCAGGAAGTTGATGTCGTTTGTAAAACCAACTATTTTTCCTTCATCGACTAAAATATTGGTTAGTACTTGTCGGTCCCCTTGTGGAATGCTTGCATTTTTTAAAATTAGATCCATATTTCTCTCTCCTTTATAAAGTGTTTTGAATATATAGAGTGTCTTATGTCAAGCCCTCTATATAAATCTATTATCATCAGCTCAAATTAAATCCGCTGAATGATCCCCCTTCATCTGCTCATAACGTTCTTCTTCACTTACATTCAATAGTTTATGATTAAAAACAATATTTAGAATGACCGCTGTAACACTACCAATAACGATTCCGTTCTCAACCAATAACCGGAGATTATCTGGAAGCTGCTCGAACATTACCGGAACGACAGCCGCTCCTAAACCAATACCTATTGAACAAGCAACAATTAATGAATTTTCATTTCTACTAAAATCAACGGCTGACAGCATTTTGATTCCCGAAGCAATAACCATCCCAAACATGGGAATCATTGCGCCGCCTAATACCGCTGTTGGGATAATTGTCGTTAATGCAGCAACCTTAGGTAAAAGACCTAAAATCATTAGCATTACACCAGCAGTCATAACAACATTTCTTGTCTTGACTTTTGTTAAAGCCACCAGCCCAACATTTTGTGAAAACGTTGTATATGGAAATGAGTTAAAAATACCACCTAGTGCGACCGCAAGACCCTCAGCTCTTAGTCCTTTTTTAATATCCTTAGAATCTAGCTTTCTTTCACAGACATCACCAAGGGCAAGAAATACACCTGTAGATTCAATCATGCTAACAATAGCAACAAGTGTCATGGTTAGGATGGCTGAAAAATTGAAAGTTGGTAGGCCGAAGTAGAATGGCTGGATAATATGAAACCAAGATGCTTCAGAGACAGCTGAGAAATTAACCAATCCCATGAATGATGCAACGAGAGTTCCAACAATCAATCCAATTAATACCGAGATGGCTCTGGCGAATCCAGTAAAGAATCGATTAAGCACAATGATGATGACTAAAGTTAACAGTGCAAGAAGTAAATTTTCAATATTACCGAATGTTGGCGCCCCTTGCCCGCCAGCAGCATTATTCATCGCAACCGGTATTAACGAAACACCAATGATTGTAACAACTGAGCCCGTAACAACCGGAGGGAAAAACTTCATAACCTTGTTCATAAACTGAGCCAAAATAACCACTATAATTCCGGAAGATATGATTGCCCCATATATTGCAGTTATTCCTTGAAGATTCCCGATTGCAATCATTGGACCAACTGCAGTAAAGGTACAACCCAAAATAACCGGGAGCTTTATTCCAAAATACCGCCCTCCTATTACCTGAATGAGGGTTGCAATACCACAAGTAAATAAGTCAATTGATATTAAATAGGCTAATTGTTCTGGTGTCATTCCGATGGCAGGTCCTACAATTAAAGGAACAATGACAGCTCCTGCATACATCGCCAATACGTGCTGTAGACCAAGTGTCCCAACCTTCCATGCACCTAACTTTTCCATCTTATCCCCCCATATATAGAATGATTCTTAATGAAACTTTAAAATATGTTTCCTTCACCTCCTTAAAATCAGCAAATAAAAAAACCGTAGTAAAAGAACCAAATTCCGATAACGAATTAGGATTCTTTACTACGGTTCAGTATACGTCCGATAAACAGAAGTTTATGACACCGCTCTCATATTCAACAAGATATTAAAAGCGTATGAACGAATTTAATACTTGCTCCCTTTTTCTATAAAGCATCTTTAAAATAAACAATTGTACAGGCATTCTCAGTAATAGGATCATAGTCCTTAAGGATCGTAATAACCCCAAGTCTGAAAATAAGTTCAATCTGCTCCTTGAACTTTGCTTTGTATTCTGTAATTAATGCCGCATCAACCGCTGCGGTTAATTCATGATGATTTTTACTTAAAGTAAGTAAGGCTGGAACTCTTTTGTGTTGAGCAAAAATTAGTAACTTGTTGTGGGAAATCTCTATACGCTGCTTTTTTACTCCTACTCCATAAATTTCCTGGTTAATCTTGTTGTACAGTTGTGCAATATCCTTTTTGAAATTTGATAATTGCTGTATAGAAGTCGAATACATGTATCTAACTCCCCTTGTTAAATATATTAAATTATAAAAATCCATTTTGTCAACTTAGTTTTCAGAAAATTGGGACTTGACAAACGAACTATATCTCCTTAAACTTCATAATTGAATCATGACTAAATTTTCCATGAAATAAATCATCATTACTTTCGTATAACCCCAATAATCGGTTTGGGGGTATCTACGAGGAACCGTAAATTCCTTGGCTACGAAAAGATTTTCTTATGCATAAGAAAATCTTTTCGCAGCCTTCTTTTTTTTACACTACCAAGTAAATCATCTCTCAATTAAATTCAGTATTCATTTTAAACTACATTATTTTATTATCCTTCTATTACATTTTCACTTAAAGAAATCCTGCTTTTGTCGAACTATTTTTGTAAGTTTGTAAGCACCTACAATTAATGACAATTTCCATCAAGATCTATCTGCAAATTTTGACATGCCTATCAAACTTTTAGGAGGTAAAAATATGATTAACGAGTTCCGTTTTTCTGTTAATGGTCGTGAAGTGGCCGTTTCCTGTTCACCTACAAAAACATTATTGGATGTTTTACGCGAAGATTTACAGTTGACTGGAAGTAAAGAGTGTTGTGGGAAAGGAGAATGCGGATCTTGTACTGTTGATATTAATGGAGAAAGTGTTTGCTCATGCCTTGTGCTGGTCTGCCAAGTTAGCAACGAAACAATTAAAACGGTTGAAGGAGTTAAGGTATCGGGCAATATGGATGTGATCCAGCAGGCGTTTATTGACGAAGGTGCTACCCAATGTGGTTATTGCACACCTGGTTTTATCGTCTCAGCCCATTCTTATCTGAATAAAGTAAACCATGTCCCATCAATGGAGGAAATACAGATTGCTTTAGGCGGTAATTTATGCAGATGCACCGGATATTCTAAGATCATAAAAGCCGTTGAAACCGCCGCGAAAAGAAAAATGTTAGTTGAAAGGTTATAACCTGATGTCACAAACAGCCATTCTCCTGGCCGCTGGTTATTCTTCCAGAATGGGTGGTATTAAAGCATTACTTCCTTGGAATGGACTACCATTGATAGAACACCAGGTTCAGCAATTGTTAAAAACGTCGATCAAGGATATTGTTATCGTTTTAGGGTATAAAGCCTATGAAATTAAGAAGGTTATTGTGAAATATCCAGTACAAATCATTTATAACCCTAATTACTCAAACGGTAAAACGAGCTCAATCAAAGCTGGAATAAATGCTTTAAAAGATTACTCAAGGACATACTTAATTGTTCCAGTAGATACTCCTATTGAATCACAAATGATCGAAATGATGATACAGCAATTACTATGTAATAATTCAAATATTGTTATTCCAGTTTATTCAGGTAAAAGAGGTCATCCAATTTTATTAAATGGAAGTTTACGAAATGATATTTTATCCATCTCTGAGGAAAAAATGGGACTTAAGGAGCTCTTACGAAAATATCAATCTAGTACGAGCGAACTTCATGTTAATAAAGAACATGTTTTATATAATCTCAATACAAGAGAAGACTACATTTCTTTAAAAGATCATTTAGAAAGGAGGCGTCAGCAATGAGTGTTTATGAAACGGAAGTCAAATCCCCTAAAACAGTTGAGGATTGTCTTATAATGATTGCTAATATCGATTGTGACTTTCGGATAATTGCTGGTGGTACAGACGCTGTCGTTCGCATGAAGGAAGGTAAGTGGCGCCCAAAGACTTGGATAAATATTAAAGGCATACAGGAATTACGCTTTATCAAAAAGGTTGATCAACAAATTCATATCGGACCGCTTACAACCCATTCGGACATTGTACATTCAGCAATTTTAAAAGGGAAAGCTGATGTACTAATTGATGCCGCTCGTGAGGTTGGTGCTGCCCAAATCCAAAACGCCGGGACGATTGGGGGAAATATCGGAACAGCATCACCTGCCGGGGATACTATTCCTGCCTTGTATGTACTTGGCACTGTCATTGAATTAAGCTCTGTCGATCATAAGCGTTATATACCAATCGAAGAATTTTTCATCGGTCCTGGAAGAACTGTTAAAAAGGATTATGAAATGATAACGAATATTATTATTCAGCCCCAAGAGGAAAATGAAATTAGTATTTTTCAAAAACTTGGGCCAAGAAAAGCACAATCTATTTCAATTGTAAATGTGGCAATCTCACTCTCTATGGAAAAGGGAACTAACAAATGTGTAGCCGGAAAAATTGCCTATGGTTCTGTTGGACCAACTATTATTAGGGCCAAAAAATGTGAGGCAATGCTTACAGTGAATCCTTTGACTGCCCCCCACATTCAAAATATCGCTAAAGTTGCTTGGAAAGAGGTTATGCCAATATCCGATATTCGAGCCTCTGCTGAATACCGGCGCGATATGGCATGTTCCCTATTAGAAAGAGGTCTTTATCGGTTAATGAAAAGGTGGGATAGAAAATGAGTGTCATGAATAATGAGATTCAAGTAAAAGAAAAAACAACGTCCGGAGAAGAAAATTCCACTGATTTTAAATGGATTGGTAAACCTGTGAAACGGATTGATGGCGAACCTAAAGTTACAGGTGAACTAAAATACATGACAGACATTCATTATGACAATATGCTTTGGGGCAAGATCCTCCGCGCGAAATATCCTTATGCAAAAATAAAAGGAATTGATACATCAAAGGCAGAGGCTTTAGAAGGTGTTGTAGCGGTCTTAACACATAAGGATGTTCCAGGGTTTAATGGTTTTGGCATTATCATTCCTGACCAACCGGTTCTTGCTGAAGATATTGTTCGCTGCACTGGGGACGCAGTCGCACTTGTTGCTGCGGAAACAAAAGAAATGGCTGAGATGGCACTTGGATTAATCGAAGTGAATTATGAACCACTGGAACCTGTAACAGATCCGGAATATGCTATGTCAAAGGAAGCTGCCCACCTTCACCCAAGCGGGAACATTCACAGTCATGTGGCAATAAGAAATGGAGATGTCGAAAAAGCTTTTGCAGAAGCGGATTTGGTATTAGAAAATACGTTTTACTCCCCTAGACAGATGCATGCTTTCATTGAAACAGAAGGCGGCTGGGGAGTCCTTGGTGAAAATGGTATTTTAACAATCCAATGCCCCGGACAATATGCACACCGCGATAAACTGCAAATTGCACGGGCACTTGGCTATAACCCAGATCTAATTCATGTTATTTCTAGTCCGCTTGGTGGTGCCTTTGGCGGAAAGGACGAAATAACAGTCCAAATTTATTTAGCCCTTTTAGCTCTACATTCAAATGGACGCCCCGTAAAAATTCACCTTAGCCGAGAGGAATCAGTTGTTGCCGGGATTAAGCGCCACCCTTTTAAAGTACATGTTAAAACAGCAGCAATGAAGGATGGCACATTGGTTGCTCAACAAGTGAGGGCGGTTGCCGATACTGGGGCATATGCATCACTAGGCGGTGCTGTCATTGCGCTTGCAATAGAACACGCAACAGGTCCATATAAAATTCCCAACATTGATTTAGAAGGCTTTTGTGTCTATACCAATAACGGAATCTCCGGAGCCTTTAGAGGATTTGGGGTGAACCAGGTTTGTGTTGGAATTGAGACCCATCTTGATATGATTGCCAGGTATTTTCATCTGGATCCAATCGAAATTAGACAGAAAAATGCCTACAAACAAGGTGAATATTCAAGCCTTGGTCATCTAGTTAAATCAAGTGTTGGTACACATAAAACACTAGAAGCGGCAAAAAATTGCGAACTTTGGGTAAACCAGGACTTATATAAAAGTAAACCAAGTGAGCCGTGGAAAAAACGTGGGATCGGTGTTGCTACCTCCTTTCACGGTATCGGCATGGGAATTGGCGTCCCTGACTATGGTGCTGCTTCCATAGAACTTTTAGCAGATGGCTATTTTAAAGTTGGGGTCGGCTGTGAGGAAATCGGCGGCGGCAATAGTACCGTGTATGCTCAGGCTGCAGCCGAGCTTCTTAAATGTGAGATAAATAAAATAAAAGTTGTCCAAGGAAATACTAAGGAAACACCCGATGGCGGTACAGTTACAGCCTCCCGTTCGACCTATGCAGGCACAAGGGCAATTGCTTCAGCTGCGCCGAATATGAATAAGCTGCTCACACAAACGGCAGCGGATATGTTTGACGTTCCAGTTCATGAGATCACTCATTTAAATGGTCTGTTATATGTTAAGATGCGACCTGAGCTTTCCTTAACTCATGCGGAAATTTACGAATACTTATTTGAAAATCGATTAAATACCAAAGTTGAAGGTCATTTTATTTTACCAAAGGAAAAGGGTGAAATAAAAAATTCTGGAGGAGCGCCACATCATATCTATGGTTATTTAACGCATGTTGTCCTTGTAGAGATAGATACATTGACGGGTGAAACAGATGTACTGCGAGTTGTTTCCATTCCTGATGCCGGCAGGGTCATAAATCCTCAGGGGCTTGAGGGACAGACAGAAGGCGGCGCAATAATGGGAATTGGTTACACCCTCTACGAAGATGTAATCATTGAAAACGGTATTCATAAAACAAAGAATTTTACGGACTATATCATCCCTACTATTCGTGAGACACCAATAATTGAAACGATTCCGGTTGAGGAACCGGAGCCTTCCAATCCATTAGGCGCGAAGGGAATCGGTGAGGTAGTCATGATACCAATCATTCCGGCAATCATGAATGCTCTTTATGATGCAGTTGGAATTAGAATCAAACACCTGCCGGCAACACCTGAAAGAATCTTTAAAGAAATGAAGTTTTTAAAAGAGAAGGTCCACCCGCAAACGAGGTGAATAATTTGCTAAATATGCTTAATATATTAAAGAAAGCGACTACAGAATACAATGATGCTTGTTTAGTCACCATTACAAATTCAAGTAATGCGAACTTCATTTGTTCCAAAGCGGTTTATATTGAAAATGGGGGCTGCTTTCCTGATAAAAGGTTTCCACTTTCCCTTACGAATAGCGTATCAGAGAAATGTATAGAACTGTTAAAAAGAGGGAAATCGAAGACAGTGGATTTTGAGGTGAAAGGTGTGAATTTTGAATGTTTTATTGATGTATACCCCTCCCCTCCCCACTTGATTATTGCTGGGGCTGGCCATGTTTGTGAACCGGTTGCAAAGCTTGGAGGCATGCTTGGGTTTTATGTGACGGTTATTGACGATCGGCCTGAATTTGCAAATACCGATCGGTTTCCGGGTGTTGACGAAGTAATTTGTAAGCCTTTCCTATGTTATTTTAATAATGTACCTCTTACCAGTAAAACTTATATTTTGCTGCTTACAAGGGGACATCGCTTCGATGTTTTGAGTTTGCAGGAGTTGCTAGGGCGAAATGTCGAGCCTGCTTATATTGGAATGATTGGCAGCAGAAGAAGGATTTCCGGTGTTTTTGAGCAGTTAAAAGAGGAATTTCCTTTTGAAAGACTTAATCAAATTTATACACCTGTTGGGCTTGATATTGGAGCAGAAACACCTGCGGAAATTGCCGTCAGCATTATGGCGGAAATTTTAAAAGTAAAAAATGGAATGTCAGGGGAATCGATTAGTAAGGACATCAGACCGTTAGCTTCACGCGGTTTTAGAGAGATGAACAGGAAATGAAATCCCTCGACATCTTGGATAGTTTGTTAGGAATAAAAAATGCAGGAAAAAAAGCTGCTCTGGCAACAATCATTCGAACAAAAGGTTCGACTCCAAGAAAGGCCGGTTCCAAGATGATCATTATTGAAGACGGGAAACTGATTGGCACAATTGGCGGCGGCTGTGGAGAGGCAGAAGTAATTGAAACTGCGATGGTTGTAATCAGCAGCCAGAAACCCGCTCAGTATCAAGTCGATTTAACTAAAGGACTTTTCTATGAGGATGGCGGAATTTGCGGCGGGATCATGGATGTATTTATTGAGCCAGTATAACGGGTTGATATGTCTGATTAATATTAATATGTTTTTAGGATCACACAATTATTTTTAAAAAACTAGATGATGTCTTTTCGTTAAACGAAGGATCCATCTATTCCTCTTCTTAAAAGGTCGGTTCTTAATAATCTGTTAAACGGATTAGTATGAAACCGCAGATTGGAACAAATATGTTTCCTTTCTGCGGTTTTTTTACTAACAACTTAACCTTGGTAAGGGGGTGAATTTTTACATTACACTGTAAGGCCATGTATTTTACGGCTTATCTTATCAAATTTTAGGGAGTGATTTTATGACTACTGGAAAAGAGGTTGTACAAGGTAAAGCTCCTGCTCCAAGGCAAAACGGCTCACTTGATCATTTTTTCAAAATAACGGAACGAAACTCTACTGTAAGGACAGAAATACTAGCAGGCATTACGACTTTTATGACGATGAGTTATATCATCTTCGTCAACCCTTTAATTCTTTCCGATGCGGGAATTCCGAAAGAAGCTGCTTTAGCGGCTACGATTTATGCTAGTGTATTCTGTACAATTCTTATGGCATTATGGGCTAACTTCCCTGTTGCTGTTGCTCCGGGGATGGGTTTAAATGCATTTTTCGCATATACGGTTGTACTTGGTGAAGGGTTAAGCTGGCAGACTGCATTAGGTGCTGTCTTCATTTCTGGTATTGTCTTCTTTCTCTTAACCATAACAGGTATTCGGCAAATGATTGTTGATGGCATACCGAATGTGCTCAAATCGGCCATAGGGGTTGGGATTGGGCTGTTCATTGCATTTATCGGTTTTAAAAATGCAGGAATCGTTGTTGCCAGTGATGCAACAACAGTAGCCCTTGGTAATATTACAAGCAAAGGACCGCTTGTTGCAATTATCGGACTTGTTTTAGCAGCTTTTTTAATGGCCAAAAAAGTGAAGGGCTCCCTGTTAATTAGTATTATTGTAACAACGATATTGGCGATGATTGTCGGTGTCGTAGGACATCCAACTGCTGTTAGTGATGTAATTTCTTTAAAGTTACCAAGTCTTTCCGAAACATTCCTTGCGATGGATATTGTCGGCGCTGTAAAGTATGGGATTATTTCAATCATCTTCTCCTTCACAATTGTTGAATTATTTGATAACCTGGCAACCTTGATCGGTTTAACTAAAAAAGCTGGATTAGTTGATAAAAACGGTAAGATCGAGAACTTAGACAGAGCCTTACAAGCGGACTCAATTGGTACAATGGCAAGCGCTGCTGTTGGCAGTACTGCATTAAATGCGTATGTTGAAAACGCAACAGGGATTGCAGAAGGCGGAAGAACAGGACTTACTGCTTTAACAGCAGGGATTCTTTTCTTCGTGATGCTGGTTTTTGCACCGATTATTAACTTTATTCCGAATGCTGCAACCGCACCAATATTAATTCTCGTTGGAGCATTGATGCTCAGCGAAATAAAAGAAATAAGTTTTGATGATTTTACAGATGTCATTCCTGTGTTTTTAACTATTATTTTAATGCCTTTAACCTACAGCATTGCAGAGGGATTGGCTTTTGGTTTCGTTTCTTATACAATCCTAAAGCTATTAACTGGTAAGGGAAAACAGCTTCATTGGATTATGTACATTATAAGTATCGCATTTATCATCAACTTCATCATGGCAGGTAATTAATTTTAAAGCTAAGAAAATAAAGTATGAATTTGAGGGGGAAAAATATTCAGGGGAGGTTTTTAGACGATGAATCGGGAAAAGTTTAAAAGGAAAATTTCTGCTGCTGGTATGCATTCCCCTGCTGAACTTGTCATTAAGAATGCAAAAATCATTGATGTTTTTAACCAAGAGATTATGGAAGCAGATATTGCAGTTGAAGGCGGTGTCATTGTCGGGATTGGCGAATACGAAGGCAAAAATGTGATTGATGCTGGGGGTAAATACTTAGCGCCGGGATTCATTGACGGACATGTTCATATTGAGTCTGCTATGGTTACTCCTCCAGAATTTGCCAAGGTCGTTTTACCGCATGGCGTCACAACCATTATTGCTGACCCGCACGAAATTGCAAATGTTTCAGGTTTGGACGGGATCAAGTTTATGCTGGATTCCTCCGAGAACCTTCCGCTTCACGTATACTTTATGCTCCCTTCTTGTGTTCCGGCAACACCATTTGAAAATGCAGGCGCAGCATTGTCAGCTAAAGATTTAGCTCCATTTTATTCACATGGCCGGGTCCTTGGACTAGGTGAGGTGATGGACTACCCTTCCGTTTTTCAAGGTGCCGAGCCTTTGCTTGAAAAGCTTGAAATGACTGAAAATGCAGGAAAAAAAATCGACGGGCATGCCGCAGGGATTGATTCGACGGGAATCAATGTCTATATGACGGCAGGTATTCGGACCGACCATGAGTGTGTTACTGCTGCGGAGGCAAGAGAAAGACTGGAACGCGGAATGTATGTGATGCTGCGAGAGGGTTCGGCAGCAAAGGACTTGGGCAATTTGCTCGATGCAGTAACCGAAAAAAACGCTCGGCGATGTCTATTTGTAACTGATGATAAGCATTTGGATGACATTATGGCAGAGGGCAGCATTGATCACAATGTCCGCCTGACCATTTCAAAAGGATTTGACCCTATATTAGCCATTCAAATGGCCACATTAAATGCTGCAGAATGTTTTGGACTGAAAAACAAAGGAGCTATTGCACCTGGTTATGATGCTGATTTTATTTTGTTAAATCACTTAGAGAAGCTTGAGATTGACCAGGTTTTTGCACGTGGAGTACTTGTGGCAGAAAAAGGAAAATATCTTTTTGGAGGGGATTTGGGAGTACAAATTCCCCCGCCTGCAAAACTGCTAGAAACTGTAAAGTTCCATCCTCCCTCATTGGATGATCTAGCGATAGCATTAGATGACAGGCCAATGGCTAATGTAATCCAAATTATTCCGAATAGTATTGTCACGAAACATATTGTAGAGTCTGTTTCCAAGAAGGATGGTAAGTTTGTCCCCTCCACTGAAACTGACCTTTTAAAACTGCTTGTGATAGAAAGACATAAAATGACAGGAAATATCGGGAGAGGAATTGTAAAAGGATTCGGTCTGTTAAGCGGTGCTATTGCTTCAACTGTTGCTCACGATTCCCATAATTTAGTGGCAGTTGGAACAAATGATGCAGATTTGTTAACTGCAATTGATGTGCTTGGAGAAATGGGTGGAGGTATGGCTGTTATCCAAGACGGTGCCATACTTGCATCCCTGCCTTTAAAGATTTCGGGATTGATTGCGAATATGGGTTACGAAGAAATCAATGCGAAACTTGACTCACTCAATCAAGCCCTCGCAGAAATTGGTTTTAATGGAAACTTTAATCCGTTTTTGACGATGTCATTTTTGGCTCTGCCAGTTATTCCCGAAATAAAAGTTACCGACATAGGCTTATTTGATGTAAAAAACTTCAGGCATATTGATGTCTCAGTAAAATAAGTGTGAAATAGAAAGACGAAGCGGCGGGTATGCCGCTTCTTTTTATGCTTGCCTTTTAACTAGTTTCTTCAGTTAAATAGAAACTCATCTTCTTCCTAGCGTACAAGAAATACCCCGCCTGAATGCACAAATAAACACCTGAAACGATACTAAAATGCTCCAGTATTTCGGGATTTTTCATGATCCCGCCGACATCTGTCGCCAAAATAGCGACATAGAGAAATGCGATTGTCGTTCCAAGGATCGTTGGGAGAAAGAATAGGGTCGCTAACTCCCTCGAAATGATGCCCCTTACCTCTTTAAAGGTAATGCCAATTTTATATAACTTTTTATATTTAGATTTTTCCTGATCCATTTCGGAAAAAAGATTTAAGTAAAGTAGAATGAATGTTCCAAAGAAAAATATTACGCTCAAAAATGAAATCACAAAAAACATTATGCCGCTGGAATTTTTATTGGAATAATAATCCATCACTTTTGAGGCGATCTGAAGAAGCTCCTCCTCTGAAGTAAATTTATCTAAGGTATCTGTTATTGCCGTTGTAGAATCATTATAGCTTTTAAACTGCTTATCTAATTCCTCAACTACATCAGACGTGTTTTTCCAATTGGTCACCTTGATTAAATGAATATTTCCCGCAAAGCCATTCACGTTCTGTTTCAGCAGTTCGAATTCGTCATTACTTACGATAATAAATTCATGAAGATAACTTAAACTATTGATCGTCTTTGCTGCAATAGTTTCCGTCTCTTTATACACCCGCTCCTCATTTCCGATATCAAAAGGTAAGTCATATTTAATATCATCAGTTTCCACGTATTCCATATCCTCATTGATATAATTGATATACTCCTTGTCCCGGAGGCTCTTCCGCTGACCTGTTAACTGATTAAAATCATCCACCGACATAATGACATTTGTAAAATACCCATCTACCCCAGTAAGCTTTTGAATCGAATAATAGATTGGTATTTCAAGATGCTCTTTTAAAGGATGTTCTTTTTGATCAATGATTGAATTTATTTTGTCCACAGATAAGTTATTTTTCGTTTCAGTCTGCAGAAATGCCATATCATAAGGATTTTGATTGAGTGCATCTTTTTCAGCAGATTTATAGATTGTCAACAATAAGGTGGTATAAATGATCGTTACCATAATCATCACAGTCACGAGCATAAGGATGGATGTCAGCTGTTTAAACTTGTAATCAAGATTCGTTAGTAACACCAATCGACGATAATAGAATGGTTTACTTTTTTTTGCAAGCTCGATAAAAAAACTTACGGACTGATATAGACTAATATATAAGCCCATTAACACTGCCAGTGTCCAAAGCAGCAGGTAAGCTCCTGTTGCATTCGAATAGGTCTGATACAGCATCACGATAGACCCTGTCATAATTGCCAGCCCGAAGGCGCCGAATAACGGGCTTTTAAGTTTGATTGTTTCAGCAGTCCTATTGCTCCTAAAACTTTGAATCACATCTCGTTTTAGTGTAAAAAAGAGTGATTTTCCAACTGCAATTAAAAATACGATCGCAAAGGCGCCTATGGAGTACATAAACATATTGCTTTTGAAATGAAATGGAATTTCCTTTAATCCCACACTATTCATTAATAGTAAAAAGAATAATCTGGAGAATATTGCACCCCCGACAAGACCAGAAATAATTGACAATATGCCAATGAGTCCATTTTCCAGCAATAACAATTTGCTAATATCGCGATGCGACATCCCGAGTGTCATGAAAAGTCCAAACTCGCTTTTCCTTTTTTTCATAAATACATTGTGGGCGTAGCTAATGAAAAATATGGTAAACACAACAAGGGCAACACCGGGAATGGCTAAGGCATCCTTGATCCCCTCTAACTTTTTCACTTCAACAATCCGCTCGTTAAAATATACGGTTGAAAACATAAAGAAAAACATGACAGCAAAACTGTTGCATAGGAAGTAAAAGATATATTTTTTATATTGGACCTTTGCCATTTTCCAGATAATGTGATTAAATGTCATAGGTTCTTCCTCCTAAGACAGCAAGATTATCCATAATCTGATTTAAGAACTCCTTCCTGCTCCCTTTTTTTACGATGTAGGAATGGATGAGTCCGTCTTTAATAAACACAACCTTCTGACAGTAGCTGGCGGCGAAAACGTCATGGGTAACCAGAAGAACTGTTGCCTTAAGCTCTTCAACAATTTTTTCAAAACATTCCATGATTGCCGTCGACGATTTCGAATCCAAATTGCCTGTTGGTTCATCAGCAAAAATAATACTCGGATCGTTCACAAGTGCACGGCTGACAGCGGTTCGCTGCTGCTGTCCGCCCGAAATGTTGTAGGGATATTTATGTAAGATCGATTCTATTTCAAATAGCCCCGCTAAGTTTTGGACCTTTTCATCCATTTCAGCCGCAGGTTTCTTTTCCAGAACCATAGGCAGAATGATATTTTCCTTTACTGTTAAACTATCTAATAAATTAAATTCTTGAAACACGAAGCCTAATTGTCTTCGGCGAAACAGCGCCAGTTCATCTCTTTTCATTTTACTTATTTCTTGACCGTTGATCATAATCTCGCCGGATGTAGGTCGATCAATTCCGCTTAACACATTAAGCAATGTCGTTTTACCGCTCCCCGAAGGGCCCATAATAGCAATAAACTCTCCTTTATTTACAGAAAGGTTTGCACCACCCAGTGCCTTCGTTGCACCCTCGCCGCTTGTTTCCCCATAAATTTTCACGATATTACTAGCTTCCAATATGACCATTGTTGTTCCTCCATTCTTTCAAAAAGGCCGCTGTCGAGCTTTAATCACATTCTAAATTACACAAGTTTTAACAGCCATCGTATAAACTAAAAATACCTTACATTTTTGTAAGGTATCTTTAGTTTAGTCCGTTTCATTTTTGGTGATTGGTCCTTTTCCTGTCATCCAGCGGATTATAACGGTAGTACCTTCAGAGACTTTGGATTCAATCGTAATAGTTTGACCGAGTCTGTCTGCTATCTTTTTACAAAGATATAGTCCGATGCCAGTCGAGTTAGCAAATTTCCGGCCGTTTTCTCCTGTAAAAAATGGCTGAAATACACCTTCCAGATCATAGGGTGGAATGCCTGCACCTTCATCTGTAATCGATAGGGTTGTATAATTTTCCTTTTCCTTGATGCGGCAAATAATTTTTTTGTTTCCGCTTTTTAAGCTGGAGTATTTAATCGCATTGGAGAGGATTTGGTCTAATAAAATTTCATTCCATTTAGAATCAGTGACAACATAGGCAGTCGTTCCTTCAAATTCAATAGAGGGAAAAATAGATTGGTAAATACATTCCCTCTTTCGCCCATTGATCACCTTTCTTAAAGAAACAAGCAAATCAACAGATTTTACTTCCAAATCATTTTCAAAGCTTTCCATTCGGATCATCGTTAGTCCTTGTTCAATCGATGTAAGCAGCCGTTTATTTTCTTGCTGCAGCTTTTCAGAAAACACAGCTGTTTCCGCGGTTTTCTCCTCTTTACTAATTATGAGTTCGATAACGGAAACGGGTGTTTTTAAATAATGCATCCAATGGGATAAAAAATATAACCTTTCCTTATTCTGTTCTCTCATTTCATTGTATTTGCCAGTGTGTTCACCGGTGATTTTATGTAATAACTGCTGAAATGCTTTTTGCTCTTCGGTCTGCGGATGAAATTCCACAAATTCACCGCGCAGCATCAGCTGTATAGCCCGATTTGTATGATAGTAGCGAATTACATCGACCAACAAATAGATGATTAATAGAAATATTCCTATGGATAGAGGGTAAAAAACCTCTGTGTTTGCCGGTTCACTCAGATGAAAAAAAGTAATAATGCAAATCATGCTTAGCGAATAGAACACAATCAGTTGAGATCGGTCTTTTAGAAAATTTTTAAGAACGTGTTTAAGCATAATTAATCCTCTGCCACAGCAGTTGAGTAAAACATGTATCCCGCTCCCCTTTTGCTCCTAATAGCATCTTCTATCCCCAGTTCGGCAAGCTTAGATTTAATTCTTGTCATATTAACTGTTAAGGTATTGTCATCTACGAATGTAACCGAATCCCACACTTCTTCAATCAGTTCTTCCCTTGATACAAACGAATCGTGCTGATCCATTAATTTTTTTAAAAGTTTATATTCGTTTTTGCTCAGCTCTCTTTTTTTCTCGTCGTACGTTATTGTAAGGGTATTTGCTTCAAGGCAAAGCGCGCCTATACAGGTATTACTTGACTCCTTTATGGCGTATTCCCCGTATACTCTCCTAAGAGTTGCTTTGACTTTCGATTGCAGCATTTCAAACGTAAACGGCTTCGTAATGTAATCATCCGCTCCGAGCTCAATCGCCATAATTTGGTCTAGTTCCTGGCTGCGTGCTGAGGTAATAAGGATTGGTACGGTCGATTGTTTGCGAATGCTCCGGCATAAATAATAGCCGTCATAATACGGCAAATTAATATCCAATAACACTAGATCAGGTTGTAATCTAGTAAACTCCTCTACAATATTGGTAAAACTCACAGGTTGGTTCACCACATATCCATAACGCTCTAAATGATCTTGAATTAGTTCACCAAGCAGTGCATCGTCCTCAATTAGCATAAGCTTGTACATGGTTGATACTCCTTTTTATACACAATTAAACGGGTTAAGTATATTTTCTCTTCCTTATAATAACATTTTTGTCAGACCTGATTGTGAAAAATTCAAATAAAAAAGCTTAGAGAGTATGTAACTTCTCTAAGCATAATATGATCTATTTACCCTGCATTTTTTATACCACCGCCTGTAAACTGGCTATTATATAAGTCGGCATAGAAACCGCCTTGCTTCAGCAGTTCTTGGTGATTTCCTTTTTCTATGACCTTCCCATGATTCATGACTAAAATGAGATCAGCATCACGGATGGTTGATAACCTGTGGGCGATGACAAAGCTTGTACGGCCATGCATCAGATGGTCCATTGCCTTTTGAATTTGTACTTCTGTCCGTGTATCAACGCTGCTGGTCGCCTCATCAAGGATTAACATCGGCGGATTGGCAAGAATCGCCCTGGCAATGGTTAATAGCTGCTTTTGTCCTTGAGAAATATTAGATGCTTCTTCGTTTAATATCGTATCATAACCCTCAGGGAGTGTCCGAATAAAGTGATCAGCATTTGCCGCCTGAGCCGCCGTAATAATTTCTTCTTCTGTTGCACCTTCACGGCCATAGGCGATATTATCTCGGATTGTACTATTAAAGAGCCATGTATCCTGCAGCACCATCCCAAACAAACCGCGTAAATCAGCTCTTCTCATTTCTCTTGTATCAATTTCATCGATTAAAATTTGACCAGAATTGATTTCGTAAAAACGCATTAATAAATTGATCAAAGTGGTTTTCCCTGCACCAGTTGGCCCGACAATCGCAATCTTTTGACCAGGCTTGACGGAAATATTCATGTCTTCAATTAATAAGTCATCTTCTTTATAACCGAATGATACATGCTTAAATTCTACATCACCTTTTGGCGCAGTAATCACCTTAGGTGATGCAGTTTCTAGAACCTCTTCACTTTCATCAAGAATTTCAAATACACGTTCTGCACTGGCAATTGTCGACTGAATTACGTTAGCGATTTGTGCTGTTTGCGTGATTGGCTGAGAAAATTGCCGCGCATACTGAATGAATGCCTGGATATCGCCAATTTCAATTGCCTTCTTCGTTACAAGAATCCCGCCGGCAACTGAAACAAGCACATAGCCAATATTATTAATGAACGACATGATCGGCATAATCATCCCCGAAACAAATTGTGCCTTCCAGCCGGCATCATATAATTTTTCATTAATCTCTTCAAATTCTTCTATTGATTTCTTTTCGCGTCCAAACACCTTAATGATTTTATGGCCGGTATACATTTCCTCAACATGGCCATTTAACTGACCAAGTGTTTTTTGCTGACCTTTAAAATACCGCTGCGATTTTTTGGCAATACTGGCGGTTGCAATAAAGCTGAGCGGTAACGTAACAACTACAATTAAGGTCATCAGTGGACTGATAGACAGCATCATTACAATGACACCGATTAAGGTGACAACAGATGTAATCAACTGCGTCAAACTTTGCTGTAGTGTGGTACTGATATTGTCTACATCATTGACCGCACGGCTTAGAATCTCTCCATGCGTCCGGGCATCAAAATATTTTAACGGCAGACGGTTGAGTTTTTCTTCAACCTCTTTCCGTAAATTGTAAACTGTTTTTTGTGCTACTCCTGCCATAATGTACTGCTGTACATAGGCGAAGGCGGCACTAAGAAGATAGAGACCAATTAGCAGCAGGATTATGTTTCCGATATAATCAAAATCTATTTTTGCACCAGGAACACCCTTTAGTTTCATCATCAGTCCTTCAAAAAGTTTCGTTGTCGCTTTACCCATAATTTTCGGGCTGACAATCGAAAACACGGTACTGATGATGGCGGTGATAAAAACCGCTATCAGCTGTCCTTTGTAGGGTATTAAATAAGTGATTAATCGCTTCAGCGTTCCTTTGAAGTCTTTAGCCTTTTGGACTGGCATGCCCATTCCGTGTGGTCCGAAGCCTGGTCCACGTCCTGGCTGGCGATGTTCAGCTTTATGGTTTTTATTATCTTGGCTCATGCGATTTCCTCCTCGGACAGCTGTGACATCACAATTTCACGGTAAACCTTGCTTGTTTCCATTAACTGTTTATGTGTGCCTTTACCAGCTATTTTACCGTTATCAAGGACAATAATTTGGTCCGCATCCATAATAGTACTGACGCGCTGAGCGACAATTAATACCGTGGCATTTCCGGTTTCTTCTTTTAAAGCGGCGCGCAGCCTGGCATCCGTTTTGAAGTCCAGGGCGGAAAAACTATCATCAAAAACATAGATTTCCGGTTTCCTCACAAGAGCACGCGCAATCGAGAGGCGCTGTTTTTGCCCACCAGAAACATTTGTTCCTCCTTGAGCAATCTCCGTATCATAATCCGCCGACATTTCTGCAATAAAATCCGCCGCCTGGGCAATTTCAGCTGCATGCCGTACTTCTTCCTCCGTCGCATCTTCTTTGCCATAACGAATATTTTCCTCAATTGTCCCGGTAAATAAAACTGCCTGCTGCGGAACGAATCCTATTTTTTGCCGTAAGCTTTCCTGAGTCATTTCTCGGACATCAATCCCATCAACCAGCACTTTGCCCTGATCAACGTCGTAAAAGCGTGGGATTAAATTTATAAGCGTTGATTTACCTGAGCCGGTCCCGCCAATAATCGCGGTTACTTCACCCGGGATCATTTTAAAAGATATATCGGAAATCGCCTGCATTTCAGCACCAGGATAGCTGAAGCTAACATTTTGGAATTCTACTTCACCGCGTTTCGCTGCCGGCTTCATAGGCTTTTCTGGATTTTTAATATCGGCAATTGTGTCGAGTACTTCTACAATCCTGCTGGCAGAAACAGATGCTCTGGGAATCATCACAAACATCATCGCAAGCATTAAGAAAGAAAACATGATTTGCATCGCATATTGAATAAATGCCATCATATCGCCTACTTCCATATGGCCGTTGCTGATGCGGATGCTTCCGAACCAAATAATCGCGACGGTTGTAAGGTTTAATATGATCATCATCGTCGGCATCATTGCCGCCATAATTTTATTCACCTTAATCGCCGTTTTCGTTAAGTCCCAGTTCGCTTCATCAAATCGTTTTTTCTCATGATCAATCCGGTTAAAGGAACGTATAACACGGATTCCGGTCAAATTTTCTCGTAAAACACGGTTAAGTTTATCAAGTTTTACCTGCATTGCTTTAAATAGCGGAATGGCCTTTTTCTGGACGATTAAAATGATAATAATCAGTACCGGTATAGACACCGCTAGTACTAATGTTAGTTTTGTATCTTTAGACAACGCCATGATGATCCCGCCAATACACATCATCGGCGCCATCACCATCATCCGCAGCATCATAATTAACACTTGCTGGACTTGTGTAATATCGTTCGTAGTTCTGGTGATTAATGAAGCAGTGCCAAATTGATCGAACTCATGTAAAGAATAATCTCCAACATGAGAGAAAATTTTGCTGCGTAAAAGTTTGCCAAATCCTGAAGCCGCTTTTGCAGAGAAAAAGCTGGCAGTAACAGAACAAATCACTCCGCCGGCGGCAACAAGCAACATGAAGCCGCCAATTTTCCAAATATATTTGGTATCGCCGGTCACAACACCTTTGTCGACGATATCGGCCATTAAGGTTGGGAGGTAAAGTTCCGCTAAAGATTGCAGCAGAATAAGGACAAGGACGAAATAAATTGGGATTTGAAACGGTTTTAAAAATTTCACCAGTTTTTTCATTGGTTCTCCGCTCCCTTAACGGTTTAATTGTTGGAAGTATTGATGGACCTTGGAGAGTAAATCTGCTAACTGTTCGCTTTCTTCTTCTCCAAGATAGTCAATTAGTCCAAGGAAAGTTTCAGTGAAAGCCTCTCTTGCTTTTTGAGCTGCTTTCAAACCTTTAGGTGTCAATTTGATTTTTACAGCGCGGCGGTCATTAGGATCAATGGTTCGTTCCACCAAGCCGTCTTTTTCTAAAGTATTGATGATTTGTGTAACTGTAGGGGGAGTCACCTTCAATTGCTGGCTAATTTCCGATACCTTCATTTCTGTTTGATGTTTGTTCGCACCGTGTTCGATGGTGGCTAAAACTTTAAATTCGCTAGGATTGTAACCGGCAATTTTTTTATCATGCCATCCCGTTTTACGAAATTGCATAAAGGCATGTAGTAGTTTTTGGGATGTTGGACTTTCGATGTTTGCCATCATTTTTACCTCGTTTTTTAGTTAGGTTAATTAATAATTAGGTTACTAATATATTTGAATACCTAATTATATTCTAGGTGAAAAATGGCTGTCAATTTTTTTTGCTGGATGGATATGATTTTGTTTTGTAGGTGAGAAGAGAGGATTGGCGACCCTAGTGCTGAAAAGTTTATGCTTCCGGTCGCCAATAAAAGAAATAATTCTATTTTTGCAAATTTTATTTTTTGAGAATAAGCGTGATACAATTTTTCATCAATTTGTCCTCATGTACCCTCCATGAGAACTACCAAATCCGATTTCCTAACAACCTGTTCTCATAAAAGAAAATTAATTCTCCGCCTTCTTTACCTCAACCTGAACCAAATTCCACTTCCCATTCAAATAACCCCAAGTAGATTCCACAAACGCAATCGTATCAGCGTTGGCAATTCCCGCTACTCGCTGTACTCCTTTTAGGCCTAACTTTCCGTCCGCAAGTTCAACCGGTTTTAGACTGGAATAGGAATTGACCATCAGCTCTGTTGGTTCATTCAGCTTACCCTTGTAATAAAGCCCGAGCTTCTTGTAATAAAGCTTCCGCTCATTCAAATCAAAATGATAGGTTTTGCCGGTTTCCTTGATTTTAATTTCGGCTTGATAATCATTTAAAAAGCGGCTTTCCATTTCAACCGGTTCAGGCACCGTTAAATCGGTATGAACAAAGCCTTTCAAAGAATGCAGGAAGCTGAGAACAATTCCGCCGCTGCCGCCGGTTTGCACAGTTGCAAATACGTCCTTTACGCCGTCATTGTTCATATCCACTAATTGAAAAGATGCTTTTGCACCACTTTCCATTGGAATCGTATAGTTTTTTGCATTAGATGCCTTAACATCTATGTAAATTTCCTTTAAAAAATTTTCATCGTCCTGGTAAGGGACACCCTTTAATAAGATCGTCTCCAGTTTTCCATCTCCAGTAATATCAGCTTTCTGTTCGGAAATGGTAATTGTTTTGTTTTTTTCCTCGACAGCATATACCACGGTTGTCATCGACAATAGCAAAAGGCTGACAAAAGCTAATAATGTTTCTTTTTTCATCTTAAAACCTCCCCAAAAAACTGATACCAGCTAGTATAACCAATTCTGGAAAAAAGATGAAAAAAAAGACTCTCTTTTTTTCAAGAGAGTCTTAAAAACCAGCTGCCATTCAAAGCAGTCTTATTCAGAAATTGTTTCCTTTGCTTCTACCTTCCAAAGCTCTTTCACTTTTCCGGTTTCTGCTTCATCTAAGATAAACGAACCGTTGGAATAGCGGTCGCTAAAGTGAACTTCAGCCGTTTTAACTGATTCGATGTGGCCTTTTTCTGTTTGGATGAATACTTCATCCTGATTAGCCGCCACAGCAAAGCCAACAATCCGGTGCGGGTTCGTTTTTAATTCACGCAGAATAACTACGCCGCGTTTTGCCCTCGTTGCTTTTTCAAATTCGGATAATTTCATCCGTTTCAATGCGCCGCGCTGGGTGGCAATAACGATTGATTCGCCTTCACCGGCATCAGTGGAAATGAGCTGGCCGCCGACCACATAGTCATCGTCTTTCAAGTTTATGCCTTTAACACCAGCAGCCCGGATACCCACTATACTAATTTCTTCCTCATTAAACCATAGAGAATAACCTAAATGGGTTACTAAGAATAATCCTTTTGAGCCGTCGGTTTGATGAACATCAACCACCTGGTCATCGTCTTTTAAATTAATCCCAACGAGCGGCTTGGAGTAGCGCTGTGCTTTATACAGCTTTAACTCGGTTTTCTTCACCATGCCATTTTTCGTGACAAATACGAGGAAGGCATCAGTTTCAAAATCTTTAACCGGAATTGCATTCACAATTTCCTCCTCGCGTTCGATTGGAATGATGTTGGCAACATGCTGACCAAGGTCTTTCCAACGGATATCAGGCAGTTCATGTACCGGACAATATAAGTAATTGCCTTTATTCGTGAACAGCAGGAGGACATCCTGTGTATTCATATCAAGCTGTGCCAGCAAACGGTCAGATTCCTTCATGGCAAAATCTTGGCCATTTGAAGCGGCATATGAACGCTGACTTGTCCGTTTTACATAGCCTTCCTTTGTGACCGTAACGATGACATCTTCACTTGCCACCATAACTTCAAGATTAATTTTGATTTCTTCAATTTCTGCCTCAATTTTTGAACGGCGCTCATCAGCGAAGCGTTTTTTCACATCTTTCAATTCTTTTTTTATTACGGAGTGAAGCTTTTTCTCGCTTTCTAAAATACTGGTTAACTCCGCAATCTTCTTCGCTAATTCTTCCGCTTCATTTCTTAATGCAGTAATGTCTGTGTTGGTTAAGCGATATAACTGTAATGAAACAATCGCTTCTGCCTGAGCTTCGGTAAAGTCAAATTTAGCGATTAAATTATCCTTGGCGTTACGCTTATCTTTCGATGCACGGATAGTGGCAATGACTTCATCCAGAATCGATAAAGCCTTCATTAATCCTTCTACAATATGCTGACGTTCCTGCGCTTTTTGCAAATCATGTTTCGTTCTTCTAGTCACAACTTCTTTTTGATGGTCGATATAGGCATCAAGCATCTCGCGCAAGCCCATCTGCTTAGGGCGCTTGTTGTGAATCGCCACCATATTAAAATTGTACGTTACCTGGAGATCACTGTTTTTATATAAATAATTTAATACACCAGCAGCAACGGCATCTTTTTTCAATTCGACGACAATCCGAAGGCCGGTACGGTCCGTTTCATCACGCACTTCGGAAATTCCCTCAACTTTACGGTCGAGGCGGAATTCATCCATTTTTTTCACGAGATTCGCTTTATTAACCTCATATGGGATTTCTGTAATGACAATCTGCTGCTTACCGCCGCGAATGTCTTCAATATCTGCCTTACCGCGGACAATGATTTTTCCCTTTCCGGTTTCATAGGCCTTTTTAATTCCTTCAATACCTTGAATGATTCCACCGGTTGGAAAATCAGGTCCTTTAATAACGTTCATCAGTTCGTCAACCGATGTATTCGGCTGATCCATCCTCATAATGACGCCGTCGATAACCTCGCCTAGGTGATGCGGCGGAATGTCAGTCGCATATCCGGCAGAAATCCCCGTGGACCCATTGACGAGCAGGTTCGGGAACATAGCCGGGAGAACTGTTGGTTCCTTCGACGTATCATCAAAGTTCGGTATGAAATCAACAGTTTGTTTTTCAATATCACGCAAAAGCTCTGCGGCGATCGCTGAAAGACGAGCTTCCGTATAACGCATTGCTGCTGGCGGGTCGCCGTCGACGCTCCCGTTGTTGCCGTGCATTTCCACTAATACATTGCGAACCTTCCAGTCCTGGCTCATCCGTACCATGGCTTCGTACACCGAAGAATCACCGTGAGGATGGTAGTTACCAATAACGTTACCAACAGTTTTTGCAGCTTTCCGGAAGCCCTTTTCATGCGTATTGCCTTCCACATGCATCGCATACAGAATCCGACGTTGTACCGGTTTCAACCCATCGCGGGCATCAGGTAGGGCGCGTTCTTGAATGATATATTTACTATAACGGCCAAAGCGGTCACCAAGGACATCTTCTAACGGGAGGTCACGAAATTTTTCCGTTGCACTCATCCTTCATAACCTCCTTCAGAAACACTTATATTCTCATTTTCTAAAATCGTATCATCTTCTTCTAAACCAAAGGCCACATTGCTTTCAATCCACTTACGGCGGGGTTCAACCTTATCACCCATCAGCGTAGTCACCCGACGCTCGGCACGTGCGGCATCGTCGATTTTCACACGGATCAGCGTACGAGTTTCGGGATCCATTGTTGTTTCCCAAAGCTGATCGGCATTCATTTCACCTAATCCTTTGTAACGCTGGATTATATAGCCTCTGCCGACCTTCTTAATCGCCGCCTGCAATTCATCTTCGTTCCAAGCATATTCAATGATTTCTTTCTTGCCAGTTCCGCGGCTAACCTTATAAAGCGGCGGCAGGGCAATAAATACTCGACCGGCCTCTACCAACGGCTTCATATACCGGTAAAAGAATGTAAGCAAAAGGACTTGAATATGGGCTCCGTCCGTATCGGCATCTGTCATGATAATAATCTTATCATAGTTAATATCTTCTATTGAAAAATCAGACCCGACGCCAGCACCGATCGCGTGGATAATCGTATTGATTTCCTCATTTTTAAAAATATCGGACAGCTTGGCCTTCTCTGTGTTGATAACTTTACCTCTTAGCGGTAATACGGCTTGGAAGCGGCGGTCACGGCCTTGTTTTGCCGATCCGCCCGCGGAATCACCCTCAACGAGGTAGAGTTCATTTTTTTGTGGATTCCGTGACTGCGCCGGAGTTAATTTTCCTGATAAGGAGGCCTCAGAGCGTTTGCGTTTCTTTCCGCTTCGGGCATCTTCCCGTGCTTTTCTAGCTGCTTCGCGGGCTTGATAGGCTTTAATTGATTTCTTAATCAAGAGCGAGCTAATATCCGGATTTTCCTCTAAGAAATAGGATAGATGCTCTGAAACAATGGCATCAACAGCGGATCTTGCCTCACTTGTTCCAAGTTTCCCCTTGGTCTGACCCTCAAACTGCAGCAGTTCTTCCGGAATACGGACCGAAACGATGGCAGATAAACCTTCGCGGATATCTGACCCGTCCAGGTTTTTATCCTTCTCCTTCAAAAGTCCCGCTTTTCGGGCATAATCATTAAATGCCCTAGTCATTGCAGTTTTCGTGCCTACCTCATGTGTACCGCCATCCTTGGTGCGGACATTGTTAACAAAGGAGAGCATGTTTTCTGAATAGCCGTCATTAAACTGGAAAGCAAACTCTACTTCAATGTCATTTTGCGTACCTTCAAAGCTGACTACAGGATGAAGGACATCTTTTTCCTCGTTTAAATATTCGACAAATGCTTCAATCCCATTTTCATAATGAAATACTTCATGAAAGTCATTACGTGCGTCGATAATTTCCATTTTCAACCCTTTTAACAGGAATGCTGATTCGCGCAGACGCTCGCATAATGTTTCAAAATTAAAGGTGGTGGTTGAAAAAATAGATGGATCAGGCTTAAAGTGAATGGTCGTACCGGTTTGGTTGGTTTTTCCGATTTTTTCAAGTGTTGTGACCGGTTTACCGCCATTTTCAAAACGCTGCTCGTAGATGAAGCCGTCTCGTTTAATCGTGACGACCAGCCATTCAGACAGCGCGTTAACAACAGAGGCGCCGACACCGTGCAAGCCGCCGCTCGTTTTATAACCGCCCTGGCCGAATTTCCCGCCGGCATGAAGTACCGTGAGAATGACCTCCGCAGTCGGTTTTCCCAATTTATGCATTCCTGTAGGAAATCCGCGTCCTTTATCGATGACGCTGATGGAGTTATCTTTGTGTATTTTAACAATGATCTGATCGCCATATCCTGCAAGCGCTTCATCAACGGAGTTATCGACAATCTCATAAACGAGATGATGAAGCCCCCGTGAGTCTGTGCTGCCAATGTACATACCGGGACGTTTCCTAACAGCTTCCAGTCCCTCGAGTACTTGAATGGCATCATCATTATATTCAAAAGCTTGCTGATTTCGTGCCACTAAAATTCCCCTTTCATACAACGCAAAAACCTTAACACTAAATACATACTGTCTCAATTAATCATTCGCCAGATGTTTCTTTATTCCTTCCAGAACGAATGTTTGCCAATTTTATTTTATCATATCTTTGAAGCGAGTCTATGCTTTATTTTAGCGATTTATTTCGATTTGGCAAATAGATAATTTAAAAGCACACAGTTTTTACCGTCTTTTTTCAGGTATTTTTGCCGGATATATAAAAAAAGCTACCTCGATTTCCGGCAGCTTTTCAAACATTATATCGCCCTTGTTATGGCATGCTCCACCTTGATGCAGCGGTCCATAATCACAGTATAACCCTTTTCTTTTAAGTACTGATATGCCTCTTCATTCACAAGTCCTTGCTGAGCCCAAAAAACATCGGCGTCAATCTCAGCGAATTCTTTCGCCACATCGAACAGCTGCTCGGAACGACGGAATACGTTCACAATATCAATATGGCCTTCGATATCCTTCAATGTAGCAACAGCTTTTACCCCAAGTGCTTCATCAATTGTAGGATTGACCGGAATAATCTCATAGCCCGCTTTTTGCATTGCGGCAGATACTTGATAGGAGGTTCGGTCAGGGTTGCTGCTTAAGCCGACCACAGCAATCACTTTGGCTTTTTGCAAAATATCTTTAATTTCCTCGCGGCTTGGATTTTTAATCGTCATAGATTCCATCTCCTAATACAGTCTATTTTACTATATTTTACCTGAATCTATGAAATTTACTCAAATTATAAGCTCATGCCTGTTTGGCCATAGAGACTGCCTTTGGGAGCGATAGACTAAAACGAGCACCGCCGCAGATATTTTCGACAGACACATGTCCGTCCATTTTTTCTAAAACCATCTGTGTCATATACAACCCTAATCCTGATCCGTGCGGCTTTGTTGTGAAATGAACATCAAACACCTTTTCCATAAATGCGGATTCAATTCCACCGGCATTATCCGTAAATTCTGCGATAATAAGCTCATTCGTTTCGTTGATTGTAATTTGGATTTGCCGATTAGGTATTTCTTTCAAAACGAATGCGTCACGGGCATTGGCTAAAATGTTCAGTACCACCTGGCTGAAACCATTCGGATATCCGTAAGCAATCTGCTGGCCCCTGTTTTCAAACGCTACAGTAATTCCATGATTTTTTAAGCTTTGTGAAAAAATTGATAAAGCTTCTTCAATGGCATCACCGACTGAAAAAGTGCTTTTTTCTATGTTTGGTTTGTAAAATTTGCGAAACTCATTGATGGTTTGTGACATATCCTGAATTTGGATTATACTCTCCCGTGTAAAACGGTCAATGTAAGATTCATTAATTTCCCCAAATTCCAAAGCATCTCGGACATCCTCAACTAAAAGCAATAATCTGTTTAACGGATGGCGCCATTGATGGCTGATGCAGGACATCATTTCCCCCATTGCCGCCAGTCGGGCATGCTGGATGATAATTTGTTCCTTCTCACGATTCTTAGCGATTTCTTCCTGAATTCGTTCTTCTAGCAATCGATTTATTGCCTCATATTTTTCCGCTAATGCACGATAATCAATATCATGTTGAGTATTCATAAAAATCACCTCTTTTTCTCCAAACCGATCATTCTTATTAGGGAAATGACCTGCTTTTTGCTTTTATTTTAGCCTAATTTTGGGAATCACGATACTAAGGTTGGAACGATGTAACAAATGGTTTGAAAATTCTCCATACTTTTGTAATAAATTTGACCCTAAACATACAAATTTTCTTTTCCGTAAATGATATACGAAAAATCAAATGGTGATTTTCCTTATTTCATGGTGTAAAATAAAATAGCTTGATCTTTAGTTAAAGGAGTTATTTCGCAATGATTCAATTTATCGCTATCTTAGTTCTTGCTTATTTACTAGGATCCATTCCTTCAGGCTTAATTGTCGGGAAAGTGTTTTATAAAACCGATATCCGGGAACACGGGAGCGGAAATTTAGGGGGAACAAATACGTTTCGTACATTAGGCGTAAAAGCCGGATTAGCGGTGACACTTGCTGATATTCTAAAAGGGACGCTTGCAACCGCATTACCAGCCCTATTAGCGGTTGATATGCACCCATTGTTAGCGGGAGTGTTCGCTGTTATTGGCCACACCTATCCTATCTTTGCCGGTTTTCGCGGCGGGAAAGCAGTTGCAACCTCCGGAGGTGTCATTTTATGCTACGAACCGTTATTATTTATTACGCTGGTTCTGGCATTCTTTATTAGTTTATACATAAGTAAATATGTTTCCTTATCCTCGATGATCGCTGGAGTTGTAGGCGTTCTTTATGTGCTGATTGATGGTATCTTCCACAAATGGGATTTTCCGCTGTTCATTGTGATTATCCTAATGGCATCATTTGTGATATACCGGCACCGCACCAATATTAAACGAATTCTCAATAAAACAGAACCAAAGATCAAATGGCTGTAGCGAATGTTACGGCTATTTTTTTACTATTTTTTTAGTAGGTAAAAACTTAAATTAATTTCATAAAAAGTTCATAATCCTCCCATTCAATCCGTATATTTTATTTTAAAATGAAAGTAAGATAATGCATTCAACTGGGGGGTTCCAAATGAAAACTGTATCACAGGAGTACTTATTTACAACATATGTGACTGATAGTCAGGATCCCAATGAATTTATGATAGAGTTATTTTCGTCTGATGCAGACGGAAATACATTGGTTCAGGTTACGAAAAATTTTGATGAATTGATTGATTTTCTTGAGAAATTGACGTGAAAATGGAGCTTTCCTTATGGGAACGCTCCGTTTTTTTAGATTATTAAAAGTTGGAATTTCCTTCTGCCCATAACATCTTCAACATAATCAAGTTTCGTATGGTCAAAGTACACATAGTCTTTTTCATGAATTAAAACGGTGATGTCTTCGAAATCAAACGTAAGATCACCTTGTATTTTCCGCTCTTCCAGAGACAGATTTAATTTGGGCCCGCCTCAACCAACACCCATGCTAAGCCGTACAAATAAGACTTCGTCGCTTGCTTTCTTCTCGGTTTCCATTGCATTTTTTATAACCTTATAAGCCGGTTCTGTCATTTTGAACATTTCATCACAACCTATCACCAAATATATTCAAGTAATCCTTCCCGCTGTAAAATTTCCCGTTGCCGCTCCCCTAGTAAATCAAAATGTGAGTAGCCATCCTTTCGATGGTGAATCCACTCTTTCTTAAGACCATATTTCCGACCCCAAGATGCTAATTTCTGAAGATCATTACATCCGACCTTCGTAACCGTTTTACAGCCTGGAAACCGGTCATCAAGCCAGTAATGAGTTAAAAAGGCAATTTCACCACGGTCAATTTTCCTTTTCCATTCGTTTACATCCCGTTTTTTAATTCCGAATGCCAACCGGGCCACCCCTTATTCCAATATCTATTTTTTCTTTATATCCTCATATTTCAAATACCAGTCCGGAAAAGCCTTTTTAAATGAGGTAGGTCTAAAGTTATCTTTCTTTACAATAATATGAGTTGTCGTTCCCTCTGCACATACTTCCTCGTTACCATTAATGATTGTATAACCGTATATTGTTTTAATCCCGTCATTATGTGCCACCCAAGTCTTCACATAAGCCTGATCACCGTAACGCAGCGCCTTCTTATAGGTAACTTGAACATCATACACAGGTGCGAAATAACCAGCTTCCTCCATCGCCACATAACTATAGCCAATGTCTTCAATTAGTGCGGTTCTGCCTAATTCAAAATACTTTAAATAATTGGCATGATAAATGACACCCATCATATCCGTATCCGCATAATAAAGCTGTATTTCTCTTGTTGATACAAAAAAGTCTTCCATTCCAAGTTTTCCCCTTTTTCTATTAAATTTTAGCCAATGCTGCCGAAGCATCCGAAGCTTCTAAAAGTAACGCTTGTTCAAAAAGTTGAGGGTCCTGGAAATTGTCTCCGCTTTCCATTAATCGAGCCGCCTGAGCTTGAATCATGGCATCAACCAAATTTACCGCAAACCGCCCATTTCCCTTAAATTGTTCTTTTTCCATTGAATGAAGAAGCAGATTCTTTGCTTCTGCCGTTATTTGATATTGATAGCCTGCAGCATAAGAAATCATTATCTCGAGCATATCTTGAGAAGAATAATCAGGAAAGAATAAGAACTTTTTAAACCTCGAACGAAGCCCGGGATTACTTTCAAGCAGCTGATCCATTTCATTGGGATAACCTGCCAGGACTACGACTAGATTTTCATTATGCTTCGTCATTTCATCCACTAAAGTATCAATAACCTCTTTGCCGAAATCACCAGCTGTTGACCCGAGAAGGGAATAGGCTTCATCAATAAATAACACTCCTCCGAGCGCTTCCCTGATTTTTTTCTTTGTTTTCCCGGCTGTCTGGCCAACATATCCAGCCACAAAATCGGCTCTGCTAGTGACAACAAGATGCCCTCTTTTTAAAATTCCGCATTCCTTTAATAATTCTGCATAAATTTTCGCAACTGTTGTTTTTCCGGTTCCGGGGTTCCCAGTGAACACCGAGTGCAGCTGAATTGGCACTGCCGGCAAGCCTTTGCTGCGTCTAAATTGCTGCATTTTGACAAATGAAAACAAAGTCAAAAGTTCCGCCTTTAAAGAATCCAATCCCACTAACCTGTTAAGCTGCTCAAGCGGTGAATCCGCTGTTTCTTGCTGCTCAACAATGAAGTCTGCTTTATTTAAAATCATGTAGTCCATAAGCTCTTGGCTGCCTTTATTTTCCGAACCTTTTTTAAAAATCGCATCCAACACTATATTGCTTACGGTACGGGCGTTTCCAAATGTATCGTCCACCCGTTCTTGTTCTAGACGGTGTCTTAACTCAATCCTGGCTTCCTCTGTTAAATAATAGTCATTTTCCCGGGCTGTTTTTTCTCCAATTTCAATTAACTCATCGTTGGTGTAATCTGGCAAATGAATGAAGTTGGATTGTGGAAAGCGGCTCCTGAGCCCTGGGTTCGCATCTAAAAACGTACGCATTTCATCAGGATACCCGGCTAAGAACACTGCAACTTTCCCGCCATATTCATTACTTGTCATAAGGGAGACAAGCGTGTCAACGGCCGTTTGTCCATAATCATTCCCTGACTGCCCCTCCCGCTTTAAACTGTATGCCTCATCAATGAACAGAACCCCGCCTAGAGAACGTTCTACCATGGTCCGAACATTTTCCTCTGTTTGACCAACAAACGCACCCACGAGCTGGGAACGGTTCGTTTCAACTACCTCTTCACGCGGCAGGACGCCAAGCTCATGATAGATTTTTGCCATAAGCCGCGCGAGAGTGGTTTTCCCGGTACCGGGGTTTCCAGTTAAGACGACATTCAGACTAAGTTCATCCTTAATCGTAAAGCCTAATTCTTTTCGTTGCTTTTGGTATTTTAAAAATTGATAAAAATCGTTCACTCTCTTTTTAACGGATTCCATCCCAATCATTTCGTTCATCAGTTCTAAGGCAGTTGGAGCAGCAGCTGAAGTGTGCGCTTTTGTTTCAATAAAGAGCTGTTCCCATGCCTGCTTTAGTTTACCAAGCTGCGTTAAATGCTGTTTTAAACTTTCATAGTAAACGGCAGTATGGAACACCCCAATAATGGATTGTTCATATTCCTCGGCAGCCTTTAATAAATTGTCTGCTTCTTCAATGATGGAAGTGAGCAAATTGTACAGCTGCTGGAGCTTTTTAAATAGCTCTTGATCCATCATCGTTGAAACAAGATCTACTTTATCCTGTAATTCTAGAAGTTCATCTCCAGCATTCGCTAAAAATTGCTGGCAAATGGCTATGTATTCCTCTGCTATTTTCTTTTTAGCTGTTCGGTTATCCGTTTCTCTTATGGAAGGAAACGTAAGCGGTGAAAGCAGGTTTCTAAGCTTACCCCAATCCGAACGGAGCATGAGTTCCGTTGCTTTGTGATTATTAGGATTAAGCTTAACGGCTTGATCAAGCCATTTATAAGCAAGAGTATCTTCTTTACGACGGTTGATTCTTAAACGTGCAGCCAATGTCAATAAACTAGATAAAACAAAAGGATTCTTTTCCTCGCTTATTGCTGAAACAAGCTGGTTTTCAGATTTGACCGTACCATTCTCGAGTATTTCTTGTTCCCATTGCTGTATTTGCTCAGACATGTTTGAATTCTGATTATGCTGTATCATGTTTTTATCACATCTTTTCAAAAATTCCCCTTTATCTTACCATAAGGAAACACGGGATACTAAACAGAAGGATTGAAAAAAGGACCTGTCCGAAATGGGCGGGTCCTTGATCGATATTATTCTTGAGAGTTATTGGCATTGGCTTCGTCTTTGATTTCAGAACGGAAAGATTCAATGCTTTCGCGTCTGCGCTGATTTTTCGCTTCAATTTGCTGACGTTGTGTTTCACTATCGGTATACGCCATTGATTCTTCCGCTGCTTCCATATTTTCAATCGTATGATGGATCATGGATTGAAGCTTCTCCACGTTATCGCTGCGATCATCCGGTTTCGGTTTGTTGTTATAGGCCATTTAAGATTCCTCCTAAACAATTGTACTTGGTACAGATATAGTTTGTATCAGTGGCAAAAAAATATCAGATGAAAAAAATAGAAAAAGTAGTCCTACTGCCAGCACGCAAAAAGACCCGTTGGCTGTAATAGCCATCGGGTCTTACCATTATGTTATTCACCTTTTGTTTGCATCACTTGGACTTGCTGGCCGGATTTATCTTGCATTTGTTTCCCTTTATTCCCGCCAAATCCTTGTGGCTGCGTACCAATATGATCAGGTCTAAAACGTTTTGTTTGATAACCTTTACCCATCAATAATCCCCCCTTGATAACTATTTTGTCCTGTTAAGCAGGGAACCATGATTGGAAATCTTTTGTCTTACTCAGCCTTACCCAGTCGTTTTTGCTCTAAACGTTCTTCAATTTTCTCCAACGCTGCATTATCTTTCAACAACTGTGATTTATTTTCTGAAACTAATTCCGCAAAGGAACGTTTTCTTGGTCTTCTCATGTTTATCACCTTCCTTATCTACTATTGTAACAGGTATTATTCCCAAAAACGGTTGTAATTATTACAACTTTTTGAAAATTAAAGCGTTTTTTAAAATAGCATAAAAATGTTGGATATAGTCTTTACATAAAAAAAGACGCTGGTTCAGTTGACCAACGCCCGTTATGGTTATTTAAGCTTGCTTGTATAATCCTTCATATCATCAAGCTTCATTGTACCACGTTCAATGTTCTGAATGACACCTTTACTGTCAATAAAATATGTTGTCGGGATCGCTAATACTTTATATTGCGTGTTAACTGCATCCTCAGTATCAAGAAGAACAGGGAACGTTATTTTATACTCGTCCACAAATCCTTTCACATCTAATTGTGGATCGATATTAACTGCAAGAATTTTAATATCCTTATCGGCGGATTTGAAAAATTCCTCCATCTCAGGCATTTCTGCTTTACATGGACCGCACCATGTTGCCCAGAAATTTAACATCACTTTCTTACCCTTAAGATCAGAAAGTTTAACGGTTTCACCGTTCAGCGTCTTTAATTCAAAATCAGGTGCCTTTGCTCCAATGGTTAATGCAGTTTTATTAGCTGAAACCTCTTTTGCGGTATCGGGCTGCTTTTCTGACTTTTTATCAACTGCCTGTACAATCGCTACCGTTAATAACGCAATCAAAGCAACAGCAGCAATGACTTTCTTGATCATCCCGAATCCCCCTTCCTTTCATTCATACTCACCATATTTGATTTTACACTATAAACTCATTTAAAACCAAATTGCATTTTGCCGATTCTGTGACAATTATAAAAGCTAAAGCGCCCGTTTAGCGACGTATGGCCACCTCGAAAATGCTTATGCAGTCGGAGCCTTCCTTGTGGAGGGCTGTTACTGTGATAAAGGAAACACGAAGAGCGACAGCGCATTCGTGCTTAACTTATCGTAAGGAGAAGACCGAAGGACACTAGTCGCTGGGCGCTGCAGCTAGATAATTCCCAAAAATAGAGTTACTAAAGCAAAAAACACCATGCGACAAACGCATGGTGTTTTTCAAGGCTTAAATTAGCCTTGTAATTTTTCACGAAGAACCATTTGTAGGATACCGCCGTGACGATAGTAGTCAATTTCAACTTCAGAATCGAAGCGTACTAATACTTCAAATTCTTTCTTGTTGCCAGCTTCGTCAGTAGCAGTTACTTTAATTAAGTCGCGTGGTTTTACATTTTCGTCCACTTGAACTTCAAATGTTTCTTTACCATTTAAACCAAGTGTCTCAGCACTGTCTCCATCTTTAAATTGAAGTGGAAGCACACCCATTAACACAAGGTTTGAACGGTGGATACGCTCAAAGCTTTCAGCAAGAACAGTCTTAATGCCTAATAGGTTTGTACCTTTTGCAGCCCAGTCACGGGAAGAGCCCATTCCGTAATCTTTACCTGCAAGAACCATTAATCCAGTTCCGTTTTCTTTATACTTCATGCAAGCATCGTAAATAGATGTAACTTCGCCTGTTGGCCAATAAGTAGTGAAGCCGCCTTCTGTGCCAGGAGCGATTTGATTGCGGATACGAATGTTTGCGAATGTTCCACGCATCATAACTTCATGGTTACCGCGGCGAGAACCGTAAGAGTTAAAGTCACGAGGCTGAACGCCTTTTTCTAATAAATATTTTCCGGCAGGAGTATTTTTACCAATTGCTCCTGCTGGCGAGATATGGTCAGTTGTAACAGAATCACCAAACTTACCTACTACACGAAGACCAGTTAATGGTTCTACTGTACCAGGTTCTGCTGATAAGCCTTCAAAGAATGGTGGGTTCGCAATATAAGTTGAATCCTCATCCCAAGTGTATAATGGCTCATTGCTAGTTTTGATTTCGTTCCAACGCTCGTTGTCTCCGAATACGTTCTCGTACTCTTTACGGAATAGTTCAGGAGTAACTGTACGTTTAACTACGTCATTTACTTCTGCAGTTGATGGCCAAATATCTTTAAAGAATACATCGTTGCCGTCTTTATCTTTGCCAATCGGCTCAGAAGCAAAATCTACATTCACTGTACCAGCTAGCGCATAAGTAACAACTAATGGTGGTGAAGCAAGATAGTTTGCTTTTACAAGCGGATGAATACGTCCTTCAAAGTTACGGTTCCCTGAAAGAACAGATGTAACGAGAAGATCGTTTTCTGCGATTGTTTTTTCAATTTCTTCTTTTAATGGACCGGAGTTACCGATACAAGTTGTACAGCCGTAACCAACAAGGTTGAAGCCGATTTGCTCAAGATATGGAAGTAATCCGGAATCACGGAGATATCCTGTTACAACCTTTGACCCTGGTGCTAAAGAGGTTTTCACGAATTTTGGTACTTCCATGCCAAGTTCAACTGCTTTTTTCGCAACAAGGCCGGCAGCCACAAGAACATATGGGTTAGAAGTATTTGTACAACTTGTGATAGACGCAATTGCTACCGCGCCAGTTTTGATTTCTGCTTCATCACCATTGTTAAATTGAATGGTTGCTGATCTTTCAAGCTCATCAGCTTGTAAGCCGAATCCTTGGTTGCCTTGTGGCGCAGATACAGCTTTCACGAATTCTTCCTTCATTTTTGAAAGTGGAATTAAATCTTGCGGACGCTTAGGACCAGAAAGATTTGCTTCAATTTCAGCAAGGTTGATTTCGATTACATCTGTATAAACTGGTTCTTCAGAAGGGTTGAAGAATAAGCCATTTGCTTTGCAATATTGCTCTACAACGTTAATTTGCTCTTCATCACGGCCTGTTAAGCGCATGTATGCAAGTGATTCTTCATCAATTGGGAAGAATCCACAAGTTGCACCATATTCAGGAGCCATGTTAGCTATTGTTGCACGGTCAGCAAGTGGAAGAGAAGACACACCAGGACCGAAATATTCAACGAATTTACCAACCACACCATGCTTACGAAGAACTTGAGTTACTTTTAAAGCAAGGTCAGTTGCAGTTGCACCATTTGGAAGCTCGCCGATTAATTTAACCCCAACTACTTCAGGAACTGGGAAGTATGAAGGCTGACCAAGCATTCCTGCTTCTGCTTCAATACCGCCAACGCCCCATCCAAGAACACCAAGACCGTTGATCATGGTTGTATGAGAGTCAGTTCCTACCAATGTATCAGGATAAGTTTCTAATTCACCGTCAACTTCGGCAACGTGAACTACATCTGCTAAAAATTCAAGGTTAACTTGGTGAACGATACCAGTTGCCGGCGGAACAGCACAATAGTTGTTAAATGCTTTTTGCGCCCAGCTCAAGAATTGATAACGCTCTGCGTTACGTTCAAATTCAAAATCCATATTAATTTTCAATGCATCAGCTGAACCATATGCATCAACTTGTACAGAGTGGTCGATAACTAGATCAACAGTTTTTTCTGGATTGATTTTATCAGGGTCGCCCCCAAGGTCTGCCATTGCTTTTCTTAATGAGGCAAGGTCAACGACTGCTGGTACACCTGTAAAGTCTTGCAGGATAACACGGGATGGTTTAAATGGAACATCCACCTCTTTCAGTTCGTTAGTTCCCCATTTTGCTAAATTTTCAACATGCTCTTTTGTAATGACACGACCATCATATTGACGGAGCACAGATTCAAGTAATACTTTAACGGAATATGGCAATTTTGATACCTTGCCAATGCCTGCTTCTTCCAAAGCGTTTAAACGGTAGTAATGATAGCTTTTGCCGTTCACATCAAAGGAAGAACGGGCATTAAATACATCGTTTTTTACCATTCAATAAACCCCCTTACTCGACATTAAAAAACCGAATTTCACATAAAAATTTAAAATATGATTTTTTCCATCCAGCTTCAATTCTAATATTAAAACAAGCGATTACATAAGTAAATAACAAGAAAGTTATTGTTCTTGATAAGTTTTCCTTATCAAAAAATATGTAACTTGTTCAGAATATTTTGATAATCTTGTTTTAACATATGTAATGAATTGTTTCAAAACTGAATGGTCATCTTTATTATTATGTCAAAAAAATATTTATTTGTCATTTATTTTATTCCAGTGGAAATAGTAAAAGTCATAGGAGGTGATTGAGATGGCAAAACAAAAGGCGAATCATGTAATTCCGGGAATGAACGCTGCCAAGGCTCAAGGAAATGGTGCAGGTTTTCATGAGGAATTGGCAAATGAACCATTAACAGAAATGGAAAAACGAAATAATAAGAAACGGAAGAAAAATCAATAAAATAAGAAATGGGTCCCCAGCGGTGAGGACCCTTCTTTTATTTCTTATTCAACCTGGTTTACTTCTGTTACCATTTGCTGCAAATCCTGCTGGAACTGCTCTAATTGTGCCCGTTGTTTTTCCGAGGCAACTTCCAATGCATTTTCAATTTGTTGGTATGCTTCATTGACTTCGTTTTTTAAATGCTTTAATTGATGACCGTAGTTTGCGCTGTCACTGACGATTGTTTCAAATAGTCCTTGTGCGTCCTCATAGCCTTGCTGAGCCGCTTGGAACGCCTCCTGTTTATTCTTGTTATAAGGGTTTCTTTGTGTCACTTTTCTTCCTCCTTCAATTTAGTTTACCCTTTAAATTGCACAACCTTAGAAAAAATATTCAGCATAAAAAGGGGGATTGATTGCATCCTAAAAAATGAGGAGGGATGAAAAATGACTAATAAAAATGACAGTAAAGATATGCGTAAAAATGCTCCGAAAATTTCCGGTCAGCCGGAACCTCTCAGCGGATCAAAAAAAGTAAAAAATGCTAACCATACACGTGCAAAGCATAACTCCAGTCATGATATGTAGAAAAGCGGAAGCGCTGGAGCTAGACATGAAAGAAATCGGCTCTGCAGCCGATTTCTTTATGCAATATTGAATAACGCTTCAAGAAGCAAATCTTCTTCCTCCACCGCAACCGTCCTTAAATCAATAAGGTAATCCTCTTTCTGGATTCTGCCCACAATGGCCGGTTTAACGTCCGTTCGTAATTTTCTTCCTAGCTGTTCGGCAGTCAAAGAGTGATGCCTTAGTGCGATTACCATAGTCGGCAGCTCAACATCAGGCATTGTTCCCCCGCCTACCTGACTCACATCTGAAAAAATTCTTGCCCCAAAGGATTTAGTTTTTTGTAACAATTTTGTAACAAAAATATGAGATCTTTCGTCTAATTCATTAACAGTTACTAATAAATCACGGATTGTCGGGATATGACGCATTGCATTTTCACCACGGGCATAATCTAGTAATGTACCCTCCAGTGCAGCAAGCGTCATTTTATCTACCCGAACCACTCTCGCTAACTGATGTTTTTTTAGGAGGTCTATGAATGTTTTTTTTCCAGCAATAATCCCAGCCTGAGGGCCTCCAAGCAGCTTATCGCCGCTAAAGGTTACAATATCTGCCCCTATTTCAATTACCTCTTTGACAACCGGCTCTTCACCAATACCATGCTTCCTAAAGTCAAACAAAGCACCGCTTCCAAGGTCTTCATAAAAAATGATATTACCATTTGATTTACTAAGTTGAACAAGGTCTTCTGTTGATACTGAATGAGTAAAACCAATTACCTTGAAATTACTTGTATGAACCTTCATGACCATCGCCGTGTCATCTGTTAGTGCATTTTCATAATCATAAAGATGAGTTTTATTGGTTGTTCCAACTTCCACCAGTCTCGCACCACTTTCCTCCATAATAGAAGAAATTCGGAAGGAACCGCCGATTTCTACCAATTGTCCCCTTGAAACGATTACTTCTTTTTGATTAGCTAGTGCCCGTAGCACCAAGTAAACGGCTGCCGCATTATTATTGACAACCATCGCGGCTTCGGCTCCAGTAATTTCTTTTATAAGCTCTTCTACATGACTGTGACGTGAACCGCGTTCCCCTTCAAGAAGTTTATACTCAAGATTCGAATAACTTCGGGCCGTTTCCATGACATGATTAATCGCTGATTCACTAAGCCGGGCCCGGCCAAGGTTTGTATGCAAAATTGTTCCAGTAGCATTAATAACTCTTTCAATTGTATAGGACATCTGTTTTGTCACAGATTGGTGCAACAGGATGAATAACTCGTCAATAAATGCATCTGTTCCAGGCATTGTACCTGTCCATTGGTTATGTATGATTTTCTGCCTTATTTGATCTATTTTTTCCTTTAAATATTTCGTCAGCTGCACAACTTCGAGGCCGGTTTCTTTTAAGAGGGCAAGAAATGCAGGATGATGTTGCAGTTCGTGAACTGGCGGTAATGATCGTAGGGTTTCCTTCACAAACAAAACTCCTTTACAAATCCTTCTTTCGACCTATTATACCATCTTTCACGTTTTCTTACTGTATGAATAAACTGAAACGAGCAAGGAGGCGCTGGCTTTGGATGAGAAAAATATAAATCACAATCATTCACCTGATTTTGATAGCATGGATCAGTGGTTACGTGATTATTTTCTTGACCCGAAAACGGAGCACGATGACCATACGTTATTTAAAATTGATATATATGAAACAGATGATCACTGGATCGTCGAAGCAGTCTTAAAAGATTACGTTAGTTCCGAAATCAAAGTGAGGATTGAAAATACAAATTTATTGATTACCGCACAAAAACATGCATCTCTAACTTCCCCATTTCCAAAAAAGGAACGTACGATTCATTTCCCTTTCAAGATTATCCATCATTGTGTAACTGCTTTTTTTCAAAATGGTATATTAGAAATTTTTATATCAAAGACACAGAATGGCTTAGGAAAAAATCGCTATATCACCTTGCCGTAGCAATTCTTTTTTTGAATTCAGTTTACATAATATTTTTACAGATTACCAAAAAGATCCCCAGTTTATTCTGAGGACCTCCATTTTATAATGATTCCATTTTTTGAATAATCTCATCTTCATCCGGAAAAAGACCTGTTTCGTCTTTAGAATATATTTTCTCTCCATTAACCGTGACTTCAAAAATTCCGCCGGAAGCTGGAATCAATTCGAATCTTTCAATATTCTGTCTAAAATGTGTAATCAATTCTTCCGCGAAACTCGCGGCTTTCGGTGCGTAGTTTCACATCATGCAAAATTCAACAACGACATGAAATTTTTTCATGGTAAGTCCTCCAAACTTTGTAATTATATATGTATTTAGTTGTGATTATTGTATCCCAGGTAAATAAGCATTTGCAAATTGTTTGCATCTGTCGTGCAGTTTCACTTAGTTAAAGGTATACTACTAAGAGTGGAGGTGTACATATAATGAGTGAATTAGAGAAAATTCGCCTAACCTCGTTATCTACGAAAGCTGGTTGAGGCTGTAAAATTGGTCCTGAAGACCTGACGCAAGTTTTGCGTCAATTACCAAAACAAGACCCGGTCCCTGAATTGCTTGTTGGAAATGAAACGAGTGACGATGCCGGAGTATATCAATTAACTGATTCCATTGCCCTGATCCAAACAGTCGATTATTTTACCCCGATTGTCGATGACCCATATATGTTCGGGCAAATTGCCGCAGCCAATGCTTTGAGCGATGTGTATGCAATGGGCGGCGAGCCGAAAACAGTTTTGAATATTGTTGGTTATCCTATTAAGAAGCTTGGAGCGGATATGCTGGCGGACATTTTGCGGGGAGCCGCTGACAAGGTAAAAGAAGCCGGTGCCCTGACTGTTGGCGGACACTCAGTTGATGATCAAGAACCTAAGTTCGGCCTGTCCGTTACAGGAATTGTTCATCCGAACAAATTTTGGAAAAACATTGGCGCCAAACCTGGTGATGTCCTTGTATTAACAAAACCAATCGGCGTCGGAATATTAACGACCGGAATCAAACGGAGTGCTGTTACACCAGAACAAGAACAGCTTGTTACTGAAACGATGGCGATGCTCAATAAAACGGCAGCTGAAACGCTGACTGCTTACCAGCCGCATTCAGTTACTGATGTCACCGGATTTGGACTGCTTGGCCATGGCAGCGAGATGGCTAGGGGAAGTAATGTCAGCTTTGAAATTTCTTTCTCACAAGTGCCGATACTTGAAGGTGCCGTAGGGTTGGCCAAAGATGGTGTTGTTCCTGGTGGATCCAAGTCAAATCAAAAATGGCTGGAGAACGATGTAGTATATGAGGATATTCTACCTGAAGAAGAATTAGTTTTATGTGATGCCATTACATCCGGGGGGCTTCTGATTTCGATTCCTGCTGAAGCTGCTGAGCCTTATGTACAAGCGCTTCGTTCAAAAGGATTAGCCCATGCCTCTATTATCGGACGTGTATTAGAAAAACAAGACAAATTGATTTATGTAAAAAGATAACAGCGAAGCATTGAAGTGCTTCGCTGTTTTTTCGTCAGCCGGAAATTCTTAACCTTAGTTTTTGACTTAATTTATCAATCATGTCCTGTGTCATTTTATCTAAATCGTAATCGCATTTGAAGCTCCATTCCTCTTTCGCGGCAGTGGAATCAATCGAATTTGGCCAGCTTTCGGCAATTTTCTGTCTTACTGGATCAACATTGTATGAAATTTTAAACCCAGGAATATATTTTGCGATACTCGCGGCAATTTCCTCCGGATCAAAGCTCATCGCGCTGACATTAAAAGAATTGCGGTGAATAAGCTTGGTTGAATCAGCTTCCATTAAGTCGACAATTGCATTTAAGGCATCTGGCATATACATCATGTCCATGTAAGTGCCTTTATCAATATAAGAAGTGTACCTGCGATTTTTCACCGCTTCATAGTAAATTTCAACTGCATAATCAGTTGTTCCGCCGCCTGGTAATGCCACATAGGAAATGAGCCCAGGAAAGCGGAGACCGCGAGTGTCAACGCCGAATTTATGATAATAGTAGTCAGCCAATAGTTCACCTGCTACTTTGTTTACCCCATACATAGTTGTTGGACGCATAATTGTATCCTGTGGGGTACTGTCCTTAGGAGTAGAAGGACCAAACGCGCCAATGGAACTTGGGGTAAAAAATTGAGCTTTTACTTCCCTAGCTGTTTCAAGAGCGTTTAACAGCCCGCCCATATTTAAATTCCACGCAAATACCGGCTTTGATTCAGCTGTAGCAGATAATAGAGCGGCTAAATGCATGACGGTGTCAACTTTATGTTTTTTTGCGATGTCTACCATTTTTTTCGCGTCGGTTACGTCCAATAATTCAAACGGACCGCTTAAAGCCGCTTCACTGTCATTTTTCTTAATATCTGTGGCAATAACATTGTCGGCACCATAAAGGTCTCTAAGTTTTAACGTGAGCTCTGAGCCTATTTGTCCCAGCGCTCCTGTGATTAGTATTCGCTTCATCGATGTTCCCCGTCCTTGTTAGATAATCTATTTAAATAATGCCCATTTCTTTACCGACTTTTTCGTAAATGGAAATGGCTTGGTCAAGCATTTCGTTTGTGTGGGCAGCTGTCGGCATGTTGCGGACTCTTCCTGTTCCTTTAGGTACAGTTGGGAAAACGATGGCTTTAGCGTAAACCCCTTCCTCTATTAAACGCCTACTAAATTCTTGCGCCTTCGTTTCTTCCCCGATAATGCAAGGAGTAATCGGAGTTTCACTGTTGCCAATATTGAAGCCAAGCTCCTTTAAGCCTTTTTTCAAATAGTTGCCGTTTTCCCACAGTTTTTGATTGAGCTCTGTGCTTTCCATTAGAATTTCGATTGCCCGTTTACTTGCAGCGACATCGGCTGGTGTTAACGATGTAGAAAATAAAAATGGACGGCTGCGCACTTTTAACCAGTCAATTAGATTCTTCTTACCTGCTACGTAACCGCCAACAACACCGATTGCTTTTGACAATGTGCCAATTTGGAAATCAATTTTATCGGAAAGTCCGAAATGTTTCACAGTTCCTGCCCCATCGCCAAGAACACCGGACCCATGGGCATCGTCAACATAAGTGATTAGGTCAAATTCTTCCGCAATCTTAACGATTTCCGGTAATAATGCAATGTCTCCATCCATTGAGAAAACGCCATCGGTAATGACCATGATTTTGTTGTACTGGCCAGATTCTTTTGCTTCCTTTGCTTTTGCACGAAGGTCATCCATATCGGAGTGATTAAAACGGATGATTTTCGCTTTGGAAAGTCGGCAGCCGTCGATAATCGATGCGTGATTTAATTCATCGGATAAAATGGCATCGTTTTTGTCCATGACAGCGGAAATGGCCGCCATATTACAGTTGAAACCAGATTGATAAGCGATTGCCGCTTCGGTATGCTTAAATTCTGCTAATTTCTCTTCTAGTTCTACGTGAAGCTTTAAAGTTCCGTTGATCGTACGAACGGCACCGGCTCCAACACCGTATTGTTCCATGGCGTAGGCTGCTGCCTTTTTTAAACGGTCGTCTGTCGCTAATCCAAGATAGTTATTTGATGATAGGTTAATAAGCTCTTTACCGTTAATTGTAATGATTGGGCCATTTGGGCTTTCAAGCGGATCAATCACGTTATAAAGGCCTTTTCCCTTTAAATCTTCGAGATTTTCATTTAAAAATTGCTCTAGAATATGACTTGACATGGTCAAATCCTCCTTTTTTCTCTATGTACTCCATTGTGTCGTTGCCAAAAGAACAATTGTCCACCTCAGGCGGACAGTTTCTTTTTCAAAAAACCGCAATATATAAGGATTTCTTACTTATACTTTATCATATTATTTTAAAAATGTTCATGTCAAGAGGACAAATTTGCAAATTTTTTTCATTTATTAGGTTATCCCATTTTAACGGTTGTAAATGCCTCATTTTTCAGTTTGATTATTTTGTTTATCCGCTGAATAAGGAGATTTACCCGTCAACTTTTCGATTTTACCCATCACTTTTTTGTTTTTACCCTTCGATTATCTTAATCTCTACTCGATTTCCGAATTTACCCGTCTGAATTTGGGATTTACCCGTCAATTAATTGATTTTACCCGTCTAAATACGGGATTTACCCGTCAATTTAAAAATTTTACCCGCCTACACCACAAATAAGAAAAAGCAGCCTAAAAATTAGACTGCCTCCGTCACTTCGTTATTTAGCTTGAATCCCAATTATTCTTGCCGCGTTTTGATTGATTGTTTCTAAAGCCCTTTTATATTCATCCTCTAACCGAAAAATTATATCTGCGGCAGATTCGATTGAGTCAATCGCTCCGACTCCATGGCCCGCGGACCAAATATCGCGCCAGGCCTTTGCGTTCGTGTCCCTTTGCATATCATTGAAATCTACTTTCTCTTTACGTACTAATGTCTCAGGATCAAGCCCTGCCTTCCTGATACTAGGTTTCAGCATATTGGCATTTACGCCAGAAAAAGCATCGGTTAAAATGATATCCTCTTGTGTTGCGTTAACCAGCATTTCTCGATATTCATCATTAGCCATACTCTCTGTTGCCACAATAAACCGTGTGCCCATATAAGCGAGATCGGCACCGGCTGCTTGCGCGGCCAGTATCCCCTTTCCTGTGGAAATCGATCCGGCTAACACGATAATCCCGTTCCAGAAGCTGCGAACCGTATCAACAAACGCAAAACCATTAATTTGTCCGGCATGCCCGCCTGCACCGCTGGCTACCAAAATCAGCCCATCCACCCCAGCTTCAGCTGCTTTTCTTGCAAATTTCACATCACTCACATCGGAAAATACAAGACCACCATATTCATGAACAATTTCGACAACCTGCTTCGGACTCCCTAATGATGTAATCACTAATTGCGGCTGATGTTTCTTTATTAAGACTAACTCTTCTTGAAGACGACTGTAGGAACTATGTACCACCATGTTCATCGCCCACGGCGCAATCTTACGGCTAGGTTCCTGCGCTCGAGCTTCTTGTAATTCTTCATTCAATCTTCCCATCCATTGATCAAGAACTTCTATCGGCCGAGCGTTCGGTGCCGGAAAAGATCCGATGACACCATTCAAACAGCAAGCTTTTACTAATTCGGTGCCTGACACCAAAAACATCGGGGCAGCAATGACGGGCAATCGTAATTGTTCTAACCAGGTACCGGGAATTGATTTATTCATAACAACACCTCTTCGTTTAGAATTTTCAGAACAAACTATATTTTTATTTTACACAAAAATGAATGGGTATTCAATCGTTCTTTAAACCGCATTCTATCAATATTGAAAATGTTTGCAAAACACGAACAAAACCATCTTTTTAAAAGTCTGCATTCGTTTTTTGCTAAAAAAGGATTGATTTACGCTTCATCGGGTTTTATAATGTGGATATCAAATTCATATGTTTCACTCATATAATCGCGGGAATATGGCTCGCAAGTTTCTACCGGATTGCCGTTAACAATCCGACTATGAGTGGGTAATGAAAATTCCGTTGAATTATTTTTTCAGCGGTCTTCCTTCCTATTCCTTTCGGATAAAGCCCGAAGGTCATTGCCTCACTCAATTTTGTAGTGAAGCAATACCTTTGGGCTTTTTTTGTACATGATAAATGTTTATATGTGCTGTAACTAAAGGTTTCTACAACAGCAAAACTTTTGGAGGTTAATATGGAACTATTAGAAGAAAGAATTAAACAAGATGGTCAAGCATTATCCGAGCATGTGTTAAAAGTGGATTCATTCTTAAACCACCAGATTGATCCTAAATTAATGCAGGAAATTGGAAAGGAATTTGCCAGCCGATTTTCAAATGAAAGTATTACTAAAATCGTTACGATTGAGTCTTCGGGGATTGCCCCAGCGGTAATGGCCGGGTTATATTTAAACGTTCCGGTAGTTTTTGCCAGAAAAAGAAAATCACTGACATTATCTGAAGGGCTGCTTACTGCTTCAGTACATTCTTTTACAAAAAACGAAACAAACGAGATTTCTATTTCAAAAAAATATGTGAACGAAGATGACAATGTTTTAATTATCGATGATTTTTTAGCAAATGGGCAGGCGGCACTTGGATTAATCGAGATTGTGAAGAAGAGTGGAGCTCATGTAGCGGGGATAGGAATTGTTATTGAGAAGTCCTTCCAGGATGGTGCTGAAAAATTGAAGGAGCTTGGCATTAGAGTGGAATCATTGGCGCAAATCGCCGCCCTTTCCAATGGTAAAGTGATTTTTAAACATGAAAAAGCGGAGGAATTGATCTAATGAAACAACATCCATTTAAAACCGCTTCTCTTGGGATTCAGCATGTTTTAGCAATGTATGCCGGAGCTGTTATTGTTCCCTTAATTATCGGTAAATCTCTGAATTTTACGAATGAACAATTAGCCTTTTTAGTTTCACTAGATATTTTAACAAGTGGGATTGCAACCCTCTTGCAGGTTTGGCAGAATCGGTTCTTTGGGATTGGCCTGCCAATTGTTCTTGGCTGTACGTTCACCGCTGTAGGACCCATTATTAAGATTGGCGAGCAATACGGACTTTCATCCATTTACGGATCGATTCTAGTTTCAGGCATCATCGTTGTTTTGATTGCGAAATATTTCGGGAAATTGATTCGCTTCTTCCCTCCGGTTGTTACTGGATCTGTTGTCACAATTATTGGAACGACCCTTATCCCCGTGGCGATGAACAATGTTGCTGGCGGCCAAGGAAGCCCTGATTTCGGTGCTGTTTCTAATATCGCTTTAGCATTTGGAACATTATTATTTATTATTGTTTTATACCGTTTCTTTAAAGGATTTATTCGTGCCATTTCCATTTTACTCGGCTTAATCGCTGGTACCATTGCCGCAGCGTTCATGGGAAAAGTTGATTTTACATCTGTCAACGATGCATCATGGTTCCATATGGTGACGCCATTGCATTTTGCTGCACCTACATTTGACCTGGCGCCAATTCTTACGATGACGCTTGTGGCGATTGTTAGTCTTGTTGAATCCTCTGGGGTTTATTTTGCTCTTGCGGATATAACCGGTCGTAAATTAAGTGAACAAGATCTAGTCAAAGGTTACCGTGCAGAAGGATTAGCAAGTGTTATTGGAGCGTTCTTTAACTCCTTCCCTTACACTACCTATTCTCAAAACGTAGGTTTAGTGCAATTCTCTGGTGTTAAGGACAAAAGTGTAATTTATTTTATGGGCGGCATGCTTGTTTTTCTAGGCTTTTTGCCAAAAATCGGCGCCTTAACAACCGTCATCCCGACTGCGGTGCTTGGTGGTGCGATGGTAGCGATGTTTGGTATGGTGATTGCTTCAGGTATTAAAATGCTGAGCAAAGTGGACTTTTCATCACAGGAAAATTTATTAATCATTGCTTGCTCTGTTGGTGTTGGCTTAGGCGTTACTACCGTCCCCAATTTATTTGATGCGCTTCCTGAAAGTGTAAAAATTTTCACAAACAGCGGGATTGTTGCCGGAAGTTTAACAGCTATCTTTCTGAATATTGTCTTTAACGTAATAAAACCGGTTAAACAAATGAAACAGCAGCCTGAACAATCTCTTAAAGTATCTTAATAACAATTAATGTAGACGGAGCTGGCATAAGGCTCCGTCTACTTTTATTTCTATGGCTTCTTGATAGTAGTGCTAGTTCCGTTAGTGGTGACTATAATTAAGCCGGAATTTCCTCCACCTGAACCTGATACCGATTTTGAAACCTCAATCGGAGCAATGGCAACTGCCCCATCAAAATTCACAATCCCACCGGAAATAGTGCCAATATTTACCCCAAATGGAGTTCGTGCCAATCATCATTCCTCCTTTCTTGTTTATTTTTATATCATATGTACAAGCGCAGCCAATTGTTTAAACGGCTATACTAGAAGCGAAAAATATAGTTATTTACCATTCAAAACAGCTGTTTTTTCCAAACGGCATATCCATTTATAATATCGTAATAAAATAATTAATAACAAAGGATCGATAATGGCTGTATGCCAAAGCCCCCACCAACCATAATGAAAATACCCCCATGGTTCCGGGAGCAGGGTTATCACCTCATACATCAGTATGGCGATTACGAACCCGGCAAGATACATAATTTGTTTGGACCGTTTGGCTTTATACGGAAACCAATTTAAAAAAATGATATTTACCGGAGGAATTAAAAATAAGTGTGGAAGCAGCCCTAAAAATTCAATTTCCTTCTTAAAATACCAATAACCTTGATATTTACACTCCATATACATGTCAAAGCTCGTTTGCAAAGCAATTGAAAATGTCCAAATATGAACAATTTGATTGGCCGATAGAAGTTTATTGGTCCTAAAGGCTATGAAGTTAAAAACAAGAATCGCGACGATTAATCCGATCATAAATTTTTATCCTTTTTTTCTTTAACTTTCCCTAAACACTAGAAAACTTATTCATCCATTTGAATTCCCAATATTTTTTCCGCGAAAAAATCTAGTCGAAGTTTCAAAATTTTAGTATGATGAAAGAATGATTGACTTTTGAGTAAAGCGAGGAATAGGAAGAAAAAATGAGCTTATTAAATGTAGAAAATTTATCACATACATTTGGGGATCGAACGTTGTTTAAAAACGTCTCCTTCCGTTTATTGGCTGAGGATCATATTGGTCTTGTTGGAGCTAACGGTGTTGGTAAATCGACACTAATGAATATTATAACTGGACAGCTGATTCACGATAGCGGCCGTGTGGAATGGACGCCTAGTGTTCATTACGGTTACCTTGATCAGCATACTGTCTTGACTCCAGGAAAAACGATGCGTGATGTACTTCGCGACGCTTTTCTTCCTTTGTTTGAGAAAGAAAAAGAATTAAATGAAGTGGCAGCCCAGATGGCTGATGCCTCACCAGAAGAACTTGAGGTTCTGCTTGAAAAAATGGGAGAAATTCAAGATGCCCTAGATGCTGGCGGTTTCTATGAATTAGATATTAAGATTGAAGAAGCAGCAAGAGGCCTTGGGCTTGATGCCATTGGTTTGGACCGGGATGTCGCAGCGCTAAGCGGCGGTCAGCGGACAAAGGTACTCCTGGCAAAGCTTCTTCTGGAGCAGCCAAAAGTATTACTTCTCGACGAGCCAACAAACTATCTGGATGTCGAACATATTCGCTGGCTGGCATCCTATTTAAAGGATTACCCATATGCATTTCTTTTAATTTCGCATGATACCGAGTTTATGAACCAAGTATCAAACGTAATTTTTCATTTAGAGTTCTCAAAACTTACCCGCTACACGGCGAGCTATGAGAAATTCCTTGAGCTAGCGGAAATTACAAAAAATCAGCATATTAACGCCTATGAAAAGCAGAAGGATTTCATCAAGAAACAAGAGGATTTCATAGCCCGAAATAAGGCCCGTTACTCCACAACCGGCCGTGCTAAAAGCCGGCAAAAGCAGTTAGACCGCATGGAGCGGATTGACCGTCCAGAAACTGCTTTGAAGCCAACCTTTGAATTTAAGGAATCCCGCAGCAGCAGCCGCTACGTTTTTGAAGCTGAGGGACTGCAAATCGGCTACTCCCACCCGCTTCTTCCGAAAATGGATATGACACTTGAGCGCGGGGAAAAAGTCGCCATTATTGGCTGCAACGGGGTCGGTAAATCAACATTGCTAAAAACCATGCTTGGAAAAATTGATCCTCTCGGCGGAAAAATAGAACACGGTGACTTTCTATTCCCTTCTTATTTCGAGCAAGAAGTAAAAGCTGAGAATATCACACCGATTGATGATGTTTGGAATGCCTTCCCGCATATGGATCAGCATCAGGTACGAGCTGCTCTCGCACGTTGCGGTTTAAAGAACGAACACATTTCCCGCCCATTGAGTCAGTTGAGCGGAGGCGAGCAAGCTAAGGTGCGGCTCTGCAAGCTGATGATGACGGAAAGCAACTGGATCTTATTCGACGAACCGACAAACCATCTTGATATCGATGCCAAGGCAGAATTAAAACGAGCATTAAAATCATATAAAGGAACGGTTGTTCTCGTCTGCCACGAACCGGACTTTTATGAGGATTGGGTGACGAAGGTTTGGAATGTGGAAGAATGGGCGAATGCGAATTAATTAGGAAAGGGTTCCAATACAAATTGGAGCCCTTTTTACCTAATTGTAATCCGGCGGTAGTTTAAATAGGAAATAAGGCCGGTTATCACCACAATGATGGTTAGTACAATGACAGCTAGAAAGGTGATATTTAGATGGGAATACCTTCTTAAAACAGTCCCTAATATTAACTTGTTGTCAATATCACTGATTAAATTGATGAAAATACCTTTATGATTTCATGCATAAATGTACGGACCCCTTGTCTAATTTGTCTCTTACCACATTTGTATGTTTTATACGGCTATAATATAAGCAACTAAGTTTTCGGGGTTGCATAGTCCTGGCAAGCTAGGTGATAATTATAAATGGGCTTTTAAAAGAAGTGTATAGTTATCTATTAGTATTTTTTTAAGGAGGGATCTTCCCTTGCAGACAAAATCAGCTTTACCGATTTTATTTGTGGTCATGTTTTTGGTAATGGTGGGCTTCGGTATAATTATTCCCGTACTGCCGTTTTACGCTGAAGAAATCGGGGCAAATCCGACGGAACTTGGCCTGCTCATGTCCGTATATTCTCTTATGCAGCTCATCTTTGCTCCAATTTGGGGACGGGTTTCTGACCGAATTGGACGAAAACCGGTGATGATGATTGGAATCGCAGGATTGGCACTATCTTTTTTTATCCAAGCGATTTCTACTCAACTTTGGATGCTATTTGTCGCTAGAATTATAGGCGGAATTCTTTCGTCCGCCAATATGCCGACCGCGATGGCCTATGTTGCTGATATCACGACTGAAGAAAACCGTGGAAAAGGAATGGGGATTGTCGGTGCGGCAACAGGGTTAGGCTTTGTATTTGGACCAGCAATAGGCGGAATCTTTTCGAAGATTAGCTTAAGTATGCCATTCTATATTGCCAGTGCCTCATCATTTATCACTTTGTTTCTAGTTATGATTTTATTAAAGGAATCCAAACATGGAAAAAGCAATTCCGAGAATAAGAAGACATCGTTTTGGAGTGCGTTTAGTGGGACGAGCTCGGTGTTATTCATTGTGCAATTATTTATATCCTTATCCCTTTCAGGTTTGGAAGCAACATTCGCTTATTTTGCCGCAAAAAAAGCAGGACTTGGATCCGTACAGCTTGGTTATATTTTCATGATTATGGGCTTTGGCAGCGCGATTGTTCAAGGTGGCTTAGTTGGAAAATGGACGAAGAAATATGGGGAAAATGTCGTTATTCAAGGCGGGATGATTGTTTCGGCGATTGGTTTCGGGCTAATTTTACTCGTACATAACTTTACCACCGCCGCGATTTATTTAACGATTTTTGGACTAGGAAACGGCGTCATTCGACCAAGTGTTTCTTCCCTGTTAACGAAAACATCTACTACTGGTCATGGAAGTTCAACAGGACTGTTATCTTCCTTCGATTCTTTAGGACGGATTATTGGTCCGCCGCTCGGGGGCTGGCTGTTTTCAATCTCGATTGGCTTTCCGTATATCTCTGGTGCGATTATTACGATCGTGGCCTTTGTTCTATTTCTGTTGTTTCGGCCCAAGGTAATTTCCACGAACTAGTAATTTTACGAAATGGACTAGCATAGAATGAGTACGAATATTCATTTGGTTAAAGGAGCCGGGAGAATGAAATTAACTACCTTTACAAGTATACTGGGTCTTTTGCTCACAATCGGTTTTGTTGCCTATCTTGATTCGCCGTACTCATTTTTGAATATTAACTATTCCTATACGGCTGACCAGCCGGTAATAGCAGAGCCAGCCAGCATTCAGCCGTCCGAGGAAGAACCGGAGCTTGTGGAAAAATTGGAGAAAACCGAAAAGATCGACGGCTATATCGTGGAAACGTATCAGGAATATGAGGTCTATAGGGACCAAGAGGGAAATATTACAGAAGAAATCCCCACATCTAAAATGGACATGTTGAAATATTGGGATGAAAGCGCGACCTCGCCTTCTGTCGAAAATTAAAGCTTAAATAAGAAAAGGCTTTTGGGATAACCCAAAAGCCTTTTCTTCATTTATTTAGGTTATTGTCCTCAATCAACTCTATTGAAGACTATACACAGCAAACAAAACAAAAAACCTCTTCAATTAAGGCTGTTTTTCTGGTTTTTGCCCAACAAATTGAATAACATGTGACAATCCATTATGCAGCTCGCCTTCATGACGTATAACCTCACCCATAAAAAAATGAACGATTCGCCAATCAGAAAAAGTCTCGATAAATTCCTCAGGACGATATAAAAAATCCAATTCCTTAGGGCCGCCACTCTTATAAGGAATTTGGCAGTGGGAATAAACCTCCGTCACATAATACCCACCAGGCTTTACAGCTCCCTTCACACCTTGAAGAGTTTTTTTACGTAAATCAGTTGGAAAATGACCAAAAACACAAACTATTTCATCCCACTGATTGGATTCCCACTCTGCTTCGTTTAAATCAACAAGTTTTGTATTAACCGTTACCCCTTTTAATGCCGCTAGCTTCTTTGTTTTTTGAAGTCCTGATTCCGCATAGTCCCATGTCGTGACATTCATTCCCTGCTGTGCAAGAAAAACGGCATTCCGCCCCTCGCCTTCTGCAATCGCCAATGCATTACCATTTAATTGCAGCTTTTTTTGCATCTCAGCTAAAAACACATTAGGTTCCGTTCCATACATGTAATTCTCATTTGAGAAACGATCATTCCAATGATTCATTTTAACCTCACCTTTTTATAAAATTAAAATGCAATAAACCGATACCCAATACCTCTTACTGTTTCAATTAGCTCTTCTTCTAAATGATTTTTGAACTTTTCCCTTAGCTTTAAAATGTGAACATCCACCGTTCGTTCTGAAACCATTTTATGATCATTCGGATAAAGTTCATCTAAAATCTGCTGCCTTGATAATGTTTGATTTGGATGGCGCATTAAAAAGTAAAGCAGCTTAAATTCGTGAAGGGTTAAAGAAATCGCTATTCCTTGATATTTCACCTCACCTTTAAGGGGTTTCAGCGTAATTTCTCTAAATGTGATTTTGTTGCATCGATGAGCGGTCCTTCTTAGCACCGTTTCAACCCTTACTAACAGTTCGCGCGAGTTAAATGGCTTAGTCACATAGTCATCGGCGCCAATTTTCAACCCATTGATCTTATCTTCATCACTAGTTAATTGCGAAACAAATACAATCGGGATGGCACTCTTCTGCTTAGTGCGAATCCAGCTGCATAGTTCAAAGCCGTTCAAATCATCCAGCTCAGCCTCGCTAATTACAAAGCAGGGATCATAAGTTAGAAAAATCTCTTTCGCATCCTTACAATTAGCTGCCTCCATCACTTGAAAACCAGCATTCTCCAGCTCTTGCTTTATCCTATTTCGAATGTCTTTATTGTCATCAACCACAAGGATAGATTTCCCCCGACTTTTCATTAAAACACCACTTTAATTTATACTTTTCATAAGTTCGGTCATCATCTCTTTATCCATTGGACCTACTATTTTCTTATAAATTATACCATTCGTATCAATAATATAGCTTGTTGGAATCGTGAAGGCCTGATAGGCATCTCCTATTTCTCCCGTACTGTCAAGTAAGACTGGAAAAGTCAGACCGTAATCCTTTACGAACTTATCAATCCCATTTGGATTTTTTTCCGCTGTTGTTAAGTTAACAGCTAAGATTTCAACATTCTTTCCTTTATTGTCCTGATAAAACTTTTGCATATGGGGCATTTCCGCTTTACATGGCGGACACCAGGTCGCCCAAAAGTTTAGAATCAATTTCTTCCCCTTCATATCAGATAACTGTACATCTTTCCCCTCTAACGTCTTTAATTGAAAATTAGGAGCTTTATTACCCTCTTGAAATCCAATTTTCACAGATTTTTGAACATCTTGCTTACTGACATGAACTTTTTTTTCAGCTTCTGTTGTTTTAGAGGCTTGATCGTAAATAGCCCATCCTATCAATCCGAAAAGAATAATTATGGCAGTTATTTTCTTTAACACTTATTTCACTCCTTAAGATGGAAAAATCAGCTTCAAATGTTTTCAATATTTTTCTCATATAATTGTTAAGAAACGGTTAAGCGATGGACTTTTTATCCCACATATTTACTGAAACAATTATACTGCCAATGTAAAACCACTCCTCGGCTGAAAATAAATATGAATTGGCGGATGAATTACCTCCGAAAAAAGATAAAAAAAGACTTAAAAAAGAAAATAAAATGACAATGGAGAATATTCGCTGCTGGGTCAATAAATGTGTCTTAAAATAGAAGATCATTACGATTAAAGCAATAAGCAATCCTAAAGCGTAATGATTAATATTGTTCTCGTTTAGAAAAATTAAGGCAAAGATGTGATACACACTAACGACAGAAAAGCTAAAAATGAATCCGGATTGCAGGTTTAACAGATTTGGAGTATTTGTTTTCTTTCCTTGGATTAGAAAGAAAAGGATGGAGCCGATAATAGCTAGAACCAGCCCCGTTCTTCCGCCTGTAAAATACAGTAATGAGAATGGGCTTTTTATTACTAACGATGGTTCAAGAAAAATTAAGCTCACTTTCCAAATTACAAATCCTGAAAATAAACTATTATATAATAGGTCCATTATTTTTTTATGTAGTTCTCTTTTTTGAGTCCGCCTTAGCCACAGCCACATTATGCTTAGCCCAACAATTACGGCTGACCCTAGCAGCAGCCATTTAAGCAAAATTGCAAAAGAACCTATTTGAATTACTTGCATAAGGCCCCCCTTTAATACATTATTAAAGCTCCTTTTCGCTTATTATACTACAAGGGGTATAATAAGCGAAGGTGATCTTATTGATTAATGATTTCAAATGACTCGTTTATTTTAATGCTATCTTTAACTGATTGAATCATCGCGCAATTTTTAAAAGCCAGCTCCATAGATTTTTTAATTTGTTCTTCCTTAAGATCTGTTCCTTCAATGATGTAAAACAGACTAATCTCGGTTACTTTATTAGCCACTTCTTTGTTTCTTTCAACATTTGATTGGATTTGAATTGCCTCAACCTTCATCCTTTTCTTTTTTAAAATTTTATATAAAATTCCGCTGCTGCACCCGACAATGGAAGAAATCAATAATTCAAATGGCCTGTGCCCCTTTGAAGGATCAGACGAAACATGTAAAGGACTGTAATTTGTTTCAAGAATCGTAACACCATTTTTATATGAGTACTTTAACATTCTTAATTCCCCCTCATAAATTTATGGTTATATCCTCTCATACAATTGTTAAGATTGTATTAAGCATATAAAAAGCGCTTGGCATTTTTTTCATCCAAGCGCTCGTCTTTTTAAAATGTAAGTGTAACATCAGCATCTTTCGCAAAATCTAAAAATGTAACTGCTCCGCCAACCTCGACACCGTCTACAAAGTCTTTCGTATCTAATCCCATGACATCCATAGTCATTTGGCAGCCGATAAATTTAACGCCTAAGTCTTGAGCCATTGCGACTAACTCCGGAATGGAAGGTACATTTGCTTTAGCAAAACCCTCTGCGAAATGTTCTTTACCTGCTGGCATTGAAAGCTGTTTATGTGCTTCTTTATGGATTAAATTTAATCCTTCAAAAGTAAAGAAAATCGCTACCTCTTGATCGGTTGCTGCAGCCGCCGTTGCGATGTTAAACACCTTATATGCATCAAATAACCCACCATTACTTGCGATAATTGCTACTTTCTTATTCATTGTTTAGATCCTCCTCAGAGATTTTTTATTACCACTACCCCTATAGGTATATAGTAAACTAAAAAAATTATATTGTCAAAGCATTTTTCTCTATATGTTCACTGGTACTTTTTCTTGTTTTTTTTTGGTGGCCATAAAAAGACCGGAATAAGGATTAAAGAAAAACCGTCTGCAAATGACATGAACGAAATTTGCCGTGCCCCTATAAAATTTCCAGCCATACCTTAACCGCGACAGCGAAAATTAATACTCCCATTACCATTTGCAATACTTTTGTATTAACCCTTTTCCCTGTATTTGCTCCAATTGGTGAAGCTATTAAGCTGGCAATCACGATAATTAGCGACGGAAGAATTTCAACTTGCCCAGTAGAAATTTTTCCGGCAACTGAACCGATGGATGAAATTAAGGTAATTGCTAAAGAAGAAGCAATCGTCATTCTTGTAGGAACTTTTAATACCGTAAGCATAATCGGTACTAACAGGAATGCGCCGCCTGCCCCGACAATACCTGCCCCAATTCCCACAATAAAGGCTAAAAGCGCTGCAAGCCATTTATTAAATTTTACCTGGTCTAAAGGAATGTCATCAATTCCTTTTTTAGGAACAAACATCATAACGACGGCAATCAATGCTAAAATGCCATAGACGATATTAATGCCGCTTTCCGGCATATGGGTTGAACCGAATCCACCTATGAAACTGCCAAGCAAAATGCTGACTCCCATGTAGGCGATAAGGGTTTTATTTAAAAAACCGCCCTTACGATAGACCAAAACCCCGCCGATTGTCGAAAAGAAAACTTGTATAGCGGTAATTCCGGAAACTTCATGCGCTGTAAAATGTCCAACTCCAAGCATTGCAGGAATATATAACAACATCGGAAAGTTGATGATGGCTCCGCCTATGCCTAACATTCCTGAAATGAAGGATCCTATAAAGCCAAGCAGGAAGAGCGTTATGATTAAACTAATATCCATGTTGTCCTTTACCTTCTTTCTGTAGAAAAGGAACTTTTCTAATTCCCCCACCACAAGTTTTCACAAACCTATTATAAACTGTATTTAAAATTTGAGATACACATTCATTATAATTGATTCCAGGGACTCGTGCCGACTTAGTCATTCGATACCAAGTAAATATTAAATTCTCACCCTTACCTTTTTCAATAAATACTATAAAAATAATTCAATAATCTATTGTAAATTTCCGTAAATAGACTATAATTCATAGTATAACTATAGGAATTAGAGGGATAGGGGGATAAAAATGAGCATTTTTAAAAACCTCTTTATGGAACATTGCCCTAAATGTAAAAAAGTATTGGAAACAAAACATTCAAAACCTTTACAATCAATTGTCATTAAATCATGCCCGGAAAACCATTACCACAAAGAGTTTCATCCGGCATTAGAAACATATATTGAAACTTATAAGATTTCTTAAAAACTTCCCAAAAAAGAAGGCAGATGTTGGTCTGCCTCTTTTATTTATGATTGTAAAATCCCTACACTCGGAGCAATTTAAATTGTCCGCCACCAAATAAGGTTTTAACATAATCAAGTTTTGTATGGTCAAAATAAACTTTGTCTCTTTCGTTAACTAAAAATTGAATTCCTTCTTGTTCAGTGATTTCATCACTATCTAAAGCTGACTCTTCCAGAGCCAGACGAAGCTGTGGTCCCCCTCAGCCAATCCCCATAGATAAACGGATAAGCGGCTTTTTACCTTCATCAATAAGATCCTGCACTTCATTGGTTATAGCTGATATAGCCGCTGGTGTAATTTTAAGCATAACGATCCTCCACTTATTTAAGTTCACAGTAAGGGTACTCTAGCACCGGTACTCCTTTTAAAATTGCCTAGCTTATCGAACAGCACAACGGTTTGGTCCAATTTCCATTTCCCGCTGCTGGTCGAGGTCTGGATTTATTTTACCCATATTTGTTTCACGAATTTCTTGATAAGCATTTGGCTGTGGCGGTAAGTTTTCGGTTACTAATTTTTTAAATTCCGCTTCATCGTCAATATTAAGGCCATGGTTCTTCGCAAACAATGTACCTAATTTTTGTGCAACGGTACCATTATCGTTAAGCTCATCGATAATCATAAAATGTGCAGGAAGAACAAGAAGCTCTTCTGATAATTCTCTATAACGTTTATAAAGAGTTTCCCGCAAATCCCCGACCCAATCCTCTGCTTTTCCAGCCAGGTCAGGTCTTCCGATGGAATCAATGAATAAAATATCACCAGAAAGCAGGTATTTTTCATCGACTACAAAGGAAGTGGAGCCGATTGTGTGACCTGGGGAATATAAAGCATGAATATTGATAGTTGTCTTTCCAATTATTACATCATTGCCATCTTCTAATGGCTGGTAGTCAAAAGTTACTTCAGTTGCATCTTTTGGTGGCAGCCAATATTGCGCCCCAGTTTTTTCACTGATTACACGTCCACCTGAAATATGGTCTGCGTGAAGATGTGTATCAAATACATGTTTGATTTTCACGCCGAGCTTTTCGGCAAAATGAATATAGGTTTCGATCATTCGTGTTGCATCAATCAGTGCAGCTTCCCCATTAGAAACAACCATGTAGGATAAACAGCCCTTTCCGATTCGAACAAACTGATAGATCTCTCCTCCATCATTCAAATCGCCGACCTTAACAGGCTCAAGATACTCACTCCATACCTTCATGCCGCCTTCTAAGTAAGAAATAGTTAATCCAGCTTCAGACAGCATATCTGCAACCATGACAGATGAGCCTTCCTTCGCACAAACAACGAGAACTTCTTTATCAGTAGGAATTTGGTCGAGAATCCCTTCCACTCCATCTAATAGTTCAAAATAAGGAATATTTAAATAGTCAAAGTTCTCCCCTTCTATTTTCCAATCTTGAAAATCACTTTCATTCCGTACATCCAGAATAAACAATTCTTCCTTATTAAAAATCTTTTTTGTTACTTCTTTTGCCGTCATTACGTTTACAGTCATTTTCCACTTTACCCCCTATGGTATTATTTTTGTTAAAAAAAATTGGTTATTGATCAATCCCTTTTGTCTTACCAGTCCATTGGCTCATACCTGGCACCACATTGATTACATTTGTACATCCATTATCCGCTAATTTTTGTGCCGCTAAATCACTACGGTTACCTGTACGGCAGATGACATAGATTTCAGCATCTTTATTTAATTCGCCAATTCGCTGTTCTAATTCACCTAATGGTATTGAGATAGCACTAGGTATATGATTAAAAGCAAATTCCGCTGTTTCCCTAACATCCAGAACCACGATGTTATCATTTTCTTCCAGCTTTTTTTCAAACTCTTCATTATTGATCATATTAGGGTGTTTCTTGTCATTTGTTTCTTCGTTTGAGGATTTACGAAGATAATGCTTCAACACCTCGCCTTCCTCAATGATTCCTAAATATTGATTTCCTGTACTGTCAGCCCATGCTTTAATGTCAGCTTTTGAGCCTTTATCTGTAGCCTGAACTTCTAATACTTGACCTGATTCGAGAAGATCCATTGCCCTTTTTGTTTTCACGATTGGCATTGGACAAGACAAACCTTTTGCATCTAATACTACATTTGCTTCTATGTTCTTCATTTTTTCCTCCTATTTATATACCCACGAGGGTATTGTTAACATTAAAAAAATTTATCTGAGGAATTGTATAGTAAAACCTCGAACAACACTTATGATATACCCAGATAGGTATATTGTCAATAAAAAAAGTAAAAGCCTCTCTTTATTAATAAAGATCCATATTATTAAGTATCTTTAAGAGAAAATAAACACACAATTTTTCATCTGAAAGATCGTGTGTTCATCGGTGATTTACGTAAAGTACTCCAATTTAGCCTTTGGAAAGAACTTTTCCATGTAAGAATGAAGATGTTGTTTGATATCCTCTTCTTCCTCTTTTTGATAAATATATTTGCCGATTCCATACTTTCCCCATTTGTATCTCCTTGCTGTTTCATCTAATTCCAATTTAGTCATGGGATAGTTCTTTTCAATTACCTTTTTCGCTGGTTTGGTAAAGCGATGCTGGATAAATTCAAATGTAATATCATTACGGACATCCATCGGCAGTTCAGCATCCAGACGCTCAAATAGATGATAATAGCCCTCTTCCCATCCCTCATGCAAATAAATTGGCGCGACAATAAACCCTAATGGATACCCTGCCCTCGCCACTTTCCCAGCTGCTTCAATCCGTTTAGCCAATGGTGATGTACCAGGTTCAAAATTTTTAATAACATAGTCTGCATTAACGCTAAAGCGGAACCTTGTTCTCCCGTTGTGTTTGGCATCTAATAAATGATCTACATGATGAAATTTGGTAACAAATCGGAGCCTGCCCAGATCTGTTTTCCCAAAATGTTCGATTGCCCGCTTTAACGAATGTGTCAAATGATCAATCCCAACAATATCCGAGGTACAGGAGGCTTCAAATCTCGTGATTTCGGGAGCTCGTTCTTCCATGTATTGATCAGCCGCTTCCAAAATTTCATCCACATTCACATACGTTCGTATATATGGCTTTGTTCCCATCGTCGTTTGTAAATAACAATAATGACAATGCCCCATACATCCGGTCGCAAACGGAATCGCATATTCTGCGGATGGCTTTGAGGTATCAAATTTTAGCGTTTTTCTTATACCCACGACTAAAGTGGACTTGGCAATCCGGTACCTCTGAAAATCATTTTCCCCTGGCAGGTTTCTTACTTGATTATGGGATGTTGTATAACGAATTTCCACATCCATTTTTTCAAACTTTTCTTTAAGTTCGGCACCGAGCGGATATTCTAAAGCTTTCGGTTCAAAGTATACGAGTTGAGGTATAAATGGTTTCATGAAAGACATTCCTCCATTAAAACTCACCGAAATAATGCTCGTAAGCCTGAATAGCGTCAGCCTCACTAGCATAAACAGCTGTATCATTTGTCAATGGATAATAGGTCTCATATAAAAATAATGCCAATTGATCCGGCTGATCCGGATGATTCACAACTGCGGCTGATTGAACGTTGGCCACATCCTGTGTATGTGGGTTGCGATAAAAAACATAAACAATATCTCCCGGATTGTAGGGAGTGCCATTGTTGTTTACTTCCATGATCTTCACCATCCTAGCGTATTTTGGAAAAAACAGTACCTTTAACACAAAGAAAAAACGCCGCAAAAGGGCGTAAAAATTAAGAGGAGGAGGAATTTTTGTCCTTCATATTAGTTAATCCCTCTGCATTTGGGTCTATTTCTCCATATCCAGTAACATTTCCAGCGTGTTCTTCATGATATTCCGAGCCTGAACCAGATTGATAGACGGCTTTAGCTTTTGAGTTATTATTATTCTTTTCCTTCAAGTTGTTCACCCCCTCTGTTAAATAGGATTCGTTATCGTTGGAAAGTTATTCGACCTTTTTTAAAAGACATCCATTAGACCTGTATGGGAATTATATTTTGGTAAATAATAGTACCAGACTAAATACAGGAGTGAATCGTAATGATTTTATTACAAACGCCTATTGAAGGGAAACAAGCTAATTTTGGGGCAGCGCGAAGTGTATTTGATTCCTTCGGCTGTAGTTTTTGCAGTAATTTTGATTACCATCAAGGAAAATTTGATGCCCTTTTATGGCGGGATGGCGGGGAATCCATCTATTTGCGTGTTCCGATTTATGTCGTAGATGGGGAATTGGACCATTCTAGTGCGCAAATCGAATTTGGCGCACCATTCGTCATTAAACACGTCGTAAATGTAGGACTGGACCACGATGAAAATTCATTTGTGACCGCCACAACCGGACTTGCTCAATTTCAAGATCCAGTGGACCAGGATGGATATATTTATGATAAAAGCAGATGGGAACAAGCAGGTAAAGAAACGGTTGAACGAATTTTGAATTCTATGACCGGATTACTTAGCTCCTAGTTCATTAAGCAAGAGCACTGAAAAAGTTTGCTCTTGCTTTTTTATTTTAAAACAAGCCAAATTTTTAAAATTTAATGGCAAAAACACTCCCATTTTCTTAAGTTTTGCATTTACTATTTCTGAGAGGAGGGGATGGTAAATGAAGGATGAAAAAACGTTCCATCAAGCTGCGGTTGAACTTTTGCATCGTGAAGTGGTGGTTATAACCAGACAAGGCAATTTTGAAGGTAAGCTTCTTAGTGTTGGAACAGATGTGCTAGTTCTGGAAGATCATCGCTTAGGAGGGCGCCCGTTCAAATTATTTATTCGTATAGAGGAAGTGATAGCGATCCGCCGCGCTGAACGCAGACGACCTATGGGACCATTCGGTTTCATGCCAATGGGTGAAGAATTTGAGGAATCCAGTGAAAGGCATGAAAGACACGAAAGTCACGATCGACACGAAAGTCATAATATACACGAAAGCAGGTAAGATAACCTGATAAAAAAATAGCCGAAAATTACATGTTTGTCTATACTCATAAATTCTACCGACATACGCTGTAAGTAAAGTGTATGGAGGTGAAAAATATGAGTGGCGGATACGGAGGCGGAGCAGGATTTGCTCTTATTGTTGTTCTATTCATTCTGCTAATCATCGTGGGCGCAAGCTTCATGGGCGGATTGTATTACTAGGATCTAACAGTTTATTCTTGGGAAAGCAGCCATGGACTAAAACATGGCTGCTTTTTTTGAAAAATTTGAATAACTATATGATAAACTTGTCTTAACTTACACTGGAGGTTTCAATATGAATAACGATGAAGTAAAGACATGGCTGAAAAATCACCAACATCCGCTAACAGATAAACTCGTATCCTTAGAAGAAACTTTTTGGCTTAATCCAAATCTTCAGTCCTTCAAGACAGCAATCGTAAACTGTCCGCTGACACTAAACGATGTTTTGGAGGCAGAAGCCAGACTGGAAAGGTTTGCGCCTTATATTGCAAAGGTTTTTCCGGAAACACAAGAAACGAAAGGGATTATTGAATCACCATTGGTTAAAATTCCAAAAATGCAGGAAAACCTGGTACAGGTTTATAAGCAGGAGATTTTAGGCGAACTCTGGTTAAAATGTGACAGTCACCTGCCAATCTCGGGATCGATTAAAGCACGCGGGGGTATTTATGAAGTCCTTAAAAAAGCGGAAGAATTAGCAATTAATCACCAAATGCTCAAAATAGAAGATGATTATTCTATCTTAGCAAGCGATGAGTTTCGCACATTCTTCTCCCAATATGCCATTGCAGTAGGGTCAACTGGAAATTTAGGCCTCAGCATTGGGATTATGAGTGCAAAATTAGGCTTTAAAGTCACTGTACATATGTCGGCGGATGCTAAACAGTGGAAGAAAGATCTACTTCGCAGTAAAAACGTCAAAGTAATCGAATATGCCTCGGATTACAGCAAGGCAGTCGAGGAAGGAAGACGACAAGCGGAGGCTGACCCGGCATGCCATTTTATTGATGACGAAAATTCCCGTGACCTGTTTTTAGGCTATGCGGTGGCAGCCATTCGCCTGAAAAAACAACTGGATCAATCAGGAGTCACAGTCGATGAGGAACATCCTTTATTTGTGTACCTGCCTTGCGGTGTCGGCGGCGGACCTGGAGGTGTCGCTTTTGGACTTAAGCTGATATTTCATGATCATGTACATTGTTTCTTTGCAGAACCGACCCACTCCCCTTGCATGCTGCTCGGCTTAATGACCGGCCTGCATGACAAAATCGCTGTCCAGGATCTTGGAATCGACAATAAAACCGCTGCAGATGGACTGGCGGTTGGCAGGCCGTCCGGTTTTGTCGGCAAAGTCTTAGAACCATTCTTAAGCGGGAATTATACGATCAGCGATGAACAAATGTATAAGCTTTTAAAGAACCTGGCGGATACAGAAAATATTTATCTTGAGCCCTCTGCCCTTGCAGGAATGGTCGGCCCGGTGAAATTATGTAAGGAAGGCACCGACTATTTGCAAAAGCACCAGCTTTTAAACATAGCGGCTAAAGGAACCCATATCGTTTGGGCGACAGGCGGCAGTATGGTGCCGAAAGACGAGATGGACAACTTTTATCAAAAAGGCTAATTAAAAAGGTCAGATCCGTTTCATCGGAATCTGACCTTTTTTCACACAGTTTTTGAATCCAAACTCATGCGCTTTTCTAATTTTTTCAACAAGAAAGAAAACAGCATGACGAGAGCCAAATAATAAAAACCTACCACAATGTAGGATTCCAGCTGTCGATAATTCGAGGCGGCCTCACTTAACCCCGAACCCCAAAGCTCGGCCATTCCTACATAGGCAACTAAAGAGGAATCCTTGAGTCCAATTATAAATTGATTACCTAGCGGCGGAATAGAAAACTTGAACGCTTGAGGCAATATAACTCGCCGCATCGCAAGCCGATAACTCATTCCAAGAGAACGCGCGGCTTCCATCTGCCCGCGGTCAATGGATTGGATTGCGCCACGAAAAATTTCAGCAATATAGGCACCGTTATGAATCGCTAAAGCTAAGGCACCTGCCCAAAATTGCGAAAATGTAACAACTGAAGCAATTCCAAAATAAAGAATGGCAATTTGGACAATTAAGGGGGTGCCGCGGATAAGGCCGATATATACGGTCGCGATATAATTTAATAATTTTTTTGAAGAGATCCGGAAAAAAGCGATAATAAGTCCAATCATACTTCCGATTAATAATGAAGTCAGTGTTAATTGTAAGGTTAGCAATGCAGCGCGAGGAAAGACATCTAATGTGTTAAGAAAAATATCAAGGATAAGAATCACCTTCCCTATTAAAATATGGAATGGGTGTCATACATAAGACGACACCCATATGAAACTCTTACTCTCCTAAGATATTGCGCCCAAACCACTTTTTACCAATTTCTTCGTATGTTCCGTCTTTAATAATTTCATCAAGAGCTTTGTTTAATTGTTTCAACATTTCATGATCATCTTTGCGGACAGCAATACCTTGATCATCATGTGTCATTGGCTCGCCAACATCCTTAATTTTGATGGCGCCCTCTTTTATGATCGGAAGTCCCACCATTTGGTCAGTGATGACAGCATCTAATCTTCCTGTAGGCAAGTCCATTAACGCCGTAATATCACTGTCATATTCGACGATATTTGCCTTATCTGTATTTTTCAAAGCCAACTCTTTATACGTACTGGCCTTGACTACCCCAATCTTCTTCCCCTTTAAATCTCCAGGTCCAGTAATATCATTGTTGTTTTCGGCAACAAAGATTTGGGCACCTGAGCGGTAATATGGTTCGGTGAAATTAACCGATTTAAGCCGCTCTTCCGTAATCGTCATACTGCCAATAATGGCATCGAATTTTTTCGCCTGTAAGCCTTGGATTAATGTTTCCCATGGGTTTGTCACCGCCACCGGCTTCATCCCCATTTTCTTGGCTAGCGCCTCACCAATCTCGACATCAAACCCCTTTAACTTTCCATCATCTTTGAAATTAAATGGTTTATACAGTCCGCTCATTGCATAATGAAATTCCTTTTGATTTGCTGCTTTTCCTGAATCCTTGTCTTTATCCTGCCCGCAGGCACTAAGTACCAAGGACAATATTAACAAAGCCGCCAATATTCCCGACTTCCACATTCTATTCAAGTTCCATCATCCCCCTATGTGTTTTTTAAAGCACTCTGTTTAAAAACTGCCTTGCCTTATCATGCTGCGGATTGGTGAAAAATTGTTTCGGCGGGCCTTCTTCTAATATCTTTCCATCCCCCATAAAGACAACCCTGTCGGCAACTTCGCGGGCAAAGCCCATCTCATGTGTAACAACGACCATTGTCATCCCCTCCTTCGCCAGCTGCTTCATAACCTGAAGCACCTCACCGACTAGTTCCGGGTCAAGAGCAGAGGTGGGTTCGTCAAAAAGCATAATTCGCGGTTCCATCGCAAGGGCTCTGGCGATGGCTACCCGTTGCTTTTGCCCGCCGGATAAGTTTTCCGGGTAGGCATTTGCCTTATCACGGAGCCCGACCTTTTCCAATAATTGAAGGGCTTTTTCCGTTGCTTGGGCCTTGTCCACCTTCTTGACATGAACCGGCGCTTCAATAATATTTTCCAACACATTTTTATGCGGAAAAAGGTTGAAATGCTGAAACACCATGCCGACCTCCTCCCGGACTTTGTTTAAATTTGTTTCTTTAGGAATAATTCTCCGATCTTGAATCAAGATTTCGCCTTCATCAAACATTTCAAGAAAATTTATACAGCGAAGTAATGTACTTTTTCCAGACCCGCTTGCTCCAATAATGACAACAACTTCTTTCTCCGATACAGTTAGGTCGATTCCCTGTAAAACTGTTTGTGAACCAAACGATTTCACTAGGTTTTTAATCGTAATCACGGCACCCTCCTTGTATGTAGTCCTGATTTTCGCTTCATTCTATTTGCTTACGTTCCATACGGCTTCTTTAGTAAATCGTATTATTTGGGATTGCATTTTATTCGAAACTTTTGGAATGTTTGTCATTAAGGAGCGAAATTTATATTTTTTAGACACCAAAAAGACACAAACTTTTTAGCTTGTGCCTAGGTGCTGAACAATCAAATCCTTAGTTCTTATTTATTCTTCACATATACGCTTTCCGACTTATTCGGTACACGAAGTGATAGTAATTCAAACGTGAATCCGTATAGAAACGCCACAAGAAACATCGAACCAATCATGTCAAACACAACATGCTGTTTGACAAATAGCGTAGAAATGATAATAAGACTGCCGCCGATATGAATCAGCAAATTATTTACGATATGTTTATTTTTAATATGAAGCGATGCCAGCATGATGGCAAATGTTGTTAAGACGTGAATGCTTGGGAAACAATTATATGGTTCATCATTGGCATAAATCCACTGAACGAGCATAGACATGAATCCATCGTCGTTAACTGCCGGTCTTGGGACAGTTGTTTGAAAAAAGAAATAGATGGCGAAGCAGATCAGCTCGCCAACGACAATCAGCGACAAAGTCTTCAGGTATACTTTCGGATCCTTAAAGCAAAAGTATACCAAGTAGCAAAAAATATAGGCATACCAGAGTATATAAGGAATAATAAACACCGCTACAAAAGGAATCGCTTGGTCGAGCGGAGAAATGAAATCCACCGCTTTATGGGAACGTTCATTTAACAGCTGGTAAAGCCCGCCAAGTACTGGCATAATCAGTAAAAATAATAAATAGGGAGCTCTCTTTACAAATACTTTCAAATACTCTCCCCTCCCTAACAATCATTTAGTAGTACGTTAGATTTTGTTGAATTTTAAGAAAGTACATTTTTAAGTTTTAAAGTTTCATTGATTATTTTTTCAATCAATTCCTGGGCCGTAAGCTTTTTCGCTAATCTTGGACTTTGGCCCGACCACAGTGACATATATTCCGGATTTTTACTGGCAGCGGCTGCTTTTCTGATTCCTTTTGTTAATGCATTTTGTAATGGATATTCTGGTAGGTCATCCTCTGTTTCTTGCAGTCTTTCAATAAATAGGTTGTTTACACCACGCGCCATTTTTCCAGAAAAAGCCTTTGTTATGACCACTTGGTCTTCAGATGCTTCCAATATAGCATCTTTATGAAGTGTATTCGCCCCGCTTTCTTCACAAACGAGGAATGCTGTGCCCATCTGTACTCCCATTGCCCCTAAACATTGTGCCGCCATCAAGCCTCTTCCATCCATTATGCCGCCGGCGGCAATAATCGGAATTGAAAGACAATCCGCAACCTGAGGAATCAGTGACATCAAGCCAATCAGACTTTGCTGCTCCCCTGCTGCAAAGGTCCCGCGATGTCCGCCTGCTTCAGAACCCTGCACAACAACAGCATCCATTCCCGCTTCTTCATTCATAATTGCTTCCTGAACGGTAGTGGCCGTTCCAATAATAATAGACGCATTTTCCTTTAATTTGGTTCTTATTTCTTCTGAAGGAATTCCAAAAGTAAATGAACAAATTGGAATATTTTCTTCTAGTACGATATTCACCATTTGTTGAAACGTTTCTTTGTCCTGCTTGTAGTTAGGAAGTGAAGGGGTCACGGTAGGGATCCCTATTTCTGATTCGATTGTTTGGAGATATTTTTCAGAGTGTTTGAGCTTTTGTTCATCTACTGCATATTGATTCGGTACAAATAGGTTAACACCAAAGTTTTTTCTCGTTAATGCCTTAATTTCCATAATTTGATTTCTTAACTGATCCGGACTTAAGTAGCCCGCCCCAATCATCCCCAGCCCCCCGGCATTCGATACTGCTGCCACTAATTCAGATGTGGTCACTCCTCCCGCCATTGGAGCTTGAATAATCGGATAATCTATCTTCAACCTTCTGGTTAAACCGTTCTGTAACATGTTAATTACCACCTTTCTCCTATCTTTATTCTATTTTTTTATGAATTTCCCTTTAATTTGACAAGATTTTCTCTAATTATTAATTGGTGTCAGGCACCGTTCGCGGACATTTGTACGTATCCAGTGGACACATTGTAATAAAAAGGAAGAGAAACATTAGAAGGCGCGTTTCTCTTCATCGTTGTGTTTGGGAAATATGGGGTAGAGCTAGTTAGCTTGGCAGTTGTCTACGGTTAAATCCGTGAAATCGCGTTCCCTGGAAATCAAGTTCTCCGGCATCCCCTTCCGCGATTAGTCCAAAATCACGCCCAGTAACACTTAATTCCATCCTGTCGCCGCTTTCCACTTGGAAGGTAATATAATACCAAGTGCTCGAATGATGGTCCGCCCCGCCGCCGCTAACCTCGGTCCGTTTAGAAACCACCACTGCAGCCACATTCAAGCGTGGCTGCTTATTATTATAGCTCCATTGTCTAACCCCGCTGAATATGACGAAAATAATAAATCCGATAATAAGGATAAAAAAGATTGGAAAAAGGACTTCCATCATACTAAACATATCAAACCCTTTATCAAAATCCATACCGTCCCCCCTATTGTTACACTGTATATCTATCTCAAATAATCATACGACATATTTAATTATTTGTTTCGGAGTTTTCCTGTGAAATTAAAATTTTTTAAGGGAGAAAAATTATGTTAAACTTTTACTATTAAGTGATCGTGGAAAAGACGAGGGGTTTTTATGCAACGAATCATATTGTTTGATGGGGTCTGCAATTTTTGCAACAGCAGTGTGCAATTTATAATAAAAAGGGACCCAAAAGGCCATTTTAAATTTGCCTCCCTCCAAGGAGAGATTGGCCAGCAGCTGCTTAATCAGCACGGTTTAAACTCTAAAATGGACAGTTTTGTGCTAATTGAGGATGACAACATTTTTTTCGAATCGACAGCTGCGCTCCGTGTTTGCCGCAAATTGAAGGGTGGTTGGAAGCTGCTTGCCGGTTTATTCATCGTTCCGAGCCCGCTGCGAAACTCTATTTATAAAATCATCGCCAAAAACCGCTATAAATGGTTCGGCAAAAAAGACAGCTGCATGCTGCCGCGGCCGGAATGGAGAAATAGATTTTTAGATTAAAAATCAGTTTTGCGGCTCGTTTACCCGCAACAAAAAAACGGCATCCACACTGTATGGAGAATGCCGTTTTTTATTATGCCTTTTGATAGTTTAGGTCCCAAATAACACCGTACGGATCTTTCACTTTGGCATATTTTGCTCCCCAAAAGGTATCTTGCAACTCCATATAAACAGCACCTTTTTCACTCAAAGCGTTGTAAATGGATTGAATTTCTTCTTCGCTTTCAAAATTAAGAGCCAATGAAATATTACTTCCGACAACGACAGCGGATCCTGGGAAGCAATCCGAAACCATGATAAATAAATCATCTTTTTTAAACCGGCCGTGAATTAAGCGGTCTTTTGCTTCAGGCGGCATTTGATACCCTGCTTCAACAAACGTTTTTAGCTCGAATACTTCCCCGCCAAATACACTTTGATAAAATTCCAGCGCTTCCTTCGCATTCCCATCAAACATAAAATATGGTGTTGCTTGTCCTCTCAAAGCTAACACTCCTTTAATAAAATGAATCATATGTATTAAAGACTATCATACTAAAATAGAACCTACATCTTCTAGTTATACACCTTGATATGAATCTTTGTGAAAATTACTAATATGTTTGAATAACTCTTTTCCATCTTTTGGTTGATTGGTGTCAGGCACCAAATCCAAATACATAGCCTGATACTTTTCAGGGACCCAAATATAATGATGAATATATTCCGTTAGAACGAAACCGGATGTTTGCCAAAAATGTTTTCGAGCAAGGTTTTCTGGGCTTTGATCGGCTTCCACTTCGATTAGTAGCCGCTCAAAACTTCCTGTGTTTTTACACCAATCTTTAATCCTGGCAACCATGTTTTTGCCTTGAATATCCAACAGAAAACGAGCACTACCCCAACACCAAAAAGCTTTCCTTATCAATCTGTTCAATTTCAAGCGTAAACATACTTCCATCTTGGTGCATGTGTAAGTACGTTTTGAAAATCAACCAAAATCGTTATTTTCATAGAAATTCAGTCCAACAAACAGTTATTACCCCTAATATGATGATACCACACTACCAAATCGCACCAACACAAAATACAATTATCCAATTTTTTAGTCAAAAAAGAACCTTTGAACAAAGGTCAAAGGTTAATTGAGTCCTATACAGAATACTGTAAAGAACCCACTTTAGGAGGTCTAAACTCAGAAGAATTTAAACAAGTCCATTTTATCATGATAGAAACCATCTAACAATAGTTTAAAGCGGTAAAGTGAAAAAGTAGTAATATATATATATAACTTTTTTCCTATAACAAAAAATAAAATTCTCCTAAAAAAAGGCCGCTACTGATAAACTTATAGCGACCTGTACATCCCTTTAACAGAAAGGCTGGATTACTTATCGTCTGAAGCTGCAACCTCTGAAGCGGATTTTTTCTTATTAATATTGTGGACAATAAACGTAGCGGCAAATGCCAATATTAAGATTCCAAAGAATACAAGGTGATGCAAATGGAACCCTAACACGCTCGCGAACATCTTTGCCGCGATGATTGCGATTAAAATGAACGCCGTGTTCTCAAGCTCTGGAACTCGATCAATTAACACTAAGAAAAACTTGGCAACTGTACGCATCATCAAAATTCCCAACATTCCACCGACAAGAAGGATCCATACCTGTTCAGATACCGCAAACGCAGCCAAAATACTATCGGCAGAAAAAGCAATATCCATTAACTCCACGGAAATAACCGTTCCCCAGAACACACCAAAAGTACGGATGAGCCAGCTTTCCTTCTTTACTCCCTCTACATCGTCTTCCTTCTCGCCTAACCAGAAATGTTTCACTACGAGCCATGCTAGGTAAGCGGCACCCAAGACCTTAATCCACCAAAACTTAATCAGCAGCATCCCTAGTCCGATGAAAACAAAGCGGAAGAAATATGCACCAAACAAACCATATGTCAAAGCTTTTTTACGCTGATTTGGCGGAAGATGCTTCACCATGACCGCAAGGACCAGCGCATTATCAGCTGAAAGCAGCCCTTCTAGGATTACCAACGAGCCTATGTATCCCCAGGAAACCGGATCAGACAAAACCTCGACCCACATCCCCCAATCAAAAAATGACGCATAGGTTGACCAAATTTCATTCAAAATATTCAACAAATATTCCCCTTTCTTTACCAGCGCAGAGGTCACTGACCAATTGTAGAGCTAGCAAGTTAAAAATTAATGAAAATAAAAACATATAAATTTTTACAATATATAGAGCCAAAATCTTTTTATTAATCTACTCCTTCCACGCAAATTCATTATTCATACGTTCTTTAGACTAATAGGTTTCATTAATCCAACAAATTTTTTTATATTCGCTCCATACCACTAAAATTCAGAAAATTTATTTTAATTTTGACCAAAGATTTACAAAGTTATAAAATGTCCTATAAAAAAAATTGACAAACTTGTATATACAGCATAAAATGAAAACGTAATCATAAACTTGTATAGACATGTTTGGTTGTAGAATTGAAAACGCTGTATAAATTGGGACAGCGGAAAAAAATTAATAGGGTGAAACCCAAATGTTAGGGGGAAAAACAATGTCTAAGTTCAAAGAACCTGCTAAAGAATTATTAGAGTACATTGGCGGGAAAGACAATATTGCGGCCGTAACTCATTGCGCCACAAGAATGCGTTTCGTGCTCAGCGACCCAGGCAAGGCTGATATTAAAAAAATTGAATCTATTAAGCTTGTAAAAGGTACTTTTACTCAGGCCGGACAGTTTCAGGTTATTATCGGAAATGAGGTCGCATCATTTTATAACGATTTTATTAAGCTTGCCGATGTGGATGGCACTACAAAGGATGATGCTAAGGTTGCAGCGAAGCAGAACATGAACTGGCTTCAGCGTATGGTGGCCCATCTTGCCGATATTTTTACACCATTAATCCCCGCCCTTGTAGTCGGCGGTTTGATTCTCGGTTTCCGAAACGTTATAGGTGACATTAAATTACTTGATCATGGTACAAAGACTATTATTGAAGTTTCACAATTCTGGGCCGGAGTCCATTCCTTCCTATGGTTGATTGGTGAAGCGGTATTCCACTTCCTCCCTGTAGGAATCACGTGGTCGATTGCCAAGAAAATGGGTGCGTCGCAAATTCTTGGTATTGTTCTTGGTATTACTCTTGTCTCACCGCAATTGCTAAATGCATATGCCGTTGCCGATGCCAAAGACATTCCGGTATGGGATTTTGGATTTGCGAAGGTGGAAATGATCGGCTATCAAGCCCAGGTTATTCCAGCCATTTTAGCAGGTCTCTTGTTAGCATTCTTAGAAACTAGACTGCGAAAAATCGTCCCAAATTCCATTTCGATGATAGTTGTGCCATTTTTCGCACTTATTCCGACAGTTCTAATTGCACACACTATTTTAGGACCAATCGGTTGGACAATTGGCTCTGCAATCTCTAATGTTGTCTATACAAGTCTCACTTCTGCCTTTGGATGGCTATTCGCGGCAATCTTTGGCTTTGCTTATGCCCCGCTTGTTATTACAGGGCTGCACCATATGACCAACGCTATTGACTTGCAGCTGATGAGTGAGCTTAAGGGTACCAACTTGTGGCCAATGATTGCTCTATCCAATATCGCACAAGGGTCAGCAGTACTTGCAATGATTTATATCAATCGTAAAAACGAGGAAGAAAAACAGGTTTCCATTCCAGCGTGTATCTCCTGTTATTTAGGTGTAACAGAGCCTGCGATGTTCGGGATTAACTTGAAGTACGGCTTCCCATTCTTAGCTGCAATGCTAGGTTCGATGTGTGCAGCAGTCATTTCTGTGGGAACGAACGTCATGGCGAACTCTATCGGTGTCGGCGGCCTTCCCGGGATCTTGTCGATTCAGCCACAGCATATGGCAATGTTTGCCGTAGCAATGGTAGTGGCCATCGTGGTTCCATTCTTGTTAACAATCATTTTTGCCAAGACCGGCATGAAAAAAATTGCTTTTAAAAAATAACTCCATTCAGGAGGGAGCCTATCTCCCTCCTTTCATACTTTACGTCACTAACGGATATGCGCTGTTAATTGGTGGATAATGCTCTCCAATTGTGGCATGGCTTGTATCAATTGGCGGATAACGCACTCCAATTGGCGCATGGCATGTTTTAATTGGCGGAAATGCTCCTTCAATTAGCATAATCAGCATCAAGAAAATTTTAGGCAGGTGGTTAAAATGTCAACAGCATGGTGGAAGAATGCCGTTGTTTATCAAATTTATCCAAAAAGCTTTTGCGATACGACCGGGAACGGGACCGGAGATCTTCAAGGGATCATAAAAAAACTCGATTATTTAAAAAAGCTGGGTGTAGATGTTTTATGGCTCACCCCTATATACCAATCGCCCCAGCGTGATAATGGCTATGATATCAGCGATTATTATCAAATTCATACAGAATACGGGACTATGGCAGATTTTGAGAAGCTGCTGTCCGAGGCCCACAAACGCGGTTTAAAAATCATGATGGATATCGTCATTAATCATACATCGACAGAGCATGAGTGGTTTAAGCAGGCACGCTCTTCGAAAGACAATCCATTCCGCGATTTTTATATTTGGCGAGATGGCAAAAACGGAGAACCGCCTACCAATTGGAAGTCCAAATTTGGCGGTTCCGCTTGGGAATATGACGAAACTACAGATCAGTATTACTTGCATCTATTCGATGTTACCCAAGCTGATCTCAATTGGGAAAATGAAAAAGTACGCGAGGCTTTATACGAAATGATGCATTATTGGCTGCAAAAAGGTGTTGACGGCTTTCGACTTGATGTTATTAATTTAATTTCTAAGAACCAGCAATTTCCTCAGGATGACAGCGATGGCCGCAAATTTTACACCGATGGACCAAGGATTCATGAATTTTTGCATGAGATGAACGAGAAGGTTTTTTCAAAATATGATTTAATCACGGTCGGCGAAATGTCATCCACTTCCATTGATCATTGCATTAAATATACAAAACCAGAGCGAAATGAATTAAATATGACCTTCAGCTTCCATCACTTAAAAGTTGATTACCCTAACGGCGAAAAATGGACAAAGGCGCCATTTGATTTTCAGGAATTGAAAACGATTCTATCGAACTGGCAGGTTAAGATGCATGAAGGCGGCGGCTGGAATGCCCTATTCTGGTGCAATCATGACCAGCCGCGGGTTGTCTCCCGCTTTGGTGATGAAAATAATTATCACAAGCAATCAGCTAAGATGCTGGCTACGACTATTCATATGATGCAAGGCACCCCTTATATTTATCAAGGGGAAGAATTTGGAATGACCAATCCTGGTTTTCATACGATTGAACAATACTGTGATGTCGAATCGATCAATATGTACGAACTGAAAAAACAAGAAGGCTCAAGCGAAGAAGAAATTCTCGAGATTCTAAAGCAAAAATCACGGGATAATTCACGTACCCCAGTACAGTGGAGCTCAGAGAAAAACGCCGGATTTACCACTGGTACCCCGTGGATAGATACCGCTGCGAACTATCAAGAAATCAATGCTGAAAAGGCAATAAGCGACCCAGACTCTATTTTCTACCACTATCAAAGGCTGATTCAGTTAAGAAAAGAATATACCATTATCACAGAGGGCGATTACACACCAATCTTGAAAGCAGATTCTGATGTATTTGCCTACGTAAGAACATTAGGAAAAGAAAAATTATTAGTTATCAACAATTTTTACGGCAAAAATAAGGAACTGGTCCTCAGCCACCAGATTAACCTTGAAGGGTATCATAGTGAAATGTTAATCTCTAATTATGAAGACTCGATGCCGCTTGCAGGGAAGCTAAGTTTAAGACCATACGAGTCGATCGTGTACCATTTGAAAAAGTGAACGGAGATGTCTGTAGTGACCAGTAAGTACCTAACGATTTATAACACACTTGTAGAGCAAATAAAGAACGGTGCAATTCCGCCGCAATCATTGCTCCCGTCTGAGCATGAATTGACCGACCAATTCCAAACGTCACGGGAGACAATTCGAAAAGCATTAAACCTGCTTTCACAAAATGGTTATATTCAAAAAGTTAGAGGAAAAGGGTCAATTGTCATTGACATCACCAAATTTGATTTCCCAGTTTCAGGTCTTGTGAGTTTCAAAGAACTGGCCGATAAAATGGAAAGCAAACCAAAAACCAACGTCCATGAGCTATCTTTAATTATCAAACCCGATCATTTCATTCGCCAGCAGCTCCAATTGACCGCTAAAGACCAGGTCTGGAAGGTTATTAGAACTCGAGAAATTGGTGGAAATAAAATAATCTTGGATAAGGATTTTTTAAATAAAAAATACGTTCCCAGCCTAACGGAAGAAAATTGTGAAAACTCGATTTATGAATACTTGGAGAATGAATTAAACCTTAATATCAGCTTTGCGAAAAAGGAAATAGTCGTTGAGGAACCTACATCCGAAGACCGCGAGTTATTAAATCTAGAAGGTTTTCATAATGTGGTCGTCATTAAAAGTTACGTCTTTTTAGAGGATGCCAGCCTGTTTCAATATACCGAATCACGGCACCGTCCTGATAAATTCCGCTTTGTTGACTTTGCGAGAAGGAAACACTAAATGGAGCTTGGATCAATTCCAAGCTTCATTTCTCTTATTGTGCCTTAAACCAATTTTGCTACAATAGTCATGAGGTGAAAATAATATGTGCGGCCGCTTTACATTGACTGCTTCTATTGGACAAATCATCGATCGATTTGATATTCAGGCATTTTTAGATGAAGAAAATTTCACACCAAGTTACAATATTGCCCCCTCTCAAATGGTACTGGCTGTCATTAATGATGGGAAAGCAAATCGGATGGGATATCTAAAATGGGGACTTATACCACCATGGGCTAAGGATCTTTCAACCGGGAATAGGCTAATCAATGCACGTGCAGAAACACTTGCTGAAAAGCCAAGTTTTAAAAATGCCTTTCGAAAAAAACGCTGTTTGATTATCGCCGACAGCTTTTACGAATGGAGGCGGCATGAAGATAAAACCAAGACTCCCATGCGCATAAAATTGAAATCGGATGGGCTATTCGCATTGGCAGGAATTTGGGAACAATGGAAATCACCGGAGGGAGAAGCGATTTTCTCTTGTTCCATGATTACGACTACACCCAACCAGCTTATGACCGATATTCATGACCGGATGCCGGTCATTTTACATCCTGAAAATGAAAAAACATGGTTAAACCCTGCCATCACTGATACAAAGTTTTTACAACAATTTTTTGTTCCGTATGATGAGGCACAAATGGAAGCATATGAGGTATCCCCTCTCGTTAACTCACCAAGAAATAACACGATTGATCTGATTCGCAAATTATGTTAACGCACATTTTTTTAAAATTGGACAAGATGACTACATGCACGTCCACGCTTTTACATAGATTAAAGTAACCCATTAAGTTTTTCCTTCTTTTAAAAGTGGCTTTTTGCCACTTTCTTTTTTTGCGTTTTATTTACGTCATTTTTTGTTAACTTTTTCTAGTTCATTCGAGTTATAATGAGAAGTAGATTACATATGGAAAGGGGTTTTCTTAATGGATCAGCATGTTTTAGATTTTATGAATATTCCCACAACATGTATTTCAGATGCAATGGATGGCTTAAATAACCTACACCCAGCGATTAAGCCGCTGAAAGAGGAATACAAAGTAGTTGGACGAGCCTTTACAGTGAAAATTCCGGTGGGTGACAATCTTGCAGTCTTAAAGGCTATCCGGAATGCAAAGCCTGGTGATGTTTTGGTGGTGGATGCTAAGGGTGATCAGTACCGGGCTATTGCCGGCGATTTTGTTGTCGGAATGATGCAAACACTTGGAATTGCGGGGCTTGTCGTCGATGGAGTCATTCGCGACCTCGCTGGAATTAAGGAATTGAACTTTCCAGTCTTTAGTAAAGGTACGGCTGTGGCAGCCAGCGGCAAAGCTGGTTTCGGCGAAATAAATGTTCCAGTTTCCTGCGGGGGTATGACGGTGCATCCCGGGGATCTTATAATCGGGGATGTCGACGGCGTAGTAGTTGTTCCTCAAGCCATCGAACAGGAAATCTTAACAAAAGCACTTGAAAAATTAAATAAAGACCAGATTCGTGAAGATCAAATTTCCGGGAACCGCGAAGCAATTCTTAAACATCTGGATGACCTTCTCTCAAAATAATCGTCCATTCCCCCTTTGGTTATAGGCAATAGGGGGATTTTTAATAAAATTACTTTCCTCCCTTCTCTAAGGTACTATTTCTAAAAGCTCAGCATAAAATAGAATATACGTTCGTACAGGAGGAGAGGCTGTTGCTAAAAAGTAATGAGTCCTTAATTACAGGTGAGATGTTAATCAAGTATTACGAACTAAACAAGCAGAAAAAAGAAATTGAGCTAGAAATGAACAACTTAAAAGACATGTTTCAGGAGTATTTTAATCAATTAATCGGAGCGGATCGAAAAGGTGAAATCATCGTCAATGGCTACAAATTACAACGGCAAATCCGAAAAACGGAAAAATACAAGGACGAAGAAACTGTAAAAATGCTAGAAGACCTGAAGCTAAACGACCTCATCCAGGTGATTAAAAAGCCTGATGAGCAAAAAATTAAAGCTGCCGTCAATTTAGGTTTATTAAATGCCGAACAATTAGACAGCTGTATTATAACAACTTACTCTCCTGCCATCACCGTTAAACCATTAACACCTCGTTAAACAAATAATTTGTTGAATAAAAAAACGGCTGCATACCTTTTTGCAGTCGTTTTTTATATCACGCTTTTCCCCTTGAGCATCCATTGCAGCAGGAGCCCTACCGCAACACCTGGGATGACAGAGAGCATTGGGAGCCAAACAGGGCCTAACAGTACACCAAATATTCTTACTTTGGTCGAGTAAATTAATCCTACTGTAACAAAATAAGCTGAAAACGCAAATGGAAGAAAGGAATAACGTTTTTTCCCTCCACCCGCATCCTTAAACGCATCCCACATCGCGAAAAAATATAAACATGGATAAAACATCAGCCATTGAAAGTTGATTTGCTGTATCGCTAAATCAATATTCCCATGAAAACTTGATATGATGGCAACGTTAAAATTGGCCTGGGCATTGATGAGGAATTCTAATGCCACAAATACAATCCCTTTGATCCACTTCCCATTTAATAGCTGCCCGAATCCTGGGAGCGCAATGCTCCAAAAAAGAGCTTCTTTTGAATCCATTGCACTAAAACCAGCTAGAAAAACTTTGTTCTAGCGATGTGGCAGCCTTTACGGTCCAATCCAGACTAAATTTAAATGTACAGGCCCCCCATTTGATTTGAAACAGACAATATTGACCCATAAACATTCCTCCTGAAAATATCTATAAGGTTAATATCTCCGCTTCAGCCCAAAATTATAGTAGTCAACTTCTAGAAAAGCCCATAATTTCAATTTAACTGGAAATTAAAAACAGCTGCCATTTAACTGCGGCAGCTAATCTTAAATTGTATCGTTCGACATGACTATGTCCGCATTAGTTTCTTCAGCTTGCCAGCACTTACATACATCGACCCAGCCCTGTGCAGATGAATATTCCATTATTTCATCACAGGTTAATTCAATCGCAGAATTTGAACTGCCGCAAGCCGGATAAAGTGTTTCAAAGCGTTTCATCGACGCATCAAGGTAGACATCGAGCTTATTTTTTAAACCAAACGGACAAACTCCACCAATAGCATGACCGGTTTGATCTAATACCTCTTCCGGCGAAAGCATCCTTGCTTTAAACCCGAATGTTTGACGAAATTTCTTATTATCTATTTTGGCATCACCGGCAGCAACAACCAAAATGGCCGTTTCGCCTTCCCCGCGGAAGGATAATGTCTTGGCAATACGAGCCGGTTCTACACCAATAGCCTGGGCGGCAAGATCTACAGTTGCACTTGAAGTCTCAAACTCCATTATGTCCTGTTCCCGTTTCCATTGTTTAAAATGTGCTTTAACATTTTCTAATGACACAAGTTTCATCCTTTCAAAGTGATTCGTTGTTGTAAATACTACACAATTTTCCATCAATATACAACGTTTTTGCTTTAAAGAGATAAAGCAATGGAGTTTATTTTAGAAAATTACATAAACTGTTCAGCAAAAAAATGTTATAATCGCTTTGGTATATATATAACGTAAATACTTCAATGGGGGGAGACAGTTTGGAGTCACATGGGGCGGTTTTGCCTTATCCAAGAACAAAAGGAATTATATTAGTACTAATTGCGGCCATTTTTTGGGGTGTATCCGGAACGGTGGCTCAATTTTTATTTCATCGGCAAGGCTTCAGCACTGGCTGGCTGGTCGTTGTGCGACTGCTCATTTCCGGGTCGGGCTTGTTATTTTTTGCTCAAACTGTTGGAAAACAAAACATTTGGAGCATCTGGAAAAATAAACAAGAAATCTTCCAGCTGGTGATCTTCGGAATCATTGGTATGCTAGGTGTTCAATATACCTACTTTGCCGCTATTGAACATGGGAACGCAGCCACTGCTACAGTCCTTCAATATTTAGCGCCGGTGATGATCGCCTGCTACCTCTGTTTTAAAAGTAAAGCCTTGCCGACAAAGCAGGAATCCATAGCCATTATTTTGGCCTTGACCGGAACCTTTCTGCTTGTCACGAAAGGAGATATTCATTCATTGGCGATCTCTGTTCCGGGCTTTATATGGGGAATTCTATCCGCATTTGCGCTCGCTTTTTATACACTTTATCCCGGTGGTTTACTAACAAAATGGGGCTCGCTTATCACAGTGGGCTGGGGAATGATCATTGGCGGTATTGGATTCAGCTTTATTCATCCACCGTGGAAATTTCAAGGAACATGGTCTTTTTCATCCTTTATGGCCGTTGTCTTTGTTGTTATTTTCGGGACATTAATCGCTTTTTACTGTTATATGGAAAGTATGAAATACATCCGTGCATCTGAAGCCAGTTTACTTGCCTGTGCGGAGCCGTTATCCGCGGCGTTTTTGGCGGTTGCCTGGTTGCATGTTTCATTTAGTCCGGCAGAATGGTTTGGTTCATTCGCCATCATCGCAACAATTTTTATTTTATCGACAGTAAAGCGATAACCTTTCATAAAAAGAAGGTGCCCGGCTGGACACCTTCTTTTATTATTCCCCTAAATCCACATTGTGGTACACTTGCTGGACATCTTCTAATTCTTCTAATGCATCAATTAGCTTCTCAAATTTCGGAACGACATCCTCTGGAAGAGTTACTTCGTTTTGTGGCAGCATGGAAAGCTCAGCAACGGCAAACTCAGTAATTCCAGCATTTTTAAAGGCTTCTTGAACGGCATGGAATTGGTCTGGTTCAGCATAAACAATAACTTGTCCGTCTTCTTCCACCACATCACGGACATCAATGTCTGCTTCCATTAGTAGTTCAAGCACTTCCTCTTCATTCTTTCCTTCAATACCAATAACTGCGGTTTTGTCGAACATGTAAGCAACGGAACCGCTGACCCCCATGTTGCCGCCGTTTTTACCAAAGGCAGCGCGAACTTCTGAAGCCGTACGGTTTACGTTATTTGTCAACGCATCAACAATAATCATGGAACCGTTTGGACCAAAGCCCTCATAGCGAAGCTCATCATAGCTCTCGTCTGAACCGCCTTTTGCTTTCTCAATCGCACGGTCGATGATATGACGAGGGACACTGTACGTTTTGGCACGCTCAAGCACAAATTTTAACGCTTGGTTTGCTTCTGGATCAGGCTCGCCTTGTCTTGCCACTACGTAAATTTCACGTCCAAATTTGGCATAAATACGGCTTGTGTTAGCGTCCTTTGCTGCCTTTTTATCCTTGATATTATTCCACTTACGTCCCATATGAACACTCTCTTTCTGAATTGAATCAAAAACATTGCCCCGATTTCGAGGGGACTTAACCATTTAATATTATACATTAAATGGGACATTTGTTAAGTATGGATGATAAAAAAATCAAGAAGAGTTCCTTTTCAACCGTTCTATTCCCCACCTATTTCCAAAGCATAGAAATTATTCCTTTCAACTAGGACGGTTCCAATCACTTTTCACAATGTACTCAGACTATCAACAAGCAGATAGACCCCCGTGCAGCTTAATATAATATAGGTAAATAATCTAAAAGTTCGCTGATTCAGCTTATGAAATATGATTTGACCAATAAACAAGCCTAAAATGACAATAACCATTGCATAAAGACTTGACTGCCAAATGATCTTGTCCGTTCCGGTAAAGATAATTTGGGTGATTAAACTAACACAATAAATAAAAATATAGTACGCTAATGTGGTTGCTCGTAATTCCCTTTTTTCCGTATCTGTCCCTGTAAAATATAGTAATAGCGGCGGACCGGCCATTCCAATACTGGTTGTTAAAAGGCCGGAGATCCAGCCAACGATAAAATCCCTAAATTTCGTAGGCTTCACCTTAAATTTACAAATTAGCAATAATGTTAAGAGCAAAAGAAGAATACTTACACCTAATTTAAATGTGTTAAGGTTGATCGAAATAAACAGTATAATTCCAAAAGGAACCCCTGCTAAGCTGCCTAATATAAACCTTCTTAACAATGCATAATCGATATCCGATTTGATCTTCCTAAATAGTAAAACTGAGATCACAAAAGTTAAAATAATATTAATCTGAATGGCTTCATGAGGATGAAAAATCATCAATAAAAAAGGTGTTGCCATTATGGAGAAGCCGAAACCCGTACTGGTTTGCAAGATCGATGCCACTAGAATAATCGATATGAAAATAACAATAGTCCCCAAAATGGCCCCCTTAATAATTTGTATTCATATCATTTTATGAATTCCCAGCAGAATTTTTCCCGTTAAATAAAAAGGCACACGTTAACCTCTATAAATGAACGTGTGCCTTGATGTGGATTAATTTTGTTAAACAAGCATCTGGAACAGTGTGCTGTCCTTATTCACTTCACGGTGCAGGAAACCTTTTGCTTTGATTCGCTCCACTAACGGGCCATAATCCGCTTTATCTTTTAGTTCAATTCCAACTAATGCCGGACCGGTTTCACGATTGTTCTTCTTCGTGTATTCAAAATGACTGATGTCATCATTGGGTCCCAGTACATCCATCAAGAACTCGCGCAATGCCCCTGGCCGCTGTGGGAATTGAACGATGAAATAATGCTGCAGTCCTTCGTAAATCATAGAGCGCTCTTTAATTTCCTGCATCCTGCCGATATCATTATTTCCCCCGCTGACGACGCAAACGACTGTTTTGCCCTTAATTTCCTCTGCATATGTATCAAGGGCAGCAATGGATAAGGCACCTGTCGGCTCAACAACAATGGCATTTTCATTATAAAGTGAAAGCAGCGTTGTACAAACCTTCCCTTCCGCCACAACAACAATATCGTCTACGATTTCTTTACAAATATCAAATGTTTTATAGCCCACTTTTTTTACTGCAGCACCGTCGACAAACGGATCAATTTTCCCTAAGCAGGTTACTTCGCCTTTTACAATCGATTCCTTCATTCCCGGTGCCCCTTCAGGCTCAACTCCAATTAATTGTGTTTCCGGAGAATAATGCCGCAAATAGGTTCCGGCTCCCGCCATTAGCCCGCCGCCGCCGATGGCCGCAAATAAATAATCAATTTTTTCTGGACAATCGTTTAGCAATTCGACACCGACCGTTCCTTGACCGGCAATCACGTCGAAATCATCAAATGGATGGATAAAAGTTCGATTTTCTTCAAGACTGCATTCCATCGCCTTCTCATACGCATCATCAAACGTATCCCCAACTAAAACGATTTCTACATCTTCCTTGCCCCAAAATTTCACTTGATTGACTTTTTGTTTCGGTGTCGTGTTAGGCATGAAAATTTTTCCGTGAATGTTTAATAAATGACAGGAGTATGCTACCCCTTGAGCATGATTCCCAGCGCTTGCACAAATAATTCCATTTTCCATTTCTTCCGAGCTTAATTTTTTAATACAATTATAAGCACCGCGAATTTTAAAGGAACGAACACTTTGCATATCCTCTCGTTTTAAATAGACATGACAATCATAACGTTCTGATAATAGATGATTATATTGCAGAGGCGTTGGAGAAATCACATCCTTAATATTGTGGCTGGCAATGATGATATCCTCCACATGTAATGTTTTGTTATCGACTTGTTGACTCATGGTCATGATTCCTCCTTCAATTTTCAAGCTTTGTTCTCATTATATAAACAACAAAAAACCCGCCCCTAAAAGATAGGGACGAGTTAGCTCGCGTTACCACCCTACTTCCACAGCAAGACCATCCCTTGCTGCAGCTCTCGAACGACGTACTGATGTACAGTACGTGTTCCTTTAACGGCGGACTCACCCGGCATAGCTTACTTGTTTGTGTTCAGCTATGCATCTCAGAGATGATCTTCAAATAGTTCCGTCATCGGCTCCCACCAACCGCCGACTCTCTTTAGACTTGCAACTACCCTACTCTTCTCTTCATCGATTCATGATTAATTTTTTATTAGGTTACCACTGAAAAATTTACATGTCAATATTTTTTGACTATTTACTATTTTTAGATAATTAATAAAGCGCTTACATTTTTAATTCAATTAGAATAACCTATTGTTTAAATAAAATGATGAAAAATCAGAGTACTTTTGACCATAGGGAAACGTCTATACACACTCCCCTATGGTCACATACACTATCTTGAATTTATTGATGAGGAGAGATCAGTGTGGAAAAAAAGAAATACCCCAGTTCTGTTGTCCTAACCAATCAGCCATATAAGGGTGCTAATGTAATGCCAAACCAGCCGGTGATGCCGACAAACGTTATGCCAACGAACGTCATGCCTACTATGCCCTATATAGCCCCTCAAGCTGCACCGCAAGCCTATTACCCTATGGTTCAAGATTGCAGCTATCCAATGTATGACCCTTGTTGTTACCCAATGTACGACCCTTGTTGTCCGCCGCCAATGCTGAATCCTTGCTGTCCAATGCCAATGCCAAATCCTTGCTGCTGTCCAATGCCAATTCAAAACCCTTGTTGCCAACCAATGCCAATGTATAATCCGTGTTGTTAATTTAAGTTATGCTAACGAAAATCCATCTAGGGAACCCACTTTCCCGGGATGGGTTTTTTATTGGTGCCTGACACAAGCAATTTTGATATAATTACAAACAGTGAATGAATTCAGAATTTTAAAGGAGCGAGTTATGATGATTATTCCATACAAGGGGAAATCTCCTTCTGTCCATGAATCGGTGTTTGTGGCTCCAGGTGCTTATGTAATTGGCGATGTACAAATTGGTAAGGAATCGACCGTTTGGTTTAACGCTGTTATCCGCGGTGATGACGGCCCGATTATTATCGGTGAAAGATGCAGTATTCAGGATAATTCCACGCTTCATTTATACGAAGGGTTCCCTGTCATTATTGAAGATGATGTAACAATTGGCCATAATGTGGTTTTGCACGGCTGCAAAGTAGGCAAGCGTTCCATTATTGGGATGGGTTCAACGCTCTTAGATAATGTGGAAGTCGGTGAAGAATGTATCATCGGTGCCAACACCTTACTTGCAGGCGGCATCAAAATCCCCCCGCGCTCACTTGTGCTCGGTTCTCCTGGAAAAGTTGTCCGTGAACTGACAGACAAAGACCTGCAAATGCTGCAGATGTCAAGCGAATCTTATGTCCAAAAGGGCAAGGAATATAGAGAGATTTTGAAATAAATATCATCATCCAAAAACCACCCTGCTTTCTTTAGGGTGGTTGACGTTTTATCTTTTTTTCATATTTTATTAGCGTCAAAATCTCATTTACTTTCAACTCTCCAGTTTTTTTATAGCCAAATTTTTCGTATACATGACGATTTCGTTCATTATCCCTAGGTGTGTCAAGACTCCATTTTCTTACTCTTGGGAATTGCTTTTCTATTTTTGAAAGAATTTTTGTCCCCAATCCCTTGTTCTGATATTTCGGCCTTAAAAAGATACGAAACAGATAATAATGGGCATCTGACACTTTCACCAGACAGATACCGCCGGCCATTTCTCTATCAACAAAGATGGTGTAATGAAGGGAATTTTCCATTCGATACTTGAAAAAATCAAGTGATTCTGCCGCTGGGCTTGAATCATAATCCTTATACTTTTTCAAATCCTCCTTAAATGTCCGTTTGAATTTTTACCAAAGACCCAGCTTCCTTCATGCTTGACTTGGAGATCTTGATGTCCATTCACTCACCTCGAGGTTATTTGCCATCAGTATATGAATGGATTCGTATTGATGACTTTAGGCAAAAACCCCTTTTTTATTGGACCTCGATTACAATCGTGCCATGGAATTTGTCTTCCACATAACAATCCAGTTTCCATATCCCCTTTGACGGAAGAATTAAATAACCAACGGCCTCTGCGTATTCATAAGGCGGTTTGACATAATAACTGTTTGGGATTCCGATTGAACCTTCAAATGCAGTTACCTTTGTACCGTCCTGTTTGCTGGTTCCAATGATTTTCACCATTTTTCCAAAACCTTGTACGGTTTCTTCGTGAGATGCACCCCAAATATGGACCAGCTCTTTGTTCTTTTCGCCTGCAAGGACTGGACCGTCAAGGATCGCCCACTTACCTTTGACGCCCCATAGGCCATATTGCACGTCTTTCCCGTCAGGCCCTGGCTTTGGTACCGTAAATACATGGCTTACTTCCCAGTTTTGTGTTTCTGCTGAATTTGATCCATACCGTTCCTGCCAAGCAGCTAAACCCAAATTTCCAATAAATAGCAGGAAACACATTGAAACGATAACAGTCAAAAGCTTTGGAAACCAATCCCCGCTTTTTATCGGCTTTTTTGCCGCTGCTCTGATGTTCCTTTTTTGCTGCTCTGTGAAATAGGTTCCTGAAAAAACCGTATCATCCATTGCCTGCCGAAGATTACGTAGCTTCTCCTCCATCTTATTCGCTCCCTTCCCAGCTTTTTTTTAACAGTTCCCTGCCCCGCTTTAACCTCGTCTTAACCGTATTTTGATTAAGGTCTAAAAGCGCGGCAATTTCCGTTACGGAGAGTTCTTCGTAATAACATAGAATAATCACTTCTCTATATTTTAATGGCAGCTTAAGGACAAACTGGGCAAGCTGTTCCTTTTCATCCCTCGCCAGCAGTTCCCTTTCCGGCGACGAGTCATGATCTATTTTAGAAATATGATTGTTTAATAGAATCCGTTTAATAAAAGAACTTTTCAACACATCTTTGCAGCGGTTAATCGTAATCCTGTATACCCACGCTTTAAGGAATTCCACATTTATTGCTTGATTGTATTGCCGATAACAAATAACAAACACATCTTGTACGACATCCTGCGCTATTCCCCAGTCCTTCACATAGCCGTGAGCAAGTTTGGTGAGTCTCTCACCATATTCATTCATGAACCATTCGAGCCATTCGTCCCGGTACTCAATTGAAGTCCTAAGCTCGGCCCGGTTTTCGTTTTGCCCTCCCATACCATCACCACCTTTAGTTCTGCACCCCTATAACGATTGTAACGGATAGATGGTTTCAAATTTTGCAAAAATTATTGTAAATATAAAATATCTTTTATGATCTGTTCATAGGGCGGATTGGAGACCCCCTCATACTTTTGCACAACAACCCCTTGTTGATTAACTAGATAAAAATTCGTGCTGTGCACAAATTGATTGGAACCTTCTAATTTTGCGGCCGGGGCCATAAAGGATTTATTGGCAAAGCTCTCAATAAACTCCTGCTTATACCCGGTGATGAGATTCCAGTTTGAAAAATCAGCCCCGACTCCGCCAGCATATTGTTTTAAGATAATCGGCTTGTCATGGTCCGGGTCAATGCTGAACGAAACGAGCTGTGCCTTTACTCCTTCCAATGCCAGTTTCTTCTGAAGTTCTGCCATATTGGCCGTCATGGGCGAGCAAACTGTATCGCAATTGGTAAACACAAAATCAGCAATCCACACCTTCCCTTTTAATGTTGCTAGATTAATTGGCTTGTTGTCCTGATTAACACCTTCAAACTTCGATATTTGCATATTTAATGGAAAAACCACTTTCTCTTTCTGTTCGTTGTTTGAACATGCGCTTAAAAGGCCTAGACAAATAAGCAGGAGTATGACTTTTTTCATTTTAAACATCCTCTCTAGCAAAAAAGTGCTGAGCATTGACTCAGCACCCTGCTTTTCTATTTAGCTTCGACTTTAAAAAATATTTTGCAGATATATTGCGGAAAGTCGCAGATATATTCCGCAAAATCGCGGATATATCGCAAAGACCCGCAGATAAATATCACATACTCAACAAATTTGTAATTATTTTATAAACTGTGTATCAATTAAAGCCGCAAAATCAGGCTTTTCTTTTAGGAATTTTAGCTCAACCGAAGAATTGGCAAACTGTTGAATGACTTCTTCGTTAACATCGGACGTGAAATGGATATTTTTCCATGCTTGATCGATTACATCTTTATCAAGCTCCTGCTTGGTGATATCTTTAATGGCTTTAACCGTAATTTCTTTAGCTTCTTCAGGGTTCTTTTCAATAAATGCAATCGCTTCTTCCTGCGCTTTTACAATTTTAGCAATAACATCTTTGTCCTCTTTAATTTTCTTGCCGCTAGACACTAGAATCGTGTTTGGTAATGTTTGACCATAAGAGATTTTGGAGCTGTCAACAATCACTTTTGCCCCAACCTGTTTGACTAATTGAGAAGCCCAAGGCTCGGGAACAGCCGCTAGATCCACTTTACCAGACCCAAACATGTTGGCATATTGCGCCGGGTTTCCTGTTACATGCTTCAACGTACCGCCAATTCTTGCTGATGAGATGCCATAATCTTGTAAAAAAGTTTCCATCTGTACGTCATGTGTACAGCCAACGCCAGGCGTAATGAACGTTTTTCCATTGAAATCTTCTACAGAATTGATACCGCTTTTTTTGCTGGCAACGATAGCGGTACCACCGGAGGACGCTCCCGCTAAAATTTTCACATCAGCACCATTTGTAAAATTGTTCATCACTGGGCCTGGTCCAACTAAACCAGCATCAATATCCCCAGTTTTTAGGGCCGTCATAAACGCACCGCCGTCCGGGAAGGTTTTGTATTCAACCTTCACACCCTTACCCAATTCTTTTTCATAGTAGCCTTTTTCCTTCGCTACCATCGCTGGTGCGTGGTCAATGTTCGGGAAGTAGCCAATGACTACTGTTTTCTCTTTTTGACTAGAGCCGGCGCTTTCCGAACTGCCGCAGCCAGCTAAAAGCCCCGCTGCCAGTACAATAGCTGAGCCCATGATAGTTAATTTCTTTTTCATCTCCTAATTTCTCCCCTTTAAAAAAACATCTTAATTATTTGTTTCTAGGCCCCAGCGTCGTAAAACATTACGTTCCACTCGCTGGAAGAGTACGATATCGACAATTGTGCCGATGACACCGATGATGATCATAATCCCGATTACGAGCTTCATATTGCCGAAATCAGAGGCATATTTCAGAGTATAACCAAGACCAGGACCAGTGCTTAAAATCTCACCGGCCATTAGCGCCCGCCAAGCAAATGCCCAGCCTAGCCTTGCCCCGGTGACGGCATAAGGAACCGAGGCTGGAAAAATAATTTTTATAAACAAATCCCAGCCTCTCGAACCCATTGTTTGTGCTGCCTTAATATAAAGAGGCGACACATTTTTAATGCCAATTCTCATGTTAATCGTCATGACCAAGGTTGCCCCAAGAATGACAATAAACGTTACAGCTTTTTCGTTTAAACCAAACCACATAATGGCAATTGGCAGCCATACGATACTCGGCACGCTTTGAAGTGCCAAAATCAAAGTTCCAAGCGTTTCATCGGCTGTTTTATTTTTCGCTAAAAGAATGCCTAGACCTACGCCGAGAACAATCGCAATCACCAGGCCAATTGCCAGCCTGCGGAAACTTGCAATAATATCATAGATTAATGTTTTATCAGCAAAACCTGTCACAAGGGCATCGAACACATCTGTTGGTGCCGGCATGAGTGCCGGAGAGACTCCAAAGATTCTCACAGCCCCTTGCCATCCGGCTAAAATCAGTACGACAAAAATAATCCGTTTAATTGTTGGCCGCATATGCTAATTCCTCTTTCACCACTTTATCAATCTCAGTCTGCAGGAGCCCCATTATTCTCTCCTCTAATTTGGCAGTCATCTGCGGGTGCTGCGCTCTCGGTCTAGGAATCCGGACTTGTATATCCTCAAGGACGATACCTGGCCGGGTCCCCATTACGACGATTCGGTCCGAAAGTTTGATAGATTCACTAATACTGTGGGTTACAAACAGAATCGTCTTTTTCGTCTCCAGCCAAATTTTCTCTAATTCATGATGAAGCCTAGAGCGGGTCTGTTCATCCAGTGCACCAAACGGTTCATCCATTAGCAGAACCTTTGGATTCATCGACAGTGCTCTTGCAATTGCTACCCGCTGCTGCATCCCACCAGAAAGCTCATGAGGGGAATGCTTCGTATAATTACTCAATTGCACCATTTGTAAATACTGATGTGCCACCTCTCTTGCTTCCTTCTTTTTCATTTCTTTACGAAGAGGAAACATCACATTCTCTTCTACCGTCATCCACGGAAACAGTGCCGCTTGTTGGAAAACCATCCCCCGGTCCTTTCCCGGCTTTGTAATTTGCTGCCCATTCAGTAAAATCTCTCCGCTTGTGGTCTTAGTCAATCCGGCAACAATCGAAAGCAATGTCGACTTTCCACACCCAGAGGGCCCAAGAATGGAAACAAACTCCCCCTCTTTTATGTCAAGATTAATATCAGAAAGTACTGTACTTGCCGCATTTTGATTCACAAATTGCTTATTTACATCCCGAATTTGAAGAAACATTTTCACCCTCACCCACTTCACCTATAATTCGCATTAATTTAATCGGAATAATGTTAATTAAAATATATTATAAATCTAATCAGCCTAATGTCAATCATTTTTCTAAAAATTATGTTTTGGGTGTCATTTTGGTGCCTGACACCTACCTTAAAAAACTAATTGAGAATTTTTCGCAATTAGTGTTGACTAGTTTGAGAAGTTCCGTTATACTCATAAATGAAAATGATTCTCATTATTAAAAGATTAATAGTTATCGGGAAGGTTCACTACCACTCCCCAACACATCTAAGGAGGAAATAGAAAATGAAGGTCCATACATATATGAAGAAGTTTTCGTTAACGGCAGCGTCTGTTATGTTGGTTGGAGCGCTTGCTGCATGTGGAGATACTGCTAAGGATAACGCTGCGAAGGAACCAGCAAAAAATGAAACCAAGCAGATCACCATCTATAGCGGCCAGCACGAAGAAACAACAAATGCCTTAGCAAAAGCTTTTGAAGAAAAAACAGGAATTAAGGTGGTCTCTCGAGAAGGCTCTAGCAGTGAACTAGCTCATCAGATTGCCGAAGAAGGAAAGAAATCACCAGCTGACATCATCTTCACCGAGGAAACCGGTCCTCTTGTGATGTTAAGCGAAAAAGGATTACTCGAGAAAATTGACAGCAAAGCTCTAGATCAAATTGAACCTAAGTATCGTGATGCAAACGGAACCTGGACTGGGTTAATCTCTCGTTCACGCGTTGTTGCGTACAATCCGAAAGTGGTTGCCGAAAACGATTTACCAAAGACCGTTTATGACTTTGCCGCCCCAGAATGGAAGGATCGTGTCGCATTTGTGCCCACAAGCGGCGCCTTCACACTCCAGGTTGCAGCAATGATGAAATTGGATGGTAAAGAGAAAGCTAAAAAATGGCTCGAAGGGTTAAAAAAATACGGAAAAGTTTATAAAAAGAACAAAATGGCTTTAGATGCAGTTGAAAAAGGCGAAGTTGCAGCTGCACTGATCAACAACTATTACTGGGATTTAGAAGCAAAAGAAAAAGGCGCAGATAACATGAATTCTAAACTTTATTACTTCGGTAATGGGGACATTGGTGATATGATTTCATTATCTGGGGCAGCCATTGTCAAAGCCAGCAGCCACAAAAAAGAAGCACAGCAATTCATGGAATATGCAACAAGTGCCGAAGGACAGCAAGTCTTAACGGATGTGAGCGCCCAGTATCCATTAAACCCGAAAGCAGAAGCAAAAGGACTAAAACCTTTTTCTGAACTTACTCCGCCAGAAGGAGCTCTTGATTTAGGAGAGTATTCAGACGGCCAGCAAGCAATTGAACTCATTCAAGAGGTAGGTCTTTTGTAATGCAATTAAAAGATATACGAAAAGGAAAGGAGCCGCAGCGAAAAAGACCTTCGCTGTTGCTCCTTTTACCTGTTTTTTTATTTATTTTTATCGCCGGTCTCCCCCTCTTATATATTTTTATCCGAGCCTATGAAGCCGGTCCGGAGACAGCCATTCAATTAATTTTTCGACCGAGAGTATATGAACTTTTAAAAAATACTTTTTTGCTTGACCTATCTGTTACAATTGCATCAATGATTATTGGGGTAGCAACAGCATGGTTTATTGAAAGAACCAATCTGTGGGGTCGGAGGCTGTGGAACGTGCTCGTTACGATTCCGTTTGCGGTTCCTGCCTTTGTCAGCAGTTATAGCTGGGTATCATTGAGTTCTGTTTTTGAAGGATTCTTCGGTGCATTTTTGGTGTTAACCATCTATAGCTACCCGCTCATTCATTTACCGGTAGCAGCGGCGCTTCGCGGGATGGACCCGTCATTGGAGGAGGTCGCCCAATCATTGGGATATGGCCCGTGGAAAACATTTTGGCGGGTTACCTTTCCGCATCTCCGACCTGCTTTATTTGGCGGAGCACTGTTAATTGCGCTTCATACATTAGCCGAATTCGGAGCATTATCATTGCTCCGCTTCGACACATTTACAACGGCCATTTACGATCAATATCAACTGGTCTTTAATAGCGCTTCAGCAGCCATGTTAACAACCGTTCTGTTATTTTTATGTTTGATATTTATCGGGCTTGAACTTTACATCCGTGGTAAAGCCAAATATACTGCGGTCGGAAGTGGTGTCTCCCGCACCCAAAGGCGGATCACCTTAAAAGGTACCGCACCGTTTGCCTTACTTGGTTTTACTCTGCTAACAGTCATCGCTGTTGGGATTCCGCTCGGCAGGCTGGGTTACTGGCTGTTTTATGGTACATCCGCCGCGTTCCCCATCGGAGAATTAGGTTCAACATTAGTGACCACCCTATCATACGGGTTTGGCGGTTCGATTTTAACAGCATTGATTGCCCTGCCGCTAGTGATGCTGTCGATTCGCTATCGAGGTCTTTTATCCGTCGCGGCGGAACGTGTCCCTTATATCATTCATAGTCTGCCGGGATTGGTGACCGGATTAACATTAGTATTCTTTGCGGTTCGCTATGCCAATCCGATCTATCAAACAACTGTGTTATTAATGATTGCTTACGTAGTTTTATTTGTACCGCTCGCCCAATCTTCCATTCGGGCATCCTATGAACAGGCTCCTGAACGAATCGAGGAAGTGGCGCGAACTCTTGGAAAACGGCCGCTGAATGTATTTTTCACGGTAACTTTTCCTTTGATTATTCCCGGCATCGGCGCAGGAATGGCCCTTGTCTTTCTAAAAATTATGAACGAATTAACGGCAACTCTTTTATTAAGACCCACCGGAGTAGATACACTAGCAATTAAAATTTGGCAGCATACTACAAACGCGGAGTTCGCTGCGGCTGCCCCTTATGCAGCGCTGCTAATCATCATTTCAAGTCTACCGGTTTACATCTTAACCATGCGTTCGTTTTCAGGCACAAGGAGGAAGAAGCATGAAGTCAATATCGATTAAAAATCTGTCTAAATCATATAATTCTGTGAAGGCACTGACAGATGTCAGTTTCGAGTTACAACCAGGACAAATGCTGGCGGTGTTAGGACCATCTGGATGCGGCAAAACAACATTATTACGCAGCATAGCCGGATTTGAGATACCAAATGAAGGCACGATTGAAATTGGGGGCGAAACCGTCTTCTCCAACCGGGTTTACCTAGCCCCTGAAAAACGCCGGATCGGTTATGTGCCGCAGGAAGGTGCTTTATTCCCGCATCTATCGGTTGCCCAAAATATCGCATTCGGACTGCCACGGGGACTAAAACGGAATGAACGTGTCCGTGAAATGCTCGCTCTCGTTGGGATGGAAGGTTTTGAAAAAAGAATGCCGCATGAATTATCCGGCGGCCAGCAGCAGCGGGTGGCGCTTGCCAGAGCACTCGCCCCTGCCCCATCGCTCATCTTGCTGGATGAACCCTTTAGCGCTCTTGATACCGGCTTACGGGCGAAACTGCGTGATGATATTCGGCTTGCATTAGAAAAAACAAATGCCACTTCCATTATGGTTACCCATGATCAGGAGGAAGCCTTGTCAATGGCAGACGTAATTGCGGTGATGAGAAATGGTGAGATCGTCCAATTTGCTGAACCGGATGATATTTATACCACACCGAAAGATTTAAAGGTGGCGACATTTGTTGGGGACACAGTATTGGTTGATGGTTGTTTAAACGGGGATTGTGTGGAATGTCCTCTTGGGTCGCTCCCGGTCATTCATCAGGCAATCCATTCGGATGGCAGAAATGCTACCGTGATGATTCGCCCGGAACAGCTCACATTAGGCGAAAGAAATAGCGGCATTTCGGCAGAAGTCATTAAGACAACCTACTTTGGCCATGACTCACTGGTTCATTTACAAATTGGAGATCATGAAAACTCATGCCAAGTATCCATCCGCGTACTCGGCAAACCGCAAGTGAAAACTGGAGATATTGTGGGGCTTCAGGTAAATGGAAATGTTATGGTTTATTGAAAAAAGGCGCCAAAAGTGATGGCGCCTTTTTTAGTTGTTGTTTCTGGTTTACATAATTATTTTATAAAAAACTATTCGCGAATTGATTAGATTGCTTGGGCGGCTGGTGTTTTTGCCGGAATCAAAAAGCTAAGGATCACGGTGATAATACTAAAAATTAGAGCAAACAGGAATACGTTTTGCATGCCGATCACCACATTTGCTGCCTGATTGATTAAAACTCCCATAATGGTTACCCCGATAGATGTCCCAATGTTCCGCAAAAACATTTGCAGCGATGTTGAGATCCCTTTAATATCTGCATCAGCAAACTCCTGGGAAGCAATCGTCCCTACCGCAAACAATAATCCGAATGAAAAACCTTGCACGGTAAGAATCATGAATAATGAAGCATAAGAAATATCCTGGACAAAAATATAAAGCGCTAATCCTGAAAATACGGTAATGAAACTGCCGATAATAAATAATTTTTTATACCCAAAGCGGATTATCCAATTTCCTGCCGGCGTACTGCCGAACATCCAGCCGACTGCAATACTTAAAAGGATCAGCCCGCTTTTGTAAATACTCATGTTGTTCCCTTCTTGCAGGAACAACGGAATAAAGTTCGATGTCCCAAAAAATGAAACACAGTAAACAAGCATGAACAGATTTGTTCGGAAAATCCCCTTATTTTTAAACAACGATACCGGCAGAAATGGGTAGCTTTCCCTCCGTTCGACTAGAATAAAAATAAGCAGAACAACTAGGCCGGCTGCAGCATACCATAACGGATTACTGACATTTGTTGCGAGTAGCAGCAGCGTAATGGCGATTCCAAATAAGAAAAACCCTTTATAATCAATATACGTCTTTTTAAATTGAACCTGTTCTTTATATGGAATCAGACAAAGCACTGTGGCAATACCAATCGGGATGTTTATAAAGAAGATCCATCTCCAAGTTAATGCTTCCACAAAAAAAGAACCTAATACTGGTCCAACAATCGATGATAATGCCCATATAGAGCTGAATACAGCTTGAATTTTTCCGCGCTTTTCAATTGTAAATAAATCACCGACAATTATCATCGAAAGTGGAATCATCCCGCCTGCTCCAAGGCCTTGTATCCCTCGATAAATGACTAATGTAACCATGGAATTGGCCATGCCGCAAAGGATCGAACCAAGTGTAAAAATACCGACCGCAATTATTAATAACTTTTTCCGTCCGTACATATCCGATAATTTCCCGTACAACGGTACGGTGACGGTGCTTGCCAACATATACACGACGAAAATCCAGGCGAACAATTGCATGCCGCCGAGCTGCTTGACAATCGTCGGGCTTGCCGTTTGCATGATATTGGCATCGAGTGCCGAAATGAGAGTGGTAATGACCAACCCCCAGAATACGTACTTATTTTTCCCCATAATAACCTCCTGTGTAAAACCCCTAATGATGAATTCCTTTTTTTGCATCTTTCCCATTATAGCAAAATTCCAATTCGATTATCTAATACTTTTTATAGGGAAATATAGTGAGAAATTAACTTATTTCCTCTTTTCCAGTAATAAATTGGGCTAATTTAACAAACTCTAAAAATCGGAGGTGAGGAAATGGAAAAAGATATGAATCAGGAAAACAGTGTAAATAACGAGGAAATTATGAACCGGGTGAATCAAACCCTTGATAAGATTACACAAGATGTGAAAGATATGATTCAACAAAACGACCAGCAAAATGATAATCAACTTACTTAACGCATTTATGTCGTTATTTTATAGACTTTATTTTTTAGGCGGGTTTTGTCCCCGATAAAGAAGTAAAACCCAACACGTTAATCTTAAAGTGTTGGGTTTTGCCGATTATCCTGCCGATTTTAAGAAATCGCCGACTACCTGTATGTATTCCCTCTCCTCTTCTACATACGGCATATGGGCGCTGTTCTCATACACATGGAATTTGGAGTTCGGCGTCAGACTGCTGTAATATTCAGTTGTTTCCGGTGTCGCTTCATCATAACGGCCGCAGGTATAGAGTGTTGGGCAAGTTATTTCCTTCAGCCTCGCAGTGCAGTCAAAAGTCTTTAAATTACCTTTTACGGTGAATTCAGATGGTCCCCACATGATGTTATACACTTCGGGATTCCGGTAGTCGCGTGGTCTATTTTCCAGCCATTCCGGATTTTTCTCTAATCGATTGACGAAATGTTTACTAAAGACTTCAATGGCAGCTTGAAATTCCGGTGAATCGGTTGTCCCGTTTTCCTCACAGCGTTTAATCGTTTCCTGTACATCCAACGGCAGCTTCTTTAAATTTCGGCGTTGGTCCTGCTCCCATAAAGGCGCACTTAAACATGGGCTTGAGTAAATAACACTTTTCACACCATTGGGCTTTGGTTCTGAAAGGCAATACGCCGCCGCGAGCGTCGTTCCCCAAGAATGTCCAAGAATATGTACTTCGTCGAGGTTAAGGGCCGCACGAATCTGCCTAAGTTCCTCCACAAAACGGTCAACATGCCACAGTGATACATCTGTCGGCCTTTCTGAACGCCCACAGCCTAACTGATCATATAAAATTACCGGACGATCCTTTGCTAACTCTTTTAACCCCTGCAGCGAATAACTAGAAGATCCCGGCCCCCCATGGAGCACTATCAAAGGTGTACCAGCCGCCCCCTCATCAAATCTCTGATACCAAACCCTGCCGCCAGTTACCTCAACAAAACCTTCTTTATACATTTTCATTTCTCCCTTCTAACCACTCGGTGTCAGGCACCATGTGAAAAATTCACATGGTGCCTGACACCGCGCATTGTAAAAATTGTACGATATCCTATTCTTTTTATACAAGCATTTCCTGTTAGGATCAATATGCTAGATTATGATGAACTTTTTGTGGAGGAAACATGTTGATTAATAAAATCATTCAAACAGGACTTAAACAGCTCGGGAAACCTTATGTGTTCAATGCCCCGTCGTTTCAAACAAAGTTTTTTGATTGCAGTTCCTTCATGCAATATATTTTCACAGTCAATGGTGTACCGCTCCCAAGGAATTCACGCCAACAATTTCTAGCAGGCAAATCTATACCTTTTCATAAAATTAAAAAAGGAGATTTACTATTTTTCACTACCCAAAGCAGAAAATTTAAACGAGGCCTTGAGAAAATTGGCCATGTGGCGCTTTACCTTGGACATGGTCAAATCCTGCACACCTTTCCAAAAGGGAAAATGGTGAAAATATCTAAACTTAACTCCTATTGGAAGAAAATGTTGGTCGGTGCTAAAAGAATCTATTAAAAAATCCCCGAAAAACAGATTTCGGGGATTACCAAAACTATACTTCATTTTCAATTGGACCGCTTTGTAAATGAATGCGGATTTTTCCGTTCGAAGTTTTTCCATGATGCAATAGTTCCTCTCCGATGACAGCCTCGGCGATATTGGCGGAATGATCACCAATTCTCTCAAGATTACTGATAATTTCGGTAAACGTTACCCCGCCTTCCCCATCACAAATTCGCTGATTAAGACGGACAATATGATTCTTTCGCAGCTGACGTTCCATCATATCGATCTGCTGCTCTTTTGTAATCACCTGCCGAGCCAAATCAACATCAAAAGTTTTCAAAGCGCTGATGGCATCGGTTAAGGTAGAAATAACGAGTGTTATCATTTCATTTAATTCGCCTACAGCCTCATCCGAAATTGCTACCCGATTACGAATTTGATAGTCAATCGCCTCTACTATGTTTTCCACATGATCGCCAATTCGTTCAATCCCGCGGACAGAATCAAGAAGAATTTCATGTTTCTGTGAAATCGCTCCTGGAAGCGGCTTCGCTGAAATTTCCACAAGATAATTGGTAATCTGCTTGTCTAAATTATCAATTACTTTTTCTAATTGAATAGCTGTGTCGGCATGCTTTTTTTGCCTCGTATGGAAATAAGCACTGGCCTCGTGTAAGCCAGATAAGGATAGCTCGGCCATACGCACTACTTCTTCCTTTGCCTGCCCTAATGCAAGTGATGGGGAATTCTCTATAAAAATAGGATTCAAATGCATCGGCTTAAAGTCTATCGCCTGATCTTCGCCGCGCACTACTTTTGTCACAATCCATGCCAGTACGGCAATAAACGGAAATTGAATAATCGTATTCGTCACGTTAAACGTTCCGTGCGCAAACGCAATCGTCATCTCCGGATTTAATCCCATTGAATGCTGTAGCAAGCCAATAAATTTGGTATAGGGAATAAGGAAGATCATAAAAATAATCGTACCAATCACATTGAACAATACGTGAACAAGTGCTGCCCGCCTTGCCGCAATAGAAGTCCCAATACTTGCCAGTACCGCGGTAATGGTCGTTCCAATATTATCACCAAATAACACTGGCAGTGCGGCATTTAATTGAATCGCATCCTGGGCAAACAACTCTTGTAATATACCAATTGTGGCACTCGAGCTTTGAACAATCAGAGTAAACACTGTACCAACAATGACCCCAAGCAGTGGATTATCACTCATGCTTAAAGTTAAATCTTGAAACATTTCTAACGAGCGCAACGGTTTCATTCCTTGGCTCATTAACTTTAGCCCAAAGAATAAGGCACCAAAGCCAAAGACAATTTGGCCGAATGATTGCACCTTTTGATTTTTAAAGAAGAACAGCAGCCCAGCACCAATAGCAATTATCGGCAAAGAGTATTCATCAATCTTAATTCCAATAATGAAGGCGGTTACAGTAGTGCCGATGTTCGCTCCCATAATCACACCAATTGCCTGTCTCAGCGTCATGAAGCCGGCGCTTACGAGTCCGACCGTTAACGCAGTCGTACCGGAACTAGATTGGATTAACACCGTTACAAACATCCCCGCCAGTACACCCTTCAACGGATTGGATGTAAACCGATCGAGTATGTCTCGCAGTCGATCTCCAGCCGATTTTTGCAGACCGTCCCCCATAAACTTTATACCGAAAAGAAAGATCCCCAGCCCGCCAATAAAAGTGAAGATCATCTCTTGGACATTGAAACTCAAAAAATCAACCCCTTATTTCGACAATCTTTGTCCATACACTACTAAGATATTCGATTGTCCAAGCCACGTAAACCGGTTCAGGAAGAACTTAACATTAAATTTACAATCTCTTAACAATTGAAGTGATATTTTCCAGAAATGAAAACGCCTAGTAATTTCGACTAGGCGTTAAATCTATCAATCTACTATTTCCAAATTCTTCGCAGTCTCATAAATTCCTGAAGATAACCCCATACTGACACGGGGGCCATTATCATTTGATAACACAGGACATATAGGAAAAATCCGCCGATATTCCTTCGGATGCGCAATCCTAGTTCGGAAAATACGCCTTTTTGGTAGCGATATAAAATATAATTGGTTAGCAGAGTAAGCGGCAGTACTAATAGTGTATGCGGCCCGACAATCCAAAAAATTCCGAATAAGCTTAATATAAGTCCAGGTATCCAAACAAAGGTGTACACAAAGTCCAGATACGGCATAACCAAATTAGAACCTGTCAAATAGCGGGTAAACACCATTGGCTGCTGCCACGGCTTAACCCGTTTCAAGGCTTCAATCATGCCCCTAGCCCAGCGGCTTCGCTGCCTTGCAAAATGAATAAAGCCCGTCGGTACATCTGTAAAGGCAATCGCAGTTGGCTCAAAATAGACTTTGTAGTTTTTTTCTAAAAAAGCCCATGTAAGAACAATATCTTCGCCAATTGCATCCGGCCAGCCTCCGACTTCCTTCACAACATCTGTTAAATACAGGCTGTACGCACCTTGTGCCACCAGCGTTCCCTGGTACAACCCCTGAAGCCGTTTGATCGAGGCGATTCCTAAAAAATAATCCCATTCTTGAATCTTTGCCAGCCAGTTTTCCCGGCTGTTCCGAACTAAAATAGCACCGGCCACGGAACATACATTATTCGGTGCAGAGTTCATGCGGCTCATTAACCGGCGGATGGCCTGCGGGTGTAGCAATGTATCAGCGTCCAGTGTAATCACATGTTTCGTTTCAACAAATTGGAGTCCTTTGTTTAAGGCGTTGTTTTTCCCTGGCTTTTTGGCAAACAGAATGCGGACATTAAGCCCTAATTCTTCCCCTAATTTTTTGGCAACCTGGGCCGTAGCATCTGTTGAATTGTTATCTATGACATAAATATAGAGATCGCCCTGATAATCTTGCTTGGCAATTTGTTTTAAGGTCGCAGCTATTCCCTGTTCCTCATTTCGGCAGGCGATTAAGATGCTGATCGGGTCTGTGGGGGCCGTTGTTTTAAAAGCCGGCTGCCGGTCAAACAGTAAACTTACCACCAAAAAGGCATTTAAGTAGCCGGGTATATAGGCAATCCCTGTTATAATCGCAATGGCTGCTGGCAGTGTAACAATTTCCCCCAATTCCTTCACCCAAGGAATTGAAATGATGATGGAGAAAATCATCCACCCCAGTGAAATTCCATGACTAAGCCAAAATTTCCATAAGACAGGCAGATACCGACGTTTTTGTAAAGGTGTAGGATTTAAAGGAGTAGGATTTGCTAGATTCAATGGATTTCCTCCTGAAATAAAATAAAAATACCTGCACTCCAGCAATACTTCATATTTTCACTTATTTTATATTATTTTTTATCTCACTTCTATTAAGAAATATAATTTCCACAAAAAGTTCATAAATAGTGTAATTTTCCATCGCTCTAGAGAAAAAGAACAGTTTGATCCAAACAAAAAAGATGCCCCGGTCAGCGCCGAAGTCATCTAAAGTTTATTTGGTATAACGATATTCCAATTCATCTTTCTTTTCATTATAATCGACATGCAAATCATGGCCGTTGAAGAACCATACATCAGAACCTTCCACGTAAAAGGTAATCCCGTCTATTTCTGTACTTACCTCCATATCGAGCGGCTCGTTATCAACCGTAAATGCAAGCGAATAATTTTCTTGCACGGGGCTGCAGCCATATATTTGTGAATAAAACTTAATTTTCCCTCCATCGCTTAGTCCGACCTCTTCCTTAAACCAACGTAAAGCCTGCTCACTAATGTTAATTTTCATACACTTCTCACCTTTAGCTTCCAAATTACTTTTAATACTATCATAAGCAATTGTGTAATTGTTTATCAAGCATCCAAGTCCAGGTCAACAGAAATTTGTCTGCTCGCATCGGTTTTTGTCAAATTTTCGACTTTAAACAAAAAATTGATTTGGTTACCCTTAATTTATAGTAGAATACACTTGGCATATTCTAGCGAAAGGCATCACACTCTGGAGGGAATAGGAATGAACACCAAAACGTTTATTAACTGGTTGAATAATCCCGTCTATTTCCGCTGTGGATTTTATTTTGTGATGGCATTCAACATACTACTTTTCGTTCTTCAAATTAAACAGGATCAATTATTTTCTTTTTTTATTATTGCGACGATATTCTTTGGTATTGGTTTTTACAATCGAACCTCTTGGTTTTTAATCGTTAGCACGACATTTATCGTCACTTTAAGGCTGTTAATGGACAAAAATCAATGGCATTTGTCCGCTGTCCTCTTACTTGAATTAACCTATTTGATTACTATGGCTATTTCTGTTGGAATCATGCGCAGTACTCAAAAAATAAAAGACGACAATTTAGAGTTAATCCTTGCCCTTTCGAAGGCACTTGATTCTAGAGATACTTACACATCCTATCATTCGAATAATGTTTCCCGTTATGCAGTCGAAATTGCTCGAAAAATGCACTTATCAGATAAAGAAATTGATGTGATTCACAAAGGAGGGCTGCTGCACGATATTGGCAAAATTGGCATTTCCGAAGATATTTTATTAAAACCAGGCAAGCTGACGAATGAAGAATACAGCGTGATCAAGAGGCATCCGGTGATTGGATATGATATGATTAAACATGTTTCCGATTTTATTGAAAATGGTATTTTAGAGATTGTTCTTCACCACCATGAAAGATATGATGGTAAAGGATATCCATTTGGGTTAAAGGGAGATCAGATTCCGCTGGGCGCTCGGATTATTGCAATTGCTGACACGTTCGACGCCATGACCTCCAAGCGTGTATATCGGAATGAAATTGATTTAGAAAGTACTTTAGTAGAAATAGAAAAAAATAAAGGGTTGCAATTTGACCCGGAAATCACCGATGTCTTCCTCAGCCTCTTTGATCGAAATAATCAATGTAATAGAAATATAGTATAAGGACTGTCTAAAATATGAAAAAGACTGGTAGAGTGTTAACGTCCCTTCTCCTTTTATGTTGTAATTCCTTTTATATCTTATTTTATTATCATCGGGATGGTTATGTAAGCTGGATGGAAATTGGCGGATTACCTGTAATGCTCACAATTGCCTGGTTTTTTGGAAAACAATACGATAAAGCCAAGTATTACTCCGAGAAAGATACTCTTACCAAGGTTTATAATAGAAGAATTATCGAGCCGTTTTTTGCAAAAATAACGTCCATCGCGGAACGGAACCAACAAAATGTAGCCGTGCTGCTGATTGATGTAGATCATTTCAAAACCATTAACGATCGATTTGGGCATCAAACGGGAGATGAATTATTAAAGCTTCTTGCTGATGTATTGGTAAAAAATGTAAGAAAATCAGATTTGGTTGCCCGCTGGGGCGGTGACGAGTTCATTCTCTTTTGTTCCAATATCAAGAACAGCGAAAATCTGGATGGAATGACGGATCGTATCCACTCAAACCTGAAAAAAATCCCTTTCCCGGGAGTTGAACTCAGCATTTCAGTCGGATCGGCCATTTATCCAAATGAAGGAACCTCACTCGATGCCTTACTGCGCATGGCTGATAAAAAAATGTATAATATGAAGATTCGCCACATGGCGGAGTGAGGTTGAATATAAGAAGGTGCTTTTTCCTGCAGAATTTAAGTCGGCGGAAAAAGCACCTTTCTTGATTTATTGATTATAATGGACGATTCTCAAAATCATAATCAACCGGCTTTGGAGCAACTCGTGAATGTTCTAACGCTGGTGTATCTGGGCGGGCAATTTGATACACGGCTGCACCAATCACTTCGGCTGCTTCCTGCAGCTTATTTTTGTCAATTTTATCAATCGTATCTTGTGGGGTATGATACCACTGCTCTAGAGGTGCATGACAGAATACGGCCGCTGGAACGCCAATTTCGTGGAACGGCTGGTGGTCGCTCCGTCCTACCTTTCCATACGTTAGGATTTCTTTCACAGCAGTTCTAGCTCCAGCTGCTGCACCAAGATCGGTAACGATATTTTTATTTCCGTCAACGGTATACATAATCAGTCCGTTGGCGTTATGATCCCCGCCAGAATCCTTACTTCCAATCATTTCGATTTGGAATTGACCTACGATTCGATCCGCTTCCGTCTCGCTTAATGACCTAGCATAATGATAGGATCCTAACAATCCTTTTTCTTCAGCACCGAATGTAACGAAACGCAGTTCTGTATCAATCGGCATCTGGGCCATTACTCTAGCAAGCTCTAGGACAGCGGATACCCCAGAGGCATCGTCATTGGCACCAGGACCTCCCGGTATCGAGTCATGATGGGCACTCACCATAACGACTTGGCCGGTGTCCTTGTTTTTGTTTGGTTTCATTTTGGCAATGACGTTATAGGAGGTTTTTTCGACAAATCCAGAGCCTGATACTTTCAATTGAGCAGAGATCGTTCCGGATTTTAATTGCCCAACTAAGTCTAAGCCTTGCGCTCTTGTAATGGCGACAGCAGGAATATTTTGACCAGGATCTGCTGAACCAAACGCGTTAGATGTGCCAGAATTGTTGTACATAATAACCCCAACCGCACCCTTTTCGATTACATTTTTAATTTTATCTACAAAAGGATTATCACCTCGTTCAATCAAGGCAATTTTGCCTTTTACGGTGTCAGGCACCGTACCGGGAAGTGCTTTGCCTACATCGATTACTTCTGCAGTTACTTCAGCACTGTAGGATCCGGTAAATACATATGGCTTAAGGTCTTGTCCGTTAATAGTTAAAGCTCCACTTACATTATTTCGGACGGAGTCATAAATTTTAAACGGTTGTATCTCAGTCTCATAGCCGTATTGCTCAAACTGGCTTTGTATGTAATGGACCGCCTTAAGCTCGCCATCAGTACCTGCCACACGTGGCTGCTCAGATAATAACTTAATCGTATTATACATGTTATCTGCACTAATTTTTTTAATAATCTTGTTGTCAAATGCTGATATTGAGTTGATGTTAGGGGTGTTTTGTACATTGTTTGGTCCCTGAGCTGAAACACCGTTAGCGCTTAAAACCAGCCCTGCCGTTAATAAAGCTGATAAAACTTGTTTCTTTTTCATTAAATAAACCTCCTCCTATTCTACCATTTAGAATATAGTCATCTTAAAAACTAGGTGCCTTTCCAAAGCTGAACACTAGTAGTTTCAGCAGGAAAAGCACCTGAATTGTTACATCTCAACTTAATTAAGCACCAGGCGGGCGATTTTCGAAATCATAATCAACCGGTTGTGGAGCTACTCGTGAATGTTCTAATGCTGGAGTATCTGGACGAGCAATTTGATAGACTGATGCTCCAACAATTTCAGCTGTTTCTTGTAATTTTTGCTTATCGATTTTGTCAATCGTATCTGCAGGTGTGTGATACCATGGCTCAAGCGGTGAGTGAATGAATAAGGCTGCTGGAATGCCAAGCTCATGGAATGGCTGGTGGTCACTTCGTCCTAGCTGGCCATAAGGAACAATTTCACCTAAAGCAGTTCTAGCACCTGCCGCAGAAGCAAGGTCCGTCACTAGGTTTTTCTTGCCATCAATTGTGTACATAATCAACCCGTTTGCTTTGTTATCGCCACCGGCATCTTTACTTCCGATCATGTCCATTTGGAAGTGAGCGACGATTTTATCAGCTTCCTCATCGCTTAATGTTCCAGCATAATGATAGGAGCCTAATAGACCCAACTCCTCAGATCCGAAAGTGACGAAGCGCAGTTCTGTATCAATTGGCATATTGGCCATTACTCTAGCAAGCTCTAATACTGCTGAAACCCCAGAGGCATCGTCATTGGCGCCAGGGCCGTTTGGAACGGAATCATGGTGAGCGCCGATCATGACTACTTGGCCGGTATCTTTGTTTTTGTTCGGTTTCATTTTGGCAATGACGTTGTAAGAAGTTTTTTCTTCCATACCGGAACCGGTTACTTTAATATGTGCTGTTACCGGGCCATTTTTTACTTGGTCTACTAATGCCAAACCTTGGGCTCTTGTAATTGAAACAGCAGGAATGTTTTGTCCGTAAGCTGCTTGTCCAAATCCATTTGATGTCCCGGTGTTGTTGTACATGATTACACCGACTGCACCTTTATCGAATACGTTTTGGATTTTTTCAACGAAAGTAATATCGCCGCGTTCAATTAGGGCAATTTTCCCTTTTACGGAGTCAGGCACCGTACCAGCTTTTGCGAGGCCCACATTGACCACTTCTGCTGTTACATCACCACTATAGGATCCTGTCATTACATAAGGTTTTAGGTCTTGTCCACCAACTTCTAGTAAGCCGCTAACATTGTTTCGAATAGCAGAGTAGATTTTGAAAGGCTGGATTTCAGTTTCATAGCCATACTCCTTAAACTTGCCCTCTATGTACTGAACCCCTCTTAGCTCACCAGGTGTCCCTGCTTGACGGGGTACCTCTGATAAGTAAGCAACAGTGTTGTACATATTGTCTGCGTTAATTTTCTTGATGATTTTGTTGTCGAATGCTGATGCTGCATTCTGATTTGGTGCTCCACTTACTGGTCCCTGGGCATATGCTCCATTTACACTTAACACCAGCCCCGCCGTTAATAATGCCGAGATTACTTTTTTCTTCGCCATTTAACCACTCCTATTCTTATTAATTGTAAGCGTTCTCAGTTGATTATCGGTGATATTCCTAGTTTCGTAAACTTTAAGAGTTAGACAAAAAATGACGGCATTCTACCGATATTATATCTTTTTTACTATCTCGATAGTGGAAACTATTATTCCATTTGTTGAAAAAGGTAGAATTTTCGATTAAAAATAGGTAATTGTGCTTAGTTGAAGGTGTAAAACTTGGGTAGAAGCGGCTCGATGAAAAAGAACTTGATGTATTTTAGAACTAGAGGCTTTATATCGGCTTTCTTAGACAGAACCCGTCTATCATTTTGACCGGTCGAACCACTTCCTTCCTCTTCCCGGGCAAAATCAGCCGTTTATTTTGACCATTACCAACTCTTCATATCCATCCTTGGGTAAAATCACCCTCACTTTTGACAGTTGACCCTCTCCTCTTCCTGTTCGCTCAATATTCCATTTCGCTTATTCTTTACAAACAAAAAAGCAGATACTACTTGCATCTGCCTACTTCATATATAAAAACTATTTCACCCAATATTTCATACAATCCTTACTTCGATCCATAAACCCATACTCGATTAAATATCTTCGAATTGTAGCAAAATCTGCGTAAATCGATTTTAACACCTAATTAATCTCTTTTTCGAAATACTTCTCGTTCGGTTCGAATCGGTTAAAATATGCTGTAACACAATAATCTTACGCTTTTCCTTACTCGGAAACGAATCCAATGGACCTTCCATACCCTTTTCTCTTTTTCTTCTAAAGTAATAGCATATCGCTCATCCACCATTTTTGCCCCTTATGAAAATTTATAAAACCCCCATTACCTTTTTCCCACTGATCAAAAAGAATAATAGATAGCCTCTTTTCAAAATTGTGAAACCTTATTAAATTTGAAACGTATCTTATAAATAAAAGTTGCAATTAAAGTCGGCACGAGATTCATTAAATTCCCCTGAAGATTAAGTTGCAGCTGCTGCTCCTCAAATGTCATCTCATCATAAATTTCATTATGCGATTTATTAAGTTTCTTAAACCGTTTCTTCGTTTCTCCAATATTAGCGTATTGTATCGGAATCATAATAAGGCAATAAACAGCATAAACGGAGAGGCAGACAAGCAGAACCAAATCCATACCGCATTCCCCTTTCCCCTTTCCCAAATAGAGTTCCTTATAATATTTTATCCAAAGGGAGAATAGAGCTTTCTCCCTTATTTATTTTTTAAAAAATCAGCGGTTTATTTTGATTACCATGCCCGTGGAAAATTGTTCAAATCCCAACGTTTCATAGTAAGGCTCCAAGTTTTCCACACACATTAGCTGCGGGATGACCCGATGCTGTTCACAATGGGCAATCACTCTTTGCATCAGCTCTTTGCCGATCCCTTTTGATTGATAAGGTGGTGAAACGCCTACTCCACATATCACTCCAGTAATGACACCATCGGAAATAACCCGTGCCATCCCCACCAATTGCTGGGCATCGAAAGCATAGACGGCGTACCAGCTTTGTTTGCACATGCGTTCTAACTCTTCAACGGTTAAATTTAAAGAATTCCATCCTAATGATTCATATAAAGTCTGTACAAGTTGAAAATCCTCGGGCGGTTGGGCTGTATAGTTAATTGTTTCTTCCATAAAGACTCTCCAAATTATCTTAATATATTCGGTAAAGAAAAATATAAAATAAACAGTGAAAAAGCAAGAATAACCTTAAATTTATTTCTCTTCCACATGTAACTTATGACTGGGACCACTGTTAAAATCACTAAAAGGACCGCAATCTGAGATAGGTATGGAATATGGAAAATAATGTTCACGGCAAATGCATAAAGACATACTCCAGTTAACAACTCCGATAATACCCTTAATGGTTTTTGCTTAAAGGAAGTCTTTAGTTCATTCCAATCAAATTCCTTAAAAAAATCATAAAAAAAATAAATGGTAAATAGCAAAAAGGCAGTTATGTTAAAAAGCAGCATAGAATTTTTCCTTAGTAAATTTCATAAAAAAACCAATCCGATATTTCCCCGCCCATTTTCTTGTAGAGGGTTTGAGCAGTCGTATTATCTTTAGCCGTCTGCCATGTCATTCCAGCAAAATGATTCGCTCGAACGTAATCCAAACATGTTTGAAAGAGCTTTTCGCCCACTTTTTTACCTCTTGCATTCGGGAGCACAAATAAATCATTTAATACAGCTTGTCTTTTTACATTCAGCGTACTAAACGTAAAATATAACGTGGCAAATCCGATTAATTCCCCATTCTCCTCAGCGACAAACTGCAGACCGCTTGATGGATTCTCCTGCAAATGCTGAATCAATCCCTTTAACTCGATTTCCTTTGGTTCCGGACGCTGATAAAAATCAACGATGTACTGTCTCATCAATTCGTATAATTGATTAGTATCATGATTTACGGCTGGTCTAATCTTGGTCATTTATTAATCCTCCGAAAATTAGCATTATTATAAAATCATTATATCATGGTATGTTCTCCTGTTTTTGGAATTAATCATTTTTTCTTTTGAAAAATACAAAAATTATAACAACTATTCATGTATAATATTGAAAGATAACTGCATGAAAACCTTACTAACTATTACTATTACTATTACTATTACTATTACAATATATTGATGCACGTGAACCGTCCCCGTGCATCAAAAAGGAGCATGGTTAATTTGTCCATTTTGTTAAAAGAGATTACACAAGAAAATTGGCAGGAGTGTATAGGGCTGCGGGTTGCGTCACATCAGAGGTCGTTTATTGCTCCTAATGTTTATTCGCTGGCGGAGTCGAAATATGAACCGTCCTTTGTTCCTATGGGGATTTATTTGGATGACAGAATGATAGGGTTTCTTATGTATGGAAAGGATCCTGAGGATGGAACATATTGGATTATTCGGCTTATGATTGAAGAGACGATGCAGGGAAAAGGCTATGGCCGAATGGCTTTGACTGAGTCCATTAAACTGTTAAAGAGTTTACCTGATTGCAGCCCATCGATAATTTTGGGTGTTCATGAATCCAATATGGATGCACAGCGTTTTTACGAAACTTTCGGCTTTAAAGATACCGGGCGGAGAGAACACGGTGAGCTTTTGTATGAATACGTGATTAGTTGATTATTAGAAAGGCTTTCTTTGAAGGATCCATATTCGAAGAAAGCCTCTTTTTTCCAAAAAAATCATTTATAATTTTTATGCCATGAAATCATGTAGGTCATAATTTGAATGAGTGGGAGCAGTGAAAAGACAATAATGGGATAATACGGAACTGTTTTTAAAATAAATGGATAAAAGAGCAGCAATACAGTTATGACCGGAAATGAATACATCATGCTGATATATGCAGCCCTGCAAGCTCGAGCTGTGATTAACTGCTCACGTTCATCAGTTTCCTCAAATTCATCAGGCAGCCAAAACGACTTCGTATCTTTTTTCTTTTTCCGGTTAGACAATACTGTCAAGAATCCACCAATTACAACAAAGAGAATGAAAGGAAAGATATTGACCTCAAAAAGAAAACCCTGTGTTGTATCTTTGAAAAATGAAGCGATATCGAGGGATGCATTATAAAATGACGACATCACCCAGCCAAATAAAACCAACAAAACAATCATAATGGAACCACTGCGTACAGTGTTCATTCTTCATCATCCTCCAAATAAAATATTTCTTCAATTGGCAGCTGAAAGGTTCTAGCAATATTCATGGCCAGCATCAATGATGGCACGTAACTTCCCTTCTCTAAAGCAACAATCGTTTGCCTGGTTACATTTACACGTTCCGCAAGCCCCCCTTGTGTTAAGTCATGTCTGGCCCGTAATTCCTTTACGCGATTTTTAATCATCATAAAAGATACCTCTATTTCCATTTAATTACTTTATATTGTAAAGTAAAGTATTCTTTTTGTAAAGTGAACTTTACATTTTTCCGCTAAAAAAATTCCCAAATTTCAACCTCGTAACTTGGGAATGACTTGAATTATTTATAATTGTTTAATCATATTGTACCACTTTACTCCGCCGTGCTCAGAAGCAGATATACCTTTATTGGTGTAGCCGTGCTTTTCATAGAATGGTATTAAGTTTTCTTTACAGGTAAGTGTAATGGTTTGGCGTTTGTTTTGATTTGCTGCTTTTTCTATATGGTTCAGTAGCATGGAAGCGATCCCGCGGCTTTGAAATGCAGGTGAAACTGCTAAGCCTAAAATACTTTGATGGCCGCCAGTTGCAGGATTTCGCTTTATTTCATGGAAAAGATCATCCGTTATGTATTCTTGGGCAATGACCGGGCCATTTACCAGACCAGCGACCTTCCCTTCTTCCTCAGCTACGAAAAAACTATCCGGAGTCATTTGAATTCGCTTTTCAAACGCCTCCCTCGTCGCCGCTTCCTCTTCTGTAAAACAAAGTTGTTCAATCGTTACTAGTTCCGGCAAATCTGTCATTTTTACATTGCGAATAGTTGTCATAATCCTATCTCCTATTTTTGTGAAAATTCTGCTCTATTTTAATTTTAAACAATGTTCCTAAAATAGTTTAGCAAATTTTCATTTAATCAAGAAAAAGAAGCACTGGAACTGAAATGCCCCTGTGCTTCTTTACATTTTATAGCTTAATTATTTTTACATATTCCGTTTCTTTTATGAAAATTGTTTTGTACTGGGCGCTGCCGTTTGGGTCTTTGTATAATACGATGCGTTTGTTAAAATTGTCTTCCACTATCTGCGTATGATATTTTGTTAAGTCAACTTTAGCGGCAAGTGTTTGATATTCTGGAAGTTTTGTTACATCCACTTGGTTGTTGTAATAGGCCTTGTAGTCTTGTTGATAAAACGTCTTATTTTGCACTGCAGCATCTGCATGATTTCCATTAACTGCATATGCCCCTCCAGCTAACATCACTGCACCTACTGTTGTTACTAAAAATGTTTTCATGATCAAATCTCTCCTTTAGTGGAATATTTTTCTTGCTTAATTACATCCTAAAGGAGTTAGATGAGAGATTACTGAGAAAGAAATGAGAGTTTCATTAAAAAGCAAATCAAGATAGAAAAGCTCTAGATAATAAAATTATTATTTCTCCATTACGGCGAAGTAGTTGTTTTCGTTGTCGGCGAAGTTGAATACTCTGCCGCCTGGCATGGTTACGATTTCGCCAACGGTGACATTTTTCTCTGTAAAGTCTTTATATAGTTGATCTAGATTTTTTGTGAAAAACATCAAGGATGGTGTGCCGAGGTTTAATTCTGGCTGCATTTTGGCAATTAATTCTTTATTATGAAGAACAATGCTTGTTGCCGCTTCCTTTGATGGAGCTATTTCGACCCATCTGAAACCTTGTCCGTTATTTTGTTCAGAAATAACTGTAAATCCAGCTTTTTCCGTCCAAAACTTCACTGCCTCATCCTGATTGTTTACGTACACCATAATTTGACCTACTTGATTGATCATTAATTACACTCCGTTCTTTTTTTAAAATTTTAGCAATTATTCAGGAAGATTAAACTGCCATGAAACTCCAAACTGGTCAACAATCCAGCCGAATTTTTTACTGAAACCATAATCACCAAGCGGCATGAGTGCCTGTCCGCCCTTTATTAATTGCTCATAATATCGATCTAATTCATCCTCTGTATCACAAGTAATAAAGATGGAAAAGGACGGAGTAAAGGTAAATTCATGCTTTATGTTGCTATCCAAGCACATGAATTCCTGTCCCTTTAATGTAAAAACGGCTTGTAAAATACTGGCCGCTTCACCTGATTCATTACCACCATTACGAGTGATGCTGGTAATTTCTGAATTATCGATAACAGAGATATAATAATTCATCGCTTCCTCTGCTTGTCCTTGAAACATCAAAAACGGCGTAACCTTTGACATGACAACATCTCCTTTTAATTATCAACAAACTGCGACTTGTCTCACTAAATTTTAACACATTTACTAATTTTTAATCCAATGCCAAAATACCGGGTTGCTGGTGAAGCACAAAATTGTCGAGACACAGGGACGGTTCACTTGCTTCATGAGGCAAGTGAACCGTCCCCGTGCATCACTTTAGATAATAAAATTTATTGGAGTCATAATTACTTGTTCCTTCATAAGATATCAAGATATGAAAGGAGTGGATAGATCTGAAGAAAGTTATTTCCGTTTTTTTATTTGTTGCTATGCTGTTCGTTTTGAGCGGCTGTCAGCTTTTCGGGTCATCAGCAAAGAAAGAATCCGAAAAGGATACATCTAATAATCAAACAACCGCACCTGCCACAAACCCAAGTGACCAATCAAATAATACTCCATCAGACCAAGGGACACCGGCTTCGCCATTACCAGCTCCGCCGCCGTCAACGCCATCTACACCATCTACACCACCACCTGCCCAAGAATCATCTGACCCTGCTGAAATATACGGTATTTACGGGTTAATGGAGGAATATAATAATTTAGTAGGAAATAAGCATGGGATTTCCATGGAGAAAGCAAAGCTGTACACCGAGGATGCTGACTACGCAACCTTCTCCATCACATTATCAAACGGAAATGGCTTGGGTATGGTGGTAGTGAAAGAAACGAAAAAAGTGAAGGTATTTTCCATTGTTTCCGTAATATCAAGTAATGCGGACTACGATAAATTATATAAATCAGCCGCTGTACTTCTCATGTATATTGACCGAAACGTTACAGAAGATGTACTCACTGATATCCTTACTCAGCTTGGTTACGGAAAACCAGTAGAGCAAATCAACTTTTCATATGAGTCAAGCGACCTAGAACTGACGACGGAATATGTTGCATCCAAAAAAGAGTTATACTTTGATGTCTATTATAAAAATAATTAGAAAAACAGCCATTTCTCGGCTGTTTTTCTATTTGTTTTTTAGATGATTGAAACAGGAAAACCGTCACCATGCTTTCTTATATATTCTTCTAGTTTTATGTTTAATTCATGGTCTAGTGTAGCTGTAGGTGGTAGGTTGGCTGTTTTGTATCCTAGTATGGATTTATTGACGATTTCTTTTATTGCTAGGTAGAGCGGCTGGCTGAATTCATAGATGGACATGAGGGATGAAATCTTTTGATGTAAGCTGAGTGCACCTTTAAAGTCTCCTGTTTTAAATGAACTGTATAGTTGAACAGAAAATTCTGGAGCAAATACAGCTGTGCCGTTAATTGCACCTGCTGCGCCAATTTGCAGGGAAGGAAAGAGCAAATCATCAAATGCTGCAAATACGGCAAAGTCTTCCCTTATTTCTTTCGTCTCTGAAATGAGCTGTCTAATATGTCCTAAGTTTTCAATCGTATCTTTAATTCCAATGATATTCTCACAGTTTTGTGCAAGTTTGGCTACTAATTTCGGAGAAAGACTTTGACCTGTAAGCATAGGAATATTATAAATCATGACAGATATTTCAATGCTTTTAGCAACTGCGGTATAATAGTCAAAAAGCTGCACTTCATTAAATTTCCAATAGTACGGAGAAACAACGAGTACCCCGTCTGCCCCTGATTCCTGTGCATGCTTTGATAAATCGATTGTGTCTGTCAGAGAAGTAGTCCCAGTACCGATTAACACAGGGACTCGATGATTAACATAAGCAACCATTTTTTCTACAAATCTCTTTCTCTGCTCAATGGTTAAGGAAGAAAATTCTCCAGTACTTCCCATATATAAAATGCCATGAACTCCCTTTGTAATCAGGAAATCTGTGAGCTGTTTATTCGCTTCCCAGTTGAAATCTCCATCATTATTAAATAAAGTTACCACTGGCGGGATTATCCCGTGAAAACTGACCTTCTCCGGTTTCACTTCAACATCACCCTTTTAAAAAATGTTTTTGAAAAACCATTTTATATATTGGCACAGGAATCTAATTCTGGTTACATGACCTCTTTGCTATGCTGCAACTTTACCGGATTGGACAATTTACCGATTGAGGAAATCTCAATTTCTATTTGGTCATTCTCTTTAAGCGTAAACTCATTTGGAGGTACAATCGAAGTACCCGTTAGGAGTACGGTACCATCAAATACTTCATTGTCTCTAATCAGGAAAGAAACTAATTCTTCAAATCTCCTTTTTAACTGAGAAGTATTAGCAGTTCCTTCAACCACAAGCTGATCAGCCCTAAAAATACGACAGATAAGTTGAAAATTATAGGGATCTTCAACCGTTTCGGCGAGGCGAATAGCAGGACCAATGACACAAGAATTTCTCCAAATTTTCGCTTGTGGAAGGTAAAGAGGGTTATCTCCCTCGATATCCCGGCAGCTCATGTCATTCCCAATAGTATATCCAACAATCCGTCCGGTCTTTGAAATGACAAGACCCACCTCCGGTTCAGGAATTTGCCAAGTAGAATCGCTTCTTAAATATACAGGTGCATTCGGGCCGATGGTTCTGGCAGCAGTTGACTTGAAAAAGAGTTCCGGTCTTTCGGCATCGTATACCTTGTCATAGCATGTTCCGTTATCTAATATTTCACTCGAAGTTTCATAGTTTCTAGCATCCCTGCTTTTTTCATAGGTAACACCTGAAGCCCATACCTCGGGAGCAACAATTGGAACAAGAAGCTCCAGTTCATCAATCTTTTCCTCAAGAGGTTCCATAACCGCTATTAAGCTCTCAATCAGTTTAAGTGCTGTAACCCCAACTAAGTCCGCTTGATTCACAAGTTCCATGAAGCCTGAATAAGGTAATGGATAAATTTCCCCTTGATCGGTGACTGCACCGAGTACGGAAGATGAATTCTTATTTAAATAACGAATAATTCTCATATTAACCCCTCCAGTTTTATATGATAAAACTCTGTTTTATTATTTAAACAAAAAATTGAGACGTGCTCGTTTAATATAGCCGCTACTTTATAGGTAAATGCATATTATATCCTAATTCTCTCGATATTTTTACCGAAGCATCTTTAAGCATTTCAACTGTCCTTTGAATTTTTTCTTGATCTAAACTTGCTGAATGCTGGGACATGCTCATGGCTGCTATGACAGTACCCGTGTGGTCCCAGATTGGGACAGCAATGCAGGTAATGCCCGGTTCATTTTCTTCTTTATCAATTGCGTAGCCATTTTCTTTTACTTTTTCAAGCTCTGTCAAAAACAGCTTTTCATCTGTTATCGTATTAGGTGTTTGCTGGACATAGTCATAATCTTTAAGGACTTCTTGAAGTTCCTTACTACTTTTATTTGCCATAAGTGCCTTTCCTACTGCACTGCAATGAACTGGAATTCTTCTTCCAATCCGAGAATATAGAATTGTGGCAGAAGTCCCCTCCACCTTATCAATATAAATTCCTTCTTTACCATCTAAAATCACAAGATGAACCGTGTTTCCTGACTTTACGGATAATTCAATTAAATACTTTTTAGATACAGTACGAAGATCCAGTCTTCGTATGACAAGATTACCGCGTTCGAATAATTTCATTCCAAGTCTGTATTTACCATTTTCAGGATTTTGTTCGATATATCCTCTATGCTTAAGTGTTTGTAATAATGAATGAACCGTACTTTTGTGAAGCTGCATTTTCTCGCTAATATCAGTTATTTTTATTTCCTGTTCGAATTCATCAAATAAATCCAGAATACGGAGTGCACGGTCTACTGATTGAATAATTAACATGTTCCTCGCCCTTCCAATCAATTTTTGTATGATATATTTTACCATACTGATAGGAATAGTAATATGTGTTTTCCAAGGGATTAAATGGGGCACTTCCGCATTTCGATAGCAGCCATTGACCATCACTCCTACCTAATTTTGTATATCCTGAAGTTTGGTGCTTGATAGGTCAGCTGAATTTACTTTATAGTCATATTCGGCTTCCTCCGCCACTGGAAGCGGAACTACACCATTTGCCGCATCAGTATGTCCTGACAACCGGTTGCTTGGGGCAACACGCCGCTGGCGCTTCCGAATGGATTGCAGCCTCTTTTCACCAAGTTCTTTTCTAACGTTTTTAATCTCGTCGAATTGAAAAGAAAGGTTCCCTTTTTGAAATTCCTCTTCAGACAAAAAGTCAATGCGTTTGTTACGAAGTCTCAAATACAGCACATCCCCTGTTTTCAGATAAAGAATACCGCCTCCATTCTTTGCTTCGGGTGTCATGTGTCCGATTGCGGCGCCATAAGTAACCCCGGAATAACGCCCATCACTTATTAGCGTTGCCAATCTCTTCAATTTACGGTTGGCATTTATGTGCTGCATCGGCGTAAACATTTCCGGCATTCCAAATGCTTCAGGTCCCTGCCCAGAGACAATCACGGAAATTTTTAAAGCACCCTTATCCGCCATAAAATCAAATAGCTGATCATAATCCAAATCGCTTCCTTCATCAAACAGTTCAGGAGCGTTATGCTTTAACATCGCCTGCATTGTTTGTAAGTTAAAGCTGCGATTATGTTTTAATTTATCTAATAGGTCTTCTTCTAAAAGACCTTCATTGGCACTGTGTTCATCATCGTAAAAGAGGATAAATGATGCTTTTTGATCAAAGTTGTCTAATTGAGGTGTCGTCATTCCGCTGATCTTTACAACTGCACTTTCGAAAAAATTTCCTTTTAACACGTCTACACCGCTGAATGACCTTCTTGGTTTTGAAAGAATAATAGGATTATTCTCTACTCCTGCAGCTGGCAAGCCTTGTTTATGAATGAGCCGTTCCTTCCAGGTTGTCCCGGTAACAGTAGGTGCATCAATAACCATCGGAACCCCATTTTCCAACAGTTCATAGAATAACGTTTCCATCCCTTTAATTTTTCCGCTGCAGCATTGCATGGCAAGAGTATAAATATCCCTGTCTTCTGTTAAGCTGTAGTTAAACAAATCCGGGATTGGTGCCTCGTTGTGAATTTTATCGTATTCCCATAAATCAAATTTATATCCTCCGTAAAGCATGGCTGCAACGATATGCATCATTAGATTTGTGGAGCCCCCGGATGCGCTATGAATTCTAATAGCATTTTTAATATTCGCAGCCATTATATTAGCAGTGCCAAACGCGGGGTTATTAATCATAACAGAAAAAGAATCAATTACCTCATTAATTTCTTCCTGTGTTGGCGGGGCAGTTAGCAGTTCAACTGCTGGATGCACAAGACCCATCCCAGCCACTAAATGGCGGGAGCTGTTACCTGTTCCGTTAAAAGCACACACTCCTCCATGTCCGTCGCAGGTGGCAACGGCTAATCTCTTTTCGTAATATTCGTGCTGTTGCTCCGAAATAATTCCCCTATCTTTCGCTCTCTCAAGTACACCTTGAAATGCCGTATTAGAAGAACATTGTAAAATATATGATAGGGCATCACGTAAATCAAACGCAATGTCCTCTACTCCCTGTCTTTCTGCCAAAAGTGCAACCTCTTCCAGTTCAGTGAAAAGGTCTCCCGGTATGGTTCCACCTTTTAGTACATGGGCAGGGGCAAATGTAGCAAAAAACGGTGCCTCATTTCGATATCTGCGAATCCGATCCAAATGAGCAAGAGCACTAACAACACCTAAAGGTTGTTTATCACATCCCTGAATAACAAATGCACCATGATAGCTATGAGCTTCGATTTGGTTTACAACCATTTGCGCCACAGCGTTCCGGCTTTGCAGGGAATAACTCATGCCTTGATTACTCTGAGCCGTACCATCACACATGACTGGGGTTGCAAATTGAAAAGGAACACCGCCATTTTGCCAAATTCGAATGGCCGCTCTTGCAGTTGTTTGAAAGTCCATAATATGGGCAGGATGATCCTGCGACCCTCCAATTATCGCAATTCTTGGTGCATTATGATGAAGGCGGTCATATATCTCTTCTAAAGACCAGTCGGGCTGTACTCCTTTCATTTCGCTATGGAGGATTTGTTTGGAACGGTCCAACAATCCAGCAACACAGATTGGTTCATTTGCTTTACCTTGAACATTATCTCGATATGGATTTACCTTGTTCTCAATATTGGGGAATTTCACCATCGATTCAAAACCTCCTATTTTTCCCATTTTTCTATTACGATAATTCCATAAGGGCTGGTTCGGTTAATATTTCAATAGATTTTAAGCTTTTCGCTTCCTCCAGCATAGCTTCGGAGACCCAGATTTCCTGTATTTCCAACGTATTTTTAATTCGAACCAATCTTACTTTGCTCAAATCAAAGGCATTGCACGTTTTAATGGCTGCTTTTACCGCCAGTTTTTCATTGTGTAAAATCATTGGCAGCTTAACAACTTGGGTAACTGTACTGGTTAAGGCATTAGCATACCCTTTTTCCAAAATAGTTTGTTCCATTACTTTTTTTGTAGATATGTCGGCCATTCCTATTCCATTTGCATTGCCATGTGTTTTCTTGGTTAATCCCAAGACCGCAATTCTTGCTACTGCAGGTCCTCCGCTAGCATATGGTGTTGCGTAACGACCAGTAATATTTGGATCCATTCCATCGCCCGAAATATCCTTGCCAATTTCATCTACTACAAGAACATCAATGGGATCAAACATAATTCTCGGCATGAGGCTTTTTGCTTCCTTTAATAACTTCGGCTCACGATGGATTAATTCTTCAGCTGGTATGGCCACTATTTTTGCCGGTCGCTCGTAAGCATTCTCCATAGTAGCTAAGCCAAAAATAATCGGGACTCGTTCGATAGCTATTTTTGCCATTTCTATAACATGCTCTGCCATATATTTAAAACTAAAAGCATGGGCGGCCTCTGCCCCTTTTTGTTTTCCGAGACCGATCGTAATCATTTTCATTAATCCACTCTCCACTGGTCCGCGAAAAGCTGTATGGGGCTTGATTCTATTTATAACAATTACTTTATCTGCTCCAAAAGCATATTTGTCCATATAGATTGGAAGATTGTTAGGCAGTTTGCCAATCTCGACAACTTCCATCGTTGCTTGAATAGGCGCACCAATTGCCGTCTCTGTTACTCCCAGCTGTTCTAGCACATCCATTTGACCTTGAGCCGTGGCACCGCCATGACTCCCCATTGCCGGAACAATAAACGGAATGCCCCCCACGCTTTTTACAACGTTAACGGTTTCCCTTACCAGGAGGGGGAGCATTGCTACTCCCCTTGAGCCAACTGCAATGGCTACTCTTTCTCCTGCGCCAATTCTATTAAGGACTCCGGCTGAATGTATCGCTTCATGTACAGCCTGTGGTACATTTTCAATCTCCGGTGCATGAAAATGTTGTCTTATCTTCACCATTCGTGGAATTTCAATGTCATGCAGGAGCTCTTCAATAATCTTCACTTACCTCATCTCCCAAAAATCTCTTCCCTATTTACGAACTTTCTCAATTTCCGCCATCATTTCATTTACGAGATCCTGACCGAATTTTTTGGCGTAATCATCAATAACTGGCTGAATAATCTCTTTCATTTTTTGTTTTTCTTCAACAGAAACTTCGTTTACTTTTGTTCCAGCAGCCTTTAGCTCTTCAACAGCTTTTACATCTTCTTCACGGCTTAGCTGGCGCTGATAAATACCTGCTTCAACAGCTGCTTCCTGTAAAATCGTTTGTTCCTTTTCAGAGAGTCCGTCCCAGAATTTCTTGCTGACCAGGAAGACAAACGGAGTGTATACATGGCCTGTCAAGCTTAAGTAATCTTGGACTTCGTTAAATTTGTTTGACTTGATCGTTGCAAGCGGGTTTTCCTGGCCATCTACCGTTTTACTTTCCAAAGCAGTAAATACTTCTGAAAATGCCATCGGTGTCGGATTTGCTCCCAATTTTTTAAATGCATCGAGATGAACTTCATTTTGCATCGTCCTGATTTTTAACCCTTTGAAATCGTTGGCTGTTTCAACAGGATGTTTACTATTTGTTAGCTGACGAAAACCATTTTCCCAGTACCCTAGGCCAATTAATCCATGTTCAGGCAGCTTATCAAGGAGTTTTTGGCCGATCTGTCCATCCAAGACCGCATCTGCTTCTTCAGGAGTATTAAATAGGAATGGGAAATCAAATATTCCAAATTCCTTAATCATTCCAACTAAAGGAGATGTAGATGGAATGGTAATTTCTTGAAGACCCCCCTGAAGTGCCTCCGTCATTTTTTGGTCATCTCCAAGAGTCGCACTGTAAAACGGCTTAACTTTTAACTTCCCTCCGCTTTTCTCAGCAACTATTTCACTGAACCTTTTAAGTCCAAGACCTTCCGGATGGTCTTCATTCAATCCGATTCCAGCCTTAATGGTTCTTTCTTGAATGCCTGAGGCTTTTTCACCGCCTGCTTTACTGCTGGTTGAAGCAGAACTGCATGCACTCAGCAGCAGCATACCCGGTATGATTATTCCAACTCCTAATTTTTTTAGCCAGCTCTTCATCTACATTTCCCCCTTATCTTGATCCTTTTATTTTGAAATAGTTTCTTGACTAACGTTTTTCATCAAGTTTGTATGATTCTTTACCTCTTGATTAACCAGGTATTTTGGATATTTTATATTGATTAGAACATCCATGATGCCCATCGCTGCCTTTGTCCGCATTTCGGCCTCTGCTTCCTCGGAATACCATGCAACATGTGGTGTTAAGATAACATTATCCATCGTTAAAAATGGGTGCTCCTTGTTAATTGGTTCTTCTGTCATCACATCTAATGCTGCGCCAGATACTACTCCGCGCTTAAGCGATTCCAATAATGCATCTTCATCAATAACAGGTCCCCTTGAAGTATTTATAATCAAAGGAGTCTTTTTCATCCTTGCAAACAGTTCTTTGCCCAGCATGCCTTTTGTAGCTGGAGTTAACGGGGCATGAACCGAAATAATATCTGACTGTTCCGCCAGCGTATCTAGTGAAACAAGAGTAATACCTTTTTCCGTTGCTTCCACTGCTGGAAAATAGGGATCAAATGCAATGATATGAAACCCAAATTGCTCTGCCTTCTTCGCAAGTGCTTGGGGAATCCTTCCAAAGCCAACAAGACCAAGCGTTTTATCACGCAGCCGATAGATTGGCCTAGTCACTTTAAAATCCCAATTCCCCTTTTTTACTTGATCATTTGCAACAACCACTTTGCGTACCCAGGCAAGGATCAATGCCAAGGCATGATCCGAAACCTCATCCATACAGTAATCAGGTACATTGGCTACACAAATTCCTTTTTCTGTAGCCGCTTTTATATTGATTGTATTGACACCGACGCCATATCTTGTAATTACCTTACAGTTTTCGAGCGCATCCATTACCTTCTTGCTTAGCGGTGCATACTGATTAATGATTCCGTCCGCATCTTTGCATGTATAAATCACTTCATCTTCCGTCCGGCAATCAGCTGCAATAAGTTCTATATGAGATGATTGATTTAATACGGCTTCTTCATACCGAAGGTCCTCAAACTCCCAATCAGTCACAACAACCTTGAATTTCCGCAACCTTTTCACTTCCAATCATAATTTAAGTTAAAAATTTTAGTGGAACCATAATGATGGATGGGAACAGGATCAATAGCACCAGAACAAGGATATGAAGTAAGACAAATGGCCAAATTCCTTTGGTTAATTGGACGATATTGATTTTACTGACCCCGCAGCCCACATATAGAACTGTTCCGACAGGCGGCGTAATTAAACCGATACACAAGTTAATTACCATAATAATTCCGAAATACACTGGATCAATTCCCGCAAGCTTTACAAGTGGTAAAAACACAGGTGTAAAAATTAAAATGGCTGGCGTCAGGTCCATGACAAGCCCGACAGCCAATAAAATCAAATTAATCAAAAGCAGCAGCAATAATGGGTTATCGATTAATCCACCCAGAAGTTCGGCCATTTGACCTGGAACATCTGCCACGGTAATCAGCCAAGCAGAAACCATTGCTGCAGCTGCAACGAACATTACGACAGCGGTTGTCTTTGCTGCAGCTACAAGAACGGGATGCAGATCGCTCAATTTTAATTCTCGATAAACAACAAGTCCGACAAACAAGGCATAGAAAGCTGCAACCACAGCTGCTTCAGTAGGGGTAAAGATTCCTCCTCTTAAACCGCCAATAATAATGACAGGGAGAAACAAGGCCCAAAGCGCTTCTTTAGTAGCCTGCATAATTTCTTTTAATGAATGCTTTTTCGGAAGTTCACTTTTATCACGCCGAGCAATAAATGCCCAAACGATAATCAGCCCAAATCCCATCATGATGCCCGGAATAATTCCTCCCATAAATAACTGAGTGATCGAAACACCTGCTGTTACCCCATAAATAATCATTGGAATGCTAGGTGGAATAACCGGAGCAATAATGCCAGATGCACAAATTAAGCCGGTGGAACGATTAACATCATATCCCCTGGCAATCATCATTGGAATCAATATTGCACCGAGAGCAGCCGTATCAGCCACTGCTGAGCCTGACAAACCGGCGAACAAAACACTGGCAATAATAGCAACAAACCCTAGTCCGCCTCTTATATGTCCGACAAGTGACATAGCAAATCCGACAATCCGTTTGGAGATACCACCTGCGTTCATCAGTTCCCCAGCCAGAACAAAAAACGGAATGGCCATCAGCGAAAAATTATTTGCTCCATTAATAAGATTTTGAGCAACAATTTGAGCATCCATCATATCTAAGGCAAACATGATAGAAACGCCGCAAAGAATTAAAGCAAAAGCGATTGGAACTCCTAATGCCAATGATCCAAACAGTGATCCAAGAAATACACCAACCAATTGGTTTTCCTCCCTTTGCAGAATGAAATCTTTTAAATGTCATGATTCTTATTGTTTAAATACTTCCTCGGTGGAAGAAATCATGGTAAGATTTGAATCGGTTTTTGAAGTAAATGTTTGGAACATTCTGATAATAACGATAGCAGCCATTGACAAACTAGTAACAATTCCAATTCCATATAGATAGGCAAGTGGAAGTCCCGTTGCCGGTGCCGTACTATTCATATTTAATAACGTCATTTTCCAGCTGCCGACAAGAAGCAGCCATAAAACATATAAAACTAATAAATTACTAATTACAAATGCTATTTTTTTTAATTTTGGCGGCAGGGCATTTACCACAAGATCAACCCCAAGGTGCATATTATCCTTTAGACAAGCAATTGCACCAAGAAATACCATCCACACAAATAGGAATCTAGACATTTCCTCCGACCATGTTATCCCTGAATTGAAAATATAGCGGAGAATAACATTTCCAAAAACCATTATTGACATTGAAGCAAGTGATAAAGAGATGCATACGTTCAGGATTTTATTACATATTTTGCTTATTTTTTGCAACAAGGATCCCCTCCTTAATCAGCTTCAGATTTAATTCTTTCAACTAAACCTTTAGCCCAATCAAATTTTTGATAAATTTCATCATATAAAGGCTGTGCTGCCTTTTGCATATCATCAGAGAATTCTTTAGATGGAGTAGTGAATTTAATACCATGTTTTTCGAGGAATTTTTTATCATCTTCATAGCTTTTTTCCAGCAATTGAAATTCATATTCCGCAGCAATCTTTGATGCTTTTTCGATGATTTGCTGCTGATTCTTTGATAAGCCCTTCCAGAATTGACTGTTAATAATGTAGATGTTTGGACTGAACATATGCTTAGATTCCAGAACGTCGCTTTGAACTTCATACCAGCCCGATGCACGAAGGGTTGCAATCGGATTGTCCTGACCATCAACAACCTTTTGTTCCAAAGCCGTAAATATTTCTGAAATTGGGAGTGGAGTTATATTCGCCCCAAGTAATTTCCCAAGGGAAATATAGTTTGGGATATTTGGCATTCTTAAACGGAGGCCATCAAAATCCTCCATACTTTTAATTGGTTTATTGGAAGAAATCATTCTGAAGCCATTTGCACTCCAGGCTAAAGGTTTTACACCATGTTCCTCTTCGAGGTCAGCCGTTAATTCTTCCCCAATAGGGCCATTTAATACGGTTTTTACATGGTGAAAGTCCTTTAACAGGAATGGCCACTCTGGTACCGCCATTTTGGGGATGTCGGCCTGCATAATTAATCCAGGGATACCCATTTCAATCGTTCCGTTTCGGACGCCATCATAAAATTCCTTCTCGGCGCCAAGCGTACTATTAGGGAATATTTGAACTTTTAAGCTTCCTTTTGATTCTGCCTCTACTATTTTTTTGAATTTTTCCTTTAGCGCTATATTTTGCGGATGATCTTCCGCAAAATAGTTGGCCACTTTAATCGTTTTCGCAGCCCCTTCTCCTGACATTTCATCAGAAGCTGATTTTTCTGTACCGCTGCATGCAGAAAGGAATAAAGAGGCACCGAGGACAATAGCTGCGCCAATTGACAATTTTTTATTCATCTGACCAACTCCTATCATTAAATTAGGAACAATAGTAAGCGGTTACAAAGGATAGAAATCCTGATATCATATTCACCTCCACTTATTAAATTGTTTTATATTATAAAACTCAGTTTTGGATTATTGTGAAAAAAATATCTTTTTTTTAAATCGTTTTATAATATAAAACTCAACTTCATAATGTAAAACTTTCTATAGTTTATAATAATAAATAATTTTCAGACTTGTCAATAAATTTTCTGATTTTGTGCCTATTTACCTACTGATCGATTGGCCTTAAATATTTATCTTTTAGAATATTGGCTGAACGATTTAAACATAGAGGTGGGGTTCTCCTGTTCATAAAAATGAAACAGGAGAACCTTCCTATGCTTCATTTGGTTTGAGCTAATCTCCAAATCGCGAATTCTTGATTTTTGTGTTTTTCGGCAGCGGTTAGTCCCCCATTGGCGGTATCTATGATTAGCTTATAGATTTCCTGACCAATTTCATCAATCGTATTTTTGCCTTCGATAATTTTGCCGGCATTTACATCAATATGTTCTGACATGATTTCATAGAGCCTTGGGTTGGTTCCAATTTTGATGACGGGGACAATTGGCGAACCGGTTGGGGACCCTTTGCCGGTTGAAAATAAAACAATTTGTGCACCGCCTGCAGCAAGACCAGCTACTGATTCCACATCATATCCCGGTGTATCCATAAAGATAAAACCTTTTTCTGTTGGTTTTTCGGCATAGGCAATAACCTCCATTAATGTGGAGTTTCCTCCTTTTTTTATACAGCCTAATGATTTTTCTTCGAGCGTCGTCAACCCTCCGGCCATATTCCCTGGTGTAGGGTTGGCAGAGCGAATATCTTCGCCTGTATCCCGTATTCTTTCCTCGTACTCCTTTACAATTTTTAAGAAGGCTTCACCGACAGCAGGGTTTACCGCCCGATTGGCTAAAATATGTTCCGCGCCAATTGCTTCCGTCGTTTCCGCTAAAATACTTGTACCCCCGTCCCTAACAATTGCATCAGAACAAGCCCCAATTGCTGGGTTAGCCGTAATACCCGACCATGCATCAGACCCGCCGCATTCTAACCCGATAATCAATTCCGTTACATCTGCAATTTCCTTCTGTTGTCCTTTACTGCGCTCTACGGCTTTTTCCAGCCAAAGCTTACCTTCTCGAAGAATGTCAGTTATTGTTTTATCCTTTTGAAACGTAATGGAATGGACGAAACAACCCTCCTGACGAAGGGCTTCAACCATTTGTTCAGCTGGATCATCTTCACCCATCCCTAAAAGCAGTGCAGCGCTAACATTTGGATGCCCAGCTGTCCCTTTCAGTGTTCGAATGGTCTGTTCTAAATCTTCGGGGTATTGCGCTTTTCCTGCTTGGTGGGCTACCGGAATAACCCCTGGTACCAGCTGTGCTAATTTTTTTGTAAGACTGGCCAATTCACCAACTATATTAATAACAATGACATGATTCCTAACACCAATCGTTCCATTCGGTCTGCGGTATCCTTCAAAAGTTCTCATGGCAATTGCATCTCCCTATGAATACTTAATCGTTCTTCCTCTTTTAATCCCCGGACATTAAAAACATGAACATGGAATCCAGGCTGTATATCGTCAGTCGCAATCCCCATGCATTCTCCGTATTTAATGATTTTTCCACCTTTCGGAATAAAACCAACTGCTATTTTATGTCCGTAAGGGATTTTTTGCAATACTTGCACGGTATCCGTATCTCCTTGGATGGAAAGCCAGTTGCCTTCTTTAATTCCTCTTAGTGCCACCACTACATTATCTTTCTGATTCAATTTAAGCGCATTGTACTTTTTGTTCATTCTAATCCCTCCATTCATGTTAAAATGTGGTACCTATATGGGGTATCGAAAATTCACCCAGCTCCAGTTTTTCAAGATTTGTTTGCTTGCCAGAGCAGATTTCCATCAGTTCCGCAAGGATTTGTTCCACTTGGCTGCCAGCTTCCCTTGTTGTAACGGTATAGTCAATTAGCTCATCAAATGACTCATTAGGGTTTTGCGGTGCAATTGTCATGCAAGGGAGAGCGAGTGAACCTGTCAGTACCCCTCTGCTGCTTACAATAATCGCTAGATTGCAGCCGCTTGAAGCCATATTTGATAATGCCTCAACTATATTTGTTGGAACAGTTATGAAATGGAAACCAGCCTCTCTTGCTGATTCGCTATACCCCAAGACACTGCGTATCAAATGTGTCCCGGTCATGTCAGCTTCAAGAAGTGCAAGTGCTTTTTCCTGTTCTGAAAATTCAGCATGATCCAAAGAAGCATTCCCTACTTCCTTCCAGCGTTTCCGCTGCAATCCCGCACCCATTGACTTCAATCTACTTTTTATATCTTCTTCTTCAGAACGCTCTGACAATAGTTCACCTGCTGGCTCCAGTGTTTGAGATAGTCCAAACAAAACTTTGGCGTTATTTTCTACCAATCTATTAATAAGTAATCCAATAACCCGAGCCATTTTAATAGCAGCAGCTTCATCCAAATCTACAGGTAATATACCAACTGTCAACGCCGAAATTGGGAAGCGCTCCCTTTTTTGATTGGCGGTTTCTTTTGACCATTGTTCAACGATTTCTACACCTTTTTTCTTCGTATTTTCGCCTCCAGCCAGTTGTTGAATCCCGATTCCTTTTATAGGTTTTGTTTCTGGAATACTTTCAAGCAAGCCAGCGATCTGGTTTGTTTCACAGCCTAATCCTACAAGAAGAGCGGAATAGAGGTTTGGGTTTGACGAAATACCGACAAGCATATTTTTGGTTACTTGGAAATCATCGCCAAGCTGTGCACAGCCATTTCCATGCACAAATGGAACGGCGCCCGGTACCTTTTCTGCAATTTCCCTGGCGACTACACTGGAGCAAACAACGGAACAGATGACTCCTATATAATTTCTTATACCAACAGTTCCATCATTTCTTCTATATCCCTCAAATGAATAATCCAACTGAAATTCCCCTTTCGTTTCTATTAAAATGGATGAAAACAAATACTAAACGATTGTATTTTCTATAGAATCAGTACTACTAGGATTATCCACCTCAACATGATTCTCTTGTTTCCCGTCAATTCCACGCTTACGTTGGTACTTATCCGCTAAAATAACAGCAATCGGCACCAATAATGCGGTCGTGATAGTTGAGATAGAAATCTGTGCTGAAGCGACAGCCACTAGTCCTTGATAAACGTCGGCCTCCGCCTGAGTCATTAACCCCGATCCGGCCGCAACTGTTGCTGCAGCTGCAATGGCAGCAGGTGTTGCTACTGCGTTTCCTGCTGTAGAGGCTTCTGCCCATGGTGCAATATAACTTTTTTCACGGAACAGTTTAAAGGTGAGCACCATCGCTCCTCCGGAAAAAATAATCGTCATGAGTGCAAGGACGATACCAGCTCCAACAACCTCAGGATTAAAAAAGCTTGCCAGATTCATCCCGGCACCTAAAGCAAAGGCAAAGAACGGAATAACCAGTGATTCTCCTGCAGCTAAGAAGGTTCGGATTTCTTTATCCAGGTTCCCTAAAATCATACCAATTAATATAGGTAATAAAACCGCAATAAAGGCAATTAACGGGAAATTAGCACCCATCATTCCTAGGGCCATTAAAGTGAAAAATGGTCCATCATTTAGAGAAAGAACGGCTGTCGCTCCTACATCAGAACGGTTTCCGTATTGTCCCGTTAAAGCAGCAAACATTCCGCCGTTCCCATTCGTCATCGCGGCGATAATAGCCATGGTCGATAAACCAAGGAATCCATTCACCGGATCAGACAAATAACCCCAGATCATTCCTACAATGAATCCTGCTAAATACTTTGAAACGGTTAATAATACGCCCTTTTTTAACGCCTTTCCGCCAACACGGAGATTCATTTGACTGCCTGCACAAAACAAAAACAGCGCACATAATGTTAGGGCTCCATCCTTAAACAAAGCCTGGGAGAAACCGCCTATCTTTAAGAATTCATAATATCCATCCTGATTTGCGGCGACACCGAGCGCTTTTAGGAAATTCATAATAAACGGAAGGTGCAACTGGTCTACCGTATTTAATAAGGCGCCCAGTAATAACGGGATAACCATTAAACCACCAGGAACTTTATCAATCGTTTGTTTAATTTTCATATATCCACTCTCCTACAAAATTTTTAATATAATGGAAAAACAAAACCTAATATCATCACTTACCAAAATAATCGGTTGTAATATGTTCGCAGAAGATTCTGTCCTCACTTAGAAGAGTGTTTGTTTATTTTAATAAAGTCGTAGGGTGTCATGCTGTGATAAGAATTTACGAAGAAGTTTGAAGTGAGTTGTTTTTTGAATTTGCATAAGTATTATATTTTTTAACAACATTTGACAGGGTTCCAATGTTTTCAATTGTAATTGACAAATGATCACCTTCTTTCAACCAGACTTGCGGATTTCTGCCCATCCCTACACCAGGAGGAGTACCAGTTGCGATTAAATCACCGGGCTTCAATGTCATGGTCTGTGAAAGAAAGGATACAATGTATGGAATTTTAAAAATAAGATTTTCAGTGTTAGATTGTTGCATAATTTCACCATTTAATCGTAAGGAAATATCCAGCTTATGAGGGTCGCCAACTTCATTTTTGGTGACAATAGAAGGACCGATTGGCGCAAATGTATCAGCCGATTTCCCTCTTGTCCATTGACCATCCGTAAATTGATGATCTCTGGCACTCACATCGTTCATGATTGTATAGCCAAATATACAGTCCTCAGCTTCTGCCGCTGTCACACACTTCGCTTCTTTCCCGATTACAATTGCCAATTCCGCCTCAAAATCCACTTGACTTGAGTTGACAGGTAGTTCAATCGCTGCTTGATCTCCAATAATGGCGTTTGCATATTTTGAAAAAATTACTGGCGTTGCAGGCGGCTCCATATTCGTTTCCTTACAATGATCAAGATAATTCAATCCAACACAAATAATTTTCTCTGGATTGATGATAGGTGCTAATACCTCAACATCTGATATATTGCCGGCCGGAAAATCATTTTCATCGTAACAATTTAACAACGCTTCAACATAAGGCAATGCCCTTTCATTTTGTTCAATAAATTGCTTCATATCATTAGGTAACCTAAAAGTGTGTTGTATACGATCCTTGTAAAAATCTTGTAAACTACTTAAGTTTAAAATTTGTTTTTCTCCTATTAAAGCACCGAGATGTATGTCCGACCCGGAACTATAAGATACTAATCTCATTTTCAAACCCCTCCTATCAAGTTCTTAATCTTAATTAGTGACCGAACCAGTAACAATCTTTGGAATCCCTAATCCTTCAGCACCAAGTTTGGAGGTTATAGCATCAGGATAGTAACGCTCAATCATTTGTATACCAAGTGCTGCGCGATGTACACGTTCTTTGACTAATGAGATGTTCGTATTTTCCCATTGCTTTCCAGACGGATACACATCCGGATGATTTCGCAATCCAAATTTAATATAAACCGGCGCCAGTACACGAATGATTTCCGGGATTTCATAATAACGGAGGAAGCCTCCAAAATTATCAGGTACCTCAACATATAAATCTATCGGGATATCTATTGCCTGACGAATCGATGCAAGTTTATGGAGTGTAAGCGCTGTTGGAACATTATACGTTCCGGCACCAAGGTCCTGCATTAATTTCACAGAAACTGGGTTGGCAGCTCCCATTTGTACAGATACTTTTACAACAATGTCCTCTGGCAGCTGACCGCATTTTTTCATTTCCTTCGTTAGCAGCAGCAGTCCTTCATCGGCAATTAATGCTCCTCTTAACCCTAATTTGGCCCCCCGCTTTAAATCTTCCATTGCATAAACAAGCTGGTCTGCTCCTTCATGTCGCAAGCCAATGGATTGTCCGCTGCTTGTAAATGGCTGGGCACTAATATCCCATGTTCCCCGTGGTCCGACGAATAAGCTGAGTTCCATTCCTCTTTCAGCAGTCAAACGGCACATTTCACGTATTTCCTCATCTGTTAACAGCATAATCCCGCTGCCCTGCGAGACCCGGTGAATGGCTAACCCATATCGGTCGATTTCATCTAACATTTCTTTTAATGCAACTGGTCCTTCCACACTAGGCAGTTCAATCCGATATTGTGCTCCATCAGGAAATCTTTTTGTCGAATCAGGAAGTCTTGTAAAATCAGTGGATGGATAACCGAGCCTCTCTAATAACTCTCTAGATTCTTTCATCTGTTTTCCCTCTTTCCTTTAATAAATATAGCGTTTTCTTGCTATTAAAGAAAAAATAGGGAGAATTTTTAATCAGAAACTCCCTATATGAACCTATTAGCCTTTGATAAACACTGTTTTGATGGAGGTAAAGAATTCCTTCGCTGCTTCTCCTTGTTCTCTTGAACCAGTACTTGATGCTTTCATGCCCCCAAATGGCGCCTGCAGTTCCACGCCAGCACTTTCGGCATTAATTCGGACAAGTCCAGCATCGACCTCATCGATAAATTCAAGAAGATTTGCAATATTTGTTGTAAAAATAGAGGCACTTAAGCCATATTTGGTATTATTGGCAAGGGCAATCGCTTCTTCTAAGTTATCTGCTTTAAAAAGGGCAATCACCGGACCAAAAATTTCCTCTTGAGCAATCGTCATATCCACTGTTACATTTTCAAAAATTGTCGGTGACACAAAAAATCCTTTTACATACTCACCGGTTGTTAAAGGTTCGCCTCCGTAAATAAGCGATGCCCCCTCTGCTTTTCCCTTTTCAATATACTCTAATACTGTTTTAAACTGGCTTTCACTGGCACATGGCCCCATCCAAATTCCCTCATTCAATCCAGGTCCAACTGTAATTTTTTTTGTTTCTTGAATCAACTTTTCCTTAAAGGCATCGTAAACCCCTGATTCAATAATGACACGGCTTGATGCAGTACATTTTTGGCCAGTTGATCGGAAGGCACCGCTTATGACTGCCTCCACGGCCGCATCTAAATCAGCATCCTCCGTCACTATGACTGGGTTTTTCCCTCCCATCTCCAGCTGAAATTTGATTCCACGGGCTGCAGCTGATTTGGCGACACCTTCACCAACGGTTTCAGAGCCAGTAAATGTAATTGCATTTAACAGAGGATGATCAATTAATTTCTGTCCAATAACAGAACCCGTACCCGTTACAAAATTCAATACACCTTCCGGTAGTCCAGCTTTAGCAAAGCAATCAACCACTTTGGCAGCAGTTACAGCTGCCTCCGTTGCAGGCTTAAATACAACTGTATTTCCATATACAAGAGCAGGAGCAATTTTCCAAATTGGAATGGCAACCGGAAAATTCCAAGGAGTAATGACCCCGACTACTCCGAGTGGTGTCCTTTTAGTAAACATTAGCGCCGCTTGATCAGTTGAGGGGATTAAATCCCCTTCCTTCCGCATCCCTTCCCCAGCATAGTAGCGAAGAATAGCAACTCCCCTGGCTGTTTCCCCTTTTGCTTCCGGAAGTGATTTTCCCATTTCTCTTGTCATGGTTTCCGCAATGTCATTTAAATTTTCTTCAAGAATATTAGCAACTTTGAATAACAATTGACCTCTTGCAACCTGGCCAAGCTTCCGCCAGTTTTTCTTTGCCTTATAAGCTGCCTGTACTGCTTTTTCAAGGTCCACAGGTGTGGATTTTTGAACGTAACCTACTACTTCTTCTTTATTTGCAGGATTGATGCTCTTGATTATTTCTTCTGAGGCGGAATCAACCCACGAGTTGTTAATAAAGTTTTTGCACGTATTTTCTTTAGTTTCCATTCTCATGACATCACCACTCCTTTTGGAATTGCTAATCTATACTAATTTGTTTCTCCCCAGTCCAGCCGGCTAAGTGCGATAGCCGATTTGCCAGATTGATAATTTCTTCCGTTGCTGAATCTTTTTTATCTTCCCAGCTACTGGTCATCATGGTAAAACTGACTCCCGCAATGATTTTATTTTCAAAATTATAAATAGGAGCTGCTACACAATGAAATCCTAAAGCAGCTTCCTGGTTCTCAATGGCGTAGCCTTTTTTTCTAGCCTCTTGGACATTCACATAGAGTACGTCCAGGTTTGAGATGGTAAAAGCTGTTTTTTGCTCCAAAGGGTTCGAATATATAGTCTCAAGTTCAGCTCTAGAGTATTGCGTTAATTGAATTTTTCCTATTGCTGAGGCATATGCAGGAAATCGCATCCCTGGGTCGGTGATAAGGCGGACTCTTGAATCCCCTTCCATTTTTCCTAAATAAATCACATCCCCTTCTTCTAAAACTCCCAATTGAATGTGCTCATTAATTTTGGCAACAGATTTACTGGCTTCTTTATAAAACGATTGAATGATATTAAACTGACGGAAATACGCAGAACCAATCATTCCTAACGCCGGACCTAATGAATATGTATCACCCTCCTCCTTCGTAACCCACTTTAAAGTTTCCAATGTATTTAACAGTGAGAATAACGAACTTTTATTAATGTCAACTCTTTTGGACAATTCCATCAAACGCAGCTGCTTTGGATATTCACCAATTTCTTTTAATACCTTATCAGCCCTCTCAATTGCTGGAACCCAATACTTCTCTTTCATAGATACTGTCACTTCCTGAGGTTTACTATAATAAACAAAGTTTTTAATGATAAACTATATTCATTTTATCATATTAGTTTAAATTTTCAAATAATTTTTATGTTAAATAGGTTTCTTTCATTAAAAAGACCAACTTGCACTTATGCAAGTTGGTCTTTGGTTAGAAATATTAATTAAGCAACATTATTTACACCGATTTTCTTGCCTTCTTTGCGGCGTTTACGGTATTCGGCTGTTGCAGTAAATAGAACGTCTGTTGATGAGTTAAGGGCTGTTTCGCAAGAGTCTTGTAGTACTCCAACAACAAAGCCTACACCCACAACTTGCATGGCTACATCGGAAGAAATTCCGAAAAGACTGGCGGCAAGCGGAATCAGTAATAAAGAACCGCCGGCAACCCCCGATGCCCCGCAGGCACAAACCGCTGACAGCACACTTAGGATGATCGCTGTTGGGATATCCACTTGAATGCCAAGTGTATGAACGGCTGCAAGTGTCAGCACGGAAATGGTGACGGCTGCTCCAGCCATATTGATGGTAGCTCCTAATGGAATGGACACTGAATACGTATCTTTATCCAAGCCTAATTTTTCACATAATTTCATGTTAACCGGAATGTTCGCCGCTGAACTGCGTGTAAAGAAGGCGGTAATGCCGCTTTCCTTTAGACACTTAAATACAAGCGGGAAAGGATTTTTACGTGTAGCTGCAAAAACGATTAATGGATTGACAACTATAGCAACAAAAAGCATGCAGCCAAGTAAAACGATAAGTAAATCTCCATAGCTTTTCAGTGACTCTAGTCCATTGGTAGTAATAGAATCAAATACCAGACCCATGATTCCCAGCGGTGCCAGCTTGATTACCCAAGTCACGACTTTTGAGATGGCATCAGAAAAATTCGAAATCATGGTTTTTGTGGTATCCGGGGCATTTTTTAATGCAAACCCAAGAACGACTGCCCAAGCTAGAATACCGATATAGTTAGCATTAAAGATGGCTTTTACCGGGTTATCGACTACGTTCAGCAGCAAAGTTTTTAGAACCTCTGCTACACCACCTGGCGCTGTCACATCCTCAGCACCTGCGCCCAGTTTTAACGTTACAGGGAAAATAAAACTTGCAATAACGGCGATCAGTCCAGCTAAAAATGTTCCTAAAAGATACAACACGATGATTGATTTCATATTTGTCTGGTGACCGCTCTTGTGCTGGGCAATGGCCGACATAACCAAGAAGAGCACCAAAACCGGTGCTACGGCTTTTAAAGCACCGACAAATAGTGAGCCAAAAATGACGATAGGTTTAGCTGTTTCCGGGATTGTTAAAGCAAGAATAATACCTAGAATAAGACCGACAATAATTTGTTTTACTAAGCTAATTTGATTCCATTTTTTCAATAGATTTTTCATAAGTTCCCCCCTCTTTGTGCAGAACAATTTTTATTACGATAAATACTTCACTTAAAACTCTCTTTCACTAAATAATATTATAATGAAAATTTAGATATTTTACAATAATGTTTTGAGGGTTATTAAAAATATCGTAATAGTCTTAAAACTCAAAAATAACGCCAGATATATTATCATTTTAATAATATACTCTGTTAAAAAATAATATCCAAAAAAATGACGGAAATGATCCTCCGCCATTCATGATTATATATTTAACTTTTGTACGTCGGTTCATTTCCTGAATTTCCTTTGAAAAAATGGACAACGAAAGTGCCAAGAAAGATAGTGATTAAAATACCAAAGAATACCGCCTGATGCATATGGAAGCCGAATGCTCCGGTAATCATTTTGACGCCGATAATGGCGATCAGAACAAATGCCGTGATTTCAAATTCAGGGACCTTATCAATCAATTTTAGGAATAATTGCGCGACTCCCCGCATCATTAATATTCCTAACACGCCCCCAAGAAATAAAACCCATACCTGGTTCGACACCCCAAACGCGGCAATCACACTGTCAATACTAAAGGCAATATCCATAAGCTCGACGGTTAAAACGGTCCGCCAAAATCCCATTTTCTTATTAGCAACCGTGCCTTCCTCATCATTCCTCATCAATAGGTTTTGAAAAACAATTAACAATAAATAGTGACCGCAGACAATTTTAATCCAAGGAATGTTGATTAAGGTTACCCCTAAACCGATTGCTACAATACGAAAGAAATAAGCCCCGAAAATCCCGTAGAAAAGAGCCTTCTTCCGCTGCTTTGGCGGCAGATGCTTGACCATTACCGCCAGAACAAGGGCATTATCCGCCGACAACAGCCCCTCCAAAATAATCAGCGTCCCAATAATCCCCCAGCTGCTAGGGCTTGTCAACACCTGCTCCAACATCTCTAACGAAAAAAACGAACTATAAGTCCTCAAAATCTCATTCAAAAACTCCATCCGTCTATCCAAAACCCTTTCCTATGGAATTTAAACCTACTCTCAATGTATGTCCACCTTTCAGATATTATGATGCATGGGACGTTTCTTCTGTCTCAATCATGAGGCAGAAGAGACGTCCCATGTTTCATTCTTTTGATATACTATTCTTAAAGAATGACTAGTAGAGGTGCGGGTATGAAGAAGATAATTGGTATGTTAGCTCATGTAGATGCGGGCAAGACTACGCTTTCTGAGCAGCTGCTTTATCATACGAAAGCGATTAGACAAAGGGGGAGGGTTGACCATCAGGATACTTTTCTTGATACCCACGAAATTGAGAAACAGCGCGGCATTACGGTGTTTGCCGACCAGGCAATTTTCACCATAGGCGATTCTGAATACACTTTAATTGATACGCCAGGGCATGTCGATTTTTCTCCTGAGATGGAGCGGGCGATTCAGGTAATGGATTATGCCATCGTTATTATAAGTGCGGTGGAAGGAATTGAAGGACATACAGAAACGGTATGGCGGTTACTTAGAAAGTATCAAGTGCCTACCTTTTTCTTTATCAACAAAGTCGACCGGATCGGGGCTGACCCCGGGAAGGTCATCGAGGAAATTCGGATAAATCTTACAGGTAATATTTTTGATTTTACCGAGAGGCTTAGAAACGGCGAAATGAATGAAGATTTAATTGAATTTATTGCAGAACGAGACGAAAGCCTTCTGGAAACTTACATGGATCATGGATACGAGGCGGGACTTTGGTTGGAAACACTTAAACAGCTAATCCGAGAAAATCAAATCTTCCCAAGTTTCTACGGTTCTGCCCTGCAGGATGTTGGGGTGAAGGGCTTTTTGGAAAAATTAGATTTACTAACAGAAACGAGCTATGTTGCAGATGGAGCCTTTGCCGGTCGTGTATATAAAATTCGTTATGATGAAAATGGGACAAGACTGACGTTTATTAAAGCTCTAAGCGGAAATCTAAAGGTCCGAGATGAAATCAACTGCAGCAGTGTTGACGAGGAGTACATTGTTGAAAAAATTACCCAAATCCGTTTGTACAATGGGACGAAATTCAAAACGGTGAACCAAATTTTTGCTGGAGATCTATTTGCCGTAACAGGAATGACAGCGGCAGCTGCTGGGGACTGTATAGGGACTTTAAAAGAAAAAGTCGAGTACGAAATGGTGTCGGCGTTAAAGTCGAAAGTTATTTTCGATCCGTCAGTTAATATTAAAGAGGCATTGCGATATTTTAAAATGCTGGATGCCGAAGACCCTGCCCTGAACGTCACTTGGGTTGAACAGCTGCAGGAAATTCACATTCATGTGATGGGAACGATTCAGCTTGAAGTGCTGAAGCTTATCATAAAAGAAAGGTTTAACCTAGAAGTCACATTTGCGGAACCGGAAATTTTATATAAAGAAACCATCAGTTCTTCGGTTAACGGGTACGGCCATTTCGAACCGTTAGGTCATTATGCAGAGGTCCATTTAAAAATTGAACCAGCAGCACGAAACAGCGGAATTTCATTTGAAAGTGTCTGCCACACCGATCATTTGCTAGTCGGAACACAAAACGTCATTCGCTCGCACATATTTGAACGAGAACATCACGGAATCTTAACTGGCTCCCCGCTTACTGATGTGAAAATCACCTTACTAAATGGACGAGCCCATGTGAAGCACACCACTGGTGGTGATTTTCGAGAGGCTGCTTTCCGAGCATTCCGTCAAGGCCTAGAAAAAACAAAAAACATTCTTCTTGAACCATTTTATGATTTTAAAATTAAGATGAATTTAGATCTTTTGGGGAAAGTGCTAACCGATATCCAGCAGGCACATGGAAGCTTTGATACACCTATCACCGAAGGAAATAAGGCACTGATAACCGGAAAGGTTCCTGTCTCCACATTTATGAACTATGGTTCTGAATTTGCTTCCCTTACCCAGGGGAAAGGAATGCTGAATCTGGTGGTTGGCGGCTACTACCCTTGCCACAACCAAGCCGAAGTAATCGAAAAAATCCAGTACAACAAAGACGCCGATCCAGAATACACCTCATCCTCCATCTTCTGCTCCAAAGGTCAAGGCTACTCCGTACCCTGGAATCAAGCTGAAGCCGAGATGCACTGTCTATGATACACGGGGACGGTTCTTCTGCTTCATTTGTGAAGCAAAGAATACACGGGGACGGTTCTTCTGCTTCATTTGTGAAGCAAAGAACCGTCTTTTTTTATAAAAATATTTTCCATAAACTGTAACTCGTTAATTCCAATCACGTCTATCTATATGTGTGCACACCTAACAAATATAATTAAATGGGGGAATTTCAATGTCCATGTCTGTTCGTCTGCCAAAACGTCTATTGTTACTTGTCACTTCGTTCATTATGGGATTTGCGCTGTTATTGACACCGTTATTAAAAGCAGAAGCATCTGTTTCATGGGGGCAGGAAGTAATTGAAGTTGGGAAGCGTTCGATTGGAACAAAATTTAAATGGGGTGGCACCTCTCCGAAAACCGGATTCGATGCGTCGGGATATACACAGTATGTATTCAAGACCTCCGCTGCCAAAATCAACCTTCCTCATTCATCCAGCGCTCAATATAAACTAGGTAAAACCGTAAAGAAGTCACTATTAAAGCAAGGCGATTTAGTCTTCTTTAAAACAAACGGCAAAAACGTATCTTTCGTTGGCATTTATGACGGAAATGGCAAATTCATAGCTGCAACATCGTCAGGCGTTAAATACCAATCCCTGAACACGAAATACTGGAAAGAACGTTATGTGGGGGCAAAACGTGTATTAAAATACTAATTCCCTCAAAGAAAAAGGGCCGCTCTAGGTCCTTTTTCTTTTGCCCTTTCTTAAATCACCATTATATGCAGGAGGTAAAATATCTCTGAATCTTAAACGGAGAGTTGAAGTCGAATGACACTTATATTCGGTACTACAATTATACACCTAACCTAAAGGCCGTATTGTCCTTGTTATTCTCGCTGTTATCTGAGAAAAAGTAAAAAGCCCCGGAAATAACCGAAGCTTTTTACCAAGTTTTATCGTTCCGTTGGAAGTTCATCCTTTTCATACGCGATTACCACGACCTGTTTTTGGCTTTGTTCGCTTAATTTCTGTTCAAATGATTTAATTTCGTTAATTAAATTTGATGATAAATCAGCTGCAACAAATTCTTTTTCACTATCCATACATCATCGCTCCTTTGGTATTATTATTTCTCAGGAGAGGAAAAGTATTTATCAAATTATCAAAATAACGACCTACAAGGCCAAATCCCTCATAGGTCAACATCATTACATATTTAGAGTTTAAAATGTTAAAAAAGTTTCAGTTCCCATTCATAATTTTGCTTTCTGATCACCATCGATGGGACGACATCTGTTATTACAGTTGAAATGGAAAGCTTCCATGCTTCCATCAAGATCTCCGGTTTCATAATGATTATCATTTAACCATTTTAATAAAGTCGGCAAATACTTAATGGTATGGCCGCGATCATGCATTAATATAATCGGATGTTCTCCTCCCTTTGCTAAAAGGTCAATTCTATTGATAACATGTGAAACAAATGCACTTCCCTTGTCCCAGTCTTCACTGTCTATATCCCAATCCCAAATTTGAAATCCAGATGACTCCATTACTTCACGGTAGGAATCAAGCAAAAAAGGGACACTTCCATAAGGGGTTCTCACAAGATTTGTTTTAACCCCGCCGATCTTCTCTAAAACGGCTTGAGCCTCTTGCAATTCATGTAATGCACTGGTTTTAGAATGATAGAATTGATGGGCGTCATGTGTTACACCATGTAATCCTAGTCCGTAACCCTCTTGGACCATCCGCTGAACGACTTCCGCATGCCTTTCAATATTAGGTGCTAACATACAAAAAGTTGCTTTCGCCCCATATTTGTCTAATGTATCAAGTAATTCAGCAGCATCAGCCGATGGTCCATCATCGAATGTTAAATAAACAATTTTTTTACTCTTCTCTTCTTTTTCCTTTTTGGCAATCGATGCAGCCAATGGTGAACCTTTGATAGACTGCTTATGTATTGGCGCATGATGGACAGTTGATGCATTTTTGGTGGATGGCTGCTTTTTCGCCACCGCCACAATGTTATATTCTGATTTCATGTAAACAAAGCTGGCCATAATAAGTAAAATAAATCCAATAATTCCTCTCTCTACATTTCTTCTGATCCGTTTTCTCTTAATTTTCATCTTAATCCCCTAGTAATTTTTATCTGTATTCCCCCTAACATTAGATTGAACCCTAAAAAGTCAAAGTTTTGTTAACTGATTATAATAAAGTTCGTCTAACGATAGTCCATAAATTTGACGTAATAATGACGAAAAAAGTTTGTAATAATTTCAATTTTAATGATAAAAAAACGACTGCCCTGTTTGGCAGTCGTTAAGCTAAAACTTTATATTAAGAAGACCTAATTTTTAGGAATTTCACATCCATTTTCATCACAGTTCAGTCCATCTTGGCTCTCTAATACGACAATTTCATCTTCTGCAATGACTTTTTGTAATGCCTGAACAAACATCTCGGTTGGCTGGGCACCAGATAGCGCGTATTTTTTATTAATCAAAAAGAATGGAACCCCTGTAATTCGATATTGCTGGGCCATCTGCTCGTCAGCACGTACGGAATCCGCCATCTCATTACTGGTAAGCATTTTTTCGACAGCTTCACGATCCAAGCCTACTTCTACTGCCAGCTCGATTAATGTTTGATGATCGCCAATGTGTTTAGATTCAGTAAAATGAGCATGCAAAATTCGTTCCGTCATTTCTTTCATTAAACCTTTAGTTTTTGCATACATCGTCAAACGATGGGCATCAAAGGTGTTCGTTAAAATAAGAGTATCCATATGATAATCCAGCCCAGCATTCTTGGCCATTTGTACCATGTTTTGAGTATTGGCTTTTGCTTGAGCAATACTCATGCCATATTTTTTAGCCAGCGCCTCATAAATGTTTTCCTTTATATCTTTACCCATGTTCGGGTCAAGCTCGAAGCATCGATACGTCACTTCAATAGGGTGATCAATCTGTTTAATTGCATCCTCCAGATGCCTTTTGCCAATATAGCAAAATGGTCAAGCAAAGTCAGTCCACATTTCAATTTGCACTTATATCCCTCCAATTTCTTTATTCTACTTTAGTATAAGTGTTGGCCAGTTATTTTACACAACATATGATTCTGTTCATTTCTACTCTCAGTTATTTCTAATATTTTTAAAATGTTAACATAAATTTAGCGTAATAACTAAATTTCCTGAATCATTTCTACCCTGTTTCCGAATGGGTCTCTAAACTCAAAACGTTTAAATCCAGTAATCGGAACTCCCTCCATTATCTGAATATTATTTTGTTCTAATTTACTTCTCCAAAACGATATATCCTCTACTTGATAAGCTAAATGGGCTTTTGTTTTTAATCGGTCAAAACCATCTTCTGTACCAATATGTACTTCTTTATCACCAACTACTAACCAAAATCCTCCACGCCCCTTTAGTGATTCGGGCTTTTCTTTCTCAGGTAATTCGAGAATTCCACAATAAAACTTTTTCCCCTCTTCTTCAGCACCCTTTGGAATCGTAATCTGAGCGTGATGTAAACCAAGAATCATAAAAATCCCTCCCATTGATAATTAAAAAATTATTCCCACCGGCAGTTTTTAAGATGTTTTTCATAAGATATTCTAGTATTAATAGATAATTTCCTTCATTTACTAAATTTTTATTGTTTTGAAAAGATACCGGCCATCACAATCACCTGTAATTTCAATTATTTTATGTTGGAATATTTCACCAACCAAAAAACTGATAATCAAATTGATTATCAGTACGGTTCACGGTTAATCTAGTAAGCACTACAGTTTAACGAATTCTTGCCTTGCGGAATCCATCAAACGCACTGATTGCGGCAGATATCATATAGATGAAAATTCCACCGCCAACCATCCATGTTTTTAATTGATTAGTAGTCGTCGCAAATAAATTCGACAAATACGTAATATAATCGTTGTTAAACAGATTTGAATCTAATAATATGACAATAAATACAATGGTGCCAATGAACTGGAGGACAGAATTAACAGTCGCCATTCTTTTTGTCCATTGTCTTTTTATCAATTTATAAAGAGATACTGCTATTTCGAAAACAATTACAATCACAACGATTGGCCAATACCGAAGCAAAACCTCTTGATTGAAAGCTGGTATTACAAAATCTAGTCTGTCTCCACTTCCCTCATATACACCTACAAGCTGATTCGCATAAAAATAAAGTGTTGCCCAGATTGCTGTCCACATCAAACTTCCAAATACTTCACATTTTGAAATCGCCTTTTTCTTAGGAATATAAGCGATGCTCTTCAAATCATCAGGCGTCCATTTTTTTAGGCTAGCGGTTAGTGGCTCGCAATCTTTCCCTTTAACTGTTCGTTCTATAACAGCAAACACAAGTGTTAGCCAGAAGAATACTTGGATTCCTACTTCAATGATTTTCTTTACTCCCCCGCCTATCAAGCCCAAAACAACATTTATTACCGCCTCTTCTCCCCCATTGCCAATAAAATATTGAGCTATCATCGAAATTAACGAAATGACAGCCGCAATCGGTAAAATCATTTTAAGCAGTGTCATATATACATCAAAATAGCGTGGACCAATTAAGTGCATTGGCCGATCTAGATAGCCAGCAGCCAATGTGACAGGACTCCCTAATTTTTCAAGAACTGTCTTGACATCTTGCTCGTTGTGTTCCTCCGGCAGCATATCCTCAATAGTCGACCGTAACTCCAGTGCAATATCCTCACGGTTTTTTTCAGGCAGTCTTCGAGTAACTTCCTGAATATATACATCAATTAGATTCATCATCTTCCTCTCCCTTTAATAAGTTATAAAGTTCTTTCGAATTCTGAATCCATTCCTTTTTTAACTGCAAAAATATCTCCAACCCGTATTCACTTAACACATAATACTTACGGGGCCGGCTCTCAGAAGTATCCCAGCTGCTCGACACTAGCTCCTGTTTTTCTAATCTGCGAAGCAATGGATACAAAGTGCTTTGATCTATGGCAATCCCCGATGCCTCCAATAACTGAACAAGCGAATATCCATACTGGGGACTTCTTAACTGACTTAAAACCGCTAATGTTAACGTTCCACGCCTAAGCTCTGTTGCTAATGAATTTAATAATTGACTCATTTCACCCACCTCATTTTTGTATTTTTAATACTATATGTCATACAGTATTTGTTTTATACTATGTATCGTACAGTATTGTTGTTACGAAATTACTTTAATTTTAAAATCATTTTCCAAAATTAGTATAATCGGCGGGTATAAAATTGAAATAAAAATACCGCAAATTAGATATGTCTAAAATGCGGTTTACTTTTGTTTATTGCTTCACTATTTATAATAAAAGCTTTGTTACTCTTTCTTTCATTTCCGGTCTAGGGAGGCTGCTCCTCCTTTAGCCAGTGTTCATTATTATGGGCAGTAAAAATTTATTATTTCAATTAGTCGTTCGTTTTTTTCTGTACAAACAATCTCAGATAATCTTGCCCCAGCTATTATTGGAGCCCATTGAAATATGTCCTCTTTTGCTAAGCCGCTTTTATCACTATATAGCCTTAAGTACTGATCCGCTAATTCCATTGAAAATTGTGAATACAAAAGATACGCTCTGCATATGTCTGCACGTATATCACCCGAACTTGCATCTACCCAATCAATTATTGTCACATTATTCTCTGACATAATTAAGTTAAACAAATGAAAATCCCCGTGACAAAGCCTGCTGGTATATGACATTGATTCAAGTTTGTTTAATAAAAATGACTTTTATCTTTTTTTTAGCATTTGTACAGATTCAATTTGCCTTCTCCATTTCTCGGACATAGGTTCCAACGAATCAGCTGCAACGTTATGGATTTTTTGATGGATATCAACTGAAATGTTCAGGTAAAGCTCTGCTTGTTCCATGTTTTCATATAATAAATCGCCAAATGTTCTTCCCTTAATATATTCCATAATTATTGCCTGTTTGCCATCTATCTTCGTAATATCTAATACTTTAGGAACGGAAAGTCCACACGAATAAACAAATTTTTGCTTATTTGCTTCATATAATGCTGCCGTATCTGGCAAAAAGTCATTAAATATTTTGATAATCTTGTTTTCAAAAAGATATATTTTTGCTGTATTTCCAGTAGCAATTGGTTCCCCCAATTTCATTGGTTAACTCTCCTGAACTAATTTTTTCAATATGTATGCTACTCCTTACTTCAATAAAAAAAGCATCTAAATTCCCTTTACTTAGTAATGAATATTAGGACATCTAACCCAAGTTCTTCACTACATTCTCGATATAACGCTTGATTACCAGGTCAATACCCCAACCTGGCAAACCTCACCCCATATTCCCATATGTCCGTTTTAACAGAAGGACCTCACCCTCTGAATTAAATATTATTGCATGTGCACCAATATTAAACGTATCATTAAAAGCCAATGGGATCCCCCTTTCCCTTAATACAATAAAAAATAGCTGCGGTTTTTATTTATGCGACCGAAAGTGCATCTATTTCTGATGCTCGGTCGCGTATACTCTTTCTATTCGACTGACGGCTCTTCTTTTTCTACCGCTCAGTCGCGTATACTCTTTCTATGCGACCAATTACTCTTCTTTTTCTGCCGCTCAGTCGCATATGCCCTTTCTATTCGACCGGCCTCTCTTCTTTTTCTGCCGCTCAGTCGCATATACCCTTTCTATGCGACCGACGGCTCCTCTTTTTCTGGCGCTCGGTCGCATATACTCTTTCTATGCGACCGGTGGACCTTCTTTTTCTGACGCTCGGTCGCATATACTCTTTCTATTCGACCGGCCTCTCTTCTTTTTCTACCGCTCGTTCGCGTATACCCTTTCTATGCCCCCAGCTTTTATTAGACATTCGAATCTCCTGTAGTTTTTCTATAATTATTCTATGAAAACTTGATTTACCTTTTTTCATCATGTTTTAAAAATATCCTTATTTACTGACTTGCTCGATCAAATTAAAAAACAGCCCGCCGCACTATGCGTTTTTCATAGTCGCATCTGAGGCAATAAATCCTGAATACATGCACAATGATCCTTTCATAATGCGCATCTGTGAGATAAAATCATGAATACGCGCTACTATGAGTACTATGAGTCTTTTCTTAGCAAACAAAATCATACCTTATAAGTCGCACTCTGTTAGATAAAAAGGTTGGAGTTAAACCAGTTTATACATAAGAATATCATCTACATACAAGTCATCACTAAACTTAACCTCTTTAATTTTTCGTCCTTCTTCAACAAATCCCATACTTTTGTACAATTCGATTGCACGTTGATTTGTTGATAAAACACCTAAACTTACTTTTTCTACTAAAGGGTTATGTTCAGCCCAGTTTAAAAGTTCTTTAATTAGTAGTTTACCAATGCCTTGATTGCGGTACTGTTTTTTGACCATTGCTGTAAAAGAACCTGTATGAGAAAGCCTTTTAGTACTTTTTGAGCGAAAAACAATCAAACCAACAATCTGCCCTTTGCTTTCCGCTACAATTAGCTTTTCTCTTTTATTATTTAAGATTTTTTCAATCCAGTTTCTTAATTGCTCCGTAGTTTCTTGATATTCTTCTATTATCGAAATCATAAATTTACTTTCTGAAAGAACTTCCTTTTGAAGTTCTAAAATAGCTTCTGCATCATTTATGTTTCCTTGTCTTAGGGATACTTGGATATTTCTCTTGTTCATTTTTAATCCCCCTTTACCTTACATAACACTATAAATTCTACTAATATAAGTAATCCCCTTCTTACACTAAAACGCATCGGTGTTTTAATATTTGTTCTTATTACATTATGTTTAATAAAATGATTTCATTTTTATAATTCTCGATTAACAAAATTATCTAATACACCCTTCTATCGATATAAAAGTAGAAATTTAATTCCTATTGGAATCAGCTCAGTCTTTCTTGAATATAAGTAGGTAAAAAGTGTAAATGGAGAGATAATTATGGCCTTTGTGGCGATTTATACTGTTGGCAGGCTAAAACATCCATATGAACATCCTGCTTCTCGTGAATTTTTTGAAGTGGGTTATGAAGTATTTCAGCAGGCTGGTAAATCAGGGCATCTTATTAAGGATTTTTCCTCTATTGAAGTGCCATTCCCTGAAAATGTAATTAAAGGGGAGGAGTTTCCTATTCTTACACTAACGGTATGGAAAAGTCTTCAATCCTTATATCGTTTTACCTATTCTGGTCAACATAAGCGAGCATTACAAAAGAGGAGCAAGTGGATTGAACCTCATCAAGAGAATGAACCTGCATATGTTGTGTGGTGGACGGAAACGGTGAAGGATGTTTCCTGGGAAGGGGCTTTCAAGAGATACAATCATTACATTAAGCATGGGCCAACTCCTTTCGCGTTTGACTTTAAACACTCTTTTGATGAATTCGGAGAGACGTTCTTGGTTAATTAGCAAAGGACAGCTCTCTTTCCTTACCTACCATTGAAAAATTCACCGTTACCAAAACAAAAAATCTCCCAATCGATAATTACGATCTGTTATGATAAATTATATGAGTTAACCACAAACAAAACAAGGTTAACTCTTTAAGTTAAATCTGCAAAACTGGGGGAAGAAATATGTATAAGCTGCGTGGCCATCATCTTTTTTGCCTACTCGGATACCGGGGAATGGGCTATTCTGAAGAATATGTGGAAAATATGACACGCCTGCATCAAACCTTGAGAGAAAATCCTGAGACGTTAATTCAGCTGATTAAGGGGCCCGATCACTTGTGCGAAAAATATCCCAACTCAGGAGCATACCATTGCCAAGAACAGAGTATTTATGATCAAGATGCTGCTATTTTAGCTAAAATGGGGCTGAAAATTGGACAAATTCTCAGGTGGGAGGACATCGAATCTCGAGTGCGAAAGTTGGTCGTCCCCTCCGATATTCAAATATTTTGCGAAACTTGCTCCTGGCGATCCTATGGAGTTTGTGAGGAAGGAATTCAGGAAATTCATGCAGGGAAGGGATTAAGGAAACTTAATTAGGCCTTCCCCTTTTTATTATATTTATTTAAAAGTCTTAATGAATCATATTTTTTATACTCTTCCTATTTTAATTATAGCATATAAAAAATGGTAATTATAGACTATTTATTTCTATTCACTGCTGGTAAAATCAATAAAACATTTAATGATTAGGAGAGATGTGGAATGAGTTCTTTGGCTCTCGGCTTTCGGGAAATAGAAAAAACTCAGCTTTTGCTCGTTGGAGGGAAAGCGTTAAATTTAGGAAAGTTATCAAAAATTCAAGAAATAAAAGTACCGGAAGGATTTTGTATTACAACAGTAGGATATCAAAAAGCCATCGAACAAAACGAAACGTTTCAAGCATTGTTGGATCAACTAACAAAGCTAAAAGTAGAGTATCGTGATCAAATTAGTGAGATCAGCAGGAAGATTCGACAAATTATTATGGAAGTAGAAATTCCTTCCGATGTTGCATGCTCAGTTACTGACTATCTCACCCAGTTTGGCGATCAACATGCTTATGCAGTGCGTTCTAGTGCAACTGCTGAAGATTTACCACATGCCTCTTTTGCTGGTCAACAAGACACCTATTTAAATATCGTAGGAAAAGAAGCCATCTTGCATCACATCAAAAAATGTTGGGCTTCTCTATTTACGGATCGAGCGGTAATATACCGAATACAAAATGGATTCGACCACAGACAAGTTTATTTATCTGTTATTGTCCAAAGGATGGTTTTTCCTCAGGCTTCAGGGATTTTATTTACCGCTGATCCGATTACCTCCAACCGAAAGTTACTATCAATCGATGCCAGTTTTGGGCTTGGTGAAGCAATGGTTTCAGGCTTGGTATCAGCCGATTGTTATAAAGTACAGAAAGATCAAATCGTCGATAAAATGATAGCAACTAAAAAATTGGCTATCTATGCACGAAAGGAAGGCGGAACAGAGACCGTGCCGATCGACCCTGATCAGCAAAAGAAGCAAACACTTACTGAACAACAAATTTTACAATTAGCACGCATAGGAAGACAGATCGAAGCTTATTTTGGCTGCCCACAAGATATCGAATGGTGCTTGGTTGATGATACAATTTACATTGTCCAGAGCCGGCCAATCACTACTCTTTTCCCCATCCCTGAAGCGAATGATCAAGATAATCATGTCTATGTATCTGTTGGTCATCAGCAAATGATGACTGACCCAATGAAACCATTGGGACTTTCATTTTTCCTGTTAACGACTTCTGCCCCCATGCGGAAAGCCAGTGGAAGGTTGTTTGTGGATGTCACACATCAACTGGCTTCACCTAACAGTAGAAAAATGTTATTAGATGCCATGGGACAACACGATCCGCTCATGAAAGATGCACTTATTACCATAATAGAGCGAAGAGATTTCATAAAATCGTTAACAAATGATACCCAACAACAGAGTTCCGGTAAAAGCAATAAAAGTATGTCGTCTGCAAATTCTCAAGCACAAATTGAAAACGACCCGACAATCGTTTCTGATTTGATTAAGCGCAGTCAAACATCCATAGAAGAGCTAAAACATAACATCCAAACGAAATCAGGATCAGATTTATTTAATTTTATTCTAGAAGATATTCAGGAATTAAAGAAAATATTATTTGACCCACAAAGTTCAGCTGTATTTATGACTGCTATAAATGCTTCAACATGGATTAATGAAAAAATGAACGAGTGGTTAGGTGAAAAAAGCGCATCAGACACGCTTTCTCAATCTGTACCAAACAATATTACTTCTGAAATGGGTCTTGCACTTTTGGATGTCGCAGATGTGATTCGTCCTTATCCAGAAGTAATTGATTATTTACAACATGTAAAAGATGATAACTTTTTGGATGAACTGTTTAAGTTTGATGGCGGGCAGGAAACCAAAGACGCAATAATAGCTTATCTCAACAAATACGGAATGCGATGTGCCGGAGAAATCGATATTACGAAAACTCGTTGGAGTGAAAAACCAATTATACTTGTCCCCATGATTCTTGGTAACATCAAAAACTTTGAACCTAATGCTGGCAAGCGCAAATTCGAGAACGGGCGACAGGAAGCTTTGGAAAAAGAAAGAGAGTTATTAGACCGATTGAAACAATTACCGGAGGGTGAACAAAAGGCCAAAGAAACAAAACGAATGATTGACCTAATCCGGAATTTCATCGGGTATCGTGAATATCCAAAATACGGCATGATCAATCGCTACTTCGTTTATAAGCAGGCCTTACTCAAAGAAGCTGAACAACTCATACAAGCGGGTGTCATTCATGAAAAAGAAGATATATACCATCTCACTTTTGAAGAACTCCGTGAAGTCATACGCACCAATAAATTGGATTACAAAATCATCAGCAAACGAAAAGAAGAGTACAAATTATATGAAAAACTAACTCCCCCACGTGTTATCACATCTGATGGTGAAATCATTTCAGGTGAGTACAAACGAGAAAATCTCCCAGCCGAAGCTATTGTAGGATTACCTGTTTCTTCCGGAGTTATAGAGGGAAGAGCACGTGTCATCTTAAACATGGAAGATGCAGATCTAGAAGATGGAGATATATTAGTTACCTCCTTTACTGATCCTAGCTGGACACCATTGTTTGTATCCATAAAAGGCTTGATCACCGAAGTTGGAGGACTGATGACACATGGAGCAGTTATCGCACGCGAATATGGCTTACCAGCAGTTGTTGGAGTAGAAAATGCTACCAAACTGATAAAAGATGGTCAGCGAATTCGCGTGAATGGAACAGAAGGATATATCGAAACATTGTAATTGTTGTATACTTCTATATTTAATTAGCAGCACCGCTCCAGTGCTTACCAGAGCGGTGTTTTACAATCCTTCCATTGGGACAAGAAGTTGAACAAAATTTTCGGCGATGCATACATACAAATGATCTCTACTGATCCAACACTACTTAATATATCAGTATGAAATATGGGAAAAGAGCTTACTCAAAGAGTAAGCTCTTAAGCACCAGTATATACAGCATCACATACTCCAGCTTTTGGTTCATAATAACAATGATTTTTAAATTGACCAGAATGAGGTTGACCGTACCATGTTCCAGGACATGGAGCATACGGATTAAAATACCAAAGGGAATATTTTGATGGGTGTTGTCTCCAATATTCTAAATTTTGTTTTGCTAATCTTTTTTCAGAGGTTCTTGCTTTTTGATAAAATACATTTCCTTTTTGTACTGCCTCAAACGAATAATTCCCGCCTTGTACTTGAAAAATGACTTGTGGAATGGTTCTTAAACCTTTAAAGTCTGAACAATCTGCTTTGACTCGATTAACAATAACATTTCCGACCATTAACATTCCCAGTTTTCCTTCACCCTCGGCTTCCGCCCTCATCATCCTTGCCATTAAGGCAACATCCGAACTTCGGTAATTTACTCTTGGCATTTTCTCACCCCAAAATTATTGTATGAATAAAAGCCTGCATTGATGTCTTTGTTTATACATATGATAGCGGATCACAGAAAGATACTTACCGCAGAGTAAATCAACATCAAACACATAATCAACCGAAATGATTTATCATGCTTTGCAAAAATACTTTTAAAAATCGAACCAAACCCAGACCACAAAAGCAATGCTAACCATCCTAGAAAAATAGTCTAAGCTAAATAAATTGCGACGAACTCAAGAGAATCATGAAATGGCAAAATGAAGCACTCATTACCAATAAAAAGAACAAAATGCTTTTAACATTTATAATTTGAAAAATAAAACCGGAAAGAAAAGAGGAATGCATATTATGAGTGCTCACCGCTGAACTTTTGTTTAACCCCACCTGCCAAGCCAGATATAGTAGATATATTACACCCGCCACTTTAAAATATGGCTCAACAATAGGAATGAAATTGTATAAACCTGTTGTAAACAAGCCGCTCATAATTCCAAGGACCGCAAATCCTGCCAAAATGCCGCTAATGAATCGCCATGAGCCTATAAAACCAAAACTTCTCGCTTCATTCATCAGTATGATGTTACTAGGACCTGGTGTAATGGATGTAATAATAACATAAGAAAGAAATGCAACTAAACTCATAAATTCACCTTCAATAATTTACTATTAAATGACCTTTATTGTAAGATGATATTAACTATAAATAAAATTGAAATTTATAAAATCATTATCATTTTTTTCGATACATCACAAAACTTTAGGAGAAATTCATGGAAATTAGACACCTTATAACGTTTCAGACGATTGTCGAAATCGGTAGTTACTCAGGGGCTGCATCGAAGTTAGGATACACACAATCCACTATCACATTTCATATTCAAGCATGTAAAAAGAAACTTGCAGCTTACACACTTAGGGAAATTCCTGCTCAATATTTAAAATATTAGGAGTGATATTGTGATTAATCGTGTTAACGAGAAATTGGAGGCAGCCCTTAATGATTGGGAAATGATGAAGACGGCTTCAGAAGATGAAAGTGAAGAATGTGCGGAACGGTTTGAGATGCATTTTTATCAGTTTATTGATGAATTAAAGCTTTGGTATCAGCAGTTAGAACAGCCGCCAGCAACGGTCGAAGAAGCTGAAAATCTAATGGAAATTAAAAAAATTATGGAGCGCCTGCCTGCACCGCTTGAACTTAACTTCTATACAGAACTTGAATTAATCATTGAAGGACAGGACCGAGTTCGCTATGATTAAAATTAATCCTCGGATATATCTTTTATTTTTGTAAATAATAGAATTGTTAACCTGAATTGAGGAGGATTTGTATGCAGCGAGAACAACAACCTACTGAGGATTTGAATTCTAATTTGAAGCCAGAATTTACCGGGACTAATCCCCAAAAAGTAAAACAAGAAATTCAAAAGGATGTAAGCCAAGGGCAAGGTGCAATGACCTCCCGAGAGGCAGGAGCTATGCGTGATTAAAAAGCCACTATTTTAAGTGGTTTTTTATTTTTTCGCATCAAAAATTTAATCGTTTGTTAATAATAAATTAATAAGAACTTTACACTCCAAGCTTAAAGTAGAAATATAAAATTTTATGTTAGGGGAAAAATTAAGTGAGTAGTTTAATTGATATTTTTTTGCATCTCGATAAGCATTTGAATCTTTATATGAATGAATATGGGATCTATATTTATCTCATCCTGTTTATCATCGTTTTTTGCGAAACGGGCCTTGTCATTATGCCATTTTTACCTGGCGATTCTTTAATATTTGCAACTGGAGCTTTAGCGGCAGCCGGTTCCATCAAATTAATGCCTATTTACCTGATTTTTTGCCTAGCTGCCATTCTCGGCGATACGGTGAATTACTCCATTGGCCACTTTTTACGGGATAAAGTTTCTGCCCGTGAAAACATTCGGTTCATAAAAAAAGAATACTTGGACAGGACCACAGAATTCTTCGATATGCACGGTTCTTCTACCATTATCCTAGCAAGGTTCGTACCGATTATTCGGACCTTTGCGCCTTTCGTGGCCGGAGTGGGCACAATGCCATACCGTAAATTTTTATCGTACAATGCCATCGGCGGGATTCTTTGGGTAAGCATCGCCTTGTTCGCTGGCTTCTTCTTCGGCAACATTCCGATTGTCAAAAACAACTTCAGTATCGTGGTTCTTGGAATCGTCGTGGTTTCTTTGTTGCCAATAGTGTTCACATATATTAAAAATAAAATGGCGGATAAAAATATTTAAATACTAAAAACACGGCTCCGGTGTTCGAAGTCGTGTTTTATATTTATACTATTTCCAAACTCGCAGGTAAAAGTAATTCTACTTCCGTCCCTTCCCCTTCATTACTTTTTATTTTTATTTCCCCCTTGTGTAACTTCGTGATTCTTTTCGCAATATGAAGACCTAAACCAGAACCCCCAGTTTCGCGGCTCCTCGCTTTATCCACCCGGTAAAATCGTTCAAAAATATTCTTAATTTCATCCCCCGGAATGCCTATACCGTAATCTTTCACGCGAACAACTGCATTCACATCATTTTTTTCTAAAAAAACATCAATTTTTTCATTACTATATTTAATAGCATTATCGAGTAAAATAATGATGACCTGCTTGATTTTTAATTCATCCGCCATAATAAGGATGGGTGATTGCTTGAAATGAAGGGTAATTTCTCTTTTATATACCTCTTTAAGCTGTTTTAAAATTGCTTGGCATAACGATACAAGATTGACTACATCCATGTCCAATTCTACTTCTTTTTCTAATGAAGCTACATCTAAAAAAGTTTCTGTCATTTTTTGAATTCTGGTAGCTTCAGAGTGAATCGCTTGGATCGCTTCATCTGCCATTTCTTTATCTTCAAGCCCATGCCGTCTTAACAAATTTGCATAGCTCTTAATCACAGTTAACGGCGTCTTCAACTCATGGGAGGCATCAGAAACAAACTGGGACTGCTTTTCAAAGTTATCCTCCAGCCTGTCAATCATTCTGTTAAATGTATTCGCTAATGTTTGAAGTTCATCCTTCGTATCATTATGAATGGAAATCTTCTTTGGCACTCCGCTTCGCTCAATATCTTCCATCGTATTAATCATATTGGAAATAGGCCGCATAATGATATTCGATAGCCATCTACCGCTGAGCAATGATAGTATAGCTGCTAACACCGTGCTGACCCCAAGAATCCATAATAGGATATCTTTCCTTGATTCGAGGCCAGCTAATTCCTGCCCAATCTCCAGGCTGCCATTTACCAGGGTTCCATTTTGAATTGGGACACGAACAATTAACACTTGCTTTTCCTCGTGCTCTAACACTAGTAATCGTCTTTCAGATTCCTGTGTATTCACATATTTCCCTTTGACTTTTTTGGTTAGCTCCTTTTCATTCGTTACCTCAAAAAGGATCCGTCCATCAGGCTGCAGGATACGAATATAGGAATTTTCGGTTAAATTATTCTTCAGATCACTTTCAATTTGATCAGATAAATCATTGTCTCGGATATTTTTTATAATATCCCCTGCCTTTTGAAACGCCATGTCCTCTTCCATATTGACAGTCGTTTTCATAAATAATAAATAAACGACAATGTTGATCAAAATTAAGATAAACAGCATCCAAGCTGTCGTTAATAGATTAATTTTTAATGTGATCCTCATCTGCGTTCTCCTTTATCGTATAGCCAATGCCTCTAATCGTGGTGATAAGTGAAGAAGAGAAATCGTCTTCTATTTTTTTTCGCAAATGCCGGATGAACACGTCAATCACGTTCGTTTCTCCCTCATAGTCATAGCCCCATACATTTAAAAGAATATTTTCTCGTGTGACCACTTTATTTTTATTTAAAATTAAATACACCAGCAGGTCATATTCCTTCGGAGTTAAGGTGATGGAAGTACCTGCCCTTGTCACTTCTCTTGTATCGGTGTCAATCTCTAGATCCTCTACTGTTAGAATGGATTTATCTTCCTTTAGTCCATTTTTCGTATAATGACGGAGGCAGGAACGAATTCTTGCTAATAATTCTTCAATCTCAAATGGCTTTGTCACATAGTCATTCGCGCCTTGGTCAAGGCCAGCTACCTTATCAAACGTGGTATTACGGGCAGTTAAGAGAATCACAGGAAGGTCTTCTTTCTCCTTTCGTAATCTCCTTAATACATCAATCCCGCTTAATTTCGGCAGCATTACATCCAGTAAGATTAAATCAATTTCACTATGTAAGGCCTTCTCCAGACCGTCCTTCCCATTATGTTCAACCGTCACATTGTATCCTTCATATTCCAACTCCATCTTTAATACACGCGCAATTTGAATTTCATCCTCTACGACTAATATATGAGTTTTCATATTGATTCCCCCTGCAGTATCATGAACAAAAACTTATATAACATTATCTACAATTAAACTGTACCATTACAATTGGAAGATTTCATTTTTTAATGGAATATTAATGTTTTTTTCATAGCCTGTTTAGTTTTCTTTTTTATAGTTAAGGTACCCACTTGTGGCTAAAAGTACTTGTTAAAATTCAACATCTCAATATGAAAACTGGTGGGAGACTTTTTCATTACAAGGTCAACATATGTCAAACAAAGGGAGCTTATTATGAATTACGATTTATTTAAATCCATTAATCAATTTGCGGGTCACCATCCATTTTTAGATGGATTGATGGCCGGAGTAACGAACAACGCCTTAATGATCTATGCCATTGTTTTACTGCTCATTTGGTTTTTCGGAAAAGATCAGTATAAGAAAACGGTCGTTTATGCAGCAATTACCGGTGCCTTTGCATTGCTGATAAACTTCATCATTGGTCATATGTACTTTGAACCACGGCCATTTGTATCACATAAGGTCAATCTATTAGTTGACCATGCGGCGGACGCTTCGTTTCCAAGTGACCATACAACAGGAGCATTCGCCTTAGCACTGGCAGTCCTTTTCGTTCATCGAAAAATTGGAATCGGCATGCTATTGTTCGCCTTCCTAACAGGTTTATCCAGAATCTATGTGGGGCATCATTATCCATTTGATATCTTAGGAAGCATTATCGTATCGTTAGTCATTAGTACCGTTGTTTTCAAACTGAGCCCGTTTCTTGAACCCGTTGCAAACGCCATTATTCACATTTATAACCGAATCCCTCTTGTTCCGAAAACGACTGCAAAAGGAAACAGCAAAAACCTTTAATTCACAACAAAAACACCAGCTTAAGTTAAAAGCTGGTGTTTTTGTTAACTCCTATTTATATTACCTTGTAAAAAATTCTTTCAATACATTTCTTTTGATAAAAACATGTAGTAATTCAAGACTCGCAACTACTTTATAATTCATCCACACGGACACATGTATATCCCTTTGTTTTCACTGTTTTAAATACATCCTTTAAAGCATTAATTGTATTTCTAGGAGCATCTAACTCTGCTCCTAGTGTATCTCCGCAGTCATGGAGCAAGATGACGTCCCCGCCTTTTATGTTTGATAGTCGATGTTTGATCTTTTCACTGCCGCCAGAGGTCCGCCAATCTTCCGCCATAATCGACCAAAGAATAATTTTGTATTTGGCTTTTTTGACAAAATCAAAAAGATTAAGCATTCCCCAGGGCGGACGGTAATACACAGGTCTTACCCCAGTGATCGTTTCGATAATTTTTGCTGTATCCTCAAGCCCCTTGCAAACCTTCCAAGGGGACATGAACCAGTTCGAATGGTGAACATAATTGTGGATCCCGATTAAGTGGCCTTCTTGATGCATTCGCTGGATTAGGTCAGGCTGGTTTTCAGCTTTGGAACCAACCACAAAAAAGGTTGCCTTTACGTCATTTTTCTTCAATAAATCAAGAAGAATTGGAGTATAAATTGGGTCCGGTCCGTCATCAAACGTGAAGGCTATCTTTGAAGGATCATTTACCCTTTTCAATACCTTCAGCCCTAAACCACGTGATAGAAAATATGGGACAACAGTGTAAAATAAAATGAAAAAGATGATAGCTGAAATAATGAAGCCCATATTATATACTCACCTCTATTTCCTCTCGCTTTTGAATCGTTCTATAATTTGATGCTTTAGGTGATTGAACACGTTTCACCGCCCCGACAATTACACGAAGGGCATCTATTGACGAATTTTTGGTTTGATATTTTTTGATTCTTTGTTTCATCCATTTTAACGGTGCTGAATTGTAGACAAGATTTTCAATCTGCCTAATCACATCTTTCTCTGATTTGGCAATGAAAGCAAATCCTGAACGATATAAATATTCCGCATTATCTTCTTCCTGACCAGGCAGCGAATGATAAATTAGTAATGGTAAGTCCATGGACATTGCCTCAGAGGTTGTGACTCCCCCCGGTTTGCTAATCATTAAGTCTGATATGGCCATTAATTCATGAATATTTTCGCAATAGCCAAAAATTCTCACATCATGCTTTAAATCCTTTAATTCCCACTCTAATTGTTTTTTTAACTTATTGTTTTTACCGCAAACGACGAAGATTTGAATCGGTGTGGAGATAGATTCCAATGCCCGAAAGGTTGTCAGTCCTTTTCCAAAGAAGCCGTCTCCCCCTCCCATGATAAGAATGGTGAACATATTTGGATTCAACATATATTTGTCTAAGAGAAATCCCTTTGGAGGAACCTCCATAAATCTTTTCCGCACAGGTATTCCAGTGTTCTTGATTTTATCTTCCTCTACCCCTAAATCAATCAAACGGTCACGCACCTGTGTCGAACCTACCACATATTGATCTGTATGGGGATAAATCCAATATGAATGGTCCGTATAATCCGTTATGATGGTTACCGCTGGGATATCAATTAATCCCTGCTCTTTTAATTTCGATATGATGCCAGCAGCAAATGGATGGGTGCTGACCACCACTTTTGGTTTAATTTCCTGTATAATTTTAAGCATGGTCTGCAATCCCAATAAAAAGACCGAATTTAATTTGACAGAAAAGGAACTTTTTACACGGGTTTTCCTATACAAAAAGCTGTATACTTGAGGAAACTTATTAATTCCCCTTTTATAAATGTAATGACTGATCGGATAAAGATAGGGATGAGTCCACTCCATGATATCAATCGTGATAGGCTCAGCATCGTCCAGCATGTAATCTATTACCTCACTTATCGCATTTGCCACTTGTTTATGCCCCTCGCCAAATTTGGCTGAAAGAATTAGGTATTTATCCTTTTCACGATTATTCATGCCTTTTCCCTCCTCAAAGTCTATGCTCTTGCGAAACGGTAAACCTTTGACTGTTCACCATGGCTTGCAGGCATAAGAGATTTGTGTTCCAATATCCCGTTCATGATTTCTGCTATTATCGTAGGTCCCTCGATTTCGATTCCCTTTTGATAGGCATCGATGGATTGTTCCCAACCATTCATTTTATGAGGGTCTCTCAAGATACTAAGCAGTTCCTGTTCAAAGGAATTTTTTTGCTGTAGCTGAAAAACAAGACCTTTATTTGTTAAATACTGAAGATTGATTTCTTCCTGTCCGGGAAGCACAGATTGGACAAAAACAGGCAGTCTTTTCTGCAGCACTTCACTAATGGTGACTCCACCTGGTTTTGTAACAATTGCATCCATTTCCTCATACAATTGATTCATTTCTTCTCTTGATGAAATGTATGGCAGCTGTTTGATATGGTCCACGCGCCAGGAACTGATGTCATGGTACAATTTCTGATTGTTTCCACATAACACATAGAAATCGGATTGTGAGGATTGCTTTGATTTTTCTAACATCTTGACAACTCCTCCCAAACCATTATTTCCGCCGGAAATTAATATTTTTGATCTGCTTTCTCGTTTTTTTGACATTGTTTTTTGGGTAATTTCCTGATGCACAGGAATACCAGTGACAATCATCCTTTGTTCCGGTATATGATAGTTTTTAAGTAGTTCAGCTTTTACATCCTGGCTTGGAAGGAAATGATAATCAATCTCTTCTCTCCCCCAAACATTGTTAATAAAGAAATCCGTATATACATTCATAACGGATACATCACATTTCCTCTTTCTTTTTAACTGACTAAGAAGATAGGATGGAAAACCATGTGTACAAACAATTAAATCTGGCTTTTCTTCGATTAGCAAATGCTCCATTTTTTTCAAAAAGAAATAATGATACCATTTAAAGGATTGTTCATTTTCAGTAGATGCATAAAAAAATTTCTTATACGCTAAGTCATATGTTTCCGGCGCATAACGAATCCATTTTAAATATCCGCTCGTAATCATTTTCTCAAGCTGAGGATTCGCATAGCTTAATAGGTCGACTTTTTTTACTGTTATTCCTTTTAATTGCTTTTTCACTAGATCCATTAATGCCTCGGCAACTTGATGATGTCCTGAGCGCATTTGTAAAAAGGGTAAAAACAAAATCTTTTTCATTTCTGTTTCATCTCCTGTTCTGCAGGAATCTTTTACATAATTACTACCCTTTTAATCTACCACCGATTTTTTTTTAACCTTTCATTTTCATCAATTTTTAATGATACGGACAGGAGATTTTTAAGTTCAGTGCACCAATATAAAAAGAGCCGCACCCAGTCTTTATTGGATGCGGCTCTTTTTTTAAGCCTTTCTTTTTTTTAAAAAATTCACGAAAACAACATTCAAGAAAATCAGTAAAAGGACCAATCCTAAATAAGGAACATACTTTGGATTAATGTAAAAGGCGCTTCCAGCATAGTAGCCCGCTAAAATAAACGGAAGTATCCATGAAACAGTTCCTAAAATGGAGGAAAGAAGAAAATCCAAAAATGAAATTTTGTTAATACCGGCAAAGTACGGGCTGATCTGCCGTAAGCCAGGCATATAAAATCCAAAGACAATCGTTTTACGGACATTTCTCATGTATTTATTTTTCACTTTAAACCATCGTTCTTCCGTTATGCCGACATATTTTCCATATTTGTGGATAAAAGGACTGCCTATATATTTCCCAACAACGTAGGCAGAAAGCATTCCAGTAAATGCTCCGAAAAAAGCCGACAATACAGCGGGGAGGAATGTCAGACTATGCTGATCAATTAACAAGCCGATTAGAAATAAGAGCGATTCTTCCGGTGCGGGAATGCCGATAATACCAAAGAATAAAAAGATGAAAATCATCAAATAGCCATATGTGTTTATATAATGTAAAAGGGTGTCAATATTCATAATTCCTCTTTATTCCATTTTTTACCTATATGAATCATGGGTTGGATGAAACAAGTCTTCATCTGCATTTCTGACCATTGAAAAGTGTTCAACGTTGTAATGACCATGAAGTGTTTTATTATGATGCTTGATAATTTGTTCTGCACTTAGAACTTCACTGTCCGTTGTTGAATGCCCATCACCAACCAATGTGACATCCAAGCCACTTATAGTGGCTGTTCTAACAGCGGAATCGATACAGTATTGTGTTGCACAGCCCATAATAACTACATGCTCAATTTCCTGAGACTGTAAATGCTCTAGAAGTCCAGTCCCATGAAAAGAATTAGTTGCCTTTTTATCGAAGATCTTAGCATTCAAAGGGACATTAATTTCATCATGAACTTCAAATCCTTTCCCTTTACCTCCCCCTACATCCAGATCTCTTACGAAAACAATTGGAACATTAGCGTTTTTTGCCTTTTCTATTACTACATTAATATTTCCGATCAGCTTTTCTTTATTAAAAACCGCACTTTCCTCTTGGCTTCCATCAATTAATTCTTGTTGTGCATCAATAATTAATAATGTTTGCTTCAAAATCATTATCCCCTTTCTAATAAAACCTTGTTTGTTCTACAAATAGTTATATTTATTAATGAATGAGAACATTCGCTACATATTGGGCACTACCTGCTGAATTAATAAATTCAACTTCTAAAACGTATTTCCCTTTTTTGTTTGGGAATTGAAATTCTCCAGAATCATCCAATGGAAGCTCGATTCGTTTGTCAGCTTGTAATAGTGAAACCGTGATCTTTGGGTCAGTCCAAATATCTCCTCCATTTTTTTCATTCTCTTTAAATTCCAATGACACTTTCTCATTTGGAAAAACCTTTATTTCCTTCAGTGATGATGCGAATTCTTCAATATCTTCTATGGTGTTTTGTACATCCTCACTTGCTGTTTTCCAACTGATATTTGCTTCTGTTAATTGAACAGATGAGATATCGAAATGTAACTGAGCAGTAGGAACTCCCACGTCATAATCTTCGGCAAAACACCCTGTTAGTGTAAAAGCGAAGAGCAATCCTATCAATAATTTAATAAATATCTTCATCTCATACCTCATTGTTTTGGAGTAAATTAAACCAGTAGTTCCACGCTTGACGGTATCGCTCAAAATCATGTGGATGATGTTTTATACAGGCACCTACTCTAAGGTATAAACCAATAAGAACTTTTTCATATAAAAAAGAATTACATTCTTCGCATTTAATTGTCAAATGACCTACCGCTTCATCTATGATTTCTTTTGTTAATTCATCTGGGGATGAGCAGAAAGCATAGATTAAATCATAAAGGGGATCTCCAATAACAGGTGTTGGGTCAATCACACCGCATAACTTCCCTTCTTTGAAAATGAAATTATGCACTCCACAGTCCCCGTGCAATAAGAAAGGCACGTTCCTATAGTTAATTTTTTGGACAATACTTAATATAAAGTCATGATGATGATGATCTAAACTTGAATGAATAATTTTCTTTGCTTCCATGATTTCGTCTATTAAAAAACTCTGCCAGGAATCACAAGGCTGGTCCGACCAGCCCCAACCCATATGATTAGGAACGGACTTATAATGGTTTAGCAATCCTTGAACAAGTCCCTTGAGCATTTCCTTTTTATTTTTTCGATCATAATTTGTAGAACCACTGATGAAGGAATATACGATGTAATTATATGATTTTTCCGCGAATAAAACTCTTGGTAACAAATTTGATTCTTTGTAAGAATGAAGAAAATTGACCTCCGATTCAATAACCTGCGGTTCATTAGACTTGACCACATACTTATTGCTTATAAGATATAACTCACTGACTGTACCTCCGTTTAATTGTTTATATTCAGTAGGTTCTGAATCAATGATATTATTACTAATTAGTTGATTTATAATCTTTTGTATATCCATATGATTCCCTTCTCACTCTCCTATGGAAATAAACTAATTCCCTTTTAGTTATATTCAAACAAACTTACTAGATAATACCTATGTATTTACAAGTATTTGTGTCCCCAAGCACACAAAAACGCTTGGGATTCCCAAACGTTTTTGACCTATTGTATTTTTCCAAATTATATTCCAGATTGCATTTTATAATTTCTCAAAACCATACCATTTACCCTCGTCATACCGAACTTTTCATAGTACGGAACTAAGTCATCATCACAACATAAATCTATCATATATATGTTACTAAGCTCATTTAGCATCCGATTTACTAATTCTTTACCTATACCTGCATTTTTATATTCTGGTAAAACTTCAAGAAGTGGAATATATGCAGAAAGAACTCCATCACTAATAGCGGTAATAAATCCGACCACACGATTTACTCTATCATCTAATGCAATTACTACTTTATAGCTGTTTTTTAAAAGTTTTAAATGAGTTTCTGGATTTGGCGAATTTAACCAATCTACAAAAAATCCATTCAACATATCAGACGAAATACCTTCAAGAGAATTTTTATAAATAATCATTCAATCAACTCCTAAATTCTTTTTGGGGAGATGATTATCTATCAAAAATAAAGTAACAATAAAGTGACCTCCAAACATTTTTCGACTACTATAATATATTCACCAAATAATCTAAAAATCCTTTTCATATTAACGTAAAGATTTAAAAAATGGTTTATCCCCTTACCCCATCCCCATATACATATAAATAAAAACCAACAGGAGTAGAAACCATTGGACAAACAAAATAGAAGCTTTAGATGGGTTGTCTTTGCTTTAGTATTGTTTACGTATTTGTTCATGTCGAGTCAGCGAACTGCTCCGGGATTGATTACAGAGCAGCTTATGAGTGACTTTCACGTAACGGCCACAACAATCGGATTGCTAACAAGTATTCAATATTTTGTCTACACTGGTTTGCAAATTCCGATGGGGATGCTGGCCGATCGTTATGGGCCAAATTTTTTTCTCATTATCGGGGCGATTCTTACTGGAATAGGTACCGTCATTTATAGTCTAAGCACCAATGCATTTGTTCTGTTTTTCGCCAGAATACTGACGGGGACGGGGGATGCTACAATCTGGGTCAATATGGTGTTAATTTTGAGCCAATGGTTTAATGCCAAGGAATTTACCCGCTTAATTGGTGTGGCTGCCATGACTGGCAGCCTTGGATTCCTTTTAGCGACAGTCCCCTTCTCCTTATGGATTGACCTACTTGGCTGGCGGACAGCATTTTTTTCAACAGGCCTGCTATTATGTTTATGCAGCATTCTTCTATATTTGGTCCTTATCAAAAAACCTCACCAATCAGTATTTGTAACAAGCAAGTCACAACGGGAAAAAACATTTGTTTTATTAAAAAGAATATTTTCGAATCGGCAGGCATGGGCTTTATTTTTGTGTCACTTTGGGATTGTCGGCACGTATGTAGGATTTATCAGCTCATGGGCCGTGCCCTTTGGAATGAATGTGTATGGAATGACACGATCAGATGCGAGCCAGCTAATTTTGATTGGGCTTGTCGGGGCGCTTATTGGCTCTCCTCTCATCAGTTGGATTTCAAGCCGGTTGGGTTTGATTAAACGGCTGTATATTGTTTTTCATATCATTCTTTTTTTATGTTGGTCTAGCTTTCTTTTATTTCATGGGAATCCGCCTTTGCCATTGCTCAATATACTGTTTTTTATCATTGGCCTTTCCTACGGGGCAAACGCCTTAACATTTGCCGCTGTTCGTCAATCTTTTCCGATCATGGAATCCGGCATTGTCTCCGGGTTTGCAAATACCGGTGGGTTTTTAAGTGCCGTCTTGCTGCCAGGCATTTTTGGAAAAATATTAGATCATTTTCAGTCCGCTTCTAGCAGCATTGCTGATGGATATTACTATGGCTTCATCACTCCTGTTATCTTCTCCATGTTTGGATTGTTTGGAGTGATGCTTTTAAAAGAAAGCGTCAAGATCATGGTAAAACCAATAACTGATTCTAATCTGAAAAAACAAATCACCAAAATCTAGTAACAAACAGCTTCGATTTGAAATCTAAGGGGAAATTAACCACAGAAAAGGTGCAATGCGTCACCTCTTTTTCTAGATTATAAGAAAGGCAATTAGTAAGTAAATTAGCTTATCCACGTATTTTTTGATTCTTTGATTTTCCACTCCCTGTCTTTGTAGTGGACCGTAATTTCTACACCAATGGCACCTTTCCCCGACCTATATTTAGAACCTTCAAAGAAAACATTATGATTAAATTTAAAATCCACTTTTTCAATTCTTAGTAGTACACCATCCAATGCTAAAGTGTCTGGATTATAATATCCTTTTTCCTTAAGTTCCTCGAACGTGGCATCCATTACATTCACTTTATATTTAGCTTTGAAAAAATTTAAAATTTCCTCTTCCTGCTTTTTACTTACCTCCTCAAAATTACTCATATCAATTGCTATAAATTCCATATCACTGTTTAAAGCCTTATCTTTTTCCATAATCGAGTCCAATGCAATGGTATATATTTCACCCATGTGTTCCTTCGGATTTTCCCCAAAACTACAAGCACAAAGAAGCATTGATACCATAAAAAGATTTAACATCAATCTTACTTTCATTTTAACGCCCCCTTTTGTAAATAAGACGTCAAACATTGAAAAAGATTGCAAATAAAAACCACTTGCTTGAATTATATTCCAAGTGATTCTTATAGAAACTATTTCGGCCTTTCAATTTCAAGGATTTCTCCGATTTTCGCATAATTATTTCCTGCCAATCGGCTGACGGCAGCAAGTCCTTTAGGGTTAATTTTTTCCGATTCTTAAAGATCACTTTCAACATGAAATTGAACAACTTTCCAAAAATTAGATCGCAGGCGGGTGAATCTCCCCTCCTAATTCTAAAGACTGCTCCAGTTACATTCCCTTGCATTTGATTAAGGCAAAATCCTCTAAATATTCCTCCTTCTTCAATATTAAACTGGTCCGTTTAAGCAATATTTTTATATTGATTTTTCATGGTGATATTGAAAAGCCAAGCCAATAAATAAGGAATGGCAAATAATGAAATAGACTTTAAAAAATAGAGATTTTTTCTTTCCTTTCGAATAATAACGACTATTTTTTCCAATCCTATTGAAAAAGCGGAAAGGGAATTTCTAATAATGAATGAAAGTAATATTAAACTCACCACTCCTGAAATAGCAGTTCTCTGGTCGTCATACATTGAAATGACCGCAGCACAGTGCTTTTACAGACATTTTAATCAATATCTTCAGGATACGGACATCAAAGCGATAACTGAAGAAACGTTAAATATGATTGAAAAACAAATAAATACAATTGAATCAATTTTTTCAAATGAAAAGATCCCAATCCCAGTAGGATTTTCAGACAAAGATGTTGATTTAACTGCACCTGCGCTCTATACCGATTTATTTGCATTAAGTTTTGTATATCGTAGTGGTCAGGTTGTCATGCCTTATTATGCAAATGTTCTTGGAAAAGTTTCCCGACAGGATATTTATAGTTTTTTTGAAAGTTGTTTACATAGGGAAACACAATTGCATAAGGAAGCGTTAAATCTTATGCTTACAAAAGGGTTAATGGATAGGCCGCCAAAAATGGTCTACCCCGAAAATGTGGAGTTTGTTTCACATTTTCCATCATTAATTAATACCTTATTAGGTGATAAAAGACCGCTAAACACGTTAGAAATCGGAGAAGTCTATGGTTGTATTGAAAGAAATGCAATAGGCCTAATCCTTTTGATGGGATTAATACAGGTAACGAAGGATAAAGAAATTAAGGATTACTTCCTAAAAGGAAAAAAACTTGCTGAAAAACAAATACATACATTTAATAAATTGATAAGAGAAAATGACAATTTTATTGGGTTTCCATTGAATCTAGAGGTGACCAATTCAACCACGTCTCCTTTTTCTGAAAAATTAATGCTATTTTTTATTTGTTCTTCCAACCAAATTGCTATTTCTACCCTTGGATATGCATTATCCATCACAATGAGAAAGGACTTAGCCGCCCAGTGGTCTCTTATCATGGCGGAGATTATGGGATTCGGCGGGGATGGAATAAAAATTTTAGTTGAACGAGGATGGATGGAAAAACCCCCGCAACCGATCGATCGAAATGAATTTTATAAATCTTAGAAATAACTATAGGTGCATATTTTTAACGAGGGGGGCGAGTCCGTCTCCCTATTTGATTTTATATTTGAGTCCAAAATAACTCATTCCCCCAAAAAATTAATCTGCTGACTCGGATATATATAGGTAAAAAGCATTATCATATGGTAAAATTATCAAATGATACAAAAATTTATTTGGGGGAATTGGTATTGTTTGATATTATTTTTGGTTCGCTATTAATTGGTTTCTTAATCTTGATTTATCCTACTAACTCCCAACCCTCTTTTTCGTGTTCATGAACAACTTGATGGTAATCTTCCTCAGGAGTAAGTTTAAATGTAGATAATTTAATTTTTACAAATTTATGTTCATACATTGAAATTACCTCCCAAAAATTTCGCATGACTTTAAGATTACCGAAACACATAATTATTTTTTCCACTATTCCCCTCTCAAGGCATTTATCTAACCGTAACACAATTCTTATAATGCGAGATCTGTTTTTACTGTTTGATGGCAAAATAATTTCCATTCAGCTCAAAGGAAAAATCTATTATAAGTTGAAATATAAAGCTAAGAAGTTATTTGCACAATTATGGAGGAACGAAAAAACTTTAGGGGTGACTTTATGACTAAAGAAGACCAAGATAGAAGACAGATAGAAGGACATAAAAAACATCCAATGAGTAACTTCTCAGACTCAGTTAACCGTTCAATGGTTGGGGATTTAGGAGCATTAGCTAAAGGCGGCTGTTTGACAAAAATAATAACCTTAGTCATAATTGTTTGCGGCATTTTAATGCTTTCGCAATGTACTAATTAATGGAGTACAAAATGAAAAAATTTATGTTAAGCCTCACTCTTATGGGATCTTTCTTCTATTTAGTAGGTTGTGTTGGTTTCGACACCGAAAGCGCAGTTTCGAAAAATCCAGATGCAGAAGAAGTACTGCGTCTCAATAAAAACGCCAATATTTTTCAATGGGAAGGATTAATTTATACAACGAATATTGATTGGGTAAATGAGTTAGAACTTACCAAGGGTGATCTGGTTGGAGAGATTACAGAACCCTTTACAAATGGAAATCCTAAATCATTTAAAAACGGTATGGCAAACAAATTACCTATTGGGACAAAAATTTATTCCGCTAAAGAAAAACCAGGTATTTTAATTGTTGAATACAATGGGGAAGAAAAGTATTATTTAGTATTGGTCGAAGGTTAAGGATGGTATTCAAAAAAAGCATCGAATCATTTCGATGCTTTTTTTGAATGATTTTTCCTATTTAATTTTATCTTCAGAGGCCCAATGGTTATCATTCTTTTCAGACAATTATATCTTATAGAACTTCTTCTAAACAAATTTCTTTTAACTTCATCATTATTTCATTCTTTGATTTAACCTCATATTTCTCCTTTATTTTTGCAATATAAGATGAAACATAGGCAGCTGCAAAACTATGGCCATTCAAATTATATTTCTGCATTGGTCCTTCAAGCTGTCGTGGCAATCCATAAGCCTGAAATGAAATTTCTTCATCAGGATTATAAAAACATAAATCCGGTCGGGCTAATTCTCCCGTTTCAACACCAAATACCGATTGATAACTTCCCGGCCACTTTAATCCACGTCTTTTATCACACGAAGACACAATAATAATTCCCGCCTTTTCTACTTCCTCGCAAATTTCCTGAAAAGCTTTTATATCTTTTTTTACACTTAAACTTAAATTGATAATATCCATTTCTTGCTGTATACACCATTCCATAGCTGCGCACAAAACCTCGATATGAGTAAAGAGTTCTTGATCAAAAACTTTAACTGCCCACACTTGAGCTTCAGGAACCTGTTCCGAAAAAACACCTGCTACAGCAGTACCATGCCCTAAACGATCTGTGATGTCATTACTTAGTTCAATCTTGCCTTCCCGCGTAACCTTCAAAGCAATCCCGCCTGCAACATTGTTAATATGGGGATGCCATCGATTAATTCCACTATCAACATGAGCAATTTTAATCCCCTTACCAATTCCTAAATCCTTGTTAGTTTGACATCTTCGCCAGCCTCCCATTTGCAAAGACTCCCTCCTCATAAACAATCTGTCCTTGATCCATTCGCACTACTTGATTTACCCAGCCAATATTTTGTAGACGGTGCGTTATAACAATAATTGTTTTATCAGTCATTTTATCTTGTAAAATCTTAAAAATTTGTTGTTCCGCTACTGAGTCAAGATGACATGTGGCCTCATCAAGGACAAGAATTTCAGGGTTAAGTAAAATGGCCCGAGCTAAAAGCAGCCTTTGCTTTTGACCTGCCGACAAATTCACACCCCGTTCACTGAGTTCGGCCTTTAGCATACCAGGAAGTTGTTTTATTGTATTCCATAAATCTACATCCATTAGAGCCTTTTCCATTTCCATTAGTGAGAACTTCTTTTTCCCAGACTGGAGAAATTCCTCGATTGTCCCAAACCAAATCGGATCATCATGAGAGACAAAACAAATTTGTTTATGCCAGCTTTCCTTTTTGACCATTTGTATATCAACACCATCACAATAAATAGTACCTTGGGTAGGACGATAAATTCTTGCTAATAAAGAGACTAAAGTACTTTTTCCAGATCCGCTCTCGCCAATTATGGCTATTTTCTCCCCTTTTTCAATAGAGAACGATAGGTTTTCAAGAATTCTTTTGGAATTATCATAGGAAAAATGGATCCCTTTCAAGTCAATGATAGAATGAAAGGCAGATATTTCCCCATTTCCATCGGTTTCTTTTGGAATGCTAAAAAATTCATTGATTCTATTAACTGCTGCCTTTCCAGATTGAATACGGATGTAGACCTGGGCAAACCCTTGTACGGAACTATATAAATTTGCCTGGTATGCGGTAAATGCTAATAATGCTCCGAGTGTTAATGAACCTTCCAATACCTTTATCCCTAAAAACCACACAAGAGTTATGGTCGAAAACCAAATCATGAATTGCGGTACACTTTGTGCACATGTATTGATAACGGCTAATTTAATCGATTGCTTATTCCCACTTTCAAGGAGGCTCGTATATTTATTTTGCATCCAAGGATTATAGCTTCCTGATCGAATAAATTTCATCGATGATAGTGACTCAAATAAAAAGCTTTGAATCCTTGAACCGATTTCTTTCATTTCTAGGTTTTCCTTGAATAATAAATTTCTGAATTTGTGAGTACCCCAAAGCAAAATCGGCATCAAAATCATACAAAAAAGTGTCATCATCCAGTCAAATAGAAATAATACAATTAAACTGAATAATAAAGTGAGGCACAGATTAATAATTTGCAAAATAATATCTGTATATAAACGCTGTATTTCGCTAATATCTTCATTTAGACGGGTAGTTAAATCTCCAATTCTTCTTTTTCGAAATAATTGTATCGGTAAATTTAATAAATGATGATAAAATTCAGTCCGCATAAGAGTAACCATTTGAAGGCTAGTTTTCATATAAATAAATCTAGTTATAGCAGAAATAAGATAAGTTGAAAAAAGCAGCAATACAGCTATTCCAAGTGCTCTTTCGAACGGATATTGCTTCTGCACAAATACTTCATCAATAATAAATTTGCCAATAAGCGGCTGAAGGATAAAGAGAACAGTTCCAACAATGCTTAATAGCAAAACGAGCAGCAAACGTCGCCAATACGGTATTATAAACTTCACAAGTTTTAATTCCATTTAATCACCTATCGGTAATAGCACATTAAACCGGATTCACAAAATTGCGGCTGATTCCTAATTTCTTTGCACGCTTCGATCACCTTAGACTGATTCTTGGTTAACTCCATCTTAGCTATCACAGCCTTTACCATTTGCACGCTAGCAATTTTCCGGTATGCAGCCCCTTCCCTGCCGACAATTTTCAGGGAATCCACACCCGCTTCCTTTAATTTAGGAAGAGCACACAAGCCGCATGGTCCCAACGGTAAGCCATCATTGGCGACCTTGCCGCCACAATCATTAACAAACCACACATATTCCCGATAATCATTGATTTGCGCATCTAATTTATCTTTTTCTAGGTCTTTTATTTGTTTGTTTCCATTCGCAGAAAAATATTGATAATCCCATTGTATCTGCGAACAAAAAGCACTTACCCTGTTATGGGTCGTCATACAAAAGCTTTCTTCATAGACACAGCCATCATTTAATAAAAAAACTTCGATTTCAATCTCACCCGCTGCTTTTTTTAAGGCAGTTATTTCATCAAGCTGCACAGAACGCGGCAATACAATCCGGTCCACACCTATTTCTTTATAGAGCTCAATACTTCCTTCGTTCATCGAAGCTGCTAGACTGCTGACATGAATTTTGGCATCAGGAATTTGTTCCTTAACAGCCGTCATTAGTCCGATATCACTGATAATGAAAGCATCAACGCCAATTTCCCTTGAACAATATTTCACCAAGTCAAGCAAGAGCGGGTATTGATCATCGATATAATAAGGGGCATTTAATGTCACAAATACAGGTATGCCGTATGAATGAGAAGCTTCCACCGCTTTTTTTAACTCTTGAAAAGAAGGAAAGCCCGCATACGGATTGCGGCGGTTTAGCCAAACACCTGGTGAATATCGATCAATCCATTCTGTCGGTGTGATTCCGCAGTAGAATTCATTCGCCCCGTTTTCTGCCAGCATTTCAACCTCACTGTAAGCACCCAATGGAGCCAAAATATTCATGTTTCTCTCCCCTTTCTTTTAAACAGGTATTCGCAAACTATAAACAACCCTGCTATTCTTCATTTCATTAATTTGCTGCAATCCCTTTTGAATCATCTCTTTTTTATACGTATAAAACGCTGTATTCCCTTTTTGATAAATTCCGGTATCCATTTCAGGAATCATTCTGTTTTTCAACTCAAAGACATATTTTTGGCATTGCTGTGTACAGTTAGGGTCCCCGCGGAACTTATCTTTTTTTTCAGAATCCATAAAGCCAACCATACAGGCGCTGCCGCTGGCAACCGTCCCAAATGGATAATGGAAGGTAGTTGTATACGAGTTTTCTACTTCATCAGGCCACTCATACCCTTGAATTAGTTCATCAAATTCTATGGAAGCAAGATTGCCCTTACTTAAAAACTTACTAAAATTTTGGGACAATAATCCAGATTGTTTAAAAAATTGTTTGCCTTTTTCCGGTGCTCTTTCGTCATTATAAAAATTTGCAACCCGAGGATCGCGTATGTTTTTATTTAATAGGCGGCCAACCGCTATCTTCAAATGCGGATGTTTTTTTTGTGTAATATGGAAAATGCCCCAGTCATTCACCACAACCTCAATCGTTTTACCGGTTTCTTCAGCTGTTTTATTTAAAAAGAAAAGAATTTCTACTAATTTTTCGTATTTAGCACCATGGACATAAGGGGTGGCAAACGTAAATTCAAAACCATTTGTCCAACAATAATCAAGTGCTCTTTTAACGACTGATAATGGCATTAAACGATACTGGCAAAATTCCGAACCAAAATATATTCTTGTTGGTTTCTTATATTTAGAAAAAACCTTTTCCCATTCCTCAAAAAATAATTGCTGCATTTCTTGTTCTACTTGATTTAATTGGGGTAAACTATTCCAGGGCTCTTTAATATTGATAATTTCATTTATAGATTGTACTGCAATTGCAAACTCCGTCACCTAAACACCTCGTTTCTATTTAATTGCTTAATTCTAATCTTTATGTGTAATAGATAAAAAATCAGCAGGGGAGCCTCCTCCCCTACCATTTACTTCTGGATTCTTACAACTCGTAAATCAAAACCATCTGTCGGTAATTCTATTATTTTTTCAATATTCAATTCCCGATCTGCCACCACAAAATGATTTCCTGCAGCTGCAAGGTATAATTTTTTCTCATCAGTACTTGTATTTATCCCATAGATACTTCCCGTCGGGGGTTTGGATTTTTTTAACACCTTTCCTGTTTTTAAATCTACTTTGTACCAGTCGTTCAATATGACATAGCCTGTTGTTTCGGCTTTATCAATCACTGCTGAGAACATGCCGACAGGTTCCTGGTCAAATTCAACACTTTTCACTTTTCCAGTATTCATGTTCATCCACATTATGCCTTCAGTCACTCTGCCATCAGGATAAGACTTTATAATTGGAAAAGAGTTAAACCCATTTTCATGTCCACGCGGGAATAACAATAGGAATCCGCCAACGCCTTCTTTTTCAGGGTTTTTAGAATTTTTGATTCCCTTCTTTAAAGAAATCTTCCAATTTTTCAAATCAAGTGTGTAGAGGTCATAGCCCCAGACAAAGATGGTATTTGGATCATTTTCTTTAAATTGGAGAACATGGACCCCATATGGCGCCTCAATATCTCTTGTTACTTCCTTCGTTTTTAGATCAATTTCCAATATTTTTGTGGGCAGCGACTTGAAAATATTTTTTTGTTTTTCACCCTGTGTCACAAAAGCATAAGCCTTTGAACCATCTGGTGAAATCGCGGCACCCCAAATACGTCTGTCAAGCAGTCCTTTATCGGTTCTTCCTGTTAAGGTAATGGAGTCAATTACCTTGTTTTCGACCGTATCAATCACATACAATGTCTTGCGATCATTCGCATTAACAACCGCCATCTTTCCATCCTTTGTAAAACTCATATCCCTTACCGGACCATCGACTTTTATACTTGCCACAACTTTCGGGACAGCAGGATCAATAACAGTAACCTCTCCATAACCGGAGACGAAGACCCGCTCCGTATAGGCTTGTTTCTGCTCAGCATGTGCCGGAAAAATGATTAATATAACCAAGGCAAGCGAAAGTAATAGGATGGGGAATTTTTTGTATCTCATCAACTTGTTGAGCACCTCACTTTGTCACCGGCTATTGCCTCTAAAAAGCCTGGGTTTTGCTCCGCTATACGGACATATGCCTTTAACCCAATCGTAATCCAGTCATGCATCCAATTGCAGTAATGAGCATTAGGCTTGCGGAAATCACCTTGTCTTTCCATCGCCTCGTAATAACAGCCGCCCGAACAAATGTGTTTTAACGAACATGTTTTACAAGATACTTTGTTATCCACATGAAGTTCTTCAAGCATTTGCTTTTGCTTTTTACGATTGACCCCTTTATAAATATCACCCATTTTAAAACGGTCATCTTCATTAAAGCGATGACACAAGTAAAGGTTGCCTTCTGGGCTAACAGCAAAAAATCCTAAACCTGCTCCACAGCCGTAAGCTTTATTTTCACCATTATGAAGTTCCCTTAATAGATTGGTTAAATTTGAGAATCCTAGGTATTCGTTTTGGATGGCATGTTTAACATACACATCCGAAATCTCTTCAAATTGATCCAGCAGCTTTTGTAGATCAACGTCATTCAGCGCTAGACTCATGTTAGATTCTGTAACCGGTGCAAAGCCAACTTCATAAAAACCTTTCGATAATAAATGTTTCAACGAAGCTTCGATCTCTTCAAATCCTTTCGCAACCGTAACACGTGTTCCCACTGGTGCTGTGCGTTCACTTTCAATCAAACGGGATACATTCTTGTTTACCGTTTGATAGGAACCTTGACCGCCCGCAAATGGTCTATTTCTGTCATGATACTCTTCTGAACCGTCCATACTTACGGAAACCCCAACTGAATATTTATTTAGAAACTCAACTTTTTTCTGGGATAATAATGTGCCATTTGTAGTAAGTGAATACGTTACCTTTTTACCTCTCTTTTCAGCCTCCTCTGAACTGTACTCAACAATAAATCTCAGTACATCCCAGTTCAAAAATGGTTCCCCGCCAAACAAGACGATTGTCACTGATTTTTCGTTGTAGCTATGTTCCAGCAAATAATCAACCGCTTGCTTTGCCGTTTGCTGTGACATGTACTTTTGAGGGGCACCATATTCACCCCCATCTGCATAACAGTACGTACAGCGAAGGTTACATTCATTTACCAAGTGGAAAACAAGCGTCTTTACCGGCATATTTTCCGTATTGAGCGGTGCACCCGGTGTTTGGGAAAAGCGGCCAACGTTTTCATTTCGATCAATTGTTAGGATTTCTAACTCTGAAAATTCCGTAACGATAGATTGATAGCTTTCTAACACTTGATCTTTCAACTTTTCATCATATAGTGTGTATGAGTCACCTTCTCTCTCGCCGTTCGTTTCAAAAAAATCGATAAAGTCCATCGCTTCCTTATCTATATGAATGATATTACCCGTCAATCCGTGATATAAATAGTGTTGATTATCGGTTTCAAAACGAAGATAATTAGAAAGTTGCATTGGTCTCCTCCATTCGTTTAATGAACGTTATTTACATAGTCAGGCACAGTGGAAATATGGTGCGATTCTGCTTCCAACGTTTTTCCATTAATAGTGACTTTTGCATGAACAGTGACAGCTCCGACATTTTCCTGCGTATACTCTCTTTTTTCGTTAATTCCCTCACCAAGAGGAGTAAATAAACCATTTTCATCAATGCTTCCGATAAATTTTACTTTTTCCGCATTCGCTTCGTCCGGATATCCGTTTAAAGTCCATTCTGCTTTGACAGGCATAAGCATTAGGTCATCTTCAGTACCTTTTTTACCGTCCTTACCATTGCTGTATGCATACGCTGTAAATTGCGTACTCACCTTCTGCATTGGCCCCCTGTCACCGACCCTGGCTACACCATATGGAGGGTCAATTTTGAGATAATCAATATTTTGATAGACCGTTAACTGATCATGCACAGCTTTATTCTCGACTTTGATTTCATATTGCCCTGGCAGTATTTCTCTATTTACTTCAATAGTAAGTACAGCTTTTTCATCTGACTCCGTCACAAAACTCTTTACGGTTACCCCATTAGGGAGGGATATAGCTTCTTTTTTTGCTTTGGTTAAATTCATGCCGTATATATGGATTTTAGCTGTTGAGCCAATTTTCAATGCTTTTTCTTCCATATATATAATTTCTGGTACATCTGTTTGGACTTTAAAATACGTCTCTTCAGCACTTATACCTAAATCCTTCGCTTGAGACCAATCCCCTTTGATAAGGGTGCCATTTTTTAAGATATTATACGTTCCACGTTGTTTGCTTCCTTGATCATCTGTGAATTGTGTGCGAAGCATAAATCCTCCATACATCTCCACCGGACCTGTCTGTGTCATTTTTTTACCGCTATCCAAAAATTGAATGGTTTTAGTCTCTTTAAATTTATTCCCCTCTTTCGAAAACTCACTTTCACCAATATAAAAACCTTTCGTGGCCTGGAATCCCACTACTTTCCATTTTCCAGACGGGTCGTAATCTTTCCCTTTCCAATTCTCCCATTCTTCTTGGTCATATTGATATTGTGCTGCCAAATATGCAATCGCTTCTTCTGCTTCTTTTGGCCAATCCATATGACGGTGGTTTAAATAAATGGACGGAAACATAACTAAATGGAAATCTTTAAGATTTTTCCATTCTTGTTCTGTTCTTCTTTGTGCTTCAAATCTTCCACCGGCATGACAAGAGATACAACTGTTATTGACAGCGTCGTTTTCCGTATTCGCTTCAGAATAAGAAGGCTTATTCGCCATCCAATACTGTACAGGCTCCGCTTCCTCTGGTGATAAGCCTTGGACTCGGCTTAAATCTTTAATGATTTGTTCACGCTGTTCATCGGTTAATTTCACCCCATGAATCCTTTCCATTCTCTGGACTGTACCGAGCCATCCTTCCGGAGTTTTTCTTACATCACTAATTCTTTCAAGCTTTCCTTCATTCACCGCATGACAACTCATACATGTTTGATCCACTTGCTCACTAATGACGTAATCCTTACCAGGAGGTTTCCTCTCGGTATTTTCAACTTCTTTAGTCGTGCAAGCTGTAAAGATAATTGCTATAATTAAAAGTAAAAAAAATAAGAGTAATTTGCTCTTTTTCACAATTTCACCACTCTCTTTATGGATTTACATATTTTAATTTTTTCCAGTCATTTGCAGCGACCGGGCATTCATCAGCCCAAGAGCCATAATTCGTTAATCCATCAGGAACTTGTGCTGCCCACCAGCAATCACCATAGCAGCCATAAATATCTCGGTAGTGTGGTTGACATAATCCATCATGGCCAGTTCCAGAGAAATCAGTTTCCCAACCAGGATCAAATAAACTTGTACACCCCATCGGCAAAAATGCTAACCCTTCTACTTCTGGTTCTTTTGATTGCTGTATGATGGACTCTAAATATTTTCCTTTTTTATTTAAGGATTTTGAATGTTTCACGCTTAGGTCCCCCTTTTCCGTTTCATTTATCAGAATTTTAACAATTTTTATTCAAATTCAAGTCAACAATCTGTAAAAAGCAGATAAAGTTTTCATCAAATTCAATTGATCTTGACATCATTAATTAAGGAGGTTTTACATAATGGAAGAAATTTTAATTATTGAGGATGATCCTGATATCCAGAATCTGCTGACGTTTTGCTTCGAACGTGAAGCTATGCCTTTTTCGATTGCTTCATATGGCGGTGAAGCATTGGAAATGGTAAAAAAACACACACCCTCCCTTATTCTTCTTGATGTTATGCTTCCTGATATGGATGGGTTTGAACTTTGCAAAATGATTCGTATGTATACCAATAATCCAATTTTGTTTCTAAGTTGTAAAAACACCGACAACGATAAAATACTTGGATTAAGCATCGGAGCCGATGATTATATAGAAAAGCCGTTTAATATTGAGGTCTTAATTGCCCGGATACGCGCCCATTTACGAAGAAACAGACTGCTAATGAAAAAAGAACAGATCAATCGTTACCTTGATTTCGGCAATCTTAGGATCAATATTCAAGCCAGAGAACTTTTCCGTAATAACGAAAAAATTCACTTAACCTCAAAAGAATTCGAGCTATTACTTTTTCTTATGAAACAACCGGACCAAGTATTTACCGCCGAACAGATGCTAGAAAAAATTTGGGGTTTTGATACATTAAGCGAAAAAAGAACAGTAGTCGTTCACATTTCGAGTTTACGGAAAAAGATTGAAGAGGATCCATTAAATCCGAGGCATATTATAACAGTAAGAGGGGTTGGTTATAAATTTGTCCTTGATTAGAATGATAAAAAAATCTCTATTTTTGAAAATTTTATTCGTTATGCTTTTATTATGCTTCATCTCTTTTGCTGTGTTTGGGATTTATAATGTGATAGAAGTAAAATCTATTTATCATCAGTTAACGGATGAACAAATAAAAAAAACAACTAAGGAAACACTTGACCAGAATCTTGCTTACCTTGAAATGGAAGCAACCTTGATCCAGCAGGATTTTGAAAAAGTAGAGAAGAATCTTTTGTTGCTGCAAAAACAGTCAGAATATGTATTTTCACAGGCACCAGGTCAGTTAAATAGTCTTCCTAAAATTAGTTTAGTCAATCATCCATTGGGTTTTTATTGGGAACCAGTAGACCGCCATAACGATAGGGCAAATATTTTTATTAGTGCTCATGCCAAAGCAAAAACAGGCCTCATTTATAAAGATTTGCAGAAAACAAAACAACTAGAACCCTTGCTTAAACAAACAATCGACAACGAGTCCACATTAAAGGCGGTTTTCTTTATTCTTTCAGAATCTGCATGGATTATTTATCCTGCAATGGACGCGCCATATGAAGTGGCAATCAATAAATTACCGCCAGATATCATTGTGCAAGAACATGAGTTTTATTACATGGCTGATAAATCCCATAATCCAGAAAAAACAGTGAAGTGGACAAAAAATTATAACGATGTCACTCAATGGGGCAGGGTAATTACTGCTCTTGTGCCGGTTTATTTGCCTGACGGTACATTCCGAGGAGTAATTGGCGCAGACGTTCCAATAAATAAAATAACAACCAGGATTGAAAGCCTTTCCCTTGATACTCAGAATGCCTACGCATTTATCGTGGACCAAGACGGAACCCTTGTCGCAGGGAATGAGGATCGATTTAACAGCCAATTTCAATCTACATTTCCTTTAAAATTACCACATCACGAAAAAACATCAAATGGCACCCAACGAATATGGACCGATGATGCTGGTGAACAGTATTATATTCTTTCAGCAGAAATTCCAAATACGAAATGGACATTACATTTCAGCATACCTAAAAATGATATGATTCAGCCAATTATACTTCAAACTGATCAACAACTTTCCAATAAGTTAAATCAATTTATTCATCGTTTAGTTCTTTTTCTTCTTTGTACAAGTGGACTGTTAATTATTTTGTCATACGCTTTTTCTAGAAGAATTATTCGGCCCGTTAAACAATTAACAAAAGCCATTCAACAAAACGCAAGTGGAATGCATGGAAGTCAAATTCAGGTTCATTCATATGATGAAATTGGACAGCTTACGTTGACTTTCAATGAAATGAGCTCGACCATTCATCAATTAGTAAAACAATTAAAATTACGTGCTGACATGCTAGAGGAAAAAGTTTCCGAACGTACAAAGGAATTAGCTCACATTAATGAACAATTATTACATACACTTGAACGGTTAAAACACTCTGAACAAGCCCGAACAGAACTTATTTTGCATGTTTCACATGATCTGAAGACACCATTAACGAAAATAAAAGGCTTCTTGCAGGTTATCAAAGAATATGATTTATCAGAAATAAAACAGAAGGAATATGTTGAACTTGTGTTATTACAAACAAATCACATTATTGGTCTAATCAATGATTTATTTGAGTTGTCTTCGTTGCATGTTGACGATTTACATTTTGAAAAGGAATGGTATCCAATTGATTTTCTTGTTGATCATGCGATTGAGATGGAGTGTAAAGTACATTCAGATCATTCTATTAATATAACAAAAACTTACGAAGAAGAGCTTCCATTACTATTTATTGATCCAAAGAAAATGAATCGCGCATTCACTAACATTCTTTCTAATGCCGTTAAATACGCTAAGCCAAATGGAGACGTTTCTATTCAATGTAGTATCTTTATGAAAAATGATCACTGTTACCTTATATTCCAGGATAATGGGATTGGAATATCCAATGAGAATGTTAGCCAGATTTTTGACCCTTTTTATCGTGATGAACGGATAAAGCATGAAATCATTGGCAGCGGGATGGGCATGAGTATCGTCCAAAAGATTATTACGGGTCATGGTGGGACCATTGATGTGAAGAGTAAAATAAATGAAGGAACCATTGTTACGATTTCTTTACCTATTAAGAATCCTAGCCCCACAAAAATATATTGAAACGCTTGGCGGTCCCAAGCGTTTTTTCACTTATATTTATCATCTACTAATTTGAAACGCTCGCACACTATCATCATATCTTCTGAAAATTCAAGTCCTACTTTACCTAATTCTTCTGTAAAGAATTTTTCATGAGCTTCTTTCCAATATTGATAGGTTCTATCTCCTTCCCCTTCCGCAATAGCAAATTCCTCAGGAACCTCATTCATGGGCATAATTTGAACATCTATTGTTTTAATAATGGCTAAAGGTTCGTCTTGACTATTTAATACGATGCTAAAATCCTCAATCGAAGGTAGTGGCTCATTTTCAATTTCATAAAAAACAAGACCAGAACAAGTGGCTGTTTTCACGCCATCTATTACCAATTGTGCCAAATAGTCTGGATTATCCCCAAATTGCCACGCACTAACTGATTTTGGTTTTTCTTGTTCTTGGGACTTCCAAAATTCGTCCCAATATATTTGTGCTGCTTTGTTCATTTTTTCCTCTCTCCAATCGGATCTATTTCCTAAAGACGTGAACTATAGAACTATTGTGATATATAGGAGCAGGCCATTTATTCATATTATTATATTTCTTTACACCCCCATGTTAATTGATCTTCTCCAACCCGCTCTTCTCCTGTTTCCTCTCCAGCAATACCCTGGCAAAATACTGTGTAAACTCGGAGTCCGCCGAGTATGATAAACAAAGAAACTGCTTAGCCCTTGTCATCCCAATATAAAGAAGGGACACTTCCCTCTCCTTATCTTCCTCCAGCGGAAACGGCATTGAGTCTACATTTACAATAAAAACAGCTTGGAAGTCTAGTCCTTTGCTGCTATCTATGGTACTAATTTTGATCTTGCCATCTTCCTTTTTAAACGACCGCTTCGAAACATCATTTTCTGTGATCCAGAAATATGGAAGCTCTAAGTCCTTCAATGATCGCTGGATGATATCCACGATCGGGAATTTATGTGTTCTTTTTACCCGATACAGGATTAGCATTTCATCTAAAGGAACCTTCCTCTCCTCATGCAGCTTCTTCATTTGTCTCGCCACCAGCCGCATTTCTTCAAAGAAATTCGCCGCTTTTATGATTCCAGGCTCAGGACCTTTACGCTTGGTACTTTGCGGAGCAATGATATCGCCTTCCAAATCACGGCTGACCACCTTATTTTTAAACACGGAATGTTTACGGAAAAAATCCCAGGCAAACTTGACAATCTGATGTGTATTCCGATAATTAATTGTCAGTACCTTCGACCTTCCCTGAAAGCTTAAACCGGTATCCTGTAAATAGGAACGCTTCCGTTTATAAATAGTTTGAGCGCGGTCCTCAACCAATAATAGCGATTGAGTATTAGCGTTAATTAATAAACTAACTAATCGCAGCCAATCTGCTCCAAAGTCCTGTCCCTCATCAATCAATACCGCATCATAGGTTGGAAGAATCGTCTCGCCCTTTTCAATTTTTTCAATAATTTCCGGTAGCTGATATTCCTTTATTTTCAAATCATTCTTCAGCCAGGAGTGGAAGTTCCGGACAATGATGTTTTGATTTTGAACTTCTTTCTCTGCTGCATCAAAATCGAACAAGTCCTCCGGTTCATTTAACATATGGACAATCATTTGCTGGATCGCATTGGCCAAAGAAATGTTATAGCACAAGATTAGTATTTTCCAATCAGGGCTTTGTTTCGATAACATCTTGGCTCGGCTGGCAAGAATAATTGTCTTCCCGCTCCCCGCTACACCGCGGATTAACCGGTTCTTGTCACCAATTTGCTTTGCTAAATTCTCCTGATGCAGATCCATCGTCTTAATGTCATGTAAAGACAAAAGCAGTTGATCCTGATAAGGCACCGGGGGTTTGAATTCTGCACTAATCCGGACCTCAGGAAACAAATGATAACGGATTGCATTAATATCTTCAGCCGATAGGGGCTCCCTTAATCGAAATGGAACCACAAACATATTCAAAATCTTTTCCATTAGGACCTCTTCGGAAAACTCCTCTTTATCCGGATCAATTTCATCCCTAGTGAAACATAAGTGGGGTTCAATCACGCTATAGAGACCTTCCTGAATAAAGTCCTTAGAATACAATCTCGTAAAAACAACACCGTGGCCAAATGGGAACTTAAGCTGAAACTTATATTTCCCGTCTAATTGAACGAGGCTTTTATCCTTTTTCAATACATCCACGACATGAAACATATTGTCCCTTGCCTGCTTCATCGGGCTTTTGATCACCGCTTGATCGCCAGTTGTGGTGACGATATGCCATTGATCATGATTTATTTGAAACAGGGTATTTTTTGTATAATCCTTCACTTCCAATACAACAATACCTAAATCAGGTCCAATAATCACAAAATCAGGACGCTTTCCTTGAATATCCGGTTCAAAATATACAATATAATCATCTGGCAGAAATGTTTTTAAGGTTCGAAAAAATAACCGCTCACCAGCAGTCGCCGTTGATCGAATATTTTCTGGTACTGTGATAGCCATAACAACCGCTCCAAAAAATTGATTTTTCTCCATTATACAACAAATAAGGAAAAAGACCTTATAATTTCCACACCGTTCTACCTATTTTTTTACATTAATCTACCAAACAGAACAAAATGCACCAAAAAGATATTGTGTTTTCTAGATAATTATTTTAATAATAGAATTGAGGGAATTTTACTACTTTTTATAAAACTAAATAGCGAATTTGAAGAAAGTGATGTGAATAAAATGTTAAAGGGTATTCTTGAAAAATTATTCAAACCCACTCCGCAGTCCGTCCCGCCAAAGGCGGAACAAATAAGCCCTGCCGAAATTGAAGCGTTAATTGAAGCCAAACTGAAAGAGCATGCAGCGGCAATACATCCTGCAACAGATGCGGATCAAATCGAAAAACAACTGGCAAATCAAGAAGATTTTAAATTAACGGCAAAGCAAATGGAATACGCCCTGGCTTTAATAGATAAGATAAGCTCGGAATTCGAACTCGCAATTGCTCCCGCGGAATTGACCTTAAAAGACTTAAACCGCTTAATCGGCTATCAGAAATATAAAAATAAAGGAATACTAGTGAATCTTGTTAAAAAAGGCATTTTAAAGAGAAAATTGATAGGAGTGAAATGATTGCTGACAAAAAAAGAATTATCCGAAATAAAAGCACTTCAAGAGATTTGCGAAAAAGATGCCGGATTTCAATTAAAGCTTAATTTCGATATGCTGGAAAACCGGACAGCAAATTACCAGGAAGACTTCTTCCATTATGAAGACGGCAAGCTCGTTGGATTCCTTGGCAGCTATGGGTTTGGCAATAAAGTTGAGCTTTGCGGTATGGTGCACCCAGAGAACCGCCGTAAAGGGATCTTTTCAAAGCTGCTTGAAAAAGGATTAGAAGAAGCGAAAAAACGGGATGTCAGGACCATTTTGTTGAATGCGCCAGCCGCATCCCAATCTGCTAAGGAGTTTTCGAAAAATACCTCCTGTACGTTTCAGTTTGCTGAATATCAAATGAAATGGCATGAAACGGAATTAACTGAAGATGAGGCCATTACAATCAGACCTACTGCCACAAAGGAGGATGATGAAGCGGAGATCCTGCTTGACATCGCATGCTTTGGATTTACTGAAAAAGAAGCTCGGGATTTTGCGGCAATGGTTAGGGAGAACAGCTATGATCAAAGGCTAATTATTGAAGCAAATCGGAACATCGCCGGTAAAATGCGTGTTTCCGAAATGAATGGAGAAGCATGGATTTTCGGTTTTGCCGTTTTTCCGGAACTCCAAGGAAAAGGAATTGGCAGAAGAGCTTTATCAAAAGTGGTTAAAATGGAACATCAAAAAGGGCTGCCGATTTTCTTAGAAGTCGAAGCCAAAAATGCCCATGCTCTAAGACTTTATGAATCTTGTGGATTTAGGAGTTATCACGCGCAGGATTATTATCAATATTTAGATTAACGCTGGATTTTAGCTAGTTCGTCGATATGACACGTAAAAACCTACCTGCTTCAAATTTCTGAAGTAGGTAGGTTATTAAGGTTTATAAGATCAGTTGGACTAACATTATTTCAAGTAGGTTCTTATTCGAGTTCAGGTGCTTTTCGATGCTTCGTTCCTTCTTGATATGCGTAAGCCAGCTTAATTAAAGTGGGCTCGTCAAATTCTTTTCCTAATAGTTCGAGCCCTACCGGGAGCCCGTCGTCACTGAAGCCCGCAGGAACCGACATCGATGGGAATCCAGAATATGGACTTAAACGATTGGCATTGCCGGCACCCTGGCTTTTACCCACCAGTGCAGGTAATGCGCTGGAGGTTGGGTAGAGCAGCGCATCAAGGTCTTGTTCATTAAACACCGCCATTAAGCTTTCCTTTGTCAATTTTGGACGATTCGTAATTATTTCTTGGTATGGCTCATTATTTTCGAGTGATTCTATTTCATTTCGGGATTTTAATCCACTTTCTAAGCTAGGATGGAATTTCCCGCTTTCGATTATATCTGTTAGCGTTCTTACAGGTGCATCCGGCCCTAGTCTTGTCAAATATTCATTTAACTGAAACTTAAATTCATATCCGCTTAAGCTTGGATAAGAAAGAATTTGATTAAGATTCGGAACCGTTACCTCGAACACTTCCGCTCCAAGCGCTTTCATATCTGCAATTGCTCGATCCATTACATTATTGACTTGAGGATCATTCCCAAACAAGGCACGAATAACACCAATCCTCGCGTTCTTTAATCCGTTTTTCTTAAGATAATGAGTATAGGTTTTCGGCACATTTCCGATACTCGCTTCAGTAGCTGGATCTTCCGAGTCATTGCCGGCAATGGCATCGAGCACCACAGCAACATCTTCAACCGTACGTCCCATTGGCCCGCCAACATCTTGTGATAGAGCAAGCGGTATAATTCCAGCACGGCTGGCCAGTCCCATAGTCGGGCGAAGTCCAACAAGGCTATTAAAGGAAGAAGGAATTCGAATCGATCCTCCAGTGTCTGTTCCTAAACCGATAGTGGCAAAGTTGGAAGCAACCGCTGCTGCCGTACCCCCGCTTGAACCACCAGGGTATTTGGTTACATCATATGGATTATAGGTTTGGCCGCCAAGGGAACTAATCGTTTGGAATCCGAAAGCAAATTCGTGCAGGTTTGCCTTCCCTAAAATAATGGCACCTTCCTCTCTCAATCTCTTCGTTTGATACGCATCCTTTAATGGAATCGAACCTTCAAGAGACAGTGAACCTGCAGTAGTAGGCATATCATATGTATCATAGTTGTCTTTTAAAATAATCGGAATTCCATGCAAGGAGCTTCGGACATTTCCTGCTTTGCGCTCTTTATCCAGCTGTCTTGCCTCTTCTAAAGCATTCTCGTTTACTGTAATGATAGAGTTAAGTCTATCATCATACTCCTCAATTCGGTCTAGATAGAATTGAACCAATTCCTCAGAGGTTAAGCCTCCTCTTTGCATTGCATGCTGCAATTCAAATATCGTAGATTCCTCAATTTCAACTGATAAAACTCTTTCTGCGACAGGACTCACTGATTTAGAAACAGCGCCTGCTGGAGCTGCATACAGGCCTGAAACCAGTACTAATACAGTTAAGAAAACGAAAAATTTGTTATACACTCTTTTCATTTGAACCCCCCCTATTTTCGGAATAATTAGAATATACTAACCTACAGACAAATTGTAAATAAGAGGAAGGTCATGAAATACTATTTTTTATAGGAAGTAATCACCAAACAAAAGGAACCATTTCATTTTATTATTGGGACAAACAGTCAAACCCAGGTTTAACTTTTTAAGAATAATTGCTTATAAGGTTTTATTCTGAAAGATACAGGGAATGTATTAGACAAGCACATTTAACCCATTGGTTAACATTAAAAAGGAGTGATATTCATGGATAATCAGTTAGATCAGGAGAAGATAGAAAACCAGATTAACAAACACGGAGATGCCTTAACAAGTTTTGATGATTTCAGGGAATATCTTAGTGGAAAAGTTAATTTAGGAAGAAAACTAGGAATGGATGAAGAACAGTTAGCCAACTCAGCTCAGAAAGTAGCAGCTTACCTTGCGGAGAAGGAACCACCAAAAAATTCTGAAGAGCGTTTATTGCAGGAACTTTGGAAAGTAGGGACTGAGGAAGAGCAGCATAAACTGGCCCACATGCTTGTCCGCTTAGTGCAACAATCTTAGATTTAGGAAAAACTTTTTTCTAAAAAATAAAGCTCCTACTTTAGGGGCTTTATTTTTTTATTAAACTTATTATACGGATATTTTCACAGATTAGAATAACCCGTTAGGATTCTTATCCTAACGGGTAAAGTAAATATTACAATGAGCTTCGTCCTTATCATACTTTGAGCTGGAACTCTTCTTTCGATGAAAAATACCCCCTACTCTTTTACAATAAGTCCCTCGGAACTCATTTCTGAAAGAATGCTTTCAACTTCATCGATAGAATGTCCCGCTACTAGTCCGATTGCTTTTTCTACTAGTTTTCCTTGCTGAAACTGATTGGAATTTAATAGACTTAATGGGATTATTTGTTGATTGGACACATATTTTTTTAACACTCGAATTAGACCATTAAAGTCATTCGTCCATTCAAAGTTACAGAGGCGAACAACATCTTTTCCTAATTTATTCTGAATATCTTCCATCAATAGTAGCCCACAAGTTGATGCGTTAAAACGAACATTTAAATCAATAAAATAAAATTGATCACCCTTTATGAGGACATCGAAACCAGCAAAACCAACATAACCTTTCTTTGCTATATTTTCCATCACCTTATAACCCACCGACACAATTTCAGCAAATTTATCTTCAATATCTGTTGAAATCCAGCTTCCTCGAAAATTCCCTTCATTACTGACGATTTGTTCGGACATGCCTAGAAAATGAATTTCACCATACTGATCTGCAACATAATGAACAGATATATTTTGATCATACTCTATGAATTCCTCGATAATGAGTTGAGATAAGTCACCAAAGGTATCATCTACTTTTTGAAGCTGCTTTTTGTCATTCACAAGCAATACGCCGAATCCACCTGATGTTGCTCGGCCGTCCCCTGTTTTTAAAACAAATGGAAGCTCCGGTTTTTCATTTAGAATTTGCTCAAGGCTTATCGTTCTCCTTTTAGGAAAATGACCCTCCGGAACAAGTTTAGGAATATTTCTTTTATCACACAAATAGGCGTGGAGTTCAGGTTCAATCCAAGAAATCTCTTTTGAGATATCCTTCGAAGGATGTGGATACTGAAAGATTAATTTCTTATTTTGCTTTTTAAGATTATCTAGCAGCCTTTTATATTCGTCATCATTGGAGTAAATATATCGTATTGGCGGAACATTTACTCCCCCTGCTTCTAACAGGGATATGGTCTCTGGTGCAGCTGTTGCCGCATGGCATATAATCGGTGTTTCTCCCATCACACAAAATTCTCTTCCAGTAAGCACTTCTAATGATACAAGGTCTTGAGAAAAATGTGAATAATCTGTGTCATATAGTTTAGGATTATAAATAATCCCCTTACCATATATATCTTCGAGGGAAAATGAAGGACGAAGTTGGACCATGGATTTGTCCCATACTGAAAAGTTTCGTGCTAAAGCTTCTTCCATAAAAAATACCTCCTGTGTTAAAATATTTGATTTTTAAAAATAAAATGTTCAAGACAATTAATTACTACATTACAAAGGATAAAGCTTTGGTATTTCTTATATAGACGTTTTTTGCCAATTCGAAACCTAGATTAGTAGCTTAAAGCTTTTCCGTGTCAGGTAATATGACTCTATGAAACTTAGGTTATATAAGACTTTCTATTTTCAGGAACATAGTATGTACGGTTTTTTGCTTCCATATCCGCAATGGCATCCTGGTACTAATGGAACAGTTCCAATCATATTCTTATAAAAACGATTAGAAGGAGTGGAAAGTGAATTGATTAAAGTTAAGGTTAGATTACGGCCGGTTGTTAGTAAGATCAATTTACCCACTGTTTTGAAAACAACTATACCTCCGGGTGACTCAATGGAAAGATTATTTATTGCAACTCAAGTAGGAGAGATCTTTTACATAGGAAACTCAAGTGTAAGGACCTTTTTAGATATTCGCTCGCGGATCATTAAACTAGGGTCTTCTGAGCCAGGCGTTTCTGGTCGTGGTTATGACGAGCGTGGATTGCTAGGGATGGCATTTCATCCCCAATTTAATTATAACAGTTTGTTTTATCTACATTATTCAGTAGCCGGAACACAAGGGCCAGGCGCTCTTTCTGAACATTTTAAACCTGACCCGTGTGATCCCGGAACCTTAAACCTTAGGTGGATCAATAGAGAAACTCAATATGATCATATTGATACAGTTGAAGAATGGATTTTACAATCGAATGGGCAGCCACAAAAACGACGGACATTACTCAACTTAAGAAGACCTTTTTTCAATCATAATGGTGTCAATACCCTAAATTTTTCACCCGAAACCGGAAAACTTGTCTTAACAACCGGAGATGGTGGAGCAGGCTATGATCCATTTAATTTAAGTCAGGACAATATGGAAATAGCAGGTAAAATAATTGAAATTGACGTAGATAAGAATACATTTTTCGATAATCCACCCGTAGTCACACGTTTTAATGAACTTCCCGTCCCGATTCAGGAAACGCTTACGGTAATTGCCAAAGGGGTTCGCAATATACCAGGCATTCAATTTCAAAGGGTTTATAACCAATTTATTAAATTTGTTGGAAATGTTGGACAGGATTTGGCAGAGTCGATATTTTCATTTGTTCATTACAAACCCATACCGATTACTCAGCTTATTCAAGCTTCTTTAAGAAACACTGAACCTGAGCTAGAAGGATTAATAAACTTTGGCTGGCGGGGGTGGGAAGGTGCTTTCCCTACTTCGACTATAAGAGGCTGCACGCAAAATCCGACTTTGGTGGAGAAAACAATTGCTTATTACAATGAAGCAGTAAAAACTTCAGTAAGTCGTCTTCAGCCTCTAACTAGTTATTTTCATAAAGATCCCCGTCCGGATAAATTTGGCGGCACTGCCCTTACAGGCGTGCAAGCCTATATGGGGAATGGAATCCCCGATTTAACGGGAGGCGTGGTGTTTACCGACCTTGCCCGCGATGGTGAATCCCCGGCCAAAGGGGTTTTAGCTTATACCAGGGTTAGAACAGATGGTAAACTAAGTGATTTTAGTGTTATTGAAACCGATTATAATTTTGGGTCACAATCAGCTTATTATGTTAGTTTGGGAACGAATCTTAATCAAACCAGATTATTTTTGGGAGTTTACGGTTCTATGAAAGTGACTGATTTTAATCAAGGGTCTGTATTTGAAATCGTTTTATGATTCAAATTATATACTTGCCTTCATCCCAGAAAAAACACTTTCTGGGATTTAATCTGTTATAATGTTGTCGCGGTTTTGACAATAAGCCAAATACCGCACCTATTAAAAAAGCAAGACCCGATTTGGGCCCTGCTCGTTATTTAACTATTACTTTCCCAACCATTCCTTTGTTTAAATGGTATCGACATATCAATTCATATGTACCGGGCATATTCGGTTTTACGGTAATGGTTGTTTCTTTTCCCGACTGGACTTCAGCGTCAATTCCGAGCTTTTCCACCGTAAAGGTGTGCTCTTTCTTACCTTTGTTTTTCAATATCAAAGTTGTCGTTTTTCCATTAGGAATAGTGATGACATTCGGGTTAAAATAATCATCGTTTAACTCGACTTCATTCGCTTTCACCGTCTCTATAGGCTGTTTTACGGCTTCGGATTCGGCAAATACGGCGACCCAGCCTGGAGCTGATACAACCACAAGCATCGCAAGCAAAACGAATAATCCTGTTAACCACTTTTTCACAGACATTTGCAATCCCTCCTTTCATAAGTTCTATTTTCTTCATTTCATAAATTATTATCACTAGAATTTGGATTCCACGGCTTATCAAATGGAATTCTTTTTATTTGCTACACTTTGCAATGATATCTTTGTATTTATCCGATTTTCTTTTAAACAGTGCAACTGCATATGAACAAACCGGGACGATTTTTTTACCTTCTTCTTTCATCTCGGCTGCTAAGCGATCCACCAATTGCTCAGCAACTCCTTGTCCTCTTAAACTTGCATCGACAAAGGTATGCGTTAAACTAACTTTATCTTCTCCGTTTGGTTCATAAGTGACTTCAGCCAGCAGCTTTCCAGATTCATCATTTTTGTAAAAACGATATCCTTCTTTTTCAAATTCCACTTTTCACTCTTCTTTCTTTCAAGTCCTTATTAATGCGATGACTAAGTTTATTAACGGTTACGTTCCAGTTTACTCTTACCAACATGATTATTTTGGGAATCATCAGTTCCGTTTTTGCTTTTGCTATCAGGTGCAAAAACTTGATTGTCCTTTGTTACCTTGGCTCCCTCTAAAAAATTTTCCTTTGTTTTCATTTTTTCGGACCTCCTGAATAATCATCATTTATGATTTATCATTTTTAGACTCCCCTAAAGCTAAAGGATTATTTAGTAAAAAAAATCAGAAATCCTTTTGGATTCTGCATTATTTTTTACTAGCACATGATTTCTTTATGCTAATCTGGTTTCGTTTTAAACTTCTACCATTACTTAGTGTCTGATGAAATAAAAAGAAGCGTATCAACCGAACGATACGCTTCTCAGGAGGTATCCCTATTTACAGGAGGTGAAACACTGGTGCAGGCTATGGTGTGAGAGATCTCTGTCTCTCAATAATAAAATATGCATAGAGAATAAAGATGATTGGACAAGCGTTGATTTTCAAAAAAATTATTTTGATAAAACATAATACAAAAAAAGAGAAGTTGATCATATGCAGCCAACTTCTCTTTTTAATCCATGCTAACAGCATTCGCTTTCATTGCCTACTAATACAATGGCATTAGCCTCTTGATTGAAATCGAGAGTAAGGTCTTCCGTAAATGGCTCAATTTCTGGTTCAATTGAAACTGATATTTCATTAATAGTCAATACTTTATCCTTTTCATCTGGCCCTTCCAGAGCCAGTCCTACACTTGGTCCGCCTCAGCCATAGCCAGCAAAATAAACACGGATGTTATTTGTGTCGTTTTCTTGAAACACTTGCTTCAAGACATCACGAGCTTGATCTGTGATATACATTTGTCCACACCTTTCGAAAAATATACTTCATTATATCATTTGATTTTAACATTGAAGTATTTTCCTGTTCACCTGTTTTTCTTAGCAGTCTTTAACAGATTACAGTCTTACCGTACAATACACCGTTAATTATATTTTTACGACATAATGTAATTCAACAAATTGATTAAAGGTTCTTGTACCTTTGAGAGTAAGATCTAAATGATAATCACCTTCCTTAAATAAAGGAATACCATCACCTATGATTGTTGGTGCAATCGTTAAATACAGTTCATCCACTAGTTTCTCTTTTAAAAATGTATGTAATAAATCTCCGCCGCCAACCATCCATATATTTTTCCCTTGTTCTTTCTTTAATTTCGAAGTGAATTTGACAATATCTTCGTTGATGAATGTTACATATTCTTTATTTTCTAATGGTTTTCTAGTAAAAACATAGCATTGTTGATCTTTATAAGGAAAGTCATCTTTTACCTCTTCCATTAACCAATCATAAGTTCTTTTCCCCATGAAGACGGTATCAATCGTTGCTAAAAATTCTGAATATCCATTATCTCCTTCTCCTTCAACATTAAATAACCAATCTAAAGAGTCATCTTTTGTGGCGATATAGCCATCCAAGCTTTGAGCAATAAATAATACTACCTTTCTTTGACTCATTGAATTCCGCTCCTAATAACAATTTTTATATTTTTTTACCAATAATGAAATACCAATTTTGATCCATTTGCATAGCGAAAAACATTCACTGAAATTTGGCAGCCAAAGGGCCGCGTTGTTTAATCTCTTGAATTGATAGATTTAAACTATAATTCCCATAGTCAAGAAGTTTATTAAGAAAATAATTCAATTGTTCCTGGGTTTCCACTATAATTTTTAAATGGTAGCAGCCTTTCCCCGCTATTCGATGAGCTTCCACTACCTCCTTTTTCTCATGAATAAAGCGAATAAACGGATCATGATTAGCTGTTTTCAAAAAAACAACGACAAAACCGGTATAGGTAAGTCCTAATTTCATTTCATCGATTATTAGAGTATAGGCTCTAATGATGCCGCTATCCTCCAGTTTCTTGATACGATTCCCGACTGCCTGCCCGGTCATATGAATTTGTTCCCCTAAGTCTTTCCATTGAATACGCGAATTCCCCGTTAAAATGCGGAGAATTTGAAGATCAATCTTATCAAGCTCCATACACAAATTCCTTTCACCATGAAATGGTTTGATCTAAAAACGTTTCATCAAAGTATCGATGATCAACCAAAGATTATTTATAATTTTATTATATTTTATTATTGATGAGGTGAAAAAAATGAGCACAGCTTTAATCTTAATTGATATTCAAAATGACTATTTTCCTAATGGGAAGATGGAATTGAGCAATCCTATAACAGCGGCAGAAAATGCTGGGAAACTACTTGAATGGTTTAGACAGAAACAAGGTCATATTTTTCATGTTCAGCATATCTCGCTTCAAGAAGGAGCAGGCTTTTTCCTTCCAAACACGGAGGGAGTAAAAATAAATGAATCTGTTTTACCATTGGAACATGAAAATATTATTATCAAACATAGACCTAACAGTTTTTTCAAAACGGAATTAGAAAGCAAATTAAGAGAAAATGGCATAACCAAGCTCGTGATCTGCGGTATGATGACACATATGTGCATTGATGCCACTGTAAGAGCTGCAAAAGATCTTGGTTTTGAGTGTACCCTAATTGAGGATGCATGTGCGACAAGAGACTTATCTTATCAAGAAAAGAAAGTGCCGGCTGACCACGTTCACTATGCCTTTATTAGTGCGCTTAACGGGATCTATGCCAATGTTGTTTCGACTGAAGATTTCCTGCAGCAAACAGGCTTCTAAAAACATCTAATAGGAAAAAAGGGGAACCTGGCTTATTCCAAGGGTCCCCTCAAGACAATTCCCCCCCATTTTAGGTTACAAATCGCCAATATCTTCAATCGATAACCCAATCAAAATGAACTATAAGAATAAGTGGGATTGCAAATAAAAACCTCAAATTTTTTTAATCCTCCCTTATGATTCAAACTTTATAATTGAAGTATCCTGCACCTTCACAAAAAGATAAGCTGCCTCAATAATAACTTTGATCCAAACTCTTGTCACCGGTAGTTGAAGAGGAAGTTGAATTAAAACTGTTCTTTCATTTTTTCGATAACTGTTTTATAAAAATTGATTTGGTGTGGTACAAATTTCTCCCTTCCTACATTCTCATCAATTAAAAATTTCTTTCCATCTTTCTTTATTTCAAATCCTTTAATGTTAATTGTTTCTCTTTTACCAAACCAGAGTTCAACAAAATGGTTAAATTCAACTTTTACAATACCTGCGACTTCTTCTTCTTGAAGAATAAAGTCATCAAAGGATTTATTACTTTTATACAAAAAAACGTTTGCTAATTCCCTATCTTTAAAATCTCCTCTTATTAAGCAGTAATCAATTATTCCCAACGGTATTAATTCCTGAAATGTAATATCTATCCCAATCTCTTCCTTAATTTCTCTTACACCTTCAGGAACTGTTTCATTTGAAAGTAAATGCCCAGCGGCCGTAATATCCAAAAGGTTTGGATAGTCTTTTTTTGTATTACTACGGAGTTGTAGATAAAGATAATGAGTTCCACTTTCTTTGCTAATAAACCAGCAGTGAAATGTCTCATGCCAATATCCAAGTCTATGTACCTCTTCACGAGTAGCAACGCCTATTTGATTTCTGTTCTTATCAAAAATTTTTAATTGTTCACCTTCCATAAAACACATCTCCCGTAAACTATTAATTTACCTTCCCTCTCAAAGCTTATATACTACTAAATAGCTCTTTAATGAAAAGCGTTCCTGATTTTTCTTCAGAAACGCACCCTTGAGTTTAAATGGAAACCTTCACAACCTAGTTATTTTGGCTTTTCCTCACGATATTCTAAAATATCACTATGCCAGGGTATAAAGCGTTTAGTGCAGCAAGGAAGAACATCCCAATTAAATATAAGATTATTATTATAACTGCACAGCCCTTAATTCGTTCTAACGAAATTACAGCTAATTCAGAATAGAGATTAGCCCTTAACATAAAAAAAGAGCACAATTCTTACTCTGAACTGCACCCTTTAGTGGAATACATGAAATATGACATCTATCATAAAAACTATATTAATTACTTTTTATATTATTTATTCGAATGAGAGATAAGACCCCGTCCAATAAAGTTTGCAGATATAGGCTTTTTCCCTACTTCCCTTGCCCAGATTGATAATTGTCCTATATGGTGAATTTCGTGTGCAATAACATGTCGTATTACCTCGCCCCAAGTGTCAGTTACAATTCTTCCATCGGGCAGGGTATCGTAAAATAGTCGATTTTCCATACCATCATCCCAGTTGCTCACAAAATTTTCCACCTCCGAACGAAATTCAGAATCCAATTTTCGAACCTGATTCAAGCTTTTATAATCATCAAAACTCCCTACAAAGTCAGGTTTACCTTGTATAAGTCGTATCCAACTCCATTCCACATCAACAATATGGAAGAGTGTATGTAGTATACAGCCTACTCCGCCAGTTCTAGTTTGTAAAAGTTCCTCTTCACTTAACTCTTCACACCACCGATACCATTCTTCTCTGACCATCCAGTTATATTGAAAAAATGTTTGCAATGAAAGCCCTCCCGTTTTACGAAGTTTTAGGAAATATGTTAAATGATTTTGAGAATAAAACAAAATTGAGATTAGTATTATTTATTCAACTAATCTTGAATATTTTCCTTCTTAAACCTGCCTTTCGTTAGTTGAAATAAAATCACTAACAAACTCCATCCTTTTGGAAGCCTGAATTATATAGAGGAATTAGAACCTTATAATCTGGATGTTTTATGGTTTGGTCACTTGAAAGTCCTTTTTATGCCCGAAAATCCTTGCAACTCAATGGCTCACATTAATGCAAAATTCTGATTTAAAGACACATATTTGAAGTAACTTAGAAATGAGCTTTGTTAATATCATTTACCCAAAGGCAAATAAACGGTAAATGTCGTACCCTGATCAGGCTCACTCATCACTTGGATGAATCCGCCGTGGGCTCTGACTAAATGATGAGCGATCGATAATCCGAGCCCCGTTCCGCCTGTATGACGCGAACGGGCCTTTTCCACGCGATAAAATCGATCGAATAGGTGGGGGAGCTCTTCGGATGGAATACCGATTCCGGTGTCTATTACTGAGACACATGTATAGACTGCATTCCGGTCCAGGGCCCTGTCTTCCATTACAACCGAAATCACTCCTCCTTCCGGTGTATAGCGAATTGCATTAGTCAACAAATTGATGAACACCTGGGTGATCCGTCTCGCGTCGGCTATCACCGTTACCGACCTCGTGTTCGAATAGAAGCGTATTTCCAGTCCATTCTCTTCTGCCTCCATTTTCACATCATCAACGACTTGTTCAAGTTTTGCCGACAGATCGAGCGGTTTGCAGTCCAATGCCAAGCGGCCCGCTTCAGCTAACGACAAGACATGAAGATCTTCCACAAGCAGACCTAAGCGAATCACTTCGTCATGGAGTCTAAGCAGCATTTCCGGAGGGATGAATTGACCTGTCTGTTGAGCATTTTCTAATTTTAGCTGCATGATGGACAGCGGAGTTCGAAGCTCATGAGCAACATCAGCTACTAACCGCCTGCGGGCATCCTCAGCTTCTCGGAGGCGAAGCGTCATATCGTTGAATGTCTGGATTACTTTACCATATTCGTCTTTTGATTGGACAGGAACATTCACGTCCAGATCTCCCTGAGCAACGCGTTCGATAGCGGTAACTAGCTTTCTAAGCGGGATCGTCAGTACCCCCGAAATCCATAAACTGAATATCAGCCCAGTTGCTATGAAAAACACCCAATTTCCAAGCCAAAATTTCTGCATCTTACCCGAAACGTAAGTCTTCAAAATCTCGATTTGTTCCCCGGGCAGTGCGTTTAAATAAGATGCATTGATTTCTTCCTTACGAAATTGATCGAACAAAGACTCCATGTATGCCTGTTTAGTTACTGCATGAGCACCGCCGATAATAAGAACGAGCAGTCCCATGGAGACAAATATTTTTTTGCGTACTGTCAACGTCATGATTGCTCACCAAATCGGTAACCGAAGCCGTATACAGTTTGAATATAACGAGGATTGGCCGGGTCGTCTCCCAGCTTACGGCGAAGATTCCGGATATGGGAATCCATTGTTCTTTCGTATCCCATATATTCATCCGTAAGCGCAGTTTTTAATAATTGCAGACGGCTGAAAACCATTCCAGGACGCGCAGCCAACGTGTACAGTATTTTGAATTCCGTTCGTGTCAGTTGGATCTCCTTACCGTCCTTGAATACCTGACATTTGGCCTCGAAAATCATCAGGTTGTCCCTTTCCAAGAACATCGGCCTGTCTTCAGGTCCGCGCATACGGCGAAGTAAAGCACGGATGCGCGATGCAAGTTCGCGCAAGCTGAATGGCTTCGTCAAATAATCGTCCGCACCGATTTCGAGACCGACGATTTTATCTGATTCATCCGATCGGGCCGTCACCATAATAATACCGCAATTCGATGTTTGCCTTATTTCACGGCATACGTCTATGCCGCTTTTTTCGGGGAGCATCCAATCAAGCACAACGAGATCAGGTCGTTCAGAACAGGCAATGGTGAGCGCTTCATTGCCAGTCCGGGCCGTCAATACTCGAAAGCCTTCACGTTGCAGATAGGTGTACATCTCCTCAAGCATGCCCGGTTCGTCCTCCACAAGTAACAATTTCGGTTCCATTCCAATCACATCCTCTTTAGTGTGCTTCCAGTGCGAGATTACACCACTTATTGAAAATTATACCGTAATTTAACATGTCCATGAAAAAATCCATATAAAAAGAGGAAGATCTGCATAAGTTCTCGACATTTATAGTTTAAACTGACTGTGAACCTGAAAACAACGAGATCGTTTCTTTAGCTAAATGGCTTGAGAGGTTGCAGAGCCTATTTAACAACAAAGAGCCCGAAGGCGAGTAAGCGTTTGTACGATCTTAAATTAAAAACCTGAATGATCTTATTTTAACGAAAGGGATGATTATAGGTGAGCAATCTATCTGTAAACCGCAATGAACCTGAAGTTGGGGGTCGCGAGGAGGAAGTAACCAATCTTTCACCGTTCGTAATCATGGCCCGTATGGTGTTTAAAGCAATGGTAAGGATATTTGCGATTTGCATTTTGATCCAAGTGTTTCTTGCCGGTCTTGCTCTGTTTTGGGATGCGGCCCAATGGACCAGCCATTTAGGCTTTGGCAAATTGCTGATCATTATTTCGATCCTAATTCTCGTGATTTCTTTTATTGCACGGCTGCCGATTTCTTTTCGATTACGTAGTGCGGGGTTAATAGGCATCATCATTTTGATAGCGGTCAGCGCCAAATTACCACATCAAATTGGATATTTATCTGCTCTTCATCCGGTACTCGCTCTGATGTTGTTTTTCGGAACTGTATCCCTCGCACGGAGGACTGATGCCCTCAAAAAAGAAAAGAAGTAAGAATCTGCGGAACAAAGCGTTTGAATTGAATTTTGATCACATCTTCGCCATGGATGGAGAGGAAAATATGCCACCCAAATTTTAATTAAAAACAACAAAGAGGAGTAATGAACAAATGAAAATGAAGCTAGTTTCATCCGTAATACTTTGTACAATTCTACTTTTACCCACTATAGCCTTTGCTGAAGTGAGCAACGGTAATATCGGATACGGATTTACCCCCGGCCGACTCTGGGCCACGATGGACGCGGTGTTGGGTTTGATCAGCGCAATCCTCGCTGGGCTGTCACTGGCTCGGTCCGCCGGTCGTTTCGGTACAGGTAGCGGGCGACGTGGGGCCATCGTGGCCATGGTGGTGGGGTTGGTCGTCATAGCCTACGCTGGAGTGCATGTGACCATATTCCCTGGAGGTCCCGGCACCGGTGACGGGCGAATCGGGGCTATCTTTGCTATAGTGTTTGGGCTGACTAGCATGGTCCTCGCTGGGTTAACTTTGGCCCGCTCCCGCCGCACCGGCTGACACTTCTTATAATGTTCTATATAGAATGTCCTTTACCCTTGTTCTCTTTATTTTTATTCCAAGACATGATCCAGCAGTTAATCCTATCGAACAGAACTCTTTGAGCCTACAAGCAAATGACTGCGAATAACGTCCGGAAAACATCTTTACATCAGTAACATTTAACCATGAACATGCACGTATACCTCAAACAGAAAGGAGAACCTCCCTTGACTGTAAACTTTCGTTATACCGCGAGAAACGTATCGACCTACGTTCTTTGGATTCTAGCTGTGTTTTATACAGTGGTTAAACTGGCGAATCAAATGTTTCCACTCTTCCCAGGCTATCATCATGTATGCTGTGACTGGGTTGGGATTTGTTGTGGCCTATCTATCAGACAGCAGCAATACGCTTGTCACTGACGCGATGGGAGTGGTCTGGCATACCAGAAGCATTGCTGAGGCGGAAGCTACTGTAGGCTTCTTTACGATGATCTTCGTGGCAGCTTTATCAACCGTGAAACTGCTTCAAAGGTTGCTAGTAACACACATCAGGTGAAACAGGATCGGGTGAAACAGCAGCCAGAGGAATCTTTTTTACGTTGAAATGCAAGACCAAACAAATCCTCATAAATGATTCAAGTTGGTCTTTTTTAACTATGAATGTATAAATTTAATAATTCATTCATGAAATATGGACTACCGGTCAGATATAGAGATCGAACAAACTTTGGATAGTCACAGAAAATAACTAGGGATGGGATGGAATGAAATGAAAGTGACAATAATAGCCATAATCCTGTGTGGTCTGTTCATCTTTCCCTTATTCGGTTTAGCACTGAGTAATGAAAGCAAGCAAGAAGAACGATTTGAATCTTCAGTCTTTTCAAAGGTGGATGCCTATATTGCTCGTGAAATGAAACGACAACGTCTCCCGGGGCTGGCTCTAGGGATTGTAAAGGGTGATCGAATTCTTTATCTTAAGGGATATGGTCATGCCGATTCATCAGGTCGTCCTGTAAGACCTGAGACACCTTTCGGAATAGGATCAATCGGCAAGTCGATTACTGCTATTGCCATTCTGCAACTTGCCGAATCAGGAAAAATTGATTTAGATGTACCTATACAGCGCTATATCCCCAACAAGTATAAAGGTGCAGAGTTCATTACTGTACGTCAGTTGCTTAATCAAACAAGTGGTTTCACCCAAATCTCAACTTTTAGCAACACGCTGGCAAGTGTCAACGATCAAGTTCAAGATGCTATAGAGAAAAACGCATTGTCTTATGCGGAAAAGTTTTTAAACCAAACCAAGCAAACAGAACATCCCTACACTTATTCGAACGCAAATTATGTAATTCTTGGCTATATTGTGCAACAAGTAACCGGACAGTCCTATGGCGACTATGTGAAGGAACATATTTTCGATCCCCTGTCTATGCATGATAGCTACGTTACGCTCAATGAAGCATCTGCACACGGACTGGCTACGCCATACCGTCGGATATTTGGATACAACGTTGCCTACAATGGCCCCTTTGTTTATATAGCAGGAGATGCGCCCGCGGGCTACATGTATTCCAGCGTGAAGGACATGAGCCATTACTTGATTGCCCAGATGAACGGCGGCCGATTTGAAGATGATTCCGTGCTCACTTCGGAAAGCATACGTCTAATGCAGACCGAACCTGTTCCGGGGACGTATGCCATGGGCTGGTCGTCAAATTACATTAACGGTTTACGGGTGATCGGTTCGCCGGGTGGCTCATTAGGCTTCCAAGCCCAAACTTTTATGGTTCCAGAACAACAACTGGGAGTTATCGTATTCTCTAACGTACTTGACGCAATCGATGCCGAATGGCCTGAAACACACGTCATTACGACTACCCACATCGCCTCAGGGGTAATAAACTTACTAAATGAACAATCGATTGAAGCATCCGGTCTAAGCATTTCACAGAAATATCTGCTTATAAATGGATTAATAATCATACTCAGCGCATGTTTATTATATACGACCGCTAGAACTGCTAAGCGCTGCCTTGGGCCGTGGAGTCCTGACAAATCTAGCCATACTGAAAGATCAATTAAAGTTATTACAAGAATTATTCAGAATTTTGCAGGTCTGTTTATTATCCTGTTGTTGAGTACGACTCAAATTGTACCGATATGGCATATGGCAACAATCTTTCAGCCTGACGTAATCCTTTGGTTGAAGATGATGACTGTTCTGATGGCACTGAAGGGAAGCATGGAAATTATTCGGTTGGTTCGTTCGATATGGCATTAAAAACATCAAGGTTGAAGTATTAGGAAAATGTGGGGAACCAGAGAGGATTTTCACTTTAAAATAGGATTCCCGCCAGTGAAATCTATTTTTTACCTAATGTGAAAAATAGATTTCACTCATTTCAATGAAAAAAAGACTAAATTCTGAAAAATGGCAGGATTTACTCCTTACTATTTTGCTTACTTTAATATTCTCCTTTAATTACAAAGTACGAACCCCGAATTGTTCCAGCAAGTTTAGACTTCTGCCTAGCAAACTTAAACTTCCCCTCTAACTCCTTTGGTACTTCCATCCCATCAGAAAGCTTAAAGCCAACAGCCCGCTTCTTAGGATCATCAACCGTGTACATGACGTTAACAGAAAGACCATCCTCATAAAAAACGTAGGCCATTTTGATATTTTCTACTTGAAAACGCGACGTTTCCAAAGGTTTGGCCGCAAACTCAATATCACGTTCTTCTTTCAAAATTCGGTTGACAAAATCAAGGGTATCCTGGCTTTCGCTAGCTGGTACAACCGTAAATTCATGCTTGTATTTGTTCATAAAGTAACGGGCTTCATTAGCACGTAAACCAGCAAGCGCATCTACTACAGGTGAAGTCTCTAAACCAACTGTGGACACATTTTTAAAATCAACGATATAGGACACTTTCATTGCTCCTTTTACTCTTTATTTCCTAGCTTCAGGAATTCATATTTCACCAAATCTTACATTTCCGCTAACACATTTTTAAGTTGTTCGCCCATATTAGCCCAACCATATTTCGCCCCATTGAACGCTTGATCTTCTTTTTCGAATCCTGTTTGTTCAAGATGTAAGTAGGTTGTTCCATCCTCTTCCTTCAATGTCCATGTGACGATTGTATTGATCGGACCGCCTACCCATGTGTAAGATAACTTATAAGGCTCTTCCACTACTAATACTTCACAATCTACAATTAAATTCCACTGCGGATTTCGGAATTGACATTTATGTCCTACGATTGGCTTAAAATCATTTTCCATGACCCATTTTGCAAGGGTATCCGAATTTGTTAATGCGTTCCACACCTTATTGATTGAGTTTGGAAACTGAAAATCTAATAATACATCTGCCATTATTTATTCCTCCGATAATAAATTTTTTAATATTGCCACTTTATCACTCCAGAATTTCTCGTAAAAGGATACCCAATCTTTGATTTCCTTTAGTGGAGCTGCATTTAGTCGGTACCTTGTTTCTCTACCAACTTTTCGGTCAACCACTAGACCAGCATCTTTTAGGATAGTCAAATGTTTAGAAACGGCAGTACGACCCATTTTAAATTGACCGGTTAATTCGTATAGAGGCAACTCCTCTGCATCTGCCAACAATTGAAGTAATTTACGTCTTGTTGGGTCAGCGATAGCTACATAAACATCTCGCTCTTGATTTTTCTCGTTCAAAATCCCCCCTCCTTATAAATTAGACACCAATTGGTGTCTTAATTATATGACACTAATTGGTGTCCAGTCAATCTTATTTTTGACAAAATGGATTTGTTTTATTCTCCCATCATCAAGTATGTAAGTTCTTTCATTATTACTGATCTACCAGTTCTTTTTAGGGGTGGCAAAATAGAATAGTATGTTAAGAAGTAAAGGGTATACTTTATATAACTCGCTGATACAAAAAAGCTAATTCGGCCGATTACCACATAAATAAGGATTCTCAATTCAAAAAAATGGATACTATAATTGAGAAAATAAATAAAGGCAATAATAAACCAAACAGACAGTATTAGTCATACCTGTTATTTGTTTAATAAATAATTCTTTTTTCTAATATGGTGTGCAAAATTCCTTTATTAGTATTTTAAATTGGAGGTAAAATAATGGATCAACACCTGAATCATGTGGAAGAACATTTTTTAGGATCTGACTTTATTCGAGATGTTGTCATTGGTATGTCAGACGGACTAACCGTACCTTTTGCATTAGCTGCTGGTTTGTCCGGTGCTGTTGATACAACAACATTGATTCTCACTGCCGGAGGTGCTGAAATTGCAGCAGGTTCAATTGCAATGGGGCTCGGCGGGTACTTGGCAGGGAAGACAGATACGGAACATTTCGAATCTGAACTTGCCCGTGAACAGCGCGAGGTAAGAGAAGTTCCGGAGCTCGAAGAAAAAGAAGTCTCCGAAATTTTCCGTAAATATGGGCTCGAAGAAGAACAAATCATATCTATTACAGAAACCATGAAAAAGAACCCTGAAAAATGGGTGGATTTTATGATGAAATTTGAATTGGGATTAGAGAAGCCTGAGCCGAGCAGAGCGAGAAAAAGTGCGATTACTATTGCTATTTCTTATATTGTCGGAGGGATAATTCCATTGTTTCCTTATTTTATTTTCCATAAACCTTCAACAGCATTAATGGTTTCTGTGATTGTTACACTTATTGCCTTGCTGATATTTGGATATATAAAAGGAAGGTTCACAGGAACTTCTCCGATGAAGAGTGCTTTTCAAACGATGATTACTGGAGGAATTGCTGCTACAGTTGCGTTTGGTCTAGCGAGAATTCTCACCTAACGGGTGAATTTTCGTAGGTGGAAATCTAAAAATACAATCTTCCCCGCCTAATGGGGGGCAATTTGTATGGAGGAAATGTATTATTTCTAGGAAGTGGCATTGATTTTCAATATGAAAAAGTTACAAAAATGACATTACTGCTCCAATCCGTTCTACTGCTTTTTGAGAACGCTAATTTTGTCCACTAACTGAAAATTGGACACAAATCACTTTTAACTCTTCAAAACAATATTGAAGTAATAAAAACTTACACTCTGTGTTTATCCTTGCTTTCCAATATGTAGGTGAGATCCAAGTCCAACCTATTTCTACATTTCGATTGACTGTATCTATATCTCCAATTCGTGTTGCGCATTTATTTTATCCATAATAAAACACCAATTTTGATCAATGTTCTGATTAAACTGGTTGAATTTGTATAACCCTTTCTTTAAATGTTGTTTGGAACATTAACAAGTTTATGATCAAGTTCACATTTCTGTCGTAAGTGATGAACGAAATGCATACTGACAAGATCGTACCACTCCTTCGCGTTTAGCCAACCAAAGCCACCATGTTTTACTTTGTAATTTGGATCTATAGTACCAACTTTAGTTTCCCAATGTCTCACTCTGTGTATTACCTGATCAAGCCTGCTCATAAGGTTTTCTATACTATCCGAATTATTTGGCGGGCTATTTAATTCGTTTGGTAACTTGATTTTAATTGGTGGGAAACCTCCATTTTTAAATAAATTCTCCCCAAACTCGGTTTTCCCAAGCAATTGCTCTTCTTTTGACGATGCACAAGTTTCCACATTGTCAAGGTACTCATGAGCAACGACGATTAAGTGATCATACATTTGACCGATAGACCAGATTCCTTCAGCTGTAATATATCTAAGTTGCTCAATAGTATAGTTTTGCAAATTGTTTTTGTATGTTTCAATCACTTTTATATCAGACAAAAAATGATCACTCCTTTATCACTGTAATACACATCAAATATTTGATCTTTGTCACCTCTTTCAGCTTCACAAATATCGTATCGAATTGTTCTGCTATTTATACCTACATATTTACATCTTTAAGCATATTTATAAATATTCGATAAATGATTAAACAATCCTCCCTATTGGTGACATAAGAAAAACTGCCTACAATGGCAGCCGTGTCTTTAGCTCTTGAACCCGTATGAAAAACTTTATTGATTAGCTGGATTTTATAGATCTTCTATAATCATAATCCTTAGGATTGCGCACGATGCTAGAAGAAAAAATTGCATTAGAATTGCAAAATGAGCCTCGATACATTTCACTAACTTATTCTTTAGCCTAAGTCACAAACTCGCTCCAGATTCTTATCATTTAAGTATCCAATAAATTATTTATTCCAATAGGCTTTTGCTTCTTCTTCAAGCACCTTTAATCTTTTATAATAATCAGGAAATTCGTTAAGATGAGCCAGTGCAATTTTACCAGTAATAATGGGATCGTCGTTTGTAACATTCGTTTGACTGGATATTTTTCCATGTTCTAGCTCTGTATTTACTCCCATCCAAAACTCATCTAAATCAAACTTGCTTTTATTAAAATTAATGCCTAAAAGCAAAGCAATTGCTGCTGCTTCCTCTTTGGTAAAAGATTTAACCCTAGTTGCAGAACGATTCTTCATATACCCTGTTGAACCTCCGGGAATTGGATATAGATATTGATTACCATAGTTATAACCGTTATTGAAGTGTTTCAAATACGGGTTATTATAGTTGTACAAAACACATCTCTCCTAAAAAGGTAGTTATTAACAATATACGTTCGTTACCTTTTTATGAGCATGTCTTCTAAACGTTCAATAAATAATGAATACAATAAAAAAACAACTTAGCAAATTGAACTAATTAAATTTGAATCTGCAGTTTAAAATAGTAAATATTTTAGGGTGTAACTAAATATACTTTTTTTTGAATTTTTATTTAATCTCATTGACGGTACATTAACTGAACTTTTTCAAGATCACTTATTAAGAGGTTAATCTCCTCTTGGCTCAACCGTATAGGCATTTGATCATATAAAGTAATGATTTGACCATCTATATCATTCCGGTGCTTTTTCAAATAATCATTAATATTTTTTAACTGTTTTTCTTTAATAGTCGATTCTGTAGTAAAATGTTTTACTTTCTGTAAAGAAAATTCGTTCATGAGTTCATCAAACTCTCCCGAAATAATGTTCCCAGTCAGCAACATGTAATCACTCCTAAACCAAAAGGTTATTTTCTGTTAGTTTAACCAAAAATGTTAAGTTAAAATTAAGACTACTGCTAGTAAGTTGAAGAATAATATTTGGCTTTATTAAAAAAGGACTTATTTAAGAATAGCGCCAATTTGTTGAATAAGCGCTTAACCATCAAGATTTTCCATTACTTTTAATAAAGTATTTTTTAGGGAAATTTTTTGAGGGGATAGAAGAAAATTTTTTTTAATAAATAAAAAAAGACCACCGTTCACGATGATCTTTACACTCGTTTTGCTCCAATATATCTTGGATGCCAGTATGGGTTGTTTGTTCTTGTAATGATAACTCCTTTTGATGAAGAAGCCATAATCATTTTACCGTACCCGATATAAATAGCAACATGTGTTGGGCTGCTTGCCTTAGATGGAGCATAGAACAATAAATCACCTATCTGCAAATTAGATGGTCGATATCCGTCTCTATAGAACATTTGGGCAGCAGTGCGATTTAATGTTCTTCCTGCTTTTCCGTAAGAATACTTCACAAGTCCTGAACAGTCAAATCCGCTTGGCGCCATACCACCCCATCGGTAAGGAACCCCGATATTAGATTTCGCGATTGAAATCGCTGCTGTATGATAATCATAAGTTGCTGCTTCAGCTTTTTCACCCTTGGCGGCAAACAAAGAGCCACAAGAAGCTAAAATGGTAAAGGCTACGATGAATTTCTTTAGCATGCTTGTTACCTCCTAGTGTGATTTGTTAATTCCAATATACTACGAGGGTATAACAGGGGTATCACAGCCAATTTACAATTCCATTACAAAGTAATTCTAATATAATAATTCATCGGAATTATATCCAAGCTTAATAAGTGTTTTTTGTTGCATTTTTTAATTAATAAGAAGCGAATAGGATTACCATAAAATACATCATAAAAAGGTACTTTAAGTTAAATCGAATTACTAAACGAGGCTCTAGTAGACTAATACAGATTGTGCTAATAAACTTTTACATTGGATATATTCACTTTTAAAAAGCAAATCGGCTTTCCAGGATCTAGCCTAGTTTAAAAATACAACAAAACAGTCTAAAACTCTCCATTCACCGAACTTTGGAAGGTTATTTGGTATGCATAAATTGAATATAGCATGAAATATTTTAAGTTTTTATTGAAAATATTGATAAACTATTTGCTGGTTTAATTGAACTGTAAAATTATATTGTCGCCCGTTTTATAAATTAGATAAGTATAAAATCAGTAATTTGGCGATACAGCTTTTCGGGATGGGTGAGATTAACCATATGGTCAGCATCCGGAATTTCTATGATTTGAGCTTTTGTGTGCTTTCGAAAGTAATTGGCAACACGAAGGTTATCGGGTGAATCCTCCTTACCTATTATCAATAATGTTTTGGCCGTCAATTCTTCCAATCTTTCAATGGCTGGTGGCTGTGGCCAAATGAATTTAACAGCAGGCCATTCAAACATTCGATTCATATGATGCCGTAGCATTTGAACCATCAAATTTCGGTGAGGACTCACCGTTACAACACGATACGATGGATCACAGAGCAAAAGCTCAATCATCTTTTCGATATCGGGGGCAGCTTCATGAATCTTCTTCATACTCTCTTCAAATTCCTTTGAATAGCTAAACCCAGATAATCCAGGCGCAAGCAAAACAAGTTTTGAAACCCTTTCAGGATATTTTAGAGCGAATTCAGTGGCAATTTGGCCACCCATTGAGTGACCGATGAGTGTTGCCTGATTGATATCTAGATGATCAAGCAGCGACAACAAATCTTCCACATGGTTGACATCTTCTAAAGGGGACGGTGATTTCCCAGTCCCACGTCCGTCAAAAGCAACGACTTTGTAGTGTTTGGCTAAAAGAGGTGCGACCAATGTCCAATTCCGTACATCCGCACCACCAGTGAGGAGAACCATAGGATGACCATTTCCATTAACTTCGTAATACAAATCCATTGAAATCCCTCCACCTATTCAATTTAATATTTTCATTTGAACGCCCAATAAGATTAACAAAAAAATAATAATTGAAATTAAGTTTTCATCCACACCCTCCCCCAATCCTTCTCATTACATATTTTACCACAACAAAGTAGTAAGCACGCTGAATTTTTGGATAAATTCCCCTTTTATTCAAACTATCTAACTTCTTTAATTAATATAGCCTCCTCCATTATTTGGCCCGCTTATTGAAGATAACAGTTTATGTTTTGTCCTATGAGTTCTTAAGATTTAAAGAAAGGGATTGCAAAAACAATCCCTTTTTTCCCACTGTACTAATTGAAGTACAACTTAAATTTTCATACTCTTAAATTTAAAAATCTTTCATTTTTAATAGGAATGTAAACTTCCACTTCCTCTTGATCATTTTTCTCAGGGTAATACACTTCAATAATATAATGTTCAGGGGTATCACGCTTATACCCTTGTTCCACAATCCATTGATCTATTCTTGAGTATAGATTAGCTATCTCTGTTATCTTTCCTTTAATCACTGCATAATGTTGTAGAATATGCTTATATTCCATTCCATCTGGTAGGTTTTCTATTTCTGAATTAACTAAAATACCTACGTAAAATGTACCCTCTAATTGATTTGGGTTTGTTGGAGGTTCATAAATAGAAACTTCAATCCCCATGTTAATAGGTATATCTTTAGCTCGTTCTAAGAAGTGTCTTGCTGCATGTGGTACTAATTTTGCATAATCCTTAAATAAACCCCTGTTTCTTGTCACTACTGCTTTGAAATCTTTTAAAACTAATTTGCCCATATAAACAACCCCTATAATAAGATTTCTGTAAACATTCACCACTAGTTATTATAACGGTTAAAGTAAATCGAGGGGTAGAAAATTCAGAAAACACGGAATTTTAAATTTATAAATCAATAAGCCTTAAAGGATATTTAGCCTTAAGATGAAAAAATAGCGCTTTTCCCTGTTGCAGGATAGCGCCATGGAAAAAATATTCTAAATCTAAAGTTCCTTTTTTCAAATACTTCCAATCAGGTAGTTCCCACTACAAATTTTTCTCCATAATTACGTAAGATTTCCCATCTTTTATAAAGCTGGAATTGGTTTCTCGTAAACCAAACTTTTTATAAAAGTCCACCTTATTCTGCCTGGCATTACACCAAATTCTTTTCACGCCGTGAATCTTCGCTTCCTCCAATACAGCTTCTAACAATTTACTTCCATATCCTTTTCCTTGTTCTTTTTGAAGAGTTGCAAATTTTCTAAATTGAGCTTCTTCATTGGCGATAAATAACGATATGACAGAAATCAGCATTTTTTCTTTAAAAAGACCAAAATGAATACCTAAATCATCATCTTCCAATTTTATATAATCAAAGGGTTTATCGGACCACATGACTTCATGCCTTATTTCCCACGCCTGTCCCTTATCTATTTTTCTAATCGTGGTTTCCATAGTTCGCTCCTTTGTTTTCTATAAACCAATATTGAACCTGTCTCCTTTTTCTTGTGAAAAAACAGCCGGCTATGGCAGACCGGCTATTCAAGGAATGCTGCTGATTATAGAAAAAGATTTTTAAGGTGCTAAAATCCCTAGTTCTAACCTTCATACTCTAGATGATCTCTAACCATCGTGGTAAAATCTATTCCCCGACTATTAAATTCCAGTACTTTATCAAACCCAAATTTCTCATAAAGGCGAATCGCTCGTTTATTAAATGTTGCGACGGTTAAACGCATCGGTGTATGGTGTTGCTCTTTAATATGGTTAATAACCAACGCTAAAAAGGCAGCTCCCTTACCTTTACCCGTTAATTCAGGCTTCATCCCGATTCCAATATCGACGTAATTTTCTTGATAGGCACCGTATTGAACACCTATCGGTACTTGTGCAGACTCACCGATACAAAAAAAGCCAACTAGTTCGCCGGTATGATTGATTACTGCATAATAAGGGTTCTCAAGTATTTCGTTTAAAGCATCGCTTGTAAATACAATGTCATAAAAATCATAAGGTGCTTCATATTTCCAGTTTAGAATTTCAGTTGCAATGGCCTCGTTCATATCTCTAATGAATAATTGATTCATGTCACCTACTCCCCTAATAACTAGTTAAAAACACTTTCCCTTTGATTCTTTTAGAAGATTCAACCACATCAATCTCAGCTTATTTTCATTAATCAGCTCAATTACACTATTAAAAGCTGCTTGCCACTTCTCTGGTGTGACATTTTTATTCCAATGCCGCAAATGAAACATATTGGCTTTTACATCTGCGCAGCTGTAAAATCATCCATCTTATCAGGAATTACAACTGCAAATTGTGCTGGTGACTTAACATATTCCTGCCAGGTACCTTCACCGCGTAAAGGAAGCACACGTTTACCTATCAGATGATGAGAAGGATGAGCCTACATCCACTACAATCCCTACTCCCTCATAACCCGGAATATTTGGTAAGGAAATTCGATGTGAATAGGACCCTCTGATTGGCAGCAGGTCTGATGGATTGATCGGCCAAGCCAGCATTCGAACTAGGATTTCATTTTCTTTCGGTGGTTCGATATTTTTATTTTCAACTTTCAACACATCTTGAGGACGTCCAAATTTGTGGAATTTAACACATTTTGCATCCAAAACTATATGTCTCCTTCATCAAAAACAGATTTATTTAAGTATATCACCAGAAAAGCTTTTTAAAGAATGGTCAATTGCAAGTAAATTTACAAGGATCATCCCAAAAGCTTGGGAAGGATTCTTTATTGTTTCAACTTTCCATTGCCAGTCCGTCCTTTGAACAAATTACACTTCCTAAAAGTTGTAATCTATTGCAAACCCGCTTTCCCAAATACCCTAAAATAGATTATACTTGATTAACTAAGATGTATTTTATGGAGGGAATTCCTATGAATGAAAATAATCAAACCGGAGAACCAAAAAAGAAAGTCAGCTTGCAAGAGGCCATGAAGCGGCAGCTAGAAAATAAAAAGAAACAGAATTCTACTAGTAACGGGCAGAAAAATACCGACCTTTCTACTAAAAAAATGAAAAGCCAGCAAACAAAAAAAACAAGTAATACCCGCAGAAAAATGGGTGTGTAATGAACGGACAATTTCGTAAAGATGTAATACCCGGAATATTGGTTGATATTGTTTTAAAAGCAGACCAAAAAACAGGAAAACTTACGCGTGGAGTTGTGAAAGATATTCTCACTAAATCAAGTACCCATCCACATGGCTTCAAGGTAAGACTAACGGATGGAAAGATCGGTCGCGTTCAAAAAATATACACAGAATAAACAAAATGTAAAGCATTCTAATCACCTTCAGAAATGCTCTACACCTTTATATTTTAAAAAAAGGGCTTGATGTTTTTTTAAACTCTATCGATATTAGCCAAAAACTGATCATAACCAACAGTAATAGTATAATCACGTCAATGAATAATAAAGTGCCAGGTACCCTCCAGATTTCTGGTTGGTGCCTGGCACTTTTATTTATTCATCCTTTACAATAGTATATTTCTAGCTAACAGCAGCATCCAACTCACCTAAATGATATTGTAGTATAGTAAACTATTTAAAAAGATGTTAAAATTGATGAAATTCATCTAGAAGGGACAACAGATATGCAAAATAAAATATCATTCTCAACATACGCAGTCATTGGCACGATGCTGTTTGGTATGTTCTTTGGAGCAGGAAATTTGATTTTTCCTATTCAAATGGGACAGATAGCAGGTACGAATTTTTGGCCAGCTTTAATAGGCTTTTTAGTAACAGCAATCGGGCTGCCATTTATGGGGATTTTAGCATTCGGTCTTTCCGGTAGTAATGGACTGCGTGACTTAGGAGGACGGGTTCATCCCAAATTTGGAATCGTCTTCGCCATGGCCCTTTACTTAACCATTGGACCGTTTTTTGCGATTCCACGTACAGCAACAGTACCATTCGTGGTCGGGTTCGAACCATATATTAGTCCAAACCATACTAGTTTATATCTCGGGCTCTTTAGCTTCGTATTTTTCGCCATTGTTTATTATTTTTCATTAAATCCTGCAAAAATTATTGACTATATAGGAAAATACCTAACACCTGCATTTTTAGTATTTTTATTCTTTTTAATTATTATCGCGATTGTTAAGCCTATGGGACACTTTGGTACGCCAACGGGTGATTACAGCCAATTGGCATTTATAACTGGTTTTAAAGAGGGATATAACACAATGGATGCTCTTGCTTCATTGGCATTTGGAATTGTTGTTATTAATGCCATAAAAGGTCAAGGGATTACCGATAGGAAGTTGATTGCAAAAGCAACGTGGAAATCAGGTATTTTTGCCATGGCCCTAATGATGCTGATTTACGGCCTTATTACTTATATGGGGGCATCAAGCTTATCTGCCATTGGTACGTTCGATAATGGCGGATTAATCTTTGCTAAGGTCGCCCAGCATTACTTTGGACCATTCGGTGCCATTCTACTTGCCATTATTATTGTTCTAGCCTGTTTAAAAACTAGCATTGGACTGATTACCTCTTGCAGTGAATTTTTCAATAGCGTTTTTCCAAAAGTAAGCTATAAAAAGTTCGTACTTGGTCTATGCTTTGCATCATTTATCATCGCTAACTTCGGCTTAAATAATATTATTCAATACGCTATTCCAGTATTAATGCTATTGTATCCTTTAGCGATCGTTCTGATTATATTGGCGCTCAGCTCTTCATTTTTTAAACATAAGCAAAGTGTATACGCAGCGTCAATGTTACTCACTTTTTGTGTAAGTTTCTTCGATGGCTACAGTACGTTAGCCGGAAGCTTACCGGAGGCGACCATTTCATTATTCGATTCCATTAAAGCTGCGTACATGGAATATTTGCCACTTTACAGTATTGGTCTTGGATGGATATTACCAGCAGTTGTTGGTGCGATGATTGGCTTTTTCTGGCCAATGCGCTCCAAAAATACTGCCATTCAATAAATTAGAAACCGCCAATTACATTCTTCATACAAAAAAAGGGGGCCCCAAAAGTTAAGGATTTGGAGGGCCCTTCGATCATTTTTTTACTTTAATATTCTCGGTTATAGTCTTCCAGTACTTTGGGTCTTCTAAGCCCAGCCGCCAAATCCCGATTCCTCGTAAGTTATATTTTTCTACAAGATTTAGCTTAAACCGCAGACTGTCGCTATTCTCATACCAAACCTGATGGTTATGATGTGCTTCATCAACATAACTGAAATGAGGGGTTTGCGAACGGGAGTCCCATAGAACTTTAGATTTAAATTTTGTTTTCTTTTCCATTAACTGTGCATAGGAACTATACACGACTTTGTCTGCTGTTGTATCCCAGTCCCATCCATAACCAGCGATACCCAGTAAAATTTTTGATGGTGGTACTTTCTGTTTCATGGCATAACGAATGGTTGCTTCTGTCCAATTGACGGATGCGGTTGACCCAGGTTTTGTTCTTGGGTTGTGTTCATCGTATGTCATAATCATTAACCCGCTTGAATATTGGCCAAGCTTTTCGTAATCAAACCATGGTGACCAGGGATTAGCACGTGAATCACCTGTGTTTGCAGGGACTGAAACTGTAACTACCTTTCCATCACGATGCAGTGCATCTGACAGTTTTTTTATCAGTAGACTAAAGGAATTACGGTCTTTCGAATACAAATTTTCCATATCTATATTAATACCGTCATAATTAAACTGCTTTATTTCATTGCGTATGTTCTGAATGAAAACATTGCGGTTTTTATCGTTATCAAGTACATTTCCCGCTACCTGCTTGCCCATCTCCACGGTTTCATAAAACAGATTATGTACCACCATATATACCTTAAGCTGCTTTTTATGAGCACTCTGAATAACCTGTCTCTTATGATCTGCAGTAACGGAATCTATAAGACTGCCTGGACGTTTTTCATCAAGTTTATACCAAAAAGGAGCAATGATGCTTAAACTGGCGAATTGCGAGTTAACTGTAGGTTGAGACCCTGGATACGTTCCTTCCTGTTCAGTGTAGAAACCTAATACTTCACGAGGAGTTTTATTCTTTTTGTTATCCTCTTTACTTTCGAACTGACTACAGGATGTCATTAGGAATAATCCTATGCTTAATGAAATGATGGTGAAAGTCCGAAAAGAATTTTTCGCCATAGTACACCTACTTCTATTTTGTATATTCTTAAGGTGATGAGAAAAGTTGAAACTTATTCACGAATTGACTTTCCAACTTGGTCGTGTTTTGTCCCGAACTATTAAAGACAACCGTATGCATGCTTTATGAAGAAAAATGCACACGTTAACCAGATTCATTTTTCTGAGCAAAACTATTCCCAATAGTAAATTGAAGTCAAATTTGGCGATGAGATTTTAAAAGTTTGTTTACCTTTTTTAAAAACAAAGCATTGCTAGCAGGTATTGTATCTGTTTAGCAATGCTTTCTTTATGTAGATTCTACATTTTTTAAAGTCTTTCGGTAAAACTAGGAATGTTCGTTTAACGTAGAGAGAAGGAGAATTTTGCTATGAACGAGAGAATGTTTAAGGGCATTAACCAATATGCTGGCACATCAAGGCTCTTAGATTTCTTAATGGTACTTATTTCTGGAAAAGCTCGGTATGTGTATCTGTTGGTAGTTATCATCCTTTGTGTTCGACGTCATGCCTATAGGAAAATGGCAGCATATACAGGCGTATCGGTTGGAGTGGCCTATATTATTTGCTTTCTAATTAAGCTCTTCTCGTTTCAACCTCGGCCTTATGTAAAACATAGCGTTCATTTACTTCCGCCGTTTCCATCAAAAAAGGATTCATCTTTTCCAAGTAAACATACAACACTGGCGTTTGCTATGGCTGCTTCAGTAATTGTTTATCACCGGTTAGCTGGTTCATTGTTGTGGCTATTGTCCGTTCTAGTTGGAGTTTCACGAATTTGGACCGGACAGCACTACCCGTCAGATATTGTTGGTAGCGCGATTATTGGGAATGTTACCGCGTACTTGGTTAAGCAATTGAAACCGATAAACCGATTTTTGCGTATTATAAATTAGGGATCATTCCAAAGTTCGGAATGACCCCTTTTTTATTGCTGGATTTTCACCACAAAGTCATGAATCATTTGATTTAATTCTTTTGCTGCTTTTGTTGGGAGTTGATGCTTGGCGTGAATGACTCTTAATTCGTTTTGTGGGAGCTTCTCATGCAGAATTTTTGCATAACGATGAAAGGCTTTATCCTTACTGCCAAAGGCTAATAATATCGGCAGATCAATACTTAGTAATTGATGTGTACAATTATAATGCAGACTACAGTTATAATACTGTTTTATATTCCTCATATCCCCTTTTAGGGATTCTTGGTACATCATTTTAAATATTTCAAAGGTATTCGCATTTCCAAATGAAATAGCAAGCCCTAGGAGCTTTTTCGCTTTTATTTTTGATAGCAGCCTAGCGATGATCAGTCTCTTTTCGTTATAGAAATCTCTAATCTCGGACATCCCACTTATAATAATGCCCCCTACTGCTCGTTCTTTATGATTTAGCAAAAATTCTAATACGATAGAACCTCCCGTTGAATAGCCACAAATAAAAGCTTTGTCGATTTCAAGATGGTCTAAAAGCAGTTTCATATCATTTGCAATCATCTGATAAGTGATTGGCTCCTGAGAAAAAGCGCTACGCCCATGGCCTCTGATATCAAAGGTAATAACCTTATATTTTCGAGATAATTCTTCCACCTGGTATTTAAAATTCGCGCTTGTAAGTAATGGAGGATGAATAAAAACAAGAGGTATGCCTTTACCTTTCACATTATAGTAAAGGCCATTCCCTACATCTGGCAACATTGGCAAACTGATCACCTTATTTATATAGTAAATAGAATTGGAAGTGAACTGTATTCATCCTCATTAATCTTTACACGTCTGGACTTTCTTATACGAATCCCGTGAGCATTATGGACAGTTTCTTGGATTCTGGGATGGATTTGTCCCATAGATCCTTTCTATGGGACGGTTTATTCGATTCTAAAGCTTATTTGTCCCATAGCCATAGCACTTGCTGGATTTGGGATAAATCTAGCTGAACTACAAATGTTTATATAGTCATCCGATACATCGAAAATTGCCGACTTTTGTGCTGCTCATATAGATGTTCAATTGTCTCTTGTCTGACAGCTTCTTCAAAACTGATCTCACGTTTTTTAATTGTAATGGTTAGAAAAAGAATATTAATGGTCATTTCCAATTCCCCCTTTAATCCCTTTTTCAAGGTTCCTTATTAACTGCCTTTAGTATAGAAGAATCGGAAAACACTTTAATCATAAGTACGGTGGAACTTTCCCTCGATATTTGGTCTATACATCAACGTGCAAAGCCTCATACTTTGGATGTATTTCACACATAAAAAAAAGACCCCAACAGCGGAATCTTTTCTAAGTTTTTATCTTGTTATCAACGGTGTAAATTACCCTCTCTCGCTGACAGAACCTAATTTTTCACGCAATAACGCTTTAAACTCTAACGGTTCATCCACCCGAATCGCAACCTGATCAAATTCTTTTTTCATTCCCATAATAAGGGTCACTGGACTTGGCTGTTTTAATTTCAAGATGACATCCGGATGAACTTCATCAAAATCACGTGCTATGAAATCAATCGTATTTTTTGAAAGCTTCTGTTTTAACTGCTCGGGATTTTCGATCAAATTTTCAATTTCAGTCCATTTAATTTCCATCCGCTTCATCAATCCGAGCGAAAGATACAGCTTTTCATCTGATACAACTATAGGATTGTGGCGAACAGCTTGAATATCGCCGATAAAGAAAAGCACGGTGTAAAGATTAAGGATCAATAATACGATGGATAAAATAATAGATTTTTCATGAAAGAACCAATGCAAACCTACCGTTTCCAAGACGACGGCATGAATCAGCATGATTTGCATCGCGATCAAGCTTGATTTTTGGTGCAATGTGAACTCATTGGTACTGGTTGGAGTTTTCTTTCTCCATGTCGCAAAAGCATAATAAAACATCAGCATTTCGGAACAAATAATTCGAATTAGTGGATGTGGCTTCATTTGTTCATCCACAGCTTTGGAAAAAGCAAAGGTCACTGGCAGTGAGCTGCTTTTAACCGCGCGGATCAATTTGGGTACAAACTTTACTATTGTCACAATCAGCAAGAATTCTAGTAAGAGCAAGCCCCCTTCAACTGCAAAACCAATCCAGGTTACCGCTTCAAACGGAGCTAAATACTCCATCGGAATAAGAAAGCGTACTAAGATGAGACCTCCCGCAATTCCGATGATTAGATTTTTCCACTCTAATTTTCGTTTCCACGCCATTAATAAAATTGGAGCAACTACTGCTTAATCAATCATAGAAGCAATGACAACAGCATGGGGTTCTTCAGGCAATATTTGATTTCCAAAAGGCGTATGGTACAAAGAATAATTGGCCGACAAAACCATTAAAAGTAAGAACAGCCAAATATTACGGTGTAGAGTCCTTTTTACAACCATACAATTCTCCCTTTACCTTTTTCTTTGATTATACCATATTTTCCCTCTTAGACATGAAAACAAATGACTTATATTTTTTGTGTCTAACTTAGAAAGACAAATGTCCACAGATGGTGTCAGGCACCAAAGTTACCGCATAATCATCCTTGAATATGTAAAGAATAGTCGTAAATATGTGGCAAGGGGAACCAGTTGATGAAGTTCTTGGGGTTTGGGAAGAAGCGAGGGGATTTTCCGTTTCAACAAATGAATGAGTCGTTGGATCAGTTGCCGGAGTTTCCGCTTGATCCGGATTTACATAAAAATATTGAAATACTTAAAACAGTCTATAAAGATTGCTCTGATGTGGTATTTCGCGAATTTAGCATTGGTGGCAAGACCGATGCGGTACTCCTTTACATCGACGGCCTGTCCAATATCGAAGAGGTTGACCAGCATGTGCTGATGCCGCTTATCCAGATGAACAACCTTGAACACGAGTCCACCGTATTTGAAAGTACCAAAAAGGAAATAACGGTTTCAGATCTCAAAGAAATCTCCACGATCAATGACATTTTCAAACAAATTTCAATCGGCAACCCCGTCATTCTGATTAAAGAACAGACAAAGGGCATTTCAATTGGCCTGCCGAAGTGGGAAAAACGCAGTATTATGGAACCAGACGCGGAAGCCGTCATTCGCGGTCCTAGAGAAGGTTTTATTGAAACTTTACGAGTGAACACCTCCCTGCTACGCAGGAAAATTCGGCATCCATTATTAAAAATGAAACAAATGGATATTGGCGGCTACACCGAAACACAAGTCATCGTAGCATATATCGAAGGAATCGCTGACAGCACGTTAGTTGATGAAGTTACTAAAAGATTAAAGAGAATCAAAATAGATGGCATTTTAGAAAGCGGATATATTGAGGAAATGATTCAAGATTACCCATTTTCACCTTTCCCGCAGCTTCTAACAACGGAACGCCCGGATGTCGCTGCAGCCTGTCTATTGGAAGGACGGGTTGTGATTTTAATTGACGGCACCCCGATCACGTTGATTGCTCCATGTACGTTCGCAAGTCTATTGCAAGCACCTGAAGATTACTATAATCAATTTTATATCAGTACCTTTATCCGTTGGCTGCGATATATCTTCTTTTTTATCGCTTTACTTGCACCATCAGCCTATGTGGCGATCTTAACGTTTCATCAGGAAATGGTTCCAACTTCATTGCTTTTAACGATCGCCGAAAGTCGTGAAAAAATCCCCTTTCCGGCATTAGTGGAGGCATTTATAATGGAAATCACCTTTGAGGCGTTAAGGGAAGCCGGAGTCAGGCTGCCAAAGCAAGTCGGGGCGGCTGTCAGTATTGTCGGGGCGCTCGTCATCGGGCAAGCAGCGACGGCGGCCGGACTTGTTTCATCACCGATGGTCATGGTGGTCGCCATTACAGGAGTTGCCTCGTTTTTAATGCCAAGGTATGCGACCGGCATTTCCATTCGGGTTCTCCGCTTTCCGATCATGATTTTATCCGGCATGCTGGGGTTATTAGGCGTGATGCTCGGGATTACCGCGATTGTCGCACATATGTGTACGCTCAAATCATTTGGTGTACCCTATTTCAATTCAACAGCTCCGCTTAAGATTCAGAATTTAAAGGATGTCCTGGTTCGCGCCCCGTGGTGGTCGATGGATACACGGCCGGAGTTTTATTCAAAAAATCCTACTAACCTAAGACGTGAGTCTGGGAATCAAATGCCCGGTCCAAGCAAAGGTGGCGGTGGAACTTGAGATGTAAATTTCGAGCAATAAAGAAGGCGTTCACTATATTCCTTCTGTTTGGTCTGACCTCGACGTTTCTGACAGGATGTTGGGATCGTGCTGAGGTAAATGATTTGGCACTTATTTTGGCAGCGGGTATAGATAAAGGAAAAAACGAGAATATCGAACTCTCAGCTCTCATCTTTATTCCGAGCCCCCAACAAAGCGGGCAAGAATCTGGGATTTCGAGCGGAAGCAGCAGCGGTAAGTCATTTGTGAGATCTGCTGAAGGAGAAACCGTTGCAGATGCAATGGCTCGGCTTCAAGAGGCCCTCACTAGGGAGATTTTTTGGGGGCAAAATGAAGTTCTCCTGATTGGCGAGAAATTAGCCCAGGAGGGAATCAACGATCAGATTGATTTTTGGATGCGGCACTCGGAACCGCGGATCCGTGCTGACGTATTTGTTTCAAAAGGAGAAGCGAAGACTGTTTTGAAAGCCATGCCGCAATTGGAACAAGATGCTTCCAAACAGTTGCGAAAGATCGTAAAAACCCATATTGGAATAAAAGTAACGGTGAAGGATTTATCGCAGATGTTATCAGGTGCATCCGATGCGGCCGTATTGCCATGGGTTGTCAACCTGTCCCGCTCTCAAATGGATACTACAAAAAAGGTCGTTCCGGTCATTAGCGGAGCTGCTATATTCAAGCAAGGCAAACTGGCAGGAATCTTAAGTGATAAGGAGACAAGGGGGATTCTTTGGCCAAGAAATGAAATTAAACACGGCGTCATTACAATTTCTTTTAAAACCGAAAAAGGCTACGTTTCCTTAAATCTTCTAAGGAGCAAATCTGAATTGGTCCCGTCCATTAAAAAAGGCAAGTGGCGTATGCATATTAAAACAAAGGCAGATCTGGAAGTTATTCAAAATACGACAAAACTCAACTTATTTGATCCTACAGTTGTAAAAAAAGTTCAACAAAAAATTGAGTATGAAATTGAACAAAGAGAGCGGTCAGCTTTTTCAGAGGTTCAGAATCAGTTAAAAGCCGATATTTTCGGCTTCGCGGATGAATTCGAGAGGGAATATCCACAAATATGGAAACAAAACAAAAATCAGTGGAATGAAATATTCCCGGACGTAGCTGTTTCTTTTGATACGAAGGTAAAAATTAAAAGAACCGGGATGGCAAAAGAAAAACGTATACGAGGTGTCGAACGATGAACATTGGTGGGGTCTTAGGTGTAACTGTTATACTGGTACTCATCACTATGCTCCAATGGCCAAAGCTAAAAAAACAAGAGAAAAAGGTAAAGCTGGCTTTTGTTTCGCTGATGCTATTTAACTGGTGCCTTGCTGTTTTGCTTGTTGTCTTTCCCGATATGCCAGGTCCTGGGCAAATAATTGATTTCATCTACAAACCTTTTGAGCTATTTTGGTAATGAGACTCCTTTTAGAAAAGGAATGAACAAAGTGATTGAAAAAGGCAGAATCTCACATGTGGAACTAGCGCTCATTATGTATGCCACCGTTGTCGCAACGGCTATTCTATACATTCCATATGTCACGGCACAGCATGCCAAGCGTGATTTATGGCTGTCTCCCATCTGGGGTTCTTTGAGCGGCTTTCTCATCGTCGTGATTATTATTAAGCTCGCGAAACTGTTTCCAGGAAAAACACTAATTGAATATAGTGAACTTATTCTCGGCAGGACGCTTGGAAAAATCATTGCGTTCCTTTATTTATTTTTTCTATTACACGATACAGCGATTGCCTTTAGGGAATATGGTGAGTTCATTGAAAGTGCATTTTTACATAAAACGCCGATGATTTTAGTGACTGCAAGCATAGCTCTTTCATGCGCGATCGCCGTTCATGGGGGCGTTGAAACGATTGGCCGGTGCGCGATGATTTTTCTGCCGGTTGTTGTGGCCCTTTATATCCTAATCTATCTCTTTCTAATTCCCGACTTGCATGTAAAAAATATTTTTCCTATCATGCAAGACGGGGTGATGCCGTCCATTAAAGGGTCCCTGGCCCCACATGCGTGGTTAAGTCAATTTTCATTGATGTCGTTCCTGCTGCCATTTTTAACAAATCAACAAAAGGGGATGAAATGGGGATTGTTCTCGGTCATTGCCAGTGTCTTGACGATGGTCTTTATTAACCTTGGGAACCTTTTTTTATTTGGTGGAATTATTATCAACCTTCAATTTCCAGTATTTGAAGCTGCGAGATTTATTAACGTCGGTTCATTTTTTGAACATGTTGAGTCCATCGTCATTGCCGTCTGGGTACTAGGCGGTTTCGTTCAGCTTTCCGCTTTTTTTTATATGCTTGTCCTTGGAACCTCACAATGGCTGACATTACCTAGTTATAAACCATTTGTATTACCAATCGGTTTTCTAATCATTCTATTTTCCGTCTGGACTGTTCCATCGTTCCAGGACATGATTAGAGGGATGAGCACCACCGTACCATTTTATTTCTTAACGGTTCAGCTGCTCATCCCTATTTTACTGCTATGTGTTGCCATCATTAGAAGGAAATTGGCGAATTAGCACAGGGATAAACATTTTTCTTTGGAAAAAAACAGGCTTGCTGTTAGCCTCAAGCCTGTTCTGCATTTTAATAATAAATTAATTTCAATACGACTTTTCCTTTTTGATCTACAAATCCTGCTTTACCATTTTTCCTTACATACACAACGCCTTCTTTGAAAGACCCTACTTGATCATATTTTGGCGCGATGACCTCTTTCCCCTTGTCGTTTATAAACCCATATTTCCCATTATAGTTGACATCAGCTAAATAAGAATTGCTTTTGTAAAAGGGACCAATTTCCCGATACTTTGGCTTCACAAGCGCTTTGCCGCTTGAAGATAATACCCCATATTTTGAGCCTTGCTTTACCTGAATTAAGCCTTTATATCCGAACGGGTCTATTCGGTCATATTTCGCTTTTACTATGACTTTGCCTTTACTGTTAATTACACCTTCTTTGTTATTTTGTTTAAAAATAACAAAATTACCTGTAAACTCACCATCTAGGTAGACTGCAGGTCTTAAATATTTATAAGACGGCTCAACTACAACCTTCCCTTTTTCATTTACAACACCATATTGATTGTTTTGGATGATGATAGCAAGTCCGCCTCTATACATATTAATCAAATCATAGTTGAAATCGAGAAGCACTTGACCCTCTTTATTAATAATCCCATACTTCCCATCTTTCATGATGATTGCGGCATTTTGCCAAAATTCAAAGAGCGCGCTCCCGTCTGTGTCGTAGGCTTCCTCATATTGCGGCTGTATTTTCATTTTTCCGGTTGTATCTAAGAAACCAAGCTTACCATCTTTTACAACGGGAGCTAAACCATTTCTATATAGGTAGACCATGTCATAGACTGGTTCAGCAATGAGATTACCCTTTGTGTTAATAAAACCGAACTTATTATTTAACCTTGTTTGGGCAAAACCATTATAAAACGTTGAGATCCAATCATATTTTGGTTCTGTTATTAGCGTACCTTCTGTTGAAATGACCCCGTATTTTCCCTCATATTTGAATTTCGCCAATCTATTATCAAAGGAACCAATAGACTGGTAGATTGGGGATACAATCACTTTCCCCTGCTTATTGATCAGACCATACTTCTTGTCTTGCCGAACAGTGAACACACCATCCGTATTTTGTGTGATTTTATCATAAGTTGGAGGAAGAACGATTCTTCCTTTTGTGTTAATAATTCCATATTTTCCATTGCTTTTGAAATAAGCCGCTCCATTTTGAAATTTACCAATCTCTTGATACTTTGGTTTAACAATTATTTTACCGCCTGAATGAATGAACCCGTATTTTTTATTCTTGGTAACGACGATCGGATCTGTATTTCCAAGCTCCGCAAAATCATATTGAGGTTTGAAAATGACTTTTCCCTTTTGATTAATAAAACCGTATTTCTTATTCTTTTGAACACGTATAACATTTGTTCGCTTTGATTGATCAATGTTTTGATATTGTGGATTAACTATAACTTTGCCTTTCTTATCCAACATTCCATATTTACCATTTTGCTTAAACTTAACTAAACCATGATAAAATTCTTTCCCTATGAAAATCTTTCCACTTGCTGCAAATGTTGTTGATTTCAATGTACCCAACACTAAACTAAATAGGATCGCACCGATGAGCCCAACCTTTAAAAATTTATTCATACAGTCCCCCCTCTTTTTACCAAAATTATAGCAATTTTCCCAATGATTATCCATCTGGTTTTCATTTTTTGAGCTTAAAAAAATGGCCCTCTAAGGGACCATCTCAAGCGTTAACCTTTTTATCCAATATTCCAATCTATCAATGCGCCGGAATGTGCCAAACCGCCGCCAAATCCGTAAAGCAGAAGCTTGTTGCCATTTTTTATTTTTCCTTCGAGTACACCTTTATCTAGTGATAACGGGATGGTAGCTGCTGAGGTATTTCCATATTCAACAAGGCTGTACAGTGTTTTCTCAATTGGAAAGTTCGTTTTTTCGCAGATGGATTCGATCATTCGCAAATTGGCGCTATGTGGTACAAACCAATCTACTCCGCTGAATGGGATCGGGGCGTTTTCCATTAGTTTTTGAATTCCTTTTGGCACCGTGGTAACCGCCCACTTATATACCTCCCGGCCATTTTGTACCAGCTTCCCGCTGTTCATTAAATCTTCGTCAAACATGCGATACGCGAGGTTTGAACAATATAGGTTCTTTGCTTTTTCCCCTTCGGAACCAACATGTGCTGCCAGAAAGCTTGGCTGCTGTTCATCGTATTCAACCAGCACCGCTCCCCCGCCGTCGCCAAATAAAATGCAGGTCGAACGGTCTTCAAAATTCGTAATTTTCGACATGGTGTCTGCTCCAATTACAAGGATTTTTTTGTGCAAGCCGGAGGTGATAAGACCATTAGCAACATGCAGGCCATACGTAAACCCAGAGCAAGCTGTGTTTACATCCATTGCTCCAGCATTTTTAATACCGAGCTTTGCCTGAAGCAATGAGGCTACACTTGGCGTTTTGAAATCAGGTGTCATTGTGCAGACGATGATCATATCCACATCGTCGATTGATTTATTATAACGTTCCATGAGGTTTCTTACGGCTTGATAGCTTATATCACTTGTATATTCATATTGATGAGCAATTCTTCGTTCATTAATCCCAGTTCGTTGTAAAACCCATTCATTATTTGTCTCAACCAACTTTTCTAAATCATAGTTTGTTAGCGTTCTTTTAGGAACATAAGAACCGATGGCCGTGATACGAGCCTTAGATGTATGCATTTAAAAACCACCTTGTGAAAAATTTTATTTTTCTTTATTTTATCATCTATTATTAGCACTAGGTACTAATTTTAAGGTAAAAAAATATTTTCTTTTCTTTGCTGGCAAAAAGTCTAAAAATTGGTGCCTGACACTAACTTGGGTGTCAGGCACCAAAAATCCCTTAATCTTTAATAATTAATCCCAATAGGGCCGCAAATTGAATGGCTTGATAGGATGAGACTTTGCAGCCTTTTAAATCATTCATCGCAACTGTAAATGTGTCAAAAGTGGAGGTGCTGATATCAATTCCTTTTAGTGGAGTTTGGTCAAAGTTTGCGCCATCAAGCTTGCATGATTGAAATTCAACTTTCTTTAGTTTGCAGTCATAAAAATCCGTGCTTTTTAATCCAGATTCATGAAATTTAACTTTTTCCATCTTTGATTCACCAAATGCCGACATATTTAAGACGCAATTCGCAAACTGAACATTTCCAAAACTTGATTCAGCAAAATTCACACCCAATAATTTGCTGTTATTAAAAATAACCCGATGAATGGATGACTTACTTAAATTGGCATTGGATAAATCGCAGTTTTCAAATATCACATCAGTTATGTCGATAGCTTGAAAATCAGTATTTGTAAACCGGCAATTCTTAATCACCATATTGGATAAACGAACCCTGCCCGGTGTCTGATTTTCAAAAACAGAATCTACCACTTTACAGTCTTCTAGCTCCGAATCCTCTTCATCATAAATATCATGAAAATTCCTTAAATCTAACTCATCAGAAACCCTAGGTACATCAATTTTCATACAGTATGCCTCTTTCATCAATATTTTCATATTCTAAGCCTATTGTACAGATTGCAGTAAAAAAAATAAATGGTGCCTGACACCAACCTGGGTGTCAGGCACCAAATTTTAAGAATTTAGTTTAAAGACCAGCCGCCCTTTTCGATGTAACTAACGACGTCCGTTATCCTGTCAATTCCACCTTCTGCACTGATATAATGATATTTTCCATCTTCAGCTTTGAATATCCACGCGACAACGAAATACTTCCCCTCTTTGTAAGCTCCATATACCTGGAGTGTCTGGTATTTTCCGAGGGAGACTTTTGCCCCTCTGAGATCCTTCGCGCCTTGAGTTTCCATGTTGGTGGCTACAATATTCGCATACGTTTCAACATCAGCATCTTTACCTGCATCTTTAAATATATTTAATGAAATAATTTGAGATCCGTCCTTACTGCTTACCTGAAAACTGGTATTTGGATTCAAGTCCTTGAAATTTACCCATTCCTTTGGTACATTCACGTATCCGTATTCCTTGGTTCCAACCTTTTTCATGTTTGCCATGTCCAATTCAGTTTTTGGACTTTCAGTTTCTTTATTCCCATCCTTTTCGAGGTTGTTTTCAGGAGTCTCTACAACACTACTATTCTCTTCTTTTTTCCCTGTGTCATTATTTTCCGCTGTGGCACTAGCTTTCGTATTAGTGCTGACGTCCTTTTTCACATCCTCTTGATTGGAACAAGCAATCAAGCCAGCTACCAGCATTACCGGCACCAAACCTTTTAAAACAAATCTCTTCATCAAACTAAACCTCTCCCCTGGCATTATTCTATATCTCTGTATCAAGACATAACATTAGAGATAATACCATAAAAAGGAAGTACCATAAACTACTTATGGATATTCAGGAAAAAAGACCCAGAAAAATGGTGTCAGGCACCACAAAAAGACAAATCAGCTATTTTGTCCACCCAGGACGGACACTTTTTATTTTCGGCCGGAGTGTCCGCCACAGATGGACAAATGTCCACGAATGGTGTCAGGCACCAAATTTTAAGATTTTATTTCCCGGAGCTCTTTTATGATTTCGTTGAATCTTTTGTCGAGTTTGGTGTAGGTTTCGTCTTTTTTTGTCAATAAACTTAGTTTTCCTAGTATTTCTTGTTTTTCGTTTTCTAGCTGCAGACGGCGTAATGCCAAATCGTCTGCCGTAGAACGTTTTATAACAGAAGTCCTGACCTGCTTATTTTCTATCCTCCATTTTTTATTGGTTATTTTTTCAACGAAGTAGCGGTCATGGGATACAGCGAGGACTGTGCCATTATACTCCATGAGCGTCTGTTCCAACTGTTCCCTCGATGGCAAATCAAGATGGTTTGTTGGTTCATCTAAAATTAATAAATCTTTTTCCTCCAGGATGAATTGCATCAGCTTGCACTTGACCCGTTCCCCCATGCTCATTTTCCCAATCGGTTCCTTCCATTGGGCTGCCTCAAAGCCTAAATGCTTCATCATATTTTGTACTTTCCCTCGTGCTTCGAACGTTTCTTGATAAAAAAACTGTTCCGGAGTAAGTTCTAATGGTAAATCGAACACTTCTTGTGTCAAATAGCCGATTTTTGCTGCCGGAGATACCCAAATGGTCCCTTCTGCCGTTTCTATTCCCAATAAAATATTCAACAAGGTTGTTTTACCACTGCCATTCGGGCCCGCTAAAGCAATTTTCTCTCCAGATTGAATCGTAAGGTTTACTTTTTCAAATAATAGCTCATTGCCGAAGGTTTTTCGTAAATCCCTTACCTCAAGCACTCGTTTTCCTCTCTTCTGATTTGGTGGAAGCGAAAATTGAACGGTATATTCAGGTGTTACCCGTTCTATGTTTGTTTTCTCAAGCTCATTTTCTAACCGTTTCCGTTTCGATTTAACTTGAGCATCCATTCGTTTAGCCTTAACACGGTAAAATTCCTTAAATCCCTCTTGCTTCGTCGATTGGTTATGCGCTTTTTCAGACCAGGAGGATAGGTTTTTCAACTGGTTTTCAACTTGTTTAATCCGCTTTTCCTGCATGTCATAGGCATGCTGCTGGGCCTGCCGCCTTTCATTTCGATACGAGAAATAGGATGTATAATTCCCCTCAAACTCAGTTATTTTGTTGTCCTCAATCGACCATATTTTAGTTGCCACTTGATCTAAAAAATATCGATCATGCGAAGCTATCATGATTGTTCCCTTGTAGCTCTGAATCAGGTTCATTAACAATTGAACCGAAGCTTGATCCAAATGATTTGTTGGTTCATCCAGCAGCAAAATCTCGGCATTTGTTGAAAAACCTTTTGCCAACCGTGCTTTTAGCTTCTCCCCTCCGCTTAACGATTCATAATCCTTTAACGGTACCGAAAATCGAGCTAGTAATTCACGTTCAGTAGCATTTATTTGGTTATTTTCAAACGTTTCTTGTTCTTGTATGACAAATTCAACCGAAAGGCTTTGTTTCCATTCTAAAATGCCTGAGCTTGGCACCAGTTCGCCTGAAATAATTTGCATCAAGGTTGACTTTCCGGCTCCATTTTTTCCAATAATCCCAATGACTTCATTGCTTTTCACATTTAAAGCATCCGCTTGAAATAGTGTTTTTTCATCAATTGAATATTGAAAATTTTGTACATTTAACCATTCTCTCATTCTAATCCCTGCTTTCCGGGAGGATACACAGATATCGTAATTTACAACACAAAAAATCCTCCCAATGTTAATTGGAAGGATTAGTCTACAAATTTCGTGAATCAATAAGCCTGTTTAAAACAGACTTTTTTCAAAATATAAAAATTGGGCAGACTAATCCTATTTTTCATTGATCGTTCTATGTGATTGATCGTGTAAAAATAAGATTAGTTAATCATCGGCCACCCACATTCCCTTCTGCACAAGTTGGCATTATTATACCATTTCTATTTTAAAAGAAACAGCCTATTTATCTTTGCATTTTCACGAAAATTAAAACATACTTAATTGATAATTTTGTGATAAAAGCTCTAATAATTTTATACCGGCAATGCTGTTACCTTTTTCGTCCAGAGCCGGGCCAAAGATGCCGATTCCAAATCGGCCAGGAACTGACCCCATTATTCCACCAGAGACACCGCTTTTGGATGGAATCCCTACTTTGATGGCGAATTCCCCTGAAGCGTTATACATTCCACATGTAACCATGAAGGTTTTGCAAATACGAGCAACATCTACCGGCATAATTCTTTTCCCGCTTTCAGGATCCACCCCGTCCATTGCAAACACCATTCCGATTTTTGACAAATCAAAACAATTCATTTCAATTGCACATTGCTTTGTGTATAAATCAATTAAATGTTCGACGTCTTCCTGAATGATGTTGTGTTGTTTCAAAAAATAGACTAGTGCACGGTTGAGGTTGGCCGTTTCAAATTCGGACAGTGCTACTTCCTTACAATAACTAATATTTGAATCACGGACCATATCCTGTATAAATAAAAGCAGCCGCTGAAATCGTTCTTCCACTGTGTTTCCTTTGATCATATGGGTCACAACCAGTGCGCCCGCATTTATCATAGGGTTTAACGGCTTTGCAGGTACCATCGTTTCTAATTTTGCAATCGAATTGAACGGATCTCCCGTCGGTTCCATCCCTACCCGTTCAAAGACATAATTTGATCCCCTGTCCATTAGAACGAGAGCCAGGCTGATTACTTTTGAAATACTTTGCAGCGTAAACTTTTTCTCGATATCGCCTGCCTGGACACAATTTCCGTCAGGATAGTGAATGGCAATTGATAAATCGGTTGGATTTGCTTTTCCTAGGGCAGGAATATAATTGGCAACCCTTCCATTTTTAGCACATTTCTTCGCTTCCCGGACTAATTCTTTTAATTCATCACTTGATTGACAGAGCATCAACATCACCCCAATAGTTTTCTATGCGACATGGGGCACGATTTTTTTCGCCGCTTCAGTCGCGTATTCACCTTCTATGCGACCCCGGGCACGGTTTTTTTGCCGCTTCAGTCGCGTATGCGCCTTCTATGCGACCCGCTGCACGGTTTTTTTGCCGCTTCAGTCGCGTATACGCCTTCTATTCGACTGAGTGAACGGTTTTTTTGCCGCTTCGGTAGCATATGTGCCTTCTATGCGACCGAGCTCACGATTTTTTCGCCGCTTCGGTCGTATATACGCCTTCTACGCGACCGGGGGCACGATTTTTTCGCCGCTTCGGTCGCGTATGCGCCTTCTATGCGACCGAGTTCCCGATTTTTCGCCGCTTCGGTTGCGTATGCGCCTTCTATGCGACCGAGCTCCTAATTTTTCCGGCTCTTCGGTCGAGTATACACCTTCTATACGACCCAGCTAACGATTTTTTCGCCGCTTCGGTCGTATATACACCTTCTATGCGACCCAGCTCCTAATTTTTCCGGCTCTTCAGTCGCGTATACACCTTCTACGCGACCGCGCTCACGATTTTTTCGCCGCTTCAATCGCGTATTCACCTTCTATGCGACCCAGCTCCTAATTTTTCCGGCTCTTCAGTCGCGTAGCAAATTTATTAGAATCAAAAAATCAAAGCTTTTTCACCCTTATTGGACTTACCATTAACAAAGCAAGAATTAACGTAACCCATGCATTACTATATGAAAAGAACCCCATCCCAGCCAGTGGCAGCCCAGCTGCAGGTATAGGGAGCCCTTTAAAGTAACCAATGGTCGGTTTGACATTAAATCTTGCTAACCTTAAAGCGCCCATCAGCGGGAACAGAATAAATGCTAAGGAAGTTAAAATGGAAGTTGGCGCAATCGAATGAAATAATAGTGCCGGGGCAACCCCAAAACTAACAATATCTGCCAAGGAATCCAGTTGTACTCCTAATTCGCTGTTCACCTTTAACCTTCTTGCGACCCTTCCGTCAAGAAAATCAAAAAAGGCTGATAAGAAAATAAATATGGATGCAAGTTCTATAAAGCCACTCATATTCAAAGTAATCGAGAGAACACCGCACAATAAATTTCCTAGAGTAAATAAATTAGGGACAGCTTTCACAATCTGATTAAACATACTAGACCTCCCAAACATTGACAATCCTCTTTATAGCATTTTCTATCAATACCTCCTTTATTCTAGAACTTACCGTAACTAGTAGGACCAATAAAACCAAATGTACACAAAAAAACCTTGATCAAAAATCAATCAAGGTTTCAAAGTTTCCACCTAAGGTGGAATCGTGTATTTTTATGGTGCCTGACACCGATTACCATTAAATTCCATTTAAATTTTTAACGCCTCGCTGGCTTTTTCTTGTTCGAATATTTTTTCTAGGTGTTTCAGGAGGGTTAGGTAGATCATTCCGTTTCCTTCGAGTTTTGGTGAGTTTCCTAAGGGGATGGTCCTTCTGATCAGTTGGGCGTATAGTTCGGGCTCCGTTAGTTCCCTTTCAAAGGCTTCGTTGGAGATGGCCTTAATAAGGGCTAGTGCACCGCTGACATGCGGTGTAGCCATTGATGTTCCACTAAGCCGTGCAAATTTACCATTAAGGTAGGTGGATAAGATGTTTTCACCAGGGGCTACTAAATCCAATTCTTTATTTGAATTGCTAAATTCCGAGATGCTCCGTTCAAGATTTATCGCACCTACGCTAATGACTTCGTTATAGGCCCCAGGATAGCCCAATTCATCCGTAGAATCTTGTCCATCCCCTTCATTCCCCGCAGCACAAACAACCAAAATATTATTGGTAACAGCTTTTTGAATGGCTTCATGTAATGCAGGTACATCTGCAGGCCCGCCAAGGCTCATAGAGATAATATCTACCTTTTGTTCAATAGCAAAATGGATTCCTTTGATAATCCATTCATATTGGCCGGAGCCATGACGATCTAACACCTTAACAATTAGTAGATTCGCTTCAGGAGCTACCCCTACAACGCCCATTTGGTTTTCTGTCGCCGCGATGGTACCAGCCACATGAGTTCCATGTCCATTGTAATCCATATAAATATCTTGATTTCCTTTGTCATCATTGGTAAAATTGCGCCCGCCAATGATCCGGTCCTTCAAATCTGGATGGGTTACATCACATCCCGTATCTAAGATCGCAATGGTAATCCCCTGACCTTTTGTTTTTTCCCAGACCTGCGGGGCTTGAATCATCTCAACCCCTGTTGGCACCTCGGCTGCTTCTTCAACCTCTGCAATAAATCGGTACGGAATTAATCGCATCTTCTGCTCCATCTCTTTCCCTCCTAAGGTTTTTTCGAAGTCACCCATGATGTTAATAATAGTCTATCAATTCTGAATGTAACAAAAAAGGTACAATTGGATTATTTTTCAATTTTTACAAACAATTTATTAAAGTCTTATAGGCTAACTTCCTAATTCCCTTCTTCTGCCAAAAGGTGCCTGACACCAACATGGGTATCAGGCACCAATAGATTTAATATTTTTTTATATCCTCTATGAATTCTCGTATCGCTTCTTCCTTCGTTGCCCAGGAGGTGACCAATCGGATGGCGGAGTGGTCAGGGTCGATTTTTTCCCAAATATGAAAACCGTAGGTCTTTTGTAATTCCTTAATAACAGAATTCGATAGAATTGGGAAGATTTGATTTGTCGTTGACTGGGTTAGAAAGCGTACGTTCATTTTGCAGAATTCAGCTGTCAGCAATCCAGCCATTTTATTGGCGTGGTCAGCCAATTCAAAGAACAAGTTTTCACGAAATAGTTCAAGAAACTGGATCCCTAGAATTCTTCCTTTTGCTAGCATTCCACCTTTTTGCTTAATGTGGAAACGGAAATCTTCTTTGAGTGAATCACGGCAAATGACTAATGCTTCGCCAAGGAGTGCCCCATTTTTGGTACCACCGATATAAAAAGCATCCACTAATTCAGCTAGTTCGCTTAACCCTAGATCATTTTCTTCGGAACAAAGCGCGGATCCGAGTCTTGCACCGTCCATATACAAAATTAGATTATGCTCATGGCAGAAATCGCTTAATTCCTGTAGCTCACCCTTCCGATAAATTGTTCCAATTTCGGTAGAGTTCGATATGTAAACGAGTTTCGGTTTTACCATATGTTCATCCGTATGATAGTCAAGTACCTTCAGGATCAGCGCTGGTGTTAATTTTCCATCTTCGGTATCAATCGCTAGCACTTTATGGCCTGTTGCTTCAATCGCCCCTGTTTCATGTGTATAAATATGCCCTGAACTGGCGGCAATGGCAGCCTCATGCGGCCTTAGAAATGCGGAGATAGCGGTAAGGTTTGTTTGTGTTCCTCCTGCCAACAAATGAACATCTACATCCGTTCGTCCAAGTCTTTTTTTTATCAATTCCACTGCTATTTGTGAAAATCGATCTTCTCCGTAGCCGTCTTCCTGTTCTAGATTGGAGTAGATTAAAGCCTTTAGTATTTTAGGATGTGCACCTTCACTGTAATCATTTTTAAAGCTGTACATGGTCTTTCCCCCTGTTTTTCTTTTTCTTTTATCTTACCATTTTTCCCGAAATGAATTTTTAATAAAAATAACATACTTCAGTAAAACAAATGCAGATTTTTATATGATAGATTGTTCTTAGCATTAGTAACTGTGAGATGATAACATGTTAAATTTAAAGGAAGCGACTGAACTTTTAAAAGCCGAAGGTATCACACATTCTGAACAGGATGTCATCCGCTTCATTCTTGATAGTAAACTGAAAGCAAAAAGAAGTAAAAGTTTAAACGTAGATTACGTTATTCAACCTATTGATTTAGCCGCTTTTATTGTGTACCAGCAGCTGGCGGAGCAAAGCAAAAAATATGGCATCGATTATAAGCATTGGGAAAAGACGTTTCAAGAAAATAAACGTTTAAAAGAGGAAAACGAAGAATTAAAGGTTATGATACGCATTGAGCAATCGAAAGTCCGCAGTTTAAAAAGAATGTTGCAGGCGGAATACGCCCTTGCCGATTCCCCGTCCGTTAACTATGCAGATTTATTTGGTTTAGAAGCAAATGCTGACAGAGAAGTCATTAAAAAAGAATTTAAAAAACTGCTTAAAGCATTGCATCCGGACCGAGGCGGCGATGACCGGCTATTTCGGGTGTTTTATGAGCATTACACAAAGGCGAAATAGAGCATCATTTTCCAAGCTGATTCATTTTCGCCCAAAGCATATATTTTTTACCTTTATCAGATTTTCTCTACTAATTTACGGGTTTCAAATGATTTTAAAATGAACAATACTACATAGCTCAAGGGGCTGTCGATGACAACTAAAGCCCCCCTTTTTCTAATTGTGAAGTTCATCAATATGTTTTTTCAAATTGGATAGATAGCCATCACTTAGAAAACCACTTCCGCCACGGAGTATTTCTTCACTATAATGGTTAGGAGGTGCCGATTCCGGTTCTTTATCTACCACGATAAATGTCAAGATTTGCGTTAATAGATTTCCATTAACAGGAAGGTGTATAACCGCTGGCCGGTAGCATCCTACACCTACCCCTTCTCTCATGTATAAATAGTCAAGCGCTTCTGCCGGGATTTCATATACAACGCCTTCTACGGTACCGTAGTCCTCGATGATATCAGCTCTTCCCCCATCATGCATCTTTTTTGTAAACCGCAATTGGAACCCATTCAAGACGCCCCTGCCGATGGTTTTTTGAAAAAAATGATCCACACCAGCTATCTTGAATCGTTCATGGTCCATGCAGCTGCCATAGGCGAAATAATAATATGATTGTCTTTCTTTACGCAGAAGCTGATCGACACACCAATCGCCGCCATCGATAAATCTCATATCTTGCGGCTCTCGGTCTTCAGGCAAGATATATACGAATGCTTGATAACTTCCTTTATCCGTATGAATTTGTTGGCTGTACCGAATATAATAGTTATTTTCTCCAGGACCGTAATAGCCTTCTAGCTCATCAAGTTTTTCCAACATCTCATCGTCTTCGACCTGATATAATTCACCGTATACCTTGTTGTCTTCTGAGGCAGCAAGAAAGGGATACCCCAAGTTGGAATCATATAATTTCCCTTTTGTCCAGCACTGCTGTGCAACACACTCCGCCCCGAACAGCAAGTGATGATTACTTTCGTGCCATCTTAATGTGCCGTAGACGAATACTAGATGTTTCGTCAATATGCTTCCCTCCTCTTCCTTCATTTCATCTATTTTAGATGGTACCAATAGATGCTCCACGGATGCTACTAAAAAATCAATATTTGCTTCTATTTCTATTAATCGTTTTCGAAAAAAATACCTTTGACTACCTGCGATTAATGAAATAAAATGAACTAAATATTCCCAAGAGTTTGGAGACAGGGTGAGCAAATTGTACGAGTCAAAGCTGCGCGGTATTTTACGAAAAGCGAAAAATGAAAACCCGGAAACGAGACATGAGGCACTGGGACAGTTGTTTCAATTGAAGCAGGAAGAGGGAATGGAGATCCAAATGGATGTCTTGAAGGACATGATTAAGACGGCAGCTTCACCATTTCCCGAGCGCGTCGACAACTGGGACAATCCTTCCTACTATTTAATTGATTTTGTTTGCGATTTTCCACAGCCGGAGGTCATCGATGGCCTAATTAAGCATTTTGACGGCTTCGATATTCAAGCGAAGGAACGGGCTATAGAAGTTTTGCTGTTAACCGAGGAAGAGGAGATTTTCTATTTCCTCGAGGAAAAAATTATTGGGTTGATGCAGACAGAGGATTTCCTCATTCCGTATCGCGAGTTAACCTCTTATCCGATGTTAATAAAAGGGATTCTAGACACCACTCTTGAAAAACTAGATTTCAAGAATTATAAATTTGCGATTTACGATATGCTGTTGTCACTTAATACGGCAGGCGTCGAACAAGGATATCGTAAAGAAGTGGTTCTGCCAATACTACTCAAAGACTATCAAGCTGAAAAACTGGAATACTTGAAATTTAATCAAGACTATACTACGAAATACGTTTATACCGCTTGGAAGGACAGTTACTTAATAGTCCGCAGCCGTATGAGATTATTTTTACATTTAATGGAGTTTTATTTTTCAACCGAAATTGCCCAAGAGCTTCAAGAAGCACTGGATTTTCTGGATCCTTTTCTTAAAACTGAGGCAATACTAGTTTGTATTTCGAAAAATCTACCCTATGAAAATGGTACACTGTTACAATGTGCAGAGGATATTGAAACAGCGGAAATGGTTTTTTGGGAGTTAAAAGATAAGAATTTGGAGCATCTGTATCCGATTAAAGAGGCCAAACAGCCGCACTTGGCAAAAACGAGATTGTTCTCTACGATTATCAATTTGCCGGAGGAAGAGGATGGAGTAATTCGTTATCCTGAGGACATCGAGATCATCGATAAGGTCGATACAGAAAATGCCTATGGTCAGCCACTTCGTTATTATTTGCTTAAGTTTTCAGAGCATAACGTTGTTTATGCCGGCTGGGCTGGCGGGTATGCCCTCGAGGATGGCGATGATACCGCCAATCTTTGGGACGGCAGCTACACTGATTTTGTAGAATTTACTTCTGCTAATATTGAAGGTCATAAGCAGCAATTTCTCCAAAAACGAGCGGAAGAAATAGAGGAATACGAAAATAGTGTGTTTTATGAAAGCTCCCCGAGATTAAGCAGAGGCGCCTGGTTCTTCCTGGCCTTACTCATTACTCACTGGGCCCGTGAACTCTTCACTGGCTTTAACAACGGGACCATTCTTATTTCGGTGCTATTTACCGTCATAGGTGGCGGCTTTTGTCTTTATGAGGTGGCGAAAAATAAAAAAAGAAAGATTATGATCATCGGCAAGCAGCTTGTAAAAACGGATGGCACGAAACAAAATAGCATTGGCATGTCCCAGATCAAAAAAGTATCATACGATAATAAACATGTCCTAGTCTACAATCTTAAAAATGAACTTGCCTTCAAATTCCCGAAAAAATGGGTCCGCTACGAGCTATTCTATCTGTACATGAAAGAACATACCGGACACTTAAATAACAGCCCGTTTATTCAATCTTGATGTATGTAATAGATTCACTTTGGTGCCTGACACCGAAGTGAATCTATTATTATTTTCGGGAGCAGCGATTCCTTGTGCTAGCGCCCTCTTTACTTGCGCCTAATGGTATTTATTGAGGGAGAGTTTTTCATATACTTTACACCTGTTTTTATTTTATATTCTCCATTAATTTTTTAATTATTAGCCATTAGTTGAAGAAGAAAAAATTAAATACTAAAACTTAAATTATGATGTTCTTAATCTTCCATAAGAAGCATTGGTGGATAATAAGCAGCTATCAATAATCATTTTGCTTACCATTTCAGGTTCATTTCGGCATCTGATTACATCGTGGGATTGCTGTCTCCAATTGAAATATTAAAAACCAGCACCCTCGAATAAGAGAATGCTGGTTTGAAAGCTATTTTTTTAAAAATTAACCGCCTTTTTCCCTTCAACAATAGGCAGGTAAATATAGCTTTGTCCTAGATGGACCTGGAAGGTTGCGCCTGTTGTGGAGGGAATAGTCCGTTGATAGGAGCTGCCAGCAACAATTACGCCAATTCGATGTCCTTTTTTGAAGACATAATCATGCGGCAGTGCTTCCCATTCAAATTTATAGTTTTTGCCTGGATTCAACGGATCAGTCTTTAACAATGATTTCCAATTTTGCGGGTCAAACCATCCTCTGGAGACAATTTCATACGGACCGGTGCGCGTTGTTTTTTCCGTCTCTTTAAAACAGGCGCTATCAGTTTCCGTACTTTCACCCCAGCACGTTCTTTCAGTAAGTGTTCGGATTCCTTCTCCGCTGCTGCCATGATTGACCCTCGTATCCATACCGTAATCAACAATCATCACTGTTAAATTAGAATTCTCTTTATCTACCGTTGCCCGTAAGGAAATTTCCGGTGCACCGCTTAACCTGACATCATCGCTTAACGGTTCCGATAAAAATACTAAGCGGTCGCTTTTTACTGTTGTTTCATTCGTCACCATTTGTGTTTCAGTTTGGCGCGGATTGTCGGTAAATGATTGGCTGAAGTTTCCTCTGACTGGACCAGTTGTCAATACTCCTGCTCCATCTTCGTTTTCACCAGGAGCAAAGCGAATTTTAAATTCTTTTGCACTAGTGTCAGGCCATGCGGCACGGGTTTCCCATACATCCGCTGCCCGTTCGATATCCACCTGCGGCTCGTCCATGATACCGTTCTGGATTCCCATTAGCCAGTAATCAAACCAACGATGCAACGTATCTACCCATTCTGCTCTTCTGAAGTCAAATGGGTCGACATGTCCCGTTTGTGTCAGCCATAATTTACGAGGAACCTTCTCCTTATTTAATGAATCCCACCATTCGCCAAAGTGATTCATTTTTACATTTAAGTCGTTTAAGCCGTGAATCGCAAATACGCTTGCCTTGACGTTTTTCACATCTTTCACGTAGTTTCTTTCATCCCAAAACTTATTGTAATCCCCTGTCGCATCATCTGCATGCTTATTGAGACGGTCAAATACATGTTTACAAGCTGCTTTGCGGGAACTATTAACCACTCGGCTCGCCAGCCCCCCAGGTCCATTATTATAATAAGTAAGCCCGGCATAACGATAGTAGTTATACCAATTACTAATAGCCCCAATCGGAACAATCGTTTTTAATCCTTCTACGCCTGTTGCAGCTACTCCGTTGGCTAATGTTCCGTCATAGGATTTTCCGATCATTCCGACATTTCCGGTTGTCCAATCTGCTTTAACTTCTAGATTATTTTTATCAAATGCCTTTGCTCGTCCATTGAGCCAATCAATCACAACCTTAATACTTTCAATTTCTTCATACCCGCCGGTAGTTGGGCAGCCATCGGATTGGTTTGTCCCGACCATGTCTGGTAATGCAACAGCATACCCTCTTGGGACGAAGTAATTATCATAATATAAAGGAAACTTCTCGTTGATCCCGTCTTTATTTTTGTCCTTTACTTCACTCTCATTTCCTCGTCCTAAACTCTCATAATATGGGCTTGCATCCATAATAACAGGAACCTTGAGTCCTGTTTCCGATTCTTTCGGACGAATGATGTCAACCGCAATTTTATCAGGCACTCCGTTTTCATCTGTGTCGAGAGTCGATTGGACGTAAACTGTTTCTCTAATCGCATCTCGATAGGAATATTTCGGCTCGGACTTAATAATGGATGCTGAATTTACTGTTTGCCCTTTCTTTGAATCTACTGTTTCCGCTTTTGCATTGTACATAGATGATAGAGTTAATGCTAATGTCGTTGCAATGGTGGCAACTTGAAAAAACTTCCTCTTCTTCATTGGTTTCCTCCTCCCCTATTCATCCTAATTGTAGGATATAAAGGAGCTGTCCAATAGAGATAAAATTCCTAATATTCCAAATATTTCTTTGCAATTATGTAGGAATAAAGACTTATGCTCTATTCTATTCAACCAAATATCTATTTTTATTCCCTAATCAAACACACGGTTGAAACACCCTATTTTTCCATACAATAGACCTAATTGGAAGATTTTTTGAAACTTACCACCATTGTAATCGTATATAGAAGTAGTTTTAATATTCGTTGAAGGAGTCGAACAAGTTTGCCAACAACTGAATCAGCTGAATTTTTACAAGAGGAACTAAAGAAAATTGAAAAATGGGAAAAGAGTCAAAAAGGATTATGGTTCTGGGAAAAAATTGGACGAATCCCCTTCGCCTTGCTAGATAAACTCACACCGAAATTTATCCAGGAAAAAATCGGCATTGCGATTGATGAACTAGGAAGCTACATTCAAACCGGCGGTCAATACTTAATCAGCGAGAAAACGATTTTTAAAAAATTTAAACCAGACAATGAAGTGACAAGTTTAGAACAAGTGCAGCAGCTGCCGCTTGCCAAAATGGATGAGATCGCGGATGAACTAAAGAACTCTCGAAAAAAAGTTGCTGCCATCCAGGGTGCAACCACCGGAATTGGCGGGATTTTTACCCTTGCGATTGATATTCCGGTATTATTGGGACTATCTCTCAAAGTACTGCAGGAAATTGCCTTATCTTATGGCTATAACCCGAAAGATAAGGCGGAACGAATTTTTATCGTTAAGTGCCTGCAATTTACCTCCTCCGATATAGTCGGAAAAAAAGCGATCTTAGAAGACCTGACCGATTTTAATACAGAAAATAAAAACAGCCGGATCATCTCGCAGCTACAAGGCTGGCGCGAAGTTGTAATGACATATCGTGATAATTTCGGCTGGAAAAAGTTATTTCAACTTGTACCGATTGCCGGTGTCATTTTCGGTGCTTTTATCAATCGTTCATCCATTCAAGATGTGGCGGAAACAGGAATCATGATGTATCGAAAACGCAGAATTTTGGAACGCCTGCATCAAAAGGAAGGTTTAGGCGAGGCTTAATTGATATGATCAGGCAGTCATCCCCTTCGTGGCTGCCTGACTTTTAACTCCTTAGTTTTTGACAAAAACAAACCATCGTATTAAATGCCCCGTTTGCCGACTCTTCATTATATTTTGTCGAGAAAGGGTTGCTGAATCCATGTTCTCCCTTCCATTTCAACACCTCAACATTTTTTGTTAATAAAGATGAAATCAATTGGTCAACATCGAAGGAAACTTCTTTTTCTGGAAAAAATAACAAGGCAGGGCATTTCGGTTTTACCTCGGTATAATCCCTGATTCTTGAACCATAATACCCGACAATTCCATCCACACCGTCTTCTTTACTGCACAGCCAAGCAATCGTTGCCCCAACACTAAAGCCAACAATCAATACATTTTCATATTTGTTTTTCACATCATTTAGGATATTTTTTACCTTTTCGGCAGCATTAGAAAAACCAATGTTCTCCATAAAATGACTGTAAGCAATATTTTCTTCGGTATATTCAAATGGTTCTTCCAGCTGTAATAAGTTAGGGCAAATAACATCCACCTTTTCAGCAGATAATAACTGACAAAATTGCTTCATATGCTGGTTTATTCCATAAATTTCATGCAGCACAATCACTAATGTATTGGAGTTATTTTGTATGGTGTACAATTGACCTCTCCTCCTGTTTTAGTTCTATTCTACTATGAATTTGATTTCATCTAGACTTAATTTTTAATACAGCTTATAATTTTTAAAAAACGAACATTAGGAGATCATCATGAATAAATATACGCATGTTTTTCTCGGGACTGCTTTTTCAAGCAAATCGCCAAAAGAAGTAGAGATCTTAAAAGACCACCTCTTCTGCATTAATTCTAAGGGGATGATTGAAAAAATTGTTGCTCCGAAAGATGCCGATTATCATCCATTATTGGATACATATCAGGGGGAGGAAAACTTCCATCGTTTAGCGGATGGTCACTATTTGCTGCCGGGCTTTGTTGATTTACATGTTCACGCACCGCAGTGGGCTCAGTCCGGGACGGCTTTAGATATCCCGCTTTATGATTGGTTAAACACTTATACTTTCCCAATTGAATCCAAATTTTCCGATTTGGAGTTTGCCAAGAATGTGTACGAGGATGTTGTCAGCACGCTGCTTGGGAATGGCACTACAACGGCGCTTTATTTTGCTACCATCCATAAAGAAGCGAGCCTGCTGCTAGCTGAGATCTGCTCGGCGAAGGGTCAGCGCGGTTTAGTAGGGAAAGTTGTGATGGATCTTCCGGAACAAACCCCAGAATATTATCGTGATGCTGATGCCGAGACTGCTCTGGCGGAAACAGAAGAATTTATTTTAGCCGTTCAGGAATTGGCAAAATCAACGAAACAAGGGGTTTACCCTGTCGTGACGCCGCGTTTTATCCCAAGCTGTACCGACGAGGCGTTGAAAGGGTTGGGCGAATTGGCCGCTAAATATGATACATATGTCCAATCACACTGCAGTGAAAGTGATTGGGCGCATGGGTATGTCCAAGACCGCTTTGATAAAAATGATGCCTTTGCCTTACATGATTTTGGCCTATTGCGTGAGAAATCGGTGATGGCCCATTGCAATTTTTTAAATGATCAAGATGCCGAATTATTTGCTGAAACGGGCACTGCTATAGGTCATTGTCCAATATCCAATGCCTATTTTGCCAATAGTGTTCTGCCACTCGCTCATTTACATGCAAAAGGGATTGAAGTCGGCTTAGGTTCTGATATATCTGGCGGCTTTTCACCAAGTCTTTTCGATAATGCCAGACAAGCCGTGATGTCTTCTAGGATGCTGGAGGATGGGGTCAATCCGAGCCTTCCTGCTGATGAACGAGGTGTGCCAAATTCCCGTATCACGATTGACGAGGCATTTTATTTTGCAACGGCTGGCGGCGGTGAAAGCTTAAGCCTGCCAATCGGCCGTTTGGCGGAAAACTATGCATGGGACGCACAGATCATCGATACAAATTTAGGGTCGTCCAAATTGCCAATTTACGACGCCAATGAAAATTTACATGATATTTTTCAAAAAATGATGTACCTAGTCCAGCCGGAGAACATTCGCGAGGTTTGGGTGCAAGGGGAAAAAGTGCATTCACGTTAGTAAATTTACGAAAAAAATAACGGTCTTCGCTTTTAATAAAATTAAGGCAAAGACCGTTTATTTTTTCTACAAAATTTATGACTTTATCTACATAAAACAAGCTTTTATCTACATTATTTATGACTTTATCTACATAAAACAAGCTTTTATCTACAAATTTTCAAAGGTTATCTACAAATGTATTATTTTCCTACTTAAAAAAATGTCTTGGCGGATTCCTACTGGGACAGAACATGCTTACTTCTCTAGCAATCTGTCCCATAGACCCCTTCTATGGGACAAACCTTTTTAGACCAACCACAAAACTGTCCCATAGGACTTTCCGCTAAGATTAATCATGAAAATTGGTACCATCTGTTACAGCCTTAATAATCTCAGCGCGAATAACAAAGTCGCCGAAGTGTTCCCCATTAAGGCGTTCCTTAGCATAGCGCGAGAAAAGTACCCGCAGTTCGCTTAAAATTTCATCCTCGCCGATGTTTTCACGGTACATTTTGTTTAAACGGCTGCCATCGAACCCACCGCCTAAATACATATTATATTTTCCAACAGCTTTCCCCACAAAAGCAATTTCCGCTAATGCCGGGCGGGCGCAGCCATTGGGGCAGCCAGTCATGCGAATGGTGATTTCCTCATCACGCAGGCCATTTTCATCAAGAATTTCTTCAATTTTATCTATTAAATCCGGTAAATAGCGCTGACTTTCAGCCATCGCCAATCCACAGGTTGGAAGCGCCACACATGCCATTGAGCTGCGGCGCAGTGCTGAATGGAACCTGCCATCCGTCAAACCATATTGATCAAGCAGTGCACTTATCTCCTCTTTCTTCTCACTTGAAACGTTGGCAATCACTAGGTTTTGATTGGCAGTTAACCGGAAATCACCGGTATGAATCTTGGCAATTTCACGCAAACCGGTCTTTAGCTTGTAATCCGGAAAATCTTTCACACGCCCGTTTTGGACAAACAAAGTAAAGTGCCACTTACCGTTAACACCTTCCACCCAGCCGTAGCGGTCGCCATTATTTTCAAATTGATATGGCTTCGACTCTTCAAGCTCCCAGCCAAGACGGTTTTCAAGCTCTTCTTTCACAACATCCAGTCCCAGCCGATCAATCGTGTACTTGAAGCGGGCATTTTTACGAACAGAGCGGTTGCCGTAATCACGCTGGATGGTAATCGTTTTTTCTGCCACTTGGACAATTTTCTCAGGCGTGCAAAAGCCGATTACTTTGGCAACCTGCGGATAGGTAGCTTTGTCACCATGCGTAAAGCCCATGCCGCCGCCAATGGCAATATTAAAACCAAGCAATTTCCCTTCTTCTACAATCGCTATAAAGCCAAGATCCTGTGAAAAAACATCTACATCGTTCGATGGCGGAACAGCAATACCAATCTTGAATTTACGAGGTAAATATAACGGGCCGTAAATCGGCTCTACCTCCTCTTTCTCAGGAGTGCCTGCCACTTTTTCTTCATCCAGCCAAATTTCATGATAGGCCCTTGTTTGGGGCAACAAATATTCACTCAACTTTGAAGCATATTCATATACTTCAGAATGAATCTCCGACTGATATGGATTGGGGTTGCACATTACGTTCCGATTGACATCCCCGCATGCTGCTAACGTGGTTAAAAGAACCTCATCAATTTCCTGGATAGTTTGTTTCATATCCCATTTTAAAATGCCGTGCATTTGGAACGACTGACGGGTTGTCAGCTTTAACGCCCCGTGAGCATATTTTTCGGCAATATCATCAAGCACCTGCCATTGCTCAGATGTAACCACTCCTCCTGGCGCCCGCACACGCAGCATAAATCCATAGGCAGGCTCTAGCTTTTGTTTCTGCCGCTCATTTCTCAAATCACGGTCGTCCTGCAAGTAGCTTCCATGGAACTTCATCAGCCGATTATCATCATCATTAATCCCCGCACTTAGTCGGTCCTGAATCGAGTCTTTTAATGTTCCTTCTAAATAGTTGCTTTCTTGTTTGATCCGCTCGACATCACTCGGCGGTCCGTCCGGTGCTGTTAAAATTTGTTTCAAATCCATATTGGAAAAACTCCTTTCTGTTTACGTATCAATAAACATCCCGCTGGTAACGTTTTTGCTGCTGCAGATTGCTTAAGTATTCAACTGCTTGTTCAGGGCTTATGCCGCCTTCTTTTTCAATAATTTTAAGTAATGTATCGTGCACGTCATGAGCCATGTTCTTCTCATCACCGCATACGTAAAAATAGGCTCCTGCTTCCAGCCATTCAAATATTTCCTTGCTGTACTCAACCAGACGGTGCTGCACATACACTTTTTCCTCCTGATCCCTTGAAAAAGCAACATCCATTTTTGTTAACACACCGTTTTTCAGCCATTTCTGCCACTCAATTTGGTAAAGGAAGTCTGTTACAAAATGCTGGTCGCCGAAAAATAGCCAGGACTTCCCTTCTGCTCCGATTTCTTCACGCTCCTGCATAAACGAACGGAACGGCGCAACTCCGGTACCCGGTCCAACCATAATGATTGGCGCATCCGAATCCTGCGGCAGCTTAAAGTTTTCATTACGTTGAATAAAAATCGGCAGCGTATCCCCCGGCTGCAAGCGCTCAGCTGTCAAGATAGAGCAAACCCCATTACGCTTTCGATCATGTGCCTCATAACGAACAGCGCCTATGGTTAAATGGACTTCATCCGGATTTGCTGTAATGCTGCTGGCAATCGAATATAGTCGCGGCGGAATTTTTCGAAGCACTGAGACAAACTCTTGCGCTGTTTCACCCCATGGTCCAAAATCACGCACTAAATCTAATAAATCACGGCCCTTAAGATACTCTTTTATGTTTCCTTCATGACCAGTCAGATCCTGCAAGTTTTTATTGGTTGAAAGTTTGCTTACTTTTTCAAGCAGCGGTTTTGTTAAAACAGTAATTTCATAGTATGACTGCAGTGCATCCTTTAACGGACGAACGTCCCCGGTTTTCACCGTGACCGGTTCGTCTGGATCCCACTTCAATTCATGCAAAATGAGTTCTACCAGTGCCGGATCGTTTTCTGGGTAGATTCCCAGGCTGTCACCAGGCTCAAATGTCAGTCCGGAACCCTCCAATGATATTTCCAAATGGTGCGTTTCTTTATTGGAGCCGCGTCCGTTAAGATTAATATTTTCTAATATTTCCGCTTGGAATGGGTTAGTTCTTGAATAAACAGACTCCGCCGTCTGCAGTGCTCCCTTTTGTATCGGGTGGCTTGTTTCGCCTTGTGTTTCCTTTAAACTCCCAAGCACCCCTTGCAGCCATTCGGCAGCTGGTTCGTCAAAGTCAACGTCGCAGTCAAAACGCGGGTACAGCCTTGTTCCGCCTAATTCCTCCAAGCGTTCGTCAAAATCTTTTCCGGTCTTGCAGAAAAATTCATATGAGCTGTCGCCAAGAGCCAAAACGGAAAAGTTTAGATCGGTAAGTTTTGGTGCACGTTTGCTATGAACAAATTCATGAAAAGTCAAGGCGTTATCCGGCGGATCCCCCTCGCCATGAGTACTTACGACAATGAGAAGATTTTGTATTTTTTTCAAATTGTTTGGTTTAAAATCACTCATCGCTGAGACCGTCACTTGAAAGCCGCTGCCTTCTAGGGTCTTGGCAGCTTTTTGCGCAAGACCGCGGGCATTTCCTGATTGCGATCCGTACAAAATGGTTACTTCTTTGGAAATTGCTTGATTTGTAGTTTGTGATATTGGCTGCTCTGCTGTATTTCCTTGAATGAAAGCTGCTTGTATGGCCGCTGCCAAATACCCGCTCAACCAGACTTTTTGCGGTTCGGTTAAGGTTGGCAGAAGATGGTTAAGGAGCTCTGCCTGCTCCTGACTAAACGGACTGTTTACTACCTGTAATTGCAAAGAAATCCACCTCACAATGGGTTATTTTTAAAAAAATAAATCATAGGGTTGCTCGTTCCATCACTACATCTTCAATTACCTGATGGCGGCTCAACGGCTCCGTCACACTTATAGACCGGCCCTGCCTTTTCCATTTCTGGACTTCGCGGCTTACCTCTACACTAAGAAGCCCGGAAAATAATAAATAGGGAACGACAATGATATTGCCGGATGTTTTTTCTAAGACGGTATTAAGGCCTTCCTGAAGTCTCGGCTCAGCGGCCGCTAAATAACAAACAGATACCTCTTCAAGTCCGAGACGCTCCTTTAGGCCGTTTTGAATTCTGACGAAATCGTCCAGAATACTGGGATCGCTGCTACCCCTGCCGACTATCAATAGACGGTCTAGCGGATTCAAGGGATTGCTGACAGTTGTAACAATTTCGGCCACTGCATCCAAAATTCTCTCCTGCACACCAAACGGATCCTTCACCACCACTCGAATATGTGGATATTTTTCTCGTAATGATGCCAATACCTGAGGGATATCCTGTTTAATATGACCAGCCGCAAGCAGGAAGAGCGGAACAACGATAATTTCCGTCGCACCACGTTCGACACACCGCCCAAAACCGTCCTCTATCAGCGGTTCAGTCAGCTCGAGAAAACTAATTTCCTGAATAGGGACGTCAACAACTCGCTGCATGACCCTATTGATGAATGCCTTTGCCTCTTCAGCTCCCTTTTTGGAACGTGTTCCATGACCAATGTATAGAATTGCTTTCATTGAAACGCTCCTTTCCTATTTGACCAACTATTTTGATCCCCCCGAAACTTTTTATCTGCAATTTTTCATGATATATCTGCAATTTTTGAGATTTATCTGCAGTTTTAACCAAAATATCTGCAAATTTTGCAATATATCTGCAAAGCATCAATTACCCATGAACAACCGGCATTTTCGCCACAATCTCATCCTCAAACCAGTTTAATTTTTCATGCAGCCGGACGACCTCACCAATGACAATCATGCTTGGGTTTGAGATCTGCGCTTCCTGCACCAGCCCCACAATTGTTTCCAATGTCCCAGTTACCGTCCTTTGAACACCTAATGTTCCCCAGTGAATCAAAGCGATTGGTGTTTGCGGTGATTTACCATGACGGATTAACTGATTGATGATTGTGGAAAGTTGTGAAACCCCCATATAGACGCAAATGGTATCAACGCCGTTAGCCAAGTGAGCCCATTGGTGTTCCGCTGCTTCATCACCTGCTTGATGGCCGGTAATAAAGGCAAAGCTTTTGCTCAACGTTCGGTGTGTGACCGGAATCCCCGCATAAGCTGAGGCCGCAATTCCAGCTGTGATGCCAGGGACTATTTCAAAAGGTACATCATGCTTCGCACATTCCTCGGCTTCTTCCCCGCCGCGGCCGAATACAAACGGGTCTCCCCCTTTTAGGCGTACGACCTGGAGACCCTTCTTCGCATACTTCACCAAAAACCGGTTAATCGTCTCCTGCTTCATGGTGTGATAATGCGGCAGCTTACCACAGTAGACAAGCTGCGCCTCATTTTTCGCATGCTTTAACAGCTCCGGATTGACCAGCCGATCATAAAGGATGACATCAGCCTGCTCAATGCAACGTAATCCTTTTACGGTGATCAGGTCCGGATCGCCCGGACCCGCACCTACTAAATACACTTTCCCGACCATAGGTTGACACATCCTCTCTATTTTTCTATGAAAAAGCTAAATTACATTTTTATCCCGAAGATAACCCAGTATCTCTTTAACCGCTTTTTCTACTGTTAAAAGATCGGAACGGATGATGATTTCCGGCTGATCTGGCGCCTCGTACGGAGAATCAATCCCAGTAAAATCCCTTATTTCGCCACGTCGCGCTTTTTGATAAAGCTGTTTCGGGTCACGGCGTTCACATTCTTCAAGCGGGCAATCAACAAAGACTTCGATAAATTCACCCTTTTCAAACAAGGCGCGGACCTGATCACGATCTGTCCGAAACGGGGAGATAAAGGCGGTGGTTACAATCGTTCCACTATCTACAAACAATTTGGCCACCTCGCCGATCCTTCTAATATTTTCGGTTCGATCAGCCTCGGAAAAACCAAGGTCGCGGTTCAATCCGTGGCGGATATTATCGCCATCTAACACATATTCATTGATCCCCATTCGGTACAGTTCCGCTGAAACAGCATTGGCAATCGTTGATTTTCCAGAGCCGGAGAGGCCGGTAAACCAAAGGACACAGCTTCCGTGGCCATTTTGTAAATGACGATCAGATTTTGTGACAGCAGCATTATGCCAAGTAATATTTGTTGCTTTCACCATTGTTGTATCCCCCTTACACCACTGCGTTTTCTTTTAGACCTTCAATCAACACTTCGACAACCTCTTTACGGCTGAAGGTGGATGGCGGCAGAACGCCGGAACGCAGCATTTCTCTTACCTTTGTACCCGAAAGAATGACGCGGTCTTCGTTTGTATGCGGGCAGGTTTTATCGGAAGCCATTCCTTCGCATTTTGTGCAATAAAAGCTATGTTCAAAGAACAGAGGCTTGATCCCCAGCTCTTGCTCTGAAAATTCGTTAAATATTAGCTGGGCATCGTACGTTCCATAGTAATTGCCGACACCGGCATGGTCGCGGCCGACAATGAAATGGGTGCAGCCATAGTTTTTACGGGCAATCGCATGAAAAATAGCTTCCCTTGGACCGGCATAGCGCATGGCAGCAGGATGCACCCCAAGCTGGACGCGGTCTGCAGGATAATAGTTTTCCAGTAAAGCACGATAGCTTTTTAAACGTACATCGGCAGGGATGTCGTCAGACTTTGTTTCCCCGACAAGCGGATTCACGAACAATCCATCAACTGTTTCAAGCGCGGCCTTTTGAATGTATTCATGGGCGCGGTGAATCGGGTTACGAGTTTGGAAGCCGACCACTGTCTTCCAGCCTTTTTCTTCAAAAAGGGCTCTCGTTTGGTGTGGTTCAAACCAGACGTCGCCAAAAACCCCTTTTTCTGACTTTTTTACTAAGATGATATCCCCTGCCAAATATACAGGGCCTCTTTCAAATAGCCGTTTCACTCCCGGGTGCGCAAGTTCGTTTGTTTTATATACTTGAAGCGCCTCTTTTTCCAAATCCGGCTCATACCATTCGGAAACCTTGATCACGCCGTAAACCTCATTTTGAAAAACTAATTTGATTTCTTCGCCAATTGTTAATGCTTTTGCGGTTTCATATGATACGGGTAAGGTTACAGGTATCGACCAAATAATCTTGTCAGTAAGGCGCATATTTTCCACAACGGATTCATAATCGGCTTTTCCTAGGAAACCAGTCAACGGACTGAACACACCGACACCGATCAATTCCAGGTCACTAAGAGCAATCACATCGATTTCCAGTTCTTTTTCGATATGGGAAAAATCAAAGTTTGGATCATATGCTTGAACTAGTTTTCCTCCATGAGGCTGGGGTAAAAATGACATTTAAATCAGACCTTTCTTTTCTGTTTTTAGTTGTGTATATCGTTTTATTAGCGAATTTCATTGTTCTATTAGCGATTTCCTCGATTCTATTAGCGAATTAGGAGCCTTTATTAGCGATTTCCACTGTTTTATTAGCGAATTGAATTTCCAATAAAGGCTCAAGCAATTTTTTAAAGAAGCTCTTGTTTCGGATGCTTTGTTCGTTTCATTAAGGACAGAATCCCGAATACAGAAATCAACACCCCCACCATCGCGATGATCGGGTAAAAATTATGTTCAATCACCATTTGAATCAAGGTGTACGACAGCACCATCGATAAAACCGGTGAAACAAGCCAAACTGTCAGCAGCTGGACGACAATATCTTTTTTCAATACACTCTTCCCATGTTTTGCATAGCCGATTCCGATAATCGAGGATGTCGTGATCTGCGTCAGCGGAACTGGAATACCAAACATCGAAGCAACTGTCACGATACTTGCGCCTGTGCCGGAAATGACGCACCCTTCCTCAAGCTTCAAATTTGTTATTTTTTTGCCATTCGTCTCAAGGACACGCCTTCCTAGCAGCAAAACACCGAGCGCTACAAATAGTCCACCCCAGAGAATGCCCTTGTCTTTCGTGAGAATCCCGGCCCCGACAAGCGGGCCTACAGCATTTGCCACATTGTTCATCCCTGCAGAAAAGGCTTCGAACAGCCCCATAAAGACAACCAGCAACGATAGAAATGGAACAGTTTTTCGGACCGACACCAGCCTTTGCACTAGCCTGCTTTTTAACAGGTAGGAGGCAGCGATGGCAATGATAAAAGCGGCAAATGGTGTCAATAGCCAGAACAACATAATCCACAAAAGACTCCCGACAAATACCGACTGATAAACAATTCCCGCGCCGACAACTGCACCCACCGCCACTTCACTGGTAGACAGCGGGATGCCGAAGATATTAGCGAGAAATAACGACAATGCCGCGGATGCCAAAACAATTAGGGCTATCGGAACGGTAAATGTATGTGAGGGAACAATGCCGCTCCCAATTGTTTTCACGACCTCACCGCCACCAAGCCAAGCCCCTAGAAATACTGCAACACTACATAGCAGTAAAGCGATACCTTTTTTGACTACGCCTGATCCATAGGCAATTCCCATGGATGCGGCTGCACCGCTTCCGCCAATATTCATGGCAAAAAACAAACCGATGATGATAGCGAGTATCAAAAGCATTGTCATTTCCTCCTTAACGGGTGTGCAGGCCGCACTCCGTCTTGCTGCTGCCTGCCCACCGTCCTGCACGAGAATCCCCATCAGCTAGAACTTGCTGAGTACAAGGAAAGCAGCCAATGCTCGGGTACTGCTGATCATGCAAAATATTATACGGGAGATCATTTTTTCGAATATGGGACCAAACATCGTCCCACGTCCAATGAATTAACGGGCAAATTTTAACGTTCTTGAATTTTTCATCCCTATTAATAAACTCGGTGTTTGCCCTATTCGGCGATTGCTCTCGGCGAAGCCCGGAGATCCACGCCTGTTTCGTCACCAACGTTTCCCTTAACGGAATCACCTTTCGAAGCTCGCAGCATTTATTCGGTTCTCGTTTCCATAAGGCCGAACCGTATTGTGCAGCTTGGTCTTCAAGGGTAATGGCCGGCTGCTTGCGCTCGATTCTCAGGCTCGGGAATCGTGCTTCAATTTTGTCAATCACATCATAGGTTTCTAAAAAATGTAACCCTGTATCGAGAAACACAATATGGGCATGCGGCTTCACCTGTTGGATCAAGTCAATCAGTACAATCGCTTCAGCGCCAAAACTGGAGGCATAAACAATTTGATTTTTTGAATAGGAATTGTAGGCCCATTCCAAAACAGCCCTAGCACCTTTAGTTTCATCCTCGATGGGAAAGGTACCTGATATTGACCGCCAATTTTCATATGTTACGGTAGTTGACATTGCGGTAATCCTCCTTTATTTTTTCGGCGGGCCGCCTTTTTCAATAAAAAAAGGCAGTCTGCCACGTTTGTTAACATGGAGACCGCCTCTAGTTTGTCTAGTCAGCGTTTTTTATTTGATTGAAGACGAACCTTTTCATTTTTTTCAATTTGGACTATCTTGCCATCCTGAACCACCAGAGTGATGGATCCAAATTTTAAAGATTCCAGCATTTTCTCAAGATGTGATATTAGTTCCTCTCGATCCTCTATGTTCAGTTGATTCGCCTCCTTTTCGTAAAAAAATCCTCTCCAGTTGGGAAAGGAATTACACAGTAATTACCTTATCTCCCAAAATGACGTCATTTTGCTGGAATTGGCACCTTGCTGGGCAGGTTGCCGGGCTTCATTGGACCAGTCCCTCAGCCACTCTTGATAAGAATTAGTTATTTGATGAAATTAATCCTACCATACCTATAGGTTTTCTGCAATTAGTAAACGAGCAATTTTTTGAAAAAATATAAAATTGGGCCATTGGACTCACTTCCAGGTTAATTAGGGACTAAAAAATAGCTGGAAGGACTACCTTTTCAAAGGAATTGTCGTTTCCAGCTGTCGTAGGATTCTATTCATCATTTCCCTTAACTTTAGGAAGTGTTTCATAAGTTGGATTTTTCTTTAGGATTGTCAAAATGTCATGAACAAGTTTTGTCATTTCTTTACCTTCCGGGCTGTGATCACACTCAGTCCATTCAAAGTGGCGTTCACCTGAATTAATCCAGACATTTAGCTCATAGCTCTTATTTGGTTTTTTATTACATTTTGTTGTTAAGTTTTTATCACCTAGGTAATTTGATAATTTCAGCAGCTTGTAGATTTGATTCATTTCCTTCTTGGAAAATTGAAAGTCACTTACTGCAACGGTTTCACCGTTTTGTAAGTCCTTGATTAACCTTTCCTCTTTAGTATTAATCTCGTTTTTCTTGCCGACGCCATATTTTAACTCGAAAGCAAAATTGTCCTCTTTGTCCACATCATGAAAAATCGTTAGCAATCCCTTCATCGACTCATTCTCGCACCCGGTTAATATGTAATTAGTTTCTGTCTCTAAATCTTGTTTTTGAATTCCTTTACAAATCGACTTTGTTACGGCGCCCTGACCAAATTCATCCTCTCTCGTGTCCATGGTAAATGTTAATTTAGAATCAGCGTAATCTAAATCGTGGTAAATCGGGTCGCCTTCGGTCGTATAACGTGTCAGCCTCACCTTATCCTTCATCTCATTCTTCACATTATTAATAAAAGCATCCAAGCGCACAATGTTTTGCAATTGGCCATGTGTTTCGACTATCTCATTATTAGCCGTTAACCTCTTGTCCTTTAGCGGAATTCCCGCTGTTTGGCAAGAAGAAAAAATAGCACAGAGTATCAATATGAAAATAAATATAAAAACCTTTCTATCCAATTTAGCCACACCCTTTTAAAAAATGTGACGAAAATGGAAAAGAAAGGTTTCAAATCAGTATTATTCCCCTAATGATTCAATACGGTTAAGGAACTCCGCTCTTTCCTGCTCATTTATCCGATACCGGTCATCTAAAATCTCTTCTAAGAGCTTATTTTTTTCTTCAGGCGAAATATTGAGCTTTTTCAGCTTGGTTCTGCATTGTGACAGGAATTCCACATAAGTTCCCCATGTCTGATCAAATTGGAATGCCAAATCTTGCTTTAGTTTGCGTGTTAGCTTCGGACTTGCTCCATTGGTGGTTATCGCAATTTGCAGCTGTCCCCGCTCGAGGACTGCCGGAAAAATTACATTCCCGTTCTCTGCTTCATCCACCACACATACTAATTGATTAGGTGAAAGCTGCTTCGCCAAAGCGGTATTGATTTGGCCGTCGTTTGTTGCCAGAATGACAACAAACGCATCATTTAAGTCAGCTGGTTTTGCTTCTCTCTGGATGACCGTATATCCTTTTCTCTTGGATAACTCCAGCACAGCTTCACTAAAATCTGGTGCAACAAAGGTAATCTCCGGATGTTCCGTTTCCAACGTCTTGGCCTTTCTTGCCGCAATATTGCCCCCGCCAACAATGACTATTTTTTTCCCGGTTAAATTGATAAAAAACGGCTGCATACTTTTTACCACTTGCCTTTACTTTTCTATTACACTTTTAGAGAAAGTTCATTGACGAAAATTTGTGAAACTGCTGTATTTTGGGCAATGCAAGCCTCGTCCATTGACCAATTTCCATCTAATCACCGACTTTTGGGCAATGCAGGCCCCATCCATTGACTAATTTCCATCTAATCACCGATTTTTGGGCAATGCAAGCCCGGTCCATTGACCAATTTCCATCTAATCACCGATTTTTGGGCAATGCAAGCCCCATCCATTGACTAATTTCCATCTAATCACCGATTTTTGGGCAATGCAAGCCCCGGCCATTGACTAATTTCCATCTAATCATCGATTTTTGGGCAATGCAAGCCCCGTCCATTGACCAATTTCCATCTAATCACCGATTTTTGGGCAATGCAAGCCCCGGCCATTGACTAATTTCCATCTAATCACCGATTTTTGGGCAATGCAGGCCTCGTCCATTGACCAATTTCCATCTAATCACCCGATTTTTGGGCAATGCAGGCCCCGGCCATTGACCAATTTCCATCTAATCACCGATTTTTGGGCAATGCAGGCCCCGGCCATTGACCAATTTCCATCTAATCACCGATTTTGGGCAATGCAAGCCCCATCCATTGACTAATTTCCATCTAATCAGCGATTTTTGGGCAATGCAGCCCCCGGCCATTGACCAATTTCCATCTAATCACCGATTTTTGGGCAATGCAAGCCCCGGCCATTGACCAATTTCCATCTAATCACCGATTTTTGGGCAATGCAGGCCCCGTCCATTGACCAATTTCCATCTAATCACCGATTTTTGGGCAATTGAGCTTCCCAAAATACTTCCCCGCTTTCTATTCGGCAAACTCCGTAACCAGCTGATCAAACCGCTTCAATGCGTCGGCGATCGGCTCAGATGTTGTTAAATCGACACCGGTTTTCTTTAACAATTCCAGCGGATAATCCGAGCCTCCGCTTCTTAAAAACACTAAATAGCAAGCCAATGTCGTTTCATCGCCGGCTAACAGCTTTTCAGCAATATGAATCGCTGAAGCGAAGCCTGTAGCGTATTTATACACATAAAACGGACGATAAAAATGCGGGATTCTCGACCAGCCGTATTTCACTTCCTCATCAAACACCACTTCATCACCGTTGTATTGTCTGAACAGTGATTCGTAGATATTATTAAACGCCTCAGCGTTTAGCGGTGTACCGGCTTCCGCCAATTCATGGGTTATTTTTTCAAACTCGGCAAACATCACTTGGGTGAAAAATGTTCCCCTAAATTGATCAATAAAATGATTCAGCAAATGCTTTCGGACCATTTCGTCTGTCTCGTTTTTCAGTAAATAATTGATCAAGAGCACTTCATTTACCGTAGAAGCGACCTCGGCGACGAAAATGCTGTACCCGGCCGAGATTCTAGGCTGATGCTTGCTGGAATAATACGAATGCATCGCATGACCGAACTCGTGAATCATTGTAAACATACTGTCCAAATCATCATGATGATTCAGTAAAACAAACGGGTGAACGCCGTAAACTCCCAAGTTGTAGGCACCGGAACGCTTACCCGGTGTTTCCCTGATATCAATATAGCGGGTATCCTTGAATGTTTTCAAAGTCGAAACATACTCTTCTCCAAGCGGCGCCAACGCTTTTAAAATTGTTTCATAAGCTTCATCATAGGAAATCTCCAATTTAACACCCTTAACAAGCGGTACATTCAAATCGTATTGACGAAGCTCTTCTACGGCGAGCTTCTCTTTCCTTAACGCAGTATAACGGTGAAGGGGAGTAATATTTGCCTTTGTCGACATAATTAGATTTTCATAAACCTCTTTCGGAACCATGTCACCGAACAGCCCTTTTTCTAAAGCGGACGGATAGTTTCGCAGCCGTGCAAGGGTCACATTCGTTTTAATATTCGAAGCAAGTGTCGAAGCGATCGAATTTTTCAATTGCAGATATGGTTTGTAATAGGCTTTATATGCCTCCCGCCGCTTATCTCGGTTCTCGTCTTCAATTAATTTGGAATACATCCCGCGGGTTAATTCTACCTTTTCACCATCGTCCTTTGTAACCTCACCAAACTTAATGTCGGCGTTGTTCAACATATTAAACGTATGGCTTGGAGAAGATAGGGCTTCACCTAGCTGAGAAAGAATTTCCTCTTTTTCCTTGCTCAACACATGTGCTTTATAGCGAAATGAATCGAAGAGATCCTGTTCAAAATATTTCAGACGCGGCTCCTGTTCGATATATTCCTTCAATGTGCTTTCTTCCAAGCTTAGTAAAAATGGCATGAAAAACGAAGATGCTGCACTCATTTTGACTGCCAGCTGCTTGGCACGGTCGACTAAAGACTGTGCTGCTGTATCCCGTGTGTCGACATCGGCCTGAAGCATCCCATAAACATACACAAGATTGAATTTACTCGAAACTTCTTCTTTTTCGGATAAATACTGATAAAGCGAAGCCCCGTCATGGATTGCCCCATCAAACTGTTTTAATTTTGGCAGCATCGTTTCAATAAATTGATAATCTTTTTCCCAATCGGCGGTGGAGACATAAAGATCCTCGAAGCGCCACTTTTCTATCTCTGGTACATCTGCTCTTGATTGATATGTAACCGTCATTGTTATCCCCTCCAATTATATCCATACTTTATTTTACCATTAACCCAGACACGAAATCTCGATTCTACATAATTGAGGGTGATTTCTACGTAATTACAGCGCAATTTTACATAATGGAGCTTTTTTCTACAAAAACCACGGTCATTTATACATAATTCCAAATTAATTCTTCAAATATTGGAATTATTTAGGTCGGAATCGTATTTTTGCCGATAGTGATTGAATGTCGTATAATTTAAGCAAAAATCCAATATCAAGGTGGAAATATGCGAAAAAGATATGAAAATTTAGATGCGGTTAGAAGCAATAAATCGATGAAGGATATGCTGCGCTGGAGTAAGGAAAGGCGTAGCAAGGTAAAGGATTTAACAAAACAAATTGAACAATCCCCGGACAAAAAAATAAACGAACTTCAAGTAAATAGAAGCCGAACTTCCTTTACATGGATTGGCCATTCCACTTTTTTCATCCAAATGAATGGACTTAATATCTTGACCGATCCAGTGTGGGCTAAACGCATGGGTTATGAAAAACGCTCGACGGAGCCGGGGATTGCCATGGACGACATGCCGGAAATCGATGTTGTCGTGATTTCTCATGGCCATTATGACCATTTGGATTTTCCAACGTTAAAACGGTTAAAAGGAAATCCGCACTTTTTTGTTCCTGCCGGCTTGAAACGGCCATTGATTAGAAGAGGCTATCGAAATGTTACTGAAATGAATTGGTGGGACAGCATCGAACACCAAGGAATCACGATTCATTTTGTTCCAGCGCAGCATTGGACGAGGAGAACGCTGACTGATATCAATACCTCCCACTGGGGCGGGTTTATTTTTCAATCTTGGAAAGAAACGTATTATTTTGTCGGCGATACCGGTTACTTTCCCGGATTTCAACAAATTGCCGAACGGTTTAATATTGATACCGTTTTTATGCCCATCGGAGCTTACGAACCGGAGTGGTTTATGGCGCCTGCCCACATTTCTCCAGAGGACAGTGTTAAAGCGTTTATCGAGCTGGAGGCAAAATATTTCGTTCCGATGCACTATGGTACATACCGATTAGCGGACGACACCGGACCTGAGGCATTAGAGCGCCTGCATCTAGCCTGGAAAAAGCATGGCCTGCCTGAAGAACAGCTAAAGGTGCTGTTAATTGGCGGGACAATTTTCGAGGGCGGTGCCTGACACCAAAGTTTGTTTCTATATCCAAATAGCGATTTCATGAGCCTTAACTTCTAAATTTCGGAGAAAAAAAGAGCCCTGAGGCTCATGAAAAACACTTTTTCTATTATTATTTAGAATAAACCGCCGCGTAATCTTCTTTGTCTTTCAAATTCGAAGCGTCGTCTTCTTTCTATTTCAAATCGACGTCTTCTTTCTATTTCGATTTCAATTTCAATTCTTCTTCTTCTCTCAATTTCAATTTCAATTTCGACTTCGATTGGTACAAAACGTCTTGGGAATATAAACATAAAAGAATAACCTCCTTTCAATACGAGATATTTTAGAAAAAAGGGCATTACTTTCCATTATCTTTTTAATAGCCCATAAAAGAAGTTCCTACGATGATTATGCGAAGAGAGATTACTCTCCTCAATCTATTTATATTTGTTTTTTTTAAAATAGTTTGGACAAGCATCAATAAGTTTGAAAAAATCCGCAATAACCTTATAAATATTTTTTAAATAATATTAAAGAGCTTGGCATTTGTCCAAGCTCTTTGTTTTACCTATTTAATATTTAGAAAGTTTTTTCCTAATTCCAGAAGCCGTACCTTTCAAATTGTTTTCTAAGTATTATAAAGTAACCGCCTCGCAATTGCGGATTTCTTGATAAACCGTTTCTAATTCTGATAAGCTGCCTTCGTACAGGTGCTTATCATTAATTTTAAATATGCCTGATTTTATTAGTTTTTCAATCAAAATTTGTCTTTCATCCTGGACAGCATCTTGAAGAAAATCATTCATTCAGGATCCCTCCATTCATTTTAACGCAAACTCCTTTCCTACACATCGCCATTATACATAATGTTTACCCCATAAAATGTCGAATAAACAGATGATAACCGAATTGTTAAAGATCCTTAATGAACGCCAAGATATAAGGAGTGAAATTTAATCATTTTGTTATATTTGTTATTTTAAAAATAAAAACGAAGGAGACCTCTCCCTCGTTTACTGCCCGTCTGCGCCATTTTGAGTTACTTTTCTTATTTGGTTATTATTAAAGTGATCCTCACGAGCAGCTTCTACCTTGTCGTCCAATAATTTCTTTTGATCAGCAACGATCGATGTCACATGTTTTTTCTTTGCCACAATCATCCCTCCTTTACCAGCCTTTTTATTTTGCTTATTTTTTCAAAAAATAACCAGATTTCCTTTATAATAAAAGTAAATATTCTCCAACTAAAGAAATAATCGTAGAAAGGATTGAAGGTCATTGAGAGAAAATCATGATTACTTTTTCAAAATTGCCGACAGACCCGCGGAATTTACGCAAATCCATGAACTAAATTACCATACGTTTTCTGAAGAAATCCCGCAGCATCCAAAAAATTTGGAAAAAAAGCTAATAGATTCGTTTCATGAAGAAAATACATATATTATTTGTTTGAAACAAGAGGAAGTGATCGGCATGATTGCCATCCGTGCACAACTCCGTTTTCGCTCGATCGAAAAATCGGTCCCGTTGAAGAATCACTTCCCTTTACGATTCAGAAGCCATGTGAAATCAGATTGCTCGCAGTTAAAATAGACTATCGCCAAGGGCGCGTATTTCTTGGTTTGGTCCAATTTTTAATCAAATATTGCTTAAAAAACGGCTATGATATTGCCTTGATATCCGGTACAGTCCGGCAATTAAAACTATATGGACAGATGGGTTTCCAGCCCTTCGCTATGCTTACTGGGGCAATTGAAGCAAGTTACCAGCCCATGTATTTAACAAAGGAAACCTTTGAAGCATCCATTGCAGGCAGATTGCTCCGCCCGCCGACAGCCTTTTTACCGGGACCCGTTTCGATTTCAGATGAAGTAAGAGCAGCATTTGACAAAGACCCTTATTCTCATCGCTCGGCGTTTTTCAAAGACAAAATGGATCATGTTAAAGAACAATTGTGCAGGCTGGTGGACTGCCGGTATACCCAAGTATTGCTTGGTACGGGAACACTGGCAAATGATTTGGTGGCTGCACAGCTTTCATTGGAAACTGGCAGAGGTGTTATTTTAACAAACGGCGAGTTTGGAAGCCGTCTAGTGGAACAAGCACAAAGAGCTGGGCTTGATTTTGATGTATTAGATAAAGAATGGGGCCTTCCTTTTTCACATGAGGAAATAGCTGCGTGTATTACTGATGAAACGGCATGGATCTGGGCCGTTCATAGCGAAACCTCGACTGGAATGCTTAATAAATTAAATATTCTTAAAGCTGTGGCACAAGAACATCAGCTGAAGCTTTGTCTTGATTGCATTAGCTCAATCGGGGCGGTCGATCTTGATTTATCGGGGGTGTTTTTAGCTACTGGTGTCAGCGGAAAGGCGCTTAAATCCTATACAGGGCTTTCGTTTGTTTTTCATCATCACAAGGTGGCTCCATCACCTCTGTTACCGACATATCTTGATCTCGGGACATATGCAGAGAAGGAAAGCATCCCATTCTCACAGTCTTCTAACCTAGTGGAAGCCCTTTTAACAGCAATCAATAGCGTTACACAAGAACGTTTGGCGAAGATTGCCGCGATACATCAGTCTATTCGTCAAAAGTTATCGAAGTATGGTTTCCAGCTTATAACGGCTGAGGAAAACAGCTCGCCAATCATTGTGACGGTTCCACTGCCTAAAACCACGCCATCCTCTACTGTCGGTGAACTGCTCTACTGCAACGGATATCTGCTTCATTACGAAAGCGAATATTTACGGCAGCAAAACTGGATACAAATCGCCTGCATCGAAGACTACTCTAAAGAACAAATTGAGAAAATGGCCTATTTATTCCATCAGGCATACAAATCATGGTGTCAGGCACCGAAAATTATGGTACAATAAAAGTAAATAATATCCAGAATTAGGGATTATTATTTATAAAGGGGTGAACCATTATGTGGCTATTGATAATAATAGGTGGACTATTAGGTTTTGGCTTTGTCGTTGACATGTGGTATAAGAAGAAAGGGATTCAACAAATCGACCCCGAAGAAAATGCTAAACACGTTTCGAATTCCGAACGAATCTATACAGAATCATATATGCACAATATGAAAAATGACTTTAACAGTCACGGTGGCGGCTTTTAATTTTAAAAATGGCTTGGAGATTCCAAGCCATTTTTTATTTATTAATTAGATATACTGAACTCCGTTTGGCTTGCCCCCTGCCGCTGTTCCTTTATAAGGATTCCCCCAATAAAACCTATTAAGGTGAAGACGACCGGAATGATAAAACCATAGTAATAGCCGACACTGCTAGGGGCACCATGAAAGTGGTCTAGTACTTTTCCAAATAGGCTCGGCAAAAGAACGGCACTAATAAAGCCGCCGGTATTTGCAAATCCTGAGACGACGCCAACCTCCTTCATTGGAAACGACTGGCGCACGACCGCAAAGGTTAAAGCACTCGCACCATTCCCAAATCCAATCAAGAAGAAAAGCGTAACCAGTAAGAAAAATGGCGGTTTCCCGCTAAATAATAAAAATGCAGCCCAGCTTGTAAAAATAATAATATGAACGGCAACATACGTTTTCTTAATAGAATGTAATTTACCCGAAATCCAGCTTCCTGCCGGTGCGCCAATGATTGCCCCGACTAGCCCAATCATAATCAGCTGACTTGAACCGGAGCGGGACATGTCAAAAACATGCATCCCATATGGCACTGCCCATGAGCCGATAAAACCTACATATGTACCGACCGCGCCAAAGTGGCAAAAGAAAGTGGCCCAAGCTTGGCGGGTGGAAAAAATACGGCGTAATAGAACAAGTGGATTTTCCCGCTGCTTTACAGCTTTTACTTTTGCTTTTGAAGTGGTTGAGGCGTTTCCCTGCGGTATTTTTACTAGTATAAAATAAAGTATAATACCAATCAGACATAAGAGGATTCCTGTTGTTAAAAACGGCGGGCGCCATCCAAAATCAGAGATCCATTTGGAAAACGGAACCGTCGCAAGCAGAAAGCCAAAGCTCCCGGTCATCCCGGCCACACCGAGTAAGCCCACAAATTCATTTACCTTGAACCAAATGCTTAATATCAGAACAAGGTTGACCCAAATGGCTGCATCCCCCGCCCCCACCAACAACCTGGCAATTAAAAGAATAAATTCATTCGGGGCAATGCTGTAAATCAACGTCCCGATTCCGTTAAGTAATGTTCCTATAATTAGGAAATAATTCGGTCCAAATCGGTCGGATAAGATCCCAATTGGAATTTGCAAGCCGGCATATGCTAAAAATTGAATACTAGTGAGTAATCCAATCATCGATGCAGTTATATTAAATTCTTTCATTAGCTGGTCAGAAATTAATCCGGGCGCCGTTCTTTGGCTTACGATAATAAAGTAGGCAAACAGCACGCTGGCAAACACGACCCAACGATACTTGTTATTTTGTTTATTCACGTTTCACTACTCCTGCTAACTATTGTATTTTCCTATTATACTCTTTATTTTTCCTATGGGAATGGTAAATATTAATGTAGGCGTTTTCTTGTTGGCCTATATTTTTCACCCCGCCCTCAATTTACGATTTTTCAAAAAACTGCTAGAATAATAGGTAAAGAAACTGCTTTCATTGAACAATGAGGAGGGGAGCCCAGTATGCTGGAATTGTTGGTAACGATGGTGGAACGGCTGGGAATTCTGGTGACGATTGCCTTCGTGTTAACGAGATTCCCCTTTTTCCGCAGTATGATTTACGAGAATCAATTAAACCGAAAGCAGCAAATCACTGCCATTCTATTTTTTGGTTTTTTCGGCATCATTGGTACCTATTCTGGGTTAACCCTCAGTGCCGATAGCCTGAAATTTAATAAATGGACTTCGGGCCTTAACAGCGATGAAGCGATTGCCAATTCCCGCGTGATCGGCGTTGTCTTGGCCGGACTTCTCGGCGGCTACCGGGTCGGAATCGGCGCCGGACTCCTAGCAGGAATACACCGGTTTACTCTAGGCGGCTTTACTGCCATTTCCTGCGGCTCGGCAACGATTATTTCAGGAATCCTCGCAGGGCTGTTTTACCGAAAAAATAAGCATGTAAACTTAAGCTCCGCCTTCTTCATCGGAGCCCTTGCCGAATCGATGCAAATGCTGATTATTTTACTGCTGTCCCACCCGTTTGAAAAGGCTTGGACTTTGGTAAAAATCATTGGGCTGCCGATGATCATCGCAAACGGACTGGGATGTGCATTATTTCTATTAATTATCAAAAGTGTGATAAACGAAGAGGAAAAGGTCGGGGCAATTCAAGCACAAAAGACACTCTTGATTATGAAAAAAACACTGGCCCACTTGCGAAACGGTCTAAACACAGAATCTGCCCAAGCTGCCTGTCAAATCATTCATAAAGAACTGAATACAATCGCTGTGTCGATTACCAACGCGTCGGAAATATTAGCTCATGTCGGGCTCGGCGATGATCATCATCGTTCGAATAATCCGTTTCAAACCCAAATTACCTGGGATGTTATTCATAAAGGGGAAATTGTCACAGCGGACCACGAGTCCATTAACTGCCGTGTCAAAGGCTGCAAATTGGGGGCTGCGGTCATCGCCCCGTTAAAACAGAGGGGAAAAACGATCGGAACTTTAAAATTTTATTTCCGTTCGGAGAAGGAAATTACTCCTGTCATCATGGAATTGATCACCGGTCTCAGTGCCCTGCTTAGCAACCAGCTGGAATTAGCTGATTCCGATAAAGCTCACCAGTTGGCTAAAGAAGCGGAAATCAAGGCGCTGCAAGCACAAATCAGCCCTCATTTTCTTTTTAATACATTGAATACGATTCTTTCATTAATAAGGGTCAATCCTACCAAGGCCCGGAAATTGCTTGTTTATTTGTCGCATTTTCTACGGCAAAATTTATCGGTGACGACGCAAAGTTTAACAACCTTAGAGCAGGAGTTAAAGCAGGTACAGGCCTATCTTGCAATTGAAGAAGCTAGATTCGCAGATAAATTGACAATTATCTATGAGATTGAGGACCATGCCCTTATGCAAGGAATCCCACCCCTTACCCTGCAGCCAATAGTTGAAAATGCGGTAAAACATGGCATGAAGGATAAGGAAAGTGACTGTATAATTAAAATCACGATTTTCACTCAAAACCATGCCGTCTATGTAAAAATAAAGGATAATGGTCATGGAATGAGCAAGCAGCGGTCTGAGCAAATTTGCAAAACACCTATTTCTTCTGAAACAGGGAGCGGCGTAGCACTATATAATGTTAACCGCAGGCTGACCACCATGTTTGGCGACCATGCCGCCCTTAAAATAAAAAGTGAACTGGAGCAAGGGACAGAAATTTCCTTTTCTATCCCCTATACGGAGGTGGAAACCCAATGGAACAACCCATCCGAACACTCATTGCCGACGATGAGCCGTACAGCCGGGATGAATTAAAACACTTGCTGGGAGAATATCCATCGATTCAGATTATCGACGAAGCTGAATCAGGAGAGGCAACCATCATGAAGGCGATTCAGATGCAGCCTGATGTTGTTTTTCTCGACGTTGAAATGCCGAAAATGAACGGGATGATGGCAGCCAAAGCATTGATGGAGTTAAAAAAGGCACCATTAGTCGTATTTGCGACGGCCTATCCGCAGTTTGCCGCTGAAGCCTTTCGCTATGATGCCGTTGACTATTTGCTGAAGCCTTATGATGAAGAACAATTACAAGAAACGATTAAACGGATTGAAAAGAAGCTCCATCCCGCGAAAGATCTTGATCCCGGAAAATCAACGGGAAAGCTTGCTGTCGAATCAGATGGGGAAATTTATTATCTGGAACCAAAAGATCTTCTCTATATTGTCAGGGATGAAAAGCTTACGAAACTGATGACCAAGAGTGGCGAATTTGAAACAAAAACACCGCTTAAGGACTTGGAGAGCCGTTTGATTGGCTATGGTTTTTTCCGTATTCATAAAAGCTTTCTCGTTAATCTCGAACATGTTACAAGACTTTCACCGTGGTTCAACGGTGCTTATCAATTACAAATAGAAGGAAGAAAAGAAATGCTGTCGGTCAGCAGAAATTATGTTAAAGCACTGAGGGCTAAATTGGAAATATGACTTTGTTCCTATTAAATGTGAACATTTTCTTAATTTTTTGCATTTTAGTCCTTCTAACAAACATCATAACCTTGAATTTCTACCTTTTAATCTCAAATCCCCCCCTTTCCTTGCTTCTTTTTTATACTAAACTATGTAACCGCATTCATTATTCTTTTTAAAGGGGGAAGAAAATTGTATACATTTTTAGCGGGCATTGCCCTATTAGTTATCGGTTATTTTACTTATGGTAAATTTGTAGAAAAAATATTCGGAGTAAAGGAAGAGCGAGCAACACCAGCCTATGTGAATAACGACGGTGTTGACTATGTGCCGATGAGCACCTCCAAGAATTCCTTAATTCAGCTATTAAACATTGCCGGAACAGGCCCAGTTTTCGGTCCAATAATGGGTGCGCTTTACGGACCCGTTGCATTTATCTGGATCGTGGTTGGCTGTATTTTTGCCGGAGCCGTACATGACTATTTAACAGGCATGATTTCCATCCGTAACAAAGGTGCTCATCTACCTGAGCTGGCGAGCAAATTTTTAGGCAAAGTGATGAAACACGTGGTAAATGCCTTTGCTGTCCTATTATTATTATTAGTTGGTACGGTGTTTGTTTCAACACCAGCTGCTTTATTAAACGTATTAATGAACGGTAAGATTGCCCTTGGGATTATTATCGCTGCCATTTTCCTTTATTACATCTTGGCAACATTGCTTCCGGTTGATAAAATCATCGGACGCCTATATCCATATTTTGGTGCATTGTTGGTCATCAGTGCAGTTGGTGTCGGAATCGGACTAGTCGCAACCGGTGCACCAATTCCGGAGCTTTCATTCCAAAATTTCCATCCTGCAAATGCACCGATTTTCCCATTAATTTTCTTTACGATTACATGCGGTGCGCTTTCAGGATTCCATGCAACACAAACACCGATTATTTCTCGTACGACACAGAAGGAAGCACAAGGACGCAAAATCTTCTACGGTATGATGATTGCAGAAGGAATCATTGCGATGATCTGGGCTGCTGCGGCGATGAGCTTATTCGATGGTTATAACGGCTTGAACGACCTGCTTGCTGCCGGCGGTCCTGGTGCGATTGTCAGCGCCGTTTCCACAAAAATGATGGGTGCGATTGGTGGTACGCTTGCTGTTCTTGGTGTTGTGGTTCTGCCAATCACTTCTGGTGACACAGCATTCCGCTCTGCTCGGATGATTATTGCGGAATACTTAAATATTGCACAAAAGAAATTTTCCAGCCGTCTATGGATTGCGATTCCGTTATTTGCGATTTCCGTAGTGTTAACGCAAATCGACTTTAACATTTTATGGCGTTACTTCAGCTGGGCAAACCAAGCGACTGCCGTTATTGCCCTATTCGTCGGTGCGATGTATTTATATATTGCTAGAAAGAATTACTGGATTTCGCTTGTTCCTGGTTCATTTATGCTAGTAATGGTTATTACTTACATCCTGAATGCGCAAATCGGTTTTGGACTCCCGATGAACGTTGCCTGGATTGGCGGTTTCGTAGGTGCTGCGGTGTTAATCGCCTTATTCTTCCGTGCAGCTGCGAAGGCCCGTGCCAATAACCTTCCGCTCGAAGTTGACGTTTCCGACTGGAATCAGGTGGCATAAGTGGGCTGCTGTAGTCCGGAATATCGGAAGGTTGTCAATGAACAGGAAGCAAAGATTAACCAGAAGGAAAAGGATTCCATCCCCCTTTTGGCAAAAATCATCTTTAGTATCATAACGGTTGCAGCTATTACGATTTTGGCTTTTCAACTGTAGAAACGGGGTGCACGCTCTTTAGGGCGTGCACTTTTTATGTGGATTGCGGAAAATTTTTCCGTTACAATAGATTTCAGGAAAGTGTGGTGTAAGACAATGTTTAAACTGTTGCTGATTGAAGATGATGCGAGCTTGTTTCAAGAAATTAAAGACCGCTTATTGAGCTGGTCTTATGATATATATGGGATTTCCGATTTTAGTGAAGTGCTGCAAGAATTTACTGCAATCAAACCTGATTTGGTTATTATCGATATCCAGCTTCCGAAATTCGACGGGTTTCATTGGTGCCGGATGATCCGCTCTCATTCCAACGTGCCGATTCTATTTCTCTCATCCCGCGACCACCCTTCCGACATAGTCATGTCGATGCAGCTAGGTGCCGATGATTTTATTCAAAAACCATTTCATTTTGATGTGCTAATTGCAAAAATCCAAGCGATTCTCCGCCGCGTTTACAATTATAATACAGACCAAATCGAACTGAAAACCTGGTACGGCGCGGCCATTGATTATCAAAAAAACACGGTCACGAATGATGCAGGAACGGTCGAATTGACAAAAAATGAAATGTTTATTTTAAAACATTTGATTGAACAAAAAAATAAAATTGTCAGCCGCGAAAGCTTAATCAAAAGCCTATGGGATGATGAACGCTTCGTCAGCGACAATACGTTAACCGTCAACGTCAACCGGCTTCGTAAAAAACTAGACGCACTTGGTCTCGGACATTTTATTGAAACGAAGGTTGGACAAGGCTATATGGCAGTTGAAAAGGCAGAACCATTATGATCAAAAAATTTCTAATTGAGAGAAACAGCTGGATTTTTCTCTTTCTCTTACTTCAGCTGTTATTGCTTTTTATCGGCTATGTTGATGCAGCAATTCCGCTTACTTCCCTGCTCTATATTGTATTTCTGTCAGTCATCATTTTCGGAATGTTTATCGTCATCCGCTATCATAAAGAAACGAAATTTTATAAAAGCCTTGAAGAATGGGAAAATAATCTTGACTTAACCGTTATAGCCGATGCCGTTAGCCCATTTGAAAAAATTATTGAAGACAGTGTGATTAACCAAACGGAACGGCTGAAACAGAAAGCTGCACAAAACCAAACTGCGTTAGAGCAGGAAAAAGACGATTTGTTGTCATGGATTCATGAAGTAAAGACACCGCTTACAGCCTTGCAGTTAATGATCAATGATTTAGAAGATGGTCCTATTAAGGCGAAAATAAGCTATGAGTGGCTGCGGATTCACCACTTGCTGGACCAGCAGCTGCATCAAAAGCGAATCCCTTTCATGGAGAATGATTTATATATTGAAATGACGGATTTAAAGGTGTTAATCTTTCGAGAGATTAAAGCGTTACAGTCATGGTGTATGCAAAAAGGAATAGGCTTTGAAATAGAATTAGCAGCAGCTGAAGTGCTGACGGACGGAAAATGGCTGTCATTTATTATCAGGCAGCTTCTTACAAATGCCGTAAAATATAGCGAAGACTCGGATATTATGATTCAAAGCTTTGAACGGAGCGGGCAGACAGTTCTGACAATCGAGGACTTTGGACGCGGGATTAACCCGAAAGATCTGCCGCGGATTTTTGATAAAGGCTTCACGTCTACAACTGATCATCAAGATCATGCAGCCACCGGTATGGGCCTATATTTAGCAAAGAAAGCGGCCCGACCGCTTTTGATTAAGTTCGATGTGAAGTCACAGCCTGGAGCGGGCTCCATCTTCAGCTTAACTTTTCCTAAACAAAATGATTTTGTCCGTATAACCGGCATGTGACAAAAATGTCACATGCCTTTATGAATTGTTCGCCCAATCGAAGGAAGCCGTATGCACTCACTTTTATAATAGAACTATCGAAATAAGGAGTGTGTCTGACATGAAGATTTTAGAAGCAGCCAAGCTTTATAAAAACTATGGAAACAAATTTAATAAGCAAGAAGTGTTAAAAGGTCTTGATCTTACGATTGATAAAGGAGAGTTTGTCAGCATTATGGGGGCATCTGGCTCTGGGAAAACCACCCTTCTCAATGTCCTGTCTTCCATTGATAAAGTAAGTAAAGGGTCTATCAGGATTGAAGGCAGCGAAATTACCCAGATGAAGGAAAAACAGCTCGCGGAATTTCGCAAGAGTCACTTGGGTTTTATTTTTCAAGACTATAATTTATTGGACACTTTAACAGTTAAGGAAAATATCCTTCTGCCGTTAACCATCACGAAAACGGCAAAAAAAGAGGCAGAACAAAGATTTAGAGAAATAGCACAGGAACTAGGGATCTATGAAGTGAAGGATAAATACCCGAACGAAATTTCCGGCGGACAGAAGCAGCGGACTTCTGCAGCACGGGCATTTATTCACGAACCGAGCCTCATATTTGCCGATGAACCGACCGGAGCGCTTGATTCCAAGGCTGCTTCTGACTTGTTGAACAAACTGAGCCAGTTAAATCAAAAGCGGAATGCCACAATTATCATGGTTACTCATGATCCTGTTGCAGCAAGCTTTAGTAATAGGGTGATCTTCATTAAAGACGGTCAAATTTATACCCAATTAAATAAAGGCGAAGAGTCGCACCAGACTTTCTTCAAGGATGTTATGAAAACCCAAGGCGTGCTGGGCGGTGTGCAATATGAGCATTAAACACCTAATCTTTCGCAATTTGAAGAAGAATATTAAAAATTACTATCTTTATGTGTTTGCGTTGGTTTTTAGCGTTTCGCTCTACTTTGCCTTTGTCACCTTGCAATTCGACCCTTCGTTGGATAAAGCAGAAGGGTCCGTGAAAGGTGCAGCGGCGATCCGGACAGCATCTGTTCTGCTTGTCGGGATTGTTTCCATCTTCTTGTTGTATGCCAATACGATTTTTATTAAACGACGAAGTAAAGAAATTGGTTTATTTCAATTAATCGGGATGACCAAGAACCGAATTTTTCGCATTTTAACTGCCGAAAACTTTATACTTTATTTTGGGTCTTTACTTATCGGTATTTTGGTTGGTTTTTCAATTTCGAAGTTAATCATCATGATTTTATTTAAAGTAACAAATATTCATGCAATCGCTAAACTGCATTTTTCACTCGAAGCCTTAGTTCAGACGTTAATTGTATTTGCCGTTATCTACTTGTTGATCATGTTGATGAATTATCTGTTTATCAAAAGACAAAGCATTTTAGCATTGTTTAGGGTGGTTTCTTCTACTGAATCTAGAGTGAAGAAAATGTCGATCTGGGAAATCATTATCGGAGCTGCCGGTATCATCATGATTCTGTCTGGTTATTACGTATCCTCGAAGCTGTTCAGCGGGGACTTCAAGACGATGAATGAATTGTTTATGGCGATGATCTTTATCCTGGGTGCCGTTATTCTTGGTACCTACTTGTTTTATAAAGGGTCGGTTAGCTTTATTTTTAATATCATTCGGAAAAAGAAAGATGGTTATCTCAATATCAATGAAGTATTATCACTTTCTTCCATTATGTTCCGGATGAAATCAAACGCATTGCTATTGACGATTATTACCACCGTTTCGGCGCTGGCAATTGGACTGCTGTCGCTTAGTTATATCTCCTACTATTCAGCAGAAAAAATGGCAGAAAATAATGTTGCAGGTGATTTTGCTTTTACAAACGCAATGGATGCTAGGGAATTTTCTAAAGCCTTAACTAAGGCAGGAGTTACAATTACCGAGAGAAAAATCGAAGTGCTTCAGGTAGATGCTAATCTTAAGAATATATTAGAGTCTAATTTAGAAGAATTAAACTTTGATCCAGCGATCACGGCGATTCCGGTTATAAGTGAACATGCAGTCGAAATCAATGTTACTCCTGAAGAAGCGGTATTTACTGGTTATAGCGACCTCATGCAGAAATTTATGACATTTGCCGATACTGGAAAGATTGAATTAAAAGGTAAAACAGAGGTCATTCCCCTCACCTATTTAGGGTTAAAAAAGGAATTCGTCGTTTCCGGCTATTTCTCAAATTTCGGGCAGCCTGTTGCGATTGTTGACAAGACTATTTTTGATAGGCTGAAAAAGGATATAGATCCAGCGATTCAAAAGAAATCTCCCTTGTTTATTGGAATTAATTTGAAAAATGAGGAGCAAATCGAAAAAGCGAATGAGCTGTTTAAAGAGATAAAATTTATTGATACTGATTGGACGGAATCGCGGCTTAAGATTAGTAACGAGCAAAAACATGTTATGGGGCTCATGATGTTTATTGTAGGATTCCTAGGTTTAACTTTCCTTGTGACGTCCGGATGCATCCTGTATTTTAAACAAATGGGTGAAAGTGAAGAGGAAAAGCCGAATTATATGATTTTACGAAAACTTGGCTTTACCCAATGGGATTTGTTAAAAGGGATTCGCGGCAAGCAGCTCTTCAGCTTTGGGATTCCATTGGTGGTTGGCTTATCGCATAGCTATTTCGCGGTCCAGTCCGGCTGGTTTTTATTTGGGACCGAGGTTTGGACACCGATGATTATCGTGATGATTGTGTATGCTGCATTGTACTCGGTTTTCGGCTTACTTTCAGTACTTAATTATAAAAAGGTGATTCGGGAAGCACTTTAAGACCAGCTGAATAGTCTTTTTAATAATAAAACGGTCGCCAATACCAGTTGGTGACCGTTTCTTATTATACCAATAAACCCCTAGACCCTTCTCCCCCACCATGAAACAGAAGGATCCCCATGCATTAAATAATGCTGTTTTTGGCGGATGGGCTATCGGCGATGTCTGGGTCGATGACACTTGCGATTGGGATGTTTATAGGGGAAAAATCTCCGTTTTGCTCTCCAACGGCTTGGTTTCGTTTGTAAGAAAGAAATTCATCAATAGAAAGAAAAGAACCAACATTTATCACAGCCCCGTTATCCAGGGAATTGACCTTAAAGCCTAGTAAATTAACGGCTAATGGTGTAAAAAAGACCATGTTACCACTCCTTTAGTATTTTTCGTCGTACAGATTTCGAGCGATTACCGAAAGGAGATTTCACCCCTTATATTATGCTGTTTTTAACAGTAGGACTATCACTAATATCATTGTCAATTACGTTAGAATAGGTTAGTAATATGGGGGAGAAGTCTCCATTTTGTTCACCAATTCCCTGGCTCCGTTTATAGGAGACAAATATATCAAGATGTTTACTTGGACCTAAATTAACGATTGCGGAATGGTCGATGGAATTGATTTTAAAGGATAATAGATTAATATTGACCGGTCCAAAATACATATACCCGCCTCCCCAAAATAATGGATAAAGCGCCGAAAAGGATTTATTTTTTTAATTTAACTGAATATTGATCCACCACATCATCATCTAAAACATAATGAGAATTAAAAGGCCGAACGCAAAAGTCTGCATGTTGCTGGCCAAACCCTTGTGTTTTTTTAGCACTAACATTTCTTCCGACTTTCACAGTTGTTCCAAAAGAAATAGAACTCAAATGATCTTGGTTGTTTACCTTGAAATCGGCAATGGTTAAATTTATTGGTTTAAAAAACATGGTTTATTCATCCCCTTTATGAATAATATCCGGCATGGGAAGCCATTCCGATTCAAAGGATGATGCTGAGTCGATTTGATCGCGGTCGTCTACCATACTTCTCGTTCCTAAAAAACAGCTGCCGTCCCCCATATTCTGTCCCAGTCCCATGTTTTTCTTATCCGAATTATGCCATTCAGCCAATAAGTTGTTACCGACATTTATGGCAGAGGCATTTTCAAAAGAATTCACTTTAATAATATGGATATTAATATTAAACTGAGCAGGGATTGGTACTCGAGCCATCAACACCCTCTCCTTTCGCCTTTATTATTGTTATGTGCAAAAAATTGAAATTATGTACAATCAATGAAGAAGACAAAACAAACCGCCTGCAAATGCGGGCGGTTTCTTCATTAATCTTGAGTACTATCCATATTTTTTTTAAATTCAACGAAAAAATTTAGTGAGTCAGGATTGGCTAATGAACCTGCATTAACCGCCTTCTCCACTGGCGTCCCCATCAAAATCTTTTTAATTGGTACTTCTAGCTTTTTGCCGTTCAATGTATTAGGCAGCTCTTCAACTAGGAAAATTTCATTTGGGACATGGCGCGGCGAACAATTCTGACGAATCACTCCATTGATTCGTGCCTTCACCTCATCCGTAAGCACAGCCCCTTTCTTTAAGACAACAAACAATGGCATATATGAAAGCTCACTGGATATAGGAATATCCACTACTAAACTATCAAGTATTTCTGGAATGCTTTCTAAGGCACTGTAAATCTCGCTCGTTCCCATCCGGATGCCACCGCGGTTAATCGTAGCATCCGAGCGGCCATAAATCACCGCACTTCCTCTAGAGGTAATTTTAATAAAATCACCGTGACGCCAAACGTCAGGATACAAATCAAAATAGCTGTCCCTGTAGCGTTCGCCGTTTTCATCATTCCAGAAGAAAATTGGCATCGATGGCATTGGTTCGGTGATGACAAGTTCCCCGATTTCATCCATCAGCTCTTCACCATGGTCATCAAACGCCCTTACCGCGGCACCAAGTGCTCTGGCCTGCAATTCGCCAGCATGCACAGGCAATAATGGCGAGCCTCCGACAAATGCCGTGCAAAGATCGGTGCCCCCGCTTGTCGAGAACAGCCAGACATCCTCCTTCACATCTTGATAGACCCATTCAAAACCGCTGACAGGGAGCGGCGAGCCGGTTGACCCGATGCTTTTCAAAGCAGAAAGATCAAATTGTTCCCTCGGTTTTAACCCGGCCTTCATACACGCTGTTAAAAAGCTGGCACTTGTGCCAAACACAGTCATTTTCGAGGATTGGGCAAACTTCCAAAGCGTTTCATAGTTTGGATAACCTGGGTTTCCGTCATACAACAGAATGGTGGATCCCGCCAGGAGGCCGCTTACGACAACATTCCACATCATCCAGCCGGTCGTCGTGTACCAGAAAAAGCGGTCGTCTGCCTTTAAATCATTTTGCAGACCGCCCATTTTTAAATGTTCCAGCAGAATGCCGCCCTGACTTTGGACAATCGCTTTCGGCTTGCCGGTCGTGCCTGACGAATACAAAATCCAGAGCGGATGGTCAAATGGAACAGCCTCGAAACGAAGGACAGCACCTTCATTTTCAGCGACCACCTCATCCCATATCACCGCTTCAGTTAAACCGCTTACATTAGGATCATTATGTAAATAAGGAATAATAATGGTTTTTTCAAGTGTTATCAGCTCCGCCTGGATTTTCCCCACCATTTCCATCCGGTCAAAGTCCCTTCCTCCATAGCGGTAACCATCAATTGCAATTAACACCTTTGGTTCAATTTGTTTAAACCGGTCAATCACACTCATGATGCCGAATTCCGGCGCACAGCTTGACCAGATTGCACCGATGCTTGCGCATGCCAAAAAAGCGGTAATCGCTTCATGTATATTTGAAACATATGCAGCAACGCGGTCCCCCGGGCCGACACCTAATGATTTTAAATACGCGGCGATTGCTGATGTCTCCTTTTTTAATTCATCCCAGGTCAATTTTCCTTGCTTGCGTATTTCTGTTTCATAAATAATTGCAGCTTTACCTTCAGTACTTTGACGAAAAATATGCTCTGCATAATTCAACGTGGCCCCAGTAAACCACTTTGCACCAGGCATTCGTTTGTTAATTAATACCGCATCATATGGAGTTTTTGCTTGAACCTCATAAAAATGCCAAATTGCCGACCAAAATCCTTCAACGCTTGTTACGGACCATTGCCATAGCTCATCGTACGTTTTAAAATGAAGCCCCCTCGTTTCCTTGAGCCACGACATGAATTTTTTCATATTCGATCCAGCCTGCAATTCTTGGGAAGGCTCCCACATCAGCTTGCCATCCATTTTTTCAACTGTCATTGTTTAGTCCCCCATCCCCGAATTGTTGTCATCATATTTCGAAAAGTCTAATACTTACCATATACGATTTAAGAATGCTATTTTCCTTCTTTATTAGGAAAAAAATTTTCGTTCGTGGGTAGTCCACAATTTTTGGGAAATACATCACATTTACTGCCGTTTTGTCCATGCTCATGCAGCCAGCAAGGCATATTTTATTAGAACAGATGTGATCATTTGTAGTCATTAATGATAGGAGGATTTTTGTGGACACTGTCATGCATTTAAATTTAAGAGTGGATCCCACCCAGTATATTTCCCAAATTCGTGAAGTTCCAGGATACGACTATATTCATCTGGTACGACAGCCGAAGTATATGGTAGATCTCTCTCTTTTAAACAACAAAGTGTACTATCTTAGCGAAATTTTCTCGCCAAAGAAATTTGTAAAAAAGAACAATATCTCCCTTTTACATGCCCATCACGGACAATTAGGGATGTTGCTGCTGCCATTTAAAGATAAAACGAAACTCCCGCTTGCTACCAGCATTCGCGGCCGGGATGCCACGCTGGCAAATCAGCCCGTAGGTTATTTAGAGGGAATGAAACGGCTTTTTCGAAAAGGGGAAGTGTTTTTCCCGGTTTGTCAGTATTTAGCAGACCGTATCAATATGTGGGGCTGCCCACACGAAAAAATAAGGGTATTGTACGGCGGAGTCGACCTGAGTCAATACCATTACCGCCCGCCAACACAATCAGACTCACAAAATATAATATCCGTCGGCAGATTAATTGAAAAAAAGGGCCACCACGTCTTAATCCAAGCCTTTCATAAAATAAAGGAGAAATTTCCAAATGCTACTCTGACAATTATAGGTAGAGGTGATATGGAACAACAATTGAAATCTCTTGCTTCCCAGCTCCGATTGGGTGATTCATTTCAGCTCCTTCATCACCTTCCGAAAGAAAAGGTACGCGAACATATGGTGAATGCAGATTTATTTTGTGCCGCAAGCATTGTTGCTCCAAATGGTGATGTTGAAGGAATTCCTAATACGGTAAAAGAGGCGATGGCAACCGGAGTGCCTGTCATCTCGACCACTCATGCCGGTATTCCGGAATTAGTTACCCACGAACAAGAAGGGATTTTGGTTAAGGAAAATGATGCCGATGAATTGGCTCTTGCACTGGAGTTCATGCTGTTGAACCGGGACAAATGGGAAGTCTATACCGCTGCCGCACGTCAAAAGGTTGAGCAAATGTTTGATTTAGAAAAACAGCTGCAGAAGCAGGCGGAATTCTATGACGAGCTGTTAGGAGGATGGCGATGAGAAATTTTACTGGAGTTAAGAAGCAAAAATTAAAGAACGGTCAGGTTCATCGTTTCACCCCGAAGGATTTCCGATTCATTAAAGTTACAAAAGGCGAAAAAACATTAGAGATTGATAACCCGACAGACTATCCTCTTATTGGAATAGGTACACAAGGAGCTGTTTTTAAACTTTCGGAAGAAAAATGTGTCAAAATTTATGAAGATCCGGTACAAGCAAAAATGGAAGCAGAGGCACTTTTGGCTGGTCAACAATTATCATCTTTTCCCAAAATATATGAATCGGGTGAAAATTATGTCGTAATGGAGTATTTACAAGGGGTTACTTTAAAAGAATACCTTAAAAATGCTAGCTATATCCCTAAATCAATCGTAAGAGGACTGCTTACGATTTTACAAGAATTTAAAAAAGCAGGGTTTACCATGGTTGATGCCCCGCTTAGACATATCATTGTTCTTAAAAATAAAAAATTGAAAGCAATCGATCACGTAAATGCCTTTAAACGAGATCACCCTGTGCCATTAAAGTTATTACGGGATCTAAAAATTATTCTATTAAAAGACGCTTTTTTGTCCCAGGCAAAAAAGCTTGAGCCCGATACTGTTCGCGAATGGGAGAATTATTTTAGAAGAAATAAGTTTGATTTCCGGACTGCACTCATTAATTCCGGCGGTTCAGGAGAATCTGTAAAGGTTAGTCACATCGATGCCCAAAATCTAATTGGAAAAGGGCATCAGGGTGCAGTATTCCGCATATCTGAAACAAAATGTGTCAAAATTTATAGTAAAACAAATCATGCCGAACAGGAACAAGAAGTTCTATTATCCGGAAAAGAATTACCATTTATTCCAAAAGTATATGAAACCGGTGAAAATTATGTTGTAATGGAATTTTTGGATGGACCTGATTTAAATACGTTTTTAAAAAAGCAAACAAAATTGTCTGAGGCCATCACAAGACAGCTGCTGGAGATGTTAACGCAGATGAAAAAGTTTGGTTTCAAGCAAATTGATGCCCCTTTGCGCCATATCATTATTACTAAAAACGGATTTAAAATGGTGGATCACGTGTATGCTTTCGTCCGTGAACAAGAGCTGCCCCTAGAATTATTTCTTAATCTTCATGAACGAGGATTTTTAGGGACTTTTCTCGAGCATGTCAAGGTCATGGATCCGGAAACCTATAAAACATGGACAAAAATTCCGATTCCGCTTGATGGGAAAGGAACAGCTGCGACATGACGACTATTTTAGTTACTGGGGCGGCTGGCTTTATTGGCTTTCACTTGTCCAGACGGCTGCTATCGTTAGGCTATCAAGTGATTGGGGCTGATAATATAAATGAATATTACGATGTCCGTCTTAAAAGGGAACGGCTAAGGATTCTCAAGAATCACCCCCAATTTACCTTTTATCTTGTTGACCTGACGAATCGGGAGAATTTAAATCATTTGTTTGCGGAGAATTCGGTGGATGTTGTCGTGAACTTAGCTGCACAAGCCGGTGTCCGTTATAGTCTGGAAGATCCTCATTCCTATGTTCAGTCAAACCTTGTCGGCTTTATGAATGTGCTGGAGGCATGCAGACACTACGAGGTGAAGCATTTAATTTATGCCTCCTCTAGTTCGGTTTATGGTGCAAATCAAAATCTCCCCTACTCGACGAAGGATTGTGTCGACTTTCCAATCAATATTTATGCCGCCACGAAAAAGGCGAATGAGCTGATGGCGCATAGCTACAGCCATTTGTATCAGCTGCCTACTACTGGCCTCCGTTTCTTCACCGTCTATGGTCCATGGGGACGTCCGGATATGGCCTATTATACTTTTACGAAAAGTATCATCGAAGGTAAACCTATCAAAGTGTTTAACTATGGCGACATGGAAAGAGATTTCACCTATATTGATGATATTATCGAAGGGATCACCCGTTTGCTTGAACTGCCGCCTGAACCGCAGCCTCTTTTAGTTGATAAGATGAGTTCAAGCGGTGCTCCTTACAAGATTTATAATATCGGTAACAATAAACCAGTGAAATTAATTGAATTTATTCAAGTATTAGAAAGCCTGATAGGACAAAAAGCGATCATCGAATCATTGCCGATGCAGCCTGGAGATATGAGGGTCACATATGCTGAAATTGATGATTTACAAGCGGATACAGGCTTTTATCCGACTACCCCGATTGAAGAGGGCCTATCCAGGTTTGTAAAATGGTATAAGGAATGGAATAAGGAATGGAATAAAGCTGATTAGCCTGTTACGAAAGTTTCAAAATGTGGCGGATTTTTTTCAGCGAAATAGGGAGCTCTAGCAGTGATTCATCACCTAGAACAATGAATCCTTTCACAAGCGCTTTATGCGCTTTTTTCCATTTGCTGTATTTCTTTTTAAAATATATTTTTTACGTGATAAAATGAAATAAAGTTTTTTATAGACAGAAGGGTTATCATTGAAGAATTTAAATCTAATCGGTTTTTTTGTCACACTTATGTATGCTTTTATTGGCGGGCTTTTATTTTCAGCCTTACATACTCCGATTCCATGGCTTCTCGGTCCAATGACTGCGGTTTTTATCGGTTCGCGATTTGGCAGCATTTCATATAATTGGCCAAGCTGGATTCGCAATGCCGGCTTGATCATTGTAGGATATTCGGTCGGGCTTTCATTTACGAGAGAGGCTCTCTTTGTCGTCATCGGTAAATTGCCGTCCATGATGCTGATGACTGTATTATTGGTTTGTTTTTGTGCGGGGATTGCTTGGGTCGTCTCGAAACTGTCAGGTGTGGATTATCCAACCGTCCTTACCGGCAGTATTCCCGGAGGTCTGTCGCAAATGATTATTTTTGCGGAAGAAATGAAGGGCATAGACCTCACCACCGTTACGTTTTTGCAGGTGGCAAGGTTGATGATGATTATTTTCTTTGTGCCATTTCTTATTTTAGGACCATTTTTTAATCATTCAGCAGCTCCGGTGTCTGGCGATCCTGCAGTTTATAGCGTAGGAAATCCTTTGCAAGGGAATTTAAGCATTCTTTGTTTGCTTGGGGTTATTTGTGTTCTATGTGCTTTTATAGCAAAGAGGCTCAAATTTCCAACACCATTTATGCTTGGACCGATTTTAGCAACGGCAATTTGCAGTATTTCCGGTCTAGAGGGCCCCTCCCTGACTCCTCCGCTGTTGGATCTTTCGCAATTTATGATTGGCGGCTATATAGGATTACTTCTGCAGCCTGAGAAATTACACCATAAGGTACGGGTGATTTCACTTGCTTTGATCAGCGGGATGGTCATGATTTTAGGATCATGGTGCTTAAGCCTGATTCTTGTTTATTATAATCAGCTCACACCGTCCACTAGTTTTTTAGGGGTTGCTCCCGGTGAAATGGACCAGATGGCGATTCTGGCTCATGAAGTGAACGCTGACTTATCTGTAGTGACCGGGTATCAATTATTTCGCCTGTTTTTTATCTATTTTGCTGTGCCGCCGCTGCTTAGGTTATTTTTCTTGAAACGGCCAAGGAATAAGGGGGATCAGCAGGTAAAAACTTGTTAGTTCCGACCGAAAGCATCAGTCATTTTGTTACGCTCTTTTGCCCGTTTATGTAGTTATCACATCTCTTGGGCAAAAGAGCCGATTATTTTAATTTAGAACTCCGGTATTTCCTTGTATGCCATTTTCATGATTATCTCCCGGTGCTGCGGATATGTTTGCAGCAGCTCTGCTTGGGTAAACAGCTCGAAATCTTGAAAATCAAAACCTGGAGAAACCATGCAGCCTACCAAAGAGCATGTCCCTTCTTCCTTCACGGATGAACCGAAAATAGAGTTTTTCGGAACCAAGGCTTGAGGAACCTCGCCCTTTTCCAAATCCATTCCTAACTGGATTTCCTCATACTCCCCATTTTCATGAATGACATGTATCGTCAATGAACTTCCCCCATGGTAATACCATAATTCATCCGACTTCAAACGATGTAAATGAGAAATATCGTTTGAGGTTAGTAAAAAGTAAATGCTCGTATACAATTTTCTTCGGCCTTCGTATTGTACACTCAACTCTACGTCACTCACTTGCTCTTCTGACTCAAATGTCCTTTTATAATATCCGCCTTCCGGATGGGGAATTAACCCAAGTTTTGATGTCCAGTAGTCTAATTCGCTTATTTTCACCATTCAAAATCCTTTCATTTTTTTATCATTTATTATTATATCCGTAAAAATAAGCCCTTTTAAAAATTTTGGCTTATTTTGATAAAAAATAACGATGGACTATTTTTAAATCCCTGTTATAATGCAATATATGAATATATTACACTTACAAAGGTGGGCACTATGGGGAACACATGTAGATATGTTGTCAATGCTCTTGGTAAGGGTGGGGAAACATATTATACACAATGCAAAGATAAACATGAATTAAAAAAATGGATTACCGAAAACCAGGAAAAATTAATCATGCATGAGTTAAACATTACCGACAAAAACCAGCACCCATTATTAAAACTATTTAAACCTAAAAAATTATTTTAAATTGGAAGACGCCATTCCTTCTGGAACGGCGTCTAATTTATGTTTGATCTGTTTTATTTTATTACCTTTTCTACAACATAGCCATTTTCATTAAAATAAGTCAGCAGGCCATCTTTCCCTTCTAAATGACCGGCACCAACCGCTGCAAAATAAACGTCACCGCTCTTTAGATAGGTTTCAAACTTTTTCATCCACCGCTTATTTCTGTCCACAACAATAATCTGATTCTGCCTTTTTTCAAAATCGGTTATAGGTGTATCCTCTGCGGAGGGAATCTTCCCTTGTACAAAATCATCAAATAATTGCAAAAGCTGCTGCTTTGCTTCTTTTATCGGGGGAATTTCCTTAATCAATTGATCCGCTTCTTTTTCAGGATATGCCTGTTGAATTATTTCAAAATGTTCCTTCGGTGTTTCCAAGAATTTATCATTCACATAATAATTATTGGCAAGCTGCGATATTTGATGATCAACGCCATATTCGATACTTAAATCGGCAGTTTCAGCGTTTAGGAACTGGCTCACCACATACCAAAGCTTATAATCCTGGAGGGATTGATAATCAACATCATATTCCTTTGCTCTTTCCATGAGATAGGCTTGAGAATCCTTTGATAGATAATCATTTAACTTTTTGCCGTTTTCGAGTAGAAATACTTTATCATCAATAGACTTTTGATAATCCCCCCGATCAATCCCTTCACCGTCTGTTTCAGTCACCAAATATTGTGAATCCTTTAAAGCCTCTTTTATTTGCTTTGGAAAAGGATACATTTCCTCTTTCCCAATATGGATTGTTCCAAGTAAATACATATACTGATTGCCTTTGCTGATTTTATAAAACGGCCACTTTACATGAAGCTGCGGCTTTTCCTTCGCTTGATTAACAGACGAACAGCCAACCAAAGAAGCACTCGTAATAAGCGAAACAAGCAAAATCACAAAACGTTTCATGCTTTATTACACAACCTTTCTAATTTCCACAAACATCCAATTTGTCCACCCCAGGCATACAAAATGGGCAGTTTGTCTTTTGTGGTGTCAGGCACCAAGAGCAACGAATTTTCGTTTTTGGATGTAGAGGAGCCTGATGGATAGGGCGATTCCAGCGGCGAGAAGGCCGACGGTCAGGCCAATCCAGTATCCTCTGGCACCAAGCTGCGTGTAATGGGCGAGAACGTAGCCGACAGGCAGACAAATGGCCCAGTAGGCGAACAATGTCATAACGAAGGCTAGATTGACGTCTTTATACCCCCTTAAAGCAGCCTGGGCTGTTGCCTGTATAGCATCGGAAATTTGAAAAAACAGAGCAAATATTAGGAAATATGCCGTTAAGTTAATAACTGCAGCTTCATTGGAATAGAATCCTGCGACCTGGTAACGGAAGCCGACTACAAACAACCCGGTTACCACCGCAATCAACACCGCTAAAACAATCCCGAGCCAGCTATAGTCACGGGCGTCCTTATAGCGCTTTGCGCCCACTTCATATCCGACGAGTACGGTGAGCGCCATCGATATACTAATCGGGATCATATAGAGGAATGAGACAATATTTAACGCCGATTGATACGCAGCTACAGTTGTTACGCTAAACTTACTGATCAAAATAGTTACTACTGCAAACATGCTTGTTTCAAAGAAAGTCGATAGCCCCATTGGTACACCAATTTTTAAAATTTCCTTGCATCGTCCCCAAGAGAATTCCTTCATATTGGCAAATACCCGATAGGCGGCGAACGGTTCTTCTGCTTTCACAATGTAAGTGGTAAAGGCCAAAATTGCCCAGTATGTAATCGATGTCGCATAGCCTGCCCCTGCTCCGCCAAGCCCTGGAATTCCCCATTTGCCAAAAATCAACACATAATTTAAAAAGAAATTAACCGGCAGCGAGGAAATCATAATGACCATCACTACACGCGTTCTTCCTAAAGCGTAAATAAACGATCTCAAAACGTTAAATAAAAATAACGGCAAAATACCAAAACTTAATCCAATCAAATAGCCTCTGGCAGTGTTTTGAACTCTCCCCGGCAAACCCATCTTGCCTAAGAGCGGGTCGAGCAGAAACAAGCCAAAAACGATAATAATTGCAGTGATGAAAAAGGACAGATAAATTCCGTGCTTGACTATTGAGGCAACCTCATTACTTCTTTTTTCTCCGAAATACTGTGCAGCGATTGGTGAAACAGCAAGAAGGATGCCGCTCAGTCCCGTAAAAACCGGATTCCAAATCGATGAGCCAATCGCAACCCCGGCAAGATCCGCGGAATTATATTTGCCTGACATGATTGTATTGAAAAATACCATCGAAAACATGCCAAGCTGGGTAATTAAAATTGGTATTAACAAAACAAAAATTTGCTTTGTTTTTCCTTTTAATGAAAAAGTTTGATTCATGATTGACTGCTCCTTGGAAAATATGGTTCAAAATATCATTATAAGCTAAATTTGACCAATTTTCTGCAAAAAACTTTAAACAAACCCAAAAAGGCAGGAATACTCCTGCCTTATCCACTTTCAGAGGTTTTAATGTCCTTGACTATATGTGCCGTGTCCATGGTGATAGCCATGGCCGGGATAGTAGCCGCTATGGCCGTGGTGGTATCCGTGGCCCGGATAGTAGCCGCCGTGTCCGTGGTGGTACCCCATTCCCGGATAGTAGCCGCCATGGCCGTGGTGATATCCCATCCCCGGATAATAACCGTCGTGTCCGTGGTGGTACCCCATTCCTGGATACCCCCCTTGACCATGATGATAATAGTCCATACCCGGAGTCCCAGCACCAACATTTGCACCCATTCCAGGCATACCGGCACCTGCTCCAAGATTCATACCCATTCCAGGAAAACCGCCAGGCATTCCTATATTTTGTCTATCCATTATACATCTCCTCCTCATATGGTTGCACAATAGTGTATGTGTCCATAGTAAAAACGGAATAGGTGTTGGCCCATTTTAATAACCCCATGCTATTTTTAGTATTATTTTAAAAATATGTGACCGCTGTCACAACATCTTCCGCTGTGAATTTTTACAATAGTACCAAAGGGGGCAGGTGACACTCAGATGGAAAAATCATTACACGATTTCACAATTTTTGAAGATTATCGAAACAGGCAGGTTGTTTTGAATTATTATCAAGAGGATGACTTTTTATGGAAACGCGACGGCTTTCATTTTGAAACGATCCATGTTAAAGGCAAGATTCTATTATTTTTAAAAAAAGATGGCCGTACTGTTGAACTTCCACTAACAGAATTTACGGCTGCTGCTATTAATAGTGATTTTCAAAACTATTATATTTTTAAAAATGGCAAATGCCGATTGGAAATATATTTTCCGCATGGATAGAAAAACTGGGACCCGTAATCGGAATCCCAGTTATTTTTTCACCAGTTTGGATGGATTATTGATTTTATACAAAACAGGTTCTTCTACGATAAATTCCTCTTCCACATCTTTTCCTTTTGCCAATTTCTTCGCCACTATTTTGCCATCAAATTCAAGCATATCCCCAAGTGCCAGCTCAAACTTTTTCAGCGTTTTACTGTGGCTGCACCAGGAAAGTCCGACCTCAAGCGGTTCCTCTTGAACGATTATGACGTTTTCAAAGACAACGACCTCATCATTTTCCTCGTTGAAAGGATTGTAGGTCATTGCGAACTGCTTCACATTTGCTGTGAAATGGACCTTATCTACAGGCAGCTCTAATTTAGCGGCTTTTGTTTTTTTCGGCTTCTGTTCAGCTGGTTTGGAAGGTTTGGCCTCCTCTTTTTTGACCGCCTGCTTATCCTTAACATCCTCACCCTTAGTGTCTCTTGCTTTATTTGCTGCCGGCTCCTTTGAATCCTTTTCTTCTAGAGGCGTGATTAAGCTTTCTTTGCCGAAGCTAGCTTGCTGCATTTCCTTTAAAAAGGCTGGATGGATGCTGCTTAGCTTTCCATCCTGAAACTCGATGATAACCGTATTAAATTCAGCCGTATTCCCATATGTTTCATATCCTTTAATTAAAACCGGCTGTTGAAAACGGTGGTCTTTATACCAAAATTCCTTCTTTGCAGTGGACAGACCCCACTCCTTCAGCTTTTCCTTGAAGTGAGCCTCGTCACGAAATGTTTCATATTCATTCTTTGGCGGCAGATATTGTATTTGCTCCGATTGAGGTGCTTCCGTCGTCATTTTTCGCACACCCTTCTGTTTGTAGTTTGAACCTATTATAGCATGTTCGTGAATTGAAGATAAAAACGATAAAACTATTCTTTTTTTTATTTCATTATTTTGCAAAAGTTTTGCGTGCAATTATATTTTTTCCGAGTATAATAGCTTTGTATCTCATAAGAAAATGGTGGAAAACATGCGAACATATAATGAAAAAATTAGTATATATCATGGGATGGTCTCAACCATTGCGTTAAACTTGGCTAGTAACTATTTTCCGATATTCGCTATTTCCGTTTTAGGGGCCACCAACTACCAGGTTGGCTTAATCAGTTCCCTGCCGCCGCTGGTTGCGCTAATGGTAACGATTCCGGCCGCTATTCTATTAAATCGGCTGGAGCAGCAAAAGAAAACCGTTGCCTTGAATGCATTTGGTGCCAGGGCCATGTTTTTGCTATTGGTGGGCGTCGTATTTCTTCCCCCCTCTTATCAGGCATGGGTATTTTTAATCATCATTGCGTTAATGAATGTACCTGGGACCATTTCTACTATTGGGTGGCAGACCCTGATCAGCGGGATGATCAGCGAGGAACGAAGAGGGGCCTTTTTCAGTGACCGCAATCGGTTATTAACGATTGTCGGAATGGTGACAATGCTGGTAATTGGAATTGTCATGAAAAAGCAATCCGACAACGCGGCAGCCTATCAAATGTTATTCTTATTGGCATTTGGATTTGGACTAATGGAAATGGTTTTCTTGTTTAAGCATAAGGAAACGGTCCAGCCAAAAGCGAATAATGACGAAAAAAAATCGTATATGGACTGGTCGATTTTTAAGAATAGAAATTACAAATTGTTTCTCATTGCTGCTTTATGCTTTAACTTTACGTGGCAGATGGCATGGGGCTTGTTCAATATTTATAATGTCAAATATGCCCACGCGACGATTCTTTGGATTAGTATTTTCTCAGTTGGCAGCCAACTGGTGCAAATTTTCTCCTTCCCATTATGGAAAAAATGGGCTGAAAAGAAATCCAATACGCTGGTGTTCGTTTGGGTTGCGGTCGGAATGGCAACCGCGCCGTCTATGACAGTGCTTTCTACCAATCTTTATTATCTTACCTTTGTTCAAATGACATCCGGCTTTTTCGTATCGGGAACAACACTATTATTATTCAATCTATTATTAGAAAAGTCACCAAAGGAAACAAGGACCTACTGCATCACCACCTACAACGTCCTGCTCTCCTTTGTCGCCTTCATCGCACCGCAAATCGGAATCTGGCTCCTCGAAACCACCGGAATCCGCACATCCATGAACATCAGCAGCCTCCTCCGATTCATGAGCGCCGTCGTGTTCTTCGTGATGTATATGAAATCCTCCTCGGTGTCAGGCACCACCCGTGGACAAATGTAGCAATTTGTCCACATGAGGTGGACATTTGATTTGACCTCTTACTTTTAAATCTCCACAAAAGAATTCGCCTTTGGATAAATATTATCCTCCGTCCATTCATATTTTGTTTATAGTACCCAATTATCTAATCCGGAGGTAACATCTATGATTAGAATTAACCAGCAGATTGTAAAACCGGAGGACCTGTCACACGAGATTATCAGCTCTGAAGACAATATGATCATTAAGCAAATGGGCGCCTACCACCAAGTCTATCAATACCAAACTATTCAGCAATTAAAATTTGAACTAGAGTTTCGCTCCAATACCATGAAAGCTGCGCGGGAATTAAATAACAGCGGCGCAAAGTTTACCACATTTCGCTATGCTTTTCCAAATAAAAAGTATTGGGACCGGCTTGGCAATGGCGGTTTTCTTCTTAAACCTGAGATCAGCCCGTCCACCGCTATCCTCGATATCCTTAAAAATGGGAAATTGTATGCCTTTGAGTGTTCTACCGGAATTGCCATCGTCCTGTATATTGCCACCCTCTACTCCATCGGCAAATCCAGATTCGATTACTTATTCACCCGCCTCTATCTGATGGACTGGCAATTTGATGACGATCTCCCGGTTCATCAAAAAACAGGGAATGACTATCTGCCCGGGGATGTCCTCCACTTCAACAACCCTGACTTTGATCCGAAACAGCCGCATTGGCGCGCCGAAAATGTCGTTTATTTTGGCGATGACAAGTATTACGGCCATGGAGTCGGGATCCGTAATTCCAGCACCATCATTAACTTCTTAAATTCAAAAAGAAAGCCTGATCCGAAGACCTCAGCTTATCTTATGAACATGATTACCAGGCCCGATTATAAGGCATTCTTATAACTGTGTGTACGGGATGGTCACAATAAAGGTCGTCCCGCTTCCTTCTTTTGAATGCACTTCAATCGATCCATTTATTTTTCCTAAACTTTGCTTGACTAAAAATAACCCATGCCCACGGTCAGTCCCCTTCGTCGAGAAGCCTTTAGAAAATACTTGCTCCACAATCCCTTCAGCTATCCCGCCGCCTGTATCATGCACTTCCATCACAAGGACCTCTTCAAAATAATCAAATCGTAAAATAACCTTTTTTACCGGGCGTTCCTGTACCGCGTCCAAGGCATTATCAATCAGATTGCCCAAAATCGTTATAATTTCGTGGGTAATTTCTGGCCTTTCCGGTTTAGAAACACTGCCTTCGCCTTCGATCATCAATTCACAGCCATTTTCCCTGGCATAACTCAGCTTTCCTAAAATAAATCCAGCAAGTACAGGATCCTTAAAGCGGCTGACTACAAATTCAACCTCATTTTGCTGCTGATCGGCGACTTTTGCAATATAAGTAGAGACCGCCTGATAGTCCTTCATTTGAATTAATCCTGAAATTGCATGTAATTTATTCTTAAATTCGTGTGCCTGGGTACGTAGTGCTTCAGCATATTGCTTGACACCGGTAAGCTGTTCTGCAAGCAGTTTGATTTCTGTTTTTTCACGGAAGGTGGTAATTGCGCCTACAATTCTTTTATTTACCTTAACCGGAACTGAGTTTGTAATAATCGTAATGCCATTTAGTTCATGCTCTTGATCTAATAATGATATCCCTTTTTCTATCACTGCATCGAGCTGAAAATGAGACATGTATTCCTTAATGTTGGTCCCTATAGGCCGCCCATAATTACCCGCCTTATGGAACAGTCTCATCCCTTCCGTATTCACAAGTGTTATTGTCCCGGTTTGCTCGACAGCTAGGATTCCTTCCTTCGTCGATTGAAGCATGGCACTTCGTTCTTCTAACAATTTAGCAATTTCACTCGGCTCGAGCCCAAATAATATTTGTTTTACTTTTCTGGCCAGAAAAAGTGCACCGAGAATTCCAACAACTAATCCCGCACCGACACCAATATAAATATACATCCGCGCTTGTCCAATTGCCTTATTGACCTTTATCCACGAAATCCCGACAGCGACAGCGCCAATTTGTTTGTTATTTTGATCATATACAGGGGTAAATGCCCGCAATGACATTCCCAAAGTTCCTCTTGCAATCGAAACATGCTCTTTTCCGTTTAATACCGGCCCCTCATCACCGCCGACAAAGTGCTTCCCGATCTCGCTCTTGTTTGGATGTGATTTTCGAATACCGTTCATATCCATTACGACGACAAAATTAACCTTCGTCACGTGCTTAATTTCATTGGTGAACGTTTGAATCCGGTCTTCACCGTCATGAGTGCTGAGAGCATTGATGACAACCGGCGACCGCGACACGATTCGTGAAATGTCAGTTGCTTTCTCGGCCTGGCTGTTCTCAATCCTGTCTGAGATCCAAGTTGTTATTAACAGGTCGGTTACCAGTAACGACAGGACAAGGACTAAAATTACGAGCAAAATAATCTTTTTCTGTAATGTAAACCCAGATTTGCTCATCCATTTAAAAACTATCAGTATCACAACTTTTCCTCCTGAAGGAATGAATCCTTAATTCATTGCGTATCGGTTTACAGGTCTCCCTACCCCGCCATACTGGATATGAAGCTTCACTTTTCCTTCCTTTTCTAAATAATCCAAATAGCGGCGGGCCGTAATCCGGGCAATGCCGATATTTTCTGCCACTTCCTCTGCGGATACCGGTGTTGTCTGCTGCGAAATAAACATCAGGACTTTTGACAGCGTATTGGAATTAAGACCTTTTGGCAAACTTTCTTCCTCAGAGCCTTCCCGGCTGTTTTTAAAAATAATTTCGTCTAATTCCGTCTGCAAAATAGACTCTTTTTCAGCCAATTTGGTGCGATATTCCTTATAGGTTTCCATTGATTTTTTAATCCGCTCAAAGGTAAAAGGTTTCATAATGTAATCAATTGCCCCCTGCTGCAAAACCTGATGAATCGTATCGACATCATTTGCTGCGGTAATGGCAATTACATCTACGGACAAACCCTTGGAGCGAATCCCTCTTAGCATTTCAACACCGCCTAAATGCGGCATATATAAATCAATGATCGCAAGGTCCGGCCGTAATTCACGTACCAATTCAATTCCCTCTACTCCATTTGAGGCTGTCCCGATAATCAAAAATCCTTCAATTTTTTCAATAAACTGGCGGTGAACTTCCCTAACCATCGGATCGTCCTCTACTAAAATTACTTTAATCGGAAACACTCTATTCTTCCCCCGTCCCTTCTAGCAATCCAATTTAATTTTATAGAATGAACTCTATTATCTCAACATTTTTAATGAATCTGTACTATATCTTCATAGAATTCCTTTAGTTTTGTACTATAACAAAAGGAACAATAAGAACAATATGACCAAAATAACATCATTTTCTGAATTTTTATTATCATTGTTTCAGGGGAATGAAAACGTTGTCAAACTCAAACAAAGGGGCTAGAAAAAATGAGGATTAATTTTAAAAATTTAACCGTCCAAGTAATTTGTGGTATCATTCTTGGGATCGTCATCGGATTCCTGTTTCCGAAATTCGGGGCGGAATTAAAGTTCTTAGCTGATATTTTTATCAAGCTGATTAAAATGGTGATCGCGCCAATTGTCTTTTTCACAATTGTCATCGGTATTGGAAACATGGGAGATTTGAAAAAGGTTGGACGCATTGGTGGTAAGGCACTCATCTATTTCGAAATCATTACAACTTTTGCACTTGCAATTGGTTTAATCGTTGTTAATATTATTAAACCAGGTTCCGGGTTTAATACTTCTAACGTAAAAGGCGGCGATATTTCGCAATACACCACCGCAGCCAATGAATCAAGCCATGGATTTATCGATTTTATCCTCGGCGTCATACCAGATAATTTCGTTGGGGCAATGGCCAAGGGCGATTTGCTGCCAATTCTTTTCTTCTCTGTTCTATTCGGAATTGCCTTAGCTTCATTCGGTGAAAAAGGAAAACCACTTGTTCATTTATTTGAACAATTAACAGAGGTATTTTTCAAAATTGTTAACATCGTCATGAAATTCTCTCCAATTGCAGCATCTGGTGCAATGGCCTATACAATTGGAAACTTCGGGCTTGGTTCACTCGTTTCGCTTGGAAAGTTAATGGGTAGTGTCTACTTGACTATGTTCCTGTTCATCGTATTGGTCCTCGGTGCAGTGGCTAAGCTATATGGCTTCAATATCTTTAAATTTATTGCTTATATTAAAGAAGAAATCCTATTAGTACTTGGAACTTCTTCTTCGGAATCAGCATTGCCAAGAATGATGGAGCGTTTGGAGAAATACGGCTGCTCTAAATCGGTTGTTGGTTTAGTCGTTCCAACCGGGTATTCCTTTAATCTGGATGGTACAGCCATTTACCTCTCAATGGCGGCACTATTCATCGCCCAGGCTTATAATGTAGATATCACTATTTGGCATCAAATTACCTTAATGGGAATTCTAATGCTGACTTCAAAAGGTGCAGCTGGTGTAACCGGCTCCGGTTTCATTACTCTTGCTGCTACCCTTTCAGCATTCCCAGTGATTCCGGTTGAAGGAATTGCCTTATTGCTAGGGGTTGACCGGTTCATGTCAGAGGCACGCGCCATCACCAACTTAATCGGTAATGGTGTGGCAACAGTTGTTGTTTCTAAAATGGAAAATGAATTCCATCCGGATTCTGAAGGTAAAAGTGATAATAAAGACATGTCGATTAGTGCTTAGTAATAAAAAAGAAGATGTGCGGACAATGGAATCGCACATCTTCTTTTTTTATATTTTGGTGCCTGAAACAACTTTCTACTATTTAATATTTATAAACGAATCGGCTGGATTTACTTTTTGGTTGATGACGTTGGTATCTTTTAGCCAGCTGGCTACTTTGTCCCATGTCGCAGGGTCTTGGTAGCCGAAAGGTTGGTCTTTGGCGTCCATGAGCGGCAGAAGGATGTCTAAGCTTTTTGTTTCGATGTCTTTTTCTAGCGGTGATGATTTTTCCTCATGCTTCAATAGTATAGACAGTCCTTCTTCTGGATGCTCCGCTACATATTTTTGTCCTTTCGTGATCGCTGCCACAAACTTTTTAAATACTTCTGGCTTTTCTTTCAACCCTTTTTCACTGCCTACCATAACTAATTCATAATAATCCGGAACACCGAAATCAGCTGGGTTTAGCGTCCGCATTGGGTGCCCTTCTTTATCAAGCAATAATTTCTCATGATTGATATACCCGCCGATTAAAGCATCCGTTTTCTTCGTCGCCATTGCTGGAATCAGGTCCCAGCCGACATCGACCATTTTTACCTTCTTGGCATCACCGCCGGCTGCCTTCACCATCGTTTCAATAATCGCCTCATCCAATGGAATCGAAGGATAACCGACTGTTTTTCCGACTAAGTCTTTCGGCGATTGAATTTTAGCATTCGCAGGTACCATAACCTGATTTAACGGATGACGGACAATGGCTGCAAAGGATTGGACAGGGATATCCTCGCCCCGTGCCACAAGAACCTCCGGCTGATAGCTCATCGCCATGTCAATTTTTCCAGCAGCAACCAGTCTTAGTGGATCATTTGTATCAGCTGGCATCTCAATATTCACATCCAAGCCTTGCTCCTTAAAGTACCCCTTTTCTTCAGCAGCAAAAAGAAAAGAATGGACCGCATTTGGATACCAGTCAAGCATTAACGTGACTTTCTGCAGGCCCTTATCCTTTCCAGATGTTGATGCTGCCTCTTCCTTCCCGCAGGCTCCTAATATAACTAAGCATAGACTAAATATAATCAATAGTGTTTTTTTCATGAAAATGTACTTCCTTTCTCGAAGGTTTACATAAAGTTTTTATAGATAAGTTAGATTTCCTAGGCAGCATTTTTTCCAAAATTCCTAGGTGGGGCAAAAGCCCATCCCCATGCCTCATCGCCCTCGCATTACATTTTTTAATAATCGCTTCTCTATAAAACTAATTATTAAAAATAGGGCGATGCCCATTAATGATAATAGGAGGATGGCTGCAAATACGGCGTCGGCTTGCAGGTTTCCAGACATTCGCCGGCTAAAGTATCCTAAGCCCTCACTCGCCCCTAGCCATTCGCCGATTGTTGCCCCCGTGACGCTATAGACAACTGACATCTTTAAGCCTGACAAAAACGAAGGCAATGCCATCGGTATTTGAATTTTTTTAAAAATCATCCAGCGCCCTGCGCCCATTGTCTTTAGAAGCTCACCATATTCATTGCCTCCCGCCTTCAGCCCATCATATGTACTGACGACAATTGGAAAGAAGGCGATTAAAAACGTCACCGCCACCTTGCTCCAAATCGTATAACCAAACCAGAGAATAAAAATTGGCGAAATCGCGATTAATGGAATGGTTTGTGAGATGACGAGAAACGGGTAAAGAATTTTTTCTAATGTACGGGAGAAATGCATCCCGACCCCGAACAAAAGACCTCCTGCAAGGGAAAAACCGAAGCCAATCAAAACTTCCAAAAGTGTCGCTGGTAAGTGCTCTCCTAACAGCAAATCCCGATTTTCCACCAGCGAACCCCAAATGGACGATGGCGATGGCAATATAAACTTTGGAACTCCCCCCGCCAGAACAACCCACTCCCAAATAGCGACGAGGCCAATCACAACAAGGAGGAACAAGCCATAATCTGCTGTCCACTTTTTCCATTTAGTTTTCATGATGAATCAGCCGCTCCAATTCTTTTCTTAACTCAATAAACTCTGATTGATAGATTTGCTCCGCATTTCGCGGCCTTGGCAAGCTAACCTTCCATTCACGAATGTCGGCATCTCCAAGCAGGTAAATCCTGTCACTTAATAGAATCGCTTCCTCTAAATCATGGGTAATAAACAATACCGTCTTCTGCAAATCCTCCCATAATCCAAGCAACCAGCTGTGCATATTCCGTTTCGTTAAGGCATCTAATGCCCCAAATGGCTCATCAAGTAATAACAGTTCTTTCCCTGTCATGATGGTTCGTAAAAAAGCAGCCCGCTGCCTCATTCCGCCGGAAAGCTCATCCGGGAAAGCTTTTTCCAAGCCCGATAAGCCGAAGCGGGTTAACCATTCCCGTACCTCGGAAAGACTGCCCCGCTTCCCTTCTACTTCCAAAGGGAGCAGGACATTATCAAGAACGGTTCTCCATGGCAAGAGCAAGTCCTTTTGCGGCATGTAGCCCACTCTTCCTAACCGGTCGACGGTAAAATTCCCATTGATCCCGATTTGTCCTTGATCCGGCTCCAGCAATCCAGTAATTAATTTAAACAACGTACTTTTCCCCGAACCGCTTGCACCAATCAGCGAAACAAATTCTCCAGGTTTAACGGTAAGGTTGATTTTTTGAAAAATAGACTTCGACCCTTGAAAGGCGTATGTTAAGTCTTTAATGGATAACATCGATGAATCAGACAGGCCAATCGCCCCCAGCGTATGCCATATCCCAGAACATATATTCAAACCTTGATGTAGTCAGGAAATGTTCTTCTAAAATCGCTAACTCACGCTCAGGTTTTCCGTTTGTCAAACGATCTAATATATCAATCAGCCATAACGACAAAGAACCGAATTCATCTGAAGAGTACATTGTTACCCAATCGCCATATAATGGATGCTCCTTTGAGCTAGGATTGGTTTCTGCTAATGTTTTGCCAATTTCCCAATAGCTCCACATGCATGGCAACAGGGCACAAATTAATTCTTCAAGCGATCCGTTTTGTGCAACCTTCAGCATATAGCTTGTGTAAGCTAAATTGTTCGGAAGCGGCTTTGTCTCTTCAAGTTCTTGGTTGGTAATGCCGAATCTTTCAGCGTACTGGCGGTGAAGGTCCATTTCGCCATGTAAGATTTCGTCTAGCAGTTTTGCAAATGCGGCCATCGTTTCAACGTCGTGTGCCTTCACAGCACCGTAAGCAAACATCTTGGAATAATCTATTAAATACACATAATCTTGTTTCATATAACGGATAAATGATTCAACGGGCAGCTCCCCCGTTCCCAAACCGACTACAAATGGATGCTGATGTGTTTTTTCCCAAATGTCTCCTACTTTTTCAAACAGTCTTTGTGAAAATTTCATGTTACTTTTCCCCCTTTTTTGAATTACACCATTCAGCAATAAACACAGCCATGACCTTTGTAAAATCTACCAGCTGCTGGATTTCCACCTTTTCGTTTACAGCGTGAGCATCTTCTAGTTTTCCTGGTCCAAAAATAACTGTTGGAATGCCCGCTCGACCAAGCCAGCCCGCATCTGTTACGGTCGTTGACATACCTACAACGGGTGCTTGCCCCAGCAATTTTTCGTAAGAGTTTGTTAGTGCGTTCATGCCTGGATGACCGTAATCCAATTCTAATGATGGAAAAATTTCGCCCCGGTCGACAATCATCGATTTACCGCCCCAATTGAATTGCGGCGGGTTCTCACGAAGCCAAGGGTCAGCGGCAGAAACCGCAGTGATATGCTCTTCAATTTCCTTGATGACCTCTTGATAATCTTCATTTGGGTAAAAATGAACCGTAATCCACAGGGCACAGCGGTCGGCGACAAAAGCGGCATGCCGGCCCCCTTCTATCACCGCAGGATTTATCGTATTCGTCCCCGGCGGAAAGCCATCGTACCCTTTCGTCACTGCCCAGTGGCGTTCAAGCTCCTGCAGGCTCGTGATGATTTTCATCATTTTCTCTATAGCGCTGGCTCCATTAACTCCGCCGCCAGCATGAATCATCTTCCTTCTTAGGCCATCATGATAGGTTTCTTTGCTTTCAATTGTGATCCAGCCGGTAATCACACCACCCTGGCCTTGGATATGTAAATCGCTTGTATCCACCACAACTGCATAATCAGCTGTATATCCTCTCTCGGTACATGCAAGTGTCCCGGCCTCACCGACCTCTTCACCGATAACCGATTGGAATTGAAGATCCCCCTTTAGGGTGATGCCGAGTTCTTGTAAAAGCTTTATAGCAAATAAAGAGGCGGCAATACCGCCTTTCATATCGGCAGCTCCACGTCCGTATAGATAGGAATCTTGAATTCTCGCTGCAAAAGGGGAAGAACGCCACTCCTTTTCATCCCCAACCTCTGCGACATCAACATGGCCATTGACAATTAAACTATTAAATTCTGTTGAAGCTTCACCTTTTAAAATTCCAATCACGTTTGGGTCCCCAGGATACACTTCCCACTTATCAGTTTTAAACCCCAGCTTGTCTAAATAATCTTTGATAAAGTCCTGGATTTCATTAGTATTCCGGGCAGGCGGACTTACCGTGGGATAGGAAATTAATTGGCCGAGCAGATCTATTAGTTCCGATTTTCTATCCTCCACTTGCCGTGAAATGCTTTCAACAAGACGATCCATTTTTTCTCCTCCATTTCCCTTTCGTACGAAGAAACCCACTGATTTGAAAGAGTACAGCGGGTTGAATTGAAATGCAAATGTAGTTTCAACTTCCCTCCGCTGGTTTCATCCAGTTCAAGTTCAAAGGGTTCGGATAACACTCCAACTTAAGTCATACAGACTTCCCCTAGTGAAATACTTATTTTGTTTTTAAAATATTGACTTCGTCGGCAGCACCAACTTGGACAACTTTCTTTCGTAAAAACACAACTAAAATGATGAACCCAAGCAGCGCTCCTGCAAATGAGCTAAAAATAAACAATGGGATAAACCCGAATAACGTTGCTTTTTGACCAAGGAAAAAGGCGGCGATTGGGTAGCATAAAATAGCACCAATAATTCCTGTACCAATTACCTCACCGATAACGGCATGATAAATTTTCTTTGTTTTTGCAAATAACAGGGCTGCCAATAGAGCTCCAACCATACTGCCGGGGAAGGCGAAAATCGATCCAGTCCCCATTAGATTTCTTAGAACCGAAACACAAAAGGCTTGAGAAACCGCATAAACAGGGCCTAATAAAACGGCAGATAGGACGTTTAGAAAATGCTGAATCGGAAATACCTTGGTAAAACCGATTGGAATCGCTACCACGCTGCTCGAGACGGTGCCGATAGCAATCATCATGGCGGTTAAGGTCAGCTTATACGTTTTATTCATTTCGATAGACCTCCATCTTTAAGGCATTAGCTGCTTCCAATGGTGACTCAGCATGACTGATAGCGGTGATGACCGAAACACCGTCGGCCCCCGCTTCAATCACACATGCAGCATTATCACTTGTAATCCCGCCAATCCCGACAATCGGAATGGTAAATCCTTCTATACGCAATTTTTCAATCAGCTTTGTTCCTTGGGACGGTTTGGCATCCTTCTTTGTGGCAGTTGGAAAAACAGGACCAATTCCGTAGTAGTCGGCTCCTTCTTGTTTGGCAGCCACTGCTTCCTCCATAGTGTGCACAGAAACACCCAGGATTTTTTCGGCACCAATTTTTTCCCGGACTATATGGACAGGTTCATCCTCCTGTCCAATGTGAACCCCATCTGCATCGAGTTGGAGTGCCAGCTCGAGGTCGTCATTCACAATGAAAGGAATCTGATGCTGTTGACAGATTTGTTGCAGTTCTTTCGCCAGCTTGTATTTTGCGTTACCTGTTAAGGCCCCTTCACCTTTTTCACGAAATTGAAAAAGAGTGATACCGCCTTCGATTGCCTCTGTTAATACTTCTGCAGGTGATTTTCGGCAATTCGGACTGCCCATTATAAAGTAAACTTTTAAGGCCTGTTGTAGATTTTTCATCTTGGTGCATACTCCTTTACGGCATTTCTTTTTTGATATGCCCAATGGTTTGTAGGTCCATGGCCATTACCTATTTGGATTTGGTCTTCAATTGCTGCTTGGATAAATTGCTTCGCAGTCTCTACTGCTTCTTGAATACTTGCTCCTTTTGCCAGCTCAGCGGTTAAGCTTGCAGAGAATGTGCAGCCAGTACCGTGGGTGTTTTTCGTTTTCATTCGTTTGCTTGTAAACTTGTAAAAATGTTGTCCGTCAAATAAAACATCGGTAGATTCTGATGGATCTTCATCATGGCCGCCTTTGATGATAATATTGCTAACGCCTAGGTCATATAGTTTTTTGGCAGCATCCCTTTTCTCTTGATCAGTTTGAATGGACATTCCCGTTAGTACCTCGGCTTCCGGAATGTTTGGAGTTATTACTTTTGACAGCGGCAATAGGTATTTCTTTAGCGCTGAAATGGCTTCTTTTTGTAGCAGGGAAGCGCCGCCTTTGGCTATCATGACGGGATCGACTACTACATTTTCCCAGTTGTATATTTTTATTTGTTCCGCAACCGCTTCGATAATTTCGGCATTAAACAGCATGCCTGTTTTGACTGCATCGGCACCAATATCTTCGCCGATTGCTTGAATTTGGTTTATGACTGCTTCGGCTGTCATAGGATAGACGCCGTGGACTCCTAATGTATTTTGTGCTGTGACTGCCGTTAAGGCGGACATTCCGAATACGTCTAATTCTTGAAATGTTTTTAGGTCTGCTTGAATCCCTGCCCCGCCGCCGGAATCGGAACCGGCAATTGTTAATGCTCTTTTCATAGGAATCGTCTCCTTTTTGATTGGTATATTTACTAGAATCTTAGAACGAATTTAGAGGAATCCCCTTTTACGTGACCGAGAACCTTGGTTTTTCCTCTATTAGGTCACGTAGACACCTTCTACGTTACCTTTTACCCTGGTTTTTCCTTCTTTCGGGCACGTAGACGCCTTCTACGTTACCTTGTACCTTAGATTTTCTATCTTCGGGCACGTAGACACCCTCTACGTTACCTTGAACCCTGCTTTCTACTCTATTCGGGCACGTAGACGCTTTCACAACACAAGCCGGTAAGATTATCGAACTATTTCAAATGAACACATTCGATTAAGATCCTCATCAGTTACAATAGATAATTGATTCAAAAATTCAATCTGGAAACTCCCCGGTCCCTGACCATTCGTTTTTTTCACAGCCTTTTCTGCGGCAACGCCATAAAAGGTTAAAGCAGCAGCAGATGCTTTTAGTACATCCTTTTCTACACCGGCAAATGCGCCAATGACCGAGGTTAACAAGCAGCCTGTTCCCGTTACCTTCGTTAAAAGCTGATCTCCATTTGCCACAACGTAGGCTATGCTGCCATCCGTAGCCACATCCTCTTTTCCGGTAATCACCACAATGCAATTTAATTTACAAGCAGCCTTCATGCTAAGAGCCAATACATCTCCTTCTGCCGCCCCCGCATCAACTCCTTTAATCTCCCACTTATCTCCTACCGCATTGGCTATTTCAGCTGCATTCCCCCTAATTACAGAAACCTTCACTTCAGACATAATTTTTTGCGCACTTTCCGTTCTAAATCGAGTTGCTCCGGCACCAACCGGGTCGAAAATGACCGGAACACCATGTAAATTTGCACTTTTTCCCGCTAGTATCATAGATTCAACAGTTTGTGCGTTTAATGTCCCAATATTTAAAACTAAGGAACTAGCAATCTTTGCCATATCTGCTGCTTCCTCGGGTGCTGATGCCATAACCGGAGAGGCTCCCAGCGCCAGCAGCCCGTTCGCTGTAAAATTTGTTACCACTGTATTGGTAATATTATGTACTAAGGGTTTTGCCTCCCTTACCCTTCGCAGCATTTCACAAACCTGTTCTTTTTCCATGCTAATCTCTCCTCTAATAAAAATAAAAAAACCAGACCCTATTATTGGACCTGGCTTGATAGCTGTAAATTAAAACCCACGGCTACTTTCCTACGCTGGTATGATCCAGATCAGGTCCGAAGGGTTAAAAACTCGCTCATTTTCTCTCAGCCCGCACACAGGGCACCCCTAGTAGATACAACTCATATGAAATTAAATTCATCATACTCCGATGAAGTTTAAAAGTAAAGAAAATTGTTCCAGTTATCCCGGGTGAAAAGGGAGCAGACCATACTTAAATTCGGACCATTCTTTTTTCCAAATCTTTTTTCGCTAACCGCGCAAGATACTGTTCGTCTTCGTATTGAACCTGTTCCTCACAAAAGCTGAATAGATTTCGAACATCCTTAAATGTTATTAAAGAGATTCCCTTTAAATTCCCATAATCTAAAAAGCGCTCATTCATATATGAATCCATTAACATTTTGCCTTTTGGAGTAAATTTTTCATCTAGTATTAACAGGGAAAAATAAAAATCCTTATGCCCGGCATAATTAGACCCAATATCAATATTTCGCAAGATTTGATTTCGGTGCGCATCATGCGTCGTACCCATGCTAATATCACTTTTATACTTTACTTCCATAAACCAAACAAAACGATCATTCTCCAGCATGACATCCACTTCGGTCATCCCTTCAGGCTGCTCTAGTGATGCTGGTTGATTAAATTTTTTCCACAAAGAGATCTTCATGTCTTTAATGATGTCATGTCGCTTCTCTTGGAAGGACACTTGAAACAATTCCGGGAGCCACAATTCCGGGTCTATTTTCTGGAGCGTCCGAAAGACATTCCATGTCACAGCATCCTCACTATTTTCACTGCGGATGGCATCAAGCTTATGGGCCCTCATTTTAAGAAAAACACGGTTATATTTATCAATGATGATATTATCTTTATAACTATCAAAAATAAAAACATCTGATTTGGTTACAGAGCCTTTAGGATTCATTTAACATAACCTCCTATTACTCTTTTAATTCTTCATATTTTTCAAAAACCCTTTTTTTAAAAATAAAACCCCTGCCAAATGAATTTTGATAGGGGTTTATAAAGTAATTATTTAACTTTCTTTATATCCTGCAACAAATCAGTTAGGACCACAGTAAAATCATGTAGGTGCTCTTGTACCCTTCCAGGGAATTGCTCTTCTAGAAATTCTAAATTATCATTTTTAGTATGCCAGATTCCTCCGTGTTTCACGGTTTGTGTATATCCATCTAAATCACCGATTTCCCAGTTAGTTGCTTCAAGATATCCAATAGGAATCCCAGCCTTTTGAAACGGAGCATGGTCACTCCAGTCTCCCGTCGTTCCTTCAGGATAATCAGGATTTATACCAGGGTTTGTTTGTAAAGGAATCTTTTTCTTATTGGCAATGTTTAAAGCAAGATCGCGAATCCAGCCGTCTTCTCCCGGGCTGCCGTAGACATAGATGTTATCACCGGCTAGCAGGCTGTCGAGATTGATCATTGCAATTGTATTATTTTTTTCCTCTTGAGTCATTTGTGACACGTAATAGTTCGAACCACGTAATCCCTGCTCTTCTGCTCCAAAGAAGACAAATTTAATATCGTAATGCAGTTCTTTTTTCTGAAGGGCCTTTGCTGTTTCAAGGATAACGCCTACACTTGAGGCATTGTCATCAGCCCCTTTACCTACGCTTACGGAATCGTAGTGTGCACCCACAATGATTTGTTTATCCGATTTATACTTATTGGAATGACTGAGTTTGGTGCCGATAATATTGGCTGAATTCACAGTTACCCGATTTCTAGTGTAAGAAAAACTTTGTTTCGTAGGTTGATAGCCTAGTTTTTCAAGTTCCCTATAAATATAGTCCCCAGCTTTGCTTTCATTTTCACTGCCAGCCACCCTTGGTCCAATACTTTCTGTTAAATTGTAAACATGTTGATAGGCCTCTGTTCCTGCAGTCGGTTTTTCAGCATTTACTTTTTCATTTGAAACCGTAAATACCCCGCCAATCAATAATGCACTTGCCATTGCAATATTTCCAATCAATTTCAGTCTCATCTTCATCCCCCATTAATACTAGATAATCCTTACATATGTATGTCTTGTCCATAGGCAATATACCTTTATCCCAGCCTATAAATAAAGTCTACCATTATCTAAAAATATTAAAATAAGTCACTTGCCATACCAACTAGGACTCTCTCTTAGCTAGCTCCATCAGTTCCTTCAATTCATTCGTAAATCCTTTGACCGCTCGGTTTTCAACGACGGTGACCGGCACCCCTAGAAATCCGTATTTTTCCACTTCTTTTTGGTACTCCGGGTGAATCGAAATATCTTTTGTCTCAAACTCAATTCCTTCCTCTGTCAGAACCTTTTTTACCATGGTACATTCAATACAGTCATTGGTGGTATAAACAATTACTTTCTTTGCCATAATAAACCTTCCTCCGATCCAATTTCTCTTTCAGGGCAATGCCCTCTATCGTTCCCTACATTATATAACACACTTCCACATTTCGCTTCATTCCGACACTGTTAATCGAGAAATGTCTGATCCTGCGCTTTCCCAAGGAATATTTCCACCGATATCCCCTGCAAAATAAGTTACAAACCACATTTCCCGCCAATTTGTCCACCCAGCGGGACACAAATTGGCGGGATTGTCTTTTTATGGTGCCTGACACCATTTCCCTTTTATTTCCTCAAGGTATTCCGCGACGGCTTTTTGCGTGTCTGGTCTTTGGAGGGCGATATCGATGGTTGCTTTGATGTAGCCGATTTTGTCGCCGATGTCGTAGCGTTTTCCTTGGAAATTACAGGCGAGGACGGCTTGGTGTTGGTTTAGTTCGTTGATGGCGTCGGTTAGCTGCAGTTCGTTGCCTTGTCCAATTGGAATTCTCTCTAAAATTGCAAAAATTTCCGGGTGCAGGATGTAACGCCCCATGATGGCTAAATTTGATGGAGCATCCGCTATATTCGGTTTTTCTACCAGGGCATCGATATATTTCAAATTTCCTTCTTCCATTTCACCCCTTGGCTTAATGATTCCGTACTTGTGAACATCCTTTTTAGGCACTTCTTGTACGGCCACCACTGAGCTCTGGTAATAATCAAACACATCTACCAGCTGCTTTAAACAAGGTACTTCCGAGACTACAATATCGTCCCCTAATAAAACCGCAAACGGTTCATCTCCAATAAAGCTCTTGGCACATAGAATCGCGTCTCCTAATCCCTTAGGCTCCTTTTGACGAACATAATAGATTTTTACCAAATCTGATATTTTCTGTAATTCCTCTAAAACTTCTAATTTATTCTTTTTTAATAAAGTATCTTCCAGCTCATAGGATTTATCAAAGTGGTCCTCAATCGACCGCTTCCCTCTGCCGATCACCATAATGATTTCCTCAATCCCAGATGCAACCGCTTCCTCAACAATGTACTGTATTGTTGGTTTATCAACAATGGGCAGCATTTCTTTCGGCTGCGCTTTAGTGGCTGGTAAAAAACGAGTTCCGAGACCGGCTGCTGGAATAATGGCCTTTCGGACTTTCATAAACTCCCACCTTTCAACAACTCCTTATTCTCTTTTATATGCAAAAGGACAACCCCCGGTCACGACGGAAACCTATTTCACACACTTTCCCTTTGATAAAAAACAATTTTTTCAAGTCGGAGAGTATGCAACAGGCTGTCTGGCATAAAACTTTAAAAACTCCCACTAAATTATGGCCGGGAGTTTTTAAGGCTTTTTAAATTTTCTATACAATCATGCAAAGGACGATAAACTTTTTTAATAAAATTTTTCATAATATCCGGCAGTTCTTTGTTACGCCTTGTTACCAAAGCAGTAACCATTGCTTTCCTTTCTTCCTTTGAAACATTCCATTCATCAGGAATTAATGTGACGATTTCTTCTACTAATAGAATGGGAATCGTTTGAATAAGCTCCAGCTGTTCATAAAGTTCCTGTTCATCCTCAATAAACATGGCCATCATTTGGTGAGTGGCACTTTTGATCAGGCCTGCCGAAAGATTTTCGATTTCCTCAAGCTGCCAGGCATAACCGCCAAACACCTCAGCCTGGTCAATGACCCACAATCTGTACGTATGAAGCGCTTCTTTACGAAGCAGAACATTCTTCCGGGTCCGATCGTGATTATTAAGCCAATAATCAAACAAGATGATTCCGGCGAGCGACTGATGATTTGTGATTCGGCAAATATTGGAGGCCCGGTGCCCATCCAAGCAATCAGGCACATAAACCGATGCAAATTGGTACGGGATTTTACTCATTTCCACCAGTTCAGGAAATTTGGAGGAAAATTCCTGAGGGATATCAATAATCTTGGCGAATGGAATCGGAAGATCCAAATAACGTCCCAGACAGTAACCAACCCATTCATTCGGTAATGATTTTTCAAAACCAGCCTGAAAATACTTTACAACATAATCCTTGCCGTCATTAAACGTAATGAGATGTGCATTCGATTTACCTTCAAGTTTTCTTTTATAGGCAATTGGCTCCATCACGGTGTATCCCCCTTCACTTCTTCAATCACATTCAAGGGAACAACCTTTTTTAGAAGCTCTACATATTGCTGGGCAACAACTTCAATCGCAAACTTCTCTTCCACCCGCCTAATCGCCGCCTCCGACATTTGTTGCTGGAATGGGTGGTCATCCAGAATGCTATAAAGCTGTTTCACTGCATCGTCAATATTTTGGCCGCGAAATAGCAACCCGGTTTCTCCATGAACGACGATCTCATTGATGGGCATAATATTTGAGGCAACAACAGGCACCCCGCAGATCATCGATTCAATAAAAGTATTACCAAAGGATTCAGACTTGGTTGTTGCTAATGTACAGCCCCCTGACTGACGGATTTTGGCGTAAACATGAGGCATTTGCTGATAGGGAATAACCGGATGCCATTTAATGATATCCTCAAGCTGTTCGTCTTTCCAAACTGTGGCAAATTCTTCCCGCTGGACACTCTGGGCCCCGCCAATTAACCAAAATTCAGTATCATTACGCTCGTTTTTGATTTTCTTAGCAACCTCGATTAACATCGGCCAGTTTTTCCGTTTATCAACGCGCCCGATCCACCCGATAATTTTCTTATCCTTAGGTAAAATAGGAAGGTCAGTGTGATTAATTTGTTCATCTGGTATCGCATGGAAAAAAGAGGTATCAACCCCGTTATAAATTACCTGGGTAGGGATATTCTCGACCAAAATAGAAACTAACCTCTTTTGATAGTTCGAAGGTACAATAATCAGCTGGGGTTCAACTCTTTTAAAGGATTTTAAATGGGGTGTAAGCTTGATTAACTCCGGTGTACGGGCCTCAATTAAAATAGGACCTTTAAATTGTGCCTTACGAATCCATTTATAAGCGGCTTTCGTATCACACACAATGATGGCCTCATAGTTATTTTTTTTAATGATTTTGATTATTTCTTCTTCATCCTTCGTTAAATACACTTTGGCTACATCCTGCATAATATGAAGTCCGCCATGGTCGGTAGTATAAAGGAACTCGGTTTCAATGCCATGCTTTTTAAAATATATGGAACGATTTCGCCAGCCGGCATTTACTCCGCCAACTGTAAGTAAACGCCAGATGACAAGTACTTTCATCCTCGTTTCACCTCTCATTTTTTCGGGTCCTCCTCAGGAATCTTTCTTTAATAAAACTTATTTCTTTTTCCCGCCGGTATATTTTTTGCGGCCGCCGCCGACTTTTTTGTCTTTTACCTTCACTTCTTTTTTATCATCTTTTGATTTCGGTTTTGATTTTGACTCAGATTTCGTTTTCTTTGCTGTACTTGTTTCAAGATGGCTGTTTTTTTCACGGAAGCCGGCAAATCTTCTTCCTGCCTCCTGATTTGTTACAGAATTTGGTGTTGTTAGTGGGTTCCCCTGCCCTAAGCTTTTTAATTCGCGCTCATCCCAATACTTGTCGATTTCCTCTTTTACGGCTTCGGGATCTGCACCACGTGCAAGCATTGTTTTAACCCATTCTTCCTTAAACACCTTGTGCATTAATCCTTCCATCAACACAACATAATTTTTTTCATCGTCCCGTGTTAACAGCTTATTACTTTCCGTTTTCAATGCCTTCTTTTTTTCCGTTTTCTTCGCGTCGTCAGGTTCTTCATTCAGAATGACCTGGTAAATTTCTTTAGACAATTCCTCCATACGGATGTAATGGAGCCATTCCTCATATAATTGTGGTGATAATGCTTGTACATGTGAGAGAAAAATTTCCTTGTTGTCATCGCCAAGAGAATTTAATAATTTCCGTGGATAAGGATAGACCCGGTCGCGCCATACGGTCCTTGCCACATCGATTACCTTTAAACTGCCATCCTTCTGCAAATAAATTTGCCGCTTATGGTGGTCAATCCGTTCATATCCAATTTCTTTAAACACGATTAGCATCTGAATTAACTTATTGGATAGTTCCTCAGATAATGGCTGTGATTGCAAATATTCTCTTAAATCTACCCCTCTTACAAAATCCATTGCGATATACAGCTTTCCTTTTGCATGTACCTTAGGAAAAAGGTCCGTATGCTGTCCTAGAGACAGTGCATAATGCTCCCGGTCACAATCCTCCTGGTTGCCAAATACCTTTACACAAATAACATCTGTATAATGAAATACAGCTCCCTGCCGCCCTTTTCCAATCATTTTTAATGGTGATTTATTTTCTACCTCTACATCGGCATTGAGTAAATTTTTCACTTTAATTTTTTTCATTAATTTTTCAAGCTTTTGTGTATCCATGATGTTCCCCCTTTCCACATTATATGTTGGAAAATAGGTATTGGTTTTCGGTATAAATGTTAGGCCAACCCTTTTTTCCAATCTAGCAGTTACATAAATGGTAATTCATACCGTCTCCTATAGTTAATTCAAGTATGGGGCAAATTGTAAAGGCAAATATCCAGATTCATAAATGAAATAATAACTTCGCCTATTTTTTTAATATAATTTTCAGCTAGACAAGAAGGTTTGGAAAAACAAAACCTACTAATCAATTATTGGCTTTATACCGCCCTTTTTTTTAAAATAGGACAAACGTCCGCGCTTGTCCGCCATGTTAACATACTATATTTCTTGAAGGACCCCTATTCTGGGGAAGAAAGGGGTGGATTTTAATATGTTTAACATCGCCATTTTGATGATCGTTCTTGTTCTGTTAGTTGCATTACTTTTAGCTACTGCACTTAATGTGAACACAATGCCATTATTAGCCGCAATCCGTGCATTATTAAACTGTTAGACAGACTGGATCATTTTAGATGAACAACCCGCTTCCCTAGAAGATGACTTCGCTTCGGAAATCTTCTAGGGTAAATTTTTGTCTATTTTACTTTTTTTACATGACTTTTGCACACACCCATTTGGGGCAAATATCATACCCTAGACAAATAACGAAGTGTAAAAAAGGAGGTTAAACAATGGGAAACGATCATATGGACCAAGACAAGGGGAATTCCATCAATCAAGATGCCGTTATGAATTTAGCCAATAATTTATTTAAAAATGAAAACACCTTTGATTTTTCTTCCATCATGAGAATGGCAACAAATTTACTGTCTAATGATGCTTTGATGAACTCAGTCCAGGCAATCGGGCAGTCAAATCCTGCTCCCGCACAAGCACATACCGAAATGAGCAAACCTGTTCAGGAAACCACGTCAAGTGCTACTTCAAAGGAATTGGAAGGTAATACAAATACTTTCCCTGATAATAATCTGGTCGATCAGCTTGCCAAGCTGGCCGCTTCGGCCTTATCAGCTGAAGAGGCACTGATGAACCTTGAACCGGAAATGGATAAAAATCATCCAATTGCCACAACCGAAGAAAATCAAAGCCCAACTGGGTCGGATATTTCCGAGTATGCCGTCATCAGCAAGCAGCTGGAACAAATAGCAAAGGATATTATGGAAATAAAGAATGACCTTAAAGCATTAAAAAAAGAAGATTTAAAACCCTCCAAGGCGTCAAATAAAGCAGAGAAAAAACAAAAGAAGAAAAAGTAAATGAATCGCTATTGCGGACGTTTTTTGGGATTAAAAAAACCTTGAAAAGAATTTCAAGGTTTTTTTATATGTTTAACCAAAGGAAATATTTACACAAATCAACTTAAAAACACCGCCCTGCAAAAGAACGGTGCCGCTTGATTCAAAAAAGTGTCCGCCCAAGAAGGACAAATCTATGAAAATGTCTTTTTGTGGTGCCTGACACCAAAATATAACCAACTATAACCTATAGGATTAAATATGCCAATGGTGCTGCTAATAAAATGGTTAGGACTACCCTTTCGAACCAAATGATGACTAATTTACCTACTGTGAGCGGTATTTCTGTTGATAAGATACATGGTACCACTGCGGAGAAGAAAATGATCGATGAAACGGAAACCACAGCAATCACGAATTTGGTTACCAAAGCTGCTTTTGTTACTAATAGTGCTGGTAAAAACATTTCCGCGATTCCCACAGCACTTGCTTTTGAAGCAAGCATTGCATCGGGAAGCTGAACAAGCTTTGCGAACGGATAGAAAATATAACCTAACCAGTCAAACACAGGTGTAAATTCTGCCAGTATAAGACCTAATAAACCTACTGACATAATCGATGGCAAAATTCCCATGGTCATGATCAAGCCATCCTTTAAGTTGTCCCAAATGTTCTTGCCAAGAGTTGGTGCTCCATTAGCGGTATCCATTGCCTCTTTCCATGCCGTCTTCACACGGTCCTTTTTAATAATAACCTCCGGGGCTCCTTCCATGTCTTCATAGTAAGAATCACTCATTTTTGACAATGGCCAAATACGGACGGTGATAGCGGTTACAATGAAAGTAACAACGAAGGTAACCCAGAAGTAGGCATTCCATATATTCATTAAATCCAACGTCTTTGCAACGACGATCATAAACGTTGCTGATACGGTCGAGAATCCTGTTGCAATAATGGCAGCTTCCTTAATCGTATATTTTCCTTCTTTAAATACACGATTTGTTATTAATAGACCGATAGAATAGCTGCCAACAAAGGAAGCAACTGCATCAATGGCCGATCTGCCTGGTGTTTTCCATACAGGTCGCATCACCGGCTGCATGAATATTCCGACAAACTCAAGCAGACCATAGCCGACCAATAAGGCAAGAAAAACAGAACCAATCGGTACGAGTAAGCCAACAGAGATGACAAGTTTATTAAATAGGAATGGCGCCATATCTGGAGCGAAAAACCATTTCGGCCCGATGTTAAAAACTAACATAGCACCAGTAATAAATCCAAAGACTTTTAAAATTGAAAATACAAAAGTTACTTTATCTTTATTCCATGTTTTTGTATAAAAAGGATACACCGCCCCTAGCAATATGACAAGCAAGGCATAATAAGGCAGGGCACCCGAAGCAGCCGTCTGAATATAGGAAACGATATGGTCAAGCATAATTGAAGACTTTCCATTTAATGTAATCGGAATAAAAAATACAAAAATACCAATAGCACTGAAAATAAAAAACTTTACCACATTCAACATATTACCATTGGGCAGTTCCGTTTCCGGTCTAACTGCTCTCTCTAAAGAATGATTTGCCATACATGTATCTCCCCTTTTGTCTATTCTAGCTCGTAATTAGTAATAAAAGGGAATCTGTCCATCTGGGATGGACAAATTCCCGAAATATCTTTTTGTGTTGCCTGACACAAAATCAAAAATAGACTAAACCAGCTGTCCGCCTCTAAGGACCACTTGGCCATTTTTTACGACGGTGTCCGTGTGATTGACGCCATATGAGTATTGAAGCTTCATATAGTTTTCAATGTTGAAAATGGTGACGTCACCTTTTTTGCCTACTTCCAGGCTGCCGATTTCGCGTTCGCGGTTGATCGCATGTGCAGCGTTAATGGTTGCAGCCGTAATTACTTCAGCTGGTGTCATGCCCATTTTCAAACAACCTAGGCTCATGATAAATGGCAATGAAACAGTTGGCGATGAGCCTGGGTTACAGTCGGTAGACAATGCTACAGGTACACCAAGATCAATCATCTTCCGACCATTAGCAGATTCCGCCATTAAGAAATAAGCTGTACCCGGCAGCAGAACACCGACCACTCCTTTTTCCGCCATCGCCTTCATGCCTTTTTCGGATGCTTTCAAAAGATGGTCCGCGGAAATCGCGCCAACTTCAGCCGCCAGCTCCGCCCCTTCATACGGTTCGATTTCATCCGCATGAATTTTCGGAATCAGCCCATGACGCTTCCCAGCTTCTAAAATCACCCGTGACTGTTCCGGCGTAAATACCCCTTTTTCACAAAAAACATCATTAAATTCGGCAAGACCTAATTCCGCTACCTTTGGGATCATCTCTTCTACTAATAGCTGTACAAATTCATCCGGTCTCTCTTTATACTCCTTAGGGACCGCATGCGCACCCATAAAGGTTGAAACGATATCGATAACATGCGATTCATTTAGCTGCTTTGCTACTTCCAGCTGCTTAAGCTCGGTTTCCCAGTCCATTCCGTAGCCGCTTTTTGCTTCTACTGTTGTTACACCATGTCGTAAAAAGTGATTTAAACGCCCATAGCTTTGCTCGAAAAGCTCCTCATGAGTAGCTGCCTTTGTTGCTCTTGTCGTCGCATGGATTCCGCCGCCGGCATTCATGATTTCCATATAAGTGGCACCCTGCAGGCGCATATTAAATTCATTCTCCCGGCTGCCGGCGTGAACAATATGTGTATGTGGATCAACGAGCCCTGGAGTAACAAGCTTCCCTGCTGCATCCACAACCTCCGCTTCGGAAAGACGTCCTTCATATTTTGCAGCCAGCTCAGCGTCTGGTCCTACTGCCTGGATGACGCCGTCCTCAATCCAGACGCTACCGTTTTTAATGATCCCAAGCTCAGACATCTCACTCTTCACACGGGGAGCATCGGAGCTCCCCTGAAGAGTAACAAGCTGAGCAGCATTTCTAATAAAAACTGCTTTACTCAAGTTCCAACATCCTCTCAGTCTATTAGTCTTGCTTCAGCATTGGCATATGGATGCCTTTTTCTTTCGCTGTTTTAATTGCAAGTTCATAACCAGCATCTGCGTGGCGGACAACTCCCATTCCAGGATCAGTTGTTAACACGCGCTGCAGACGGGCTTCAGCTTCTTTTGTACCATCCGCCACAATAACCATACCGGAGTGCTGTGAATATCCCATACCTACTCCGCCGCCATGGTGCAGTGAAACCCAGCTGGCGCCGCCGACTGCGTTGATCATCGCATTTAAAATTGGCCAGTCGGAAACTGCATCACTTCCGTCTCTCATGCTTTCTGTTTCACGATTTGGAGAAGCAACAGAGCCAGCATCTAAGTGATCACGGCCAATAACAATTGGTGCAGACACTTCACCCGAAGCCACCAAGTCGTTAATTATTTTTCCGAAACGTGCACGGTCACCATAACCTAACCAGCAAATTCGTGCTGGGAGCCCTTGGAAGGCGATTTTTTCTTGTGCCATGCGTACCCATTTACAAAGATGCTCATCATCTTTAAATTCACGAAGTAATGCCTCATCAATTTTACGGATATCCTCTGGATCGCCAGATAATGCTGCCCAGCGGAATGGACCTTTTCCTTCACAGAATAACGGACGAATGTAGGCCGGAACGAATCCAGGAAAATCGAATGCATTCTCAACGCCTTCATCCTTTGCCACCTGACGGATATTGTTGCCGTAATCGAAAGTAACTGCGCCTTTTTGCTGCATTTCAAGCATTGCCTTTACATGGATTGCCATACTTTGCTTTGACAGCTCTACGTATTTTTCTGGATCTTCTTTACGTAATTCTGCAGCTTGTTCTAGGCTGAAGCCAACTGGTACGTATCCGTTTAACGGATCATGGGCTGATGTTTGGTCCGTTAATACATCAGGATTGAAGCCTTTTTCATTCATTAACGGTAAAATTTCAGCTGCATTTCCTAACAAGCCGATTGATAAAGCTTTGCCGGCAGCTTTTGCTTCGTGGGCCATTTTCAACGCTTCATCTAAATCATGTGTTTTTACATCAAGGTATCTCGTTTCAATCCGGCGGTCGATTCTTGTTTCATCGACATCGATTGCGATACAAACTCCGTCATTCATCGTAACCGCTAATGGCTGAGCCCCGCCCATGCCGCCAAGACCAGCTGTCAATGTAATAGTATGTTTCAGTGAACCGCTAAATTCCTGACGGGCAAGTTCAGCAAATGTTTCATAGGTTCCTTGGACAATGCCCTGGCTGCCGATATAAATCCAGCTTCCTGCTGTCATTTGGCCATACATGATTAATCCCTTTTTATCAAGCTCATGGAAATGCTCCCAGTTCGCCCAAGCAGGTACTAAGTTTGAGTTCGCTAATAGAACGCGAGGTGCGTCTTTATGTGACTTCCACACCACCACCGGCTTCCCGGATTGAATTAACAGTGTTTCATCCTCTTCTAATTCTAAAAGCGTTTTCACAATTGCATCGAACGACTCCCAGTTACGTGCCGCCTTCCCAATACCTCCGTATACGACTAAATCCTCTGGTCTTTCCGCAACCTCCTGGTCAAGATTGTTTAATAACATTCGGAGCGCGGCCTCTTGAATCCAGCCCTTTGCATGTAATTCTGTTCCTTTATAATTTTTAACGACTCTTGGTTGAGAAACTTTAGTTTCCATTCTTTCCACTCCTTTTGATGATTTAACTTACCTTTATTATAAAATGTAAATGTTCTGAAAAATATAGATAATAAATAGAAAATGGATATTATTTATATATTAGGCTAGATATTATGGGTCTGTTATTAAGAAATAATAGCAATATTTTTCGAAATCAATAATTTCTTTAGAAAAAAATAGACTCCTTAGATGGAGTCCATTTCATTTTTCACCATATCAACTTTTTGACTGCGGAATTCTCTTGGCGACATCCCAACAAATTCTTTAAAGATCCGGCTAAAGTAATTTGCATTTTGATATCCTGTCAATTCAGCAATTTCTTTAATTGGCTTGTTTGACTCAATTAATAACCGTTTCGCTTCCTTCATTCGAATCCCTGTCAACACATCGGTAAAGCTCGATCCCGTTTTTGTCACCAATAAATGGCTGAAGTATGAGGGGTTCCGGTCCACATAATAGGCGACATCCTCAAGTCTTAATTCACTGTTGACAAAATTCGCCTCCATATACGCAATCCCACGTTCGATTGGATCTTGCTTGAAATTGCGGATATTGGACTCAGCCCCATGGAAAATTTTTTGACTAAATAAAATTAGGTTTTGGACCGTTCGGTAAAGAACAGCATCATACAAGATTGAATTAAAAATATAACGATATTCCCTTTCAAAATGAGGGTTTTCATCAAGATTATAAGTCTTCATATATCTTCTTATTTGCGCAAGGATACTCGTCAGCCTGATTCTGACCAGCCCTGGATCCGGATACGGGACTTGCGATTGCAGGAATTCATCATAGAGCCACTTTTTGATTTTTTCGATATCCATATTGGTCAGCATATCAACCCAGGTACGCTGTTCGGGAGGGGTTAAAAACGGGTCAATATGGGACCATTCCAATATGGTTTCAGACTCCAACACCTGCCGGTATCCTTTATAATACGTTAGCTCGAGCATTTTTCTAGTTTGCAAATATTTTTGATTCAGTGAAATCATAGAAGAACGCCCCGAATGAATCACGATGGCAAGCGGTTCTGTGAATTCCTCTTCCCAGCGCCTCATCGCTTTTTGACACTGTTCTTTCGTATTCAGGCATTGATCCGTGAAGAGAAGCAGGACCAAATCACTTAGTGGGAAAACGCCATGCAGGTTTTTAAATGGAAATTCAGTTAAAAACGTCTGCAGCGTAGGGAGGGCCTCGCTGGTCTCCGTTTGAAAGGCAGCCAGTTGAAAATACTCTTTCCCGCCCACCTGCTCCATAAACAATGCTTCATATGATACGTTTTTGTAAGAGTTATGAATGTTCGTTCCTGTGACACTGTTTTTTGACTGAAGCTCACGTGATGCTTTTTGATAGGCAGATTTGACCTTAGCGGTTGAAAACGGCTTAATCATTAAATCCAAGGCCTGCATATCGATCGCCAGCCGGGCCTTTTCAAACGTTGCCTCGGCACTGGTTAACAGCAGCACGGGCGAATATATCTGTATCAAATCGCGAAAGGTAAGCCAATCGTTTCTGCCGACCATGTCTAGCTCCAGGAGCACCACCTCAGGGGACTCCCGCTCAAACAACACAACAAACTCCTGAAAATCCCCCGCTAAAAAAATATTCGCCACTGGAATCGCCGACGACTTCAACAGCCACTTCAACCCCTCCCGCTCATTCAAATCCCGATCCGCAATCAACCACTTACCATCCATACAAGCTTCCCTCTCCTTGGACACCTACATCATTTTCTTCTACTTTATCATAGATTTTGGTGCCTGACACCACTCGTGGACATTTGTACTCCTGAGGTGGACAATTTGTAATTTTTATCCATCACCCTTTTCGTTTCTCGCTTTGATCTTATAAGCATGATTATTGGTCTAGTTGTAAACGCTAATCAAAAATAAATTAGGAGTGATTTTCGATGCGGAAATTATTTATTTTTGTTATTTTCCTGGCTGGTTTTCTTCTTCCTAACTCTGCACATGCGAACCCCCTAGAGAACAAATCTCCAGTTAGGGGGATCTATGTCCAAGCAGCCAACACTCATGGACCGAAGTTTAACAAATTATTAAACCTTGTAAATCAATCTGACTTAAATGCTATGGTAATCGATGTAAAAGACGACCATGGCACGTTAACATTCCGACCAACAACGGATTCACCTTATCAAGCCATTAGTCAGCCTTATATTAAAGACCCTGCCAAATTAATCCATACCTTAAATAAGCACAATATTTACCCAATCGCTAGAATTGTTGTTTTTAAAGATAATGTATTAGCTAAGTCTAGACCAGATTGGTCATTTAAATCGGCTAAAGGCGTTTGGAAGAATGCACGGGGTGATTCTTTTACCAATCCTTTCGTTAAGCAGGTGTGGGACTATAATATTGGCATAGCGATTGAAGCCGCAAAAATCGGCTTCAAGGAGATCCAATTCGATTATGTACGATTCCCTGAGAAGTTTGAAACATTTGAAGCCTCACTCCAGTATATGGGGCAATCTAAGAAGAAAAGCCGTGTTTCGGCCGTGAGTGAATTTGTGAAAACGGCACACGAAAGTCTAAAGCCATATGGTGTAAAAATGTCAGTAGATATTTTCGGTAACGCCACCGTCATTCCGGAAGCTCCTGGGATCGGCCAGAATTTTTCGGAGATTGCCAAGCATGTAGACGTGATTTCTGCGATGATTTATCCAAGCCACTGGACCGGCATATTTGGGATAAAAAAACCTGATTTAGAACCGTATCGACTTGTTTCAGAGTACGCCAAGATTGAGAATTCCCGGCTTAAGAAACTATCCAAACCGCCGATTTCCCGGCCATGGCTGCAAGATTTCACAGCCTCCTATCTTGGCAAAGGGAATTTTAAAGTGTACGGGAAGAAAGAAATTGAAGACCAAATCCGCGCTCTAAATTCCCAAGGAATCCATGAATTTTTAATTTGGAACGCCGAAAACAACTATACCCCAAACGTCAACTACAAACCGTATTAATAAAAAGAGGCCAATACACCTCTCCAGGAGGATCGTATTGGTCCCTTTTTACTTATTATATATATTTATAAAATCACCGCCTCACGTGGACAAAAGCCTACATTTGTCTTTTTGTGGTGCCTGACACCAAATTTGACCCTAGTATCATTTCCTTTTCAATATGGCTGGCGCGGATGCCGAATTTTGGTTTTAGCTGCTTGTCATCTATCCGTTCTTCAAGCAGGATTTTGATGGCGAGGTATGGCATGTTGATGCCGGAGAGGCAGCTTATATGCATGCCGCCGCTCATGCGTGGATTGATTTCCAAGAGTTTTGGGATACCGTTGTTATATTTCACCTGAATATTAAACACATAGGGAATTTTATACTCGCGGTGAAATTCATGTGCTTGTTGTATGAGTTCACGATGATCCACAAGCTCCCGCACCCTGCCGTCACCTTTCATTCTTGGAATTGCGGCATATAATTTGTCCTGTGACGCCAAGCAATCAATACTGTATTCCCTTCCCTCTAAATATTCCATTACCATTAAGTCTGGAAAAGTTTCCTGCTGTCCTAAAATGTCGCAAGCATAAAGGAAAGGCATGCGAAAACTAGTGCCATGTCGCATGAGCTGCTCAATTGAATCAATCTCATCTTTAAGGACACGAAAGCCATTCGCTCCTTCGCCGACCACTGGCTTAAAACAAACCTTATGTCCTTTTTCCTTTAGTGCCATATAAGCCTGTTTAAAATCAGCAACATTATTAACAATTTTATAGTCTGGAATTGAAAAAATAGGGCTGCTAGTATTGTTCAAAAGCTCCTGATAAGTGACAGCCTTGTTCTCCATCATTTTCATCAAGCCCGCGTTAGGACAAACCAGCACCTTTACCCCAATCGCTTCAAAATCTGCCAGCCGCTCAGATATTAAGACATTTTCCATTCGCGGAACAAAAATATCTATGGCGTGGGTTTTACAAAAATCAAGGCAAAAATCTACATATTCATCCCCTGTAAGATCAGGTTCCTCAAATACAAAGTCACAGTATTGTAAATAAAGCGCATCTCGGTTTGGATGACTTCCGTATATAATAAATTTTCGCTGATCTTCATTGTTACGTATCATTTCCAGATAATGCAAAACAGTCGTAAACCATCTGTTAAACCAAATTTTCATATAAATCCTCTTTCATAATTAGTTGTCGAATTCCCACTATGTTCCAGTCGAGGAAATATTATATCATGAAAATATTGAAAATCAAATTTGTTAAAAATAAGTATACATTACATTTATTATGTAAACTTGATTTTTGACAAAAAAAACACGCTTCTAGGAAACAAGAGCGCTGTTTTTTTAAGGAATACAGTTTCAAAATAATGTACTTAAACCACCTTGTTTTTTAACCATTCCGTTGCCTGTTTTTCAGATATCCCTTTTATTAAGCCTAATTCACCGACGAACAGCTTCCGTGCACTCTCCAGCATTTGCTTCTCGCTCTGATTAAGTGCTTTATTATGATTTATACGCATTAAATCACGTACAACTTCGGCTCCGTCTTTAAAATTTCCTGTTCTCAATTTGTCTGAGTTAATTTTGTATCTTTCTTTCATGGAAAGAGTAGTATCGGTTTGTCCATGTTGGAAAATATTTAATACCTTTTCAAGTGTAGGTCTATCTGAAACCAAGCGAATCCGTGCTTTTCTTTCTTTTCCAACAGGAATCATGACCCGCATTTTACTGCTAGGTATTTTAATTACATAATAATTTCGTTTCTCGCCTAAAACTTCCTTTTCTTCTATAGCCTCAACAACCCCAGCTCCCTGCATTGGATACACAACGTAATCACCAACTTGAAACAATTAAAAACACCTCCAAAATTTGAAACCATAATAAGTATAACACATATGCAATTTTTTATCAAATTTATTATTATAACATCAATAAATAAAACCAGTCAATATATTTTTTAGGGATATTTATGTTTTTTTTTAACAAAGAAATTTGTTATAAATCGCCTTCTATACTTATAAAAAACTTCGGAATATTATTCCAATTCCCGCTGCATATAGTACAATAAAATTAACTGGACAACTATTAACGGAGGTTTCCATGGAACGACTTACCGACCATCTCATTATCATCTCATTCGATTGCCTATCAGCTTTAGACTTTCCTATTTTAAAAGACTTGCCGCATTTTCAAAAAATTCTAAAGCCCGGAGCCTATGTCGAAAAAGTTGAAACCGTTTACCCATCCGTGACTTATGCCTGCCATGCCTCCATTGTGACAGGAAATTATCCGAATCGGCATGGCATCATAAATAATACCTTGGTGCAGCCTGGATGGAGGTCGCCTGATTGGAATTGGCACCGGGATTATATCAATGGAACCACCCTTTACGATGAAGCAAAAAAAGCTGGATTGGTTACAGCCTCCTTATTATGGCCGGTTACAGCCAAAGCAAAAATTGACTATAATATGCCGGAAATTTTCGCCAACCGTCCATGGCATCATCAAATTTTGGTCTCCCTGATAAATGGAACACCAGGTTTTCAATGGGAGCTAAACAAGCGTTTCGGTCATATCCGGAAGGGGCTGAATCAGCCAGCATTGGATGACTTTGTTCTAGAATCAACTGTCCATACCATCAAAACAAAAAAGCCTAACTTATTGATGGTGCACTTCACGGACCTTGATACTCAGCGCCATCATCACGGATTTTCTTCCAATGAAGCTCTTGCAGTATTACAACGCCATGATATCCGCCTTGGACGAATTCTTGATGCGCTAAATTATAGTGATATATATGAAAGTTCTACAGTGGTCTTGCTAGGAGATCACAGTGCCCTCGATGAAAACAAAGCGATCAAGCCCAATGTTCTTTTCCGGAAGCATAAACTGATTACGGCCAACGCCAGGGGAAAAATAAAAAATTGGATGGCCTATTGTAAAAGCTGTGATGGCTCAGCATATATTTATCTTAAAGATTCGAACGACACAACAACACTCGCCAAGGTCGAACAGCTTTTAACTTCATTAGCCAATGATACCGACTCGGGAATTGAAACGATATTAACAGGAGCACAAGCAGCTGAAAAAGGTGCTGACGGCTCGTGTTCCTTTATGTTAGATGCCAAAAGTGGCTATTACTTTTTAGAAGATATAGAGGGGGAATACATCAAAGAAATTACTGCGGATGATGTGATGGCTGATCCTAAGTACACGCTTGCCACCCATGGCTATTCACCGGAAAAAGAAAATTATGAAACCATCTTAATGGCGGCCGGAAAAGGAATAAATCCCGTCACCATCCCTTTCTGCCGACTTATTGATGAAGGACCTACTTTTGCCCGGCTGCTGGGTGTAAGTTTAGGAGAAACCGACGGCCGAGTAATGGAGGAATTATTAACAATTTAAGTAGTTATTTCTGTATACGACTGTAATGACGCGTATCCAACCGTAACCACCATCACAAAAATAAAGGGGGCTTCAAGATGACCCGGATGTCCAAGCAAGAAAAGAGCTGGGTATTCTACGACTGGGCCAATTCAGCATATTCAATCCTGATTACCACCGCGGTATTTCCGTTATATTTCAAAGCGGCTGCAACAGATGCCGGGGTCAGTGCCACTACTTCTACTGCTTACTGGGGGTATGCCAATTCGTTTGCAACACTGCTGATTTCCATTTGCGCACCCGTTCTCGGAAGTATTGCCGATTTCAAAGGCTTTAAAAAACGCTTTTTTACCTTCTTCTTTGCTTTAGGAATTATTTTTACCTTTTTGCTCGCGGTCGTTCCGAGCAGCCAATGGCTATTTCTGCTGATTTGTTATATGCTCACCGTCATTGGCTTCGGCGGCACTAATATTTTTTATGATGCCTTTCTTGTCGACGTCACAACCGAAGAACGAATGAACCGGATTTCCTCCAACGGCTTTGCGATGGGTTATATTGGCAGCACGATCCCCTTTATCCTTGGCATCGCGTTAATCATTTTATCACAGCAGCACATACTTCCCATCTCCGTTTCCACAGCCAGCCAGCTGGCTTTTGCAATAACAGCGCTTTGGTGGGGATTGTTCACGATTCCCATGCTGAAGAATGTGAATCAGATTTATTACAAGGAACAGGTTCCGAATCCAATTTCGAATAGCTTTAAACAGCTGTTTCAAACGTTTAAAAAAATCAAACTTTACCGCCCGTTGTTTCTCTTCCTATTAGCTTATTTTTTTTATATTGACGGTGTAAACACCATCATCACGATGTCGACAGCCTACGGGTCAGATCTTGGTATTGACTCGACCAATCTATTAATTATCCTGTTTGTGACCCAGGTAGTGGCGGCGCCATTTGCCTACCTTTACGGAAAGCTTGCTGACAAATTTCAGGCAAAAAGAATGCTGCTCGTCGGAATCATCATTTATATTATAATTTGCAGCTATGCGTATTTCCTTAAAACAGTATTGGATTTCTGGATTTTGGCGATGCTGGTAGCCTCCTCACAAGGTGGAATTCAGGCATTAAGCCGTTCCTATTTCGCCAAGCTGGTACCGAAAGAAAACGCAAACGAATTTTTCGGCTTCTATAGTATTTTTTATAAATTCGCCGCGATATTAGGACCGTTCTTAGTTGGCGTCACGGCACAAACGACCGGCAATACGAACAGCGGTGTGTTCAGCTTAATAATCCTATTCATCATAGGCGCCGTTATTCTGTTACGAGTGCCTGAAACAACCGAAATCCCTCACTCTAATTCAATATCACAATAAGCACAAAAAAGACTCCAAACTGCAGGAGTCTTTTTCTTATTTTTTCATTAACTTTTGGATTGTCACAAGGACCTCATCCAAAACCTCTAAGTCGCCTTCTTGAATTCTTTCAACCACACAGCTTTTCATATGGCCTTCCAGCAGAATTTTTGCTACGCTGTTTAAAGCTGATTGAGTAGCGGAAATTTGATGGATGACATCGTCACAATACGTATCTTTTTCAATTAACCCTTTAATACCGCGAATTTGACCTTCAATACGATTTAATCTTGTAATGAGATTGCTTTTTATTTTATCGGAATGATGGCTTTTACGGTGGCTGTCCTCATGATTGCAACAAGACGAATCCAAGACTTCTTCATGACTCAATTCATTTGACATGTAAACGGCCTCCTCTCTTTGCTTGATTATAACATACCCCCCCACCGTAAGGCGAAGGTTATTATGAAAACTAAAACATGCTTTTATTGTACGAAATATTTTATTATTTTAAGCTACAGTGAGTTATTTTTAAATTTTTCGGATTTATTAACTTATATGGCCTATAATCACCATTTTTCGACTTTGTTCAATCTAACACATGATGTTAAGATGAAAACTATGAAAAATAAGAAGCTGTGAAACAATCATAACCGGAGGGATTTATATCAATCAGTTAAAATTGAATTACACACACGATATGGAAAAAGCCATGTATAATGCCCATGGAGTATGCTTTGCCGACTACAGCAGAAAGCTGGACGTTCGTATGAAGGTCGAAAAACGACGTGAACGGGAATACCTACAAAGCCAGCACATTTTGACAAATATCGAGAAAAAACTGCATTATTAATTCCTTTCAAAAAAGCTAGTCCATTTGGATTAGCTTTTTTTATAAAAAAAGGTTTAAAATGATAACAATTGGGGAAAAGCTGAATACAATTATTTAACAAAAAATACTCAATTACCGTTCATTTTATTCGCAATTAAGGCTCGGAATCCTATATAATATCTTCATATAATATTGAAAGGTGTTGGTTAATTTGGCAAACCAAACTGAATCAAAAAAAAATATATCTGTAAATTCCACGATTTCGTTAAAAGGAATTGTGAAAGCCATCTTCAACGATACCGTTCATGTGCAAATCGGCGGAAAGGTTATTACAATCCCAACATCTGAATTTTTGGTTGAAAAACCGGCACAGTAACATTTGATTACTCAGGAGGTTCATCATGTTTATCCTATGAGGGACCTTCTTTTTTTATCAATCCTTTTTTGGTAATAAATTCTCCAGTAATGGAATATTCCAGCTGCTGTTTTTGCTGTCAATTAGCATGCAGTCTTGAGTTTCTTCATTGGCTTGTTTAATTTCAATAATTTCATTATGCAGCCGTTCCATTTTTTGATCGAGCTGCGCAGCCATGACAGCTGCTTCCTTCAATTCAGCCGTCATATGGCCGGGGATTTCTTTATTATACTTATAATAAATTTTATGCTCTAAGCTTGCCCAGAAATCCATCGCAATTGTCCGGATTTGAACCTCTAGATACGTTAATTCTTCCCGGTCCGACATGAAAATTGGGATCTGGAGAATTAAGTGCAAGCTTTGATAACCATTCGGCTTAGGTTTTTTTATATAATCCTTGTATTCAACCACCTTAACATCCTTTTGCTTAGCAATCATTTCGGCCAGTTCATATATATCAGATATAAAAGAACAGGTGATCCTAATCCCAGCGATATCCCTTACATTTTCCTTAATAGAAGCTAAAGTAAATTCATAACCTTTACGGTGAACCTTCTTTAACAAGCTTTCAGGAGATTTGAGCCGTGATTTGACATGCTCGATTGGGTTATAGTCATGCATATAATTAAATTCTTCTTTTAATATGTTAATTTTGGTGTTCATTTCATCTAGCGCAAATTTATATGCCATCATAAATCTTGTTAATTCAAATTTTAACGCTCTTAACTCTTTTAAATCAATCACTTGTTCAAGATCCACGAATGAACGTCCTTTCCTAAAAACATTACTCATTATGATTTTGTAATTGTTCTAAAATGTCTGGCGGAAAAACCATGCGGCAAATCACTTTTGCCATTTCGGAATAGTTTACCCTATTTCCACTTTGTTTTTCTTTTTCATGTCCATTTTCGACCAATACCATAATGGACCAGGTAACAGTATCTAAATCTAAATCGTTCCATGTTAAACCTTTTTCATTAATTTGTTTTAAACCAAATAAAATTCTCTCATGGATTTTCAATCTTGCTTCCTTCATAACCTCGGCAAGTTCCATGTCTTTCGATAAAATTTCTGGTAACACTCGGTAGAGTCCAGATTGCTGCAATCGCCTGGCACGTACTTCTAAAAGAGAAGCCAATACTGATTCAGGATTACTGGAAAACCAGTGTGGCTCCGGCGCTAGAAAATTATCGATTTTATCTTCCAAAAGGGCCATAAGAAGCTGCCGTTTATCCGAAAAATAACGATAGAATGTACCTGTTGCCACCCCGGCATGTGCCGCTATTTCCTTCGCAGTTGTCTGTTCATACCCATTTAATGTAAATAGAGCCTGCCCGCTCTCAAGCAGTGCCTCTCTCTTCTGCTGGGCCCTAACTTGTCTTGGAATAAATGGAAATTCGCCAACAAGCAAATCTTCTTTTTCCGACATGATTACCACCTCATTTCACATCATACCATACTCCCCAAAAATGAACTACAGTTCACCTTTCCGTTGACAACCTGCCCATAACATGTAATACTTGAACTACGGTTCATGTTATGCTGTATCCCTTTTAAACACCCCTTGAAAAATTAATTCATAACATGACCGTTTTTTCATTTTTTCCAAAATGCCTACAAACTAAGAAGGATATCGAGGAGATTCTCCGAATAATATAATGTAAACTTTAACAATTTTTCTTTTACTAATTTGAAAGGTGTTGAATTTTATGGCCAACCAATCTGAAGCAAAAAAAATCTCAGTAAATTCTACTATTTCTTTAAAAGGAATTGTGAAAGCCATTTTTAACGATACCGTTCATGTTCAAATTGGAGGAAAGGTAATCCCCATTCCTGCATCTGAATTTGCAATTGATAAAAAATAAATAAAAAACGATGTCTTCCTGTTAAGACATCGTTTTTTTGCTGCTTTTTTGATAACAGAAACAGGTTTCAATATGATCATTCACCAATCCAGCCGCCTGCATGAAGGCATAACAAATCGTGGAGCCGACAAACTTAAAGCCGCGTTTCTTTAAATCCTTGCTTAAGTGGTCGCTGATTTCAGTTGTAGCAGGTACCTCGCTTAAATCTTTGAAATGATTTTGGATGGGTTTGCCGCCAACAAATGACCAAATGTAATCAGCAAAAGAACCGAATTCCTCTACTACTTTGAGAAACGCCTTAGCATTAGTCACGACAGCATTGATTTTCAGTCTATTTCTGACGATTCCATCATTATGTAAAAGCGCTTCAATCTTATAATCATCAAATGCTGCAATTTTTTCGGCATTAAAGTGGTCGAACGCTTTACGATAATTCTCCCGCTTTTTTAATATCGTGTACCAGCTTAACCCCGCCTGTGCACCTTCTAAATTTATCAACTCAAACAGCAAACGGTCATCATATACCGGAACACCCCATTCATTGTCATGGTAGTCTATATATAACGGATCTTGGTTGACCCAGCCGCAGCGGCTGACAGCTTTGTTTTCCATGAAATGCACCTCTTTTCTCTTTCATTTTATCCTATCTATTCGGAACAAGGAAATGAAAAAAGCCAAGGCTCCTTCAGCGAGGAGCGATGGCTTTGTTAATCAATTTTTTTCATCTCCAGGATGACAACATGGGTATGTTCAACTGCGGTAATATAAATGTCCTCTTCCACAATTTCTAATGCATCTCTTTGGTTTAAGTCAATCGTATTAACTGTAGAGCCGCCTTCTACCTGAACCATATATGCCTGTCTTCCTTCACCGATAGGAAAGCTGATTTCATTCCCCTTATTAAGTTCCAATGCAAAGACATTAACATCTTGGTTTATTTTGATTGGGGCATCCCCTTCTTTACTTGACACCATATGGAGCCATTGGTTATGCCTATCTTCCCAATTAAAGCGATGGTCGCCATAGCTTGGTGTATAACCGTTTTTATCAGGAACGATCCAGATTTGTAAAAATCTCAATGTTTGCTCGCCTAGGTTTTGTTCACTATGATACACCCCAGTTCCAGCACTCATATATTGAACATGACCTCGGGAAATAGTACTTTTATTCCCCATGCTGTCACCATGAGTCAGTTCGCCATTGACAACATAGGAGATGATTTCCATGTTTTGATGTGGATGAAGATCGAAGCCCGTGCCCGGAGCCACCATATCATCATTAAGCACGCGTAACATCCCAAAATGGATATTTTTTGGATTGTAGTATTCGGCAAAAGAAAAGTGGAAAATGCTACTTAACCAACCCAAATTACTTCTGCCCATGTTTTCATTATCTATTTTTCTTAGCATGATCATGTTCTCCTTTTTAAATCTCAAATATTATTATCTCGAATCCGAGATAATAATATACCATCTATCTGCATTTGTCAAAGCAGCCGCACAAATCACCCGGAACTCCCCTTTTTTACCTCATCCCTCGCCCAATATTGTCCCCACATTTATTTTTCATACATAAGATATCAAGAACAAAAAAATAACGAGGTGGAGTGTGATATGGGCTTATATATCAATAAGAAACAGCATCTGGGTGTTTATAAAACTAATTCTATCCTCCAAGAACCGAATCAGTCGTTCGCAAGGCAGGATTTTCTCACAGAATTAATGAAGCAACAGGAAAAGACTAATTCCGCTTTACAAAGCTCCTTAAACGAATTAAAATCCCGTTCCTTAGAACAAGAAAAAAGTCATTTCCAACAATGGAACAAGGTCGGCCACCAGCTGTATGAACTAAGAAAAAGCAATTTGGAACAAAAGGATTTTGAAGCCCAAATGGTTCAGTTCTTACAAAGCCTTCAAGAAAAAAATGAATTTTTCCAACAGGCTTTGCAAAATGAAGCAGTGCTGAAAGAAGACATTATTGAAAATGTCCATCGGTTAAGTACCAGCCTTCAGGAGATTTCTAACAGGCTGGAAAAACAAGAGGAAACGAATCAGCAGCTTAACCAGCAATTACAGGAGCAGCTGGTATTGCAAAAGGAAACGTCAGCAAAACAGGAAGAATTTCAAATGGATGTCCTCGAGCGGCTGGACAATCAAGAGGCATTAACGGAAAAAATCCTTCGTCAGCTAAATCATTTTCGTTCGATTATTTTTGAGCGGACAAACTTTTTGGCGTCAAAAATTGAAGATGGCTATAAGCTGACATCATCGTATGTGTACAAACTGATGACCGGCTCCGATCAGCCGTTAACCTTTTTCATGTTAAACCAAAAAGACGACAATCACCAAAAGCGGGAATAGACGCCTAGCATGAAAAATAAAAAAATGTCCATGTCATGAACACATGGACATTTTTTTATTAAATTTCCACTTTATTAAAAACCTCAGTTAATACCGGAACGATTTGTTTCTTACGAGAAACAACACCTTTTAATGTTGCCGTATTGTCGGATAATGTTACATTGTAGGCTCTTTCAACCGCTGCCGATTTTCCGCCAAGCGCCAGGGCAACGGAATCATTTGTTAAAATATCAGTAATGACAAATAAAAACAAGTCTAGGTTCTTATCAGCAATTTTTTGATTGATGGCAGCTTCCAATTCCGCTTTACGCGCAAGCACATCAGATGGATCGACTGTATTAACTTGAGCAATCTCAACTTTACTCGAACCCATATCAAAGCCTTTCGCATCAAGAGTCAATAATTCCTCAACTGTTTTGCTGCTAACATCAGCACCTGCTTTTAGCATTTCTAACCCATAAACATTGGCATCCACACCTGCGATTTCCGCTAATTCATGAGCAGCAATCACATCTTCATGTGTGCAGGTTGGTGATTTAAATAATAAAGAGTCAGAAATAATCGCAGAAAGCATTAAGCCGGCAATCTCTTTACTCATGGTCTTGCCATTTTCTTTGTACATTTTATTTAGAATCGTAGCAGTACAGCCAACTGGTTCACAGCGATAATAAAGCGGGTCGCTTGTTTCAAAGTTTGCAATACGGTGATGGTCAATTACCTCAAGGATGCGTACCTCGGTAATATCATCAGCACTCTGCTGACGTTCGTTATGGTCAACTAAGATAACAGACTTTGCTTCTTTTGCAACTGCTTCAACTAAACGAGGTGCTTCTGCCTTGAAGGTATCAAGTGCATACTGTGTCTCGCCATTAACGGCACCCAGGCGGACAGGCTCCACATTCAATCCTAATTGTTTCTTCAAGTCAGCATAAGCAATCGCTGAACAAATGGAATCTGTGTCAGGATTCTTATGACCGAAAATTAATACTTTTTCCATGTTACTACTCCCAATCGTTGTAAAGTATGAAGGTCATTCAAAAACGGACCCTAATGGAAATTATATATGATTATGCTTTAGGATTCAAAAAAAATTAAGTGATTTTTGCAAATCACCTTATTATTATATTTCAAAAACAAAAAATTGTGATTGGTTTTTATTCCTTTTCACAATGTTTTAAAAAGGCAGATCACAATATTCTATGACCTTTTCTGACTATTTTTAAACCTATTAACAAATAATAAAACTGATATTCCACTACGAATATCATCGTTTCAAAATCCTTTATAGAGGTGATTTGATGAGCTACAGAGAGCGTTTAGATGAAAAGTCAGAGCTATTTAACCACACTTGGACAAGACCGAAACGTCAAAGTTCCCAGGTAAATGGCCAAACGCAAAGGTCGCAAAACGATATCATCCTAAGGAGTAATGCCAAAGCCCACCGCTGGTAAGGATACGGCACAGAAACGAAATCTGGAGGCAGACAATACCTACTTCCAAAACCAGAAAAACCTTTTCCGCTTAAATGGAGAAGGTTTTTCTTTTTAGGTATTGATTTTCAAATGATTGAAATTTACGATAAATATTAGTAAAAATCAGACACAATAAGGAATGATGATCATGTTCACTGTAAGAAACGCAGAGATGAAGGATTTACCAGCGATTATCGAGATTTACAATTCAACCATTTCAAGCAGAATGGTAACGGCCGATTTAGAACCAGTAAGCGTTGAAAGCAGGCTTCAGTGGTTTCAAGAGCATTCCCCTTCATTCCGGCCGTTATGGGTGGTGGAAGAAGACGGTATTATTTGCGGCTGGGTCAGCTTTCAATCATTTTACGGCCGCCCTGCCTATAACGGCACAGCTGAAATCAGCATCTATATCCACCAGGATTACCGCGGGAGAAAATTAGGCAACTATTTAATTGAAAAAGCGTTGGATGAATGCCCTAAGCTGGGGATTAAAACACTGCTCGGCTTTATTTTTGCTCATAATGTGCCAAGTATAAAGCTCTTTTCTCGGTTTGAATTTGAAAAATGGGCCCATCTTCCCAATATAGCTGAATTAGATGGAATCGAGCGTGACCTTGTGATTCTTGGAAAAAGAATCTACTGAATTCCTATTAAAAGTAAAAATTAGATTCCAAAGTTATTGATTTTCTTGTACTATATATTAGGACTAATGTTTTATAAATATCCCAAGTATATTCAGGAGACTTTTATGCAGAAAAAACAGCTTATCCTCCTTTACATTATCATAAGTATAGTTTGGATTTTTGGATCTAATTCTTTAATTTATCACTTTTTGCCAAGTTCTTTAAATGATATAGCAGCGAGGATTAAAGAGGTTATATACGTCATCATTACCGGCGGATTTTTTTATTTTCTTATCCATAAGACAGAGGAACTACATGCCTCTAAAGAAGATCAACAGCGTCTTTCTACTTTAATTAATTCGATGGTGGACTTTGTAAATTTTAAAGATGGGGAAGGCCGATGGATTGAAGCAAACAATTTCGGTCTCCAATTATTCCAGTTGGAAAATGTCGATTATCGCGGCAAAAAAGACTCAGAGCTTGCAAAATATACGGATTTTTATGCAGAAGCATTAAGACAATGCGAGATTTCAGATGAGGAGACATGGAGAAATGGGGAAATTACCCGAGTGGAAGAATCTCTTCCGATACCGGATGGATCAATAAAAACCTTTGAAACCATCAAAGTTCCTCTGTTTAACTCGGATGGGTCAAGAAAAGGTTTGGTTGTGATGGGACGCGACATCACTGAGCGAAAAGAAATGCTGAAGGAATTAAAGGAAAGAGAAGAACGTTTAAGACGCACAGAAAAGCTATCGGTTGTTGGTGAATTATCAGCAAGCGTTGCCCATGAGATTCGCAACCCGCTTACATCCTTAAAAGGTTTTGTGCAGATCCTTCAGGTAGAGGATGTAAAACACCAATATTATTACCAAATAATGCTCGATGAATTAAACCGAATAAACCATATTGTCGGTGAGCTTTTATTGTTAGCCAAGCCGCAGCATGTTAAATTTTCAAAAGCATGGATTCAAAAACTTCTCCATGATGTGATTTCATTATTAGGAACTGAGGCCAGTTTATATAATGTGCAAATCGAGTCTTCTTTCCCTAATGAAGACCTTTTCATTGAATGCGAGCCGAACCAGCTGAAGCAATTATTTATCAATATTATTAAAAATGCTATTGAAGCCTCTACGAAAGGCGGCAAAGTGACGATTACTCTTAAAAAAGAGGACGGAAACAGGATCTTAATCATGATTGAAGATAATGGCTCCGGAATTTCAGAAGAACGGCTGCAGAAAATCGGCGAACCCTTTTATTCTTCCAAAGAAAAAGGTACCGGCTTAGGTTTAACTGTCAGCTTTAAAATCGTCCAATCACATAAAGGGACTATCCGTTTTGAAAGCCAAAAGAACGAGGGAACTACCGTATTTATTGAATTACCTATCGTCCATGAACGGCCATCTAAAGAAGATTAAATTACAGTAAAAACTGCCTTACTCAATGCTTAGGGCAGTTTTTTTATTTACTTACGATGCAGCAGTCTTTGACTTTTTATTGCGATTTCGTATGAATGCAATCATTAAAAATAGACACGGCAGAATAATTTGGAATGGCCAATGTAAATAAATCGGGACAATCTCAAGCCCCTCCTTTATATGTTCCGTATAGTTAGGGGCAATCATCAATGCAGTTACGAGAATAAATATTCCAATAGGTAAATTTATTTTTCGATAATCTTTAAATTGAAATAAGTTTGCTGTTCCAATGACAACTGCGTAATAAAATATGGCTACTTTAATAAAACCAGCAATCATTAAATAGAGCATGAACATGACATCTAGCCGCTCTATAAAATTAAATAGCTGGATCTTACTAATGGTAGAAAGCAATGGATAAGGCGAACGGATAAATAAATCAATCCCCAATGTCGCAATATTAATAACGGTCGCGATTGTAAAATTTATCCCGCTCAATACCATTCCTGTAATACAAACTATTTTTGCTTTCTTTGCCTTATTTAGATATGGAAGCAGCATGGTAAATACAACCATCTCGCCGAAAGGAAATGTCAGCGGCCCTTTCAATGTCGTCTTGATAATCGGCAGCCAGCCATTTTCCAAAACAGGTTTCAAGTGTTCCAAATGAATTAAGCCGGAAAAGATGATTAGAAAAAAACCGACAATCGCCATTAAATAAACAACAGCAAAAAACAGTTCTCCCACCCGGGCAATGACTTCAAATCCTTTCTGGATGGCATAGGCATTTGTAACCATCAATAAAGTCATAAGAAAAAATAACGGTGTATGGGTGTAAATAGTTGATGTCAATAATTCTCCGAAATCGCGCAGCACTCTTGCTGCAAGATAGGCGAAATAGATCATATAGAAATAACCGATTATTTTCCCTGGCCATTTACCAATTATTTTTTCTAAATAACCAGTGAGAGGAAGGTCTGGATAATATAGGAACAGGCGGTAATAAACGAAAAATAGCATTACTCCGCAGGCCATTGCGAGCAGAACGGAAATCCATGCATCTTGTTTTAAATTCAGTGGGAATCCAACAAGGATTGAGCTGCCCATCTCAAACAAGACGACTAACACAAATAGCTGTTTTGTACTGATTTTCGCCTTCTCCACGATCCATCCCCCTTCCGATTATTTTTTCAAATTCGTCCAAAATGGCTTTCCTCTTAAACCTGATTCCCGATAAAAGGTATTTACCTCGACGTGATAATCCATGCTGGCGAACTGGTTATTCCAGTCAGCTTTGATTTTCTTCCAAAGCTTTGGGTTGCTGCGATGGACTCTTTCGCCAAAACCAAAGATATCTGCTTTATATCCTTGTACTTGTTTGATCGCGTCTTCCACTTCTTTTTTTATTTGAGCAGATGCTAATTTTTCCAGCTCATCAATTTTCTTTGGGTTTTCATTATCAAATTCTGTATTAATCTCACTTAACTTAAAAACCGTTTCAATTTTAATATTGGCAAATGGTTTTCCATTTTTATACGTTATCTTAATATCAGTATCTGATAAATAAGGTGTGGTGCTAATCGCATCCTTTTTTCCATTATAATTAAAATCGATATCTGTCCCTTTCATTTTATTCATCAGCCAAACAGCACCGCGGACATGATTATGAGTCAGCCAGCCTGCTAATTTCCCATCTTTCATCACTGCCAGCCCATCGGCAGTAATCATTGCCGGAGGTTTTGTTGTATTAATATTCTGCGGGGAAGTCCCCTTCTCCGGACTGCCTTCCAATATAAAGCCGCTCAATACCGGTTCTTTCCCAGAACTAGTAACTCCCTCTAAAAGATCATCAATGGTTACTTTGATATTTTCACCAAGCATAGCTTCAGTCGCTTCCAGTGTCTTCGTAAATCTATTCATTGGCAGCTTATCAAGATTGGTTAGGATTGAAATTAAATCTTCCGCCTTTCGCTCTTTTGCAACAATAACCGCTGTTGTTGTACGAAACTCCGGATCGCGGTCAAAACCGTCTAAAACATCCATAATTCCTTCCCTTGCTAGCTCCTCACCGATTATGACAATACTTGTATGAGAATAGTAAATTTCCCTCGGAATCTTTTTCGTTGCTTTTCTGCTCGCCGCTGTAATATTGTTCCCCGTACTTTTATAAACCACGACGGGAGGTCCTTGACCGCCTCCTCCGCCATTTTGACCGGACGAAACATTTGCCGGCACCACCACTTGAAACGTAACATCAAATTTCTCATTTCCTGTGCCCTTATCGATTCCAATCGCCATAACAAAGGCTAAATCAGTCAGCTCCCGCTGATTCCAGCAGCCGCCGAGCAGCGGAATGACGAAAACCAATAGTAGCAGAGCTCGATACATTCTATTCATAGCTAATTCCCCTTCGTATCATCCGATTCATGGGAGCTGCCATGCTTGGGCGGCGTCGGTCTTTGATGTTCTCCCGTTCTTATGATATTGCCTTTGCTGATATGCTTCGGACGGTCTTTAAAGGCCCATATTGGATAGCGGATGAATACATCCTGCTGATTTTCACCGCTAAATGGTGATAATGGAGCCATATAAGGTACCCCAAAAGACCGCAATGAACATAAATGAATCGCCATTACCATTAGGCCAACCATGATGCCAAAAAAACCGACAAGTGCGGCCAAGACCATCAAGGTAAAGCGCAGTAATCTGGCGGAAACTGCCATCGCAAAGACTGGTGTGGAGAAATTGGCAATGGCGGTAATGGACACAACAATGACCATTACCGGTGATACAATACTTGCCTGTACGGCTGCCTGCCCAATAACAAGTGCACCGACAATGGAAACAGCCTGCCCTACCGCTCTCGGCAGACGCAAGCCCGCCTCACGAAGGATTTCAAACGTTACTTCCATGATCAACGCTTCCACAAAGGCCGGAAACGGGACATTTTCCCGCTGCGCAGCAATGGCAATTGCCAGCGTTGTCGGAATCATTTCTTGATGAAACGTTGTCGCCGCAATATATAGCGATGGGCCAATTAAAGCAATAAAAAACGATAAAATCCTCAGCAGCCGAATACTTGATGAAATATCAAAACGGGAATAATAGTCATCAGGTGCTTGGAAGAATTGCACAAAAATGGCCGGAACGGTTACGGCAAACGGACTGCCGTCAGAAACAATGGCGATCCTGCCTTCAAGCAGATGGGAAGCTACAACATCTGGTCTCTCTGTATGATAAGTTGTCGGGAAGGAGGTGAAGGTTTGATCTTCAATTAACTGCTCAATGTAACCGGAATCAAGTATTGCGTCAATATCAATCCGATTTAATCGTTGTTTTACCTCTTTGACAATTTCATCATCCGCAATCCCTTTTACATACATAATGGCAATATCCGTTTGCGTTACCTTACCAATTTTCATCGACTCGACCCAAAGATTCGGGCTTTTAATTCTTCTTCGAATTAAAGCCGTATTCACTCTTAGTGTCTCGGTAAAAGCATCCTTTGGCCCGCGAATCGATAATTGCTGTGTGGGTTCAAGAATCGGACGTGTTTCCCCGCCTTTTGTTTCGCCGCTAATTGCTTTGTTATAGCCGTTAAGGAAAATAATTGAACATCCTGATAACAACAAATCATACACTTCATTCCAGTTATTGATGACTTTCACTGAACCTAAAGCCACTGTTTTTTCCAATATAACTTGAAAAAGATCAGGATGTTCATCTGGAAGCGCCTTATTCATCAACGTTTCCAGTACATATTCGCTGATCCATTTCCCATCAACCAACCCGTCCATATACACCAAGGCCCCATGGACCGGGCCGAAATTTAGTTCTCTAATGACAAGATCGGTACTATTGCCTAACTCTCCTTTAATCCTATTAATATTTTCTTGATAATCTTTATGGATGGACAATTCTTCTGGGTTTAAGGGGTCTAAATTTTGCCGAAAATTATCATTTTTTCTGTGAGCTTGTTTCTTTTTTAACATTTTGGTTAATATTGACACAAACAAACGCCCCACTTTTATACCTGCTTTTGTTTTGGTTATGTTATCCAAAAGGACTGATTTTATCCATTGAAGATCATTTAGTCTGAATAATTAACGGCATCATTGGAAAAATTTCTTTGTGAGGTGAACCTGTTGAAAACCATTTTTGTTATGTTACTTCTATCGATTTCGATGTTTACACTCATTATTTTTTTAGATTTGGCTCTAGGATTCAGCCCCTATGGAATTATTAGGAAACAATTAAGATCTTTTCGTGTTACCGAACAAACTGAGCTAGTCATCTTGATGCTTTTTGCCCTTTATTTTGTTATAAAAGGGATTTCCGGTTTCATTAAGAAAAAGCAGCAGGAAAATGCCCAATAAAAAAACCCGCCATTATGGCGAGTCGACATCATTCGTTATATTGGACTTTGGCTCCTGAACACGTTTCTTTTTTATTCGTGAAATCAATAACACCAGTTTTTGAAGCCATCTTCTTTGCCTTTTCTCTTTTTTTCCATATAGATAACGGTTCCAAATATAATAGATTAATTCTTCTACAACAGCGATCATAATGATTACGATTGCGAAAATCGTGATCCAATCCGACATTCGTAAGGACTCCTTTTCTACCAAGTTACTTCATCCTATTCCAAAGTCCTTACGAGCATTACTTAATTTGGTTTTTTATAATTCATGGCCCGGACACTGTCACGATAACCTCTTGTTGTTGGGTCTTGGACGAGCCCAAGCATTGATAACAATACAAATACGGCATTGGCAAACATGAGAAGCCAATCCTTAACCGCATCTGTCAGCTGAAAATCTGTTACACCCAGTGAATGCAGTCCAGTCAAAATCATTTGTGCAACAATAAACAGCTGCGATATAAACGCAATAACCCAATTACGATTTTGAAACCGAACCTTCCAGTTAATCATTCTCCCTACCCCATTTCTTACCTATCTTTCTATTAATATATGCTAGGGGCAGCAAAGGGTTGTCCACTATTAAAAAAAAGGCTGTCCAAAAAGGGTGTCAGGCACCCTTACCTGTTTTATACTTCTCTTCTCATTGCCTTTAACACATCGACTCTAACAGCGCGTTGTGCAGGCCGGTATCCGGAGAGAATGGTGACGAAATAACAAATGACAAAGCAGATGACTGGCAGGATGAATGGAATATCACTAAATGTAATTCCCGCCGGAAGCTCTTCGCCGAATGCCTGTTTTATAATCAGCGGAATCACAAAATTCACGGCATAGCTAATTCCATAGGAAACAACAGTCCCTATAACAGCTCCAATTAAGCCGATATAACTGCTCTCCAGCAGAAAAATCCGTTTAATTGTTTTTGGATGTGCCCCAATTGCTTTCATGATGCCAATATCCGGTGCCCGCTCCGTTACTGCCATCGTCATTGTATTATATATTCCAATAGAAGCAATTAAAATGGCAATTGTTCCGATAAAAATAAGTCCAGCTTTCGCAATCGTGAACATCGTATTAACTTGCTTTAATTCATTGACAATGGAATAATTCTCAAATTTATTTTCTTTTAGCTGATCGACAATTCCCTGAACAGCTTCCATATTATTGGCATAGATCTTGACCTCATCATAAATGCCTTCATAGGAATCGGGATTTTCCAGCAGCTTTTCATCCGCACTTAGCATGGCTCCTCTTGGTGTCCCGGTAAATCTTTCAATCTCTTTTAATATCTTTTCGGAAATAAACACACTATTGTCTTGCATCCATTCCCTTGTTGGCTTTTTACCAATTCCCACAACTGTAACGTTAATCTTTTTCTCTACTATTTTGCCTTTTTTCAATTGCTTAACGGTCATTTCAAGATTTTTTCCAATTAGTGTTTCGGGGTAACGATATTTTTTCTTTACATGACCTTTGTTATCATACAAATCATCAACTTCATCGGTTGTCCCTAGATTTAACGGAAAATCATAACCGACTACCACTTCATTGTCGGCCTTTGGCAAACGTCCAGCTGATAATTCAAAACCGGCCATGATCTCGGCCGGAAAGTTCGTCACAAACGTTTCTTGCCCGCCTTGATAATTGCCAATCTTATAATTGCTCTCCTGCTCCAATCTGATCCTTCTTGTTACCGCCTTAACATCCTTAATCTTTTCAAGCGTCGGAATATCTTTTTTGTTGATTGGACGAAATCCGCCTTCCTTCACCTCTTTTCCATGGACATCTATTTGAGTCACAACCCGTTGTTCCATCATTTCTTTTACGACTGATTTCTGCAGGCCAAATCCAACCGAAGCAAGCACAATCAAAAAAGCACAGCCCATCGCGGTTGCTAGAATAGTCATAAATACCCGTGTTTTATTTTTCTTCATATTTTGTTGAACGAACCGAAATTGATCTCTTAGTTTCATACTATTGCCACCCCTTCCACAATCCGGCCATCCTTTAACTCAATTGTACGATGGCCGATTTGTGCCACTTTATTATCGTGGGTGATAATAAGAAACGTAATTCCTAAATCCCGGTTTAATTCCTTAATAAATTCTAGTAAACTTTCTTCCGTTTCACTATCAAGACTCCCTGTCGGTTCATCGGCAAGAATAATAGGCGGATTAACGATCAACGCCCGGGCGATACTGACCCGCTGCTGCTGGCCTCCGGATAACTCACTAGGATAGTGGTCCTGATAATCTAGTAATTCAACTCTTTTCAGCATTTCCTCCGTTTGCTGTTTGCGCTCCCGTTCGCTTACCCCTTTTAAAATCAAAGGCAGCTCCACATTTTGAAAGGCAGTCATACTGGGGATTAATTGAAAGCTTTGAAAAATAAACCCCAGATGCTGAATCCGGAAATCAGCAAACTTAGCTTCATTCAGATCAGTTACCTTTGTACCATTCAACCAGATTTCACCTTCTGTTGGCCGGATAAAACCGCTGACTAAATTGAGCAACGTGGATTTTCCCGAACCGCTCCGGCCTACGATGGTCACGATCTCTCCTTTTTCAACATTAAACGATATATTCCTTAACACCGGAATAATCGTTTGCCTGCCTTTTTTACCGATAACAAACTCATGACTTAAATTATTGATTGTAATCATTTTTTCCTCCTAAATTTACCTGCTTCACCTTAATAGACGATAACCAGCCGCAAATCCCCTTCAAATTTTTTGAAAAAATTTTTAAAGTCTTGTCGAAAATGGTTTTGATTGGTCTTTTCCGCCGAGAAAACTTATAATATAAAAAGTTAAAATCCTGATGAAGGTAAGGAGATAACAATGGAAAAGTTACGTCCAATATGGGAATTCATTGTTCGTTTTTGGAAGAAACGACATTTAACACAAATTCTATTATTAATTATTCTAGTTGTGGTCCTTGTAACCATTCTATATTTTGCCTGGCTTGCTTCTCGGGCGAATGTCCAATCATTGAAGGAAGGCTTAAGCCAGCCAACCGTTATTTATGACAAAGACGGCGATGTAGCGACGAATGTTGCGACAAATCGGACAAAAGGTGTAAAGATTGAAGATTTGCCAAAATATGTTCCAAATGCGGTCGTCGCGATTGAGGATGAGCGTTTTTATGAACATGGTGGCTTTGATGTTAAAGGGATTGCCCGGGCCTTCTTTGGCAACCTGCTCTCCGGCAGAATTACCGGCGGCGGCAGTACCCTCACCCAGCAGCTGACAAAAAATGCACTATTATCACCGGAACGTACGTATAAGCGGAAAGCAGAAGAATTATTTCTGGCTGTCAAAATCGAAAAGGTTTATAAAAAGAACGAAATTCTGCAGATGTATTTGAATCAGGTTTATTTCGGCGGCGGTGCCTGGGGAATTGCCAACGCCTCAAAGAAATATTTTGATAAAGATATAAAAGACGTCTCCATCAGTCAAGCAGCGATGCTTGCTGGATTACTGCACTCGCCAAACTATCTCAATCCTTATAATAACTACGATTTGGCGATGAAACGACGAAATGTCGTGCTAGGCAAAATGAAGGAGCTCGGCATGATTACAAATGCTGAGTATAAGGAATCAATAAAAGAGAAAATCCGTTTAAAGGATGGCGGCGGCAGCTTTATTGAGCGGAAATATCCATATTATGTCGATGCGGTTTTAAATGAAGCGATTTATAAATACGGCTTAACACAGGAAGAAATATTAACGCGAGGATATCGCATTTATTCCGAGATGGACCAAAACCTGCAGTCTGGACTTGAAAAAGTTTATGCAAAGGATTATTTGTTCCCACGAGGAATGGAAGGCAAGATTGTTCAAAGCGGTGCCGTCCTTATGGATCCGGCATCAGGTGGTGCCCGGGCACTCGTGGGCGGACGCGGCGAGCACACCTTCCGCGGTTTCAACCGTGCCACACAATTACGGGCACAGCCAGGTTCATCCATCAAACCGCTTGTTGTCTATACACCGGCATTGGAAAATGGCTATAGCTATTCATCTGAACTTGAGGATAAATCGATGACATTTGGCAAATATAAGCCGGAAAATTTCTCAAGAAACTATCAAGGTGAAGTTCCGATGTACAAAGCACTTGAGGAATCGCTGAATATTCCGGCCGTTTGGCTTCTTGATAAAGTTGGTCTTGCTAAAGGGCTTGCAAAGTTAGACAAGTTCGGTATCCCATATGAAAAAGGCGACAAGAACCTAGCCATCGCCCTAGGAGGTATGGATACTGGAGTATCACCGATGCAAATGGCTAATGCGTTCTCCGTTTTCCCTAATGGAGGAAAACGCCAGGAAAGCCACTTGATTACGAAAATAGTCGGACCGACTGGAAATGTCATAGCTGAACGCGATCCAGTCACAACAAAGGTTACTTCGAAAGAGACTGCCGATGAAATGACCTCGATGCTGCTCAATGTCGTCGAAAGCGGGACAGGACGGCGGGCACAAATTCCAGGTGTACAGCTGGCCGGAAAAACGGGTTCAACCCAGCTGCCATTCGGTGGTGTTTCCGGTACTAAGGACCAATGGATGGTGGGGTATACCCCAAATCTCGTCGGAGCGATTTGGATTGGCTATGACCAAACAGACCGCCAGCATTATTTGCCAAGCGCAAGCTCGTCCAATGTCGTACCGATATTTAGAGAAATGATGAAGACATCTTCTGGCTATCTGCCTAAGAAGCATTTTGACGTCGTTTCGGTTAATGATCAACTGGCTGGTAAATCGAAGGAAGATCAAAACTTTGAGGAGCAGGCGAAGAAAATTAGCAAGGAATTAAATGATAATGCCAAAAAGTTTGGTAACACCATTAAAGAACAGGCACCTAAGTGGAAGGAAGGTTTGGATAAGACCATTTACACGATAGGTGAAACAATTGATTCCATTGTTAATAAAGTAAAGGAAATAGCAAAATAGCACGCCAGGTTTATGGCGTGCTTTTTTTTAATTATATCTGCAACTTTTGGAGGGTTATCTGCAGTTATTTCGTTTTATCTGTATTTTTCCGGATATATCTGCAGTTTTTTTAATATATCTGCAATTCTCCAAAAATGAGCACTTTACCAATTAATTTTTAATGAATGCATATATTTCCCCGCTAAGTTGATCAAACTTTCGGTATGCTGATTCTGGTAGACTGAAATAAAACATGTCGCTGGTCCTGATGATTTGAATATATTCACATTCGATTCGACCATTTCCTCTGTTAACTCCAAATTTGGGAACAATTGCTGGAGTTCATGAAAGACGCCTTTCGAGCCAACCGGCCAACAGATGACATCATTCAATTTACTAACTTCTAAGAAGACTGATAAAGGCACGGCCTGTTTCTCCTGTCCGACCACTTCATTACCAACTAACGGTAGTCCAATTACGGCGAGGTTCACCTGCTCAAAATTAGGAATCTCTAATTTTTGATTCACTGTCTGTTTACCAACTACCACTGTTCCGAGTGCTGACTGTATTAAAGGAAAATTACTTTCGGTGCTTCCGGTAATAGACACATCGGACAAACCAAGTTCAGACAAGCCTTTCTTGACTCCCATAACAAGTTCTTCCCACGCTTCATTGCCGCAAAAGTTTTGAAGCACTACCGAAACAAGCTCACCTCCTGCCGCTATACATTCCATTGCTGCCACCCGAAATGAATAGTAAGAAACTGTTTCGTATGGCACCTGAACATGGTCATCGCCCTTTATCCCAATACCGCCGCTATTGTCGCTTGCAATAACCAGTGAGTTTTCTCCATCCAAAGGAATCAGCTGCACATTCCTCATCGTTTAACCGATTCCTTCGTAAAGCCATGTGAAACAAAGGCAGCCAGACGTGGAATCGCCGCCAACGCAACAACGGTATTCAATATCGAACCAATCAAAAGCGATGGAACCATCGCTATGTAAAAAGCTTTGCTGACTAAAAAAATAAATGGAAACGGGGCAGCAAAGGAATTTCCCAGCACAAAAAGTCCCCCGGCTGACAGCTTATGTTTCTTTTCATATACAACACCAAACAGCCAAACTAGTACCGCCATTTCTCCTGCAATCAAAAAATGCATCGGTCCAAGCGGAAAGCCACCTAACAGTGCTGAAATCAAGTGTCCTAGTGCTCCTACTAAAGCACCGGCTCCGCCGCCTAGCAACGCAGCAGCCAAAAGGGCAGGAAACGCATCCAAGGCAACACTGGCAACCACCGCGGGCACTTTAATCGCAGCGCCCACAACGGATAAAGCCGTAAACAATGCACACATGCTGATGAATTTCCCGTTATGCTTACTTTTCATCCTTCCGCTTCCCGTCCCTAAACACTTTGGCACTGCGGACGTATTCTACATCCTTCACATTCAAACGGCAGTTGATTACCCTTGCCAAGGCAAAGAAATAGTCCGACAGCCGGTTTAAATACTGCAGGGCAAGTTCAGGAGTTTTAGTGTCAGCCTTTAAAAGTGAAACAACTAATCTCTCAGCCCTTCTTGTCACCGTTCTCGCGATATGGATCGAGGCAGCCGGTTTTGTTCCGCCAGGTAAAATAAATCTTTCTAGCTCTGGAGCTTCTTTAATATACTCATCGATTTTTGCTTCTAAATAATCAATAGATTCCTGCTGGAGCTTTACTGGACGCTTTTCAGTAACATTTGCCAAGTCTCCGCCGCAATCAAATAATTCATGCTGAATTTTTTCAAGGTCATTAAGTACATCCTCGAAAACAACTGGATCAAGCTCTGTTACCGCCTGGCCGACAAAGCAATTTACCTCATCTACTGTACCGTACGCTTCGACACGGATATCATCTTTATCCACTCTTCCGCCAATAATACTCGTTTGTCCTTTGTCACCTGTTCTAGTATAAATTCGCATTAACAATCTCCTCCTGATTTTATTGTTTGATTGATACCATACCAAATCAGATCCACTTTTTCCGCCATTTCCGCTAAATCTTGATAAGACCATCCGGTTACATCGCGCCAAAGACGGTTTTCTTTCTCCATTGGGACAATCCCTTTCGTAATATCCGTACCAATGATCACTACCTTACGGGGGCCCTTCAAATTCTCCCATGCCAGCCAGTAGTTTAAAAATTGATTCCATCTTTCGCGGCACTCTTTGGCATCATACTGTTTTGTTAATTCTCTAAGCCAGATTTCAATTCCTTCTAATACAATTAAATTTTTGTCTATTTTCTGGAAATCTGCCGGCATAGGATCGTGGTTATAAGCGGAAATCCAATGTGCCTCCTGATATCTCTTTTTTACCCATGCCCGTTTTCCGTTAAAGGCACCTCCTGTAACAAAGTGCATCGTCTTCCCCTCCTGAACGCTTCGCGTGTAAAAGTAAGTTCAAAACAAATGTTATGCGGCACCTGCCAGCTCCAAAAATCTTTCATCTCCGGTCCATAAGCCGTTAATAAATATCGAATGACCCCGCCATGGGTGACTACAGCGCAGCGTTGATGGTTTTTTGACAATACTTCATTGAACAGCTTGGTCCAGCCGGCATCTACTCTTTCCGAGAATCGTTCAAATGACTCCCCATGCGGAGGACTGTAACGCAAAGGATCTGACAGCCATTGTTGATAAAGCGTCTTTTCCTTTAACTCCTCATATGTCTTGCCTTCCCAATCACCGAAGTTCATTTCCCTAAATTCCCTCATTTGCACAGGTGTGCCATTAGGAAACAATAATTTCGCCGTCGTAAGACATCGTTCTAAATCGCTGGAGAAATAACCATCATATGCCGTAAGCGGTTCAATCCACGTTGATTCGGGGCATAACGCTGAATCAGTCCAGCCTAAATAGCACTTTCGCTTATTTGCTTCGGTCAGGCCATGACGAAATAATGCAATAACCACAATGTCATCCATAGAATCAACTCCGTCCCTTCCACAGCTGCTCCTAGCACATCACCGGTAATGCCGCCAAACCATTTCACCACTTTAACACGGGCAAAAAAGAAGCAAACCACAGCAGTAGCGAGCAAGACCCATGTATTAGGAAAAAGAATAACGACAGCCAGTAAATATACCGGGTAAATCCGTAAAGCTTTCAAGGTGGCAGCTTTTTGAAATAGATAGCCTAGCCCTTCCTGCTTCGCAGATGGAACGGTAAGCAGCAGGACCCCCATGAGCGCCTTGCTGAAAAAAGGAATGGCCGCAATCAATATAAAAGAATTTAAAGATGCATTGTCAGTAATCTCATAGATAAACAGAAACCGGGAGCTCAATAAAACGATTATGGAAATGACGCCGAATGCCCCTGTCCTTGGGTCCTTCATAATTTCCAGTCTTTTTACCTTATCGCGATAGGAAAAATAAGCATCACTGGTATCCATCCAGCCATCGAGATGGATGCCTCCCGATAACAAAATCGTCATAATCCATAGCAGAAATGCGGCAGCCAAATGGGAAAAAGGCGTATATTCAAGAAGAATAAATAATAGGACGGAATAGATCAGCCCTTGAAACAATCCCAATAAAGGGAATGCTTGAATCGTCCTCTTCAGATGCTCTTTATCCATTGGAAATTGTTTTGAGATCGGAATGGCGGTGAAAAATTGCAGCCCTATCAAGAATCCCCTTAAAAATTTCATTTTTTATTGCCCCAATGATCGATGGTATCTTTTAATAACTCCCAATTGAGCAGGCTTTTTATCTGGGCGGCGACTTCATCCAATCTATGTCCCCGCCCTCTTACATCACTCACCCTTTGAGCAGATAGGCCGCTAGAGGAGAGTGAGTCCTCTACATCAATCAGATGATTTTCCACAAACGGCAGCACCCCAAGCACCGGAATTCCTGTCTTTTCCTCAAGCCACTTCATCCCATCTTGAAATAAACTAACATCTCCGTGAAACTTATTAATAATAACACCGACAACCCGTTCACGTTCTTTCGGCTCCAGCAGTTCAAGTGTGCCGACGATGCTCGCAAAGGCGCCGCCGCGGTCGATATCGGTCACAAGGACGACCGGGACATCTGCCATTTCTGCCACTTTCATATTTACAATCTCGCGGTCTTTCAAATTGATTTCTACCGGACTGCCTGCCCCTTCAATCACAACCATTTCATAGTCCTTTGCCAACTTAGCCAAAGAGGCTTCAATGACCTTAATCGCTTTCTCATAAAAACAATCCCGATAATGAATTCCAGAAAACGTATCGATGGTTTCTCCTAAAAACACTACCTCTGCCTGCTGGTTAGGACGCGGTTTTAAAAGAATTGGGTTCATCCATTCCGTTGCTTTTATTTTTGCCGCTTCTGCCTGTACAGACTGGGCAATGCAAATTTCCTTTCCATCCGGAGTCATGGTTGAATGATTGGACATATTCTGTGACTTGAATGGGGTCACTTTCACACCTTCATTAGCAAAAATTCGGCAAAGAGCCGTTACGATAAAGCTTTTGCCAACATCAGATGCCGTTCCTTGAATCATAATTCCTTTCATTGCTTTATCCCCTTCATTTCAAGCGGCAGCCCCGCCTCGATTAAAAATACCTCGTCCGCTTCTTTTACTAATCGCTGATGGATTTGCCCCAGTAGTTTTCCATATGTAAAAACAAGTTCACTGCTAATTAACGGCTCATATAACACTTCATTGCTTACCGCAATTACTGCTTTCGCGCGGTTTTTAAGTTTAATAACCCCGGTGACAAGCTCTTCCTTAATATGACGAAGAAACGCTTCATCCCAGGTCTGCTCAGTGGAAAACAGTTCATTATTCAAAAGTGTTGTGATGCAATCCATAAGAATAATATCATTTTCATCGAAGTAATCGACAATTTCTCCGATTTGAATAGACCTCTCTACCGTCCTCCAGCAATGTTTGCCGGCAGCCCGGTCCTGCTGATGTTTTTCAATCCGTGCTGCCATTTCAGGATCAGATGGGACTCCGGTTGCAAGGTAGTGAAGCTGTCCCCCGGTTTCCAGCGCTATCTTTTCAGCCAGTCTTTCCGCGAAACTGCTTTTACCGCTCCTAACTCCGCCAGTGACAAAAAGGAATGAATGATTATGTAAGAGCGAGTGCAAAAGTCATTCCTCCTATCCATAAAAACAACATGAATAACAATACCGTTCTGCTTAAAATTGTATTAGCCTTCAAAATATGATCCGCCAAGATGGGATGCATAGGGTCGCCCATCTTCGCCCGGTTGGACACCATTCCTTTATAGTAATTGGTGCCGCCGAGTTGGATTCCCAAAATGGCCGCGACAGCCGCTTCCCCCCAGCCGCTGTTGGGACTGGGATGATTTCTAGCATCACGAAACAAAATCATCCACGCCTTTCGGTAATTGGAGTGAATTGACCGATTAGCAATAACCATGATTATTCCAGTCAACCGGCTGGGAATCCAGTTCATGACGTCATCCCATTTTGCCGATGCCCAGCCAAATTCTTTATAGCGTTCACTAAAATTCCCAACCATCGAGTCACATGTATTCACAGCCCGGTAAACCATTGCCAGCGGCGCCCCGCCAACTAGTGCCCAAAATAATGGCGCGGTGACCCCATCACTCGTATTTTCCGCCACCGTTTCAATCGCGGCCCGCGAAATTTCTGATTCATCGAGATGCGCGGTATCACGTCCGACAATGTAGGACAGCTTTTTTCTCGCTTCTGGTATATCGCCTGTTTTTAATGGCTGGTACACCTCTAAGGAGGCATCCTTTAAACTTTTTTGCGCTATGGCTGCTGCAATGATAATGCCTTCCACTGCCACACCAGCTGCTGTATTAATCTCATAAGCTATGAAAATTAAACCAGCGCAAACGATAAACACAATGAAAACGACAAAAAGGAGCAGCAAAACTCCCTTCAGTTTTTTATATCTTCCTTTGTTTAAAAGCTTATCAAAACTAGAGATCAGCCTGCCAATCCAGCGTACGGGATGCGGCCAATTAGGCGGATCGCCAATCAGCAAGTCAAGAATATAGGCAACCGTTATGGCGATTAAATGATAAATGATCACGACTTTTTCCTCTTTCGTGATTTTCGAACAGCATTCGTTGTACATTGATACACAGCTTTACCAATTAATTTCCCTAGCGGAGTAATCGTTCCGGCATAATCCAAGAGCTTTCCACTTTGTGTTGCGGCGATTAAAATACTGTCGGTCGAAGTCCCAGTAGCAATCGTCCCTGTTATCTCATCCGTAACCGCTAGATCATGCAATGCCTTAACCTTTGCTTCCGTTGCAGTCATTATACTCTGAATAAACGCTTCTTCACTCAATTCACTATTGACAAAAACCCAGGTATTGATAGTGCCAGGCACCATTTCCAATCTATGCTTTTCACTTCTTGAGGCATCTACGGCATTTCCGACTCCTGCAGTTACGACTACAAAAAGGGAAAATTCGTCGGCTTCGTACATCCCATAGTCGACATCCTCTAATCTTACCGCAGTCATCATACCGACAGTTTCGGATGGTTCAAACCCTCTAGCTCGCAGGAATTCCGCCATTTCTGAACGGTGGTCGGTGCAGTCATAATCTTTGCTCACATGGCGGTTAACAAATGTTTGATGCCAGCCAGTTCCAGCCCCAATTACTCCTGATGACATGGTACGTAAAGGGATTGACGATCTTAAAGATATGACTTCATCTGATTGCTGCAGTAATGATTCATGAATACATTCTGAATTGTTCTGTCCTTGAATTTCGGGCAGAAGCACCATTTGGGGAGCGGCTACTTTTGGATGCGGATGCTTCTGGATATTTGTTTGATACACCTCGCGAATGGTTTCTTCACGCAGTACCTCATTCGGAACGTGATTGATTTTAATGACCCCTTTTTCAAGCAGGAGCAGGCGGTCGCAATAAAGGCCGGCAAGATTTAAATCATGAAAAATCGATACTACCGTCAGTCCATTTTCTGTCGTCCATTCTTTTAATAAATCCAGTAATTCCTTTTGATAGGATAAATCAAGATGATTCGTCGGTTCATCCAGCAACAAAATTTCCGGTTCTTGTGCTAACGCCTGCGCAAGAAACACCCTTTGCCTTTCGCCGCCTGATAATTCCTGAATGTTTTTATCCTGAAATGAGGACACACCAATCTGTTTCATCACTCGTTGGACAACATTTTCATCCTCCTGACTCCAAGTCTGAAACAAGCCCTTTTGATGGGCATACCTGCCAAGGGATACCGTTTCTTTTACACTATAGGAAAATGACTGTGAGGAATGCTGCGAAAGCACGGCTACCTTTTGCGCCAGCTGTTTTGAGTTATATGCATCAAGCCTTTTGCCCCCGATAAGTATCTCACCTTGCTTGATTGGCAGGATGCCGCTAAGCATTTTTAACAGTGTCGTCTTCCCGCTGCCATTGGGACCAAGGATGCCGAACAGTTCGCCTTTTTGAACACTGAATGAAATATTTTTTACTACTGGTTCACCCGAATATCCACCCGAGACGTTTTGAACACTAAGCATCCCTAACCACTTCTTTCCACTCTTTTTCTTTGTAATAGAATAACTGCAAATACGGGCGCGCCAATTAATGCCGTAATAACGCCGATTGGCAGTTCCGTCGGTGAGATAATCGTCCTTGAAATTAAATCAGCTAGAATTAAAAAGCCGCTTCCAATTAAAATCGATAATGGCAGCAAGTGCTTATGATCCGGTCCCCAAACAATTCTTGCTAAATGCGGTATCACCAAACCAACAAAACCGATGGTGCCTGACACCGCCACTGCCGCCCCTGTTAAGATCGAACCAGCAGTCAAGACGACCAGTTTTCTTTTTTGGACGTTGACTCCCAAATGGTGTGCCCGTTCCTCACCGAATGACATGGCATTTAGTTCTTTGGCATTTAAAAGAAGAATTCCTGAGCCAATGATAAAAAATGGCAGGATAATCTTAATATATTCCCAGCCGCGCATCGAGACACTGCCGAGCAGCCAGCCGATAATTTGCCGCAGTTCATCACCTGTTAACGCAATCATCAGCGAAATCAATGCTCCCAAAAAGGAGCTGAAAATAATTCCGGTTAAAATGATCGTCTCGACCCTCATTGAGCGCTCTATTTTACGGGCAAACGTCAGGACACAAAAAATTGTGATAAAGGAAAAAAGAATACTTAATAATGGCAATGTAAAAAAGCCAATAAAAGGAATCGACAGTTTAAAAAATAACGTAATGACCGCCCCAACAGATGCCCCTGACGATACACCTAATGTATACGGATCAGCCAACGGGTTGCGTAGCAGTCCTTGAAAGGCAGCCCCAGCAATCGCAAGCGACGCCCCGACAAGACCTGATAAGACCACTCTTGGAAGGCGGATATTGAGAACGATACTTTTATACATCGGTTCAATATCATCAAACGAAATACCAAATAATTTAGCCCCAATAATTTTTAAAATAATGGGAACTGGCACTGAAACGGTGCCAATGCCAATTCCCAATAATATCGAAATGAATAAAAATATTCCGGCTGCACTATAGGCAGCGAATTTATTATTTAAAAACTTCCGGATAGATGGCCTTAGCAAGATCCTCTACTCCTTCGATGATTCTTGGACCTGAACGGGTCACACGGTCAGAATCAACATCGATTACTTGCTTATTTTTTACAGCAGTTACATTCTCCCAGCCTTTTCTTGATAATACTTGCTCGACTGGATTTTTCACATAGTAGCCGTATGTAGTCAGAATAACATCTGGATTACGTTTAATCATGGCTTCTTGATCAACCTTTGCCCAGCCGTCTAAATCACTTGTAATGTTTTCAGCGTTAATTGTTGTTAACATTTCATTCATGAATGTATTGTTTCCTGGTGAATAAATGTCTGGAGCAGGTGATACTTCAACAAATACTTTCTTCTTATCTTTGATTCCAGCTACCTTCGTTTTAATTTCATCTAATTTTTTCTTCATTTCTGCTACAAGCTCTTCCGCTTTCTTTGTTTCGCCTGCAGCTTTCCCAACCATTAAAATCGAATCATATACTTGGTCAAAATTTTGCGCGTCATTGACAATTAACACGGAAATGCCGGCATCCTTTAACTGCTTAAGTCCTGCTTCCGAGTTATGGGCGGAAGATGCGTGTGCCAATACTAAATTCGGCTTTAACGAAATAATTTTTTCAAGATTAATTTCCTGGCCGCCAATTTTTTCTTTCTTCGTTACGTCTTCCGGATAATTATCAAAATCAGAAACACCGACGACTTCCTTGCCTAGGCCTAATGCATAGGCAATTTCGGTGTTACTTGGCATTAACGATACGATTCTTTCCGGTTTCTTATCGATGACAACATCTTGATTTAAGGCATCTTTAACGGTTACCGGAAACTCAGCTTGTTCCGTTTTGGTTTCAACATTTGTTTTGTTTTCTTCTTTACTTTGTTCTTTCTTTTCAGCACATCCCGCTAATGCTCCCACAATTAACATGAGTGCGAACAACAGCGAATACAATTTCTTCATGTTTCCAACCTGCTTTCTCATAATGTAACAAAAAATACGTCCTTCGCCAGCTAAACGAAAAAAAACATCCCCAAATTAAGAGGATGTTGGTATGAGTAGATTCATTTACCATAATAAAAGTAAAAGCCGTCTAGTCTTCCACACCTCCCTATCCTCGTAGGTTTCTTGGCGCATTTGAAATAGGCAGGTCTCCTGGCTTTTGGTCATCGCATCCTATGTCTTCCCATCCATCGACAGTGACATTGTATAGGGTGCTCCCAATTACAGTGGCGGGACCGCGTTGGCTTTTCACCAAACTTCCCTTTTAAGCTAAAAATCCTTTTAACAGATTTTTAAGCACCTATGTTCGTTTTAAATATTTTTTGTCTATTTCATTATAGAAAATGTTAGTAGATTTGTATATGACTTTTTCGACAAAAGCTTTCTTTTGTTGTCTTATTGTGCCAAATTTCTGCACAAATTCGCCATTTCAATTGCTGCTGAAGCCGCTTCCCAGCCTTTGTTTCCAGCCTTTGTGCCTGCGCGTTCGATTGCCTGTTCAATCGAATCAGTCGTCAATACACCAAAGATTACTGGAATGCCGCTTTTTAATGAAGTAGCAGAAACTCCTTTTGCTGCTTCATTACAGACATAATCGAAGTGTGGTGTTGAACCGCGAATTACTGTACCTAGCGTAATTACCGCATCGTATTTTCCGCTTTCCGCCATTTTTTGGGCAATCAACGGAATTTCAAACGCTCCAGGCACCCATGCAACATCTACATCTGTTTCATTAACACCATGTCTTTTTAAGGCATCCTCTGCCCCGCCCAATAATTTGCTTGTAATAAACTCATTAAAACGACCAACAACGATTCCGACTTTTAAGCCTGTTCCAACTAAATTTCCTTCAAAAATATGTCCCATGATTTTACCCCCAGTTATTAGTAATGGAGCATATGCCCCAGTTTATCATGCTTTGTCCGCAAATATTTCTCATTTTCCGCTCTTATTTCCATTTGCAGTGGTACTCTTTCAACAACCTCTAGGTCATAACCTCTAAGTCCCTTGATTTTGCGCGGATTGTTCGTTAACAGCATCATTTTTCGTACTCCCAAATCCTTTAAGATCTGCGCACCGATCCCATAATCCCGTAAATCCGCCTTAAAGCCGAGCTGTTCGTTTGCTTCGACTGTATCGTAGCCCTGCTCCTGAAGCTTATACGCCTTTAATTTATTGAGCAGCCCGATACCGCGCCCTTCTTGACGCATATATAACAGTACTCCATTACCAGCCTGTTCCATCTGCGACAATGCGGCATGGAGCTGCGGACCGCAATCACATCGGTAGGAACCAAACACATCTCCGGTTAAACACTCGGAATGGACCCTTACCAGAATTGGCTTTTCCGGGTCTATTTCCCCTTTAACCAAGGCTACATGCTCCTTATCATCCACTAAATTGGAATAGCCAATTGCTTTAAAATCGCCAAATTCCGTTGGCAGCTTGATTTCCACTTCGCGCTTCACCAATTTATCCTTTTTGTTGCGGTATTCAATTAGGTCCTTAATGGTTACCAATTTTAAGTTAAGCTTATCAGCAATTTTGCGAAGCTGGGGAACTCGGGCCATTGTCCCATCATCGTTCATAATTTCGCATATCACACCCGCCGGCTTAGCACCGCAAATTTTTGCAAAATCAACTGCCGCTTCTGTATGTCCTGTCCTGCGAAGAACGCCGCCTTTTTTAGCAACCAGCGGAAAGATATGTCCCGGGCGTTTGAAATCATCCGGTTTGGCATCCGGATCTAACATACTTAGGACAGTTGCTGACCTTTCATATGCTGAAATGCCTGTTGTGGTAAATTTATGATCAATACTGACGGTAAACGCTGTCCCATGTGAGTCTGTATTAATCGCGACCATCGGCAGCAAGTCCAGCTTGTGGGCTAGATCTTCTTCAATAGGGACGCAAATAAGTCCTCTGCCATGAGTAGCCATCAGATTAATCACATCAGGGGTTGCTTTTTCAGCCAATACGACAAAATCCCCTTCATTTTCGCGGTCTTCATCATCACACACAATAATAACCTTTCCCGCTTTTAAATCAGCAATTGCTTCATCGATCGTATCAAACATCTTTACCTCACTCCTTTATTATAAGTTTGGTACTTAGCGATTATAGAAATCCATTTTCTTGTAAAAATTGCGCTGAAATGCCATTTTTGGCTGCAGGCTGTTGTTCATTTTGAAGCTGCCTGAAAAAATGGCCGACATATTTTCCAATCATATCGCACTCAAGATTGACAATATCACCAGGACCCTTAAACCCTAGGACGGTTTCCGCTAATGTGTGGGGAATCAGTGACAGCGTAAAGCTTTTTTCTGTCACCGCGAACACAGTCAGACTTGTCCCATCCACAGCAATTGAGCCTTTAAGAATGATGTATCGCATCATCTCTGGGGCAGCCTCAATTTCATAATAGACTGCGTTTTCAAATGCCTTTTTGCCCTTAATCACACCGGTTCCGTCAATATGTCCAGAAACAAAATGACCGCCGAACCTGCCGCCTGCTGCCATTGCCCGCTCAACATTGACTCTAGAACCACGCTTCAAATCCTTTAAACTCGTCGCTTTGACCGTCTCGGGCATGACATCGACGGTAAATTGGTACGATGTGAAAGATGTTACCGTCAAACACACGCCATTTACTGCAATACTGTCGCCAAGATGAACATCTTCAAGAATTTTCTTCGCTTCAATGGTTAGAACAAAGGATTCACCTGTTCGCTTCATATTGGCTATGGTTCCAATTTCTTCAATAATTCCGGTAAACATAATCCATACCCCTTATCTTGGCTCCGCAATAATTCTTACATCTTTGCCAATAAGATCAACCTGTTTGAAATGTAACCCCGGCACCTCAGCCATTGTATCAAACCCTGCACCGCCAAATGAGGCTGGAGCGAGCTTGCCTCCAATTAACTTCGGGGCGATGTAGGTAATGATTTGCTGAAAAGCGCGCTCCTTTAAAAAGCTTCCGTGCACTTCTGCGCCGCCCTCCACAAAAAGTGAAGTAATTCCGCGCTCAGCCAACACTTTTAGTATTCCTTTAATGGAAATGGACGGAGTGTTCAGTTTTATAATTTCAACTCCGGCATTACGAAAGGCAGCTTCTTTATCAGAGTCCGCATTGGAACCTGTTATAATCCATGTTGGCGCTTCATTGTCTGTTATTATTTTTGCCTTTTCCGGCGTTCTAAGATGGGTATCAAGCACAATTCTGATTGGATTTTTCCCGCCATTTGGAAGCCTCGTCGTTAAGGATGGATTATCTGTGATGACCGTATTCACCCCAACTAAAATAGCGTCATGCTCATGCCGAAATTGGTGTACATCCGCTCTCGCTTCCTCTCCGGTTATCCACATGCTGTCACCTGTTACCGTCGCCGTTTTTCCGTCTAAACTAACAGCTGATTTCAATGTTACGAAGGGCAGTCCCGTTTGAATGTTATAGAAAAAGACTTTATTGACCTCCCTCGCTTTCTCCTCAAGCAGACCTGTTTCAACCTCAATTCCGGCCTTTTTCATTCGTTCAATTCCTGTTCCGGACACCCGCGGATTGGGATCCGTTGTTGCGACGAATACTTTTTTAATTCCCGATTTAATCACTAAATCCGAGCACGGCGGTGTTTTTCCATAATGGCTGCAGGGCTCCAGTGTAACGTACAAGGTCGAATCTTGTACTTTCTCGCCAGCCATTCGGATGGCATGGACCTCCGCATGAGGCTCCCCGGCTTTTAGATGGGCACCCATGCCAATGATTTGATTGTCCTTAACCAGCACCGCCCCGACAACCGGGTTTGGTGAAGTTTGCCCGGCTGCCCCTCTGGCAAGGTTTAAAGCAAAATTCATGTAGTACACATCATTCATTATTTTTTCTCCTTCTAAAAACGTAAAAAGGGCTCTGAATATTTATTCAGGGCCCAATAAAAGACAATAGGAAAATAAGGTTTAAACACAGGGAATTTTTCCCTTGGATTAAACCTGCACTTTTCCTTCTCCCATCCAGACTGTAACTGTCGGCCCTGGAGTTTCACCAGATCCACCGTTTAACAAATTGTTAACCGGGTCACGGACTAAGAAGCCTCAGCTTCATCACCGCCGGTAAGGACTTTCACCTTGCCCCGAAGGAATATTCAATTGAAATAATATTTATTATACAGAAAATAATTTAAAAAGGGAAATGGCATGCTCTATTTATATAAAAAAGAGAAGTATGCACTTCCCTAATATGCTTGTGTTTTATAGGTTTTTACCGGCAAATAGATATCAAAATGAAGATCTCCCACAGCATTTTGCCATTTATGCTCTTCTTTGTAGATTTCAAGACTAAGTGCTTGATGGTCCTGTTCGTACCCATAATCTTCCATCCATGCATGCAGCCTGCGATATGTATGTTCAATCTCCTTAAGGCTCCCCTTATGTGAGGTGCAAACATAATATTTACGTGGAATCGAAAAACCGACCATACCTTTTGGGATATCTTTAACCTCTTCAACCGGTGTTGTTACATAATAGGTAATCTCGGATTCACGGCTATGGAACGGAGCAATCAGCACTGGTTCTTTCGTCTGAAAAGGGACTTCCTCGAGACGTTCCTCCATCAAATAGAATAGCCTTGGAATGACGTCCAATTGTGAATAAGAACCATTCCAGGAAATCCCCACTACTTTTATTTCTTCTTTTTCAACTACCTTAATACCCAAACAAACCCCCTCCTTCAATCTATCATATTTCTATAATTCTCATAATATCCCTGAAATTCCTGCAAAATATTTTAACAAAAAGTTTAATTTTTGTTATTTTTAAAAAATTTTTATAAACAATTCAATTTTTTTAATCTTTTGTAAATAAATGTTTGTTACCTTTTTCGACTAATCTTACATTATTTTCCTATATCTTTTTTTCGACAAAAAAACAGAGGATCCTTCTTCCTCTGTCGAGTTTAATCGTTGCTATTTGTAACAGAAGTTAAGTCATTAATTCTACCGTTTTGAATTTCCAGCTCTCCATAGGAAAGATTTTGCAGTTCCTTCCAGACCCTGCTTTTTTCAAAATTGGATTGTTTTATAATTTGATCCTGCGAAATTCGAAACGGGACAAAAGACATCTCAATTTGGTCATTTTCAATATCTAAGTGTAAAATACCTGTCTGCGCTGTGTTACCTCTAATATAATTAGGAAACAGTAAGTTCCCCAATGAATAAGCAATCGGCTTTCCTTTATAGTATTCGAATCCTTGCAGGACATGGGGATGGCTGCCAATAACCCCGTCTGCACCAGACGCGATCATCTTCTGTGCCCATTCACGCTGGAACGGTTCCGGAGTTCGATTTTTTTCAACTCCCCAATGTATAAAGACAAACAGAAGGTCGGCATCTGCTTTTTCCTTTTGAATTATATTTTCAATCAGTTCAATATCATAGCCATTTGCTAAACCCGGTTTTATGTCAGTTGCCACCCAAGAATAATCAGGCAAAACTCTTGAGAAAGCTAAAATTTTTACCGTTTTCCCTTTTATGTCATAAGACTTTGCGGAATATGCTTCTTCCTTGTTTAACCCTCCGCCGACATAATCGATATTATATTCTTTTAAATTGGCAATAGTGTCAGTAAAACCTACTTGCCCAAAGTCGAGCGAATGGTTGTTGGCTAAGCTGACAAGCTGAAAACCGGCATTTTTCAACCCGGTTAATGCTTGCGGGTCAGAGCGGAATGTATATTGCTTATTTTGCTTGCTTCCGCCGGTGGTAATGGAGGTTTCCAAATTCACTACATTCAGGTCGCTCGAAGCAAGCTCCGATTTAATGTGGAGAAAGGGATAATCAGGCCCTTTTTGCTTAACGGTCTGTTTAACGGACCAATCAAACATGGCATCCCCAGCAAATGAAAGCCGAATCGGCCCATCTATAGTTTGTACCGCTTCGGGCACAATTCCATGACTTTCAATCGCAGTTGATTCAAAAGCCGCAAGAATTGCGTAACTGCCCGCTGGAATTACTTTGACCGGTTTGAAAAACTTCCCGAACAGCTTCATTTCAATAAAACTGGAGAAGAATGTGCTTTGTTTGTTTTGTTCTGCTTTAACTGTCTGCGTTAAGCTTTGTTTGTTTTGTTCTGCTTTAACTGTCTGCGTTAAGCTTTGTTTGTTTTGTTCTGCTTTAACTGTCTGCGTTAAGCTTTGTTTGTTTTGTTCTGCTTTAACTGTCTGCGTTAAGCTTCCTTGTAAAATTAAGATGATGACCATTATGAAAATTAGGACATTCTTTTTCCTCATAACCTTCCCCCTCTAGCTACTAAGAACAGTTTAATCGAGAAGGTATTAAAATAGATGTTGGAATTTGTCGAAAGCTATTTTTTATTTACATTTTTCAACACGATGCTTTCCCATTTTTTCCACGGGATGAGATTTTTTAAACGGATTGTCATTTTGACGCCTTTTCCAATTGGAAAACGAAGGGACGGCTCTTTCATTTTCGCGATTTTCGCTATTTTCTGTGACACCGTCTTCGGGTCCCCGAAACCCGATTCTCCTGATAATATATAGTTTTCCAGTTTTCCCATCTGTTTAAAGTAGGGGGAGTTTTCGTGTGAAGAGGTTACCTGACGGCCCGTTGTCCAAATATTTGTCTTAAATGACCCCGGTTCAACTAAGACTACGTCCACGCCGAAAGGTTTCATTTCGAGTCGCAAGCTTTCACTCCAGCCCTCAAGTGCATGCTTAGAAGCACAGTATGGCGATAAACCGGGGAACGCCACTTTGCCGCTAATGCTGCTTAGATTAATAATCTTCCCGCTGCCCTGTTTTCTCATGTATGGAAGAACCGTTTTAGTGACGGCAATAACACCGAATACATTCGTCTCAAATTGCTTGCGGTATTCTTCCAATGGGACTTCTTCTACAAAACCACCGGCAGCGTACCCGGCGTTGTTAACTAAGACATCCACCCTGCCTAATGTCTTGAGATATTCGCTGAAATTGTTGATGGACGTTTCTGAAGTGACGTCCAGCTCATGAATAGTGATTTGTAGTTGGTCATTTTTTGTTTCATTTAATAGATTGGCAGCTTTATCTAGATTTCTCATGGTGGCAATGACGTGAAATCCGGAGCGCGCCAGCTCAATTACTGTCAAAAGCCCGAACCCGCTCGATGCACCAGTAACAATCGCAATTGGTTGGTTCATAATTTTGTTGTTGCCCCCTTTTTATCAATATATCAGATGAATTTGCAGATTTATCGTAAAATCTGCAGATATATTCAAAATGTTGCAGATATAATTTAAAAATTGCAGATATGTTATGCAAAAATACAGATATATTTTGGCTTTAGTTTTCTCTAAGAAATTACAGATAGGTTATGCAAAAATGCTGATATATTTTTCATTAGCATGAACAAATTTATAAAAGTTTCGCTAAATTTCCACAAATTCCGCAGAAAAAATTTGTTTTTTTCCTTTAAAATAATAAGGAATTCATAAAAGGAGTGATATGTCTTGATTGGAAAAGAACGTAGTATACCTATTGTCATTTTAATTTTGGAAGCCATTTTGCGGCGACTTCCAAAGAACCATTTGAAATATCCTTTAATTGCCGAAGAACTGGAAAGAAGACGGGCTGGCTTTCGCGGAGAAGAATCACTGGACTATTATTTACGATCCCTGCCTGAAAAGGAATACATAATCTTCCACGATTTAAATTTCCCCGACGGAGACTTCAATTGCCAAATCGACACCCTTCTATTAACCTCACGTTTTGCCTTAATCCTAGAAATTAAAAATATGACCGGAAAACTAACTTTTGATATAGAAAATGAGCAATTTTTCCAAATTAAAGACGGAAATGAAAAAGGTTATTCTGATCCCATTGCCCAAGCTGAAAGGCATCAAAAGTTTATCCAAAAGCTTTTCGCTGAACATAATTTGCCGCCAGTTCCCGTCGATCACCTAGTCGTTATCAGTAATCCAAACGCTATTTTAGAATTCAAAGGCAATAACTATAAAGTCATTAAAAGAGTATGTAAATCACACAGTATGCTAAAGAGGATTTCATTGTACGAACAGAAATATGAAAAAAAAATCTTGACTCCTAAAGAACTTCGGAAAATAAGTAAACTCCTAGTTAAATTGAATACACCTCCAACAAAATTCATTCTACAAAATTATGGTATTAAAAAACAGAGCTAAGATTCGGAGTTCATTGCCCAATTTGTGATTATCTGCCTCTGTATCGACAAAAAGCTAGTTGGTTTTGCCCTAATTGCCAATCATTTTCGAAAGATGCATATATTTATACATTATTAGACTATTTTCTTTTGTATGATTTAAAAGTGACAAATCAACAGTTTCGGGAGTTTGCATTAATAAATTCACCAGATTTATCAGGAAGGTTACTTAGAGCAGCAGAAATAAAATACTCTGGTACAAATAAAGGAAGATATTATTATGTGGATAATAACCAATTAGAAAAATTAACAACTCAAATTCGAAGAAAAAATTCTAGAAATTTAAGATATTCTTAAATTTGCAGATATAATTCAAAAACTGCAGATATCATTATAAAAATTGCAGATATATTTTAAAAACTGCAGATATCTTGCCCAAAACTGCAGATATCCCAACTACTAAAAAAAATTAAAAATGCCGCTCCTGATAAAGAGCGGCATTTCATTAGTTTACTAGATTACTTTACCTCTTGTGGGACCTGCAAGTTCAAACCTTTGGCTACCCGCTCACCGTATTCAGGGTCCGCCTTGTAGAAATGCTGAATTTGGCGGAGCTTGATGTCGTCTCTTTCAACCGGCTTCATTGCAGCGACAATATTTTCAACTAATCGTCCGCGCTCATCCTTGGACATTAATCTGTACAGGTCGCCAGCTTGAGTGTAATGGTCATTGTGATCATATGCTACCTGAGCAGCTTCACCGGAAATATCAAATGGTGTTTGTTTAAATTGCGGTGCTTCTTTTGGTCCGTCATAGCTGTTTGGCTCATAGTAAACAGAGCCGCCGCCGTTGTTATCAAAGCGCATCGCACCGTCACGCTGATAGTTATTTGCCTCAACACGCGGGCGATTAATCGGCAGCAGGTTGTGATTAGCGCCAACGCGGTAACGATGGGCATCAGAATAAGCAAATAAACGTCCTTGAAGCATTTTATCAGGTGATGCTTCCACACCTGGAACCATGGTGCCAGGTGAGAACGTAGCCTGTTCCACCTCAGCAAAATAGTTTTCAGGATTTCTGTCTAGAACCATGCGCCCTACTTCAATTAATGGATAATCCTTATGTGACCAAATCTTTGTGACATCGAACGGATCGAAACGATACGTATTGGCATCCTCAATCGGCATGATTTGTACATGCAATCTCCATGCAGGGTAATCGCCATTCTCAATTGCATTAAATAAATCCTCTGTATGATAATCCGGATTCTCACCTGCTAACTTAGCAGCCACATCATTTGCCATATTTTTAACACCTTGTTCAGTGATAAAGTGATATTTTACCCAAACAGCTTCCCCTTCTGCATTCACCCATTTAAAGGTATGGCTGCCGTAGCCATTCATATGACGTAAAGTTGCGGGAATACCGCGGTCACCCATTAAGTATGTTACTTGATGGAGCGATTCCGGTGACAGACTCCAAAAATCCCAAACGGCATTTGGATTTTTCAAGTGAGTTCTCGGATCTCGTTTTTGCGTATGAATGAAATCTGGGAATTTGATGGCATCCCGGATAAAGAAAATCGGTGTATTATTTCCGACTAAGTCATAGTTGCCTTCTTCTGTGTAAAACTTAACCGCAAAGCCGCGCGGGTCTCTAACTGTATCGGCGGAGCCAAGTTCACCGGCAACCGTCGAGAATCGGATGAACATCGGTGTTCTTTTTCCAACACCATTAAACAGCTTGGCCTTTGTGTACTTGGACATGTCATTCGTCACTTCGAAATAGCCGTGTGCCCCAGCGCCTTTAGCATGTACCACGCGTTCAGGTACTCGTTCACGGTTAAAATGGGCTAATTTTTCTAGCAAGTGGACATCTTGAATTAACGTTGGCCCGCGTCCTCCAGCTGTCATTGAATTTTGATTATCCCCAACTGGTACTCCAGTTCCTGTTGTCAAATGTTTGTTTACATTACTCATTACATCACCTCATAAGCTTTTTTAAAACTTTAATTAAATTATAATATAAATCTTATAAAAATCAATACTAAATTATAATAATTATAAAATAGTATTGATTTTAAACATAAACTTATAAAAGCTCACTATTAAATAACTATTTAAAAAAAAGGACATTATTCCAAATTGAAGGAATAATGTCCTAAAAAATTTCTATGCTTCTGTTAATACCCATTTTCGGATGGCTTTTGCAACACCATCATCTTCATTTGAAGAGGTAATCCAATCCGCCTCTTTCTTTAAAGTCTCCTGGGCATTGCCCATGGCAACACCTATTCCAGCTTCTTTAATCATCACCATATCATTTAAACTATCACCGACGGCCATGACATTTTTCAACTCAATTCCAAGCCGGCCGCAAACCAATTCAAGTCCTCTTGCCTTATTAATCCCGCGGCAATTTACTTCTATATTATCGGGTGCCGAGTTGCTAATTTCAAATTCATTCTTTTCTTTAAGTTTGTTGTAAATAGTCTCTCTAATTCCAACATCAGCAATATTAAATCCGAATTTCATCCATTCTGCTTCATATAGGTCCTTCGGCATGTCGTTACGCCAAGTCTCTTCCGTATTGATCGCCCAAAAGGCTGTTTGATATTGCTGCGCAAGTCCCCACATCCATTCGATATACTCCGGCTTCATCACTGTTCTTTTAACTAAATTCCGGCTTTCATCCCATATTTCACTCCCGTTTACCGTTACCAAATAGGAATCCAGCCCTAAGGCATCGGCATGTCCATGACAATTCTTATATGACCTGCCAGTGCTAAGCACCACCTTGACACCCTTTTCCCGCGCTTCCTTGATTGCCAGGCGGGTCTCCTCAGTTATTTCATGATTATTCGTTAAAAGAGTACCATCCATATCTAATGCGATGAGCTTAATTTCAACCTGATTGTCAGCCACTGTGCCTGCTCCCCCTTTAGATTTAACTTTTATAAGAGTACCATGTTTCATTGCGGGAAACAAAGGTGTTGGCTTTTTTAGTTTACATAATATTTTTATAGAAAAACCTGTATGATATATTTATAGAGGTTTTTCTATAATTTTTATTGCTGAAATTGTACGGCGTGGAGCTTGGCAAATACGCCCCCTTGTTCAATTAATTCATCATGCCGTCCCTCTTCGGCGATTCCATCCTCCGTAACGACGATAATCCTGTCTACATTACGGATCGTTGCCAAACGATGGGCAATGATCAAAGTTGTTCGATTTTGTGCCAGCTCATTTAATGCCTTTTGAATGACCATTTCTGTTTCGGTATCAAGCGCTGAGGTTGCTTCGTCTAAAATTAGGATCGGCGGGTTTTTTAGAAACATTCTGGCAATCGCCAGCCGTTGTTTTTGCCCGCCGGAAAGCTTTAATCCCCTTTCGCCAATTTGTGTTTCATATCCCTCCGGCAGTGAGGCGATTAATTTTTCTAAATGTGCCTTGCGAGCAGCTTCTGCTACTTCTTCAAAGGTAGCATCCTGCTTACCATACGCTATATTTTCCCTGATGGTCCCAGTGAACAAGAAGACATCCTGCTGGACAATGCCAATTTGCGAGCGCAGCGATTTTTTGGTCATATTGCGGATGTCAATTCCATCAATGGAAATAACCCCTTCATTGACGTCATAAAATCGTGGAATCAAGGAACAAATTGTCGTTTTGCCCGCACCAGACGGACCAACAAAGGCAACCGTTTCACCAGCGCGGATGGATAAGTCGATATTTTCGAATACAGTTTTTTGTTGATCATAACGGAAAGACACATTACAGAAACTGATATTTCCATTAAGTGAAGCAACTTCGACCGCATTTGACGTATCCATTACTTCTGGCTCTGAGTCAAGCAGTTCAATAAATCGTTTAAAGCCGGCCATTCCTTTTGGATATAATTCCATAATGGCGCTTATTTTATCAATTGGCTTGAAGAGAACATTCACATAAAGCACAAAGCCGACAAGTTCGCCGTAGGAAAGCTGCCCGGTGAAACTTAACCACGCACCGTATACTAAAACGATGATGGTAATCAGCCGGGTCATCATGTAAATACCTGATAAACTGAAGGACATGACACGGTAGCCGCCAAGCTTTGAGGCACGATACCGCTGATTGTTTTTCTTGAATCTAGCAATCTCAAATTCTTCATTGGTAAAAGACTGGACAACGCGGCTTCCGGAAACACTGTCCTCTACTCGTGCATTCACGTCAGCAATGCTGGAGTACATTTGCCCCCATGCCTTATTCATTTTTAAATTGCAGATGACCACTAAAACGATCAAAAGCGGAAGGATTAAAATTGTTGCCAGCGCCAGCTTTACATTGATGGTGAACATAATCCAAAACGCACCGATAAAGGTCATGATGGCAATAAAGACATCCTCTGGACCGTGATGTGCAAGTTCCCCAAGGTCAAAGAGATCATTGGTAATTCTGCTCATAATATGTCCTGTCTTCATATTGTCGAAAAAGCGGAACGATTGCTTCTGGACATGTTCAAATAGATCCTGCCTCATGTCGGTTTCGATATTAATTCCGAGCTTATGTCCCCAATAATTGACGATAAACTGCAAAAAGGTACTCAGTAAATAGAGCAAGAAAAGAGCAAGACTCACCGATACAATCGCCTGCCAATTTTCCCCAGGCAGAAGATCATCAATAAACCACTGCACCGCCAGCGGAAAAGCCAATTCCAAAATAGCAACAACCACCGCACTGCTGAAATCTAAAACAAACAGCTTTCTATGCGGTTTATAATAAGAAAAAAAACGCCGAATCATAAAAGTACCCCTTAAATAAAAATTAGCAATACTAGGATTATATGAAAATTATACGTACTATTTCAAGTATTTTGAAAAAGGTGTCAGGCACCATGTAAAAAATTCACATGGTGCCTGACACCTAACTGAAACCCAACTTTTATTTTGGATTGTTTTTCCTTTTTGTTCTAACCAGCTGGTAGCCGATGAAGGCTATGTACAACGGGATGGCGACGTAGATGAAGTAGGGGAAGCGATGGTGTTCTTTTTTGAATACAATGTATATGGCATATCCTAGAAAGATGGTAATGAGTATGCCGTATTTAGGCAGCGGTACTTCTTTTAGACTTGGAATTTTCACAGTACTGACCATTAAGATACAAATAATAAAAAATGCAATAGGAAGAATAATACTAGGCATTTTGCCGTGAAAAAAAGTTAAAAAGGTTAAAATTCCACCGCCGGCTGTTATGGGAACACCGGTAAAATATTTCAGCGATGACTTTACGGCGTTAATATTGAACCTTGCCAAGCGGTAGGCGCCAAAAAGCGGAAAGAGGCCTGCAATGGCCATCCCTAAAACACCAAACGCTGAAAAATAAGCATAGTACGCCATCATTGCGGGAGCAACCCCGAAGGTAACAATATCGGCAAGCGAGTCCAGCTCTTTTCCAAAATCACTTTGCACCCGCAGCATCCTGGCAATCCGTCCGTCCATACTGTCGAGCATCATCCCAATTAAGATGAGAATCGCCGCATTCTTGTAATCCCCCACCGCCGAATACATAACTGACAAAAATCCAAAAAATAAATTAAAAAGGGTAAATAAATTCGGAATACTGTTCCTAATAATATGTATCACTCCTGTTTAAAACGGTTTTTCTATCTATTTCTCAACAACTTATTATGTTTATTATACCTTCTTTCTTTATAATATTGGAAAAAGAATATGGCCATTGACACCCATACACTGCTGGCCAGATAACCGCCAACAATATCACTAGGATAATGTACCCCCAGATAGATCCGGCTTATTCCTATTGCCAAAATCATCATAATGCTAAACAAAATTAAAATACTTCTGCCGGCCCTATTGGTAATATGACGCCATAATAAGAACGAAATCATTACATAGACAGTAAACGCACTCATTGCATGACCGCTTGGAAAACTATAACCGCTTACCTCGATTAATCGATGAAAATCAGGACGAACACGATGAAAAAAATGTTTCAATAACACATTGATAATGGCAGTCCCTGCAATTGCCATAACAAACAGAATTAATTCTAGACGATGCTTAAGTACTTTATAAAGGAAAAAGATAAGAAACACACTAAGAATGATAACAAATTTTGTGGAACCAATAAAGGTAAAAATTTTCATCACCGTCGTTAATCCAGGTGATTCCATTCCCTGGACGACAGATATGATTGTCCGGTCAAAACCGATAATTTGCTGGTCGCTTATTAGCGTCGAAATGAAAGCGAAACCAGCGACGCAAATTACACTAATAACAAAGGCTATGATAAGATACATTCTTAATTTCATGGATAATACCTCACACTCTAAACTGAAAGCTTATTATTTGAAAAAAATTTTTATTTCATACAAAACAATGAAATAAGGCTGTCTTGTTTGATCAGCCTGCATTCCATCCTCATATACAATTTACCCTTTAAATCGATATCCTGCACCCCAAACGGTTTCGATATACTGGGGATTAGACGGATCAATTTCAATTTTTTCCCTAATTTTCCGAATATGAACCGTTACCGTCGAAATATCGCCAAATGAATCAAAGCCCCACAGCCGCTCGAATAATTGCTCTTTACTAAACACATGGTCCGGATGTAAGGCTAAAAAGGTTAATACATCAAATTCCTTTGCTGTAAAAACAACTTCATGGTTATTTACGTATACACGCCTTGCCACCTGATCAATCCGCAGGCCGCGGATCATTATCGTCCCAGATTGATTTTCCTTGCCAATCAGCCTTTGATAGCGGGCTATATGTGCTTTTACCCTGGCCACAAGCTCGCTTGGACTAAACGGCTTGACAATATAGTCATCCGCCCCTAAACCAAGTCCACGGATTTTATCAATGTCTTCTTTTTTGGCGGACACCATGAGAATAGGGATATCTTTTTCGCTTCGAATCGCCTTACAGATTTGAAAGCCGTCTATCCCTGGCAGCATAAGATCCAACAAGACGAGATCAACCTCTTCGGCTAAGGCTTTTGTTAATCCAGCATCTCCTGTCAAAGCAATCTCAACAGAAAACCCTTCGATCTCCAAATAGTCCCTTTCAAGCTCGGCAATGCTTTTATCATCCTCTATGATCAATATCCGTTTCATGATGCTCACCTGCTTTTTTTAAAGTAAAAAGAATTGTTGTTCCCTGCCCAAGCTTGCTTTCAGCCCAAATGGCGCCGTGATGTTCCTCAATAATTCGATTGGCAATCGACAAACCGAGACCGCTCCCGCCAATGGCTGTTCCTCTTGCTTGATCGGCACGATAGAAACGTTCAAAGATTAGGGGCAGATTTTGAGGTGAAATCCCTGGGCCATTATCACTCATTTTAAATAGGATATTCCTTCCTTGAGAGGACAACCGAAAAGATAATATTTTACGCTCTTTATCAATATATTTCAAGGAATTTTCTACCACATTGGTAATGACCCGCTTCAAATGCTCCCTATCAGCAACAATGCAATAATCCTCTGATTTGTCAATATCCATGTTAACCACCACATTCTTCCCCTCTACCTCGAAGCGGAGCTCCTCGACAAAGTCCTCTAAATAGTGGTCAAATCGAATCTCCTCAAAATGAAACGGCAGCCGCTGCAAATCCAGTTTAGAATAGAGAAATAATTCATCAATCATTTTATCGAGTTCAATCGACTTTGAATAAATGGTTTGAATATAGCGCTCTTGCTTTTCAGGGCTATTTGCCACACCATCGCGGATTCCCTCAATATAACCTTTGATGGTGGTAATCGGTGTTTTTAAATCATGGGAAATATTAGCAACCAATTCCTTCCGATTATCCTCATAGGCAATTAATTTCTCAATCGACTCCTTTAACCTAATTCGCATTTCCTCAAATCCTTGAGCTAGGTGGCCCAATTCATCCTTGGACTTTACTGTTATCGGTACCGCCAAGTTTCCGTCTCTCATATGTTTTGCTGCTTTCTGCAATTCCCGGACCGGAAGAATGATACTTTTTGAGACAAAATAAGTTAACAGACCGTTGGTAACAATAAGTATTAAAATTAAACCAACGAATAAGATTGGGAAGGATGAACGGACAAAAGTGGCTAATCTGTTAGCATTTGTGACAACAAACAATGACCCTTCTGCATCATCCGGAAAATAGAAATCCATTTTTTTTATCGACACAAATTGTTCATCGATTTGTTCAAGCGGCTCAGCATCACCGTATAAGCCAAACACTGGGAGATCCCTCGTGTCCAATCCTTTTAATTTCGGTGACAGGTAAATTATTTGATTCCCTTTTCTGACTGCAAGAGCCGTATCACCTGTATGATTTAATTGGTTATCGATTTTCTTTAAATTGTTTTGGTCTAACAGACGTTCAGGTTGCTTTAATGCTACCTTGTGTATATTGATATATAGTTGATCTTTTTCTGATAGGTGTTTGTGATGCTCAGGCGGTAAATAGATGTTTCGCAGTTCATTTATATCCCCTCTAAACAGCAATGCCACTAGAAGTGCGCTAATAACAACAAAAAGAATCGGCACCAAAACCATTGCCAGATAGGATAAAATCAGCCTTAAACGAATAGACATCTATTCCACCGCTTTCACATCTAAAAATATTTTTCAATAATCTTATCGTAACCCAATGTAAAAATTATTGCACACTTCTATGGAACATAAACTAAGAATACATTCACATACTAAACGAACCATTAATGAATGATTAATAATTTCTTAAATCTTGGAGTTTAGGAAGAGACATTTGAAGCTCTTTTCTCCGTCTGGTCCTTTGAGAAAAACCAGCCTGCTGCCGCAATCCCAACAAGCACAAGATAGAAGGTTACCTTCCACTCAGTTGAATGGGCAAATGCCTCACTCAGAATCGCTAGTTCAGGGTGAGATAGTGTATAGACCGCAAGCTTTACACCAACCCAGCCGACAATGGTGAACGCGGCAATTTCCAAGCCTGGTCGTTTTTCCAGCAGCTTCACGAATAGATTAGCGGCAAAACGCATGATGACTAATCCAATTACCCCCCCAGCAAAAATCACTAAAAATTTGCCGCCATCAAGACCGCCGATATTCGGCAGCGGAGTGTTAGGAAGAACAACGGCCATTGCAACAGCGGCAAGAATCGAATCAACCGCAAACGCAATATCCGCAATTTCAACCTTTAAAACGGTCATCCAAAAACCGCTCTCTTTCTTGGACTCTTTCTCTTTCGAAGCCTTTTCAGCTGCCTTCCCTTTAACAACTTTGCGAAAAATATGATTCCCCGCCATGAATAGTAAATAAACCGCGCCAATCGCCTGGACCTGCCATACATCAACAAGAAATGAAATTGCAAACAACGAGGCAAAGCGGAACACGAATGCCCCGGCTAATCCGTAAAATAATGCCTTTTTTCGCTGCTCTTCAGGGAGCGGCTTCACCATGATAGCCAGAACGAGTGCATTATCGGCAGCCAAAAGCCCTTCTAATGCAACCAGAATTAGTAAAACCCATCCATACTCCAAAATTAAAGATAAATCCATTCATACATCCCCCTCAGGTCTAATTTTTCTAAAATATTTCCTATCACAATGAAAAAAGGCCTTTACTTGTACAGTAAAGGCCCAAAAACGTAAAAAAGACCTTTACTGTAAAAAGTAAAGGTCTTGCTAACAACGTACGTGTTGCCAATAAAGCCGGAGAAAATATTTCTCGAGAATGACGACTTTATTGTAGCAGCTACTCCCCTTTAAAAGGAAATATTTTATTACTATAAATATATTATAAATTTGCTTTACTGTCAATAGTTCCTTTCATTTCTATTTTTCTTCCAATCCATAAACCTCTGAATATTTCTTCTCTAAATACTCGACAAGATAATCAGCGTTTAATTCTTCCCCGGTAACCCTGACAATTAATTCATTTGGCGTGTAAAGCTTACCGTATTGATGGATTTTTTCCTTTAACCATCCATGAATCACATCAAAGCGGCCGTTTTCAATATGCGACTTAAATTCAGGCAGATCTTTTTCAATCGTGCGTAAAATTTGGGCAGCGTAAAGATTTCCTAAAGAATACGATGGAAAATAACCGATCCCGCCAAATGACCAGTGTACATCCTGCAACACGCCCACGGTATCTGTCGAAGGAGTAATTCCAAGATAATCCTGCATTTTTCGGTTCCAAATCTCCGGGAGATCCCTTGCTTCAATCTCACCGGCAATTAACCCCTTCTCAATCTCATAGCGAAGCATAATGTGTAAATTATACGTTAATTCATCTGCTTCCACCCGAATGAAGGATGGGCTGACGGAATTCACGGCACGGTAAAATTCATCCAGCGAAACATTGGCTAATTGCGCCGGGAAATGCTCCTGTAATCTTGGATAAAAATAGGTCCAAAACTCTTTGCTGCGGCCGACCATATTTTCCAAAAAACGTGATTGCGACTCGTGAATCCCAAAGGAGGTCCCGCTTTGCAAAACCGATTCCTCAAATTCAGGATTAATCTGCTGCTCATAAATTCCATGTCCAGCTTCATGAATCGTACCAAAAAGGGCAGATCGCACATTGTTTTCTAAGTAGCGAGTAGTCAGCCGAACATCCCCGATATTAACCGACTGCGCAAAGGGGTGTACGGTTTCATCCAGCCTGCCAGCCTCCAGATCAAAGCCAATCAGCGGCAGAATTAGTCGATTAAATTCCTTTTGTTTGTCAATGGGGAAGGACTGCTCAAAAATTTCGTGTCTCGTCGGCTTTCCCTGCTGCTGAATCCGGTTTAACAGGTTGACGCTCGATTCTCTCAGCTTGGCAAACAACGGATCAAGTATTTCCACCGTTAATCCCGGTTCAAATTCATCTAATAAAGCATCATATGGATGATTCTCATATCCATAAATCTCGGCAAATTTCCGCTTATATTCAACAATTTTTTCAAGATAGGGAAGGAACTTGGCAAAATCATTTCCATCTCTCGCCTCTTCCCAAACATCATTAGCCTGCCCAGTAATAATAGCGTATTCTTGGAATAAATCGGCTGGGATACTCTTTGATTTTTGATAAAATGTTTTGTATTCTCTTACCTTTGCCTTTGTAACTACGTCTAAAACACTCTCATTCTCCTGTTCAGAAAGCGTTTCCAATAAACTCCCCATTTCCTCTGAAACGGAAAGCTTAAATACTTCTGTTTTTAATGAACCAGCTGCTTTGGCAAACACATTTCTTCCTTTTTTCGGCGCCATCACCTTTTGGTCCCAGTCAGCCAAGCCAATGAGGCTCGAATAATGCGTAATCTTTTCATCCAATACCCGGAATTTTTCTAAAGCTTCCTGTAAAGGTGGTTTCTTCTCTGTATATTCCATTGTTAGCCCCCCATTCATCCTAAAGAATGTAAATAAACAACGTTTACATCCTTATCCATTATAAAATAAAAATTCTAATGATGGGGAAAATTTTGAATGCAAACTTATGATTTGAGTGCCCGGTGCGACCCAAAAAATATTATTCTTTGCATAAAAACCCCTATTACTTGGAAAAATTAAGCAGAAAGAAATAAAGATAGTAATAATATCATTTTCTCCCAGGAGGGGATTTTTCATATGATAGAAAATCCGTGGTTCTCGGTCGGACATCCTGAACAACGAATTGACGCGGTTGAAAAAGCGGCTGGCACCGTACGTTATACAGCGGATTACAATGTTCCCGGATTGCTGTATGCTAAGCTTGCCACGAGCACTCAAGCCCACGCTAGAATCAAATCGATTGATATAGAAGAGGCCTGGAAGGTCCAAGGTGTCCGGGCCATTGTGACGGGAAAAATGTTCCCGTTTCATATTGGACCGATTTTAGCCGACCGTCCCCCGCTGGCGTTTGAAAAAGTACGTTATTACGGTGAGCCGCTGGCCATTGTTGTTGCTGACCAAGAACATGTGGCAAAGCTTGCCGCAGGACTGATAAAAGTAGAATATGAACCCCTTCCGGTCGTGAACTCAGTCCGTGAGGCATTTCAATCAGATGCCCCGTTAATCCATGAAAATTCCGGACAATATATAAAAATCATCAGTAATGTTTATCCAGTACAAGGGACCAATATAGGCAGTCATATTAAAATTCGTAAAGGCGATTTTATCACGGCTTGGGAAAATTGCGACTATAAGATTAAAGAAACGTATTCATTTAATTTATCTGATCATGTGGCTTTGGAACCACGATGTACGCGAGTAGAAATTAACCCGGCCGGAAAGGTGGTCGTTCACTCCACCACCCAATCGCCATTCACGATTAAAAAGGTATTAAACCAATTTTTTAATATCGATGTCGGAAATATTATCGTTCATGTCCCATTGATTGGCGGAGCGTTTGGCGGAAAAGGTACCGTTCAGCTTGAACCGCTTGCCTATTTGGCATCGAAGGCTGTCGGTGGAAAAATGGTGAAATTGGAATATGACCGTGAGGAAGATCTTATTACAGCTCCGGGACATATCGGCCTTGAAGCAACCATTGCCTTGGGCACTAATAAATCTGGGAAACTAATCGCCGCACAATATACTTACTTAATCGATTCAGGTGCCTACACCGATCAAGCGGCGGGGATTACACGTGCAATGGCCCTGGATTGTACGGGTCCATACGATATTGCAAATGTCTGGTGTGATTCCTACTGCATGTATACGAATCATCCGTATGCCACCTCCTTCCGCGGTTACGCCCATCCCGAACTGACTTTTGCGGTCGAGCGGACGATGGATCAGCTCGCGAAAATGATCAATTTAGATCCCGTTGAGCTGAGAAAAATCAATGCGATTAAGCCTGGGAACAGTTCACCAACAAGGACGCTGCTTAATGCCAATAATATCGGGGACGTGGGTCAATGTATTAACAGGGCCAAGGAGTTAATCAGGTGGGATGACGGAGCCCGCCAAGAAACGGCAGATGGAAAAATTAAATCAAAGGGCATCAGTACTTTTTGGAAAACATCGACCACAGCAACCAATGCCCAGTCAGGTGCTGTCTTAAAGTTTGAAGCAGACGGCAGCGTCAATGTGGACTGTGCGGCTATTGAATTAGGGCAAGGTACGAAAACAATTCTTGCACAAATGGTCGCGGAACGATTGAAAATGGATATAAACAAGGTTCATGTGACGATGGAGGTGAATACTCAAACCGCCCCCCATCAATGGCGGACGGTTGCCAGCAGCACGACTTTTTTAGCCGGCAGAGCGGTAATGAATGCTGCCGATGACGCGATTTCCCAATTAAAGCGAACAGCCTCCATTGCCCTTCAATGTTCTATGGAGGATTTGGAGGTTGGCGGCGGACGGGTTTATCTAAAGCCCAGTCCTGAGTACGGGGTAAAAATCGAAGAGATAGCGCTTGGCTATAAATACCCGAACGGTCATGCAGTCGAAGGACAAGTTGTCGGTCACGGCAGATATATTCAACGTCATCTCACCCCAATGGATAAAGATACCGGGTTCGGTAAACCAGGACCATGGTGGTCGGTCGGGACTCAGGCTGTTGAAGTTGAATGGAATCCGAAAGATTGCACGTATAAAATTTTGAAAGCCGTTACTGTCCTTGATGGCGGAAAAATCATTAATCCGATGACCGCAGCCCAGCAAATGCGCGGCGGGATGTACCTAGGCTTGAGCTTCGCCAGCCAGGAAGCGTTCCTATTTGATTCCAATGGAACAGTATTAAATCCGCAGCTTAGGACGTATCAAATCATGAGGTTTGGCGAACAGCCAGCGGACTACATTGTTGATTTTATTCAATCTCCGGCAGCCGATGGTCCATACGGCGCAAGGGGGATTGGTGAATACGGAGTAATTGGAATGGCCGGAGCACTCGCAAATGCCCTGTCACGAGCGGCAGAAGTGGAGTTAAATCATCTGCCCCTTATTCCTGAACTAATTTGGAAGACGCGGAAGGAGATGCAAAAATGATTCCATTTGAATTTGAATATTACGGGCCGGATAGCATCTCAGAAGCGGTGCAAACATATGAGACATTGACGAAACATACAAAAAAGGTCTTGTTGTATAGCGGCGGAACGGAATTTATCACCTTTTCGAGGATGAATCAGCTTTATGCAGATGCTGTTATTGACCTTAAAGCTATTCCGGAATGTAACGTACTGGAACTGCAAGGCGAACAATTAATGATTGGATCGGCTGTTTCCTTAAATAAAATTACGGAATCTAATTTGTTCCCATTATTAGGACAGACGATCAAAAAAATCGCTGACCATACATCCAGAAATAAAATTACGATTGGCGGAAATCTTCATAGCCGGCTCATTTACCGTGAAGCTGTATTACCGCTTTTGATTGCAGAGGCAGAGATTAAATTGGCAGGAAACGAAGGTGTAGTAACTGTTCCTTTAAAGGATGTATTTAATCAAGAGCTAAAAATCCCTGAAGGTCAATTTTTAGTGCAAATTATTGTGCCTAAAGCTTATACCGAACTGCCATTTGCCAGCCTAAAAAAAACAAAAATGTCCAAGGTTGGCTATCCAATCGTCTCCATAGCAGCCTTAATCAAGGACAAGCAAATTAAAGCGGCACTAAGCGGTGTTTGTGATTTCCCTTTTCGTTCGCATGAATTAGAGGCGGCGCTGAACGATTCATCGTTATCGGTGAAGGAAAGAATTAATAAAGCGATGACGCTTTTACCTGCACCAATTATTGAAGATATCCAGGCATCGCGTGATTACCGTGAATTTGTCTTTAAAAATACCTTACAAGAAACAATCGAAGCACTGGAGGCCAAATCATGATTTCCAACGGTACATCAAAAACAGTAATAAAGCTTCATGTAAATGGAGAGACCAAAGACGTGATGATTCGTTCGGGGGATACCTTATTGCAAACGTTACGTGTTCAGCTTGGATTAACAGGAGCAAAGAGTGCTTGTCAAAACGGAGATTGCGGGGCTTGTACTGTTTTAGTAAACGGGGAGCCGATGCACTCGTGCCTTTCTCTTTCAATTGAAACGGTCGGCCAGCCAGTTACCACCATTGAAGGACTAAACAATTCAACCGTGAAACAGATGTTTGTGGACAAATGGGCGATTCAATGCGGGTTTTGTACTCCCGGTTTTATCTTAAACTGCCACGCCTTGGCTAATAAACATCCAAACGCTGATGATTCGACGATCGAGGAATGGATGCAGTCCAATCTTTGCCGCTGTACCGGTTATCATGAAATTAAAGAAGCTGTTAAAGCCGTGCTGCAAAATCAAGAGAATGGTTTTGTTTCATAAAAAAACCTCCAGCTTGCCAATCCAAGCAAGCTGGAGGTTTTAGCATCGTTATCCTTTTTTAAAACTATTATTACTGGTACTTAGAGACTCAATGAGACTGAGGGTTTGAGAGGCCTGTTCGATCTGCTGCTGAACTTGTTCTAACTGCTGCTGCTGGGCGGTCGTTGCTTGCGTAACGGCGATCCCTTGCATTTGATTTAATTGCTGGGTAACCTGGCTTAGCTGCTGCTGTGCCTGCTGCAAGCCTTGGAAACTCCCCGTCTGAGCATTTTGCTGGATGGTAGTTGTAGCCTGCTGCATCGTTTGTAGTGCTTGCTTTTTCTGTGCTTCGAATTGCTGCTCCATCATCGTCTGATTTTCTTGAAGCCGCTGCTGTTGCTGAACCATTTTCTGCTGCTGAAAGGTTTGTGATTGTTGCTTCAATTGTGCTTGGCTGTTCTGCGATTGCCGCTGGTTATTCATCATTGTTCCCCCTTTCGGTGACCATAAGAATTTATAACTACATGTTTAGTTTTTTTAAACGGATTGAAATTTATCCATTCATCACCACGTATCCATGTAAAGGAAGTGAAACTGGTGGACAAACAGAAGAAGAAGACTTCCCATTTTCCCTTTCGGTTAAACATTCTATTTTTTACAGTATTCGTGCTGTTTTCTATCTTAATCTTACGTCTCGGCTTTATTCAAATTGTCCATGGGGAAAATTATAAAAAGGATTTAGAAAGAAAAGAGGATATTTCGGTCAGCAACCCTGTTCCCCGGGGAAAGTTATATGACCGTCATTTTCGGGTGATTGTTGGTAATGTCCCTAAAAGCGCAATTACCTTTACAAATCAAGGGTTTAGCCAAGCAGAGATGCTCAAAACAGCAGAACGATTAGCCCAATTAATTGAAAAAAACACCGATAAAATCACAAACCGAGATAAACGGGATTTTTGGATCCTTAAGAATCCTACCCTTGCCGATGCCAAAATTACAAAACAAGAAAAGGACTTATACGCCGCAAAAAAATTATCTGATTACGATTTGTATAAACTTAAATTGGAGCGGATTACCGATGTTGAATTAAACAAGTTTACCAAAAAGGACTTAGAGGTGCTTGCAATATTCAAGGAATTTACCAGCGGTTATAAATTCATTCCGCAAATTGTCAAAAATGACCATGTAACCGCAAAGGAATTTGCCTTTGTTAGTGAGAACCTTCAATCCCTCCCTGGTGTGGATACAACTACCGACTGGGAGCGTTCATACCCATTTGATACGACACTCAGGTCCGTATTAGGAAAAGTGACAAGATCCGAGGAGGGTCTGCCGGCGGAACAATTGCAATATTTTTTGGCGAGAGACTACCATCGAAATGACCGGGTCGGCAAAAGCCAGCTGGAATCTCAATATGAAGAAATTCTCCGCGGGTACAAAGCAAAAATTAAAAATATCACCGATAAAACCGGAAATGTTATTGAAACTCAACCGGTGATCGATGGTAGAATAGGCAAGGATCTTGTCCTGACCATCGATATGGATTTACAAAAGGCGGTAGATAAAATTGTCGAAGAAGAACTCACGAAGGCTAAACGCTGGCCTGGTACATGGCTGACTGACAGGGCATATGTGGTCTTAATGGAACCATATTCCGGTGATATTTTGGCCATGTCGGGAAAAAAATTAGTTCGAAATGGGAAAACCGGCAGGCCGGAAATGCAAGATGATGCCCTTGGCACCTTTACCACCACTTATAGTGTCGGTTCCACGGTTAAAGGAGCTACCATTCTAACCGGGTACAAAACGGGAGCCATTGTTCCCGGGACAGTGTTTGATGATGCCGGAATTAAAATTAAAGACACACCGATTAAAAAATCGTATGCCTATTTAGGAAGACTAAATGAAATTACCGCTTTAAAGAAATCTTCCAATGTTTATATGTTTCATACAGCAATTCAAATTGGTAAAGGGAATTATGAATATGATAAACCGCTTAATTTGACAAATAAAATGGCATTTGAAACCGTTCGTAATTCCTTTGCTTCTTTTGGTCTTGGAACACGTACCGGAATCGATTTGCCAAATGAACAAACCGGGTTTAAAGGACAAAGCAGGCTGCCAGGATATCTACTTGACCTTGCGATTGGCCAGTATGATACGTATTCCACGTTGCAGCTTGCCCAATATGTGTCGACCATAGCCAATGGGGGCTACCGAATGCAGCCGCATATTGTCAAAGAAATTCGCCGCCCTGCTGTAGGTAAGGAAAAACTTGGTCCGATATTGAAGGAAGTTTCACCCACTGTTCTTAATACAATTGATGCGAAAGAAGAGTGGCTGCACCGGGTTCACATCGGCTTTCACAAAGTAATGCAGGAGCCTGGCGGAACAGCTTACAAATTTTTCAAGGGGGCAAAATATGCCCCTGCCGGAAAAACAGGAACGGCCGAAGCTTTTTATGACGGCCCATTAAGGCATCGGTTCGGCAAGGTGCCGCCGCCTGTGATCAATTTAAGCTTGGTCGGCTATGCCCCGAGCACAAATCCCGAAGTAGCAATGGCTGTCCTTGTACCTTGGGCATACCAAGGGAAAGAGGACAATAAAGCCAACCTGAAAATCGGGCGCAGAGTTTTAGATACGTATTTCAAAATGAAACAGGGCTCATCCTTGACAGATTGAGCCCTGTTTTACGTTTATGTGACAATTGGAGGTGGTTATGCGACAATTAGATAGTGCCATCCAACAGTTAAACACTGTTATCCGACAGTTGCGCAACCCTATACGACAGTTAGTCACCTTTCTGACAGTAACATCCTTCTATCCGACAGTTAAACACCCTTATCCGACAGTTACGCAACCCTATACGACAATTAGTCGCCCTTCTGACAATAACATCCCTCTATCCGACAGTAACACCACCCCAACCGCCTGTTCAACCTTTTCTCAGCACCGATTTCACTGCTTTTTCAATCTCTATATAGCTCGTGCAACGGCAAATGTTTGATTCCAGCCATTCTTTGATCGTTCGATTGTCCGCGTCGGGATGCTGCTTCAACAATGAGTGACAATTCATGATAAATCCCGGTGTACAATAACCGCACTGAAAAGCAAATTCTTCAACAAAAGCCCGCTGGATCGGAGTATCATGCAGACCTTCAATCGTTATCACCTTTTTGCCCTCAGCTTCGACTGCCAGCATCAAACAGGATTTCATTGGCCAGCCGTCCACATTTATCGTGCAGGCACCGCAGTCCCCATTTAAACAACCTGGCTTTGACCCTGTCAGGCCAAGCTTTCCTCTTAAGGTAAAAAGAAGGGTATCCGAAGCACGGACCGTAACGGTATGAATTTCCCCATTCACATCTAAGGTGATTGTTTGTGGAGCCAAGTTTGTCTCACCATCCCTTACTCACAGTCGATTAAAATTCCTCTTACTCCAATGCTTCAAGTGCATCTTCCAACAAATTCCGTAACACAAATAGGCGATATTCCGCCGATCCTTCGACATCATCTAAAATAGGTTTTGGCAGCACCGATAATGCTCCGTCAATTCTTTCCTCCATCGAATAGCCCTGTCTGTTTAAATAGTCCTCAACCTTAAGGGATCGAAATGGAAATGGGCAAAGGCCGCTGATTGCAACCCGGATTGCCCCATCATTTTTTAAAGCAGCAATGGTAATTAACGGGTAGCCGGTATCCCATTGCTGACGACGTTTAACAGCATAAAACGGGGCTTCAATATACATGCGCTCGGTTGCTGTCTGCACAAGAAGCTCTCCTTTTTCCAATCTTAGCTGCTGATGAAAAATTTCCTTGATTGGAACCGTTTTTACTCCTTCTGGACCGACTATCACAACATAGCTGTCGGCAAGCAGCAATGGCAATACTGCTTCCCGGTAAAATATTTGCGCACATATATTGCCGCCTAAAGTTATTTTTCCCCGTGCCGTATGATCCGCCACCTCACTGGCAACCTTCGTTAACAGCGGAAAGTGATTCGCCTCCTCAATTTGCGTTAACGATAAGGCACTTCCTATCACCAAATAATCATCCTGAAACTGCATCATCTTGCATTCGGCAATTTTCTTAATATCAATCACGGCTTCTGCATAGGTTAAATCAATGCGGCCAAGCGTAATTAACTCCGTGCCACCGGAAAAAAAGATAGTCTTCTTCCCCTGCTGATCTAAAGATTGATATAAATCTATTGCCTCCTTTAAGGAGCCTGGCTGAAAATAATCAAAGTCAAACGGAAGCATTATTTAGCCGCCTCCTTTGCCCGCCAAATCAACTCCGGAATTAACGGTAAATGGTGCAATGACACACCCGCAGCAATGGACAGGGCATTTCCGAGCGCCCCCGGCATCCCCATTAAGCCATGTTCCCCGACACCGCGGGCGCCATATGGTCCATCAAGCTGGGGAGTTTCAACAAAGCCAACCAAATATTCTGGATTTTCCCCGTATCTAAGCGGCCGGTAGGTGCGAAACTGAGGATTTAGCACCCGGCCAAGCTCATCATAATAAAATGTTTCCCTCCCGGCGAAGGCAAGCCCCATACTCATTGCCCCCATTACCTGACCGATGGCCGCTTTCTCATTCATCACATTTCCGATGTCGACCACCGTGCAGGCCCTTATCAGCCTGTAGGTGTAATCTCTTTTATCAAACTCAATCTCCACAGCGTAAGCTGCAACCGTCCATTCCGGGCCAGGTCTCCCCGCTCCTGTCTCAGGATCCAAATAGGTAAGATGCCGCAAAATATAACTGCCCCGGCCTATAATTTGCTGGCCGATTGTTTCCCCATTAGGATACTTGTAGCCATAACCGATCTCTTTAAAATGCAGGCCGATAGAAGGGTCATCTCTTAAAAAAACGCGGCTGTTAGCGATTTCCAAGTCTTCCTTTGGTGCCTTCAACACGCAGGAGGCTATTTCTTTTAATTGCTGAATAACATCTTCTGCGGCCCGTAACACAGCCCTTCCACCCATAAACGTTCCCCTGCTGGCAACTGTTTTCCAATGTTCAGGTGTCGTCTGCGTATCGACTTCCATCCTGACATGAATCTGATCGACATCCATCTTCAAACGCTCTGATAGAATTTGAGCCAGAATGGTTTTCGTGCCTGTGCCAATTTCTACAACACCTGACATTAAATTAATCGAGCCATCACGATTAAACGTCAGGATAACCCCTGAAGGTGCATCGGTATCAATCGTAGAGGTTTTCCAGCTGCAACTGACTCCTTTTACCCGGATGAAACGTTCGTCTACTTCCTTAATAGCCCCTTCTTCCCAGCGTATTAATTCCTTAAGCTTATCAATACATTTCCTAAGGTTTCCAACATTACTCTTATTTAGCTTTACCCTTGTCGGAGTGGTATCCCCTGGCTTTATGGCATTAATATATCTAAGATCAAGCGGGTCGATATTTAGTTTTTGTGCCAGTAAATCCATTGTCCGTTCAATTGCAAACGACAGCTCGGAATGTCCGAAACCTCGAAAAGGAGCGGCATAAGTATGGTTTGTATACATACAGTACGAATCGCACCAAACGTTTTCTATATCATAAGGACCAGTACAATCTACAAGGCCCGCCCTCGATACATCCACCGCTTTATCTGAATATGCGCCGCCATCCCACCAATAGCTGATTTCAGCTGCCCTAATCCTTCCATTGCGGTCTACCCCCAATTTAACCGTCGCATCCAATCCAATATGACAGGCAGATGTAAGAATATCTTCTTCCCTTGAATTAAGCAGCTTGACAGGCTTTCCGCCAACTTCCTTCGAGGCTATATAGGCAAGCACCTCAAGCTGGACGGAGGCCTTACCGCCAAATGCACCGCCAACCAGGGGTGTACGGACGATGATCTTTCCCATATCCACACCAAAGTAATCGGCAATTAATCTTTTTGCCATAAATGGAGCCTGCGATGATGTGGTGATGATGATGGTGCCATCGGGCAAAATTTCCGCCGTCGAACATCGGGTTTCCATTGCCACATGATCCGAAGGTGTAAAGGAATAGCTTGCCTCGACCACTGTTTCACTTTCCGCCCAACCTTTATCCATATGCCCCTTGCGTATTTTATAATGGGTGGCGATATTGGTGCCTGGCACCGGATGGGAATCGGCTTCCTTTTTATATTCTCCCAAGCGTTCATGAACCAAAGGCGCTCCCTTTTGAAACGCCTGTGTTGGTGAATTGACGACGGGCAGTAATTCATATTGAATCTTGATTAAATCAGCCGCTGTTTGGGCCTGCGCCGGTGTATCAGCCACTACAAGAGCAACGGGCTCCCCGTGATAACGGACCTTATCTACCGCGATTGGCGGGCGATCACGGATGGCTTCACCCGTAAGCGGATAACGTTTACCGGCAATAATTGCTCTAACTCCAGGCACCTTCCATGCGTGAGACGTATCTATGCTAACGATTTTCGCATGACCATAAGGACTGATCACCATTTGGACTGACAACATTTTGCCGGTATGAACATCATTTGTATAGACCGCCCGTCCTGTCACCTTATCGGCTGCTTCCTTCCGAATAACGCTTTTTCCTATTACCTCCATAAGAATATCCCCCTCGCTGCAAACAAGCTGGGAAAAACCTCAGCAGATCAACTTTAACCCATATTAGACATAACATTTCTACTTTATTTATATTAAAAGGGAGGCTATTCCTAGAATGACTATTTACGTTTAAATTTTTTTGAAAAAATAATAGATGTCAGGATTATGGAAACAATTAGTTGTAGGAAAAGAATTATAAAGGAATGAACATCTTGAAAAAAACTCGTGCATTGTTTGTTACCGCTGTCGCTTCGGGAACGATGTTAAATCCCCTGAACTCATCGATGATTTCACTGGCGCTGCACAGCATACAAAAGGACTTCCAGTTGTCTTTTACGACTGTTTCCTGGTTAATTTCATCCTTTTACTTAGCCAGTGCTGTTGCCCAGCCGGTAACAGGAAAATTCGGTGATATCTTCGGCAGAAAAAAGACCTTTTTATTCGGTCTTGCCCTTGTCGCACTGTCCGCTCTTGGTGCCCCCCTATCCACCACTTTTCTCATGCTGCTTGTTATGCGTCTTGTACAATCTATTGGCAGCAGCGCTATTTATCCATCCGGAATGGCATTGATTCGTAACCATATTAAGGAACGGCAGGCTTCCGCCTTGGCGGTATTATCGATTTTTGCCTCGGCGATGGTGGCGCTTGGACCGACCATTGGCGGCTTTTTAATTGTCTGGGGCAATTGGCCAGCGATTTTCTGGGTGAATTTTCCGTTTGTTATTATCAGTTTCATACTTGGCTGGACCATGTTTCCTAAAGATGTAAAAAAGGACAAGGACACAATCAAAAAATTATTCTCTCATCTCGACTTCCTAGGCATCGGATTATTTGCTTTCGGAATGGTATTTTTCCTCTGGTTTTTATTATCCTTTGAAGAGAAAGTCCACTATCTGTCAGGAATTGCCGGGATCATATTTTTTCTTCTTTTTATTTTTTGGGAATTACGGGTAAAAGAGCCCTTCATTGATGTTAAAATCTTTAAATCTCACCCAAAGCTTACCTTGGTATATGTTCAATTCATCATCTTAAATATTTATTTCTACTGTTTATTTTTTGGACTTCCAAGTTATTTTCAGGAAGTCATGGGGCTGAGTGTTGAAAAAAGCGGGCTGATGATGTTATTTATGTCCGGCGTCAGCATCATCATTTCAACCGTTACAGGAAAATGGGTAGACAAATCAGGTGTTAACAAGCCGGTGATCGTCGGTGCAGGTATATCGGTAATCGGCGGACTATTGTTTACCTTTTTCTTTGTTGGCGCCGCTTATTTTTTGATTGGCCTCATTTTAGCGATTATGGGGTTAAGCTACGGGATTGGAAATGTGGTCCTGCAAGTAGCAATGCTGAATGAAAGTCCGAAGCCCATTATCGGTACCACTTCGGGATTATTTCAAACCTGCAGATATTTAGGTTCGATTTTCTCTTCTATCATCCTTGGATTAATTTTCGGGGAAGAAATTTTAGCGGAGAAAATGATCATCATTGGGGAAGTATTAATCGTTACCGGCTTGGTAAGCTTTTTCATGAGTCTGTGGTTTTCAAGAGGGAGAATTGTGACCTTAAAAATAAAACGCGCATGATTTTTTCTTAAACTATTAATCCTTCGTTCATAGTTTGTTCATATTTATTCGTTATGATATAAACATGGTTCAGAAAAGAACCTTTCAACCTCCACCCCCTTTATATAGATTTTTTTGGAAACGCCCGGCCTGAGAAGCCGGGTTATTTTTTTGATGTGTTAGCCGTCATGACTAATGAATATTTTTTCCAATCCCTGTCAATACCAGTAATGAGGTGTTGTATATGAAGGGAATATATTTAATAAATGACCGTCTTATCTTGAATGGGTTTTCCCAAGAAGAAAGTATTTCACTACAAAAGGAAGCGATTCTAAATTATATGTCGCAAAAAAATATAGAGATCTTAACATTAAATCCGTACCAGTTAAATGATTATTATACTAACTTTCATGCCTTACTATATGACCTTAAAATGAAGCAAAAGCAGTGGGACTGTTTCCTGTATTACTCTGATCATGTTGTAGAGGATTTTATTTATACATACCCAGCAAAATGGGTGATTTTAAAAAGTTTTTTTAATGAAGTCATTGCTGTTGAAAATCAAAACGACCTGAACATTCAAAGAGTTATCTAATTTGAGGACTTTTTCTCCATGCGGCGATAAACAATGACTAAATTAATTAGAAAAAGAATCAGAAGGTAGACACCATATAATCCTAATGAATAAAGCTTATTCTCATGAAAGGCCGCCCCCGCATAGGACAAAATCAAAATATTAGGGATTTTGCCAAGTGTCGATGCAGTAAAAAACGTCAGCCATTTCACGTGGCTCAGTCCGCAAATCAGGTTGACCACCGGTGAAGGAATGATTGGAATCAATCTGCAGGTTAAAATGGCAACAAATGAATTTCGGGTCAACAGCTTTTCATATTCCTGGACTTTAGGATATTTTAGCAGCTTCTCCTGGGCAAAATCCCTAAACCCATATCTGCTTAGTAAGTAAAACCCCATGGTCCCTGCCATCGCTCCGGATAAAGAGATAGCCGCTCCTTGCGCGGTCCCAAAGACAGCACCAATTACTCCGGCTAGCACTGGAAAGGGGACAACAGGAAAAAAGACACAAATCGCCACAAATAACATACTGATTGTGATTGCTATTGTTCCGCCCCCGTTGATTAAATTGAGTAATTCATCCTTTTGAAGATATCCAACTGTTACAATTAATAGAAACACCGCAATCGTTGTAAATCTTTTAATCATCTCTTCCCCCGCCAAGTTCTTTTCTATTAATCATACTATATTTTTTAAAAATTGTGGAAAATAACGGATAGTTGATAAGTACTTTTAACACTATTATAATAGGAAAAAATTTATAGTTTTGTAGAAATATTGTAACATTCATTCCATGCACGAATCATAGTCCAAATTATAATAAATCTATAGAATCAACTCAAATAGGTTTAAAAATACATAAGAAGCTTGGTGATGAACATGCAAGGAATTGGTAAAGGACACCCTCATGGAGCAGGAAAAGCAATTGATTATGACCAAAATCCGTTTATTGTAATTTGGGAAGTAACAAGGGCCTGTCAGTTAAAATGTGTCCACTGCCGCGCCGATGCCCAGCTTGCCGCTGACCCGCGCGAGCTGACGTATCAAGAAGGCCTTCAATTAATTGATCAAATATATGAAATGGATAATCCGATGCTTGTGTTTACCGGCGGCGATTGCATGATGCGGGAAGACTTATTTGACTTGGCCGATTATGCAGTTAAAAAAGGCATGCGGGTATCGATGACACCGAGCGCAACACCAAATGTGACAATTGAAAAAATGAAACAGGCAAAAGAGGTTGGTCTTTCCCGCTGGGGTTTTAGCCTTGATGGACCTACACCGGAAATTCATGACCATTTTCGCGGGACACCTGGTTCATTTGCACTTACGCTTGAGAAAATAAAATTTTTAAATGAACTGGAAATGCCATTACAAATTAATACTGTAATTTCACGCTATAATTATGATTCTCTTGAAGAAATGTCCAAGCTTGTTGCTGAACTTGGGGCGGTCATGTGGTATATATTTCTGCTTGTCCCAACCGGACGCGGGCAGCTGGACGCCTGCATTTCACCGGCAGAACATGAAAAGGTGTTCCGCTGGTTATATGAACTAAGCAAAACAGCTCCATACGATATCAAAACAACAGCGGCACAGCATTATCGCAGGGTGGTTCTGCAGCAAAAAACGAGGGAACATGTAATCGCTAAAGGCGAAATTCATTATGAGGATAGTATTACAACTGATTTTGCCTCAATGCATGACGGCTTAAAGCGTGCTCCAAAGGGAGTCAATGACGGCAACGGGTTCATCTTTATTTCTCATATTGGCGAGGTAATGCCGAGCGGGCTGCTGCCAATTGTCTGCGGCAATGTCAGAGCAACTCCGCTAGCGCAGATTTACCGGGAATCAGATGTATTAAAGCAGCTCCGCCGTCCCGACAACTATAAAGGAAAATGCGGCGTCTGCGAATATAATAATATCTGCGGTGGCTCCCGCTCCAGAACCTATGCCGTCACAGGCGACTACCTGGAAAGCGAACCATTCTGTGTTTACATCCCCCAAGCGCTGCGGCATTGAGGCATGGGGATGGTTCTCGTTTTTTATTCAACCTAAATAAAAGGCATTCCATACATTTATTTTGGGAATGCCTTTCCCAATTTCTCTATTCTATTAACCCCGTATCGGTTATTTGCACCTTCGTATCAACCTTAAAGGTAATATTCGGATAAATTTTCTTCCATTGCTCCCAATCATCATTATTAAAGGAACGGGCACGGTACCGAAGTCCAAAACCAAGCGGGTCAACATTTGCAGCTTGGATTTTTTTTAATAAATCCTTCATTTCCCTATTCATCGCTTTCTCAGCAGCTTTTTCAAATTCCCATAATTGACTATTTGAAACAAACCTATTGGTCTCCTCAAGTTTTCCCTGAACAGAAATCTTCACCGAAATATAAGGTTCTTTCCCTTTAGGTCGGATGATTTTATATTTCGCTTTTACTTTATTAGTATCAATCACTACTTTTGTTTTCCCTTTCGTAATTTTAATCGCGCTTTTTTCTTCTTTTGATTTTAAAAAATTTAACATCTTTGTTTCTTCCGGAGCAAGATGTATAATCATTTTACTTTTATTTAACAAACCGACTGTATTAATTTCAAATAACCCTTTTTGCGCTTCAATAATCGGCAAAATAGGGTCAATCCCCCGTTCAATTAACCGGTATTTGAAATCAAATAATAAGGATGGAATGATGTAGGGTGTTTCCGATCCATCTTTTCCCAACGCCAGAAATAAGGCGTTTGATGGGAGCTGTTCAGATTTTGGTTTTACTTTTAAAACCTCAAGCGCGCTCGGTTTGCCAATTGCGACCCAGGCAATCCCCTGAATATCACGTCTTCTTGGGAACCAATAATATATTCCGGCATTTCCTGTGGTTTTTACAACATCTTCACTAAGGACAATCACTTTGGCATGGCTGAAATCAATTTCTTTATCTACCTTTGTCTTCAGAATCCTTACCGCTTCAGACATGGAATCCGCGGCTTCCGAAACAATACTGAATTCATTCGGCTGATCCTTTGAGGCGCTGGGGATCGCAAACTTGAGACTGACAAGGTATTTTTTTGAACTGTTTTTGGCTAGATCCACACCAATACTGACAACAAACAGACGTTTATCAATATCTTTAAAGCCGCAGCCGCCTGCTAAAAAAACAGCCATTAAAACAAGGCAAAACATTTTCCATTTACGAATAGTGATCATCCTGTCTTCCTCCTTGCCCAAAAGAAAAATCCCCCCACAACAATTATTTCTAAACTAAAGCGGACAATCATCCAATAATTCGTAATTCTATCTAACAGTAGCGTATTGAAAAATATCGCACCTGCAATAGCACAGCAAGCAAAGACTGACAACATGATCCAGTCCTTTTTTATACTTTTTTTATAAGTGCCCTTTAGCAGTTCATAAGCAACATGCCAATAGACAGAAACGCTCATCAGCGTAATCCCCATATAAAAGATTAAAAAGATAAAGATCACCCGTTCAATTGGACTATAGACAAGCCGAAGAGAATCGGCAGTTGAAATCCATGGATGAAGATATTCCTGAGCACCGTCAGCCCCGTGAAATCCGATTGGAATAAAAAAGGTCGTAAACAAATTAAACAGACCCATAAAAATAACAACAAAAAAATTCCAAGCTTTTAACTTCCCTTTAATTATCCGATTGAAAATAAGGAGATTAGTATAGCCAGAAAAGACATACACCGCCGCTGCAATCGATCTTAGACTTGGCATCGCAAACAGATGAGTTCCAACTTCTAGGATGGAGTCCCAAACTAAATACTCACTTGTAAATGCCTTAAATATGATAAATACAATTAATGGTGTGTTTAAAAAAAGAACAATTTCCAATAAATACATGACCCTGTCTGTTGGAAACCGGATGATCAGTAAAATTCCAAATAAAAAAATCGATATTATAAATAGAAATGGCATTTCGGGATTGACAAATCTTCTTAAGATATCAACAAATCCCAATAAAGATATTAAACCTGCTGAGAATGTCGTCAGCGAAATAATTCCAAAAAGAAGAGTGATTAACCAGCGTTTCCCTACTGCAGCGGCAAAAATCTCCGGAAATCCTTTTTCAGGAAACTTTGTAATTGCTTTAGTGAACATTATATTTAAACCGAATCCGATAGGGATAGCAATCAGCACCCCCATTACTGCACCATTGTAGCGATACTCAAGCAAGATTTTCGGCACAAACATAATGACATTGATCAGCATATTTATCAGAATTAAATATAAATAATAACGATTCATGCGCCCTCCCTCCTTAATTATTCCCTATTCCTTATGAGGTTTACTTTGTACTAAAGTGAGGAACGGCTCACCAAAACTATCAAGCTTCACTAAGTAAGCAATAAAGATAAAAAAACCAATCACAACGCCAACTAAGCCAAAAAAGGTTGCAGACGCCAAAATGAAATATTTTACAACCCTGACTGAAAAACTAAAGGCATTGATCGGTACAACGAAGTTCGAGATAGCCACCGCCGATACAATGATAATCATGATATTACTAACGAGTCCGGCCTCAGTTGCGGCCTGCCCTAGGATTAAACCGCCTACCGTTGTTGCCGTCGGACCGATCGCTTTCGGCAGGCGAATACTGGCTTCAGTCAGCATCTCCATCATAAACAGCATCAACAGCACTTCTATGAATGATGGATAGGGCACCGCATTCCTGCTCCCGGCTATTGATAATGCCAGCTGCACCCGGTAAATCTCCGGATTATAGCTTGTTGTTGCCACATAAAGCCCCGGCAGACAAACACTAATAATAAATCCGATGTAACGAAGCAGCTGCAGAAATCTCCCAACCCAATAGGTTTGGTAAATATCCGCCATCGATGCCATAAAATCCTTCATAACCGTCGGCAATACAACGGCAAAAGGCGAGCCCGCAACAAGCAAAATCACTTTTCCAGTTGCAAGGTTGACAGCTACCCTATCAGGCCTCTCCGTTACCAGCATTAACGGAAACAGCGCCCTGTTGCTTTTTTTAATTGAATCCAAAAGTTGCTCACCTGATTGAAACATTTGAATATCAAGCGAAGATAAAAAAGCTTTTATCCGCTTCAACGTATCGGGATCTGCATATCGTGTATCATGAAGAATTATTACCTCTGTTTTTGAAATCTTTCCAACTGTCAATCCTTCAACATTTAAATAAGGCTCCGGATACCGTTTCCGAATCAGTCCCAAATTGGTCGGAAGACTTTCACTCAATCCTGACTGCGGCCCTTGAATTGTTGTTTCCACCGTCGTATCTAAAACCGAATTATTCCGGTCTACTTTACTATCAAAAAGCAAAACGGAATCCTGATAAAAAAGGATTGCCACACCATTTAAAAAATCATTAATCGCCTTTTCTTCCGTCTCGTATGATTTTATTTGCGGAATGGATTCAAGATAGTTTTTGAATTCATCCGGATGCTGCTGCTCAAAAAAAGGCTTGAATAATTTATCATGCAGGACAGCCTCATCACTAATGGTCTTAATATAGAAGGATTCCATATATTTTTCTTTTGTGTGCAATTCCTTAAAGACTACATCTACCGCCTTTGGAATTTTGCTTTTCAATTTTTCTTTGATTTGTTCCACTTCAATTGTCGGCATGTCTACAACCTCTCAAATACCAGCTTGTCTTTCTACCTTCCCTCATCATCTGGTATTTTATGCAAAAAGTTGATTGCTATAACAATCACTTAGGACTGTTATTTGACATCGATTTCATAATGTTGTTATGCTTGATTTACTTAACTGATTCGGGGAGTATTTATGATTAGAACATTAGCAATTACAAAAGATCATGAGGTTATTAAAGATATCGACATTGAGAGGCTGCTAGGCGGGGACTATCTTTGGTACTGGATTGATTTTAATGAGCCTTCAGAAGCGGAAATAGACGTTCTTCGGGAACCGTTAAATTTCCATCCGTTAGCGATTGAAGACTGTATCTTTACTTTACAGCGGCCAAAGCTTGACTATTATGATGGCTACACCTTCTTTGTCACCCAAGCCCTTAATCAGGGGGATATAACTAGAGAGGAAATAGATTTCTTCCTCAGTGAACATTACGTTGTTACCTTTCATCATAAACCATCAAAGGAAATTAATGAGGTCTGGGTCCGGTTAAGTGAAGCTGGTGATACAAAGAAATGGGACCCCTCACATGTCTTATATAATATAATTGATAAAATGGTGGATAATTATTTCCCCCCCGTTTACCAAATTGAAGATAAGTTAAATGAAATTGATGAGAATTCAAAAGGAAGAACGATGGAAGTGCTGCTTGAGGATTTATTTGATACCCGGCATGATCTTCTATCATTACGGCATACGATTACACCAATGAGAGATCTAGTATACCGAATTCTCAACTCACAGCGAATGACTTATATCCATGGAAAAAAGGAGTATTTCTCCGATATTCATGACCATTTGCTTAAATTAACGGAAATGATCGAGGCAAGCCGCGAGTTAACAACAGATATTCGCGACAGTTATATATCCATCAATTCACATCAAACAAATCACGTAATGAAAGTCCTTACTGTGATTACCACAATCTTTATGCCATTAACCTTTATCGTCGGCTTATATGGAATGAATTTTCACTATATGCCCGAATTAAACTGGCGATACGGCTACTTTGGAACACTAATTGTCATGTTTTTAATTGCTTTAGGAATGTCCTGGTGGTTTTATAAAAAAGGCTGGTTTAAATAGGAAAAGGGTGTCAGGCACCATGTGAATTTTTCACATGGTGCCTGACACCCTTCAATATTTTCTTTATTTACTTCGGTTCTCTCCAATTTTCATAGACTACGGTGCCGCCGGTTAAGTCAATCGTATTGAGGTCACCTTCGTAATACATTTTTCCATCCTTTTCAACGATTAAATTGTCAAACGTATACACCTTTTGACCGTTTGGAAGGTTAATCACTACTTTTTTTCCCAGTTCCTCTGTTGGTGCTTCAATTTTGATTGAATCCTGATAGAAATGCCATAATCCCAAAACCCCTGATGCTACAATCATGCATGTAACGATGAAAAGAAATAGACCCTTCCATGGCAATTGCTTCGGCTTTTGGCGGTATAATTCAGTTCTGGTCACTTTTCCCCTCTCCCTTGCTCATTGGAGATTTTCCAACTACTATTTAAAATAGTTTGAATACTCCCATTTATCTCCAGATTCTAACCATTTTATTCCTTAAAAAATCAATCACTACCTATCCTATGCGGCAAATGAAAAAAGTTGCTCATTCAAGCTTTATTAACATGAATTTTTCCATTAGATGTATAATAGAAAAGAATAAATTTTGAGAGGAGAAGAATAATGGCTTACCCAAATACGGAAGAAACATTTTCATTATTAAAAGACCTTGTATCCATCCCAAGCCCATCAGGTAACACCAAAGAAGTGATTACCTATGTCGAAAAATTCCTTGCTGAGCTTGAAATTCAAACAAGAAGAAACCGTAAAGGCGGCTTAATTGCCACACTTGAAGGTAAGGATAGCAGCAGGCACCGGATGTTAACGGCTCATGTCGATACACTTGGGGCAATGGTAAAGGAGATCAAACCAAGCGGCAGATTAAAAATTGATTTAATTGGCGGCTTCAAGTACAACTCTATAGAGGGCGAATATTGCCAAATTGAAACAAGCAGCGGCAAAAAATATACCGGGACAATTCTTATGCATCAGACATCTGTCCATGTATATAAAGATGCCGGCAAGAAAGAACGCAACCAAGAAAACATGGAAATCCGCATTGACGAAAAAGTACATACTGCTGAAGAAGTCCGCGCCCTTGGTGTTGAGGTCGGTGATTTTGTCTCATTTGACCCGCGTGTTGAAATTACACCAAGCGGATACATAAAATCTAGGCACCTCGATGATAAAGCAAGCGTGGCGATTTTGCTGCAATTAATAAAACAAATCAAAGCGGAAAACATCCTTTTACCATATACAACCCATTTCTTAATCTCAAATAATGAAGAAATAGGGTATGGCGGTAACTCCAATATTACACCGGAAACGGTTGAATACCTGGCTGTTGATATGGGGGCAATGGGTGACGGACAATCTACCGATGAATATACCGTTTCTATTTGTGTAAAAGATGCAAGCGGCCCGTACCATTATGAGTTGCGCAAACATCTAGTCCGCCTTGCTGAAGAACATAACATCGAATACAAGCTGGACATTTACCCTTTCTATGGCTCCGACGCTTCCGCAGCCATTCGTTCAGGTCATGACATTATTCATGGGTTAATAGGACCTGGTATCGATTCGTCTCACGCATTTGAGCGGACTCATCAAACATCAATAGAAAATACAGCAAAGCTTTTATATCATTACATTCAGTCTGATTTAATTCAATAACCCTTTATAATTTCATGTATAAATAGACTGTTCACCGGACAGTCTTTATTTTTTTACAAAAATATATTTAAGACATTTTTAATCTTTTTTTCATTGCAATAAACAGAAAATCCCAGTATGATAAAAAAGTCAGTTTAAAGGGGAATATATGTAAATTAATTGGATATTATGACAGACAGTTTCGACGAAAATCGACTTGTAGCTAAATAATTTGGGGGCTTTAACAATGTTTCAAAGAATAATAGGGTTCTTTAACAATCAAAATGTAAAGTGGCTGGGCAGGTTTGGTTATTATTTGCTCATCTTACTTTTATTATTTTTTATGTATGGCTTTAATGATGCAAGCTCAGGTTCCTATATTTACAACGACTTTTAGAGGGAGGCGGTTACTATGGAACTATTAAACTCAATTAGAAGCTTCTCAACTTCAAATCCTGATCAGCTTGCCTATATTTCTCCAACCGAAGAAATCACTTATGGCAGCCTTTGGCAGCAATCAGATCAAATAGCCGCATTTCTATTACAAGAAAATCTTAATCAAGACTTGCCTATTTTAGTTTATGGACATATGAATGCTTCGATGATTACATCCTTTTTAGGCTGTGTAAAAGCGGGATTTTCTTATATTCCCGTCGATCTTTCGATTCCAATTGAAAGAATCATAAAAATACTTAATAGTTCACAGGCCGAATTGATCATCAATACATCTAGCCAAGAACTGACTTTGGATAATTTTACAATTTCCACCCTGCATTATGAAACTATTCTAGCAAAACAACTTTCAGAAATGGAAATGGGCCCAGCTTCATGGGTATCAGGTGATGATAATTTTTATATTATCTATACATCCGGAAGCACCGGTAATCCAAAAGGTGTGCAGATTTCAGCCAATAATCTGCAAAGCTTTGTTGATTGGATGGTTGGCGACTTTCCAATCCAAGGAAACCTTAGATTTTTAAATCAGGCGCCGTATTCGTTTGACCTATCAGTCATGGACCTCTATCCTGCTCTAGCAAGCGGGGGTACGATTTTTGCGATTACAAAAGAAATGATTGCGAAACCGAAACTATTATTTGATGCACTTGCTGTTTCAAAAACACAGGTTTGGACATCGACGCCATCTTTTGTGCAAATGTGCCTAATGGATCCAACATTTAAGGAAGAACTATTACCGGAGCTTCGGGTATTTTTATTTTGCGGTGAAATCTTACCAGTTTCAATTTGCCGTCTATTGAACGAACGATTTCCCAAGGCCCAAATTTTCAATACCTACGGACCGACAGAAGCAACAGTTGCTGTCACTTCTATCGAGGTTACAGCTGGGATGCTGGAAACTTATCAAAATCTGCCGATTGGAAAAACAAAAGGAGATACCCGCATCTTAATTGTGGATGAGAATGGCCTGCCTGTTCAGCCGGGAGAAAAAGGCGAAATGATGATTGTTGGGCCGAGCGTAAGTAAGGGGTATTTAGGACAGCCAGAGCTGACTAATAAATCCTTTTATCTCTACAACGGTGAACAAGCTTATCGAACAGGTGATGCTGCCTATATAAATGAGGACGGGCTGATTTTTTACAAAGGGAGAATCGATTTTCAAATCAAACTACATGGCTATCGAATGGAGCTTGAAGAGATAGAACACCATATTGCCAATTGTCAATATGTCAAATCAGCAGCCGTTATTCCAATTTATCAAGATGAAAAGGTGGAATATCTACTGGCAGCGATCATTCCGGAACGCCATGAATTTGAAAAAGAATATCAGCTGACAAGCGCGATTAAAAAGGAACTTGCCGATGTCCTCCCTGCTTATATGATTCCTAGAAAGTTCGCCTATTATGAGGAGCTTCCAATGACAGCGAACGGAAAAATGGACCGAAAAAAATTTAGGGAAATGGTATTGCAATGACACCTTATGGTTCTTTTACATTCTTTTTCATTCTGGCAATTCTATTAGCACCAACAGTCATCCTTGGCTTACTAGGAAAAAAAGTTCATAGCTACAATATGTTTGTAACGGTGATTGCGCTTGGCATCATCTTTGCTTCATCACTGCAGCAGGCGATTGCTTTAATTGCCTTTACCATCTGGCAAGTAGTATTAATCAAGTCATACATCCGTTACCGAAAAAAGAGCAATAGTGATTTCATCTTTTATTTAACAGTGGTTTTATCACTTGTTCCATTAATACTTTCGAAGCTGCTGCCGTATTTTTCAACCATCACGTTTATTGGTTTCCTGGGTATCTCTTATTTAACCTTCAAGGGAACACAATTGGTGATGGAAACAAGGGACGGACTGATCAAACAAGACCTTCCCCTTTATCGATTGCTATATTTTATTCTATTCTTCCCGACCATCTCGTCAGGTCCAATTGACCGTTACCGTCGTTTTGCGAAGGATTTGGAAATCGAAATTTCGAGAGAAGAATACAAGTTATACTTGTATGAAGGAATCAATAAGATTTTTCGAGGATTTTTATATAAGTACATTATCGGGTATTCTATTAATTACTATTTCATTAGCAAATTAAAATTTATTGCCCATAGTCCGTTTGAACATCATCTCTATTATATGTACGCCTACAGCTTGTATCTCTTTTTCGATTTTGCCGGCTATAGTGCGTTTGCGATTGGTGTCAGCTATATCATGGGAATCAAATCTCCGGAGAATTTTAATAAGCCATTTATCAGCCGGAATATTAAAGATTTCTGGAATCGCTGGCATATGAGCCTTTCCTTCTGGTTTAGGGACTATGTATATATGAGATTTATTTTTTGGATGACTAAGAAGAAATGGATTAAAAACCGTAACACACTTTCAAACCTTGGTTATATTCTTTTGTTTTTGTTAATGGGCTTCTGGCACGGGCTTGAAGCACAATATATTATTTATGGTATTTATCATGCCTTATTAATGGTAGGATACAATACATTTGAACGTTTTAATAAAAAGCATAAGTGGTGGCCGCAAAACAAATGGACACATGCTATTTCTGTTATTATAACGTTTCACTTTATCTGCCTAGGCTTTTATATTTTCTCAGGGTATTATTTTAATTAAGGAGTTTGATTAAGATGGATTTTAAAAATGAAGTTATTTCACTATTAGCGGAAATTTGTCAGGATGATGTTGTAAAAGAAAATCCGGATATTGATTTATTCGATGCCGGATTACTTGATTCCTTTGGAACAGTTGAATTATTGGTTCAATTTGAGGAGCGTTTTGGAATCCTTGTTCCGATTACCGAATTTGACCGTGATACTTGGAATACACCAAATAACATCGCCATGCAGCTGGCTGATTTAAGATGAAAAAGGCAATATTCTCACCCATAATCGCGGCCTTTCTTGTTCTGGTCATTTTGGCAGCTATTCCAAATCAGTGGGTTGAGCGTATAATTCCGAAAAACAGGGTTGAAGAAGCAGCAACAGAATTAAATCCATTTATGTTTCAAGGGAAATATGTACAGCAAAAAATGCTTGAGGATAAGCATTTTTTGCCAATGTATGGCTCCTCTGAGCTTGCCAGGCTTGATCGCTTCCACCCTTCTAATTATTTCCAAGAAACGGGCGCTGATTTTACCCCGTTTCTTATCGGCCGCGGTGGAACAACATCGATTACACATTTTTTAAATTTTGCTGAACATACGAAACAGCTAAAAGGGAAAAAAATCATTTTTATCGTATCACCGCAATGGTTTCAACCAAAAGGGACAGACGAAACTCATTTTGTTCCCAACTATTCTTCATTGCAGGGGTATGATTTAGCATTCAACAACACGATTGACCCGAAGCTTAAGAGAGCAGCGATTAAGCGGTTATTAACGTATTCGCCAATACGAAAAGACCCAATTTTGTCAACGATGTATAAGGCGGAGATTTCCAATAATCCTTGGACGAAAAGAAAAAGTGCCCTTGTCCGTCCAATTGCCCGTGTTTATCGAGACATATTGGTAAAAAAGGATCTTTACTATACGCTGGCGGGCGGAAAACCTCATAAAAGAGCATTAAGTCCAAAAGTGAAACATAGAACATGGAAACGATTAGCAGCCCAAGCCGAGCGATATGGAAAACGAAGATCAACAAATAATGAATTCTACGTTACAAATGGTCAGTATAATAAAATTAGAGAAATGGTTCCGTCCATGAAAGATCAGAAGGCCGGCGCCTCCTATGGCAAGTCGATTGAATATCGAGATTTTCAAATGGTGCTTGACCTTTTAAAAGATGCAGGAGCAGAACCGTTATTTATCTCTATTCCTGTGAACGGAAAATGGTACGACTATACCGGTTTCCCTAAAAAGGGCCGTACTGTGTATTATGAAAAGATCAAAAAACAAATAGAGGCTGAAGGCTTTGCCGTTGCCGATTTCTCCGAGCATGAATACGACCCGTATTTCCTTAAGGATACGATTCATATTGGCTGGAAGGGCTGGGTCTATACAGATAAAGCAATCCAAGATTTTTATGAGGGCAAAACCAAAAATTTAAATACACTTGTGAACTAAAATTCACATTATAATGGTAGAATAATGATGGTGTAACGGCTATAATTAAAACTGAAGAAACTACTCATTGCTAGGAGCTGAACTTATGCTTTCTAATATTGGAATGCCTGGATTAATTTTAATATTAGTACTTGCCCTTATCATATTTGGTCCAAATAAGCTGCCGGAGATTGGCCGTGCTTTTGGCAAATCGATCCGCGAATTTAAACGTGCTACTGATGGAATTGCCGATGATATTAAAGAAGAAATAAAAAGCGATATACAAGAAGCTAAAAAAGAAGCAATTGATTTAAAAAAATAAGAAAAAGCATCCCTTGTGTCATTTACGGGGGATGCTTTTTGTTGATTATCTTCTCGTTCTATCAGCTAACGCCTGGAATTGACCCATTAATTTTTTCCGTGACTTATTGTTACGAAGTAAATAAGCTGCCCCTAATGCGGCCGTTGTCATCATTAATCCCTTACGCTTCATACTGACCCTCCTTAAAATGTATCATTCTTACACTTCCCGCTGGGTTCATGTTTTACAATTGTTATCATTTGCCTAAAAGGCAGAAAAGCCAATCCCCAATGATTGGCTTAGACATCTCGTTTCTTATTCTGCCAACATCTTTTTCATCTTGGCATTATGAGCCTTATAATGTACTAACAGGCGGTTCAGAATTTCCCTAGCCTGTTTGTCATCCTTATTATCGACAGCTGTTTTCAGGTCGCGGAACGATTTCCAATGGGCCATGTTTTTACCACCATGAACCTCTTTCATAAATTGCTCCTTCGTAATCTTCCCTTCTTCCAGCTGCTTCTTTAACTCCTGCATCTTCTCCATTTTTTCCTTTTTCCATTGTTCACGCTTTTGGGCATTTTCCGGACTCATCCACTGTTTGCGTAACTCCTTCTTTTCCGCAATAGCTCTGGTCCACTCAGCTTTCTTCTCAGGAGTGTACTGGTCAACCCAAGATAGAAGCAATTGCTCCCGTTTCAACATCTTTGCATGCCAATCCTTGTGGTGGTGGTGATCTCTATTGGTGTCAGGCACCGTCGGCTCTGCCGCTGCTACCCCTGCTGATGACAATACAATTCCTAGCGCTAGAAAGAAAACTTTTAACTTCATGTCTTTCACCTTCCTATATTCCTTTGTAAAATTAAAATGCTTCACAAGATGTTATCATGCCCAGTTATGCAAAAAAAATTTACCATTCCGACAAATTTTTTCTAGGGTAAAAAAAAGACCCCCTTCCATCTCCTGAAAGGGGTCTAATCCCTAATAAACATCTTTTTTCGTGAAAACAATAAAGGAAACAAATAATGCAGCTGCCCACCATACTAATAGGACCGACATCGAAAACGAAAGATTCATCCCTTCGATCGGTGGTGCGTTCCCTTTCATGTAATCGGTCAACCTGAGATTGACCATGAAAAAATATTTCGCTGATTCCCAAGAAGAAACCATATTATTTAGGATTGCTCCGGATATTAACGCGGCTAGCATCACACCCATGCCCGCGGCAGTACTCCGAATCAACACTGATAGCATGAACGATAATGTACCAACCACGATTGCGACAAACCAAACAAGTCCAAAGTCCATTAATAAAAACTTCCATAAACTTAACAGCTTTACATCTGAGGTATTGAGCCCCTCATCCGTTACATTAAACCCTGTTAAAATCGGAGTCCCAAAACCCTTGTAGCCAAATACAAAGCCTGAAATGGCATAAGATAGAAAGCCGGCGATGGCAATGATTAAGGATACTGCTAAGCACAATGTGATATATTTACTGAGCAGTACCTGCCACCTTCTTACCGGCCGTGTGAGCAAAAGTTTAATGGTACCAAGACTATGCTCCGACGAGACCAAGTCACTCGCAATCACCATCACCATTAATGGGATAAATAAATCAATCGAGTTTTCCAGAAAAATACGCATAAAGGTCGGTGCCCCTGGCTCAGCTGGATTAATATCATGGTCCAAATAATACTGTTGCTGCTGGAGCGATATTTGCAACTGCTTTTTCCACTCGTCAGAAATTCGGCTGCTGCTGAGCCGGTTGGTTGTATCGACGATTTGCTGCTGCAAAATCGTGCGCCAATCACTTGTCCCTAATTTTTCCCGCTGTGTTTGGACTTGTTTATATTGCGCATAGGTAAACAGGACTACGAGCACACCGATAATAAGGGCAATAACAACCAGGCGTTTCTTGGCAATTAGCTTCATCATTTCATTTTGAACTAATTTATTCAATTGTTTCACCCCCGGTCAGTTCGAGGAATAAATCTTCCAGCACAGGCATTTTGCGGTGCATTTCCAGTACGGACACCCCTGCATCGACAAGCTGTTTATTCCATTGGGGTGTCATTTGTTCATTAAATTCAGTCCAGACCGCCCCATTCTCTTTGACTTCAATTGCCGTTAGTGCACCTAATACCTCTTTTCCTTTCATAGCGGGTTCCATACGCCACACCATCTTTTCCCGATTCGCTAAAAGCTTATGTACGGTATCTGTACGAATGATCGCACCTTTCGCAATAATTGCCACTCGGTCGCATAGAAGCTGAATTTCGCTCAATAAATGGCTTGATACAAGGACACTTAAACCTTCATGCTCGGCGAGATAGCGAATAAATTCCCTCATTTCGCGAATTCCCGCCGGATCCAATCCATTTGTCGGCTCATCCAAAATTAACACTTTCGGATTTCCCAACAGTGCCTGGGCGATGCCTAGACGCTGACGCATTCCAAGCGAATAGGTTTTAACCTTATCATGGATTCGTTCCGATAAACCGACAAGTTCGGTAACCTCTTTAATCCGATCCTCCCCAACACCATCTAGCATACGTGCAAAATGCAAGAGATTGTTATAGCCCGAAAGATATGGGTATAGTTCCGGGTTTTCGACGATACAACCTAAGTTCTTTAGGGCCCCTTGAAAATCCGCTGCAATGTTGCTGCCGCAAATTTGAATGCTTCCTGATGTCGGTTTAATCAATCCGACAAGCATACGGATCGTTGTCGTTTTCCCCGCACCATTTGGCCCAAGGAAGCCAAATACTTCCCCTTCGCGCAACTCAAAAGTCAGGCCCTTAATAATCTCCCGCCTTCCAATTACTTTTCTTAAATCCTTAACAGCTAATGTGATTTTTTTCTCCATAAGTAAAAATCTCCTTACCAGGTAAGCAATGAAGCGACACGCTCTGCAATCAGCCGGTACCCTTTAGTATTGGGATGGAATTTATCAGAATACAAATAGTCATTCACCTTCAACTCAAACAAATCAAATGTTGGAACAAACACAACCTTGGGAAATTCAGCACTGACCTCGGCACTGTCATAATTCCAGTGGCGGACCACCTTCGACATTTCTTTACCTTGACCTAAATTTATAAATGGGTTATACAGACCAATAAAAAATACATTTGCCTCTTTATTTTGTTTGCGGATTTGTTCAAAAATAAATTTTAAATTATTTAAGTATTTTTTCTCAATCGCTGCAATATCGCCTGTCTGGAAATCCATTAATCCTTGTCCACTGCGAAATAAATCATTTCCACCAATCGTCACCAAAATGACATCTGCTTTTTGCAGCTGTCGGCCGACTTCTGTTTGCACGACTTGCCTTTTTAACTGATCGGATCGTTGGCCATTAATACCAAGGTTGGTCAACTGTACAGGCTGTTTTGTTTTTTCCTTGATTTCATCCACTAAAACTCCAACATAACCCTTTCCCGTCTCATCACCCGTTCCACGTGTAAGCGAATCTCCTAAGGCAACAACCGTTAATCCCTTTTTATTTTCCGCCTTTGTGACAACACCAGTCGTCTGCGGGGGCTTGTCGGGTTTTCCTGCATAATAATCACCAACCGCCCAGCCAAGTCCAAGAAGCCATAGAAGACAGAAAAATATCGCAATGATGGTAATTGAACGGATCATATTTTTACTCAAAAAGCTCAATCCCTTCCAGCCTATTCTTACTTTTATTTAAACATAAACATTAACGGATTCAAACTTTTAGCTTTACAAATAATATATTATATGGAAAATACTAAGAATTAAAAAACCCGATTCCGTTTAACTGCGGAACCGGGTTTGTTATTATTATACTAAGGCTGCTTTTGGTCCAAAGAATTCAAAATGGATGCAATCTTCATTTACTTCCAAGTCTAATAGGAAGCCGTTTATAGCTTTCATGAATGGTACTGGACCGCAGAAATAAAAATCTGCTTCTCCGACAGGAACTTTCTCTTCCAGCCATTCACGGGTTACATAGCCTTCTACGTCAAAACGATTGTTCTCGCGATCTTCCTCCGTCGGTGAATCATAGAAGAAATAAGATGTCACGTTTTCCAGCTGTGCAAGCTCTTCTACTTCATCTCTTAAGGCATGAACATTACCGTTTTGTGCTGCATGGATGAACGTCACTTTTCGTTCAGGCTGAACGTCAACAACTGTTTTCAGCATGCTCATCATCGGTGTTAAGCCGACACCGCCGCTTAACAGAACAACAGGTGTTTCCTTATTCGTATCAAGCACAAAGTCACCAGCCGGTGCGCTGATTTGAAGAATTTCGCCCTCTTCTACACTGTCATGCAGGTAGTTAGAGACTTTGCCATCTGGATTTAGCATACCTGCTTCACGTTTTACACTAATTCGGTAGTAGTCCTTACCAGGGGCATCCGACAAGCTGTATTGACGGATATGAGTAAATTTTTCCCCTTCAATTTCAAGCTTGATACTGATGTATTGGCCAGGCCTAAAATCAGCAATTGGCTTGTGATCAACAGGCTTTAAATAGAAGGATGTAATGACATCACTTTCAGCAATCTTCTTGTCAACGATAAATCTACGGAAATCTTCCCAGCCGCCTTTTTGGTTTTTAGCCTCAGCATACATTTCTGCTTCTACACCGATAAAAGCATCAGCAATGACACCGTAGGCTTTTGCCCATGCATCGATGATTTCATCTGTTGCAGCATCGCCAAGTACATCTTTAATCGCTAATAACAAATGCTTACCGACAATTGGATAATGTTCTGGTTTAATGCCAAGACTTCTATGTTTATGAGCGATTTGCTTCACTACTGGAAGAATTGCTTCAAGATTATCAATGTATGCTGCCGCCGCATATACCGCACTTGCCAATGCTCTTTGCTGTCTGCCTTGCTTTTGATTCGCATGGTTAAAAATATTTAATAATTCAGGATGATTGCCAAACATTAACTGATAAAATTTTGTTGTAATTGCTTCTCCATGTTGTTCCAATACAGGTACTGTTGACTTTACGATTTCAATTGTTTTTTGATCTAACAAAATAAACACTCCTTATATATTCACTATGTTTATAGGGATATTATATGAAATTAACCACATCGATTAAGTGATTTAAATCACATATTCTTATATTTGAATAATTCGCACTATTACTTAGGTCTCATTACAGTAAAACGTTACCCTAATGCCGCCTATATCTAGTATAATATGGAAAAAAGGATTAGGGCGAGGGTACGTTTATGAAGAAACCGCGAAAGAAAGTGTTATCGGTCATGGGAATTATAATCATTTTGGGTTTTATTTATGTTGCGTTCTTACAATACAAAATAAGCCAATATAATCAAGAGAAAGTTCCAAATAACGCCGAATATTTAATTGTCTTGGGCGCTAGAGTAAAAGGAACCATTCCATCCCTCGCATTTGCCAGCAGAATTGATGCAGCTGCCGGATATTTAAAGAAAAATGAAAAGGCAATCGTGATTGCTTCAGGCGGCAAAGGGCCTGGAGAGGATATTTCTGAAGCGGAAACGGTTAAAAGAGAATTGGTCTCACACGGAATTGACAAATCGCGGATTTTTTTAGAAGATCAATCCACAAATACAAACGAAAATATCCAGTTTTCAAAAAAACTGCTGCCTTCTGATGCCAAGCTCGGCTTGGTCGTGACAAATACCTTTCATATATATCGGGCTGTGTCTCTTGCCCGCGACCAAGGACTTGAGGTGGAAGGACTTCCTGCCAAAACGCCTGCGAAAGCGATTTTGAAATCCTATATTCGGGAATATTTGGCGATTACGAAGTATTATTTAGTGAAATATATTTTTTAAAAAATGTCAAAATGAAAGAACCCTTCAAATCCGAAGGGTTCTTTCATTTTAGTATGCTTTTGCCCAGTAAACCATGTGTTTTGCTTCTTTACCGCAGCAAACACATTTTTCGGACAGCTGTTCTTGTTCAAAAGGAATACAACGTGAGGTTGCACCTGTGTCCTCTTTTATCTTTTCTTCGCATGCTAATTCGCCGCACCACATGGCTTTGATAAACCCTGGTTTAGCATCCAATGTTTCTTTTAATTCTGGCATTGTCAAAGCAACGGAGGTTCTTTCTTCCCGATGCTGTAATGCTTTATTGTATAGGTTAGATTGAATCTCATTTAATAGTTCAACTAGCTTCGTTTCTAATTGATCCATTGGCACAACTATTTTTTCCACTGTATCTCTTCTAACCAATACCACTTGTTTATTTTCGATATCCTTTGGTCCCACTTCCAGACGGACTGGGATCCCTTTCATTTCATATTCGTTGAATTTCCAGCCTGGTTTTTTGTCACTAGCATCAATATCCACGCGCGCAACTTTTCCAAGTGAGTTTTTCAAATCATAAGCGAAATCAAGAACGCCTTCTTTGTGCTGAGCGATTGGTACAATCATCACTTGAGTTGGTGCTGCTTTCGGCGGAATGACAAGGCCTCGGTCATCACCGTGAACCATTATCAACGCACCGATTACTCTAGTTGTAAAGCCCCATGATGTTTGATGTACGTGCTGCAGCTTTCCGTCTTTATCGGTATATTGAATTCCAAATGCCTCAGCAAAGCCTGTTCCAAAGTGGTGGGACGTACCGGACTGTAATGCTTTACCGTCATGCATTAAGCTTTCAACAGTGAAGGTCGCTTTGGCACCAGCAAATTTTTCTTTTTCCGTTTTTTGTCCTTTGACAACCGGAATGGCAAGAATATCTTCAAGGACTTCGGCATACACATTCAGCATTCTGATGGTTTCTTCCATTGCATCTTCATCGGTTGCGTGAGCTGTGTGGCCCTCCTGCCATAAAAACTCTAATGTCCGTAAGAACGGGCGAGTTGTTTTTTCCCAGCGGACAACGTTAGCCCATTGGTTATATAGTTTAGGCAGATCTCTGTAGGAATGAATGATATTTTTATAATGTTCACAGAAAAGCACTTCTGATGTTGGGCGTACAACTAATCTTTCGGCAAGTTCCTCGGAACCGCCGTGTGTCACCCATGCCACTTCAGGTGCGAAGCCTTCGACATGATCCTTTTCTTTTTGCAGCAGGCTCTCTGGAATAAATAATGGCATGTAAACATTTTCGTGCCCTGTTTCTTTAATGCGGCGGTCAAGCTCGTTTTTAATATTATCCCATAAAGCATAACCGTACGGGCGAATGATCATTGAACCGCGAACGCTTGAATAATCAATTAAATCTGCCTTCGTTACAACATCTGTATACCACTGGGCGAAGTCTTCGTCCATGCTGGTTACGTCTTTTACAAATTCTTTTGCCATTTTGACACCTCATTAATCATAATAAATATAAAAAGGCCTTGATCCTCAAAAAGGGACCAAGGCCTGGCGGTACCACCCTAAATTTATAAAGCTTGTGCTTTATACTCTTTGCATGATAACGGAATTGATCCGCATGTATCTTCAACTATCCGATACAGAACTCGTGAGGCAGGTTCAAATAATTGTCTTAAGAAACCTCGCACCAATGGTTTCCTCTCTTGGTAAGACTGCTTCATTTTACTAATCCCCGTCATTGTTTCAATGTATATATTTTGACAAAATTATATATTTCTCAATGGAAAAAGTCAATTCCTCTGGTGGGATATTTTTCTTATCTTTTAAAAAACCATGATCGCCACTTTCAAATTGAGTGGAAATCGATTAAAATTCTGGTATTAGCAACTATTGGGGTGATTTTGTATGAAGAATGAAAAAAAGGATGAAATTGAACTGGAGGAGGAAGAAAAAGAATTCCTTCTAGACTGTATTAGAATGCAAAATGAGGCCCTAAAGCGAATTTATAACAATGTGATTGAAAAAAAGAATGATGATTAAAAGACATTTTGATAGATTACTCATGAAAATCTACCATCCCGAATATGATAATGTAGGAATCTATTAATCTAACGGAGGTGGTACGAGTGTCTAAGAGTGAAAAAGACATTCAATCCCGCTCAACTACCAACAACAATAAAAACGATGTAAAGGTAAATAATCAATTTAGTTTAACGATTAATTTTGGTGATTCGTTGAATTTGCTCGCATTAATTGCCGGTGTATATATCATTAAAAACATCGCAAAAAGAAAGAAAAAGAAGAAAACAATCGAAGGATAAACAGGCTGCCGACAGCGGGATATTTCCCCTGCCTCGGCAGCTTTTTTTAATTGACACTATTCCCCATTTCATTATATAGTTTATCACATGAATAGTTAAATAGTTGAACTAGTTTCTAAACAAACGAGGTGAAGAATGAGTTGGACAACAATATGATTCAAGAATTAATTAACCGCTATATCAGCATTTCCTTTCAAGTACACAAAAAAGCCGAATCATTAATTAAATGCCAGATCGGCAATGACTTAACAAATGATCAGCACTACATATTACGATATATCCATCAGGCGGGCAGCTGTACATCAACTGAACTAGCAGAGGTATTTGAAGTCAATAAAAGTGCCATCACCGCCATTATTAACCGGATGGCGGACAGGAATCTAATTGAAAGAACCCGCGATGAAAATGACCGAAGAGTTGTGTACTTAACCTTAACGGAAGAAGGAATCGAACTTTATCAAAAGGCTCAGGAAAAAATCCGTCTTTTAGTTGAATCTATCATTACTCAATTTGAGGAACCAGAAATCACAGCTTTTATTAACACGTATGATAAACTTGCAGAAATTCTAAACAATAAGAAAAAGGAAGAACTGGGGGAATAAAAGGTGCGTGCAATCATTAAAGGAAAATGGTTCATCCTTATCGCCTGGATCGCCATCATCATTGGTCTATTTATGGCGGCGCCAAATATGGAGAACCTCGTTCGTGAAAAAGGACAAATTTCTGTCCCAGACGGCTATTCGTCAACCATAGCGGAACAAATTCTCAAGGATGTGCAATCTAGTGAAAATAAAGGCACAGACCTTCAAACCGCCCTCGTCTTTCACAGTGAGAAAAAGCTGACAGTGAACGATTATAATGACGCGGAAAAAGCGGTTAACGAACTGGAAAAGCATAAACAAGAGCTTGGCATCACCGATCTCCTTACTCACTTTCAGCAAAAGGAACTAAAGGACCAGCTTGTGTCAAAGGACGGGAAAACCATCCTGGTATCTATAAAGGTCACAGCAAATGGCCGCGAAGCGAAAGAGATTACAAAGGATCTATATGATGCAATCGATAACGTTAAGCTTGATCACTATTATACTGGCAGCTGGGTTATTGGCGAGGATCTCGTAACCAATTCCCAGGAAGGCTTGAAAAAAACCGAAGGAATTACATTAGTTTTCATTCTGGCCGTGCTCCTGCTAGTATTTAGATCAGCCGTTGCGCCGATTATCCCGTTAATTACCGTCGGCTTCACCTATTTAACAGCTCAGTCGATTGTGGCGATATTAGTAGATAAAGTGGATTTTCCTTTATCAACGTTTACACAGATTTTCTTAGTTGCCGTTCTTTTCGGGATTGGAACAGACTATTGTATTTTGCTATTAAGCCGCTTTAAGGAAGAATTATCGAAAAACGAAAATATTACGGAAGCCATCGTTACTACCTACCGTACTGCCGGTAAAACTGTACTTTTCAGCGGGATCGCTGTGCTCATCGGGTTTGCGTCGATTGGATTTTCCACCTTCCAGCTATACAAATCGGCAGCTGCTGTTGCGGTTGGTGTTGCGATTCTATTAGTTGCTCTCGTAACTGTTGTTCCCTTCTTCATGGCCGTGCTTGGCAAAAAGCTATTTTGGCCGTCAAAAGGTAAATTGGAACATGGCGACAGCAAAATTTGGGGCATTATGGGCCGCTTTTCACTTGCACGCCCACTCATCGCCTTTATTATCGTTGTCATCGTATCTGTTCCATTTTTATTTACTTATAAAGACCAGTTATCCTTTAACTCACTTGAGGAAATCAGCGACGATTACCCTTCTATTAAAGGCTTTAATCTGATCGCTGATTCGTTTGGACCAGGTGAATCGATGCCGACACAAATAGTCATTAAAAACGATGATCAAATGGATACATCCGAGTATATTGCTCTGACGGAAAAAATCAGCCAAGAACTCAAAAAAGTAGACGATGTTAAAACGGTTCGCTCCTTAACCATGCCAATGGGTAATCCAATAGATGATTTCTATCTTTCCAAGCAGGTTACAAACCTAAACGACGGACTCGGGAAAGGAAATGACGGCATAAAAAAAATCAGTGACGGACTTTCCGAAGCAGGCACCCAAATGGCAGCCAATCAGCCAAAAATGCAGGAAGCAACAAACGGCATAAACAAACTGATTAAAGGGACTTCCGATTTAAAAACGGGAATGGGCTCGCTTCAAAATGGATTAGGCCAAATTGAGAATGGGCTGAAAGATGGCTCACTTGGGGCCCGGGATGCCCGCAAAGGCTTAGAACAAGTTGTGTCCCATTCGAAGGAACTTTTAGCTGGGTATAAGCAGCTTTTAACAGGCTATGAAGAGGCTGGCAGCGGTCTTGCCACACTTAAGGGACATTATGATGAAATTGCCAATAACCTTGTGCAATTACATCAAAGCCTAGCAGCCTTAGATTCTCATTTTGCAGCACTAGAGAAAAGTCATCCGGAGATTATGGCTGACTCAGACTATCAAGCTATTAAAATGACTATTAAGGGGGTTAAAGGTATTCCGGGAATTCCTGATTCACCTGGTGCCGCTGAAGCAACCAAAGGGTTAGCAGGAGCCTTGAGCAAGTTGAACGCCGGTCTCCAAAACGCACAAGAGGGATTAGGTTTTGCCAATAGTAAATTTTCCGAGGCAATCAAAGGCCAAAGTCAGCTGATCGATGGGATGGAAAAACTGGTTGCCGGCATGAAACAGCTAGAAGAAGGACTAGTTAAAATGGAAAACGGCCAAGGGCAAATTGTTTCCAAGCTGCCGCAGTTTTCTAACGGATTAGATGGTATAAAAAATGGGCAAGAGCAAATTCTAACAGGATTTCAAGATATGGGTGGACAGATTACCCAGCTGTCTGATGGCTTAACCCAAAGCGCAGATGGTTTACATGAAGTATCAAAAGGACTGAACTCTGCCCAAGATTATCTTGCAGATGTATCCAAGCAAAAACAAAATGGTTTTTACATTCCGCAAGATGTACTTGATAGCAAGGATTTTGCAAAAGTCATGGATACGTACCTGTCTAAGGACCGTAAAGTAATGACTCTTGATGTCATCTTTAACAAAAATCCTTATTCGAATGAAGCAATTGACAAAATTCCGGAAATTAAAGACACTGTAAACCGTGCTGTGAAGGATACGAAGCTTGAAAATGCAAAAGTAGCCATAGGCGGTGTTTCAAGCATGCATAATGATCTTGATACCATTTCCGAAGGTGATTATTCAAGAACGGTTGTGTTAATGCTTACGGGGATTTTTATCATTTTGGTGATCCTGCTTCGATCATTCATCATGCCAGTTTACTTAATCGGTTCATTGGTACTAACCTACTATACGTCGATGTCGCTTTCGGAAGTCATCTTTATTAATTGGTTAGGTTACTCTGGAATTAGCTGGGCCGTACCATTCTTTGCCTTTGTCATTTTAGTCGCGCTCGGTATTGACTATAGTATTTTCCTGATGGATCGTTTTAACGAGTACCGTCATTTGTCAGTTGAACAAGCCATTCTGGAATCGATGAAAAAGATGGGTACGGTGATTATTTCCGCTGCCGTTATCTTAGGCGGTACTTTTGCCGCGATGATGCCTTCAGGCGTTCTATCATTACTGGAAATTGCAACGATTCTTCTAATTGGCCTGGCCTTATACGCTTTAGTTGTTCTTCCATTATTTATACCAGTCATGGTCAAAACTTTTGGTGAAGCGAACTGGTGGCCATTTAGGAAAAATAATGATACAACCGATCATTCCAATTAAAATAAAAACACACGCTGAATATTAGAATCAGCGTGTGTTTTATATTCTATTAAAATAAATTACTATATCTATTAAAATATTTCGATAGCCTAAAAGAAGAACTCATCCCATAAAATGGGTATTGAAAACGCATTCATTTCCTCTAAAGCACTAAAGTAAATTATACTAAAAAGTATTGCAAAAATAGAAAAAATTCTTTCTATTATTTAAAATCTGTTATATAATGAAACCATCAAGGACTAAAGGGGGAAATTTATGGAAGCTTTTGTAAACTGGCTTAATGACATTATTTGGAGCCAAGCACTTATCTATTTATGTTTAGGAGTAGGTTTGTTTTATTCAATCACAACAAGATTTCTTCAAGTAAGACACATGAAAGACATTTTTAAACTTATGTTTAAAGGGGAAAAATCAGAAGCCGGGATTTCTTCCTTTCAAGCATTAACACTTGCATTATCAGGCCGTGTCGGTACCGGTAATATTGCCGGTGTTGCGACAGCTATTGCCTTTGGGGGCCCAGGTGCTGTTTTCTGGATGTGGGTAATGGCATTCTTGGGAGCGGGTTCCGCATTTATTGAATCTGCTTTAGGGCAAGTGTATAAAACAAAGCAAGATGGCCTATTCCGCGGCGGCCCTGCCTTCTATATTGAAAAAGGGCTAAATATTAAGTGGTATGCTGTATTATTTGCGATCGTTACTGTTATCGCTACAGGATTCCTATTGCCTGGTGTTCAGGCAAATAGTATTGCGCTTAGTGTTGAAAACGCTTTCGGTATTAGCCCGGCGATTACGGGAGCCCTTATTGTGGTTCTGCTTGCCTCCATTATTTTTGGCGGTGTTAAACGGATTGCTCGTGTTGCTGAGCTTGTAGTACCTTTCATGGCCTTAGGTTATATTTTAGTAGCTTTAATCATTACTTTCATGAATATTGGTGAATTGCCTCACGTTCTTAAGCTGATTTTCTCAAGCGCTTTCGGTGCTGATGCAGCGTTTGGCGGTATCCTGGGTGCTGCGATTTCATGGGGAGTTAAACGTGGTATCTATTCCAATGAAGCAGGGCAAGGTACCGGACCGCATGCTGCGGCCGCAGCTGAAGTTTCACATCCTGCAAAACAAGGAATTGTGCAAGCGTTTTCGGTTTATGTTGATACACTGTTGGTATGTTCAGCGACAGCTTTCATGATACTGATTACCGGCATGTATAATGTTACACCTGAAGGAAAAACAGCCATTGTTAATAATCTTGGCGACATGCAGCCTGGGCCTGGTTATACCCAATCTGCTGTTGAAGCTGTAATGCCTGGCTTTGGCGCGCCATTTGTAGCACTTTCACTGTTTTTCTTTGCGTTTACCACGATTATGGCCTATTACTATATGGCAGAGACGAATCTTGCCTATATTAATCGAGGTGCCAAACGTCCATGGACAGGATTACTGTTAAAGATTGTAATTTGCGCGATGGTATACTACGGAAGCGTTAAGACTGCGGCTCTAGCTTGGGCCTTAGGGGACGTTGGTGTTGGAAGTATGGCTTGGTTAAATATTATCGCGATTCTTCTCCTCACAAAACCTGCCCTTAAAGTCCTTAAAGACTATGAAGCGCAGCTAAAAGCCGGTAAGGACCCGGTATTCGACCCAGTTAAACTAGGTATAAAAAATGCTGACTTCTGGGAGAATGAATATAATCCTATTAAAGAAGAAAAGACTGGTTGATTAGTAAAGCAATTTTTTATAAGACTGACTCTAATTTCGGAGTTAGTCTTTTTATTTATTAATACAAAAAAATATAACTGATCCCGCATTTAGGATCAGTTCATTTCTGTTAAATAATCATATAAATATTTTCCTATTTGACTGATTACCTGTCTGCCGCTATACTCATCTTCCAGTTTCTCCGTTAGAATCGCGGCATAGGCCGTTTTGCCCCGGTATTTAAAAATCGCACAATCATTCTCCACACCCGGCAGACTGCCTGTTTTGCTGGCGACAAAAACCTTATCAGGATCTACTCTTGCCGTCAGTTTATCATGGAACTGCTGATAATTCATCATCGTTAATGCAAGCGTTCGACTCTCTTCTGACAAGTACTCCCCTTCATTAATCACTTTAAGACAGATAATCAAATCGGAAGCACAAGTTATGTTGTTAAGTCCTCGTTTAACAGCAGCAAAATCCATCATTTTTCGTTGTAGTGCTGTTTTTTGTAATCCCAGGGTTTCCATTGTCTTGTTAATTGAATCCAGTCCTAGTAAATCGATTATCATATTTGTTGCTGTATTGTCCGAAACAGTAATCATCAAGGTCAAGAGGTCTTTAACCGACATGGAAGATTGGTCAGAAAGCGCCTGTAGAACTCCTGAGCCCCCCACCCTCTCACGAATGGGGAGCATATCGTTCAAGGTTATTGTTCCGTTTTCAGCCTGTCTAAGCCCTTCGATTAATATCGGAACCTTAATGACACTTGCGGACGGAAAAACTTCCTCATTATGATAATAAAAACACTCATTGTCTATTTCAATAGCAACGCCGGCCTTCCCTTTTATACCAGCCAAGACAGTCATTATTTCTTTTTTAATTTTCAACATCTCTACCTCGAGGCAGCAACTTGCGAATAATCCTGCCCGCTGGTTTTATGATTGTCGTATAAATGGCAGGCAACAAAATGCTGCTCGTGAACCTCCAGCCATTTTGGTTTTTCCAACCCGCAAACCTCCATGGCCACAGGGCAGCGTGTTCTAAATACGCAGCCGCTTGGCGGGTTAATCGGACTAGGGATTTCCCCTTTTAAGATAATCCGTTCACGTTTATCCTCCACATCCGGGTCGGGAATCGGAATCGCTGAAAGCAATGCCTGGGTATACGGGTGCATTGGATTTTGGTAAAGTTCATTACTAGATGTCAGCTCGACTAAATGCCCTAAATACATTACACCAATCCGGTCGCTGATTTGTTTCACCATCGAAAGATCATGAGCGATGAACAGATAGGTCAACCCTTTCTCACGTTGCAGCCGCTTCAGCAAGTTCACAACCTGTGCTTGAACGGACACATCTAATGCGGAAATTGGCTCATCAGCGATAATGAATTCCGGGTCCAGCGCAAGGGCTCGGGCAATTCCGATCCGCTGGCGCTGGCCGCCGCTAAACTCATGGGGATAGCGGTTTGCATGGTCCTTATGCAGGCCAACATCCTCCAATAATTGATAAACACGCTTCAATTGGTCCTGCTTATTCGAAAACATCCCGTGAACTTCCATTGGTTCCGAAATAATTTCACTAACCGTTGACCTTGGATTAAGCGATGCATACGGATCTTGAAATATCATTTGCATTTGCCGGTGAAAAGCAAAGCGTTCTTTTTGATTAAGGTTATGAATGTTTTTTCCGTTAAAAATCACTTCACCATCTGTCCGGTCATAAAGACCAATAATCGTTCTTCCGGCGGTAGACTTTCCACAGCCGGACTCACCGACAATCCCAAAGGTTTCCCCTTTATTAACATGGAAAGTAACACCATCAACCGCTTTTAAAATTTCATCGTTGCCAAGGTGAAAATGCTTTTTTAAATTGCTTACTTGTAATAATGGTTTATTCTCCATCCTTACGCCTCCGTCTCGAGCCAATAGCGTCGTGCTGCACAAAGCTCTTGTTCATAAATCGTTCCGGCTAAAGGAATAATTTCGATGGTTTTGCCGGTATTGGGCGAGTGAAGCAATTTGCCATCGCCATAATAGATTCCCACATGGTGAATCCGCCCTTTCCCCTCCTCATAAGCAAAGAATAAAAGATCTCCCGGTTTTAAGCCTGAATGGATATCCACCTGTTTCCCGGCATTTGCTTGATCATGGGCATCACGGGGAATCGTATAGCCGTTTGCCTTGCACATAGAGTAGCTAAAGCCTGAGCAGTCGTAGCCATAGCTGCTCATCCCGCCCCAAAGGTATGGAAGGCCAAGGAATTGTTCCCCGGCAGCCACGATATCACTGCCTGTTCCTTTATACCTGTCCACAAGAGATTCGCAGACTACTATATGTTCCCAAGCCAGCCCCCCTTGTCCCCCATCAGGTGTCTTCACAATCACTTTGTCGTCTTCCTCTCGTAAGAGCGGCAGGATTGTTTGAAAAGAAAGCTCTAAATCCTTTTCCTGATGTAATCTTGCTTTTGTTTTTGTAACAACCACCACTGGTCCTACTTGGATGTTCCAGTCTGGCTTACTTTGTACTAACTGGGCTTTAGGAACCCAGCCAGGATACCCTATTTCATTTTTAGAAGATGGCTGTTCCGGCACGATGACATGTGCCCATTCATCTTTTTCCCCCACCAACAGCACTTCCTGGCCATATAGAACCTGTGTTTGGACTAGGTTATCTTCACAAAGCCCCAATCTTGTTTCGTAAGTCAAATGATGTAACCAAGATGAAATATCAGCCGGGTTTGTCACCGCATCCCAATCTATTTCTCTAGCAGAATCATAAGATGTCCAAACGGTAGCGACCGGAACATTTACCAGATATTTATCCATGTAAAACTCTCCCCTCAACATTAACCTGCTTAATCCCAAGCCCTGGTTCCTCTGAAAGCGTAATAAACCGCTGATGATATTGAATTCCCCCGTCAATAATATTTTTCGAAAGCATCAACGGCGCATCAAAATCGTAACGGGTTATATTTTGCTTACTGGCAGCAAAGTGAGCGGCAGCTGTAATCCCAAGATGAGTTTCGATCATACTGCCCACCATGCATTCCACCCCGCATGTTTCCGCTAATTGATTAATAATCTGTGCTTGATAGATTCCGCCTGCCTTCATCAGCTTAATATTTATTAAATCAGCGCTTCTCGTTTTCAACACTTGAAATGCCTGCTTTGGTGTAAACACACTCTCATCTGCCATAATCAAGGTTTCTACATTGTCAGTGACCTGTTTTAACCCTTCAATATCGTCCGCTTTCACTGGCTGTTCCACCAGCTCAATATTTAAACCACTGTCCTCAAGCTTTCGGATGGCTCTTACGGCATCCTTCGGGGCCCATCCTTGGTTCGCATCAAGGCGGATTTTAATTCCGCTGCCCACACGTTTTCTGATTTCTTTAATTCGTTCGATGTCGGTGGCAATATCGTCTTTTCCAACCTTTACCTTTAGGACATTAAAGCCTTGTTGAGTATAGGAAACTGCATCATCACCCATCTCTTCCGGCCCATTCACACTGACAGTAAAATCAGTCTCTAATTCTCTTTTGTGACCGCCGAGAAATTGATAAAGGGGCAGCTTACAATATTGTGAGAGGCAGTCATACAATGCCATATCAACAGCTGCCTTGGCGCTAGAATTCCCAACTAATATCGTTTTAAGCCCTTGAAAAATAAATTCATAGTTTATCAGGTTTTTATTTTTTAAAAATGGCGCAATCACATCCTTAATGGCAAATTCAATGCTGCTCATACTATCACCGGTAATCACAACGGTTGGAGGTGCCTCTCCCCAGCCGATGATCCCGTTATCACAGGTTATTTTAACAATCACAGACTCTGCCACCGTAACGGTTCGCAATGCTGTTTTAAAAGGCTTTATCAGTGGGACGGCCGCTTTATATGTTTCGATTTGTTCAATCTTCATGATTTATCATTCCTTTACATGATGCCGGAATCGACAATAAGTCTTTTTTCAAATGTGTTTAACCTTGCCTCAACTCCGAAGGGAATTGCAATATGTGGATTGCAATGGCCGATTTGCAGCCCTTTTAGTGCCGGTTTTTTAGCAAGCTTAACATAATGTTCAATGACTTCATCGAGCGTTAATGATAAGTTTCGTTTTGGAAGACAATCGCAGAAATCGCCGATTAAAATGCCGCTTGCGTCGGCAAGCTTTCCGGCCATGTACAGCTGATTCAGCATTCTGTCAACTGCACGCGGTTCCTCATTTACATCTTCAATAAATAAAAGCTTATCCTTCGTATCAATTTCAAATTTTGTTCCTAGTGTACTTACAAGAAGAGAAAGATTTCCACCGACAAGCTGACCGCTTACATTCCCTTCAATTAACACCTCTAATGAAGAAATTTGTTCCGTATAGGATAATTTTGTTGGCTGAAATAATTGCGAGAATCCTTCTTTTGATAATAGATGGGTGTCCTCCTTACCAATGTCCGACCCTAACATTGGGCCGTGGAAGGTAACCAGCCCCGTTTCCTGTCTGAATGCGGTATGTAAAAAAGTAATATCACTGTAGCCCCAGAAGATTTTCGGGTTATTCCGGATGATTTCATAATCAATATAAGGGGTAATTCTGCCGGTACCGTAGCCGCCGCAGGCACAAATAATCGCTTTGACCTCTTGGTCGAGAAACATTTGATGCAAATCGTCAAGGCGCTCTTGATCTGTCCCTGCCAGATAGCCGTTAATTCTTTCCACACTCTTGCCTTTTTTAACGTTTAATCCAAGCTCGGTTAAAAACTGAATCCCCCGTTCAAGGTTTTCAAGATTTGGCGGGCTTGCCGGGGCAATCACCCCTACAGTATCCCCTTGTTTTAAGCGGTTTGGTTTCACAAATGTCATCATACGCACCCCTTTCTTATTCCATTATATGTGGATAAAAGGGATGTTCAGTACGAACACCCCTTCATCAAATTATTTCTTATCTGCCCACTTAAGTTCTAGATAACCTACAGGGTGACGGACGATGCCAGAGACATCTTTATTTTGTAAATATACTTGGTTGTAGAAATGAATCGGAACGATTGGTGCAGCATCTAACAAGATTTTTTCTGCCTTATACATCATTTCGTAACGTTTCTTTTCATCTTTCTCATGCTTAGCTTCTTTAATCATTTTGTCAAATTCAGCATTGCTCCAGCCAGTACGGTTCATCGGTGAGCCAGTAATAAAGTTTTCTAAGAAGTTGATTGGGTCTGCATAGTCAGCAAGGAACGAGCTTCGTGAAAATTGGAACTTCAGTGCTTTCTGATCAGTTGCAAATACACTTGATTCCATATTGGCAAGCTTCACATCAACACCTAGGTTTTCCTTAAACATCTGCTGCAGGGCTTCAGCAATCTTCTTATGAGTATCAAGCGTGTTATATGTTAATGTTACTTCAGGAAGCTTCTTGTAATCTTCCTCTTCCATTCCTTTTTTCAATAGTTCTTTTGCCTTCGCTACATCAGTCTTAATTAAATCGCCGCTATGCTCACGGAAGTCATTTCCTTCAGGGTCCTTAAAGCCGTAAGAGACGAAGCCGTAAGCAGGCTTTTCTTGATTTTTCGTTACCAGTTCAACCATTTGCTTTTGATCAATTGCTAATGCGAATGCCTTGCGGATATTTTCGTTTTGGAAAGGTTCCTTTGTTACGTTAAAACGATAGAAATAAAGACCTGCTTGATCCTCAACCTTTACGTCTCCTTCTTTAAATAGCTTATCTGCTAATTCAGAAGGGACATCAGAAGTATCAAGCTCGCCAGTTGTATACATTTGGTATTCGGTATTGGCGTCATCCACCATAGCCCAGTGAACTTTATCCAACTTAACATTGTTTACATCCCAATATTGATCATTTTTTACCATCGTAAAATCACTGTCATGATTCCATTCAGATAATTTGAAAGGACCATTGCTTACGTAGGTACTTGCTTCGTTAAACCATTTTGGATTTTCCTTTGCAACACCCTCATTAATTGGGAAGAAGCATGGATTGGCAATTACGCTTAAGAAATAAGCCTGCGGACTGACAAGTGTTACTTCAAACGTTTTTTTGTCTACTGCCTTGACCTTGACATCGTCGGCAGAGCCTTTTCCATTGTTATACTCCTCGCCGCCTTGAATGAAATAACCTAAAAATGCGGCTGATGAACCAGTATTCGGATCCAATAGACGTTTCCAGGCATAGACGAAATCATCTGCCGTTACATCATCACCATTTGACCATTTAGCATTTTCACGGAGATGGAACGTATACGTTTTCCCGTCCTCGGAAAGATCCCATTTTTCAGCAATAGCTGCTTGAGGCTGATGATTTTCATCCAATCGGGTAAGCCCTTCCATAATATTGTTCAAGGCATTCCAGGAAACAGCATCAAAACCAATGGGCGGATCCAAGGAGGTCGGTTCTTGTCCATTATTTAGGTATAAGACCTTCTCAGTCTTCTTCTCCTCCTTCTTCCCTTTGCCATCATCCTTCGGTTCACTGCCTGCATCCTTGTTTGCTGTACAAGCAGCTAATGATAACACCAGCATGACAGCAGCTAACAAAATCGTAAGCTTTTTCATGATTTTCCCCCTCATAAAAGTTTTTTTATATTAATAGGTTGAAACCAATTTCTTTGCCCGTTCATCCTGCAGCCAGCAATCGACTTGATGATGATTGCTCAAGTATGTTTTAAGCGGGTAAACGCGATCGCACACTTCCATGGCATACGGACATCGGGCGGCAAAGGCACAGCCAACCGGCGGTGAAAATAAATCAGGAGGTGTCCCTGGGATCGGAATTAAATCCCCCTTCTTCATATCCAATCTCGGTACAGACTGCAGCAGACCTCTCGTATACGGGTGCTGCGGCTGGTAAAAAATTTCCCGCCTTGTTCCAAGTTCCACAATTTTACCGGCATACATGACCGCAATCCGGTCAGCCACCTGGGCCACTACGCCCAAATCATGGGTAATTAATACGATTGAAACTCCGGTTTTCTTTTGAATATCCCGGAATAATTCCAAAATTTGCGCTTGAATTGTAACATCCAATGCAGTTGTCGGTTCATCGGCGATTAGTACATCAGGCTCGCATACGAGTGCCATAGCAATCACAATTCGCTGCCGCATCCCGCCGCTAAACTGATGGGGATACTGCTTAAGGCGGATTTCCGGATTCGGAATTCCGACGAGCGAAAGCATCTCAATCGCTTTGCGTTTGGCTTCGTCACGTGAAACTTTCTCGTGCTGCCTAATTCCTTCCATAATCTGTTCGCCAATTGTAATCGTTGGATTTAATGCTGTCATTGGATCCTGAAAAATCATCGAGATATTTGCCCCGCGGATTTTTCTTATTTCAGTCTCCTTCATCTTAATTAAATCCATATTTTTAAAAATAATCTCCCCGCCTGTAATCCTGCCGGGCGGTTCCGGAATCAGTCTCATTATCGTTTGCGAGGTGACACTTTTTCCACAGCCGGACTCGCCGACAATCGCCAATGTCTCACCTTTATGCAAGTCAAAGTTTACGCCGCGGACAGCTTTAACTTCGCCGCCATATGTTGAAAAGGATACGTGTAGGTCCCTAACCTGAAGGATTTTTTCCATGCTGCTACCTCCTCAACTTTGGATCCAGGGCATCCTGAAGCCCGTCACCTAAAACATTAAATGCGAACATAGTTAATGAAATAAACAATGTTGGGAAGAACAAACGCCACCAATAGCCTGATAGAATGGTAGATAACCCGTCATTGGCCATTACTCCCCAGCTGGCATGCGGTGCTTGAATTCCAAGTCCGATAAAGCTTAAAAATGCTTCGGCAAAGATGGCAGAAGGAATGGTCAATGTCATTTGGACAATGATCGGACCCATCGTGTTTGGCAATAGGTTTTTCCTTATGATTCTTGATGTTTTTGTTCCAAACGTCTGGGAAGCAAGAACGAATTCATAGTTTTTAATTTGCAGTACCTGCCCGCGGACAATCCGCGCCATCCCTACCCAGCCCGTTATTGAGAGTGCTAGAATAATTGTCGTTAAGCCTGGGCCTATTACGACCATCACAAGAATAACTACTAGTAAATATGGCAATCCATATAAAATTTCCACAATCCGCATCATCAAATTATCGGTCCTGCCGCCTTTATACCCGGCGACCCCACCATAAACAACCCCGATTAAAAAATCAATCAGTGCCGCCATTAATCCGACAAATAAGGATATTCTTGCTCCATAGCATGTCCTTGTAAATACATCCCTGCCTAGGTCATCTGTACCAAACCAATACTTGCTTGAAGGAGGAAGGTTTTGCTGCGTCAATTTTTGCGTTTCAACTGAATATGGTGAAAACATTGGCCCAAAAATAGCGAGCAGCGCAAGGAATATCAGGAAGATTAGACCGGCCATCGCTAACTTATTTTTCAACAGCCTATTCCAAGAGTCCTTCCAATATGACAAGCTTGGTCTGACAACCGCCTCTGCTTCTTTGTGATCGCGGACTTTCGGGACAAACCATTCATCCGGTATTTCAGGCGAAATAACCCATTCTTCCTGTTTACGTAATTCCACTTATTTCGCCTCCTTCTTATGAAGCTTGATTCTTGGATCTAAGAATCCGTATGCTAAATCTACTAAAAATAACATTAGGATTAATAGGGCGCTGTAAAATACGGTTGTACCCATAATAACTGGATAATCACGGCTATTAATGCTGTCGACAAAGTATTTTCCCATACCGGGAATCGCAAAGATTTTTTCAATCACAAACGTACCAGTTAAAATACTAGCTGCCAGTGAACCTAGAACAGTGACGACCGGCAAAAGTGCATTTCGTAAGGCGTGCTTTATGACGATTTTTACCGGTGACAGCCCTTTTGCTTTCGCCGTTTTGATGTAGTCCTGGGTTAACACTTCCAGCATGCTGGTCCTGGTTAACCGGGCGATAATCGCCATTGGACCTGTTGCCAGTGCCAGGATCGGCAGCACCATATGCTTCGGGCTTGACCAAGTCGCAACTGGAAAAATCGGGATGTTCACCGCAAGCTGCTGAATTAACACTGTCGCCATGACAAAGTTAGGAATTGAGATGCCGAGAACAGCGATACTCATCGCCAGGTAGTCAATCCACCCGTTATGCCTCAGGGCAGCTAAAACCCCTAGGATAATTCCGGAAATTACTGCCAAAATCAACGTGTATAGTCCTAACTCAAACGATACGGGGAATCCTCTGCCAAGCAGATCATTAACCGTTTGACCTGGTTTTTTGATAGATGGGCCTAGATCGCCCTGAACCAGCGAGTTTAAATAGTTTCCGTACTGAACGATAAGGGGCTTATCCAGCTGATAATATGCTTCAAGATTTTTTTGGATATTCTCATTCGTTGTTCTTTCCTCATTAAAAGGTGATCCCGGCACCGAGTGCATTAAGAAAAATGTCCCGGTGATTATCAGCCATAACGTGATGATCATTGCTACAAGCCGTTTGATAAAATATGTATTCATCCATGACCACTTCCTAACAGAATGTTGTTCTCATTGCGAGCTCCGTCATTACCAGCATTGCTTGATAGGCTTCTAGAATATCCTTGGCATGAAAGCGGACGATGGTGGTTCCCTGTACAATTTCTGTCCCCGGCATTAAATTGGCCCATTCGGCTTCACCATAATTTGTAAATTCAATACTAAGAAGAGGTTTTTCCGGCGGTGTTAGCGGTTTCACTTTATCGCGATTTTTAATCGCCAGGGCTGTTTTTTCCTGAAGAAGCTGTCCGGCCTTGGCTGGTGTAAGAGATTTAGCAGCGGAGCGGGAGATTGCCTCCTTAACCACAGCCGTTGTAACATTTGGAATGAGTTGTTCTGCTTCTCTTGCAGCGCAGTCATCACCTGCGACCATAATCACAGGAACACCGAAATATCCAGCAACATAAGCATTAAATCCTAATTCCCCAATGGCCACATCATTTATAAACATATTGCGTACACCAAAAATCATCGAATGTGTCATCACTCCTGGCTGCGCGGCACGGGCATGATAACCGGTAAAAATCGCTCCGGAAAACGACTCGTCCAATCCCTGTACCATCGAAAAAGGCTTTACATCGCCAGTAATCAATTGTGTTTCCGGGTGCAATCTTTCTATAAGCAGATTATTCATTTTAGAATGACTGTCGTTAACGATGACTTCTTCCGCTCCTGATTTAAAAGCGGAGGTCACCACATGGTTCGCCTCATCCGTCATAATTATACGACTGCGCTCATAATTATGCTTATCAGAATCGACATGGGTATGGTCAACAAGTCCTGTTATTCCTTCCATATCAACTGAAATATATATTTTCATCGTTTTTCTCTCCCCTCTACTAAATTACTATTTTATTATAAAATAAAATGATAAATTATTCAAATTGTTCTTAAAATTCTATTTCAAAAAAGAAAAATAACTGAAACTTTTTCCCTATTCTTCCGTACATTAGTATGGTGAGATGAAATTTTTCTTGATGTAATTAACAAATTATAATTGGTATAGATGAAAGGAGAGAATAGCAATGGGGGTTACTCTTAGCAAGGGACAAAAAGTAGATTTAACCAAGTCACACCCTGGTTTGCAAAACGTTGTTGTCGGTCTCGGGTGGAATAGCAATCTCGGGGCTAATTATGATTTAGATGCTTCAGCCTTTTTATTAGGTCAAAACGGCAAAGTTCAGAGCGATCAGGATTTTGTTTTTTATAATAATCCGTCGGGCGGCGGCGGCGCGATTCTATATAGCGGGGATAACCGAATTGGGTCTGGGGCGCAGGATGCGGAACAAATACGGATCAATTTAAATAGCGTTCCAGCTCATATCCACCGGGTTGCCTTTACGATTACCATTCACGATGCCCAAGCAAAACGGCAAAATTTTGGACAAGTATCAGATTCTTATGTTCGGATTTTTAATGAACAAACGGGTGAAGAACTATTACGCTACAACTTAGGTATGGATTTTACGGTGGAAACAGCGATTGTTGCTGCAGAAATTTACCGTCATAACGGAGAGTGGAAATTTAATGCAATTGGCAGCGGATTTCAGGGTGGCTTAGCGGCCTTATGCGGAAACTTTGGAGTGACAGTAGATGACCCTCCTGCAGGCACTGCTTCAGCGACGCCAAGTTACCAGCAATATCAACCATCTAATGTTCAATCTGGTAATCAGCAGAATCAACAGACTCATTACCAGCAAAATCGGAATATGAAACCATCCTATCAGCAGAATTCTGGCTCATACAGCCCTAACCAGCAATCTCAAGGCACGTATGACCCATATCGTCAAAGCCAAAGCGGACAGCCTGGTTATCAACAGCCGGTGCACTTGCAGCCTGATCCGTCTTATACACAGCCTGCTTATGGATACCCGGGGGCAGCGTCTCCTTCCGTCCAACATAATAATAGTACTTATAGCGGTGATGACATTATTTGCCCGCGCTGTCATTCTTCCAACGTCCGAACAGGGAAGAAAGGGTTTGGCTTAGGAAAGGCAGCGATTGGCGGCTTAATTCTTGGTCCGGTTGGACTGCTCGGGGGCTTTATCGGTAAAAATCAATTGAAATTCACCTGCAATAGCTGCGGCAGCACTTGGTCGCCGTCACAGACTGATTATGCCGAATGGGCCAATAATCAAAAAAGAAAAGCGCAAGGATTATTTAGTCGTTATAAGAGTCAAGATGTGCTTGATGCGGTGGTCGCCGCTTGTGCATTAGTGGCGATGGCAGATGGGTACTTGGATGCGTCAGAACGGCAAAAGATGATTGAATTTGTCCACCAAAGTGAAGAATTACGAGTATTTGACACTACGAAAGTAATCCAACGGTTTAATCTCTTTGTATCACGAATTGAAAATGATCGTGTGGTCGGCCGTGCCGAGTCCTTCCGTGCCCTTGGTAGAATTAGATCGAAGCCGGATATCGCAAGGCTGGTGGCCCGTTATTGTATCGCTATCGGCTATGCGGACGGTAACTTTGACCATAGTGAGAAACAAACGGTTGTCGATATTTGCCACGAGCTTGGATTAAATCCTGCGGAATTTTTGTCGTAATACAATGAAAGCCTCGATTCCTATTTGAATTGGAATTGAGGCTTTTACTTTTTTTACTGCCACACCCGCTTGTTTTCCACCCTTTTCGTTAATCCTTTTGCATCCAATCGTTCTAGGAATGGAATCATATATTTCCGGGACAGTCCCAATATATCCTTTGCTTCTCCAACCTCAAACTCTGAACCTGTGTTACCGCGCAGTTTCGTTACCGTTTCGTTAAACACATCGCCAAAATAAGCAAATTGATCATCGAGCATCACGATGAGTCCCTGATCCTCCAAGAATCGGCGTAAATCCATTTCCAACTGGTCGGGGATTCCCGCAGCGGTAAAATAATCCTTCAAATAACGAACTTTTAAATCATCCTTTTTCAAATCCGCTAACATATTCTCCGTCCGTTTTGCCCAGCTTTTTGGAACATGCGGAATGAACTCTGCCAAAGAAACAAATTGCCCTTTCCGTTTAAAAACTTGATTTGCAATCCCATTTTCGATCACGTAATCTAAAAGATTTTTCGGGAATTTTTTTTGCATCGTTTGAAGCAGCTCCGCTTTGTTCACCCCGGCTTTAAGCGAGTGTTGAAGATGGAACTCCTGCAGACGGTCAATGAGATCCTCTTCAATTGAATCAATGATCACCCGAAGCGTGTATTCTTTCCCATTGTATAGTACGAATTCCCCGTCAAGAAGCTGGTCTGCTATTACCGCTTCATCAATTGCGGTCCGTTTAATTAACTCATCAAGCGACAGGCTTTTGGCCTCCAATAAAGCAGCGGTAATCCGCTCTTTTGGCGAACCGACCTTTTTCTTTTCCAGCTCTTCAATGGTTTGATTACCGAAGCGGTATTTGTCACCTCTTGGGTCTATTACCCAGCCGCCGCCAATTGTTTCCTGCGGGCTTGGCCTCCGTAAAATGAAGCGGTCGCCGCGCTTCGTCAAAATCTCTTCCTCAAGCCTGAGCTGGCATAAAATTTCACCATTTTCCGCTTTCACCTCATTGCGGTCGAAAAATACAATCCTGCCCATTACTTCTGTTGTTCCAATATGAAGCTTGACCGGCATTCTTTGTTTGATCAAATGCTCCAGCTCATCAACAACACGGATGGCTACATCGATAATTTTCGTCACAATAAAATGCTCAGAGGAGACGACCACATCCCCGCGCTCCAAGTCTTCTTTAGAAACTCCGGAAAGATTGATTGCCGCACGCTGTCCAGCATACGCTTTTGCCGACGGCTGATGATGAACTTGAATTTGCCGGGCGCGAACTTCAAGTCCTTTAGGCATTATTTTTAACATCTGCCCTTCCTCAACTGTCCCTTCGTAAACCGTTCCTCGGACAACGGTCCCCTGCCCTTTTACGGTAAAAACCTGATCAATCGGCAAACGGAACGCGCCCTTTGCATCGCGCATTTCTTGTTCCTTCAGCGTTTTAATAATCAGCTGTTTGATTTCTTCGATTCCCTTTTTGGAAAGGCTGTCAATGAGAACAAATGGGGCGTCTCCAAATACGGTTCCGTCTAGTTCTCCTAAAATGTCATCCTTCACTAGTTCAATGAATTCTTCATCAACGCGATCTATTTTTGTAATCGCAACGATACCGTTCTTAATCCCTAAAAATTTTAAAATCTCGAGGTGTTCCCGTGTCTGCGGCATAACCCCTTCATCGGCTGCAACAACAAGGACAACAAGATCAATACCTGCGACACCGGCAATCATTTGCCTGATAAATCGTTCATGGCCGGGCACATCAATAACTGAGATTTGTAATTCGGCATCTTCATATAATGGAGCAAATCCTAGTTCGATTGAAATCTGTCGTTCTTTCTCTTCCTTTAGACGGTCTGTATCCACGTTAGTCAACGCCTTTGTCAGCGAGGTTTTTCCATGGTCAATATGTCCCGCCATGCCAATGGTAAAATATCGTTTTTCCAAGCTAGCCACCTTCTTTAACGAACTTCTCCCTTTACTGTAGCTTTTATAGGGGGATTGTTCAAGTGAACAATTCTTAATAAATATACAAATATAAAAAGCCGATTATTGTCCGTATACAATACGGCGAATAATCGGCAATCAAATCGGACTTATTTTACAGCTTTAATGGTCTTTATCTCTATTTCATCTGCAATCATTTTTTTATAACCTTTCCCCCACTCATACATAACGTCAAGTACAGGGATTAGGCTTTCTCCGAACTCCGTTAACGAATACTCTACTTTGGGAGGGACAACAGGATAAACTTTACGGTGAACAATTAAATCTTCTTCCAGTTCCCTCAATTGATTTACCAGCATTTTTTGTGTTATACCAGGCATCATCACCTTCAGCTGATTGAACCGTTTTGTTCCTTCTTTGCCAAGATGCCATAAAATCAACATTTTCCATTTACCCCCAATAATTGAAAGGGTTAGTTCCTTTTCACAGTTAAACACCTTATTACTAAAATGTCCCACTTTATAAATACCTCCTTAACATTGTTGTATTTTTCTTTTAAAATGTCGAATCTGAAAATATAAAGGTTGTGAAATAGGGATAGACTGCTATATGTACACTAACATAAATGTCAATCTAATTAATGGATCCGCTTCTTCTTTCCTCGCTTTAAAGAATCAAGGCAGCAATTAAACCACATATAAACAAAGGAATATTATAGTGCATAAACGTAGGCACACACGTATCCCAAATGTGATTGTGTCTGCCGTCAGCATTTAATCCCATCGTGGGACCAATCGTGCTGTCCGAAGCTGGTGAGCCAGCGTCTCCTAGAGCACTTGCGGTTCCGATTAACACTGCCGTTGCTAACGGAGAAAAGCCGACTGAAACACATAAAGGTACATATACTGCTGCTAAAATAGGAATCGTACCGAAAGAAGAGCCAATTCCCATTGTTACCAATAAGCCAATTAGAAGAATTGTCATAGCAGCAATTAATTTATTGTCGCCAATAAAACTCTTTGTAAGCGTCACCAATTCATTGATTGCCCCAGTATCCTTTAAGATGGTTGCATAACCCGCAGCTATTAACATAACAAAAGCAATAGTTCCCATCATTTTCATTCCATCGTCAACCAATTCATCTCCCTTAAGAAAAGGAACAGCCCGACATAAAAACATAACAATTATTCCTGTAAGTGCTCCTAACGCCAGGGAATGAGTAAAAATTTGAATGACAAGAGCTAAAAGAATAGCCATTAACGTGATGACATGCTGTTTGTTAAAGGGAATCTCTTCTAACGAGGCAGAAGTTTCCGCTAATGCCTGGGACTGTGCCAGCCCTCCTAATATTGTGCCTGTTTCTTTTTCCTTACGATAAGTGACGAACACCGCGAACAATAGCCCCGCCACCATTCCCAGACCTGGAATAATCATGCCTAATGGAATCGAGCTTATCGCAATAGACATCCCATTCGTTTTCATTTCAGTAGCTATAATTTGGTGGTACATCAATCCATAACCCGCTGGAATGACAAGATAAGGGGCTTTCAAGCCAAACGTCAGAGCTGCTGCTACTCCACGACGATCTATTTTCATTTGGTCAAACAAGTGCAGTAAAGGGGGGATTAGAATTGGAATAAAGGCAATGTGCACCGGCACCAGGTTTTGCGAAAAACAAGATAACCCCGCTATGGTTAAAAGGATCGTTCCTCGTTTGCCTTTCATGAACCTTAATAATTTATTTACCAGTATCCCAGTGATTCCGGTATATTTAATCGCAACCGCAAAAACTCCTAACAAAATAATACTTATAGCAGTTTCAGCTTGTCCGCTCATTCCTGATATGAGCAAATTCATTGAATCCATAATGGAAAGTCCCATAATTAAACCTGCGCTTAAAGCTGCTATTAAAATACTTAATAATACATTCACCCTTAACATACTTAATACAATCATCAGAAATACAGAAACTATAACTGCTATCATATTTTACCCCCTTTAATTACTTTTAATAATTAGAATATTTATAATTTTAACCCTTTTACTGCCCCACATTAAATACTTATTTTTGTGATATATATCACTTTTTTTCCCTATTTTCTCTATTTTTTTTACAGTCATTGAAATGATTGAAATAAAAAAACCAGACCGAAGAATGTCGGTATCTGGTTTGTAGTTAATTCAATCCTTTTTCGTTCGGGACCTCAATCGGCCCTAAAATAGAATTGCGGTAATCACTTGGTGTTTTGCCTACTAATGATTTGAATACACGGCTGAAATAATGAGAATTACTGTAGCCTACTTCAGATGCAATTTGATAAACAGTATAATTTAAATCCATCAGCATAGCCTTTGCTTTTTCTATGCGTAAATAAGTAATATACTCAATAAAATTCTTTCCTGTAGTACCTTTAAAAAGACGGCTGAAGTAAGTTGGACTCAAATGAACAAAGGTGGCAACATCCTCTAGTGTAATAGAGTTTAAATAATTTTTCTCAATATAATCCATCGCTTTTTGAACTGATTTAAGACTGTATTCGTTTTTATTTTTGAATACAAGATCCGTAAAGCGATAAATCATATTTTCAAACCATTGCTCCATTTCCGTCAAGTTTTCGATGATATTTAACTCTTTTGTATAGTCCAATAGAATCGAATGGATTTCTTTTATATCGGCTCCTCCATTAATCGCTGCCCGGGCAAGAACGGTGGATATTTCTGAAATTTGAAGTTTTAATACTTCTGGATCAACCTTTTGCTTTGAAAATAACTCTTTAAATAAATTTTTCATATTTTCTTTGACGGCTGGTATATCAGCAACCGTTAATTTACTAGCTAATGTGGCGATGTCTTGGTTCTGCAGTAAGTGCACTTCATTTGTAAATGGTTCTACATCATCGATATGAATGACGGTATCCTTCCCCCCAAAAAACTTATGTTTTTGGGCATATATTGCTTCTTGATAGGATACGTATAGAGACCTTACATCTTCACAAAGGTTTCCAATACCTATCGTTACGCTATAATTTGTCTTTTCTTTAATATATTCTTTCGTTTTTTCCGATAACTTTATAGCGTATCTCTTATACTCAGCGTTACTATTTAACAAGGGGAGGGAGAATATGACAGCGAATTTATCTGCTCCTGTTCCCATGGCCAGGACCTCATCAAGCTCATTTTTAAGAAATAAACGAGTAATCGTAATAATTTCATTGCGAATAGTATCCTGTTTCTGCTTACTCTTATCCTTATTTAATGAAAAAAACTCATCAATCTGAACTGTGACAGCTATGTTTGGGACTGCGGACAGCCCAACCAATCGGCACTGATCCCAGATATCTTTTGGATTTTGGATATTTCCGTATAACAAATTATAAATGACACTTAATCGCAAAGAGGACATGATCTGCAACGGGTCGTCCTTCTTTTGCTGGAGTATCTGTATCGATTGCTGTACTGTCTTTTTTAGTTCTTGCAGCAATTGATAAATGATTTCCTTTTCTAGTGGTTTGCTCAAACAATCGAAAACACCGTTTTTGAAAAGACTCCTAACTTCATAGTGATCATAACTGCTTTTTAATGTAACCAAAGGCAAGGCAGGATTTATCTTTTTAATTTGATGGTAAACAAAATCTTGCATTTCCCCTGGGATTTCATCAAAATCAAGAAAAACTGCTTCAATATCCGCTTCTAACGCTAGATCTTCCTTCATAAACGTCTTGCTATCCCTTACTTCTATAGTAAAACCAAATTTGAAATCATTATTTATTTGATGGACCTGATTTATGATGTCTAAATCATGTGTTGCTAAGAGTAAGAGATTTCCCAATGTCATCACGCCTTTCCATAGAAGCAGCTTTTTTGCCTTAGGTGTTTTTTTGTTCGATTTTCTTATAAACTAAGACAAGTTTCTACTATTATTATAAGCTTATTTTTATGAGGTATTAATAACGAAAAGCTACCAGTCTCAACGGATAGATTGGTAGCTTTTCTGTTTAGGTTTGTTAACCTTAATTTCCTGAACTTCTCACTAACTAAGGGAAATTATACAGTCTGTTCAGGAACAGCGTAAATTGTATCGTAATAGTGAAGCATTTCTTCGCGGAGACGGCGGGCACCCCAAATTGCGTTTGCACGGTGCTCATCAGTCACCACATATTTTCTAACAATCATATCTCCAAGTCTAGCATGGAATTCTTCGTCTTTTTTCACCTGCTCGTAGCATCTTGCTAAATCATCTAAACCGATTCGGCGGCAGTTCTCAATCACGATGTCATGTGTTGTTGTTGTTGATGTTTCAGAACAGTTCCAAACCGCTACAGCACAAGCACGGTCTTTTTGAAGCGCTTCCCAGTGTAAGTTTTCCCAACCCATGTGAGCTTCAGGTGGTGTAGTTGGAGCAGTGTAACCATGCTTCTCAAGAACTCTACAAATGATTTCATAGTGATGAGCTTCCTCCCACATATGCTTGCACAGTGATGTAACTGTTGGTCTATCAAACTCTTTCCAGTAATCGTTGATTTGTTTTCCAAGGAAAAAAACATAGGCGATTTCCAGCCAAACTCTTTGCTCAATTGCGGTAAATACTTCCGATTGCGTCAGATCTTCCCTAGTCCAGAAATCATAGGCTTTCTTCTCAGCGTACGCTTTAAGCTCTTCCTTAATACCATTGAACTCCGCTAAAAATTCTTCTTGTGTTAATACTTCTTTTGTCATTTTGTTACCCTCCAATTAAAAAATTTACTATTTTGAATATTTACAATAAAATTATATAATCATTAATTCCAATATTTAAGTACTCATATTTTACATATAGTATACTTTTTTGTCATAAATTCACCAATTTGATTGATTAACGACAAATATTTATAATCATAATTTTTTTATACTATAACTACTTGTTATAAAACCACTCTATCAATTGATTAATAACAATAATTTATAGTCCTATTATTTTTTCTACTATTACTGCTTTGACATTGTTTTTCTTTAGAGTCCTTTTTCTTATACAGCGAGCTGCTCTTTTAATGCTTTTACTGCTTCAATATCTTTCATTTCATCTGCTAGCTGCTTAAAATAGTTATACATCACATGATCCTCTTCTTGATGCGGTACATGTTGACGGCAGAACGAGTAAACCCAATTTGTGCCTATGCCTAATTTTTCAGGTCCCTTATATTCGGCCGCACGTGCCGCACTAAACAATTCAATCGCCATAACATGATAAGCATTTTGAACAATTTTTGCCGCTTTCCGTGCTGCAATAGTTCCCATGCTTACATGGTCTTCCTGGTTAGCCGAACTTGGAATCGAATCTACACTTGCAGGATGCGCCAGGGATTTATTTTCTGACACAAGGCTTGCCGCCGCATATTGGGCAATCATCAATCCGGAATTCATTCCTCCCTCTTTCGTTAGGAAATCAGGAAGCTGGTCATTCAACTGCGGATTTACAAGTCTTTCAATTCTTCTCTCGGATATATTAGCCAGTTCTGCTACCGCAATAGAAAGATAATCCATCGGAAGTGCCATCGGTTGTCCGTGGAAATTCCCCCCGGAAATAACTTTATCCTCATCAACAAAGATCAGCGGATTATCGGTTACTGAATTCATTTCAACAATCAATTTATCATGAATATGCTGGAGCGCATCTCTTGAAGCACCGTGAACTTGAGGCACGCAGCGTAGAGAATAGGCATCCTGCACTCTAATTTCACCTTGATTAGTCATCAGCTGACTGCCTCTAGTAATCTTTGTAATATTTTTGGCGACCAATTGTTGGCCGGCATGCGGACGAATTCTGTGGGTCTCCGGTTCGAATGCTTGTCTCACCCCGCGAAGAACCTCCGTTGTTAAAGCAGAAGTATAATCCGCCCAATTTGCAAGGTTTAATGCATCCCAACATGCTAAAGCGCCTACAGCTGTCATAACTTGTGTTCCGTTAATTAGCGCTAGTCCTTCCTTAGCTTCTAAGGAAACAGGAGATATTTCAGCCAGCCTCATGGCTTTCCCGCCATCCATTCGTTCCCCGTTGAAATAGGCTTCCCCTTCTCCCATAATGACTAAAGCCAGGTGAGAAAGTGGAGCGAGATCTCCGCTTGCGCCCAAAGACCCCTGTTCAGGAATCATTGGGGTCACTCCTTTGTTCAGCATTTCGACCATTGTTTCCACAACTTTTAAACGAATACCGGAGTGTCCGTATAGAAGTGCATTTACCCTTAGCAGGATAATCGCTCTTACCACATCTTCAGAAAACGGTTCACCGATTCCGCATGCGTGGCTGCGTATTAGGTTGATTTGAAGATTTTTGGCTTGATCATTTGGAATATACGTATCACTGAATTTTCCAAACCCGGTCGTCAATCCATACACTACTTTCTTGTCATCAAGCAGTTTTTCAACATATTCTCTGCTGCGGTTCACTTTCTCTTTTTGTTCTTCAGCAATGTCCACTTTATGTTTATTACGGGCAACAAGAACAACATCTTCTAACGTCAAGGGAAAACTGCCAACTTGAACCTTTTCTTTATTTAATAACATTAACACTCACTCCTTTGGTATTATGCGTTATCGTCTTTTAGAGGAAATGATGTCTCATACAAAAGGAAGCAAAGACCTTTTGAAATGACTACCCTTCTTTATATTTTCACTGCCTTTAATACTTTCGGGTTCAAAAGGTGGGCAATCGGCTTTCCTGTCACACCATCGATGGCATTCTGGCTTGTCTTCGTTTTCAGTTCCACAATCGCCTCTTCCGAGATATAAGCAGAATGAGGCGTCACATACACCTTATCCGTGTTCAGAAGAGGATCGTCCAGATGCGGTGGTTCATTGAGAAGAACATCGAGACCGGCACCCCCGATATGTCCCTCCTGTATTGCCCGATACAAATCTTCCTCATTAATCACACCGCCTCTGCTCGTATTGATGACGAAAGCACCCTGAGGCATCATTTTCAACTGCTCATAGCCGATAATATTTTTTGTATCAGGATTAAGCGGCACATGCAGAGTCAAAAAGGTAGATTGGTTCAATAGATCATAGAATGACACCCCTTCAACCGAATATTTATCAAAAACCTCTTTGGACACATAAGGATCGTGGGCGATTAATCGAACCCCGAAACCCTTTAGCTTCTGGGCAGCCTTGCGGGCGATTCGGCCAAATCCGAGCAGACCTACTGTGTTATTGCTAAAGCGCTTAATCGGAAGCGTATCCATTGGATCCCATTCGCCCCGTTTGACCTGCTCGTTATAAGCTGGAAAACGGCGTGAAAGCGTCAGTATATGTGTAACTGCATGATCAGAGACCTCCTCTGAGCAGTATTCTGGCACATGGGACACAAGAATGCCTTTCTTTGTCGCCGCTTCTACATCAATGTGATTAAATCCCACTGCTGATGCAGAAATAATTTTGCATGAATCTAACTTATCGATGATTTCCGCCGTACATTGAAATCCTACCTGGGCCACAACCGCTTCAGCGTAAGGCGCATAATTAGGAAAATCTTCTACAAAATTCTCAGAACGTGTAACTTTGACATCAAAACCATTTTTTTCATACAAAGCTTTTTCTATGCTGTGGTCAGTCCATTCATCATCAAGAATCCAGACTAATCTCTTTCCATTTTTCAATGTTATTTGCCTCCTTTTATATGTGGTGCAGAGATTTTGCGTTTATTTCTTGCAGCGCTTTCACAAGCTTATTGTTTTGTTCTGCTGTTCCAATGCTGATGCGAGCATATGTTGGATAGCCCCAAGCTGCAGCTGGTCGGATGATGATACCTTGGGAAGCTAACGCTTCTGCTATCCTTGCAGTCTTTCGTTTCATGTCGACAAATAGAAAATTCGTATGGGACGCTTCCACATCGTACCCAAAAGAGCGGAATTCTTTGACGAGCTTTTCCATTTCACGTTTATTTTCTAAAAGCGTTTTATTTTTATGGTCTATATCTTCTAAAGCTCCTAAAGCTCCTGCATGAGCCACCCGGTTACAGGCAAATGGCTCGCGTACTCTTTGCAGAGGCTGGATCAGTTCTTGGCTCGCCATCGCATATCCTACACGCATGCCAGCTAACCCATATAGTTTTGAAAAAGTCCGAATCGTAATGACAGGAAATCCTTCTTTGATATACTCTACTCCGGTTGAGTATTTTTCTAGATTAATAAATTCCCCGTAAGCTTCATCTAGTACAGCAACAACATGTTTTGGCAATCTCTTGAAAAACGCTCTCAGTTCTTCTTCATCTACAATGGTACCTGTTGGATTGTTTGGGTTGCATACAATGACAATCTTTGTCTTTTCCGTTATCGCTCCAAGCATGGCTTCAAGATTAAACTTATGACTTTTTGTCGTTGGTACCTCTACAGGTACTCCGCCCATTAGCAATGTGTTCTTGTGATATTCAGAAAATGTCGGTGTACAATAGACTACTTCATCTCCCGGGTTGATGTATGAAGCAATTACTAGATTAATAATGTTATCTGCTCCATTTGCCACGACATAATTTTCTGGATCGATTCCGTGTAATTCTCCAAGCTTAGAACGAAGCTCCAAGCAGGTCAGGTCGGGATAAAAGTGCGCTTGTTGAATTGCATTAATCATCGCCTCTACCGCTTTTGGTGACGGACCTAATTGATTTTCATTAGTGGCAAGACGAATAACTTCAGATACTTTTTCTTGTTTTTTAGCATCCTTAGCCGCTTGACCAGGGATGAAAGGTTCTAAATCCTTAACACTGCTCCGCCATAAATGTTCTGACATTTTACATCCTCCTTTTTCCCCTTGAAAATAGCAACGGTTTATACCGTTTTTGAGGGGTGTTGTACAACTTTTTGTAGGTTATACTGTTTTGGTAAACCTTTAGATTTATTTATACACGATTCTTTTAAAAAAACTAAGGGGTTTTCCTATCAAGGTAAAAAATATTCACATTATATCAAAAAATTAGTATATTCAAATTAATTTATCAATTTTTTATACAACACTATGTTTTTTTTAAAAAGCTGCTAATAATTGGTATTCGGAATAAAGAAATGCTTTTTGCTTTTACTACAAGAACAAAAGGTGTCGATCCAAAATAAAAAGACAGTCATAAAAACCAGTTATCGACTGACTTTTTAGGACTGTCTCTAATAAAAGATCAAGGTTCTATTAGTATTTTTCTAGAAAAAAGAATCTGCTTAACTGAATGCCGGAATGTAATGTTAAAACCTTAGCTAATTATAATCATTAAAATAAATAACTTGGGTAAGTATTTTATAACCCGGAATTTCGCAAAATGCGTTTCTAGCTTCTTTCTCGGTATCAAATTCGAACATTTTCACGTTATTCTTGGAATGAACAGTGATTACCCACACTAAAGGTTTCCTCCAATTAATAGATTCTTTTCTTACTCATTTATATACTTATTCTCCAAGAATTAACCTGCTTTTACTGGAGTCCGATTGAACGGTTCATCTGCTATTTTGATAGAATCTGTTGGACACCCGTAGCTAGCATCTTCAACCTCATAATAAAGGTCATCCGGTATTTCAACCGTTCCTTGATTATTATCAAGCGTCACAAAAGACAGTCCGTTTTCATCATAATCAAAGACCTCCGGGGCAGTAATTCCGCATGCTCCACAGGCAATACAAGTCTCCTTATCCACAATCGTGTATTTAGCCATTGCCATTACCTCCAATAGGTTCTTTTTTCTCATTTTCAACTAGTGTGTTCTTCTCATAAAATGATATTGAATTTCCTACAGAAGCGAAACTACACATCCGGCAAGCCGGACAGCTCTCTTTATTTGAATCTCTACACAAAACCATTTTACATTCCTCCCAGCTTTAGCGTGGTATGATTGACCACTCCTTAAATTATTTATACAGCATCCTTTCAAAAAATCTAAGGGGTTTCACTGGCAAGGTAAATAATATTCACAATATAATAAAAATTCATACATTTATTGTGATTAATGTTAATCTTTTGATACCCATTCCGAATGGAAGGCGCCTTTTCGATCTAACCGTTCATATGTGTGTGCACCAAAATAATCACGCTGTGCTTGCAGAAGATTAGCAGGAAGCTTTTCCGTGCGATAACTGTCATAATAAGCTAAAGCGCTAGCGAAGGATGGCACTGGAATCCCCTGTTCAATCGCAAGCAAAAGTACCTCACGCAAGGCGGATTGATAATTTTCTACAATTCCCTTAAAATATTCATCTATTAATAGATTTGGTAAGTCGGGATTCCGGTCATACGCATCTTTAATTTTTTGCAGAAATTGAGCGCGGATAATACAGCCTCCTCTAAAAATCATTGCAATATTTCCATAATTAAGATTCCAATTATATTCTTCAGACGCGGCACGCATTTGCGCAAAACCTTGTGCATAAGAGCAAATTTTACTCATATATAACGCTTTGCGAATGGCTTCAATCACAGCTGTTTTATTTCCGGAAAATGCTTTGGCTGCTGGTCCGTGCAAGATTTTGCTTGCCTGTACCCGCTCCTCTTTCATAGCAGAAATAAAACGGGCAAATACTGATTCAGTAATAATAGGCAGCGGAACCCCTAAATCTAGAGCACTTTGACTCGTCCATTTACCCGTTCCCTTTTGTCCTGCCTTATCTAAGATTACCTCTACTAGCGGCTGCCCTGTTTCCTCATCTATTTTCGTAAAAATATCTGCGGTAATCTCAATTAAATAACTATTCAACTCGCCTTTATTCCATTCAGCAAACACCTCATGCAGTTCATGCGCCTCCATGCCCAGCAAATGCTTCATGATAAAATAGGCCTCTGAAATTAACTGCATGTCTCCATATTCGATCCCATTATGAACCATTTTTACATAATGCCCGGCTCCATTAGGACCAATATATGTGCAGCAAGGATCTCCTTCCACTTTTGCAGAAATAGCTTCTAAAATTGGCTGGACCAGTTTAAATGCTTCTTTTTGCCCGCCCGGCATAATAGAAGGCCCATTTAAAGCTCCTTCCTCCCCACCTGATACACCAGTCCCTATAAAATGAATGCCCAATGCTTCTAATTCCTTACTTCGTCTGATGGTATCTTCAAAAAAGGTGTTTCCTCCATCAATCAAAATGTCGCCTTTTTCGAGGAAAGGTTTTAACGAATGAATAATAGCATCGGTCGGTGCCCCCGCTTTCACCATTAACAGAATTTTTCGCGGCTTTTCAAGTGAATTCACAAACTCCTCAATGGCACATGCACCAATAAAATCCTTGCCTGCCGCTTCTGTTTGTAAAAACTCTTCAGTTTTCTCAAAAGATCGATTATAAACAGCAACAGAATAGCCGCGGCTTTCAATATTTAATGCAAGGTTTTTGCCCATCACTGCTAAACCGATTACGCCAACTTGTTGTTGTGTCATAAAGAACCGCCCCTTTTAATTACCTAACGATGGAAAAGCCGTCTAATTCCGGCATTTGTTTTTCATAATCTGGCTTTCCTAACAAGGCAAACATATTTTTCTTGTATGTTTCCACCCCTGGCTGATCAAACGGATTGACTCCAAGTAAGTACCCGCTTACAGCACAAGCCTTCTCGAAGAAGTAAACCAATTCCCCGAAATTAAATTCATCCAATTTTTCCATTTCAATAAGTAAGTTCGGAATGCCGCCTTCTACGTGGGCCAGCACCGTCCCTTGAAAAGCTTTTTTGTTCACTTCATCCATTGTCTTGTCGGCTAGGAAGTTCAATCCGTCTATATTTTCCGGGTCCGCTTGAATTGTGAAATCAACAGCCGGCTTCTTTACTTGAATCACCGTTTCGATTAAATGGCGGCGGCCTTCCTGCACATACTGGCCCATGGAGTGTAAATCCGTCGGAAAATTAACCGATGCCGGAAATAGTCCTTTTTGGTCTTTTCCTTCACTTTCTCCAAACAACTGTTTCCACCATTCAGAAACATACTGTAATGAAGGTTCATAATTAACGAGTAACTCAACCTCTCTTCCTTTTTGATGAAGAGAGTTGCGCACAGCAGCATACTGGTAACATTCATTCTTTAATAAATCTGAATTATTGTATTGATAGTAAGCTTCTTCGGCCCCTGCCATCATTTCATCAATATTCAGTCCGGCCGATGCGATTGGCAGCAGTCCGACAGCTGTCAGTACCGAATATCTCCCGCCAATGTTATCTGGAATCACAAACATCTCATAGCCTTCTTCATCGGCAAGCTGTTTTAGTGCACCTTTTTCCTGATCGGTCGTTGCATATATTCGCTTTCTTGCTTCCTCTTTACCGTATTTCTCTTCAAGAAATTTGCGAAAAATCCGGAACGCGATAGCTGGTTCCATTGTCGTTCCGGATTTAGAGATAACGTTTACAGAAATATCTTTCCCCTCTAATAGCTCTAACAAATGAGTAATATAGGCTGGGCTGAGATTATGGCCGGCAAAATATACATTTGTGGTATTTCGCATTTGGTTATAAAAGCTATGGGATAACGCCTCAATTGCTGCTTTAGCCCCTAAATATGAGCCGCCGGTACCAATGACAATTAGGGCGTCTGACTGGTCTTGGATTCTTTTTGCGGCTTCTTTAATACGCCTAAATTCGTCTTTATTATAGTGAATGGGCAAATCAAGCCAGCCGAGAAAATCAGAACCTGGACCTCGTTTCTCATGCAATCTGTTATGAGCGACAGTGACAAATTCACTTACATTGTCAAGTTCAGTTTTTTTCATGAACGATAAAGCATTAGAATAATTGAATGAAACAGTCATTTTGTTGCTCTCCTTTCTATATAAAGCTTCTAATGTCCCCTACCACCAAATAAATCCGTCTCCCGCCAATAACTGTTGGGCTGCTTCCGGTCCCATGGAGCCAGCCGGATATGAATGCAGTGGAAGAGTATTATCCTTAAATGCTTCTAGAATGGGCTGTACCCAGTTCCATGAAAGCTCTACTTCTTCCCAATGGGAAAAAAATGTAGGGTCGCCCCGTAACGTATCAAAAATTAATGATTCATAGGCTTCTGGTGCCTCTTTTCCTGGAGCAGAAAATTGTAGTATAACCGGTTCCGTTTTACCATACTTAGCTGGATTTTTAAGATTTAACTGTAAGGATACCGATTCATTTGGACTTATCTCGATGATTAATAAGTTAGGTACTGCTGTTTTCTTATTGTCTTCATACAAATCGCGTATTGGACTTTTAAATTCAATCACAACTCTCGTAGACTTTTCCTTCATTCTTTTCCCTGTACGAATATAAAACGGCACACCACACCAGCAATAGTCATCTATCCATAAACGAGCAGCGACAAAGGTGTCATTCCTTGAGGAGCTCTCAACTCCCGGCTCCTCTATGTAAGCCGCCACTTGTTCCCCATTAATTTCTCCAGAACCATATTGACCACGGACTACATGAAAAGCTGTATTTTTTTTATTTAACGGCCGGAGATGTTTCATAATGTCACTTTTCTTCTTTCGTATATTTTCAGGATTGATATGTTCCGGAGACTGCATGGCAACCATCATGAGCATTTGCAGCATATGATTTTGGAACATATCACGGATAGCTCCTGCCTGTTCATAGTAAGCAGCTCTCTCTTCCACACCGACTGTTTCACTTGCTGTTATTTGAATATTCGAAATATTTTTATTATCCCACAATGATTGAAGCATAGGATTCGCTAATTTCAATGCTTCTAGATTTTGTACCATTTGCTTTCCTAAATAGTGATCAATTCGGTAAATTTCTTCCTCTTCAAACACCTGACCAAGTTTTTTATTTAACTCCCTGGCAGATGTGATGTCACGGCCAAACGGCTTTTCAATCACAAGACGCTTCCACCCTTTTGAAACACCTATCCCGCTCTTCTCGATATTAGAAGTAATGATACCAAAAAACTCAGGAGACACCGATAAATAAAACACTCTGTTCCCAAGTATTCCTAGTTCCTTCTCACGGCTTAGAATTAATTCGTGCACTGCTTTGTAACCTTCACTGTTCGTGACGTCTAGCGCACAATATCGAAATATTTGAAGAAAATCATCCAGCATGGCATCATGTTCCTTAAACCGTCTGGAGAAATGATTTAAAGAGTTCTTGACATGAAATTGAAATACTTCATCCGTCCAATTACGTCGGCCTAACCCGATGACTGAAAATGGGGCGGTAAGCCTGTTATCAAGAAATAAATTGTATAAAGCGGGAAAAATTTTCCTTTTTGCTAAGTCTCCTGTTGCACCAAACAAAACAAAGCTAAATGAATCCAGCTTTACTGTGGTAAACATGCTGTGAGTGTTTTCTTCTGAAAGACCACTGCGCGGAATCGTTAACTCTCTCATTCGATCCCCTCCTAATTCTGATCATCTTTTATTGATGCCAGTATATCGTGTAAAAAATTTGATTGTAAGTACGCACTTTTTAATCAGATAGTAACAAAAAGTATACTGTACCACGGTATACTTTTTGTTACTATCTGACTTTTAAGTGCGTACTTCTTTTTTGACAAGAACCATACTAGAATTGGTTTCAGGTTCACCAAAACTAAAAATTTTTAAGGAGTGACGTTGTAATGGAACTGCAATTAGCATTAGATCTTGTCAATATTCCAGAAGCAAAGGAAGTCGTAAAAGAGGTTGAAGCACATATTGATATCGTCGAGATTGGCACGCCAGTTGTGATCAACGAAGGCCTAAAAGCCGTAAAAGAAATCAAACAAGCATATCCTCATTTAAAGGTATTAGCCGATTTAAAAATTATGGATGCTGGAGCTTATGAGGTAATGAAAGCCTCCGAAGCAGGTGCAGATATTATCACAGTTCTTGGCGCCACAGACAACGCAACAATTAAAGGGGCTGTAGAAGAAGCCAAAAAGCAAGGAACTCAAATCCTTGTAGATATGATTAATGTAAAAGACCTTGAACAGCGTGCAAAAGAGATTGATGCACTGGGCGTTGACTATATTTGCGTACACACAGGTTACGACCTTCAAGCAGAAGGAGAAAACTCTTTCCAACAGCTACAAACTATTAAACGCGTTGTCAAAAATGCCAAAACAGCAATTGCAGGGGGCATCAAATTAAACACACTTCCGGAGGTTGTCCAAACACAGCCTGACCTTGTTATTGTTGGAGGAGGTATTACTGGTCAGCAAGATAAAAAGGCTGTTGCTGCCGAAATGGAGTTATTAATAAAACAAAAAATTCATGCATAAGAAGGGCACGATTATTATGCAAACGACAGACTATTTAAATGAAGTGATTACAGAGTTGAGCCATACAACAGCCCAAATAGCTAACGAAGACGCAGAAAGACTGGTTAATCACATTTCTGAAGCAAAAAAAGTTTTCACAGCGGGTGCAGGGCGTTCTGGTTTTATGGCCAAATCCTTTGTTATGCGCTTGATGCACATGGGATTGGATTCCTATGTTGTGGGAGAAACCGTTACTGCCAACTTTGAAGAAGGTGATATTTTAATCGTAGGATCCGGCTCTGGTGAAACAAAGGGCTTGATTTCGATGGTTGAAAAAGCCAAGAGCATCGGTGGAACTGTTGCAGCTATTACGACTGCTCCTCAGTCAACAATCGGAAAATTAGCAGATATAACGGTTAAATTGCCAGGTGCTCCAAAGGATCAGACACAAAGTGAATATAAAACAATACAGCCAATGGGCTCGTTATTTGAACAAACTCTTCTGCTTTTCTATGATGCTATGATTCTGAGAATTATGGAGAAAAAAGGTTTAAATTCATATACTATGTATGGAAAACATGCCAACCTTGAGTAAATAAAAACTATTGGAACACCTGATCTTTCTGAAAGGATTCAGGTGTTTTTTTTGTTTTCGTATTGCTGCCTGCATGGCTTTTCTCTTTTACTAACCTCAAACCTCACCTCCCCTGATCATTTCCTATTGTCTTAAACTCCAAACAAAATCATTCACAACTTTTAAAAAATATACTATAATATATTTATAAAGTTTCCTTAAGGAAACTTTTGTTGATTAACGAACAATCATTGTACACGTCAAAATAAAAAAGGATGGTGTCTTATGAGCCAACCAAATTCATTTGCTGCTCGCAAGGCTCGAGCTGCGGAGCAACGTACCGTTTCAGCAGCCAGGGATGCCATTAACGGAAAAACAAAAGGCATCCGCGCATTGCTGCCGTTTATCGGGCCAGCGTTTATTGCATCCATTGCCTATGTAGATCCAGGAAATTTTGCGACCAACATTCAAAGCGGTGCAAGCTTTGGTTATAAAATGCTATGGGTTGTGGTATTAGCGAACCTGATGGCGATGCTCCTGCAAAACATGTCTGGAAAACTAGGTATTGCTACTGGAAAAAGCCTGCCGGAGATTTGCCGGGAATATATGTCACCTTGGCTGACGATGATTATGTGGGTCGTATCAGAGCTTGCTGCCATGGCGACAGACCTGGCTGAGTTTTTAGGTGCGACCCTTGCGCTCAATTTATTAGCCGGCATTCCGATGTTCTATGCAGTAATTATTACAGGTGTTGTCACCTACTTAATATTACTAATGGAAAAATACGGCTTCCGGCCATTAGAAAAATTTATTGCCGCTTTCGCGATATTAATTGGTTTATGTTATATAGTAGAAACTTTGCTTTCCAAACCTAATTTTGGTCAAATTGCGTATCATAGTGTTGTACCATGGCTGGGCAATAAAGAAAGCATCTTGCTAGCAGTCGGGGTAATCGGAGCAACCGTTATGCCACATGCAATTTATCTGCATTCAAGCTTAACACAGCGTCGAATTATCCCGCGTAATGATATGGAAAAAATAAAAATCCAAAAATATAGTACGATGGAAATTTTAATTGCCATGGCCATTGCCGGATTTGTGAACCTGGCAATGATGTATATGGCAGCATCTGTTTTTCATACATCTGGTAATAGTGATATTGCTGACCTAACGACAGCATATCATACGCTCACACCGCTTCTCGGTTCGGCAGCTGCCAGCGTGTTTTTGATATCTCTATTAGCATCCGGGATTTCAAGCTCTGTTGTTGGGACAATGGCTGGGCAGGTAATTATGCAGGGCTTCGTCGGATTTACGATTCCTGTATGGGTCCGCCGATTGGTAACCATGCTTCCAAGTGTCATTATTGTTGCCCTTGGCGTCGACCCAACGATGACACTTGTGATCAGCCAAGTCATCTTAAGCATTGTCCTGCCGTTTCCAATCATTGCGTTAATTTACTTTACGCAAAAGAAAGAACTGATGGGCGTTCTGACCAATAAACGCATCACTACCATCTTATCCAGTCTGTTTGCCGTTATTATTCTAGGTTTAAACGTATGGCTGGTGGTTCAAACGTTAATATGATAGAAAAAGCCGAAGTTTTGCATTTAAATTAGCAAAACTTCGGCTTTTTATGGATCCATAATATTTTCAAGTTACATCAATATAATATGAATTATATCTGCGGGTAAATCAATCTGCATCAATGCCATGTAAATCCTTCATCAACATTTCTTTTTCAGTTTGATTTTGTACCATTTGGATGTATTCCATTGCTAATTGAATATGCTTCCTTAATTGATCTTTCTGAGACAAAAGTGCATCTGCTCTTGCTAATGCTTCATAAGCATATCCAATATAAAATGGTTCTAGTTTGTTTTCTAAGCTTACTTCCAAACATCTTTCTGCATAATACCCAGCCCGTTCCCCGTTCCTACATGTTGCGTATACACGGGATAACTGCCAATACCCAATTGAAATGTTTCTTGGTGTATGGTCCTGCACTTGCGTCCAATTCCAAAATGAAGCATGAGCAAGATGGATCATTTTTTCTTCCTCTTCTTTTGTTCTCACGTTTAAATCAAGCAGCTCCCAAACGGCATTAAAACAATTAGCAGCCAATTGCTTGTGTGAGAAGGTTGGTGCACTTGCAGCAGTCATTATTGTTCAACCTTTCTTTTTTCAAAAATACTTAGAAATAATCCTGGTGATGCCTCAACTTGATTCACAGTTTTAAAACCATTTTTTAAATATAAATTCTTAGCTGGTCCGTTTTCCTTCCCGGTTGAAACTTTATACACCCTGATTTCAGGATGATTTTCCTCAATGGCGCATAGTAGCTTTTGTGCAATTCCTTTTCTAAAGTGTTTCGGGTCCACGACTAACCTGCAAATCGTTAGTTCTTCCCCTTCTTCCGTACAAGAAATTGCACCTGCAAGTTCCTCTTCTTCGAAATAACCATAGAAAACCTCCATACTATTCTTTAAATCCTCAATCGATTCTACTAATGGGGGGATTTCGAAAAAATTTATTAATTTTGCTTCTACCAGATAGGAAGCCTTTTGAACGTCAAAGAGGTCCATTAATATGCTTTTATTCTGTAAATCTAGCTTTTTTATCATAAAACCTCACCTGTATTCAAAATAATTTATGCTCCCTGACTTTTTTCAAGAAAATAAATCTTTCTTGCTGGTCGATAGACGAAAAGAGTTAATAAAACGCTTATGGTCAATACAAAACTTGATGCACCAATGATGCTATACCTTAATGGTATGATTTCACCCGTAAACCCGATTAACAGCACAAAGGCAATTTGCAGCATACTCTGGAATGTTCCAAACACACTTGAGATACGACCCATAATTTCCAGCGGTACATTGTTTTGATAAAAGGTCAAAAACCCGGTATTGGCTAGAGAATTGAAATATCCAAGGACAATAAAACCGATTGCTGCTGTTAAAAATGAGTATGAAAACGCATAAATAAGATACCCGCCGGCAACCATGATGTAGCCTAACCCCATTAATAGCCGGATTGACATTTTTTTAGCAAAAATAGAAACGGTTGAAGATCCGATAATGGAACCAATCCCCATAATACTTACGAGCAAACCAAACTTCGCTTCTGATAACCCCAATACCTTTTGTGTAAAAACAACCTCTTGCGCATCCATGCCCAATGCTACAATCCAAAAAAACTGTGCCAAAAAATAAATGATGACAATATAAGATTGATCACGTGAAAACATGATAACCTTTTTCCAATCGTCCTTAATCATAGAAAGAGTGAGTGCCTTGGCTTGACTCCTTTGTACCTCTGTTTCAGGCAATAAAAACAGCATATATGCTGAAACTAAAAAGGAAACAGCGTTAATCCAAATAGCCACTTTCGCTGATGCAATTAAGAGGAGAACCCCTGCAATAGCCGGGCCAATCAAGAAGGCACCGGAAGTGATCAAGCTCCGGAAGGAGTTAAACTGCTTACGGTTCTCAGTTGGAATCAAGCTGGTAATATACGAAATCGAAGCCGGATCAAAGAAAGCCTTTCCAATGGAAAGCACAAATAAACAAATATAAATCAGCCAAACGGAAGGTAATAAAGGAATAATTGCTACTAGAATGGCTCGAAAAATATCAGTTAAAATCATCAACCTGCGTTTACTCATCCGGTCAATAATGCTGCCCGACCAAAACTTCGTGAGAATCGTTGCAATTGGACCGATAATCCATAATCCAGCGACCGCCGCTGGTGACCCCGTTAATTTTAAAACTAATATATTTATCGCAATTAAATAAATAAAATCCCCAAAAGTTGAAATGCCCACCCCGAACAGCAACAAAAATGAGTTTCTTTTATTTGTCTTCAAGGTACATCTCCTTTTTTTCGGTGATGTCAGTTAAGTGTGAAACTTGGTTGTAGGAATTAATTTGCCAACAGCTGTCACAAAATTGGATTTCGTTGATACAGGCATTTTCAATTTTTGTCATTCCATCCCCTAATCCGCCATTAGACAACTTGGCCAAAATCGCACTAATAACTGCACCGTGTGCTACAAGTAAAACCTTTTGATCTTTGTAGGTTTGATTGATTTTTTCAAGACCTGCCATTAGCCGGTTTGAAAAAGCAGAATCTTCCTCTTGATTGGGATATTGCCGGTCTGGGAACGCCACACGCCTTTCCTCAAACGTCATTCCTTCTACATCGCCAAAATATTTCTCTTTAAATTCCTCCATCACAACTAGAGGAATATTCAGGTTCTCATTTATTATTTCCGCTGTCCGTCTAGCTCTTGATAATGGACTTGTAATGATTACATCCCAATGGGAATTTTGCAAAAATCGGCCGCTTTCCTTAGCCTGTTGAACGCCTTTTGCATTTAATGGAATATCTGTGCTGCCTTGTAATCGGCCTGCTGCATTCCAATCGGTTTCTCCATGGCGTACAATGCATATTGTTGTCATTTATTACGGTCCTTTCAGAATATTTTATTTTTTCTATTGTACAAAATCTCTCCATAATATTCCATAAAAAAAGCGAACTTTCCGAATAAATAGTTCGCTAGTATGACTTTATCCTGTTGTAATGATCCTTTAAGAAGTTCCAATCCTCTATAAATACAGACAAAAGATTGGGGCGTCTTCTTACCGCAAGCGGGTGGTAGCCAACTGCTGTTGGCAATCCATGTATTTCGTGTATTTCTCCACGCAGCGCCTTTACCTCTGCTTCGGCATTTTCAAAAAAAGATTGCACAGCCACATTTCCAAGGCAAAAAATCAGCTTTGGCTGTTTCTCTTCCAGCTGCTGTTTAAGATGAGTCATGCAAATCTGGCGAACCTGCTGTTTATCATAGGCCCTGACAGGCTTTCTTTTTAAAATAAACGTTACATATAAATCTTCCATTGTTAAACCAACCAGATTAGCCGCCTGCTGCAGTGTCTGCCTTGTGCCGCAAACAATCGGGCTTCCTTCACGGTCTTCACGGGCACCCGGATTATCGAGGATAATCATAATCGGTGCAAGCGGATTCCCCTCACCCCATACCATGCGCGACCCATGCTGACCCAAACCGCATTCATTGCAATCTAGCAGATGCTCCGGCGTCGATTCCTCCGGCCAAAGAACTGGACAAAAGTCTGTCATCCTATTCCCCCCAAATTTAATCTACTTTGTAATACTCGGTCTTTTTTTGCAAATAGTCCTTCTCACATTTTAAAAGTTTAAAGCGGATTGACGTCCCTTTATTCTCCTTGGTATCATCTACTTCCCATTTACTATTGGAAAGTTTTAAATGCAAGGCGACATTTGTATGGTCCGGCCTTTTAAACAGGAAGTAAGCTTCTCCCGCCCCCATCAAAAGAGTAGGTTTGCCTCGCGAGGCGACCATGAATTGTTTATGCAGCGATTCGTAATAATCATCATTTTCATTACCGCCGTAAATAAGATGAGCAGCCTCTAGCTCTCTTTCGGTTACTTTAAAATAATTGGTTTCATCAATATCCAGTTCAAGGTCTCGGATAATATCCTTCATAATTATTCGATTAAATCGCTCGTTACGTGTTTTTATTTTTTCCAGGCATTCGGACGATAACCTTGGCATCTCGGCATTTAGATTCAGGGGATAAGATGTAGAAAGCAGCAGAAATACTAAAAAGGGTAATTTTTTCAAATGCTTTTCCACCCCTAACCATGTTTTCGGATAGTATTCTTCAAGTTAGAGGTGGGTATTCATTTTATTATAAGAAAGGATTTATGATGGAATAGCTATTTGTTTAATGATTTTTGCCGGATTGCCGCCAACCACGACATTATCGGGGACATCTTTTGTAACCACCGTCCCCGAAGCAATGACGACATTGTTTCCAATATTCACACCTGGGTTAATAATAGCCCTTCCTCCAATCCATACATTATCACCGATATTGACCCGCTTTCCAAATTCAACACCTGAAATTCTCTCAATTGGATTAATAGGATGAGTTGCTGTGTAAATATGTACTCCAGGAGCAATAAAGCAGTTATCTCCTATACGGATTTCACAAACGTCCAGAAAAACGCAATCAAAGTTTGCATAGAAATTTTCGCCTACATTAATATTGCTTCCATAATCACAGCGCAAATTTGGTTCGATATAAATAGATTCACCAGTTGAACCTAAGAGTTCTTTTAAAATGTTCGTTCTCTCTGAATATTCTGTTTCTAAAGTTTGATTATAGAGTCGAGTTAACCTTCTTGCATTTTCTCGTCCTCTTACCAATTCTGGGTCAGCGGGATTATATAATTCACCATTTAGCATTTTTTCTTTTTCAGTCATAATTTTTCTCCTTTTTAATCGTCGTTTAAGACAAATTGTACCATTTATTTAATAGGAAGTTCATAATAATGAAATATATTGACTTTTCAGCAAATAATCCATAACATCTGGGTAAAAGACAACAATTTAGATTGGGGGGAGTAATTTGAGTTTTGATGCGATTGTAGTAGGAGCAGGGCTTGCAGGTATCGTTGCAGCCTCTGAGATTGTGGATGCTGGAAAAAAAGTCTTACTGTTGGACCAAGAACCCGAGGCTTCATTGGGTGGACAGGCATGGTGGTCTTTTGGCGGATTGTTCCTCGTCGATTCCCCCAAACAGCGCAGAATGGGAATCAAAGACTCACGCGAACTCGCCTGGCAGGATTGGCTGGGGTCGGCTGGTTTTGACCGCGATGAAGATGAAGATTACTGGGCAAAAAAATGGGCTGAAGCCTATGTTGATTTTGCCGCCGGGGAAAAAAGGCAATGGCTACACGATATGGGGGTCCGCTTTTTTCCGGTTGTCGGATGGGCTGAACGCGGCGGTTATCTTGCGGAAGGTCATGGCAATTCGGTACCCCGATTTCACATCGTCTGGGGAACGGGTCCTGGTCTCGTAAAACCTTTTGAAGCTCGAGTGCGGAAAGCAATAGCTAATGGACTTGTTGATTATCGCCCGCGTCATCGGGTCAATGAGTTGTTAACGGAAAAAGGAGTAGTCATTGGCGTTAGCGGTGATATTCTCGTTCCAAGCAATGCAGCTCGCGGGGAGGCAAGCTCACGTGAAGTAATAGGTGAATTTGAGTTTCATGCTAAAGTTATAATTGTCACAAGCGGCGGCATTGGCGGTAATCATGAACTGATTCGGAAAAATTGGCCTTCGAGACTTGGGAAAGCTCCAAAAAATATGATTTCCGGTGTCCCTGAACATGTTGATGGCAGAATGCTTACTATTTCAAAAAAAGCCGGCGGCCGAATCGTTAATCGTGACCGAATGTGGCATTATACCGAGGGCATCAAAAACTGGAATCCAGTTTGGCCCATGCATGGCATCCGCATCCTGCCCGGTCCTTCCTCCCTTTGGTTTGACGCAACAGGAAGACGCTTCCCGACGCCTACTTTTCCAGGCTTCGATACACTCGGCACGCTGGAAGCAATTTCGAAGTCCGGCTATGATTATTCCTGGTTCATTTTAACTCAGAAAATAATAGAAAAAGAATTCGCCTTATCGGGGTCCGAACAAAATCCCGACTTGACTGAAAAAAGTATTAGGAAGGTGTTATCACGAGTTCTGCCTGGCCCTACTGCTCCGGTAAAAGCCTTTATGGATCATGGGGAAGATTTTGTGATTGCGGGAAACTTGGAAGAGCTTGTTGCCGAAATGAACAAACTTACAGGAGACAATTTGCTTAGTTTTGAAGAAATTGAACGGCAAATTGTAGCGAGAGATCGTGAAATTGATAATAAGTTTACGAAGGATTTGCAGATTACCGCCATGCGTGGTGCCCGTCATTATTTAGGTGACAAACTTATTAGGGTCGCACCGCCTCATAAAATATTAGATCCGAAAGCGGGACCGTTAATTGCCGTTCGGTTAAATATTGTTACTCGTAAGACGCTTGGAGGCTTGCAGACGGACTTATCTGGTAGGGTAATTGGCGCGGATGGAAATCCTGTACCTGGGCTTTATGCTGCCGGGGAGGTTTCTGGCTTTGGCGGCGGTGGTGTGCATGGTTATCGGTCACTTGAAGGTACGTTTCTGGGTGGTTGTTTGTTTAGTGGAAGGCAGGCGGGAAGGGCGATAGTGAAGGAATTAATGTAGAGTGACGTTTTTTTAAGGGAATTCACTTTAAATGGGGATGTGTTTTATCCTTTTTACCGTCGGGGATACCTTAGGCGTGCTTTCGGGCAATAGAAACCGGTTCTTTTTACCGTTACTACCCCTTGGGATCCTTCAGGGCAAAATCACACCCTTATTCTTACCGCCAGCACTTATTCCTTCACACACTTGGGCAATATCCACATCTATCCACGTCTATCCACATCTTCAAAACAAAAAAAGCGGAGCAATCCTCATGCCCCGCCTCATACTATCTTAATTCGAAAACACAAACTCCGTCCGGCTACCTGTTTGGCCGGCAATAACCTCAAGCCTTGCATCAATCCGCTCCTTAAGTTCAGGAACGTGTGAAATGATCCCTACCAAACGGCCGCTGTTTTGAATATCCATTAATGCCTCAATCGCCTGATCGAGAGATTCTGGATCTAAAGTACCGAACCCTTCATCAATAAACATGGTTTCCAAGGAAACACCGCCAGCGTAATTTTGCACGACATCAGCAAGACCAAGCGCCAATGATAACGATGCTTTAAAGCTTTCGCCGCCGGATAAAGTTTTCACATGGCGCTCCTGTCCAGTGTATTGGTCAAATACCAATAACTCCAATCCGCTTTGGGCGTTTCCCTTAGCCCGGTCTGTTTTACGCAGCAGCTGAAATCGCCCGGATGTCATTTTTCGCAGGCGGACATTTGCCTCTCGTAAAATATCATCCAAAAAGGCTGCAAGTACATAGCGCTCAAAAGTAATCCTGAAGCTGTTTTGTCCCTTTGTAATCTCATACAAATGACCAATGAGCTTATAGCGTTCCTCCAGCGCCTTCATCGAATCATTCAACTGCTCGACACGCTTAAAAATCTCTTCATTATCACGCTTTTTCACAAAAAGATCTGTGCGTCTTCCAGATAAATCTCCAATCTCATTCTCAAGCTTACCTAACTCCTGTTGAAGTCCTTCCATATCGGGGGTTTTTACCTCTTTTAGCATTTCAGTCAGCTCAGCAAGACGGTCAGAAACAGAACGTAACTCCTCGCGATAGCCGCGAATTTCTGCCTCAAGTTTTTGGATCTCGCCCTCCATCAGCTTGGAGCCATGGTAAACGGTGTAATTTTCAAAACCTTGTTCGGTTAATTTGTTTTTAAACGTATCACGTTCAAAGGCGAGCTCCTGCTGCTTGTCCGTGAAAAACTTTTCAGCATCTATTAATCTTGCAGCTGCGGCAGCTTGCTTTTCCTTCACTCCCTGAATACGCTTCTCGGCATCCTCTAATTGTTTTACCATTAAAGCATACATGTCCTTTAATTCAAAAAGTGTTCGTTCATACTCCGTCACAGTGCGAAGATTTTCCGGTATCAGCTTCATCATTCTAGACAGATTCGTTTTCTTCTCGGTAAATTGAACGGTTAATTCAGTTACATCTGATGCCAATTGCTGAAGCAGCCTTTGTAATTCATGCTTATCTGAATCCCTTTTCTCAAGTTCCAGCTTGATCTCTTCAAGCTGGTTAATTTGTTCGGCCAGTTTCCTTTGCGCCGCAACAAGATTATTTTTTGCTGATGAAATTTCTGTTTTTAAAGAAATGGCATCTGTTTCCGCAAAATCCGGTCTATGAACCCGAATTTCTGCCAGCAATTCAGCTAAGGCTTCGCGCTGCATCTTTTCCGCAGACTGGCATTGATATAATTTTGTTTCGTCAGCCGATTTTTCTTCTTCCAATTTTACCGCTTGTGCTTTAGCGGCCTTCAAATCGTCCTCATTTGGAATACTGCCGCCATGATCAACAGCTGGGGACGGATGGTGCTCCGAACCGCAAACAGGGCAGGCTTCACCAGCTTGAAGTGTTGCCGCTAAAAGCGCTGCTTGGCCATTCAGCCATTTTCGCTCCAAATCCTCAACTAATGCTTTCGCATCCTTTAATCTAGCCAATGTATTTTCAAAACGCCCGCCACTTGTCTCAAAGTCTTGCTTTGCTTTTTTATAACGGACCTGCAGCAATTGAAATTTATCCAGCCGCTCAAGTTCGGTTTGCAGCTTCTCTATCTTTCTCTCATTTTCAACATACAGCAGCTGGCCCTTTTCAATCTCCGCCTTTCGCTGCTGCAGCAGAAGTAGTCTTTCTTCTAATCCGGCAAGATTCTTTTCAGTCTGAGAATGATTATTTTTCACCTTGTTTAATGCAGATTCTAATGAGGTCGTTTCCTTTACCAACGAAGCAAAGGAATACACATCCTCCTTCATCCCCACTAAACGATTGATTTTATCTAGCGCTGTTTGACGCTCGGTTTCGCGATCATGCTCATGCTGGAGCTGCTTGTTATACTCTGCACCCAGCTCGTTCAATTTTTCAATCGCCTCTTTAATCGTCTGAACATTATGCTCAGCTTGATCAGCCTCGCGTTTTAAGCGGTGGCAGAGCTCTTCTTGTTTAGCTAGGAGGGCTGCTTTTTGCGCCCGCTGGATTTGCTTTTCTTTTTCCACAAAAATTTCCGACTGTGAATCAAGCTGGGTCTTTTGTACCTTTAACTCTTCACGGGTTTGCAGCTGTTTGAGAATGGTTTCCGCTTCAAAAAGCTGGTTTTTCAATTTGTCCTGAAGACCGGTATGTTCTTTTAATTGTCCATCTAATTTCTCAATCAACTCAGCCAGCCCGGTAATTTCTTCAAGCAGCAGCGGCATGATGATCGTATCGTTAACACTGTCTGCTTCTAGGTATTCCCGCAGTTCTTCGTTTGTCACAGCATGGATTCGACGAATGGCTTCATTACGGGATTGAACTTGAGCTTCTACCGTTTTTTTCAGCTCTGTAGACTCTTCCTTCAGCTTATCCTCCACCATTTTATACATTTGTGTATGGAACAGCCGCTGCAGAATGACTTCTTTATCTTTACTGTCGGATGTTAGCAGCTTACGGAATTCTCCTTGGGGAATCATCAGGATCTGCCGGAATTGATTTGCATCAATCAGCATGATTTCTTTAATCTTCTCTTCTACATCCGTTATTTTTGAAGCCAACAGCTTTCTCTCGCCATCAGGCCCCCAGCTATAAACTTCAGCCTTTGCCCCGATTTGCGTATAGCCGTCACCTTTTTCTTTTTTCTTCAGCTGCTGCGGTGATCTTGTGATGGAATAAACTTGATCTCGTAATGAAAAATCAAGCGACACTTCTGTCACCAGGTCATCGCTGGCAAATTGGCTGCGCAGTTCAGGGCCATTCCTATCCTCGCCGCTCGCCTTTCCATATATCGCATAACTGATTGCGTCAAAAATGGTCGTCTTTCCGGAACCGGTTTTTCCGGAAATAACGAACATGGTGCGGTTACCAAGCTTCGTGAAATCGATACATTCCGTTTCTGCATACGGGCCAAATGCCTGCATCGTTAGTCTTAACGGTCTCATTTTACCGCGGCCTCCCCTCTTAATACCTTGTCAAAGATTTCCGTCATTGCCGCTTTTTTATCACCCGTAAATTCAGATGTAGTCATATCTGTATAAAACTGTTCAAACAATTCAATTTCAGATTTTTTCTCACTGCGGACAGCATTAAGAACTTGTTTCTTTTTCATATCGGTGACATCGATTTTTCGCTCAAGATGGAGAACATTCGGGTAGACTTGCCGTAATTTATTTATCGGGTCGATTAGCGCTCCTTCGTCCAGCAAAGTGATTTTCAAGTAATCATTGGTTCGTTCTTTTTCATAAAATGCCGGGTCCAGTAATTGCTCCATAAAGCCCTCAAGCTCGCGCATATCATGGGTCGGGGTTAAAGATCGATACCGATGAGTAAATTGCCCTTTTTCGTCCATTTCAATAATTGAAATCGATTTCTTTTGTTTTGCTTCTGAAAAAGAATATTTTAATAGAGAGCCGGAGTATTTTACTTTGTCGTGACGGATTGCATCAGGACTGTGAAGGTGTCCAAGGGCAGTATAGGAAAATGGTTCAAACAATTCAGCACCAACACAGCCAGAACCGCCGACTGACAATACACGTTCGGAATCTGATGTTTGTCCCCCCAATACAAAGGCATGACCAACAAGTACATTCGGTTCATTAGGATTCATGTTTTCTTCAATTTTTCCAATTATCGCCTTCATCGCATCCTGATGGGAATGAATCGAATCATCCACGAGCAGCTGACGGACCACACCCGGTTCTGCATATGGCACAAGATAAAAGTTCACTCCATTAATACGGAAAGGCTCGAAGTTATTTGATAGTTTACCTGATAAATAGAATTGACTGTGCTTGTACCAAGAACTACCGAATGACAGGCGTTCGGCGCTGTCATGATTTCCGGCAATTGACACGATCGGTGTTTTTAATTCAACATTGATTTTAAATAAAATTTCATCTAATAGCTCGACCGCATCAGTCGGCGGAACGGAGCGGTCATAAAGATCGCCGGCAATAATCACCGCATCCGGCTTTTCTTCATCAACCACTTCAACAAATTGATTCAGGACCTCCCGCTGATTCTCCGTCATATAAACCCCGTGGACTAATTTTCCTAAATGCCAGTCGGCTGTGTGAATAAACTTCATCTTGATCACCCTATTTTACGATTTTTCAATATCTCTATTATAGCAAATTAAAGTTTAAACAAGCTCTGGTAATTAATAAGACAATAAAAAACAGCCCGGTATGTAAACCGGACAGTTTGAATGGTTGTATGAGAAATTATTTCTTAGTTACGTTAGCAGCTTGTGGTCCACGAGCTCCTTCAACTACTTCGAAAGAAACTTCTTGACCTTCTTCTAATGTTTTGAAACCTTCAGTTTGGATAGCTGAGTAATGAACGAATACGTCGTTACCGTCTTCTCCTTCGATGAATCCGAAACCTTTTTCTGAGTTAAACCATTTAACCTTACCGTTTTTCATGTAAAAAAATCCTCCTATTGGCTAAGAACCAGCCATGTTTAAAATTCACCAAATTACAACGTACCTAGCTTTACTTTCATTACCTTATCCAAACATTGTTAAAAACCTTGAACAAGCTTATAGCATAAATCTAAAAACGTGTAACGGCTGATTAAAATTTATCATTTCTACGAAGTTATGTCAAGAAATGGCGGGCGACATAAACTGACAGCATTCTGCCCATCTCCTCTTGAAAAATGAACCTTTTCCCTAAAAATAGACCCTCAAAATTGGCTATATATATTCGTATGAATTGTGAATGTTCTTTGCGCCTTAAAATCCTTCGCACAATTTGTCAGAATATGAAGAAAATTATTTCGTAATACTTTTTTCCGAAAAGTAAAAGACCGAAGAAATTAATTCTTCGGCATTGGCACTTCTTCATCTTCTTTAAATTTATCTAATATCGTAATTGTATCGACAAGATGATTATTAAAGATTTGCTTGGCTACGGCTAAAAGTTCTATAATCATCGGGTCTTTCAGGGTATAAATCACCTTATTACCATCTTTTGTTCCGGATACGATATTTTTAGCCCTTAGTACCTGCAGCTGCTGCGAAACTGCGGATCCCTCACTGCCAATAAGGGTTTGGATTTCGTTAACACTTTTATCCCCCTCAGCAAGGACCTCTAAGATACGAATTCTTAGAGGGTGTGCGAGTGCTTTAAAAAATTCTGCTTTAAATCGCTGCATTTCTAAATTCAATTCATCAACTCCTTTGCATCGTTAGAAAGAGCACGAATCCTTTGCTTGCTGCTTTCTGCTCCCTCAGAACCGGACAACACCCGGCATTCATTAAAGGCGAAATGTTTACAGCCAAGACATTTATTTTTGTTAATTTGCTCAAGCGCAAACTGAATGGCTTCACCTGTGTGTGTAAAAAAATGTTCCTTGCCAATCGTTTCGTACAGCCCTGTCTTTTTAAGAACTGCTTCCGGCTGCGGATTTAAACCCGATATAATTACTATACCATTTTTCGAAAAATGGTGAACAATCCTGGCTAAATTCGCTTCACCGGTTGTATCCATAAACGGAACCCGGCCCATGCGAAGCAGCAAAATTTTCGGCTTATAATTGATCGTACTCATAATGGTTTCTTCAAACGTAAGGGCAGCACCAAAGAACAACGGGCCTTCAATATTAAAAATACTGATTTGCGGACAATCATGGGTGTCCGAGACCATACCGGTTTCAACCTTTTTCCGTTTTGCTTCATAATTTGGCAATGCTTTCGCGGTAATCATTATATCACTCATTCGTTTGACAAATAGAATAGCCGACATTACGAGCCCGACCTGCACCGCGGTCGTTAAATTGACAAACACGGTTAATAAAAAGGTCACCACCAGTACAAGTGCATCTGTCGATTTTGTTTTTAAAATATGGGCGAACACTTTTCTCTCACTCATATTCCAGGCCACGACCATAAGAATCGGTGCCATAGAAGCAAGAGGAATAAAAGAAGCGTAACGGGCAAAAAACACCAATACAAGCAGCACAACTACACCATGGATGATTCCTGACAAAGGGGAAACAGCCCCATTTTTAATATTAGTGGCGGTTCGCGCTAGTGCCCCTGTTGCGGGTATTCCGCCAAATAACGGTGTCACCATATTGGCAATCCCTTGTCCAACAAGTTCCTTATTGCTGTTATGGCGGCTATTTGTCATTCCGTCTGCGACCACTGCGGAAAGCAATGACTCAATCCCTCCAAGCATTGCGATCACAAATGCCGGCTTGATTAATTTCATAATGATTTCCATATTGACTTCTGGAATATGAAGCTTTGGTAATGTGCTTGGGATTTGCCCGTAAGCCGTTCCAATCGTTGCGACATGCTGTGGAAATAGGATGGTTGCAACAAGGGTGGAAACAATTAATCCAATTAATGGTCCTGGAACCTTTGGTGCAATCTTTGGAGTGATGATAATAGTTCCTAAGCAAATTGCCGCTGTTAAAATACTATAAAAATTGGTTGTATTTAAATTAATGATGATTTCCTGGATATTCTTGATAAACTCCTCGTGTCTCTTTATCCCCTCTAATCCTAGGAAACTAGCAATCTGCCCAGTAAAAATGGTAACCGCAATCCCGGCAGTAAAGCCAATCGTAACAGGTCGCGGGATATATTTAATCAGTGACCCGAGGCGAAAGATCCCCATGAATAGAAGAATGACACCTGCCATAAAGCCGGCTATCAACAAATTTTCATAGCCGTACGTCATCACAATTCCGAACAAAATTGGAATAAAGGCACCTGTCGGCCCGCCAATCTGGTACTTTGACCCGCCAAATAAGGAGATGAGAATCCCGGCGACGATGGTCGTATAGATTCCGTACTCTGGCTTCACCCCAGAAGCAATTGCAAAAGCCATACCAAGAGGAATCGCGATGACCCCCACAATCAAGCCCGAAACTAGATCCTGTCGCAAGCTGCTTAACGAATACTGATGGAACCTTTTGTCAGTAAACATATTCACCCTTCTTATCTTCTTATTTTTGTATATATGATTATTTGAATATATAATAATAGTCTAGGATATTCAAGGTGTTTTGTCAAAAATTATTCACTTTACATTAAAAATAAGAAGTGTTATAATAATCAAGCGATGAGCTGAATTGTGTAAGTCGAAAAACATTCCATTACGGAACGCACAATGTGGAGTGCGGTTTTTCGCCTCAATACGCGAAAGACGTCTGTTTATACACAGGCGTCTTTTTTTTATTACCAATTTTCACGCTTAAATTAGCACTTTTTTCCCAGATAATTAAAATATTAACGTACTTATCGAACATGTGGAGGGATTGTGATGTACAATCACGAAATCGATTATAAGATTTATGGGGATGATATGCAGTTCGTCGAAGTAGAACTTGATCCGCAGGAAACGGTTGTCGCCGAGGCGGGAAGCTTCATGATGATGGAAAATGATATCCATATGGAAACTATATTTGGGGACGGTTCCGGGGGCGGAGGCGGCTTGATGGGGAAACTCTTTAGCGCCGGAAAACGTGTTCTGACCGGTGAAAGCTTGTTCATGACAACATTTACAAATATGGGCGCAGGAAAAAGACATGTATCATTCGCATCACCATATCCGGGGAAAATCATTCCGATGAATTTGAGCGAATATGGCGGGAAAATTGTTTGCCAAAAGGATGCCTTTCTTGCTGCAGCAAAAGGGGTTTCAGTTGGAATCGAATTCCAACGTAAAATGGGGGTCGGTTTCTTCGGCGGAGAAGGGTTTATCATGCAAAAGCTTGAAGGCGATGGAATGGCCTTCATCCATGCAGGCGGCACGATTATCAAAAAGGATCTTCTCCCGGGGCAGTCATTACAGGTTGATACCGGCTGTTTAGTAGCGATGACGAGAGATGTTCAATATGAAATCGAATTTGTGAAAGGGGTTAAAACAGCCTTATTTGGAGGTGAGGGCCTATTTTTCGCAACCCTTAGAGGGCCAGGCTCAGTATGGATTCAATCCCTTCCATTCAGCAGACTAGCGAGCAGAGTATTCGCCGCAGCACCTTCAAGAGGCGGTTCCAAAGACGAAGGCAGCATTGCCCGCGGCCTATTCGACATGTTTAATGGAGATTAATCAAAAAGACATGTGGACCGTGCTTATGTCTCATCCAAAACTAAGACAGGACCTGTATACAGCCCTGTCTCTTTTTTACTTTTTCCAATGAACTGCCTAGTTTAAATCTAGCTTTTTCAACGCCTTAATGGCCCGTTCCCGTTGTAAATTATAAGACTGCCAAGGATACTCCGATGAAAGTTTCTCCTCTTTATTCTCTTGTAAAACGGTTTGTAATCCCGGGATACTTTTATTTTTTTCATACAACTCAATTAAACCTAATACACCCGTATAACTTAAACTATTTAAATATTGCACATCAATTTTGCCTGTTTTTTCAAATCGTTGGATGTTTTCTCCAACAACGATTTGATTGACATCCAAAACAGTAACCGCTGTGTAAAAGAGCAACGAGGCAATAAAGTAAAAATGAAACAATGACAGCTTTTCAAACCAAATTTTTACCAGCGTATACGTGAAAATCACCGCCAAAAAGACCATAAACGTATGGGCAAGGACTCTTGTGAGCGTGAAGCCATAAGCATCTTCATACATACTTAACCTCAAGAAGGCTGAGCACAACATAACCGAACTGACAAGCACAAGAATGGTCAGCAGACTTTGCGTCAAGCGCTTGATTGTTTTAGAGGTAAACCGAACCAAGGTTAATGCTGCCACCAATATTGACAGATTGATCAGCGTCACAAACAAAAGTTCAAAAAACCCTTTCCTCGCATATTCAGCATACGTAAAATCGCCCTGCAGCTGCCCGCCAAAAAAATATTTAAACTGCACCATCGTAAACAGAACATATACAGCATTGATTAAAACAAGAACCGTAATGGTAATGATAGCATCGAGAACTCCCGCACTCTCTTTTACCTCTTGTTGGATTACTTGTATTTGTTTATGAAAAAGCACTTGCATAAATCCGAAAAATGCCGAAGTATAAATGAGAATGATGATTAAACGGATAAAACTTTCAGCATCTATAACGCGGAACCAATCCGGAATTCCGCCAATAATCCGTTCAAACTGTGAATCTGCCGACATAAGCAAGGTCAGGACAATGATTAACACAGGTAAAGAAATAGCAATTCCAAGAGCAATCTTTTTCCACACAAGCAATTTATCCTCGTCTCTCCCCTGCTTCAATCTCTTGCTCGCTGCCCTGGCAAACCCTGTATTATATTTAAACATTTCAAAAATCCTAGAAAATAGATACAATACAAATAGCGGCTGTGCCCAGCGGGAATTTTTCGGGCTTGTGACTAAAACTAAATGAAAAATAACTAAACCAGGTATAACTAAAATATTTAATAAATGAAACAGAACGTTGTCATTAAGAAAAAAACCTGCCGCTAAGAGCCAAATAGTGCAGAGGATTAGATAACCTATTCGCTGATGGGTAAATGAAAAGCGGCGGTACCGGAAAAAGAACACGGCATAAAAGCCGAAAATAAATACCATGTACGAAATGCCGATTTCGCTGCGGAAAAATGATTCCTCCGCAACTATCCCAAGGAGTAAGCAGGTAAACAAAAACAACCAATCTGATTTGCTAATTTTTATTTCCATTGTATTGAACCTCACCTTTAAGTAGATTTTCTATATATATAGTTTTACTAGGTATATTGGTAAAAAAAAGCGCTCAAATTGAGGCTTTCCTCCCCCAGCGATAGCCTAGAACACTGATGGGATAAAGAAAAATGGTAAAAATAATACAGACCGTAATAAATTCCTTTGTTAATAATGGTGCAAACCAGGAATGCGGGATAACCCGAAATACCGTCAGGAGCATTAAGATTAGGTTTGGTATGAGCGAAAGTAAAAACGTTTTTCGAAGCAGCTTCCGCCCGCCATGACCGAACCCTTTACCAATTTCATAGCCTAATAATGCCCAAAAGAACATGTAAACAAAGGCTATAATGGTAGGAATCGCTGTTAGGCTGCTCCAGACCGCTGCAAGCCAATCCCAATGAAAAAGATTATGCGCTAATGTCAGGAAGCTTCCTCCCAAGAAAAACACAATATTCAATAGGATAAACAGCCACTTCATATTACTCGGTGTCACTGAAAGCTCTTCTTGCCAAAGGCCGGCAATTTCCTCCGGGCTTCCCAGCCGAGTCAAAATTCGCTCAGCGACCTCTTCTTCACTTTTACAATCAAAAGACTCCAGCAGAATTTCCTCAATATGTGCCTCATATTCGCGAAGAATATTTTCTTTATCAGGATGATCCCCTAAACCATCAGCTAGTTCACTTAAAAATCTATTCTTCGGCTGTTCCACGCTTCGATCTCCCAATCACCTTGTTCATCACTTTAACAAAATCCTGCCATTCGCGCGTTTTTTCACCAAGCAGCTCTTTTCCAGCGTCAGTAATTTTATAATATTTTCGTGCTGGGCCCTTTTCCTGTTCCTGCCAGTAGCATTCGATGTACTCCTGTTTTTCAAGCTTGTGGAGCGCAGGGTACAAGGTCCCCTCTTTGACACTTAAGCCATTGTCACTTCGCTGCTCGAGCTCCTTCACCAGCTCATAGCCGTACATATCCCTTTCGTTTAATAACTGCAATAAGATTAAAGACGTGCTTCCCTTTACCAATTCACGATTAAACATTTTATCACCTACCTAGACTTATTAGGTACATAGAAATTCTACATTGGAAACCACCATTTGTAAAGTACTTCTTCAAAAAATAAAAAAGCGGCGAAATTCATTCAAGTCGCCGCTTTTTTATTGGTGCCTGGCACCTTAAGTATTCTTCGATGAGGCAGAAGAACCGTCCCCTTGCTCCTCTATATATTGGTTACGTTCGCCGCCGTCGGATAGTTCTTCTGAAAATTCGTGTTTTCCTAGAAGGTTTCCTGTTTTGATTGTTTTGGGAGAAAGGTTGTTGTTTGGTGCTGCTTGTTCGTTCCATTTTGCCATGCTGGTCACCTCTTCAATAATTATTTTGTTATTTATACTGCATCACAATAGCAAAATTACTCACAGATTTTACTGTTTTTACATAAAATTATTATTACATAATAGTATTTTTCTTTGAGAATAAGCATAAATCTTCCATTTTTCCCCCATACTATAAGAAAATTGATCCAATGAGGTGAAAAAAATGGGACTGCTCAGCTCATTTAATCAGTGGAGAGAATCAAGGTATCAAACCCATCTTTCCAATATGAAGGACCAGGGCAAGTGTCCTGACTGCCAAGGACGCGGCTATACTGTTTATCCCTATAATGAATTTGCATACTTTAACTCATTTGACTGTCCGGGCTGTCAAGGAAGCGGCACCTTTAGCGACTGGGAAGAGATGAGATAATTCTATTTTAATAAAATGAAAATCCCCTTATTAATTCCACATTAAAGGAATCAATAAGGGGATTTCATACTTATAGTGCTTTTTTTATAAGCGTTTGATAAGCACGGGAGGTTCTAACCTCAACGGTTAAACTTCCGTTTCCCATGTATGCCTTCAACAGGAGCGGCACCCCGGTTGTATTCTTGAAACGAAAATCCTTCCCGCCATAGGACACTGTGGCATCTCTGCCTTTTGGAACGTAGCCAACATGTAGTGAATGGTGATGTTTCTCAATATAGCTGACAGCTAATTGGTCAATCGCATTATATAACGTAGAGGAAGTCTGGCATATGCCCCCGCCGATTCCTTCTACTAACTTTCCATTAAGGGCTTCCGGTGCCTTTTGATAGCCATGGTTCGCATCGCTCGGACCGACCGTAGTGTTAAAGGAAAATGGGTCGTCTTTACCAATTATCGTATTATTAATGGCCTGTGCAGACAAAGCGATATTGGTTGTTCTCCCGGTTACACCGTTGTTAAAGTAAGTCGTAAAGGAAGCAACAACCACTTCATTTAACTGTGACGCTTCATCACGGCTATAGCCGCTGTCAGAAACATATAGCGGTACCTCAACATCACCACCCTTAACGGATGCCTGGAGTACCTTTTCGATTAGCTCTTGTTCTTCCAAAATAGTCTGTGGAGAGCCTTTTATGACCTGTCCATCCGCTTTTAGTTTATCGAGAATCATCCGCTTATCATATCCAGGGGTTTCATTCGTGCCTCGAGCCATTTCTCTAGCCCACTCAGCTATCGCGGCCTTATATTTGTCATCATCCGTTCCAAATCCATAATCCTTTGGGATAATGGATTTTATTTCCTTTTTCGTTTCAGGATCGATGATACGGACCCACACAGGCTTCTCTACTTTTTTCTTAACCGCTTTTATATGTGCTGTTTCACTTGCTTTTGCTTCTTTTTGCTGCAGGTTATTTTCCGAACACCCAGCCGCCCCTAATATGCTTCCCGCCAAAAAAAGTATCAGTACCCCTTTTAACCTTTTCATTTTTCCCCACTTTTCCCTTTTTATATTTCTAGACGTTTTTCCTATTAAAATTGTTACAAACAATCTCCTAATCTATCCTATCTTCATCACTGTCCCGTGCAAACTATTTTATAATTCCCTAGTTTCTTATTCTACTATTCCAAAATGTAAAAAACCATTAATTAATATAGGAAAAAATCCTCATTTTTCTTTCGGTTTATTTCGTATAAATTCGCAGAATAAAACCATATTATATAGTAACTTTTTAATCATGTGGAGGTAATTTGTTTGTCTGTCATCGTGTATCAAACATTCATCATTAAGCAGGAAAAATTCAAAGAGGGAATTGAGAATTTAAGAGAAATAAAAAAATTTCGAATAGAAAATTATAGTCATCAGGTAGAAATCTTAACACCTATTTCCGGCAAGGATCATACATATGCACTGCTTTCCACTTATGATGGGTTAGCGGAAATGGAATTGCAAAACAAAAAAATGTTTGATGATGAAGAATACTTAGAACTGATCGGTCCATTTTTTCTAGAAAATATTGTTGAAAACAGTTTATATACTCAAATTTATCGGACACTGCGCGACCAGCCAAAGGAAAAAGACAAAAAGTAAAAAAGCGTGCAAAAATGCACGCTTATCCTCATCTTATTAATCTCTGTCCAAAAGTTCAGAACCAGAAATTCCCGGCTTTGTCATTTCATAAACATTTAAAATTAGATCAAGTTCTTCTTCTGTCAATACATCATGCTGCAAGCATAATTCGCGAACGGACTTGCCGCTTGTAATCGCTTCTCTTGCAATTCTTGCTGCCACTTCATAGCCTAAATGCGGATTAACGGCAGTAATGATGCCGACACTTTTCTCCACGTAGTCTTTTAAACGTGCCTCGTTTGCCTCAATACCAGCAAGACAATAATCGGTAAAGGAACGGAAACCATTATTCATTATGCTGATTGATTGCAGCAAATTAAAGACTAGCACCGGTTCCATAACGTTTAACTCAAGCTGTCCCGCTTCAGAAGCTAAACAAATCGTATGGTCATTGCCGATTACTTGGAATGCGATTTGGTTAATTAACTCAGGCATGACTGGATTTACTTTCCCAGGCATAATTGAAGAACCAGGCTGACGTGCAGGCAGGAAAATCTCAGCTAACCCGGCACGTGGTCCCGAAGCCATCAAACGCAGGTCGTTGGCAATTTTGGACATATTCATCATACATACTTTTAAGGCTGCAGACACTTCGGTGTAAGCATCGGTATTTTGCGTGGCATCCACAAGATGTTCCGCATTTACCAGCGGCAGTCCGCTAATATTAGCTAGCTCCTTGACTACATCCTCAATATATTTCGGGTCAGCATTTAATCCTGTACCTACTGCTGTTGCTCCCATATTTACTTCATATAGATGCTCACGTGATTGCTTAATACGCTTCATATCACGTTCAATGACTCTAGAGTAGGCCTCAAACTCTTGACCAAGCCGAATCGGCACTGCATCCTGAAGATGGGTCCGGCCCATTTTGATGACCTTCTCAAACTGCTTTGCTTTATCCTTGAATACTTTATGCATATATTCCATTGTTTCAAGCAGTCTTTCCAAAAGCTTAAGTGTAGCAATATGAATCGCTGTTGGAAATACGTCATTTGTAGATTGTGACATATTCACATGACTATTTGGACTTAAATGAAAATAATCCCCTTTTTCATGACCCAGGATTTCAAGCGCGCGATTGGCAATGACTTCATTGGCATTCATATTCATTGAGGTGCCTGCGCCGCCTTGGATTGGATCGACGATAAATTGGTCATGCCACTTATCCTGCAAAATCTCATCGGCTGCTTGGACAATCGCTTCGGCAAGCCCGCTATATAAGCGCGTTGTATTCATATTGGCAATGGCAGCCGCTTTCTTCACCACTGCTAGAGCCTTAATTAATTCTTCATGAATACGATACCCCGTAATCGGAAAATTTTCGACTGCTCTTAATGTTTGAATTCCATAATAAACTTCAGCCGGTATTTCCTTTTCACCCAAGAAATCTTTTTCAATTCTTTTTGTATCCGTTATCATGTGCTGATACTCCTCACCCTAATATTATTCATACCATAATAATAGTACCTAAAAAGACAGGAAAATGAAATCCCTTTTATATTGATATTGCCGCATGGTTAAATTTTCTTAAAAGTTTACCAAATATTTCCCGTTCTTCTTCGGGCCAATCCTTGGTTACCTCTGCAACTCTTTCCATTCGTGCCTGCTTATCTTCCTTTAATTCCTTCAAGCCTAATTCAGTAATTTGAAAGTGGTAGGCCCTTCCATCAGTTGGATCGGGAATTTTATACAGATAGCCTTTATGCTCCAAAGCGGCTGCCTGCCTGCTGACCGTGGAGATATCCAATTGAAATTCGCCAGCCAGCATCTTTACTCCTGCTGCTCCATTTGTCGCAATTTGATGAAGAATCAAATAAGCAGAGCGATCCAATTTTCCAATTTTCTTATTTCCGGTTGCTGATGTAATTCGTCGAATAAGAATGGCCATTTCTAGTTCAATCATCTCTAAAGAATTATCCATCGCTATAACTTCCTCACATATTGCTTATTTCCTATAAACATCATATCACAACCATGTTTGCTTTGGTATTTTGGCATAATTTTTTAAAAAATGATAAACACTATTGACGATAGAAAAAATAGTTGTATAATACAAATATATAGTTTCCTAATACAACTAATCCCATTTATATCCACAGTTATCAAAGGAGGCCATCATGCTAGCTCACGAAATTATGGTTCATCAAGTTCATAAAGTTAAAGAAAACGACACAGTCCGATTTGTAATTGAAAAATTCATCGACCATCGAATTAGCGGTCTTCCCGTAGTGAACGACAGAAATGAAATTGTTGGCTTTATCAGCGATGGCGATATTATGCGATATATAGGGAAGCATGAGGATCGGGTTGTGGATAATTTTTACTACGCATTTGTCATTAAAGGGGATCAGGAAGAATTTGAAGAAAGAGAGCAGCGCCTCCTCCAATTGAATGTTCTCGAGATTGCGAAACGAAAAGTATTTCGGGTTCCTTGGAATGAACCTATTGAAAACATTGCGGCTATTTTAGGGAAAAAACAGATAAAAAAAGTACCAGTGGAGCGTAATGGTGTATTAGTAGGAATTATTAGCCGAGGGGATGTCATCAGAAATAGCTTCAAAAATTTATTATAAAAAATAAAAAAAAGGGGAAATGAGAATGGCAGCATCATCACAATCTATCACATCATCAGCAAATGAATTGACAGCAGCAAAATCAAGTATTCTAAATCAGCCCAGATCTGTTTGGGCCGTTTTTTTTGCTTGTATTATTGCCTTTATGGGATTAGGGCTGGTTGACCCGATTTTACCGGCAATTGCCAAACAATTGCATGCCTCCCAAAGCCAAGTAACCTTGCTTTTTACGAGCTATAATGCGGTCATGGCTGTAGCTATGCTAATTACGGGGATGATATCATCAAGACTTGGGATTAAATGGACGTTAATCACAGGTATTATCATCATCGCTGTATTTTCGGCTTTAGGCGGATTATCAAATGGGATTTGGGCGCTTGTCGGTCTCCGCGGGGGCTGGGGGCTCGGTAACGCTCTGTTCGTGGCTACTGCTTTAGCAGCGATTGTTTCACTTTCAACCGGCGGAACCGCCAAAGCAATTATTCTGTATGAAGCGGCAATTGGCCTTGGAATCTCTGTTGGCCCGCTACTTGGCGGATGGTTAGGCGCCATGTCATGGAGAGGACCATTTTTAGGGGTCGCAGCATTAATGGTTGTTGCCTTTTTCGGATTATTACTGTTAATGCCAAAAACGGAAAATCAAAATAAAAATCAGGTTAAAACATCCTTGCTGGATCCTTTTCGAGCTTTAAAACATCGTTCTTTATTAGTATTTGGAATTGCTGCGGCACTTTATAACTTCGGCTTCTTTACCCTGCTTGCCTATGCACCATTTGTCATGGGATTAGATGAACATGGTTTGGGCTTTGTCTTCCTTGGATGGGGGATTCTATTAGCCTTTACCTCTGTCTTCATGGCACCGAAACTTCAAGAACGATTTGGTACAATTAAATCGATGTGCGCGATGCTGATTTTATTTGCTTTAGTCCTGTTGGCCATGGGTATTTGGACTCAGACTCAATGGGTCATTATTGTTTCCGTTATCGCGGCGGGAGCATTATTGGGAAATAACAATACATTAATTACCACCGCTGTTATGAACTCAGCACCTGTTGAGCGTTCAACCGCTTCTGCCGCCTACAGCTTCTTGCGGTTCATTGGCGGTGCAATTGCTCCATATTTCGCCGGCAGGCTGGCAGAAATCTATAATCCTTCTGTTCCATTCATTACTGGAGCTGGATTTGTACTTCTAGCCGTTATATTTATTTGGTTCAATACCCGACATATCCAGCATGTCGATGAAGCTGGTGCCGGACATTAATAGATCAGGGGCTATGTCGAAAAGACAAAGCCCCTTTTTTGTTTATGCTTTCATGCTAATGAATCCCTTTCTTTTTAAAACGGCCGCCGCGTACTTCCGAAATATCAGCTATCGCTAAAAAGGCAGATGGATCAATTTCTTCAACAATTGTCGTCAGTTTTGATTCTTCCAAGCGGGTAATAATACTGAAAATAACCTTTTTGTTATCCCCAGTGTAGGCACCTTCTCCTTGCAGGTACGTCACTCCCCTTCCCAGCCGGGCATTAACTGCTTCCCCTATTTCTTCGGCAACATCACTAATGATCCAAACAGATTTAGAGCCTTCTAATCCAGCAACTACCCCATCAATGGCCTTTGAGGCAATAACGTAGGCAAGAAGTGAATACATCGCCCTGTCCCAGCTGAAGACGAATCCGGCAGCACCTAAAATAAAGATGTTCATAATCACAATGATTTGGCCGACTGAAAATGGCACCTTATTGTTAATTACAATCGCCAAAATTTCCGTCCCATCCAAGGCCCCGCCATTACGGATCACCATACCTACCCCAATGCCTAGAATCATGCCGCCAAACACTGTGGCAAGAAGGATATCATCTGTAAATGGTGGAATTGGATGAAAAACAGCTGTAAAAATCGATAAAATAATAATTCCGTAAACAGTAGAAAAAGCGAAAGTTTTGCCCATTTGTTTGTAGCCTAAATAAACAAATGGCATATTTAAGAGGAAGAGGAAGATCCCTAATTTCCAGCCTGAAATATAAGAGATCATGATCGAAATACCAGTAATCCCGCCATCAACAACGTTATTGGGGACTAAGAAAATTTCTAACCCCGTCGCCATTAAAATAGCACCGATTGTGATGCCAATGATACGGAGTATAATCTTTGTTCGCGGCAGCTTACGATGTTGAATGGTTGCAATTAATTGATCGGTTTGTTCTGTCACAAGATCACCCTTTATGTTTTTTCTCTGCAGAAACTTAGTTTGTAAATTTCATCATTTATTATTTGTCCATAATGACATTATAACATTTTTTTAAATAAACATGAACTACAGTTCATGTTTCACCACGAAAAACAGCGAACAGCATGAACTGTTCGCTAGTTTTAAAAAGACCTTTCCTACTCGGTAAATCCATTCATAAAATCATCCGGATCCGGGCCGACCCGCTCATCTTTATTTAAACCATCAATGGTTTGCATTTCTTCGGCTGTCAATTCAAAATCAAAAATGTTGGCATTTTCGATGATTCTCTGCTCTTTAATTGATTTTGGAATTGTCACAACTTTGGATTGTAAATCCCAACGCAAAACAATTTGGGCAGCTGATTTTCCATATTTTTCAGCAAGCTGATTAATAACTGGATCTAATAGAATTTGACCTTGCTTCAGCGGTGACCATGCCTCAAGCTGGATCCCTTCTTTTTGACAGAATGCAAGCAGTTCTTTTTGAGTCAAATGCGGATGATATTCCACTTGATTAACCATTGGCTTAATTTCGCAATCCTTGATCAGTTCTTCCAAATGGTGAACCTTGAAGTTACTTACACCAATTGCACGGACACGGCCATCCTTATAAAGCTTTTCAAGAGCCTTCCATGTCTCATTAAATTTATTTTTCCCTGGCCAGTGAATTAGGTATAAGTCTAAATAGTCTAAACCAAGTTTCTTTAAGCTAGTTTCAAAAGCATCGAGGGTTGATTCATAGCCTTGGTCAGAATTCCACACCTTTGAAGTGATGAACAATTCTTCTCTTGGGACTCCTGATTCCAGAATCCCTTTTCCTACACCTTCTTCATTTTTATATACGGCAGCAGTATCGATGCTGCGATAGCCGTTTTTAATCGCGGCTTTTACGGATTCAATTACTTCAGAACCCTCCTGGACTTTAAAAACCCCAAGCCCAAACCAAGGCATTTTTACACCGTTATGTAATGTGGTTGTATCGGTTAAACTTTTAGACATCTTTATAACCCCTTTCTTTTTCCGCCTATATTAATAGTACAGCAAAATTTTTCAACTATCCAATAAATAACATTCAAAAAAGTACAATTAGCACCCTATTAAATGAGTGCTTTTGTTTATATTGTGTAACTCAAATTCTCTGAATTCCTTATTATCTAAAAGTGGAAATCTTACTAATCTATCACTTGGAGTGGAATATTCAAAAACTATTCGGGGTAAACTATTCCTTACACAAATGCTTTTTAAAAAGGAGTGTAACTAATGGATGAAGAGCTGTCTTATGGGAGTGACTATAAATTTATACCTGCTACCTCGATCAGTAGCGGTGTAGGGATAACCGTTGCACCAGATGTATATTGCCATACAATACAAATTGTCAATATCTGTTTAATAGGAGAACCAGACTCGGATGAGTTTGTCTTAATTGATGCTGGAATGCCTGGTTCAGCTGATGATATTATTACTTTGACGGAAGAAAGATATGGACCTGGGAGCCGTCCGAAGGCAATCATTCTAACACATGGACATTTTGATCATATAGGAGCGATTATTGAGTTAATTAAACATTGGCAGGTTCCTGTCTATGCTCATGAACTGGAGATGCCGTTTCTGACAGGAAAAACAAGGTATCCGGAGCCCGATTCAACAGTCGAGGGTGGTATGGTAGCGAAAATGTCGCCGATGTTCCCTAATGAGCCAATTAATTTGGGAACATCCGTTCAACCGCTCCCTTCAGATGGGAGCTGCCCAGAGCTGCCGGGTTTCCGCTGGATTCATACGCCAGGGCATTCTCCAGGACATGTTTCCTTCTTTAGAGAGGAAGATCGAATGTTAATTGCCGGAGATGCATTTATTACGGTCAGACAAGATTCTTTATATAAAGTGTTAACGCAGCAGGAGGAAATTAACGGGCCGCCAAGATACCTTACAACCGATTGGCAGGCTGCGTGGGAATCAGTAAAAAAACTCCAGAACCTACAACCCTCCTCCGCCGTAACAGGACATGGAGCCCCAATATCCGGTGAGCCACTGACCTCTGGATTAAAAAACCTGGTAGACAATTTTGACAAACTAGCTATACCGGACTATGGAAAATATATTTGATTATTTGATAAAAATAGAACGGTGTCAGGCACCATGTGAATTTTTCACATGGTGCCTGACACCTATTTACGTTTTATTACACCATCACCTTGCAGATGTTGTTGGTGAATTCGACTGGGTCTTCGATTGGGAGACCTTCGATTAGCAGTGCTTGATTGTATAGGAGGCTGGTGTATAGTGCCAGCTTTTCTTTGTCGTTTGCGAATGCTTCTTTTAGTGATTGGAATACTTCGTGGTTTACGTTTATTTCCAATACTTTGTCTGCCTTTACGTTCTGGTTATTTGGCATTGCATTCAGGACTTTTTCCATTTCAATAGAGACTTCCCCGTCAGCGGTTAAACATACTGGATGGGATTTCAATCGTTTGGAAACTCGGATAGCCTTTACTTTGTCACCAAGGGCCTCCTTCATTGCTTCAAACAAATCTTTATTCTCTGCTTCTTCGGCGGCAGTTTCCTTGCCGCTTTCATCAGCCTCAATGCCTAGGTCTCCACTTGATACTGACTTAAATTCTTTTTCTTTATAGCTCATAATCATTTTAATCGCAAATTCGTCAATATCATCGGTGAAATAAAGAATCTCGTAACCTTTATCCGCCACTAACTCAGTTTGCGGAAGCTTTTCAATTCTTTCATTTGTGTCTCCGACAGCATAGTAAATATACTTTTGCTCCTCCGGCATTCTTGACACGTATTCATCTAATGTTACCAGCTTCTTCTCTTTAGAAGAATAGAACATTAACAGATCCTGTAACTCTTCTTTATGTGTTCCGAAGTCACTATACACCCCGAACTTTAATTGTCTGCCAAAAGAGTTATAGAATTCCACATACTGATCACGTTCGTTTTTTAACAGGCTTTGCAGGTCGCTCTTAATTTTCTTATTTATATTTTTAGCAATCAGCTTTAACTGGCGGTCATGCTGCAGCATTTCCCTCGAAATATTTAAGGATAAATCTTCAGAATCGACCATCCCTTTCACAAAGCTGAAGTAGTCAGGAAGCAGGTCGGCGCATTTATTCATGATTAATACACCGCTGGAATAAAGCTCGAGCCCCTTCTCATACTCCTTCGAATAATAGTCAAATGGGATCTTTTCCGGAATATAAAGAATCGCATTATATCTTACCGCACCATCCACACTGATATGAATAGATTTAAGCGGCTTGTCAAAACCGTACCGCTTTTCCGCGTAAAAGTTATCATAATCTTCCTGGGTCAGTTCTTGTTTGTTTTTGCGCCAGATTGGCACCATGCTGTTGATGACTTGTTCTTCGAGTACATCCTCGTATTCATTCTCGCTGCCTTCTTTTAGCTTTCTGGAAGTGACATCCATTTTAATTGGATAGCGAATGAAGTCAGAATACTTTTTGATAATCGACTTTAAACGGTACTCCTCAAGGAATTCATCATAATTTTCATCTTCAGTATTTTCTTTGATTGTTAAAATAATTTCTGTTCCGACGGAATCCTTTTCGCATGGTGCAATTGTATAGCCATCAGCACCCTCTGACTCCCATTTATAGGCTTCGTTACTGCCCAATGCTTTACTGATGACCGTAACTGTATCCGCCACCATAAAGGCAGAATAGAAGCCCACACCAAATTGACCAATGATATCATACCCGTCTTTCAGTTCATTTTCGGACTTAAATGCTAAAGAACCGCTCTTGGCAATCGTGCCAAGATTATTTTCCATCTCTTCTTTAGTCATCCCAATCCCGGTATCGATAATCTTTAGTGTTCTGTTTTCTTTATCAGCGGCCACTTTTATGTAATAACTGTCTTTATCAAAAGTTAATGCTTCATCTGTTAATGCCTTATAGTAAATTTTATCAATCGCATCACTGGCATTTGAAATCAATTCTCGTAAAAAGATCTCGTGATGTGTGTAAATAGAATGAATCATCATGTCCAAAATTCTTTTAGATTCTGCCTTAAATTGCTTTGTTTCCACCATGATCCTATCTCTCCTTCCATTTTGACAATGTTATTATAATCGTATAAATGCCTGTTAAGCAAACAATTAGCACTCTCAAGACAAGAGTGCTAACAATTATTTATTATCATAAAATCCAGTCCGAGTCAATACATGGAGTTAAAATCTTTCTAAGATTTCACTCTCACGCAGCCATTTCGTTGCGACCCATTTTTCTCCGTCAACAACCGGAATACTGCTGTGCAGCGACAACCGGTCAACTTGTCCTTGACTGTTCCCGTAGTGGAAGAACACCGCTGATCCCTTCTTCGGAGTGACAGATACCCCAACCTTTGGAAATATTGTTTCTCCGCCCTCCGGAACGTCGTTTAAATACATTAAAACCGTCGCAATACGCTGTCCACCGGTGCTCGCTTGAATTTTGTTTTCAGGAAAATAATCAAAATGTGGTTTATATTCCTCGCCTACTTTATAATGTAACACTTGCAGCCCTTCCCCATTTTCGATTGGGAAATTGGTTAATTGCATGATTCTTCCTTCAATCGTACCAATTAATGGCGCCTCACTTAGTTGATAATAGGTTCCGGAGCTTGTCCTGCCAGCTGCTGCCTTAATTTCGCCAGTAACAGAATCAACCACCTTGGATGGCTTTAACCGTTTTCTAGACATTTCTATTAAAATATCACATTCCTCATGACTTAATACATTATCCAAATAAAGAATGAACGGTTTTTCAATCCTCATCAGCACTTTTATTTCACGGTCCGAAGTGGATATTACGCTGCCTGTTTTGGCTATTTCCGGCACCTCATACCTAAAGGGGCGCTGCTCTCTTACCACGGTTTCAACAGGCTTATTATTCACTAGATTAAGCAATGTTTTATAAGCAAACACCGGATCAAAGCCTTTTTTAATCATCGCGCTGGCAATTGCTTCGGGATTAACACCCGTTTTGAGGGTATTTAAGATCCAGTCTTTTAATTCATTTGAGATATGGGCAATCTTTTCCATTATAATCCCCTCTTCATTCATCCGTTTGACAATATTTTATCATAATTTGGCAGGATCATAGCTATGGATGATTATTCCGTTTTGCTAAATTGAAAAAAAAAAGCGAACAGTTATCTTCCTGTCCGTCAATAATTATAATGGGAATGTTATCTTAATTATTGTTCCAGTATGGTCACTGGAAATTTGGAAACGGCCATGATGGTTTTCAATGATTTGCTTACTAATCATCAGTCCTAACCCGGTACCGCCTTCTTTTGTTGAAAAAAACGGCTGGCCGATTCGTTGTAAATCATCCTCTGGGATACCGCAGCCTTGGTCAATAAAACAAATTTGTATCGAATTCGCTTCTAGTCTTTCCACGTTAATCGTTATTTCACCGCCATTTGGCATTGCTTCAATAGAGTTTTTGAGAAAATTAATAAATACTTGCTTTAATTGATTTTCATCGCAGCAGATTTCAGGTATATCGGATAAGTATTGAATGTATACTTTGATATTATTTAAATTTGCTTGTGTATCGATTAGCGCCTTAACATGCTCTAAAATCGTAATCAAGCATGTTTTTTCAAACTTCAATTCCTGCGGTTTTGCGAGGACCAATAATTCGCTTAAAATAAGTTCAATTCGATTCATTTCCGCATTTATAATCTCAAGATAGGAACGATTATTTTGATCATTATTCTCCATCAATTGTAGAAAGCCTTTGATCGCTGTTAACGGATTGCGGATTTCATGAGCAATTCCCGCCGCAAGCTGCCCTGCTGCCGTTAATTTTTCGGATTCCAATAGCAGTTGTTGTGTTCTCTTCTTTTCCGTTATATCCCTGACAATTATATGCCTGGCTGGATTATTCTGAAAGATAGTGGGGATCGATTTGACTTCCACTTCGATTATTTTCCCATCAATCCGAATAATCTTTTCTTCGATAAAATCAACCGGATGACCGTTTTCAACTTCCCGGATTCGCTTAATTGCAATCTCCAAATAAGAAGGATGCAGAAAACCCATCACATCCATTCCGATTAATTCATCCTTGCTTACCGCACCAAATAAACATACAGCAGTATCATTCGCAAATAGAATCTTGTTCTCCTTTACAATAATTACCGCATCAGGAGAATGTTCGACAATCTCTCTGTATGTTTCCTCACGATGGCGTATTTCTTCAATAAATAGTTTTCGTTTTTGTTTGATTTCCGTGATGTTTTTAGCCACGCCATAGACACCAGCGATCTCATCATTAATCAGGATTGGATAATTCGTAATGTTTACATCAAGGATTTCCCCATCTTTTCGGGTGATTTGACAATCAAAATTCTGCAGTTTCCCTTCTAAGGATTTATAAAAGATTGATAATGCTCGCTCCAAATGTTCCAGAGAAACTACTTTCATATATGTCATTTGTACAAATTCCTTGGTCTCATATCCAAATAACTCCCTGCACGCCGGATTTAATGGGATTAAAAAGCCATCCAAATCCATGACAAAAATCGCGTCCGAATCGCAAGCAAAAAGTGGATTGTATTTTGCCAGGCTTTCGTTTATATAATTTTCCAGTAATATCCGTTTTTCTCTCTTAATATTTGATATAGAACTATTCATCTATCTCTACAAGTTCCTTTCTTTATACTTTTAAAAAAAGCCAAATTAGAGATAGACATATTCTATTTCTAATTTGACTCATGCCTAGGTTAAAAATTGTCTAGCCAATCCCACCAGGTTATTACCAGATTCTTCTATTCGTAAATATCAAATTTTTCATTAACGTATTATTTCTTTTATCCTAATATAATTTTACTGTTAATTGATTTAATTTTCAATAAAATTTTTCTTTTATTTTCCAAATTTATCTTATCAACCAGATTTTACCCTATTATGGCTAATATTCTTACTACGTGAGTCTTTCCCACATATTTTTTCATTCCGCCACATAATATGGACAAGAAGGCACGTCCTTGGGAGGAAGAGCAAGTGAACATCAAAATTCTAAAATATTCAATAGGGTTTCATTTTCCATAATATGCAAAGACTTTTGGCCACCTACACCTGTTTATTATTTGGCGCAGTGCTCCAAGGCATATCCATGTCTCTATTTCTATTTCCACATTCCATTCCTTCCGGAGGTGCTGCAGGTCTTGCCATATTGCTGAATCATTGGTTTGGTTTATCACTCGGATTTTCCTTGTGGCTGGCTAATATTATGTTTCTGCTTTTTGCCTTAAAATATTTCGGCTATACATGGACATTCAGGACCATTCTTTCGGTCGCGACAACCTCCACAACTGTAACCTTTATAACTGCACATGTTCCACATTTACATGTCCATTTATTGGTGGATATTGCAGCCGGGGCACTGTTCTTCGGAATTGGTGTTGGTTTATTGATCCGTGCCGGGGCCTCCAGCGGAGGTATGGTCATTCCGGCATTAATGATTGCTTCCTATAAACGGTGGAGCCCCGGTAAAGTAATGATGGGTATTAATTTGTTCATTTTTTTATTTACTGCATTGGTCATCGATAAAAGAATTGTTATATATGCGATTATTTGCCAATTTTTCTCTACTAATATTATTGACTTTATCTATCAGTTAAAATTCCAAAGGCTGTTAATATTATCCGCAAATTGGAGAAGAAGATAATCATATAAGAAGGAAGATCCTAATCATAAGATCTTCCTTTTTTCCTCTAAATATAGGGTAATACACTCATTGTTTGCGACAGTTATTTTATTCATCCTATTTATATGCCCATCATGTGAATAGGAAATGAGTCCCCGAATCCATGAGCCATGCCCAAACACCAAAAGATTGGAAAATGGTTGGTACTTCTTAATAAACGACTTAATCCTTTTTTCAAAATGGTTGATTCTCTCTCCCAAAACTAAAGATAATGGGTTTTCCTGCCACTCATATCCCTGCTCTTTCATAAGAATTTCTTTGGACTTGCCTTCATATACCCCAAAATCCAATTCATCAAGCAGTCTTTCCGTTTCAGGATAAAACCCATATTGGCGAGCAGTTTGCTGAGTCCGCATTAAGGAACTTGCGAGCACCAATTCGAATGGTGCCAGCTGATGAAGCACTTGCCGATTTTTATCAATCTCAAGCTGAAATTCAGGTGTAACTTCTAAAATGGGAATATCCCTTTTTCCCTGCAGCCATTGTTTCTTATTCCATTCAGTGGGAAGATGCCTGATTAGGGTAATTTGCATTCAAGATCCTCCATATAGAATGTTTCACTTCTAAGGCCACAGCGCTGGGTTTCTAATACAAGTACATCCTGAAGCTTGACATTACCTAAATTTACATTAGGACCAATTTCTTTAATAAAGTACATTTGATGCTTTGGTGAAGGCGCCTCGAAAATAATTTTATTATGATCGATTTCTTTTAACAGTTCATGAATTAATTCAGATTTAACTGTACCACCCTTCTCATAAATTCCCGAAGTGCCTGAATCTCGTCCCTCGGTAATGACGTACTCGCACCCTGCTTCTAATAATTGGTTGATTTCCTCCTTCCATTCTTCAACGGGCATAATCTTATCAGAATCCTTTGACCCCACCTCAGAAATTACTTTAAACTCCTCTTTAAAATGGGAAATGATATGGAGGCGTTCACGCAATGGAATATCAATTGTCCCATTTGAAATTTCAACCCATTCAACTCCTAAATCATGTAAATAGCCTTTATACTCAGGTAATTTATTCTGGTAAAAACACTTTTCAAACAAGGTACCGCCGCAATACGGCTTAATACCAAATTCTTTATAAAGTTCGATTTTCTTTTTAATATTTGGAGTTACATATGCTGAACCGATGCCGATCTTTGCTAAATCAATCAAATGACTATAATCAGCTAAATTATTCATTAATTCACCCATCGGTGTACCTAAATCGATAATTGAAGTTAGTCCGTAGGTTCTTTTTCCTGAAGTCCTTTTTGGTAAGGTTAAAAAATCCATAGGGAACCCTTCGCCTCCTCCTTTTTTCTAGGATAGGATATTCAATTACTGGGTGAATGTGTAAGTACTAGGCATTTTCCTTATAAATTAGGCTGATGACTTGAATAAACTTAAACTTTCTTCCAAAAACTATAACCGCTTGACTTTATAGTTAGGGGTGTACAATCATTGCCAAAGCAAAAAAGTAAAGGCTTGACGGTTTTAGCCATTAGTTCCATCCCGCTCATTTTAGTTTTGGGTAACTCAATGTTGATCCCTATTCTTCCTGAAATGAAAGCCGAACTTGATATCTCACAATTTCAAGTCAGCCTGGTGATTTCTGTTTTCTCCATTGCTGCGGCAGTCTCCATCCCAGTGCTGGGATATTTATCGGATCGTTTTTCACGTAAGGCCGTCATTATTCCTGCACTGATTTTATATGGCAGCGGCGGTTTTCTTGCTGGTGCTGCGGCGGCATGGTTTGGGAAATCGTATATGTTAATTCTCGCAGGAAGAATCATGCAAGGAATGGGTGCTGCGGGTACAGCACCCATCGCAATGGCCTTAACAGGGGATTTATTTAAAGGCGGGGAGCAAAGTAAAATATTAGGATTAGTAGAGGCATCAAATGGGTTTGGAAAAGTGATCAGTCCGATTCTTGGTTCGCTGTTAGCTCTCTTGTTTTGGTATGCGGCATTTTTTGCCTTCCCAATTTTTTGCCTAATATCCATTCTGCTCACCATATTTTTCATTAAAGAAAAGAAAGCCGAAAAGGAACCGCCGCCAGTCGGGGAGTATATAAAAGGGCTGATATCTGTATTTAAAACAGAAGGGCGCTGGCTGTTTGCCGCCTACTTAACAGGCGCCACTTGTCTATTTACGTTATTCGGCATTTTATTTTATATTTCCGATATTCTTGAGAAAGATCACCAAATTGACGGTTTGTTAAAAGGTGCCATATTGGCCATTCCGTTACTATTTATGACCACCACTTCCTACTTTACAGGAAGTAAAATCGGTAAAAAAATGAAGCTGATGAAGGGGTTAATTATTTTTGGCTTGTTATTAATGACAGCTTCCTTTGCCAGCTTGATCTTCTTTCAAAAACTAATTCCATTCTTTGCTGTCCTTGTCATCAGCAGTATTGGAACAGGGCTTGTTCTTCCTTGCATTAATAGCTTTATTACAGGATCGGTACCAACTGACCGCAGGGGTTTCGTTACCTCTTTATACGGTTCGGTACGATTCCTAGGGGTCGCAATCGGACCTCCGATATTTAGTAAATTAATGGATTGGTCTCGTTCTGGTATGTTTTTAACGACCGCAGGCTTAACATTGTTATGTGGATTGCTCTGTCTAGTGCTGATTAAAGTAGCGAAAAAGAAGCAGGAAAAAGAAAATGATACATTGTTTGAGAAACTGCAGTTTTCTTAAAGGGGTCCCTAAGGTGCCTTCGCACGATCATGATAAAGGAGTAGATCAGCTTGCCAATATTTTTTTCTCCTGAAGTAATCACACCGGAATATCAAGTATTAAATGTCATTGATGCAAAAAACAAAGGTGTTGGCAATGTTGCCTTTTTATTTGCCGAAAAAAAGCTATATGTTTATGGAATTTTAGAGGAAGAAGAAGTTGGGGCCGATTTCCGGGATCTAGTGACTCCTTATATAAAAGGATTAGCGAAAGCCAAACCTGGTCTTGATATATTGGCCTGTTTGTATGTCGGCTGCAAAAAAATAAAGTTAAATGATGAAGAAGAAGATTCTTAAAAAGCGTTTCGTATGGCTCCCCTTTCAAGGATTAGCGGGAGTCATTTTTTTGAGAGAAAAATGAAGTTAAAAACTTGTCCTTCTATCGATGATACAAACATATACTGTTGGTGAACAGTAGTATTAGGAGGGGCACATGTTTATAATTATTGAAGCAGCAGTATTGGGCATGGCATTATTGAGGGTTCTTTCAGGCAGTATCGAAATCTTTGCGGCAATCCTAATGATCAAATTTAATTCAGTAGCAAAGGCTCTAGTGGTTAATAGTTCGCTTGCATTGGTCGGACCGATCATCTTAATTTTAACGACGACAATAGGGGTAATTGGAATGGCAGGAAATATCTCACTTGGCAAAATATTATGGATTTTCCTTGGAGTCAGCTGTATTTTAATTGGGGTTAAATCATAAAAAGACACGCCGTGGATAGGAGTGTCTTTTGCGTTTCTTCGCCAATTACTACTTCTTAATCATCATCACTATTATACCATTCCTCTTCCCATTCATCCTCTTCCCACTCACTGCACCATTTATAATTTCTCTTTTGAAATGTTAGGATATAATTTTTCAACATTGCCATTCGTACAAGTTTCTGTTCTTGTGTTAAAGCACCTGCATACGCATAGGTTTCAATCAATTCTAAATAATCCATATAAATACGATGGTAAATGGCATCGAGGCGTTTTTTCTGTGCTTCTGTATAGCGGATGTCGTGGGTGCAGTCTAAATCTAATTCCATTCTTTCCTTAAAGTTTCTCGGTTTACCAGACTTATCTTCAGGAACCTTCTTCTCCACTTTTTGGTTCTTGCTTAGTAGGTTATATTCTGCATAGGAATGAACGGAAAAACTAAAATAACCCATGAGAAAAAATAAAAGGATGACATATTTTTTTATCATTTCTTTCTCTCCTTTGTTTTCTTATATCTTTTGTTTGTGTAAAAAACTTATGCACTTAAAGAAAAATAACCCCCTAAGCTGGGATATATCTATCCACCTTAGGGGGTTTATATCATATCAAACCATTTATTTACCGTTAATCATCATAACGGTCATCGTCTCCATCATTGTCATCATCATCATGACCATCATGGTTCCCATCATCACGGGAACCTTCTTTCTCTACTTCCAGCACCTGCCCAGTCTTAGCATCAATTTCTACTTCGTAATTGGCATCCGAGCCTTTAATAATTACCTCGTAATACTCTCTGCCGTCGTCCATTTCCAACTTCACTTTAACAACTTCACCTTTTACCTTCTTCAAGGCAATCTCTTCAGCTTCTTTTTCCGAGATACGGTTATTTTCGGCTTCTACTGTTTGGCCTGAATTAGCATATGTAGTCTGAAAACTAAAGCCTAACGGAATCAATAAAGCTGCTAATAAAATCATTCTTTTCAACAATCTCACACTCCTTTACTTTTTTATATCATTTGTAATGGGGAAAAACTTATTCATATTACGAAAAAAATTTTAGATTTTAATAATTTTGTCCCTAAAAACTGACAAGCTGGGTAAATACCGTTACGATTCGGCGGCACCTCGCAAATAATACAGTATCAGTAATTTTTTCGGTTAGGAGAGAGGATGATGGAGACGGCAGGATTTTTCGGTTTTCTAAAATCGATTGTCCAAAAAATAAACAAATTTAAAGGATGGTTCGGTAAATCCCAAGTAATAAAAAAGACGAAAAAGGAGGATTTGTATATAAATTGGGGGCTTGGGATCGAAAGTCCATATTATCTCAGTACGAAATTTTCAATTGATCATCAATCCATCACCATCAACGGTTGCCAGACTACCCACAACCATTCATGGCCAATTAAATATTCGATTGTAAAAACAAATAAACTTGGGACTTCGATTCAATGTTTTGACAGCGTTCTTATTTTTGGAAATTATTCGGACAACGAATTTAATCATACCTTTACGATTCCTAACGGTACGGATTATCAATTGGAGGTTTTTAATTATTATAAATACCACTCAACTGGACAGGTAAAAATGATAAAAAAAGATAATTTAAAAGTCGGTTAGTCTTACTTTTAATTTTATGAAGGAAAAATAAAATCAGGGAGTGAAATACGTGTTTAGTTTAACAGGTGCAGAAATAAGTCATTTTCTATTAGCCATGGGCTGCTTACTTGCAACTGCTCATTTATTAGGATTTCTTGCTGAACGAATTTTCATACCGCGGGTAATTGGGGAAGTTGCAGCAGGATTAGTACTTGGTCCAACGCTTTTAGGTCACTTTTTTCCAGATGCATTTAAATGGTTGTTTCTAGGATTTCCAACAGAGGACAAATTATTTGGGCTCCTCTATCAATTCGGCTTACTTATGCTAATGTTTACATCAGGTCTGAAATTTCAGACTCGATTCAATAAGGATGATGTTAAATTAACATCCGCGCTGGTTATTGGAGCAACAATCCCAGCATTTATTGTAGGTTGGTTTGCAGCAGACCTTTTTAATCTTACTCCATATTTGGGTACGGCAAACAATCCTTTAGCAATGAAGATTGTTATTGCCATCTCGATCGCGATAACCTCTATACCGGTCATCTCGAAAATTTTTAATGACCTGGGGATTATGCATACTCGGTTTGCCAAAATCGTTATCGCTTGTGCGGGGATTCATGACATCCTCCTCTGGGTAGCATTAGGGTTTGCGACAGCTCTTGCCAGTCAGGGTGGCGTATTTACTGTCGGAACTGCATTTAAAAGTGTGGGAATATCCTTTGCCTTCATTTTCGGCACCTTTGTTATTGGATACATCCTATTCAAGCGATTGACCATTATTAAACAAAACCTATTATTTAGGTCTTCAAATTTAGGCTACTTCTTATTTATTATGTTTATACTTGCTTCCATCGCAGGCAACCTTCATGTTGAAACCATATTCGGTGCATTGCTAGCTGGAATTGTTGCTAAGGTAGCTTTACCGAAGCCGATGTCTGAACGTCTTGAACAAGGGGTATCAAATATTTCCTTCTCCTGGTTTATCCCAATATATTTTGCAACAGTTGGTTTGCAATTAGATCTAGTGAGACATTTTAGCCCGCTATTCTTCCTCGTCTACTTCTTATTAGCAACCTTGACGCAAACATTAGCTGTTTATTTAACATCACGTGCAATGAAACAAGATCGGTTCACTAGCTTTAATTTAGGGGTAGCCATCAATGACCGCGGCGGCCCTGGAATCGTTCTGTCCTCCGTTGCCTACACAACCGGTATCATTAATCAGGAGTTCTTTGCCATACTAGTTATGCTGGCGCTTGTTACTTCATGGATTCCTGGAACATGGCTTCGAATCGTTGTGAATAAAGGCTGGAGACTGATGCCGGGGGATGAGAATTTAGTTCCTCATAAAATAAATGAAGATGACAAAGTCAGGTCAATAAACCAGTCTGTTTAACTAAAGTAAGTGGGGGTGATAAGCCCCCACTACTTATGATTGTACCCTCATTTAATTATTACCACCAATTGGCTGATCTACAATATTTGGATCTAGAATATTGGTGCCGCTTGCTAGGGTACTTGAGGATACAAACCCACCTGTATTAAATCCCCCTGACCCGCCAAAGGTTTTAGCCACTAACTTCGGTGTTACAAAACCCGCATCTCCAACATTTAGAATTGCCTCCCCCGATACGGTAACAATTTCAATCGGTCCTATAATTACTGGCATTCGCTTTCACCCTTTTTTAAGACTTCACATGCTTTTTTAATTTTTCATTTAATCATTTTTACAATATGTTCCTATCATTAGGTTGGTGTCTAACTTAATTTACGGTTAATTTATTTTCAGATGCGACCGTAGCTGAAGAAAAAGGCGTTGTTTGGTCACATAGAGAGGTTCTACGTGACCCTAGCTAAAGAAAAAGGGTATGTCCGGTCACGTAGACAGGTTCTACGCGACCCTAGCCGAAGAAAAAGGGGTTGTCCGGTCACGTAGAGAGGTTCTACGTGACCCTAGCCGAAGAAAAAGGGGCTGTTCGGTCACGTAGAGAGGTTCTACGTGACCGTAACGGAAGAAAAAGAGGTTGTTCGGTCACGTAGAGAGGTTCTACGTGACCGTAGCCGAAGAAAAAGGCGTTGTTTGGTCACGTAGAGAGGTTCTACGTGACCGTAACGGAAGAAAAAGAGGTTGTTTGGTCACGTAGAGAAGTTCTAATATAGCTTTGACACACTGCTGTACTGGACAATCACTTTGTTAAAAATACAATTTTTTTGATAAATGATCCAAGTTGGTTAAATGCCTTTCCACCTGGTTATTATTTTACATACCATATTATTACGAATAGGAAAGGGGGTTATATGAATGTCTGATGGAGCAGGATACGGCGGCGGAGCAGGATTTGCTTTGATCGTTGTGTTGTTTATTCTATTAATCATTGTTGGTGCATCCTTTGTTGGCGGCTACGGTGGATATGGTGGCTACGGCGGCTGGTGGTATTAATCCAGATTTAATTCCCTTATGAGGGGAGGGAGTTATATATGTACGGCGGATTCGGCTATGGCTACGGCGGCGGCTTTTATGGCGGCGGTACGTTTGTTTTAATTGTAGTACTATTCATCCTGTTGATCATTGTAGGGGCAGCCTGTTGGTATTAATCAATGAAAAACCCTCTCTAGATTAGAGGACTTATCATTGGAGGAGCCTTTATTTAAAGGCTTCTCTTGTTTAATCTTGTACTGGAATCGTAATAGTAAAGGTTGTCCCCTTCCCTTTTTCACTTTCCACTTGAATCTTACCGTTTATTTTATTAATAGAACTATAAATCATCAACATACCCAGGCCCGTTCCTTCTGTTTTTGTAGAATAATAGGGTCTTCTCAATTGCAATACTTCCTCCGAAGTCATTCCCACGCCCGTATCTTTGATTTTAATGAGAATCTCATTCTTTTTTTCGAAAACATTTATGGAAAGAATGCCTCCGGTTTCTTTCATCGCCTCAATGGCATTTTTATATAAATTGATGAAACATTGCTTTATCTGATTTTTATCATAATAAATATTTAACGAATTTTGAAATTTACATTGAATGTGAACCTGATACATATTAGCAAAAGGTGTAATAATATTCTTCACATATTCAATTTCGTCTTTTAGATTGGAATAAATCATATTTTCGGATTGAGGTTTGGAGAAGGCCAAAAAATCACTTACAATCCCTTCAGCCCTTTTTAATTCTATTAATGAAAATTCAACGTATTTTTTTTCTTCCTCCGTTATGTTTTTAGATTTGTTTAACAACTGTAGAAACCCATTCGTTACTGTAAGAGGATTTCTTATTTCATGGGCAACACTTGCTGTTAAATCACTCATAACGTTCAATTTTTCCGACTGCATCAGGGAGTCTCGTGCTTTTTTATTCGCAATTATTTGTTCGATCAGAATCATGATGACTGCCATTACCAATGAATAAGTGATCAAAGATTGAACACTTAACATCCAAAATTCCTTATTTAATGTAGGTAAAACGAAAGCGAGACTGCCAAGATATAATAATATCGTAAAAAAAGAAACAACGACCGCAGAAATGATTCGCTTCTTAGCGTTTTGTTTGACAAACCACTTACTTAATAACGGAGCCAAAATTAAAATAACAGTAGAGAATATAAACGATTGAAAACTGCCCTCTCCGCCAATCAGAAACCTGAATACATTTAACACAATATAAAGTGGAAACGTATATTTATACCCCCAAAAAAGGGATGTGATTAGAAAAGGGATATAGCGTAAATCAACAATAAACCCAACCTTCAGCTTAATTGGGAAGACCATACAAAGAATCATCGTAATGGAGGCAAGGAGCATTATAATATATCGATTATATGTATGTTGTCTATTTTCAAAGAAAATAAGAAAAATTAAGACAGGAAAAAGTAAAAATAAGAAATTTATCAGTAAGGACTGGGTCAAGGTCAAACTCCTTTCACAGCGGGTAAACAATTAAAAACAAATATTAATTATCATATTTTAGATTTCTAGTTTACAACATAAATTGATATCCTTTCAATTCAAAATAATCCCTTCTTAGATTTGCCAAATGAAAAAGCACTAACTGACCGTTAGTACTTCTTTCAACATTTTTAAAATGAGCCTTTAATCATTCTGCCGTTGGGCTCGGTCCAAAACCACTCCAGCGGTACCCAAATACCTGTGTTAAGGCGTTTTGGAGGACGCCTGAAAGTCTTTCCCGTTTCGAGTATTTGATGCCGCACCCGACTGCTTCCACTTTAAATGTATATTTTTTTCCTTGCTTAAGACCTGTTACCGTATATTTTGTTTCAGTTGTGTCATTTCCACTTTTATTGGCGTGAATTCAACACCATTCGGTTTAATAGGCTGCCCGTTTACATATACACGATATCCAATCACATCCTGTCAATAGTAATAGAATTTTCTTTAATATTTTTGTATATTTTGATTTTTACCCCAAAAAAATTTAATGAAAGCATAAAAAAGATACCTTTTTCCTTCTTGTTTTTTAGAAAAAGGTATCTTTCCTTTAGAAATGTTCTATTTCTTTAACCAGTTTATTGCGGAGTTAACTACAACTGCAACCCCTAATGGAATAACACCTTCGTCGAGGACGACATTCGGATTATGAAGCGGATAATTCCGATCGCCAATTCCGTTAGCACCAGCCCACATAAACATGGTTGGTACAAGATTGCTGATATAGGAGAAATCTTCTGTGCCCGATAACGGATCCTCGTTAACCTCCAAATGATCCTCACCTACAACTTCTTTTACAAACGGAGCGATTTGTTCACATAACTCTTTATTATTAAAAAGAGAAGGAGTTGAGAGTGTTTCTAGTGTATACTTTCCGCGCATCATTTTAACAGTTGCTTCAATAATTTCCGGTATTCTCTTGAATAAATGCTCCCTTACCTCGGGATTAAATGTACGTAATGTGGCATCAAGGTGGGCAGTGTCAGGAATAATATTTGCAGCAGTTCCCCCTCCCATCTTACCGATGACCAGAACGGCCATTTCTCTTGGGTCAATTTCTTTCCCAACTAAACTATTTAACTGAGTATAGACCGCATTAATAATCATTAACGGATCGATGGCTTTTTGCGGTTCAGAGCTGTGACCGCCTTTTCCTTGGACTTCTAAGAAAAAGCCATCCAATGATGACGCCGCAATTCCAGGCTTATATCCGAATTTCCCGACATCCAATCCCGGATCCACATGCAAGGCAAGTGCAGCATCTACTTTAGGATTTTCTAATAACCCGTTAGCCACCATATCCTTCGCACCTGCTCCAATTTCCTCTGCCGGCTGGAACATGATTTTAACAGTTCCATTAATTTCCTTTTCTTTTCCCTTCAATAATTTGGCCGCGCCGAGCATGAAAGTTGTATGAATATCATGACCGCAGGCATGCATGTATTCATTTGTCGATTTAAACGATAAATCTGTATTTTCTTTAATTGGTAAGGCATCCATATCTCCTCTTAATAAAAGAGTCTTCCCTTTCCCATTGCCAATTGTGACAACCAGTCCCGCTTTGCCGACCTTTTGCGGCTCCAGCCCCATATTTTTCAATGCTCCTTCTACATAGGCAACCGTTTTCGGTAAATCAAAGCCTAGTTCAGGATTTTGATGAAGATATCTGCGATGTGCAATCAATTCTTCCTTTATTTCTTCTGCACGTGTTAAAACAGGATTCGTTGTGGTTGTTTGATTCATATCAATTTCCCCTTCTTTTGAATAAATTACACTTTTAAAAAAATTCTTACGCTGCTTCTTCAGACAGTTCCGGGTATGAAGATTTTGGTTTGGTTTTACTTGCTATGAAAAATAAGACAAATTCTACAACCGAAAGGATAATTAAAGCATTCAACAACATCCCATAGGAATGGTTAATATTATAAATGGCTCCAGATACAATTGGAGTTATTGCAGCCCCTAATGAAATAAAAATGGCTACGATCCCATATTTTGCTCCATATTCTTTCTCACCAAAAAGCGCTCCTGTCAAATAGGCCGGGACCACTGTTACGGCAGTGGAACCAATGCCTGAAAACACGGTATAAATAACAGCTGGGAGAAATACGTTCGCCTTCATTAAAAATAGAAAACTAATCAAACTGGAGCCCGAAATAATCAACAATGTTGTAATTAATCCCAACTTATCGAATAGTCGCCCAGCTAATAATTTTCCGATAATCACCATCGCGGAGCCTATCGATAACAGCAATGCCGCTGTTTTTGCCGATGTTCCTATTTCCGCTAAATATGGAGCAAGGTTGATCAGCATCGCGTTCACTACAATACCGCCAATTAATATGGCTATGCATAGAAACCAAAACGAGACAGACTTTATTGCTTGTCCAAGGGTCGTACCTGTCAATTCCTTTGTACTATTTACAGACATTGCTTCGCCAAGCGGTGTCAGGCCTTTATCAGCAGGAGTTAATCTAATCACAAATACTGTCAATGGAATTAAAACTACAGCGATTAAAATTCCTAAAACAAGATAAGCAGTTCTCCAACCATAAGCAGTAATCAGCCAGTTAGCGACGGGACTGAAAATAACACCGCCAAAACCACTCCCAGATAAAGCAATTCCTAAACATAAACCTCTTTTTTCATTAAACCAATTTGTAATCAAGACAGAAGCGGGAATCATCGCCCCCCCTGACAAACCGGCACCCATTAGAACGGCAAATAGATAGAAATGAATAAGTTTAGTTGAAAATGAAAAGCCCACAAAGGCAATGGCAGAAATCATAATGAAAAGAGTTAAATATGCTCTAATATCCATTATTTTGATTAATCTTCCTGCGATTGGACCGACAGCCATGGCAGATAAGGCCATGATTGTATAATAGACCATAAATTGCGAAGGACTAAATCCAAGTTCTTTTGTAACGGGGAGGATAAATAGTGAAACCAAGTTTGAAATCGGAGCATAGATCAAAGTCATAATTAAGAAGGTAGCGGTTACAATCCACCAACCATAAAAAATCTTTCCCTTTTTGTTCATATTATCTCATCCTTTTATAAGATACGCATTTTATCATGCTGTTTGTTCCCGAGTCTACGTTAGCAACCAAATGGTACTTCACTGTCACTAGTCATGGCTGTTCAGGATTAGATATAAAAATACGGTTGTTAAAAAATGTTTCTATATCACATTAGTTGCAAGCTTATTGTATCCTCTTCCCCCTATCGGTTATTTAAGAAATCGTTTACAATGAGAATGATCTAAATTTTCTCTTTATCCCTATTATGCAATAATTGTGCCAAAACTTTAAATAATTTTGTGACTTTATTTTAAAACCTTTCAAAACCTTTTAATATCTTAGTATATTAATTTCATTTATAGGAACGTTTCGCAAAGTTAAGCCATTTAAAATTTTAAAACCAATGTATTTTTGTAAAATATTTTTAACTAATGTAAAAAATTTTTTACGACAAAATGGAATAGTAACACCCATTTCTTCTGATAACAAAAAAGAAGCAGGGAACTAAGGCCATGCCTCCCCTGCTTCTTTCATATTGATGCCCCTGCCAAGGAATTTTATTTTATCATTTTTTCGTCTAAATCGCTATCTAGGAAAGAATACCATCCTATAAACTAACACTATTCTCTCTAATTGCTTTATAATCACAATTTGTTTATTTCAACTTTTGCTGATGTTGCCTACCTTCTCTCTGGATAAAGCCTTTTCAAATTGTTCGATGAGGATTGGAACAATCTCAAAGGCATCACCGACAATTCCATAATGGCAGGACTGAAAAATCGGAGCTTCCTTATCCTTATTAATGGCAATGATTAAACCGGAATTTTTCATTCCTACGATATGCTGAATCGCACCCGAGATTCCAATCGCAAAATAAATTTTTGGCGTGACCGTCACTCCGGTTTGTCCTACCTGATGAGCATGATCAATCCATCCTGCTTCTACCACATCCCTGCTGGCACCAACCGCCCCTCCAAGAGTCTCCGCCAATTGGTGAATTAACTGAAATCCCTCTAAACTTCCCATACCTTTTCCACCGGCAACAATGATGTCGGCCTCGTCGATTCTTACCTTCTTAACAGTTTCCTTTACAATTTCCAAGACCTTTGTCCGAATATCTTCTTCTTTTAAGGAGATCGTTTCTTCCACAAGCTTGCCTGTTCTCCCTGATTGAGGCTCAAGCGCCTTCATCACTTTTGCCCGCACCGTCGCCATTTGCGGCCGATATTTTTTACATAAAATCGTTGCCATAATATTTCCGCCAAAAGCCGGCCTGCTTGCGAGCAGGAGTCCTGTTTCTTCCTCAACATCCAGCTCTGTCGTATCTGCCGTTAATCCTGTCGGCAGGTCGGTTGCCACCGCGCTTGCCAGGTCTTTACCCGTTGAAGTCGCCCCGAATAGAATTATTTCCGGTTTATGTTTATCCGTGCAATCCAACAGTGCCTTCATATAAGATTCGGTACGGTAATGTTTGAATATCGACTGATCATATACATACACTGTGTCTGCTCCGTATTCAAAAACGGTCTTCGTTAAATCCTTAACATGTTCCCCGATTAAAATGCCGGCCAATTCCACTCCTCGTTTATCAGCAAGCTTTCTTCCCGCAGCCAGCAGCTCAAGGGAAACGTGCGCAACCGCTCCATCCTTATGTTCGATGAATACCCAAACACCTTTGTAATCCTGGAAATCCAACTACATTCCCTCCTTCATTTCAAACAGTTCTTTCTTTTCAAGTACAACAGAAAGCAACTGCTCCACTTGTTCCCTCGGGTTCCCTTCAAGGAACGTTCCTCCTGCCGGTTTTGGCGGAGCCCATACTTTGGAGACAATCGTTGGCGATCCCTTCAAACCAAGCTGTTTTATATCCACATCCTCCAAGTCATCAACAGACCAGATATGCGGTTGATACCTGGCAGCTTTAATCATGTTGGGAAACGGTGAATATGGCACTTCATTGATTGTTTTTTCAACAGAAAACAAACACGGCAATGTGGAGCGAACGACCTCATAACCGTCCTCCAGCTTCCGATGGACAATAGCATATCCTTCGTCTTGATTGATTTCTTCTACCTTGTTCACAGAAGTCAGAGGCGGAATATCAAGCCTTCTTGCAATACCGGGTCCGACTTGCCCTGTATCACCGTCAATGGACATCTTTCCGCAAATGATCAAATCGACAGGCTTATGTTTTGCGATCTTTTCAATTGCCTTTGTCACGGCATAACTCGTTGCCAATGTATCCGCCCCCGCAAATCGGCGGTCGGTAATCAAATAGCCCTCATCAGCACCAATTTCAATGCATTTTTTAATCGCATTGACCGCTGGAGGAGGCCCCATCGTAACAACAGATACAATCCCGCCATATCGTTCCTTTAAACGAACCGCCTCCTCTACAGCATGGGCATCATACGGATTCAATATCGCAGGCGCCGTCCTCCGGTCCATCGTGTTTGTCTTTGGATTCATTTTAATAATTTTGGTGTCAGGCACCTGCTTAATACAGGCCACAATATGCAGCATTTAAACCCTCCTTTTAAAAATGGACATGGTTTCAATTTTCTCAGTATAAAACTCACAGACTCTTGTCCGGCTAAAAAGCCTTTTAAGCCCGTTTATATTCACTTTATTAAAGGAGACCGGCTGGCATTCACTTTTCTGACAAATAATTTGCAAATAAAAAAAGACAGCGTTTTTAAGTGCTGTCTTACTAAAAAAGAACGAATATGCTTTTGTCTTTGTACAAAAAGAATTGCTTGGAATCCATAATATAACTTGGTTGGCGGGACTGCGTGGGAATCGAACCCACCAGACCTGGCCGGAGGTCTCAAGCAGTTTTGAAGAGGGTACCGTCTCCAGTTTGGAGACAAGTACCCTTTTCACTTCAATCCTTAAAATTCTCTGTTGTCTAAGTTCCTATTTGTTTGATTCAACGAAGTGACCGTAGTATTGTATGGATCATTTGATCTGGTGGTTACATCTGTATCGTTTTGGTTCAAACTTGTATCCACTCCTAGTCCTTTACCTAGACGATTTTGTCGGCGTTCCACCACAACAAGGAATTTACCTTCTTTTACATAGCCTTCGTAACGGTCCGCTTCATCTTCAGGAATTCCTAATCCAATTAAAACTCCTGCCAAGCCACCTACACCTGCTCCTGCCGCCGCACCAGTCAGGGTAGCAGCTATTGGCCCAGCCGCTACAATAGGTCCGATACCTGGTATAGCAAGGGCACCTACGCCTGCAAGCAATCCTAATATTCCACCAAGTGCCCCACCTGTTGCAGCTCCAGTAATGGCACTTTTTTCAGTTGTCGTACCAGTAGTATCATTAATGTCTTTAACAACGTCTTTGTCTTTCCCGATAACTGAAATATCTTCGGAAGCATAACCCTGTCGTTTTAAATCTTCTACCGCCTGAATAACCGCTTGTTCAGTATCATAAACTCCCACCAAATGCTTTTCATGTTCGTACATTGAAATTCCTCCTATGATTGGTTGTCCTTATTTTAGCTACCCGCCCGGAGGAGGAATGAAACATTCATTTTTTCATCGATTTGGTAATTTCAATATTTTTCAAACAGGACCGTTTTTATCTGTTAGGTATTATAGGTACACACCCTTATTTCTCAAGGCATTCTGGATAAGTTAGTCTTTTGGTGTCAGGCACAAGTAAATTTCCCAGCGTAACTCTCCAAAAAAAGAGCAGATACATTTATAGTAGCTGCCAAATGATTGGGGGATTAGTTTGCAATTAAAGATGAAAAAGCGATTGAAATTAAGCCACAGGTATAACGAATTCCTCGCACATAATCACCTACATTCAGCCCTTCTTCAGAGCATCTTTTATTAATTTTTTCCGTACGTCTTTTTCTAGCCAAATAATGCCTTGATTAACTTTTGAAAATGTCAATTCTTTTAGGCTGTGCCTTTCTTCTATTGCACGTTTAATCGTTTCCTCATGAGTTACTGTATTCCAACGGCTCCTTAATCGGCCTAAAGCTTGTACAACTTCATGTCCCATAAATATTGGAAGTAAGTTTTCTTTTGGTGGAATCGTGTATTGAGTTGAACGTTGTTCCGCAACATTAAGATTATTTACGTTCACTCGCTTTATCTCCTAACCTTTTTTGGCATAACTTTTTTTTGCATAAAAATAACCTCCGATAAATAATTATTTGGAGGTTAAAGGAAACGTGCTCTACAATCTCACCAACAGCCCCTCTACAGTCTTGTCAGTCAATAGGATTGAGCCTGTGAAGGAATATGTAAAAACTTTAATCAAAGAAAAACTGTTTAAACCCTTGTTATAATTGTCTTTTTGGCGGGACTGCGTGGGAATCGAACCCACCAGACCTGGCACGCAGGTCTCATGCAGTTTTGAAGACTGTGGAGGACACCAGTACCCCATCCAGCCCCATGAAACGTAATTTAACTTAACCCTATTGGATAGATATTGCAATCCCTATATTACAATGGAAAATAGTATAAATCAATAGAAACGCATGCATTGTCTATAATCCGACAATTTTTTCAAAAGTATTCTATTAAAGACCTTTACTTGTCTTTTCCCCTGCAAACAGACTATAATAATAAGATGAAATAATTGTGTTTTGTAGGTGAATACAGATGCAGCAGCTGCATGGTTGGTTTTTATGGTTTATTCTTTTTTGGGTTGTACTTCTAGCTGGGTCCATGGGGATTGGCGGCTATTTTATGTTCCGAAAGTTCTTAAAGAAAATGCCAAAAGAAGATGGGAAATCTGTCATGGATTGGGAAGAGTATTATGTTAATGAATCCCGGCACCTATGGGGACAGAATGAAAAAGATCTTCTTGAGGATTTAGTCAGCCCTGTTCCTGAACTTTTTCGCGATGTGGCCAGACATAAAATTGCCGGAAAAATTGGCGAGCTTGCTCTTAAAGAGAATGTCTCAAAAATTACGGAAGAGCTGGTTATCCGAGGTTATATACAAGCAACCCCAAAACGAGATCATAAATTTTTACGTAAAAAGCTATTTGAAAATAAGATTGATGTCACTCCGTATGAGCACTTATTTTAAACCGTCCTTCTTCTTGGACGGTTTTTTGTCTACTATATGTTTATGATATCAAATTTGAAACAATAAAATTAATAAACACCTTCCACTCTTAATTTCTCTGGTTTTTGTTCATTGACTTCCTCTATGGACACTTCCTGAATTAAATTTTGCCAATTTGTGTTCATTGAACCTCTCTACGAACACTTCTTGACCGAAATTTTGCTGATTCGTGTTCATTGAACCTCTCTACGAACACTTCTTGACTGAAATTTTGCTGATTCGTGTTCATTGAACCTCTCTATGAACACTTCCCACCTAAAATTTTGACGATTCGTGTTAATTGAACCTCTCTATGAACACTTCCCACCTAAAGTTTTGCCGATTCATGTTCATTGAACCTTTCTATGAACACTTCCAACCGGAAATTTTACCAAATCATGTTCATTGAGCTTCTCTATGGACACTTTCTAACTATAATATCGACATTTCGTGTTCATTGGGCCTCTCAATATACACTTACAAACCAAAACTTCTCCCGTTCGTGTTCATTGGCCCCTCTTCGAACACATCCGCCAAAATATGCACAAAAAAACACCGATCACAAATGATCAGTGTTTCTTATTTTATACAAGCTTTATCCCATGAAGCTCTTTATACAATTTCATATATGAACGGTACATTGCAAATCGCCATGGAACAATCATGCTGAAGGCGAGCAGGAAGAACATTCCGCTTAGCTGACCGAAATCGATGGTACTGCTTAAGATTGTTTTCATTACAAGGCGGACAACCAATAATCCAACTAAAATGAAAATGAACGCCTTTGACCTCTTTAAATAGATGTCATTGTCGCGAATTTCAAATTTAGAGGTTTTGATCAGCAGGATTGAAAACAACATGCCTACTACGACTGCCTCAAGAATTTCCATGTGTGTCAGCCTAAATTGCGGTACAATATACATAAGCGCCCCGCTTGACATAAAGACTGGCGGTAATAAGATCTTTTTTCCACTTGTTGGCTTCTTCGCCGCCTTCATTCGAACGAACAGAGCAAAAATACCCATTAATACTGCACCTATTGAAGAAACAACAACATAGTTCATGGCCTCATTCTTCCCTTATCAACATATTTACGTTACCCATTATACTTTAAAAGCAGAGAAAATGAGAAAGAATTTTACTCAATTCTATTCCCAAATTTACATCAATGAAGGAATCAGATACAAAAAAAGGAAAAACCATTTAAGCTTATTGTTAAATGGTCCCTAATTCGTATGATAGGATTACAGCTTAAAACCCAGTGAAATCCCCAAACAGCGTTTGAAAAATAGCAATAATTTTTGTCATCCAGTCAAAGAATAACACAATCCCCATAACAATCATAATGTAGCCGCCAATCTTCATGATTTTCACGCTGTGCTTCTTAATCCATTTCAGCCGTCCGATAAAGAATGATAAAATCAGGAATGGAACGGCAAAGCCTAAAACATAGGCAATCATGTACATCATACCGGAGCCCGGGTTTGTTGCGGCAAGCGAAAGAACGACTGATAAGATTGGTCCCGTACAAGGTGTCCACCCAGCGGAAAACGCCATCCCAATCAGTACTGAGCCGATGTAACCTGAAGGCCGGTTTTTAAATTCGAAGCGGCGGTCCTTCATCATAAAGTCCGGCTTAAACACCCCGACAATCACTAAACCAAAGAATACAATAAAAATCCCGCCAAGCTGACGAATTAGGTCTTTATATTCTGTGAAAAAGCTGCCAATAAAGGATGTTGCGAATCCCATAGCAATAAAAATAGCAGAAAAACCTATTAGGAAAAATATTGTATGGAGCAAACTACGTTTTTGCAGTAAAGCATTGTCATTTTGCAATTCGGCAACAGACATCCCCGTTATGTATGATAAAAACGCTGGATATAGGGGTAAACAACAAGGAGAGATAAAGCTTAAAAAACCTGCTCCTAATGCTAAAAATATATTTACATCAGACATATTAACACTCCTACCATAGTCGATACCCTTTCATTCTAACAAAACTTTCAAGTTAATGATATTGAATAAACTTGAATATTTTGTGTCCAATATAAACATCTTGAATTAAGATAAATTTCCCACAAAGACCTTTGAAAAAATTTACATCTTAGGTTATACTAGTAAAATAACGTTAAAAGTCAATTTATGTCTATCTACATCAAAGTTTTGGAATCTATCCGGAAAGGACATTGGCCGTGCTCAAAACAGAATTAGTTGCCCTAATTGAAAAAAAACGCGCTGAATTAATTAAAGCTGCTAATGCAAACGGCTTAACCTCCTCCGTCGCCATTCGCTGTAGTCAAGAGTTAGACCAATTAATAAATGAATATAATCGACAATATATTAAAAAGGTCCCCTCTACATCCTATTAGTAGGCGGACAAGTTCAGAACGAATAATTAATATTTTGAATGCTAAAAGCCTGGAAAACTCCAGGCTTTTTCTTTTAATTGACAACATCCTCCACGTGTTCAACTGCCCCGTTCTGAAGGAGAAACATTTTATGATATAATCCCCCTAATGCCAACAATTCCTGATGTGTCCCCCGCTCGACAATCTCACCCTTATGCAATACTAGAATTAATTCTGCATCTTGGATTGTGGATAATCGGTGAGCAATGGCGATTGTTGTTCTGCCCTTACGCATTTTAGCGAGCGCCGTTTGAATTGCTTCCTCCGTCTCAGTATCAATATTTGCGGTTGCCTCATCAAGAACCAAAATTTTAGGATTAGCAGCGATTGTCCTTGCGAAAGCAATCAATTGACGCTGGCCGCTTGAAAAAGTAGAACCGCGTTCGACGACCTTATGGTCATAACCCTCATCAAGGCGTTCAATAAAGGTATGGGCTTGAACAAATCTTGCCGCTTCCTCCACTCCCTCATCTGTCATTTCGCTGTTATGGAGGCGGATATTATCTTTTACCTTCCCAAAGAACAAGAACGGATCTTGTAACACTAGGCCCATTTTGTTTCTCAATTCCTCTTTAGAGAATTCGCGAATTGACTTCCCATCAATGAGGATATCACCTCGTTCATATTCATAAAAACGCATCATTAAATTGATGATCGAGCTCTTTCCGCTGCCGGTATGGCCCACAAGTGCGACCGTTTCACCAGGATGCGCTGTAAACGAAATATTTTTCAGTACATCCCGCTTCCCGTCATAGGAAAAGCTTAAGTTCTTAAATTCAATTTTTCCCTCTACAATTGATTGAGGCTGGTCTTCATTTTGGGATGGGGCAAGCTCCTGTTCATCCAGTAATTTGAACACCCGGGAGCCGGCCACGATTGCCTGCTGATATAAAGAAAGCCTCATCATCATTTGGTTGACCGGTTCAAAAAAACGATCTAAATAATTGATAAACGCATAAATGACACCGATTTGGATGGAATGATTTAAAGATGTTATCCCAAAATAGCTTAGAACAATGATTAACGCCAAAATATAGATCAGGTCAATTGCAGGTCTTAACAGCAGCCCATCGATTTTGATATTTTTCATTCCAGCATTATAATGCTTCTCATTAATCTCCCCAAACTCCTTGCGCAGGCGTTTTTCCTGGCGAAACACTTGAATGATTGACATCCCTTGGAGCGATTCGCTTAGCTTCGCATTCAGTTGGCTGAGTCTTTCACGCATATCAAGATAAAATTTGGAGCTCAATTTTCGATATAACACCATGACAAAGATTAAAATGGGAATGATCACGACACAAAACAATGCCAATTTGACGTTTAAAATAAACATGGTAATAAAGATGCCTGTTAGTAAGAACCCACTTTGAATAAATGTTGAAATAACCGTCACAAACATATCTTTGATTGCTTCCGTATCATTCGTTACCCGTGATACGATGCTGCCCGCAGGTGTTTTATCGAAATATCTTAATCCAAGTGCCTGTACCTTAGAGAAAACATCGATCCTTAGCTGCTGAATAATAAATAAGGCAATCTCTTGAAACTTTACTAACTGAAAAAATAATAAAATGGATTTAATTATTTGAATTCCCATATAGGTGGAACCGAGAAGCAGCAATGGCTTAAATTCAAGTCTACCTGGCTGCAAGTAATCATCAATAAAAATTTTAACCAAGATCGGCAGGATAATGTCGCCGACTGTTGTTAATAACAGAAGCAGGAAAGCCCAGCTGATTATTTTTTTATGCGGCTTCGTATAAGAAAGCAGACGAAATAAAACCTTTCTCTGTTCACGACCTGAGAGCTCTATTTTTTCTTCCATATTACTGTCCTCCAAGCTCAACGAGTTCTTCAAGCTGCTGGTGTAAATACATATTTCGGTACCATCCTTCTATATTCATCAGCTCATCATGCGTACCTCTTTCGGTAATTCTGCCGTCCTCTAGAACGAGAATTTGGCTCGCATGCTGAATGGCGCTTAGACGATGTGACGTAATGATTGTTGTTTTTCCTTCGCGGTTCTGTTTTAACGAAGAGAGGATGGCCTCTTCTGTTTTGGCGTCAACCGCTGACAACGAGTCATCAAGAATTAACACTTCCGGATTCATAAGGAGAGCCCGGGCAATGGATATTCTTTGTTTTTGACCGCCTGATAACGAGACCCCGCGCTCGCCGACTACCGTTTTATAACCATCTGTGAATTGAAGGATATCCTCGTGAATATTGGCTAATCTTGCCGCATGTTCAATCTCCTCTGTTTCAGCATGGGGCTTCGTAAACGCAATATTTTCTGCAACATTGGCGGAGAATAAGAAGTGATCCTGCGGAACATAACCTATAGCTTCTCGCAATTTATTCAGCTTATAATCCGTTAACCTCGCAGCGCCAAACAAAATTTCCCCTTGGTAGCCTTCAAATTCTCTTATTAATAGTTTTAAGAGAGTGGTTTTTCCAGAACCGGTTTTGCCGACTATTCCAAGTGTTTCCCCTCTATTAAGGGTAAAATGAATATCCTTTAAGATTGGCCGCGATTCTCCCGGGTAAGTAAATTCAGCCAGCCTATATTCGATATCACCGCACGGAACAATCTCCAAAGCATTTTCTTTATCTTGGATTTCTACTTTTTCCTGTAGAAGCGCTGAAACACGGTCATATGAAGCCCTGCCGCGTTCGACAATATTAAATAACCAGCCAAAGGCCAGCATTGGCCAAATTAATAATCCTAGATATGTAGTAAATGAGATTAATTGCCCGATTGTCAGTTCTCCGTTTAGGACATATTTCCCACCAAATACTATCGCACAGAAAAACGAAATCCCCGTAATAATCGATATCGTTGGATCATATAGAGAATCAATTTTCGCCACAACCATATTTTTTTGTACCACATCTTCCGACTGTTTCCGAAAGTCCTCGATATCTTCCTTTTCCTGTCCAAACGTTTTAATAACCTTAATTCCCATGATACTTTCCTGGGTTTTGTCATTCAGTGAAGAAAACGCTTCCTGTGCTTTGTAAAAGCTTTTATGCAGCATCGTCCCAAACCAATTCGTTAATAGTGCCATAAAAGGCATCGGAATCAAACAAATTAATGTGAGCTTCCAGCTGATTGTAAAGGCCATGGCGATGACCACAAAGCCCCCTGTAGATAACGAGTCAACAAAAGTTAAAACTCCTGCCCCGGCCGTTTGCTGAATGGCCGACAAATCGTTTGTGGCATGAGCCATTAAATCACCGATACGGCTCTTTTGATAAAAGGCCGGTGACATATTGGTAAAATGGTGATATAACCGATTTCTTAAAATCTTGCTTAGCTTTACCGCTGATCCGAAAATCATAATTCTCCAATAATATCTCAAGACGTACATCACAAGCCCGACTACAACCAGCACCGCCATCCATTCAAATAGCAGCCCTTTTGTCATGGTTCCTTCGTTTATATGGTCAGCTATTAAGCCAATTACTTTTGGCGGGACCAGCTGCAGCATGGCGACAAGCAGCAATAGAAAAACACCTGTAATATACGACTTTTTCTCCTGTTTAAAAAACCAGCCCAATTGTAAGAATACTTTCATTTAACCGCCCCCGAAAACAATTGAAGTACTAAAAAGTTAAAAATGATTAAACTATTTAGCATTTCGAAGATTTATTTTATCAAATATTTGTAAAATAATAAAGATTAAGACACAACTTTTTCCAAAGAAAAAAGCACCCATATAAAATGAGTGCTTGTCCGTTTTATTTCATTTGCTTGTTCATGGCTTGCATCATTTGGTTGATCTTCTTTTGAGAAGGCTTCATACCCATTTGCATCATCATTGTTTTTAACATTTGTTCATTAATCGGTGGATTTTTCTTCAAATAGCTCATCATATATTTACGAGCGATGAAAAATCCTAGTGCTACACCAGCGACTAATGCCAGTATACCAACTAGAATGTAATATCCCATTCAACTTCCTCCTTCATGTTGTCTACCATACTACAGTGTACTAAATAAAACGGAATTAGACAATATTTCATTGAAATTAGACAAATTTTCTTTCTTTAATTGGCTTCAACCAGCCAAACCGTTCGTGCTCCAGGTCAACTGCTAAAAAGGAGGATTCGCATTTTCTAAGGACTTCAAAAAAAGCAGTCTCTGCTTCATAACTCCCCTGGGCCTCTATTGTGATAAAATCTTGAAAAACTTCCAATTTAGCTCTGCTTATTTTTCCACTTAATTCTATCGTATATGCACCACGTTCTGCTTTAAATCCTTTGATTCTTCCCAGCTGTTTTTGAATCAGCTGATGGATTTTTAACACCTCTAGTTTTTTAGATATATAGTCAATTTGTTTTTTAGTAATAAATTTCAGCTCGCCATTTGCATCCTGATGTTCTAAAAATAATTGAAAAAACAATCGTTCTCGTCCGAAGTAATGAGCGGCAAATTCATCTTCTATTAAATAAAGCAGATATTTTCTCACATAGACCTCTCCTTCGCAGACAACTCTTTGTTCCATTATAAAAAGGATGTCACGAAACGTTTGTCTTAAGGTGGCGAAAACTTTCACTAATTTTGTCGAAAAGGAAATTTAACTCCTATATTTACTTAAATTTGCAAATTATCTGAAATTTATCAAGGGATTTATGTTCAAAAAAAGAGAGTACGGAGTAAAATCCGTACCCTTTTAATTTCTTATTTTTGAAGAAGGCCTTTTACTAGTGATACTACATTGTCCACGGTAAAGCCGTATTCTTCCATTACTTTTTCACCAGGTGCTGAAGCGCCGAATCGGTCAATGGCTAGTACTTCACCTTCATCACCAACATATTTATGCCAGCCGAAAGAAGCCCCTACTTCGATGCCTAGACGTTTTTTTACATTCTTAGGCAGGACAGAATCCTTATATTCTTGAGATTGTGCTTCAAAGCGATCCCACGAAGGCATACTTACAACCGAAACATCTACGCCTTCGCCTGCAAGTACTTTTTGAGCTTCAACAGCAAGGCTGACTTCTGAACCACTTGCTAAAAGAAGTGCATCTGGAGTTTCTTTCGTTGCTGGTGACACAACATATGCCCCTTTAGAAACACCTTCATAAGCATTCTTGTCAGTCCCTTTTAAGGTCGGCAAGTTTTGACGGGTTAATACAAGTGCTGTTGGTTTATTAGTAGATTCAACTGCTAATTTCCAGGCAGCAGCAGTTTCGTTTCCATCTGCAGGACGAACAACAGAAAGATTAGGCATTGCACGTAATGCCGCAAGCTGTTCAATTGGTTCGTGCGTAGGTCCGTCTTCCCCTACAGCAATACTATCATGAGTGAATACATAGGTTACAGGCAGCCCCATTAACGCCGCAAGACGAATTGCTGGACGAAGGTAATCAGAGAATACAAAGAATGTTCCGCCAAATACTTTAACTCCGCCATGAAGAGCAATACCATTCATCGCGGCACCCATTGCGAATTCACGTACTCCAAACCAGATGTTACGGCCTTCGTAAGCCCCTGGCATGTAGTCACTTGTCCCTTTAATCATTGTTTTGTTAGAACCGGCAAGGTCTGCAGAACCGCCGATTAGGATTGGAAGGTTTTTCGCAATTCCATTTAACGCTTCTCCGGATGAAGCACGGCTTGCAAGAGATTTTCCTTCACTATAAACTGGAATATCCTGATCCCATCCTTCAGGAAGCTCTTCCTTTAATGCAAATTCCAATTGTACAGCAAGTTCTGGAAACTGCTCTTTGTATTGAGCAAAAAGCTCGTTCCATTCTTTTTCCTTCTTCTCGCCATTTTCGCCGATCAGCTTGTTGAAATTTTCGTAAACACCTTCGGGAACATGGAAATCTTCTTCAAATGTCCACTTATAAGCTTCTTTTGTCAGCTTTAATTCATCTGCGCCAAGTGGTGCACCATGGACACCGGAAGTACCCGCACGGTTTGGAGAACCGTAACCGATTACCGTTCTTACTTCAATCATTGTTGGTCTGTCAAGATCATTTCTGGCTGCTTCTAAGGCTGAGGCAATTTCCTCCAGATTATTACCGTCTTCTACGCGAAGATATTGCCAACCATATGATTCGAAACGTCCTTTGACACTTTCAGAGAATGATTTGTCCAAATCACCGTCTAAGGAAATATCGTTTGAATCATAAAGAACGACTAAACGGCCTAATTTTAAGTGGCCCGCCATTGATGCCGCTTCAGCAGAAACACCTTCCATTAAATCGCCATCACCACAAATACTGTATGTATAATGGTTCACAAGTTCATATTGATCCTTGTTATAAACACTTGCTAGGTGTCGTTCAGCCATTGCCATACCAACTGCCATTGCAATTCCTTGCCCAAGCGGCCCGGTTGTTGCTTCAACCCCTTCTGTATGCCGGTATTCCGGATGTCCAGGAGTTTTGCTCCCCCATTGACGGAATTGCTTTAAATCATCCATTGATAAATTATAGCCTGATAAATGAAGCAGACTGTATAACAGTGCTGAGCCATGTCCTGCTGATAATACAAAACGATCGCGGTTAAACCAATGAGGATTTTTTGGATTGTGGTTCATAAATTTGGTCCATAATGCATACGCCATTGGAGCTGCTCCCATTGGCATGCCTGGATGACCGGAATTCGCTTTTTCGATGGCATCGATCGAAAGTGTCCGGATGGTGGTAATAGATAAATCATCAATCGTACTAAACATCGTTTACATCCTTTCTCTATCACTAGGAAAATCAATACAACATTAATAATATAGTGCAACAAACTTTTATTCAACAAATTCCCCCGAATGAAAACGGTTAATCTTTATTTTGACACAGAAAAGTTTTAATTATGTAAAAAAAGGAATACAATGCAAGTGTATTCCTGGTAGATTTAATGAAGATTATTCTTTTTTCTGGCATTAATTTTATCAGGTGTAACATCATTCCCTAACGGGTCAATAATCTTGGTATTCGTCAATGTATCCAGCATATTCGAACGGAACGCCGCCAAATACTCACTTCTTAATTTAGATTGCTCTTTCGCCTCTATGTCCGTTAAGCCAGTTGCTTTTGCTTTCCTTGCCAGTTCATTAATTCTAGCTATTTTTTCTTTGGATAGCATTCAGGCACATCCTTTCCAAAAACTAATTGCATAGAGATTAATTTACTAAAAAAAATGCTTCATGACAAGGAAATAGCTACAGCCCCTCTTCTTTTTGTTCCATGTATTCCTGGTACCGCCTATGTACTGTTGCTTTGGAGATCCTATATCCAAATCCCCTCATCGTCGCGGCAATTTCAGCAAAGGTCAGTCCGTTTCTCCGAAGCCTGTCAATTTCTGCGATTGGCACTTCAATTTTCTCTCTGCCTGAATGCTCCCCAAGATTTTTTAAATTTTTCTCAGGTTTGTAGCCTTGCTGTACTGCACGCTTCATTCCTCGTTTTATTTTCACGTTGTGAAGCTTTCGCTGATATTCTTCAACCATACTTACAATCTGCAATACCATCGAATCTGATTCTGAAAGCTGCAATTCACCATTATGAGAAATACTGAATAGTTTAACGCCTTCTTTTAAAATACAATGTAACAGCGCGATTTTGGCATTGCCTCTTCCAAGCCTTGTTTCATCTTGAATTAAGACCGCTTGTATTTCAGGAGCCTTAATTCTTTCTAAAAGCTCAAGAATACCATCTCTATCGAAATCATATCCGCTTGCCCGCTCCTTGATAACCCTGTCAATATCAAATTGATTCCGTTCCGCCAATTGAATCAATTCTTCTTCTTGGCGTTCAAGCGATGTTTCCTGGGTTTCCTTTTTCGTACTTACACGGCAGTAGATTATTGCTTTCATCTTATTTCCTTTCTACTTTCCGGGGGCACTTGCAAGTTCTGTTGGAAAGGTATCATTCTTACTAACAGGAATGACAATCTCTTCCCCCGGATATATTTTGTCCTCGGAATTTTTATTGTGCTTTTTCACCCAGCTGACAAAATCAGCATGGGATAGGGAGTGCTGCGCAGCATATTGTTCTGATAACTTCCAAAGTGAATCTCCTTCAGTTACAGTTACTTTTAAATATTGATCAGGTTCCTTAGTTCCGTTCTGAAACGATAGAATGGCAGCGAAAGACACACTTAAAAGTAAAAGAATAATAGCATAAGAGTATCGATTCCATAGTTTTTTCATTAAAAACACCTCTTCAGAGAATATATGTTCGTTTATTTATTTTTATTATAATCCGAACACTTGTTTCGTGTCAATGGTTTTTCGAACTTATGTTTGTATAATTAGAACGAACGTGATATAATAAAGGCAACATAACCCAGGCGAGGTGCATTTTATCATGGTAAAAATATCAAAGCGGCAGCAGGATATCCTTGATTTCATTAAAGATGAAGTTAAGAGTAAAGGGTATCCTCCTTCCGTCCGTGAAATTGGAGAAGCGGTTGGACTTGCATCCAGTTCAACAGTTCATGGTCATTTAGCTAGATTAGAAAGCAAGGGGCTTATTAGACGGGATCCTACGAAACCGCGGGCGATTGAAATTTTAGAAGTAGATGAAAATGCCCACATTCCGAGGAATCAGGTTGTAAATGTACCAGTGGTTGGGAAAGTAACCGCAGGGCTGCCTATCACGGCGATTGAAAATATTGAAGAATACTTTCCGCTTCCTGAAAGATTAGCACCTGCAGACGAGCATGTATTTATGCTGGAAATCATGGGAGAAAGTATGATTGAGGCGGGTATTCTGGATGGAGACTACGTAATTGTAAAGCAGCAGCAAACTGCAAACAATGGCGATATCGTTGTTGCGATGACGGAAGATGATGAAGCGACATGTAAAAGATTTTTCAAAGAAAAGGAATATATCCGCCTGCAGCCAGAAAATTCTACTATGGAACCAATTATACTAAAAAATGTTTCGATTCTTGGTAAAGTAATTGGAGTATACAGGCACATCCATTAATATGCCAGCATACAAAATGCTGGTTTTTTTATGTTTACTTATCTTTTTTATTTAGTGAAAATTATGGAAATTCAGTAATTTTTGCCCATGCTATTTAGTTTCCAAGTTTAGTATAATGAGAATACACCAAGATTTACCTTAGGTCAAAAAATCTGGAGGCTTAAGGAGAGTGAGAAACAAGTGTTATCAAACATTATTTTCTCTTTAGTAATTGGTGGGACGGTTGGGATTATTGGACATGTTCGTAAGCACGAGAAACTTATTATGCCGCGGAAAACAAAAAAGTTCATTTATCTCGGATTTCTAGAAGAAATGCTTCTAGGTGCAGTTGCTGCGCTTCTCCTGGTCTTGTACGCTGATCCAAATTCATATGTAGAAAGCATAATGTTTTCAATCGTTGCTGGAATTGTAGGTGATGCTCTCGTTACAGGATTCAAACAAATTGGACATAAAAATGAGGAGCACTAAAGTCAATGGATGTATATTTTTAAGGCTAATATTAAAAATCAAAAACCCCCAATTAGAATGATCTGCTGGGGGGTTTTTGACGGTTTTGCAATTAAATTAATACATACTCATATATTGCTCGCGTTCCCATGGATGAACGACAGTGCGGAACATATCCCATTCAATCTCTTTGGCATCAAGAAAGCGTTCAAAGATATGTTCGCCTAGTGCGGATACAATCACTTCATCTGCTTTTAATAGGTCTAGCGCTTGTGCAAGAGTTGCAGGCAGATCAATAATTCCTTCCTCTAAGCGTTCCTCTTTGCTCATCACATAAATGTTACGGTCGACAGCTGCTGGTGGTGTTAGTTTATTTTTAATTCCATCCAGCCCCGCCTTAAGCAAAACTGCCATAGCAAGATATGGATTGGCAGAAGGATCGACACTGCGAACCTCACAACGTGTACTTAATCCGCGGGAAGCTGGAATTCGGACAAGCGGTGAACGGTTTTGTGCTGACCATGCCACATAGCACGGTGCCTCATATCCAGGAACCAGGCGCTTATATGAGTTAACAGTCGGATTCGTAACCGCTGTGAAGTTTGGAGCATGCTTTAAAATTCCGGCAATAAATTGACGGGCTGTATCACTCATTTGTAGATCGCCAGTTGGGTCAAAAAAGGCATTTTCACCATTGCTAAATAAAGAGAGATTCATGTGCATGCCTGAACCAGCTACCCCAAACAATGGTTTTGGCATGAAGGTTGCGTGCAAGCCATGCTTACGGGCAATTGTTTTAACGACCAATTTAAAGGTTTGAATTTGGTCACAGGCAGTAAGTGCATCTGCATATTTGAAATCAATTTCGTGCTGACCTGGAGCAACTTCATGGTGGGAAGCTTCAATCTCAAAGCCCATTTCTTCCAGTTCAAGAACGATATCACGTCGGCAGTTTTCCCCTAGGTCTGTCGGGGCAAAGTCAAAATACCCGCCTTTATCATTCAATTCTAATGTCGGCTCCCCTTTTTCATCTAGCTTGAATAGGAAGAATTCCGGTTCAGGCCCTAAGTTGAAATCCGTAAAGCCAAGTTCTTTCATCTCTTCTAGAACACGTCGTAAATTATTTCGCGGGTCACCGGCAAAAGGAGTTCCGTTTGAATTGTAAATATCACAGATTAAACGGGCTACTTTACCTTTTTCGGCTGTCCAAGGGAATACGACCCAAGTATTTAAATCAGGGAATAAATACATGTCAGACTCTTCAATACGGACAAAACCTTCGATGGATGAGCCGTCAAACATCATTTTGTTATCAAGCGCTTTTTCCAACTGACTAATTGGAATTTCCACGTTCTTGATTGTCCCAAGAATATCCGTGAATTGCAGGCGGATAAATTTTACATTTTCTTCATTTGCCATTCGTTTGATATCTTCTTTTGAATACTTAGCCATGTTATACCTCCGGTGTAATTTTGAAATTTAATGAAAAAACCGCGAAAGATCGCCTTGACGCAATGACGAGCGGTTCAATCTTCCTGAATGAAGTAATTCGTTACGAAGAAGCTTTCTTAGCTCTTCATCAGTTAATTCCCGTTTTTCCTTTTTCATCTGTTGTTCATGTTGATTCGCATGCTGTTCTTTGACAAGGAATAGCTGCTTAATTCCAGCCATGTTCACTCCTTGGTCGATTAAGTCTTTGATTTCTAATAGTCTGTCAATGTCATTTAAGCTAAATAATCGCCTATTCCCCTCTGTTCTTGCCGGAGAAATTAATTGGTGTTCTTCATAGTATCGGATTTGTCTTGCTGTTAGCTCTGTGAGCTGCATGACTGTTCCGATGGGAAACAGAGGCATGGAACGGCGAATTTCTTTCCCGTTCACCTAATTTCTCCTCCTTCGAAAAAAATTATATTGTCATTTTATACGGTGTAAGAAAAGATGTCAAGTTCATGTTAGAAAACCTCACATGGGAATTTTATAAAAAAAGAACAGCCATAAAGCTGTTCCCCAATATTAATTTATTTCAATTAATTGTTTTTCAAGTAGATGATTGATTGCTAGGCATACTGCCATTTTTACGTGGGCGTATGTTAAGCCACCTTGGACATAGGCTACATATGGCGGGCGGATTGGTCCGTCTGCTGTCAGTTCAATGCTTGCCCCTTGAATAAAGGTGCCGGCAGCCATGATTACATCATCCTCGTAGCCGGGCATATAGCTTGGATAAGGAGTAACATAGGAATTGATTGGGGACGCGAATTGAATGGCCTGGCAAAAAGCAACCATTTTGTCCCGGTCATCAAATTGAACGGATTGAATCAAATCTGTCCGGTCTGCATCCCATTTTGGTGATGAATTCATTCCTAATTTTTCAAGCATGGCAGCCGTAAAAACGGCGCCCTTTAATGCCTGCCCGACAACATGCGGCGCTAGGAAGAAGCCTTGATACATTTCTTGAAGGCTGTATAAGGATGCCCCGGCTTCCGCCCCAATCCCCGGCGAAGTCAAGCGATAAGAGCAGGCCTCCACCCATCTTTTCTTCCCGACAATATAGCCGCCGGTTTTGACGATGCCACCGCCCGGGTTTTTTATCAGCGACCCAGCCATTAAATCAGCTCCGACATGACAAGGCTCCTGTCCTTCTACAAACTCCCCGTAACAGTTATCGACGAATACAACTACATCCTGTTTAATTTCCTTTACAAACTTAATCATTTCCTCAATTTCTTTTACCTTAAACGATGGTCTCGTCGCATACCCTTTAGAACGCTGAATGCCGATCATTTTTGTATTTGGCTTGATTTGCTTTGCTACCTGTTCCCAGTCAATACCGCCTTCCTCCGTCAATGATACGCTGTCATAGGAAATTCCGAATTCCCTTAAGGAGCCTACACCATTCCCGCGGATTCCAACGATTTCTTCAAGTGTATCATATGGTTTACCGGTAATATAAAGCAGTTCATCTCCAGGACGCAGAACACCAAATAGGGCTGTCGAAATCGCGTGGGTTCCGGAAATAATTTGCGGCCTGACAAGTCCCGCTTCTCCACCAAAAACATCGGCATATACTAATTCAAGAGTATCTCTGCCGATATCATCGTAGCCATAGCCTGTAGAAGGAATGAAATGCGTATCGCTGACTTTATGCTTTTGAAAGCTTTGTAAAACTCGAAATTGATTGGTTTCGATGCGCTCATCGATTTTTTTATGGATTTCAGCTATTTGCTGTTCTACTTCCTTTACAATCGGCTGAAGTTTTTCCCCATTTTTTAATTGTTGAAACATGTTGCAATCTCCTATCTAACCTTTAAATTTCTGTATTTGTCCTGTAATGTAATGATCCTCCAACGTGTACCCCTTACAGCTGTATGTTTGCGAATCTTCATTAAACTTTAGTTCCCTTAAAATTGTTTCGTTTTTCAATTGCGATAAAAGCTTGCCCTCTGTTGATGGAATTTCCACCTCATAAGCAGCCATAATCCCCATGATTCGCTGTTCGATCTTTTCCTTTAAGGTGTGGCGGTCCTCACTGTTAAAGGCGCTGATAAAAACAGACGGGGTATCAGCTGTTGGGACAAAATCAGGATGCTTTATATCTCTTTTATTATAAGCCGTTAATTGCGGAACATTTTTTACCTCTAAATCCTCCAAGAGCTTATGAACGGTTTTTTCATGATGATAATAATCCGGATTGGACATATCGACCACATGGAGAATCAAGTCCGCTTCCTTCACTTCCTCAAGCGTCGAGCGGAAAGCGGCAATTAAGGCGGTTGGCAAATCCTGAATGAATCCAACGGTATCCGTAATAAGCGCATGGTATCCGCTTGGCAGGATTAATTTCCGCGTCATCGGGTCAAGTGTTGCAAACAGCTGGTTTTCTTCATAAGAATCGGCCTCAGATAAGCGATTAAACAAAGTGGACTTTCCGGCGTTGGTATATCCGACAATCGCAATTTGAAACGCTTTATTCTTCTTTCTTCTCTCCCGATATCGGTCACGGTGCTGGACAATCACGGACAACTGACCTTTAATATCGTCAATTCGCCGGCGGATATGACGGCGGTCAGACTCCAGCTTCGTTTCCCCCGGCCCTCTTGTTCCAATACCGCCGCCGAGCCTTGATAAAGCCGTTCCTTGTCCGGCAAGACGCGGAAGTATGTATTGTAACTGCGCGAGCTCAACCTGCAATTTCCCTTCTTTAGAACGCGCTCTTTGGGCAAAAATATCTAAAATAAGCTGCGTCCGGTCAATAATCCGGGCAGTGATTTCAGAGGCAAGATTCCGCTTTTGACTGGGAGACAGCTCATCATTAAAAATAACGATCTCGGCCTCCAGTTCATCCACAAGTACCTTAAGCTCCTCTACTTTTCCTTTTCCAATATATGTAGCCGGATGAACCCGTTCCCGTTTTTGCACAATAGAGGCCAATACCTCACCTTGGGCCGTTTCCGTTAAGGAAGCTAACTCCTCCATTGAATAACTGAAACGGAGATCATCATCAGATGTTTGACAGCCAACTAGAACAGCCGTTTCTTTTGAATTCTTTTGTTCCAAGCAACATCATCCTTTCGCACCAACTCTACTTCACATCATAACAAAAAACGACAGATAACTAAATGTCTGCCGTTTTTCCATTTCTATCCATCTTCCTCAAACACTAAATCATTGCTCCTAATGGTCATTAAATCATGTCTGTCATAGCTATTGACCAACAATAAGCGCATTGCTTGGGCGCGAATCGATTTTTCGATAATATTTCGAACATAGCGGCCATTTGAAAAGCTATTGGGGCTCAATACAGCCTTGACCCAAATTAAATGGTCCTTTAATTTCTTCTCCGCCCCGTGACTTAACGTATACTCTCTCTCCACAAGCATTCTCGCGGAAATTTCCATTAGCTGGTCAATGCTGTAATCAGGAAAATCAACCACTAACGGAAACCTTGAATGAAGTCCAGGGTTTAACGATAAAAAGTAATCCATCTCACGGGAATAGCCCGCAAGAATGAGGATAAATTCATGCTGCTTATCCTCCATGTGCTTCACTAGTGTATCAATCGCTTCCTTACCAAAGTCTTTTTCGCCGCCGCGCCCGAGCGAGTAAGCCTCATCAATAAATAAGATACCGCCTTGTGCTTTCTTAATTAAATCCCTTGTCTTTTGGGCGGTATGACCAATATATTCCCCAACAAGGTCTGCCCTTTCCGCTTCAATAAGATGCCCTTTCGTCAAGACATTCATCTTTTGAAACAATTTTCCGATGAGCCTTGCGACCGTTGTTTTGCCTGTACCAGGATTTCCTTTAAACATCATATGGAGAGCCTGCTTTTTTGTTTTTAACCCGATTTCTTCACGTTTTTTATTGACATAAATCCACGCATAAATTTCTTTTATCATTCGTTTCATTTCTTCCATACCAACTAAAGATTCAAGCTCCTCTTCAATTTCCTTAAGGGCTGAATGCTCTGGGGGAATGACCTTTGGAGCAACTTGAAAGTCAGGTAATTCTTTTTTAATATTTTTTCGTTTTGGGGAATTGAGAACAACCTTTATTTGGCCGTTGCTTTTCATTCGATTTGGTTGATCCAAAGCTTTCACCTCTCAATCTGCGAACAACATGCGTCAAGTATGCATAATCCTTCAATTTATATGTATTCACAGGAGGGTGAAATCATTATTATTTCATGGAGAAATAAAAAGAGCCCAAGAATGGGCCCGTTCGTCTAAAGTTTATTATTATTGCTGCTCTAATTCAAGCTGTACATTTCGCTGCGGAGCAAACGTAGAAATGGCATGCTTATATACCAGCTGCTGCTTACCGTCTGATTCAAATAAAACTGTAAAATTATCAAAGCCCTTGATTTGGCCTCTTAATTGAAATCCGTTCAGCAGGAAAACCGTAACGTGAATATTTTCTTTACGGCATTGGTTTAAAAATTGGTCCTGAATGTTAATCGTCGTTTTCATTTTAGTATATCCTCCTCTTTTATCTCTACTAATATGTATTCGATTTTATTTGAAGCTTTCCTTCAACATAATGTGAAATTTCCTCTTCTTTTTTTGACAAATTGTTCACATTTGTTATATCAAACCATTTTACCTCCATTTTGTTCCGAAACCAAGTTAATTGCCTCTTAGCATAGCGCCGGGAATTTTGTTTTAATTTGTCCACCGCTTCCTCAAGCGGAAGATCACCATCTAAATATTGATAAATTTCTTTATATCCTATAGCCTGAATGGCTTGACAATCCCGTAACCCTTGCTGGTAAAGCCGATTAACTTCTTCAAGAAGCCCATCCTCCATCATAAGGTCAACACGGGCATTAATCCGCTCATAAAGCTTATCCCGATCCATTGTCAATCCGACAATGGCCGTTTGATATATTTCTTCTTTATTTGCGGTGTTATCAAACTCATTTCTTGTTTTACCTGCAAGATGATAAATTTCGAGAGCTCTAATCACCCGTCTGACATTATTCGGATGAATATTCGACGCGCTCTGCGGATCAACTTTTATCAGCTCCTGGTGCAGGGCATCGGGGCCGATTTCTTTTGCTTTCTGTTCAAGCTCTCTGCGGAAATCTTCATCACCGGAAACATCAGAAAATTGATAATCATAAATAACCGATTGAATATACAAACCTGTTCCACCAGCAATGATCGGCAGATGCCCTCTATCTGCAATCTCCTGTATTGTACCTCGAACAAGCTGTTGAAATTCAGCTACAGAAAAGTTTTCATTTGGCTCTTTTATATCAATTAAGTGATGGGGAATCCCTTCCATCTCTTCCTTCCGTATTTTGGCCGTACCAATATCCATTCCACGGTAGATCTGCATGGAATCCCCGCTGATGATCTCACCATTGAACCGCTTAGCCAATTCAATACTCAACTTTGTTTTTCCTACTGCAGTCGGTCCGATAATAACCAGTAATTTTTGTTTCTCTTCCAACATTTTCACACTGCCTCTATTTTCAATTTCAACGGAAAGTACACCCTTCCATCCATATCGTATCACAATTTTTAAAAAGCAGTTGAACATCAAACAAGTATACTCAAAAAAATCAGATTCTATTCATGAAAGAAATATTAAGTTATTTTATCATCTATTACAAAATTAGAATCTTTTACCTGCAAATTTACAAAACTATAACGGTTCATTTACAAACAGCTTTCCACCCCCAAAATCATGATAACCTAAGACGTACTCTATTTTGTAAAATTACCACGAAAATTGTCATATGATGTATGAGGACGGTTCTTCTGCATCATGCAAAATATATGAAAAAAGGTGAAAATCATGTTATCAACATTTGATATTGGGATTGATTTAGGAACAGCAAACATTTTGGTGTATAGCAAAAATAAAGGGGTCGTCCTCAATGAGCCTTCTGTTGTAACCATTGATACTGCAACAAAAAATGTCGTCGCGGTTGGTGCAGAGGCAAAGGAAATGATCGGTAAAACACCGGAAAAGATTATGGCCATCCGCCCATTAAAGGATGGGGTGATTGCTGACTTTGATCTGACAACAGAAATGCTCAAGCACATCATGCGAAAGGCCTCCAAGAAAATGGGCTTAGCACTTAGAAAGCCAAATGTGGTGGTTTGTATCCCGTCCGGTTCCACCAGCGTTGAAAGAAGAGCCATTCAGGATGCAGTAAGAAATGCCGGTGCCAAAAAAATTATGTTGATTGAAGAGCCAGTTGCGGCGGCGATCGGCGCAGGACTACCTGTTGATGAACCTGTTGCCAATGTAGTTGTAGACATTGGTGGCGGAAATACGGAGGTCGCCATTATTTCCTTCGGTGGTGTTGTTGCGTATCATTCCATCAAAATTGGCGGAGACCGACTTGATGACGATATTATCCAATATGTCCGTAAAGAGTACAATGTGTTGATTGGTGAACCAACAGCTGAAAATGTAAAAATGGAAATTGGCTACGCACTTGTTGATCATGAAGAGGTCTTTATGGATGTCCGCGGCCGTGATCTTGTAACCGGCCTGCCAAAAACTGTGAAACTATCATCCTATGAAATTCGCAATGCCATGAAAGAGGATTTCTTGCATATTTTAGAGGCAATTCGGGCTACGCTTGAAGATTGTCCAGCGGAGTTGAGCGGTGATATTGTTGACCGCGGTGTCATCTTAACCGGCGGCGGCGCACTGTTGAATGGAATGAAAGATTGGCTTAGTCAGGAAATTTTTGTTCCTGTCCAGCTCGCTGACAGCCCGCTTGAATCGGTCGTGCTAGGTACGGGCAAAGCACTTAAATATTTGGGTAAGCTGGTAACTGTTGCGAAATAATAGATTCTTTGAGATGAAAATTTGTAAACTTGTATTTTTTATTAAAAACAGTCTTTCATTTTGTGATGATGAAAGACTGTTTTTGTGATTTCTCACTCAATTTGTCCTTCATCGGGCCTATCAAAGAAAATCCACCCATTTCCAACATTTTTTGTTTTTCATTAACCTTTTAAACTTTTGATTCAAAAAAGAAAGTCCGATTCACACAAAGTGGAATCGGACTTTTTTATATGTTACATAACCCGCTTAAACATCTTTTCCATCTCATAAATCGAGTAATGCACAATTATCGGTCTGCCATGCGGACATGTAAACGGATCGGACGCTTTCCTTAGGTCATCTAACAAGGCTTGGATTTCATCATTCCGCAAATGGCGGTTCGCTTTAATCGATGCCTTACAGCTCATCATAATTGCCGCTTCTTCACGGAGTTTTTTAATATTCACCTTTTTCATTGCCAGCAGCTGCTCAATCATCTCTTCTATTATTTGCTTCTCTTCGCCTTTTGGGAACCACTGCGGATGCGACCTGATTATAAAACTATTCAAGCCGAACTCCTCAAGAAACACTCCAACCCTCTCGAGTTCTTCCTGATGCTCCATAATTTTCACGTATTCATCCGTCGAATATTCAAAGGTTAAAGGTACAAGCATCTCTTGCAGTTCTGAAGCAACCTGTCCAACCTTATCACGAAAGTACTCATACTTTAACCGTTCCTGGGCTGCATGCTGGTCAATGATATACAGGCCATTTTCGTTTTGAGCAAAGATATAGGTTCCATGCATCTGCCCAATCGGATACATCCGCGGAACCCTGCTCTCCTCTTCCGCAGATGCAGAAGCAGGTTCAACAACAGGTTCAGCCGTTTCTTCAGCACTATCATTTATTACATCATTTAAATAAGAATCCCCGTCATCATCATCATCATCATCAAAACGGCCTTCATCAGTGCTTACTACTTCATTTTGCTTTAAAGCAAAAAACGCTGCGGCTGGACTTTTCACCATTACTTCAGTGAAACTATCGGAAGAACTAGATTCTAATATTGGCTTTCCTTCATGTAAAACACCCGCATTTTCTTCTGCCGCCACTGTCTTTGTTAATGGAGGCGTTGCTTCATTTAGATCGAGAGCAGTCTGTTCAGATTTCACCGTTTCTTTTTTCACAGAAGAATACGATGTCGGAATTAACACTTTAGACTTAAACACGTTTTTTAACGTAGTAGTAACTAACTCATTAAGCTCGGGTTCTTTACTAATTCGAACTTCCATTTTGGATGGATGGACATTGACATCAACAAGCAAAGGGTCCATTTCAATATTTAACAGGGCAATCGGATAACGCCCGATCGGAAGTAAAGTATGGTAGCCTTCTTGAATCGCCCGAACAAGTGCATAATTTTTAATAAAACGGCCATTAATCATCGTCGAAATATAATTCCGTGAGGCCCGTGTCACTTCCGGCATCGAAGCATATCCTGTGATTTTATAATCCAATGATTCTGCTGAAACGGGGACAAGCTGCTTGGCAATACTCATACCGTAAATGGCCGCAAGTACTTGACGGACATCCCCGCTTCCGTTTGTTTGCAGCAGCTGACGTTCATTATGGATTAACCGAAAAGCGACCTCTGGATGTGCCAGGGCGAGGCGGTTCACGACGTCCGTTATATTTCCAAGTTCAGTGTGAATCGTCTTCATATACTTCAAGCGAGCAGGAGTATTAAAAAACAAATCCGTTACAGTTATATCTGTTCCCCTTCTGCTCGAAGCCTTCTCATACGTTACCACCTTTCCGCCTTCGACCACTATTAAACTCCCCGGACCTTCCCCGGTAGATGTCTTCATTTCAAGTCTTGAGACGGAAGCAATACTCGGCAAGGCTTCACCGCGGAAACCAAGTGTACGAATCCGAAACAAATCATTTTCATCTTTGATTTTACTCGTCGCATGCCGTTGAAACGCCAGCAGCACATCGTCTTCTTCAATCCCGTTCCCGTTATCAGTGATGCGGATTTTAGCCAGACCCGCTTCTTCCACTTCAATTTCAATCACGGTACTGCCAGCATCGACCGCGTTTTCCACAAGTTCTTTCACAACTGAGGCGGGGCGTTCGACTACTTCTCCCGCAGCTATTTTATTCGATAGGGCATCGTCTAATTGAATGATTTTCCCCATTTTTCCGCCTCCTCGTTATCTTACCCTTTTAACTTTTTATGCAGCTCGTAAAGCATATTAATTGCCTGAAGTGGTGTGACATCTAATAAATCTAGCTCACGAATTTTTTCTAACACTTTTTTCTCTTTAGAGGAAAATTCCGCTTTCTTTACATCTTTCGGTTCATCAAAAAATGACAGCTGAGCAGGCTGTTCGGAAAGCTTTTGTTCTTCGACAACTTCTGTGGCCGGTCCTGCTTCCTTTACAACTGGGATACTTTCAACTACCGGCTGCTCCAAGGCAGTTAAAATTTCGTTCGCCCGGTCGATTAATTCCTTTGGCAGTTCAGCTAACTGTGCAACATGAATCCCGTAGCTCTTATCCGCCGGTCCCTCTTTGATTTTATGAAGAAACACAACCTTGCCGTTATGTTCAATCGCGCTGACATGAATGTTCCTTAATTTACTTAATTCTTCCTCTAACACTGTCAGCTCATGATAGTGTGTGGAAAATAATGTTTTGGCGCCAATTCGGTTATGGATGTATTCAATGATCGCCTGTGCTAATGCCATGCCATCATAAGTCGAGGTCCCACGCCCGATTTCATCAAATAAAATCAAACTGTTCTGGGTGGCGTTTGCAATCGCATTTTTTGCTTCTAACATTTCGACCATGAACGTACTTTGCCCGGAAATCAAATCATCCGCAGCCCCAATACGGGTGAATACTTGATCAAAGATCGGCAGCACAGCTTCAGTGGCCGGAACATAACAGCCAATTTGGGCTAAAACAGACGTCAATGCAATCTGACGCATGTACGTACTTTTACCGGACATATTCGGACCGGTGATTAACAGGATTTCACGGTCGGGATCCATAAAGCAGTCATTTGGTACGTATTCCTGTGAATTTAATACCTTTTCCACTACCGGGTGACGTCCATCCTTAATCATCACCAGGCGCTCATTAGAAAATTGCGGCTTCACATAGCGACGGTTTTCACTGACCTGCGCAAAGCATTGCAAGACATCAAGCTCGCTTACAGTCTTTGCCAAAGCCTGCAGGCGCGGAATATATTCCTTCACGATTTCACGGATTTCCGCAAACAAGGCATATTCCAGTTCGCCGATTTTTTCCTCCGCTTGTAAGATTAACGCTTCCTTTTCTTTTAATTCCGGTGTAATAAAGCGCTCGGCATTTGTTAATGTCTGCTTTCGTTCATACCGGCCTTCTTCCAGCAAATGAAGATTGGCTCTTGTCACTTCGATATAATAACCGAATACTCGGTTATATCCAATCTTCAACGATTTAATCCCGGTCTTTTCACGTTCTTCCCGCTCCAGCTGAGCAATCCAAGTCTTACCGTTTCGGCTGGCATCGCGATATTGGTCCAGCTGTTTATTGTAGCCATCACAAATGATATTGCCCTCTTTTAATGACAATGGAGGATTTTCAACAATCGCCTGCTCCAATAAGTCGGTAACCTCTTCACATGGATCCAGATGTCCCGCAATACCATTCATCTCTTCATCATTCATGCTTAAAAGGATTTGTTTTAAATAAGGTACCTGCATTAACGAACGCTTTAACTGTACTAAATCACGGGCATTCACATTACCAAAAGCAACCCGTCCTGCCAAACGCTCTAAATCATATACTTCCTTCAATTTTTCCCGCAGTTCCTGACGTTCGAAAAAATGGTTCATGAACACATCTACGAGATTGTGTCGCTGTTCAATTTCGTCCCGGTCAATTAACGGGCGGTCAATCCAATGCTTTAACATTCTGCCGCCCATCGCGGTTATGGTTTCATCTAACAGCCATAATAAAGAACCCTTTTTCCCTTTTGAGCGTATTGTTTCCGTTAATTCAAGATTCCGCTTGGAATAGTAATCAATTTTCATAAATTGATGAATCTGATAAGTGGTCACTGGCTGTAAGTGGTCAAGACTTCTTTTTTGAGATCGGTATAAGTAGTTGAATAGCCTTGCTGTAGCTTGTTTTAATTTTTCCTGATTCAGCCCTTCTAATAGATGGGCAAACTGCATTTCTATTGAACTATTATCTTCAAATGAAATCGCCAGCACATCACGCTCACGCATTTTTTTCTGAAGTTCACCGTCAAAGCTGCTGGCCACAACCACTTCCTTGGCACCTAAAACAGCCAATTCATTCAACACATCATCAAAATTGTTTGAAAGTAACGTAACCTTACTCTCGCCCGTAGAAATATCGTTATAAGCTACACCATATGTTTGATCCTCAAATGCTGTAATCGAGGCAATATAATTGTTCTCTTTATCTGTGAGCCCTTTTCCTTCCATCAGCGTTCCCGGGGTAATTAATTGGACAACCTCCCGTTTCACCATGCCCTTTGTTTGCTTTGCGTCTTCCATTTGTTCACAAATCGCAACCTTGTACCCTTTTGAAATAAGCTGTTCAATATAATTTGCGGCGGAATGATATGGGACACCACACATTGGAATCCGATCTTCGGAGCCGCCTTCTCTGCTAGTTAAGGTAATTTCTAATTCCTGTGACGCTTTAACTGCATCATCAAAGAACATTTCGTAAAAATCTCCAAGACGAAAAAATAAAAAGGCATCTTGATAATCTGCCTTGACTGATAAGTATTGTTGTATCATTGGCGTGTAAGCTGCCATCATGAACCCCCACTGCTTTTAATTCTTCGAGTATCTTCGACATATTATTATAACATAAACCAGACTGACTTTATCAGAATGAAAAATCTTCTATTAAGAATAAGCACTATGGACTAAAAGATGTCCAACGGTGTCGTAATATTCAAATTTATTTCGTTAATGTCACATGTTATGATATTTAAAAGGACGGTGGCTGTATGAAGTGGTTTGGCGGAAGCAATAAAAATTATCAGTTTGAAATGTTTTCAGGCAGCCATTTTGCTATTTTAGCGCTTCTATTAATTGTTTCTATTGGGATTTTTCTTTTCAGAAAAAAACTTGGAGCTATAAATTTACGAGCTGCTGAAATTGGCTTAGCAGCATCGCTGATGATATTCGAAATGGTTTATCATCTTTGGATGTTACATATCGGCATCTGGAATAGCAGTCACTCCATTCCGTTAGAATTATGCAATATCAGCTTTTTCTTAACCATTTTACTGTTAATCACAAGGAAAAAGCTATACTATGAAATTCTCTTATTCACCGGTATATTAGGGGCGTCGCAGGCATTAGTTACTCCATTATTATCTTATGACTTCCCGCACTTTCGCTTTTTCCACTTCTTCTATACCCATTTAATGATGATTTGGGTGCCGCTATATTTTACATGGGTAAAAGGATACCGGCCAACCATTTGGTCTGTTCTTAAACTGATTGTGTTTATAAATGTGTTAATGCCAGTGGTTATGTTAATTAATAAACTAGTTGGTGGAAATTATATGTTCCTAAGCCACAAACCAGACAGTGCCAGCCTGTTGGACTTTCTGGGCCCATATCCGATTTATATCCTTTCAATGGAAGGACTGCTTATTGTTCTAAGTTTAATCGTCTGGCTCGCCTTCCGTGAAAAAACAAGGAGTCAAGAACAAGAACCAAAGTATTTTGCAAATTGAACATTTTTATTTGACCTTTTTCGATTAACTTATTATAATAAATAACGTTCCTTAAATTGTCCTAGTAGCTCAGCACGAATGAATTATCTTTCATGAATTAACATCAAGCGTACTGATCGAGAGCTTCTTGAATATGGTTTCTGAGATCAGGATGGGATTTTTAGATTTTTTCTAAGAAAACTTTATATTTTGTTTTAACTTGTCCTAGTAGCTCAGCAGGATAGAGCAACAGTTTCCTAAACTGTAGGTCGGAGGTTCGAATCCTCTCTGGGACGTCTAAAAACCCTTACCATTGTAAGGGTTTTTTTCATATTCATATTAAACAACACATATGCTTCTTACCTTCTTCGATGCACCGTTGGAATCAATATAAATAGGTGACATAATTTTTTCATCCTTTCAAGATAAAATATTTACAATATTTTTTACTATCCCTTAAATTTCGACAATTCTCCCCGAATATTCTGATAACATAATGAAATATATAACGAATATTGGAAGACTTACATTAATAATGTAATTCACTCAAGTCGGAAAGGTGGATCCTAAATGAATGAAGGAAAAATCATTAAGTTTTACCGTGAAAAGGCTAACTTAACCCAAGAAGAGCTTGGCAGAGGGATATGTTCTGTAACGCATATAAGTAAAATTGAACGTGGAATTACAGAATACTCACCCGAAATAGCCTTTCTTTTAGCAAAACGTCTTGGCATTGATATACAATCAGAACTGAAACGGCTTAACGGTGTCGAATCCCTGCTTCAACAAATGAAAAACGCAATGGATAGACAAAAGTTTGATGAAGTAGAATCCATTATTTCAGCGCTCAAGGATGTCCCAATTCTTGTTGTTTCGAAATTTCAAATTCAGTTTCACCTGCTGCTTGCACGATATTATTGCTCGCAAGAAAATCATCGAGAAGCCATGAAAATTCTATCACCAATTAAAAAGGAAATGGACCGCTTACCTACATATGAGAGTAATTTGTTGAAGCATGTTTTAGGAATTTATTACCTCACTAAGAAAAATTTTATTAATGCTATTGAAATTTTAAAATCAATTGATCCAAATCAATATAAAAATCATGAATTTTACTATAACATTGCTTATTCTTATCATTCAATTGGTTCAAAAGTACTGGCTTACTACTATGCAGAAAAGGCTTTAAACTATTTCAAAGATACAAATAATTTTAATAGAATCATCGATACAGAGACTTTAATGATTGTACAAATTGGGGATAATGAATATTTGAATTTTCAAGAGACAGTGGCACAATATCAATCACTGCTTCAAACCTGTGACATATGTCATTTTATTGATAAGAAGACAAAACTCCTTCATAACTTTGCTTATAATCGTTATCTACGAAGGGAATTAGCTGAAGCCCAGAAATTATATTTTGAAGCTATGCAGCTAAGTGAGAAAAATTCTTCCCTCTTCTTCTTGTCATTTGAGGGTTATATCCGTTGCTCCTTTGAAGGATTCTTATTAGATAAAGACACATTAACAAAACTGGTTAATGAAGGAATGTCCTTGCTCGCAAAAAATAAAAATGACCAGCTAAGCACCATTTTGTTTACTATGTTAAATTACGAGATTCTAGAAAATACGGAACTTTATCATTTCTTAGACGAAATTGCTATACCTTTTTTTAAAGAAAATCAATTATTTTGGCTTGTTACCCAATACGAAAAACGACTGTTCACCTATTATTCTGAAACAAATCAACTAGAAAAAGCGCTTGAAATTGCAAACTCCCTTTTAAAAATCTGTTAAAAAAATACACCCCTAGTTCTCAAATCAACATTTATGGATTATGGGGTTTTGATTAGATGATTCTATTAGAGTATCACCGTTTCCTAAGGAGTTTCACTGTATAAAAGGTAGCGAAAATTAAAAAAAGCCGCATATAGCTTTGGCTATGCGGCAAAAATTATTCAAATGATCACTAGAATTTTTTAAGGGTTAATTCCCAATTCAGCCAAAATCATTTTTAACGTTTTTCCATTGTAGCTTGTCTTTGGCTCCGGACCATTTGTAAAATCTTCATTTTGTTTAAGATAATTCTTCTGGATAAATGCCATATCTTTCTCATCAACTACACCATCAAAGTTGATATCTGCCGTCCGGTCATTCGTTTTCCAAGTATTTTGAACAGCTAGGGCATCTAAGACATCGATCACTCCGTCCTGGTTAACATCACCAGCAACCAGAAGTATCATCGACATATTGAAGGAAATCCCATATGCAACACCGTTACGAATGATGCTGGATGGCACTTCACTCTTTGTTAAGAAATGCCCTGGGGCCTTCATTTCCACGGTATAAGGCTCTTTCGACAATGGCAGATTCTCAGCGGAGAAAGTTCCATACGCATTGATGGATGAAGTAACGTCAAACTCTTTACCTTTTGAATCAATCAGCTTGACCGATCCTCCGACTTTAGTCCAATCTCTTTTACCAAGATAGCCTCCCTCATCCTCTGGATTCCCCACATAAAATCCCTCTGGTCCGATCGTACCTTTCACCTTTGAAAATTGCGGGTTAATTTTAAACGTATATGGGGCATTGATTACCTGGATTTTTTGATTTTTTTCATTCGTTACAGCAACAGACGGATTGATGTCACCCATAGTAAAATATTGGTCATCTAAAACTTTAAATGTCACTTCGGCAACTGCCTGTTGTTCGAATGTACCGCTAGAATGGTTAAACTGGACTGCTACACGATTGTCCTTCACTGTGATCTCTGCTTGGTCAAGATAAGCATCCACAAGCTTAGCGTCTACAAGCTCTACACTCTTGGTCCCATAAAGGTCGTTAAAGTTCCACTCTGCTTTAGAAATATCCTGTACGTTATCCAGCATAATAGTGGCTTTGATCATACCGCCTGCATTAACTTCTGTTGTCTCACTTGTCGGATACGTAACCGGTGTTCCTTCCTTTACAAAGTAATAATACTTACTGATTTTATTTCCAGCGATATTATAGCCATCCATTCCAAAATAAAGAGCCTTTTCAGATTTGTCCATGGCAACTTCCTCAACAAACTTTCCATCCTTATCCATATAAATCGGCATCGACGGATAGCCCCATGGGCCCCAATAATACACCATATAGTTTGAGGATTGAGCGTAATCAACACCGTATTTCTTCATCTCCTCAATAATAGGATCTGTTATTTTAATTTCAAATGGGTAGGTTTCTTGCCCAGGCTTAAACTCAATAAATGGCGAGTTCCTATCTAATGAGCTTTCAAAATTTGGCTGATTGAGATAGATCCATAGATGCCTGTTTTCTGTGAATACTTTTCCAGATTGGCCCGTACCGATGAATTTTATTTGGTAATGTCCTTCCTGTGCATAGCTGAACTTTGAAGAGATTGGCTTTTTTGCATCTCCTGTAAATTTATAGTACATTCCATTGAAGAACGTTAATCCATAAGTAACATTATCGTAAGCACCATTCAAGTCTGCCGTACCGATCAGCCCCAGGTCATTTCCCTTCTCATCCTGAAGGACAACATCCAATTTATTCATTGGCGCATTAATGTTTAACTGAGAGTAGACATAAGGCTCCCTGAAAAAGTCTAAGTTCCCATTGTTTAAATAAACTGGTGAATAGACAGGGTTTTCTATTTCTATTTTATTGAATCCTTCTTTAAGTAACCGGAAACTATACGGAAGTCTGTACTGCTCAGCGGAATTCTCCGTATTAATGAGTGTAATATATCCTGTATAGTAGCCTTCTTTTGCTTTCTTGTGAATACGCAGGCTGGCAGATACTTTTTTCTCTTCATTGCCCTTGACAGTAATATTATTGGCAATGATCAGCGCCATACCGTTTTGCTTAAGGGAATTTGAACCTTTCCCTTCAGTAATATCAACCGTGAACTTCTTTTTCATATTTCCATTATTTTTTACTTTCATAGATTTGGTGATATGCAAATTGTTATCAACCAGCTCATGATCAAAGCTAAGTCCGCCTGTTAATGATTTCACTTCGGCCAGATCTTCCACACCGGGAATAAGCGTTTTGTCTAGAACTTGGAAGGTCGCTCCGTTGTGGACGGCCTTGTATGGATTAATCCTTCCAGCGCCTACTTCAAACACACTGTAGTTCCCATTCAGCGGATCTGCTGTATTCATTAAGACCGTTTTAATATCTTCGGGCATTAATTTCGGATTAGCCTGCAGCATTAAGGCTGCAACTCCTACTGTAAATGGGGTCGCCATAGATGTTCCCGAATAGCGGGAATAGGCAAATTGATAGTTTCCTTGATTCTTAGGATCAGCGATATAGGATGGAACAGTCGAAAGAACACTGACACCCGGTGCAACCACTTCAGGTTTCATCCCATACGTTTGTCTGGCAGGTCCCCGTGAACTAAATTCGGCAAGACGGTCGCCCTCTGTTAGACTTGCTCCATAGTTTGAAAAGGTAAAGTCTGTATTCCCCGCCTGAAGCTGAACTTTTATCTTTTCCCCGGCATCCTTTGTCACAGAGAATGTTGGGATAAATTTAGTTGATTCACCAAGGTTAGCATCAATTTGTCCGTCTACATTGTTATAGAGAAGAACGGCGGCTGCGCCTTTTTGCTTCGCAAGTATGACCTTTTCACTCAAAGCAATATCACCGCGGGCAATTAAGGCAATTTTCCCTTGAACATCTTGACCCGAATAGTTGGCACTCGCTCCAACCCCGACATCGACCACCTGAAAGAACTTTCCTTCCAAGTCTTTTAATTTATCAGTATAATTGCGGGCCATGCTGACCAGCTCAATACCAGTTTCCGTGCCTATCTTTCCTTTAAAAGTAGAAACAGACATTGGGACATCGCTCGCTCCAATCGTCAAGGCAAGCGCGGCTGCCCCTGGAGAACCAATCGTATATTCCCCCGGGCCAGAATTCCCCGCAGCCACTACTGCTGTAACCCCACTTAGGACGGCATTATTGACAACTGTACTGGTTGGATAATATGGGTCATTAATACCTGAACCTAATGAAAGGTTGATGATATCCATCCCCTCTTCAACTGCTTTTTCAACACCAGCAATGATATTATTGGCCGTACCAGTACCATATGGACCAAGCACACGATAAGCATATAAATCGACATCCGGCGCAACGCCTTCGACAGAAATTTCTTTATTCATTCCCTGCCCGGCGATCGTTCCGGAGACGTGTGTTCCGTGCGAAGTATAATAGGTTGAGTTATTATAAATTTCAGGGTACAACGATTTTTTCCAATCCTCATATGTCGTCTCCATCGGGTCATTATCGTGGTCAACGAAGTCATACCCACCTTTATAGACTTTCTTTAAGTCAGGGTGGTTGTAATCAATCCCCGTATCAATTACCCCAACTTTCACACCTTTCCCTGTCAGTCCCTCTTCACGAAGCTTGTCCACCTTTAAATAAGATAGACTTTCCACTGCTGTGCCAGGTGTGTGTCCTGCTTTATCTCCATCTCCTACATAATAAATCGGATCAACCCTATAAGTTTCATTTTTATAAACAGCTTTTACGACACCAGATTTTAATAGACTTGCCACCTGCTTGGCAGGCAATTTCATCGCTACCCCATTGTAAACCGTTTTATAGCTGGAAGTAATCTTGTGATTGGTCTTTTTGGCTTTCATGTTGCCAGTTGAAAGAATCGATTGAATATCCTTTTTAAATTGTTCGTGTTCCTTTGCTACCTGCTCATCAGCTTTCTTTTGTGATAGTTTCTTTCCTTTTACTTCTGCATCCAGAACTGCAATTTTGCCCGGCATCGAGTGGAATTGAACGATGACATCCAAATCTTCATCTCTGTTTAATTCTTGTTTGTTGAATCCCTGCAGACCTGTTAATTCTGTCAGTTCCAGCCGCTTTAGTGCATTTCTTTGTTCCGGTGTAAGTGAAGCAAGAATAGATTCTGCTTTTGAACCTGCTGCTGTTACTTTCGGTGTAAGTGTGAAGTTCATTGATGACAGCATTAAACCAACGGATAGAGAAATCACAGCAGCTTGTTTAAAGAATGTCTTCCTTTTCATAATCTCCCTACTTTCATTATTTTTTTTAATATGTAGTTCCTCTTTTTCTATTGAAATAGGTTATAGAGTAACATAATCCTATTATATTTACTTTTCGAATATTCAACTATTGGGGTTTTTAAAGCTGATAAATGATGTGAGAAGTTCGGGGTTATATTTAAAATTAACAAATTTAGGAATAAAATAGGGTATATTGGTCTTATTTGATATAGTTTGCTTCCCTCTATTAACTAGTTTTCAAGAAAAAATTACCCCAAATGGGAGAAAACGCAAAAGTGTTTCTTCAAAAAAAAATCGTCAGGAATACCGCAATATTCCTAACGATAAGGGGTTTAATCCTTTTTGTATTCTGACAAATCATTTTCCTCGCCAAATTCGGTGGCATATTTTAGATTTCTGTTATTTAATTGTTCTTTCTTATGATCTTCTTGTCGGATTGGTGAAAATAAAATACTTAAACAAACTAATCCGCTTAATCCTACAAGTCCATATACAACTCTCGCCAAAAAGGATCCTTGCCCGCCAAAAATTGCTGCTACTAAATCGAACCTAAAAAAACCAATTAATCCCCAGTTAATTGCACCGATAATCACTAAAGCTAAAGCAATCTTTTGTAAAGTTCTCACAATAATCACCTCCTTTTTATTATCTTTTGAATTGAGGAGTTTTTTAATGCATTTGAAGTCACTATATGTCCAATTTCCTTATAGACTTTAACTCTCTATATTAAGTTCCTGCGCTGTCTCTCCATTTAGATTTAAGATACGAACTGTTTCAGGCTGTATTTCCAAAAACACGTAGTTAGGGTCGTCCGGGCCTTCAAACCATTTTCTAAATGTACCCTCCCAGTACTTATTCTTTAATGTTTGTGAATCATTTATATTTGAGGTACCAGCTATTTCAACATAGGCATCATTTTGCCCATTCATTTCATACCCTAACAACACAGAAACAGCTGAATTTTTTTTTATTTCATTTATTTTTTCTGTATCTAATTTAGTTGGAGTAAATAATGTCAAGTCATCGTTATAAAATGTCATAAACCGTGAATGAGGCTTATTATTTTCTACCGATGACAGGATACCTGTTCTATGATTCGAGATAATTTTGAGCACCTTATCTTTTAATTCTTCGTTCATGGCTCCATACTCCTTTTTTAGTCATTTAAAATTCCCTCTTATCATTTCCATACAAAAAATATATATTGCAGGAAAACTCAAGATAATCAGCAGAATATAAAAAAGATGAAACCTTTTCGATTTCATCTTTACTATCTGCTATCTCATAATAAAATAACAAATTATTACTGTTTTAATTGATTCATCTCCATGATACACTCCTGCACAAGAGTAACTCCCTGGCTCATGGATGCCCCTCCGCCAAACGCTGCCGTTACACCTACAGCTTCGAGTATTTCTTGTTCTGAACATCCTTGATCAAGACAACCTTTTGTATGATAGATAATACAATATTCATCTTGAGCATGAATACTGATTCCTAATGCAATTAACTGTTTTTGTTTTTGAGATAAAGTACCTTCTTTAAAACACTCCTCCGTAAACTCATTAAAGCTCCTTGCAAATTCAGGCATCTTCTCAGTAAACAACCCAAGACCTTCTTTATATTTGATTAGTGCTGCTTCAGTTGAATTTCCAGCTTTCATTTCCATAATAATCGTCTCCTTTTCATCATTTTTAAGTCCCAAATTTAGTATGAGTACCCAATCATTTTTTTATCAAAACTTTAGACCAGTAGTAAAAAATCATAAGTTCATTATAAAAAAGTGAACATTCGGCTAAATAATGAATTTTAGGAACTTGTAGTCAGCTTATCCTTTCGTTTTTCTATTTCTTCATTTCTTATCTTTATTCTTGTTCATTGCCCTCCAAATAATCATGATTAACATTAAGAAAAGAAAGCAAATGAGAATCATTTGTAAAAACCAGAAGAACATGTGATGCAACATCATATTTTTCCCCATCATCATCCCCATTGAAGTTGGGGGAAACCAAGTCATTTTTATGACAAATATCAAGGACAAAATTCCAAGAAGGATAATCAAAATTAAAAATATGGTGGACAGTATTTTATTCATTTTCTCACCTATTCCACTTTATATCCGATTCCCCAAACTGTTTTAACAGGCTGTTCATCGACTCCTGCTGCCTTTAATTTTTCCCGGAGATTTTTAATATGAGAATCAACTGTTCGATCTTCCCCTGAAAACTCTAAACCCCAAATTAACTCAACCAATTGATCTCTTGATAAGACATTTCCTTTATGTTCTAAAAGAACCTTTAGCAGGTCAAACTCTGTTTGTGTAAGGCTAATTTTTTTATCATTATAAGTAACGTTTCGTGCATTTGAATCTACGATGATACCTTCATATTTTAATAAATTTTCCTTTTCCTCACTTAGATGAGTCCTTCGCAGCAATGCATGTACCCTGGCTATTAATTCCTCGGCTTCAAATGGTTTAACTAAATAATCATCTGCACCCTTTGAAAATCCTGCAACCTTATCTTTAACTGTTCCTTTTGCCGTTAACATAATGACTGGTAAATCTGAAACCTGCCTTACTTGTTCCAGTGTCTGCCAGCCATCAAGCAATGGCATCATAACATCAAGGATCATTAACTGATATTCATGTTTAACAATTTTTTCATAAGCCTCCTTTCCATTCTCTGCTTCTTCTATAACAAAACCCGCCTGCTTTAAATAAAGCCGCAATAGCTGTCTCATTTCAAACTCATCATCGACAACCAATATTTTAATCATCACTTTTTCTTCTCCTTGTTACATTTAGATTTTTAATGTTATGGTAAAAGTAGAACCTCCGTTCTCTTGACTTTCAACCGTAATTTCTCCTTCATGGGCTTTTACAATCTGTTTTACTACATATAGTCCCAACCCGGTTCCTCCTGTCATTCTGGCACGGGAATGTTCCACGCGGTAAAAACGGTCAAAAATTTTGGTCAGTTCTGACTTTGGAATGCCGATCCCTGTGTCTTTTACTTTCAGTTTTATAAAACCTTTTTCTTTATAAGAGGAGATTAAAATTTCACCTTGCTGTGTATATTTCATTGCATTTTCAACAAGGTTATACAAGACTTGCTCCATTCTCTTTGGGTCAATTCGGATTAACGGGATTTCATGTAGTTTGGAGTTTATCTTTATCCCCTTTTTCCATATTTCAGGCTTAAGATTTGTTATTACCTTTTCGATAATCTGATTAATATTTGAAACCTCACGATCTAATATAAATTCATTTACCTGTAATTTACTCATTTCAAATAAATCATTTACTAAAATCGATATTCTATTTGCTTCATTATTGATAATTTGTAAATACTGCTTCTGTTCCTCACTGCTTTGATACATCCCCTTCATTAATATATCGCTATACCCTTTAATATAGGTTAGAGGGGTGCGAAGCTCATGTGAAACTCCTGCAAGGAAATCGTTCCTGCTATCTTCAAAGTATTGAAGCTGCTCCCCTAGCGACTGAATAGTTCTTCCCAGCTGGGCTATTTCATCATCACCCTTCACGGGAATTTCTTGTTGATACCTGCCAAGTGACATTTTATTTGTTGCATCCTTCATTATTAAAAGAGGCTTTGTAAGTCTTTTGGATAGAATCCCAATAAATCCGAATGCGAGCAATACTACCCCTAAGCTGGCTATTAATATTAATAGGTTTAATACAACCACGATTTCTCGTATTATATAGGAGGGATAGTACATATAAACGTAACCTTCATTTTTTCCAATAGGAGAAACGGAAATAATATAATCGTGGTGCTTCCAATCACTCTCTAATAGAAGTCCTTTTTTTAGTAGCTTTCCTTTAGGTAATAAATGATTTTTCATATCTTCATCCAGGGGAACCGAAGAACCGATTACACTTTGATTAGGATTGGTGATTAAAACCTTGGTTGTTGCTCCTATTTCCATTCGGATTACATGCTCTATTGTTGCCTCATTAAATTGTCCTTCCAGTACCTTTGCGTGATTATTCCCCCTTACCAGCAGATCCTGCTTAACATAATCACCGAATATATTAATAAAAACCCCATATAATATGAATCCTAATATGAGAAGCAATACAACAAAAATCCCACTGAATAATAGCCCCAATTTCGTTGATATACTGTTTATTTTTTTTATTTTTTTCATTTAATTGCTCCTTGGTTTTTCAAAAAAGTAACCTCTGTTCCATCATAAAATAATAATATCGAGAAATTATGGAGAAATCTAATTAAGCAATTATCTAGAATGCTTACTCAAAAAATCAAACCAAAAAAAGGGATCGGTGTTTACAGCCAATCCCTTTAAAACTTAAAGATATTTTATTGTAAATATTATTTCACAGGTGAAAGTTCACTTTCTGTTACCCACATATGCTTGGTGATCTTCTCACCAGTTTTTGTATCAGTGTAATCAACCATATAAACAGTTGTTTGTTCAGCCGTATCAATTGTTGCCTTTGCTCCTTTCATTCCTTTCATATGTTCTGCATTTAAAACAACTTCTTCACCCGATTTATATGGTTTGTCACCAGCATTTTTAATTTCTTCATGAACCACCCATTTGTGATTTTTGACTGGTTTCCCACCAGTTGTTGGAGTATATGTTACTGAATAGACAGTAGTATCAAAAGCTCCAGAAACAGTTGCTTCAGCACCTTCCATTCCCGGCATATGTTCTGCATGAATAATCACTTTACTACCAACAGGATAGGAAGAATTTTCTGCCATTGTTAAACCTTCTGGAACCTCTCCTGAACCTGAGTGATCCATTCCTTCCATAGAATCAGAATTATCACTTTTACTCCTATTTTCATGCGTGTTAGATTTTGGATCTGCATTATCACTTGGGGATGTCTTATCATTACCTCCACATGCAGCTAAAAAGAATACCAACATTAATGCAGCTATTCCTAAAAATGCTTTTTTATGTTTCACTATTACCATCCTTTCTAACGTATCTATTGTCTAAAAATAGATTATCAATAATTTGTGGAGATTTTATGCAGATATTATGGGACTTTTTTATTAATTTTATAAGCTTTTTCTTTTTGACCCAAATTAAAAAAGCATGGCTTATAGGAAGCCATGTTTTTAATAATTCCTCTATATTTTTTAAAATGAACAAAATAAATACCATCAAGGAATATCATGAATTCCTCTCTTTTAAAAGGGAATCTCACTAGTTTCAAACATTTTACCGCTTTTAATTCAAAATTTATCAACCGCACAGATGTTAGGAACAATTTCCATTTCCCTTTGTTGTCCTGTACCTAATTCAAAAAAATGACACCTAACCTCTGTTGGGTGTCATTTCTGTGTTTTTAGTTCTCTGACAATTTCATTCCCCAACTTAGTCCATATCTACTGAAGGTTCATAGCTACTTAAAAATGAACAAAAAGGTCAGCCGAAACGGCTTCATTTAAAACCCACTTGATTGGTACTTGTTCAACAGGTAACATAAATCTAGTTTCGTCTTTTATATCCAAATCAACAACATATAGTCTTACACCAAAGTCAACAGCAATATCAAGAAGTTCATGAATTGAGGGTGCACCAAAATCGTTTAGGGCATTTGAAAGGTACTTTATACCTTTAGAAGGAATTGGTATATAGTTTTCGTCTAATATGTTTACACCTTTTCTTGAAAAAGCTAAAATCACCTCAGCCCCGGATGATGCCGCACCTACCGCAATATTTAATGGGGGATAGACAGACTCTAGTTCATCGTGAAGTGCTAAAACCACAACTTTTTTAGTTTCCATAATGAAAATCCCCCCTCAATAACTTAAAACCGAATCAGCTTGATAGGCTATTTCCAAAAAGGTTGCGACTCCTGCTAGTTCTGCTCCATTGATCAATTCTAATCCATCGGCCATTAAAACGTTCATCTGACATCCAAATAATTTAATTCCTGCATTTATCGCTGAATTTAATAATAATGAAAGTTCTTTACCATGAATTTTATCCATTTTATTTAAATACCGCCGGTCTAAAACTCGTGCTCCATCAAGATCAAAAAAGATGGCCACTTCATTGTTTTGTTTTACTTTTATTAGTGCTTCTTTCAGCGCAAAGGGTACATTTGAGCTTAACGATAAAAAGTATACAAATTTCTTACTCATCATTATTACCCCATCTTTCGTTGGCGATAATTTATACTTTTTACGGAATAGAGCTTATAAAATATTCATCCACGTTTTCGCTGCAGTAGCGTAGATTAACATTCCAGAAATAAATGAGCCAACAAATCCAATTAGTAAGATCGTAATTATAAAACTAATATCCATGTTGACCTCCTGTTTTATAAAAAGGAACCAAAAATGGTTCCTTTATTTTTAACCCTTTTTAATCCAAAACTTTAACAAGCCGTTATCTTCTTCATGCTTGATTAACTCATGGCCCCCAGATTTAGCCCATGCAGCAAGGTCATTTTTTGCCCCTTTATCCGTTGCATGGATTTCTAACACTTGACCACTTTCAAGTTCGTTCATGGCTTTTTTCGTTTTTACAATCGGCATTGGGCACGCTAACCCTTTTGCATCTAAAACTTTATCGACATTCATAAATTATTCCTCCTTATTATTCTGTATGGTGAACTGCACAACGGTTTGGACCGATTTCTAATTCTTGCATTGTATCAACATCTACCGTTTTTACCCCGCGGTTGATGGCCACAATATCCTCAAAGTTTGGCGGTTTTACCGAACTAGCCGATTTTTCTACATTATTTAGGAATTCTTCCTTCGGTGTGGTAAACATTTTTTTATTACGCTTTCTGATATTTCCGAGTAGGTCTCCAATATCACCATCTGTGTTGATTTCACTTTCAAAATCAGCATAATGTCCTGGAAGTACAATCACTTCATCTGTAATTTCTGCAACCTTTGTATGAACGGTATCGTATAAATCATTTGCCCATTCACGCACTTTATTGCCTAGATCAGGACGGCCCAACCCACTTACAAAAATGGTGTCTCCAGAGAACAGTAGTTTGTGATTAACAAAGAAAGATACGCTGCCAGGTGTATGACCAGGTGTTTTTACCGCCAACACTTCAAGTGTAACGCTGTTAAACTCAATTTTTTTATAGTTCTCCAATGCTTCAAAATCAAATACCGCTCCTTCACTCTTCATGAGGTAGTATTTTGCGCCAGTGCTATTTGCCAGAATAGTTCCACCAGAAATATGGTCCGCATGTAAATGAGAGTCGACAATATGGGTAATTTTAGCCCCTTCTTCTTCTGCCGCTTTTACATACTCATCTGTGAATCGTGCTGGGTCTACGATAAGCGCCTCTCCATCTGATACAACCATATAAGATAAGCAGCCTTTTCCGACTCGTACAAATTGAAATACTTTAATATCTTCATCTTCGTATACTTTTACCTTGTAAAGATATTCGCTCCATGCTTTCATTCCATCTTCTAATGAGTAGATGTTATCAAAACCTTCTTCCACCAATTGTTCCGCCACAAAAATGGATGAACCGCCTTTAGCGCAAATAGTTACAACATCACGATCTTTAGGGATTTTATCAGCAATTGGTTTGATTCCGTCAATAAGTTCAAAATAAGGAATGTTTAAATAATCAAAGTTTTCGCCTTCCACTTTCCAATCACTAAAATCACTTTCATTTCGGACATCCAAAATAAACAATTTTTCCTTATTTAATACTCTTTCTGTCAATTCTTTCGCCGTCACATTTTTCACTGTCATTTTTGTACCTCCTTCGTGACTAAACCAGTACTTTTCCCGTTCCATTGGCTCATTCCTAGTACCACGTTAAAGACTTTTGAAAATCCCTTTTCTGCCAGCTTTTGTGCTGCCATATCACTGCGGTTTCCTGTTCGGCAAATGATATAAATTTCATCATTTTTGTTTAATTCTATTAGTCTTTCTTCCAATTTCCCCAAAGGAATGGAGATAGCATTTGGAATATGGTTAAAGGCGTATTCTGCCGTTTCTCTTACATCAAGGACCACAATGTTTTCATTCTCAAGCTTTGCTTCAAGCTGATCGTTATTGATGACATGGGGATGTTTACGTTCCAATGTTTCGTTGCCGGAAGACTTTCTTAGATAATGTTTTAATACTTCTCCTTCTTTTAATGTGCCTAAATATTGGTGCCCTGTACTTTCAGCCCATGCCTTAATATCCGCTTTGGACCCTTTATCTGTTGCCTGCACTTCTAATACTTGACCTGCCTCTAAATCCTTCATCGCTTTCTTAGTTTTGACAATTGGCATTGGACATGCCAATCCTTTTGCGTCCAAAATGACGTTAGCTTTCATGTTTTCCATCTTAAAACCTCCAATATACATACCTATATGGGTATTGATTTTATTAAAAAAACATTCCACTCTTCCTTCCCTGGCCATCATTTTTAGGCCCAACCGCCCATGCCGCCTTTAACATTTGTTACTTTTGTAAATCCCAGATTTTTTAGTATCTTGCTAGCCTTTTGGCTTCTCATACCACTTTGGCAAATCACAACTACTTCTTTTTCTTTTGAAAGTTCATTTGATTTTTGAGCAAGTTGATGAAGAGGAATATTTTTAAATTCTCTAATATGATTTCCTTTAAACTCCCCAGGTGTTCTGACATCAACAAATTGCTTATTCTTGTCTTTTAATTCATTTTTTAATTCTGTTGCAGAAATCTGTCTAACTCCTTTTACAGGTAAAATTCGTCGTATGATCAAAATTAAGAAAAGCCCAATTAAGATATAATTAACATATTCCAAGAGTAGTCCCTCCTTCGATGTTATGTAGGGGAGGATTCCCCCTATCGTTAAATAAACAGATTCACATTACCATCTTCTGCGTCCGCTAAGTACGCTGCAACACCTGCATATTCAATGTTATCCAATAATTCTTCTTGTTGAAGACCCAACAAATCCATTGTCATTGTACAAGCCACTAATTTGACACCCTGCTCTTGAGCCATTTCAATTAATTGTGGAAGTGGCATTGCATTGTGCTTTTTCATGATATCTTTAATCATCTTAGGACCAAAGCCAGCAAAGTTCATCTTGGATAGTCCCATTTTATCCGCTCCTCTAGGCATCATTTTTCCGAACATTTTTTCCATGAATCCCTTTTTTACTGGAATATGTTCATCTTTACGAAGAGCATTTAATCCCCAAAACGTATGAAAAATGGTGACCTCGTGATCATAAGCTGCCGCACCATTTGCAATAATATAAGCAGCCATTGCTTTATCATAATCTCCACTAAATAGGACAATCGTTGTTTTTTTCTTTTCTGACATGCATTTTCCTCCTGAATATATAAAATTTAATTAAACCGATACACGTATGGGTATTTTATAGTTCAAAAAAAATTATCCTTTTTAATCCAAAACTTTAGAACAGCATTTTCCTCTTCATGTTTTAATATTAAAACTTACCCCTACGGGTATAATACTAAATATAATCAAAGGGTGTGTCAACCCCTTTTTACAAAGGATTATTTCCCCTATTCGTATTTCTATTTATCCACACATATAACAAAAGGGTTTTTTGTTTTAAAAAAATAATAGACCCTTCAATATCAATTTAACACCTTTTTGGGTATAATAGTTTCCTTAATAACAGTATATTTCAAGCCCCGGATGATTATCGGCTTTTTACAAGCAAATTGACAGCCTCTTTAACCATTTCTTCCATGCTTCTTTCCCCTTGGTTAGTCGCTTTTTGTACACATTCTACTAAGTTGGAACTTACGATAACACCGATTGTCCGATCAATGGCAGTTCTAGATGCAGATAACTGAGTGATCACCTCTTTACAATCCTTGTTTTCTTCCATCATTCTTAAAATTCCTCTTAATTGTCCTTCAATACGTTTTACTCTATTTTTAATTTGATCATTGTACTCCATGTTCTTAACCCCTTTAACAACAGTTATTTTCCATTTTTATAGAGTTATCCTTTTTGTGAATTTCATTACTGTCGGAAATGATATACCCGACCACTCGAAAACCTTTTTGTCTTAGTAGACGGATACCAATATTTTTTTCAAGTGAACTGGATGACACAACAAATAACTCATCATTCGGGATCTGATTAATATTTCTATTTAGATAGGCAATCGGGATATTGATTGAACCATTAACTGGATCCTTGAAGGATTCATGATAGTCTCTAATATCTATTATCTTTATTTTCCCTACTTCAAGATTCTTCAAATTGATAAATCGAACACCAAGAACCGGAAAATATCTTCTATATAAAATAAATGATATAATTAATGTTATCAAAATTAGAAAAATCATCTAAGCCTCCTTCAATGAGACAAATTTAATTGACAGGCTTTATATTATACCCCTATAGGTATTATGTCAATAGGATTTTAATAAATTTTTTCAGTATAAAAAAAAGACCGCAATCATTAATATGGCGGTCAGAATGAAGGAAATTTTTAAGAGACTGAACAAAAATTTTTATTATGAACAATCACTTTCTTCCCATTTTATATACATTTATCAATACAACCGATTAACCGATTTTCAATGTCTTTTGCAAATTGCTTCAGCTTAACATCATTAAGTAGACTAATAAGTGCTGTCGGTTTGGGCATCCCAATTTTAACTTTTCCATGATCATCATAAACAACAATTTTACAGGGCAGAAAATATCCCGCCATTTCGTTTTCATTAAGAACTCTTTGAGCTTCTTGAGGGTTACATACTTCCAGAACCTTAAACTCCTTATGAAAATCCAGCCCCTTTTCCTGAAGCTTTTCTTTAATATCAAATCTCCATAATACACCAAATTTTTCTTCTTTTAAGTATTCCTCTAAACTTTGTATCGCTTCGTCCATATTTTTATTTGTAGAAACAGTATAATCAAACATAATTTCTTCCTCCAAAATTATATATCATTATAAATTACATACATCACTTCTTTTTTCCCTTACACGCATGGGACAAGCCAAGCCTTTAGCGTTTAACACCATATTTACTATAACCTCTATTACCTTTTTCCTTCCTTTCAGATTTATTATCTTTCTACGTAATCATTCCATTCCAATACTCCACCTTCCATATTTACCCATATTATTATTTTAAACGTTTATGAAAAAAGCATGGCCTCAAAAATCAGGTCATGCTTTACTCACAAAATGATTTATTCTCAAATGTAATCTTCTAATTATAGTATTAGAGTTGAACTTACTTTTTAATTTTTTATTATCCAAAATTTGATCAAGCCTTTTTCCATTTCAGTTTTTAGAATGGTATGACCTGCATTTTTTGACCAAGCCGGAAGATCGTTTAGGGCTCCCTTATCTGTAACAAGCAGCTCTAAAACCTGTCCACTTTTCAATGCTTCAAGACCTTTTTTTAATTTGATGATTGGTATTGGACAGGTTAGACCACTTACATCTATAACCGAATCGACTTTTATTTTCTTGACATCGTTTACAGTTGTTTCCCCAAGGTCGTTAGTTGAGGTTTCAACATTTTTGTTTACATTGCTTCCGAACACGGAGGAATATGTTTTCCAGCCGCCATCCACATTTTTAACATGATAGCCGTTGTTTTTTAAAATTCTACTTGCCAAATATCCTCTTAGACCAACCTGACAGCTTACATAAATGGTCTGATCCTTCGGAAGCTCTTCTAATCGCTTTCTTAGATCATTTAAAGGAATATTGGTGGACCCTTCAATAAAACCTAATTCACGCTCCATTGGCTCACGAACGTCGATTAATAGCCCTCCGCCTGCAACGATTTTGTCAACTTCATGCCACTGAACTATTTCCAATTCGCCCTCCATGATGTTGGAAGCCACATAACCAGCCATATTAACTGGATCTTTAGCGGATGAATATGGCGGGGCATACGATAATTCCAGGTTGGTCAGATCTTCTACTGTCAATCCACCTTTAATGGCAGTTGCGATCACGTCGATGCGCTTATCCACGCCGTCTGCTCCAACTGCTTGGGCGCCGAATATTTTTCCAGTTTCTTTATCAAAGATTAATTTCAAGGCAATTGGAGATGCTCCAGGATAGTATCCTGCGTGTGAACTTGGGTGAATATGAACCACTTCATATGTTACCCCTAAACGTTTTAATGTTTTTTCATTATTTCCTGTAGCTGCAACCGTTAGATCAAACACCTTGGCAATCGACGTCCCTATTGTTCCTTGATACTTCTCTTTTTTACCCAACATATTATTTGCTGCAATCCGACCTTGACGGTTTGCTGGTCCTGCCAGCGGGATCATCGTCTTCGTTCCGCTAATATAATCAACAACCTCGACCGCATCGCCAACGGCATAAATATCTTTATTTGAGGTCTGCAGGTATTCGTTAACAATGATACCTCCGCGCTCTCCCAGTTCCAATCCTGCTGCCTTCGCTAATCCATTTTCCGGCCTGACTCCGATGGATAAAATAGTCATATCCGTTTCGATTTCTGTTCCATCAGAAAGGATAACCTTCTTTCCTTGGTCAGCAAATGATTTCACACCGTTTTCCAAGATTAACTTTACGCCTTTTTCTTTTAAATGAGAATGTAAAATACTAGCCATTTCAAAGTCAATTGGCGCCATAATTTGGTTGGCCATTTCAATAAAGGTCACTTCTATTCCTCTATCTGCCAAATTTTCCGCCATTTCAATCCCAATAAATCCTCCGCCAATCACAACGGCTTTTTTAGGATGTTTGGATTCAACATAGTTTTTGATTTTATCCATATCCGGAATATTTCTTAAAGTAAATAGTAACTGATTTTCTTTTAGTCCTGGAATTGGTGGAACAATCGGTCTAGCCCCTGGAGATAATAATAATTTTTCATATGTTTCTTCGTACACTTCCCCAGTTCCTAAATTCTTGATGGTCACACTTTTATTTTCAGGAGAGATGCTCAATACTTCACTTGAATTGCGGATGTCGAGATTGAAACGTTCTGACATTCCTTTTACGGTTTGAACTAGTAATTTACTGCGATCCTTGATGATTTCACCAATATAGTAAGGCAGTCCGCAATTTGCAAATGAAATATGCTCCCCGCGTTCTACAAGAATTATTTCCACCTCTTCACTTAATCTTCTTAATCTGGCAGCTGCTGTAGCTCCACCAGCAACTCCGCCTACAATGATTACTTTCTGTCTCATGTTTTTCCCTCCAAGCAATTTTGTAAATCTTATCAATTAAGAAAAATATTGATTACCAGATATACCCCAATGGGTTTAATACCTATATGGGTATTATAGAGTGTAATAAAAAAATGCGAAGTCCTTTTTTATGATCTTCACATTTTCTTCACATTTAATTTCACAGATTATTCACATTTAAATTAATGAGGTGACGGTCTTATTATTTTTCTTTTTTATTTTTATCAGCAAAATCTTGTTTAAGCGAAATAAAAAAGCTTGGAATCCAAGCTTTTTTATTTATTTAAATACTGAAAAAGGAACATCAAAAATATTCCATAAAACAACTATAACCATGGCAGATAACACCCAAGCAAATATTGGAGTTTTGAAATGTATTCGTAGCAATACGAATATTGCGGCACTAAACAAAGCTGACCACCATAAGTTCCACCCATTATAGTATTTGATTAAATTAAATTTTACATCAATAAACTCATTCATCAAATATATTAATACCCAACAAAGGGTATATAAGAATCCTTTAAGTTTATTGTTTTCCGGAAATCTAGACAAATAAATAATGGCAGTTGATGGATACTTAATCGCTATAATTGATAAGGAAACAATTTTATTAGTCACCCCCATTTTCTGATCCACATCTGGCGGGACGTATCTCCACATCGGATAAGAATCCGATAACAATAGTAAATAAAGGAAATCTCCGAGAATAAAAAAAAGAATGGTTGGATAATACGTTCTCCAATTCCTCCAATCCCCCCATATCCACAACGCTCCGAGCCATATGGCAGCGTAAATTGCATTGATCATTACTATATCCCCTAATCCTTGAAATAAATGGAAAATCATTCCCATTATTCATTGTTTCTCCCTTTTTTATGCATAAACAATTGAATTGGGAAATGAATATTCTTAGGATTGCAATCACAGTAAAAATTTCCTCACCATCTTTTTATCCTTTATAAAAAGAAAATGTGGAAAAAGGACAGGGCTGGGAAAATTTAAAAATAAAAATAAGGCTGCCCAAAAAGTCTGTTACGAACTTTTTGGACAGCCCCTTTTCTTTTATTATCTGTTAAGAAAGGTAATTTAGCGCATCTGCAAATCTCTTAATTCCTTCATGTATCGAATCTTCATCCTCCCTAGCAAAAGTAAAGCGGACAAATCCCTTTCCGGATCCCATCGTGGAACCCGGGACAAAAATGACTCCTCTCTTGATGGATTCCTCGAGCAATTGCATCTCATTATAATCTTTTTTCACCCTGCACCATAAATGAATTCCACCTTGAGGAACAGAAAACTCCACTTGGTCTCCTAAAAAATGATTAAGGCTGGTAACGATTTGATTCCTTCTTTTCTCTAATTCCTTTACCAAATTTTTAAAATGAGTGTGAAAACTTTCCGACTCTAGAAAATCATTGGCAATCCACTGATTGAAACTAGCATGTCCAAAATCAATTTGTTGTTTCGCATCGGATAACCTTTCAATAACCGGAACCGGTCCAATAATCCAGCCAATCCTTAACCCGGACGCAACGATCTTTGATAACGAACTAATATATAAAACATTTCCATGAACATCCATCGATTTTAAAGTTGGGATTCCTTCCCCAGTAAAAGAAGTCAAACTATATGGGTCATCCTCGACGATCGGAATCCCATACTCTGAGGAGATTTCTAAAATAGATTTTCTTCTTGTTTCATTAAGGGTCGACCCGGTTGGATTTTGAAAAGCCGAATTTAAAAATATCATTCTGATTCGGTGCTTTTTATATAATGCCAGTAACTCATCCGGATTAATACCATCCTTATCCACTGGTAAAAAATATGGTTTTATCCCCGCTGTTTTAAAAATTGGAAGGTTGTAATTATATGAGGGATCTTCCAATGCCACTGCATCCCCTGGTTTTAACAGGCATTGAACAACCAGGTGCAGTGCTTGCTGCGCCCCTGATGTAATCAAGATGGAGGAAGGATTTGTTTCAATCCTTCGATATTCCCTAACATGCTTTGTTATGGTCTCTCTTAATTCCTTGTTTCCCTGCGGATGGTCGTACCCTAAACTACCGGCAAACGATCTAGTTGATGTTATTGCTCGTAAGAATTTCTTTGGAAAAAGGTCTTCTGATAATTCCCCGCTGGCCAGATTGATCAGCTTATGTCCAGCAGTTTCATAACGTATTCTTTGTATGAGAGGCTGATTAGGTAAAAACGAGCCTGCCTCGATATACCTGTTCCAGCTTGGTATTCGCTTCTTAGTGATTCCCCAAATATCCTTGCTGATCGTGGTCCCGCTCCCCCTATTTCTTTGGATCAGTCCGTTTGCTTCCAGCTCGTCATAGGCAGCCACCACTGTACTTCTGTTTATATTAAATTCCTTCGCCAATTTTCTTTCTGATGGTAATGGTTTATCAGGCGGAAAAGTTCCATCCGCAATACCGTTTTCAATATATTCCGCAAGCTGCTTATATAGAGCTTTTTTGACTTTTCGATCTGGTTTCCAATCCATAAACAACATTCCTTTTTATATCTTTCATTATAAAAACCTATCGTCCTGCGACAATAGGCTATTAAGGGGACTGCTAGGTAAAAAATACGATAAACAACGCTAGAACAATGAAACTTAGCGGAATAACAACAGCATAAATTAAAGTCAAATTTTTAGCGTTTCTTTTCGTGGAGCTTCTATAGTTTTCGTCGCTTTTTCCAGCAATTAAAAATGTTGCAATAATGGCAATGATGATGACTACAAATACCAAAGTAGTTAAAATTCCCATGGAACACCTCTTATAACCTAATTAAGTACCAATTTTATTAACTTAATAAAATTATAATATAGGAAATGCACTTAATGACCATCCAATTTTTATAAAAATAGACCATCCACTTTTAAAATTCACTTCTAGAGTTGATCTCCAAACTCTAATTACAAAATGGATGGGTAAAAAAATTTTCAATTGGGGGTTAAAAAAAACGTAATTTCTATTATGATGAAAGGATAGCTTTTCCAAAAAGTTAATCTTACAATATATTCAAACTGGTAAAATCCTAGATATTATTACAATTCAATTAAGGAGTATCAAACATGGGCAGTATTCCGAAAGAAAACAGTTTTTGGGGGAATTGTTTATTTTTCAAGGATTTAAATTATAAAAATTTTTCTGCAGGGCTGGTGGCGGGGATTTTCATCATCACAGGACCTACTGCTCTCATATTGGAAGCATCAAAAAATGGAAACTTTAGTCCGTCCCAGACCATTCTTTGGATATTTGCTGTATATGTATTTGGAGGGTTATTTGGAATCTTTCTCCCTCTATACAGCCGCGTACCGATTGTCGGCGGCCATACGCTTACCGGTGTTGCCTTTCTTGCAACGGTAACATCGCAGTTTACCTTTCATGAATTAATTGGATCTTATCTGATTTCGGGTCTATTGATGGTGCTCATTGGCGCTTTAGGTTTTTTCTCCAAGTTAATGAAGCTGGTGCCTAAAGAAATCATTTCAGCCATGCTGGCAGGAATGATCACAAAGTATATGGTGAATTTTATCGTTTCCATCAATGAATTATTAATTGTTGGGTTCATTCCATTAATCGCTTTTTTTATTTTTAGCAGATGGAAGTTAAAAGTCCCGCCTGTCATTGCTGCCATATTATTTGGAGTATTCGGCTTGATCCTTTTCCACCCTTTACAAAACGTTCAATGGACTAATGCGATGATGATGCCTGCAATACAGCTGCCTGAATTTAATCCTTTGAGTTTCCTTTCTGTATCAGTCCCTCTAGCATTGCTTATTTTAAGTAATGATGCCGCAGTAGCAGTTGGTGCATTGGAACAAAACAATTATCGGACTCCGATTAAACAAATTATCTGCTTCAGCGGCTTATTTTCAATCATCACCAACTTTTTCGGAGGGCAATCCGCGAATATTGCCGGGATGGGGACTGTTATTTGTTCAGATGATGCGGCCGGACCAAAGGAAAAGAGATATATGGGTGCTGTCGTAACTGGTACTCTTCTGCTAGTCTTTGGTTTATTTTCGTGGAAACTCGTACCGCTGATTCAAGCGTTGCCGAAAGATTTTATTTCCGTTATCGTGGGCTTTTCCCTACTCGGCGTATTTGGAACTAGCCTGTATCAGGCTTTTTCAAGACAAGATATGAAAATGAGCACTTTATTCGCCTTTATTATTGCCCTATCCAATATTACCGTAGCAAGTATAAGCGCTCCCGTTTGGTCGCTGCTTATTGGAACAATCATCGCAAGATACATAGAAGGTATTACGGCTGCACAAGGAGAGAAACAATCAAAAAAAACAGCGTAGCTTTATCTTGCTGGATTCATTGATTCTAAATAACCCTTGGAAAAAGAAGACTCAATCACCGAATGATAGGGTCTTCTTTTTGTGATAAAAATAAGATGGTTGATAAAAATACAACAGTAGTGACCGAAATCATGTTTGAAAAGCGGAGATACCTGTAGGGATAAATGATGCCTTTTTTGAGAGCTCTAATGCCATCCTACCCTTGTTTTTAACAAAAACTTTTGGCATTTATAGTTGTATTCGCAGTTCCCTAAATTAATATACTATAAGGCGATACTATTATAAAAACATGCCTTAGCTAAGAAATACCATGTAAGATAAAATAAAGTAAAATCCCGCCGATAAAGAACAGCGGTGTACTTTTAAAGGTTCCTCGATTAATGATCGGCAGTAATAATGTTCCGCTAAGATATAAGAAAATCCCGGCTGTTACGGATAGTCCAACGGCGATAATTATCTCTTGAAAATCTTTAAGCCCCGCAAGTAAAATCCCAATTCCTGCTCCGATCCAAGTAAAAATCCCTTGAATGATTAGATACATAGTGGTTTTTTTCCTGCCGTTTAGAAAAGCAAGCATTACTGACGTATAAGAAAGCCCTTCCGGTATTTTATGAATGATCAATGCGATGGAAACAAAAACACCTAATTCAAAAGATGCAGAATAGCTGATGCCAATCGATAAGCCTTCGAATAAATTATGAAGCAGCATCCCGATTGTTAGTCCGGTTCCAGCAGCATGCTCAACGTGATCTAGTCCGTTTTTACCGTTTAATGCTGGCAGGAAGATTATATACATAATAATAAATCCTATTAAAACGAACAAACTGCTATGATGAAAAACCTCTTGTACTTCCGGAATTAAATCCAAAATAGCGATCGATAACAATAAACCCGCACTAAGAGCAACTAATGACAATAAAGTCTTTTCGGACCAATTTTTTCGGATTAAAACTATAAAGCCCCCAAGAATGTAGGCAAGAGATGAGAGTAAAACAACAAGAAATATATCTAAAGTCAGCTTCATCCCTCCTTATAAGTTTATCCCTACATTTTTATTCCTCAAATTATCAAATGGTTCCTAACACTAAAAAATGAGGCGGTCTTATTCAGATCGCCTCATTTTTTGATTTATTTAGTAGAAACTAGCTCCAACGATAATTAAAAGGATAAACAATACAACGATTAAAACAAACGGGCTAAAGCCGCCATAACCAAAGCCTCCGCCGTATCCATAACCGCCGCATCCGCACCAACCGCACATAACAAATGCACCTCCTTAATTGTTTACTTATATTTATGCGCCTCCCTCCAACAGGGGAAATGCTAATATAATAGATTAGAAAAAATGGATAATTGTCCCGTCTGCCTTTTCCATGTAATATTTAAGGAATGTTGTAGGGATTTCGATTTTCTAAGAGAATAAGTTAATGAGGGAATGAATTTTGTTCTGGAGTGATAAGATGAGAATCGGCAAATTTGGTCAAGTAAATGGGCTAACAATAGACACCATTAGGCACTATATGGATTTAGGATTGATTGTTCCCGAAAAGAAGGGTGGACAATACTTCTTCGATGAGGTCTGCCAAAAAGATTTGGAGCATATTTTGGAACTGAAAGGAATGGGCTTTAGTTTAAACGAAATCAAAACGATTTCCCATTATAAAAACTTTGGCCAATTAACCCCTTATGAAGAAGATACGTACTATCAATCTCTTTTTTTAGATAAATATGAAAATCTGGAACATGAAATTAATAACTTAATGAAAGCAAAGAAAAAGCTAAAGTTAAAATTAGATGAGTTATCAGCCAAAACATTGGAGTCTTCTTCAAAAATGGGAATCGATCTTACGCTGCTGGGCATGCTAACATGTCATCATTGTAATAGTCTGCTAACTCTAAAAGAAGGCGTGATCAACAGAAATCAGATCATAAGCGGAAAGCTGCCATGTAACTGTGGTGAGGAATATTTGATTGAATCTGGCATTTTAATGGCAGGAAAGCAATTCAAAACGAAAAATAGAAATCGACTGGAAAATAGTATCTCGAAATATATTCATGAAACCGACCCACTCTTCCTGGAAAATCTTAATAAATGCCTTCAATGGTCGAAAAGGAAGCTCGAGCAAATGGATTTGCATCAAAAAGTAGTAATGGAATTAGGCACCGGAATCGGTTTTTTTCTAAGGAATGTTTATCAATCCTTGCCAGAGGACTGCCTCTATATTTGTGTAGATCACAACCTTGAACGCCATCAATTTTTAAAAAACTTGCTGGAACGATCTCATTCGAAAAGAAAATTTCTGTTTATTTGTGCAGATTTCCTTGAAATTCCGCTGCCCCATCACTCTGTTGATCTACTAATTGATGGAACGGGGACAAGTAATTACAGCTTTGAAAATGAGGAATTTTTGCTAAGCCAAGTTGATTCGCTTATCAAACCGGAAGGATCCTTATTAGGGACCTATTTAACATTTAGAAATTTTAGTCAAAAAAGTAAAATAGCTTCCAGCTATCGAGATAATTTCACACTTACTCATATAAAGAAAAAAATTAACGGCTTACGTTATAAAACGCTGGATGAAAAAATTTCGGATTCGATTACCAGAGGAGGAAAATACGAAGATTTCTTTGTTGAAGGAGAAGAAGTCGTTTCCTATAGTTTTTTCGGCAAAAGATAGGGTTAACCCTATCTTTTTTATTTTTTTCGCAAAATTCACCTGAATACGCCTATTGCTGTGGGGTTTACCTGACGGTGTAAGCTTAGTTTAAGAAATTTTGTTGAGGTGAATCAATCATGAATGAACTATCAATGAGCAACCAAGGAAAAAAGAATGAATTAGAATTAAGAAATTTATATTTATATTCAGCCGGAAAGACAGTTTCAAGCTTTGGGACAACGATTTATCAATTTGCGTTGGGGCTGTACGTGTTAAAACAAACGGGGTCAGCCTTGAGTTTTGCTCTAACCCTAATTTTAGGAATCATCCCGATGATTATTATCAATCCTTTTGCCGGGGTGCTTGCCGATAAAATAAATAAGAAACGGTTAGTTGTTTCAATGGATCTTGTTAACGGAATGTTGTTCATTTCGGTTTATTTGTTAAGTCAGTTTTTTGGACTAAGCCTTTTCCTTATCTATTCGACAACCTTTCTCATGACGGTATTCTCAACATTCTTTGGCGTCGCCATCGAAGCCGGGAAACCAAACATCGTATCGGAACAGAACCTAATGAGAATAAATTCAATAAGTAAAATTATTGATTCCGTTTCCTCCATAACAGGGCCCATGTTAGGCGGGATTGTATTTGCCATTTTTGACATAAAGACTTTTATTATCATTACCGGTATAACTTTTATCCTGTCTGGTGTGTCGTTACTATTTATTCAATTTGATTTATTTAAAAGAAAAATAATGGACCATGTGCCAAGTAAAAAAATTCAGTTTTTGAAGGATATTAAGGATGGCCTTTCCTACTTAATCCAAAGGAAAAATATCATGAAGTTATTTGTACTGTTGATTTCATTAAATTTCTTTCTAGGTTTTTCGATTACCATTCCAATGCCATACATTATTAATACCGTCCTAAAACTTGGGCCAAAGGAATTCGGTGTGATCCAAGCTGCATTTCCAGTAGGAATGATTATCGGGGCAATGGTAGTGAAAAAAGTCATCAAAAATATTTCGTATTCCTTACTTTTAAAATATATTAGTTTTTCGCTTTCTTTTTTACTGATTATTGCTGGAATTCCATTACTATTTGGTGAGCTAAAGCTGATCCCTGGTTTTTATTTAACTTTTTACTGTTCAGTGATGTTCTTATTAGGCGTAGCGGTGGCATTGATTGATATTCCAATCGCTTTTATTATGCAAAAAGAAATACCGGATGAATATCGGGGTAGAGTGTTAAGTATTGGCATTAGCATTGCAAAAACGATGCTCCCAGCTGCAATGATTACTGCCGGGGTTCTCTTAAATCATATTCCAGCCTATGCTTTACCTATAGGTGGGGGAATATTATTTCTTTTGTTTAACATTGGGTCACCCACAAGAGCTCAAATTGAATTGACACAAAAAGTATAAAGATTTTACTTATTTTGGAATATGTAAAAAAACGCAAGAGATTCCTTGCGTTTTTCTTCTTAGAGATAGCATAGTTAAACTTAAAGTGCTTGCGTTTGAAGACCAGGAATAATATCCGGATCGATGATTTGCCCGTCATTTAAATCATTATCCCAGATAAGCGAGAGATTCGATATATTGACATAAAATCCGGCCTGGTTACCTACTCCGTTGTTCGTCTTTCTATGTGCAGACCAACCTGAAATCTGGTTTTCGCCTACTGAAACAGAACTATTCGTATTCTGCATAATGATGTTGATTGCTCCAACTCCCACAGGAATCGCCATGAAAGACACCTCTTTCTTATTTATTTTGTAATCTTAACATCGTTCATCTGGGCATCAATGATGTCCTGATCCATGATAATATTTGTATTTAATATCTGCTCCGTAATACCCATTGAGCGCCCTGTTCCCTCATTGCGTTTCGAGTGGGCGGACCATCCGTCTAATACATTCTCTCCAACGGAAATGGCTGCATTCGTATCCATAGAGAACACATTTATTGCATCCACATCAATATTATTAATTTCCTGTATAATGTTATGATGATTTACTAATGCAGCTTCATCAGCCTTTTTGACATCCACACCGATAAAATCTTGTCTGTTAGGGATTTGAACATTATTTTCTATAGGGGCATCAATGCAATCATTATCGACCACAACATTAATGTTTTGAATGGCTTGTGAAGAAGATAGTGGTCCGAATCCTTGATTAGCTTTAAGTTGTGAAGTCCAATAATTAGCGTTATTTATACCCACAAAAATACCGGATGATGAATCAATGTTATGGACCGTTATTCCCGTTATATTTACATCATGGATAATTTTATTTTCCATCTCCAGCCTCCGAACCATGGTCATTTTTTATAATGACAAATCCAGGTGAATAGACTCCTCTCCCTAAAACCCTTCCATAATACAGTATGATTGAACATTTTCATTGTTCATTTTTTCCAAAGAAATATAAAAAAGCATTGGATTTTGTTACCCAATGCTCTCTTTGCTTTTGGTCAATTATCTTCATCTTCGTCTATGCCATGATCATCAAAAAATTCAATAGGATTTTCTTCATCGATTTCGGAATCCTCTGCCTCCCCGGCCTCCTCCAAATAATTCATCACTTTTGATATCACCAGATCTCTTATTTCTTTCGCCCACGCCATATCCTCATTCGTTGAATCTCTAAACAGATCAAATAGGGATTCATCGTTTAATAATGTTTTTATTCCATCAATGGTATTATGACTGCCGCTAACAGATCCAAAGCCTTGATTATGTTTTTTAAAGCTTGTAAAACCAATTGGACGATTGGTGCCAATGTTTACACACGAAGCACCATCCACCGAATGAATGGTAAACGTCTTAATAAAAAAATTAGGAGACAAACTATTGGACATAGGTACACCTCCTGTTACGACTCATCTTTAGTTACTTTTCTGCCCTCAAAATCAACCTTTTTCACAATATGCTGATTATTGGTTGACACGTTGCGACTTCCTTGCATTGTTCCAAAACCTTCGTTTATTTTCTTATAAGATTTCCAATCCATTTGTAAATTTTCTCCTGAGAACAAACCTGAAGAATGACTAACCTTCTCTACATTTAATTGTTTAAGGACAATTTTCAATGTAATCCCCTCCAATTGATTACGGAGTAGCAAGATATTGTTAGGTATATTCACTAGAAGCTTATATATTCAAGAATTAAATTTAGCTTTCATGATCCGGCTTCACAATAGTTTTATTATTTATGCTGATTTTGCGCAGCTGGCCGGGTTGCTTTAAGTTCTCAACAGGAAGAACACGGAGGTTTTGCTCCCTATTCTTGGGGGAATCGTGACTTTTTTTCTTTGTTTTAGGGCCTTTTTGGAATGCCTGCTCAAGCTTCTTCTCTAATATTTTCTCAAGATCAGAAAACTTTTCACCGCTTGGATTTTCCTCATTAGCAGTTGTATTTGTGTTGGAGGTTTTTTCAACCTTTTCCTTTGAATTTATGTTCATACCCGAAGCTTTCACATTTTTATTCTTATTCTCATTATTCCCTTCAACACTTACTCCAAAATTATTGCCTATATTTAGCGCGCCGCTTACCTCTTTGACATCGATTTTATCAAAAATAAATTCCAGCTCGTCCAATATCGGCCCATGAAAATCTACTTTTTCTATATTAATAAAATAAACCTTTTCATTCTTTGTCATTTTTTCCAGCATGGAGTGGATTTTTTGTACTTGATTGTAAAGTTTGTCCAACTTTTCTTTATCATCAAGCATCAACTGCCCCCTCCCGTCCATTACTTCTAACGTATACAAACCATCCCTATTTTAGAATGATATGTTTCACATTACTAAATTATTAATTTATTTTCTCTCATAAAGGACTTCCCTGCCATCAATAGGGGTATCGATTTGATCGTTATCATAAACAACGTTCGTGTTTTTGTTTACTTTATTATTACGGCCCCCTAGAGAGCCAAATCCTGAATTAGATTTGCCATGAGAACTCCACCCTATTTGAATATTTTTACCAGTGAAAATCCCAGATGCATTCGAAACTGTCCCCGCTTGCAGGTTTTCAATATGAATCAAGGCTTTAGTCACTTTGTCCTTTTTATTCTTTTTATTTTCCTCTGCCTTTTTTTCTATCTCAATCTTCTGCTTGGCTTCATTCGGGTTGAAATTTACATTTGTAATATACCCGGATATAAAGTATGGAAATTGAATTGCTGGAAAAGGCCAATAACTGTAATCTGTGCGATGATTCATACATTCCAAACCCTTTCTCAAAATCTTTTAAATCCATACTATGTCATTAGCCCATTTGAAGTGAAAAGACCATTAATTAAAGGGCCTTTTAAGTATAAGGCTGGGTTTGAGGCATCCGCCTTTTATTGATAAATGCACCATTATATATGAACAAGTCACCAAGTTATCCAATAAAATAAAACTAGTCAAATCATTATTTTAATGGCCCGAATTAAGGAGTGATTATATGGGAGCCATTAACGGAAAGGAATTTATTGATCGTATTGACAGACTTCATGCTAATATATGGCTAGATGGAAAAAAGGTTGAAGGAAAGATTTCTGAGCATCCCGCCTTTAAAGGACTTCTCCAAAGCAAAGCAGCACTTTACGACTTACAGCATGACCCAAACCTCCAAAGCAAGCTGACCTACCAGTCACCGGACACAGGAAAACGGATTGGGCTTTCCTATATGCAGCCTAAAACATATGAGGATTTATTGAAAAGAAGAACCATGATGGAGATTTGGTCAAAGCACGCCCATGGGATGATGGGCAGGAGCCCTGATTATATGAATTCCGTTGTCATGGCTTTTGCTTCTTCGGCCGCCCTGCTTGAAGGAAGAGAAAACTGTTTTCCCGAAAATATTCAATCCCTTTATCAAAGGGCTAAAGAAAACGATCTGTCCTTTACACACACGTTCATTACACCCCAGGTAAACCGTTCCCAGCTCAATATAAATTTTTCAAAAGAGCCGATATCTGCAAGAGTTATTGATAAAACGGAAGATGGGATTATCGTGAAGGGTGCACGGCTGTTAGCAACACAAGGCGGTTTAACAGATGAAGTGCTGGTCTATGCTGCTGGTGGAGTCTATATGGAAGAAGAAGCATATGCTTTTTCTATTCCCTCTAATACAAAAGGACTAAAATTCATTTGTCGGGAATCTTTTGTCGGCGGTGAATCCTCCTACAATTATCCGCTAAGCTCGCGCTATGAGGAAATGGATACCATTTTAGTTTTTGACGATGTGTTAGTACCATGGGACCGTGTCTTTTTTTATGATAATGTCGATGCCGCAAATGAATTTATGCAGCAAAGCTCCTTCCACCACTACGCTACACATCAGGCGGTCACAAGACAAATCGCCAAAACGGAATTTGTGCTTGGAGTGGCGGGACTGCTGGTTGAAACGATCAATGTCAGCACCTATCAGCATATCCAGGAAAAGTTATCGGAAATTATCATTGGCCTTGAAACACTCAAAGCACTGTTAATCAAATCGGAAGTCGAAGCGGAATTGGATAAATGGGGATATTTACGGCCAAATATGCCTACTCTGCAGGTTGCGACGAATATTTTCCCACGAATATATCCACGGTTCAGTGAAATTATTCAATTAGTTGGTGCAAGCGGAATTGTCACAATTCCAAAGGAAGAGGATTTCAAATCGGTGATTAAACCAGATTTGGATCAATATCTGCAAGGTGCTTGCCGTAATGCTGAAGACCGGGTGAAAATTTTCCGCCTTGCATGGGAACTGACGATGAGTTCATTTGGGACCAGACAAACCCAATATGAAAGGTATTTTTTTGGGGATCCTATACGGTTATCTAGTCTCCTATATAAAACTTATCCGATGGATGAACATATTAAGCAGGTTACCGATTTTTTAGAAATAGATGAAAATGAATAGCACTGGCTGTTCCTTTAAAAAGCTGTCCTCACAAAATATTTTGAGAACAGCTTTTTTCTATTCCATTAGTATGGTCCTCTATGATACATTATAAATAATCTGAATCTTATAAAACCTTTTTGAATAGGGGGGCATTCTTTTGCAGCATTTTTATCCTTTTATAGTTTTGTGCATTCTTCTTATTATTTTACCCGGACCGGATACCGCAATTGCAACTAAGAATACTCTTACAGTTGGAAAAACAGGCGGTCTAAAAACATTATTCGGAACGTGCTGCGCCTTATTAATCCACACTACGGCAGCAGTAATCGGGCTCTCGGCATTAATTGTAAAATCAGCCATGTTATTTTCTATCCTCAAATATGTCGGCGCTGTTTATCTAGGCTATCTTGGGTTTAAAACATTATGGTCATTAAGAAAAAAAGAAGCCTCAGATGTGTTAGAAACAGCATCAATACTTGAAGAGGGGCAGATGAATTGTTTTCGCCAAGGTTTTCTAACGAATCTGCTTAATCCAAAAGTAGCGGTTTTTTTCTTGACCTTTTTACCTCAATTCGTAGATCATGGGCAAGAACCGCTCCTCCCGTTTCTAATCATGGGCTTAACCTATACGTTATTAACATTAATCTGGTTTATCCCATATATTTATTTAATCAACCAAATCAGCGCCTTTATGAAACGCCCCTCTACCGAAAAAGCCGTCCAAGGACTTACAGGCATAGCACTGTTAGGTTTCGGTATTAAATTAGCATTTGAGAAGGCGCATTAACGGTTTCTTTAACGGTGTCAGGCACCATGTGAAAATTTCACATGGTGCCTGACACCGTTTGCTTTTTGGATAATAATGGTCGATTGTTCTCCCATACAACACTAACGGGTAGGTCAAAATACTCCGAGAGCTGTATGCTTGATAGCATTTCTTGGGTGTTGCCAGCGGCGAATATTTGTCCTGCTTTTAACAGTAATGTTTTATTGAATACTGGCAATATTTCTTCTACATGGTGGGTTACGTAAATGATTGACGGCGCATTTGGTTTTGCGGCAATTCGTTCAACCGTTTCCAGCAGTTTCTCGCGTGCAATAAAGTCTAATCCATTTGTCGGCTCGTCAAGAATAAGCAATGATGGTTCTCCCATTAAGGCACGGGCTATTTGCACTCGCTGTTTTTCCCCTTGTGACAATGATTCGTACCTCCGATTGGCATATTTATCACATCCCATCTCCTCCAGCAATGTACCTGCCTTTTCCCTCATTTCATCTGTCGGTGTTTCATATAAACCAATGGAAGCAAATGCACCGCTTAACACGACCTCAAACGCATTATCATTTGGGTAAAGCTTTTCCTGTAAGGAGGAAGAAACAAACCCAATTTGTTTACGCAGCTTTTCACCTAAGTAGGTCTTCCCAAATTCCAAACCAAGTACGGTAATCTTCCCTTGTGTCGGAAAATGATAAGCGTTTAATAAATTTAATATCGCTGTCTTACCGGACCCGTTTAACCCGAATAACACCCAATGCTCACCTTGATTAATTTCCCAGTTAATGTTTTGTAGGATCCATTTTCCTTCTCGTTTTAACGAAACATCTTCTAGCTGTAGTACCATTTTTTTATCGCCTCTCAATCTAAGACTTGTTTCAGAATTTTTAGCGTGTCAATAACTAGTTTATTTATTATATTATGGTATCAAAATTTTCGGAAAATAGAAATGTCGTTTATGTATTTTAAAAAGGGGAGCCAGAATCCTGGCTCCCCTTCAATATCAATTAGTTTAATAGATTTTCCCTTAAAATAAACTGCGCCAGTTCCTCCATTTGATCCGAAATCGCTCGGTCACTTTCAAGCGGTGGACAAATCTCACGTATTTTCTCCAGGAACTCCCTTGTTTTCGGCGCTAAGTCTCTTTCGGCACCTTCCAGGTAAATCGCTTGAGACGCACAAATCATTTCAATCGCAATGACCCGTGCAGAATTATGAATAATTTCTCTCGCTTGGCGTGAAGCAATCGTACCCATGCTAACATGATCTTCTTGGTTTGCTGACGTTGGAATCGAATCCACACTTGCCGGATGGGCCAGTACTTTATTCTCAGATACAAGAGAAGCAGCAGCATACTGAGGAACCATCAAACCGCATTCTAAGCCTGGATCAACTGCCAAGAAAGGTGACAATCCGCTTAATTGCGGGTTAACCAGCCGCTCAATTCGGCGCTCTGAAATATTGGCCCACTCTGCTGTTGCAACCTTTAAAAAGTCCATAGCAAGCGCAATCGGCTGTCCATGGAAGTGCCCCCCCGAAATAATTTCGCCGCTTTCCAATACAATCGGGTTATCTGTTACCGCATTCATTTCTACCTTTAAGCGGTCTTCGACATACTGAAACGCCTGCCAGGAAGCACCGTGTACTTGCGGGATACAGCGGATGGAATAGGCATCCTGGACACGAATTTCCCCTTGGTGAGTAATTCGTTTACTGCCTTCAAGCCATTTTCTCATGCGGGAAGCCACTATTTCCAGTTCCGGATGCGGGCGGACAGCAAGCAGGTCACTGTCAAAGGCCGAAATGATTCCTTTAAGCGCTTCCATCGTTAAGCATGCAGCCATATCAGCGGCTAATCCTACACGTTCCGCTTCATTAATGGCAATCGTTCCAACAGCCGTCATTGCCTGTGTTCCATTAATCAGAGCCAGTCCTTCTTTTGCCTCTAAAGCCACCGGTTTAAGGCCAGCACGTTTAAGCGCTTCTCCTCCCGGCAGGGTCTCCCCTTGAAATTCCGCTTTCCCTTCTCCTACTAATACGATGGCCACATGGGATAGTGGTGCTAAATCACCGCTGGCTCCAACTGAACCCTTGCAAGGAACAATAGGATGGACCCCTTCGTTAATCATGTCAATTAATAGCTTTAACGTTTCCTCTCTTATTCCTGAAAATCCTTTCACCAAGGAATTTGCCCGAAGCGTCATCATCGCTCTTACAACTGGTGTCGGCAGCGGCTCTCCCACTCCAACTGCATCTGCCCGTAAAAGATTTAACTGTAATTTAGCAATGTCATCTTTTTCAATTTCAATATCACTTAACTTTCCAAAGCCAGTGTTTACACCATATATTACTTTTCCATCATTAATTTGCTTCTCAATTCGTTCCCGGCTAGCACGCACCCTTATTAGATTTGCTTCTGGTACCGTTACATGGGCCATGCCTCTTGCAATTCTTTCAATCTTTTTACGATCTAAAGTCATCCCATCAAGTTCAATCAATTCTAAATCTACTAATTTACTATTACTCATTCTACGTCAACTCCATTTAAATATCTTGGCTGAATTTTCCGTCTATCAGACTATTATAAAACTAATGCTGCAATTACGCCAAATACAAAAAGCGGGATATTATAGTGAATAAATGTCGGCACACATGTATCCCAAATATGATCATGTTTCCCGTCTGCATTTAAACCGGATGTTGGTCCAAGCGTACTATCGGATGCTGGAGAGCCGGCATCCCCTAATGCTCCCGCGGTCCCTAGTAAAGCCGCTGTTGCAAGTGGACTAAAGCCAATTAGCATACAAAGCGGAACGAAAACAGCGGCCAGGATTGGAACAGTTCCAAACGAAGTCCCAATACCCATGGTTACTAATAAACCGATTAATAATAAAACTATTGCCGCTACCAGCTTGCTGCCTCCGACAATCGAATCTACAGCTTCCACTAATGAAGTAATCGCCCCTGTTTCCTTTAGAATAGTTGCATAACCTGATGCAATCAGCATCACAAAGGCAATCGCACCCATCAGCTTTACGCCATCCTGGACGAGCTGTTCACCTTCACCCAATGTTGCTATTCTGCCGGCAAACATAACAATAATCCCGGCGAGAGCCCCTAATACAAGCGATCCGGCCATTAGCTGGGTTGCTAGAGCAATTAAAATGGAAGCTAATGTTATATAATCCTTCAAATGTAACTTTCGTTTATCCCCCTCTGATGCCGCACTAACTTCAGCAAAGGCAGCCATTGGGTCATCCTCACCGTAGCTTCTTGGTTTGCGATAAGAGATAAAAATTGCAATAATTAAGCCTACAATCATTCCAATCGCCGGAATCAACATGGCTAACGGAATTTGTGATTGGGCGATTTTCATACCATTGGCATTCATCTCAGATGTTATAATCCCATGGAAGATAATCCCGTACCCCGCAGGGATTACAATATAAGGTGTCTTTAACCCAAAAGTCAGCGCACAGGCCATTGCCCTGCGGTCCATTTTTAAATAATTAAAGAACAGCAATAAAGGCGGAACTAGGATTGGAATAAAAGCAATATGAACGGGAATTAAAGTGCCCGAAAGACAAGCAATACCCGCAAACATAAACAAAAGCAAAATTTTGCTCTTTTTCTTCATAGCTAGCAGTTTATTAATTAAGATAGTAGTAATACCTGAATGCGCTATCATTGCGGCAAAAATTCCTAGTAATACATAACTCAAAGCAGTTTGGGCCTGTCCGCCCATTCCGCCTATCATCGTATTAACCGTATCTGTTATTGACAAGTTTGCTGTTACCCCTGCAACGATGGCTGAAATGATTAAGGCAAAAATAACATGTACACGGCAAAGACTTAAGACAGTTAAAACAAGGACGGAAACTACTACTGGATTCGTTAGCATCTTACCACCTCTTCAAATATATTTAGTTTTCAAACAGACTGTTTCGGCCTAAAAGGGCATTCCCAAAACAAATGCGTGACCCCAAGAACTTTTTCTAAAGAACAGTAATTATTGTCATTGTACTTATGTGGTGTCACGCATTAATGAGACTGCCCTATTCAGTCCATAAATTCTACTATTTAATTCTACTATTTCTGCCATTACAGAGGTGTTTCGTTCAAATGATTCTATTTTTCCTTATGGTTTACATACCATTGTTCAATTAGCGCCGCTGTCAGTCTTCCCGTATTCACTAGATTCTCAACGCTGATGCATTCTCTGAAGGAATGGATATTCTGGAACCCTAAACCAAGTGTTAAACACGTTAATCCATTCTCATTTAATACGTTTGTATCAGCCCCGCCAAGTGTTTCAGTTAAATATGGGCTTACATGAATATTTCCAGCAGCCGTTAATGCTGTTTTAACCAAGATGTCTTCTTTTGGAATATCGAAGCCTAAATATTTTTTCTCAACTCTGACTTTTACTAATCCGCCCTTTTTCTCAGCTGCTTGCTGCATCACTTCCTCCATATGCTTTAGCTGTGCATCCAGCTTTACCTTTGAAAAACTTCTGACCTCTCCTGCAATCGTTACACTGCCAGGAATAATCGAAGTAAGTTCGCCGCCATTAATGATTCCGATATTAGCCAATGTGCCTTCATCGATTTCACCAAGCTTCATATTAGAAAGTCCTTCAGCTGCGATTAATATCGCACTATTTCCTTCTTCTGAATTAAGGGCAATATGGGCTGCATTACCCTCAACTTCAATCCAAATACGAGAGCTATAAGGTCCCTTTAGAATGATTTGCCCAACATCGCCGCTGCTGTCGAAAATATAGCCTGTTTTACTCTTTGCTTTCGAATAATCCATATAACGGGCACCAACTAATCCAGGCTGCTCATTTACCGTTAAGATAAATTCGATTGGACCATGTGGAATTCCGCCTTCGATGATTGCTCTCACGGCCTCAAGATATGCCGCTAATGCCGCTCTATCATCTGCCCCTAAAATCGTGGTACCGTCAGAATGAATAACACCATCTTTTATGACTGGTTTTAGGCCTTCCGTCGGCAGAACCGTATCCATGTGAGTCGAGAAGAATAATGGAGGGATCGATGGGTCTGTTCCTTCGTGCCAGGCAACCAAGTTCCCTACTTCACCATCGAAATTTTTGTGAGCATCGTCAAACTCCAGCGTAAAACCAAGCTCTGGGAGTGCCTTTTTTAAGTAATCTGCAACTAGCTGCTCCTTCGTGCTTGGTGCGTTTATTTTCGCTAATTCTAAAAACAAATCCAATAGACGTTCTCCATTTACCTGCTCTGCTGCACGTGATGAAAGTTTGGTCGTCATTTATAAATCCCTCCAAAATTTAAGCTTTGCGGTTAACTACTATTTCGCCGCTTTTAATAACCGTTTCTACAATATTAACTCCAAGCTCATATGCCACATGCTTATAGGATGGAACATCCCAAATTTGTAAATCTGCCAGTTTTCCCTCCTGAATAACGCCACGGTCATCGAGATCAAGTGCTCTTGCCCCGCCCACTGTCGCTGCTTTAATTGCTTCTTCAACGGAAAACTTATACAAACGGCAAGCAAGCTGAATAACAAACTGCATGGATTGTGTATAGCTGGCAGGACATAAATCGGTGGCAAGTGCTACTTCCACTCCTAAATCAAGCATCTGTCTTGCATCAAATGGACGCTTATGTCCAACGGCAAAATCAAGTGCAGGCATGAGGACAGCCGTTACTTTTGCCTCCGCTAATTTTTCCATTGCCTCTATAGGTGTATAATTTAAATGGTCAATGGAAACCATTTTCATTTCTGCTGCTAAGTCGGAACCACCTATGTAAGAATAGGCATCAGCATGAATTTTCGGTTTCATTCCATTCTTTAAGCCAGCTCTGAGAATCCTCTCTGATTCCTCCGCAGTAAAATAACCATCATCACACCAAACATCGCAGAACTCTGCAAGCTTCCGTTCCGCGACTTTCGGAATCATTTCGTTGACAATAACATCAACATATTCCTCTTTTGTCATGTTTTCTGGAATTCCATGGGCACCTAAAAACGTGTTGATTACATCAAGTGGTGTTTCTTTCTGGAGGCGTCTGCTTACCTCAAGAATTTTGATTTCACTATCTGTTGTCAGCCCATAGCCGCTTTTACTTTCAACTGTAGTGATTCCTTGCTCAAGCATCGTCAGCATACGTTTCTTTGATTGGTGAAATAATTCTTCTGCCGGCGTATTTCTTGTTAGTTCAATTGTTCGGTTTGGTCCGGTTGTTATGGCAAGCTTCTCTAGCTTTTCCGGTTTTCCTGTCAGTTTTGCCGCATATTCTTCAACACGTGTTCCGTGAAACACTAAATGTGTATGGGAATCGACAAAGCCAGGGACAACCACTTTGTCTGAAGCATCGATTAAACTGTTTGAATCAAATTCAAAATGTCTCTTAATCTCTTCCTCTGATCCTACCCCGGCAATTTTGTTATTTTTAATGGCAATCCAGGCATTCGTGATAACACCAATGTCTTCCATAGTTTCTCCCACACATGTCAAAGCCTCTGCTGCATGAGCAATGACTAAATCAACCTTTGTCTTCACCTTCGTTTCAGACATTTATTAAACCTCCATGATTATTTTTCACTTATCTAGCTCCACTAGAGGTGATATAGCTTTTATAAAAATCACAGCTCGCTTTTATAAAAACAGAAAAGCAAGCGGTGTGATTAGCAAAAGGGAAAATACTGTTCTAATGAACCAGATTGAAAGAATATCTCTCATCCTCAACGGGATTTCCGTAGACATAATGCACGGGATCAACGAGGAAAAGAAAAGAATGACCGATATGGACAAGGATCCAATAATGAATCTTGTCTCTAAGCTGGTTTTCAAAACAACTAATGACGGCACAAACATATCTACTAGATTAATAGCTGCAGCCTTAGCCGCAAGAAACGGCTCTGGTATTTGCAAAATAGCTGTCAGCGGGTAAAAAATATAGCCTAAATAATCAAAAACGGGTGTCTGATTCACTAATATTAGGCCTAATAAACCGATTGACATAATGGTTGGCAGAATTCCCATTGCCATTAGGACACCGTCTTTTACATTATCAAAGATATTTTTCCATAGTTTTGGAGCAGACTCCGCAGTGATCATCGCTTGATTCCAGGCGACTTTGATCCGGTCCTTCTTTATTACTTCCTCAGGATACCCTTCGCCGGAATAATACTCATCACTCATTTTACTAATTGGTCTTAACCTTACCGTAATGGCAGTAACCGCAAACGTGACGACTAATGTTAACCAAAAATAAAGGTTCCATATATGCATTAAATCTAGAGTTTTTGCTACTACAATCATGAATGTTGCAGAAACAGTTGAAAAACCAGTAGCAATAATCACCGCTTCTCTTTTCGTATATTTCCCTTCCTTGTACACTCTGTTGGTAATTAACAGCCCAATTGAATAACTGCCGACAAATGAAGCAACAGCGTCGATTGCTGACCTTCCCGGAGTTTTCCAAATTGGTCTCATAATCGGCTGCATAAATATTCCGATAAACTCCAATAGTCCATAACCAACTAGCAAGGCTAAAAATACCGCACCGATTGGAACAAGCATGCCGATTGGAATCAGCAAAAAGTTCAACCAATACGGCCCCATATCTTCAGCCATCAGCCAGGCAGGACCGATATTAAAAATAACCATAATGGTAGCAATTGCCCCGAGTACCTTAAATAAGGTTATGACTGCTTCGACAGCGTTTTTCTTCCATGTCTTTTTATAAAAAGGGTGTATTGCCCCTAACATTACTAAGATTAATACGTAATAAGAAGCACCCTTTCCAACAATGTTGCGAACCCATGTTACGAAATGGTCTAGTGGAATAGAACTCTTTCCGTTCCATTCAATCGGAATAAAAAACATAAAGATTCCAATCATGCTAAAGATTAGAAATTTTAAAATGTTGGAAATAGAATAGATGGACGGCTTTACATCAACATTTTGATTGAACTGCTGGGTTTCAACGGATCCTTGAAGTTCTTTCATATGTTCCACCTCTTTCAATGGGGAGATATGTTTATGGTGTCAGGCACCCGCTCAAATTTTAAAAAGAAGGCTGCCCCTGAAAGGTCAATCATAGGAACAGCCGCCAAAATTATCGTTAAATTATGCTTTTACATTTTCTTTTTCTAAATCTTTTGGACCAAATGTCGCTTTTGGTGACCACCATAACGGAACTTTAATGCTTTCGTCTGTCAGTTTTCCTTTTCCGTTTGCTACGTCACGGGCAATTTCATAACCCGCTTGAGCGTGGCGGATAACCCCAATACCAGAGTCCACTGTCATGGCTACTTCAAGTCTCATGTCAGATTCAGCAGTACCATCTGCAATCATTGTTACACCTGTATGAACGGCTTCACCCATAGAGTAGTTTGCTTGCAGGGCGATTAGATCACACATACCAACAGCGTTTAACAAGCCATTCAATACTGGCCAGTCAGAGATTAAATCTCCGCCGTCTTTCATGTTTTCTGATTCGAATGTTGGGTTCACGATTGAACCGGAGTCAAGGTTGTCACGTGAGAATGCCACAGGTCCGGCGAGCTCGCCTTTACGGATCATGTCATTTACCTTTAAAGCGAATTTCTTACGCTGACCGAAGCCCATATAACAAATACGTGCTGGAAGTGCTTCAATTGGAATATGTTTCATGGCAAGCTTGATCCAGCGTGTTACAAGCAGGTCATCAGCAAATTCTTCAAGAATCATTTCATCGATTTTGCGCAAGTCATCTGCTTCACCTGATAGACATACCCAGCGAAAAGGACCGCGGCCTTCACAGAATAATGGACGGATGTATTCAGCTACGAAACCAGGCAGGCGCTTCGCTTCTTTCTCATCAAATCCAGCATCAATACACTCTTTACGGATACTTGTGCCGTATTCGAAAGATTTAACGCCAAGGTCTAAGAATTTGATCAATGCTTTCAACTCGCGAATCATTGTCTCGCGGGCTTTATCCAAGTAAAGCTCACGGTTTGTGTCACGAAGCTCTTCTGCTTCTGCTACCGTGTAACCAGCCGGCAGATAAGAAATTGGGTCATGTGCAGGTGTCATGGATGTTGCGATGTCAGGCAGCCAGCCTTTTTGCAGCACTTCTTCAAAAATATCGGCAGCGTTTCCAACTACTGCAACCCCAAGCGGCTTCCCTTCTGCTGCGTGCTGCTTCGCCATTTCAATTGCTTCATCCAATGAATCTGCTATACAATCAATAAATCCTTTTTCAATTCTGCGATTAATAATTTCAATGTTAGAATCACATAGAATGGCAACCCCGCCATGCATTGTCATCGCTCTTGTCTGGTTGCCGCCCATTCCGCCGGCACCGGCAGTTAACAGGATTTTCCCAACAAGGGAATCATTATAGTGAAGTCGGGCAATTGCCGAAAGTGTTTCAAATGTACCTTGGATAACACCTTGTGTCCCGATATACTCCCATGGAGCAGCTGTGTAGTTTGCATACATTGTTAAGTTCTTATCTTGAAGATCATAGAAAGTCGGCCAGTCAGCTTTCATAATATTGGTAGTTGCCATAACAACCGTTGGAGCATATTTATGAGTTTTGAAGATTGCCACAGGCATACCGGATTGAACAACTAGTGTTTCATCATCTTCAAGTTCTTTTAAAGAATCTACAATTGCATGATAGGATTCCCAGTTACGTGCTGCTTTACCAATCCCACCATAAATAACTAGCTCTTCTGGCTTCTCAGCATTTTCCATGTTATTTTCAAGCATTCTTAAGATCGACTCTTGTCTCCAGCCCTTACAGCGTAGGACGTCTCCTCTTTGCGCCTTTACTGAATATAAGATTTCTGGTTTTGTCATGTACAATTCCTCCTAGATTGATAAAGTTGTATTGTTTGTACTCGCTTTTATATATTGCAAGTTGCGTGCCAAATTAGAAAAAGGGACAAATTTTTATTTTTTTTGCAAAAAAGCCTATTAAACTATAAAAAAGCCCTCTCCTGCACTCAAAAAAATCCAAATTCTGCAAATCGAGTGCAGATGGATTTGGCACTATTTTTGTCGAAATAATAGTTCTCCGGGCTGTTAATTACGAAAGCGATTACATTTAGATGGGTGCAGATATTTTTTGCGTGCAGACTATTTAAAAAATTCAAAACAAGTGTTATATTCTTAGCAAGGTCTTTATCTTAATAAGGGGGGCTTTTAACTTGATTGCAAAATCCATCGGTTCTATCTTAAAAAATTATGTTGACGGGGTTATTGTATTAAATGATAGTTTTCATATTTTATCCTATGACATTAATCCAACCCTTCCGCTAGAGATCAATGAAGGGATACATATTTCTGTACTTTTTCCCTGTCTTGCGAAGAATTTAGTCGAAAACAGTTGCTTTCCTATTAAATTGAATCAAAGAAAACTCATGGTTGAGGTAAAAAAGTTTACTGCGGATGTTATCTACACAGTTTTGTGTATAGAAGACCTTACCAATATAACGGAAAGTCCAAATACAAGATTATTTTGCCTTGAAAAAATTATCGAATCCCTTGATGAAGGGGTCATGATGAGTAACCATGAGGGCAGAATTGTGTTGTATAATCATGCTCAAGAAAAACTAGAGGGCCTGGACCACCGTGAAATTATCGGGAAACATTTGTGGTCCGCCTATAACTATAATCCGCAATACTCAGAGCACAGGCATACATTTAACACAGGCAAGCCAATTTTCTCAAGATATCGGGCGCATTCGACAGTAAATGGAATTCCTAGATACGTCAATTACAGTACCTTTCCGATTCAAAAAGACGGTGAGACGATTGCCGTCTTTTCCATAAGTACCAATGAATCTCATTTAAAAAATCGGCTGCATCAAACAATTGAGATGAAAAGGCAGATTGTTCAACCTGATTCAGACTCAAAGCCGTTTAAAAACGGGACTTCTTTTACTTTTGAAAATATTAAAGGAAAAAGCCTAGCCTTAAAAAATTTGATTCAAGAGGCCCAAAATATTGCCATTCATAATACGGATGTACTGATCGTCGGAGAAACAGGGACAGGGAAGGAACTGTTTGCCCAAAGTATGCACAATCACAGTCCGAGAGCGGAACAGCCATTTGTTGCCGTTAACTGTGCGGCTATTCCGGAAACCTTATTGGAGAGCACCTTATTTGGTACTGTGAAAGGAGCGTTTACGGGGGCTTCAAACCAGATGGGTCTTTTTGAATATGCCAAAAAAGGTACCCTTTTTCTAGACGAAATTAACTCTATGCCGCTGACACTTCAATCAAAGCTAATGAGGGTATTACAGGAGCGGTTAGTACGCCGAGTTGGTTCAAACGATGTTTCTCCTGTTGAATGCACCGTTATAAGTGCCTCAAATGAGGACCCGGTGAAATTAACCGAAGAAGGAAAAATGCGCCTTGATTTATTTTACCGGATTGCTCATACAAGTATTTTCATTCCGCCATTAAGAGAGAGAACCGAGGATATTTTATTTTTTATTGATCACTTTATCGAAAAATACCAACACAAATTTAATAAATCAGTCCCTCCGCTATCGTCAGCACTAAGAGCAATGCTCCTGCAATATCAATGGCCCGGAAATACAAGAGAACTTGAGCATCTGATAGAGAATTTAATTATCCAATCAAATGAAACAGAAAAGGAAATTAATAGCGAGCATCTTCCTGCTTATTTACGAAATAAAATTGTGACAGCTAGTTCGTCTAAAGGCCGTAATCAAAAGGAAGTCATCAAGAACCCGCTTAAATCAATCTTTGCCAATTCGCAAGAGCATTACATTCAAAAAGTTTTAGATGAAACGAACTGGAATATTTCAAAAGCAGCCAAACAATTGGGGATTACAAGGCAAAGCTTACAGTATCATATTAAAAAGCATGGCTTGGCTAAGCCTTAAAACAAAAATACCAGCTTATCCTGAAATTCCCGGATAATGCTGGTATTTTCCTTTAATCATCATTTTCTAATTTTCTATATTTCCCACTGTAATAGATCAGCGGCTCCCCATCCTCTAATTGAATGTTTGTTACCTTTCCAATAAACAATGTATGGTCACCCTCTACATGAGCCACGGATACTTCACAGGTTATTTGCGCTATAGCACCCGGTATTACTGGCATTTTTCCTAGATGCTCAAATTCAACATCACGGTGTTCTTTAAGCTGACCAGCAAAAATCATCGATAATTCCTTTTGCTCAGCGGCTAAAATATTCACCGAAAACGTTCCGCTTTGTTTGATTTTCTTCAGCATTTGAGCTTTTTCTGCGACGGAAATTACCACAAGCTTTGGTTGAAGGGAAACCGACATAAATGCATTTGCCGTCATCCCATACACATTACCGTCTACTTCTGTTGCTACTACCGTTACCCCTGTGGCAAATTTCCCCATTGCATTTCGAAATTGACGATCATCCATTCACATGACTCCTCTCTGCTTACTCCGTTAATATAAGACTATGTACCTTATTCAAATGAAATGAATGTGTTTTACTTTATTTTTATAATCACCCAATATACACTAGAATTAGTGAAATATTTAACTTTATTGATGAAAAAAAGAGGTGCCGGTTTTGAGGTTTCCAATTTTAGAGACAAAAAGACTGAAATTAATCGAAATTACCCATCAACATTTAGACAGTATCTTTAGTATTTTGTCCTTGGAGGAAGTGACAAAATACTATGGGACTGATCCATTTATATTGCCTGCCGAGGCAACAAAATTAATTGATATGTATCATAAAAACTTTCATGAAAAACGCGGGATCCGCTGGGGCATTAAATTAAAAGAGAATCAAAAAATTATTGGCACGATTGGCTTGAATGCGCTGCAGCTGAATAACAAACGGGCTGAGATTGGTTATGAATTGCACCCATCCTATTGGCGGAACGGTTTCGCTACTGAAGCTTTAAAGGAGGTTCTTAACTTTAGTTTTGAACAGTTGGATTTACACCGGGTTGGGGCCGTTGTTTATCCAGAAAACACAGTTTCCCTGAATCTTCTTAAAAAGCTTGGCTTCACAAATGAAGGATTGCTGCGGGATTATATTTATCAAAACAAACAATCACATGATACATATGTTTTGTCCCTGTTAAAACATGAATGGGAAAAAAGCCAGGTAAAATAACCTGGCTTTTTCATTAAGAATAGATAATTACACCAAAAACCCCTGACAAAAGAATAATCATGACTGGATTTATTTTTGTGAAAAGAAGCAAACAAACTCCGCTTAAAATAAACAATACACCTGTAAAATTAAATCCATATAAATTAACGTCGCCAATAATATCATTTTGAACAGCAAATTTAATTGCGGCATAAACAATTAATCCAGTTACTACCGGTCGTAATCCATAAAAAGCATATTGAATAACAGATTGGTTTTTCATCTTTTTGATAAACAGTGAAATCAACACAACAATCAAAATAGATGGGAGTGAAACTGCAACGGCGGAAACAATGGCGCCAAGCAATCCTCCAATCTTATAACCAACAAATACAGCACTATTGGTAGCAATGGGTCCAGGGGACATTCCAGCAACTGCTACAGCATCAGTAAATTGCTGTGTCGTCATCCACCCGTGTGATTGGACTTCATATTCGATTACTGGAATCATCGCATAACCGCCGCCGAAGGAGATAAATCCAATTTTCAAAAATGACAGAAATAGTTCCCAATACACCTAACTCCCCCTTTCTCCTTTAAGCCCCTCGTGATTTTTCTTGGTCCTTTTCATTGGTACTGATCAAATTTTTCATATTTAATAGAATACCGCCTAATCCGCCTGCAACTAGAATTACTATAGGATGCATATGAACAAACAAAAATAAGATCAAGGAAATAACTGCAAAAATAAGCGTTTTTATATCAAAAATGGCGGTCTTACCGATTTTAATTGCGGCATAAATAATTAGTGCAACAATTGCCGGCCTAATCCCCATCAAAGCTGCGGCGACAATCGGGTTTTGCTGAAAGTTCAAAAATAATGCAGCAAGCAGCACAATAATAATAAAGGTTGGTGTTACAATCCCCAATGTTCCAACCACTGCCCCTGATAAACCAGCAAGCCGATAACCAATAAATGTTGCGGTATTGACAGCAATGGATCCCGGAACTGTCTGTGCCATCACCAGTACATCGGTTATATCTTCTTTTTTAGCCCACTTTTTCTTTTCCGTCACGGCCCTCTCTAGTAAGGGAATCATGGCATAACCACCACCAAAGGAAAATGGACTTATTTTCATAAAGGTAAAAAAGAGACTCCATAAGAGTTTCATTTTCTTAAACCTGTTCATACCGATCCCCCTCTTAATCTATGTAGTAACCTAAAACCATACTCCCCGCCCCGATTGCAGCTGCGTTTTCACCGAGGTATCCATGACTGAATTTCACCTCATAGCCCGGATATATTTTTCCAATTCTTTCACTCGCTGTTTTCGTTACCGTTTCATAAAATAATTCCAGCCGGCTATACATTGGACCCTCTAAGATGAAAATATCAGGCTGGAATAGGTTAATGATGTTCGCTACGCCCATTCCTGTGTAAAAACCAAAATCTTTGACAATAAAGGAACAAAGTTGATCATCATTCTTTAGCGCCCAACAAATATCTTCAAATTCAATTTCGTCGGGATTGGCAATCTTTTCGGTTAAAATTGAAGAATGTCCGCGCTTTAAATGATGGATGATTTCCTCCTTTAAAGCTAATATACTTGAATAAGTTTGGACACAGCCATAATTGCCGCAGTCACATTTCCTTCCATTCGTATTTACCACCATATGTCCATTGCCATATTTTCCAAAACCTGTAGCAGGACTATGAAAAAGTTGATGATTGGTCATCAAACCAAGTCGTATCCCTACACCTGCAATCGTGTAAGCGAGATTGCCGACCACACTATTCAAGCCTATTTCATATTCTGCCCGAATAGCCGTATTAACCCCGCTATCAACAAGAATTCTTGTATTGAAATGATTTCTCAAAATTTCTGAGATCCTGATATTTCTCCAATTATTTGCAGGAAAATAAAGCGGATTAAATATAATGCCCTTTTCCCGATCAAGCGGTTCAATCGCCCCAATTCCGATTCCCAATAATTGGGCGTGTTGAATTTGATTTTTATTCAACATTTTTTCGATGGCATTGATTATAAAAGAAATGGTTTTCTCGGGGCTACACGTATGGTCCATCCTTAATTTTGCTTCGTCCTTCACTTTCAAATGAATATCTAATAACAGTACTTTTGTAAAGGTACGGGAAATATCAATCCCTATACAATAGTATAGTTTGGAATTAATATCATACATAATAGGTTTCCGTCCGCCGCTCGATCTGTCAGTACCACTTTCAATGATTAAACCTTCCTGAACAAGCTCCTCTACGATTCTTCCGCAAGTAGTTTGCTTTAAACCAGTGAGTTCAATAAGTGCATTTTTTGTTACTGGACCATTTGTTCGAATTAGCTTATATAACAATTTAGTATTCATTAATTTTTGGGACATGGGGTTATGGAATTGTTTTAGCATAAGACTCATCTTCCTTTATCGCTATTACCCTTATTATACAACTTTTATCCACTTTGGTAAAAAGTTTTTAAAGGAAGAGAGAAAATCTTTACTAAATTATTATCCCTTTGCATTTTTTCAGGTGCAAAGGGACTTTTTAGTTAATCTACTTTTATTTTTTGTAAATCCTTTGGTACAATCACTTCACCTGCAAATACTGAAGATGTTTCAGCAAAGGCTTCCTCACCATCCGCCTCAGGTAAAAAGTGAGTAAGTACCAAAGTTTTTACCTCTGCTTCTTGGGCAATTTGTCCGCATTGAACTGGAGTACAATGTTCTTTTTTTAGGTTTTCAAAAACTTTGCTAAATTCTTTATTTCCACCCTTTGTATAGACAGAGGTGGTCGTAAGAGCAGAATCAAGGACTAATAAATTCGCACCACGAGCAAGTTCAACGATATTAGGTGTTGGTGCCGTATCACCGGAAATAACAACTACCTTATCCTCGATATAGAACCGATATCCAAATGTCTTAACATTATGAACCATTTCTGCACAAGTCACATAAGCAGGAATATCCGTTTTTATCTCACCAGATTCTATTATTTCAATAATATTAACATCCAGTAATCCCTTCGGCGACCGCCCTAATGAAAGTCGGTAATTGAGATCCTCTTCGTATAATTCTAATATTCTTTGGTGGTATTTTTTAATCCCTTTTGGTCCAACTATGGTCAATTCCCGCCGCCCGTTTCCTTGACCGCCAATCAAAAATTGGGCATAGCCAAATAAATGGTCGGAATGTAAATGGGTGATCCATAAATGATTAATCGATTCTAAGGGAATGCCAGCCTTTAACAGTTGTGTCGATGTCCCTTCTCCACAATCAATTAAGATATGTGTTCCATCAATAGTCAATACTTGTGCCGGTCCGGAACGTTCTATATCTGGTCTTGGACTTCCGGTTCCTAACATGGTTAATGCAATTTCTGACATTCTTTAACTCCTTTCTTATTCAGGGGAATGTATGAATTCGATCTCTCAACGTTTCCTCTATTGCATACTATAAATTTTCGCTTAAGCTATCCAATTTTAGTCTTGTTTTAAAACCTTTCGTTTTTACCGCTAAGAATAGGAACCCTATTAGCAGCCATGAAACACCCACGATTTTCCCAGTAGCATCCATGCCTATTAAAATATAAATACACACTGCGATTCCTAATAACGGTGAAATAAAATTGAAAAAAATCTGACCCCCGTTTCTCTCTTTTCGTTTGATATAAAATTCTAGGATGACGGCTAAATTTACAAAGATAAAGCCGATTAATGCTCCAAATACTACGATCAAAAAGAACAATCTAATTGGGATTAGCAAGGCTCCAATATAGCCAAGCACTGCTAAAAGTAAAACACTATTAACTGGAGTTTTATACTTTGGATGTAATTGGCTTAGAAAGCTTGGTAGTACTCCATCACGCGCCATCCCAAACAGAACTCTCGAACCGGACGCCTGACCGGCTAATGCTGTAGCAGCTCCTGTAATATTAAGGAGTATTGTAGTCATAATGGCAAGACTGCTTCCGCCAGCAGCAAGGGCTATTTCATAAAAAGCAGTATCAGGATTTTTAAATGTGGTGAAATCTGGGTGAAGTAGTGTTGCGAAATAGATTTGAATACCAATTAAACCAGCGCTTATTAGGCAGGTGATAATGACAGCGCGTCCGACTGTTTTCCCAGAAACTTGCGCATCTTCCGATAAAGCGGTGATTGCATCAAACCCAATATAGGAAAGTACAGCGATCGATGAACCTGCAATTAGAGCATTCATGGAAAATGTTTGCGTATCAAAAATCCCTTTCAAATCGACGACATGTCCAGCACCTACACCATTTGTAAGGGCATGGATGGCGAATCCAAGGAACAAAGTAACGCTCAATAATTTTAGGAGTAACATAATGAGATTAAGGTGCTTAGAAACCTTCATACCTAAATAATTAAAAATAGTCATTGGGACAATAAAAATGAAAAGCATCAGCCATAACGGCATAAACGGCATCATTTCTACAGCAAAACTAGAACCTAATTTGTAAACCAGCATAGGAAAGATTAAATAATCTAAAAGAATCGCCCAGCCAGCAATAAAACCGATTGTTGGATTTAGCGCATGTGTGGCGAAACTGTAAGTGGAACCGGCTTTTGGAACGATACTTGCCATCTTTCCATAGCTAAATGCTGTAAATATCATTGCAACAAGGCCTACTAAAATAGCAAGTAATCCGTGACCATGAGAGGAGGTGGTAAGGCCGCCAAATAATGACTGAGCTGAATTCGGCGAAATAAATATCAAACCAAAAATAACAAGATCCCGCGTTTTTAACACCTTTTTTAATTCTTGCTTCCCTGCTGCGTTTTTCCCCATAAATCAAGCCTCCTTAGTTAATTGGTTGTCAAAACTTTTTTATTTCAAAAGCTTGCTAATTTGTGGTCTTTAGGGATTTAAAGGCAAAAAAATGCCACCACCTGATCTAAAGAATAATTAAGGTTCCTCGCACCAACATCCCAGAATAGGAAGCGACAAGTTGTAACCTCAATTATTAACTGATCTGATGGTTTTTTTAAAATTATCTAGATAATCTCATTTAAATTCCAACTAGATTTGTTTTTCAAATGCTGTAATGGAATCAGAAAGAATCACGATGATTTTTTCAATTTCCTGCTTGTTCGCAATCAAAGGCGGAGCGATGGTAATAATGTTAGATCCTTCAAATACAACAGGACGGGCAATCAATTTTCTCTTAAAACACTCCTGAATCACTTTTGGCGCTGCTAAAGCAGAAGGGTCAAACGGTGTACCGCTATCACGGTCAACGAATAATTCAAATGCCCCCATTAAACCTTTCGCTCTTGTTTTTGTCACGATTGAATGTTTCTCTTCAAGATATTGAAACCCTTTTAAAAGTTCATCCTCCATATTTTTAGCATTTGCCACTAAATTTTCGGTTTCTATAATTTCAATATTTTTCAAGGCAGCCGCACATGCACTAGGATGACCGCTATAAGTAAAGCCATGGAATAAAACATCGGTTGAAATTTCTGCTAATTCGTCCCGCAAACGTTCAGTAATGATAACTGCACCTAGTTGAATGTAAGCGCTGGTAATCCCTTTAGCTACGGACATGACATCTGGCACAACATTCCAATTATCGACACCAAACATTTTGCCGGTTCGCCCGAATCCACAGATCACTTCGTCGGCAATCATCAAGATTCCATACTCATCACATAGTTTTCTTACCGCCTGCAAATATCCATCAGGTGGAATGTTAATGCCTCCTGCACCTTGGACCGGTTCTAAAATAACAGCAGCAACAGTTTCAGAACCTTCTTTCTCGATAATTCCCCTTATACTTCTTGGATAATTTGCATCCACTTTGTCCCCTAATTCGCAATTTAATTGAAATGGTTTTGCATGGAAAAAGTCTGGGGCGTTGGCAGTCGCCATGTTTTGAAATGGTGTGATCCCTGTTGCACTTGTTGCGCCCATTGTAATACCATGATATCCGCGTTCAAGGGCAATAATTTTCGTACGCTTTTCTTTACCTTTCAATTTCCAGTAATGTCTCACCAGCTTAAATGCCGTTTCATTCGATTCCGAACCGCCAGAAGTATAAAAACTTACATTTAAATCTCCAGGCGTAAGGGAAGCAATTTTCTCAGAAAGCTGAATGACAGGTTCATGTGAAAAGTTTTGAAAGGTCGAGCTATAGGCAAGCTTTTTCATTTGTTCACTAATCACATCAACGATTTCTTCCCTGCCATGACCGATGTTTACATTCCATAAGGATGAAAGTCCGTCAATATACGTATCACCCTTTACATCTTTTAAATAAATACCTTTTCCTTCTGTAAAAATAACCGATGGACCATTTGCTTGATGCTGTTTAATCGATGTGGTTGGATGTAAAAAATACTTTTTATCTAACTCTCTTAAATGATCAATATTAATTTCTTCTTGTGTGATATTCTTTATCATGAAAAGCCCCTCCTAAAATGTATTTTCCAAATGAGAAATATCCTTAAATAATAGTAGAAATAAATTTTGTTTCGAGAAAATCGGCTAACCCGTTCGGTCCGCCCTCTCTACCCAGACCGCTTTCCTTGATTCCTCCAAAAGGACCCTGTACCTGGGACATCACTGTATCATTGATTCCTACCATTCCATACTCCAGGGCTTCTGAAACTCTGACTGATCTTGAAAGGTCTTTTGTAAAACAATAGGCTGCAAGTCCGTAATCGCTATTATTGGCCTTTTCAATTACCTCATCTTCTGTTTTAAAAGTTAATACAGCTGCTACCGGACCAAATGTTTCCTCATTGGCAATCTGCATTTCTTCATTCACATCTGCAAGAATGGTAGGTAAATAGAAGTATCCGTTTTCATAACCTTGAACTGGGAATTCATCTCCTCCGCTAATAAGGACGGCACCTTTTTGAACAGCATCTTTTACATGGCTTTTTACCTTTTCTAATCCAGCTTGACTAACAACCGGACCTAAATCTACCTGTTCTTCTAATCCATAGCCAATTTGCAATGATTCTACCTTCTCTTTTAATTTGGTAAGGAATTTTTCTTTGACTGATTCTTGAACATAAATTCGATTTGGCGAAATACAGGTTTGACCACAGTTAAAATATTTACTTTTCATAATGCTTGAAACGGTTTGGTCAATGTCAGCGTCTTCAAAAACGATAAATGGTGCGTGACCGCCCAGCTCCATCGATACTCTTTTAACTTGATCAGTAGCCTTCTTCATTAACAATTTCCCTACTCTTGTTGAGCCGGTAAAGGTTATTTTGCGAATCCGTTTGTCGGACAAGAAGGCATCGCCAATCTCTGCCGGGGAACCAGTCACTAAATTAATTACACCTTTAGGAACTCCGGCTTTTTCAGCTAGTTCAAAAAATTTTGCGGCAGACCCTGGTGTTTGTTCCGCCGGTTTTAATACCAACGTACATCCCGATGCAAGAGCAGGTGATATTTTCCTAGTAACCATTGCAAGCGGGAAATTCCAAGGTGTAATCGCAGCAACCGGACCAACAGGCTGTTTAATCACTTGTAATCTTTTGTTTTCTTCAAAGCCTTTAATCGTAGTTCCATAGATTCGTTTACCTTCTTCCGCATTCCAGAGGACATATTCAGCAGCGTTCATTACTTCCCCACGAGCCTGTTTGATTGGTTTCCCCATCTCGTTTGAAATAGTCTGTGCTAAATCCTCAAGATTTTCATGCATTAGCTGATATAGACGAAATAAAATCGCGGCTCTTTCTTTCGATGATATTTTCGACCATTTTGGGAATGCCGAGTAAGATGCATCGATCGCCCTCTTAGCATCGTCAGCTCTTCCATTGGCCGCCCGATAAATGACCTCTCCGGTTGCCGGACTAATGACATCAAAAAATTCTCCTGATTTGGCATCAACCCATTCGCCATTGATATATAATTGAAGTGTTTTAACTGATTTTACTGTCGTCATATTAAATTCTCCTTTCATTAAACCGTTTTTTTTCTAAAGATAAAACACACTAAAGCGCTTTCCAGCTTTTGCAACAGAAGCATTTTTTAGTTTGCTACTTGATTTATAAGGGTTTGATCTTTATTTTGTTTTTGCACGTCAGGTTTTGTAAAAATCAAATAGAGTACATTTGCTAAAACAACGATACCGGCAGTGAGCATAACAGAATAATTAAAACCCATTGACTCATTTTTACCGGCAAATTGAACGACAAATCCCGTAATAATCGGACCAACGATTCCAGCTGTATTGGCAAGTCCTACTAATACTCCAGTAATTAGCCCCTTTCTTTCAGGGAGCAAATGAACAGCAATTTGTGGTGCTATCGCGAACATGGTATTGACTAAGGTTAAACCTAGACAAAGCAGAATAATCGCCATTACAGTTGATTGAACCATTGTGATTAAAAATAAGGAGATTGCCCCTATAACTAAAGCCCCTCCGGAAACAAATACGCGCGATTTTCGATGGCTTTTTGTTTTTTTCAATACTTTGTCAGATAGCACTGCCGCAGCAATTGAACCGAGAGAAGTGATAATGCCAATTGCTGAAATAACATAGCCCATTTGCATCGGAGTTAAGTGAATTATTTTAGTTAAGTAAATCGGCATCCATACAAATGACCATGTCAAAACCCAAAACGCGGAAAAGAAGGCTAAAGTAGTAAAAATGAAGTTTGGTGATAGCAGTATTTTAGAGATTTCCTTCCAATTCGCTGTTGGTAAATTTTCATTAGATTCCTCATAATTCACTTTATTTTTTGGCAGTTCGCGACCGAATATAAGCCATAAAACAACCCAAATGAGACTAAGAGAACCTAATAACCCAAAACCAATACGCCAGCTGTATGTGTGAATAACTGCAATAAGCATCGGAGCCATCAATTTAGCACCCATACTGCCGCAATTTACAAGAGACATAGCAAACGCCCGTCGTTCTGGAGGAAACCACTTACTAATATGACTAACAGCAGTAGCTAGATAAGGTCCTTCAAAAGCACCTAGCAAGACACGAGAAAAGATCAGTAAAGGTAAGCTATAAATAGCAAAAGCACCTAGCTGACAAATGGTCCAAACAATCGCCATAATCGTCAGCATTTTTTTCGTACCTATTTTATCCGTCAACGCCGCTCCTACAATACCTGCAATTGAAAATAACCAGTAAAAGCTGCTGCCGACTAGACCCCATTGAGTGTAATTAAGGGCTAAATCGTTCATAATCGGTTCTGCCGAATAACCAACTATAGCCTTATCTGCATAATTGATAATGTATAAAAGGAACAGAAATACAACAATTACCCACCTCATAAAACATCTCCTATTTGACCAAATTTTTTTATTTAAACAGGTTTAATATTGTTTTGTTATTGCTTGGGCGACAGGAATGACATGTAAATCCCTTCCTACGATAATTTCCCCATTGAATGTGCAAGCTGCCTCTTGATACGTTTCTTCTTCATCAATATTTGGTAAGAAGTGAGTCAGCACGAGTGTTTTTACGCATGCCTTTTGTGCGATTTCGCCAGCCTGCGCTGGAGTACAATGCTCCTTTTGCAAATTATCCCAAATATTCTGTAACTCAACACTTTTTGTATTTCGATAAACTGCCGTCTGAGCAAGACCTGCATCCTGTACTAGGATATCAGCATTGCGGGCTAATTCAATGATTGCTGGAGTCGGGGCCGTATCCCCTGAGAAAACCACAGCCTGCTCATCTGTTTGAAAGCGGTAGCCAAATGTCGGGACATTATGAACCATTTCGGCAGCTATGACTTGTGCAGGTATATCAACCTCCACTCTCCCCGGCTGGTCGATTTCGATGAATTTGACATCCAAGACACCATTCCCTGGTCTTCCCAGCGATGTTCGGTAGGATATATCGTCATAAAACATCCTTACTAATGTTTCGTGAAACTCTTTTATTCCCTTGGGCCCAATTATGGTTAATTCCCTTCTGCCTAGACCCCATCCGCCAAGAAGAAACTGGCCGTAACCAAAGAAATGATCAGAATGGAGATGGGTAAAAAATAAATGCTTAATATTTTGTGGCGGAATATCGGCTTTCATTAATTGGGCGGTTGTTCCCTCGCCACAATCTATTAATATCGGAAGATCATCAATGAATAAAACTTGGGCAGGTCCGGACCGTTCCAAATCGGGGCGGGGACTCCCAGTTCCTAACATTGTGATTGAAAGTTGACCATTGCCCATCATTTACTCTCCTTTAAACGTTTTTTGGTTTTTCATTCATTTCGAACAATCTATTTTTTCATAGACTCCAGAAACTTCTAACCAACTCGGATAAAACTTATCATAATCTTAATCTTTCATCATCAGGAGGAGGAAAATCCTCCCCGGCACTAAACTGTGATTTTCAGTAAATCTTTCCCGACGATAGCCTCACCATCAAAGGAATTTGCAGCCTCCTGCTGTACTTCTTCCGCGTTAACATTCGGTAAAAAGTGAGTCATAACCAGTTTTTTCACACCGGCTTCTTGGGCGATCTCTCCGGCTTGTTGTGGTGTGCAATGTTCTTTCTGTAAATTTTCCCAAATCTTTTGTAATTCGGGGTCTTTTGTGTTCCGATATACACCTGTTGCTGCGAGACAAGCATCTTGAACTAAAACATCTGCATTTCGCGCTAGTTCTATAATAGCTGGAGTCGGGGCAGTATCCCCTGAAAAAACAACCGCTTTTTCTTCCGTTTCAAAACGGAAACCAAATGTTGGAACATTATGGACCATTTCAGATGCAGTAACCTTTGCAGGGATATCACATGGAACGATTCCAGGCTCGTCGATTTCAATAATTTTGACGTCAAGTACTCCATTTCCCGGTCTGCCTAATGATGTTCTGTAGGAAATGTCATCATGAAACATTCGTACTAACGTGTCATGAAATTCTTTTATTCCTTTAGGACCTATAACGGTTAATTCACGTCGCCCAAGCCCCCAGCCGCCTAAAAGAAACTGACCGTAACCAAAAAAGTGATCCGAATGAAGATGGGTGAAAAATAAGTGCTTGATATTTTGCGGTGGAATATTGGCTTTCATTAATTGCGTTGTTGTGCCCTCACCGCAGTCAATTAAAATTGGAAGATCATCAAGGAATAGAACTTGGGCAGGCCCCGATCGTTCCAAATCCGGCCGAGGACTCCCGGTTCCCAACATAACAATAGATAGATTCGTATTACTCATTCAGTTCACTCCTTATGTATTTATAAACTTTTAACCATTTTAGACAAAAGTGCTAAAAAGAAATATCAAAAAGCGCTTTGAGTCATTTCTTTTCAGAAGGTTGCGACAGCTTACAATAGGAGGCAAAGCCAGAGTTTATCTTAGCTCCTATCATATACAAAATTATATATCCAATCATATATGATTTCAATACCCTTTTATCAATATTCTGAATTTATAATCTTGAAATTTCTTATTGTAATTATTAATAGGAGCTTAAGTGTTTCTCGTCAAAAGAGCACAATAAAAATCACATTTAATTCGATGCTAAGTTAATCAAAAACCCCGATACAAGGAATTAAAGTCCATGTATCGGGGTTTTATCGGTCCTTTATAAAAACATACTTAAATTCATAACGGTCAAAACAGCCTGATCAGGGTGAATCGTACGCTTCGCCAGCTTCCAGCCGTCCTCTGCTCTCCGGATAATATCCTCACGCTCGCCGAAAAGCTCTTCTGTATTTGGTTCCGAGGCCCTGCTGCGTTTAAAAAGAAAATAACTTTTTACGTTATATTCCCCTTCCACTTCTGTTGGTTCAATAACGATGTTACTAATAAAATGTCGCTGTCTTGGTGCCGGATTTTCCACCCAGGCTGACTTCGTATAAAGTCTTTCTACTTTCATTGTAAGATCTTTTTTATAATCAGTAAAATATGTCATTTCTTTCGACAAATTTGTTTCATGTTTATTTTCTACTGTTACACGTAAAGGCATTATATACTCTACATCATCAGCTAACAAATCAAGCCATTCCCTGTATTGACGATGATCCAGCAAATATACTTCCTTATACAAGAACTGTGAGATCTCATAATGTAAATCAGCTTCCATTAGCCTTCACCTCTAGATCCTTCATAATCAGCTCCAGCCAATATTTATGCATACTTCTAGCAACATGGTCGGTGTAACAGGTTGGATATGCATTACCTGGTCCTGGAAACTCCGAATCCGGTTCCATATTATCAAAGCCCATTAAATAGTTTACTACATTGTTATAATTTAATTTTCGATCTCGTGCCATCCTGCCTTGGCTTGCCTCAACAATCCGTGCCCAGTTTTCCGTGTCATCTTGTTCAAGTGTGCCTGCTGCACCAAATGTTGCTAGAAAACCTCTATATGATTTCTCTTTGTATTCTTTTGGCAATGCTTTATCAATCATATGCCACACCCAGATTTCCACCTTATCCGGTCCGAGTGGTCGCCATACACGAAATTGTAAATGATTATACTTATTGCCCTCGGTTCCGCTTTGAGAACTTAGGAAAGATAGATTTGGAAAAACCCCGCCTACAAAGTTTGTTACCCTTGAGAATACCTCTAATTGGTCCTTACTTAAATTCTTTTCAAACATCGGCCACATATCTTCAGGCATACCCTGATATTGGTTTGCCCCTCTTCCAGTGGCAGACGTTATGACATTGATTCCATGACCATTCGATAGCACAACTTGGTGACCATAAGATGCATATAACGGATCTGTCGGCGTCAATTTCATTTCTACTGCAGATCGATGGGTTGTCTGAACATGGTAAGGATCGGCGTTAAAGTTTTCACTCGTCATTTTCCAATTAGCCTTTGCAATCCATCGCTGTGGAACACCTGTTACTTCCATTCCGCCATCGCTTCGCCCGAGCATGATATCAAAATACCACTTCATCTCACCTAGATACTCTTCTAAAGAAATCGCGTTTTGATCAAGATTCCCGAAAATCATCCTTTGGTAGCTTTCTACACGGGGAACCATCCGAAGTCCCCATTCACTCTTATCCATCGATTCTCCGTATATTTTATTACCTGCAACAATCCCAATTAGTTCTCCGTTCGTATTGTAGCTCCATCCGTGATAAGGACATGTATGCGTTTTCTTATTACCAAAATCCTCAGTACATAGTTTCGTACCCCTATGAGTACAAGAGTTAAGAAAGGCCTTAATTTCACCTTGTTTATTTTTCATTAAAAGAATCGGGTCATCAGCCATCATTCTAGTGACAAAACTGCCAGGTTCTTTTAATTCTGATTCATGCCCTAAAAACAACCATGTTTTTGCAAAGATTTTTTCTTGTTCTAAACTATATACTTCCGGGTCTGTAATTACCCATTGTGGTAGATACCCTTCTGCAACTTTTTCTTTAATTTGCAGAAAATCTTCCATTTTCATGTTGCATTCAACCCCTTTTTGTGAATTAAATGAACTAGAAGTGAATAAATATCCGGTTTCCACTCAAACTATTTTCATTATAGTTTGATATAAAGCTCTTCTCCTGAAATGGAAACTTGAAATATTTTAATTGGCTTTGTTGCTGGAGGATTAAGCGGATCCCCTGTATGTAGATCAAATACAGCTCCGTGGCATGGACAAACAACCGTCTCCTCCTCAATTAACCCTTCATCCAAGCTGCACTTCGCATGACTGCATAGATTCTCAATCGCAAAAACAGATTCCCCGATTTTTGTTACAGCTATTGAGGAGTTGTCTACGAAATAAGTAAATAATTCTCCTTCAATTAAATCTTTGATATTTCCTAACTTTTTCATTTCACTCATCCCGATTCATCCCTTTCAAACCGGATTTCTTCCATTAATATAGAAGCTTGGATGCCTTAATGATATAGACGACTATTATTCACCTAGTCAGTGTTTCAGTTTGATTTGTCTTACCAAAATAGGCTTCTTGAACCTTAGGATTCTTTAATAGCTCCTCTGCTGTTCCAGAAATGGCCATTTTTCCATGTGCTAACACACATCCCCGGTCAGCAACTTTTAATGCTGCCTTTACATTTTGTTCAACTAAAATGATGGTAGTTCCCATTTCTTTAGTTAATCTTTTTAAAATGTTCATGATATCCTTTACAATTAAAGGAGCTAATCCAAGAGAAGGCTCATCAAGCATTAACACCTTTGGCTTTGCCATTAATCCACGGCCAATTGCCAGCATTTGCTGTTCTCCGCCAGATAATAAACCACCAGGACGATCCAACATTTGCTTTAAACGTGGGAACAATTCGACAATTTCTTCATATTCATTTTGAATATTTTTTTTGTCCTTTTGATAGCGATGATAGGCTCCTAATAACAAATTATCTTTAACAGAAAGAGAGGAAAAAATTTGCCGGCGTTCCGGTACTAAACATATTCCTTTCGCTACAACCTTTTGAACGTTATATTTAGTAATATCTTCACCCTTATAGGTAACAGAACCTTCCTTTGGTGAATATATGCCGGCAAGCGTTCCTAGTAAGGTACTTTTCCCGGCGCCATTGGAGCCCACGATGGCTAACAGCTCCCCTTCGTTTAATTCAAAGTCAATGCCCTGCAGTACGTGAAGAAAGCCATGATAGGTATGGAGATTTTCTACTTTAAGCAAAAACTTCCTCCTCCTCTTCATCACCCAGATAGGCAGCAACTACCTTAGGGTTTTGATATATTTCATCCGGTGTCCCTTCACCAATTTTAACACCGTTGTCTACTACAACAATTCGGTCAGAAATTGACATAACCGTTTCCATATCGTGTTCAACGAAAACAAAAGTCATCCCATCTGCCCGCATTTTTAAAATGACATCAACCAGTTTCCGAGATTCCTCTGGATTTAACCCAGCCATTGGCTCATCCAAAAGGATTAGTTTCGGATTTGATGCAGCCGCTCGGGCAATTTCCAAAAGTCTTTGATTTCCATACGGCAAAGTGATGGACAATTCGTGTGCCAAATGCGATATGCCTACCCGGTCTAAGCATTCCATCGCCAATTCCATAATCTTAAGTTCTTCTTTTGTGACCGAAGGCAATCGTAAACCAGCAGTCAGCAAATTGGTTTTCATCGTTAAATGCGCACCCGTCATGACATTTTCGATTACGGACATGTTACTGAAAACTTCTAGATTCTGAAATGTCCGGGTAATTCCTGATTTTGCAATTTGATATGGCTTTTTTCTAGTTAACTTTTTATTCTCAAAAAATACTTCCCCGGCGGATACAGGCAATACACCTGTAATCATATTAAATAACGTCGTTTTCCCTGCGCCGTTAGGTCCAATTACAGCAAAAATTTCGCCTTCTTTCACATCAAAGGATACTTGATTAACTGCTGTAACACCCCCAAATTTCTTTGTAAGATTCTCTACTTTTAAGATTACCTTATCCCCGCTCATTGGTTCTCCCCTCCAGAGGCAATATGCTTTTTACTTACCTGCAAAGGAGCTTGGATGCCCTTCTTTTTACTATTAAACTTATTAAACACCTTCTCAATTTGTGGAGATAGTCCATTAGGCATGTATATAAGCGTTACAACTAATAAAAGCCCAAAGAAGACAATTTCAAATTCTCCTCCTGCATTTGGAAGGATAATAGGGATGTAATGTTTCAGCAATTCCCCGAGTGCTACATAAGCGGCAGCTCCTATCATCGATCCCCAGATATTTTGGGAACCGCCGATAATAACCATAATCAAGAAATAAATAGAGGTCATCACCCCAAATAAATCAGGATTAATGAATGAGACATAATGAGCTAAAAGGGAACCTGCTAAAGAAGCAAACATCGCACTAAACACAAACACTTGCAGCTTATAATTCATGATATTTACCCCAACAGCATCCGAAGCAATTTCACTTCCTTCAATCGATCTAAGGGCACGGCCAATCCTAGAATGAATGATGTTACGGGAGAAAATAATACCAACAATTACAAAAAACCAAACTAAATAGAAATATCGTGCATCACTATTGAACTCAAATCCAAATAAACTTAGGGATGGGATACCAAAAAATCCGTTTGATCCCCCGGTTAAATCACGAAACTCTTTAAACAAAGTAAAAACAATGATGCCGAATCCCAATGTAGCTAATGCTAAATAATGCCCCTTTAATTTAAATGTTGGAATCCCTACAATGACAGCAACTATCGCGGCAATGATCATTCCTACAATCATACCAATCCAGGGCGATATACCGTATGTCCCTGATATAATTGCTGAAGAATAGGCACCTATGCCATAAAATGCTGCATGACCTAATGAAATTTGTCCTGCATAGCCAATTAACATCGTTAAGCCGTTACAAACAATCGCATAAATTCCAATCATAATTAATACAGTAAAGATATAGTTAGACTGGACAACAACAGGCAGTAAACCAACCAGAATAGGGAGAATGATTAATGCCATGGTGCTGCTTTTATATATTTTTTTTAGATCCTTCTTATTCATTCAAACTTCCTCCCTTATACCCGTTTTCCGGAAGCTTTTGCAAATAATCCTTCTGGCTTAAGGAATAAAATAAGCAATAATAGCGAGAAGCTGACAACATCTTTCAAACCTGCAGACCAAAAACCTTCAGCAAATGACTCCAAAATACCGATTAGGAATGCCCCTAGGATAGCTGCGGGAACATTCGTTAAACCGCCGACTACTGCAGCAACGAAAGCTTTCAGACCAATCATCATTCCCATATCATAGGTGGCACCAGAAATTGGAGCCATAACGATCCCGGCGAGTGCTCCAAGGCCTGCACTTGTTGATACGGCAAGCAGAGACATTTTTTCAGGTTTAATTCCCATTAATCTTGCAGCAAATTGGTTCACTACGCAGGCAGTTAATGCTTTCCCAATAAATGTTTTATTAAATAAATAAAACATAACAACTAAACTAACGAGTGATAATCCGATCGCCCAAATATTTTGCGGCAATAGGACAGCATTTAAAAATTTGATCGGAGTATTATCTGTAAATGGCGGCAGGGATTGCGGCTGTGTTCCCCAAATGAGGATCGCAATTCCTTTAAAAGCAATGGATACACCTATCGTAATAATAATTAGGGTTGGGACCGATGAATTACGCGCAGGATAGATGGCCGTCCTTTCAAACACCCCCCCGATAACACAAACTATTAAAATACTTAAAATAATGGCTGCCCAAAGAGGCAGCCCCATCTTAACAAAAGATATACTGATTAATGCACCAAACATGGCAAATTCACCTTGGGCTAAATTTAAAACGCCCGTAACATTGTAGATGATGACAAAGCCAATGGCTATTAATGCATATATCGATCCAATCGTTAATCCGGAAAATAGCAGTTGAATAAACTGGCTGGAAAAATCCATAGTATCCCTCCGATTTGATTTACATTCTGGTGAATTTTGTCATCTTTACTTTTTAAAAACCAATCTTAAAATCTTGAAATTTATTTTTCTTCAATTGTCCATTTTCCATCTTTAATTCTTACCATTACAAGACTGTCTGTTTTTAGGCCATTATGGTTTTCCTTAGTTATATTAAAGATTCCGTTTAAACCTACAAAATCCCCAAGATCATTTTCAAGATAATCCCTAATCTTTGCCGGATCATTTCCTACTTTTTCAATAGCTTTTACAAGCATATAGAATGCATCCCATGAATGTGCTCCAAATGAGCTGACTCCTTTGTTGTATTCCTTTTCATACATTTCTTTGTAATCCAACAGAATTTTCTTTTGTGGATCGGCATCATCTAATTGATCGGCAACAATCAATTTACCGATAGGAAACACAACATCATTTACGGCATCTCCACCTAAACTAATTAATTGATCAGAGCCAATGCCATGACTTCCTAATACCGGCAATTTAATTCCTAATTCGCGAATATTTTTCATGACAACCGAAGATTCTTGAACTGTTCCCCAAACGATAATGGCTTGTGGATTTACCTTTTGAACACGAGTCAACATCGGTTTTGCATCTTTGACAGTTACCTCGAATTCATCTTCAATTAATGGTTCTACGCCATATTTGGAAGCTAACTTTTTAAATTCTGTATGTGCGCTGGTTCCAAAGGAATTGGATACATTCAGCCACGCCACTTTGGATAGGCCTTTTTCTTGTAAGTATTGCAAAATTCTTTCGACCGCATGACTATCATTGTGAGGTATTTTAAATATCCATTCACGGGAAGAACCATCTTCTTTTTGATAGATTTGATAACTTGATGATGTTGCAATGAAAGGTATTTTATTTTGCTCCGCTAATGTAAGCATTGCCAAAGCGTTACCACTGATGGTTCCACCGATAACGACAGATACCTTATCCTGCGTAATCGCTTTCTTCATCGCTAATACTGCTTCATTTTGATCTGACTTATCATCATAGGTAATTAACTCAATCTTTTTTCCGTTGATTCCGCCAGCTTCATTTTGTTTTTTGACGATCATTTTTAATGTTTCTAATCCTGGTTCACCTAGAGGTGCAGCACCACCGGAAGAAGAGAAGATTCCTGCAATTTTAATTGTATCGGAATCCTTTTTGCTGGATGCTGTTTCAGTGCTGGAATTACAAGCGCCTAATACTAACATGCTAATAAGTAATAATAATGTCATGATTGATCTTTTCTTCATATAAACACCCCTAAATAGTTTTAAAATGGATTAGACATCCCACTGTACATGCAAATTTAATAGACCTCTAAAGCCAAACCCCCAAAATTTTGATTCCTTATTTGGATGAAATCTTAAATTGGGAAGACGCTCCATAATCATTGGTACCGCAATAGCAAGCTGTAACCTGGCCATCCATGCCCCCACACAGTAATGAGAACCCATTGAAAAGGCCATGTGACCTTTCACTTTTTCACGTGTGAGATCAAAATGATCAGGATCGGTCCAAAACCTCTCATCTCGGTTTGCAGATGATAAGCAAACCATAACTTTATCTCCTTTTTTCAACTCCACTCCATTTAATATAGTATCAACTGCTACTTGTCTCGGGTACATTCCTACAGGTGCTATGTAGCGAATTGCTTCTTCTGAAAGACTGGCATATAATTGGGGATTATCACTTACCTGCTTCCATTGATCTGGATATGTCAATAAAGCCCATACAGCTGAGGATATTCCATCTCGTGGCTCATTTAGCCCTCCTGATATAATAAGCTTGACATTTGCACGGATTTCTTCAATCGTCAGCTGCTCCTTTAAGTCTGTGTAGGTGTGGATCATACTCGAAAGAATCGTATCATTCGGCTGCTTCTTTATAAAAGGAAGTACTTCGTCTATGGCATTATTTATTCTTTGATTGACCTCTTCTGTCCGATTCCAGATCACAGGATCATCGTTGTAATTACCCATACCATCCATAAAGGCAATAGACCAATCCTGAATTTCTTGATCGGAAACATTTTCAAGCCCAATCATTCTCTTCAATGTCCTGCCAGCAAAGGGCCCCGCAAATTGCTTTACCAAATCGGCTTCACCATCTTCGATAAAACGGTCAATTAATTCTGCTGAATCTCCCTCAAAAATATTGGTCCATTTATTTCTTACAGCTTTTGGGCGTAACGGCTGTTCAACAGCCATTCGCAGCCTTCGATGGCTTGCACCATCTTGACGAAGCATCGTTAAACCCATTGTTTTGGTCATCATGGAAGGGTTTTCATTTGCAGAAAAAATATGATGGTTTTCCTCAATATATTTGCAGTCATCCCAACCAGTCACTAACCAGCGGTCTAAACTGCTAATAAAACAAACGGGTGCTTCTTTTCTTAACCTAGCGTAAATTGGGTATGGATCTTCATTTAATTGTTGGAGGGTGATTTCGGTATTCGTATTGACACTCATTTCTTCCACTCCTTTTAAAAATTGGATAATTTCAATAGATTCTAAACAATATATAGACTATAAATTTCTAATAATAAAGAATCATTCCAATGCACAAGATCACAACCAGTTATTAACAAAAAACTTCAAAAGCTCATTACATAATTAATTATCTGTTTTGAATATAGATTATTTTCCGAAATATTTTTGTAAAAAAAATCTCCTTTCTTTTTTTATATTATTCTTTTTTGTCTTTACCCGGTTTCATTCTGTTTTTGAAGGCTTCAATGGTATTTAATCGATGTTGACGGACTGCCTTTTCAATCTCATCAATAGGAGCTTTTTCCTGGATCAAGTGTATTATCTTTGCATGCTCCTCAATTGATTGCCGGGACCTTTGTGGTACTAAGGTAAATATAGAGCTGCGGACACGATCTAATCGCAGCTGTGCTTGGCGAATTTCCTCTTGTAAGAAAGAGTTCCCGCACTCTTGATAAATGATGGAGTGGAATTGACGGTTCAATACCCCAAACTGTTCAAACTCAAACTCGTAAAGGGCATCTTCCATTTGCTTATTCAACTCTTTAAGTTTCTCAATTTGAGATTCTGTCATATTACGAGAACTTAAAGCTGTTGCATAACCATCCAGAATGGCAACTACAGATAGGGTTTCTATATACTCATTCTCATTGATAACACTTACTATTGCACCACTATAAGGCTTATACTGAATTAAACCATCTACTTCTAGCTGGCGAATAGCCTCCCTAACGGGTATGGTACTTGCTCCCAATTCTTTAGCCACCTGATCAATGATAATGCGCTGTCCCGGTCCATAGACTCCATCTAAAATTTGTGTACGAAGATATTCGTAAGCATATTGAGTTTTACTGATTGATTGGTTTTGGTTATTTTGTCTCATATAAGAATCATATACTAAATCATATATGATTACAAGATTTTTTTAAAGAAATCGTATATTATATTATCGAAATATTCACAAAATAAAAACCGGTAGGGGGGCTGTAAATAGTCCCCTTTACCGGTTTTTAATACCACAATTATTTTTTATATCGCTGATGAATATTATTATGCTTATATGTTCCAGCTTCATTAAATTCGAATAATTCCATTGATAAAGCAAGGTAACGTTTTGAGAAAAGCTCAGCAAAATGGTCTTTCGTCATCTCAAACAATGCATCACAAACGGCTTTTTTGTCCTCCACCGAACGTCCTGCACCGATTTTAAGTGTGATGTGAACAAATGCATCATCCTCTTTCCCATCGGCAACACGATAATCATGGAGCTCGATCGCACGTGAACGGATACCTCCTGTTGGAAACAGCGGACTTTTTGAAATTAACACTCCATTTATTTTTTCGAGAAGTTCCGGAATTCTTGCTTTATTTTTTATGTTGTCAGTGTATTCAACAATGATGTGAGGCAAGGCTGCCCCTCCTTTCATTAAGCTTTTAAAAAGGTCTCATCTCCGGCAATTGTATTCACCAAACGGCCGATTCCCTCGATTTCCGTCACTACCTCGTCACCCACAGCAGTATCAACAGCGCCCTCTGGAGTTCCCGTTAAAATAATATTTCCCTTATTTAACGTCATAAAACTGCTTAAATATTCAATTAGAAACGGTATATCAAAAATCATGTCCTTTGTTGAACCTTCTTGAGTTAGTTTCCCATTAACAAATGTTCTTAATGTCAGATTCATAGGATCCGGCACGTCCTTAGCATCCACAAGCCAAGGGCCAATTGGTGTACAGGTATCACGGTTTTTCACACGCAGGTTAGGACGGTAATAGTTTTCCAAATAATCGCGAATGGCATAGTCGTTTGCCACTGTATATCCGGCAACATATTCATAAGCATTTTCTTGCTTTACGTTTCGGGCTTGACGTCCAATCACAACAGCTAGTTCACATTCATAATGCATGTATGTCACATCTGCCGGCCGGCGTGTCTGTGCCCGGTGACCTACAAACGTGTTCGGCCCTTTGAGGAAAACAAGCGGTTCAGTCGGCGCATTAAATGCCAATTCTTTAGCATGATCCGCATAATTTAATCCAAGTGCGAACACAGTGCGCGGTGTAACAGGAGGCAGCCACACTACCTCATGTTCTTCAACAATGCGGCCATCATTCAGTTTAAGACGGCCTTCTGCTTCAATAGCCTCATATATTGCTCCTGAATATGCTACTCGAGCTCGTTTCATATTCTCGTACCCCCCGCTGCCAGTTCCTCTTCATGAACGATTGTATTTTCCAATTTACCGACACGATCAATTTCAACGCGGACCTTGTCCCCTGCACAGGCTAATGGAGCATTCTCTGGCACCCCCACAAGCAAGGTATCGCCTTTTTGCAATGTCATAAACTCTGTAATTTCCGCAATTAGCTGCTCAACGGAACGGATTAAGTTGGCAGTCGTATTTTCCTGGCGTAATTCTCCATTAATATAGACCCGTACTCCCAACGAGTTTGGATTGCCTACAGCGTCACGGTCGATCACCCATGGTCCAACCGGGCAAAATCCATCCCTGACTTTTTGGCTGATGGCGGGGCGGTATACACTTTCATGCGGGATGCTCACATCATTAACGACAGTATATCCCTCAACATATTCAAGTGCTTCTTCTACCCTAACATTGGTAGCTGTGCAGCCGATAACTACTCCTAGTGCGGCCCCCATCTCCAATTCCGGAACACCCGATGGGATTGGAATGGGCATACCATAACCATTTAACGTATTCACTGGCTTAATATATAAAACCGGTGCCTTTGGAGCTTCTTTATATGGAGGCTCGTTTACTGCATCCCCTAGCTTTTCCAATGCGCCTTCATAATTTAATAGAGTCCCATAAACTGTTCCTGATACAGGAGCATCTAAACGAAGATTATCAATCTTACAACTTTTTCCTCTTAGACTTACCGCCCCATGTACATCCTCGACGATTACTTCTTCTTCTTGAAGCAATCCCTGAAGCTTGATCTTTGCCTTACTCATTCATTTCACACCTTCCTATTTACTGTGGTTCAAAATGAAAAACCCGCACACTCATGATCATAGCAGTAAAAAAAACGATCCCGCAGCGTGCCATTGCGGGATCAATTCCCTGCCAGTAAATTAATTACGATTGAATACAACTAATTTCATTTCTGTCATTTCTTCAACTGCATATTTTATTCCTTCCCGTCCAACACCGCTCTCTTTAACGCCCCCATATGGCATGTTATCAACGCGGAACGTCGGAATGTCATTAATCATTACACCACCAACATGTAATTTTTCGGCTGCAAGGAGTGCTGTATTGATGTTCTCGGTATAAATTCCGGCCTGAAGACCGTAGCGGGAATCATTTACTAGTTCAAACGCTTCTTCTACAGACTGAACCTTATTGATGATAACGATTGGAGCAAATACTTCCTGGCAGGATACTTTTAGTGCTTTGTCAGCGTTCAATAAGATTGTTGGCAGCAGCACATTACCCTCTGCTCTTCCACCTGCAGCAACCTCCGCGCCATGTTGTTTTGCTTCCTCAATCCAATCTAATGTACGCTGGACATCTCCCTTGGAAATAAGGGCAGAAACATTGGTTTTTGGATTTAACGGATCACCAATTTGAAGTTTAGCGGATGCCTCAACAAATTTTTCGACAAACGTATCAAATAAGCTTTCGTGAATGTATACGCGTTGAAGTGAAATACAAACCTGTCCCTGGAAAGAAAATGCCCCTGTTACACATCGTGGAATAATCTTATCTACATCTACACCCTTATCTACAATTAAGGCAGCGTTAGATCCAAGCTCCAGCGTCACCCTTTTTAATCCTGCTTTATTGCGAATTCCAATCCCGACAGCAGGACTTCCCGTAAAAGTAATAGCTTGAACCCTCGGATCTGTAACTAATTTTTCACCTGCGACCCGGCCGCTTCCTGTAACAACATTAAGGGCTCCGGATGGAAGACCAGCTTCATGTAGCAGATCAGCTAAAAAGTATGAGGATAGTGGTGTTTGGGAAGCAGGTTTTAAAACAATCGTATTTCCAGCAGCAATCGCAGGACCAACTTTATGTGCTACCAAGTTCATTGGAAAATTAAACGGTGTAATCGCACCAATTACTCCTAGCGGTTCGCGAACCGTATAAGCGACTCTGTTTTCCCCGCCTGGCGCAGCATCAAGCTGAATTGTTTCTCCGTGAATACGCTTAGCCTCCTCTGCTGCAAATTTATAGGTTTGAATCGTTCGTGCAACCTCTCCCTTAGCTATTGTAATAGGCTTTGCTGCTTCAAGGGCAATAATTTCCGCCGCTTCATCTGCCCGTGCTTCTAATAAACTGACTAATTTTTCGAGGATTGCTGACCGCTTATGAGCCGGCATTTTCGCCATCACTTCTCTTGCCCGGTATGCAGCTTCAATAGCTTTTTCTACTTCCTCCTCAGTTGCAGTGGGAATTTCCCCAATGATTTCTTCAGAATAAGGAGAAATTAACGAAGTATAATTTTGTGCCTCTATCCATTCTCCATCAATAAACAGCTTCTTTTTTAATCCTGTTTGTACGCCCATATTCAGCTCTCCCTTAACCTGTTTTTGAATTAATTATATTTTCTTAATAATTTTCAAAATCTTTCTACAACAAAATCATATATTAAATCATATATGATTTCAAGGGTATTTTAATAATATCATATATGATTTATATCAAACTTTTTCTTAATTGGAACTTGGATTTCAGTAAGGAAGGCATTTTCATCATTAGAAATAAATTGGTCAATGATTGCCCTTTCGATAAAATCTCCAGCCACCTCAAAATGATTATTTTCGAAATAGTTTAATAGAATTTGATAATATTTCGGGGACTCGCTCCGAACTCCTCTGTAAAAAATACAGCAATAGTCGCCTTCTGGAAAAATCGTACTCAAATCATGAAAATATTCCTGTTCATCTAATTCCTCCAATAATAAGAAGATTGAATTATATTCTAAAAAATTATTTTGTTTCACTCTTGAAATAGTACGGGTTAATCCCACTTTCCCTAGGAAGATCGGAGATATATTTTTAAATTCACCTTTTAACTTTCTAAGAGATAACTCCAATTCTTGAACAGACCGAATTTCCCCTTGTAGTTGCACTACTTTTCTGCTCGGAAGGTGTTTAATTTCCGGGACACCAATATTCTGAATTCCCATGCTCCCATCAATTTCTTTGATTCTTATTTCTACCCGTCTTTTGATATTTTCCAATTCCGTAATTTTTTCTTCTATCGTATGATGGTGTCGTTTTAAAGCCGATAAAAATTCATTAATGTCACGGCTGCCCAGCTGACGGTTAATTTCTTTTAACGGAACACCCAAAGTTTTAAGATAATGAATGATATCCAATTGTTTAAACTGTTCTGTAGAATAGTAACGGTAACCGCTTTCCTCATTTACCTCAATTGGTTTAAACAAGTTGATTTCATCATAATATCTTAACGTTTTTATTGGAATGTTATGTAACTTTGACATTTGTCCGATCGACAATTTATTTTTCATTTGCATCACCTTCTTTTATATTATCAAAAAAATTAATATATTTTGACAAAATTGAAAACGTTAACACAAAAAAACATCCCCTAACACATTAAATAGGCAGGGAATGTTACATTCACTATATTTTTTCATATCGGCGAATTGTATGAATTGGGAGGAGCTCTCCTGTAAAAATATCCTCTACAGGTACAGCCTCTTTCTTCCAGCTATCTGGCGGCAATGCCCCCCAGAATGTGGCCCGCTGCGGGTGATCAAGATGCCATTTAACAGGCTCCCAATCAGGATCATTTGTAAAGTAATCACCAGTATATAACTCAAGCCTGTTTCCGTCAGGGTCGCGAAGGTAAACAAAGAATGCATTGGAAGTTCCATGTCTGCCCGGTGAACGTTCGATATTAGCGTAATACCCTAATGCGGCTAGATGATCACACGCATCCAAAATCGATTTTGCATCATCCATCCAAAAACCTATATGATGGAACCGTGGTCCTTTATCACTAATGAGTGCTAAGTCATGAACGCTAGGCTTTCGATGCATCCATGCGGCCCAAATGTTTTCCTCCTCACCATACCCATTTACGGTGTATTCGGATGTTTTAAATCCTAAATGCTCGCTATACCAGGCATAAAGGTCATCAATATTTGTGATTAAACAATTGGCGTGATCAATTCGCTTTATTTTTGAATTCCCTTGTAAATGGTAATTTTGCAGCATTCTTTCCGCTTTATCCATTTCATAGAAGAATTCTACTGGAATTCCGCCAGGGTCCCGAATTTTAAGCGCACGGCCTTGGCCTTTTTCCTCATTCGGGGCAACCCAGCGTTTTTTTACACCAAGAGTTGTAAATAATTCATCCAGCGCATCCAAATCCTCATCCGCACTAACGCGGTAGGCAATATGCTTTAAGCTCGCCTGCTCCCCTTTTGTTAAAACTAAACAATGATGATTTGCATCTTCAATCGCCCTTAAATAGAGATGGTTTTCATCTGATTCCGTTACGAAAAAGCCCAAACCATTAACATAAAATTCCCGGGCACGATCTAAATCCGTTACGGTTACTTCTGCATGATGCAGGCGGACGATATCAAAATTTTTCTTATCCATATGTTTCATCCTCCTAAAAATATATTTTAATTTGTATAATCATCATAAAGTTTCCAGTAACAGGAGAGTCAATATAATTTTAAAGAATATTTATATTTATCCGAATAATTTTTGTGTTATAAAAAAAAATCTAAAAAAAGCAGCCCTTTTTCCTACTATAGCCAAGGGCTCAAACTTTCTTTTTTTCAATTAATAGATCACTAGATCCCCCGCAACTTTCAATACTTACATTGTTAATAGGTTTCAAAAACGTAATTCTTAAAATGTTGATTTAACATATATTTATTGTTTATAGTTAGTTTAAATCGTATATGAAATCATACATGATTTTTCTATTTGGGAGGTCTGAGGCGAAATGAAACCCCGATTATGGTCAAAACCATTTTTTCTGATTATCTTGATTACCTTTCTATTTTTCTTAAGCTTGCACATGTTAAATGCCAGTTTCCCCGTTTATATCACACAATTGACTCATAAGCCGGCACTTGGAGGAACAATGACAACTGCTTTTATGCTGGCTTCTATTTTCACACGTCCTCTTGTGAGTATCTTTCTTCCTAGAATTAAAATCAAAAAGACAATTTGCATAACATTGCTATTCATAATTGTCAGTATCGCTCTAAGTTATGGTAATAGCTCGTATTCGTTTATAATTTTGCTGCGGATCTTTGAAGGAATTGGTTTTGGAATTATCACCACCCTCTTGGCAACGCTTGCGACTACTACTGTCCCAACGAGCCGTCTCGGGGAGGGGGTAGGATATTTTGGTATGGCCACAAGTTTAGGAGCAAGCTTTGCACCATTTGCTGGATTGGCTGTGCTCCATGCCTTTAATTTTAATATGGTCCTTACCCTTTCACTTATCATCATTCTTATTATTGCGACCTGCAGCTTCTATGTAAAAAATTTAGAAATCAATCGTACTGGTGAAAAACCATCTAAGAATAATAATAGTTCAATAGTCTATTACATTTTTGATAAAAAAGCCCTGTTTCCCAGCATTCTAGTATTTCTCCTTTGTGTGACTTTCACAGGCGTGTTTAATTTTATTGATGGTCTTGGTGATGAAACCGGGTTAGGCGCAAGCATATCAATTTATTTTCTTGTTTTTATGATTATGATGATATTTATCCGCCCTGTTTCAGGTAGATTATATGATAAGGTGGGCCATAAACGGCTTATTATACCTGCTGGCTTATCCGGAATGATAGGGCTGCTCCTCTTATCTATAATTAATTCTCTATGGCTATTAATTTTAGCGGCTGTGTTTTTTGGTACCGCCTACGGGACTCTGCAGCCAACGCTTCAATCATGGGCTGTCAGCCAGGTGAGCTCAAACAAAAAAGGGACGGCCAACGCTATGATCCTAACCGGGATGGATTTGGGGATGGCTGTAGGTGCTCCAGTTTTGGGTTTTACGGCCGGCAAGATTGGATATCAGGCAATGTTTGGCCTTTCTTCAATCTTTATTTTGATACTGGTTGTTTTGTTTTTAGTCAATAGTAATCAAGCAAAAAAGGCGGCGAGTGGAATTGGGAAAGAAAACAGCGGTTTTAGTTCAGGAGGTTGATATAGCAGTCCATTAAAACAAAAAAGAGGAGTAACTCAGATGGAAATTCCCCAAATAGTTACTCCTCTACTTTATTTCATTATATTATAAACTCTGGCTTAATTTTTGCTAATTTTGCTTCAGAAACTGTTATTTCTTCACCTGTATCAATATCTAGAAAAGGAGAGGTTTCATTAAACCAGCTATCTGGAGCTTTATGTCCCCAGAAAGTTTGGCGTCTTGGATCATCTAAATCCCAGCGGATTGGTTTGAAATCCGGATCGCTAGTTAAATAGTCCCCGTTATAAAGCTCAATCCGGTATCCATCCGGGTCCCTTAAGTAAAGGAAGAACGCATTCGAAAGCCCATGACGACCCGGACCCCTTTCAATACTGTCCCCATAGCCTAATGATGCAAGAACATCACAGCAATGAATTAGGGCTAATGGATCAGGAAGCCAGAAGCCGATATGATGAAGTCTAGGCCCTTCGCCGTTCATAAAGGCCTGGTCATGCACTCCCTGTTTTCTGTGAAGCCAAGCAGCCCAAATACGATCGTCTTCAGTAGAGGTATACTCCGAGCAGGCAAATCCTAATTCGTTAATAAAGAAATCATACGCTTTTTCCACATCAGGAACAGCACAGTTTACATGGTCGATCCGCTGAATTCTTGCCCCGCGATACAAATCGTATCGTTGCAGGAGCCGCTCAGCACCGTCCATTTTGCAGAAAAACTCTAATGGCATTCTAGAAACATCGTGAACATGTAAGGCTCTGCCAACCGCATGCTGGCTTCCTTCTTCCAACCACTTTGTTTTTAACCCCTTTGATTCAAAAAAGGCTGCTAATTTATCCAAATCCTCTTCTTTTGCTACTTTATAACCAAGGGCATGAACCCCCAATTTATCGGATTTCTTTAACACTAAACTGTGGTGTGTATGTTCTTCCAAACCTCTTAGATAAATATGCTGGTCATCACTTTCTGTTTCAACAAAGCCTAAAGCATTAACGTAAAAATCACGTGAACGGTTTAAGTCACTTACATTAATAACAGCTCTAGCAATTCGAATAATATTAAAATCCATCCAGTTCCCCTCCGATTACCATTTTCATAAACTTTGATACTAAATCAGGAAAGGTTAATGACTACTTCTTCACTTTACCAAACTGTGGAATATGATGGTCTCCTAAGGCAACATGAATGACCTTAGGCTCTGTATAGAATTCAAAGATGGCATAGTGGCCGCCTTCCCTTCCAATCCCACTTGCTTTTGTACCGCCAAATGGAATGCGCAGGTCTCTGACATTCTGTGCGTTAATCCAAATCATTCCAGCTTCTACAGCATGGGCAATGCGGTGGCCTCGTTTAATATCATTTGTCCAGACAAAACCAGCCAAGCCATACTTGACATCATTTGCTGCTGCAATTACCTCCTCTTCTGTTTCAAATTCTATGACAGCCATGACTGGACCAAAAATTTCTTCCTGGCACACTCTCATATCATTAGTGGCGTTTAACAGGAGGGTAGGAGGTACAAAATTCCCTGCTTTTACTTCTTCTGGAACCACTCCTTGAACTACTTCACAGCCTTCCTCCTTGGCAAGTTCAATGTAACTTTTAACTTTATTGAAGTGTTCCTTTCCAATTAATGGTCCTAATTCAGTGGAGGGATCCATTGGGTCACCGATTTTAATATTGGCTACTCTTTCTTTGAGTGCCGCTACGAATTTGTCTTTAATATTTTTATGAAGGAATACCCGGGCATTCGATGTACAACGTTCCCCATTAAAGGAGAAAATCCCCCAAACAGCTGCATCAAGAGCACGATCTAAGTCAGCATCATTAAAAACTATCAACGGGGATTTACCGCCCAGCTCCATTGACGTTTTCTTTAAGGAATCCGCCGAATTCTTTATAATCGTAGATCCAGTTGTCGTTTCACCTGTGAAGGAAATCGCCTTTACACTAGGATGTTCAACTAGTCTAGCCCCTGCTGTCTCACCAAAACCGTGAACTACATTGAAAACACCACTTGGGAGCCCGGCTTTATCAATAATTTCTGCAAGTTTGTTTGCTGTTAATGGAGATAATTCGCCTGGCTTTAAGATGACTGTATTACCAGTCGCTAATGCTGGTGCTACTTTCCAAGTCTCCAGCATAAACGGTGCATTCCATGGTGTAATTAAGCCGACAACCCCTAGTGGTTTATAGATTGTATAATTAAGAAACTCATTATCCACCGGATAGGCTTCGCCATGTAATTTTGCTTGAACCATTCTTGAGTAAAAGCGGAAGTTTTCTGCCGCACGAGCTGTCATATTTTTAGTCTGACTAATCGGCAGGCCGGTATCTAACGATTCCAGAATTGCAATATCCTCAATTTCTTCATCAATTAAATCAGCAATCCGATTAATATAGTTCATACGCTCTGAAACTTTTAAGCTGCCCCATGGACCTTTTTCAAAAGCATATTTGGCAGCTGCAACCGCCTTATCCATATCTGCTGCACGGCCTTCAGCAACGTTATTGTTTACTTGATTTGTAAAAGGATTAATGTTTTCAAATGTAACACCGCTTTCGGCATCAACAAATTCTCCATTAATATATAATTTAATATCTTCAACCCTTTTATGAACTGCTTTCTCTTTAAAATCTTTTAATTGGGTATTCATCTTATTCACATCCTCTATTTTTATACAGATAAACCTCACTAGAAATCTAGGAGGTTTATCTATCGATTAACGCTACTGATTATCTAGCTGGCTGATGATCTGGTAAATCAACATATTTTTTTAGGACTTCACGAATTTCATTTTGAAGCTGCTGAGTTGGAAGATCCATTGGCTTACGTAAAACTGGTTTAATTTTACCCATCATTCCAAGGGCAGCTTTCACAGGAGCAGGGTTTGTATCAGCAAACAAAATATCGTTTAATGGCATCAGATCATAGTGTAATTCAAGTGCTCTTTCGTAATTTCCTTCTTCCCATGCATTATGCATTTCAGCAACTTGAACCGGCGCAACATTAGCAGTAGCACTAATCGAACCAGCACCTCCGATGGTCAGCATTGGGTAGCAAAGGAGTTCAATACCGGAATATAAGAGAAAGTCTCTGCCACAATTTAATAACACTCGATTAACATGTTCAAAGTCTTTATTAGCTTCTTTAGAACCAATGATATTTGGACAATCTTCTACTAATCTAGCATATGTTTTAACGTCAAGATTGACGGCTGTACGACCTGGAATATTATAGATAATGATAGGAATATCTACAGAATCAGCAACCGCTTTAAAATGCTTATAAAGAGCATGCTGGGATGGACGGTTGTAATAAGGAACAATAACCATTGCAGCATCTGCACCTAACTCTTGTGCCACCTTTGTTAAATGAAGGGTCTCTTGATGATTGACAGATCCGGTACCTGGAGCAAATGGAACCCTTCCGTTAATAGTTTTAGCTGCATTCTCCATTACTTGTTCACGTTCTTTTACTGTCAAGGAACTAGGTTCGCCTGAAGTGCCTGTTACTGAAATACCATGGCTGCCGCTTTCAATTTGCCAGTTAATCAAATCGCTCATTGTTTTAAAGTCAATTGACTCATCTTCATTAAATGGAGTGATGACTGGTGCGATCGATCCTCTTAAGCGTCTTTTTACATCTTCAAACATTATGCTTCCCATCCTTTGTTTTAATTTTATCTATTTTCAGACTTATTGAAGTAAAAAAATAGAATCCTTACCCTTCATAAAGAGTAGTTATTTTTTATACAATTAAATCATATACCAAATCGTATATGATTTCAATAATCTTTCGCAAAAATCATATATGATTTTTATAAACTCATTATATTTTTATAATTTCTATGATCCCTTTAAACAATTAATATATACAAAAAGAGCCAATAATATGGGCTCCCTTAGTAAAATGACTACAAGTATTAGCTCCCGAATTCTTGCCACCCTCTAGATGACGATTTCATCGTAAACAAAATACTTTCTAAAATCAGAGTGTTCTTTTTGCTTTGTAAAAACTTTTTGCAGCCAAATTACATTAACCTGTTTTAGGGATGTATCGATAAAACAATTTGATAAATGCACTAATAATGAGGCATTGTTATTTTTATAAGTGACTTGATGGCAAACACCATTAAAACGGCTGCCTTCTATGTCAACAAATACGTTATATACTCCGTTCGCTGGAATCCTATATGATTCATCAATCTTTATTTTTAAAAATTGATTATTTTTGTAGAAGAGTGAAGATTGTTGCACCATGCCTTTTACTTTATAATAATCTCCTAAAAAATGTGGAATTAAATTAACATTCCCGATAGAAAGCAGCTGTCGGATAGCAGTAGAACTAATTTTCTCGCCAACATGATCCATTTTTGAAACCGTTGTTACTGAAAACTTGCCTTTCCCATCCTTCTCCAGCGTTTCCATATTTCCTTTTCCCATTCGTCCATAATGATAATCAAAGCCGGCAACCACATGTTTACAATTTACTCCAATAATATATTGGCTGACAAACGCTTCTGGTGAAAGGGATGAAAAGTACGGATCAAATTGAACAACAAATAATTTTTCAACACCCATCTCAAGAAAACGTTCTTCTTTGCTGACCATGGGCGTTAAATATTTCATCTTCCCCTGCTTTGGATTAATAATCTCACGCGGATGTGGAAAGAAGGTCATCACGGCAAATGTAAGTTTGTTGCGTTTCGCAATATCCTTCGTTCTTTGTAATAGCTTTTGATGTCCTTTATGAACTCCATCAAAAAATCCTAAGGCCAGGGCACATGGCTCCATTTTACTTTTCAATGAATCAGAAATGGGATGCTGAATTTGAATGATTTCCATCCCTTTCACCTCCTCTTAGTTAACGTCTACCAGCTTGGCAATTTCGCGATATTTACCTTCATAAAATGCTAATGGTTCTCCATCGCGTAAAACAATATCAGTTACTTCTCCGATAAACAGCGTATGGTCACCTTCAACATGCTGGCTGTACACTTTACAGCTAATATTCGCTAATGAATCCTTAATGACTGGAAGGTCCCCTAATCGGTCAAATTCAATATCACGTTTCTCTTTGATTTGTCCCGCAAACATCATAGAAACTTCCTTTTGCTCATCTGCCAGTATGTTGACAGCGAATTTTTTCGATTCATTAATTTTATTTAGCATCTTTGCCTTCTCACCAATGGAGATGACCACTAATTTCGGATTTAAGGAAACTGACATAAATGCATTGGCTGTCATGCCGTGAACTTCTCCATCTAATTCCGTTGTAATAACTGTTACACCTGTTGCGAATTTCCCCATGGCATTTCTAAACATACGATCATCCATTTTAATAAATCCTCCGTTAAAAATTTGTATTCATTGAAAAAGGGGATGTCCATCCATTTGGAGCATTTTCATTTGTCGATAGAAAACAGTCCCCTTTTTATCCAAACATTTTAGAGCTTGATTTCGCTATTTTGCGGATTCCCAGACTTATTTAAAAAATCTTTTACACGGTCAACATAATCCTGTTTCTGATAGCCATTGTATAAATTGCTTGCCATTCTTACTGGATCCCCGAAGAAATAGCGCTCATATAGTGTCTGTCTTGATCCGAATGCACTCATACAAACATCGAATGCAAGACGGTATAATTTAACACGGTTATAGGCATCTCCGTTGGCAGCTTGTAAATACTTATCTAAATCAGGGCGGATTTCGGAATTAAAGTCTGCTTCATTTGGAATCGCCATTAAGCCGCTTGCTCCCAATAGCTGCATAATTTCACTAAATCTAGGATAGATTTTCGGGAAGTAATGGCGTGCAATATTCAACGGAGTAAAGTCAGGTGTCATTACGCCCCACTTATCCAGTTTTGCATTCGCTTCAGCAGCATTTACATATGCCTTCATCGTTTCTAAGGCGATGATGACTTCGGACATTTTTTCTTGAACATGCTGGAATTGTCCAATATTAATAGTCTCAACCATTAACTGTAGAATTCCTAGGACAAATTCAGTTTTCATAATGTTCTTGGATACAACCTGGTGTGTCATATGAATAACAGCGTTACTTTCATTGTAAGCCTGGTTACACACTCCTACATCACCTAAGGCAAAAACACGATTCCATGGAACAACCACATCATCAAATACAACAATCGTATCCATTTCCTCAAAACGTGACCCAAGTGGATGGTCGAAATTGGATTTGCCATAATCTAATGATTCACGGCAAATAAATTTTAACCCTGGTGTGTTATTTGGAATAGAAAAAGCATATGCGTAAGGGTTCTCCTCTTCTGCCTGCTTTAATAATGTTGATGGGAACACCATGATTTCATCCGTAATGCCCCCTTGTGTTGCAAGAAGACGTGCACCGCGAATTACAACCCCTTCAGATGTCTTTTCTACGATACGGGCAGCAATATACGGGTCTGGTAATTGCGCGGCGTTAACCGCTCTATTTACTTGCGGCTGGATTAATGTATGGGTTAAAGAAATGTCGTTCTCACGGCAATACTCATAGTATGCCTGCATATTTTTCGCATAAAATGGATCCTGTTTTCCGAACATTTCTGATGCGTTTCCGTAAGCCATTATGCCTACATTAATATAATCCGGAGAACGTCCCATCATCCCACCGTTAAATTTAGCCCATTCCTGCATCATTTTACGACGTTTTTCAAGATCTTCTTTTGTTCTTGGAGTCATATAGGATGTACCAACTCGTTCTCCAGTTGTTGGAGATGTGTAAGTCATGAAATCCCTTTTTGCTGGATCATGCTGCATATCATACATTTCAGCTTGTGATTTCATTACACCTTTAAAAGCCGGATGTTCTGATACCTTCCCTTTTACTTGTTCTCCATTAATCCAGACATTTGCTTGAGCTTGGTCAACTCTTTCAATATACTGTTTTCCTGTTTTTGCTGGCATTATTTGTTTTCTCCTCTCAAAAAGCTTTTTCAATGGGTTTAAATTTGGTTACGAAGGAAATCTCATCCCTTTTTGTAACCGTTTTTAAAAAAGAATAATCTGAATTTACTTACAATACCAATGTAACATGTGTTATCATATATGAAAAATACAAAAAAAATTGGTTTTCAATACGAAAAAAGTATATACGAAATTGTATATGTTAAAATATATGAAATCATATACGAAACCAGGAGGAGTCATATGGATCTAAAACAACTACGTTATTTCTCTACCATCGTTCAAGAGGGACAAATAACGCGTGCCGCAAAAAGGCTTCACATGGCCCAGCCTCCCTTAAGCCAGCAGCTAAAATTATTAGAGCAGGAGCTTGGAACCGTTCTATTTGATCGAAACGGAAAAAACCTCGAGTTAACCGAGGCAGGAAAGATTTTATATAAAAAAAGCCAAGACTTATTAAAAAGCTTTGAAGACACTGTTTCGGAAGTGAAAGAAGTTGGTGAAGGAATTAGAGGAAATTTATCAATTGGTTCTGTTAAAACCTGTTTTTCTTACATACCAGTGCGGCTGAAGTATTTTCGTAAACAATACCCGTTAGTCACGATAAGGCTGCAAGAAGGGGATTCCTCCCTTTTATCAACATTTGTTAGAAATCGAGACATTGAATTGGCAATCGTTCGACTGCCGCTGGATTTAAAAGATTTTTCAATTCTGCCTCTTCCAAAGGATCGGTTTGTGCTAGTTATCCCCAAGAAATGGTCAGATAAAAAAACAATGAAATTAAATGAAATAGCCGATTTGCCCTTACTATTATTACATCGTTTAAAAGGTGTAGGTTTATTTGAATTAGTGGTGGATAAGTTTAAAAGCCAAGGCTTGGTCCCAAATGTTGTTTGTCAATGCCCAGATGCCACAATGCTGATCTCGTTAGTTCAGGCAGAAGTTGGCGCCGCCATTTTGCCCAAATCCACATTAAATTCGTTTCCGACAGACAATTTAAACATAATTGAAATTGAGGAAAGTAAGATTGAATCAGAATCTGCCGTAATCTGGCTTAAAGATCGGTACCTTTCCAAAAGTGCCATCCGTTTCCTTGAAACATTTCAAATACAATTTGTGGAAGATGCAAAATAACTAAAATAAATATTTACCTATTCTTAACAATATAGCCAGGGCTTTCCCCTGGCTTAAGCTATTCCTCAAAGTATTCTTTAAATTCCTTCGGATCATTTATATCCCTGCTTTGATAATACGGATTATTATCGGTAACATTCTTTGGATCGAGATTCGTCTTAATGACAAGCATCGGTTGCGATGGTATTTCTGCAATGATACGGTCATTCAGTTTATCAAAATCAGGCATTTTTTTATTTCCAGGCTGCTTTGGCTCCATTTATCACACACCTCCGAATATTAGGGTGCTTATTTTATTACCAAAAGATGCGGGTTAAAAAAAGAAAAACTAGGAAGTAAAAACCTCCTAGTTAGTTTTATTCCTCTTCGCCGCCGACTAAGAAATCCGGGTTTAGTTCTTCGAATTCTTCGTCATCGACGTCCATTCCCCATTCTTCATCCTCATCTTTGCAGCCATCTGGATTAACTCTTACACAAACCTTTGTTTCACCGATAACCTCAACAAGGAATTCTCTTTCCACATGGACGATAATTCTGTTGCCGTTTGGGGAAATAACAGCTTCACAGGTATTCGGCTGCTGCAGCACTTTTGCTATAATTTCGTTATCATCCATGCTGTCGTGGTCACGGTACTTTAACTTGATAACATCCGTGTACTGAACACGTTCTGTTACGACTTCCGTTTTGGTATTATCGTTATAAGAATACCAAGTGTTGATGTCGTATGAACCGTGAATCTCCACCGTTTTACCAACTTTTTTCGCGTTGTATTTATGGTTGATAACCCAACAGCCGAGAATGCTCGATGGATTATGTGCCGGGCTAATCGTATGATTGGACTGGGTATATTTACGTCCTTTCGCGACTACGGCCTTTGCAAATATCTCTCTGTATTCTCCCATTTCGCGCGAACCCTCCTCATTTCTGTTTCATTTCATCCTATGCGAATGTCTAGACTAGTGTGAGTTGAAATTTTTCTAATACAGGATAAAAGTTTAGTCATGACATATTATGCGGGATGAATGGAGGTGTGCCTGCGCTAATGACAAGGGAGTTTGTTAGAAATACAAAAACCAGACTGCAAAGTACAGCCTGGTTCATAAGATTAATGCTCGTGGTCGCACCCATTATCGCAAGAGACGCCATTTTGAATGCTTGCTCCCGTTTCCCCGCTTAATAAATCTCCACCGGTTGAGGTGATAATTTCATCTGTTACGGTATTAGAGATTGTTGAAGCAATTAATTGAAGTAATTCATTTACTTCAAGCTGGGACTGCTTGAATTCCTGAACGACTGGAATTGCATCTAATTCCGCCTCGATAGAAGCAATTTTATCTTCAACCTTTTTCAATGCTTCTGGTTTGCCATAATGCTGAAGATTAACTGCTTGCTTTTGCAATCCTTTAATATCAGAAATTAATGTCTTTACTTTCGGATTTTCATGAATATGTGCTTCTGCTCGTTTAAAAAAGTCCACTTCTTCCGTATCTGCAATCATGCTGGCTAATTCTGCTGCACGAGCGACGATATCGTCTTTTGTATACTTCGCCACTTTATTTCACCTCTGCTGGTTCTATTTCTTCCACCATTTCTCCATTTAATGACCATGTTTTCGCTTCATTAATTTTCACTTTTACAATATTACCGATGGCAGATTTTGGGCCTCTAAAGTTTACTAACTTGTTCTTTGTTGTGTAGCCTGCTAGAACATCAGGATTGTTCTTGCTTTCCCCATCAACTAGTACTTCAACAATTTGTCCCTCGTATTTCTTCATTGCCTCTGCAGAAAGCTCATTTACAAGGTTATTTAAACGCTGCAAGCGCTCCTTTTTCACTTCCATTGGAACATTATCTTCCATTTTAGCGGCAGGAGTTCCTTCCCTTGGTGAATAGATAAATGTATAGGCAATTTCATAGCCTACTTCACGATATAGGGATAATGTTTCTTCAAATTGCTCATCCGTTTCATTCGGATATCCAACAATAATGTCCGTTGTAAGCGAAACATTTGGAATTGCCGCTTTAATCTTTCTGACAAGCTCCAAATATTGTTCTCTTGTATATTTACGAGCCATGATTTTTAGTACGTCTGTTGAACCTGATTGAACAGGCAGATGAATATGATCCATCAGGTTGCCGCCTTTTGCCAGAACTTCAATTAAGTGATCATCGAAGTCACGCGGATGACTTGTCGTAAAGCGAACACGCGGAATATCAATTTTTCTGATTTCATCCATTAAATCACCAAGACCATACTTGATATCTTCAAAATCCTTCCCGTAGGCATTAACGTTTTGCCCGAGCAGTGTGATCTCTTTATAGCCTTGAGCCGCTAAGTGGCGGACCTCCTGGATGATTTCCTCAGGGCGGCGGCTGCGTTCTTTTCCTCGTGTATAAGGGACAATACAATAGGTACAGAACTTATCACAGCCGTACATAATGTTAACCCATGCCTTGATTTTGCCGCGGCGTTCTTTCGGAAGGTTTTCAATGACGTCACCCTCCTTAGACCATACCTCAACAACCATTTCTTTAGATAAGTAAGCTTCATTTAAAATCTGAGGCAAACGGTGAATATTATGAGTACCAAAAATCATATCAACATGCTGATACGTTTTTAAAATTTTATTAACAACAGATTCTTCCTGGGACATACAGCCGCAAACACCAAGAAGTAAATCTGGCTTTTCCATTTTTAATGCTTTTAAATGCCCAAGCTCGCCAAATACTTTGTTTTCCGCATTTTCACGAATCGCACATGTATTTAGCAGAATAACATTGGCATCCTCTGTGCGATCGGTTGGCTCATATCCCAGTGCCAAAAAGATCCCGGCCATAACTTCAGTATCGTGCTCATTCATTTGACAGCCATAAGTTCTAATATAAAACTTGCGGCCTTCTCCCATCCCTTTAAATTCCTCAGGGATTACAAAGTCATTGTGGTATTGAACTTCTTCCTTACCACGTTTTTTTGCATCTTTTAATGAAGGCGCGGTGATGACTTGGGTGAAATACTTGCTGTAATCCTTGGCGGATTTTTTGTCCGAAGAATTAGCCGTATTTACTTGTTGACCTTCTAAACGTTGTTTTTCATTCATGTATGAAATAACCCCTTTCTTATCAAAATAAAAATACGATCAATACATCAATTTTTTGCCTGCACAGTGAAAAATAAGGCTTTATCCGCACATTATTATAGTATAAAGGTTTCATTCATTGAAAACAATAGAAAATCTAGGTGTGCTAAAATTGACACATATATAAGAAAATCCCGGCAGATATGCCTGCCGGGATTTTCTTATTAAATCTTACATAAATTCTGCAACTAATTTATCAAAATGTTCCTGGTTAAGGTCAAGGTCAGCTTTTGCTAATGGTTTTTCAGAATAACCATGAAGAAGTTCTTGATAAGAAGGACGCTCAGTGTTTTGATAAATTAATCCTGTTACAAGGCCATTATGTTTCATCAATGTTTGCATAGCCATTTCGCGGTTAGACGAATCATAGCCCTCAACATCGCTTAATTTTGTCAGATTTTCTTTAAACCAATCATATGTGTTGATCTTATTGTAAGTAACACATGGGCTGAATACGTTAATTAAAGAGAATCCTTTATGGTTAATACCTGCTTCGATCAATGCAACAAGGTCTTTCAAGTCAGTTGAGAAGCTTTGTGCAACAAATGTTGCTCCAGCTGTTAAAGCCATTTCCATTGGTGAAATAGTTTGTTCAATTGAACCCATCGGTGTAGATTTTGTTTTAAAACCTACAGCCGAACGCGGTGACGTTTGACCTTTAGTTAAACCATAAATCTGGTTATCCATAACGATATAAGTAATATCAATGTTACGGCGGATTGAGTGGATCGTATGAGCCATACCAATCGCATATCCGTCGCCGTCACCGCCTGATGCGATAACGGTAAGGTCTCGGTTAGCCATTTTTACACCTTGTGCAATTGGTAGAGAACGGCCGTGAATTCCATGGAAACCGTAAGAGTTAATGTAACCGGAAATACGTCCTGAGCAGCCGATACCAGAAATAACTGCTAAGTTTTCCGGCTCTAAGCCAACATTTGCAGCAGCACGTTGAATAGCTGCTTGTACAGAGAAGTCACCACAGCCAGGGCACCAGTTAGGTTTTACATCATTTCTAAAGTCTTTAAAAGTGGCCATTTAGAACAACTCCTTACATTTTGAATGAACCTCATGAGGAAGGAATGGATTTCCGTCATATTTAACAATCTTTTTAATTTTTTCAGCATACCCAACATTCATCTTAATAAGATTAGCTAATTGGCCAGTTGCATTATTTTCAATTACAGCTACTTTCTTAGCTGAACGAATTAATGGAAGCAGTTCATCCGTTGGGAATGGGTGAACTAAACGCACATGTGCATGGTTAACTTTAATACCATCTTTTTCAATGCGTCCAATTGCTTCTTCAATGGCACCACGAGTAGAGTTAAAACCAACGATTAACAGGTCAGCATCTTCGTGGGGTGCATTTTTATATACAGGTGTGTTAAAACGAATATTTTCAACCTTGCGGAAACGCTTATCCATTTGCGCAACACGGTTGGCTGCAGATTCAGATGGTTTACCAGTTTCAGCATGCTCTACACCTGTAACATGGTGAATACCGTTCTTCATACCAGGAACAGTACGTGGTGAAACACCGTCTTCCGTTACTTCATAGCGCTTGAAGTAGCCTTTATTAGGAATCTCTGGAAGTTCTTCTGTAACAAGCTTACCACGGCGAATTTCTACTTTAGAAAAATCAAGCGGTTCAACTGATTGTTTTCCAAGAGATAATTGTAAGTCAGATAATACAATAACTGGGCATTGGTATTCTTCAGCAAGGTTAAATGCCTCCGCTGTGTCATAGAATGCTTCTTCAACAGTACTTGGTGCGATAACGATCTTCGGAATTTCACCATGAGTACTGTAAATCATAGACATCAAGTCAGAATGCTCTTGTTTCGTTGGAAGACCAGTTGAAGGGCCGCCACGTTGTGTATCAACAATGACAAGCGGAACTTCAGTAATACCTGCTAGGCCAATTGCCTCGGTTTTTAATGATAATCCAGGACCTGAAGAAGCTGTAAGCGAACGAACACCGCCATAAGCTGCACCAATCGCCATTGTACATGCAGCAATTTCATCTTCCGTTTGGATTACACTGCCACCAAGTGCAGGTAATTTCTTAATTAAATACTCCATAATATCAGAAGCAGGAGTAATTGGGTATGCAGCCATGAAACGGCAACCGCCTGCAAGCGCTCCTAATGCGATTGCATCGTTACCAATCATAAACATACGGTGCTTGCCGTCTGCTTTTTCAAGTTGCATTGTTGGCACATTGCCATCCATTTTTTCCTTCGTATAGTTGAAACCGGCTTTAATCGCTTCCATGTTTTTCGCAACTACCTGGTCGCCTTTTTTACCGAAAATTTCACGAACTACTACTTCAAAAACTTGAATATCTAAATCTAGAACAGCTGAAGTAGCACCAATTGCAACCATGTTTTTCATTAATGATGTTCCTAATTCAGTTGCAATTTCAGTGAATGGAACAGCATATAATGCAGCATCTGTGTCTTCAGGTTTTTTTGGATCAAATTTTGCGTCAGCAAGGATTACCCCATTGCTATGTAATTCTTTGTAGTTCAAATCAATAGTTTCTTGATCAAAAGCCACAAGGATATCTAAGTCATCAGAAATTGAACGAACTTGGGTCGTACTTACTCTGATCTTATTGTTGGTATGACCGCCTTTAATACGTGATGAAAAGTGACGATAACCATACAAGTAATATCCTAAGCGATTCAATGCGATAGCAAAGATTTCGCCAGTACTTTCAATACCTTCCCCTTGTTGTCCGCCAACTTTCCATGAAAGTTGATTGATCATTACTTACACCCCTTTGGATATGTAAAAAATAAGTAGCTTGAATCATGTATTAGTGTAGCACTTTTCCAAGTAAATCACTAGAAATTAGTCTATTTATATTGTCTATAGTCTAAATACTAGAATTTTGGATGCTTACTAAACGCTTTCAATTCTAGACCTATGTCTCAAAAAATGCAACCCTTTAGAGCAAATTAGTGTCTAAAATATGAATCTTTTTTTATTATTTCAATTCAACACTTTCTTTATTGAAAAACCCCCCACTAAAAAAGAGTATTTCCTGAATCCTTATATATTTTAATCTAGTTCTATTTAGTTTCATAGCTTATTATTTTATACAGACATTAATATATTAAAATAATATTTTTTCGTGAAAGCGATATATTATCCAGAAAAAGGAATGCTCTGTATTAAACACAAAAAAAACCTGCTTGTTTTTAACAACCAGGCAGGTAAATATTTCTTTTTTTATTTCCACGTTATTAAGTTGGAATTTAATGCTTCAACGTGGTTCTACAATTAACTTTATAGCTGTGCGTTCTTCACCGTCAATTAAAATATCGGTAAACGCCGGGACACAAATCAAATCAACTCCGCTAGGTGCTACAAATCCTCGAGCAATGGCTACTGCCTTTACGGCTTGATTCAATGCACCTGCACCAATTGCCTGTATTTCTGCCGCACCTCTTTCACGCAGAACTCCGGCAAGTGCACCAGCTACAGAATTAGGATTAGATTTTGCTGAAACTTTTAATATTTCCATTCCTAGCTCCCCCTTGTAAAATCCCGATTCCGCATGATCAGTTTCATGGACAAATCAGGTATATAACATTCCACTGCTACTATATTCAAGAAACAAAAGACATATTCCGGCTTGGACAAAAAAAGTCAATATAAATGCCTAAAAGCGGTGTCAGGTACCATGTGAAAAATTCACAAGGTGCCTGACACCGCTTTTTATTGTTGTTTATGAAAAGAATGGGTTGTCATCATTAATAAGGATTGGTTTGATTTTTTTCGCCAGTCCTGTTTTGTTGTCTAATTCTATGTTAACGGCACTTAATTGGTTTCTGCCTGTCGTAGGGACTTCAAAGCGGACAGGAAGGCTTGTTAAGAAGCGTTTCAGGACAGCAGACCGCTCCATCCCCAAAATGCCGTCATACGGCCCTGTCATCCCTACATCTGTCAAGTAGGCAGTGCCCCCGGGCAAAATTCGATGGTCTCCTGTCTGGACGTGTGTATGGGTTCCGACTACAGCTGAAACCTTACCGTCTAAATACCAGCCAAGCGCCTGCTTCTCGCTCGTTACTTCGGCATGAAAATCAACAAAGATCAAAGGTGTTCTTTCTCTGGCAATAGAAATTAATTCATCTGCCTTTTGAAATGGACAATCAATCGGGTTCATGAATGTACGGCCTTGTAAATTGATAATGGCCACTTCTAATTGATTTATTTTGATAAAAATAAGTCCTTTCCCCGGTGTATCCTTTGGGAAGTTGGCCGGACGGACCAAGTATTTCGCATCATCAATAAATTCAAAGATTTCCCGGTTATCCCAAGCATGATTCCCCAATGTTACGGCTTGTGCACCTTGCTCTAAAAACTGACGATAAATTTTTTCTGTGATTCCTTTTCCCCCAGCAGCATTTTCCCCATTAATGATGGTTAATTGTGGGCTGTATTTCTCTTTTAATTTTGGCAAATATTCTTTCACCATATCTCTCCCGGGAGAGCCGACAATATCGCCGATAAAAAGTAAATTCATCTAATTTCCCTTTCATTTATAAAAATCATTCTTGTTTGATTGTAACATAATTTTTCAGAAATTAAATAAAGCGGTGCAGACGCACCGCTTATTTTGCATATTCAACAGCTCGTGTTTCACGAATGACTGTCACTTTAATATGTCCTGGATAATCCAATTCTTCTTCAATACGTTTGCGGATATCTCGTGCTAAACGATGTGCCGCAAGATCATCAATTGCATCAGGTCTAACAATAATCCGTACTTCACGCCCTGCTTGAATGGCAAAGGATTTCTCAACACCCTCATATGACTCGGAAATCTCTTCAAGTCTTTCAAGACGTCTAATATAGTTTTCTAATGTTTCACTTCGAGCGCCTGGTCTAGCAGCCGATAAAGCGTCAGCAGCGGCTACAAGCACTGCAATAATCGACGTAGGCGGCGTATCTCCATGATGGGAGGCGATGCTGTTTATTACTACTGGGTGCTCCTTGTATTTAGTTGCAAGTTCAACCCCAATTTCAACATGGCTTCCTTCTACTTCATGGTCAATCGCTTTACCAATATCATGAAGCAAACCTGCTCGTCTTGCCAGCGTTTCGTCCTGACCTAGCTCAGCAGCCAGCAGCCCTGAAAGCTGTGCTACTTCCATTGAGTGCTTTAACACATTTTGTCCGTAGCTTGTACGGAATTTTAAGCGGCCCAGAATCTTGATGAGGTCTGGGTGAAGTCCATGAACGCCAACCTCAAAGGTGGTTTGTTCTCCGACTTCACGAATATACTCATCCACTTCACGACGGGATTTTTCAACCATTTCCTCAATTCGTGCAGGATGGATACGGCCGTCTTGAACAAGCTTCTCAAGTGCCAGACGGGCAGTTTCACGACGGATTGGATCAAAACCTGATAGAATGACTGCTTCAGGAGTATCGTCAATAATTAAGTCAATACCTGTTAATGTTTCAAGGGTACGAATATTTCGGCCTTCACGACCAATGATTCTGCCCTTCATTTCGTCATTCGGCAGATTAACGACCGAGACAGTTGTTTCCGCAACGTGGTCAGCAGCGCAACGTTGGATTGCTAGCGATAAAATTTCTTTCGCTTTTTTATCTGCTTCCTCTTTCGCACGACTTTCGCTTTCTTTAATCATCATCGCGGTTTCATAGGAAAGTTCTTTTTCCATTCTTTCTAGGATGATGGTTTTAGCTTCATCACGCGTTAAGCTCGAAATTCGTTCGAGTTCTGTTTGTTGTTTTCTTACCAACTCGTCCACTTTGCTTTCCATCTCTTCAATATGCTGTTGTCTTTGGTTTAGAGAATCATCCTTCTTTTCTAAAAGATTTTCACGCTTGTTTAACGTTTCCTCTTTTCGATCTAAATTCTCTTCTCTTTGCAGTAAACGGTTTTCTTGTTTTTGCATTTCATTTCTTCGTTCACGAACCTCACGTTCTGCTTCTGAGCGAAGCTTGTGAATTTCATCCTTTGCTTCCAGCAAAGCTTCTTTTTTCAATGCATCAGCATCACGTTTCGCATCTTCAATAATTTGTTCCGCAGCATTTTTTGCACCAGTAACTTTTGCTTCAGCAATGGATTTATGAACAAAATAGCCAACAACGGCACCGACGATAAGGCCAAGCAAAATGGAGATGATAGTAATTGGGTCCATCGTTACACCTCCTCTTGCTATGAACTTTTAACGTTTTTTAAGTGTCGGCATGTACATTGTTTAGACTCAACATACAGCAAGCACTAAGGCTTTTCGCATTGTAATATTACCAAAAATGTAAAATATACATGTTAATTGTAAAGGTGTATATATTCATTGTCAAGGCTTACTCCATAAGGCTTTTTCAAATATTTTGAAATTAAACCATTGATTTTATGCAGTTTATGTATAATTACTGTTATATTTGAATAATTATTCCAGTAGCATAAAGGGCAAAACCTATATTCGGCTTTGCCCATACAAATTAATCTAGTAATTCAAATTGCTCGTCGTCATTAGTTTCAGTGACGGTTTTCTCCCCATCTAAACCGTAATGCTCACGGATTTTTTGCTGAATTTCAAGACGGACATCAGGATTTTCCTTTAAATACAGCTTCGCATTTTCGCGTCCTTGACCAAGTCTTTCATCATTGTAGGAATACCATGAACCGCTCTTTTGGACGATATCTAATTCTGAGCCTAAATCGATGATTTCGCCTTCCTTAGAAATTCCTTCTCCATACATTATATCTACTTCAGCAGTACGGAATGGAGGAGCCACTTTATTTTTGACAACTTTGATTTTTGTCTTGTTACCAACCATCTCATTGCCTTGCTTTAATGTTTCAGCACGGCGGACCTCAAGACGAATTGTCGAGTAAAATTTCAGCGCACGCCCCCCAGGCGTAGTCTCTGGCTAACTCTATAGATTTACCATCTCTATAGTATGGACTATCTCTTCATCTCTATTTAAAATAGAGAGCCTTGCACTTCCGGCAGCAGCCTATCCCCTGCCGTACGCTACTCGGTTAGCTCTAAAGCCCCTTTCGCTAGTCTCTAAACCTTCCTCACAACTTTGTAAGGCTTGGCACGGTATTACCCAGTTTTATTGGAGGGCTTCACCGTTAGCAATGTTTCCATCACACCCCTAGGCAATAGGGTTCACAAGGTATTTTTCATGCTATCACTAGCAAGGGAAACCCAGTGTAAACTCCTTACTCTATCAATAGACTAAGCAACTACAAGTTGATTTCCAAACATTACTCCGACTTTTTCACGGATTTGGTTTATGAAGACAGCAATTGTCTTCGATTTGTTTATAGCACCAGATAGTTTACGAAGTGCTTGCGACATTAAGCGCGCTTGAAGACCTACATGGGAGTCACCCATTTCACCTTCAATTTCAGCTTTTGGTACTAACGCAGCAACAGAGTCGATAACAATAATATCTACTGCACCGCTTCGTACTAATGCTTCAGCGATCTCAAGCGCCTGCTCGCCAGTATCTGGCTGGGAAAGTAATAATTCATCAATGTTAACGCCTAATTTTTGTGCATAAGCTGGGTCGAGCGTTAGCGATAGGTAACAGTCATCCTCAACATTACTTGTAGGAGCTGTTTTCCCCCGCTTCACACCGTACGTGCGAGTTTCCCCGCATACGGCGTTCCATCAAGATATATTCATTACAGTGATTAACTTTACTCCCTTAATGCCAATTTACGATATTTATGAAGCTTAAGAATTGAATTCTTCTTCAAATGGAATGTTTCCTTGTCGGTTAATTCCTTCGCATGTATTAAAGTATGGCATTTGTTACAGGTCGTGGCGAGATTGGGAACTTTATTAACTTGGTCGAAAGGTAATTTGTTATCTATATGGTGGGTTTGTGTATCCCCGAAACCTGTTAAGGTTTCTCTGCATATAGAGCATTTTCCTTTGTCCCTGTTAAACGCATTACATCTATTCATAAAATATTCGTAGGTGTAAAGTTTACGCTTATTTCCTGCAAGTATTAATGCAAGGTGTTCGGAGTTCAAAAGAGCTTCTGTTCTGAGTAATAGTGGTCTACTTTTCGACCTTTTGAAGTATAGCTCTCTTCCTTCCACTGAGTACGGAGTTTCGTCTTGGTTTTTCTTTGGGTATTTTACCCAAGTTGCAAAACTTAGTGAAATAAATCCTATCCAATGGTTCTTATATTTAACCGCAGGGACTTGTTCAGTCCTTTCGGGATAGAAGGTTTTAAGGTTTTGACATTGATTTGCTGGAATCCAGTCGCCACCATATTTCTTTATACTTTTATATGCAGTGTATTTTAGATTTTCTCTAAAATCTCTCATGCTTAAGTTAATGCCTGGTGAGGAGTTGTAATAATTGATAATGCCTCTAAACTTGCTGTTAATTACATTGATGTCATTTATCAACCATTCTTCATCCGAACAGAATTTGAGTTTCTTTAAGTCTTTACTTATTTCCTTGAATTTCTTTTCGAGTTTGTCTCTATCTGGATATGAATATCCCACATGTCCGTTGCCTTTCTGAATCATTTTAATTCGAAAGCCAAGGAACTTAATAGGTTTCTTTTTCATATTCGTGATATAGGTTTTCTCGTCGGATAGTTCAAGTTTAAGTTTGTCGTTAAGAAATTCTTTAATCCTGTACTTCCATTTTTCCGCATTTTCCTTACTATTTGTAAAGAGAACCCAATCATCTGCATACCGTAGAAAGAATTCAGGTCTTGTTATGGAAGAATAATTCCGTAAGGAACTAAGTTTCGCTATTCTTGATTTAGTTCCATTTCTTAGCTCTTTGTCTTCCCACTCTCTTGAAACCCATTCGTCAAGTTTGTGGAGGTAAACATTCGCTAAAAGAGGGGAGATTATTCCTCCTTGTGGAGTTCCTAATTCGTTTCTTTTTATCTCATTCATAATTCCTGCTTTGAGCATTTCTTTGATTATCATGAGGATTCGTCTATCTCTGATTCCCATGTGCCAAAGTTGCTTTATGAGGATATTATGATTGACATTATCGAAGAATCCTTTAATGTCTCCTTCAACCACCCAGTTATATTTAATCTTAGTTCCAATGAAGATTGCCCGTTCTACTGCTTGTTTGGCGTCTCTCATAGGTCTGAATCCATATGAGTGTTTAAAGAATTGTGCTTCAAGAATCGGCTCGATTGTCATTCTAATACATTCCTGTATTATTCTATCAATAAGCGCAGGGATTCCTAAAGATCGTTTTTCCTTATTACCAGGCTTTGGTATATAAACCCTTCTTACTTCTTTTGGTTTATAGTTTTCCATTGTTGTTTGAACTAAGTCTATAACCTCGGCAAATTGTTTGGATAGTATGTCTTGCATTATGACGTTATCAGTACCAGCCGTTTTACTACCTTTGTTAGCTTTTATTTTATGAATTGCCGATATTATAACTGTCCTGCTAATCGCCACTTCTAAGAGTCCTTTAAAACTCGGCAACACGTCATCTTCAATAGAATTCCGAGTGCTTTGATAGAGTCTGTCAAGGATGGTTCTTAGCTCTGCTTCGTCTGTGGGAGCGTTTAGTTTTTGAGACATATTTTTTTCACCCTATTTCTAAGAAAGTTATCTTATTAACATTAAGGGTTATATGTCTTTAGTCAGTTAGGCTCACCAAAGGTTTTATTTTTAAAACCTTTCTCACGGCTTCCATAAACTCGTTAATTTGTAATGAATTAGTTTACTTCCGATAAACTTTTCTTGACTATGCCCCTTCGCTCCACAGGCATTACCCTGTTTCAACACTACTACGGGCTGAAGCCCCCCATCTTCAACAGTCATTTCCTACTGTTTAGTGACATCAGCTTGCACTCACTTTAACATCCACTGATGGGGTTCTCTTGTTCCTCATTACCTATCCTTATCATAGTTTCCTTAGACCCCTACTCTGACCCGTCAGCCATTCATTCGCCTAATGGTTGGTCGGCTAAGAACTCTTATCCTTAAATGGATAAGTTCAGAAAACAGCAAACACGAATACTGTATCCGAGACTGAACCTCACTTGGAGGTGGAAATCTTCTTGGTTCGATTTCCCACGCATTACGAGCCGTACTTCCGCAGGTTCATTCCAATGCAAATGCATTCTTTAGTCATAGAAACTTTATGGACTCCCGACTACTTCTCTAACCACTTCACAGGTCCGATTTTCGCCGACCTCTCCGAGCTTCGCACAATGATATTGTGCTATATCACCGCACGTCGGGGTATTAGAGCAAGAACCCAACCAAAGTTCTTGAAACGGAATTTCACCGTTTAATTCAGTAATGAAGTTAGGACATAACCACCAGTTTGTGAAGGGATTTGTATCCTTCGTGGTCTCTGTCCCTCTAATCTTTCATATAGCATTTCTGCTATATCTGGATTAGAAACAAGACACACCATGTTCGGCATCAATAAACGCAGCTTGTCCGCCTGCTGCTTGCACTTCTGCAATAGCGTGCAAGGCAACCGTAGTCTTACCTGAGCTTTCCGGACCATAAATCTCAATTATTCTCCCTCTAGGATACCCTCCGACTCCAAGTGCTGCGTCAAGGGCCAAGGATCCGCTTGGGACAGTTGAAATTTTTGTTTCGGTCTGTTCTCCCATTCTCATGATGGAGCCCTTACCGAATTGTTTTTCTATTTGTTTTAGCGCCATTTCTAACGCGGCCTTACGGTCACTCACAAATAGACCTCCTTTATAGAAATTTTATTATTGCTGGAATCTATCAAAACGAAACCTACTAATAATATAACCTCTTTTAGACTATTTGTCGAGCAAAAACACGAACATCTATTCGTCATGTTTGCAATCAATATTTACTGGGAAAAGGACCAATTTCATCCGTTTTTTAGGATTATCAACATGTTTTTCTCAAGAAAACAAATTTTTCTTTAATTGTCAGATATCCTATGAAAATAAAAAAAATCACAGAACACCCTTAAGCATTCTGTGATTCCCGTATAGTCTTGATTAAAAAATAACAGCCAAATTTAACAGCACGTGTCCGATTCGCGGCTCTTGTACCGCCTAGTATAATTTCCTCAACCATAGTCGGGCGGCCCTTTATCGCAATCCCAATATAAACTGTTCCTACCGACTTTCCTTCCAGTTCATCGGGACCGGCAACGCCGGTAAAGCTGATGCCGATGTCAGTGCCGAAAATCCGCGCTGCATTCTCCGCTAATTCATTAGCACATTGTTCGCTGACAGCTCCATGGACTTCGAGTGTTTCCGGTTTGACCTGTAACATCAGCTGCTTAATTTCATTCGCATAGCAGACTACTCCGCCTTTGAATACCGAACTTGCTCCTGAAATTGAGGTGATTTCCTGTTGAAACATGCCTCCGGTTAAACTTTCTGCCGCTGTAATCGTCAATTTCTTTTCCTTTAACAATTTCGTTAGTTCTTCCAAAAGTGAAGAACTATCATAACCATATATATACTGTCCAACCCGCTGCCTAATTTTTTCTTCCACTTCATCCAGCATCGAGGCCCCCACAGCTTCATCCGTATGCTTTGCTGTCAACCTTAAGGTAACCTCACCATCCCCGGCAAGCGGTGCAATCGTAGGATTGCTCTGGGCATCAATAAGGTCGATAATTTCAGTTTCCAATGCCGCTTCGCCAATTCCAAAAAAACGGAGTACGCGTGACACGATTTGTTCCTTAAGACCCACCTCCGCAGAAAGCGCCTTTATTCCATATTGTGAAAACATCGGTTCCATTTCCTTTGGCGGGCCCGGAAGGAGGATATATATGCGGCTGCCTTTTTTCAACAACATTCCAGGCGCCATTCCATGATTGTTAGGAAGGACATGGGAACCTTCTATAATGAGTGCCTGCTTTCGGTTGTTTTCTGTCATGATCCGATTTGTCCTGTGAAAATAAAGTTCAATCCCTGCTAAAGCTGTGTCATCCATTACCAGCTGCTTCCCAAGATGCTTCGCGATCGTTTCCTTTGTTAAATCATCCTTCGTCGGTCCAAGTCCACCGGTAAAAATAATAATATTTGCCCGCTCTTCGGCAATCTTAATAGCGGCCTTGAGCCTAGCAGGATTGTCTCCAACAACCGTATGAAAATATACATCAATTCCCGCCTCGGCTAACTGTTGTGAAATAAACCTGGCATTCGTATTGACAATTTGACCTAATAAAAGCTCTGAACCCACTGCGATAATTTCCGCATTCATCTATTCCGCTCCCTCCTTACTTTGAATTTTTAAACACATGAAGATTTTTCGCAAAATAGTCCCAGCCGGACCAAACCGTAAAAAATAAAGCGACCCATAATGACAAAATATCAAAGCGGAATGGAATCATGGCAAAAATAATATTATGTAATAATATAACTGAAATTGCGATAATTTGCGTCCATGTTTTAATTTTCCCTAGCATATTGGCGGCTACAACTTCACCTTCACCGGCAAGCAAGAGGCGTAGCCCGGTAACCGCAAACTCCCTGCTGATGATCAAAATGACAATCCACGAAGGTGCATATAGATCCTGTAATTCCACTAACACAATCAGCGCAGAGGAGACAAGCAGTTTATCCGCGAGCGGATCAAGAAATTTCCCCATATTTGTTACTAAATTATACTTTCTCGCATAATGACCATCCACCCAATCGGTTGTGGATGCAATAATAAATATTAACGCACCGATAAAATGAGTTACCGGGATATCCGCTCCGAGCAAATGGATTTCACCCCAATCAAAAGGGACAAGCATAATAATCAAAAAGATTGGGATTAATAAAATTCTTGAAACGGTTATTCTATTTGGTATATTCATTTAATTTTCCTCCTAAAAAACACGAAAAAGCCTTTCATTTTAGGCACTTAGAAACATGAAACAGAAGTGAAAAATAGTCATCGCTTGATGACTATTCGTTCTTAGGAACATATTGAATCGTAATGTCCTGCCGAACCTGTTTAGACGGATCTGCTGCATAATTAAGCTTTTGGTCATTTACAAAGATATCAGTCTCATAGGCTCTGCCAACGACAATATAAGCTTCTTCCTCCGAGGATAAATCAATTTCCTGGCTTTCAGTTGACCCTTTTTTTAACATGCCAGAATAAAAGGATTTACCCTTGCCGTTTCTGATGCTGACCCATGTTTCTCCTGTGGATACTACTTTCACAACAAATTTTTCTGCATTTTTCAATTCAAAAGTTGACTTCCTGCCTTGGCTTTTAACAACTGATAACTCCTGCTTAGTTTCTTCTTCCGAAGGTTTTGTTGTTTCCTCATTTGAACTGTTATTAACATCATCTTTTCCTTGATTCCGATTCTTTTCCTCAGCCGGTTTTGTTTCATTTGCTTTTGCTTTATCAATATTATTCTCTAATTTCACAGGATCCGCTTTCTTGTTCATTGATTCATTTGTATCACTGCCTGCATGATTAGCGACAAAATAATATAAAATTCCGGCTACCCCAATAACAAAAACACCAATTAATATTTTTGGCAGGACATCAAATACTTTCGAATTTCCTTCTGAAATAGACTTATGTGTTTTCACACGTGAAAGCTGCTGCGGCAGTTCTTCATAATAAGAAGCAGGAATTTCACTCTTATACGTTTCAAAAATTTCATCAGGATTTAATTCCAGCGCCTCGGCATATTGCTTAATAAAGGCACGCACATAGAAATTTCCCGGCATTGTCGAATAATTGCCTTCCTCAATTCCAATTAAATAGCGCTTTTGGATTTTTGTCATCGATTGCAAATCATCTAGACTTAAGTTTTTGGCTAAACGGGCTTCTTTTAATCGATTCCCTAATTCAGTCACTAAAAACACCTTCCAATTTTTTATTAAAAATTAAAATCCCCGAAATCGGATCCGGAGAACATACTATGCTCATCCACGACATCGTATGTAATCACTTCATCAGCATGATTTCTAAGCTCGATAATATAATCGAAATCATCCAGAGTATACTCTGAGTTCTGCACAAACATATCAGGATGCTCGATCACTTTAACTGCCGGCAGACGCATAATTTCCCGAACAAGCTGCCAGTGTCGTTCGTTCGCGCGCCTTGTGGACACAATACCATCTAAAATAAACAAATTATTAGCATTGTACTCATCTTTAATCAATTGATTTCGAATCGTTTGCTTCAAAAGAGTAGATGAAACAAATAACCAGCGTTTACTTGCACACACACTTGCGGCAACGAGTGACTCGGTTTTACCCACACGAGGCATGCCGCGAATCCCAATCAATTTATGACCTTCCTGTTTAAATAATTCTGCCATAAAATCAACTAATAATCCAAGCTCATCCCTTACAAAGCGGAATGTTTTTTTATCATCCGCATCTCTTTGAATATACCGGCCATGACGGACAGCAAGTCTGTCGCGAAGCTTCGGTTCTCTTATTTTAATCACTTTTATTGTGTCCATTTTATGTAAAATTGACTCAAGACGTTTAATTTGATTATCATCGTTTGCTAACATCAGCAAACCGCGTCTTCCTTCGTCCACACCATTAATAGTAATAATATTAATAGAAAGCATTCCTAAAAGAGAAGAAATATCGCCTAGCAAACCGGGGCGGTTCTTTTGAATCTCATATTCTAAATACCACTCTTTTTTCATGATTATCCCCCTAAGAAAATTCGACAATATTTGCACGTATTATTTCCTAACCCTTATCATAAATGATTTTACTGGAAGATGAAAGAAAAAACACAGTTAACAAGAAAAAAAGAGAGGGAGGGTGCCCTCCGCTCTCTTGGCCTTATTGTTTAACAAGCTTAACCATAACATTCGCGATCGCCTGCTGCTCTTGGTCGTTTGCAACAGACCACATGTCTGAAAGAACCCGCTGCTGCTCATTTTTCGGATCCACATTTTGGGATAAATAGTCACCGATTTGGTGTGCCAGGCTGCCAATAGCCCCTTCACTCATACCTTGAGTTTGAGCATTCTGAAGACGATCGCCAAGGAAATCCTGCCACTCTTTCCAGTTATCTAAAACAGACATTGTTTAACCTCCTTTTGATTATGGTACATGGTTATTTTGCTATTTAGAGGTTGAAACTATGCACGAAGAATGCGGAATTTTTTTATGTATACCAGCCCCCATTGACCGCAAGTACCTGCCCAGTAATATAGCCGGCCTGATCTGATAATAAAAATGCCGCGGCATGAGCAATCTCCTCAGGCTGCCCGAGCCTGCCCATCGGAATTTCAAATCGGATTCGGTCTACTTCTTCCTCCGTAAATCCCTCCATCATGGGGGTTTCAACCGCTCCAGGGGCTATCGCATTAACGCGGATCCCGTTTAAGGCAACTTCCTTACTAAGCGCTTTTACGAAGGCTATTTGCGCACCTTTTGCTGCAGAATACGCCGCTTCACAAGCAGCACCAGTCTGGCCCCAAATAGAGGCGACCATAATAATACTTCCAGATCCTTTAGACAGCATTTTAGGCAGCAATTCCTTTGTAAGCATGATTGGGCTTAATACATGGATATTCATTAAGTTCTTCAAAGCGTCAGGCTCTAAATCGATTAATAAACCATAATGGCTGTTACCGCCGCAATGGATAATACCGTCAAGCGAAAAAATTTGCGAGACGATTTGTTTATAACCAGTGATATCCGACAAATCAGCATGGATGGGGATATACTCTCCGCCAAAATGCTTTAATCTTTTCAATAACCCCTTAATGGACTGTTCATTTTGATTATAATGCAGATACAAATGATAACCGCTTTCCGCTAAATGATAAGCTGCTGCTTGTCCGATTCCCCCGCTTGCTCCCGTAATTAATACAAATTTCTTCATTCTACTCTTCCCCCAAGACTTCAGCTAAAAAAAACGCAGGAAAGCGCCGTCCGGCGGCGCTCCCTCCTTTACTTTTTAGGCACAACTTGACACACTGAAAAACGTTCTTCAGCTATTACTTCCTCTGCTAATGATTCTACATCAGATAAGGAAATCCCTTCAAGTGTTGGTACCACATCAAAGAGATCCATTTCATTAAAGGCGTAACGGGTAAATTGATTGGCAATATATTCAGGCGAATTGACGGCCCTTAAAAAGGCACCGATCTTTTTCTTTTTTGTTCTTTCTAATTGTTCTTCAGTAAAAGCCCCTTTTTTCACTGCATCCAGCAGGATTTTTTCGATTCGTTCCGCAAGATGGTCAGGATCGTTCGTATCGCCGCCAACCATCGCGAAACCAAATCCCTGTTCCTGTGTATAATCAAAGGAGAAAGAATCATCAACTAATCCATCATTATATAATTCGTAATAATGCTCTGAGCTTTTGCCGAATAAGAGGTCCAGGAGCAGGTTCATCGTTAATTCATTTTTTAACATCTCAGTTCCAGTTTGGTCGACATGAAGGGCCTTAATCCCCACTAAACATTTCGGGGTTTGCACATTCATTTGCAAAACCTGCTTTTTCTCGGACGCATTTACCGGCTCCTCGTCAAATTTCCGCTGTATTTCAGGCATATCCTTATAATCTTTCTTAGCCTGATTATCCCTGACTTGCTTCATAATCTTTTCCGGGTCTACTGGGCCGACGATAAACAGGAGCATATTGCTTGGGTGATAAAATGTATTATAACATTCATACAGCCAATCTTTTGTTATGTGAGAAATCGATTCAATCGTTCCGGCAATATCAATACTGACCGGGTGTTTTTGATATAAATTTTGAATTAAGCCAAAATAAAGGCGCCAATCGGGGTTATCATCATACATCGTAATTTCCTGACCGATTATTCCCTTTTCTTTCTCCACTGTTTTTTCTGAAAAATAAGGACTTTGAACAAAATCAATTAATGTTTCTAAATTTTTTTCTACATCAGCAGTACTAGAGAATAAATAAGCCGTTCTTGTAAAGGATGTAAAGGCATTTGCGGAAGCGCCTTGTTTACTAAATTGCTGGAAGACATCACCATCTTCCTTTTCAAACAATTTATGCTCCAAAAAATGGGCAATACCATCCGGGACCTTTACAAATTCACTTTTACCGAGCGGGACAAACGTATTATCGACCGACCCATATTTAGTCGTAAAGGTCGCATACGTTTTATTAAAGCCCTTTTTCGGCAAAATATAAACTTCCAGCCCATTCGTCATTTTTTCATGGAAGAGTTCTTCCTTTAGCTGGTCAAAAGTGATTTGTTCCATTAATTGCCCGCCTCCGATCCGGTTAAGAAATAAATCGTATCAAGGTCGATTTTACCTGCCACCTTAATGATTTCATCTCTAGTTGCTTTCTCCATTTCTGTCAGCCAGTCATCAATTTTGATAGTCGAATTAGCAATAACATTATGATAGAGAATTTCCAGCAGACCTCGTGAAGTGTCAAGAGTTTCTAAAATCTGATTTCGAATGACAGCTTTTGTCTGGGTCAATTCGTCTTCCGTAAAGTCTCCTTTTTTCATTGCTTGCATTTGTTCGTGTATTATCCCTACCGCTTGATCAAAGTTTTTAATATCGATTCCGGACATGACCATCATTAATCCTTTATGACTTTCCAAACGGCTGGCGGCATAATAAGCAAGGCTTGCTTTTTCACGAACATTAATGAATAGTTTAGAATGTGAAAACCCGCCAAAGATCCCATTAAAGACCTGTAAAGCGAAATAGTCCGGATCACCATAGACGATATTAGTGCGATAACCGATATTTAATTTTCCCTGCTTTACATCTTGCTCTTCTTTTACCTCATTTACTACAGAGCGTTTTTGTACTTCTTGTTTTGTCGCATCCTTTGGTGTACGCTGTTCAAAGTTAAGCAGCTGTGAGGCAATTGCTTTTACCTCTTCTTCATTTACATCTCCAACCACATATAAATCCATTTCATCTTCGGAAAAAGCTTTTTTGTAATAGCTGTATAAATTCTCGGAAGAAATGGCATTCACTTCTTCTGCTTCACCATTTACCTGCAGGGCATAAGGCTCCCCTTTACACATTTCCTCAATCAGACGGACATTGGAATAACGCATTTTATCGTCATATACGGATTGGATTCGCTGCTTTAATGTTCGCTTTTCTTTTTCGACCGTCTCTTGGTCAAAACCATTCCCGGACACATTTGGATTTGTTAAAATATCAGCCAGCAGTTCAAATCCTTTCTTTAATAGCGGACTTGGGTCACTTAGAAATTTTTCATTGGCGATTTCAATCAAGAAGCTAATGATATGGTATTCACCTTTTTTCGCTAAATCCACAAACAGTGTGGCACCGTAAAGTTCATCTAAATAGGCGCGCAATTTGGTCGTTGTCGGAAATGTTGCTGAACTGCTTTGCAGCACCTGTGGCAGCAGGGCCCTCTTGGTAACATCTTCTTTTGTTAATGGAGCTTTCATTCTCCAAACAATTGTATTGGTTTTATATTTATCGGTTTCAATTACATGTAGTTTATATCCTTGCATTTCCGTAATTTTTTCCGCCGCAGCATCCATCTACGTTCCTCCTTTAATCAGCCTATTACTTAATGATATGTAAACATTTTTCTTTATATCTTTTCCCGTAAAATAAAACCTATACAATTTGCATAATTTTCACAAATAATTAGCGAAAAAAGACTCTCAGAATTTCTGAGAGTCCTTCTAATGTTATCTGCTGCCTTTGATGTAGTGAACGCCATCGGCTTTCGGTGCTTCTGCACGTCCGATAAATCCAGTTAACGCCAAGATGGTCAACACGTACGGAGCTATTAACAGATATACATCCGGTATCGTTTTTAAGAAAGGCAGGCTTGAGCCAATGATACTGATACTTTGGGCAAAACCAAAGAAGATCGCTGCCCCCATAGCGCCCAGCGGATGCCATTTACCAAAGATCATCGCCGCAAGGGCCATAAACCCCTGACCGCTGATCGTCGCATGACTAAAGTTAGAAGAAATGGATTCAGCGTACACGCCCCCGCCAATTCCGCCAAGTGCTCCAGAGATGATAACACCCAAATAACGCATTTTTGTAACATTAACACCCATTGTATCCGCGGCCATTGGGTGTTCACCTACCGAGCGAAGCCTTAACCCGAATGGTGTTTTAAATACGATATACCATGCAATAATAGCGACGATAATCGCAACAAACGAAGTCCAATACGTATTTTGGAAAAATATTTTTCCAATCACAGGAATATCTTTTAATATCGGGATATCAACTTTACTGAAGCCTTTTTTAATGATATCCGTTTCACCTTTACCATAAATTAATTTGATTAAAAATAATGTCAAGCCGGTTGCCAAAAGGTTAATGGCAACACCAGACACAGTATGATCGGCGCGGAAAGTAATCGAAGCAACGGCATGTAAAATTGAGAATACCGCGCCTGCCGCCATGGCTACTAATAGGGCAATCCATGGAGTCGCATTTCCGAATGTATCAACAAAGGTTAAGTTAAAGACTACGGCAGAAAAAGCACCGATGACCATTAAACCTTCAAGCCCGATATTTACTACACCTGAACGTTCAGAGAAAACCCCGCCTAACGCTGTGAAGATAAGTGGAGCGGCCCATAATAATGTGGATGGCACGACAATCATTAAGATTTGCATAATGCTCACTTACTTCACCCCCTTTTTACTGAATCGGTCAAGAAATACTCTTATAATGTAGCTGGAAGCAACGAAGAATACAATCATGGCAATTATGATGTCTACCAGTTCTTTTGGTACACCAGCATCAAGCGGCATTGATAGGGCGCCAATTTTTAAGACACCGAATAAAATCGCCGCAAAGAATACCCCAAGGGCCGTATTGCCGCCTAATAACGCAACGGCAATCCCGTTAAATCCAACCCCAGTAAAACCGCCTTGGACAGCCATATATCCAAATGTACCTAAGCCCTCCATTGCTCCTGCAATCCCTGCAAAAAAGCCGGAAATTACCATCGAAAGAATGATATTATTATTAACATTCATCCCGGCATAATGTGCGGCATCCTGGTTAAAACCAACCGCGCGCAATTCGTAACCTCTTGTTGTTTTCTCTAATAGGAACCACATAATAAAACAGCAAATAATGGCAATGATAATTCCCCAGTGCATACTGGAATGTGTTGTTAGTTCTTCAAGCCAAGGTGTTTTTAATGAAGCAGTGTCATGAATTACACCTGTTTTAGATGAACCTTGGTTTAATTTATTATTAATAATATAGTTGACCGTATGCAAGGCAATATAGTTCATCATGATTGTTACAATTACTTCATGGACACGGAAACGCGCCTTTAAAAATCCAGGTACAAACGCCCAAATTCCTCCAGCCAGCATCGCTGCTAAAATCGCCAGCGGCAAGTGAATAATCGTGGGTAAATCGAAGGATACCCCTACCCAAACAGATGCGAGCCAGCCAACAATAAATTGTCCTTCAACCCCAATGTTAAACAAGCCGACTCTGAAGGCAAATGCCACCGCAAGACCTGCTAAAATATATGGGGTAACTTGTCTGATTACCTCGCCAATATAATAAACATTTCCAAATGCCCCATTCCATAAAGACGCATACGCTGCTACAGGGTCATATCCGCTTGCCAGCATAATAATTGTTCCGACAATAATACCTAGTAAAACGGCAATAATCGGTGTTAATATATTGCGTAACCGTTTAGACATGTGTACCTTCCCCCGCTTCCTTCCGATTCGAGCCCGCCATCAGTAATCCCAGCTCTTGCTCTGAAGTTTCTTTCGGATCCACAATGGCGACAATTTTCCCTTCATAAATGACAGCAATCCGGTCGCTGACATTCATTACTTCATCCAGCTCAAAAGAAACTAGTAACACCGCTTTTCCATTATCACGCTGCTCGATTAAGCGCTTATGGATAAATTCAATTGCTCCAACATCCAAGCCTCGTGTAGGCTGTGCAGCAATCAGGAGGTCTGGGTTTCGGTCCACTTCACGGCCGATAATGGCTTTTTGCTGATTTCCCCCGGACAATGCCCGTGCTAATGTATACTCACTTGGTGTTCGAACGTCAAACTCAGAAATTAATTTTTTTGCTTTGCTATAAATCTCTTTGAAATTTAAAATACCATTTTTTGAGAAAGGCTTTTTATAATATGTTTGTAAAACCATGTTCTCGGCAATTGGATAATTAAGAACCAGTCCATGCTTATGACGGTCCTGAGGAATATGTCCAACACCCGCTTCTGTAACTTTCCGCGGCGCAAGGCCGAATAATTCCTTCCCATTCAATTTTACACTGCCGCTATCCGCTTTCCTTAAACCAGTAATGGCCTCGATTAGTTCAGCTTGTCCATTTCCGTCAACGCCTGCAATCCCAACTATTTCTCCAGCGCGGACGCTTAAATCCAACCCATTGACTGCCGTTATCCCGCGTGAATCCTTAACAACAAGATCTTTTATTTCAAGCACATCTTGTTTTGGTGCAGCAGGTTTTTTCTCTGTTTTGAAGACAACTTCACGACCCACCATTAAGTTCGCAAGCTCATTCGGATTCGTCTCACTGACATTTACTGTCCCAATTCCTTTGCCTTTACGAATAACAGTACAACGGTCAGCAACCTCCATGATTTCCCTTAATTTATGGGTAATTAGGATGATCGATTTTCCCTCTTTAATAAGCGTTTTTAATATATGCATCAATTCTTTGATTTCTTGTGGGGTTAACACGGCGGTCGGCTCATCAAAAATAAGAATTTCCGCACCACGATAAAGTGTTTTCAAAATTTCCACGCGCTGCTGCATTCCCACAGTAATATCTGCTACTTTTGATTGCGGATCTACTAATAACCCATATCGTTCAGAAATCTCACGAACCTCTTTTTCCGCTCTTTTTATATCAATTCTGCCCCCAGAGGTAATTTCCTTACCTAGAATGATATTCTCAGTGACCGTAAATTTATCCACTAGCATAAAGTGCTGGTGAACCATTCCAATCCCTAAATCATTGGCGATATTCGGGTTTGTAATCTGAACGGGGTTTCCTTTAACGCGGATTTCCCCTTGCTCCGGTTGGTACAAACCGAATAGGACATTCATCAAAGTAGATTTTCCTGCCCCGTTTTCACCGAGCAAGGCATGAATTTCACCCTTTTTTAATTGCAGGGTGATATTATCATTCGCTACGAAATTACCAAATTCTTTGCGAATATTAAGCATTTCGATTACATATTCCATCTCTTTTCTCACTCCCTATTTCAAAGTTAACAAAAATATCCATTTGAAGTATGAGGTCAGACCTTTAATTTTTTTTAAAAAATAGGGAATTCCTCCCTCTCTAAAAAATCTTAAGTGAAAAGTAGAATCTGGATTCTACACTTCAATTAGGATTTTTTACAAAGAATAAGCGGGCAGATTAAAAACCCGCTTATTCTTTCATCCCTATTATTTCGCACTAAAAGTTTTTAATTCCTCAAGTGTAGCAGGAACTTTTACGTCACCGGACTTGATTTTATCAACCCAGTCTTTAACAGCTTTTTCAATTTCATCTTTTTTATCAGCTTTGCCATTAATTGGAGCTAAGCCCACACCATCTTCATGTAAACCATAAGTGGTAGTCTTTCCACCAGGGAAATCACCATTTTTAGCTTTAGTAGCAATGTCCACAACTGCTACGTCAACACGTTTCATAGCAGAAGTAAGAACAACATCTGGACCCATATCGTTTTGGTCACGGTCAACACCGATTGCCCAAATTTCACGGCTAGGATCTTTTTTCTTTAAGTCATTTGTTTCTTTAAATAGACCATTTCCAGTTGCACCAGCAGCATGGAACACAATATCAGCACCGGAAGAATACATTTTTGCAGCGATTGTTTGACCAAGTTCTGCTTTGTCAAATGCACCAGAATATTGAACATCTACTTTTACATCTGGTTTAGCTGCTTTAACACCAGCTAAGAATCCAGATTCAAAACGTTCGATAACAGGAATTTTCATCCCGCCGATAAAGCCGATATGATTCGTTTTCGTTTGTAATGCTGCAGCAACACCAGCAAGGAATGCTGCTTCCTGCTCTTTAAACATAATGCTTGCAACATTCGGCTGTTCAACTACATCGTCAACAATGGCGAAATTTGCTTTTGGCTGTTGCTTCGCAATATCGTCAACTGCTTTATGCATTAAGAAACCAATTCCATATACTAAATTGAAGCCTTGACGAGCAAGGGTATTTAAGTTTGTAGAGTAATCGGCATCGGAAGTTGATTGAAGATAAGTATATCCTTTTTTACCCTCTTCCAAATTATTTTGCTTACCAAATTCTTGAAGACCTTCCCAAGCGGATTGGTTAAATGATTTGTCATCAACACCGCCAACGTCAGTAACCATCGCAACAGTAAATGCTGCTTTATTGTCACCGCCTTTTGTTGTGTCGGTCCCTTTGTTGTCATCACTCTTTCCACATGCACCTAAAAGTGTCCCAGCAGCTAGAACTAGTGATAGCGCCATACCAAGTTTACGCTTTCTCAAGGAATTTACCCCCTATATTGTTGTTTGATTAAATAGAAATGTTAAAGCTTAAATGTTTGCGTTTTCAAAAGCTGTGAAAAAATTATACTCGCTTTCTAAGAACATGAAAACGAAACTTGTCCGCTTTAAAATAGTTTACCGAAAAGAGGACTGGTTCATCCATTTCATCATAATGCATTTGTTTCAGCACTAACAACGCAGTCTCTGGGTCACATTCAAGGATTGGGGAAATTTTCTCGTGATAGCCAGCAGGCTCAATTTGAGCAACCGCGTATGTAATTTTTCGGTTTGCCTCTTCATCAAGAATATTAAAAATGGATTCTTCTTCATGTGAAAAGGTTTCCGGTAAAATATGCGCCGGGACCTTGTCAATACAGTAAACGACTGGTTCCCCATTTGCGGTTCTTACCCGTTCAATCACGACCATTTCCTCATTCTCCGAACATGAGAAACGACGAACATCCTCATCGGTTGGTTCTTGACCTGATGATCTTAAGAAAATAGTACCTGGTTTCATTCCGACTTGTTTAATCATGTCAGTAACACTATTTAATTGCTCGATCCCTGAAGTAAATAATGGCTTCGAGTTAACAAAGGTGCCCACACCGTGGCGTCTTATGATGACGTTTTCTTCTTCTAGAATCCTAAGCGCTTCTCGAAGAGTGGCCCTGCTTACCCCAAGCTGTTTGGCAAGATCGAATTCTGAGGGTAATTTTTCTTTTTCTTTATAAATCCCTTGTTCAATATCCTGCTTCAGGCGATCAATAACTTGTAAATATAAATGCCGGTTATCTGACTTAATAAACATCTGCTTCCTCCAGCCTTTTTCCTAAGACATCAGACATCTGATATCATTCCTACTAATCGAGATTTATATTACCATCTTTTCAAGTATAAATAAATAGAAATTCATGAATTTGTCGAAAAAAGGCATGAAGAAGCAGTTGTCATAAATTTGCTATAGCATTGAAGGGAGTTTTTGTTATAATTTTAATTTGTCTTCAAATTACGATGTCTGCTCGTCACTGCCTGATTTGCTGATTAGGACGGCACGTGGTTTGCTTCCTTCATACGGTCCTACAACACCGCGAGCCTCCATTTCATCAATTAGCCTTGCAGCACGAGTATAGCCGATTCGAAAACGGCGCTGCAGCATGGACACGGATGCGGTTTGCATTTCAATAATGAGTTCAACCGCCTCATCATATAACTCATCATCCACAGCACCTGTAACCTCCGGAGTATCGTCAGGAATCATTTCTTCTTGATACTGCGCCTTTTGCTGCGAGATAACAAATTCCACAATATCCTCCACCTCTTGATCAGAAAGGAATGCCCCCTGAACGCGAACCGGTTTCGATGCCCCAACTGGCATAAATAACATATCTCCCCTGCCCAGCAGCTTTTCGGCACCGCCCATATCTAAAATGGTTCGTGAGTCTGTGGCGCTGGATACGGCAAATGCAATGCGGGACGGAATATTTGCTTTTATAACCCCTGTAATTACGTCAACTGAAGGTCTTTGGGTCGCAATAATTAAGTGAATACCGGCTGCCCTGGCCATTTGGGCAAGGCGGGTAATCGAATCTTCAACGTCATTTGATGCTACCATCATTAAGTCTGCTAACTCATCCACAATCACAACGATATAAGGAAGCAGCGGCTGCTTGTCATTTTCTTCGAGATTATGTTTTCTAATATGGTCATTATAGCCTTCAATATTCCGTGTTCCTGTGTAAGAAAATAGTTCATATCTGCGTTCCATTTCACTGACTACTTTCTTTAACGCCTGAGAAGCTTTTTTGGCATCCGTTACAACAGGAGCAAGCAAATGCGGAATTCCATTGTATACATTTAATTCAACCATTTTGGGATCAATCATCATTAATTTTACTTCATGCGGCTTTGCCCGCATTAATATGCTGGTAATAATGCCATTGATACACACACTTTTTCCGCTTCCAGTCGCCCCCGCAACCAGCAGATGCGGCATTTTATTTAATTCTGTATCAACCGCTTCACCCGTGATATCCCGGCCTAAACAGATTAAAAGTTTTGCATCCGGTTTATCGTTTTGAGTCGCTTCTAAAACCTCTCTTAATGAAACCATTGCGATTTCTGAATTTGGAACCTCAATTCCGATGGCAGACTTACCTGGAATCGGCGCCTCAATTCGAATATCTTTAGCTGCAAGAGCCAGCGCCAAATCATCGCTTAGACTAACAATTTTACTTACTTTTACCCCAACATCAGGGTGGACCTCATATTTAGTAACCGCAGGTCCTAAATGAACTTGGGTAACACGGGCTTTGACGCCGAAGCTTTGAAATGTTCTTTCAAGCTTGGCGGCATTTGCGTGAATAAGCTCATATTCCCCCGTTTGATCTGTTTTCTTTGGTAATTTTAACAAACTAAATGGCGGCAGTTCATAATCTACATTTTCGACTTCCGTAAAAGTAATCTGCGGTGTAAGATCATCTTCATCCGCAGCAGTATTCTTTCTCCCATTAGAGGCTTCCGTGTGGTGTTGTTCCTGTGGACTCTCTTCGATATAGGCACGATCCGCAAAACTGGATATAATCGGTTCCGGATTTCTTGCCGCTTCTATTGATGGTTGTTCCTGCTCATGATTACTATTTCTGGCGGTATCTTGATTTTCCCGGGCTTGTCTTCTTTGGAAATGTCTCTCGTTTTTCTTTTCCTGCTGCTTTTGCCTCCATTCCGCGAGATCGTTTTTAAATGCTTCCCATTGAGTTTTTAGAAAGCTAAAGATGGCTGTTAATGTTTTTGCCACTAAATCTCCGACTGATTTACCTGTTAACAGGATAAATCCTATGATAATAAAGATAAAGGCAATAATTTTTGTTCCAGTTTCCGCAAAAAGGTAATGGAATAAAGCAAACAACACCGCTCCCAGCATTCCGCCCCCGAGGTCAGTTGTACTTGATTCCCCCCTGACCTCCATCATAAACATTTCCCATGTATTTCTAATTACACTTGGATTTTTAAAAGTCCCGTTTTGTGTAAGAAGATGAAACAACGTTACATGACTTAATAGGAGGAGTGCAGAAATGATAAAATAACTGCCTATTAATTTGAGATGAAAGAAAAAGGGAATGGCGCGTTTCCACATTAAATAAATGCTTAGTAACACAAGTCCTATTAAACAAAGCATATACCATTCTCCCATCCAAAAGCGGAAAAACATTACAGTGGCCCTGCCAACTGCCCCAAGCTTGGCAATTGAAATAATAGCTAAAGCTAAGATTGCAAGTGCGGATAACTCATATTGGATGGTGCGTTTCATTTTATTTTCTCTTCTTTTAGGTTGTCTTCTCTTTTTTTTGGCCATTTAATCACCCAGTGTTTCAATATGGTTTCAGGTCTTCCTCTTTCCACAAAAGGAAGAAAGCAGCCTGATTGGCTGCTCTTGTCTACCTACCCTAATTATACCATAATATTCCCTAGTAGGAGACTTCGCCGTCAAGGCTGGCGAAAGAAATTTTTGCTCCTGGACAAACCCTTCCATCCATATAGTGCTGCGGATCACTGCTTAGATTTCTGATTACTTGTACATTTTGTGTATCTACCTGCTCGACCAGCAATGGAATCCCTTGGAAATTGACCATTTGCTGCTTTTCAAAGCTGTCCATTTCTGGAGGAAAAACCAAATCATGCGGCATCATCGTATATAAAATCATTGAATCAACCCCTCATTCTTTTGCTTTTTCAGGTCAATCAATTCATTTAACTTTTTCATTGCTTTGCCAATCCCGCCGACCTCATCAATCAATCCGTATTTAACAGCATCGGCCCCAATCACATTTGTCCCTATATCCCTTGTTAAATTTCCTTTGGCAAACATTAAGTCTTTAAAGGTTTCTTCGGATATTTTTGAATTTTTTGTAACAAAATTAACCACACGATCCTGCATTTTATCCATATATTCAAATGTTTGCGGAACCCCAATCACTAGTCCTGTTAATCTGACCGGATGGATAGTCATTGTAGCAGTTTCGGCAATAAAAGAATAATTACAAGAGACCGCGATTGGAACACCAATTGAATGGCCGCCTCCAAGAACAATTGAAACAGTTGGCTTTGAGAGAGTCGCCAGCATTTCTGAGATAGCTAGCCCGGCCTCTACATCACCGCCAACTGTGTTTAAAATGATGAGAACACCTTCAATATTTGGATTTTGTTCAATTGCTACAAGCTGCGGGATAAGATGTTCATATTTTGTTGTTTTATTTTGCGGCGGAAGTGCTAAATGTCCCTCAATTTGCCCGATAATTGTTAAGCAATGTATTTTTGAATCAGTTGATAGCTGTGGTACATTGGTTTGCCCAAGCTGTTGGATTTTATCTATAACGGCTGAAGAAGGATTTTCCTCTTTTTGAGGTTCGCCGCCTTCCGGCTGGTCGGCTGCATTTCTTCGTAATTCCTGATCCATTCTAATACTCCCTTTCCAAGCATGATATATTTTAGTATTCACTCGGGGTGTAAATTCATGCCCGTTTTTTTCAATAATAAAAGCACCCGGTAACTAAAGGGGATTCCTCTTTAGCTGCTGGATGCTATCATTTATATTTGCCGTTAAACTTCCATAATAATTGGGAGAATCATCGGCCGTCTCTTTGTTTGTTCATATAAGTAACGGTTCAATTCATCGCGGATTTCCTGCTTTATACTCGACCATTCGAATGAATTTTTACTAATAGTTCTTTCAACAATATCCTTTACTAATTTGGTGGAGTCATCCATCAATTTTTCTGATTCACGTACATAGACAAACCCTCTGGATATAATTTCCGGGCCTGAGGCAATTTTCTTTTCTTGCTTCGTTAACGTTACTACCACAATTAATATACCATCCTGTGACAATAGCTTTCGATCTCGTAATACAATATTTCCGACGTCTCCAACACCTATGCCGTCTATTAGAATATTACCTGAAGGAACTTTACCGGTAATAGCAATACCTCCATCCTTCCATTCGACTGTATCGCCGCGGTCTGGGATACAAATATGCGCCTCATCAATACCGGATTCCAATGCAAGTTTGCGATGTGCCATGAGCGAACGATATTCTCCATGAACAGGAATAAAATAGCTTGGCTGCATCAAATTGATCATAAATTTCAATTCCTCTTGGCTTCCATGACTAGAAACGTGTACTGTCCGTTTTCCGGCGATTACATCCGCACCTGCTCTAAACAGCATATCTACTGTTTTAGATAAGAACAATTCACTTCCCTTAAGCGGTGAAGCAGCGATTAGAACAGTATCCCCTTTCTGTATATTTAAAAGTTTGTGGGTTTGCTTTGCCATTTTTTGTAGCGCTTCAATCGGTTCACCTTGACTTCCAGTCATTAAAACCGCTATTTCACGATCTTCGTAATCTTTTATTTCACTCACTGGAATAATCAATTCATCATCCACTTCTAAATAACCCAAATCAAGGGCTATATGATAAATTCTTTCCAGACTTTTTCCCACTACTGCTACTTTACGATTATTTTCTTTAGCAGCATCGAAAATATGCTGAATTCGATTGATGTCCGAAGCAAAACAAGCTGCAATGATTCTTCCAGGAGCATTATAAAAGGCATTAGACATTTCACGGGCCACAATAGCCTCTGATGTCGTATATCCCGGTTTCTCAGCCTCTGTACTATCAGACAGCAAACATAATACTCCTTGTTCACCAATTGCGGCCATTTTGCCAATTTCCGGCCTATAAAGCTTTGTTGCCGCTTGATCAAATTTAAAGTCACCAGTGTAAACGATAATCCCTTCAGAAGTGTGAACACAGATTCCAATGGAATCGGGAATACTATGATTTGTTCTGAAAAAGCTAACCTCAACTGATTCTAAATCAATAATCGTGTTGGAATCGATTTCAATAAACTTGGTTTTCCCTTTAAATTCCTGTTCCTTTAATAATGCCTGTGCCAGCGCAAGTGTTAGTTTCGTGCCATAAACAGGAACATTGATATTTTCAAGAACATAAGAGAGCGCCCCAATATGATCCTCATGTCCATGAGTTAAGAAAATCGCCTTAACTCGGTCTTTATTATCCTTTAAGTATGTAATATCAGGAATAACCATATCAATGCCAAGCATTTCTTCCTCGGGGAACATCAAGCCGGCATCAATAACAAATATGTCCTTGTCCACCTCTACAAGGTACATATTTTTACCGATTTCTCCTATACCACCAAGTGCAATAAACTTGATGGAACTATTTTTTTTCTTTACCACTGCCTAAACCCCTCCTATGCTAGTTATCAAATTTTCTTTAAACGTTTTTTTGTCCTGCTCCTACACCTTCAAACTACGACTATTACCAATTGGTCCGATCGAAATCAGTTATGATTATTATACTTGAAATCCGAAAATCTTTACAACCATTTACCGAAAGCTCTTTCAATTCCTTCGTTATCCTGCCCTGCCCCTTGATTAACCATAAAGAAAAAAGCCAACGACGTCGGAGTCATTGGCTTTTTGCGATTTATTCAATTGCATTTAACAAAGAGATTAACACCGTACGTTCTTGCTCTGTCAACCCTACGAGCGGCAGCCTTACAGACCCGACATCGAGTCCTTTTAACTGCAATGCCGTTTTCACAGGTCCAGGGCTTGGCGCGGCAAAAAGGCCTTGCATAAGTGGAAGAAGCTTTTGGTGAAGTGAGGATGCCTTTCTTGGATTACCTTCAAAAAAGGCTTGAATCATTTCCTGCAGCTCCTTCCCAATTACATGGGATGCAACGGAGACAACCCCTGTACCCCCAATTGAAAGTACTGGAATGGTTAGGCTGTCATCGCCGCTATAAACAAGAAAATCTTCATCAGTGTTAGCAATAATATGCGTTATTGCATTTAAATCACCGCTGGCTTCTTTCACCGCAATAATATTTTCGATCTTGGAAAGACGTATAACCGTCTCAGGATGAATTGTAACGGCTGTCCGGCCCGGAATATTGTAAATCATAACCGGAAGCGATGTTGACTCAGCAATTGTTTTAAAATGCTGATACAGCCCCTCTTGATTCGGTTTGTTATAATACGGGGCAACCAGCATAATCCCATCAACGCCTAACTGCTCCGCCTTTTTGGTCATTTCAATCGAGGCATACGTATTATTGCTCCCTGTTCCGGCAATCACCGGAATTCTTTTGTTTACGACTTTTACAACATGACCAAATAAGGCCAGTTTCTCCTCTTTTGATAAAGTAGGAGATTCACCGGTTGTTCCAGCAATAACTAGTGATTCTGTTCCATTCTCAATTAAATAATTTATTAATTTTGTTGTTTTCGTAAAGTCAATATGACCTTTTCGGTTAAAAGGGGTTACCATGGCTGTAGATAGGCGCCCGAAATGAACCATTTTTTCTACTCCCTTCGAATCTGCTGATTATCCCAAAGCAGCTTTTCACTAGTCCATGTTTTTTAATGAGGCCTCTATATCCATACGGTCAAATTCAATTGATTCTTCCTGTAAATGAAAAGCATCATGCAAAGCATTAACCGATTGAACTAAATCTTCCTGCTTCACTAATACCCATATTGTCGTATGGCTGTCAGCAGACTGTAAAATACGAATCCCTTTATTTGAAAGAGCGGTAACAATTTTAAACGTAACCCCAGGGACTCCTGCGATACCGGCTCCCACCACTGAAACTTTAGCACAGTGGCGCTCAACAATCGGCTCGTGACCTAATTCGGTAAGAACTCGAATTGCTTGGTCGGTCATTTCTTCAGTTACGGTATAGACGACGCTGTTAGGTGAAATATTGATAAAGTCGACACTGATTTTTTCATTTGCCATCGCCTTAAAGACTTCTGCCTGCAGGTAATATTGATCCTTTTTGGCAAAAACCTTTATCTGCGTAACATTAGAAACATGCGCAATTCCTGTTACCAGTCGTTCCTTAATATCGCTTCCACGGTTATTTCGGTTTAAAGTGGTAACTAAAGTTCCTTTTGCTTCCGAATAAGTCGAACGAATTCGAATCGGCACCTTTGCCTGCATAGCAATCTCTACTGCCCTTGGATGAATAACTTTTGCCCCTTGATATGCCATATTGCATACTTCTGTATACGTTACAACAGAAAGCGGACGTGCATTTTCAACGATTCTCGGGTCAGCCGTCATAATCCCTTCAACATCAGTAAAAATATCAATCCACTCCGCATTTAGGGCAGCCCCAAGTGCTGCAGCCGAGGTATCACTGCCGCCGCGGCCGATTGTTGTGGTATCTCCATTTTTAGCCGCACCTTGGAAACCGGCTACAACCACAACATCGTTTTGCTCTAGTTCCCTGAGAAGACGGTCACATTTCATTTCCACAATTTTTGCATTTGTATGATCGCTATTCGTGCGGAAGCCTGCCTGAGCACCAGTTAATGCGGCAGCTTTAATTCCACTTTCAGAGAGCATATTTGCGAATACCACACTTGAAATTACTTCTCCGCAAGACATTAATAAATCCTGTTCTCGCTTAGAAAGCATTCCGGTACTTGTGCTAACCAGTGATAGAAGTGTATCTGTCGCATACGGGTCTCCTTTACGTCCCATAGCAGAGACAACCACTACTACTTTATATCCATCAGCTAATGATTTTTCAATGTGTTTTTGAGCATGTTTGCGGCTTTCCGCATCTTTAACAGATGTTCCGCCAAACTTTTGAACAATGATTTTCATGGTGACACCTAAACCTGCCTTTTGATGTTACTTAGATTTTACAATCCCTAATTCAACTAATCTTTCAGCGATTTGAACTGAGTTCCAGGCTGCACCCTTCAGCAGGTTGTCTGATACAACCCACATATGAAAACCTAGCTCCTCATCAAGATCTTTTCTAATTCTTCCTACAAAGACATCATTTTTGCCTACACAATCAGCCGGCATTGGATAGACTTGATTATCTGGATCATCCTGCAATACAACACCAGGAGCATCTTTTAACAATGCTTTAATCTCACTTGCCGTAACGCCTTCTTGTTCAACTTCAAAATATACCGATTCTGAGTGGCCTACTGCTACCGGCAGACGGACACATGTAGCTGCAACTTGAAGCTCCGGTAAATGCATAATTTTCTTCGTTTCATTGATCATTTTCATTTCTTCAAATGTAAAACCATTATCTTGAAATTTATCAATTTGCGGAATCGCATTAAAAGCAATTTGATAATGTTTTTTATCGGAACCAACTGGTAAAATATTGGCTTCGAACTCCTCTTTGTTAATTATGGCTTTTGTTTGATCCATTAGCTCTTCAACTGCTGCTGCACCTGCACCAGATACAGCTTGATAAGTCGAAACAATCACCTTTTTCAAGCCATATTTCTTACGGATTGGTTCTAAAGCCACAACCATTTGAATAGTAGAACAGTTTGGATTTGCAATGACCCCGTTATGCTCATGAAGATCGGTTTCATTTACTTCTGGTACAACCAGCGGGGTATTTTCATCCATCCGAAATGCACTCGTATTGTCTACAACGACCGCACCGCGTTTTACTGCTTCAGGAGCCAGTTCCTTAGATACGCTGCCCCCGGCGCTGAATAGTGCGATATCGACACCTTCGAAACTCTCCGGTTTAGCTTCTTGAACGGTAATTTCCTGTCCATTAACATTTACTACTTTTCCTGCAGAACGAGCTGAAGAAAGTAAGGTTAATTTTTTTATAGGGAAATTCTCATTTACTAAGGTTTGAATCATTTGTTGTCCAACCGCACCTGTTGCCCCTACAACAGCCACATGAAATCCATTTTGCTGACTCATTTCTAGTTCCCCTTTCAATTACACTGGCTGGTTATTTCTATATTAGAATCTATTTGTCAATGCCAGTATTCATCATCATTATTTTTATTTCATCAGTAGATACAATATTGTACCTACTGATGAACGATTAATTTATTTTAACATATTCCTTTAAAGAAATAACCTTTTTTGAAAAGGGAGAAGAAATTATTCGCTATCTTTATATTTTTCAACAATGACAGGCTGGAGCTGATTTCCTTCAATAGCAGCTTCTACCGTTTCTGTCAGCAGGGTCATTCTTGCCACCATAGAATTTGGTTTCTTTACCGGATCATCTTGACCATAAGGAATAAAAAAGATATTTTTTGTTGCCATCAATCTCATTAAATTCACACCATTCAGCCCAAGCGCATCATTGGTAGAAATTCCAAGAACGACCGGTTTTAAATTTCGGAGTGTTGCTTTTGCCGCCATTAATACAGGACTATCGTTAATCGCATTGGCAAATTTACTCATTGATACCCCTGTAAGAGGTGCTATGACCATACAATCTAAAGGCATCTTTGGGCCTAGTGGTTCGGCCGCCACAATCGAATTAATTGCCTTATTGCCGGTTAAATCTTCAATTCGCTGAACCCAATCCTCCCCTTTACCGAAACGAGTTTCTGTATTTTTTACAGTAAAAGTAACAATTGGAACAACCTCTGCACCCATTTGCACGAGTTTTTCAATTTCCGGAAATACTGCATCATACGTACAATGTGAGCCGGTTAATCCAAAACCAATTCTTTTACCTTTCAAACTCATTATGCATTCCCCTTTCGATTAGTGGTAGATTCTTGGAGCAGCTGTGTAAGCACATCTGCCAAAATCTGCCCCGCTGTTTTTGGCGCTACGATTCCCGGCAAACTTGGCGCCAGCAATGCTTTAATCCCGCGTTTTTCAGCATAACGAAAATCAGTTCCTCCTGGTTTTGACGCTATATCAATAATGAGTGTGTGCGGCGGTAATTTTGCAATAACTCCTGCGCTGACGATTTGTTGTGGTACGGTATTAATTAATATATCTGTTGCCATTACCTCCTTTTGGATATTGCTTAGAGAAAAGGGTTCAAGTCCCATTTCCGTAATTCTGGCAAGATGTTCGCTTTTTCTTGCTCCAACCTTTACCTTTGCACCCAAGGAATGAAATGCCCTTGCAATACTCATTCCGCACCGCCCTAATCCAAGAATTGTTACCTTGGAGCCATGAATGGTAAAGTCTGTGTGTTGAATCGCCATCATGATTGTTCCTTCCACAGTTGGGATGGAGTTATAAATGGCTACATCGTCCCTTGAAAATAACTGTACAAGTTTTCTTCCAGATTGCTTGACAATTTCATTTAAGAATGCGTTGCTAATCCCTGAATAAATCGTACAATGTTCGGGAGTTTTCGCCAGAATTTCTTCTGTCAGAACTACTTTTTCATTTGAAAATATTGTTTCTACCTGTCCTTCTAAATTTGTGCCAGCCACCGGCAAAATAATGGCATCTATATTCGTAAAGTCAACCTCATCCAGTTTTTCCTTAACAGCACCTGTGAAGGCATGGTCAAGCTGTTCGAATCCAATTAATGATAGTCGTGCATCTAACTCGGTTAACTTCCGGATAATTTCCAGCTGTCTGGCATCGCCGCCAATCACGGCTATCTGTATCCCTGTCAGCATGAAAACATTCACCTTCTTTTTTCCTAAACTTTTAATAGTGAACTAAGCCACCATTTACTACGGAAATTTATCGAGAAAACAACACCTTGCCAATAAAAGGCGGTGTAAGCAGAGATTAGCTGTGAAAAAATTAGAATCAAAAGTTTTATCTTTATAACTGCAATCTGTTAGAAAGAAAAACTTTTGCGGCGCTCTGCCCTTTTCCATTCAAGTCCTTAAAAGGAGTACCAATTCTTCTTATCACTTCACCATCTTATGTATGATTGCTTCATTCTGTGAGTTTTCCACCCACAAGAAAAAAATTAGCCCAAGCAAAAGTTCATTTGCTTGGGCTTAAAGCTTGCTATTCTTCTTCTTCAGGAACATCAATAATGATCATTTCAGGGCCAATTTTTTTAATATGATTCCAGGGAACCCGAATTTCTTCTCCTTGCTTACGGAAACCAAACCATTTTAACGACGGAATTAGCAGTGCTTGAATTTGTCCCGTCGTTTCATTAATTTCTAAATCAGTTTGTCCAAGGACACCTAGCCGTTCTGCCTTTTTTACATCGACAATTTCTTTCCCGCTTAATTCACTTAACCGCATGTGAGACACTCCACTCCTTCTCTACCCCGTTTCTATATGTTTATAGAAGGAAGTCCCCAATTAGACTAAAGAAAAAAACAGTTCGAATCACGAACTGTTTTTTAGGGTTAATAATGATCGGGTATTTCTCCCTCAGGACTGATTAATGAAATGGAGTAGTTATCGGTAAATATACTTCTTGCCATTTCATTTACACCTTCCTTGGTTACTACATCGATTTGTTCAATAATCTCATCCAATGAGCGGTGGCGTTTTAACAGAAGCTCATTTTTGCCGTTGCGGCTCATTCTGCTGTTTGTACTTTCAAGACTAAGCATTAAGCTGCCTTTAAGCTGCTCTTTACTATTGGTTAATTCTTTTTCGGTAATACCTTCTTGCTTTAATTTATTTAAAGTTTCTTGTATGGTTTCAAACAAAACATTTAACTGATTAGCACCTGTTCCACCGTAAACAGTGACAATCCCGCTGTCTTGATAAGCAGAATGATAGGAAAACACAGAATAAGCGAGACCCTTTTGCTCGCGGACATCCTGGAACAGTCTTGAACTCATACTGCCCCCTAAAATATTATTAAGGGTGATTAGACTGTAAATGTCCTCATGACCGACCTTTAATCCCTCGAATCCAATACATAAATGGGCTTGTTCGGTTTCTTTTTTACGGGCGATTTTGTTTGAATGAAATGATGGGACATTCTCTTCTTCTTCCCTATTTCCCCCTTGATATGAACCAAAATACTGTTCAACTTCCTGGATAAATGTTTCCGGGACATTACCTGCAATTGAGACCACGACATTTTCAGGCGTATATCTTTCATGAATGTAGCCCCTTAGGGAATCACCATTAAAAGTATTTAATGTTTCTTCTGTTCCTAATATTGGGTATCCCAGTGGATGATCGCCGTAAACAGCCCTGCTAAGCAGATCGTGAACGATATCATCTGGAGTATCTTCATACATCTTAATTTCTTCAAGAACCACATTTTTTTCTTTCTTTAGCTCTGTTTCATCAAATGTTGAATTAAAAAACATATCAGCCAGCACATCTAATGCAAGCTTTGAATGGGTATCCAATACCTTGGCATAATAGCATGTGTACTCTTTTGAAGTAAAGGCATTTACCTGCCCGCCAATGCTATCAAAGGATTCGGCAATGTCTTTTGCAGTCCTTGTAGTGGTCCCTTTAAAAAACATGTGTTCAAGAAAATGGGAAATTCCGTTCGTTTTCGGAATTTCGTTTCTAGATCCCGTTCCTATCCAAATTCCAATGGCAACGGATCGAACGGTTGGAATTTGTTCTAATACAATTCTTACTCCATTTTTGCATGTATATTTGTTTATCATCAACTTCCTCCTGTCTGTAAACAGCAGATGCTACTATTCCAAGTTAATTATACCTTTTATCACTATTTTCTCCAACTTTTAGCTAATCTTGCTTATTATTTCAGAATCCTTTCTTCATTTAATAAATCGGATACGGTGCCGATTTTTAAATGCCTTTGTTTTATTAAAGTGATTAAACGGTCTAATGATGCGGCTGTTGATTCAGTTGGATGCATAAGGACCATTGAACCATTATCAATCTTGCCCATCACACGGTTAATGAGGACGTCCGGGCTTGGCTTTTTCCAATCCACTGTATCAACTGTCCACATAATGGTCTTCATCTTCAATTCATTTGCTACCTTCACTGTTTCATCCCGATAGCTTCCACTTGGAGGGCCAAATAAATTACATTTTACTTCGGTGGCAGCTTCGATGATTTCATTAGTTTTAACTATTTGTTCTCTGGCCTGGGCTGCTGTTAATTTGGCCATATCCGGATGGGAATAAGAATGGTTGCCTACCTCATGGCCTGCACTTACAATCATTTTCGCCAGCTCTGGATTCTTTTTGACCCAATTTCCTTCCAAGAAAAAACTCGCTGAAACATTATGTCTTTTTAAGGTTGCGAGCATATCGGAAAGATATTCGTTACCCCATGCCACATTTATGATGAAGGACACCATTGGTTTATCCGGATGGCCTTTGTAAATGGGAGATGCGGGTAAATCATTTAAATGAACTTTTGGTTTTATTTCGGAAAAAACTAATTTCTTTTCGTCAAAAACTCCCTGTTTTTTCATATTTTTAAATGATGCAGCAATATCAACCTTAACGCCGCTATATCCGGGAATCGCTTTCCATACGCGATCTATTTTGGCATCAGAAGGTGGTTTTTCATATGTAGGTGCATTTTTTTTGATACTTTCAAGTAAAGAGTTTGATTCTTTCGCAGCTGGGAGGGCTTTGTCCTTCATGCCTGAGATATAGTTATTTACGATTGATGTGTTAACGACCATCCATGCGGTAAAACAAATCAAACTTAAGATGAGTACCTTTTTCATTCTACCTTTCCCCCTTCCTTACAGATTATGTATCGAAGGGACAAGGTAGAACATGTTAAGTATTATATGTTGACTTACGCTCCAAGCGCTCTGCTTTCAATTGGCGTTGCGTTGCGGCTAACAATAACCTAGTTACTTCTGTTGTAACAATCCATATGAATAAAAAAAGCCAGAGACAAATTAGTCCTCTAGCTTTTCGTTTTTATCACTATTTATTTTCTTCGGCTTTTTCCCGTTGCTCTTTAAGTACAGCTTTGCGGGATAGGTTGACACGGCCTTGTTTATCAATTTCTGTAACCTTAACTAAGATTTCATCGCCAATCTTTACTACATCCTCTACCTTGCCGACACGTTCTTCTGCAAGTTCGGAAATATGGACTAAACCATCTTTACCTTGGAAAATCTCAACAAACGCGCCGAACTTTTCAATGCGTTTGACTTTACCGAGGTAAAGCTGTCCAACCTCAACCTCGCGGACAATATCTTCAATAATTTTCTTAGCCATTTGGTTCATTTCAGAGTCAGCGGAGGCAATAAAGATTGTACCATCCTGCTCGATATCAATCTTAACACCGGTCTCCTCAATAATCTTATTGATTTGTTTTCCGCTTGGACCAATTACATCCCGAATTTTATCTGGATTAATGTTCATTGTTAAAATTTTTGGTGCAAATTTAGAAAGTTCTTCTCTTGGTTCCGTAATAGTCGAAAGCATATGGTCTAAAATCTGCATTCTGCCTTTTTTAGCCTGCTGAAGGGCTTCCTCTAAAATTTCGCGTGACAGCCCATCAATTTTGATATCCATTTGTAAAGCCGTAACACCTTTTTCTGTTCCAGCCACTTTGAAATCCATATCTCCAAGATGATCTTCCATCCCTTGAATATCTGTCAATACAGTATAATGTTCACCTGATTTGACAAGTCCCATGGCAATCCCGGCAACAGGAGCTTTAATTGGAACACCAGCATCCATTAACGCTAAGGTACTTCCGCAAATACTTGCCTGTGATGTCGAACCATTAGATTCAAGAACTTCTGAAACAACACGGATGGTATATGGGAAATCTTTTTCAGATGGAATAACGGGCTCAAGGGCACGTTCTCCAAGTGCACCATGGCCGATTTCACGACGGCCTGGGCCGCGGATTGGTCCGGTTTCCCCAACGCTGAAGGAAGGGAAATTATAGTGGTGCATCCATCGCTTTTCTTCTTCAATTCCGAGGCCGTCCAAAATTTGAACATCCCCCATTGCACCAAGAGTACAAATACTAAGCGCTTGTGTTTGTCCACGTGTAAACAGCCCTGAACCATGTGTTCGCGGCAGAATACCTACCTGTGATGATAAAGGACGTATTTCATCGATTTTTCGGCCGTCGGGGCGGATTTTTTCCACAGTTATTAGACGGCGAACCTCACCTTTAACAATCTTGTCCAATATTTGTTTTACTTGTTTAAGGTCGTCTTCTGATGCTTCTTTTTCTTCGTACTTTGCTAAAATCTGATTTTTTACTTCTTTAATGGCGTCTTCACGAGCATGTTTTTCCTGAACTTGAATCGCCTTAATCATGTCCGCTTCACATAGCTCTCGTACTTCCGCTTCAAGCTCTTTATCAATTTCATAAAGTGCAACCTTTAACTTCTCTTTACCGACTTCAGCTACAATTTTCTCTTGAAAATCGATTAAACGTTTAATTTCTTCATGGCCAAACATGATGGCTTCAAGCATCGTTTCTTCCGGCACTTCATCAGCTCCGGCTTCAACCATGTTAATGGCAAATTTCGTTCCTGCTACCGATAAATGGATATCACTATTTTCTGCCTGTTCAACAGTCGGATTGATAATAAACTGATTATCTACCCTCCCGACAACAACACCGGCAATCGGCCCTTCAAACGGAATATCTGATACACTAAGTGCTAAAGACGAACCGAACATTGCTGCCATTTCTGTGGAGCAATCTTGGTCTACACTCATTACCATACTGATTACTTGAACTTCATTTCGGAACCCATCTGCAAAAAGCGGACGAATTGGCCTGTCAATCAAACGGCTGGCCAAAATAGCCTTTTCACTAGGACGGCCTTCCCGTTTGATAAATCCGCCTGGAATTTTCCCTACTGCATATAAACGCTCTTCATAGTTAACAGTTAATGGGAAAAAGTCCAAATTTTTAGGTTCCTTTGAAGCTGTTGCTGTACTTAATACTGCTGTATCACCATAGCGGACTAATACCGCTCCATTGGCCTGCTTAGCAAGCTGGCCGATTTCAACCGTCAGCTTACGACCAGCCCAATCAATGGAATACACATGTTTCTCGTGGTCCATATTTTTACCCCTCTCATCTAAACTACTTAGAAGGATGATACGAAATAAAAATTTCGCTTTGATCATCTTACTAATGAAAATATAAAAAAAGCCATTAAAAGCTTATGTTATCGATCCAAATTATTATTAGTATGCACAAAAAAGCTCTGACTTAAAAATATGTATATAATATTCCTATATCTTTTTTTTACTAATAAAAAAGCGGGAAAAATCCCGCTTCTTAAAACTAACGACGTAAACCAAGCTTATTGATTAACTCACGGTAACGTTGAACGTCTTTGTTACGAAGGTAAGTTAAAAGATTACGACGCTTACCAACCATTTTCAACAGACCACGACGTGAGTGGTGATCCTTTTTATGAACGCGTAAGTGCTCGTTCAATTTGTTGATTTGTTCAGTAAGGACAGCGATTTGAACCTCTGCAGATCCAGTGTCATTCTCATGAGTTTTATACTCATTGATGATTTCGTTTTTGCGCTCTTGTGTGATTGCCATCCATGTTCACCTCCTAAAATTTACAAATCCCCTGTTACCGAGCAAGCGTCGGTGATTCGACTTGCCAAGCAAAGGTTATTTTTAATACGTAGTTAAGAATACAATGTTTTACGCCAAAATGCAAGTTTTATCCTTAAGAATATCCATGATATCCTTTCTTTAATCAAAGGATTGTCGATTTTCTTCAAAATATTTAACGGCATTTTGTTTATCTTTTTCAATTTGCTGTACAAGCTGGTCAATCCCGGAAAATTTTTGTTCCTTTCGGAGATAAAGATGCCACTCGACAACAACTTCTTCCCCATAAATATCTTGATTGAAATCAAATAAATGAACCTCGATGGAAATCTTAACAGCATCTTTATTAAATGTCGGTTTATAACCAACATTGCAAACACCTTGATACCACGTATTCTTTACCTTCATTCTAACCGCATATACACCGGTAGGGGGGATAATATATTCTTCATTGACATCAATATTGGCCGTTGGAAAACCAATTGTACGGCCGCGTTTATCCCCATGAATGACAATCCCGGTTGTTGTAAAAAATCTTCCTAACAAATGCGGAAGCTGATCCGCTTTTCCTTCCTTAAGAAGATCCCGAATTCTTGTTGAGCTTACTTTTTCGTTCCCCTCTGTTAACTCGGGAACAACCTTATAGGTGAATTTTTCCCGTGAATGAAATGGCAATGTTTCCATATTACCTTTGCCCATTCTTCCATACGTGTAATCAAATCCAGCAACGACATGCTTTACATTAAGGCCAATAATATACTGATCAATAAATTCCTGCGGCAGCAAATTGGCAAAATCCGCCGTGAAATGAACAATGAATAAATAATCGATCCCCTGCTGCTCTATTATTTTAATTTTTTCCGGTAAAGGAGTAATGTACTGAACATGTTTATTTGCTTTGCCCAAGACGACTGTGGGATGGGGATCAAAGGTCATGACAGCACTGCTTACCCCCGCTTGAACTGCCAGTTTTTTCGCTTCAAGAATGACTTGCTGATGCCCTAGATGAACACCATCAAAATAACCAAGTGCCATGGATAATGGCGGTATATCCTGTTTCTCCAGTTTTAATGGAAACTCAAGCATCTTTACTTCCAATTGAAACTCACCTTTTCTATACCGTAACCTTTTATTCTAGTTCATTTCTTAATACCTTAACAGGTTTTAGAAGGTCTGGCTTATTGGGATGCTTTGCATAAATAGCAAGTGCCCTACCATCATTTGTTTCAGCAATAATAGGTCCGTTACAAGTTTTTAAATGTTCTGGTATGTTTAATAATGCACCATTTTTCACTTTCTCTGCTACTGTATCATTAATTTTTAATTTCGGCAAATGAGAAAGTGCTGTCTCAAGCGGTTTCAAAACATCTTCAACTGTTCCTTCTTCCGCCATTTGGTTCACTTCTTCCAACGTAAAACAGTCATCTAATGTAAAAGAGGCAGATTGAACCCTTACCAAGTTTGACATATGGGCGGGGTACCCTAATTTCTCTCCAATCATAACAGCCAATGTTCTAATATATGTACCTTTACTGCAGCTTACTTTAAACCTAAAGGTAATGGTATCTCCCGTCCATTCCTTCTGTTCATCAAGCAGTTGAATCGAATAAATCGTTACTTTTCTTGAAGGGCGATCAACTTCTATTCCCTTACGAGCATATTCATAAAGACGAACACCGCCTACTTTTACTGCTGAAAACATTGGTGGCGTTTGGATGATTTCACCCGTTAACGATTCAAGCACATTGAGGATTTCTTTACGTGAAATCGGACGGGATACTAATTTCTTTTCAACTATTTCCCCTGTGGCATCTTCAGTGGTCGTGGAGAACCCAAGTGTCACTTCTGCTTCATAGGTCTTCCCGGCATCGGTTATGTATTCGGCAACCTTGGTAGCTTTTCCAATGCAAATTGGAAGGACACCTGTGACCTCTGGATCTAATGTTCCCGTATGTCCAATTTTTTTCGTTTTCAAGATTTTTCTTAACTTAAAGACACAATCATGACTTGTGATGCCCTTCGGTTTATATAACGGCAAAATCCCTTCCATTTTTCCTCGCTCCTTCTATCCGAAAAAAATGGATAGACGATTGTCTATCCATTTCCCTGTACTATCCTTTACTCTTCTTCATTCGTCTTCATCGGTTTATCGTCCGTGTGAAGCTGGTGAAGAAGTGTCTCAATTCGATTCCCATAATCGATTGATTCATCAAATTCAAAAATAATTTCAGGTGTTTTGCGCAGCCGAATACGGTGGCCAATTTCGGACCGAATAAATCCTTTTGCCTTAGCAAGGCCCTTTAAGGTATTCTCCTTTTGCTCGTCATCACCTAAAACAGAAATAAATACTTTGGCTTGTTGAAGATCTCCTGTTACTTGAACGTCGGTCACTGTTACAAAACCGATCCGTGGATCTTTGATTTTGCGTCCAATAATATCTGTAAGTTCTTTCTTCATTTGCTCTCCAACACGGTTTGGTCTATGGCTCATCACATTCACCTCTTATCTTAAAGCCATTCAATTTCGGTGATTGTTCTTTCTATTTCTGGAAATGAGTCAATTAATTTCAATGCGTTTTGCAATTCATGTTCAGCTCCTGCCTTGCCTCCGGATACCGCTGCGATGGCAATCCTTGTTCTTTGCCATACATCATGATAGCCAACCTCGGCGGCTGATACATTAAATTTTTGCCTTAACCTTGTTAAAATACGCTGCAAAACCGCACGTTTATCTTTTAAAGAGTGAGCGTTATAAATGATACATTCACAGTCGGCAACGCCGATGATCATTTACGCTCCACCTCTTCCATAATATATGCTTCAATGACATCCTCTTCTTTGATATCGTTGAAGTTTTTAACGGTAATACCACATTCATATCCTTGGGCAACTTCTTTAGCATCGTCTTTGAAACGTTTTAATGCATCGATTTCACCTTCGAAGATGACCACTCCATTACGAATGACGCGGACACCGCTGTCGCGGGTAATTTTACCATCCGTTACATAAGAACCTGCAATCGTTCCGACCTTCGAAACCTTAAATGTTTGACGAACTTCAGCTTGACCAATAATTTTTTCTTCGAATTCCGGATCAAGCATCCCCTTCATCGCTGCTTCCATTTCCTCAATTACTTTATAAATGATACGGTGCAGACGAACATCTACTTTCTCAGCTTCCGCAGCACGTTTCGCATTCGTGTCCGGACGAACGTTAAATCCAATAACGATGGCATTTGAAGCAGCTGCAAGTGTGATATCAGATTCGTTAATAGCACCTGTGCCATTATGAATAATTTTGATATTTACGCCTTCAACATCAATTTTTCTAAGTGAAGCAGCTAATGCCTCTGCAGAACCTTGAACATCAGATTTTAAAATAACATTTAAATCCTTCATTTCACCTTGCTTCAGCTGTTCAAACAGATTATCAAGGCTGACGCGGGTTTTTTCTCCACGCTGAGCAACCAATGCCTGCTGAGCGCGAACTTCACCAATCTGACGAGCAGTCTTTTCATCATCAAAAACAACGAACCGATCTCCTGCCTGCGGCACATCATTAAGGCCAGTAATTTCAACTGGAGTAGATGGGCCAGCATCTTTTACACGCCGGCCTTTATCATTTACCATTGCACGTACACGCCCGAATGTATTGCCGACTACAATTGGATCGCCAATTTTTAATGTTCCATTTTGAATAAGTAATGTGGCTACCGAGCCGCGTCCCTTATCTAATTGGGCTTCGATTACGGTACCCAAAGCTTTGCGATTTGGATTTGCTTTAAGTTCTGCCACTTCGCTAACAAGCAAAATCATTTCTAAAAGGTTGTCGATTCCTTCACCTTTTTTCGCCGAAATCGGAACAAAGATGGTATCACCGCCCCATGCTTCAGCTACTAGACCATGTTCAGTCAGCTCCTGCATGACCCGGTCAGGGTTAGCAGCTTCCTTATCCATCTTATTCACAGCAACGATAATTGGAACTTCCGCAGCTTTAGCATGGTTAATAGCCTCGACTGTTTGTGGCATAACCCCATCATCAGCAGCCACTACAAGAACAGTGATATCGGTGATTTGTGCACCACGTGCCCGCATTGTTGTGAATGCCGCGTGTCCAGGTGTATCAAGGAAGGTAATCTTCTTACCATTTTCAACAACTTGATAGGCACCAATATGCTGAGTAATTCCCCCAGCTTCACCTTCTGTTACTTTTGTATTCCTAATAGAATCCAGTAATGTTGTTTTTCCGTGGTCAACGTGACCCATAATTGTCACAACTGCAGGTCTTTCCACCAATGCCCCTGGATCTTCCTCAGTGAAATACACCTCTAAATCAGTTGTATCGACTTTAATTTCTTCCTCTACCTCTACCCCATATTCGCCAGCAATCAATTCAATCGCATCTTTATCTAAATCTTGGTTGATGGTAGCCATTACACCAAGTAAAAAGAGCTTTTTAATGATTTCTGAAGGCTCACGATGGAGTTTTTTTCCAAGCTCTGCCACCGTTAGAGATTCGGTAAAAGTAATTTTTGCTGGAAGTTCTTTCTCTTTTTTCTTTTGCGGAGCAGCCTGAGTCACTTGCGGCTGATTTTTCCGCTTGTTATGGTTTTGATTTCGATTTTGATTTTGATTTTGATTTTGATGAGTTCTAGGCTTCGCTTTCCCTGATTGGAAGGCTTTATTTTCTTTTGATTGATATTCCTGATCGTGCTTCTTACCCTCTTTAGTTTTTGGAGGTGAGGCAACCTTAACTTTATTAGGAACCGCTAACTTATCATCATCCTCAACAAATGCCTTGGTTGCTGTCTTACCAGCTGGCGGCTTCTGCTGCACATTTGGCTTTTTCGTTTGTTTTTGCTGACCTGGTCGGTTATTTTGACCTTTTGCTTGCATACTATTCGCCTGTTTTTGCTGGTTATGATTTACCTGTTTTTTCTCTGGGGAATTATTGTCTTTTTTATTGTAGGCTGCATCAAGCTTTTTTATATCCGAATCTTCTAATGTTGCCATATGGTTTGTAACCTCTATATTCATTTCTTTTAGTTTTGTAATGATTTCTTTACTTGAAATATTATGTTTTTTTGCATACTCATAAACACGTAGTTTACTCATTATTTTTCACCCCCGCTAGAATTAATCGAGCAACGATACCAGTTTTTTGGCAAACCCATCATCCAGCACAGCTACAACAACGCGGGCTTCTTTTCCAATCGCCTGACCAAGAAGATGACGGTTTTCCACCATTTTCAATGGGACATTATACGAATTACATTTATCTGTAATCTTTTTTGTTGTATTAACAGAAGCATCTCTGGATAATAATATAAGCTTTGCTTTCCCATTTCGGATTTCTTTTACGCTTAGCTCTTCACCCGATATGATTTTTCGTGCCCGATTAGCCAATCCAAGCAATGAAAACCATTGATTTTCTTTCATTTGGTTGACAAGTTCTCCTTCTCAATTAACTCAAGCAGTTCCTCATAAATCTCATCCTTTACCGTCACTTCTAAGTGATTTGATAAGATATTTTTTTTCTTGGCTAACAGGACTGCTTCCTTATCCTTTGAAAGGTATGCACCTCTTCCGGATTTTTTTCCAGTAAGATCAATCGATACATCCCCCTCTTTTGAGCGAACGATGCGAACGAGTTCTTTTTTCGGCTTCATTTCACCTGTAGCCACACATTTGCGCATAGGAACTTTTCTTTTCGTGTTCACGATCATTCACCCCTCTTTTACTCTAACTCTTCGTCAAAATCGAAATCGGTTTCGACATCATCATCAAACAGCTTGATCATTTCTTCGCGCGGATAAATTCCCAGCTCACGCGCTTCTGATTCCGACTTAATATCTATTTTCCAGCTGGTCAGCTTTGCAGCAAGACGGGCATTTTGCCCACGCTTGCCAATGGCTAAAGAAAGCTGATAATCCGGTACAATAACGGTTGTTGCTTTTTCGTCCTCATTGACAATTACATCTAATACTTTTGAAGGGCTTAGGGCATTAGCAACAAACACAACTGGATCGTCCGACCATTTAACAATATCGATCTTTTCACCCTTTAATTCATTCACAACGGCCTGAACCCGTGCCCCTTTTGGTCCAACGCAGGATCCAACCGGATCAACCTCGGAATTATCAGAGTGGACCGAAATCTTTGAACGGTCTCCGGCTTCACGAGCAACTGATTTAATTTCAACTGTACCGTCATAAATTTCCGGTACTTCAATTTCAAATAAACGTTTTAGAAGTCCCGGATGTGTACGTGACACAAAAATTTGCGGACCCTTTGTCGTTTTTTCCACTTTTGTGATATAGACTTTAATTCGGTCATGTGGTTTATAGCGCTCATTAGGCATTTGTTCATTTACCGGCAGCAACGCCTCTATTTTCCCAAGGCTAACATAGATAAATTTAGAATCAAGCCTTTGAACAATCCCTGTCATAATGTCTTCTTCGCGGTCAATAAATTCCGAATAGATAATGCCTCTTTCCGCTTCCCGTACACGCTGGGTAACAACCTGTTTTGCCGTTTGCGCGGCAATTCTGCCGAAATCCTTCGGTGTAACTTCCATTTCCACTACATCTTCTACTTGGTAATTTGGATTAATGCGTCTCGCATCCTCCAATGAAATTTCAAGCCGCGGATCAAAAACTTCATCTACTACCTCTTTGCGGGCAAAAACACGCATGGAACCAGTTTCTAAATTTAAATCAATCCTTACATTTTGAGCTTGATTAAAATTACGGCGATAAGCAGAAACAAGCGCCGCCTCGATTGCGTCAATTAAAACATCTCTGGAAATACCTTTTTCTTTTTCCAGTATCGTAAGAGCATCCAATAATTCGCTGCTCATTTGGTTGTATCCCCCTAATCCTATATAATTTTTATCTTTTAAAGACTATGAAAATGTTACTGCCAGCCTTGCAGCTGCGACTTTTTCATATGGAATGTCGATGGTCTTTTTTCGAGTTTTAATTTTTATTTCCAGTTTTACGATTTGGCCATCAAATTCAAGTAATGTACCCTCAAAACTTTTTTCTCCATCAATTGGCTCATATGTTTTAATAAAGACATTTTTACCGATTGCCTTTTCAAAATCCTTTTGTTTTTTTAAAGGTCGTTCCGCTCCGGGAGAGGATACTTCAAGAAAATAGTTATGTGGAATTGGATCAATCTCATCAAGTTTTTCACCGAGACGCTCACTAACCAGCCCGCAATCTTCAATATCTACTCCGTTGTCTTTATCAATATATACGCGAAGGAACCAGCTTTTTCCTTCCTTCACATATTCAATTTCTACTAGTTCAATACCGAGCTCTTGACATATCGGTGCAGCTAGTTCCTCAACCACTTCAGTTACTTTGCTCATGTCATACCTCCTTTTCCACCCATATGCTATGTACCCGCGGAGATTTTACCATACTAACAAGAAATGCGTATGCTCCTTCTTTTAGGGAGCTAGACAATAAAAAAACCGTTGTAAACACACGAAAGAGTGGGAGAAGCCCCACTCTTTGAATACGAGAGTAATCATTAGTATTTCCAATAAAACTATACCATAACCAAGATTTAGATGCAAACTCAAGGTTTTTAGGGCTTTAGAATAAAGAAAGCTGGTTTTGTTCCGGCAGGGAGGCAAGACAGCCTTGGCGGTCTAGATATTCGAGAATGGTTTTGGATACCTTACCACGCTGCTGCAAGTCTTCTTTTGATAAAAATTCTCCATCTTTTCGTGCCTTGACAATATTGACGGCAGCATTCGTCCCAAGACCAGGAATGGAATTGAATGGCGGAATTAACGAATTGCCATCGATAATAAACTCCGATGCGTCCGATTGGTATAGGTCATAATTTTGGAAGCTGAAACCTCTTTCCGTCATTTCCAGCGCCAGTTCCAAAACGGTTAATAAGCTCTTCTCTTTATTAGAAGCATCCAGCCCTTTGGCATTGATTTCCTCTATTTTGGCACGAATTGCTTCGGAGCCGCGCGTCATTGTTTCAAGATCAAAGTCCTCCGCCCGAACTGTAAAATAAGCAGCGTAATACAATAGCGGCAGATGCACTTTGAAATAAGCAATCCGCACTGCCATTAACACATAAGCAGCTGCGTGGGCTTTCGGGAACATGTATTTAATCTTTTTACAAGAATCAATATACCATTCCGGAACTTCATTTCGGCGCATTTCTGCTTCCATTTCCTCTGATAAGCCTTTACCTTTACGGACCGACTCCATGATTTTAAAGGCAAAAGAAGGTTCCAGCCCCTGATAAATTAGATAAACCATAATGTCATCCCGACAGCCAATAACCTCACTTAAGGTACAGGTTCGATTGTGGATTAACTCTTGTGCATTTCCAAGCCAAACATCGGTACCATGTGAAAGCCCAGAAATTTGCACAAGCTCCGAAAATGTTGTCGGCTTTGTATCTTCAAGCATTTGCCTAACGAATCTTGTACCGAATTCCGGGATACCAAGTGTCCCAGTCTTACACATAATTTGTTCTTCTGTTACCCCTAATGATTCTGTACTGCTGAAAATTTTCATCACTTCAGGATCATCCGTCGGGATCGTTTTCGGGTCTATCCCGCTTAAATCCTGAAGCATTCTGATGACTGTCGGATCATCGTGCCCAAGAATATCAAGCTTTAAGACGTTGTCATGGATGGAATGGAAATCAAAATGCGTTGTCTTCCATTCGGAATTCCGGTCATCCGCTGGGAATTGGATTGGCGTAAAATCATATACATCCATATAATCCGGAATAACGATAATACCGCCTGGATGCTGCCCGGTTGTCCGTTTAACGCCCGTACAGCCGGAAGCAAGCCGCTCAATCTCAGCATTACGCATATGCAAATTATGATCCTGCTGATATGCTTTAACATAACCGAATGCTGTTTTATCCGCGACAGTACCTATTGTTCCTGCACGATATACATAGTCTTCCCCAAACAAAACCTTTGTGTAGTTATGGGCCCGTGGCTGATATTCGCCAGAGAAGTTTAAGTCAATATCTGGAACCTTGTCTCCCTTAAATCCTAGGAAGGTTTCAAACGGGATATCATGGCCGTCCTTACGGTATTTAGCACCGCAATTCGGGCAATCCTTATCCTGCAAATCAAAACCGGAACCAACCGACCCATCATTGAAGAACTCAGAGTGTTTACAGTCAGGGCATATATAATGCGGCGGCAAAGGATTGACTTCTGTAATCTCCGTCATCGTTGCAACAAATGATGAACCAACCGATCCACGCGACCCAACTAAATAACCATCATCTAAGGATTTTTTAACGAGCTTATGAGAAATCAAATAAATAACGGCGAACCCATGACCGATGATACTTTTCAATTCTTTTTCGAGACGTGCTTCCACAATCTCGGGTAGTGAATCACCGTAAATTTTATGTGCCATATCATAGCTCATTTGCCGCATTTCATCTTCAGCACCTTCAATTTTCGGTGTATATAAATCGTCTTTTATCGGCTTAATGACGTCAATCATATCGGCAATTTTATTCGTATTGGTAATAACAACTTCCTTGGCTTTTTCTCCACCAAGGAAGGAAAAAGCATCGAGCATTTCATTCGTGGTTCGAAAATGAACATCCGGGAGTTCATGGCGGTTCAGCGGATTGGCACCGCCTTGAGAACTAATTAAGATTTTACGATAAATCTTATCATTTTCATTTAAATAATGGACATTTCCCGTAGCCACAACAGGAATTCCCAGTTTATCACCGAGTGTAACAATATTCGAGATAATTTGTTCCAAAGCTTTTTCGTCACGGACCAATTCCATTTCGATTAACGGGGCATATACCTGCTTGGGCATGACTTCAAGATAATCATAGAAACGGGCAGCTTCCTCGACTTCTTCAGGGGGCTTTTGCATCATCCCTTCAAATACTTCACCTCTATCACAGGCGGAACCAACAATAATCCCTTCACGATATTTTTGCAAAATCGAACGAGGGATCCTTGGCACCCGGTAAAAATATTCAACGTGAGCAATCGAAATTAACTTAAATAAGTTTTTTAATCCCGCCTCCGTTTGTGCTAAAAGCGTACAATGGTAGGGTCTAGCCCGCTGATAGGCATTGCCTTTTCCCATATTTTCATTGAATTGGTCATGGTACTCAATTCCTTTTTCATTGGCGTCTTTTAACATTTTCAATAACAAATAGCCGGTTGCTTCGGCATCATATATCGCCCGGTGGTGCTGCGTCAGTTCAATATCGAATCTTTTAGCTAACGTGTTAAGACGATGATTCTTTAATTCAGGGTATAAGAAACGACCAAGCTCCAACGTATCGATAACAGGATTTTTTGCCTTGTCCAACCCTATTTTTTTATAGCCGACATTTAAGAATCCCATATCAAATGAAGCATTATGGGCAACAAGGACAGCATCCTTAGTCCATTCATGAAATTTATGAAGAACCTCTGACACTTCTGGTGCATTTTGGACCATGTCATCGGTAATACCCGTTAAATTTATGGTTGTCGCCGATAATCGATGATGCGGGTTAGCAAACGATTCAAAACGATCAATGATATCACCATCTTTTACTTTTACAGCGGCAAGCTCGATAATCGTGTCATATACGGCAGAAAGACCAGTTGTCTCCACGTCAAAGACAACATACGTATCCTCAGCGAGCAGACGGTGTGCAGCATTATAGGCGATCGGTACCCCATCATCAACTAAATTTGCTTCGACTCCATATAGAATTTTAATATCATTTTTCTTTCCGGCGCTAAATGCTTCCGGGAATGACTGGGCACCAGCATGGTCAGTAACAGCAATTGCCTTATGGCCCCATTTTTTTGCTTGGGCAACAAGTGTACTTACAGGTGTAACAGCATCCATTTGGCTCATTGGTGTATGAAGATGCAATTCAACCCGCTTTTCGCCTTCCGGTGCTGTATCCTTCCTTTGGACCGGCTTAATTTCATGAATGTCATTGGCAATCATCACCAGGTCTCTCACAAATGTGTCATTTTGGATGCTGCCGCGTACTTTCACCCACATCCCTTTTTTGACACGTTGAAATTGATTCGCATCCTCCTTATCGCGGGAGAACATTTTCACCATGATTGAGCTTGTATAGTCAGTGATTTTAAACGTAAGCAGTGAACGCCCGCTTCTTAATTCACGAATCTCAGCATCAAAAATATATCCCTCCAGCACTACTCTTCGTTCTTCATCCACAATATCAATTATGCTGCGAAGTTCGCTGTCATCCTTAATCGTAAGACCGATTGAAAGCGGCCCATCATTAGCTTCACCATTAGCCTGGTCATTTTCCGCCTCTTTCTTTTGCATTTCAACCATGGCTAGCAGTGCCCGTTCCTGGTCTTCCTTTTCTTTCGCTTGAATAAACTTCTCGTATTCTTCATTCTTCTCTTCCATTTTTACTTCCGTTTCGAAGGATAACAAAGGAAATCCAAATGACTGGAGAATATCTCCAATGATAGAAGCATATTTACTTTTTAATGTCATTCCTTCTGCTTCGTGATGAACTGCTACTTTCAGTTTATTTCCGTTAACCTCAGGAACCTGCTCATTTAAAAGCTTGATTAAAGGCGGTGAAATACCATCGATCTGCTGGATACAATGACTCCAGTATTGTTGAAGTAATTCTTGTGTAAATGCAGGATTTGCCACCTGGATCTCGTAGGAAATCATGGCAATATTCGAAAAGGTTCTTTCAAGCCGAGTTGCAAATTGGATATATACATTAAAAGGAAGAATTTTTTCAAATGAAAATTGGAAATGCCACTTCCTAGTTTTCTTTTCAACTAATAGCCTTTCAATTTGCGCATTGTTGAAATACACTACTACAGCATCCTCAACTAATTGCAGCTGCTGGAGCAAGAGTTGGAATCGCTCTTTATTGCCTATGGCACGGTCGCTCATCGTTCTCTCTCCCATCTAAAAAATCTCTCTATCAAATTCTTTCAAAAGATAATTATAACACATCAACCTGTCGAATTCGGTTTTATTCGACAAAAACCTTTATCCATTTTCGTTAACATAAGGGCAAAAAAATTGGGAACCGCTCGAGGGGTTCCCAATAAATTATTTCAAGAAAAATCTTTGAATATCATTCCATGTGACAACAAGCATAAGCAGCATGAGTAAGGCAAAACCGATAAAATGAACCATTCCTTCTTTTTGTCTGTCGATTGGTTTTCCTCTAACAGCTTCAATCGCAAAAAACATTAATCGGCCGCCATCAAGAGCAGGAATTGGCAATAAATTCATTATTCCTAAGTTTATGCTTAAAATCCCGGCCCATTTCATTAAATAATATATTCCCGATTTAGCAACTTCATCAGTTGAATAGTAAATCCCTACTGGTCCAGATAATGCATCAATCGAAAATTGTCCGGTTACTAATTTTCCTACCATCACAAAGATTTGGGTCGTCCAAAAATAAGTTTCTTTCGCACCTGCGGTAATTGCTTGAACTGGGGATTTTTCAACAGGACTGTAAACCCCGATAATTCCCACATTATTTCCATCCACCGTTTTTTCCTGCGGTGTCACCTGGACTTCCTTTTCTTGTCCATTTCGAACAATAGAAAAATCTAGTTTCTCATTAGGATTTTTGCGAATGATTTCCACAACATCATTCCAGCTCGTAATTTCCGAGCCATTGATACTTTGAATGATATCCCCTTTTTGCAGCCCTGCTGCTTTAGCAGCACCATCAGGGGTAATAACACCCAATTTCGGTTCATTTGTTGGTACACCCTGTAATAAGGCGATTAAAATAAACACGATGAAGGCCAGAACAAAGTTCATCATAGGTCCTGCAAAAATAGTCATAAACCTTTGACCTAAAGATTTTGAAGCAAATTGCCGATCAATTGGGGCTATTTGCGATTCCACACCATTTTCTACAATGACTGCGGATGGATCAATAGAAAAAGACTGCAGCTGATCATTTTCATCATCAGGATACCCTTTGATAATTAAATCCTTTTCAATATCTGCATATTCAACTTCAACAATCCTGCAATTAGGATATTTATCTTTGTTGTTTAGAATGATTTTTGTTATTTTTTCTTCTTTATTAAATAATAATCCAATGCGATATCCCGGTTTGATTTCCACCATTTCCGGGTCTTCTCCCGCCATCCGGACAAAACCGCCAATCGGTAACAGCCGGATCGTGTAAGTCGTTTCTCCCTTTTTATGCGAAAAGACTTTAGGGCCCATGCCAATCGCAAATTCCCGGCAAAGAATGCCGGCTCTTTTGGCAAAAATAAAGTGACCAAATTCATGAAAGAAGACTAATGCACCAAAAATCACAATAAAGGCAATAACTGTACTCAAAAATAAAACCACCTTTTTTTGGGGTAGGAAAGCTAAAATATAAATAAATGCTTTCCTCTTTTTACGTGCAGCGCTTTCTACTTATAACAGTGATTGTACATACTGTCTTGTTTCCTTGTCAACTTCTTGGATTGTACTTAAGCTTGGGTATTCAATCGTTCGATGATTGTCCAAAGCCTTTTCAACCAAATCTTCAATTTGTAAGAAAGTAACCCTGCCTTCCAAAAAGGCCGCAACAGCTGTTTCATTGGCGGCATTCAAAACAGTCGGCATAGTGCCCCCAGCTTTGCCTGCTTCATAAGCAAATTTCAGGCAGCGAAAACGGTTTAAGTCCATTTCCTGAAAATGCAATTGGCCAAGCTGCGCTAAATTTAAACGATTTCCTGTTGGAAGCGGTATACGATCGGGATATGTGAGTGCATATTGAATTGGGACCCGCATATCAGGTGTTCCGAGCTGCGCTTTAATACTAGTGTCATGAAATTCAACCATTGAATGAATTATACTTTCTTTATGCAGCAGAACATCAATTTTGTTATATGGAAGGTCAAACAGCCAATGTGCCTCTATGACTTCTAAGCCTTTATTCATCATGGTTGCAGAGTCAATCGTAATTTTCGCTCCCATCGACCAATTAGGATGGTGTAACGCCTCTTCAACAGTAACCTGTTCCAGCTCACTCCGGGAGCGGTCACGGAAACTGCCGCCCGATGCTGTTAAGATTAAGCGTTCAATATTCTTCTCATTTTCTCCCTGCAGACATTGAAAAATCGCAGAATGTTCGCTGTCCACCGGTAAGAGTGAAACATTATTTTTTCTTGCTGCCTCCATCACTAAATGACCCGCGGTAACAAGCGTTTCTTTATTAGCAATGGCAATGGTCTTGCCGGCTTCAATCGCCTGCAGCGTTGGATTAAGCCCCACACTGCCAAGAACTGCGTTAACAAGAATATCGGCCTTTTCGAAAGTCGCTGCTTCAATGATTCCTTCATCCCCATATGTGAAATTTGTATGAGGAAATTCTGCTTTTAATGTATGAAAATCACTATGATTTTGGACAGAAACGAGTTCTGGTTGAAATTCACCGATAATTTTACGAGCTAATTCGATGTTCTTCCCGATGGACATTGCCGCTAATATAAATTCACCAGGATGCTCGCGAATGATGTCCAGCGTTTGAATTCCAATTGAGCCTGTAGCTCCCAGTAAACTAATTTTCTTCAATAATGTCATCTCCTGAGTATTTCGGTTTACTGCCAAATATGAAATAAATTCAATAAGGGCAAAACAAATAATAGGCTGTCAAAGCGGTCGAGGATCCCGCCATGGCCAGGAAGAATATTGCCTGAATCCTTCACATTAAAATGGCGTTTATATGCCGATTGAACAAGATCGCCAATTTGTCCAAAAATAGACAAGACAATGGTCATACCAATTAAAGTTACAATCGTTGCATTAAATTCCGAAAACAGCCCGAAAAGGATGGCAACAATCACAGCACATACAATACCGCCAATTGACCCTTCAACCGTTTTGTTCGGGCTTATTTCAGGCCATAGCTTTTTCTTGCCGATTGCTTTTCCGACAAAATACGCTCCTGAATCCGTTGCCCAAATAATAAATAATGAATAAAAAATATACACAAGTCCCGCCTGGCGCGTTTCCAGTAAAAAGTAGAAGCCAATCCCTACGTATATGGCTGATAAAATAGAAAAGGCGGCATCTTCAAAGTCAAAACGGTTTTTTGTTATCACTGTATAAGTCAATAATAATAAGATTAATACGATGCTAATTTCCATTTTGGAATAATAAAAATCTGCAAGTATTTCATTTGGCAGAAGAATAACCCAAAGAATTAAAGTCGCTAAAAATCCATATGGTGAAAAAATATTTAATTTTTTCATCCTTATTAACTCATAAAGTCCAACGCTTGCCATCGCATAAGTTAACAGCAGAAACTGAAGACCGCCGTAAAACACAATTGGCAAGAATAACGCCGCTGCAACAACGGCAGTTATGATTCTTTGCTTCATTTATTTTTTCAACACCTTTGTCATTATACAAGGCTGACAATATTGCCCGCCTTCTTTAAATTCAAAAATAAATTGACTGTTAAATCCCCCCAAAACGGCGCTGCCGTTTTTGGAAAACCTCAATTGCCTCAAGTAAATGTTCCTCGTTGAAATCAGGCCATAACACATCCGTAAACCAAAACTCGGAATACGCCAATTGCCATAGCATAAAATTACTTAATCGGATTTCACCGCTCGTACGAATTAAAAGATCCGGATCCGGGAATTCAGCAGTCATTAAGTAGGAAGAAAAAACTTGTTCATCAAGGTCAGCTTCCGATAATTTGCCGCTTTTGCTATCCGAAATCATCTGCTTGACAGCATCCATGATTTCGGCCCGGCTGCCATAATTTAGAGCGAAATTTAAAACCAGCCCATCATTATTTTTTGTTTCTTCCATAGCTTTTTCTATTGCACGCAGTGTATGTACAGGAAGTTGATTTTTATAGCCCATCATTTTTACTTGAACATTATTTTCTACCAGTTCAGGAAGAAATGTGCCAAGAAATTCCTCTGGCAGTTTCATAATATAATCGACTTCGTTTTTTGGCCTTTTCCAATTTTCTGTAGAAAAAGCATATAGTGTTAAGGTTTTTATGCCCAAATTATTTGCCAGCATAGTCGTTTTACGGACAACCTTCATCCCTTCATGGTGTCCCGCAATTCTTGGCAAAGCCCGTTTTTTGGCCCAGCGGCCATTTCCATCCATGATAATCGCAACATGTTCGGGAATCGGTGATTTTTTTATTTCTTCTATTTTATCTCGGAGTATGGAAGAGTTATTTTGGTTCTTCCAAAGCCTTATTTTATTTAACATAACATTGCTCCTCCAAATACTTATTCATTGCCTCCGAAAATAAACCTTTAATCAGTATACAAATATGTATCGGATATCCATTAATTAGCATGCTTCTATCATACCAAATAATCCTAAAGATATCTCATTAAATAACCTATGTAAATAAAAAGGAATTCAGAATAAGCTAAATAGGAAAAAAAACCCCCTTAAAAGAGGGTCTATTTTTCATTATACTTCCATAATTTCCTTTTCTTTATCTTTTGTAATTTGATCAATTTTATTAATGTGATCATCCGTCAGCTTTTGAATATCGTCAGAGTAACCGCGAAGGGCATCTTCCGTAATTTCGCCATTTTTTTCTAATTTTTTCAAATCATCATTAGCATCACGACGGACATTACGAATCGCAATTTTCGCTTCTTCTGATTCTTTTTTCACCAATTTCACAAGTTCTTTTCTACGTTCTTCCGTTAGCTGCGGAATGGCAAGGCGAATAATTGATCCGTCATTGGAAGGATTTAATCCAAGGTCTGACTTTAAAATGGCTTTTTCAATTTCACCCAGAATTGACTTATCATACGGCTGAATAACAAGCAGTCTAGCTTCTGGAGTTGAAATCCCTGCAAGTTGATTTACAGGTGTTGGTGCTCCATAATAATCTACTGTAATTCTGTCCAACAAAGAGGCGCTCGCCCTTCCGGCACGGATGCTTGCAAGCTCTCTCGTATATGCTTGAATTCCTTTAGTCATTCTATCTTTGGCCGAATCAATGACTTGTTTTGGCATTAGTTTTTCCCCCTAACAATTGTACCGATTTTTTCACCCATAACTGCTTTTTTGATATTGCCTTGCTCTGTAATTGAGAATACCATTAACGGAATATCGTTATCCATACATAAGGATGATGCAGTTGAATCCATAACAGCCAAGCCTTCTTTAATAACATCAAGGAAAGACAGGTCCTCATATTTCGTTGCACTCGCATCAAGCCTAGGATCTGCCGAATAAACACCGTCAACATTGTTCTTGGCCATTAAAATCACATCTGCATCAATTTCTGCTGCTCTCAATGCTGCTGTTGTATCTGTTGAGAAGTATGGATTTCCAGTACCTGCCGCAAAAATGACGACACGTTTTTTCTCTAAATGTCTCATTGCCCGCCGTCTAATATACGGCTCCGCTACTTGACGCATTTCAATCGAAGTTTGTACGCGGGATTCAATTCCTAAATGTTCTAAGCTGTCTTGAAGAGCTAATGAATTCATAACCGTTGCCAGCATTCCCATATAATCTGCTGTCGCCCGGTCCATTCCCATTTCACTGCCGATTTTACCTCGCCAAATATTGCCGCCGCCGACAACTACCGCTACTTCTACTCCAAGCTCAGCTATTTCCTTTACTTGTGTGGCAATTGATTTAATTACAGAAGGTTTAATTCCAAAGCCCTCATCTCCGGCTAATGCCTCCCCGCTTAATTTTAACACCACGCGTTTGTATTTTGGACTACTCATATAAACCTCCGTATTAATTTTCTATGCTTTTGTTCTTTAAAAATAGGGAACACATACTGTGTCCCCTATTCAAAATATTTCAGTAACATTCCCTTAAAACTTCAATGATGTTTTACTTGGAGAAAAGTTGACTATTGTTTATTCACTTGGTTCATTACTTCTTCAGCAAAGTTATCTTCGCGCTTTTCAATACCTTCGCCTACTTCATAACGAATGAACTCGCGAAGCTTAGCACCCTTAGACTCAACAAATTGACGTACTTTTTGATCTGGGTTCTTAACGAATGCTTGGTCTAGAACGCAAACATCTTCAAAGTATTTTCCAAGACGGCCTTCAACCATTTTTGCTACGATGTTTTCTGGTTTACCTTCATTAAGAGCCTGCTGCGTTAACACTTGACGCTCATGCTCCACTTCTTCTTGTGATACTTGGTCACGAGAAACATATTTAGGATTTAATGCAGCAATATGCATTGCAACATCTTTTGCTGCATCCGCATCAGTTGAACCTTCAAATACCGTTAATACGGAAATACGTCCGCCCATGTGAAGGTATGCACCAAAAGCGTCGTTATCAGTTTTCGTTAAAACTGTAAAGCGGCGAAGAGTTAATTTCTCACCGATTTTTGCGATGGCTGCGTTAATATGGTCAGCAACATTTGCACCGTTATCCAGTGTTTGAGCTAATGCTTCATCAACAGTTGCCGGTTTATTTTTTAGAATATGTGCTGCAAGCTCTTTAACAAGAGTTTGGAAGCCTTCGTTTTTCGCAACGAAGTCAGTCTCAGAGTTTACTTCTAAAATGACCGCATCGTTACCTTCAGTTACGATTCCAGTTAAACCTTCAGCTGCGATACGATCAGCTTTTTTAGCAGCTTTTGCAATACCTTTTTCACGTAAGAAATCGATTGCTTTTTCCATATCACCGTTTGTTTCGGTTAATGCTTTTTTACAGTCCATCATACCTGCGCCTGTTTTTTCGCGTAATTCTTTTACCATTTGAGCAGTTACTGCCATGAGTATGTTCCTCCTTAAAATTATACTATGTACACCTATCATAGCCATTCGGGCTAAAGATAAAACTTTAACATGTTTATATTTCTTTAAAAAAAGGTGATAAAGGGTCTCCCTCTTATCACCTTTTTTTAGTTTAGACTATTTAAATTAAGCCTCTACAGCTACTTCTTCGCCTTGCTTTGCTTCTAGGATAGCATCAGCCATTTTAGAAGTTAATAGCTTAACCGCACGGATCGCATCGTCATTCGCAGGAATGACAACATCGATTTCGTCTGGGTCACAGTTTGTATCAACAATACCAACGATTGGAATGTTTAATTTCTTTGCTTCTGCAACTGCGATGCGCTCTTTACGAGGGTCAATAATGAACAGTGCATCTGGAAGCTGTTTCATATCTTTGATTCCGCCTAAAAATTTCTCAAGGCGTTCTTGTTCTTTCTTCAGCTGAACAACTTCTTTTTTAGGAAGTACTTCAAAAGTACCATCTTCCGCCATTTTCTCAATGTCTTTTAAACGGCCGATACGCTTTTGAATGGTTTCAAAGTTTGTTAATGTACCGCCTAACCAACGATGGTTAACATAGTACATTCCAGAACGTTGTGCTTCTTCTTTCACTGAATCTTGAGCTTGTTTCTTAGTACCAACGAATAACATTGTACCGCCGTTTGCAGCAAGCTCCTTCACCCAGTTGTATGCTTCTTCAACCTTCTTAACTGTTTTTTGAAGATCGATAATGTAAATGCCGTTACGCTCAGTGAAGATATATTTCTTCATCTTAGGGTTCCAGCGGCGAGTTTGGTGACCGAAATGTACACCAGCCTCAAGCAATTGTTTCATTGAAATAACTGACATGTAACTTTTCCTCCTAATGGTTTGATTTCCTCCGCTCATCTCATTTTTAAACAGAAACTGATTCAACAGCACCATCCGTTTAAATCAACAAGCGTGTGTATTAACACCAAGAAATAATATAGCATAGACGAAATGAACAATCAAGTTATAGTTTTAAAAAAATTGGGTGTCAGGCACCATGTGAAAAATTCACATGGTGCCTGACACCCTTCAGTTTTCATTATTAATGAGATTTTAGTTTTTCAAGTTCTACTAAGAATTTGTCGTTTAGAACTTTGATATAAGTTCCTTTCATACCAAGGGAGCGTGATTCGATGACGCCGGCACTTTCAAGTTTTCTGAGTGCGTTAACAATTACGGAACGGGTGATGCCGACTCGGTCAGCAATTTTGGATGCAACTAATAAACCTTCATGTCCGTTCAACTCTTCGAAGATATGTTCAATTGCTTCCAACTCACTATAAGATAATGAGCTAATGGCCATTTGAACTACGGCTTTGCTTCTTGCTTCTTCTTCAATTTCTTCTGATTTCTCACGTAAAATTTCCATACCGACAACTGTTGCACCGTATTCAGCAAGAATCAAATCATCATCAGCAAATTTATCATGAAGTCTTGCAAGAATTAAAGTTCCCAAGCGGTCACCGCCGCCGATGATCGGCACAATCGTCGTTAATCCTTCACGGAATAAATCTCTGTTTTCCACAGGGAAAGCCGTATATTCACTTTCTACATCAATGTTTGGAGAGGTTTCAGTCACATTAAATAATTTGTTTGTGTATTCTTCTGGGAATTGACGTTCCTCGAACATCTTTTTCATACGTTCATTTTCAATTTGCTGATAGATAGACAGACCAAGAAGCTTGCCGCGGCGGCTTACGATAAAAACGTTCGCTTCAATCGTTTCACTTAATGTATCAGCCATTTCTTTAAAGTTTACCGGTTTACCAGCAGCTTTTTGCAATAAAACATTAATTCTTCTTGATTTTGTTAATAAATCCATTTGTTTCTTCCTCCTAAATAACTACAACCATTATTAAATTTTAGTTTGATTCAATCATTGCCCTGTTTTAGGTGACTGAAAAAATGCCTAACCAACATTAAAGAATATACTGGCTCAAATCCTTATTCTTCGAGATAGCTCCTAGTTTTTCATCAACATATTGTGGTGTAATCGTAATTGTATCCATGTTGATATCAGGTGCTTCAAACGAAAGATCTTCCAATAGTTTTTCTAAAATGGTATGGAGTCGTCTTGCACCGATATTATCGGTATTTTGATTTACCTCAAAAGCTATTTCTGCAATCCTACGAATAGCATCGTCAGAAAATTCAATTTGTATACCTTCAGTTTCCAATAATGCACGATATTGCTTAATTAAGGCATTATCAGGCTCAACTAAGATTCGGTAAAAATCATCAACTGTAAGCTTTGTCAGCTCAACCCGAATCGGCAGACGTCCTTGCAGTTCTGGGATTAAGTCGGATGGCTTTGCCATATGGAAAGCTCCAGCCGCTATGAATAAAATATGGTCAGTTTTAATTGGACCGTATTTTGTTACAACTGTTGAGCCTTCAACTACAGGCAAAATATCCCGCTGTACTCCTTCTCTTGAAACATCTGCAGAAGAACTGCCGGAGTTTTTACTGGCAATTTTATCAATTTCATCTATAAAAATAATACCCGTTTGTTCAGCACGATAAACCGCTTCTGTTGAAACTTCATCCATATCAATCAGCTTAGAAGCCTCTTCATTCGTTAATACCTGTCTGGCTTCTCGGACCGTTAATTTTCTCTTCTTGTGTTTTTTTGGCATTAAGCTGCTAAGCGCATCCTGCATATTCATGCCCATTTGCTCAATCCCTGAACCTTGCAGCATATCAAACATGGATGGTGCTTGTTCTTCTACTTCCACTGTAACAACTTCATTTTCTAATTCACCAAGAGCTAGTTTTTCTCTTACGATTTTACGCTTTTCTTGAATCGAATAATCTTCCTGCGGCGACTCATGTTCAGTTGAAGAATTGCCTCCGCCGAATAACATCTCCAACGGATTTTTGTAGCCTCCCGATTTCTTAGCCGATGGAACTAATAATTCAACAAGCCGATTATTAGCATTTTCCTCAGCCCGCTCCTTAACACTCTGCATCCGCTCTTCTTTAACAAGCCGAACAGCTGTTTCAGCTAGATCCCGAATCATCGATTCAACATCGCGGCCAACATAACCTACTTCCGTAAATTTTGTAGCTTCCACTTTAATAAATGGTGCACCGACAAGTTTGGCAATCCTCCGGGCAATTTCAGTTTTACCTACACCAGTCGGCCCAATCATAAGAATGTTCTTTGGGATAATTTCATCCCTGAGTTTTTCGTTTAATAGACCTCTTCGATATCTATTCCTTAGAGCAACAGCAACAGCCTTTTTGGCATCCTTTTGTCCGATTATATATTGATCAAGTTTTTCAACAATTTGGCGAGGTGTTAAGTTGGTTGTATTAGCCATTTTATGTCTCCTTCCCATTAAAGCTCTTCAACAATTATGTTGTGGTTTGTGTAGACACATATTTCTGCAGCCATTTCTAATGAAGCCTTAGCGATTTCTTTGGCGGATAATTGCTCCCCCGCATATCGCTTAAGTGACCGGCCGGCTGCTAACGCATAATTCCCGCCGGAACCGATTGCGAGAATGCCATCATCTGGTTCAATTACTTCGCCTGTACCAGAGACCAGCAACAAATTTTCACGGTCCATGACAATGAGCATGGCTTCAAGCTTTCTAAGTACTTTATCGCTTCTCCACTCTTTAGCAAGTTCGACAGATGCTCTTTGAAGATTACCGTTAAATTCCTGCAATTTACCTTCAAACAGTTCAAAAAGGGTAAAAGCGTCGGCTACAGAACCTGCAAAACCGGCTAATACCTTCCCGTTAAAAATCTTTCTTACTTTTCTCGCTGTATGCTTCATCACAACCGCATTGCCTAATGTTACTTGACCATCACCTGACATAGCGCACTCGCCGTGATGGTGAATCGCAAATATTGTTGTTGCGTGAAATTGATTCATTTAAGATGGTCCTCCCTTTGGAGTAATTATTTGCTTTGCACACAATTTGTACAGTTTAACTTATGTATGAAATTTTCAAAATATCATTAACAATTCTTAGTAAAACTGTTTCAATTAATCCCATAAATGACTAGCATATAACGATCCACAATCTCTTGTGCAAATATGAACAATGGAATTCACTTAACCATATTGATAATGGTTCAATTGTATATTTTGAATAATTCCAAAGGAATTGTAAACACTCGTTTACTAAAGTTAATAAAAAATTCACATTTACAAACAATTCACCTCGCAAGGGCTACTACATATTATCACACTTCAATAGCCCTTGCAAGATACTTTACAAAACCTTCACAAAGTTCTGAATTGTCTCTAGCGCTCGATTAGCGTGCTGTAAATTTCGTTCTTGTTTGCCTTTGATTTTAACAGGCAATTCTGGAAACAATCCGAAATTTGCATTCATTGGCTGGAAATTGTTCGAATTCGTTGTTGTAATATATCGAGCCATGCTGCCGATTGCTGTCTCAGCAGGGAATTCCACCGGTTCCAGTCCTTTTACAAGTCTTGCCGCATTTATTCCCGCAATTAATCCACTTGCAGCCGATTCCACATAGCCTTCAACACCTGTCATTTGGCCTGCAAATAATAAATCTTCACGTTCTTTAAATTGGTAAGTGGCTTTCAGGACCTTCGGTGAATTAATAAACGTATTTCGATGCATAACCCCGTAACGGACAATTTCCGCATTTTCAAGACCAGGAATCAGTTGAATGACCTCTTTTTGCGGCCCCCATTTTAAATGGGTCTGAAAGCCGACAATATTATATAATGTGCCCGCAGCATCATCTTGGCGCAATTGAACGACGGCAAAAGGTCTTTTATTCGTTTTTGGATCTTCTAAGCCCACTGGTTTCAATGGACCAAACAGCATTGTTTTCTTACCGCGGGCTGCCATAACTTCAATCGGCATGCAGCCTTCGAAAAAGATTTCTTTTTCGAATTCTTTTAAGGGAGCAGTTTCCGCTGAAACCAGCGCGTCATAGAAGCGGTTAAACTCCTCTTCAGTCATAGGACAATTAAGATAAGCTGCCTCTCCTTTATCGTAGCGCGATTTTAAATATACCTTATTCATGTCGATGCTGTCTTTTTCAATTATTGGTGCAGCTGCATCATAGAAATAAAGATAATCCTCGCCTGTAAGACCTTTTAATTTCTCAGAAAGCTCCGGACTAGTGAGTGGTCCTGTTGCGATTACCGTAGGACCATCCGGGATTTCTGTTACCTCTTCAGTGATTACCGTGACATTTTCATGATTCCTTACCATTTCAGTCACTTTCGCGGCAAATTCATGCCGGTCTACGGCCAAAGCGCCGCCAGCGGGAACAGAGCAGGCATCAGCAGCAGCGATGATCACTGAGTCAAGCTGCCTCATTTCTTCCTTTAGTACTCCGACCGCATTTGTAAGTGTGTTTGCTCGAAGAGAGTTACTGCAGACCAACTCAGCAAATTTATCTGTATGATGTGCCGGAGTTTGTTTAACTGGGCGCATTTCATACAAGCGAACCTTTACACCTTGTTTTGCGATTTGCCAGGCTGCCTCACTTCCAGCCAACCCTGCACCAATCACATTCACATGTACTTCTTTCATTTTGACCTCCTGATTTTTTCTGTATGCAAATTGAAATAGAGACTATATGTATACCTTTCCCTCATTAAGGTCCATCTTGCATTGTACTACACAGTTTGCAAACAAAAAAGTTTTAAGTATTAAAAACATGTAAAAGAGTGGACGTTTTGTCCACTCTTAGCTTTGCGGCTCTTCCTTGTAATCACAATTGACACATTGAACTTGGACACCTTTTTTCAATTTCTTTTCAACCAGGAGTCCGTCACATTTCGGGCAGTTTCTTGGTAATGGTTTATCCCATGAAATAAACTCACATTCAGGGTAACGGCTGCAGCCGTAAAAGATTCTTTTCTTCTTGCTCTTTCTCTCGATAATCGTACCTTCTTTACAGCTTGGACAGGTGACACCGATTTCTTTTACGATTGGTTTCGTATTGCGGCAATCAGGAAAATTACTGCAAGCCATGAATTTCCCGTAACGTCCCATTTTAAATACCATGGGGCTGCCACAGTTTTCACAGTCCTCACCGGCAGGTTCATCTTTTATCTCGATTTTTTCCATTTCCTCTTCCGCTATTTTTAAATGTGTCTCGAACTCTTTGTAAAATGAATCAATCAGTTTGATCCAAGGCATTTCTCCATCTTCAACATAGTCTAAGCCTTTTTCTAATCTAGCGGTAAATTCCACATCGATAATTTCTGGGAAAAATTCCACCATTACTTCATGAACGATTTCCCCGAGCTCTGTTGGAACAAAACGTTTATTATCAAGGGCAACATAGCCGCGCTTTTGAATCGTATCCAATGTCGGCGCGTAAGTAGAAGGACGGCCAATCCCTAACTCCTCTAGCGTTTTTACCAATCTTGCTTCCGTATATCTTGGTGGCGGCTGAGTAAAATGCTGCTTTGGTTCAATATCCTTTTGAAATACTTCATCTCCCTCATTTAAGTCGGGAAGCATTTTATTGATTTCATCGACTTGATCATCTGAGCCTTCTACATAAAGTTTCATAAAGCCTGGAAACTTTATTTTCGAGCCTGTAGCACGGAATATGGTGTTTCCGTTTTGCAAATCAACACTCATTGTATCCATTACTGCCTGCGCCATTTGGCTGGCTAAAAACCGCTCCCAAATTAATTTATAAAGGCGAAGCTGATCTCTCGATAGGAATTCCTTTAAACTATTAGGGTCCCTAAATGAGCTGGTTGGCCGGACTGCTTCATGGGCATCCTGTGCGTTTGTTTGTTTTTTCTCTTTTCTTTGTTCGTTTTTTAAAAAATTTTCCCCATATGCACTCTTAATATAATTCGCTGCTTCTGTTTGAGCAACTTCCGAGATTCGAGTTGAATCTGTTCTCATATAGGTGATTAGACCAACCGTTCCTTCACTGCCGAGTTCAATTCCTTCATAAAGCTGCTGGGCAAGCATCATTGTCTTTTTGGCACGAAAGTTTAATTTTCTTGCGGCTTCCTGCTGCAGCGAAGAGGTCGTAAACGGTGGAGCTGGATTTCGTTTCCGCTCTCTTTTCGTAACAGAAATAACCTTAAATTTATTTCCATCCATCTCCTTTAGTACTCTTTGTACATCTGCTTCAGACTTTAATTCTGTTTTTTCTTGTCCCGCTAAAGAGTAGAAACCGGCGCTAAATTGATTTGAGCCTTTTAAAAAGTCGCCTTCGATTGTCCAATACTCTTCCGGTACAAAGGCCTGAATTTCCTTTTCACGGTCGATAATTAATCGTACGGCAACTGACTGTACCCTGCCTGCACTTAATCCTTTTTTTACCTTTTTCCATAACAGCGGGCTAATGTTGTAGCCAACCAGGCGGTCCAAAACCCTCCGTGCCTGCTGGGCATCAACTAAATCCATATTAATGGGGCGTGGCTGCTTAAATGAGTCTTTGATTGCATCCTTGGTAATTTCATTAAAAACAACGCGGCATTCTGAGCCAATGTCGACCCCTAAACTTTGGGCTAAATGCCATGCAATTGCTTCCCCTTCACGATCAGGGTCGGCTGCGAGAAAAACTTTCTTCGCTTTTTTAGCAGCGGTTTTTAATTCCTTTAAAACAGGTCCCTTCCCGCGGATCGTAATATATTTAGGTTTGAAATTTTCCGTAACATCAACGCCCATTTGACTTCGCGGTAAATCTATTACATGACCCATTGAGGCTTTTACTTTATATTTTTTTCCTAAATATCGTTCAATTGTTTTCGCTTTAGCCGGCGATTCCACAATTACTAGAAATTCAGTCATGTTCAATTCCTCCTTATGTAAGAGGGAAAATATGAAAGCGCCAAGAATATGGCGTGAAAGCCTTTTCTACGATGCTTACAATTTGAGAAGTTTTCTAAAGTCCAATCTTCAATTTATTCTAACAGAGAAAATTTTACAAAACTCTCATATCCCAAAAAATATTCAAACATTATTTATTTACAATATTATTTATTCTTTCGTAACTTATTCTTTTTTTCGAACATCTGTTGGAAAATGTATAACATATTAGAAATTATTTCAACCTTTTTATACTAAATTTTCGTTTTTTATTCAATATTACTTCATATTTTATAATTTTTCCTTTATTTTTATTAGAGTTTTATCTTATTTCCTCTAAAATATCCTCCGCTTTCGTAATCAGTTTTGCTCCTTGCTGGATTAAATCATTTGTTCCAAGCGAATAGGGATTAAAAATGCTTCCTGGAAGCGAGAATACCTCCCGGCCCTCGTTTAGCGCATAATTCGCTGTAATTAAGGAGCCGCTTTTTCGTTTTGCTTCTATAATAAATGTACCCTGGGATAATCCGCTAATGATTCGATTACGTGCCGGAAAATGCCATCTCTCTGGCTTTGTATCCGGTGGATATTCGGATATGACTAATTGTGTTTGCATCATTTCAGATGCCAGATTGATATTTTCTTTTGGGTAAATATGATACAATCCACCTGCAATCACTCCTATAGTCCTGCCGCTATTTTTGATTGCGTATTCGTGTGCAAGAGCATCGATTCCGTAGGCAAGTCCACTCACAATAAGTACATTATGTTCAATTAATTTCGGAAACAATACGCGAATCGCATTTTTTCCGTACTGGGTAGGCTGTCTGGAACCTACAACAGCCAGTTTTGGATTTTTTTCAAGCAGCGAGATGTCACCTTTTACAAACAAGGCCCATGGCGGCTGATAAATTTCTTTTAAATAATTTGGATAGTTTTTGTCAAAATAGGTAATTACGGTTATATCGTTTGTTTTGTATTGATGTATTTGATCATGAATAGAGTCGGGATGAATGGTTTCGTTTGAAGATACTGTGAAAGGTTTTCCATTAGCGGGGAAGACCATTTGAAGCTGCTTCGACGTTTGAACATGCTTAAGTGAATGTAATAAAGGGTCTTTTTTTAACATTTGAAATACACTGTTCCACGTACAATTTGGATAATGCAGCAAGGTAATTAATTTTTCATTAAAGTCATTCATTGATCACATTCCTCCTTTGATTTTTTCAAGCAGAAATAGCCCCTCATAAAATGAGGGACTATTTAAGTTAATCATGATGTTTATATTATGATTAGTGGGTTTTACACTTTTCGTATAAACCTTTTTCTTTTAATACTTCGATTAAAGTTTCACCCATTACAGATGGTGTTTCAGCAACTTTAATGCCGCATTCGTTCATAACGCGGATTTTCTCATCTGCAGTACCTTTACCGCCGGAAATGATCGCACCGGCATGGCCCATACGCTTTCCTGGAGGTGCAGTACGGCCTCCGATGAAGCCGACAACAGGTTTTGTCATATTAGCTTTAACCCACTCAGCTGCTTCTTCTTCAGCTGTTCCGCCGATTTCACCAATCATAATAACAGCATATGTTTCAGGGTCTTCGTTAAAGGCCTTTAAAACATCGATAAAGTTTGTTCCGTTAACAGGGTCGCCGCCAATACCAACAGCTGTTGTCTGGCCCACTCCTGCTTGTGTTAATTGATGTACTGCTTCATATGTTAATGTTCCGGAGCGAGAAACAACGCCGACATGACCTTTTGTATGAATGTAGCCAGGCATGATACCAATCTTACATTCGTCTGCTGTAATAACGCCAGGGCAGTTAGGTCCCACTAAGCGAGTTTTCTTGCCTTCCATATAACGTTTTACTTTAACCATGTCGAGTACTGGAATATGCTCTGTGATACAAATAACAAGATCTAGCTCGGCATCGACTGCTTCGATAATAGAATCAGCAGCAAATGGAGCTGGAACGTAGATGACAGATGCATTTGCACCAGTAGCTTCTACCGCTTGTTTTACAGTATTAAAAACCGGTACACCTTCTACTTCTTGTCCGCCTTTTCCTGGTGATGTACCACCGACAATTTTGGTGCCATATTCCAGCATTTGCTTTGTATGGAAACGGGCTGTTCCGCCAGTAATACCTTGAACAATAACCTTTGTATCTTTATTAACAAAAACGCTCACGTTAATTCCCCTTTCATTCGATCCTATTTCACTAATGAAACGATTTTTTGTGCACCATCTGCCATGGATTCAGCAGCTGTAATGTCAAGACCTGACTCAGCAAGAATTTTCTTACCTAAGTCAACATTTGTACCTTCTAAGCGGACAACTAACGGAATAGATAATCCAACTTGCTTAGCTGCTTCTACAACACCTTCAGCAATGACATCGCATTTCATGATTCCGCCGAAGATATTGACAAAAATACCTTTAACATGTGGATCAGAAAGGATAATTTTAAATGCTTCAGTTACTTTTTCAGCAGTTGCACCGCCGCCAACATCAAGGAAGTTTGCAGGGTCCCCGCCATAGTGTTTAACAATATCCATTGTCGCCATTGCAAGACCGGCACCATTAACCATACAGCCAATATTACCATCTAATGCAATATAGCTTAAATCATATTTTGAGGCTTCAATTTCTTTTGGATCTTCCTCTTCAAGATCGCGGTATTCTAAAACATCTTTTTGACGGTATAACGCATTGGAGTCAAAGTTTAATTTTGCATCAAGCGCCATAACTTTTCCATCACCAGTGACAACCAATGGGTTGATCTCAGCGATTGAGCAATCTTTGTCAATATAAGCATTGTAAAGTCCTGTCATGAACTTAACGGCTTGGTTAACCAATTCTTTAGGAATATTGATATTGAATGCAAGACGGCGTGCTTGGTATGGCATTAAACCAACAACTGGATCAATTTCTTCTTTGAAAATTTTCTCAGGTGTTTTAGCGGCCACTTCTTCGATTTCTGTACCACCTTCTTCAGATCCCATTAACACGACATGGGAAGTAGCTCGATCCAATACTAATCCAACATAGTATTCCTTTTTAATGTCGCAGCCTTCTTCAATAAGCAAGCGTTTTACTTCCTTACCTTCAGGACCTGTTTGGTGTGTTACTAAGGTTTTACCAAGAATCTCGTTTGCATATGTACGAACTTCATCAAGGTTTTTTGCAACTTTAACACCGCCGGCTTTTCCCCGACCGCCAGCATGAATTTGTGCTTTTACCACACATACTTGCGTGCCTAATTCTTTCGCCGCTTCAACAGCTTCTTCAACCGTGAAAGCCACTTTTCCATTTGGAACCGTTACTCCATATTTTCTGAGGATCTCTTTCCCCTGATACTCATGGATATTCATTTCCCATCCTCCTATATCTTACTCTACAAAAATCTGACTCCGTTTTCATTTTATATAATGAGATAAACCTTGTCCACCATTTAGTTTAAAATAATATTCCTGATTATTTCAAAAACTTACTTTAAAAAATATTATTTCAAAATAAGGTGTTATTCATTTTTCCAAATAAAAAAACAGGCTGTGCCTGTTTTTAGTATGCTAATGGAAACAGAAATTATGAAAATAAATTTGGTTCGATAAATTCCTTTATCGGTGCAAAGGATTTTCGGTGATACTTTGTGATCCCGTATTGTTGAATGGCCAGTAAATGCTCTTTAGTTCCATAGCCCATATTATGTTCAAATCCATAAGCGGGATATTCCCGGGCGATTTCCTTCATCAGCTGATCTCTTGCCGTTTTAGCCACGATTGAAGCAGCTGCGATTGATACACTTTTCGCATCCCCTTTAATAATCGATTGTGATGGATACGGTGATTCCAGCTTCATAGCATCAATGAGTAAAAAATCAGGGGAAGTATGTAATGATGCAATGGCTGATTTCATCGCCTTTTTTGTTGCCTGAAAAATATTCATTTCATCGATTTCTTCCGCTTGAATCATCGCTATGTTGTAGGAAATCGCTTCTCTTCTAATGAATTCGTCAAATTCCAGGCGTTTTTTTTCAGATAGCTTTTTAGAATCGTCTATTCCCGCTAAGAAAAAATCACGTGGTAAAATCACTGCGGCAGCTACAACAGGCCCTGCAAGCGGACCTCTTCCCACTTCGTCTACACCGGCGATATAGTCAAAGCCCTGCGTCCAAAATTTACGCTCATACTGGGTCATCTCAAGGAATTTACCCTCAAGAAGCTTTCCTTCTTCGCGGCGCTTTTTCCATTTGCCAAGACTTTTTTGAACGCCAATTCGTTCATCCTTTTCAAGCTCAAGAAGATATGGATCTGTCTCCTCGGATATTTCTGCTAATCGTTCTTCAATTTGAGCAATTGAGGGTCGTTTCATGTTGGTCACCTAAAATATTTTTTTAATATAAAACACAATCATTAATATTCGCTTGGCTTCTCAAACGATATGGATCCAAATTTATCAGAACGTATCTCGCGGATGACAAGTTCTGCTACTTTATCGTAATCGACTACTCCTCCGGCCATCAAACAGCCCCTAAGCTTGCCGATATGATCAAACAAGGCTGCCGCATCCTCAGGAAGTTCCGAGAGCTTATAACGGTCCATTAAGCGCTCTGGATACGCTCTTTCCAAAAACTTTAATGAATAGAGGGCCAAATCATGCAGGTTTAATAGGGTATCCTTAATCGCCCCTGTGATTGCCAGCTTCATACCTACCTCTTGGTCTTCAAACTTCGGCCATAAAATCCCAGGAGTATCAAGAAGTTCCATTTCCTTGCCAACTTTAATCCATTGCTGTGATTTTGTCACACCTGGCGTATTTCCTGTTTTGGCGATATTCTTTTTCGCAAGGCGATTAATCAGCGTCGATTTGCCTACGTTAGGAATCCCGACAATCATAGCGCGGATCGCCCGTGGTTTAACCCCTCTTGCCTTTAGACGGTCGAATTTTTCTTTTAAAATTTCTTGGGAGGCAGCTGTAATCTGGCGCATCCCTTCACCGGCCTGCGAATTAATTGCAAGAGACTTGATGCCTTTTTCCGCAAAGAAAGCCATCCATTCCTTTGTCATTTCTTTGTCCGCCATATCAGCCTTATTTAATAAAACAAGTCTTGGTTTATGCTGAATGATTTCATCAATCATTGGGTTTCTCGATGAATAAGGAATTCTAGCATCGACCAATTCAAAAATGATATCAACAAGTTTTAATTTTTCCGTGACTTCTCTCCTGGCTTTCGCCATATGGCCAGGAAACCATTGGATCGTCAAAGACGTCACCTCCTAGCTTCTATTTCACTTTTACAATATGGGCATCCTTTAACGGCCAAAAAACGATACTGGCCTTGCCGATGACTTTACTCATTGGTACCGTCCCAATATGCCTCGAATCCTTGCTAAAGCGGCGATTATCCCCCATTACAAATAATTCACCTTTCGGAACAGTGGTCCGTCCAATTTTTTCCTCCAAGGTGAAATCGTCTGTAAGCGGGCCATCTTCCACCTGTTTTTTATATTCATCTAAATATGGTTCTTTATAAGCCTTCCCATTTACATACAATATATCGTTTTTGTATTCGATTTGGTCTCCTGGCATTCCTATTACACGCTTTATGTAATCTTTTTGTTCCGGTGCATGAAAAACAATAATATCAAATCGTTTTGGCTCCCCAATTTCATAGCTTAGTTTATTGACGATCATCCGATCTTGATTCTTCAGCGTCGGCATCATCGATAGCCCGTCCACTACAATTGGAGCAAAGAGAAAATAGCGAATAATGGCTGCTAATGCTACCGCGATTAAAAGTGCCTTCGTCCATTCCCAAAGTTCATTCTTCTTTTTCGTCATACGTTACCCACCAATCCTGGAAAAAGTCTTATAAAGAATATTGTACATAACTTAGCTCTAAATAACACGGCGGACACTTAGTTTTTAATCAAATTTTAATATTTTTCTTCGACCACGGATTGCCTTATGGCAAATCAATTGGAATAAAAAAAGAGCCTGCATGGCAAGCTCTTTTTTTCATATTAGCGAATTTCTTTAATACGAGCTTTCTTACCGCGAAGGCTGCGTAAGTAGTAAAGCTTCGCACGGCGAACTTTACCGCGGCGAATCACTTCAAGCTTCGCAATTTTTGGTGTGTGTACAGGGAAAGTACGTTCAACGCCAACTCCGTAAGAAATTTTACGAACTGTGAAAGTTTCGCTGATTCCACCACCACGACGCTTAATCACAACACCTTCAAATAACTGGATACGCTCGCGAGTTCCCTCGATAACTTTAACGTGTACACGTACAGTATCACCAGGACGGAACGCAGGAAGGTCAGAACGAAGTTGTTCTTTAGTGATTTCTTCAATTAATTTATGCATCGTTTTCAACTCCTTCCAACAGATGCTCATGCACATAAAAATCTATCACTGCAGCGGAACATCGTTATAAGACTAAAAGTCTGAAATAATTCCAGCTAAAGTCACAAGATGTATCATACCATAATTATCTCAGGGCTGCAATACTAGTTCTCTTCTTTTTCTACTTCACGCAGCCATTTTTCTTGCTGCGATGTGAGCTCCATTTTTCCCAGCAAATCCGGTCTTCTGATTAATGTCCGCCTTAATGCTTCTTTGTTGCGCCATTCTTCAATTAGTTTATGATTTCCCGATAATAAAACAGCGGGAACCTTCATGCCGCGAAAATCAGCGGGTCTTGTATAATGCGGATGTTCTAGTAAGCCGGTACTAAAAGAATCTTTCATATGAGATTCCTCATTTCCCAACACTTCCGGTAACAGGCGCACAACACTATCAATGACGACCATGGCGCCAAGTTCCCCGCCAGTTAAGACGTAATCACCAATTGAGATTTCATCCGTCACGACATGTTCACGAATCCGCTCATCATATCCTTCATAATGGCCGCAAATAAAGATAAGATGCTCTTCCTTAGCTAATTCTTCAGCCTTCCGCTGGTCATACCTTGCCCCTTGTGGACAAAGAAGGATGACTCTTGGCTTCTTACTCTTTGCCCTTTCTTTCAGGGCAGCAACACCGTCGAAGATTGGCTGTGGCATTAACACCATACCGGCACCGCCGCCATATGGATAATCATCAACTGAAGAATGCTTATTATCGGCAAACTCCCGAAAGTTGACAACATTGTATTGGACAGCGAACTTTTCAGCTGCTTTATGTAAAATGGAGTGACCAAATACTCCGGAAAACATTTCTGGAAAAAGCGTCAGAATATCAATTTGCATCATGTCAGCAGACCTTCAATCGGTTCAATTAAAACCGTTTTTTCCCTTACATCGACTTTTTTGACAACTTCCTCTATATATGGGATTAAAATCTCTTTACCGCCTGTTCCTTTTATTACCCATACATCATTAGCCCCGGGAGTGAGAATTTCTATAATTTTCCCGATTTCATCACCAGAAGAGAGGAACACTCTACAGCCAATAATCTCATGAAAATAAAACTCATCCTCTTGCAAATTGCTTAATTGTGACTCAGGCACCTTTAAAATCCCATCCCGAAATTTTACCACTAAATTGATATTTTCATACCCTTCAAAAACCAATAAATCAAAATTTTTATGTGTCCGATGCTGCTTAACCGTCAATTCTACAGGGGTACTGGAGTTCGGCATAAATAAATAAAGCTGATTTCCTGCTTTATATCGTTCTTCAGGGAAATCGGTTTTTGAAATGACCCGCACTTCCCCTTTAATACCATGCGTATTGACTATCTTTCCAACATTAAACCATTTTTCCATTTTGCATCACCTGCTATCTAATATCCTCGATTATGCCGTCTTTTATCACAATTGTCGCGGCATCGTCCTTCCATCTGTCGCCGACTTTCACTTCAACCAATGCCTGAACTTCCTTTTCTTTCAATTCACTTCCTAATGGTAGGATATGCAGCTGTTCCATTTGAAACTCTAGAAGCTTTATTTTTTCTTTCCGCATTTGAATTTCTTTTTCAAAATGTTTTTTTAATGTAGTGGGGGGAAAGGTTTTCGTCTTTTCCAAGCGTTTTAATTCAAATTGAAGCTGATCACATTCCTTTTGAAGCTGTTGTTTGCGGGCATGATATTGATCAAAAAGCTGCTGTTTGCTATTTTCCGTTAGTATTTGTTTTACTACAACAGTTTGAATGAGCTGCATGAAGGTCCTCCTCAAGGGTTGAACTTTTTCTATAGCAAAAAGGGAGGAATCTCTCCCTCCCTTTTATCTAGATGCAAAAAGCTATTCACCAATTTCCAGAAATAATTTCTTATGTTGTGAAGATCCTGCTGCATAAACAACAGTCCTAATGGCTTTTGCAACACGCCCCTGTTTCCCAATAACTTTACCCATATCTGCTTTATTAACGGAGAGATGATACGTAATACGCGTCTCATCCTCAATAGCATCTACTTTGATGTCTTCAGGAAAATCAACAAGAGGCTTAACAATTGTTTGAATTAATTCCTTCATAGCTCGTTTCTTACTTGCTCAATTTCGCATTATGGAATTTCTCCATAATACCTTGTTTAGAGAACAGGTTACGAACTGTATCAGATGGTTTTGCACCATTTTGTAACCATTTAAGAGCTAGCTCTTCATTGATGTCAACAAGCGCTGGTTCTGCAACTGGGTTGTAAGTTCCAACTGTTTCAATGAAGCGTCCATCACGTGGTGAACGAGAATCTGCAACTACAATACGATAGAAAGGAGATTTCTTTGCTCCCATACGTTTTAAGCGAATTTTTACTGCCATAATTAATAGCACCTCCGAATAGTTTCACACAAGATAGTATAATATCAATTTATTTTTCATTTGTAAAGTGTTTTTTCTTTACACATAGAATTACCATTTTTTTATTACTTAAAACGGTTTAAACGGAAATTTAAAGCCGCCTTTTTTCTTTGCCTTTTGCTGCATCCCTGTCATTTGCTTCATCATCTTTTTCATGTCCTCAAACTGCTTGAGCAGACGGTTAACTTCGGCGACTGTACGGCCGCTGCCCTTAGCAATCCGTCGCTTTCGGCTTGAGTTCATTAATTCAGGGCGAAGCTTTTCTTCCTTTGTCATCGATCTGATGATAGCCTCTACATGGGCAATCTGTTTTTCATCAATTTGAATATTATTTAACCCTTTAATTTTATTCGCACCAGGCATCATTTTTAACAACTCGTCGAGCGGCCCAAGCTTCTTGACTTGACCAAGCTGATCCAAAAAGTCATCAAGCGTAAAAGTCGCAGTCCGCATTTTCTGCTCTAATTCTTTCGCCTTTTCTTCATCGATATTGGACTGTGCTTTTTCAATTAGTGTCAGCACATCACCCATACCGAGAATTCTCGAAGCCATTCGCTCCGGATGAAACGGCTCCAGGGCATCCATTTTCTCGCCGAGACCGACAAATTTAATCGGCTTTTCAGTGACCGCACGAATGGACAGGGCCGCACCACCACGGGTGTCGCCGTCAAGCTTTGTCAGCACAACTCCTGAAATCCCAAGCTGTTCATTAAAACTTTGGGCAACATTGACCGCATCCTGTCCGGTCATTGCATCTACAACCAAGAAAATTTCATCCGGCTTTGTTAATTCTTTAATGTCCTTCAGCTCATTCATTAAAGCTTCATCAACATGTAGACGGCCTGCGGTATCAATCAGAACATAATCATGATGATCCTCTTTTGCTTTTGCAATGGCCTGGCGGGCAATTTCAACTGGACTAACCTGGTCTCCTAAGGAAAATACCGGCATGTCCAATTGTTTTCCCAGCGTTTCAAGCTGCTTGATTGCCGCCGGGCGATATATATCTCCTGCAACTAGCAACGGCTTACGATTATACTTTTTGCGCAGCAAATTGGCGAGCTTCCCGGTTGTCGTCGTTTTACCCGCCCCTTGAAGTCCGACCATCATAATGACCGTCGGCGGGCGGTTTGAAACGGCAATTTTACTTTGTTCGCCGCCCATAAGCGCTGTTAATTCTTCATTAACGATTTTAATAATCTGCTGCCCGGGAGTTAAGCTTTTCAATACTTCCTGCCCTACAGCCCGTTCACTGACTTTTTTGACAAAGTCTTTAACGACCTTGAAGTTAACGTCTGCCTCAAGCAAAGCCAGACGGACTTCACGCATCATCTCTTTTACATCCGCTTCAGAGACTTTCCCCTTGCCGCGGATTTTTTGTATCGTACTTTGCAGTCGGTCGGCTAATCCCTCAAATGCCATTAACGCCGCCTCCTATTCCAAATTCTCAAGTTCGGCAATGACATCCAGCATTGCCTGCTTTGAAGGGGTCTCCTCCTGAAGCATAGTTTTCAATTGTTTAATAAGTCCTGAACGCTCTTGAAACTTTTGCAGCAGCGAAAGCTTCCCTTCATATTCTTCAAGCATTGCTTCCGTCCGTTTAATATTATCATAAACTGCTTGACGGCTGACTTCATACTCTTCGGCAATTTCACCAAGTGAGAAATCATCCAGATAATAAAGAGACATGTAGCTTTGCTGCTTCGGTGTTAACAACGTATTATAGAAATCATACAAATAGTTCATTCGCGTTGTTTTTTCTAGCATGCTGCTCGTCTCCTCTCCTCTTCGATTGTGTTAAGTGAAAAGCCTTTACGAATGAGTTTACACAGCGATTTTGTTTCTGTCAAGAAAATATCTTTACATTGCTATATTGTTCAAATTTAATCGAACCTGCAGGCCAGTCTGTTTCACAAAAACAGCAGTGAAGTGCTGCTGTTTGCTTCTTGGCCGCGTTAGGCTTCCGTCTTTTCCACTTGGTCGGCAAATAGGCCATATACATATTTTTCAGCATCAAATTCCTGCAGGTCATCCATTTTTTCACCTAGCCCGACAAACTTCACTGGAATATTCAATTCCTTGCGAATCGCCAGGACAATTCCCCCCTTTGCAGTACCGTCTAATTTAGACAGGACAATCCCGCTGACACTTGTTGCTTCTTTAAACGTTTTGGCCTGAATCAAGGCATTTTGTCCTGTCGTTGCATCAAGGACCAGCAGGACTTCATGCGGGGCACCAGGAATTTCCCGTTCAATCACACGCTTTACCTTTTCCAGCTCTTTCATCAAGTTGACTTTGTTTTGCAAACGCCCTGCCGTGTCACAAAGTAAAATATCCGCTTTTCGGGATTTCGCCGCAGCAATTGCATCGAACATGACCGCCGCAGGGTCTGAGCCTTCAGCCTGCTTAATGGTTTCAACACCAACCCTGTCCCCCCAAACTTCAAGCTGTTCAATCGCCCCGGCGCGGAATGTATCGCCGGCGGCTAACAGTACTTTCTTTCCTTCACTCTTAAATTTGTGGGCCAGCTTGCCAATTGTCGTTGTTTTACCAACCCCATTAACCCCGACAAATAATATAACCGTCAGGCCATCCGGCTGCATATTCAAATCAGAGGATAACTCCTCGCCTGAATTGTAAATATCGACAAGCTTTTCGGAAATGACGCTTTGAACCTCAGACGGCTCTTGAATATTACGCCGCTTCACCTCCATTTTCAACTCATCAATCAGCTCCATTACCGTATCAAAGCCGACATCAGCTTGAATGAGGATCTCCTCTAATTCCTCGAAGAATTCTTCATCCACTTTCCGGTATCTCGCAACCAAATCATTTACTTTTGAGGAAAAGTTATTTCTCGTTTTTGATAGACCTTCTTTAAATTTTTCCGTTACGGAGTCCGTTGATTTTGTGATTTTTTCCTTTAGTTTTTTAAAAAAACTCATTGCCGTCACTTCCCTTATATTAAGTTTCTATTAGTTCTATTGTATCCTCCAACCTTACAGAAACAAGCTTCGAGACACCTGATTCCTGCATCGTCACGCCGTAGAGAACATCGGCTTCTTCCATTGTACCTTTACGGTGGGTGATTACAATGAACTGGGTCTCAGTACTATAGCGTTTTAAATATTTGCTAAAGCGCTGAACATTCGCTTCATCGAGCGCAGCCTCCACCTCATCCAGAATACAGAATGGCACCGGTCGTACCTTTAAGATGGAGAACAGTAAGGCAATGGCCGTTAACGCACGTTCTCCTCCTGAAAGCAGACCCAAATTCTGCAGCTTTTTACCCGGAGGCTGTGCGACTATTTCCACACCGGTATTTAAAATATCTTCCGGTTCGGTTAGAATCAAGTCTGCTCTGCCGCCGCCAAATAGAACGCGAAAAACAGGTTCAAAATGTTCGCGAATCCCTTCAAACGTTTGCTTGAAACGTTTTTTCATCTCTTCATCCATTTCATCAATAACCTGAAATAGCGTATCCTTTGCTTCTTGAAGATCCGTCTTTTGTTCAGTTAAAAATTCAAAGCGTTCCGATACCCGCTCGTATTCTTCGATTGCCCCAATATTTACATTTCCAAGTTCATCAATAGCAAGTTTTATGAGCTTTACCTTTTTCCGGGCCTCCTCAACTGGAACGGTTAATAGGAATTGCTCCTTTGCTCCTTCAAACGATAGAAGGTATTCCTCCCTTAAGCGGGCCAGTCGGTTTTCCAGTTCGACATCAAGGCGGTTTAATTTTACCTCTTCATCCTTTAATACGACCGTCATACCTTTATGGAGCCGCTTCAATTCACGGGCTTCCATTTCCAAGTTTTCCAATGAATCTTGGAGTTCCAAGCGCTCCTGCCTTCTTGAGGTAATTAATTTTAGTGTTGTTTCTTTATCCTGCTGCTTTCTTTTTGCAGCCGTTTCTAATTGTTCTTCGCCTGATGAGCTGCTTGACATTTCCGTCGATAACAGATTTAAATCATCAGTCAAAATGGACAGTTTTTGCTTACTTTCTTCAATTTCCGCCTTTATTGCGGTGAACCGCTCTTTTGTGTGGGAATATTGCTCATTCTTCGAAGCAAACTCCACTTTCAAATCATTAATTTCCGTGGTAAGGGCTTCTTTAGATGAGAGATCTTGCGTCTTTTGTTCGGTTAATTGGATGATTTGCTGATCAAGCTCAGCGATCTGTTTTTGATAATCAGCTAATGCTTGAGTTATGTCTTCTTTTCTTTTTGCCAGATTACTAATTTCCTCGGAGTATTGACTTTTTTCCAGGTCATAAATGGACAATCGCTCATTTATATTCTTTTCTTCGAGCTCTGCCTCACGAAGATCGCCTTTTAATGTTTGCTCAGAGATCCTTAATTCCTCGCCAGCTTTACGTAAAGCTTCCAGCTGCTCTTCTTCCTCCCGGACCTTCTCTTTTAACGATTTAACGGTTGCTTCGAGGGCTGCTGTTTTTTCTTCCATAATAACCAGCTTTGCTTTAAGGTCCTCAAGCTCGCCTTTTCTAGTTAACAGCGAAGATGTTTTTTGTTTCACCGTACCGCCTGTCATAGAACCGCCAGGATTAACAACGTCTCCTTCAAGGGTTACTAAGCGAACACGGTATTGAAGAAGCTTTGCTAATTCATTGGCGCCTTTCAAATCTCTTGTAACCACGACACTGCCTAAAAGATTATTCATTACTTCTGTATATTTTTCCTCAAATTGCACGAGGCTGGCTGCGGTGCCGATAAATGAAGAATGACCCTTAATTAACTGAATCTGTGCTTGAGATAACGGTCTTCCTTTCATTACACTTAACGGCAAAAAGGTTGCTCTGCCAAAAGAATGTTGTTTTAAATATTGAATTGCTGTGCGGGCGTTTTGTTCGGTATCAACAACAATATGCTGCAGCGAGCCGCCAAGAGCTGTTTCCAGCGCTGTTCCATATTCCTTTGGAACATTAATCAATTCCGCAACTGCGCCTTCAATCCCTTCAAGCTTGCTTCCACGTGCCTTTAGCACCTCTTTTACACCTTGGAAAAAGCCGGAGTAATCCTCCTCCAATTCTTCAAGCATATCCTTTTTTGATTTTGCCTGCTGCAAAAGCTGGTAGGCTTGATACAATGTTTTTTCTTGTTTTTGATAATTATTTTTTAATGCTTCAAGCTGCCGCTGCAGTTCACGATAACTGACCACTTGAGTATTGAGCCTTTGTCCGATTTCTTCAAGCCGCTTTTCAATATCGGACCTTTTCTCCTCCGCTTTCTGCCTTTCTAAAAGGAATTTTGCATTTTCCTCATCCAGACGGACGGTTTTTCTCTGTTGCGCGAGAGACTGCTCCTTTATATACTTCAATTCGTTTTTACTTCCTGCTTGTTCGTTTAACAGCTCAATGTATTCTCCCTTTAGGGCATCAATTGTTTCATCAATATTTTCACCAAATAATAACAGCCGTTCCTGTTTTTCCTTTAACAATGCCCGGAGTTTTTGGACCTGCATTTCAAGCTGGCCGACAGATTCAGCCAGGGATTCTCGATTTTGCTCCAAACCGGCAATTTTGTCCGATAATTCATCAATATTGTTTTTCAGCTGTTCTTTATTCTGGGCTGCATTTTTCCGCCGCTCTTTTAATACTTCCTTACGTCCCTCAAGCTTTTCTAGTTCTTCACTAGCATGCAGCAAGACATTTTGTAGTTCTGAAATTGATTCATCAACGGCAGAAATTTGATCACGCATTTCAATAATTTTTGCTTCCTTTAGCTGCAGTTCGCTGGACAGCTTTATTTCCTCTTGTTGATGTTCTTCCAGCTGTTTCGAAAGGCCTTCCCACTTCCCGTTTAATTCTTCGATTTCATAAACCGTTAGTGCTACTTCAAATTTTTCAAGTTCTTCTTTTTTCTCTAAATAATCCTTTGCCATGGAGGCATGGATTTTAAGTGGCTCAACCTGGGTTTCTAACTCATGCAGAATATCGTTTACACGGTTTAAATTTTCCTGCGTTTCAAAGAGCTTCCCCTCCGCTTTTTTCTTGCGATTTTTATACTTTAGCACCCCGGCCGCTTCTTCAAAAATGGTCCGGCGTTCCTCCGCCTTGCTATTTAAGATTTCTTCGACTTTGCCTTGACTGATGATCGAAAAAGCTTCGCGTCCAAGTCCGGAATCCATAAATAAATCAACAATATCTTTCAGCCTGCAAGGCTGTTTATTTATCAAAAATTCACTTTCCCCAGAACGGGATACCCTTCTTGTTACACTTACTTCATTGTAATCAATGGCAAGTCCTTGATCTTCGTTATCAAGCGTCAAGGTTACCTCGGCAAAATTAAGCGGGCGCCTTGTATCGCTTCCGGCGAAAATGATGTCTTCCATTTTACTGCCTCTAAGCGACTTGGCTGACTGCTCTCCCAGCACCCAACGGATAGCATCAGTAATATTGCTTTTCCCACTGCCATTGGGCCCTACAACCGCGGTTACTCCGGTTACAAAATCTACACTGATCCGGTCAGCAAAAGATTTAAAGCCAATAATGTCCAACCGTTTTAAAAACATTTTATATCCTCCCTAAATGCTAAAGGGATTTCTCCTCTCAAACATTTGTCCGTTCTAGGTTGTCTTTGTTTTCAATTTAGATAAAGCCATCTGTGCAGCATGCTGTTCTGCTTCCTTCTTAGACCTGCCTGTCCCAACTCCTAATTCCTTGCCATTTAACATGACCTTGGAAACAAATTCTTTATTATGGGCAGGTCCCTTCTCCTGAAGGATGCAATATTCGATTACACCTGTGCTGTCACGTTGAACAAATTCCTGCAATTGGCTTTTAAAATCCATCACATGAGAAAAAGCACCGGCATTTATTTTAGGAAAGACCGTTTTTTCCAAAAACTCAATCACTGTATCAATTCCATGATCCAAATAAAGTGCGCCTATGAACGCTTCAAAAACATCTGCAAGCAATGCCGGGCGCTCCCTGCCGCCTGTCATTTCTTCACCTTTGCCAAGCAGGATTAATTTTCCAAACTCCAGCTCATTCGCAAAATTTACAAGTGAAGGCTCACAAACGATGGCAGCCCTAAGTTTTGTCAGTTCTCCTTCGGTCATAGTCGGATATTTTTTAAAGAGGAATTGAGAAACAGTAAGCTCCAGTACAGCATCTCCCAAAAATTCAAGCCTTTCATTATCTTCGAATGGCTTTTTTCGATGCTCATTCACATATGATGAATGTGTAAATGCATGTTTTAATAATTTTTCGTTATGAAATGAAACTCCAATTAACTGTTGTAATTCTTTAAATTGAGCTTCTTTTTCGCGATGATTTTCCTTCCCGTTAAAGCGCATGAATGTCTCCACCTTGTTCTAATTTCAACCTGCTATTGTTAGTTTAAGAAAAACTGCTAAAAAACGCAAAGAAACTTGGCAAATTGATAGGGATATGCCAAGTCTATTTTACAGAAGAAAGCCCCGTTTGAAAACGGGGCTTTGGTGAATGGCTCTAACGAAATTACTTTTTGCTATTTATGTAGTTAACAGCATCACCTACAGTGGCGATCTTTTCAGCGTCTTCGTCAGAAATCTCCATATCGAACTCATCTTCTAATTCCATAACTAACTCAACTACATCAAGGGAATCAGCACCAAGATCGTCTTTGAATGAAGCCTCAAGTTTTACTTGGGACTCGTCCACACCTAAACGGTCAACGATGATCTTTGTTACACGTTCTAATACTTCTGCCATGCTTTTCACCTCCCCTCAAGCTATTATAAAGGATTTTTCTTATAGAATAAACACCTACATTACCATTCCGCCATCAATATGGAGCGTTTGTCCTGTAATATAAGCGGCATCATCAGTGGATAAGAATGCAGCTGCCTTGGCAATATCTTTAGGTTCGCCTAAGCGGGCCAGCGGAATTTGTTTTAACATTTCAGATCGCACATCTTCCGGCAGTTTATCGGTCATGTCTGTTGTAATAAACCCTGGAGCGATTGCGTTGACAGTAATATTACGGGAAGCAAGCTCCTTAGCGGTTGTTTTCGTTAAGCCAATGACACCGGCTTTTGCCGCCACGTAGTTCGCCTGTCCTGGATTGCCGCTGACTCCAACTATGGAAGCAATGTTAATGATTCTTCCTTTTCGCTGTTTCATCATTTGTCTCGTTACCGCTTTTGTCATCAAGAAAACACCTTTTAGGTTAATATTAATGACATCATCCCATTCTTCTTCCTTCATCCGCATTAATAAATTATCCTTTGTAATCCCGGCATTATTAACGAGAATATCGAGACTGCCAAAATGGTCGATAGTTGCTTTCACCATTTCGACAACTTCGTCGGCATCAGATACATTACACTTTACAGCAAATGCATCTTGTCCAAGTGCTTTGATTTCATCTACCACTTCATTCGCCTTTGCTTCACTGCCAGCAAAATTTACCGCAACATTCGCTCCCTGCCTTGCTAATTCAAGAGCAATTTCCCGGCCGATTCCTCGGGATGCTCCCGTAACCAGCGCTGTTTTCCCCGCTAAACTCATAGTGTTTCCTCCTTTAACGCATCTATTACTGCTAAAGCACTCGCTTCATCCGAAACGGAGTAAGTAGTTACCGCCTTATCAATCTTTTTAATTAAGCCGGAAAGTACTTTACCAGGGCCAATTTCAATAAACGTGTCGACTCCTAAAGCAATCATTTTTTGCACTGAATCTTCCCATAGAACAGGAGAGTAAAGCTGCTCAATTAATAGATTCTTAATTTCAGTCTTTACGCTCACCGGCTCCGCTGTCACATTCGCTACCACTGGGATACTTGCATCATTCATTTCAAGTCCATCTAATACTTCACGCAGCTCAGAAGCTGCAGGCTTCATTAGCGGTGAATGGAATGGTCCGCTGACTTCAAGCGGCAATACCCTTTTGGCACCAGCTTCTTTAGCTTTAACTCCAGCTGCCTCTACCCCGGCTTTTGAACCAGATATGACAATCTGTCCAGGGCAATTCAGATTTGCTAACGCAACAGATGAACCAGATTCCGTCACTTCTTTTGTAACAGTGGAAAGTTTATCCCGCTCAAGTCCTAATACTGCCGCCATCGAACCTTCTCCATTCGGAACGGCGTTTTCCATAAATTCGCCCCGTTTTCTTACAGCATATACCCCATCCTCAAAGGTAAGAACACCGGCAGCAACAAGCGCAGTATATTCCCCGAGGCTATGGCCGGCAACGTAATCTGCCTTTACACCTGATTTTTGAAAAAAGTCTAAAAGGGCAATGCTCGTGGTTAGCAGGGCGGGCTGGGTATTGACTGTTAATGTCAGCTCTTCCTTTGGACCTTCAAAAATCAAACGGCTTAAAGGGGTCTTTAAGGTTTCATCCGTTTTAGTAAAATAGGCCATTACTTCAGGATATTTGTCTGCCAGATCCTTCCCCATCCCAACTGTTTGTGAACCTTGGCCAGGAAACACAAATGCAATTTTCTTCATCGAATCACTCCCTGTTATTGTTTTGATTCTTCAATATTTTGTTTGATTAAGCCGACAACTTGATTTGCGGCCATTTCCCTTGTTTGCCTTATAGCACTAAAAATCGCTTGGGCGTTCGAGGAACCATGTGCCTTAATAACTGGAGCCTTTAAACCAAAAAGCGCAGCTCCTCCATATTCGGAATAATCAAGTGTATTTTTTAGTTCCATTAGATTAGGCTTTAGGACAGCTGCAGCAAGCTTGCTCTTGAAGCTAGCCATTAAGGTTGTTTTTAACATTTTAAACATCGAAAGGGCAGTTCCCTCAATCGTTTTTAACACCATATTTCCTGTAAAGCCATCGGTAACCACTACATCCGCAACTCCATTAAGCAAATCGCGCGCTTCCACGTTGCCAACAAAATTAAGATTCGCCGATTTCAACAGTTCAAAGGCATGCTTTGTCAATTCATTTCCCTTTTTCTCTTCTGTCCCGATATTTAATAAACCAATCCTCGGGCTCGTTATGCCTCTTACCTTTTGGCAATAGATGGAACCCATTATCGCATATTGCAGCAAGTGTTCAGGTTTGGCGTCGGCATTGGCACCAACATCCAATAACAGAAAGCCTTCTCCGCCAATTGTCGGCAGGGTTGGCGCTAATGCGGGACGGTCAATCCCCTCTATCCTCCCAACCACAAACAAACCTGCGGCCATAAGGGCACCGGTGTTACCAGCGGAAAGACAGGCATCCGCTAATCCGTCTGTTACCTGCTGTGCAGCTAATACCATCGAGGCAGTTTTCTTGCGGCGAACCGCTCTGACTGGTTCATCTGTGCCTAGGATGACTTCCGTAGTATGTATGACAGAAATTCGATTATGACCTGTTAACGTCTCATTTATTTTATTTTCATCCCCGACAAGGATTATTTCAAGATCAGCGAAGGATTCAACTGCCTTCATCGCCCCTAAAACGATTTCCTTCGGGGCATTGTCCCCGCCCATCGCATCAATTGCAATTTTCATCTGTCTCATCCTTTAGTTAGTATTCGAACGGAACATTTCAAAGTTTCCGGTAAAGACTAGTTCATTATTCACGTAACTGGTTACTTCAACAAATGTTCTGCCAATACTTTCATCAATTTTATTGACCTTTGCCTTTGCCACGACACGTTCATGCAGCTTAACGGAGCGTTTAAACTGAATATTTACTTTGGCTGTTAAGGCGAGCTCATCGTTAATAACCGCTACCGCCAAGGAGTTTGCTTGTGCAAAAAGATGATGCCCGCGGGCAATTTTATTACGTTTGAAAACATGCTCTTCTTTAACATCAAAAATAGAAATCGCACTTTGGTCAAGCTCAATATCAATTATTTCACCAATCACTTCTTCCAGCGGCAATGAACGCACTTCATCTTCAAAGCGTTTTTCCGCCACCGTTTTAATCCGTTCCCGAAGCTCAGGGATCGATAACTCTAAACGATCCAGACGAATCGTCTGAACACTGACTATAAATTTTTCCGCTAGTTCTTCATCTGTGATGAATGGATTTTCATGAATTGTCGCCGCAAGTAAACCTTGCCGCTCTTTTTTATTTCTTCGCATTGCATACACCGTCCGAGATCTTATGACTAGGTACTATGAGTAGTATAAAATTTAAAAAAGCAGATTGCAAGAATAACTTTCTTTCTGCCATCTGCCTTTTTTATCTAGCCCGGTTAAAGGCTGTAAATATCGCTGACTAGTGGTACTAATGCTTTTCCTAATTAGTCCAGCTTTTCTCCTTCTAAAATCCCTGAATCTTCTAGCTGTTTTCTTAGAAAACTATACTCTGGTGAAGTCCAGAAATAGCCTGATTGGATCAGAACAGCTGCATCATTACGAGCGGTTTCCAACGCCCGATAATCATGAACCATATCGGCTACTTTAAACTCTGGAATACCGCTTTGTTTTTTTCCGAAGAAATCACCGGGACCCCTAAGCTCTAAATCTTTTTCACTTAAGACAAACCCGTCGTTTGTCTCAGTCATAATTCTCATTCGTTCCTGACCTGTTTCCGACTTTGGATTTGCCAGCAGGATACAGTAGGATTGATCGCTTCCACGCCCTACACGTCCGCGCAGCTGATGGAGCTGGGATAATCCAAATCTCTCAGCATCATAAATAACCATCATGGTTGCATTCGGGACATTTACACCAACTTCAACCACTGTTGTCGAAACAAGCACCTGGACATTATTCATACTGAACGCCTTCATAACCGCATCTTTTTCTTCCGAGCTTAAACGTCCATGCATTAAGCCCACATGGTAGCGATTTTGAAAGTAATGACTTAAAGCCGTATGAACATCAATCGCATTTTGGACATCCAGCTTGTCCGATTCTTCGATTAATGGACAGATAATATAGGCCTGATGCCCTTTTGCCAATTCCTTCTCTACAAAGCCAAGGACACGCTCCAGCATTTCTGGTTTAGCCCAGTATGTCTCAATTGTTTTTCTTCCTGCCGGCATTTCATCAATAATCGAAACATCCATTTCACCAAAAACAGTAATCGCCAGCGTACGGGGAATAGGTGTTGCCGTCATAAACAATACATCCGGACTTTCTCCTTTTTCACGCAAAACCCGCCGCTGTTCGACACCAAAACGATGCTGTTCATCCGTAATTACCAGCCCTAACCGCTGAAAAGAAACCTCATCTTGAATTAGGGCATGGGTACCAATTAATATATCGACATCCCCATCAGCCAATTCCTGCAGTATTTCTTTTCTTCGCTTCCCCTTGATTGAACTGGTCAGCAGTTCACATTTTATATGAAAGGGCTCCAATAACTGTTTCAGACTTTCAGCATGCTGCTCCGCTAAAATTTCCGTCGGAACCATTAAGGCTCCTTGAAAACCTGCTGTTAAGGAGGCATACAGTGCAATGGCCGCAACAACCGTCTTTCCTGAACCTACATCTCCTTGTAGTAAACGATTCATCCGGTATGGAGATAACATGTCCGTCATCACTTCATTAACTACTCGTTTTTGGGCATTAGTTAAGGGGAAGGGTAAACTATTAATAAATTCATTTAATCTTGTAAGATCATAATTTTGACTTATACCCGGGGAATGCTCCCTCTCAAATTTTCTTAAGCCTTGCATTTTTAATTGAAAGAGGAGAAATTCCTCATATACCAAGCGCCTGCGGGCCTGCTTTAAATCTGCTTGATTTTGCGGAAAATGCATTACTTTAATGCATTCCCGTCGGTTTAAGAGGCGGTACTTTTGGAGAAGTGATTCCGGTAAAGTTTCTTCTATAAATCCGCCAAACTGCTGAAAAGCCAGGCTGATAAATTTTCGCATCCCTTTTGTTGTTAATTTGCCTTTTAACGAATAAACAGGTTCAAAATCATGCTGCTTCGAGTTTGTACCCACCTGCATACCGTTTGCCGTAATCGTTTGACGGTGAGCATCCCATTTTCCTGTTACCGTTACAGTTTCATTCATCACTATTTTATTTTTTAGATAAGGCTGATTAAAAAAGACGACTTTGATCAAATACCTGCCGACTAAAAGCCGGATAGTCAGCTTGGATTTTTTCCTGCCATAATAGACAAGAGAAGGCTCGCTATGAACCTTCCCTTCAACGGTCACTTTCTCATCGTGCTGGACCTCCGCTAAATCACGGAGGCGGTAATCCTCATAACGATATGGAAAATATTCCAATAAATCCTGAATCGTTTCGATTTTCATTTCAGATAAAATGTCAGCCGTTTCTTCACCAATACCTTTTAATACTTGTACTGATTGGTTTAAATATTGATTCACTTTTCATTTAGCGGCATACCAAAAATCTTGGCTTCAAGGGCCCTGCCTGTTGGTGTTGCCGCTAACCCTCCCTGTGCGGTTTCTTTTAATGCTGATGGCATAGATTGACCAATTCGATACATAGCATCAATCACTTCATCACAAGGAATCCGGCTTGTAATTCCGGCTAACGCCATATCGGCTGCTACCATGGCATTAGCTGCTCCCATCGCATTTCGTTTCACACATGGGACTTCCACAAGACCTGCTACAGGGTCGCATACTAAGCCGAGCATATTTTTTAACGTAATGGCCATTGCTTCAGCACATTGCTGCGGAGTGCCTCCAGCCATTTCCACTATGGCGGCCGCTGCCATTCCTGCCGCTGAACCGACTTCTGCCTGACAGCCTCCGGCGGCACCGGAAATAGAAGCATTATTAGCTACAACAAAACCGAACGCTCCTGATGTAAAGAGAAACTTAATCATTTGCTCCCTTGTCGGATTTAGCTTTTTCTTTACAGCGAATAATGTCCCCGGAACAACTCCCGCAGAACCAGCGGTCGGGGTCGCGCAAATCGTTCCCATCGCAGCATTCACTTCATTTGTTGCAACCGCTTTACTAACTGCATCTAGAATAGTTTCGCCTGTTAAGAAATTACCCGCTTCAATATATTTTTGGAGAAGAACGGCATCTCCCCCGGTTAAACCAGAATGGGAGCTAACCCCCTTGATTCCACGCTCCACCGCTTCCTCCATAACAGTCAAATTCCGATCCATTAATGCCATTACTTCCTCTTTTGACCGTCCGGAAACCGTCACTTCCTGCTCAATCATGATATCAGAAATCTTTTTGTCTTGACTGACGGCTAGTTCTACTAATTCTGCTACATTACGAAACATCAAAAGACCCCCTTTATGCTGTCCATTCCCTGGTTAATCGACGATTTTTGTTACTTTTAAAATATTCGGCAATTGTTCAAGTTCCTCAATCAGCTGATCATCAATATTCTGATCCACCTCAATCGTCATCAATGCCATTTTCCCCACTTCTTTTCGGGCAACTTCCATATGACCGATATTAATCTCGTATTTAGCAAGGGTATTGGCTACACTTGCAATCGCCCCAAAACGATCATTATGAACAACAAGCAACGCCGGGTGATTTCCTGATAGCTTTAATTCAAAACCATTCAGTTCCGTTATTTCAATTTTCCCGCCGCCAATCGATATGCCGACTAATTCTAACTCGCCATTGTGATCGCCAATAATAACTCTAGCAGTATTTGGATGATCGGGAACGGCATCTTCTTCGATAAATGTGACTTTCATGCCATGTTCTTTTGCGATATCAATCGCTTGAATGATCCGCTCATCATCGGTATCAAAATCAAGCAGGCCCCCGACAATCGCAACATCAGTACCATGCCCTTTGTAGGTTTCGGCAAATGAGCCGTATAAAGAGATATTGGCCCATTTCGGCTCCCGGCCAAACAAACTGCGGGCAACCCGTCCAATTCTGGCAGCCCCTGCTGTATGCGAACTTGACGGCCCAATCATAACGGGACCTATAATATCAAACACGCTCCTATATTTCATACATTTTCTCCTCTCTGTTTTCAAATATATCTATTAGCATTTCTATTCATTTACTTAAAAAAGTCTATTGATATAAAAAAGAAGGCCGAATCTCATTAAAAGATCCACCTTCTATTTTAAACGTTCATTATTCAATTGAAAAGATAAAAGAATATAATGGCTGTCGGCCATTATGGATTTCAACTTCTACATCGGAAAAAGTTTCTTCCACGAACCCTGTAAGCTCCTCCACTTCCGCTTCTGTTACATCCTCACCATAAATGATCGTCAGGATTTCAGAATCCTCATCAAGCATTTGGGACAGAAGGTTTTTAGCCGCTTCCGCTTTATCCTTGTCTTTAATAACAATCTTACCTTCCGCAATTCCCATGAAATCATCTTTTTCGATCTCAAGACCTTCAATTTGTGTATCGCGGACAGCATAAGTTACTTGCCCTGTCTTCACAGATTGAAGTGCTTCTTTCATTGAATCCACATTTGTCTCTGCATCAGCCGATGGATTAAAGGCAAGCAGAGCGGATAGTCCTTGCGGAACTGTCTTTGACGGAATGACATAAATTTCTTCTTCCGAAACTTGTACAGCTTGCTCTGCGGCCATAATGATATTTTTATTATTCGGTAAAATAAATACCTTTTTGGCACTTACCTGCTCGATCGCCTTCACGATATCCTCGGTACTTGGGTTCATCGTTTGGCCGCCTTCTATGACCGCGTTGGCGCCGATACTTTTAAATAAATCAGCAATCCCCGCCCCCATGGAGACAGCAATGATTCCATATTCCTGCTTTTCCTTAGAGACTTTAGTACGGTCTGCTGCTAAAGGAGTTTTCGTTTCCCCAACAATATTGGAATGCTGCTGACGCATGTTTTCAATCTTCATATTAATGAGGTTTCCATAACGCTGGCCATAGGTTAATACTTCACCGGGCTGCTCGGAATGAATATGAACTTTTGCAAGTTCATCATCGGAAATTACCAGCAGGGAATCGCCGTACTGACTAAGGTCATTCCGGAAGTTTTCTTCATTAAATGGATGTTTGGCCGTTTTGTCTTGCTCAAACCGCACCATAAATTCAGTACAGTAGCCAAACTCGATATCTTCCGTATTGATATGGCTTTGGACGCTTTTATGGTGCTCTGCACTTACCAATTCATCCATTGAAGGAGCAAAGCTTACAGATCCGGAAACTGTTTCACCTTTTAGTTCGGCAAGAAACCCTTCATAAACACAAACAAGTCCTTGGCCGCCGCTGTCAACGACACCAACTTCCTTTAAAACAGGCAGAAGCTCTGGAGTCCGTTTTAAAGATGCCTTTGCTTCACTTAAAACAGCCTCCATAATAACGATGATATCTTCCGAAGTATCGGCCGTCTGAACAGCCTTCTTGGCCGCATCCTTTGCTACCGTCAAAATCGTTCCTTCTACGGGCTTCATAACTGCCTTGTAGGCTGTTTCGACACCCGCCTCTAACGCATGGGCAAACTCGCTGCCCGATATGACCGTTTTACTTTCGATTGCTTTTGCGAAACCCCGAAACAACTGGGAAAGGATGACCCCAGAATTCCCGCGGGCTCCCATTAGCAGCCCTTTTGACAAGGCACTGCCCACCTTGCCAATATGTTCTTGCACATTATTTTTTACTTCTTTTGCCCCGGAGGTCATGGACAAATTCATATTTGTTCCAGTATCACCATCGGGTACAGGAAAAACGTTTAACGCATCTACAATTTTGGCATTTGCCGAAAGGTTATTTGCACCTTGTATAACCATTTCGGCAAAACGTTTTCCATCTAATGCTGTAATTGACACAAACCTTCCTCCTCACTAGGCTAGAGTTACACGAACTCCCTGAACGTAAATATTTACCGAGCTGACGGCAAGTCCGACTGTCTTATCAAGGGTGTATTTTACCTTCGACTGCACGTTGTGGGCAATTTCGGAAATTTTCGTTCCATAGCTGACAATAATGTACATATCAATATGTAATTCCTCATTTTCTTGACGAACAATTACACCGCGGGTAAAATTTTCTTTACGTAGTATTTCAGTTATTCCGTCTTTAATTTGATTTTTCGAGGCCATACCGACGATTCCATAGCACTCAATTGCCGCTCCTCCGGCAATGGTAGCGATTACTTCATTTGAAATATCAATTTGTCCGTACTTTGTTTGCAATTCAATGGACATGGATCGTTCCCCCTTTGGAATTTTACTCCTTGGCTACAGTCATTTTACTATAATGGTACTAATATTGAAAGTCATACCTTTACTTAACTATAAGAGCATTATTAATAAAGTGATGTCAAGGTTTTTTTCTTGAAAGGTTTTAATACAAGTTATTGCATTCATGTTCGTTGTATGTTAAATTATTAAAGTATGTGAAGGCTAGAAAATTTGGCTGACATTTTTCTATATCCATTTTGGATACAATCGTTGTTAAGCTTTCGGTAGTTAAGGAGGGAAATAATATGCCACGTAAATGTGTTGTAACTGGAAAGAAAACCACAACTGGTAATGCACGTTCTCACGCTATGAACGCAAATAAGCGTACATGGGGTGCTAACCTACAAAAAGTTCGTATTCTTGTTGATGGAAAGCCAAAACGTGTTTGGGTTTCTGCAAGAGCGTTAAGATCCGGTAAAGTTGAACGCGTATAATTAATGGGCATCCTGATACAGGATGCTCTTTTCATTTTGTCCTCAATTATTATTCCCCAGAAGCAAAATAAAAAGCACCCAAATGATTGGGTACTTCACGTTTATAAAAAGGTATTGAGCAACTTTAAGCTTCGAGTATTTTTATTCTTTTTTATTAAACACGCCAATCATTGCCCGGACAATTCCGCCTAGAAATTTCGGCAGTTTAATCGTATAAAATTTCATACTGTCCCTCCTCACAAATCTCACGTCTCTTCTCTCATCCATCGTATGCTTTCGAACGTCAATACCATATTATTCAAACGAACGAAATCAGTACCAACTTTCAGGAGCCTATTAATCGTGACTTCTTATCACTATTAATATGCCTTCAGAAAATGAAAAAGTACCACAATCACTAACAAGTTCATTACTAATACATAGTGTAGAGCCAAGAGAAATATGACGATTTTTCAAGGGATATTTAAATCCAGTAAGCGTAAGATCTGTGATATCAAGGGTTAATGGTACAAACGATATGTATTTCTTTTTTGCTTGTTTCTTTATTTTATACATGCCCGGTGCCTTTAAGAAAATTTCATTATAGCGGTCAATTAAAAGTATATCAGCATCCTGTCCGGATTTTAATGGATTAAATAGCAGCTGTACATTGGCAAATAAATGGTCAATTCTGCCGCCTGTGGCCCCAAATAAACGAATCGTCTTTGGCTTTTGCTCTAATGCCCAGTTTAATGCAAGCTCTGTATCTGTTTCGTCCTTGATTGGCTGGTAACGTTTCAATTCAGCCACCTGACTTTCAATAAAGGATAATTCATTTTGGGATACGGAATCAAAATCGCCAAAGGCAATCTCAGGCTTAATATTCTTTTTTAATAAATGATAGACCCCCCGGTCAACACCAACCCAAATAGCATCGGTCTCCGTATATTGATATAAATCGGGTAAATGGTCTTCTGGTCCTCCGGCAAGAATATTGATGATCATCACTGTACCTCTTTTCCATATGCAAAAAGCCGGACTTTAAAGCCGGCTTTTTAGCTGTGAAATTGCATTTGCATAATTTTCTTGATTGTAAATGGCGGAACCGGCAACAAGAACATTGGCACCAGCTTCAACACATTGCCTTGCTGTATCGGGATTAACACCGCCATCAACCTCAATTTCAATGTTCAATCCCTTTTCATCTGCCATTTGTTTCACCTGACTGATTTTCGTTAAAACCTCAGGTATGAATTTCTGTCCGCCAAACCCAGGGTTCACCGACATTAATAGCACCATATCAACATCTGAAATAATGTGCTGGATTGTTGCTGCAGGTGTAGCTGGGTTTAAGACAACCCCTGCTTTAATACCAAACGATTTAATATTTTGAATCGTGCGGTGCAAATGGCGGCAAGCCTCAACATGGACCGTAATATAATCGGCTCCTGCTTTGGCAAATGCCTCAATATATTGATCCGGATTTTCAATCATAAGGTGAACATCTAGCGGCAGCTTCGTAACAGGACGGATGGCTTCAACAATTAATGGCCCAATCGTAATATTGGGGACAAAATGACCATCCATTACATCAACATGAATGTAATCAGCTCCTGCCGCTTCAACTGCTGAAACCTCTTCCCCCAATTTGGAAAAATCAGCTGAAAGAATCGAGGGGGCTATTTTTACCATAATTAATACCTCGGCTTTCTATCTTTAATTTCTTGCAGAAAATCAACATAATGTTCATACCGATAATCCGGAATTTCACTAGTATCCACTTTTGCTTTCACGGCGCATTTTGGCTCTTTTAAGTGAAGACAACCGCGGAACTTACATTCTTTACTAGCATTAAGTAATTCCGGAAAACAAGATGTTAAATCCTCCGCTTCAATATTCAAAAATTCTAATGAGCTGAATCCTGGTGTATCGGCAACAAGACCGTTGCCGATTTTCATTAGTTCAACATGTCTTGTCGTATGCCTCCCCCTGCCTAAATGGGAGGATATATCGTTTGTTTTCAGCTCAAGATCTGGTCTGAGGACATTAAGCAAAGAGGACTTGCCTACCCCCGATTGACCGGCAAAAACGGATATTTTATTTTCCAAATGCGGGTTTAATCTATCAATACCTGCCTCGGTCTCGGAAGATGTCAGAATAACTTCATATCCAGCTTCTGTATAGTCCTTTGCGTAGGATAAAACCCTTTCCTCCTGCTCCTCAGTCGTAAGATCCATTTTTGTAATACAAATCAACGGTTTAATATGATTGAATTCAACCAAAACTAGAAAGCGGTCTAACAGCGCCGGACTAAAATCCGGTTCCACAGCCGAAAATACCAAGATTGCCTGATCGACATTGGCAATCGGCGGACGCAGCATTTCGTTTTTTCGCTTTTTCACTTCTAAAATGTAGCCTTCTTGGTCATTCTCCGCTTGAAAAACGACCTCATCCCCAACAAGAGGAGTAATTTTATTTTTACGAAAAACCCCTCGTCCGCGGCATTGAATTAACTGGTCTTCGTGCAGAACATAATAAAAACCGCTTAATGCTTTGATAATTTTCCCTTCAGGCATAGCACCCCTCCTTGCTAATGATTGCTATCAAACTCAATTTATAAAATAACCTGCGAAATTTAGTCAATATCTGAATAATTTATAACTTCTTCCGTAAAGACGCTATTATCCTTCATAATCCGGTAACCGGCTTTTTTGCCGTATGGAATTGTTAATTCAATAGTTATTTTTTTCGTTTCTTTCATCGTAAACGTATCTGAAGGTTCTGTCATTGTCCGGTTCATATCATCAATATAAACCACAACATGTTCTTCCTTATCAGGGTTTTCCGGGTCAGGCTCATATGGAATCGTGATTTCTTTCACTACCTTTTTAGGCGGTTTTTCCCCTTTGGAGATCACCACAGTTACCTTATCACCCTTTTTAAGCTCGGTGCCCTCTTTTGGCGATTGGGAAATAATCATACCAGATGGAACTTTGTCATCATATTGTTCCTGTGTGGCATCCAAGGTCAGTCCTACCGATGCGGCATAGTCTTGGGCCCCTTTTAAACTATATTGGGTTAAATCCCTTAATACTATGGATTCCGGTCCCTGGCTGACTTCAAATTCCAGGGTTGTATCTTCAGGGACAACCTTTTCTCCATCAGGGTAATTTTGGCTTAGAATAGTTCCAGGTTCACTATCATCATGCTTCTCTATTTTCTTTATATATTTAAAATTATCATTTGCCAATAAACGAGTCACTTCGTCATAATTACGCCCAACGTAATTAGACAATTCGAACTTTTCCTTACCCAAGCTGATATAAATAGAAATAGCTGCTTTTTCCTTCACCGTTTCACCGGCTGCTGGATTGGTTTTAATGACCAAACCTTCTTTCACTTCGTCATCGGTTATTTCAATTTTTTCATCAATCGAAAAACCTTCCAGCTTTAATTTTGAAATGGCATCATCTGCTGCCATTCCGCTGACGTCAGGAACTTTAACATCCTTCGCAGCGAGTATTCCCGGTAGAAATAATGCGGATAATACTCCTAAAACACCTAAAATTAGAAATATAGAAATGATAACAATAGGCCATTTCTTTCTTTTTTTATTTTTATTTTGCTCTTTACTGCTCTTTTCTGTATCGGCGGGTTTATCTGGTACTTTATCATTGCTATGAACTAATGTTTCATCTAAATTTTTCAATGGTTTATCATTTGTTATGATCGGAATTGCTTTCGTTGCTTCATCATCATCAGGAATGTTAAATTTTGGTTCATTCATCCTCTCCGGGTCGAGGGCCGTCCTTAAGTCCTCTTCCATTTCGTCAACAGTGTTATAACGATGAAATGGGTCCTTAGCGGTAGCCTTTAACACGATATTTTCGACACTTTGGGGAATGTTTGGATTCCAGCGACGTACTGATGGTGTTTCTGATTGCAAGTGCTTCAAGGCAATCGAAACTGCCGATTCTCCTGAAAAAGGGAGCCTGCCGGTTACCAGCTCAAACATTACAATTCCCAAAGAATAAATATCTGATTTTCGATTTGCCATACCGCCTCGTGCCTGCTCCGGTGACAAATAATGAACTGATCCTAAAACCGAATTCGTTTGTGTGATCGCTGTGGCGCTTAGGGCCATCGCAATACCAAAATCAGTAATTTTCACATTTCCAGAATGGTCGATCAAAATATTATGCGGTTTAATATCGCGATGAATAATATGATTATGGTGAGCATGGGAAATCGCTGATGCCAATTGTCTCATTATCCCGATTGCTTCTTCTACTCTTAATGGCGAGTTTTGTTGTATGTATTGCTTGAGTGTTTGGCCATCAACATACTCCATAACAATATAATAGAGCTCATTTTCTTCCCCGACATCATAAATATTAACGATATTCGGATGGGCAAGGCTTGTAGCAGATTGAGCTTCCCGATGAAACCGTCTGATAAACTCTTCGTCATTTGCAAAGTCAAGCCGCAGCATTTTTACAGCTACATCTCGGTCAAGAATCATATCATGTGCCAAATAAACATTGGCCATGCCGCCGCCGCCAATGATATTTAAGATTTTATAGCGGCCGCTTAGACGTTTACCAATCATCATTTAAACATCACCCCGAAAGCCTTCGGAAAACTCCGCAATCACCAAGGTAATGTTATCTTCCCCTCCGCTGTCATTAGCAATCGTAACCAGCGTTTCGGCTTTCTCCTCAAGCTCATCTTGATTTAACAGGATTTCCGCCATTTCTGTTTCAGAAACTTTATTGGATAGACCATCAGAACATAATAACAGAATATCTCCCTCTTCAAAAATAATCGTTTTAATATCCATCTCAACCATTTTTTCAGTTCCTAAAGCCCGGAGTAATACATTCTTTCTTGGGTGATGCTCCGCATCTTCCTTTGAAATTTGCCCTGTCCTTACTAATTCGTTTACAAGCGAATGATCCTCTGTAATCTGCTTAAATCCAGATTCATTTAAAATATATCCTCTGCTATCCCCAATATTCGCTAACGTTGCAAAGCGGTCAGTCGTAATCGCTGCAACAATTGTAGTACCCATACCATCACATTCAGAATTATTTACAGCATGTTCTAAGAGCACATCATTTACTAAAGTGATCTGCTCTTTAAGCCATTTTTCGGCATCATCTGCCGTTAAAATCCCCTTCGTTTCTTCCCATTCCTTTTTTAAATAGGAAACACTCATTTCACTTGCAACATCACCTGCACGGTGACCGCCCATGCCATCTGCTACAATGGCCAGGCGGCAGCCGTCCTGATTGACAAAGACCCCGCCGGCATCTTCATTATGAAGACGAACCTTCCCTTTGTCCGTTTTAAATACCGCTTTCATACCTTCACCTCGTCTCCTCTTTTCGCTCCTTTGCACGAAGCTGGCCGCATGCCGCATCAATGTCGTGACCCTGCTCGCGGCGAATCGTTACATTAATGCCGCGATTTTTTAATGTCTTTTCAAATGCGAAAATCTTTTCTTTTGGAGTCCGTACATAATCTCTTTCCGGTACGTAATTCACAGGAATCAGATTCACATGGCATTTAAGGCCTTTAACTAAGTCAGCTAATTCTTCAGCATGTTCGGTTGAATCATTGACACCGCCAAAAAGGCCATATTCAAAGCTTATACGGCGCCCTGTCTTATCGATATAATACCTTACAGCTTTCATTAAGTCATCAAGTTTATATGCCTTATTTATCGGCATTAATCTTGTACGTAATTCAGTATTGGGAGCGTGCAGTGAGATTGCAAAGTTAATTTGCATGTTCTCGTCGGCAAATTTATAGATTTTCGGTATAATCCCGCTTGTTGAGACAGTAATATGGCGTGCTCCGATATTTAACGATTTGTCATGGTTGACGATTTTCAAAAATGCCATCATGTTATCGTAATTGTCAAACGGCTCACCAATTCCCATAATGACAACTGAACTAACCCGCTCATCGGATTCGTCCAGTGCTTTTTGTACTTTAACAACTTGGGCAACAATTTCACCAGCTTCTAGATGGCGCTTTAAACCGCCAAGAGTGGAGGCACAAAAGGAACAGCCAATCCGGCAGCCGACTTGTGTCGTCACACAAACGGAATTCCCGTATTCGTGGCGCATCAGCACCGTTTCAATCGAATAGCCGTCATGAAGTTCAAACAAGAATTTGATGGTTCCATCGGATGATGTTTGCTGAATGACTGTATTTAATGTCGTGATTTCAAATTGGGTTGCAAGCTTTTCTCTAAGTCCCTTTGATAAGTTGCTCATATCCTCGAAAGCAGTTTCACGCTTTTTATATAACCAATCGAATATTTGTTCTGCCCGAAAAGGCTTTTCGCCGTTTTCCTGAAGCCATTCTTTTAATTCATGCAGCTGCAATGAATAGATTGATTTTTTCTTTTCTGTCTCGCTTGTCTTTGTCTCAGTTGTAGGTAAGTGTTCCAACTGTTACACCTTCTTTCTCTTGTCTAGCTTCAGCGCCTAGGGGCTTGCTGGGTCTACAGCCAATCCGTCAAGAAGGTTATGGAACAACCTTCTCGCCGGCTCGTCTAGCCCCGCGCCCCTGGGCAAGGCGCTTACACTTTTCTTAATGCTGCGATATAAAATCCATCAGAGCCAAAATCCTGCGGGAATATTTGCAGGTCATATCCAGAAATTAGCGGTTGAATTGCTTCTGGCATACGTTGTTTAAATGACAAATCTCCTTCAAAATCCGGATTATTTTCTAAAAATGTCTTTACTGTGTCTTCATTTTCTTGTTTATCTACTGTACAGGTACTATATACAAGAACGCCGCCTTTTTTCAATAAAGGCGCTACTGACGTTAGCAGCTCTTGTTGAATGCTGCTTAACCGTTCTATATCTTTTTCCGCTTTCGTATATTTCATGTCAGGCTTTCTTCTCATCACCCCAAGGCCAGAGCATGGAGCATCAAGCAGGATTCGATTGAATGACTCATCCTTGAACTTTTCTTGTATATCTCTTGAGTCGGAAACATTTGTTTTTATATTGGACAGCCCTAACCGGCGGGCATTTTCATTAATTAATTTTACTTTATGCTGATGCAGATCAACCGAAATTACTTCACCAGTATTATTCATTTTTTCAGCGATATGCGTACTTTTCCCTCCAGGGGCTGCACAAGCATCAAGGATAAATTCGTTTTCCATAGCCCCTAATGCATAGGCAGCAAGCATCGAGCTTTCATCTTGAATCGTTAACATTCCATATTTAAAGGCAATTGTGGAAGCCAAATTTCCCTTTAACGACCTAATTGCCTCAGGAATGATCGAGCTTTTTTCGATTTCAAAACCATCCTCTTCCAGAATCGCTGCACATTCATCTCGGGTAATCTTTGTAAGATTAATCCTAGCTGTTTGCATTGGTGCTGTTAAATTCATTTCACACATTTCTTTTGTTTTGTCATAACCAAATTGGTTAACCCATCGGTTCACAAGCCATAATGGGTGACTCGTTTCAAGTGACAATCTTTCGATTCGGTCAGGAACCTCATTAAAAGATGGAAGTCCTTTTCGTTGAATGCTTCTTAATACTCCATTTACCAAACTGGCTATCCCTTTATGCCCGCGGCTTTTAGCAATTTCCACTGCTTCATAAATAGCTGCCCTGTCTGGAATGCGATCGAGGTAAACCATTTGATACAAGGTGAGTCTTAATAAATGATGAATCCAATTTGCTAACTTTTTATTGTCTTTAATGAATGGCTGTAAAAAGAAGTCGAGCGCCATCCGTCGTTGTAATGTCCCATATGTCAATTCCGTTAGTAAGCCAATGTCGATAGGAGATAATTGATTTTTTTCTATTACATTGTTTAGCAGCAAATTACTGTAGGATTGGTTTTTCTCAATAGTGACAAGGAGATCCATTGCTATCTCTCGTACATTCTTTTTTGTTTTTATCGTCATATTATTCTCCTAATTTACTGCCTGCGGTAAGTTTTGCGCCAGCTCCTCGTAAAAATTGCTCGGTTTTCATTTTGGTTTTTCCGGAAGGCTGCAGCTCAATTATTTTAATGGCGGTATCATTTCCGCTTTGAACAATCAATCCATCTGGTGCTATTTCAATAATTTTCCCAGGCTCGCCTGCGGTTGAGGCATTTCGCAACTTCTCAGCCTGCCAAATTTTCACCACTTGCCCATTTAATGTTGTAAAGGCCACCGGCCAAGGATTCAAACCGCGGATGTGATTGTAGATTTCTTCACCCGATTTGCTCCAATTGATTTTTTCTTGCTCTCTTTTTATATTTGGAGCAAAGGTAGCTTGTGCGTCATTTTGCGGAATTGGTGTCAGACTGCCTTCCAAAAGCTTTGGCAATGTTTCTGATAACAATTTTGCCCCCGCGGCGCTTAACTTATCATGTAATGTCCCGACGTTATCCTCTTCAGTTATCGGAACCTCAATAACCGTTAATATATCGCCTGCATCCAGTTTTTCCGCCATATACATTATCGTGATGCCTGTTTTTTCCTTGCCTTGGAGAATCGCATAATGGATCGGAGCGCCTCCGCGAAGCTCAGGCAACAGGGAGGCATGGACATTGATACAACCATGTTTTGGAGCATCAAGCAATTCCTTCGGTAAAATTTGTCCAAATGCTGCTGTAACAATTAAGTCCGGTTGTAGGGCAAGGATTTTTTCCAGTTCCTCGTGTTCACGAATCTTTTCCGGCTGAAATACAGGAATATTATGCTTTAATGCCTCTACCTTTACAGGTGGTGGTGTTAAAACCTTTTTCCGTCCGACCGGTCTGTCCGGCTGAGTAACAACCCCAATAATTTCATAGCCATCGTGAATAATTTGCTGCAAGACCGAGACAGAAAAATCCGGTGTACCCATAAAAACTATCCTTGTCATTCACTATCTTCTCCTTCAAGCTCATCTTCCTCGAGATATCTGGTGACTTTCGAAGTAAATAAGATCCCGTTAAGATGATCAATTTCATGCTGAATCGCCCTGGCAAGGAAGCCTTCCGCTTCCAGCGTAAATTTTCTGCCTTTCCGATCGAGCGCTTCAATTTTGACAAAATTGGGCCTTGTCACCTCACCATATAATCCGGGAAAGCTTAAACAGCCTTCGGGCCCAGTTTGTTCACCTTCTTGTTGTAATATTTGGGGATTAATCATTTCAATCGTACCTGATTCATCATCAATATCAACAATCGCAACTCTTGCATCCAAGCCAATTTGCGGCGCTGCAAGACCCACCCCGTCAAATTCAATCATTGTGTCATACATATCATCCAGCATTTTTGCAAGCTTTTTATCAAACTTGACTACCTCTTTACATTTCTGCTCAAGGATTTCTGCCGGATAGTTTACAATTTTTCGTATCGCCAAAATAGTTCCTCCGTCATGCTCCATCATATATAATATGAGGCTGGTTAATTTTCATTTTCGCCCAGATTACATTAAGATAAACGGGTTAATATCAATCGAAACCAGCAGACCATTTTTTGTCTCTTTTTGATACTGGTCAAGTATTTTCTTCAAGATTCTGGTTAAGTTCGGTTCCCGCTTGTATTTTATCAGACATTGATATCGATATCTATTATTAATCCTTGGGATTGGTGATGCCGCCGGTCCAAGAATCACTGCTTGGTTAGAAACTTGCGAACGAACATAATGCACTATTTTCTCTGTTTCCGCTACCACCGTCATTAAATGTTCATGTGTTAATGTAATCAGGGCTAAATAGTAAAACGGCGGATAATGATGAAGTTTCCGTATCATCATTTCCCTTTGATAAAACAGATCATAGTTTTGCGTACCGGCGAGTTCTATGCTGTAATGCTCTGGGGTATAGGTTTGGATCACAACTTCACCGGGCAATTGATGTCTTCCAGCCCGGCCGCTAACTTGTGTCAATAGTTGAAAGGTTTTTTCCGATGAGCGAAAATCAGGTAAATGAAGCATGGTATCGGCCGACAAAACCCCAACGAGGGTAATATTAGGGAAATCCAATCCTTTGGCAATCATTTGTGTCCCCAATAAAATATCAGCTTTTCCTTCTTGAAACTCCTTTAATAATCGTTCATGTGATCCTTTTCTCCCGGTGGTATCGACATCCATGCGAATAACCCTGGCTTCGGGAAGAATTTTCCCAAGTTCCTCTTCGACTTTTTGCGTTCCAGTGCCAAAATAACGGATATATTCACTTGAACATTCCGGGCAGACTTTAGGTATATGACTTTCATAACCGCAATAGTGACATTTCATCCGGCTTCCGGCACGATGGTAGGTCAGCGAAATATCGCAGTTTGGACAATTAACGACGTAACCACAATCGCGGCACATAACAAACGATGAGTGCCCTCGCTTGTTTAAAAATAAGACGGACTGCTGCCCCTTTTCAATCCTGTCCTTCAACATATCAAAAAGCTTTCGCGAGAACATCGACCGATTTCCGGCACGAAGCTCTTCACGCATATCGATAATGTCTACAGCAGGCAGCGGCCGCTCATTCATCCTGCTTGACAGCGTCAGCAAATGATAAACCTTTTTTTGCGCTCTAGCAAATGACTCCAAAGAAGGGGTGGCACTGCCCAGCACGACTGGACATTGATATGTTTTCGCCCTTTCAATCGCCACATCGCGGGCATGATAGCGCGGCATATCCTCCTGTTTGTAGCTTGTTTCATGCTCTTCATCAATAATAATAATGCCGATGTTTTCAAACGGAGCAAAAATTGCCGACCGAGCACCGACAACTACCTTTACTTCTTTGCGCTGAATTTTACGCCACTCATCATACTTTTCCCCGGCGGAAAGACCGCTGTGCAGCACTGCAACCAAATCACCGAAGCGTCCTTTAAAACGATTGACCATCTGCGGTGTTAAGGAAATTTCTGGAACAAGCACAATTGCTTCCTGCCCTTTTTCTATGACCTTTTGGATGGATTGAAGATAAATTTCGGTTTTCCCGCTGCCTGTAACCCCATAGAGTAAAAATACTTCATGCTTCTGACTCTCGATGGATGCATGAATGGGTTTAATCGCAGCTGCTTGGGCATTCGTTAACGGCAATGGGTATGTGTGCTCAAATGTACGATGCTCGAATGGATTACGGTATACCTCCATTTCCTCTTCGAAAAGAAGTTTTTTCGCAACTAGAGCCTTAACCGTGGCGGCTGAGGCATTGGTTTCTTGCAGCAGCTTTCGTAATTCCATTGGATTAGGATGATCGATAAAGTAATCTAAAACCTGCTTTTGTTTTTCAGCATTAGCCTGAATTTTTTCCTTTTCAACAGCTAGCTCAGCAGCACTAAAAAGCGGACCGACAAATTTCACCTGCTTTTTCCTAACCCTTTCCTTGACAACATAAACGACTTCAAGTTTTCCTTTCGCTGCCTCCTGCTGCAAAACAGACACTAAACCATCCTTTAGTGCTTCCTCCCAATCAAGACTCTTATGGTTGGTAAAATAAGGTTTAATCTTCTGCGGCAGGCATTCTGCCTTCATCCCCGGAGCAAGTCTAACCATTTTTTCATACTTTGCTTTTAAAGCAGCAGGGAGCATTGCTTGATAAGCAAAAATTTTAAAACATAACGTCGTTTCCGTTAACCATTCACCTAGATGCAATAACTCCTTATTTAATACCGGTTCAAGGTCCATCGGTTCAATCATTTCCCGCAGCTGTTTTACCTCCGAGCCGGCTTTAATGTCCGTTACAAACCCTTGGATTTTTCTTGGACCAAACGGAACTACTATTCTCATCCCAGGTTGAATCACATTTTCCCATTCTTTTGGAATGATGTAGTCAAATGGCCGGTCCGTTTGTTTTGTTGGAACATCGACAATCACATTAGCGATTTTCATTTCTTCCCATTTCCTTCAAAAGTGAGGTAGCTTCAATCATGATTCTCTCCGCAACGGCCGCTTTTGACATAATCGGCAATTCTAAAGCAGTACCGTCGCGTTTAAATAAGGTAACTATATTTGTATCGGTTCCAAACCCGGCCCCTTCGGCCTTTACATTATTTGCGACAATCATGTCAGCATTTTTCTTTTCTAGTTTTTTCTGAGCGTATTCCGCAACATTGTTTGTTTCTGCTGCGAAACCGATGAGCACCTGATTCTTTTTTCTTTTCCCAAGCTCAAGCAGAATATCCTTTGTCCTTTCAAGCTCAAGGATACTGTCACCAGCTTGTTTTTTTACCTTATGATCGTACGCCTGTTTAGGACGGTAGTCAGCAACTGCCGCTGTCTTAATGACGAGATCCGCTAGATCGAAAAACTCAAGAACGGTGTTGTACATTTCTTCAGCACTTTCCACTTTAATAACTTCTATTCCTTTTGGACTTTCTAAATGGACAGGACCCGACACTAAAACAACCCGGGCCCCCTGCTTTTTCGCCTCCTCGGCGATAGCATAGCCCATTTTCCCGCTGGAATGATTGGTGATATACCGCACCGGGTCAATTTTTTCTCGTGTTGGTCCCGCTGTAATTAACACTGTTTTTCCCTTTAAAGGCTGGTTGTTTTTATTAGTAAAATATTGCTTCATAATTTCTACAATTTTCTCCGGCTCCTCTAAACGTCCTTTACCAACGTAGCCGCAGGCAAGATACCCCTCACTTGGCTCAATAAATTGATAGCCGTACTCCGCCAATATGGAAAGGTTCTTTTTAACGGCAGGATGGTCATACATATGGACATTCATCGCAGGGGCGACCCACACCGGAGCGGTGGTCGCAAGTAACGTCGTAGTAATCATATTATCCGCGATTCCTCCCGCTAATTTTGCGATTGTATTTGCCGTTGCCGGGGCAACAAGGATCAAGTCAGCCCAATCAGCCAGATCAATATGGGCGATGACCTGCGGATTTTTTTCGTCAAAGGTATCCGTATAAACCTCGTTGCGGGATAATGCCTGAAAGGTTAGTGGGGTAACAAACTTTGCCGCTGATTCGCTTAAAATAACTTTGACACTGGCCCCTGCTTGGATAAGCTTACTTGTCAAAGCTGCAGCCTTGTAGACAGCGATTCCCCCCGTTACGCATAATAATATTTTCTTTTCCATAACCATCATCAAATCCCCCACGTTTCTTTCTTATTTCTATTATGATGGAACAAAAAAAATTTTTCACTAATTTTCCTTTGCATTCGACATAAAAATCCAAATAAAAAAGGCTGACGTTGAAGGATGTCAGACCTTGATTATCGTTTAAGTATAATTAAATGTAATTATGAGTTTGCAGGTGTTTCTGCTTTTTTGGCAATTCGATACGTAAGTTCCCCGCTATAAATTTCCTCGAGCGCTTTGCCTACATATTTATAGGAAACATACTTTGGCAGCCTTTCATCTTTTTCCACCTGCATGACTCTGGCACGCTTTGCCGCAACAGATACTAGCGAATATTTTGAATCAATCTTTTCTAATAATGAATCAATCGATGGATATAACATTCTTACTCAACCTCCAGCAATTTTTTGTAGACATGTTCTACTCTTTCACGGCGGCAATGTTCTGCCACCACAATCGATTTAATCCGCTCACATGCGAGCTCCACTTGATCATTAACAACGACGTAATCATACAATTCCATCATTTCTATTTCTTCACGGGCAGTTAACATTCGATTATGAATGATGTCTTCAGTCTCTGTCCCCCTGGTGACAATCCGATTTTTCAATTCGGACAGGCTTGGCGGCATAAGGAAAATAAATAGGCCTTCAGGGAACTTTTCACGGACTTGACGAGCACCTTTAACTTCAATCTCAAGAAATACGTCCTTCCCTTCATCAAGCGTCTGCCGAACGTAATCGACCGGTGTACCATAATAGTTGCCTACGAACTCGGCATACTCGAGAAGTTTCCCATTCCTGATTAAGGTCTCAAATTCCTCTCTCGTTCTGAAGAAATAATCTATCCCATCCACCTCGCCTTCACGTGGTTTACGGGTAGTGACCGAAATCGAGTATTCAAACGCAGTATCTTCCTGCGAAAAGATTTCCTTTCTAACCGTCCCTTTTCCCACCCCAGATGGCCCGGAAAGTACAATGAGTAATCCTTTTTCCTGCATTTAAAAAATCCTACCCTTCCTCAATAGTCTCATCACGGTCCGTTAAACGATGGGCAACCGTTTCCGGCTGTACAGCTGATAGAATAACATGATCGCTGTCCATCACAATTACCGCCCGGGTTCGCCTCCCGTAAGTTGCATCTATCAATGACCCACGGTCCCGTGCATCTTGAATAATTCTTTTGATTGGCGCAGACTCCGGACTGACAATTGAAATAATTCGATTAGCCGAAACAATATTTCCAAATCCAATATTGATTAATTTAATCCCCATAGTAACCATCCAATCATCAATAATAATATTTTGACCGTGTCAATCTGTTTGTAAACCATTCTACTCGATATTTTGTACTTGTTCCTTCAGCTTTTCAAGCAAGCTTTTCATTTCCACTACTTTTTTAGCAATGTTTGAATCATTTGCCTTCGAACCGATTGTATTAGCCTCGCGGTTCATTTCCTGAACAAGAAAATCTAGTTTTCTTCCAATTGGTTCCGGAACATGCAAGGTTTGAAGAAATTGCACAATATGACTTTTTAACCTGATGATTTCTTCATTGATATCGGCCTTTTCGGCAAAAATGGCAACCTCAGTTAAAATTCTCGCGTCATCTAATTGTCCATTCAAATAGTCCTGCATTCTCTTTGTCACACGTTCTTTATACAACTGGACAACAATTGGAGCATATTCCTCTAGTTCCGTCACAATCGCTTCCAGCTCGGCTATTATTGCCTCCAGGTCAATTTTTAGTTCCTTCCCCTCGGACAATCGCATTTGTTTAAGCTGCATGACAGCTGCTTCAACTGCCCGCAGAACTAACTCCTCAAACCCTTCATTTTCAGCTTCATTTTCTTCAATATGTATTAGCTCTTTATGGCTGAGCAAATCTTGAATAGTGACTGTTCCTTCAATTCCGTACATGCTTCGGGCTTGCTTAATAAATTGATAGTAATCATCGAGCAGCTGCCAATCAACATGGATTTTACGGGTAACAACTCCTTCACCCTCCAGGCTGACATATGCTTCTACTCTGCCGCGGCGAATATGTTCGTTTATTTTCTTTTTTATTTTATCTTCAATCGTTAACAGCTGCCTTGGCATCCGTATATTCATTTCACAAAAACGATGATTCACGGTTTTTATTTCGACATTTACTATAAAAGCATCCGACTCTGCCTTTCCTCTTCCAAAGCCCGTCATACTAATTACCATTTACTTGCACATCCATTCTTTGAAAGGCTATTTAAGGTAAAAAATCCAAAAGGTAATAGCATGAATCTATTACCTTTTGGATTATAACATACTTTATTTTGTTTTTCTTAACAAAAATGAACCTGCTAGTAAAAAAGTTGGAATTGAAGATAAACCTAGAATTAACAGCCAATCTTCTGCTTCTATTGGCAATGTGTGGAATACCGGTTGTAATGGCGGGTAATAAATAACTGCAAACATTAAGGCCATTGAAGAAATAACAGCCCAAACAAGATATTTGTTTCCAAATGGGTTTCTTGATAATACTGAGATTTCACTGCGACAGTCAAAGACATGAATCAGCTGCGCCATAACAAGGGTTGCAAAGGCAATTGTCTGTGCATACTCTAATTCATTCGGATCGTCGTGGTAGGCGATTATGAAAGCAATTAATGTAACAATACCGATTAAAAACCCGCGTGATATTACCTTCCAGCCCAAACCGCGGGAGAAGACCCCTTCATTCGGACTTCTAGGTCCGCGCTTCATAACATTTTCCTCCGGCTGATCCAATCCAAGAGCCATGGCCGGCAATCCGTCCGTCACTAAATTGACCCAAAGAATTTGAATCGGTACTAATGGCAAAGGCATTCCCAAGATCATCGCAAATAACATCACCAAAATTTCTCCAACATTAGATGCGAGCAGATAACGGACAAATTTGCGGATATTTTCATAAATATTTCTGCCTTCTTTAATCGCAGCCTTTATAGTAGCAAAGTTATCATCCAACAAAACAAGTGAAGAGGCCTCTTTGGCTACATCGGTCCCAGTAATCCCCATAGCTACGCCGATGTCGGCCGCTTTAATGGCTGGTGCGTCATTTACACCGTCACCTGTCATTGCTACAATATGACCGCGATTTTGCAGTGCTTTTACAATTTTTAATTTATGCTCAGGGGAAACTCGGGCAAATACGGATACATCTTCAACAACAGCCTCAAGCTCATCCACTGACATTTGTGATAGTTCTTTCCCCTCGATTACCTTGCTCTTCTTCGTAAGGATCCCCAGCTGGGTTGCGATAGCTTTTGCGGTAATGACATGGTCGCCTGTAATCATGACCGTTTTTATCCCCGCTGCCTTACATTCCGCTACTGCATCCTTCACTTCCGGTCTTGGCGGGTCGATCATACCTTGTATCCCGATTAACGTCAGCTTATTCTCTGCTTCCTGCTCACTTAAAATGATCGTATTGGATGAAATCGGTTTAAACGCAATCGCAATCGTTCTTAGAGCATTAGATGCCAATTGATTGACGGCATTCTGAACCTTAGTCTGCTTATCTTGGTTTATGAATTGGCTTCTTCCATCCCAGAGCACTGATTCACAAATCCCAAGTACAACATCCGGGGCACCTTTTGTGACGATAAAATGCCTTCCTTGCCTATCCTTCACATGAATACTCATCATTTTCCTTGCTGAATCAAACGGAAATTCTTTTATAATCGTAAATTCTTCCAATAACCTCGAACGGTTGAACCCAGCTTTCATAGCACTTACTAGCAATGCCCCCTCTGTCGGGTCTCCGTCAAGAATATACTCATCTTCCTCTTGGTAAATTTCTGAATGGTTGCACAACATCCCGAAAATAAGCATTTGCTGTAACGCTTTTTCCTCTTTCGGATTAACTTTTTGTTTATTCCGGTAAAAATCACCTGTTGGCTGGTAGCCGATTCCATCAACTGACCATGTCTGTTCACCGCTCCATAAATGTGTAACTGTCATTTTGTTTTGCGTCATCGTTCCCGTCTTATCAGAGCAGATCACAGAGGCACAGCCCAATGTTTCAACAGCGGGGAGCTTCCGGACGATCGCCTTTTGCCTGATCATCTTTTGAACCCCGAGCGATAATGCCACTGTCACGATTGCTGGAAGTCCTTCAGGTATGGCAGCTACTGCTAATGATACCCCGGCAAGGAACATTTCATATATTTCATGGCCCCTCATAATCCCAATAACAACAACCAGGACTGTCAGAAATAAAGCAACGGTTATTAAAATTTTCCCTAACTGCTCAAGGCGCCTTTGCAAAGGAGTCTCTTGTGATTCAGCACTTTGCAGCAGTCCGGCAATTTGCCCCATTGCTGTTTTCATTCCTGTTGCCATGACAACGCCAACTCCGCTGCCGCGGGTTACCATCGTACCCATAAAAGCGGTATTTTCCATATCGCCAATCCCTGGATTTGGATTCGTTAAACAATCAGTATGCTTTGCTACCGGAACCGACTCACCAGTCAACGCCGACTCTTCAATTTCTAAACTGTTTGATTCTATAACACGGACATCCGCACCAATTCTATCACCGCTAGAAAACTTCAAAATATCCCCGAGGACAATTTCCTTTGACGGAACCTTCGTCCAATGTCCGTCTCTTAGTACAGAAACCTGCGGAGCTGATAATTCCTTTAAAGCCTGAAGTGATTTCTCCGCCCGTCTTTCTTGGTAGAAGCCAAGAATCCCATTTAAAATAACAATCGCGATGATTGCAACGGCATCGATATATTCGCCAAGCAGCCCGGAAATCAAGGTAGCCGCAAGGAGTACCAAAACCATAAAATCTTTAAATTGACTGAAGAATAGCAGCAAAGCAGATTGCTTTTCGCCTTCCGCTAATTCATTATACCCGTGCCGCCTTGTCCTTTCCTTCACTTCCTCTGTTGTTAACCCCGTTGAAAAGTCGGTTTCTAAGGCCTTTTCTACTTGTTTGATCTCCATCTCATGGAACTTCATCCGACCATCTCACTTCCCCCTTGTATCGACTCTAATGTAAAGGATTAAACATGTGTTTCCGTTAATCCTTGTAGGCTGACCTCTAAAGAAAGCTTATTCAGGGTCGTCCAAAAAAATGCTAGGGATTCATTCGTTAGTGTAAAATAAGACAGAATTTAATAAAGTAGGATATAATGTAAGCATTATAGTTATCTAGAAAAGGATGTTTTTTCAATGTCATTCGATGGTTTATTTACAAAAGCAATGGTCCTTGAGCTTTCCCGACTGTTAAAAGGCGGACGAATTAATAAGGTGCATCAGCCATATAAAAATGAAGTGATTTTAACAGTCCGGGCAGGGGGTAATAATCATAAACTGCTGCTGTCGGCACATCCAAGCTATGCAAGGGTGCAGTTAACCACTGAAGCATATGATAATCCGAGCGAGCCTCCAATGTTCTGTATGCTTTTACGAAAGCATATCGAGGGACATATATTAGAAGAAGTGTATCAAATAGAAAATGACCGGATCATTATTTTCGAAATTAAGGGGCGCAATGAAATCGGCGATATTAGTTACAAGCAGCTTATCATTGAAATTATGGGAAAGCACAGCAATATTATCGTCGTCGATAAAACACGGAACCTAATTCTCGACAGCATCAAGCATATCTCCTTTGCTGTGAACAGCCATCGGGCCATTTTACCGGGGCAAGCCTATGTTTTTCCACCGGAGCAGCATAAGCAGAATCCCTTTATGGCGGATGAGGAAGATGTCTTAAGAAGTTTAGATTTCAATGCCGGAAAGCTGGACAGGCAGTTAGTACAACAATTCGCAGGGGTTTCACCGCTTTTCGCCAAAGAAGTCATTTATACAAGCGGACTGGCAAACCGGACAACAGTTCCAAAACAATTTGTTGCCCTAATGAAAAAAATTGAAGGGGACGAGCTTCAGCCAGCCATCATGACGGCAGAAGCCAGAGAAGTTTTTTATTTGTTTCCGCTGGAACATATAAAAGGCATGGTTAAAACATTTTCCTCACTCAGTGAAATGCTTGACCGCTTTTATTTCGGCAAAGCGGAACGTGACCGGGTTAAACAGCAAGGTCATGATATTGAGCGGTTCATTAGCAATGAAAAGGAAAAAAACGAAAAGAAGATTGAAAAGCTTGAAGCTACTTTAAAGGATGCCCAGCAGGCGGATACCTTTCAGCGCTATGGAGAACTGTTAACGGCCAATCTTTATGCCGTAAAAAAAGGTATGAAGGAAATCGAAGTGCTCAATTATTATGATGAAGCGGGCGGAACGATCAAGATTCCGCTGGACCAAAGGAAATCCCCGTCAGAAAATGCGCAAAAGTATTTTTCAAAATATCAAAAAGCAAAAAATGCCATTTTAATCGTGAACGAGCAAATTGCCCACGCAAAGGATGAAGCCGCTTATTTTGATAATTTGCTGCAGCAGGTGCAGTCAGCCTCGCCAAAGGATTTACAGGAGATTCGCGAAGAGCTCGCAGAAGGCGGTTATATTCGTGATCGACAAAAGCGCGGCGGGAAAAAGGTACAGAATGCCAAGCCCGTCCTGGATCTGTTCCAATCTAGCGATCACACGGAAATTTTGGTAGGTAAAAATAATAAACAAAATGATTATTTAACGAATAAGCTTGCGGCAAGGGATGAAATTTGGCTTCATACAAAGGATATTCCGGGTTCTCACGTGGTGATTCGAAGCAAGGAACCAATTGAACAAACAATTAAAGAAGCTGCCATGCTTGCAGCCTATTTCAGCAAAGCTAGAAACTCTAGTTCCGTACCAGTTGACTACACAAAAGTCCGATACGTCAAAAAACCAAGTGGAGCCAAACCTGGATTTGTCATTTATGATCATCAGCAAACAGTTTATGTCACACCAGATGAAGAATTGGTCCTTAATTTAAAGAAAAGCTAAAAAGCCCCTTTATTTAGGGGCTTTTTATTATTCAAATTTCTTGCTCCACTGGTCGGGATTGTTGCTCCAGGACAGCAGGCTTTCTTTATCATTTTCACTTATATAATTTTTTTCAATCGCAACTGTTACTAGTGTGGGGAAATCAGTTAGTGATTGGCTGTTGATTTTTTCCGCTTCAAAGGCCTTCTTACCTTTTTCAAGGCCATATGTGAAAATGGACACAGCGCCGAGGACCTCACAGCCTGCTTCTCTTAATGCTTGAACCGCGGTAATGACACTTCCGCCTGTAGAGATTAAGTCTTCGACAACGACAACTTTTTGGCCTGGTTCAGCCTTTCCTTCAATTTGATTGCCCTTACCATGACCTTTCGCTTTGGAACGAACATATGACATTGGTAGATTCATTAATTCACTTACCCAGGCTGCGTGCGGAATGCCTGCTGTTGCTGTTCCTGCAATCAACTCCGCCTCCGGAAAATGTTCAAGGATCAGCTTCTTTAAACCTTGAGCAATCTCTCTTCTTACTTCGGGATAAGATAAAGTAAGCCGGTTATCACAATAAATTGGCGACCGAAGTCCCGATGTCCATGTAAACGGCTCATTAGGCTTTAATGCCACTGCCTGAATCTCCAATAATCTTCCAGCGATTAACTTTTTCATTTATTTACACCCTTCCATGCTTCCATCCATTGTTGATAACTTGTAAGCGGGTCAGCTGACCTTGTAATCGAACGGCCGACAACAATTGAACTAACTCCCGAGTTTCTTGCAAATTCCGGAGTCGCAACCCGCTTTTGATCCTGCACATTGTCGTTCTCCATGCGGATACCCGGACAGACTGTTAAAAACGCTTGTCCCAAGTTTTCTCGGAGCATCCCTGCTTCCCACGCCGAACAAACGACTCCATCAAGACCAGCCTCCTTCGTTAATGAAGCATAATGGAGGACCGATTCATTGAGAGAAACCGGTATGAGCTGTTCTTTATTCATTTGCTCCTGTGATGTGCTGGTTAATTGTGTAACAGCGATACATAGCGGCCGCTTACTTCCTGCAGCTGTTCCTGCCTCTAAGCCTTCCAGTGCCGCCTGCATCATTTCCTTGCCGCCTGCAGCATGGACGTTGACAAGATCACAGTTTAACCGCGCCAGACCTTTCATCGCACTCTTAACGGTGTTTGGTATATCATGCAGTTTTAAATCAAGAAACACCCGATGTCCCAATTCCTTTAATTGATATACGATGGAAGGCCCTTCTTGGTAAAATAATTCCATTCCTATTTTGACAAATAGCTTTTGACCGGCAAACGGCTTGATAAAATTGCTGACATCTTGGCCGCTCGGAAAATCAAGCGCGATGATAAGCGAGTTGTCCATTTTTGTTCCAGCTCCTTCCGGTACATTCACTGATGTGTTCGAATCCTAAGCGGTCTAAAATATGAGGCAGTTCGTCAATAATGTCAGGACAAACAAATGGATCTACAAAATTAGCTGTTCCTACTGCAACCGCACTGGCACCGGCATAAAAGAACTCAATGACATCTTCTGCCGACTGAACCCCGCCCATTCCAATGATTGGAAGTGATACAGCCTGGCTGACCTCATAAATCATACGAATCGCTACCGGCTTTACAGCTGGTCCTGAAAGCCCGCCGGTAAGATTGGCTAAAATCGGCTTTCCTGTCTTTAAATCCAGCCGCATGCCGACAAGTGTATTAATCATTGTAATCCCGTCTGCACCGCCTGCTTCAACCGCTTTTGCCATTTCTACAATGTTTGTTACATTTGGAGAAAGCTTTACAAAGACGGGTACTTCGGAAACTTCCTTCACCTTTCGGGTCAGCTGTTTGGCCACTTCTGAGATCGTCCCAAAAGCAATGCCGCCTGTTTTTACATTAGGGCAAGATATATTTAATTCAAGCGCATGGACATTCGCTGCTTTTGAAATTTCTCTAGCAACGACAATATAGTCCTCTTCTACTGAACCGGCAACATTAGCAATAATCGGCACATCAAATTGCGAAAGCCAAGGAAGCTCCTCTGATACCACCTTTTCCAGCCCGGGATTTTGCAGGCCGATAGCATTTAACATTCCTGCCGATGTTTCGGCAACCCTTGGTGTTGGATTACCAAACCTTGGTTCGACAGTAGTTGCTTTGATCATAATCGCACCGAGCTTACTTAAATCATAAAACTTACTGTACTCACGGCCGAACCCAAAGCAGCCTGATGCCGGCATAATAGGATTTTTTAATTGTAAACCTGGTAATTCTACATTCAAACGGCTCATAACACTACCTCCCCGGCACGGAATACAGGACCGTCACTGCAAACTTTTTTATAGGAATATCCGGATGCAGTCTCCCCGCTTTGACAAACACAGGCAAAGCAAGCTCCAATACCGCAGCCCATGCGTTCCTCCAATGATAAGAACACCTTTTTATCAGCATATCCTTGTTCAATTGCTTTTAGCATCGGTGTCGGTCCGCAAGAATACAAGCAATCAAAGCTTATTTCCTTAAGGACATCCGTTACAAAGCCTTTTTTTCCATATGTGCCGTCGGCTGTAGTAATGAAGGTTAGGCCATTCTTTGAAAATTGTTGTTCATAAAAAACAGCAGATTCCGTTTGAAAGCCAAGGATGTGAATGACCTTAACCCCTTTTGCCGTTAACTGATTAGAAAGTTCATAAAGCGGAGGGACCCCGATTCCGCCGCCGACAAGGACCGCCGTCTCACCACAGACGGACTCATCAACCGGAAAACCATTCCCTAATGGACCGAGAATGTCAATTTGCATCCCCGGTTCCATTTCTGCCATTAAGGAGGTTCCTCTACCTTCTTTACGATATATCATCGTAAATTGCTTCGTGTTTTTATCAAAAGAACAGATGCTGATCGGCCTTCTTAACAGCGGGTCTATCCCGTTGTTAACGCGGATATGAACAAACTGTCCCGGTGTCGATATTTCATTCACTAATTCGGCTCTAACAGTAAGTTCATAAATATTTGCAGCGATTTCCTTCTGGCTGATGATTTTGCCTAGCTCTTTTTTAATCATACCAATACTTCCACCTTTTGTTCTGCCTTCATGGCCTCGGTTGAGAAATTCATTGATTCAATGACTTTAAGAATAGCATCAGCTGTGTCTAATGAAGTTAAACATGGCACACCATTTTCAACGGCCTCACGGCGGATTCTAAACCCATCTCTTTCAGGCTGCTTACCCTTTGTCAACGTATTGATGATGAAATGTGCTTCCCCATTATGAATGACATCCAATAACGTTTTTCCTTCAGCACCAATTTTTTCGACTACTTTCACCTTCAATCCGGCCGCTTCTAAAACTGCTGCCGTTCCTTTTGTTGCCATTAAGCGGTAGCCGTTAGCGGCAAATCTCTCAGCAAGATTTAATGCTTCTTGTTTATCCTTGTCTGCTACTGTGAACAAGACCGTACCAAACTTTTGAATCGTCATTCCAGAAGCAACCAGCCCCTTATACAAAGCCTTTTCAAGCGTCAAATCTTTACCCATTACTTCCCCTGTGGATTTCATTTCAGGTCCTAACGTAATATCGACACTTTTTAATTTTGCAAAAGAGAAAACCGGCACTTTTACATATACGCCTTCTTTTTCATCCACAAGTCCTGGTGTGTAACCTTGTTCTACTAATAGAGAACCTAGGATTGCTTTCGTAGCGATTTTCGCCATCGGCACATTGGTAATTTTACTTAAGAAAGGTACCGTCCGGCTTGAGCGCGGATTAACCTCTAAAACATAAACCTGGTCTTCTGATAAAACATATTGAATATTCAACAGTCCAATAATATTTAATCCCTTTGCTAGCTTTTCTGTATATTCCACCAATGTTTGCTTAATCTTCTTAGACAGGGTTTGCGGTGGATAAACAGCTATTGAGTCACCGGAATGGACCCCGGCACGCTCAATATGCTCCATAATTCCTGGGATTATAACATCTTTTCCGTCACAGATGGCATCTACTTCGATTTCTTTACCTGTTAAATAGCGGTCAATGAGTACCGGGTGTTCCGGATTGATTTTAACGGCATTCTCCATATAATGGAGCAGTTCTTCTTCGCGGTATACAATTTCCATTGCCCGTCCGCCAAGTACATAAGATGGACGGACTAATACCGGATAGCCGATTTCTTTTGCAATCACAAGCGCTTCCGCAACAGATAATGCCGTTTTACCTAATGGCTGCGGAATATTTAATTCTTCAAGCGCTTGCTCAAATTTATCACGATTCTCTGCCCGATCAAGGTCTTCTAAGCTCGTTCCTAATATCTTGACCCCATTTTTAGCAAGATTAGCAGCAAGATTGATCGCTGTTTGTCCGCCAAATTGTACCACAACACCCATCGGCTGTTCTAAATCGATAATGTGCATCACATCTTCAATGGTCAGCGGCTCGAAATAAAGCTTATCGGAAATACTGAAGTCAGTTGAAACGGTTTCCGGGTTGTTATTGATAATAATCGCTTCATAGCCCGCTTCCTTAATGGCCTGGACAGAATGCACTGTTGCATAGTCAAACTCAATCCCTTGACCGATTCGGATTGGACCAGAGCCAAGGACAATCACACTCGTCGTTTCTGTTACAACCGATTCGTTTTCTTCCTCATAAGTACCGTAGTAATAAGGAGTCTCTGACTCAAATTCAGCGGCACATGTATCGACCATTTTATAAACAGGGATAATGCCGTTTTGTTTCCGCATCTGATAAAGCTCTTCTTCTGATATGTTCCAAAGCTGAGCTATTTTTTTATCAGTCATGCCTTTTTCCTTAGCTTCTTTCAGTGTTTCGTTCTCAAATGGTTTTCTTGCAAGCCGTTGTTCCAGCTCGATAATTCCCTGCATTTTATTTAGATAAAACAGGTCGATTTTACTCCATTGATGGATGGTTTCAATGGTGATGCCTCGTTTCAGCGCTTCGGAGATATAAAAGAGACGTTCGTCACCCGCTTTCTTTATCCGCTTTTCAATCAGCTCATCCGTAATTTCATCAGCGTCGTTTAATTCAAAATGAAATACCCCTGCTTCAAGAGAGCGGATCGCTTTTAACAGTGACTCTTCAAATGTCCTGCCGATCGCCATAACCTCACCGGTTGCTTTCATTTGGGTGCCCAGTGATCTATTACCTGACTCGAATTTATCAAATGGCCATCTTGGTATTTTTGTCACCACATAGTCAAGTGCAGGTTCGAAGCTTGCATATGTTTTTCCGGTAACCGGATTTAACATCTCATCCAAAGTCAACCCAACGGCAATTTTGGCTGCCAGCTTGGCAATCGGATAGCCAGTGGCTTTAGATGCAAGCGCTGAAGAGCGGCTGACCCTTGGATTTACTTCAATAATATAATAGTTAAAGCTGTATGGATCTAAAGCAAGCTGAACATTACAGCCGCCTTCAATTCCAAGAGCACGGATAATTTTCAGGCTGACATTTCTTAATAGCTGATATTCACGGTCGCTTAATGTTTGGCTTGGGGCCACAACAATCGAGTCACCGGTATGTACACCAACTGGGTCGATATTTTCCATGTTACAAACAACAATCGCATTGTCATTGGAGTCGCGCATTACTTCGTATTCAATTTCTTTATATCCGGCGATACTCTTTTCAAGCAGACATTGATGAACAGGGCTGTTTTTTAAACCGCTTGTCACAATCTCTTCCAGTTCTTCTGGATTCCCGCAAATTCCTCCCCCGGTCCCGCCAAGGGTAAAAGCCGGGCGGACAATAACAGGGTAGCCGATAGAGGCTGTAAATGTTTTCGCTTCTTCTAAATCATGAATAATCGCACTATCAGGCACCGGTTCGCCTAAGTCATTCATAAGGGTGCGGAATAACTCACGGTCCTCTGCCTGATTAATAGCCGATAATTTCGTACCGAGAATCTCCACGCCACATTCTTCAAGCACACCCGAATTGGCTAGTTCCACCGTCAGATTAAGGCCAGTTTGTCCTCCAAGTGTTCCTAAAATCGCATCTGGGCGTTCCTTGCGAATAATTCGGCTGACAAATTCAAGTGTTAATGGTTCAATATAGACCGCATCCGCCATCTCTGTATCTGTCATAATGGTTGCCGGATTGGAGTTTACCAGGATGACTCTGTAGCCCTCTTCTCTAAGAGCAATACAAGCTTGTGCCCCGGCATAGTCAAATTCCGCTGCCTGGCCGATGACAATAGGGCCAGATCCGATTACTAAAATGGAGTTAATATCTGTACGTTTAGGCATGTGCTGTTACCCCCTGTTTATTCTCCTCCATCATTTGAAGGAACTGATCAAATAAGCTATTTGCATCTTCAGGACCCGGAGATGCCTCTGGATGGTATTGAACCGTAAATGCTGGGTAATCCAAATGCTTCAAGCCTTCAACCGTTCCATCATTTAAGGCAATATGGGTGATGGCAAGTCTTGTCCGTTCAATAGAATTTGTTTCGACGGTATAGCCGTGATTTTGCGCCGTAATCGCCACTTTTCCGGTTGCAAGGTCTTTCACCGGATGATTCGAGCCGCGGTGGCCGAACTTCATTTTAACTGTTTCCGCTCCGCACGCCAAGGCAAATAATTGATGTCCAAGGCAAATCCCAAAGAGCGGAACTCTTCCTAGTACACCTTTTAACATATCCACAGCTTCCGGCACATCCTTTGGATCCCCAGGGCCGTTTGACAGCATAATTCCATCAGGACGTAATTGGAGAATTTCTTCAGCACTTGTATAGTAAGGAACAACTACCACATCACAGTCACGTTTGTTCAATTCTCTAAGGATTCCGTGCTTCATTCCAAAATCGACAAGGACTACTCTTTTGCCACGTCCAGGGCTTGGGTAAGGATTTTTCGTTGAAACCTGTCTCACCTGGTCAATCGGCAGGGCTGTCTGGCTCAATTTTGCGATGACCTCTTGGGGATCTTCTTCTATACTGCAGATTGCCCCTTTCAATGTGCCATATTGACGGATAATGCGAGTCAATTTACGTGTATCAATCCCGGCAATTCCAGGGATTTTCTTCAATTCAAAGTATTCCGAGATAGTAAATTCACTTCTCCAGTTGGATGGAAAATCGGCTGCTTCCTTTACAATAAAACCTTTCACAGCAGGATTAATAGTTTCAAAATCGTCGCGATTGATTCCATAGTTTCCGATTAACGGATAGGTCAGAGTAACAATTTGTCCGCAGTAAGACGGGTCAGAGAGAATTTCCTGATACCCAGTCATCCCTGTATTAAAAACTACCTCTCCAATCGTATCGGTATTGCTTCCGAATCCTTCACCGATAAAAACTGTTCCATCTTCTAAAATTAGTTGTCTCTTCATGCTGTCACACATCCTTTTTCCCAAACTATTTCTCCTCCGGCAATGGTCATTTCAGGCCAGCCGCTCACGTCCCAACCGGAAAACGGGGTATTTTTTCCCTTCGATAAAAATTCTTCCGGATTAATGGAGCGTTCCTCATTTAGATTAATCAGGACCAAATCAGCCGCTGCACCGATCTCAATTTTTCCTAATGGAAGACCGAATGCTTCCGCTGGTTTAACTGTTAAAAAGTCTATTAACTGTTCTAGCGTCAAAACATCTTTCTTTACTAAATGCGTATATAACAGCGGGAAAGCTGTTTCTAAGCCGACGATTCCAAACGGAGCGAGCTCCATTCCGGCAGCTTTTTCTTCCGCAGTATGGGGAGCATGGTCGGTGGCAATAAAGTCTATCGTTCCATCTAATAACCCTTCGATTAACGCATCACGGTCAGAAACGGAACGAAGCGGCGGATTCATTTTGTAATTGGCATCTAGACCCGGAATATCATCTTCTGACAATAATAAGTGATGTGGTGTAACTTCTGCCGTCACATGAATTCCTGCGCGTTTGGCATCCATTACCACGCGGACAGATTCCTTTGTACTAATATGGCAAACATGATAATGGCACCCTGCAGCCTCTGCGAGTAGTACATCTCTGGCAATTTGCACGGATTCACATACAGAAGGAATACCGTTCAGACCGTGTTGTTTGGAAAAATTCCCTTCATGAACAGAACCTTTATGGATCAGTGTATTCTCCTCGCAATGGGCAACAATGGCCATGTTTTCCTTAGCAGCCAGCTGCATAGCCTGCAGCATCATATCGGCCGACTGAACCCCAACCCCATCATCCGTAAAAGCAAAGGCACCAGCCTGCTTCAGGGCATGAAAATCAGTCAATTCTTTCCCCAGCTGCCGGGTTGTGATCGAAGCATAAGGTAAAACCCGAACCTTAGCGGTATCTTCAATCCGCTGCATGAGCCAATCCATTTGCTCTTTGGTGTCAGGCACCGGACGCGTATTTGGCATCGCTGCTACAGTGGTAAACCCGCCGCGTGCTGCCGCAAGTGTTCCTGTTGCAATGGTTTCCTTCTTTTCCCCGCCTGGTTCGCGAAGATGGATGTGAAGGTCTATAAAGCCTGGTGCTGTAAGCAGTCCAGCGCCATCTATTTTGCGGTCAACCGCTGTTTCAATGTTTTCTTCAATTTTTGTGATGACACCATCTTCTATTAAAATATCTGATTGCTTCTTTTCTCCATTAGATGCTATGTAGGATGCGTTTTGAATAAGCAGTTTCATATTGATTTCCCCCTTGTATGCTTTCAATTGATCTTTTAATCACGGCCATTCTTACGTACACACCATTTTGCATTTGTTTGAAAATTCTTGAGCGCTCACATTCTACTAAGCTGTCAGCAATCTCTACATTTCTATTTACTGGAGCAGGATGCATGATAATGCTGCCTTGCTTCATTCTTTTTTCCCGCTCCAAGGTAAGCCCGTATTTCTGATGATACTCACCCGCGCTAAATCCGCCTTTTTTCTCATGGCGTTCATGCTGTACTCGCAAAAGCATTACGACATCAGCTTCTTCAATCACTTCATCAATCGGACTATAATTCGCTAAATTTAAACTTGAATCATACCATTCTTTCGGACCGGAAAAAACGACCTCCGCTCCCATTCTTGTCAGGACATCAGCATTTGAGCGCGCCACCCGGCTGTGACGAATATCACCGACAATTGCAATCTTTAATCCGGAAAATCGGGAAAACTCTTGATAAATTGTCAGCAGGTCAAGGAGTGATTGTGTTGGATGATGACCGCAGCCGTCACCGCCGTTGATAATAGGAATATCAATCTTGCCAACCAGTTCATCAAAATAACGGTCTTGATTATGGCGGATTACGGCAAGGTTGACACCAATTGCTTCAAGCGTTTTAACGGTATCATATAGTGTTTCACCTTTTTGAACACTTGACGTCAGCGCTTCAAATGGGACCACATCTAAACCTAATCTTTTTTCGGCCACATCAAAGCTGCTTTTTGTCCTTGTACTTGCCTCAAAGAAGAGGTTAGCAGCAAAAAACTGTTTTTCCGGTTTCCACACCATTCCGTCTGCAAACTTTCTGGCATCTTCCAAGATTTGATAAATCTCCTCGACTTTTAATTCATTAGTGGTTAGTAAATGCTTAATCATCATTAGCCTCCCAATTATCCTTTTTTCTCAAAAAAACACCCTGACCAATAGGATCAGGGTGTAAAAATGCAAGCTAAAAATTCAGGGAAAGAATGAATCCATTCTAATCCGTGATTTACACCCTTATAAGCCTCACTGGACTTCTTTTAAAAGGTAATCATTCTTTATGCTGTTTTCTTATCGTCGTTCGAATCATCCGTTTCAAACATATTTTCACTTACATTAGGTTTGCCGGGAAGGATTACGTTTAACAGGACACCGAATATGGCGGCTAAAGCCATCCCTTGAATTTGGATATCTTTAAACGGAAGTTTCAAAATAGCACCGCCAATTCCAATAACCAGAATAACAGAAGCGATTACGAGATTTCGTTTATCGTCAAAATCAATCTTGCTGTCCACTAACATCCTTAGCCCTGAAGAAGCGATAATTCCAAATAGAAGGATCGATACACCGCCCATTACCGGTGTTGGAATGGTATGAATCAATGCTGTAATCTTTCCGACAAATCCAAAGATAATCGCAAACACCGCGGCACCAGCAAGCACGTAGACGCTGTAGACGCGGGTGATTGCCAAGACACCGATATTTTCGCCATACGTTGTTTTTGGCGGACCGCCAACTAACGCTGAAATAATCGATGCTGTTCCGTCACCTAGAATTGAGCGATGCAAGCCTGGTTCCTTAATATAGTCGCGACCAACCACCTTGCTAAGAATCAGCTGGTGTCCAATATGCTCGGAAATCGTAACGATTGCGACCGGTACCATTAACCAGAAGATATCCCAAGTGAATTTTACTTTAAAGTTTACAAACGGGATAATGAATTTCGGAATCTCAATCCAATCCGCATCAATAACAGGTTTAAAGTCAACAACCCCTACAAACAGTGCATAGATATATCCGACAATAATTCCTGCTAAAATCGGGATAATACTTAATATCTTTTTGGCAAAAATCGAGAAAATGATTGTTGCAGCTAATGTCACCAAAGCTATTGAGAAGTGAAGCATACTATACTCCCCGGCCGGATTATTCATGGCCATTCCTACCGCTGTTCCGGAAACAGACAAACCGATAACGATAATGACCGGCCCGACAACAATCGGCGGAAGTAAATTCATAATCCAGCGGTAACCCGCTTTACGGATAGTCAACGCTACAGCACCATAAACAAAGCCGACTAGGAAGGTTCCAACCATAGCCGCACCAGGACCGAATGATTCATTCAAAAACTTGATTGGAATAATGTAAGCAAACGAAGAACCCAGGTAGGCCGGCACTTGAAATTTCGTGATCAGTAAGAATGCCAATGTCCCAAGTCCACTAGAGATTAAGGCTATGGCAGGATCCAGTCCAACTAAATACGGAACAAGAATGGTTGCGCCAAACATGGCAAATAAATGCTGGATACTCAGGGTCAACCATTGAAGTGTTTTCGGTTTATCATGGACGTCTAATATTGGTTGATTGTTCATTTTAATCTCCTCTGCTTTGATAAATGGTTCTTTTATTTTTCTCAGTTTTTAAAATTAAAAACCCTCTATGTCCAATATGTACAAAGAGGGTTTGCAAAGCCGAATAAAATCGGCCTTGTCTTTCCCCCTTTGTCAGACTCTCTGGACTGCATTTAAAAGGGTGCTTATTTAATTGTCATAAATGCTTACTTGATCAACTTGATCGACTTCATTCAATTCCACAACAATTTTTTCAATGCTGGATGTAGGAATATTCTTCCCAACATAATCTGCTCTTATTGGCAGCTCGCGATGACCGCGGTCCACTAATACAGCCAGCTGAATCGCGGAAGGGCGTCCGATATCCATTAACGCATCAAGACCGGCCCTTACCGTTCTGCCGGTATATAGGACATCATCAACAAGAATAACCTTTTTATTGCTGATTTCAAACGGTATATCAGACCCCTTTACGAGCGGTTCTTGATTATCCGTCTTTTTAGATAAATCATCCCGATAAAGAGTGATGTCCAGTTCACCAACTAGAATCGGGTTTCCTTCGATTTGTTCAATTTTAGCAGCAAGTCGTTTCGCTAAATGGATCCCCCGTGTACGAATTCCTACTAAAACACATTCACTAATGCCTTTATTTTTTTCAATAATCTGGTGGGCAATTCTTGTCATTGCCCGGCCGATTGCCTGCTCATCAAGTACTATAGCTTTTTGGCTCACCTTTTGTCACCTGCTTATTATCGTACTAAAAAACCTCTCACCGCGGGCAGTGAGAGGTACATTGTAAGATGCATTTAATGGGTCAAACCCATTTAATCCGTACCTTCTCAGCCTCACGGGACTGTTCTTAAAGGCTATTCAACTAAAGAAATCATACTTTATTAAGGGATGTTTGTCAATGATTATTTCTCAATAGTGTTAGAAGATATTCCATATCTTCCGGAAGCGGCGCTTCAAATTCCAGATATTCTTGCGTTCTTGGATGAATAAAACCAAGTACACCTGCATGAAGGGCCTGACCGTTAATATTTAATGTTTTCTTTGGACCGTATTTTGGATCTCCGGCAAGCGGATAGCCGATATATTTCATATGGACCCGAATTTGGTGGGTTCTTCCTGTTTCTAGTTGACATTCAACAAAGGTAAAGTCTTTAAACCGTTCAACTACCTGAAAATGAGTTACAGCATGTTTCCCATTATCAACAACCGCCATGCTTTGCCTGTCCTTGACGTCCCTCCCAAGCGGCGCATCAATCGTACCGTAATCATGTGGAATGATTCCGTGGACTATCGCTTTATATTTCCGTGTTACCGTTTTTTCCACCAGCTGATTAACGAGGCTTTCATGGGCCATATCATTCTTAGCGACCATTAAAAGACCCGATGTATCCTTATCAATACGATGAACAATTCCAGGTCTTAAAACCCCATTTATCCCAGATAGGTCCTTACAATGGGCCATTAACCCATTTACCAATGTTCCGGTCAGATGTCCTGGGGCAGGATGGACCACCATCCCTCTTGGTTTATTAACAACTAGTACATCTTTATCTTCATAATAAATATCAAGATCCATTTCTTCAGGAATGACATCAAGTTCCTCTGGATCAGGAATAGAAATTTCAATATGGTCGTTAATACTGCATTTATAGTTTGTTTTGACAGATTTCCCATTTACAAGGACAGCACCATCTTTAATCCACTGCTGAACCTGTGTTCTTGACCATTCATCATCCAACCCGGAGATGACTTTATCGATGCGGTCGCCCCGCTGTTCATCAAGAACGATGTGTTCCATTTTCTCCATATGTTTTCTCCTTTGATTGTCTTTCTTCAAGCAGCATTTGGATCATTAATAACCCAACGCCAATAACCAATGCCGAATCGGCGATATTAAATACAGGGAAATTATAGCTGAAAATATATGTATGAATAAAATCAACAACTTCCTTGCGAACAACCCGATCAATGAAATTTCCGATGGCACCGCCCAGCATTAACGCCAGCGACACACCCAAGAGCAGCTTACCTTTTGCTGCTTTATGCAAATAATACATAATGCCGATAATGACAATGACGGTAATGACATAGAAGAGCCACATTTGTCCTTGCAGAATCCCCCAAGCAGCTCCGCGATTTCGGTGAGAGGTAATATATAAAAAATTGTCTACAATCGGAATGCTTTCACCTAAATACATTTTGTGTTCAATTAACCATTTGGTTACTTGGTCTAAAGCAACTACAAAAAGTGCGATTAAATAATAAAACACTAAGAATTACCCCTCCATAGCCTGACTTTTCTTTTTTTTAAGCATAAGCGTCCCTATAAGAGGTTCTCGACAAACCGGACGCTTCCTCCATACTCCTTAGAATTTTAGCATATTTTTTCACAAAACAACAATGGGACGTTATGAAAATGGTGTTTGGATTGGCTTTTTGTAAAAGATATCAACGGTTTCGGAGTCTTTGAGTGATTTTAAAGTAGGGATCATATATAACAGCTCTTCCGGCAGCAGTTCACCGGAAATTTCACATTGACCATAATTTCCATTTTCAATTTTGGCAAGTGCGGAATCGACATCTTTCAATTCCTCTGCTAAAATTGCTGCCATCCAGTCGTCTTTCGCTTTATTTTTCAATGAGTGTTCCAGTTCATATTTTGTTTGACGGAGTTCCAAATACAGCTTTTCCTGCAGCGCATTCATTATGTCGTAACCTCCGTTTCATCATTTGTTTTATTATGTCCGCAAGCTATAAGCTAACACGGTAAAACATTTGACATCACGGACAACAATTAACGGAGAAGGAAAAAAGCCCCTGTGCAAAGCACAGGAGCAAAATGTTTACAATTCTCGAGAATAGTTTTCTTTTACTACATGGGCACATCGCAGGCAAAGTGCAGGATGTTCAGGGTCTTTGCCAACATCTGGTGTAACCACCCAGCAGCGTTCGCATGTCTCCCCTTCAGCCTTACTTACCACAATTGCTGCAGAATCGAGTTTTACCGCATTTTCAGGTGCAGCTTCATAAAATCCTGCCACTTCAAAACCGGAAACAATGAATAATTGTGTTAAACTTTCTTTAATCGAATCTAACAATGCTTTTGTTTTTTCGTTGACATATAAAGTAACTTTAGCCGTTAATGATTTCCCGATGACCTTTTCATTACGAGCTTCTTCGAGTGCTTTTAGGACATCATCACGGAGTTTCATAAATGCAGACCATTTTTCCTCTAACGCTTTTGCTCCATTAAGCTCTTGGTATTCAGGCATATCTGTTAATTGGACACTTTCTTCCGTCACTCCAGGAATGAATGGCCAAACTTCATCAGCAGTATGCGAAAGAATTGGCGACACCAATTTTGTTAGTGCAACCAAAGATTCATATAATACAGTCTGAATTGCACGACGCTCATGGTTGTTTTCAGCTTCAATATATAATACATCCTTAGCAAAATCTAAGTAGAAAGAACTTAAATCAAGGGTACAGAAATTGTTAACCGCATGATAGATACCAGAATAGTCGTAATTTTCATAGGCATCGCGAACATGCTTAACCAGTTTATTCAATTTAACAAGCATAAATTGGTCCACTTCACGCAAGTTCTCATACTGCAGTTTATCCTTAGCTGGGTCAAAATCAGCAAGGTTTCCTAACAAGAAACGGAACGTATTGCGGATTTTGCGGTAAACCTCAGCAACCTGTTTCAAAATGGCATCAGATACACGCACATCAGCCTGATAATCAACTGATGCAACCCACAGTCTCAGGATATCAGCCCCTAATTGATTCATCACTTTCGCAGGGACAACAACATTACCTAGTGATTTACTCATTTTCCGGCCTTCGCCATCAAGTACAAATCCGTGGCTTAATACACCCTTATATGGTGCTTTTCCAGTTACAGCAACAGCGGTCGATAACGAAGAGTTGAACCAGCCGCGGTACTGGTCGGAACCTTCAAGATAAAGATCTGCCGGCCGGACTAAGTCTTCTCTTTCAACAAGGACGGCTTGATGTGAAGAACCTGAGTCAAACCAAACATCCATGATATCTGTTTCTTTCGTAAATCGGCCATTCGGGCTTCCCGGATGGGTAAATCCTTCCGGCAGCAAGTCCTTCGCCTCACGCTCAAACCAAACATTCGAACCATGCTCGCGGAATAGTTGGGAAACATGATTAATCGTTTCATCTGTAATAATTTCTTCACCATTTTCGGCATAAAAAACCGGAATCGGTACTCCCCATACGCGCTGTCTCGAAATACACCAGTCACCGCGGTCACGTACCATGTTGAAAAGGCGGGTTTCACCCCAGGCAGGTACCCATTTCGTCTCTTTCACTGCCTCAAGCAATTGTTCACGGAAATCCTTGATGGAAGCAAACCATTGAGCAGTTGCACGGAAAATAACCGGCTTTTTCGTTCTCCAATCATGCGGATAGGAGTGAGTAATGAACGCAAGCTTTAAAAGCGCGCCATTTTCTTCAAGTTTTTGCCCAATTGGTTTATTAGCATCTTCGTAAAATAGACCTTCGAAACCCGGTGCTTCACTTGTCATACTGCCTTTATCATCTACTGGACAAAGGACATCCAAACCATATTTTTGACCAACAAGGAAGTCATCCTCCCCGTGTCCCGGTGCGGTATGAACGCAGCCTGTACCGGCATCGGTCGTTACATGCTCTCCAAGCATAACTAATGAATCTCGCTCATATAACGGGTGGCTGGCAACTATATTCTCTAATTCAGCACCTTTTACCTTTTGTACCAATTCTGGATTTTCCCAGCCAATTTCTTTTGTAACAGCTTCAAGCAAGCTCTCCGCAACTAAATATTTATGTCCATTCACGCTGACCACAACGTAGGTAAGCTCAGGATGAACAGAAATTCCTAAGTTTGCCGGGATGGTCCAAGGTGTTGTTGTCCAGATTACAATTTCCGTATTCTGATCAAGCACCCCCTTGCCATCCTTCACCTTGAAGGCAACATAAATAGATGGGGAACGCTTATCCTTGTATTCGATTTCCGCTTCAGCAAGCGCTGATTCACTTGATGGTGACCAATATACAGGCTTTAGACCTTTATAAATATAGCCCTTTTTCGCCATTTCGCCGAAAACCTTAATTTGCTGGGCTTCATATTCCGGCTTTAAAGTAATATATGGGTTAACCCAGTCACCTCGAACCCCGAGACGTTTAAACTGTGTCCGCTGATTATCAATTTGTTCATACGCATACTCGGTACAAAGCTTGCGGAATTCAGCAACAGTCATTTCTTTTCTTTTAACACCTTTATTGGTTAACGCCTGCTCAATTGGCAAGCCGTGTGTATCCCAGCCCGGGACATATGGTGCATGGAAACCGCTCATTGATTTGAAGCGGACGATAAAATCCTTTAAGATTTTATTGAGGGCGTGACCCATATGGATATCCCCGTTTGCATACGGCGGTCCATCATGCAGGACGAACATCGGCCGTCCTTTCGTGCGTTCCTGAACCTTTTGATAAATATTCATTTCTTCCCATTTTGCCTGCATTTCAGGCTCGCGCTTTGGAAGATTGCCGCGCATCGGAAATTCCGTTTTCGGCATTAATAACGTTTCTTTGTATTCCATCTTTCTGCCTCCAAATACATATTATTGAATAGAATTGACATTTTTGTAAATAAAAAAACCTTCTCATCCCTATGATAGGGACGAGAAGGTTTCCCGCGGTACCACCCTGATAGACGGAACCGAATTATTCCATCCTCTTATTGATTCGTAACGTGAATAACACGCCTAGGTCTACTTTTTAAAAAGGTTCGACCTGGAACTCAAGGGTGATCTTCCAATTAATCGGCTCTATCAGGCTTTCACCTTCCCTGATTCGCTGCAAAAGCACATGAAAAATTGTACTGTCCCTCTCATCGTCATTTCCATTCTATATAACTTGTTAAAAAATTATATGCTACGATTGCACCTTTCGTCAAGCTAAGGAATCTTCTTCTTCGTGGATTTTCAACTCAGTTGCATCCACTTCATATTCTAGGAGGTGATCCCAGTCGTCTGTGTTCAGCATATCGAGCTGTGCTTCAATCAGCATTTTAAAACGGGTACGGAATACCTTGGACTGCTTCTTCAATTCCTCAATCTCAAGTGCAATCTTTCTCGCCTTTGACAGCGATTCATTAATAATTCGGTCAGCATTTTTTTCAGCTTCTTTAATGATCAGCTTGGCTTCTTTTTGGGCATTCCTGCGAACCTCTTCGCCGGCCTCCTGAGCAATAATAATAGATTTATTCAGTGTTTCTTCAATATTTATAAAATGGCCTAAACGATCATCCATATCATTCAAACGTTCTTCCAGCTCTTTCTTTTCCCGAAGAACAAGTTCATAATCCTTGATAACTTGGTCTAAGAATTCATTAACTTCATCCTCGTCGTACCCTCTAAAACCTTTATTAAATTCTTTATTATGAATATCTAACGGCGTTAACGGCATGATGCCACCTCCAACAATCTCATATGTATTAGGTAATATTCGACAAGGTTTTCAAAATTCCTTCAAAAAATCGAATTTATTTTTGCTTTCCGACAACAATTCGCCACTTATCTTTTTTGGTTTTTCCCTCAATCTGAAGAATTTTCACTCTTCCACAACCGCGCACAGAAATTATGTCACCTTCGTCACACTGAAACGAAGAATTTTCTATTGCCGACCAATTTACTTTTATAACTCCCTGTTGAATATACGTTAATGATTTTTGCCTAGAAACATGGAATACACTAGAAATAACAGTATCTAGGCGTAAAGAAGATACTGTTACATTCATTTCTTCCCACTGTTCCTTTTGGATGGCGGCATCATTAAGCGGTTTCTCAGAAAGCTTTACCCCTGCCCTGCCAATCGAGTCCATATGGTTTTTAATATAATTATTAACCTCTTTTGCAGCAAAAAATTGAATTTGTTCCCCGCTGAGGAGAATGTCGCCAAACTTTCCCCGTTTTAATCCTAACGACATAAGTGTTCCTAGTACCTGCCGATGTTCAATGGTAACAAACTTTTTCGGATAATGGATTTCAAAAAGACTCACCTGAAAATCCTCATCACTTGGTGTTAGATAGTCAGGATATAAAAGCGCCCGTTTTCTTTCCCCGTCTGAAGTACCGCCAAAAAGGGAACATTTAACATCGCCATTCTCACCAATAATGGTTTTTAAAATGTGCTGTTCCCGCGGGTCAAGGAAATCAGTCAGCTTAGGAGTATATTGCTGCTCGACATAGTCCTTCCAATCCAGCACTTGGTCAATATACTCCCGTTCTTCAGGGCGGAAATGCTGATAAATATTCATGTATACCACAACCTATGGAATGATTAACTAATTAAATGGTAGACGCTAAATAAGCCTCTTTGGGCAAAATTCAACACAAGAAACGCAACAATTGGTGAAATATCAATCATGCCGATAGGCGGGATAATTCTTCTAAATGGTTCTAAATATGGTTCACATATTCTAGATAAAAACCTTCCGATAGAAGTTTCCCGGGCATTCGGAAACCAGGACATTAAGATGTAAATAATTAAGGCCCAAGAATAAATTTCAATTATCTTTTGTAAAAAATAAAAAACTAGGTACATCTTTGTTTACCACCTCGCTTTATGTAAATCTTGTTCAGGAAATAAATCAGATATATTTCCTGAGACTTCAACATTATCCGGAGCACATAAAAAAATACTTACGCCAATCTTTTGCATGTCCCCGCCGAGTGTATACACAACCCCGCTTAAAAAGTCCAAAATCTGTCTTCCCTGTACTTGATCAATCCGCTGCAAATTAACGACCACGGCCCGCCGATTTTTTAAATGGTCAGCGATTTCTGTCGCTTCAGCATAGGTTGCAGGTTCCGCAAGAATCACTTTTGAGGCCTTTTGTGCGTTTGACATTTTTGGAACACTATGAAGATTGACGACGTTTTGTGTATTTATTGGCTGTTTCTGTGGTTTCTTAGTCTCGGCTCGCTCTTCCAAACCTTCGCTTTCAACATATTCATCATCTAAAAAGAAAAATGTTTTCAATTTTGATTTAATCGTCATTTTTTTCTCCCCTACTCTTCTTCACCTACAAGCGCCGTGCCAACCCTTATCATTGTTGCACCTTCTTCAATGGCGATTGAAAAGTCGTTGGACATTCCCATCGAAAGTTCAGTACATGGGGCAAAATCGAGATTTAGCGCCTGGACTTGCCCGCGAAGCTTGTTAAGTTTACGGAAACAATCCCTTAGGACCTGCTCATCATCTATAAAAGGCGCCATTGTCATTAAGCCTTCAACACTAATATTCTCAAATGGATGGAGTGCTTCAATAAACGGAATGACGTCTTCAGGAGCTAAACCGTGTTTGGATTCTTCGGCAGAAACATTCACCTGGACCAGGCATTTGATCTTTCGGCTGGCTCGTTTGTTAATTTCTTTTGCCAAAGAAAGCCTGTCTAACGAGTGAATATACTCTACAATATCGATGATGTTTTTGACTTTTCTTGATTGTAATGTACCGATATAATGCCAAACAGGCTTGTCCCCGAGAGCCTCCCATTTATTTAGCAGCCCTTCATCACGGTTTTCACCTAGATCTTTAATTCCTGCCTCTAACGCCTCATAAGCCCGTTCAATACTAACATATTTCGTAACGGCAATTAATGTAATTTCATCAGGTTTACGATTTGCAATCTGACAAGCTTGATTGATTTGCTGTCGAATTAATTCAAGTTTCGCTGCTACTTTCATGAATGATTTGATAACTCCTTCCAACCAATAAAACTTAACATCCTTCCAGTTCTCCCCTGATCGCGCCGGTGGGAAAAAAATAATTCCCGGTTGCAGCTGGTACAGAAACCAGACACCATAATTTGCCCTTCCGGAACTCCTGCCGCAATAAGAAGCATGCGGTTTAATTCCCGTAAATCTAATGAAAATTGTCCATCACTAACTAAATTATATGGTTTTCTATCGACATCTTCTAGTATATTTTCGATTAATTTAACGACACGATTATCTACAATATAACAATTTTCGCAAATAGAGGGCCCAATTACAACATGAATATCTTTTGCTTCAATACCTTCGTCTTCCCAGGCTACGACCATTCGCCTGGCAATTTGCCCAACGCTGCCTTTCCAGCCTGCATGTGCCGTGCCAATCATTCTAGATTTAGGGGCTATAAAAAATAATGGGACACAGTCGGCATAACAAAGAGTTAGGAGAACCCCATCTTCATTCGTATAAAACCCATCAGTGCCTTTAAACGACTGATCATATGAATCCGAGCCTTTCCCGCGATCCTCCTGCCCCACTTTCTTCAGAACTATATCATGTATTTGCTCAGCACCGACCCAGTAGTTCAATGAAAAATCCAGCTGTCGTGCGACTTCTTTTCGATTAACACAAACATCAGTTACTTCATCCCCGACATGAAAGCCTAAATTCAATGTTTCAAAATTCCCTTTGCTCACACCGCCGCTTTTCGTAGTGATGCCGGCTACAAGCCCGGGAAACTGATCCATCCAGCTTTCAATTGCCAAATAAGATTGATTGTTTCTTACAAAGGGTTCCATTCTTCTACCTCTTTTGTTTTCTATAGTTTACCATGAAAGGAAAACTCATTTCTACTATCCTTCATCAGATAGTTTTTCTTCGAACCCCTTATATCTTACCAAAATCACATCCTGGCCGATTTTGATTATGTTTTTCCAAGAGATGACGATTTCTTCCTCTTTGCCAAAAAAGCCAAGCATCCTTCCGCTTCCGGAAATGACGACCGCTTCAATTCTTCCTGTGGTTAGGTTAATCTCAATATCACCAATATTTCCAAGCCGTCTGCCGTCCGATACATTAACTACATCTTTAATTTGAAATTCCGAAATTTTCACCACTTTCACCACTCCCATCTTCCATACTATAACTAAATATATGATGGGGTTTCGGAATATATCATTGAAAAAAGCTGCCCCTAAGGCAGCTTTTAGCTTTGAATATTTTTATTCATTTGTCTAATTGCCGCTTTTTCCAATCGTGAAACCTGGGCCTGAGAAATGCCGATTTCATCAGCAACCTCCATTTGGGTTTTTCCTTGGAAAAATCGTTTTCGTAAAATTAATTTTTCACGTTCATTTAATCTGCGCATTCCTTCTTTTAATGCGATTTCCTCAATCCAATGAATGTCCTTATTTCTTTCATCACTTAATTGGTCCATTACATAAATTGGATCGCCGCCGTCATTGTAAATGGGCTCGAAAAGAGAAACAGGATCTTGAATCGCATCTAAAGCAAAGACAATTTCCTCATGCGGTACTTCCAAAACCTTGGCAATCTCTTCGGCAGTCGGTTCCCGTGATGTTTCACTCATCAATCTTTCTCTTACCTGCAGTGCTTTATAGGCTATATCACGCAAACTCCGGGAAACGCGAATAGGGTTATTATCACGTAAGTAGCGCCGTATTTCACCAATAATCATTGGAACAGCATAAGTGGAAAACTTGACGTTTTGACCTAAATCGAAATTATCAATTGATTTCATCAGTCCGATACAGCCAACCTGAAATAGGTCATCAACAAATTCACCTCGGTTATTAAACCTTTGAATAACGCTTAATACGAGACGTAAATTACCGTTGACCAGCTTTTCCCGGGCAGTTATATCGCCCTCTTGCATTTGCTTGAAGAGTACTCTCATTTCTTCGTTTTTTAATACTGGAAGTTTTGATGTGTCTACACCGCAAATTTCAACTTTATTTCGAGTCAATTCTGTTCCCTCCTCAGGAGCTGCTGTACAAAAAACAGTATCTCCTTGGAAAGGAAAAATATGCACCTGTCCCATGGCAAGGATAGGTGCATACACTTCAAAAATACCGATGAAATCATGACATAATAAGGGTTTTATAGTGGAAAAATTTTTCTTTTTTTACACCATTTTATTAAATTCTTTACGTAAGCGTTTGATGATTCTTTTTTCAAGCCTTGATATATAGGATTGGGAAATTCCAAGCATATCCGCGACGTCTTTTTGTGTCTTTTCTTCCCCGTTTGTGAGACCAAAGCGGAGTTCCATGATTTGCTTTTCCCGGTCAGTCAGCTGATGTAAAGCTTTTGATAGGAGTTTCCTGTCAACATTGGCTTCTAGGTCCTTGGTAATAATATCATCATCGGTCCCCAATACATCTGACAACAATAGTTCATTTCCATCCCAATCAATGTTTAACGGTTCATCAAAGGAAACCTCTGAGCGGATTTTATTATTTCTTCGTAAATACATTAGTATTTCATTCTCAATACACCTGGATGCGTATGTAGCAAGTTTGATTTTCTTTTCCGGATTAAAGGTGTTAACGGCCTTAATTAAGCCAATCGTTCCAATACTAATGAGGTCCTCGATATTAATGCCGGTATTTTCGAATTTACGGGCAATATAAACAACTAAACGAAGGTTCCGTTCAATTAGGATGGACCTTGCTGCCTTATCACCGTCCGGCAGTTTTTTTAATAATATCTCCTCTTCGTCCTTACTTAAAGGAGGCGGCAGTGCTTCGCTTCCACCTATGTAAAAGACTTCATCTGTTTTCAGACCTAATTTAATTAATAATTTGTACCAATAGTAGGATAAGCGAATTTTCCACTTTATCATGAGTGCTCCCCCTTCTAAATTGTGAATTCTCGAGTATAGTATTATTAACTTACTTTCTCGTTTTTTGTCTCCTGCCTTGGTCCTGTCAGCATTTTCGGATGAACAATACATTGGAAGGTGTCGTCTTTCGAAAGCTGCTGCATGGTAAAAGCAATTAAACCTTTTGCGCTCACATATTCATCTCCATTATGTTCGATTATTATATTATCTGGTCTAATCGCGGCAATCAGCTGGTGCTCTTGTCCCACTACAGTATATGGAATGATCCGCAGTCGTCCCTGCCATTCTCCTGGAAGTTCATCACTGCCCATTAAAATAGAATCAGGCTCAAAAGCTATTTTTTTAATTGGTTCCGGAAATGCCTCCATCTGATTTTTAATTGAAACAAACATAACAGGAAGCCTTGATAATGGGTCATAAAGCTGATTGCCGCTATCAACAAGCCCCTTAAAGATAAATTTTTCATTTTCAATTTCAACACGCACTTGAACAATTTGTTCAAATTGAATTTTAGTCATTTCCATGCTTTCAATATTCTTTCTTGAAAAATGCCAGGCAATCGGAAAGCCAATCAGAACAAACAACCAGCTAATTGGATCACCAAACCCTTTCACACTGGAGTAAAGGAGCTGTTCAGTTAGTTTTGCATCATATTGTGAAAAATAGTGGGCGCCAATTAATGCTCCGCCTATTAAAAATGTCGAAACATATAAAGTCATTAAAGCTTTCAAAAAAAATGACAAGCGTTTATAACCAAAGGTAACCAGCACCATCATGATGGAACAAAACAATTTAGCCACGGGATGGTTAGAATAAACATTTAACGGTGTAAACGATAATAAAATAATTAACGACCCGATAATACCGCCAGCTGCTAACCTCCAAAAGCGAATTTTTCTTTTAAGAAAAATAGCTGTTAAATAAAGAAGGAGGCTATCAAATAATAAATTCAGCATCCAGATTATATCTAAATATACAACCACCAAGCTTCCCCCTTTATTTACCTCCCAACAAGGGCTGCCCGCTTTTCTATTGTCCATTGGCATTTCTACTATTCTGTTTATGGAAAAGTATAACCTACTTCTAGGCTTGAAGTGTGTCACTTTCTGTAACCAAAACAGCGAAAATTTCCACTATTACCAACGGAATTTGTCAAATAAAAATAGAAAAAGCATGGGCTCTAAATGAGACCATGCCATTATTAGTTCAAAGTATTTTATCTTCTGCGATTTCGATTTCGTAGGAAAGTCGGGATGTCCAGTGTCTCTTCTTGAGGTGTGTGGCTATTTGGACTATTGTTCGTACGAACCGGTTCCTCACGCACCTCTTCGCGTTTTTGCTCCCGTTTTACGGGGGTCACCTGCGGCTTAGCTTGTCCGAAGGTTGGACGTGCTGGTTTTGGCTGAAGAACTTCCTCATTAAAGCCAGTAGCAATGACCGTTACAATAATTTCATCCTTCAGATCCTCATTAATCACTGAGCCAAAAATCATATTTACTTCCTGGTCGGAAGCCGAAGCAACAATATCAGCAGCTTCCTGAACCTCATAAAGGCTCAAATTCGTGCCGCCGGAAATATTCATCAGTACACCTTGTGCCCCATCAATTGAGGTTTCCAGTAATGGCGAGCTAATCGCTTTTTTAGCTGCCTCTGCTGCCCGGTTTTCACCGGTTGCCATACCTATTCCCATTAATGCTGAGCCTTTATTGGACATAATTGTTTTCACATCGGCGAAGTCCAGATTAATTAAGCCTGGAACTGCAATTAAATCGGAAATACCTTGAACCCCTTGGCGGAGAACGTTGTCAGCTTCACGGAATGCTTCAAGCATAGGAGTGCTCTTATCAACAATTTCAAGAAGACGGTCATTTGGAATGACGATCAGCGTATCCACCGCTTCTTTCATTGCGCCAATACCACCGGAAGCTTGATTTGCCCGTTTTCTTCCTTCAAATGTAAATGGACGTGTTACCACACCAACAGTTAAAGCCCCTAAATTGCGGGCGATTTGAGCAATTACCGGTGCCGCACCTGTTCCAGTGCCGCCGCCCATTCCAGCGGTAACGAAGACCATATCGGCGCCGCGCAGCGCTTCCTCAATTTGCTCCTTACTCTCTTCTGCTGCCTTTTTACCGACCTCCGGGTTAGCACCGGCCCCAAGACCACGTGTAATCTTCGAACCAATCTGCATTCTTACTTCCGCTTTCGAAAGGTTTAATGCCTGCGCATCGGTATTGACGGCGATAAATTCTACACCTTGAACACCGTGTTCAATCATTCGATTTACCGCATTATTGCCGCCGCCGCCAACACCAATTACTTTTATCGTTGCAAGAGAATCTAAATTTGTATCAAATTCCAACATGAAAAATCCTCCTAATTCGTCGATATTCCTTTTCGCTCATCTTATTCGAAAAAGTAACCAAGGAATTTTTTTACTTTTGATGACATTTTTTCTTCCGGATGTTTTTCTACTTTAGCTTTTGGTTGTTGTTTTGGTATTTTCTTTTCGGCCGGTTCAGAAACAGCAGCCTGAGAACTGGCAGTACTGCCTGGTAATCTAGCATTCTTGTATGCATACTTAATTAAACCAACCGCAGTTGTATATTGAGGTTCTCTTACACCGATATAGTCTGGTCTGGCAATGCGGACCGGATTTTTAAACATATCCTGGGCTAGTTCCAATACACCTTGCATATTGGCAGTTCCACCTGTTAATACAAACCCTCCCGGCAGCTCTGTTACGCCTAATCGTTTTAATTCTTTAGCAACCAGTTCAAATACTTCTTCCATTCTGGCTTCAATGATTTCCGAAACATAAAGCTGATTAAATTGTTGATGCTGATCACTGCCTATAATTGGAACACTGAAAAACTCATCTTCCGAAGCATGATCATAGAAGGCATGTCCATATTTCACTTTAATGTTTTCGGCATCCTCCGTTGATGTGTGCAATACCTTTGAAAGATCATTTGTAAGCAAGTCCCCTCCAACCGGAATGACACTTGTCGCTTTTAAATACCCTTCTTCAAATACAGCAATCGTTGTTGACCCTCCGCCAATATCAATCAGGGCAACACCAAGATTTTTTTCATCCCGTGAGAGTGCATAGTCCCCTGCCGCAAGCGGCTGAAGAATGATGTCTGAGAAGTTTAGCCCGGCACGCTCAACACAGCGGATAATATTAGCAAGGATGGAATTAGAACCGGTCACAAGCGTCCCATCCATTTCCAAACGAACTCCAATCATCCCGCGCGGGTCGTTGATTTCATCTTTTCCATCTAAAATGAATTGTCTTTGAATAACCCCCATATTAACTCTCTCAGGGGGGATGGAGCCAGCGTATGCAGCTTCAATCACACGTGTTACATCTTCGTTAGTTATTTCACGATTTTGCCCGGAAACGGCAACAATCCCATGGCATGGCTGGAGTAAGATACTGTGTCCAGGAATCCCGACCACCACTTCATTAATCTCTAAGCCTACCATTCTTTCTGCCTGCTCAATTGCACGTTTAATGGAATGAACGGTGTCGTCCATATCGACAATCGATCCTTTTCGCAAGCCCTCAGATTTAACATTCCCGACACCAATTATATTTAATGAGCCTTTTCCTGAGTCATTGACCATTTCACCAATGATTACCTTTACACTGGATGTACCGATGTCAAGACTAACATATATTTCATTGCTGTTCATTCTCTGGCACCTCCTTAATATTTCCTTTCAGTCGAACAACAATTCCTTTAGTTAAATGAAAGTTCTTATATTCATATCTTATAAAATTATTCGTCACAACTGAATGATTCCCTTTAAAAATTTTCAACTTTTTTCTAATTTTTCTTTGTTCGTTGTCCATTTCGTCAATAATATTCTGCGTATTACGGCAATATTTTGGAACAGCCTGACACCAAATGCAAATACAGCTGCTAAATACAAGTCTACACCAAGATGTACACCGAGAAAAGCTAAACTTGCAGCTAGTATTATATTAAAAAAGAAACCTGAAACAAAGACCTTTTCATCATATATATTTTGTAAATAGGCCCTGATTCCACCAAATAATGTATCTAATGCTGCCAATACAGCTATCGACAAATAATTGGAATATTCTTCAGGGATTCTAATCTCCGTTAACAATCCAAGAATGACTCCGATAATCAACCCAATAAACGGCAGCCACATTAGGAACCACTTCCTTCTTTTACCGGCTCCAAATACTGGATCCTTATTGGATTACTATAAGCAGGAACGGTAATATTCGGGTTTGGCTTTTTGATATTTAACCGTAAGCTTTCAATAAAAAATTCATCTCTTGCTTTTGATACATTCATCCGATTATAAATCTTTTCGGCAGTACCTTGGTCAGCTGTAACCACTTTCACTTCCACCGGTAATTTCTTTATGGAGTGACCGTCAATTTTTGTTTCCCCGTTAATGTCTCTAATCACGGTTGTATTGATAATTCTTTGCCCGTCAATTGAAACATATTCCGCTTCATACATATTCAATTCATTTAATAACCTTTGCAGCAAATCTGGAGAGATAACATTCGCCAACGGTTTGCCCAGTTTAATATCTTCCATAACCGGCTCAATCATTATGGTAATTCCAGGCCCGGTTATTTCCGTTAAACCAGCTTCACTCTTTAATTCATCCAAAGTTTCCCGCAATGCCTGCTCCTTGCTTTGCTTTCGTTTTGATTCATAAGCTGCTAGTTTTTCTTCAGTTGATCGAATCTGAGTTACCAAATTGCTTTGCAGTTCCTTTTCTTTTAAAAGAGCAGCGCGCAGCTCCCAGATATCTCTTGTATCACGGTCAACCGGTTTTTTTATTGTTTGAAATTGGACGGCAATCATAAAACCAATGACTGTCGCAATTATTGTAAAACTAAGATTCACCTTTTTCTTGTCCACTATAGATTAACCACCTAAAATTGGATCAAAAATAATATTATCTGCTTTCTCCAATTTAAAAATAATATTATCATTTACAAGCTGATCCTTTACCCCGCCTGTTAAGTTTAAAGATGAAGAAAGCACGTCTGGATCACCAATTGCCGTAATCACAAATGGTGCCGGGTATGGCACCCCATCAACTGTAATAACCGGTCCATTACAAACAATGTAAGAATGGCTTGTCAGTCTTTGACCATTAATGGCAACGGCCGCAGCCCCCGATATGTAAAGTTCAGTAATTACCTTAAAAACATGATGTTCATGAACCAAATAGTTGTTAACATTATCTTCCTTCGGATTATATGCCCCATCCGAAAGTGTCACCTTAACTCCATTACCTTTTACCTTTACTCTCCCTGTGAACAACCGATACTTTTCAGTATCCTCTGCTAAGTTGGAAAAAACTTGAGCTTCTTTCGCAAGGTCTTTTTCATTTTTTTGAACCTTATCCTGTTTTTGTTTTAACTCTAATTGAAGTTTCCTGTTTGTTTCCTCTTGTTCTATCAATTGATTTCGTAATGCCAGGGTTTGTTCATATTGTTTATCTGAAAGCTTAGGCTTCTCATTCTCAATTTGTGTCAAATGATAGGAAAAAGCAATAATAAATCCAAGAACAAGGCTGACAAGGGACAAAATAAGATGGTTACCCTTTACCTTCATCTATTCACCCTCTTTTCCCTCCGCTTCTTCAAAGGCCTTGAAATATGAACCAACTTCTAAATCGATAATTCCTTTTTTATTGGGATCTAGTTGGCTTATGATGGATGGATAATGTATCATTTTTTGCGAAAAACTTCTTAACGTCGCACTAACCTCAAAGCCATCATTCATAAATAAGGAAATATGATAAGGGTCTGTTTTTGTTGGAGTATAATGGATTTCGGAAATTGAATTAATAATTTCCGCAGGAAGAGTTTCTAAGCTTTTAATCAATTCAATAAGGGCTGGCCCTTCTTTAAATTCAAATAGAATCGGAGAATTAACCGGTATGATTTGAGATTTTTTGTTATTTAATAGCTTACCATTATCCATTACCGGAATATAATCTTGCTCCTTTTTCAAATAAGCAATTCTTTTAAATTCCTTGACTGTAATCACAATGGTGTTCGGCCAATGAACCATAACCTCAGCACTTTTTACCTCCGACAATTTCTCGATGTCTCGAGCAATCTTCTTTTGGTTCACTTTCCAAATATTCGAATGATTTGTCAGACTGCTTTTCCGTATAATTTCTTTATTTGTATAAACTTCATTGCCTTTCACCATGATTGTTTTGACATGGCTTAAGGGTGATTGTGTATAAGCAATGGCCGCAATCATGATAAAAAACAATACCAACAAGATTACAAGCCGTCTATTCGCTTTTCGGCGCCTTTGCTCCTTTAATTTGGGTATGCGGTCTTCAAGTGCAACAATTTTCCCGTTTTCCATAAAAATTCCTCCACCTTACAAGTGGTACACAAAAATCAATTCAATAGCTTGTCCATATTTATAGAAGCCGGTCATAAAAAGAGAAAACAACGGCACGATGAATCATGCCGTCATGCCTTTTCTCTGGATAATAACCGATAATATTATCAGTTATTATAACACAAAATTTGTACATTTTGTGCCTATTTCTTCTTACCTTCTGCCAATAATTTCAACCTCAGTTTCCATTTTGATTTGGTATAAACTGTAGATTGTATCCTTGACATGCTCGATAAGAGCCAGCACGTCACCTGCGGTTGCATTTCCAGCATTAACGATGAAATTCCCGTGCATTTGGGAAATTTCAGCTCCGCCGATTTTGTAGCCTTTTAAACCGGCTATCTCAACTAACTTGCCGGCATAGTTTGGCAGCGGGTTACGGAAAATACTTCCTGCACATGGAAAGTTCCATGGCTGCGTAACTTTACGATAATCTTTATTTTTTTGCATTAAAGCAACAATTTCAGTACGTTCGCCTTCAGTCAATTGAAACACTGCCTCAACTACAATACCCGGGCGTTTTTTCTGCAGAATGGAAGTTCGGTATGAGAACTCCATTTCTTCATTGGTAAGCCATTCCATAGATCCATCATTAAATAATATATGGGCCCTTGTTAAAATGTTACTAATATCTGACCCATGCGCCCCAGCATTCATGTAGACTGCCCCGCCGACAGACCCGGGGATGCCGCTGGCAAACTCCAGTCCTGAAAGTCCTTTGCGGCTGATCAAAGTTGATAAGCTAACAAGCGAGTGACCTCCGCCTGCTATGATTTCAGTCCCATTTATTTCTAAATGGTCTAAACCTTGGCCAAGTTTAATTACAACACCTTCAATTCCTTTATCAGAAACCAACAGGTTAGAGCCACGGCCAATTGCCCGCCAATTTAAATTGTGTTTTTCAACAACAGTCATTACCTTTTTTAGATTATCAACTGATGATGGTTCAATAAACAGATCGGCAGGCCCGCCAATTTTAATTGTCGTGTGGTTTGCAAGCGGTTCATCACGCTTTACTTTCCCGACATTTAAAGCTTCTAACTCCTTTATAATTTCATTCATAAATATCACCCTTACTTTCATCCATCCGTCTAATTTTAATTTATGCAAGAATTGAAATTGGGCTACTTTTGATTTTCTTTTATCAGCTGTTCTATAACTTTGTAAAGTCTTGATGCCGAATCCGGAACACCCATTTTCTTAGACTGAAGCTTCATTTCCTCATTTGTTTGTTTATTTAACATGATTCGATCAATATGTCCGATTAAAGTATTGCTGGTTAAATCTTTTTCCAGTAAAAGCTCTGCTGCCCCGTGATCACTAAGAGAACGAGCGTTTTTTTCTTGGTGATTGTTTGTGACATAAGGACTCGGAATTAAAATGCTTGGAATTCCAAGTGAAGTTAACTCCGCAAGCGTAGTTGCTCCCGCCCTTGATACAACTAAATCCATACCGGCAAGAATCTCCGGCATATTATGAATAAACGGCTTGATCACCACATTGTCTGGATTTCCAACAAGCTCCGCTTCCTTTTTGACATCTTCAAAATGGGCATCTCCAGTTACATAAAGAACTTGGTAAGGCTTACCGGAAAATTCCGTAAATCCTTTCACCACTGCTTCATTAATCGGCCTTGCCCCGCGGCTTCCGCCAAAAATTAATACCGCGGGCTTTGTTGTACTTAGCCCAGCTGAAAGCCGGCCTTTAATCCCATCTTTCCCAAGTACCTCAGAAGCACGCGGGTTCCCCGTAAAAACGGTCTTGTTGGCTGGGAAAAATTGCTTAGCCTCATCGAAACAGATGGCAATCTTGTTCACGTAACGGCTTAAAAACTTATTTGTAAGTCCCGGAACGCTGTTTTGTTCATGGATAATCGTTGGAATACCGAGCTTAGCAGCCGCATAAACCACGGGTCCGCACACATAACCACCGGTTCCAATGACAACATCCGGCTTGAATTCTTTCAAATATTTCTTGCTATCTTTTACTCCCTTAAGGAAGCGAAAGATCGTTTTAATATTATCGAAGGAAAGCTTTCGTTTAAATCCAGTGATATAAATAGACTTAAACGGTATATTTTCACGCGGTACAAGCTTGCTTTCCAATCCATTTTGCGTTCCTATGTATAAAAACTCTGCTTCTTTATCTAGTTTTTGAATTTCTCTAATAAGGGCGAGCGCAGGATAAATATGTCCTCCTGTACCGCCGCCGCTGACTGCAATCTTCATTCTTTCACCCCTAAAACTCTGCTAAACACATTCTACTATAAAAACAAAGGAAAAAAAGCCTATGAAAAAATAATGTTACGGAAATGTAATGAAATTTGCGTATATCTCAAATAAAAAGAACCCTGCACAAAAACAGGGCTTACGTCAGTATCTTGAATAACGGCTAATATTCAGGAGAACACCAATCGCCATCAGCATTAGTGTCAACGACGATCCACCGTAGCTTAGAAAGGGAAGAGTAATCCCCGTAACCGGCATTAGTCCGGTAACTACGCCAATATTGATCATCACTTGAATTGCCACCATCGCAATAATTCCTACGGCAAGGAAGCTGCCATATAAATCAGGAGCCCCTAAAGCAATCCGGATTCCCCGCCATAAAAGCAAAGCAAATAAAAGAATTATAAATGAGCCGCCAATAAAGCCTAACTCTTCAGAGAGTATTGCAAAGATAAAATCCGTTTGCGGTTCCGGCAGATAAAAAAACTTTTGTCTGCTCTCTCCTAGTCCTAGACCGAACAAACCGCCCGGTCCAATTGCATAAAGCGACTGAATAATTTGAAAGCCGCTTCCCAGCGGGTCCGACCAGGGATCAAGGAACGACGTAATCCGTTTAATTCGATACGGGGCGGACGCAATCAGTCCAACAAAACCAGCAACTCCTAATAATCCTAAGAAAGCAAAATGGCTAACCCTTGCACCCGCGATAAAAATCATGACTACACACGTTCCCATCATGACAGTGCCTGTTCCTAAATCGGGCTGCAGCATGATCATCGCAAAAGCGAGAAAGGCTAGCCCGAGTGACGGGACCAGACCTTTTTTAAAGGAAGTAATCAGCTTTTGCCGTTCTGAAAGATATTTGGCAAGAAAGGCAATCATCGCAAGCTTCATGAATTCAGAGGGTTGAATCGAGAAAGCGCCAACCCCGATCCAGCTTCTTGAACCATTACGAACATTTCCAATACCGGGAATCAGTACAAGAATCAAAAGGACAAAACAAACAATTAAAATTGTTTTCGACCATGTTCTCCATGTCAAATAGTTAATGTTCATGATAAAAAACATCGCAACTACTCCAACCACAGCAAACAGCGTCTGCCGTTTGGCAAAGAAAAAAGAATCATGAAATTTATATTCCGCCCAAATTGCGCTTGCACTATACACCATAATGAGTCCTATCGCGAGCAGTGTAAAGGTTACAATCATTAAAATAAAGTCGGGAGTTGTTCTCTTTGTCGGCACACTATACACCTCAACTAACAAGTTTTCAGGCTATCATGCACCAATCCAATCTAAGCTGTTTTGCTCAAGCGCTTTTTGCTTCTTATGGTACAAGCCTCTATTTAAGCTTATGCACCGCTTCGATAAAAATGTCTCCCCTGACTTCAAAAGTTTTATATTGATCCCAGCTGGCGCAGGCAGGAGATAACAAAATAACGTCACCTGGCTGTGAATAAGCTAATGCAGCAGGAACGGCCTTGTCAACATTATCGACACGCTCCATTACATTTATTCCCGCTAATTTACCAACTCGTTCTAGTTTAGGGGCAGTCTGCCCAAAAGTAATCATTGCTTTTACATTCTTCAAAAAAGGAATTAGTTCATCAAATTCATTCCCGCGATCCAGCCCTCCGGCAAGGAGCACAATCGGGCTGTTAAATGCGGCAAGCGCGTTGATTGTCGCTAAAATATTGGTTGCTTTGGAATCATTATAGAATTTCCTTCCAGACACTTCTGCTACGAATTGAAGACGGTGCCTGACACCCGTAAAGGTCGTCAATATTTCATGAATGGCATGATTATCGACACCGGATAGCTTTACAGCGGCAACGGCCGATAAAATATTTTCAAGATTATGTGTGCCTGGCAATGCAATTTCAGCTATTGGCATCACTTTTTCATCATTAAAGCAAATCCATCCATCCTGAATAAATGCCCCATCTTCCAATACTCTTTTTGCTGAGAATGGGATAATTTTGGCATCAGAGTGTCGCGCGATTTCCATCGTTTCCTCTTGGTCCGCATTGATAATTAAATATTCAGCTTCGGTTTGATTTTGAGTAATATTCGCTTTTGCTGCAATATAAGCCTCTTTGCTTCCATGGTAGTCAAGGTGGGCATCATAAATATTTGTAATAATCGCGATCCGCGGATTAAACGTTTTTATTCCCATCAATTGAAAGGAAGATAATTCGATGACAATAGTATCTTCCTTTGCTGCTTGTTCCGCGACACCAGAAGCAACCGTGCCGATATTCCCGGCAATTAATGGTCTTTTATTTCCTGCCTTCATCATTTCATAAAGCAGTGTTGTTGTCGTCGTTTTTCCGTTTGTACCGGTTATACCAATAAAAGGCGCTTCAGATATTTGATAAGCGAGCTCTACTTCAGTTATAACCGGTATTCCTTTTTCAATTGCACTTTGGATTATTGGGTTTTCATATGGAATTCCGGGATTTTTTACAATCAGCTCGAACCCTTCGTCTAAAAGTTCAATTGGGTGCTCACCGCAAATCACTTTGATCCCTTGTTCCAAGAGTCCTTGTGCCTCCGGATTTTCTGAAAAAGGCTTTTTATCATTGACGGTGACAAAAGCACCAAGCTTATGTAGCAAGGAAGCAGCCGTTACACCGCTTTTGGCCAAACCTAATACGAGAATTTTTTTATGATGATAAGTCTTTATCTGCTTCAATTACAACCACACCTCGATATAGATTCCTAAAATGGCAAGGATTAATCCTACACTCCAAAAAGTGACAACGACTCTCCATTCAGACCAGCCAATTAGCTCGTAATGATGATGAAGCGGGCTCATCCGGAAAATTCGCTTACCTGTCGTTTTAAACGATGCAACCTGAAGGATTACAGATAATGTCTCAATGACAAACACACCGCCAATAATGATTAGCAGCAGCTCCAGCTTCGTCAATATGGCAATTGTGGCAATTGCCCCGCCGAGTGCCAGCGACCCGGTATCGCCCATAAACACCTTGGCAGGGTGAGCATTAAACACTAAAAAGCCAAGAACAGCACCCACCACCGCTACAGAAAAAATGGCAATCTCCATTTGTGATTGACTCCAGGCAAGAACAGCAAAGGCTCCAAAGGCGATCGCCGCAGTGCCTGACACCAATCCGTCAAGTCCGTCCGTCAAGTTGACGGCATTAGAAAAACCAACCAGCCAAAATATAATGAATAAGACAAAAAACCAGCCTAAATCAATGCTTGAATCCGTAAATGGAATATTAATTTCGGTAGAAAAATTCATTTGTTTATAGACTAAATAAAAAATACCGGAAATAATAATCTGCCCCAACAGCTTTTGTCTTGATGTGAGTCCCAAATTTCTTTTCATTACCACTTTAATAAAATCATCTAAAAAGCCGAGTAATCCAAAACCAAGTGTAACCAGCAGCAGTAAATACGTTTTTACGGTCGGCTCAGAAAATTTTCCGGTCATCACAATCGTCGTAATCACAATCGAAAATAAAAAAATAATACCGCCCATTGTAGGGGTTCCTGATTTTTTTTGATGTGATTTAGGTCCTTCTTCACGAATGCTTTGTCCAAATTTCAACCTGCGTAAGAAGGGAATAAATACTGGCGAAAGTAAAACAGAAATGAGAAATGCCATAATAATTGGGAAAAAGATAACCTGCTCCAGCATATTACCCCCTCCTTTCTGAATTTCTAGCTTTTACTTCAGCGATTTTATTTACCATTACTGCAATATCATATGTTTCATTATTTTTATTAAGAAGTTTTTTATTTGAAAAAATAAAGTTAGTAGTATCCATTTTGTGATTTTTTTCTCCGTTTACATATTCTAAATAAAACTGCAGCAGCTTGTTTACCGCTTCCGCCAAATCAGCGGTAAAAAACACTGGGAAATGATTTGGCGTATAGGACGGAAGGCATTCTCCCTGTGTCCAAATAGCTGCTACGGCTCCATTTGCAATAGCCTCAATCAGCTTATCCTGCTGATTATTAAGCGGGATAAACAATCCTTTCGGCTGCAATACATTCGCCTGATCGGAAACTATTTGGAATAAAATATCGTCCTTAATTCCTTGTTTGTCAGGAAATAATATGGCTAAATCTGTTGACGCCAAATACATGTTTATCTCTCCTCAATCGCTTCCCTTGCGACAAGCCGGTCATCAAAATCATGAATTACGTTACCAATCTGTTGATAAGTTTCATGACCTTTCCCAGCAATTAATACAACATCACCGGCTTCTGCCTGTTTTATAGCCGTATGAATTGCTTCCTTACGATCCTCAATAACAATATAATCCTCACCTTGGACCCCTGCTTCCATCTCCTTAAGAATTGCCATTGGTTCCTCGCTTCTTGGATTATCAGAAGTAAAGATTGGATTGGACGCATAACGGCAGGCAATTTGCGCCATTAACGGACGTTTAGTCCGATCCCTGTCGCCGCCGCATCCAACTACGACAAAAACCTTTTTGTTTGCAAAATGCTGAATGGTTTTTAAAACATTTTCAAGACTATCAGGCGTATGCGCATAATCCACGATGACAGTGAAGTTCTGACCCGCATTTACGAGTTCAAATCGTCCTGCAACCCCTTTTACCGCTTCTATTGAGGTAATGGCCTCATGAATCGGTACATCTGAAACAACGGCTGCTGATAAGGCCGCCAATACATTATAGATGCTGAATTTGCCAATCAGCTGAAGTTCAACACGATATTGTTCCTGGCCAATGACGAGATCAAAGCTCGTTCCAGAGGAAGTCATTTGAATATTGACCGCCTGTAAATCTGCCTTTTCTTCAATTCCATATGTATACACATGTGCAGCTGTTGAACGTTTAAACATCGCAGAGGCAGCATCATCGGCATTTAAAATAGCAAATTTAGGCCGGCCGACCTCATACGAATTGCCAAGCTGAGAGAACAATAAGCTTTTTGCCCGCTTATATTCTTCCATTGTTTTATGGTAATCCAGATGGTCCTGGGTCAGATTGGTGAACACGGCAACATCATAATCACATCCGTGGACTCTGCCTAAATCCAAGGCATGCGAAGATACCTCCATAACTGCTGTTTCAACACCTTCCTCGACCATTTGGTGAAAGGTTTTTTGCAGGGTTAAGCTTTCTGGAGTTGTATTTTTCGTTTCAATCGTTTTCTCACCTATTTTCGTATACATGGTTCCAATTAGCCCAGTTTTTTGACCGCGGTCAGCAAGTATTTTTTCAATCAAATGACTCGTTGTTGTTTTTCCATTTGTGCCGGTGATTCCAATTAATCGCAGCTGTTGCGTTGGCTGCCCGAAAAAGGCATCTGCTAATACCGCCATCGCCCTATTGGTATCTTTTACGACTACTACCGGAACGTCAATGTCCAGCGGTCTTTCAGCTAAGACCGCTGCAGCACCATTTTTGACTGCAGATGACGCGAAATCATGACCGTCTACCGTATACCCCTTAATACAAATAAATAAGCTTCCGTTTTGCACCTTTCGATTATCGTTTTCAATCGATGTAATTTCCGGGTCTTCCCCTTTAAAAGGGATTATTGGATGCAAACACTTAAGCAGCTGTTGTAATTTCATTTATTCTCAAATCCTCTCATGCCCTTACATCACTTTGCCGGCTGACAAAAAATGTGCCTGACGAAAGTTCCACCTTATTTTACATGAAAATAAATTTTTTTGCTATTTGTTCACCAACTTTATATGAAAAAAGGGCGGCAATAGTTCATAATGCCTGCCCTCTTTCTAGTACTATTAGTCTCCACTGCCAAAGTAAAGCCTAATTTTTGATCCTTCTTTTACTTTAGTCCCTGGTTCTGGAGATTGGCTGACAACAACATCCCCTTCTCCGCTTGCATCAATTCGTAAATTAACTAGCTGCCCCTGAAGTTCTTTCTTTTTCAGCCCGACAAAATCCGGCAGTTCAATTAATGGTGAATCCGGGTACTTGATTTCTTTTTCAATTTGTTTTTTCCGTGGATCCACATCCAGCGCGATTAAGCTGTCATTCATGATATTGCCGACAATCGGCGCACTGATTGTTCCCCCAAACGCTCGAACACCTTTCGGATTATCGACCGCCACATATACGACGATTTGCGGATCATCTGCTGGAGCAAAACCAATAAACGATACAATAAACTCATTTTCTAAATATCGGCCGCCCTCGGCCTTCTGTGCTGTCCCTGTTTTTCCTCCAACACGATAGGAATCAACAAAAGCCTTTCCTCCTGTCCCTTGGGCAACTACACTTTCAAGTGCATGGCGGATTTCTTTAGATGTTTTCTCAGATATGACTTTTCTTTTCGCGGCCGGTGAGTTACGCATGACGACTTCTTTTGTCACCGGATCAATTAATTCCTTAGCAATAAAAGGCTGGTATAAGGTTCCGCCATTTACCGCCGCAGCAACGGCAGACACCTGTTGAATCGGCGTAACGGAAACACCTTGTCCGAAAGCAGTCGTCGCTAGTTCCACAGGTCCTACCCGGTCCATATTAAACAAAATCCCTGTACCTTCCCCCTGGAGGTCGATACCTGTTTTCTGACCAAATCCAAAATCCTTAATATATTTGAACAATTTCTCTTTTCCAAGCCGTTCGCCTAACTCCACAAACCCTGGGTTGCACGAGTTTTGAACAACCTCTAAGAAGCTTTGATCACCGTGACCGCCTCTTTTCCAGCATTTTAAACGGGCGCCGGCAACCTGGACAGAACCGGAATCATGAAAATGTTCCTTTTCCAAATTGACTTTTCCCTCTTCTAACGCCGCAGCAAGAGTAATAATCTTAAAGGTTGAACCTGGTTCGTAGGTCATCCATACTGGAAGATTTCGGTTATATACTTCTTGCGGCACACTTTGAAACTTTGCCGGGTCAAATGTCGGTCTTGACGACATCGCTAAAATTTCACCATTGTTCGGGTTCATCGCAATCGCAATTAAACCATCAGGATTATATTTTGCTTCCGCAATATCCAATTCTCTTTCAACAATAGTTTGGATTTTCGAATCAATCGTCAGCTTTAGGTCAAGGCCGTTCGCAGGGTGTTCATAATCATCTGCCATATCATTCATCCGTTCACCCTTAGCATTCGCGTAAAATTTCACGGAACCACGTTCCCCGCTCAGCTCTTTATCATAATATTTCTCCAAGCCCATTAAGCCCTGGTTGTCCACTCCGGCAAAGCCAAGGACATGCGATAAATAACTTCCATTAGGATAATGGCGCTTGGAATCTTCACCGATATATATTCCTTCCAGGCCTAAAGCTCTAATTTTTTTCGCCTTATCATGGGAAATTTTCCTGCCTTCTTTGATTCGAACAATCCGCTCTTTTTGGGTGATCTCGCGATATGCCTTTTCTTTTGACATATTTAGAACGGAAGCAAGCTTCTCGGCTGTCATCGCCGGGTCCTTTACCTGCCTTGGAACAACCCAAACTGTAGGGGCACTAATATTTGTTGCCAATGGTATTCCGTTACGGTCAACAATTCTTCCTCGTTCAGGTTCAAAAGGTATATTTCGGCTCCATGAGTCTTTGGCCCGGGCTGTCAACATATCACCCAAATAAAATTGTACATATCCAAGCCTGACATCAATAATTAAGAAAATAAGAATTCCTGTGATTAATGCAATCAATAACCGTTTTCGGACAGTTACATTGGAAACACGCATAGTATGAACGATCCTCCTTTTCAGTATCATTCATTTATATGCTTGTACTTTTTTATCTAGAACGTGCCTAAAATCCAGTTCATGAAAAAATCCCGCTAATCATAGCGGGATTCCTCTGTTAATCTTGAATAATATCTTTAGAACTTTCTTTAGATGTTCCCTTCTCCTTACCTGCGGCAGAGGATTCTTCTGTCCACTTCTCTTCCGGGGTTTTTAAATTTACGATAAGGAAATCACCTTCCGTTAAAGTGGTTCCTGGTTTAATACTTTGTCCAATCACATAGCCCTTGCCTTTTGTGCTCAATTTCAGCCCTGCCATGTTGGCTACCTTCATGACATCCCTTAACGACCAATTCGTCATATCAGGGGCCGTTAAATCCCCATCAGTTTGGATGATGACCTTTTCACCTTCTAAAACAGTTGTTCCTTCCTTAGGAATCTGATCGGTTACATTCATTCCTTTTCCAAGCACGACTGCTTCGAGTCCTTTAGCTTTTAAGCTTCTAACCGTTTCATCAACTGACTTCTCTTGGAAATCCGCCAGCTTATTTAGGGCTGTTTTTTCAACCTTAGACGGTTGAATATTTAAATAATGCAGGCTGTTTTGCATGACCGGATTAAAAATTTCTGAAACCGGATAAGCCCCTTGACCTGCTTTCTCCCCCGTTAACTCCGGCTGCTGCACAGCTACGTAGACAATTAATTTCGGATTTTCCTTTGGTGCCATTCCTAAAAAGGAAAACATATAGTTATTGGCCCCCGTTAGATACTTGCCATCGGATCCTGGAATACTAGCAGTCCCTGTTTTCCCGGCAACACTATAGCCTTCAATTTTATATCGTCTGCCAGTGCCGTTTTTCGAGGTAACAACCGTTTCCAAATAATCCCGCACCTTTTTGGCAGTATCTTTGGAAATCGGAGTTGATACTACTTCAGGTACCGTTTCCTCGATTGTTTTCCCCGTATTATGATTCACAATTTTTTTAACCACATGAGGCTTTAACATCTTGCCGTCGTTCGCAATCGCTGTTGCCGCCTGAATTTGCTGAATCGGTGTTATAGCCGTCCCTTGACCATAGGCTGTTGTTATTTTTTCAATTGGATAGGTATATTGAATTTTCCCTGAAGTTTCATCTGGCAGCTCAATCCCGGTTGGTTTATCAAATCCAAATTTTGTTAAATATTTACGAAATGTATCAAACCCTAACTTTTCCTTGGCTATTTTCGCAAATGCAGTATTGGAGGAGCGCTGTACACCCTCCAAATAGGAAATCTTGCCCCAGCCTGAATAATTATGATCATGGATGGGCTGGGATTTATTCGTAACTCGATAAGAGCCTGACATATACTGTTCATTAGGGTTAAACACACCCTCCTGTACGGCAGCAGCAAGGGTGAAGATTTTCATTGTTGAGCCTGGTTCAAAAGACGTTTCGATTGCTTCATTATGCCAGCTGTCAGTGATTCCTTCCCTTGTTTTTGGTTGAAATGTCGGACGCTGCCCCATTGCCAAGATATCACCGGTCTTTGGGTCGGCGACAATCGCAATCATCTTTTTCGGTTTATATTCCTTATCGACCTTATCCATTGCGTCTTCAAGGAAGGTTTGAATTTTTTTATCAATGTTTAAGTAAATATCATCTCCATCTTTGGCCGGGGTGATTTTTTGCTTATCACCAGGAAGGATGTAGCCCCATACATCACTTTCAAAATTTACTTTGCCATTTTTTCCGGTTAACTCTTTATCAAATTCACTTTCAATTCCCATTTTTCCTACGGTTTTATAAGTTCCGTTATCTTGCTTAATTTGGTCGGCGTATCCTACCAAATGGGAAGCAAACACTCCATTAGGATAGTAACGTTTTGAATCACGCTGAAAAATGATTCCTGGCAACTTCAATTTCTCAATCTTCGCTTTTGTATCGTAGCTGATGTCTTTTCCAGCTTTACCGAATTCGACCTGAAACCGCTTCTTCTTGATCCCATTTGTTAATCTACTATAAATCTCCGTTTCATCCATATCAAGATACTTTGCTAGTTCTCTTGCCGTTTTCTCCGGGTCTTTTACGTGTTTAGGCATCTTTTTACTCAATACCGCTGCTAACTTATAAGCTGAAGTATCTTCGGCAACAATCTCGCCATTACGGTCGAGGATTTCCCCTCTCGATGCTTGCAGAATGGTCTGATGGGCATATTTTTGCTGAGCTTTAGCGACTAGCGGCTGTCCTGCTGCTTCACCCGTAAATTGAATCGAGAAATATCTAAAAAGTACTACAAAAAAGAGCAGACCGAATATCACAAACAATATCGCTGCTCCAACATTCATATATGGCTGTTTCTTATTCATTGTGCAGGCACTACCTTGACGTTATCATTATTTCGATCTAAACCCATCTTTTTAGCTTCTTTGTAAATTCGTTCATAGTTGCTTAAATCCTTAACTTGAACTTGCAAATCAGCATTGACCTTTTTCTGCTCATTAATTTTTGTTTCAACGTTTTGAATTTCCTTATTCATTTGATAAATTGTCGCTTGATTAGTTATTAAGTGGACAGCGCCAAAACAAACCAGTCCGGCAAATGCGACTCCCATTATTTTTTCCCCTGGAGTCAGCCAGGACTTTTTTAATTTTATTTGCCTTTCTTTTTGATTTGGCTGTTCCACTCGCTGCTGTTGTTGTTGAATTTTCCTGGCAAGATTACTCACGCATTTCCCCTCCGGTTAATTTTATATTTTTTCTCCAATTCGAAGCTTCGCCGACCTCGCGCGATTGTTTTGTTCCAATTCTTCCTCAGACGGCAGAATCGGTTTCCGGGTAATTAACTTTAAAATAGGCTTGTACTCATCCGGTATAATAGGCAGCCCATGAGGCAAATCAGGAGTTGTACTCGCGTTTTTAAAAGCTGCTTTACAAATTCTATCCTCTAAAGAATGAAAAGTAATCACACAAATTCTTCCACCAGGATTCAATAAATCTATTGCCTGGTTAAGAGATTTTTCAAATACAGCTAATTCATCATTAACCGCGATTCTAACAGCTTGAAAAATCCGTTTTGCCGGATGTCCGCCTTTTCTTCTGGCCGGTGCAGGAATTGCATCCTTAATTAGTTCTACTAATTCCCCAGTTGATTCAATGGGTTTAATCTCTCTTGCCGCTTCAATCTTTCTGGCAATTTGCTTCGAAAACTTCTCCTCACCATAGCGAAAAAAGATGCGGACTAACTCTTCATAGGACCAATGATTCAAAACATCGTAAGCGGAAATAGGGGCGTCTGTATCCATCCTCATATCAAGAGGTGCGTCATGATGGTAACTAAAGCCTCTTTCCGGTGTATCCAATTGCGGTGATGACACACCTAGGTCATACAGGATCCCGTCTACTTTGTAAATACCGCGGTCTTCAAGCTCTTCCCGCAGATGAAGAAAATTGCTTTTGATGATTTCAAAGTTACTGCCATATTCAGCTAATTTTTGGCTGGCATGAGCAATTGCTACCTCATCTTGATCAAACGCATAGAGCTTACCGTCCTCCGAAAGCTTCGAAAGAATGTAAGAGCTATGGCCAGCTCCGCCTAATGTACAATCGACATAAATTCCATCTGACTTAATATTCAAGCCGTTAACAGCTTCTTCCAATAACACTGTTGTATGTTTAAACATGTTCGTACCACCTTTTCCAATCAAAACCTATACATAACAGAAAAATATATTGATATAACTTTCCCATTATATATCAAAGCCAATCATATTTTCTGCTATTTCCGCAAAAGAATCTTCAGACTGTGCAAAATAGTCTTCCCAGATCTGTTTGCTCCAAATTTCAATTCGATTGGAAACACCCAAAATCACACATTCCTTATCTAATTTCGCATATTGCAAAAGCGGTGCTGGGATATTAATCCTTCCCTGTTTATCAAGTTCACTCTCTGTTGCTCCGGAAAAGAAGAAACGGGTAAAGGCACGGGCATCTTTTTTTGTCAAAGGTAAAGCTTTTAATTTATCTTCAATATGCTTCCACTCTGATAATGGGTAACCAAACAAACATTGATCCAAACCTCTAGTGATAATGAACATTTCGCCCAGGTCATCACGAAATTTGGAGGGCACAATTAAACGGCCTTTATTATCAATGCTATGATGGTATTCACCCATGAACATACCCACTACCCCCACTTTCTATTAAAAATGTACCACATTCCCCCACTTTCCTCCACCTATTTTTATACAATTCGCTCCATTTTCTTTAAAATCCTCTTTTTTTATTTAAAAAAAAAGAAGCTCCACCGCGCTTGGTGGAGTTTCTTTACAATTTGATTACTTTGTGACTTCCATCGAATATATAGGTTAATGTCATTAAATCTTGAATAAAATTCATTCCATACTGATTTAAATAATAAAAGATATTCCAAACCCGCTCCTGTGGAAATCCGTCTGGCCTTAATTCCATGTCAACACGGGCAAACTTTTGGAGAACGATATTATGTTTTTGCTTTATGGCTTCCTCCATCCTTGCCTGCATAAAGCTAATTTCTTTTAGCAAGTATGCCTCATTCTTCTTTAGCAGCGGTAAAAGGCCGCTATCCACCGCTTGTGTCTTCGCCTCAATAAATTGGTATTGCTCTATCAGCTTTTCTTTTGCGGCTGAAAACAATTCCTCAACTTCCCGATCCTTAATCGTCTCTAAAAATTGCTCCTTAACACGATTCGTTCCGAATTGTAAAACGTGAGCAAGCTCTAAATTTAATTCCACTAGGTCGGTTTCAACTGACCGATCCAGAAAAGTAATATTTAAACGAGGTACTATTGGCGGCATTTTAATATTGAAATGCTCAAACACCAGCTTTAGCTCTGCCCAATATGCTATTTCACCAGGCCCCGCGATAAAGGCGATGACAGGAAACAGCCATTCCTGCATCAGCGGTCTGGTTACCACATTATTGCTTAAACATGCAGGATTTTCATTAACAAGCTCCACCAATTCATGCTCTGAAAAGGAAACAGCTCCACTTTTCCCCACGAATCGTTCCAATTCACGATCATATTCAAGTAAAATCCTCTCTTGGCGTTTGGAGTCGTAATAAAATAAATTCGCCGAATGCTCGCTTGCTTCAATTGCAAGTGGAAAACCTGCTTTACTGATTTCCTTTTGCTGCTCAAGTAATGAAAAAGTAATGGCATCGTGTTGATCGATTTGCTGTTTGAGAAATTCCTTCTGCAGCTGACGAAAATCAGCATTTCCGGAATCTACGATTAACAGGCCATCTTCTTTAAACAGCTCCATAACAATATGAGCGAAAAAGTCAACAAAAGTTGTCGATTTCAATATTTGTTCCTGGGCAAATTCCAGCAGCGCATTGGTATGCTCTGTCTCACCAAATGTTTCGATGACATTTTTCACCCAAGAAAGACACAAATCTTTATCCAATTGGATATCTGAAACCATCTTCTTTTGCCATACTTTTTCCGGATACGTCCATTTATCGACCTTTTTTTGGATTGGGACATTCACATGATTGACTTCCTGAAAATCATGGTCTTCTCCGGCAATCCAAAATACTGGAACAACTGGAACGCCTAATTCTTTTTCCTTCTGCTCCGCTAACTTGAGGATTGAGATAATTTTATGTATGGAATAAAGCGGTCCAGTTAGAATACCTGCCTGCTGTCCGCCAATGACAACAACACTATTTGGTTCTTTCAACTTTTCAATCGATCTATTTACTGCATCCGAGGAAGGATAGCGCTCCATAAAGTGCTTTATATGGTTAGCTGCCTCGATCCTCTGAAACTGCCGGTCATTTAACTCCGTTAATCGATTTGCATCTTCAATCTCATCATTATAACGATAATGAAAAAACGGTAAAATCTCCGTTGATTGCTCTAAATAATTCGAAGCAAACCGGTTGGTTGCTGGTAAAGAGAGATTTAACATCTCCATTCATGTACTTCCTTTCTGGTCATCCAAATTCATTCTCTTTAGAAGTATACCATTCACCGCCTGTTTTAAAAAAAACTTTGCCTGAAATTTTTCAAGCGGAAAATGTAAACATTATTGCCCTATATATTAAACCAAATACAGTCAAACTTATGTAAGCAAGAAAAAAGAAGATAAAATTAAACCGCCAAAATCCTTTCATTACTTTTTTGAAATCAATTTCTCCCTTTACTTTCCAATGAACAATCACAAATACCATGGCGATCATAATGATGAAAAGAAGAATCATTCCTAATAATGAATGGCCCCAAATTGTTTTAATTAAAAAATGGACGGATATAATAAATAAAATTGTCGTATAATCAAGCGCCTTATGTACGGATTTACGGGTATTCTTAGAAACTAGCTTGTAGATAAAAAAAATAAACAAAAATCCAATCATCGGCATCGAAAATAATAATGTGATTACGTTGGAAAGTATGCTGGTCATTTTACTACCTCTCTTCCACCGTTTTCTTTCCCTTTTATGATATAATAAAGACTTTCAAGAAGCGGGACCTTCCTATCTTGTTTGTTCGCTTTAGCTAAAATATATCCTAATATTGCGTCAATTTCGGTTAATCTATTTGCCTCTAAATCTTTTAACATCGAGGAACGATTCTCTGCCGTAGTACGACAAATATTTATTACCCGCTCTAGGTCGCTTTGTGCATTGTCCAATTCCAAAACAGCTGCAATTTCAGTAAAAAGGGAATCCAACACCTTGAGGTAATAAGGATTTTCGATTAAATCTCCATTTTCCACTTTAAGTATGGCTGTTAATGGGTTAATGACTGCATTCGCAATTAATTTATTTAGCAGCATATCCTCGTATCTTTCTTTGAAAACAAAAGGGAATTCCTCAGGAGCAGATGAAATAAATCGAAATAACTGATTGCTATCCCCCCTGAAAACAGCAATATTGGTTACCCCGAAGCCATTATGGCTGACAGTATAGGAATTTTCCCTAAGCGCCCCGTGTTCAATCGTACCGACAAATAGGTTCGGAACAGCAAGTGATTGTAGTTTTTCTAAATGCCCCATGCCATTTTGTAAAAACAACAGATTTTCAGGTTCAGCAGGCATCTGCAAAATATGCCCAATAATATCGTCCAGTTGATATTGCTTAACGGTAATAATCGACAAATCCTCCATCCCCTGCCACTCTGAAAATGGCAAAGCGGTGACAAAAGAAATTGTCCTGCCGGAATTTTTTAATAAAATACCAAATTTATTAATTTCTGATGCCTGCGCCTCTGTCCTTGTATAAACAGTTACATTAAAACGTCTGCTTAAATAGGCAGCGAATAGCAATCCAATTGATCCCGCACCAACTACGCCAACCTTCATTTGATCTCCCTCATTCTACCGAAAGTCTTTAATTGTATTTTATCAAATAATGTCAGGCTGGTGTTAATGACTATGAAGAAAAAAATCCCTTGCCGCGAAAATTACGGCAAGGGACTTTTTCATACTGGATATACCGGGTGTTTCCTGACACTGAAGGTTAGCTCTTTTGTTTCATAATAATTGAAACGTTCGATGAGAACATCGCGTAATTCAGAAGGAGCGACAATTTCATCGACAATTAATTCTGATGCCAGCTTATAAATATCAATATGTTCCTTATATTCCTGATGTTTCGCCTGAACAAAAGCGATTTTTTCCTTTGGATCCTCAATTTCATTAATCTTATTTGAATAGACCGCATTTACTGCTGCCTCTGGACCCATAACGGCAATTTGAGCTGTTGGCAGGGCAATGCAGCAATCCGGCTCAAAAGCAGGTCCTGCCATTGCATAAAGACCGGCCCCATATGCTTTCCTTACGATAACGGAAATCTTTGGAACAGTGGCTGAGCTCATCGCCGCAATTAATTTGGCACCATGGCGGATAATACCAGCCCGCTCCACTTTTGTTCCAATCATAAACCCAGGCACATCGGCCAGGAACAACAACGGAATATGGAAGGCGTCGCAAAGCTGGATAAATTTCGCAGCTTTATCGGCAGAATCGACAAATAGCACCCCCCCTTTTACCTTTGGCTGATTCGCAATAATGCCGACTGTTCTCCCATTAATCCGGGCAAGTCCAGTAATGATTTCTGAAGCGAACAATTTTTTTATTTCATAAAAACTCCCGGCATCTATTAGTTGGTCAATACATTCATACATATCAAATGGAGCATTTTGATTTTCAGGGATAATCTCCTCTAGTTTTCTCCCTTCTTTCGGAACGAACCCTTCCATCATTTTTGGCATCTCTTTAAAGCTTGCCGGCATAAAGCGGATATATTGTTTCGCTGACTCAATGGCCTCTTCCTCGCTGTAAGCCAGGATATCTCCACAGCCGCTGGTCGTGCAATGCATCCTAGCACCGCCCATTTCCTCCAAAGTCACCTTCTCGCCGATTACCTTTTCCGCCATCCTCGGCGATCCTAGATACATCGAGGCATTTTGATCCACCATTATCACGATATCGCAAAATGCAGGGATATAGGCACCGCCGGCGGCGGATGGACCGAACAAAATACACACTTGCGGGATCATTCCGGAAAGCTTTACTTGATTATAGAAAATTCTTCCGGCACCCCGGCGGTTCGGGAACATTTCCAATTGGTCAGTAATCCGGGCACCTGCCGAGTCTACTAAATAGAAGATTGGTACCTTTAGTTTTTCGGCTGTTTCCTGTATCCGGATTATTTTTTCAACTGTACGCGCCCCCCAGGAACCGGCTTTGATTGTTGAATCATTTGCCATGACGCACACTGTCTGACCATTAATTTTACCAATCGCAGTAACAACTCCATCAGCAGGTAAATCACCGGCGGTAAAATTGGCGAATTTTCCGTCCTCTTCATATTTCCCATCATCAAATAATAATGCCAGGCGTTCACGCACAAACAGCTTATTTTGCGCCTTTGCCTTCTCATGATATTTCGGCAGACCACCAGCTTCTATTTGCTTTCGATTTTCATTTAATTGACGATTATATGTGGTTGTTGTTTCCATACATTTTCACCTCACTATACTAAAACAATTAATGTATCGCCTTCATTCACAAAATCACCAACATTGACCTTTACTTCTTTTACAACCCCTTCGCCGCTGCTTTCAATCGGTATTTCCATTTTCATGGATTCCAGCATAATAACTTCCTGCCCCAGCCGGATTACGTCACCGCTGTTTACAAATACATTTAAAACAGTTCCTGCCATAGATGCTGTGATTTCTTTCATCTTCTGCCACTCCTTAGTTCACTAATTTTTTCGTTAAAAAGCTTGTTGTATAATCCCCGTTAATAAAGGCTTCATTTTTAAGGATATTTTTGAAAAGCGGGGCGTTTGTCTTGATTCCCTCAATTTCAAGGTCATTGAAAAAACTTTCAGCCTTGGCTAATGCCTCTTTCCTTGTCTCACCATAAAAAATACATTTGGCAATCATCGGGTCATAAAATGGTGTGACTGTGTCGCCTGCTTCATAACCGGTATCTATTCTGATTCCCGGCTGGGGCTGCCAATAGAACGAGGTAATTTTCCCTGGAGAAGGAAAAAAGCGCACCGGATCTTCGGCATACAGTCGAAATTCAATTGCATGGCCAGATGAACTGATCTCCGTCTGCAATAAAGGGAGGCTTTCCCCTTTTGCCGCAAGAATTTGCCATTTTACTAAATCAAGCCCTGTAATCATCTCTGTTACCGGATGTTCTACCTGTAATCTTGTATTCATTTCTAAAAAATAAAAATTTTCTTGTTCATCGACAATAAATTCAATTGTACCGGCATTTGTATAATTGACAGCCCGTGCCGCTGTTACGGCTGTTTCATACATTATTTTTCGCACTGAATCGGTTAGAAACGGTGATGGGGACTCTTCGATAACCTTTTGATGTCTTCGTTGAACAGAGCAGTCCCGTTCAAATAAGTGGACGATATTTCCATGCTGGTCTCCAAATACTTGGACCTCAACATGTCTGGCATTTGCTATATATTTTTCTATAAATACTTCATCAGAGCCAAAATAAGTCATTGCCCGAGATTTTGTAGAAGCGAAGGACTTAACGAGCGCTTGCTCATCTTCACATAAAACCATGCCAATCCCGCCGCCCCCGCCGCTCGCCTTTAGCATCACCGGATAGCCGATTTCCGCTGCAAGGACAAGTGCCTCTTCGATTGTCTTTAATCCGTTACCGCTTCCAGGCACTACCGGCACGCCCGCTTTTTCCATTGTTTGTCTAGAAATAATTTTATCTCCCATCAATTCAATGGTTTCTGGCTTAGGTCCGATAAATACCATTCCGGCATTTATGACTTGCCGGGCAAAGGCTGCATTTTCTGACAAGAAGCCATAACCTGGATGAATGGCATCGACCCCTTCGGCAATAGCAGCTTCTAATATTTTTTCCGCCTGTAAATAGGACTTGTTAACTGGAGGCTCACCAATACAAACTGCTTTTGATGCAGCTTTTACAAATGGCAATTCTTTATCGGCTTCCGAATAAACAGCAATTGTTTCAATTCCCATTGCTTCACAGGTTTTAATAATTCTAAGAGCAATTTCTCCCCTATTGGCAATTAAAATTCTTTGCATAGTTCTTCCCCTTTCCTAACCCCAATTAACCTCCATTTATATGTTTCTACATGATTAGAAAAAATTCCTGCATTTTTTGAAAACGCTTCCTAATCTTTCTTTGAAGAAATTTTTTTGATTTTGTTATATAATTAATGTAATCCATTTTGAATAATACGAAAATTATTCACTTCATGGTATTCAATAGTATTTAAATATATACGAAAAATACAGCATTTTACCTTAGGAGGGGCAATATGGAAACAAAAGTGGAGAAATTAAAAATAAACTTTAAAACTTTAGAAGAGTTTAAAAAATTTAAAGAATATGGCCTTCAAGAGCTGTCTATGCTTGAAGACCTTGAAGCGAATATAATTGATAACGACAGCGAGTCACCATTTTATGGAATTTACTTTGGTGACAAACTTGTAGCCCGTATGAGCCTCTATCAAATTGATGCAAAATTTGACCGTTATTTCTTCCCGCCGCAGAATTATGTAGAAATATGGAAGCTTGAAGTCCTTCCGGATTATCAAGGAAAAGGGTACGGCACACAGCTTGTTAAATTTGCAAAGAGTATGAATCTTCCAATTAAAACAAACCCTAGGATGCAATCACGCACCTTCTGGGAGAAGATGGAGTTTACCAGCGTCGATTACGAAATGGAACGTGACCGCGGAGAGAATCCGCTAGTCTGGTACCCTGAAGGTGTAGAAGCACAGCATAATGATTAATAGAAAAAGCGGACGTATTGTCCGCTTTTTCTATTTTTGTACTCTTTCGAGATTACCGTTTTTGTCCATTTGGAATTTTACCTTTTGCTGTTTATCTTCCTCCTGAAGTACGACCATTTTTCTGGCTCTTTCCATAATTTCAATAAGGGAGCGGTAATCCTCTTCTATTGCCTTCAAATTTTTACTGAGTCTTTCATTTTCAGCAGCCAAATAGTATGTCTTCTTCTCTAATTCTTTTATCTTCTCAATAGACTTATCCCGTTCATCTTCCATGCCCTCTTGGGATACCGCTTTTCTATTCAGCTCTTCTAAAAATTCAATCACTGATGCAAACGAGATTTTCCTATTTTCTACAGCTTTTTCTAAAACTGCAGGTTCACTTTTCGGTTGTTCAGTATTCGCCGCTGCCATAGTTTCACTTGGTACAGGCTGCAGTTTTAGCTCTTTACGCTGCTTCTTTGCAAGCTCAATGCCCGATTTATATTGCTTCCTTACATATGAATTCCAGCGGAAACCGCATGCGGCAGCAGTCCTTGACAGCTGTTTGCCAACCTCCTCAAAGGCCTGCAGCTGTGTGCCGCCTTCCCGGATATGCCTTAAGACCACTTCCGCTAGCAGCAGATCCTCGTCTTGGGACCAAGCATCCTGTCGGGTTGATGACATAAGAACATCCCTCCTAGTAGTGTTTTTATCATACATATGCAACTACTAGAAAAGATAGACTTAAACAAAGCCCTGAGTTTTTTGTCTTTTGTTAATTTTTGTTTAAAAAAGTTTTAACATATTGATGATGGGCATCACTTTCCCATAACACCGCACATTTTTTTACTTCTTCTTCCATTCTTTCACGAAGATTTACTGCAGCCCATTTATTAATCCATATTTTTTTATATGACTCAAGTACATTTACATCACAGGCTAAAGTTTTATCCAAGAAGGCTTCACAGGCGGAAAGAGATTCTTCTTCATAAATACCATGAAAAAAATCAAGATCAAATAAATATTCCACTGTCTGCGGTTCTGCCTCCATTAACAATTTCATCGCGGCATGCTGCGGCAGTTTTTCCGCAAGGATAGACCCCCCGCCCCATCCTGTGGTAATCGCTTGTTTTCCTTGTACAAAACCTGCCTTTATTCCTTGTCTGCCAAGACGGAAATCACATGCAGACGCAAGCTCACAGCCGCCGCCAATCGCTGTACCATTGACAAGGGCAACTGTTGGTTTAGAAAGAGTTGTTAAGGAATAAAGTATATCAGCCATTTTAGAGAGCATTGTGTAAGCCTCGTCTTTAGTAGATAGCGAATGAAAAACAGATAAATCGCCGCCTGAGCAAAAAGCCCTTTCCCCTTCTCCGGTTATGACGAGTGCCTTAACATCAGGAGCTCCTGCTGTTTCGTTTATCGCCTTTTGCAGCCCTTCCATTACTTCATAATTAATCGCATTACGTTTTTCATTTCTTGTAATTGTAAATAATATGTAACCTTTATCCTTTTTTTCAATTAAGAATTCCAACATCCCTCTTCCTTCCCATAGAAATTCTATAACTATCGTAATATGAATAGTAAAAAAAATCTATCTGAAAACAACAAAAGCACAAGGGCTAAAAAGCTCCTTGTGCTCTGTAAACGAAGTTGTTATTAGTCGTTAACTACTTCTTTTCCTTTGTATGTTCCGCAAGCTTTGCAAACGCGGTGAGCAAGTTTCATTTCACCACAGTTTGGGCATTCTACCATACCAGGAACATTTAATTTAAAATGAGTACGACGTTTTCTTTTTGCAGTTTTAGAAGTTCTTCTAAAAGGTACAGCCACTTCAAACACCTCCTTTAAGAGTATAAAGAAAGTAATAAAGAAACCGGGAATTGGTTCTTCACTTTTTTCCTTGATTGTCATTGTCAAAAAACTTTGCGAGTCCAGCTAGTCTTGGGTCTATTCTTTTGGATTCCGCTTCTTCAGAGATGACCTCCCAATCCTTTCCGGACTGTGGTGCAGCATCAGGAGACTTCACGTCCTCACAAAAGACCTGCATCGGTATTTCAAGTAAAAGAATCTCCCGAATAATCGGTTTTAAATCAATTACTTCACCTTTTACTTGATGGACTTCCTCTTCAGACTGATAAACAGCATTCTGCAAGAGAAATGTTTCTGTTGTTTCGACATTAATTGGGAATTTTACATCCACTAAAGTACGAGAACAAGGAAGGATTAAATAACCATCAATGTTAAAATGGAAAGTTGCTTTCGTTGAATCGATATCACCGCGACCTTTAATATGCATCGGTGATACTTCTCGTATGGTTGGATCATCTTGATTAAGATCATCCAGCTGAATTATCTCATCAAACGAGAATTCCTTGTTTCGATATTTTTGTAATTGACTGATTGTCCATTTCACTTGAATCACCCCAAGGCAACAAAGGTAATTATAGCCTTCGATAATATTTTTGTCAATATTTTTTCTTTACACCGAAATAGGTGATTTTTAATTTAAATCCATTTTATCGATGTTTTACCATTATAGTCTATCCATCTGATGTATTTACAAACATTTTCCATATATAATGCTTATTTTTTATTTATTTTTGCTATAATAGAAATTATTTTACGTAAGGAGAGAACCTATTTGAAGGCTGTTGGTCTAATTGTCGAATATAACCCTTTTCATAACGGTCATGCCTTCCATTTGCAGGCTTCAAAGGAAGCAGCGGGGGCGGATGTGGTCATCGCTGTCATGAGCGGGAATTTCCTGCAGCGCGGGGAACCCGCATTAGTTTCCAAATGGTATCGAACACAAATGGCCTTATTAAATGGAGTGGATCTCGTTTTTGAGCTGCCCTATAGATTTGCCGTACAAAAAGCGGAAACATTCGCAAGCGGAGCGGTATCCATCTTAGATGCGGCGGGCTGTGAAGCTTTATGCTTTGGCAGTGAAAGCGGGGATCTGACTTCCTTTTTGCAAACCATTAGCTTTTTGAAAGAGAATCAACAGCTTTTTGACGCAAGCATTAAACAGCATATGGAAAACGGCGTCAGTTATCCTAAAGCCATTGCCCTTTCTTATCAAGGACTATCCGGCTCGGATCAATTTTTAAATTTGGCCAAACCAAATAATATTCTTGGCTTTCAATATATGAAGGCAATTCTCGAGCAAAATAGCCAGCTCAAGCCGTTAACAGTTGCCAGAAAAAATGCGGACTATCATGATGAACATTTTGCCTCCGAAACAATTGCAAGTGCAACAAGTATCAGAAAAGCTATTTTTGCGGAGGAGGAAATGCATTCACCCAATATTGAACAGTATGTTCCGGAACCAACGAACCGATTATTACAAGAATATAAACAGCGATTTGGCAGTTATCACCACTGGGAAAATTATTGGGACCTTCTTCAATACAAGCTTATTACCTCATCTGCTGATGAATTAAAAAATATTTATGAGATGGAGGAAGGCTTAGAGAATAGATTAGTTGATGCTGCCCTTACGTCAGCAGACTTTAAGGAATATATGGATAATATCAAAACAAAGCGATATACATGGACCAGACTGCAAAGACTTTCCGTCCATGTGTTAACCAATGCCAAGAAAACCGATATGAAAAATAGCATACAAGCGGAATATATAAGACTGCTGGGGATGACTCAAACAGGAAAAGATTATTTAAACAAAATGAAAAAACATTTCAGCCTGCCAATCATATCGAAATTATCCGCATATAAAGAAAAAGAAATTTTATTGGATATTAAAGCCGCCCGAATTTATGCAATGGCTTTCCCAAAACATATAAGAAAACAAATGATCCGACAGGAATTTAACCAGCCGCCGATTTTTATACAAAAATAAGATGGTGTAAGCACCATCTTATTTTTTCTTAGGCAGTTTCTTCAAGTATTCTACTGCTTCATTAAACGTATCAACAGGAATGATCTTCATTTTTGTGTTAATATCGCGAGCCGTTTTTACCGCGGCGCGATAGTTGGAGTCTTTTGCCCCCTTTTCGTTTGGAGCAAAGAAGATTTCCGCGCCAGCTTTGTCGGCGGCAACAATCTTTTGTTCAATACCGCCAATAGGTCCAACGTTACCGGCAGCATCCATCGTACCGGTTCCGGCAATTTGATATCCCTTCGTGAAATCTTCCTTTGTCAGTTGATTATATATTTCCAACGTAAACATAAGCCCGGCAGATGGACCGCCGATATCGTTTGTTTTTACTTTTACGTTTGGCTTAACAACAATTTCTTTGTCATCCACTAATGTAATGCCAATTCCCGCCCGTTTAGGGTCCTGTTTTAAAGGTTTGAGGGTCAATTTGGCTGTTTTTTCGGTGTTTTTCCTTGTAAAGGTTAATGTTACATGATCTCCTGCATGCTTTTTCCCTACATAACTAATAAACTTTTCCGAAGAAGAAAAACTCTTTCCGTCAATCTTAAAAATCCGGTCACCTGCTTGTAAGATACCATCGGCAGGCATGCCCGGGAAAACCTGCATAACATAAATTCCTTTATAATTATACTGAACAGGCAGTCCCGCTCTACGATATGCCACTTCAATGGCATTCAATTTCGATGCCGCCATTAAATGGAGCTGCCTGACGTTATATTCTTCCTCAGTTTCCTCCTTGTTTAAAATCATTTCAATAGGATATATTTCTTCATATTTCCGCATTTTTGCTTCTAAATAAGAGTAAATATTGGCTCTGCCCATTCGAACTGTTGTTAACATGAAATTTCCTTTTTCTTGATACCCATCATCAACTGTTATAATTGGGGCAAGCTCCTTCGCCATTCCCGGTTTCGAAACGTAATATGGCAGAGAATAATACATTCCCCCAATTAACAAAAAGATGAGTAAAATAAAGGAACCAACATAAATTTTTTTACGCAAGCTAATTTCTTCCCTTCCAATGTTCAATTTCAGCAGCAATTTGGTCAAGGTGTTTTTTCGTTTCTTCCTCCCCTTGTTTAATAATTTCTTCGATATTTGTAAAAGCCCTGGAGCTAAAGTCCTCAACCGGAGGTCTAATCATGATATTTGCCGCACTTTCCTGGATGTTAATAATCTCCGTTTGCATAATATCAATACTTTGCATGATGACATCGTAAATGGAGGTTATCTCGGCGTTTTGCTTAACCCGTGAAACATCCACTGCAATGACAATGTCTGCTCCCATTTCCTTTGCTACTGAAATCGGTACGCGGTCTGTCACACCGCCATCAACTAGAAGTCTTCCATTATATTTTACCGGAACGAAAATTCCCGGAATGGAAATGCTTGCTCTTACCGCCTCAGCGGCAGATCCCTTTGTAAAAATCACTTTCTCCCCAGTTAATAAATCAGTTGCTACAATGGATATTGGAATCGAAAAGTCCTCAATATTCTTCCCATGGGTAAACATTCTGATAAATTCCGTTACTTTCTTGCCCGTGATAAAACCCATTTTGGGAACCGTAAAATCTAAAAAGTACTTTCGCTTAAAGGCCGTCGACAATGTATATAGCCTGTTAAGGTCGATTCCTGCCCCGTAAAAACAGGCAACAAGAGCCCCCATGCTACTGCCGGCAATTAAGTCAATCGGAATCCCCGCATCCTTTAATACTTTAATGACACCCAAATGAGCAAACCCACGTGCACCCCCGGAGCCAAGCGCCAAGCCTATTTTAGGGTGCTTCATAAGGACCCTCCTACCTGATCACGAAACAAATTTCGTTTAATTTAGGAAATCTCGTTCAATCTTATGGTCTAAATTAATGTTCTATGAGTATATTTCTTTTATATGGGGACAGGCAAAGCTAAAAGCGCTGCAGCTGTACAATTTCAAAGAATTATTCCTATTTTACCATTTCAATAAATAAATTTTCTAGTAGCACCTCTAGGAGGGAGGACTCTTGATTGTTCCAGTCTAAACTTAAAACCATCATTTTATCAATATCGGTTACAATCTTAGCAGCATCGCTGATTTTTTTTCCGCAAGAGTCTCTTGAAGCCTCAAGAAGGGGACTAAATATGTGGTGGAAGATCGTATTTCCTTCGCTCCTCCCGTTTTTCATTGTTTCCGAATTATTAATTGGCTTCGGGGTTGTCAGGTTTATTGGCGTACTGCTTGAGCCATTGATGAGACCCCTATTTCGTGTGCCAGGGGCTGGAGGGTTTGTGTGGGCGATGGGGCTTGCTTCCGGTTTCCCGGCTGGAGCGAAATTTACTGCCAGACTGCGGGAAGAAGGACAGCTAACGCGAATAGAGGCGGAAAGACTTGTTTCGTTTACAAACTCCTCCAATCCGTTATTTATATTTGGTGCTGTTGCTGTAGGTTTTTTTCATAACGCGAAGCTTGGAATCATTTTGGCTTTGGCACATTATTTAGGCAATCTTTCCGTAGGCATTGTCATGAGGTTTTATGGAGGGAAATCATCAAAGGGAACAATGGAAAAACATAAAAAAGTCACAATCCGCTGGGCGTTTTCGGCACTTCATCAAACAAGATTGAAGGATAACCGTCCAATCGGCCAGCTGCTTGGGGATGCTGTCAATTCATCGATTCAAACGTTACTGATGGTAGGCGGATTTATTATCATTTTTTCCGTCATTAACAAAATTCTATACTTATTACACATTACAGCGGCCTTAGGCAAGGTGGTGGAGTTCCTGTTCTCAAGCCTTGCCTTTCCGGAGATGTTAAGTATTCCATTTATTTCAGGTATATTTGAAATCACTTTAGGCAGTCAGCTGACAAGTTCCGTCCAGGATGCTACTCTTCTGCAGCAGGCGATGATTACAAGTTTCATCTTAGGCTTCAGCGGTTTAAGTGTTCAGGCCCAGGTAGCAAGCATTCTGGCACAAACAGATATCCGTTTTCAACCATTTTTCTTCGCAAGGATTTTGCAAGGAATCTTTGCCAGTGTCTTCACCCTTTTATTTTGGAACTCAGTTTACCTGCGCTTGAGCGATCAAGAACGGCCTACAAACGCGCTCCCAGTCGGCTTTTTTGGAGAAGGATCATGGGCATATGATACATATCAAAAGATGCTCGAAATGGGACCGCTGATTACCATCTTCTCACTGACCATATACATTGGGATACTATTTATCCGATTAAAAAAGGCTAGAATCTAAATAACCGGAGGCATCATGCCTCCGGTTTTATACTTATTGTTCCCCATTATACTTCTTCTTCAATTCTCTTTCAACAACAGCTGGAACAAGCCCAGATATATTCCCATTATATTTGGCTGCTTCCTTCACCATACTTGAGCTTAAAAAAGAGTATTGATTGTTTGTCATTATAAAAAAGGTCTCTACATGGTCATTTAAATATCGGTTCATTGAAGTAATCTGCATTTCATATTCAAAATCGGAAACAGCCCGAAGTCCCCTCAAAATAGCCGTTGCATTGACATTCTTAGCGTAATCTACGAGAAGACCGGAGAACTCATCCACCATTACGTTTGGAATTTCCTTTGTGGCTTCTTTAATCAGATTAATCCGTTCTTCAACCGAAAACAATGGATTTTTCGCAGAATTATTTAAAACGACAACATATACCTGATCGAATACCTTTGCACCCCTGCGGATAATATCTAGATGACCGTACGTAATTGGATCAAAACTACCTGGACAAACGGCTATGCTACCCAAATGATCTCCCCCTTATTCCCCATTTAATACTGAATAAATTGTAACCGCTATAATCCCATATTGTTCGTATTTTATTTGTCCCAGTCTCCCCACTGTATGAGGTAATTTTACGTCAAAACTATGCTCACACACAACTATTCCGTTATCATTTATCATATTCTGGTCATCCATTTTTTCCATTAAAGAAATAAGATGCTGTTTTTTATATGGAGGGTCCATAAATATGTAATCGAAACCGATTCCCCTCTTCACCAACGCTTTAACAGCCCTGTCGGCATCATTTCGAAATACCTCTGTCTGATCTTCTAATCGGCACGCTTTAATATTCTCGTAAATTATTTGGATTGCCTTGGGATCCCGATCAATAAATATAACCTTCTCAAGGCCCCTGCTAAGTGCTTCCAGTCCCAGCCCTCCGCTGCCGGCAAAAAGATCCAAGCCTATACCGCCATCAAAATAGGGCCCAATCATATTAAAAATTGCTTCTTTTACTTTATCAGTTGTTGGTCTGGTTGTATTTCCCGGTACAGCTTTAAGAGGTCTTCCTTTACAAATGCCAGAAACCACCCTCATCAATCATCACCACATTTTTTCTCAAAACTTATTTGGCGTTTCACGCCATCATTTACTATCAAAACTAATTCAGAAAAACTTTCCTTGCCAATAAAGGCGGTGTGAGCAGAGCACAGATTTACTTTAATCGAGTATGCAATATATATTTTCCACTATAATTTTATCTTATAAAATTTGCTTTTTTGGCTATCTGCCCCTTTTCCATACATACAGATTATCTTCTACATCCTATCATAATTCCATAAAGGTAGACAAATAAGACTTATGGGGAAGGTGAATCAATTCTGAAGGAAAAAAATTAAAAAAAACGTATAAGCTTTTGGGTTGTGGAAATAATGATAGTAACAACATCAATTCGAGGATGTTGTTGCCAACCGCGGAGAAGACTTACGTTTCCCCATAAGTTCTTCCTCCGGTTTCTCCTCTCCCTTTGCCTTCTATCCTTTTATAAGGGATTTGGAAGGACCCTGTAGATTTCTACGGGGTTTTTTTTATTCAAAAATAAAAAAGGTGAGGTATAACCCCACCTTTCTAAATTCCCATTTTATAATCATATTCCTTTGCCTTATCCGGTGAGGAATTCTCATATTCCAGTTTTAAGAAAGGTTTATAAGACGGCTCTACCTTTTTGACAAAGGAAAAGGAATCCAACTTATCCATTATTTCCTGGATATCCTCTTGATTACAATATAAAACAACATATTTAAGCTTTTTTGATACAAAATGGACATTACCAAACCGTCTTAGCATTTTCGCATGTTTTAAAGAATAAAGCCAAATGACCAGTCCCTGCCTTTGTACAAACATACCCTTTTCCCCTTCATCAAACCTCATATTACATAAAGTCTAGCATAATAAAACATTCTTTTTCAATTCAAACTTCAATTGAATTCAATTTCCTTAACCACAGCCGCAGCTGCCTCCGCTGCCGCAGCCGTGGCCAGTTTCGAAAAATGGATTTCCCGATGGCACCTTGATATGCTCCGAGACAGCCGAGCCTATCGCTTTGCTGATTTGATCAAGCAATGTTTGAAGATCGTTCTCTGCCAATTTAAATGCGGCAACATTTGGATCTAAATCCATTTCCCTTTTATACTCACGTATTTGGCTCATTACCCTTTTGTAATCGGGATGATACTTACCAAACCGCTGCACTTCTTCATAAAGCTCTTTCATACCAACAAAGCGCTTGATTTTTTTTTGTGTTTCCTGATTATGCTGCATTTTATATAAACTATCCTGGTATTGTTCCGCAATGTCAGAATCCAGGACCATTTTGGCCAAGTCTTCGGCATATTCCAATAATTGAACTCTTTCTAAAGTAGCAAGCAATTTAAGCCCACCTCCACCATCATTTTAGCACGAAAAATGGGAGAAAGCGAGAATCCGATTACTCTGGGATATTTACCATAAACTCCTTATCAAGACCATATGGCACATTTTGCAGGCTTACTACCTCCAGCTTTATTTTATGTTTACCTGGTTTTAACCCTTTAATGATAAATGCCGCGGAATCTACGACTGAATTTCGTTTTCCATCAATCCAAACAATCATTTTTCCAACCTTTTGCGTTGCTTGCTCAGTCTCTCTGAAAGTAATTCCTGTTACGATACATTCAATGAAAACATGATCACCTTTTATTTTGTGCTGAACAAATAATGCGGGAAAAGGATGATCTTGTGGATTTGGTTTGTAAACCTCGGCTGGCTCTTTTCGATTAACGAATTGCTTTTCCGCCGTGACCTTTGATGTGCCATGTAAATTTGACGTACCGGAAAAAATACCCGCTGCCAGAAAAAGATAAAGTACTTTTAACAAGTTGATCACTCCTTATGGTTGTATTTTTCACCTCCTATTTGAATTTTAGTCTAACTGTCATCCATTAAAAAAAGGCACATTAAATCAATGTGTCCTTCGTTAATTTTGATCTTTCATTGTCTGAAACATGGAATACATCATTGATGCCATTTGTACACTGTTAGAGAATTTTTCGACTTGATGAGGAATTGTTTTTTTATAATAATGCAATGATGCAATTTCAAGTGACTGCAGGTCATATGGGTTTCTCGATAATTTCCTGTACCATAGTGGCTGTTCACGTACAAATCGCTTTAAATCCTTTTGGCGTTCTAAATAATCAAATACCTCTCTTCGCATATTGATACCCCGCTTTCTTAGCTAATCTTGCCTAAATGAAAATGGGTTCTTTGGCCCCTCAGGCGGGTTTACCGGATTCCCACCGCCGCCAGACCCTTGAAATTGCGCAAGAAGCCCTTGAATGGCACCTACTGCCTGACTTAAATTATTTAAATGTGACTGCATTTGATTGGCGTCCATATTTTTAAACATACCAACGATATTGGACATGAAGTCCCCTTTTGATGATTCAGTACTTGAATCAGGCTCAGCCTTGCTCTCGGTACCAATGTTTTCCCATCGTTTGTCGTCTTCCCCTAATAAATACCAATCTTCATATAATTCTTGCCATGTAGAATTTCCCTTTCTTACCTCTTGAATCAGTGTTGGATTATTTTTTACAAATTCTTTAAACTTTAGGACGGATGGGTGTAATTTTTTTTGCGTCATTTTTTTCACCTCTGCCGTATTCATACCTACGATACAATATGAAAAAAAATAAGAAATGTGAAAATGTAAAAAGGAGACACTCCCTACTTTAATAAGAGGTCTCCTTATTCCGCCGTTTTTTGTATGAAATTTTGGGTATAGAATTCTTGATACACTCCCACTCCCATGTGGGTAAATTCATTATTTAACAATGTGTCCCGGTGACTCTTACTGTTGAGCCACCCTTCTACGGCTTCAGGACCGTCTGTATATTTTGCCGCGATATTTTCTCCTGCTGCTTGATAAACTACTTTAGCTTTATTAAGCCGGTCAGAAAGGCTCCCGAACTTTTTGGAGGTATGAGAGAAGTCATTATTTTCCGCCATATCCTTACTATGCAAAAAGGCAGCATCTGCTGTGTTTTGATCCCAGGTTAATGGATTTATTTGATATCTAACTCTTAGAACATTGGTAATATCAAATATTTCTTTAGCAGTTCCTGCTTCAATTAATTGCCATTTCTCCACACTAGGCGCCGCGGCCTCCATTAACTGACCGCTATATACAAGTTCGTAGGGACGCTGTTTAATCAATGTTTCGGCATTTAAAAACCTGACACTTGATAAAACTCCAGTAAATTTATCTATGTACAATTGGGCATAGATATTTCCAAGCTGAACAATTGGACGAAGATTTAAATCGGTATCGTTAAGCTCAAACCTGTAGGAGTTGTTATTAATTTCAATGTTAATGTTTGTATCAATATATTGAGTATTAAAAATTTCCTCCACAGGCTGGCCGATTTCAAACGGAGCAACATCCAAATTTTCCCCAAGAGCAAATAATGTTACTACATGATTTTTTTCTACTCCAACTTGTAAGTATCTTTTATCATCCTGTTTATAAACATACCATTGATAGCCATAATGAGTGTCATCTATCCGCTGCGGGGTGCCTAAAACTTTTTTTACGCTTGCAATATTTTTTCCAATTAATAAGGCCAAGCCTTCTTTAGGCAGTTCAACCGCTGTAGTTTTGTTTTGTTTAAAATCTGGTTTATTCGACCATGGCTGGTCCATTACCTTCGTATGGTCTTCCTTTATAAGAACCTTATCTTGCGCTTGATCATTAAGGCTGATATAAAAACCTACGGTCAAAAATACAGCCGAAAGAATTAAAATTCTAAATAAAGTACGCAGAGGCTATCATCCTCTCTAACCTCTTAATTTATAGATAAAATAATTATATCATTTCTGTTAATGTTTGATATAGGAATCGTATAAAAAACAAAACAGGTACGGAGGATTGTACCTGTTTTCTAATACTTTAATGTTGAGGAGGAGCTGTTTGCTCCGAAATTTGTGTCAGCGCTTCTTTCGCCTGATCATCCGTTAACTCGCGAATCGCAAAATCACCAAGGGAAACAATCCCAATTAATTTTCCATCGTCCACAACCGGAAGACGGCGAATTTGGTGTTCAGCCATTAATCGCGCCGCTTCTCTTGAAGTTGCATCAGCCGAAATCGTGATCAGTTCATCACTCATCACTTTCTCTACCTTTGATGATGGAGGATTTTTTTCGGCCACACCTCTAATGACGATATCACGGTCAGTTATCATTCCGACTAATTTTTCGTTATCTACAATTGGAATCGCACCAACATTTAATTCTTTCATTTTTACTGCTACTTCGTATACATTATCTAAAAGGGTGCAGCACTCCACATCTTCCGTCATGATATCGCGAATTTTTTCCATCATATCACCCCCTATATTAATTAAATTCAAACAATCTTATCTTTTCCAAACAGGAATGAATTATTCGTTGTATGAATCCATTGCAAGTTATGGCGTTTTCATCTATTATTAAAATGAATTAATCTTGCAATATAACCAAATAATGAATATTGGGGTATTGGCATTGTTTTTAGGAGGGATTCATAATGAAATTTGAAAATACCGGTATTGAAAAGTTCAAAGCGGATTTAAACCGTTTGGATGAAGTGATGGAACAACACGGTTTAGTTCGTGCCGGCCAATGGGACTACGAACGGGTTACATACGATCGAAAATTTGAATTGAGAGAAGGTACCTACTATCTTCGCATCCAAGGCTATGCACTTAATGGTGATGTAGATACCTTTAATGCCACTATTCAACTGATGACACCAGTTTTAGGAAAACATTATTATCCACATGGTGTTGAATATGGGGCAGACGAAAACTATCCAGCAAGTCTTGTAAATCAATGTAAGAAAATTATCGAGGAGGTTAAAGCAGAAGTAGAAAAGTTTTCGCAAAAATAATCAATAAAAGACGCATGGACAATCCATGCGTCTTTTTATTAAACATTATAATCCAAGTATTGCTTTAATCATCGAAGTTGTTTCTCCGCCTTTATAAAAGACATATAATAATAAGTATACCGCTACACCGGTTATCGCAGTGAAAAACCAGACAATACTTGTAACCGGACCAAGTTTACGGTGAAATGAGAGTTTATTTTTATTACCGGAATAAAGGGATAGAATCCCCAGTACTGCTCCAATTGTCGCCAATGTAATATGAAAAATTAAAAAGATAGTATAGTAAATTTTTATATGATCCGGTCCGCCGAATGACGTATTTCCGATAAATATGGTTCTAGATGCGTAAATAATAAAGAAAATAAGTGCAAAAACAGCGGCTAAAAACATAGTTTTTTGATGGGCTTCTATCTTTTTTTGTTTAATCTGCCACCATCCTATTGCAACAGTAATACCGCTTAAAACTATAAATGACGTACTAATCGTCGGTAAAATCGGCAAAGTATTCATTTTAGGTCCTCTCTTTATCATATTCTCTTCCATTATTTTAGAGTAGTTTCCACTCTTATTCAAATCATACCATTTTTTCCGTAAAAAAACTCCCAAGATAACTGGGAGTTTATTTTAAAGGTGTAGGATGTAAGATTTGATTGACTTCCTTTTCCGATTCTTCTTGATCTTTCTTGTACCATTCAAAAAATACTTGTGCCAGCACAACTGCATAAATGATTTCCTGAATGATTTTCATCACAACACCGCCAAGACGCTGATCATCTACAACCTGCATGGATGTAAACAATTCAGGACCGCTTAAATTTAAATTGGAAAATGCAGCTGGCCCGAAACAAAGGCTCATGACTTTTCCCCAAACCTCAGGGTCGGAGTATGTTGCATAAAGCGGGGTATCGGCAAAAATAATCATCGCACAAGCTGGTGTCAGCAACATGCTGTTAGCAAATAAAAACGCAACCTTTTTAATCCCGCTAATAGGCTGATATTCTGGCAGCGGACTAACTAATGACCACCACATACAAACGGCCGCGGCAAATAAGAGAATGGAATAGCCACCATGATAAAAACGATTTTGCATTATTTGATCAAATACGGTAGGGATATGGTACATCGAAAACAGACCATTAAACAAAAGTACTGCCACAACTGGTTTAACCGCCAAATTGAAAACCGAATTGACCGGTTTAATTTGCAAAAATGCCCTCCATAGCCATGGCGGAACGGCTTTAATAAACATTGGAGGAATCAATAAGACTAAGATTACCATCGTGATCCCATGAATATAAAACATTAAATGTCCCATTAAATCCAGAGGTGAGCCTTTAATAGCATACAATAAGAAAACAGAAGCAAGGAATAAAACTGCCTGTTTTGTTTTTAACGGCTCACTGTCCTGAAATCTTGAGCGAAATTTAGTAGTAATGAGAAAAAATAGGACAGTAACTATTAGCAAGATCGTTAAGAAATACGGGCTCCAAAGGGCTTTAAATCCAAATATATTTAACGGCACCTTACATTCACCTCGATTATTATAAAGAATCCCGTCTTTATTATACCCGTGTTATTTAGAAGATACAAAAAAGAAGAATGGTCAAAAAGAAAATCGGCTAAACGCCGATTCTCTCTTTTTTATTAATTGCCTTTTTGCGGCATTTTTACAGTTATGAAATTACCACCAAATGATCGTCATAAAGGCTAATACGATGACTAACCCCATGAATAAACCTGTAAAAAGAAACATACTTGGTGCTTCATGCCCCTTATGGCTCATATGCATAAAGTAAAAGAGTTGAAATACAACCTGTACTGCTGCTAAAAGAAGAATAAATGGTACGATAAACCATGCTGTAAATCCTTTAACAGCTACAGCAGCGAATGCCACGAATGTTAAGAAAATCATAAGGGTAAAGGAAATAACTTGATGGCGCATTTCCTCCGCATTTTTCTTGCGGCGATATTCAAGGTCAACTCTAGGGTTGCTTGAGCTTAATGGCTGATTTGTCATATTTATCCCACCATCCCCATTAAATATACTACCGTAAAGATGAATACCCATACAACGTCGATAAAGTGCCAGTATAAACTTGCAACATAGAATTTAGGAGCATTGTAAAGGCTAAGACCGCGTTTATAGTTACGGATCATCAAAGCCAATATCCAGCCTAAACCAAAGCATACGTGAGCACCGTGAAATCCAACCAACGTATAGAAAGCAGAAGCAAAAGCGCTGCTTGTGAAAGTATGTCCGTATTCATGTACGTAATGATTAAATTCGTAGATCTCAAGGCCTAAGAAGCCAAAACCTAATAATACGGTAACAGCCAGCCATACCATCATTTTTTTAAAGGCAAAGTTTTTCATATGATACATAGCATATACACTTGTTAATGAACTTGTTAATAAGAGCATTGTTGCAACAAGTGTCAGCGGTAATGAAAAGATGTCCTTTGCCAAATGATGGGTTGAATCCGGCACCTTATCCTTCAGTGAAAGATAGGTTGCGAAGAGAGAGGCAAACAGAACCGTCTCTCCCCCTAAGAATAACCAAAAACCTAAAAATTTATTTTTCGCTTCAAGGGTGGATTTTTCAGGCGAAGCAGGCCATGTTTCATATGTTACTTTTTCTTCTGCTTGCATTATGCCCCAGCCCCCTTTTCATCTTTTACTAATTCCTCTTTATGGATATGGAATCCATGATCGTCTTTAAGCGAACGAACTAACATAGATCCAAATGTTACTGCTAATCCAAAGATTAATAATGGAATTGCCCATGCCTTATCATTTACATGATACATTGCACCAAATGCCGCAATAAACAATCCTAAAGAAATCATAAACGGAATAAATGATGCATTTGGCATGTGGATATCACCAAGTGGTTCAGCAGGTGTCATACCTTTTTTGCCTTCCATTTTTTCTAACCATAGTGCATCTAAGCCTCTAACTAGCGGTAGCTGTTTAAAGTTATAGAATGGAGGCGGTGACGGGATTGCCCACTCAAGAGTTCTTCCATCTTCCCATGGGTCATTGTCCACTTTAACGTTTTTAGCTTGCGTAATAATAACATTAGCTAACAAAGTCAGTACGCCTGCAGCCATGAATGCAGCTCCAACAGAACTTACCGCATTTGCAGCGTCAAAGCCTTGCCCTGGAAGGAACGTAAATACACGGCGCGGCATTCCCCAAAGTCCTAAGAAGTGCTGGATAAAGAATGTTAAATGGAAACCGATAAAGAATAACCAAAATTCAATTTTACCTAGTGTTTCGTTTAACATTGTACCAAACATTTTAGGCCACCAATAATGTGTTCCGGCAAGAAGTGCTAATACAACACCACCGACAATTACATAGTGGAAGTGAGCTACGACGAAATACGTATCATGATACTGATAGTCAGCAGCTGCAGTGGCAACCATGATACCGGTAACACCACCACATACGAACGATGGAATAAAACCGAATGCATAATACATCGGAGTGGTGAACTTAACGCTCCCCCCCCACATAGTGAACAGCCAGTTAAAGATCTTAATACCGGTTGGAACCCCGATTGCCATTGTAGCTACAGCGAAGATGGCATTCGCTACAGGACCTAAACCAGTTGTAAACATGTGGTGTGCCCATACCATGAATCCTAAGAAACCGATTAAAACAGTCGCAAACACCATGGATGAGTAACCGAAAAGACGCTTTCTAGAGAAAGTCGAGAAAATTTCCGAGAAAATACCAAACGCTGGAAGTATTAAAATGTATACTTCAGGGTGCCCGAATACCCAGAAAAGATGTTCCCAAATAATCGTGTTACCGCCCATTGCCACTTCAAAGAAGTTAGCTCCAAACAAACGGTCAAACATCATTAATGTTAGGCCAACTGTTAATGGAGGGAAGGCAAATAGAATCATTGCTGATGCAACAAATGTTGTCCAAGTAAACAGCGGCATCCGCATATAAGTCATACCAGGTGCACGCATATTAATAATCGTTACAAGGAAGTTAATACCGCCCATTAACGTACCGAAACCGGAAATCTGCAACCCTAATACATAGAAGTCAACACCATGACCTTTTGAATGAATGGCAAGTGATGCATAAGAAGTCCATCCAGCATCAGGCGCTCCTCCTAAAAACCATGAAAGGTTTAAAAAGATACCACCGAAAAAGAATAACCAAAAGCCTAATGCATTGACAAATGGGAATGCAACGTCACGTGCACCAATTTGCAATGGCATAACCGCGTTCATAAAAGCAAATAACAGCGGCATTGCGGCTAAGAAAATCATTGTGGTTCCGTGCATTGTGATAATTTCATTGAATGCGCCGGCACTAACAAAATCATTATTTGGGACTGCAAGCTGAATACGGATAAATATCGCTTCAAGTCCACCTATTAAGAAAAACAATCCACCTGCCATGAGATATAGGATAGCGATCTTTTTATGGTCTACTGTTGTTAAATAGTCCCAAATAGTTCCGCCAATTCCTTTTTTTTGAGCATAGGTACTCACAATGTAACCTCCCTTTCTTTCCAAATCCCCTTAGTCCTGAACTTTTAAGCCCATTAGATATTCAGCCAACGCATCAAGCTCTGCATCCGTCATTTCAGGATACTTACCTGTCATTTCGTTGCCTGGTTTATAGGTTTCAGGATTTTTAATCCAATTTTTCAATTCTTCTTTATCATGTTTTAGGATCCCTGCAACACGTGATCTTTCACCAAAGTTTGTTAAGTTTGGTGCAATACGAGCTGCTTCAGGTTTAACATCAGGAGTCACAGCATGGCAGCCAATACAGCTCTTATTAAAAATGTCCTGTCCCTGAGCTGCTAAATCTGTTTGTGCTTTTTCAGGTGCTTTCACAGCCTGCATATCTTTTACCCATGTATCAAACTGATCACGGCTGATTGCTTTTACTTTGAAGTCCATTAAAGCATGTGATGGTCCGCAAAGCTCTGCACACTTCCCATAGAACAGGTTGCCTGCTTCATTTGCCCGCTTATCGTCAAATACCAGCCAGAATTTATTAACGTTATCAGTGTTGGTATCAAGTTTCCCGCCGACAGCCGGAATCCAGAATGAGTGTTTAACATCTAAAGATTTTAAATCAAAATAAACTTTTTCATTTGTAGGTACAACAAGGTCTTGGCTGGTAACGATTTTTTGTTTTTCATATTCAAAATCCCACCAATACAAATGAGAGCGTACTTTAATCACTAATGCATCAGAGTTCTTCTTATCCATTTCTTTTACATCAGCAAGCTTAAAAGTTGCTGCCACTGTTGGTACAGCTAAGATTAATAGTAAAAGAATTGGAATAACGGTCCAAATAATCTCTAAAGTATGACTTCCTTCCACCTGTTTTGGAATAGTGTCATCTTTTCTCCGGAAACGGAAAAAAACAATGATGAAAACAACCATTACTACTACAATTACTCCAACCATGATATAAGTACTTAACTTCATTAAATCATATTGGATATCTGCAACTTCACCGGCAGGCCTTAAAGCCGAAACAAACGGTTTCCCGCTGCATCCGGAAAGCGCAAGCGCCAGCATCGCAAATAACGAAACTAAACGCCAATTCGCAAGCCTTTTCATAGCTTCATCAAACCCCTCTTTCGCATAAAAATTCTTTTTAGTTAGATCAAAGAAGTATGTAGGTTCTCCCCCGCATAACAGCCAAGCGGCAATCATACGTTAGAGCTGTCGGCAAAACTAAATTAATGTAACAAGTACCATCGCTACAAAAATAATAGTTAAATATTGCAATGAATAAACAAACATTAGTTTTGCCCACTTTATGTCATCTTTGATCCTATATCCATAAATCCCTAAGACAAGCCAGCCTACATTTAATAGGGTGGCTAGAATTAGAAATGGGATTCCTAACTTAATAAGAAGAAACGGAATCGGCAAGAGTACCGCTACCCAACAAATAATGTGGATTTTTGTTGTTTTAAATCCCTTCACAACTGGAAGCATTGGTATACCTGCTGCTCGGTATTCATTAACCCGTCTCATTGCCAGCGCATAAAAATGTGGAGGCTGCCAAGCAAACATTAGAACAAATAAAGCCCAAGCCATCATATCAAGATTTGCATCCACCGCTGCCCAGCCAATTAATGGGGGGACAGCACCGGAAATACTTCCGATAATCGTATTGGATACTAATTGCCGTTTTGACCACAACGTATAAAGGAAAACATAACTAAAAACCCCAAGCAGTCCTATTACTGTTGCAGTTACGGTAGTAAGAAATAAAAACAATGTTCCTAAACCAATTAAAAATATACCAAGTCCTAAAACTTTTGCAGGAATAACCTTACCTGTTACAGTCGGTCTGGTTTTTGTTCTTTCCATTAAATGATCAATGTCGCGGTCAACATAATTATTGATCACACAGGAACCCGCAATGATAAGTGAGGAGCCTGCCACTGTATAGAAAATAATATCGAGATTATCTAAAAAGCTTTGACCAGTAAAATGCAATGCAAGCCATAGACCCGTAAAAGTAGTAATCAAGTTTGAATTTACTATCCCGATTTTAATCAGGGCCATAAAATCTTTCCATGCGGAAGTTTTATAAGAGTCCGCAGGCAAACTTGCTGCTCCATTTTGGATGGCAGCCTTTGAGTTAGACATCCATTTCTCCTCCTAAATTACTTAATACCAATATTCTCAAACATATAGTAATCAATACTAAAAATTAATGATTAATTTCAAAGTATGTATGTATTTTCCGATGTCAAAATATGCCAGTGAATTTCATAACACTTTCTCTGTATATTAAATCACACTTTGAGTTATTTTTGTGAACTTTTTTTGAATAATTTTTGTCTAATTTGTGAACGAAGTAATTTTCCCCTTATTGTTAATGGTTTTTTCCACTTTATTAATACTTTTCTATAATAGATTAAAATTTTATGGATAAAAAGGGATTTTTTGCCTATATTAAGTTTCATTTTAATTATGTAATAATTCTAAATAAGACTCCTATTTATAGTTCTAACAAACTCTTATTAAAGTTTCAACTATTTTCACTATAATAATGATGGTAAATAAAAATTATTTTTTCAGCTCTTTTATTTCAAAAAATAATTGGTAGAAATTCTGTTCTTTTGACGTGGAATTAGTTATGATGGATAGGGGTTTTCCTTAGGGTTCATTATACTGTCAACATTAACCAAATACAAACTTTTGAATTATTAGTTAAGAAGGTGAATTTTTTTGCGTCGAACTTTAAAGTGGTTGGCGGTCGCCACTACGATTGTCATGATTTTTATTTTATTAGGCGGGGCACTAGTAACAAAGACCGGTTCAGGTATGGGGTGCGGCAAATCCTGGCCATTATGTCACGGACAATTTCTTCCAACTGACATCACTCCAGAGTTAATCATTGAACTTGCCCATCGTCTAGTCTCTGGTTTAGGCGGTCTCATGGTGTTAGTTTTATCCATTTGGGCATGGAGAGCAATAGGTCATATTAGAGAAACAAAATTTCTCTCCTTTCTTTCCATTTTCTTTTTACTACTGCAAGGGTTAATTGGTGCCGCTGCCGTTGTCTGGGGACAATCTGACTTTGTACTTGCCCTGCATTTTGGCATATCGCTCATATCTTTCGCATCTGTTTTCTTATTAACACTGCTTATTTTTGAAATTGATAAAAAGTTTGATGCAGAAAGTCTTTTTATCGATAAAAGAATGGGGTTCCATATCATTGCTATTAGCATTTATAGTTATCTCGTTATTTATACAGGGGCTCTTGTCCGCCACACAAATTCAAGTTTAATTTGCCGTGACTGGCCTTTATGCTTAAACGATAGTCCTTCCCTCCCAGGAAATTTATATGAATGGGTACAGATGGGACACAGGACTGCGGCAGGTATTTTGTTTCTTTGGATTGCTTATGTGACTTTTTTAGTAATTCGCCATTATAAAAAGGAAAAAGTTTTATATTGGGGATGGATTATTTCCTTTATCCTCGTTTCCATGCAGGTCATTGCAGGAGCATTTATCATCTTCAGCAGACTTAATCTTTATATCGCCTTGATGCATGCATTATTTATCACTTGCCTTTTTGGGATATTAAGTTATTTCATCCTGTTATATTCCAGGTCTAGACGATATCATTAAACACGTAAAAAAGCTGCCGGATTCGCCCGGCAGCTTTTTCATTTATGCTTTTACTAGTTCTATCATTAAATCCCCAGTTTGAATCGCATCACCGCTGGAAACGAAAATATCCTTTACTACACCGGAGAATGGAGCTTGAACCGTCGTTTCCATTTTCATTGCTTCAGTGATCATGAGATGGTCGCCTCGTTCCACCTTTTCGCCTTTTTCCACAATAACCTTTATGACCGTACCAGGCATTGAAGCGGAAATATGTGTTTCGTTTTTTGGATCCCCTTTTAATCGCGAAACTACCGTTGCTTTAATGTTTTCGTCCTTAATGATAATCTCACGCGGCTGACCATTTAATTCAAAGTAAATTACTCTCGTACCATCAGCCTGAGGCTGTCCAATCGAAACGAGCTTAACAATTAAAGTTTTCCCGGTTTCAATTTCTACTTCAATTTCTTCCCCTAATCTCATGCCATAAAGGAAGGTCGGTGTATCAAGAACAGAGACATTCCCGAACAGTTCGACAGTTTTAATATATTCTAAGAAAACCTTTGGATATAATGCATAGGAAATAGCTTCAAAGTCAGTTATCTGTCGGCCAAGTTCACCATATAGCTCATCTTTAAGTCGATCAAAATCCACTGCCTCAAGTAACTCGCCAGGCCGTACCTCCAATGGTTTCTTCCCTTTAAGAATGACTTTTTGCAATTCTTCAGGGAATCCTCCATGCGGCTGGCCAAGGTAGCCTTCAAATAATTCTACTACTGAATCAGGAAAATCGAGCGCGTTTCCTTTTTCTAAAACATCCTGTTCCGTTAAATTATTTTGTACCATAAATAACGCCATATCCCCAACAACCTTGGAAGAAGGTGTTACTTTGACAATATCCCCGAACATTTGATTCACACGGGAATACATTTCTTTAACGTCATCCCACTCATCACCTAAACCTACCGCCTTTGCCTGCTGCTGCAGATTACTATATTGTCCACCAGGCATTTCATGCTGATAAACCTCAGAATGGGGTGCCATCATTCCGGATTCAAAATCTTGATAGTATTTACGGATATCCTCCCAATAATAGGAAAGCTTTTCAAGCGCCTCGATCCTAACTGCAGGTTTCCTATCGCTGCCCTGAAGAGCATAATAAAGTGAATTTGCACTTGGCTGCGATGTTAAACCGGCCATTGTACTTAATGCTGTATCGACAATATCTACTCCGCCTTCAATTGCTCTGGCGTAGGTAAAGATCCCATTACCGCTAGTATCATGGGTATGAAGGTGGATTGGTATATCAACAGCTTCCTTTAATTCAGAAATCAGGCGGTAAGCTGCTTCTGGTTTCAAAAGACCAGCCATATCTTTGATGCCGAGTATATGTGCTCCTTGGTTTTCCAGCTCTTTAGCAAGGTTCTTATAGTATTCCAAGTTATATTTAGTCCTTGCTGGGTCCAAAATGTCACCAGTATAACAAATGGCAGCTTCTGCAATCTTGCCTGATTGTCTTACTGCATCAATGGCTGTCTCCATTCCTTTTACCCAGTTTAAGCTGTCAAAGATTCTAAACACGTCAATTCCGGCTGCTGCTGAGTGATTCACAAATTCCCTAATAACATTATCCGGATAGTTTTTGTAGCCGACCGCATTCGCACCGCGGAACAGCATTTGAAATAATACATTAGGGATTTTTTCCCGCAATGTTAATAGACGTTCCCATGGGTCTTCTTTTAAAAATCTGTATGCCACATCAAAAGTCGCTCCGCCCCACATTTCGAAGGAAAATAAATCCGGAAGAAGTTTGGCTGTAGGTTCAGCAATATGTGCTATATCCGTAGTTCTCATTCGTGTCGCGAGCAGTGATTGATGAGCATCGCGGAATGTGGTGTCCGTTAATAATACCTGTTTTTGGCCTTTCACCCAATTTACAAGTCCCTCGGCACCCTGAGTATCAAGGATTTGTTTCGTACCTGCTTTTGTTGGGTAATCATATGGGAGTTCTGGAACCCTTGGCTTTGTAAAAACCGGACGCTTTTTCTTTTCAATTCCCGGGAAGCCGTTTATTGTAACATTTCCGATATAATTCAACATTTTTGTACCACGGTCTTTACTAACAGGGAAAATAAATAATTCAGGTGTCGTATCGATAAATGAAGTGTCATATTCGCCATTTAAGAACTTCTCGTGCTTAACAACATTTTCTAAAAATGGAATATTCGTTTTAATGCCTCTTATTCTAAACTCTTGTAAATTTCGAACCATCTTTGCCGCAGCCTGTTCAAATGTCAATGCCCATGTTGAAAGTTTCACAAGCAATGAATCATAGTATGGAGTAATCACTGCCCCTTGGAAGCCGTTCCCTGCATCCAGACGGACACCAAAACCACCGCCGGAACGATAAGCCATGATTTTTCCGGTATCCGGCATAAATTGATTTAGCGGGTCCTCTGTTGTTACCCTAGATTGGATCGCATAGCCAAATAACGGAATTTCCTTTTGCTGAGGGATGCCGATCATTGGACCATGGAGCTCATGACCTTCCGCTATGAAAATCTGGGTATGAACAATATCAATTCCTGTTACCATTTCTGTAACAGTATGTTCTACCTGAATACGCGGATTAACCTCAATAAAATAAAAATCGTCACCGGCAACAAGGAATTCAACAGTCCCGGCATTGACGTAACCGACATTTTTCATTAATTTTACTGCTGCATCGCAAATTCGCTTTCTTAACTCATCCGATAGGGAAACACTAGGTGCAATTTCGACCACCTTTTGGTGACGACGCTGAACGGAACAATCCCGCTCATATAAATGAACAATATTTCCTTGTTTATCGCCAATAATTTGAACTTCTATATGCTTCGGTTTTTCGATTAATTTTTCAACATAGACCTCATCATTGCCAAATGCAGCCTTTGCTTCTGATTTTGCTCGGGTAAAAGCTTCCTGTACTTCATCACGGCTTCTGACAATTCTCATACCTCTTCCGCCGCCGCCTAATGCCGCTTTAATCATGATTGGGAATCCAAAAGCATCTGTAAATTCTTCTACTTCGCCCAAATCCTGAACAGGTCCCCCGCTCCCAGGGATCACCGGAATACCTGCAAGCTCAGCTTGATGTCTCGCCTTAACCTTGTCACCAAACATATCTAAATGTTCACTTGTCGGACCAATAAAAATGATTCCTTCATCTTCACAGCGCTTCGCAAAATGAATATTTTCAGATAAGAAACCATATCCAGGGTGAATTGCATCAGCCCCGCTTTTTTTGGCGATGGCAATAATGCCGTCAATATCCAGATAGGCATCAATCGGCTTTTTTCCTTCGCCAACCAGATATGCTTCATCTGCTTTATAGCGGTGATATGAACCGGAATCTTCTTTCGAATATATTGCAACAGTGCGAATATTCAGTTCAGTACAAGCACGAAAAACCCTTATTGCTATTTCTCCCCTGTTAGCAACTAACACTTTATTGATTTGTCTTGTCACCAGAAAGCACCTCTTTTATATATGTGTATTTAAAAGCGCAGGACCTTAAATAGGTCCCGTCGCTTAGGTTAAATATAATAAACTTTCCCATCACGATGCTGCTTGCTATTATCAGCTTGTCCCTGTTTATTTTTGTATTTTTTCTCAAACCTCACAAACATTGAGACATTTACTAATATTCCTGCTGCCGCGGCAAGCATTAGGAGCGATGAACCACCGTAGCTAATAAATGGAAGCGTTACGCCGGTAAGCGGAATAATTCCAGAAACACCTGCTAGATTGATAAAGGATTGAATCCCAATCATACTAGAAATCCCGATGGCCAAAAGACTTCCGAATGGATCCTTACATTGAAGCCCGATATAGATTCCTCTTAAAACAATATATGAGAGTAATAGAATCACAAACCCTACTCCCCAAACCCCGAGCTCCTCAGCTATGACAGCCATAATAAAGTCCGTGTGGGATTCCGGCAGATAGCCCAGCTTTTGTATACTTTTTCCAAGCCCCAACCCATTGATGCCGCCTGATCCAATGGCAATATATGAATTGGCCAAGTGAAAGCCCGCGTCATTCACATATTCCGCGGCAAACGGGTTGTCCAATACCGCAAATCGGCTCGATCGCTTTTCGGTTAAGAAATGACCCTTTAAAACTAACGCTACCGGTAAGAGAATTACAAGCGTCATAATCAATAATTTCGCGATATTTTTAAAATTCATACCGGAGCAAAAAACAATTGTTCCGGCAATAAGTGCAATAATGCTCGCTGTTCCATAGTCTGGCTGCAGGATAATCAAGAAGCAAACAATAAACAAATAAGCAAGCGGCGGTAATACACCCTTATTAAATTGATTGATATAGGCCTGCTTTTTAGCGTAAACTGCCGCTAAGTAAATGATCACGGCAAGCTTTACAAATTCAGCAGGCTGAATTTTTAACGAGCCGATTTTATACCAGCTTTGAGCGCCTCCTGCAGTATAACCAAAAACAAACAATCCCAAAAGTGTAACAATTGAAGCCCCCACAATAATCACTAGAATGTTTGTGAACTTCATGATCTTATAGGGAATGGTGGCAGTAAATAGAAAAATCAGCAGAAATCCTAAGAGCCACAACTTTTGTTTTTGATAGAAAAAATCAGGTGCCACTCCATACCGCGGACCTGCCCATGCCATGCTTGAGCTGTAGATCATGACTAAACCAAACGCACACAATAAAAATATTGCGATGATTAAAGAATAATCATATGATTTCAATATTTTTTTACCCATATAAGCCGTCCTCATTTTCATAATGGTTTTATATCCATCTATTATAATAGAAAATGAACGCTTTGACTTACTGAAAAGATATTTTGTTACAACATTTTAATATTGAATATTCAGACAGGATGAGTAAAAAAATAATAAAAAACCCAAACAATTCAAGGAGAATTGTTTGAGTTTTTCCCTTTTACTTTCCTAGGGATGCATCGTGAAGCGCAGATAATTCTTTTTCCAATGTATCAATAATCGCTTTACCATCCTTACTATCTATTAAGCCCAATCGAACAGCAAAGTCTATTTCTCTAGACAGGCCAAACATTTGTGTATCCAATACCTCTTCATAAAGAGGGCATTGAGGCATCGTGAGATTGTCCATTTGCACTTTAATAAGCTTCAAAATTTTCTCAGCGTCAGCCTGTAATAAGGCATATGCTTTTTCTTGGTGATTCACGATCATTTCAGACGCCAACATTGATCCCCCCGTTTCAGAGCGATTATTCAACTTATCTATAAATTTTACCGTTTACACGTGAAAATTGCAAGAACTATGAGGATTGTAACTGAAAACAGTTAGGATTATGAATTCCGATCAAAAAACGCTATAATTAATTGTGGTTATTCATTAGGGGGTATACACGATGGAAAATATTATTATGATTTCAGGAAAGGTTAAGTACTCGATTACGCTTGATCCAACTACGTGGATATTTGATGATCGCCGTCTTGATTTAACTACCTATTTTATAAAAGAAAAAGAAGCAGACAATTCTTTGGAAGAATATACGAAAGCGGTATCGAAACATTGGGATCGTGAAATAATGGAAGGCGCAGTTTTTCCGCCAACATTAAAAACAGAGAAAAAATTTGAAAAAGAGAAAGTATTAACCGGCACATTCGGAATGCTGTTTAAACCTTTCCTTATGAATTCCGAACCTGAAGCAGATGCTTCTATTCTTCTAATCCAAACAAAAAATGGTGAAATAGAGCTGCCTTTCAAAGAAGCAGTCGATCTTATCTTAAAATTTTCCGATAACGGAAAACCAATTACGGCAGATGGACCCGTCCATATTTATTATGGGGATGGTTCCAATCAAGATGACCCAATCAAAAATGTAACCGGGTTTTTCGTCAAATAGAAGGCGATATAGCAGAAACGGGAGCCCATCAGGCGCCCGTTTCTTTGTTATCCGGAATATTACAACAAATCAGCCGCTAATCGGGCCAAACCTGACCTTTCACCCTTTAAAAGCTTCACATGCCCGGAAACGTTCTGGTCTTTAAACCTTTCCACAACATAGGTAAGACCATTATTATAGGCATCAAGATATGGATGGTCAATTTGTTCAGGATCACCCATTAAGACGATCTTACTACCTTCTCCAACACGGGTTAAAATCGTTTTGACCTCATGCTTCGTAAGGTTTTGCGCCTCATCAATGATGATAAATTGTTTTGGAAGGCTTCTGCCTCGTATATACGTTAACGCCTCTACTTCAATCGAACCCATCCCTGCTAAAATCGCATCCAGCTCACCGGGCTTTTTTGTATTGAATAGGTACTCTAAGTTATCGTAAATCGGCTGCATCCACGGCCTTAATTTTTCTTGTTTTTCCCCTGGTAAAAAACCTAAATCCTTCCCCACCGGCACAATGGGTCTTGCTACCAATAATTTTTTAAATTCACGAAAATCCTCCGTTTGCATTAACCCCGCTGCAAGAGCAAGCAAGGTTTTACCTGTGCCGGCCTTTCCAATTAAGGTAACCAGCGGTATGTCTTTACGCAATAATAATTCAATGGCCATTGTTTGCTGTACATTTCTTGGATGAATGCCCCATACATGCTCTTGATTAAGAATTAGTTTTTTTACCTTTTTACCTGTTTGATCAACCATTCCAATAGCCGAAGCTGAACTTCCAAGGGCATCTTTTAAAATCAGGAACTGATGCGGATAAAAGGAATATTTCACAATTTCTGCTAGCAGCAATTCTCCTTTGTCATAGAACTGCTTTACCTTTTCAACAGGAACGAAAACTTCGGAAAAGCCTGTATAAATGTGATCAATTTCCACGACACGATCGTTTAAAAAATCTTCCGCAGTTAGTCCCAGGGCATCCGCTTTCACTCTAACAAGGGCATCCTTGCTTACAAGGATAACAGGCTTCCCATCCTCTTTTGTCTGCTCTTCTAAGAATAGATTCTTTGCCACCGCAAGAATCCGATTATCATTTGTTTTTTCCACAAAAATATCTTGAAGCTCATGAAACGACCTGTGATTAAGTTCAATTCTAATCGTACCGCCATTGTCCAGCGGGATCTTTTCATGAAGCTTTCCAGTTGTTCTAAGACCATCTATTAATCTCGATACGTGCCTCGCATTCCTTCCAATCTCATCCATATACCTTTTCTTTGAGTCCACTTCTTCAAGGACTACAGCTGGAATCACAACTTCGTTATCTTCAAAGGAAAAAATGGAATAGGGATCTTGTAATAATACATTTGTATCTAAGACGTATATTTTACCCAAAGAAACGCCTCCTGCTTCACATGGTGTAAGTCCAGTTAATTGAATATAGCCAACCTCTTGATAGATGGGACATTGGTAAAATATATGTTTATTGGAATAAAGATAGAAGGTATTCCGCACAATAAATGTATGTCGAATATAAGAATTTGCTTTAAATTTAAAGGCAGTTGGAGGCGATCATGTATGAAAAAAACTCTTTGTGCAATGGTCATCTGTTTTTTTGTGGCCGGATGCAATAACAATAACGAAAAACAAATTACAGACGGCAAACAGCAATCATTAGTGAATGTCAAAAACAGTTACATTGAAAGTGTGGATCGAAAGTCGGGACAGGAAATTTCCAAACGGTTAGTGGAACTGGCGACAAGTATTCCCAACGTAAATGATGCAACTGCCGTTGTTTTGGGGAGATATGCGATTGTAGGGATTGACGTTAACGCCAAACTTGAACGTTCACAGGTGGGCAGCATTAAATATTCTGTTGCCGAAAGCCTTAAGAAGGATCCGTATGGCGCAAATGCGGTCGTCGTAGCTGACCCGGATACAACCCAAAGACTAAAAGAAATACAAGCCGATATTAGAAACAACAGACCAATTCAAGGGATTATGGAGGAGCTTGCGGATGTTGCCGGCCGCTTAATCCCACAAATCCCTGGGGACTTAATCACACCGAATCCGAAACGAGCAACTGAAAAGCCTGATAAAAAGCTTTCACCCAAAGAAGAAAAAAGGTTAAAAAAAGAACAAGAAAAGCAATCGAACTATCATAAATAACAATGAAAAAAGCTTAGTGCCAACTAAGCTTTTTTCATTGCATCCATGACTTGCTTATCTAGACGTTCCGCCGCTCTTTTATCGTACGTTTTATCATATTGGATTTCAGAAACAATTTTTGAGCCGTAGAACATAACATCCCTGACCTCATTGATGGAAACTTCTATTAAAGCAAGCTTTAATGGAACATCCTGCAGTATTTCCTCTTTAATTATTGCTTCGCCGGCAATAGAGTATGTAGATTCATTTGCAATCAAATTAATTACCACTTTGTTGTTCGCGGCAATATTTTCAAGAATCCGTGAACGATTATCAACCGAAAAATAAATAGTACTTTCATCTTTCGCTAATACCCATGAAATGGCGCTGACATTCGGCCCGCCTGTTTCATAATCAATGGTTGCTAATGTCACAAATCTTTCCTTTTGCAATTCATCATATAAAGGCTGGATCAGCCTTGGTTCCACTTGGTTTGCCATTTTTCATAACTCCTTTATCGATTCTGCATACTGTAACAAACAGTTATTCTCATATTACTACTATGGCGTTTTTTCAGCAACTTAAACACATGCAGATTCCCCCGAATAGAGTTCCCATGGTATAGTATAGATAATCTTTTATGCAAATAATATGAAGAGGTGCCTTTAGGATGCGAGTAAAATGCGTAATTTGTGATAAAGTAGAAAATATTGACAATGAATCAATGATTGCTAAACGGCTGCGCAATCGTCCAATCCATACATATATGTGTACAGAATGTCATGACAGAATCCGCGATAAAACCAATGCCAGGATTGAATCTGGTAATTTTCGGCTGTACCGCTCACGACCGGAAAAGGACGAATGGTGATTAAATCAACCGTGAACAATTTAAAAAAGCCTCATGTCTTTAAAAGGACATGAGGCTTTTTTGTTATTTTTCTTCCGGATAGTTTACATATTTATCAGGCTCCGAATTAATTTGATTAAGCATAATCTCTATTAATTCGCGAGGAAAACGTGTTTTTTTACTTTCATCTTCATGGTTATAGGTAACATAATACATAACATCGTCAGTGGTAATGTCGATATTGCTAATTTTGTGTTCAGAGAGCATTTCTTCAAAATGTTTTTTCGTTTCCACTGCGGCTGTATCGTCCGGACGTGCATCACAAACGACCTTAATCGTCAGCCAATTATATATAACATCCTGTACCGAACTCATTTCCCCTACCCCCCGTTACTTTGCCTCTGTTTGCTGTTTTTTAGATTGATGCAGACGAATTTTATAAATACTTAAAATCAATGCCGCAATAACTAAACCTTCAGCAACTGGCAGAAAGATTCCAAAGAAGGTAAAGATCGAACAACCGAGAGCTAAAATTATATAGATGATTATGTTTTTTCCAAGCGGCAGCTTTTTGGCAAATCCTAGTTTATAAACGATAATGGATAAAACAACAATGGTAAGGTAAAGGAGCCACATACCAACTTTTGGCTGTTCATTCACTTTATATAAAGCAGCGAAGAATGAAAGATGTTCTCCAACATCCATGTTATCTAACCTCCACTTAGCTCATTTCAGCATATTTTTTCTTTTTAGCCATCTTTTCACGTTCATTTTTATCTAAAATTTTCTTTCTTAAACGAATTGACTTTGGAGTAACCTCACAATATTCGTCCTCATTCAAATACTCTAAAGATTCCTCTAGCGTCAAAATTCGCGGCTTTTTAATCACAGATGTTTGATCCTTCGTTGCAGAACGAACGTTAGTGGCCTGTTTCACTTTTGTAATATTAACTGCTAAATCATTTTCCCGAGTATTTTCACCTACAATCATACCCTCATAGATTTCCGTTCCAGGCTCAACGAAAATCGTTCCGCGGTCTTCTATCTGCATTATACCATAAGTGGAAGCTTTTCCAGATTCCATTGAAACAAGAACCCCATTTCGTCTTCCGCCCACTTGCCCTGAAAGCATTGGCTGATAGCTGTCAAATGTATGATTGATAATTCCATATCCGCGAGTAAGGGTTAAAAACTCAGTTGTATAGCCAATTAATCCACGGGCAGGAACATTAAAGATTAACCTGACTTGACCATTCCCATTATTAACCATATCTAACAATTCCCCTTTACGGGCACCAATCGATTCCATAACAGAGCCGGTATGCTCTTCAGGCACATCGATTTGTACTCGTTCCACAGGCTCACAGCGTACTCCATCAATTTCCTTTACAATAACCTCAGGTTTTGAAACCTGCAGTTCATAACCTTCACGGCGCATATTTTCAATTAAAATAGAAAGATGGAGCTCACCCCGTCCGGAAACAACCCAAGCATCAGGAGAATCCGTATTTTCAACCCGCAGGCTGACATCTGTGTGTAATTGTGCAAGCAGTCTTTCTTCAACTTTCCTAGCCGTTAAATATTTTCCTTCACGGCCGGCAAATGGGCTGTTATTGACGGCAAACGTCATTTGCAGCGTTGGTTCATCAATTCTCAACACCGGCAGTGCTTCCTGATGGTCAATCGGACAAACAGTTTCACCGACGTTAATATCCTCCATCCCTGAAACAGCCACTAAATCTCCTGCTTTTGCCTCTTGAATCTCTTGACGTTTCAAGCCAAAGAAACCGAAGATTTTCGTCACTCTGAATGATTTGACAGATCCGTCAAGCTTCATCAGGGCAACCTGCTGTCCAACCTGCATGGTCCCCCGGAACACTCGGCCGATCCCAATTCTGCCGACGTATTCATTATAATCAAGCAGCGCTACCTGGAATTGCAGCGGTTCTTCACTATTATCAATTGGTGAAGGGATATGTTCAATAATTGCCTCATACAATGATTGCATGTTTTCATCTTGTTTTTCCGGATTTAAACTGGCCGTTCCATTAATAGCGGAAGCATAAACAACCGGAAACTCTAATTGTTCCTCTGTTGCATCCAGTTCAATAAATAAATCGATAACTTCATCGACCACCTCAGCCGGACGGGCAAAATCACGGTCAATTTTGTTAACGACAACAATTGGTGTTAAGTTTTGTTCAAGGGCTTTTTTAAGAACAAAACGAGTCTGCGGCATGCAGCCTTCATAGGCGTCCACAACAAGTAAAACGCCATCCACCATCTTCATAATACGTTCTACCTCACCGCCGAAATCAGCGTGTCCCGGTGTATCCAAGATATTAATTCGTTTATTTTTATATTGAATGGCGGTATTTTTAGCTAAGATTGTAATCCCGCGTTCTCTTTCTATGTCATTTGAATCCATGGCACGTTCTTCAATATGTTCATTTGAACGAAAAATACCTGACTGCTTTAATAATTGGTCCACCAATGTTGTTTTACCATGGTCAACGTGTGCAATTATGGCAATATTTCTAATATCTTCTCTTAGTTTCAAAGTGTCCCACTCCTATTTATAAAAAACTCTTCAGTTGTCTATAGTTTCATGCACAACTAAAACATTATACCACATTAGTAGTGGAAAACTAAAAACTTTTTCGGTAAAATAAAAATAAATTAGTTTATGAGGAGTTAACAAATGAAGCAAATAAAATGGTCTTTACTTATGTATGCAATTTTAGCCGCAGTAAGTATTATGGGAATCGGGGTCGCCATTGCCGAAAAAAGTCTTATCGGAATAGCCGGATGTATCATTGCCCTGATTGCCATTATGGGTATGGGTTTTAAAACAAAAAAGAAATTACGGGAACGAGGAGAATTATAAAAAGAAGCCGAAAAGGCTTCTCAGATTGTCGAGAAAGGGTATTTTTCTCGGCAATTTTTCATTTTATCAGACCTAAAATACGGATTTTATAATAAGATTGACCCTGCTAATGGGGCCTGTTGATTTCCGCTCCGGGCACTCGCTTTCCGCGGGGAAGGTCCTGGAGCCTCCTCGTCGCTTTGCGGCTGTGGGGTCTCCAGTGACCTCACGATGCCGCAGGAGTCGAGGGCCATCGAAAGTTTTTCGACAGCCTCAGAAGCCGAAAAGGCTTCTTTTTTACCAATTTCCATTCTTTAAATAATTTTTTAAGATATCCTGATGCAGTCCAGGTTTTGCGGCAAACAATGAATCTTTTGACAGGAAATCAAGCTTTTCACCGCGTAAATTGGTGACAATCCCGCCCAGCTCTTCAACTAGGATTGCTCCAGCGGCAAAGTCCCACGGGGATAAGCGCATAGAAATATAGGCGTCCACTCTTCCTGTTGCTACATAAACCATTTCAAGGGCTGCGGAGCCGTATGATCGCGTGCCTCTGGCATCCCTGACTAATGGTATTAATATCTGATGGTTGATTCGATGATTTTCCATCACCCACGTTGCGTTTAAGGCAATAATGGATTCCTTCACTCCCCTTTCCTTTAATGGGGCAATCGGCCTCTCATTTAAATAAGCACCATTGCCGCAGAGAGTATGATACATTTCATCATGTACCACATCGTAGATAATCCCAATTTTGCCTATACCGTTCTCATAAACTCCGAGCGAAATGGCAAAATTCCTCTGCTGATGAATAAAGTTCATGGTTCCATCAATCGGATCAAGCAGCCACACTGTTCCGTTAAGCTGATCCAATTGATCGCCAAAACCTTCTTCACCCAGTATTTTGTGTTCCGGATAAACGTCTCTAATTTTGCGAATAAAGAATTGCTCAATTTCTTGGTCGATATCTGTCACCAAATCATTTGGATTTGACTTCGTTTTAATCGTTAAAGTTTGCTGAAAAGACAAACGAATTCTTTCACCAGCCTCTTTAACCCATTGTTTAGCATCATGATAAACTGCTTCCCAATTCATAAAAATCCTCCATTGAACGCAAACTTTCATTTCTTCGTATATAGTTTAAATCACATCGGAGTGAATATGTACATCTATAGCTTAATCAAATTCACTGACGGCGGCAACTTTTTGGCGTCTTTAATAAACAATTTCAACATAAAAGCTCAATAATAAACGAACTCCCCCTTATACTATGGAGTTCGTTTAAATCACCAAATTTTTCTTTCGATTCATTCTATTTTGCTGCTCCTTAGCTATAATACTTTATTCATATTAAAAAGCCTTTAATCGTAATAATTCTTGGCGAATCTTTTCAAGCTTTTGTTTGCAAAGTTTGATCTTCTTTTCATCATTTTCTTCAATAGCCTCAAATAATGTTGCCAGTTCATAGTCCATTTCTAATCTTAAGACCGCGGTCCTTTCCTTTTCGCCAACTTTTTTCAAAGAAGTGTTCATCAATTGTTTCACATTTCTCCTCCCCTTTCAAGTATTTACTTAACTTTCTGATAATTTATTTACTGTATATTATGAGCGATTCAGAAATGTTGGAACAAATATGTGCGTTCACCTAGAAAGGCAACATATTACGTCATTTTTTTTGGTTATGCTACAATAAATGACATATAATGTAGGAGGTTCATTGTATGGAATTTATAGGCTTTACAAATGAAGATTTTGAGGTTTTTTTAATAGATGGCCTAGAGCCAAGGATGGAAGCATTAAAGGATCGAATTCGACCAAAATTAGAGGGATTGGGAAGTTATTTTGCACCTACCCTATCTGCGATTACGGGCGAGGAAATGTTTGTCCATGTTGCCAAGCACGCCAGAAGAACGATTAACCCTCCTAAAGATACGTGGGTTGCCTTTGCTAATAACAAAAGAGGATATAAAATGCTGCCTCATTTTCAAATCGGCTTATGGAACACCCATTTGTTTATTTGGTTTGCGGTTATATATGAAGCACCACAAAAGAGTGAAATTGGGAAACGCTTTAGTAAAAAGACCGCCAAAATACATAAAGAAATCCCTAAAGATTTTGTTTGGTCAATTGATCACACAAAACCGGAAACAATCTTGCATCAACAAATGGCCAAAGATGACTTAAAGAAGATGTTTGAACGGCTCAGTACTATCAAAAAAGCCGAGCTGTTATGCGGGTATACAATAGATCGAGAACAAGTCATTCAGCTAGGTTCAGAGGGGCTGGTTGAACAGATTAATGATGTTTTTCAAAAGGTCGTCCCGTTATATAAACTCGCTATGGGAATAAAATAGTAAATGATGTCAGGCACCGCTAAGCGGTCCTGACACCTTCGTTCTACTTTTTATTTACGGCATCGTGATCTTTTCACCCGCTGCAGCTTCTTTTGCTTTTTTGATGGTACGGTAGGAAGAATAGCCGCTTATTTCTTCAAATTCGCCACAAACCGTCTTCTCTTCCGCTTTACTTGGGACGATCTCTTTAAAGCGGCGATAAGCCTGCAACAGGCCATCACGTTCAATTCCTGTTTCATAAGCCTTTTCAATAGCCTCGAAAAATTTAACTACATCAATAATTTCCTCTGTTGTCCAGCTGTAATCAATTGGGTATTGATATTCCATAAACTCACCTGCTCACTAAACTTATATTTATGATTTTATCATTATTTTCCCCATTTTGTACGAATTTGTTCCGCATCTAAAATGATTCTGTTTAACAGTTCGGCGACTGTTGGGATATCTCTGATCAACCCCATCACCTGTCCGGCCCAGGCGAAGCCGTTATCTACAGCACCATCATATATGTATTTTTTATTAGCTTTTCCACTGATATACTCTTTTAGCTCTTCGTAGCCGCCGTTATTCTTTTCAATGTCCAATATTTTTTCGGTCCAACCGTTCGCAATCGCTCTGGCGGGAGAACCAAGGGTACGTTTAATGACGACGGTATCCGTTTCCGTCCCTTCCACAAGTGCTTGTTTATATACTTCACTTGCATGAACACACTCCTGGGTGGCAATAAATCTTGTGCCCATTTCAATACCTTCAGCACCTAAGCTCAAGGCTGCCATTAACCCTCGGCCATCGCCAATTCCTCCGGAGGCAATAACCGGAATCGAGACCGCATCAACAACTTGCGGAATTAATACCATCGTACCAATATCATCACGGCCTAAATGGCCCCCTCCCTCCTGCCCGACAACCATGACCGCATCTGCCCCAAGCTCCTCCGCTTTAACAGCCTGTCTCCTTGCGGCAACAAGGACAAGTGTTTTGGCATTAGTACCTTTTAATTGCTCAAAGATTGGAGCAGGATTTCCTCCTGTCATGGAAATAACAGGTACCTCCTCATCAATCGCAACTTGTAAAAATTCACTAAACGATCTTCCGTGCTGCCCTATAGCAAAGTTCACACCAAATGGCTTTTCAGTCAATTGTCTTACTCTCCTGATCTCATCCCTAAGCTGTTCTGGTTTTTCCAGCGACATCGCGGTAATTTGCCCGAGCCCCCCAGCATTCGATACCGCAGCTGCCAAATCTGAGTAGGCTAGGTAAGCAAGTCCGCCTTGAATGATTGGATATTGAATATTTAAAATTTCCGTTACACGTGTTTGCCAGTTCACTTTAGACCCTCCTATAATTGTTACTATATGTTATTTCGGCTAAACAGATTATTTTTCCTTTATGTTTGAGAAACTAATCAAAAAGAAAAAGGGAAAACTCCTATGCAATAGATAAGAATAATGCTATAATTCACTTGTTTTTTGTTTATTGTTTCGTCAAATAAATTATGTATTTTTATAAATAAAGAGGTGTGGATCTAAATTGTCGCAAAACCAAACACCGTTATTTAGCGGATTATTACAACATGCAAAGAGAAATCCTATTCAATTCCATATTCCCGGTCATAAAAAAGGTGCGGGGATTGATCCGGAATTTCGTCAATTTATCGGTGACAACGCCTTATCAATTGACTTAATTAATATCGGCCCCCTTGATGACCTGCATCATCCAAAAGGAATGATAAAACAAGCTCAAGAATTAGCTGCAAAAGCCTTTGGTGCGGATCATACATTCTTTTCAGTTCAAGGTACCAGCGGGGCTATTATGACGATGGTTATGGCTGTATGCGGCCCCGGCGAAAAAATAATCGTTCCTCGAAACGTCCATAAGTCTGTTATGTCTGCTATTGTTTTTTCCGGTGCCATCCCAGTGTTTATTCATCCGGAAATCGATGAAAAGCTTGGAATTTCTCATGGGATTACAACAGATTCTGTTGAAAAGGCGCTTGAGCAGCACCCGGATGCCAAGGCGGTGCTGGTTATTAATCCTACTTACTTTGGCGTCTCTGCAGATTTAAAAAAGATTGTAGAAATTGCCCATTCCTATCATATCCCAGTGCTTGTTGACGAGGCTCATGGTGTTCATATCCATTTCCATGATGAACTACCCCTTTCAGCTATGCAAGCCGGTGCCGATATGGCGGCGACAAGTGTTCATAAACTTGGGGGTTCAATGACGCAAAGTTCCGTTCTTAATGTAAAAGAAGGATTAGTATCCGTTAAGCATGTACAGTCCATTCTCAGTATGCTGACGACGACTTCAACTTCCTATTTATTGCTGGCATCACTGGATGTAGCCCGTAAGCAATTAGCTGTGAAAGGCCGGGACTTAATTGATAAAACAATTCGCTTAGCGGGAACAATGCGCAAAAGAATAAACGAAATTGATCATCTTTATTGTGCCGGTGAAGAAATTTTAGGTTCAAAAGCCGCCTATGATTACGACCCCATGAAGCTCATAATTTCCGTAAAGGATTTAGGTTTAACAGGATACGAGGTCGAAAAATGGCTTAGGGAAAAACATAATATTGAAGTTGAATTGTCTGACCTGTATAACATTCTTTGTATCGTAACATTTGGCGATACAGAGTATGAAGCAGATCAACTTGTAAATGCATTAAAAGATCTTTCCCTTGAATTTGAACACAGTGCCGCGAAAACAGAACCGGTGGAAGTTCTCCTTCCTGAAATCCCAGTTCTGGCTTTAACACCTAGGGATGCTTTTTATTCAGAGACTGAAGTGGTTCCATTTGAAGAATCTGCAGGCAGGATAATCGCGGAATTTGTGATGGTCTATCCGCCGGGAATACCAATTATTATTCCTGGTGAAATCATGACGAAGGAAAATCTGCATTACATTAAGAAAAACCTAGAAGCAGGTCTGCCTGTTCAAGGCCCTGAAGATGATGACCTAAAGACGATTCATGTCATTAAAGAATACAAAGCAATTTTATAATAGAAAAAAATAACAGGATTCCAGTCAGGAATCCTGTTTTTATTCCAATTAGCAAAATTACACTTCTTCGTCTGTATGATGGTCGCAGCAGCAATTACATTTTGAATAAAGGACAGTAACCTTTTCATCCTCAAAATGATCAATCGTTGAATTACATGTTTGACATACTAGAGTACCCATCGTTCTATCCCCTTTTCATTATGGAATATTATCACTTATGAAAGCGTTTAAACATCCTTGAGAATATAATAATATATCACATTTAATTTTTCAAGCCTAATTTGTATGTCACAATTAAAAAATAAACATAAAAAAAAGGCCTAATAGCCTTTTTTTAATCATAATCATATTGTGTGACAAATGGAATTTCCGGCAGTGCTGTTTTGAAAAATTCAGCTAAATCCGCCGCCTGCTGTTGTTCAGGGATACGAAATAAGGTTTGAAGGTGATCAGTATCTTCAATGTCTTTAGGATCGAGGAGGGTTGAACGCCCAGTTTGCATACATACGACCAGAGGCTTACCGAAGAACATATTGGTGTAAACAATACCGAAGTCATAGCGTGTATGTTCTGTTGTGAAACCAATAAATCTTACTTTAACTTTTTCATGCTCATCATAGAGCTTTTCAAATAATTCCATTTAACCCCTCCACTTATTATAATATTTAGAATTTTATTATAATTGATTTCAGCAAAAAGTACAAGAAAATAACCAAATTATTTTTATATAAGTTGTAGCCTCTATTATTCAATGCTAGAATAAAAGAGGATGTATATTATCGGCTAATAGGGGGGAATGATGATGGCGGAAAATGCATTTATTAAACTTGTGCCCTCATCTGCAAAACAAACAATATCAACTGATGAAGTAAAAGAATTATTCCACTACTATAAAAATATTACAACAAAAACAGGCGACCAATTAGACTGGCAATTTGAAAACGCTGCTTTTCCTTATGAAATGAAAGAAACAGAAGACAGTGAAGGAAAGTGGTTTTATTTACACTCGAATCACGAGCGTTATAATGTCATCTTATTAGGCATTGACACCGAAATTGTTCGCGGCGAAGATGGCAGCGAGAACGAACAGGCTTACATTCAGGTGACGCTTCCCGATCAATCTACCTTTGGAGATAAGGGGAAGGCGAATGAATTTTGTAAATTCCTTGCTAAAAAGCTTCAAGGCGAACTTCATTTATTCAACGGAAGAATCATGTACTTTTACCCAAGAAAATAATTTTCTAATGCTCCTTTTATGGGGCTTTTTTTAATGGATTAACATCGCCATCGTATAATGAATTGAAGCATAGATAACTAAGCTTAACGTCGTGATAAAAAATGTTTTCCCAGCAGATTGTGTTACTTTATTACCAATGATAAAGGCCAAATAAAAAAAGACAAAGAACATAATCACTTTATAAATAAGCTGATCATGTTTTGACAGCCATTCAATAAATGTATAACCGCTCCAAATAATAAACTGCAGCAGGACAACTACATAGCTTTTCACTTCAATCACCACTTTTAAAAGCACATTATTTTAATATATATGATTGACATCTGTAGTATTTTCCAAATTAGTTTTTTAAAAATAAAAAAAGTCCTCCACGCATGGTGCTAAGAGGACTTTTTTTGATTTATTTAACGATGTGAATTGGTGTTCCAAGTGCCACTTCTGCTGCTTCCATGGTGATTTCACCTAATGTTGGGTGGGCATGGATGGTCATGGCTAAATCTTCTGCTGTCATGCCAGCTTCAATCGCAAGGCCAAGCTCTGCAATCATATCAGATGCATTAGCACCGGCAATTTGTGCACCGATAACTAGACCATCTTCTTTGCGGGTAATTAGCTTTAAGAACCCGTCAGTGCTGTCTAATGATAAGGCACGGCCATTAGCCGCAAATGGGAATTTCGCAGCTGTAATCTCAATGTCTTCATCCTTTGCCTGCTGCTCGGTGTAGCCTACAGAAGCAAGCTCTGGATCCGAGAAGACAACAGCTGGGATTCCTAGGTAGTCAATTTCTGAAGGATGTCCAGAGATGGCTTCAGCCGCAATTTTCGCTTCATAAGAAGCTTTATGTGCAAGCTGCGGGCCAGCTACAACATCTCCAATAGCATAAATATTACTAACGTTTGTACGGCATTGCTTGTCAATTTCAATTAGGCCGCGCTCGGTCATTTTGACGCCGGCTTGTTCAAGACCCATTTCATCCGTATTAGGACGACGGCCAACCATAACGAATACATAATCAGCTTCTACTTTCTTTTCTTCACCCTTAGCTTCATATGTGACAGTTACACCGTTTTCTGTTTCTTCGACGCCTTTAGCTAAAGCTTTCGTGATAATTTCTGCGCCTTTTTTCTTCAGGCTGCGCTTAACAAGGGCTGCCATTTGTTTATCAAATACACCCATGCCAAGGATTTCGTCCGCGCCTTCTAAAATGGTAACCTGGCTGCCAAAGTTTGCATAAGCTCCACCTAGTTCAACCCCGATTACACCGCCGCCAATTACAACGATCTTTTGCGGAATTTCTTGAAGATTAAGTGCCCCAGTCGAATCCAGTACACGTTTTGAATATTTAAATGCAGGAAGCTCGATTGGACGTGAGCCGGTTGCAATAATCGCATTTTTGAATGTATAGGTTTGAGCTGAATTTTCGCCCATCACTCTTAAGGATGTATTATCAACGAAGTAAGCTTCACCGCGGACAATATTCACTTTATTGCCCTTTAATAAACCTTCTACGCCGCCGGTTAATTTTTTAACGACATCAGCTTTAAATTGTTGGACCTTTGAAAAATCAACTGTTACCTTTTCTGCAGTGATCCCAAATTTATCGGAATGCTTTGCTGTTTCATAGCGGTGACCAGCTGCAATAATTGCTTTAGAAGGAATACAGCCGACGTTTAAGCAAACACCGCCCATATATTCCTTTTCAACAATGGTAACTTTTTGTCCAAGCTGGGCCGCGCGGATTGCAGCAACATATCCCCCAGGTCCGGCACCGATGACTATAGTATCTGTTTCTATTGGGAAATCTCCAACTACCATGTTATTACGCCTCCATTAACAAAAGTTCTGGGTCGTTTAATAATCGTTTAATATGATTCATTGCATTTTGTGCAGTCGCACCATCAATCATCCGATGGTCGAAGCTTAAACTAATTGCTAAGACTGGTGCTGCAACAATTTCTCCATCTCTGACAATTGGTTTTTCAGCAATACGGCCAATACCCAGGATTGCAACTTCCGGATGGTTAATGACCGGAGTAAACCATTGACCGCCTGCAGAACCGATATTACTAATTGTGCAAGAGCCGCCCTTCATTTCGTCTGGAGCCAGCTTGCCGCTGCGTGCTTTATCAGCTAATTCGTTAATTTCCTGTGAAATTGTAAAAACCGATTTACGGTCAGCGTCTTTAACAACCGGAACTAATAATCCTTTTTCCGTATCAGCGGCGATACCGATATTGTAGTAATGCTTGTGAACGATTTCGCCTGCTGCATCATCGATAGATGTATTCAATACCGGATATTCACGTAAAGCACTTGTTAAAGCTTTTACGACATATGGAAGGAATGTCAGCTTAATACCTTTTTGTGCTGCAACTTCTTTAAATTTCTTACGATGTGCCACAAGTTTCGTTACATCCACCTCATCCATTAAAGTAACATGAGGAGCTGTATGCTTAGAGTTAACCATCGCTTTGGCAATTGCCTTACGGATTCCGCTTAATTTTTCACGAGTTTCCGGATATTGTCCTTGCGGAACAGCAGCGGCTTGGGTCGTTTCAACCGTATTTCCCGCCTCTTCCTTCGTTTCAGCAGCAGGGGCGGTTTGAACAGCTTGCGCGCCTCCATTTAAGTATGCATCAATATCATCCTTCATAATCCGGCCATTGTTGCCTGTTCCAGCCACTAAATGGATATCAACGCCTTTTTCGCGTGCATACTTTCTTACAGACGGCATTGCAATAATACGACGGTTTGGATCCACTTCAGCTTGCTTCGCTGGTTCTACTGCAGCCGGTTGTGATACTGTTTCGGGTTTTGTTTCAGGTGCTGGAGCAGCTTCAGGTGCTGCTTCTTGTTTCGTCTCTTCTTCACCGTGATCGCCTTTAAATTGTAGATCCTCATAGCCCGGAGCATCAAAAGTAACCAGAACTTGTCCTACAGTTGCAACAGTTCCTTCACCTATTAGAACTTCTATAACGGTTCCTTCTACCGGAGAAGGGATTTCAACAACAGCTTTATCATTTTGGATTTCACAAAGTACATCATCTTCTTTTACTTTATCACCTGGTTTAATAAACCATTTGACAATTTCGCCTTCATGAATACCTTCACCAATGTCAGGCATTTTAAATTGAAATGACATTAGGTTTTTCCTCCTATTTTTTCCAAATTATTTAATATAGTAAAGCCTAATAGGGAAACAGACCACTCTGTCTATTTCCCCTTTCATTAAAATGTTAAAACCTTTTTAGCCGTTTCGATTACATCCTTATAGTTTGGAAGCCAAACAGTTTCTGCTTGTGAGAACGGATAAACGGTATCAGGTGCCGCCACACGTAATACTGGAGCTTCTAGACTTAGGATGGCACGATCATTGATTTCGGCCACAACATTTGCTGCAACCCCGGCCATCTTCTGTGCTTCCTGTACGACAATAGCGCGGCCAGTTTTTTCAACAGATGCAATAATTGTATCAATATCAAGCGGACTGATTGTACGTAAATCAATAACCTCTGCAGAATAACCTTCTTTTGCTAATTCATCTGCAGCTTTTAATGATTCATGGACCATTGCACCATATGTGATAATAGATACATCAGTGCCTTCTCGTTTTACATCTGCTTTTCCAAGCGGAATTGTATATTCTTCTTCCGGCACTTCCTGACGAAACGCACGGTATAATTTTAAATGCTCAAGAAAAATGACTGGATCGTTGTCACGAATAGCTGAGAGTAACAATCCTTTTGCATCGTATGGTGTTGATGGCACAACAACTTTTAATCCAGGAGTTTGGGCCATTAAGCCTTCTAAGCTGTCTGAGTGAAGCTCAGGAGTATGAACACCGCCGCCAAATGGAGAACGAACAGTAATTGGCATATGGTAGCGTCCGCCTGAACGGTAGCGCATACGGGACATTTGTCCGGCAATAGAGTCCATCACTTCAAAAACAAATCCGAAGAATTGAATCTCAGGGATTGGACGGAACCCTTGAAGCGCCAAGCCAATTGATAAACCGCCAATTCCAGATTCAGCAAGCGGTGTATCAAATACGCGGTCTTCGCCAAATTCTTTTTGAAGTCCTTCCGTAGCACGGAATACCCCGCCGTTTACGCCAACGTCTTCCCCAAAGATTAATGTTTTCGAATCATTTTGCAGCTCTGTACGGAGAGCATCAGTAATTGCTTGTATCATTGTCATTTGAGCCATGACTTACTTCGACTCCTTTGCTTGATAAATTTCATATTGTTCATTTAAGTAATTTGGCATTTCTTCAAACATATTCGACATTAAATCAGTAACCTTTTGTTTAGGAGCCGCGTCCGCTTTTTTGATTGCTTCTTTAATATCCTCTTTTGCCTGTTCAATTACTTCGTTTTCTCTTTCTTCACTCCAAAGTCCTTTCTTTTCCAAGAACTTGCGGAAGCGAACAATAGGGTCTTTCTTTTCCCATTCATTATCAAGGTCAGCAGTACGGTATCGAGTTGGGTCATCACCAGCCATCGTATGTGGCCCATACCGATATGTTAATGTTTCAATTAATGTAGGACCTTCTCCGTTGATGGCGCGTTCACGTGCTTGTCGGGTAGCCGCATACACTGCTAATGGATCCATACCATCCACCTGAATTCCAGGGATTCCTACCGCAACAGCTTTTTGGGCAATTGTTTTGGCAGCTGATTGCTTTTCAACAGGAGTTGAAATGGCAAAGCGGTTGTTTTGGACAATGAAAATTGCCGGAGCCTTGAAAGCACCCGCAAAGTTAATTCCTTCATAGAAATCACCTTGGGAAGCACCGCCATCACCAGTATAAGTAATTGCTACGGCTTTCGTACCATTCTTTTTAATGCCAAGTGCGACACCGGCTGCTTGAATATATTGAGCCCCGATAATAATTTGAGGTGACAATACGTTAACACCTTCAGGGATTTGATTTCCTTGGTAGTGTCCGCGTGAGAATAAGAAGGCTTGGTATAATGGCAGGCCATGCCATATTAATTGCGGAACATCGCGATATCCCGGTAAGATAAAGTCTTCTTTTTCAAGTGCAAATTGACTTGCCAGCTGTGATGCCTCTTGACCTGCAGTTGGTGCGTAGAAACCTAGTCTGCCTTGACGATTCAGGGAGATAGATCTTTGGTCTAGGATACGCGTGTAAACCATTCGACGCATTAGCTCTTGAAGCTGTTCGTCGGAGAGATCTGGCATTGCTGCCTCATTTACAATTTCTCCATCCTCATTAAGAATTTGCAGTGTTTGAAATTGCTCTTCAACTACTTCGAGTGTCTTTTTTCCATCAATAGAGGCGTTTTGCGTTTTTGAAGCCATTTTGTCACATCGTCCTTTCTATTTAAATTTAAGTAAAATTAAAATATGCCTTTGCATAGAATGCCCCAAATATAAATAAAAAGCATTTACATTATTACTGGGGAATTCTGGACCATTTTAGTGAATTCAAGGATCAACTTATTGTTAGCTTTTCACAGAAAAGACAAGTTAAAACCATAAAATCACCATGTTACCACCAATTATACTGTATCAATTTTATACCAATAAATATTAATACAATTTTTGAATACATTTTGAGTTTACATCATTCATTTCACTCCGTCAAATACTTAATGCAATAATTTTTCACCATTAATAACTTATTAATCATTCAGCATTTGTGATCGACTGTATCAATCAAAAATGCAGAACTGTTATATAAAATCACGATTTTTTCTCAGTTGTTATAATATAGAAAAAATCGGCCAAATCAGCCGATTTTTTAAGAATGCTATTATTTTTTTTCGGTAAGACCTGCTTTTTTATAAAAAGCTTGCTTTTTTTCATTATATTGTTCTGTCAGCCCATTAAAGCTTTCATTAGCATCGGAAATTCGATTGTAGATTTGATTAAGATTTTTCACCTGCTCCTCAAGGTCTTTAATGGGTAGATTCTTGTTTTTAAACATTTCATATAATTTTTTATCATTTTCTAATGCATCTGAATATTCCTTGTACAATTCATTATGAACCTGATATCTTTTCATCATAATATCGTACAATTCATCAGTAATTTTTCTTAATTCCGGGTCCTCTAATTTCACCTTTAGGGCCTCTATTTTTTGAAATTCCTTTTCTGATTCCTTAATGCTCGCTGTTTCTTTTTCCATTAATTCTTTTCTTTGGTCAACAGAAGAAATAGCTTGATCGGACAGCTTTACAATCTGATCATATTGTTTCATGCCTAAATAAATGATTTGGTCATAAATCTCTTTTTCCTTTTTCTCCAATGCGACTAGCGGCCCCTGCTGATCTTCAAATACTTTTTCCTTAGCCACCGTCTTTTCCAACACATCATATATATCTTGAACAGCCGTATTTTTCTCAGTACAGCCTGAAAGAATAGCAAAAATCGCAAAAATGGTAATCATGATTTGACTTTTTCTTAAAAAAATCACTTAACAATCCCCCTTACCACTCTTAACTATACCGACATAAGGTCTGATTTACAATCAAAATGGGAAAGTTTCCGTTTTACTTTTGTTAACATTTTGCGGATTGTTTGATAGACTATTTTCATATTACATAAATTTAAATCACAGGAGTGAACGTCATGATAACGATGGATGATATCATTCGAGATGGCCATCCAACACTTCGAAAAATGGCCGAAGAGGTCGTTTTGCCGCCGTCTGAAGAAGATAAACAAATATTAAACAGTCTATTGGAATATGTGATCAATAGTCAAAATAGCGAAATTGCCGAAAAATATGGTTTGCGTCCCGGAATAGGGCTGGCAGCACCGCAAATCAATGTATCAAAACGGATGATTGCCGTTCATGTTAACGGTGACCGGGACGAACTTATCAGCTATGCTCTTTATAATCCAAAAATTATTAGCCACTCTGTTGAAAAGGCCTATTTAAAGTCCGGTGAAGGCTGTCTTTCGGTGGATGAGTCGATTCCCGGCTATGTCCCCCGATATGCTAGAGTGACTGTTAAAGGATTCAACGCAGATGGAAAAGAGGTTAAGATTCGCTTAAAGGGGTTGCCGGCGATTTGTTTCCAGCATGAGATTGATCATTTAAATGGGATTATGTTTTATGATCATATTAATAAAGATAATCCATTTAAACCGATTGAGGATGCAGTTGAGATTGATAGATAAAAAACCCGGTTCTCTTGAGCCGGGTTTTTTTATGTGATTTCCGCTCCAGGCTCTTCGCTTCAATCACCATTAAAATGATCTTTATATCAGTTCCAATTCTTTTAGGCCGTTCCAGATGCCATTTTCGGATACATCGGTGGTGATAAGGTCGGCTTGTTTTTTCGCTTCGGGTACGCCATTTCCCATTGCAACGCCAGTTCCGACAGCTTTCAGCATTTCTAAATCATTTAACCCATCACCAAATGCAAAGACGTCTTTCAAATCGAATCCCAATCGCTCAATCAGCTTCTTGATTCCTTCTGCTTTCGATCCTCCGTTAGGCAGCACATCTACACTGTAAGGATGCCAGCGGATGAAACGAAATTGCTCAAACTCGTCGAAATACTGTTGCTCAACATTTTCTTCACAAAAAAGTAAAGCTTGATATATTTTTTTATTCAGATAAAAATCGGAATCTTCTTCCGGATGGGGAAATCCTAAGCTTGTCAGACTTTGTTCAATAAATTGATGGTGCCTGACACTGCCTTTCATCGTTTTTTCATCCATAAATACTAACGGGTGGCTGTTATCCTTTGCACATTCAGTAAATCTCTCTAATTCTTCCTGTGATAATGGATTTTTATAGATGACCTCATTCTCAAAAACAACATATTGCCCGTTAAAGCAAACAAAGGAATCAATACCCAGTTCTTCTCGCAAATTTTCAAACATAAACGGCGCCCTGCCAGTAGCAATTGCAGTAAAAACACCATTTTCCTTCAATTTTTGAATGGCCTCTTTTGTACTGTTAGGAAGATTTTTTTGATGATCCAGCAACGTCCCATCTATATCAAAAAAAACAATTTTTTTCATAACCACATCTTCTCCTAAAAGGTTCTTCTCTTCGTTTATATCCTCTAAAAAGCTAAACCATATACAACAGAAAGTCAATTTTCCTTCACTTCAATTCCATGATTATCCATGAGAAAATCCGCATTTTCATCATATAATATATAGTAAAAATATGAATTTGAACGGTAAATCTTTTAAGCAAGTAAAAAAATTTCAATTATTTGTCATTGTTGACTTTACTTTGGACAAGGAACGTTTAAAATAAACTTAAGGAGATGATCCACTATGTTAAAGAAGCTAAAGAAAAAGCTTTTAAAACAGTGGAAAGACTTACTGCGAAAAAAATCTATTGCCTAAAAAAAGTTTACTTCCTGGACATTAAAAACTTTTTGAGCCCTTCAAAGTTGCGAAGGGCTCCTTCGTTATTGTAAAGTGATTAACAGTAACTTTATTTTTACATAGTTTTTCACAATAGACCTAATAATTCCAATAAAATAAATGAAAAAGATGAAAATCTTTTATATAATAGAAAAAGTTATGATTTTATAAGGAGCGAGATTACAGTGATTTTTAAAGTATATTATCAGGAATCAAAAACTGAAGTACCGGTAAGGGAAAAAACGAGAACAATTTTTATTAATGCTGAATCTGTTAGAGAGGTCTATACCAAAATTGCGGATAAAGGATTTAATATAGAATTAATTCAAGAAGTAAAAGGGGCTTATTTAGAATATGAACAACAAAATGAAGACTTTAAAGTATTGGAGATTTGATAATTTATGAAATTTGTAAAAAATGATCAAGCAGCTGTTTTTGCCCTCGGGGGATTAGGCGAAATTGGCAAAAACACTTATGGGGTACAATTTCAGGATGAAATTATATTAATAGATGCTGGAATAAAGTTCCCTGAAGATGAATTGTTAGGGATTGATTATGTAATCCCAGATTATACTTATTTAGTGAAAAACGAGGAGAAAATAAAAGGATTGTTTGTTACCCATGGCCACGAAGATCATATCGGCGGAATCCCTTATTTGCTGCGGGAAGTTAACATTCCTATTTACGGAGGCAAACTTGCTCTTGGGTTAATTAAAAATAAATTAGAAGAGCATGGGTTACTCCGGAGTGCAAAATTGATTGAAATCAAAGAAGATGATGTGATTAAATTCCGCAAAACATCTGTTACGTTCTTCCGTACCACTCACAGTATTCCTGATTCATACGGAATTGTTGTCAAGACCCCTCCAGGGCAGATTGTCCATACAGGTGACTTCAAATTTGATTTTACCCCTGTGGGAGAACCAGCGAATTTGACTAAAATGGCTGAGATTGGCAGAGATGGTGTACTATGTTTGCTATCTGACAGTACAAATAGTGAAATACCGGAATTTACGATGTCAGAACGACGAGTCGGTGAAAGTATTCAGGATATTTTCCGCAAGGTAAACGGACGGATTATTTTTGCTACCTTTGCCTCTAATATTCACCGCCTGCAGCAGGTAACCGAAGCAGCGGTCGCAAATGGACGAAAAATTGCCGTGTTTGGCCGGAGCATGGAGGCTGCAATTAATATTGGCCTGGATTTAGGCTATATTAGCGCCCCAAAGGATACGTTTATTGATGCGGGACAAATTAACCGCATTCCAGCCGAAAAGGTAACGATTCTTTGTACAGGAAGTCAAGGTGAGCCGATGGCGGCATTATCAAGAATTGCTAATGGGACCCACCGGCAAATTCAAATTATCCCAGGGGATACTGTCGTATTTTCTTCATCACCAATTCCTGGGAATACAATAAGTGTCAGCCGCACCATCAACTTGTTATATCGTGCCGGCGCGGATGTTATTCATGGCAAATTAAGCAATATCCACACATCCGGCCATGGCGGCCAAGAGGAACAAAAGCTAATGCTTCGTTTAATTAAACCAAAGTTCTTTATGCCTATTCACGGTGAATACCGAATGCAGAAAATGCATGCTAAACTTGCGGTGGATTGCGGTGTTGAGGAAGAAAACTGCTTTATTATGGATAATGGCGAAGTTCTTGCGCTTTCTGATTCTTCAGCACAAATTGCTGGGAAAATCCCATCAGGCTCTGTTTATATCGATGGCAGTGGTGTCGGTGATATCGGGAACATCGTCTTAAGGGATAGAAGAATTCTTTCTGAAGAAGGCCTTGTTGTGGTAGTTGTCAGCATTAATATGAAGGAATTCAAAATTGCTTCCGGTCCGGACCTTATTTCCCGCGGATTTGTTTATATGCGCGAATCTGGTGATTTAATTAATGATGCACAAAATCTAATCACTAAACATTTAAATAAGATTATGGAACGAAAAACAAGTCAATGGTCGGAAATTAAAAATGAAATTACTGATACATTAGCTCCTTTCCTTTACGAAAAAACAAAACGCAGACCAATGATTTTACCAATTATTATGGAAGTATAAAAAAAGAGAAGCATCGCTTCTCTTTCAGGCTGTCGAAAAACTTTCGATGGCCTTTTATCTTATATTAACACTTTAATGATTCACTGCGTTAATTCGTTATAATAATATTAATATATAAGCTTTTCAACAGGTCTGTTGATTTCAATAAAGACCTTCGTTCAACAAATAAATAATTTAAATAAGTGGTGAAATCAATGTTTAAGCCAAAAGAGATTAGAAAGGGAAATAAGAATAAACGTAGCCTACCGCTGGTTTTTAGGTTTAAAATTCAAGGATTCAGTTCCACATCACTCCACGATTAGCTGGAATCGTCAACATCGATTTAAGGAACAAATATTTTCCAGGAGATTTTTATCTAAATCGGGAAAACTGCTTTATAAATTTAGAAAGGAAAAAATTAAGCGAAACTTTGCAGCCTCAAAAGAACTGCATGGGCTTCTTACTACCAGTTACGGGGATTTAAGAAAGCGAGTGAACAGGCTCTCCTTACTGCAGCCTGCCAAAATATAAAAAAAGATTGCAACACATTTAGCTAGGTTGGAAAAGGTGTGTTGCAATTCTTTAGGTTGATTTGCTCCCTGTTGATTGGAGCGGAGGGCACTCGACTCCTGCGGGATTGAGAGGTCACTGGAGACCCCACAGGCGCAAAGCAACGAGGAGGCTCCAGGACCTCCCCGCGGAAAGCGAGTGCCCGGAGCGGAAATCAACAGGCCCCGTTAGCATGGTCAATCTTATTATAAAATCCGTATTTTAAGTCTGACAAAATGAAAAATTGCCGAGAAAAATACCCTTTCTCGACAATCTGAAAGAGAAGCATCGCTTCTCTGTTTTGCTTTGCACTTATTCCATAACTTTTTTTTCAAATCGATCGATATCATTATCTGTTCCTATTACAATTAAAACGTCATTGATATGGATCATTTCCGATGCCAGCGGTGAAACAATGATGTCTTCTCCCCTTTTAATAGCGACGATGTTTAACCCATATTTCTTACGAATATCCATATCCATGATCGTATGTCCGCCTATCTTTCCATTAGCGACGATTTCCACGATGCTATGTTCATCTGATAGTTCAAGATAGTCAACAACATTACTGGAAGTCATATTGTTCGCAATCCTTTTTCCCATATCTCTTTCCGGGTGGACGACATGGTCGGCGCCAATCTTTCTTAATACCTTTTCATGATAATCATTTTGAGCCTTAGCGGTAACACATGCTACCCCTAACTCTTTTAAGATCAATGTAGTAAGGATGCTTGATTGAATGTCGTCCCCTATAGCAACGATAACATGATCGAAATTGCGGATCCCCAGGCTTTTCAATACTGCTTCATCGGTTGTATCTCCGACTACCGCATGGGAGGCAATCATGGAAAATTCATTCACTCGTTCTTCATTAACGTCAATTGCTAGTACTTCCATTCCTTCATCCGTTAAGGTGCGGCAAATACTTCCTCCGAAACGACCTAAACCTATGACTGCAAAACTCTTTTTCACAAAAACTCCCCCAACAATTACAATTACTTCATATTGTATCATTACGGTACCTTTTTTTGCTATATTAAGTTTTTACCGCTCATGGTTAGTTTTGATTATTTCTTTTCCTTTTTCTATAAATATAAAAACCAATGAATCCAAGAAGAATTATTGTTACGATGATTGGCAGGTTTCCGAAAATGAAGACAACTAAACTCGAAACAGCGGACAGTAATAAATTGGTACTTTTCATGAATTGTTTTTTCGTTTTGTCCCATGTATTTAATTGATCATTTTCAATCTCCGGAACAATCACCTTATTTTCATAAAGTGTAATCGTAACTGTTGAGTAGGAGGTCTGGTTTTCCAGGTATTTCATTTTCCCTTCAATCGTTTCAATTTCCTCCTGAACAGCAGCTAAATCATTAGAAATTTTTAATAAGTCCTCGGTTTTTACGGCATTTTTCATAAACGACAATAATCGTTCCTCAACTACCCGTTTCGATTTCAATCTAGCCTGTAAATCAACATACTCTTCAGTTACGTCCTGTCCGATAATATTACGCTGGAGAACCTCTGCTGCCTCTCCTTCAGCATCGTCCAAAAATTGGTGAAAATGTGTTTGTGGAATCCGAATTTTTATCATACCGCTTAATTGCTCTTTACCCTCTCTTGTGACATTAGATTCCGCAATATAACCGCCATATTTCGCCGCATTTTTCTCAATTACTTGAACAGTTCTTTCGAAATTCTTTACCCTAAGGTGTAAATCTGCTTGATAAATAACCATCTTTGCAGGCGCGGCAACTTTTTCAGCCTGTACATTATTTTCAGTTGCTTTCTGATCTGTTTCGGCGCGGTCATCATTCTTTGCAATGATTCCTGTACTTTCCCCAGCCATACTTTTTGCTGAATCCATTGCCTCTTTGCTTTCGGAATTACTTGAACTGCAGGCAGCAAGCGTAAAAAGCAGGAATACGATCGACAGCCATTTTATTAGTATTTTCAACTCATGACACCCCTTTTTAGTGTTAAAATCACGGTTACTATTACCGACGATAAAAAAAGGGTGAGGTTACAATATGTTCCAAGTCGAAAATAAAAAAACTGCTCGTTTATTCAAAACGAACAGTCCTAAACCTTCAAAAGTTATTCAGCTTTTTCTAACTCGTCTAAAACACGGTTAACTCGTTTTTCCAGCATCTTCATGCCGCTTCCGCCAGCTTGGAAGTGACGAAGCTTACCGTCTTTATCAAATACATAATATGCAGGAACATATTGATTTTCAAATGCATCGGTTAATTTATGCTCGCTATCTACAAAAATCGGCTGCGTAATTCCGTGCTCAGCTGCAACCTGCTTGATTTCTTCAATATTTAAATCATTTTCTGACCTTGGCATATGGACAGCTACAACGTTTAATTTATCGTTATATTGGTCACGGAATTGATTGATTTGCGGCATGGCTTCTTTACATAAATGACAGCTAATGGACCAGAAGTGAATTAGTGTTGGTTTTTGGCCGACCAGTTCATCTTTCGTTACTTGTCCATTAAGCCATTCGGTTGCTCCTGTTAATTCCGGCATCTGTTCGCGTAACTTCATTTAAACGCCCCCTTATTTTAAAAATAGACCTAACACAGTATGGTTAGGTCTATCAATTTCATTTAAAATTACACATTAAGTGTAGCTTGTCCAGGCTTCCAGTTTGCTGGGCAAAGTCCGCCTGTTTGTAATGCTTGAAGAACACGTAATGTTTCATCAACATCACGGCCAATGTTGTTGTGGTTTACTACAGAGTATTTTAATTCGCCTTCTGGGTCGATGATGAATAGGCCGCGAAGTGCAACACCCTCTTCTTCGATTAATACACCATAGTCACGAGCAACAACGTGGTTTGTATCCGCAGCTAAAGGATAGTTTAAATCGCCAAGACCATTTTCTTTACGATCTGTTTTAATCCAAGCAAGGTGGGTATGAATTGTATCAGTAGAAGCACCAATTACCACTGCATCTAGATCATCAAATTCTTCATAGCGGTCAGACATTGCTGTAATTTCAGTCGGGCACACAAATGTGAAATCCATTGGATAGAAGAACAATACTGTCCATTTGTCATTTTTCATGTTTTCTTCAAGGCTTACTTTACCAAATTCTTTATTTGGTAATACTGCGTCCATTTCGAAACGTGGAGCTTGTTTACCTACCATACGTTCTGGCATTTTAAAATCCCTCCATAGTATATTGATAAAATGAGTTTTTATAGCAATTCTCATTTGCTATCTTGTTTACATGTTTCATTATAGGCTAATTCTTATTTTGAGTCAATATTAAATTATAATTAATTTAAATAAATATTAATTATAATATTCTGCCTCAATTCCCCTTAATCAGTTTGCCCTGACTATGGAAGAATAAACGACGATATGTAACATATTTTCCCTTAATCCACCATCATTTTAGCATAATTAACCATAACAATAAAATAAAACGACTCTTATTCTCACTTATGATTTCCCTTAAATGTTATATAATTTGTCATAATTCTTACCGCCGCTCCAATTGCATCCTCATTTGGGTTTAACTTTGCATGATGGAGACCATATGGAGTGTTAACGCCAAGCCAAAACATGAATCCAGGTATTTCCTTTAACATGTAACCAAAATCTTCTCCAGTCATCGCTTCCCTACATTCAATTAGCTTAACCTCCGGATCTTCCTTGAGAAAACTCATAAATTCCCGTGTTAGTTCTTCATGATTATAGACTTGATAATACATAGAACCATAATCAATATTTGCTTCACATTCAAAGCCTGTCTCAATACCGGCAACAATGGCCTCAATGCGGTGCTTCACCTTTGCCATTGATTCCGGAGTTAGTGTTCGAATCGTCCCTTCAAGTCTTGCCGTTTCCGCAATTATATTTTGAACCGTTCCCCCTGTAATCTTTCCAATCGTAATAACCGCAGAATCTAAAGGATTTACATTTCTCGCAATAATTGTTTGTAATTGAGAAACCAGTGCACATGCCGCAATCACCATATCATTTGTTTGGTGTGGCATCGCGGCATGCCCACCTTTCCCTTTTAAATCAATAAATAATTCAGAAGTATTGGCGAATAATAATCCCTCTTTGACCGCCACTGCTCCGACCGGATATTCCGGAGCAATATGCAAAGCAAAAATCATATCTGGCATCCATTCCTGCATTTCTTTTGTCTGCAGCATCGGTTCCGCCCCGCCCGGCCCTTCCTCCGCCGGCTGAAAAATAAATAATAGGTCATCGTCAATCGGATTATGTACAAAATGGGTTAGTACCCCTAAAGCTATACTCATATGAAAATCGTGACCGCAAGCATGCATTTTGGCCTCATGTGTGGAGGAAAACGACAGCCCGGTTTCTTCCGTTATTGGCAGTCCATCGATATCTGTTCTGTAACCAATCGTTTTCTTTGGATTCATACCGTGAACCTTAACAAATAAGCCAGTCTTCCATTTTTTTATTGTAAGCCGGTCCTGAGGCATTGAATGTAGGTAATTTAATATATAGGCCTGAGTTTTATATTCTTGAAAGCCCAGTTCAGGAATTTGATGCAGGTCCCGGCGTATTTGAATTAAGCTATTCATTTTCGTCACTCCTTTAAAAATAAGCGTGGAATAGCTTCCACGCTTATTTGTTTATTATAATTGTCTTAGTTCCTGCATTATTTCTGTTTTTGATTTTGTTTTTTCATCGATATCTTTAATTTTCCGTGCAGGTGTACCTGCGACTACTGTAAATGGTGCAACATCTTGAGTAACTACGGCACCGGCAGCAACAACCGCACCCTCTCCTACAGTCACGCCTTCAAGTACAACCGCATTTGCGCCAATTACTACATCATCCTCGATAATAACAGGTTTCGCGGACGGCGGTTCAATTACACCAGCTAACACCGTACCGGCGCCAATATGGCAGTTCTTTCCGACCGTTGCTCGTCCACCAAGAACGACCCCCATGTCAATCATCGTTTTCTCACCGATCACTGCGCCAATATTAATAACAGCACCCATCATAATGACAGCATTATCACCAATTTCTACCTGATCACGAATAATGACACCCGGTTCAATGCGAGCATTAATATGCTTTGTATCCAATAATGGAATGGCTGAATTACGGCGGTCGCTTTCAATCACAAAATCTTCTATTTTCGCTTTATTCGCTTCCAAAGCAGCTTCGATTTCTGACCATTCACCAAAAACAACACCTGTAGATCCATTGATAAAGGATTTTGAATTACTTCCAAATTCAATACCTTCTAGGTCACCTTTTACATATACCTTAACCGGTGTGGATTTTTTGCTATTTTGGATAAAAGAAATAATTTCATGTGCATCCATCATTTATAGTTCCCCCTTTTTTCATACTAAAAAATACTTTAACAAACTAAGGCAGTGAAAACAAGAAAAAATATTTTATTGGTCTGAGGATTCAGAAATATGTTCTTTAACCAGTTCAACAAACGCTTGAACCTGTTTCAACTGGAAGGCAGATTCATATCCTAATAACCATGTATCCCTGGCAACTGGGAGATTATTCTCATCAACAAGCGGGATTTTAAAAATACTTTGCCCGGCCTTCGTTAACGTTATCGCGGGTAAAATGGCATAACCGATACCATTAAACGCCATTTGCTTACATGTTTCAATTTGGTCAACAACAACTGTTCTCTTTGGCGATGTTTTAAAATTACGCATCCACCAATCCTGAATTTCCTGATAATAGTTCGAATCGCTTTTGAATTGAATAAATGGACGGTCAGTTTTTAACACCTGATCTTGTTGTGTAATCTCCCTGTCAACGAGATAAAGCGGGTCTTGGAAAAGATGAATTTTGACTCCCTTCCAATCAGGAGTGCCTCTAATAATCCCGATATGTACTTGATCATCATACAAACAATTTAATATTTCGCTGCTCCATCCGGTCATCAGCGAAATTTTCACCTGAGGATATTTATCAACATATTTCTTTAATACTTCCGGCAGCCAATTCTGGCCTACAATTGATGCCACCGCAATTCTTAATGTTCCGGAAACACCCGATTGCAGTGAATATAATGTTTCGCGAACCTTTTCTTCCTTTTTAAGGACGTCATTTACAAACTCGATAACCAGCTCACCAGCAGGGGTTAATGACAGCCCTTTTTGCGAACGAATAAACAGCTTCGTCCCCCATTCTTTTTCAATTGTCTGAAGACGCTGTGACAAGGCTGGCTGTGATACGAATAAACGTTCAGACGCTTTTCGCATATTCATTTCCTGCGCTAAAACAGCAAGTAATTGAAATTCGGATAACGAGGACATGTTTAAGCACTCCTTTCCAAAAAGCCATGTAGTTTATACAGAACGTTCATTACTTTTCGGTATAAATAATATAAACAACAGGCTGATAACGGCAAATGCGAGAACCACATAGTAGACAGAATGCAAGGAATTCGTCAGCCCATTTTGTAAGATTGTTTTAATGGAGCTTGATAGATTGGCACGTTCTTCCGCCTTTAACAGCTTATTAGCATCGTCAACAGTAAGCTCTGCTGCTTTCTGATGAAAATAATTCATCATGCGGTTATTTAAGATTCCGCCTAAAAGAGCCGCACCAATGGTATTTCCCAGATTCCGCATAAACATATTCGCTGCCGTAGCAATTCCACGCTGTTCCCAGCCGACAGTACTTTGAATGGAAACAATAAATGCCGTTGAAGTTAACCCCATTCCTGCCCCTACTAAAAAAGAACCGACAGCTGCCCATAACGGACCTGAGGAAGCTGACATTGTCACAAAAGCGATACTTCCAATGATTAAAAATACACCACCAATAATGGAAGTCTTACGATAGCCAATGGAAATAAGCATTCTGCCTGAGAGCGTTGAGGCAATCGGCCAGCCGATTGACATCGTTGTTAAGGTAAAACCCGCTACAATCGGAGTCTTTTCCATTACCCCTTGTACAAATGTCGGCAGGAAACTAGATATACCGATTAACATGATTCCTGTTGTCAACGAAACAATATTGGCAATAAAAATCGATTTTTGTTTCCAAATTGAAAATGGCATCATCGGTTCATTAGCCCGGCCTTCCTGAAAGACAAAAGCGCACAGCGCGATCAAGGCTAGAACTAATAACCCGAGAGCCTGCCAGGACCCCCATGACCAGCGGCTTCCTCCCTCAACCAAGAGCAGCATAATAGTGGAAATGGTAATAGTTAAGAGGACAGCACCACCATAATCAATTTCATGTTTTTTCTGCTGAACATTTTCATGTAAAAATAACCATAAACCAATAAGGGAAAGAATCCCAAGAGGAACATTAATCCAGAATACATATTTCCAGCTGACATATTGGACCAATAGACCGCCAATAGCAGGACCTGTAATGGCCGAAATCCCCCAAACACTGGAAAGATATCCTTGAATTTTTGCTCTTTCCTCTGGCGTATAGATATCACCTACAATTGTTGTGGCTATTGGGGCAACTGCGCCGGCACCAAATCCTTGAATTAAGCGGAAAATAATTAACATTTGCATAGAAGTGGCAAATCCGCAAAGGATGGAGCCAATTAAAAAGAGAATAATTCCAAAAGTAAGAATCGGCCTTCTTCCAAATAAGTCGGACAATTTCCCATAAATCAGTACAGTAATCGAATTCATTAATAAATAGGCTGAAAACACCCAGCTATACAATGTGAATCCGCCTAAATCAGCCACTATTGCCGGCATCGCGGTTGAAACAATTGTCGCCTCAATTGCCCCCATAAACATCGCCAGCATGACTGAGGCTAATACCAGCGGCTTTTTCGTTTGTTTTCTTTGTTGTAATGTTTTTTTAGCTTCCTCCCCCATACCAACACCTCAAACTCAATCAAAAATTACGGCTCCCTTTTTAGGGAGCCTAACATTTTTCATTCAACTTAAATCTTTTGACCATTTTATTTAATTGATTTAATACCGTGCTCCTTGGTAAAATCCCGGCAAAATAACCATCCTCAGTCTCGACACAGAGAAACGGATGATTGACAAGTAGATCAAGACAATTTGGAAATGATGCGGAAATTTGGATTCTTGGCATGGATACTTTCATGACCTCTTCTACCCTTTTTTTCTCCAGCTGTTCAAATTCTATTCTTTCCAGTCCAAGAATGGAATCCATGATGATGGGCGTACTAATCAGCCCATGAAGCTTGTAATGCGGATCTAATACCGGTATTGCGGTATAACCGCTCTTTGTTAACACTAAAAGGGCATGTTCAAGGCTGTTGCCAACTTGGACATGCGCAACCCGCTCAGATGGGATCAATAATTCTTTAATGGTCAACTCTAAAAACTCTCCGCTAGGAAGACTGATCATCGCCGAAAACTCCTCAATATTTGTATTTCTTCAACTTTATTTTATCATAGTTAGCGGCTGTCTGTGAAAAGATTAATCCGCCAAACCCAGAAAAAAAGGAACCAAAATGGCTCCTATTGTATTAAATCAAAAATTTCAATTGTAATCATATCAATATTATCAAATTGATAACGTTTCGGCTTTTCCTTTTCATTGTATACTTCTAATTCAAATGTTTCGGTCTTGGGATGATAGGTGACCTGACATTTTCTTTCCCCGTTTACTTCGAAATAACGCTGGGCTGGTTCCCCATTAATTGATTGTTCTTGAAGATTTTTTAATCTTGTTAATATTCCTTGAAGCTGTGACATAGCTTTTCGACTCCTTTCGAAACACAAACAAACTTTCTACCGTTATGTTTTGCAATAGACATGTTTCTATCCTAATGAATTATTTAGTTATTTTTTGGTTTTTGTTACATGCCAATATTAAAAGCATAAAATAATGCTTCTAATTTGTCCAAACAAAATTTAAGAAAACAGGAAATTTTTTATTTCAAAAAACAAAAAAGGTCTCTTTTTTAGCTGAGACCTTTAGTAAAATGTGATGGCAATGAAAAAGATGATGAATAAAAGTAACGCAAAAAAAATCCCGTATGCGAGGAAGACTGGATTTTTGGCATAAACGTTTTTCTGAACATGGTCTGGGATTTGTTTATCAACTCCCCCTTGAACTGCTTTATGCTGCCTTCCAACGACCAATGTATAAAACAGTGAAAACGCCAAAATAGCTACAATCAGAATGGCGATTGTCATTTCAAATAGATTCATGAGTCTTTTCTCCTTCATTTTGATTTATACTTAAAATCCCACTCCATGAATCTTTCTATACAGGTTCATTCTTACAATAATTGATCATGTTCAAAAAGGTAATGATAGGAAATATCAATAAATAAATATTCGTTACCGTTCATTGGAAAAGAAAAGGTGCGGATCGTTTCGCCTGTTTCAATATCACTATATAGATCCGACAGAATTCCCTTCCGTTCATTCCGCATTTTTATAATATTTTCTAGAAAATACGGCCGCCAGCTCCAGTTTTTATCTTTATATTCCTCTTGTAAAAACCATCCTTCCGCTCCTTTGAAAAAGTTGCTTGATTTCTGAAAGCCATCTTCATCACAAATATACATTCTAAAAGCAACTTGGTCCATTTCCTTCACAATTGCTTGAAAAAGACCTTCATAGCCTAATTTTTTATTTTTAAGTACTAAATCGTGAATTTTCGCCTGAAAGAATTCAGCCGTTAAATACAACGCTTCCAGCTTTCGTTTTTCATAGGAAATAAAGTCATGGAATTTTTCCTTTAAACGATGCCTTAAAAAATCACGTGGAACAAACTCACCAGCAGGCGGATGTAAATAAAAGCCTTGATAATAGCGGCCCCCATTCTTCCAGGCAAACTGCAGCTGATAGCTCATTTCAATGTTTTCAAATAAAAGAGTTGAGCCGATTTTTCTGGCTAAAAGCGAAATAGTAAATAACACATCATTAAAATTCATTCCAGTTGCCGTTGATTTCAGCGCCTCTAAATTAATTTTTAAAATATCAGGCTCTAGCTCGGCTATTCGCTCAAAATGGCTTGCTTTGACAATGCTGGAAAGTGCTATTTTAATTCCATATGTCCGATAATATTGTAAAAGGTGGTCAAATTGATCCAAATCGCCATCATAATGACGATCGGATATTTCTAAGACAATTCGATTTAAGCTCAAGCCTTTTTTTTCAAACTCCAATAGTTGTTGTAAAAACGGTTCACCATTTCCGTACATGAGCAGTTCTGCATTGCGGTTTAAACAAATACTTATATCCTCGTCGAGCTCCAGTGCTTTTTCAAGGGCCTTATTTACTAAAAGGAAATCCACTTCTAATTTATATTCATCAGGAATTTGATCATCCTGAAAAAAAGGTCCTAAGCTTATGACTGTCCCCTCTGATTGATATCTTCCCAATACTTCATAAGCAATAACTAACTGTTCATCGGCACTAAAAATCGGCTGGAAATAAGGAAAACAATTTTCTAAATCCGAGAGAATTTCCAACGCATCCATCCAAGTACCTCCAAAATTTTAATATTCATCATTATACCATACGCTAAACGAATGGTTCGCGTTCTTTGCCAAAAGGATACCATTATAGCCGGGAAGAAACAATCAAACAATAAGGGCAGTTCGCACTAAAGGGGGATCAGGTCAAATGAAAAGACTCAGCATATTAGCCCTTGTTCTGCCAATGTTAGGCTGCAGCCCAACAGATGAGGATAACAAACAAACCAATTTACAAATAAATAATCAAAATAATGCTGGTACAACAGCGGAACAAAGACATACAAGTTTACCCGGCGAACAAAAAAGACAATATACAGCCAACAATCTAAATGACCATTTAATAAATGTTGGCAGTCCCACTAAAACCAAGAAGCCAGTTAATGGCGTGCCGAAAAAAGATTCAGCTATGCTTGATGTGAATTTAATTAAACAAAACCCCGAGTTAAAATATGGCTGCGAAGTAACCAGCCTGGCGATGATGTTAAATTACGCAGGCGTGAAAACAAACAAAATGGAGCTTTACCGTTTAATTACCAAAGATCCCGACCCTCTTATTAAATCCACAAAGGGAGATATCTTGCGCTGGGGGAATCCCGCCGATGGCTTTGTCGGTGATATGACGGGAAAGGAACCAGGCTATGCGGCTTTTGACAAACCAATGATTGACTTAATTAACAAGAAGCTTTCGGGCAGGGCTGTCAATTTAACCAATAAGCCATTCGAGCGTGTCTTAGCCCATGTGTCATCGGGCTATCCAGTTGTCATTTGGACTACCGGAGATTACCGTCCGCCAGACCGCCCTGAAGGATGGTACCATGGAAAAGAATTTATTAAGACACCGCTTGACCTGCATGTAGTGGTGCTGGTAGGATATGATGCCAAATATGTTTATTTAAATGACCCGCTGTCAGGTAGAAAGCAGGTTAAAGTAGAAAAACAGCGATTTATTTCTTCATGGAAAGCCTTGAAAAGCCGGGCTGTCAGTTACAAATAATTTAGTAAAGCAGCCGGACTGGCTGCTTTTTTATGAATTTACCGCATATATATTTACAAAGACCTTTTTTCTTGCAAAATTTTGGATTTTTAAAGACAATACATATGAATTAATAAAGTATAGGCTGGTAGAAAATATGCCCAAAAAAACGACGAGGAGAACCTTTTTAAAACGAACTATCGGCTCATTATTCACCTTATTTGGCCTTAGTTCAGGGGGATACTATTACGCAAATAAAATTGAACCCTCGATGCTTGGAATTGAGCAAATCACTATAACACACTCGCTTATCCCCGACAGCTTTAATGGCATTAGAATTGTTCAATTCAGTGATACCCACCTTGGTTTTCAATATACACTTCATCAATTAAAAAAACTTGTCAATCAAATAAATCAGTTAAAGCCGGATCTGATTTTTTTCACCGGCGATTTAATGGATGAACCGAATAGGTATACGGAAATGAACAAGCTTGTGCCGATTTTAGAAAAACTGCATGCCCCTCTTGGAAAGTTCTGTATTTTTGGCAATCATGACCACGGCGGCTATGGCTCCGATTTGTACCGTAATATTATGGAAGCAGCAAATTTTACAGTACTTTTAAATCAGTCATCTGTCATTAAACTTCAGGATCACAGCAAAATCTATTTACTGGGGATCGATGATGCGATGTTAGGCAGCCCCGATTTGCCTTTAGCGTTAAAAAATGTTCCTAAAAATAATTTTACCATCCTGTTATCACATGCACCCGACCTTGCCGACGATGCCCAAAACTACCCAATTCACTGGCAATTAAGCGGGCACAGCCATGGCGGACAGGTAAAAATTCCTTTGATAGGGGCCCTGATCAAACCGCCTTTTGCCCAAAAATATCTAGAAGGGCTTTACACCCTTGGGGAAGGAAACAAATTAACCCTATATGTCAATCGAGGTCTAGGGACCACCAGACTCCCTTTTCGATTCTTATCCAAACCAGAATTAACAGTTTTCACCTTAAACAAGGAGAAGGCATAAGAATCATGCTTTCTCCTTTCATTTTTTTCAATAATTATTTTACTTACACTTTTCTATTCTTATAAAAAAAAGGTATAATATAGATGGTTGAAATAATAGAAAGGAGAAAAAATTTTGAATCCCGATCAGAAACACCCTCAACAAAAAGAAAATCTAACCATCGAAAACCTCTCACAAGCTGTCTTTATCGTTAATCGCCATGCTAAAACAGCGATTAATCCCAAATTCTTATACAAATTAAAGCAGGAATCATTAAAGAGATTAATCGAAGAAGGAAAAGCCAAAAAAGTAGGTCTTCATTTTTCCGAAAACCCAAGGAATAGCCAGCAGCAATCTGATTGTCTGGTAGAATGCGGGAGATACTTTTTTCATATCCCCCCTGCGAAAGCGGACTTTACTAACCTGCCCCATTTAGGAAAACTTGATGGCCAGGTAAGAAACCCGAAGACCATTATGTCTCTTAATACCGCTAAAGCCATTTTACAATCCTATACCGGAATAATGGAGCATGAAGATTCGCCAAGATCTCAGCGTAAAACCGGGCGCACGTATCAAAAACCGGTCTTCAAAAAATTAGGCGAAAGGTATTAATATTAAGCTTTTGAAATAAAGCCAGGAGAATTCCTGGCTTTAAAAAATGGAAGGATGGGCAAGATTGGAACACTTATTAAACCAGCACGTAAAAGACATCGAAATATCAGGAATTCGAAAATTCTCTAATATGGTTTCACAAACGGACGGCCTCATTTCGCTCACGATAGGACAGCCGGATTTTCCGACACCAGCGCATATTAAAAATGCAGGGATAAAAGCGATTGAAGCAGATTTCACTACATATACCCATAATGCCGGGACATTAGAATTAAGAAAAGCTGCTAGTCATTTTGCCTCTGAAAAATATGGATTGGATTATAATCCGGAATCGGAAGTGATTGTCACAATGGGGGCCAGCGAGGCAATTGATATCACTTTTAGGACCATTTTAACTGAAGGAACGGAGGTTATTTTACCTGGACCAATTTATCCGGGCTATGAACCGATTATCCGAATGATGGGTGCGATTCCGGTACATGTTGATACCCGTCAAAGCCAATTCCGCTTTACATTAGATTTAATCAAACCTTATATTACCGACAAAACACGCTGCATTGTACTTCCTTATCCATCTAACCCAACAGGAGTAAGTCTGACGGAGGAGGAATTAAAGGAAATAGCCGGTTATTTTAAAGACCTCGACATCTTTATTTTAGCGGATGAAATTTATAGTGAACTAACCTTTGGCCGTTCCCACAAATCAATCGGCTGTTTTTTAAAGGAGAAATCGATTATTATTAATGGGTTGTCTAAATCCCATTCCATGACCGGCTGGCGGATTGGCTTTTTATTTGCACCGGAGAATATCGCCAAGCATATTCTTAAGGTTCACCAGTATAACGTGTCTTGTGCAAATTCGATTGCACAAAAAGCGGCTTATGAAGCACTTACAGCCGGATTGAATGACGCGGTAACGATGAGAAAAGAATATGAAGCCAGAAGAGATTATGTTTTTCAAAGCTTGCAGGCGATGGGCCTCGAAACGGTTAAACCGGAGGGGGCGTTCTACTTTTTCGTCAAAATTCCTGATACGATCCCTTTAAATAGCTTTGATTTCGCCCTTGACCTTGTAAAGGAATCAAAGGTGGCTGTGGTGCCAGGAAGCGCGTTTTCAAAGTTTGGTGAAGGCTATTTCCGCTTATCATTTGCCTGTTCAAAAGAAACGTTAGAGCTCGGTTTAGGCCGGATTGAACAATACCTGCAAAAGTGGAGATAACCATAGAAGAACCCTTCAGGCTGTCGAACCTGAAGGGTTTCTAGTTTTATTGTCCGGTCCATTCACCGTTATTTTTTGCCGCTTTGACTTTTTTCGCTTTATCCTTGTGGATTTTATTAGTGTCAGCAGCACCCATTTCATGAGCAAATTCTTCGTTTAGAACAGCTGAGTCGAAGCCTTTTTTATTTTTTTGTTTCGCATCATTCTTTTTCGTTCGTTTCGCCATTAACTATTCCTCCTATCAACAAACTATTACTAGTTTTCAGCTAGACGAAGGAATATATGCCTGCCAGTTGCACCCAATAGATTTTTGCTAGTCTTTCCAATATTTATATAATGCCTGCGTTCCGCTATTTTCTTCGCCTTTTTCCGCTAATTGGTCATACAGCGACTTTGCTAAAGCAAGCCCCGGAACTTCCATCCCCATTTGCTCTGCCTCATCAATGGCAATTTTCATATCTTTAATAAAATGTTTTATGTAGAATCCTGGTTCGAAATTTCCATTTAACATCCTTGGTGCAAGGTTGCTTAATGACCAGCTTCCGGCTGCCCCGGTTGAAATGCTTTGCAGTACAGTTTCCGGATCTAATCCTGCCTTTTCAGCATAAATAATAGCCTCACAAACACCAATCATATTGGAGGCAATCGCAATTTGATTGCACATCTTTGTATGCTGGCCCGATCCTGGTTTACCTTGGTAAACAATGTTTGTCCCCAAATAAGCTAAAATGGGACGTACCGCTTCAAAGGCCTCAGAATCTCCGCCGGCCATAATCGATAATTTTGCCTCCCTGGCACCAACATCACCGCCCGAAACAGGTGCATCGATTGCATGAATCCCCCGTTTCTTAGCTTCTTGATAAATCTTAACGGCAAGTGATGGTGCAGAGGTCGTCATATCAATAAAATAACTTCCGGAACCCCCATGCTGAATTAAGCCATTTTCTCCTAAATATACTTCCTCCACATCGGCAGGGTAGCCGACCATTGTAAAAATTACCGTGGCCTTCTCCGCCACTTCCTTTGGTGTTGGTGCCCAATATGCGCCTTTTTCCACTAATTCTTTTGCTTTCTCTTTTGTTCTTGAATAGACAACCAACGGATAACCCGCGGTCATTAAATGGGATGCCATACTTTTCCCCATCACGCCTGTTCCAATAAAACCGATTGTAATATCTGCCCTCAAATTCAATTCCCCTCTCTTTATATTTATTTTTTCATAAAACTTAAAGCTCCGAAGAAAAGTTAGTTAAATAGGCTCGTCCAAATACCTCTTTATTATTAAAAACTTCAATGGAAACAGCATTGTTTTGTTCGATCATATTTTGTAATTCTTGTACATGTAAATCCTCTTTTAATGGGATGGGATTCATGTAAATATATTTTTCACCTTTACCTCTTACATCTAAATATTCCCCATTTAGCACTTGATCCTCACCGTACACAATCTCTCGTTTTCCAATAGCGGCCGCTAATTTATCGTCATGAATCATTACCTTCACCTTGTATATTTGGTGCTCTCCTTCGATTATTTCATTATTAATATGAAAGCGGAATTGGATTTCATTATTTTTTGTTAAGAGAGCATCCGCATAGCGGTTCACAATTGATTCATTTGACAAAATAGCACCGCATCCGCTTAATAGACTGGAACTAACTAAAACGATCAGCAGAACAACAACCACATGTACTTTTCTAAGCATGTAAAAACACTCCTTTTCTATGTTTACCTTAGCCAAAAAAATTTGGTCATAAACGTAAATGGAGGTCTCCTGTGGTAATTTCTCTCTGATGCTGATTAAATGGCTTTCACCATACCGCCATCCACTAATAATGCACTGCCGGTAATATATGAATTGGCATCTGAAAGCAGAAATGCGGCGACATTTGCGAACTCCTCCGGGGTGCCATAGCGCTTTAATGGAATACTAGCTTTCATTTGTTCTTCAATTAAAGCAATATCAATTCCTTGCTTATCTGCATTCACTTGATCTAAATGCTTGACCCGATCGGTCGCAATTCTTCCGGGTGCAATCGTATTTATCAAGATATTATACGGCGCCAATTCCGAAACTAGCGTCTTTGTTAGGCCGATAATTCCCGTCCTGAACGTATTTGATAAAATCAAACCCGGAATCGGTTCTTTGATGGAAGATGAGGCAATATTGAGAATTTTTCCGCCGCGTTCTTTTAAGTAAGGCAGAGCCGCACGAATTGCCCGGATAAAAGACAGTAAATTTAATTCGAATGAGGCTTGCCACTGTTCATCTGTCAATTCTTCAAACGAACCTGCAGGTGGCCCGCCAGCGTTATTGACCAGCATGTCGATCGTGCCGAAGATTTCCACAGTATGTGATACAAGCCGCTTAATGTCATCGGGATTCATAATGTCGGCTTTTTGATAGGCTGCTTTGCCAAGTCCATTTTCCTCAAGCTGCCTGCATTGTGCTTTTAACTTTTCCACATCCCTTCCAGAGATAACAACATTCGCTCCTTCCTTCACAAGCCGTTCGGCAATAGCGAACCCCAGCCCTTGGCTTGAGGCTAAAATGAGCGCAGTTTTCCCGCTTAAATTTAAATCCATAATCTCACTCCTCGTATGATTGTCTACCTTAGATTATACAGGATTAAAATAGCAATTACCTCGAAAGTTGTTTCAAATTTGTAAAGACCGGCCATTTTTATGGCCGGTCTTTTTTTTATTTAATAGCTGCGTTAACGGCGTCCACTACTTGAGAGGTCGTTTGCATATTTAATACTTCATCTGCGAGATTTTTCATATCTGATTTATTCAGATTTTTAATTAAGGAACGAGCCTTCAAAATAGATGTTGCACTCATCGAAAACTCATCCAGTCCCAGACCAAGAAGAATCGGAATAGCCGTTTCATCTCCGGCCATTTCTCCGCACATCCCTGCCCATTTTCCCTCGGCATGGGCAGCATCGATAACCATTTTGACCAGTCTTAAAATCGACGGGCTATATGGCTGATAGAGATAAGATACACGCTGATTCATCCGATCCGCTGCCATTGTATATTGGATTAAATCGTTTGTGCCGACACTAAAGAAGTCCACCTCTTTGGCAAACTGATCTGCTAAAACAGCCGTTGATGGAATCTCTACCATAATACCGAGCTCAATCTGATCGGCAACCTTTTGCCCTTCAGAAATAAGCTTTTGCTTTTCTTCCTCGAGAATTGCTTTAGCGGACCGGAACTCATCCAACGTTGCGATCATCGGAAACATAATTTTTAAATTACCGAAAGTGCTGGCACGCAGTAACGCACGCAGCTGTGTACGGAAGATTCCCTGCTCCTCCAGACATAAACGAATGGCACGGAAGCCTAAAAAAGGATTCATTTCTTTTGGCAATTCTAAATAAGGCAGTTCTTTGTCTCCGCCGATATCTAATGTTCGGACAACGACAGGTTTTCCATTCATCCCTTCAAGGACAGCTTTATAGGCCTCAAACTGCTCCTCTTCGGTAGGCAGCTGTTCTCTGCCCATATAAAGGAATTCCGTACGATAGAGTCCAACCCCTTCACCGCCATTCGCCGCTACACCTTTTAAATCATTTGGTGTACCGATATTAGCGGCTAATTCAACATGATGGCCGTCCTTAGAAACGGTAGATTCATTTACAAGTTTTGCCCATTCAGCTTTTTGATTTTCATACTCTTGATGAACTTGGCGGTATTGTTCAACCAACTCAGGTGTAGGGTTAATATGGACTTCCCCTTTTAACCCATCAACAATGACTAAATCGCCGTTATGAATCTCCTCAACAGCTGTTTTCGTTCCAACAACCGCGGGAATTTCTAAGGAACGGGCCATAATCGCGGAATGGGATGTTCTGCCGCCGATATTGGTGGTAAATCCTTTGACAAATTGCCTGTTTAACTGGGCTGTGTCCGATGGTGTTAAATCTTCGGCGACAATAATCACTTCTTCAGCAATCATACTTGGATTTGGCAGCTGGACACCAAGCAAGTGTGCCAGAACGCGTTTCGTCACATCTCGAATATCTGCGGCACGTTCTCTCATATACTCATTATCCATTTGTTCAAACATCATCACAAACATATCGGCTGTTTCTTTTAGAGCCGACTCAGCATTGACCTTTTCGGATGTAATTTTATCTTCAATTGGGGTATTTAATTCAGGGTCACTTAATACAAGCAGATGCGCTTCAAAGATAGCCGCTTTATCCGGTCCTAAATCGACTTTGGCTCGGTCGCGGATTGTTTCCAGCTCTGATTTTGCTTTTGCTAGTGCTTGACGATAACGTTCTACTTCAGCGGACGCATCTTCAATTGTTCTTTGTTCAAAAGATAAATTAGGTTCTACCAAACGGTAAGCCTTGGCAATCGCGATACCATTAGACGCTGCAATTCCTTGTAAGAATGTCATTCTGCCAAACCTTCTTTTCTTAAAGTTTCTTCTAAACTGTTTAAAGCCGATTCGGCATCACTGCCTTCAGCGGAAATCGTGAAATCAGCGCCTTTGCCAATCCCTAAAGACATAACACCCATTATTGACTTTAAATTCACTTTTCTACCTTTATATTCCAAATTGATTTCAGCATCAAATTTGCTGGCTGTTTGTACTAAAAGTGTTGCAGGTCTAGCATGAATCCCAGTATCCGCAATTACTTTAAATTGTTTTTCCGCCATCATTGATTCGACTCCTTTAATGAATTTGAGGTATACTGTTTCCTCATATTTTGGCTTTGAAAATATATTTAATTCTCACAGAGGATAGAATAGCATTTTTTAACCTGACTATACAAGTATCAGCCCCTCATATGCGGAACATTGACGGATACTATTATTACCTATTTCTATGAAAATTTCTTTTATCAACACTAATTATTCAAAAATCTGTAATATATTAATTTATAATTACAAAAGAAAGCTGCCCTCATTGACAGCTTTCTTTTGATTAATTGCCGCTGGCTGTATGAGAAAATTCATTACATTCATCAATAGGAATTATGGCAGCTTCTAATGCTTTTTCAACTGATAGCAAATACTTGTTTTTTTCCTTTACAGACCATTCAAACTCATCAGCCATGTAGGAAGCAATCTGACTCTTCCATTTTCTTACTGTCTGAATATCAAATAAAATGGCTCCTGTCCGTCTATTTAGGAAATCAATTGGGGTGGCGATCATCTCTTTTTTCATTGCATAGACAAGCTTTGCAAATAGCTCCATCGGCAAACCATATTTTAAAGCATCATCCTTATTTTCCCTTAAAAGCTCGAACACTATATCAATATTTGAACCATATATTTTGGCTAATTTTTCAGCTTCTTCGCTTGAGAGGCCAATTTCTATCCCTTTGTCTACATGGGCGGCAACATAAGCCCTTAATTTTGCTGAGCCTCCCACATTCCCGCCAGAAATGGGCAGATGTTTTGTCTGACATGATTTAAAGCTCCTGTCATCTTCTGCTTGAAACTTGACAGTAAGTAAATCCACAACTGTTTCTGCCATTTTTCGATATCCGGTTAATTTACCGCCGGCAATTGTAATCAGGCCAGATCTAGACTCCCATATTTCATCCTTCCTAGATATTTCAGATGCATTTTTTCCTTCTTCATAAATCAACGGCCGGACACCTGCCCAGCTGGATTCGATATCTTTTTCACTAATTTTTACTTCTGGAAACATATAGTTAATGGCATTAATAATATAGGTACGGTCACTTATCGTCATCATCGGATTCACTGTATCTTCATTATAAAATGTATCCGTAGTTCCCACATAGGTTTTACCATCTCTAGGAATTGCAAATACCATTCGGCCGTCCGGGGTATCAAAATAGATTGCTTGTTTTAAAGGGAAACGGGAACCATCTAATACAATGTGAACACCTTTAGAAAGCTGTAATGTCTTTCCTTTTTTCGAACGATCCATCTCACGTATTGTATCCACCCAAGGTCCAGCTGCATTGACAATCTTTTTCGCATAGATCTCATAGGTTTCTCCAGTCAGCATGTCTTCACACACTACACCGATAACTTTTTCATTATCATAGACAAGCTTCACAACCTTTGTATAGTTCAAAGCAAAAGCCCCTTTTTCAACCGCTGCCTTCATAACCTCAATGGTTAAACGTGCATCATCTGTCCGGTACTCAACATAATAGCCGCCGCCCTTCAAGCCGTTTCTTTTAACAAGTGGCTCTTTTGCTAATGTTTCCTCCGCAGATAACATAGTCCTTCGTTCCGACTTTTTAACTCCCGCTAAAAAATCGTAAACTCGCAAGCCAATTGATGTACTGAATTTACCGAAAGTACCACCTTTATGCATTGGAAGCAGCATCCATTCTGGAGTCGTGACATGAGGACCATTTTCATAAACAATAGCCCGCTCTTTTCCAACTTCTGCTACCATTTTTACCTCAAACTGTTTTAAATAACGTAATCCTCCGTGAACCAACTTCGTTGATCTGCTTGAGGTTCCTGCAGCAAAATCCTGCATTTCCACAAGTGCCATATTCATACCTCTTGTTTGTCCGTCAAGCGCAATTCCTGCTCCTGTAATTCCGCCGCCGATTACCAATACATCAAAAATTTCTGCGTTTATTTTCTTAACAATTTCTTGACGATTTAAATTTGAAAAATTCATTGTTTTTTCCTCCTATTATCGAGAAGCCATATTTCATCCATTTCCCCTAGGATATATATATTTAAACTTCCTAATTTCGTCAGGGAAAATATTTACAGCGGAGAAACAAAAAAGAGACCACAAAGTACACTATGTTAAAATAGTGTATTTGTGGTCTCTCCCATTCTCCTGACAGTTATTAACTTGTTTTTATTATACCATAAAATGCTTTATTAGAAAATACTTTTCATTATTTAAAAGCCATAGCCGCCTTAACTGCCTTTTTCCAGCCATCATATAAGTTTTCCCGAACAGCTTCCGGCATTAATGGATTAAATTGCTGATCAATGGCCCATTGGTTTGCGATCTCTTCCTTGCTTTCCCAGAAACCAACAGCCAATCCCGCTAAATAAGCAGCTCCTAATGCAGTAGTCTCATTCACAACTGGTCTTTCTACCGGAACATTTAAGATATCGCTTTGAAATTTCATTAAGAAATTATTATTCACTGCTCCCCCATCTACACGTAGTGTTTTTAACTGGATTCCGGCATCTGCTTCCATTGCAGATAAAACATCTTTCGTTTGATAGGCAAGTGATTCAAGTGTGGCCCGAATAAAATGTTCCTTTGTAGTCCCCCTCGTTAACCCAAATACCGCTCCACGGACATCACTGTCCCAGTATGGTGTGCCTAAACCTACAAATGCTGGAACTAAGTAAACACCGTCTGTAGATTCAACGTTTAGGGCATACTCTTCACTATCCTTTGCATCCTTAAACATTCTTAAGCCATCACGAAGCCATTGGATTGCTGAACCCGCCACAAAAATACTGCCCTCCAAAGCATACTCCACTTTACCATTTAATCCCCAGGCAATGGTGGTTAATAAACCATTCTCTGAACTTACAGCTTTTTCTCCGGTATTCATCAGCATGAAGCAGCCCGTGCCATACGTATTTTTGGCCATCCCCTGGTCAAAACATGCCTGCCCAAATAATGCCGCTTGCTGATCTCCAGCCACTCCTGCAATCGGTATTTCTTTGCCAAAGAAATGATAATCAATCGTATTTGCATAAATTTCCGATGAAGGACGCACGTCAGGAAGCATTGATTTTGGCACCCCAAGAATCTCTAATAATTCATCATCCCATTTTAAATCGTGAATATTAAACATAAGTGTCCGTGCCGCATTGGAATAATCGGTAACATGAGCCCTGCCGCCTGACAACTTCCAAACCAGCCATGTATCAATTGTACCGAATAATAGTTTTCCGGCATTTGCTTTCTCCCGTGCCCCTTCAACATTATCTAAAATCCATTTTACTTTTGTACCGGAAAAGTAAGCATCTATTAACAGCCCCGTTTTTTCTCGAAATAAATCATTATACCCCTGACCATTCAGCCCCTCGCAAATTTCGCTAGTTTGTCTTGATTGCCAAACTATCGCGTTGTAAACAGGAAGCCCTGTTTCCTTGTCCCAGACAACGGTTGTTTCCCGCTGATTGGTGATCCCAATTCCGGCAATTTGTTCAGGCTTGGTTCCAGATTCGGTTAACACCTCAGCGATAACCGATAGTATAGATCCCCAGATTTCACTAGGGTTATGCTCAACCCAGCCCGGCTTTGGGAAATATTGAGTAAATTCTTTTTGCGCAGAATGGACAACGTTTCCATTTTTATTAAAAAGAATGGCCCGTGAACTTGTAGTCCCCTGATCCAATGATAAAATAAACTTTTCCATCATTACCCCTCCATATCATCCAGCATTATTTTTTATGCTGATCTCTTTGTTAGTTTTGTGATTGTATCATTATTTCTCTTACTATGAATAAAAGCTAAGAGTAAGGCTAAAATATTCATCGCGGCCACTACAAAAAAATTACTTGTGAGCTTTCCTAAAAAGACTGCCTGATAAAAAACGGCCCCAAAGCTGCCACCAAGAATTGGTCCGACTACGGAAATCCATGCATAACCCCAATTAGACTTTCCTTTTCCAGGTATCGGCAAAAAGAAATGAGCAACCCGCGGGCCAAGATCGCGAGCCGGGTTAATGGCATATCCAGTGGTTCCGCCAAGAGACATTCCGATGATAACAATCAACAAACCTACAGCTATGGGATTTAAACCTTGAGAAAATTTATTTGCTCCAATAAATAATAACCCCAATAAAAGAATAAAAGTACCAAAAATTTCACTAAATAGATTGGCAAATGTATTTGGAATGGCTGGGCTGGTCGAGAACACCCCGAGCTTTACTGCGGGGTCATCCGTTTCTTTCCAATGTGGCAGGTAATGTACGTAAATAAGTGCAGCCCCTATAATCGCTCCAAGCATTTGGGCAAGTATATATCCAGGCACTTCCGTCCACGGAAAATCCCCATTTATCGCTAAAGCAATGGTTACAGCTGGATTCAAGTGTGCCCCGCTAATTGATCCAACAGCAAAAACCCCCATAGTAACGGCTAATCCCCAAGCAAGAGTAACAACAATCCAGCCAGGATTATTAGAGTATGACTTCTTTAATGAAGATCCCGCTCCAATACCAGCACCGAATACGATTAGAATCATCGTTCCGATTAATTCTCCCACAAATGGTGTCAATTCTGTCCACTCCTCGAAAAAAGATAAATTAGTTATCTTTTTATGACGAAAAAAAAGGAGATTCACAATAGAATAACCTTTAAAATAAGGTCTCTATGTGAATCTCCTTGTCTCCGTCACAATTTATTAACTTGCTCTAAGTATATAAATAAGTGAAAACGTTGTCAATAACTTTCTAATGATAAAATATAGTGGAAATTTAATCCTTAAAAATATCCCAAAGCTCTCTTTTCGATGTTGTAATTGCAGCGGCACCTGCCTGTAAGGCATTTCTCACATCTTCTTCAGTGCGTATTAACCCTCCGGCCAAAATAGGAATATTAACACGCTCCTTAACCTCTGTGATCATCCAAGGGATAGCCCCAGGCAGAACCTCAATATAGTCTGGCTCCGTTTTCTCAAGCAGTTTATAACTTTTTTCAAGCGCATGACTATCAATTAAGAAGATTCTTTGAACAGCAATTACTCCCTTTTGTTTTGCCTTTTGAATGACACTTGCTTTTGTTGAGATTAAACCAAAAGGCTTGAATTCTTGGCATATATATTCCGTAGCAAATTCATCATTTTTAATACCGTGAATTAAATCAACATGATAAACCATTTTCTTTCCATATTGTCTTGACATTTGGTTGATATTTTTTAATTGAGCAATATGCATGTCTAAAAAAACGCCAATTTCATATGGGCTTTTCAAAAAGCGCTCAAATTCCTTCATATTTGTTGAAACAGGTAAAATTTTTTGTCTCATCGTTTCATTCACCTATTCTTAAAATTACCCTTCTTTTCAAGTTAGCTTCTAGGTTCCTCTAAATATTTATACAATACATCGCCGCCTCTTTGGCTAATCCCTCGAAAATGTTTAAAATCTTCTCTTTTTACCAGCACACGGCGAAAATCCATAAAATCTTCATTTTTCACATAGTATTCAGACAGCTCCCCAGTCATTAAACGATTCAAAATATCATTGATAAACTCCTCCGTCATTACTACACCACCTTTAATTGAATTTTAGCTTAGGAATGTTTGATAAAGCCATAAAAAACTATTTATTTCTCACGAAAGAGTTTCCCAACTTTTTATTAGTTTTTTAACATATAATCAGTAATAATTAACCAAATTGTCAAATAAAATCCTTTACGAATTTGCAAAATTGGTGCAAACTGTTATGTAAACAGTTTAAAAGTTTGGTAGAAAAAGGAGAGGGTCGAATTGAAGAAAGCAGAGGTTGGTAATATTATCGAATTTCACGGCGGTTTGCAAGGGATTGTTGAAAAGGTAAATGAAAATTCTGTAATCGTTGACCTAACATATATGGATAATTTCCGTGATTTAGAATTAGACCAACGGACTGTAGTCAATCATAAAAATTATCGGGTTATAAAAGAAAGCGCTTATTAATGGCCTAAATTGGTTTGAAAGGCAGAATATAGTCTGCCTTTTTATTTTTTATTTTTTATCTTTTCTTTTCAGTTCCGTTGACAAGTTCTTTGAAAGATTTTACTTTTCCATGCGGATTTTGATCCTGTTTCCGAACAGTCCATTCCCGTTCCTCTTGTCTTTTCGCTTTACTCATGCTTCTCACTCCTTTCACTCCTTTATTTTTTCCTAATTGCAGGTTCTTATGATATGAATTGGATAAAATGATTGATGACATTTCCTTTTGAAACTTTTTTTGATAAAATACAGGTGATCGATTTTGTAAGGAGTTAAACATGTTAAAAAATCTAACACTTGATTTTCGGCTAATTTTTGGATTGATCCTTGCTCATATCCTTATTTATTTCGCATTCCATGATAAAGCTATTTTTTGGTATATCTTTACTGGGTCAATTCTTGTTTTAATCGTTTATTCCATGTTCCAGGGCGATGTGGACGACGAGTCTTCATTTATTCAATATATATTTTTAGGTGTAATTTCCGGAATGATATTGTACGCCATATTTTGGTTAGGCCATCAGTTGATTGAATTAACATCCTTTCCGTTTGATAAAGAAATTCGGAAATTATATAAATGGTATGCCCCTTTGTATTTTTGGCAATACATTGCACTAGTCCTGGTTGCTGCCCCGGGTGAAGAATTATTCTGGCGCGGCTTTCTCCAAAAAAGACTGCTAAAATATTTTAAACCTATGGGAAGTATTTTAATTGGCTCTTTTTTTTATGCTTCAGTCCAAATTTACTCAGGTTCATCTTTATTAGTTTTCGCCGCTTTTCTATCAGGGCTTGCTTGGGGAGGCCTATATTTTTGGAAAAGAAGTATGCCGCTGGTAATTGTTTCACATATTATCTTTGATTTAATGCTGTTTATCATTTTACCATTTAATTAACAATAAAAGCAGCTGCCCATGTGAATGGCGCAGCTGCTTTTATTATTCTGTTAAATTTGGTTCAAATGGTTTCATCCATAGCAAAATGAAAAAGGTCATACAAATATAACCGAATAACGGATATAAATTTGAAAGAAGGGTTCCATAATTGACCAGGCTGATCAAATAAGAAACGGCAAAAATAGCCGTAACCGACATCATTGTGGGAATTGGCATATATTGCTTCAATTGCCGGTCAAGACCAAAGACGTTACCAATGACCGAGGTAAAGATTTCCCCGTAAATGACAAGAATGAAAATCCAATAAAAAAACGGTGCTAAATTTTTCATAATGATTGCCATCGGAATCTCATAAAGCTCCAAATTTGGCAGCATAATCAAAGTAAAATGGCTGGCTATTAAAATAAGAGTTAATCCTAATCCGCCAAGGATACCTCCCCATTTTATTGTCCAATCATCTTTTACCTCCGTTGCCACCGGCACCAAAACGGCCTGGGCTAATCCCAGATTTAAGGCTGCATAAGAAAACGGCGCAATTACGCTTTTCCAGCCGTCTGATGCATGCGGAATGAATAAAAATTGGTCTAAAAAGTTAGGGATTCGAAGTGATAAAAACATTAATATAAGGCTAAAACTAATCATGATCGGGACAACAAAGGTATTTACAGCAAACAGTCCCTTTGTACCTACAAGCATGACAATATAGGAAAGAAAAATCGTCAGAAACACACCTACATTCTTCGGAAGTCCCAGCTGTTCTTCAAAAACGGCACCAGCCCCTGCAAGCATTACCGCACTAACCCCAAGGAGCATAAAAAGCATTGAAAAATTAATAATTTTACTTGGCCATTTTCCAAAAAGATGTTCATTAAATTCCTGATAGGATTTTGCCTCAATTTGCGCTGCCATTCTCATTAATTTAGAACCAATCATAATAAAAAGATAACCGCTCATTAATATACTAATAAAGCCAAAGAAACCAAATCGTGAAAAGAATTCAACGATTTCCTTCCCTGTGGCGAATCCGGCTCCAACTACGGTTCCAACATACACCGCAGCAATTTGAAAGGCTTGATTCCAATTTCTATTTTTCCTCACACCATCTCCCCCTTATCATCAAATATATGAATAAAGGGACAAACAATGACGAGCATTTTTCCTTATTTGTTAACATTTACTTTAAACAAATATCTTGAAAGTCAAAGAAGGTCAGAGTATACTAAATTCGTAAGGTCAAAGTTAGTCAAAGTCAAATTGATAAAAGCTAATATCAAGGAGGTTATTTTATATGCTTTGTCAAAAATGTAATCAAAACCAAGCAAATGTACAATTAACCGTAAATGTAAATGGACAACGAAGAGATATTAAACTATGCCATACATGTTATGCTAAAGAAAAACAGTCGTTAAACTCAGGATTTGGTATGAAGATGGATCCATTTCAAGGATTTCCATTCGAAAACTTCTTTCATATAAATCAAGGTCAGAATATGACTGGTCAATTTGTTCCGGATACAGAACATAAGGCTCAAAGCGGCGGCGGTTTTATTGACCAATTCGGCCGTAACTTAACACATGCGGCAAAAGCCGGAATAATCGATCCTGTTATCGGCCGTGATGAGGAAGTAAAACGGGTTATTGAAATTTTGAATCGCCGCAACAAAAACAACCCTGTATTAATTGGTGAACCTGGTGTCGGAAAAACAGCGATTGCTGAAGGTCTTGCATTAAAAATAGCTGAAGGCGATGTACCAAACAAACTTCAAAATAAAGAGATCTATCTGCTCGATGTTGCTTCGCTCGTTGCTAACACCGGCATACGCGGGCAATTTGAAGAAAGAATGAAACAGCTGATTTCTGAATTACAGGAACGGAAAAATGTCATTCTCTTTATTGATGAAATTCACTTATTAGTAGGTGCAGGCTCTGCTGAAGGTTCAATGGATGCCGGAAACATCCTAAAACCCGCACTTGCCCGCGGTGAACTGCAGGTGGTTGGGGCCACAACCTTAAAAGAATATCGCCAAATTGAGAAGGATGCCGCATTGGAGCGCCGCTTCCAGCCAATTCAGGTATTAGAACCAAATACGGAGTCAGCAATTGAAATATTAAAAGGCATTCAGAAGAAATATGAAGATTATCACGATGTCTGTTACACAGACGAGGCAGTCCGCGCTTGTGTAACGCTATCAAAACGTTATATTCAAGACCGCTTCTTACCCGATAAAGCGATTGACCTACTCGATGAAGCCGGCTCAAAATTAAACCTTGCATCCGATTATAAGAGTAAGGACCAAATTGAAAGCCGCTTAAAAGAAATTGCATCTGAAAAAGAAGAAGCCCTTAAGAATGAACAATATGAAAAAGCGGCTAAGCTTCGTGATGAGGAAACAAAATTAGAAAAGGCATTAAACGATGATTTCAGTTCCGAAAGACCTGTTGTGACAGTTGACCATATCCAAGCAATCATTGAGCAAAAAACTGGTATACCGGTTGGTAAATTGCAGCAGGACGAACAGCTAAAAATAAAACATTTAGAAGAAAACTTAAACAAGAAAGTCATTGGTCAGGAAAAAGCGGTCCAAAAAATTGCTAAGGCCATACGCCGCAGCCGTGCCGGCTTAAAGGCAAAGAACCGTCCAATTGGTTCCTTCCTATTTGTCGGTCCAACAGGTGTTGGTAAAACCGAGCTTACTAAAACATTGGCTGAAGAACTATTTGGTACAAAAGATTCGATGATTCGTCTCGATATGAGCGAATACATGGAAAAACACAGTGTATCTAAATTAATCGGTGCACCTCCAGGATATGTCGGCTTTGATGAAGCAGGACAATTAACAGAAAGAGTACGCCGCAATCCATACAGTATTATTTTACTGGATGAAATTGAAAAGGCACATCCGGATGTACAGCATATGTTCCTGCAAATTCTTGAAGACGGCAGACTTACTGACAGCCAGGGCAGGGTCGTAAGCTTCAAAGACACAGTTATCATCATGACAAGTAATGCCGGTGTTTCATTTAAACCAATTCATGTCGGCTTTGGCACAAATGAAGCGGTTGAAGAAGCAAGTATTCTTGACTCCCTAGGCGGATTCTTTAAACCGGAATTTCTGAACCGATTCGATGGTATTATTGAATTTAAATCACTTGATAAAGAGCATATCTTAAGCATTGTTAACCTAATGATTAACGAATTGAAGGATACACTAAGGGAGCAAAATATTGAGTTAATGATTACAGATGAAGCTAAGGAAAAATTAGCTAAACTTGGCTACCATCCCGCATTTGGTGCCCGTCCGCTCCGCCGCGTTATTCAGGAGGAGCTTGAGGATCAAATTGCTGATTTTATTTTAGACCAGCCTTACACCAAGAATATTACGGCTATTGTAGAAAATGGTGAATTGAAAGTTACTGCCGAAGCAATAGCAGTACAGTAATAAGCAAAGCGAAGCCAAGCGGCTTCGCTTTTTTTATAGGTTCTTATCATCGATTGTATTCAGCCAATTTTCGATGACTCCAACAACCGATTCGACACAGCCATTTTCGAATGGTGAAATTAAATTAGCGGCTTCTGCAAGCTTTGTGAACGACATGCCGCCTCCAAGCCCACATAGCTTAACATAGTCGCTCCAAGCTTCTTCTTGATTCTCTCTGGAACGCTTCCAGAATTGGAAGGCACAAATTTGGGCAAGCGTATAATCAATATAATAGAATGGTGAATTATAAATATGTCCCTGACGCTGCCAGAACCCGCCGTTTTCTAGGTATTCAAAACCATCATAATCTTTATGCGGCAAATATTTTTGCTCGATTTCCCGCCATGCCTGCTTCCGCTCTTTTGGTGATGCTCCCGGATTTTCATATACCCAATGCTGGAATTCATCCACTGAAACACCGTACGGCAGGAATAATAGGGCATCACTTAAGTGTGAAAACTTATACTTATCTGTGTCCTCTTTAAAGAATAATTCCATCCATGGCCAAGTGAAAAATTCCATACTCATCGAATGAATTTCACAGGCTTCATAGGTTGGCCAATAATATTCCGGAATTTCAAAATGACGGCTTGAATACACCTGGAAAGCATGACCAGCTTCATGCGTTAAAACATCAATATCCCCCGAGGTTCCATTAAAGTTGGAAAAAATAAATGGCGCTTTATAGTTCTCAATATATGTACAATAACCACCGCTTGCTTTGCCTTTTTTCGCTACGAGATCCATCAGGTTATTTTCCTGCATAAACTTAAAAAATTCGCCCGTTTCTTTTGAAAGCTCCTCATACATTTGTTGCCCGTTCTCAATGATCCATTCCGGACTTCCCTTCGGAACGGCGTTACCAGTTAAGTAATTAAAGCTTTCATCATAATATTTTAATTGATCTAAACCTAAACGTTCCCGCTGCCGTTCTTTCAGCTTTGTTGCAATTGGAACAATAAAATCCTTTACCTGCTGGCGGAAGTTAGCTACCATTTCTGCATTGTAATCTGTCCGCATCATTCGATGATAACCAAGTTCAACAAAGTTTTTGTAACCTAGTGTATGTGCAATTTCTGTTCTTACCTTGACAAGCTCGTCATAAATCCTGTCGAGCTCCGCTTCATGCTCAGCAAAAAATCCGAATTTCGCTTCACTGGCTCTCTTGCGCATTTCACGATCCTTTGATTCAATAAAGGGATCTATTTGAGCCAGGGTTCTCTCCTCACCTTCAAACTCAATCTTGGCCGAAGCAATTAGTTTCGTATATTCTGTAACAAGACGATTTTCCTTCTGCAGCTGCGGTACAATTTCAGGTTTAAACGTTTTAAGCTGGCTTTCAGCTAACGCAAAAAGCTGAAGCCCCCATTTCATCTCTAGCTCTGAGCGGAATTTTGAATCAATCAGCGCTTGATAATACTTTGTTACCAGCCCTTCCACTTCCGGACCAAGCTCATCCATATAATCCTGCTCCGCCTTATAAAATTCGTCATTTGTATCAATAGAATGGCGGATACTACAAAGGGTAAACATAGTCCCAATATCATTTCTAATTTGATTGATTTCATTCATAACACTGCTTTGTTCATCGACAGAAGCAGCTTTTGAAAAACGGTCCAGTGCCGCTTCGAATTTTGCCGTTATTTCATCCAAATTAGGACGTACGTATGTATAATTTTCAAAACTCATATTTCTAAGCCCCTTTCAAATTTTTTCTAATTTTTCAATCTATCTTATTATATACTAACCTAATATAGTCCTTACAACAAAAAAAATACGACCAGATGGCCGTATTAGAATTTCCCTGCAGGAATTCCCAATTTTTTTAATAAGTCTATAGCTGCTGTCTTTTCTGAGTCAGTGAGACTTGACATGAGCTGATCAATTTGTCGTGCATGTTCAGGAAAAATATCCTGAATTAATGTTTTTCCCTCATCAGAAATTTGCGCATAAATAACTCTTCGATCTTTTGGACAGGCAACCCTTTTTAATAGTCCTTTTTGTTCAAGCTTATCAACTACATAAGTAATACTGCCGCTGGCAAGCAATATTTTCGCACCTATTTGCTGCAAAGGCTGATCCCCTTTATGGTATAAAAGCTCCAATACAGCAAATTCAGTAGGATTTAACCCTTTTGCCTGAATAGATTTATTCACATGCTCATTTATTGCTTTATAAGCCCTAGAAAGGACAATAAATAGTTTTAAAGATGTTGCTGTTGAATCCTTTTCCATATTAACGCATCCTTTAAGATTATTAAAACATTTACCACAATTAAAACATTGCAATTATCTCGATTTCAAAGTTATTATAAAAAATTTCGACCTTCCTGTCAATTTAAGATGGAAAAAAGAAGGAACTGAACATTTTCATGTTGTATAATAAATTTTAATATAAACTATCATTTGAGGTATAGGCATGAAAATTCATAAAGGTAACATTTTCATTTACTTCGTGGTTGTAATTGTCCCCGTCATTCTATTAGGCTTATATTTTTATAATCAAATTTTAAAAGAAAATGACATAAAAAGAAAAGATGATGCACTTTGGATTGCCTCAATCTATCAAAAGAACTGGGACCAGTTTATTGGTGAAACACTGACGAGCTTGAAAATCCTTTCTTTTTCAGCTAATGAAAATTTAGATACACCTGAAAAAATGGAACCGCTGCTGCGCCAAGTAAATCGGAATGACCCGCGATACGGCGGTCTCTTTTTACTGGATTATAACGGGAAATTACTGAGCGGAACTGCTTCATTGCACAATAAGGATGCATTCCCCGAAAAAACTCTTATTAAAGAAGTGATTAAGACAAAAGATATTATTATTTCCAGTCATGTAGAAATTTTAAAAAACAACCAAAGAATTATTAGTTTGGCGACACCGGTATTAAATGATGAGCGTAAATTAATAGGGATTTTCATTGCCGACTTACGAATCGATTATATGGAAAATCTGATGAAGGTGCTGACGCCCGATACAAAGCTTTATGTGGTGAATGAAAATACCATTCTGCTTAAAATGAATGTCAATGACAAGGAACTGAAGAGAAACGATCAATGGGTTTCATACCCAATGGACAAATTACCATGGAATATTAAGGTGAAAATTGCTGATCGGGCTGTAAAAGAGATTGCTAAAAATCTTGGTCAAACGTTATTTATCCTGCTTATTGTTACTCATGTTCTCTTTCTTCTAATTGAATACATTTTATTGCGAATTCGGACGTTAAAGGAACGCAAGGAAAACGAGGTTCAAAAACTGGAGTTAGTTGGAACCTTGGCTGCAAGCACCGCCCATGAAATTCGAAACCCATTAACCGGGGTAAAAGGTCTTATTCAATTATTAAGTGAAAAATATACGGATAAAGAAGATCGCTATTATTTTGATGTTATAAATTCAGAATTAAAAAGAATTAATGAAATTGTCGGCGAATTCTTAGTTCTTGGTAAACCTACAGCACAGCATCTTGAGGCAGTCAATATTACAGATACACTGCTTGAACTTAAACCGCTGATTATTTCTGAAGGAAATGCCCATAATGTTGAATGTGTATGGCAGATTACCCATGAACCGGTCATTGTAAAATGTGTCAAAGACCAAATAAAACAGGTTATTCTAAACCTAACCAGAAATGCCTTTGATTCTTTTGAAATTAGTGGAACTATCCAAATCAAATTATATCTATCTTATGACCAATGCAAGCTCGAAATCCTCGATAACGGGAAAGGAATTCCTGAAGAAGCTTTGGAAAAAATCTTCCGTCCATTCTACACTTCAAAAGAAACAGGTACCGGGCTTGGACTAGTCATTTGCAGGCGGATTATAAATTCCTTTGAAGGAACAATTAAAATTTATAGTAAGGAATCAATTGGAACAAGCGTTGTCATTACCTTACCGCTTGCCAATAAAAAACGGGATCGATCCTAAATCGGTACCGTTTTTTATTTCCAGTTCCGAAATAAATATTTCTCAATTAAGCATTATGGTAGTAATATATAGTAAGAGAAAATTCAGGTATATATTTGAAGAAAAGGAGACTACTATGAGTCAACAAGCAATTTTACCTAGACAGCAAGCTTCCAATACATCCGAAGCAACCCTTTACAAAATTCTCTTCGTTATTGGGCTGTGCCATTTATTGAATGATGCAATACAAGCAGTTGTACCAGCAATGTTCCCTATTCTGGAAAAGTCGATGGGATTATCTTTTACCCAGCTGGGAATTATAGCATTTGCCCTTAATATGGTTTCCTCCGTGATGCAGCCTGTTGTTGGGATCTTCACTGATAAAAAACCACTGCCTTTCGCCTTGCCAATCGGGCTCAGCTTTACCTTTATCGGGGTATTGGGGATCGGCTTTGCGCCTAATTTTGGAATGATTGTCATCTCCGTACTATTTATTGGAATAGGATCGGCCGTTTTCCATCCCGAAGGTTCAAGGGTTGCATATATGGCCGCAGGAAACCGAAGGGGACTGGCACAATCGATTTATCAAGTCGGCGGGAATACCGGCCAGGCATTGGCCCCATTGATTACAGCTCTCATTTTTGTACCATTAGGGCAAATCGGGGCATCATGGTTTTCAATTGTTGCTGCTCTTGCTGTTTTATTATTAATCTACATTGCCAAATGGTACAGCGAAAGATTAAGGGCTAACCCGGTAATGGTTAAGAAAAAGAATGTCGGCGCGTCTCATGAAAAGGGGTTATCCAAGGAAATAAAAAAAGCTTTAGTGTTAATTTTATTATTAATCTTTGCAAGGTCTTGGTATATTTCCGGAATGACCAATTTCTATGCTTTTTATGGAATTAAGGAATATGCCCTAACGATCAAGCAATCCCAGCTTTTTTTATTTGCCTTTTTAGTTTCGGGAGCATTTGGAACATTCTTTGGCGGTCCGCTGGCAGACAAATTCGGAAAGAAAAAGGTAATTTCATTTTCGATGCTTGGGACTCTTCCTTTATCAATGCTGCTTCCTAATGTTTCACCTGTTACAGCATTTATCCTTCTCGTTCTCACAGGGTTTATCCTAATGACTAGCTTTTCGGTGACTGTCGTGTATGCGCAAGAATTAGTGCCAGGAAAAATCGGCACTATGTCAGGACTGACCGTCGGGCTTGCGTTCGGAATGGGCGCTATTGGTTCAGTAGGACTTGGGGTTATTGCGGATTTAATCGGTCTTCAGACGATGATTACCTGGCTTGGAGTTTTACCAATCCTAGGTTTAACAGCTTTTCTGCTTCCTTCCGACCAAAAAGTTTGGGAATGGAATAATAAAAAATCATGACGATAGATGGAGGCACAACGCCTTCATCTTTTTTACTTAATGCATAATTTTTGTCAATTTTATGAAAATTACTCTATTTTTCAAAAAATTTTAACATTTATCACTCAAAAAACTTTAAAAGTTTCATATAATAAATGTATCAACATAAATAAGGGAGGAAATAAAATGAGAACCCCGAATTATCACGATTTTTATCAAATGGCATTAATACCAATTGGCAATAGAGACCTTACAGCCCTCCAAGAATCTCAAACATTTATCCTGGAATACCCATTTACACATTGGCTGATTGCTGTGGAAGGTGTGCAGCTCCCTCAAGCTAAAATCTATTTTCATTGGAAAGTAAGTATATACCCGGCCACAAGTGATGGTAATTTTAACTGGAAAGTACCTTATTATTGTTCTGTAAATATGGAAGTTATCGATCATGCCATTTCGCTTGGTTCATCGTTTGTTTCCTTCGCTAAAAAAGATGCTCTTACTGAAGCCACATTGTTAGAAAAAATAAGTTAATCCTCAACATCAATTCCTTCTGCTTCACCTTCTTTTTACAATCCCTTGTGAAAAAACATACATATATTGTTTTCTAATAATGATTTATTAAAATTATTAATAAAAAAGTGTTGTTTGCTATCATAATACGCAAACAACACTTTTTTTATTTTCTATGCTAACCTAAATACAATTCCGTGTCCGCCTTTTGGATATTCCCATTTAATATTCTGGTACGGACAGCCGATTCGGCAGCTGCCGCATTCGTGGCAGCCCTCATAACCAACCTGCATCCTCGTTCCTTCCCATTTGTACACCTCGGCAGGGCAAAAGACGGTGCAGATTTTATCCGGGCATTGGGTCATGCAAATGTCATGGTCAAGTACGGTCAAATGGGACTTTGTATCACACTTGAATCTTAGAAGATACTGTTTTTCTTCAATATTCTTCGTTGACATTATTTCACCGCCTTCCAAGCACGATAAATATCTTGTAATACCCTGAGTGTTCCTCTTTCAGCAGTCATACTCTTAATGATTTCCTTTTGTTTATCGCGTTTTGGTGTTCCGTCGACTGTAAAGAATTTACTTGCCGCTTGATTCATCATCGGCACATACTCTTTAAAGTATTGAGGATATTTTTCAAAGGTATGGGCCGCATCCTTATATTTCTCTAAATCTTTTATTATAAAGCTATTATATAAGGCTTCGCGATAACTATTTAAACTAGTCTCGCTATAGTTGCCTCGCTTCTTCGCTTCAATGACGGCCTCAGCAGCTAAAAGACCTGAATGCATCGCCATGTTCGATCCCTCACGGTGAATCGCATTAACCAGCTGAGCCGCATCTCCTACTACGAGAACGCCATTTCCAGCCACTTTCGGAACCGAGCGAAAGCCTCCTTCTGGGATAAGGTGGGCGAGATACTCGGCTGATTCCCCCCCGTCAATTAACGGCTTTACCATCGGATGATTTTTCAGATAATCCAACAGCTCATACGGCTTCAATTTGGCCTTAATCATACTTGATAGGGTCGTGCCAACACCAATGTTTAGACTTTCTTTATTCGTATAAAGAAATGCTGTGCCTAGGTTCCCTTTTGTAGAGTCGCCAAAAATTTCAATTGTACAGCCTTGATTATCTTGAAGATTAAAACGGTCATTAATTTTATCTTTTGGTAAATTAATTACTTCCATTACTGTCAACGCAACTTCATCAGGGCGAAATTCCTTATGGAAGCCTAATTGCTTTGATAAAAGCGAGTTAACCCCATCGGCAAGAACAACAACATCTGCATAAACTTCGCCGTCAGGGCGGTCCGTACGAACTCCGACAACCTTCCCGTTTTCGACGATACACTCGGTAACAACAGTTTCATTAATCAACAGCGCGCCAGCCTCAACTGCTTTCTGAGCAAACCATTGATCAAATTTCGCCCGCAGCACAGTGAAATTGTTATACGGCTCTACAGCCCATTCAAGTCCTTTATAACCGAATGACAAAACAGATTCTTTATCCATCATCCAGAAACGCTGCTCTATTACCGGCCTTTCCAGGGGTGCTTCCTTCCAAAATTCAGGAATAAGTTCCTCCATTTGCTGGCGGTATAATACACCGCCCATTACGTTCTTAGCCCCAGGATATTCTCCTCTTTCAATAAGTAAAACAGTTAATCCGTTCCTTGCACAAGTTAAGGCACACGATGTACCTGCGGGGCCGGCTCCAACGATAATTACATCAAACTTTTCAGGCATAGCTTACTTCACCGCCTTTTTCTGTCCTCAAGCTTTTAAATTGTTCGATAAGTTTAGGTACTATTTCCATTGCGTCGCCTACAATCCCGAATGTTGCGACATCAAATATCGGTGCATTGGGATCTTTATTAATGGCAATGATCAGCTCGGAATTCTTCATCCCCACAACATGCTGAATAGCTCCCGATACCCCGATGGCAAAATAAATCTTAGGTGTAACCGTTTCACCTGTCTGACCGATTTGCTGTTCATGCGGCAGCCACCCTGCCTCCACCACATCACGTGTACCGCCAACGGCCGCGCCTATCGTTTCAGCCAATTCATGGATTAATTGGAAATTTTGCAAATCGCCCATGCCTTTTCCACCACATATTATGACATGTGCATCTGCTAAATTCGTCTTTTTTGTTACATCATTCACAATTTGTAGTACTTTTGTACGCATATCTTCTTCTTTTAAGGATATTTTCTCTTCAATAATTTGACCTGTTCGGCTTGAATCAGGCACTAACGCTTTCATCACTTTTGGTCTAACAGTGGCCATTTGCGGACGATGCTTTTTACAAAGAATCGTGGCCATGATATTGCCCCCGAATGCAGGCCGGCTTGCCTCCAGCAAGCGATTGCTTTCATCCGCGTCCAGCATTGTCGTATCAGCGGTAAGACCGGTATTTAAATCGGTTGCAACCGCGCTGGCGAGGTCTTTCCCATTAGGCGTCGCACCGTATAGGATAATTTCCGGCTTGTAGTTTTGCGCTAAGCTGATGACACCCTTCATATAAGACTCTGTCCGATAATGTTTTAATACCGGATGATCTATCACATATACTTGATCAGCCCCGTAAGCTATTAATTGATTTGCTAAAGCTTTTATCCCATCGCCAAGTAAAAAGCCAGCCAAAGGAACCTCTAATTTATCAGCAAGCTTTCTTCCGGCACCCAGCAATTCTAATGAGACCCCTTCGATTTTTCCATCGTTTTGTTCAATAAATACCCAAACTCCACGGTAATCGTCTAAGTTCATGTGTACCCCTCCCTAAAAAGACAAGCTCATTAATTTTCACAGTTTTATTTTGACTGTAAGGTAAATAGGTCTTTTTTCTCTTTCAAGATTTCCATTAGCTGGCTAACCTGCTCGGCGGAAGAGCCTTCGACCTTTTTACCGCCTTCTGGCCGTGGAGGTGTAAACATTTTACCAACAATGGTTGGTGAGCCCTTTAACCCTAGCTGAGACAGATCAACATTTTCTAAATCATTTACCGTCCAGATAATAGGATCGTATCTTGCGGCTTTAACCATATTTGGCATCGGTGAATATTCAATTTCATTTATTTCTTTTTCAACCGTTAATAAGCAAGGCAGTTCGGACTGAATTAATTCATACCCGCTGGTGAGTTTTCGTTTGATTAGAACCGTTTTCTCCTGCTGATTCACTTCCGTTACTTCTATAACACTTGTAATCGGCGGAATATCCAGCCGGCGGGCAATTCCTGGTCCAACTTGTCCTGTATCCCCATCAATGGCGTGCTTTCCGCAAATAATCATATCAACAGGAAGGTCTTTACCTATCCTTTCAAGCGCTTTTGATAGAGCGTAGCTTGTGGCAAGTGTATCAGCACCCGCAAATGCGCGGTCTGAAATTAAATATCCTCTATCGGCACCAATTTCAATGCTTTTTTTGATTACTGCCGTTGCCTGCGGCGGTCCCATTGATAATACGGAGATTGTACCGCCGGTTTCTTCCTTAATTTTAACAGCCTCCTGAACAGCATGTGCATCATAAGGATTTAAAATAGCAGGAGCACTTCGGCGGTCGAGCGTGTTGGTTTTGGGATTAATTTTAATAATTTTTGTGTCTGGTACTTGTTTAACACATACGACAATGTGCATGTAGGACTTCCCTCCCCCAAAGGATCTTAGAATGTTGTAAGCGTTTGCCTTGCTTGGTTATAGAAAATGCTTTTATTAACGATATATGAATCGCCATATAAGCATAGACCAACAGGAAAAGATTTCTTTACATAAAAATAAAAATTACGCAAAAATGAGACAGTATAATGACCTTAAAAAAAGATTTTGGACTTTTGATACAGTATGTATGACAAAGGAGCAAGAATTATTATTTTGGAGCATGCTTAAATTGTGATGTGAAAATTGAGATACTATTAATATAACTATATGAAATATTGGGATATAAACAATGATAAAAATCACAGTAGTGTTTATAAGTGGAGAAAATGACATTTTTGTGAATGGAGGTTTATGATTTACATATTGATCACTGCAGAATTGTAATAACAGCAAGAGACCCTCAAACAATTTAATATAAAATGGATCAGAAGGCCTCTTTGCTGCTCCCAAAGCCTAAGAAATGAGTGTTATTAATCTGTAAAGAAAGCTTAAATACGTTATACAAGAACTTTTGGCCAGATCATTATGGTTTGTTTAAAAGCCAGCCTTACCTCTTCACATGGTGAAGAAGCTTGTCCCATCATTCTATGGTATTCGTTAATCAGTTCGTCCAGTTCCTGACTATACCTGATGGTTTCATCACTGGTAAATCCAAATGTATTCGCACTTTTTATCATTAATTCTCTTTTGACCTTTATCTCTTCAATCATTTCAGTTTGACTATTACTGGATCCGTACACTTTTATCCCTACCTCTTAAGCTTCTACTTTTTTAGTGAAAAAATTAGACTACTTGAAGAATTATGACAGATTTTTTATAAAAGTAAATAGCTTCGCAAAAGTAGACAAAACATTCTATTTCTCTTGTGTTTCGACAAATACATTAATAAATTTCTTGTTTTTTCGACAAAGTCGTTTTTAAACAATTTGTAGACTTCTGATTCTGCTGACAGCCTCTATAAGACGTTCTTCTGATGACAAGAGACCCACGCGGACAAATCCTTCTCCAAATGAACCAAATCCTATCCCAGGTGCAACCATAATATGAGCCTGTTCGAGTAAAATCGTGGAAAATTCCTCTGATGTATACCCTTTTGGTACCTTCAACCAAGCAAAAAATGAGCCCTTTGGAGCAGTTACTTCCCAGCCGATTGCCTTAAGTCCGTCAATCAGTACGTTCCTTCTTTGTTCATATAATCTAGTTAATTCCCTTACACACTCCTGCGGCCCTGTCAGCGCTTCTGCTGCCGCTTCCTGGACCGCTCCAAACAAACTGACATATAAGTGATCCTGCAGGAGCTCAATGCTTGAGATAATACTCTCATTCCCCACAGCAAAAGCAACCCGCCAGCCGGCCATATTGTAGGTTTTAGATAATGTGTAGATCTCAACTCCGATATTTTTTGCCCCTTTTGCCTGCAAAAAGCTTAGCGGCTTAATTCCGTCAAAACCAATTGCCCCATAAGCAAAATCATGAACTATACAAATATTATGATCATTTGCAAGTTTGACGGTTTCTTCGAAAAATTCCTTTGTTGCCACGGCGCCGGTTGGGTTATTAGGATAATTTAAAAACATTAATTTTGCATCCGCCAAATTATCTGAGGAAAGTTCTTGGTAATTCGGCAGAAAGTGATTTTCTTCACGTAACGGCATCGTTACCATTTCCGCTTTTGCTAAGGCAATCCCTGACCAATAATCAGGATAACCCGGGTCTGGGACAAGAATTGTATCGCCCGGATTTAACAGACACTGGGGAATTTCTACCAGGCCCGCCTTACCGCCAAACAAAATTGCCACTTCCTTATCAGGGTCAAGCGAAACCCCATATTCTCTCATATAAAAATCGACTGCAGCCTGCTTAAAATAACTAAACCCTTGAAATGGAGAATATTTATGGTTTAGTGGATTGGCTGCTGCTTCCTGGAGCTTTGCAACAATATGCTTTGGGGTTGGCTGATCCGGATTGCCCTGTCCTAAATTAATGACATCATATCCCTGCTCAATGAACTGGCTAGCCTTCTTCGTCAACGCTGCAAAAAATTGCTTTGGCAGACTATTTAATAATTCAGATGACGGAAATTTCGTCATGTCTTCACCTGCTTTATCTTTTCTCATGAATCTTTAATGATTGGCTTTTTTTAAAATTTGAAATTCTAGTCACAAATGATATTACTTTTATCCAGTCTTGTAAAGCAAAAATTCTAAAAATTTATTACTGATATTTATCCATCTGTTACTTTTTAGCGCAATTAACAGATAGCCTTACTAAAAAAGCAATTCGATTTTCGAATTACTTTTTTAAATAAGATCATTTTCTGCTTGATTGGCTTCAAGTTTGAAATTGAGCGGCAATATAATATGAAAAATACTCCCTCTACCTTCTTCACTTTCAATTTTAATCGTTCCTTGATGCTCTTCGATAATTTTATAGCTTACCATTAGTCCCAGCCCTGTTCCTCTTTCCTTTGTTGTATAAAAGGGCTCTCCAAGTTTTTTGATTTTTTCTTTTGAGATTCCAGTCCCCTCATCTTGAATGGAAATGTAGGCTCGATTATTTTCAAGTTTCTTTACTTCAACAGAAATGTTTCCACCTTTTGGCATTACTTCAATAGCATTTTTGATTAAATTGATAAAAACTTTTTTTAGTTGATTTGGCTCACAAAAAAGAGGTGGAAGGTCTTCATCGTATTTAGTTAAGAATTGTACATTATGTAGGACGGCATGTGCATGTAATAAGTCAATTGTCTCCCGCATGATTTGTCTGATATCTTTCTTCTGAAACTTGATCGCCTGAGGCTTTGCCAGCAGCAAAAACTCATTAATAATAGAGTCAATTCTCTTTAGTTCAGCGGTTATTACCTGATAGTACATTGCATGCTCTTTTTTAATACTGCTTTCAAGTAATTGGATAAAGCCTTTTAATGCCGTCATCGGGTTTCTAATTTCATGAGCAATTCCGGCGGCAAGCTCGCCGATGACATTTAAAGTTTCTGATTTGCGCAGCTGTTCCTCCATAGCCGCTTTTTCGGTATTATCCTTAAAAACAGTCAGATTTAATCCTTCAGTAATATTAATTTTGGAATTACACTCTATACTTCTGCTATTGCCATTTGTATCATCAAAAATAATAGTAGAGGTATGACGGTGATTTTTTAACGTCATTTCGAGATGTTGAATAATTTCTTGCATTAGTTGTTTTTTAGAATGAAAAGGATCATATACAAATTGACCGAGCAGCTCCTTTTTGGATTGGCCAAATAGCTTTTCGCCGGCGAGATTGATGTCCACAATCCGAGAATGGTGATCCCAAAGGATCAGTCCATCAATTGAGTCCTCAAAAACCCGTTTATATCTTTCTTGGTTTTCTTGTAAAATACTTTCCTCTTTTTGTTTTAGAGGAATAGCATTCTCCTGATCGAACTGCATTTTTTCTTAATGCCCCCTCGCTTACATCCATATCAAGCAATAATATAAACTCTATTCGACATATAGCGGGAAAATTCCTTTTCATCAAATTTTTATTTATTAAAAAGCTACTTTAAACTTGGTTGAATTCCATTCCAAGCACCATAGATTCAAAATTATCTAAAGCAATTCCATCAAATATAACAAACGCAAAGCGTTGTCGCTTTGCGTTTGTTGTTTTTTATAGCATTGGGTTTTCATGCTTTGCTTTCAAGCGCTGCCATCTTTTTTCAACTTCTTCTTCAAATTCTTCTAATAATGGCTTGTTTTCTTCATTTAACAGATGTTTCGTTTTTCCCATGTATCTAAGCCACTCTGACAACGAAATCCGTTTATTTTTTTCCTCTGGATTATAAGTTATGGTTGTGATTCCTTGTTCTACCTCATAGAGAGGGAAGAAACAAGAATTTACAGCTGCTTCGACAATCTTTGTTCCGTACCGGTCATCAGACTTCCAGTTTAATGGGCAGGTAATCAAGATCTTGCCGTATACTGTTCCGACATTTTGAGCATACCATTGTGCTTTTGCACCTTTTTTGACCAAATCCTGCGGAAAGGCTTCTGACCCTGTGAAAACGTATGGCATATTGGTCGCTGCCATAATTTGCGCCGTATCCTTGTGATGGAAAGCCTTGCCGCGCTGGGCTTTCCCAACACCAGAAGTGCTCGTCATATGACCGATTGGTGTGGAATAGGACATTTGAGAACCAGTATTCATATAGCCTTCATTATCATATTCAAGCATAATCAATTTATGTCCTCTTAGTGCCGTGCCAATAGCTGATCCCATACCGATGTCCATACCTCCGTCACCCGTTACCATGACAAATGTAGCATCGTCTGAAACTTTAATTTCCCCGCGGCGCTTCAATTCCATAAATGCCTCAACAGTACCGGATAGAGTTGCGGCACCGTTTTGGAACAAATTGTGCATCATTGTCTGTTTATGTGATGTATGTGGATAACCGGTTGTTGTTACATACGCACAGCCAGTTTGGAACAGGGTCACAATATCTCCCTCGATCCCTTTAAAGAAAAGCTCTAATCCGGCAAAAATTCCGCATCCGGGACAAGCCCCATGTCCTGAAGCAATTCGTTTTGGCTTGCTTGTTAATGCGCGCAGCGGCGGGATTTTCACTTTTAATTTATTTGTTTCCTCATCCATTTTTACCTCAATCATCCCTGAATTATAGACATCTCCATGCTGAGGGAGAATCACAGGCTTAAGGTTTTTTTCCGGATCACCTGGAACATGGCCATAGTAATCAAAAGGTTTTTCAGCATAGCCTTTCTCCATTGCGTCAATCGCCATTGCAAACAGATTTTCGGCATCACTTGCGTAGAAATCTTTACCTCCTAATCCAAATACCCGGCTTAAGCAAATCGTTTTATTATCTTTATCATCTTGAAGCGCAGATTTCACTTCGTGTGTTAAGTTAGGACCATTTGCACCATAGGAATCTGCACGCTCGCCAATCAACAATGCTTTCACACCCTTAAGTGCTTCACGAATTTCTTGTGCCGGAAATGGACGAATGATATTAGGGCTGATTACCCCGGCCTTTATTCCCTTAGCACGAAGCTGGTCAGCCACATCCTTGGCGGATTCAGCTGCTGAATTTAAAAGGAATAATGCCACTTCCGCCTCTTCCATTTTATATAGGTCAAGAACAGGATATTCCCTGCCTGAAAGTTTCCGATACTCGGCCGCAACTTCTTTAAATACATCTGAGGCATTGTACATTGCTTCCGACTGCTGATAATGATTATTGATGAAATCATCACCACTCATATGAGCACCAATGGTTACCGGTTTTTTTGGATCCCTGGCAAAATTATAATCAGTCGGGCACTCGCCGACAAATTGTTGTACAACACGGCGGTCTTTAAAGTACTCGACTCTCCGTTTTTGGTGCGAAGTAAAGAAACCGTCATAGGCAACAATGACCGGCAGACGAACTTTTGAATGTTCGGCAATTTTCAATGCCATGATATTCATATCGTAAACAGCCTGAGGTGTTTTAGCTGTTAAAATAACCCAGCCTGTATTTAAAGCATAATATAGATCGGAATGATCTCCGCGGATATCCAGTGGTCCGCTTACCGAACGAGTAACCAGGTTAAGCACCATTGGAAAACGCGTGCCTGATTGGACAGGCATCTGTTCAATCATGTATAAGAATCCGTTTGCACTAGTTGCATTAAAGACACGTGCACCAGTTACAGCCGCACCGTAACAAATCCCTGCCGAACCATGTTCCCCGTCAGCCGGAATAAGCTTAATATCATGCTCGCCGCGCGTTTTCATTTGATCTAAAAACTGGGCAACTTCAGTTGAAGGGGTAATTGGGAAGTATCCCATTATATGATAATTAATTTGCGCAGCAGCCATTGCAGCCATTTCATTTCCAGATTCAAAGGTGAAAACCTGCTCCGCGGCGTTTTGGGCTGTTAATTGATCTTCTAAAATTGCCATTAGAACCTACCTCCTGCTACAAATGGAAAGTTTTGCTTCACCCGGTTTTCATCTGCATAACCGAGCAGTTCTCGCAAGTCGCCAAGTGCGTCGGTCGGACATGCTTCGACGCATTTTAGGCAGCCTTTGCAATATTGATAATCAATCCCTTTAAGGAACATTTGCTTTCTGCCGCGCTTATCTTCCCCTTCTTCCCAAACAAAACAAAAATCAGGGCAAACATTATCACATGCAGCACAATGAATACATTTTTCCTGCTTAAATTCCGGAAGAAATCCCTGTCTTGAGCCGCTTAAATCTTTTAATATGCTATTGGCTTGAGCAGTAATGACCCCGCCTATTTCCTGGGTTAGAAACCCTAACTGAGGCTTGGACCGGGTAAAGTTTTTTCCTTTTGCTCCTTCAGGCACTTCATAGGTTTTAAATTGCACCTCATTATATCCTCTGTCAAATGTACGAATATTGGGCTCAACTAAATGCGGATATTTTTTTGTGAAGGTTTTTCTAATCACATCACGCATGGACTCAGGATCTAGAAAATCGCAAATTCGATACAATGCCCCCAGCATCGCAGTATTGACTTTTGTTTTTTCCTCTACGGCAATGGATAATGCATCAATAATTGCAAGAGTTCCATATTCGAGCTGCAAATCTCTTCTAACATCATCAAAATCTCTTGATGTGTTGACTAAGACAATTCCTTCCGCATCAAGACCGCTTACAACATTTACTGTTTTATACAATGCTTCATGAAATACGCCGACAATGTGCGGCTGTTCTATCGGACTATGGTCTCTGATTTCAACTTCAGGGTCGCAGAAACGGATAAAGCTTTTTACGGGTGATCCTTTTTTCTCCGATCCATAAGATGAGAAGTTAGATCCTTTTAAACCAAGACTTAACACCCCTGCCTCTGCCAGCATTTTTCCAGCCAAATTTGCCCCAAGCCCGCCAATGGACTCCAGGCGGATTTCAAAAAATCCCAGTTCATTTTTTTTCGGTAATATAGACATACGATCCTTTCCCCCACTTTCGTTCAAAAACGGTTATTGAAAAAGAAATACAATATACCTGTTCATCCGTATTTTAGGTCATTTTTAATCATTTGGCTGTGACAAAAGTCAAACACGATAAAAAAATCCTTAACACACTTCTCCTCAATCCCAAAAAGTCTTTGTCTTTATTGAATTTATATTTATATTATTTTTATATAACAGCACCCCCAATGTATTATAACAGGGTTAAAAAGCATACTTTTTATTCTCTTTTGTCTTTTTTAATTAAAATAGGCTATAATTTTAAATGGTTTATCTTTAAAAAGGAGCTTTTTTTATGAATGTTATTTGTTCTACATTGAACGCAAAGTATATCCATACCAATCTTGCTATCCGATATCTTAAGGCATTTGCTGCCCCGGAATTTGAGATCCGGATTAAGGAATATACGATTAAGGATCCGGTTATGAATATTGTTTCTGACCTTTATCTACAAAAACCTGACGTCATTGGCTTTAGCTGCTATATTTGGAACATCGAAGAAACTCTTAAAGTAGTAAATATGCTGAAAAAAATTGATCCTTCCATCTCCATAGTCCTTGGCGGACCCGAGGTAACCTATGATACCGCTTGGTGGATGGAGAACTATCCAGAAATTGACTTTATTGTTATCGGTGAAGGGGAACAAACCTTTAAACAGCTGCTAACAGAAATGGAGTCATCGCAGGCATTTGAAAATGTTCCCGGTATTGCTTATCGCAAAAATGGGCAGATCCATTCTACATTACAAAGAAATAAACTGGATTTGAAAGAACTTCCATCTCCATATCGTTTTTCTGAGGATATACCCCAGCTCGCAAAACGTGTTACCTATATCGAAACAAGCCGCGGCTGCCCGTTCAGCTGTCAATTTTGCCTTTCATCCATCGAGGTGGGGGTCCGTTATTTTGAGCGCGAGAAAATTAAAGACGATATCCGTTATTTAATGGCAAATGGTGCAAAGACAATAAAATTCGTCGACCGGACCTTTAATATCAGCCGAAGCTATGCCATGGAGATGTTTCAATTTCTAATCGATGAACACCTGCCAGACACTGTTTTTCAATTTGAAATAACAGCTGACATTATGCGCCCGGAGGTCATCGAATTCTTAAATCAAAATGCGCCAAGGGGGTTATTCCGGTTTGAAATCGGTGTTCAATCAACAAATGATTTTACAAATGAATTGGTTCGGCGCAAACAAAACTTTGAGAAGCTGAAAAGAACGGTCACAATGGTGAAGGAAGGAAAGAAAATTGATCAGCATCTTGACTTAATTGCTGGGCTGCCGGAGGAGGATTATTCATCATTTCGTAAAACGTTCAACGATGTGTTTGCCATGAGGCCGGAGGAATTACAATTAGGCTTCCTGAAAATGCTAAGGGGCACTGGTGTACGTATTCGTGCCGAAGAACATCAGTATGTTTATATGGACCATTCTCCTTATGAAATTTTAAGCAATAATGTATTATCCTTTGATGACATTGTTAGGATTAAACAGGTGGAGGATGTCTTGGAGAAATATTGGAATGACCATCGAATGGACACCACAGTGGAATACTTGGTTACTAATGTGTTCTCAACACCGTTTGATTTCTTCCAAGAATTTGGGACTTACTGGGATGAACAGGGGTGGTCAAGAATTGGGCATCAGCTTGAGGATTTATTCCGCCGTTTGATTTCTTTCTTAGAGGAAAAATCGATTGAACAGCTTGATATCATTAGCGGTTTAATGAAGTATGATTATTTAAAAAGTCATAAATATAAACCGAGAAAGCCATGGTGGAACCCAACATTTGATAAATCAGAACGGTCTGCCGTCTATCATCAAGTTATTAACAATCCAAAGCTATTAGGACAAACGTTTCTTGATCTACAATTAAATGAAAAAGATTTATACAAACATACGATGGTAGAAGAACTTGCCTTTAATTTGGAGAAATATTTGTCAGCTGGAATAATTGAAAAGCAGCCTTCATGTTTATTGGCATACTTTGAACCAGCAAAAGAACAAACCTTAATTTTTTCATACGTAGAAGCTTTATAAGCCGGAGTAATCCCCGGCTTATTTTTTTTATTTTACCTTATCCTTTTTCTTCCGATTTTTTGTTTCTATAAGCGGAATGTAGATTACATCGCAAAATTCGAAAAGAAAATTCCTCAGTCGGTATACTTGGAGGTGTTTTGCGACGTCTTTTCATTATTACTTCTTCCTTTTTGACCTTGTTTAGAATTTCGATTAGCAAACCTTATCGCGTTATTATTATCGGTGAATTCAGCAGAGAATTCACTTTCCTGGATATTTTTCCGCGGTGTTTTTGTATACTTTTCAACTGCGTCAAATTCTGCCTTTCGCTTTGCCATAAAGATATTCCCCCCCTTTTGATGAACTACAGTTTATAGTGTTAATCAAATTTCATTTAATATGCGCTGGCTATATTTTCATAAATAAATTTTAGTCCCTTACAAAAAATACTCATTAAAAGAGGTGAAATCATATGAAAAAGGAAAAGAATAAGCAAACACAATTAGAGAAAAAAGTAAGTATTAACGAAACGCTTCCACATCAGATCAGCGCTCCAAGCTTTAAAGGCACAGGCATAAAAATGGAAGCCCCATATGTCAACAATTACGGAGTCGTGATTGGTGACAGCCTTTATGCTTCAGAAAATTCGCCGCTTGAAAACTGGTCAGATGAAACCGACCCGGCCATTATGTCAGGAGATGATTGGGTCCATCCAACTAACGATATTGGCTGGAATACTACAGAAAATCGGGAACTGCTTGAAAGTAAAAGAAAACCGCAGGGAGCTCCTTTTATGCATCCAACTAAGGATGTCAGTAAAGGAACAGATTAATTATCCAATATCGAAAAACATTACCACTTATGAAAACAATGCTTCAAATCAATAATATTTGTACAGAGGTTTATAAATTCTCTGGTAAAAAAGGAGTGAAGCAAAATGGCAAACAGCAGAAATAAACTATTGGTTCCAGGGATTGAACAATACTTGGATCAGGTAAAATATGAAATCGCCCAGGAATTTGGGGTTCAATTGGGTTCTGATACCGTTTCAAGAGCTAATGGCTCGGTCGGCGGGGAAATTACGAAAAGATTAGTACAGCAAGCTCAGGCCCAGCTCTCGGGCAGAAATAACCAGTAATTAAATACAAATGGAAAAAGTCCGGCGAATATTGCCGGACTCCTTTTTATTTCTTACCCTTATATTTTCCATATGGCTTTTGCTTTAGTTTGTGATTGTGATTGTGATTGTGGTTGTGATGTTCTTCTCTATTTTTGTTTCTCTGCTGGGGATGTTTTTTGTTATTGCCTCGGTGCTTTACGGCATCCTTTTTTTGTTGCTTGGTTTGCTGCTTTGTCTGCTGCTCGGTTTGCTGCTTTGTCTGCTGCTCGGTTTGCTGCTTTGTCTGCTGGTTCTTGATTTGTTGCTTGGTCTGCTGTTTTTCTTTTAGTTTGGTTTGCTGCTTTTCCTTTTGTCCCGCTTGAAATTGTTGATTTTTCTCCTTCTTTAATTGACCGAAATTTTTGGCTTTTTCCCCATTCATTTTTTTGAGCTGCCCGGGCGGAATCTTTTTTCCTGAAGATTTATTCTCGTTTTCCCCGTCTTTGTTCTCGCTAGAAAAGATTGATTGCTTCTTATATTGCCCAGGTATTTGGGAAGTCTGGTTTTTCTTTAGCTCGGCCCGGTAGCTATTTTCAGCTTTTTTCTTTTCACTGGTTTTCACATTGATTTTTGCTTTATTACGATTATTAGCTTCGTACTTTCCAGCAGTGACCCCAAGTTGATGGGCCTTTTTTAACTCTTTTTCTGTACAATTTACAACTGTAACTTCTAATGCTTGGGAATTAATAGCGGCTTTAATTTCCTTTATATGTTCCTGTAGCTTTTCTTCAGCATCCTTATCCTCTTCTTTAGTTCGAACAGTTGAAAAAATGACTTGCTGATTTTGATCCAGAAAACCAGCCTGTTTTATTTTTAATAACAATGTTTTTGTAAGCTGAGACACATCCTGTTTCTTCCATTCAGACATATCGGAAACAATCTTTTTCCCTGCTTCATTAAAACCGGTCAATTCAATAACCTGCATTTTATTATTAACCCCAAGCTCTATGCTTGGATTGACATCTATGGACATATAGGCATACGCTTTATCATTTTGAATGATTGGAAATAAACTCCCTAGTATAATAATAAGTGCTAGGGTAACAATCCAAACCGGCTTAAACCGAAATAAATCGCCGATTCTTTGAATATTGTTAGTTTTTTTGATAATCGGAACTGGATAAAAATAAATTTCTTCGCCAATTATATATGGCTGATCCTGCCTTTTTGCCCTTAAAAATTCTCCTTCAGGGGTCAGAAGTGTAAGAAAAGCACCTTCTATTTCCATTACAATTCCTTTTTTCATGTTTCAAGTACCCCCTTTATATAATCCTGTAAGTATAGATAATCGCCGGATAAAATAAGTGCAATGGCAATAATGTATTTGCGATTCCGTTCTATTGTTTTACGACTGACATCGACCTTTTTTTCCAGCTGCTTAATTGGCAGCCGTTTCTTTGCTAGTAATAATTCTTTTAACTCTTGGTCGTCCACTAATTTTTTTGCGACCATTATTGCATTTATTCTCGCGTCACTATGTTTAGGGGAGTTTTCCACCAAATCACTTAAACTTAAGTCAAAAGCAGCCAGAAGATTTTGAAACTGCAGCACTTCTTCTTTTCGAAGTTCTTCATCATTCTTTTTTTGGTACTCTTCAAGGGAAAGCTCATTTACAATTGCATTCCCAGACGCTTCTTCCTCAATTGTGTTATTTGTCAGGTCAATGCTGATATGTTGGTTCTTGGTCTGTTTCCGAATATAATCTATTACTCTACGTTTAATGATAATTTCTGAAAAGTTTAAGAGAGAACTTCCGCGCTCTGGTGAGTATTTTTCAATAGCCTCATTAAAGGCAATTAATCCTATGCTAAATTCATCATCGGTCTCATAAATATATCTTTTACACACAGAAGAAACCGTCTTTGCAATAAATGGTTTATATGCCTCAATCAGCTCATTCAGCAGCGAATTGTCACCCGCTTGAATTAAGGCAACTGTTTCTTCTATTGTTGGTTTCTTTTTTTTAGCCATAAACAATAAACTCAGCATATGCTCACCTCTATTCGACCAATTATATCATATGTTCGGTTCTTTTTGGGAGGTAAGCATTTTCCTGTTCATCTACAGGTTACGTTTACTTTTTCAATTTCAGGGGGGTTGAAATTAAAATTTTATGTTTTTTTAATAAAAAAAATGGCGGGTAAGGGCCCCGCCATTATTGTTCATGCTGATCCATTGGATTATATAGTTTAACATTAGGATTTTTATCTTGAAACCATCTTAAGGCAAAATCATTTTCAAACAAAAATACATAGTGGTCATAACGGTCTTTTACCAATAAGCTTCTAGAACTTGAAAGATTTTCATCAACAGTATCATTTTCGATCCAGCGTGTAATCTTCGACCCTAAACGTTCCATTAAAACCTCTGCATTATACTCATTTTTCATTCGGTGTTCGAAAACCTCAAATTGAAGCTGACCTACAGCACCTAACAAATATTCATCCGTTTTCACCGTTTTATAAAGCTGAATCGCTCCTTCTTGAACAAGCTGCTGTATTCCCTTATAAAACGATTTTTGTTTCATTACATTTTTAGCCGATACCCGAACGAATAATTCCGGTGTAAATTGCGGTAATTTCTCAAATTGGAAATCATTCTTTCCAGTTGTTAACGTATCGCCAATTTGATACGTTCCTGTATCATATAACCCAATTATATCACCGCTGACTGCTTCTTCTACGGTGCTTCGTTCCTCAGCCATAAAGGAAGTGGATTGTGAAAGCTTAAGCTGTTTCCCTAACCGTGGTATATTGACAGTCATTCCCCGTTCAAACTTGCCGGAACAGATGCGGACAAAAGCAATTCGGTCCCGGTGCGCAGGGTTCATATTAGCTTGAATTTTAAATACAAAGCCGGAAAATTGATCCGACAGCGGGTCAATCTCACCAATGGATGAATTACGCGCCTTTGGAGCAGGAGCGAATTGTAAATAAGTTTCCAAAAATGTTTGAACACCAAAGGTGGTTAGCGCACTTCCAAAAAAGACAGGGGTTAATGTCCCATTTGCCACTCTCTCCTCGGAAAATTCATTCCCCGCTTCATTAAGGAGCATCATTTCTTCAAGTGTTTGATCATATAAGCCTGAAGTTTTCAGCTTATGCTCTCCTTCAATTTCCCCATCCTCGTTTAATGGGATAAATCGATCTTCTTCATTTCCGCGGAACTGCTCTACCCGATTATAATAACGGTCATAAATTCCAAGAAACTCTTTTCCCATGCCGATTGGCCAATTCATTGGATATGATTCAATACCAAGAACTTCCTCTAATTCAGCAAGCAGTTCAAGCGGCGCTTTACCTTGACGGTCAAGTTTATTAATAAATGTAAAAATCGGGATTCCGCGCATGCGGCAAACTTTAAAAAGCTTTATCGTTTGTTCCTCGATCCCTTTCGCTGAATCGATAATCATCACCGCACTATCGACAGCCATTAACGTTCTATACGTATCTTCACTAAAATCCTGGTGACCAGGAGTATCAAGAATATTTACCTGGAAATCGTTATATTGAAATTGCATTACACTAGAAGTAACAGAGATCCCTCTTTGTTTTTCTATTTCCATCCAATCACTTGTGGCAAATTTACCTGTCTTTTTTGCCTTTACAGTACCAGCATCGCGAATGGCCCCGCCAAATAGCAGTAATTTTTCCGTTAGTGTCGTTTTACCGGCGTCCGGGTGGGAAATGATCGCAAATGTCCGGCGCGATAATACTTCATTTTTAAAATTGTTACCCATCATGTCTTCCTCTCTTTTGACAAAAGTTTTTGTCCATAACTTTTATCTTAGCGCTGAAACCTTCACTTTGCAATATGTCAATGAGCGGACTTAATATTTTTCTTTTTGCCACAATATAGTCTTCCACCAATTCCCACATCCATTTTTCTGGAAGTCGTTTTATAATGGAATAGTACTCTGGTCAAGGAGGAGGATTTCATTGAATCGAAGCAAAATCATTGTATCGAAGTTTATTCCGCTTATCATTGCGTTAATTATAATCATTTCCGGCAGCATTTGGTATATACAGTCTGCGAAAGATGAGATTTCCATTCCCTTTTCTTCAGTTGAAAAGATGATTCAAAATCAGCATGGAAAAAAGATTGCCCTTACTGAACAAGCCGACGGCAGTATTTATATTGAAACAGGTAATGCAAAATACATTTCACATGTTCCGCCAAATAGTCAAATGATTAATAAATTAGTAGAAAAATATAATATTGATTACTCCTTCTCTACAAGCAGCCGTTACGGCAAATGGATTTTAGGCGGTCTAATCCTTCTTTTGGCGGGTGCAGCATTTGCACTTCAAAAAACAAAAGGAAGTTTCGGACTAAATTCCATGAAGAACAGCGTGGCCAAATCCCGGCCGCTTCCAAACATCAGCTTAAAAGATGTCGGCGGTCTTGGTGAAGAAATGAAGGAGGAAATCCAGCAGACATTGACTACTCTAAAAGAGCCGGAACGGGCCATTCAATTAGGAATCAAACCGCCGAAAGGCATCCTATTATATGGTCCCCCCGGAACTGGGAAAACCTTATTGGCACAAGCAATTGCCCATGAATTAAACGCTTCTTTCTTTTCGGCGAGCGGTTCAGCATTTAACGAGCTCTTTGTCGGAGTCGGTGCCAGTCGTGTTCGAACATTGTTTCAGTCGGCCAGAAAACAGACTCCCGCTGTAATCTTCATTGATGAGGTTGATGCACTTGCGGGAAGAAGAAAGGCACACGGCGGTGAAGAAGCTGAAAAGACATTAACTGAGCTTTTGGTCCAGCTTGATGGCGGTCATTCAAATGACGGAATATTATTCATTGCCGCAACAAACCGCAAAGACATGCTTGACGAAGCGTTTTTACGCCCGGGTCGAATTGACTTTAGTTTCCATGTTCCGCTCCCAGATACTAAAGGAAGAAAAGAGATTATTAACATCCATACTAAAGGAATAGCGCTTGCCCCTGAAGTGGCTGCTTCATTAGACGATTTAGCTGAAAGCACTTCGGGTTTCTCGGGTGCTGAGCTTCATTCCTTATTCGAAACGGCAAGCAGAAGAGCTGTTCGCAATGGGCATGAAACAGTTCGAAAAGAAGATCTTGATTATGCATTGGACCGTACCATCTTAGGCAGTACATCGCGCACACTGCAGGATCATGAAACAAAACATCGTGTAGCTATCCATGAAGCAGGACATGCTCTTGTAGCTTCGGTAACAAAGCCAGGTTCAGTTAGAAAAGCAACAATCATTCCCCGTGGTGAAGCTCTGGGATATGTTGCACCGATTCCCAAAGAGATGCATTTATCAACCACAAGTGACCTGCTCGACCGGATTGCGATGATTTTGGCGGGCGGCGTTGCTGAAAGAATGCATTTAGGAGAGCATAGTATTGGCGTCGGCGGCGATGTCCAGCAGGCGAAACAGATTATTGAGCAAATGGTTGATACAGGTATGCTGCAAGACGGTTTTACTTTAACATTCAGCAGTAAAGATAAAGAAACAAAAATGCAGGAATTATTTGCAAAAGGGTTGGAAAAAGCCGAAAACTTAATCAACAGTCATCATGAACAATACCAGCATTTAGTCGATGCGTTATTAAAAAAGGAAACACTGGAAGGCACAGAAGTAGAAAATATTGTATGGCAGCAATAAAATAATGACGTATGACGCAAAAAAACCGCTTGGCCACCGTACCAAGCGGTTTTTTTATTTTTAATAGTAGCAAGCAGCGCCTACAATAATTAAGAGGATAAATAATACGACGATTAATACAAAACCGCCGGCACCGTAACCGAATCCTCCATATCCATAGCCTCCGCAGCCGTAGCCTCCATATCCAAACATATAATTACCTCCTTTATATTTTAATAAAATCCTCCGACCCAAGCAGCACCTACAATAATTAATAAAATGAACAGAACAACGATTAACGCGAATCCAGCTCCATATCCACCTGCTGCAGTCATTTACTCTACCTCCTTTTTTAAAGTCTATATATCCTATTCAGTAAAATAAAAATGTGCAATAGACTCATATCCTCATTACTTGTTTATAATAAAAAAGAAAAGCCCATTCTCGGGCAGGGCTTTATCATGCAAATTCAACATTTTGGTTCAATAATGGGCAATGGCCGGTTAACTAATTTAGGGGAAAGCGGTTCAATTTTACAGAAACAACTTAAATCAACAATAATGCACTGATCGGTTTTGTTAAGTGAATATATTTCGTCACAAAAAAATTCAATCGGGCAGCCATCCATATCAACAGGTTCAAGAAGTGAAAGGGTTGCACAGCAATGCTTTGTATCAAGCTTCTCCAGCCTAAATACTGACGTCACAAAAAACTTTCCATTCACGGTCCTTCCAAATGCCTCTAAGGGACATTTTTGATTGGAAATGATCAAGGGGATGGTATCATATCCCAGCATATCACAGACAAACCGAAAATCTTTAAATGATAGTTTTTCTTGCTCCTCGAAAAGCTGTTTCAATTCAATGCAAAAGCAACTCTCTCTGTGTCTATCCATATCTATCCCCCTTTCTATAAACCAAAAATCACCCTATTTTAGAATATTCTATTCGGAATAGATGGTATAGGCATCTTTCATGTCAAAACGAATTACTAATTAGCCAAAGTACCCTGCAGGATTAAAAACCGAAAGTTGCTTTTTCGGCTATTCCTCATTTTTCATTACTAATTAAGCTTTTTGTACGAATACCTGATCTTCTGATCTTGACTCTAACCTGAACATCAACAATGGCATATAAAACAGAAAAGAATGACACTAATAGTGATTGCGGGACAGCAAAATAGCGGAATGGAAGACGAAAGATGTACTCCAGCCCCTTCAACCCGCCAAATAAAAAAACAGATCCCTTCACAAAAATTCCCAGCATCATAATAAAAACCGCAAGCGCATCGATTCGTTCGATAAAGTTACCAATTGAAACATTCCGGGCGGCGCTTAACAGAGGAAAATTGGAACGCACAATCGAATCTACCCCCAGCGTCATTAACATTAAAAGGGCAGAAGCGATAAGCAGGAAAGAAGCGGCTGCTACTCCAAGCAGTGAAACCTTCATGCTGTATTTCTTATTGGTCACATATGTAAGAATTACCGTAAAGGCAATCAATTCCCCGTATGGAAAAAATGCCAAATCCTTAAAGGCCGTTGCTAAAATCGGGTTCCAGCCTTCGCGAAGAATCGGCTGGATTTGTTGAAATTCGGTATTACCGCTAACAAATAAAAAAATGGTCAGCAGAATAAAAAAAATCATCAGATAGGGCGTGAAAATTTCCGATGTCCTTGCCAGCACTTCAAGACCTAAATAAACAACATAACCCATCAAAAGAGAAAAGGTAACGGAAATAACCTCAATGGGTGTATGCGGCATAATAGCTGAGGTAATTAATTCCCCAAAATCCCGCACTACCCTGCTGGTAATATATAAGAAGTAAACAACATATAAGAAACCGAAAACGATAGAAATCTTTCTTCCAAAACAAAATTCAAGTAATTGAAACCAATTACTTTCTGGCAAACGAGCCATCATATAGTGATAAAACATCATGATGCCAATTCCCAGCAAGGCGGCAATACAAATGGCAATCCAGGCATCATTTTTTGCATTTCCGCCAATCCCGACAACTATAGCACTGCCTAAAAGAAAGTTGACTAACAATGTTAACAGCTGGCTAAGAGAAATATTTTCCTTTTCCATAACTATGCTTGGTTCCCGTTTGTCTTAATATTTTTCTTCGATAAAAAGATTCTTACATCAATAATCATACTGATCATTAGTCCAACTAGTAATCCCGCGAACACGATATATTTACCGGCAGCAATTTCAGTGAAGAAAAGATTTCTTAGCGCTTCCACATATGAATATTCAAATATTCTTGTATCAAAAAAGGCGATTAACAACGTTAAAAGAACAGTCAGTATAAAATAAGCCAATGTAACCATGAAAAACATCCCCAATAAATTTGTCACCTTATTTTGCCAATACAAAGTAGATTTTATCCAATAACAAAAACAAAAACCCAGCAATTATTATTGTTGGGCTTCTTTTCATATTATTTTACACGCTTTAATTCTCCAAGCTTTGAACAGATTGCCAGTGACATTTCCTCTATTGCTTTTGGAAGGGCTGTTTCTAGCTTTGAATTAACGGCATTCGACATTTTTCCAATCGCAATTACCTCTAAAAACCCAGTAAGCTTAGTTCGATTCAAATTTATCGGCTTTGCTTCAAAATAGCCTTCCCCACCATATTTTTCACTCTTCCCCTTCAACTCAAAACTCACTCTGGTTGGCTCGAGCCACTCCTTTATATCAATGATTAGACTAATTTTCTTTTTCATAATACCAATGTCGCTTTTAAATTCCCAGGTGGACATTCGATCGGTTAATTTTTCATGGTAGATATAATTAGGGACAAGAGGAGCCCAATTGTCCATATCCTTCACGAAATTCCAAATATCTTCAATAGGCAGATCAAATTCAACTTGATGCATTCCGCTTGGCATAGTTTCCCTCTTTCCATATCAGGATAAAAAGACCTTCTCTAATAAGGAAGTCTTTTTAACAGGATATGAAAGGCAAGAGAATTATAGAAGGAAATCTCTTTTATCCATTAGAATAAATCCCGCATCGTAAATTTACCATTGATTATTTTGAAAGCATATTTTAAGATTATAAAATGGATTTGAAAATTCAGATAAGTATATACGTTTACTGGAGGTTGCATAGTTGAAACTGTATAGATATGTATTATTTTTTATGGGGTTAACCTTTTTTGGCTTAGGAAACGCTATTGCCATAAAAGTGAAATATGTGGGCCTGCACCCATGGGAAGTTCTTAATGTGGCTCTTTACCAACATTTTGGATTAACCATCGGCACCTGGGGTGTTGTATGCGGTTTGGTTCTCATTATCATATCCTTATTAATTGACCGGCGGTATATTAATATTGGAACGTTCTTAAATGCGCTGCTGATTGGACCTATTATGGACTTTTTTCTTTGGCTCGATTTATTACCAAAGGCGACGAATTCGTGGATTGACTATTTAATCCTGCTCTCGGCCATTGTGATTACAGGCATTGGCGGGGGAATGTATGTTGCAGCCGGAATCGGTGCTGGACCCCGGGATGGTTTTATGCTGTCTATATCCGATAAAACAAAACTTTCGGTCAGCAATGCCCGAATCATTGTTGAAAGCCTTGTGTTAATCATCGGATTTTTATTGGGAGGACCTGTGTTCATTGCGACTTTCGTTTATACATTTATTCAAAGTCCTGTCTTCCAACGATCATTGAAAGTCTTCAGGGCGTTGGTGGAATTTTTACAAAAAAAGAAAAACAAAACTCAGGAAGGCATTGTGATATAGTCAGAATATTATTCTGAAAAAAGATGAAAAGGCAGAGCAGCCCCGTCCAATGAGACGGGGCTGCTTAATTGAGTAAGGTCAAAGTGACTGCTGTCTTAAGAAATTTTCTTTAGTTCCTCAGTTAATTGAAGGAACAATTCTTTATCGCCCTCTTCTAATGTCAGGTCGATTTCTTTTAGGAGTTTCTCCCTTTTAAACTGCACAAGGGCATGATTTAAAATCATCTCGGCAAACTCGGAATCTGTGTACTCATTTGGCTGTTGTGGTGAACGAAGTAACTTCTTTTCCATTCGGAATCAACTCCTTGAGCTTTTTTTAATTATACTAGTAGTTTTCAAACAATTCAAACATTTTGTTTGATTTTTTGAAAAAATTTTTTTGGAAATTCCGTTTACTTTTTCCTGCAACTGCTTTCCATCATTAGGATGGTGTAAGAAAAAACAATTTGGGAACATTAAATTCATCTATTTATTGAAGGACTAGGAGTGAAGGAATAATGGAACAAGATGTATTGACTGGCTATAAACCGGTAAATGACACAAATGTTTATTATGAATTTTACCCTAATCAATCATCCGACAAAACCTTTGTCCTATTGCATGGTTTTCTTTCATCAACATTTACCTACCGTCATTTGATTTCTTTACTAAAAAAAGATTATCAGGTTCTGTCGGTTGATCTTCCGCCATTCGGAAAAAGCGCTAAGTCGAATCGTTATGTTTACTCATATAAAAATTTAGCGGAAACGGTGATTAAATTAACCGAATTATTTGGACTTAAGAAAATGGTGTTTATCGGACATTCCATGGGGGGGCAAATCGTCTTAAATATTTTGCATATGAGACAGGAAATCGCCGATAAAGCCATTTTGCTCTGCAGTTCAGCCTATTTGAAACGGGCAAAAATGCCGCTGGTTCTCACAAGCTACCTTCCATATTTCCACCGGTTTGTAAAATATTGGTTTGCTAGAACTGGGGTAAAAAGGAATTTGCAAGATGCGCTATATAATCATTCGATTATTAATGAGGAGATGATTAATGGCTACATGGAGCCTTTTCTGAAGGATGAAATATTTATGGCGTTAACAAGAATGATTCGTGACCGTGAAGGTGATCTTCCCCGAAAAATTCTTAACCAAATCCAAACTCCATGTTTATTGATTTGGGGTGATCACGATAAATCAATACCGCTGAAGTTTGGTGAAAAACTAAAACAGGATTTAAGAAATTCCGAACTAATTGTTATAAGAGAAACCGGTCATGCACTCCCTGAGGAACGGCCTATGGAGATTTTTGAATATATAAAAGGATTTATGGAAAAAAGTCAAATGGCAGCTGAATAGTAAAAGAAGTGTTTTTGGCGGTGCCTGTGACCGTATAAAACACTTCTCATTTAAACCAGCCTTTTTCTTTAAATTGAGTGATCGCTTCTATGCGATTTTTCACTTCAAGTTTATCAAGGATGACAGAGATATAGTTGCGGACGGTACCAGTTTTAATACTAAGCTCCTCGGCAATTTCTTTAGTGTTTTTTCCGTCTGCAATTAGTTCGAGCACCTCTTTTTCCCTGTCTGTTAATGGATTTCCTTCTCCGTAAACATCGTCCATTAATTCAGGTGCATAGATGCGTCTTCCTCCCATCACACTTCGAATGGCTTTTGCCAGTTCATCGCTGGGGCTGTCCTTTAATAAATAACCGCTTACCCCTGCTTTTAAGGCACGCTGAAAATATCCTGAACGAGCGAAGGTAGTAAGGATAATTAGTTTACACCCTAACCCTTTTAGTTCTTCGGCAGCTTCAAGTCCGGTCTTTCCCGGCATTTCAATATCCATGATACAGATATCGGGCTGAAGCTTTTTTACAAGAGATACAGCCTCTTCACCATTTGTCGCCTGACCGACGACCTCCATATCCTCCTCCAAATTGAGCAGCGAACCAAACGCCCCAAGGAGCATTTGCTGATCCTCAGCAATCACTATTCTAATCAAGTTTCAGCCCTCCTTCTCACCCGGTTTGACATCATGTGGTACTTTTATGATTAATGCGGTTCCTTTATTGGTATAAAGTTCTAGACTGCCATTGATGAATTCCAGCCGCTCTCTCATTCCAGTAAGTCCATTCCCTTCTACCGGTTCTCCATTTTGAACGATAAATTCCCCATCATCCATTACCTTCATTACGACTTCCTTCCAAGATTGTTCAAAGATAATCTTACAATTTTCCGCCCCGCTGTGTTTAACGACGTTGTTTACCGCTTCCTTTAAACACATACTTAATATATTTTCAGTTAATAATGAAATATTTTTAGGGGAATATTCTCCTTCAACCGTCAAATTGATTTCCGCCGCTTTTAATATTTGTTTGATGCGTGCAAGCTCATCCTTTAAGCGTATGCCGCGCATCGACGAAACCATTTTTCTTACCTCACTTAGTGCTGTCCGGGCAGTTTGCTGAACATCCTTTAATTCACTTCTTGCCTGGTCAGGGTCTTTTGTAATCAGTTTCCTGGCCAAATCCGATTTTAAGCCAATTAGTGAGAGCTTCTGTCCAAGAGTGTCATGAAGGTCGCGGGCAATTCGCTGACGTTCTTCCAATTTTACAAGCTCCGAAATCCGTTTATTCGCATCCTCCAGCTTTTCCTCAAGCTGTCCCCTCTCCTTACGGTTATAAATGCTAAAAGGAAGAAGTATAACACTAACCCAAATAATGATAATAAACGGCAATTGCTGTAAAAAAATTTTTTCATGCATCACAATTCCATAATTGATGGATGCTGATGTGCTGAGTAAATGAATAAAATAAAGCGTAAAAAAGGCAATTCGATCTTTTATATTGCCTAAGAAATAGGCTAGAAAAAATGCAAAGTAAACATAACTAAAAAGGCTCGTCGCTGTGATGGATATTGCGATTAATATCAAAGTCCAAAGATAGACAGGCCAGCCTTTTGAAATAAAAGCGATACGATAAAGGATAAAGAAGGCTAATGTAAGCAAAATTCCGAGTACAATTTGGAGTGTAGACGGCGCTTGAAAGATAAAGTAAAAAGGTAAAATACAAAGAACCGTCCATATATATGGAGCGATTCCGTTGCTTTTTTGAAATGTAATATACTTTTTTAATTTTGTCGTCGCATCTCTTTTCACATGAATCCCCTTCATCCCGCTAACCGTTACAGGTTGAATTATCCCTTCACACTATTTATTTTAACGGAAAATCCAACATCTTTAAACCTGATAAACTTTTTTTGCTGTTCATCCCATAGGTGGAACTTCAATGAGCTTAAGCTCGTTTTTAAGGTAATTGTCGGTACATTTTGCAATGGCGGTGTATTATTATGCGCTTCTTCAAGCTTATAATTCGGCACTCTTGGACTTAAATGGTGCACATGGTGGTAACCGATATTACCTGTCAGCCATTGTAGCAGCTTTGGAAGTTTATAAAACGAGCTTCCTTCCACAGCAGCTCTGACATATTCCCATTCTTTATCTTCTTCAAAATAAGAATCTTCAAACGTATGTTGAATATAAAATAACCAAATCCCAGCCGCTCCGGCAATCCAGAATATCGGACCCTGTACTAATAGTAACGCTTTCCAGCCAATCGTCCAGCATAGTACACCAATAATAACCGCAATGGCTATGTTGATTAGGTACGTGTTTAGACGTTCCTTCAGCCTTGCTCCTTTTCGGTTAAACCGGTTTTTGATAAGAAAGACATAAATCGGACCAAGAACAAACATAACAAGAGGATTACGGTACAATCGATATTGCAGCTTCTTCCATGTGGATGCTGCCATATACTCATCGACCGTCAGAAACCAAATATCTCCAGTCCCTCGTTTATCAAGATTACTGCTTGTTGCATGGTGAACAGAATGATCATGCTGCCATTGACTAAAAGGGAACATTGTTAATATACCGGTCAGCGTTCCAAGAATTTTGTTGGCATTTCGATTTTTAAAGAAAGAATAGTGACAGCAATCATGAAAAATGATAAAGGTTCGAACTAAAAATCCTGCCGCAATAACACCCAGAGCTAATGAAAGCGTGTAAGATATCGAAAGACTTTTATAACTTAAAATCCATAGGAGAAAAAAAGGCACAATTGTATTTAATATCTGCCATACACTGGCTAAACGATCCGACTTCTCGTAAGGGGTCATCTGTTTTCGCAAAATTTTTTGTTTTTCCATCTTGTTTTGAAATCCCTTTCTTTTATTGATATCTCAAATTATATAGAAATAAAAACATGATTTTTAGTCATACATGTCATAGCATATATATGACAAATGTCATATAGTGCCGAAATACGTTTCCCTTGTCACGATTATTCTTGCGGAATTTGATGAAACAGAAGAACCGTCCCCGTTCAACAAAAAACCAGATGGATATTGAAATCCATTCTGGTTTTTTGTTTTATTATTTTTTTGCTGCCAGCCATGTTGCGACGGCATCGGCATCAGCGTCTGAAAGCTGAGTTTGTGCCGGCATTTGTCCTTTACCTTTGTGAATAATATTTAAAATATCATCCTTTGAAAGCTCAGAGCCAATCTTGGTTAGATTAGGACCTACGCCACCTTTTAAATCACCGCCGTGACATGCAGCACATGTTCCTTGATACACTTTTTCGCCATCAGCTGACGTAGGTGCGGGGGCTTGCTGCTCTGTTTTATTAGTGGTGGTGTCTTTATCTTTCGTCGTATCTTTATCAGTCCCGCCCCCACAAGCTGTCAGAGAAACAAGAAACATGCAGCAAATCGCTCCATATAAAATTTTCTTCATTTATTTCACCTCCGTTAAAATTTAGATTTTGTTATTTTAACCTGCAATATTCATAAAGGTACCCATAGTTTTATTTCCTAAAACAAAAAAAATAAAAGAGGATTTTTAAGCTTATTATCGAAGTCGTATAGTGTAACGATATGATAGGAGGATTTAATCATGAGGAATACAGAAATGCTCCTTATTCCAGGGCCTACACCAGTGGTTGATTCTATCTACGATGCCCTTGCTGAGGAAACAAGAAGTCATACTGATTCAAGGTTTGTTGCTATTTACCGAAGCGCAATTGAAAAAACAAGAGAAATGTTAAAGACAGATGGCGAAGTATTTGTTATTTCCGGGTCAGGTACACTGGCAATGGAAATGGCGCTTGTGAATACTGTCAGCAGCGGGGAAAAACTGCTCGTCATCAGCCACGGCTATTTTGGCGACCGTTTTATCCAATTAGGCAAAGCCTTCGGCATTCAAGTCGAAGTCCTTCAAGCGGAGTGGGGTAAACGAGTTTCACCTGAAGAAGTTGAAAAGAGACTGGCAGAAGGAGAATTTAAAGCGGTTACAATCACACACGCCGATACTTCAACAGGTGTGGCTGCTGATCTTGATGCCCTGGTGCCTGTCATTAAAGAACACGGTGCCCTCGTTATTCTAGATGGTGTCTGCGCAACTGCCGCGATGGAAGAGGATATGAGTAAAACATATGGAGCTCCTGACTATAAGATTGATGTAATTCTTACCGGTTCACAAAAAGCAATTGGTGTCCCACCGGGGCTTGCCATTGTTGCTTTTAACCAATCGGCCTTGGCAGCAAGGCAGAAAATCAAGGGTGTACCGGCCTACTATTGTGATATTTATAATTGGATTCCAATTATGAACGACCCTTCAAAATATTTTGCCACACCGCCTGTGAACCTCATTTATGCCTATGATGAAGGCATGAGGCTCGTGCTTGCCGAGGGAATGGACGAACGGTACAAACGCCATGAAGCATACGGCAAAGGCGTCAGGGCAGCTCTGAAAGAATACGGAATGATGGCCTTGGCGGAAGAAGACGTAGCGGCTGCTACCTTAAGCTGTATTCTTTACCCGGATGGACTAAATGATGCCGCTTTCCGTGCTGCGCTAGCGGAAAAAGGGATGATCGTTTCCGGAGCCCTTGCCCATTTAGCCGGCAAAGCATTCCGGATTGGCCATATGGGGAATACAACTGCACAAATGCTCGAAAAAGCCATCGTTTTGATTGGTGAAACAATGAACGAGCTTGGGGTTCATGTTGATTCCAGCAAGGCAACGGCGCGGTTTAACGAAGCCATTTCCCTTTGCACCAAATAAATTTTTTCATAAATAAAGAAGGCAGCTGGAAAAGATATCAGCTGCCTTCTTTATATCCATTATTGATTCCCTGAAAATATTTTTCGATAATAATCAGTTTCAAGTATTTTTGCTGAATAATGAAATTTACCTTCCACGATTGCTGACATTCTTTTTATATATTCGTCGGCTGCTGTTTCACCATTATTCGTTATAAATGTATTTGTTACCGCATTATATTTCCCTTTGTCGGTTATAAAGCTTTTATTCGAAAAAATAACAAGCGGGCTTGCATTTGAGAAAACATCTTGTCCCATTAACAGCCGGGAATCATATTCGAGACCGAGCAAATTAGAAATAGTTGGGATTATGTCCAAACTCGAAATTGGTTTTGTCACCGTTATCGGTTTCATCCCTTTTGTATAGAGAATAAATGTACTTTTAAATAATTCAAAGTTTTTTTCTACAGTATGCCCTGCCAGTTCATTAATCGTTTTCATATCCAATCCATATGGATAGTGGTCAGGACTAAGGGCAATCAAGGTTTTATCAGCAACCCCTGCCTCCTCAAGCTGATCTAATAAATATTTTAATGCCCGGTCCAGCTCAACCTGTGTGGCAATATACGCTTTTGCTTGTTCCGAATAAGGCAAATCCTGCACAAGATTTTTATTTTTATGGGCAATGTAATTCCCCGTAAAAGAATATTGCATATGCCCGCTTACGGTCATGTAATAGGTATGGAAGGGCTGATTATGAATGAATTCCGGGATTGTTTTTTCCATCATTTCCAGGTCTGATTCCGGCCAGGTTTTCTTCACATCCAGTCCATTTCCTAACGCCTTATATATATAACCCATGTTAGGATGGGAAATATTCCTTCCGTAATACGTATAAGAGTGATCATGAAAAGCCATCGTTTTGTAATCCAGCTTTTGCAGCTGATTCCCCATTACAAAAGGAAGATAATTCTTACCTGACTGTTTAAAACTCCATACTCCGTTCTTAGGAATCAACCCGGTGCAGGCAACATATTCACCATCAGAGGTACTGACCCCCCATATTGGATTATAAAAGTTCGTAAATTGAAAACCACTATTAACCAATTTATATAATGTCGGGGTAACACCTTTATGGATTGCATAAGGTGAAAAACCTTCCGCGGTAATGAGGATTAAATTATAGCCCTTATATTTCCCTGTATATTCATTTTTGGCCGTAGGCTGGACTTGCTCAAAATATTGATGCATTTCTTTAAGCTGGTGATTCTTTTCATTGGCGGCAAGTTGGGTAAAATCAATATCCATCGTATTATATTCAACGATTTTCCCGGATGTTTCCCGCTCATTTGGATCTTCTTTGGCTTTGTCGGAAGGTGCGGGTGCGGGAATATATTTAGAGTCACGAGGTGCCGCTAATTCAATGTCAGGAGACCAGCCGGTAATAAGCCGCTGCAGGTCGAGTCTCATCGTCGTTAGCAGGCCTAAACGCTCGACAGACAATTGTGGGTAACTATTTTTGAAATATAAATCATAAGCTGAATTTGGCGCTTTCCCCCCGGCATATACAGCAGCAATACCTGTTCCATGCGCAAGGAGCGCACAGCAGGCAAGGGAAAGTTTATTAACGGTACTGCAAGATTTAAACACTAGCATTTTTTTACCGAAAACTACAAGAAACAATACCGGAGCGAAAAAAAGGAATAATAAAATTGAATGCTTACCGGCAAAAGCCGCAATATCCCGCCAAAATTCAACAATCTGACCCCCATTGCTTACGGAATATAAACTATAGTAAGTCCTAAAAAACTTGAAATATATAAATTGTGAAGCGTAAATAAATGATGACAGTCCAAGAAGACATATAGATAGAAAAAAACCGGCCTTCCTTTTAAAAAAACTGCATAGGAAGAAAAACAGGAACGCTAAGGAGAGTAAGAAAACGCATGAGATGAGGATACCAAAGGAAAAGGATTGTTTCATCACTGATACTCGAAAGATGACCTCCATCCACAATAAAGAAATAAAGAAATAAAAAAATAACGAATCCGCTTTCAAAACCTTTCTCATTTGGAATCACCCCTTTTATAGGTTGTTTCTATTTTAACAAACACGATAACATATTTAAATCAAATAAGGCACTCTCTCCCGAGTGCCTAAGCATTTAATTTTGCTGTTATTTCATTATTTATAGTATTTACAAAATGAGAAAAGTTATAAGGAATAATTTTACTTTTTATGGAACAATATTTCCCGCAGCTTTATAGATTTGATACCATTCTTCCCTTGTTAAGGACATCTCTGCACCTTTGCAGGCATCTTTCATGCGGTTAGGATTAGTTGTTCCAAGTACTACTTGAATATTAGCTGGATGGCGGGTAATCCACGCAACAGCAATGGCTGTATTCGTGACACCATATTTTTCTGCAATCTTATCAATTGTTTTGTTAAGCTCCGGGTATTTCTCCCAATCACCAAGAAATGTCCCTTCAAAGAAACCGTGCTGGAACGGCGACCATGCTTGGATGGTGATGTCTTTCAGCCGGCAATATTCGAGAATGCTGCTATCTCGGTTAATCGCTTGGTCATTCTTCATATTCAACGTAATCCCCGAGTCAATCATTGGAGTGTGGGCAATGCTGAATTGGAGCTGGTTAATCACCAGTTTACTCTTTATATATTTTTGCAACAGTTCAATCTGCATCGGATTATGGTTTGATACCCCAAAGTATTTAACCTTGCCGCTTGTTCTCAGCTCTTCAAACGCTTCCGCTACTTCTTCCGGCTCCATTAATGGATCAGGCCGGTGCAATAGCAGAATATCAAGATAGTCGGTCCTTAGTCTTTTTAATATTCCATCAACAGAGCTAATGATATGTTTTTTTGAAAAATCAAAATAACCTTTAGAAGAGACAATGCCGCATTTACTTTGCAAAATCATCTTCTCGCGAATCGCTGGATTCATTTGAATAGCTTCAGAAAAAATTTCTTCACAGCGCCCTTTTCCATATATATCGGCATGGTCAAAGAAATTAATTCCCTCTTCCATTGCTGTACGAATTAATTTTTCCGCTTCCGGGACTGTGAGCTCAGTTAAACGCATATTGCCCATAATTAAGTTAGAAGCTTCGATATCAGTGTTTGCAATGCTTATGTATTTCATATGGACTCCTTCTTTCAGTAGTATTTAGGGAATCATTTCTCGGATGTCGCAAAGTTTCCCATGGAAATAGACAGACGGTTCCAGCTGTTAATTTGATTAATCATAAAAATTAAATCTACATATTCTTTTTCACCAAAATATTGACGAACATGATTATATAATGCATCTGGTACACGTTTTGTTGATAATCGCGTCACATATTCCGTTAATTCTAATGCGGCCTTTTCCTCATCTGTGTAAAAATCGCAATCTTCCCAGACGCTGACACAATATAAGCGTTGTTCGGTCTCACCTATCTTTCTAGCATCCACTGTATGCATATTTAAACAGAATGCGCAGCCATTAATTTGCGATGCTCGGATTTTAACGAGTTCGCGAAGTTTTTTATCTAATGAAGTCGATTGAAGATATTTCTCCATTTCAAGCATGATTTTTAGTGCTTCGGGTGCAATATCATAGTAATTTAGGCGTTGTTCCAATGTAATTACCTCCAAAGTGTAAAAAATTTCACATTAAATAGGATAAACCTTAAATGGGGTAATAAACTTCTTATGTCAAGACTTCTCTATTTCCAACAACTGCTGCTTCATTTCCAGGCCGCCGCGGTAGCCCGTCAGTTTACCATTTTTTCCGACAACACGGTGACATGGAATCGTGATTAAGACCGGGTTGGCCCCAATGGCTGTCCCTACTGCCCGGACAGCGGATGGTCTATTTATAGAGTTTGCAATGTCAGAATAGGATTTAGTTTCACCATACGGTATTTCACAAAGAGCATTCCAGACAGCTGTTTGAAATTCTGTCCCATGGCAATCAAATGGAATCGTAAAGCTCTTTCGCTTTCCATCAAGATAATCAATTATTTCTGTTGCAAATGGCTTTAATTTTTGATGTTCTTCAACAAGAGGAGTTCCAGGAAGGTGCTTTGCTGACCACTCTGCCAATTCCTCAAAAGGTTGATTCTGAGAACCTACATAACAAAGCCCTTTTGAAGTGGCGGCGATATACATTTTCCAATTTTTATGATTTAATAGAGACCAATAGATTTGAACCGGATTTTGTTCTAACATAATAATTCACCCCCATTCTTTTATTATAACGTAAAATTTAAAATAACATGATGTCTTTTAACAGTATAATTTTTATCAAACATATGGAGGAACGCCTGTGGAAATAGAAGCAAACGTTATTGATGGCTGGCATATTGACAATGACTGCATTATTATTGACCTCCCGGCAGATTTTAACATGAAGGCAAACCTTGGCTATCTTGAGCGAAATAGGAATGAATGCATGTTTGAGGTTGAAAATGAGACCGTTACAAGGGTGATTGTTGTCGGGGAAACTAGGCACTTAGTTCGGTTAAACGTCAACGAACAAAATCAAATGTTCGTCCAGTTTGTTAATGGTATTAAAACTAGCAAACTAGATAGTGCTAAGGTTGCCGCCTACATCCGCGAATGGTTCGATCTCAATAGAGATCTAACACCATTTTATGAAATGGCAAGTGCAGACCCGCTTCTAAAGGGGCCTGTTCAAAACTTTTATGGGTTACGGGTTATCGGTGTTCCCGATTTATTTGAAGCGCTTTGCTGGGGGATTCTCGGACAACAAATTAATCTAGCGTTTGCTTATACATTAAAAAAGCAATTTGTTGAAAAATATGGTGATTCTATCGAATGGAGCGGAAGGAAGTATTGGATTTTTCCCTCTTATGAACAAATCGCGCAATTGACGCCTGATGATTTGGCTGAAATTAAAATGACCAGAAGAAAAAGCGAGTTTATTATTGGCATTGCTCAATTAATGACAAGCGGGGAATTATCTAAGGAGAAATTGTTGGGATTGGGGTCGCTTAAGGAAGCGGAAAAAAGTTTAATTAAGATTCGCGGGATTGGTCCTTGGACGGCGAATTATGTGCTAATGCGCTGCCTGCGATTTACTTCTGCTTTTCCAATTGATGACGTCGGATTGCATAACTCGATCAAACAGGTTACTGCTGCAGAAAGAAAGCCTTCCAAAGAGGAGCTTATGGCGTTTTCGGCAAAGTGGGATCCCTGGCAGGCATATGCAACCTTTTATTTATGGCGGGTTAATTACTAAAAAAATTGGAGTTATAAAATGCAGGATTTTCTAAAGATATATAATAAATTATTTACATACTATGGTCCGCAGGGGTGGTGGCCGGCGGAAACGACATTTGAAATGATGATTGGTGCCATCCTTGTGCAAAATACAAGCTGGCGTAATGTGGAAAAGGCGCTGATTAATTTGATGCCTTTTTTAAAGCCTTATGTGATTGAAAAGATTTCGGTCGAGGAACTGGCCGAATTAATAAGGCCAAGTGGATTTTTCAATATAAAGGCGAAGCGGATTAAGTCTTATATCGAATGGTTTAAAACCTATGAATATGACATTCAACAGGTCAAAAAAATAGATCGGGTTAAATTACGTGGTGAACTGCTTAGCATAAAGGGGATTGGTCCGGAAACCGCTGACGTAATCCAGCTCTACGCCTTTGACATCCCGATTTTCATCGTCGATGCATACGCAAGGCGGATTTTTTACCGCCTTGGATATGATATGCCAGATACTTACGATGACTTTAGAATGCAGATTGAAGTTGAGCTGCCCGGGGATCTGGTGCTTTTTAATGAATACCATGCCCTGCTTGTCGAGCATTCAAAGGTGCATTGCAAAAAAACACCGATTTGTGGTGGATGCCCGCTTTTAGAGGTTTGTGAACGGAGGTTGTAATACATACTTGGTTGTTTAATTACTCTATGTGCACCTCCTAGCCGTTTTTTCTCTCTTAGGTGTTCATTGAACCTCTCTAATGTGCACTTCTCAGCCGTTTTTCCTCTCTCAGGTGTTCATTGAACCTCTCTATGTGCACTTCTCAGCCGTTTTTCCTCTCTCAGGTGTTCATTGAACCCCTCTATGTAGTACACTTCACGGCACGTTTTTCTTCCTTTAGTGTTTATTGAACTTCCTAAACAGTCTTTGCATAGATACAAGTGTCTCTTATATCCTTTGTATCCGGAGCTAAATCGTCATTTTTTAAAGTTCCTTCTAGCGTGAATCCTAACCTTTCCGGGATTGCCCTGCTCTTATAATTCTTCACGTCACAACGAATTTCTACTCTTCGCGCATGTAATTCCTGAAACGCAAAGTCGGAAATCCCCTTAACTGCTTCAGTCATATAGCCTTTTCCACCTTGGCGGCTGTCAATCCAATATCCTATTTCAAACTTTGGAACAGTCCAATCGATCCTGTGTAGACCTGTAGATGCAATAAATTCGCCTGTTTCTTTTAAAAATACTAGTAATCTCAAATCCTCTCTTTTTAAAAAAGCAATATGCGCTTCTCGAATATTTAATTCTACGTCCTGTTCAGACTGCTCCTGCTGTGCAAACGGCAGCCAGGGTTTCAGTTCATCAATGGATTCCTTAATAGCGTCATATACAACTTTACCATCACCCGGTCTTGGCATTCTAATTAGCAATCGTTCTGTAGAAAATTCTTCAGGAAATTCTTTTAAAATTGGGTTCAACATTATCACTCCCTTATATTTTCAAAAATTTCTTATTTTTCCAATGATAAATCTTTTAGTTTATAAAATCAATGGCAAGAAAAACAAAATAAATAGAGAAGGCGCATGATTTTTTTCATGTGCCTTCTCTATTTATTGAAGAGATATTAAAGTCATCAATTGACCTCTTTTTCCTTTAAGTGTTAGTGTTGCTATTTCCCCTTGGCGTTTAAATAATTCATTTATCAAATCTCCTGACGCTTTTGCAGCATAATTCTTCCCATCAAGCGCAATAAAACGAAAAGTTCCCTTAGAGTCTATTCCTGCTATATGTGCTGTTACTTTTACATGAATATCAGTAGATGTAGTTGAAGTCGGGATTTTAATTTTTTGTCCAATTTTCAATTTATAAGGATCTACTGTTGGATTTAGTTCTTGAATTGATAAGACAGAGGTTCTTAATTCTTTAGCGATTTTTGTATATGTATCTCCGCTTTTAATTACATATTCAGATGAACTTATTGTTTTACTGCTGTTTGTATTTGAATCATTTATTATTTTTTTCGGTTCGACACTAGTTAAATATGCTTCATTTACAAATGCTGTTTTTCCATTGAAATTAATCTGAGCCCAGCCATATAAACTTTTTATTACAGACACACGATCATTTAAATTTAACGAACCTGCTACCGTACTATTTATTGAAGCTCCTTCCCTTACTCGTAATGATGCCGCCGTTACATACATCGTTTTTGCTTGAGATTTGATTGTTTTAGTATTTTTGTCAGTAGTAACAGCATTTTCTTGTTTTTGAGTAAGATAATCCATGTTTATATAACAAACTCTCCCTTTAATCAGAATGCCCGCCCATCCGTTCTCCACGAATGCAACCTTAACAACATCCCCTTTTTTATATTTTCCAATAATACTGCTCGAAGTGGTTGGGAGAGACCGAATATTTAGTATTGTTGCAGTTACAATTCTGTTATGTACTTTTGGTAATAGAATTTTTTTACCATCAATTGAGGTTAATCCATTGGCATCTAATATTTCTTGTGCTGTTACACCATGTTCTTTCGCAATTACTTCAATATTTTCGCCACTTTTTACCTGGTAAACGTATTCTTGAATAAACGCTGCATTTGAAGTGCTCGCAAAACACCCTAGAACAACAGTAAATACACCAGTAACAATAAGCCTTTTTACTGGAATTTTTTGAATCCACTGGTGAACCTGTGAAACATATGTATTCCAATTTGCACTAATTTCTTTTAGCAATCCTTTAATATCTAATGCATTTCTGATATCAAAGGGATTTACGCTTTGATAATATTCCCGTTTTTGCATTCTTGAGGTGAAAACGGGTACCTCTCTTACCTGCCTGCTTTTAGCATAAACATCCTTCCTCATTAGTACTAATTCACCATTTACAAACAATTCTTTAGTCATCGTAACCTATTTCTCCTCGAATCTATATGTATACTATCAAACTTATCTCCCATAAAGTATATTCGGAGTTCAGTATAGTTTTCTGTCCTTATTACTACAAACAAAAATTAATTAATCGGACAATTGGCATAAAAGAAGAAAATTTTCATGACTTAGAATTAAAACGACAAAAAATCCTAACAACAAATGTTAGGATTAATTTATGACCTGTGAGGGGTTCGAACCCCCGACCTCAACCCTGTCAAGGTTGCGCTCTCCCAGCTGAGCTAACAGATCTCTTATTAAGCTACAAATTTAATTATAGTAAAAAAACTAAAAAAGTCAATAAAAAAATCACAAAAAACAAAAATAATAAAATACGGATTTCTTACATAAATCAACAGGAACGTCCGTTCTTAATTTTATTGAATAAAGAACTAACGTTCGGTTATAATGATATTATATTTTAAGAAAGGAGTGATTCAAATGGATGGACTATTTATCCGATCAATTGAAGAGCATATTCCGTTAGAGATGATTTACCTAAATAAAAACCAGGAAATCACGCAGCGAAAATTGATTATTAAAGAAGTAAATAATGAGTTCATTCGCGCATACTGCCTGCTGAGAAAACAAGTCCGCACCTTTAGACGTGAAAACATCCTTTCCATTATGCCTGAAAATCATTCAAAATATCTGCACTAATCCTTCTTTCCCCCTATAATCCGAAAGACACCCATCTGCATTTTCCCATTTAATATGTTAAAATTCATTTTGTAACTATTGCACACAGGGGGATTTTCATATGGACTATCCAAGAGGCACCATCAAAGAATTAACCTTTCACAGTCAAGAACTAAACGAAGATTTGCAGCTGCTCATTTATCTTCCGGCGAATTTCTCACCGCTCTATAAATATTCATTATTAATCGCTCAGGATGGCCGCGATTATTTTCAACTAGGAAGAATTGGACGGTTGGCCGATGAATTTCTTTATCAAAAAGAAATAGAAAACCTAATTATTGTTGGAATACCTTATAAAAATGTTGCAGACCGCCGCCGGAAATATCATCCGGAGGGATCACAAAACAAGCAATATATTCGCTTCCTGGCATATGAATTAGCACCATATCTTGACAAGGAGTTCCCTACCTATCAAATGGGACGGGCTAGAGCACTTATTGGAGATTCGCTTGGTGCTGCCGTCTCCTTGATGACAGCTCTTCAATACCCCCATACCTTTGGGAAAGTATTGCTCCAATCACCTTATGTAGACAAGAAGATCATCGATTTAGTCAAGAGCTTTAAGGAGCCGGAGCTGCTGGAAATTTATCATGTGATTGGGGAGCAAGAAACAGAAGTAAAAACAACGGACGGTAAAATTAGTGACTTCCTTACTCCAAACCGGGAACTTACAAAGCTAATTTCAGACCGGTCTTTTTCCTACTTTTATGAAGAATTCCAAGGCAATCATACCTGGACTTACTGGCAGCCTGATTTAAGACGAGCACTGAAAATGATGTTTTAAGGTTGACAGATATTTATTCCTTATATTTCGAAAATTTGCTATAATATTAAGAAGGCTTTTTTAAGTTTAACCAAGCCGGAATTTCCGGCTTTTAATAGAAAATTTTTTATTGGAGGTAAATCTATGAAATTCGGAGTTGTTGTTTTTCCATCCAAAAATCTTCAAGACTTTGCTAATTCCTACCGTAAGCGTTATGACCCGCACTATGACCTAATTACTCCACACCTAACTTTATTAAATGCTTTTGATGCAACTGAAGAGGATGCAAGAGAATTTGCTGAAAGATTACAGCAAATCGCCGATCGTACCAACCCTTTCACTTTAAAAACTTCTAAAATCAGTTCTTTTCATCCGGTAAACAATGTAATTTATTTAAAAATAGAACCGGTTAAAGAACTAATTTCGTTACACGCTGAGATTCATACTGAATTTAGTGAGTTTAAATCCGAATATGCTTTTGTCCCTCACATAACAATCGGCCAGAAGCTATCCAATGATGAGCATTCGGATGTATTTGGTGCACTAAGGATGACAAAAATCGATCATGAAGAAACGATTGACCGCTTCCATCTGCTCTATCAGCTTGATAACGGTTCTTGGACCGTTTTTGAAACATTTCGTCTTGGAAAGGAATAGGTTAAAAGTGACAGTTAAAGTAGTTGAAAGTAAGCAAGAATTAGAAGATGCTTATAAAGTAAGAAAGATTGTCTTTGTTGAGGAGCAGCATGTTCCGATTGAAGAAGAAATTGACCAATTTGAACAAGATGCGGTTCATTTTGTCATGTACCACGAAGATATGCCAATCGGCGCCGGAAGATTCCGCATTATCGACGGCATTGGGAAAGTGGAGCGCATTTGTGTGTTAGAGGAAGCACGCAAACTTGGCGCCGGAAAAGCCATAATGGATTCAATTGAAACGTATGCCTTAAAAAACGGCATTCAAAAGCTGAAGCTAAATGCTCAAACCCACGCCATTCCATTCTATGAGAAAATTGGTTTTCAAGTGGTCTCTGATGAATTTATGGATGCTGGCATCCCTCATAAAACGATGATGAAAAATGTTTAAGTTCAGACACTTGCTGTGTTAAGCGGCAAGTGTTTTTTCATATCGAAATAGTCTTTCCCCCTGCTTAGCGATTTGATATGATAGAATATGTGTCATTTTAAAAAGAGGTATTTAATATGAAAACAGCCATTTACGGAAATCAGACCATTTCACTTGAACAATTAAATCGAGAAGAATTCCAAAAAATATATACACTCGGAAAAAGCGGCCAATTGCATTGTCCCAGCTGTAAAGAAACAGTCCAGCTATACCTAGGTATTCAACATGAGCCCCATTTCTATCATATCAACGCTCTCGAAAAAAAATGTCCTGGACCTGCACCGGCTCAAGTTAGCGATCACTACATAGAGAGAGACGGTTTTCAAATTCCAAAAGGAAGAACGATTTCTGGAGCAGCAACTGTGGTCAACCTTTTCAAACATGCCAATAAAATTGAATCATCCGTTACCTTTAATAGGGGCACCAGTACTGTTACACTTCCATTTAACTCTCCCTATCTTCAGCTTTTGGCTGAAAACGGGGTAACACTTGATGAAAACCAAGCAGCGTCTGTTACGCAGACAGAAGGTTCATTACTTGTACTTGCTGGGGCCGGAAGCGGCAAAACGAGGGTATTAACGGCACGAACAGCCTATTTGCTAAAGGTTAAACAAATTGACCCGCGTTCCATCATGCTCGTTACCTTTACCTCGAAAGCTGCTTCTGAAATGAAGAATCGCCTGCTATCCTATCCTGAAATGAAACGAGACCAGATTCAGCGGCTTGTTACCGGCACATTTCACAGCATCTTTTACCGGATTCTGATGTTTCATGATTCCGGAAATTGGGCAAATGACAAGCTGCTGAAGAAAGAATGGCAGCGCGACAAGATCTTAAAGGAAGCAGGTAAAGAGCTAGGTTTATCAGAAAAGGAATTTGCCTATGATGCGGCACTCCAGCAAATAGGATATTGGAAAAACTCATTAATCATGCCACAGGATGTTAAACCTTTAACTGATTGGGACAAAAATGCCTTATTTTTATATAAAAAATATGAGGAATACAAGCGCCAAAACACCTTGTTTGATTTCGATGACATGCTGCTTGGCTGTTATCAGCTGTTGCGCAATTCTCCTGAGATTCTTGATTATTATCAACAACGTTTTCATTATTTTTTAATTGACGAGTTTCAGGATATTAATAAAGTACAATATGAACTAATGAAACTATTATCCGGTAAAAATCAAAATGTTTGCGCTGTCGGTGATGATGATCAAGCCATTTATTCGTTTAGGGGCAGTGACCCGAGTTATTTACTAGATTTTGAAAAAGATTTTCCGTCAGCGAAGGTGATTACACTTGAGCAAAATTATCGATCTGCGCATGAGATTGTGGCAGCTGCCAATCAAATGATTGCTTCCAATAAAACAAGAAGGCCGAAACAAATGAAGGCACAATTTTCAAACAGCAGCCCGCCGCTTCTATTTTTTCCATATGATGAAGAGGAAGAAGCTACGATGATTGTGACTGATCTACAGGAGAGGATCTTAAACGGGGCAAGTCCATCTGATTTTGCGATTCTTTATCGGACAAATGCAGCCTCTAGAGCAGTATTCGAGCGATTAGCCAGTTCAAACCTGCCGTTTATCATTGACCAGGACGCAGATTCATTTTATGACCGCTATATAGTAAGATCTGCCTTGTCCTTTCTTAAGCTCAGCTTAAATGAGGATGATTCCGAAAGCCTGTCAGATATATTGCCGATATTATTTATAAAACAGACGATGTTAAAAGAAATCAAAGCGCTAAGTATCCTCAAAGATTGCAGTTTCCTTGAGACGTTATCACTCTTGAATACCACTCATGCGTTTCAGGAAAAGAAATTAAAAAAGACGGTTCCCATTATTCAAAGCCTTAAAACATTAACACCTGTTCAAGCCATTGAAAAAATTGAGAAAGAGATAGGCTTTCTCGATTATTTAAAAAAGCGCGGCAGTGAATCAAATCAATTAGAAAAAGGCTCAGATGATCTAAAGGATTTAAAGACTGCTGCAAAAAGCTTTAATACTATCGATGCATTAATAGCACATGCTGAGCATATGTCAGCAATGAATAAAGAAATAAAAAAATTAAGTAAACATTTTACTGAAGCCATTTCCCTTAGTACGATTCACCGGGCAAAGGGCCTGGAATATAAAACCGTTTATCTTCTAGGAGCGGTTGACGGCAGCCTTCCGCATGACCATGCATTAGAAAGCTCAAGGAATGGGGATTTTTCCCCGCTTGAGGAAGAAAGAAGACTTTTTTACGTTGCAATGACGCGGGCACAAAATGAGCTCTTCATTTCCGTTCCGGACAATCGCCGTGGAAAAAATGCCGCTCGCACGAGATTTTTGAGACCCTTGCTCACCCCACGCAAAAAGGCCAATTTCCAATAAGGAAAACGGCCTTTTTGATTATTTTTTATTGATCATTTTTGAAATTGTATCAAAGTTCAGCTTACTGCCATCATTGATGATTGTTTTGACGATTTGATCCTCCAGGTCTTTACTGACTGGTTTATTCGCAAGTCGTGAAACTTTTTTAATAACACCGCGGACCGTTTTTTCGTCCCTAAAATTTGCATGTTGTAAGGAATTGGCTAATTCAAAAACATCCTTCATATTCACGCCGGTTTTCTTTTCTATATTCTTAAAGAAACCATTATCCATGTTCAAAACTCACACTCCTTCATAAACTACTTTATTTTATGAAGAAAGTGAAATTTGGTGAATCTTGAACAAAGAAAGGGCAGCCCCTTTTGGACAACCCTTTCTAAATCTACCCCATGAAGATTAATTAATACCAGCTTGCGCCGACAATAATTAATAGGATAAACAATACAACGATTAACACGAAAGTACCGCCGTAACCAAAGCCACCACCATATCCGTAGCCGCCATATCCACCGAAGCACATAATAGAGTCACCTCACTTTAGTAATCTCATTAATAACATATGAAATCACTAAACGATGTGTATAGGCACGGGCAAGCATATCAAACAATAGAATAAAAAATGAGCATTTATCCTTTAGGCTTAAATATTAGAGCGCCAATGAAACCAAACACAATGGCGGCGGAAATTCCTGAACTAGTTACTTCAAACATTCCCGTTAATACACCAATCAATCCATGCTTATCAGTTTCCTGAAGTGCACCATGTACTAATGAATTTCCAAAGCTTGTGATTGGAATAGTCGCTCCCGCTCCGGCAAAATCAATTAGCGGCTCATATAACCCAAAACCATCCAAAACTGAACCAACTACAACGAGTAAACTTAATGTATGCCCCGGTGTTAATTTTGCCACATCAAATAAGAGCTGACCAATAACGCAAATTAGACCGCCAATAACAAATGCCCAAAAAAACATTGCAAACAAAGAGATCCCCCCTATTAATGATTCATTTCGATAGCAACAGCATGTGCAGTACATGGTATGGACTCATTTTGCTGAAAGCTGAGTGGGGATAATAATGCCCCTGTTGCTACAACTAATATTCGCTTATAAGTCCCCTTTTTCATTTCATTTAGTAAATGACCATAAAGAACAGTAGCTGAACAAGCAGCACCGCTTGCGCCGGCACTCACCGGCTGGTCTTCTTTATAAATAAGTAAGCCGCAATCTTGGAATTGTTTCCGCTGTAATGCCAGACCGCTTTTGTTAATCAGTTCAAATGCTGTATCATGACCAATTCGACCAAGATCTCCGGTAATAATCAAATCATAATAAGATGGATCTAATTGTAAGTCGCGAAAATGAGCCATAATTGTATCTGCTGCTGCCGGTGCCATTGCCCCTCCCATATTAAACGGATCCGTTAAGCCCATATCAATTACTTTTCCAATTGTCGCCGAAGTTGTGACTGGCAAATGTTGTTCCGGATCATTTGGCTGAAGGAGAGCCATGCCAGATCCTGTTACTGTCCATTGAGCAGTCGGCGGCTTTTGACCCCCATATTCTGTCGGATATCGGAACTGCCGTTCAGCTGCAGCATTATGACTGGCTGCACCGGTTAAAACATAGTTTGCGCCTTTGCAATTGATAACAAAGGATGCCAGCGCCAAACCTTCCATTGATGTTGAACAAGCACCAAATAGACCGAAATACGGAATCTGCAATGTCCGTGCGGCAAAATTAGTTGGTGTAATTTGATTAATTAAATCCCCGGCAAACATAAACTGCACCTGTTCTTTTTGAATGTTTCCCTTTTTTAACGCAATTTTTGCCGCTTCTTCAATTAATACCCTATGGGCCTTTTCATAGGAGTCTTGTCCAATCCATAGATCTTCAAACAGGAGGTCAAATTCATTGGCCAGTTTTCCATTTGCTTCAAATGGACCTCCCGTTACACCCGTTGCTGTGATCATAGGCCGGTTGTCAAAGACCCATGATTGATGTCCCTTTAACAATTACAATACCCCCCAGATTTTCAGTAACGTCTTAATCAATGCAACAACAAATGCTGAAAATACCCCAAATAGAATCACCGAGCCGGCAAGTTTGAACATATTTCCGCCAACTCCGAGGACAAAACCCTCTGTTCTATGTTCAATACATGCAGAGATAACCGCATTTCCAAATCCAGTAACAGGCACCGCACTTCCTGCTCCGGCAAATTGGCCAATTCGGTCATAAACACCAAAACCTGTTAATAGCATGGAAAAAAACACCATTGTAGCAACCGTCGGGTTACCAACACTCTGCTCGGTAAAATTAAAAAAGTAAATGTAGAAATAACTAACAGCTTGACCAACAACACAAAACAGTCCGCCAACAAAAAAAGCCTTGATACAATTTTTAAGAATAGGTCTTTTAATTTCATGCTTTTGCTGAAGCTGTTGATAATTTTGCTGCTGCGGCGTCATTTTCTTTTGTTTGCTTGCCATCTTCTTCTTCCTTTCCTACGTCCTAGCTTCCGTCATTTTGACTATTTCCTTTAAACGTTTTTCTGCTCTTTGTTCTGAGAATTTACCGGACTTTATTTTTTCCTCCAGTCTGACTGCTTCAAGAAAAATTTTATAATCGCTCGATACTGTAAATTTCTCATCCGGATACTTTTTTTCCAGCATTTTAGTTACGTTTTTCTCAATTTTTTTCATCCGAAAGCGCTGCATATGTTTCACCTTGTAAACAACAAGGATATTTTTTTCGCCTTTTACAACAGCCACGTCATATAGCTCCGACAATGAACTTACATCATTTTTTACATTTTCCCCTAAGTTTAGGTTGTGATGATCTGTCACCACCGGTCCAGGGTTAGTTGTTTTCATAAGGGCTAATTGGCTATCCTTCGCATCTTGATTTTGATTGCAGGAGGTAAGCAGCAGCAAGCATGCAAATAACAATAAATGACGAATCGTGAGCATAGATATTCCTTCCCCTTTTCGATAAAATCGACTATCAGTACCATATAGTTTTTTCGACATTGGTTAAAATTATGACTAAACTGGTATCAAAAATAAAAAACTGCCAGAGAATCTCCAGCAGTTACATTTTTATTTACTTGTCTTTTTCCCACAGCCGCAGCCTTTTTTCTTGGCTAAATTAGATGATTGATTAACCTTTACTGTTTTTGTACCTGTTTTTTTCTTCTTCATGCTCTTCTCCCCTTCAAATTTACCGATTATTTTCTCTTGTTAGCATATGAAAGGAGTGAGAGTCTTGTCTGAGGCAAAAATCATCATTTTTAGATAATTTGTTGAATAATTGTTTCAATTAATGACGCCATTCCGGCTACTGCTAAAATCAAAATAATCGGGCCTGAATATACTGGAAAAAATAGATAAAATCCCACAATAAATATAGCCGCCCAAATCCCCGTGCACCAATAGCAGCTTAGAAGTTCTCCGAAGAATCGTTTTATCCCTGATTGTTTGGGGATATAATAAATTTCCTGTTCACCTGCTTCATTTTCCTCTTCAATTTCATCAAAAAATGGGGTTCTGATGAATTCAGTTATTTTGTCAAACACCAATAATCTTGTCAGCCTGAAGCTGGCTAATGCCAAGGTCAACAGCTGCAAAAATGTGATATTCTCCATTTGAAACGTCCTTCCTGTTAAACTTTGCCTAATGTATTGAATCCGCCTAATTTTGCTAAATAAGGCAATTGTCCGTAACCCAAATGGCTGTCGTGAAATATGTTAGTAATGTAAGATATATTACGGGTTAAGGAGGAAAAATAAATGGGTTGTGGAAAATCTCACCACGAATTTAGCAGTGGAAACTGTGTATGCCAAGTAGTCCGCGCGATTAATGATCTCCAACAAGCCGTTGCTGCTGAAGAATGCCAGCCATGTACCAGCTGCTTCAACGAGCCGCTTGGTTCGCTAGTATCACCTACAACAACACAAGCAGATACAAGGGTGTTTGTTCTAAAAACGGCAGATGGAACTCCATTTAATGCATTCTTTTTCGAAAACAACAATCCTACTTGCGTATCCATCTATTTCCGCGTAGAAGAAGTTTTTGATAACTGCTGTGCCACACTTCGCGTATTAGCACCTGGAACTACAAACTCTACGGGTGCCTTTGTTCCAATAAATCTGGTTTCTAATTCTACCAAGGGTGATTCTGGATGCTGCATTAATCTTTCGGCAGTTTGTGAAGTAACAGCCTTTCAAGCTACAAACGATTGCGTAACAGTGGACTTAAGCTGCTTCTGTGCCATCCAATGTATCGCTGATGTAGATTTAGGAATTTGTCACTAATCAAATGGCCAGTCGTTAAAAACGGCTGGCCATTTCTTTTTTACCTTTTCAACCCAATCATGATGATATTTTTTATTTCATCGACCGATATCGTTTTCGTTGTTTTATTATGAAATTGAATGGTGATCTGGTTTTCATCATGATTTAGGAGATAACCTTGATAATTCTGGTTAGTGGTGTAAAAAACACATGGGACTGGCGGAAGTACTTTTGGAATATTGAGCAAATAGTCAATTCGCTCTCTAATATCCATTTCATTAAATGGTTTTACCCTCTTTAATGTGGAATTGATAGAAGCTTTAGGCTTTGTTTCTGTTTCCGTATCCTCAACCGCTGGACGAATATTCATCTTGTTTATTTCAATCGGTATAGGTTCTCGGAAACTTCCTGCTTTTGACGCTGCATTGATCTTCTTTTCTGAACCTGCTTTGATTTCTTCAACTGCATCTTCTATTTCCGGCTTAATAGTATAAACTTCCTGCATATTATTATTGAATGAAGGGCGTTTATAAGTTTGATTAATAAAAAGCAGAGGCCCCTTCGTTTTCCTTTTTGACATTGACATCACCTCCAGTTGCGTCTTCCTACACTTTATATGTATGCAAAAGGCCTATTCGGGTTAACGACTAATTCCCCTTCTCCATGCAAAAAAGCCCGCAAGTGCGGGCTTTTTAACTTACAAAATATGATATCCTGAATCAACGTGAATATTTTCACCGGTAATACCGCGAGACATGTTGCTGAATAAGAATACAGCAGCATCGCCAACCTCTTCAGGCGTAGTTGTTCTTCTAAGCGGTGCATTTTCTTCAATGTCTTTTAAGATTGTATTGAATTCACCAATAACTTTTGCAGACAATGTTCTGATTGGACCGGCAGAGATGGAGTTTACGCGAATTCCATCTTTTCCAAGGTCAGCTGCTAAATAGCGGACACTTGCATCAAGTGAAGCCTTCGCCACACCCATTACATTGTAATTCTTAATCGCACGCTCACCGCCAAGATATGTCAAGGTAACAATGCTGCCGCCTTCTGTCATTAGGCCGCGTGCTTCCTTGGCAACAGCTGTTAACGAATATGAACTGATATTATGCGCAAGCAGGAAGCCGTCTCTTGTAGTATTTAAATACTCGCCTTTTAGCTCTTCCGTTTTAGCAAACGCAATGCAATGCGCTACACCGTGAATTGTTCCAACGGCTTCTTTAATTTGTGCAAAACAGTTTGCGATGTCTTCATCACTTGTTACATCACAAGGAAGAACAAGAGTACCTTCTGCTTCTAAAGAATCAGCCAGTTCACGAACGCTGCTCTCAAGCCTTTCACCTGCATATGTGAAAACAAGGCGGGCGCCGGCATTATGAAGCGAGCGGGCAATCCCCCAGGCAATACTGCGTTTATTTGCAACTCCCATTACGATAAATGTTTTTCCAGCTAATGAAAAATTCATTTCAAAAAGTCCTCCTAGGTTATCAACTGATATTAGTACTTGGTACTAATTTTACACCAATTCTTGAAAAATGAAAAGTACTGTATAATTTAATAAAAACTTTTCGTACCCTCGGCAAATTCCAATTCTCGTTTCAGTTCATCTACGTATTCTTTTGTACCTGTTACAATTAAACGGTCATACATCTCGAGTTCAGTATCTCCATGCGGAACGATCGAGTCCTTGCCGCGGAATATCCGGACGATGATGACATCTCCTGTAAACGGGAATTTACGCAGCGACATCCCTTCAAAATGTTCATTCTTCATCACAATCTCATAAAGGCCGGTCTCTTGGTTTGTTAGAATATTAATGACATTTGGCGACTCAATCAGTGCCCGAAGCAAGGCTTTCGTCGACATGAAAGAAGAAAATACTTCGACATTATGTTCCCTTAATGACTGCTCTAAATCAGGGCTTTCAATTCTAACAATGACCCTCGGCACACCCTTTTCTTTCGCAGCAATTGCCAATTTCGCGTTCAACTCTTCTTCACCGGTAGAAATGACAACAACCTCCGACTGATAAACCTTTGTGTTTTCAATTGATTCTAACGAGTAATCAGGGATCTCTTCGATTTCAAATAGCGAATTGGAAACCTGCTTTTCTGCTTTTTCCATTTTCGGATGATAAAGAATTGGATCATATAAACCAGATTTTAATTCTCTTGAAATAGGCAGGGTGATTTGATTAGCCCCTAGGAAAGCAACCGGAATTTTTCTATTTGCCAGCACCTCTTTCGGGAACAGCTTTTTAAAAACGATTGGGGTCAAAATCGAGGTGATCACGGCCACCAAGATTAATGTCCCTTTCATTTGTTCTGTAATAACCCCAATACGCTCCCCAATTGTAGCAGCGGCAATGACCAATGATAATGTCGAGGTTAACAAAAATGCCGATGAGATAACTGTCTTCATGTCATACCAAATCTTCAGAAGGTACACTGGTATAATCTTCGAAACTAATAATCCGATGAGCAAGAGGGGAATTAACATTAGCAGTTTTTTTTCACTTAATAATGACCAAATATCAAGCTCTACCCCTACCATCACAAAGAAAATCGGAATTAAAAAGCCATAGCCGAATGAGTCAAGCTTATGCACCAGCTCTTGATTCGGTGATAATAAGGAGACTAAAACCCCAGCCAGGAAGGCACCTAAAATATTTTCTGCACCAACTGTTTCGGATAAACCAACTAACACGATGATTAACGTAAAAACCGCTCTCGTGCCAATTTGCACGGTTCCGGTTGACAGTGATTCAACGAAGGTACGGTTTTTAAACCGTTTGCCGACAAAATACAGAACGATCCCGGCCGCAAATAAAACCAATAACAGCCAGGTATTTTCATGCTGCGGTTCATAAATGGATACAAAAACAGCTAATAATATCATTGTCACTAGATCAGCGATTACAGCTATTAATAAAATAATCTGTCCAATCACCGTCTTCATTAGGTGTGCTTCCTTCAAAGTCGGTACAACGACACCTAATGAAATGGTGGATATAATCAGTGTCATTAAAAAGGCATTTTCAATAAAGCCTGCTAGTACAAATAAGTAGGATAAACCTAATGAAAGCACAAAGATTCCAGCGAAAATAATGGATGAAACAGCAAATGAATTCGGTTCCTTTTTCCCGTTCGGCAGAATTTCGCGTTTCTTACTTCCCGTAAAGGCGGTAAAGTCAATTTCTAATCCGCTTAAAAACATTAAGAAAATAAAGCCAAGAGTTGATAATGTGGATAGCCACATATCTTCATGCACGATATCAAAACCGCTCTTCCCAATAATTAATCCCATAATAATTTCTGCAACAACAACAGGAATAAAATTTAATTTCAAACGATGTAAAATTATTGGTGTTAAAAATGCCATTGTGACCACAATAAGCAATGAAATGACGGAAACATTCTGCTCCATTTTTCTTCCTCCTCCTTTGAATGAGAATTATTGTAATAAATTTAGATAAAAGGTGATCATTTATGAAAATTGATATCATCGGTGATATTCACGGATGTTTTCAGGAATTACACGAACTTACTCTTAAGCTTGGTTACGATTGGGAAAGCGGCATTCCTCTCCATTCAGAAAATAGGATTTTAGGTTTTGTTGGTGACTTAACAGACCGGGGGCCAGAATCCCTTAAGGTGGTTGATGTTGTCTGGAAATTAGTAATCGAATGGAAAAAGGCCGTTTATACACCAGGAAATCATTGCAATAAGCTATATCGTTATTTTCTCGGCAACAAGGTCCAAGTTACTCATGGACTAGAAACAACAGTCGCAGAATATGAATCATTATATAAAGTAGATCAGCAGTCCATTCGTAAAAAATTTATCCAGCTATATGAAAATGCTCCGCTTTATGCTGTTTTGGATGATCGAAAGCTTATTATCGCGCACGCAGGAATAAAACAGGACTTGATCGGAAAGCAGCATGCAAAGGTAAAAACGTTTGTCCTATACGGAGACATTACCGGAGAAAAACACCCTGATGGTTCCCCTGTTAGAAGGGATTGGGCTAAAAACTATGATGGACCAGCTTGTATTGTCTACGGCCATACCCCGGTAAAGGAACCGCGGATTATTAACAATACGTATAACATTGACACTGGTTCAGTTTTTGGCGGAAAACTGACGGCATTAAGGTATCCAGAAAAGGAACTAATTTCTGTTCCTTCTACTATGCCATACATCGAAGAAAAATTTAAACGATTTGATTAAGAAAATATAAAAAATAGGCTGAACACATTACACGTCAGCCTCTAAAAACTTTTCCATATCGGAAGGCAATGACGCAGTGAAAGTCATTTCCTCCCGTAGAAATGGGTGTATGAAATTTATTTTTTTACAATGAAGTGCCTGTCTTTGAATTACAGTGGAAATGGGACCACCATATAAATCATCACCGACCAAAGGATGTCCAAGAAAGGCCATATGGACTCGAATCTGGTGCGTTCGGCCGGTCTCAAGCCTAAGTTCAACGCGGGTAAAGGAATGATGTCTTTGTAATGCTCGATAATGTGTACAAGCATATTGACCATCATCCCTCACCTCTCGCTCAATTATGCTGTCCCCTTTCCTGCCAATCGGCGCCGTTATCGTCCCGCTTGTTTCAAGAATCACACCGCTGGCGAAGGCCTCATATGTTCTATGAACCAGGCCTTTTCGCTGCATTAAACTAAATAAGTGATGGACATGGCGATGCTTTGCCACAAGAACTATTCCTGATGTATTCCGGTCCAGTCTTGTGACAATATGCGGTGCCGCACAAAAGCCTAATTTGTCATAATAACCGACAAGGGCATTCGCTAAACTTCCAGAAGGATGCTCTCTGGAAGGAATCGTATTCATCTCGGCAGGCTTATTTACCACAAGAATAAACTCATCTTCAAACAAGATCGAAAGCGGCACATCTTCACCCTTTGCCCCTTCACTTGGTGTTTCTGGCGGAAAAATGACGGTTAGTTCGTCACCTGTCTGCAGTTTATACCTTACATTCACCGCTTCCCCATTGACAAGGATGCTGCCGCCCTTAAATTTAATATCCGTTAATGCCGTCCGAGAAATTTCTTCATTTTTCAAGAAATCCTTAATTAACAGCCCTGCATTACTATCATCCATAACCCAGTTCAGTTGAAACTGTGATGACATTGAATTCCCCCCTGCTGCTGCTTAATCAGAGATAAAGGAATCATGTACTCTCTTCCAGAATGGAAACGGTCGGAAACGGGCAAAGCGGATTTTTTCCTCCGGAACTCTAAACTGAATCGACTTCACGTCCTTATGGAGCAGCGTTAAGTGATCAATCGTGATCTGAAAATCAGAGCGATTGACTGGTTTCAACAAACATGTATGATGCGCTGGAAGTATCAGCGGGGAACCCACTGTTCTAAACACTCGATTGTTAATTGAGGCCATTTCGGCAATCTGAATTGCGGAAATTGACGGATGAATAATTGCCCCGCCAAGAGCCTTATTATATGCAGTACTACCTGAAGGTGTGGAGACACATAGACCGTCGCCGCGGAAACGTTCAAAATGCTGCCCGCGGATTTCCACGTCCATGACAAGTGTCCCATCAATACTTTTAACGGTTGACTCGTTTAAAGCTAAATACCTTGCTTCTTTACCGGCATGCGAATAACGGATAATAACCTCAAGCAGCGGATATTCCACCACTTGATAAGGGGTTTTCGCAATGGCAATAACAAGCTTTTCAATTTCGTCGGGAATCCAGTCAGCGTAAAACCCTAGATGCCCGGTATGAATTCCAACGAATGCCGTTTTGCTTAAACGGCTGCTATAGCGATGAAATGCATATAACAGCGTGCCATCACCGCCAATGGAAATAACAATGTCCGGCTGGTCCTCATCGTAAATGAGATCAAAGTCGAGTAGATACGTCCTAATCTTATGCATCAAAATATTCGATTTCTGATCTCCTTTTGACGTAATCGCAAATCTCATTTCATATTCTCCTCATTTGAAAATAGTCCAAAACGATTGACTAGCTTTTCTCTTGCTGCTTTAATTCTTTTTTTCGAGTAAAAAAAGCCTGGGCCTCTTTGATTTCCCCACGAATTAATGACATTTCCTCGTCAAGTCGGAAGGCTGCCTCCGCTGCCCGCTGCAGCCGCATTTGAATATCGGAAGGAAACAAACCTTTATACTTATAGTTAAGAGAATGTTCAATTGTCGCCCAGAAATTCATTGCGAGCGTTCTGATTTGAATTTCCGCAAGAATTTTCTTTTCCCCGTGAATGGTTTGGACGGGATACTGAATGACGACATGGTATGAGCGGTAGCCGCTAGTTTTTTTATGAGAGATATAATCCCTTTCCTCGAGAATTTCAAAATCATTACGATTTCTTAATAATCTAACAACCAGATGGATATCCTCCACGAACTGGCACATAATTCGAAGGCCCGCGATATCCTGTATTTCCTCTTCTAATTTATCAAGTGGAATTCCTTTTTGATTTGCCTTATCAAGAATACTGGCGATTGGTTTGACCCGGCCGGTTACAAACTCAATTGGTGAATGGTCCGAGTCCAGATCAAATTGCCCTCTCATGCCCCTTAATTTAACTTTCAGTTCATCTATCGCTTGTTTATATGGGGCTAAAAATTGGTCCCAATGCTTCATTGAATCCACCTCGATGTCTATCTAAAAAATTTCTTCTACCTTTACGACCATTTCTTTCCCGTAATTGCTATTGCCTTTAATATTGCTAATGATATAGTCTAATTCATCATAAAATTGGACTAATTCTACTTCTTGGTCAGGTCCTATTAGCGATACAGGCAATGACTGATCTAAACCACTTTTTAAAACAGACCATGTTAGTTCTGGTAAAACGATATATGTATAATCCTCTTCGGCCTCCATTAAATAGATGAAGGAGTATTGGTCAGAATCCACGAGTATTTGTCCTGTAGGAATTAAACCAGTGAGCGTTTCAGAAACTTCTAATTGAAGCTTTGTTTCGGTTATACTTGCTTTTGAGACTGTTATTCTTTGCTTCATCTTTTTCCCCCCATTCTTTAACACCCTTATTTTAGCATAACGGGGACCATTCACCCAAGAGTTGCGGTGACACAAAAGGAAACTTTAACGAAAGGTTTGAAGATTAATGACGGAAAATCTAGAAATTGAATTCAAAAATATGCTGACAAAACAAGAGTATGAAAAGCTGCTGCACACCTTTCGCATTGATGAAAAGCAAATTTTTATACAAGAAAACCATTACTTCGATACGCCGGAGTTTGCTTTAAAAAATATCGAGTCTGCACTAAGAATACGAAGAAAAAAAGATCAGTTTGAAATGACTTTAAAACAGCCTGCCTCGATTGGTCTGTTGGAAACCAATCAACAAATAAATAAAGATGAAGCTGCCGAAGCAATTCAATTTGGCAGACTGCCGTCGGGTAAAATTAAAAATATACTTGAAGAGAAAGGAATCTCTTTTACTGCTATTCAATACTTCGGATCACTTGTTACCAAACGCGTAGAGATGAAATATGAAATTGGGCTGCTAGTCCTTGACCACAGCCTTTATTTGAATAAAGAGGATTATGAATTGGAGTATGAGGTTAAGGATTATCAAACGGGGAAAGATGCTTTCATAAAACTGCTCCAGGACAATAGGATTCCAGAGCGTAAGACAATGAATAAAATTCGTCGTTTTTATCAGGAAAAATATGTACAAAGCAGCAGTAAATAACCTGTTTCATTATTATAGCTTACTTTTTTTAGGTTGTGATTCTACTAAAACCCATCACATTGTACACATTAATAACTGATGAAATGATTTAATTTGCATTTCAAGCAATTAATTTGTGATATGAAAAAGGCATTGCTACAATAAACATACAATGAAACTAAAAGGAGTTGTCAACATGATCGAGGACAATATGACACCATTCGATCGTCTCGGTGAGGAAACTCTTCATCGTCTTATCGACACTTTTTATGGCCTTGTTGCACAACATCCTGATCTTGCTCCCATATTCCCGAAGGATTTAACCGAAACTGCTCGAAAGCAGAAGCAATTTTTAACACAATATTTAGGCGGACCACCGCTTTATACAGATGAACATGGTCATCCAATGCTGCGTGCTAGACACATGCCCCATCCGGTCACACCCACTAGGGCAAGGGCATGGCTTTCATGTATGAATCAGGCGATGGACAAGGTTGGAATGACTGGACCGATAAGGGATGATTTCTATTCCCGTTTATATTTAACAGCCCAACATATGATTAATACCCCGGATTCGGGTGAAGAAATTGATGGTGACTTTCGTGAATAGCTCTTGGTATCCTGGCTCAAAGAAAAACTGTTATGGCCATGATAAAAAGCCGATTGAAATATATATGTTTATCGACCCGTTATGCCCTGAGTGCTGGGCGCTGGAGCCAATCATTAAAAAGCTGCGGATTGAATACGGACGGTACTTTTCGATAAAACATGTTCTAAGTGGAAGACTCGCAAATTTAAACCTTAGCAGCAAAAAAAATTACGAAAATATCGCGAAGGTTTGGGAAAAAACTGCAAGCAGATCAGGAATGTCCTGTGACGGCAGTCTTTGGCTGGAAAATCCCGTCGACGCTCCCTACAACGTTTCGCTAGCGCTGAAAGCGGCAGAACTACAAGGCAGGCGTGCCGGGATCCGCTTCCTGCGAAGGATGCAGGAAGTTGTATTTTTAGAAAAGCAGAATATTTCTGATTTAGCGGTGCTTCAGGAATGTGCGATAAGTGCCGGGCTTGACGTTGGAGAATTCATTAATGATATGCATTCGGAAAGCGCTGCGAAGGCCTTTCAATGTGACTTACAAATCACTTCTGAAATGGATGTAACCGAAATTCCGACCCTTGTTTTCTTTAATGAAAATGTTGAGGATGAAGGAATCAAGATTACCGGCACTTATCCTTATGAGGTATACGTGCAAATTTTGGAGGAGATGCTTACCATCAAACCAGTCAAGTCCCCGCCGCCGCCGCTTGAAGCGTTTTTGAAGTTCTTTAAGTTTGTGGCGTCAAAAGAAATTGCAGTCGTTTATAATATGCCGATTTCGCAAATTGAAAAAGAAATGAAAAAGCTCCTATTGAAGCAAATGGTAGAACAGGTTCCTGCAAAATACGGTACATTTTGGAGGTATATTGAAGGAAAATAAATGTCGGCTGCAGTCCGGCATATTTTTTTATCAGTCAAAAAAATACCTTGCAGTAAATTGTCTGCAAGGTATTTTCTATAGATACGAACAAAGGGGATGGGAGAAATTTTTCACGGTCAAACAAAGGGGTATATGTTTGTTGGTGATCAACTTCACGTCTTAAATATAGCATGGAGGCACATTTGGAACAATAAGTTTGTGCTATATTTCACATAATTGTCAAAAAGTCATAAATTCACGAAATGGACAATACACATATAGTATGTGAATCCGATTTTAAAGGTGGCATACAAGCATTGAAGAAGTTACCTTATATCATGATGCTCCTCTTTTTTGTCATTGCCTTTTTTCTTCATATACTTGCTATTATGAAGATTTTTTCTTTATTTATTAGCATACCATTATTATTTCTATCGATAGTATTCATATTGCTCCACTTTAATAACCGAAAAAGGTTTAGGGGTTTTTAAAAGTTGCTTCGTAATCACTATTTGCCAACGGTGCAAATAGTGATTGTATTCTCTTTGTCTGATTGCATTGTATTATTTTGAAGCATCCCATCCTTATTGAACTTAAGTTTAGGCGTCAATAGCTTTCATTGGATACACTTTTCCCTTTTTCTCCTTGAGTTTTGTCGCCAATAACATTCATTGGAAACACTTCACCTTTTTTCTCCTTGAGTTTTGTCGCCTATAGCCCTCATTGGAAACACTTTACTCTCTTACTCCTCGAGTTTTGTCGGTAATAACCCGGATTGGAAACATTTTGCTCATTTTCTCTCTAGTTTTTTTGCAATACCCACTAATTCTAGATACTTTGTAGATTTGTAAAAGAAGGGTTCCCGAAAAATTTTGAATGTTAACAAAATGTTCATTACTATAATCAAAAAACAACGATTTTTTATTTAAAATGTAATTAATAGCTTATTGGGGCGCTTGTTCTAAATAAGGTATTGCACGCAAATCCAGGTGAACTAATAGGCGCAGAAGTCGAAAAATGATTGGGGAGCTTAGTATGTTCTTTAAGCATAGGACTGAATCAGATACGATAAAAATTTTAAGATCCTTAAACAGAAGAACGATTTTAAATGAAACGGACAAACAGCATTTGTTAAATCTTCAGAAAGGCTTTGAAGGAGAGGTAATGTTCGATACGCTTATCGAAAAACTTCAATGCGAATCGCTAATATTGAACGATTTATTACTTAAAAGTAATAATTCCACTTTTCAAATAGTTTCGTTCATGATTAAAGAAATTACTTATCTCTTTGAAATAAAAAATTATGAAGGGGACTTTTATTACGAATCAGACAATTTCTATACAATGAACGGAAGCAAAATTCAAAATCCACTGCACCAGTTAAATCGAGCTGAATCCCTAGTAAGTCAATTGCTTCATAAAAACGGCTACAATAACCCGATAGAGTCATGGGTTGTTTTTATTAATCCAGCATTTACTTTATATCAAGCACCTAAGAACCAACCGATCATTTATCCTACCCAACTTGATTATTTATTAAAAAAATTAAGCACTTCATCCAGGAATTTAAATAGCAGAGCCTTTGATATAGCTAAACTATTATCTTCATTGCATCAAACCGATAACCCTTATACGGATTTACCAAAATATAATTATGAGCAATCGAAAAAGGGATTTACATGTAAAGCATGCCTGTCATTTTCAATTGGGGTTAATGGTAGAAAAATATTTTGCTATGATTGTGGTTCTGAAGAAGATATCGAATCTGCTGTCATTCGAAGTGTAAGAGAACTTATATTGCTTTTTCCTGATAAAAAAATTACTACTAATGTTGTTCAAGAATGGTGTCAAGTAATTACGAGTCAAATTCGGATTACAAGAATTTTAAAGAGACATTTCAAAGCTATTGGTTATGGTCAGTGGACTTATTACGTGTAAATACTGAATTTACCTATGAAGAAATAACCATTTTCCAAATGGTTATTTTTTGTGCTTCATTGGAAACATTTTTCCCTTTTCTTCCTAAGATTTGTTTCCAATAGCCTTCATTGGATACACTTCCCCTTATTTTTCCTCGAGTTTTGTCGCCTATAGCCCTCATTGGATACACTTTACTCTCTTGCTCCTCGAGTTTTGTCGCCTATAGCCACGATTGGTAACACTTTGCCTCTTTTCCAACAGAGTTTTGTCGCCAATAGCCTTCATTGGATACACTTCGCACCTTTTCCAACAGAGTTTTGTCGCCAACAGCCTTCATTGGATACACTTCGCTCCTTTTCCAACAGAGTTTTGTCGCCAATAGTCCTCATTGGATACACTTCGCCTTATTTTTCCTCGAGTTTTGTCGCTAATAGCCTTCATTAGAAACACTTAGCCCCTTTTCCAACAGTGTTTTGTCGCCAATAACCCTCATTAGAAACACTTTCCCCCCTTTCCACCTGAGTTTTTATCGCCAATAAACTTAATCAACACCATTTCCTACAAGGAAAGGCTGGTGCCGCCGCGGGTACCAGCCTTTTGCATTATTGATGTACTAATAATTGTTCCAATTCCCCAAGTTTTTCTTCAAACACCTTCAATGCATTTTTAACTGGGTCGGCGCTGGTCATATCCACGCCTGCTTTTTTCAGAACTTCAATCGGATAATCTGAGCTTCCGGCACTTAGAAAGTCTATATAGCGTTTGACTGCCGGTTCGCCTTCTTCCAAGATTTGCTTGCTTAATGCAGTGGCTGCACTAAAGCCTGTAGCATATTGGTATACATAATAATTGTAATAGAAATGCGGAATTCGTGCCCATTCCAAGCCGATTTCCTCATCAATTACAATATCCTCTTCACCGAAGTACTTTTTATTTAACTCATAATAAATTTCTGTTAACGAGTCAGCTGTTAACGCTTCGTTGTTTTGGGCTTTTTGATGAATTAAATGTTCAAATTCAGCAAACATAGTTTGACGGAACACCGTGCCGCGGAAGCCTTCTAAATAATGGTTTAAAAGATAAATCCGCTTCTGCTCGTCATCTATTGTTTTTAATAAGTAATCATTTAGCAAAGCTTCATTGCAAGTTGAAGCAACTTCCGCAACAAATATGGAATAATTTCCATACGGATATGGCTGTGATTTTCGTGTATAGTAGCTATGAACTGAGTGGCCGAATTCATGTGCAAGTGTAAATAAATTATTAACATTATCCTGCCAGTTCATTAAGATATATGGGTTGGTGCCGAAAGCCCCTGAAGAATACGCCCCGCTGCGCTTTCCTTTATTTTCATGAACATCTACCCAGCGGTTTTCAAACCCTTCTTGTAGAACCTTTGCATATTCTTCTCCTAATGGAACCAGGCCTTTAAGGACCAAATCTTTTGCTTCTTCATACTTAATTTCCATCTTTACGTCTTTTACCAGCGGTGTGTATAAATCGTACATATGCAATTCGTTTAACCCTAAAACTTTTTTCCGCAGCTTCACATAGCGGTGCAGTAAATGCAGGTTTTCATTAACCGCATTTACAAGGTTGTCATAGACGCTTTCTGGAATATTATTCGCCGATAGTGCTGCATGTCTGGCTGAGTCGTATTTCCGTACTCTTGCATTGAAATTATTCTTTTTAACATTGCCGCTTAAAGTACTTGAAAACGTGTTTTTAAACTTTCCATATGTTTGATAAACAGCTTTAAAGGCATCATGACGGACCCGTTGATCACTACTTTCCAGGAAGCGGATATAACGTCCGTGGGTAATTTCCACCTCTTCACCGTTTTCATCCTTTATGGAGGGAAACTCCAAATCCGCATTATTGAGCATCCCAAACGTGTTGCTGGAGGCATCCATTACTTCGACTGCTTCCGCTAGAAGTGCTTCCTGCTCAGCACTTAAGACATGCGGCCGCTGGAGATTAATTTCCTCAAGAGCATGCTCATAAAGCTTTAATTCCGGCTTTTCATTCAAAAAGCTGGAAACCTTACTTTCATCAATCGAGAGTATTTCCGGAACGATAAAGGCTAACGCGCTGGCAGCCTGCGAATAAAGATTTTTCATCCGGTCATCTAAGCCTTGGTAAAAGGAATTGGTGGTATCCTGGTCATATCTCATATGTGAATATGTATATAGCTTGCCAATACGCTCAAGCAGCTGGTCTTCACACTGTAACGCCTTATAAAATGTATCTGCGCTTTCACCGAGTTTCCCTTCATATTCCTTAATTCCCGGGATTAGACCTTTTACTGCTTGAAATTCTTTTTCCCATTCTTCATCGTTAGCAAAAATATCCTCTAATTTCCAAGTATCCTGGGCGGGAAGTTCACTTCGTGCCGGTAGTGACTTTACAGCCGATTCATTTGTCATAACTAATCCTCCATTCGACTTTTAGTTCGGAATACGAATAGTATTCCAATTACATATATTCTTTTCACTAAGTCTTTTTTCCTCTTTTATAATCGAGAAAAAGACGAAGCCCTCCTCTTTATTATACCCATTGCTTAATTTTCATTTATTATTCCTGGAGAATGCTTTTATTTTTTGATGAAATAGATCTTTCATTTCTTCCTTCTCACGATTCGACCCTGGTATAATAAATTTTTTCTTCAGCTGAAAGGTCGTTTCAGATATTTTAGTTAAAACCCCTAGTCGCTCTAATAAGAAAAAATAGTCCATTACCGCCTCCATATAAGGCACTGAGTCAAGCTGCGGCAAATGCCGAACAATCAGTTCTTTTCGCTTGATTCTTCTGTTAATCAGGTATTTGATCTCACCTAGAGTGCAAAGATCACCTTGAGTTCTTCCCATCAGAACATCAAAATATAGATAAGTTTGCCAGACAATAGGCGAAGTTTGGAAAAATAAAGAATGCGGGACCGGCAAACCGATTTCGCAAGGCAATAAAAACAGGTTCAAATTATGATTATACAAATCATACAGAAAGTGATTTGAGCGCGCCCCTGAACTTAATCCCCAATGAAGTTTAAAGTGATTGACTTCCGCTTCCCATTTTGTAAAAGAAATCTTATAAAAAGAACGAGCCGGGGCTAATAAATGTTGTAAATTGGTGTTATCAAGCCGATGGACAGAATGGTGTGCAAACGCATTTTTAACTGAAAAAGGTATGATGGAATCCAGGAAGTGAAAAAATCTTTTTTCGGGGCAATAGGCAGGTATATATAAACTCCCCTTCTCAGATGAACGTAGAAATAAATAGTGAAAGTTTGCTAAAGAAACGATATTATTCTTCTTAAAATGAAGCTGCTCACTGGAGATTATCCAAATCGGTATATACCCATTTTGTAAGTATGTCCTTGTCCGTTTAATAAAAACCTGCTCTGGTAAAGGTGAACACTGATATTCTAATGCGTATTTATGTCCTTGATACTTGAACATTATATCGGGCCGCTGCTGAATCTCACGGTCATAATACTCTAAGATGGCAGGAATTTTTTGACCAATCAGCCAGCGATACAACTGCAGCTTTCCTTCCAAATGATTTTCGGTTTCTCCATCAAAAAAATCAGCACATGTCCCCCCTCTTTTGTGCGCAAAATGGAAAATTCGCTGGTTTCCCAATTTAAGAATCACACCCTCACCACAAATCGGGCAGATAAACTCTTCTTTTTCTCTAAGCGAAATAAGAGTTTCTTTCCTATATTCATTTCCGAGACAGATCGTTTTCCCTGCTTTTGTCGATGCTGTTAACAAGTGAATCCCTCCTTTCATGTAAACACTATTCGACAAATTTAGCAGGAATCCTTTTAAAAAAACTCGTCAAAAGTGACGAGTTTTTTACAATAGCGGTGACAGAAGACGTGCGGTCGATTCCAGCAGGCGAAAGCCTATATGCCGCTCTTCAAATGCTTTTAAGTCCATTTGTTTGGAGTATTGCAGGTCATTCACATATTCTTCAACAAGTTTTTCCGTGCTTTTCGTTCTGAACAAGAAGGCATTGACTTCAAAATTCAAATGAAAGCTGCGCATGTCCATATTAGAGGTTCCTATTGAGGCCAATTCATCATCAACAATAACAATTTTACTGTGCATAAAACCTCGTTCATATTCGTAAATTTTCACCCCGGCTTCAAGCAGTTCCGGAAAGTATGACCTTGACGCATGAAAAACAATTCGCTTATCAGGCCGGTTAGGAACAAGCAATCTAACATCAATACCGCTTAAGGCAGCGACCTTCAAGGCAGAAAAAATATCCTCATCGGGAATAAAATATGGGGATGCAATCCAAACTGACTTTTTTGCCGCGGTAATCATCGAGAAAAAGATATTTTTGATGACACTCCATTCATTATCGGGTCCTCCCGCAATCAGCTGGACACCGCCATGGCTTTTATGATCAATTTGTGGCGATAAATATTCCGCTGTTAAAAAACTGTGATTTGTCATGTAGTACCAATCTTGCAGAAAAATTAGCTGTAAACTCCGGACAGCCTCTCCTCTTAACATTAAATGCGTATCCCGCCAAAAACCAATATTTTTATCCCGGCCAAGATATTCATCTCCAATATTTAATCCACCGACAAATCCAATGTTGCCATCAATCACAACAATTTTACGGTGATTGCGGAAATTAAATTTATTGTTTAAAAAAGGTAATCTAACCGGCCCAAATGGGACAGTTTCAACTCCGGCATTTTTTAATTGATTGATAAATGTCTTAGAAAGCTTCCAGGAACCAACCGCATCAAACATAAAACGTACCTTGACTCCTTGATTTGCTTTTTCCATTAATATATTTTTAATTTCCTGACCAATCTCGTCATGCCGGACAATATAGTATTCCATATGGATATGGTGCCTGGCTTTTTTTAATTCTTGAATAATATGACGAAAGGTTTCTTCCCCATTTGTTAATACATTTGTCGCAGTATCGAAGGAAATCGGACTATTTCCAAGCTTTTGTGCTAAGGTAAATAACTGTCCGTGATGTTCTCCCATTAAAGCTCGCTTCTCCTCGCTTCTCGGGTCATCATCACCCTCAACCGTTAAAAATGCTTGTTTATCAAGAAAATATTTTTCTCGGTACATTTTTTCTTTACGATAATTTCGGCCAAACAAGAGATAAAAAATAAAGCCCACAAGCGGGAAGCTCCCAAGTACGACAAGCCATGTGATTGTTTGGGATGGATGACGATTCTCCAAAAAGATAACAAATCCAATAAAAATAACAGATAATGAAATCATCACGCTAAGAAAGCCCAAAACACCGCTCTCCAACCGGTCCCGAAAGAAAAACAAAAGGATGGATAGTACCAATAGGAAAAGGATCACCCTTACTGTATTTTTCATACCCTCACCTACCAGACAATAGTATATTTTCAATATGTAAAATACCGATTTCAATTTTGAAATCGGCACTTTCGTTAACTAAAATATTTTCGTAATTCAGCAAAAACATTATCAGCTATTATTTCTTTTCCATACTCTTGAATTCGATGAATCGTTAGCTGGGTTTCATAGCCGTATTCCAGCAGAACACTTAAAATATCATCAATTTCCTCTTCCTCAAATTCATCTTCTGGAAATTCTACGTATAAATAATATTTACCTTCAAAATGATACAGCTTTGTTATCATATCGTCCAAACCTGGCCTAGAGCTTAGGCTGATCACATCTTCGAAATCTTTAAAGGCAAGGATGAATTCTAAAGTATCATCATCAAGGATATCGTCATCAGAATAGTTCGGATTAAAATGCTGATCCAAGATTTCTTCGATTTTCTCATCGACAGGCAAATCATTTACTTTACTATTTGGGATTGGAAGCTCAAACTTTTGACCATCCTTGGAAAGCTGTGCCCTAGTAACAAGCACTTCCAATCCTTTATCAAGTGCTTGAACTTGAATCCAAAGCGGTCCTTCCATCGAGAATTCCTCTTCTTCATGAACTTCATCCATCATTTCCCAAAAGAGTTCTTCACTTCGTTCGCGATTGTACCAAATTTCTTCACGATCAAAGCCTCTCTCTTCTATATCAACATAGGAAATATAAAATTTTACTGTATATTCATTGATACGTTCAATTTCCATCTTTACCTCTCCCCTCCATTGTCCATATTGAAGGGACAAAATACCCCCAGGCAGATAATGCATCTTAGTATTCACTCCAACAAAGAGGGTTATTCCATTAATATAGGGGTTCTCCCCTTCTGAAAACTAAATACCCCTGTACTCTCATTTTATGACAAAATCACTGTTAAGGGAAATAAAAAATCCGAAATAAAACAAAACGGTGAAAATGCCTATTTACAGTATACAGAAGCATTTTGTCTTAGGAAATTAATTAAGGATATTCCTTTAATTGTAGCAAATAAAAGGAAAAACCACAAACAGTTTGATAAAAAAAAAGCCTCTTTTAATAAGAGGCTTTGCTATTAATTAACCATACGCTGTGCTTCGCGTAACTGGTAGGTCCTAACCTTTCTAGGGAGAAAACGACGAATCTCGTCTTCATTGTATCCAACCTGAAGACGCTTTTCATCAATAATGATTGGACGTCTAAGCAGACCTGGATTTTCCTTTATTAATTTAAATAAGTCTTGCAAAGGCATAGAATCCAAATTAACATCTAATTTTTGGAATGTCTTTGATCTCGTTGAAATAATTTCATCTGTACCATCCTCCGTCATTCGGAGAATTTCTTTAATTTCTTCCATGGATAAAGGTTCAGAAAATATATTTCTTTCCTTATACGGAATTTCATGCTCTTCCAGCCAAGATTTTGCTTTTCGACATGATGTACAACTAGGTGAAGTGTATAATGTTACCATTTGTTCTTCACACTCCTCTTTTATTTGCAATCCACTATATAAATAGAAATTTTGTATATGCATAGATAAGAAAAATCAATAATTAAAATTATTATAAATAAGTAATTTCTATTGTTTATTATACACCACTGTTTCTGAAAAGGGTATCCCTTTTTCTAAAAATATTGTTTAGTAGCATACAAGCAGCGCTTTTTCCAGTCCTACTATATTAAACGTTTAATTTGGGCAAAAGTTTCACTTTTTTATTCTTTTTTGCTAAAAAGTTTTTAATGATTTCATTTGTCCTTTCATATAATGTCGTTTCTTAAAATATTTTTTTGCGGGCATGTTCTTGTTATTTTTTCTTATACCACCGTTATATACAATTTAAACCTTTTTAACAAGAGACAATTTCCCTATTTTCTCAATAATAAAACCTAAATGAAAACGCATACAATACTGTCATAAACTTAATAAACTTTCCCCTTTAAATAAAGTCTCAGTTCTTTTAAAATAAGGGGGAGGGATATTCAATATTTTGCATTGCAAATATTTGATTATAATAAATGGAGGGACTTTAATGGGTGCTTACATAACGGATTTAGTTGTTGTTGCCTTATTAATTATTGGAATTACCGCATTTATGGGTGACATTACAAATGGTATCGGGGAAAGGCTGTTTGGCGGAAAGCGCCGCAGTGAATATGTGGATCAGAATGCCCGTTTCCAAACCGGCTGGAAGGCTGTTGGTGGGAAGAAGAAATAAAGAAAAGGACAAAACGCTGGCGTTTTGTCCTTTTTCTTATTCTCTTATAGATAACCAATCGTTGAAGTATTCTTCCGGCACTTGATAGTAATCCATTGTAAATCGAATAAACTCTGGTGTGTTCACTTCCTTATATTTAAAACGGTTATAGTAAGCTGCCAAGTAATTCACAATTGATGTATTTAAGTCCTCCCTTCTTACATCATGTTTATGATTAATTAATTCGAACAACTTTAGTGCCGGCTGACCATAAATATAACCTGCATTCGGATGTTCAGATAATGGGACATTGGAAATCTGACTGCCCAATCCAAGTTCTTCTATTTTCCTCATCCTGTACATGGAGAATGCCTGCGCCTGATATGGCCCTTGATGTTCCGCTAAATAAAAATACATATTTGTGGCAAATTCAGTAAACCCTTCATCCAGCCATGCTTCATGATACTGATCATTTGAGACAACACCATAAAAGTATTGGTGGGCGATTTCATGAACAAGTGCAATTTTGAAAAACTGTGAATTGTCATGGTATGGGTCTACCGTAATAATTCCAGGGTACTCCATATTCTGACCATTATCTAAGATAACATCTAATTGTGAAAGCGGGTATTCACCAATATTTTTTTGATAAAAATCTAAAGCTTTTTTTGCAAGTTTTAAAGTATCCTTCGGTGCTTTATCATGATCCTCTTTTGTAAATAAGCGAACCTCTACTCCATTAACAGCAGTGGTATACATTTTGAAATCTTTAACCACAGCAATGAAGAAATCCCGTACTTTTTTAACTTTCACTTGACCTTTGTGTTCGTTTAATCCCGGATCTTTATCTGCAGTAGAAATGAAGGAGTATTCTTTTGGAATTTCATAATGAACCACATAATTGGAAAAATCGGTGTGGAAGGTTTCAAAACCATCCTGATAATCCTCTTTATTCCATTTTCCATTTTGAAATGTTGCCAGCATAGGATACCACTGTGCAAGATAGTAATGATCCTTTACTTTGGAAAACCGGCTACCTTCTCCCGGAACAGTAAACTGATAGATTATTTCAACCTTTGCCTGCTCCCTGCTTTCCATTTTCTTATTTAGCAGGATTCTTAATGTATCATGATTCAAGGAAAAATCCGCTTTTTCTCCATTTACTTTGATCTCTTTTATATCAACAACTGAAAACCCTTTAACAGATTTAATGGAATGACCTTTTGTAAATGCATTCGGAATAAAATAAAAAACGAGATCTTCCCATTTATTATCGGATTCATTAGTTACAGTAATTTTTGCATTGGTCGTAAATTTACCTTCGTTGCCCATTTTCAAATTCAAGTAGTACGCTGCTCTGCTATAATTTTTCACCCCGATATCGTTATCCTTTGTTATATAGACATATGTTCCGAACCCCACAAAAGTGAGAATTAGGACAACGAAGGCTAGGCTTTCACCGGTTAGATAGAAGCTGCGCTTTTTTTTATAAACCTTTCTCTTAGGCCTTAATAAGGGTTCAAAGCCTGTCTTTATCCAAGGTGTACGTTGATAATTAGACTGAAAACGATTTTTCAAGCCATTTGCTAATAAGCTAAAGGAAATAGTGATAATTAACAATAGGATTAATGGAACGTATAATATATAAGTTGAATTACTATAAATACTTTCCCGCGCCGCTCCGACCAGTCCGGAAATTTCTTTTGTGATTGATAAATAGATTTGGTTATCAGGTCTATATATGGTACCGCCAATAAAAATTTTCATTAAGGCGAGCTGTCCCATTAAGGCAATCACTTGCACTATTTCCAAAATAAACATTACCAGGAGCGATTCCTTAAGCTGTGGGAAAATATGCTTCCAAACAAGTCGATGACGATTTGCACCTAAAGTCCGTGCTGCTTCGATGAAGGTTGCGGTTGAGATTTCTCTTGACTTTTTTCGGACCGAGGACACAATACTTGGAGTACTAACAATTGATGCAATAATAATAAAGTAGAAAACCAGCACATTTGGGTCCAGCATTACATTAAACGTAATCGGCCTAAGAAAGAAAAACATAATCAGAAAAAGCGGCACATAACTCCAAGCATTTTCAAATGCCTCAAGCCATTGCGGTGTTTTCTTCCAAGTACCAACATATAACCCAATAAGCGTTCCTGCTGTCATTTTGAATAGCGTCACAGTAAACGAAATAATGATGGTATATCGAATTCCATATAAAATCATTGATAGCAAATCATATCCTGATTGATCTGTCCCAAGCAGGAACTCATTTGATTTAAATGGACCAAGCGGAGGTGCAAATATGGTCCCATTTTCATAGCGCAACTTAAGAGTCTCCGTCAATGTATGCGGCGCTAAAATAGGTCCAAATATGGCAAGAAAGATTAGAATAGCTGATAATAATATCCCGGCATATAAAGAATAATTAATAGAAAATAATCTATTCATATATAAATCCTCGTTTAAAGATATAAAGTAGTAATCTAATAGAAAAATAAACGATTAAAGAAATCAATAGCATGGAAAAAAGTCCGATAGAAATTGGTTGAAATTCATTGTTTTGGAAAATAAATTTCGTTATACCTGGAACATTAAGCAAGTATTCAATAATAAATAGGTTACCAATAGCTAAAGAAACCACCTTTGTTAGTTCCGCTATAATGAATGGCTCTATATTCTTATACACATGTTGAAAGTTTATGTAATTTACCCGCATTCCTTTTGAAACTGCCGTACGGATATAATCTTCTCCGCTTGTCTGATAATATTGCACGGCAAGCAATTTAAACATATAAAGAGTTGGTGCTATACCCGTTAGTACTATCGGATACCAAAGATTTAGCGCTCCTGCATCAGGCCTTAAAGAAATGATTCTGACACCGGTAACCTCGTAGATTTTGATTGCCAAAACTAATGAAAAAACAATTAAAATAAAATCGGGTATGGTAGCTAAAATATTTAGCAGCATATTAAAGAATCGCGTAATGATAAAACGGCTTAAAAATACCCCAAATAATAATCCTATTATTACTGCCGCGAGCACCCCTATCAGCAATATAAATAAGCTAATCATGACATTACCTTTTATATCCTCGGAAATAAGCCTTACTTGATCACCAAGCTGATATGTACCTAAACTCCCGCTTGCAAGTTCCGTTATAAACTGGCCATATAATTTTCCAAGATGGCTAGCATCGAAAGAAATATTTAGTCCGTTTGGGTTGATTACGATGATCGACGGCATGGCAGCAAGAAAGATGATTAGAAGGAAAATAAAAATAGTTTGCTGTAAAATTCTCATCCTTGTCCCCCTTTGCTTATACTATATTGCTATACATAGTTACTTTATTATTTTCCTGTTTTGTCACAATATTGTCAATAATTTTCAATATATTTAGAAAGCATTTAAATATAAAAAAATAAAACGGTCATGGAGACCGTCAGATTGTCGAGAAAGGGTATTTTTCTCGACAATTTTTCATTTTGTCAGACCTAAAATACTGCTTTTTATTAAAAGATTAGCTATGCTAACGGGCCTGTTGATTTCCGCTCCGGGCACTCGCTTTCCGCGGGGAGGTTCCTGGAGCCTCCGCGGCGCTTTAGCGCCTGTGGGGTCTCCAGTGACCTCTCTATCCCGCAGGAGTCGAGTGCCCTCCGCTCCAATCAACAGGGGGCAAATCAACCTGAAGTATTGCAACAAACTTTTTCTATCCTAGCTAAGTGTGTTGCAATTTTTTTTTATATTTTGGCAGGCTGCCGTAAGGAGAGCCTGTTCACTTGCTTTCTTCAATCCCCGTAACCGGCAGTAGCGATGCCCATGCAGTTCTTTTGAATCTGCAAAGCTTCGCTCAATTTTTTCCTTTCTAAATTTATAAAGTATTTTTCCCGATTTTGATAAACGGTTTAATCTAACCTTTTCTTTGTGCTCTCCCCAAACATGACGTGTCACTACCTTGACCTTATTTTTAGATCGTGTACATTGGGAAAGAAGTGGGCAGTTTTCACATTTCTTTGGATCTGCCTTGTATTCTCGATGTCCCTCCCGGTTAGTTGTTTTGTACGTTAATTCTTGCTTATTAGGAAAAACATATAGATTACGGTCTTTATCATACGAGAATTTCCATTTAGGAAATAAACCAGCGGTAGGCGACGTTTGTCCTTATTTCCCTTTCTAATTGACATTCAGAACGAATGCTGTAAATGTACCCAATAAACATCATTTTAAAAAGAATAAGGGGCTCAGTAGGGCGTCTGTTATCATGACTATAATAAGGACGAACTTTTTCTAGAAGAAATGAAAAATCAATGTATTTGTCAATCAAGCGAAGGAGGTGGTCGTCTGGAACTAACTCATCAATACTCACAAATTCATATTCACTTTGGCTAAACTCTTTTGGCTTAAACATTGTTTTCACCACTTCTTTTTAATTATTTATTAGTTGAACGGAAGCTCTTTATTAATAACAGACTGTTGATTGGAGCGGAAGGCGGCGAAGACTCCTGCGGGAGTACGGGGCAGGGGGAGACCCCGCAGGCGCTTCAGCGCCGAGGAGGCTCCCCGGCACGCCCGCGGAAAGCGAAGCCGCCTGGAGCGGAAATCAACAGACCTATTGAAAGGCATATATCTTAATAATATTATAATAAATTAACGCGGTGAAATATTAAAGTATTTATATAAAATAAAAGGCTATCGAAAGTTTTTCGACAGCCTGACGGTCATGGAGACCGTTTTATTTTTTATATTCTTTTTTATATTGTTCAAATTCTTTTTCGGAGCAGTATACTAAATGACCTGGCGAAATTTCTCGCATTTCAAGTTTTTCGTTTTCAGCGTAATGGTGTGATGCTGGATCATATAAAATCCGGCGGCGGGTTCTTTCAGACTCAGGGTCTGGAAGCGGGATTGCCGATAAGAGCGATTTAGTATATGGATGCATCGCATTTTTATAAAGATCATCAGCCGGGGCCAATTCTACGAGCTTTCCAAAATACATAACCCCAATTCGGTCACTAATGTATTTTACCATGGATAAATCATGGGCAATAAATAAATACGTAAGCCCTTTTTCCCGCTGCAATTTTTTCATTAAATTAACAACCTGAGCTTGGATTGAAACGTCTAGAGCTGAGATTGGTTCGTCTGCAATGATAAACTCTGGCTCAACAGCTAAAGCTCTGGCAATTCCAATTCTTTGCCTTTGACCACCGGAAAATTCATGCGGATAACGATTAGCGTGCTCTTTATTTAAACCAACCGTTTCAAGCAGCTGATATACACGCTCCATCCGCTCTTTTTTGTTTTTAGTCAAGCCGTGAATATCAATACCCTCAGCAATAATATCAGCGACCGTCATCCTTGGGTTCAAGGAGGCATATGGGTCTTGGAAAATCATTTGCATTTTTCGGTTGAATTTTTTTAATTCCGATATAGACTTTCTGCCGTGGACATTCTCACCATTAAACAAGACTTGTCCACTTGTCGCATCATAAAGGCGGATAATTGTTCGTCCGGTTGTCGATTTTCCACAGCCTGATTCACCAACAAGCCCTAATGTTTCGCCTTTGTAAATATCGAAGCTAACATCATCCACAGCTTTTACCTGATTGGGACGGCCGATATTAAAATACTGCTTTAAATGTTTAATTTCTACTAATTTTTCCGCCATTTATTTCCCCTCCTTCACAAGTACTGGTTTTTCAAAGGTAGAGGATAATTTTCGCATCTTTATTTTAACTGCTTCCGGCGGCTCTACTTTAGGGGCATCCGGATGCAGCAGCCATGTTTTGGCAAAATGAGTTTCTGAAACTTGGAACATTGGCGGCTCTTCCTCAAAATCAATCGCCATTGCATATTGATTTCTAGCAGCGAATGCATCACCTTTTGGAGGATTTGTTAAATCCGGCGGTGTGCCTGGAATTGCGGCAAGTTCTGTCTTATGATCACTATCCAAACTTGGCATTGATGCTAACAGTCCCCAAGTGTATGGATGGCGCGGGTCATAGAAAATTTCATCAACGGTACCAATTTCAACAATTTGTCCCGCATACATGACAGCGACCCTATCAGCTACATTGGCAACTACACCTAAGTCATGGGTAATAAAGATAATGGACGTATCCATTTTCTTTTGTAAATCCTTCATTAATTCTAAAATCTGTGCTTGAATCGTAACATCAAGCGCAGTTGTTGGTTCGTCGGCAATTAACAAGCTTGGATTTGCCGCAAGCGCAATCGCAATCATGGCCCGTTGTCTCATCCCACCGGAAAACTCATGCGGATATTGATTCACCCGTTTTTCCGGCATGGGGATTCCTACTAGTCGAAGCAATTCAACGGCCCGTTCTTTTGCCTGCTGTGATTTCATGTTTTGGTGTTTGAGTAAAACCTCCATGATCTGATGTCCGACCTTCATCGTTGGGTTAAGTGAAGTCATTGGATCTTGGAAAATCATACTAATTTCTTTTCCGCGGATTTTTTCCATCTCTTTATCTGATTTCTTAACGATATCCTCGCCATGGAAAAGAATCTGCCCGCCTGTGATTTTTCCTGGAGGCATTGGAATCAGCTTCATAATTGTTTGATTCAAAACTGACTTACCCGAACCGGATTCTCCTACAACAGCAAGCGTTTCACCTTTATAAAGATCAAAGTTAATCCCTCGTACAGCTTGTACTTCTCCTCCATACACCTGGAATGAGACTCTTAAATCTTTTACTTCAAGTATCTTTTCCATGTTCTCACCCCTTATTCCGTAATCGTGGGTCTAAAGCATCGCGCAGCCCATCACCGATAACGTTAAATGCGAAAATGGTCAAAGCAATTAAAATCGCCGGGAAAAACAAACGCCATGGATAATATTGGATTGAGGCTAAACCATCACTGGCCATTGTTCCCCAGCTTGCTAATGGCGGTGTTAACCCTAGACCAAGGAAGCTTAAAAATGATTCCGTAAAAATTGCGGAAGGAATAGTCAATGTCATTGTTACAAGAATTGAACCCATCGCATTAGGGATTAAGTGACGGCCCATAATACGTGATACGCCCGCTCCAAGTGTTCTTGCAGCTAAAACATATTCCTGATTCTTTAATGATAGGACTTCTCCACGAACAATCCTTGACATATTAATCCAGCCGGTTATCGTCATTGCTATAATCATTGTCGTTAAATTTGCACCTAATACAACCATTAGTAAAATAACTAGCAATAAATATGGAACCCCATATAAAATATCGGCAATCCGCATCATGATTTCATCGACACGGCCGCCCTTAAAGCCAGCTAGTCCACCCCAAGTAACCCCGATAATAAAGTCAACTAACGCAGCAGCAACCCCGATAAACAGTGAGATACGTGCTCCTTGCCATGTACGTGCAAACATATCTCGGCCTAAGTCATCAGTTCCAAACCAATGGGTAGATGATGGCGGTTTATTCGTATTCATTAAATCATTTGTAGAATAATCAAATTTAGTCATATATGGTCCAAAGATTGCCATGAAAATAAGTATTATCAACAATACAATCCCAAACATGGCAAGCTTGTTTTTTCGGAAACGAATAGTTACATCCTTCCAAAAAGAAAGGCTTGGCTTAGAAATTTTTTCTGCGTCAGATGTTTTTGCTCCAACAATTTGAAATTTTTCTTTTGAAATTTGCTGCATAATTATTCTCCCTTCTTCCCGCCAGCCAGTTTAATGCGAGGATCTATCAGTCCATATGCAATGTCGACAAGGAGAATTGATACTAATAATAAGATACTATAGAAAACGGTAACACCCATTATGACTGTATAGTCACGGTTAGTAATACTTAAAACAAAGTGGGAACCTAAACCTGGAATACCAAAGATTTTTTCGACAACAAAACTACCTGTAATAATACCTGCAGCAAGTGGTCCCATGTACGAAACGACCGGAAGCATCGCATTACGTATCGTATGCTTCATAATCATGGCCCCTCTGCTTAACCCTTTTGCTTTTGCTGTTTTAATATAGTCATTGCTTAATACCTCAAGCATGCTCGATCTTGTTAATCGTGCAATAAAAGCCATTGGCGATAAGCCAAGTGCGATTGAAGGTAAAATGGTGTGTGAAAACGTTTCCCAACGGGCGACCGGAAAAAGCTTTAATTCCATCGCAAATATATATTGTAAAAAAGTAGCCATGATAAATGATGGTACCGATATACCAAAAACGGCTATAATCATTGCGGTATAATCCTGCCATTTGTTATGCCTTAAAGCGGCAATAACCCCTAAGATAATTCCAAAAGCAACCGCAAAAAGAATTGCCTCAAGTCCAAGCGTTAATGAAACTGGAAAACCATCGTTGATCAAGTCATTTACAGTCCGTGATTCATATTTAAACGATGGACCAAAATCCCATTGAGCAATTCTTACTAAATAATCCCCATATTGAACATACCAAGGCTTATCTAATCCATAGTGTGCATTAAGACTTGCCTCAATTTCAGGAGGTAATTTTTTTTCAGATGTGAATGGGTTTCCGGGTGCTATTCTCATTAAGAAAAACGTTGCCGTTATGATGATAAGTAAAGAAACAATCATATAAAGCATACGTTTGCTAATATATTTTACCAAATGACACACCTCCATATTTTGCTAAAAAGGCCCCAATCAGAAACGAAGGTATACGGGGAAATTCCCCATATACCTTTGTTCTAATTAGAAATTTAATTGGGTTTATTCGAAATGAGCCCACTTAAATTGTACATCACCAAGACCAGATACAACGACATCTTTCAACTTCTCGTTTTGAACCCAGCTATTAGTGTAGAAATAGATTGGTGCTACTGGCATTTCATCCATAAAGATAGCTTCTGCATCTTTTAACATTTGTAAACGTTTTGCTGGATCAGATTCAGTTTGAGAATCAGTCAGCAATTGCTTAAACTTAGGATTTTCCCAGTTTGTATCATTGTTACCGCCTTTTTTGTCACGGAACAACTCTAGGAAGTTGATTGGATCGTTAAAGTCACCTAACCAGCCCATACGGCCAATTTGATAATCACCAGAATGAAGTTTTGTAATGTAAACTTTCCATTCTTCGTTTTCAAGTTTTACATTGATGCCAAGCTCTTTCTTCCACATATCCTGAATAGCTTGAGCAATCTTTTGATGCCCTTCATCAGTATTATAAGAAAGAGTGATGGTTGGAAGCTTAGACGCATCGCTTAAACCAAGATCTTTTAAGCCTGCAGCTAAGAATTCTTTTGCTTTTGCAACATCATTATCCTTGAAGTAACCTGTCTCATTTTCTTTGATCATGGATGGTGGTACAGCTGCCATTGCTGGAATTTGTCCGCCAAGAGTTACGTTTTCTACAATTGCCTTACGGTTAATTGCATATGCAAGTGCTTTACGAATATTAGCATTGTTCAATGGTGGCTTTTCAGTATTAAATTTATACCAATAAACCCCTGCGATTGGCTGCGTATGAAGTGAGCCATCAGACTTTAACTGTGGAAGAACATCAATTGGAAGTTTTCCAAGAGGAGAACCGGCCCAATCTAATTCACCGTTCTTAAACATATTAAGTTCTGTATTACCATCATTGATCATATCCATTGAAATTTTCGTTAATTTAACATTTGCAGCATCCCAATAATTTTCGTTCTTTTCAAGAACGATTTTGCTGCTGTGCTCCCATGAAACCATCTTGAAAGGACCATTTGATGTGTATTGGTCGCCAGCATCTTTATACCAGTCTTTGTTTGCTTTCGCAACTTTACTATTAACTGGAGAGTATGTGTAGAAAGCTGTTAACTCCAAGAAATAAGGAGTAGGGTTTTCTAATGTTACTTCCAATGTTTTGTCATCAATAGCTTTTACGCCAAGTGTATCAGCTTTTGCATTTCCTTCGTTGATTGCCTGACCGTTTTTCACATAGTATAGCTGATAAGCATATTGTGATTGGTTTGCAGGGTCAACTGCCCATTGCCATGCATAAACGAAGTCTTCTGCAGTTACAGGATCTCCGTTTGACCATTTAGCATCACGAAGCTTGAATGTGTAAGTCTTTAAATCATCAGAAGTTTTTACATCTTCTGCTGCTGCCATTTCAGGCTTACCATCTTTACCGATACGAGTTAAGCCATCATAGATTTGTCTGATGACACCGCCGGAAGTGGAATCGTTTGCAAGACCTGGGTGTAGTGAGAATGGCTCAGTGCTGATATTAATACGTAGTTCTTGCTTTACATCCTTTTTACCAGTATCTCCTGTCTTGCCTTTATCGCCGTCAGCATTATCTTTTCCACCTGAACATGCGGCTAGGAACATGCTTAACACTAGCGATAAAACTAAAAGTAGTGAAAGTTTAGTTTTCTTCACTGGTAGACCTCCCTTTTCTATTTTTCTGAAAAATTACTACATTGCCTATTATACATATTTTAAAATTATTTGTACATTACTTTTTGAAAATTAATTTTCTATTTTGTCATTAATCACAAGTATTCCTAGTAAAAAAATATGCTATAATTTTGCTTTACGACAATTTTTTTGAATTCCAACAGCCTGAAAACCCTTTTAAATCAGCGTTTGTTGGACTTTCCCAAAAAAGCGTTTGCCGACTTAACAACAAAATTGATAACGCTTACAGAATTTTCCCACTATTCATATTAGCATAGTTTTTCACACAAATTATTCTAGAATTAAGTTATTTCAATATACTTTTAGTACCTGCTTCTTCCTTCATTATTTTTCACTTACTTGAAATTAAATATGTGCTTCATTTATAATAGGTGTAATCACATGTTAAATAGAATGCAATGATAAAGAGTAGTACGTATTTTTAGTCATTACAGAGAGTTTGTGGCTGGTGGAAACAAACATGATGGAAATGCGGAATGGACTTTTGAGCTTCACCCCGAACCCGTTTTAGAAAGTAGGGACTGACGTCTTCCTGCGTTACAAGGATGCTTGATTGTGCTATAAACAATCAAGACTTAAGAGACTCAGATGCTTCTGAGTAATTAGGGTGGTACCGCGAGCCATTCGTCCCTATTTATGGGATGAATGGCTTTTTTATATATTTTTTAGGAGGAAATCAAAATGAAAACAATTTTTTCTGGGATTCAGCCAAGCGGCATGATCACACTTGGCAATTATTTAGGAGCATTGAAACAGTTTGTGGAGCTGCAAAATGATTATAACTGCTTCTTCTGTATCGTTGATCAACATGCAATCACAGTGCCGCAGGACCCGCAAAAGCTTCGAAAAAATATTCGCAGCTTGGCAGCGTTGTATCTTGCTGTAGGAATTGATCCAGAGAAGGCAACTTTGTTTATCCAATCGGAAGTGCCTGCGCATGCACAGGCCGGATGGATGATGCAATGTATTTCCTATATCGGAGAACTAGAACGGATGACCCAGTTTAAAGACAAATCAGCAGGAAAAGATGCTGTATCCGCAAGCTTATTAACGTATCCGCCACTGATGGCTGCAGATATTCTATTGTATAATACCGACCTTGTGCCAGTAGGTGAAGATCAAAAGCAGCATATGGAGTTAACGAGGGATTTAGCCGAAAGATTTAATAAAAAATATAATGACATTTTAACTATTCCCGAAATCAGTCTACCAAAAGTTGGAGCCCGTATTATGTCACTGCAAGATCCGCTAAAGAAAATGAGCAAATCGGACCCGAATCAAAAAGGGTTTATTTCGATTTTGGATGAACCAAATCAAATTGTGAAGAAAATTAAGAGCGCCGTTACGGACTCTGAAGGAATTATTAAATTTGATAAAGACAACAAACCTGGTGTCTCCAATTTACTGTCCATTTATTCTATCCTTTCAGGTCAATCAATTGCTGATTTGGAAGCAATGTATAGTGGAAAAGGTTACGGTGATTTCAAAGGAGATTTAGCTGAGGTTGTAGCAAACTATTTAAAACCAATTCAAGAAAAATACTATCATCTTGTAGATTCGAGCGAGCTTGATGAGATTTTAGACCGCGGTGCTGAAAAGGCTAATGCCGTTGCAAACAAGACACTTAAGAAAATGGAAAATGCAATGGGTTTAGGAAGAAAAAAAAGATAGAAAAAAAAGCCTGATTTACAAAAGGTATCGAGATGTACCTTTTGCAACAGGCTTTTAGTTTACTTTTGACCCATTTTCCATTTCCCAAAGTTTTTCAAAAAATGGCTGTCCTTTAATAATATTTTCACAGAATATTTCATGCTTTTCGGACCATCCATATTTGGTTTCTTCAAACAACTGCTCCCAAGCAACGTCAAATTTCATTTCTTGAATAAGTGAATAACGCTCGGGACACCATTCAGTATACCAATAACGGACTTCCGCTTCATTACTCGATGAAAATAATTGATCAAGGGCCATGAATAATAATTGCTTTAACTGACGTTCTTTTCTTGTTAATCCTCTCATCAGTTCCGGATCTGGGGATAAAATATGAAATTCCTTCTCTTTCTGATGTCCATTAAATTGATAATTCTTTGCTTCGTGGGCTGATATCATTTCATATACCAATTGTTCCTGTCTTGGAATTAATCTGCTCTTGCGAATAGGAATGTTATAACCAATCGTATCAACAGCTAGAATTCCAGTACCATCCGTTACTACAAAGCAATATTCCAGCTGGATTCTCTCGTGATTTTTTCTAAGATATGCTTTTTGAAAAATATCATCTAACAGCTGCTGTGGTAATTCTGCCAGATCATTCTCAATATAGTGGAATAAAACCGGTTCTACTCTTATTAGCGGAACTTGGTCTAGCAGTTCTACTGCATCATCTTTACGCCATTCGTGAAAATGGCAAATATTATAACCGTTCTCTTCCCCTTCAAACCAATTCACCCATACATCATGAAGATACAACATATAACAACCCCTCACTTCAAGTAGCTATTTGTCACTCAGTATGGGCAGGTAGTAGTTAATTTATTCCTAAAGATATATAATTTGGGGATAAAGCACAAATGCTTAACGTATTGCAAAAGTGGTAACCAAAAAGGCGGTGTGAGCAGAGCTTAGCTTTATTTATCTAAAAAAGTTATCTATATATTTTACCTAAAAGAAATTGACCGGACGCATTATTTGCGCCTCTCCCCTTTTCCATGAAAAAAATCTACCATTTCTGGATGGTAGATTTTTACCTTCTGGATTTAGGATTAAAGGCATCTTTAATTCCCTCTCCAATGAAATTAATAGACAAAATTGTAATTGTAATAATCAATGCAGGAGGCATCCAAATCCATAGTTTATACTGAAGAACATCTGGTTCATTTGCGGAGTTCAACATATTTCCCCAGCTAGGAATTTCCTGCGGAACACCGAAGCCCAGGAAACTTAATCCTGTTTCGGCAACAATCATGGTTGCAAACGTAATAGTCGCTTGTACAATAATGGTTGATAAAATATTTGGCAGCAGGTGTTTTACGATTATTTTAGCCGGTGAACAGCCAATTGAAATTGCTGCAGTAATATATTCATTTTCTTTTTCTGCTAATACCTTACTGCGCACAATCCGTGCAATTCCGCCCCAGCTAAGGATACTAATAACGATAATTAATACCCATAAACCATTTACCTTCCCAAATAGGATCGCGTTTAGGACAATAACAAACACTAAGAACGGAAAGTTCAAGATTAAATCGGTAAATCTCATTAATAAATTGTCGACCGCACCACCGAAATATCCGGCTACGGAGCCAATTAATGTCCCAAGGAAGATAACAAAAAGTGTACAACTTAGTCCAACCAAGAGAGAAATTCTTCCCCCGTACAATAAACGAGTAAAGACATCACGTCCGGCCTTATCCGTACCGAGCCAATGCTCACTCGAAGGTTCTAATGACATTTGCCCGATATTAATCCTTGAAACATCCGCCGTTGTGATATATGGTGCGAGAAATGAGACAATCGCAACAATGATTAAAAAAATCAAACTGGTCATGGCTAATTTATTTTTTGTGAATTTTCTGCGTGCCATTGCCCACGGTGATAAACTTTTTTTCGGGGGTTGAGTCTTTATATTTGTATCTTTCTGTGTCACTACTTCCATTTTGTCTCCCCCTAATCTAACCTAATTCTCGGATCCACAACACCATATAATATATCAGCAACCAAGTTGCCAATTAGGGTTATGAATGAGAATAACATTGTCAAAGTCATTAAAACCGGATAATCCCTTGTCCCAACAGATTGCAGGAATAGCTGCCCCAGGCCGGGATAAGTAAAGATTGTTTCAGTGATAATTGCGCCGCTGATGATGGCTACAAGGTCAAAGCCCAAGAAAGTAATGAGCGGAATCACCGAGTTTCTTAAAATATGCACATTATAAATTTTTCTTTCTGATGTCCCTTTCGCACGAGCAGTGCGGACAAAATCTTTTCGGCTGTTTTCAATTATGTCATTCCGTAAAAATTGCGTATAGCTAGCTGTACTTAATAATCCTAGAACTAGAGCTGGTAATAATACATGGTGAAAACGGCTTAACCAATATTCTAGAGTTCCTTCGGTTACGCCAATATCAACTGAACCGTTTGATGGAAACCATCCAAGCGTAAATGAAAATAGGAAAATGGCAAATACCCCGGCAACAAAGGACGGTATCGACAATCCTAGATAATTCAGTCCGCCTATTAGGTTATCTCCAAGTGTATATGGCTTTCGTCCCGCGTAGGTACCCATAATAAATGCAAGGAAATAAGTTATTATGATTGAGGTTAGACCGAGCATAATCGTGTTCGGCAGACGTTCACTAATTACTTCCGATACTTGAATTTTATAGCGTGTTGATTTTCCAAAATCCCCCTGAGCAAAATTGCCAATCCATCTGAAATACTGTTGTGGCAGTGGATCATTATATCCTAATTTCTCCCGCATTTCTTGAATATATTGCGGGTTTGTATTTCTTGGATCAATTTCACCAGCAAAAGAGTCCCCAGGCATTAATTTCGCTAAGGTGAAGACAATGATGGAGATCAGGAATAGCATCGGAATCATGCCCAATATTCTTCGAAATGCATACTTTAGCATGTGCATTCTCCTTGTCTATAAACCATGTTAAACACAGTTGTGAGGTATGTAGCCTATTGATTCAAATGGGTGAGGATTAAAAAAGAATGAATTCTTCTATTCCTCACCCGATTTGAATAATAGCAGGCTAATGGTAATGAATCGCATCCATTAACATAGTTTAAACCATGTTAGACTGCTGTCATTATTGTTTAATCCACCAATTGTTAGGACGGTTCATACCAGAAACGTCAAATGTAACACCTTGAACTCGCTTGGCAACTGCCATTGTTTCTTCAAGTTCCGCAATTGGAAGGGCAGGCAGTTCTTTCATGAATAGTTTCTGCCAATCAACGTAAATTTGTTTACGTTTTTCTGTATCTGTACCAACTACGCTCATATCAATTGCATCAGCAAGCAATTTGTCACTGTCAGCATTTACCCAGCGTGGATAGTTCCAAACTGCTTTTGAGCTCCATAGAGGAGTTGGATCCGGATCGGAACCAGTTCCCCATCCGCCAAAGAATACTTCCATTGACTTATCGCCTTTTTCAAGCATATCGTAATATAGGTTGACATCAGTCATTGATAGTTTTGTTTTTAAGCCAACTTCTTCCCAATATTGAGTCAATGCTTTTGCACGAGCTTCAAATGTTGGATTTTGCGTTGCATAGTGGCTGAAGTTGACAACAAATTTCTTGCCGTTTGGATCCTCACGGAAGCCATCGCCATCAACATCTTTGTACCCTGCTTCGTCTAAAAGCTGCTTTGCTTTTTCAGGGTCATAAGCAAATTGCTCTAACTGATCATTTGGAGCTGCTATCCAGTGATTTGTTGGAACAGGACGGTTAACTGGTTTACCTACACCGAAGAAGAACGCTTTTACCCATTCTTCGCGATTAATCGCATAGTACATAGCTTCACGCAGTTTAAGATCTTGATATTTTGGTTCGTTCATAACGTTTTTCTTGCCATCCCAAGTACCTAATCTGAAACCAACATAGTAATAGCTTAGGCCAGGGTAAGTAACAGCATTTACATTGTCTAGCGCCTTTACTTGATCAATAATGCTTGGATGGAATGATGTCATATCAAGTGTACCGTTTTTAAGTTCACCAACGGAAAGTGATGGATCGATAACTTTGATAACAATTTTATCGATGTGCGGTTTTCCGCCGAAGTAATCATTGAAGCGTTCCATTTCGATGGATTCACCTGGAACGATTTTTGTAACCTTATATGGTCCTAAACCTACAGGCTTTGTACGAACTTGTTCAGAAGACATCATGTCTTTTACTGCAATGCCTTCAAATTCTTTGCGGGACATTGGGTATGTCCAAAGGTTTTCTAAGTTATTTACACGAGCCTTATCAAACGTAATTTGAATATGGTAGTCGTCAATTACTTTGATACCTGAGATTTCTTTAGCTTTACCATCGTGATATTCTTGTACACCAACGATGTTTCTTACGTTTTCATAACGTGGGCCGTCATAGTCTTTGTCAGCAATTACTTTGAGTGCGAATTCCCAGTCTTTAACTGATAATTCTTCACCATTTTGCCATTTCACACCTTGTTTGAATTCAAAATCATATACTTTATTATCTTCTGTTTTCCAAGAAGCAATATTTGACTGAGGCTGCAGCTTGTCATCAAACTTGATGAGGTTTTCATCAAAGAAGTCAATGACTTCAGCATCAGTCGAAGTTCCGTAAAACGCGTAGTTAAATTTTCCATCCGGAGCAGAATCAAGAGCGTATACTAATGTACCGCCATCTTGCGGCTCAGCTGTTTCTTCAGTCTTCCCTTTATTATCGTCTTCTTTCTTTGTCCCTGCTTTGTTGCTGCCGCTGCACGCTGCCAAGAACGCTGACAGGACAAGCATTAAAGCAGCCAACATGAGCATACTTTTCTTCTTCATTAGGTTCCCCCCTAAAGTTTTTTAGATTTTTTAATAAAGGTGGCAAGCTACTCTATGAGACGGCTTCACCTCCTTTAATACCGGTTTTGTTTTCGAGCATTCTTCCATTGCCATAGGGCATCGCGGGTGGAACGGACATCCTGATGGCGGGTTAATTGGGCTTGGGACATCGCCGGTCAGAATGATCCGTTCCTTTTTCTGCCTTGGATCCGGAGAAGGAATTGCCGAAATCAGCGCTTTGGTATATGGATGCAAAGGTTCTGCGTAAAGACTATCCTTATCCGCAATCTCCACCATATTTCCTAAATACATAACTCCAATCCGATCACTCATATGTTTGACAACACTTAAGTCATGAGCGATAAAGAGGAATGTCAAATCAAATTCCTTCTGTAAATCCTTTAGTAGATTCAATACCTGCGATTGAACGGAAACATCCAATGCAGACACTGGTTCATCTGCAATAATTAATTTTGGCCTAAGTGCCAGTGCACGTGCGATGCCAATTCTTTGACGCTGACCACCGGAAAATTCATGACCATATTTATAGTAAGCATCAGGAGGCAGGCCTACCTTTTCCAAGAGGTCCATAACTTCCCTCTTTAGTTCCTCTTTACTTTTCTTCATAAAATTGTAAATCGGTTCTGCGATGATATCCCCCACCATTTGCATCGGGTTTAGTGATGCATATGGATCCTGGAACACCATTTGCATGTCTTTTCGAATTTCCCGCAAATGTTTTCCGGAAATATTAGTAATATCTTTACCATCAAAAAGTATCTGGCCTTCTGTTGGCTTTATGAGTCTTAAAATTGTTCGCCCTGCAGTTGATTTGCCGCAGCCCGACTCCCCAACCAGCCCCAGGGTTTCCCCTTTTTTGATTTCAAATGAAATATTATCAACTGCCTTTACATGCCCAACCGTATGTTTAAAGAAGCCGCCTTTTACAGGATAATAGGTTTTTAAGTTCTTGATCTCCAACAGGTTTTCTAATTGAGAGGAATGGTTTCCGTTTTTTTTATTTAGGGTAGTTGTACTCATTACTTCACCCCTTCTCTTGGTTTACTAGTTTTATAGAGTAAACAAGCTACTTCATGTCCTTGATCAACATCATTAAGCTTAGGGGTGGTTGTAAAGCATTCAGGCATCGCTTTTGGACAGCGGTTGGCAAACCGGCATCCTACTTTTGGCATATTTGTAAGAGATGGGACAATTCCTTGAATGGAACTAAGCCGTTCTTCCTCTTCCTCCATTTTTGGAATCGCTCCCAAAAGTAGAGATGTATATGGATGCTTTGGATTATAGAACAGTGTATCAACATCTGTACGTTCAACAATCCTTCCAGCATACATAACAATCACTTCGTCACACATTTCAGCTACTACACCTAAATCATGGGTGATCAGAATGATGGACATATCGTTAACTTCTTGAATTTCCTTTAACAAATCAAGAATTTGGGCTTGTACAGTAACATCAAGCGCTGTCGTAGGCTCATCAGCAATTAATAATTTAGGCTGACAGGCAATCGCAATCGCAATCATAACACGCTGTCTCATTCCGCCCGATAATTGATGCGGGTATTCATCTACGATTTTTTCCGGCCGGGAAATCCCCACACTTTTTAATAATGCGACCGCCTTTTGACGGGCCTCTTGTTTTGAAATTTTCATATGGTTAAACAGCACTTCCTGCAGCTGATACCCTATTGTAAAAACTGGATTTAAAGAGGTCATCGGTTCCTGGAAAATCATGGAGACATCTTTACCGCGAATCTTATTGATTTGCCCTTCAGACAGCTTTTCAAGATTGATTCCGTCGAAAATAATTTCGCCTGATTTCACCTTGCCAATTCCTTTTGGTAAAAGCTGCATGATCGAAAGGCTCATGACCGATTTACCACAGCCAGATTCCCCTACAATTCCGACAATTTGCCGAGGTTTAACATTAAAGGAAACATTATCCACAGCATTATAATATGTACCATCAATATCAAAGGCAGTCTCTAAATTCTTTACTTCGAGGAGCGGTGCTTCTTTGAGTAATGACTTTTTTGTGCTCATAGTACACCTTCTTACATTTGGAATTATTATTAAATTTTGCTATATTTAAATAGAATTCTATTACAGAATTATTACAATTGCAAGACTTTTTTACAAGATTTCCAATAAACAAGCAATTACAAATAAAAAAAGCCTTTATTTTCTAGGCTTTTTTATTGAATAATATTCCTTTCATTTATAAATTTTGAGGCAGGGATACTAAAAGATAGTTTTGTAGAATAATTGTCCTTTTGATAAAAATCCTTCACTATTTTAAATCCAGCAGCATATCCGAGTAATGATGGTATTCTTCCTCCGCCATATAATAACTCGTCATGTATTCGTTCATTTTTTTTCTTATCCAGCTGATTTCTAAGAAAGCGATTCCAAAGTATCGTCATTTCTCGTTCTGTATAAATATTACACCAATTGGCTATATACTCTTCACCGCAATGTTTTAAAACGGCATACTCAGCAAGTCCTTCAATAATGATGGAATCGAGTAATGAATAATCTTCCATTTTTCTATTCAATGAGCGCAATCTGCATACATGATGATATTCATGGACAATGAGTGCCTCTAATTCCTTTGGATCATCATAATGGGACAAAAATAGAAACATTTTATCCGGAAAGGAAACCCCTGCTTTATTCCTTTCTTCGTGTCTGAAAAACAATCCCCCTCGCTGCTCCAATGGGAAGAGAAATACTGGTATGTCAGGTCCTGACCATTTATTTTTATATTTCAAAAACAATTTTTCCACTTGATTCCACGCCTTATCATCATGCATTGACTCGAAATTTTTTCCTGTTCTCCAAGACGGCCGGTACATTCCAAACTTTTGCAGTTGACTGTATATTTCACTTGCTGTTTGCCCATTGAAATACGGAATAAGCCGTTCGCAGATTTTTGCTGGTCGGTCAAAATGCTTTTGAAGCCATTCATCTGTACGAATAATCCCCATTTTGAGCTCCCCATTCATTTTAAATTTGAACTTCTAATATTTTATGAATGAATTAAAGGGATGTTCAGTGCTTCCGAAAAATGCAAATGCCCAGCCTATTAATACAGGCCGGGCATTGTTTATTCATATTTTTTAAAAACTATTGTTGCATTATGACCGCCAAAACCTAATGAATTACTCATTGCCGCTTTTATTTCTTTTGGACGGGCAGTATTTGTTACATAATCCAAATCACATTCTGGATCTGGTGTTTCGTAATTCATTGTCGGTGGAAGAATGCTGTTCTTCATTGCCAACACAGTAAAAATAGCTTCCACACCGCCAGCAGCGCCAAGTAAATGGCCTGTCATTGATTTGGTGGAGCTCATTGCTGTTTTATAAGCATGTTCTCCAAAAACTTCTTTAACAGCAAGCGTTTCAAATTTATCATTGTATTCTGTGCTTGTTCCGTGAGCATTGATATAATCAATATCTTCAGGCTTAAGTCCGGCATCATCAATCGCCGTTTTCATTGCCCTTGCACCGCCTTCACCGCCTGGTGCTGGTGCAGTGATATGATAAGCATCCCCTGTAGCTCCATATCCGACAATTTCAGCATATATTTTAGCACCACGCGCCAATGCGTGCTCTAATTCTTCCAGAATAACAATTCCGGCGCCTTCACCGATGACAAAACCATCCCGGTTCTTATCAAACGGCCTGCTCGCTGTTTTTGGATCAGGATTAGTGGATAGAGCTGTATTGGCACAGAAGCCGGCAACGGACATTCTTGTAATCGGTGCCTCCGCACCGCCGGTTACCATTACATCGGCATCACCGCGCTGAATCACTTTGAAGGCGTCTCCGATAGAATTCGTTCCTGTCGCACAGGCCGTTACGGTACAGGAATTAAAGCCTCTTGCCCCTAGAGTAATGGAAACCTGACCAGTTGCCATATCGGGAATTAACATTGGGACAAAGAATGGGCTTACCCGTTTGTAGCCTCTTTTTTGAAAAATTTCAAATTGCTGTTCAAAGGTTTCCATTCCGCCAATACCGGAACCAATCCAAACTCCAACACGGTGGGAGTTCTCTTCATTTATCGTTAAGTTTGCATCCTTAACCGCCATTATAGCACCGGCAACTGCAAATTGCGTAAAGCGATCCATTTTTCTCGCTTCTTTTCTTTCCATAAACACTTCTGGATCGAAGTCTTTCACTTCTGCGGCAACCTTGGCAGGGTAATCATCCGCGTTGACTCTTGTCAGAGGGCCAACCCCGGATTTTCCTTCCAAAATCCCTTTCCAAGTTGTTTCAACATCGTTTCCAAGTGGTGTTACCGCTCCAACGCCTGTCACGACAACTCTACGTTTTTCCATTTGCGCATCTCCTTTATAAAGCTTTTCTTATAAACTATTTTATCTTTTTTTGCCGTTATTATTTTCCCCAGCGGATTGCAATGGCGCCCCAAGTTAAGCCGCCTCCAAATCCAACCATTACAATTAAGTCATCGTCTTTAATTTTTCCTGCTTCTAATTCTTCAACTAGTGAAATTGGAATCGAGGCTGCAGACGTATTTCCATATTTATTAACGGTTTTAGACATTTTTTCTTCAGGAAGCTCTAGTCGTTGACGAGAGGCCTCCATAATACGAATATTCGCTTGATGTGGAATAAGGAAATCTACATCTTCTTTTTTTAGCCCTGCTTTTTCCAATACATTAATACAGCTTTCACCCATTTGTCTCACGGCAAACTTAAAGACTTCACGGCCGTTCATGATGATGTATTCATCTTGATAAAGATGCTTACCGCCTGTTCCATCAGCACCCAATTCAAATGAAAGAATTCCTCGGTCTCCAGATACTGGTGCAATAATCGCCGCGCCTGCAGCATCACCAAATAGTACAGCGGTATTACGGTCTGTCCAATCGGTGATTTTGGAAAGCTTTTCGACTCCCACAACTAAGACATGTTTGTAGACACCAGATTCAATAAATTGTTTAGCTGTTATAATCCCATACATAAATCCGGCACACGCCGCACTTACATCCATTGCTGCAGCTTTCTTTGCTCCTAATCTCTCTTGAATTCTGCATGCCACAGATGGAAATGGCGAGTCAGGTGTTACTGTTGCTACTAAGATTAGATCAATTTCCTCAGGAGTGATTCCTGCATTTTCAATTGCTTTTTGGGCGGCGGAAAATGCCATATCTGAAGTATCTACGTCATCTGCGGCAATTCTACGCTCCTCTATTCCTGTTCTTGTACGGATCCATTCGTCTGATGTATCCATCATTTTCTCTAAATCATGGTTTGTGACTACTTTTTCAGGTAAGTACCTGCCCATGCCAATGATACCAGCCCTCATATTTCCATCTCCTTTGAAGTAAAACCATATATATACAATTTTATATCAATTATTATGACTTGGTACTAATTTTATCAAAAAAAACCTCTTTTTCGCAACTTTTTCTGCTTGATCTTCTCCGCTAATGTACTCTCGAATTTCATTAATTATTCATATTGTAAATAATAATGGACCATTTGAAAGGAGCGAAAGCAATGGACGAACAGGATTTAGCGGGCCTTGAAGAGGTAATCCCGTCTGGGCATTCTGAGTTTGAGAAATCCACGGATGAACCTTTTGAATCATCTGAACAATGGCCCCCAAGTAATCATAAGGAGCAGAGGGGGCAGCAGGACAATGTAGATCCATTCACAGCCTTAATGTTCGGCTCAGATAGAGCAAGAAAGATTTCTAGGCAGATGCCGGAGAATAATCCAATCCACTCTCTATATCCTAATCAGCCTACAATCGATATAGAGGCAATGTTTACCCATATTGATACTTTAATTGAATCTGTCCACGGATTAAAACCGTTATTTCAAAAGGTCTATCCCTATATAGAACAATATATTAAAAAGAAATAAGCTGCCATACTACATGGCAGCTAAATTTATTACTTATTGGCAATAGCATCCTCCCGGCCGAGTTCATATGCCTCTTGCATGACTTTCATAAATAAATTCATAAAAGGTTCAATAAGATCCATTGATAATTCAACGCCAGACTTGTCCAGCTGCTCCTTTGCTTCAGGTAAATATTTCATCGCAATCTGCATAAATTGTAATGATTTGTCTTCGAACATTTTATGTATCTCCTTTTACTTCGGTAATTTCCCTGTAACTTTATATGTTTCAATATAACGATTCATTTTTTGAATAAAATCCTTACTAACCAAAGGGCTGAATTCCCCTAAACAAATAACATCATCTTGAAAATCGAAAAATAAATTCCCTGACTTAAGCTCGCCCTCATTATATTGTTCTGCTACTTTCTCATATAATTTGTCAACCTGTTGGATGGTACTTGTTAAAACAGTAGATTCTCCTAGATCAGATTGTTCGGAAACGTAGCCAATCACATACAGCCCCCGCTCTTTTACTCTTTCAATAACAGGAACATTATAACCATCTCCGGCAGGGTATATGACATCAACACCTTTCTCTATCATCTTATCTGCTAATTGAACGGCTTTCTGCTCGTCATCCCAGTTACCCACATAGTCGATACTCACCTGGATGTTTTTGTCCTCCGCCATTGCCCCTTGGTAAAATCCTTCAATTTCCGGCTGCCATTCATATGCTGCCAGTACGCCAACCTTTTTTAGCTTTGACATATGCGCCGCGACCATCCCCCCAAAAAACCCCATTGCGTATGCCTTAAAACTTAAGCTGGTGGTGTTTGAATTTTTAGCATCAGAATTAAAGGAAACAAAATGAATTTCCGGATAGTCTTTAGAAATATTATTGAAATATTCACCGTATTCCGAGCCATGGCCGAATATCAAATTTACCCCTTTTTGTGAAAATTCTTTTACTGCCCTTTCAACTGCAGACTGTGAATTCATCCCTTCTTTATAGAAAACATCTACATCAAATTTTGATTGTATTCTTAACATTCCTTTAAAGCCTTTTGTTCCCCAAACTTGGTCATTAATGGTTTCAGGAACTAAAAGGCCAACCTTTTGCAATTTTCCTTTGGGATTCGGTCCGCTGCAACCGCCAAGCAGTAAAAGGCATATAAAAATTATACCGAAACGGTTTAGCATCTAATGCATCTCCTTCGTACGGTTGCCTTTTCTATAACTCGTTTCATGTTATACGTAAGTATATAGGAGGTTCTTAGAAATATCCTTTTTTAATACTTATTCTAACCGTTGATGACAAAAATGCAAAGATTATTTTCCTCAGATTCCGCTTTTATCCATATAACATTAAAAATAATGGACAAAAAGTTAGAAATTGGTATTGTTAAGTAATTTCATATGCTCTTTTTGAAGAGTGACCGCCTCAGAGATTGGTGTCAAGAATTTAGCCTTTACTCTAGTAATTTCCCTGTCCATTGGAACCGAGATCCGCTGTTCACTTGCCTTAATATTTTTATCAAAATATGCCGCGCACTGTTCCCAATAGCCCTTCTTCCCGCTTTCAAGCAAATAACTGCCGGGATTTCCTGTCTCAATTATTTCATACATTGTCTCGGCGGCGTCTGCAGCAAAGAGGGCATCTTCTGTCCATTCACGATCCGATGGGGTGATATTTGCTTTATAATAAGATGAGGCGATTGCCTGCTGGAACATAAATATCGGCGGCTGCCATGGTCCAAATATTGTTGGCAGATAAATCATCTGTATGTTCATTTCCAGATCACGGGTTCGTGCTAAAAAGGGTGAGATAAACGATCTATTATCAATCAAAAATTGAATGGGGGCGATGATCACCAAATTAGTGCTATTTTTATTTTGTCCTAAGTAATGAACAATTTCATTTAATACTGTTTTATCTTCTAAAATCTTCTCATGGCGTTGCATGTATAGATCATATACGGAAAGAATAAGCGGTTGTTTCCCGGACTTTTCCCTTCCATCCGTTTTATTTAAATGTGGTAACGATACCTCAATAAAATTTGCATTCCTGCCGATTTCCAGCCTTTTTTCTTCAAGAAATAAATTGGTTTGCGAATCAATTTGAATACCTTTTACTTCGATTCCTTTATTTAACAATGTTTGGCAAAGCTGAAAACTGACAAAGTTATAAACGCCTATAATAATGGCCTTGTCCATGGGTTTAACCTCCTCAAACTAACCTTAATGTATCGTATGCCGCACATAAAGGATTTATTTCTTTTGAGGAGGTTGATGTTATAGATTCAATTCACAACTTTGAAAAAAACTTATGCAAGTTTTTCCTATTAAATGATTTTTTTCAGGGACGAGAAAGGTCGGGTTTAATGTTGAACCGGCTAATAATTTTTTATATTGCTTTGATTGATTATAAGCTCTGCCGCTCGATAAGACATGGATAATCTTAACAGGTAAATCCGGTTTGAACTGAATATTTTCTTCAATGCCGAAAATTTTATTTTCCAATTCTTTTTGATCCATTTTGTATGCAGATGTTAATTCCTTAATTAATTTTTTATAAAAAAATTTATGTTCTTTTTCCTGTTCGAGATGATGCTTTAATGAAAGAATTGGATTTAGAAGGATGACAGAACGAATCGCGCCGTTCATTTTCTCCATCAGCTTAACGGCGACAAGCGCTCCCATGCCTTCCGCCAAAATATGAATTTTTGTATTAAGAATCTCACTTCGGATTATTCTTTCATAAACCCGCTGTGCAAGTTCTACGGCATTCTCACTCCCCCAATGCCGCCCATAAAGATTTGAGGAAAAAATGGTGTACCCTTTTTCTTTTAGCTCATTTAAAATGGCATGCTTGCCTTCATTTTGTGTCCAAAAGCATTTACTTTCATCCACAAAATGCCTTTCATCACCAATGATTAAAACCCCAAATCCATTGGGTCTTGCTGGATAATAAATAATATTCCATTGGGTATCCATCTGAAACGCTCGACAATCCATCGGTAAATCTCCTTTTACATATTTCCTCAATATATTGTATGCCGCTTCACAAAAGATGAAAGGGGATTCGCCTATATTCAGATTCTCCCTGAGCTAAAAAGGTTGTTTATTATTTTTAATGGTTATGGTACTATTAAAGCTGATGAAAATAGGCAGGTGAAAAAATAGTGCGATATTTTTGGACCTTTTTCTGGTCATTTCTTTTAGTAGAAATGCTTGCATATGTTGTTAGTTCAATGTCAGGTGCAACATTTGATTATGCAGCCGCAGCAGTTGTCTCTCTCGTAGTATCTATTTTGATCATTGTTTTAGCAGCTGTTGTTCCAAATCAACCTGTGGAAAAGCATTAAAAAAAGGCCTTCCATCCATGATGGAAGACCTTTTTTTATTTATGAACATTGACCGCCAATTCCCCATTTCCTGCCGTTATTTCAACTGTTGAACCATCAAACAAATTGCCAGCGATTATTTCGCGAGCGAGCTTCGTTTCAATATTTCTCTGAATATACCGCTTTAACGGCCTAGCTCCATAATTGGGATCAAATCCATTTGCCGCAATGAATTCTTTCGCATCTTCACCGATTGTAATCTGAATTTGCTGCTCTTTCAAACGATTTTCGAGCTCTTTTAACATCTTCACTACAATTTTTTTAATTTCTGTCAATGACAATGGTTTAAAGAGAATGGTTTCATCAATGCGATTTAAAAATTCAGGACGGAAATGGACTCTTAATTGTCCCATAACCTTTTCCCTTGTGGCTGACGATATCTCAACTTCGTTTTCAGTCCGTTCAAGTAAATATTGTGAGCCTATATTTGATGTCATAATAATTACAGTATTCTTAAAGTCCACCACCCGGCCTTGGGAATCGGTAATTCGGCCATCGTCTAAAACTTGAAGCAGAATATTAAATACTTCTGGGTGAGCTTTCTCAATTTCATCCATTAAAATAACGGAATACGGTCTTCTTCTTACAGCTTCCGTCAACTGTCCCCCTTCTTCGTATCCCACATAACCGGGAGGGGCTCCAATTAAACGTGAAACAGCATGTTTCTCCATATATTCGGACATATCAATTCGAATGATTTGTTCCTCACTATCAAATAATGATTCTGCAAGCGCTTTGGCTAGTTCAGTTTTCCCTACACCAGTTGGTCCTAAAAATAAGAATGAGCCAATCGGACGTTTAGGATCCTTAATTCCAGCCCGGGCGCGCAGGACCGCATCAGCCACCAAATTGACGGCTTCATCCTGGCCGATGACACGTTCGTGTAGAATCGATTCCAATCTCAAAAGCTTTTCTCGTTCTCCCTCTACTAATTTAGCCAGCGGAATGCCGGTCCATCTAGAGACGATATTGGAAATTTCTTCACCTGTAACCTCTTCCCTAAGAAGCTTTTCATCATTTTCGGCACCTTTTTCAAGTTCTTTTAATTCTTTTTCCGCCATTGGAATGAGACCATGGCGCAGTTCTGCTGCGCGATTAAGATCATATTTATCTTCTGCCTGCTGAAGTTCCCGGCGAAGTTTTTCAATTTGCTCCCGTTTTTCCTGGAGCTTGGTTATATTTTGCTTCTCTTCAAGCCATTTGGCCTTCATCGTATTAGCTTGTTCCTTTAAATCAGCTAATTCTTTTTGCAGCGTTTCAAGCCTTTGTTTGCTGGCTTCATCCTGTTCTTTTCTCAGCGCCGCTTCTTCAATTTCCAGCTGCATGACCCTGCGCGTTACTTCATCAAGCTCCGTAGGCATAGAATCGATTTCTGTACGGATCATCGCACAGGCTTCGTCAACCAAGTCAATTGCTTTATCCGGCAAAAAGCGGTCCGTAATATAGCGGTCTGATAAAGTAGCAGCGGCAACCAATGCATGGTCATGAATTTTCACCCCATGGTGCACTTCAAATCGTTCTTTAAGTCCGCGCAAAATCGAAATTGTATCCTCAACTGTTGGCTCTTGTACCAATACTTGCTGAAATCTACGTTCCAGTGCGGGGTCCTTTTCAATATATTTACGGTGTTCATCCAAGGTGGTTGCACCGATACAATGAAGCTCGCCGCGGGCCAGCATCGGTTTTAACATATTGCCGGCATCCATTGCACCGTCCGTGCGGCCTGCACCGACTATCGTATGGATTTCATCAATGAACAACAAGATCTGTCCTTCACTTTTTTTTATTTCATTTAACACAGCTTTTAGGCGTTCTTCGAATTCCCCTCTAAACTTAGCCCCAGCAATTAATGAACTCATATCTAAGGAAAAAATCGTTTTATCCTTTAAACCTTCAGGAACATCCTTCCTAACAATCCGCTGTGCCAGCCCCTCGACTATCGCCGTTTTTCCGACACCTGGCTCACCGATTAGGACAGGATTATTTTTTGTTTTTCTTGAGAGAATTCGTATTACATTCCGGATCTCAGCATCCCTGCCAATGACTGGATCAAGCTTTCCTGCTTTCACCTCAGCGACAAGGTCTCTTCCGTATTTTTTTAATGCCTCATATCCTGTTTCTGGATTTTGTGATGTCACTCTCTGGTTCCCCCTTATCTCCTTAATTGCTTTTAAAATCGCTTCAGCTGTACCGCCTATTGATTGGACGATTTTTTTCATTTCTGAATCCGTCGCAAATACCGCAGCTAAGAGAAGATGTTCAACAGAAATATACTCATCTGAAAATTTAGCAGCAAATTCTTCGGCACTTATTAATAACTTTTGAAGCTTATTGGTAATATAGAGCTTCCCCTGCTCTGCCCCGCTGCCGCTTACTTCAGGTTTTTTTGCCAACGAATTTGTTAAGTATTCCTGTACCTTCTTAACCGGAATATTGGCTCTTGTTAAAATGGCGTTTATTAAACTATCGTCTTGTTCCATTAGGGCCAAAAATAAATGGGCTTCATCAATTTCTTGATGGTTTTTCTTTATAGCAAGATTCTGCGCAACCATAATCCCCGTCTGCAACCGCTCAGTCATACGATTTATATCCATATTTCCCACTCCCTTTGACCTTTCTTGACCTTTTACCTTTATTATAGAAAAACCTGATATAAAAGTAAAAGATAAAGCCATCCTTTTAGAGGATGACTTTGTCTACTTTTGCTCATTAAGGTTTCCGCTGATAGGTCCATACCCGTTCGTCATTTGAATTTTCAGGAAATGGATCCCCTGCTTTAAGCTTTATTTTTTTCGGATTAATAACATTGCTTCCGGTATCTCCAACTTCAATATACACACCATTATTAGGAGCTTTATTCCCTGGTTTGAATTGACGATTTTGTCCCATAATGACCCTCCTTCATGTTTACATTATTAGTATTTCCTTTTCATTGAAGTCCATTAAAGGAATTTCTTTCTTTTTTTTCATTCGACATATTTCCTAAGAAATACGGCAAAGCTTTATGACGATTGTATGAACTTATTCCACTTATATTGCTAATTATTCTTTGTAAACAATATAATTATAGTAATATCTTGGCACAACAACTTTGATTCAAATTATATAGACATACCTGTAAAGGTGGTTATGAATATGCAGTCAGTGAAAGAAATTCCGATCACATTGTCTCATCTTTTTGAAACAGTGCATCACGTTAAAAAAATTGAAAGAGGCTCTTTTTTATTCCAAGAGGGCGGACAGGCGGAAGAATTGTTTATCATTCAAAGCGGCATCCTTCAGCTTAGCAAAATCATCCCTGATGGACGTGAACTTACTTTAAGAATGTGCAACAGCGGTGATTTCGTGGGTGAATTAAATTTATTTTCCCCGGGTTCTCGCTATTTATTAAGTGCACGTGTAATCGAAAGCGGAGAAGTCGCTGTCATTATGAAAGATGAGCTTGAGGAAAAATTATCACAAGACCTTCCGCTTGCCTTTGAATTCATCAGATGGATGAGCCTGCAATATAGAAAAACCCAAACTAAGTTTCGCGACTTGGTCCTGCATGGCAAAAAAGGAGCTTTATACTCCACTCTTATCCGGATTTGTAACAGCTACGGAATCAATACGAACCATGGAATTTTGATTAATATTCCTCTAACAAATCAAGAATTAGCTAATTTCTGCGGAACCTCAAGGGAAGTGGTCAATCGGCTCCTAAGTGATTTAAGAAAAAACGGGATTATTTCCATTTCAAAAGGTGCCATCACCATCCATGACATAGATTATTTGAAACTGGAAATTGATTGTGAAGACTGCCCTGTAGAAATATGCAAAGTCGATTAAAATAAAAAAATCGGTCAAATTTGACCGTCAGATTGTCGGGAAAGGGTATTTTTCTCGACAATTTTTCATTTTGTCAGACCTAATATACTGATTTTTATTAAAAGATTGTCTTTGCTAACGGACCTGTTGATTTCCGCTACGGGCACTCGCTTTCGGCGGGGAGGTTCCTGGAGCCTCCTCGGCGCTTTAGCGCCTGTGGGGTCTCCAGTGACCTCTCTATCCCGCAGGAGTCGAGTGCCCTCCGCTCCAATCAACAGGGGGCAAATCAACCTGAAGTATTGCAACACACTTTTTCTAGCCTAGCTAAGTGTGTTGCAATCTTTTTTTATATTTTGGCAGGCTGCCGTAAGGATAGCCTGTTCACTTGCTTTCTTCAATCCCCGTAACCGGCAGTAGCGATGCCCATGCAGTTCTTTTGAATCTGCAAAGCTTCGCTCAATTTTTTCCTTTCTAAATTTATAAAGTATTTTTCCCGATTTTGATAAACGGTTTAATCTTACCTTTTCTTTGTGCTCTTCCCAAACATGACGTGTCACTACCTTGACCTTATTTTTAGATCGTGTACATTGGGAAAGAAGTGGGCAGTTTTCACATTTCTTTGGATCTGTCTTGTATTCTCGATGCCCCTCCCGGTTAGTTGTTTTGTACGTTAATTCTTGCTTATTAGGACAAACATATAGATTACGGTCTTTATCATACGAGAATTTCCATTTAGGAAATAAACCAGCGGTAGGCGACGTTTGTCCTTATTTCCCTTTCTAATTGACGTTCAGAACGAATGCTGTAAATGTACCCAATAAACATCATTTTAAAAAGAATAAGGGGATTAGTAGGGCGTCCGTTATCATGACTATAATAAGGACGAACTTTTTCTAGAAGAAATGAAAAATAAATGTATTTGTCAATCAAGCGAAGGAGGTGGTCGTCTGGAACTAACTCATCAATAGACACAAATTCATATTCACTTTGGCTAAACTCTTTTGGCTTAAACATTGTTTTCATCACTTCTTTTTAATTATTTATTAATTGAACGGAAGCTCTTTATTAATAACAGACTGTTGATTAGAGCGGAAGGCGGCGAAGACTCCTGCGGGAGTACGGGGCAGGGGGAGACCCCGCAGGCGCTTCAGCGCCGAGGAGGCTCCCCGGCACGCCCGCGGAAAGCGAAGCCGCCTGGAGCGGAAATCAACAGACCTATTGAAAGGCATATATCTTAATAATATTATAATAAATTAACGCGGTGAAATATTAAAGTATTTATATAAAATAAAAGGCTATCGAAAGTTTTTTGACAGCCTTTAGGTCAAATTTGACCGATTTTTTTATTTTAACATTAGAATTTGTATAGCCATCAAGATAAAAAAGATAGCAGAGTTCACAATTTCATAAATTCCAATTTCTTTTGGAGATAGCTTTTTGCCGTAAAAAATAATCGCTCTGACCAAGCTTGGTATATAAGCGAGGACGACGATCCATAAGCCAAATACCAGCCAGGAAAGGACTAAAAGAGAATGATATACCCAAGAAACCCATTTAAATTGTGAATTTTTCTTCTCCCTAATCATCGTTTTCACATAGAATGTACAGCCAATGAAAAATAAAATAGAACTTAAAAAGCTGAAAATAAGTGTTTCGATAGTAATCCCGCCGGCTCCAAAATAACTGCTTGCCAGCCCGGCAATAGAAAACGCACAAATTGCACTAATATCATTCATAAAAGCCCGGTCCCGATTAATGGATGTGTAATAAGCATTTATGATAAAGAACGGAATCATTAACAGGCCAAAAAAATAAATTGACGGCCTTTCCATTAGCGGGATGATAAGCAGCAATAAAGCCGGCAGCATATATATAAAAGTCCATTTTATATAATAAGGGACCTTTTTCTTTTTAAAAATCAGGAGCATCGGATATGTTGCTAAATATAATAATAGCCAGCCTAAAAAAAACGGAATATGCTGCCATAAAAAGCCGCCATTGAACACGCCAAGCCAATATGGGATGATTAACATTGCCCAGGCGCCATGCTGTTTTGGTAAAAATAGCTTCATCTTCTTTCACTCCTTCTCCTGTTACCATTACTATAAATTAGGCAACTAGAAAAATAAGTGAAGAACATCACTTTGTACATAATTGAACAATGAAATTTACCACCGATTCATCATCGATCGAAAAGCAGGGTATATTCATATTTGTCTCAATGTACCTCTTTATATCCTCCTGCCAGTACAATACAGCCTCAAGGTTATCTAGTTTATTTAATAAAATTGTATCGGCCATCTCCTTGACCATTACCAGCTTAGGATAATTGGCTGACTTATGGCCCTCTATCAAAATAACGTCCGGATGAAAGAAAGCCAATAACTGAATTTGATCTTCCAGGCTGAATTTTTCATGTTCTGCCTGCAGCACTAAGCGGCCGCCTCCTTCAACAATTGCGGCGGCCGCACCTGACATCACATATCTTGAAGAGTCCTTTCCTTCAGGGACATCCGGCTTTCCTCCATGACCATGGTGTTTAATTGCAGTTGTTTTGATTCCAAGATTGGTCAGTCTTTCGATCAATTTCGCTGTAAATGTTGTCTTCCCGCTATTTTGATAACCTACTATTTGGAGGATTACCGGTTTTACCACGGCCATTCACTGCCTGCTTGGTCTTCAAGCAATAAAACATCCACTTCTGCGCCTTTGGTAAAACCTCTTGTCCCGCCCGGAAGAATCGTCAGTGAGTTGGCACCTGCCAAACTCATAATAATATTAGACTTGTCTAATCCGCTTGGAGTAACTTTCAGTTTGCCGCATTCGATGTAAGCTGAGCTGCGGACAAATCTTGTAAATGGATTAGCTTTAGGAAAATCAGTCTCCAGTATTGCTCTTTCAATCCGTAAATGCGGTTTGGAAGAACAAAGCATCCGGCGAATAATCGGACGGGTAAAGAGTTCAAACCCCACATAACATGCCGAAGGATTACCAGAGAGCCCAAATAGCAGCTTTCCATTATGCTGAGCAACTGTCGTTACACTTCCCGGCCGCATCGCAACCTTGTTAAATAGCACTTTCGCTTCTAATTTCTCATAAATCTCCGGAAGGAAATCATAGTCTCCGACAGAAACACCTCCAGTAGTGATCAAAATATCCACTTTATCCAAAGCATTTTTTACAGCGGTAAAACAAGTATCAAAAACATCCGGGAGCTTGCCTAAATATTGGACTGCCCCGCCGGCTCTTTCAATCTGTGCAGCAATCATATGTGAATTACTATTTCGAATTTTCCCGGGAACTAATGGTTCATCAACCTCCAATAATTCCGTTCCAGTTGCAAATAAACCAACTAATGGTTTTTTCGCAACAGGGACATGATTATAGCCAAAGGTTGCCAGCATGGCTTGTATTCCAGGATTAATTAATGTCCCTTTTCTGACGAGAACTTCGCCTTCCTTTGCATCTTCTCCGTGAAATGATACGTTCTCTCCTGCTTTAAACTCCCGCTTAATAGACATATACGGTATTCCGTTTTTTTCATAGGCTTGCGCTACTTCAAACATCACTACCGCATCGGTTCCTTCAGGCATCATCGCACCTGTCATAATACGGACAGCCTGATTTGCTGCGATCAACTTTTGTGAAACCATCCCGGCACCAATATGATCAACCACTTCAAATTCAACAGGATGGGAAGCTGATGCGTCACTTGAATCAATCGATCTTATCGCAAAGCCGTCATATGGTGCCCGGTCAAAATGAGGAACATCACAAGTTGCCGTTAAATCCTCTGCCAAGAAGCGACCATAGCTTTCTTCAATCGATACCGGCTCTGTAACACCTTGCATTTCATATTCCATAATTTTTTTTACTGCCTCTGCTATTGGAATGGGTTGTCTTCTTTCAAACAAATTCATCGGCTCCTATCTAAAACAGTTCATTATTCGTACTTTTCCATGTTTATTATAAGCCTACAAAAAACTCATTGACATATCAAATATCACACCTTTTTTGAAAGATTCCTTGTAGAAACAAAAAATCATAGGAGATGTGTGATGCAGGTCACCAAGTTTTTTCCCGGTTTAGCTTATGATTAGGTTAATAAGTACTACCTTTATGATATTAAAAGGAGGAAATATAAATGACTTTCCCATTTTCTGCTGACTCATTAGTTAAAGATATTGTGAACGAAATACCAAAGACAAGTGATGTTTTTAAAAAGAACCGCATTGATTTTTGCTGCGGTGGAAATATTCCATTAACACAGGCAGCTGCCCAGCATGGGCTAGATATGAATACTCTTTTGGATGAATTAAAAGTCGTTTTTGAGAAGTACGAACATACTGAAAAGGATGTAGAGGTTTGGACTGATTCCCATTCCAATACAATCATCGACCATGTAATCCAAAATTATCATCGCGCTTCTGAAGAGGAATTAAAAAATCTCAGTCCTTATGTCACGAAGGTTTCCCGCGTGCATGGTGACAATCATCCAGAATTATTAAAAGTAAATGAACTGTTCTACGAGTTTAAGAAGGAATTGATAGAGCATATGGAAAAAGAAGAGGCAGTCGTATTCCCATTAATTAGACAGCTCGAGGACGGTACCGTGCCAAATCGCGAGGAAGCAATTCAAATGATTGTTGAACTTGAAAAAGAGCATGATCATGCCGGAGAAATCCTTAGACAAATCCGTGAAGTTACCTCAGATTTTGCTCTCCCACTCGATGCATGCGGTACCTATCGATTGGTTTATGCCCGTTTAGAGGCATTAGAGAGCCTGACCTTTATGCATGTCCATCTTGAGAATAACATTCTATTCCCTAGATATCTGTAAGAAGAACGAGCCTGCAGTCAAATGCAGGCTCGTTTTTTAAAAGGCTTTAGCCGCCAATATAAGACATTTCAATTTTCTTGCGATTTTTATTTGTTTCTGCCGTTCTTTCATCCGAATACCTGTCATTGCGGCCATTCCAAATGGCTGTTATCCGCTCCGCTAATTGCTCATCTGTTGCGCCGTTGCGCATAAAGTTCCGGATATCGTGGCCATTTCCATTAAATAAACAAGTAAAAATCTGACCATTGGCAGAAAGCCGGGCACGAGTACAGCTGGAACAAAACGATTCGGAAACGGAGGTGATAAAGCCGACATTAACGTCCTTATCCTTGTAGCGGTACAGTTTTGCGACCTCGCCATAATATGCTGGGTCTACAGGTTCCAATTCGAAATGATCCTTTAATAAATGATAAATCTGCTTTTTCGTTACTACATCATCCATTTTCCAGCCATTTGTCGAGCCAACATCCATATATTCAATATATCGAAGTTCTAAACCGTTATTTTTACAGAATTCCGCCATTGGAATAATTTCACTGTCATTCAGCCCCCGCTTAACTACCATATTAAGCTTTACGCCTAATCCTGCTTGTTTTGCTGCCTCAATTCCTTCAAGTACCGGACCTGTTCCAACACCGCGTCCGTTAATCTTTCCAAATAGCTCATCATCCAAACTGTCCAAGCTGACGTTAACTCTTTTTAAACCAGCATCTTTTAAGCTTTGCGCCAATTTTGGGAGCAGCACTCCATTCGTTGTAAGAGCTAAATCAGCTAAACCGTCAATGTTCGAAAGCTTTTCGACCAAGGTTGGCAAGTCTCTTCTTAACAGCGGTTCACCGCCGGTTAAACGAATTTTTTCAACGCCAAGTTGAACAAACAGTTTCGCTACCCGTTCTATTTCTTCATAAGTTAACAAAGCACTTCGCGGCAAAAATTCAAAGTCAGGACCGAATTGGTCCGCGGGCATACAATATTGGCATCGAAAATTACAGCGGTCAATGACTGAAATCCGCAAGTCTCGTAATGGCCTATTTAATTTATCTTTAATAATGGTTTTTTCCATTAAATATCAACTCCATAAAAAAAAGAAACATGTTATAACTATTGTATCAAATGATTACAAAAAAAGACTGTTAGTTTTTTCACTGTCATAACATTTTAATCATATTTAATTATTTCCACTAAATTCAATAAATTCCTGCTAGAACACCATAACTTTTCACTATATTGTCATTGTTTACCCAGTTCAAACCAATTTTAATGTTATAAAATATTACTAATGGAATCAAAAAGGACCTACGGGTACTCCTATTTTGTTAGAGGTGAATGTTATGACAACGACTATTAAACCAACTCAATCAATTGAAATAAAAGAATTATTAAAATTTGCCGACCGAATCTTTACAAGTGAACGGGGAAGATTCTTATTTCAAGAGGGAATGAAGGCGGATGAGCTTTATGTTATTATTTCCGGAAAAATTCAAATCAGTAAAATTACCGCGGATGGACGGGAGCTTTCTTTAAGAATTTGCGGCGAAAATGACATTTGCGGGGAACTAACATTATTTACAGAAAGCCCGAAATATCTATTAAGTGCCAAGGTTCTTGAAGAAGGTGAAATTGCCGCAATCAAAAAAGATGTGATTGAAAGTGAAATCTTTCAAAACAGCAAGCTCGCGTATGAGTTTATGAAATGGATGAGCGATCATTTTCGCAAAACCCAAACTAAATTCCGTGACCTTGTGCTTAATGGGAAACGCGGTGCGCTCTTTTCTACGCTTATTCGGATGACCAACAGCTATGGCGTGCATAAAGGTAAGTCCATTTTAATTGATCTGCCATTAACCAACCAGGAACTGGCTAATTTCTGCGGAACATCTCGTGAAAGTACGAATAGAATTCTTAGCGAATTAAAACGTGATAATATTATTTCCGTCAAAAAAGGCAAAATCACCGTATTAGACTTACAATATTTAAAAGATGAAATTGGCTGTGAAAACTGTTCCGCTGTTTATTGTAGTATAGAGTAAGTACCTGCGGGCCGCCATTAGAAGCGGCCCGCTTTTTAATGTAACAATTACTTTGTCTGCTTTTCTCTTAAAGCCTTAGGTATATAGACGCAGAAAGGTTCGCTTTCTAAGTAGTCTCCTGTCATTGCGTATGCTCTTGACCTTGAACCACCGCAAACATAACGAAATTCACAGACACCGCATTTTCCTTTAAACCCATCGGGATTTCGTAAGGCTTTAAAAATTGGTGATTCTCGATAGATTTCAGCCAGCGGTGTGTCACGGACATTTCCGGCCTTAATTGGCAGCAGACCGCTAGGATATACATCACCAATATGGGAAATGAACACAAAGCCATTTCCATCATTCACTCCTTTTGGCGCCCTGCCAAGGCCATCAATCGACCCTGTTAGTCCTTTTTCAGTTAAAGCTGATAAATAATTGATTTCATCTGTTTGTTCCTTCGCTTCCCGCATTTTTTGCTGGATTACCACACGGCGGTAGTGCATTGCTTCAGTTGTTTTAATATCGAATGATACACGTTTGCTTAGATCATAAAGCCAACGTAAGACTTTCTCATGTTCGACGGGAGAAATCATGTCTTCTGCCTGCCCTCTTCCAGTAGGAACAAGGAAAAAGACACTCCAAAGAACACAATCTAATTCTTCAACCAATCTTGCCATTTCATCGAGGTGCTCATAATTATATCTGGAAACAACGGTATTAATCTGAATTGGCATATCAAGTTCATGTAAATACTTAATCCTTTCCATGGTCAAAGCAAACGAACCTGATGTTCCCCGGAAATGGTCATGAATCTCGGGCTTTGGCCCATCAAGGCTGAATGCCCAGCGAGAAAGTCCGACCTCTTTCGCTTTGCGCATTGCTTCAATCGTAACATTTGGAGTTGCACTAGGTGTCATCGAAACACGCACGCCTTTTTCCACGGCATATTTGGCAATATCAAAAACGTCCGGCCTCATAAGCGGGTCCCCGCCAGTAAATACAAGCATTGGGTTATTCATATCGTATATTTGATCGATTAAATTCTTTCCCTCTTCAAACGTTAATTCTCTTGGGTCTCTAGTATATTGTGCATCTGCACGGCAATGCAGACACTTTAATTGACATGCACGGGTAAGCTCCCAAATTACAATAAACGGATCTTTATTAAAATCTCGACTAAAATCCATTTCGAAACGCCTCCTAATACAGCTATTTAAACCTCAAATAGCTTTAATACCTGTATTATAAAAGTGTTTATGTTTATAAAAAGTGAACTACCTCACAACCCTTTTGTACATATTTGTCCAATTTGTGAAGAAAAGGCATAAAAAAACAGCAGAATGTTCTGCCGTTTTTAAGAAATGGTTAATACCTCATATTTTGCAGCAAGTTCAATAAAATCAGCCATGCCGCTAATTTTGCCGACGGTTAATTTTTCACTGACACCGTAGTGGTCAGCACAAGTTTTGCAGGCTAAAATATCCACCCCTTTATCCTCCATCTCTTTCAAATGGACGGAAACCAATGATTCCTCCGTCATGGTGAAAACTCCGCTGTTCATGCAAAACACTGCAACTGGAAGGTCCTCCCTTTGTTTTAAAAGAGTGAAAAAGGTTTCTAAAACATTTTCTCCTAATACTTGATCGCCTCTGCCAAGCTGACCGGAACTCACTAAAATCACTTTATTTTTCATTTACTATACTCCTTAACGAATGCCCAGAGCTATTTTCGCATAACGAGACATCATATCTTTATTCCATGGTGGATTCCAGACAATATTAACATCGACGTCTTTTACTTCAGGAATATCTGCCAATGCTCGTTTAACTTGATCCACTATGGTTCCCGCAAGCGGACAGCCCATTGCAGTTAGTGTCATTGTGACAGTCAATTTATCTTCGTCATCCATTTCAACATCATATACTAAACCTAAATTTACAATATCAATACCAAGTTCAGGGTCAATTACAAGCTCTAATGCCCCCATTATATTTTCTTTTAATTCCTCATTCATGTCGTCTCACTCCTATTTTTAGTGTTATCACTATTATATCAAAAGAAATAGTTTTACTTAATTTCAAACATAGTATAACGATTTTTACCTATCAATGGTGTGAAATTTTTTACAGTTTAGCTATAATCTTGTTAACATTGTCTGTATAGTTAATAACTACTTTTTAATTATTTATAAATGTAGTGTATCATGTATTATAATTTTTTCCTAAACACAAGCATCTACGAAAAATAATTTTAAATTAAAGCGAGGGAATATTATGTCAGAAAGACATTTAATTGCATTAGATCTAGATGGGACGCTGCTGAAAGACGATAAGACAATTTCCTTAAAGACAAAAGATGTGATCAAAAAGGCTAAAGAGGAAGGTCATGTTGTCATGATTGCCACCGGAAGACCTTACCGTTCAAGTGAAATGTATTATCGAGAGCTGGAACTTGACACTCCGATTGTAAATTTTAATGGCGCTTTTACACACCATCCACTTAATTCAAACTGGGGATTTTATCATCAACCGCTTGATGTGAAGGTAGCAAAGAATATCGTCGAAGCATGCCGCAGTTTTCAATTCCACAATATTATCGCTGAGGTAATGGATGACGTATATTTCCACTATCATGACCAGAAATTACTGGACATTTTTGGCTTTGGAAATCCTAAAATCACCACCGGAGATTTAAAGAGCTTTCTTCATGACTCACCAACAAGTTTGCTGATTCATACAGAGGAAGATCAGCTGCAAAAAATTCGTGAACACTTATCCGAGGTTCATGCTGAGGTAATAGAGCAGCGTAGCTGGGCAGCACCTTGGCATGTAATTGAAATTATTAAGGCCGGTCTAAATAAGGCAGTTGGCCTAAAAAAAGCAGCGGATTATTACGGCATTCCTGCAGAAAGAGTCATTGCTTTTGGCGACGAAGATAATGATTTAGAAATGATTGATTATGCCGGACATGGGATTGCCATGGGAAATGCGATCGACCAGCTAAAAAACATTGCCAATGATATAACCTTAACAAATGAAGAAGATGGTGTTGCTGCCTATATTGAGGATTTGTTAAATCTGAAATAATCATCATCTCCATTGTTTACATAAATGAATCTTCATCAGATGGTGCATACTAATTTCTGAGGCAGCAAAGCTGTTTCAATATGAGCTTTTTAGCATATTGGAGGGATTCGAATGGGTAGATCGAACAAATCGAAACGCTTTGTCCAGCAAGGGAAAGATTCCGTTACTAAGCATGCTGAGAGAATTCCGTATAAAATGACCTATGCTGAAGCGGAGGCTCGGAAAATGGCCAATGTACATGACTCCTCGCTTGGAGGAATTTAACAATGGGTAACCAATTATTCCAAGAAGCCAGAAGATTTGTGGAGATGGCAAAAAGCGCCGACCCAGAATCTCGTGAAAGTGCGATGGCAAAAGCAAAGAATGCCTTAAGCTCTGCTTTTGCAAACTCCACTTTTGCGGAGCAAAGACAGCTCCAAGAAATGCAACAAGAGCTTGACCAAATTACTTGAATAGAAAAGCGGATGCATTGGGCATCCGCTTTTCTATTCTTTCAATCTTTCCAGAACTAATGGATTGATATTAACTTTCTTTCCCTCATTATTTTTTTCATAAAGATACAGGATTAGCGTAGCATTATGTGGAAGTCTTTCCTTTGGAATATGAATATCAATATTAAATTCTTCCCACTCCTGCTTTGCCCCCGTTACTTTAATCATTGACTCTTTAACGATTTCCACATGCCCATCTTCCACAACATAGTACAATCTTTTATGTTGTTTTTTTACTTTACCGCTAATTGCATAATCCCCTTTGGTGCCTGACACCTTTAGATTATGGAACACCTCATTTACCCTAGGGACATACAACTTTTGGTTATTCATTAATTTTGTCTTATTTTGAACTGGTTTATTATTGATGCTGATTGGCTTTAATGCCGTATAAATCAAGTATTCACCTTTCGGGACCCTTTTCCCTTCAAATTCATAATTCCATTTTACAACTCGTTTAATGCTTTCATGCGGCTGGATTGTAATGGTTTGAAATGCCTGTAAAAAATAACGGCCTTTTGAATAGACATATACCTCGTTGCCGGATTTGTCTGTGATGATCATTTCAAATATTTGTGAGGTAGGAAATTCAAAATCGAGCGGGAACTCTTCCAGATTCTTTACAACCACCTCAATTTCTGCTTGATTGGGCCCGGCAATTGGAATAACATCAATTTGGTAATTCAAATCATCCCTCCCATTTGCTGAAGCATTGAGTATGTTAGTTAGGAAAAGCATTACTATACAGATAATTATTCGCAAATTCATCACCTAATCCCTTTAATCTTTTCGAAAGAATCCATAAACCCCGGTGGTCTGAACTATATTCGTAAATGCATTTGGATCCACATCTCTAATAATTCGTTCTATATCATACAATTCATATCGAGTAATAACTATCATCATCATCTCTCTTGTTTCATTTGAAAATGCTCCTTTAGCGGGAATCATCGTAATTCCTCTTACTAGTTTCGCATGAATCGCCTTTTTCATCTCATCAGCTTTTTTTGTAATTATAAAGGCGGTCAGCTTAGAATGTCTTGTATGGATTGTATCGATAACTCTTGTTGACGTATATAAGAACACCAATGTATAAAGAGCTTTTTCCCAGCCGTACAGGAAGCCGGCCGTTAAAATTATGATGCTGTTTAAAGCTAACATATACGGCCCAATTGGTTTGTCCTTCATTCTGGACAGAATCATAGCAATAATATCCAACCCGCCTGTTGAGGCGCCAAATTTCAAGGTAAAGCCTACCCCCACTGCGATGATGACTCCGCCAAAAACAGCATTTAGTAATATATCATGTGACATTTGCTTTACAGGTATTAATTCTAAAAATAATGACGACAGGACAACGCTGATAAAGCTGTAGATCGTAAACGATTTCCCTACTTTCTTCCAGCCAAGGATAGCCACAGGAATATTAAGCAAAAGCAATAAGAACCCAATGGATATATGAATAGGAGTATAGTCAGTGAGCACCTTCGAAAGCAGCTGAGCAATACCGGTAAACCCGCTGGAATAGACATTTGCAGGTATTAAAAACAAATTCATACCAAGGGCGGTTAAAAAGGCACCGGCAATCACAATCGCGATTTTCTTTATTTCAAGCCACAAAATGAATTCCCCCTTATTTTTTCCGTGAAACAAATTAGATTATTGTAATTTTGAGACGAAACCGATAAACTAAGCTTGAGAATGATTAGTCTGAAAGCAGGTGAGCTTCATGCAAGTAAAAATACTGGCTGACAGCGCATGCGATTTACCAAAAAGTTTTTATGAAGAACATAATGTCACATTGATTCCGTTAAAGGTTTTCATTGAAGGAAACGAATTTGAAGATGTTAAAAATATTAATCCTAAGACCGTTTACGATGCGATTCGCAGAGGGATTGTCCCAAAAACATCACAGGCATCACTGCTCACTTTTGAAGAAATCTTTACTTCTATGGCGGAGAATAACGAAGATGGAATTTACATCGCTTTTTCTTCCGAGCTATCCGGTACGTATTCAACCGCTGTTATGATTTTTGACCAAGTGAAGGAAAAATATCCAAATTTTAATTTAACCATCATTGATACAAAATGTGCATCTTTAGGACAGGGCTTGATCGTCAAGGAAGCTGCAAGACTGGCAGCCTTGAATGTTTCTAAAGATGAAATCGTTAAAGATATAAAATTTCGCTGTGAGCATATGGAACATCTTTTTACAGTGGAAGATCTTGATTATCTGGCTAAGGGCGGCAGGGTATCGAAAGCATCTGCCTTTCTTGGCGGGTTATTAAACATTAAGCCCGTTTTAAATGTGGAGGATGGAAAACTCGTACCCATTGAAAAAATCCGTGGAAAGAAAAAAGTATTCCGCCGTTTAATTGAACTTATGAAAGAGCGGGGAAGCAGCCTTGGTAAGCAGGTGATCGGCATCAGTCACGCCGATAATGAAGAAACCGTACTGGAAGTTAAAGCAATGATTGAAGAGGAGTTTCATCCTCAAGAGATTTATATTTCTTCCATTGGTTCAGCGATTGGAGCACACACCGGCGCGGGAACGATTGCCATTTTCTTCTTAAATGAATGATCTATAAAAGGAGTGAGGGGTACCTCACTCCTTTATTTATGATCTGTTTTTTTGGAATACTGGTGCTTCCCCGCTTGGCGGTTTTTTTCACGAATCATATTTTTTTCATGACGCAGTGCGTTATTATCCTGTGCCTTTTTATCATTATCTGAAGTATGCGGCATGCTCATTACCCCTTTCAAATCACTTTATCAGGTGTTAGTGTCTGTCAATTTGAAACAGGATATGTAATGAACTTTACGAATCTTTCTTTTCATACGTCCAGCCGCCTTCCTGGTATACCTTCCCATCCTTCATCAGCTTGCCTAAGGCCCGCTTAAAAGCCCCTTTACTTAGTCCAAAACGCTCCTGAATATCCTCAGGCATGCTTTTATCGGTAAACGGCATTGCCCCGTTCCTGCTCATTAAATATTCATAAACATGGGCAGAATCCAAATCAAGCGATTCCTGTTTACGGGCAAGGAGAGACACGTTTACGGTTCCATCCTCCTTTATATCGATGATCCGCCCTTCGACTTTTTCTCCAAGCCGAGGCTCCTGTTTGCGCTGTGATTCATGAATAAATCCTTTAAACCCTTCAAGCGTATAAATCCAGCTGCCCACTTTGGCTGTACGGTAAATATACCCTTGAACATTTTTATTAAAACTTTCCCGTTCTGCCTTTGTTGAAATTGATTGGATCACCTGATCGCTTGCAAGCTTTGCGTATAAAAGATAATTTCGGTTCACCCGCAACGTTATATACAGCATATCTCCCTCTTTAGGCCAGACCGATTTATGGGCAGGTAGATCATCCTTCCCTAACAAAATATCCTTTTGCAGCCCAATATTTAAGAACACTCCAATGTCCGGCTTCACATCGGTTACCTTTACCCAGCCATAGCGTCCGGCAGCAATCTCCGGAATCACCATTGAGGCAGTCGGCCGTCCCTCATTATCCACATATAGAAAAACCTCGAGCTGTTCCCCTTCTTCGACCTCACGATTTACTTCATTGTTATGTAATAAAACGTCTTCATTTCCATCCGATAAAAAATAGCCAAACGGTGTTTTCCGTGCCACCGTTAATATTGTGGTTTGGCCAACAAGTTCTTTTATTGACATTTTATACTCCCCTTTCATTTTGGAGCTTTTTTTCTTAGGTTGTAAAACTAGGGCTTATTTTACTATAATGTAGGCATGAAGGGAAACTTTAACAAGGTTTTTATATAAAATGGAGGGTTGGGTTTCATGTCTAAAGATAGCTCATTTGATATTGTATCCAAAGTAGATTTTTCAGAGGTTACAAATGCAATCACGCAAACCATGAAGGAAATTAGTACACGCTATGATTTTAAAGGCAGCAAAAGTGAGGTCTCTCTCGATAAAGAAGATCTTGTTCTTGTATCAGATGATGAATACAAAATGGAACAATTGAAGGATGTTCTTCTTAGTAAATTAATCAGAAGAGGTGTTCCAATCAAAAATCTTGATTACGGGAAACTTGAAAAAGCCTCAGGCGGTACAGTACGGCAGCGGGCCAAGCTTGTTCAAGGTATCGATAAAGACAATGCTAAAAAAATTAATACCATTATCAAAAATAGCGGTGTAAAAGTGAAAAGCCAGATGCAGGATGACCAAATCCGGGTAAGCGGTAAAAACCGTGACGACCTGCAAAAAATTATTTCATTAGTCCGCGATGCAGATCTCAGCATTGACGTTCAATTCATTAATTATCGCTAAATTTTGGCATAAGGGAATTTCCTTATGCTTTTTTTATTGCTCTTATAATTTTCACCTTTTTTCCAAAACTAACGATTGTAATGAATATCTTGGAGGTAGATCTTATGAGCAGCAATCAAAACCAGCCGAAACGAATATTCCCGCCGCAGCACCAAAACCAGCAGCCCGGTGTTGAAAGCAAAATGAACCCAAGACCAGTCTCAGTTGACCACAATTATAAAGCAGCGGGAAAATTAACTGGAAAAACGGCGATTATTACAGGTGGTGACAGCGGAATTGGAAAAGCCACAGCGATTTACTTTGCCAAAGAGGGAGCAGATGTAGCGATTGCTTATTTAGAAGAACATCAGGATGCGGAGGAAACCAAACAGCTGATTGAGGCAGAAGGTCAGAAATGCCTGCTGTTTGCAGGTGATATTGGGCGTGAAGAGCATTGTAAGGGAATCGTAAATCAAACCATTAAAGAATTTGGCAAGCTTGATATTTTAGTAAACAATGCCGCGGAACAGCATCCGCAAAACAGTTTGTTAAATATCACGGCAGCACAACTGGAAAAAACATTTCGGACGAATATTTTTTCTTATTTTTATATGGCTAAAATGTCTCTTCCTTATTTAAAAAAGGGCGCCTCAATTATTAATACAGCATCCATTACCGCCTATAAAGGCAATGAGCAATTACTCGATTATTCAGCAACCAAGGGGGCCGTTGTTTCCTTCACCCGTTCATTGGCGGGTTCACTTGCAGCACAAGGTATTCGTGTTAATGGAGTAGCTCCCGGGCCAATTTGGACGCCGCTAATTCCTTCAACATTTTCTTCTGACCAGGTCGCCACTTTCGGCTCCACAACACCAATGGGGCGTGCGGGAGAGCCTTGTGAGCTTGCACCAAGCTATGTGTTCCTGGCATCGGATGATTCCTCTTATATCAGCGGTCAAATATTTCACGTAAATGGCGGAACCATCATCAATGGTTAAAGATTAAATAAAATACAGCGGGAGAACCCCTCCCCCGCTGTATTTTTAATCTATGCTATTCCTTTTTCGTCTTTTTAAAATAAAATATAAAAAGACGAACACTAAGATCCAAACAACAGTCAATGAGCCTACAAGCGGGATATTAATCCCAGTCTTTTCTGTAAGCACATAGATTTCAGCATGGTCACGATCCTGAATAAGAATATATTGACCTTTGTGGCTGCGTACAAGATCCCCTTCAAGCAAGCCTCGAAGCTCTTTGTTTTTACCACCAGGCAGCTGGTCAGCAGTCAGCGTCACCTTTTGGGATTTGTTTGTATTATTAATGGCAACGACGGATGTTTCTCCCTTATAAATTCTTTTATATACAATCATCCCATCTTTGTTGTACAGCATTTCAAATGTTCCTCTTGTTAATGAAGGCAGCTGATTTCTTAGCTCAGCTATTTTAGTTATATAATCAATCATTTCTTTTTCCGCCCGAAAGTTCATCTGCCTGCGGTTATCTGGAATGTCAGTACCATTTAAAGCAATTTCAGTCCCATAATAAACAACAGGAATTCCCGGTGTTGTATATAAATAAGTTAAGGCCGTTTTCCAGCGGGAGCCCGGAAATTGGCGCTTATCAACAATATCATGGGTAAATCTTACGGTATTCTCGTTATCTAAAAAATTCGCCGATTGTTCCGCTTTTTGATTTTTGTCAAATTCCGTGCTTTCGGCTGGCACTGTTTGGTCCGTCCCGGCAAAGACCTGCCGTAAATCTTGACTGCGGCCAAAGTCTAAAACACTGTCAAGGCCAGCTGCTTGATATTTATTTACATCCACAGAAGTAGTTTTTGACGGTATTCCCAAAAGAAAGAAATCCTTTTTCTCCTTTTTTACTGCCTTGGAAAAATCGCTCCAAAAATTTAAAGGGACGTGATTAACCTCCGGCAAACTATATCCATCAATATTTGTCTTTTGGACCCACCATTTTGCTGCATCAATTAAATATTTGCTAACCTCGGGATTCTCCTGATTTAAATCCGGAAGACCGTCCACCCAGCCATTTTCAATTTGCTGCTGGTTGTCCCAATCTTTAATGGCTTGTTTCGGATGAAACCATTTTTGCTTACCAGTATCACTTACCCACGGGTGGCTCGGAGCAACATTATTTGTCACAAAATCTAGTATTACTTTCATTTTTCGCTTATGGGCTTCCTTAATGAGCTTTTGGAACGTTTTCAGTGAGCCAAAATGCTCATCCGTCTTATAAAAATCGGTTACCCAATATCCATGATAGCCACTTTTTGCGTTATCAAAAATAGGTGTCAGTCTGATCGTTGTAAACCCCATATCATGTATGTAATCAAGCTTATCGATAATTCCTTGAAAATCACCGCCATTATAGGCCAGCGGATTTGTCGCATCGACGTCTACATCATTCTTAATATCACCATTATTAAAACGGTCTACCACGATTGAATAAACGGATTCATCCTGCCACAAGCGGCCGTCTTTCTCTACCTTGGCGTAAGCAGGAAAGGCCGAAAACAATAACATTGCAATTAAAATGGGTATAATTCTTCTTTTCATCAAAAAATCCTCCTTAATCTACACCCATTTTAATCTATGAAAGTAGTTATTCCAAATTTTATTTTTCACAATCAGTTTATTTTTATAGCCTGCCCATTTTATATAGGCTGGTAACATGACAAAGTATCAGAATAAATCAATTGAGAATACTCTAAAAGTAGGGGGCATTTTGGATTGACAGAATGAAAGAGTTTAGTAATCAAATTAAATACGAAGCCATAATAAGACATTGAACGCCTTTCCTCCCCGTCCTGCCCTTCACAAATTCATCCAAAACAGGTTATAAAATTCCAGGAAGATGTCTAAAAAGAAAAATGAAGCATCTGGCATGGAGGTAAACAATGAATCGACAACAACGAATGCACCTTTATGATATTCAAAACAGAGCCTATACAGAGGGTACTGTCGAACAAATTAATGATCAATGGATATTTTTTGATGAGGAAACGGAAGAAGCTGCCATGCTGGAGGATTTTGTCCAGCAGGAAATCGAGATTTTCCGGATGAATCGCTGGAAAAAAGGCATCCTCAATGAAGCGGGAAAAATCCGGATTGGAAATGAATTAATTATGCTGCGCGACAATGATTTGGTCAGAATTCGAAAGCATTTAATTTATTCGCTTGAACGACTTTTAGATGGAATTAATGATGACGCCTTTTTCCAATTTGTAACGACGTTAAACTCATTAAACTTTTCCATATTTGATTGTATTTATTGTTATAATCATTTGTCCTTTCTTTCCGATGAGCATCGTAAAGATGGTGTGAACTTTATGGTATTTGATAATCAGGATGAAATATGCAATGTTCAGCACCATTTTTGCTATTATGAGAAAATAAATGATCGGTTCGAATTTACCATCAATACCGGAAAGCGATTGATTATAGAAAAATTAATATCTTAATTAGCAAAAGGCATTTAGGGATTCTCCTCAATGCCTTTTCTGTTAATTTCCAATATATTTGGCGTAGAGCGACTTTGCCTTTGTTAGGTCATTGATTCCGTGGATTAGTACTCTTGCATCCTTAAAAATGACAATTGAAATATCACTTTCTGGTGAAAAGCGGAGTAAAAATTCATTTACTGCGACTTTTCCGCTTTTGCTCAAGCTTGCCGCTATTCTTTTTAGATCCAGCTGTTGTTTCAGCCGCGGATTAACCTGTACGGTATTTCGCCCGCAAAGAGTGGTAAAAACCATTTGCTGTTGTGATGACCGGTCAAGGAAATCAAATTGATGATGTACACATGCCGGGCAATTTGGATTTTTCCCTTGAGAAATATCCATCTGCAAAAAGGATAAGTCCCAAACATCAATTTGTTCCAGGTTTTGAGTTGTTTCAGCCGCCACTATAAGCTTTAAGGTTTCCAACGCCTGAAACGAACCGATAATATCAGTTAACGGCGACAAAACCCCAACCGTATCGCAGGTTTCTCCTGTCCCCTGCGGCACCTGTGGAAACAAGCAGCGGTAGCAAGGTGTGATTCCTGGCTTAAACACTGCGAACATTCCCCGTGAGCTGACAGCTGCCCCATGTATCCATGGAATACCAAATTTAACAGAAACATCATTAATTAAAAATCTCGTCATAAAATTATCCGTACCATCGACAATCACATCAACTCCTGTCAAAACTTCCTCGGCATTATCCAAATTTAAATCAGCAATCACAGCATCTACTACAACCGACGAATTAATTTTGTTCAGCCTTTTTTGGGCAGCCGCCGCTTTAGGAAGCTCCAGACGTGCATCTTCTTCATCAAAAAGAGTCTGCCGCTGCAGATTTGACAGTTCTACCACATCACGGTCTATTAATCTAATATAACCAACCCCCGACCTGACAAGATGATTGGAAATCACTGTACCAAGCGCCCCTGCCCCGACAACCGCAACCCGGCTTCTTAACAGTTTCCGCTGGCCCTCTTCCCCGATTTTATGAAAAAGGATTTGTCTTGAATAACGTTCTAAATCAACCATGATAATCCCCCTTTTCTCGATCATAATTTACATTTCTCTTATTGTAGCAAATAAAAATGTGTTTGATTGAATTAAAAAAGTTATAATTTTAAAAAAATTCTAGAAAGTGTATAATAAATATTGGATACACAGCTAAGATTTACTACCTCTGAAATCTATTTATATACAAAGAGAAAATAAAAAAGAAAAGAGGGGAATCGCTTTGAATCTAGGTGGTTTTAAAAACAAAGAAATCGTGGTTGATTTGACAGATGGGACTGTTGAATACCGCACCATCAACGAGAACGACGCAAAGAAGTATATTGGCGGACGAGGACTTGGGGTGAAATATGTTCTTGACAATGGCCCTGAGGTGGAACCTCTGTCACCAGAGAATATCCTATGCATCATGACCGGCCCTGTGACGGGTTCACGGTCAACCATGAGTGGACGCCTCTGTGTCGTCACTAAGTCTCCATTAACCGGGACTGTCACTGATTCTCATATGGGCGGCTGGACGGCAGCACGCTTAAAGTGGTCGGGCATCGATAATGTTATTGTCAAAGGAAAAAGTGACAAGCCAGTATACCTTTATATTGAGGATGGCAAAGCAGAGCTTCGCGATGCTTCCGGCCATTGGGGTACCAGCACAAGAACTTTTATTAAAAGCATGAAGGACCAATATGGCGACAAAGATTTAAGCGTGATGGCCATCGGGCAGGCGGGTGAAAACCAAGTGCGTTTCTCCTGTTTCATTAATGAACATGACCGTTCAGCGGGCCGCGGCGGTACAGCCGCAGTTGCCGGATACAAAAAACTAAAAGGAATTGTTATTAAAGCGGCACAAAAAGGCAATATGCCTGTGCCAAAATTAGATAGTGAATATAAGGACGCCAACAAAAAAGCCTTAAAGGCAGTACTTGACGGCGGGTTAACAGCCCCTAATAAGGGCGGGTTGTCTGTCTATGGTACAAATGTGCTGACAAACTTAATCAATGAGGTAGGCGCACTGCCAACGAAAAACTCGCAGTTTACCCATTGGGATGAAGCAGAAAAACATAGCGGTGAATTTGTAAACCAAAACATCCATGTTAAAAATAATGCCTGTCATGCTTGTCCTGTTGCCTGTAAAATAGAGGTAGAAGTAAAAGAAGGAAAGTTTAAGACACGCGTTGAGAGCTTTGAGTTCGAGTCGGCATGGTCGCTTGGAGCCAACTGTTTATTAAGTGATGCGAATGCTATTGCCTACCTGATTGACCGCTGTAATGAATACGGCCTTGATACAATTGAGCTTGGTCATGCCTTCTCGATTACAATGGAAGCTAGTGAAAAAGGACTTATTCCTGAGCAGCTAAGCTGGGGCGATGCCGACGCGATGGTTGAATTATCAAGAAAGATTGCTCATCGTGAAGGGGTTGGAGGCATCCTTGCCGAAGGACCTGCACGTGCAGCAGCGGCATGGGGCGCACCGGAATTATCAATGTCTGTCAAAGGCCAATCGATTCCAGCCTATGACCCTCGTGGAATACAAGGAATCGGACTCGGATATGCCACGAGTAACCGCGGTGCCTGCCATTTAAGGGGTTATACTGTAGCGAGTGAAATTGCCGGCATTCCAGAGCCAACAGATCGCTTAAAACCAGAAGGTAAAGGGGAATTATTAAAGGTTTTCCAAGACCTTTTAGCTTTTTCTGACTCCATGAATATTTGTAAGTTCTCTTCTTTCTCTGAAAATGCCGAGCACTATGCGGAACAATATAGTACAATGACAGGGGTCCCATTAACGGCGGAGGATGTCATGAAAGCGGGAGAAAGAATTTACAATCTTGAACGTTATTATAATAATCTAGCCGGCTTCAACAAGCGGGAAGATGATTTCCTCCCTAAACGCTTTACTGAAGAAGAAGCATCCGGCAACAGTGCAGGTCATGTAAGCCGGATGGATATAATGCTTGAGGAGTACTATCAAGTGCGCGGCTGGAAAGACGGTGTTGTTCCTGAAGAAAAGCTTCGTGAACTTGGCATTATCGATCCGGAAGAACAATTAGTATAAGAAAAAGGCTTCTGCGGATTGCTGCAGAAGCCTTTTTCTATCCTCCCACTCTGAAGGTTTTAAAGCGGTAATTTTTGATCAGCTCGGAAAGCACTGCCTCATCTGCTGCAAGAAAGCGGACCTGAATGGCATTTACTTTGAATGTAGAAGTTATAACCATTTCTTTCTCGGATATAAGTTGGCCGCTCCAGCCTTCTCCTTCATAAATGTAAGGAAATGTGTCTGTTATTCGTTTCGCCCCAAGTTCTTCAAAGTACATCCCCAAATACTCCTTGCTAATCCCGCGAAACTCTAATTCTATCTTTGTCATATCTTAACCGCCAGCAACCGGCGGAAATAGGGCAAACTGGTCAGAGTCCTCTACCTTGGTTTGCAAATCATCGAGATGGAAAATGTTTTTGCCATTTACATAAACATGGACAAAAGGAAGCAGCTGTTTATCTTCAGTAAACACTTCTTTCTGAAGTTCGGGGAACATTTCTACCATTTTATCAAGTACATCTATAACCCGGTCACCATCAGGATGAACCTCAACCGTAACTCCGCCGCAAATTTCTCTTAAGTTAGCAAATACCTTTACGATCACCTAACCACTCCTTCCTTATTATCTAAATATTAAAACCTTTCGTATAACTTGTCACGGCTTTTGTTATTCCATAGTAAAAAAGCCGCCAGACAATATTACAGTCTGACAGCTTTTTAAGTATTATTTTACATGAAAAATCGACATTGGCAATTCTACAAAACCTAAATATAAGACAAGCGCCCAGGCAATGACAAATTGAATCCAAAATACCGAGGTTCTGCGCTTATTCATAGCACGGCCGAGGATCATTTCAAATAGCCCGATAATCCACAGACCTACAACTGCCTTTAAAAAGTACATTACAGAAATTTTGGTTAACATGAAAAGCAGGCCGACACCTGTTGCAATAATAATAAGATATAGAACTCGTAAAATCATTTGGACAATTTTAGCCCCTTTAGTCTTGCCCCCGGATTGTAAAATTAGAGCAACAATAAATAAAATAAGAGCTAAAGCCCATGCCGTAACATGTCCATGTATCATTTAAATGCCTCCTATGTAAATAGTTCGAGACTATCATAACATAGGCAAATAAAAAATACGAAGAAAAGGTAGTTAAATATGGTAACAATTATAATTACTTCATATTACCTTCAACATGATTAATAAGTGTTCCAATATTTTCAATCGTTATTTCCATTTTATCTCCCGCATGTAAGAACTTTGGCGGCTTAAAACCTTTGCCAACCCCTGCCGGCGTGCCGGTAGCAATGATATCGCCAGGCTCAAGCGTCATGCCAGCGGATAATACTGAGATAACTTCTTCCACCGGGAAAATAAATTGCTTTGTATTGGAGCTTTGTCTTACTTCACCGTTTATTGTTGTCTCAATCTGTAAGTTATTTGGATTATCAATCAAGCTTTTATGTACAATCCACGGTCCCATCGGGCATGTAGTATCCAAGCTTTTTCCAATAAAAAATTGCTTATGCCTTGATTGCAAATCCCTCGCTGTCACATCATTAAGAATAGTATATCCGAATACATAATCCAGCGCCTCATCATGTTTAATGGCCCGCCCTTGCTTCCCGATGATAACCGCCAGCTCCCCTTCATAATCAAGCTGTTCGGTTACGCCTTGATGGTTTAACACAACAGTATTAGGACCTGTCACAGTGGTCGGTGCTTTCGTAAATACCATTACATGTTCCGGAATATCAGCAGCACTCCCTAATTCAATGGCATGCTCAGCATAGTTTTTCCCGACACAAAAAATATTTTTAGACGGTCTCGGGATTGGGGCAAGCAGTGTGACTTCCGTGATTGGTGTGTAATATGATTCTGGATTATCCTGGGACTCCACCCAAGTAACTAATTGCTTTACCTGATTGATAAAACTTTCTCCCGCCCCAATACAGTCAATCATTGATTCAGGAAAGCCCTTATGTCCTGTCCGTGTCTCTTCTGCCGGGTTCAATAAAAGAACTTGATCCAGCCCTTCATTCATTAATCCTACAAATGTTTCTTCAGTCTTTTTTACAGTTACAAATTTCAACTTAATCACCTCAATTAAATTTGCTACATTATTAGAATAAAATAAACTGAACAATCACACAAATATAAAATTTGGGCGAATGAATCACATTACATCCGCCTATACATAAGATGACAGTAGAATAATGACAAAGGGTGTTGTCCATGCCAGCAATTGTTGGGGTTGCCCAGGTAATTACGCTCGGTAACAGTTCGGTGTTCCATATCGGCGATGTTTATAAAATTATGCCATTTGCTACGGCAAAAACTTTCTCTGGTGCTGGGTCCTTTAATACTGGTGATCAGATAGACGTTCAAAATAGATTAAGTTCAACGAATGTAACGGACCCTGATAACATTGATCAAAATATTTCACTCAATATGTAATGAACGGGTGGGTTTAATATGAACTTTTTCATCCAGCAGACTATTCATATAAATTTCATCAAGATTGGCGGGATCACCAATTCCTCTGTCCTGCAAATCGGCAGTGCCGGAATCATAAAACCGTCTGCACACTTATATAATACCGGTGGATTTACAGGACCGGCTCCTTCAGGAGTAAAAGTTGGAGAGCAAATATTAGCCCCGTCAGTTCCTTTACAAGCTCCTGTAAGATAAAACCTTTTAGCCTTATAGTTTCGGAAAAGAGGCAAATCCCACTGCTTCAATGCATATAAATTAGAAGACAAGGAGAAAAGGTGATGCCCCGGGTGAGGTGAAAAATATGTATCAGGATCTATACCACTATCTTCAATGGCTGCAAATGAGTATTCAGGCACAGGAAAAGAGAATAGTGGCACTCGAGAATACTATCCAAAAATTACAGAATCAATTAAAACAAGTACAAGAAAAGCCGACGATTCATGTTGATACGATTGAATATAAATTTGACCAATTGAAGGTTGAGACGCTGGAAGGAACGTTAAATATCGGTTTAAATCCTAATGAGTTATCCGGAATTGAGGACTTCGCTGTAGAAAATCAATCACTTAATACCCCGTTTTCTCCTAAACAACAAATGAGATTATCAATGAAAATTGAAGATGAAATCAGAGAATACTTACAATCAGACTTACCTAAGATTGTAGATGAAACCCAAAGAAACCTGTCAATTCCTCCAAATGAATCCTATCTATCTTTTATTAAAGAGGATATTATAAAGCAGCTGCCAGGCAGGATTGATTATCACTTAAAAGCTTATGCAAAAAATGGGCCTGCTGCTGATAATGAGTTAATTGAGAAAAAAGTCATTGATGCCCTCAAGCAAGAAATTAATAACGGAGTACAGGTGTTTTTAAATAACTTACCTGAAAATATGAAAGGGGCGAACCCTGATGAATTTTGAGGTTTATAATCGAGTATTGCACGTCGAAAATATTCGTATAATTGGTGTCGCAAGTTCGTCTTTATTTTTGATTGGAGACGCGGAAACAATTCAGCAGACTTCGGCGTTTGACACACCGCCGGAATCATTAATCATCGGTCCTTTTGTTCCGTTGGAGCGGGATGTGACCCCAGGTTATGCTGACCCGAATCTCTAGCGTTGATCATGTTAAATCAAAGGAAGTAGTTTTTAGTTCAACCTTTCAGATTGGGGATTCTTCTATCATTAATGCATTTTCCAGGGCACTTGCTGTGCAGCGGGAAGCAGAAATATTCTTTGGTGACGAGGGTAACTTTCCTTCTTATCCAGTTTTTAAAAAGCCGCTTACTTTGCCAATCATTGATGAACCAATCAATATGGTACGGCACAATTTTTCGCCAATCATAAAGGTAAATAACATTAGTCTTAATGCCGTTGCCTTTTCTTCCGTTTTACATGTCGGAAACAGTAAAAATATCTCCTTGGAGGCTAGAATTAAGCATATCCGTCAGCTTCTGCCCGAAAGGCATTAACAGGATATGATATAAACGCATATGATAACTGAGAAAAGAGCTTATAGCCAAAATGGTAAAGGTAAAGGATGTTTTTAATGCCAGCAATTATTGGTCCAGTACAAATCGTGAATGTAGGCGGAGGTATTGTCCATTTCGGAGATACCCTTTATATTTCTCCTAAGAGCAGTTCGAAAACCTTTGCCGGCTCAGGAGGGTTTAATACCGGCGGGGTAATTATTGCGGCTAGTGGATTAAGTAATACAAACGTACTTGACACAAATGTAATTGATCAGCCAATTGCAGGAAATAATTAAAAATTGACATAAACCAGCAGCGGTTTATGTCAATTTTTTTAATCAATTTTCAATATATGGGCACCATCAAAGAAAAATAAATATCTTTCCGCCACTTTTCGCTTCCAGATCTTCTCAATGGCCCTTGAGTATAGATCGATTTGCACTTTATATCGATCCTCGAGTATCGGTTTAGCCTGATTAAAGCCGCCTTTAAAGCGATCACTAATAGTATCTGATTTGTAGTCAATTAGGACAAGCCCCCCCTCGTCCTCAAGTATGCAGTCGATAATTCCCTGTATAAAAATGGACTCATCCTCATCCTGCCAATCGTGGTACACTTCATGTGCCATTAAAGATAATGTAAATGGCACCTCACGATGAACAGCCGATGCCTGGAAATATCTTTGCCCCAGTTCTGTATTGAAAAATTGCGCAATTAAATTAGCATCAATCACTTCTGCTTGTTCCGGAGTTAATAATTCTTGTTGCATCATCGACTGGATTTGGTCGGAAATCGATTGGGCACTCACCGCCTGCGTTAAATCGACATGCTGCATTACCATATGCATGGCTGTTCCTCGTTCGGCCGGGCTTAGTGCTTTTTCCTGCATAAACTTTGGACGTTTTAGAAACGGCTTTTTAAACCTCCGAATCAACTCCGTTCCGCTTTGCTCATCAGCCATTTCACGCTGTCGTTTTATTTCTGAGACAGACTGCTTGGAACGGCGAACTGCAGCATTTTGATAGGAATATTGCCAAGATAATCTTTCCGTAATCTCTTCGGCAAAAGATGAGGTCACCGCAACCGCTTTTTGCTCTTTTACCAATTGAATATGATCATCTGTTTCAGACTCCGGAGTTAAATCCTGATGTTTAATATCATCAACGGTAAGCAGAGAAATCTCCCAAGATGACCGATGTTGACTTATATCTTCGGGAACTAGAGGATTTATTTTACCAGCTTCTCTTAATTCTTCACAGTCCTGATGCCTAACAAGTGCGGGTCCTATCCAATCTAGATAACTGGAAGCGGCTGCCCGGCTATAGTCTTTTAACAGCCATTCTCGGTGGTCCTGGGCCTCATTCCACTGATCAAAAGCTTTTGCTGCGTCTTTAAGCGTTGCGGTTAAATAAAGCTTCTCCTTAGCCCTCGTCATGGCCACATATAAGACACGCATTTCTTCGGCGAGGAGTTCCATTTTCTTTTTCCGTTTGAAAGCAATTTGCGGCAAAGATGGATAAGATAGACGTTTTTCGGCATTAACATACTTTGCGGCAAAGCCATACTCTTTATCGAGCATATAAGCTTTTTTCATATCTGTTGTGTTGAAGTTTCGCGCCATCCCTGCCATAAAGACAACCGGGAATTCCAATCCTTTACTGCTGTGAATCGTCATGATTCGGACGACATCCTCCTGCTCCCCGAGGGCACGAGCCGCCCCAAGGTCATCCCCGCGGTCAATCATGCGTTCGACAAATCGTAAAAAGCGGAACAAGCCGCGAAAGGATGTTTGTTCATAAGCTCTTGCTCTGTCATACAATGCGCGCAAGTTCGCTTGGCGTTGTTTTCCACCTGGAAGCCCGCCAACGAAGTCATAAATTTTAGTGTCACGGTAAAGCTGCCAAATTAACTCAGAAAGTGAACCCTGTCGTGCTGTTGTACGCCATCCATTTAATGAATCATAAAATTGGCGGATTTTATCATAAAACACTTCCTCAAATTCATTTTTTCGGTCAGAGCAAAACGCAGCAACTGCTTCCCAAAATGAACCGCGCTTTTGCTGAAGACGAATCTTTGCCAGCTCTTCCTCATTCAATCCAACAATCGGCGACCTTAATACAGAAGCTAACGGGATGTCTTGGAACGGATTATCAATAACCCTTAAAAGGGACAGCATGATTGCTACTTCAGTTGCTTGAAAATAGCCGGTTGATAATTCAGCATAAATTGGAATCCCTTGTTGTTTAAACTCCTCCATAATTTGCGGCGCCCAAGTAAATGAGCGAAGCAGGATGACAATATCACGGTACATCAATGGATGATATGATTTAAGCTTCGGATTATAGACGGGCGTTCCGTTTGCCACCAATTCTTTTATTTTAGCAGCAATTACTCTTGCTTCAAGCTGGGATTGTTCAAGGTCGGCCTGATCAAACGCTTCTGCCGCCTCTTCGTTATCCGACTCCAAGTCCGCAGCTTCCTCTGCATTGCCTTCTTTTTGATCAATTACAATTAGTTCCACCGGGAAGCTGTCATCTGGATATGGTGCACCATTCCTCAGTTCAGCCGCCTCATCATATTCAATTTCTCCAACCTTTACACCCATAATCTGCTTAAATAAGTAATTTACCCCGTCCAGAACTTCCTTTCGGCTGCGGAAGTTGCGTGCTAAATCAATTCTTAAACCGGATGAATCGCCGTCAGTTCGGAACCGGGTATATTTCGATAAAAAAAGATTTGGTTCAGCTAAACGAAAACGGTAGATGGACTGCTTGACGTCACCAACCATGAAAAGATTCCCAGCGGTCTCATCCTCTTTTGCTACCAGCTTTAAAATCGTCTCCTGTACCATATTGGTATCCTGATACTCATCAACAAACACCTCTTTAAATAGGTGTCTATAGGCAAGAGCGGGTTCGGATGGCATAAACTCCCCTTCGGAAGTGATTTCTCCTGTTAAAATAGCAAGACAATAATGTTCTAAATCAGCATAATCCACAAGCCCTTTGTCTTTTTTTGCCTTTTCAAACCGCTTTGAAAAGGTCTTAACTAGATGGATCAGCGTTTCAATAAGCGGGTGCATCTCATCCATATCGCGCAGGAAGCTTTCGGGCTTACGGGTGAAAAGTTCCGTTTGAATAGCTTGGATCTTTTTCTTCGCTTTCTCGCGCAGCTTTTGCGCCTTTGCGGTCAATTCTTCGTCGTATTCACCTTTTTTAAGCCTTTTGGCAGTGGAAAATGAGAGGTTCTGCATTGCCTGATAAAGTGTATCCCAAGAAGCCCGTTTTGCTTTTATCAGAGTATCAACAAGATGTAAGTCGTCTAAAAAGTTTTCCGCTCTTGGGGCAGGTCCTTCTGGAAGCTTCGTAATTTCTAAGCCTCTGTTCAGCATTTCCTTCGCGGCTTCCAGCTGTAATTCAATATCAAATAGTAGTGCCTCGGTAAATGAGAGCTCCTCAATATGTTTGACAGCTGACACATCGTACATCGACACGACGGAATCCAAATAGGCTTCCGGCTGCGGATTTGCTTGGGAAAAATCATGGATGGACTGAATAATTGTCTGTAAGGCGGCATCGCTTCGGTCGCTTGTGAACGCATCAACTAAATTGAAAAAAGCTTCGTTATCTTTTTTTCCATATTCGTCCTCTAATAGCTCATCCATTACTTCATCTCGCATTAATTGCGCTTCCGTTACATCCGCAATGCGAAATCTGGGGTCAACATCAATAACATAATAATATTTTCGGATGACCTCCATACAAAAGGAATGAAGTGTGGAAATAGAGGCCTTATTTAATAAGCTCAGCTGTTTCCTTAAATGACGGGAGTGGGGGTCCACATCAATTGCTTTTTCCAGCGCCTCCCCAATCCGATGGCGCATTTCCGCCGCTGATGCATTTGTAAACGTAACAACCAATAATTCATCAACATTAATGGGCTCTTCTTCAGAAAGAATTTTTTGAATGATTCTTTCAACAAGGACCGCCGTTTTCCCTGAACCTGCCGCAGCAGCGACCAGAATATCTTTGCCTTTTGCCATGATTGCTTTCCATTGGTCATCTGTCCATGTTACCCCTTCCGGCTTTTCCGGAATGACGATTCTACTCATAGATGGAATCCTCCTTTCGAATTTTTTCTAAAACGTCTTCCTTTGAATGCGGTGTAAGAATCCGAAAGCGGTTCGGTTCAATCGATTCATCAAATTGGCATACGGATTTAAATGGACAAAATGTACATGGAATTTTTTCTTTTAATTTGTAGGGCGAAATATTCGTTTCACCATCCATAATTTCATTTCCGGTTTTTTGATAAATGCCGCGAACATAGTCCCTTAGGTCATCAAATTCTTTAAGGCTTGCAACCTTTGATTTCTTCGATAATTGTCCGTCTTTTTTAATTCCGGCAGCAATTATTTGGGAATCACCTGATTCAAGCGTTTGGTCCATCAAACGGATTACCTCAGGGTCACTTACCATCAAGCCATTCATTTTAAACTTTTTCAAAATTTCCTGTTCAATTTCCTCCACCGTTAACACTTTCGTAGAGTTAACAAACGGATTATGAACATGAAAGTAAAGGACGCCCGCTGGACTGGCCTTCATTTCAACTAATTCCTTTGAATGGGTCATGACAATATCCAGATAGGTGAGCATTTGCAGTGCCAGCCCATAATATACTTCCGTTAGGTTGACATCCTTTTGACTTGATTTATAGTCAACTACCCGTAAATAGACGCTAGTATCGTCAACCTTTGCCTGGTCAACCCGGTCAATTCTGCCCGCTAATTCCATCCGCTTTCCGTTTTTCAACGAGAAGGCGAGCGGCGGGAGCTTTCCTTTGGGACCAAATCCTAACTCCAAGCCAATTGGCGAAAATCCGCTTACCTTTGCGTGTTCGCTTAGAACAAGAGAAGCCCTAGTAATTATTTGTTCAAGCTTTCTTCTAATATAATGATGCCGCTCAGAGCTTAACAGGATTTCGTTCTGTAATTTAGGTGCTAATGTGTTCACGGCCTCTTTCGCTAATGCCTCACACTGCTGTCTTGAAAGCTGGGCCCACGACAGCTTTTGTTCATTGACAATATCAGCGATCTGCTTTAACGCTGCATGAAAAAGCTCCCCAATATCCGGGGCTTCAAGCCGGAATACCTGCCTTTCTCTTAGCTTTAATCCATGCTGAGCAAAATGTGAGAATGCGCAGGCATTATAAAGCTCCATTCTTGAAACGCTCGCTTGAATCGTTTCACCGTATAATTCATCCGCTGTTTCTTTTGCAAGTTTAACAGTCTGATTGGTGTAAAAAAGACTGGAGAGTACTTTTTGAGCCTGCTGCTTCTCTGGACTCTTCAAATAATAGTTATAGACATCCCACCACAGGTCTGAAATTGGATAATTTCTTGATTTCAATTGCAGCTGGGCATTTAAATACGAAAGCGTTGTTGTTTCATTCGTGACAAAGCTTAACTGTTCATGCTCCATTAAGTCCGCCGGGTCTGTAACATAAAAAAGTTCCTGTGCTTCAGGAAACATCTCTTTTAATCTTTTAATATAGGAAGATGGAATTAAGGATTTCCCTTCCTCATTGGCAAGCGGACAGCTAACATAAAGTAAGTCTGAAGGTGCGGTAAAAGCTTTATAGGCCAAAAAGTTTTCATCGAGCAATCGAATTCGGCTGCTTGGTGCTAATTTGACCCCTTGCATCATCAGCAATTCACGGTCTTCGTCGGTTAAAATTCCTTCATCGGAAATTTTTGCTGGCAGTACTCCCTCATTAACGCCCGCCACAAACACAACCTTAATTTGATTCAGCCTTGACTTCTCTAAATCACCAATTAATACTTGATCAAGTGCCGGCGGAATTAACGAAAAATGCAACGATTCAAATCCCGCCTCAAGTATGGCCGAAAATGACTTTAATGGCACCTTGTCATCTCCTAAAATTTCAACATACTGGTCAAGAAGGTCAATCACGGCATTCCACACTTGCTCATGTTCCCGAGCTTGTACAAGATTACCTTTTTCTTCCGCAGCCGTCTTCCAATTTTCCAATTTGGCCGGAACATCCAATTCCTCTAAATATAAGTAGATTGCTTCGCACAGTTTCCTCCCTGAATCGGCTCTATTCAGCCGTCTTGATAGCCGAAGCAGAGGAGCTGTTATCATAATCTTTAATTCGTTTAATTCCTGTTCCCACTCTTTTTCCGCATCCGTTTGAAGCTTAGTTCCTATCTCCAACCCTCTAATGTTTCGATATTCCCATCGCTCCTTTTTTGTCCACTTACTCCCATTAATTCCGTATGCAAGCACATAATTTTCAAGCTTGTCCATTTTCTCACGCATTTTCCCCAAATTTTCCTGAAGCGGAAAGATTAATTCTGTTTTCACCACCCGAAAAACCGGTTCATAGCGCCAATAAGAATGGATAACTTCAAGGCTGGAACGAATCAATTCTATCAGCGGATGATTAAGCATCGTCCTTTTTTGGTCAATAAAGTATGGAATTTGGCTATCGCTGAAAACGGGTTCAACAATTTCATGATAATCTCTTCCATTTCTGATTAATAAGGCAATATCACGGTAACGATATCCTTTTGTACGTACCAATTGATAAATTTCACGGGCAATCCCCTCGATTTCAGCACGGCGATTTGCCGCCTGAGAAAGATGAATAGCAGGTTCCCCTTGATAACTTTGCACCGGCCGTTCATCGAAGTTCTTTTCCAAATGCATTAAGGATGGATGGTCCCATTTTCTTTGCTGCTGTAATACCACCGGCTGCTCTATTTCAAGCTGTAATGCGCTGGCCATCTCAAATAGAGTGCAGCATGTTTCATTGGCAGCGCGAAATAGATCCAGCTCATCCGGGGGAGTATTGAACGATAACCGGTCCGTCGTCATTGCGATAGACAGCCTTTTGCAATGACCAGCTAATTCCTGGATGATTTGATATTCCTGAGGAGAAAAGCTATAAAAACCATCAATATATATTTCTGCATTGCATAAATAAGATGAACTTGCAATTTTTTCTGCCAGTAAGCGAAAATAATCTTCAGAATCAACATATTTGCCAAAGATTTCGTCCTCAAATTTTTGATAAATAATTTCTAAATCGTGCAGCTTATCTTGTAAAGCATTTGAGGAAAGCTGGTTTGAACTATTAACAAGCTCCTCCGGCCTGATACAATAGCGCTTGAATTCTGTAACCATTTGCTCTAATTGCTTGATAAACCCATTCTTATCTACAGCCCGCTGGAAAAGCTTCAATTGCTCCCTTTGCTCTTCAATAATTTTTCGGATTAACATACTGATGCCTACACTGTTTAAATGAGTACGGCTAATCCCGCCAGTTTCCTGCAGGATTCGCCACGCCAGCCTGGAAAAGCTATATACCTGTGTCCGAATCATGCCGCCAATTTCCTTGTCTGTTGCCAGGCCGTATTCCGTTTGAAACGTCATCTGCTCGGGAACGATATAAATAAGCGGCGGCCCTTCCGGATTCTCCACCAATTTGTCACGAATCTCCTTAAGAAACATGGCCGTTTTTCCGCTGCCGGAGCGTCCGATTACCATTCTTAATGACATACCCAACCCCCACTTTCCATTCATAAACTTTGTACCTATCATTTTAACATAAATAAGCACAAATGTTTGGATACAACTTAAACAGATTTTAGGCAGAACTGGGAAAAACATAGAAAAGCGCTGGAGCTAGACACAACAAAAAAACACGATAATGATATCGTGCCATTTCTTGTTTAAAAATGTACATCCATCTCATTTAATGGCCAGTACCGCAGGTCTACTTTGCCGACTACCTGACTCACTGAGATAAAACCAAAATGACGACTGTCCCAGCTGCCTAACCGGTTATCACCAAGAACAAATAATTTCCCCTCTGGGACCGCATTTTCACCGGTAATTTCTTTCAAATCGAAATCACCTGTCAGCTTCATACCGGGGGATTTCTTCTTATATTCGCTTAAAAATGGCTCGTTATACCTATGCCCATTAATATATAATTGATCATCGCGGTATTCTACTTTATCTCCCGGGAGTCCGATAACCCTTTTGACAAAATCCTCTTTGGCATTAGCGTGGAAAACAATAACATCAAAGCGCTGTAAATCACTTACTTGATATCCAAGCTTATTTACCACCAGCTTATTGCCATCCTGCAGAGTCGGCATCATTGATTCGCCCTCCACTATATAATTGGAAAAGAAAAATGTACGAATAAAAGCAAAGATAATAATCCCCACCGCGAATGCTTTAATCCATTCCAAGCCTTCCCTTTTCCACTCACTTTTCATCAAATTCCCCTCCGTTTTTCCATCTCATTGTTTCGATCGGTTTCTCCATTATCGTCACTTACACCAGCTTTATTAAGTCTTGTTTCAATTCTTTTACCAACAAACCATAGAATAAATATGACCGCCAAAACAATGGCTGTCCGATATGGCTGTGTGATTAATGCCCGTATATCATACCCAATAAAGCTTATGGTAAAAATCATCACCATTTTTCCAATACAAACAGCAAGCATGTATTGCGCACGGCTGATTCTCGAAAGTCCCGCCACAATGTTTACTACTGCTGACGGCGTAAACGGAAAACAAAGCAGTAAGAAAAGCGGGCCAAAACCGTGGTGCTCTACCCAGTTCATCAGCTTTCGCACCTGCCGATGCCGGGGCAAAAATGCTAGAAGCTTTTTTTGTCCATAGTGTCTGACCAGTGTAAACACCAGCATAGCACCAATGCAAGCTCCCATCCAAGAATACAAAAAGCCCATCCAGAGTCCAAATGCATTGGCATTTGCCATAACAAATACAAATAAAGGGAGAAACGGCAAAAAGGCTTCAACCATGGTCAGTAAAATACCAGGTATCGGTCCAAGAGTACGATAATCCTGTATCAGATTCATCATATTATCAATAGTAAACCAAGCTCTAATTGATTCAAAATCCATCCGTTTTCTCCTCTTTTTACTTCTATTTTATACATTCTACTTCAAGAAATGTCTAGCTCCAGCGCCCTAGCGGCGAGACGCTTCGCTCTCCACCCTACAATAAGTCAAGCACGAATGCGCCTCCATTTCTAGTTTATTTTGTAATAAATTGGTGAAGGGCTTCTTTATTTTTTTCAACGTCAATATCGAGCACAAGACCTTCCCCTTGTACACGGGGTTCGGTAAAGCTATTTTCAACTGGGATTCTAAATGTATCAATAGTACCCCGTTTTTCCGACAGAAAATCCTTCGCCATAAATAAAACATCTGATGTTTTCATATTCGTATTGACATATGGACTTACAACACCGATTAATTTAGGCAGCTTGGCAATAGTTTGTAATCCGCTTAGCTGATCCTTTATTGCCTTGATTGTCTTTTGTTGGCGTTCTACACGTCCAAAATCACTCATGGCATCATGTCGAAAGCGGACGTACCCGAGTAATTGTTTCCCATTCAATCTTTGCAGCCCCGGCTCCAATTTCACACCAATATTTTTCTTCATCTCTTTCTCCACATCAATCTCTACACCATTTGGAAAAGCTTCATCAATTAACTGCACAAAGCCCTGGAAATCAACAATAGCATAGTACTGCAGGTCAATATCAAAGTTCTGTTTAATGGTTTGCCGCATTAATTCCGGACCCCCGAGGGCGAAAGCGGCATTAATTTTGTGCTTTCCATGGCCCGGTATTTCCAAATAGCTATCCCTCATAATCGAAGTCAATTTAAATGTTCCTTTGTCCTCATTAAAATGGGCTATCATAATTGTATCCGAACGGGATTTTTCTTTACCTCGCGCATCGCTTCCAAGCATCAGAATATTTGTATCTCCATATTGATCCTTTTGGCCCTCAAAACTGTAAACAACTTTTGAAGGATTTTGATCCATCTTTTTTAATGATTGATTTACCCCTTGTTTATACTGAAAGTAGGAATAGCCTATTCCAGCGCAAACCAGCAGTAAAAAAACAAGCAGAATGGACCTCCATCGTCTTTTCTTTTTTCCTTTATGTCTTTCTGACCGCATTTTATCACCCATCCGTCCAATTGTATTTTTATTTTACTATATATTCGACTAATTTTTGGTTTACAAGGTTTCTTTTTTTATTCATTTTCCCCTAATTGGGAGCTATCTATTTAGAGAAACTTTCCCAATAAAAAAAAGCCCCCTTTTATAAAAGAGGGATTGGCAGGTTTTATGAGAAATTAAAGCGGTATTGCATTTATTATTTCTTTTTTGTAAAATATAATAAGAACATTAGTTCGCATTGCGAGGTGTAAATTATACCATGACCCGAATTCCAGAGCATGATCGCGATATAATGGAAAAGGCCATCTATTTACCGATGGTGTTAATAATCTTAAATCGTGATTTAACAGTTGTTCAGAACAGCCCTTTTAAACTAAAAAAGCCTTATTTAGAATTAATTGAAGAAACAATGAAAGATGTTCAGAGGGAATTGGGCGAGGCAAAGCAATATATGAAGAAGAATAAGCTCAAAGTTATTGAAACAAAACGGGACGATGCCTTTACAATGTATTTGTTTATTTATAAAGGTTATGAAGAAAATCATAATTACTTTAATCCAAGAATCCGCAATAAGGTCCAAGAGCTAATGGAAACTTATTTTTTGAAAAAACACCTGTCCCGCTAAGCCGCTAAAAATGATAAACAATTATTTCTGACCCTTCGGAAAACTATCATTTCCATAGTCGCTAAAGTTCTCGGATGCCTTTGATAATTTTGGACCGTGTAAATAAAATGATTTTTTTTGATTACCTTCAATTCTTTGCAGCAGCTTGCTTTTTAATAACGCAGTTCTTAACATTTGTGTTTCAACCGTTCCAAATGAAACTTGGAAGACATGTGATTGTTTATCACTAAAAGTAATGAGCGTTTGCTGCGGTCCGACACGGCGGAAATTCTCTGCGTGCTCGTGAGCAATCCAAGCACATTCGGGACGATTAGGCGATGTTGTCGGGAAAAAGAAAAGATGATTCGCCGGCTCAATGACAATTGGAATTTTCCTTGTATAACCAATTAATTCAGTGGTACCTTTTTTCCTGCTTTCAAAGCTTACCCCAAAATAAGAGCAATTTTTTTTAATAAGGTCAACCGGCCTAAGAGGTGATAAGAACTCATCGTCGACCTCCATGACTTTGGAAAAGACTTTACCACCATAATCAACAGGCATTATAAACATGGTACATGAATTGATTTCATAGAATTCAAGCTCCTTCAAACTATTCAACTCCTTTTCATAATAATTTTCCCACCACATCTTACCACTTTTACCGCTAAATTTCTGTAAATTTTCTAATTGTTACTAAAATATTCACAAAATCTTCTCATGAAAAATTACCTTTAGAAAGTTCCAAATATTAATGATAATATCTCGAAAACCCCATATAATTAAAAAAAGCAACAGAGGTGATTTTCATGAAAGAAAAGTCATATGCCGAATTAATGAAAATTGCTGCTATGAAACGCAACCAGAAGAGAGAGAATTTCGTTCAAGACCTGTATATCGAAATGCTATTATCAGAAATCCAGCTAACTGTTGAAAAAGAAAAGTTATTAAAGAAAATTGACACGGCCATTGACCATCGAGACAAAAAATCATTTCTGCGATTAACCGGACAGCTTAAGGAAATTAACAAACGTTTTGGAACTTGAATAAACAGCAGTTGCCCCCATAAAAAAGCTGAAGACAAATCCATTGTCTTCAGCCTTTTTATTGTTTTATTCGTTATTTCGCTGCTTTATTTCATATTCCTCAAGTTTAGAAATACGGTCGAGCATCGACGGGTGGGTATATCGAAAAATTTTCACTAGCAGCGGTGGATTCACCTGACTTAATCCGGAACGCGTTAACTCCTGGAATGATGAAATTGCTGCCTTTGGATTTTTTGTCATCTGAATCGCATATTGATCGGCCCTTGTTTCCTGATAGCGAGAGGCAAAATTCGTAAATGGGCTGGATACAAATATTAGCATAGATATGATCATAAAAAATAAAGGAAGTGAACGTATATCTCTGACATCGGGAATTTTAAATTCCTTACCATATCGTTTCACGGTCCAATTCATTAATCGGTATGTTAAATACAAGCCAAGCAGGGATAGCAGCAGGTACCCGCCTATACCCCAGTAAATATGTTTTTCCACATAGTGGCACATTTCATGAGCCATGATAAATAGAATTTGGTTATCATTCAATTTATTTAAGGTCGTATCCCAAAGAACAATTCGGGCATTCGACCCAATTCCTGTCACATAGGCATTCAGGGCATTTGTTTTTTCCGCCATGTCAACTTCAAAAACATGTTTCGCCGGAATGTGAGACTTTTCTGCCATCGCCAATATTTTTGTTTCAAGCTGCTTGTCTTTCAACGGGTAAAAGTCATTGTATAACGGATCAATGACGACGGGTTGAAGAAACATCATAAATAATGTAAATGGAACCGATAAAAGCCATCCATACAGCCACCAGCGTTTTTTGCTTTTTTTCATCAACCAATATAAGACAGGTACAATAATCAGCCATGTCCCAAAATTAATCCAAAAATCAATCAGTTCATCCTTCATCCAAGCAGGAAAGCTCTGGGTTGAAATATGATACGTTTTTGACAAAGAATAACTAATATAACTCAGCGGAAAGGTAGCGATATAGGCAAAAAGTGATAACCAGAAAAGGTAGATCGCAGTATGAAGAAATTTGTACTTCGTCGAGCTTTCCGCCCATCTTTTGAATGCCTTCGAAAAACCAAATAATAAGATCAGGAAATAGAAAAGCCATTCGAATGGCGTACTTAAGAAAAATAACAGATTTCTAATTTTCGAATATTCTTCCGTTAACATAAGTTCCCGGCCATTTAAAAATGTCGTTGGGTCGGCTTTTGTTCCCTGATATTCAAACGGCAGCTTCGGTTCAGGAAGCTGAAAAAAATACCAATAAAAAAACAGTCCATAAAGGACATATGCCAAAACCGCATAGAACCCCATTTTTCGCACCATTATTTGTCCCCCCTTTTGTACAACCTCTTATACTTAGTTTAGTTAAAAAGCGAGGATTTAGAACACAAAAATGAGGCTGACAATATGCCAGCCTCTTAGTGAGATAGAAATTTACTGCTAAACGGTGCTTGATCAGTTTACTTCCCCTTAAAAACCGGCTTTCTCTTTTCCGCAAAGGCTTTTAGCGCTTCGAGCCGGTCTTCAGTTGGGAGGGTCACCTCATAGGCTTTGCGCTCAATTTGCAGTCCGGTGCTTAAATCGGCATTCAAGCCGTTTTTGACGGCAAATTTCGCCTGCTGCAGTGCCACAGGACCATTTGCCAGCAATTGCGAGCAAAGGGCATAAACTTCCCCCATCAACTCAGAACGTCCCACTACCTTCGTCAACACCCCATAGGAAAAAGCCTCATCAGCAGACATTTTCCGTGCCGTTAAAATCAATTCCAATGCCTTAGCCTGTCCAATTAACCGCGGCAGCCGCTGTGTCCCTCCAGCACCGGGGATAATTGCCAGGCTGGTCTCTGTCAGTCCCATAACCGCTTCTTTGGCCGCAATCCGGAAATCGCAGGCCAAAGCCAGCTCCATTCCGCCGCCAAACGCAAATCCGTTAATTGCCGCAATCGTTGGCTGCGGCAGCTGATCGATGGCACAAAACACCTCATTAATCTTATAAAGATTCCGCTTAACCTGTTCATTCGTCAAATTCTTCCGCTCTTTTAAATCAGCGCCTACGCTGAAAGCCCTTTCACCACCTCCGATAAAAACTACTGCCCTTATGACTGGATGAATGCGAATTTCGGCTATTTTGTTTTCCAGCTCCAATAATGTTTCATAATTAAAAGCGTTAAGTGACTCAGGCCGATTAATTGTCACCATTGCGATGTGATTAGTAACATCTAACAAAATTTGCTCCATTAACACCACTCCTTTTCGTTAAATAAATTCGAAAAAGGCTGGCCAAATGCCTGCCTTTTTCAAAAATTTTATTTAACTATGTGTCACTTGCTTTTTTAACGCCCGTCTTAGAATTTTGCCGGTCGTATTCTTGGGAAGTTCCTCCAAAAACTCAATAGAGGATGGTACCTTATATTTTGCGAGATGCTCCTTACAATACTCTAACAGCTGTTCCGCAGTCAATTCAAGATTTTTCCTCACAACATAGGCGCAGACTGCCTCCCCTTGATTCGGGTCCGGTTTACCAAGTACCGCAGCCTCTACAACGTCGTGGTGATTATATATGACCTCTTCAACCTCACGCGGATACACATTATACCCGCCAACAATAATTAAATCCTTCTTCCGGTCGACAATATAAAAATATCCCTCTTCATCCATTCGTGCCATGTCACCGGTATAGAGCCAGCCGTCCTTTATTGCTGCAGCTGTTTCCTCTGGCATTTTATAATATCCTTTCATCACATTCGGCCCACGCACAATCAATTCGCCAACTGCACCAACTGGAACCTCTTCACCGAGTTCATTAACGACTTTGTTTTGAACGTTCAGAATCGTTGTGCCGATGGAGCCGGGCTTTCGCGGACGGTCAAGCGGATTAAAGCATGTAACCGGTGATGCCTCAGATAAGCCGTAACCTTCAGAAATCAAGACATTAAATTTCGTTTCAAAATTCTGCAATAATGCTACCGGCAGGGAGGCGCCTCCGGAAATACATAGGCGAAATGATTTGAAGTCCTCGGCATTCCCGTCCGAATATTGATATAGGAAGTTGTACATTGTCGGCACCCCTGCAAAAACGGTAGCTTCGTATTGTTTAGCCAGGCGGAAGATTTCCTTCGGACTGAACTTTGGAACGATTAAAATAGCAGCCCCGCTTAAAAGTGGCGCATTTAACGCCACCGTCAAACAGAACACATGGAACATTGGCAATGCGGTAATAACTCTATCATCATGATTAATTTTTAAATAATCACCAATATCCTTTGCATTGCTGTATAAATTTTTATGTGTCAGCATGGCGCCTTTTGGTTTTCCGGTTGTACCCGAGGTGTAAAGAATCAGAGCTGTGTCATTATCTTCGAGCGTTGGTCCCTGGAAGCTTATGTCCCCGGAGGTTATAACCTCTGTAAACGATTTCATTTTTGAATATACTGAAAGTTCTTCAACAATCTTCTCTTTATAGTCATTTTGTTCTGTTTCGCAAATAATATAATGTTCTACTTTTGGCAATAGACGATGTACTTTCTCTGCAAGCGGAATCATCAAATCGACCCCGACAACTACTTTTACATCTCCATTTTTGAGGATGTAACCAATTTCATCTTCAGTGTAAATCGGATTGATAGGAATAACGGTTGCCCCTAATCGCAATGCGCCATATAAACTAATAACAAATTGCGGCGAATTTCCTAATAATAATGCGATATGATCCCCTTGTTTTACCCCTAGTTTTTCAAGACCTGATGCAAATTTTGTGATTGCCCCATCTAATTCAGCATAAGTACAAGACTTATCTAAGAAGTAATAGGCAATTTTATCAGCTGATGCCTTTGCTGTTTCGTGAAGCTGTGATGAAAGATTCATAAACTCGCTCCCCTCTGATGAATGAATACTCATTCATTTAATTATAAAAAATTTTCTAAATATATTATATTGAAAGATATTAACCTATTCAAGTATAAGTATAAAAAAATTCCGAAAATAAGGAAAAAACACTAATAAATAAAAGCACCTGGACCCAGGTGCTTTTATTAGGAACGTCATTAGTATATTAAATTAATAAATTCTTCTTTCGATATATTTCCAAAATAATAAGTGGTAGTGATATCAGATAGTGCCTTTTCAATATCGCTCTTTTCGTAGCGAATCCCCATCAGCCTCTCCTCAATCTCACTTACTTCTCCGACGCCAAAGAAATCGCCGTAGATTTTACAGTTTTCAATGAATCCTTTATTAACATCAAGCCGAACATCGATAGTACCTGCCGGAAAGCGATGGGAATGCTGATAATTAAATTTTGGCGATTTACCATAATTCCAATCCCAATTTTGATATCTTTCCTTAGAAAGTTCATGAATGTTCCGCCAATCTTCTTCGGTTAACACGTACTCAGGGATTTCTTCCTGTCCTTCGAAGATATTCTTTAACAAGAAGGAGCGAAATTCTTCAATGCTGATTTTTTCTGATAAGAATTCCGAAATATTAGCCACGCGGCTGCGGACTGATTTTATTCCCTTTGATTCAATTTTTTCTTTTTTAACCTTCAAGGCAGATGCGACGTTTTCCATTTCCGAATTGAGTAATAGGGTCCCATGGGTAAACATTCTTCCTCTTGTGGAAAATTGTGCGTTCCCGGAAATTTTTCTTCCCTCTACCTCAATATCATTACGGCCGCTTAACTCCGCATTTACCCCTAATTTTTGCAAGGCCGCAATAACCGGCTCGGTAAATTTGCGGAAATTGTGAAAAGACTCGCCGTCATCTTTCGTAATAAAACTAAAATTCAAATTACCAAGATCGTGATAAACAGCCCCGCCGCCAGATAGCCGTCTTACCACATGGATGCCGTTTTTCTCTACATAATCCGTATTTATTTCTTCAATCGTATTTTGGTTTTTACCAATTATGATGGAAGGTTCATTTATGTAAAATAAAAAATAAGTTTCATTTATATCAAGATTTTTTAATGCATATTCCTCAATAGCCAGATTAATCCTTGGGTCCGTAATTCCTTTGTTATCGATAAACAACATGTTAAAGCCCCCTTTTATAGTACGTAAGTATCAAATTCTGCCGCCAGCTTTATTATACCAGGAAATTTGGAGGATGCTTCAGTAATTAAATCGTTTATTTGCCCGTAATGAGGCAGGTGCGTAAGAATCAGCTGCTTTACCTGGGCATTACTGGCAAAGAGGCCAGCTTCGATACTGGTCATATGCCCTGCAGCTTTCCCATTTTGATTCCCAAAGAAATTACATTCACATAGTAATAAGTCAGCACCTTTGCTGAAATCAATAAATTCCTCTTTAAAAGAACTGTCCGCTGTATAAATCATTGTTTTCCCATCTGCCTCAATTCGCATCGCATAACAAGGCACCGGATGGTCTGTTTTTAAAAAGGATATTTTAAACGGACCAATGAAAAGATTTTGGCCGGGCTCATACGCCTCACCTTTTGTTATATTTTTATAAGTAAGTTTCGTAAATTCATGTTCATTGAAAGTATGCCCGTATATTGGTAACGCCGGAAACTGTTTTCCCAAAAAACCTTGGATTAATCGGGCATGCTGCAGGACACCTATATCTGCAATATGATCAGGATGATAATGTGAAATAACTACCGCATTAAGTTCTTCCGGCGGTAGAATATTTTGCAGTTTCGACAGAACACCGCTGCCGCAGTCAATTAATAAATGAAAACCTTCGTGCTCAAGCAAATAACCGGCGCTTGCGGCATTTTGCTTTGGATAACCGCCCCATGGCCCAATGATAGTAAGTTTCATCGTTTTCCCTCCAAATGCTTATTCAAAACCAGTTAATCTAATTAAACAAGAAAAAACCAGCCGTTTCAAATTAGACCGGCTGGTTTTCCCATTATTAATTCTCCACTGTTGTTTTAAATTTGGCCTTATGTCTAATCGTCAAGTACGTTGTGGTTAATAAAGCAAAGACCACAATGTAAGTGAATAGAATTGTTAGATTATGCCACATAAAGCTGTAATCACCGCTTGAAATCACTGCCTTAAATCCTGAAACGGTATACGTCATTGGCAGCAAGGCATTAAAATGCTGCAAGAAATTAGGGATTAATTCAAGCGGGAACGTTCCAGCACTTGTTGTTAATTGGAAAATCAACACCAATATTGCCAGGAAGCGGCCAGCATCGGCGAAAACCGTAACAAAACACTGAACCAAAGAAATAAACGTTAAACTCGTAATAATCGAGAATAAGATAAACTTAGGTACGCTATGCACATGCAGATCTAATGCACCTAATATAATGATGTCGGCAATTAACGCCTGAATGATCCCCAAAACAGCCAAAATGGCAAATTTACTGATAAACCAATTGAAGCCATTTGCCGGCTTAACTGCCGGATCACGCATAGGAAAGACAATGGATAATAAAAGGGCCCCCACAAATAAGCCTAATGACAAGAAGTACGGTGTAAACCCTGTTCCATAGTTAGGAACGTGATTTACTTTTTCCGTATCAAGTTTGACTGGCTGTGACATCTGCTCATATGTCTTATCATCCGCATGAACTTTAGACACTTCTTTTGCCCCGTCCTTCAGCTTATCCGCTAATTCAGTTGAGCCGTCAGAAAGCTTTTTAGTTCCATCCTTCAGCTGGTCAGAACCATCAGCCAGCTTCCCTGCACCAGAGGTAATCGCATCGGCACCAGAAGATAATTTAGACATTCCACCGGATAAATCAGCCGCACCGTTCTTTAAATCGTTAGAACCGGAAGCAATTTGCCCGGCCCCGGACGACAATGCACTAGATCCCGAAGCAAGTTTATTCATACCACTTAATAAATCATAAGCGCCGGTTTTTAAGGTATGTGAACCGGAGGCTAATTGACCTGCCCCTGCTGATAATGCATTTGAACCATCCACAAGCTGATTCATTCCATTTACCAGCTCATTCGATCCATTTGCAAGTTTATTTGCACCAGTCTTTGCTTCCGTAAATTTCTCCCCAAACACGTTCATGTTATCAGTAAAGGTTTTCTGTCCGCTGACAAGCTTATCAGCACCGGCCTCTAACAATTGGCTGCCCTCTGAAAGTCTTGCAATTCCATCCTGTAAGCTTTTTTGCCCATTGTTGACTACATTAAGCTTTGCGGATAGTTCATTTGCTCCTGCGGAAAGCTGCCCTGCTGCTGTTGATAGTCCTTGTGTTCCATTTTTTAAATCTGCACTGCCGGATTCTAAATCATTTAATGCTTTTACAAGTTCAGCCTTTTTAGCTTCAGGTAATGATTCTAATAATGGCAGCATTTGTGTAAGCTGCGCTTTTAAGGCTGTGACCCCCTGGTTTAACTGTTCAGCACCGGCTGCCGCTTCAGCAGATTTATCCTGCCAGGCAGTTAATTTTCCGGAAAGGTTCTCTGCTCCTGCCTGAAGTTGTGCTGTTCCATCAACAAGCTTTGGCACTTCTGAATTCATTGTTTTAATGCCTGCTTTAGCCTCTTGAATCCCGCTTTGTAATTGTTTTCCGCCGTCTTCAAGCTGTGTTGAGGCATTTTCCAGCTGCTTATGTCCATCCAGCAGCTGTCCAAGTCCGTCATTTAAATTTTTACTGCCCGCTGCTACCTCATTAGCTCCAGAATTGGCAGATTGCATTCCATTGTTAAATTCATCGGTCTTTTTAGCTAACGTCGAAAGACCGGAATCCAAATCCTTTGCACCGGTTTCCAGCTTATTTGCCCCAGAATCTGCAGATTGCATTCCATTATTGAATTCAATTGATTTTTGGGCCAGTGTTTCAAGCCCTGCATACAAATCTTTTGAACCGGAAGCGAGTTTTTTCGAGCCTGAATCCGCCGATTTGATTCCGTCTTTAAATTCAATTGATTTCTCGGCAAATGTCGCCAGCCCGTCATTTAAATCCTTCGAGCCTTTATCCAAACCCTTTGAACCCTCACTCAGTTTTGCGGCACCATCACTTGCCTGCTGAAAACCATCGGCCACTTCGGAGATTTTATCAAAAATCGTTTCCGCATAGGTTTCGGTTACCTTTTCAGCAACGGCTGTCTTGATTTTTTCTGCCGCCGTTCCGCCAATTTGAGCGGAAAGGAAGTTAAACCCCTCATTAGGAACGTAGATTAATTCCAACTTCTTCGGATTTTTATCCATTAGCGTTGTTGCATTTTTGGAAAAACCCTTTGGAATTTCAATAAGCATATAATATTTTTGATCCTTTAGCTCCTTATAGCCATCTTGCTTGTTCACGATTTGATAGTCAAAATCCTTGCTTTCCTTTAATTTCTTAACTAAGTCGTCGCCAAGCTGCAGTTGATCTCCGTCCATGGCGGCTCCTTTGTCACTGTTGACAATCGCTACAGGCAGCTGATCCATTTTTCCATATGGATCCCAAAATGCCCATAGAAACAAGCCGGCATATAGTACCGGGATAAACAAGACAGCGATAATTGGAATTAAGATTTTTTTATTTTTAATAATCGTCGAAATTTCTTGCTTAAACAAGCCGCTTTTCAATATTTAAACCTCCTTGGAACTTTTTTGACTGAATCGTCCATTTGGTCATTAGTTATTAAAAAATAAAGATTATCTGTTTATGATAATCTTGCGTATGACCATTTGAACATTTTAGTCATTTAATACTTTTAGAGTATAACTCCATTTTCTTCTATTGGCAAGTAAAAAAAGAAATAAAAAAGAAGCTGTATTTTAGTAACAGCTTCTAATTGTTGATTTGCGCCACAATCAACAGGGGTTAAAATATCAACGATTATTTTTTAAATACTCCAAGACGTTTTGGACGGCTGCTTCTCCTTGGTCAATACAGTCGGGGACTCCTACGCCTCCGTATGAAGCGCCGGCTAGGAAAACGCCTGGCAGTTCTGCTTCCATATGTTCTAAAATGGATGCAAGCCGTTGTTTATGGCCAACCGTATATTGCGGCATCGAATTTTTCCAGCGCGACACAACGGAAAAATCGGGATTCATCGTGATATCCATCGTCTTCTTTAAATCATCAAGAACAATCTTAATAATTTGGTCATCTGAAAGGTCAACGATTGTTTCGTCGCCGGCTCGTCCTACATAACAGCGGAGCAAAACTTTACCCTTTGGTGCGGAGTGAACCCACTTTTTATGTGTCCATGTACAAGCTGTAATGGAATAATCGCTTCTTCTAGAAACAACAAAACCTGTCCCATTAATATCGTTTTTAATTGCTTCCTCCGGGAAAGCCATAGCAACGGTGGCCACTGATGTGGACGGTACAGATTTTAATGGGTCAAAAAAGCGATAATCCGAAAACATTCCTTGTGTGACCTTATGGGGAGTTCCCGCAATAATGCTATCCGCTTCAATTGTCTCCCCATTATTAAGATAGATTTCGTAATGTCCATTCACCCGGCAGATTTTTTCTACCCGGTGACCTTTGAGAATCATGTTCGAATCTAATTTTGCTTCAATCGCTTCAGCAAATGACTGCAGTCCGGTTTTGAATGTAAGAAAAGCACCTTTGGATTGGGGCTTGCTGACGGGCTGCTTCGATATTGCCGATTTCGTCTTTTTCATACCAATAATCAGGCTGCGGTATTTTTGCTCGACTTCATAAAATTGCGGGAAAGTAGCCATCAGACTCATTTGGTCTATATCACCGGCATAAATTCCGGACAACAGTGGTTCAATTAAATTTTCAACCACTTCATCACCCAATCTTCTGCGAAAAAATTCTCCCAGGGATTGATCTTTTCCGCTTTCCGAACGCGGTAAAATAAAATCGGCAGCTGCCCTCAGCTTTCCGGGGATTGAAAATAAATTGGTTGTGATAAACGGACCAACTTCTGTCGGGATTCCCATTATAGAACCGCCCGGCATGGAATATAGTTTTTCATTCACCATGACATACGATTTTCCTGTAGAATTGTGAACGAGCTGCCCCTCCATTCCCACTTCCTGTGCCAGCCGAATCATGCTTGTCTTTCTTGCTAAAAATGAGTCGGGACCCCGCTCAATTGTAAAACCATCTCTTATAACGGTCTGCATTTTCCCCCCCAGCCGGTGGGATGCTTCGATCAGCTTGAGTTCGATTGGCATTTTTTTTTCTCGGATTTCCTTTTGAAGATAGTATGCCGCTGTTAATCCGGCAGCTCCTCCCCCAATTATGACAACCTTCTGTTTTTCTTCCGCCACGGATGTCACCTTCTTCTACTGTTTCCCTTACAAATTATTAATCATTGAGTTTTTTCAAAACTACATCTGCTAATAAATCAATAAATTCCTGTTTTGCATTTGGCATCTCCGGGCGGTAATAGCGTACACCTAATTCATCAGTTACCGCTTTGCACTCAAAATCGTTATCATAAAGCACTTCAAGGTGGTCACAGACAAAACCTACAGGAGCATATACAAATGCCTGATAGTGGTGATCGTTATATAAATCCCTTGTTAGATCCTGAACATCCGGTCCTAACCACGGTTCAGGAGTGTTTCCTGCACTTTGCCAGCCAATCACGTAATTCTTAATATCCGCTTGTTTGGCAATTAAATCAGCCGTTTCCTTAAGCTGCTTTGGATATGGGTCGCCAAACTGAAGAATTTTCTCCGGCAGACTATGGGCAGAAACGATTAACACGGCATTTTCTTTCTCATCCGTCGGCATCTGCTGAAAGATCTTACCGATTTCATCGGCCCAATAAGAAATAAATTTCGGCTCATCATACCAGCTTTCAATCGTTTTGATTTTCAGTGTGCCGCCTAATTTTGCCGCCTCTTCTTCCGCTCTGCCATTATACGATTTCACACTAAAGGTTGAGAAGTGCGGCGCCAGCACAATGCTGACAGCTTCTTCAAGCCCATCCTCAACCATTTGTTTAACCGCATCCTCGATAAACGGATTGATGTGTTTTAAACCAAGATACATTTTAAATTCAATTTCATCTTGAATTGTATTTAAATGCTCTTCCAGCTTTTCCGCTTGTTCGAGGGTAATTTTGGCAAGTGGTGAGATTCCGCCGATTGCTTCGTAACGGCTGCGGAGATCTTCAATTAATTCCGGGGATGGTTTTCGCCCATGGCGGATATGTGTATAGTAACGATCTAAATCATCTGAAGTATATGGGGTACCGTAAGCCATTACGAGGAGACCCATTTTCTTTTTTGTCATTTCTTGCACCTCATTTTAAAATCTGTTTGATTTCCCTTTAAAAATTCTACTAGGGTCACCCAGCGCACAGCAAATTACACGAATGCACCTTCGTGACCCTTACTTAAATAACTCTTTTATTTTGCCAAAATAAAAGCCGGTTTACCAATGAACAAACTTACACACTACCTTAGCGGCCAAGTTTGGAAGCCGAATATTCATGAACAAAGGCTGTTAATCGCTTTAATGTTTCGGGTTTCACAGACGGGAACACACCGTGTCCTAAATTAAAGATATAACCGCCCCCTGCCATACCTTGATCTAAAATGGCCTTTGCTTTTTCTTCAATGACTTCCCAAGGTGCAAGTAAAATGGCCGGGTCGAGGTTGCCTTGAACCGTTTTATGGATGCCCATTTCCCTTGCTTTAGAGATCGGCAGACGCCAATCTAAGCCGACAACATCCAGCGGCAGATCATTCCATTCCAAAGCCAAATGGCTGGCTCCAACACCAAACATAATTAATGGAACATTTTCTTTTCGTAATTCTGTAAAGATTCGATTCATTACCGGTTTAATATAGTAACGGTAATCCTCCACATTCAAAGCGCCGACCCAAGAATCGAAAATCTGAATCGCTCTTACTCCGGCACCAATCTGCGCTTTCACATATGTAATCACCATATCGCCTAATTTGTCCATTAACGCAAACCAAGCCTTTGGTTCCGAGTGCATGAATGCTTTTGTTTTGTTATAGTTCTTTGATGGCCCTCCTTCAATCATGTAGCTTGCCAATGTAAACGGCGCTCCCGAAAAACCGATTAATGGAACGGATAATTGTTCTTGTGTTAATAATTTGATTGTATCTAAAACGTAAGGAATATCTTCCTCAGGATGTATTTCTGCCAATTTTTCCACATCAGCAAGAGATTGTATCGGATTGTCGATTACCGGCCCAATACCGCCCTTAATTTCAACATGCATGCCCATTGCAGGAAGCGGTGTCATAATATCTTTATATAAAATAGCGGCGTCAACATTATATTGTTCAACCGGAAGACGGGTTACATAAGCACAAAGCTCAGGCTGATGTGTGATTTCAAATAAAGAATATTTTTCTTTAATTTCACGGTACTCCGGCTGCGAACGCCCTGCCTGGCGCATATACCAAACTGGTACATGGTCTGTCTTCTCCCCTTTTGCCGCTTTTAAAAATGTTTCATTGATTTGTTTTGTCATTCCATACAGTCCACCTTTCAAGACTTGTCTGCTATTCATTTTAATATATATAGCATAATTTTAAAAACTTACATATGCATACTGTCTCCACTATAGCGATTATTCCTATTCGTGTATAGTAAACAACCCAAACTGTCAAAAAAAAGTCGTTTTTTCGGCAAATCCAGTGGAATAATAATAAATATAGCTTAAACTAAGGGGATGATTTTGTGAATGTCTATATGACAACAGGTACGTTTGATTTCTTAAAAAAGATTGAAAACAAATATCCTGGGGAAATGGTAATGATGGTAAACCAGAATGGTGCCTTGTTACTTCATGAAACAGCAGGAAAAACGGTATTCAGCGCTCCACGGAGATATGAGGCGATTGAGGCCATCGGCGAAATACCAAATGAAGGATTTGCCATAATGAATAATATCCCGGTCACGGAAGAAGGACGTCCGTTATTTGAACACCAAATGAAAGGTAAGGGGGTAGTGCTTAAAAACGTTTCCGGATTGATTGCATTAAGAGTCCTTCGCCCGTTAACCTCCAATACGTACATCATTATGAGTGTTTGGGAAAACGAGACAGATTATGAAAAATGGCAAAGCTCACCGGCAAACTTTCTCGCAGACCACCAAAACACCATCAGCAGCGGACAACAAAAAATCTTCGAAAGCGCACCTTACACCAGCGAATATATGATTACCGAATAACGGTGTCAGGCACCATGTGAATTTTTCACATGAGTGCCTGACACCGTTTTTTTATGGATTTCATATTCTAATATTACATCCTTTGGGGCAATAGCCTAGCGGGTGTAGAAAGGGGGTAAAGTGAATGGTTGTAGAGTTAACTGCTCTTCATTGGATATATGTGGTTTTTATTGCTCTTATTATTGGCTTTATGGTGATGAGAAGAGATACGACCATTGTCTGTATTGTTGGGATTTTCTTAATTGCGATTACTGCAACAGGCGGTTTAAGTGATTCTATAAGCAGCATTTTTAATAGTTTTAGCTATGCGATTACCGAATTATTGTCGACGATTCTCGTCATTTCCATAATTGTTGCAATGAGTCATACCTTAACCAAAACGGGAATCAATGATGTGATGATTTCTCCGTTCAGAAAGCTGATTCGTACACCAGCACTGGCCTATTGGACCATTGGGATTCTGATGATGATGATTTCCTGGTTTTTCTGGCCGTCGCCGGCGGTCGCTCTATTAGGAGCGGTTCTCCTTCCTGTGGCGATTCGTGCAGGACTTCCGGCATTGGGCGTCGCCATGGCGATGAATCTGTTTGGCCACGGGATTGCTTTATCCGGAGATTTTGTCATTCAAGCAGCTCCCAAGTTAACCTCAGATGCAGCAGGGATTCCCATCTCAGATGTAATTGAGGCCAGTGTCCCTTTAGTCTTTATCATGGGAATTGTCACAACTATTACTGCCTTCTATTTGCTGCAGCGCGATATGAAGCAGGGAAAACTAAAAGCAAGTACGGAGGTTATGCCTGTTTCTTCAGCGGAAACCCCAAGTGAGCAGGCTCTTCTATCCATTAGTCAAAAACATTTCTTTGCGGTATTAGTGCCATTATTATTTGCAGCAGATGTCGCGGCCATGTCTATCCTTGATTTGACTGGTGGAGATGCCACTGCATTAATCGGTGGAACTTCCATCATAATTCTTCTGCTTATCTCTTTAACAGGATACAAAAGCAAAGGGCTTGAAAAAACAACCCAATTTCTAATTGAGGGCTTTCAATTTGGCTTTAAAGTATTTGGTCCGGTTATTCCCATTGCCGCATTCTTCTACTTAGGCGATGAGGGTTTTACAAAAATTATTGGCGAATATTTACCGAAAGCCTCGCATGGAATTGTCAATGATTTAGGTCTTGCCCTGGCCAATATCGTCCCGTTAAGTAAAGCCGTCGGAGCTGTCACCTTAACAATTGTTGGAGCGATCACAGGGCTGGATGGATCCGGTTTTTCCGGTATTTCCTTAGCCGGCTCAGTAGCAGGTTTATTCGCTGTTGCTATCGGCAAAGGCGCCGCCACGCTGACCGCCTTAGGACAAATAGCCGCAATCTGGGTCGGAGGCGGAACACTTATCCCGTGGGCCTTAATCCCTGCTGCCGCTATTTGTAATGTCGACCCCTTTGAGCTGGCAAGACGGAATCTTGTCCCCGTAGTAATCGGACTCATAGTAACCACAATAGCCGCAATGTTTTTAATCTGAAATAAAAGCCCCGGAACGGTTTACAGTTCAGGGGCTTTTTGCAATAGCCGTAAGCGATAAGCATTCATGGCGGTTTCACCAAGTGTTTTTAGAATATTGTTATTTGCATACGCACCAACAAACGCCCCGATTCCCGGAACAAGCTGGAGCATTTTTGCAAGATCAATATAATCACGGTATTCCTGCTGGAACTTTCGCCAATCCATTTCCACAAGCTGCTCTTTACGGCTCTCCCACTTTTCAATATCCTCAAGCGTTTGCCTTCGGATTTCATCACTTGAAAAAGCCAGCTGAAAAACATGGAGAATAAATAACCTTTCTTCGTACTCTTTTGTATTAAAACCATAAATAGCTGCTGTCTCAAATAAAAATTTCATTTCAATTGAGAGCAGCAGCGGGAAATCCGCCAAACCCAGCAAAATTCCTCCTGCACCTGTACCGGCTCCTTCCACAATCGCTGTTTTCTGATAGGTGGAGATTTTTTTCCGAACGAGTTCATCCTTTTCTTCCAAAGTAAGACCCAGGGCTTGATTATGATTAGTAGTCAATTGTGAGCCGAATAACGTCGCTTTCACCATTGCCTTGATGCTGTCAGTCATCATTTGGTGAACTTTGTCGGGAATGTACTCATTCACTTTAACCTGTGCCTTTTTCGAGAGTCGTTTCATCATTCCCGAGCGTCTAGTTAACTTCCGCTTCCAATCCTCAACTTCATCATATACCTTCAATTCATACTCATTCATCGTTTACACCCCTTAGCTATAATTATGCGAAAGGACCAAGAAATCCGCCTAATTTTTTGATAAAAAATCCCCTTCATCACTGAAAGGGGATCTTATTAATCCTTTAAACGTTTTTTACTATATACATACACAAACAGCCAATTGAAGATCGATCCTGCCAGCAGGTCAAGTAATGCGGCAGCTGCCTCGCCTTTAATAAGGATAAGCAATGCAAAAATAACCGCTTCAACTGATAAAATAATTATTAGCAAAGTCTGGAACGACTTCTGTTGCACTTGAGCACCAACAGGATATAAGCTGACCCACAGCTTGTTTTGGTGATGTCTGTAAAGCGGCAGTAATTGAAAACCGGTTAAATACAGGAATAACACGCTAAGCAATATTTGTCCCATTCCGAAAGAAATAAAATAAATTGCCAGTGAACCGATCACCGTTAATCGGACAAATAGACCAAGATAATCAGAAGAACGGAGAAAAGCCCGGGAAAACAGATACATATAAGTTTGGTCCTGCGAAAATGAAATACGGCTGATCAATACATCTAGGTATTTTCTACGCTTAACCGTATCCTTAATATTTGGCACATCCGTGAACATATTAGCAAGCCGGTAAAAGGAAGCCATCCGTTTTTCTTCCTGCTCAATTAATACATCCCACTTTAACCCCATTTTCCTTGTTCGTGCGTAAAAATAACGGAAATAAAGCAGCATAACGATTCCAATGATAAGAAGAATCATGACATTGGCTTGTTTTAACAGTAAATATGTAAAGGTTAGATTAATAAAATAACGAACGATCATGTCCCATCTTTGGACAGACAGCTGGACAAAATATAGAATCCGCCATTTTACCGCCAAGTTCCACAATTTAACCACTATTAGCACGATTAATATGGGTAAAAATAACTTGAACCCATTTGCTTTTGCATGAGCATACATCGGCATCAGTACCGCAAGCACCATTAACAGAATGTATCCTTGAAACACAATACTTGCCCCGCCAGAGCGCAGAAAATAGCCTTTTAATTTCTCCTCCACTGCTATTAGAAAGACTTTATCTGCATCAAGTAAAAAATTATATACGGGACTATAAGTAAGAAATAGACTTAGGATGACAGCCAGAATCGCTTCAGCTGGAAAATTCGCCGGAAGTGTCTCAATCCATTTCTGATAATAAAAGGCAGCTGTTCCGATGAGAAATAATAATACAATGACAAGATGCCCATTAAAAATATATTTTAAATACCTGCTTAAATCCTTAAGCCGGTTCCCAGCCCTGTCTCTCCACAATTTCTTATCATCAAACATATTTTTCTTCCTTTGTTAATTGGATATAAAGGTCATCAAGTGATGCTTCCGGCATTCCAAACTCGTTTCTTAATTCTTGAAGGGTTCCCTTTGCTCTGATTTTACCATCATGAAGAATCACGAAGCGATCACAGTATTTTTCCGCGGTTGCCAGAATATGCGTAGACATCAAAATGCCTGCGCCATTATCCTTCATTTTTTTCATCAAATCAAGAAGGGATTGGATGCCAAGCGGGTCCAGCCCGACAAACGGTTCGTCAACAATATAAAGCGATGGCTGCACAAGAAAAGCACACATAATCATCACCTTTTGCTTCATCCCTTTGGAGAAATGCGCCGGGAACCACTTTAGCCGTTTTTCCATCCGAAATTCCTCCAATAAAGGAAAAATTCGTTCTTTATAGGCTGCTTCATCTAATCCGTAAGCCATTGCGGTTAAACGTAAATGCTCCTCTAGGGTCAGTTCTTCATACAATACAGGTGTTTCCGGTACAAATGTAAACATCCTGCGATATGCCTCTTTGTCGTTTGTGAAGATTTTGTCGTTAATCTTTATCGATCCTTGATGAGGTTCCATCAAACCGATAATATGTTTAATGGTTGTGCTTTTCCCAGCTCCATTTAAGCCGATTAAGCCAACTAATTCCTTTTCCTTAACTTCAAAGGAGATATCTTTTAGAACGGGGTTTCTTGTATAGCCTCCAACAAGATTTTCAATTGACAATAAAGCCATGTACAACGTCCTTCCATAGCATGATTATTGTTATTTTAACAAATTGTGGTTAATAAAAATAGAATTTCACTTTTTTATCGTAAATTTTGTATATATTGCTATGAAGCGGACATCATAATCTTCGAAGGGGAAATTCACTTGATGAAGAAATTCATCTCAAACTTGAAATGAGGTGTCTACAAAAGACAATATTCGTTTCAATCCAGAATAGCTTCTAAAAACGTTTCATAACAAGGGGATGGTTGTATTGTACAATGTGCAGGAAAACCATTATGAGTTCTATAACACCACTCAGTTTTGGTAAATAACCTAACAAATGAGGTGTTTATCGCAGACATCGTCCGTTTTTATAGGTAAGGTAACCGATAAAAACATTTAGGGGATGGTCAGCTTGAACAATGATGATTCTTTAACCAAACACTAAATTGTCAAATGAGGTGTTTATCAAAGAAACATTCCTAATTGAACGTCGAATTTGAAGCAGTTCCCCTTCAAGAGGGCGGGATTCCATGCGGATCCTGCTCTTTTCTTGTGATGAAAAGGGGCGGAGCGCCGCATTATAACCCATTTTTTAGAACTCGGAAATTATAATAACTTTCCACTTATAAATTCAGTATAGTTTAGCTCTGCTTACCGCCTTTATTGGATGGATAGATTTGTGGTAAAATGAGACAAAACTATAATGAAAGGCTGTGTAAAACATGAGTGAATGTATTTTTTGTAAAATTGTTAATGGAGAAATCCCTTCCTCCAAAGTATTTGAAAATGAACATGTGGTTGCATTTATGGATATCAGTCAGGTTACCAAAGGACATACGCTGGTAATTCCAAAGGTACATAAAGAAAATCTGTATGAATTAACACCGGAAATCGCAAAAAATATTTTCGAAGTCGTGCCTACGATTGCTAATGCCTTAAAAACAGAATTTGAACTTGTCGGATTAAACCTAGTTAATAATAATGGTGAAAAAGCCGGACAAACTGTTTTCCATTTTCACGTCCATTTAATCCCGCGCTATGGAAAAGGGGATGGCTTCGGGGCGGTTTGGAAGAACAATCAAAGCGACTATACACCGCAAATGCTAAGCCAGATGGCAGCTGATATTGCCCAACACCTTCAAAAATAGTTTTCTGAAAATTACACCTTTATTAACATTATATTAATATGCTATAATGAGGTTAAGTTTTTCGCTGCAGGCAGTGAGAGCACTGCAGGAGAAACAAAAGCTCGAGAAAAGCAGAGGAGAGATGAGAAATGAATACGAAAAACCTGGTAATTTTAGCACTTTTAGCGGGGATTGGGGTTGTCCTGCATACAATCATGCCTGCTTCCCTTTCAATTAAGCCGGATATGATGCTTGCAATGATGTTTTTAGGTATAATACTTGTCCCAGAAATTAAAAGTGTGATGCTTATGGCAATTGTAACGGGAATTTTGACAGCATTAACTACTGCATTCCCTGGCGGCCAAATTCCTAACATAATTGATAAGCCGATTACTGCCTTAGTTTTCTTTGGATTATTTTTGGCATTAAAAAAATTCCGATACTCAATTATCAGTGTCGGCATTTTAACGGCTGTCGGAACATTGGTGTCAGGTACAGTCTTTTTAACTGCTGCCTATTTCATTGTTGGCCTGCCAGGTCCGTTTACGGCAATATTTGCTGTAGGTGTCTTACCTGCTATCGTTATTAATACTGTCGTAATGGTTATTGTGTATCCAGTTGCACAATCCATCTTCAAAAGAACAAAAATATCATCAGGTTCCGTGATCCAGAAATAATGCATGGGGCTGTTAAGAAAAGAACCCTTTAAGGGTTCTTTTCTTAAATTAATTATGTTAGACTATTATGAAAAGTAAGAAAACATTAGTGCGATGAGAAGGCAAATTCCTCCTCCAGAGGCACAAACAAGAGCTCTAGACTTTAAAATTTGCTTTGGCGGATAAACACCAGGTCTTTTTACATCAGCAAAGTATTTACCTGATCCTAGAAATAGGATCACACACAGTATAAAAAACAACACGGTTATAAATTTCAATTTGCAGCCCCCTCTGCCAGGATTCAAAATCCTTTGGTGCTGTAACTATTTATATGATAAACCGTCCATTCCTATGAGCAAGGTGCAATGAATTAAAGAATCATGTAAAAAATAAACGCACTTTTTAGTAAAAAATTAAATTTCAATATAGAAATTTTTCAATTTCTAAAAATTTTGTTAATTAACATCTTTATTAATTTTTATTTTATTGGCATAATGATAGTAGAGAAATAAAAAAGTAGGTGAAAATGGGGATGACAGAGAAACAATATTCGATGAAGGAAGCGATGCTTTTTAGTCAAAGAATGGCACAATTAAGTAAGGCCTTATGGAAATCAATTGAAAAAGATTGGCAGCAATGGATTAAACCCTTTGATTTAAATATCAATGAACATCATATTTTATGGATTGCCTACCATTTAAATGGAGCTTCCATATCGGATGTGGCTAAATTCGGGGTTATGCATGTCTCGACAGCTTTTAATTTTTCAAAAAAATTAGAAGAAAGAGGATTGCTGAAATTTTCCAAAAAGGAAAATGATAAGCGGAACACATATATTCAGCTCACTTCTGAAGGAGAAGAAATTCTGCTTCAATTAATGGAGACATACAAACCGGATGAATACGCTGTCTTTTCCGGTGCAATGCCTCTAAGAGATTTATATGGGAAGTTTCCTGAAATTATTGAAATGATGGCTATTGTCCGCAATATTTATGGCGACGATTTTATGGAAATCTTTGAACGCTGTTTCAACAATATTGAAAACAGATTCGTTGAAGAAGACGGAACACTCAAAAAACAGGAAAAAACAGAACAGGAACTGATCTAAGAACCTTTATATGTATTTTGTTAATTCCTGAAAAAGAGGCTCGTATAGCTTCTGAATTAAACATGCCTGTATGACCTCAGTCATATCCATTCCAGCAGGTAAAGAGGCTCGAAATTCGACAAGAAGCGGATAGAAATAAACAAACCCTTCCGCTTTTTGTTCCTCTAATTTTTGACTAAGTTTTTCGCATAGCTTAAAAAACATTTCCATTTCCTGTTTGGATATTCCGTTTTCAACAATGATCCTATAAAATTTCAAATTCGGTTTTTGAATTAACTTTAATAATAGCCCCTGGTGAAATTCAAGCAGTTGAATTTTTTCCATCATCAATTGGACATTCCATTCACACATCCGAATCCCTCTTTTCCAACTTTTGATCCCATATATCATTATTTACTAAGCTTGAATGGCAGTAAACCTAAACAATCAAGTATTTATCGCCATCGAGCAAAATGCCTATTATTCTTCTATATTTTATGACTATCTTTTTTACTTAATATTTGGTATCTTAAAAAGGATACCATGTCTCGAGGAGGGAATCCATGATGATCTCCATTTTTATAGTCTTTGCCATTTTTATATTGTTCTATGTTAATAAACTGACTACTTCCTTATGTATTCAAAAGGAAATTCCGGAAGAACGGCAGCATAAAGTTTTTCGGACCATTAATGTTCTAATTACAATTCTTTTGATTTCTTCTTATTTGGAAATTTTATATACATAATCTTTCCGATTTGGGAATAATAAATTTCCAAAAAAAAATACAAGCGATGAGGAGTTCTCATCGCTTTTTTACATTACCAAACCCAAGCAGCACCCACGATAATTAATAGGATGAAAAGCACAACGATTAACGCAAAGCCTCCGCCATATCCAACTCCACCACTCATTTTATAACCTCCTTTTTCTTTTCTAAGATATACTATTCATCCGGTCTCCATTTCGATTAGGCACTTTCCTTATTTTTAATGGAAAAGTCATTCATACTTTTTTAACATTTTTATAAGCGTAATTTGGTGGTTTATTTTTTGCAGTGGTTACCATTTATGTTATAGTAAAGGATATGGACAGCCGCCCATAGAATTTACAGTGTAGGAGAGATTTGTGCATGAAAAAATGGATTTTAGCCTTATCTTTGGCTGGAGGGGTTTTAGCATTAAGTGCATGTAACCAATCCGGTTCTGAAACGATAGTTGAGAGTAAAGCAGGAAATGTGACACAAGAAGAACTTTACAATGCAATGAAGGAAAAAGTCGGAGACCAAGCGCTGCAGCAGCTTGTATACGAAAAAGTTCTTTCGAAAAAGTACAAAGTAACCGATAAAGATGTGAACGAAAAAATTGAACAGCTTAAGAAGGATCTTGGCACCAACTTTGAAACAGCCCTTGCTCAATATGGCTATAAAAGTGAAGAAGATCTAAAGAGCACTTTAAAGCTTGGCATGCTGCAAGAAAAAGCGGCAATGAAAGACATTAAAGTAACTGATAAAGAATTAAAGGATTACTATGATAACTACAAGCCAGAAATTAAGGTTCGTCATATCCTTGTCAAGGATGAAAAAACAGCCAACGATGTAGAAAAACAACTGAAATCCGGCAAAAAGTTTGATGACGTTGCGAAAAAAGAATCCACTGATACTGTCTCTGCCCAAAACGGCGGTGATTTAGGTGTAATTAATAACCAAAATGCGGCTCAATATGACAAAGACTTTATTAAAGCAGCTTATGCTTTAAAGGTAAACGAGATTAGTGCTCCAGTGAAAACACAATTCGGATACCATATCATTCAAGTAACAGAAAAGGCTGAGAAAAAACCTTACGATGAAATGAAAAAAGAAATTGAATATGACGTAAAATCCTCTAAATTAACGAATGAAGATATTAGTAAGGCAATGGAACGAGAAATCAAGGATGCAAATGTGAAGATTTCGGATAAAGACTTAAAGGATGCTTTAAAACCACAAACAACAACTCCAGCCGGTCAATAATAATGACGGAAGCGCCCATTAATTCGGGCGCTTTCGCTTTTTATTATTCACCGGTTGCTTTTAATTCCTGGCGCATTTCTTTTTCGCGTTCCAAGCGTTTCATATAGATTTCTCCTTCGAGCTCGATGTTTTCCATTTCAAGCTGTCTTTCTTCTCTTCCTGTTTTAATCGCCATCAGCGCACTTATGACAATACCAACCACAACTGCATATATCCAAATTGGAAGCGTCAATGTCTTTTCCCCTTTCAAAGTGGTTGTCCACATTTTTGTATCATCATATGATTTACAAATTGAAAATATGCAAAAAAAGAGACAACCTATAAAGGTTATCTCTATTTATGGAAGGCTGGTTTATAAAATGAACGGTTGTCCAGGGCGAAGATTCGCTCGGAAAATTCACCAGGCTTGACTCTTTCTAATGCACGGTCAAGCATGTTCATTTTTGCATCTAAATTATCAATATAATGAAGGATCTCCGCTTCCTTTATCAAAGGCGGCTTTGGACTACCCCACTCTGCCTTCCCATGGTGGCTTAGAACCAGGTGCTGCAGAATCAATACCTCTTCACCAGATATCCCTAATTCTTCGGCAGCTTTACCGATTTCATTAATCATAATCGTAATATGGCCAAGGAGGTTCCCTTCAAGCGTATAGACTGTAGAAATCGGTCCTGATAGCTCCATTACCTTGCCCATATCATGCAGAATGATTCCAGCATACAAGAGGTCCTTATCAAGGCTTGGATACAGCCCAGCAATTGCCTTTGCCAAGTCCAGCATGCTGACGACATGATAAGCTAATCCTGAGACAAACTCATGATGGTTTTTAGTTGCGGCAGGATACTCCAAAAATGCTTTTTGGTGTTTCTTGATTAAATGACGGGTAATCCTTTGGATATTCGGATTTTTCATTTCAAAAATATATTGCGTCAGTTTACCGACCATCTCTTCCTGACTAAGCGGCGCCGTCTCAAGAAAGTCCTCAAGCTTGACACCATCCATCGGACCCGACCTGCGAATCTGCCGAATCTTTAATTGGCTCTTGCCCCGATAGTTCTGGACATCACCAACAATTTTCACAATATTTTGGGCCGCATAAAGCTTTTCTTCCTCTTCACCAGCATCCCACAGTTTTGCCTCAATTTCACCGCTCTTGTCCTGGAGAATTAAGGTTAAAAATGGTTTCCCATTACTGGCAATTCCCTTAGTTGAGCTTTTTATTAAGAAAAACAATTCAATTTGTTCCCCAACTTCATGATAAGCAATTCCTTTTGCCAACCTCATCACGCCCTTTCCCATAATTAGAGTATAACATATCGATCTTTAAGCCTATGAAATTATCTGTACAGCATCTTTTTCCAACAGCAGGATATTTTCTTTCGCAAATAACGGAAGCAAGTGTGCATGGCATGTGAAGAACAGAATTTGATTACCTTTAAGCTTTTTTAACAACTCAATCACTTTCTTTGTTCTCCCTGTATCAAAATTGACAAAACTATCATCAATAATAATCGGAAACTGATACTTTTCATATAATGTTGTCGCCAGTGCAAGCCTAATCGCAACATATAGTTGTTCTGTTGTAGCTTGGCTTAATTCATTTGCTTCAAAAATTGTATGATCCTGTCGTTCCACCAAAAAGCCAATCCCTGCTGGATTTAGATGGATTCGATTGTATCTGCCATTTGTAAGAAAAACTAAATACTCCTGGGCTTTAACCAGCATTCTTGGTAAATGGCCGTTTTTATACGTATCAATGGTCCTCATAAGAATATCCTGTGCGATTGAAAAAACCGCCCACTCTTTTACATCCTCCGCTAATTGAAACATTTTCTGTTTGAATTGATGCAGCAGATCGGAATATACCCCGCCTTCTTCTAATATTTGAATCTCATATTTGACAGCAGCCAGTTCCTCCTGAAGCGTATTTAATTGATGATTTATCTGCTGTGTTTCTCTATTTACCTCAATCATCGTCCCTTCATTCAAATGCTGGCCGAGGAAGCGATCTCGTTCCTGTTCGGATAAAATGGAATATTGCAGCTGTCCTTGGATCGCCTCGAGTTGTTCCTGAAGCTTCTGATTTTTTGCTGCTATCTCCCCGAATTGATAAAATTGCTGTTCCGAATTGGCATTTGCGGAAGATATTAACTTGTGATGCTCATCATTTAAGTGTTCAAGTTCCTTCTGTGTTTGTTTCCAATCATTCTCCAGTTCGGCCAGCTTGTTCTTTTTTTCCTGGCTTTTAATATGCTTTTCGTGTTCCATTTTGAGCTTGTTTCGTAATAAATAAGCCGATTGCTGCAAACTTATGCCCTTTTCACTTAAATGATAATCCGCAAAAGCATTTATTCCTGTTTCGATTTTTACCAGCTGCTTATTGACTTCTTGTAGCCTATGATTAAGCTGTTGTTTGTCACGGACAATAGACTTATATTGTTCAATCAGCTGATAAGCTTCAAGTAAAAATAAATTAGCCATATTTTCAGGAATGTTTAACTCTTTACTTAAAGAAACAAGGTTCTTCTTATTTTCAGCGGATTCAAGTTCCCAGGCTTCGAATTTGCTAATGACCTTATCAAATTGCACCTGCTGTTGTTTCCATTTAAAAGTTAATATTTTTAGCTCTTCTCTTAGTTCCTGGTCGCGTTCCAATTGTTCTTCAGCCTTCGCCAAATCGAAAAATTTTGCGGAATCCAGCTTTTGCATGATTTGTTTTTCTGTTTCCTTCAAGTTGGCAAGTGACTGCGCTCCCTTTTTTTCTTTACCCTCCCTGTTGCTTTGGAGCATGAAAAAGGCAATGACGGCAGCACCGGCCGATCCGATAGTTACTATTTCCCACTGTTTTGTCAGCCCGCCGTAAACAATTAGGCCAGCTAGAATCGCGAATATAATAACATACTGTAGCTTCTGTCCGCTTTTTGCATTATTGTCTCGATCTAGGGATATTTGACAGAATTCAATTTTTTCCCTCGTATTCTTTAATTCCTCTTCAAGGCCCTTCTTGTCATATTTAACAGCAGCCTGTTCCTCTAGATGAGCTCTTTTCTGCTCTGATAGACAAAGGCTTTTCGTTTGACTAATTTCCTTTTCAATTTGTTCTAAAGAAGTCTTTTCCTCTTGGTATTGCTTCTCTAATTCTTCCTTTATTTCGGAGAGCTTTTTCGTTCTCTGCGATACGGTTTCCACCTGATTTTTCATATAAATATTAGTATTTATTGAACAAATCTCTTCTTCATTTAGCCTCAAATGGAGTTTCTCTTTTATCATCGAAAGTTCTGCCTCAAATCCGGCAAGCTTTGTTTCATATTGCTGCATTTCAAGCTGCAATTGCTCATAAATAGGAATTTGATCAAGCAGCGGCAAAAGCTCTGGCTCAGCTTTAAGAAATAAGGAATCAGGGTTCATACGAGGTAACTCCTGCTTTACCTGTTCTATACTTTCCCCAATACTGCTTAACCTTGCTTTGCATGGATGGATGAGCTGGTTTATCTTTTCCAGCCGTTCAATTCCTCTCACTGGGAACTCGGCAAACTCCCCCAGATCGCTCAATTCCTTTTTTATCATTTTTTCTTCCTTCACAAGGGTTTCGATGCGGTTCCATTCATTCAGCTTTTCTTTTCGAATCTGATTGTCGTAAAGCTTACTATTTAGCTGGTCAATTTTCTGTTGCAGCATCCCGCCTTTTCTAACTAAATCTTCGTATTCCTTATTTTTGGCTGCGGATTTTTTTAATTCCGAATTCAGCTCATGAAGTGCTTGTAATTTCCCATTCAAAGTTGGTTTTTTACCGCTTGGCTTAAAACGGGACTCCATCTCCTTTTGGAGTATAGCTTCCGTTTTTGCCAAACGCTCTGTTCCTAGTGTTCCGGCAGAGAAAAGAAATTTGCCGATCTCCTCACCCTTCATTTGATGAATATTTTGCAGACCATGCAGATTAAATGAAAAAATAGCCTGATACAGACTTTTATCAAAATGATGAAGTAATTCTTTCAGCAATTCTTCTCCGCCGATTGTCCCGTTATCCATTACAACCGTCACATCACCGGCAGCCCTTCCCTTTACCCGTTCGATCACGGCATACCCCGTTTTTTCATGATAAACTCTAATCTTACCACCATACTTGGAGTGGTGTTTCGGTTCATAGCGCAGTTCCGATTGCTGTTTTGTCGGAAAGCCGAATAAAACCCCATGAATAAAAGCCATAATCGTGGATTTACCAGCCTCGTTTTCACCATAAAAAACTTGAAAATCGGTTAAATTTTCAATTACCACATCTGCTAATTTGCCGTAACCATATATATGCAGTCCGATAATTTTCAAAGTACTGTTCACTCCTCTCTATTTATTTAATAATTCAAGTAATAATCTCTCTGCTTGGTTAATTAGCTCCTTGGCTTCTTCTTCGGAGAATATATCAGCATACTTTCTTCCTAATGCATGTCCATAGATTGGCGCCAGGGCATGATCAACATCGTCATACTGCTCAACAGTTCGAAAAAGCTCCGTATAAAAGCCTGTCTCGTTTTTCAATTGTTCTTTATTCAACTGCTTACTTTCGGATATATGTAAGTCGACTAGCCAGACAAAGAATTCTTCCTCTTGTTCGTTTTCCAACAAAAGCTCTAAGAGATCTTCCTTTAATCCGTTTAATTTCTTGTAATCCTCTAATTCAATATTTTTCATATAAATCGTCAATAGTGCCGCTTTTCTTTCTTTACGAATTCTATTCATTACTTCTTGACATAATTGAACGGCTTCATGAAAGGTCTTTACTGAAGCACCGTCAAGCTCCTCTTCCTCCCATACAATTTCAGAGGATTCAAGAAACGTTATTTTGGTCTCAAAATCACTTAAACTTACATGATAAAAGCCCTTGCTTCCCATCTCTTTTCTATTCCTGCCTTGAATATTACCGGGATAAATAATGGGCGGGTCTTCCGCTAAAACCGCACGCTTATGGATATGCCCAAGCGCCCAATAATCAAAGCCCTTTGCCTTCAAGTCCTTAACGGAAAAAGGGGCATAGTTATCATGTTCAGTTCCGGAACCTTCATTGCCGTGAAGAATGCCGATATGAAAATCAGCCCCATTTACTTTTTGGTACTCATCTATTTTTCTCTCAAATACATTTCGGGTTGGATAGCTAAAACCATATAGATGAACAACTGCACCATCTTTCGTATGTAAAATCTTTGTTTCTACCTCACCGCCAAATACATGAACGTTTTCAGGCATCCCGAGGTCAACCCATGAACCATTTAAATGATCGTGATTCCCATGTATCACGTAAACAGGAATTCCTTTTTCTTTGAGCTTCAACATTTCTGTCCGAAAGCGAGATTGGGCCCTAAGGCTGCGGTCTTCCCCATCATAAAGATCACCGGCAAGAATGACAAAGTCCACCTGCTGTTCGATGGCAGCGGCGGTAATTCGTTTTAAAGCAGTGAAGGTGCTTTCTTTGATTCTTGTAAAAATAGCTTCCGGCAATGATTTTAAGCCGATCATTGGACTGTCCAAGTGCAGGTCAGCAGCATGGATAAACGAAATTTTTTTCATAAAAAATTCCTCTCATCAGTTCTTTTCTATATTGTAGCATTTTGCCTATACGAATGCACGTTCTTATAAAAAAACCTCTGCTTTTCGCAGAGGCTTCTTCATTTATTCCTTTTTCGTTAATTGAAGGGCTTTTTTTATATCTTTAAAGGAGTTGGACTTTCCATACATTAATACTCCGCCTCGATATACACGCGCACCAAAAATGGCAAGTACAATAATGGTGCCAATTAAAATGGCAATTCCCAATACTGCTTCCCAAACAGGTATGGTCAGCATACCAACTCTTAGAAACATAATCATTGGCGTAAAAAACGGAATATAGGAAGTAATCGTAATAAATGAAGCATCCGGCTTACCGAGCCCAAACATCGCAATCATAAATCCTGCCACAACTAATAACGTCATCGGGGTAATCATCTGCTGGACATCCTCAATACGGCTGACAAGCGACCCAAGAAATGCCGCTAGTGTAGCGTAAAGGAAATAACCTAAAATAAAGAATACAACCGCATAAACGATTGTCGCAAGCGGCACATCTCCAAAGCCATAAACGCCCCAGAAGCCATCTTCTAACGAGTCCATATTTTTTGTTAACGAATAATATCCGACAAGCAAGAACACCGCTAGCTGCGTTAAGCTTAGTAAACCAATTCCCAAGATTTTTGCAAACATCTGCTTAATCGGCGAGACACTTGAAATTAAGATCTCCATTACCCTTGATGACTTTTCTGTTGCCACCTCCATCGCAATCATGTTGGCATACATAATGACCGAAAAATAAATGATAAATAGCAGCACGTATACTAGGCCCCTAGCCTGATTCAGCTCTTCTTCTGTTTTCGCATTTTTCTCTAATGCAATCTTTTCAAATGCGGCTGGTTCGTATAGTTTTTGCAGCTGCTCCTCGGTCAAATTTAATTTGGAAGCGGCAATCATTGTCTTTAACTGTTGCAGCCCCGCCTGAAGGTCGGTAAAAAGCGAAGAATCCGCAATACTCATTGCCTTAAAGACGGCTTCCGGCAGCTGCTCCTGGTTATATTGAAGCTCGATAAGACCGGCAAAATCGCCGTTTTTCACCGCTTGCTCTGCCTCTTTCCCACTGCCTTTAAAGTTTTCTAGTTTAATATCTTTATTAATCACGGCAATTTGCTGCTGAAAAGGCTCAAAAAGCTTCCCTGTTTCATCAAGGACGGCAACAGTTTCCTTTCCGCCGTTTTTGTCAAACAGATTAATAATATTATTGATATTTGTTAGTCCCAAGACAATAACGACCGTCAAAATCGTTGTGACGATAAATGATTTGCTCTTCAGTTTGTTTAGGTAGGTATGGAATAGAATAATCCAGAAACTATTCATACGTCGCACCTACTTTCTCGATAAAAATATCGTTCAGAGACGGCTCCTCCAAGGCGAATTTACGGATGAATCCTTTTCCGACAATTTCCTCTAAGATCTTTTCCGCCACTTCTTCACCCTCAATTTGCAGAAGGATTCCTTCCATTGTCGGCTTTGCTTTAACAACACCTGGAAAATCCTTTAATGATTCGAGATTGAAATCTGCATGGATTAGCAGATTCTTCTTCCCAAATGCCCGTTTAATTTCTTTAAGCGACCCGTGGACTACCGGTTTTCCTTTATGCATAATACACAGATGTTCACAGAGTTCCTCAACGTGATGCATTTGATGGCTTGAAAATACAATCGTGGTTCCATTCTCCTTTAATGTTAATACCGCATTTTTCAGCTGTTCAACATTTACCGGATCAAGACCGCTAAACGGCTCATCAAGAATAAGTAAACGTGGTTTATGTATTACGGCAGCAATAAATTGGATTTTTTGCTGGTTTCCCTTTGACAGCTCCTCCACCTTTTTATTCTCATATTCTGGGACTTTAAACGTTTCCAGCCAGAATCTTAATTCCTTTAGAGCCTCTTTTTTTTGCATTCCTCTTAATCTCGATAAATAGACGATTTGGTCACGAACCTTTAATTTGGGATATAATCCTCTTTCCTCAGGCAAATAGCCCACCAGATGGCTAGTTGAGTAATTAAGCGGGAGCCCATCCCAGCTGATTTCCCCGGCACTTGGATCAAGCAGCCCTAAAATCATTCGGAACGTGGTTGTCTTCCCGGCCCCGTTTGCCCCCAAAAATCCAAATATTTCGCTTTCCGGTATTTCTAACGAAAGGTCGTTAACAGCCGTAAATTGCCCGAACCTTTTTGTGACATGCCTCAGTTTTAAAACCAATCCTCTCACTCCTTCCTTCCACCTACAAATATACCATATTATGGTTTGGATTTCTCTTTTGCACAATTTAAAGAATTATGCAAAAATATTGGTAATAAATTTTTTCACAAAAGGGGCTGTAAAAATGAAAACGTATAAACTAACAGCATTTGAAGCAAATGGAGAAAAAATTATCGATGAATCCTTCCATGCTGAAAATGACGAGGCAGCAAAGGCACAAGGAGAAAAGCTTTTAACGGAGAAAAACTTATTGGAAAAGACTCACCGCTGTACTTCCCCGAGCGGTAAGCTATTACTGTTTCACCCATAGCTTTTTGATAGAAAATAAAGGGCGCATACATCCCTATGCGCCCTTTCACATTTATTATTTTCCAATAAAGTTTGGTTTTCTTTTTTCTATAAATGCCTTAATTCCCTCTTGATGATCCTGTGTTTCACGCATTTTCTGCTGCCCGTATTTCTCTAATTCCAGAAGTTTTAATAATTGCGGTCGATTCTTTTCCGCTAAAATCTTCTTCGTCTTAATCATTGCCTGCACAGGACGGCTCAGCCAATCTGTTACTTTCTTATGTACCGCTTCCTCTAGATCCCCATCTGCGACTTCCTGGATTAACCCCATCGAAAGCGCTTCCTCGGAAGTTAGCATTTTACCATCCCAAATAACTTGCTTTGCTTTTGTTTCTCCTAATCTTTTCTCTAAAAAGAAATGTGCCCCGCCATCAGGAATTAAACCAATTCCAATAAAATTCATAGCCAGTTTGCTGTTTTTATCAGCGATAATGTAATCAGTTGCCAGCGCTAAACTAAACCCCAATCCAGCTGCTGCTCCCGTGATTGCACTAATTGTCAGCTTGGGAAGGCTGTAAAGGGTAAACACAAGTTCACTGATGCAATCCATCACTGGATAAAACGCCGATTGGTCTGAATTAGAAAGCATTGTTTTAATATCGCCGCCGGCTGAAAAAGCTTTGCCCTTGCCAGATATAACAACAATATCGACATCATCCGCTTCACCAATTTCCTTCAATCTGCAAACAAGCCCCTTGATCATATCAACGTCCATAGCGTTTAACGTTTCCGGTCGATTCAATTCCACTCTCGCGACACGGCCGTCTACCTTCACAATAACCTTATCGGTTACAAAATTGATTGACACTCGTAATCCCCCCCGTTATTTTTTTCATTTCCATTATATATGATATCAAAGACAGGCATACAAACATTTTATAATAGTTTTATAGGACAAAGGCGGCAGCCTTTGTCCTTTCTATCCATCTTATTTTTGCACTTCTTTTTGTACTTGTTCACGCAATGTCCGCTTCAGAAATTTTCCGACGGATGTTTTTGGAATTTCTTCGAGGAAAAGAATATCGTCTGGGATCCACCATTTCGCAAACTGCGGTTTGAGAAATTCAACTAAATCTTCCTTAGTCGTTTTTCCTTTAAAACCCTCCTTTAACACGACGCAGGCAATTGGGCGTTCCTGCCACTGCGCATCCGGAACTGCTACAACCGCTGCTTCAAATACCGCTTCATGGGCCATTAAGGCATTTTCCAAATCAACAGATGAAATCCATTCACCGCCGCTCTTAATTAAATCTTTAGTACGGTCGACAATTTTGACAAACCCTTCTTCATCAATCGTGACGACATCGCCGGTATAGAGCCAGCCATCATGGAAGGCATCCTGTGTCCGTTCATCTTTATAATATTCCGAGGCAATCCATGGCCCCCTTAATGCTAGCTCTCCCATTTCCTTACCGTCCCATGCAACTTCGCCATCTTTACCGATTATTTTCAACTCCAGACCAGGTACAAGTGTCCCCTGTTTCGATCGGATTTCCAGCTTTTCTTCTGGATCCAGCTTATCTTGGTAACTTTTTAACGTCGAGATGAGGGCAAGCGGGCTCGTTTCGGTCATCCCATAAGCGTGCTTAAATGGAATGTTATATTTTTGTTCAAAGGTTTTTATCATACCTTTTGGAGCTGCCGAGCCGCCGCATAAAACAGCTCGTAAGCTGGTCAAGTCATAGGAGCCGGCTTCAAGCTCTTTTAATAAACCGAGCCAGATGGTCGGCACCCCAGCGGTTATGGTGACTTTTTCTGTTTCTATCAATTCCGCCAATAATTTTGGCGTAAAATACGGTCCAGGCAGGACTAAAGTGGTCCCAAACCATACGGCGGCAAAAGGAATCCCCCATGCGTTAACATGGAACATCGGTACTACCGGCATCGCGACATCCCTCTCACTTATGCCGCCTCCGTCCGCAAGACCAAGTGCCAGGCTGTGCAGCACAATGCCGCGATGTGTATAAATGACTCCTTTTGGATTTCCAGTAGTAGCCGAAGTATAGCACATTCCGGCTGGATCATTTTCATTGATGTCTTCTGGGAAACTGTAATTAGGATCTGATTCAGTTAAAAGTTGTTCGTAGTGATAAATAGGTGAGAGTGTAGTTTCTGGGAGCTCTTTGTCATCGGTCATAACGATAAATGCTTTGACAGAATGTAATTCAGATGCACATTTTTCAAGTAACGGCAGGATGTCTGGGTCTACGAGAAGAACTTTGTCTTCCGCATGGTTAATGATATAGCAAATATGCTGGGGTGAAAGCCGGATATTAATGGTGTGCAGGACCGCACCCATACAAGGAATCGCAAAATATGCTTCTAAATGGCGGTGATGATTCCATGCAAGCGTTCCTATCCGGTCGCCTTTTTCGACTCCTAGTTTTGTAAGGCTGTCCGCAAGCCTCCTCGTCCTTTCCGCCATTTGTTTGTAGGAAAAACGATGGATTCCGCTTGCTGTCCTCGAAACAACTTGTTTTTTCGGAAAAAACATTTCTGCTCTTTTCATCATTTGTGTCATCGTTAAAGGTGTTTGCATCATCGCTATAACCACTCCTTCAATGAAAGCGTTTTAAACTCATAGTATTCTATGAGCCCAGTCCATTAAATTATTCGACATCATGGAGGATGATTCCTTTATTAAGAACAATTTTAGTGACGAGGGGCTGGTACCGAAAATGTAACAAAAGGTTCATAAATTGTCCCATAGTTTTTTTATAGAATGGCAATAGGAGCTAAATTTTTTAAAAGGATGGTGGGCTTATGCCTATTACTACGATGCCTCGCCCGATATCAAGTGAGTTAGTAACTTTACGATTGTTAAATGCGCGAATGGACCTATCCGAGCATGACCAATGGAATTATGCCAAGCTTGAAAAAGGTCTTGAAGGTGAGTTGAAGTTTGACCTGCTGACCGATGGATTAGTAAACAATGGGATCGTTATTAAAGGACTGCTGCTTGAGGTAAATGACAGCGAATTTCAAATTGATACGACTTTAATATTCGAAGGAATTATACATCTTTTTGATGTTAAAAACTATGAGAATGACTATTACTATGAAAATGGGAAACTGTATAGTAAAAACGGAAATATCCTTACCGACCCTTTGCTTCAACGAGAGCGATGTGAATCATTATTTCTACGGCTCCTCAAAAATCTAGGATTTAATTTTCGTGTTGAGTCCCGCCTTGTCTTTATCAACCCCGAGTTTACCCTCATGCAAGCACCGCGAGACTATCCCATTATTTACCCAACACAAGTCAATCGTCTGATGAAACAACTAAACGAAATACCATCCAGATTAACAAAAATGCACGAGAATCTAGCAAGGAAACTAATTTCTCTCCATAAACCGGTGTCATCTAATATGAAGCTGCCGGCCTATGAATTTGAGCAGCTCAAAAAGATGATCATGTGTAAATTGTGTTACTTACTGTCTACTACTGTGGAGGGGAATTTTATTGTTTGTAAAACTTGCGGGCACAAGGAATTGGTGGATGCCGCTGTTTTGCGGAGTGTACGGGAGTTGATTATACTTTTTCCGGGGATTAGGATTACTACTAGTTTGGTTTATGAGTGGTGCGGGATTGTAAAGTCGAAAAAGATGATTTGTAGGATTCTAAAACAACATTATAAGCAAATGGGGTATGGTAAATGGACTTATTTTGAGTAAATTATGATGTAGAATCGAAGGTTTACTAAATTCGTATAGATGCTATTCAAACGCTGTTCTAAGACTCGGTCGCATAGACGCTCTTTATTCTACCCGGCGCTCTCTTTTTTCTCTGGCTCGGTCGCATAGATGCTCTCTATTCTACCCGGCTCTCTCTTTTTTCTCTGGCTCGGTCGCATAGACGCTCTATACTCTACCCGGCGCTCTCTTTTTTCTCGTGCTCGGTCGCATAGATGCTCTCTACTCTACCCGGCGCTCTCTTTTTTCTCGTACTCGGTCGCATAGATACTCTTTATGCTACCCGGCTCTCTCTTTTTTCTCGTGCTCGGTCGCATAGATGCTCTTTATGCTACTCGGCTCTCTCTTTTTTCTCGTGCTCGGTCGCATAGATGCTCTTTATGCTACTCGGCTCTCTCTTTTTTCTTGGGCTTGGTCGCATAGACGCTCTCTATTCTACCACGCGCTCTCTTTTTTCTCTGGCTCGGTCGCATAGATGCTCTTTATGCTACTCGGCGCTCTCTTTTTTCTTGGACTCGGTCGCATAGACGTTCTCTATTCTACCCGGCTCTCTCTTTTTTCTTGGACTCGGTGGCATAGACGTTCTCTATTCTACCACGCGCTCTCTTTTTTCTTGGGCTTGGTCGCATAAACGCTCTCTATATTCTACCCGGCTCTCTCTTTTTTCTCGTGCTCGGTCGCATAGATGCTCTTTATGCTACTCGGCGCTCTCTTTTTTCTCTGGCTAAGTCGCATAGACGCTCTCTACTCTACCCGGCGCTCTCTTTTTTCTCTGGCTCGGTCGCATAGACGCTCTTTATGCTACTCGGCGCTCTCTTTTTTCATGTGCCCGGTCGCGTAGAAGCTTTTATGTGACCCTGGACTCTCTTTTTTGTTCAGTCGCAAAAAATCCACTCCCATCTCAAATCAAAACCCCCGCTCATCAATCAAGCAGGGGATCCTTTTTCTGAAAAGAGCTCTTCTAGAATTTTGATTTTTTCATCGGTGTAGGCTTCAAAGCTGTCATTGTATGACTTGGGATCCTTCGGGTTGGCGAAATGGGTAATCTTTCCGCTTACTGGGTCGATAAATTTGCTTGAAGCGCCGCAGCCAAGCCCAATAATCGTTTGCTGCTCCTCCATAATCATGATGTTATAAATACTTTCTTGGTTTGGCATAGAATAGCCGACATTCTCAAGATTACCGAGAATATTCTTTTGACGGTATAAATAATAAGGGACATAGCCGTGGGAAGCTGTCCAGTCTTGGGCAAGGTTCATCATTTGTTCAACTTCAAAACGGTCGGCCACCTTATATTTATCCCTGTTCTTCGTCATTTCTGAGGCACGCTTAAATGACAAAGTATGCACGGTTAAGGATTCCGGCATGAGCTTTTCTGTCTCCGCCAATGAATGGGTAAACTCGGCTACTCCTTCACCAGGGAGTCCGATAATCAAGTCCATATTAATATTGTTCATTCCCGCTGACCGGGCCAAATGGTATTTATCAATCGTTTCCTCAACGGTATGATGTCTACCGATGGCTTTTAATGTTTCCTGTGTATAGGACTGCGGGTTAATACTAATCCGGTCAATATTCCATTTTTTCAACACGGCCAATTTTTCCGGAGAAATCGTATCAGGCCGGCCGGCTTCTACGGTAATTTCGCGAATTTCAGAAACATCCGGGAAGGAGGCATACATTTCCTCGTACAGCATGTCCATTTCTTCAGCAGTAATGCTCGTCGGTGTCCCGCCACCGTAGTAGACCGTCGTAATCTTTATCCCTTTTTCCTTCAGCCAGGCGCCGATTTTTCGCATTTCGTAATGAAGGCCGCCTAAGAAAGAATCCACCGAACCTTGCCGGCCATTAATCGCATAGGCCGGGAAGGTGCAATAGGCACATTTAGTCGGGCAAAACGGAATGCCGATATAAATGCTCACTTCACGCTCAAGCGAGTACAGATCAGGTACAACTGTTAATTGGCGGTCGATAATTTGCTGCATCAGCTCGATTTTTTCATCAGTAATCAGGTAATCGTCCTTCAGCTCTTGGTGGGCAGTCTCCAATGGAATACCTTCCTGAATTTTCTTATGAAGCAATTTTGTCGGTCTGACACCTGTCAATATGCCCCATTTCTGCGTGATCCCGGTAAAATCCTGCAGAACCGTTAAATACGCATGGGAAACGGCATTTTTAATTTGTTTAAAACGCTCTTTTTCCGACTCGAAAGGCTGCATTTCCTTTTGATAGTCCGAAACACAAACAGCTTCATTTTGATCAAGTAATTCAGCTGCTACGGAAATGGCCGCCTCATCAGCCTGCAAGACAAATTTTATCTGCAAGTCCGCCGCTTCATCAACCGACATAACAAGCTGCGACTCTTCAAAAAATAAATTGGCAATCAGTGTAAGCGGGCGCTTAAATCTTTCATCCTCTAATCCTAGTATAGAAATACGCAAATATTATCACCTTTTCAAACTAAACTTCCTTTAGTGTACAGAATCGTAAAAATAAGGTCAATATAGTGGAAATTATTCACCAAAAAAAGGTACCACAAGCATATTAGAGCCTGTCGTACCGGTATATATTTAACGCTTTATAATTTTCATTTTCCGTAAAAATTCGATTGGCTGCTGCTTTCTAAAATGCTCCATCACCATATAGGCCACACCATGTTCATTTTCCGATCTGGTTAGCCAATCCGATGCCTTTTTCACCGGAAATGGGGCATTACCCATGGAGACACCAAGCCCCGCTGCTTCAATCAACGGGATATCGTCAAGACCGTCGCCAATATACACCATTTCCCGCAGTTTAATACCGAGCTGGCTGCCTAGATACGTTAACCCATTGAGCTTGGAGGCACCTGTTGAAACGATGTCTAATCGCAATGGGTCAAGCTCAATTGTTTCAATTTCAGTATACATCTTTTCCAGCGCCTCTTTTGCATCTTTTAAGTCTCGTTCTGCCTCAAAATATACTTCAATTTTGGAAGGAGTTACCGGATTCTCATGCAAATATTCACTTAATGAATTGACAAACTGCTGCGAATAAAACATTGGATCACCTGTAGTAAATACCGTCTTAGCTAACAGATCATTATGAATCTTGAACTTGTTAGCTAATGAGAATTGCTCGTGGACGAGGCGGATTTGACAAGGCAGCGCTTCGAAAAAGCGAACCGTATCATATGTCAGATTCTCATTAATTCGCTTTACAAATACTGGCTTCTCCTCGGAGCTGGCAATATAAGCCCCTTGATTGGTTACGAGCGGAGCCTTTATTTTTAATGCCTTCGCGACCTTTTTTGCCGATGGAAAACTGCGTGAGGTAACCAGGGTTACATATATTCCTTTTTGTTGAACGTATTCAATGGCTTCCTTTGTGGACCGATGGATCTTCCCGTTTGTTTGAAGAAGCGTTCCATCAATATTTAACGCAAGTAAGCGATAAATCATCTTGCTGCCCCCTGTTCTTGGTGAAATTCCTATATAACACTTTTATGTTTTTTCACCGGTTTATAGAACAGTCCTTGTTCAACATGATGGTTTCCGCGTAAAAACAAATAGCAGTCCAATCGATTATTGCATCTCTCCGTAAAGCTCGGATAATGGTTTCATGACAACTTGGTTAATTTCATTAATAATCATGCTCATCCGCTGCTCAGCTTCCATGAGACGGAAGATTTTTTCATTTTGCTGTACCTGTACAACGGATGCTTGCGCTTGCTGAACTTCCTGCTCGGAAATATTTTGGCCCATCATCTGTTTTTGCTGCAGGTTCATTTGAATTTGCCGGAACTGATCAAACATGTTTTTCGCTGCCGGGTCGGCATTTACTTCGTCATACATTCTTTTTAAGTGTAAATACTCATCACTCTCACGAATTGCTTTTTCTAATGAATAAGCGGAATCATATAAATTCACTGCCATAATCGGTCACTCCTTTTAAATTGAGAAATCCTAACAACTATAACAAATTATTCAGGAAATAGCGAGAATGTTCAAATCACCTTCTATCCTGCTTTAACATACATTACTATATCAACGAATGCCTATAGGCAAAGCTTAAAAATGAGGAATGTTTATGTCCCTTACCTTAATTCCAATTACAGTTACGATGAGGAAAACGGCAAATCCGCATGATCAGCTTATGCAAATATCTAAGAAACTAATGAAGCAATTAAATATTAGTGATAGCAAAAATATTTCCATCGAGATTGGGAAAACAAGCATTATCATGAATATTCAACCCATTGATATTCCAACAAATGAAATTATTTTACCGGAAAACGTAATGAGTAATTTTCGTCTTCCAGTCCAAAATTACAGGTTTCTAGCTAGTTTTCAACCTGACTCCCAAACTCTTAAGCTCGGGCCAGTGGTTGGGCTGTTAACAAATTTTCATTTAAAAGAAAATGACGAGCCGAATTTTCGGTCAGTCCATAAGTTCTGTGAGGAGCTTCATCACGTAATTTCTGGGAATGGCGGTTTTTTTTATGTGTTTTCCTATGAAAATTTTTTAACGAAGGGATATTACTTTCAGGAAGAGAAATGGATTTCAGTTGAACCTCCATTGCCTGATGTCATTTATAACCGAATCCATTCGCGTATTCTAGAAAAAAAGATTTCATTTCAGGAATTTCGCCAAGATCTGGAGCTGCTGATGATCCCATTATTTAATGACCGTTTTCTTTCTAAATGGGAGGTTTATGATCAGATTCACAATGAAAGTCCTCTAAAGAAGGCTATTCCCGAAACAAAAATCTTTTCGAAGGAAAATTTAATCGAGCTTGCCCAAAAATACGAAACTTTGTTTATCAAACCAATCCACGGCAGCCAAGGCAAAAATATAATTAAATTAATCAGAGATAATGAAAACCGTTTTACTTACCGAGCTTCATTAACAGGCGGTCATGAACAGCCGGAAACATATTATTCTCTTGAGGACATATATAAGCACCTAAAACCAATCCTGCAAAACAGAATTTATATCGTCCAGCAAGGGATCCCCTTTATGACTAAAGATTTTCGAACAATGGATTTCAGGGTACTATGCCATAAAAAACATCCTTTAATGTGGGATATCACTTCAATTGTTGCGAGGATTGGTGCTGATCAAGAATTTGTCTCTAACTTAGCAAGGGGCGGGACCTTGATTCGCCCATTAGATGCATTAAGAACATGTTTTGATGCTAAGCAAGGAAAAAAAGTATTATCAGAAATTAAAGATTTAGCGTTAAAAATTGCCGCGTCCATCAGTTCCCAAACACATGGAATGTTCGGTGAACTGGGGATCGATATCGGTGTGGACATCGATGGAAAGCCATGGTTAATAGAAGTAAACTCGAAACCTTCTAAATCATTTGAAGAGAACCAAGAAAAAATCAGGCCTTCAGCAAAAGCAATCGTCCGATTCTGCACAACGCTTGTCTTTGATTTGAATCCAGAAGGAGAGGTTGGATAAATGATTGCTTTTGGAATTATGACATTAACCCCGGATAGTGAGATTTCCTATCTTACGGAGATTGCCAAGTCGGCGAAAACCTTTGAAATGGAGTGTTTCCAGTTTATCCCATCACAAATTAACCCGCATACACAGCGAGTGTATGGCAAAAAATTTGACCCTAAATCAAATCAATGGGTGGATGACGAGTTCCCGATTCCCTCTATCCTGTATGACCGCTGTTTTTACGGTGATGATGAACATTCAAAACAATGCCTGCCCATTGTCTCTTGGCTAAAAAGCAGAAATGACATAACCTTTTTAGGTTATGGCCTGCCGAACAAACTGGAATTATACCAATCTTTAAAGGACACTGTACTAGCACCGTATTTGCCGCCTACTCAAGCTGTTTCCGGCCCCGACATTATCTTTAAAGAACTGGAGACAAAGGAAAAAATCATTATAAAGCCGATTAACGGGTCACAAGGCCATGGCATTTATTATATAAAGAAAAACGACAAAACTTTTCATGTCAAAACTGAAAAACAAAAGCAGATAATATCCCGAATTTTCCCCAATAAAGTCAAGCTGTTAAAATGGCTAAAACCATTAATAACATCGAAACAATATCTTTTACAGCCTTATCTTGAATTGTTCAATCAAGAATTGCAGCCGTTTGACATCCGCATCCTTCTGCAAAAAAACGAGCAGGGAAATTGGGGTGAACGTGGCAGAGGAATCCGTATTGGCAGTACTGGAGGAATTTTATCAAACTTAAGCGCCGGCGGTACGGCAACAACTTTTACCGAATGGCTCGCCGCCATCCCCCCTAAGGCAGCTGATTATATCTGTTCTGAATTAGACTATATCCTTGGTAAACTGCCGCAGCTGCTGGAAGATCAATTCCTTTCACTATTTGAAATTGGCATTGATATTGGCATCGCAAAAAACGGCTCCATCTGGATTCTAGACCTCAATTCCAAGCCGGGAAGAAAGGTAGTATTACAGACATCGCCGGAATTAAAAGAAACACTTTATCATGCTCCACTTTTTTATGCCAAACACCTTTATGGAACGGAAAAACATGAAAGGAAGAGCATTTATGAGAAAACGTTATCTCATTGAGGTTGCTCCAAATGACCAGATGATCGTTTTTTGTCCAAAGTCACTGATAAAGGATAAGGCGATAAAAAGAATTGCTTTTGGTTCCAAATCCATGGCGGTTGATTTCTACCCTCATCCCGATCGAAATGACAGAATTGTCATTAGCAACGGTATTCAAAAAGTACTGCTATTCCCAAACCTTCATTTGCCGCTGCATGCTTTTATCGAAAATGAAGTTTTGACAATTGGGCCGCTTGTCGGTATATTCACTTCCGGTTTTACCTCGACCTTAGTACAGCCAATTGGAGAGAGAACCTTATTTTTTTCAAAGCTGTTGTCAGTAAATAAACCTGTCGGTGCGCTTACCTTCGTATTTGGTGAACAGCATATCGATTGGGAACAAGGTATAATCGAAGGGTATTTCATCCATCAAAGCAAATGGCTGAAATATAAAGTGCCCTTTCCTAATGTTATTTACGACCGGCTGCCAAACCGCCGCAGTGAAAATAATCCGAAACTAAAAAAAGTCAAAGAGCGGCTGCAGAAGGAGTATTTAATTCCCTGGTACAATCCTGGTTTCTTTAATAAGCTCGATATATATGAAAGATTGCTGCAAGTTAGTTCCGTAGAAAACTATCTGCCCGAAACACATCCTTTTATCAGCTTCTCACATATTGAGACAATGCTGTCAAAATACGGTCACGTATATATGAAGCCGAAAAACGGCAGCCTCGGCCTTGGCATTCATCAAATCATATTTGATAAGCGTACAAATGATTATTATTGCAGGTATCAGGAAAAAGATGATGTGAATCGCTTACGAAAATTTCCGAGCTTAGAGAAATTATTCGAAATCGTATTTGCCAGTCAGCCCCTTGACCGGATGGTGGTCCAACAAGGAATTCATTTACTTCGAATTGACCAGCGTGCAGTGGATTTTCGAGTTCACACAAATAAGGATGAAGACGGAAATTGGCGGGTAAGCGCAATTGCCGCGAAGGTTTCAGGAGCAGGCAGCGTTACGACCCATAAACGCAGCGGTGGCGAAATCAAAACAATGGAGGAAATTTTCTCCAAGGAACTATCTCAAGAATATACGAAAAAACTAGAAGATGCTGCGCTTCAATTAAGTGAAGCATTAGAACTAAATACAGAAGGAATTATCGGCGAAATCGGCTTCGACTTAGGGATTGATCGCAACGGAGATGTTTGGCTTTTTGAAGCGAACTCTAAACCGGGGAGATCAATTTTCAGCCATCCTGATTTACGTGCTTTTGATTTATTAACTCGTAAATTATCCATTGCCTTCGCTGTATATTTAGCCGAAAAAGCACTCTTGCATCCAGAGGAACTATACAAATGAACAAAAAATTCAAACCGCTGATTGGAATTTTAACCGCACAAAAAGCTGACGGTGCCATTGCCGGTAACAGCCGGTTGTTTCGAAGCCTGCAGCAAAAGCTTATTTCACTAGGTGGAATAAGCTTTGTTTTTACCATCGAGGGGGTTAGAGAAGAAGGTATTGAAGGTTACTTATACTTGCCTAAAAAAAACAGCTGGGTTAAGAAGCAATTTGCTTACCCCGATCTTGTCTATAACCGAATTCCGTTTCGAACAGCAGAACAGCAAAAAAAAGTCCAAATTTTTTTTAAGGTTTTAAAAGAAAAGAATATCCCTTTCTTTAACCCTTGTTTTATTGATAAATATGAGCTTTATGAATGTTTCAAAGACCAGCCGGAAATTAACCGCTTTTTACCAGAAACCGTCCTAATAAAGAACAAACAAGACTTAACTCGGCTGGTGAAAAAACATCATTCAGTGTATCTAAAACCAGCCAGTTCATCAAGGGGAAAAGGGATTTTCCGGCTGACCGAAAGTCCCTCCTTGCTGGTTCAAGTGGAGGGACGAAAGAAAAAGGAATCATATGAAACGTTTAATTTATTTTGGAAAGAATGGAAAGAGAGGCTATTAAGAAAACCATACCTGGCTCAGGAGGCAATTGATTCTGCTGAATATAATGGCTCGCGGTTTGATTTTCGGATTTTGGCTCATGCAAGTGGGAATGAATATCAAATAACAGGAGTCGGCATCCGCCAATCTCAAGAACAGGAAATTACAACCCATATACCATCCGGCGGGAGGCTCCTCCCCTATGAGCTTTTACAGTCTGCTGAACATGAAGAATTCTTTCAATCGATCATTTCCCCTATCGGCAGGATTTTATCGGAGCATTTCGGTTTCTTTGGTGAGTTTTCGATTGATGCTGGTATCAGCAAAACGGGGAAATATTATATTTACGAAGTTAACTCTAAACCAATGAGCTTTGACGAGCCGGAAATAGAAGCCGGGAAAATAGACAGTCTATGTCATTTATTTCTTGAACTCACGAAAAATAATATTTAAATCATTCCTCTAAAAAGGTAAGCTAATAATAGATGTTTACTTTAGGGGGATAATGAGCATGATTACACATTTTCAATTTAAACCATTGTTTGAAAATAAAAATATTCCCGGCTGGCATATTTCCTTTTACTTTAAAAAACAAAGATATACGGGGATCTATCATCAAACAGGGAAAATCGAATGGACAACAGGCACACCTGAACCGGCAGATTTACAGTCGCTTACAAGCCAAATCCACGAACTCATGCTTTACCATGTTTATGAATAACTCTTTCTGAATGAAATTTGCACCTTTCCATACACTAACATTATCAGTAAGGAAAGGATGATGGCAATGAAGGAAAATAAGGAGAACAATACAGAACAAGGTTCCATGTATGAAGGCAGAGATGTTGCCTATATGGACATTGATAGAATGATTAATGAAGGCATGTCAGGCGGCTCGGTGCATATGCGCCACGATACCACGAATATCGAGGAAGCCCGCGACTTAAGAGAAGAAGAGCCTCCACATGAAGCCGAATAAATATTCCTTTACTGGGCCAAAAAAAGGCTCAGTTTTTTTATGTCTGTTATAATAAGGAAAGTGCAAACCGCCTTTGTAACAAACAAAGCTTGTTTGTAAGAAATAGTATAATAGCGGGGAAATAATCATGTTAAAAAAATTACTGAATTATTATCCAAATTCCATTACATTTTCCAATCTTCCTGAAAATCCATCGGATCAATATTATATTTTTTATCATGAGGCCGAAAACGAGTGGATTGGCATTTTAAAATCCACTATAAATGACCAGGAAATAAAATTGCTAAAATCATTATTCACATTTATCGATACTGAAAATGTAAATAATTCAACCTTAGCCCAAAAATGGTATGATTTTTTACTCATGGATGGGCCAAAGCCCTCAGAAAAAATACAATCAGAATTACGCTTTATACAATTTTATATTCATACTGATGAGCTCAGTCAAGTTGAAATTGAGGCAGCGTTAACTGGCTTTTTTAGCGAAGAAGTCAACATTATCTGGGAAAATCGTAATAAAGGCATTGTCATTGAAGACACAAAACATATTTCTTTAAGCGAAGATGAATTGCTTTCCATGTCAGAAACATTAGAAACAGATTTGTATGCAAAAATATCCTTTTATATTGGAAAGCCCTATACGTTATCCGGCCGCCTCCCTTCCTTATTTAGAAAAGAGAGCGAATTTTTTGCATTCGGGATGGCACAATTAACGGAAACAACCATTTTCACCTATGAACGAATTTTCCCTGCCTATATCGCTTATCATTTGCCTGAAGAATTAATTCAAAAGATCAATACTGAAATATTGGAGCTTTTCCAGTCTGACACTGAGTTATTTTCGACGATCAAAATTTTTCTTGAAAATAATTTAAATGCCAGCCTGACATCAAAAAAATTATATATTCACCGTAATACCCTGCAATACCGAATTGATAAATTCACTGAAAAAACTGGAATTAACTTAAAGGATTTCTACGGTGCCTTTACAGTTTTCCTGGCCTGCCTTATTTTTGAATATCAGACAAAATGACAATATGCCCAAAACAGCGCTTTCAATCTTTGTGCAACGTGTCTATATTGCTTTTGGGCCTTTTCCGTTAAACTGTGATTAACAACTTAACGGGAGGCATGCAAAATGGCTGAATTAAAATTAGACCATATTTATAAAATTTATGATAATAAGGTAACCGCAGTATCTGATTTTAACCTTCATATCGAAGACAAAGAATTTATCGTCTTCGTTGGTCCGTCTGGTTGCGGAAAATCAACGACATTACGGATGATTGCCGGACTTGAAGAAATCTCTAAAGGTGATTTCTTTATTGACGGTAAACGTGTGAATGATGTTGCACCAAAAGATCGTGATATCGCAATGGTATTCCAAAACTATGCGTTATATCCGCATATGACTGTTTATGATAATATGGCATTTGGATTGAAGCTGCGTAAGTTTCCAAAGGATGAAATTGACCGCCGTGTGAAAGAAGCAGCAAAAATCCTTGGCTTAGAAGCCTATTTAACACGTAAACCAAAAGCATTATCCGGCGGTCAACGCCAGCGTGTTGCCTTAGGACGTGCTATCGTTCGTGATGCAAAAGTATTCTTAATGGACGAGCCATTATCAAACCTTGATGCAAAGCTTCGTGTACAAATGCGTGCTGAAATTGCAAAGCTTCACCGCCGTTTGGATACAACAACAATTTACGTAACTCACGACCAAACTGAAGCGATGACAATGGCGACAAGATTGGTCGTTATGAAGGATGGAATTATTCAACAGGTTGGTTCTCCGAAAGAGGTTTACGAAAAGCCGGAAAATGTTTTCGTAGGCGGATTTATCGGTTCACCTGCAATGAACTTCTTTAATGGTAAACTTGAAGATGGCAGGTTTGTCATTGGAAAAACAGCCATCGCCGTACCGGAAGGAAAAATGAAATTCCTTCGTGAACAAGGGTATGTCGGCAAAACTATCATTCTTGGCATTCGCCCAGAGGATATCCATGACGAGCCAGTATTTATCGCTGCGTCAACAGGCACTAAAATTAATGCCAAAATCGATGTTGCTGAATTAACAGGGGCAGAACTAATGGTCTACTCTACTCTTGGAGACCAAGATTTTGTAGCCCGCCTCGACTCACGCGCAGACATTAAACCAGGCGACACTCTTGAACTTGCTTTCGACTTAAATAAAGCACACTTCTTCGACACAGATTCAGAAGTAAGAATTCGCCCATAATAGACCTAACAGGTGTCAGGCACCATGTGAAAAATTCACATGGGCCTGACACCCTTTTTTATTCTTTGATGAAGATTACATCATCCTGTTGACAACGTGGGCAGCGATAGAGATGAGGGCATTTGTGACCTGCATATGTATCAGGATATCCATCTTCGAGTTTCATTAAATCAATTTCCATGTATGGGCTGTAATCATCGTAATAGTCCATTAGCCGGCCGCTTTCCAGCATTGGTTCCCCGCAATTGGAGCAAATTAAGGATACGTCCCGCAAGCCATTACAAACTGGGCATATTGACATTCGTTTCACCCTTTTTAATGTTTTTCATAGTTTGCGTCACTTTGTTCCTGCTAATGTAATGGAATAAATTACTAAGCAAACTCTCGAATAAGTAAGGCCAATTTATCCATAATAAAGATTACAAACAGCAAAACAGCAATTACAAAAAACCACTTACAACATTGGATGAAGCCAAGCTAGGGTTATGACCGGTGCAACTCCGGTTCATCCAGCCAAATCTTATTATCATGGGTTAGGCCTTAAGGGCAAGGTTAAAAGCCAATATGGTTCAATTCCATACTAACCCCAAACTAAACAGAGGAGTGTTATTCAACTATGGCTAACAACAACAACTCTAATCAACTATTAGTACCAGGAGTACAAGAAGCACTTAACCAAATGAAGTATGAAATCGCTCAAGAGTTTGGTGTAAATCTTGGCGCAGACACTACTTCTCGTGCTAACGGATCTGTTGGAGGAGAAATCACTAAGCGTTTAGTATCAATGGCTGAATCTCAGCTTGGCGGATTCCAACGTTAATAAGCAACCCCTTTTTAAAACAAATTAATAATATGGCTTAGCCCCCTCAATTTCGAGGGGGCTTTCATGTTCCCGCAAGCATGGAACTTCGCCGAACTGGCACTTGTACTTTATGATTTATACCATTTTTTCAGGCTGAACCCATTGATCAAACTCTTCTTCCGTCAAATACCCCGTTTTAATCGCCGCTTCCTTTAACGTACTGTTTTCTTTAAACGCCAATTTAGCAATTTCAGCAGCTTTTTCATAACCGATATGTGGATTTAGTGCTGTAACCAGCATTAAAGATTGCTGCACCAGTTTGCTAATTACCTCGGTGTTTGCTTCGATTCCTACAGCACAGTGATCATTAAAGGATCTGATACTGTCAGTTAGCAGCTGAACTGATTGGATAAGATTATAAATAATAACCGGTTTAAACACATTTAATTCAAAATTCCCCTGGCTTGCAGCAAAACCGATTGTCGCATCATTACCAAATATTTGACAGACGACCATTGTCAGCGCTTCACTTTGGGTCGGATTCACTTTGCCGGGCATGATGGAGCTTCCCGGTTCATTTGCCGGAATCGTCAATTCCCCTATCCCGCTTCTTGGACCGCTTGCCAGCCAGCGGACATCATTGGCAATCTTCATTAAATCAGCAGCTAAAGCCTTCAAAGCCCCATGTGCATGAACAATTTCATCATGGCTAGTTAAAGCATGAAACTTATTTTCTGATGAACGAAACGGATAGCCAGTTAGTTTCGCAATTTCTTCCGCCGCCCTAGTGCTAAACTCCGGTCCCGCATTAATTCCTGTTCCAACAGCCGTTCCGCCAATGGCTAAATCCAGCAGATGGTCCATCGCTTCCGTAATCATAGTTTCGTTCTTCTCAAGCATAAACCGCCAGCCGCTGATTTCCTGGCCAAGTGTTAACGGCGTCGCATCCTGTAAATGTGTTCGGCCTATTTTGACAATCTTAGCAAATGCCTGCTCTTTTTCGCGAAATGTATTCCGCAGTTCTTCAATTGCCGGAAGCAGATTTTCCACGATTTTTATATACCCAGCAATATGCATCGCCGTTGGGAATGTATCATTTGAACTTTGCGACATGTTGACATCATCATTCGGATGTAAACGCTCATTTATATTCTGTTCCGTCAGCCACTGGTTGGCCCGGTTGGCAATAACCTCATTCACATTCATATTAGCCTGTGTACCACTCCCGGTTTGCCAGACCGCCAACGGAAAATGCTGGTCGAAATCCTTATTTAAAATATCATCACAAACCTTTTGAATAGCCTTCTTTTTTGTTTCACTTAACTTTCCCAATTGAAAATTGACGCTGGCGGCAGCCTTTTTTATATAGGTCAAACCATAAATGAGCTCTAGCGGGATTTTTTCCGAACCAATTTTAAAATTTTCCTTACTTCTTTGTGTCTGTGCCCCCCAAAATTTGTCGGCAGGCACCTTAACCTCACCTAATGTATCCATTTCTATCCGAAAGTTATCCATTCATTCACCCTCCAATTCACATTCCCTCCATTATATATACCCAAACCCTGCCACTTTATTAAAAAATGTTTCGATTAAAAAAACTGCAGACGTTTTGTCTGCAGTTTTTTTAGTGATTATAAAGCGTATATCCAATGAAATAAGCAAGAATTAGCACACTTCCAATTGCCAATACAATTGAATAATCGGTCATTTCAAATACACCTCATTTGTGATAAATGTTAAACATTTTTACATTATCACGGAAGGTGATTTTTTCTTGTGATATAAATTACACTTATGAATTAGAAAAATGAACTTTTTGTGAATCTTTAAAAAAAGTCACTACTCCTTCAATTAACCTGCTAATTCCGTACCGCCCTTCTGCAGCTGGTACATTTGATAATACTTTCCCTTTAATGCCATTAATTCAACGTGCGTACCTTGTTCCACAATTTCCCCGCGGTCTAGCACGAGAATTTGATCGGCATTACGAATCGTCGACAATCGATGTGCAATGATAAAGGTCGTACGCCCCTTCTTGAGTACCTCCATTGCTTCCTGAATCACAGCTTCCGTTTCCGTATCAATGCTTGAGGTCGCTTCATCCAATATCAGAATTGCGGGATTAAACGCCAATGCCCGGGCAAATGAAATTAACTGGCGCTGGCCGCTTGAGAGGGTACTTCCCTTCTCAATCACGGGCTCATCATATCCGTTCTCCAAATTCTTAAAGACACGGTCCGCCCCAACATCCTTCAATGCCTTCTCTACTTTTTCCCTTGTAATTGACGGGTCATCTAAGCTTACATTGGATGCAATTGTACCAGTAAATAAATACGGGTCCTGCAGCACAATTCCCATGTGGTTCCGCAGTGTCTGCCTTGGAACACATTCAATATCCTTGCCATCAATGATGATTTTCCCCTTTTGGCAATCATAGAAGCGAAATAGCAGGTTCATGATGGAGCTTTTTCCAGAGCCGGTATGACCAACAAGAGCAACCGTTTCCCCCTGTTTAGCGGAAAAATTAATATTTTTCAAAACATATTCGCCTTCTTTATAGCCGAATGAGACATTTTCGAACGAAACATTCCCTTTCATCCGGGGAATCCGCTCTAGACTAACATTTTCCCCCGGTTCATCCATGAGCTTGAAAACTCGTTCTCCGGCAACTAGTGCCTGTTCCAAATTGGCCAGCTGGTTTACCACACCCTGTACAGGCTCGAACAAACGATTAATATAATCAACAAAGGCATACAGCATCCCTAGTGAAATAACTACAGATGGAACCAGCGACAGTCCTCCAAAATACCAAATAAACGCGACAAAAATTAAGTTTCGTAAGATTCCCACTAAATTATGGGAGGTTAAAGAATTGAGCGTTAACAATTTATTTTGATAAGTAAAATGCTCATTATTTAGCTTTTCAAATTCCGCTGTCGTTTCCTTTTCCCGGCTGAACGCCTGAATAATGTTCATTCCTTGAATCGATTCATTAATCATTGCATTAATGTCACTATTTCTTGAGCGAATGACACGATTATACTTCGAGGCAAATTTCCGGTACACCAGCATCCAAACATAAAGAATCGGCAGCAGTAATAAACAAATAGCCGCAAGCTTTGGATTTAGAATGAACAACGCGACGTAAATACCGGTGATATAGATAGCACTCGTGAAAAATGTGGCCAGAACGGTCACGTACAATTCGCGGATCGCTTCCGTATCATTAGTAATTCTAGCAACCACCTTGCCAGCGGGCAGATTATCAAAATAGTTGATTGGCAGCCTCTGGATATGATTAAAGACATCCTCCCGCATCTTCTGAATAATCCGGTTAGCCGAATTTTTCAAAAGATACCTTTGACCATATTGAAAAAAGGCGGAGACGACCAATAAACCAAAATAGATCAATAACAATTGAATAATCCCAGGGATCTCCGGCTGGTAAAAACGCAGCTGTTCATTTCCCTTCAAGGTTTGCACATGATATGTTGCTTTTTTTGAACCTTTGCTTATCGTGAGCACTTCGTTATTTAAAGTCCGCTTCCCGTCAAATGTGATCTTTTCTTCGGTAAACACGAATTTTGTGCCGACTTGCAGAATTCGTACCTGATTCCCTTTTTGTTCATTCGGAGAAAAATATTCCTCCCGCTTATAATAGCTGCCGTTTAAATTTGCAGCATTTTTACTGCTGGAAGTTTCATACCAGACCGATTCAATTCCAAGGATATGCTTATCGATAATATTTTTCGCAATGAACGGGCCGGCTAAATCAGTCCCAACAGCAATTGTTAACATAAGCAATGCAGCAATTATGATCTTTTTATAATTTAAGGCATATTGAAACAATCGTCTCCCTGTCTTCATACTGACACCCCCTCTTCCATTTTATTTTCAATTTGCTGGCGGATAAATTGCTCCTTATACCAGCCGCTTCGCTCAAGCAGCTGTTCATGTGTCCCTTCCTCAATGATTTTCCCTTCATCAAGAACGATAATATGATCTGCATGCTGAACCGCAGACATTCGGTGAGTGGTTATGATTGTTGTTTTATCGCTGCGGACCTGACGGATATTATCAATGATTTTTTTCTCCGTTTTGGCATCAACCGCCGATAAGGAATCATCAAGAATCAGAATTTCCGGGTTCTTGATTAAGGCACGGGCAATCGAAATCCGCTGCTTCTGTCCCCCGGAAAGAGCTACTCCCTTTTCACCAACAAGTGTTTCCAGCCCTTCAGGAAGCATTTCCAAATCTTTTCGGAATGCCGCTAAATCGATTGCTCTCTCCATTTCAGTTTCGCTTGCATCTTTATGGCCAAATAAAATATTTTCTTTTACGCTTTTTGAAAAAAGGACATGATCCTGTGGTACATAGCCAATCCAGCTCCGCACTTGTTCAAGCGTTTGTTCCTCTAACGAAACATCCGAAATGGCAACATCTCCTTTTCCAAGCGGATATTGACGTAATAATTGCTTGATAAATGTAGTCTTGCCGCTGCCTGTTTTCCCGACAATCCCCAAAGTTTGCCCTTGGTAAAGCGTCACATCGACATTTATCAGATTGTCAAAGTTCGAGGATGGATAACGGAAGGTCACCTTTTGATAGTTAATTTTATCTGCAGTACTAAGCGATGTTGGTTCTGACGGATTGGCAACTTCCTCTTTATAGCTTAACGTTTCATTCACGCGGTCTAGTGAAGCATTACCGCGCTGCATGACATTGATTAATTCCCCAATCGCAAACATCGGCCAAATCAGCATCCCTAAGTAAACATTAAACGAAACGAGGTTCCCTAACGTAATGGTCTGATGGAAAACGAGATAGGCACCATATCCAAGACCAATTAAATAGCTGATTCCCACAAGAATTTTAATGGTAGGATCAAATAAAGAATCAATCACAGCCACTTTCATATTTTTTTGAAAAACATCTTCGGTTAATTTCTGGAAGCGGCTGCTATCGGCATTTTCTTGCACATAGGCGCGAATTACCCTTACGCCGGCAACTGATTCCAGTACATTATCGTTTAATTTACCAAAGGCATCCTGGGCTTGCATGAAACGGGTGTGAATTCGTTTCCCATATAATTGCATCAGAACAGCCATGATTGGCAGCGGAATAATTGCTGCCAGCGTCAGTTTCCAACTGATTAAAAATCCCATTGTTAACAGCAGCGTCAGCATCCACGCGCTGGAATCCACCAAGGTTAATATCCCAAATCCAGCAGTAATCGAGATTGCTTTTAAATCATTCGTCGCCCGGGCCATCAAATCCCCGGTACGATTTTTTTCATAAAAGGCCGGCGTCATTTTTAGCAGATGCTGAACGAACCGGGATCTCAGTTTTCGTTCCACTAGAAAGGCTCCGCCAAATAACAAATATTGCCAAATGTAACTAATACCATAAGATGATAGCATGATGACCAAAAGCAGTCCCAAGTAGAACCAAATTTTATTCTCCGTCATCCCGCCAATGTGAATATCATCAATCGCCATACCAATCAATTTCGGCGGCAGAATATCGATTAAGCCGACAAAAATTAGTAATGGGATGGCAATTAAATAACGCCGCTTATTTTCTTTAAAAAACCAATTTAATTTCTTTAATACCGAAAACATGCTGTCATTCCCCCTTTTGTAAAAACTATCCGCCCTCTATCTCCACATTGCTTTGTGCTAATCTAATAACGGATATTTGAGTCATTTGTTGTTCCTCCCCTATTTTTCTATAGAAAAAAATAAGGCATACCGCCATAAATGTGCAGTATGCCTCACCTTAAACCCTAAAAAAAGAGACAAAAAAACACACGTTACGCATCACAAAGGAACGCAACCTGTGTTAAGTCATCTATTGTAAGCACATGAAAGACCTAAAAGGATAATTCTTCTGAACAGGTTACGTTTCCATATTCAGTTGCTGGCTGCATTTTCATAAGTTTCATCATTTCGTAACCCTCCATTTCCTTTTTTTTCTTACCTTGTTAGATTATCACCAGTTTTTGTAATTGTCAATTCCCATTTTTCAAAAAATTAATCAATCCAAACTGCTGTTCCATAAGCGATAATTTCAGATGCTCCCTGCATGACCGAGCTTGATTGCAGCCGCATCCCCACAATGGCATTAGCTCCGGTATTTCTGGCCTCGTCCACCATTCTTTCAATTGCCTTTTCCCGGGCCTCATTCAGCATATCTGTATATTCCTTAATTTCGCCGCCAACAATCGTTTTCAAGCCTGCCATAAAATCCTTGCCAATATGCTTTGACTGAACCGTGCTTCCCTTAACCATTCCAATTATATCTCTTATTTCCCTGCCTGGTATTGCATCAGTTGTCACAATTATCATATAGAGCACCTCACTCACCTGTTTAATATTATTTTACTAAGTATCTTGAAGGTTTAATATCTATTTTTTTGAAAACGTAACAAAAATTTCATTTATTATGTACGCAGGTTTAGGCTCCTTTTTATAAAATATGTTTAGGATTTTAATAATGTTCTAAGGATGGTGACGGGGAGTGCCAGAACCTCGAAAGTCGCGCCAAACACCACTGGAATTAGTTGTTTTGCAGTCTTTAAATAGCAGGATGACGCTGTCAGATCAAGATTGGAAGAATTATTTTAGCCTAGCGAAAGGATTTGAAGGTGAAGTTAAGTTCGATCAGTTGACGGGGAAACTTGAGAGTGAATGTATCGTCATCAACGGTTTGCTGCTAAAAATAGACAACCACTTTTTTTAGATTGACACCTTGATTATTTTTCAAAAAACTATTTACCTCGTCGATGTAAAAAATTACGAAGGTGATTACGAATTTGAATCTAAGAATCTGAAGCATATTAAAACCGGAAAAATTATTAAAGATCCTTATATTCAATTGCAGCGTTGCGAAACTATGTTCCGCCAATTGCTCCAAGAACTCGGATTTCACTTCAATGTTGAAGCGTATCTAGTTTATATAAACTCAGAACTTACAATGTACCAGGCTCCACAAAACCCATCGATTATTTTTCCAACCCAGATAGTACGATTTATGCAAACATTGAATAAAATACCGACAAAATTAAACAGCGGCCATGAAAAGCTGGCGGATCTGTTAATTTCGCTGGATTTGGGAGATTACCCTTTCACGGCAAAACCAAATTATGACTACGACAGAACGATAAAAGGGGTTCTTTCCGCTTGTTGTCACCAGTTTATGGAGGCAGATGGTGATACGAAATTAAGGTGTTGTAAGTGTGGACTCGAGGATAGTGTGGAGTCCGCGGTAATACGTTGTGTGGAGGAATTTAAGATTTTGTTTCCGGAGAGGAGAGTGACAACCACGGAGATTTATAATTGGTGTAAAGTGGTAAGGTCTAGAAGAGCAATTACTAGAATTCTAAAAAAATACTATCGTCTTTGTGGTAAAGGCAGATTTAGCTATTTTGTTTAACTTAAGATAAAATTAATAGGATCTATCGAAAGAAAACCGCTCATTGATTATTCAAATTGAGCGGTTTTCTTTTGGTATTCCTTTAAGGAATCCTATGTGCACTTCTTCCGCTTTTTTTCACGATTTCGTGTTCATTGAATACCTCTATGGTCACTTCTTCCGATTTTTTTCACGATTTCGTGTTCATTGAATACCTCTATGATCACTTCTTCCGCTTTTTTTCACGATTTCGTGTTCATTGAGGACCTCTATGAGTCAAGTCCTGATTTTTGTGTAAAATCAAAGGCAATTATTTTCAACTTATTTCCTTTATATTCTCTATCCATACCCTTTCATTTTTTTTGACGAAACTTCCATGGTTTTTCTTCTACATATCCGGGAAGGGCTGTCAAAGGCTTTTCACTTTGACAGCCCTTCCCGGATATGTGATCATCCCATGATGGAAGTGGAGTCGAAAAATAAAGCAAAATTAGTTATTAATTAATGTCTTCCTCATGGAGTAGGCCTCCTGATATTGCATTAGAACGGCACCTACCAATCGAAAGGCAGATTGGGTATTTGGAAAGATACGAATTACTTTTTCCCTTCTCGTAATAA
>NZ_KV440949.1:2970972-4171542 GCF_001636315.1 Neobacillus mesonae | reverse complement strand
TGTTTTCCCCACAGAGCTGCTCGACAATGTGAGTGACCCTCCGGGTCGAAACGCCGTTAATAACCATTTCAAGCATGGAGAGAACTAGAGCTTGATCACAACGCTCATACTTTTCAAAGACCGAAGTAGAAAATTCGCCATTTCGGGTCCTGGGTACCTTCAGCTTTAATTTGCCAATACCTAGAATCAATTCACGTTCATAGTAACCGTTTCGGTAGTCCCGGCGCTCCGTAGATCGTTCATAGGCAGCCACCTGTAAATAATCGTCCCTTTCTTTTTCCATAAATTCATTAAGAACTAAGACAAGCGCTGATTTAATCACCATATCTAGGTTAGAATTGATGACGGATTCTTTTAAAAGGTCCATATCTAGGTTAAACTGTAAGTGAGTCATTTTTATTCCTCTTTTCATTGTTTATCGTGGTTGAAAACAGTGTTGCCAAGAGTGAATAAAATGACTCTTTCTTTTTACACAATTATATGGACTTTATCCCTCTATGGACACTTCTTCCGCTTTTTTTCACGATTTCGTGTTCATTGAATACCTCTATGGACACTTCTTTCTCTTTTTTTCACGATTTCGTGTTCATTGAGGACCTCTATGGACACTTCTTCCGCTTTATTTCACGGCTTCGTGTTCATTGAGGATCTCTATGGACACTTCTTCCGCTTTTTTTCACGACTTCGTGTTCACTGAGGACCTCTATGGACACTTCTTTCTCTTTTTTTCACAATTTTGTGTTCATTGAGGACCTCTATGGACACTTCTTTCTCTTTTTTTCACGATTTCGTGTTCATTGAGGCGTCTATATGCACTTCTTTCTCTTTTCTTACGATTTCGTGTTCCTTGAAGCTTGTAAGGCATTTATATGATTAATAATTATTAATATCACGTACTATAAATTTGCTTAAAATAACCCACAACCAACTACAACTTAATGTCCGGGGCCGGGACCATGCCCATGCCCGGGCCCTTTCCCCTTATTTTTCTCCTTCTTCTTGTTCCATTTTTCTTTTTGTTTATTCCATTTTTCTTCCCATTTATGAACTTCGTTATTAAAACCTTTTTGGAAGTTCTCAAGGATTTTTTCTCGCTCCCTTTTTTCAATCAGGGGGGCGATATGAGGCACGTTAAAGCTTTCAACTGGCGTATTACGCAGGGCATCGGTCATGGCTTCGCGAAACACAACTGCGGCTCCGGTACCATTAACAGGGGTAATATAATGCTTGGCGTCTGTTTGGTCATAGCCTACCCAGACGGCTCCGACCAGCTGCGGCGTATACCCTACAAACCATTGATCCTTCAAGCCATTTATGCCTTGGATTGGAACCTGGGTGGAGCCCGTTTTACCTGCCGTTTCACGTCCGGGGATTTGGGCAGCTTTCCCTGTTCCTTCTTCAACTACACCCATGAGCATCGTAGTCATATCGTCGGCAACCGCCTTCGTGGTCACCCGCACCGACTTCCCTTTCCACTCGGCAACAACATTTCCATTAGCATCCACTATTTTTCTAATGACATGGGCATTCACCCGCATCCCGTTATTCGGGAAAACAGAAAATGCCTCAGCCATATCAATTGGTGCAACACCTTTATGCAGTCCACCAAGAGCAACCGCTAAATTTCGGTCTTCCTGATCAAGAGAAATCCCAAACCGCTTTACCGCTTCTAAACCCTTTTCAAGGCCAATTTCATTTAAAAGCCAAACAGCGGAAACATTTTTCGACTCTTTTACAGCTTCATACATTGGAACTTTGCCCTGGTATTGATGATCATAATTGCTCGGCTGATAATTTCCGAAACTCATCTGCTCATCCTTCAGCATGTCTGTAATTTTCCAGCCCTCTTCAAGCGCAGGAGTATAAACTGCTAACGGCTTAAACGATGAACCAGGCTGCGCCTTTAATTGTGTTGCCCGGTTATAGCCTCTAAAAGTATGTTCTCCTCGTCCGCCGACAAGGGCTCTTACACCGCCCGTTTGGGGATCCAATAAAACCCCGCCGCTTTGAACGAGCTTGTCACTACTCCCCGGAAATAAATCATCTCGCTGATAGGTTTTCTCCATCGCAGTCTGCATCGTCGGGTCGATTTCTGTATAAATTTGGTACCCACCTGTAAGCAATTCATCCTGAGAAAAACCATATTGATGAATCGCTTCGTTTAAGACTTGGTCAACATAGTAAGGAAATTTCCCTCGAAATGGGTCACTGCCTTTATCATTTAAAACGACCTTTTCATGCGACGCCTTCTCCAATTGCGCCTCTGTAATGTAGCCCTGATTCTTCATTTGCTGCAGCACAAGATTCCTTCTTGCCACTGCTTTTTCCATATGGTCATAAGGGTTTAAGGCAGATGGAGCCTTAACTAATCCTGCGAGCATGGCGGATTCACTAAGCGATAAATCCTTCACATCCTTGGCAAAATATTTGCCAGCAGCTTGTTTGATCCCCCATGCTCCTTCCCCAAAGTAAATCTGGTTTAAGTACATTTGGAGAATTTCCTGTTTTGTATATTCCCGTTCTACGGCTAATGCTAAAAACACTTCTTCAAATTTGCGCAGCAGCGTTTTTTGCGACGTTAGCAATGTATTTTTGATCAGCTGCTGTGTAATCGTGCTGCCGCCCTCTGCCATCCCTCCTGCTTTTAAGTCACGGACAAGAGCTCTTGACATCCCGATGAAATCTACACCGCTATGCTTATAAAAGCGGTGGTCTTCGATTGCCACAATCGCATTTTTCATTGACTCCGGAACTTGCTGTATCGGAACACCTTCATTTTTATTGGCTGATATTTTACTAGCCACTTTGCCATTTAAGTCGAAAAAGACGGTTGGCTGGGGGATTTCATTTTTAAGGCCAGAAATATCAACATCCTTTGAAAAATAATATAATAAACCGAAAAAGCCTAAAATAACTATTAATGTAGACAGCAGTATGACTTGGATGAAATGACGTTTTCGTAAATAGTTAACCACACTGCCAATCGTCTGCTTATTCATATTGCCTCCTAGATGTAACAAAATCATTTATGATAGCACGTATAATTTTCGATACTTTGCTGACTTTTATGACGGTTATGTCCTACAAAGAAAAAAGACGGGCTTACAAGGACCCATCTCCTTTTTGTGTTAATTCCTTAAAACGCAGCCGAGCTTGCTCTTCATCCAGACTGCTAAAAATACGGTAGTTTCTTTCATCCAATATTCGAAAATGTTTACTTAAAATATGTTGCTGCAAAATGAATCCGTTTTTCTTTTGAAGTACCTTCCACCAAACACGGCCGCCCAGTGTTTTTGATTTTCTAAAATCAATCCCGTCACGGGCAACCGTTTCGATGACTTCAAGCGGTTCACTTCCAAAAAGAAATTGAACTGTTTCTGTTTCACGGAAAAGAGCGCAAATGGCTACAACGGTGGACCAGTTGGCAAGGACTCTTCCCTTTTCAATTTGGACAAGAGTTTTCTTGGAAACACCAATAATTTCGGCCATTTTATCTTGGGTATAGCCTGCCTCTGTCCGAATTAACCGAAGTTTTTCAGAGACTTGCTGGATAATATCATCCCTGTTCATTTGAAACCCTTCCTTCAATAGCATCTAGTGTAATTTTACACAACCTTTCTTAATTTTAAAAGTAAAAGCTGCTGTCCCGAAAGACAGCAGCCAATTTTCAACCATTATTTAACCTTTGATGGCAGACCACAATTACTAGAGCATGAATTTTTCAGATCGCATGCAGCACATTTTCCTTTTTTGGATTTATTGATAAATTTCACCATTGCATAGGCAGCGTAGCCAAATATCGCTGCACCGATAATGATGCTGGCTATCATATGATCATCTCCCCTAAAATTACACCAGTCCGAACAACCTGCCGCCCTGATAAATCACCAACGACAAAACATAGGCGATAACAAGGGCATATACGACGGAGAAAACAGTCCACTTTTTCGATCCAGTTTCTTTATAGATGGTTGCCGTCGTTGCCAAACAAGGAATGTACAATAAAATAAACACCATAAAACTATATGCGGCCAGTGGTGTATAATAATTGGCCAAAAGCCCTTGCAAACTCGCATCGTTAGGAACAAAATAGATGATATTCATCGAAGCAATAATCGACTCTTTGGCAAGAAAGCCTGTAATTAAGGATGCGGCTGCCTGCCAGGTGCCAAAGCCGATTGGCGCGAGAACCGGAGCAATCACACCGCCAATTAACGCAAGGAAACTGTGATCCATATCCACATTTAAGCCGCCTGGTCCGGCATATGATAAGAGCCAAATAAATACAGAACCGGCAAAAATGAACGTTCCTGCTTTTCGAATAAAGCCTTTTCCTTTGTCCCATGTGCTTCTCCATAACGACTGAAACTGAGGCAGCCGATATGGCGGCAATTCGATGACGAATAAAGAAGTTTCTGATTTTAATATTGTAGATGAGAAAATTTTTGCTAGAATTAATGCCACAATAATTCCCAGTACATATAAACTTAAGACAATCAGCGCCCGGTGTCCTGCAAAAAATGCACCGACAAATAGGGCATATACCGGAAGTCTTGCTGAACACGACATTAGCGGCGTCAATAAAATCGTCAGGAGCCGCTCCCTTGGAGTTTCAATTGTTCTTGCAGCCATGATTCCCGGAACATTACAGCCAAAGCCGATAATCATCGGAATAAATGCCTTTCCGTTTAACCCGACTGATTCCATGATTCGGTCCATAACCAATGCCACACGGGCCATATAACCGGAATCCTCCAGCAGTGAAATAAACAGGAACAAAATAAAAATTTGCGGCACAAACACAAGCACGCCGCCGACTCCGGCTACTAACCCTTGAATAATTAGGGCATGGATAAAATCAGATGCATGGATCGCCGATAAAGCTGTTTCGAAAAGATTGGTAATCGGACCAGTTAAAAAGCCATCCAAGGCGTCTGACAACGGAGTTCCGATCCAATCGAACGTCAGCATGAACATAAAATACATTAAACATAAGAAAATTGGTATTCCTAAAAATTTATTTGTTACAATCCGGTCAATTTTTTCAGATAGCGGAATTTCACTGCTGCTCTTAACAGCAGCCTCAGCAGCAATTTTTTCAATTGCCTCTTTTCTCTTTAAATAAATAAAGTTTGCTAATGCTTTATTGCCATAGCGTTCTTGCAGTTCCGCTTCCAGGTTGGCTGCGATTGCACTAAGTACATTAGAATCGGCAATTTCGTGTAAATAATTTTTTACATATTCATTGCCTTCTAAATATTGCACCGCTAAAAAGCGATGAGAATGCTCTGTTTTATTGTTTATTTCCTTAGATAGTGCTGCTATTGCTGCTTCAACTTCTTTTCCATAATAAACAAGATTCTTGTTGACAGGCTTCAAAGATTTCGTTGAAATGATATCGACAAGCTTGTCGCAGCCCTTCCCACTCCTAGCGATAACCGGAACAACTGGGACACCTAAGAGCTTTGAAAGCTTTGCCGGATCTATTTTAATTCCGCGTTTATCAGCCACATCAATCATATTGAGGCCAATAAGAACAGGCCTTTCAAATTCAAGCAATTGCAGTGTTAAATGCAAATTTCGTTCTAATTGTGAAGCATCTAATATATTCAATAGCTGGTCAACCGATTCGTGTAAAAAGAAGTTTGTGACAACGCCTTCATCCCTAGATAGCGGGTTTAACGTATACACACCAGGCAAATCTATTAAATGGCCTTCTATTTTTTTAAACAAGCCAACCTTCTTTTCAACCGTAACACCGCTCCAGTTGCCAACATACTCATAGGAACCTGTTAGATTATTGAACAAAGATGTTTTCCCGGTATTTGGATTACCGATAAGAGCGATTTCCATTATACCTTCACCACTTCCATTTGTACCGCTTCCTTCCGGCGGATTCCTACGCATTGCCCGCAGGACTCAATCATAATCGGTCCGCCAAATGGCATGACACATTTTACACATACTTCTGAACCTTCTGTTATTCCTAAGTCAAGCAACCGTCTTTGTACAAGGTGACTCACATGAGAAAGATCTACGATTTTTCCTTTTTCACCTGCTTTTAACGAACAAATCATGAATGATCACCCTATCTAAGTTAAATGAGAATGATTCTCTTTCTATATTGTCATTTTAACACTTTTTTCAGAAATTCGTATAATAAATTTTTGACATTTGTATGAAAAAAAATAGGAAAGTCATCCGACCTTCCTATTATCTTCCCATTTTTTTTGCTGAATCAGCATTTTTTTTGGCATAGCACTGATGACCAAAACGACGATAATGGCACTAATCACAAAGCTTGGAAGCATATAAGTTCCGTTATAGAGAAGCGAATAAACCATCACCGGCTGGCCCTTCGGAGCATATTCGCCAAAAAACACAGCACCAGAGACTACATGGCAGGCATACCGAAGGAGACTCCCGATAAACGCCCCTAGGACTACATAAGTTACCCATGTTCCTCTATTTCCTATATCGTAAGATTGTTTGATTTGGCGGGCAAAAACCCCAGCTAGACCGACAACCGTAAAGGCGATGAAGTAATCGATAATTCCTTGGATGATTGTATAAATTTGAGCAAAGCCAAGGATAAATTGTAATAGACCGAGAATGAACCCAGTGAGGAGACCGCCTTTGATTCCCCACCGGTAGGCCATGAGGAAAATTGGTACCATAGCGATGGATATTGAACCGCCCTGCGGCCAGATTTTTAATGAAAGAATTCCCGCAAGAAAATCCAATAAATAAGCCAGTGCGGAAAATACCGCCACTTCGGAAATAAATAATGTATTGCTTCTTGTCTTGTTCACTTAAACTGCCCCCTTTTATTTTTTTAAAAACGCAAAAAAGCAATGCAAACATAAGGATTGTCTGCATTGCTTAGAACTCAGCAATAAAACCACATCCCTACGCTAGCGTTAACTAACAGGTTCAAAGGGTTAGAACTTATTTGTTCACTCTCAGCCGCGTAACCGCAGCACCCCTTGTGGAAAAGCCCTCAAATTAACTCAAATATACAACGCTTCCATCATAAACACAAGAAAAAACTTATAATGATTGCAAGAAAAAAGCACCGAACCCTTCCGCTCTCATATCATGTAGTAAAAATTTTAGGAGTTTGCCTATGTTTACTTTAAAGGTTGATCATGATATTGAATTGCAATTATTGCAGCGACATCATGCGATGAAGCTTTTTAAGCTCGTTGAAGAAAATCGGGTCCATTTGCGTGAATGGCTGCCGTGGGTGGATACTATGTTGACTCCCTTCGATTTTGAAAATTTGATCCCAATCTGGCTGAATCAATTCGCCGAAAACAGCGCCTATAATCTTGGGATTCTTTATAAGGGTACGCTTGTCGGAGTCATCGGAATTCATCAAATCGATTGGTATAACAAATTAGCGAGTATTGGTTACTATCTATCGAAAGATGCTGAAGGGCATGGAATTGTTTCACGTTCCGTCAAGGCCATGCTAAACTACGCCTATTTTGATTTAGGGCTTAACAGAATTGAAATACGCTGCGGGGTGAAAAATAAAAAAAGCCGGGCCATTCCTGAACGTCTAGCATTTATTAGGGAAGGCACAGTCAGAGATGGTGAACTATTAAGTGGATATTACCATGATATAATAATTTATAGCATGCTCGCTCGTGAATGGAATGGCATGCATCGTGTCATCAAATAACATACCCCAGTAACAGCTGCCCCTAAAGGCAGTTCTTTTTTTGCAGCAAACAGCGGATTTGCTAATCAAATTTTTTTTTGAAATAATATAATAAGTAGTCAAATTTATTAAAGTTCAACTGAGACAATCAGTAATCTTGTAAGTGAGGTGGCGTGCCTTACACCTTGTAAGGCGACCGATGATTTGGATTAACGTTATAATTATTGCACTCTTAATTGCTTTTACCGCATTTTTTGTTGCATCCGAATTTGCGATTGTAAGGGTGCGGACAACAAGAATCGATCAATTAATATTAGAAGGAAATAGAAAAGCGGAGGCGGCTAAGAAGGTCATTTCCAACATGGATGGTTACCTGTCGGCGACACAGGTTGGCATCACTGTCACCTCGCTTATTTTAGGATGGCGCGGTGAGTCAACCGTCCGTGAACTGTTAAAGCCGATTTTTGATTTAATTCCCATGCCGCTTTCAGTTAAGGAGATTATTTCCTTTATCCTGGCATTCGCCATAATTACCTTTTTTAATGTTGTCATTGGTGAGTTAGCGCCAAAAACCTTCGCCATTCAAAAGGCTGAAGAAATTATACTGCAAATTGCAAAACCGCTAATTTGGTTTTACCGAATCATGTACCCTTTCATTTGGGTTCTTAATCATTCAGCTCGCTTTGTGACCGGATTATTCGGCATCAAGCCCGCTTCTGAAAATGATATTGTGATGTCTGAAGAGGAATTAAGAATGATTCTTTCCCAGAGCTATGAGAGTGGAGAAATTAACCAGTCCGAATACAGCTACATGAATAATATCTTCGAATTCGACGATCGTGTAGCCAAAGAAATCATGGTGCCTAGAACAGAGCTAATCACACTTTCCAAAGATGCAACAATGGACGAAATCATTAGGACAGTGAGAGAAGAAAAATACACCCGTTATCCCGTTATTGACGGTGACAAAGATAATATTTTGGGAATCGTCAATATTAAGGAAGTATTAACCGATTGTATTCAGCAAAAATGTTTAGGGGAGGAACCGCTTGAAAATTACATCAATCCAGTTATTCATGTGATAGAAACCATCCCCATTAAAGAATTATTAATCAAGCTGCAAAAGAACCGTTCTCACCTGGCCATATTATCTGATGAATACGGTGGTACGGCAGGAATTGTAACAATTGAAGATATTCTAGAAGAAATTGTCGGTGAAATACGTGATGAATTCGACCTCGATGAGCTCCCGCTGATCCAAAAAGCTGGAGAAAACCACTTTATTTTAGATGGCAAAGTCTTAATCAGTGAGGTAAATGATTTATTAGGGACAACCCTGGAGGAAGAGGATATCGATACAATCGGCGGCTGGTTTTTAACCCAAAAGTTTGATGTTCAGAAAGGTGACTCCATTGAAAGAGAAGGATTCGTTTTTCAAATAAAAGAAAATGAAGGTCACCATATTTTATATATCGATGTAAAAAAAATTACCTCGTCTCCTGAATAGGAGACTTTTTTTATTAATTTGGATTCATATTTGTTAGAGTTATTCCATAAAATGTAGAAATACGGATATATTTAAACTAGAACGTTTGACTGTACGGTTTATTTATTTTATAATAGTAGGTAATTTACATTTGTTGAGGTGGTAAAATGGGGCTGTCTATCGAATTGGTGAACTAGCAGAACGTGCAATGGTTTCGAAAAGAACCATTGACTACTACACGTCCATTGGCTTGCTTAAAGCGGAGCGTTCTAAGTCCAATTACCGCATCTACTCCGAGGAATCCTTGCATGATCTAAAGTTTATTGAAGAATGCAAGAATCTGCATTTTCCATTAGACGAGATTAAGAGAAAGCTAGAAATGCGGAAGGCTGGCAATATCCGCGCTTCGGAAGTTGATAAACATGTCAGTGCTGTGACACAGCAAGTGAAACAGCTGCATAGTGATTTATTTGATTTAATTCCAATTTTAGAAAACTTGGATGACAAACAAAAAGAAAATCTAATTAACAATCTTAGCTTGCTTAAGATTGCATTAAAGAAGTCTTTAGTAAAGGTTTCAAATTAATTTTTTAATAAACCGGGAGGTGACTCCTTACCCGTCTTAAAAACGGGCTAAGGGAATTTATTTGGACATATTTAACTTGGTTTTAATAGCCATTTTAATTGGATTAACAGCATTTTTTGTAGCTTCGGAGTTTGCGATTGTTAAAATAAGAAGTTCAAGAATTGACCAGTTAATCGAAGAAGGAAATTCGAAGGCGGTTTCAGCGAAAAAGGTTATTTCAAATCTGGATGAATACTTGTCGGCCTGTCAGCTTGGGATCACCATTACTGCATTAGGTTTAGGTTGGATTGGTGAAAAAACCATCCAGCATCTGCTTGGTCCGGTGTTCCGTGAATTAAGTATTCCTGACAATGCCGTTACTGTTTTATCCATTTCGATTGCCTTTGCATCGATAACCTTCATTCACGTCGTTGTCGGCGAACTTGCACCGAAAACATTGGCAATTCAAAAGGCAGAATGGATTACCCTTAATTTATCAAAACCGCTGATTCTTTTTTATAAGATCATGTACCCTGCAATTTGGGTTCTGAACGGTTCAGCTCGGGTAGTTTCCCGTCTGTTCGGTTTAAAGCCGGTTTCGGAAAATGAGATTGCCCATACGGAAGAAGAACTTCGAATCATCCTGTCGGAAAGTTATAAAAGTGGCGAAATTAACCAATCAGAGTTTAAGTATGTAAATAAAATTTTTGATTTTGATGATCGAATTGCCAAAGAAATTATGGTCCCAAGAACAGAGATTGTATCATTGTCAAAAGATGATACACTTGACACCCTGCTTAAGGTCATACGGGAAGAGAAATTTACCCGTTACCCAATTATTGATGGGGATAAGGATCATATTATCGGGCTAGTGAATATAAAGGAAATAATGACAGACCTTATTGGAAATGGTCAGTTGACGTCGATGACACTCGAAACCTATACCCGTCCAATCATTAGAGTCATTGAAACCATTCCAATTCATGATTTACTTGTTAAAATGCAAAAAGACAGACTGCATATGGCTGTACTAATGGATGAATATGGCGGTACTTCAGGTCTAGTAACGGTTGAAGATATCCTCGAAGAAATTGTCGGGGAAATTCGCGACGAATTTGATATGGATGAAATTCCTGAGGTCCGTAAAATAAAAGAAAATCACTATATCATTGACTCTAAAGTTTTGGTTAGTGAAGTAAACGATTTATTTGGCATCGAAATTAATGATGAAGATGTGGATACAATCGGCGGCTGGATTTTAACGGAAAATTATGAGGCCAAAGAAGGCGATACCATTCTTCATGACTCTTATGCCTTCAAAATTATTGAAATGGAAGAACACCATTTAAAATATATTGAAGTCACAAAGAGAAGCACCGATGATGAAACAGCTGTCCAACAGCAAATCGCTTTACCAAAATCAGAGGTACTATATTAGCCTTGATAAAAACCAAACCATAATGGTTTGGTTTTTTTGATGAAAAATAGGACAATTTCCTATTCCCTCTTCTCGGCATTTGCATATTCTGCTAGTAAGGAGGGATGAAAATGAATCAAGCGGCATATCTTTTTTTAGCTTGTATTTTGGCAGGGTTCGCCTTAGTCAAAATGCCAGCGATTTCATTTTTAGCTAGTTTGTCATCATTATTTGATGTTGTAGGAGCACTTGCCATCCTTGTCTTTTCTGTCGCAATACTATATCTTGGTGTCAAGGGTTTGTTAAATAAACTTTGATGCTTTATAAATTTGGAGCCGGACGTTACATTCGTCTGGCTCTTTTGCTTATTATTTATTTTTAAAAATTAATATTTCTTCTTCTGCTTTTGCAATTTTGACCAGATGGGAATCAAGGCGGCGATTAATGTGCTGAATATCGTTCTTCTGAGTTTCTTCCATTCTGTGCAATGAATCTTTAATATCGGATAAATCAATTTGATTAACCGTAACTCGATGCTCAATGCTATCCACTTTCTCTAATCTTGACAATCTTTTTTCAATATTATCTAATGTTTCATTAAACATCTTAATAAGCGTTTTTATATCATTAACATTTTCGGAAAGCCTTGTGAATTCATGCTCCATAGGTCAAAATCTCCTTTTTCTAATTTCCTTCATCATATCATCATTCTTACAATTTTAATGTTACAAAAAAGGGAACAATTCATAGAGGAAACAATTCAAAAAGCACTTATAGTTTCCAAACCCTGAGAACATATCCGCCGCATCCACATTGATCAATAAATTTGACTCTAAGCTTATTTGGAAAAAGCCCTTCGAGTAAAGGCTGTAAATAATCCTCCGGGCTGCCAAAGGCTGAGGCGGTGACTAAATTTACATAGCACCCTGCCGCTGTTTCTTCCACCGCTGTCAAAGCAGCCTTTATGATAAGATCGATATCCTGCTCGTATTCATCATGCTCTAAATCCTTTGTCCAATCTTTATTCATATAATCCCCACCAGCGTATTTATTAACTATCTTTATTTAAACTCATTTTGCTAAATAGAATATTGATTTAGTTCACACTTTAACATCCTTAAATTTGAACATTTTATTACAACAACAACACAAGAAGCAGTTTGTGAGTTATATCATAGTCAATTTTTCAAAAAAATTATACCCTATAAGTAAACTCTTACATCCTTCTGTAAAAAAAACATACTCCTACAAAAAGGTTGGTGCATAAATATGTTCTTATCAATCGATGAAAAAGCAGCAGCATGGTTTACTCAAGAATTTGATTTCCACAAGCCATTCACTGTAAGATTGTTCCCGCAATATGCCGGCTTAGGGGCAAAGCATAAAGGCTACAGCTTAGCTTTTTCGCTTGAAACGCCAGGAGATATCGCATTTTCTAAAGAAGTGAATGGGATCACTTTCTTTGTCGAAAGCAATGATTCATGGTTCTTTGAAGATACAGAAACATATTTATCAGTTGATGAACATCTTGATGAACTGAAGATTAAATACAGAAATGAAAATAATCATATACATTAACAAAAAAGGTATCTGCGGTTATATAGCAGATACCTTTTTTGTTAATATTTATATATAATAAAGATGAAAGGATATTAATGTAAAGGAGAAGGTTGTTATGAACCCGCTTTCCTTCAGCTGGATATTCGGTATTATTTTTACTGTCTTTGTTGTCTACTTTATCATTAAATTCTTTACACCACCTAATCAAAAAGGAATAAAAAACGAACAGGCAGCGGCGAAAAATTATCCAACTATTGATGTGACTCTCGACGATGTCCGCATGGCCATCAGAAAATTTTCCGAGTGCCTCCCAAAAGGAGTCTATCGGACTATCCTTGTCAAAGATGACCACAGTATTGACTTCCATCAGTTAGCTCCTATACTTGGCGGAATTCCCACAAAAAAATTCTATATGTCAAAGGAAACCTACGATTTATTCGAGGAAGATGAACGACATATTCCACCAGCAATGGATATGGTGCAAAAAGCGGTCGACCTATATGTAGAAGAACGTAAAGAATTTCCTATATTAAGCTATGATCCACAGCGAAGGGTAAATTATTATCAATTATTACAGGAAAAATATCTCAAAGCGGCGCCCGAAATCCAATTTTACATTACCGAACTCGATGGACTTATCACACACAATAGGCCTGAAAAGAAAGGCACTTCTCAATCGTGAGAAGTGCTTTTTCTTTTCCCCTCTGCTTCTTCAATCATTTCTGTTTGTGTATTCCTCTTTTTTTCGCTATATTAGTTCTTGACCTGATATTCAAAACAATGATTAAACCAAACAAGGAGTTATAAGATGGAAAAACCAAAAAAAAACACCCGGCATTTAGCGACTATTTCTCTCGCTGTAATGGCTGCCGGTTTTCTGATTACCATTCCATTAGAGCCATCCATTTGGAAAACGATCCTTCAGGGTGGGTTTGAGGCTGGATTAGTAGGCGGACTTGCCGATTGGTTTGCCGTAACAGCGTTATTCCGTCACCCACTTGGTGTTCCAATCCCACATACGGCCCTATTACCAAAGAATCGCGAAAAAATCACCGGTAAAATTATTTCGATGCTGGAGAATGATTGGCTTACAAAAGAGAGTATTCGGGCAAAAATTAATTCATTTCAAATAAGCGAGAAATTATTTGAATTAGCCGAAAAAGAAATGGAATCAGAAGCAGCCAAAAAAAATATTATTTCATTGCTGCAGCATTTTATTAATCTCATCGATATCCAAAAAATAGCCCCTATCCTTAAAAAGGAAATAAAGGTACGGCTGCAAAAAATCGATATCAAAAATTATCTTCCTTTATTAATTGACCAAATTTCATTGCGAAAATACGATGAAAAAGCATTAGATTACGTATTAAAGGAAGTTGATGAATGGGCCAAAAGAGACAGCACGAAGTATCGACTCGGCGGTATGGCAGTGGAGATGATTGAAAATATTAAAGCAGATGGTTTCATGCAGTTTGCCCTAAGATCCTTCAGTAGTCTTGTAAACGAAGAAAAACTAGGCAATATCATTCAGAGTCTCATTGTAAAAGGGGTCGACAGCTTCCGTGACCCAAATAATCAAAATCGGCAGACATTATTGCTTCATATTCATCAAAAGCTGGAAAGTCTAAAATCAGATGAGAAGGTTTATGAAGAACTTGAGCACTTCCGAACACAAATAATTGACCGCTGGCATCTGGAAGAAAAGATTGTAGAGCTGTTAACTGAGATTCAGCAGAAAGCATTAGACTTCACAGGAGAGCCTAACTTTTATGACAAATATGTTCTCCCAATCATCGCTAATAATCTTGGGAAATTAAAAGCTGATGAAGAGAAAGTTCAACAGTTGGAAACCTGGCTAAAAAAACAAATCGTTAGCTTTGTTGATCATAACCATTCAAAAATCGGAACACTTGTGAAAGAGAATTTAGATAAATTAGATACGAAGACACTAACTCATATGATAGAAACAAATGTCGGGAAAGATTTGCAGTGGATTCGTGTAAACGGTGCTGTGTGCGGCTTTTTAATCGGGCTTGTTCTTGTAGGAATAAAGGCTCTATTTTAAGATTTTATTTTTTAGAAGACCTCCTAAAGTTGGAGGTCTTTTTTCGTTTGCTATTCTGCAATATTCTCCATAAAAAAACCTTTCTCGTCCTAATAAATCAAAGTTCTATCTGTTTATCCTCCCACATATTTAGTACTATAGTCACATTTATTAACTTCGAAAAGGAGGATTGCGAATGGGAGTTAAGTTTATTAAGATTTCCGTTTGTTACTTTGTCATTGGGGTTTGTTTAGGGATGTTTATGTCCATGACCGGAAAATTTACTTTTACCCCTGTACATGTCCACATTAATTTATTAGGCTGGACAGCAATGACCCTTGCCGGTCTGATTTATGTCGCATTTCCTAGTGCATCAGAGACAAGACTCGCTAAAGTTCATTTTTGGGGGCATAATCTTGCTCTTCCTGTCATGATGATCGGGCTTGCATTATTAGTTTCCGGTGTTGCTGCTGCTGGTACTGCCGTTGCCATTGGCGGCACAGTTATGGTATTAAGCATCATTATTTTCGCCATTAATATTCTTCTAAATGTAAAGAACTAAGTAAACAGAACTATTATATATTATTTATCTCTCTTCAATTTTCGACAAAAACGCTGCAGTATTTATTTGCAGCGTTTTTGTCCCTTTATGGTTCTATACTATTCAGATGTTCCTTTCTAATTCTTTCGATATCCTTCCATGATTTTTTCATATCAAAATCATAAATAGCTCCTTCCCAATCCCCATACATCGGATTCGGGAACACGATCAATTTTTTACCGAACTCTTCTTTCATTTTATTAACTGTATCCACTCTGCCGGTATCTGTTAAACCATCAAAACCGCTAAAATCACCAAGGTTATCACCAAATAATAATAAAATATCATGCGTTTTGGCCACGTGACGGCGGCGTGTTTCCTTCCCGTTTTCATTTTCCTGCTGCAGCAGCACATGCCGAGCATCTGCCTGAGGTGCACCAACATGCTGTAAATTTTTAATTGTTGCGGCCTTCTGTGTTTCTTTCCTGTTGGAAATGTAGTAGATTTCTACCCCCTTTGCATCAGCATACTGTAAGAATTCAAGCGCTCCCGGAAGTAATTTTGCTTCAGCCCGATCAAACCAATTACTCCAATTAAACGGGTCTCCATTCCTATTAACGACAAACGAGGCTTGATACGGGCTGTTATCCAGAACGGTTTCATCAATATCAAGAACAATTGCCGGCTTTAATGAACGATTATACTGCTTTTTTCTAAGGATTTCGTCTAATCTTAGTTTCCCAATATTATATCCTTGGTAATACAATGCTTTTGCTTCCCCGGCATTTTGAAACCAAAGAATCGACATTGTGTTTTGTTCATAAAGATGCGGCGGTGGATTTTTTGCAGGCTCAGCAGAAACAGTCAGACTTGAAAGAATTAGTGTGATCACAGCTGCCGGAAACCAGATTGAAATCTTTTTCATTTAATATACCTCCCATTCACATTTACCTGTTAGTATGTGGAAAAAAACAAAAAAAATGAGACCCGTCAAGGTCCCATTCTTTCAAATTTGCTTTTGTCAGCAGAGATTCTTTTGTTTTCCCATTTATGAAATCCTTTTCCAAAATAACTCCCAACTAGGAGAAGCAGCCATACTGGCCCAATAATTAAGGCAATTCTTGTATCAGGACTAAACGCCAACAGTACAATAACAAAAGCTAAAAAAGCTAATGAAATATAAGATGTGTAAGGAAATAGCGGCATCTTATACTTCATTTGCTTCACTTCCTCAAGTTTTAAGGACTTCCGATAACGAATTTGTGAAAGTAAAATAATCCCCCATGTCCAAATGGCTCCAAAGGTGGCAATGCTGGTCACCCAAGTAAAGACCTTGGCAGGAACAATATAATTTAACAGCACACCAATCAATAAGGCAACAGCCGATGCCAATACAGCAAATCCAGGTACTCCTGTTTTTGTTATTTTCCCAAAACGTTTTGGTGCCTCCCCATGGCCGGCTAAGTCAAATAACATCCTTGCAGTGCTAAAGATTCCGCTGTTACAGGAGGACAAAGCAGCAGTTAAAACAACAAAGTTAATAATTCCCGCCGCACTCTTAATGCCTATTTGTTCAAAGGTAAGAACAAACGGGCTGCCTTTTGTACCAATTTCTGACCAAGGATAAATGGACATAATGACAAAAAGAGCACCGACATAAAATAATAGGATCCGCCAAAACACCGTATCAATCGCTCTTGACAAGGACTTTTCAGGATTTTTAACCTCCCCTGCTGTTACCCCGATCATTTCAATCCCTAGGTAAGCAAACATAACCATTTGCAAGGATAGTAACACACCTTTTAAACCATGCGGGAATAAACCGCCATGATTCCAAAGATTGCTGATTCCCGTAGCAATACCGCCATTGCCCAAACCCCAAAATATCATGGCCGCACCGACAATAATCATCGCTGCAATAGTTACAATTTTAATTAGCGCAAACCAAAACTCCAATTCACCATAAGCCTTTACCGCCATCACATTGACGGCGGTCATAAGCACTAATGCAGCCAAGGCCCAAATCCACCTTGGTACTGCCGGAAACCAATATTCCATATATATTCCAACAGCAGTAATTTCCGCCATGCATGTTGTGACCCATAGAAACCAATAATTCCACCCTGTAATGAACCCTGCAAGCGGTCCTAAATACTCTCTTGCATACGTACTGAACGAGCCGGCAACAGGTCTTTGGATAGCCATTTCCCCAAGTGCCCTCATGATAAAGAACATAATCATACCGCTGAATGCATAAGCGAACAAAATCCCCGGTCCTGCCATTTGAATGGCCGTTGCGGACCCAAGGAATAATCCGACCCCGATTGCAGCTCCTAAGGACATTAACGTAATATGCCGTTCTTCTAATCCCCGCTGAAGTTCTTTCCCTTGATGATGCGAACTCATTTTTTACATCTCCCTAATGGAACTCGAAATAAGCAAATTTTTATTTTAAAATAATAATCTGAAGATATTTTACATTGTTTTATCATTTTTTTGTATATTTTTTGTTTAAAAACATGAAATAGACCTATTTTTTTTGTAAAATTAAACAAAGGGAATTCAATTAATAAAAATCGTCTTCTTTGTATTTAGTTGGAGGTAACAAAATTGAATTATGGCGTATATGATCCTTTTAAAATTGATTTCGATAGTTTGGATGAATTAGCTGACAGAATCAGCCAAGTGCTTCAATGTCCAGTGACCATCGAGGATGCTAATCACCGCCTTCTGGCCTATAGCACACATGATGAGCGGACTGACCAAGCACGAATTTCAACCATTATTGGCCGCAGAGTACCTGAGAAGGTTATCAATCAACTGTGGAAGGAAGGGACAATTCCAGCTCTTCTTTCAACAAAAGAGCCGATTCGTGTGAAAAATATGGCCGAGATTGGACTTGGGCATCGGGTGGCAATTTCTATTTGGAAGCAGGAAGAAGTATTGGGGTTTATTTGGGCAATAGAAATTGATAGATCTTTAACAGATGAAGACCTTGCACTGTTAAAAAAAGCGGCACAGTCAGCAAAAAATAAACTCCTGCAGCTTCGGACAAGAAAAAATAGAAAGGAAGAGCGATCACAGGAATTCTTTTGGAAGCTATTAACAGGGCATTTACACATTCATGAAGAAATAATGAATCATTTTCAATCACTGCAAATTACACCTGCTTCCACCTATGGATTACTTGTGTTTCAGTTCCAGCAAAATATTACAAATAAAGAAGAGCAAAACATTTCCTATTCATTAAAAACAAATCAACGTTTGAAAATAATGCTGTCAACGATTGATTGTAATCAGTTGATTCTGCTCATATCTGCAGACAGTATTCAAAATCCATTTGAAGAACTAAGCGAATTTGCTCAGCTTTTTATTCATAAAATGAAGGAACGTTACAGAATTACAGGCATAACACCTGTTTTCAGCAGTATTTATAACGACTATTCAACCATCACGAAGGCCTATAATGAGACGCTGGAAGTCTTATCAATTAAACATCAATTTCCTGATGAAACGAAAAATATATATACCTATCAAAAGTTAGGTATTTATCAATTCTTCCATATCCTTTTAGAAAAGCGGAAACATGAACAGTATGAAAATTATTCGTTGAGGATGCTGCGGGAATACGACGAAAAACATAATAGCAATCTCATTGAGACACTTGATGTATTTTTAAGTAAAGATACGAATATCAATGATGCCGCGAAAGAGTTAAATGTACATGCCAATACATTAAATTATCGATTGAAAAGAATTGCTGAAATTGGCGGTGTTGACTTTAAAGATCCCAATCAGAAAATGACGCTTTATATTGATTTAAAGCTGCAAAAGTATCAAAGAATATAAATGTTTGTGAAAATCTCCAAAAGTCGCAAATATCTTTCTCCATTCTAAACAAAGAAAATCACCGGTAAACATTTTATACTTTATCCATAGAACAAATTTTTTGAATAATGGGGAGGAAAGAAAATGTTTATCGGTGTACCAAAAGAGATTAAAAACAATGAAAATCGTGTGGCTCTAACTCCAGCTGGTGTTCTATCGTTCAAAAATGCCGGGCATTCTGTACTGGTTGAAAAAGGGGCTGGGATTGGAAGCGGTTTCGCTGATGAGGATTATGCCAAGGCTGGTGCCGAAATTATTGACGGCGTCGAAAACGTGTGGGCAAAAGCAGATATGATCATGAAGGTTAAAGAACCTCTTGAAAGTGAATATCAATACTTCCGTTCAGGCTTAATTCTTTTTACCTACTTACACCTTGCTGCTGAACCGGAACTGGCTAAAGCGCTTAAAGAAAAAGGCGTTATTGCCATTGCCTACGAAACAGTATCAGTAAACAGAACTCTTCCTTTATTAACACCTATGAGTGAAGTTGCAGGCCGAATGGCAGCACAAATCGGCGCTCAATTTTTACAAAAAAATAATGGCGGACAAGGTATTCTGCTTGCCGGTGTACCAGGTGTCAACCGCGGTAAAGTAACAATTATCGGCGGAGGTATCGTAGGTACAAATGCCGCGAAAATGGCAATCGGCTTAGGTGCTGATGTAACGATTATCGATTTAAGTGCAGACCGCCTGCGTCAGCTAGATGATATTTTTGGTAACCAAGTAAAAACATTAATGTCTAACCCATATAATATTGCGGAAGCGGTGAAGGAAGCAGACCTTTTAATTGGTGCGGTCTTAATTCCTGGCGCGAAAGCTCCGAAGCTTGTTACAGAAGAAATGGTAAAAACCATGAAAGCTGGCTCTGTAATCGTCGATGTTGCGATTGACCAAGGCGGTGTTGTTGAGACTAGCGACCATGTCACAACACATGATAACCCAACATTCGAAAAACACGGTGTTATTCATTATTCCGTAGCCAATATGCCTGGTGCTGTTCCAAGAACATCAACAATCGCTTTAACAAATGTGACGGTTCCATATGCCCTGCAAATTGCTAATAAAGGTGTTTTCAAAGCAATCACTGAAAATCCATCCTTGAAGCTTGGCGTCAATGTTGCTGCCGGTGAAATCACATATGAGGCTGTGGCCAAAGACCTTGGATATAACTATGTATCCGTGGAAGAAGCGCTTGGAAAAGAGCTTTCTGAAGTAAAATAATTATATAATATGAAAAAAGGCAGCTTTCACATGTAGCTGCCTTTTTGATTTTTCTTAAACATCATAAACTATAATTATAGATGCTTCTCTTCCATTTTCTTTTTATTTAATCTATCTTCTAGAACATGAATCATATACAGGAAGTGCTCAGCCTCCCTTACAACATGATCTGCTAATAAAGGATTTATCACGTTTCGGATTTGGCATGATTTAATTAATTCAAGCCCAGTTTTCTTAAAATCACGAATTTCTTGGGCAGCACTTTCACTATCTTTATTCATCTTTCCTATAATTGGGTAGGTGGGCTGTTTTTGATATAACATTGACTCCACGTCCCTTGCTTGATTTAATAGTACTTCGAAATCATCTCCAAATTTCCTTGCAGTATTAATTAAATTTCTTTCAGATTGATCAAGTAATGACACTATAAAGCGGGAATGTTCCATCATAATTCTCAGCCAAAAAACATTCTCACTAATAATAGCATCCTGAATTGGGTCTAATATTCCTTGATTAAATTTTGTTAGTGTCCTCATAAAATACTCTGCTTCCCTAGCAATATGGTCTACAAGCAAAGGAAAATTAAAACCGCTTATCTTACAATTAATGATCAGTATCAAGAGGTTTCTTTTAAAATTTCGAAAACCATGCACCAATTCAATACTTTCTTCGTTTAATTTCCTAACCAAGGATACGTTATTTGGAACTTGATAAGCCTTTTTTTCTTGCTGTTCAAAGAAGTAATGAAATCTGTCGGTTTGCTGGATTAAATGTGTATCTTTTCGGTTAAACCCTTCACCTAAAAATAAGGCATGCTCTTTCATAATCCTAAGCCAAAACCTATTTTCCGTTAAGGAACGATCAACAAACATTTGTTCAGTTAAAGACTCTGGTTTGGCAGCAAATGACTCAGGGGCAACTAACATTTGATTAAACTGATCTTGGCTTACATGACCAGGTAAGTGATGCTGATTTTGCATGGCTCCCCCCCCATTTGGCTTTATTACTAATAATATTGAACTTAAAATGGGAATATGTTTTGGACAAATTATAAATTTTAATACTAATCTCTTATTTTCCCATGCTAAACTTTTTTTTACTCATCTTAAAAGTATAGCAGAGTGAAAAAAGGTTGCTGTAGACCCACTAGCTGCTTAACTGTTATGATTTTTTAGGCAGTAGTTGGAGGTAAGGCAAATGGAAATGAATATTAATAAAAATTTAAAAATGGGAGAAAAAGGGGCCATCATTAGTATAGTAGCTTATATTTTCTTATCTATATTAAAGCTGGCCATTGGATATGTTTCTAATTCAGAGGCTTTAAAAGCTGATGGATTAAATAATACGACAGACATTATTGCCTCATTGGCGGTACTTATTGGACTCCGTTTATCCCAAAAACCGCCTGATCAAGATCATCCTTATGGCCATCGGAAGGCAGAAACGGTTGCTTCTATGATTGCTTCATTTATTATGGCTTCTGTTGGTATCCAGGTAATTATCGAGGCAGTATCCACTGTTTTTTTAAATGATAAAAGTGAATCACCGGATATCATCTCTGCTTGGACTGGATTTTTTAGTGCGGGGATTATGTATTTTGTTTACCGTTATAACAAAATTCTAGGAAAAAAAATTAATAGTCAAGCATTAACTGCAGCTGCCAAAGACAATCTTTCAGATGCATTAGTAAGTATTGGAACAGCGGTTGGTATAATCGGTTCTCAATTTAATCTTCCATGGCTCGATCCTCTTACCGCATTAATTGTTGGATTAATCATATGCAAAACAGCGTGGGATATTTTTCGTGAATCCTCCCATGGCTTAACAGATGGTTATGATGAGAATCGAATAAACTCGTATAAAGGAACAGTTCTTGCTATTAAAGGGGTAAAAGGCGTGAAAGCTCTTAAAGCAAGGTCATATGGAAATAATTCTGTTGTTGATATAGTAATCCTTGTAAATTCCAATCTAGATATACGAGACGCACACGATATTTCTACTGAAGTAGAAAATGTTCTAATAAAGAAACATGGAGTTTATGATGTTCACGTCCATGTTGAACCAAATTAATATAATTTACTCCGAAAAAAACGCTATTCTTCTAAACATGTTATCTGGAAGAATAGCGTTTTTTTTATAAAAATTTTATATACGGTTTATCGTAAAGTTTTTAATGCTCCGCTCCAAGCAATTACTTGGTCAAGCATTGCATTGACATTATCGAGATGTAAATCTGCTGGTTTGAAAGTGCTCATTTCTTCAAAATCCGTGAATAATGACAATGTTGGATGCACGCGAACGTCGGCAATTAATAATTCTCCACAGATTCCACGTAAATGTTCTACAGCACGAGCACCTCCAGTTGAGCCATAGCTTACAAAACCTGCAGCTTTATTGTTCCAAACTTCACGAGCTAAATCGAGGGCATTTTTTAAAGCCCCGGTGATACTATGGTTATACTCTTGGACAATAAATACGAATCCATCTAAGCTTGCTAGTTTCTCGTTCCAAGATTGAATACCTGGTTCTTGACCAGTACCTGTTCCTAGGAACGGTAGATTGTAATCAGCAATATCCACAATTTCATAATTTGCATCGCCACGCTTATCGGCGATACCTTTTACCCATTCTCCTACCTGTGGACTTACACGTCCCTCACGTGTGCTTCCTAAAATAATGCCAATGTTTAATTTTTCATTTGTCATGATTTCTGTCTCCTTTTGAGATGAATTTCCAAATAAATTGCTAAAGAATCCCATTATGTTTACCACCTATTTTAGAATGTGAAATTACTCATAATTTTCCCTTTTAATTAAATCTTTGCAGATTCATTTTTTACAAAAAACTGTGAAACTGAAAACTGTTTACTGCCGTTAATAGCTAAGAATAATGCCATAGCTAGGAATGCCAGATCTAATTCATATCCTGCCATTTGTCCATTGCCTAAGAAACCAACGGCCAGTTTTACCTTGATAATCGCCCCAATCATTAATAATACAAATAATGCTGATACTATACGAGTTCCTAGCCCGATAATTAAGGCGATTCCGCCAACTAGTTCTATCCCTGCAACAACATATGCCATAAACCCTGGTATTCCGATACTGTCAAACCATCCAGCTATATTTCCAATTCCACCTTGAAACTTTGCCAGCCCATGAATAAAGAATGTTACACCTAGAACGACTCGTAAAACAATAGCACCAACTTCATTTTTAAATTTCATAAAATTTTCTCTCCCTGTTTTTATATTTATTTTATCTCAAATCCAGATGTTTTTAATTCGAGATAAATTAGCGAAAAAATTTGTTTTAATCATTAACCAAACTGCCAGACACTGTGACTTAGGTTGCCATATCGAAAACTACGGTGAATCAGTTCGGCTTTTCGATTATCGTCCGAAGCGCCCATGGCATAAAAGATAGGAATAAAGTGTTCAGACCCATATCTTGGTACCGCATATTCTGCATTTGGAGCTAATGAATCGTACTTAAATAGAGATGGTAAATCCCATTTTTGCAAATGATGGGCTAACCAATCATCGAATTCAAGTGCCCATTGATCTGCTTCCCCATTGTCAATCCACTTTAATGCTCTAAGATTATGCACAGTGCCGCCGCTGCCAATTATTAATATGTCTTTAGCTCTTAATGAGGACAAAGCCTTACCAATTTTATATTGTTCCTCAGGTGTAAGACTAGAATTCACCGACATAGAAATAACCGGAATTTCTGCATTTGGATAGAGTAAGCGGAGGACAACCCACGCCCCATGATCTAATCCACGCTGCGTTTCAATTTCAAAAGGCACTCCACTCTTCGTAAATAAACCCTCAATTTCTTTGGAAATTTGTTCATCCCCATGCGCGGGATATTGAATTTGATATAATGCTTCGTCAAAGCCCCCGAAATCATATATCGTACTATATTGGTCTACATTACTGACCTTTTGGGCTCTAGACTCCCAATGAGCAGAAAATAACACAACCGCCTTAGGACGAGGCATTGTTTTGCCTAATTGCATTAAAAATTGCGTATACTCATTATCCTCAATAGCGAGCAATGGTGCACCATGAGCAATAAATAATGATGGCATCATTTGAAATCCCTCCCTGTATTATACTTTAAATAGTAGAGCAAAATTTATTTAAATAAACAAATATGTTTCATATTAAAAAACATAAAATCATAAAACTTCATTTTGTTTTCTCATATGAATCTTTGTTCTTTTATAGAATACCAAAGGTACTTCTGGCATGTCAATCATTTTTTTGTTAATATGAAATTAAGTTTACAAGTATGAAACATTCGAGGAGTATGAACATGGATATTGGTTCTAAAATACGATCAATTAGAAATAGAAAAAAAATAACGATTGCTCAAATGTGTGAAGGGACCGGTCTTTCAAAAGGTTTTATCAGCAATGTTGAAAATAACAATACTTCTCCGTCCATTAGCACATTACAGACAATTGCTAATTACCTAAAGGTTCCACTGCCCTATTTGCTTCTAGAAAAGGATGAACAGATGACGGTTATTAGAAAAGAAGATAGGGAATTTACGGTTTCTAAAGATCCTGATTTAAAGGTCGAACATTTAGCATCTAGAGGGGGATTAAGCATGAGGTTGGTTGAATTCCCGCCAGGATATTCTACTGGAGAAAAAAAGGCGCATGCAGGTGAAGAATGCCACTTGGTTTTAAAAGGGAAAATTCTTGCGGAACAAGGTGAGGACTCCTTTATTCTGGAGGAAGGAGATACTTTTAGCTGGTGTGCAAGCGTCCCTCATTTTGTTAAAAATATCGGAGATGAAACAGCTGCTGTCTTAATTGCCATTTATACCGAAAATTAAAAAAGGCAGCTCTGGGGGCTGCCCTTTTTATTCTTATAGATATTTTCGATGAACACCCTTCCCATCATATGAAAATAACATTGTTCTCTCTTCAATGATGGTTTCCATATGAACTGTTCTGCCCCAAAGCTGATGGATATAGGGCAATACTTTCTCAAGGTATTTTACATCCAGTTCTATCCCTTCATACCAATGCTTTAAATAAAGCTCGCCATTTTTCATGTAGTCGCCGTCATTCACCGTTATATACGGGAATCCGCCGTTTACCCTCATATTTACTAATTGATCGCGGATATGCTTCCAATCTTTATCAACAATCTTATAATCTCTCCCCTGTTTTTGGAAAAGGTACATATCCTCTCTAAAAACAAGGTCTTTAGTTAAATAATTTCTGAGGAAGGAAATATCTGATTCAATCTCCCGAACTTCAAATATTCTTTCCCTTCCAGAGTTGGGTTCGACGCCGCGTTTTTTCATTTCTTCAGAAGGATTATTATAACGTTCCTCAATATCTTCAAAAATTTTCAATCCAAGATAATAAGGGTTAATTCCCGTTTTGGATGGCTGTACGACACCGGCATTTAACTTGGCAAATTCAATGGCTTCCCCGCTGGTCAAATTCATTTCCCGTAATATTCTTTGATGCCAGTATGAAGCCCAGCCTTCGTTCATGATTTTCGTTTCCAGCTGCGGCCAAAAATAAAGCATTTCTTCACGCATCATTGTTAGGATATCGCGCTGCCAATCCTCAAGCTCCCTGCTATAAGATTCAATAAATAAAAGGATATCCTTTTCTGGTTTGGGCGGAAATTTCTTCTTCCGAGTCTGTTTTAGGATGTTTTTATCCTTTACGTCCAAGTTCCATAAATCGTCATACGGTGTGGGCGAACGCTGATCATCATCTTCATCCCCATCATCCTCCATCGACCAAGCAAGCTTTGGCCTCATAAGGGACGGATCTATATGTTCATCAATTGCCAGAATCGCATCAAGGAAGGATTCCACTTCCTTTTTGCCATATTGAACTTCGTATTGATGAATCCTGTCAGCTGTTGCAGCCATGCTTTCTACCATATCCCGCTTCGTATTTTGAAAGCGGACATTGTTTTTAAAGAAATCACAATGAGCCAGTACATGGGCAACAATCAATTTGTTTTGGATTAATGTATTTGAGTCCAATAAGAAGGCATAGCATGGGTCAGAATTAATCACCAATTCATATATTTTACTTAGGCCAAGATCATAATGAAGTTTCATTTTATGGAACTGCTTCCCGAAGCTCCAATGCGAAAATCGGGTAGGCATCCCATAAGCACCAAAAGTATAAATAATTTCAGCCGGACAGATTTCATAGCGCATTGGATAAAAATCCAGTCCAAAATCGGTTGCGATTTCAGTTATCTCGCTAATGGCGTATTCAAGTGCCTTACGATCTGCTTCATTCATAGCTTCTCCCCCCTTTTCCTCTTAACTCAATGTATGAAGGAAAAGCACGAATGATGAAAAGTAAAATCAGTAAATGGTGAGTACAAATCACCTTTTAAATTAGATTGATTTAACAAATAGGCAACATCATGTTGTTAATTCTTTATTTTTTTCGCTTCTTCAGCAAGCTTTAGTCCCACATATTTATTCCTTTTCCACTCTGTTTTAAACACAGATAAAGGCGGGTTTGTTTCTCCGACCAGATAACTAATTTCAATCGTCAGTGCCGGCCTTCGGTAAGCAGTTATAAACCAATCTGTAAAACCCCCGCCTGTTGCATCCTTTTCCGGTTTTGCCAGCTTGTAATCAGTCAGTTTAGCCATTTTTCTGGCCAGTAAATAATCTCGAAGAAAATATTTTCCATTTTTATAATTCCAATAAATTTCTCTGCCAGCTGAATGGTAAGCTGCGGCAATGGCTGGATCGGTCTCCTTCACAAACTTAGTTAAGACCTGAACCTCCGCAGCTTCTAGCGGAGACTTCCCTTTAAAGGCTTTATAATAAGGGCCAGGTGGGGTTTGTGAAAGCTTTTCCCAATCCGCTGGATACTGCCTATTTAAATCCACCCCGTTCCCATTCGCCTTCCATCGTTTAAAATTCATGATCCCTTCATTCATGTCCAACAGCCGTTTTTGATGCACAGCAGAAACGGACTTCAGCCCTTGCTGCTGGATTGAAACACCATCTGGGTTCAGCATTGGCACAAACCAAATTGATACTTCGTTTAAAATTTGTGTCGATTCCAAACCCAATTTGTCCTTTTTATCATAAGCTCCAGCATATGTTTCAAGCATTTTCATCAACAGCATTGTGGTCATCCACTCACGTCCATGATGGGAACCAACTAACAAAACCGTCTTTTCCCCTTTTCCAAGCTTAACACCCCAAATCTCCCTGCCAAACTCTGACTTTCCAATGGACCGGACTTCAATAACCTTCCCAAAATTATGTTGAATCTTTGCTAAGTCTTCATTTAATTGTTCATATGTATATGGTTTATTTGTTTCCACCAAATTAGCAAATGCAAAATTTTCAAATACAATAAATGATATCAAAAATAAAAATAAATATTTCGCCATAAACCCTCACTGGATTAAAAAATATACAGGAAAATGTTGAAAACCGCATTAATATTGACTGTCCAACATTTTCTGCGTGTGTTCTTATTAAAATGTCATACAATAAACTCAACTCCTAATAAGGAGGAGCGATTAAATGAATAAAATGGATTACGACCGTGCTTTATTTTATACGCACCGCTCTGAATGGGACAATTTGTTAATTTTGATGGTACGAACAACCGACCATTTTCTTTCTAAAAAGATTGAACATTTCCTGCACGCCTACAATTTTGAACGTGATTACACTATCATTGAAAGAAAACTCTATAGTCTGCTTCGCTACATCGACCATGCGAACGAGACGGTTGAAGAGGAAATAAATGAGATTCCGATGTATAGTCTTTCCTGAAAACACAAGTGAATACATTATTTATGAAAAACATTTACTTAACCGGACCAAAGAATTCCACCAAAAAAGCACGGCTTCTGTATGCCGTGCTTCTTTTATGTTTTACACTATTTCCATTTTTTGTTGGACTAATGCCATAAAATCCTTTTCAATTTCTTGAAGTTTGGATTTACTCTTTTCTAGGCTGTCACTATTCACGCCAAAATAGAATTTCACTTTTGGCTCTGTCCCTGACGGCCTTAAGCAAACCCACGAACCATCCTCAAAGGAATACTTAAGGACATTGGATTTAGGTAATTGGATAGTTTCTTCTCCCTGGCTTGTAATTCGTTTCCCCGTTAAGTAATCTTCAGTTACGACGGTTTTCACGGTCCCTAAACCAGTTAACGGCTCACTGCGGAAAGAGGCCAAAATACGCTGAATCTTTTCCGCTCCTTCTTTCCCCTTAAGTGTTAAGGAACGCAGGCCTTCTTGATAAAAGCCGTATTTTTCGAAAACCTTCACTAGTCCGTCATAAAGGGACATGCCTTGCTTTTTATAATACGCACAAACCTCAACAGCTAACAACGCCGCTTGAACCGCATCCTTATCACGGGCAAAATCCCCAATTAAATATCCATAGGATTCTTCGTATCCAAATAAGAATGTATGGTCACCGGTTGTCTCATATTGCTTTATTTTTTCTGCAATAAATTTAAAGCCGGTTAATACATCGACTGTTTCTAGTTGATAAGCGGAGGCAATCATTCTTCCTAGCTCAGATGTTACAATTGTTTTTAAAACAACCCCATTTTCGGGCAGGGTCCCTTTTTCCTTTTTCTGTGTAAGCAAATAATCAAGAAGCAAGGCTCCGGTTTGGTTGCCTGTAAGAACAACATATTCCCCTTCATGATTCTTAACGGCAATTCCCAAACGGTCAGCATCCGGATCAGTAGCAATTAACAAATCCGCTCCTGCCATTTTCCCGTCGCGGATGGCTAATTCAAAAGCTGCATGCTCTTCTGGATTTGGACTTTTTACCGTAGAAAAATTCGCATCCGGAAGTTCCTGCTCTTTGACGACCGTAACATTTTTATATCCTAGCGCTGCTAGTGCGGCACGGACAGGCTTATTGGCGGTTCCGTGTAATGGGGTGAAAACAATCTTAATATCCGATTCTTTAGCAAGGCTTGGATTTTCTGAAATGTTTTTGAGTTTGTTAATATAGACCTCATCGATTTCTCGCCCAATCGTTTTTATCAGCCCTAAAGAGCGTAATTTCTCTTCACTTTCAACTTCGATTAATAGCTCATTCTTGATTTCATTGACCTTAACAATCAGTTCGTCCGCTTCTTTAGGAGGCAATTGCCCTCCATCAGAACCATATACTTTATAGCCGTTATATTCAGGCGGATTATGGCTGGCGGTGACAACAATCCCTGAAAAGGCCTTTAGATGCCTTAAGGCAAAAGACAGTTCCGGCGTCGGTCTAAGTTCATCGAATACGTATGTTTGAATTCCTTTGGAAGCTAATGTCTTTGCCGCCTCGATTGCAAATTCCGGGGATTTATGACGTGAATCATAAGCAATCACAACACCTTGCTTCTTAGCTTCCTGACCAAATTGTTCTATGTATGCTGCGAGTCCTGCAGACGCCTTACGGACCGTATAGAGATTCATACGGTTGGTTCCGACACCTATTTCTCCGCGCATGCCTCCAGTACCAAATTCTAAATTTTTATAAAAAGCTTCTTCTAGATGTTTTTCATTATCCTTTAATTGATCCAGTTGCTGTTTTAATTCAGCATCTAATCCTTCAAAATCCATCCAGCTTCTAGCTGCCGCTTTCCAATCCATTACAACATTCCCTCCAGTTATTAAGACTATACTATACTTTCTAAGTTGTATTGGTTAACTCCTTTAAAACTTGCCTGAAATAAACCGACATTTTCTGCGAATATCCAATCGTTCAATCACCATAATCATTTTACCAAAAAATCAAAAAAGAAAAAGCCTCATTAAAAGGCTTTTTCTAGATGAGCAGTTCATTGTCTGCTTTTGAATATATACTTAACATCATTGGTTTCATCGTTTTAGCATTTTCAAACTGCTCAAATTCAAAAGGAAAAAACAAACCAAGTTCATTAAGATTAGCCGCATTTTTATTAAATAAGTCGGCATACTGTTCATTAAGCTCTGTTGACTCAAGAATTGAAATGACTGTTTGGATACTTGTCATCACCTGAAAGGCATCCTTTAATGTACCGATCTCATCAAACTGCTTTTTGGAAATATGCAATACTTTTAATTGTTCAAACTGTGAAATCTCATCATCAGTAAAATAAAGTGGAAAAATATTTGAATAAATATGTCCGATTAGTTCACAGATTTCTTGCTCTTGACTTGGTGTCGAGGCAAAAACTATTTTCACGTAAAACCCACCCTTGCCATCGCTTTTTTCACTCATTAAATATATGATAAGAATAACATAATAAAGTTTGCCATAACGGTGGTAATTAGTGGTATGCAAAGGAGAAGTTATGCAACGTTTAGGAGATTGGTTTCAATTAATTATCCCTAAAGAGTGGGCAGGGATTACAATTGATGAGCTTTTTCGTAAGGAATGGGAATCTTCCAAAAAACTGACTCATTCGTTCAGAATGGAAGATAGCGTACAAGTAAATGGCCATGCTATTAATTGGAATACTCCCCTTTCTGCAGGCTCCAGGCTGCAGGTCAGAGTATTCAACGAGGAAGAAATCCAAGTAACATCTTATTATCATGAAATTGAAGTGCTTTATGAAGATGACCATTTAATTGTAGTTAATAAACCCCCATTCATGAAAACACATCCTAATGACAATAGAGATGAAGAAAATACACTAATCAATGCGGTACAATTCCATATGCTTGCAAATGGTGAAATAAGAAACGTGAGGCAAATCCATCGATTAGACCGTGATACGTCCGGAGCGATTTTATTTGCTAAGCACGCACTTGCTGGAGCAATCCTTGATAGAAAGCTCATTAAGCGGGAAATTAAACGAACCTATTTGGCAATGGCGGAAGGGTTATTACGAAAAAAAACAGGAGTTATTGATGCACCGATTGGAAGGGATCGTCATCATCCAACGAAACGAAGGGTGTCTTCTTCTGGACAGCCCGCCATTACCCATTATCAGGTGATCAAAGAAGATAAACAAAGAAATGTGTCATACGTCAAATGCTGGCTTGAGACCGGCAGAACTCACCAGATTCGCGTTCATCTAGACTCAATTGGCCATCCTTTGTCAGGCGATACCCTTTACGGCGGAAAACCGATTGTCAATAGACAAGCCCTGCATGCAATTAAGCTTGAATTTCATCATCCATTTACACAGGAAAAAATCGAATGTATAGCTCCATTTAGGGACAAACCAGAAATCTTCAAACAAATCGACATGCACTTACTATAAAAAGCCTCCCGTCTGGGGAGGCTTTTTAATCCATTTTTATGCTGTTAGTCTGCTTTCCTGAAGGCTCTCATAATGAAGCTTAACAGGAGTACCAGTACGGCTGCACCAATGATGGCAGGGATAATCGCAAAATCAGCAACATGCGGTCCCCAATTTCCTAAAACAGCTGTTCCCAGCCACGCACCTACAAACCCTGCAATGATATTACCAATAATGCCCCCAGGAATATTTCTTCCAGCGATTAGACCTGCTAACCATCCGATTACTCCGCCGACAATTAATGACCAAATAAAGCTCATGTAGAACACTCCTTTTCAGTTTTCGGTATTTCACTTACTCGATAAGCGTCTGAGCAATCCTAAGACAATGAAGTAAAATTACTCCTCGTCTATACCTTTTAAATTACCCTAATTTCTTTTATATACTCACAGTCCAACTAAAATATTGCATACATAAAGAAAATAAATTCTGGAAAAAGTAACATAATAGTTAAGTGAAACCATTTTTCAGAAAATTCTAATGTTAAGTTTTTGTAAATTTCGTTAAGAATTGTTTCATTTTTCGACAATTATTCGATAAAATAGTTAAGTTGATTCGGCATTATTTATTCGATAGATGGAGGTCCCTAAAATGGCAAAAAAACACGATAAATTTTACAATTTGCTCAATAGCATTTCTGCGAATTTAAAAGAAGGCTCCCAATTTTTTACTGATTATGAATTAAAAAACGTCAGCGATTTAAAAATTTTCTCAGAGAAAATGAAGGAATATGAATCAAAGGGCGATACCTTTGTTCACGAAATAATTAAAGAACTTAACGACACTTTTATTACCCCAATTGAACGAGAAGACATCCTTGCGCTTGCCATGACAATGGATGATGTTATTGATGGTTTGGAAGCGACAGCAGCACTGTTCGAAATGTATTCCATTACAAATGCGGATGATTTTATGAAAAAGTTCGTTGACGCCATTCATAAAAGCGTCCTAGAAATTGATAAAGCAATCGAATTGTTATCAAAGAAAAAGCTACCGCCTTTAAGGGAGCATGCCATTAAAATTAAGGATTACGAATCCCAGTGTGATAATATTTTAAGACAGTCCATTAAAAATTTATTTAACATTGAAAAAGATCCGATCCGCATTATTCAGTATAAAGAAATTTATGAAAATCTTGAGGAGATTGCTGATAGCTGTCAGACAGTTGCCAACACTCTTGAGTCCATTATCATGAAAAATGCATAAGGAGCTTATTTATGAGCGTATTATTGATTTTAACCATATTAATCGTAATTGGTGCTCTTGCATTTGACTTTATTAATGGATTCCATGATACAGCAAATGCGATTGCAACCTCTGTTTCAACAAAAGCATTGAGACCTAGACAGGCAATTATGTTAGCAGCAACGATGAACTTTGTCGGTGCATTAACGTTTACCGGGGTTGCCAAAACCATTTCAAAAGATATTGTTGATCCATTTAAACTTGAACACGGTTCTATTGTCATTTTAGCTGCATTGATTGCAGCCATTGCCTGGAATTTACTCACCTGGTACTACGGTATACCGAGCAGTTCTTCCCATGCACTAATTGGATCAATTGCCGGGGCTGCAATTGCTGCTGAAGGATTAAATGTCCTTAATTACGGTGGATTTATTAAGATTCTCGAAGCACTTATTCTCTCACCAATTTTAGCTTTTGTAGTCGGTTATATCCTTTACAGTATTTTCAAAGTCGTTTTTAAGAATTTTAATCTTGCTAAAACAAACCGAAATTTCCGTTACATTCAAATTGCAACGGCTGCTCTACAATCATATTCTCACGGGACAAATGATGCCCAAAAGTCGATGGGGATTATTACTTTGGCACTTATCGCCAACCAATATCTCCCGCATGATGCCGACGTGCCGTTCTGGGTTCAATTCTCCTGTGCGCTTGCAATGGGACTTGGAACTTCTATCGGGGGCTGGAAAATCATTAAAACGGTCGGCGGAAAAATTATGAAGATTCGTCCAGTAAACGGTGTTGCAGCTGATTTAACTGGTGCAGCAATTATTTTTGGAGCTACGTACATCCATTTGCCTGTAAGTACAACACATGTTATTTCATCAGGTATCATGGGGGTTGGGGCTTCCCACCGTCTTAAAGGTGTTAAGTGGGATACAGCCCAGCGTATGCTGATTACATGGGTAATAACACTGCCCATCACTGCTTTAATAGCAGCAATATCCTATTTCGTTTTACAGCTTTTCTTTTAATAATAAAAAACCAGGGATAACGAATACAGTCCCTGGTTTTTATTTGTTGTTTTTGATTAGTAATTACTATTGGAAACCTCACCATTACAAATAGCTACACCTGAGCTTGCTCCAATCCGGGTTGCCCCGGCCTCAATCATTGCCAATGCATCTTCACGGCTGCGAACACCGCCGGATGCTTTTACCCCGATTTCCGGTCCGACAGTTTTACGCATCAAGCTGATATCACTGGCAGTTGCACCGCCGGTTGAAAAGCCGGTTGACGTTTTCACAAAATCTGCACCTGCTTTAACAGAAAGCTCGCATGCTCTTATCTTTTCTTCATCGGTTAAGAGGCAGGTTTCGATAATGACTTTTACTAATGCCTTTCCTTTTGCCGCTTCAACAACGCTGCGAATATCATCCTCTACAAGATCATCCTGCTTGTCCTTTAATGCACCGATGTTAATAACCATATCTACTTCAGTCGCACCATTTTCAATGGCATTCTTCGTTTCAAATGCCTTTGTTTCCGGTGTTGTTGCCCCAAGGGGAAAACCGATTACCGTGCATACCTTTACCTCAGGGGCATCCGCGAGCAGCTCTGCAGCCGTTTTTACCCATGTTGGGTTAATACAAACGGACGCAAAAGAATATTCCTTTGCTTCTTTGACTAATTTAACGATTTGCTCCTTCGTCGCATCAGCTTTTAATAATGTATGGTCAATCATTCCGGCAATATTTTGCGTCATTTAAACAACCTCCAGGTCATACGTTGATATTTTACAAAGTAACTATAACAAAGAAGAGCAAGCGATTCCAATATTATTTTATTTCCGAATAACAAATTTACTCATGAAGGTTATCGTATTTTCTATTTGGTTTAAGGGTAAAGTTAATGAAAATACCTGAGTTGATGAATGTCATAAAAAAGTCATCTGCCCATTCTTCTTTTCTTTTGTATAATAGAGGAAGTTAAATTTTTCCGTAAAGGGGGGCTTATAATTTGCATAAATTCGGCAGGGTTATATACAAGCAGCGAAAATGGGTACTTTTCTTATGGATTGTTATGATTATTGTTTTTGGTTTTTTTGCCGTAAAACTGCCGTCTGTCTTAAGTGGTAATGGATTTGAATACAGAGGCCAGTACAATGAAACAAGAAAAGTGCTTGAAAAAGATTTTGGCCAGCCGAAATCCTCAATCCTTCTCGTTTTTGAAAAAGACAAAGATGTCAGCCCCAAGAAGTTTAGCGAATTTATTAAGCATACGTTTGAAAACTTAAAAGACTTTGATGCTGCTGATAATATTACCTCTCCGCTGGAACAGCCTGGGATGGTGAAAGGTAATTATGCCTATGGCACCTTAACCTTCTCCAAAAATGCCGAGAACCTGGGAAAGGAAATCGAACAATTACAGAAGTTATTGAAAAACAAGGACGGCTTAAAGGTAACAATGACCGGTGAACCAGTTATTGTTAAAGACTTGAATACAGCCAGTCAGGAGGACCTTGCAAAAGCGGAAATGATAGGTCTCCCGATCGCTTTAATTGTGTTAATCCTTGCGTTTGGGAGCCTTGTAGCAGCTGCACTTCCGCTTGTCATCGGGGTGATCTCAATCTTAACCACAATGGGGATTGTATACTTTTTCAGCTATCAGGCCGATTTAACGATCTTTATATTAAACATTATTCCCATGATTGGCCTGGCGTTGAGTATCGACTTTGCCCTGCTGTTTATAAATCGTTATAAAGAGGAATTAAAACAGAAATCGATTCAAGAAGCCATTGAGGTCACCGTCGCCACGGCCGGTCGTTCGATTATTTTTTCAGGATTATGTGTGTTCATTGGGTTATCAGGACTTTGGTTTATCCAAATTGATATTTTTCAAAATGTTGCCCTTGGCGGAATGACTGTTATATTTGTATCTGTTCTTTCAGCGTTAACATTTCTTCCTGCTTTACTGGGTCTGATAGGGAAAAGGATAAATAAATTCAGTATTCTCAAGATTAAAGACCAGCAAACAAGTTTATGGCATACGTTCGCACAGTTTGTTATGAGGCGTCCAGTCATCATGACAGTTGTTGCTCTTGCCATTTTGTTAACGGGGCTTATACCAGTCAGGGAAATGATTCTTAACATCCCAGGAACAGATTCACTGCCGCCTGACTACCCATCCAGAATTGCACTTGAAACATATCAAGACAAATTCATTGCCAAAGAAAAACGCGATCAGAAAAAGGTAACAATTATCCTTGAAACAAATGGAAATGTATTAAACAAAGACAACCTTGAAAAGGTTTGGAAGACAATAGAAAAACTAGAAAAGGATCAACTTGTTTATACTGTCGACTCCCCTTTTTCAGCCCTCGGTGCGAAGGGTGAGAACCAGTTATTAAAGGTTTTAAAAATGGGTAGCCAAATGAAGTTAGCACCCGTGACGGATTATTACATCAGAAATAATAAGATGCTGGTTGAAGTGTATTTGAAAACAGGAGAACATTCGGCTATAGCTCGTAAGTGGGTCAATGATTGGTCTGGCCGACACTTGGATGTAGAAGCTTCTTTTGGCGGCCCAATTAAATTTGAGCAGGAAATCTTTGCGGAGATTTTTAAAAAGGCACCTTATGGCCTGCTATTGATTGTTGTTTCAACGCTTTTTATTTTGATGGCGGCATTTCATTCAGTTCTCATTCCGTTAAAAGCAATTTTGATGAATATTTTAAGCTTAGGGTGCACCTTTGGGATTGTGGTATGGATTTTCCAGGAAGGGCATTTAGGGGTCACTCCTGTACATATCGGTTTAATACTTCCGGTATTTGTGTTTACCCTTGTTTTTGGGCTGTCAATGGACTATGAAGTCTTTTTGATTTCGCGAATACAGGAATTCTACCTTAAATCAGGGGATAATAGCCTTGCAACGATATCTGGATTAACCTACACAAGTAAAATTATTAGTTCGGCCGCAGCCATCATGATTGTGGTAACTGGCGCCTTTGCCTTTACAGGGGTGATGCCGATTAAGCAGTTAGGTGTGGGTATTGCGATTGCGATTTTTATAGATGCCACAATTGTCAGAATGGTTCTTGTTCCTTCTTTAATGAAGCTTCTTGGTAATTGGAATTGGTGGTTTTTTGGTATTAAAAATAAAAGCATTTCTAAACATCGGAAAAAGCCAGCTTGAATCAGCTGGCTTTTTCCATTAAATATTTTTGGCGTATTGGTCGCTTGGAGTTTTGCTTAATACGACATACAAGCTGACAGGGTCGGTGCCGCTATTTTTAAATGACATTTCTTCGTCGCTGTTAACATGAATTAAATCCGCTTCAGACACCTCAGTTTCTTTTCCGTCTGTGATTATCATGCCGTTACCGGTAATGACATAAAGATAAACCTCAGTTCCTGGGTGTTTATGGGCGGGCAGCGCCTGGCCTGGTAAAAAGTTTAAGACAAAGGCGGTTGTTTCCCCTTTTTTATACATAATCCGTTTGGTAAATTTCTCTTCGTTGTATTCCATAAATGCTTTAACTGAGTTTTTTTCCATTTTTATTCCTCCTTTTACTATTCTGCTTTAAGTTTAATTGAAAATCATTTTCAATCAAGTGAGGCTTATCACATTACTTACTATTTCACCCATAACCTAAAATTAACAGATTATAGCGTCAAAAAAAGAAGCTCCGAAGAACTTCTTTTACGACATATATGAAAGAATGACCTTTTGCGGAATGTCTGTTTCCTGATTAATACTTCTTAACCGTTCACATGATGGCATCTCAAAAGAGAAATCGATCACATTCGGCGGAATAATTCCTTGCTGCTGCAGGCGGTTAAAGACTTTCTCCATCGCTTCTTCCGTAGTAAGGGTATCTTCAGAATCCTCCATCTGAAAGCATTCCACACATGTTTCCACAATATTTTCTTCAATTTGTTCCTGTGCAAAAACTAATTTTGCCCCAGCAATTGATTCTACTTCCTGATTTTCTAACTCTATTATAGTGGTGATATTCATTTTCCTTACCTCCCTATTTCTTTACCTTCATTATAAAAAACTTTGAACTAAATAATGGCTTGAAACATCAGTTTTCATTATTTATTCACATGTTTTTGACAAATTTCTGTCTCTTCCCCTATTGCTCTTCCCTCCAAGCGTATCAACTTTCCTATTAAACAAATAATAAAGGAAATAAGAAGATTAGGTGGTTAATGGAAGTGAAAAAGGTATTTACGATTTTCCGTGATGATTTAGTAAGCATTACAACAAATTGGGCTGCAGCGATTATTATAATTGCCTTAATATTTCTGCCCTCTCTGTATGCCTGGTTGAATATTAAAGCCTCCTGGGACCCATACAGCAATACAAAAGGGATTCCTATCGCCATTACAAATAACGATCAAGGCGCTGTTTTAAAAGGAAGCAGTATTAATATCGGAAATGAAATCGTCACCTCATTACAAAAGAACCAATCGTTAGGCTGGAAATTTGTCAGTGCAACAGAAGCAAACCATGGTGTAGAAACGGGCAAATATTTTGCCAGCATTTCAATTCCAAGTGATTTTTCCGCTAAAATAGCGACCGTTTTAAGCGATCAGCCCAAAAAGCCTGAACTCATATATACCGTAAATGAAAAAATCAACGCCATAGCACCGAAAATCACCAGTAAAGGAGCAAGCGGGATTAAGGAGGAGGTTAGTAAAAATTTTGTTAAAACCGCCAATGGTGTTATATTTAATATTTTTAACCGCCTTGGGATTGAACTGCAAAAAAACCTGCCCGATATTGAAAAGGTAAAAACAATGATATTTTGGTTGAATGATCATTTGTCCGAAGCAGAAAAGATCATCAATACGGCTGATGCTGATGCAAATAATGCCCAAAAGATCATTGCAGATTTACAGCGTAACATAGATACCGCGGCGGGAATCATCGCCACAGCCCACGGAATTTCCGGAGATATTACAAAATTTCTAGAGAAAAATAAAGACGCGTTTGCAAACCTTGTCCCTGCTATTAAACAAAACTTAACCTATCTAACTACAGCCGCAGGAACAGTTGAACAATTAACAGGACTGATTCTTTCAGACAATATAAGCGAAGATGATAAGAAAAAAGCCATACAGGAAGCCATCACCCGGGTTAATGGGCTGATTAAAATTGAATCATTATTCATTGATCTGTTAGAACAATTAAACGGTCTTGCCGGAACTTCCATATTTGACCGAGAAATATCACATCTGACCGAACAGAAAAATCACTCTGAAAAGCTATTGGAAAATTTAAAAACAATTCAAGCATTAGATGCCCCCTCACAGAAATTATTAGAAGAGACAAACCAGCTGGCGAAAACAATTTCAACAGGCCTGGGGGATATACTAGCACGATACGATTCCGATATCGCTCCAAAAATAAAAAATTTAAGTGAAACTGTAAAAAATGTTCCAATAAAAGCGGATGTATTTTTCGCTAAAGCGGACAAAACACTTCCACAAATAAAGAAAATCTTGAACGATGCCTCAAAGGGAATTGTAATTGGAAAAAGGGACTTAGACCTAATCAAACGGGATTTTCCTGCAGTTAAGCAAAAAATAACTTTACTTGCCAAACAGATTCGTGATTTTGAAAAATCTGAGGATATTCGCGAAATCATTGATTTATTGCGTAATGATGTAAAAAAAGAAAGTGATTATTTTGCTGAACCGGTGTTACTAAAAGAAAAACGGCTTTTTCCCATTCCTAATTACGGTTCTGCGATGTCACCATTTTTTACTACTTTATCTTTATGGGTTGGGGCAACATTGTTAATTTCATTGATTCCCGTAGAGATCAACGGCGCCCCGGAAAATTATCATCCAAATCATGTTTATGTAGGAAGATTACTGACGTTTTTAACGTTTGCTCTCTGCCAAGCCATTATCGTCACTTTAGGGGATATGTATCTGTTAAAGACGTATGTATCAGAAAAACCATGGTTTGTCATCTTCGGGTTACTGACCAGTATTGTATTCATGTTAATCGTATATACATTCGTGTCGATTTTCGGAAATGTCGGGAAGGGATTGGCGATTGTCGTACTTGTACTGCAAATTTCAGGAGCCGGCGGAACTTTTCCGGTTCAAGTAATGCCGATCTTTTTCCAAAAGCTGAACCCTTACTTGCCTTTTACTTATGCAATTAGCTTAATGCGGGAAGCGGTCGGTGGAATTCAATGGGATGTTGCTAATAGGGATCTAACAGTCTTCCTATTAATTACAATTATCACCTTATTATTTGGACTTGTTTTGAAAAAGCCGATTGAAAAATATAGCGGAGCTGTAAAGCGGAAAGCGAAGGGAAGCAGACTTATTCATTAAAGAAAAAATAGTCGGGTGACAGTAAAAAAATCTGCCACCCTCTATATTTATTTAAGCTTAATCTCGAAAATCCCACGTCCAAATGTTGATGCAAATAAGGTGTTTGTTGATTCATGCATGACTAGGTCAGTAATAGGTGCCATTGGCATTCCTGAACCTAAGCTGTACCACCTCTTTCCGTCATTCTTTGACATAAATACGCCGACATCTGTTGCGATATAAAGCTTATGACGGTTTTTAGGATCAATGATTAAATTGTTAACAGGTGTATTAGGGAGATTTCCACTGATGTTCTCCCAAGTTTTCCCGCCATCCTCACTCTTAAAGACGTGTGCACTATCTTCCCCATTACGAAAGCCAGAAAAGGTTGCATATACATAATTTTCATTTTTGGCATCGACTTTTAGCTTTGTAACCCAGCGGTTAGGTAAAGTCTTGTTAATTATTTCTGTCCAATTCTTCCCTAAATCAGAAGTTTTCCATAGTCGGCCATCATCCGTCCCAGCATATAACACCTTTCCATTGGACTTAGAAACCGCGATAGTTGTAATGGTGCCATAAGGATAAGAATCTTCGGATTTCCCTTCTGTTAGGCTTGGGCTTATTACCTCCCATGTTTTTCCGCCATCAGTTGAACGGTTCACACGATTCCCTGCATAATACATGATAGATGGGTCATTTGGATCAAATAGAAGTGGGCTTAACCAGTTACGGCGATCAGATACAGTCTTATTAGTAAAATAAGTCATAGTATTTCCGCCGTCTTCAGACCATGCACAGCTTCCATATTGATAACATGCATAAACTTTTTCTTTATCCTTATAGTTAATTAAATTCTTTAATCCATCCCCGCCATAATATTCATTCCAATCATCTTTTCCCCAAGATCGGATAGACCCGTTATCCTGTGTTCCACCTGATATACGTGTGATATCCTGCTGACTTACATCCATTGTATAAAATTGGGTAGCTGGTAAATCGACGGCTTTTTCCCACTTTCCGGTGACGAGGCCATTTTCCTCGGAACGATAAACACCGCCATCATTTCCGACATATACTCGTCCAGGTTGTTTGGGGTCCCATGCGACAGCGTGTTGGTCTGCATGAATCCCTCTTGAACTTACCCAAGTTATTCCACCATCTTTTGATTCCATCATATTTACACCTGCAACAAATACGTGCTTTTCATCCTTCGGATCTACCCAAATGCGGCCAAACCACCAGCCAAATGATGATTGAGCATTTGAAAATGTCCTTGACACTTCTTGTTTTGTCCACGTATCCCCGCCGTTCTCCGAAATATAAAACCCTTCATAGTAACCGTCTGATTTAATGGTTATTGCATACAAGCGATCAGGCTGTGTTTGTGAAAGAGCAATTCCAATTCGCCCTAAATTTTTGTCAGAAGCCGGAAGTCCATTTGTCAGTTGCTCCCAGGTGTTTCCACCATCAGTAGAACGATAAATTCCAGACCCTTCGCCACCGTATACACGGTTATTCGGATATCGCACGTGATCCCACATCGCTGCATAAATTCGGTTTGGATTTACTGGGTCAATCGCGATATCTACAGCTCCTGTCGTATTATTTTTCCCTTTAAGAACGTGATCCCACGTCTTTCCGCCATCTTGAGAACGATATAATCCACGTTCTCCCCCAGGATTAAAGAGCTGTCCAGCAGCAGCTACAAAAATTTGCTGGGGATTTTTCGGATTTAGTGCAATTCTTCCAATTGCTCCTGATTCTTTTAAACCAATAGATTCCCAATTTTCCCCTTTATCCGTTGATTTATAAATGCCTGTTCCACCAAATACGATACTTCCGCCTCCTGGATTCGCTTCGCCGGTACCTGCATAAAGTGTCCCATCAGGTGAAACAGTTAAAGCTCCCATCGATTGAGTATTATTATCATCCCATGCGGCTGTAAAGGATTTTCCTGCATCAACACTTTTCCACACACCACCTGTTGCCGCAGCAGCATAGACTGTGTCTTTTTGTTGCGGATCGACAGCCATATCTACAATTCTGCCCCCGACAATCTTCGGCCCCATAAATGTCCATTTTTCATTCTTAAGCTCTGGTAACTCCTTCATCGTTGTCTCTTTTAATTGTTTTGCCTGTTTAGTAGCTTTCTGAAAGGCTTCTTGTGGGAGAGTTTTGTTTGGAAAAACTTTTTGACTAATAAACCAATCATCCCTTTTTCCGGGTCCCTTAATCATATTTTCAATTTCCTTCACTTCATCATGTTCCTTTATTTGGGTACTTGCTTTCTCTGTACTTTTGTTTGTCGTGTATAGAAGTGCAAAAATAATAACAAGTACTAGACTCCCAGTTAGAAGGGATAGCCTTTTTTTTGACATGACAAATCCTCCTTAAAAATGATTATTTTTAAGACATAAAAATTATTTAAATTAAACAGCCCCTCCTCCAAAAATATCTGTAGGAAAATAATTTTCCTTCTGAGGTCAATATTATAAGGATTAAGAAATAAAAACAATATATTCCGAAAATTATGATTATTAATTACCACTATTTTCTTTTATTTTAGTAATAAAGAACTGATTATGGAGTGTAATAAACAGGGCTTAGGAGCTCATTCTAAAACACAAATGTAATTTCTAGTATTTAAACATAACAGAGACTTTCATAAAAAGGTATTATAAGAATAATTCATTTTGGCAAAGCAAAGTTTGTTAAAATTCAGTAGATTATAGAGGGATGAAGCGGGAGAGCTTTAAATATTAAAGAATTAGAAATAGAAATAAATAAAAATAGATTTGTTATCCGGCATTGTAGTGCCGGACAACAAATCTATTTTTAATAAAACACAAAAAGAACAATAAAATAAAGCACCATTGTTACAAGGCCGACCGGAACACCGAATTTAGCCCATTCTTTACTTGTAATCTTAAGCTTACCAGCAGCAATAATGTTTGGAATGTTTCCAGGGATAAGCATTCCGCCGCTGATTAGAAGCCCAAGTAAAATCGCGCGGATTGTCTCTCCATCCATTTGAGGACTAATTTCCGCCGCTGCCAGAGTGGCATTATCCAGTATCGCAGAAATCATGTTAATCCAATAAAGAATCATCGGATGAAGCCCTAGAATGTACTCATTGATTAAAGGTTCGAATCCATGTCCAAGGAATGTCAAGCCCATAACGAATAAATAAATTTTAGCGGATCGAATGAGAATCTCTTTATAGCTCTCAGATTTTTCATCAGACTTTAAGCCATCTGTACTTTCCTGCGGCTTCACGAGAAACATGGATAAGATCCCGAAAATCACAACGGCAGGGATTACCTCAACGCCGATTAAATCGATTAAATAGAAGAAGCCTTCATTCATTTTGCTGACTGTAATCGTTGAAAGCGGCTCGCCAATTGGTGTAAGCGCTGCCCCTAAACCGATCGCAAAGCAGGCTAATACGGTGAAACGAATCTCTGACTTACGGTCAAGCGGAAGGACATTAATAACAATTACAAGTACGATAGCTGCAATAATCGCAGTAATAATGCTGGATGCTAATCCAAGAACGATAACAGTTAATGCTAGAAATACCCTTGGTGTCAGTATTCTGCTCATGGTTAAAATGGACTTTTCCAATGGAGCTTGGGCCCATTTTGTAACTAATCCGGCTATAAGGACAGCAATTGTAATATTAATCGGATCGATAAGGGCTTTACTGATTAAATGTTGATTCATACTGCCGCTGATCAATACGGCTGCTACCCCCATGATAAAAAGGAATGCCTCTAGATTGTGCTCTACCTTTTTAACAGAGAAGGGCAAAAATAATACTAAAACTAATATAATAAGTAACCCAATTATCACTTTTTCCTCTCCTTTATGTTGAATTAATTATGTAAATTATTAAACTATTATAAACCTTTTACGGGAATTTTGCATGCGATTCTCTTGTTTTTTTGACAAATTTAGTCGAAAAAACACTTTTCCCTGCTAGTCAAACAAAAAATAACAGCTGCTTGTTAATTAGCAGCTGTTATTCTAGGTTTTCTTCTTGCCCTATTGCCAGCCAAATTTGTTCGTAAACTTTTTTTAGTGCGATACTATGAGTACGGGCAATTTGTTTACATTCCTCGAATTCGGGAGCAGTCTGGACAATTTGTCCATTCAACATTCCCTGTTTTACCGTTATGGCTCCCCACTCTGTTGCAACCTTTAAAAACTTTCTTTCCAGGCGATGGACAGTTAATGGATAGTAACGAACGCCTAATGTAGTGGTTTCTCTAAATAAAATCTCCTTCATTTTATTTAGATTTTCCAAGGAACAGAGGAGCTGCAGTAAAATTCCAGGCCTGTTTTTTTTCATATAAATTGGGGTATAGAAAACATCATTTGCCCCAGCCTCAAATAACAAGTCCATCACATACCCAAGCCATTCTCCGGGAATATCATCGAGATTAACCTCTATCTTAACCATTTGATCGTCAATATGTTCACCATTAGGAGGATGAGGGATCATCTGGCCATCTCCTTTCAGTTTCAAGGTGTCAATAGTCTTTATTCCCCAATGATAACACGCAGTACATTCGGACGGTCTTTGAAGGTCTTCGTGCCAGCTCCATAGCCGATTGCCTGAACTGTCATCGTTGGAAGGGCACTGAATTCTTCAGCCAGTACGGCAACAATAGCCGCACCCGTTGGTGTTGTCAATTCAAATCTAATATCGGAATGTTGAATTGGAACCCCTTTTAATACTTCTAGTGTTGCTGGAGCCGGCACCGGGTATATACCGTGATCTATATGTATATGTCCTGTCCCTACAGGAATAGGAGAGGCTTTTACAGCGCCAATCTCTAATTGATGAATCAGGATTGAAGCACCTACTATATCAATAATGGAATCAATTGCTCCCACTTCATGGAAATGAACATCTTCTAATGGAATACCATGGATTAGTCCTTCAGCCTCACCAATTTTTTTAAAGATTCTTAGCGCCGTTTCTTTTACTTGTTGAGAAAAATCAGCATCCTCAATCAACTTGACAATATCTTGATAGGCACGGTGGTGATGGTGATGATGTCCATGACTATGATCATGGCTGTGTTCGTGATGGTGTTCATGCCCATGTTCGTGGCTGTGTTCGTGATGGTGTTCATGCCCATGTTCATGAATGTGTTCCTGATGCCCCGTAGTATTGTTTAATAAAATCACATCAAACTTCGTACTGGTAATTCCGTTTTTTACGATCTTTTGCCACTTTAGTTCGTACTCGTCCTGAATGTTAAGCTTTTTTAATTCTTCCGCCAGATGATTCGGATCGGCGCCTGCATCAATTAAGGCACCAATCACCATATCACCACTAATACCTGAAAAACAATCAAAATACAGTGTCTTCATTCTTTCCTCCATTTTTTTGTGCCAGCTGATGAATTAAGACGGCGTTATAACCTCCGCCAAAGCCGTTATCAATATTAACTACACTGATCCCTGATGCACATGAATTTAACATCGTGAGCAGGGCGGACAGGCCATTAAAGTTCGCACCATAACCTACGCTGGTTGGGACGGCAATCACTGGATGGGAAACAAGCCCGCCCACTACACTCGGCAGTGCTCCTTCCATTCCAGCAACAACAACAGATACCGTTGCATTTTGAATTTCCTCAAGATGATTAAACAGCCTATGAATTCCCGCGACACCAACATCATAGATTCGCTTCACTTTACTTCCAAGCACCTCAGCCGTAAGTGCCGCTTCTTCCGCGACCGGTAAATCCGATGTCCCGGCACAAATAACGGCCACATACCCTTCCGACAATTCTTCTTGGTTGTCTGCATCCTTCCAATACATGATGCCAGCTGTTTCCTGATAGATAAACTCCGGACATGTTTGTTGAATGATCGCCGCCTTTTCCAGAGACACTCTTGTCACTAGCACTTGGTGATTTCGCTTTCTTAACGATTGAATAATTGAAATGATTTGCTCTGCTGTCTTCCCTTCCCCGAAAACAATTTCAGGAAATCCCTGACGTTTCTTTCGATGGTGGTCAACCTTAGCAAATCCTAGATTTTCAAAGGTAGCCAGCTGTTCCTTTGCCTCTGTAATACTAAGGGTCCCTTTTTGAACCTGCTTTAAAATATCTTCAAGCATTCGAATTCAGCCCCTTTTATTTAAAGTATTTCTCCATATCCTTTGCCAGCATAACATAGTTTTGATAAATCTTTTTATATATTGCACTATTTTGGGGATTTGGAACAATTGCTGCACTCATCGGAATATTCTCTTTAATTTCTTCAAAAGAAGCTGCTTTGTTCATTGCCACCAATGCAGTCCAGGCTGCTCCCCATGCTGCGCTATGATGGCTTTCCGGAACATAAATATCTGCCTCAAAGACATCGGCCATCATCTGGAGCCATAAAGGCGACCTTGCTAATCCACCGTTAACATAGAGTTTTTTCGGCTCCCCCGTTAACTCCTCTAAAGCCTTCCCAATTTGGTAAAGATTAAAAGTAATACCTTCAAGAACAGCACGAATGAAGTGCTCTTTTTTATGTGTCACCGTTACCCCGTAAAAATTACCCTTTGCCCGCTGATTCCAAAGCGGTGCCCTCTCTCCATTAATATAAGGAAGAAAAATAAGTCCGTCGGCACCTGGAGGAACTTGTTCGGCAAACCTTAGAAACTCTCCAAAACTTTCTTTACTTCCTAAGAGATCTTTTAACCATTGCAGGGCAATTCCGCCGTTATTCGTCGGCCCGCCAATAATCGTGCTGTCTTCGGTAAAAGAATAACAAAAGGTTTCCTGATTTTCACTTATTTTAGCCCCTTTTGTAAATTGTCGAATGGCTCCGCTTGTCCCGACAGAAACTGCCACTTCCCCAGGAAGAATCGCTCCAATCCCTAAATTCGCCAATTGACCATCAGCAGCGCCGATGACAAAGGCTGTTTCAATGTCAATTCCCATCTCTGCCGCAATTTGTTGGTCAATACCAGTAAGCACCTTAGTTGGTGAGACAATTGCGGAAAGCTGGTCTTCAGAAATACCGGTCTGTCTTAATAATTCCGGCTCCCATTTCAATGTCTCAGGATTAAACAGCCCTGTGGCAGAGGCCATGGAATAATCAATAACCCGTTCATTAAACCAGCGATAGAGTAAGTATTCCTTAATGGACATAAAATATTTTGCCTTCTTATATGGTTCATAATTAGTTTCCTTCATCCATAAAAGCTTAATAAATGGTGTCATTGGGTGAATTGGCGTCCCCGTTTTTGCGTAAATTGTTTTCCCATTTGTTTCCGCGATTCGCTCCGCCTGGGCAAATCCTCGTCCATCCGCCCAAATTAATGCTTTAGATAACGGCTTGCCTTCCTCGTCTATACAAATAAGAGAATGCATCGCTGCTGAAAAAGCAACAGCAAGCAGCTCATGTTTTTCGATTCCTGCTTTTTCAATCGCTTCCTTAATGGCCGCAACACTAGAGCGTTCGATTTCTTCAGGGTCCTGTTCTGCCCATCCAGTCTCCGGATAATAAAAAGTATTTACCTTTTCAACTTCCGCTTCGAGCTTTCCATTTAAATGAAAAATACAGGCCTTTACACTGGTCGTACCAATATCAAGTCCTAGAACAAATTCTTGTGTCATGTTTCTTCATCCTTTAGTCCATTTTTCATGATGGAGCATATAATGCTGCCAAACTAGAACAAAAGGCCTTGGAACCACCCAAAGCCTTTTGTTCTATCCTGACTCTTTTTTTACCCTTTTTTAGCTTAGAACCTTGTTCATACTTCCGCTCTGATATCCAATAAGATCTAAGGTAATATATTTATATCCGTATTCTTGAAGCTCTTTCACAATGGAATCGTGATGTTCAAGAACCTTCTTCATATCATTTGGTTCCACTTCTATTCTTGCAATTTCCTGATGTGTTCGAACTCGCACCTGACGAATTTGCAGCGATTTTAAATATCTTTCTGCTTTTTCTACCTTTGTCAGCTTTTCTCTTGTAATATACTCGCCATACGCAATTCTGGATGATAAACAAGCAAATGACGGTTTATCCCATGTTGGCAAATTTAGCTGGCGAGAAAGCTCGCGAATTTCTTCTTTAAACAAATTAGCTTCCTGCAGCGGACCTCGGATACCTTTCTCTTTCGCAGCCTGCATCCCTGGACGATATTCATTCATATCATCGGCAATGACACCATAAATCACATTGCTAAAACCCTTTGCCTCCATAACAGGAATTAAATGATCAAACAAACTGCTTTTACAAAAGTAACAGCGGTTCTTATTATTCTCCGCATATCCAGGTATGGCTAGTTCGGATGTATGAATTACCTCGTGTTTAACACCAATTATTTCGGCAAGTTGTTTCGCCTCTTCTAGTTCGCTGCTAGGATATGTTTCAGAGTCAGCTGTAACTGCCAGGACGTGATCCGTCCCTAGAGTATCAACTGCCGCTTTTAATAAAAATGTACTATCCACACCACCGGAAAATGCGACCACAACCGACTCCATTTCTTGGAGAATTGATGCCAATTTTCCGTATTTCTCTGTTAACACTATCCCCATCTCCCATCAATATCTATAAAGTATGATAACCATCATTTTATCATATTTTATAATAACCAACTTTATGTGTATTGACTAGATTGTCATACTGCCAAAGCCGCCGTCAACCCGAATCAGGGCACCTGTGACAAAGCTCGAAGCCTTTTCAGAGGCGAGCCATACCGTTGCACCCTGCAGCTCCTCCGCCTCCCCGAAACGGTTCATAGGAGTATGTCTCATAATATTTTCTATTCTATCTTTATCTAAAATTTTGCGGTTTTGCTCAGCTGGGAAAAAACCTGGAATGATGGCATTCACACGGATTCCATGCGGCGCAAATTCACGTGCTAAAAATTGGGTAACACTGTTAAGCCCAGCCTTTGATACGGAGTAAGTAAACACCCGTGACAGCGGAGTAGTCGATGAAACAGACGAAATATTAATGATGCTTCCGTTTCTTCCCTGCTCTATCATTCGCTTTGCAAATACCTGGCATGCAAGGACAATCCCTTTAAGATTAATTTCCATGATTCTATCATATTCATCCATTCCAAGTTCAAAAAAAGGTGTTGAACTATTAGTTCCCGGTGCATTTAACAAAATATCACAGCCGCCGGACCATTCATCAATTTCATCGGCAAGGTGCATTAAAGCATCTTCTGAGCTTACGTCTGCCCGAAAAGCCTTTGCTTCTCCGCCATTTTTAATAATCTCGTTCACCACTTCTTCTGCCTTTTCAAGATTCCGGCCGACAATTGCAACCTTGGCTCCATGCTCCGCCAAGCCCTTTGCCATTGCTGAACCCAGAACCCCATTTCCACCAATCGCTACAGCCGTTTTCCCTGTTAAATCAAATAATTGTGACATAGCCGTCTCTCCCCTAGTTAAAATAAATTTCCGTTTTCATCAAATGGAAACTCATATAGATCTGAAACCTGCTCCATATTAGGATGGTTTGCTATATATTCTAGTAAAGCTTCCGATACCTCAATTTCACTCAGCTTTAGTGTATTTTTAATCCGGACCAGTTTAACATTGTGAAAATCTAATATATTACTTGTTTTAATAGCTGCTTGAATTGCCTGTTGATCATTCGGCAACGTAGTCGCTATTTTAGTAGGTGCCACAACAGTTGACGTTAAACCGTTGGCATAGGTACCTTCCAAATCCATTTTGTCAACAAGCCGCTGGGTAGTAAAATCCGCGGTTCCTACCCCATTGGCATTCCCCTCTGATTCTTCGGTTACATCCAGCACGACCATTTTATTAACATCAGGGCCTCCAGAAGCATACGGAGTTGGATAACGGCCGGTAATATTCGGATCCATTCCATCACCGCTGATGTTTTTGCCTATTTCGTCAATCACCAGTACATCTAATTGATCAAAAAATAATTTCGGCAATAACGCTTTAGCCTGCTTCTGTAACTCCGGTTCTTTGGCAATAATTTCATCCTGAGTTAATGCTTCAATGATCACCACTTTATCAAACGCATTTTCAACCGTAGCTACCCCGAACAAGAACGGCGTCTTTTCCATGATGATTTTCGCCATAGCGGGAACGTTTTCCGCCATATATTTAAACCCCATTTGATGACATGCTTCGGCTCCTTTTTGCTTTCCTAAACCGATGCTTATCATTTTCATAATGCCGCTTTCTACAGGTCCCCGGAAAGCCGTATGCGGTTTTACCCTATTGATGACGACAATCCCGTCTGCTTGCGAGGCAAACTTATCGATATACACCGGCAAGCCATTTGGAAGTTCACCAATCTTGACTACCTCCATCGACGAACGTATTTCACAGCCAGCGCTTTCCTCAGTAATCCCAAGATGCGCGAGTACTTCTTGCTGCCCCTCGGCCGTAGCGCCTCCGTGGCTGCCCATGCTTGGAACGATGAATGGCTTTGCCCCTAAATTTTTTAAAAATTGGACGGTTACCGCCGTTAATTCAACAATACGATCTAGCCCGCGGCTGCCAACTGCAACCGCAATCTCCATTCCCGGCTTAACTGTATTTTTTATATGTTCCTGATGTAATTTTTCTGTTAAAGCATGACCAAGGTCTTTTAGGTTCTGATCATCAAATTTAACTTTAACCTTTGTTAATTTTGGCACTGGTATATCTTTTAGAAGCTCTTGAAGAATCCCCACCGAAAAAAACACTCCTTTTCATTATGAAAGTGTTCCTCATTTTATTTATTTGCATGTAGATAATTAGTTGATCTATCGATTCTCTGTAATCCCTTTCATCAATAAGCTTACAAAATATTTCATAATCACTTTAATTAATTTGTTTATCAAACTAACTAATTATTTTTATCTTAACATGATACCTCCCTATCGTCAATAAAGCTACAAGTACATATTAAAAAAAGAGACAAAACCTTTTTTGTTGAAAAGGTTTTGTCTCTGAAGAAAACTTTACTCCATCCAATTTGTATGGAATACCCCTTCTTTATCAACCCTTTGATACGTGTGGGCTCCAAAGTAGTCACGCTGTGCCTGTAATAGATTTGCAGGTAATGTTTCCGTTCGGTAGCTGTCATAATAGGAAATAGCACTTGCAAATGATGGTACTGGGATTCCCCGCTCAATTGCCACGGCAAGCACTTGACGAAGTGCTGATTGATAGTTTTCGATAATTTCTTTAAAATATGGATCTAATAACAGATTGGCTAGTTCCGGATCCCGGTCGTAAGCATCTTTGATCTTCTGTAAGAATTGAGCGCGAATGATACAGCCGCCACGGAAAATCATCGCAATATCGCCGTAGCGAAGATTCCACTCATATTCCTCAGAAGCAGCGCGCATTTGTGCGAAGCCTTGTGCATAAGAGCAAATTTTACTCATATAAAGAGCTTTCCGAACCGCTTCAATCAACTCTTCTTTATTTCCTTCGTATGGCTTAACTTCTGGTCCATTCAGTACCTTACTTGCTTTCACACGTTCTTCTTTCATTGCAGAGATAAAACGAGCGAATACGGATTCTGTAATAATCGGAAGAGGTACACCTAAATCTAAAGCATTTTGACTGGTCCATTTGCCTGTTCCCTTTTGACCGGCTGTATCTAGAATGACATCAACGAGCGGTTTGCCGGATTCTTGATCGACTTTTGTAAAAATATCAGCTGTAATCTCAATTAAATAGCTGTCCAATTCACCTTTGTTCCATTCTGCAAAGACTTGATGAAGCTCTTCAGTACTTAAACCCAGGATATTTTTTAAGATGAAGTATGCCTCACAAATTAATTGCATGTCGCCATATTCAATTCCATTATGAACCATTTTCACATAATGGCCGGCGCCGTTAGGACCAATATAAGTACAGCATGGATCTCCTTCAACCTTAGCGGAAATCGCTTCTAAGATTGGCTGAACTAATTCATAGGCTTCTTTTTTACCGCCTGGCATGATTGCCGGACCCTTTAATGCCCCTTCTTCACCGCCTGAAACACCAGTTCCAATGAAATGGAAGCCTGCTGTTTCGAGTTCCTTATTTCGTCTGATTGTATCCTGGAAGAATGTATTGCCTCCATCGATCAGGATATCGCCTTCTTCAAGAAATGGCTTTAACGATTCAATGGTAGCATCCGTAGCCGCTCCCGCCTTAACCATCAATAATATTTTGCGCGGTTTCTCCAGGGAATTGACAAATTCCTCAACAGTCCGCGCACCGACAAAGTTTTTCCCTTCTGCTTCATCCTTTAAGAATGCCTCAGTTTTATCGTATGAACGGTTAAAAACAGCTACTGAATAACCTCGGCTCTCAATATTTAATGCAAGGTTTTTCCCCATAACAGCCAATCCGACAACACCAATTTGTTGTTTAGTCATTCTATATCCATATCCTTCCTATGTATTTCTTTGTAAACCTTCCACTATTTAACGTTACCACATAGTTAAAATAAAACCATCTAAAGCCACTTCGCTCTTAATTTCATAATTTTAAGTCTTTTGCTTAAATGTAGTCAAGCAGGAGGTTCCTTGTGCTGAACCCCCTGTGTCTATTCAAGTCTATTCTTTAACGTACTAAAAAATATTTTTCGGCATTATGATAGCAAATATTTCTCACGATGGTTTCCAAGTGCTTCATGTCAATTGGTGCAAGTCCCTGTTCTACCCAATCGCCAAGAATGTTACATAGAATCCGGCGGAAATAATCATGACGGGCATATGAAAGGAAACTGCGTGAATCAGTCAACATACCAATAAAATGGCTTAATAAACCAACATTAGCAAAGTCCTTCATTTGTTTTTCCATTCCATCAATATGGTCGAGGAACCACCAGCCGGAACCAAGCTGAACTTTTCCTGGGATGCCTTCTTCATAGAAATTCCCCATCATACCAGCTAAGACTACATTATCTTTTTGATTTAGGTTAAACAACACTGTCCTAGGCAACGCATTTTCCTGGTCAAGCGCATCCAGAAAACGCGACAAGCCTTCCGCCATATTGGCTTCGCCAACCGAATCAAAACCGGTATCAGGACCAATGAGCTTTTTCGCTCTGGTGTTGTTGTTTCTCATTGCTCCCATATGCAGCTGCATTACCCATTGTTTTTCGGCATACATTTTTCCAAGTTCTTTTAATAGGAAGCTGCGATAGGCAACGAGTTCAGCAGCTGAAAGCTGTTCACCGTTTAATCCTTTATTGAATATACCTTCAATTTCTTGCTTTGGTTTTTCAACGAACTCCATCTTTTGAATATCATGATCGGATGCACGGCCGCCAATTTCATTAAAATAATCAACCCGCTGCTTTAGTGCTGCTAAAAATCCGTCTAGTGAGTTCACTTCGGTGCCTGCCGACTGCTCTAATTTTTCTACCCAGTTTTTAAACGTCGGACGGTCAATAAAGAGCGCGCCGTCGGGACGGAAAGTTGGGGCGATGATAGCCCTGAAAGAGTCATCATTTTTCAATAGTTTATGGTATTCAAGTGTAGATACCGGATCATCCGTTGTTCCGATAAACTTCACATTAGATCTTTCAATCAACGCTCTTGCACTGAAATCAGGGCTTTGTAATTTTTCATTGCATTCATCCCATATTTCTTTGGCTGTTTCCAAGCTAAGGACCTTGTTAATACCGAAGTACATTTTTAATTCTATATGTGTCCAATGATAAACTGGATTCCCAATTAAGTATGGTACCGTTTTAGCCCAAGCTTCAAACTTTTCCCAGTCAGTTGCGTCGCCTGTAATATATTTTTCGCCTATCCCGTGCATACGCATTGTGCGCCATTTGTAGTGATCCCCGCCAAGCCATACTTGTGTAATATTTTCATATGACTTATTTTCCCAGATTTCCCGCGGGCTTAAGTGGCAATGGAAATCAAATATTGGTGTATCGGCAGCCGCATTTTCATAAAGCTTTATAGCGGTGTCCGAATTTAATAAAAAATGTTTATCCATAAATTTCTTCATTTTCCCCACTCCAGTTCATTGTCTAGCTGTAAATGAAAATCAACTGTAAACCCTTACAGAATTATATAAAAAAATAGATATCTTTTTATTAATTTGTTTATTAAACAAATTAAATATATATTTACGTTACCACGTTTATTTATTTTCGTCAATTATCAGATTATTAACTGCCAAAATAATTAAGACCTTACGCCTATTAACTGTTATAATAGGAGCGAAGGTTTTTTGCTTCGTAGAAATGGAGGATTCAAATGGTTACTGGTGATGCGGCTTATATTAAAAGAATTAATCGTTCAATCATAATTCAAGAAATTGTTAAGGAAGGGCTGATTTCAAGGGCAGACCTATCCAAAGCCACAGCCTTGACGAGAGCTACCATCTCCGCTCAGGTAGCTGACTTATTGGAAGAAGGGCTGATTGTAGAGCAGCAGCTTGAGCATAATTCTGTTGGAAGAAAGCCTATCATGCTTTCGCTAGACGGAAGCGCAGGCTATGCGCTGGGCATTGACCTTGATTTTGGTAAAATTACTTTTACCTTATCAAACCTCCTAGGTATTCCGATTTCATCAAACACAATTGAGATTAATACGACAGCCTATTCAGAAACCCTTCCTATTTTAATTGATCAGATTAAAAATTACATAGTGGAATGGAAAGACAACCGCTATGGTATAGTAGGGATTGTTATTGCTATCCACGGCCTTGTCTCAAAAGATGAAATTATCCATTACGTACCGCGATTCGACTGGAATGATATTAACTTAAAGAATGATCTCGAAAAAGAAATCGGGATTGATATTTATATAGAAAACAATGCGAATTTATGCGCGTTTGCTGAACGTGTTTTTGTACACCACTCGACAGATAATCTTCTATGTGCAACTCTCTATTCAGGAATTGGACTTGGTATGATGAGAAATAATGATTTTTTCCGCGGTCATAACGGCTATGCCGGAGAAGCCGGGCATATGATTGTTGTACCTGAAGGAAAACAATGCGAATGCGGAAATAAAGGTTGCTGGGAAAAATACGCATCAGAAGCAAGTGTTTTCAAACAACTATCCGAAGATAGAAAAATAAAAAATATGACTTATGAACATATTCAAAAATGGCTTGATGAAGGCGATGAGGACATTCACGACAAGATGGAACAATTTATCTATTATTTGTCCATTGGATTGAATAATATGATCAATCTATATAATCCGGATGTTTTAGTCCTTGATAGTGAATTCCTAAGAATGTATCCAAATTCTATTCATAAAATTAGGGAAAATCTTCATTCTTCCATCAGCCATTATCAAGAATTATTAATTTCCTCAATAGGGGATAAAGCATGCAGTTTGGGAGCTTGTGCACTTGCTATTAAACATTTCTTAGATGTTCCAATACTGAATCTAAATTTTGAAAATCAAGCACTCCAAAATGAATTTTAATTGTGCAGCAACAAAATCCCCTTCTCAGCCGAATAGGTCGAGAAGGGGATTTTTTAATGGATTTTTTATTTTACTTCTTACGAGATCTTCCATTTTTTACTTTCTGCCACTTCACTATCCCATATATTATCATAGTGATATCCAGTAAGCTCTTCTACGACTTCTTTTGTTTTTGGATCCACATCGCTTTTTGAGCCGTTATTTTTCAAGCGCTCAATTTCATTCACTAAGATTGCGTGTGTTTGTTTATTTAATTTGAAAGTAAATGCAATAAATAGCGCAATAAGAAGCAATACAATCGTTCCAATTACTAATGTATACACAATGGTTTGAATGGCTTCAGGAGATTGTGTTGTCTGCCCTTTAACAAACCCTCCGAATTCCAGTACAAAACCAACAATCATCGTTGCAATTGCTACAGAAGTTTTCCTAAAGAAGGTCATAACCGCCGCAAAAAGTCCTTCACGTCTTTGTTTAGTGACAATTTCATCAACATCCGGAATAAATGGGTACACATTCCAAGGAGTAAACTCCAACATACTTCTACCGATTTGATAGATGCCAGCGATCACAAATAAAATGACAATCATTGAGCTTGGTTTAACTAAATAAATGGCCCAGAAACTTAATAAACATACAATCATTGTAGAATAAGCAATTTTAAATAAATTGGAAGGTCCAATTTTTGCGAACAAGATTCCAGATAATATTGTCGTAGGGATCCCAATAATACTTAGTGAAAGTAAGTTAGCCCCAGTCGCTGCTGAGATATTTAACGCATATACACAAAAGAAGATGAATACCGCATTAAATACGTCCTTCGCAGTAAACGAGAAAATATAAATGGCTAAATGTTTACGGAAACTTTTAATTTTAAAGGTCGAAACATAACCTGCCAAAACTTCAACAATAGAGTTAACTGTTTTACTAAAACTTCTTGGTTCATTTGAGTTTGCCAATAGTGCTTTTTCTTCTTCTGGGGAAAGCTCGTTTTCCCATGTCGATTTATAGGCAATAAATACACATACCGCAAATAGCACAGCAAAGAATGCACCATTAATAAAATACGCATATGAATTATCATTTCCAAAATAGGAAATTAGCAGCCCAGGGACAAAAGTAGCTAAAAATGTGCCCGTACCGGAGATAAACATTCTAGCGGTTGACATTTTTGTTCTTTCGTTGAAATCCTTTGTCATTTCAGATGGTAACGTTTCCCAAGGTATAAGAACCATTGCTGCCACAACTTCAAACAATAAATAAGTGAATAGATAATACCAATAGTTCATTCCTGTTACCCACAATAAAATGTAAGTAAGCATTAACGGGGAACCAATTAATAAGAAAAACCGGCGTCTTCCAAATTTTCTTCCTAATTTATTTTTTAAGAAGTTATCGGTTAAACTTCCTATAAACAAACTTATAATCGCGTCAACAACACGTGCAATAGAAATAATAGAAGCAGCTTCAACGGGTGTCAGCCCAACAAACGTTGTATAGAAGAATAATAACCAAGCACCGATAATGGTAAAGGCCCCACCCCCCATAATATCTGTTAATCCAAAGCCAACACTGGTACGTAACGTAACCTTCCTATCTTTCCTTGACATCTCGGCTCCCCCTTTTGTCCTTTTAGTATTTGAAACCCTTTACAATAAAATATAAAAAAAGTAGACATTCTCGAGAATTTCGGCTTTTTAATTAGTTTATTAAACTAATTAATTGATCTAGTTGTAGAATATCATCGTCTAATTACTTTCGTCAATAACTTTTTTGTAAGCGGTATAATAAAGGGGAAAAAATATTGGGACTATTTCAAGTAAAAAGACAGATACCAAATAAGTACCTGTCTCCTAAATCCTATTTTTAATTTCCAGATAGTTTCTGGCGTTTCTTTTGAATCATAAATTTGTAACGGTCGGCACGAAAAACAGATTTTACAAATTCCACCGGCGTCCGATCTTCTAAGTATGCAATATTTTGAATCAGCATCACTGGAGCACCTTCACTGATTTGTAAATATTCAGCCTCTTCCTTATTTGCAATCGAAGCCTCAATAATCTGGGTTGAGCTTTCAATCGTTAGTTTTAATTGCTCTTCCATATAGGCGTATAAGGATTGATTTACAATTTCCTCCGTCAACCCTGTAATTAACTCGGCAGAAATAAAACTGGTTTCTAACGCCATTGGAACACCATCAGCTAAACGAATCCTAGAGATTTCATAAATCGGTGCGGCTTCTGGGATTAACAGCTGCTTTGCTACTCCGTTTGGAGCCGCGATCGTTTCGAAGTGTATTAATTGGCTTCCAGGCACGAGCCCTCTTGCCTTCATATCTTCGGTGAAGCTTGTCAAGCCCTGCAGAGGCTGTTCAATTTTCCGTTCCGCCACAAATGTTCCTTTGCCCTGTATCCGATATAGGTAACCTTCGTTTACCAGCTGGGTAAAGGCCTGCCTGACTGTCATTCGGCTGATTTGATTTGTTTCTGCATATTCCCGTTCCGGCGGCAGTGCATCACCAGGTTTCAACTCGCCCTTTTCAATTAGCCCTTTAATATATTCTTCAAGCTGATAATAAAGTGGAATGGGGGAATTCTTATTAATCATTCTCCTACTGACACTTCCTCTTTTTAATCGGCTAATGCCGCTTGATCGGCAATAATGGTAACAGCGGGATGAGTATTTAAAACAGATGCGGGAAACTCTTCAGAAATTTTCCCATGAAGCAGCTGCTTCATTGCCTCTCTTTTACCCTCACCGGAAATGAGCAGCAGGATTTCTTTACTTTTCATAATAGAGGAAATCCCCATCGTGATGGCCTGCGTTGGAACTTCCTCCATACTGTTGAAGAATCTAGCGTTAGCCTCAATGGTGGAGTCGGCTAAATTTACAACATGGGTTTTGGTGTCAAAGGACGTACCCGGTTCATTGAATCCAATATGCCCGTTGCCGCCAATACCTAGAATTTGCAGGTCCACGCCGCCATGCTTGCTGATTAATTCTTCATATTTCCTGCATTCTGAAATAATATCCTCAACATCACCACGGGGAATAAAGGTATTACTTTTTTCAATATCAATATGATTGAATAACTTGTTGTCCATAAAAAAACGATAGCTGTTCTTATTTTCCCCTGAGAGTCCGATATACTCATCCAGGTTAAATGTAACAACATCATGATAAGATGTTTTATTGTTTTGATGATCTTCAATCAGTTTTTGATACGTTCCTACCGGTGTTCCTCCTGTTGCCAGCCCGAGCTTTAGCCCTGGTGTACTACGTACTTTATCGATAATAAATTCCGCTGCCTTTTGACTCATCTCTGCATAATCTTTTACTTTAATCAAATTCATCTTAAGCTTCCTCCTCTTTATTAAAGGCGACCTCTCCTCGGCAAAAAGTCATATAAACATTCATTTGATCATCAAGAATGACAATATCGGCGTCCTTTCCTGCCGCAAGACTGCCTTTTCGATTGTAAACATTTAATTGTTTTGCCGGATTAACCGACGCCATTTCTATTACTTCTGAAATTGTACAACCTGTATACTGTAAGACATTTTTCACAGCATGACCCAGCTTTAATATACTTCCGGCAAGCGTCCCGTCTCCCAGTACTGCTTTGCCGTCTTGTACTATTACCTCTTGTCCGCCAAGGTCGTACGTGCCGTTTTTCAAACATTTTGCCCGCATTGAATCTGTAATTAACAACAAGCCTTTACTTTTCTTTTGTTTATAAGCGAGATTGACCATTTCCGGATGGACATGGACACCATCAACAATCATTTCAGCTTTTAATTCATCACGTAAAAATGCAGCACCTACAACACCAGGTTCCCGATGATGCAGTCCTCTCATTTGATTATACAGATGTGTCACATGATTTGCCCCGGCATCAATGGCTTCGCTCACCTGCTCAAAGGTGGCATCTGTATGGCCGATAGACGGAATAACCCCATTTTCCTTTAAGTAACGGACCATTTCTAAGCCCCCAGGCCGCTCTGGTGCTAATGTCACAAGCTTGATTGTTCCTTTAGCCAATGCCTGCCACTGTTTAAACAATTCAAGATTCGGATCAATGATATGCTGAATAGGCTGTGCTCCCGCTTTTTTCGCATTCACAAATGGACCCTCCAAGTGAATACCAAGGATTTCCGCCTTTCCTTGACCGGACTGCATTTCAATATATTCGCCAGCATTTTTAATAGCCTTTTCTATTTCCTCTGCCTCTTGAGTAATCGTTGTCGCAAGAAAGCTGGTGGTCCCTTCTTTTGGCAATGCCATCACCATTGTATCAAGTGCTTCCTTTGTTGCATCCATCGTGTCTGCCCCATTCACTCCATGTATATGAACATCGATAAAGCCAGGTACTACATGATATCCTGAAGGGATTTCCAGCACTTCATAATCCTCCATACTCCCAAGCCGATCTGTTGTTCCTATTTCGTCTATTAAGTTGTCTTTGATTTTGATATAGCCATTTTCAATTATTTCATTCTCTGTATAAACACGAATTCCCTTAAGTAAAATAGAAGTAGATTTTATTTTATCCATATCAAGACTTCCTTTCATATGTCCTCTTTATAGTAGCATTCCCATGTATAGTTGTCTATACCAATATTCTTATCTGATCATTCTGGAACTTGCCGCCTCAAAAGTATGTCCTTAGTACTAATTTATTTCCCGGAAAATGTCGAATGAAGATAAAACTTTTTACATATTGTAATCAAATTTCGTCAAAATTAACTATTTTTTATAGTATAATTGGAAAGCTGAAAAATTTACCATAATGCGTTTTACAGGAGATTCTTGAATGTTAAAAGACTTTATCGCTAATTTAGCACTATTAATTGCCACCTTCTCCATATTGGGGCAATTATTTAAAAACAAGCAATTATCGTTAAAATCCCCGCTCTTATAAGCGGTTTTATAGCTTATCATTTTTCTGTTTATATTCACCACAATCCAGCGAAAATGAGGCAATGAGAGCAGCGAAGCAAGTTCAGGCTGTTATCCAGGAACTGCATATTCCCCACAATAATTCCAAGGTATCCTCCACTGTTACATTAAGTATCGTTTCTACAACCATCATTCCGGAGGCATTGGTGAAACCGCAAGAATTAATCGCAAAAGCGGATTCAGCACTATATTTATCAAAGTCAAATGGAAGGAACACCATTTCAACCGTTAATTTATGAAAAAAGCTTGAAGATTCAAGCCTTTTTTCTTTATGCTTGTAGAATTTTGTTGTAACATGTACAAAAAAGCTGTAAAATTTTACTATCATCCTTTTATGGTCGGTGAAGTTAATGGAAATTACTAAACACTTTTTTCTGAATCTTTCCATAATTATTATCGTGCTATTTTTTTGCTTTATTTTTCTTGAAAAAAACAGAAAATTGACCTTTTCAAAACCCTCCTATATTATTTTTTTCATTATTCTCTTATGGAGCTGCATTCAGTTCTCTTATCATCCGGTTCCCCACGCCAGGTATGATTTACGGGTCATTCCGTTAGTCATTGGCAGTCTTTATTTAGGAATTGGACCAATCCTAGCAGCTTTCACAGTCCTATTAAGGGGTTTGTATGGCATTAATTTAGGTTTTTATCAAACCATCGCACTTTATGTCCCATTTGCCATCGTTGCTTGGCGATTATTTCCTTGGTTTGGGAAACAGCCTGCAATTCGACGGATGGCAATATCCGTCCTTATTAGTATGGCATTGGGAATGCTATCATTTGTAGGATTAAGATTTAATGAAACAGAATCTTCCCTGCTTGATGTGCTCGCGGCCTATCTGTTTATTCCACCGCTTGGGGTATTAATTATTTCCTACTCAATTGAATTTTTTAGAAAGAATGAGGAAATGAAACAGCAGCTAATTAAAGCTGAAAAATTAAAGGCTGTTGAACAAATGGGGGCGGCTATTTCCCACGAGATCCGCAACCCGCTAACTGCTGCGACTGGCTTTGTGCAATTATTACAGGATGATTACCTTCCCAGACAAAAGCGAAAAGAATATTTGTCAATAGTAAAAGAAGAATTGCTTTCCGCTGAAAGGGTAATACAGGACTATTTAACATTTGCTAAACCAGCATTAGAAACCATCGAGGAAATTAATGTTAAAAGTGAACTTAGGCAAACAATTAACCTTCTTCAGCCCTTAGCTAATCAAAACTCCGTTGAAATACATACTGATTTCTCCATCATTGGTTTTATAAAAGGGGATTTGCAAAAATTTCGGCAATGCTTTGTCAATATACTAAAAAATGCTATCGAAGCGATGCCAAATGGTGGATACTTATCCGTATCTACTGAGTTCAGCCAAACTGAAGTAACGATTACTGTGAAGGACACAGGTGAGGGGATGACACGCGAACAATTGGCAAGGCTGGGGGAACCATTCTATTCCACGAAGGGAAAAAATGGGACCGGCTTAGGGATGATGGTGGTATATAGTATTGTTAAAGCTATGGATGGAACCATCCGGGTTCAAAGTGAAGTAGGAAATGGGACAACAATCCTTGTTAAATTTCCAACGATCTCTTTACTAAATGGGAACTAGAACCGACCGGATTAACAGTCGGTTCTGGTTCTGGGTTTTATCATTTTTTTCTTCCGTCAGCTTTTCTATTTTCCAATAAACATTTGTGACCAATGTTTTCCAGCTTCTTCAAACCCAACGCCAATATGGGTATATTTTGTACTTAAGATGTTGGCGCGGTGACCTTCACTATTCATCCAAGCTGTTACTACCTCTTGCGGTGTACGCTGACCTTGAGCGATATTTTCTCCAGCCGATTTATATGTTACACCGAAATCTCTCATCATATCGAACGGTGACCCATAAGTTGGGCTTGTATGAGAGAAATAATGGTTCTGCTGCATATCGTCGGCCTTTTTCTGGGCAACTCCACTTAACTGTGAATCGGCTTTCAAATCTGAAAGACCTTTTTTCCTACGTTCCACATTTGTTAAATTAATTACCTGCTGGGCATATTGACTAATCGCTCCAGTTGCTGCTGGCTGCTTAGGAGCAGGCTGGGTTTGTTTTGGTGCCGGAGTCTGATTTGGTGCCGGCTGGGTTTGCTTTGGTACCGGAGTCCGATTTGGCGCCGGCTGGGTTTGCTTTGGTACCGGAGTCCGATTTGGCGCCGGCTGCTGTGGTCCCGGCTGGGTTTGCTTAGGAGCAGGCTGTGACGGCTGTGGAGCAGCATGCTGAACCGGCGGCTTTACCGCTGGTGCTTGCTGTCCTAAATATGGCTGAAATTGCTGAAAAAACCCTGAATCAAACATGCCGTTATTACCCGCTGGGATAAATTGATATTTTGCATCCTCAATTAATACCGCTTTTGTTTGAGGATACTGATCACTATTCAATGTTGTTTGGTATGCCGAAATCATATCTCGGTCTGTTCTTGTTTTATTCTTACCGTCAAACAAATTTAAATCATTATCATTGTTTCGATAATTTTCCGTTAATGGTCCGTTATAGCGGGTCCAATCATCATTGCGGACATTACGTAAGTCATTCCAATCATTATCACGATTAGTGACATTCATGCCGACCCGGTCATTTCGATCGTTTATGTCATTTAAACCGGTTTTATTATTGTTATTACAAGCTGCTAGTCCAATCGTAAGCATCGCTGTTAAAGCTACACCTGCTGACTTCTTTATCACCCGTATTACCCCCTTTTGCAAAAAGAATGATTTCTTCTTGCACTCCTATTTTTTATTTTTTTCGTTCAAAGTATTAATGGTAATAAACGCAAAAAAACAGGTGTCAGGCACCTGTTTCCAATGCTATCGCTTATGCGTACATTTTTTCTTCTTCTTTTTGGAAAAAGCTCTTCATAGCGTGGAATACATCAGCTTTTTGTTTGAGGATGTAGTAACGGAAATGTTCATCTTTGATGTTTTTATAGGCAGACATTAGGGTCGAGTGACGATTGTACTGATTTACCTCACCGTAGCCGAACATGTTGGAGATCTTCATTAACTCCTCGACCAGCTTTACACAGCGGGCATTATCAGATGTTAAGTTATCACCGTCTGAAAAATGGAAGGGATAAATGTTAAATTTCCGTGGATTATATTTCGCATCAATAATTTCCAATGCTTTGCGGTAGGCCGAAGAACAAATCGTTCCGCCGCTTTCTCCTTTAGAGAAAAAGTCTTCTTCAGAAACAACCTTCGCTTCTGTATGGTGAGCAATAAATTCTATTTCCACTGTTTCATACTTTGTTCGTAAGAAGCGGGTCATCCAGAAGAAAAAGCTGCGGGCCATATATTTTTCCCATATTCCCATTGAACCGCTTGTGTCCATCATTGCAATGACAACAGCTTTAGAATCAGGCTTCACTACCTCATTCCAGGTTTTGAATTTTAGATCGTCCTTGTAAATCGGATGGAATGCCGGCTTGCCGCTCATCGCATTTCGTTTAAAAGCAGACATCATCGTGCGTTTTTTATCAATGTTCCCCATTAATCCCGTTTTTCTAATATCATTAAACTCAATGTTTTCAATTAGGTGTTCCTGCTCTTCTTTTTTCTTTAAATTCGGCAGTTCCAGTTGTTTAAACAATGCTTCCTCCAGTTCCATTAATGAAACCTCTGCTTCAAAATAATCTTCTCCAGCTTGGTCTCCGGCACCCTGCCCTTTACCGGGACCTTTTTGTCCGCTTGACCCATCGCGTGCCACTACATCACCAACTTGACTGTCACCGTCCCCCTGGCCCACGTGCTTGTTTTTGTCATAATTATATCGAATTTTGTACTCGTCTAATGAACGAATCGGAATCTTTACCACATCGCGACCATTAGACATAATGATACTCTCTTCTGTAATTAAGTCGGGAAGATTATTGCGGATTGCCTCCTGGACTTTTTCCTGATGGCGCTGCTGGTCATCGTGGCCTTTACGGTGGAGGGACCAATCTTCTTTAGAGATCACAAACTGATGGTTATTGACAGTCATTTTAACCCCTCCTTATAAATTTTTTTAATAAAACATGCACACATTTTTCACAAAGTCATACAATAACGCGAGTGTAAAAATTCAGGCAAAAGATAGATTACTTTATCCTATGCAGAAAGCGAGAATAATTTACAAATAATTAAGACAAATGGTTTATTGCCTATAAAAATGGACAAGCATACATATTTTTGGATATACGTACTTAATTAACAGGCGAATACTTTAGAAAAAAACAGACTGGCAGATTCTTCCGCCAGTCCTTCATTTTTTACCACAAGCATTTTTAACGGTTTAACAAGCTGCCAACATAACGTAATAATTCATTTGCTGATGTTGAATTATAACCATGTTCATCAATTAAGCGGGCCACAACGTCATTAATCTTCTTCAGCTGCTGCTCATCTGGTGTTTTCGTAGACGTTGTGATTTTGACTACATCCTTCAGATCTGCGAACAGCTTCTTCTGGATTGCTTCACGAAGACGGTCATGGGAATTATAATCAAACCGCTTGCCTTTTCTAGCAAAGGCGGAGATTCTGATCAAAATTTCCTCCCTGAATGCTTTCTTTGCATTCTCAGAAATACCAATTTGCTCTTCAATGGAACGCATAAGCTTCTCATCTGGATTAATTTCTTCACCGGTTAATGGGTCACGCAGCTTTGCTTTATTGCAGTATGCTTCCACATTATCAAGGTAATTGTCCATTAATGTCTTAGCAGACTCTTCATATGAGTACACAAATGCCTTTTGTACTTCTTTTTTGGCAATATTATCATATTCTTTTCGTGCGATTGAAATATAGTTCATATAACGCTCGCGCAGCTCGTTTGTAATTGATGGATGCTGGTCAAGACCGTCCTTAAGCGATCTTAATACATCAAGTGCATTAATTGATGGTACGTCTTTGCGAATAATTGTCGAGGAAATCCGGTTAATCACATAACGCGGGTCAATTCCGCTCATTCCTTCATCCGGGTATTCCTTCTTCAGTTCATCGACATCCGCTTTGTTAAAGCCTTCCACACTTTCTCCGTCATACAAGCGCATTTTCTTCACAAGGTCAATATCGCCCTTCTTCGGATCCTTTAAGCGGGTAAGAATCGTAAACATCGCCGCCACTCTTAACGTATGAGGAGCAATATGAACATCCGCCACATCACTTTCACGAATCATTTTTTCATAAATTCTTTCTTCCTGGGACACTTTTAAATTGTACGGAATTGGCATGACAATAATTCTGGAATGAAGTGCTTCATTTTTCTTATTGGAAATAAAAGAGCGGTATTCCGTTTCGTTTGTGTGGGCGACGATTAACTCATCAGCACTTATGAGCGCAAATCTCCCCGCTTTAAAATTACCTTCCTGGGTTAATGACAGCAAATGCCAAAGGAACTTTTCATCACATTTTAACATTTCCTGAAATTCCATCATCCCTCGGTTTGCCTTGTTCAATTCCCCGTCAAAACGATAGGCACGCGGGTCAGATTCAGAACCGTATTCAGCGATCGTTGAAAAATCAATACTTCCAGTTAAATCGGCAATATCCTGCGATTTCGGATCTGACGGGCTAAATGTTCCAATCCCGACACGTTTGTCTTCAGAGAAGAAGACTCTTTCCACTAATACATCCTCAATTCTGCCGCCGTACTCCTGTTCAAGCCGCATCATGTTAAGCGGTGAAAGATTACCCTCAATGCGGACTCCATACTCATCATAGAAATCCTGTCTCAGATGATGAGGAATTAAATGGAGCGGGTCTTCATGCATTGGACATCCTTTAATCGCAAAAACCGAGCCGCGGTCGGTCAGCGAGTATTTCTCCAATCCACGTTTTAACATTGTGACAAGCGTTGATTTTCCTCCGCTGACGGGACCCATCAGAAGCAGAATTCGCTTTCTGACATCGAGCCTTTTGGCAGCAGGGTGAAAATATTCCTCTACCAGCCTTTCAAGTGCTTCTTCAAGCCCAAATAATTGATGACTGAAGAAATTATAGGTTTTCGCCCCCTTCTCTGCTTCGATTCCAGCATCTTTAATCATATTATAAACTCGAGAATGTGCTGACTGTGCTACCCATGGCTTTTCCTTTAACAGTTCTAAATAATCCGCAAACGAACCTTCCCAGCGAAGTTTTTCCTCTTCTTCACGAAACATCTCGATTTTTTTTAAAATATCCATAATACCCTCCCCCTGTAGCTTAATCAGAGACGATTAATATACTCTATGCGCCTTATCAATTGAACATGCGTGACCAAGAAGTAATCGACTATTACTTTTTTGTTTTCTTTCCATCTTGCCCTTTTCATTTTTCAAAGATAGGCTATAATAAAACTATATGTAAAAATGAAAATCTGATGACGAAGGGGGATTTACATAACAATGAGCTTATTCCTAATCCTTTGCGTAATGGTAGCTTTCTTAGCAGCAATATTTACTTCAGGGTTTAATGACAAACCAGGTACAAAATAAATAAAAAGTATAGCCAAAAGGACCGCTTATCGGATAAGCGGCCCTTTTTTTATCTTAAATTCAATTTATTTTTTTGAACAAATTCTTTCATATACATTCTTGTTTGTTTAGACAGCATGTTTGCCATCTGCTCTGACCAGCGATCCTGACGTTTACCATTTGTCCGCTCATAATAATAGTGTGAAATAATTTCATCATAATTTTGAAGTTGATCCAGATATACCTCTTGATTCTGCTCGTATTCTTCTTCATGATAAATATGTTCCAATGGTAATCTCGGTTTTTTTTCGGTTATTTTTGAAGGATAGCCTACGGCAAGCCCAAACAGCGGGATCACTCTTTCAGGAGTTTTTAAAATCGCTTTTACCTCTTCTAAATGATTGCGCAAACCACCTATGTAGCATATTCCCAACCCCATGGATTCAGCCGCAATGGACGCATTTTGTGCTGCTAATGCCGCATCAATTAATGCCACCATAAATTTTTCGGTACTTTCAAGAGTTGGGATGACTTCCATTTGTTCCTGTTCGCCTATAAGCGTATGGCGGTAAAGATCGGCGCAAAAAACAAAAAAGTGACCATTGTTGGCAACATATTCCTGGTTTCCAGCAAGCGCAGCCAGCTTTTTCTTCTTCTCTTTGTCCTTAACCCCAATAATGGAATAGGCTTGAATAAAGCTAGAAGTTGCCGCAGCCTGAGCACAGGAAACAATAGTTTTGATCTGCTCGGCGGTTAACGGCTTGTCCTCAAAATGTCGAATCGAGCGATGATTAAGAATGGTTTCGATTACTTCGTTCATATGGTTAGAACTCCTTTCTGATAAGAAAAAAAGGCCTAGCATTCAGGCCCTTTTTCGATTAAGTTTGGATAGTTTTGCTGTCTTAGTGCCTCATAAACAAGAATGGCTGCAGTATTTGACAGATTTAATGAACGGACGTTTTCATTCATTGGAATCCGCAATGACCGGTCGTAGTTTTGTTCAATTATCTCTTTCGGAAGACCTGTTGTTTCGCGTCCAAAAATAAAGTAATAGTCTTTCTTCCTATCGCTGTAATCAAATGAACTATGCTGTTTTTCGCCTAACTTTGTTAAAAAAAAGAACTCACCGCCGGCATTTTGTTCAAAAAATTCATCTAAGGAATCATAATAAACAATATTAACAAACTCCCAATAGTCTAAACCGGCCCTTTTCAACATTTTATCATCGGTGGAAAACCCTAATGGCCGAATTAAATGTAAAGTGGTATCGGTTGCTGCACAAGTGCGGGCAATGTTTCCGGTATTAGAAGGAATTTCCGGCTGGAATAATACAACATGCACTGACACGTTTCTCACCTCGAAAAAAACTCTACTTGCAATTATACCATTATCATACTCCTGTTCAAGACTTTAGGTTTTCAGCCGTCGATAATGTTGTAGAACCTGTATTTAATATTCGGTGTATAGGCGGAAGAATCTTCATAGGCCCAATACCTCATCCGGCTGTTATAAGTATTGGCATTCACCAAAGGCATTCCATTGGCATCTTTGCCCGTCACTATTGTATTATGATTAAACCGGCCATCGCCTTCGAAATCATAGCAAATCACATCACCCAGGTTCAACTGCTCAGGACTGCTAACCTGCTTTGCTTTAAGCCCGCTCTTGGAATTCCCTAAATAGTTCTTCAACGAATGGGCGACTGCCCAGCTGTAGCTCCAATTCGTATGCTGGTACCACCAGCCCGTGCCGCGGTTGGGATGCCCTCTCATCGGTGCCTCGCCCGCTCTGAGGCATTGTGAAATATAATTGGTGCAATTATTTTCAAATTTTTTATATGCCGGATTATACGTATTCCACCAGCGTTCGGCATATTGCACCGCCTTGAGACGATCGTATTGGTAGCTAATGCGTTCCTCAGGCTCTGAAGCATTTTGAATAGAGAATGAGTCATTTTCCATTATTGGCGGCTTAACCTCCTCATCCATAATAAGGGCGCCTTTATAGAACTTTGCTACCCTCTCCTCTGTCTCTTCTTCCAGATAAAGACTGCCTCTCTGTTTAATCAAATATTGATAATGCGCGAGATATTTTACCTTTTGAAATTCTTCTTCATTTGTAGTGTCAATTATGTTTCCGGCCGCTTTTGCCTTTACAATTTCAGCAGATCTTTTTAACAGCGACTCCAGCTTTATCTCAGCCTTTGAAAATAGATCTCTTGCATTCCGCTCGTTACCGACAAACTGTTGAACCCTGAATTCAAATAGCTCTTGAAGTGCCTTCTCCATTTTGGAAAAATCAGCTCCTTTCTCTTCATACATATGAAAGAAAGGAAATTTTAACATAAAAAAAAAGCAGGGAGTAAACGTCTGCCCTTTTTAAGAAATCAAAGATAATCCTTTTTCAATTTCCTGAAGTACTTCCAGGTCGGTTTCAGATTCCTTTGCTCGCTTTAACGCTTCTAAAGCCTGCTCCCCGCCAATTTTTCCAAGTGCCCAGGCAGCGGTCCCTTTGGCAACAGGGCTTGCTTCCTTCTCCAATACTTCGATTAAATCAGGAACAGCAGTTTCATCTTTAAAATGGGCAAGGGCAATCATCGCATTCCGCTGAATTGGCTTTTTCCCGCGCCATGCCCCTGAGACTTGCCCAAACTTCAGTTTAAATTCACGGTTGCTTAATTTTAATATTGGCGTGAGCAACGGCTTAGCGACTTCCGGATTTGGTTCCATTTCATCATGAAAATGAAAATCCTTACCCTTGTTATAAGGACAAGCCGTCTGGCAGGAGTCGCAGCCATAGACACGGTTTCCGATTTTGTCCCGAAATTCATCAGGAATCAATCCTTTTGTCTGGGTTAAAAAGGAAATACAGCGCTGGGCATTGATTTGCCCCCCTTGCACCAAAGCACCTGTCGGACACGCATCGAGGCACTTAGTGCAAGAACCGCATTGGTCTTCTACTTGTGTATCTGGTGCAAACGGAATGCTTGTAATCATTTCGCCAATATAAACATAGGAGCCAAACTCCGGTGTAATCACCGCACAATTTTTCCCGCTCCAGCCGATTCCCGCCCTTACCGCTACGGCCCGGTCCGAAAGTTCGCCGGTATCGACCATGGATTTCAACCGTGCATCCGGTACTTTTGTTAAAATAAATGCCTCCAGCTTCTGAAGTCTGTCCTTGATAATATGATGATAGTCCAGGCCCCAGGATGCCCGGCAAAAGATCCCTCTTCTTTCTCCCTTCTTACTTTCCACCCGGATTTTCATTTTTGCCGGGTAAGCGAGAGCTATGGAGAGGATCGACCGTGGTTCCTCCAGCAGCAAAGCAGGATTGGTCCGTTTCTCGATATCAGGTTCTTCAAACCCTGATTGATAGCCCAACTCCTGCTGGCGAATCAGCCGGTTTTTCAATTCTGTAAAGGGATCGGCTGTCGTAAAGCCGATTTTATCAATGCCGATAGTTTTACTGTAGGCGATAATTTCTTGTTTTAGTTTGTTAACGTCCAAGGTTAGTCCCCTCCTTTCCTTGAAATGAAAAGCAGTGCAGATCTATTTAAAAATCACATATTATTAGCTGTCCATCAATTTATGATAAACTATTTTTAATGAAATTTGGAGGTGGGATTGTTGGAAATTCAACTTTCGCCGGAATTATCGGAGCTGATACCTGATTTTAAATTAGGTGTAATTGAATATCAAAATATTACGGTCGGGGATTCCCCGCAAATGTTAAAAGGGCGGCTTCAGCTATTTCAAGAATCCATCTATTTTGAGCTTGAGAATAAAAATGTAACCGAGCTGCCAGGTATACAAGAATGGCGGGCCATTTTTAAAAAGACCGGCAAGGACCCTAACCGTTACCGTCACTCTGCAGAGGCATTATATCGACGGGTAAAAAAACAAAATTACCTAAATTCTGTGCAAAGTGCCACCGATTTAAATAATTTTTTCTCCCTGCAGTATCAGGTGCCGATGGGTGTCTATGATGCCGATTTGACGGAAGGCCCCGTGGAAATTCGAATTGGCGGGAAAAATGAAGAATACATAGGTCTAAATGGGCGGGTAAATTCACTGCACAGACTGATTATATCATCAGATCAGAAAGGGCCATTTGGAAGTCCCTTTGTCGATTCGGAGAGAACTGCAGTAACAAACAATACAAAAAATGCAATGCAGCTTATCTATTTACGACCGTCAACTAACTTAGAAGAAGCAAATAAACTAACAGAATCTTTAATGAATATGTTTGTACAAATCAGCGGCGGGGAAGCCAGCTATAGAATACTTGGATGCGATTAAAGCATCCTTTTTTTAATAAAAAACGCAATGCATCGTTCTATTTTGAAACGATACACTGCGTTGTTAATATGTATGAAGCCGGTAACCGACTTTTTTAATATACATACTTTTTCGAAAACCGTCAAGTATTTTTCGACATTTTTTGTCGAATAATTCCCGTAGCCAAAAATGGCTAGAATATAATCCTTCCACTACATCAGCACTATTTTAAAAAAGGATTGGCTGTTATATCATCGTTCCCAAAGTCATTCATATATTTAATTTACACCATTCGTTAGGGGGGATTGGTCATGAATCAACAAACCTTAATATTGGATTTAGACGATACGCTGATCCACTGCAATAAATACTTTAAACAGGCGGGAAATGAATTTGCAAAACGTATGAAAGAATGGTTTAAAAATATCTCCGTTAAGGAAGTTAAACAAAAGCAGTTAGAATTTGATTTAAAAAGTATTAATAAGCATGGGCTTCACTCTTCACGTTATCCAGAATCGCTGGTCACAACATATCTTTATTTTTGTAAGCAATTTAATAAAGGGCTAAAAGCAAACGAAATCGAACAAGTTCGCAAGATTGGGGAAAGTGTATTCAAAATTGAAGTAGAACCCTTTCCGGAAATGTATGAAGTGTTAGATAAGTTAATAGAAGATGGCCATCATCTGCATTTATTTACAGGCGGCGACCATAAAAACCAATATCGAAAAATTAAGCAATTAAAGCTCGAGCCATATTTTCAAAATGGCGTCTTTATTTTTGAACATAAAAACCAGAAAGCCTTAAAAAAGGTGTTAAGAAAAATTAACTCCGAAAAGAAATCTACGTGGATGATTGGAAATTCTCTGAAAACGGATATTAAACCGGCATTAGATTTAGGAATTAATGCGGTCCATATACCCGCGGAAATTGAATGGAGCTATAATATCGTGGATATTGACATGGAACCAAACAGTACTTTTGCCGAACTTACCTCAATCCTACATTTACCGGACTATTTAAAAGAACATCATTTTTATCGAGCAATGTAATGCCCACTGGAAAACGGCTAATCCTTGATGATTAGCCGTCACTAATTCCTTCATAAAAATATCTATACTTTTGGTATCTGGGTTGTCTTGAGTTGAAGGTAGTCTTTAGGTGAATTATGGATATTTTTAAAAGGGAATTGTAATTTTTATTATTGTATCTACTATTAATTTTTAAACATTTCATTTTCTAAAATAATGACCTTTTCCTGAAAGCCGGATTTTCCAATTTCCTTCGTATTTTGAACTAAACGAAAGACATTATCACAGCACTGCTTAGCCCCTTTAACCAAAAACGGAATACCGATCATATCTATTTTTAATCCTCTTGAAAAGAATCCGCCAATTGACATAGCCAGTGGTACGGTTGGTGAAGTATTGGAGAAAATTATCTTTTCCTGAAATTGAAATTTGTCCTGAAGCAATAAAATCATTTCTTTTAAGGCTGGGACAACAAGTTTGTTTCGTTTTCTCCCGATCGTATAAACAGGGTTATTGTCTTCGTCGACTCCATGGAAAATCAGCTTTCCAAAATCCTCATGATCCAATTGATTAAAATAAGGCATATCTAAAATTTGCTCAGTGGTTAATTTCACTTCTGATTGTGGCAATTTTTTCAAATGATATGCTGCTGCCATGGATGTGGTATGTGTCCCGCCATAGTCGTTATAAATATAAATCATCGAAATCATCCTTTACGGTTTCAATAACCATTTATTCGCCTTGTTTTGCCAGCTCGTCTCGATCCGTGGCCATAGGCGGCTGTTATGGAATAGGATACTTTTCCTTATTAAATATTTCAGCTAAAGTTTTCACATTTCCTTGAGCAAGCTCTAAACCATGTTTGATTAAGGGTTTAATCTCTTCATCTTCCACTTTAGATAAAAAGTATTTTAACTTACATGAGATTGCACTATCATTCATATAAGAGGCCCAAAGGGATGTAATCTCCGCCGCTGTAAGCCTTACCTGCTTTCCAGTCTCCATTGCTAACCTCCATGTATTTAAACTTTCTTTTTAGCTAAAATATCCCCTATTTTTGAAAAGAATATGTAAATAACGTTTAACCTAAAAAACCACCTTACTGTTTTTATCACAGTAAGGTGGTTAGCGCACTCAGCTCTCAAATGGTCATTTAGAACAGAAAGTTCTCTAAAATTCAACTAAAAAAGGCTGAAGATTGTCATTTAAGCAATACTCAATTCTTTGCCTAAAGTTTTTCCATGTGACCATTTCTAATGCCTTTTGAATTGAGAAAAAACCAACCTCTAAACTCTCACTGCTAGTGATTAACTCTCCTCCAACCGGTTTACCTAAAAATAATGTATTACAAATTGTTTCATTTACATTTTGAAATATTCCGCAGAATTTAATATTCTCATTATCTATGCCGGATTCCTCTTATGTTTCTCTAATAGCAGCAGCTTTCAATGATTCCCCTTCTTCCACCTGCCCGCCAGGCATTTCCCATCCCCGGCGAGGTCCCTTAATTAATAAAATTTCATTTTTATTGTTTAAAACAATCGTAGCTGCTGAAACAATATGTTTAGGTGGTTGCATTTTCAAATCCTCCATAACTTATTTAAAAACTTTCCTTTTTCCTGCTTGAACTAATGACAACGATAAAATTGCGGAAATAAAGATTAGGATGGAACCAAAAATATAGACTGCTCGAACTCCGATATAGTCCGCAATCAAGCCCATTAATAATATGGAGAAACCAGTAACAATTGATAGCAGGATTCCCTGTGATGCATATACCTTCGGCAGGTGTTGTGATTCAATATTTAATTGAAAGGCAGTTTGTTGAGCAACATCCCTAATCTGATATGCCGGCCCCATGGCAACGCACAGAAAAAGTGCAAGTATAGGGACGCTTGTCAGCCCATAAATTAAAGTAAAAAGGCTAAATAATAGCGAACCGACCGCCATACTAACAATCAAATGCCTCTGAATCAAGTTGGCAAGCAGCAAGGTGAGTAAACCGCCAATAATAGATCCTATGGAATAACTTGCATTAACGAAGCCCCACCATTGCTCTCCTCGATTTAATGCCTCTTTTACATACACCAGTGTGATTGCGCCAATCCAAATGGAACCAGCTGCCCCCTCAATTACATCCATTAATGTAACCATTCTTAACGTTTGATTATGCCAAAGTAAAGCCCAGCCTTCTTTGATTAATTCCCACTTTGATTGGTTTACTTGTGCTATTCCTTCCTCCTGAGCGGTATATTTTGATGTATGAAAAATACACAATACAGCCATCCATATTAATACTGCATTAAAAAATAAAGTAGGGTGATGCCCCCAATGTATGACAGCAAAGCCGGTAAAACTATATCCAGCTATTTGTGCTGATTGTGTTGTAACTGATATTGAACTGTTTGCTTTTACAAGATGGTCTTTAGCTACTAATTTAGGAATAATTGAATTAAGAATCGGCTTCTCCAAACCACCTATAAAGGAAATGATTAACACATGAATAAGCAGCACATAAATATTTCCAGTAATATGTTCAAAACTTACAAGTAATAGCGTTATTAAAATAGCCCTTATACATGGAAGACTTCTCAATAATTTAGAAAAAGGAAGCTTTCTTAGAACTAACGGAAATACCAAACCTGCAACTAAATTAGCCATAGCTTGGAGTAAAGGAAACAATGAAGCAATCAAGGCAGAAGCGGTTTTTTGATAAATAAATGTGGTGATCACCATTATGTAAATAACTTCAGCAAGTGCTAAACTGGTTTTGCCAACCAAGAAACTATAAAATGGAACCTTATTCATAACATCTCCTGTTATTTCACAATATTAAAGGAAATCTTTAAGAAATTTTTCCTCTGATATTACTTTTACTCCATTTCTTTTAAGAAGAGCTGAAGTAACTCCATTTCCCACAATTTTCTTTCCCTTAAATTCGCCATTATAAATCATAGAGCTTCCGCAAGAAGGACTATTCTCTTTGAGAACGACTACTGATGCATTTATTTCTTTCGCTTTTTTTAATGCTGCGTAAGCTCCTTTAATGTATAATTCAGTTACATCTTTGCCTGATTTCTCTATAACTGCCGCCTTACCATCTAGTACATCCCCGCCGTCTCCACCTACGATTTCAGCGGGTTCCCTTGGAGTTGAGAATCCTCCTAGTAATTCAGGACAAATTGTAACAGCTTTATTTTCATCTACTAATTTATGTATCTCTTTGTTTAAACTATGCGTACTATTGTACCTTACCTCTACCCCAGCTAAGCAAGAACTCACTAAGATCATAAATAACCCCTTTCCCTTAAAATTGGATATTCTCTTTTCTATTTAAATGTATTTTAATAATTCTATATCTACTGCATCAAAATATCCAATATCCTCTTTTAAGTCCCATAGCTTTATTTCGGATGTTTCCGCATTTTATTTAAATGGTTGTAACTCATATAAATATTCCTATACACACTCCGAAACAACGTCCCCAAATCCTCTAATATCCGACAAATAATCATAACCGGGAGTTGATCCAAATCTATTAAACATACGAACTGCAACAATATCATGCTTAGGAATAACCAACAATGCTACATTTGTATAGCCCAAAATTTGATATGCCCCCTTTGGCACAAGATCGCCAATTTCCGTTCTCTTTGCAGGTAACTCCTTAACAAACCATAAAAAGCCATTATGAGGTAAATCAGTATTCAATAGCTTTGGACTTTGTAAGGTTGTTGCTAGTTTTAAAATTTCCTTTGAAACCATTTGCTTACCATCGATAAAACCTTGCCTTAAATGGATGTACCCCCAATAAGAGAGCTCCCGGGCAGATACGTACATATTCTTCTTATCTCCGTCTGCTCCTTTACTCTTAGACCAAAACTTATCATTTTGTTCTTTGATAACTTGTACCAATTTCTCATTTGGTTCGTCATACCAGCCGGTTTCCCTAAACCCTAAAGGTTTAAAAACTTCTTCATTTAGGATTTGTGCTATCGTTTTTCCTGTTGAGTTTTTAAAAATTTGTGTTAATAATTCAATATTTATATCCCGATATGCCCAACTTTGTCCTGGAGCAAACTCCCTGATTAATTTCCCGTCTATTGTATTTAAACCATGGGTATGTGTTAACAGATGTCTAATTGTTATTTTTTTTAGAAATTCTTCATTTGTAAAAGATAAATATTTTGTAATAGGATCATCGATAGAATCAATAAAACCGTTGAATACTGCATATGCTGCAGCAAATCCAATATAACTTTTCCGAACTGAAGCTACATGATACTGTGAGTCTTCATGAATAGGTCTTGCATTGGGATCTTTTGAATGCTTTCCCCAGTATTCCTTGGTGACAACTTTGTCGTTATGTATAACCATTACACTTGCCCCGGAACAATCGAGAGCTTGTGCCGTATTTTTTACATGTGTTACTACTGAAGCAAACCGATTATTTAATTTTCTATCTAACATCATACTCTTCCTTCATTTACAATTTGGATATAAATTAATTTTATGATTGGTACCATACTAGTTCGATAATTAATATACAAAATCCTTTAGAACACAAAAAAAGGAATGCCGGAGCACCCCTTTGTTTTTCCAAAAGTATGGAAACCAATAAAATAAATCTTCACAAATCACACTGATTTAATGTCTCGGCCCCCAAAGTATGATCGAAACTCCAATTAAACAAATGACTGCTCCAATCCAATCATAAGTATCAGGTGTTTTGCGATCTACTCCCCAGCCCCATAACACAGACAGAATAACAAACACTCCTCCATAGGCTGCATAGACTCTTCCGAAAGAAGGGAATTTCTGCAGCGTTGGAACTATTCCATACAAAACCAAAATAATACCACCGATTATTCCATACCAGTATGGCCGCCCTTCTCGCAGCCATAACCAGACTAAATAGCCTCCGCCAATTTCAGCAATTCCCGCAAGAATGAATAAAACGATTGCGTAAATCATATTTCCCCTTTTCTACCACCTTTTATTGTTTGCAGCTGTAAGAATTTGATAAACTTCATTTGTGCCTGTTTACTTTTAATGATTCTCTTCACACGAAATTTACTCTGCAGATACTTTCTAACTTCTCGATTCACGAAAAATAACTTATGATATTTTTCATCATCATATATTACTTTAAACCATGGATAGTTGTTAAGCTCCTTAATATGCTGATCAATTTTTCTGGTATCTAAAGAATGATCTTGACCAAAACTATCAAAGATATATGAAAGGATTTCAAACAGTAATGACATTGAAGTTCCCCTTCCGAAATAATGAGCAGAAAGTGTGAGGTTCAATTGAAAATTTACAGGTCTTCTATGTATCTGATATTGGTTTTTATGATTTCTGGCTCCATTCTCTTATTATTATGCTTTTTGGATTATAAAAACATCCTGTCACACTTACTTACCGTTATTACAGGAATACTCTTCTCATTTGGTTTATTAGGCTATTCTTTTTACCTATTGAAAAAGAGAAAAGAAGGTAAGGGAATTTATTGGGGGCATGATGGGATTGTCGTTGATCTGAAGGATAACAAAATTTATTGGGATGAAATTGAAGACATCAAGTTTTATAACGGAAGAGGCGGGAAATCTACCGTCATATACCCCCACTACACAAACCATGAAAAAATTAGACTACGCCTTAAAAAATGGCTGCCCACCACCGCTCATTCCATTGATTGGTTTTCAATTGAGGAACCGAGAGATATGCATACTAATTTGATGAAAGCATGGAAGGAAAGAAAGTGCGAAAAGCCGAAGCTTTAGCTAAAATGATATTAGCTAAAAAAGCCTCAGCTAAATGATTTTCTATATTATCTTCGCAATAAATACGATCAAATACGAAGCAGGAATAATCAGCAACAGCGAAGCAACAGTTCCTAACGTTTTGCTTCCGACCATTCCAATCACCACTGTGCGAAAATCTTCTTCTGTACACTTTCCTTCAACCACATCATCGGTCATAATTGATAACTGTGGATCAATAAATATGGACATAAGAATCGTCGCAATACCATTGATAATGGAAGATAAAGTAATACAAGTTGCCCGCAAATCCGGCGCAATGCTGCCCGCATAAATTGGCGCTAAAGCACCCACAGTTAGCAATGCAACAGCAACGAGATTAAAAATGATGATTTTAACAGGTAATTTCCTAAATTTAAATCCAGTTATATTTTCTTTTACTGGGATGGCCACACAGTCCTTAATATGATGAACTCCTGCTTTAGAAAAACTATGTATCATCAGTTTAGGAATAGACCGATCAATCGAAAAATGTAATACTCCTTTAAAAAATAGCCTTTGAAAAGTCGGGATTAAAAACGCCCCGGCAATGGTGGCAGCACCCGATACTAAAATAATGACATAAAAAATATGTAATAGGTTATAGCTACCTGAATGATGTTCTACATATTTTGTTAATAATGGAACTTGAAATGTTACCGCCATTCTGGAGACTAGCGTTAGTATATTAAACACTGCAAATGAAACAGCTATTTTTCCAGTTCTAACACCAACCATTCGGACAGAATATGCTAACGTTCCAATCAACGAAATGATAAAATTTAATATTAATACTATGATGATTTGAGTACTCATCGCCTTCCCCCTTTCCTAATCTTATCCTGCAAATTATATACTATCCAATGTCTAAAATTCTACTATTTCCCTTAAAATAGATAGACAAAATTTATCTTTTGCCAACCAGGTGCTATGATTCACTTTTATAACTAAGGTACAAACAAGAAAAATGGCATAAAAAATAAGGAAAGGCAGAGCATTCCGCCTTTCCTTATTTTTTATGCAATTCATTCCATTGCTTTATCAAGCGCTTTGGCGCAGCACGTAAATATGCTTCTAGAATTAAATCAGTTAATTCAGACCAGTTTTCCTCGTTTGGGTTTTGAATGGATACCCATCCGTGATGTCCGATATAAGGAGTTTTGAAAAAATACTCCTTCTGCAATAATAATTCTTGTGTTTCCCGATCTGACTTGAATGACAACCTGAAACCTTTCTCGCTTTCACCGGATATCACGAAGGATTTTCCATTGATTTTAAAAGTATTGTGCCCAAAACCGTCGATGTGTTCAACAGCCTCAGGCAGTTTAAGACAAATTTTACGAACATTTTCAAGCGTCTCAGCTGTCTCTCGAGAATTCATGCTTTTAATCTCCTATTTTGCATTCCTATCCGGTTGATGAATTCCAAAAATATTCCCTTCGGTATCCAAATAGTATCCTTGCCACGCCATTCCAGGCAGGGCATATTTAGGCATTGCGACCTTACCGCCATTCTCAATAATTTTAGCTTCTGTTACATCGTAGCTTTCTACTCCCATTGTACAAGCATAAGCATTTAATGCTTGAGTTGCTTCTGGCGGATTCCCTTGACGCTGCATCAAAGCACCATTGATTCCAGGTTCATTTTCATCGCCAGTCACGGCTCCGAAGTAAGGCATCCCCGCATACTCGCTCCAATCTTGAAAGGACCATCCAAAAACCTCACCATAAAAATTCTTTGCCCGTTCCATATCATTCACATGGATTTCAAAATGAACTAATCTTCCCATACAAGCCTCCAATTTTTTATAAAAAGATTTCATAAATCATAAATCATATTCTATTTTTGATTCTTAATTTCCTCTATATTATCGTGAAAATATTGGAAAAATATTCAACCATCATTAGTCCTTCCGTTCTGCTTTATTGAATTAAAAGATGATGATAATTGCCCCGCTTCATATATTCCCCTTCAATTACGCCAATACCATGTATTGATAATGAATCAAATTTCATTACCGGATTTATATCCAATATTAAATGCAACTTATTTAGGTTCAAAAAATGGTCACTAAAGCAGGCCATTACAGGTTGTTGAATAAAATATTCGCTATCGCTGATTCTAACCTTCATAAAACTTTTATGTAATACTTTTTCTCCTAAAATTGTAATATTCATTGGATCAAACGTTTTCACCGCTATTTTGCCTTCTATCAAAAGATGAAATCCAGGCTTCTGTAAAAATGTTTCAAATTCATTCTCCTTATTCTTTTTTACAAAGTTAACAATATCCTGAGTTTCCTTGCTAATCTGGATATCTTCTAAATTAAACTCTGATAGTTCAGCATAATGCTGTTTGAAAAAGTCATATAAACTAAGTTCCGATTCAAAAAATTCATTTTTCCAATCTGGCGAAATTTTATCTAAAAGCAAACATATATAAAGCCCCGAACTATAGCAGCTTCTTCTAATATGAAGGGATGATTCATATTTGTCTATTAAACCTTGGGCATATTTTTCTAAAATTAAATTGCAGCTTAAACTGCTCTTTTCTGCATACGCCTTTAACTCTACATACCATGCAGGGCCTTCTATGGTTTCAACCAAGTTTTCATATAAAAGGTGCTCGACAATTCGCTCTGCTCTTTTTTCTCTGAGTGAAACGAACACATTAATATAATGATTCATCTTTGATGTATCATTTGCCATCAATGCCTTAAAAAGGTTATTTCTTTCTTGATTCCTAATTTCCACATTTTCTTCAGACAAAGGATACATGAATCCCAACACCTCATTTGGAAACCGTTTTTCCCCTTTAATATATTGATAACAATGAAACGATTCATGAACCAGGATTGAAAACAAATCCTCGTAATCCCTGTGCAATTCCAAATTTACAACAGCTGTTGGATATCCCTCATAATCAATGCAAGTATCGCCGGTAAACTGCGAAGTCCAGGGTAAATTATGAAATGTATTTTGTTGATTAAACTTGGGATGATTAAATAGAAAAACATTATTCTTATCATGTACCGCAAAAGCAGGTAAGAGAAACCCAGGCCAATATTGTTGCATTTCAACACTGCTTAGATCTTGGACTATTCTCTTTAGATAGCTGTTCATTTTCAATTCTCCCCACCACAGTTTACTTGATGAAATTGTTAATTTTTCCTTAGGAAAAGATTTTTATCAAACTTTATGTACAATTGTTTTTAATTCGATTAAATCCCCAATTACAATGTCAGCGTGGGAAAGTTCGTCTTCCTGTGCAAAATCAAAATTACAACCGATTGCGATTAAACCATTTTGTTTTGCAGCCTTAATATCTGATATGCGATCTCCAACTACCGCTGCGTTGTTTAAATTATATTTCTTAATAATCATCCCTATGAGGTCTGCCTTATCCAAAGAGTTTATTTGCTGGATACAGAATGTTTCCGTTACCCACTTATTAAGCCCGTAAAAATCTACAATAGCACTTAGATATTCTATTAAACCATTACTTGCGATAAAAATAGAACAGTCCATGGCCTTTAAATTGCCCAATACTTCTTCAGCATTCGGATACAATGCCCCGTTTCCGTGTTTAATATTTCCTATGAGTCTTTCATGGAAAAATTCATTAGCTTGTTCTCGAATTTCATTTGAATGGTCCGGCAGCAAGGTTTCCCATACTTTCCGTAAAGGAACACCCATAATCATTCGATACTGCTCAATCGGTGTGGCCTGCCCCCAAAAACCATTTTCTCTTAATCGGTTAAAAGTATCTTCAAGAGATAATTCCAAAATTTTATTTGTTTGAAACAGAGTCCCATCCATATCAAAAATAATTGATTGTAACATTTCTAATCTCCTAATCTATGTTTTTTTAAAAAGTTTAACAAATAAATCACCAGTGCTGGACATGGAATTAATAAGACAATTATTTTTCTCCATACTTCCCTATTCTGATGGCTTTTCGGAACCTCCCATCCAGTTCTTTAACAGCAATTGCCTCATCTGTGCTTATCCCCTTGATTACCAAGTACTTTGTACCTTTTTTGTACGTATTCGAAAAGTTTCCGGAATACGTCCCCTCCATATCTGAAAACTTCGTTACTTGACCAATTTCCTCGCCTATTTCAGTAACATACTCATCGCAAATTTTAAACATAAAACCGTCCCATACAACAAATGAATAGGCCCAGTCGGCTGAACGATGATCATTAGTACAGCCTGAAACAATTACTAAAAAAGTGATAAATATTATTGTTTTATAAAACTGTTTTTTTCCCAAAGGTAATCCCCCTTTTAAAAAAAGACGTAGAAATTTACTTAAAGTTTCATTATTACTGCTTCCTCTAAAGTTAACTATTCTAATTTAATTGTTAAACAACAAAATCGAGTAGGAGGGGGTGACTAACCCCCGACCTCTCAGTCGAGTAGCTCCCAGGAGTTTCACCCAGAGGCTCTCACAGAACCGTACGTGAATCTCTCGATTCATACGGCTCATATCATTCAACCATTAAGGAGTCATTCCTTTAACCCAGTGTGGAAACATGCTGGGTTCTCTTTTTGCCAGTGCTTTAAGCCATGTTTCGGCTCTTTTTCGATGTCCTCTAAATCTCTTATATTTGCACATTGCCCATTTGGTTAATCTCCGATTTACACAATCAATTGAGTATTTAACTGCTGATGGATTGTACTTAGTGAAGTAATTGAGCCAACCTCTAATCATCGGATTTATCATCTCTGCTATGATTTGGATATTGCAACCAGTAAACTTATGAATATTCATTGCCTTTATCTTGCTACGGAAAGATTTCCCGGACTTTTTACTTACTGATGGAAGAAAATTAAATTGTAGTCTTCCTAACCTGTCTTTGATGAAAATCCTACGAAAAGTGTAGCCCAAGAAGTCAAATTCAATAACTGGATACTCATTTACCCTATCCTTATCTTTGCAGTAGACAATCTTTGTCTTTTCCGGATGTAATTCCAGTTTGCATTCTTTTAACCGCTGATTAAGTTTTCTCAGTATGTCCTGAGCCTCTTCTTCCGATTTGCAGTGTATGATGGCATCATCTGCGTATCGTTCAAAAGGCGCTCGTGGATTTGTTCGCAACATCCACACATCGAACGCATAATGCATAAACAAGTTCGCAAGAACTGGACTTATTACTCCACCTTGCGGTGTTCCCGAATTTCTTTCAATCTTACGATTTTCCGAATCAATAAATGGTGCTTTGAGCCATCTTTCTACATACATCCTTATCCATGACTCTTTTGTGTGCTTTTGAACAGCTCGCATTAATAATTCATGATCAATATTATCGAACAATCCTTTAATATCGAACTCAATGACATAGTCATATTTCCAGCACCTTTTTCTTGCTTGTCCAATAGCGTCAATGGCTGATTTATTTGGACGGTATCCATAAGAGTCTTCATGAAATATCGGTTCAACCTTTGGTTCTAGATACATTTTAACTACCATCTGTGCAACTCTATCCTCGACTGTTGGAATACCAAGTCCTCGTTTCCCTCCAGTTTTCTTGGGTATTTCAACTAACTTAACTGGTGGAGGAAAATAGCTACCGGAGCTCATTCTATTCCAAACTTTATAAAGGTTTCTTTTGAGATTCTTCTCAAATTCCTTTATGTCTTGTCCATCAATTCCCTCACTACCTCTATTCGCTTTTACTCTTTTAAAGGCTGTTAGTACAACATGTTTAGAGATTTTAAATGGCTTACTCTCTTTCATCAAATCCTCCTGTTTCCACAGTTGTTATCAGATATTGAGTTGAATGATGGTGCCCCTTCGCTCCATTGCCATTACAGCAACTTCATTACTACTACGAGCACCTCCGCCCCTGTACCACGCTTCGCTATTTCGACCTTGCTTTTCTGTAGCTTGTGACTTTTCGCTTAACATCGTGATGCAGGTTCCTGTGTTTCACATCAGAGCCTGATATACACTCATGTCGCCTTAATACCGTTTGCCGAACAGTCAGCTTTCCAGGTTATCTTCTGCTCTTATCCTTGTCTAGTGGTGAACAACAAGTTTTGACAAATCTTTACGTTATCGATACTTCTTCAGCGATTCACTTTCGTTCATCTTTGTATATCTCACATGATTGTTTTAATACAACCTTTTCCCTAGACGCTTACTACCACAACTCTTTATTGCAGCAGCTTAGGGTTGTTTGATGGATTTGCCTGGTACAATCTCCATCGAGGGACCTTCCCTCATCTCTGATGTGCCTTTCACAGCACACCACCACCGTACGTACCGTTCGGTATACGGCGGTTCGAAAGTTCTATGAAATTATTTGAGTTAATTGTTTAAGTCCTTGTCTTATCCAATAATCCTTATTCAAGGCTGAATCCAAGACTGGATTATTGGAAAATCTCCAGTAACCCTTTCGGGTATTGGCACATCTCCAAGCGACATTTGAAGGAATACCTTGTTTCTTCAGGTTTCTGTATTTAGTTTTCGTTTTCTTCCACTCTTTCCATCGGCAGGCTCTTAATCGCCTTCTGATATGCGCGTCAGTTAAGGATGCATATTTCTTAATATCCGCGATTTTAAAGTAATTGCCCCATCCCTGAATAAGTTGATTAATCTTTAGAATACGAAATTCCATACTTACTCCCCAATTACGGTTCGTGAGTTTCTTTAGCTTTCCTTCGAATCTTTCCTTGGTTTTCTTTGGCACGTATATTTTAGATTTTCTTTTCCATTGATAAAAACTCATACCTAAGAATACACGTGCTATTGGCTTTCCCACCGCGCTTTTCTCCTCATTCACTTTGAGCTTTAATTTCTTCTCAATGAAGTCTGTAATTCCTTCTTTGACCCGTTCCCCTGCTTTTAGACTCTTAACATATATGTTACAGTCATCTGCATAACGTACAAATTTATGCCCGCGGTTTTCAAGCTCCTTGTCCAACTCATTTAGAATGATATTGCTAAGTAAGGGACTCAGTGGTCCTCCTTGCGGAGTTCCTTCCTTGTTCACCGATACAACTCCATTTTCCATAACACCTGCTTGAAGGTATCGACGGATTAATTTCAGAGTCATTTTATCTGTGATAGACTTGGCAACGATGGACATAAGCTTGTCGTGTTGTACTTTATCAAAGAACTTCTCTAAGTCTATGTCCACTACGTAATAGTAGCCTTCTTCGATATATTGTCTAGCCTGTTCTATTGCTTGGTGTGCGCTTTTATTAGGTCTAAATCCATAGCTATAGGGGCTAAATTGTTTCTCAAAGATTGGGGTTAATACTTGGGAGATTGCTTGCTGAATGACTCTGTCAGTTACTGTGGGAATTCCTAACTTACGTTTTCCACCGTTGGGCTTTGGTATTTCTACCCTCCTGACTGCTTGTGGTTTATATTTTCCTTCTTGTATAAGTCGGAGGATTTCATGACCGTATTCTTTCAGATAAAGGCGAGTTGCTTCTATATCTTTCTCATCGACTCCTGCAGCTCCTTTATTTCTCTTAACCCTCTGAAAGGCTAGGTTCATATTATCTCGGCTTATAATTCTCACAATTAACTCGTTATTAGATTCCATATTGTTCCCATGCTCTTGAGGTTGCACAAAGGTAACTCAACTCTACAAAAGTTCTCAGTAAATTCCGTTCACCTACTTCTTTTATAGTCATATGATTGGCTGTCTCCTCGTTCCTTTGTAAACTGCTCTAACATGGTCGCTCCTTTCGTTCAGTCCTTCTCAACCGTAAGGTTGATACTATGACCTCGGCTGACTTCTCTAGATTCAATTACTTATCACTAAGTAGGTTCCTTTAAAGGGTATCAAGAGACCTCCCAGGGTAAGTTCATCCACCTTCTCCTCATATGTCTGCCACATTTATTTCAATTCCATCCGGGGATATTTGGGACTTCATTTTGTTTTGCAAACTCGTCCTGAAATTGAAACCTCAAATGTGGTTCGTGTACCTCAGACCAAGGATTTGCCTAGGGCTTCCTTCAGATTTCATGTCACCATGAACACCCTTGCCTTCAGCTAATGGTTCGCATATCCCAACGCCCATAGCGGACTCACACCGCCAAGTAAATGAACATGCCTGGCACACAAAATAAGGGAAACCTCTCTTTAAGGTTTCCCATTCTTTATTGAAGATTTCTGCCTATATGATCGTATTGAAGAAATAAAAAAAGACTTCCAACTGAAATGTTGGAAGCCTTTTTTTGATACCGGTGGTCGGGGTCGAACCGACACTCCTCACGGAACACGATTTTGAGTCGTGCGCGTCTGCCAATTCCGCCACACCGGCATATTAAAATTTATGGAGGCGGCAACCGGATTCGAACCGGTGGTAAAGGTTTTGCAGACCTCTGCCTTACCACTTGGCTATGCCGCCATTCATTATGGAGCGGAAGACGGGATTCGAACCCGCGACCCCCACCTTGGCAAGGTGGTGTTCTACCACTGAACTACTTCCGCAATAATGGCTGGGCTAGCAGGATTCGAACCTACGAATGACGGAGTCAAAGTCCGTTGCCTTACCGCTTGGCTATAGCCCAATGATATAAAATGTACTCCATATCTTATTGAGTAATCAATGGGGCGGATGATGGGAATCGAACCCACGAATGTCGGAACCACAATCCGATGCGTTAACCACTTCGCCACATCCGCCATTATTATTTATATGGCAGGGGTAGTAGGAATCGAACCCACACCAAAGGTTTTGGAGACCTTCGTTCTACCTTTAAACTATACCCCTGTATATGGTGGAGGGGGACGGATTCGAACCGCCGAACCCTGAGGGAGCGGATTTACAGTCCGCCGCGTTTAGCCACTTCGCTACCCCTCCATATACATATTCATTTTGTCAGCTTATGGTGCCGACGAGAGGAATCGAACCCCCAACCTACTGATTACGATTCAGTTGCTCTACCAATTGAGCTACATCGGCAATCAAGTAAAAATGGTGGCTCAGGACGGAATCGAACCGCCGACACAAGGATTTTCAGTCCTTTGCTCTACCGACTGAGCTACTGAGCCATATTTAGATTGAACCCTACAGAAGGATAAGCTGTAGTCCTTTGCTCAAAAAATCTCACGATTTTTCTCGCAGATTGACTTGAGAAGAATTTTCGGAGAAGCAAGCAATCTGCTCTACCGACTGATCTAATGAGCCAATTTAAAACAAGTGGCGGTCTGGACGGGACTCGAACCCGCGACCTCCTGCGTGACAGGCAGGCATTCTAACCAACTGAACTACCAGACCGTATTGCGGGGGCAGGATTTGAACCTGCGACCTTCGGGTTATGAGCCCGACGAGCTACCGGACTGCTCCACCCCGCGACAATAAGAATTAAATATATATGGTGGAGGATGACGGGATCGAACCGCCGACCCTCTGCTTGTAAGGCAGATGCTCTCCCAGCTGAGCTAATCCTCCTAAATGGTGACCCCTACGGGATTCGAACCCGTGTTACCGCCGTGAAAGGGCGGTGTCTTAACCGCTTGACCAAGGGGCCATAAAATATATATGGCGGAGAGCAAGGGATTTGAACCCTTGAGACAGGGTTACCCGCCTACACGATTTCCAATCGTGCTCCTTCGGCCACTCGGACAGCTCTCCATATTAATGGCTCCGCAGGTAGGACTCGAACCTACGACCGATCGGTTAACAGCCGATAGCTCTACCACTGAGCTACTGCGGAATAATTTTATAACAGCCTGGCAGCGTCCTACTCTCACAGGGGCGCTTGCCCCAACTACCATCGGCGCTGAGAAGCTTAACTTCCGTGTTCGGTATGAGAACGGGTGTGACCTTCTCGCCATCACCGCCAGACTATTTAATCGACACTATTTTATTATAATGTCTTTTTTATATTTTGCAAGAGGAAATTTTAATTTTTTTCATTCCCTCAAAACTAGATAATATAGAAGAAGACTGGTAAGAATGAGTTCGCTAATATTATTGACTTGGTTAAGTCCTCGATCGATTAGTATCAGTCAGCTCCACATGTCACCATGCTTCCACCTCTGACCTATCAACCTGATCATCTTTCAGGGATCTTACTAGCTTGACGCTATGGGAAATCTCATCTTGAGGGGGGCTTCATGCTTAGATGCTTTCAGCACTTATCCCGTCCGCACATAGCTACCCAGCGATGCCTTTGGCAAGACAACTGGTACACCAGCGGTGCGTCCATCCCGGTCCTCTCGTACTAAGGACAGCTCCTCTCAAATTTCCTGCGCCCACGACGGATAGGGACCGAACTGTCTCACGACGTTCTGAACCCAGCTCGCGTACCGCTTTAATGGGCGAACAGCCCAACCCTTGGGACCGACTACAGCCCCAGGATGCGATGAGCCGACATCGAGGTGCCAAACCTCCCCGTCGATGTGGACTCTTGGGGGAGATAAGCCTGTTATCCCCAGGGTAGCTTTTATCCGTTGAGCGATGGCCCTTCCATGCGGAACCACCGGATCACTAAGCCCGACTTTCGTCCCTGCTCGACTTGTAGGTCTCGCAGTCAAGCTCCCTTGTGCCTTTACACTCTGCGAATGATTTCCAACCATTCTGAGGGAACCTTTGGGCGCCTCCGTTACATTTTAGGAGGCGACCGCCCCAGTCAAACTGCCCACCTGACACTGTCTCCCACCCCGATCAGGGGTGAGGGTTAGAATTTCAATACAGCCAGGGTAGTATCCCACCGACGCCTCCACCGAAGCTGGCGCTCCGGCTTCTCAGGCTCCTACCTATCCTGTACAAGCTGTACCAAAATTCAATATCAGGCTACAGTAAAGCTCCATGGGGTCTTTCCGTCCTGTCGCGGGTAACCTGCATCTTCACAGGTACTATAATTTCACCGAGTCTCTCGTTGAGACAGTGCCCAGATCGTTACGCCTTTCGTGCGGGTCGGAACTTACCCGACAAGGAATTTCGCTACCTTAGGACCGTTATAGTTACGGCCGCCGTTTACTGGGGCTTCGATTCAGAGCTTCGCGTGAGCTAACCCCTCCTCTTAACCTTCCAGCACCGGGCAGGCGTCAGCCCCTATACTTCGCCTTGCGGCTTCGCAGAGACCTGTGTTTTTGCTAAACAGTCGCCTGGGCCTATTCACTGCGGCTCATCGAGGCTATGCACCTCAATAAGCACCCCTTCTCCCGAAGTTACGGGGTCATTTTGCCGAGTTCCTTAACGAGAGTTCTCTCGCTCACCTTAGGATTCTCTCCTCGCCTACCTGTGTCGGTTTGCGGTACGGGCACCTTTTATCTCGCTAGAGGCTTTTCTTGGCAGTGTGGAATCAGGAACTTCGGTACTATAATTCCCTCGCTATCACAGCTCAGCCTTTACGATGAACGGATTTTCCTATTCATCAGCCTAACTGCTTAGACGCGCATAACCAGCAGCGCGCTTACCCTATCCTCCTGCGTCCCCCCATCACTCAAACGATAAAGAGGTGGTACAGGAATATCAACCTGTTGTCCATCGCCTACGCCTTTCGGCCTCGGCTTAGGTCCCGACTAACCCTGAGCGGACGAGCCTTCCTCAGGAAACCTTAGGCATTCGGTGGATGAGATTCTCACTCATCTTTCGCTACTCATACCGGCATTCTCACTTCTAAGCGCTCCACCGGTCCTTACGGTCCAGCTTCAACGCCCTTAGAACGCTCTCCTACCACTGACATCGTAGATGTCAATCCACAGCTTCGGTGATACGTTTAGCCCCGGTACATTTTCGGCGCAGAGTCACTCGACCAGTGAGCTATTACGCACTCTTTAAATGGTGGCTGCTTCTAAGCCAACATCCTGGTTGTCTAAGCAACTCCACATCCTTTTCCACTTAACGTATACTTTGGGACCTTAGCTGGTGGTCTGGGCTGTTTCCCTTTTGACTACGGATCTTATCACTCGCAGTCTGACTCCCACGGATAAGTCTTTGGCATTCGGAGTTTGTCTGAATTCGGTAACCCGATGAGGGCCCCTAGTCCAAACAGTGCTCTACCTCCAAGACTCTAACAACGTGAGGCTAGCCCTAAAGCTATTTCGGAGAGAACCAGCTATCTCCAAGTTCGATTGGAATTTCTCCGCTACCCACACCTCATCCCCGCACTTTTCAACGTGCGTGGGTTCGGGCCTCCATCCAGTGTTACCTGGACTTCACCCTGGACATGGGTAGATCACCTGGTTTCGGGTCTACGACTACATACTATATTCGCCCTATTCAGACTCGCTTTCGCTGCGGCTCCGTCTCTTCAACTTAACCTTGCATGCAATCGTAACTCGCCGGTTCATTCTACAAAAGGCACGCCATTACCCATAAACGGGCTTTGACTACTTGTAGGCACACGGTTTCAGGATCTCTTTCACTCCCCTTCCGGGGTGCTTTTCACCTTTCCCTCACGGTACTGGTTCACTATCGGTCACTAGGGAGTATTTAGCCTTGGGAGATGGTCCTCCCTGCTTCCGACCGGATTTCACGTGTCCGGCCGTACTCAGGATCCACTCAGGAGGGAACGAAGTTTCGACTACAGGGCTTTTACCTTCTATTGCGGACCTTTCCAGGTCGCTTCATCTACCCCGTTCCTTTGTAACTCCATGTTGAGTGTCCTACAACCCCGAAAGGCAAGCCTTTCGGTTTGGGCTGTTCCCGTTTCGCTCGCCGCTACTTAGGGAATCGCGTTTGCTTTCTCTTCCTCCGGGTACTTAGATGTTTCAGTTCCCCGGGTCTGCCTTCAATACCCTATGTATTCAGGTAAAGATACTGCTCCATTACGAGCAGTGGGTTCCCCCATTCGGAAATCTCCGGATCAAAGCTTACTTACAGCTCCCCGAAGCATATCGGTGTTAGTCCCGTCCTTCATCGGCTCCTAGTGCCAAGGCATCCACCGTGCGCCCTTTCTAACTTAACCTAAAAGGTTTTACTCTAAATTTAGAGAGAAAAACTAAAATGGCGATACTCGGTTCTTACTTGGTTTCTTCTTCTATACGATTATCTAGTTTTCAAAGAACGAATAAAAAAGCTTTGAGAGAAAATTGCTCCCTCAAAACTAAACAAACAAGAAACAATCAAACAAACTTTTATTGTCTGGCTCATATGTCCAGCTTATATCCTTAGAAAGGAGGTGATCCAGCCGCACCTTCCGATACGGCTACCTTGTTACGACTTCACCCCAATCATCTGTCCCACCTTAGGCGGCTGGCTCCTTACGGTTACCCCACCGACTTCGGGTGTTACAAACTCTCGTGGTGTGACGGGCGGTGTGTACAAGGCCCGGGAACGTATTCACCGCGGCATGCTGATCCGCGATTACTAGCGATTCCGGCTTCATGCAGGCGAGTTGCAGCCTGCAATCCGAACTGAGAATGGTTTTATGGGATTGGCTAGACCTTGCGGTTTTGCAGCCCTTTGTACCATCCATTGTAGCACGTGTGTAGCCCAGGTCATAAGGGGCATGATGATTTGACGTCATCCCCACCTTCCTCCGGTTTGTCACCGGCAGTCACCTTAGAGTGCCCAACTGAATGCTGGCAACTAAGATCAAGGGTTGCGCTCGTTGCGGGACTTAACCCAACATCTCACGACACGAGCTGACGACAACCATGCACCACCTGTCACTCTGTCCCCCGAAGGGGAAAGTCCTATCTCTAGGAGTGTCAGAGGATGTCAAGACCTGGTAAGGTTCTTCGCGTTGCTTCGAATTAAACCACATGCTCCACCGCTTGTGCGGGCCCCCGTCAATTCCTTTGAGTTTCAGCCTTGCGGCCGTACTCCCCAGGCGGAGTGCTTAATGCGTTAGCTGCAGCACTAAAGGGCGGAAACCCTCTAACACTTAGCACTCATCGTTTACGGCGTGGACTACCAGGGTATCTAATCCTGTTTGCTCCCCACGCTTTCGCGCCTCAGCGTCAGTTACAGACCAGAAAGCCGCCTTCGCCACTGGTGTTCCTCCACATCTCTACGCATTTCACCGCTACACGTGGAATTCCGCTTTCCTCTTCTGCACTCAAGTCCCCCAGTTTCCAATGACCCTCCACGGTTGAGCCGTGGGCTTTCACATCAGACTTAAAGGACCGCCTGCGCGCGCTTTACGCCCAATAATTCCGGACAACGCTTGCCACCTACGTATTACCGCGGCTGCTGGCACGTAGTTAGCCGTGGCTTTCTGGTTAGGTACCGTCAAGGTACCGGCAGTTACTCCGATACTTGTTCTTCCCTAACAACAGAGCTTTACGACCCGAAGGCCTTCATCGCTCACGCGGCGTTGCTCCATCAGACTTTCGTCCATTGTGGAAGATTCCCTACTGCTGCCTCCCGTAGGAGTCTGGGCCGTGTCTCAGTCCCAGTGTGGCCGATCACCCTCTCAGGTCGGCTACGCATCGTTGCCTTGGTGAGCCGTTACCTCACCAACTAGCTAATGCGCCGCGGGCCCATCTGTAAGTGTCAGCCGAAACCGACTTTCAGCTTATCAACATGTGTTGATAAGAATTATCCGGTATTAGCTCCGGTTTCCCGAAGTTATCCCAGTCTTACAGGCAGGTTGCCCACGTGTTACTCACCCGTCCGCCGCTAACTTTTGGGAGCAAGCTCCCGCAAGTTCGCTCGACTTGCATGTATTAGGCACGCCGCCAGCGTTCGTCCTGAGCCAGGATCAAACTCTCCAAGAAAGTTGATTAGCTCATAAATTTTACGTTGGCTTCATCTCATAAAGAGATGAATAATTATTGTTTGTTGACGTTTTTGTTTGTTTAGTTTTCAAAGAACAATCAGGTTGAATTGGAATTATTTTTCTAATCCAACATTTTTTCTCAATCGCTCAAAAGCGACTTTTATAATATAACATAAGGTGAATCGTTATGTCAACACCTTATTTTCAACCGCCAACTACGAAAGCTCTTAAATGTTTCGCAGCGACGGTTATTAATATACCAAGTATTTATTCAACGGTCAATAGTTTTTTTACTTTTTTACGATAATTTTTTATTTACACGGTAACAGCGATGAAAAACCCCTTGCCCCTTTGTTTCAATATTAACGATTTCTAATAAATGTTTGTCAATTAAATACTCAAGTAAAACGGACAAATCCACTGAGTAAGGAATTAATTCCGGCTCCCCCATCATCTCATTAAACATCCAATAATCTTTTAGGCTTAGAATTTCTAATAAATGAGCAGAGCCCAATTCCGTTCTGGAATGGATTAAAAACTCACTTGCCAAAAACAAAAGCTCAAGTCTTTGTTCAAGAGTTTCTTCACTGCTGATCAGCTCTTCATATAATTTATAAATTTCCGGCTCTATTTGTTTTACCTGCCGCCATACCGTAAGTTCTGGATGCATTCCATTTTCAATCACAGCCAATCTTGCCAAATGATGCAGCGAGTGAACAACATGATTGTACGCATCAAGATACTGCTTGTTCTCGAATAATGTTTTTCCATCTACATAACGGCGGATCAGCTTTGCAAACTCCAAGCCTATTTTAATTTTCCTGCCGTTAAACGGAAATTCCTGCAGTTCTGTTTTTAGGTTGGCAACATATTCATTTCGGTCAAAAATAATTTTGGCATGGTGCAGCCATTCAAACATTTTACGATTCGTTCCTAATAAGATCCATTCCTTTAGCTGTACCTCGGAAATAATATGCATAGCAGCCTTTTGCCCGCCATAAGTATAATGTTTTGTAAATACCGGCTTATTTGCCTCTCTAACGATAATTAACAAAATAACATCAAAAGAATCTGTTGTGAGTATTGCTTTTTCCTTCTTTTCTACCAATAACACGCCTAAGGTATTTAATTGGCTCGCCCTTTCTTGATAAATGGGCCGAAGAATGTCTTCCATTCAACATACCTCCATTTTTCCTGCTAGCAATATATGTTCGACAGTAATGAAAAATCTCCTTCTAAAATTTAAGACAAATTTCGACATTCTTCAATTGATATCTTTTTTCCCTTTTAAAATAAATATGGTATAGTTTCACTAGGAGGATGAAACATGGCGAAATATTCAAGTAAAATTAATAAAATTCGTACCTTTGCACTTTCATTAATCTTTATCGGCTTTATTGTCATGTATGTCGGTATTTACTTCCGTACTTCACCACTTATTATGACCATTTTTATGATTTTGGGACTCCTTTTTGTTATTGCAAGTACAGTGGTGTACTTTTGGATCGGAATGCTGTCCACGAAGACCATTCAGGTAAAATGCCCTAACTGCGGGAAACCTACAAAGATGCTTGGAAGGGTGGATATGTGTATGCATTGCCGTGAACCATTGACACTTGACCAGAATTTGGTTGGTAAAGAATTTGATGAAAAATATAACAAGAAATCGTATAACAAATAGCGGTAACAGCCGTTTTACAACGTAAGCCCGCCGCTTACGGAGCGGAACAAAAAAGGTGACTTAACCACATGGTTTTAAAAGCCATAATGGTTAAGCCACCTTTTTTAATGATACGCATTAATGCACTTCTTTCCCTGTACAATCAGGGCAGGTTCCGTAAATTTCCATACGATGGTTATCCACCTTGAACCCAGTTACATGTGAAGCTAAATGCTCGACTTCGTCTAAACCGGGATAATGGAAATCAACAATCTTTCCACAATGCTGACAAATAACATGATAGTGGTGGGTTGTAATAAAGTCAAACCTGCTGGAAGCATCACCAAAGGTTAATTCTTTTACAAGTCCAACTTCACGAAATACTCGTAAATTATTGTAAACTGTTGCCACACTCATGTTTGGGAATTTTCCTTCTAGGGCTTTATAAATTTCATCTGCAGTAGGATGTGACATCGAGTTTATTAAATATTCAAGTATCGCATGACGTTGTGGAGTAATCCTGACTCCCGTATCCTTAAGGGTATCCAACGCTTCTTTTAACTGTTTCATCGCCATGCACCTCTTTTCTAAAACATATTATTAAATTATAATTGTTATAATTAATTTTACTAATCATTTAGTACTTTTGTCAATATTGTAATGTCACAAACCCTCATTGAATTGTTTGTTTGTATTTTATGATAAATTTTTTTAAATATTTCTTTCTCTCGAAAATTCCCATTCATTAATTTCATTTTTAACTTTTTTTCATCATAACACTTTTTGAAACATAGAGAAAAGTTCTAGCCAATCAGTCTTCTCCTTTTTTTGCAAAAAAAAAGAGGCCCTTCGAAAGGACCAAAAATTTTATCTGAGGAGGTATGCCCTAATAAAATGATATTCAAATCAAGCTTCATTGCATTGGACAAATGCCTTTTCTCTGAAAAATAGGCGGCAAAAATTAAAGATTCTCTTTAATATAGGTTAAGGCTGCCTCCACGTGCCCTTTTACCTGAACTTTTCTCCATTCCTTCACAAGCTTGCCGTCTTTATTAATGATAAAAGTGGACCGCTCAATACCCATATATTCTTTGCCGAAATTCTTCTTCAGCTTCCAGACTCCATATGCTTCTGCCACCTGATGGTCGGTATCGGCCAGCAGCAGGAATGGCAGGCCGTGTTTTTCAACAAACTTTTGGTGTCGGTCTACCGGATCAGGACTAACTCCAAGAATTACTGCATTTACATCATTGAATTGCTCATGTTGGTCTCTGAAATCGCAGGCCTCTGTTGTGCATCCCGGTGTCATATCTTTTGGATAGAAATATAGAACAACATTTTTCCCTTTAAAGTTAGATAAAGTTACGGTCTCTCCGTTATGTGCTTCTAATGTAAAATCAGGCGCTTGTTTCCCTACTTCGATTGTCATCATCTTTCACTCCATTTTGTAAAATATTCCTACCACTAGCCTAACCAAACTGATGAAACAAAACAACTTTACTGCTTATTTTTCTCGGTCAAACATGACTTTGGCAACGAAGGCGGCTGGTAATGTGTAGCCGATTAACGCTTCTGTCGCGGCAATCATTCTCCCTAATCCTTGCGGGATAACATCTCCATTCCCAACGGAAAACAGCATCATCGCACTAAAATAAAAGCTTGTTTCGAAAATATTGTATCGATGCTCTTTGCTTGCTTCCGCGAGCACAGACAGCCCCATTAATTGTAAAATTAAATAGATTAGGCCAAAGCCGATGATGATTGTTAAATAGACGGTACATAAATAAAAAAAATTATCAACAGATACTATTTTCCCCTTAATTGTATTTGGAATAAACAATGTCCGAATGCTCATAAAAATACAAAACAAAACCACTGGCAGCAAAAAAATTATCACTAACAATCACCTCTATATCCAAAGGGAGATACTTTATTTCTATGCCTGCTTGGCCAATAAAATATCAAAAAGAGAAAAGGTGTCAGGCACCATGTGAAAATTTCACATGGTGCCTGACACCAATGCCACCTTTAATAATTAGTTTCCCGCACCGCGATATTTTTTGACTCCTTGATTCCACAGTATGACCGATAGACTGAAGAAGGCTATGCCAATCGCCGGTGTTAGAAAAGCGTACCAATTCCATTCATTTTTTTCTAGAAAGAAAGAAGCCGGATACACTCCAACAAATGCAAACGGTAATATCCATGTCAGCACAAAGCGGATTAATTTATTATAAATATTGACAGGATAGCGGCCGTAGTTGCTGATGTTATACATCATCGGCATGATGGATGTTTTGGCGTCGGCCCAAAAGCTAATACAGGCTAGCATCACAAAGATCCCGCCATACACAAGGGCTCCTCCGATGACAAAAATTATAAATAATATCGGGTCATACCACGATAGCGATAGTCCAAGCCGACTACCGGCATAGAACATAACGGCAATTCCGGTAATTGCCCCTAACAGCGACTCCAATTCAATCCGCTCCAAAATGATTTGAAACAGACTGTGAATCGGTCTTGTTAAAATCCTGTCCAGCTCCCCTTTAATGATATAGCGCTCATTAAAATCCCAAATGTTAAAAAACGCAGAAAACACAGCATACGGCACAAGAAAGAAGCCATAAATAAAGATGATTTCATCCCTGCTCCAGCCGCCGAGCAAATTCGTATGACCAAACACAACCAGGATAAAAATCAGATTGATAGCCTGTGACATTAAATCAGAGAAAAATTCTACAAATAAATCCGCCCGATACTGCATTCTTGTTTTTACATATTGAGAGATATATTGAAAAAACATTGAAACATAAAACACGATTTATCCCCCTTGAATGACCAGCTGTTTCTTGGCAATATACCAGAGTATTTGAATCGGCAGGATTAAAATAAGCACCCAAATAAATTGCTGACCGATGGCCGCCCATGCCTCATGCTGTGAAAAACCCTGTGTAAAGATCATGCTTGGCACATAACTGATCCCTTGAAACGGCAGAAATTTCATAATCGACTGCACCCAGCCGGGAAAGAAGCTAATCGGAAGCAGCAGTCCTGAAAACAAGTCGATAACGACCCGTTTGGCACGAATCAAACCGGAGTTATTATAAAAGAAAAAGGTCGTGATACCGGTTAATAAATTCAACTGTGTATTGATAAAGAAGCTCAGCAAGATGGAAAGCGCAAATAAACTCCACACACCTAAATCCCAAGTGAACTGAATCGGAAAAACGAAATACACAATGACAAGTCCAGGCAATGAGAAGAAGAATAGCCGGAAGATCCCTTCCCCAAGCCCCTGCATGGTTTTCATACCCAAATAATTATAAGGCCTGATTAGTTCAACAGCGACTTTTCCTTCCATAATCTCCATCGCCATTTCCCGGTCAAGATTATTAAAATAAAATGCCCGTGCCATCCAGGAAATCGCGACATAGGTCGTCATTTGCACAACAGACAGGCCTTGGATTTCCTCCTTGCCGCCATAGATCGCGGTCCATAAGAAATAATAAGCACCGATATTAATGCTGTAAATCAGAATTCCTGTATAATAATTCGTCCGGTACGCAAGCATCATCAAAAAACGGACGCGAATCATTTCCAAGTATTTATCCAACTTCGACCGCACCCTTTTCATAAATATTACGAATGATCTCTTCCGTTGAGGTCTCGTTTATTTTGATATCCTTGATTTTAAAAGCTGCTACAACAGTCGCGATAACTTGAGAAATTAATAGATCGTCATTCTCAAGGTTGGCAATAAACACCTGATCCTTTTCATCAAGTTCCCATTTAACCGGCATTCCGCTGGTGATCTTTTTAACAGCTGGAAGATCCACTTTTTCAAGAAACTGAAAATGCAGCTCTTTTCCAGATTTTCTTTTAAATTATTTAGCGCACCATCGTAAATAACCTTGCCTTCATCCAGCATAACCACCCGTTCACACAGGGCCTCAATATCTGAAAGATCATGTGTGGTAAGCAGAATCGTTGTATTGTATTTCTGATTGATTTCCTTTAAGAATTCACGAATTTTGAGTTTGACAAGTACATCCAGTCCGATTGTTGGCTCGTCTAAAAATAATAATGGCGGATTATGTATTAGTGCAGCTGCCAATTCACATCTCATTCTTTGTCCAAGTGAAAGTTTACGGACTGGTTTATCTAAAAGCGGCTCAATATCTAACGTTCGAATGACTGCCTGCATATGGTCGTCATATTGTTCATCCGTCACTTTATAAACTTTTTTTAGCAGCCGGAATGATTCCTGTACGGCAATATCCCACCATAGCTGTGAACGCTGGCCGAAGACAACCCCAATCGTGCGGACAAATCTTTCCCGCTCTTTATGGGGATTCATCCCGTTAACCCGGATATGTCCAGAAGTCGGGGTCAAAATCCCGGTCAGCATTTTAATCGTTGTCGATTTACCTGCCCCGTTCTCCCCGATATAACCTACCATTTCTCCCTGTTTAACTGAAAAACTAATATCATTAACAGCCGGAACCACTTTATAATTACGGGTAAAAAGATCCCGAAACGCTCCCTTCAACCCTGACCGGCTCGAATACGCCTTAAACTCCTTCCGTAAACCCTTCACTTCAATCGCATTATTCATCTTTCTAGTACCTCCCGATACATAACATACTAACACATCAATGATGCATGGGGACGGTTCTTTCGCTTCATTCACATGAAGTAAAATAACCGTCCGCCTTATAATCAATTATATTTATCTTTGACTTCTAGCAATATATCCGTGACTTCGCCAAATATAACCTTTACTCCTTAAATAGTCAAAAAGTTAAAACCATGAAAACATGATAAAATAAAAATGATGAAAAAATAGGAGGAAAAATCATGCAATTTTCCAATTCACAAAAGCTACATAACGAAGCATTAGAGCATATTGTCGGTGGTGTAAACAGTCCGTCTCGTTCCTACAAAGCGGTAGGAGGCGGGGCACCAGTTGTGATGGAGCGCGCCCAAGGTGCATACTTCTGGGATGTCGACGGCAACCAATATATCGATTATCTAGCCGCATACGGCCCGATTATCACAGGACACGCCCATCCGCATATTACCGAAGCAATCAAACGGGCTGCGGAAACAGGGGTCCTTTACGGAACCCCAACACCACACGAAGTTAAGTTTGCTCAAATGCTCAAAGAAGCGATGCCTTCGCTCGATAAGGTTCGCTTTGTCAATTCCGGCACTGAAGCGGTGATGACGACCATTCGCGTCGCCCGCGCTTATACCGGACGTGATAAAATCGTAAAATTTGCCGGCTGTTATCATGGTCACTCTGACCTTGTCCTTGTTGCTGCCGGTTCTGGCCCATCCACTCTTGGCACACCAGATTCTGCAGGGGTACCAAAATCAATAGCACAAGAAGTCATTACGGTACCATTCAATGATATTGAACCATTTAAACAGGCTTTAGAAAAATGGGGGAGCGAGATTGCTGCAGTCTTAGTTGAACCAATTGTCGGCAACTTCGGGATTGTCGAGCCGAACCCAGGCTTTCTCGAACAGATAAATGAGCTTACGCATGCGGCTGGGGCGCTTGTTATATATGATGAAGTCATTACCGCCTTCCGGTTCATGTATGGCGGTGCACAGGATTTATTAGGGGTCAAGCCTGATTTAACCGCAATGGGCAAAATCATCGGCGGCGGCCTGCCAATTGGTGCATACGGAGGTAAGAAAGAAATTATGGAAAAAGTAGCGCCGCTCGGACCTGCTTATCAGGCGGGAACAATGGCTGGCAACCCCGCTTCCATCCTTTCCGGAATCGCCTGCCTTGAGGTTTTAAAGCAAGAAGGGATCTATGAATATCTTGATCGTTTAGGTGCGATGCTGGAAGATGGTATTTTACAAGCAGCAAAGGAAAACGAAATCAACATCACGATTAATCGCTTAAAAGGCGCACTTACCATTTATTTCACAAACGAAAAAGTAGAAAACTACGAGCAGGCTGAAAATACAGATGGAGAAATGTTTGCGAAATTCTTCAAACTCATGCTCCAACAAGGAATCAATTTAGCTCCTTCGAAATATGAAGCGTGGTTCCTTACCATTGCCCATACGGCAGAAGATGTTGAAGCTACCTTACATGCCGTTAATAATGCATTTGCAGCATTAAAAACAGAATAATAACTCCCCATAAAACGTCCGCAAGCCCATTTTAGCGGACGTTTTATTTTTCCATCCGATTTTTAGCAACAATTTGATATTTGTTCATATAATTTTTCTTGATAATATGTTTTAATCCATGTATAGTACATTATTATTTAAGGGTATTAACTCCCCATATAACCAATTTTGAAAGGAACCTGCTAAATAATGAAGTTAGGAGCCCGCATTTTAAAAACGGGAATTGCGATTGTTCTATCACTATATATCGCTCAGCTGCTGCATTCCCCTTCACCGGTCTTTGCCGCAATCGCCGCCATCTTTGCGATTCAGCCAACCATTTACCGGTCTTATTTAACCATTATTGAACAAATCCAAGGGAATGTGATTGGTGCGATCCTTGCTGTCGTTTTTGTCCTGCTTCTTGGTAATCATTTTATTGTTATTGGATTCGCCGCCATAATTGTGATCTTATTTCATCTTAAATTAAAGCTTGAAAATACAATTGGACTTTCGCTCGTTACGCTCATCTCAATTATGGAAACAACAAGCATGAGTTTTATTCAGTTTGCGGGTATTCGTTTTTCCACGGTGATGATAGGCGTCTTCTCGGCATTTGTTGTCAATCTCGTGTTTATGCCGCCAAAATACGAAAATAAACTTTATTTAAAAATTGTCCATACAACCGAGGAAACGATCAAATGGATACGCCTCAGCATCCGCCATAATTATGATCATCAGCTGCTGAAAGAGGATATTAGAAAACTTAAAGAGAATGTACATTCGATGGAACAGTTTTATAAAATGTACAAAGAAGAACGAAGGCTTTTTAGAAAGAACGACTTGGAAAAATCCCGAAAGCTGGTTGTTTACCGGCAGATGACAATTGCAGCAAGAAAAGCACTTGATACGTTAAAACGAATTCATCGCTATGAAAATGAGCTTTTACAGCTTCCTGAGGATTTCAAGCAGGCGACACAGGAACAGCTTGATTCTCTTGTATACCATCATGAACATCTCATGCTCAGGTTTATCGGGAAAATTCCAACGCCGCCGCCATATCCTGAGGAAAATGATAATTTAAATAAAGAAGAATTATTCAATTTCTTTTTAACATTTCAAAATGAACTTTTTGGTCAAGAACAGCAGCCGCATATTTATCATATGATGCAAATTATTGCCTCCATCATTGATTACGGTGAGCAGGTGGAGCATCTTGACACATTAATCACAAGCTTCCATTCCTTTCACCATAATGAAATATCAATTGAAGGGGACGAAGCGGAATAGAAGAAACCGAAGCAAGTTTATTCTGCTTCGGTTTCCTTATGTTCTAGGGCTTGTACCTGAAATAAGTTATAATATTTTCCTTGAATCGCCATCAGTTCGTCATGGGTCCCAATTTCGACAATCCGCCCATGATCAATTAATACAATCCGGTTAGCATGCGTAATGGTTGATAAACGATGGGCCACAATAAAGGTCGTCCGGTCCTTCGCCAATTCCTCCAGTGATTCCTGAATTAAGTGTTCACTTTCCAAATCCAAAGCAGATGTTGCCTCATCCAAAATTAAGAGGGGCGGATTTTTCAAGAAGACGCGGGCTATGGCAATCCTTTGCTTTTGACCGCCGGATAGCTTGACACCCCGTTCCCCCACCTTTGTTTCATATCCATCTGTAAGATTAGAAATAAACTCATGGGCATTGGCCGCTTTGGCCGCATTGATGACCTCTTCCTCGGTGGCACCAGGTTTTCCTAATAAGATGTTCTCCCTGACTGATTCACTAAAAAGAATATTGTCTTGAAAAACAACTCCAATTTTATCTCTTAAAGACTGAACCTTAAACTTTCGGATATCCACACCATCCAGAAGGATACTTCCTTTGGTCACATCATAAAAACGCGGAATCAAACTGACAAATGTAGATTTACCTCCGCCGCTCATACCTACTAGGGCAATCGTTTCACCCTTTTTCACATGGATATCGATATCCTTTAAGACAGTTTCTTCCCCTTCGTTATAAGCAAAAGAAACAGCTTCAAACGAAATATCCCCTTTCACCTGCCGGCATTCAACCGCATTCGGGTCATCAACCACATCATACTTTTCATCCATAAGTTCAAAAACACGGTCCATGGATGCGAATGACTGAGTTATCGTTGTTGAAGAATTGACCAATCTTCTCAGCGGATTATAAAGCTTATCGATATAAGCATAAAATGCCATCATAGTTCCTAATGACAAATCTCCTTGAATGACTAGGTAGGCGGAATAGGCGATAACGAGTAATGGAGCGATATCCGTAATCGTGTTGACGACGGCAAACGATTTCGCATTCCAGCTTGTGTGTTTCAATGCTTTATCTAAAAAATTGTAATTCACTTTATTGAACTGATTTTGTTCATATTCCTCGATGGCAAAGCTTTTAATGACCGGCATTCCGGAAACACGTTCATGTAAATAGCTTTGGACTTCGGCCAGCGCCTGCGAACGAACTCTTGTTAAGCGGCGTAGGTTTCCGAAAAAAAAGCGAATCGAAAATGCGTAAAGTGGAAAAAGCAAGATCGAAACAATGGTTAGCTTCACATTTAATAAAAACATAAGAATAATAGCAATAATAATCGTGGCCATGTCGAGCCATAAGTTCATTAAACCCGTAACAACAAAGGTTTTCGTTTGTTCGACATCGTTAATTACACGTGATATAACCTCGCCTGCGCGGGTATTTGCATAATATTTAAAGCTTAGCTTTTGAATATGCTTATACAGCGCATCACGGAGATCAAATAATATTTTATTCGACGTCCATTGGGCAAAATACTGCCGGTAATACTCAATCGGGGGCCGCAGCACGACAAAAATAACAATCATTATCCCCATAATTAACATGAGTTTATGAAGTTTCTCATTAGCCGCTAGACCGGGATTTTGCACAATATCATCTACAACGTATTTAATCAACATTGGCAGAGTAAGCGGTATTGAGAATTTTATAATTCCAATGATGATTGTAGCAATAATTTGCAAGCGGTACGGTTTCACAAATGTAAGGTACCTTCGTATACTATCCAAACGAAATCCCCCTTCCTTATCTCTTTTTCCATTAAAAACGCCTGTTGAACATGTCAACAGGCGAATAAAAAAAGGCGGTGCAAGCAGAGCCAAGCTCCACTTTACTCAAGTCACAAAATAAATATGATCTTCATACTTAATTTGACGAATTCACTTTTGCGGCGCTCCGCCCCTTGTCAATCACCGTCTGTACGTTAAATAACGTTCATACCAAATATCGATAAAATCTGGAGCAAACGGGCCGGTTCGCTGTCTAATCATTTGAATCAGTTTATCGACATTCCGTTTTAAAATTTGATCAATGACATCGGGATAATTCATTTCCCGCCGATGACGTTCATATTCATCTTGGTCCAATAAATTAAAGGTCATATCAGGGTACACTTTAATATCGAGATCATAATCAATATACTTCAGTGCTTCACCATCAAAAATAAAAGGTGAACTGATATTACAATAGTAATAAATGCCATCTTCTCGAATCATACCAATTACATTAAACCAATATTGCGAATGGAAATAACATATCGCCGGTTCCCTTGTGATCCAAGTCCTGCCGTCAGATTCCGTTACCAGAGTGCGGTCATTACCGCCAATCACCAGGTTTTGCGATCCTTTTAAGATAGTTGTTTCTTCCCAGACGCGATGGATGTGCCCATTGTGTTTATAGCTATGTATTTGTACTGGTTCACCTTCGATGGGTACGCCCATTTTCTCCCCTACCTTCATTTTCGAACGCTTTGCAACCTAACCTATAAATTTACCGACAAAAGGCAACAAAGAAAAGTCCTTTTCTTATTATTATAACGGTTGTGACTAGAATTTAAAACAAAAGAGCCATTTTTCCATGGCTCTTTTTGTAAAAATCTGTTTTATGTAGAAGGAGTCAGGTTCATTTCCCGGTAGGAATCAATGACCTCTTCTGTTTGTTTTTCAAAAATGGCCTGTATTTCTTTTAACTCTTTTTTCATCAGTTGAATGTCGGCTTGGATACTTTCGAGATCTGTTTCTTCTTGCAATGCAAGCAATTCCACTTCAATTTTTTGACAGCGTTCCAGCTCCGCCTGTAGAAACAGTAATTTTTCCATTGTTGCCATCTGTTCAGAGACTAATCGATTAAACTCATCCATTCCCTCACCGCCTTTTTTTGTTCCTCTATGTATTCTTTAAAAAAACTACGATTTCCTTTGACAAGTTCTGTAGAGTGAAGGGAAGTTTTGTCGAAAATAAGGAATGCATATGCGGCCTAAAAAGATGTAATAAAAAAGAAGGCACTCATTCCGAAAGATGAGCGCCTTCTACATAAGTATGTTTAATTAGCTTTGACCGGATTTACCGGCGTTTTGATTTTTCTTAGACTCTGCTTGTTGGTTTTGTTGTCTTACTTCAGAAGCATTTGTTTCGCTTCCAAATTCAGTACCGAATTGCCCAGCAGCACCTGCTCCACCGCCTGCTTGTGCAGAACGAGCGTTTTGCTGTCTTACTTCTGCAGCATTTGTTTCGCTTGCAAATTCAGTACCAAATTGTCCAGCAGCACCTGCACCAGCAGATGCATTTTGTTGTCTTACTTCCTGGATGTTTGTTCCAGCAGAAGTTTTGTTTGGCTGTTGATTGAATTTTGCCATTGATATCACCTCCACGAGTTTAATTTACCCCGGTTCGTAGAGATTATCCTAAAAATTTTCGAAAATTAAACAAGCAATGAAATTCCGCCATCCACAATAATCGTCTGCCCTCTGATCATGCTTGATTGATCGGAAAGCAAGAACATGACGGTATTAACCATATCCTCAATTTCCACCATTCTTCCCGCAGGTGTTTTTTCTGCAGCTTCCTGAAGAAGTTCCTCGCGGTTTGGGAATGATTTTAGAGCCTCCGTATCAACTGCACCGCCGGAAACTGCATTAACGACAATATTTTTTGCCGCCAATTCAACAGCCAGGTATCTCGTCAACGCTTCAAGCGCCGCTTTCGAAACCCCCACTGCTGTATAGTTTTCCAAGTAGCGAATGGAACCAAGTGAACTAATGCTGACGATTTTCCCGCCGCCGTTCTTCTCCATTAATTTTGCTGCTTCTTGGGCACAAAATAATAGCGCCTTACTGTTAATATTGAGGGTCCAATCCCAGTGCGATTCTTCTAGCTCCATTGCCGGGCGCTGTACGCCGGATGCTGCATTATTTACAAATATATCCAATCGGCCAAATTCTTCTTCTATTTGAGCAAACATATTTTTTATTTTGCTGACATCACCGACATTTGCTTTTACAATTAACACTTTTCTTCCAAGTGCCTCAATTTGTTCAGCAGTCTCTAATGCCCCTTTTTTACTTCGTGCGTAATTAATGACAATATCATATCCTTGATGTGCCAGCCTAATGGCGGTCGCTTTGCCAATTCCGCGGCTGCTTCCTGTAACTAATGCAACTTTTTGTGTCATAAAACTTCTCTGCCCCTTTTAAAAGTGATGTAATCATTTTAGCTTTTCTGTGAATAGAAGACAATTGATATACAAAAAACTAATTTGATAAGTGCTTTGAAAGGAGTAGGAAATGATGTATGAAGGGCGCGATATGACGGAGCTGTCATTGATGTCAATTACCGATTGGAAGGATAACGAGCTGGGGTATTTTCACCATGCATTGCAGCAAGTGACGCCTTATTTGAACAGTGAGGGGCAGACGATTCACCGCGAAATCATGGATGAAATTCAAAGTCGGGGCGGGACTCAGCAGCTGGAGCTTTAAAAAGAGGTCATTGGCGACCATTCATGAGAAAGGTCGCCATTATCTATTATTTCTCCAGGGATTCTAGATACATCTTGAACATCTTCTGATAAGGAACTGGAAAAGCAAATTGTTCGATTTCATCGATTGTAACAAGCTTCCACTGATCATTTCCTTCAAACTCACTGTTTATTTTTCCAATATAAACTTTAATGTTCCAAATCAAATGGGAAAAAACATGTTCGACTTGACCAATGATTTTTTCCAAGTCCGGGTCAATACCGATTGATGTGTTAAAAAGCTCCTCTAAATGGCCCCGCTCCCCCTCTATCGGGTGCTCAATCTCGACATTTGGAAATTCCCATAAGTTTGCAAGCAATCCCGTTGAAGGACGTTTATGAATCACGATCCGCCCGCTTTCATCCACTAGTATAGCAGCTGACAGTTGCACATTACGGGTTTTTGTTTTTTTCGTCTTCACCGGCAGCTCATTTTGAATTCCCTCTTCAAAGGCCTGGCAATGTTCACAAACCGGGCATAATAAACAAGCCGGAGATGTTGGTGTGCATACTAACGCACCGAGCTCCATTAACGCCTGATTAAAAGCAGATGGGTCCTCATGCGAAATCAGTTCACGAACTGCCTGCTCAAATACCTTTCTCGATGCAGGCCGTGCTATGTCTTTCCAAATTGAAAGAACCCGCGAAATTACCCGCATTACATTGCCATCCACCGCAGGCTCCGGCACACCATAGGCAATACTCAAAATCGCCCCCGCCGTATAAGGACCAACACCTTTAAGCTTGGAAATCTCCTCAGGGGTGTCAGGCACCACGCCATTATAATTTTCCCTCACTTCCCTAACGGCAGTTTGTAAATTTCTTACCCTGGAGTAATATCCAAGTCCTTCCCATGCCTTCAGTATTTTCTCTTCATCGGCATCTGCTAAATCGTCGATTGTTGGGAACCACTCAATAAATCGATTGAAATAAGGTATCACTGTATCGACTCTTGTTTGCTGAAGCATAATTTCTGATACCCAAACTTTATATGGATCTTGGTCCTTTCTCCATGGCAGGTCGCGCTGTTCTCGTTTAAACCAGGTAATTAAATCATTCTGGAAATTTTCTATATTTATTTTTTCTAAATTATTTACTTCGTTTGACATACTTTTTCCTCCATATTGATAAACAAACCATGAAAAGGGTATATAATAATAAGTAACTCGTTATACGATAATTCACTTTGTCAGTTTTGACAAGAATATTGAGGAGGCTTTCCGTTTGGATACTGGAACACATGTTGTAATGGGCATTGCACTTGGCGGGCTGGCAACACTTGATCCAGCTGTCGCGAGCAGCCATGTTACGACAACCAGCGTGTTGATTGCAACTATTGCCGGATCGCAAATACCAGATATAGATACTATCCTGAAATTAAGGAATAACGCCATTTACATTCGGAATCATCGGGGAATTACCCACTCTATGCCCGCGGTGATTTTATGGCCGCTCTTGCTTACGGCTGTGATTTATCCGTTTTTTTCAGGGGCGAACCTGTTACATTTATGGGCTTGGACCTTTGCTGCCGTTTTCATCCATGTCTTTGTTGACATTTTTAATGCTTACGGTACTCAAGCGCTTCGTCCATTTAACTCCAAGTGGGTAGCTTTGGGTTGGATTAATACGTTTGATCCGTTTATTTTCGCGATTCACTGTTTGGGAATTATCGCTTGGATTATGGGAGCACACCCTGGATTCACATTTCTAGTCATGTATTTTATCGTCATTGCCTATTATATCAAGCGATATCAGACCAGAAAGCGGGTATTAATGGAAGTAAGAGTACTTATTCCTGATGCTACGGAAATCATCGTTGCTCCAACAATGAGATTTCATCAATGGCGGATTGCTGCCATGAATGAACACATCTTTTTCGTTGGCAGCTCGGTGGACGGCAAAGTGGAAATTCTCGATCGCTTTAAACGCATCCCTGTACCAAATACACCGGTGATTGAGGCAGCTAAAAAGGATCATAATATTTCCGCGTTCCTTGCCTTTTCACCTGTTTATCGCTGGGAAGTCGATGAATATGATGATTATTATGAAGTCAGGTTTATTGATTTACGGTACCGAAGTAACGGACATTATCCATTTGTGGCAGTAGTTCAATTAGACCGCGGTTTAAAACCTATCAAATCTTATACTGGCTGGGTCTTCAGCGAGAAAAAATTACGTAAAAAACTAGGAGTTATCCCAGGATAACAAGGATTAGAAAATTATAGCCCGTATATAGGGAGATTGGAGCGGAAATCAATATGCACAGCCAAAAGCGGCGACATTTCTGTCACCGCTTTTTTTTAATGCAAAGTATTCTTGTCCTGTTCAAGAAAATGCTTATATTTTGGATTTGTGGCGTTAAATTCATGGAGCTTCTCCCCATAATTTTCAATCCATTGCTTGACGATTTTCTCTGTCATATCGCTTCCCATGTATTCCTCGCCGGCTCTTGCATAGGTCGTTTCAAAATCCTCCCATAGTAATTCAACCCATGTGCGTGCTTGATAATAGGAAAGGTGATCATTTTTTTCAAGCAGTAATTTTGCTAACCGTTCATGATAATCGTTCATCCAAACACCCCGTTGCCATTTTCTTTTTAACATAAGTAAAAAATATAATGCAAATACTAACTTAACATGGTAAGCATGGCAAAAGGCGATGCTTACCATGTTCTCATTCCCTTTCTTGGAGGTACAACATGAGAAATAAAGAGCGCAATTTCCCTAATCAAAATAATAACAAACTAGAAGGAGAACCGCGGGCGAAAGCGGAATATGCATCAACCAGAGCGGACGGCACCATCAATACACATCCACAAGAACGGATGCGGGCATCCGGCGAACGCGATGATGAATCGCCGCAGGTTTGGAAATAATTTCGTAGAAAAAGACAAGCCAGAGAAATCGTTCTCTGGTTTGTCCCAATTTATTTACGTTTGCCTAATAACGAAATTGGCAGTGCTTCTTCTTTGCCATCACCGCTTAATCGATAGCCCCAGGCAAACACACCATTCATATAATCAATTTTGAAAAACTCCCCGGGGGCGCCGTCAATCTCGTAAATTTCCCCGGCTGTAAATTGATTAGGATCCAATAAATAGGCACGCGCCATTTGAACTTTTCTCTCTAAAACGGCAAACTCATTAATGATCCCCAATTGCTCTGCCTTCCGTGCTTTTTCTTTAAGGGAAGCAATTTCCTGCCATAATTCTTGTTCCGTCATTTCACTATAGCGTCTCTCCTGCTGCATTCGATTCACTCCCATTTATCGCTTTATTTTAGTATAATTTCTTTTATCAAATTAATAAAGGGGATAATATGATGAAAACGATTATTGTTACTGGCGGAGGTACTGGTTTGGGCAAGGAATTAGCCTTGTTATTTGCTCAAAAAGGGTATCACCTGCTGCTAACCGGTAGAAATGCTAATACATTAACGGCAGCAAAAATAGAAATTGAAGAAAACGGCGGCAGGGCTGATATTCTCACTCTTGATATTCGCAGCAGTGAAGAGATTTCGAAAAAAACAAATGAAATTACCGATAAATATTCCGTTTATGGCTTAATTAATAATGCTGGTGTAGGACATTTTGGTCCATTTCAGGAAATTAGTGAACAAGAAATCCGCGAAATGCTGGAAACAAATGTTTTAGGAACGATTCTGATGACGAAAGCAGTATTACCACTGCTGGAAAAACAAGGCGAAGGCCGGGTCATGAATATTATTTCTACTGCTGGCCTGCGCGGGAAGGTACATGAAGCAGGATATTGTGCCAGCAAATTTGCTGTCAGAGGCTTTACCGAAAGTCTGCAGAAGGAATATGCCTACAGCAATATTCAATTTAATGCTGTTTATATGGGCGGCATGGATACACCGTTCTGGGCTGAAAGCGACTATGTGAAAGATCCTTCCAGGTTAATGTCGGCAAAAGAAGTGGCAGAAATCATTATCGAAAAAATCAATCAGGACGAAATTATTATTGAAAATAAAAAATCATGACGGCGGCGTCATGATTTTTCCTGTTCTGATAAATATTTTTCAATCAATTCTATTGAAAAGCCCTTGCGATATAATGCCTGCTTCATCTTTTGCACATACTCAAATCCTGTATATTGTGCGTACTTCCGGTGGACCTTTTCCCCTTGATGCCTAATAGCATCCAGTTCTTCGTCACGGTCATCAGTTACCGTTTCCTGGAGGACGATTTGAATGACTTCAAATGAATATCCTTTGCGGAGCAGCTGCTGCTCGAGCTTTTGCTTTTGAATTTTCAAAGAATCCTTTGAAGGCTTTTTGAAAAACTTTTCCCCCAGTTTTACAGCTTTGTCAATTTGCTGCTCTTTAGGGAATTCTGTTAAGGCGGCATGAATTATTCCTTCCGCAATTCCTTTTTCTTTTAATTCAAGCTTAATGATATCCGGTCCCTTATCGGTTGTATTGGCCATCGTCCTCACAAAGGCATTGGCAAATTCCGAATCATTGATATACTTTTGTCCATTTAATTTATGAATAACCTCATGAATAGCGGGTTCTTCGAATTCTTTTTTACTGAGATGATCCCTGATTTCTTTTTCCGAGCGAATCCTTCTTGCCAGGAATTGAACGGCTGAATTGTACGCCTTGCGGATGTCATCCTGATATTGAATTTCCACTAAGGAAAACTCATCAAGCTCCATTCCTTTTTTTAATTGAAATTTGATTAATACATCACTATCAACACTAAAGGCAAATTCCTCGCCCTTGCCATAATCCATGAAAACATTGTAACGGTCCTGATTTTTCTGCTGCGTGGTGATTTTCGTAATAATGGCCATGTCCTCACCTCAACACTACTTTACCATATTCTCCAAGGCAAAATTGTTACAAAAATATATTTTTGTGAAATTCGGTATCTTTCCGGGCCTTAAAGGCAAAAATGATTTTGAGTACATATTGTACCATGCTTTTTAATTCGATTAACAAATACTGTTGAAAGGAATGAGCATGATGGGTGGAAAGAAGAAAAAGGATTTAGGCAAAGGCAAATATTCATTAACTAGCACACAAGAGGTGTTATATCAGCGCGATTTTAAAATGGCGGATCGTGCCGGCGGATTTACAGATCGGAATACGAAGCTCTAAATTTTACAGCGACTCTTTTATAGGAGTCGTTTTTTTTAGTCGCGGATAATGTGTCGTTACTTGCGATGGGAATCATTACTTGCGGAAAACACTTCTTGTGAAATGCTCCTTTTCATCACTTAGCCATATGAAAGTTTTTCCCATTCATGAACCTTCTTAAAATGTAAAAGCTAATAACGGGGCCTTTTCGGTTCTCATTAGTTAACATGAAAGGGGTTTTCACTAATGGGTCGTTCACGCGGACAAAGATCACGCGATAAAAACAAGGCATCTCTTCCACAGGTGCCAAAAAACATGAAATCTGACGGCAATGATGTAGAATTTTCTCAAGAAATAGCAGACCAAGCGGATCTTGAGGCACAAGCAAGAGCAAATGCTGCCAATCAGCGGGTAAGAAGCCGTAAAAAATAGACATCAAAAAAAGAAGCAGGCGAATTTTTATCCTGCTTCTTCAATCTATTATAGGAGTTAATGGGTTACCGTTTTTGCCTGCTCTTTTTTGAAAAAGCCTTTTATATAAGGTACTGCGAATCGGTCTAGTCCGAAGTAGTAAGCACCTGCGCCTGCGAATAATAGGATCATGGCAATTGTATATAGGATTGGGTTGGTGCTAGTTGTACCTGCAAGCATAAAGTTCAAGTTCATAAAGGCTCCGGCAAGTAATGCTGGAATAGTAGCTAAACCAACGATTAAGCCAATACCGACTAACAGCTCGCCCCAAGGAATCAATACGTTAAAAATATCAACGTTAGGAATCGCGAATTGTTGTAAGAAATCTGCATACCACGCTTGCACTGCTGGATGTTCCCCGGCTGCATTGGCAAGTGCCCCTTTAAGGAAGCCGCCAGCGTCGAACCCGCCTGTTATTTTTCCAAAACCTGCTGTTACCCACTGATAGCCAAGATAAATCCGTAAAACTGTCCAAACAACCGCTGCGATAGGGGTTTTGTACCATCTCATCACAATCATCTCCAAATGATTATATTTTTGATATGAATTGATCAGCCAGCTGTTTCATGTAGCGAAGTTTGTGAGTTTTTTCACTATCTTCTCTACACTTTTAATATACGCTCCCTTTCATACAAAAACAACGGCTTTCACAGTTTCTTAACATTTAAATGTTAGAAATTTGAATAGATTGTGAACTTAATGATTTCATCATTTTTTGTCGTTTTTTGCGGATATTGTGGTTGTTGTGGACAGACTTATAAAAATACTGATATGACTTGGTTCCCAGGAAGTCTCTAGATGTTAACAACTTAACGCAAACAACCTGTGGATAATGTGGATAAGTCTGTGGAACACTTTATAATATAGGACTTTTGAAGTGGATAAAATTCTGGATAAAAAAGAGCACCCTTATGTCGGATGCTCCTTGTTTTAAGGATGGTTAATACTATATAGGATCTCATGTGGACAGTTTCGACCCAAATCATTAGCTCTCTGTTCTCATAAACGCTTCATGAGGACAGTTCCGACCCAAATCTTTAGCTCTCTGTTCTCATAAACGCTTCATGAGGACAGTTCTGACTCAAATCATTAGCTCTCTGTTCTCATAAACGCTTCATGAGGACAGTTCTGACTCAAATCATTAGCTCTCTGTTCTCATAAACGCTTCATGGGGACAGTTTCGGCCCAAATCATTAGCTCTCTGTTCTCATAAACGCTTCATGAGGACAGTTTCGGCCCAAATCATTAGCTCTCTGTTCTCATAAACGCTTCATGAGGACAGTTTTTGACCCAAATCTTTCGCTTGCCGTTCCCATAAACGCTTCATGAGGACAGTTCCGACCCAAATCCTCCGCTCTCTGTTCTCATAAACGCTTCATGAGGACAGTTCTGACTCAAATCATTAGCTCTCTGTTCTCATAAACGCTTCATGAGGACAGTTCTGACTCAAATCATTAGCTCTCTGTTCTCATAAACGCTTCATGAGGACAGTTTCGGCCCAAATCATTAGCTCTCTGTTCTCATAAACGCTTCATGAGGACAGTACGGACTCAAATCTTCGGCTCTTTGTTCCAATAACCCCTTCATGAGGACTGGACAAACCAAAATCATTCACTTGCCGTTCTCATAAACGCTAAATAACGGTAACGGCTGCCTTATTTAAAACCGACAAATCGATTTCACCAAGAATGGAAAAATAACAAATTCCCGGTTGTTGTGCAGCAAGCACATCTAAATCTTTTTTAGCAGCTTCGATAAGAAGAATCCCTTCAGAGACCTCTTCCACCAAAGTCACACCCGAACTTTCGGCAAGTCCTTGGACTAGCCAGTATTCCTTTTGTTCCACGGTTTTAGATGACCCGATACATTCAGCCGTAGTTTTAACAGCATTACGTTCAGCCGGACGGCTTTGACATACATAGACCAAATCCTCAATCATCGCACTGGCGGTTGGAAACATTCCTGCTCCTGGCCCCTGCAGCGTTATTCTGCCGACAATATCGGAGTGAACATTGACTGCATTCTCTACCCCTTCAACATGATAGAAGGGATTCTCATTACCCACCAAGACCGGTTTTACAGACGCAATAATGTAACCGTCTTCCCGGCTGATACTCGCCACATGTTTAAACCGGAGCTCCGATTTTTCCGCTGCCGCAATTAATTCGCTCGTAATCGATGTAATTCCCTGCCGTTCAACATCCCGCCATTCCGGTTCTTCGCCGAAAGCAATTCTGCTTAGAATCATTGCCTTATAAAAGGCATCGAAGCCCTCAATATCATTAGTTGGGTCGGCTTCGGCATAACCGTTTTCCTGTGCCTGACACAAACTTTCTGCAAAGGACTGCTTTTTTTCTCGCATTTCAGAAAGAATAAAGTTAGATGTACCATTTAAAATACCTTGAATAAGCGAAACACGATTAATTTTTAGAAGCTGTCTAAGTGTTTGAATGACTGGAATCCCGCCCGCAACCGTCGCTTCATAGCCAACTGATACATTGTTTTTCTTCGCTAAATCAAGCAATTCTTTTCCATGGTGGGCAAACATTTCTTTATTGGCTGTTATGATATGACAGCCGCGTGCAATGGCTTTTTTCAAAAAAGTGAAGGTGGGCTCTTTGTCGACGATGGCTTCAATTACCACATCAAGCTGGGGGAGCCCGAGGATTTCATCAAAATCCGTTGTTAGAAGAACCTCTTCACCTACATCCCTTTTCTTATGCTTATTTTTAATTAAAATGGCGGCTACTTCCACCTTTTTTCCAAGAACAGCAGTAAATTCAGCTGCGTGCGATTGGATTGTCCGGTATACCCCTTCACCAACCGTTCCAAAGCCTAAAATGGCTACCTTAATAATTGACATCCAGCATTTCACCCCTTTATAAAAATAAAAAACCTCTTCGATAAGAAGAGGTTTTTTATTCCTCCTCTTATCTTTCAGATCTAAAAAAGATCTGCAGGAATTAGCACCTTTTCAAGGATCACCTTGAAGGTTGCCGGGCTTCACAGGGCCTAGTCCCTCCGCCGCTCTGGATAAGAGTTTTATATTAAACTTTTATTAATTTTCCAATAATTATAGAAAATATTAACTGAAACTACCGATAATGTCAATAGTTTCTTTCATTAAAGCGGTAATAATTCAATTGTTTCCCTTGCTGCAATAGTGTCAATCATATCAAGCCATTCCTGTGGCTTATTGGATAAAACGGAATAATAAGTTGTTAAGAATTCCTTTACAAGCGGTGCCGGCAGCACCTCGAGATCTTCATCTGAAGGCATGAAGCATAAATCGAGCCCGCTGACTGCTTCGCCCGAGTTTTCCCATGATGGATGAACATAGGCTAGATCCAGTCGTTTATAGCCTAAATGGGACAAAACTTCACGGCGAACATATGGATCCATGACTTTGACGCCGCCAAATTCATGATGCTCGACCCGATATGGATCATAAATTTCAGCGAACATCCCGAAGAGCACTTTACCATTTTCTTTCGCAAGTTGATTTAAATCCTTTAAACGATTTTGTGCCAAATAGCGTCCAAGACCAAGACCATGCTGGCTGATAATCGTGAAATCCGTCATCGCAATATTCCAGTCTGGATAGTAGCGATATTCTGTTGCCCCTACAACTTTATCGCCGTGGACAGCAACAAAAACGCGGATCCCTGGGTCTTCCAAGGGTTCTTTCCAAAGCTTATATTCTAGCACTTCCTCCGGAGGGAAAATTTGTCCCATTAAGTCATGAAGCTTTTTAAAGTTTGGATCGTCAATACTTGTAATACGTTTGTATTCCATTTCTATGTAAGCCTCCTTTGAAAATTGTCCAGCTCCAGCTCCCAGCGACTAGTATACGTCGCTAAACGGTAACTTCTGCATTTCTTATTTAAATGGATTTTTCCATTCCATTAATACTGCATTGTTATGCGATTCTTCATCTTCAAGATAGTTTTGTGCAATTTCTAACGGCACCCGGCCGCAGCGGAGCAAAAAGCTGATGACAGGATCCTTCATCTCCCCATTTATAATGGCCGTCAAGTACTGTTCAGGTGTCATTTTATCAGCCGCTTTATGGTAGCCGGGCATACGCCCGCCGCCAAGCAAGCGGTCATAGCCTTTTTCAATCACTACATGGTACATCGCCTGCATCATCAGCTTGCCCAGTCCTAATTTACGATATTTCGGGCGGACGCTGATATCGACAATATAAAGTGTATTTCCGTTAGGGTCATGATTCCTGATGTAACCGTGGTCGGTAATTTCTTCCCATGTATGGCTGGCATCATTCGGATTAAAATTCACGCATAGCCCAGTGAGCGATCCGGCTAACTTGCCGTCAATTTCCACACATAATGCACCCTCGGGAAAAAGCGTCACATGATTGGTCAATTGTTCCTCATTCCACCACAGGTCCTCAGGAAAAGGGGGCGGAAAGCATTCGGATTGAATCTCAATAAGCTGATCAAAATCAGCCTTCGTATAGCTGCGAATGCATACCAGAAGAGGCCGGTCCTGGTCATATACATAGAATTCACTACGATACACATTCCCACTTCCCTTTTTTGAAAAATTATTTTTCCCAATCGACATACAAATCAGTTCTGCGGTCACGCCATGTTGTAACGGAGCCGCGCTCACGCACCTCATATAAAAGTTCTAAATCGAGGTCGGCTGTGACAACCATATCGTTATTGATTTCGCCCTCTACTAAAATACCTTTTGGCGGGAACGGAATATCGTTTGGCGTAATAATAGCCGCCTGGCCAAAATTAGCGCGCATGAAGTCCACCGTAGGAAGCGCCCCGACAGTTCCAGTTAAGACTACATATACTTGATTTTCGATGGCACGGGCATGACTCGTGTAGCGAACACGGTGGAAACCGTGGCGGTCGTCGGTGCAGGAAGGACAGAATATCACGTCAGCACCCTTAGCTTTCGCCATCCGGACAATTTCCGGAAATTCAATATCATAGCAAGTCAGGAGAGCAATTTTTCCTTTTTCAGTTTCAAAAATTTGAAACGAATCCCCTGCGGCCATATTCCACTCATTCACTTCAGTCGGGGTAATATGCAGCTTAGCCTGCTCGCCGATGCGCCCATCCGGGTAAAATAAATGCGCGGTATTATAGAGCTTGCCGTTCTTTTCAATGACATGTGTTCCGGCAATAATATGCAGCTTCGTTTGTTTGGCAAAATTAGAAAACAGTTCGCGGTATTGTTCAGTAAAGCTGGGAAGATCATTGATGGTCAGGCTTTGCCCATGCCCGTTGCCGATGGAAAGCAGCTGGGTTGTAAAAAATTCCGGAAAGAGGACAAATTCAGCCCCAAACTCTTCAGCGGTTTTTATATAATGCTCACATTGAGCGGCGAATTCTTCAAATGATTGAATCGTATGCAAATGATACTGCACGACAGATACTCTTAGTTTCATATCTAACCTCCAAATCCTATTTTCCATTAAATTATCTAATATTTTAGTAATTTATACAAATTAATTGACCGATATAAAATAGAGAGTAAAAAAAGTAGTATGAACGGCAAGAATTTTGCTGCTAGGGGATGAAAATAGCCCGCCTAAATCGGCGGGCCTGAATTCTATTTTGTAAGTTTCCCCTCAGCAAGCTTGATTTGCAGCTTCACTTGTTCCGGCGAAGTGCCGCCAAAGCTGTTACGGACTGCAACAACATGTTCCGGAGCCAGTACTTCATAAATGTCGTCTTCAAATAAATCGCTGAACTGCTTGTATTCTTCCATGCTTAAATCTAGCAAAAATTTGTTGGACTGGATTGAATATAAAACAATTTTCCCAATCACCTCATGGGCTTCACGGAACGGCAAGCCTTTGCGAACGAGATAATCAGCAATATCAGTGGCATTCGAAAAATCATTATTGATGGCCTTACGCATGACATCTTTATTGACCGTCATCGTTTCAATCATTGGGGCCAAAAGCTTGAGTGATCCTTCTAAAGTTTCCGCCGTATCAAACATGCCTTCTTTATCTTCCTGTAGATCTTTGTTATAAGCAAGCGGCAGTCCCTTTAGCACTGTTAACAAGCCGATTAAATTGCCGTATGCGCGTCCTGTTTTCCCACGTAGAAGCTCTGGGACGTCCGGATTTTTCTTTTGCGGCATAATGCTAGAACCGGTACAGAAAGAATCATCAAGTTCAATAAATTGAAATTCCTGGCTTGACCAAAGGACCATTTCTTCCGACAAACGTGAAATGTGCGTCATGATGATTGAACCAATGGAGAGGAATTCCAGGATAAAATCACGATCACTGACGGCATCCATACTGTTTGGATAAATCGTTTGAAATCCCAGTAACTCTGCAACTTTTTCTCTGTTAATCGGGAAAGTGGTCCCAGCCAATGCCCCGGAACCTAGCGGCAACCAGTTGATCCGTTTTAAAGAATCTATTAATCTTTCTTTATCACGCTCGAACATCCAAAAATACGCCATCAGGTGATGGGCGAAGGATACAGGCTGAGCCCGCTGCAGGTGGGTATAACCTGGAATCAATGTTTCAATATTCTCTTTTGCCTGCTTGATAATGGATTGCTGAACGTCTTCAACCAATTTAATTAATTCGGTTGTTTTGGTTCGTAAATAAAGATGCATATCGGTTGCGACCTGGTCGTTTCGGCTGCGGCCTGTATGTAATTTACCGCCAACCGGTCCGATTTGTTCGATTAATAGTTTTTCAATATTCATATGAATATCTTCATCTTCTACTAAAAACTCAACTTCATTACGGTTCACTTTCTCCCTGATTTTTAGCAGGCCATGTTTGATGGTTTCCGCATCATCTTTCGGAATAATCCCGCATTCACCTAACATATGCACATGTGCCAGGCTCCCGGCGATATCTTCCTTAGCCAGCTTCTGATCAAAAGAAATCGATGCCGTAAATTCTTCAACCAGCTTATTCGTTTCCTTCGTAAAACGTCCGCCCCATAGCTTTGACATTGCTGCTCCCCCTAAACTTTTTGTGGTGTCAGGCACCATGTGAATTTTTCACATGGTGCCTGACACCTAACAACTTATTTCAAGCAGAGTGCCCCCGAAGTCTATCGGGGGCATCCCAAATTATTTAAGTACGGTTTCTTTCTTGTTCACTTCGGAATATACTTTTGTTGGCAGACCCCATAGTTTAATGAATCCTACTGCAGCATTGTGATCGAAGGCGTCACCTTTTGTATAAGTAGCCAGCTCTTCATTATATAAGCTGTGTACGGATTTACGTCCGACAACGGTATGGGATCCTTTGTGAAGCTTCACGCGAATGGTGCCTGACACCACTTTTTGTGTTTCATCAACAAAGGCGTCAAGCGCTGCCTTTAATGGTGAGTACCAAAGGCCTTCGTACACAATTTTGGCCATTTGCTGGTCAATTTGTGTTTTAAATTGAGTTACTTCACGTGGTAATGTTAAGAATTCTAATTCTTTATGGGCATTGATTAAAATCAGTGCAGCCGGATTTTCATATACTTCACGTGATTTAATCCCTACTAATCTATTTTCGATGTGGTCGATACGGCCGACACCGTGCTTGCCGCCAAGCTCATTTAACGTTTCAATTAACTCCACAAGCTGCAGCTTTTCGCCGTTAAGAGCAACAGGAACACCCTGTTCAAATTCGATTTCTACATATTCTGCTTTATCTGGTGTTTTTTCAATTGGATTTGTCCAATCATAGGCTGCTTCCGGTGCTTCTGCCCATGGATCCTCGAGTACACCAGCTTCGCAGGCACGTCCCCAGATGTTGGCATCAATGGAGAATGGATTATCTAAATCTACTGGAATAGGAATCCCGTGTTGTTCAGCGTAAGCAATTTCTTCGTCACGTGTCATGCCCCATTCACGAACAGGTGCTATCACTTTTATGTCTGGGTTCAAAGCCTGGATTGAAACTTCAAAACGTACCTGGTCATTTCCTTTACCAGTACATCCGTGAGCCACCGCTACAGCGCCTTCTTTTTCTGCCACGTCCACTAGTAATTTTGAAATAAGCGGACGGGAAAGTGCGGAAGAAAGCGGATATTTCCCTTCATACAAGCAATTTGCCTTTAAGGCTGGTAAAATATATTCCTTTGCCAGCATTTCTTTTGCATCGACGATATGTGCTTTAATAGCTCCAACGTTTAATGCTTTTGTTTTAATAGCTTCGAGATCCTTTCCTTCCCCAACGTCGAGACCTAATGCAATAACATCGTAGCCATATTTTTCTTGAATCCATTTAACTGAAACAGATGTATCTAAACCGCCTGAGTAGGCCAATACGATTTTCTCTTTTGCCATGTTGTTTAACGCTCCTTACATTCTTTCGTTTTGTATTTAAATTCATTCAATAGTATTATTATACATTAATTTTCAAAAAAATAAATACTATTTTGAGAGTAATATTTTTAATATTGCTTTTTGAGCGTGTAAGCGGTTTTCTGCTTCATCAAATACAACTGAATGTGGTCCATCAATAATTTCTGCCGTTACTTCCTCCCCGCGGTGGGCAGGCAGGCAATGTAAGAAGAGATAGTCAGCCTTTGCATGCTGGCAAAGCTCCTGATTCACCTGATAGGCGGCGAAATCCTTTAAGCGCTTTGCTGTTTCCTCTTCCTGGCCCATGCTGGTCCAAACATCTGTAACGACAACATCGGCATCTTTAATTGCTTCGACCGGATCATTTGTAATCACTACACAAGCCCCCGTCTCATTGCCGGCTGCAATAGCCGTTTCGGTAATGTTACCATTTGGCAAGTAGCCTGGAGGGCTGGCAATACTGATGTCCATTCCTACTTTTACGGCACCTTCCATTAAAGAATGAGCCATATTATTATTCCCGTCCCCAATATAGCTAAGCTTTAAGCCAGAAAGCTTTCCTTTATGCTCAAGGATGGTCAACAAATCTGCTAACACTTGCGTTGGATGCTGCAAGTCTGTTAAGCCATTTATAACCGGAACCGTTGCATGCTCTGCCAGTTCCTCGACGGATTCATGGCTGAACGTCCGAATCATGATTCCGTCCACATAACGTGATAGCACCTTAGCCGTATCGGATATGCTTTCTCCTCTTCCTAACTGGATATCCTTTGAGCTTAAGAAGATCGCATGCCCGCCAAGCTGCAGCATGCCAACCTCAAAGGAAACCCTGGTGCGGGTGGATGACTTTTCAAAAATCATCCCCAGCACCTTTCCGCTCAAATGTGGGTGTGGAATCCCTTGTTTCTGCTGTGCCTTCATTTCTTGTGCCGTTTCCAGCAGGTAATGAACTTCTTCACTTGTAAAATCCGCCAGCTGCAGGAAATCCTTTTGTTTTAAGTGTAATTTAGTTGTTTCCAACATGGACCGCACCTTTCTCTTCTGTATTATAATATTCGCTTACTGTCCGAACATTGATATCAGATAATGTACCCTTTTGCATTTCAATAATTGTCTGAATCGTATCAAAATGAGTGAACACCGGCACCTTATAGCGGATGGCCTGCTCACGGATATGGAAACCGAATTTTAATTTATTCCGTCCTTGATTTGGGATATTAATAACTGCTTTTACAGCTTGGTTTCGGAACAGTTCGTTCACATCATTTTCATCTCTTAAGATTTGTTCTACCGCAATCCCACTTTTTTGTAGAAAAACAGCAGTCCCTTCTGTTGCGGCAATCTTATAATCCTTAGCAAGTTCCCCGATAATTGGCAGACTAAAAGTTTTTTCCCGATCTGAAATCGAACATAATACATAGTCTGCTTCAGGATTAACTCCTAAACCCGGCATCGCCTTATCAAGGGCCTCAAAGTACGTTAACCCCATTCCCAGCGCTTCGCCGGTGGACTTCATTTCCGGACCAAGCACATGATCGACACCCTTCAGTTTGCCTGAAGAAAATACCGGTGCTTTGACGGAAAAATAAGCTGGTTCCGGCTGTAAACCTGTTGTTTCACACAACTTCTCTAATGAATCGCCTAATTGAACAGCGATTGCCAATTCAATCATCGAAATTCCGGTAACTTTGCTAATAATTGGCACTGTCCGTGATGAACGCGGATTAACCTCTAACACATACACCTGGTTATCGTAAATAACGAATTGGATATTCATCATTCCAATGACAGGCGCAGTTTTTGCAATTTTCTCTGCATAATCTATTAAAACAGCTTTCATTTCCTTAGACATAGAGATTGGCGGAAATACGGAAATACTGTCCCCTGAGTGAACCCCCGCCTTTTCAATATGTTCAAAGATTCCCGGAACGACAATGTTCTCTCCATCGCTGATCACATCAATCTCGCACTCTAGACCTGGTAAATACTTATCCACCAATAATGGCCACATTTTTTCATTAGTATTCTGTTCAAGCTGCTTGATATAGTCCGACAATTCCTGTTCGGAAAAAATGGTAAACATCGCCTGGCCGCCGATGACATAAGAAGGTCTAACAAGAACTGGATAGCCTAATTCAGCAGCCGCGGCAACCAATTCTTCCGGATGATTAACTGTTTTTCCTTCGATATGTGGAATCTTTAATTCTTCAAGAAGCTGGTAAAATTCTTTCCGGTCCTCCAGGCGATCAACATTATCGACTGTTGTGCCTAAAATTTTGATGCCTTCTTCCTCAAGGTCACGCGCCAGGTTAATCGCTGTTTGTCCGCCGAATTGAATCAGCACCCCTTCAACTTGTTCTTTCTCAATTACATGAAGGACATCCTCCACCGCGAGTGGTTCAAAGTATAGGCGGTCGGCAACAGAGTAATCAGTGCTCACCGTCTCTGGATTGTTATTGATGACAACAGCCTGATATCCATGTTTCTTAATCGCTTTTGCCGCATGCACCGAACAATAGTCAAACTCAATCCCTTGGCCGATGCGGATTGGTCCGGAGCCGATGACAAGAATCTTTTTCGCGTCTGTTGTATCGACCTCATCATAGCCGTGATAAGTAGAATAATAGTAAGGGGTCACTGCATCAAACTCGGCCGAACATGTATCCACCATTTTATATCCTGGTTTTATGTTGAGTTCTTTCCATTTATTTCTTACATACTTTTCCGGCACATCATAGATTTGCGCCAACAGCTTGTCGGCAATATTAATTTTTTTCGCCTGTTTCAATAATGTTTCAGGCACAGTATCCCACTCGTATGAAGCCAGTTCCTTTTCCAAAGTAACAAGCGAATTGATTTTGTGTAAAAACCAGAAATCAATCTCGGTAAGTTGATGAACTTTCTCAATGGAAACTCCTCTTTTAAAAGCCTCTGCAATTACAAATAGCCTTTGATCATTGGCTTTTTCCAATAATGCAAGCAGCTCATCATCTGCTAATGATTGATGAACGCTGCGGCAAATACCATAAACATTCATTTCCATTGAACGGATCGCCTTATTAAGAGCCCCTTCAAACGTCCGGTCAATTGCCATCACTTCGCCTGTTGCTTTCATCTGTGTTCCCAGTGTTCTGTCTGCTTCAGGGAACTTATCAAAGGGGAACCGCGGCAGTTTCACGACAATATAGTCAATTGCTGGTTCAAATGATGCGTACGTATTGCCTGTAATCGGGTTAACAATCTCATCTAAATGGTAGCCAACCGCACATTTCGCAGCCATCCGGGCGATTGGGTAACCAGTTGCTTTGGATGCCAAGGCGGATGAACGACTGACCCGCGGGTTGACTTCAATAATGTAATATTGGTTTGATTCAGGATGCAGTGCGAACTGAATGTTACAGCCGCCAATTATTTCAAGTTCACGAATCACTTTTATCGAAACGTCACGGAGCATTTGAAATTGCACATCTGTTAAAGTTTGCGATGGAGCAACAACAATGGAGTCTCCAGTATGTACACCGACTGGGTCCATGTTTTCCATATTGCAAACGATAATGCACGTATCATTTGCGTCTCTCATGACCTCATATTCAATTTCCTTCCAGCCCTTGATGCTTTTTTCAACAAGAACTTGGTGAATCGGGCTTGCAGCCAAACCTTTTTTCAGTACCATTTCCAATTCTTCATCATTATAGGCAAAGCCGCCGCCTTCTCCTCCAAGCGTAAATGCCGGGCGAATAATGACTGGAAAGCCGATTTCTTTTACGAATTGCACGCCTTCCTCATAGCTTTGAATGATCGCTGATTCCGGAATTGGCTCGCCAATTGTCAGCATTAAATTACGAAACCTCTCACGGTCTTCCCCGTTCTTAATCGACTCAACCGAAGTCCCTAGGAGTTCCACATTATATTTTTCAAGAATTCTTTGTTCAAAAAGCTCAACTGTCAAATTCAAGCCAGTCTGCCCGCCGAGTGTACCAATTACACCATCAGGCTTTTCTTTTTGAATAATTTTTTCAATGGTTTCCACATTCAGCGGTTCAATATAAACCTTATCGGCGACAGCCTCATCTGTCATGATGGTTGCCGGATTATTATTCACAAGGACCACTTCAAGTCCCTCTTCTTTTAACGCAATGCATGCTTGTGTGCCGGCATAATCAAATTCTGCTGCCTGCCCGATAACAATCGGACCTGACCCAATCACGAGTACTTTTTTTAAATTTTTATTTAACGGCATACTGTGTCTCTCCCAATGATGCAATCTGTTTAACAAATCCTGTTAGAATATATTCGGTATCACTTGGTCCCGGATGTGCTTCCGGATGGAATTGTACCGTTTGAACAGGGTAGTGTTTATGTTTTAAGCCCTCAATCGAGCGGTCATTCACATTGCGGTATGTCACATCAAATACCTTGGCATCAATACTTTCGTCCTTCACAACATAACTGTGATTCTGGGCAGTCATTTTTACTTTGCCAGTCTTTAATTCTTTAACCGGATGATTGCCGCCGCGATGTCCGTATGCAAGCTTCTCCGTTTTCGCGCCGTAAGCAAGAGCAATTAGCTGATGTCCTAAGCAAATCCCTAATGTTGGGAAGTATTGGCTGATTTTTTTTATTTCCGGGAACCATTTTTGCAGTGCCATCGGATCCCCAGGTCCGTTACTGAAGAGAACACCTTCAGGATTTAACGCTTTAACCTGCTCAAATGTTGTATGATACGGAACAATCGTTACCGAACAGTTTTCAGCCAACAATGCTGTTAGAATCGACTTTTTATAGCCAAAATCGATTAACACGACATGCGGTCCGTTATTTTTGAAAAATTGCGGCTTTTTTACCGACACCTGATCTACCCAAAATTTTTCTTCCTGATTTGTAAATTCAGTTCCTTTAGTTTTACCTAAATACCCTTTTACCGTCCCGCGGCTGCGGATGGTTTTGACAAGAAGTCTTGTATCGACACCGGCAATGCCGGGTACTCCTGCAGATTTAAGTTTATCGGAAAATTTTTCAATCGACTGAAAATGGCTTGGCATTTCACATAAATCCCCAATTACCACACCTGAAAGGGCCGGATCAATGCTTTCATTATCCACTGCATTGACGCCATAGTTTCCGATGATAGGGTAGCAGAAGGTGATAATTTGCCCGGCGTAAGAAGGGTCAGTGATAATCTCCTGATACCCGGTCATACTTGTATTAAAGACTACCTCTCCAAGAGAATCCTTTTCCGCACCAATTAGTACCCCTTCAAATACTTCGCCAGTTTCCAAAGTAAGATATCCTTGTTCCATCAATCCTCACACGCCTTTCTCTATACTTTGGAATGCCTTTTCCAATTTATCAATAAATTCATTGATTTCCTCTTTTGTAACATTTAACGGAGGAAGAATCCGAACGATATTCTGACCGGCCGTTAAGATTAGCAGGTGATTAGCAATTGCCTTTAGGACAATTTCCAACGCATTGATTTCGACAACCAGCCCTTTTAACAGCCCCTTGCCGCGCACGTCCTTAATGATGGAAAATTTATTTTTCAAACTTTCCAGCTGCTTGTCTAAATAAGCAGCCATTTCATTTACATTTTGTAACACATCACTTTCAACTATATGAGAAACCGTTGCAGTCCCAGCTGCTGTCGCCAATGGATTGCCCCCAAATGTAGTTCCGTGACTGCCGGGTTCAAAGCCTTTAGCTGCTTCAGCTTTAGCAATAATTGCGCCAATCGGAAAACCAGAGCCAAGTCCTTTTGCAAGACTGATCACATCCGGCTCGATCCCATATTGCTGATAGGCAAATAGTGTTCCGGTTCTGCCCATCCCAGTCTGAATTTCATCAATCATTAGCAGGATTCCATTTTCTTTACAAACCTTCGCAAGCTGCTGCACCCACTCTTGATTTGCCGGAATAACTCCGCCTTCCCCTTGAACAAGCTCTAGGAGAACCGCTGCCGGTTTCTTTGTTTTTAGAACATCTAGAGCTTCAAAGTCATTAAAAGGCAAATAACTAAACCCAGGCATTAACGGGGCAAAGCCGCTTTGAATTTTTTCCTGCGCTGTTGCCGTTAATGTCGCTAATGTTCTACCATGGAATGAATGCTGAAAGGTTACAACCTCTGAAGATGCGTTCACCTTTACTTTATTCGCATATCTTCTTGCCAATTTAATTGCGGCTTCATTTGCTTCCGCACCAGAGTTACAAAAAAACACTTGATCGCCGCAGCTGTTCGCCGTCAGCAACTCAGCTAGTTTTTCTTGATTTGGAATATGATAAAGGTTGGTACAGTGCCATAGATTTTGCAGCTGTTCTTCCAGTTTTTCTTTTACCACATCAGGAACATGCCCAAGATTACAAGTCGCAATTCCCGCCGTGAAATCCAAATATTTATTCCCTTGATCGTCCCAAACATAGCTGCCTTTTCCCCTTACAAGCGTGACGGGAAAACGGCTGTATGTAGCCATAAGCGGCGATATGGATGAAACTGAAGTACTGTTTACCATCACGCAATCCCCTCTTCTAACACAATTTTTGTCCCAATGTCTTTACCGTTCGTATAATCTATTAAGCTATTTTTCTCAAATCCGTTAATAATCGCTACTTCACTTATGTTATGAACAAGCCCGTCAATGGCTGCCTTTACTTTCGGAATCATTCCGCCGTATATCGTGTGGTTTGAAATCATTTCTTCAATAATGGCTTTTGATACCTTATCAATTTTTGTTTTTACACCGTCTTTTTCGACGAGGATCCCCGGAATATCGCTGATAAAGCAAAGATTGGCTCCCAATGCCTTGGCAACGGCCGACGCTGCAATATCACCGTTAATGTTATAGCGTTGACCGCTTGCATCAATACCGATTGGTGATATGACAGGTATGTACCCCAGCTCGATCACACCTTCGATTACCTTCAGGTTTACGTTGTCGACATCACCGACAAATCCGAGCTGTTTGGCATTTTCTGTCGGAACAGCCTGCAGCAGGCTGCCATCCACCCCGCTGATGCCAATCGCGTTTCCGCCGGCTTCAATAATATTCCGGACCACCTGCTTATTGACCATGCCGCTTAAGACCATCTCGACGATATCTAATACATCTTGATTCGTGACCCTGAGCCCGTTGACAAAGCTCGTTTCCACATTCAAGCTTTTTAATAATTGATTGATTAAAGGGCCGCCTCCATGGACAATAATCGGTGTCCACTCACCTGATTGATGAAGAGCAATTACATCTTCGTAGAATGACCGCGGCAGGTTCTCTAACACGCTGCCGCCGCATTTAATCACTAAGTATTTCATAATGCTCCTCCCTTATGTGCGATAGGATGCGTTGATTTTGACATAATCGTAGGTAAGGTCGCATCCCCAGGCGGTGGCACAATCGTCACCTTGATTTAGTTCAACAAGGATTTGAACATTTTCTTGTTCTAAATATTGTTTTGCTTCCTCTTCATTGAATGGAGTCGGCAGGCCGTTTTCAAAAACCGGAATCGAGCCTAATGAAACTTTAATGGCATATGGCTCAATAGGTACGCCGCTGTAACCGATAGCGGTAATGATACGGCCCCAGTTGGCATCTGTTCCATAGATCGCGGTTTTGACAAGATTGGATGAAATAATCGACTTTCCGACTGCTCTAGCGGCATCTTTACTGAAGGCACCATCCACTTTTACTTCAATCAGCTTTGTAGCCCCTTCCCCATCGCGGGCGATTTTTTTCGCCAGTGCCTCACTCACGATTTTCAAACCCGATTTAAATAATTCCCAATCGGGATGGTCCTTTGTCAGCTGGTTATTTCCCGCAAGACCATTTGCCATGACAACCACCATGTCGTTCGTACTTGTATCGCCATCCACCGTAATCATATTAAAGGTTTCGTTTGTAATTTCTTTTAAAGCTGCAGATAAATCTTCATAAGCAATATTTGCATCCGTGGTGACAAAGCCGAGCATTGTCGCCATGTTTGGATGAATCATGCCGGAACCTTTGGCCGCTCCGCCGATACTGACGGTTTTACCGTCAATATTCATTTGCACCCCGATTTGCTTAACCGCTAAATCCGTTGTTAAGATTGCTTGAAGGAAATTATTTACGTCTTCATTCTCTTTATTTAAAATTTGTTTGATTCCGTTATTAACTTTTTCCATTGGAAGCAGTTCACCGATGACCCCTGTTGAGGTTACCGCAACCAGATGGTCTTCAACACCAAGTTCACCGGCAAAGTTATGCTGTATTTCATAGGCATCCTTCAGCCCTTGTTCGCCTGTGCAGGCATTTGCGTTAGCGGAATTGACAATGACAGCCTGAATTTTATTTTCTTTTGCTATACTTTCCTGTGTGACCAAAAGCGGTGCCGCTTGGAACAAGTTAGTCGTATATACACCGGCAGCCGTTGCCGGTACTTCTGAAACAATATAGCCCAGGTCAAGGCGTTTTCGTTTTAAACCGCAATGTAAACCGCCTGCTGTAAACCCTTGTGGTAATGTGACACTTTCCTCTTCTAAAATAACAATCTCTTTGCTTGTTGTTGCCTGTGCCAATTTTGTTTCCCCCTTTTTCAACTTCTTCGTTGGTTTTATTTATGGATACATTGGTAATAGGTTAAGACCGCTTCGTTCATCCCAACCAAACATAATATTTGCATTTTGAATCGCCTGTCCGGCGGCTCCTTTGACAAGATTGTCAATAACTGAGATGATTGTCACCCGGTTTGTTCTTTCATCAACATGGAGGCCAATATCGCAATAGTTACTGCCAAGCACCTCTTTCGTTGCCGGAATCGTTCCTTCGGGTCTGACTCTGACAAACGGTTTATCTTTATAAAATTCGTTGTATACATTTACAATTTCTTTTGTTGAAATCGTCTCCGTTAACTTTAGGTAGATCGTACACATAATCCCTCTGGTCATCGGCACCAGGTGGGTTGTAAAGGTAACCGTGGTCGGATTGCCGCTCTCATCGGAGAGCACCTGCTCGATTTCTGGTATGTGCTGATGGGCTCCTAGTTTATAAGCTTTTAAATTTTCATTTATTTCAGCGTAATGTGAGATTAAGGAAAGTCCTCTTCCCGCACCGGATACCCCGGATTTTGCGTCAATGATAATCGATTCCATGTCTGCAATCGCTGTTTTTAAAATTGGTATTAATCCAAGTGTCGCCGCTGTTGGATAGCAGCCGGGATTCGCTATCAATGATGCTGTTTTAATTGTTTCCGGATAAATTTCACTTAAACCATAGACTGCTTGTTTGATATATTCATAATCGGTCGGCGTCCTTTTATACCATGCCTCGTACTGTTCCAAGGACCTTAGCCGAAAATCGCCTGATAGGTCAATACATTTCATTCCTGTCTCCATTAACTGTGGAACAAGATTGCTGCTCACACCCGATGGAGTAGCCAAGAATACAACATCATTATTTTTCGCAATTGCTTCCACATCAAATGTTTCTAATGGCTGTTCTATAATTTGTGTTAAATGAGGATAGCTTTCACTGAAATTGTTTCCCGCTTGAGAGTTCGACACTACTGAACCAACCTCTAAATATGGATGCTGGTTGATCAGCCTAATTAACTCAATCGCCCCATACCCTGTTCCACCGATAATTGCAGCTTTCAATTTTTTCACTCCTACGCATTGCTTAATAATGAATTATTATACATACATGTATATAATTATTCAATTAAATTTTATAAATATTTATAAAAATTTATTTTTATTCAATCGCAAAATTAGCTCTCTCTAATGGTAACGCTTACATTTTTATATAAAAAAAGACTGCGCAAAAGCTGTCCTCATTGCGCAGTCTTTTATTCATTAATTACCTGTCTTGCCCTTTGGTACTGTTACTGTTGCTGTACCTTTTGTTATATTTCCAGCCTTGTCTGCCGCTAAATAGGTAATGGTGTAGATTCTTCCATTCCCAGTTCCATTTCTTTCAGCTCTAAGACTAAAGGCTGTATCAAGCATACCATATTCAGCACCTTGAATATCGCTAGAAACTGCATTATCCTCATTAACGCTAATCGATTCTAAAACTACTGAGTCAATACCTGAAGTGGAATCACTATAATCCAGTAATGCTTTAATGTCTTCCATTTTACGATTTGGCACAGATAGAATCGGCTTATCAACAGATACCTTTAAGGTAGGTTCCGTTTTATCAATCTTAATTTCAACTGATTTTGCCTCTTCAACATTTCCTGCTTTGTCTGTACTGCGGTATTCAATCTTAATAATACCATCAGAAGTCAGTTGAATCGGTCCAGTGTAATCTGTCCAATCGCTTCTATTTATACGATACTTCGTTGATTGAACACCAGACAAGTCATCATTTGCGGATAGGCTGACTGATACATCTGAGCGGTACCATCCATTATTACCTTGTGACTCTTTGGAATCGACCTCTGCTTGTGTAAATGGCGCCGTTTCATCCAACTGTTTTAATTCTTTTGTATCACGCACACGAATCCGGACTCCCTGTGCGAATGAACCTGATAATCCGACAGCTTCAAGGGTATCCCCTGTTTTTAGAACAGGAACCGGCCCGCTTTGGTTTACAATGTAACCGTCGGTGAAGACTAATATATCGCCTGAACCATCATTAACCCAATAAGAGTTATCATCGAATTTAGTCACGACTTTACCTTTTACTTTTACAAGCAGCCCTTGGTTTGCAGCAGATGTCGCTTCTCCAGTTGGCACTAGTTTTGGCTGAAGCGGCTCACCTGATCCAAGCTTAATAACATCTTTTGTAAAGCTGGTAAACTCTAACTCTTTATTATTTTCGAATGTCTTAATATGCCCATAGACACGAACCTTATCGCCTAATTTTATTGATCCTTCCGGAACCTCCAAGAAGGCCATGATTCCGCCAGTATCATCTTGAACATAAAAAGCATCGAAGAAGACGCCAGCAGCTGTCGTAACCGTTCCTTCTACTACAACATCTTGATCATCGGCTAATTTCCTGGCATCAGCAATCTTGGTTACCTTCGTATCACGATGTGCCAGCCAATTGATAGCATTTAACGTAAATTCGTCATTGCCTTTTGGTTCATAAGACTCATCCATTTGCTTGTCATTGAAGAGATTCATACCAGAGACAACAACTCGGCCTTTTTCGCCAATTTCCTCCGATGCCATTAATGGAATGGCTGAACCGCCTGTTGTATCTGAGACTGCATCATAGGTGTAACCGCCTTTAATGCTACCTTGGTAAGTTGTTTCATTACCATTGGCAAGAATCGTTACTTTATCGTTTTGGACTAGCGGCTGATTGTCAGCACCTGACAAACTTGAACCACTATAGTAATCGATAAACGTAACACGGTCCGTGATATAGTTTGCTGTCAGTCCCGGGTGTACTCGTACAGCCCAAGGACTTACACTAGGGTCTGACCAGAAGTTTCCAGACTTACTGTCATCAAACACACCATCATTACTCATGCGGATTTGTGAACCCATGTCACTTAACACGGCATTATTATTTGCCGGATCGGAGCCATTATTACTTTTACCAGCCATTAATAGTGATCCGCCATTTTGAACAAACTTTGCGATTGCCGCCCTCTCATCAGCTGTAAAAGCAGCCCTCGGATGGGTAATCACGAGCACATTTACATTACTTAAAGATTGGTCAGTAAAGGCTGCTTTATTTTCCTCTACTGTATACCCTTCTTTTTGCATAAGTAGTGTAAATGCCTTTAAATTGTCTTTATATGTGCCGCTGTCACCACTAGTATTTTCGTTACCATGTTTTGCATCAATTAATACCTTAATTCCTAACGCGTCCTTAATTTTTACAGGTAACACAAATTTTACATCCCCAATATCAAGGCCGTCCTTCGAGGTTACCACCGCAATTAATTCATGGTCCCCCTTCACTGGACTTGTCCAAGTCGCTGCCGCTGTTGCTGAACTCTTTCCTAAAATGGAGGATATATCATTTGTACCAATAAAATGCTGCTCATTGACTTCATCATAATAGAAATCAACTTGTAGATTTTTCACTGCCTCTGTTCCATTATTAGCAACCGATGCTTTAAGCGACGCTGGGTTTCCGGCAATGATAACACCAGCATCGATATCGATGCTGTTTACTTTAACATCCACGGATTCCTCTTTAGACCAGATTGGTGAGGAGTAAATTCTTTCGCCATCCATTTGCGTAACCTTTACAACAAACCATTGCTGGCCGCCGGTTACTGTATAGCTTGGCTTCCATGTGAATTCTTTTTCCATCGGTGAAATGGAATCTACCACTTTCCCGCCATTTGTAATTAACTCTACTTTTGCAATTCGATCATCAGACTTATAGCTGGTTGGAAGATAACTATAATCACTGTCATTATGAGCTTCAGCTACAAAGTCGTTTCCTTTAATATCAAATTTCAATGTTTTACTATCTACTGTAGATCCCATGTAGTAGCCGTTTGCTAATACATCTAACGTAAAGTTAGGATCCTCCTCCATGTACACACGCATATTGCGCATGGAATGGAGCAGTGATTCTTGAGTTAGATCATCTGCCACGATAACGGTACGGGCATTCACCTGACCCCATGTTCCTTCATGGTTATCTTCACCATAAGTAGGAGCCACATGCCAGCCTAAATCTAAGGCAGAGAAGAACTTACCTTCCGCATTCGCATACCCATAGTGGCCTGAACCATTTCCAACCTCTAACATGGTAAACAATTTGTCTACTTCTTTGTTGTAAGGCTTAAAGTTGTTAAAGGCATCCTTTGACATATCGGGGTGGTTAAATTGTCCAACGATATCGTCATACGTCATAACCCACGCATAGTACTTGTTTAAATCCTGGTATTGTTTGCCGTTAATATTACGGTCAATAAAATTGTCTGAACCAAAAATATTGGAATGCCCCCAAGTCGTTGAGGTCATTTCAAATGCCGGGAATACGACATAATCGCCATTCTTTGTATACTTAGCGGAAAGGTCTTTCGTTAATTGCCACTGTTCACCGCCAGTACGCTCCTGCATCCCTTTATGGTCAACAGTATCTTGTCCAAGTAAGGATGGATCAATATCGTGTGAATGGTCTGAAAAAGCAAACCAATCATAATGGTGTAACTGACCTGCTTTTAATGCATCTTCCGGTGTACCAGCACCATCGTGTGAAATATTTGTATGATTATGTGTTGTACCACGGTAATGATGACCGCCTTGAAAGCGCGGAACAACTTCAAATGTCCATTCTTTTTCATTAGTATTGCCTTTTACGTCTGTTGCGGAAACTTTTACAACATGCTTACCTAGAACTAATTCATCCGCAGGTGTGTATTTCACCTGTGATTTACTGATTACTGCCTCAGGTGCTTTTATTTCCTTGTCATCTAACCACATTTTTACGGATGTAACATCAACACCACTTGGATCATCAATTAATACGGAAATCTCCGGCTGCGGACTTTCCACTCTGGTACCATCTTGAGGGGTTTCCCCGTTGAATGAAGGGCCCTGTGTATCCTCAATTAACGAAACCGATAATGGTGCGTTTTCTGAACCGACAGTTTTTGATTGAGTACCTGCTTTGGCTTCAATATAATATTCAAAGCCGTTTTGCGGTACCTTTGCAGCTTCTAATGTTACTGTGTATCGTCCTTCACTGCCCTTCACCATAGGAAGTGCTGTATAGCCAGATGTCCCTTTCGCTTTGTAAAATAAGGTGACGGATTCTGCCCCATCAGCGATTGCTTCGAATTCAACATTTGTATTTTTATAAACTTCTTTTATAGGAGTATGAGTAACTCCTAAAATAGGCGCAATATCCTTTACATCGCGCGGGTATAGCTGATATCCATTCGTTGCTGCAGCATTTTTCGTATACTGTCCAACTACGCCCGTAATGCTATAACTTTTCCCGCCGATGAGATCCTTATCAGGGTTAATACCTGTTGCTCCCATAACCCTTAAGGTAGTGGCTTTATTATTTTCATCCACTAACGTGACATTGTAGTTTGGCGGTGTGCTTTGAACAGCCGACACTTTGCCGGTTACCGTCACAAGACTGCCTTCAAGCGGCTCTGCCTTCGCATAGTTCGATAAATCTTCAATAGTTAAAAGCTTTGGCTCTGGCAGCGGATTACCTTCACTAATTTTTGTGATTGAAGTGGGAACAAATTCTGTTAAACCTAAATAGAAATCCACACTTCCGGTAATGCGTAATTTATCGCCTTTTGCCACTTTAAATGGTATCTCTAAATCCGAACTAAAAACATTGATTCCAGCGGTTGCATCCTGAAGGTAAAAGTTTTGCTTTTGCGTACCGAGAATTTGATTATCCACGGTTGCCACACCTTCAATGGTAAAAGCTTTGTTTAGGTTAACCGGCTGGCCTTTTGAGTCTGATTCACGCACATCTGCAATGTTTGAAACCGTAGCAGTATCAGCCTTTGTGACAGATACTGGGGTACTTTCTAACATAATCCCTTTTGCAGAGCTTGTAATTTGTGTTACATAAACAGTATCTGGAGCTTTCTCAAATGTTATGGAAAAATCTCCAGAGCTGCCGGCTTTCAATTCATCCGTATTTAATCTTTCATTTACAGATGCTTGTTCATTCGGATATACATTAATGATGGCATTGGAAGCTGCAGCACCTGCATTACCTATTAATGTTCCAACACCTTTAGTCACTACATAACTTAATTTATCTGGAGCAATTGATTTACTTGGTTTTGCTGCAGAAATTTCAATTGCCGTACTTTCATCCAACTTGTCTTGTGTTGCTGCGACAAATAGAGAAGATAGGGCATTTTCGGAAGTAAAGCTGACTTCAAAAGAACCGTTCGATCCTGCAACAGCTGAGCCTTTTGAAACACCTTTGGTTGCGTTTTCATAAATATTAATATTTGAACCAGGCTCTACTGCATCGGCTAGACCTGTTACTTTCACATTAGTTCCATCTTGAATAAATTGAATGTACATTCCTTTAGGCTGCAAGCTGTCCTGTGGGACCATAGGAGCTTCTGTTGGACTTGCAGTATTTCTTGGCACAGCGACTGGACCTACATAAAAATCTTGGGCATTGTCATCTGTATCCCAAGCATTTCCTTTTCCAGTGGCTGGGTCAACATTGGCATATGGTCTGCGCTGAGCGCTTGTCGTGTTGGATGGTGCCTTTGTTGGACCATTTCCTTCAAATGCATTTGCTGTACCCAAACCAACAAAGTCAATTGCATCTGTCGGCTTTGCACCTGTTGCTGCTGTTGTCTTATCTTTAAACAAGGCAATTTTTGCAGCTGTACCAGACATTGCGATTGCACCAGATGCGTCAGGAGTAGGAATATCTGCTCCAGTAGCACCGCCTGTTTCAGCAATTAGGTAATATCCATGGGCTTTAATGGTTCCAGCTAACGGTGTAACTGACCATGTGGTGCCAGCTGCAGAAGCATATTGTATGGACCAGCCATCAAGCACAACATCTTGTTCAGTAGGATTGTATAATTCAATAAAGTCCTTGTTGTATGGTGCCCCGCTATTACCCCCTCCTCCGAAATATTGTGAAATTACGACATGATCAGCCATTTCCGCATGGGCTCTTCCTATTAAGCCGCTCGGTAAAAATGTACTGATCAATAGAAGTGCTGCTGTAACTATACTTGTACAGCGTTTAAGGGCTCTATTTTTCCCTATCATCCACCAACCATCCCTTCAATTTAAAAAGTCAAATTACTCTATAATTCTACAAAAATTTAAAACCGAAAGATATATAATTTACAAAATATTATCGAAATATTTACATAGTAATTATTTACATTGTACAAATGGGTTTATAATATGATTATATAAGGGATAGATGTGATTTTTTTAATTCAGTTATTTCCAAAAAAGATATTTTAATATAATAATTCAGGAGTGGTTTTGTGGGGTTATTTTTCGACAAATTTCGTTATTTTTCAACATCTAGACTTAGTACCATCCTTTTGTTAACGCTTGCACTTATATCATTATTTTCTTTTCCTTCTATAACTTCTGCCCACGCTTTAAGCGCCAGCTACACAAATATCACAATAGATCATGATAAAACAGAGTTAGTTTTTTCTATCGATACTCTATCTATCCTTGAGTTAATAGATGGCATTGATCAAAATAAAAACTGGGTACTGGAGAAATCAGAGATTGACAATAAGGAGCACGAAATTGAAGAAATTATATCCGAAGGGCTTGCACTGGATAAGAATAATCAAGAGCAAACACCCAAGGTAGAAAAAATGAAACTTGTAAAAAAACAAAACAAGGAATTTCTATCCATTTATATGGCTTATCCGGCTTTTTCATCCGGCGATACGATAACTTTGAATGACGGCTTCTATGTGAATGATACAGCGACAAATTATGTAAATCTTATTTCCGCTTCCTATACCGGAACGACAAGCGAAGGGATTATCCAGGGCAATGATCGCAGCTGGACGATGCTGTTAACAGATGTACAGCAAGAACAAGGAGCTGACCACGGTCAAACTGTTACCCAAGGCTCGGACCAAGGACCTACAAAAGATCAATCAGTTGATACAAAAACTACGTCCACATGGCTGTCGTTTTTCAAACTGGGTACCCTTCACATTTTAACCGGCTATGACCATTTATTATTTTTATTTGCGTTATTGTTAAGAAAACAAACCTTTAAACAATATGCTGCAATCATTACATCCTTTACGATTGCACATAGTATTACACTTAGTTTGGCAGTCCTTGGCTGGGTCACACTGCCGTCACGGTTTGTAGAAGCAACAATTGCCTTTAGTATCTGTTATGTCGCATTAGAAAATATTTTCCGGAAAGAGATTCGCCATCGTTGGGGTATCACATTCTTATTTGGTTTAATTCACGGTCTTGGATTTGCCAGTATCCTTAAGGAAATGGCCATTCCAAAAAGCCATCTTGCAGTGGCACTAGTTAATTTCAATTTGGGAATTGAGACGGTCCAATTGGGAATTGTATTATTGCTGCTTCCACTGCTAAGGTTTATTCAAAAGCAAAAATCATACAGTAAAGTGATACGTTTGGGGTCGGTTATCATTACTATTTTAGGCGGTATCTGGCTGGTTGAACGGATATTTTTCTAGATGTGAAAACAGGCAGAATCTAACGGACATGGAGTTCGCTAGATTCTGCCTGTTTTTTTAGTTTTTTAAAAGTTTTAATACTCTTCTTAGCTCTGAGACTGCAATTTGTCCGGGGGCAGATTCTCTGCCTGCAGAACCAAATGTCAACGCTGAACCAAACGCTCCTCCTGCTAAGCGGCTGATAACCCCTCTACTTCCCATGGAAATCGTAATAATCGGTCTGTTTGCATACTGGGTATACATTATGTTGGTTGCATCCAGTAAAGTCAGAACATCCGCTTGACTTTGCGGCATGACCGCGATTTTTGGCAAATCCCCGCCTAATTCCTGCGCCTTCTTTAATCTGGCGATAATTTCCTCTTTTGAAGGTGTCTTTTCAAAATCATGATTAGAAATAATGACGAAAATGTTATTTGCGTGTGCCCATTCCACCAATGATTTTACAAGCGATTCATCACTAAATAACTCAATATCGATGATGTCAGCTTGGCCGGTCTCAATAATTGCTTTATTCAATTGTAGGTAATATTCCGGACTGATTTCTTTTTCGCCGCCCTCTTTTGCACTTCTGAAGGTGAAAATGAGAGGTGTTTCTTTGAGAACCGTACGGATTTGATAAAGTGCATCTATCACTTTTTCCCGATCATCTACATGTTCGAAAAAGTCTGCGCGCCACTCGACAACATCCAAATCTATGGTTTTTAACCTATTTGCTTCTTCTAAAATCTCAGTCAAAGTCCTTCCTACCATTGGTACACAGATTTTCGGGGTACCCTCGCCGATCGTAACGCCGCGGACTGTTATCGATCTTGTCATTTTTTTAATTCCCCCTTTATGAGAATTTCCTTTACAACCTCTTCCGGATTCTTGTTATCAACTTCGATTTGTAGATGATGATTGGCATAGATTGCTTTTCTTTTATTAAACAGTTCTTCCATTTCTCCTAATGTTTTTCCTTGGAGAACTGGGCGGCTGTCGATGATGAGACTGAGCCTGTCCTTCCAGTTTTCAAAAGAAATACTTAAATAAATGACTGTGCAGTTTGTTAAGCATTCATTTTTGATATTCTCCTGTAGGAACGCGCCCCCGCCGACGGAAATGATTTTACCTTCCTGTTTAGTAATTCTTGTGATTAACTCCTTTTCTTTATCTCTAAATACCTTTTCACCGAACTTCTGAAAGATTTCCGGAACCGGCAAATTGAATTCCTTTTCAATTACTTCATCTATATCTATAAATTCTCGATTAAGTTTCGCAGCCAGCAGCTTTGAGACAGTCGTCTTTCCGACCCCCATAAAACCGATTAAAACGATACTTTTTTCTTTATTAGTCACACTTTATTCCTCCTACCAAACACGGACAATCTTTAGCCTATTATAAATCTTCTGATTATATAAGACAAAACTATTTTTTGCGATTGCACTTCCGTTATTTTTACCCTAGTTTAACTTTAACCCTTTATACGCTACCTTGACACTTTTTTTATTCGCTCTTGGTCGTTTATAACTTCTATTAACACAACTATCCTTCTCCATATCAGCTTCACAAGAAAAAGACCCCATTTAGGAGTCTTTTCAGCTAGTTTTTCATTTTTGGATCAAGTACATCACGTAATCCGTCCCCCATCAGGTTAAACCCAAGCACCGTCAGCATGATCGCCATACCTGGGAAAAATAATGTCCATGGGGCGTTAGTAATATAGTTTTTGGAATCGGCGAGCATTTTCCCCCACTCAGGCGTAGGCGGCTGGGCGCCCAAACCAAGGAAGCCTAACGCAGCGGCCTCAATAATTGCTGTGGCAATCGCCAAGGTTGCCTGCACTATTACCGGAGAAATACTGTTCGGTAAAATATGACGGAAAAGAATCCGGGAATCCTTCATCCCAATCGCCCGCGCTGACATAATGTATTCTTCCTGCTTAACACTTAACACTTTTGAGCGGACAAGCCGGCCAAAGTTCGGCACGTTAATGACAGCAATTGCAATTAAAGCATTTTGCAGCGACGGGCCAAGAATAGCGACAACTGCAATCGCTAGAAGAATACTAGGGAAGGCGAGCATAATATCAAAAATCCGAGAAATTATTGTATCTACCCAGCGTCCGTAGTACCCGGCAACGATGCCTAAAAATGTCCCAGCCACTACAGACCCTAAGACCGAGAAAAATCCGACCCAAAGGGAAATTCTTGCTCCATATAACACCCTGGAAAAAATATCCCGTCCAAAGTCGTCGGTTCCAAACCAATGCTTGCTAGACGGCGCCTGCATCCGTTCGGACATCACCTGCTCCTTAAAACCGTATGGCGCGATCCACGGCGCAATGAGGGCAATAATGATAAAAAAGATAACAATTGCAAGACCAATGACGGCTAACCGATTTTTATAAAAGGACCGCCATGCCTCCTTCCACGGAGGTACAAACTTTTCTTCAGCTGGTATTATTGTCTGAATCTCAGCTGTATTTTTTGCAAGTTCTGCCATTAACGGTCCCCCCTTATTTCGTATACTTTATTCGCGGATCGATTAGAACATATAATAGATCCACAATCAAATTGATTAAAACGAAGATGGCAGCAATAATCAGTATCCCAGATTGAATAACAGGGTAATCACGGAAATTAATAGCATCATATAAATATCTTCCAATCCCTGGCCAGCCGAAGATGGTTTCTGTTAATATCGCTCCCCCTAATAGCAAACCTGTTTGCAAACCTATCACTGTAAGAACGGGAATAATGGCATTTTTCAATGAATGCTTGTACACTACCCAAAACATTCTCAAGCCTTTAGCTCTAGCAGTACGAACGAAATCGGACCTCATAACCTCTAGCATCGTTGCCCGTGTCATTCTGGCAATAATCGCCATTGGGATTGTCGCAAGGGCTGCACTAGGTAAAATTAAATGCTGAAACACTACTTTAAATTGATCAAATCGTCCCTGCAGCAGGGTATCAAGCAAGTAAAAATTTGTTAACGATGTAACGGGATCTCTAGGGTTCTCTCTCCCCGTTGTTGGCAGCCAGCCTAATTCAATCGAAAATACCCATTGTCCCATTAAACCTAGCCAGAAAATCGGCATCGAAACTCCAATCAAAGCAAATACCATTGCGACATAATCGAACCATGATTTTGAAAACCATGCGCTGATGATCCCAGCATTGACCCCGATAACAACAGCAATGATGATGGCAACTAATGTTAACTCCATCGTTGCTGCTAAGTATGGCCAAACCTCCTCATTAATCGGACCCCTTGTCCGCAGTGATATTCCTAAATCTCCATGCAGGAGAGAATTAATATAATCAAAATATTGTATGTACCATGGCTGATCAAGTCCCAACTGTTTCGTCAGTTCCGCGATTGTTTCCTTTGTAGCCCTTTGTCCAAGGATTACTTGAGCGGGGTTTCCCGGGATGGCATGGATAATTGCAAATACAATCAAGGTCATGCCGATTAGAACAGGTATTAATGAAAGTATTCGCCGGACTGTATATGTTAGCAACTTACTCACCTCTTTTGTGATTAATTTCTACAAAAATTTGATTCGCGGATAAATTGCTTAAAATCGCGGATATCATCCAACAATTCGCGGATAATAGCGGTTATTATTTTTCAAAAAAGAGCAATCCTTTGTTAGGCAAAAGGGGAGGCAAAGTTACCTCCCCTCTCAAAACTAATTACTATTTGAATTCAATTTTGGCTAAGCTCTCAGAGCCTGTTGGATGCGGAAGGTAATTAGCCACATCTTTAGCTGCTGCTAGTAACGGTGTTGAGTGAACAAGCGGCACCCATGGAGCATCTTCATGGACGATTTCTTGTGCTTTCTTATAAAGCTCATTACGTTTATCTTGGTCAGCGATTGTTTGAGCTTCAATTAAAATCTTGTGCAGATCATCATTGCTGTACTGAGCATAGTTATTGGCACCGATGCTGTCCTTATCAAGCAATGTGTAAATGAAGTTGTCAGGGTCTCCATTGTCACCGGTCCAGCCTAGCATGAACATATCAAACTCACCTTTTGCCGCCTTATCTAGATAAGTTGCCCAGTCAACGGATTTGATGTTTGCTTTGATATTAAGTTTGCTTAAGCTTTCTTGAATAACTTCAGCAACCTTTTGTGCTTCAGGCATGTATGGACGGGCTACAGGCATTGCCCATAGGTCAATTTCGAAACCTTTTTCAAATCCAGCTTCCTTAAGTAACGCTTTTGCCTTCTCTAAGTCATAAGGATATTCTTGAATCGCATCATTGTATCCTTCAATAGAAGGCGGCATTGGGTTTTTAGCTGCAATTGCTTTACCGCCATAGAATGCATCGATGATCGTCTTTTTATCAATGGCGTGGTTGATTGCTTGACGAACAAGCTTATTATCAAACGGCTTGCGAGTCGTTGTCAGGCCGAGGTAACCAACGTTCATTGATGGACGTTCGATGATTTGCAGTTTGTCGTTAGCAGCTACAGTTTCCTCATCTGAATTATTTAATCCATCCATTACGTCAATCTCACCATTTGCAAGGGCGTTAAGACGAGCAGTATTTTCCGGGATGACGCGGAAAATAATTTTGTTTAACTTCGGAAGTTCTTTATCCCAGTATTCTGTGTTCTTTTCAATCACAATCTTGTCGTTTGGCTTCCACTCAACAAATTTGAATGGACCTGTTCCAACAGGATTGTTTCTGAAATCATCGCCATACTTCTCAAGAGCTGTAGGACTGGCAATACCAAACATAGACATAGCAAGGTTTTTCAAAAATGGTGCTTGAGGTCTTTTCAAAATAAATTGTACTGTGTGATCGTCAACAGCTTTAATTTCTTTGATAACATGACCTTCGTCTTTCTTAAAGCCCCCAAACATTGTGTAATACGGGAATTTTTCCGCATCACCGTTCATCCAACGGTTGAAGTTGTAAATAACGGCATCAGCATTGAAATCCGTGCCGTCATGGAATTTCACCCCTTGGCGAAGGTGGAATGTGTAGGTTAAGCCATCATCAGAAACTTCCCATTTTTCGGCTAGCCCTGGGTGAATCGTTGTATCCTGCTCCCCATAATTGAGTAATTGTTCAAAAATATTAATTGTTACCTTGAAGGTTTCACCTTCTGTTGTGGTGATCGGATCTAGCGAAGTAGAGTCACCACCGCGGCCATAGACAAGGGTATCCTTTGCAGGAGCGCCGCTGTCAGCCGGCTTCTTTTTGCCGTCCGCATCGCTGTTCGTCTTGCTGCTGTTACAGCCGACTAGAAGCATGCTGATGGCTAATAAGGAAATCAGCAGCATTTTTAACGTTTTGCTCTTCATTTTGTTTTCTTACCCCCTAATATTTTTGTTTTTATATCATAAATGCCGCCGATCACTCGTTATATAAGTGACAGGCAACATAATGACCGTTAAGTACTCTTTCCACTGGCCTCGTTGTTTTGCAAATATCCATGCACTCTCCGCATCTTGTGTGAAAGGCACAGCCTGACGGAGGGTTGGCCGGACTCGGAAGATCACCTTCTATTAAAATAGTCTCTTTCTTCAGGTCCGGGTCTGGGACGGGAACTGCAGAAAGCAGTGCTTTTGTATAAGGATGCAACGGATTCTCGTATAGCTCCTCACTATCAGTCAACTCTATTAATCTGCCTAAATACATCACACCCACTCTGTCGCTAATATGGCGGACAACCCCTAAATCGTGGGCGATAAAAATGTAGGTTAACTGGAATTCCTTTTGAATATCCTTCATCAGGTTTAACACCTGAGCCTGAATTGACACGTCGAGGGCTGAGACCGGCTCATCGGCGATAATCAGTTTGGGCTTGGTCATAAGTGCTCTCGCAATCCCAATCCTCTGCCGCTGCCCGCCGCTGAATTGATGCGGATATCTTTTCGCATGATAACTGCTTAAACCAACTACTTCCAGCATTTCCTTAACCCGCTTGCGGCGCTCTTCCCTCGTCCCGATACCATGTACAATTAAGGATTCTTCTAAAATTTGCTCGATGGAATGCCTTGGGTTCAGCGATGCATAGGGGTCTTGAAACACCATTTGAATATCGCGCCGGACTTTTCGTAATTCCGACTTTGACATCTTGGTAATCTCTTTATCTTCAAAGATAATCGAACCGTCACTTGCTTCTATTAAACGCATCAAAAGACGGCCGGTTGTTGATTTGCCGCAGCCGGATTCCCCAACAATGCCTAATGTTTCTCCTTTTTTTACGTAAAAAGAAACGTCATCTACAGCTTTTACTTCTCCTTGTTTCCTTCCTAAGATGCCGCCAGTTATAGGAAAGTACTTTTTAAGGCCGTTTACTTCAAGAAGTAACTCGGACATGTTCGTCTCTCCCCTCTTTCAATGTATGTAGGAAACAGCGCACTTCATGTCCGTCTTTTTCCGATTGGTATAAATCTGGTGATTCCATCCGGCATTTTTCAAACGCTTCCGCACATCTTGCGGCAAAGCGGCAGCCCTGCACAACTGATCCAGGTATCGGAACAGTACCAGGGATGCTGTATAGTCGTTCCTTTTTTCCTCTTAAGTCTGGAACCGATTTCAATAATCCTTTTGTATAAGGATGCTGAGGGTTTTTCAAAATGGTTCTCACATCGCCCTGTTCTACCACCTGTCCAGCATACATGACAATGACCCGCTCACAGATTTCCGCAACGACACCCAAATCATGGGTGATTAAGATAATCGAGGTGTTTGTTTTTTGATTGAGATCCTTCATTAATGCAAGAATTTGAGCTTGAATCGTCACATCCAGCGCTGTTGTCGGCTCGTCCGCAATCAATACCCTCGGATTACAGGCCATTGCCATCGCAATCATCACCCGCTGGCGCATACCACCGGAGAGTTGATGAGGGTACTCGTTCAGAATCCCTTCCGCTCTCGGAATCCCTACGAGCTTTAATAATTCGATGCTGCGCGCCTTTGCCTCTGCCTTTGAAAAGTTAGTATGTAAGCGTATGGCCTCCAACAATTGATTTCCAATAGTAAATAACGGATTTAGAGACGTCATCGGTTCCTGAAAAATCATCGAAATCTGATTGCCGCGAATTTTGCGCCATTCTTTTTCAGAGATGTTTTTAAGGTCCTTCCCGTCAAAAATAATCTCGCCATTTTCAATTTTCCCTGGAGGTGTTGGAATCAACCCCATCGCTGCAAGTGAGGTAACACTTTTACCGCTCCCGGATTCTCCAACGATTCCAAGAATTTCTCCCTCTCTTAGTTCAAAGCTGATCCCATCCACCGCCGGCAGGAACTTCTTCCCAGATTGAAAGGAAATCCTTAAATCTTTTATTTGTAGAATAGGTTCATTATTCACATTTACACCTACCTAATCGTTATTAATCTAACATTGTAAAAAAATATTACAAAATAATAAATATTATGACAATTATATCATACTATCATTTCTAAAAAAACTCAAACTTGGTTATAAATATTAAAAAAGGTACCTATCACCCAGTAATAAATACCTAAAAAAGAGTGCCTGACACCGTTGTGGATAACTGAGTTATCCACAACGGTGTCAGGCACCAAAATAATATTATTATTTTAAGCCTTGCTTGTATAAATAAGGATGGCATCTCTAAGGAATTCGGCTGTTCCGGGTTGTTCCTTGTCGTAGTAGGCTTTAAATCTTTCATCGTCTACATACATTTGGGCGAGTCCTGCATGGGCTTCCTTGCTATATTCATGCCAGTAATAAGTGAGCCATTTCTTGTGTAGTTCTGCTGCTTTTTGCGCAAGGTCGCATGCAGGGTTACCCGTTTTCATGGCTTCCGCAAGTGTTTTCGTTACCTGTTCAGCAAGGGCTGTAACCTCTTCATATTCCTTCTTTGTCATGTTTTGAAGTTGGGCATTTGAACGGTTCATCGTCTCATTTCCGTATTTTTCACGAATTTCCCTTCCATACTTTTCCTCATTTTCATCTATCATTTTCTTCTTAAAGCCTTCGAATTTTTCTTTATCAGACATTTCCATTCTCCCTTCTTTATAAGCGATTGTCTTCTCAACATTCGCAATTAATAAATTTAATTGTTCCCGCTTTTCAATGAGCTTTTGCCGATGTTCTGTAAGTGCCTTTCTAGCATCAAAGGAGGGATTTGTAATGATTAACTTGATATCTTCTAATCCTATGCCTAATTCACGATAGAAAAGAATTTGCTGCAGCTGGTCCACTTCTGCTTGACCATAGATCCGGTATCCCGACGAATTAATTCTAGCCGGCTTCAGAATCCCAATTTCATCATAATACCGAAGAGTTCTGCTGCTCACCCCTGCCAAAGATGCCAGCTTCTGCACTGTATATTCCATCAGATCATCACCTCCTCTATAACCAACGATACACCTTTACGCAGCGTCAAGGTCAACGACTATTTTGCCTATTTTAAAAAAATGGGTGCCTGACACCATTGTATTTTTTGGTATTGTTTGTCCCCCAGTCCGCATACAGTTGTACAAAGGGGGTTGGACAAACGACATGGGTGCTTCTTTATCAACGATGAAGCTTATTCGTTATGCAGTTGCTTATGTTTTTATTGTTTCAGGTTTGATGAAATTGGTTCATACTGAAACAGCCAATCATTTTCTTGGTTTAGGCCTGCCGTATCCGGAGTTGATGCTAAAATTGGTGATCATTCTTGAAATTGGCTGCGGAATTTTTATTTTGCTTAATAAATCAGTTAAAACAGCGGCAATCCCGTTAATTGCGATCATGATTGCAGCAATCATGATAACGAAGCTGCCTATCGTCAATACAGGCTTGCTGCAATTTGCCTTTAATGCCAAATTAGACATAGTCATGTTAGTTTTATTACTCATCCTTTATAATCGATATCCTTAGTTTTTATATAGAACCAGGCTGTTTTAAAGGCAGCTTGGTTTCTTTTTTTCTATTATTTCATTCGGATGTTGTGTGATTCGGAAAACAATTATTATTTTGAAAAAACTTTCTTTTCCTCCCTCAAACTCCTTAAAACATTGATAAATCAATATTTTCTCCAACCAACAACTTATAACTTTTAAAAAAGTTTTTGACGATTCTAAAATATAAAAGTATTATAGAATAACAAAAGGAGGAGAAAATTTAATGTCGAACATAAATAGACAGAAAATTGTGGAGAGTGTACCTCAAAAAGGATTCTTCGGGCACCCTAAAGGCCTATTTACATTGTTCTTCACGGAATTTTGGGAGCGCTTTTCTTATTATGGAATGAGGGCAATCCTCGTTTTCTATATGTATTATGAAGTCTCTAAGGGCGGCCTTGGGATGGACCAGACCTTGGCACTTTCCATCATGTCCATCTACGGATCACTTGTTTATATGTCCGGGATTATTGGCGGATGGCTGGCTGACCGCGTCTTTGGTACGTCAAAAGCTGTTTTTTATGGCGGGATTCTCATTATGCTTGGTCACATTGCTTTAGCCATTCCTGGAAACATTGCCTTTTTCTTCGTTTCAATGGTATTGATTGTTATCGGTACAGGATTATTAAAACCAAACGTATCAAGCGTTGTTGGTGATATGTATAGTGAATCAGACAATCGCCGTGATGCTGGTTTCAGTATTTTTTACATGGGTATTAACTTAGGTGGTTTCCTTGCCCCGTTAATCGTTGGTTCTAAGACGATTATGGATACAAGCTTCCACTTAGGCTTCGGGATCGCCGCTGTCGGTATGTTTTTGGGATTAGTTGTTTTTATGGCAACCAAGAAAAAAAATCTCGGTCTCGCCGGAACGATTGTCGCAAACCCATTATCTCCTGCTGAAAAGAAAAAAGTGTTCACTTATTTCGGATTAGCAATTGTGATTATTGCCATTATTTGTGCTATTACGATTCCAAAGGGAATCTTAACGTTCCCAGTATTTATCACCATCATCAGTATTCTCGGTCTTTTGATTCCAACCATTTATTTCATAAGAATGTATATCAGCCCTAAAACAACAGCTGTAGAGCGTTCAAGAATTATTGCATACATTCCATTATTTATTGCGTCTGTTATGTTCTGGGCTATTCAAGAGCAGGGATCAACGATTTTGGCAAACTATGCGGACAAGCGGACACAGCTTCACTTCGCAGGGTTTAATATTTCACCGGCGTGGTTCCAATCACTAAATCCATTATTTATTATCACGCTAGCACCTGTATTTGCGATACTTTGGGTAAAATTAGGAAAACGAGAACCGTCTATTCCGCAAAAATTCTCATTCGGGCTATTATTTTCAGGCTTGTCCTTCCTAATTATCCTATTACCTGCTTACCTGGGCGGAACAAATTCATTAGTAAATCCATTATGGCTTGTTCTCAGCTATTTTGTCTGCGTCCTCGGTGAGTTGTGCTTATCGCCGGTAGGCTTATCTGCTACCACTAAATTAGCACCAAAAGCCTTTGCCGCACAAACTATGAGCTTATGGTTCTTATCCAATGCGGCAGCACAAGCGGTAAATGCACAGCTCGTTAAATTTTACACACCTCAAACTGAAATGATGTACTTCGGTGTCATTGGCGGTGCCTCCATCGTCCTAAGTATCGTGCTATTTGCACTTGCACCGAAAATTCAGAGCTTTATGAAAGGTGTCCGTTAAAAACGACAGGAAGAGAAATCCTATTTAGCTTCATGGCTGATAGAATTTCTCTTCCCTTTTTTAATTTTATTGATTTAACAAATATTAACTTCAATAAATTTTAATCATTTTTCATAAGTTTCGTTCCGCTAATTTTGTAATAATTTCTTCACAAATTTCATGGGTTTCGAGCGAATCCCATCCGGTAATTTCCGGGCTGGAATTTGATTTGACTGCCTCAATAAAATCGCCCACCATCTGCTGAAACCCCCGTTTCACTAAGGTCGGCTCCCAATCGCTTCCCCGCATTTCAATGTTTTCCATATCCTTGGATATGATGGTTTCTGAAACATTGTACACCGTCCCCTTCTCAAACGGCCCCATTACTTGAGCAATTTCTTCGTTTGTACCATTGTCTCGGTTCATAATGCCAATCGCTGTTCCACCTTGTGAAATAAACTGAACCACCACATGATAAAGGATGCCATTTTCAAGGCGGCCATTGACCAGCAGTTCCTCAATTGGATGGGGGGATAAATAACGCATTGTATCGACAACATGGATAAAATCATCAAAAATAAAGTTCCTCGGTTCCCCAGGAAGATTTTTTCGATTCTTTTGTACGAGGACCATGTTGGGCTGTGCAATTTGCTTTAATCTCCTATAGGAAGGAGCATATCTACGGTTGAACCCGGTCATGAGAATAAGCCCCTTCTCTTCAGCCAGTTCCACAAGCCTTTTCGCCCCGTCATAATAATCCGTAATCGGCTTGTCCACAAATACATGAACGCCACGGTTCAGCAGCCAGCTGAGGATTTCTTCATGTGATGATGTCGAGGAGTGAACGAATGCCCCGATGATTCCGCTGTTTACCAGAGAATTCAAATTTGAATGAAGATGGGTAAATCGGTATTGCCCGCCAATCTCTTTTAACTTTTCCTGGCTCCTTGTGGTAAAATGAAATTCTACATCCTTTATTTGACTGTAAACCGGAAGATATGCCTTATGAGCGATATCCCCTAGTCCAATTACTCCAATTCTCAACACGAACATCCCCCCAATAAATGTTTCTTTAGCTAATTTTACCATCCAAAAGGAGTTTATGCCCCTTTTGTTTCTGTTCCCTTGTTTTCAAACATGTATCTAAAATAGTTAAGTTTGCATTTTCATTTTTTTGAATCATCGCTTGATAGTCCGGCAGCAGCATATCAGCCGGAGAAATATGCTCTTCGCCGCAGATATCAACCCCTTCAATTTGTTTATGCTTGCCAAGCATTTCTAGATATTGAGTCAGCATCTGAAGATTCATAACCCCCTGGTTCCAGTTGGTAGCGGCTTCAACGGCATTTAGTACATCTTTATCAATACTAATATAGACATGTTGTGTATGGATGACGGATAAAATTGATTTAAATGAATAATGATGTCTGCCATCAAACGGAAAGATGACAACTCGCGGATGATTGATGTGAGTTTGTGAAATCGTGGTTGGTCCGATGATGACAACTTGCTGTAATAACGGAATTTCGTCAAGGGCATACGATACCCACGAACCGCATGAAAGCAAACTTTCATCTTGGTTTTGATTCATACCAAGATCAGGATGATTGTCAAATAAAACGAGGGTGAATGGTTTGGTCATTTCTTTTAATAACAGGAAGCTCATATAATGATAGTTTCCGCTGCCAATGAAGGTGATTCCCTTTTGCCTCCGTCTTCGCAGCTGATGCTTTAACAGGACTAATGAATCATCCTCGCAAAAAAGATTTACATGCTGCATTTGCCGAAAATCAAGGTCTTCATGCCTATGCTGCAATAATTTTGGTTGTTCAAAATACGTTTCATCAAAGTGGATAATACTAATTCCTTGTCTTACTAAACCCATGTTCATTCATCTCCTATTAAACATTACCGGTGTCAGACACCAATTTGGTTATTAGTGAATTAGAATTATATCTTCTATTATATCACCTCCATTAATTGACCGCTTTTCTAGTGCTTAAAAAAAACCGAAGCATCCCATTGGTTGGCTTCGGTTCAAAGTTATTATTTATTAACTATATTAAGAGATTTTACATAGGATTGGATTGCTTCAATTACCATCTCTATTTCTTCTTCCGAATTATATGGAGCAAAGCCTGCACGAATCCAGCCGCCTGTTTCATTGATTCCCAGTTTTTCTGCAAGTGTTGACGCATAGAAATCCCCGCTCGCAATGAAAATTGCATAGTTTTCGGCAAGCCATCTGCAGACTTCTACCGGATCGGCACCATTAATCGTAAAGGCGATGGTCGGAGTTTTCGCAGCGGATTCCGGCGCTTGGTATAATGTTACCTCAGGAATACTTTCCAGCGCCGTACGCAGTTTCCTCGCTAGTTTATTTTCGTATTCTTCCATTCTTGCATATGCACTTTCAATTTTTTCCCTGCGTGTCGCCCCAATTCCTAAGCTGGCAATAAAGTTAATTCCCGCTTCCAGCGCAGCGATCGCTTCATGGTTCTGTGTTCCTGTTTCTAGTTTGTCAGGGATATACGTCGGTGCCGGCTGTAGTTTATATACTGATAGTTTCTCGAATACTTCTTCTTTGATTACCGCAATGCCAAGATGAGGTCCGAAAAATTTATAAGCGGAACAAAAGAGGAATTGGGCCCCAATTTGATCACGATTGATTAGAAAATGCGGCACAGCATGAACGGCATCAACAGCAAGCATGGCCCCAACCTCATGTGCCCGGTTGGAAATGGTCTTGATGTCTGTAATCGTTCCGACAGCGTTAGATGCAAGTGTTGCCGCTACAAGCCTTGTATTTTCATCAATGATATTATTCAGATTAGATAAATCCAATGTTAATGTTTTCGGGTCAACAGGAATAAAGCGGACTTCAATGCCGGCATCTTCAGCGGCAGTTGCCCATGAATCCACATTGGAACGATGGTCTATCTCGGTAACAACGATATTATCCCCGCTCGTCCATGTTTTTTTCAAAGCACGGGAAACAGCAAACATTAACGAAGTTGAATTTTGTCCGAAAGCCACTTCATTTGGCTTGGCACCGACAAGGTCGGCAGCTGCCTTTCTCGCTTTTTCAATATACTGTTCCGTCTCCTTGCTTGTCGGGAACTCCCCATGCAGGTTGGCCCCGCCATTCGTCATGTACGAAACCATTGCCTCAATTACCGGTTTTGCTGCCTGCGAACCCCCGGGGCCATCCATATAAACTGCCAGCTTCCCGTTATACTTACGGGTCAGTGCCGGAAATTGCCGGCGTACTTCTTCAATCGGAAACATCTTGACCATACTCCTTTTAAAAAAAGTTTTTTCAAGCATATGGTATTAATACGGCACAAGGCCGAGGTTTCCTGCAAAAAAATGCTAAAATCAAGCTTACCAAGGAATTTATTAAATTTATGAAGCGTTCATGAGAGCTCTCAATTGGAGTTACCGACGCTTTTTGTCCTCATGAAATGTTTATGAGAACTCTCGACTGGAGTCTCCAACGCTTTTTGTCCTCATGAAGTTACATGTGAACCTTCACAAAAATCTTCATAAAAAAGGAAATCCCAAGCATCCGGGCCCCCTCTAACCTATCAAATCAAATTCAACTGTTCTCTTACCCCGTCAATAAGATCAAACGGGGTCACCCCGTAATGGGATAAGCTTTTCGCCTTTTCTTCCCACGCTCTTGCATGAAGATAGCTTGCCGCTACAAGAGCGTTCAAAGGGCCTGCACCCTGCGCTATAAAAGACGCAATCAAGCCTGTCAGCACATCGCCGCTGCCGCCCTTCCCCAAAGCATCATTGCCAAACGGATTGATGAAAACCTCGCCATCCGGAGTGGCGATAACCGATCGATGGCCTTTCAATAACAAAAATAAAGAATGTTTCACAGCGAAATTTTTTGCAACCCCAAGCCGGTCCGTTTCCACTTCTCTTACCGTACAATTCAACAGCCGCGCCATTTCTCCGGGATGTGGGGTAAAAATCACATTCCCTTTATACCGATGGATTATATCCATTTCATTGCGGAGCAAATACAACGCATCTGCATCTACCACTACTGACTGAGTTGTTAACGACCTCATAAACACCTTGAGCCATTCTTCCCCGCCGGAAAACCGTCCCATCCCCGGTCCAACTGCAATACTATCAAACTGAGACAGCCTCTCTAATAACTCATGAAGACCAGCTTCAGAAAAATGGCCATTAATATCGCGCAATGGCAAAAACAACGATTCCGGGTTCTGAGCTGCCGCCATAGGAAAAATACTTTCGGGAATCGCTAATGTCACCAGCCCTGCCCCCGAATGTAAAGCTGCTTTTGCCGCAAAAATCGGTGCTCCGACAAAATGGCGCGACCCGCCGAGGACAAGTGCATGTCCAAACGTTCCCTTATGACCATGCTTCGGTCTAACCGGAACCATTGCCCTCGCTAGTTTTTCCGTTATGACATTGGGCAGCTTTAAGCCCAAATCCGTCATAATTGAAGGCGGAACAGATATATCCACCGCTTTCCATTCTCCGACATACCGCGGTCCATCCTGCAGGAAAAACCCCTTTTTCGGAAAAACAAATGTTACCGTTTTGTTTGCTTTAATGGCTGCTCCAACCACTTTGCCCGTATCACTAGAAACTCCGGAAGGTATATCAACTGAAATAATCAATTTCTGCCCCTTATATTCATTTACCAATGAAATGACCAAATCTAGAGGCGGTCTTACCGGGCCATTTACACCCGTTCCTAAAATGGCATCCACAATAATGTCCGCCTGCTCTAATTCTTTTTGAAACGCTGCCTTCGTATTTTCTTGCAGGTAAAAAACCGGCAGCCCCCGATTTACATAAACATCAAAATGAATCTTCGCATCACCTTTAAGCCGCTCGGGATTGACCATCAAACAAAGCAACGGCTTCACTCCTAAATCAAATAGCCGGCGGGCAATGACAAAACCATCGCCGCCATTATTTCCCCCTCCCGCTAACACCACTACCTTGGAATGTTCACAAAGGTCACATGATAAAATCTCCTCTACCACTTTTGCCCCGGCATTTTCCATTAAAACAACCCCAGGTAATCCAAGCCGCTCCATTGTATACTGGTCCATTTGCCGCATTTCCTTCTGACCCGCTACATACATTGCACATCCGCTCCTTTTATTACTGCTATCTCTATTATAAGAAATATTTGCGGTGCCACACGTTAAAAACTAAACACTTGTTGGAACTTTTTTTACCCTAATTTTTTTTCCAGCTGCTGTTTCCGGATGGACTCTACGAATCACCGATGGTCTAGCCAGAATAAGGATCACTCCGACAAACATGGCTGAGGAGACAATCATAATCCATTGGGCAGGAAACACATCATATAACAAGCCGTACAATACCATTCCAAGAGGCATTAATGCCATCGCCATCGTTTCTAGAATGGAAAATACCCGCCCTTTATAACGGTCATCGATTTGTTTTTGCAATATAACCATAATGGGCGTATTGGTTATCGTAGAAGTTGCCCCCAATCCAAGCTGCAGCACGATATAATAAGTAAATAATAAGCTGTGCGGGAGCTTTATCATTAGTGGCAGCACAATCGCTGCCATAATGATACCCATTCCAACGATTCCCCATTTCGACACTAATAATGGATATTTTACTTCTTTCCGAACGGAGAAATAAACGGATAACAACAGCATCCCTGCGGCAAAAGCTCCCTCTGTCAAACCGAACTGTTGAGAGGATATTTTTAACTTTTCAATCAAAATAAAGGAATAGCCGACCTGATATGCTCCAAAGAGGAAATTTACCAAAAGTGCAATCCAAATTACTGTCATAAGCAAGGCTTGAGTTTTTAAATAGCTAATCCCCGATTTCATGCTTTGCCACATTGGTTCTTTTTCGTCTTCGTCCGTTTTTGGGGCTGTGAACAGCTTGAAATTCATCGTCGATTCCAAGAATATAGCAATACTCGATGCTGCGATATAGATAATAAGGAAGACTGGCATGGATACAGCTCCATACAATAAACCGCCGACAGCCGGACTGCCAATCGCGGCAAAAGAAATTGACATTTGATTTAAGGACATAGCCTTTTGAATTCGTTCCTTATCTACAAGACCTGTTATTGATGATGTAAAAGCAACGCCGGAAAACATGGATGTAAGTGATAATATGCATGAGGTCGTGTAAATGGCGGCTAAAGATAAACCCATTGTAAGAATGACGATGAGCAAACCACCAATCGCCAAGGTTGTAGCAATCTGCGAAAAAATAACGATTTTTTTCCGTGAATAATTATCGACCAGGTACCCGGCAAACGGTGCTGCAATCGTCCGCGGCAAAATATTACATATTAGATTAGCAGCAAAACTTGCTGCCGATCCTGTCGCTTGCAAAATATAAAAACTAATCGCAAAGGCATATACCTGTGCACCAAAAGAAGAAATCAGCTTGCTAACTGTGAACGTCCATAGATGGTATGTCGCCTTTTTTAGCTTTAAAGCTTCATTCATATTTAATCCCGCCTTTTTTAAAAAAAGTTTAATTTAATTAAACAAATTATATCACGGTACTATCTTCCAATTCAAGAAAAAGTTTAATATAATTAAACTAAATAATAAAATCGTCTAGGAGTGAATTTTCAACATGTTAGGTGAACGAATCCGAGAGATCCGGAAAAGCAGGAAAATGACCCTTGAAGCGCTGGCCGGAGAAGAACTGACAAAGGGTATGCTTAGTCTGATTGAAAATAATAAAGCGAATCCCTCGATGGAAAGCTTAGCCTATATTGCCAGAAGGTTAGGGGTTGAGGTAAGCGAGCTTTTAGAAGATGTGAGCTCACAGAAATTGAGGGAGGTTCTTGATGAGGCGGAGAAACTTTATAATAAGGAAATTGCCATTGGGGAAAAGTCCGATAAATTTAAAGTGTTGATTGCCCTAATTGAACCTTATTGTGAAAACCTTTCCCAGGGCTATGAGTCTGCCCGATTATTAGAAATATACAGCCGCAGTCTTTATCAGGAAAAACAAGACGGCTGGCAGGAGCTCTCACAAAAGGCCGCAGATATGTATGATGAGATGAAGCTTACTGCGAAACGGGCTAGTATTGGCATCTTTTGGGCAATGGAAAAGTTTGTTGAACATGACTATGTGGAATCCTTGAAAATTTTGTTACGGGAACGGAACCATATTGAAACGAAGCATCATTTTATTGATCCAATGACACGGGTTGACTTAGACTATAATGAAGCGATTCTTCATTTTGCGGTCGGCGATTCGGAGGCAGCAGCTGTTGTAATGGAAAACGCAATTCATTTTTCGAAGGAGCACAGGATTTTTTACCGGATTGATGATTTGTACAGACTGGCTGCGGCACATGGGTTGATGATGAGAGATAAGCAGCAGCAAGAGCATTATGTCTCTAAATTACGACAATATGGTGATTTTGCCGAGGACAGGCAATCAATTATTTTTTATGACCTGTTTCAAGCCTTGTCGTTTAATTCAGAAGGTTGGGAGTCTGCTAAAGCGCTCGAAATTTGCGACAAGTACTTAACAAACCCGCAAACAGAACTAGCTTACAGGTATTGGTTCTTGCTTGAAAAGGGAAAATCCTTATTCGGGATGAAAAGCTATCAGGAAGCACTTGCGTGTTTCGAAAATGTGAAAATTCCAGCTTACGCCCACCACCCGTATGATCTATCATTGTTTTATATCAAGGATTCATACAAAGCCCTTTGCCAAATCGAACTAGGCAACTTAAGCGATGCCTTAGAATCAGCAAAAGAAGCTGTGGATAATTTTAAATCTATGCCCCATACACCATATAAGGACTTTGCAAATGACATATACAAAAAGGTGTCAGCCACCATGTGATTTTTCACATGGCGCCTGACGCCCGTTATCGCAATTCTTCCTCCGACACGACCATTATGTATTCAATATCCTCGGTGCCGTTTGTGTAGCCGTTGCCGCTGACTGTTCCTTCTTCTGTGAATTTTTCTTTTCCGTTCTTTCCAAATGGGGTCCAGGCGAAGTACATGCCTACTGGGTCAGCTGGCTGAAAAAATAAATCTGACTGTGCCGCTGCATCGACTTTCATTATTGACTTAATTGAATCGGCCCAATCTTCTGGAAGCGGCAGCATCCCATACGTTTTCCCCTCGAGAGAAATATTTTTCTCCATTTGAATTCCCGGTTTATAAAACTCTTTCCCATCCGTTACTCCATAATTTCGATTTCGTAAATAATAGAACTTTATATTCTTTAATTGATGTCGCGGATGAATATTCCACACAAAATAATAGCTTGATGGGTCTTTTCTATCAATCTTCCAAACATGCGGCTGTCCCATTGTATCAATGTAGACCGCCTGCCATTTATGAAATCTCCAAACCCAATAGCTTGCACCGTAATGGTCATCCTTCGAAATAAACGGGACAACGACACGTTTTTCATCGACCTCAATGGAATCCTGAATAGTGCTCACTTTGGCTTCCGGAGAGAGACGATTAATTTCTGAGATTAATTGTTTATTATTTGGGAATGAAAGCGGTGGTGAGAAATAAAACCAATAACCTGCAGCGCCTATAACAGCAAAAATAGCAGCTAAACTTAATAGGATTTGGCGTCTGACCATTTTTATTCACTCCCCTTTAACATTGATTCATTGGAATGAAAATAAAATTGCTTATCGGGGGTTGAGATTAAGATTCCCTTACCATCCTTCTCTACATAGATTACTTCTGTAATTCCGCTGCCAAACTTAGGAGTAGAGCCGATTAATTGATACGGAAAACGCTCCTTAATTTGATTTGAATCATTGCCCATGTACGTTTCGCTATACCATTCATCATTGTAGAATTCCCCTTGTTTTATCAAGCTGAGCTGCTTTTGCAAACGGTCTTGATCAATAGTTCCTTTTTTGGCCGAAGGATGAAGGAGAATTAACCTTGGATTATTTAAGTTTGCAATATAGATGGATAGTTTCGTTTGCGGGTAAATACTTTGATACAACGGGATGGATAACAAGTAGCTTAGTAAAAAAATAAAATTGGCTAAGAAGCCTAACCAGGCATAGGGGCGGTAAAGCGGCCAGCGCTCTTTCTTTCTTCTAAAAATCAGCAGCAATATCCAAACACCCAAGGGCAAAACTGGCATTCTTATTAACCGACTATCAAAATTCCAATTAACGGAAAATGGAAATAATCCAATAAACAAAATGAAGACCAGCTTCCACCTTTTTGGCCTTTCTGTTTGTTTTTTATAAATTCGGTATGCTAAAAAGGCGATTACCGCCCATGCCAAGATTTCTGACAGCACCGTAACAAGGTTCATTTCTCCCAAATAAATCATCCCTTTAATTCTATTTACCTTTATCATCCATTACTTTAATATATAGGAAGTTTATTCGTTTGAAAACTACTTTTTCTGTACCTATTTCACCCCATATTTTTACAACAAAAAAGACAGCTCCCTTTGCTGCCTTTTTCAAAAAATTTATTCATACTTCGAAGGATCGACAAAGAATACATAACCAAGGTAAATCACAAAGCAAATTGCGGTGGTTAGAAATCCCCAGCCGAGAATGATTTGATCGATAATGAGGTAGTTATTGCACAGCTGTACAGGTGCATCAACATATAACCACCCCATGGCAAAAAACAAAATGGTAAATAGAATGATAACAACGTTTCTGCCAAGCTTTTCAAGCCGTTTCCAGCTATCCCTTAGGGGAATTCCAGCTAATAGCGGTAAGCTGATAAATTTAAAAATTTCCATACTTTGTTCATTTAATGCTTCGTCCATTGTTCGCGGCAGAGTCCAGAAGGAAACGATAATGATAAACAACATGATACCTGGCAGGCCATTTCGATTCCATTTATCAAAGAACCCCGGAAATTTACTCTGAAAAACTTTTGCAATTAGAAATCCGGCAATAATGAGCATAGGCATTTGCATGTGCATATGAATAATCATGACAGATTCCATTATCTTCGCAACCGGAGGTAGAGCCAGGAAAATAATCATAAATAAGCCTACTAGTAATTGCGTCATGATTACTCCCCTTCTTCCTTTTTAAGAATGTTGATAACCGTTTTAGCTGCTTCATCCGGTTTCTTATAATCTAAGACATCCACTAAGGTGCCCTTTTTATTTACTAGGTAAAAGGCGGAATTATGGGCAAACGTTCCATTTTTATCCGGAATGACAATGACTCCAAATGCTTTTAGCAAGGAATCCAATTCCTTTTGATTCGAGATTCTAGCCATTCTCCACGTTTCTCCATCACTATGAAAATAAGTTCGATATTTTTCCAATGTCTCCGGTGTATCCCGATCCGGATCAAAACTGATACTTAAGAAGGCAATATCTTTACCCATATATTTTTTGGGTATATCTTTATAAACTTGTGACATATTCATCTCAAGCTGTGGGCAAACCGTTGTACAGGACGTATATAAAAATGTAATGAATACATATTTATTTTCAAATTCAGAAATTGAATATTCCCGCCCTTTGCTGTCCTCAAAGGTTACATGCGGAAATTTTGGTTGATCATGCATTAATTTGTTCACTCTTGCTTTTTCTGCCGTATAGGCTGTAAAACCATCTGTTCCAAAAAAGAACAGACCAAAGCCAAATATAATAACTATGATGCTAGCTAATGTGGTTTGCCAATTTTTTTTGATCATTATGATCACTTCCTGCCTAATTTAGCATAAAGAGATAGCCCTATCAAACGAGCTATCTCTTTTTTAATGTCTTGATTACCAAGTTTTAAATCCTGGAGATCCTGGAGGTCCGTTAAGAATAAATTCTGAAATTGGAACGACATATGCCATCGCTACAACGATAAGCATAAGGATAATCCATACTCCCCAGCGTTCTGTCCAGTAAGGAGTTGGAGATGCATTTTCTTCTGCTTCCGCAATTGGGAATTCTGTTTCCCCTTTTGGTGCAAAGAACATCATGTTAATCACTGCATACACCTGGAGAATAACACCGATGATTAACAAAGTTCCACCGACAGCCATCGCCATCATATATGGGTCCCAGCCTAATGCTGTTGCATGATCGCCATATGTTGTATAAGAAGTTCTACGTGGTGATCCAAATAATCCCACTGTATGCATTGCACCTGACATAAAGATCATACCAATTGTCCAGATCCAAGTTTGGATGACACCTAATTTATTGATTTTTGGTGTTAAAACACGTCCTGAGATATATGGAACTAACCAATAACTAATACCAAAGAATGTTAATGCGACAGTCACACCAAGTGTTAAGTGGAAGTGACCGACAATCCACATTGTGTTATGCACAACCGTGTCTAATTGGTTGGTTGTTTGGGCAATACCACCGGCACCTGCTGGAATAAAGGAAGCCATTCCGATAAATAGTGCTAGGAAACGAACATCTCCCCATGGCATTTTTTTATACCACCCGATAAGTCCTTTACCGCCTTGCTTTCTTGCAGTGCGTTCAAATACGGCAAACAATGCAAATGCTGTCATTAGTGATGGGAAACCAATTGCTAAACTCATAAATACGTGCATCATTTTAACTGGTAGAGAAATACCTGGGTCAATGATTTGGTGATGGAATCCACCGGTAATGTTCATGATCACCAAGGCAATAATAACGACGCGGGTTAATGTATCGCTCCAACGTCTGCCGCCGATTAATTTCGGTGCAATGACATACCATGCAGAAGTGGCTGTTAAATACCAGATATTAACGAGCGTATGTCCAAAAGCCCAGAATAATGTACGAGAAACCATAACATTAACGGTCTTAACCCAGCCTAAAGACCAAGGAATAAGATAAATAACTTCGATTGCTACAGGAATAAGAGCAAAAAACATTAGAACATTAATGCCAGTCGCGAAGTAAGAAAAGATTGGAACATGCTTTCCTTTATTATTTTTTCGCCAATTGGCTACTTGGATAAATGCCCCGACGTTGCAAAGCCACATTCCTACTGCGAAAAATACTAAACCGATATAAAACATTGGATGTGCTTTCAAAGGCGGATAAAATGTATACATAACTGATGCTTCATTCATAAGGATTGGAATTACAACCAATACGGCACCAATAATCTTGGCTGCAAACGCAGTCCAGACAATCTTTCTGACCTTTGGAAGTAAACCTCCCAGTTCATGTGAAAGACCTGCATAGAGATAACCAAATGTAAAGAAAGTTGTAAATGCAAGAAGCATGAACACGCCATGCATAGTTAGAATTTGATAATAGTTTAACCATGATGGCAGTTCTAGAAGACCCGCACGGTTTAATCCTTGTGCTAACCCTAAAAATCCACCAATTAACAATATGACAAATGATACAAATAAATAGGTTTTCGAAATTTTCGCGTCTGCTTTATTAACACCTAGCAATTTAGTTGCTTTTGTTTTGAACGTTTGATTTAGTGCTGTTTCCATTAGCCTTTCCCCCCTTACTTAACCGTAATTGTCGTGCTCATGGCTTGGTGGCCGGCACCGCAATATTCATTACATAGAACTAAATAACTTCCCGGTTTGTCAAACTTCTGGGTAACTTTTTGAATATAACCTGGCGTTACCATGGCATTAGCATTGGTTTCAGCAATTTCAAATCCGTGAACAACATCTTTTGAAGTTAAGATAAAATGTACAGTTGACCCAGCTGGAACTTCAATATTTCCAGGATTAAAACTAAATACTTGCAATGTCATAACAACTTCATATTCTTTATCACCAATCTGTTTAATTCCAGGTTTATCGAAAGGCGCCGTTTGATCGACTTTTTGTGGATCAATGATATCAGTATTACTTGGCGGTTCCATTCCTTCCGCGACTGCTTGATAGCCCGTGATTAGCATGAAAATCATCATAAGACCGAAGCTTAAGGTCAACCAGATTTTTTCATCTTTATGCATTCTTTTCCCCTCCTATACTCTAGCCATAAAAAGTCCATATAGTGTTAAATAAGTCAGTAAAATAACCCCGGCCACAACGCTTAAGGAAATCCAAGTTCCTACACGTTTCTCTTCGTGTGCTTCATTTGATTTCTTGTTGTGTACTTTTGAAGCTCCCATTTTGATTTACCCCCTTATATTGGTCTCACTTCTTACTTACATAATAGTTAAGAACCATTCTCAAAGAAGTGAACTGAATCACAATTACAAACAAACTTTCAAACCGGTGACAAGCAGATTTTTTGGTAATCATCACCAGAATAAAATTCCCTAAATGCCTTAAAATGCCTTGTTATCACTGTTTTTAAGTTAAAAATAGCCTTTTTTATTTTTGTACGATAAGGAAAAAGGAGGGGGTTAGCATCAAAATTAAAAATGACAAATTTGTGAATTACTAAAAAAACAAAAAAGCTGGTGGATTTTTAGAAATCCACACAGCTTTTTTGTTACGCCTTTATGTAATTGAAATTAGGTCTTTTTTAAAAAAAATACATCATTCAATGCCTGCTTTAGATTGCCTTTAAATTCCGCCTGTTGAATCGCACTAATCCCAGAGGAAATAAAACTTTTTACTATTTCAGCACGCAGCCCGGTCAGGATTGTTTTACAGCCCATCATAGAAATTCCCTCGATTAGTTTGATAAAACTATTCGAAGCCTCATACTCCATGTTTGCAACACCCGAAAGGTCCAATATCAATGTCTGAATATGATTCGTTTCTATTTCAGTCAGGACTTTGTTTTGAATCGTGTTAATCCGCTGCTGGTCAATTTGACCAATTAACGGAAGGATACAGATTTGCTCGTTGATCGGGATAATTGGGACAGATAGATTCTCGACAAGCTTCCGTTCCTGCTCCAGCAATTCATCCTTATATTTTGAATAACTAATGAAAAAATAGCTCAGAAATTGGTCAATCAGTTCATTAATATTTTTTTCCCTCGAATAAAAAGCTTCTCGATGACTCTCTGTTTTGCTTAATAAATCGTAGTTATACAAGAAATCCCACAGCGTTCTGCGAATGGCCTGCACCCACTCTAATTTAAATGCAAGCGTTAAAGAATATTTTGCCCATGCGACTCCTTCTTGCTTGGCAAATTTAATTAATTCGTGCGCCTGCTCCTCCACAACATATAAAACAAGTTTATGGGCATTGTTTAATAAATTTATATTTCCAATTTTACGTATTTCTTCAATTTTATCCTTAACGTTAATAGCTTCGTCTAGTAATCGTTTCTCAAACTCTTTCCGATTCCGGAAAAAGAAATCTTGAATGGAATAACCATCTTCATAATGAAGTGACAATTTTTTCACTCCCTTTCGGATCAATTGACTTTGCTGGAGCATCTTTATGGTGAAGGTCGTTCCATAGTTTTCTTTGCTATCAACAATTATCTTGCCGCCATGCCGATAAACGACTGAAAAAACTTGTGTCAGCCCCATCCCTGTTCCTTCAGGCTTCGTTGAAAAGAAGGGAGTTCCTAGTAATGAGAGTTTTTCTGCGGGGATTCCAACCCCAGTATCTTGAACCCTAACAATTACTTCCCCATCAAGTGCTTCTTGTGTAATTGTTAAGGTGCCCTTTCCATCCATTGATTCAATCGCATTTTTGATGAGATTAAAAAAGGCTTTTTTGAATTGATTTTTTTTACCTAAGATCCCGGTATTCGTATGGTTAAAATTGGTAATGACGTTTATATTATACAATTTGTCTTGAAAAAGATTTAAAATTGATTCCAATTCAACAGACAAATAAATCGTTTGCATCTGTTCATCTTCTAAATCAGGCTTGGAAACCTGCAATAAATCATTTAGTGCTGAAAGAGCATGCTCTAATTCAGACTGGGCAATTTCAATGTATTCATGATTTCCTTCTTGCTGTAAAAGCTGTAAAAAACCTTTGACTGCCGTTAACGGGTTTTTAACCTCATGGGCAATACCCGCCGCAATTTGTCCCACTGACGCTAACTGGCTTAAATGGCTGTCACTGCTGGACTCTCGGCCTGCCGGCAGATCTGATTTCATTTAGAATACTCCTTTCAAAAAAAAAAATATAAATACAATCTATCATTTCTAATAGTTCGAATATTTAGACCCTCGTAACTATTTTACTAGAAAGTCATTATAAATACATCAAGAAAACACTATCAGCTTTGATGGGAAATCAATAAAAGAAAAAAAGCGGAAACCTTTACACTCTATAGGCTTCCGCTTTTTTATTATTTTTGTTTATCATTAATTCAGTTACCTTTATATGTGAAGGAATTAATGGATGATTCCGAATGATATCTGCATTGCTCTGACCGCCATTACCTGCTTCCTTGTCTCCCGCTAACCATTCCATTAGGCTGCTTTCTGGAAACTCAGGCATACAATTTTTAAAAAGGTAATCTAGTGTTTGAATTTTATCCCTTAACGCTTTATTTTCAGACAACTTCTTTAGCATTTCAACCGAGCTCTCACCCTTGCGGCCCTTATTTGCCACGACCACAAAAATCTCATCAACACCTTCCTGATAAACCGCAATAATCAAATCCCGCATCAAATCTCCAAACGGCGAAATTGAAGAACCATAGCTTTGAATAACAATCAAATCGGTGTCAGGCACCATTTCCCTAATGTTTCCCGGCTCTTGTTCCATTCCTGATACGAGGAGGATTTTTTTCTTTGCATTTATCTGCATTAAGTTTCACCCCATTTGTTCTGCAAGTCGTCAGAAAGCTTGAATACCATCACTCGTTCCCCGGTTCTTGTACTAATATCAGTGTGAAAACCTATTACTTCCAATCCTGTTATGGATAAAATAATTTCCTTTAAATCCTCCATTCCGGATTCAACCAAACTATTCCGATTTACTTTGACGGATAAAAGGCCATCTTTATCTTGACAAAGTGAGTATTCTGCTGGCGTTAAGATCCCTTGCAGGATCACAATAATCATATCTCTCAGAATATCTGATTTGACTGAGACGGAACCGCGTCCAAGATAACTTTTTTCCCAATGTGTTAGTGCCTTGCTGATTTCTGCTTCCATGGCGCCTTTTGATTTATCCATAACAAGCTCCTTTCCCATAAATAGTTCCATTCAACTATCGCCAAAAAATGGCATTCTTATTCTAATAAACATCAACCCCAGCTTTTCCAGTTTCCTTTCGGGTCAATGGATGCAAGCCGGAGCCATCCGTTTTTAAATTTTTGCCGAAAATCCCGATTTCGAATGAGAACTCGATCGATATACTCACTTGGTGCTTGAATTACCACCAGCAGTCTTAACGGAGCGTGATATGCCTCTTGGTCGGAGCGCATCACTGACTGCCAAGGAAGTCCACTTAATAAATCGCTGGCATTCCCCTGCATGACACCTATCCCTGCTGTCACCGTTTGAGTTGCTTTGTTCCCGCTCCCATAATAATGCGGAGCAACAGTAGAAGCATAGTATTGCAGGTTGATCCATTGGGCCACCGTTGCCGGTCCCGCAATAATATTTGCAAGCAAAGCGCCGTCACGATCCTTTTGCCAATCATAGTTTTGTAAAAATACCCTTCCATCTAAATTACACTCTTCGGTAAGCTTCCGGTCCCCGATAATAAAGGCAGCATTACGTGCAAGCCCCCATTCCGGCCGCACCTCGCTCCAGTCCTCAGCCATCTTTTCAGCCTCTTGTTTTGCATTCTTGCTTTGTGAGCTTAGACCTGGCAATTTCCCCAGCCGCTCGGCATTTGCTTCCTCATAGACCTTTGGCAATGAAGCTTGGATGTACTGATATGCTTCTTTAGCGGCAGTTGAAAGCTCCGGCAAATAAAGCCAGCGTAATTCATCAAGAGTGGTAATATGTTCGGCAGCCGCAAAAACTGTGTCCTGTGGAATGACAATTCCCTCTGCCGCTAACGTTTTCCTTACTTCCGGCAAATTGCATAGGCTTGCGAGAACCCGGGCATTAAAGCCGCTTGATGCTCCACCACAGGCACCACAATCAAGCGCAGAGGCATATGGATTATTCGTACTATGGCTCCCATGACCGCAAATCACCACTAAAGGAGCGAAATGTTCCGTTAACCCCATCATTTTTAAAGCCTGCCGTACAAAGTTTACTTTTTCGTCCTCAGAAAATCCAACTTGGAGCTCGGAGTTTGAACAATGAGTATGATCAAGTGTCAATTCTGCAGATGGTTTTTGCTGCCAGTGATCCTTCAATTTGCGCATGACTATTCCCGTACTTCGCGGCACAAAGGTACGGCCGAGTGTTTGCAGGCTAAGCCAAGGACCGCTTACTTCCGGCAATGCCAGGCTGGCAAGCAGATTGTGCTTTAACGTTTTAAACGTACCTCCCAGCGAATTCGCTGCCTGCTTTCTCTGTTTATATTTCGTTAATTCATTCGTAGATGCAGATTCTTTGATTTGATATTTTGGTTTAAACATCACTGGTAAAGAATCATGCTTGTGCGTACTGCCGAGTGTACATGTTTCGATAGGCAGCCCGAAAAAGCCAGCCGTTCCAAGGGTTTCAAAAGGGCCAGCATTTTCAAGTTGGCGGCGAAACGGTTCGGAGCGCACATCAATGCAAAACGCAAATTGCGCTAATGCAGTTTTTCCACTTCTTTTTTCACTATGTTTGTTTGAAGTGATTTTCACTTTCAACTGTTTTTCATATGTTTTTTCCCATGCTTCCAGCCATAACCGCTCGCGGACAACATGGTCAAATCGATAAGCAAGGTTCAATCTCGCTTTTATTTCTGCTGAAGACAGATGGGACCATGCTTTGACAGGCACATCTCCCCAGTGGTACCAACTGGCAATCAAATCCTCTAACTGAAGGTCATGGTTTTGCTCCGGTATTGGAAGATAAGGCTTGATTAAAATACTCTCCATGGAAAGCCGCACTGCCAAATAGTCCATTACTAAGGATTGATCCTTAGGGTTCTCCTGTGAACGCCAAAGCATCATCCCGGCCCAGCCTGGCAAAGACAATAAATGTGCTTCAAGGTAGCTTTGGATGTCCGAATAAGAAATTTCAAGGACCAGCAGCGCTTCACGTAATGCCTCTTCGGCTGTTAAAGGTAATTCTTTAATCTGTTTCCGCAAAGATGCCTGAAGGGCAGGGTCGAGACTGGCAAGATTGCGCCATGCTTGATAGAAGCCTTTTTCACGATTAGGCATCGACCAAATAGCCTGCGATTCATCCAAAAACAATTTACACCACTTTATCATCTGATTGTTAAGTTCTTTCCCCGCATTTTCAATCCCATGCTGCTCTAAGCGCTGACTAAGGGTTTGAACAGCAATGCTATTACCAATCAGATAATTAAACCTGCTTAGTTTCGCCGCCATATTTTTTAATTCCGAGACGGCAATTTGTTTGCAGCGTTTTTGGTTAAGTCTTAAAGCATTCTTACAAAACTGTTCCGCCATTTCACGAGGCATTTCCAACTGCTGAGCATCTAGCCATTGTTTAAGCACTATATCGATAAACTGCTGCTCGATTTCCCCTTGATTCCATGCAGAGTTCAGCACGGCCACATTTGGAAGCAAATCAACATCACATGTGTCCTTAAACTTCCGTACTACCTGTTCAAAGGTTTGGTGCTCCAAACCGGCCCAAGGATGACGCGCTGCAAATGTAGATATCGGGCCAAGCGGCGCAATTACCTTGCTTGCTGATGTCGCTAATTCATTCATATCCAGGCTAAGGTAATTAAAGTCTTTCTCCAAATGATTTGGCTGTGTTAACGTTAAAGCCGAAGTCAATTTCAACTACCTCCTCGGGATATTAATTGTGATAAATATTTTGGATGGTTTTCCACCAAATCTAGTTTCGGTTCACTAAGACGGACAAGCCATAAATAAATAACTGCCAATGTTGTTGAAAAACGCTTCCGAGTCATTAAAAATCCAATTGCACTTCCTGATAATAAAACAATAAAGAGGATCAAAACAGCCGGTAAGGATGGCTGGAATCCGCTATGAACCGTTTCATGCAGCAATTTACTGAAAGCACTATGAATTACGCTGTACACGATTCCCGCTCCAGCAAGCATAATAACCCCTGCAACTCTACCAATCCGGCCATATCCAAAAGCAACCAGCTGAGTCCAGGCTAATGTCACCGACCAGCTTAAAATGAGCGCACTGACCCATTGATATGCTTCTCCAGGAGTGGAAAGCCAGAATGATACACCTACTGCGAGGCCAATCAGCCCTCCAGCGAACTTCCAGAAGAATGAAGGCCGTTCAGAAGCATACTCTACTGGTTCTTGATGCTGCACCGCCGAGCCTGCTTGTAAAAATAAAGTCGATTTAAACAGACCATGAAGAACAGCGTGAATAATTGCCGCCAAATTAGCACCTAATGCACACTGAATCAGCATGAATCCCATCTGGGCAATCGTAGAACCGACAAGCTGCCGTTTATAATCAACCTGGACCAGCATAATGCCGGTTCCGATTAAGACTGAAATGCTTGATAAAATTAGCAGAACCAGTTGTGCTGCTTCACCTTCAAAAAGCAGTGCAAAACGAGTCAACAAAATTCCGCCAGCATTGACAATCCCTGCGTGCATAACAGCCGAAATAGGTGTTGGAGCAACGACAGAATCCAGCAGCCAGCGCTGAAATGGAAACTGTGCCGCCGGAATCACAACAGCCCCCACTAAGAGAAGGGTGATACAGGTCTTCTCCCATGAATCGATATGAGCAAGGCTCTTTTCAGTAAGAATGAAGGACAATTGCCAATGGCCTGTAAGCTGTGTTACCCAGCTAATTGCAGCTAATAATAACAACCAGCCAAGAGCAAACATTTTCCCTGATAAAAGAGCAGCATTCCTTGCCACTTGCCATTTTTTATTCATCCTAATAAGCAATGTCAGTCCAAGAAGTGTGCCCCCCCAGCAAACCAACAAAAGGCGGAGATCATCACTTAACCAAGCCAATGCATCTGCAATTGTCGTGAAGGCCAACAGGGTGAAATATGATCGATAAGAATGATCGCCGTGTAAATAGCGAACAGAGTAGCGCTGTACGATTAATCCAATCGTTAGGACAAAAGCCGCCAGCAGCCATGATAAGGAATCATAACGAAAAGGGCCGAAACTAATACTTCCAGTATTAGTAAATAGGCCAATAAGAGCGATAATGGGAGGAAACGAAATAACTCCGACATGAATACGAACGAATGATAGCGGGATTCTTGGATTTAACATGAATAATGCACTTATTAACGAAAGTATAAGAAATATCATAAATACGGCTGGCAGGGAAACAGACATCACTTCTCCCCCCATTGACATGAATGAATGGAAACTGCCAAAACTCCGTAAATATTGATTTTCTTTATTTGCTTCATTTTGGAACTTTCCTTTCTTTTCCACCAATTTTAAAAACAAAAAACCGACATTCCTTAAGGAATAATGGACATACTGCTCCACTATTCTCTAAAAAATGTCGGTTTACTATTAACTAGCCAAAATTTGGTTCTTTAATTAGTCTACCTTATTATTAAAAAAATTTTTCAAGGTAACTTCTATTACTATAGTTTTTACTTTTTCATCTAGTCAATCAGCATTAACTTTATGCTAAAGTAAAGCTATTATTAGAAGTTATTAAAATATTTATGTTAGTTATAATACTGTTTATGAATCTTTCTGTCAAGTTAAATATCATTTTTTTGGCAAGGCTTGCTAATTCTTCATGTATGACAATGCCGCTATTCCAAGCACCTGTGCAGCTGTTAATAATGCTCTTTCATCAATATCAAATTTTGGATGGTGATGCGGATAGCTCTCGCGGCCGGGGATTCCTGCACCCGTAAAAAAGAATGCCCCTTTTACATGCTGCAGGTAGTAGGCAAAATCTTCGCCGCCCATTTGCGGCTCATATTCCTTTATGGACGTAACAGTCGGAGCTAATTTGGCAATCTCAGCGATAAATTCGGTTTCTTCTTTATGATTCACCGTTGCCGGATATCCTCTTGTATATTGATAGATATAGTCGGCATCAGCAGCCATACATGTTCCCTTTACAACCCGCTCGATTTCCTTTTCGATTTGATCTCGAATTTCTTCTTTGAAGGTTCTAACAGTACCTATTAAGTTTACAGAATCTGCAATAATGTTATAAGGATTTTTTGCCTCGATTGAACAAATAGATACTACTGCAGAATCGAGTGCACTTACTCTTCTGCTGACAATTTGCTGCATATTCACAATTAGCTGGCCGGCGATGGCAATACTATCCTTTGTTAATTCTGGCTGGGAACCATGTCCGCCGTAACCCTGAATTTTAATATCAAAACGGTCAGGTGCAGCCATAAATGCTCCTGCCCGAAAGCCAATTTCCCCGAGCGGACATGTAGCCCATAAGTGTGTACCAAAAATAACATCTACCCCGTCAAGGCAGCCATCCTCAATCATAGCAATTGCACCTCCTGGGGGTATTTCTTCCGCATGCTGATGAATAAAGACGATATTTCCATCCATCTCATCTTTCATCCGATTAAGGGCTTTTGCAAGACCTAGTAATGCTGCAGTATGTCCATCGTGTCCGCAGGCATGCATCACTCCATCAACCATTGATTTATATGAAAAATCATTTTCCTCTTGGATCGGCAGTGCATCAAAGTCAGCTCTTAAGGCAACGGTTGGTCCAGGCTTTGCTCCTTTTAATGTCGCAACAACACCGCGGCCTCCCACTCCTGTGCGGACATCATGGCCTAATTTTTCGTGAAATTCAGCAATGAGTTTCGGCGTTTCAACCTCTTCAAAAGATAATTCAGGATACTGATGAAAATGACGTCTAATCTGAACCATTTCCTCATAAACATCATCCAAGTAACGATACAATTGATCCACAGGATTCCCTCCAAAAAAGTTAATATGATTCTACCAATATATTTTATTATATTACCTTTTCTAAAAAATCATAATAGAGTATCTATTGATAAATTTTTATATCCTTGATACATTATATTGACGCGGTAAAGTGTAAATAAATTAAAAAAAGGCAGACCAAAAGTGATAATTAGAGAACTTGTACAGCGAATTGAAGGAGTATTCCAAGATGTAAAGAAATGGCGCCGCTATTTGCACCAGAAGGACCCATTCATTTATAAAATAAAGAAGGGACAGTTCATGAGCTCCTTTGAGGAAGCTTAAAACTGTCCCTGTATTTTTTAATTTAAACTATTTCGATACACATATGGATCTTTTGGCTTAGCTATCGTCTTATAGCTTGTTACTTTAATAACAGGAATTTTCGCCTTCATTGGAGGATAGTATACCGTATCCACTTTTCCCGTTACTTCATACCACTGGTCATTTGGAATATGGATGTCATTAGGAAACTCCAGCATCATTCCAAAAGCCCCTGAGTCTGCCACACAGTGAATAATTCCAAAACGCAGTAAAAATATCTGGTTGCGTTCTAAATAAGGGCCATTATAAGTGAAACCTTTCATGGTTAGCGTTTTCCCCGCAAACTTACCCATATAATTATAAAGAACTTCGAGCCCCACTAAATAATCTTCATCCCTTAATGTTAAATCGTCTTTCCCTACGTAAGATTCCGATTCTTTGCTAACTAAATCCAAGAAGGCATCCTTCCCCATAAATTGGCTCATATCAGGATTTAGGACCTGATGCATTCCATATTTGTCGGTTGAATCCTCTAACGCTGGAAATGAAAATCCTTTCGCATCCACTAGTTTTGAATTAAGCGTCGCCACAGGTAAAACAACACCTGAAACGGCAGGGATTAATACAAACGTGTAAGCTAAGAATTTTTTTATTTTCTTTCCCTTCGATCGTGTTTTTTTGTCGTGATGATGATGGTGTTCGTGAACATGGTCATGACCGTGCCTGCAATCGAAACATTCATTCTCCTTTTCTTTCTTTTTATCGGAAAAATACCATCTTATCCCTTCAGCAATCGTTAAAAACAAAAGGACATAGATCATGCTGTACGATAGGAAAGAATATTTTAAATTAATGTATTTTGCTATGTTTCCAGTAGAGTGCAACATAAAAAAAAGATTAGTAAAAAGTAGTAAAATAACAACTCTATACATGATCAACCATCCCTTAAAAAAGAAGTGAGCCAATAAATACAAATACTGTAATTAAAGAAACTAAGATAACAATTAGTCGTTTATTGAAATATCCAGTCATCATCAAAACATTCTTAATATCTACCATAGCCCCGAAAACTAGGAAAGCAACAATTGAGCTTTGATAATTAGCGAAACTATTCCTAAATGATGAAGCAACAAAAGCATCTGCTTCGGAACAAATCGATAAAATAAATGCTAAGGCCATCATAACTAGAGTCGCCGTTACCTTTGTATGACCCAAGGTAAGCAAAATTTTCGTAGGTACATACACCTGCATAGCGGAGGCAATCAATCCACCCATGACAAGAAACTTTCCGACACTTAGAAACTCATCAATCGTATGAGTTACAACACTTATTAATTTTTGTTTGGTGTTTTGATTAGAGTGATCGTGTACGTGCACATCACCATTCTCTTTCAACGGGTTTTCTTTGATAACAAAAGATAATACAAAGCCGACTAAAATAGAAACAACCAAAGCCAATCCTGCTCGCTGCCAAACCATTGTCCAGCTGTCACCAAAAGCGACATAGGTCGCAAATAGAACAATTGGATTAATTATAGGTGCTGCGAGCATAAAGGAAATCGCTGCATATGGAGCTACACCTTTTTTTATCAAACGTGCAGCTATCGGAACAATCCCGCATTCACAGCCTGGAAACAATACACCTATTAAACTAGCTGTTATAACAGACAAAAACCTATTTTTAGGCATCATTCGAATAATCGTATTTTCAGATACAAATACTTCAATCAGTGCAGAGACAAAAGCTCCAATTATTATAAAAGGGATAGCTTCTATCACAATGCTGATAAATATCGTATTTAATTGTAATAATCTATCCATGGATGTCACTCCTGTGAGGTAAAAAAATAATTTTCTCTCATTTCACCAAATTCATGGAGTCTACTATACTCTTTTCTATTTATTTCGTCCAACGGAAAAAACTAGCAAAAAGCAAAAGAAACCCTGTGCTCCCTATTCTTTGTTCTTATCACATTACTTGAAGTCTGAAGGGGTCATTCATCACTCTACCTTGTCCTTAGAGGCCCTTTTCAGGTTATTTACCAATTCTATAGAATATGTTACTATTTTTATATAAGACATATTTCGACAAAATTAATAATATCTCAAGCGATGAATGTTATGGGTCACACTATAACAGGAGCAGTTTCTGGAGAGACCGCAACTACAATTGCGGCGCCGAAGGGTTCACAATCTCAGGCAAAAGGACAGAAAAGTATCAACACCTACTTTTCTATTTGTCATTTTTATTTTTAAGAGATTGGAGAAATCCAATCTCTTTTTTTGCGTACAAAGACTATCATCTGGGGGAATTTCACGTGGCACAACAGCAAGAATTAAAAAGAGATCTTAAGAATCGACACGTCCAGCTTATTGCGATAGGTGGAACGATCGGAACAGGTTTATTTCTTGGTGCCGGCAAAGCCATTCAATTAGCCGGTCCGTCCATCATCCTCGCCTACCTAGTGGTAGGGACTGCCTTATTTTTTGTCATGAGGGCATTGGGAGAAATGCTGCTATCAAATGCCGGATACCAATCCTTTACAGACTTTGCCGTTGATTATATCGGTCCATGGGCAGCATATGTCACCGGCTGGACCTATTGGTTTTGCTGGATCATGACAGCGATGGCCGATATTATTGCGGTTGGCGTCTATGTGCAATATTGGTTCAATATTCCACAATGGATTCCAGCCATCGTTTGTTTAATTCTATTATTGGGACTAAACCTTCTAACGGTAAAACTATTCGGTGAATTAGAATTTTGGTTTGCTTTAATAAAAGTAATTACGATTCTCGCATTAATCATTGTCGGGATTGTGCTATTGATAATCGGTTTTAAAACACATACAGGAACGGTTTCGGTAAAAAATCTATGGCTGAACGGCGGATTGTTTCCAAACGGCATTACGGGTTTCTTACTCTCTTTCCAAATGGTCGTATTTGCCTTTGTAGGGGTTGAGCTTGTCGGTGTATCAGCAGCAGAAACAGCCAATCCCGAAAAAAATATTCCATCTGCCATTAATAAGATTCCATTGAGGATTTTATTTTTCTATGTTGGAGCCCTTTTGATCATCTTAAGTATTAACCCGTGGAATCAATTGAATGCTTCCAGCAGCCCATTTGTCACTACTTTCAGTTTAGTTGCAATTCCAGTTGCGGCGGGAATTATTAATTTTGTTGTGTTAACTTCAGCCGCCTCGGCCTGCAACAGCGGTCTGTTTTCAACAAGCAGAATTCTTTATAATCTAAGCCAGCATCATGAAGCACCTGCCAGGCTCGGAAAATTAAACAAAAATCGTGTTCCAAGTAACGCCTTGCTTTTATCTGCGGTCGTTCTCTCACTTGGCGCCCTTTTGAGCAAACTGATTCCCGGCCAAGCGTTTGGCATTGTAACAACCATTAGTGCGATTTGCTTTATTTGGGTTTGGAGCATCATCTTAATCTCACATAGCCGCTACCTTAAAAAGCGTCCGGATTTACGAAAGAAATCAATCTTTAAAGCACCATTCGCACCGTTTATCAACTATCTCGTCTTGGCGTTTTTTGGATTTATTTTAACCATCATGGCAATTGCTGAAGAAACCCGGACAGCATTACTTTTAACACCTGTATGGTTTGTTCTATTATTTATTTTGTATTATATCAGGAGAAAAAATGAATCTAATCCTTAAAAAAGGAGCCATTAGCTCCTTTTTGATTGTTGTTCTTTATTTACTTCTCTCTAACTGCATCCGTTTGTTAAATAGTGTTGGGTAAGATAGGAACCCAAGCATTATACTCGTGATAGATGCTGTCGTTAAAAGCAGAAACAGCACCAAAAGCTGAAATTGTACCGCTTGAACAGGGCTCGCACCGGCAATAATTTGGCCGCTCATCATCCCTGGGAGCTGAACCAGTCCAATCGTTTTTTGACTCTCAATTGTCGGAATCATACTTGCTTTGATTGAGGTCATCAACTGGGTGTGTACGGCCTGTTTAGGTGTTCCTCCAAGAGAAAGTATCAGTTCTGCCTGGTCCTGATGGGACTCGGTCTCCGCAATAAACCGATTAAGAAACAGGATGGCAAGCACCATACCATTACCAACCATCATTCCGCTGATTGGAATGATATATTGGGCAGTATGGGGAGTAATGTTAAATCCCAGTAGAATGCTTTGAGTTAAAACTTCGATAAAAATTAACGTAACGGCAATTTTCCAAGTAATCCCTTTAATCGCTGCTCCTTTTTTTCGGGCATTCAAAGTTGCAGCAATAATCATAACTGCAACCATTAACAAAATATAAATAATGCTTTCGGCATCGAACACAAATTTAAGAATATAACCAACAATAAACAATTGGATGATGGAGCGAATGACTGCAATCATCGTATCTTTTTCCAGCCCGAGATTTAAGGTTTTCGATAATACAACGGGAATGAGAACGAAAATTAGTGAAAAAATTAATGCAATGATCCCCATCCTAATTCCCCCTTAACAAACTGCCTTACTTGTTCATTGCTTGGCGATTCTAATAATTCACTTTTTCCTGTTTCAACGATTTTCCCCGCCATCATCACCCATGTATATGTTCCTACATTCAAAGCTTGTTTTAAGTTGTGTGTTATCCAAACAATCGTCACGCCATACTTCCGGTTGATTTTGACAATCAGTTCCTCAATCTCCTTTTGTGAAACTTGATCGAGGGAAGATGTAATTTCATCCAGTAATAAGATTTGCGGACGATTCACCAAAGTGCGAGCTATTGATACTTTCTGGCGCTGCCCGCCAGATAATTCTTTACTGTTCCTACGTAGAAAATCCTCTGACAAACCTACGTCTTTTAATAAATCTATGGCTTGGATATCAGGAAGCAGTTTTCCTTGCAGTTCCAGCGGCAGTGCTAAATTTTTTTGTACATTCCCATCAATCATCGGCGCACTTTGAAGAGCCATCCCAACATTCCTTCGCAATTCCACAGGGTCATAATCATTTATGCTCCGATCATTAATAATAATGTCTCCATCCTTTGTCGACAACAGCCCATTACATAACTTAAGCAGCGTGGTCTTCCCAGCCCCCGAAGGCCCCACCAAAGTCGTAATCTCCCCATCATAAAAAGCCCCCGAAATATTCCTCAAAATCGGGTGATCATCAATTGAGTAATTTACATTTTTAAATTGTATAGCTGGTTTCATTCCGTTCACTTCCTTATGAGACATAGGGACGGTTCTTCTGTCCCATGTTCAATCAGGTGTCTGGGACCTCTTAGGCAATCTTACCAAAAATTCACTCCCGTTTTCTAGTTCACTATTTACTGTAATTGTTCCATGATGTTTCTCAACAATCCATTTGGCGATGGATAGGCCTAGGCCGTGTCCTACCCATTCGCCTGGTGGGGGATTTGTCCGCACGATAGAAACATTGAAAAAATTTGCGAAAATTAAACATATGACATAGTGTCACTTTTTTATTGACTTATGACAGTGTGTCATAATATAATCTATCTCATCACCAAACATGACACAGTGTCACTTCTTAGAAAGGAGCGTCATAATGCCAAAACAAACATTTTTTCATTTATCTAAAGATAAACAAGATAATTTATTGCAGGCTGCTAAAAATGAATTTTCCAGAGTTCCGTTACATGAGGCTTCCATTGCCAATATCATAAAAGCTGCAGGCATACCAAGAGGGAGCTTTTACCAGTATTTCGAAGATAAGGAGGATTTATTCTATTATTTATTAAGCCAGCTTTCGCAAAAAAATCATGAGCGATTTATTTCGATTATGAAAGAGAAGGACGGCGATATATTTGAGACATTTATTCATTCTTTTCAATTTATGATTAAAGACAATAGAAATACAGAGCATAAAAACTTTTTCAAAAATGCCTTTTTAAATATGAATTTTAAAATGGAAAATACTTTAGCGAATAATCTATTCGAACAAAATCAAAAAAATCAGTATTTTGACCTGATTAACATAATTAATAGAAACAATCTTAACATTCAAAATGAGGAAGAGCTGCATCAAGTACTTCGAATTATTATGGCAGTAACCTTTCATAACCTTGTTCAAGTATTCGTGAAGGATTTATCCAATGAAGAGGCTCTAAAAAATTATACTAAACAAATCGAGCTGTTAAAAAAAGGACTCCATAAGCATGATTCAATTTAAAAATTAAAGGAGATTAAAAGTATGGATTCATCATTACAACAAAGAAAACCACCTTATTTAATGCTTGCGATTCTATTTGTCGGAGCATTTGTTTCTTTTTTAAATAACTCGCTTTTAAATGTCGCGCTGCCATCCATCATGAAAGATTTAGGCGTCAAGGATTATTCAACAATACAATGGCTTGCGACAGGCTATATGCTGGTAAGTGGTGTATTAATTCCAGCATCAGCCTTTTTAATGACACGCTTTTCTAATCGCAGATTATTTATTACATCGATGGCGATATTCACTCTAGGTACGGGATTAGCCGCCATTGCCCCTAACTTTGGTTTATTACTGACCGGCCGGATGATCCAGGCTGCCGGCTCTTCTGTTATGGGACCGTTATTAATGAATATTATGTTAGTCAGCTTCCCGCGGGAAAAACGCGGCACGGCAATGGGTGTTTTTGGTTTAGTTATGATTACAGCACCGGCAATTGGCCCGACGTTATCAGGATATATTGTTGAGTATTATGACTGGCGTCTGCTTTTTGAAATGATTTTACCATTAGCTGTTATTAGTTTAGTATTAGCCATTTGGAAATCTGAAAATGTCATGCAACAAAACAAAAATGCAACCATTGATTACCTTTCAGTTGTGTTATCTTCAATTGGTTTTGGCGGATTACTGTATGGTTTTAGTTCGGCAAGCTCAGACGGCTGGACTGACCCAATCGTGTTAACCACTTTGATTGTAGGGGCTATTTGCTTAGCTGTCTTCATTGTCCGACAATTAAAAATGGAGGAACCGTTATTAGATTTACGTGTTTACAAGTATCCAATGTTTGCTTTAGCGTCAGTTATTGCAATTGTCAATGCTGTTGCCATGTTCTCCGGGATGATTTTAACCCCGGCATATGTTCAAAGCGTCCGAGGAATTTCACCGCTTGATTCAGGTTTAATGATGCTGCCTGGGGCGATTGTGATGGGGATTATGTCTCCGATCACCGGTAAATTATTTGATAAATTTGGTCCACGTGCACTTGGCGTAATCGGGCTTGCCGTGACAGCTGTCTCGACTTACATGCTGGCAAATCTGCAAATCGATTCCAGCTACTCCTATATCATCCTTGTCTACACACTTCGTATGTTGGGGATGTCGATAGTAATGATGCCGATTATGACAAACGGTTTAAACCAGCTGCCAACACGCTTAAATCCGCACGGTACGGCAGTTAACAATACGGCTCAGCAAGTGTCCGGTTCCATTGGTACAGCGATTCTGGTTACGATTATGAACTCTGTTACAAAAACAGAAGCGACAAACTTAATGACCGGTGTTGATCCAACTACGATGACAAAAGCTGCTCAAGCATTATTAACACAGAAGGCATTACTGGCTGGAATTCAATATTCCTTCTATGTTGCCCTGGGCATTAATATTGTCGTGCTAATCCTAGCGTTATTCGTTAAACGCGTAGATACAAGTGAAGAAGCTGTTCGGAAGTTAGATCAGCAGGGAAACACACAGGCGAAGACTGTGACGAATTAAATTTGAGGGAAGAAAGAGGTGGCTGCATGACCACCTCTTTTACATTCATTTATCCAAACTGACTTTTTCACTCTTTAACTTATCCAATTCCTGTACAAATTTATAGCTCTTATTTACAAAAAATCAAGTTATTTTACGAAATTACCCCCCTTTTCTACATAACAGCCTATCTTATCTACAATTTTTTGAACTAATTGGGACAACGCAAGATAAAACAAGCCAGTTCGCCTCATCAAAGTGGCAAACTAGCTAACTATAATTATCTTACTGCCTGCTCAAAGTACATATCAGCATCAGCTTTTACTTTTGGTCCTTTTTTAGGCTTTGGTCCCATGCTATCAAATCGGGCAAGGTCATAAACTGCAGCACCGACAATTTCCGCTACGTCCTGAAGTTTTTCCTTGCTGATTTTATCAATAGAATCCTCAGGAGTATGGTACCAAGGCTCCGATGGGCTATGGATAAATAATGCTGCCGGGATTCCTGCTTCAGCAAATGGGACATGGTCGCTGCGCCCGCCTTGTCCATAAGGTGTCGGCGCACCGTTCAGTCTCTCACTCGAAGCCTGAGCCAGCTCAGTTACTAGGTTTGGTTTACCATCAAGGGTAAGCAATACAAGATCTCCAGCGTCCCGGCTTCCAACCATATCAAGATTAAAGTTTGCTATTACACGTTCCTTATCTTCATCTGATAGATTGTTAACATAGTAGGTTGAGCCAATTAAGCCAAGCTCCTCCGCACCAAATGTGACAAAGCGAATTTCGGTATCAGTTGGAACATTTTTTAATACACGGGCAAGCTCTAAAGTTGTCGCTGTACCGGAAGCATCATCGTTTGCCCCTGGTGCCCCGGCAACAGAATCATGGTGCGCACCAACGACAATCACTTTATTTGTATCCTTTTGTTTATTGGTAGGTTTTTTCGTAGCAATTACATTATGGGAAGTGCTTTCCCCTGTTCTAGCTCCTTCAATTTTCACCGAAGCAGTTAATTTAGAACCGCTGTTTAATTTCGTCAGTAACGCCTCTCCTTCTGCTTGAGTGATTGCGACTGCTGGAACATATTGATCATTTGCACCGCCAAGTGTTCCATTTACGTCACCGCTTGTATTGTTAAAAATAATAACCCCTGCAGCCCCCTTCTCTGCTGCATTCAATACTTTATCCGCAAAACTGATATCTCCTCTTTTAATAAGAGCGATTTTTCCAGTCAGATCCATGTTTGTTAGTTCTTCTTTTTTCCCAAGTCCCGCGTAAACTAAGTCGCCAGAGGCATTTCCGCTTACAGTGTATGTAAACGAAGCGGGCTTAAGTTCCCCATCATAACCTGCAACAGATAATTGAACGGTATGCGGAGGTGTGTACCCATAATATTGAAACGGTTGGATTTCAACCTCATAGCCATAAGATTCGAATTGTTCTTTAATATACTTCACTGCATTATCTTCTGCCTCAGTACCTGCTACCCTAGGTGTTTTGGAGAGATAGGCAATATTATTGTAAATGTTTTCAGCATTAATATGTTTAATAACCTTGTGATCAAATACCTTTAACGGCTGTTCCTGTTCAGTACCTGCCTGCTGCGCGAAAACTGCCTGGGTGCCTATTGCCCCAAATGCTAATGTTGATGCAAGGGCGATGGATAAAAACGGTTTCTTCAATTAAATCACTCCTAGTTATTGTATTCCTACCAATATTATACTATTTGGAATCTTCTAATAAGGGTAGAAACTACTATATAAACTAGGAGTTAATTACTAATTATACTAATATTTGTAATATTTATACACTTCCTCTGTTTTTAAAAAAATGAAACATGAGAACTGAATACCCATGTTTCATTTATTTTATAAAAATCCTACGAAAATGCCTGCCAAAACGACTGAGACCATTGTGGCAGAGATGAATCCTTCTATTAATTTTTTACTTATTATTTTGAAGATAAGTTATTGTTGCTGCTCCTAATGTTTTAGCTGCAATCAGCATACCTTTTTCATCAATATTAAATTTAGGATGGTGATGTGGATATACTGCATGCACCCCTGGATTTTGTGCACCGGTAAAGAAGAAGGCTCCTTTAACATTCTCTAAATAATATGCAAAGTCTTCCCCACCCATATGCGGTTCACATTCCACAACATCGGTAACACCTGGTACTGTTCTTGCGATATTTACTAGAAACTCCATTTCCTCTTTTGGATTAACAACAGCTGGATATCCTCTTTGATACTCAAAAGTATAATCGACATCCCCCGCGATACAGGTCCCTTTAATAATCCGTTCAATTTCTTTTTCCATATGGTCACGAGTGCTTTCTTTAAATGTTCTCACCGTGCCTGCAATCTTCGCAGTATCAGCAATGACGTTTGGTGCATTTTTTGCCTCGAAAGAACCAATGGAGAGAACAGCTGAATCTAGCGGATCTACCCGGCGGGAAACGATTTGCTGTAGGTTATTGACCAGCTGGGCGCCAATTACGACACTATCTTTTGTACGATGTGGCTGTGACCCATGTCCACCGTGACCTTGAATTTCAACTTTAAAAAAGTCAGCTGCGGCCATAACTGGACCAGTACGATATTCAATTGAGCCAACAGGCAAAAGCGACCAGATGTGCTGTCCAAAGATGACATCCACACCATCCAGGCAGCCATCCTCAATCATGGCAATTGCCCCTCCAGGTAAAACCTCCTCAGCATGCTGATGAATGAACACAACGTTTCCTTCAATTTCTTCTTTCATACTGTTTAATACTTTTGCCAGTACTAACAGGGTTGCTGTATGACTATCGTGTCCACAAGCATGCATCAGACCGTCCACTTTAGATTTATAAGGAACGTCTGTTTCTTCCTGAATCGGCAGAGCATCGAAGTCTGCCCGCAGCGCAACCGTCTGTCCAGGCTTCCCGCCGCGTAATGTTGCAACAACGCCACGGCCGCCTACGCCAGTCCGTACTTGATGTCCAAGCTTCTCGTGATACTCCGCAATATATTTTGGTGTATTTTCCTCTTGGAAACCCAATTCAGGATATTGATGCAAATAACGACGTACACTTACCATTTCTTCGTAAGCTTGATCTAAAAGTTTGTAAAGCTTATCCAATATAATCATCTCCCGTTTATTTGACAATTTAGACTGATTTATTTTTTTATAATAAAAATTATAAAATATCAGAAAACTATTTCAATGGTACATCACACAATAAAAAATCGATTCCATTGTTCGAACATACAATGTATACTTTTTTTGTATCATATTCTTAGGAGGTGTTAATGTGGAAAAAAGCCAGCAGATTACTAGTATAATCGAGAGTATTCGCTCCATAACATCTTCGTTAGAAGTGAATGAAGTGTTAAATAATATTGTCACCCATGCCCTTCACGTTATTTCAGCTGCGGATGCAGGCTACGTACAATTATATAATGAGGAAACAAAAGAATTATTCGTTAAATCCGCCATTGGTTTTACCGAAAAGCTTCAAGAAATCAAAATAAAAATTGGTGAATCGATTACCGGTAAAGTATTCAGCAGCGGTAAACCTGTTATATATTATTCGCGTTCTGAGATTTATGAGGGGATGGCAACAATCTCCAAACAAAATTTAGACTATATCGAAGATGCCAGTGATCATTTAATGTTAAAAGCGCTGATTAGCGTACCGCTGATCGTCAAGGGCAGGAGCATTGGGGTCATGACCGTACTTCAGCATAAGAATAGAGGGAAATTATCGGAGGAAGACTTACAATTATTAGAGGGCTTTGCAGCGCAGGCAGCAATTGCCATACACAATGCCAGACTGTTTAAAGAAAAAAATGAACAATTGGCGGAAATAACGAAATTAACAAAGACACTTGAGGAAAAAAATAATATTCTCATCAAACGGGCACAAATCCATGAAACTCTCACCAGGATTTCCTTACAAAATAAAAGCATGGAATCTATTATTCCGGAATTAAACCGAATGATGAACAGAGAGATTTTCTTTTTTGATAATCTTGATTCCAAGCTTTATCCTAAAAAAACGATTAGCTATCCTTATTTAAGTAACGAAGAGTTTTCCGCCATTATTAGAACAAAAAATTGGCCATTTTTTATTGAAATATATGAGCAGCGTGAGATCACTTACTATGTTTACCCAGTTCTTTCGGACAGAGTTTCTCTAGGCTGTATCATTATTCCGCTGGACATCCCGATTTCACACCAGGATAAAATGACCATTGAACAAGCGAGTTCTATTTTGGCGCTTGAGCTGACAAAGCAGAAAACACAGGCTGAAGTGTATTATAAAAAGACACATGAGGCATTTAATGACATGGTGAAATGCAAGGATGACTATTTATTGGCGGTAAAGGGAGAGTCTTTAGGTATTAAAACAAATTCACACTTTGCTGTATTACTAATTGAAATCATCTCCTATTCTGATTTACAAATACTTGAAGCGGTTATTCATCGTTTCATTTCAAGAATGAAGAGGCGTCTGCCAGAACAAGGCACGCTAATCTTTGGCTTCCATAATAAAATAACCTTGCTATTTTCAACAAAGCAGCCGAAAGAAATTGACGCTTTGACCGAGAGCCTTGACTCGCTTTTATTCAGGCGGGGAAATCAAGAGGAAATCACCATGCACGCCGGCATAAGCACCACCTATCAGGGGATTGAGTTTGTGTCCAAATGCTGCGATGAAGCAGCGAAGTCACTTTCCTTTTCCATCAACCGACAAAAGACAGGCATCATGAATTACAAAAAGATGGGAATCAACCGCTTATTTTTGACCCTGCCTTCTCCTGAAATAGAACGATTTATTGAGGACATATTGGCACCATTGCGAACCGAAAAGGCACAAAATAACGAATTAGAAAAAACCCTGTTCACCTATATCAAACTAAATCATTCTATCTCAGAAACAGCAGAAACACTTCACATTCACAAAAACACGCTCTACCACCGAATCAAAAGAATAGAAGAACTGCTAAATCTTCAACTCAACAACCCGGATGACTACCTACAAATACTACTAGCCCACCATTTACATGAAAACTTTACTGAACGGTGATGCAAAGGGTACATTGGGGCAGTTCGTCTGTTTCATCTCTTTATCCCATTAAATCGCCCGTCAGATAAGAGGTCTTTTCCTTTTAAAAGTGAAAAGGCCTTTATTTTTTATTTTTATTATGATTTTAATCATTTAGCTAAAAACTAAAAACAGGATAAATTACCTATTCATTTTTTATTGAACGCAATTCTTGGTTATTGTAGAATATAACACTATACGAACATTACGATTACTTATAACGATTAATGTTCGCCTTAAATCAAGGGGGAATTAAAAAAACATGAAAAAAAGGATGGCAGTTTCACTTTTTGCTGTAATGCTGATTAGTGCATTATTGCTTGCCGGGTTTTCATCAACAAAAAATGAAAACAAAAAAGCACGACATGAACAGAAGAATACAGAACAGCCTATTGCTGTTCAAGGGGCTATGGATATTGAAATTTCAGCACTCCTCAAGGAAATGAAGAATTATAAAGAAGAACAAATTGGCAATTACAGCTTTTATATTGGAAAAATTGATAAAATTCCAGTAGTTGTATCAAGAACCGAGATTGGAATGGTAAATGCTGCTGCCTCAACAACATTGCTTATCGAAAAATACCATCCTAAGGTTATTATCAATCAAGGTACCGCGGGAGGACATGACCCGAATATTCATGTTTTTGATACAGTAATTGGCACCGAGGTCATGAATATTGGAAGCATGCGGTCCGAACATTTAGATGATGGTGAAGGAATGAAACCAGAAACATGGAAGTCCATGGAAACAACCATGAGAGAAAATGGTGAAAAAGTGGAGTACAAGTCATTTAAGAGCGACCCTAAGCTAATAAAAGCTGCTCTCAGTGTTGCTGATAAATATTCCCACGGTAAAGTAGTTGAAGGAAAAGTTGGCAGTGCAGACTTTTGGAACCGAGAAGTAGACCGAATCCAATGGTTCCACGAGAATGCCGGAACAAGTGTAGAAGAGATGGAAGCTGCTGCGGTTGCTCAAGTAGCTAAAGCTTTTAATATTCCATACTTATCCATTAGAACTGTTTCAAACTCAGAAGTTTCAGGTGATAAAATTGAGGATTTAGAAACTGCAGGCCAATACGGTGCAGAATACGCAGTTGAAATTGTAAAGGCAATAGAAAAATAAATTTAAATAAAATATGGGGACTGTTTCTTTAGCTTCCCTTAGGAAGCAAAAAAACAGTCCCCATGTTTTTTCATCAACGCTCCCTATTCACGATATAATCCAATAAATGCTTTAAAAAAGTAATGTTGCGAGGAGCCTCCTGTAAAGCCTCTACCGCTAGACAGTAATGATCCCACATCTCTTTTCTTGCTCCATCGAGACCTAGTATCGTAACGAAAGTTGAATTATTATTTTCTTTGTCCTGACCAGCTGGTTTTCCAAGTAACTGCATATCTCCTTCGACGTCCAGAAGATCATCTTTGATTTGAAAAGCAATCCCGGCATGTTGAGCAAATTTTTTCAAGGCGGTAATTTCGGACTCACCTGCCTCTGCAAGAATCGCCGGCATAACCAAAGAAGCCTCAAACGCTATCCCAGTTTTATAAAAGCTCATCACATTCAGCTGCTCCAACGTTAATGATTTTCCCTTTGATTCCAAATCCATTGCCTGCCCTCGGCACATATCTGCCGTCATCTGAGCCGAATAGCGAATCATTTTTAGCACTGTTTTCGTATCAAATTGATCAAGGAATGTCTGCTCTTCTACCGCCTTCTGAGTTAAAAATAGACCAGTTAATTCTGCAATGGCAATGTTATATGTCTTATGCAAAGTCGACCGCCCCCTGCGGCTTGACGCATTATCCTGTGAAGGAAGATCATCGAAGATTAAGGAAGCTGTATGCATATATTCCAATGATTTAAGAAGCTGTTCAACAGCTGATTGTTTCAATCCATATTCGTTCACGCTCATAAACCAAGTGATGATGGGTCGGAGCCGCTTTCCATTTCCCTCTAGACTGTAATTGGCTGCATCAATAATTGGATCTCCAAGCAATATATTATGCCCGCCGATTTTCAGCATACCGTTAATTTCATTACGTACAGTTTCAATTGTACTAAAGAATTCATCCCGCTCTTTTTGATCATTTTTTAAAATCGTAATGATATGGTCGCGCAGCAGTTTATCAAAGAAATCAACATCATCCGCTTTTCGCACCATCTTTTGGATAAGATGATTAAATTTTGAATTTCCAACAGAAAAGAAATTCATTACCTCGTTATATTTCTCGATACCTACTCGTTCTTTAAACCTTTTTAGTCCATTTATAGCTCGCCCAAGGATTACCTCACAAGTTTTAGAATCTGACTGATACACGTTATGAATCAAATTAGCAATGACCGCCCAGTAAACTTCAAAAGGATTAATCAAATCCGGACGCCTATCATGATATTTTAGATAATAAGTATAAGGAGTTACTGCACCATCCTTCATATCATCAAACAGATCGGCAAAATCATCTGCAAGCTGATTGTAGATTCCATAATAGAATGTTCGATTGTCAAAGCCCTCATCCTCCGGGGCACTGATAACTGAACGGGCAATCAATCTGGAAGAAGCGGATTTTAAAATGATTGGAATATAAATCTCCTCATTCGTGTAATCAGCATTATTTAGATCCTTCATCCGGTCAATTTCTTGAGAATGATAAAACACATATGCTTGCTCGAAAAAGTTTTTTCTAGTCGCTTCCTGCTGATGAGCTTTAATGTATTCAAAGGCTTGTCGAAGCTCTGAATGTATAAACCGGATTAGATTTGAGTTATTCCCAGCCCAGCTGCCCAATCTCGGTACAGTCCCAGTGGTAAGGGTAGTACAAATCAAATCGGAATATCGTTTTTTCTCTGCAGCAGATAAAATATTGGAGTCCAGAAGGTCGTCAATGAAGGGATATGTCAAACCATAGGCATAGCCAAGTCTAATCGCTTCATTCAGTTTTTGAATTCGTTTTTCAGGTGAAACATCATCCTCCATCTCTTCTAGCACATGCATGATGACACCAGCAATGATTTTAATCAGTTTTCGCTGAGCATGCACAGCATCCATACCTTCAGGAATATTAACGCTTACCGTCTTTAGTTTGTCTAACAGCCAAATCATAGTCATTTCAATACCTTCTTTTTGTGCCCAGCGGTACAACCCGGCTATGCTGAAGGTTTCATGTTTATTATTTCGATCAATCAGATAATTTTTTAAAGTGTCGACCGTACGCCGAACCCTTGACTGAGTGTCAGGTGAATCTAGTGCTTTGCCCAAGTCCCGCATATAAATATAGGAGATACTTCGGTCAAGATAAGACTCCAGTTTCCCTGTGTAATCCAGCCAGCGAATATAATGGTGATATCCTCGGGAACCTGTTTTTTGCCTTCCTAGTGAAAAAAAGTAAGGTCGAATATGGTTGTGTTTCCATGATTGGATATCTTTTGTGAGAGTAGAGATATAGGTTTTTTCTGAGACTAGCGCCTTCAAGATTTGAAAATAATCTGATGCCTGCATCTCAGCCTTTCGATAAGAGTCATCAGCATTTATAATAAGCTTCTCATTCATAAAACCATTACCTCTACTTTGTTTTCAAATTAGCAAAATATAATTATATATAGTCTAGATTATCAGCATTATGACAAATAAAGCCTTATATACCTGTCGAAAATGAAAAATCCCCGTATTTACCGATATTTAAAGCTTCCGTATAGGTACTCCTTAAGCACCAAATTACCATTCATCTTAATAATTATACTAGTACCAAAGGTTCATTTTCAAAAAATAAAAAGGATTTCCAAAAATGTAAGCGAATACATTCCGAGGGATTTAATTACCTAAGGAGGAAATATCATGAAAACAGGAAAAAAACGTACTACTATCTTGTTAACCACAATGCTTGTAACGTCGGGTTTATACATTGCTCCGGTAAATTATTCTGCCAAAGCCCAAGCCGCTGCACAGAATATAGACAACCCTAGTATAAAAGCTTTTGACCAGAAGGTAATTGCTAGAGTTAATGCCGAACGGATTTATCAGGATGTCCACTATTTATCCGAAACGATTGGCCCGCGTGTCACCGGGACAGAGGGTGAGAAAATGGCAGCTGAGTTTATCAAGCAGCGTCTATTATCTTTAGGTTATAAAGTAGAGACACAGGAATTCAGCGTTCCGGACAAAATGGTTGGACATTTACACACTAGTGATAATAATGAAATATTAGTAAATATTCCAGCCGGTTCAGCAGCAACCTCAAATGAAGGAATTACAGCACAGCTTTTCAATGCAGGTTTAGGGAAAGCTGCAGATTTTACCTCGGAAGCAAAAGGCAAGATTGCTCTTATTTCTAGAGGAGAGATTACTTTTAAAGAAAAAGTAGATAATGCCGTCGCTGCAGGGGCTATCGGAGTATTAATCTATGATAATACCACACAGCCAGGGCCGTTAAATCCTTCAATCGGCGGCGATGCAGCGGTACCAGTAGGCGGCATCTCCAAAGCCAGCGGTGAAGCATTACTTAAGGACGTCGTGGCGCAAGGTAAAGCCGTGTTGCTAAATGTGACCCGAATTGCAAATGCTAAGTCACAAAATATTATTGCAACTAAAACGCCTAAGCAAGGGGAAAACCACGATATTGTGCACGTATCAGCCCATATGGACAGTGTTCCATTTGCACCAGGAGCAAGCGACAATGCTTCAGGAACTGCTGTGGCTCTGGAATTGGCTAATATTTTAAAGGGCTACCCAATCGATAAAGAATTACGTTTTGTTTTTGTCGGGGCCGAAGAAATTGGTTTAGTTGGTTCAGAGTATTATGTCAGCCAGTTAAGTCAGGATGAAATCTCACGCAGTTTAGCCAATTTTAACATGGATATGGTGGGGACCGGCTGGGATAATGCCACTGCGATTTATCTGAATACGGTTGACGGCAAAGCAAACATCGTGACAAATACGGCGATGGCAACAGCAGAACGAATCGGTACACCATCCCAATTGGTGCTGTACCAGCGCGGAGCTTCTGACCATGTTTCATTCCATGACGCAGGCATCCCGGCAGTCAACTTTATCCGCCGCGAACCAGGAACAGCAAACCTAGAACCATATTACCATACACCACTAGACAAAATTGAACATATTAGCAAAGAACGCCTAAAAGAAGCCGGCGACCTAGTGGGAGCCTCTTTATACAGCCTGATTAGAAAATAGACGAAACACGGGGACGGTTCTTCTGTTCATGGAATAAAAGTGAAGCATGAGAACCGTCCCCATGCTTCACTTCAATATTATTGCGCTGTTAATCCGCCATCTACCGCGAACTCGGAGCCAGTACAGTAGCTGGATTCATCCGATGCGAGAAATAATACAACATTGGATACTTCCTCGGGTTTTGCAATTCTTCTATTTGGGATATATTTTGCAAATTCTTGAATGGCATCCTTTGAATCCTCTTGAACGATCATTGGTGTTTCAATTACTCCTGGGTGTACAGAGTTAACCCGAATTCCCTTTGCTGCCAGCTGCAGAGCAGCTGCTTTTGTCATGCCCCGGACAGCAAATTTAGTATCGGTATAGCCAATCGCACCACCTACAAGACCATTTATGGAAGATATATTGACAATCGATCCAGTTCCAGCTTTCAGCATTGAGGGTACTACATATTTCATACCGAGAAATACAGAAACCTGGTTAATATCAACAATTCTGCGGTACTCTTCTTCTGTAATATCTATAATGGATTTATTCATACTAATCCCTGCATTGTTAACTAACACTGTTACGGGGCCAAAGGTGTTTTCAGCTTCAGCGACTACTGTTTTCCAATCTGCCGCTTTGGTAACGTCATGTTTGATGAACTTTACATTCTCTCCAAATTCACTGGCTAGCTCCCGTCCTTCTCCTTCAAGAATATCAGTAATAACTACTTTGGCTCCTTCAGCAACAAATTTACGGACATGAGAAGCGCCCATTCCTCGTGCTCCCCCAGTAATAATTGCAACTCTTCCAGCTAATCTGTCCATCCAATGCTCCTCCTTAAACATTAGTATGTAACCGCTATAAGTATACACCCAAATTATGGTTCTTACTCGCTGGAGATTTGTATATTTTGGAACAATTTCATTTCTTATTCAAATACAGCCTTTATTCGAATCCCCTATAAAAAAACAATCTATTTCCTATTATAAGCAACAAAAAAGAGCCTTTACCCAATAACTGGATAAGGCTCTTTTACTATTTTGATAGGTACCTTATAAAAATCTTTTGCAATTAATGTAATACCCTTGCTGCTGTTGTAAATTTAGATGGATTATATGGAGAAATTTTTACAACATCACCGGTTTGAGGTGCATGGATATATTGCCCGTTTCCGATATAAATACCGACATGATGAGCAGGGTTGCCTCTGAATACTAAATCCCCTGGACGCACTTGGCTTGTAGAAATTCTTGTCCCAACTCTTTGCTGGTCACGTGACACCCTTGGAAGACTAATGCCTACAGAACGAAATACATATGAAGTGAATCCGGAACAATCAAATCCGCTTGGTGTTGTCCCGCCCCAAACGTAAGGAACGCCTAAATATTTCTTAGCATTGGCAATTACCTGACTTGCCGAAGCCGAGGCAGTTGAACCGCCGCCATCATCTGATGATGCTGCCTTAGATTCATTGTTTACAGATGCTTTCGGACGCTCTTGGCGCTGTTCTGATTGAACCTGTGGCTTTTCTTGATTCTGTACGCGCTGTTCAGGCTGAGTTTGAGTTTGAGTCTGTGACCGTTGCCGCTCCGCTTGTCTAGCTTGTTCCTGTGCACGCTGTTCAGCTAATCGAGCCTGACGCGCAGCCTCTTTTTCAGCCTCTTGTTGTGCATACTGATCCTTTTGATTTTGTAATTTGCTTTTTGTAGCTTCTAATTCTTTAGCAATTTCTTTTTTATCCACTTCAATCTTTTGCTGTTCTGCTGCCAGTTCATTCTGGTTTTGTTTTAAATTATTTAATTCGTTATGTAACTTTTCTTCTGCATTATTTAATGCTTGTTGCTTTTCATTTAAGCCGGTCAATAAGTCCGAATCATTTTGTAAAATCGCTGAAATCGCAGTAAAACGAGTTAAAAATTGAGAAAAGTCATCAGAAGAAAGCAATAGTTCCGCGTAAGTCGCAAGGGACTCTTTCCCCTCAGACTGAAGGCTCTTTAGGCGCTCTGAATAGACCTCTTTATGAATCTCCAAGGCCTTTTTTGCTTCTTCAATTTCTGTTTCTGTCTCTTTGATTTTCCCTTGCTGCTTATTAATTTCTTCTTTTAACGCCTGGCTTTTCTCCATGGCCATGATGATTCGATCGTCTAACATTTGAATTTTGTTTTCAAAGTCATCGATTTGTACTTGTGTTGCATTTATTTGGTCTTGTGTCACAGTGTCTGCAAACGCTGGTGTCACTTGAATCATAGAAGTGAGAACGGCAACTGATACCGAATATTTAAATAGTTTCTTAATCATTGCAAAATCTCCTTTGATACCTATCATTAATTCAATCTCGGAATATATAACTAGTTTATATTCCAAAAGAACTAAAAACAATAGAACTGTCGGTAATGTAATATAATTGTAACTTTATGTAGAATTATGTGACAAAAAAATCGACATCTGTAATATAGATAAGACTTTTTTCATAAAATCTCATACCAACTATGTCCTTTTACCTAGTTTTTGATATAAAACATAGGGACGGTTCTTCCGCTTCAGAATGAAACAGAAGAACCGTCCCCATGTTCTATTTTAATAAATCAAGCTTCCAGAATGCATATCCTTAGCTGTGTTTTCTGGATTGACCTCTATCCTCCAGCCGAATGGATCTGGTTTTGTTCCGTTTTGGATTCCGGTGAGTGTATCGTACAATTCCTGGGTCAGTTTTCCGATTTCGCCGCTATTTACAACAAGCTTTTCATATTTCCATAAAAGTTCGCCAATTGGTGAAATAACTGCAGCAGTTCCTGTGCCAAATGCCTCTTCCAGCACCCCATCTTTATACGCTTGATAAATTTCATCGATTGAAATCCTTCGTTCCACAACAGGAACATTCCAATGTTTTAATAGTTGAATGATAGAATCCCTTGTAATCCCTGCTAGTATACTGCCATTTAAGGCTGGGGTTACAACCTGGCCATTAATTTTAAAGAAAATATTCATGCTGCCTACTTCTTCGACATATTTATTTTCTCTGCCATCTAACCAGAGCACTTGAGAATAGCCGACTTTTTCTGCTACTTCCTGCGCTTTCAAACTACTTGAATAGTTTCCGCCCGTTTTGGCTTCACCTGTTCCCCCGGCAACAGCCCGTACATATTGCTGCTCAACCGCAATTTTCACCGGATGAATGCCCTCTTTATAATAAGAACCAACTGGCGACATAATAATGATAAATTGATAGTTTTCAGAAGGTGCTACCCCTAAGTGTGGTTCTGTCGAAATGATGAACGGACGAATATAAAGGGATGTCCCTTCAGCTTGAGGTATCCAGTCACGGTCTACCAAAATTAATTGTTTTAATGCTTCTAATGCCAATTCCTCATCAATTTGCGGTATGCATAATCGAGCATTAGAGTGATTCAATCGATTAAAGTTACGATCCGGTCTAAATAGAAAAACTTTCCCGTCCTCAGACAAATAGGCCTTTAATCCTTCAAATACAGTCTGTCCATAATGGAAAACCATGGAGGATGGGTCTAAGCTGATTGGCTGATACGGAATAATACGCGGATCATGCCACCCTGTTCCTTCTGTGTAATCCATAATAAACATATGATCCGTAAAAGTCCGCCCAAATTCAAGATGCGCAGAATCAGGTTTTGGTTTTCGATTAGTGCTAAGGATTGTTTCAATTTGATAATTTTTCATTTTGTGTGTCCTCCTATGAATTTTCCAGCATCATTTTATTAAAATAAAGACATCTTATGAATATATTACTCCTCTTAAACGGAAAATGAAAGGGAAAATTCAGAATAATATAAATGTTACTCCTCTCCAAATGTTCTCATTAATAATTCATTTCTACCTTATTTTTTGTATTATAATAATATCTAAGTAAAAGGAATTTTTGGCTAAATCTAAAAAGTATAAGGGGACTTTTCACATGAAGCTTAGGTATACCGGAAAAACAAAAGATGTCTATGAATTAGAAAATGGAAACTATTTACTGGAATTCAAAGATGATGTCACTGGTGTTGACGGAGTCTTTGACCCTGGAGCAAACACGGTTGGTTTGACGATGGAAGGTGCAGGGCGTGCAGGTTTAAGGTTAACCAAGTTCTTTTTTGAAATTTTAAAATTAAAAGGAATCCCTACCCATTATATTGATGCCGATATCGATCAAGCTACGATGACTGTTAGACCGGCTGCAGTTTTTGGAAAAGGGCTTGAGGTTATTTGCAGATATAGAGCAGTTGGGAGCTTTTTGCGCAGATATGGCTTATACGCACAAGAAGGGCAGCACCTTGATGCTTTCGTAGAGGTTACCTTAAAGGATGACGAACGCCAAGATCCACCTGTTAGTGAAGATGCATTAGATATGCTTGGTATATTATCGAAGGATGAGTACAAAGTGTTAAAAGCACTGACTCAGCAAATTGGAAATGTCGTCAAAGAGGAGCTTGCAAAAAAAGGCATCGAGCTATACGACATTAAATTTGAATTCGGACGTGTAGGCGAAGACAAGCAAATTGCACTCATAGATGAAATCTCCGGCGGAAACATGCGTGCTTACAAAGACGGTGAATACATCGAACCATTGGAACTAGAAAAAATGTTCCTATAATTAATGCGGCATTTAAAAGAGCCAGCCCCTTGTTGGATGGGGGCTGGCTCTTTTAAATTATTACTCCGATTTCCCTGCTTTAAAAGTACCGGAAACCCGATTAATCATTGGCTCATAATGTTTCTGTTTACTAGATGGATATGTTATTTTCAATGTAGAAATAATACCCTCGCCTATTATCGCTTTTTCATATACCGTGTCACTTCCATTTTTATATGATATTACGTACCAATCCCTCCCCAAACGTTTGTAGGCAATTGGACTAGGTCCATGCTCGAGAGCACGTTTATAATAAGTTTTAATGGTCTCACGTTTTCCTGAAACATTGATATTACTTCCGCTTGCTGTAATGGAACAATCATCATTATAAAATTCCCTGCCATCGTTGTTTGTAGGCGCTGGAGAGCGATAAAAAGACACAGGATATTCAAAAGTGAATCCAAATCTAGTATTTGTATAAGTTTTATATGTAAAAGTATTTTTTTGTTCTTGTTTATGTTTTGTTTCTTTTTTTACGACCGTAGATTTTAATGCTGCTTCATTGCCATCCTTGTCTTTAGCCAAGGCATTGTTTTCGGACTTATGATCATCTCCATCCGCTGGTGCCTTTTTTTCATTCTCAATTGCCTTTTCAACTGTCGAATTTGGAGATGCTTCTTTATTAGCTGCTTGGCAGCCTATCAATCCTATTGAAATGATAAAAGTAAGAAAAATGAACAATTTAGAATTTTTATGCATAGTATTCCTCCTGAAAAAATGAAATAACGTAATAATAACTCCAAATCTTATTTTACATTAATTTTCCTTTCGTATCTTGGAGATTTTTTAGAATGCCATACAAAAAAGAGAATCCCTTAAAAGTTATACTTTTAAGGGATCCTCTTCCTTTAGAGAGACAGTCCCAGTTTCTACTTCAAATCTTCGATCGAATTAATATCCATATATTTTGGTACAACCAGTCCATTCTTCGTTCCATGAAGGTTGCTGCCAAGATCAATGAAATCATTTTTATATTGTTTATAATATTCTCTATGGGTACTTGGCAGCCATGCAGCCACCATGCCGTCCACACTGCCATTTGCTACACCGGCAAACATCGGGCCGACCTCCACTTGGCTCAATTTTACATTGAAACCATTCTGCTCCAACACCTTAGCGATGACATTGGTACTGGCGATTTCTGTATCCCAAGCCACATAGACAAGATTAATCGTCTCCCCATTGCCTGTTTTGGCACCTTTTGTCCATTTCCCCACTTTGTCCCCGTTGGCATTGATCCATTTTTTCGATGCTTCCGCTGGATCCTTCCCTTCTTTAATATCCACCATCACTTTTTCCATATCTGCAGGCTTCCAGGAAAATTGATTAAGGATGGTATACGCACCTGGCATATCCTGCTCAAGACCTTTTCTTACAATGGTATGAATATCCTCAACTGCACCAAAGGATTTCTTTGGATCTTTGAGAAATTTTAAATCATAAGTGGAAAACATCCAATGCGGCGCCCATCCGGTGATAATGATCGGTTTCTTCTGATTATATGCCTTCTTTAATTCAGCTACCATTGCAGCCGATGACCCTTCTTGCAGCTGCCAATTATCCAGCTGATAATCTTTGATAGCCTTATTCGCTTGGGCCATTATTCCAGCCCCAGGTTCAATTCCGATTATTTGATAATCAGTTTTGGCTCCAATACCGTTCTCACCCTTTTTTACAGCCGTTTCTTTTGTAACTCCTGTCACTATAGCTGTCAGAATGACCAGAACAACTAAAATGGAATAAACGATTTTTTTCTTAACTACATTCTCATAGGCCGGTTTCCGTAAGTTTTGGCTAATCCGGTCAAGTATAACGGCGATAAACACGATGGATAACCCTGCTTCAAAACCTTTTCCAACATCAATTTGGCTTACAGCCCTGTAAACATCTGCCCCCAGCCCCGGCGCCCCTACTAGGGAAGCTGTCACGACCATCGATAAGGCCAGCATGATGCTTTGGTTGACCCCGGCCATGATAGTTGGTGTAGCAATTGGTAATTGAACCTTAAATAACTTTTGGCTGTTACTGGAACCAAAGGCATCGGCCGCTTCAATTAAATCCTTCGGAACTTCCTTAATACCAAGATTAGTCATTCGGATTGTAGGCGCAATCGCAAAAACAAACGAGGCTATTATTCCTGGTACTACGCCAATGCCGAAAAACAAAATGGAAGGAATTAAATAGACAAATGCAGGCATGGTCTGCATAAAGTCCAAAATCGGTGTTACAATTCGATGTACTGTTTTCCTTTGAGCACACCAGATTCCAACAGGGATCCCAACGATGATGGTGAGTAATCCTGATAGTATAACAATCGCAATGGTTTGAATACTGGAATCCCAATAGCCGAGATTATCAATCAAGAGCAAGCTCAAAAGGGTAAAAATTCCTAACGGCCATCTGCTGGTATAAGCAACCAACAGAGTTAAGACAATAATTAAGATAATGGAAGGGCCTGCACTTAATACATTTACTATGATATCTAAAAGGGTATCGATTACGGTGGTTAAAAAGGTAAAAAATCCTGCAAATGCAACGGTGATCCATTGGACCAGGACGTCTACCCAATCTCCTAAAGGGATTTTTGGCACATTCATTTCATTCACTCTCCAAATCGTTCAAGGAATCTTTATTTCCTGCCAACGCCCCGATGACAGCACCGCGAATAACGACACCTTTTAAGCGTTGTTTTTCATCAATGACGGAAATAGGCAGACTCGAAGTGGCGATCACGTCCATCAGATCAGTGAGTAAGGTATCTCCGGAAACGGTTGGAATATCCGTTGACATGACTTCTGCAATCGATTGATTCTGATCAATGGCCTGTCTTGCCTCTTCCGCAGTGATCGCTCCCAATAGTTTTCGATGGCGATCAACGACAAATATACTTGAATATCCCTGTTTCCGCATGATTTCCAATGCCACCCGCGGCCCTCGGTCCACTCCAATTCTTTCTGCTGGTTTCATTACATGGGATGCAGTTAAAATTTTCGATAAATCTACATCTTCAACAAATTTCTCGACAAATTCATTTGCAGGATTCATTAAAATTTGTTCAGGTGTTCCAAGCTGAATGATACTGCCATCTCTCATTAATGCAATCCGATCGCCAATTCGCAATGCTTCATCCAAATCGTGGGTAATAAAGATGATCGTTTTCTCATATTTTTCTTGGATCTCAAGCAATTCATCCTGCATATCTTTCCGAATTAACGGGTCGAGAGCACTGAATGCCTCGTCCATCAAGATTACATCTGTGTCACTGGCAAGCGCCCTGGCTAGTCCTACCCTTTGCTGCATGCCGCCGCTTAATTGTTTGGGAAGCTGATTTTCATAGCCTTTTAACCCGACAATCTCCAATGCACTAAGGGCTCTTTTCCGCCGCTGTTCAGCGGGAACTTTCTGAATTTCCAGCCCATATTCCGTATTCTCTACAATTGTTTTATGAGGAAATAAAGCAAAGTTCTGAAACACCATGCTAATCTTTTTCTGCCTGACCTCCCTTAAGCGTGCATCACTCATCTTCACAATATCTTCATTTTCTATTAGAATTTCTCCAACTGTCGGCTTAATCAGTCTGTTAAACATACGGATTAACGTAGATTTTCCGCTTCCGGATAAGCCCATAATGACAAAAATTTCACCAGGGTAAATTTCGAAAGAAACGTTCTTTACCCCTACGGTTTGTCCAGTCGCTTTCAAAATTTCCCTCTTGGTCTTTCCTTGTTTCAATAAATCGATAGCTGCTTTCGGATTATTGCCAAAAATCTTAGAGACACTTCTGACCTCTACGTAGGGATTCATGCTGTCACCTCATTAGATTAATCAATCGTATTATATACATTTTTGCCGAATATCTTTATTCTATGTTTACTTTAGTTCTGAAAAGCATAAATACTTTATTGGCTGCCGAAGAATACAAAAAAAAGACCCTTTGCACGGTTATACCGCTCCCGTTATCTTCAACACCTAAAAAATAACCCCGACCTAATACCGGAGTCATCTATTTCGTTAAATGTTTATTATCTGGAAAATTTGTTAGATTGGATTATATAAATGTATTAAAAAAAACCATTTGAACTTACCAATAGGCCAATATCTATTCCTCTTTCATTAGGAACACATACATTACTTTTGAACCAATTTGGGGAGGCGATATAAATGATTAGTTGGGGATTGAACTACGGAGGGTACCCAGGAATAGTATACGGGGGATATCCAGTTGTAAGTATTGGTGGCTATCCTGGTTATAGTGGTTACTTTGGAACGGGATCAAGCGGCTTTGCCGGCTATCCTGGATATTTTGGAACAGGTTTTGGAGGGTACTCTGGCTGGTTTAGATACCAACCATTCATCTAAATAGTGCGGTAGATTAAAGTTAAGCTTTTACCAATTTTAAAAAAATACCTGCGCCTCGACTTTTTAACATCTTAAATCATCGAGGGGCAGGCACCGCTTTAAAGAAAGTTTTTAGAGCTATTCACTTAATTTTTCCTTAACATTATTATTTTCACTACTGGTCTGTACCTTCCATATCTAGATTAGGAATGTTCATTATATCCAATGTTTGCTTTCACTTTCACTTCTGCATATCGTACAGGATCAGATTCCTTCGATAGCAGAGTCCCAATATATCCGCCTAAAAAGCCTAGTGGCACCGAGACTAATGCAGGATTTGCCCATGGAAAAATCGGATCACCAGTAAATAAAGCTGCACCTGGGACCGGCGAAAATACACTTGGGCTGACAGATACTAAAACAAGTGCCGAAATCAATCCAGTTAGGATGGCAGTGATGGCTCCACTTGTATTAAACTTCTTCCAGTAGATGGTATAAAGGATTACCGGTAAGTTCGCACTTGCTGCAATACAAAATGCTAGTGAAACGAGAAATGCCACATTTAGCTTTTGAGCACCTAAAGCCAAAATAATCGAAAACACCGATACCGCCAATGAAGCATAACGTGCCGCCAGCATTTGCTGTCGATCGGTTGCTTTTCCCTTTTTGAATATTTGACCATACAAATCATGAGCGAATGCAGATGCGCCTGATAATACAAGCCCTGCAACAACCGCCAAAATGGTCGCGAATGCAACTGCGGAAATAAACGCGAATAATAATTCACCGCCAAGAGCCTTTGCCAATAATGGCGCAGCCATATTCCCACCTGGGTTGGCTTCAAGAATTTTTGCTTGACCAACAAATGCGGCTGCTCCGAATCCGAGGAAAAGTGTTAGGATATAGAAAATCCCAATTGTCCAAGTAGCCGTAATAACGGAGCTTCTGGCCGTTTTAGCATCCTTTACTGTGAAGAAACGCATTAGGATATGCGGCAGCCCGGAAGTTCCCAGTACTAATGCAATCATCAGTGAAAGGGTTCCAAGCCCATCTTTATATTGAATGCCGGGTTTAAGATATGCCGCACCATGGCTAGTAGCTGTTTTTACTTCTGTAAACATTGTTCCAATGTTAAAGTTGTACTTCATTAATACAAGAAAAGAGATAATTACCATACCAATCATTAAGAGAGCGGCTTTGACAATTTGCACCCAGCTTGTTGCCATCATCCCGCCGAATAAAACGTAAATCGTCATCATTACTCCTACGATTAATACAGCAATCCAATACTTGATACCAAATAATAATTGAATCAGGGCACCTGCACCAACTAACTGAGCAATCATATAAAAAATAACAATCGTTATCGTACTTAGTGCTGCTGCACCTCTTACCTTCTTCGCATCAAAACGTGAATTGATCATATCTGCCAGTGTATATTTTCCAAGGTTCCTTAAAGGTTCTGCAACCAAAAACATAACAACCAAGTAGGCAATCAAAAACCCAATGCTGTAAAAAAAGCCGTCAAATCCATTTAACGCTATCGCACCGGCGATACCTAAAAAGGAAGCTGCGGACAAGTAGTCACCGGAAATGGCAATACCATTTTGAAAACCTGTTAATCCCCCGCCTGCAGTATAAAAGTCACCCGTGGTTTTTGTATTTTTGGCGGCGAAGTACGTAATCACAAGTGTTAATAGGACAATAGCTAGAAAAAGGACAATGACTGTTGTACTCATTAAGCCGCTCCTCCTTTTTGGACTTGATTTTTAATGATCTGGTCGGCTTCTTTATCCAGCGCACCAGCCTTTTTTACATATACAGTACATAAAACAAATGTCATCACAAATTGTGCAAAAGCGAATAACCATACCCAGGAAATATCACCGATTGCTGGTGTATTAAGAAAAGACGTATAAGAAGTGCAGATTGGCAGTAAAAAGTAGAATACGAGAAAAAAGATTGTGTACGGTACGATAAACTTTTTTCTTTTTTTCATAAATTGCTGAAACTGTTCACTTTGTTCCACTTGGACATAATTTACTTTTGCTTGCATCTTTTGATCATTCAATTAAATCATCCTCCCCATTATTTTACATTGAAAGCGTTTACTTAAATTATATGAATATTCAATCAAATGCAGGGGATTTTTGCTCCAACGGTCGTTGTTAATGTGTAAATGGTTCTGATTTAGGGATTAATGGTTATAAAAATTCCCCTGCCAAATGCAGAGCAGTTGGCAGAGGAATCCATCACCCGTTTTGTTCAAACATTTTAAACAGCATTTTACGGGCTGTCCGGCTGACCGGAATTTGAATGTCCTCCTTATCTTTAAGTGTTATATTACTGGTACCGTTAAACCATGGAGTAATTTCCTTAATATAATTCAAGTTTACCAAATAACTGCGATGTGTCCGGAAAAAAGGATATCCGTACAGCTTTTTTTCCAATTCCTGCAATGTCATCCGGCTTAATATGACCCTGTCCTTCGTATGAACCTCCAGCATACGTTTATGTGGTACCGCATAATAAATCATCTCCGGTGATAAAACCGCGGTTCGCTCTCCATCGTCAATCAAAAACTTCGCAGAACCGGATGATTTTTGATTGGAAAAATACGGTTCCATTAGTTTCCGTTCCTGCTGCAACAATCGGTTTCGCAGGCGTTTCATTGCTTTTTGAAACCGCATCTCATCGAAGGGCTTCAATAAATAATCGACGGCTTCCATGTCAAAGGCCTGAATGGCATACTCATCATAAGCCGATGTGAAAATAATTAATGGAGGATAATGAACAGCTTGATCCATCAGATGTTTAGCCGCCTCAATGCCCGAAATGCCAGGCATATGAATATCAAGAAAGATAACATCTGGATCATTTTCGTTATACAATTTCAATAACTGTTCCCCTGTTTCAGCACTAGGACAAAGCTCAACATCCTCTTCCTGCGTTAATAAATATGTTAATTCTTTTCTTGCCATCGGCTCATCCTCAGCAATCATGGCATGAATCTTCATTTTAGAACACCCCTTCTATGCCTGAACCTTAAGCGGAATTTGAAAAGAAATTTCGCTTCCCCCGGAAGGCAGATTACGAACATGCAGTTTTGCTTCTTCTCCCAATAAACTGATTAAACGCTTGTTGACATTGTATAAACCAATACCGCTATTTTGATGCTCAGTCAATGGTTTCGTCGTGACCTCTGCCAGTATTTCTTCAGGAAAGCCGCAGCCATTGTCCCGTACAATCGCTTGCAGTCGACTATCCTGTTGTTGAATGAGCACTTCCACTCTTCCCTCACTTGCGATATTTCGCAAACCGTGCTGAATACAATTTTCCACAAGAGGCTGGATTGTGGAAGGCGGAATACTAACTTCCGGGATCATTTCCGGATGCTGAAAAATGACTTTCAGACGATTAGCGAATCTGGCCTGAATAATTTCCATATACGCATTTACATGATCACATTCTTTTTCAAGCGGTACAAGCGGATTGGAAACGAGTTTCAAATTAAAGCGCATATAATGAGCCAGCTGAACTGTTATATGACGAGCTTTTTTTGGATCTTCCCGAAATAATGTGGCAATCAAATGTAATGTATTAAATAGAAAATGAGGGTTAATTTGTGCCTGAAGATTTCGGAGCTCTGCATCGCGAATAGCTAGTTTCAAGCTTTCAGCCGCCAGCAAATTCAGTTGGTTAGAAAGCAGCTGTCCTAAACCTTGAGCTAATACAAGCTCAACAGGTCGGATATGATGCGCTTTTCGGAAATAAAAGGTAATAAGGAGCATAACATCATTCGCCTCTGTGATGGGTATTATAATCGCTGCTTCATATGGGCAGTTCTTATGCTGGCATTCGATTTGTGACCTTGCTGTGGCTATTTTCATCTCTTTAGTTTGAATGGCTTCATAGGCAAGCGATTGATAAACAGACTGCCCAGGATGGTGGTGGTCATCCCCGATACCCGTGTGTGCCAATACTTCCTGTTTATTTGTGACCGAAACGGCGGCAAGCTTTAAGCGATTCATCAATAGATTGCTAAGCCCTGCAGCCATTTCAGCAGGGGGATTATTTTTTAAAAACGGAAGTGCTTCTTCAGCAATTGTTAGCGCCCTTCTTGTTGCCAGTGCAGCTTCATTCTCCTGTTCCGTAAGGACTATGCCGATCATCGCAGTGAAGATTGCAATTGCCAGACTGTTTGATAAAACGAGCGGCAGTCCAATTTTATTCACAATGGCAATGGATTCCGGCTGTAATATGAGCAAAAGATGCATGTGCAAAATCGGCGGAAAGACCCCAATAAATAACGCTTTGAGCGGAGGAATAACCCGCTCCTGCGAAAAAAAGCGTGCTGTCAATCCTGCCAGCAGCCCGGTTAATGGATTGACTAAACCGTTGGCAAGAAAGCCCACACCACCTAGCAGTATTAAATGAATACCGGCAACCATCCCCGCACCCATCCCGACAATTGGACCGCCAAGAAGTCCCGCTATGACAATCGCCACAAGGCTTAAACTTACCACTAATTGCTGCGGCTGGGCTGGCTTGACAATAAAGTCGAAATGACCAATTGTCTCTCCATCTAACACTATGCCTGCCATCGTGCCTGCCACTCCGAACAGGCCAAATACTCCTGCATGAACGAGTGACATCTTTAGGTTAAATTCCCGATATAATAATGATTTAAAGCCCGAGAACCTTGTCAATACAAAGGCAATGATCAATAATAGCCCAAGACGTTCAAATAAGATAATCGTTATCTCTTTCACATGCTTTTTCCCCTCATATCAATTCCGGTTTGTGCTTTAATAAAAAATTGCGTCCTTTCTTCATCCTTTTCCTGAGATGATTTACGAGAAACCAGGCTTGCAATGATGGCACTAATAAAACCGACAGGAATTGCAATAATACCAGGATTATACAATGGAAACAGAGGCTTACTTGCAATCCAACCGCCTATTGGGTTCATTATATGGGGTCCAAAAATTAAACAGGCCAGCGATGCAGTTAACCCGGTTACCATCCCTGTGATTGCCCCCGTTCGATTGAAGCGCTTCCAATAGATCGTCAATAATAGAACAGGAAAATTACTGGATGCGGCAACGGTAAAGGTTAAGGATACGAGAAATGTAACATTCATATTTTCCATACGCAATGCAAAAATAGTAGAAATTAAGCCTATTCCAAGTGCTGTCAATCTTGCAGCACGAAGCTGCTCTTCTTCCGTTGCTTTTTCTTTTTTTATTATATGATGATAGATATCATGCGAAAACGCAGTAGTAGCGGAGATGACCAATCCTGCCACAACAGCCACAATCGTTGTAAAAGCAATGGCCGAAATAAATGCTAATAAGAAGTCCCCGCCGAGCTCTTTAGCCAATAACGGGGCAGCAAGATTTCCAGTGGCATCTGCCGCTACTAATCTATCATACCCGATTAACGCAATCGCTCCAAAACCAAGAATAAGTGTAATTAAATAAAAGCTTCCGATCACCCAAGCGGCACTCAGGATTGATCTGCGCACTTCCTTTGTATTTCGGACAGTAAAAAAACGAATCAGAATATGTGGCAAACCCGCTGTTCCAAGTAATAATGCGAGCTGCAGGGAAACTAATTCTACCGGACTGTCCAAAAGCTTCCCAGGCAGGAAAAATTTTTCACGAAGCGGTGATTGATGAATGACCTCAGTAATAATAGCAGAAGGATTCCAATGAAAACGTGATAAAACAATAAGTGAAAGCAGGAATGTACCCGACAAGAGAACGACTGTTTTAACAATCTGCACCCAAGAAGTAGCAATCATGCCCCCAAACACAACGTAAATTGTCATCAAGCCGCCTATTACCATAACTGAAATGGAATAATCAATATCCAGCAGCAGCCGGAGTAGCAGCCCAGAAGCTACTAATTGCGGAACCATGTAAAGAAACGAAATTGTAAGTGTGCCAAAGGCCATGATTGACCGTAAGCTATTACTGTTAAAACGATAACATACGACATCGGCCAGCGAATATTTACCAAGATGGTGAATCGGCTCAGCAATCAAAAACATCACTACTAAATAGGAAACCAAAAAGCCGACGGAATAAAAGAATCCATCATAACCATGAAGTGCAATGGTCCCTACTATTCCTAAAAAGGAGGCAGCACTTATAAAATCACCGGAGATCGCCAGTCCATTTTGAAAACCTGTTAAACTGCCCGCTGCTGTATAAAAGCGGTTCGTTGTATTGCTTCGTTTTGCCGCCCAATATGTAATAATGAGCGTACACACAATAATACAAATAAAAAACGAAAAATAGGTAAGATTCACATGCTCCCCCCTGATAAGAAACAATATCTTTCAGTCAATTCTATCTATTTTGAATATAACTAAGCGATTACTGGATGTAAAGGAAAAAAGCCCGTTTCCCAGATAGGAAAACAAGCTCTTTTTTAAAGGTTCGGATGTTTGCACTAAATCGCAAAAATCATATTGACTCATCTAAGCAGACGTGTATCATATTATCCCCTATATTTGATTGCCAGGCCTTTTAAAAAGTTCCTGGCATATTTATCGCCGCACTCTTTATAATTCTTATGTCCCTCTTTTCTTAATAAAGCGCCTAGCTCTCCTTTTGTAACCGTGATTCCTGCTTGTTCAAATAGATCCAGCATGTCCTCAGTTGTTAATGCCAAGGCTATTTTTACTTTCTTTAACAGGAGATTATTGACGTTGGCACTTTTCTTTATTGACTGTTCCGGCGTATCAGACTGTCCTGGTTTGGGTTCTTGTTTCCCTCTTTTAAAAACAATTAAACCATTTAAAAAAGAATCTAACATATTGTTATTACATTTGATTTGTTGATCACTTTCATCATCTGCTTTTGTGAGAATCATTATTACTTCCGGAACTGTTACGTCAACTCCGCCAAGTTTAAAGATCTCTGCAACCTCTTTATTTTTTATTTCCAGCGCATATCTCAACCGAATTAATATATCGTTATTATCCACAAGTGACCTCCATAAAAATTAGTGCCAGACCCAGTCTTTAGCACCATTTGATTTATCTAATATTACATGAACGTCACCCGAATTTCAAAGGAAGAAAGATCCCTAATGAATTCTACGACACCGTCATTTATTTCGGGAATGACACCCGCTGTCATGTATTTTATATCCCTTGCCGCTAAGTTTATACTTCTTGATCCGGTAAAACCCCTGAATAACAAAAAGTCAGCCAAAGCTCTAGACATACTAGAGCTCACTAAAATTAGGATATTCCCTAATTGTATGCTACACTTGATTTACCATTTGATTTACTGTTTTTTTATGCCCTGCTTATTTATGAGTGGGGTTCTTTTTTTTTATAAAAAATAAAAAGCAGACTCCAAAATTAGAGTCTGCCTTTCTTTGTCTGCAAAATTAAGCTTTACGAACGTTTGCAGCTTGAGGTCCACGATTACCTTGCTCAACGTCAAAAGTCACTTCTTGACCTTCTTCTAAAGTTTTGAAACCTTCGCCTTGAATCGCTGAGAAATGAACGAATACGTCTTCTCCACCTTGACGTTCGATGAATCCGAAGCCTTTTTCGCTGTTAAACCATTTTACTTTACCGTTTTCCATTTTTGTTGCCTCCCGGTGTGTTCAATGCACACATTGTATTACTATTCTTGTTCCCAGTGATGATCAAGACGAAAAGTGGTACTTATACTATCCTTAACACCGAACAAAAATAATTCTTTTTTATGATAACATTTTTTGTAAGCCTATGCAAGTGTGTCCTATAGTCACTACAAGATTATTGTCAAATTCCTCCCGACACCTGACACTGAGACCTACAATAAAAGTTTATCTATAGTTATTTAAGCATCCTTAACTTAGAATTTTTTTTACTTCTTCCTTCATTTCTTTATATCGTTCATTTAAGCGTTCCAGGACTGTGCCGTCAGAAGTAAAGTGCATAACAATACCTTGTATTTCACGTTTATTGAATCTGCCTCGTTCATGTATTTTATATCCCCTGCCGTTAAGTTTAAACCTTATCATAAAACTGTTATCATCCCGGTCTTCTCTCGGATAAACCTGGACAAAATTAAGAACTGCTTCTTGACATGTACAATCAGGATTCATACAATATGAGTCAGCGACCAAAAATAATCTCCCAATATATTTACAGTGGAAATAATCTTGGTTTTGATCGGGGAAAACCTCTGAATAGCAAACAGTAATTCCATTAGCCATTTTACTCAGCACAGCATACATAATACCGCTCCTTTTTTAAACGATCGATTTTATCGACAACATTCCCATTTTTTCTAGTTATTAGAACTATTTTCGCTTCAGCATTTTAATAGGAAGTCAGGGTAATACGGCATGGTAGCAGGTTTAAAATGATGAGGTTTTAAGGGGAAAATTGCAGATTTAAAAGAATGTAATCCAAAATAGATAATAGTACTTATTTATTGTTATTTCGACATTTTTCACCCCCCATTTCGGTAAAATTATACCACAATACATTTTATAAGAAATTTATCTCTACTAAGATTTTTCCAACAATTATGTGAACATTTACTTTCCCATTCTAACTTAGTACAAAAAAAGAAGCAGGTAATTCCCAGCTTCTCCTTTTGTGCTTATAATATCTATTTTTCTCTTTTCAACAATAATTAATTTCCTTGATTCCCACCTGGATTTACTGGATGTGAAAAATCAGGGATCGCATCGTAAACAGCTGGATCTGCCTTTTCAATAGAACCATCTGCCAATCCATTTAACACAGCCATCACTGGTACTTTCGCTGTTTCTATTAACATACCATTTTGCTTTTGCCCTAATGTCTGGGTTTGTCCCTTAATTTCAATCAACATGGTTGCGGTGCCGTTTAATTGAATAGCTCCCAGTCCTGAACCAGGATAGTTCACCTGAGGGTATTTTTGTATGGCCCCAAATGAGGAATTACCCCGCTGTAAAGATTCATAGGCAACTGCATTTACTTTTTTACTCAAGGTTTCAACTTCTGGGTCAACTTTATAGACTTTACCGCTGAAAGGATCGGTAAACGGCTTTGTTGTAAATAAAGCTAATAACTGGATGGAGACGGAACGCTTGTCCTCTTCTGATAATTGATTGAATCCACGATGATGAAGATCGATTGCTACGTCAGGTTTAAACTCTTTGACTACCTTTGTCAGTGCGCGTGTTTCAGGTGAAAAAACCAATGCAGCTTGTGCACCGTTGTTTGTTTTAGAATCATTTAGAACTGCTGCCACTTTTTCCGGATTCCTTTTGATTTCTTCATTTACATTAAAATCATAGTTAGGATTGAAGTCACGGTTCAAGTCAAATCCTGGGATTCCATAAACAACTGCCCCATTGTTATTTTGAGCCCGTTCGCTTCCCTCTGCATTGTAATACCACGGGGCCTTCGTTCCTGCAGGAAGTCCTAATGCAGCTGGATCCCATGTTTGATGGGAATAGCGGGTTGGGTATTGTTTTCCATTATACTGATTAGCTGTTCCATCAGGATTGATTCGCGGTACAAACCAAACAGTAACATTGTCAAGAATATTTTTTGCCTCTTTTCCTCCAGCGGAAAGCTTTTGCATTAGATCCACTGCAGCTTCTGTTCCAAGCGTTTCATTTCCGTGAATTTGCGTATATACTAGTACTCGTTTTTTATTTGGAGCATTGTCACCGAGTTTTGCCACATACAGTGGATAACCATCATTAGATGTTCCAATTTGTTCTAGTTTCATTTTCCCTTGAGAGGATTTTTCAATTTGTTTCAATTTTGCTTCCAATTGTTCATTTGACATTAAGCCTGCTAAAGAAAGGTTCTGTTCATCTTGAACCCACGGTCCGTTTGGGGTTGTGACCGGTTCTGCAAAGACAGACGCTGCCCCATATCCAAAAGTTGCTGCTAAAATCCCTCCAGTTAGAACATATCCTAGCGCTTTTCTCTTTTTCATCCTTATGCCCCCTAAAATAATCTAAAATCACACTAAATTTTAACACAATCTTTTATTTTAAAAAATAGCTAATTTATAATATTATAAAAATTTAGAATAGTTAATAAGGTAATTTTTTTAAATGCACTGCTACCTGCAATTTTAGTGTTTAATTTAAAAAAACATTTGTTAATCAACTGGAAACTTGGGATTCAATCATTTAAATCAATCTAATAATAATAGAATTTTTTGTATTATTTTGTACAACATAAGGAATGCAATTATTTATATACGGAGGGAAAAAAATGAAGTTAGCTGCACATGAATTGCATGACTTAAACGAATTAACAATGAGCTGTGTAAACTCAATCACAAACATGGGTTATATGCTTCATCATGTTCAAGATCCAGAATTTAAAATGATTCTTGAAAGACATCTTCCTCTTCATATAAGAGACTATAATATGAAGGTTGAATTTTTGAATAAAATGGAAGGTGCTAAAAAGGAATTACCGTTGTTAAGCGAAGATAAGCGAGTCTCAACAGAAACATTACAAATGGTTACTCCTGCCCCTCCTGTTCAGCCTAGAACTATGGTAGAAAATATGAATGATCGCGAAATGGCCACCGCCTATCTTTTAACACTAAAAAGAGCGGGTCGCGAATATGCGTGGGCTGCAATGGAAATGGTCAATCCTGAAATTCGTTCATTCTGTCAAACAGCATTTATGATGAGTTGTTCACACGCCTATGATATGTGGCAATACATGGCAACAAAAGGCTATTATCCTGTTGAAAATGCTGAGCCAGCCGATATTGCAAAAATAGGAGCCATGTATCAAGTTGTTCCAGAAAATTCAGCACAATTCCAACAATATATGGCTAACTACCAAAATCCTACGGTGGGTAATAGCGATCAACTTTATCAATAATGACTCAAGAAGATGGATGTCTTTCAAAATTCTTTAACAGCCATCTTCTTTTTTGATTATAAAATTGTATAACCTTTATCATCCAAAAATCGTCCTGTGGAAAAATTCCTTAATGTAATAAACCCTCTTTTTTCAAATATTCCTCAGCAACCTCTTTTGGGCTTTTTCCATCTACGTTCACCTGATAATTCATTTCTCTCATTTCATCATCTGTAATCTTTCCAGCTAATTTATTTAATGCCTTTGCTATTACAGGATAGCGATCAACCGTTTCTTTTCTTAATAATGGTGCACCTTGGTATGGTGGAAATAAATGTTTATCATCTTCTAAAACTTTTAATCCGTATTGTCTCAATTCACTGTCTGTAGAATAGGCATCAACTAAATTGATGTCACCTGATTCGACAGCTGCATATCGCAGCTTGGGTTCCATCGTGACAAGATTAGGAAATTGAATATTATACAATGATTGAATCCCACGATAACCATCTTCCCGGTCGGAAAATTCTAATGTGAACCCAGCTTTCACCTTGTCTTCAATTCCTTTTAAATCGGAAATGGTCTCTAGCTTATATTGATCAGCTAGCTCTTTTGATGCTGCCAATGAATAGGTATTGTTATACTGCATTGGTTTCAGCATAACCATATTAAACCTTTCCAACATACCATCTTTAGCTTGCTGATAGACTTCTTCACGATCGGTACTTTTGGCAGTTTCTTTTAAAAACTCTGAAATGGATGTACCTGTAAACTCCGGATAAATATCAATGCTTCCCGATTTAAGTGCATGAAAAACAAATGAGGTTTTGCCAAGACCTGGTTTCAATTCAACCTGCAGATCTGTTCCATCTTCGATTAGGATTTTATACATATTAATTAAGATTTCCGGTTCTGAGCCGAGTTTTCCCGCAATAACTATTTTTTGATCTTGATGTCCCAAAAACGGAGTTACGATAACAAGGAAAGCCAGTAATGCAATTGTCCCAAGTGATATAAAGGTTTTCTTATATGATAGTTGTTCAAATTTTTTAAGTAAATAATCAAATAAGATTGCGAGTAAAGCAGCTGGTATTGCTCCAAGTAAAATTAGATTTGTATTATTTCTATCAATTCCTAGAAGAATAAGATCTCCAAGCCCTCCAGCACCAATCAATGCGGCAAGGGTAGCTGTTCCTACGATTAACACCATTGCTGTCCGAATTCCCGCCATGATGACTGGCATTGCAAGCGGTATTTCCACTCTGATTAATCTTTTTCTTGAATTCATCCCCATTGCTCGAGCTGCTTCAATTAATGAAGGATCGACTTCTTTAATCCCCGTATATGTATTTCTTAATATAGGTAGTAGTGCATAGGCAACTAAGGCGATGATGGCCGGCACTCTTCCAATGCCGAATAAAGGAATTAGTATACCCAATAGAGCTAAAGACGGAATGGTTTGAATGACAGATGATATCCCGATGATCCCTTCTGCCGCCTTTTTATGCCTTGTAATATAAATTCCTAGTGGAATAGCAATGATTACTGCAAAGAAAAGGGCGATAAATGATATCTGGATATGATCTAATAATGCACTTAATAATTCAGCTTTTCTCTCCAGAAATATATGTAAAAAATCATTCATTTGTCAGACCCCTTTCTTCCGTAATAGTAGTAAAAAGATATTTCATTACAGACCTCCGATTAATATGGCCGATTAGTTTACCATCCTTTTCTATTGTAAGTTGTTCATGCTCGTATAGAATCTCCAATATTTCTTTCAACGGAGTTGACACCGGTGCTGTAATTGTAGAGGTTTGCTCCATTTCATTTTCTTTTACTGGTTCAAGTAAATCTTCCAATTTAATCTCACTGGTCCAATTTCCGTTTTTAGCCCCGACAAAATCTTTTACAAAATTATTGGCTGGGTTTGTAACAAGTTCATGAGGTGTTCCGATTTGAACAATTTTTCCTTCCTTCATGATGCAGATACGATCTGCTAGCTTTAATGCTTCCTGCATATCATGAGTGACAAAAACAGTGGTCTTTTTGAGATTTTTCTTTAAATCTAACAGATCATCTTGAAGTTTTTCCCGGCTTATTGGATCTAAGGCACTAAACGGCTCGTCCATTAAGATAATCTCAGGGTCTGCCGCAAGTGCCCGGATAACCCCCACTCTTTGTTGTTGACCGCCAGACAGTTCGCTAGGTTTTCTGTGGGCGTACGTTTCATGATCTAATCCAACCATATCCAAAAGTTCATGAATTCGCGTTTTAATTTTATTCTTTTCCCATTTTTTCATTTCAGGAACAATCGCAATATTTTCCTCTATCGTCATATGAGGAAACAAGGCAATCTGTTGCAGTACATATCCAATATTCCATCTTAACTCATGAATGTCATACTCGCTTATTTTTTTTCCATTAATGAAAATCGTGCCATCTGATAGTGGAATCAGCCGATTGATCATTTTCAGGGTCGTTGTTTTTCCACATCCGCTTGGTCCGATAATGACAAAAAACTCACCCTGCTGAATATCAAATTGTAATGAGTCAACAGCAGCTGTGCCATCTGCGTATCTTTTTGATACATTTTCAAATTTAATCATAGAATTATTTCTCCTTGTTTATCGTGGGTAGGTCACTTTTTAGGATTTTATTTACTTACATACTCCTTTATTTTTCCAATGTTTTCAACCTTTTTGTATTACCAAAATCAAGTTTAAAAAATATCAAGGTACTCTTTATTATCTTCATTGATCTTTAATAATGGCTCTGAATTAATCTGTGATGATTTCCGTTTCCATTTATATTTACCCACTGCAGCAGATCATCAGACTACACCTTAAAAAATATATTTGACTTCATCAATGTAAATTTAACCTTTTGAGACATTTTTACCCTAATATTAATTTTTTCATTCGAGGAGGTTATCAGAATAATATATTTGATCTGCACGAAAAAAGACAGCACCCAATGGTTAACTGCCTTCTTTTAAAGTAAGTTGTGACACGCATTCTACATGCGCCGTATGAGGGAACATATCCACAGGCTGAGTATATTTGACTTTATAATTCTTACTTAACACTTGAATATCCTTCGCCAATGTAGAAGGATTACAAGAAACATAAATTAATTTTTCAGGCTTTACCTGCAATATTGTTTGTAGCAGCTGGCTGTCAAGGCCTGTTCTTGGCGGGTCAACTACAACGACATCCGGCTTCCAGCCTTTTTTAACCCATTTTGGGAGTACTTCCTCTGCTTTCCCCGGTACATATTTGGTATTGGTGAATCCGTGGTGTTTCGCATTTTTCTTCGCGTCTTCAATCGATTCTGAAATCACATCCATGCCGCGGACTTCCGCTGCTTGATCTGCCAGCCATAACCCAATCGTGCCGACTCCGCAATAGGCATCCAAAACTTTTTCTTTACCAGTCAACCCAGCTGCCTTTTTCACTTCATTATAAAGTTTTAAGGTTTGAACCGGATTCAACTGGAAAAAGGTTCTTGCTGAGAGCTCGAACTGCAGATCACCTAATGTTTCTTGGATAAAATCTTCACCAGCCAGGTTCACCGTTTCTTCCCCAAAAATGAGCGATGTTTTTTCACCGTTAATATTTTGAACAATTGATTTCACGTTCGGCAGCCGCTTTTGGATTTCCTCAATGATGGTTTCTTTTTTCGGCAGCTCTTTTTTCGCTGTAATTAATACAACTTGAAGCTCCTCGGTCTGCATACCCACGCGGGTAACGATGGTCCGGACAATACCTTTCCGATTTTTCTCATTATAAATTGGAATTTGCAGTTCCTCCAGAATTTGCTTGACGACAGCGGTTGCTTCATTTGTATGTGAATGCTGGACGGCGCATTGGTCAATGTTAATTAGCTGATGAGAATTCATACCGTATAGACCTGCGAGTAGCCTGCCATTTTTTTCACCGACTTGAAAGCTGCTTTTGTTGCGGTATCCCCAAGGGTTCTCCATCCCGATTGTTTCACGGATATCGAGGTTTTCAAGTTTTAGCTTTGTATGGCGTTCAAGTGCTTGAATGACGATATCTCGTTTCTCTTTTAGCTGCTGGTCATAGGCCAAATGCTGCAGCTGGCATCCACCGCATTGATCGTATACCGGGCAAAGCGGCTTGACCCGATGCGGTGAATTGATGCGGATCTTTTTAATCTTTGCCTCGGCGTATTTAGGATGGATCTTTGTTGCCTCAACTACCACTTCTTCTCCTGGCAGAGCACCTGGAACAAAGACGACTTGTTTTTTAAAATAGCCGACACCTTCTCCATTAATCCCAAGCCGTTTAATGGTTAATGGAAACGTCTGCTTCGGTTCAATTCTAATTGATTTTGATTGATCTGTTTTCATATGATATGGTTCACTCCAAAATTATTCAAATGCCCTGTTCTATAAGGCTGATATTGGCATTCTATACACATTATCACAGTATTATAGCACGAAACAAAGAAAAACCGAATTTCCAGTAAAAGTGTCCACGAGAGGAGGACAAATGTCCACGAATGGTGTCACGAATGGTGTCAGGCACCAATTTACAAAAAAATACAACCATAAAAATATCCAATTCCCATGTGCTGTTTTATGCGCTTGGGAATTGGATGGTGAAGGTTGTGCCTTTTTCAGGTTGGCTTTCGACGGTGATTTTGCCTTTCATGGCGTGAACTAACTGGAATGATATGGTGAGGCCGACGCCGGTGCCTTTTTCTTTTGTTGTATAGAACGGGGTGCCAAGATTTTTTAACTGCTGTTTCGTCATCCCTTTGCCGCTGTCCGTGATTTTGATAAATATCACCCCTTCTTTTTCGAAGGAGCGGACCACAAGAATTCCTCCTGTGCCCATAGATTCAATTCCGTTTTTGATAATATTGACCAAAACCTGCTTAATTTCCCCTTTGTTACCTTTTATGTAGAGCGAATCTTGAATATCTGTTTTGATTGTTGTATTTTGAATATTTGAATATGATTTCATGAGTCCCACGGTTTTCATAACCTCTTCTGAAATATTGATCGAGATCATTTCTTCTGTATTGGGTTTTGCCAAGGACAAATAATCATTAATAATTGACTGAGCATGATCCAGTTCGTTTAAAGCAATTTTTATATAAGACCTCTGCGCTTCCTGCAAGTTATTATCATCGGAAATCAGCTGCAGAAAGCCACGGACTGATGTTAAGGGGTTTCTTACTTCGTGTGCAACGGAAGCGGCCAATTGGCTAACCACATTTAACTTTTCATCCCTTTGCAATTTTTCACGAATGACCATCTGCTGATTTACGTTTTCAATCACGAACACTACCATCATCATGCAAATCCAGGTAATCGTATAAAAAAATAACATGAAACTAATTTGCGAGCTTTGGTTCTTTGAAAACAGAGTTAGCATAACGATAAAGGTATTCGCCCAAAAAACGATGCTGATAAAAAGAAGCTTATTCTTTTTTTGAAACGATTCCAGCTTCTTTTTCATCAAAATGAGCACTATACAAGTAATTGAATAATTAACCAGAACAACATAAAACCCGTCTCCGCTAATAATAAAGCGATAAACCAGCAAAATAATCCCGGTTACTAAACCAGGAATTGTTCCACCGTAAACAAATGAAATGATAAATGGAATTATTCTAAAATCGTATATGTACCCCTCAGCAAATTTAACTGGAAAAGACATAGACAAAATTAAGATAAAGATTAAAATAATCGAAAGCTTCGAATGAGGTTTTCTCCGTTCCCGATCGCTTTCATAAAAAAACAAATGATAGACAAACATTGGAAAGAGGATAATTAAAACCTGAAATAATATTACCTTATAATAAATCGACATTACCATGACTCCTCAAAAAAAAGTCAGCATTTTAAAATTGTTTTCGGACATTTTCGATGATTCTAAGGATTATATTAAGTTTTATTCTTGGTACTGTAAACAGATTTTTTAAAATAATTTTTTACAGAGAAAAACCGGACTTCAATTGAAATCCGGTTTACTTCTTTTTCATTAAATGGTCAAGGCTTTTGAATTCGTAACCTTTCTTTTTTAAATCTTGTATCGCTTTTTCCAGTGCATCGGCATTATCTTTTGAAACAGAATGCAGCAACAGAACACAGCCGGGATGGATCTGTCTTATAATGTTTTCATAAGCGTATTGCCAGCCTCTTTGCTGGTTAATGTTCCAATCAACGAAGGCAAGCGACCAGAAAACATGCGTGAATCCCGCTTCTTTTGCCACTTGCATCGTCCTTTCACTAAAAATCCCCCGAGGCGGGCGCAAATATTTCATTTCCTTCTGCCCGGTTAATTCCTTCGTTTTAACCTTGACCTTTTCCAGCTCTTCACGAATCTTTCCTTCACTCATCGTCGTGAAGTCCGGGTGGCTCCAGGAATGGTTGCCTATAATATGCCCTTCCTTAACAATCTGCTTGGATATCTCCGGCTGCGACTCTAAAAAGTGCCCCGTGACAAAAAAAGTTGCCGGAACCTTCTCCTTCTTTAATACCTCAAGAATCTTTGGCATAAAGCCGTTTTCATAGCCAGCGTCAAAAGTTAAATATAAAGTTTTGGTACCGGGGTCCCCTTTGTAAAACGCGCCATACTTGGCAAGGAGCTGGTCATAATGCGCCCCCGCTTCCGGCTGTTCCTCATTAACCGCCTTCTTAAAACCCCAATGAATCGGATGATTTGAGGCAGCATATGTAACATTTGGAACTAACATGAGCAATATACCCATGATACAGATCATTATTTTTTTCATCCATGTTCCCCCTATGTTGTTTTTTATAGTGTTAGTTTTATCAGGGAAAACATAATTGGTATATTGTGGGTTAGGGTTTGAGGTAGATGCGGCCTTTACTCACTCCGGAATGTGGTAAATGAACTAATGATAAAAAATATGAAGTTATTCTTGTATTAGGAAGCTGGAGAAATGTACGGATTTCAGAATTGGTTATTGGAGTATTGAAAATTAGAAAATGGTCTTTAAATTGCTTTAAAATGTGCATCTCTTGAAACAAATTGGCAATAAGGGCAAATCCAGCACATTCGATGATAGGTCATTGGAAGACGCTAGCATCTTGGACATTGAACTCCGGGTAAAATATCTCCCTTATTTATACCGAACATTGGTAAAACGTCATACTCTTTTGGAGTGTGGCTTTTTATTAAAAGTTTGCTTATATTTTTTATTGTTGCCTCATTTACAACCTTTCTATTGAATCTTTTCTCAGATTCCTCAATAATTTCAAATAAATTCCCCGCTCTGTGTATTTTTCTGTATGCTTCGGTATAACCGGAACTAATAATAATTTCGGCAGACGGTTTACAAATTATCACATAATAACTACCGGGAATAAGTGGAATTTTATATTGCTTCAAAAAATAATCAAGTAATATTTTATGCCGGTTTGCTTGGGATACAGGATTCTCATAAATTTCACGATTACCATTATATTCTTGTATCATCTGATTCCTGTCAAAATGTAAAGTTCCTGAATGATTTTTCCCTTCAAGAATGAGCTTCATTTTTTGTGATAAAAGAAGAGCATCGATTTGAAAAAATCCATTTCCATATGGTAATCGCAGATCATGGAAAATATAAAATTTCTCTTTTGGCAATTGACTTAAATAATAATAAATTGTTTTTTCTCCATTAAAACCTGACTTTAAAGCTTTAATTTTAAATTTAATTTCAGGAAGCGCATAGTGATTTTCTGAAAGCCTCCCTTCAACCGCTTCAACTTGCTCTAATAACTTTGGAATTTCAATAACTTTATCAAACAAGGTAAATTCCTCCTTTTTTTTACCTTGTTAAATTTCTTTAGAAATTCTGTTATTCCTACAAAAAAATGAATGTAATTATGACTATTTTGTGGCACTTTTGACCAAGTGATTTCTAATTGGATTATTCTTTGAATACAAACTTTGGAATCAGGAAAGGTTTATATATTAATTTCACATAATTCGTTTTTTGGGATTCCACTTTAATTTTATCAATAATCTAGGTTCGATTTTACAAAAGTCCGTTGTAATTCTACAAAAAATGGATTATTTTGGATTCCCCCTAAATATGACCAATTAATCTTACAGAATCAAGGATTTTTTTACATAATATAAGTTTAATTTTACAAAATCCTGTCATAATTCTACAAAGTGTGGAATATCTTGGATCCACCCTTTATTTGACCAATTAATCCTACAGAATCAAGGATTTTTTTTACATAATCTAAGTTTAATTTTACAAAATCCCGTTATAATTCTACAAAATGTGGAATATCTTGGATCCACCCTTTATTTGACCAATTAATCTTACATAATCAATGATCTTTTTTACAAAATCCAAGTACAATTCTACATAATTACGTACTAATCATACAAAAGTTGGAATAATTCGGTAATTTAAACAAAAAAAAGATAGACCCGCCGCAAAGCGAGTCTATCCCACTAACCTATATTATTTAAAAACCGGCTCTTTGAATTGTGCTAATTTTTCCAAGGAAGACTTGTCGACATCAGCGTGCAGACTGTTTCCGTGAGAGTCCATTGTTACAACGGCGCGGAAGCCTTCAACGCGTAGGTGCCACATTGCTTCTGGAATACCAAATTGAGTTAAGTCAACGCCTTCGACAGATTTGATACAGTCAGCATAATACTGCGCAGCGCCGCCGATTGCATTTAAATACACACCGCCATGCTCTTCTAAAGCAGCTAATGTTTTAGGACCCATGCCGCCTTTACCGATGACAGCGCGGATGCCGAATTTCTTCATAATGTCGCCTTGGTAAGGTTCCTCACGAATACTTGTTGTTGGGCCGGCAGCCTTCACATGCCACTTTCCGTCTTCGTCCTTCAGCATTACTGGACCGCAGTGGTAAATAACTTGGCCGTTCAAATCAACTGGTGTGTCGTTGTCCATTAAATATTTATGGATCGCGTCGCGGCCAGTATACATTAGGCCGTTGATCTCAACGACGTCCCCGACTTTTAACGAGCGAATTTGCTCTTCAGTGATTGGTGACTGCAGGGAAATCACGTCATCTTCTGTACGAGCAGCGGCAGTTTCTTTTTCAGCTTCGTTAGCAGCAGCAAAGTCAATGAACTCGCCATCTTGATATGCCCATTCGATGATATCACCAGTTTCAGGGTGAACGCTCACACCCATTCGGCGGAATGCCCAGCAGTTGTATGCAACAGACACATAGAAGCTGGCAGGAATACGGTGCATAACGCCAATTTTACAGCCAAGTAAAGTGGCTTCGCCGCCGAAGCCCATAGTACCGATACCTAATTTGTTAGCATTTTCCATCACGTATTCTTCAAGCTTACGAAGATCTTCGTTTGGATTCACATCTTCAACTGGACGGAATAGTTGTTCTTTAGCTAAATCATAACCGGAAGAACGGTCGCCCCCAATACCGACGCCAATAAACCCGGCTGAGCAGCCTTGTCCTTGTGCCTGGTAAACGGAGTGCATGAGACATTTACGTATCCCGTCAAGGTCACGTCCTGCACGGCCAAGACCTTCTAATTCGCATGGCAGACTGTATTGGATATTTTTGTTTTCACATCCGCCGCCTTTTAAAATTAATTTAACATCAATATAGTCTTTTTCCCATTGTTCAAATTTCACAACCGGCAGACCGTCGCCAAGGTTGTCGCCGCTGTTTTTGCCTGTTAGTGAATCAACAGCGTTTGGACGTAATTTACCGTCTTTGGTTGCCTGGACAATCGCGTTTTTAATGGCTGCCTTCAATTCGATTTGGTTGACGCCAACAGGTGTTTTTATTTTGAAAGTTGGCAGACCGGTGTCCTGGCAGATTGGTGAAACTTGCTCATCAGCCATGGCAATGTTGTTTGTAATGGTTGCAAGGCTCATCGCTGCCCTTGTTCCGGCATTTTCTTGTTCTTTTGCCGCTTTGACAGCACGACGAACGTCCTTAGGAAGCTTTGTAGAAGTTTCCACGACAAGCTTGTACATGCTTTCTTCAAATTTTGCGATATTCACGGTTTGAGTTCCCCTTTCCCTTGTCCTGCATTATCTATTTTTAATTTTACTACTCTTCGACGGCTTTAATTATACTCCTATAAGCAGAAGATTTAAAGGCTAAGGTTGCAATCGATTACATGGTAGTGCGGAAAAATCATTTTTGAAAAAATGGCACAAAAAAAGAGCCTGCTTGTTAAACAGACTCTTCTACCTCACGATGATTGAATTCGCGGCATTTTGATTCCATATCATCGAGAATGGAAATTAAACGATCGATATCTTCAAGTTCCGTTGCTTCCGGATCCATTGCATCCAGAACGTCAATGAACATATTTAAACGCTGCTTTAAAAAGCTTACTTGGGCATTTTTATCATAAGTAGGGCTTCCCATTTCCTTCGCTCCTTTCATTACCGTTTTATCCTATCTAATTTTCAGGACTTTGGCAATGGTTACTTATAGTTTGCCCAGTTTTTGAGTGAAACAGGAGAACCATCCTCATGCCTCATCACATACTTGAAATGAAGTGCAAGAACTGTCCCCATGCATCATCCTCATCTTGGTCGTTCTGATGCTAAGAAGCCAAATGAGACGTAGTCTTGAACTGGGATCCAGGCTCCGATGCCTTGGGATGTGACGTTTTTGACGACAATGAATTTGCGGTTTCCTTTTAGCATTAGGTAGACTTCGCCGTATGTGACTTTGCCCTTTTCGCTGATTGCCGGGGCATAGGCGTAGAGATAGCCTAATCGCTTTGCGGGAATATTGTAAAAATGATCATTTTTCGTACCAGCCCCGATGACCGTGTCAAAGGCTAATGGTAGATTGGTCTTTTTCATCGCCTTTAGCAGCATCATTTTTTTCACTTCTTCGGCATTCGGGATTTTGGAAGTCAGGCCGCCTCGCACAATTTTTTGTGACTCCTGAACATACTTGATTTGATATGGTGTATTGCCGCCACGATTATCATAATAATTTGTATTAATTTTTTGATACTCCCAATTTGGGGAGGTTTCCGATGATTCGTAGTTCAATGCCCATTGCCCGAGATAAATGATTGCCCGGTAACCCACCGCAAACGGTGTGCCATTAATGGTTGACTCATTCAGCATCCGGATTAAATCAGGGTTCTCAATTTTAACATTGGACGAGTTGATCAATTTTTCCGATAAATCGCTTGGCTGTAAATACGGCAGGTCCTGCGTAGAGTTCGGATAAGTATTTTCCTTTGTAATGCTGCGGACAGTCCCCGGAATTTGATATTTTGCCGGCTCCTTTTTCGGAGGTGCCAAAGGGGCTTTTTCAGCGAACGCACTTGGCACCAACATGACCAATAGTAAAAATGTCATAAGGACAGAGATTATTTTTCTCACTGAGTTAGACTCCTTTCAGTTATCACATAAATCAGTCTGTTAGTAGTTTTTTCGGAGTTCATTAATATTATCCATTTCCTTTTACAGCTTTTATAATTATTTTGAAAAACAGTGTGATTTCTTTATATCACCTCACCGTAAGCGTTAACAAACAGTAACATAAATGTAATAATCTGAACATTTACAAAATTCTAATTAGCGTTTATAATAATCTTAACCTTTCAAAAAAGGAGGGCTGCAATCAATCGGCTAACCATATCCATAATCATAAGGAGGTAGGGATTCTTTTCTTTATGACAGTCAACACTCGTGTTTGCCCTGTGTACAACTAAAACATGAAGGTTGGTGATTAATGGTCCCAAAGTAAGCGATTGATGGTTTACCCTATCATAAGATCGAAATAAAAGTAAACGTACATGTTGTATAATGTAAACGGTGTCAGGCACCATGTGAATTTTTCACATGGTGCCTGACACCGTTTTTGACACCGTTTTAAACTTTCATCACAATAGATAGAACCCAATGCCCATAATGATGTAGGCGGCGAGAAGTGTTAGGCCTTCGAACCAGTTGGTTTCGCCGTCATTGGAGATGACGACCATTAACAGGACGGATGATGCCATTGCGGTGAGTTCCTGCCATGAGAAGATAAGCGGCATCGATTGTTCAAATAATAATGATAGCAGAACAAGTACAGGTGCAACGAACATCGCGACCTGCAAGGTGGATCCGATGGCGATTTCAACCGCAACATCCATTTTATTCTTAAAGGCCATTAATACAGCCGATGCATGCTCTGCGGCATTTCCGACGATGGCAACAATGATAATCCCGATAAACAGCTCCGACCAGCCGAATGATTCGGCTACAAATTCAAATGTATGGACAAGATGCTCGGAAATATAAGCGACTATCAAGGTAGCAATCAACAAGACGCCAATCGCTCTCCCTTTCCCCCATTCCGGCTCCTCATCATGATGGTCCGCCACTGCTTCCGTCTGATAAACCCCTCGATGCGTAACCAGCTTGAAGAATAATGCAGCCAAATACAATAAAATTAACGTAATCGAAATCCCCGTACTTAACGACAATTTCTTCGGTTCACTCATATTCGTAGAAAACACTTCAGGTATTACAAAGGCTACAATAATGGCAAACATCAATAACCCGGAATTATGACGGGCATCATACACATTAAATTTTTGCCGTTTATATTTCAAGCCGCCAACAAAGAAGGACAGTCCGGCAACAAGCAGCAGATTTCCCAAAACAGAGCCGGTTAAAGAAGCAAGTACAACACCAACCAAACCAGCCTTTAAGGCAAAAACAGAAATAATCAACTCAACGGCATTTCCGAACGTCGCATTCAGCAGCCCGCCAATCCTTGGCCCCGCTACAATCGCCAAGCTTTCGGTTGCCCTTCCCATATAGCTTGACAATGCAATGATCGTCAAACAATAAAGAATAAATAAAAGTATGCTCGGCCAATGCATAAAAGTCCCAATAACAGATAACGGGACCCCGATAAAGGTCATCAGCATAAAGATTTTATTCGTCACTAACCTTACCTCCAACATTTAATCTATTTCTATACGGTCTTCCCCTTTTTTCCACAGAAAAAACAATACCACTAATATAAATGCCAAAACAACATTTTCCTTGCAAATATGGAATATTCTCGTTACCATCATTTAAGGAATATTTTGCAAATGAGGAAAAAAAATGAATCAAAAACAAAATAAACTTTTATTATGGATCCTAGTCGGTCTTGTCGCCATTTCCGGTTTTTCTCAAGGAATGCTGCTGCCGCTGATTGCTGTTATATTTGAAAAAGGCGGTGTCTCCTCCTCGTTGAACGGGTTGAATGCAACAGCACTGTATATCGGGATTTTACTTGTATCACCTTTTATGGAACTGCCGCTGCGAAAATATGGCTACAAGCCGGTCATTATTTTTGGCGGCGGACTTGTCGTAGCCGCACTTGCAATGTTCCCCCTTTGGAAAACGTTTTGGTTCTGGTTCGCCTTACGAATGCTGATCGGAATCGGTGACCATGCCCTGCATTTTGCGACCCAGACGTGGATTACCTCCTTCTCCCCGGCAGATAAGAGAGGACGAAATATATCTTTGTACGGGTTGTTTTTCGGGATTGGCTTTGCCGCAGGGCCGTTAATGACACCACTGGTTAACATCAATGAGGCACTGCCCTTTATCATTTCTTCTTTCCTTTGCTTAATTGGCTGGGTATTTGTGTTTACTTTAAAAAATGAACGGCCTGAACAAGAAGTGAACGTTAACTCTTTTCTTGCCACGCTAAAGCAGTTTCGTACAGCCTTAAAATATGGCTGGGTGGCTTTTTTGCCGCCGCTAGGCTATGGTTTTTTGGAATCTTCCCTAAATGGTAGCTTTCCCGTTTATGCGTTAAGAATGAATATGAATGTTTCAACAGTTTCCCTTGTTTTATCTGCATTCGCGATTGGCAGCATTATTACGCAGCTCCCGTTAGGAATATTAAGCGATCAATTTGGCAGGAGAAAAATCCTGATGACCGTCCTTTTCCTTGGCTTTTGCAGCTTTACAGCAGCCAGTTTCCTGGAGCAATCGACCATTGGACTGCCCGCAGCAATCCTAATCTCAGGAATGCTTGTCGGCTCGACCTTCTCACTCGGAATCAGCTTTATGACTGATTTGGTGCCTAGAAGCTTATTGCCGACAGGAAATTTATTATGCGGGATCTTTTTCAGCCTTGGCAGCTTATGCGGGCCAATCATCGGCGGTTTTTATATTAAATACCTCCAAGATGTTAGTTTTTTTTATATTATTAGTACCATTCTTCTATTCCTTACATTTATTATTTTTATTTTTGGCAAAAGAACACAGCTGCTCCCCGGCAACGAAAATTAATTTAAGGAGCAATTTCATATCTTTGGCATAGAATATGTGGTAAAATAAAGTAAATATAAATAATTTTGATTGTGAAAAATGCTGTCATCAATTGATGACAGCTTTCGTGTTTTTTAAGGGTAGTGAGGTTGATTATTCTTATCAACTACGATTTTAAAATAAATACTATCAATTAATAATCATTATCGATATAATTAAACACAACCTCACAACATACCTCCAATTAACAATAATCACTCATGAATATCATTCTCAATTAGATATAAATATTTTCAATTAGAATTGACTCACTATTTTTTATGAGTTATAATCTGTTTCAAGGAGGGAGAAACAAATGAGTTCTGAGGCCAAGACTTTGACAAAGGGGATCCAAAAAGTCAGCTTATTTGAAAAAATAAAACCGCATGCCGAATTGATTGCAGCTGGTTTAAGCGGTGTATTGATTATTGCCGGATGGCTATTTGATAAATATGGGCAAGGGGTAGACTCTATTATTGCCTATTTACTGGCATTTGTAATTGGTGGTTTTGCTAAAGCGAAAGAAGGAATTGAGGCCACCTATGAGAATAAAGAATTAAACGTGGAAATGCTGATGATTTTTGCTGCTATTGGTTCGGCGATTATCGGTTTTTGGACAGAAGGTGCCATATTAATCTTTATTTTCGCCCTCAGCGGCGCCCTAGAAACCTACACGATGAACAAAAGCCATAAAGAAATCTCCTCACTCATGGAATTACAGCCCGAAGAAGCACTGCTACTTGTTAACGGGTTGGAAAAACGAGTACCTGTTTCCGAACTTCAGGTAGGCGATCATATCTTAATTAAACCTGGTGAAAGAGTCCCTTCAGATGGAATGATTATAAAGGGTCATACCAATATTGATGAGGCGGCGATTACAGGTGAATCCATGCCTGTCTCTAAAAGCAGCGATGAAGAAGTTTTTGCCGGGACTGTCAATTTGACGGGAGCAATTACCGTTCAAGTGACAAAGGCCAGCAGTGATACATTGTTCCAAAAAATCATTCAGCTTGTGCAATCAGCCCAAAGCGAGAAATCTCCTTCACAGTTATTTATTGAACGCTTTGAAGGAACATATGTGAAAATTGTCCTTCTCGTAGTTTTAGCAATGTTTTTCCTGCCGCACTTTTTATTAGGCTGGAGCTGGCATGAATCATTTTATCGGGCGATGATTTTATTGGTTGTTGCTTCCCCTTGTGCATTAGTGGCCTCGATTATGCCTGCCACCCTGTCGGCTATTTCCAACGGTGCACGGCATGGTATTTTAGTGAAAGGCGGCGTCCATTTAGAGAATTTGAGCCGCTTAGGAGCCATTGCTTTTGATAAAACAGGTACACTGACAAAGGGAAAACCGGAAGTCACTGAAATCATTGTAATGGAGGGGCTTGACCGGGAAAGCTTAATCTGGAAAGCGGCTTCGATTGAAAACCAGTCTAATCACCCGCTGGCACAGGCAATTGTGAAATATGCGAAACAAACCTTCAAAAAGGACCTTCTTCATCCTGATTTTCTTGAAGATGTCCCGGGCTGGGGCATAAAGGCGAAAATCAAAGGGGAACAATGGAAAATTGGTAAAGCCGCTTTTGTTAGCCAAGACGTTGACAATTTTGCAGACGGGAAAGCACGAGAGCTTGCTCTACAAGGAAACACCCTTGTTTTTATCGAAATAAACGGTGAACTGAGCGCGATGATTGCCCTTAAGGATGTTGTGCGCGAGGAAACAAAACTTGCCATTGACCATTTGAAAAAGCAGGGTATTAAGACCGTCATGTTAACCGGGGATAGTGAAAAAACTGCCAGAGCAATTGCGGCGGAAAGCCATGTTGATGAATTTTTTGCTGAATGTCTGCCGGAAACCAAGGTTGATCACCTGAAGGAATTGAAAACAAAATACCAAACGGTGGCGATGGTGGGAGACGGCATTAATGATGCACCTGCACTGGCAATTGCCAATGTCGGGATAGCGATGGGAGAAGGAACCGATGTCGCCCTCGAAACAGCAGACATTGTCTTAATGAAGAACGATTTGCCAAGAATTTCAGAGGCAGTCCGGCTTTCACAAAGGATGAATCGGATTATTAAGCAAAATGTAATCTTTTCCATCTCAGTCATCATGCTGCTCATCTGCTCAAACTTCTTTCAATTCATCGACCTCCCATTCGGGGTCATTGGGCATGAAGGCAGTACCATCCTTGTCATTCTTAACAGTTTGCGGCTGTTGAAATCTTAATATACTAACTTAAAACCGGGTGAACCATTCACCCGGTTTTTTTCCATTTATATGGTTAATGATATCCGTTAGACCCGTTTGCAGATCCGGACGTTTTATTGCCTTTGCTGCCTTTACCCTTTTGCTTTGTACCGCCGTCTTTTTTCGTATGCTTCGTCAATGTTCAAACCTCCCTTAATGTGGTCGGGCTTTAGGCACTTAGCACCAGTACCGCGCCCGTAACCATAGTTTGAACAGATAAAACTTTTTCATAAAGGTAACTATTAGCAGTCAGAACGATTTTTCTCACTGTAAAAGGCATTAATTTCTCCCCCAAGGATAATAATGAAGGCGGAAATGTACAGCCAAATCATTAAGACAATAATCGCCCCAATACTTCCGTAAGTTACGGTATAGTTACTGAAATTACCCACGTAAAAGGAAAAGCCCAGCGAAGAAACAATCCAGCCGAATGTCGCAAAGGCTGCTCCCGGAAAAGCGCTGCGGCAGCGGAACTTCACATTCGGCGCAACCCAGTATAGGCCTGAAAAAACAATAAACAAGATAATCGCACTTACCACAATGCTTAAAGTATTCCACAGCTTAAGAAATAACTTGGAATAACCAAACTGGGAAAAAATAAATTCCCCAATTTCCCTGCCGAAGATTGGTAAAATAAGGGCCAATAAAAAAACAAAGATCATTCCGAATGTTAGAAGAATCGCCATTCCTCTAGCAACAATGAATGACCTGCTTTCCGGGACATTATAAGCTTTATTAAATGCCCTCACAATCGCATTAATCCCGTTTGAGGCCGACCAAATCGTCCCAATGATCCCAACTGATAGCAAGCCGCCGCTGCGATGACTCATGATTTCATTAATTGATTTCTCAATAAACTGCATGGCATCTACAGGGGCAAATTTTTCAATGATTCCCAGCATATCTTGCTGCGGTATCGGGACATAAGGGATTAACGTAAATAACACGATCAGAAGCGGGAAAAGTGAAAGCAGGAAATAATAAGCGAGCTGAGCGCTTAATCCCGGAAGGTCATCTTCACTAATCCGATGCCAGAGCAGTCGTATTAAAGAGGAGCGAACATTCCCTTTATTCCCCATCATCACCTCTCCTTTTTAATAATTCGTTACTTTTTCTTCAAGAAGTTCCTCTAGCAGTTCATCGTCTTCACTCTTTGAGAAGGTATCCTTTGTTTCCTTTATCATATCAGTAACTTGAGGTGTTAATTCACGAATTTCTTCTACCTTTTCGGCAAGATAGGAAAAATCTTCACTCACCTGTTCAATCGTGGACTTAATTTTCGCCACTGTTTCTCCTGGGTGGCGCACCGTTTCATACACCTTGCTGGAAGTTTTTTGCACATGATCCTTCATCACTTCACGAGTATATTTATCAAATAAACTAACGGCACCTCCAGCTAAAGCGCCAAGGAACAATCCCTTCCAAAAAAGATTTTTCTTTGTCATATGTACCCTTTCCTTTCTTTCTTAAACATATATTATTTATTTTGCTTGATACAGGCTCTCGTTGCAAGTCTTGTACGCTTTCTTTCGAATCAGAGGGATGGATGAAAAAGGTTTGTATTGACAGAATACCATTAAAATGAAAAGATGAAACTATTAGCTTGAAGGGGTGATGTACATGGATTTATCACAAAAAACAGTCGAAAACGTCGAATTTATGATTGAAAAAATAAAAGAAAAACTAAGAGTCTTAAACCTGGGAGCCATTAAACCCTCTCACTTTGACGAAGAAATGTACGAGGAACTAAAAGAAATTTACGAAATGGTCTTAAGAAAAAACTCCTTCAGCCCGAACGAGATGCAGGCACTTGCAGAAGAACTAGGGAACTTAAGGAAGAAATAACGGGCGTCAGGCACCATGTGAATTTTCACATGGTGCCTGACACCCTTATTTTTTTACTCCTGGCTCGTTAGAATGATTGGGCCGTCTTTGGTGATGGCAATGGTGTGTTCGTATTGGGCGGAGTATGTGCCGTCTACAGTTCTTGCGGTCCAGCCGTTGTTGTCCATTTTTGTATAGTGCATGCCGATGTTTACCATTGGTTCGATGGTAAATACCATGCCTTCTTTGATTCTCGCGCCTTTTCCCGGCAGTCCGTAATGCGGTACATCTGGTTTTTCATGAATGACCGTACCTATTCCATGACCGATAAAGTCACGGACTACAGAAAGGCCCTCCCCTTCGACATATGTTTGAATGGCATGGCCAATATCACCGATTCGATTCCCGGGCACTGCCTGTTCAATCCCCTTATACAGAGCTTCCTTCGTTACTTTTAATAAATGATCCACCTCATTAGACACTTCACCTACGGCATAGGACCAGGCTGAATCCGCCAATGCCCCATTGTAATTAACAACCATGTCAATTGTCACAATTTCCCCTTCTTTTAGCGGCTCTTTGCGCGGAAACCCATGGCAAATTTCATCATTAATACTTGCGCAGGTTGCATATTCATAACCTTTATAGCCTTTTTGCTCAGGAGTTGCGTTATGTTCGCTTAAGAATTTCTCCACAAATTGGTCAATCTCCCAAGTGGTAACACCAGGTTTTATCATTTTGGCAATTTCTTTATGGCAGGCCGCTAGAATTTCCCCAGCCTTCTTCATCGCTTCAATTTCGCGTTGTGATTTAAGGACAATCATTGTGCAGAGTCCCCTTTCCATTTTTTATTATTTTATGTATGTATTGATCATAATTGTCTGCGTTAAAGAAATACCGCTTCAATTGCAATTGGTGTCAACTGTATTTGTAGCATGCAGCATGCAACTGAAACAGACTATAAGTAAGTTTATTCCTTTCATATGCAGTAAACACTCTTAATATTAACCCTATCTTATCTATTTTTCAAAATAGTTTTCGTTCTTAATATGGTACTTTCTTATTCTTTTTGGTAAAATAGACGTAAATATACTATTTATTAGGTGTGTGAGATATATGATTGGTGACCGCGTAAAGAAATTCCGCTTAGAAAAGAAAATGTCACTATCCGAACTTGCAGAACAAGCAGGCGTAGCAAAATCTTATTTAAGTTCACTAGAACGAAATTTGCAGCAGAATCCTTCCATTCAGTTTCTTGAAAAGATATCACATGTTTTGAATATCCCTGTTGAACATTTAATCCATGAACAGGTCGATCAATCCGAATTAGATAACGACTGGATGAATCTTGTGAAAGAAGCAATGAACTCAGGGGTGTCCAAGGATCAATTTCGTGATTTCCTTGAATTTAATAAATGGCGGAATAATCAAAGGTAATCTAAATTAAGCAACAAAAAAGCATGCTGCCTTATACTAGCAGAATGCTTTTATTTTTTATGTACGAAAAGTACTACTTTTGTTCTTGTTGGCTCAGAAAACTTTGAATCTCTTCTATCGTTAACCCTAACTTTTTCGCCTCACAAATAAGGGCTACCCATTCTTCATCCATTACATCAACCACTTTCTCCTTTGTTATCACTTTCTTCCCCCCTAAAATACTTTTGTATTCCAGGTAACCCGGCCATCCTAGCAAGCAATACTTACCTTAGACCCGCAGCTTTGCGTCCCTATCTTTCAATAGGTTTGCCTTTTTCTGTGTGATATTCTCTTTGTACTATATCCTTCTGCATATAAAACAAGGACTATTTGCTTATCCATTAATCAGTATTTTCATTATATCTAGTACTTTTATATCTGAGTGTTATTTTTTGTCATAGTTTTTAAACTTTCTAACTACTTTTTCCTCCATCCTTTTCCAAAATTCTACAAAAACCTTGTCATAATTAAAGGAAAAAAAAAATAAAGGAAGTTTAACGTCGAAACTTCCTCTATTTTCCACATAGTTTAAATTTTTTTAAAAACAGCTTTGAAACGCTTTAATCAGCTTTAAATGGTTTAATTCCGGATTCACCGTCTCTCCAGATTGAATCGTAATTAATGAACAGCTGATTCCAATTTTACATGCATTCTCTGTACTTAACCCTTTTAAATATCCAAATAAAATACCCGCAATCAGTGAGTCCCCTGCCCCTGTTACATCTGTTACTAAAATATCGGGGACAACAATGGCACCCGCTTCTCCATCCTTCGTAAAATAGATGATTCCTTGGTTTCCTCTGCTGATTACTACTTTTTCAACCCCTCGGTTAAGGATCACTTCTGCTGCGCGGAAGAAATCACCCTCGGTTTGTATTTTCAACTTTGCTAGTGCTTCTGCCTCTTTATGGTTTGCAATCAGCCATGTAACTCCTTCTAGTGATTCAGGCAGCTTTTCCGCCTTTGGTGCGGATACTGGAGCCACACAAAGCGGAATTTGATAGGCTTTACAGCTTGAAATAACTTGCTCGAGAATGCCCCCTGGAAAATTTGTATCAAGAAGTACCATCTCTGCATGTTGAAGGTAATGCATGTTTTTTTCGATAAAATCCTCTTCGACATCATCATAAATTCTCATGTCTGAAAGTGCGAGCAGCATTTGCCCTTCAGGATCCAGGACAGCCGTATAGGTCCCAGTTGATTTCCCCTCAATCACTTTTAATGGGGCTAAGTTCACAAATTGCTTCGTATTTTCATGCAGCCATTCCCCCTCTGAATCGCCGCCAATGTAAGCCAGCAGCGACGATTGAAGACCCAGGCGACCTAAATTTTCAGCGACATTACGAGCAACGCCCCCTCTTGACCTTGTGCTGACTGCTGGATTAGATGTTTCGTACGTTACCTGATTTAGCACCTGGACTTTTTGATCCACATTGGCACCGCCGATACAAACAATTTTTTTCTCCTCCGGAAGAATGAAACTGCGACCCACAATCCTTCCTGCTTGAATAAGCGAGACAATTGTTTCATTCACCTCTTCGAGAGAAAAACCAGTTTTATTAGCAATGGCCTGCTCTGATATAGTTGGATCTAATCTAATTATATTCAGGATCGTTTCTTGGTTACACATCGCAGGCTTCCCTCCCAAACTTGTTTGCAAAAAAATTGCTTTTAATTATGACGAAAATATTTGTCTAAATTGTGACAAATCGCATATAATGAAACTAAGTATAACAAATATTAATAATATTCTTACTATTGGTGGTGAGGCTTAATATGACAGTAATTCACGTATTAAATTTTTCCATTCCGATTGCTTTTATCGTATTTGCTGGCTTTATGCTTGATAGAATGTGCAAACCGGCTAATCATGAAGAAAAAGCTGGCGAAGAGTGACAACGGCTTACCGACACGCTCCTATCGCACAGCTTTTTTTTATTTGAGCTTGGTTTGTATCTTCATCTCATAGTTTTTAAAAAGGGACGAATTGGTTGTTTTTCTACGCTTTGACATCAACTGGTTGAATCGTAAAAGTTTTTCGTTCAGCTTTTTTTGCAGACCTGCCCATTCCGTGCTGTCGTCACACTTTTTGATTAAATCTTCAATTGTCATCATTTCCTGGCGTATACTGCTTTCTTCCTCAGAATACCCGGAATTTTTCAGTAATTTATAGGCCATCCGCAATTCTTCCGGAATATGTGATAGATCCTCCAGCTTTATCGGTTTCCCGTAACCTGGGAGATTTTCAAATTCGCCATCCTCGTAGGCCTTTTTAATACGGTCTTCTGAGATCATCTGAAACATATCCATGTCTTCAGCCCTCCTTCACAACCATTACGTTCATTATAACAAAAATTTGACTCTCGTTGAAAAATTAATGTCAAAATTTTTCGGTAATCATTTCCGTATGATAGGGAATGCTACTTTTGATGACGAAAGGAGTGTTGAGATTGGCACGTGGAGAACATTTTAATCATAAAAACAAAAATCATCCAGGAAATTTCCCTAAGCATGGCCTTCCGGCGGTAAAAACATCAAAGGAAGAATTTGGTGACGAGGAATTCCTAGTAACGCGGGAAGCCTTTAAGAATAGAGTGGAGGAAGAAGAAGTGCGCGGGGATACTGCCCGTTTGCTTCCAAAACAGAAAGATTAAAAAGGCGTGATGCGTTTCACGCCTTTTCCTATTTATTCGGTCAACTGTACCAGATTTAATTCAAACTCAAATTTCTGGTAAATTGGGAGAACTCTATTGTTTTCAGCCATTCGGCCAGTTTTTCAATATCCTTCGAGAAAACCCGGTCCTTTTTAATTGAAGTGACCTGCTCACGCCCTTTAATATAGAAATTCTTCGTATGGGCAGCCATTTTATCAACCCCACGGTATTCCACTGCCTGCATCGCGCAAATCATTTCAATGGCCAGCACTCGCCTTGAGTTTTGGATGATTTGATGAGCATGTCTTGAAGCTATTGTTCCCATGCTGACATGATCTTCTTGATTAGCGGAAGACGGGATGGAATCGACGCTTGCCGGATGAGCCAATGTTTTATTTTCAGAAACTAAGGACGCGGCAGCATATTGCATAATCATTGCCCCGGACTGCAAGCCTGGCTGTGGACTTAAAAATGGCGGCAGATCATTTAATTGCGGATTCACTAACCGTTCTATCCTTCGTTCGGAAATATTAGCAAGCTCCGCCACTGCAATTTTCATAAAATCCATCGCAAATGCAATCGGCTGCCCATGAAAATTCCCGCCGGAAATCACCATTTGTCCATCCTCAAAAATTAATGGGTTATCGGTTGCTGCATTGATTTCAATTTCCAGCTTTTCTTTCACATAATCAAGCGCCTGCCAAGAAGCACCGTGAACCTGAGGAATGCAGCGCAGTGAATATGCATCCTGCACCCTTAGCTCCCCCTGCTGAGTAGTTAGCAGACTGTCGCTTAAATATTTTCGGATTCTCGCTGCTGTATCAATTTGCTGCTTATAGCCTCTTGCTGTTTGGATTTCCTCGGCAAATGCATCGATAATTCCATTCAAGCCTTCAATTGTCATCGAAGCAATCAGTTCACTTTCATATGCCAGCTGCTCCGCTTCTAAATATCCGACGACCCCCATGGCTGTCATTGCCTGGGTGCCGTTAATAAGAGCAAGACCTTCTTTTGCTTCTAAAGTTATTGGCAGTAAGCCTTCCTGCTGAAGAGCCTCGTGTGCTTCCATCCGTTCTCCTTTGTAGAAAACTTCACCCTCTCCGATTAATACTAAAGCAAGGTGGGATAATGGAGCTAAATCGCCGCTTGCCCCAAGAGAACCTTGCTGCGGAATGACCGGAATAATATCTTTATTTACCAGCTCCAACAGCATGTCAATGACCACTGGGCGAATACCGGAGAACCCTTTTAAAAGTGCATTTGCACGAAGCAGAACCATCGCCTTAGCGACAACCTCGGGGAACGGCTCTCCGACACCGCAGGCATGTGAGCGAATTAAATTCAACTGTAAGTCTTGCACATTATCTTTATCAATGAGGACATCGCTAAACTTGCCAAACCCAGTTGTAATTCCATATACCACTCGTTCTTCCGAAACGATTCTTTCCACCGCTTCACGGCTTTTGGCCGCTGCCTTAATACTATCCTCTGATGCTTTCACCCTTTGCTGGCGAAATAATACTTCCTTCATTTCCTCTAAGGTTAAACTGTTTCCTGTTAATGTAATCATTAAATCCCACTCCTCTACCACTTTAGTAAAATAAAGAAAGAGGCTGGATTCCTAATCTCATTAGATTTGGAGTCCAGCCTCTCTATTGCCGATTTTAAAAAACACATTGAAATGTAAGCGATGCCTCATATTCTATCACCCATCATTAAAATTATTACTTTGATAATAATTGTATGTGAGAAAAACCATTTATGTCAAGGTATTTTTCTGAATTTTAGTACAATAGTGCTTTAGCAAGATAATAAATGAAAGGGATTTAATGTCGTTTTCTCGAGAGATTTGTTCCGAATAGCCCTCATTGAAAACATTTCTCCCGCTTTTTTCGTGAGTTTTGTTTCCAATAGCCCTCATTGGAATCATTTCTCCCGCTTTCTTCGTGAGTTTTGTTTCCAATAGCCCTTATTGGAATCATTTCTCCCGCTTTTTTCGTGAGTTTTGTTTCCAATAGCCCTCATTGGAAACATTTCTCCCGCTTTCTTCGTGAGATTTGTTTCCAATAGCCCTTATTGGAAACATTTCTCCCGCTTTCTTCGTGAGATTTGTTTCCAATAGCCTTCATTGAAAACATTTCTGCCGCTTTCTTCGTGAGTTTTGTTTCCAATAGCCCTCATTGAAAACATTTCTGCCGCTTTCTTCGTGAGTTTTGTTTCCAATAGCCTTCATTGGAAACATTTCTCCCGCTTTCTTCGTGAGATTTGTTTCCAATAGCCTTCATTGGAAACATTTCTCCCGCTTTCTTCGTGAGTTTTGTTTCCAATAGCCCTCATTGGAAACATTTCTGCCGCTTTCTTCGTGAGTTTTGTTTCCAATAGCCTCATTGAATGGTGGATTTAAAAAAAGGGACAATTCACCGTTTTGATGAATTGCCCCTTTTTATAGTGTTAATCAAACTTCAACCCTTTTAATGCTTCTGCCAAAGCATTATTCAATGGTTCTTCATCTTTTTGTTGGTTTTTTAGATACTTTTGCACCGTGCGTTTATCCACTTTACCTTTGGATTCTTTTTTACGGCGTGCTTCAAAAGCAGATAGCTTTTCACGATATCCACATTTACATGCGAAGATTTGACCCTCGCCTTCGCCGCGAAGCTCCAATTTTTTATGGCACTGCGGGCAGCGGGCATTGGTAACCCGCGATACATTTTTACGATGTCCGCATTCCCGGTCTTGGCATACGAGCATTTTTCCCTTTTTGCCGTTCACTTCAAGCATTGGTTTTCCACAGTCTGGACAATTTTTAGTGGAAATATTGTCATGTTTGTATTTTTTATTACTTGATTTAATTTCGGCAACAATTTCCTTTGTGTAGTTTTTCATATCGCTGATAAACACTTCTTTTTTCAACTTGCCATGAGCAATTTGATCAAGCTTTTGTTCCCACTCCGCAGTCAAAGCAGGAGATTTTAGCTCTTCAGGCACTAAATCTAACAATTGACGACCTTTAGAAGTAAGGTGAATGTCTTTACCACGCTTTTCAATTAAGAATGAATTAAAAAGCTTATCAATAATATCCGCACGCGTAGCAACAGTTCCTAATCCACCCGTCGATTTTAACGTGTCCGCAAGCTGCTTATTTTTTGTTTCCATATATTTCGTAGGGTTTTCCATTGCCGAAAGTAATGTTGCTTCATTAAAACGTGCAGGTGGATTAGTTTGACCTGATGTTTGCGCAATTAGTCTTACGTTTAAGGTATCCCCTTTATCGATGCGAGGTAAAATCTGTTCCTTTAAGTCATCAGCTGCCTCATCATCTTCAAACCGATTTTCGTATACTTCTTTCCATCCAGTGGATAAAATGGTTTTTCCCCTTGCAACAAAGTTCTCATCACCGATTTTTGCACGAAGCGTTAGCTGCTCATACTCGAATGCCGGGAATAACACAGCTAAGAATCGTTTAACCACTAAGTCATAAATTTTTCGTTCTTTATCTGTGAAGGCCGAGAAGTTTACATAACCTTCTGTAGGAATAATAGCATGGTGGTCGGATACTTTGCTGTCATCGACAAATGCTTTCGAAGCTTTAATCGGCTTGCTTAAAATCTTATTAGTTAACGGACGGTATTCTCCTATCCCACATGCTCTCAACCGTTCTGGAAGTGTTGCCACTATATCGGAAGAAAGATACCGTGAGTCCGTACGAGGATACGTTAAGACTTTATGCTGTTCATACAGTTTTTGCATAATATTTAACGTTTCCTTGGCAGAGTAACCAAATATCTTATTTGCATCGCGTTGTAGTTCGGTTAGATCATAAAGGCCAGGAGAAAAAGACTTTTTGGGCTTTTTCTCAATTTCTTTTACTATGGCATTTTGTTTGCCCAGTTTCTTTACAATCGCATCGATTTTCTCTTTATCAAAGCTGCGACTGTTCCCTTTTGCATCCTGCCATGTCAATTTTAAATTGTCAGATGTTTGGGCTTCAATGCCGTAATAGGTTTGCGCTTTGAAATTTTTGATTTCTTCCTCACGGGCGGCAATCATTGCAACAGTTGGTGTTTGAACACGACCGCAGTTTAATTGGGCATTGAACCGAGTTGTTAATGCACGCGTTGCATTAAGTCCGATATACCAGTCAGCTTCTGAACGAGCGACAGCTGAGGCATATAAATTGTCATAAGACTTACCAGGCTTTAAGTTGGCAAATCCATCTTTAATCGCTTTATCGGTAACAGATGAGATCCATAGACGTTTAATAGGTCTATTAACTTTTGCTTTATCGATAATCCAACGTGCGACTAATTCTCCCTCTCTACCTGCGTCTGTAGCCACGATTATTTCGGTGATATCATTTCTAATTAGTTGACTCTTTACAGCATTAAACTGTTTTCCAGTCTGTTTAATTACAGTCAATTTCAGACGTTCGGGCAGCATCGGCAGATCTTCTAAATTCCATGTTTTATATTTCATATCGTAACTTTCCGGATCAGCAAGGGTGACTAGGTGTCCTAGTGCCCATGTAACTATATATTTATTTCCTTCAAGATACCCATTTCCTTTTTTATTACAATTAAGTACACGTGCAATATCACGTGCGACAGAAGGTTTTTCAGCAATTACAACACTTTTTGCCATATTTAAAACATCCTTTCAAATTTCCGTAAGTTTAATATAACATACGTCAAAAATGGATTCAGTAAATCTGATGATTTCAATGTGTGGTTATATCAAGTAAGCCCCTCATAATAAGTTCGAAAATCCGTCAATAAATTGTACTAAATTGTTCACAATTACCTCTTTTAGTATTATAATTAGTGTGTAAATAATTTCAAATTAACGGGCGGTGGAAACAATGGAACTATCGCAATTCATGGCTCCTACATCAATTTCCGGCATGATTACGTTTATCGTATTATTTTCAGCAGGTGTTTATTTCAATTTAAAAGTATATGGCAGCAAACTTCAGTAGAGACAAATTCTTTACTGTTTTTTTTTGTATTTTTTCACCGATGCTTTCGGTTTCTTTTTCCAATGAAAGCCGTTACAATTAAAAAGGAAGATTCTGAAAAAGGAGAATATACATATGAGTGAATTTCAAAAGAACTTGGAAAAATACGCGGAACTGGCCGTGAAGGTCGGTGTTAATGTCCAAGAGGGACAAATTCTAGCTATTAACGCTTCTATAGATGCCGCTGACTTTGTCCGCCTTGCTGTTAAAAAAGCATATGAAGCGGGTGCATTAAATGTCATTGTCAATTGGAATGATGACATCGTTTCAAAAACAAAATATGATTTGGCTCCAGACGAGGCATTTGATGAATATCCAGAATGGCGCGCAAAGGAGCAGGAAGACCTTGTGAAGAAAGGCGCAGCCTTTATGTCTGTTGTTTCTTCCAGCCCTGATTTATTAAAAGGAGTAAAGCCCGAGCGGATTGCTAATTTTAATAAAGCTGCCGGTAAAGCGCTTTCGAAGTTTCGCCAGGCGATTCAATCAGACAAAATCAGCTGGACAGTTGTTGCCGCTGCTTCACCTGCCTGGGCTGCAAAAGTTTTTCCTGATGCTCCTAGCGACCAGCAGGTTTCTCTCCTTTGGGAAGCAATCTTTAAAGCCGTTCGTGTCGACAGCGAAAACCCGGTAGAAGCATGGAAAGAACATGACGAGACGCTTCACGAAAAAGTGAACTATTTAAATGAAAAGCGCTATGCTAAGCTACATTATAAAGCACCTGGGACGGATTTAACGATCGAGCTGCCGAAAAACCATCTTTGGGTCGGCGCCGGAAGCACCAATGAAAACGGTGCCCCATTTATGGCTAACATGCCGACAGAAGAAGTTTTCACCGTACCGCTTAAAACAGGAGTCAATGGAACGGTCGCCAGCACGAAGCCGCTCAGCTATGGCGGCAATATCATCGATCGTTTTTCGATTACTTTTGATAACGGAAAAATTGTTGACGTAAAAGCCGAGGAAGGCGAAGAGGTTCTTAAACATTTAGTGGAAACGGATGAGGGCTCCCACTATCTTGGTGAGGTCGCACTTGTCCCTTACGATTCGCCAATTTCCCAATCCAACATTCTTTTTTATAATACATTGTTTGACGAAAATGCTTCGAACCATTTGGCTATTGGCAGCGCCTATGCCTTCTGTATCGAGGGCGGCAAAAAAATGTCTTCTGAGGAGCTTAAAGAAAACGGGCTTAACGAAAGTATCACGCATGTTGACTTTATGATTGGATCAGCGGAAATGGACATTGACGGCATTAGCGCCGATGGCAAAAGCGAACCAATTTTCCGAAACGGAAACTGGGCATTTTAATATCGTATTCGATACAAGAGAGCGGCATTTGGCTGCTCTTTTTTATTTAGGAAAAACAACTATTGCAAACGGATGGCATCTATGGTTACAATTTGATTCATGTGAATAAAATGGGAGGAACTATTTATGTGGAATGAATTTAAACAATTTGCAATGAAAGGAAACGTTATTGATTTAGCTGTCGGGGTAATTATTGGAGCCGCTTTTGGAAAAATCGTTTCCTCGCTGGTTGATAATATTATTATGCCTATCCTTGCATTTATAATTGGAAAAGGTCATATCGACTTTTCCAAACTTGCCTTCGGAAACATAAAATACGGACTATTTATTCAAAACATTGTAGATTTCTTTATTATTGCCTTCTCCATTTTTATTGTTATCAAATTTCTTAACCGTTTCAAAAAGAAAGAGGAAAAGGAAGAGGCTGTCGTTGAAGAAGAACCAGATCGTACTGAAGTGCTTTTAGCTGAGATTCGTGATCTTTTAAAAGAAGATAAAGAAATTTTACGAAAAAGTGAAACATCTTGACCACTTCTTCGTATAACTTATTGTAAGACATTATTGATGAGGTGAAGAAAATTGTATAATACGCAAACATCGTCTGAATTTATGCCTTCTGTATTACGGACATTCGCCCTCTCCCTTGCCATAGCCTTTGTAGGTACCATGGCTGGAGTGTATGTACCGCCTAGTTTATTTTTACCGTTATCGATTTTAGAATTAGTCATGATTATCGCAGCTGTCTTTTTTAGACGAAAAAAGGCGATTTCTTATTCGTTCTTATATATCTTTACCTTTATCTCAGGGATAACATTGTATCCAATTGTCGCCTACTACGCATCAACAGCCGGAGCTAATGTGGTTATTAATGCATTTGCTACCACTGCGGTTATGTTTACAGGTATTTCGATTTATGCGGCGAAATCAAAACGGAACTTTTCCTTCTTAGGCGGATTCCTATTTGCTGCCCTGCTGGCACTCGTGGCAATTATGATTTTCAACATTTTCTTCCCATTAAGCTCAACTGGAATGCTTGCTTTCTCCTTTATCGGGGTATTAGTATTCAGCGGTTACGTTCTGTTTGACATCAGCCGGATGAAGCATCACGGTGTAAGACCGGAAGAAGTACCAATGATGGCATTAAGCTTATATTTAGATTTCATCAACCTGTTCATCAGTATCCTGCGTATTTTCGGAATACTTGGAAGCAGAGACTAACAAAAAGGGAGCTTGAATTTTCAAGCTCCCTTTTTCGTTAACGCACCTTTCATGAAGAACGTAACCCCGATTTTTTTACAAACCGTTAAATAATGCATTAGCGCCAGCAGGACCGACCCTGTGTTCATCCCGATAATGACTCCGTCCATCCGCCATTCCGGCATCGCTCCGAGCCAAAGAATAAGCCCAAATGAAATCACCGTCGACCAAATGATATGAATGAATGCTTCTTTAATCATATCGAGGCCAATCATAAACGCCTGAAGCGGCATTACAAAGTAATGAAACAAGAAGAATGGCCAAAGTAATTGCAAGTAAATCGCTGATGTGTTTGATTTGAAAAATAACGAAGTCAACTCAGGTGCAAAAAAATAAAAGAGTGTTACCGCGATAATGCCATACCCAAGCGTAAGTACCATAGCCTGCTGAAGCATCTTTTGCAGGCTGAAATAATCCCCATCGGAACTTGTTTTGGAAACGGCGGGAATTAGGACAATTAGCAACGAATGAGCAATAAATCCCGGGAAAAATCCGATGGAAATGGCTACTCCCATCAGCATTCCGAACTGTTCAGTGGCCTGCACGGCTGAAATCCCCGAATGTACTAATGCCGCTTTAATCAAGAAAGGCTGGATGGCACCGGTGAAAGCAGAAAACAGACGCATGGCGGTTGTTGGAATCGACACCGCCATTAAATTCTTTCGAACCATCTTCCTGTTTATATTAGAAAACGGCTGTTTTTTGATTTGCTGGAATTGGATGATGAACATGAAAACTAAATATAGAAAAACAACAATTTCACTGCCAATTAAGGTGCCGATGGCGATTAATAGCGATGATTCAGCATTGAATTCGAAGAGCCGGAACACCCCGAAAAGCACAATAAGCTGAACGACTTTTCGTAAAAAGTTTGAGATTGCGATTTTTCCCATCAGCTGTCTGCCCATAAAATAGCCCCTGGCGACCGAAGTGAAGGAAATAACGGGAATCAGGATGATGACAAGCCAGCGGACATAGGGATGATACGAATTGAAGACGGGAATGAATGGCAGCAGCATCGTCCCGATGACTAATAATAGACTCGTAAAAATAATCGTGATGGTGATGGCGTGATAGAGAATATTGCGGTGATAGCGCTCTTCGCGTTCGGCGATAAATTTGGAGATTGACACCGGCAATTCAAAACTGGAAATGAGGACAATTAAGAAAATGGTCGGCAAAATGGACATATACAAGCCCAAACCATGCGATCCCAGCTGCCTTGCTAGAATCATATTAACTAAAACTTCAATTCCCTCTCCTAAAAATGCGGTTACGGCCAAAAACAAGATACCCCGATAATAAATTGCCAATTTCAGATTCTCCCTTTGCTGTAGTCTCACTGATTTAAAGATTTACTTTATAATTTATGAGACAAGTCTAGAGAATAGTATAAAAAAGGGTGTCAGGCACCATGTGAATTTTTCACATGGTCCCTGACACCCTAACTTGTTACACATTCTTAGCCACTGCTCTTTTCTTCACAATCCAAGTCATAATGAAAATAAATACGACAAGCAGTAGTTGTGTTAAGAATGTTTCCCATGTTGGGTACATGCCAATCCAATCGATATACGGGAGGTTCTGCACCGTGCTCATGGACAGCACGTTTGAAATCTGAAGGGCATGGATACTTACCCCAAGAATTTTAAAGGCTAAAAGATAAATTAGAAGTGTTGCCACTTTAAAGAATAGACGGATTGGAATTTTGACACTGTAATGAATAATCAAAAAGCCGACAACACCAAGGATGGCGATTGCCAAGACAACGCCGATTATCAACTGCTGCAAACTGATATAAGGAGTAATTCCGGTGTAGAAAATAATTGTTTCCGCGCCTTCACGGAATACTGAAAGGAAACTGATCAAGGCAAAAGAAATGAGGCTTCCTTTAGCAATCGCCTGTTGCATTTGTTGATTAATATATTTATTCCAGTTTCCAATGCTTGATTTATTATGGAGCCACGCCCCCACTGTAAGCATCATTACTACGGCCACAACACCGGTTATGCCTTCAATATATTCGCGGCTGGAGGCGGCGACAATTTTTGAAAAAACTATATTGATGACAACCGCGAGAACCGCGCTGGCAAGGATACCTGCTGCCACACCTGCCCAGATCCACTTTTGCTTGCTGGCCTGACCCATTTTCTTAAGAAAAGCAATCAGGGTACCAACAATTAAAATCGCTTCTAACCCTTCTCTAAGTAAAATAAGCGCGGCATCCCACAAGCTATAATCAGTTTTGCTCGTTAACGGTGCCAGCCTTGACTGGAGATCCTTTAAGATTGCCCCGGCTTTATCGGAATCTACTTTTTGAGAGTTTAAGAGGCTGATTGCTGCCGGAATTTTTGTTTCGATATCATTGTACAGCTTGCTGTCCCGTGTTTGCACATCGCCCTCAACCATTGGCCAAATGCTCAGAATTTCATTTAAATCCGTACTTGCTTTTTCGTATTCCTTGTCTGAAATCGCGTTTTCCGCACTGCTTAATAAAGCGGCAACATCCTCCAGCGAGTGTTTGCCTTCAACACCCTTGGCTGTTTTTCCAGCTAGAAAATTATCCACTTCTTCCTTTAATTCATCAGCATTAACATTTGCTTTTTCGAGATCAGCAGGCTCTTGGGTAATCGCAATTCTGATGAGTGCTGTATATTTTTCGATATTCCCATATGCGGCAATACTCTCATCATGGACGACCTTTTCCGAAGCTGTCCATTGATTCATGATTGCTTGATAACGTGCTTTAAGTACCGCCCTATCCCCTTCTGCCAGTGCATCTTTAAAATTTGCAATCAGCGGGAGCAGCTGGTTAACTTTTTCTTTAGCTTTTTCCTTATCCACAGGATTTTGTTCCTGATCATATAAAACTACTGCACTTGACAGCGACGATAGACTTTTGGACAATGCTTGGCTGTCTACCTTTTTATCCACAAGCAGCCGCTGAACCTTTTTCAGTTCTTCATCCACGTTTTTTGCCTGCTTGCTGTTTTTCTTCTTGATTGACACCCATTCATGTCCAAATTGTTCTATGTTTTTAGCAACTGTTTCAATTTCTCCGGATTTTGCTTTCATTAAGCTGTCGCCAATCAATACAAATAGTTCGTCATGATTCACCACGGCGGCGGCTTGAGCATTCACAAAATTGGATGTTTGAAATAGAAGCATAAACGCGAATAGCAAAATAAATAGCTTCCCTATTTTCATCATGTTCTCCCCTTAGTTCAAAAAGCACAAGCGCTCATGACAAGAGCGCTGGACTAGTAATAAAGGACACTACTAATTAAAAAGTGTTTCCCCGATATAACCGCCCTTATTCGTCCCAGGTAAGCAGGCAAAAATCGCACTGCCGCGGTGTGTTGTGTATTCATTCAACTTATCCATGGTGGATAAGCGCTGTTGCATTGGAATAAATTGTTTACTTGGTGTCCGTTGAAAGCATAAGAATAATAGTCCGGCGTCAAAGCTGCCCGTCTTCACGTCCATTCCGTTTGAATAGGAATAGGCACGGCGTAATATTTGCTGTGATCCATCCCCATGTGATAAGCGGACATGCGAATTAACCGGGAGCACGTATTCACCGTTCTCTTTTTTACTCTTTAAATCGAGTTTATCAAATTCATTTTTTTGTCCAAAAGGCGCCCCGCTGTCGCGGTACCTGCCGAACGTATTCTCTTGTTCTCGTAAATTGGTTCGATCCCAGACCTCAATAAACATTTGAATTCGGCGCACCACCAAGTAACTTCCCCCTGCCAGCCAGTTTGGACCATCACCTGGCTGTACCCAGACATGCTGGTTTACCTCTTTTTCATTTTTTATATCAGGGTTTACGGTGCCATCTTTAAAACCAAAAAGATTTCTTGGCGTTTCATCCTTTGGATCCGCCTGTTTCGTCCGCTGAAATCCCGGCTGTGCCCAGTGTAATATTGCCTTTCCCCGGGCAATACGAATGAGATTTCTGACCGCATGGAAGGCTACCTGCGGATCGTCCGCACAAGCTTGAATACATAGGTCGCCTCCTGACCATTCCTCTTCTAACGCATCAAGCGGAAATTTTGGAAGATCGGCTAACTCTTTCGGCTGCTTATGTTTTAGTCCAAAACGGTCCTGGCCATTTTTTACAAACAGACTTGGCCCAACCCCGAAGGTAATAGTTAAATTGGATGCTGACAGTCCTGCTGCCTCGCCCGTATCTTTTGGCGGTAAAAATTCATTACTGGAGAGCTCTCCGACAGGTTTACCCTCTGTCATCATAGCCGCAGCCTCAGTCCATTCTTTAAAAAGCTTCACCAACGCCGACTTTTCCGCCGCCGTTACATCTAATGCCACAAAATAAACATGGTCTTGCGGTTTCGTAGTGATCCCGCTCTGATGTTTTCCATAGAATGGGACGATATCAGTTTTACCGGAACTGTTCGCTTTGCTTTCTGTCATCGAAAGCAGCCCACCGACCCCAGATGCTCCGATTAGGACACCGATTCCGCCAATACCGGCTGTTTTCAACACATCCCGGCGTGAGATTTTTTTCGGTGCTGGTGCTGATGCCGGTGAAGACATTTCTAAGTTGTTTTTACCGGTTGTCATTTAAGACGCCTCCGTTACAATTCCTATTTGTGAAAGTGGTTCGGCCAGCGCATCAATTGCCTGGCTTAACGCTTTTACCTCTTCCTTTGAAAGATCGGTATAAACTTTATAGCCGTCACCTTTTTTATGCTGATCTAACAAACTATAAACATCATCAAAACGAGTTTGAATTTCTTTTGAAAGCTCTTCGTCTTTCTTCTGTAAAGTTGGTTTTAATAATTGATAGATCTTTTCTGCGCCTTCCACATTGGCGACAAAATCATATAAGTCTGTATGGGAATAGCGGTCCTCTTCCCCCGTTACTTTCGAAGTGGACACCTCATTTAGCAGGTCAACAGCACCAGTAATTAATAAGTCAGGTGTTACTTCGACCGTGTCGACCTTTGCTCGTAAAAGGTTAACATCCTTCATCAGCTGGTCGGCAAATTGTTCATAACCTTTAGTCGTGTTATCTTCCCATAAACCTTTCTCAATTCGGTGGTAACCGGTCCACTCCGCTTCTGGAACATCGCCTTCACGGGCATCAATCTTTGGATCCAAATCACCGAATACTTCTGCAATCGGTTCCGCCCGTTCATAATGCATCCGTGCAGGGGCATACAGCTGCTTCGCTTTTTCGATGTCACCGTTTTTCACCGCGGTTGTAAATGCCTCTGTTGCTGTAACAAATTCCTCGATTTCGCCAATTGCATACTCACGATATTCATCTGTTACCCCTTTAAAGGAGTCTTCAACAGTTGTGGCTGCCTTCTTCGTTTTATCTTTGGCCGGAGCTTCCCCTTGATTAGAATTAGAACAACCGAATAACAAGCCGCTTGAGATTAATAGAATACTAGACACTTTTAATAATTTCATATGTATAAAAACCCTCCAACGAGATAATGATAATCATTTTCATTAAATATCATATCACTAATTGATAAAGATTTTCAATTACTTTTTTTATCCCTTTAGAAAGAAAACGGGTGTCAAAGAAAACGGGTGTCAGGCACCATGTGAAAAATTCACATGGTGCCTGACACCCGTTATATGAACAACAACCCGCTATTTCGTTAACGAGTGCTTGAATGCGTAAATTACAGCTTGGGTACGGTCTTGGACGTTGAGTTTGCTTAGGATGTTGCTGACGTGGGTTTTGACGGTTTTGAGTGCGATGTATAGTTCGTCGGCAATGTCCTGGTTTGTTTTCCCCTCGGTCATTAAGAGTAAGATTTCCATTTCCCGGCTGGTTAAGTCCTCGTGTGGCAGGTGCTCCGACTTCTTACGCATTTTCATCATCATTTTCCCGGTAACCTCTGGTTCAAGGACCGACTGCCCCTGATAGGTGGCGCGGACGGCTTTGGCAATTTCGCTCGCTTTCGACGTCTTCAGCATATAGCTTGTTGCTCCTGCTTCAAGTGCCGGATACACTTTTTCATCGTCTAAAAAGCTCGTCACAATAATAATCTTTGCCTCAGGCCATTGTTCAATAATTTGTCGTGTTGCTTCTATTCCATCCATTTCCTTCATAACCAAATCCATTAAAATGATATCAGGGCGAAGCTTTAATGCCATCTCTACACCCTTTTTCCCATTCTCCGCCTCGCCGACCACTTCAATATCCGGCTGTGCAGAAAGATAAGACGAGACACCAATTCTTACCATTTCATGATCATCGACAAATACTACTCTAATCATTTGCATCCACTCCATTAACCAGTACCGGGACCTTCACTTCCAGCCGCGTCCCTTTATTTTTCACACTAATCACTTTTAGCGTCCCGCCGATTTCCAAAGCCCGCTCATTCATGTTCTGCATTCCATAAGAGCCTGCTTTTCCTTCGTCCATTTCAAAACCGACACCATCATCGACAACCCGTAAAATCACCAGATCATCACGTTTAATCAACAACACATCCAGTTTCTCTGCTTTTGCATGTCTTAGTGTATTAGAAACAGATTCTTGGAGAATCCGGAATAAATGATCCTCAACCCCTTTATCAAGCGGGAAGTCTTCCACTTTCCATTTTATCTCCATTTCCACTTTTTGTGATAATTCGATTAACAGCTCCTCAATTCCTACCTGGAGCGATTTGTTCTTTAAAGCAACTGGCCTTAAATGAAGCAGCAGCGCCCTCATTTCAAGCTGTGATTGATGTATCATCTCTTCAACCATCTTTAGCTGTTTTGTTTCGGCCGTTTCCTCTGTATCCTGTTTTGTTTCATTGATCGCTGACATCATCATAGACGCCGCGAATAATTGCTGGCTGACAGAGTCATGGAGCTCCCTTGCAAGCCGATTCCGTTCCTGCTCAATGATTTCTTGGATCCTTGCCTCCTGATCCTCCACTTTTTCTGTCGCAAGCCGCTGCGCGTGTCTCGCATGCTCCGCTATTTGTTTGCCGATCTTCTCCATCCTTTTCGCAATAGTTTGCATTTCACTTACCGAAGAAAAGCCTTCCATATTGATATCATGGTGTTTCCCCTCTTCTAGTTGATGAAGTGTTTGTTCAATCAGACGCAGCCGATTTCTCCAATAAAGCCCCGCAGAGGTTCCAAAAAGAATTCCCATAGCAATACTAAAGGCTGGAATAAAAATAATTATCGGAATATCCATGAAATCCTTTGTCCACAATTCCGACCAGCTTGTTAATGGAAACACAAGAAAAAATGCACTGCTAATAAAAATCGCCATCAAAAAGGCAAATGCGACACCCCAGACAATTTGACGCCCCGTTGCACTCATATCCGGCTCACCTCGATGTTACCGACGATGAGCGAGGTAATGATTTTGACCTTTTGCTCGGCCCCCTCATAGCCAGGAGTTTTTACTTGAAATACTTGATTGAACATCTTGCTGTTCTGGTTTTCAAAAACCTTAGTCTTTCCAATTACAGAAGAATGGTTTACCGTCACTTCAACGTCATACGGGATAAAGATTTGGATATTACCAATTAAATTCCGAATTAAAATGACGCTTTCCCCTTTTGGAAGCATTGTGTAGCTAAGATCAATAATCGTATCGCCGATCCCGGTCTGGATATTGACATCATTCCATTCATAGACCCCCTGCGGCGTCTTCTGCTGGCCAAGAAACATATTATCAAATAACGTATCAGTTCTGATTAGCATTTCCGGTGTCTCAGTCTTTTCCGGTTCGGTTAGCTCCAGCTTTATTTTATTTGGCTGCTTTTTCGTATTTAAAAATTGTATAAAAAAATGCAGTAAGATTGCTAATAATAAAAACTTAAACGTCATCATGTTAAAAACACTGATGGCTAAAAAGAAAATCCCGCCATAAAACAGCCATTTTCCAGACGTTCTGCCTCGTCTTTTCCGGCCTAAATAAATCATTCCACCTGCGACAAAAAGAGAGAATATAAGCCCGTGGTTAAAAAATAATATTTCTAATAGCAGGATGACCACACCAAATACAACCAGCCATCCGGCATAGTCATTTTTATAGTTTTTGAACATCGGCCCTACCCTCTCCTTATATCGATGTGAATTGTTTTTGTTAAGTTGATATGGGCAAAAGGCGCAGAAACTCTACGCCTTCTTTTGTCCAGCACTTGCGCCTCAAAACAAATCTGCTTTTCTATAGGATACCATGATTACCCATTAAATGGACTTGCTTTCTTCTACTTTTGTATTTTTTTCAAGCTCCGCAATCCTGGCATCAATCGTGCTCCGGTAATATGAGCTATTCACTTGATGTTCTAAGCGGTCCAAATAGTTTTCGATCTCCTTAAATCTTGAATAAGATTTGTTTGAACAGTTATCAGACTCTAATACTTGATTGATCCGCTGATTGGCACGAGTGACATTCTCACGGCCCATAAGCTCCATCCGGCGTAGCTGCATATCCTTTAATTTATGCTTCATTTCTTCGTATTTACTCTCTAATTCCGCAAGCTGTCCGTTCACCTGTTCGAGTGAAGCCTTTAGGCGCTCAGCACGTTCCGCATATTGCTGATGCTCACTTGCAGTAAATTGATACAGCTCTGTTTCCCCTGCTTTCGAAGCAATTTCCGCTTGATACTTTCTTTTTTCTGCCAGTTCCAGTGCGTGATGATATTCTTTTGTGAACTCCTCTTTTAATTTATACTGACGCTCTACTAATTTTCTCACCTTTTCAGTTTCCTGCTCAGACTGGCGCAGGTACTGGTTCAATAAAGCAATTGGATTTTTGTTTTCTTTATGGTCCAAAGTCTCGTGTAAATCAGCCATCACAACGTTTTTAATTCTTGTAAATAAGTTTGTCATTTTTAGTTCGCTCCTTTGATTTTTAATAATTTTTCATTTCATTCCATTGTTTTTCAAAATTAGTAAATGGGTCCGATTCTTCTTTGATCTTGGTGTGTTTCTGCCCGTTCCATTTTTTATATACGAGGTATAGAACATAAGCTGCGGCTACACCAATGACGGCAGGCACATTATGGATCGATGCTGCAAGGACAATTACCCCAACAATCGCCAAGCCAATTTTGGCACCGGTTGATTCAGTTTTTAAAAACTGTTTCACGATGAAGTAAAGAAGCACCAAACTTACGGCTAACCCCACCATCGGGCCGATTGTTGAAAGTAATACAACTGCTGCAATCCCGCCAGCTAACAGTAAACCAAACTTTTTCATTTTATCTTCCACTTCCTTTCGCTTTCTTGATATCATCTTACCGCGTTTACCGGATTTCCATAATTGCGCCAGAGCTTGATTTTCATCTCGGTCCTAAGACGTAGAAAGGGTCAGTCTCCTTATGAAACTGACCCTTCATCATTTATTTAGCAATAAACATTTGCACCCAGTAATGTCCGTATGAACCGCCTTTGGCATAGCCGACTCCAATTTGATTGGTAGATGTGCTCAAAATATTGGCGCGGTGTCCCGGACTGTTCATCCAGGCCTTTACAACTGCCGCCGGAGTGGTCTGGCCTGCCGCTATATTTTCAGCTGCCGAGCGATAGGCAATACCGAAATTCTTAATCATGTCAAATGGGCTGCCATAGGTGGGGCTCGTATGGCTGAAATAATTTTTATCACGCATATCCATCGCTTTATAACGTGCTACACGTGATAACTCCCAATTGGCCGTTAAAGGTTTCAGCCCATTTTTTGCCCGCTCTTGGTTGGTCAATTGAATCACTTGATTTTCAATTGATTTTGTGCCGCTTAAATTAGGAATGTTTACCTTTTGTCCCGGATAGATCAGGCTCGGATTTTTAAATTGCGGGTTTGCACTAATCAATTCTGATAGTCCCACCTGATATTTTACGGCAATTTTCCAAAGTGAGTCGCCCGGCTGGACCGTATAAACTTGCTGGGCAAATGAAACACTTGGAATACAGAAAAGTGAGAGCACAAACAATAAACTTAACCAAAAAGTTTTTTTCATCTTTTCGCCTCCTCCGAATATATATTTTTGATTTCAGGCTCAAAATATACAGAGAGCAGTAACATATTTTTTGGAATGATTAGCCTGAGTGTTTTTGGGAGGACGCAAATGAAAGACATTTCTTGGATAACCTATGTTATGCTAATATTAGCAAGCTATCGTTTAACTCATTTAATCGTTTTCGATAAAATCACAGAATTTATCCGCCGGCCATTCATGAAACAGGTCCGGGTGGAAAAGGAAAACGGGACATTCGAAACGAAGGAAGTCCCAAAATCGATGTTTGGTTATCTTTTGAAATGTTATTGGTGTGCCGGTGTTTGGAGCGCTATTTTTATTGGTACTGGATATTTGCTTTTTCCGAAGGCCGCCTTTGTGTTTATCTTGATTTTTTCCATTGCCGGCGGCCAATCGATTATCGAAACCTTTGTTGGTGTCAATATTAAGAAGGTCGATTACTACTCAGAACTTAAGAAAAGGGAATAACGGGTCAATCTTGCTTGCAAGATTGGCTCTGTTTAGGCATATATCTTTAGATAGCAATATTTCCATGGTAGAATTGTTAAAAAAAGGAGGATAGATAGCGATGGGTTTATGGTGGATCACGTTGATTGGTTTAATTGTCATCCTTTTGGTTGCTGGGGGAACAATCGTATATTTCTTACGTCAGGCTTTTAATTCTGAAGATTCCTCCCGCGTTGATAAAATTAGCACGAACGACTCCGAAAAATCGTAAGTCTATCCAAGAACCTTGACAGATCAAGGTTCTTTTTTATTCTCAAAATAATGTTCCGCCATTACATGTTTTTTGCACATTAGGAAAAATTAAGCATGAGTTAAACATGAAACTGGAGGGTCATTATGAGTGCATCTGAAAAACTTCCCCAATTTCCTAAACCATATTGGCGCGAGTTAGAACTCCCTGAATTTGAATCGCTGAACGAAGATTTATCTGTTGATGTAGCGATTGTCGGCGCCGGTATCACCGGGATTACGGCTGCCTATCTACTTACAAAAGAAGGGTTAAAGGTTGCCGTTCTTGAAGCGGACCAAGTATTAAACGGAACCACGGGCCATACCACTGCCAAACTAACGGCGCAGCACAACATTATTTATGACGAATTCATCAATCATTTCGGCGAGGAAAAAGCAAAGCTTTATTACGAATCACATATGAATGCGATTCAATTTGTCGAAAATAAAGTAAACAACAAGGGAATTGATTGTGATTTCAGCAAGCAGGATGCCTTTGTGTATGCGACGACTGAAGAATATCGAGAGAAGCTGCGGACAGAATGGGAGGCCTATCAAAGACTTGGAATTGATGGTGCCCTAAAGGATACCATTCCCTTTAATATTCCTGTCAAAGGCGCCTTAATGATGCGGAATCAGGCCCAGTATCATCCGCTGAAATTTTTAAAATCATTATTAAATGAAGCAGTAAACTCTGGCTGTAAAGTATTTGAAAAAACAACCGCCACAGATATTGCGGATGATAAAACAGAGCCAAAGGTGTATGTCAAAGGCGGCCATAAAGTAATGTGCAAACACCTCATTATGGCCTCTCATTTCCCTTTTTATGATAAGATTGGGCTCTTTTTTGCCAGAATGTACGCGGATCGGTCATATGCCATTGCGATTAAAACAGACCAGGAGTACCCAGGAGGCATGTATATCAGCGCCGACAATCCGTCTCGATCCATTCGTTCAACACCAATAAACGGAGAAAACCTTTGGATTATTGGCGGCGAGAGTCACAAAACCGGCCAGGGGATTAATACCATGAAGCATTACGAAGCGGTAGCAGAATTTGCGGAAAAAACTTTTGGAGCAAAAGAAATTGTCTACCGCTGGTCTGCACAGGATTTAGTTACCCTTGATAAACTCCCGTATATCGGTCCAATTACCGAGGATCGTGAAAAGGTGTTAGTCGCAACCGGTTATAAAAAGTGGGGCATGACAACAGGAATCCTTGCTGGTCATATTTTAAGGGATTATGTATTAAATCGGGATAATCCTTATAAGGGGCTATACGGGCCGACAAGATTTCATGCTGACCCTGATTTAAAAAGCACCCTTACAACGGTCGGTGATATAGCCAAGCACTTTATTAAAGGGAAATTGGAATACACCGATAAGGATGCCGATGACTTACAGACTGGTCAAGGCTCTGTTGTGATGTACAACGGGCAAAGAGCCGGTGCATATAAGGATGAAAGTGGGAAAGTATATATTGTCGACACAACCTGTAAGCATATGGGCTGTGAATGTGAGTGGAATGCCGGCGAAAAAACATGGGACTGCCCATGCCACGGATCACGTTATGCCATCAACGGTGAGGTCATTGAAGGCCCGGCATTAAGCGGTCTTGATTTGCTGGCAGAAGAATAAGAACTGCTTTAAAAAAGTTACGCCTCCGAGCATTTGCATAGGAGGCGTTTTTCATCTATTTATCACGAGGGCGATTTCGTTTCATATCTTCGCCGGTTTCAAATTCCACAAGTTCGGAGCTTGTTTTCATCGCTTTTTTACGATTATTATTGCGCTGCGCATTAGCATTGCCTAATTTTGTTTTACCCACACAATCAACTCCTTTTTAAGAATTCATTGATAGTATGAGTGAAAACAGACGGACTTATTCTTTCTCTAGATGCGGCGGCTTGCGGAATTTCGTCACTTGCTCATAGGCATATGCCGCTTCAATTAGCACCGGTTCACTATAGGACGTTCCTGTAATCGTTATCCCAACCGGCTCGCCGTCAGCCGTATAACCCGCCGGGACTGCTATGGAAGGATAGCCTGCCTTGGCACTGATAATTGACCCTTCATCGGCCGGAAAGACAATGGCATCAAGGTTATATTTTTTCAACGCGTTATCGATTCCCTGCTCTTTCGCATGATACTGATCAAAGACAAGCGTTTCGATATATTCCGTCTCTTTGAGCGTACCGCTCGTTTTCTCCGATTCCAGCAATACCGCTTGGCCGTACTTCAGCATTTTTTCTTCATCCTGATTGTTAAATTCAATCACATCTGCAAGCGTTCTCACCGGAACAGATGGGTGCAGCCCGCCTAAATAGGCATTAAGAGCAGGCTTAAACTCATATGTCAGCACATCATATGACCACTGAAGTTTGGCACTGGGAATCTCAATATTTTCGATTACCTCTGCTCCAGTTGTCTTTAATACCTCGATTGCAGCTTCTACAGCTATTCGCTTTTCTTTTGTTAAGAATTCGATAAATCCGTCAATCGCAATTCCAATTCGTTTTCCCTTTAAACCATCCTTTTTCAAATGCTTGGTAAAATCAAGCTCGCTAAACGGGTTAGTTTTAGTAATCGAGTCCTGTTCGTCAACGCCGGTCAGGGCCGTCAACAATATAGCCGCATCTTCGACCGTTCGTGCCATTGGTCCTGCTGTATCCTGGGAATGAGCAATTGGGATAATCCCGCTCCGGCTAATAAGGCCCACTGTAGGCTTGATACCAACGAGGGAATTTTTGCAGGATGGATTTAAAATGGAACCGGACGTTTCCGTACCAACTGCGGCGGCAGCTAAGCTTGCTGCAATAGCAGCCCCGGAGCCGGAGCTTGAACCCCCGACATCAAATTTGCCAGGACCATATGGATTTAGCACCTGGCCGCCGCGGGAGCTGTAGCCGTTTTTCATTCCGATGGCCATAAAATTCGCCCACTCGGTCATATTTGTTTTTCCGATAATCACTGCCCCGGCTTTGCGTAATTGTGCAGCAACAAAGGAATCCTTCAGGGCAAACGAATCTTTTAGCGCCAGCGATCCAGCACTTGTGTGCATTTTATCTTGAGTATCAATGTTATCTTTGATTAAAATCGGAATCCCATGGAGGCGGCTGCGAGGTCCCTTTTCCTGTCGTTTGGCATCGAGCGCTTCCGCAATCTGTAAAGCATCCGGATTCACTTCAAGTACAGCATTTATTTTCTTATCATAGGCGGCAATTCTCCGTAAATATAGTAAGGTCAGTTCTTTGGAGGTCAGCTCGCCGCTTTCTAATTTTTCCTGAAGCTGATTGATTGTTACTTCTTCTAGCCATTCGTAATTTTGCATGATATTCCCTCCATTCTCCTTAATAATTCAAGAAAAGGAGCAGAAATCCTCTATACGTACGAAAAAATGTAAATAATTCAATGAATATGTCGAGTAAAACTAGGTTATATCACTTCAAAATAAGGAAATAGAATAAGTAAATAAAGAGCGGAGGTAAAGATCATGAATATCAATACATGTGAATGGCTTTTGCTTAGTAAGGAAATAAAATTAAAACTGATTCGTTTGGCCATTTTGGAAAATGAACAAAAATATAGTTCGTGAAAAAGTCAGGTTATCGCATATATATTCCACAAAAAAGAGCTTGCACTTGGTGCAAGCTCTTTTTTGGCATTGTATAAGATTTAATCAATATCCCGTTGGTTACTGCGTGAGTTTCCACCTTTTTCTCCAATCTCCTGATAAAACTCTTTATCATGGTTCTCTGATGTTGCTTCTCCACCTTTTCGTCCAATCTCTTGATAAAAATCTTTATCATGATTCTCGGCTGTTGCTTCTCCGCCTTTTCGTCCAATCTCTTGATAAAAATCTTTATCATGATTCTCGGCTGTTGCTTCTCCGCCTTTGCGTCCGATTTCTTGATAAAAATCTTTATCATGATTCTCGGCTGTTGCTTCTCCGCCTTTTCGCCCAATCTCTTGATAAAAATCTTTATCATGATTCTCGGCTGTTGCTTCTCCGCCTTTTCGCCCAATCTCTTGATAAAATTCTTTATCATGATTCTCGGCTATCGCTTCTCCGCCTTTGCGTCCGATTTCTTCCATCGTTTTGTTGTCATTGTTATTGTTAGCCATTTGATTTTCCTCCTTTAAATTTTTTAATTAACCTTATTAGGTTGATTTGCTGCAACCTTGGTCATGATGTACCACCTTTATACAAGGGCAAAACTTTCTCGTCCATTTTAAATCAATTGGAAATTTTTATTATTTTGAGAAAACTACTCTTCTATATAAAAAAACAACCCCAATACTTTTGGAGTTGTTTTTTATGATTATGCACACTCTATTTAGCGTTGGACTTTTTGTTCTTCCGCTGCAATTTGTCCTTTATAGAAAACCCTTTTATGAAGCGGGACGTTTAATTCCCGGCAGAAACGTTTTAATTCGCGTTCTTCTCGCTCAGTTACAAGCGAAATAACCGTCCCGTCTGCTCCCATCCTGCCAGTTCTTCCAGCACGATGTACATATTGGGAGAGGTCCCTTGGCAAATCAATCTGTACCACATGGGTCACACCTTGAATATCAAGCCCGCGGGCAGCTACATCCGTCGCCACTAGCATCGTCATTTTACCATCGCGGAAATCTTTTAATGCCGCCTGCCGTTCCAGCTTTTTCATATCACTGTGGAGGATCCCGACGGACAGCTCTTTAAAATGCAATTTTTCCTTAAAAACTTCCAATTCGCCAATATCGTTGATAAACGCCAGCGACTTTGTACCATCCAGCCGGGCAATTTTTTCAAGCAGCTTAATCTTCTCCCTGCGCTCACTAAGAAAATAAATATGCTCTACTTTCCCCGATTCGGCTGCCGCTTCAGTTTTGGAGATTTTAATTATTTCAGCTTCCTTCGTCAGTTCCTTCGCCAGCTTTTCCGTTTCCGGCTTCAACGTGGCTGAGAATAGCACGACTTGCCGGTCACCCATGGTCGATTTGACAATGTTTTGGACATAGCCAAAATGTTCTGGGATTAACAGCTGATCGCCTTCGTCCAATACAAGCAGTTTAACTTCATGCATTTTCACTTTTTTCTGTTTAATCAGCTCTAACAGCCGTCCTGGCGTAGCAAAAATAACCTGCGGGCGTTTTTTTAATTTTTCCAGCTGCCGTTTCGGATTAGCGCCGCCAATGATAGAAGTTCCTTTAATCCCGCTGCCTTCAGACCATTTTTGAAATTCTTGATATATCTGCATTACAAGCTCTTGGGATGAGGCTAAAACGACAGCCTGCAATCCAGGCTTACTTGGGTCCATTTTATGTAATAATGGCAGCAGATAAGCCAGGGTTTTTCCCGTCCCTGTAGGTGACTCGGCAATAACATCCTTTCCTTCAATAATGACCGGAATGGCTGTTTCTTGAATTGCTGTCGGTGATTGAAAGCCTGACTTTTCCCATACTTCCTGTATAAAGGGTTTTAAATTGTTTAACATGTTTTACTCCTTTTGTTCACTCATTTTCCTAAAATTGATAGTAACGTAATCGCCGGTTGGTGTCTAGTTTTCGTTTGCTCATACTGAGATGTTTAGGTAGAGGACCATCCAAACCAAATGATATACAAGGACAGAAAGATACAGGACGCAGGCAGAAACTAATAGGATTCTGATCCTCCCTTTTATTGGACGAAGAAAATAAATACCAAGCAGGATCAGCGGAAGAAAAATTTTAATGAAATAAAAATAGGACCAGCTTTTTTCGATGACGATTTTCATCATCGGATTCGCTTCTTCCACGATTCCAAATGCCATTCCTAAGTGGGTCAAAACCGCATCCAGTATACCAGCAGCCAGCAGAAACAAGCAAAATCTCATACGCTCCTCCCTTCTAACAGTCATTCTTTCTTCTAATTCATATGCTGATACATCACACTCAAATTTTACCATATAAAGAATATTTTCGTTCCATTTTAAGAACAAGGCAAAATAAAAAAAAGCCCATGCCGGGCTGATTAATCGAATGTTTTATGTGCTAATTGATAAATCCTTTGATGAATCTCTTCGCTTTTTATTTCTGCTTCACTAAATTTGATTCGAACTTTACCGGTCCCAGTTAGAATGTTGACCTTCTTGACACCTTTGAATGTTTGAATTCCGCGCTTGATTCTTCTGATGCAGCCCGTGCAGGCAATATAATTTAATGATACTTCGATAATAGTCATAATAAGTGAACTCCTTTCGTTTTGAGGTCAGTTGAAGCAAGAGAACGGTCCCCATTCATCATTTACAAATGATTTGCCGTATTGAATGCATTGTTCTTTTTCTTCTGCTGTTGGGGTGAGGTCGATTTTTAAGCCGTCAAGGATAATGTTTGCTCCTAGTTCGGTTAGCTTTTCAATTAAAATATCGACTGCACCACCGTGATGTTCGTAATAGGAGTCGCAGGAGCCGAAGACCGCGGCGGGTTTTCCTTGGAGCCTCAATGTATCCATGTCTTCATAAAAATCAAGAAACTCATCTGGAAGATTTCCGTCATCCCATGTATAAGTACCTAAAAGAATGCCATCGTAAGCTTCCAGATCTGCCGGATCCGCCTGCAAAATATCTTTTATCTGTACAGCCGCTCCGGCCTCATTGATGCCTTTTGCAATATCATTAGCAATTTCCTCCGTATTCCCGGACATACTGGTATAAACAATTAAACATGCTGGCTTCTCCATGAAAACCACCTCTTGTTTTTACTTCATTTTAATGAAATTAATTCTCAATTACCTTGATTTAAGTCAAGGAGTTGATATAAATCACTACTTTAGCAGGCGGGTAGCGATAAAATTTAGGTATATAAGTTTATTTAGGGAGTGGTTTAAATGGACTGCACGCATAACTGCTCACATGAGTCTTCTTGTCTTGTTTCTGTTCCCGTGTTTAAAGGACTGAACGAGAACGATCGTGAGGCACTGCAGCGGGTTACGAGAAGCCGTACGTTTCTGAAAGGGGAATTTATTTTTCACGAAGGCGAACAATCCGAGACATTGTTTGTTGTCAATGAGGGGCTGATTAAATTGACGAAAATGTCTGCTGAAGGGAAAGAACAAATCGTTCGACTATTGTTTCCAGGTGATTTCTTTGGGCTATTTTCTTTACTGAAAAATGAAAAACATTACGTCAATGCAGAAGCGGTTGGAAATACAGTCATTTGTTATCTCGAAAAAAAGGATTTCCTAAAGATAATGGAAAGTAATGCCGATTTATCCTACCGCTTTTTGCTAGCGATGAATGACCGGCTGTATGAAGCTGATGAATCCGTGAGTTTATTAAGCTTAATGGATGTTGAGCAGCGATTATCCAGGACCCTCGTCCTCTTTCACGACAAAATGAATGCGGGAGACAGCACCTTCACCTTGCCGATTACGAAAAAGGATTTAGCCAGTTATATTGGCACAACGCCAGAATCTATCAGCCGGAAACTTCTGGCGTTTATGTCCCAAGGGCTGATTGAAATGGACGGACGGCGTACTATTCACTTTCTTAAGCTGGCGGAGTTAAAACAATTAGCTGGATTGGATTAATCCTCTCCAGCTTTTACTTTTTAAAATTGATCTAGTTTTACCGCCATTAGACGGAAATGCATGGGTTCTATTTCATTAACGATGACATTCATTCCAAATGATTGCAGGTTGGCAACAAGCGGCTCAGCTCGGTGCGGCAGATGAATCTCGAAAATTGTTCCAACCGGAGCCGATTTAATGGCATTTAATATTTCACGACGCGGGTGCTCTCCCTTTGCAATCCGTTCACGTACGTCAATTATTAATCTTTTTCCCTCCAATTGATAAGTGTTCATTTTTATCAAGTCTCCTTTTATCAAAGTTTTGATGTCAGTATAGCACCGGGTTAATTTTTAGAAATTGATTTATATCAACAACGACTTAAAATCCTAAAGCACAAACATCAAAAAAACGATTAATGCCCAATATACCTCGCCCCCGGGATCAACTCTTTCCATTCCTCATAAGTTAAAATTGTATCCCAGTGCCCGGTTAATTTCGCAATTCCCACCACCACAAAAAAGAGAACAATAAACCCTGCTGGAATAAACCACTTATTGACCTTTTTATTTACAACCGTCATGTTCAACGTATCTTTAATTGGGCAGGCCTCGACACAGGACATGCAGGCATTGCAGTTTGGCGATACGACTGCCTTCTTTGTGTGCACCTTAATCCGCTGCGGGCACACCTTTGTGCACATTTTGCAGTTTGTACAAGTATCCTCATTCCGCCGTACTTTTGTAATTCGGAAAATCGAACCAAGTCCAATCATCGCACCGTACGGGCAAAGGAAACGGCACCAAAAATTTCGAAAAAATAAAGATAAAACAAAGATAACAAGAATCACCTTTATGGCAAACCCGCCTATATTTAAAAAGAACAGCAGCATTTTTACATCGGAAACCTTGTTATAAGGATCATCAAGAAACGACTTCGCCTGAAAAATCGGCATTGATATGATCATGCTAATAAAAAAATAGAGCAGTAAGTATTTTATCGGAGTCAGCAGCCAAACAACCCAGGTAGGAAGTTCAAAATTTCTTTTTAATATTTTTCTTCCGAGCCATGCAGTCATTTCACTGACAGTGCCGACCGGGCAGAACCAACTGCAAAATGACCTTCTGAAAATAAGTCCCGATGCGATAAAAAAGGTAAGCAGCACAAGGCCGGCCGGGTGGATCATATCAAATCCTCCTCCCTTTATCCACACCTTTAAAGCAACTAGCGCGCTAATTGGCAGAAATCCTTCAACAGCAGGCGGACGTTCTACAAACGGGGACGCTCCTGCCGTTGCAAAATGTTTGTAAAATTGATAGAATTCAAGACCAACATATAGCAAAAAGAATAGAAATAAGCCTTGAACGGTATATCTTGTTATTTGAACCGGCTTTCGTTTCAATTGCTTCTTATACCACGCTTTCGATTTCATTCACGTTCCCTCCGTTCTACTAACTTTACTATATGAAACTGGAAAAACAGGGAATGTGATATTCATCAATTTAAGGCAGTATTTCATAAAGATGTCATATTCAAGTCTAAAATTTGTCAAAAATATTTTGGCAGGCTTAAAAATTTTTAAAAAAAACCCTTGAAAAACTTTTTGAAAATAATATAATAACTTTAACAAAATTATTTCTGACTTTTTTTAAAAATCAAAATCGATGACGAGAAGAGTAGCTTGTCCTTCCTTGACCACAGAGAGCCGGCGGTTGGTGAAAGCCGGTGTCAGGAAACAGGTGAAAATCATCTCTGAGATGCATGGCCGAAAATTATTTTAGTAAGCTATGCCGGATTGCCTGCCGTTACAATTGGACGCGTATGATAGTACGTTGATCGAGAGCCGTAGTGATATTTTTTTATTGTTGCGGAAGTAGGGTGGTAACGCGAGCAAGCTCGTCCCTTCATTAGGGGCGGGCTTTTTGTTTTGTTTGGAAAAGGGGCGGAGCGCCGCAAAAGATATTCCTATATATCAAATTTGAGTGAAAGATATTAATCTTTTCATCCGGAATATAGTAAAGCTATGCTCTGCTCACACCGCCTTTATTGACAATGTGCGGTTCTCTGAACAAATTTCCATCGTATATATGGCGTGGAGCTCCAAACTGATTTTGGAAAAAAGCCAAAGAAAAGGAGAGGGAAAAGATGAAGAAGAGAGATACGTTTTTTGTAGGGTTAATGTTATTTTCAATGTTTTTTGGAGCTGGTAACTTAATTTTCCCGCCGTTCCTTGGAATGGGCGCAGGAACATCCTTTTGGCCCGCGATTATTGGCTTTATTATTACTGGAGTTGGGCTGCCGCTACTGGTCATTTCGGCTATCGCGCTTGTAAAAGACGGCGGCAATGCCCTCGGCAACAGGGTTCATCCTTGGTTTGGAGCAGCATTCACCGTAATGGTTTATTTATCAATCGGTCCATTCTTTGGGGTTCCCCGTAATGCCAATGTTGCTTTTGAAATGGGCTTCAAGCCTTTCTTAGGAAATGTTCACGCTAGTCAGTCGCTGCTATTACTTGGTTTTACAGCTGTATTCTTTTTACTTGTTTTTCTATTAAGCTTAAACCCCTCGAAAGTAGTCGATTATATGGGGCGCATTATCACCCCGACATTATTGATATCTATCGTTGTCCTTTGCGTAACAGGCTTTTTCAAATTGAACAAGCCCTTACAAGGACCAAACGAAACCTATCAAACAGCAACATTATTTAAAGGCTTTATCGATGGCTATTCGACAATGGATGCGCTGGCCGCGCTTGCATTTGGGATTGTTATTTTATCAACCATCCAGCAAAAGGGAGTCACAGATCAAAAGCAGTTAACCGCTTATACCGTTAAAGCAGGTTTTGTTGCTGGTGGAGCACTCGCCCTTGTTTACGCTGGTATCGGATTTATCGGCGCGCGAATGGCATCTTACGGGACTTTTGATAACGGGACAGCACTGTTATCCTCTGCCGCTACGATTCTTTTAGGTAATGGCGGAAAAATTCTTTTAGGCTTTATCTTTACATTAGCCTGCTTTACCACCTGTGTCGGGTTAACAATCGCCTGCGGGCAGTATTTTTCAAAAATGGCACGAAAATTAAGCTATCGTACTGTGGTTACATTAGTAACTGGTGTCAGCTTCCTAATTGCCAACCTAGGCTTAAATCAAATTATCTCTATTTCCGTACCATTCCTAGTGATGGCTTATCCGTTAACAATCGTACTTGTGACACTAGCCTTCTTCCATCGCTTCTTTGGCGGCTCACAAAAAGTATATGCCAGTGCGATGTTCTTAACTGGGTTTGTAAGCTTATATGATGGATTAAAAATGTTTGGCTTAAAGTGGAGTTTACTAGAATCATTGATGAGCCAGCTCCCGTTTGCCTCTGTAGGTCTCGGCTGGGCAGTCCCTGCGGTTGTCGGGGGGTTGGTTGGATTTGTGTTGGAAAAATTAAGCCCGGCTCCTGCACGCAGCAAAGGGTTAAATCCAAAAAGGATATCATAGAGAGGAAAAAATAGCCGGTGGATTCACTCAAATCCACCGGCTCCTCTTTATACCTCCACCTTAAACACAATACCATTTTGCCGCCGCGCTTCTTCGGTAATCCGCAATACGGCCATACTCCATTTTTTCAATGATTCATATTGTAAATCATCTTTAGCTTCAATAATGGTTGCAAAGGTTCGGCATTCATAAACCATATCCTTCGCCTCTTGCGCTGTACTCAAAACCTGTGGATTCTTCGTATGACTATCATAAAAGGTAATTTCCGAAATTGGCGCCGCATCGGCCAATACAAATGTCCCCTTCTCCCCATGAATCTCACAAGGAAGAACAGAGTGCGAAACCTTCGAGCAAAGAATTGTGCAAACAAACCCATCATACTCCAGGACAAGTGTCCCGCTGCCATCGATACCGGTTCTTAATAAAACAGGGTGATAGGAAACCTTCTGAGGTTCGCCAAACAGCCCGACCGCCAGAAACAAAGGATAAACCCCTAAATCAACCAAGGCACCGCCCGAATATTCAGCCGAGAAAACATTCGGATTTTCTCCTTTTAAAAATGCATCGTAGCGTGAAGAATATTGGATATACGGCAGCATCGCACTTCTTAACGGGCCAGCCCAATCAAGCTTTTTCTTCAAAATCTGAAAATTTGGCGTGTGGATATTTCGAATGGCTTCAAATAAATAGACACCGTTTTCCTCTGCTGTCCTGTATGCCTCCTCTAATTCCGCCATATTGGAACAGATCGGTTTCTCGCAAATGACATGTTTCTTATTTTTCAAAAAGAGCAATGCCTGTTTGAAATGAACGGAATTAGGCGACGCAATATAAACAATATCAATTTCAAGATTAGCCGCCATTTCCGTAATATCTGTATAATAATGAAGCGAATGGTATGTATCTCCCAGCTGTTTCGCTTTTTCGGCTGATCTGGAGTACACTCCGGCAAGCCGCAGCTGTTTGCTTTCTAATGCCGCTTGAATAAATGACTCTGTAATCCAGCCGGTTCCTATAGTTGCAAAGTTAAGCATTTGGCTGCTCCTTTCTCCTAAACGTTATTTAAAATTCATTGTATCCTTTTTAATTCCAGCATTCCAATTAAAAAGTACTCTTTTCCGCTGTTTTTCCGCTGATTTGTTGGGAATAATGGAAAAATATCAATATTTATGGTATTTATAAAGAATAGACAAATGAAAGAGGTTGAAAAGAGTGGACAATCAAAACTCTAATTTTATAAAAGATATTATGATTAAGGATTTGGAATCCGGCAAGCACGAAACCATTATGACCCGGTTCCCGCCTGAGCCAAACGGTTATTTGCATATCGGACATGCCAAATCCATCATATTAAATTTTGGCTTAGCCGATGATTTTAGCGGAACAACGAACCTTCGTTTTGACGATACAAACCCAGCCAAGGAAGATATCGAATTCGTCAATTCCATTAAGGAAGATGTAAAGTGGCTTGGCTTTGAATGGGACAACTTATTCTTCGCATCCGATTATTTCGATGAAATGTACAACCGTGCCGTCTTGTTAATCAAGAAAGGGCTTGCCTATGTCGATGATTTATCTGCCGACGAAATTCGCGAGTATCGCGGGACACTGACAGAGCCTGGTAAAAACAGTCCTTACCGCGACCGCTCTATTGAAGAGAACCTTGATTTGTTCCAACGAATGAGGAATGGTGAGTTTGGCAACGGTGAAAAAGTTCTCCGGGCTAAAATTGATATGGCTTCGCCTAATATCAATCTACGCGACCCGGTTATTTACCGTATCGCCCATGTTACTCACCATAACACAGGTGATAAATGGTGCATTTATCCAATGTATGCTTTTGCCCACCCGCTTGAGGATGCGATTGAGGGAGTCACACACTCTATTTGTACGATTGAGTTTGAGGATCAGCGTCCATTCTATAATTGGGTTGTCGAGCAATGTGAAATGAAGAACCAGCCACAGCAAATTGAGTTTGGCCGCTTGAACTTAACCAATACGGTGATGAGTAAACGCAAACTTAAACAGCTGGTAGAAGAAGGTTTTGTTGATGGCTGGGATGACCCGCGGATGCCGACAATTTCCGGAATGCGCCGAAGAGGCTTCACACCAGAATCCATCCGTACTTTCGTTCGTGAAACAGCTGTAACAAAAAACAATGCAACTGTCGATTTTGAAATGCTCGAGCATTTTGTCCGCGAAGATTTAAAGTTAAAGGCGCCGCGGACTATGGGCATCATTAATCCGTTAAAGGTAGTCATCACCAACTATCCGGAGGGACAAATTGAACTGCTTGATGCGGAAATCAATCCAGAAAATCCGGAAATGGGCATGCGGAAGATTCCATTCTCCCGTGAAATCTATATTGAACAGGATGATTTCATGGAGAACCCGCCGAAGAAGTATTTCCGCCTCTTCCCTGGTAACGAGGTTCGTTTGAAGCATGCATACTTTATAAAATGTGAAGAAGTTGTTAAGGATGCGGATGGAAATGTAGTGGAACTGCGCTGTACGTATGATCCGGAAACAAAGAGCGGTACCGGCTTTACTGGCAGAAAGGTAAAAGGAACCATTCATTGGGTGGAAGCAACTCATGCCGTACCAGCAGAATTCCGTCTCTATGAGCCGTTGATTTTGGATGCATCTGAAGAGAATGAGGAAGGCACATTCCTTGATCACGTGAATCCGAATTCACTGCAGGTATTCGAAGGCTTTGTCGAGCCAAACATGAAGGAAAGCCGACCGCATGATAAATTCCAATTCTTTAGACACGGCTATTTCAATGTCGACCCGAAACATACAACAGTAGATAAACTCGTGTTTAACCGTATCGTCTCATTGAAAAGTTCATTTAAGTTATAATAAAAAGGTGTCAGGCACCATGTGAAAATTCACATGGTGCCTGACACCTTAATTGGTACTTCCAAAATAATTTTAGTTCCTTTTTCGGGTACTGTGTTGATGGTGAGTGTGCCGCCGACAGAGCGGGCGCGCTCGTCCATGCTGAACAGGCCGACGCCTGGGGACATTGCCCGTAAATGTAAGTCAAACCCCTTGCCCTGATCTTCAATCATCACCCTTACCACATCATCCATTTCCCTTACCGTCACCATAGCTTCTGTTACTCCGGCATATTTGCGAATATTGGTCAGCGCTTCCTGGATGATTCGATAAATCGTTAATTCAATGGTGATGTCCAGACGCTTATGGAGAACGCAATCAAAATAAACATCGATATTGTAATGATCGGAATACCTTGTAAGATAAGAGCGAATCGCCGGGACAAGGCCAAGGTCGTCCAAGACGGACGGCCTTAGCTCCCAAGAAATTTCCCGAATTTCTTCGATTAGTTCAGCCGCTTCCCTCTGCATTTGATGTAGGAGCGGGTGGTCTAATTCCGAGAGGAGCCGATTAATCGTAATTAAATGACTGTAAAGATTCTGCCCAATTCCGTCATGAAGATTACGCGAGAGTCTCTTTCGTTCTTCTTCCTGAACATCTATGATTCTTGTCATCATTTTCTGTAATTCTTGTTCGACCCGTTTTCGCTCGGTGATTTCATAGCGGATGGCTACATACTGATAAGGCTTTCCCTTCTCATTCAAAAATGGGACAATCGTGGTATCCACCCAATAATGTGTGCCATCCTTCGCACGATTACAGATTTCATCTTTCCAAACTTCTCCTGAACCAATCGTCCGCCACATTCCTTTAAAAAATTCTTTGGAATGATAACCGGAATTAATAATTCGATGGTCCTGCCCCAATAATTCTTCACGGGAATATTTGGAGATTTGGCAAAATTGATCGTTAACATATGTAATCACGCCGCGTGCATTCGTAATGGCTACAATGGAAGAAGCATCAAGAGCAAATTTATAATCCAATAACTCATTTTTTGTCTGCTGAAATTCCTTTTCCATTTTCATCCCCCCTCATCTGAAGATCTGCTCCTTCAAGAGCTGTTCCAGAACGAGAGCAGAATCGTCTGCCATTTGCTGGACGTCTTCACTATACACATGTGATTCCCGTCTTCCAATCAACAGTACTCCTTTAGGAACGCCGTTAAAAAATAAAGGGACCGCATAGGAAGAAACAAGTTTCTCAGCCAGCATAATTGGATAATCGGTGACTTTTCCATTAATGTGCTTTGGAAAATCAGTAATCATCATCGTGCTGCCGCTGGAGATAATCTTTCCGGCGATTCCTTTTCCGAAACGGACCGTTATTCGTTTGTATTTATCGTTCAGATTACCAGAAGCATAATGCCATCTGACATCAGGGCCAATCTCATTCTGGAGGGCAAGCCCGACAAAATCACAGCCGGAAGCCGTCTTTAATTTTTCACATATTTCAATTATGGATGGAAGTTCTCTTAATTCTGTCATGCTGAATTTTCTCCTTAAATGCTGTAGCCTAATAAGCCTTTTTTAACGGCATATTCCACTAATTCAGGTCGAGTTTTCAACTGCAGCTTCTCCATTAATTTACTTTTGTGTGTTTCGACAGTCTTAACGCTAATCACAAGCTGCTCTGCAATTTCCTTGTTAGCGTACCCTTTTGCAATTAATGTCAATACTTCCTTCTCCCGTTCTGATAAAAGATTGTATGTGTCACTGCCATCCTGCTTTACACCGGATAAGTATTCATCCATTAATCGTTTTGTTGCCGACGGATGAAGATAGGCATCCCCTTTTGCGACCGATTCAATGGCCGACATTAATTCATCATGCGGTGCGCTTTTTAAAATACATCCGGACGCCCCGCCCTGAATTGCCCGGAAAAGATATTCTTCGTCGTCATGCATGGTTAAAATCAATATATTAATTTCAGGCATTTGCTGCTTTAATTCTGCCGTTGCTGAAAGCCCATCTTTTCCGTGCGGCATGCTCAAATCCATGACTACCACATCAGGTTTCAATCTCAATGCCTTTTTAATTCCTTCATTACCTTCAGAGGCCTCCCCGACCACTTCTATTTCCGGGTTTGTCTGAAGAAGCATTTTTAAACCGCTTCTAACAACAGCATGATCATCAACCAATAGGATTCTTATCAATCTTAACTCCCCTTTATTCCGTTAGTGGAAGAGATACTTCTATTAGTGTTCCTTCTCCTATTTTAGAGGATATGCTGCACCTGCCGCCAGTGAGAAGCATTCTTTCCTTCATTGCCGCAAGTCCGGAAGCCTGATCAGGGTTTAAGGATTCCGGCTCAAACCCGCTGCCAAAATCACGAATCATGATTGTTAACTCTTTGCTTTTCCAAACAAAATTCACTTTAACATTGGAAGTGTCTGCATATTTGGCAATATTCATAAAAGCCTCTTGGCATACACGAAAAACAGCAATGCGGTGCTTTTCAGGTAAGGTTTGTTCCTCACCGGCAGATTCGAGATCAACAAGAATACCGAATGTTGATGTATACAGCTTAAAATAGCTTTTCATTGCCGCAAGTAAGCCAAGGGCAGTAAGAGCAGGCGGATGTAATTCAACAGTCAACAGCCGAATCTCTTGGATCGTCTTTTCAATTAAAAGGGTCATTTCGTGAAGATAATTTTTTACCTGCGGTTCCTTAGTGCCAGATTCAACAAATTGTAAACCTGTTAAAATACTATAAAGATTTTGACCGACCCCTTCATGCAGCTCCATGGCAATTCGTTTGATTTCTTCTTCCTGGGTATCGATTATATAAGAGCTGATCTGTTGTTTTGTTTTGATAAGATCCATTAGCCTGCCCTCCTTTGTTTGATTTTAAATAGCAGTTCAGAAGATATATCTGCGGTTTTGAATGATTTGTCTGCAATTTATTAAATATATCTGTAGTTTTGAATGTTATATCTGCAATTATTTAAATTTATCTGCAAAAATACAAAATGATAAAAAAGGCAGGCCACCTATAAGACCTGAACCTTTTTAAAAGTATATGTTAACCCGCTCCCTGAATCAAATGCAGCCCATTGATGATCAGACCAGCTCACATCACTTTCCAGTGGGACGGCGAGAAAGTAAAAATCATCGAAATAAAAGCGAAGATGGGTCTTGTCCGGACAAAGCAGAACCTTTTTAATTGCCTTCTTAACCGCCGGAGCCTGGTCGCCGCCCTCCTGATCATGAATATAAATTTCAACCTTTGCCCCTTCGGCAAACTCTTTTACATCTTCTAGATTAATGGACGCCACAGCTGTTACATCCTCTCTTTACAGGATAAATGAACATTTTATAGCCCTGCAAATACTGCCAGAACTTTTCACCTGCGTTTTCCTCAAGAAACTCAATGGTCTCATCTTCAGAAGCCCAGTCGCTCATGCCTTTTATTTCAGCAATCACCATCTCGGCACCATCAACAGTCTTTTCCTCAAGGTACCAATTCAAGCGTTTCTTCACAAATGTATCTCTCAGCATCTGATCAATTTCTTCGGAAAAACCGCCTGCTGCTGCCCGAACAAAGCAAAAATCAATATACGTTTCACTAGTCATTGACGTTCACACCTTTTTTGTAGATGAGAAAAGCGATTGGAAAAAGAATTAAATTTACCACTGCGGCAATGATGGTATTCGTATAATGCTCATAAAAATATTGATGAACCATGTACTGAGTAAAAATGATATTTAGGAACAATACAGTAAGAAGCAGGGCAACAGGAACGTAACTACGCTTCATAACGCTTCACCCCCACGGCATACACCGCACCATTCTCTACCTTTACATGAATTTCCGGAAGCGGACGTCTTGGCGGCCCGGCAATCGGTTCACCGGTTTTTACATCAAATTTCCCATGATGACAAGGACAAAGCATTTCACCAGAGGCTTTTTCCCAAAAAACCGGGCAGCGCAGATGTGTGCAAGCATTTTGGTAAGCTACATATTTATTCTCAGAAAGTCTAATTAAGATGGCACTGTCATGCTCGCTTGGAAATGCAAAATCTACAGCCTCTCCAATGCCGATGGAGTTGACATCAGTGATTTTGTGTTTTGGATATTTCTTATCACTAAGACCAGTAAGCTCCTTCGCAGCAATAGCTCCCCACGGCAGGGAAGAGATGGCAAACACACCAGCTGCCCCGACTAATGTCTTCATAAAACCTCGACGATCCAGCTTTCTTTCATTATTGCGATTAATATTATGTGTATAGTTATCTTCATTAAACGGGATTTTGTTATTTTTATCGCTCATTGTTAATCCCTCCTAGAACAATTTCGTGACGCCCTGCAGAATTCCAGGGAGATTCACTCTAACATTTGTTTCGCCTTCCAAGTAAGGCATGCTTGTTACCCACTTACCATTATCAAGGTTAAATTGTTTTTGTTTTGCTTCAATTTCTTCATCTGTCAGCCATTGCAATGTATTGGAAGGACATACACTTGCGCACATTGGCGGAATGCCGTCCTTTGTACGGTCAATACAAAGATCGCATTTGTACATTAAATTCTGCTCGGTATCAAACTTCGGAATGCCGTATGGGCAGGCAATCGTACAGTTTTGGCAGCCGATACACTTTTCCACAAGAGCCGAAAGTACGGCTCCTGTTTCATGAATTTGAATCGCCTGAGCCGGGCAGCTCCTTGCACATGCAGGATTCACACAGTGAAGGCACATAAGCGGCATCGTCTGACGGTTTACAAGCGGGTTCACATCGTAAACGTAGTTACGGTTCCGCTGTTCGTGCCCGCCGCACTGCGTACAAGCAGCTAAACAGGAACGGCACCCGATACAATTTTCAAGTTCAAGATATAATCGCTTTTTTACCACTTTACTGCACCTTCTTCATGTCTAGTTTTTCAATCTGTGCGGCACAAGCCTTAAACTCCGGCATCCGAGAAATCGGATCTAGCGCGGCAATCGTTAATAGATTAATAGATTTTTCGTGGCCAAAATGGTATGGCACAAATACGGTATCCTTCCGAATCGCTTCGGTTATTTTCACTTTATATTCCGCTTCCCCTCTCCGGGTATAGAGGCGGACATATTCTTCATGTTCAATCTTGTATTTTGCAGCTGTCTCCGGGTGTACCTCCACATATGGTTCCGGACACATGTCGCGTAAAAATTGAATCCGACGGGTTTGGTTCCCTGATAAATAGTGATACACAACACGGCCAGTTGTTAAGCGTAATGGATACCTTTCATCCGGCTCTTCAGCAGGCGGACGGTAAGGCAGAGCACAAATTTTCGCTTTTCCATCTGGATGATAGAATTTTTTATCTAAGAACATATGTGGTGTTCCAGGGTCGTTTTCATCACGGCAAGGCCAGAACACCCCATCTTGTTTTTCAATCTTATCCCATGTTGCTCCGTAGTAATCGGCATAGCCGCCTTTAGATGCCAACCGGAACTCATCTGCGACATCACGTGCAGTCTTCAAATGAGAAAAATATTTTCCTTTTCCTAAACGTTCTGCAAGCTCAGCTTGAATCTGCCAGTCTGGCTTCGATTCGCCAAGCGGCTCTTGAGCTTTATTAATTTTGATAATCCGTCCTTCAATATTCGTTACAGTTCCTTCATCTTCTGACCACGTAACTGTAGGAAGAACTACATCAGCAAATTCGGCTGATTCGGAAAGATAGAAATCAGCACAAACCATGAAGTCTAATCCTTTTAACGCCTTACGGACAAAGTTTTGATTTGGTGCCGATACTGCAGGGTTTGAACAAAGCAGATACAATCCGCGAATGGTTTTTTGCTCCATTAACTCGAACATTTCATAGGCGGACACACCTGGCTTCGGCATTTCTTCAGGTGTAATACCCCAAACCTGACATACTTCACGAACATGCTCCGGATTGGTAATTTTACGATAGCCTGGAAGCAGGTCTGATTTCTGGCCATGCTCACGACCGCCCTGTCCGTTCCCTTGCCCGGTAAAAGTGGCTACTCCTGATTTCGGACGGCCAATTTTACCCGTAACAAGTGCCATGTTCGTATATCCTGATACGTTGTCTACTCCTTTATGCTGCTGTTCAATACCACGGGCAAACATTACAACTGCATTCGGAGCCATACCATAAATTTCTGCGGCACGAATAATTTTTTCAGGTGCAACCCCGGTAATTTGACTAGTATATTCTGGTGTAAATTCTTTCACCAATTCTTTTGTTTCTTCAAAACCGTTTGTATGACTGCTTACGAATTCTTCATCTACATAACCGTTTTGGATTAATAGATTCACAATCCCATTTGCCAATGCAAGGTCTGTTCCCGGTCTTAAATCCAGATGAACATCCGCACGTCTTGCGATTGGTGTTTCACGAGGATCGGCAACGATAATGTAACCGCCTCTTTCCTGTACATTCCAAACACGGAACATCGATGTTGGATGGCATTCGGCCGTGTTGCTGCCTGCGATGAATAAGCAGTCTGTTTCGTGGATATCGGTCCAAGGTAGTGTCGAACCGCGGTCAACCCCGAATGAACGAAGGAATCCACCGGCTGCACTCGACATACAGAAACGTCCGTTATAATCGATATAGCGGGTTCCTAAGGCAACCCGGGCAAACTTTCCGGTTAAATAACACTTTTCATTGGTCATTGATACACCGCTGAATACTGATAACGTATCTTTACCGTACTGCTCCTGTAATTCAATAAATCGTTTTGCGATTAAGTCATAAGCCTCATCCCATGTTGCTTCACGGAAGCCCTCATTCGTTCCTTTAAGGGAAGCATCATCACGAATTAACGGTTTTAAAATACGATCTGGGTGATTTGTCTGCTGGTAAGCGGTAACCCCTTTAGGACACATTTTTCCAACCGTTACGGGCCAGTCATAACGAGGTTCAACTCCGATAATTTTATTCGTTTTGGTATTGACACGCAGGTTCATTCCGCATTGCATGCCGCAATAGCTGCAGTGCGTCTTGACGAGCGTTTCATTTGGGTGACGCACATTTTCGATTTCTTTGAAAAATTTATCTTTAGGTCCCTTTACATTAACCTCTTGCATTCTGATTTGCCTCCTTGACCTTCACTTGGTGGGTAGGGCTTCCCGAAAATCTTGCAATCCGATATTTCCTGCGGCATGGCAGGCATAATTCCGCTAAATTGAAGCCATCTTCCATATTAAAGTTGATATCATTTACACCAAGTACGTTTATAACATCCTTCGATTGTTCAACAGATACGAATTTTTCACCGCACACTTTACATTCCCTCATATGTTCATCACCAAAATGTTCACGATAATTTCTTGCAAATACGCTCATTGGGCGGAACGGAATATGAGCAAGTTTTCCAAACGGCAGAAAGATTAAAGTAACTATTACAGAGAATTGGTGGATCAGCGACATTTGCGGCTGCATCCATCCGTGTAAAAATACGTTTTGCACTGTTAATAACAAACCTGTAACAGAAATAAACAATAAGAGATACAGCGGCAGGAAGTCATATATAAATTTCTGCTCGGCTCTAGCCTGCATGTTTTTCGTCCTGCGGTAAAGCGCCATACATACGCCGCTAATGACCATGATGGCGGAAATATTTAAGGCGTTATAGGAGAACCAAGCAATAATTCCATCAGCTTTAATTCTGACTAAGTCCATGCCCATGAACACAACGGTGTAATAGCCATTTCCGTCCATATTAAAATACATCCAGCTGAACACTAACGGGAATGTCACTAAGCAGGCAAGCACACAGCCCCAGCCGATTAACACGTGCTGAAGCCAGCGGTAAAATCCACGCTTTTTAATAAAATCGTAAATGGCTAAGTGATTTACTGCTGTTTTGACCGTGCTTTTTCTAAATAACAGCTTTAATCCTTTTTTAATAATAATTTTGGTTGGCGGTCTTTCTCCCCAGGAAATAAAGCGGTAGAAAAAGCCGCCGATGAAGGTGATCGTTCCTACCATGTATCCATAAAGATTCAAGTCGATATGGGTAAACATTCTTGTACCGATAAACACTAAAATCGCAAGTCCGACAATCGTTAAAAACATCGATTTGGCAAAATGTGATGCAAACGCATTATTAACCGAACGCTCCGGCCCTTTAGTCGTAGAAATAGTTGACTGCATTTTTTGATCCTCCTCAAAAAAAATAACACTTCCGTTTTCTTATCTTAATTGTAGGAAAACGAAAGTGTTATCTATATCAGGGAAATCCCCTAACTGCGCGGGAAAAAACCCCTATTAATTTCGATTTTGACAAACTTTTGTCACAAACAAGAAATGCGGAAGCGCCTTCGGAACAAGTACAGCTTGTTCCTGAGATGATTCTTCAAAGGAGATTTCCTTAGTGGCCAGGGGCGACATGCACACGGACGAGCCGACAAGAAGGCCGCAATATAGCCTCCTTGTCGGCTTGGTTTGTGACACGAGTACCTAGGCGCTGGAGCTAGGAAGGTATTTTTTCTGCCATGAATAGAGTAAAAGCAGTATGCCAATTACAATCTGCAGGGTGAAAATGGCCGCATCCCAAAATGGCAAGGTCGTCATTCCCTTCGAAAACCCTGGCAGCACTTTTTTCAGCGCAAATAGCAATTGAGGAATATAATAAATAGCAAATAACAACAGAGTTAAACCGACTCCAAGCAAATAAAAGATGGAATAGAAAAGTACGGTTCTTTTCTCATCCTCATACATAACTTCTTCTTGTTTGGCAGGTTTCCAAAAGGGAACAAGCTTACTTAATTGCTGTTGTGCATTTTCCATTAAATTATAGCAGCCGGAAACATTTTCAAACACATAATAGAGATCTGTTTTCATATAGATACAGCACTGATACACCATTCGAATAAACGTATCTAGGACAATCACTTGCAGTATACTCAAGAAAATGCCAGGACCGTTTGCAAATACTAGCTGGCCGGCAAGCGCCAGAAAAAGAATAACTGTATCAAAACACAGACCGGCCAAATATAAGATATTTCGTTTCTTAGAAGGCAGCTTCCAAGCCAAACTCATATCTGTTTCTAAAACGACAAAGAACAACCGGTGGCCAACCCCTAGTCTAGTTGGAAGCTTACTAGCACGCATCGCCAGGACATGACCAAATTCATGAACCAATACTAATATAAAAGATACAACCATCCATATTGGAATATTTAAAAACATATAGTCGAAGATAAATAGATCTTTATAATTTGGGAATAACGACGGATGTATAACAAAAACAGAAACGTTTACAAAAAATAAAGTAATGTAAATCAAATAAGCGGTTTTATTAAAAAAGAATTTACCCAATCGCGAAGAAATCCATAGGTAGCCAAGGCTGTGATTTTCCTTTTCTTCTTTTTCAACCTTTACGCCATCTATTTCTGCAATAAGCTGCAATTCTAGAAGCTGCTCAGCAAAATCAAGCAAATCTACTTCTTCATTAGGATATTGTTCTTTAAGCTGATGTTCAATCTCATCTAATGTTTCACCATTATCCATTAATTTAATCGCAGCTATACATACCTCAGGCATCTCATAAAATTCACCTGAGGTTTTATCTTCGACGATGTAGTGTTTTTTATCCTTAGTTATATGAATTGGAACTATAGCAAGCCTTGAATTATATGAAGGAAGCATGCTAACACCCTTTACTTAATTTTTATAATCGAGTAGGAGGGGGTGACTAACCCCCGACCTCTCACACCACCGTACGGTATACGGCGGTTCGAAAGTTCTATGAAATTATTTGAGTTAATTGTTTAAGTCCTTGTCTTATCCAATAATCCTTATTCAAGGCTGAATCCAAGACTGGATTATTGGAAAATCTCCAGTAACCCTTTCGGGTATTGGCACATCTCCAAGCGACATTTGAAGGAATACCTTGTTTCTTCAGGTTTCTGTATTTAGTTTTCGTTTTCTTCCACTCTTTCCATCGGCAGGCTCTTAATCGCCTTCTGATATGCGCGTCAGTTAAGGATGCATATTTCTTAATATCCGCGATTTTAAAGTAATTGCCCCATCCCTGAATAAGTTGATTAATCTTTAGAATACGAAATTCCATACTTACTCCCCAATTACGGTTCGTGAGTTTCTTTAGCTTTCCTTCGAATCTTTCCTTGGTTTTCTTTGGCACGTATATTTTAGATTTTCTTTTCCATTGATAAAAACTCATACCTAAGAATACACGTGCTATTGGCTTTCCCACCGCGCTTTTCTCCTCATTCACTTTGAGCTTTAATTTCTTCTCAATGAAGTCTGTAATTCCTTCTTTGACCCGTTCCCCTGCTTTTAGACTCTTAACATATATGTTACAGTCATCTGCATAACGTACAAATTTATGCCCGCGGTTTTCAAGCTCCTTGTCCAACTCATTTAGAATGATATTGCTAAGTAAGGGACTCAGTGGTCCTCCTTGCGGAGTTCCTTCCTTGTTCACCGATACAACTCCATTTTCCATAACACCTGCTTGAAGGTATCGACGGATTAATTTCAGAGTCATTTTATCTGTGATAGACTTGGCAACGATGGACATAAGCTTGTCGTGTTGTACTTTATCAAAGAACTTCTCTAAGTCTATGTCCACTACGTAATAGTAGCCTTCTTCGATATATTGTCTAGCCTGTTCTATTGCTTGGTGTGCGCTTTTATTAGGTCTAAATCCATAGCTATAGGGGCTAAATTGTTTCTCAAAGATTGGGGTTAATACTTGGGAGATTGCTTGCTGAATGACTCTGTCAGTTACTGTGGGAATTCCTAACTTACGTTTTCCACCGTTGGGTTTTGGTATTTCTACCCTTCTGACTGCTTGTGGTTTATATTTTCCTTCTTGTATAAGTCGGAGGATTTCATGACCGTATTCTTTCAGATAAAGGCGAGTTGCTTCTATATCTTTCTCATCGACTCCTGCAGCTCCTTTATTTCTCTTAACCCTCTGAAAGGCTAGGTTCATATTATCTCGGCTTATAATTCTCACAATTAACTCGTTATTAGATTCCATATTGTTCCCATGCTCTTGAGGTTGCACAAAGGTAACTCAACTCTACAAAAGTTCTCAGTAAATTCCGTTCACCTACTTCTTTTATAGTCATATGATTGGCTGTCTCCTCGTTCCTTTGTAAACTGCTCTAACATGGTCGCTCCTTTCGTTCAGTCCTTCTCAACCGTAAGGTTGATACTATGACCTCGGCTGACTTCTCTAGATTCAATTACTTATCACTAAGTAGGTTCCTTTAAAGGGTATCAAGAGACCTCCCAGGGTAAGTTCATCCACCTTCTCCTCATATGTCTGCCACATTTATTTCAATTCCATCCGGGGATATTTGGGACTTCATTTTGTTTTGCAAACTCGTCCTGAAATTGAAACCTCAAATGTGGTTCGTGTACCTCAGACCAAGGATTTGCCTAGGGCTTCCTTCAGATTTCATGTCACCATGAACACCCTTGCCTTCAGCTAATGGTTCGCATATCCCAACGCCCATAGCGGACTCACACCGCCAAGTAAATGAACATGCCTGGCACACAAAAGAAGGATGCTAGCTTAAGGCTAACATCCAACTTAATCAAGGTTTTTGCCCTACCCAGGTACACCACCAGCAAGTTGTTTTTACTTTCTTTAACTTACGGATTTTCATTACAGCACCTCCTTCTTTTTTTCTATATTTTTCACCCAAGGATAAGATTTATGGAAATTAACCCAGGATGGAAAAACTTTTTTAAATTCTTCAACTAAATTAGGATCGAATTGGGACCCTTTACCTTCCAAAATTCGCTTATAGGCTTCTTCAACGGACATTGCTGCCCTATACGAGCGTGATGAAGTCATAGCATCAAAAGCATCTGCAATTGCTGAAATTCTAGCAAGTAACGGGATATCTACCCCTGCCAACCTATCAGGATATCCTAGTCCATCCCACCGTTCATGGTGAGAACGAATAACACATATGCTATTACTCAAACCTTCTACGTCTTTTACTGCATTTGCCCCCACGACAGGATGAGATTTAATAATCTCAAATTCTTCATTAGTAAGTTTACCAGGTTTCATAAGTATTTGATCAGGTATATGTACCTTTCCTATATCATGAAGTAAGCAAGCATAGTAAAAAGTTTTTTGTTCATCCTTTGAAAGAATTCCTAACTGCTTGGCTAATAATAATGCGTAGTTAGCAACACGTTCACTATGCCCTTTGGTATAAGGATCTTTTAGCTCAAGTGTTGCAATAACTCCTTTTACAATTCCCTTCATTTGGTTGTCATATGAAGTACTAATTGCACGAACATATACTTGAAAACGTACTAATAAATAGAAAGAAATAATTGATAATATTACAATAAAAATACTTGCAAGAATAACTATAGAGGATTTCAAAATTATTCCCATTAGAAAATATTTTGAAAAAAGTCCTATACTTACTATCCAAAAATATCTTTTATTAAGGAAAAGAGGCAGAGATAGAATTAAAAATACTTCGACTACATTCCCATTGGTATAGCGGAGTTTTGAACCATAATAAGTAAGAATATCAACGATAAAAACTGTGAGCATATAACTAACAATAAATACATATTTTATCCAAGATATCTTATTTGCTTTATTTAAGTAGAGTAAGATTGGAATCAACATAAATAAAACAATATAAATGAGATACCAATAATTACTCGGTAATCCAATCTTACCTTTTACAATGTATTTAGGAAAAAGGTAATAATAAAAAAAATCATAGCCCAACAATATTATATAAAAAAGTAATAAAAACCATTTAACAGCTCGTTGCTCTTCTTGTGGTATCATAGAAACCTCCATAAGTATCCAACATCACCAAAAAGAAATAGAAGTTACAAAATCTTTTAAAATTCGGGATTCCTCTACATTATATCCCATAAGGAAGCCCCTTGAAATACTATAACATGATGATTTTTGTATAAAAAAGGAACATTTATTTCTGACAAACCGGCAATGTTACAATTACCTTTGTTCCTTTTCCTAAATCACTTTCTATATTTATATTACCGTTATGCTCTTTAATGATTTGGTTTGTAACTACCAATCCCAATCCAGTACCACTCTTTTTAGTAGTATAAAAGGGAACTGTTAGATTTGGGATATCTTCACTTTTAATACCACAGCCTTCATCCTCAATAGATACAATAATTCCAGCGTCTTCTAAGTACTGAACATTTAATTTGATTGTGCCTCCATCAGGCATTGCCTCAATCGCATTTTTTAATAAATTGATAAATACCTGTTTTAAATGCTTCTCATCACACCCGATCAGCGGCAAATGCTCCGCATAACTCGATTCAATGCCAATATTTTGTACAATTGCCTGCTGCCGCATAATAGATACGGTGTATTCAATTATGTCCTTCATATTTGTCGGCTCAATCTGGACGGACTTTGGTTTACCAATAAACATTAAATCATTCACTATGATATCAATTCGGTCAATTTCCTGAATCATTATTGGATAATATTCATTTTGTTCAGGAAACCGCTCATGCTGTAGCTGTGCAAACCCTTTCAGTGATGCCAGCGGGTTGCGGATCTCATGACCAATTGCCGCCGCCATTTGACCAATTAAAGCAAGCTTTTCTTTTTGATGTAACTCTTCTTGGGCTGCTGTTAACGATTGAATATATGAATTAAACCGGGTTAACAAAATATAAGAAATAGCAACTAATATTATTGTCGATATAACTGGTAGTAGAACATCAGAATCTTGTAACAAAATACCTATAAAACAATACTTTCCAATTATCCCCAAAGAAACTGTCCAGAAATACTTTTTATTCACAAATATGGGAGCAAAAAATACAAATAGCAACTCTACTATATTCCCGGAAGCAAATGTCTTGTTTGTTCCAAAGTATCTGAGGATATTATCAACAATATCTATTACAACATAACTAATAAAAACGAAATATTTTACAAAATAGAGATTTCCTTTTTTAATAATGTAAATAGATGCAGGCAAGATACCAATAACTGTTATATAAAGCCAGATGCCTAGCCCATCCATAAAATTCTCAGAATGCTTAAAAGTAGTGTATTTTGGGATAATAACACTCCAAAATAAACTATATGTTATAAAAAAGATATAAAATAACCACAAAAAAAGCTTTATCGCCTTTTTCTCTTCAAATATTAACTTAGGACTTTGGCGACCTTCATTCATCTTAAAACTCCTCAATTAATGAAATGTTTTTAAAATTACAAAAATGTTCATAAATTGTTCTCATACTATTTTACCATCTTTTATCAAAAAATCGATGTTTTTCGACAAAAAATGTACTTGGGAAAAATTTAAGAGGGCACTTAGTTAAATGCCCCCCTTTTGATATCAAGCATATTTAGGATTGGTTTGAACTGGAACCCAATAATCCGTTTGTTCCAGCTTGCCCGCTAAAGAAAGCAGTAGGTTCTCTTTCCCTCTGGCAGCCATCAATTGTACTCCGACTGGAAGATCAGCTGCCGTAAGATGGAGAGGCACGGTCATTGCAGGCTGACCTGTTAAATTCGCCAATTGAGTAAAGGGCGTTCTTTTTAAATTATTCTCTGCTACCTGTTCAACTACTCCTGCTTTTTTTAAAATCCTGCCCAAACCAAGCTTTCCGGCAAGCTGCATGGCCGCTTTTTCAGCATTACTTGGTTCCAATTCCCCAATCCTCGCTGGAGGGAAAGCCGTTGTCGGCGTCATGAATAAATCATATGTTTCATGAAACTCTTCCATAATAAACGCAGCGCGGTCCCATTCCCGGATACTTTGAACGATTTCCTCTGCCGGCGTGGCCTTCCCCACTAATCCTAAAATCCAGGTAGTTAATTCAACATCGCCCATCATTGGTTTACGGCCAAGAACGTCCTCTAATGATGCCAATGTCGCAGCCACTTCACCGAAATACATTGTTAAATAACTTTTTGCAATCTTCCTGCCATCAATCGGCGGCTCCTTTTCTACCACATGATGACCCATTGATTCCAACAACTTAGCCGCTTTATATACAGCTTGTTTACATACATGATCAACTTCCGTTCCCAATGGTGATCGAACAGTAAAAGCGATCGTAAGCTTTTCATTCATTGGCTCCAATACACTTTGAAGATAGGAACCCTGAAATGGGGGTGCATGAAATGCGGCATATTTTTCATAAATTTGAATTTGATCCAGCATGGTGGCGCTGTCTCGAACCGTTCGCGACAAAATATGCTCAACTGATGCCCCTTGCCAAAGTCGGCCGTAGTTAGGACCTACCGGTGTTCTGCCCCTGGTCGGCTTCAGTCCAAACAAACCGCAATAGGCACCTGGAATCCGGATGGAGCCTCCTCCGTCATTTGCTCCGGCAATCGGTACCATTCCGCTTGCAACTGCAGCTGCGGAGCCGCCGCTTGAGCCGCCCGGTGTATAGTTTTCATCCCATGGATTTCTAGTGGGACCATAAAACTTCGGCTCGGTAATCCCCATTAAAGCAAATTCCGGAACATTGGTTTGGGCAACAAACAGCACCCCGGTGTTACGCACCCGTTTCACATATTCAGAATCAGCTTTAGCTCGGTATGCTTGAAATGCCTTTGAGCCAGACGTAATTTTCTCCCCCTCGATTTCTTGGGTGATATCCTTCAACACAAAAGGAACTCCTGCAAACACGCCTTCCATGTTTAAATGTTCCAGCTGTTTTTCTGCTTTTTCATATAATTTATGGATCACTGCATTTAATTTTGGATTTTTTTCTTCAATCATTTTCACAGCCTCGCCCAGTACTTCTTTAGGCTGCACTTGCTTATTTTTAACTAATTCCGCCAATCCAAGACCGTCATAATCCCGATAAACAAAGCCCTCCAAAACCTTCCCCCCTTTTTCATATTTTTTAATACTTATATGTAACCGAAAGAAAATCCTGCTTATAAATGCAATTCCCCAAAGTTTTCTTCTGCAGTATCCTTGACAAATATTAAATTCCATTTTATAATATTCATTCGTGCTTTAATTTTAAGTAACTTGGATCAGAACTGAAGATAAATGTAGGAATATATTTCTGGCTTTCCACGAATGTTTTATCGGAAAGACTTATTCACACTGGAACGGCCTCGGAGCCGTGAGGATGTAAGAGAGGTAGGGCTTACGTCGTTTAGGTTATAAAACCTACAGTGGAAAAATGTACCGCGGCAAATTGTATATTAATGTTTATTTTTACATTATGAAAGCAAACGATTAGAACTTGCAGTATTCAAGTTACGAATATAGCTATAAAATAAATAAAGCAAAAAATCGAAGGCAGGGGAAATTCCCCTGCCTTCGTCCAATTCTAGTCCATTTTATTTTTCGATGACAACCGCCTGACTGCCCATTTGTTCCCATGCTTTAATGAATCTTTCTCGGTCACATTTACGATTTTTCACCCCGTATGGGTCATTCACATAAATATACTTGTCATCATATCCGGTAATCGCAACACTGTGCTCGCTGAAGGTAATTTCAATTTTCCCTTGCGGCGTATTCCATGTTTCGAACACTGAAACCGGAGTAAAGCTTGACGTTGTAATAATCCAAACAGGAAGCCCCTGGCTGACCTTCTTAAGCAAATCGGTGAACGGGCTGTTAGTTAAGTTAACCGCCTTATCTCCAACATATTTCTTAGCAAGATCGTAAATTGGACCGTTATAAACCCCAAGACCTGGTCCTCTTGCCATATTTCCTACAAACCCGGCATTTGGATTTCCTTTTTGCCCATTAGGATAGTTTAAAGGGACCGTTTTTATTTTTTCCGCCAGCTCGTTCTTCGAGACTCTCACACCATGGTAATTCAGAATCATAGCAAGGCTTGTAACTTCACAACCGTTATAAAGCATTGGATGGTCCATCTGATTGATAAACGGTACATCCAACAGCTTGCTTTTTGGCAAGATAGGTGCGTTTTTTTGAAGTGCTATTTGCCGCAGCTTGAGCGTTGGGGCTTCTTTAACCATTACCAGATCCGCTTGATCTGCCTTCACATCGATAATCGTTTTTACTCCAAAAATTGATATTGCTAGAATTATAACAATCATTAACCATTTCTTCATACCATCATTTCATTCCTTGTCAAAATCATGGTAAACCTATAGTCCTTCCATACTACCATACCAAAAGTTCCTAAAGGAAGAAAGAGCTAAAATTTCCAAACTAAGCAATCTTCAAACAAATGCTGTTAATTTTTCGCTCTCCTATCACTTACTTTACGTATAACCTGGTTAATAACCTCGGAAAAAACCAGTCCAAAAGCGATTGTTCCTGCTAGCATAAAGACCTTTGCCGCCAAAGCAAGTGCCGTATTATAATCATTCTCCACAAAATTCCGCATGGCATCATACGCTAATCCACCCGGTACTAACGGAATAATCCCGGCGACACTAAAAATAATGACTGGTGTTTTATAATACTTCGCTAACCGTTGACTTATAACGGCAATAAAAATCGTTGCTGCCACTGTAGCAAGTACTGCATTATTAGTATAACCATTAATGACGTAGTAAATCACCCAGCCGCCCATTCCAATTAGTCCACACTTCACTAACGTATTTTTCGGTGCATTAAAAATGATGCCAAACGCACCGGTTGCAATAAAGCTGGTGATTAATTGTGCTAATAATTTCACCTCATTGACCCCATCTCACAAAAATGATACGACAAAAGCAATTCCTGCCCCAATGGCAAAAGCGGTCAGAAATGCTTCCGCTCCCTTTGATAACCCGGCGACCAAATGCCCCGCCATTAAATCCCTGATAGCATTTGTAACTAACAGCCCAGGAACCAGCGTCATGACTGAACCAATAATGATTTTATCCAATTGCTGCCCCACACCTAGTTTGACAAATAAAAACGATAACAATCCAATCACAAATGACGCAAGAAACTCGGAGAAAAATTTAACAGAGACAAAGCGGTGGAAAGAGACAAAGCTGAAATACCCGACACCACCCGAAACCATCGCCGGAATAAAATCATTCCAGCCGCCATTGAACATAATCATGAAACAGCCGCTGGCAAGTGATGCTGCAGCCACCTGTATCATTAACGGAAAAGCCAAATCCATTGAATTAATTGCGTTTAATTGCTCAAACGCCTGCTTAAGATTGATATCACCGTTACTTATTCCTCTTGAAATGCTATTGACCAATGCCACCTTTTCCAAATCCGTCGACCGCTCGGATATCCTGATTAATTTGGTTCTCGTAGGGCCAGTTCCTTCCGCTGAAAAAATAATTCCTGTTGGGGTGACATAGCTGTGCGTATTTTCAATTCCAAAGGCTGCTGCCATCCGGGTCATTGTATCTTCAACCCGATACGTTTCCCCACCGGACTGCAGCATGATTTTCCCCGCCAGCAAACAAACCTCCATAATCTCCTTTGTTTGTACTGTCTGATCTTCCATCTTCTCACCACATTACATCTGCATTATTCATTTAGTTTAAATCAAAACAAGTTTTTGAATCAATAATCTTTTCCATTTCAAACCATATGTCGAAAAAAACAGAAAATGACTAAGGATATATTTTCTTTATCATGACTGCTGGCTATTTAAATCATGGACAAACAGCGGGGTTGAATAATTCGAAAATTTAGGTATTATAATATTTAGTAAAACGAAGTAATCGACAGAAAGAAGTGTTAACTGTGAATCAACAGGGACAGGCGAAACGTAATTTGTGGATTATGTGGTTTGCAAACTTCTTTGTTTCAGGCAGCATGACCATGGTTCTTCCGTTTATTTCATTGTATATTGAGTCATTTGGGAATTTCACGGCTAAGTATGTTCAGCACTGGTCTGGTCTGACATTTGCCGTAACATTCGTATCAGCCTTTATTTTTTCACCTGTTTGGGGGAAAATTGGCGATCGCTACGGAAGGAAAAAAATCTTAATCATTTCCGGGCTTGGAATGGCCGTTTCCATTTTCCTCATTGGTTTTGCCCAATCGGTATGGCAGCTATTTTTTCTCCGCTTTTTCATGGGCTTTTTCTCCGGTTTCATTCCGATGTCGCAGGCATTTATCTCCACCCAAACACCGAAGGAGATTGCAGGGCGCGTTCTTGGCACTCTGCAAACGGGCAGTATCACCGGTTCCTTATTGGGGCCAATGCTTGGCGGAGTTTTAGCAGATACGCTTGGGTACTCCACTACCTTCAAATGGACGTCAATTGCCATTTTCATTTCCGCTTTACTTGTGATGACGACTAAAGAATTTCGCATCGAGGTGCGGTCTGGCGCCAAATCGCATTATTCCAGCAAAGAGGTATTAACGCATATCTTCAGAAACCCGGTAATGCTGACGGTTCTAGTGATATCTGCACTTGTTCAAATCGCTCACTTTAGTATCCAGCCGATTCTATCCTTATTCGTCGGTGAACTGCATGGAAAGGCAAATATTGCTTTTTATTCCGGAATTGCTTTTTCTGTAGCCGGTTTAGGCAATTTGCTGATGTCGCGGAATTGGGGGAAAATTGCTGATAAATATGGATATATAAAGATATTGGTAATCCTTCTTTTTGCGGCGGGCATTATTTACTTGCCTGGGGCAATGGTTACGAGTTTTTGGCAGTTAGTGTTGATTCGCTTTGTGCTTGGAGTGGCGATTGGCGGCATTATTCCAGTCAGGATTGCCTATATCCGCCAGGAAGTTCCAATTGCAATGCAGGGTGAAGTGCTGGGCTATAATAACAGTTTACGCTTCCTCGGCAATATTATCGGACCAATGCTCGGCGGTTTCGTTTCCGGCTATCTCGGTTTTTCGGCGGTATTTATAAGTACAAGTATACTTCTCATCATCAGCGGCTTCATTTTACTAGTAACGATGAACAAGAATCCAAAGCTGGTGAAACGTCCGGCGTAGCAGGATGTTTATGAGAACTAGGCCAAGTTACTTGTCGGTGGCTTTGTCCTCATGAACCGTTTATGAGAACTGAGAACCGCTACTTGCATGCGGATCTGTCCTCATAAACCTTTTTATGAGAACTACACTCAAAAAAATGGAAGCTTACCTGTCCCTATAAAGCAGCTATGTGGACTAATTGAAATAATAAAGCTCCCGTTTGTCCTCTATAGAAGAAAGGCACACCACATTCGGTGTGCCCTTTTTTCTATAGATTACAACGATGTCTCATAAACTTTTAAATTCGTATACACAGCTTCTAACACAGGAACAAGGATTTTTTCCTTATTTGCAATGTCCAATAGGTACCCATGTAAATGGTCAGCTTCGACCTGGGACAATTTTTCCATATCTCTTTGCATCGAGGATTTCATCGAATATCCTAATGAATCAATTTGATTCAATTGCTGGGCCACGGCATCATCTGAAAATGGAGCACCTGCATGTTTCATAACAAAAACTATTTCTTCCAGCAATTTAGTAATTACAGCCCGTCCGGTTGATTGTTCACGAATCGGGCCAATCGGAGCTCTCATTAAAGTTGTGATCCCTGACATAGTCGAAATGAATAGGTATTTATTCCATAAATCTCGGCAAACATCATCGCTTAAACGATAACCTACTTTTGTCCCGCTAAACGCATCCTCAATTGTTAAAACTCTTTCGGTCCGTTCACCAGAACGTTCGCCAAACACCAGGTCATGTTTTGCGCTTGTTTGAATAATCCTTCCTTCTTGGTCTAACGTAGTTTCAATAAAGCAAAGACCGCCAAGGACGCGTTCCTCACCAAATTCCGCAATTAATTGATGATAATGAGAAATGCCATTTAATAATGGGAGAATGGCCGTTTTTTCGCTAACATATTCTTGGAAGCTCTCTATTGCGCCTTTTAAATGATAGGCTTTCGTAGATAACAAAATTAAATCAAACGGACCTGCTTCCTCACCGGAAAGAATTGTTTTTGGAGTTAATGTCACATTACCGTGGACACTTTCAAGAACAAGGCCAGTTTCAGCTAATTGTTTTTTCCTGCCTTCTCTTACCAAAAAGGTAACGTCCTCTCCCTTTTCCAGCAACCGACCGCCAAAATACCCGCCTACAGCACCAGCACCAACGACTAAAATCCTCATGGAATGTCCCTCCTATGTATAAAAATACCTATAAAACTAGTATAAGGGAAATCTTTCAGGCATTATAGATTTTAAATAAAAAATGTTTCCTTCATCGACAAAATTACCGGGGAAATATTACATAAACAACTTTACATCGACAGGGATTATGAATTCTCTAAAAATTACACTTATAAAAAACTGCCCCTTAGTCAGGCAGTCTTTATAAATTCCAAACGGTTTTATAAGCCCATTTCCAGCTAAAAATTGTAACAGCTAACATCACAATAAAATAAATTGGGACACCATAAGGAACCAACGTAGCTGCATAATGAATTCCCGCAAAAACCGCGATCAACAGCATTGCCAGAATTAGCTTTAGTCCGCCGCTCTGCTGAGCATCCTCAAACGATTCCGAAAACGGCAATGTTCCCTTTAAATAGTTCGAGCAAATAACGGTGTATAAAATGGAGATCACAAACACGAGCAATATATCGGGAATAATCTTTACCCCGAAAATGATAATAAAAATCAAACTCAAGATAAAAAAGATAGGAAAAAACAAATTTACGATAAATACCTTTAATGTCGCACTGTATAACGGTGCCAAATTGGCAACCGGTGCCGTTTTGTACACCCATGCCCCTTTATATTTACCCGAATATTTCAGCATGGCAACCGCATTTGGAATCATTAAACTGGCCATATAAATCGCTAAATACCACTTGGTTACGGCTAAATGGGCAATGGAATTCATCTGGATTTCGTTAAACATCATAATAAACGGAAACACGAGTGCCATTCCTAAGGCAGGATATACTTTTAGGCGAAATTCTCGCTCATTTCGCATCATATTATCGGCAAACCGGAAAAATACTTTTTCCTCCGTCCCTTTGCAAACAACCCCGGCAATCCAATTTTTCCAGCGGTTCTCCCTTCGTTTACTCTCTCCGCTCTGATTCGTAAGCTTCCGCAGGTTTTGTTCAAACGACGGCATCATCCGGTTATAGATGACTATTGAAATAATCGGAATAACCACCGCTAAACATGAAAAGCCTACTAAATAGAAACGTGTATCGTGTCTCAAAACGAGCTCAAACGGCGCTGCAAACCAAATCGGCGGAATGAGGAACTGCCACCAGTTTGGCGAAAAAACCATTTCCATATCAACAAAGTTAAACGCCCTTACTACCACTTGGTAGCCAACAGCAATCGAAATCGATAACCCGATTTGCACGTAATTGATAATATCTTTCAATTTTTCCCCATCGAAAAATCTGAGAATGAAATAGTAGATAATCGCGGTTAATACGACAATGAACAAATTAAGCAGAATCAACCCGATCAATGCGAGCAGTAAAAATAAAATTCCATACCTAAAGGTCCCAATAATCAATGGAGCGGCTGTTAACGCAATGGTCAAGAAGAATAAATAAATGGAAATATGAACTGTTTTAGCTGTGCTAATCGTCTTTTTAGAAAGCGGCTTTGTCAGCAGAATCCCCTTGTCGCGAATATCTAGTAGCACATTAGAAAAGTCGGATATCATCGAAGTCATCACCAGAAACATGACAATCCCATAGAATATGGCCATCTGAAAAAGATAGTTTTTCCCGAAAATAACAATTGGTATTAAAATTAAGCTTAAAAGGACATACATACCGAGCGATTTCATAAAGCCGTTCTCTTCCGGCTTATTCTTTTTCTTGGCCTGTTGGTTAAAGATGGTTGGGGTTCTGCGACCGTCCATTGTTAATTTAACCGCCAAGATTTTCCGCATTGCCGGGTAATCAACACCCATTCTCACAAAAAGCACTTTGAATAAATCTAGAAATTTTAGAGTTCGATAATCCTTCATGGCCTATTCCTCTTGAACAATTGAAACAAATTCTTCAGCTATTGTTTTATATTCATTAAAACCGGTCAGCTGATTAAAAATTTGTTCCAATGATCCTTCAGTATTCTGTGCCTTCAATTCTTGAAAACTACCATCGGCGACAATTTTTCCATCGTTAATAAGGATGATGCGGTTGCTGATTTTCTCCACGACATCCATAATATGCGAAGAGTAGAAAACCGTCTTGCCTTCAGCAGCGAGGATGGCGAGAATCTCTTTAAACACCATTACGCTATTGGCATCAAGCCCGCTTAATGGCTCATCCAGAAACAGAAGATCTGGATTATGCAATAAACTCGAGATAATCAGTACTTTTTGACGCATACCTTTGGAAAACGAAGCGATCCGTGAGTTATAGACTGCTTCTAAACCGAATACCCTCATCAGCTTCCATGCTTTTTCATCCGCAGCCTGCAAGTCCATGCCATATAATTCGCCAATAAAGGTTAAATATTCACGTGGAGTGAGATTATCATAGAGTTCAGCTATTTCAGGGACATACCCGATTTTTCTCTTATAATGGTAATTGTCCTCGGTAAGCGTTTCACCAAAAATCTCTATCTTTCCGGAATAATCTCCTTCAAGACCAAGAATAATCTTAATTGTTGTACTTTTACCCGCACCGTTCGGACCAATATAGCCAATAATTTGTCCACGATAAACGGTTAAATCAATTCCATTCAAAACATTTTTGCTTCCATAATTTTTTGATAATCCTTGTAAACTTAAAATCACGTCTTCATTTGAAATAATTTTAATCACCTTCTTGAAAAAGAGTACAGGATAATTTTAACATAATTAATCTAGTAAAAAACAAAAATGGCTAAATAAGGGTACGACTCCTTAATTTAGCCATATGTTTGTTTAAACTTTTTTTACCGTAAAGTTCGCTGCCTGCACCGGCCAATTCTGCGGAAAAGCTGTTCCCAGCACCCAATAACTGATGCCGCGGAGATTGTAGGCCTTGACCGTATCATATTTGGCCTGCATACTTCTCGCGTCTTCGAACCATACTTCATGCTGCTGCCCGGTTTCATCAGTGTAACGGAAAAATGGAGATTGGTAGGTTTCATCATAACTTATAGCAACACCATATTTCGCCGCGATGTCCACTGCCTCTTTTGGACTGATAATCCTAGCTAAAGTTCCTTGCTTCCAAGGAATTTTCCAATCATATCCGTATAATGGGACGCCCATAACAATTTTATTGCGTGGTATTTCAGTAACAGCATAGTCAAGTACTTTTCTAACTTCGCTGATTGGAGCAACTGCCCAAGGCCTGCCGCCAATCCAGCCCCACTCATAGGTCATAATCACGACAAAGTCGACGATTTGCCCGTGCGCGGCATAATCATGTGCCTCATATAACTGCCCTTTTTGTCCGGCGGAAATTTTCGGAGCAAGCGCGGTAGAAACCGAATATCCTTGCGGGCGCAGCTTTGCAACAACTTTTCGCAAAAAATTATTATAATTTTCCCTGTCACTGGGATTGACATATTCAAAATCAATGTTTACTCCGACATATCCTTTTTCTTTTAACATCGTTAGTATATTGGCAATCAATTTATCTTGAATCTCAGGCGTTCCTAAAACTAAGGCCGCCCGTTCGGCACTAAATTTGCTGCCGACAAAGTTCGTGATCGCCAGTAATGGGTCCACATTTCGTTCCCGGGCAGTTCTAATGATTGCTTCATCTTTTAATGGAGCAAGACTGCCATCCTCACCAACACTATGGCTAAATGGACTGACATAGGTAAAATATGGTGTTAACGGTGCGACAAGATTTGCCCCTGCTTGTTCCATGTCGGTCACGTAAGCATTTACCTCAATCACTGGTTTTGGAGCTTCCGGTATCCTAAGCCTTTGCCCTACATAGATCATACCGGCATTTTGAATATTATTTGACTGGACAATTGCCTGAACCGTTGTTCCGTATCTGTCTGCAATTGCCCATAATGTTTCACCCGATTGAACGGTGTGATACAAAACAGGAATCGTGAGTACTTGGCCAACATATAGTTTGGAAGGGTCGGCCAGCTGGTTCGCATGGATTATTTCCTGCATTGTCACACCTAAACGCTGCGAAATGGCCCAAAGTGTATCACCACTTTGAACTACATACTGCTGATATGGTGCAGGAATAACCAGGGCTTCACCAAGCACCAAACGATTCGGATTATCTAAGCCATTGGCTGCAATTATTTGATTAATTGTCACTCCGTACATTTGCGAGATCCGCCACAGCGTATCCCCGCTCTTTACAACATGGATTTTCACAAAATACCACCTCAGATAAAGTGAGTTCCAATGGAATGGTCATCTCCTTTACCATATTCTTTTGGCGGTATTTGTGTTAATGCCTACTATTTCTTACTTATATAATAAACGTAAGCTTTAATCATAAAATAACTGACCTCTTCCGGAAGCAGTTCCTTAATGGGCTTTAAACGCTCCCGCCCCGCCTCTTCCACGGCCTTTTCTAAAAGCGGTATATAGGTGTCAGGCACCAATTTGGAAAAATTCACTTCAAGTCCTTCCCGGGCACATTGTAATAGATGGTTTTCAACGGTGCTGACGGCTAAGTTTCTTTTTTCGGCAATTTCATTAATGTCAAGCCCGTTTTGGTGGAGACTCAGTGTTTCCAGGTGCGAATCGCCCACTGGTTTATCTTGCTTTTTCGGTGCTTCCGGCTCTACTTCCAGTTCCGTGTGGTACTCAGGATTGGCTTCACTGAATTCACGAATGGCCTGGATAAATTGGAGTCCATATTTTTGCAATTTATGTTCTCCAACCCCGCTCACCTGTAAAAATTCCTCGTTTGTTTTAGGCAGCTTGGCACACATATCCTTCAGCGCAGCATCAGAGAAAATGACAAACGGCGGCACATTTTCCTGTGCAGCAATTTGCTTCCTGACCTCTCTTAGTGCCTCAAATAATGGGTCACTCTTTGCAACTTGTTCTACCTTTACAGTTTCTCTACGGAACACCTGTGTTTTACCAAGTATGATGTCTTTTCCTTTTGAGGAAACAAAAAGGGTTGGGTAGGTCCCCTGCTCAATTCCAATTAATTCTTGGGATATCAAGAATTCGATAAAATCACTGACATCCTTTGCCCCTCTGTCTTTCATAATTCCATAGGTAGATAGTCTGTTGAAACCAAGCTCTGTAACCTTCTTATTTTTTGAACCCGTAAGTACTTGGGCGGTTAACGTCTTCCCAAAACGCTGTCCCATGCGGATGACACAGGACATTACCATTTGCGCTTCTTTGGTCACATCCATGGTTGTTCTCGAGTCAGTGCAGTTACCGCATCTGCAGCATGGGTTCGTTTCCGTCTCGCCAAAATATTTTAGTATAAATTCTTGAAGACAGCTTTCCGTATGGCAATAATCGACCATCTGCTGAAGTTTTTCCAGCTCCTTGGTCATTCGGCTGCGGTCACTGGATTGATCAATGAGGAATCTTTGAATCTGAACATCCTGGGGCGAATAAAGGACAATGCACTCGCTCTTCAGTCCATCCCTCCCCGCACGACCCGCCTCCTGATAATAGCTTTCCATGTTTTTCGGAAGCTGCAGATGGATACAGTATCTTATATTAGATTTATCGATCCCCATTCCAAATGCAGAGGTTGCGACCATGACAGATGCCTGATCGGTGAGAAAACGTTCATGTTCGCGGCTGCGTTCTTCATCGTTCATTCCGGCATGATATCGCGCGGCATTGATTTTTTCCTTCTTTAATCTTTCATATAGCTGGTCTACGTTTTTTCTCGTTGCCGCGTAAATTATACCCGATTCTCTTTCATTCTTTTTCAAATAGTCTAATAGGAACTTTATACGGTCCTGTCCTTTAATAACGGAAAAAGAAAGGTTTTCACGTTCGAAACCGGTGATAATGGTATTACTTTCATCGATGTCGAGCAGACTGCAAATGTCTTCACGCACTCTTGGTGTAGCGGTTGCTGTCAGGGCAAGGACATTCGGTGATTGCGGCAGCATTTGAATCATTCGCTGAATTTGCCGATAGCTTGGACGGAAATCATGTCCCCATTGTGATATACAGTGAGCCTCGTCAACCGCAACCATAGGGATTTCCATTTGCTTTAAATCCTCAAGGAATTCTTGCGACTCCAACCGTTCCGGTGCTATGTACAGCAGCTTGTATGATCCGAGCTTTGCCGCCTGCATCCGATCATAGGCCTCATTGAAGCTAAGCGAGCTGTTAATATAGGCCGCAGGGATGCCTGCCTGAACAAGGGTATCAACTTGGTCCTTCATTAAGGAGATCAGCGGAGAGATGACAATCGTGGTGCCAGGCAGGATTAACGCTGGGATTTGATAACAAATCGACTTCCCGCCGCCGGTCGGCATAACACAAATGGTATTTCTGCCGGTTAATACCGAGCGGATCGCCTGCTCTTGGCCTTTTCTGAAGGAGCTATAACCAAAATAGGATTGTAGTAGGGGCTGCGCTTTTTCAAACAATGTTGTTTCTCCTTTCATTTTATGAATGGTGGTTACCGTAATCTATTATAACGCTTCTCTTTTGGGAGTGGAAAAATAGTTTTGGCTTTTTGCGGGGGATTGAGCTTTTGCTTCTCTTTGGGTAATAGGTGCCTGGTCTTTTTACCGTGAGACTAATTTTTTCACGTCTTTGGGCAATAGAAGCCCGGTCTTTTTACCGCGGGACTTACTTTTTCCTCTCTTCGGGCAATAGAAGCCCGGTCTTTTTACCGCGGGACTTACTTTTTCGCGCCTTTGGGCAATAGAAACCCGGTCTTTTTACCGCGGGATTAATTTTTTCTTCTCTTCGGGCAATAGAGACACTTTCTTTTTACCGCGGGACTTACTTTTTCCTCTATTCGGGCAATAGAAGCCCGGTCTTTTTACCGCGGGATTAATTTTTTCTTCTCTTTGGGCAATAGAGACACTTTCTTTTTACCGCGGGACTTACTTTTTCCTCTTTTCGGGCAATAGAAGCCTGGTCTTTTTACCGCGGGATTAATTTTTTCTTCTCTTCGGGCAATATCAACCTCTCATTCTTACCGCTTACCTCCCTTCCTGCGTCTCCTCGGGCAATATCAACATCTTATTCTTACCGCTGACTTCTCTTCCCGCACCTCCTCGGGCAATATCACCCCCTCATTCTTACCGCTTACCTCCTTTCTCGCTCCTCCTCGGGCAATATCAACCCCTCATTCTTACCGCTGACTTCTCTTCTCACACCTCCTCGAGCAAAATCACCCTAAAAAAGATCTCTTTTTAACAAGAGACCTTACCAAAAAGTTTATTCAGCTCTTTGTAATTGAAAAAAAATCAGCAACCAACTCGCCAATTACTTCTGGCCGGGCGTTTCGCAATTTTGGCCGGTAATGTTTTCAAACTGCTTCTCAGACAAGAGACCCAACTGTTTCAGCACCTCCACCGCGGCTGGATACACGGCGCGGCTGTTAAAAATATTAACAATCGGCTATTTTCCAAACATCCTTCTATTTGATTCAAGGTAAATAGAAATGTTATTTCTCTTCAATTAGGAATTACATAAAAAGGAGCCGCCACAGCAACTCCCAATTTAATTGACTAATTTCCAGTCCTATTATTATCTTGGATAGCTTTTATCAAAGTATCCAGCTTCTGATTCCGTTCCTGATCTAATTTTGTTTTTTCATTCATAAAACGTATCGATCGGACAATAAAAAAGATCCCTAATCCCAAAATAAATAGATATAGTAAAAGTGGGATAATAGGAAACAAACCAACGCTGCTCATCATCGCGCCCCCTATTTTTTCAAATATTTGCCAGCACATACAATGAGTTTATCATTTTATGAAGTAATATAGAACTACTAAAATGAATAGAGTAATATATTAATTACATTAAAGTAACGGAGGAAAAAATGAAAAAAGCTGTGATTTTCGATTTTGACGGGACCATTATTGATACAGAAACAACCTGGTTCGATGTCTATAGAGACTTGCTTAAAGAGAAATTCAACATTGAGCTGCCGCTTAAGGAATTTGCCAAAAGTATTGGCACGACGGATGAAGCGTTTTACCAATATATCGAACTAACAATCGGAATGAAAATTGAACCACAGAATATAAACAAATTAGCAAATGAGCTTTTTTTAGAAAAAAGAAGCACATTATCCATTCGTCCTGGTGTAAAAGAAAAATTAGCTGAGGCAAAGGAACTGGGATATTTAATTGGTCTTGCATCCAGCTCCTCCAGAGTTTGGGTAGAAGGATTCCTACGCCAATTCGAACTGTGGGAGCACTTCTCTGTTATCAAAACAAGTGAAGATGTCGAAAAGGTTAAGCCTGATCCTGCCCTGTACATTAAAGCGTTAGAGGAATTAAAGGTTGAACCTCAACAAGCCTACGCCGTTGAAGATTCGGTTAACGGGGCCATTGCCGCTATTAATGCAGGTATGAAATGCATCGTTGTCCCGAATCAGATCACATCCTTTTTGCGATTCCCCGAAAAAACCTTCAGATTTGAATCATTTGACGAATTTAACTTCGGACAGATTCTTTCATACAAAAAGTTCGTCTAAATAGTTAGGCGAACTTTTTGTATTCAAATAAATAATAGAAAATGATGCCCTTTGTTATGACTCTTGCGTAAAAAGCTCTTCAAGCTGCTTCCGTAATACAAACTTCTGGATTTTCCCGCTGGCGTTGCGCGGCAAAGCATCGCAGAAAATATATTTACGCGGTCGTTTATAATTGGCAAGACTGGTACTATTTTTACAAAACTCATCCAATTCCTGCTCGGTAACATTTGGATCTTTTTTAACAACAAAAGCAGTCACGGTTTCACCCCAACGGTCATCTGGCTGGCCAACAACCGCTACGTCGAGGACCCCAGGATGGCTGTGCAATAAATCCTCCACTTCCCTCGGATAAATGTTTTCACCGCCGCTGATAATCATGTCATCAACACGGTCGTTGACATAAAGATAACCTTCTTCATCAAGATAGCCAATATCACCGGAATGATACCAGCCTTTATACATCGCTTTTTCCGTCGCCTCTTCACGATTGTAGTAGCCAAGCATCATGCAAGGTCCTTTCACAATAATCTCGCCAGTTTCTCCGGTTGAGCAAATATCATCGGGGTCGGATGGTCCATCTTCCCGCGTGCGGACAACACGGATATCATGATTTAAAGCAGCCTGCCCGGCAGAACCTGCTTTTCGAAGCTGGTCTCCTTCTGACAGGAAAGTAATGGCCGGACCCATTTCGGTCATACCATAGGCTTGAACCAAGGAAATGCCTAAACGGTCATGAAGGGCATTGACAAGTGACGGGGCCATTGGGGCAGCTCCATATAATCCAAGCTTTAGACTGGATAGATCATATCCGCTTAAGTCTTCCTGCAAAAGCATATTCCACATCGTCGGTGCAGCGAAAAACTTTGTAATTTTTTCTTTTTCAATTAATGAGAGGATTGCTTTTGGATTGAATTGGTGCAGGATAACGTTTTTGGCTCCTGCATTGATTCTTGGCAGGAAGGCACAGTGCAGCTCGGCACAGTGGAACATTGGCGCGGTAACCAGACCGACATCCTCTTTTTCAAGCTTTTGGGAGGCGATACACAGGATACTCTGATCGACCATATTGCGGTGACTGTGCATGACACCTTTTGGTCTTCCTGTCGTTCCGCTCGTATAAATAAACGCATACACATCATTTTCATGGACTTCAACTTGGATCTCTTCTGTTGAGGCGGCAGAGACCCTTTCTTTATAACTGGCAGCGTAAGCAGGCATCTCTTCTTCAATAAACCAGAAAGACACGTGTTCGAAACGGCCGGCGATTGCTGTGATGATGGGCTCCAAAGCTTTTTCAAAAATAACAACCTTCGGGGCAGCATCGGATAAAATGAACGCCACTTCCTCAGGGGTGAGGCGGAAATTAATCGGATTAAACACGGCACCAATCTTGGCGCAGGCAAAAAAAGCCGTTCCTAGTTCTTCTGTATTGAACATGAACGTTGAAACCCGGTCGCCTTTTTTGACCCCTTCCTTAAGGAGGGCATTCGCAAGGCGGTTGACATGCTCGCCCCACTCCTTATACGTATAGCGGACATTTTTTCGGACATCATAAAGCGCTTCTTTGTTTGGGTACTTTTTTACTGTTAATTCAAAGATTTTTCCGATCGTAGTCGTCATTGTAAATCGCCTCCGATTTATTGTTATAAAGAACTCCGAATCAGTTTTTAAATATGTTACCGGCGAATCTTGAAGTATTATCGGCGAATTCAACTATTTTATCGGCTAAACCAAGGAAGTTATCGGCGAAACTGCCTAATATATCGGCGACTCAAAATTTCAGCCACTACTTCACTTAAAAAATCCGCTCAATGATTGTTGCGTTCGCCATGCCATGACCTTCACACATTGTTTGCAGCCCGTAGCGGCCGCCCGTGCGCTCCATTTCATGCATCATTGTTACCATCAACCGTGCACCGCTCCCGCCAAGTGGGTGTCCAAGGGCAATTGCTCCGCCATTTGGATTCAGCTTAGCCGGATCAGCACCGGTTTCTTTTAACCAGGCAAGCGGTACCGGAGCAAATGCTTCGTTCACTTCAAAATGGTCGATATCACCAATAGATAAACCTGACTTTTCTAAGACTTTCTGGGTTGCCGGAATCGGTCCAGTCAGCATTAAAGTCGGATCCGAACCGACCACAACACGAGTGTGAACGCGAAATCGCGGCTTCAAACCGAGCACCTCCGCTTTTTCACGGGAAATTAACAATAATGCCGCAGCCCCGTCGCTAATTTGGCTCGAATTTCCGGCGTGAATTACCCCATCCGCTTTAAACGACGGTTTAAGACCCGCTAATTTTTCCAAGGAAGTATTTCTTCTCGGCCCGGAATCTTCTTTAACGGTCATGGGTGTGCCGTCCGGCAGCGTCACTTCTAACGGAAAAATTTCTCTTGTAAAATGGCCTTCATCCTGTGCTCTTAAAGCCTTTTGATGGCTTTCAAGTGAAAAACGATCCAGCTCCTCACGGGTAAAGCCATATTTTTCGGCAATCCTCTCAGCCGACAGCCCTTGATGAATCATTTCATACCTGTTTCTAAGATTCGGACTGAACGGGTCAGCATCTTGATAGCTGGAACCCATTGGTACACGGCTCATACTCTCGACTCCACCGGCAATGACCACATCCATATCACCTGCAAGGATTGCCTGGGCTGCAAAATGTACTGCCTGCTGGCTTGAGCCGCACTGGCGGTCAATGGTAGTGCCAGGCACCTCAATCGGAAAGCCGGCATTTAACGCGGCAACTCTGGCAATATCCCCTGCCTGTTCTCCGGATTGTGTAACACATCCTAAAATGACATCCTCCACAACTGCTGGATCAATCCCGGCCCGTTCAACCAACTCCTTTAAAGTGAAGGCCGCCAGATCATCGGGACGGATATCCTTTAAAAGGCCATTTCTTCTTCCTACCGGGGTGCGGACCCCTTCAACAATCACCACTTCTCGCATCATACTCCTCCTCTCAATTTACAATCCTAAATTTTTGGCAATAATCGTTTTCATAATTTCATTCGTACCGGCGTAAATGGCTCCTACCTGAATATCGCGGAAGCGTCTGGCAATCTCGTATTCTTCCATATAACCGTAGCCTCCGTGAAGCTGCATGCATTCTGTGGCGATTTTTCTAGCAGTATCCGTCAGCTTCCATTTGGCCATGGACACCTTTGTCACTACATCTTTCCCTTCAATATGTTCAGCAATCAATTGGTCCAAAAAGGCGCGGCCCATTTGAATGTCGGTCGTCATTTCGACGATTTTAAACTGAGTATTTTGGAACTTGCTGACCGTCTTACCGAACGCTTCCCTGCTTTTGACATAATCCATCGTCATTTCAAGCATTACTTCAGAAGCGGTTTGTGCGCCGATTGCCACAAGGAGCCGTTCCTGTTGAAGTTTTTCCATTAAATAAAGGAAGCCCTTGCCTTCCTCTCCCAGTAGGTTCTCCTTCGGCACCCGGCAGTCTTCAAAAATCAGTTCGGCAGTATCCTGTGAATGGAGCCCGACTTTGTTAAGCTTACGGCCTCTTGAGAACCCAGGTGTGACCCGTTCAATCACCAGCAGGCTTACTCCTTTATGCTTCGGCACTGCCTGTGGGTCGGTTTTCACCGCCACCACAACAAGGTCTGATTGAATTCCGTTTGTGATGAACGTTTTCTGGCCATTTACGATATAGTGGTCTCCATCAAGCTTGGCGGTTGTTTTAATATTGGCCAGGTCAGAGCCTGTGCCCGGTTCGGTCATGGCAATCGCGGTAATAATTTCCCCCGTCGCACATTTCGGCAGCCAGCGCTGTTTTTGCTCCTCCGTTCCGTAAGAGGTGATGTAAGGAACAACAATATCACTATGAAGCCCAATGCCGATTAATCCTGTGCCTACCCGCTCCAACTCCTCGTTAATAACAACGGCAAAGCCCCAATCAACACCGCTTCCGCCGTATTTTTCATCAATATCTGGGCAGAGAAAACCCTGCTCTCCCATTTTTGTCCAAAAGGAGCGGGGAATCATCCGGTCCTGTTCCCACTTGTCATAAAAGGGATATGCTTCTTTTTCTAAAAACTTTCTTAACGATTGACGGAAAATTTCATGGTCTTCTTGTAAGTATGGGTGTTTCACTTAGATCAACCTCCCTTTCATTTGGAAGCTTTTACTTATCAAAAACTACAGTATATTTCTGGAAGGAAATTCACCTCCATTATATCAGATAATTCTAAAAATTTTTATCTTGAAATAAAAAAGAGAAGGATTTATCCTTCCCTACTAAAAATTTAATTCAACTGCACTTTAATTTACCTAGAGGTACTTATAGTTTTGGTCAGCAATGTTTTTTTCAATATCCTTTAGAAACAACTCTTTCTGCAGATGCAGCCTGCATCTTTTTCCCAGCCATGGCTGCCATTACTAGAGCGACAATCAGGAATAAACTGCCGAATCTAAAGAGCGATGCCGTTTCCACGAATTCCGCGATAAATCCAAAAATTAAACCACTTAACCCGATGCCCAAATCAATCGAGGAGAAAATCATACCATTGACCACGCCACGGCGGTTTGGAGGTGTAATCAGCAGCGCCCATGATTGTAAGGTTGGAATCAAACAGCCAAAGCCCACTCCAAACAAGGCACCTGCAATCGCGATTAAGAAATTCGAATCGGCAAAAGAAAGCACCCACATTCCCCCAAAGGTAATGATGGTGCATAACAGCACAAGTCCTCTAGGCCCCTTCTCATCAAACCATTTTCCTGCGAACGGCCTGGAAATAGACGACATAATCGCATTAAGAATATAAAAAAGAAAAATCTGACTAATGCCGCGTTCCTGCCCAAATATCACAATAAACGTAGTAATCGAACCGTAGCCAAGGCTAACCAACAAAGTAATGAAAGCTGGAAACCAGCTTGTTTTATCAACGGAAGACCCGAAATAAGAAAACTTCAGTTCCTCCCTCTGTGTTTGCAAGACCGATTCCGGTGTTTGATAGCGCACAAATACAAGCAGGACTACAGCAATAATCCCGAGTATGGCCGAGATAAAAATGAGGTTTTTAAAGGAGGTGACATTAAATAAAAGGATTCCTAGACTTGGAGCAATGACCATCCCGATGGTAACCGATAATCCAAAGTAGCCCATTCCCTCTCCAAGCCGTGAATTGGGAATGACATCCGCCGCCGCCGTTCCATTTACCGTTGTCGACCATCCCCAAGCCAGCCCATGCAGGAAACGAAAAAGCAGGAAGATGACAATAACCTGCGAAATTGGGTAGAGAACGGTAATAGCAAGGAGCAGTAACGCCCCAATTAACACAAGTGCTTTTCTTCCCCGATACTCCAGCATAAAGCCGATAAACGGTCTGCTGAGCACGGCGCCAATCGAAAATAGCGCAGTCACCAGGCCGATTTCGATCCCCGATGCCCCAAGTGATTTGATATATGGCGGCAGAATTGGTATCAGCATTTGAAACGACATGAACACAAAAAGGTTCCCCGCCATCAGCATAATAAATGATTTTGTCCACAAACGTTCTTTCAAAAAATTCCCGCCTTTTCTCATAGATTGCTAACATTCATTTTATTTAGTTGCTCTAAATAATAGCACATCAACTTGAAAAAGAAAAATTCTGAAAACGTAAACGAAATATTATTTTTCTAGGACAAAATCCGTTATCATTGAATTAGACAAACTTGTTTTAACGGAGGGGTCTCATTAATGAAAAATAGAAAATTAGTCATCACCCATACCCTGGAGCAGGAACTTCTTGATCAAATTAAAGCTGTTATTCCTGATTGGGAGCTGGTTGCATCAAAGGAAAAAGAAGTGTGGCAAGAAACAGTAAAGGATGCTGAAATCATTGCCGGCTGGAAAAAAGGTCTAGATGAGTATTGCCTAGGTTCGGATTCAAAGCTCAAGTGGCTGCAATCCTGGAGTGCCGGTGTCGATTCCATGCCGCTGGAAAAATTGGCAGCAAGAAATATTATCTTAACGAGTGCCAATGGCGTTCATGCTTATCCGATCTCTGAAACCATCTTCGCCTTGATGCTCGGTTTAACCCGGAAAATCCATACATATGTTAAAAACCAGCAATCACAGGTCTGGCATCACGCCAATATGAAGCTGGAGATCCATGGAAAAACGATTGGGATTATGGGAATAGGGGCAATCGGCAGCGAGACAGCCAAAATTGCTAAGGCATTTGGGATGAAGGTTCTCGGGGTTAGAAACTCCGGAAAACCGGCTGAGTTTGTAGATGAAATGTATACAACCGACCAGCTGCATCATGTGCTCCCACAATGCGATTATGTTGTAGTTACCTTGCCGCATACAAAAGAGACCCATCATTTATTTGGTGCGGAACAATTTAAACAAATGAAGTCCTCTGCCTTTTTTATCAATATCGGCCGCGGGCAAATTGTTGTAGAAGACGATTTAGTGCAGGCTTTACAGAAAGGAACAATTGCTGGTGCAGGGCTCGATGTGTTTGAAAAAGAACCGCTAGGCACGGAAAGTCCTCTGTGGAAAATGGATAACGTTATTATTACACCGCACACAGCCGGCTCCACCGAACACTATAACAAGCGAGTAGTGGAAAATATCTTGGTACCAAACTTAAAGAACTATATTGACTGTGGAACCCCTGCCATCAATCTTGTTGATTACTCGAAAGGGTATTAATGAAAAAGACTTTGGTGTCAGGCACCATGTGAAAATTTCACATGGTGCCTGACACCTTTAAAATTCCTCTTTTAAAATCGAATACATTTTCAAATCACGATGCTTGCCTTTGATGAACATTGCTTTGCGGTTGATTCCTTCAAGGGACATGCCCGCCTTTTCCATTACTCTTTGGGAGCCAATGTTTTCCGTAAAACATCTTGCCTGTATACGAATTAGCTCCATGTTTTCGAAGCCGAATTTGATGATTTCTTTCGCTGCCTCAGTGGTAATCCCCTGACCCCAAAAGTCCTGGGAAATTACATAACCGATTTCGGCGCTGCTATGCTCCGGACGCCACCAAACAAAATCAATCGTCCCTATCAGCTTTCCAGTCTCTTTAAATTCAATCCCCCACGGGGCAATCTTCTTATTTTTATATTGTTGCAGGACATAGTTGACAAAGTGTTTTGTGTCAGAAGTCATTCGGTGCGTATCCCAAGTGACATACTTCGATACTTCCGCATTTGAACAATAGGCAAACATATCATCAACATCTGCTAAAGTTAGTTTTCGCAGAATAAGACGTTCTGTTTCCAAGGTAGGTAAATTGCCGTAGATTTTTTCAATCTCCATTCTAACAGCTCCGTTTCTGTTAAAAATAAGGCAGCACCCAAAGCGCCGCCTTATTTACGATATCTACTTGGTTTTTCACTGGCCTTAAAGTTATAAATTGGTTTGATGAAGCTGGCGATTTCGACTGTTTCTCCGACTTTTTCAAGGATTTCATTCATCGGCTTGTAGGCCATTGGCGCCTCATCAAGTGTCTCTTTAGAAACGGATGTCGTCCAAATGCCTTTCATTGTGTTATGGAAATCTTCCATGTTCAAGGTTTTCATTGCCTTCGTCCGGCTTAAGACGCGGCCGGCCCCATGAGGCGCGGAATAGTTCCACTCTTCATTACCTTTTCCGATGGCCAAAATCGATCCGTCCCTCATGTTAATTGGAATGATTAGGCGCTCACCTTTTTGCGCGGAAACCGCCCCTTTCCGCAAAATCAAATTGTCCGTATCTATATAATTGTGAACCGTATCAAATTGGTCAACGATGTCAAATTTCATATTTTCCGAGATTGTCCTGGCAATTTCTTCACGATTTGCTTTCGCAAATGCCTGGGCCAGCTTCATGTCATAAATATAATCATCAAAATCTGTTCCTTCCAAATAGGCTAAATCATCTGGAATGACAGGATTTTTTTCTTTGTGATTTTCGATTGCATCTTGAATTTCTTTATGCCGCCCTTCCTTTTTTAACTGGGCGATCATTTCCGATAAGTCATGCTTTCGGTGCTTTGAGATTGCTAGTTTTTGATAATAGGTTGCAATTCTCGCTCCAACGTAACGGCTGCCGGTATGGATGGTTAAATAATGATAACTGTCAGAATCGACTGATACCTCAATAAAATGATTTCCGCCTCCGAGCGTTCCCAGGCTGGAATGGCTTTTATTTTGGCTTAAAATATGCGCGGCTTTAAATTCCTCTGCGGCTGGAAAACTAGTTTTTACGAGTTTAACGGTTTCCTTATCATGAATCCCCTGCCCGCTTGGGACATAGGTTCGAATGACCTGATCCAGCTTATTAAAATCAATGTTTTTTTCCTTTAATTTCGTTGTTAAAACCCCGCATCCGACATCAACGCCAACTAGGTTCGGGACAACCTTATCCTTAAGCTGTATGGTCGTGCCAATGACGCAGCCTTTCCCAGCATGATAGTCTGGCATAATACTAATTTTGGTATCCTTCAAAAACGTTTGATTGCACAGCTCCTGAATCTGCTCAATCGCCGTTTCCTGTGGATAATTGGAAAATACCTTTGCTTCTGTCTGCGATCCCGTTACTCGTATCACCTTGTTTTCCCCCTTTCAGAAGCAGATTATGAATATGCTACCAGAAATTGGACATTAGGGCAATGAGTTTTTTGGAAAAATTTATTGGGTTAGTACACTATAGCCCAGCCAAGCGATTAAGAGAAAATTCGGAAGGGATAATAAAACCGCGAGCCAGGTCAGCTTCTTTTTTTGCAAGATTGCTGCACCGAGATAAAGCAGCGGGAATACCAACCCCCAAATTTGGAATCGTGGTGTGGCTGCCAGGTATAGCGACGTTGGAATGATGAGGATGGTGGAAATGAAGAGTAAATTGGATTTTTTAAGATTTATAGCCATTATGGCAAGGATTAAAGAAGCAAGCATACACGGCCAAAAGAGCAGTTGCAAACACGGAACCTCCCTTTAGTTATTCTATATATTCTATTTATTCTATGCCGAAGCTCTCGCACCATTCTTTAGCGGTTTCTTTATAACACTTATCCCGAAACGAATACCATTCATGAATGATACCAAATTTGTCTGCCTGAACCTTAAATCTTCTAAAAGCGCCTTTCCTTTTGATTATTTTTATTAACGTTCCCCGCTTGTAATCATCCTCGACATTTAGACAAAAGTTTTCCATTATTCTATACTCATCGATTTCATATTTGTCGGGCAGTCTTTGGTATTTTTCAGGGTTTTCCACGATATCGAAGGCAAATTCAAGCTCCTTCTGCTGCCATTCTGGTAAATCCTCCAATGCTTCAGTTTCTTCAACAGCATTTAACTCTTCAGATGTCACCCAGACAATTTCACCAGTTTCGTTATTTAAAAATGCTGTTGATTCATCTAGTGAAAATCCCATTTCTTCCACGATTGTTTCTAGCTGTACTGGATTTCTCAAGGAAGATCACCTCTCCTCCCTATGTAGCTTATTTTAATCATTTAGCTGGATATGGTAAAAAATACATACAGTTTTAAACTTCAATATGCATGTGCTGTTTTTATTTTACTCTTATTGTGTTCATTGAACCTTTCTATAGGCACTAACTTGCTTTTTTTCTGGAGTTTCGTGTTCATTGAACCCTTCAATGCGCATGTATTTGTTATTTTTCTGGGGCTACGTGTTCATTGAGACCCTCTATGTGCACTTTTTTACTCTTTTTCTAGAGTTTCGTGTTCATTGACTCCCCCTATGCGCTCTTTTTTACTCTTTTTCTAGGTTTTAGTGTTCATTGCCGCTACCATAGTGCTCACATCGTTCCTCTTTTCCTAATTTCGCGCTCTATGAACCTCCCATAGTACGCGGAATCTTTTCTTTTTCCTAATTTCACGCTTTATGAACCTCCCATAGTACGCGGAATCTTTTCTTTTTCCTAATTTCACGCTTTATGAACCTCCCATAGTGCGCGGAGTCTTTCCTTTTTCCTTATTTCTCGCTCGATGAACCTCCCATAGTGCGCGGAGTCTTTCCTTTTTCCTTATTTCTCGCTCGATGAACCTCCCATAGTACGCGGAGTCTTTCCTTTTTCCTAATTTCGCGCTCTATGAACCTCCCATAGTGCGGGGAGTCTTTCCTTTTTCACAATTTCGCGCTCTATGAACCTCCCATAGTGCGTGGAGTCTTTCCTTTTTCCTAATTTCGCGCTCTATGAACCTCCCATAGTGCGCGGAGTCTTTCCTTTTTCCTAATTTCGCGCTCTATGAACCTCCCATAGTACGCGGAATCTTTTCTTTTTCCTAATTTCACGCTCTATGAACCTCCCATAGTACGCGGAATCTTTTCTTTTTCCTAATTTCACGCTCTATGAACCTCCCATAGTACGCGGAATCTTTTCTTTTTCCTAATTTCACGCTCTATGACCCTCCCATAGTGCGCGGAGTCTTTCCTTTTTCACAATTTCGCGCTCTATGAACCTCCCATAGTGCGTGGAGTCTTTCCTTTTTCCTAATTTCGCGCTCTATGAACCTCCCATAGTGCGCGGAGTCTTTCCTCTTTCCTAATTTCGCGCTCTATGAACCTCTCATAGTACGCGGATTCTTTTCTTTTCCCTAATTTCGCGTTCTATGAACCTCTTAAAGCGGGTAGCATCTTTCATTTCAAACATGTGCTCTCTAAACCTAACACCTTTCCCAAAGCAACAGCAAAAACAACGTAACCCATAAAAAAAGAAGGACGCCCCCACAAAAGGACATCCCCCTAAAATCTAAACCACTAATATACTGTCTGAATGCCTTTTCCGGCAACCGTCATCCATTCGAACTGGCGCAGGCGTACTTCGAACAGTGTCAACGGATCGCGGAACATTTCCGGATTTGTATTCATTAGGTCCAGCTGTTCTCGATTGCTTTGAATTTCTGCACTTGCCTCTTCCACCGCACGATCCAAGCAGCCCAGCGGCCCTTTGAAAAACATGCTGACATCACGCTCAAGCGATTTTTCAAACAGCTCAAACGGCTGGAAAAACTGCCGCCCGACATCTTCAGCAATTTCTGTATAATCTTCGTTTTGTACAAACGCTTTGTATTTGTTGTAAAGCATGGCTTTATTTTGCGACAAGGCTCCAAACAGTTTGCCGGCACTTTTTAGTAAAAACTGGGAAGGTGTCCGGCGCAGAAGGATATTTACACTTTCGAGCTGGAAGCCGCTGGTCATCCGGTCAGTATCACGGCGCCAGTCATCCAGCACTTTAAAATCACAAGAAAGCGTTAGACGTTCTTCACCGTACATGCTGTTAAAACCATCTGCAAGTTCATTCAGAAATTCTTGACTCTGGTCAAATTCCTCTGTGCATTTTCCAATCCAATCCTGCAGTTCGCGGTAATATTTCGGCATCATTTGCTCTTCCAAGAACTCCTGCAGCCTGCTGTTCATTTCATCATTCAAGTCTAAATGAATTCGGCTGAAATTGCTGTCCTCTTTAATCAATTCGGAGCATTCCTGAAGCATCTTTGGAACCGCGGCGGCAATTTCCTCCTCCATCGCTTCCTTAATCGAACGGTAAGACTTAGCGAGCGTCTCTGTCTTATTAGCGACCACATCATGCATTTGGTTCACCGCGCCATTTAGCTTCGTATGCATTTCTTCATTCCAGCGTACGGCTTCTGCCAATTGATTTTCGACATCCATCCGCTTTTGTAAAAAGCTGGAGAGCATGGTTCGGATATAATATAACAGCTTCGCTAACCGTTTATCTTCAAGATTTCTAGTATGTTTAATTGACTGTATAAACTCCTGCAGCTCGTTCATCTGTGTCTGCTGATCATACTGCGAAGAGAAGGCGAATAACTTGGCATCCGGCAGCAAGCCATGAATTGTCCCTTTCGCTTCCTGATAAATCCGTATTGCATCATTTTCATTTGCGATGGTATCCATCTTACTAAGTAAAAAATGAACCGGAATATCCGGAGCGAGCTCCTGAATTTGCTTAAGGGCTGCTCTTTCTTTATCACTAAACGGTGCATTGGAATCTAGTACAAACAAAATCGTATCAGCGACATGGAAGTTTTTCAAAACCTCGTATCGGTCATGATGGTTCCCTTTTAATCCCGGTGTGTCCATAATAGCTAAGCCGTTTTCCTGTAAAAATCCATTTGGGTGTTGAAATTCGATAACAGATTCCAACGCATTTCGCATTCGATCCATTCGCTCTTGGAAATCAGCAAACTCTTCCAGTCTTGTAATCTCGAAATCGGTAATTTCGGTGATTTCCTGCCCGTCAGCATTTTTAAACATCACCACAGTAGACGTAGGACTATCCTGCAAATCTTCATCAAACAAATTGTTAACAAAAGTGGATTTGCCGCTGCCGCTAAGCCCGGTCACTAGCAAGTGATACGTTTCAAAGTCAGTCAACTGCTCGACCATCCATTTCACCCTGTTATTAGAACCCATATCATGAGCTTCAGCCCAATCCATAATGGAATTAAACAGTGTCAGGCACTCCTCTAACTCATTTAACTCGATTTCGGTCGTGCTAATGAGATTTTCAGCCTCTTTTACAATCGTGACACTGAGGCTTGCCGGAAATAATTCATTCCATGATAAAACGGCTGCCGAGGCTGGGACGACATGATTTTGGTCAGCAAGGCGAATCCAGTTGGTTAACAGGTCCGGGATATAGTCATGAAGCTGCTTAATGAAATATTTCCCGCCAATCAAGTCAAAATAAGCCTCTTTATGAAGCTGCGACAGTACGGTCCATCCGTCACTGCGTTGTAAATCAAGATTTAATAGCAGGTGATTGATTTCATTTACCCAGGTAAAGTACGATTCTTCCTCACTGCCGCTGTTCCAAAACGCTGCAACAAGCTGCTCAAACTTTTGCTGATTTTGATAATAAAGCATGGCTAGAGCATGTGAGAAATAGTTGGGAGCAAAGGATTTCGTTACACCTTTTTCAACATAATCTAGAAGAATATCAAACCATTTAAGAGACTCTGTCCGTTTTGCCTCATTCACAGCAAGCTCGACAGCATTTCCCCAATCCTCCCGCTCTTCAAAAAAGCTCCGGGCAATCTCTGTTACATTTGGATAATCAGGGTTCTGCAGAACAATCTTTTTAATCGTTGAGACGGCTGCATCCAGCTTACCGCGGTCAAGGTACAAGGAAAATAATTTCAATGCCACTTCCGCATTCAAGGTTGGATCATCGGTTTGAATCGCAGTATAAATATCCTCTGCAGTCGAACCCATGCCTAACTCATAGTACGCATCCGCCTTGTTCTTTTTCGCCCATGGCTCCAGTTCATTAGCAATGTTTTCCCATTTATAAATGGCAGTCTCGAAATCTTTGTTGTGAAAATACACTTCTCCCTGAGCAAAGCGGATATTCGAAAGGTCCGGCAGATCCTTTTGCGCCTCTTCCTGAAATGCCTCTCCCAGGACTCGAATCGGATGTATATTTTCATGTTCATCGATGAACATTTGATAGTATGTTTTTTGAATTAATTGCTGCTCTAAAGTCATTGCTTTCCCCCTCCAATTGCAAACTCTATATCATTCATATGGAAAAGTGACATAATTATTCTCTACATTATTCGATACTAATTGACATTTTCAGTCTCAATTTTTACATTTTAGCAAATGTTTTGGGCAAAAAGGTGTCAGTTGTATTTCATTTCAAAGACAAAAACTGTTTCAAAATAAATAGGGGCTGCCGCAGCACAGCAGCCTCCCCTCTATTCTATAACACTTTACTTAAAAAAGCCTTTGTGCGCTCTTCTTTTGGATTTTCGAAAATTTCCTTCGGGATGCCCTCTTCAACAATGAAGCCTCCGTCCATAAACAGCACCCGGTCGCCCACCTCGCGGGCAAAGCCCATTTCATGGGTCACGACCACCATTGTCATCCCTTCCTTGGCTAATTGCTTCATAACCTCTAATACTTCGCCGACCATTTCCGGGTCAAGAGCCGATGTTGGTTCATCAAAGAGCATGATTTTCGGTTCCATTGCCAATGCTCTTGCGATCGCCACCCGCTGTTTTTGCCCGCCTGATAAGGAATCGGGATACACCTCTGCTTTATTCTCCAATCCGACTTTTCGCAGAAGCTCCATTCCTTTGGCGCGTGCCTTTTCAGTTGAAGCCTTCCTTACCTTCATCGGAGCAAGCATAATATTTTCAATCACTGTTTTATGAGGAAATAAATTAAATTGCTGGAATACCATCCCTACCTCGGTGCGCACCTTGTTGATATCTGTTTTTTTATCCGTAATATCAATTCCTTCAATCAGCACATGACCGGCGGTGATCGTTTCCAGCAAATTAATACAGCGGAGAAAAGTTGATTTCCCTGAGCCCGACGGTCCGATGACGACCACTACTTCCTGCGGCTTAATCGTTGCATTAATCCCTTTAAGCACTTCATTATGTCCAAATGCCTTGTTCAAATTTTTCACTTCAATCATTCTGTCGTCAACCTTCTTTCAAGTCGAGATAGCAGCAGGCTTAACGAAAAAGTTAACACAAAATAAATAAGTGCTGCGGTAATATAAGGTTCCCACGGGCGGTAGTATTGCCCCTGCATAGCCCGTCCCCAATACATCAATTCCGGTGCAGCGATAATAGCTGCAAGAGATGAGTCCTTAATTAAAACAACGAATTCATTTCCCAGCGGCGGGATCATTCGTTTGAAGGCCTGTGGCAAAATGACAAAACGCATGGCTTGTACATGATTCATTCCTAAAGATCGGGCAGCTTCCATTTGTCCTTTATCGATTGACTGAATTCCGGCCCGGAAAATTTCCGAAACATATGCCGCAGAATTTAATGAAAGCGCCACAATGGCAGCAACAATGGCATTTGTTGTTCCTAAAATAGGCGGTATCACGCCAAAGTGAATTAATAATATTTGCACCATTAATGGCGTCCCGCGAAAAAAGGCAATATAGCAATTAAACGGAAATGCAATGAACTTATTCCTTACCATTTTCCCAAGGCCTATGAACAATCCAAGAATACATCCAATTAAGATACCTGCGAGCGAAAGACCAATTGTCAGCAGTGTTCCTTTTGCAAAATATGGTGCGTATTCAGCAAGTATGTCCCATTGAATATCCATTTTTTAGTCCCCCTAAAAATCTTAAGCTGCTTAATTCCTAAATATAGAAAAAAATTGCGTAACTGCTAATTTAAAAGAGTTACGCAATCTTAGAGAAAGTAAACTATTATTGTCTAACTCCACCATCTTAGCGGCTGGTGTCATTCCTCTTTTCTTATTGCTGTGCTTTAATATCCGTCAAATCCGGTTCGATATTAAACCATTTTTTATAGACTTTTGCGTATTCCCCGTTTTCCATAATTTCTTTTATCGCCTTATCGAATTCTCCCCTTAACTTGCTTCCCTTAGGAAACAACACGCCATAAAACTCTTTTTCAAAGGCATTTGTATCCTCAATGACCACAAGATTGTCCTTTGGATTATTTTTTACATATTCCTCTACCACAGTATTATCAGCAACCACTGCGTCGGCACCGCCGCTTTTTAACTCCATGATTGCCAGATTATTATTCTCAAACTTTTTAAGATTTTTATTTTCCGCACCGAACATCTTCTCGACCGCTTCCTGTCCGGTTGTACCATTTTGAACGGCGACAGTTTTCCCCTTTAGATCGCCGGCACTTTTAATTGGACTCTCTTTCGGCACCATAATTTTGTTCGTAGATAAGAAGTATGGAACCGTAAAATCATAGGTTTTTTTTCGTTTATCGTTAATCGTGATAGATGAAATCGCTAAATCTGCTGTTTTCCCTTCGATTTCTACAAATAATGGATCCCAGCCAACATTCTCAATTTTAACCTTGTAGCCAGCCTGCTTCGCAACAGCATTGATAAAATCAACACTAAATCCGGTAACCTCTCCCTTGTCCAAGTATTCAAACGGTGCATAGGCCGCATCAGTAACGACCCTTAAGGTTTTCTCCTCACTTTTCCCGCCATTTTCACCGCTTGTTTCACTAGTCCCGCATGCCGTTAGAAGCAAGACAAAAGCAGCAGTTACCATTGTTAACACTAGTTTTAATTTCTTCATCATTGGCCTCCTAATATTTTTTTAAAAGGGCTTCTAGTTAAAATTTTAATAATATTCCGAATATAATAGATTATACCTTTTAAAATCCTTTTATTCAATTATATTCCTAACTTTCCAATAGGTTATTTAATAGATTGATCTTGAACATGTTTAAATATCTCTTTCTTCTATAGGTACGCCCCAATTTTTAAAAACATGCCTTTTTTACTATCCTAGTTTGACACATTTCATAATATGTAAATATTTTCAAAATAACTTTTTAGCCTGACGGATCTATTAGCCTTAAATATTTTTCCTTTTGTATAAAAAATAGTTCTATTTATCGTGTAAAACCGTCCGTTATTTCATCCGTTTTATCCACATTTCTCTATTATTTCCACAACATTTACATTGCTAAAAATTGCTACAAAAAAATTCATAATTTTTTTATTTGCCTAACAACCTTATTACAACAAGATTGGAAACGCTACCACTATATTTGACTAATTTGAATTGTCTGATTTTTGTGTTGACCGAGTTAACTTTTGGTTGTATGATTATCGCTAACAAAGACCTCATACTAAAAACGCCTTTTCAGATCCAGATCCACAAACGGATGAAAACAAGGCTTTTCTTTTAAAATGAGTGTTTAATCAATTAAAGCGTTTATCTCTTGAAATAATTCATAATTTTTCAAGGATTCGCAAATGCTGTTATATCAAAACGGATTTACTTATTCTTCCACCATAGCAGCAAACCATAGCCGTAGTAAGTAAGAGGAGGCGCTTATTGATGCGCAGCGATATGATTAAAAAAGGGGTGGACCGGGCTCCCCACCGAAGTCTTTTATACGCAACCGGAATCAAGACGAGCGATTTGGATAAACCGTTTATCGGTGTCTGTAACTCGTTTATTGAAATAATCCCGGGACATAAACACCTTAATCATTTCGGGGAAATTGTTAAGGAGGCCATCCGCGAAGCCGGGGGTATCCCATTTGAATTTAATACAATTGGCGTCGATGACGGTATTGCCATGGGTCATATTGGCATGCGTTACTCACTCCCAAGCCGCGAAATTATCGCAGACAGTGCCGAAACAGTGATTAATGCTCACTGGTTCGATGGTGTTTTCTACATTCCTAACTGTGACAAAATTACACCCGGAATGTTAATGGCAGCAGCCAGAACCAATGTCCCGTCGGTATTTGTCTCAGGCGGTCCAATGGAAGCCGGTGTCAGCTCATCAGGCAAACCACTTTCCCTTACTTCAGTATTTGAAGGGGTTGGTGCCTACCATAATGGTACGATGACACAGCAGGAACTACTTGATATTGAACAAAATGCATGTCCTACATGCGGTTCATGTTCTGGCATGTTTACTGCAAACTCTATGAACTGTCTAATGGAAGTGTTAGGGATGACCGTTCCAGGTAACGGAACAATCGTTGCAACTTCCGACCAAAGACATGAACTGATCAAACAGGCTGCCAAGCATTTAATTGAGCTTGTTAAAAAAGATATTCGTCCACGCGATATCATGACAAAAGAAGCATTTGATAATGCATTCGCGCTCGACATGGCCATGGGCGGTTCGACCAATACAGTTCTTCATACATTGGCTATCGCACATGAAGCTGGAATCGAATATGATTTGCGTGATATCAATAAAATTGCTGAAAAAGTCCCTTATCTTGCAAAGTTAATGCCAGCCTCTAATTATTCAATGGATGATGTTGAACGGGCTGGGGGCGTCAGCGCCATTCTCAATGAACTATGTAAAGTTGAAGGTGCTTTGAATAAAGACTGTATCACTATCACCGGAAAAACTTTAGCTGAAAATGTGAAGGATGCAACAATCCTAAATGATACTGTTATCCGTACAAAAGATAATCCTTACAGCCATGTTGGCGGTCTTTCCATTCTTTATGGAAATATTGCCCCAGATGGCGGTGTAATCAAAGTTGGTGCAGTTGATCCTTCTATCAAAACTTTCTTGGGTGAAGCCATTGTCTTCGATTCTCAAGATGAAGCACAAGAAAATATCAATAATGGCACAGTTAAGTCAGGCGATGTCGTAGTCATCCGCTATGAAGGTCCTAAAGGCGGACCCGGAATGCCGGAAATGCTCGCTCCAACATCAGCCATTGCCGGACGGGGTCTTGATAAAGAAGTTGCCCTCATCACTGACGGACGGTTTTCAGGTGCAAGCCGCGGAATCTCGATCGGTCACATTTCACCAGAGGCAGCTGAAGGCGGTCCAATCGCTTTAATACAAAATGGCGATAAAATTTTAATTGACTTAGCTGCTCGTTCGATTGAACTTCTCGTTGATGATGAAGAACTTGCAGAAAGACGCCGCAACTGGGTGAAACCAGAACCAAAAATTAAATCTGGTTATCTTGCAAAATATGCAAAGCTTGTTACTTCCGCAAATACCGGCGGAGTTATGAAAATATAAGAAAAGCGGAAGCGCCCTGGTCAGCGGCGTATGGCCTCCTCGAAAAAGCTATCGCTTTTCCTTCGTGCGATGCCTATGCTGCCGAAGCTTTCCTTGTGGAGGGCTCCAACTGAGATAAAGGAAACACGAAGAGCCGACGGCGATTCGATGTTGACTTATCGTAGGGCGGAGACCGAAGGACACTAGCCGTTAGGGCGCTGGAGCTAGACAATACTCAAAATAAAAACTTACAGGGAAACGTTAGTACCCCTCCCCTTCATCAAAGAAGATAAGGTACTAAAAACATCTGTTGACAAATTCATAATCGTAAAATCGATGACGGGAACATAGGAATAAGAACTTGTATTTCCAGAGAGCTGGGGTTGCTGGAAGCCCAGTAATACAACTTATTCTCGTCTCATCCCGGAGTGTTAAACTGAACGGTTACAACTTAGTAGGTTTAACCAGGTGTCATCTTAAGGCACCTGTTACCAAAACGAAGCGTTCGCTTTATTCAACGCTTCATAAGGCAGTATTCGTAAGGATGCTGTGAATCCGGGTGGTACCGAGAAAATGAAGGCCTTTTTCTCCCCGATTATTCTGCTGATGATGTATTGGATGCAGTTTATTTGGAGAGAACTAGGCCTTTTTCTTTTGTTTTTTCATTACACAGCCAAATGCTGAGTTTTTCAAATATTCAAATACCCATAAGGAGGGACAGACGTGAAAGTAGAAGCAAAGCTGGAATTCCAAACCAGTACCGCACCAAAAACAGGTGCAGACCTTCTCATCGATCTATTGATAAAAGAAGGTGTTGAAACAATTTTCGGCTATCCGGGAGGTGCCGTGCTGCCAATCTATGATGCCATTTATCGAGCTAAAGACCGGATTGGCCACATTCTTTTCCGTCATGAACAAGGTATGATTCATGCAGCAGAAGGATATGCCCGAATTACTGGAAAACCGGGAGTCGTCTTAGCGACTTCAGGTCCCGGAGCAACCAACCTGGTCACTGGAATTACAGACGCCATGATGGATTCTTTACCGCTCGTGGTATTTACCGGACAGGTTGCACGCTCTGTCATTGGAACAGATGCCTTCCAAGAAGCTGACGTTATGGCGATTACAACACCTATCACGAAACATAATTATCAAGTGCAGTCCATTGCCGATTTACCAAGAATCGTAAAGGAAGCTTTTCACATTGCTTCTACAGGCAGACCAGGACCGGTCTTAGTCGATCTTCCAAAGGACATAACATCTGGAGCTGTCTCCGGAGTTGTGGAAGAAGCAGCTATGGATTTACCGGGCTATCAGCCAACGTATAAGCCTAACCCGCTACAAATCAAAAAATTGGCGGAATCATTGGCTAAAGCAAAGAAGCCGGTTATTTTAGCAGGTGCCGGCATCCTTCATGCAAAGGCATCTGAAGAATTAGCGGCCTTTGCTGAAAAACACAACATTCCAGTTGTCACTACTCTGCTCGGCCTTGGAACCTTCCCTGCTGACAATCCGCTTTCCTTAGGAATGGGCGGTATGCATGGAACCTATGCGGCCAACATGGCTCTGTACGAAAGTGATTTATTAATCAACTTTGGGGCCCGCTTTGATGACCGGCTGACAGGGAATCTAAAGCACTTCGCACCATTCGCGAAAGTGGCGCACATCGATATTGATCCAGCGGAAATTGGTAAAAACGTGCCAACCCAAATTCCAATCGTTGCAGATGCGAAAGTGGCTTTAGTCGAACTGCTTAATCAAGCCGGAGACTCGCCAAACGCTGAGGAGTGGCTGGAAAAATTAAGAGAATTCAAGCAGGACTTCCCGCTTTGGTATAAGCATGACCCAGACGGTATGTGCCCGCAGTGGCTGATTGAAGCGGTGCATAAAGTGACAAATGGTGAAGCGATTGTGGCTACCGATGTCGGCCAGCATCAAATGTGGGCTGCTCAATACTACACATTCAATGAGCCTCACCGCTGGATCACTTCAGGCGGCCTTGGAACAATGGGCTTTGGCTTCCCGGCAGCGATTGGTGCACAAATTGCCTCTCCGGAAAGCACAGTAGTGGCAATTGTTGGTGACGCCGGTTTCCAAATGACACTTCAAGAATTATCGGTCATTTATGAAAGAAACCTGCCAGTAAAAATCATTATCGTCAATAACGGAGCCCTTGGCATGGTCCGACAATGGCAGGAGCTATTATATGACAATCGCATCTCCGAATCCTTGCTGAATACACAGCCTGATTTTGTCAAACTGGCTGAAAGCTACGGAATTCGCGGTATGAAGATTGATAATCAAGAAGAATTGATTGCTTCCCTGCCAGAATTATTTGCTTATAACGGACCAGTTTTGGTTGACTGCCGTGTACTGCAGCAGGAAAAAGTTTTTCCAATGATGCCTCCTGGAGCAGGGCTTCATGAAATGATTGGGGTGAAACCAGTATGAAACGGATTATCACATTAACCGTTCAAGATCGAAGCGGTGTTCTAAATCGCGTGACTGGGCTGTTGCAAAGGCGGCAATTTAATATTTCCAGCATTTCCGTCGGTCCTACTGAAACTGAAGGCATTTCAAAAATGACCCTTGTTGTCGAGGTAGAAGACGATCAACGTTTAGAACAGGTTACTAAACAATTAAACAAGCAAATTGATGTGTTAAAGGTTTCCGATATTACCGACAAGGCAATTGTTGCTCGGGAACTTGCCCTGATCAAAGTAACATCTAGTTCACAGCTGCGAAGCGAAATTAACGGTCTTATCGACCCATTCCGCGCGATTATTGTGGATGTATGTAAAGAAAGCATTACCGTCCAAGTAACAGGCAAGCATGAAAAAGTTGATGCCTTAATCGACTTACTTCGACCATTTGGCATTAAAGAAATTGCCAGAACCGGCCTGACCGCCTTCTTACGCGGCCACCAGCCACAAGTAAATGAGTTAGCAACATATTCACTATTAAAGTGAAACTTCACTCAGTGGTGAATTTTCCACTGAGTGTTAGTTGAACCAATCGGGCTTTTACGGGCAGTTAATCCCACTTATACTGCCCGAATAAGCTGAGCATTTAAAGTGGGAATTACTGCCCGTTAAAGCGGGATAAAATAAACTACTATTTTTGAGAGGATGACTTAACAATGGCAAAAGTACTTTATAACGGAGATATTCAAGAGGCAGTTTTACAAGGAAAGAAAATCGCAATCATCGGCTACGGATCACAAGGCCATGCCCATGCCCTTAACTTAAAGGAAAGCGGATTTGATGTAGTTGTTGGTTTACGTCAAGGTAAATCTTGGGATAAAGCAGTTGAAGATGGTATTGAGGTTACCACTGTTGCTGAAGCTACTGCACAAGCAGATGTAATCATGATCCTTCTTCCAGACGAAATGCAGCCAAAAGTTTACAACGAAAGCATTAAGCCTAACCTTGAAGCTGGAAATGCATTAGTTTTCGCCCACGGCTTCAACGTTCATTTTAACCAAATCGTACCTCCTGCTGATGTAGACGTATTCCTAGTAGCTCCAAAAGGACCTGGACACTTAGTTCGTCGTACTTACACTGAAGGTGCCGGCGTTCCTGCCCTTTATGCGGTTTACCAAGACTACACTGGTCAAGCGAAAGACCTTGCCCTTGCTTATGCTAAAGGAATCGGCGCTGCACGTGCAGGTGTATTAGGAACTACCTTCCAAGAAGAGACAGAAACAGACCTTTTCGGTGAGCAGGCAGTTCTTTGCGGCGGTACAACTGCTCTGATCAAAGCAGGCTTTGAAACACTTGTTGAAGCAGGTTATCAGCCTGAAGTTGCTTACTTCGAGTGTTTACATGAATTGAAATTAATCGTTGACCTTTTATACGAAGGCGGCTTTGAAAACATGCGCTACTCTATCTCTGATACTGCACAATGGGGCGATTTCGTATCAGGACCACGCGTAGTAAATGAAGATACAAAAGCACGCATGAAAGAAGTATTAAAAGATATCCAAACTGGAAAATTTGCTCATGGCTGGATCTTGGAGAACCAAGCAAACCGTCCGCAATTTAATGCCATCAACCGCGCTGAAAACAATCATTTAATTGAGCAAGTCGGACGCGAGCTTCGTGCATTAATGCCATTTATTAAGAAGCCAGTAAACGAGAAGAAGGAAGTGGTGGTAAATGGTTCACGTTAACATCTTTGACACAACCTTACGTGATGGCGAACAGTCCCCTGGTGTAAATTTAAACCAGCTTGAAAAATTGGAGATTGCCAGACAGCTGGAGCGTTTTGGCGTTGACATTATGGAGGCCGGCTTCCCGGCTTCCTCTCAAGGAGATTTCGAAGCGGTAAGAGCCATTGCTAGAACAATCAAGAATTCTTCCGTTACCGGCTTGGCACGGGCAACTAAATCGGACATTGACATTGCGTGGGATGCCTTAAAAGATGCAGCAGAACCAAGATTGCATGTTTTCATTGCAACCTCCCCTATCCATATGCAATATAAACTGATGAAAACCCCTGAGCAGGTGATGCAAACAGCAGTTGACATGGTCTCTTATGCGAAACAAAAGTTTACGCATGTAGAGTGGTCAGCTGAAGATGCTTCCCGTTCAGAACTTGATTTTCTCGTTCAAATCATTACGAAGGTAATCGATGCCGGAGCAACTGTCATTAATCTTCCAGATACAGTTGGTTATACAACCCCGGAAGAATACGGCCGGATGTTCCGTTATATTCGAGAAAATGTTCCAAACATTCACAAGGCGGCCCTTTCCTGTCACTGTCACGATGACTTAGGAATGGCAGTTGCCAACTCACTAGCAGCGATTGAAAACGGGGTTACACAAGTGGAAGGCACCATCAATGGAATCGGAGAACGTGCCGGTAATGCATCTTTAGAAGAAATCGCCGTTGCCTTAAATATTCGTAAGGATCGCTACCCTTACACAACAAATCTAGTTTTAAAAGAAATCAAACGCACCAGCGACCTGGTCAGCCGCTTTACCGGCATGAAAGTTCCTGGCAATAAAGCGGTTGTCGGTAAAAATGCATTTGCCCATGAATCAGGAATTCACCAGGACGGCGTGTTAAAAAATGCCTTAACCTATGAAATTATTACTCCTGAAATGGTCGGAGTGCAGTCCAATGACCTTGTTCTAGGTAAACACTCAGGACGCCATGCTTTTAAAGATAAAATCGAGCATATGGGCTTTGAGTTATCCCAAGATAAGCTGAACGAAGCATTCACAGCTTTCAAACAATTAACCGACCGCAAGAAAGAAGTAACCGATGAAGATCTATTTACCATTCTAATAGATATTCAAACAGCTGCTGTAGATGTGAAAAAATATGACTTGGTTGCATTCCAGGTTCAATATGGCTCCGCTAACCTGCCAACTGCTACAGTTGCCTTAACAACTCCAGAAGGAATCAAAGTTGAAACGGCACGTACCGGAAGTGGAAGCGTCGAAGCTTTATACAACACTTTAGAGGCATTAATTAAGGAAGATATTTATCTGACTGATTTTAACCTAAGCTCTGTAGGCAGCGGACGTGATGCCCTTGCCGAAGTCCATGTCAAAATGACAGTCAATGGCACTAACGTCAGCGGACGCGGCTCTGCCCAAGACGTATTGGAAGCATCCGCAAAAGCATTCATCAACGCCGTGAACCGGGTATTCCTTAACCACACAATTTCTGTTAAAGAACCAGCAATTTAATTGTGTGCTAGTTGGCGGCAATGATTGGTTTCAAATTTGGTGTCAGGCACCAACACTTAATTAATTTGGTGTCAGGCACCACAACTTTTTCAAATATATAAGGAGGTTGCTCTTATGAAAAAACGTATTGTTTTACTTCCCGGTGATGGGATCGGTAAGGAAGTTATGAATTCCGCAAAGGAAGTATTGTCCGCGATTGCGGAAGAGTTTAATCACACATTCAACTTTGAGACCCATGAAATCGGAGGAGCAGCCATTGACAGTTGCGGCACTCCCCTGCCCGATTCAACAGTAGAAGCCTGTAAACTGGCAGATGCCGTATTGCTTGGTGCCGTCGGCGGACCAAAATGGGATCAAAATCCTTCTCATCTACGTCCGGAACGGGGTTTGCTGGGAATCCGTAAAGCACTTGATTTATATGCCAACTTAAGACCAATCAAAGGATTCAAAAACCTGTTGCATGCATCTCCATTAAAGGAAGAAGTGATTTCAGGGAGCGACCTCCTTATTGTTCGTGAATTAACCGGCGGGATTTATTTCGGAACTCCAAGTGAACGTCGTGAAAATGGTCAGGTCGTTGTCGATACACTTGCCTATACCCGCCATGAGATTGAGAGAATTGTAGATAAGGCATTCCAGGCAGCACAGGGACGCCTCGGCCGACTTGCCTCTGTCGACAAAGCCAACGTCCTTGAGTCAAGCAAGCTTTGGCGTGAAGTCGTCGAGGAGAAGAAATCCCAATATCCAGATGTCGCAGTTGAACATATATTGGTTGATGCCGCTGCCATGAAGCTGATCACTAATCCAACTCATTTCGATGTAATTGTTACCGAGAATATGTTTGGTGATATTTTAAGCGATGAGGCTTCTGTATTAACTGGTTCGCTTGGGATGCTCCCTTCTGCCAGCTTAAATGAATCGGGTGTCGGCCTCTATGAGCCTGTCCACGGTTCTGCACCGGATATTGCCGGCAAAGGCATCGCTAATCCGCTCGCGATGATTTTATCAGCTGCACTTATGCTCCGCTATTCATTCGAATTGAATAACGAAGCGAACTTAATCGAAGATGCCGTTCAGGCCATCCTTGATTCCGGATTCCATACAGGTGATCTTAAGGTTGAAAATGGTCGCAAAGTCGGCACAGAAGAAATGACACGTTTAGTGGTTGACTATATTAAATCTCAACACGCTTCTAAATGTATCGCCAGCTGCTACTATTAATTCATTTACGGGTGGGTAAACCGCACTTTTATGACGGCGGTTTACCCGTCATTTTTAATACAATAAAAAATCTATTAACGTGAGGAAGGAACACTATGCAAACGCCAAAAAATATCATCCAAAAAATTTGGGAACAGCATGTTGTCCATCAAGAGGAAGGAAAACCAGATCTTCTATATATTGATTTGCATCTTGTCCACGAGGTTACCTCTCCACAGGCGTTTGAAGGTCTTCGCATGAACGGCCGCAAAGTCCGCCGCCCGGACCTAACTTATGCCACAATGGACCACAACGTTCCAACTCGTGAACGTCATATTATCAATGATCCCATTTCTAAGAAACAAATGGACACGTTAAAACAAAATTGCCAAGAATTCGACGTTACCCTTGCTGATATCCATCACCCTGATAATGGGATTGTCCACGTCATCGGCCCTGAGCTTGGTCTTACCCAGCCAGGAAAAACAATTGTCTGCGGGGACAGTCATACATCTACACACGGTGCGTTCGGAGCGCTTGCTTTTGGAATCGGGACAAGCGAGGTAGAACACGTCCTTGCTACGCAAACACTTTGGCAGGCACCCCCAAAAACGTTAAATGTAAAAATTAACGGCAAGCTGGGAACTGGCGTTACCGCTAAAGACTTAATCTTAGCGATTATCGGCAAATTTGGCGTTAAATTTGGAACCGGCTATGTGATTGAATATACAGGTGAAGCAATTCGTGAAATGTCTATGGAAGAGCGCATGACGGTTTGTAACATGTCTATTGAAGGCGGCGCGAGAGCCGGTCTCATTTCACCAGATGAAACTACCGTTGAATATTTACGTGGACGCCGTCATGTTCCGCAAGGTGAAGCCTTTGAAGAAGCAGCTTCCCGCTGGAAAGCACTGGCTACGGATGAAGGTGCCACGTATGATACCGTTGTTGAAATCAATGCGGCAGAAGTGGAACCACAAGTAACTTGGGGCACGAACCCTGGCATGTGTATTCCGGTTACTGCCAACGTTCCGAGCCCTGAGGATGCGGAAAAGGCAAGCGAAAAGGACGAAATCAAACGCGCCCTTGAATATATGGGACTTGAAGCTGGCCAGCCGATTGCAAGCGTGAAAATTGATCATGTGTTCATCGGTTCTTGTACAAACTCCCGTCTAAGCGACTTACGTAAAGCAGCTGAAGTGATCCGCGGCAAACAAGTTGATCCTTCTGTCAGAGCGATTGTTGTTCCAGGTTCATTCAGCGTTAAATTAGCTGCTGAAAAAGAAGGCTTAGATCAGGTATTTAAAGATGCAGGCTTTGAATGGCGCGACGCCGGCTGTAGCATGTGCTTAGGAATGAACGACGATATCATTCCATCCGGAGAGCGATGTGCTTCTACGTCTAACCGAAACTTTGAAGGTCGTCAAGGCAAAGGCGCACGCACCCATCTTGTCAGCCCGGAAATGGCAGCGGCAGCAGCGATTGCTGGTCATTTCGTTGATGTCCGTAAGTTCACTGCACAGGAGGTAATGTAACGATGGAACCGCTACGTATACACCAAGGACTTGTTTGCCCGCTAGACCGGACAAACGTCGACACAGACCAAATTATTCCGAAGCAGTTTTTAAAGCGAATTGAACGCAGCGGCTTTGGACAATTCCTATTTTATAATTGGCGTTTTGATGATAATGGTAACCCTAATCCTGATTTCGTGATAAATGCTCCACAATACAAAGGAGCTTCGATCATAGTGGCGGGCGAAAACTTTGGCTGCGGCTCCTCCCGTGAGCATGCACCATGGGCTGTTCAGGATTTCGGCTTCAAGGTCATCATCGCCCCAAGTTATGCTGATATTTTTAAAAATAACTGTGTGAAAAACGGCATCCTTGCGGTCCAAGCAAGTGAAGAGCAAGTACAGACGATTATGGAAAAAGCTCAATCTGAAGGGTACTCATTAACAGTAAACCTTGAGGATCAAGTTGTTTCTGATAATGATGGATTTGAAATTCGCTTCGATATCGCCCCATATCCTAAAGAGATGTTGTTAAACGGCTGGGATGAAATTGGCGTTACTTTAACTTATGAGGATAAAATTAAGGAGTATGAGCTTGCTCGTGCTTAACCATGGAAAATGAGCCTTGGAGATTTATCTCTTGGGCTCTTTTTTTATTCAGTATCATTTAAAGGTGATATTGGCAACAAGACTTGAGTTAAAATTGGACAAAGTGTCTCCAATAGCCGGTATTGGCGACAATACTTGAGTTAAAATTGGACAAAGTGTTTCCAATAGGCGCTATTGGCGACAATACTCGAGTTAAAATTGGACAAAGTGTTTCCAATAGCCGGTATTGGCGACAATACTTGAGTTAAAATTGGACAAAGTGTTTCCAATAGGCGCTATTGGCGACAATACTCGAGTTAAGATTGGCAAAGTGTTTCCAATAGCCGGTATTGGCAACAAGACTTGAGTTAAAATTGGACAAAATGTTTCCAATAGGCGCTATTGGCGACAAGACTAGATTAAAAAAGATCAATCTTTTTCAAATCCCCGCTCAATAGAATTTGTTATGCTGTCCCTCTCCAATTGGAAACTGGAAAAAGAGCTTCACCCCGTCACCCGAGCAAAGCTTCCCAGTTCACACATTATCCAAAATATTTTCAGACCCAGATTCCTCCTGAAAAGTTAAAACCTCTTCGGTCGGTTGATACGACTCGCCGTAAAACTTTTCATCCTTATACGTATGGATTAACTCATACGTTTTTTTCATTGCCTCAAAAATCATTTCCTCCGATTCATGATGCGGGGCCCAATAAAGAATCTCCATTTTATTAATCTCATTTGTTGCCAATGACTTCCGCTCATAGCCAATGGCAGCCGCATGCTCGAAGCCTTCCCGCTTATAAAAACGCAGACGCTTTTCTGTATCGCTGTCCTCATAATTCACAGGCTCCACCTCGAGAATAATCGGCTTCCCTTTACGCTTTAATTTTTCAATTAGCTTATGTCCAAGGCCCTGACCGCGTGATTGTGTCGACACAAATAAGTAATCAATAAACACAAACTTGTCTAGTTCTGCATACATCAGCACATGATACGGTCCCTCATCCTTGTGATAAATGTCTGACCGCTCTTTAAGCAAAGTTTCCATATGCTCTTTTGATTTCATTTCTTCAATAGGGAAATATTGATTCAACTTTTCATACCAATGCATTAAACTACTCCTTTTTTAGCCGTATACCAACTAGTTTTATGAACTTCCATCCTGTCTTATTCCGAAAAAACTGAGCGGTCGCTCTCTGCCGCTCAGTTTTAAGGTCTAGAACTCAGGCAATTCGCTTAGATTATTTTCCTTAATACCATCCGGTTCGCTGCGAATGATGTCTCTGCCATACTTATGAAAAACATCGACATTGGCAATGTTTCCCGCCTTCGCTTCGTCCAAAGCTGTTATATAATCTAATTCCCTGCCAGTGTTGGTTTTAAACGCAATAATATCACCGTCATTATTCTTCTTAACCGCAACAAACTCTTCCTTACCATCAGGAATTTGACGGTCAGCATCCACTCGCGCCTGCCCTTCACTTTGCTGCTTATACTGTTCATATATTTTCTCAAAATCCTTCTGCTCCACCATTCCACCTCCGAACACTTGTTAGTCTTTTTCATTTCCGCCTAAAATATTCGGTGTCAGGCACCATGTGAAAATTTCACATACTGTCCACTCCAGACGGACATTTGTCCACGAGTGGTGCCTGACACCAAAATCCAATATAATACAAATAATAGGTTTTATTTGGGGAAGGGGTGAAGTTGATGTTGGGGAAATTGCATGATCCGCGGAAGAATGCGGTTCTGTTGGCGGAAATTACGGGGCGGCATTTGGATATTGGCAAGGCTTTAAAAGAAACGGAGCAGCTTTTTCAGGGATGCCTTACCAAAAATGCTGTACCTGTGCCCACAGCTACCAAAAAGCTGCCTGTTCCTTTTTCGCAAAAATTCGGCGAGGTGGTATTTCGACCGCTTTCCAAACGCGCCGTGATTACTGAACCAACAAAGGTTCATGCGGATACCGAAGGCAATATTTATCCAGATTGGTTAGGGAGACTAAAACAAGAATACAATCAATTACAGGGGAATATCACAAAAGAAGTGAATGTCGCAGATTTCGGTGCGGTAGGCGACGGTAAAACGGATTGTACCGCTGCTTTTAAGAAGGCAATCGGTTTGGGCAAGGTGAAAGTTATAGTACCGGAAGGAGTTTTTATCACCAGGGGCATTCATCTGCCTTCCTGGACTTGGCTGGCCGGTGCCGGAAAAGGTGCTACCACTATTAAACTTCATAACAATGCTGATAAAGGTGCCAGACTATTAACCAATGCACATCATTGGCGCGGGAACCATCATATCATGGTAGAGGGTTTTAGCTTGGATTGGAATGTCGAGCGGCTTGGCAACGAGCCCAAGACGAGCACTTGGGGCAATCATTCAAGCTGTTTAACCTACGCGAATGTTACATACGGCTGGGTAAAGGATATTGAGACGATCAATCCCGGCCTCCACGGTGTCGATATTTCTTCGACGCTGTACAATTATGCCGGTGATGGCCGACGCGCTGTTGGGGGAAGTAAATTTATCTGGGTTGATAACGTCACAGGCTTTGGCTTCGGGGATGACGGCATCACCACCCATCATAGTGATTATATCCTAATTTCCAACTGCCACATGTACGACCCGAGCGGCCGGGCTCATCGTAAAGGCTTTTCCAATTCCAACGGCTTTGAGATCGATGACGGTTCCCGAAATGTCGTTCTAGTGAACAACTCATCGGCAAGGTGTTTTGGCGGGATTGAAATCAAGGCCCATCAGAATTCATCCGCAGCCTCCAATGTACAAATTATCGGGCATATTTCCGTAAACGATAACCGTTCTTACAACTTTCGCCATATCGGTCATCACAAAAGCGAAGATTCCGAGTCGGAGACGGCTTTTAATATTATGGCAACAAATCTCGTTTCGGTCGGACCCGTTTTTAGCGATTTATATAAGGATTCAAAACCACGCTGCTTAGTCATTTCCGGCTATAAAAATGTGGTGCTAAATCATTTAACGTTTATTGGCGAACCCGGTTACAATTATCATGGCGGTCCGGTCGCGGCCATTCAATACCAAGCAAGAAAAGTGGTTTTGAACAATATTTCTTTTAAAAATTTTTCAACAGCCGGTTCGGGAATAAAGGTATTCGGCGGGAAAAATCGGGCTGATTCGGTGGAAATTCGAAATGTTACGGCGAGTGATAGCAAGGATTCTTCATTCGAACTAATCACGCTCGGTCCCGGCCTGCAAGATGTTAAGCTGGAAAAGGTAAAAAGGAAACAAGAGCCGGTTCTGCCAAAAGAATAAATGTACAATTGGCGTTAACGCAACTAGAATGAAAAAAGATTAACCGGAGATTTGGCAGAAAACAGATTAAAAAATACAATTTACAATCTGGGGGCCCTTGTGCTGTAATTCCTTCGAGAGTGGAAATGAAGCACAAGAACCGTCCCCAAGCATCAAGGGGGTGGGAAATTGACGAGAAGGCAAAGATTTGAGATTTATTTGTTGCTGGTTTTTGTTATGGCTGCGTGGGGGCTGAATGTGATTGCGATTAAGGTGCTGGTGTCGGAGTTTGCTCCTATTACGGTAACTGCATTTAGGATTTTTGTTGCGGCTGTTTGTGTGTTTGGTATTCTTTTCTTTTTAAAACTAATGCGGCTGCCGACCAAACAGGAGCTTTTTTACATAATACTAGCCAGTCTTATGAATGTGGTCGGTCATCATTTCTTTTTATCTATCGGACTTGTGGAAACTTCCGCATCAAATGGGGGACTAATTTTGGGATTGGGGCCGCTTTTGTCCACCATAATCGCCTTCATCCTGTTGAAAAATCAAGTGACCTTCCTTAAATGGCTGGGGATATTTTTCGGGTTAACGGGGATTACATTTGTCGTTGCAATTGGAGCAGGCGGGTCGCTCAGCACTATTTCCATCGGAGATTTATATGTATTTATTGCCGTTTTTACACAGGCATTAAGCTTTGTCATCATTAAGAAAACCTCTCATACACTTGATCCGAGGTTAATGACAGGCTACATGCTGCTCATTGGTTCGGTAGTTCTATTTGTTATCAGTTTGTGGAAAGAGCCTGAAGGGATCGGATCATTCTCGAACGGCTCGTTGGGGATTTGGATGATTTTCCTCGCCTCCGCCATAATTGCGACCGCCATCGGTCAGATGATTTACAACAATGCAATCGGGAAAGTCGGAGTAACCGAATCGGCGATATTTATTAATCTCAACCCTTTCTTTGCTTTAATTGGGGCGGTGCTGCTGCTCGGCGAAAAAATATCCGTTTCTCAAGTGATTGGGTTTGTCTTTATCTTGTTTGGTGTTTTATTTGGTTCAGGAGCCTTGGAAGAATTTTTACATCAATACAGACTAAAGAAAACTCTCTTGTTTAGAGCAGGAAAAAGCGAACATATGTAAAGCGCCTGAATCAGGCGCTTTTTTATTATTATTTATGGCGTTTGAATTCTATTTCCGGTGCCAGTTGATCCACAAGCTTTTCCGCTGCTTTCCGATATAGGCTGCTCATATGGACGAGTGATGAAATCATCAATACCCGCTCCAAATACGCCGATGTTTCGTCTTGTCCATGTACTATTTCCTCTTGAACTTCCTTTTCCCGTTGAAAAATATCTTCCCTAAAATCAGCCGCATTTCTCTTTGTCAGGTTAAGATAGCTGTTATAAAAAGAATCTAAATCGATATCTTCCTCGAGAATCTTTTCGTTTATACCATCCAGTGTCGTTTTAATATCGTTAATGGAGAGTGCTCCTTTCAACTGATAAATCAAGCTGATTAAAATAAGATGCTCTTTAGAATACTTTTTATTTTTAATCGGAAAAATAAGCTTCCCCTTGGCATAATTATTGATCATCGTTTTGGTCAGGACTTTCTCCTCTTCATTACGTTTTGCACCCGCAAATTTATTTTCAAACAGCTGGATGACCTGGTCCATGTATAAATCAAGCTGCGGTATGTCGTTTAAGGTTAAGTTCGCGTCTAAATCGAGCTGTTCTATGATTTGATTGATTGTTTTATCCATCGTTTAAATCCCCGTTCATATCATGATTATTTTTATTATACATGATGAGTTTGACATTGACTAGATGTTAGTATACATGTATCATTATAAGTAGTTATTAAAACTACATGATGTGTTAGGAGGCTATTTGTTATGGGGAATTACATTCGGGAACCTATTAATGGATTGACGCATTTGGCAGGAGCTGTTCTTTCATTTGTCGGACTTTTGGCCATGGTTATTAAGGCATCGCTGACGACACCAACGCCGCTGGCTATTACGGCGGTCATCATTTTCGGTATCAGCATGATTTTGCTTTATTCTGCTTCGGCGACCTATCACATGGTCATCGCCAAGGACAAAGTCATCGCGTTCTTACGGCGGCTAGACCATTCCATGATTTTTATTTTGATTGCGGGCACCTATACGCCTTTTTGCTTTATTAGTTTAAACGGTAAAACCGGGGCCATCCTATTTTCGATTATTGCCGCAGTTGCCATCTGTGGAGTCGTTTTTAAAATGGTTTGGTTTCATTGCCCTCGCTGGATTTCAACGGTTCTATACATTGCGATGGGCTGGATGGTTGTTTTTGTATTTTCACCGCTTGCCGGCAGCTTAAATCCTGTTGGGCTGTTTCTGTTGGTACTTGGAGGACTATTCTACACAGTTGGCGGTGTGATTTACGGAGCAAAGCCGAAATTTTTACAGTTTAAGAATTGGGGCTTCCATGAAATATTTCATGTATTTATCCTGCTCGGGAGCTTGGCTCATTATTTGAGTGTATTTTTGTATGTGATTTAGCTAGCTGATAACAAAAAACGACCATGGTACGGCTACATGGTCGTTTAGTTTTTGATTTGGTTCATCAATTCTTCTTGCAGTACAATGGCATGATTATAGACGGGATCCTTGGCGCCGTATAAAAGTGTGACAGGCTCTTTCGAAGCAATATCGATAATTTGCTGGGCTGCTTCGGACTGCGGACCTTCTGTACGAAGCTCTTCCAAATAGCACTCACGAAACTCCTGAAACAGCTCTGGCTTATGACAAAACCACTTTCTTAAGTCCGGACTTGGAGCAACCTCCTTCAACCAAAACGTCAACCTCGCATTCTCCTTCGAAATCCCCCGTGGCCACAACCGATCCACCAAAATCCGGCACCCATCTCCCTCATCATAAGGATCATAAACCCTTTTTAAGAAAATATTAGCCATATTATTTCCTCCAAAATCAATTTGGTGTCAGGCACCATGTGAAATTTTCACAAACTGTCCACCCCATGCGTACAAATGTCCACGAGTGGTGTCAGGCACCTAAGGGCACCCCAAGTATTTTAATCCTCATCCTTTACATCCAGATCTTCCGGGATGGGCTCGTTTAGGATTTCTTGGATGAGTTGTTTGTATGTTTCCATTTGTTTTAGATGGGTGTTGAATTGTTCTTTGTAGATTAAGTATTCGTTGCCGTCGTATAGGGCACGGATTTTTTTCTGCTGGATAAGTTTTTCCACCGTCGCTGCCGGTATTGATAGGTATTCTGCTGTTTCTTTTACTGTGAGATACATGGCTTACTCCTCTTTCCTTAAGTCAAAATGTTCTACAACGTGACCTGCTCTTCCTTTAGTTGTGACGGCTTGTGATAATGAATTCAGAATGGCTTCCTCCGTCGCCTCTGAAGCTGCCGCAAAGAGCTCGTTCATTAGCGGGTGATCTTCACGAATTTGCGTCCTTGATTCCGTCATTACCCCTTCTGCAAAATGGGCGATTTTATGGGCAGTCGAAAAAGCAATTACGATGTCACCGCTGCCGTGACTAAAATGGCTGCCTGTTCTTCCAAGCCCGATCCCGCAGCGTTTTGCCACTCGCAGCAGCTGGCGGTCACTTAACGGTGCATCTGTCGCCAGCACCATGATAATTGAACCGTCTGATGTCTCAGAAATTCCGCCAACTTCGCCACCGCCGCCGTTCCAATATTGGAACCCGCGAAGCTCTTCCTTCCTGCCAAAATTGCTCAGGACAAGACATCCCACCGTATATTCCTCCACAATCCGTGAGGAAGAACCAATTCCACCTTTATGTCCAAAACAAACCATTCCTTTACCCGCACCTACAGCACCCTCCTCAGCCTGATCAGTTGAAGCTATTCTAATTGCCTCTAGAGCATGCTGGGGCTGAACCGGGAATAATCGAATTGAGTTCAAATAGCTGTCATTGCACTCACCAACGACAACATTAATTGTTCCAGTAGTGTCGCCGATTTCCGGATTTTCCGCAAGCATATACTCAAGCGTTCCCTGCGTTACAGCCGGCACACCAAACGTATTCGTTAACATGATGGGTGATTCTAGCACACCTAATTCATTTACCTGCACAAGCCCTGTTGTTTTTCCAAAACCGTTAATGACATAGCTTGTCGCAGTTACTTTTTCTTGAAACAAATTGCCGCCATGCGGTAAAATCGCTGTTACACCTGTACAGGCATATTCATTCTCCTGTTCATCAAGCGGATAGTCCAGTGTTACATGCCCCACCCGGACGCCTTCCACATCGGTGATACAGTTTTTCTCCCCTGTTGGCAATTTGCCGATAGTCAAACCTAATTCTCTAATCTTCATCTAGGTACCTCCGGCAGATGGTTCAGAAAATTTTGCGACGCAAATCCCCTGACTTCATCTTCAGAATAATATTTTAATAATGCATTTATCAGGTTTTGACTTTTAGAAGCATCCTCCAGGTTCACGACAAACTGGGAAATCCCATCAAAGTCAGAGCCAAGCCCGATGTTTTTCACACCGCCCAACGCGCAAAAATGGTCAATGTGTTTAATTAGATCGGGGATGGTTGCTTCCCCAGTTTCTTTAATAAAAGGCGGATGGTACACTACATGAATCATGGCGTCTTTTTTAAACATCGCGACAGCCTGTTCATCCGTTAAATTCCTTGGATGGTGGCAAAGCGCCCTAGCATTGGAATGACTGGCAATCGGATAATCTGCGAGTTCAATAACCTCCCAAATTCCCTTATCACTTAAATGAGAAACATCGGTGAAAATTTTGTGTTCATTATTAAAAGCCACAATCTCTTTTCCCAAAAGCGTCAGTCCACCGCCGCGCGGTTCGCCAGCGCCATCTGCTGCCAGATTGGCGTTGTTCCATGTGAGACCGACCAAACGAACCCCAAGCTGATGCAGGGTTCGCAGTTTCAGCAAATTGTTCCCAATCGCATCGACACCTTCTAATGTTAGCATTGCCCCTATCTGCCCGATTTTTAACCGTTCAAAATCGGACCATTCTTTGATATGTAACATGTCGGGATTTTTCCCAAGCACTTCTTTGTAAAAATAATCGATTTGCCCAAGTGCCGCTTGAAATTTTTGATCAGACGGGATATCCGGCTCTATAAAAATTGCGAAGCACTGTACCTTCACCTTCCCCTTTTGCAGCCGGGCTTTGTTCGCCTGCAAATCAGGGCCGTCCGCAAATCGAATTGAACCTTTTGCTTCCCAGAGCTTCAGCAAAACATCACAATGTAGGTCGATAATATTTATAACCACCAGCCCCTTTCATTAAAAATTTTATCATAAATGGCGGGGCTGGGTGATAGGTCTATTTGAAAATCATTTTGAGTTTATAGGCGACCCCGCCCTCAATTTTTTCGCTCTCTCGGTCGCCTAAAGCCCTTCTACGCTACCCGTGACTCCTTTTTCTCGCTCTCTCGGTCGCCTATAGCCCTTCTACGCTACCCGCAATCTCTTTTTTCCGCTCCCTCGGTCGCCTATAACCCTTCTACGCTACCCGCAATCTCTTTTTTCCGCTCTCTCGGTCGCCTATAACCCTTCTACGCTACCCGCAATCTCTTTTTTCCACTCTCTCGGTCGCCTATATCCCTTCTACTCTACCCGTAAACTCTTTTTTCCGCTCCCTCGGTCGCCTATAACCCTTCTACGCTACCCGTAATCTCTTTTTCTCACTCTCTCGGTCGCCTATAACCTTCTACGCTACCCGCAATCTCTTTTTTCACTCTCTCGGTCGCTTAAATCCTATATCCACCGCGCTTCCCAACTTTCCTTCCCCCCCAAACCAAAAAAAAAGCCAGAAGCCCCTGCTTCTAGCTTTAATCAAAAGTCTATTTTTCCTCGTCATGTTCCACGATATATTTTAGAATCGAAAGCTTATTGCTCCAGAATTGTTCGTAGAAGCGCCGCAGCTCTGTTAAGGGTTCCGGATGAAGACGGTAGATTTTTTCTCTGCCCTGCTTGCGGCCGCTTACCAATTCGGCATCAGACAACACTTTAAGATGTTTTGCGATGGCTGTACGGCTCATTGGGAAATGTGAGGTAATTTCCGAAATTGGCAATTCCTTTTCTGCAAGTAACTTTAATACTTCTCTGCGAGTGGGGTCAGCAATCGCTTGAAAAACATCATGCTTTTGTGCGAGCTGTGACACTTAGCCCTCCACAATCCTCTTAAGCTTTTGAACGATACCAGCCCAGCCTTGAGACATCATATCGCGAATTTCCGAGGACTTTCGCTGGGCTTTTTCAACGATTGCATCAGGCTCTTTCCAGCCCCCATGGATCAAGGTAAACTCAGTTTTATCCCCCAGCTCTTTTAAAATAAATGAGGCAAACCAGCCATCTGTATCCCATATGAACGAAAGCTTATTTGGCGGGTCAAACTCTGTCACCTTACATGGTGATGGACCAAATGGGGATTGTAAATGAAACTCTTGTCCCACTTCTGGTTTAAAATCATTTGGCATAAACCATTCTGCAATTCCTTCTGCAGTGGAAACATGCGCCCAAACCTTTTCAATCGGCGCCTCAATCACAATTGTCTGCTTTATATCTGGTAATGTATTCTGCATGAACTCTCCTGCTTTCTTTTTAAAAAATATAAAACCTTTTGGTTGCACTTCATCAGTATATAAAACCATTTGGTTTCATGTCAATAAAAACCTTCTTTATAAGTCTTCCTATTTTTCCTGCAAAAAAACATCCCTTCACCATTATCAGTGAAGGGATGCAACCTATTGCTCCGCCTTTAAGGCTGATTTTCGGGCTGGAAAAATCGCATGTTCAATCAATAAACAAAAAATCAATCCAACAATTAGCCCATTGGAAACAATATTTCTTAACCATGGTGCAACACTTGCAAACGCCTCACCCGGCATAAACATCATGCCAATCCCGACCATTAAGGAGAGGCCAACCACCAGTAAATTTCTAGAAGACGGCTCAATGCCCATTAAGTCACGAATCCCAAAGCCCATCAATTGTGAAAATGGAATAAACAAGGAAGCATATGCCACTTCCAATGGCAGGGTGGCTAAAAAGCCGCCGATATACGGGAAAAAGCCTGCTGCCATAATCAATGCAGCACCAATTATTAATGGCTTCATTTTTTTTATACCCGTTGTACTAATAAAACCAACCGCAATGGACAAGGGCACAACACCGACAACCGAAAAAATTCCTGAAATGAATAAGCCTACTCCGTTACCAAAAAGCCCTTTTTGGTATTGTTTTAAAGTAATCTCCCTTTCCAGCGTTATTCCCACCACTAAAATAGTGGCAATCACATTTGAAATTAAAACGATTGAGGTAAGAACTGAGGTAAGAACAATTCCGATATCAAACTCCGGCGGCCCCCATGCAAAGAGCTTCGGCACTCGAAACCAGCTTGACGGTTCGTAGACCTTTCCTGCGTGAATCAATCCGAAAAAGTGAAACAGCAGCCAACCAGCGACAATCCCGAATAAAGGGCCCATGCTTTTTAAGATACCATTTGCTTTTAAAGAAATCGTTAGAATAATAATAATTTCACTCAAACTTATAAGTGCAATTTTTCCGTTTATATGTCCCGTTGCATTTATTCCAAGCATACTTTGAAAAAATGAGCCACTTAACTGACTACCAAGTAAAATTAAATAAACCCCTGTAACAATAGGGGTGAAAAGCTTGCGGATTTTTTCAATAATCGGTAAAAATCCTAAGATGGCTAAAAAAATGCCGCCAATAATTAGACCCATTTCCAATTGCCGGAGCAAGTCAGCCTGCTCACCCGGAGCACTCATAGTACCAAGCAGAATAAAGATCGCCCACCACATTCCGGCAGCCCCTTCGACCACTGGAAGCCGGTGTCCAAAAAAGATTTGAAATAATGTTGCGGCCCCGCTGACAAATAGCATTCTCTCCATAAAGGTTGAAATTTCAGCCGGCGACATATGAAAAACAGGGCCGACGACAACAGGGACAACGATGATGTTGGTCAGCATGAAGGCAGCCCACTGAATACCTTGTATACCTGATAACCAGCAGCTGTCCTTTTTGCTTAAATCAGTCATAACTTAAAAACCTTCTTTCTATATAGCAACAGTATCCTGCTTTTCCACTCTTTTATCGTAATATCTGGCAATAAAATGTCCGCTTAAAGAGGCAAGTACTTGTTGAAAAAGCATCCCAATCACGACGGGAACAGCAACCGCAGGTGGAAAATAAGTCACGCTGATGACTGCCCCGGCACTGATATTTCTCATTCCCCCTGAAAAAGTCAGCGTAATCACAGTGTCGCGGTCTTTTACCAGCAGCCGTCCGATGAAAAAGGAAAACAGGTAGCCGGTTAAAGCAATAAAAAAGACGACCAGGGTGATCCCCGCCAGCTTCCAATCAATATTTTTTAAATACGGTGCGACTACGGAGCCGTTCAGCATAACCGTAATGCCGATCCCAATTTTCGAAAATGGAGCCAGACGCGACCCTAATTGTTGATTTATTTTTCCCTTCGTTAGCTGGTTTAACATCATGCCAATGATGGAAGGGACCACAACCATTCCCATTAGTCCCTTCATGATGTCAAGGTAGTCCATTTCAATTTTTTGCCCCATAATCAGCGACAATGAGTATGGAACAATCAGCGGGGAAAGCAAGGTATCAATTAAGATTACGGATAAAACCATGGGAATATTCCCTTTATAGATCGACACCCAAATAAAGCTGGTAATCCCAGTAGGAATGACCATCGCTAATATCAGTCCGGTAATCGTATAGGCATCGTTCGGGAATACAACATGCCCCACTCCCCATGCCCACATCGGCATCAGAAAATGAAGAATCATCATCGCGATAAAAATGGGAAACGGATGCGTCATTACATCCCTAAGCGATTGAAAATTGGAGCTTAAACTGCCGGCAAAGGTCATAAACGCGAAGATCCACGGAATTAAAAAGGAAAAATCTTTTATATAAGTGCTCAATAAAACGCCAGCGATGACACTTACCGGCGTTATTAGGGGCATTATTTTTTCTAGTTGTTTATTTAGTTTTTGCAGCATACAAGGGGTCACTTCCCTATTCGTCTTCGAGTGATTTCAGATATTCTTTCCAGGCTGTGATGCCGCCTTCTAAAAGAATGACTTGATAATTTTGGCGATCAAGAATATCCGCACATTTTGCCGCCGAATTTCCGGTTGTACACGTCACAACAACTTCACGGCTCTTAGGCAGCGAGAGCTCTTCGCCTGATTCCTCTAGACCAAAGATCGTCGTCTTAGGAATATTACAGCTTTCCACATTCGGCTCTTCTATATGAAACTGGTGAAATTTTTCTTCTGCCCGAACATCCAGCACCAAAACTTTTTCTTCACCTTGAAGCATGAAATGAAGCTCCTTTGGTGTGATTTTTTTAACCATTCTAAAGCACCTCCGTTACAAAGCCTATCATAACACGGAATGGAACCTTTCGGGAACCGAAAAAGCACACTACTACATCTCAAGTCTTAGTGGAAAATAATTCCCTGGTTCATAGCGTTAATTCAAAGGATTTCGTATTCTAAAGGTAGAAGAAGATAGTAAAAGGGGATGTTAAAAAATGAAGCGTATATTCATTCTTTTGTTAGTGATTACGGGGGTATACATTATTTTTAATCAGTCATTCCAATTCAATTGGTTTGGTGCCGGTATCACTGACGGGCAAGCGGCGATTTCAAAAAATATTAAAGTCATTAAGGTCGATGCCGGCAGCGTCAGTACAGAAATTATTCCCGAGGATCGGCCTGATTTAAAAACAGTATATAATGGAAAACAAAAGCTGACTGTCACTGAAAAAGGCAATATGGTAGTGGTGACCCTTAAAAAGAAGTGGTTCAATGGGTTTAACTTTCTGTCATTTTCAGAGAAAAATAAACTTAAAATCTATCTACCCAAAGATTATGACCGGAGCATGGTCATTGATATAGGCTCAGGGAGTCTATCTTTTTCCGGAGCGTCCAAAAATACTCCGATGAAATTAGAGGAATTGTCCATTGACATTGGTTCCGGAAATATACATTTAAAAAACTTGGATGTAAAGAATTTCACCCATGAAGGTTCATCAGGAAATGTTAGTATCGATACCTTAACAACCAAAACCGGTTCCTTTGATTTCAGCTCTGGAAATCTGAATATCAAGCATTATAAAGGGGCATTGGAGGTAGACCTTTCTTCTGGCAGATTAAAGGTTCAACTGGATGAATTAACTGATTTTGTTAAAATCGATGTCAGCTCGGGAATGGTGGATTTGGATTTACCTGATGATGCCGACTTCACCCTAAATGGAGAGGCGGACAGCGGTTTTATAACCAATGATTTTCCACTGACCTCAAACGGCGGAAGCAAAAAACAAATCCACGGGACCCACGGCACTGGAAAACATAAAATTGACCTCGATGTCTCAAGCGGCATCATTCGGATTTTTTAAGGCTCAGGGCGACAGTTATTTTGGTGTATCCGACAGTTACAATCGCTTATACGACAGTTATACCACTCTTTCCGACAGTAAACTTTGCCGTTAGCTAAACTCAATGATAAAAGCGCCTGATACTTTTCAGACGCTTTTATTGATTAATCCATGCTTCTCCGGTCCTGTCCTCCATGCCAATACCCCACAGCTGTACTACTTGCGATGGATTGCAGCATACGATCTCCTGCATAGAACCTCGCCTCGCTGACAAAAGCAAATAGAACGGTACCGATTGCAAGATGAAAGACGGCCCACGGAATCGCGACCAATGTCTCAATTACGACAACGCCAATGACAAGTTGGAGGATTACAAACAATAAACACAACAGAAAACGTCTTTGCAAGCCCCTCCCCCATTTCCTTACAAACGCCCAGTATGTAAGCAGGAGAATATAATCGGCAGTCATAACCGCTAAGCCGCGGTGAATGGTTTGCAGCCATTCCGGAGTTGTAGATGGTAAAAATGATTGGCGGCAGCCGATCCAACCGCAGGCTAATCCATAGGTTTCATGCTTAATATAAGCCCCAAAGGCAAGCGTAAGCAGTAATAGAAAGATCAGGATGTTTATATGCATCGTAATTCTTTTGTGTTCCACCGCTTTAAAAAACACGGAATAGACCCGTTCCTTATCTCCGGAGTTTCGCCAAATCCATATTAAGCAGGCCAAAAAAACCGCCGCAACGAGCAGGTGAATGGTAATAATAATTGATGGCAAATCTAATACCACCACTACCGCACCAAGAAGCACCTGAATAATTAACAAACCAATCATCATCACAGAGATAAAGCGGGCTGTATAACCATTTTTTTCGTGCATCAGTTTGAAAAATAAGATAATCGATAATCCACCTAGTACCGCCCCAATCACCCGGTGCATAAATTCAATTAATGTTTCACCTTGTAACGTCGGAATCACCTTTCCATTACATAACGGCCACTCCGGCCCGCAACCCATGCCCGATTCGGATGAAGCTACATAACCGCCAAACACAATGAGTAAATAAGTAAGTACTATACAAATAAAGGATAACCGTCTGATTGTCACTTTTCCACCTCCGAATTAAATGAATATTCAATCTATTCACAAATTTATCAGATAAAGACAATCATTACGGTGATATGTATCACGTTTCTCTCCCAAAGGTACAAAGTACTTAAAATCCTCTAAAAACATACCTTATAATGCCTTGTGTTTTTAAACGGAAGGGAACGTGATCATTGTGTATTACCACTCTTATCATTATCCGGCCTATCATTATTTGCCGTCATATCCAACCAATATGATGACCTTTCATCCGCCTCGGACGTACCCGCCTGTGGATACAAAAATTTTTTCCCATTCAATCCAATCCTTCAAGCTGTTGATGCAGCAAGGAAGTATCCTGCTAGACCGATTAGGTAATTTGCAATTTTCCAAGAAAGTGATGGATGCCGCCCAGCAGGGAAAACAAGATGAGGTGGATCGGCTGATTAAATCCATTAGCCTAAAGGTTCCTGTAAAAACCACATTTAACCCCTCAGGTGTACAATTTGAACTATCGACAAATTCCAGCCCAAGCAGCCCCAATGACTGTTGTACGTTAAACATTAATATGAAATGGGGCCAATAACTTTAAATGCTCCTGCAGGTGATACCGGCAGGAGCATTTATTTTTTCAAGTATTCCTCCAAGCCTGTCCGCTTGCGTATCATTGAGATATGCAGATTTTAGAATTGTAACTGCTCCGAAAAAGAGTAAAATGAAATATATAATTTTACTAATTTACTAGAAAAAAGGAGTTACAACTTGGAGGAACAAACAACAAAATATCAAGAACAAACCTTATTCAGTATTTCTTGGCCGCTCTTTATTGAGCTCGCCCTTCATATGGGAATGGGCATTATGGCGACTTTTATGCTCAGCCATTATTCGGATGCTGCGGCAGCCGGGGTTGGCGTTGCCAACCAGCTGTTAAATATCTTTATATTAGTTTTTAACGTTACCTCGATTGGAGCAACCGTCCTAATCAGCCAAAATCTTGGAGCCGGCCGGTTGAATAAAGCACGGCAGCTATCTCGGTCTGTTTTCGGATTAAATTTTTGGTTCGGCCTGATCATTGCAGTCTTGGTCTTTTCCTTCGGTGAACATCTATTAAGATTATTTGATATTCACGGGAAGGTTTTTGATTACGGCCGCATATTTGTCCAAATATGCGGGATTTCGCTCTTTTTTGAATCCATCTCCCTGGCATTAAGCGCCACGTTAAGGAGTTATGGCTATACTAAAGAGTCGATGGTCGTTACCATCATTATGGATGTCATCAGTTTAGGGGGAAATATTATTGCCATCGGCGGCATATTCGGACTCCCCGTTACAGGCGTGACCGGCGTTTCATGGGCTATGGTGGCCGCCCGCGCTTTTGCTGTCTGCGCATTAATTTTCCTTGTGTATAATAGACTTTCTTTAAAGCTCACATTAAAAGATGTCATTGATGCGAAAAAAGAGGATATTAGAGGGGTGCTTGCTATTGGAATTCCGTCCGCTGGCGAAAACCTTTCGTATCAATTATCCCAGCTTGTCATCACCAGTATTGTTGTTTCGCTTGGAACAGCATCTCTTGCAGCAAGGGTGTACATTTTAAATATTAACATGGTCTGTTTCCTATTCACGCTGGCAATTGCCCAAGGAACGCAGTTGTTGGTGGCGCGCTATATCGGGGCCAAACAATTTGATCGGGCACTTCATCGCGGCATTCGCACGCTAAAAATTGCCATGGTCGCTTCGCTGGTGACTTCCATCATTATCGCCCTAACCGGAGTGCCAATTTTAGAGACATTTACCGAGGATCCCAGCATTATTGCTGTTGGAATACCTGTTTTATGGGCAATCGTTTTCGTCGAACCTGGAAGAGCAATGAATATCGTCTTGATGAGCTCATTAAAGTCCGCCGGCGATGTCCGCTTCCCTGTCGTTATTGGAATTGTTTCCATGTGGGGAGTAGCCGTTTCCTTAAGCTACCTGCTTGGTATTCATTATGGATTAGGCCTGCTAGGAATTTGGCTTGCCCAAGGTACAGACGAATGGCTGCGAGGCATTTTCGCCACGAAGCGTTGGCTCATGAAGCCTTGGGAGCGGATAATGAGGAGGAAAGCTGGAGTTCCGGCGTAAGTTCATTATGAAACTTCTTATAGTGCGCTTGAGATTAGATATTTCTCTGACTCCGCGCACTTATGAACTTTCTATAGTGCGCATAATTGGATTCCAGTCTCCCAACTGCCTATAACCGATTCAAAAAGATTGTGATTTTCCTTATCAAAACGGTGTTTTATTCCTCTTTAAAGACCTCTAAATAAACTCCAAAAGAACCAAGCAAAAAAAGACGATTCAAGGTCTCGCCCCTCGAATCGTCTTATATTTAATCTTTTATTCGGTAAACTCTTGTCTCATACGGCTTCAGGTTAAGTTCCCGAATCGGTTCATGCACATTTACTTCATAATTATTTAACAACAGCTGATCATAGTTAAAGGTATATCCTTTAATAAGCGCATCACTTAAAGAAAGATTGGCGACGACCATTACCTTCTCATCCTTCAGCGTCCTGGTATAAGCAAAGATCTGCGGATCATTCTTTAACAGCAAATCATATGTGCCGTAAGTAAATACCTCGTTTGCCTTTTTCAAGCGAATCATTTTTTTGTAAAAATTCAAGATTGAATCAGCGTCTTTTTGCTGTCCCTCGACATTGATTTCTTTATAATTCGGATTCACCTTCAGCCAAGGAGTTCCGGTTGAAAATCCGCCATTTTCTTCATTTGACCATTGCATCGGGGTGCGTGAGTTATCGCGGCCGGAAGCCCAGAGGATTTCCATAATATCCTGTTGCGGCACTCCTTCTTCCCGTTTCAAGCGGTACATATTCTTCGCGGAAACATCGTCATATTCATCTATCGAAGCAAATTGGACATTAGTCATGCCGATTTCCTGACCCTGATAAATAAACGGCGTCCCTTGCATTAGAAAATACATTGCTGCAAAGGCAGTAGCACTTTCCCGCCAGTATTCCTTGTCATTTCCCCAAGTGGAGACAACCCGGGCTTTATCATGGTTTTCAATAAACAGCGCATTCCAGCCCTTACCCTCGAGAGCCTTTTGCCATCGTGACAAGACGTTTTTTAATTCAACAATATCAAGCTCTTTCTTTTTCTCTGCATCCCACAGGCTGAGATGCTCGAATTGAAATACCATGTTAAACTTGCCTTCATCTTCGCCTACCCAAAGCTCTAGATCGCGGGTATCCTCAACCGTTACTCCGTTCGCTTCACCGACGGTCATGATGTCGTATTTAGAGAATGTTTCTACCTTTAACTCCTGAAGAAAGGTATGGATCCCTTCCACATTCATCATTTTGTCGTAGGCCGGAACATATTTAAGTCCTTTTGGATTCGGCATATCCTTAAGACCCGCTTCTTTTTTAATGTGACTGATTGCATCCACACGGAAGCCGTCGATTCCTTTATCAAGCCACCAATTAATCATTTTATATAATTCAGATCGAACAGCTTTGTTTTCCCAATTCAAATCTGGCTGTTTTTTCGAAAAAATATGCATGAAATATTGATCGGTTTGTTCATCGTATTCCCAGGCCGAACCGCTGAAAATACTCTCCCAGTTATTCGGTTCTTTTCCTTTTTCCCCATCACGCCAAATATACCAATCGCGCTTAGGACTATCTTTTGATGAGCGGGATTCAATGAACCATGAATGTTCATCGCTGGTATGATTGATGACAAGATCAAGGATCAGTTTCATCCCGCGCTTATGCGTTTCGTCTAGCAGCAGATCAAAGTCCGACATTGTCCCGAACTCGGCCATGATTTCCTGATAGTCGCTGATATCATAACCATTATCATCATTTGGAGATTGGTACATTGGGGAAACCCAAATCACATCAATTCCCAAATCCTTCAAATAATCAAGCTTAGAGATAATTCCATTGATGTCGCCAATCCCATCCCCATTGGAATCCATAAAGCTGCGGGGATAAATTTGGTAGGCAACCGCTTCTTTCCACCATAATTTTTTCATGTTAAATCCTTCCCAATCCTAGCTGTATTTAGCTCGGTACAGGATGAGCGCTTCACCAAACGATGCGAAATAATCAGCCGTTTCTTTGGCTCTTTCTCATTCTCAACCATTTGGATTAAATTTTTCGAAGCTTGGTAACCGAGCTCAAATATATTAATATCTACCGAGGTTAATGGCGGTTTGGCCATTTCCGCAAGCAGTACATTATTGAAACTGACAATTGAAATATCCTCCGGAACTCTTATTCCCAATTCATCAAGAGTATTCAGAACACCAAGCGCCATGAAGTCATCGGCAACTACAAGGGCTGTCGGCGGCTCTTCAAGTGCCATTAATTCACGGACCGCCTCCTGACCGCCTTCCCGTAAAAATGCTTCATGAACAATATATTCATGTTTTACCGGAATGCCTGCTTCATGCAACGCTTTTTCATAGCCATCCTGCCGGTCCACGGTTACAATCAACTCTGTCGTTCCGCCAATAAAGGCAATCTGCTGATGTCCTAATCGGATTAAGTAATTAGTTGCTTCTTTCATTGCACCGACATTATCATTATCTACATGAGTAATTTCCTCAATATTTTTGTGTGGCTTCCCAATCAAGACAAATGGAAATTTTCTTTTTCGCAAATAAGAGATTACCTTATCCTCAACTCTTGAGGTAAGCAGGACAACGCCATCCACTCGTCTTCCCTGTACCATTTGGATGACAGCTTCAAGAATTTCTGCTTCTGATTTACCTGTCGTCATATGCAGGGCATAATTTTTTTCCTGCGCTCCCTCGCTAATCCCTTGCAGGACGGTTGGGAAAAAGGGATTCTGAAAGCCGACATCCTTCGAGCTTGGCATCACAAGACCAATCGTCTGTGTGGATTTACTTGCCAGATTTCTAGCATTTAAATTAGGATGATAGCCAAGCTGTTCCATAGCATCTTTCACTTTTTGCTTCGTTTCTTCACTTATACGCGGACTGTCTGCAATCACCCTTGAGACCGTTGAAGGTGCCACATTTGCTAGCCTTGCTACATCTTTAATCGTTACGGTCATAATATTCTCCCCTCTCAAAGGAAGCTAAATAGTAATATAATACACTTACCCTTTTGTACCGCCTGCTGTCAATCCTGATACGAAGAAGCGCTGGAAGGACAAGAAGAGTATCGCAATCGGCACAGCAATTAACACAGCACCTGCAGCAAAGGTCGTAAATTCAGCACCAAACTGCTTCGCAACAAGGTCATAAAGCCCGACTGCGAGCGTATAATTCTCTTCCGTTCTAAGTAAAATGCTGGCGATGATAAAATCGGCAAATGGCGCGATAAAGGCGAACAAGGCAACAACTGCAATAATCGGTGTTGCAAGCGGCATTACGATTTGGAAAAAAATCCGCAGATGTCCGGCCCCATCGATCTTCGCTGACTCATCAAGCTCTTTCGGAATCGTATCCAAGTACCCTTTCATCAGCCATGTGTTCATTGGGATTTGCCCGCCGACATACACAAGGATCAAACCTAAATGTGAGTCAATTAATTTAGTAAGCGTTGCTAAAATATAAATTGCAATTAGCGCCGCGAAGTTAGGAATCATTTGTAAAATTAAGAAGGTGACAAGCCCATTTTTCCGGCCGACGAAACGGTATCTAGAAAAAGAATAGGCTGTTAAACTAACAAGAATAACGGTAAACACCATTGTTAAAATACTTACCTTCAGCGAGTTAATATACCAATAGACATAATTGCTTTTCTCCATATTGAAAAGCTCTTTGTAGTGATCAAGTGTCGCATTCTTTGGAATGATACTAGAACCTGACAAGCTTTGCCCTGGGTTAAACGATGACCCGATAATCCAAGCCAGCGGATAAAGAATAATCACAAACATAACCAAAACCACTAGATAAGTTAATGTCAGTCTGATGATTTTCTGCCTTTTTATACTCATTTACATCATATCCTCTTCTTGGAATGATTTTGTTCTTCTAAACTGCCAGATGGCAACGGTAATGACGATAATCGATAATAACATTGTCAGTGTTGCGGCCTTAGAATATTGAGCCGATGTCATCGTCAGACGATAAATCCAAGAAATCAGAATATCTGTACCGCCTGCATTTTGTCCGGAAACAGCAGGTCCGCCGCCATTAAATAGGTAAATAATGTTGAAGTTATTAAAGTTAAACGTATATTGTGTAATCAATACAGGTGCTGTCGCATATAACACAAGCGGCAAAGTAATGTTTTTAAACTTTTGCAAATTGGATGCCCCGTCAACTGTGGCAGCTTCATATAAATCCTGCGGAATCGACTGCAGGACACCAGTGACCATCGCAAAAATGAACGGGAATCCCAGCCATGTTTGAATTAGGATTAACGCAATCCTAGTAAACAACGGTTCCGTCATCCACGGCAGCCCTTCAATTCCGAAAAAGCCAAGTATATCCCGGTTAATCGCCCCAAATGATTCATTAAACATCCCAGCAAAAACAAGGATGGAAACAAATGCAGGTACCGCCCACGGCAAGATGAACACAGTCCGCATAATCGCCTTACCTTTAACATCCTTTTGGTTGACAATAATCGCTAGGAAAATCCCTAACGCCACTTGAAAAGTCGTCGCGACGAACGTCCATACTAATGTCCATGCTAAAACAGAGAAAAAGGTCTGACGCCACATATCGACTTTAAATATTTCAACAAAGTTTTTTAAACCTACCCAATCAACAAGCTTTGCTGGCGGGGAGTGATAGAGGTCATAGTTTGTAAATGCAAGTAAAATAACGAAAATAATCGGAAAAATAACAACGAAAACTAACAGTAAAAATCCGGGAGACATAATTAAATAAGGAAAGCCATTGTCCACAAGGTTTCGGTACTGTTCTTTAACAGAGCTAACGGGCTCATTGGTATCGTGTTTTTTCCCTACTTTAAAGGCATCCCGCAGGTTAAAAATATAGAAGCCAAGTCCGAAAACAATGACAATAAGCGCTAAAATCCCGTACACCAATAGGAAAATCGAGTGATCTTCAAATGGAATTTCACCTAAAGTAACGAGACCCCATAAGCCGATATTTAATAAATCTTTAAACACAAAGATGAACGCGGCACTCAAAATGAGGAACGAAACACCCTTTAAGATTTGTTTGTTGTAAATCTGCCCGAGCCCAGGAATGATGGATAGGGCCAACGCTTTCTTACGATGACTGGTTGTATAGGACACTTCCCCTTTTGACATCCTAAACTCCCCTTTCTTAACTAAATAAGCACTCTTTTCGCTTAGAGGCTTTATCAAGAAGAAACCATTTCTTCCTCATAAAGCCCCTAAAATAATGTGAAAGTGGGGCAGTACCCCGGAGAAAGAGGTACTGCCATTGTTACATTATTTTGTAGAATCAATGTTTGTTTGGATTTGTTTAACCGCTGAATCCAGCGCCTTTTTAGGTTCTGTTTTTCCAGTTACGATGGTTTGTAATGATTTTGCCATCGGATCCCAAACCTGACCCATTTCAGGAATGTTTGGCATTGGAGTTGCGTATTGAGACTGCTCTGCAACCGCTTTTGCCCCTTCATTGTCTTTGATGGCCGGATCATCTAACAATGCTTTATTTGTTGGAACTTCAGCCGTTTGTTCAAAACGATATTTTGAGTTTTCATCATTTGTCATGAACTCAAGGAACTTAGTAGCCCACTCCTGGTTTTTCGAATAAGCAGATACATGCCAGCCTTTAACACCCATAAATGTTTTAACATGTTCACCGTTTGGAAGTGTTGGAAGTGCAGCCATACCGATTTCAAAACCTGCTTTTTTCCCTGCATCTGCGTACGGTTGGAAAGCCCAAGGTCCGTTCATAACGGCCGCTACTTTACCTTCTTGGAACAGGCCGTCCATTGCGGAACCGCCATTTTCACCAATAATGCCTTTAGGGAATAGTCCTTCTTTGTACCATTTCTGAATGTATTCAGCACCTTTAACAGCACCGTCATTGTTTAAACCTATATCTTTAGGGTCAAGCGTGCCATTATTATCTTTAAATACATAGCCGCCCATACCGCCGATAATACCATGTGCAAAATAGTAGTTATCCCAAAGAGCTAAGAAACCATATTTACCATCTTTCGTGAAATCTTTTGAAAATGCATAAACATCGTCCATAGTCTTAGGAGCTTCAGACATTAATTTTTTATTGTAAATAAGAACTGGAGTCTCAGATGACTTTGGAAGACCATAAAGTTTTCCATTATATGTTTCAGCTGCAATGGATGAATCTGAAAATTTATCTGTCACTGATTTATCTACTTTAAGCTCTGCAATTAAACCTTCAGTCGCAACCTGGCCGATTTGGTCATGTGGTAAGGTTACAATATCAGGGCCTGTCCCGGCAGGACCATCAAGACGCAGCTGGTCACGCATTTTTGTAGCCATTTCTACTTCTTTAAATTCAACTTTGATCCCATTCTCTTTTTCGAAATCAGCCGCTGCCTTTTTAAGCCAGCCTGATTTATCTTTATCTTCCCAAACAATCAGTTTTTCCGGCTTAGCCGCTGTTTCTTCCTTCTTACCGGTATCCTTTGTGCCTGCATCGTCTCGTTTCGGACCACAAGCTGAAAGAACACCAAGCATTAAGACAACCATCATGAAAATAGAAAGTGCCTTTTTCATTTTGTCCCCTCCTGAAATTGTAGGAATGTTTTGAGCCGTGTCAATCATTTTTCAATGTTTTTCTTATAGCGCTTTCATTTGCGAAAACGATTGCACAACGTAATTTCATTATAATGCCTAGATAAAAATTTACAACCATTTTTTCAAAAAAATTTTTAACATTATTTTGGTAAAAAAATCATCAAATCATTTTGATAAAACGGTTTCTTTTTAGTAAAATAGCAATAAAATCACTTCCCAAGAAAGAGAGTTGATTGGATTTGTTAAAAGAAGCGGTTTACCATCGTCCTAAGGATAATTATGCATACGTTTGCACTACAAGTGAGTTGCATATTCAAATCCGCACGAAAAAAGATGATATAAAAAGGGTAACCTTGCTCCACGGTGATCCCTATGACTGGAATAGAAAACAGTGGCAGCCCACCACCATGGCGATGAAAAAGAGCGGGTCTGATCAATTATTTGATTACTGGTTTGCGGCCGTCACACCACCTTTTAAGCGATTCCGCTATGGGTTTATTTTGGATGACGGATCTGAAACAGCCTGCTATACCGAAAAAGGCTTTTATGCGGAGCCTCCTGTGGATGATACAGCCTATTATTTCGCCTTTCCATTTATGAACGAAGCGGATATTTTCCGGGCACCGGAATGGGTAAAAGACACCGTTTGGTACCAAATCTTCCCTGAACGGTTTGCGAACGGAAACAAGGATAACGATCCTGTGAATGTGATTCCATGGGGCAGTGAAGCCCCATCACCATCTAACTTTTTTGGAGGCGACCTCGAGGGTGTTATTCAAAAGGTTCCATATCTAAAGGAGTTAGGAATCAGCGGCATTTACTTTACACCAATTTTTAAAGCATATTCGAACCACAAATATGATACCATCGACTATCTGGAAATAGACCCGCAGTTTGGAACGAAGGAAACCTTGAAAAAATTAATCGAGGTCTGCCATGAGAACGGCATTAAGGTGATGTTGGATGCTGTTTTTAACCATAGCGGCTTTTATTTCCCACAGTTTCAGGATGTGTTAGAGAACGGAGAAAATTCGCGCTTCAAAAATTGGTTCCATGTTCATGAGTTTCCATTAGTTACCGAACCGCAGCCAAACTATGATACGTTTGCCTTTACACCGTTGATGCCGAAATTAAAGACGGAAAACCCGGAAGTAAAGGAATACCTTCTTTCGGTTGGACGCTATTGGGTGAAGGAATTTGATATTGACGGCTGGCGTCTCGATGTCGCCAATGAAGTCGATCACGCATTTTGGCGCGAATTCCGCCGTGAAGTCAAATCGCTCAAGCATGATTTATATATCCTTGGGGAAGTATGGCATGATGCTATGCCATGGCTTCGCGGTGATCAATTTGATGCCGTGATGAACTATCCTTTTATGACGAATATCTTGAACCTATTTGCCAAGGAGAGCATTTCGGTAAAGGAATTCGTTGAAAATATGACGAGTGTAATTCATATGTATCCGAAAAACGCTAATGAAGTTGCCTTTAATTTGGTCGGCAGCCATGATACGGCAAGGATTTTAACATTGTGTGATGAGGATATCGATAGGGTAAAACAGGTATTTACAGTCTTGTTGACGTTTATCGGCTCACCTTGCATCTATTATGGCGATGAAATTGGCATTACCGGTGAGATGGATCCTGGCTGCAGGAAGTGCATGGTGTGGGAACAGGAAGAACAAAATCGTGATTTGTTTGAACATGTGCAGAAATTGATCCACCTCCGCGGCAAGCATCCATTACTTGCAAACGACGGTGACCTGCGCTTTATTTCGGATGGATCTGATGATGGTTGTTTGGTCTATACAAAGTCCGGCTCTGGAAAAAACGCTGTAGTTATTCTTAATACAAGTAGCGAAGCGGTTAATTATACGGTATCAGTCGATGTTAGGAGAAAAACTGTGATGAATCTTTTTGAAGATAAGGAGATTGCGATTTCGGGGGATAAATTAGAATTATCCCTGCCGGGTAAGGGGTTTGCTATTTTATTGTTATATTGAAGGGATTCAAGTATGGAGGGGAAAACGATGAGCGTTAACGACGAGTGGTGGAAGAAAAGCGTTGTCTATCAAATATACCCGCGGAGCTTTATGGATTCTAATGGTGATGGAATCGGCGACATCCAGGGGATTATTGGAAAATTAGATTATTTAAAATTATTGGGTGTAGATGTAATCTGGTTAAGCCCAGTTTATGATTCGCCTAACGATGATAATGGCTATGATATCCGTAACTATCAAGCAATCATGAATGAATTCGGAACGATGGCGGATTTTGATCAAATGTTAACCGAAGCACATAACCGTGGCATGAAATTGGTGATGGATTTAGTGGTAAACCATACATCTGATGAACATGCATGGTTTGTCGAATCGAAAAAGTTAAAGGACAATCCGTACCGTGATTTTTATTTTTGGCGGGAAGGGAAAGACGGAAAAGAGCCAAATAATTGGGGCTCAGTTTTCGGCGGCTCGGCATGGCAATATGATGAAACGACCGATGAATATTATCTTCATCTCTTTTCGAAAAAACAGCCTGATCTGAATTGGGAAAACCCGAAACTCCGTGAAAAAGTGTATAACATGATGAAGTTTTGGCTTGATAAAGGAATTGATGGTTTCCGGATGGATGTTATTAATATGATTTCTAAAAATCCGGAGCTGCCCGATGGTGATCAAGGTGAGGGACAACCGTACGGAGACGGCGGCCGTTATTTTATGAACGGACCTAGAATTCATGAGTTTTTACAGGAAATCAATCAAGAAGTCCTGTCGAAGTATCCAATAATGACAGTTGGTGAAATGCCGGGAGCTTCCCCGGCGGACGCTGTTCTTTACACCGATCCGGAAAGAAAAGAAGTCAATATGATTTTTACCTTTGAACATATGGATTTAGACAGCGCCCCTGGCGGAAAGTGGAATTTAAAGCCGCTCGATTTGGTGGATCTGAAAGAGAATCTGGCAAAATGGCAAACGGCGCTGCATAATAAAGGCTGGAACAGCTTGTATTGGAATAACCATGACCAGCCGCGGATTGTTTCACGGTTTGGCGATGATGGTAAATATCGTGTCCAATCTGCGAAAATGTTAGCCGCCTGTCTCCACTTCATGCAGGGGACGCCATATATTTATCAAGGCGAAGAAATCGGCATGACCAATGTGAAGTTTGCGTCGCTTGATGATTACCGCGATATCGAGACCATCAATATGTATCATGAGCGTAAAGAGTTGGGCTACTCACATGAGGAGATTATGGCTTCGATTTATGTAAAAGGCAGGGATAATGCGAGAACTCCGATGCAGTGGGATTCAACGAAAAATGCCGGATTTTCAGCAGGAACTCCCTGGATCAAGGTGAACCCTAGATATAAAGAAATAAATGCTAAGGCAGCTTTAGAGGATTCCCAGTCTATCTTTTATTTTTATCAAAAATTAATTCAGCTTCGGAAAGAACTTAACATCATTACCGAAGGGGACTTCGAGCTGCTGTTAAGGGACCACCCGCAATTGTTTGTCTATGAACGGAAGCTAAATGATGAAAGGCTGCTTGTTGTATGCAACTTCAGCGGGGAAGAAGTAACAGTGGACGATGAAGCGGTTAGTACAAAGCTGAAAAATGATGAGGTTCTACTTGGGAATTATGAAACGGAGGGGACAGATGTACTTCGCCCGTATGAAGTTATTGTGTTGAAAAATAACTAAAAACAAAGCTCCCCTTAAAGAAAGTGAGAGCCTTTGTCCTTAATCCATTTAAAGAAAAAACGAAAAATCCTCACCCCTTTCATTAAAGGATGAGGATTTTTATTTTATTCTTCTGAATCCGGTGTATTGACCATGATGCCGGCTACTTGCGTTAAACGGTCATAAAAAGCTGGGCCTGCCGGATTTTTGTCGAGACCAATTTCTTCGAACGCTTCCTTCATGCAGCGGAGCCAAGCCTTTGCTCTTTTTGGAGTAACTTCGTGCGGAAGATGCCGCTGTCTCATGGCAGGCGCTCCAAATTCCTGACTGTAAAGGGCCGGGCCCCCTAAAAATTGTGGTAAAAATAATTTTTGTTTGCGTTTAATTTCATCCATATCCCCTTCAAAAATTGGCTCTAAATCAGGGTCAGCATAAACGCGTGGGTAAAACGCTTCAACTAGCTTGTCGATTGTTTCCAGCCCGCCAATTTCATTAAATAACGACTTAAATTGATAATCCATTATTCTTCACCATCCTCTTTTAATTTTCCCTGTAGTTATTTTTATTATAATGGGATTTCGCTGGGGTTATCGTGATTTATATCACATTTTTGTCCAATTCTGTCATAAGCAATTTAACCACATTTTTTTATAGCATGTGTTATTCTAAAATAATGCCAAAGTTGTACTTTGGGAAAGATAAATAAAATTAGGCAATTTTGCTTGAGGTGAGTAACTTGAATAAAGCCTGGATTTATGTTTTTTTGACTTGTTTTTTCGAAATCATATGGGTATATGGTTTTAATACAGCTAAAACTTGGTGGGAGTGGGCCATTGTGGTCGGTATTATTTTGCTTGACTTTTATATCCTTCCTAAAGCATGCGAAACACTTCCAACCGGTACGGTTTACGCTATTTTTTCCGGTGTTGGTACCATTGGCACGGTGCTAATGGATGTCATTCTATTTGACGGCACTTTAAACATAGGCATGATTTTGTGCATCATTCTGATAATCATCGGGGTCATTGGTCTGAATCTGGCTGATAATAAATCCGAGAAAAATGAGATCGCGAAAGGAGCTGCCTAAAATGGGATGGTTATTGGTTCTTTTGGCAGCAGCAAGTGAAGTGGCCGGTGCGGCCGGTTTGAAATTATACAGCCAGCAAAAGAATATAGGAAATGGATTGCTTTATATTGGCGGCTTCGGTGCCTCTTTTGTGTTTCTATATACCTCGTTTCATTTTTTACAGCTCAGCATCGCCTATATCGTATGGGTCGGCATCGGGACGGCCGGTGCCGTTCTCATCAACATGTATTTGTTTGGGGAATCAAAGAATATCGGGCGGATGGTTAGTGTAGGGTTGATTATTGTTGGGGTGATAGGGTTGAAAGTGTTTTCTTAGGGGGGCGGGACGGTCTTTTTACCAATGGGCTCACTTTCTACTTTTTCGGGGCAATAGAGGCGAGTTCTTTTTACCGCTTAGCCCTCTTCCGGACCCATTTCGGGCAATAGAAGCGTGTTCTTTTTACCATTTGCACCCCCTTGGACACCCAATCGGGCAATAGAAGCGTGTTCTTTTTACCGTTTGGACCTCTTCCGGACCTTTTTCGGGCAATAGAAACCTTTTCTTTTTACCGTTTGCCCCCCTCCAAGACCTTGCTCGGGCAATAAAAACCACTTCTTTTTACCATTTACACCCCTTGGACACCACAATCGGGCAATAGAAGCGTGTTCTTATTACCATTAGCCCTCTTCCGGACCCATTTCGGGCAATAGAAACCTTTTCTTTTTACCATTTGCACCCCTTGGACACACCAATCGGGCAATAGAAGCGTGTTCTTTTTACCATTAGCCCTCTTCCGGACCCATTTCGGGCAATAGAAACCTTTTCTTTTTACCATTTGCACCTCTTGGACACCCAATCGGGCAATAGAAGCTTGTTCTTTTTACCGTTAGGACCTCTTCCGGACCTTTTTCGGGCAATAGAAAGCTTTTCTTTTTACCATTTGCACCCCTTGGACACCCAATCGGGCAATAGAGGCGAGTTCTTTTTACCGCTTAGACCTCTTCCGAACCCATTTCGGGCAATAGAAACCACTTCTTTTTACCATTTTCACCCCTTGGACACCCCAATCGGGCAATAGAAGCATCCTTTACTGTTTCTTTTTGTTCACAATTCATATTCTCTTTAATTAATCCCTTTACCCCTTTTCTGCAATAAAGTATTTTAATTGCCGTAAAAACACCCTTTTCCTTATAATAGAAGTATACTTAGTTAGGAAAGAAGGGCTTGGGTTGTTCAAAAAGATACACTATGGCTGGGTTATTTTAGCGGTTTGTTTTATCGGAGTTTTAGCCGCTCAAGGCCTGCGTTATTGTTTCGGTGCTTTTATGGAGCCGTGGGAGCACGAATTCACCGCTTCAAGGGGCATGGTTTCGGCCATTTCCTTTGTCAGCTTTATCGTCTTCGCGCTCTCACAGCCGGTGATCGGAAAGCTTATTGACAAGCAAGGCGTGAAGCGGATATTTGTATACAGCATTATCCTGTTAGGTGTTACAACCATTCTCACTTATTTCGCCCAAAATATTTGGCAGCTGCTGATTTTATATGGCGTTATTTCTTCGCTTGGGTTTGGCGGGGCATCCGGGGTGACTGCCTCTATTGCCGTAACTAAATGGTTTCATGAAAAACAAGGCTTGGCCCTTGGTTTAGTGGAAGCGGGCTTTGGTGCAGGGCAAATGGTAATGGTTTCAAGCTCACTGTTTTTAATTAATGCATTCGGCTGGAAATCTACCGTTTTAATTTTAGGTGGCTTTCTTCTGCTGATTGTTTTTCCGATTCTGGCACTTTTTCTAAAATCGGAACCTGCAGAAATCGGCATTAAACCTTTAGGAGCGGCAGGGACCGCGGAAAGGCCGCAACAGAATCCTATTGAAACGAAAGAAACACCCCCTGTTTCGAAAAAGAGGTACCTCTTTCACCGCGGTTTTTGGTTTCTGATTATTCCGTATTTTATTTGTGGCTTTACCACTACAGGTCTAATGGATACCCATTTAATACCGCTTGCCCAATCTTGCGGCTTTTCTATTGCTGTAACGGGCACGGCAGTCAGCCTGCTTGCTGCTTTTAACACTGGAGGAACAGTTGTTGCCGGAATCTTAGCAGACCGATTTGATAATCGAAAAATGCTCGCCTGGATTTATTTTTTACGTGGACTGACGATTGCCTTTCTATTAATCTTTTTAACAAATGCAAAATGGTTAGGCTTTTTCGTAGAAAATCCTTGGCTGTTATTCGTCTTTTCCATTTCTTTCGGTATCGTAGATTTTGCCGTTGTGGCCCCCACAGTAAAATTACTAGCAGGCTATTTTCGCGGCACTTCCTTAGGTGTTGTAACCGGCTTCCTGTATATGAGCCATCAGCTTGGGTCAGCGATCGGCTCGTTTCTTCCCGGAGTCTTCTTTGACCGCGCCGGAAGCTATACAAGTTCATTAGTGTCAGCAGCTATCCTATTGATGATTGCAGCGCTTGTCAGTGTATGTCTGCCGAAGCAAACTGCACAGCAAGAAGTGAAGGCAGCGTAATGAAGCACGGGGACGGTCTCGTGCTTTATTCTTTTTACAATCCTTGGTGAACAAAAATCAGTCAATCCAATGGGAAGGTGGTTGTATATGCGAAGGTAGCTTCGTTTTATCGTTACCTTTAGCTGAATTAATTTGCATCTGGGTTAAAAACATACTTGTGGAAAGATTTGCCCCGCTTAAATTTGCATCGCGTAAATCAGCTCCAATTAAATCAACACCTCTTAGATCTGTATTTCTTAAATCAGCGGCAATTAAATAAGCGCCTCGAAAATCAGTCGTTCTTAAATCTTTACCTGCTAAATTCTTACCAATCCAATCAAAACCCCTGCATTTTTTTCCTATCTTAATAGCAAAAACCTTCGAACTTAGCTCCGTTCGAATGTATTCACTTGTTTCTAGAAACAACTCGTTTACTGGTAATCTACAGCCTATGATATCTAATGATAATAATCTATCAGCATCCATATCTGTTAAGCTTTGTAACTTTTCTAATTGTTTATTTAACTGTTCCTTCAATGAATCTGAAACTTCATAAGTTAATGCTTCAGAGATAAACGCAATCATTTCATATAATTGTTCCATCACAGGAAATACACTAAACATTTTTTCGGCAACTTCAGGATTTTCTTGCCAACTTTGTCCGTTAAAAGTGGATTGAGAAACTTTCTGGCCAGCACCTAAACAATCATACACTGTACATCCCTTAAATCCTTTTTCTCTTAGATTCTTATGAATTTTACAACGATAATCTCCTTGTAAATTAGGACAAGGTGTTCCAGCAGTTTTATTTATTGCAAAATCACTTGATGCTGCAATATTAAGCGCCGTGCAGCAAAGTCCAAAGCACTTCGAACAATCAGCTGTTAAACTTTCTCTAATATTTTTGGCTGTTTCATTAAACATTTTTATAACCTCTTAATATTTTCTACTTTTTGATTATATTGTACATAATTCAGCAACGATTTTTACTTAAACAATAAGAAAAAGCCCAATTTTACTGGGGAACTTGTGAGTGGCTTGCAGAGATCTTAATAATTTTCTTCCACCATGGCAGCTGTTCCATTTCAACATTCTTAATTTATGATTTTACTATAGTTTAAATAATTTTCCGGCTATTGCTATGCGAATCGAACACCTAACAAACCTGTAACAATACCAATGATGACACCAAGCGTACAGAGTATTAACCAGATCGCCCTATTAGTCGGTTTTTTAAAGGAACACCAGCCGAGCACTGCAAAAAGAATCCCCTCAATTAAGAACCATGGTTCGAATAGTAAAAGATCCCATAGCACATAGGCATGTTCACCAACATTGAACGGACCTGATTCTACCTCAATTATTCCAGCAATTTGAAGTAATCGGTGAATGATGCCATAAATGCCATGGGAGGCAGCCACCGAACAGCCTGCCCAGGTTATCGTCAATAATAATCCTTTTAACAGCTTACTATTCCAAAAATAAATCAATACAATCCCTAGGAGCCCAGCTGCGGTTAGGATGGCTGATGCTATCCAATTAATCAGTTCCCATTGAGGTATTTCGGATATAGAAGGCTTTAGTATCGACAGACCCAATGTGCCGCCCAAAGCCCAATAAAGGTGAGGAAACATATAGACGATCGACCAAATAAAAACAGCATAACCCGCCAATCTCTGACTTGTTGTTAATTGCGTTTTCATTAAACACATTCCACCTCCTTTGATCATCTTACCTTGATGATACATGAGCGGAGTTTTATAATAACGGGTCCTGAGATTTATTTATAACTACATCTGAGGAACCATTTTTTGAAAAAAATCCCATTTTACGAACAGTTTTGTTTGATCAGTATTCTAAATCGATTAAAATGCCTGTGGCACCACCCGAATTATGTCAATTTTGATTTCGACAAATGCCGGATGGTGCCACTAAAAGTCATTTATTTTGAATACTCCTTCAGTAGATTTGTGATTGATTTGTTTAGTTCACCTATATTCACGTTTCTCACTTTTTCATTATTAATTCCATAATTATTTTTTAACACAAGAATTCTGCTGACACTATCATTTATCCTTTGTTCGGAAATCTCACCATTAAGAACAGCCTTCTTCAGAGAAGAGATGATTTCGACAATTTTGTTATAATCATGCCCCACTAAAATAATATCACTGCCGGAATTAACAGACTTCACTGCTGCCTGCCCAATATCAAAATGGTCAATAATTGCCCCCATTGTCATATCGTCCGTAATAATAACACCTTTGAAACCTAGCTGATTTCTTAGAATATCCGTCATAACCGCTTTCGACATGGACGCGGGATATTTGGCATCCAGTTGAGGTAATAAAATATGGGCCACCATGACAACATCTGCCCCATTATTGATAGCACGCTCAAATGGAATCAACTCAAGCTCTTTAAGTTCCTTTAGGCTTTTATTTACAATAGGAAGGTCCAAATGAGAATCAACCGATGTGTCGCCATGGCCGGGAAAATGTTTAATTGTTGTGATAATGTCTTGAGACTGAATGCCTTTCATCGTTTGAATCCCCAGCCTGCTAACTACTTCCGAATTGTTTCCAAATGATCGGTCTCCTATAACAGGGTTCTTTGGATTGCTGTTGATATCAAGAACCGGTGCGAAATCAAGATTTAAACCAAATGCTTTTAACTCCTGACCTAAAATTGTTCCGACTTTATATGAAAACTCAGGGTTATTTACCTCTCCAATACTTTTATTTGGCGGAAAGTTAACAAGTCCGCCAGGAAGCCTGGTAACCCGTCCCCCCTCCTGGTCAACACTTAAAAGAAGAGGCAGTTTGGGATCACTTTTAGATTTAATTTGATTCACAAGCTGGAGAGTTTGTACAGGATTTTCCAAATTATCCTGATAAAAAATAATTCCCCCCACCTTATACTGGTTTATTAAATTCTGTGTATTTGTATCCACTGTGGTTCCAGAAATACCAGCAAGAATCATCTGCCCTATTTTCTCCTCCAGGCTCATTTCGGAAATGGTCTTGGTTTTGGTTTGGCTCTCATGCTGATTTGGTTGATTATCAACTTGAGTAAAAACCGAAATATGATCCACTTTAGGATTCGAATCCTGACCTGTTGGTTTTGGCAATATCCATAATAAATCGGTCTTCTTGGTAACATGATAGACAAGAATAATTTGATTATTGGTTGCATCTTGATAATACCGAACTTGGTCAGGCTCACCGCCTGCCTTCTTAATCTCATTTAAGGAGATGCTTTGTATTTCGGAGACATACGATCTGATATCATTCACAATTTCACCAGCATAACCAAAGACAACATGGTATTTATCATATTCTTCGTATTTACCCCTTGCCGTTTGTGATATGTGATTCGGTTTTCCCCATTTTTCATTAACTTCTATCCGATTGGATTTACCGGAAATAAAGGCAGCGTGTACAACTTTCCCTTCCTTGGATAGGGAAAAGGTCTTCTTGACTAATGCCTCTATATTGTAAGGCCGAACAGTTGACGGCTGGCCATTAGTTGAATCCTCCGGTTTTTTACTGCCCTGAGACGTTTGTTTAGGGTCCACTTTATCTGAAGGCTTGCCACTGTCAAATGCTCCAGTAGCATAAATGGCCGTCAATGCTAAAAATATAAGAAGAATCAAAATAATAATTCCTTTTAACCGAAAAGCCTTTTTATTGTACATTTCCCTTATCCCCTTTCCTATGTTATAGATGCTATGGTTAATATTGTAGTATTTTATGAAAGACTGTTCCACCCAAACATCATATTACTTTCTTATTTTCGGAGTTTCTTCAGTTAGCCGATCCCTGATGTTACATGGAAAAGTTTTTATATTCTTCCACGTGTGTATTTCCTGTTAATTATGTGGAAGTTATTGGTTCTATCATTTATCATAGAAATTGGTAGTAATTGAGAATGGGGGGAGAACGTTCTATGACACAAATACAAAAAGTTGGGCAGATTGGCGTACCTGTTAAAGATTTGCAGCGTGCACTACATTTTTATAAAGAACAGCTTGAGATGCAGCTGTTGTTTAATACCGATACGATGGCATTTTTCGAGTGCGGCGGCTTGCGTCTGCTGCTCAGCCTGCCGGAGCAAGAGCAATATGCCCATGCCAGTTCAGTCGTTTATTTTCAAGTTGAGGATATTAATGCAAGCTATGAAAAATTGCTCGAAAAAGAGGTAGAGTTCCTTGGGGAGCCGCATCTCGTTGCCAAAATGGGCCAAACCGAGACATGGATGGTATTTTTTAAAGACACCGAGGACAACACTCATGCGCTTATGAGTGAGATACATATTTAATTTTTAATGATGAGGTGTTTGGTTGAACAAGTTTAGCTACAAAATTGAAACTGAAAGATTGGTTATTAGACCCTTTGAAAAAGAGGATTATTCTGTTTGGTTCACTGAATATGAAAATAGATTGCCTTCACAACACAAATATGATGAAGGCAAAATCGATATGGGTATCTGGACCAAAGATTGGTTTATGAAATTGGTAGAAAACCAGCAAAGATTGGCTTTAGAGGATAAAGTATATGTTTTTGGTGTATTTCGGAAAGCGGATCATACCCATTTAGGAGCAATAGACTTCTCCACGCTTATGAGGGATGAATTTCAATGGGCAAGATTTGGATATACGATTCACAATCAATTTTGGAGAAATGGATATGGTCAGGAAGCAGTGAAAGCGGCAATAAGTCTTGCATTTGAAAAATTAAATTATCATCGGATCGAGGCTCATATAAATCCCGATAATATTCCATCGATAAAATTAGCGGAAAGTGTTGGAATGACATTTGAATGTATTAGAAAAGGGTTTATATATGAATTTGACGAATGGACCAATAATCTAATTTATTTTATTAACTCAAAGTAGATCTAGTTGAGTGAAAAAGCATGCATACAAAAGAAATGGCCCGGGGAGCGCTTCTGAGCCATTTCTCTTTTTTGTAAATAATGCTGCCTAAATTACTGATCATTGATCACTAACATGTTGGATTCATCAAACTCCCAATCCTCACCATAGGCTACTTCCCAATAATAGCCATCTGGGTCGGTGAAATACCCTCCGTAGCCGCCCCAATCTGTCTTTTTCGGTTCCTTTTGGATTGTTGCTCCTGCTGCCGCCGCCTTTTTGATCACTTCATCTACTTCCTCCATAGACTTTGCATTATAAGCCAGGGTGATACCAGGAAAACCGTTTAGTATTTTGGGCGGATTATTGTGATTAATATCTTTGGCTAGTTCCTCAATTGGATACAAAGCAATTTTGGAGCCTTCATTTCTAAAGAAAATAATAAAAGGATTGGATTCCGTTCCCCTAATAGAGGTGTCAAACCCAAGATCCTTATAAAACTTATGAGCCTTCACAATATCCCTTGTACCGAGGGTAATTAGATTTAATCTGTTCATTTGCTTACCTCCCCAAAAATGACTTTTCTATTTTAATTCTGTAATTTCATCTTATATCCTTTTTTTCGAAAAATAAAATCCGATTTGGGCATTGTTCAAGTTCATTGGAAACAAAACTCTATGAAAAAACAGGAAAAGTGTTTCCAATCCTACCTATTGGAAACAAATCTCCGCGAAAAACGAGTAAAGTGTTTCCAATCGGACCTATTAGAAACAAATCTCTATGAAAAATAGAGTAAAGTGTTTCCAATCACACCTATTGGAAACAAATCTCTGCGAAAATACTAGTAAAGTGTTTCCAATCGCATCTATTGGAAACAAATCTCAATGAAAATACGAGTAAAGTGTTTCCAATCACGCCTATTGAAAACAAAACTCTGCGAAAATACGAGTAAAGTGTTTCCAATCGCACCTATTGGAAACAAAACTCTGTGAAAATACGAGTAAAGTGTTTCCAATCGCATCTATTGGAAACAAATCTATATGAAAAATAGAGTAAAGTGTTTCCAATCACGCCTATTGGAAACAAAACTCTGCGAAAATACGAGTAAAGTGTTCCCAATCACAACTATTGGAAACAAATCTCTACGAAAATACGAGTAAAGTGTTTCCAATCGCACCTATTGGAAACAAAACTCTGTGAAAATACGAGTAAAGTGTTTCCAATCGCATCTATTGGAAACAAATCTATATGAAAAATAGAGTAAAGTGTTTCCAATCACGCCTATTGGAAACAAATCTCTGCGAAAATACTAGTAAAGTGTTTCCAATCGCATCTATTGGAAACAAATCTCAATGAAAATACGAGTAAAGTGTTTCCAATCACGCCTATTGGAAACAAAACTCTGCGAAAATACGAGTAAAGTGTTTCCAATCGCACCTATTGGAAACAAATCTCTTCAAAAAAACGAAAAAAGTGTTTCCAACAGTCTTAAAAGCCAATGTACCTAGTTTTAAAAAAACCTTTAATAGTCGAAAAAACATTCAAAAAAGCCCAAACCATATGATTTGGACTTTTAAATTCCTATCTGTCTTCTAATTCTTTTTTAACCTCTTCCAATGTCGGCAGCCCTGTCATGGCACCCTTTTTCGTCGTTGCCAGACCGCCGGAGATGCTGGCAAAGCGAAGCATTTCCTCTATTTCAGACACAGAAAGTTCAGCTAACGTTTTTGAAGATTCGTTAATTGAATAAAGAATCCCTGAAACAAATGCATCCCCGGCCCCAGTCGTATCTACTACCTTACTTGGCATGGCGGAAACCCTGCCAATCTCGCCTTTAAAGCGATAAATGCTGCCTTCCGCCCCAAATGTCACTAAGATTAGCGGAATGTCAGGCAGCTTTGTAATCCCATCTTCCAAACTGGCACACCCGGTTAAAAACTCAAGCTCTTCCTCCGATACTTTTAATATATCAGCATAAGGGAGCGTTTCTAGAATCGTTTCTTTTGCTTGTTCCTCCGAGTCCCACAATCCTAAACGAAGATTCGGATCATAGGAAACCAGCATACCTGCTTTTTTTGCCAGCTCCACCGCATGGATTGTTGCTGACTTTGCCGGTTCGCTGATTAGTGATATAGAACCAAAGTGAAGAATTTTTTGCCCTGAAAAAACCCCTGGAACCAATTCTTCATTTTTCAAAAAGCGATCGGCACTTGGGTTAATGTAAAAACAAAAATGTCGTTCTCCAGAAGGCTCTAAAGTTACAAATACTACACCCGTTCTTGCTTCCTCCGTTAACACCATTCCATCAACGTTAACCCCGTAGCCGGATAAAGTCTCCTTTAGAAATTGCCCTAATACATCGTCCCCGACCTTGCCAACAAAAGCAGCCATACCGCCAAGCTTCGCGATACCCACTGATACGTTCGCGGGTGCACCGCCGGGAGCCTTTTGATAGGTTAAATTTTCTGCATCCAAGGGGATAAAATCTATCAACGCCTCGCCTAAACAAATAACACCGTTCATACCACACCTCCAAGGTTCCATTTTTTCAACCGAAAGGATGTTGTTCCATTAAAGGTAATTGTGTGATTTTCAGACTGCGGAAAATAACGTGCGGTAAACACCTCTTGTCCACCATTGACGAAAATCTCTAATGAAGAATGATCGATAAAAATCTGAAGCTTCATAAGCGAATCCAGCCTGCACATTCTTTTTTCGCTTAACCCTGTTTTTATATTTCTTCGCAGCAAACTCATTTCCTGCTTTGATGAATCATAGGAAAGCACGGCCTCTCCGCGAAAATTTATTTCAAAACTTCCGGCAACAGCTTCAGCAAAATCAAGCTCTACTTCCGCAGAACAAACTTCGTCCAAGCTTTCATGTTCACCGTAATCAAAACGAACCTCGTCTTGTCGAAGCTTTTTCAATTCCTCTGCTGGTTTTTGAAAAATCTGCCCATCCCGGAGTTTCAATTCCCGCGGGATCGTTAAGGCATGCACCCAATTATTAGCAACTGTCGGCTGATATGGTTCGCTCTCGTCGGTAATCCCCATCCAAGCATAAAGGATGACTCTCCCCGATTCATCTGTAAAAGTTTGTGGGGCGTAAAAGTCAAAGCCGCGGTCCAGCTCCACAAAATCGCCATGCTGAAACTGGGCCGTTTTATAATCCAAATCGCCGACAAAATAACCTGATTGAAAGAGATTATTGTACAAATGCCCCTTCGGCTCCAACCCTTGAGGCGACACCAATAATACCTCTTTTCCCTGTAACTGAATCAAATCGGGGCATTCCCACATATAGCCGAAGTCCTCAAGACCGTTTATTCCGGAACCGGCAATCAGGCCCAGCTCCTCCCAATAATACAAATCATCGGATACAAATAGCACAGCCGCTCCTTTTTCTTCCAATGTTTGAGCACCAATAATCATATACCAGCGGTCTTGCTTGTTCCAAATCTTTGGGTCGCGGAAGTGGGCGGTATAACCGGCAGGCAGCTTAAGAACCGGGCCTTTTTTTTCAAAAGAAGCACCGTCTGTCGAAACAGCTAGACATTGATATGTCTCGCGTGTGCTGTCATCCAACTTCACATTTCCAGTGTAAAACAAGTAAAGTTTCCCATCTGATTCAACAGCACTGCCTGAGTAGCAGCCATTTTTTTCATACCATTCACTTGGCGCCAGGGCGATCGGCTCCTCTTTCCAGCGAACCATATCAACGGATGAATAATGTCCCCAAAACTTCGCACCATGTGTGGTGGCAAATGGGTTCCATTGATAAAACACATGATAAACACCGTTAAATTGGATTAACCCGTTCGGATCATTTAACAGCCCGACCGGGGGCATAAGATGGTAACCAAGCCGATATGGATCTCGCTGGACCTGTTTCTCATATTTTTTTACTTCAGTGTATGCATGTTCTTTTAGAAGACTTTCTCTTTCTGTCATCAAAGAACCCTCCATGCTGTTATTAAAGGAAAAAGGCAAGAGTTCCCTTGCCTTTTTCAAATTATTGCTCAATTTCCTTTTTCACTTTATCGGAATAGCCGAACATCCATGTAAGCACGAAGGCAACTGCGATGGCCACTAAGTTTACTAAAATGTAAAGCATAATCTGGCCGTTTAGGTAAAGCAATGTTCCCGGAATAACGGTTACCGCCATACCTGTTGCTTTCAAGCCCAAAATGGATGAAAGGAATCCGCCGGCCGCACCGCCGATTAACGCCATAATGAATGGTTTTCCATAGCGTAAGTTTACCCCGAAAATGGCTGGTTCGGTAATACCTAAAAACGCTGATAATGCTGAAGGTAAAGCAAGAGCCTTCAATTTTTTTGATTTTGTTTTTAATCCGACAGCCAGTGCAGCACCGCCTTGCGCAGCTACCGAACATGTAATGATAGCATTATACGGATTGTTGTGAAATTGCGATAAAAGCTGAATTTCTAACATATTGAAGATATGGTGTACCCCAGTGATGACGACCAATTGGTTGAGACCACCAATTAAAATCCCGCTGATGCCAAATGGCCATGAAAGCACGTTTGTCGCTACTTTTAAAATATCTTGTTCGACAATATGGAAGATTGGTCCGACGACTAGTAATGATAACGTAATCATGATTAAAAGCGTTAAAAATGGTGTAACAATCAAATCCAATGCTTCCGGAACACGTTTTCTGATGAGTCTTTCAAGCTTTGCTCCAATAATACCGGCAATAAACGCTGGCAACACGGATCCTTGGTAACCAACAACAGGAATAAAGTCTAAGAAATATAGCGGCTTGACGTCCCCGCCAGCAACCCCCCATGCATTTGGCAACGAAGGTGAAACAAGCATCAAACCAAGCACTAACCCGATGATTGGCGTGCCGCCGAATACTCTAAATGTCGACCAAGCCACAAGTGCCGGCAGGAAAATAAACGCCGTATCTGTTAAAACTTGTGTAAAAAGAATAAAGTTCTGTGAAATATCTTCCGGTTTCATCCCGAATAAAGCAAGAACCTGTTCCTGCATCACAAGACCGCGAAGCCCCATAAATAATCCTGTCGCCACAAGGACTGGGATAATCGGCACAAACACATCACCAAATGTTCTGACTGCCCTTTGGAATCGGCTGCCGCTTTTTACCGCTTCTTTTTTCTGATTGGAGGCAGACATTGTATCTAGGCCCAATTGGGAAACTTCTTCGTAGACTTTATTAACCGTTCCCGTTCCAAAAATAATCTGGTACTGGCCGGAGTTAAAAAAGGCGCCTTTTACTTTATTAATAGATTCAACTTTTTCTTGATTGATTTTTTCTTTGTCATTTACCATAATCCGCAGCCGGGTTGCACAGTGAGCAACAGATTGAATGTTTCCTCTGCCCCCGACAGCCTCAATGACTTCTTCCGCAATTTTGCGATTTTCGGACATTTCCCTCACCCCTATTTTTGTGTGGAATCGATTACACATTTGTTAAAAAATTTTTTAATGTATTTTTTAATGTGTAATCAAGTCAGTAAATTTATTCTAATTAATTTGTGGAATCGATTCCACAAATATGAAAAATAAAAGTGTAACCGAGGAGATTACTGTGTGGAATCGATTACACGTTTATTATACACTTGAACGTTCAACTAGTCTATAGGGAATTGTTTTAATTATCTCCTGGTAATTTTCCCCACCTATCTTTTGGAGAATTAACGATGCAGCCTCCTGCCCAGCCTCTTCGATGGAAAAATCAATCGTCGTTAACGCTGGTGAGATAAATTTTGCAAGTTCTGATGCCCCCATACCTGCAAGAGCAATATCATCTGGAACGGATAACCCAGCTTCGCTCAAATACTGCATTGCGCCAATGGCTAACCGATCGGTAACCGCTAACACAGCTGTTGGTTTATTTTCCGCGGCATCCAGTAGAATGGCCTTCATGCTTTCGTACCCGGATTCTACATTAAACACACCTTTTTGCACCCAGCCGGTTTCTACCTTTAAGTTTTTTTCTTTTATGGCATCCAGATAGCCTTTTTTTCGTAAATAACCGACGGCACGATCCTGCTCACTAACACCAATAAAGGCAATTTTAGTATGTCCTTTTTTAATAAGGAAGTTCACCATGTCCTTCGTGGCCTGATAATCGTCAAAAATAACGTTAGCTAAACCGGAGATGGTTTGTCCGACCGTTACAAATGGGATTTTTAGATTATATATTTCTTCCACTAGCGTGCGGTTAATATTGGTGGCTGATAAAATAATTCCATCAACATGACGGCTTTTCAGCAGCTTCAAATATTCAATTTCCTTTTCTGGGTTGAGGTTCGTGTTTGTTAAAAGAATTTGATAGCCCTCTTTTGCCAAAATTTCATCCATTCCTTTTACGAGGCGGCTTGATGTTTCAGTGCTGATTTTTGGCAGGATGACACCAATTACTTTTGTCTTTTTTGTCCGTAATGATTTGGCATTTTCACTTGGGACATAGCCTGTTTCCTCGATGACCTGCAAGACCCTTTTTTTAGCCTCTTCACTCACGTAGCCGGAATTATTTAAAACTCTGGAAACGGTTGTCCGGGAAACATTCGCCCGTTCTGCAATCTCTTTAATTGTGATCATTATGTCTTTCCTCCTGGGCTATCTATAGCCATATCATCATTTTACACAAAGTAGCGGAAATTTAAATGGGAAATTGAATTAAGTTTTTTCAAAATAATGTCATTGACTGGTATTATAGTTTATATTATTATATTAGTTTGTAAGTATGACAGTGGTTCGTAACCATCCCACTATAAAAAACTAAGGAGAATTGAATATGGAAAAAACAACAAACACTTTTCCGCAGCAAATGGCTGCTAAGAAAAACAAGTCTCACGGTGCGCAATCAAACGTGCAGGGAATTGTTGTCAATGGAATTGTCGCAGCATTGTATATTGCGGTTTCGGCCGTCATTGCCCCATTTGGTTTTAGCCAAATCCAGTTCCGTGTTTCGGAGATGTTTAACCATCTCGTCGTTTTTAACAAAAAGTATTTTTTCGGCATAATCCTAGGTGTGTTTCTCACAAACTTGTTCTTTTCGCCGATGAAGGCTTATGACCTGATTTTCGGTGTCGGTCAATCGCTGCTGGCATTGGGGATTACAATTGTTTGTGCACGCTTTATTAAAGGAATCTGGACACGAATGATTGTAAATACAATGGTATTCACGTTTACAATGTTCCTGATTGCCCTGGAATTGCATCTGGCTTTCGGATTGCCATTCCTATTCACATGGTTAACAACGGCTGTTGGTGAATTTGCAGTGATGGCGGTCGGTATGCCAATCATGTATTACATCAATAAGTCTGTCCGTTTTGATAAAATCGTTTAATTAAAAGGGCTGTTGCTTTACTAAAAAAGTAACAGTTCTTTTTATTTATGTTAAATAGCAACCATCTTTGAAAGTACCTTTATCATTACTCCATAGATTGATCATCGAGCCGGAAAAAAATGACCCTTTTCTTATCATGCCAAAATTCAATAGATTGATGGCTTTTCTTATCGATATAGCCGATTATAACTAGACCTTGCTCAATTCGTGTATAGTAATGGTCACCATATGCTTTTCTTACCTTTGCTATTGGATCCCCTGGTTTTACACCTTTTTTAGAAGCTGTTTTACTATTTTCTATAATAAAACGTAAAATATAACCCGCTTTATTCGTGCCAATTTCTACACCATTTTGTATTTTGTAGTAATCATACTTCTCATGATTACGACTTTTTTTCGATATCCCCTTTGCGTACGCTTGTTTAAATCTATCCCCATTAATATTCTCATATAATTGAAGGTTGTTAATGCTTTCATTATGAAGATCTGTACTTTCGGTAAATCTGTGGTGAAATGAACGAGGTAAGCTGGGCTTTAAATAAGCATATAATGCAAAAACTATTACTCCAACCACTATAATCATAATGAATATTTTTCTAGACAAGAACTCCCTCCTTACATTACATAGAATTACTATATACTATATTTATAATATTACATAGAAATTCTATGCACAATGATTTTATATAAAATCATCCATTATTATCGCTGTTTTTATTCTCTATGGTAAAATTTTGGCATGTAATTAAATTGCGAATTGCAGGTGAATTAAATGGAAAATGAATATTTTGTCGGATGGGGAACCCTCGCTCTGATTAACGCTGGATTAGCTCAAGGGAAAAAACGCAGCGGACTTAACTGGTTTTTCTTATCTTTATTTCTTGGACCGTTTGCTACTTTATGCTTAGTGATAGCTGATAAAAAAGCAGGGTCATAGATTACTTGATTGTATTATAGGTGCGCATTGTTAAATTCAAAGAACACTTTTTCAAATAATCGGAGCTTCATATGCACATTGAAAAGGTCAATGAACATCTTTTTCGAAAAACTCCTGCTACATGTGTTCATTGACCTCATCTATGAACACTTTTTCCGAAAAAACTCAGAGCCGTGTGCTCATTGACCTCTTCTATGAACACTTTTTCCGAAAAAACTCAGCCTCATGTGTTCATTGACCTCTTCTATGAACACCTTTTCCGAAAAAACTTAGCCACATTTGCTCATTGGCCTCTTCTATGAACACCTTTTCTGAAAAAATTCAGCCTCATGTGCTCATTGACCTCTTCTATGAACACTTTTTCCGAAAAAACTCAAAGCCATGTGCTCATTGACCTCTTCTATGAACACTTTTTCCGAAAAAACTTAGCCTCATGTGTTCATTGACCTCTTCTATGAACACCTTTTCCGAAAAAACTCAGCCTCATGTGCTTAATGACCCCCTCAATAAACGCCTTTTCCGAAATAGCCCATCTCCCCTCTCTATTGAATGGCCAAAAAGCTTAATTTCAAATATACCCCCTAAAGAATTAATCCAATATATTTTTTAATCTGAATTTTATGGTAGGATAAAATTAATTAATAAAAAGGAGAGATTTTCATGCTGCAGCGACCTACCGAAAATGAGTATCCGAAGTATTATGTGCCATATGTTCAATCTGTTCCTGAAGGGGATTTGAGAGAGATTCTTAATGATCATTTAGAGAAAATGACTGAGCTTTTTGAAGGGATTTCCGAAGAAGACAGCCTTTTCCGCTATGCTGAGAATAAATGGAGCATCAAAGAAGTTCTTGGTCATATTACTGACACTGAAAGAATCATGAGCTATCGCCTTTTAAGAGTGGGACGCGGAGATCAAACAGAATTAGCGGGATTTGATGAGAATTTCTTTGTCCAAGGTGCGAAATCAAATCAACGTTCTCTAAAGGATCTTCTCGAAGATTTCATTGCCACAAGAAACGCCACCATCAGCTTAATTAAAAATATGCCTGAAGAAGCCTGGACAAACGAAGGCTTTGCCAATGGAAGCCAAATCACAACCAGAGCCATTGCCTACATCATTGCCGGCCACGAAGTCCACCATCGGAGCATTATTAAAGATAGATACCTTTAATTTGGTGTCAGGCACCACTCGTGGACAGTTGTCCACGGTAGGTGGACACAATATTTTACATAATAACCTTTCAGTAGTATTTAACGAGTTATTTAACATGAAAAAACCTAATCGCATCTGATTAGGTTTTTATCCAAGCTTGGCTCGTGAAGCTGCTGGTTGATATTTTCTCATTGGGCCAAAATCCAATACCTCTTGGAGATAAAGATTACCTTTTGGACTTGTTTTCTTAAGCAGTTCCATCAAATATGTAATATCGTCCATCGCTCTATGTGTTTGATAGTTTGTAATATTGTGTGCCTCCAACAATGTTAGCAGTTTTCCATTTGGAAAGCCGTATTGTTTCCAAGGCACATTCCTCATCGTACAGAACCACTGCAGGTCATTCACTTCCGGGTACATATGAAAAAGAAAGCTGCGGTCAAAAGAAGCGTTATGCGCAAAAACAGCATCAGCACGTTGAAAATAAGTTTTAATCTTTACATCGTAGAAACTTTTTCCCTCAACAGCCTCATAAGGAATCCCGTGTACTTGAAAAGCCCGGTCATAATTCCTTCGCGCAGAACCTGACAACGGCTCCCGTAAAAAGGAATCCTCCTCAATTACATCAATTACTTCACCAGTATCCGTCCGATACGAAAACAGCTTCAATGCTAATTCAATTACTTCATCTGTTTTTGGGCCTAAACCAGTTGTCTCAACGTCAAGTACCAGACCTACCTTTTCCTCTATCCGCAAAATCATCATCCTTTTAATAGTGAAATTTCTTCCATTATAGCAAAACTGAACGAATCAAGCCTACCCTAAATTCAATTCCACTTTCTGGTTAATTCTCTCATATTCATGGATAGAAGAAACATCAGCTACACTGCTAAATCATTTTTTGCCGGTGTTTCTACCATTTACTTGATAACCCCGCAATGAAAGCCTCTAAAATAAACTCCAAGCTTTGATCCAAATCAAGTGTAAGTTTAAAACCACCCTTTTGCTCCAATGCAGAAAAACCATGCAGTATACTCCGTAATCCTCTAACCGCATGCAAAGCCCTATCTCCTTCTAAATTAAAATCACGAAGCACTTGGAGGGAAAGATTAACAATTTTAGCACCTGCTTGCTGAACCTCATTATCCTCGGAATCAGGTGCCATCAATGTTGCCTCGTAAATTCCTGGGTGCTCTCGGGCAAAACTAACATATGCTTTACTTATAGCAAATACAGCTTCGGTGCCTGACACCCCGACTGCAGCATCAGCCACAACCTTATATAAGCGGTCAAGGCCAAAAATGGCCAGTTTCTTTCTTAAATCCGGCAGCCCGTCAAAATGGTTATATAATGAGGGCGGCCGAATCCCTAGATTCTTCGCTAAGTTGGCAAGTGAAACCTCATCTATTCCTTGTTTGTCAGCAATTTTCCCTGCTGCTTCTAATATCGTAGTTAACCTAAGTCCAATTTTGGGTCTTGGTGACATCTTTTTTACTCCTCTATCTTATTTTTCGTTCTAAATTTTCGATAGCTTGTTCCATCACTTTCAAAGGATTTGCTATCATTTCTCCATGGCCGACTGCTAGGAGCTGAGGTTTGTAGTTCAAGAGCTTCTTTGCGCTGGCAAGAGCCGTCTTTTTACTCCACGTTCCGAACGAAGGAAATGGAAACAGCGGCTTCAAATCTCCCGGGACTGCGATTCCTCCTCTTGTTTGAAAAGCATCACCTGCAATCAATGCATTTGTCCGGATATCCAGAAACGACATAGAGCCCGGAGTATGCCCTGGAGACTCAATAGCCTTCAAAGAGCCAACCAAACCGCCTTCCTCCAATAATACGTTTGCCCTTGTTTTTAATTTTTTCGGAACACCGCCTTTGATTGGCATCTGATCTTCATGGGGATCTAGAGAGCGGTCATTACTCATTAATCTGTGATCGCGAACAGAAATATAGACGGGCACATCTGGCATAAGCTCTTTTAAAGAATCAAGAGCTCCTACATGATCTTCATGGGCATGGGTCAATACAATTTTGGTAATAGGTTTTCCGATGCTTTCTGCTGCTTTCACAATGCCGTTCGTACAAAAACCAAGAGCCGCATCAATCAATGTTAACCCATCCTCTTCCTCAACCAAATAGCAATTAACCGGAAAAACCTTCGCCATAAACGTTACTTGATATAAATGACCGTTTTGAATCACTCTCACTTCGACCCTCTCCTTAACTAACATCATTAGTTTTATTTTAACTAATACCATTAGTTAAATCAATTGACTTTTTCCATTTTTTATAAAAAATATTTCAAGATCCAGCTTGTAACAAATCGTTCAAATCATTTTTACAGATTTGTGAATTAGTGATCAATCTACCCTATTTTCAAAATAAATCTGATATATTTACAGTGTAATCATTAATTAAAAGATAAATAATTTAAGGGGTGTTTCAAATGGCTGTTAATTGGTTAAGAGAAAACAAAGTTGCTGCCGTTATTCTAACTGTTCTTCGATTATATCTCGGATATTCTTGGATCACAGCAGGCTTCCACAAACTAACAGGCGGTTTTGATGCTTCTGGATATTTAAAGGGTGCGATTGCTAATCCGGTTAAAGGTCCAGACGGAAGCTTAGTTTATGGCTGGTATGTATCTTTCTTAAAACATTTCGCTCTTCCAAACGTCGATATATTCAATACAATTGTTCCATTAGGTGAATTTCTAGTCGGATTAGGTTTAATCTTAGGATGCTTAACAACAGCTGCCATGTTCTTTGGTCTAGTGATGAACTTTGCTTTCTTCCTTGCTGGAACTGTATCTCATATCCCAACCGACCTATTCATCGGTGCGATTATCCTATTCGCAGGCTACAACGCTGGTCATTTCGGCCTTGACCGCTGGGTGATTCCATTCATTCGCCGGACTGCTATTAAAAGAAACAACACGATAAAACAAAATGCTTAATCCCTTCTCCCAAAACGCCTCGCTCCTTAAAAAGGAGCGGGGCGTTTTCTCTTATATCAGATATTGAAAGAATTATTGAAATTTCCATTCCCTACTGTATAATTGTTCCTGAATCACTAATATGAACCCAAAAGGGGGAGGTCGAAAATGGCAAACGCCACTATTATCCAATTTAACAATGTAACGAAACAATACGATAACGATCCGCCTGTTCTTGATAATGTCAGCTTCGAGATTGAGCGTGGAAAGTTTTATACACTCCTAGGTCCGTCAGGCTGCGGTAAGACCACCATTTTGCGGCTTATTGCAGGATTTATGGAACCGTCTAAAGGGGAAATATTTTTTAATGGTAAAAAAATCAACCAAATACCGGCCAATAAACGTCAGGTTAATACGGTCTTCCAGGATTACGCCCTTTTTCCTCATTTAAATGTGTTTGAAAATGTGGCATTCGGGCTGCGGATCAAGAAATTAAAAAATGCCGAGATTCAAGCGAAGGTAAAAGAAGCCCTTAGCTTCGTTAACCTTTCCGGCTATGAAAACCGGGAAATCCGCGAAATGTCTGGCGGTCAGCGCCAGCGTGTGGCCATCGCCCGGGCAATTGTAAACGAACCGGAAGTGATTCTTCTGGATGAACCGTTATCGGCCCTCGACCTTAAACTTCGGACCGAAATGCAATATGAATTACGCGAGCTCCAGCGCCGCCTTGGGATTACTTTTATTTTTGTCACCCACGACCAGGAAGAAGCGCTGGCAATGTCTGATGAAATCTTTGTTATCAATAAAGGGACCATTCAGCAGAGCGGAACACCCACAGATATTTATGACGAGCCGATTAACCGCTTCGTTGCTGATTTCATCGGGGAATCGAATATCGTTAGCGGTAAAATGAAAAAAGATTATCTTGTCGAGTTCGTCGGCCGCGAATTTGACTGTGTGGACATGGGCTTCACCCCAAATGAGCCCGTCGAAATTGTCATCCGTCCTGAGGATCTTGAAATCACTTCACTTGAGCGCGGCAAGCTGCAGGTTAAAGTTGATTCCCAATTATTCCGCGGGGTTCATTATGAAATCTCCTGCTATGACAAGGACGGCAACGAATGGCTTGTTCACTCGACTAAAAAGGCAAATGTCGGTGATCAAATTGGACTTTATTTTGATCCGGAGGCGATTCACGTAATGCGCCTTGGAGAGACCGAAGAAGAGTTTGACCGGCGCTTAGAAACCTATGCGGATGTGGACCGCCATGGAAAATAAACTGACCCGTAATTTATATAAAATACCGTATTTACTGTGGATTCTTGTTTTTGTTATTGTACCGATTGCCCTTATCGTCTATTATTCATTTTTTGATATTGAGGGCCATTTTTCACTGGACAATTACCGGAAATTTTTTACGCCGGTTTACTTACAAATGACGGTCAGCTCATTTTGGTATGCGTTTTTAATCACAGCGATTTCGTTGATTATCGCCTATCCTACCGCTTTGTTATTAACAAAAACAAAGCATAAGCAGCTGTGGCTGTTATTGATTATTGTTCCATCTTGGATTAACCTCCTGTTAAAGGCCTATGCCTTCATTGGCATTTTTGGCACGTACGGGGCTGCTAACAGCTTTTTAAAAATCATTGGGATTGGCCAGCAGCAAATTTTGTTTACCGATTTCAGCTTTGTGTTTGTATCGGTCTATATCTTTATCCCATTTATGATTTTGCCAATTTTCAACTCATTAAACGAACTGAATCCAACCCTAATTGATGCTGCCAACGACTTAGGGGCATCCAAATGGACTACATTCCGCCGTGTGATTTTTCCGTTAACGATTGACGGTGTAAAATCCGGCTGCCAGGTAACGTTCATCCCAGCACTGTCATTGTTCATGCTGACACGACTTATCGCTGGTAACCGCGTGATTACGCTCGGTACCTCCATCGAACAGCATTTTCTTGTAACACAGGACTGGGGAATGGGTTCAACTATTGCGGTGTTTTTGATTATTATCATGGTATTGATCATGGTACTGACTAACACTAGGAAGCGAGGTGTGTAATTTGGATAGAAAACTAACTCTATTATCAAAACTGTTTTTGATCATCATCTTTTTTATCCTGTATGCACCTATTTTCTTTCTCATTTTTTACTCCTTTAACAGCGGGGAGACGATGTATAGCTTTAAAGGCTTTTCCCTGGAATGGTACCGGGAGCTGTTCCACGATACAAGGCTGCTCATTATCGTTCTGAATACGATTGTGGTTGCCCTGTTATCTTCCCTTTTTTCAACAATCATTGGCATCTTTGGTGCTTTAGCCATCCATATGGCCAAAAGACGGCAAACCAAAAATGCGTTATTGTCGTTCAACAATGTGCTGATTGTCAGCCCAGATGTTATTATCGGGGCTTCGTTTCTAATTTTGTTTACAATGGCAGGCATTAAACTTGGATTCTACTCGGTTCTCTTGTCACATATTGCTTTTAGCATTCCGATTGTGGTGCTGATGGTGCTGCCAAAATTAACGGAGATGAGTCCGTCACTGATTGATGCTGCAAGAGACCTTGGGGCAAGTAGCTGGGATGTGATGTCGAAGGTCATTATTCCTTATATTTCACCAGGGATTTTTGCCGGATTTTTCATGGCGTTAACGTATTCTTTAGACGACTTTGCGGTTACGTTTTTTGTCACCGGAAATGGTTTTTCAACGCTTTCCGTTGAAATTTATTCGTTAGCACGCCGCGGCATTTCCTTGAATATTAATGCTTTATCGGCCTTGCTGTTCCTGTTCACTTTTGCTTTAGTGGTAATCTATTACTTTATCACCCAACGGAATAAGCCGAGCGGAATGGGGGTGCGGAAACGATGAACCACTTGGTCCGTTTTTTCCTGATTATCGCCGTATCGTCAGCGATTATTTTATATGCGATTTCAAGCCTGAATACCTCACAGGGCTATTCCGGCACCAACACGCTGACAGTTTATAACTGGGGCGATTATATTGACGAAAGTTTAATTAAAAAGTTCGAAAAACAAACCGGCATCAAGGTAATCTATGAAACGTTCGATTCCAATGAAGCGATGATGACCAAAATCGAGCAGGGCGGTACGAGTTATGATATCGCTGTTCCGTCTGAATATATGATCGATAAAATGCGGCAGGAAGATTTATTAATTCCGCTGGATCACTCGAAGCTGCCGAATTTAAAAAATATTGATCCGCGCTTTATGGATCTGCCGTTTGATCCCGAGAATAAATATTCCGTTCCTTATTTCTGGGGCACGGTCGGAATTGTTTATAATCCCAAAATGCTTCATGGTAAAAAAATTACCAGCTGGAACGACCTATGGGACCCTGATTTAAAAAATCAGATTCTGTTAATCGACGGCGCCCGTGAAGTCATGGGAATGGGGCTGAACAGTTTAGGCTATTCGTTGAACGATACGAATAAGAAGCATTTGCTTGAAGCAAAGAACAAACTGGATCTGCTCACACCAAATGTCAAGGCGATTGTCGGCGATGAAATTAAGATGCTGATGGCTAATGAAGAAGCTTCTATTGGTCTAGTGTGGTCGGGGGATGCTTCTGAAATAATGTCGGAGAATGAAGATTTGGACTATGTGGTGCCTAAGGAAGGCTCCAACCTGTGGTTTGATAATATGGTTATTCCGAAAACAGCCAAAAACATCGAAGGAGCCCATAAGTTCATTAACTTTATGCTCGACCCAAAAGTCACCGCCAAAAACACCGACTATGTGGGCTACTCAACGCCTAACAAAGCAGCCCTGAAATATATGCCAAAAGAGGTCGTAGAAGACGAGCGTTTCTACCCAACACCCGAACTAACCAAAAAACTCGAAGTATACGAAAACCTAGGCAAACGCAACCTAGCCACATACAACGAGCTTTTCTTACAATTTAAAATGCATCGGAAATAAAACACGGGGGATGATTTTTCTGGTTCATAGCAACAGGAGAATTATTCCCTGTTTTTTTATCGGGACTATTCATTACATCGCTTCTAAAAAACATCGGTCTAAACTGATAAGTACAACAACAAAAATCATAAAATATAAAAAGCACCACAATCATCGAAAAATGCGAGATTGTGGTGCTTTCGTCATCATTAATAACTTTGATCTTCCTCTAAACGGTTTTTACTCCCATACCAATTCGTAAGCTGTGTAAGAATCGCAAAGACGAAAAAGAAATTCATGGCCCATACGTTAATAAATGGGGCAATGCCTCCAAATTCAATCGTTGCATATCCCTTTAACTTCATCACAATCATCGACTCAACAAAAATCAAAATAAACCCGAGCACACCCGCAGCCGCTGCTCTAAACAATTTAATCCCCCCAATTTTTTCTCCAATCCCATTTATGACAAACATTATTTATGACAATTTAGTGAACTCTATAATACAATTATATTCCATTTTCCATTAAAGACAACAAAAAAAGAATATGGTTTCAGTGTTCCATTTAATTCGTAAAAATAATAATTTGATTAAATATCTATAATGACAACGTATGTATTTTAATTTTGCTTTTCTGTCCTTTTATTTGGAGGAATATAAATAATTTTATGCACCACTTTTAGTTCCAAAATAGGTATCCAACTAGTCCGAAGATAAAGAATTTGCATAGACTATTGGTGAATCAGGACAAATGTTTAAGGAGTGTGTTTAATGCATAATATGCCTTTTGGTATCCCTTATGGTGGATGGATAGGCTGTCCACTTCACTATTATCCACCTCAAGTTTTTCCATCTCAATATGATCCACCTTTAGTTTCAACGGCACACCATCACCCTGTCTATACCCACTTTTTTCATAATGGATCCGCTCCTTTGTTTGCCGTACCATTAGCGGCACCAGTCCGATAACAAACGCCATGATTTCAGCGCTATAGGGGTGGGGTTCAGAAACGTTCTCCACCCTTAAGAGAGAATAGAGACAAAAGCCCTCTTAAACTTAAACTTAAACTATCCCCTTTTATTGTTAGCATCTATTTTTTGATTACCTGTTTTGATACGGGTATTTTTTTCGCAATAATATCATAAAAACGTTATTTACCGACTATGTCCAATTACTAAAAGTGTGGTTGTAGAATCCTGTACAATAAAAAAGACACTTTCTTTGTCGAGAAATGCGTCATTTAATGGAACAACTATGGAGACCTTACCTTATCATTAATTCATCAAAACAAAAAATTCTTTGTTCAATTAACGAATTGACGGCCAAGTCCCTTGCATTTTTCTTAATTGAATAATTTGCCCTGTATGATAAGCATCATGAAGCATGATGTCAAGTAATTTCCCCTCAAGTGAATTTTCGTCAAGCTTTTCATCGGAAATTGTAGTCAATACCTGTCTTAAATTACGTTGAGCTTTTTCGGCACGTTCAACGACTTTTTTCCATTCGTTATCGTCATTAGATTGATTGGTGAGATAGAAGGTTTCATCACCGTCGAGATTATGTGTCCATTCACGCCCCTGCAAGGTTTCAGCAAGTCTCTCTTTGTAATATATAAGATGATTAACATTCTCCCAAATGGTTTTTGTAGCCTTTCCAGATGGTTTCCAGATAGCTTGTTCCGCTGTAAGTCCTTCTATTGAATGTTTAAAGGGTGCATACCAACTCTCTTTATCGAAAGTTGAATCCAGGACATTTAAAAGCAAGTCAATTCGACGCAAGTATCTCTCCTCCTTCATAATACCAAGAATTTTCTAAAAATAACCTCTGTATAAGATTCTACATTTTTATAAAACATCCTCTCAATCATTTGATGATTTTTTTACAGTTTTTTAATATCTCCATTGTACGTATGCTTTACCATTCAAATTTTTTGCTTTACTGAATTTCTATTTTATATAAAAAGGTTGCCAAATGGTTGTACATACTTGATTCATATACTTAAAAAAATAATTCACTACACTCATACTCATTTTCTTCCTAACAAAACAATCTATATACCTACTAAATAAATCATTTTGATAAGAAAAAAGAAGTGTCACCCTTGAAATATTTGGTATTACCTATTCCCTTTAGAGGATAATTTTAAGAGACGATGTACAAAAAAACGAGAATATTGTCGAATAATATAATGGTTAAGCCATAAGTCTGATTATATGAATTTGATAATCAGAATTCTATATTTTTTTGGGGTGCAAATATGTCATTTAATCTTAAAAGTAAAGTGCTTGAGAGGAAAAAAAAGAAGGAAATACTTATTCGTAAATTAGATTTGCTGTTGCAGCAAAATAGAAAAATGAAGACATATAAAAAAGAATCTTAAATTCTATACAACTTAGGCTTATTAAGGCAAAACAGTACTTCAAATCTTTCCTGAAACTACTAAACCGCCTTATTATGAAATATCCGATTCTTCCGCAATATTTCTATATTAAAAATTCTCTAAAATTCCTTTAGTCCACTGTCGGCCCTATTTAGAAATTGAGCGCTGATCCTTATAAAAAGATCAGCGCCTGTTTGTGTGTAAATAGGAAGCGGATTTTTAAGAAAATACCACATCAACTGTATTTCAAATTTAGTTATTTATTTTTAATTTCTTCTAGTAGAGAAATAACCTTTTCATTCTGATCAATAATTGTTTGATTTTGTTTTCTTAACTTTGTGAAGTCAAACAAAAATACCAATAAGATTGCAATTACCAAGAACCCCATTAGCGTCCATCTCTCCCGATTTATTTATACTACACTAATTAATTTAATCTGCTATGTTTGCAGATTTTTATATTCGATTAACCAGCAGTCTCTATACTGGCCCTCATGAAATTCATGTTTTGGTAGAATTCTAACCTTTTTAAATCCGCACTTTTCATAACACCTTAATGCCCTGACATTAGATATTTGTGGATCCATAATGATTCTGTTAGCCTGCTTCTTTTCAACTAGATACTCTACCATTGAATTGACAAGCAGAGTCCCAATCCCTTTATTCCAATATTCTGGTTCACCAATGAACTGGTCAATCCCATATATAATTTCTTCCGTACCGTAGTCTCTTATCTTACTCGTCTCTTCATTCACTTGATAAAACTGTATGTACCCAATCCTTATTTGATTGTATTCTACAATACATTTTTCCACTTCAGCTTCACCATTAAAAAATACATTTGCTACTTTTTCTGTATCAAATGGGTTATCCCTGCCTTCATAAAATTCAAGGACAGCAGGGTTGGAAAGCCATTTAGCCAAAAAAAGCTTATCTTCGTCTTGTAAATGCCGAACATTTAAACTTTCTTTTTGATATAACAACAAGGACACCTCTTTCCTATAAATTTTACTTGCTCATTATTAAAAAAGCGTTCCTGTTTATCACAGAAACGCATTCTTAATTGAAGAATCACTTAACTTTCTCAAAATGTTCAACGGTTGGAAATGGATCATAAAAATGATGTAACTGCCTTTTCCATTCTTGATATTCTTTGGATTGTCTAAACCCAACTGTGTGATCTTCTAATGTCTCCCATTCAACCAATAATAAGTATTTCCCCTTAACTTCCATACAACCTTGTAATTCATGAGATATGTAGCCCTTCATTGAAGAAATAATTTCCGATGCTTTACAAAATGCTTCTTCATATTCCGCTTCCATACCTTCCTTAACTTGCAGCATAGCAGCTTCTAATACCATTTAATTTTCCCCTTTGCTGATTAACATTATTGTTATAAAAAATTTAAATCCCTATGTTAAACCAACGTAAACTTTGACATACCGCGAGAGTAAAAAAAAAGATAGTGATTATTAGTATAAACCAAGAATAAAGGTCCTTTTTTGTTCGGGATAATTTATAGATGAAGAATATTAGCACCGAAATTAGTATTAGCATTACTGTAATTGCTAATAGCATATTAACCACAAACATATTGATCCTTCTTCCCCTCAACAAAAAATGAACAGTCGAAAAAAATTAATTTAAGCTAAATCTTCCTCACCCATAAACAACTCGACCTGAACTCCACTTTTTTAATAATACTTATTCGTCAAAAATACCTATATTCCTTCCTATTCTTTCATCACGCGGCCCCCAACCAGATTTAGCTAACTGTCAGTAAATCAAAAAAAGGAAAGACATTACCCTATAAAGTAATGCCCCAATCGTAATTCCCTTATATTACTAACCAAAAAATAAATCCAGTATATTTGATCCCGTAGAAGATGCCTTATTGTAGAATTCGGAATACCCGCAATTCTTGCAATATACAACGATAAACTGATTATGCTGAATATCAAACATTTTAGATAATCCAGTTCCAGTCATCGCAACTTCCTTTTTCGCCGCATCTTTGCTTCCGCATTTTATGCAACCTTGTTCAGACATATTTCTTCCCCTCTCTAAAATTTTTCTTGATCCATTTTTAAAACAAAAAACTACTGTTTCTTAATCAATTACATTCACTTCTATATATATTCGCTTTATATAATTTTTATAAAATTTTCAAAGGAATTTCATCATTTTTGTGGAATTAATAAAATAAAATCCGTTATAAGGTGGAATAATTGTGAATTTGATTAGCTCTCCTATTGCCTGTAAGGTTAACAACGTTTTTATTCATGTGAGTGACCTCAAAAGATCCGTGGAATGGTACAGTGATTTACTTGGGCTACCATTTGAAACGGATCTTGTTGAATCTCCTGTCTACAACATCCCTGTTACCTCTGAAACTGGACTAACTCTCGATGACCACACGTTTGATCCAGGGTTTAAATTAAAACCCTCGGAGCATGTTTTATTTAATTTCTTCGCCAAAGATATTGATGAAGCGTACCATTTTATTACAGAAAAAGGAATAACTATTGTTAAGGAAATAGAACGTATTGGTCATTTTGCCTATTTTAACTTTCAAGATTTAGATGGAAATGTTTTAATGATTTGTAATTGCTAAAAGTTCAAAGCTATGGTCAGAGGTTTACTGCCATAGCTTTTTTTAAAGATTCGTCTAAGACTTGCCCGTTGGGAAGAAAGTCAAATCGAAGTCCCAGGATCATATTTTATGAACGTTTATTTTCCAAATCATATGATGAGCCCCATCTCCCCAATAATCCTTTAACAAATAATCCGGTTCACCAAATTTCTTTTGCCAGATTTTTTGTGCACTGCTATATCCGCTATCTAAACAGAATTCTTCAATTCCCGCATTTTTTAAGGTTAAGTACATTTCGGCTAGCAGTTGGTTACCAATCCCCTGTCTTTGATAATCTGGATGCACGAATACTGTCCCCACTTCATGTAGATCTTTTAATGCATTGTCTGTGCAATGATTAATTAGCTCACTTGCTGGACCATATTCGATTGATCCAATTATTTTTTTTCCATCTAATGCAATTAGAAAATACCTATCTTTGCCGCCGCTAGCGATATCTTTTCTTAGATAATTTCCTTTGCCTTTATTTCTTGTTCCATATCATCCAACATATTCCCAATACCTTCCTTAAATAAAGGTATCGGTTATTACAATTCTAAAAAACTTATTTAACTCTATTACATCCTCTTCTCTCGGTCTTCGGATCACAATGTCTCCCATTCTTTCCCCCCATTATTGCTTCTTCCCTATAATACTCTTTTCTGCCCCATCATTATTTTTTCAATATACCTAAATATTCTTCCCAAGGCCCCACATCTTCCTTATATCTCTTAGCCATGACCCGGACAATTTGAGCAATGTGTGTTAAATCATGAACAACCCAGGTAGAAAGCAATTCTCTTACCTTCACTACACCAAATGCAGGGTGGAAACCCGTCAATTCAAAATGTAATTCAGGTTTAATAAGAGCTTTAAGTTTGGTTATATTTTGCATTCTAAGCATTTTAAATTCAAGCAGGTTTTGTTCCATCGGCCTTTCAGTACCTTCCTTTAAATGTGAGAATCGGTCAAATGGCGGAAATGGTTTACTCTCACCTTCCTGAATAATAAATTCTAACCTCGGTATCCAATTATTTTTTTCAGCCTCAATGAGATGCTCAATCACCTCAGCAGCATTCCATGTTCCTTCACCTTCATGACAGTAAAGCCACCCCTCAGATAAATCAGATAAAAAATACTCCAAAGTTTGTGGTGTACGTTCTAGAACCTCGATAGCTTCATTCATATTAAAATGCATAAAAACTGCTCCTTTCTACGATTAATAGATTTAAATAGTAAAAATCACATCATAAATTGTTGTTTGTTTTCTCTCTCTAACTAATAGGCTGCTTCTAATAATATTTATTTCAACAACTCGAAAAGAAACACCTTTTTTAACCAGACACGTTAATAATAAAAAATTGCCACATAAACAACCATACCACTGCAACAATTACTAAATCCTAAGTGTTGTCTCGGTTTCAATTTAGGGTCACTCTCAGTTAGCTTGATGAAAAGTAACCCCTATAGCTTCTCGGTTTTCAAATTAAAATTTATCAGATTCTAAATAGAACTGATATCTAATGATAAGAATTGTTTCCAAAACTAATAAAACAAACAGTAAAATAATATGAGGGAATAACGCGCGTGTGAGAATGAGTGAAACCAAAATCGCACACAAGATATTTGCCACATAACACACAATAAAAATGTTTGTCTGTCTTTGCTTGATGTTCATAACAACATAATTTAATAAAGCAAGGAAAATTAGTGAACATCCAAAACTAGCAAACCAAAGATCATTAATTGTATATCCATTGTAACCAATCGGGGTCACAGCAATATGAACGATCCCAAACATACAGATAACCATAGTAATCGATAAAATTATTTTTCTCATTTTGAAATCCCCCAGTGAATTTTTTGGAAAGTGCATTATTCACGATAGAAATTTTTTTATTTCCTTCCACAATGGACACATTGTCCGCGTCGTCGATAGTAGTAGGCAAGAGCAGCAAGACCAAGCAATACTCCCCATGGAACCCAAATGAGCATCGGGCCAACAGTACCACTGATGGAGCCCAACAACACACCGTCTGCTGGCAAAAGGTGAAAGGTAACAGCAAAAAATGAAAAGGTAAAGACAACACCGGCTGCCGTGATAGCAATTGCTACAATTGACGCGGGTATAACCGCTAAAAGGATGGGAACCCTTTTGCCGCCAATGAATGGGAACCAGCGTGGAAAAACTTCACCCCATTTCATAATCAAGCCAAGTGTGAGAATACCGCCAGCTACACAAATTGTCCCAAATACCCATTCTGTGAGTTGCGCCATCGGATTAATGGTATTAAAATCTTTTAAAAACTCTGCATCCACTCCAAGTGGAATATTTAACGCCCATGCAAAACGTGTTAGTGCATAAGGCAGGGGGGCTATAGCGGCAATAATCGTAATTTGCCGCGCCCATCTCAAGAGCAAAAAAGGTTTGCCTTCCTCTGCCCGACCGCAATATCCACAGGCAATGTGTGTTCTTCTATAATAGACAACAGCAGTTAAGATCCAAAGCAGCGCACCTATAATACATATAATCTGATTGAACATTAGCCAGTTGAATGCAAACTTAAACAAGAAAGCATAAGCCATGACCGCTATTAAACTAATATCCGGAATAAATAGAAGCAAAAAAGATGCGAATACCCAGGCAAAGATGAGAAATACACGTCGTAGAAAGATTCTTTCTAAAGATTTTTGTATGGAAATACCTAAGCCAAAACCACAGAAACAAAGAATAACAAAAACAATGCCTCCCACTTTTGCGGGAAGATAGGTAATCATGGCCGAAAAGTATCCTAAACTGTCATTATTAAATGGATATCCTTCTCCCTGAAATAACCAATAAAGATGAATAGCCCCATATAGTAACGACCAAGCAGCTGCTACATATCCAATCCAAGAAGGCCAATTTTTCAAGCCTTTTTCAGTACCTCTTTTCATTAAAGGCGATATAGAATTCATTGTAATCATCCTCTTTCACTTTATTTTGAATAACTATACTTGACCAACTGCACTTTCCACTTTTTCGAAGAGAATATCTCAGAGTGGCCGCAATTAATCGGCATAATTAAACCCCACCTTCATACTAACCATTGATGGTTAAATTGAAGGTGGGGCCGAGTTTAAATTTTGTTTAACTTTTTTCAAATACATAAATTCTCGTACCGCTAGAGGAGCTTTCAATCTTCCAATCCAAGTTCATTTCCTTTAACATTAGTGAAACGATGGATAGACCAATTTCGGCCCCCTTCTCCTGAGATCCAGCGTTCATCCCTGGTCCTTTGTCTTCAATAATAATAACGTTTTTTTCATCTTGTTCTTCGGTATGGACACTGATATACCGTCCAGTTTTCGCATGCCTGACTACGTTCTGAAACAAATTATCTAATACTCGCGTGAACCATTGGGGGTCGATATTCCAAATTAACACTTGATCTGGCAAACGAACATTGACTTCAAATCCTTCTTTTTCAAACACTGGATACCAGCTTGCGAGCGAAGAACGTAATAACCGTACCATATCTGTCATTTTCCGCTCCATGGTATATTTCCCTGCTGACAGCAACGTATAGGCAAGAAGATTATCAAGTAATCGGCTTAACATATCCACTTTACTTTCAATCAAGTAAAGCGATTCTTGACCTTTTAAAGATAAAGACTCCTTCTTTAATGAATAGGCGTGACCACGAATGGTTGTTAGTGGCGTGCGTAAATCGTGCGAAATATTAGCAATTAATTGTTTTCGAAGAACTTCTTCCTCCTGTTCACGGTTTCTGCTTTTTGCCAGCTCGTCAATCATATGATTAAATGATATTCCTAATTGCCCAATTTCATCTAATCTCATAACTGTAACCTTATTAGGTAAACCAGTCACGCCAACTTCAGTCATCGCAGTTTGCAGCTGAACGAGCCGTCTGCGAATTTTAGAGAAAAATAACCAAGAGATAAATAGAAATAATACGAAAACAAGAAAACCGTATAAAAGTAAGTACACGTCTTCGTTTACTGATATAGAAAGAGGATCCGTAAGTGAATGTGGCACTTGAAAAACCATAAAACCTTGATCTGAATCGCCTCCGATATAGGCAACGATTGTAAATGGGCCTGTGCCCACACTTTTTTTCATGAATTGTACACTCTCTTGTATTGTCCATTGGTTCGGGATATTTCTTTGATTAGGCAGCATTTGCTTCGTTTTGCCACTCCCATCCACCCAAAATATCATTGCCTTTGAATATTGTTTTTTCAATGCTCTCAGCCTTTTGTCTATTTTATCAGACGTTGCACCATCCAGCTTTTCCGCTTCCCGTTGCCACATTCTTTCTAATTCTTGCGTATCCATATATATGATTTTTTCTTTGCTGTCTTTATCTAAGAAACTCTTTGGAAGGTAATAGACCGGCAATACTATTGGCCATAAGACCAGCGCCGCAGAGATAATGAGCAAATACTTCGTTAATAAGGAATTGCGAATTTTCATTGCCGTACCCTGTATCCGATACCTCGAATCGTTTCAATAATTTGCGGATGACTCGGATTCTCCTCTATTTTTTCGCGTAAATGGCGGATATGCACCATCAGCGTTTTATCCCCTTCCATATAAGGACTTCCCCATACTGCTTCGAATATCTGTTCTTTTGTGAGAATTTGGTTCGGATGGCGGAGTAAGTACGTAAAAATTTGAAATTGCTTTCCTGTTAGGATGATTTCGTTATTCGTTCTTGAATCTAAAATTCGATTTTGATGCAAATAAATTTGAAGATGGGCAAGTTGAATAATTGGTGGTGACAGCTTTTCGAATCGTCTTAACAGCACTTCTATACGTGCCGCTAACTCATCGGGATGGAATGGTTTTGTTAAATAGTCATCGGCAAACGTTAGACCTTGCAATTTATCTTCAATTGCGGTTCTAGCAGAAAGCAATAAAATCGGTGTCTTTGGAAACTCTTTTTTTAGCCGCTGACCTATTGAAAAACCATCCAAACCCGGAAGCATGATATCAAGGATTACGAGATCGGCTATCTCTATTTGATCAATTACTCCTTCCCCGGAAGTGAGCCAGATCACATGGTAGCCTCGTTCAGTTAAATCTTCAGTAAGCCAAGCTCCAATTTCTCTATCGTCTTCTATGTATAAAAGATTTTTTCTCATCTCTTTTCTCCATTCATAAAGTACGAAATATTCATAATCTTATTGTAACATTTTGGTTAACTGACCCCGATATTTTATGACAATAACAGATGCTCACAAACAATTAATTTATAGGAAAAAGCTTGAGCAATTTATGAATAAATTCTTATTGGCTGGTTATCCTAAAAAAAAAAATTGTTCCCTGAAAGATTATATTTAGAAAATTTGTTATGGGGGATGAAACAATGACATAATCAAGGAACTGAACATTAGAATTTTTTATTATTAATGCCTCTATTAATTAAGTTTTTAAAACAACGAGAAAGGGGTTATAACTTATGGTTATAAATTGGGGTGCAACAGCAGTATATAATACCATTATGTCTGTATCAGTAGGTGTTGCTTTATTATCAATTGTTAATTTTTTTTCTCACTTAAATTCTAATAAAATTGGACATATAGAAGGTTGGGCAATTGGTTTTGGAATTCCAGGATTCATATTAACTATAACTGGTTTACATATGACTTTGACTTGGCCGCTTTCAAAAATGGGATTTGCATTTGATGATATAATCTTTGGTGAATCATCTTTAGCTTTTGGGGTTCTTCTATTAGCAATAACTGTGCTCTTATGGCGGAAAGCAAATTTATATTTAAAACAAGGTATCGATATGAATGATACAACTGTAGTATCTGAAAAATTAAAGAAAGAATTACCATCATTACTAAAACCATTATCATTTTTTGCAGCAGCAATGGGATTTGCTCTTATTGCAATGGGATGTGCTGGTGTAACTTTTCGTTTATTTGCTGCTCCTCCTCAAGAACCCATTTCTGGATTATTCGCTGCATATCCAATGATTGAAGCAACATTTATGTCTATTTTACTTGCCCTTACAGGAGTTGGAGCAATCTTATTCGCTGTTAATCAAAAAGAAAAGCCTAACTTAGGTCTGGTTAAATTTAATAGATCAGCTTGGGTCATTACCGGTATTATTTGGACCGCATTTGGCATTATGAATTATTTTACGCATATAGGATTAATCGTGCACACAATGAAATAAGTAAAATGATTAATATAAAGGTCACATATATTAGATATATCTAAAATGTGTGACCTTAACTTATTTCTTCTTTAATTACCGCACTAAATATGAAACGGGTCTTCGTTGTTATAAAGCACCTTTAATAAACATGACATTAGTTACTTTTTTCGAGGAATCGTTAGTGTGTTCCAATTACTTGATTTTAACATTTTTGCTAGATAAACAATCTGACCGACATGATAAGAATAGTGGTACATTTGTCGTTCAATCGCTTCTATCACTGTATGGGGCTCATTTCGAATGGTGATTGTTTTTAAGAGATGGTCTTCCCGAATATCTTTTAAAGCAGATAGAAAGGTTTGCCAACCAAGCTCCCACAATTTCATGACTTGTTCTTTAGTTTGGAGGTCTCCGACAAATTCATCATCTCGATTTCGAGAAGGTTTTTCACCATCTGTCGTGAAAAAATCAGTCCAGCGCGAAACCATATTACCGCTCATGTGTTTTACAATAATAGCGATACTGTTGGATTCCTCATTCGGGGACCAAAATAATTCTCCTTCGGCTAATTGTTCTATTGCTTTTTCAGCAGTTTTTTTTGATTCGCTAAACCGTTGGATAATAGTTTTCAAATATTCACCAGCTATGTTCATACTAATCACTCCATTATAAGGTTTTTTTTATTTATTCTTTAAACTATTTAGGAATCCCTTTTTTAAGAACTTACAAAAATACGGCTGCCTGTTAATTACGTACATTTCGACATAAAAAGCGTTTCTGCTTTATGCAGAAACGCCTCTTATTAATACAACTTAGGAAAAACCTTGGCTATCGCGAATTCAGTTCATGCAGTTTTAGTAGCTGGTATTTCCTACTATGATTCAGATCCAGCAGGCTTAGTGTACAACTGCACTTTTTTATTAGCTATTTCCTTTAAACCAATCTGGATCATTCTAAAAACCATAATCCATGAGAGAATCATCAGAACTATTTGAACGATAAGGGATATTCCGGATATAGGCGTGTCCCATAAAGCATGCATTAATACGACAATGATAAATATGCGAGTGAATTTTGGGTTTAACAACATCTTCGAATCAAAATCCTTGTTCTTTTGTACCAGGCAAAAGGCAGCTCCTGTTAAAGCGGCCCAAGCGACATGTCCCCCAGGTGCTAAAATACTGCGCCAAAGAATAGTGGCATACAGGTTGTGGATGCTGCCGGACAGAAGTGCTCTTAATGCATAGCCAGCCGTTTCAAAAGCGGCAAAGCCTGCCCCTACAGCAGCTCCCAGCAGAAGCCCATTCAACACAAACCGATATTTGATGTTCCGTACAAAAATAATCACCGTTATCACTTTGGCCAGTTCTTCAACAATACCGATCGTAATAGGATTGATGTTATGTTTTAATATATCAAAAAACACCAGAGCGACTAACATCGATAGGATTCCGCCGATAAATACCACATAAATAATTTTATAAACAGCAATATTTTGCGGCGCATTCATTTCCCAGAAGAAGGTCAATGTCGTGATTGGCACAGCAAAAGCACCAACAATAATAAGACCCGGAATGAAATTAATATTTCTAAACCAACTCACTCCCAAGTACATTCCTACAAAAACAATAAGTGCAATAAGAAATATTCTGGCAAACAACCAAGGCTTCGGCCATGTTTCCTTTACTTCCTCAATTTTAGGCGTTGTAAGCGCCGTTCCTACGATAAAAAGCCGTTCAGCCTCAAGTTCACTATGTTTTCGGAACACCCGGGAAAAAATATTTTGGAATTTGGGTTCGACCGAACGTTCATGCCTCGGAACAAAATCAACAAATTGAGCAAACTCATAAAACAAGCTGTTTAAATCCTGCTGCGAATGGTCACCGCTAACAAATTTACGGCCGCAATTTAAACAGAACCTTACTTTATCCGGATTTACATAAGCACATTCTGGGCATTTCATTAAGTCGTCTCCTCTTATCATCCAACATTTCATTTTATACTTTTCCCTATATATCATTGTTTAAATCATTTTCATAAAAAAGGAAAATCATATGTTTTGTTGAATATTTACTGGAGTACCAAAATAAGGGGAGATAAAATGAGCAGCCAAGTTTGTGTTATTAGTATTAATGTTCCAAATTTAAATGAAGCCATTGACTTTTATACTCATACTTTAGGTTTTGAGGTAAACAAACAGTATGGCCCTAAGATTGTTTCACTTGTCCACGGGGAGTTACCAATAGTTTTAGAAGAAAACGAGAACGCAGCCTATAATCATGATGAAAAAATTACAGGAGTTGCATTAGGGCTGCGGACAGAAGATATTTACGAAACAGTAAAATTCTTAAAACAAAAAGAGGTCAATTTTATTGTGGACGAACCAACAAATTGTCCTCCAGGAAAATATATTAGTTTTAGAGATCCGTTTGGGAATATTTTTGAATACATACAATTTGAAAATATGTAGAAAGTAAATCAAGTCCAACATTAGTTGTTGGCTTTTTTTATGCTCTTGTTGCTGAAACGCTCTCGTTTGTTTTTAATGAATTTAAAGTTATTCGTTTTATTCTTCCAACCATTGTTCCACTGCTTTATCCATCTCTTTTTGTAAATCCTTTACATTTCCCGCGTCCTGTTGTACTAATTTTAAGTATTTTTGGGGAAACATTTTTTCTAATGAAGATTGATACAAACTCCCATCTTCGGGTTCTGAATATTTTATAACCATGTATTTACCTGCGTCTTTCTTTAAACGAATTAAAGCGGGCAAAGAATGGCCGGCTTGTTCTTGTGTACCCGTTGATTTGTTAAAGCCGCCAAAAAAAGACCACATATAGACACTGATGACCCCATTTGACTCGCTCGTGCCATAAACTTTATGAACCTCAAATTGCTTTTCTGTGTGATAATAAGCGGATGAGTATTTTTGAACAATATAATCGGATATCACCCGGTCCATCGTTTTAGTTATGTGTTTATCCCCATCTTTTAGCTCAATTTCATTTCCAATACATCCTGTTAATAAAGCGGCTACAAAAAACAAAATAATATTTAATTTATTTATCAAAATCTTTATCCCCCTTCCAGTATAAGACTGATTAAATAGGGAGAAAGTTACATCGGCATTTTGTACGAATCAGCGCCATCACTTGAACAAGATAAGTTTTCAAATGGAGCCCCTGGTAACATAACTTTTTAGCAAAAAACGGCAAATGTGCTTCCAATGGAGCTATTGTCGACATTTCTTTTTGCAAATACAACTTAAGTGTTTCCAATAGGACCCATTGCCGACATTTCTCTTTTAAAATACAACTTAAGTGTTTCCAATAGGGCCTATTGACGACATTTCTCTTAGTACAAGCAACAAAAGTGTTTCCAACGGGGTCTATTGGCGACATTTCTCTTAGCAAAAGCAACAAAAGTGTTTCCAATGGGGCCTGTTGGCGACATTTCTCTTAGCAAAAGCAACAAAAGTGTTTCCAATGGGGCCTGTTGGCGACATTTCTCTTAGCAAAAGCAACAAAAGTGTTTCCAATGGGGCCCCGATTAACGTCAACCTTTATCTTTTTACTATATTTCAACCTGGGTTCCTACCCCCGCCTGAATTGCCTTTTCATACACAGCAGCTGCTACGGCGATATCAAAGTAGGCAATCCCGACGGATTTGAAGAAGGTGATTTCTTCATCATTTTCCCTGGCGCTAATCTGGCCAGCTGCAAGTTCACCGATTTCTCCATGCAGTTCCGAAAAGCTCCAGGTCCCTGCATTAGCCGGAATAATAAAGTCACCAGCTTCATCCTTAACCCCTTCCATTGTATCCGCGACAATCTTTGAGCATCGATGCAGTGTAACTACATCCACTTCCTGCATATGAGGCAGATAGGAACCGACACCGTTAATATGCGTACCCGGCCGAAGAGCTTTACCGGAGAATACCGGCGTTTCGGAACGTGTGCTGCAAATGACAATATCAGCTTTGGATACAGCTTCATCGACATCATGCATTACAATGATATCGCCATCAAAACCCGGAGCAAGCTCACTAATTTTCTTAGCAAAAGCTTGTGCTTTTTCCTTCGTTCTGTTGAATAACATGATTGTTTTAATATCGCGTACTTCTAATACTGCCTGCAGCTGCTCTTCCGCCATTGCCCCGGTGCCAACCACCGCAACTGATGAGGCATTTTCCCTGGCAAGATACTTCGTCGCAATCCCGCTCACCGCCCCAGTTCTTAATCTGGTTAAATAAGAGGCATTCAAGCATCCCAAGTGATCGCCATTGTTGGTGTCACTTAATAAAATCACACCTTGTGTAGTCCGTTTGCCGATGGAAGGATTGTATGGAAAAATGGTCACCACTTTAACGGCAGATTTTCCAACTGATTCGATAGCTGATGGCATGTATAATGCAGATGCCTTTTTATCTGGAAATTCAATTACCATCCGGTGGGGGTTTGAAATTTTTCCTTCTATGTAGTCAATCAAAGCCGCTTCCAAATCCTGAATCGCATCTTTCATAGTATATAAAGAACGAATTTGTGGTTCTGATAGTATTAGCATGTTTAACCTTCTTTCTAAAAATGTCTATTTATATTAGTTTATCAAACCTTCGTCTTATTGCAGAAAAAGGAATCGCAAGAACACGATTCCTTTCACACTTTAAGCTGCTTTATCCAATTCCTCATTTTTTCGATCACGTATAGCCGAAACAGCAATTAATGAAATGACAGAAGTTAAAATGATATATAAAGCAACTGGTACATAGGAATTATCATAAGCTGCCAAAAGGGCTGTCGCCACAAGCGGTGCGGTTCCGCCAGCTACTGCTGCACCGATTTGATAGCCAAGGGAAATCCCTGTATAGCGGACATTAGACTTGAAAATCTCCGAGAACATGGTGCCAAGTACGGCTGTGATTGGTGCCCAAATGATTCCAAGCCCTAGAACTGTTGCCACGACTAACATGGCAGCTGATTTTTGGTGAAGCAGCCAAAAATACGGGAAAGCGTACAGCGCCATCAAAATAGTCCCGCCAACATAAAGCTTCTTCCGGCCGATTTTATCCGAAAGATTTCCCATTATCGGAATGAGGATGGTAGTGACAATTGTGGCAATAGTAACAGTATTTAATGTGAGCGTACGAGAAAAACCAAGCTGTGTAGTTGCATAGGAAACGATAAATGTACCAAAAATGTAAAAAGGCGCTGTTTCAACTACTTTTGCTCCAACCGCAATCAGTACCTCTTTCCAATGGGTACGCATGGTTTCCAAGAAAGGAATTTTAGCAATTTCTCCTTTTTCTTGGGCTTGTTTGAATGAAGGCGTTTCATCAATCCCTTTGCGAATCCATAAACCAAACAAAACGAGTAAAGCACTTAAAATAAATGGCACGCGCCAGCCCCATGTCATAAAGGCGTTTTCAGGTAAAAGCGTCATTATCGACAAGGCTAGTGTCCCTAGTAACATACCGATTGTGACACCCATTTGCGGGATGCTGCCAAAGAAGCCTCGCTTCTCTTTCGGCGCATATTCTACCGCTAATAAAAGCGCTCCACCCCATTCACCGCCAAGACCGACGCCTTGAACCAGCCTTAATGAAACGAGAATAATCGGAGCAGCAACACCAATTGCTTCATATGTAGGAAGAAAACCCATTAAGACAGTTGAACCGCCCATAAGTGACAGTGTTAAAACCAGCGTTTTTTTCCGTCCAATCCGGTCTCCAATATGACTAAAAATAATTCCTCCAAGCGGACGGATAAAAAAGGCCAAGGCAAATGAAGCATACGCCAGCATCAGCCCAACAGTAGGATCTTCACTATGGAATATAAGCTGGTTAAATACTAATGCAGACACCGTTCCATACAAAAAGTAATCGAACCATTCAATTGAACTTCCTACAAGACTAGCAATTAAAACCTTAATTTCGAGTTTTTTCTCCATCAAAATTCCCCTTTTTATGAATATATTAGCCAATTTTATATTATTTTACAAATTCATTTTTAATTATTATGATATTTTAGTATATTTAGACTATAGAAGAAGTTATTACTAAATTCCAATCCTAAAGAATAGAATTTCTTGAAAAGGGGTGCAGAGGTTTGAATTTAAATTGTAATAGGTCACTATTCCCCATCCTGTCCAGCCATACACATCTAGCCAGCTGTTCCCAAGGGGCAATAGCGATTCCAGTCTCTAAAGCTATTGAAGATTATCATCAAAGTTTACTGAATGATGGGACTAATTGGGGTGCTGCACTAAAAAAAGCTGACGCGGCAGGGGGATTATTTGCACAGCTAATTGGCGCTGAAAAAGATGAGGTGGCCATCCTTTGTTCAGTTTCCGATGCACTTTCTTCCATAATGTCCACCCTTACCGATCATCCAAAACGAAAAGGAATAGTTTTTACAGATATCGATTTTCCCACCGTCGGCCATATCCTATATGCACAAAAAACCTTTAAGGACCATCTCTCTATAGTTCGCTCTTTTAATAATGAAATTCCCTTAGAACAATATGAAAAAAAAGTATCCAATGATACCCTTCTTACGTGTATTCCTCATGTTAACTTCTGTAACGGATACAAACAAGACGTTAAAAAAATTGCCGATATCGTTCATGGGAAAGGCTCACTTTTATTCGTGGATGCCTACCAATCCGCAGGACATATTCCGATTAATGTTAAGGAAATGGGGATTGATATGCTCGCGACTGGCACGCGAAAATATCTTTTGGGCATTCCAGGTGTGGCGTTTTTATATATTAGGAAAGAGCTTGCGAAGGAATTGAATCCAAGAGTTACAGGATGGATGGGGCAAGAGGAATCTGCTGCATTTGATCTCCTGAATCCTATTCCCGCTGTGGGTACCCGCCGTTTTGAAACTGGCACCCCGGCCTTCATTAGCATATATGCTGCTCATGAGGCTCTGAGGGTATTACTTGAAATGGGAATAAATAATATTGAGAGCCATTTAAAAAATCTAACCCAATTCGGACTCCATTATGGACTTGAAAAAGGTTTGACTCTTGCTGGACCATTAACTATTGAAAATAGAACCAGCTTAATGTCCTTTCATGTTGAAAATGCCCCGCTGGTAGAGGCAAAATTAAGAGAAAGAAAGATTATTGTTTCGGCGAGAAAAAATGTGATTAGAATAGCTCCGCATTTTTATAACACGCAGGATGATATACAATTGGCATTAGATGAACTTTCACAAATTGTTTAAAAAGGCCTGGATTAAATAATCCAAACCTTTTATTTTGCACATTCCTGCAAAAATTCCTCTACGGTTAATATCGTTTTCTTTAAGCCCAGCCTATCTCCCAGCTGAGTAACTCCAGGGGGTTCAACATTTGCCTCCTTAAGGACTTCTTTTTGAGAAAAAACCTCTCTTGTGTTGCCATCAAGCAAGACTTTCCCTTTATTAAACACAATGGTCCGTTCAAAATTCTCTGCAACAAAATCCATATCATGAATGATCGTCATAACGAGTTTGTTTTTCTTTTTCAATTCCTGAATGATCTTACTGATGGTTTCTTTCCCGGCTTGGTCCTGGGCAATGGTCGGTTCATCGAAAATCACAATGTCTGTATCCATCGCTACCACCGATGCGATGCAAAGCAGCTTCTTTTCCGATAAGCTTAAATCATGAGGGTTCATCGCCGTTTTATCGTCTAGCCCGACCATTTTTAACGCCTCTACCGCCAGCTTTTCTGCTGTATATTTCCCCATTTTAATATTCAGCAGCCCAAACATGGCCTCGTCTAAAACGGTTCGTTTAAAAATTTGATCATTGGGATTTTGAAAAACCAAGCCAATCTTTCTCGCTAGTTCAGCCGCGGTTTTCATTTTTACATCATAATCCCCGATCAAAATCCCTCCATTTTTTGCTTTTAATAAACCTTTCAAGAGCTTCACAAAGGTTGTTTTTCCGGCACCGTTTTGTCCGATGATGGCGGTGGTACGGTGATCAAACTCTAGGTTGATGTCAGCAAGAACTGGCGGGGCTTTTTCTGAATAGGAAAATGATAGATCCGAAACTTTGATCATTTCATTGCCCCCCTTAATGCCAATTCCGCATCCTCTAATGTCACGGGATAGACATCACTTCCTAGTTTTTTTATCCCCAGCGACTTGCACACTTTTGTGTATACTGGAGCGGTCACACCATAGTCTTTCAAGTCGTCCCGTGAGAATATTTTTTCCGGAGTATCAAAATCGACTAGCTTCCCATCATGCAGCAGCAACACCCGGCTGCAATACTGAGCAACTTTTTCCATTTTGTGCTCCGCCATTACGACCGTAATTCCCTGCTGACTTAAATCTTGAATGGAATGGAACACTTCCTCAGAACCTGCCGGGTCAAGCTGGGAGGTCGGCTCATCCAGCACGAGAATATCCGGTTTCATCGCAATAATACTGGCAATCGCCATCCGCTGCATTTGCCCGCCAGACAGATCAAACGGACTATGGTCCTTCACATGTTCAATTTTCATCAGCTTTAGCACTTCATCAATCCGCTGCCGCATTTCTTCCCGCGGCAGTCCGATATTTTCCAGTCCAAAGGAAATTTCTTCGTATACGGTCATTTTCGAACCTGTGACCTGCGTGAACGGATTTTGAAACACCATCCCCACCTTTAAAGAAATGTCGGCGATTGAATGTGCTCTAACCTCAAGCCCGTTCACCAGCACTTTTCCACCATAAGCACCTTTATAAAAATGCGGGACAAGACCAACTAGTGCCTGACATAATGTTGACTTGCCTGAAGAATTTTCCCCAATAATGCCGATGAATTCGCCCTCTTCTACTTCAAAGGAAATGTCTTGCAGGGCAAGTTCTTCAGACATTGGATATTTATATTTAAGTCCTTCGACAACTATCTTTTTCATAAAAAAATCCTCCATGCCACGGCACATATGGTCAGCAGCATCATCGTAGCCTGAATTGCTTTGCTGTAAGTAAATGTTTTTTCCACATATAAATAGGTTTTCGGATTGCGAGAATTGAAGCCCCGCACTTCAAGCGCCATCGCCCGTTCCTTCGTGTTGATAAGCGACCCCAGCACGACTGGACCAAGCAGCGGGATAAAGGCTTTGATTCTGATAAGTAGTTTCCCTTCCGTCTCCATACCTCTAGATCGCTGCGCATCCATAATCGTACTCATCGTTGACATCATTTCCGGGATGATTTGAAAAACAGATACAATAACATAGCCGATTCTTGGCGACATACCTTTCCGCACAAGCGATTCAACAAGGTCCGACGGCTTCGTTGTCAACACTAGAATCATAAAGGCACTAACAATATTGGTTACACGGAGTGCAATCATTATAGCAAACAACAGTCCTTCCTTATGCATCGCAAACGGCCCCAGATTAAACAGAACCGTTTCATTCCCAGGCTTAAACAGGCCCTGAATGATCACGACGGTTATTAGGACTAGAAAAACAAAGCCATAAACTGGCAGTGTTTTGCGAATCACTTTTGCTGTCAGTAATAGCAAAATACTGATGCCAACACATATGGTGGAAATCGTGAAAGATGGCAGAATAATAGGAATGATGATGGCAAATAAAATATAGTAGAGTTTCGTAATCGGATCGATGTCGTGGACAAACGATTCCCGATCTACAAATAGACTAATTGATTTCAAGGAATTTCACCGGCTTTCATTTTCAAGGGCATTTATGGCATATAAACTTTTTATGAGAACATAGTTGGTGCGGTTTCTTAGGCTTTCTGTTCTCATGGGCGCTTTATGAGGACAAGGGCGGCACTTTTTCTCAGCTTTCTGTTCTCATGAACGCTTTATGAGGACAAGATTAGGGCAGTTGCTTGGTTTTCTGTTCTCATGGGCACTTTATGAGAACAAGGACGGCACGCTCCCACAGCTCTCTGTTCTCATAAACACTCTATGAGGACAAAGGGTGCCTTTTTACCCAACCCTCTGTCCTCATAAAATGCTTCCTAATGATTTCTTTAGTCCAAAGTTTCCACTTTGTCATTATTGTTGTACAGCTGAACCACATTCCGCGGTAAACCTTGGAAAATCCCATAGCTGACTAGTACAACCAATAATTTGTCCGGCACATCGACAACGATTTCATCAAGCAGAGAAGCAAGCCAAGTAGATTCAGTGTTTGCTAGCACAAATGCGAACAACGCATCGCCCCAAACATTCCCTGTCTGGCCGCCCCAAAAGCCGATATTTAACGGCGTTGAAATCACTTTTTCCACAAGGCCAATGATAATTCCGGCCACCACAGCTTTACCCCAGCTGGAAATATACCCTTTATAAAATAGAACCCCAGCAGCTACACCGATTGCCACACTAGTAATGGCATATACGAAAGAAATCGGATCAGTAAAACCATAAATAATGTTATTAATTGCACCCGCCAGCGCTCCGACAATTGGACCTCCAAGCATAGCGGCTAACACCGTACCAATGGAATCCAGCCACAAAGGCAGCTTTAAAATCCCGGCAACAAATTTGCCAATATAGTTAATCCCTACAGCAACTGGTATCAGAACAAGTGACGCGGTTGAAAAACGCAAGGACCACATGCTTTGTTTATTCATTAATAAAAACCCCCTCTTTTCTCTTCTTTACTCATTACTAGTATAGTTATTGTCTTTACATATGACAATTCTATTGTAATCTATTATTACTACTTTTTTCTCAATACATAATCCTTATTAATATTTATGAACAGTGAATTTGTTCTATTCTCTGTGAAAGATTCTATCTTGTTAGAAACATAAAAAGGCACCTGACAATTTTGGTGTCAGGCACCTTTTTACTTATTTTACCTTTATTTTTTCATTGCCTTTGATCCAGGATGGATAGGCGCTTAGTTCTAAAGAGATTGGGTTGGTTTGATGTTTTGGATTAGGAATGCTGACTCCGAATTCGGTGATTCCTTTTTCATTCATTCCCTCGGTGAAGCCATAATTAGATGGTAGTTCCTTTCCATTCCCATCCGTTATTCTTGTAAAGAGAAATGCGTTGAATTCTTTTTTAGTATGAAGGTCGAAGATTAGCTCGTTTCCTTCTACTCGTAAATTTCGTAGTAAATTTCCTTTTGGCTGTTTTAGGATTTGCCGCTTTACTGTATCCACTACAACAAAGGCTTTATCCTTGTCGACTGCTTGGATTTTATTAAAGACCAAATACAATTCCTTTGGTTCCCGGAAGTAGTTACTTTGCAGGTAAATAACAGCTTCATCAGGTGATATCAAATTTGCAGTAATCCCGTTATTAATTTTATTCCATGTTTCTCCATTTTCATCTACAAGCCTTAGGTCATCAAAGCTTAGGATCCTTTTGCTATTGTTTGGGTCCATTTTGACATGGACCGCCACACGTAATGGATATATGTCGGCATTTAAAAATGTTATTTTTTGTCCTTCCATTGAAATTGTTTTGTTAATAACAAATGACTTTTTCAACTGTATGTCTTTTTTTAGTTCAAAGTTTATTGTGAATTCTTCCTTTACTTTCTTCCCTTTTACCCAAACCTTCAGCTGTAGTTTTTTTTCTTGAAGAGGTGACTGAAAATAAAATTCAAACATATCACTATGTGTGGTTGCTCCTTTTTCTGAATAAAGCGGGCTTCCCATTGATATGCCTCCAAGCTCCAGCTTTTTCCCTTCAAAACTTTCCAATTGAACCTTCTCCGTTTCGAGTATTTTTTGCTTATCCTTGGATGTTATCGTATAAAACAGGACCACCTGGCTTTGATCGGCAATTACGCCATCAATCGTAAACTTCAAGCCATTTTTCTCTTGGGACACACCGATTTTTTCATAATAATCATTTTCAACGGCCAGCATTCTTCCTTTATCGGTTCGAATAAGATCAACTATTTTTTCCATGCCGGGAATGACGGAAATATAGTCAGCAAACGCTGGTGAGAGACGGATCGAGGTTAAAAATCCAAATAAAAAAATAGCTGTGGCAGCAACAGAAAAAAACCATTTTTTTCGGCGCAATTGCCGTTTCTCCTCCAATTTGGCCTTTTGAAATCCGGCAAAAATCGCTTCGTCCAATGAATCTATCGGAACCTGAATATTATCGTATAAATTTTTTAATTGCTTTTCTTCCTTTTCATACATGTAAATCACCGCCATTTCCCTCTAATTTTTTCCTAAGAGCCTTTAACGCTTTGTTCAACCACGTCTTGACCGTACCCTCCGGACATTGCAGCGTTTCAGCAATTTCCTTGATTTTCAATTCATGAAAATATTTTAAAGTGAGGATTTCACGAGACCTGTCATCTAATCCTTGCATGGCGTCCTTCAATTCTATTTTGGTATGGGATTCCGCTGCCCCCTGCATGTTCAGGATTTCATCATTCAATATGACTCGCTTTTGCTTTTTCAATTGGTCATTGCAGTAGTTGATCATGATGCGGAGCAGCCATGTTTTAAAATAAGAAGGCTCTTTCACCGATTTTCTATTTTTATAAGCCCGGTACGTTACCTCCTGGACGGCCTCGAGCGCTTCTTCTTCATTTCGTAAAAAAGAAAGCGCGGTCTTATATAAATCTATCTTGTAGAGTTCGATCAGCTGTAAAAATGCTGAATCGTCCCCCTTGATTGCCTTTTTGACTAATCGTTCATCCGTGGCCATGTGCACGCCCCCTTCACTAACCTTGTTGTCTTACATATTAGACTACCGAACAGGGAAAAAGTTTTAAAAGGTGGAAATATTTTTTTGGGGTCTGGGTGTGATGTAAATTTATTGCTTTCATAGCTGCTAGATAGATCTTTTTCTTGTCGTTCAGTTTCGTTTACCTTTTCTATGCGGCCGACAACTCTTCTTTTTCTGTCTTTCGGGCGCGTATAGCCCTTCTATGCGACCGACGCTTCTTCTTTTTCCGCCGCTCGGGCGCGTATACCCTTTCTATGCGACCGACAACTCTTCTCTTTCCGCCGCTCGGGCGCGTATACCCCTTCTATGCGACTGGCACCTCCATTTTTTCTGCCGTTCGGTCGTCTATAACCCTTCTATGCGACCGGCTCCTCCACTTTTCCCGCCGCCCGGTCGCCTATACCCCTTCTATGCGACCGGCACCTCCATTTCTTCCGCCGCCCGGGCGCGTATACCCCTTCTATGCGACCGGCACCTCCATTTTTTCCGCCGCCCGGGCTCGTATACCCCTTCTATGCGACCGGCACCTCCACTTTTCCCGCCGCCCGGTCGCCTATACCCCCTCTACGCGACCGACAAAACCATTTTTCCAGACGGACGGTCGCCTATACCCTTAATCTCCAACAATTCCCCTTCCAAACTACTAAATTTCTCCAAAAAAGTAATTTACTTTTCAGAATCATTTATTATATAATTCTAATTGTGGTAATTATTACCTAAAAGAGGAGGTGTACAGGATGTTGGTAACAAGCTCAAAATCCAATCAATTTAACATTTGCCTGTACAATCCTGCCAGTCTACCATCTGATTTCTAACAAGCGGCACTCTACCGCTATGTTGAGAAATATAATTTTGTTGATGAAAGGCCTTGCAGTAGCAGGGCCTTTTATTTTTTTCAAATTTATGAAAGGGGGTTTTTAACATGATCAAGATTCAGTTAACTAATTTTTCAAGCGTTGAGGTAATCGAGGATGGTTAGCGAAAAAAACTTCAAATGAGGGAGTAACCATATGAAAACTAAAATAGTGGAATATACTCATGAATTGGCCGAACAAGTTGCTGATATGTGGAATCATAGCCGTGACGGCTGGGGCGGCGGAAGTGACATTTCGACTGCCGCAAGTGTCAGGCAGCAGGAAGAGAATTCAATTAACCTAAATACTTATTTAGCCATAGATGGAAACAGTGTTGCCGGCTATTGCGGGGTCAGCGAATATCGCGAGGACAGCGGTGCACTCTACATTCCCCTGCTTAACGTGCGTGAAGAATATCAAGGAAAGAAAATCGGCAAACAGCTCGTGCTAAAGGCCGTCGAAAGGACCATCGAACTAGGATGGCCGCGACTTGACCTTTATACATGGGGCGGCAATACAAAAGCAGTCCCATTGTACAAAAAATGCGGCTTTTTCTGGGAAAACAGAGACGACACCGTTCATCTGATGAACTTTATCCCTTCTGTACTCACAACAGAAGCTGTCCAAGATTTTTTTAAAAAAGCGGACTGGTACACTGACCGCAAAATGGACATCGAAATAAAGCCGGATGGCAGAAAAGAAAATGGCTTTGATTTTTATGAATACAAGTGGGAAAAGGACGGCAGTAAGCTAAGATTGGAGTATGAGCGCAAAGGCCGGGGGCTCAGATTGATTGAAACAGACCAGTACTTGATCTATGCTTCCACTGAACAGCAGGACTTAATTTTTGGCACTGAATATCCGATTCATTTTCATATTGAAAACAAGACAAACGAGCCATTGCAAATCAACATCAATGGCTATGATGACCAAAATATCCGCTTTGATTTTTCAAAACAGCTGACAGTAACGGATTCGACCGTTGTTGAAGGCCGATTCTTTGTCGGGGAAATCTCCGAAGAGCAAAATATTTGGCGCACCCATCCAACCGTATCGGCTACATTAAAAATCAATGGAAAAGAAGCAGACTTCAAGCTTGGAATCAACAGCAAATACCCTGCCCGGATGACGGCAAAAATACCGAATGATCCGCCGTTCCTTGAAACCGCTTCACAGTTCTATTTAGAGCTGGAGAACCATTTTAATGAAGAAGTACAATTTGCCTTTACATTACCGAAGGCACCATTTATTGAGTTCGAGGAAGAGCAGATTCGAATTACCATGGAAGCAAAGGAACGGAAACTCCTTCCAGTGGCGTATCGTTTAACTAGCTACGGCTTTTATCAAAAGAAGTTACAAATTCAAGCGATCAAGAATTCCGGAGAAAAGGTTCTTTTTTCAAAAGAAATCGGCTTAGCGTTTTACGGGATGGGCTTCAAATTAACCGGCGAATGTGCGGACTATTGGCATGTTTATAACGGCTGTGCCCATGCCTATTTGAGTAAGTTCGATAATCGCCTATATTTCGGGCGCACTGGATTCGCGTTCGATGAAGAGTCTTTCTTTTTCTACCCAAAGCTTGGCAAGCCGTTTTCCAGTGAATTTTCAAAAAAACGTCCGGAGCAAGTGGAATTTTTTGAGGAACAGGGCACTGTTTGTTTAAAAGCAATTTATCAATCGGAGACTTACCCGGACCTTAAGCTTTATTCTGTCGCCAATGTGTATGCAGAAGGATTAATGGAACATCACTATGAAATTCATAATCTGGCAGCTGAAGCAACGAAACAGGAAATCTGGCTGAATGACAGTCATAATTTTGCTCAATCTTTGTACCAATCTGTCCTCCCTTATGATGGCGGGCTTATCGAAATTAATGAAATGAAGGATGGCATGCTGGAATATTGGCAGGGTGAAAAGTTTCATGAAAATTGGATATTTAAGCGCCATCCGGCATTGCCGAGCGGATTTTGCTGGAGCAGTGACACAAAGGTTCAGTTCCTTCATTGGTTCTTATTCTTTGAACACAATCTTGGCGTCATCCATGCCAACGGGACAGCCAAGACAGAACCAACTTACTTTTCAGTCGGGGCTTTTCCAACCTGGGATGCTTTTCAGGCCTTTGCTCGTAAAAAAGTACATGCAGATGAGAAACCAGCTGCTCAGCCCGTGCAATTTTATCCTAAGAACCATAACCCGTTCGTCCAAGAACAAGCGACAGTTCATTATAAAGATAGTAAACTGTCGAATTTGGATGGGGAACTTCGTCTTCTGGATGACGACCAACCAGCAATAACAAAGCATTTTTCCGAAGAAGACGGAAAAAATGAAGCAGTATTTCCACTTCATTTCAAAGGGCAATCCAAGGTTAAGCTGCTAAAACTTAATGCTGACCTAAAGTTAGCAAGCTCTGTCCATCAAGCGCTTATGATCCAAACCGATCATTCAGTAATTCAAACAGACCAATATGTTGAAGAAGGAATCCCAGTTTACCACGTGGATAATGGGCTCAACACCATCAAAGCAGCACCTGACTTTTTCCCTGGTCTGTACTCTTTAAGTAATAACGGGCAAGAATGGCTGGATACATCCTTCCCTGCGCTAAAGCCAAAATCTTGGTGGAATCCATGGCCAGGCGGTATTCGGAATGCATTGCTGAACATTTCCGGAAACTCGTTGTTAAAAGAAGAGCGGTCTGCGGAGTTTGCCAGCCTCACCGATAACAAAGGAAATGGCTGGACGGGAATAAAGGTTCAGGTTCAAATTACACAGCACGAAACCTTTAAGGGACTTACCTTTAACCAATATTTTTTGCTGCTCCCGGGTGCGCCGGTAATGTGTCATACAACTGAAATTCTGCAGGGTACGAACCAATATTTTAAAAATGAAGGCTGGTATTGCCAAGCTGCGTTTAAAAATAAAAATAATAGCTGGATTTCGAATGATGGATTAAATCATAAATTTGGAAAAGGCGAAATGGAGATTGATGTGAACAAGAGCTTCATCATCGGTCATGATGCTGTAGCCGAGACACTGCAAGTCATTTCTGATTATCATGGAGGAAAATCAGAGCTTTATTTGAATAAAGAAGTAACCCACCATAGTGTTTATTCGCTGCTTCAATTGGGTCACGGTGAAACATATTGGACCAAACCAATTTTCTATTTATTTAACAATGAAGCCATTCCGGAAGATGCGCTGCACGCTTTAAAAACAATTCGCTTTAATCGTTCCGGCAGCTGAAAGGAGGCAGATGATGCGAATTATTGATGCCCATTTACATTTTTCCAACATTACCAGTTTTAAAGATACCGCCGCCAATCTATCCAAGCTGGATTATACTTCAGCTGGCTTAGCGCAAGAGTACCGGGATGCGAACGTTGTCCTCGGCATTGCCATGGGGCTGACAGAAACGAAGGCGGACGGTTTCCCGGATTACGAGACTGCGACACCGATGGGACTTGATTTAGAGGAGCAGATTCCAGCAAACGTTTGTTATTGCCCAGGGATTAATCCATATCGTTTAGCCCGTCAAGAATTAGCGGCACTTGAAGCATGCCTTTCGAATCCTGAGGTTGTCGGAATTAAAATTTATCTTGGCTACTATCCGTTCTTTGCCTATGATGAGGTGTACAGCCCCGTATACGAGCTGGCGGTCAAATATGGACTGCCGGTCGTGTTTCATACAGGTGATACCTACTCAGAGCGCGGCTTGCTGAAGTATGCCCATCCGCTTACCTTGGATGAAGTGGCGGTAAAAAACAGGGAGATTAACTTCATGATGGCCCATTTTGGTGACCCGTGGGTGCTTGATGGCGCCGAGGTTTTGTATAAAAATCGCAATATGTATGCGGATTTGTCGGGGCTTCTTGTTGGTACGCGGGAGGATTTGCAGAAAAAGCTGGATTCCCCTTACTTTTTTAATCATTTAAAACATGCATTAGCGTTTACGGATGATTACTCGAAGTTTTTGTTTGGCACCGACTGGCCGTTGGTCCAGGTACAGCCATATATTGATTTAATCAAGGAGCTTATTCCCAAGGAAGCGCACGAGGACGTATTTTTCAATAATGCGGTAAAGCTGTTTCCGAAAATAAAGCCATTGATAGAATAGAAAGAGGAGGCGCATCCAGTAGTTTGGACGCGGCTCCTCAATTCTTGTAAATATTGTTGTTATTACGTAAGTTTTAACTTTCAGATATCATGATTACAGTACAAAATTATACCCTATTAGCGGGTTTTGGGTTTCTATTAGCGAATCTTTAAGTTCTATTAGCGATTTTTGCTATTTTATTAGCGAAAATTGATGTTCTATTAGCGAATCAGAAAAAGAACTGTATTTTTAGAAAAGAGCCTTTAAAAAATTACAAATCATTAATTACAATATAAGTAGCTTTAATTGGGCCATGGACGCCGACTACCAGATTGAGTTCAATATCGGCTGAGTTACTCGGGCCGGTGATAAAGTTAATGCATGAGGCCACATGTCCGGTCTCTTCATGGATCTCCCGCATTTTCACTGCTGCCTGCGTCATCCTTGGAACAAGGGTGCTTTTTGGAATCAGCATAATCGATGTGGCTGGTAAAAAGCTGACCGTTCTTCCCTTATCCTTATCGCTAAACAGGACAACCGTACCGGATTCCGCAAGGGTAATTTCACTAATCGTGATGCCGACATTCGCTTTCTCTGCCTGACGGACATTCTCTTCTCCCAATGTATAATCCCATTCAAATACATCAATATTTTCAGAAGGCCACTTTTCTTTCATTAAAGGGTCAAGCCCCCACTTGGAGAAGCGCTCGTCCTTCCATGTCACCACTGAACCGCCGCCATACTCAGCAACCACATTATTCACGACTACCGGCAGCTCTGCCAAATCTGTAGTAAAAATCTTCGTATGAATTTTTTTACAATGTTCCTTCAAAATCTCTAGCAGCTCATCCTGCGACGCATCCTTATAGATTTCATATTGCGGCTGGTATTTCCAAGCTGGCCGTTCAATCGGGGCGGACTTTCGAGGCCGGTTCAGCTGGCTGGCAATTTGATTTAAAAATTTATCTCGATTATGGATAGTGCCAATCATGAGTTTTTGTCTCCTTTGTCGCGATTTTTAAACCAATCTCTGAATCTCTCTTTATTCGGCGCAGGGAATTCTCGAATTTCCGTCCATGCCTTTAATGGTCCCGGTCCTTTGGAGATCTTATCCCCTGATGTAAATGGATTTAGTGCTGCCGGTGCAATTTTAGAACCAATTTTATAAAGAGTTGGAGAAGAGGCTCCTAGCCCAAAGGCTTTCATTAATAGTTTTTCTGAAACCGGTGCTTTTCCTTCTTTCTCCACAATAACCTCACGGTGTTTATGCAGCAGGTTGTGCAGCGGAATTTTCACTGGGCAGACCTCCGTACAGGCACCGCAAAGTGTAGAAGCGTACGGAAGCTCCTTGTATTCATCATAGCCGCCCAATAACGGAGTAAGAACAGCGCCAATTGGTCCTGGATAAATCGAACCGTAAGAGTGGCCGCCAATGTGACGATACACCGGACATACGTTAATACAAGCAGCGCAGCGGATACATTGCAATACTGACTGGAATTCACCGCCGAGAATTTTTGATCTTCCATTATCCACGATTACCAGGTGGAATTCTTCAGGTCCGTCGACATCTAATTCCTCCCGCGGTCCGGTCAATACAGTAATATAGCTGGTCAGCTTCTGCCCAACGGCATTTCTGGTCAGCATGCTCACAAGTACTTCCATTTCCTCAAAGGTCGGTACAAGCCGCTCCATCCCCATGACGGTAATTTGCGTTTTTGGCAGTGCCGTTACTAAATCGGCATTTCCTTCATTTGTAACTAAACAGAAAGAGCCTGTTTCCGCCACCGCAAAGTTACAGCCAGTGATGCCAACATCCGCTTCTAAAAACTTCTCGCGAAGGGTAACACGTGCTTGGTAGCAAAGTTCTTCCGGATTGGATGATTTAGTATAGCCAAGTTTTTTTTCAAATACCTCGCGTATTTGCTCTCTATTTTTATGCAAAGCCGGTGCCACAATATGTGAAGGAGGATCATGTTCATCCAGCTGGAGTATGTATTCCCCAAGGTCCGTTTCGACGACATCACAGCCTTCCTCCTCAAGCATTGCGTTCAAGCTGATTTCTTCGGTAACCATTGATTTGGATTTCACTATTTTTTTAGCGTTTTTCTTTTGGACAACGCTTCTGATATATTCATTTGCCTCTTCCTTCGTCTGCGCGAAAAAGACATGCCCGCCGCGTTTGGCCACATTTTCACTTAGCTGCTCCAAGTAAAAATCCAAGTACTCTAGAACATGCTGGCGGATTTCCTCGCCATGATTGCGCCAGTCTTCCCAGTTACCAAGCTCTTCGGTTGTTGCCGCCCTTCGCTTCTGGCTCATTCCGTCCTGCGCCGAGGCTACCGCACCGCGCATGAAATCATCATGTATGCCATTTTCCACACGTTCCTTAAACTTCTCCGTGCCAATCTTCATTGCCATAGGAAATTCCCCCCACTTTATAAAAAATTATCGGCTGTTTAATACTTCCGCAATATGCAGCACTTTCACCGGTTTCCCCAGTCTTTCCATTCGGCCGCCGATATTCATTAAGCAGGCCGCGTCCGCACCCACCAGGTACTGTGCTCCGGTTTCTTCGACATGGCGAACTTTTTCATCCACCATCTGCTCGGAAATCTGTGCCATTTTTACAGAGAAGGTGCCGCCAAAGCCGCAGCATTGTTCCTTACCAGGTAATTCAGTGAACTTCAGGCCTTTGACATTTTTTAAAAGAATCATAGGCGGTTCTTTAACCCCTAGTAATCTCGTCATATGGCAGGAGGTGTGATAGGTGACATTTCCCTCAAATCTGGCACCGACATCTTCTATTTTTAACACTTCAACGATAAACTGCGTCAGCTCATACGTTTTAGCGGCTAATGCCTTTGCTTTCGGCTCCCATACAGGGTCACCGGCAAAAATATGAGGATACTCATGGAACATAAACGCACACGAACCGGAAGGTGAAACAACATATTCGGCGTCGCTGAACGTCTCAATCATACGCTTCATCGCTTCTTTCGATTCCTTCACATAACCGCTGTTATACGAGGGCTGTCCGCAGCAAACTTGCGATTCCGGGAATTCCACTTCACATCCAAGCCTTTCAAGCAATTCAACAGTCGCTTTGCCAACATTACCTTGGAACATATCAACGATACAAGTCGCAAAAAGAGTAACCTTCATTTTTCTCTTCCTCTCAAAAATAATTTCTATCTCCATGTTTATTTGCTAGTTAACCGGTCATCTGATGACTTAATATATTTTATATCTTACACCAAAATTATCAACCTAAGGAAGGGCTTTCATCAAAAAAAGCATTTTTTCTTGATTTAAAGAAACACAAAAAAGGCTCTCAATATTATGAGAACCCTTTAGAAATAAGTTGTTACTCCCCGTTAAACTTTGTTGTGTGCTGGAAGTACTTTCCTAGAATAGCATCTACATTTTCAAGGTGAGTCAGCATGCTATTCCGAGCTGCTTCTTCGTCCTGTGATTTGATTGCTTCATAAATCGCCAAATGCTCTTTATAAAGCTGCTCAATCGTGGTTTCTTTCGAAAAAAGCCAAACCTTTCTCGTTTCCCGCATCGTTTCGACCATCAGCTCAGACACATGATTCATAAGGTTGAGCAATAATTGGTTATGGGCAGCTTCAGCCAGAGCCATGTGAAACTTTAAATCCGCTGTTTCACCCAATTCCTCATCGCCCTTTGCTTCAAGCATCGCCTCTAAGGCAGCCTCCATCAAAGAAAGATGCTGTTCCGTTCTTTTCTTCGCAGCAGCCGCCGCAGTACCGCTTTCGACAATTTTCCGTACCTCTACTAATTCCGCAATGTCATCCTTGTTCATTAAAATCGCAGTGGATAAAGGAAACGTAATTTGATCTTTTTCAAATTCTTTTACATATGTTCCTTCTCCCTGCTTCATTTCAACAAGTCCCATTGCCCGTAATGAGGTCAATGCCTCACGGATTGCAGAACGGCCCACCTGGAAATTTTCCGCCAGCTGCTGGACAGAGTCAAGCTTATCTCCTGGTTTGAGCTGTCCGGACCGAATCATTTCATAAATAGCCTCGGCTACTTCTTCATATATTTTTTTTGGTTTTATTTTTTTATAGTTCATACCAGTGCCCCTTTAAATAATTCATCAACATTGACACGCCCTTTCATTATACCTTTTTTCAAATGATTTGCATCTACTTCAAAAATTCTATTAAAAAATCTATAAAATTTTTTATTGTAATTTTATTTAAATATTAATATAATTTTTCATATCACCATGTTGAACATCTAGTCATCAGATGACCTTGTCATCATTTGAAAGCGATTACCGGTTTTGATCAGGAGGATGGCTGTTTTTTTACAGGTACATACGATGAAATGACAAATCAATCAAGGAGGAGTATGTGAATGACATTTACTCAAAATTTCACGGCAGCTGGGAACAGTCTTGCCCTCACCGCAATTGTTGCCCTAATCCCCATTCTTTATTTCTTTTGGGCTTTAGCTATTAAAAGGATGAAAGGCCATATAGCTGGTTTGACGACACTTATTCTCGCTATTATTATTGCCGTTATTGCCTATAAAGTTCCAGCTGGCATGGCGGTCATGTCGGCTACACAAGGAGCTGTTTATGGCGTACTTCCAATCGGCTGGATCATCGTTGCCTCAGTCTTTTTATACAAGTTAACCGTAAAATCAGGTCAATTCGATATCATTCGCCATTCGGTCTTATCAATTACAGAGGATCGTCGTTTGCAAGCATTATTGGTAGCCTTTTCATTTGGCGCATTCCTTGAAGGAGCGGCAGGCTTTGGCGCACCAGTTGCGATTTCCGCCGCCTTATTGGTCGGGCTGGGATTCAATCCGCTCTACGCAGCCGGAATTTGTTTAATCGCTAACACGGCACCTGTTGCCTTTGGCGCTATCGGTACACCGGTTATCGCAATGGAAGGACCTACCGGGATTCCGGCTAAAGAAATTTCTAAAATGATTGGCCGGCAGCTGCCCTTTTTATCAGCGTTTATCCCGTTTTACCTAGTACTGATTATGGCTGGCTTTAAGAAAACGATGGAAGTGTTACCGGCAATTCTAGTATCCGGTCTTTCATTTGCTATTGCGCAATATTTATCATCTAACTTTTTAGGACCTGAGCTGCCAGATATTTTATCAGCACTTATTTCCTTAGTATCATTAGCGATTTTTCTTAATTTCTGGAAACCTAAGACCATTTTTCGTTTTTCAGCGGAGCAAGAATTTGCCGCGACTGCCGCGGTTACTCTTCCCGGAGGAAAATCGAAAGCGGTTCACTATACCAGCGGGCAAATTTTTAAAGCCTGGTCACCATTCATTCTGTTAACCGCTACGATTACTCTTTGGGGAATACCGACAATCAAGAGTGCCCTAAGCGGACACTATGAAGGCTCGAATGCCATTTTAAAAGCCATTAATTCAATTGGACATGCCTTCACATTTATGCCGGAAGTGCCTTTGGTTCATAACAAAGTGATTAGTAAAGCTGGAGCTGCTGCGGCACCTGCATTCTACAAATTGGAGATATTAGCGGCAGCCGGTACAGCAATTGTAATAGCCGCGATTATCACAAAGTTTATTGTAAAAATGTCATGGAAAGCTTGGGTCGAAACATTCGGGGAGACATTGAATGAAGTCAAGTACCCGCTGATCACCATTGCTTCGGTCGTTGGATTTGCCTATGTTATAAATGTTGCAGGAATGAGTACAACACTTGGATTAGCCCTTGCTAAAACAGGGGCGGTTCTATTCCCATTCTTCTCGCCTTTCCTTGGCTGGCTGGGAGTATTCGTAACTGGCTCAGATACGTCGGCAAACGTTTTATTTGCCAACCTGCAGAAAGTTACTGCGGAATCCATTGGCATGAATCCAATTCTGGCTCTTGCCGCTAACTCATCCGGCGGAGTTACCGGGAAAATGATTTCACCGCAGTCAATTGCCGTTGCCTGTGCAGCAGTTGGCCTTGTCGGTAAGGAATCAGAGCTGTTCCGCTTTACAATTAAACACAGTATTTTCCTAGTTGTTATTATCGGCATCATCGTGTGGCTGCAAAACTCAGTGTTAAGCTTTATGATTCCTTAAAAATTTCTTTTTTCGAAAGGCTGTTTCCTTTTTGGAATTGGCCTTTCTTCTTTTGGAAGATTTTTAAAAAAGGATTTGCTATAATTTAATTAGAAAATTGGTAATATTTTTTATAGAGTTTATTGGAGGGAAACGTTATGTATTCAAACATTTTACGACATCCAGGACCTACACCGATACCGAAAAAAGTTCAGCTGGCGATGAACCGGGATATGATGAGCCACCGCAGCGAAGAGTTTGTACAGTTATACCGTGAAACAACCAATCGTGTGAAAACTGTTTTCGGAACAAAGCAGGATATTTTGCTGCTCCCATCCGGCGGTACTGCGGCATTAGAAGCCGCTGCAGTTAACACCGTTGCAGCAGGGGAAGAAGTCGTTGTCATTACTGTCGGCGCATTCGGCAACTATTTCGTTTCCATTTGTGAAAAATATGGCTTCCATGTACATAAGCTTGAAAAACCTTGGGGTGAAGCTTGCACTGCTGAAGAACTGGCTGAATTTCTAAAACCATTGTCCAATATTAAAGCAGTGTTTGCGACATATAACGAAACCTCCACAGGGATTCTTAACTCAATCGACCAATTGGCAAAGGTTGTACGGACACAGACAGATGCCTTGTTTATTGTGGATGGCGTCAGCTGTATCGGCGGTGCTCCTGCAGAAATGGATCAATGGGGCGTAGATATTTTAGTAACGGGTTCGCAAAAAGCAATGATGCTCCCTCCAGGACTTGCCCTGTTGAGTGTTAGCGACCGCGCATGGAAGGTAATTGAAGAGAATAAAACACCTGCTTATTATTTGAATTTAATGAGCTATCGGGAGTGGGCAGAGAAAGGCATGACTCCGAATACCCCTGCGGTTTCTTTGATTTATGGACTTTCCGCAGTATGTGATTTGATCGAGGAGGAAGGCGGATTTTCGCAGACCGTTGCCCGTCATGAGTTAATGAAAAATATGGTTCGGGAAGCGATGAGAGCCCTTTCGATTGGACTGTTAACTTCTGATGAATTTGCTTCACCTACGATTACGGCTATTCTCGCTCCGGAAGGATTGGACTTAGGGGCATTTTTAGGCCATTTGAAAACGAAATACCATCTTGATTTCGCCGGCGGTCTTGGCCATCTGCAAGGTAAAATGTTCCGCTTTGGACATATGGGCTATTGCTTCCCTAGCGATATTCTTCAAGCTGTTTCTTTACTGGAAGCAGGATTGCAGGATTTCAACTACCAATTCGAACCGGGTGCCGGTGTATTGGCGGCACAAAAGGTGTTCTTGGAAGCGCAAAAGAAATAAGTTGATTTGTTTTCGATATGGAAAAAGGTCTGCTCCGACGTATTGGTTTGTGGTCGGGACGGACCTTTGCTTATTAAAGACATTTTTTAGGGGGGAGGTTAGATTTGGTCCTTCATTTGTTTTGTTAAAGACAAATTTATGTGGTTTCTGGTCTGGTTTTGGTCTTAAGAGAGCTTATTAAAGACATTTTCATAAGTTCCTAGGCCGGGTTTGTCCTCAATAGGTCTTATTAAAGACAGTTCATAAGTTTCTCGGCCGGTTTTGTCTTCTAGAAGCCTTATTAAAGACAGTTTCATAAGTTCCTAGGCGGGTTTTGTCTTCTAGAAGCCTTATTAAAGACATTTTCATAAGTTCCTAGGCGGGTTTTGTCTTCTAGAAGCCTTATTAAAGACATTTTCATAGGTTTCTAGGCCGGGTTTGTCTTCTAGAAGCCTTATTAAAGACATTTTCATAGGTTTCTAGGCCGGGTTTGTCCTCAATAGGGCTTATTAAAGACAGTTTCCTAGGTTTCTCAGCCGGTTTTGTCCTCAATAGGTAATTCCTATAATTCTTCTAACAAACCTACACAACTTCCACACAACTATTTCGTAATTTCTCCACAACTTTTCCCTATTATAAAAGCATCTTAATTAAGAAATAAGTTCACGGGCTCATTTCTTAAGACTTCCCATAATTTTGATTGGTGTCAGACACCAATCTTTTTTTTTGCCCTTCTTTCAACGGAACTGTACGCCCACAGTGGACAATTGTCCACGAGTGGTGCCTGACACCAAGATTTGTTTTTAATGGGTTGTTGCGAAGCTTTGAGATTCTACTTCGAATGGGTTGTCTTCGATTTCGAAGCCTAGGTCTTGTATGAGTTGGTAGTCTTCTTTTGCTGCTTGGCCGTCTGTTGTTAGGTAGTCGCCGACGAATATGGAGTTGGCGATAAACAAACCTAGGTTTTGCAGCGAGCGTAAGTTAAATTCTCGGCCGCCGGAAATGCGGATCTCTTTTGTTGGATTTACAAAACGGAACAAGGCAAGGATTTTCAAACATTTAAGTGGTGTTAAATCGTCCAAATCCTCCAACTTTGTCCCTTTAATTGGATGAAGGAAATTAACCGGGATCGAATCCGCATCAAGATCTTTTAATGCAAAAGCCATTTCCACGATATCATCTTCGGTTTCACCCATGCCGCAAATCACACCGGAACATGGTGAAATACCTGCTTTTTTAACATTCTCAATCGTATTCACGCGATCATCATAATCATGAGTCGTTGTAATATTGGTATGATGGTTAGCACTCGTATTGATATTGTGATTAAAACGGTCAACACCTGCAGTCTTCAATCTTACCGCCTGCTCCTCTGTCACAAGCCCCATACAAGCGCAAATTTTGATTTGGTCGACCTCGTTTTTAATTTCTTCAACCGCGGAGATGACCGTATCTACTTCATTATTCGTTGGCCTGCGTCCGCTCATGACGATACAATATGTACCAATCTTATTCTTCTTCGCTTCCTTGGCACCCTCGACAATGGTTTGTTTGCTAATCAGGGTATAGCGATCGATCTCCGTTTTTGCTTTAATAGATTGGGCGCAGTAGCCGCAATCTTCCGGGCACAGCCCGCTCTTAGCATTTATTATCAAATTTAACTTAACCTTTTTACCGTAATAATGTCTGCGAATTTCATAGGCAGCATTTACTAGAGAAAGAATTTCTTCATCCTTTGAAAATAAGATTTCCTTCGCTTCTTCTTTTGACAGCTCATAGCCTTCAATCACGTTTTTCGCCAGCTTGTTCCAATCCACGCCATCACCTCATTTTATATTAGTCAACCAAACTTAAAGTTAAGTTAACATATAAAATTATAAAACAAGTAACTTAAAAATCAAACTATTTATTTGAAAAATTAACCATAATCAATCCTATAGACTGCTTTTAAGTCCTCCTGAACTCTTCACAATTTCCACATAACTTCCCCCTAAATTCTCCACAACTTTTCCTTACTATATAAGTAACTTAATTAAGAAATAAGTTCCTCGAACTCATTTCTTAAAACTTCCCATAATTTGATTGGTGACATCACCAATCTATTTTTTTTGCGCACCAGTAGCAATCGCAATCCCCTAAACAGGCTAGCTCGGAATGTAGAAGTACTAAATAAACAGGCAGCCCCTAATATTGAGAGGCTGCCTTAGACATAAATTATTTTTTTACATATTCCGAGGTAAATCCCTTCTTAAGTAAAGCGATAGAGTCATTCCAAACATTATTTTGGTCTGAATTTAATACGACAGCAATCACTTTTTTTCCATTTCTTTCAGCAGAAGAGACAAGGCAATAGCCCGCTTCGTCTGTAAAACCGGTTTTGATTCCATTCGCACCTTCAAAATAAAATGGGCTCTCTGAATTGAGAAGCTGATTTCGATTTTCATATGTAATTGCTTCATCTGAATAGATTTTACTGCTAACTATTTCCCTAAAATTGGCGTTTTTCATAGCTGCTTTTGCAATTAATCCTAAGTCATGGGCTGTTGAATAATGGTTAGTATGATGCAATCCATGGGGATTCATAAAGTGTGAGTCAAAGGCTCCTAATTTTTTTGCTTCTTTATTCATCATGTTAACAAAATAATCCAATGCCTTTTCATCTGAACCATGTGAATTACCCATTTGTCTTTTTGCCGTATAGATGGCGATTGTTCTAGCTGCATCATTGCCGGAAGGAAGCATCAAACCCGCCAATAATTCTCTTAAAGTAAGAACCTGTCCTTCTTTCAGCCAGGCTGTGCTTTCTCCTGTTGTCTTTAACTTAACCTCTTTTCCCACGGTAATTTCGTCGTCCAAATTACCATATTTTATGGCTAATAACCCCGTTAACATTTTTGTAGTACTAGCAGGAAAAAGTTTTTTGTTTTCATTCTTAGCATAGATTACCTTACCTGTTTCAACATCCATTAATACCCCAGCTTCACCTTTTATGGTCGTGATCGGTTCCTTATTCTTATTCGAGGCATTCTCTACATCCTTTACAAAATAGCCATAACTTATCAAAATACAAACTAGTAAACCAATCACAATTGTTTTTATTTTCATCCAAAGCACTCCTAGAAAAATGGTCTAAACCAAATATAGCCATTATTTCTAAAGAGAAATGAAAATAAACCTAAAGAAAACCTAAAGATTTTTTCAAAAATATAGACGGTATAACAACGCCCTATTAATTTAATGGTAATTGTACTTGAAAAAAAGTTTCTGCTTCATTACTTTTTACCGTAATAGACCCCTTATGTAATTCTACAATTCCTTTAGCAATGGCAAGTCCTAACCCGGTTCCCCCGGTTTCATCTGATCTGGATTGCTCTACACGATACATTCGTTCAAAAATAAACGGAATGGCTTTTGCAGGAATTGGCTGTCCGTAATTGATCACCTTTACCATAATATGATGTCCTTGCTTCTCTACAATGAGGTCTACCTTTTTTCCTGTTTTTCCATATTTAATGGCATTGGCAATCAGGTTTTCAAAAACTCTCATAAGTTTATCGGGGTCTGCCTCTATCATTATCTCATCATTCGTACTTTCTATTTCGATTTCCATACCGGCAGCTATTAGTTCAGGATGAAACTGTGCCGAAAGCTGTCTAAGCAATTCATTCAGATTAAAGCCGATTTTCCTTAGTGAAACTTCACGATTGTTTATTTTCGTAAATTCAAACAGGTCATTAACCATGCCATTTAGCCTTAATGCCTTTTCATAAGCAATATGAATATAGTAGCGAAGCTCGACTTCATCCCTGTACTGATCTTCTTCAATCAATCGTAAATACCCGATGATTGAAGTAAGCGGTGTTCGTAAGTCATGTGAAACATTGGTAACCAATTCATTCTTCGTCCGAATGGCCCTTTTTTCTTCTTCTATTAAAGTTTCTAGCTGGCCTTTTACTTGATTTAAATTTTGTGCAATCGAGCTTAAAGGGCCTTTGTCTTTGACCGGAATTTCAAGATTAAAATCGCCCTTAGAAAGCTGCTGAGTAGAATTGCGAATAAGCCTAAAATAGGAAATTCTCTTGATCATCCATAAGGAATAAAATATTATTGTTAAAATGGTGATTCCAATAAAAAACAAATTCAATTTACCATAGTTACCATAGGTTTGCTTTATGAAGAAATTTACATTAGGCGGCAAAGGGACATTGATGTAAATTACTTTTACAGCGTAAAGCAATATAGCCGCAGCAGGTGCTGCAATAAGGCTGCAAATAAGCAAAACTAATAGTAATCTGCCATAGATGGAAGCTGATATTTTAGCCATCGATTTTATATCCCACTCCCCAAATCGTCTTAATAAACTTATACCCCATTTCCTTTTCAAGCTTTTCTCGGAGATTACTAATATGAACCATTACGGTATTATTGGACGAATAAAATTTCTCCTTCCAGATCAGCTCAAAGATTTCCTCACTGCTAAAAACCCTTCCAACATTGGAAACCATGATGTACAAAATATCGAATTCTTTAGCTGTTAATGGGATCATTCGCCCGTCTACCGTCACCGTATGAGAGGTTTTATTGACTTCAAGACTGCCAATCTTAATAATCTCCTCCACACTTCTCTCCTCATGATAAAGGTAGGTACGCCGAATCAACGTTTTAACCCTAGCCGTCAGTTCCAGTGGATTAAACGGTTTTGTAAGATAGTCATCGGCCCCGGTCATTAATCCTGTTATTTTATCCATATCCTCCGATTTTGCACTAACCATTAATATGGGGACATGATTCTTTTCACGCAATATCCTGCATACTTCCATACCATCCACTTTTGGCATCATAACATCCAAAACAACCAAATCTATCTTTTCCTTTTCAATTGCAGCTAATGCCTCTTCGCCATTAAATGCTTTGGAAATTCTATACCCTTCATTTTGTAAATATATCGAAATTAACTGAACAATTTCTTTATCATCATCGACTACTAAAATATGTCTCAAATTGATTTCCTCCTAAATCCAACATCTATATGGAAGATGATGGAACAGCCGATTTTAGTATAACAGTATTATAGGAAATTACATATTTCTTTTTTACATGGTGGTAAAGAGTTTTCCTAACAGCAAAACAGCCGCTGCACATTGCTGGCAGCGGCTGTTTCTATAGGTTTGCTAGGTTCATATTTCTTAGTAAACTCCCACTGAAGACCATGCGGAGGCTACGGTGTTGTATTGTGTGCTGCCAGTGCCATATAGGTCGGCAGCGGCTGCAAGGAGGGCGGCACGAGCATCGCTAAAGCTGCTTCGAGGAGCAAGATATACCGTTAAGGCACGGTAATAGATTTTCTCTGCTACAGCCGTTCCTAGCTTGGAGATTGTTAAATAGGCTGCTTTGTTAGGGATTCCGCTATTTGTATGAACACCGCCGTTATCGGAAGTAGTGTTTACATAATTATTCATGTGCTCCGGCTGGCCATACAGGCTCGGATTTGATAAACTGCGCAGTGCATCTCCTGACTTATTCGGAGTGTACACATCCTCACCAATTAAATAATCACCTTTATCAAGGAAGACGCCAAACGTGTCAGAGATGGATTCATTTAAAGCACCCGACTGATTTTGATACTCCAGCCCTGCTGTGTACTCTGTTACAGCATGAGTTAGTTCATGGGCAATAACATCCAAAGAACCGGACAGCGGTCTGAAGGTAACTCCGTCGCCATCCCCATACACCATTTGCGACCCGTTCCAGAACGCATTGTTATAGTTTCTGCCATAATGGACAGTTGAACGGAGAGTTGCCCCATTACCATCAAAACTATTACGATTAAACGTATTTTTATAATAATCATAGACAACACCGGCATAATAATGGGCATCCACATCAGCCCCCTGCGAAACAGCATTGAATTTATTATCACTATCAACTGAATAATTACCTGGCAGTCGTGATTGATTAGCCGCCGTTCTCGTTTCAATCACACCGTTCATCGGTTTCGTTACATCATATAAATAGTAAGTACTGTTTTGATAGTAGGTGTTCAATGTTTTATAATCTCCTAGAACACCATATCCAGACCCGGTTGTTGCCCCATCCGCAACGGCATTATAGGAATCTAGGATATTGCCGTTAACAGCATCAACATAGACAACCCAGTTCGCCGGGTATGGCTGAATGAATTGAAGATTGGTTTTATAAGCTAAATGAAAGTTATTTCTGTTTTTAAAAATAACCAGTTCAGCTTTTTCAGCGGTATCTTCTACCTCTTTGCCGGTTGGGTCGACGGCATTCGTCTCAGTTTCTTCTTTCGTTAAATCAATCGATTTCCACGCTGTTTCCAAGGCATCATTCTTAGAAACATTGGCCTTCAGCTTGCCTTTAAAATAGGAGGATGCTTCCGGGAACACGTCACCGTTTACAGCCGTTACAATCCCATCCTTATCCGTATGCACCTTAAACTTGGCACCATCAACTGGAATCCCTTGAACAGATTGGACAAAATCGTAATGCGTACTACCAAGCTCGTCCTTTTGAACTTCAAGAAGTGTAAGATCCTTGTCAGCATCAAGTTGATAGAGTTCCTTATTATCTTTCAAAAATTGCTTGATCGCATGCTGGTCTTTATGGGCTTTTGCCGACAGCATACCATGTACAAACGACGGTACAGCTTGTCCCTTTTTCCAATTGACCTTTGCATCCTTACCAAACTGCTTTGTAGGATTGGAAGCGGTTACATTGTAAGGGGTCTTTTCCGCAGCCACCGTAGCTGACATTGGTAAAACTGCCCCAACCGTTAATCCCAACACTAAAACTAGTGACGTTCTCTTCTTCATTTTCCCATCCTCCTACTATCTTTTTTTGAATTGCAAAATGATTATATCACGGCAAAAATACGAGTGTGATTGGGAAAAAAAGAGAATCATAGAGTGTCGATGAAGGTCAGTCACCAGCAATTTTTCCTGTCGATACATAAAAAACCAACGCCAGATTGCTAGTGACGTTGGGAAATTTTTATCCATATTTTAGTTAGTACGCGGCCATTTCTTGGAAAATCTACTTTTGGCCTATCATTTTTGGTTATCTAGTTGTTTTCTTATCTTGCTGTTCCGCTTTGAAACTAAAGACCAAAAATAAAATAATTGTAAGCGGGAAAAAATTATTTTATACAGTCACACTGTATATGGCAATCAATAAATGGAAATTGAGTCATATGACTAATTAAATGGAAAAATGAATTGCTGGTAGATTAAGCAGTTCTCTTATTGCAGTACTTGCAAAGGAAATTATTTTTTGTTGCAAATGCAACAAAAATATTTTAATATTTGCTTAAGGTTAATTACAGAACATTGGGTGGAGATGCAATGATGAAGGAAATTCTTCGTGAAATTGGAATGATAGCCAGGGCTTTAGATTCTATAAGTAATATCGAATTTAAAGCATATGACCTTACAAAAGGGCAGTATTTGTACCTTGTGCGAATATGTGAAAATCCAGGGATCATTCAGGAAAAGTTGTCTGAGATGATAAAGGTAGACCGAACAACAGCAGCTCGTGCAATAAAAAAACTTGAAATGAATGGTTTTATTGAAAAGAAAGACGATCACCATAACAAAAAAATAAAGAAGCTCTTTCCGACAGAGAAAGGGAAAAATGTATATCCTTTTATTAAAAGAGAAAATGATTACTCCAATACTGTTGCATTAGAGGGATTTTCGAAAGAAGAAGGAGAGGCCATTTTTAACCTCCTCCAAAGAGTTAGAAAAAATGTCGAAAAAGACTGGGAATTTGTAAAAAAAGGGAACAAGCGAAATTATTAAAGGGGCGAAATATTAAATGTCTACAATTCTTAAAAAGTGTAGCCTTGAAGATTTACTCAAGCTTCAAGAAATTAGTTATGAAACATTTACCGAAACATTTAAAGATCAGAATTCACCTGAAAATTTGAGTGCTTATTTGGAAAGGGCCTATAACTTAAAGCAATTAGAAAAGGAATTATCCAATATTTCTTCACAATTCTTTTTTGTTTATTTTAATGATGAAGTTGCTGGATATTTAAAGGTCAACACCAATGATGCTCAGTCCGAAGAAATGGGTGATGAATCTCTTGAAGTCGAGAGGATTTATATAAGGAGTAAATTTCAAAAACACGGGCTCGGCAAATATCTGCTAAATAAAGCGATCGAAATTGCGATGGAACGTAATAAAAAGAAAATCTGGCTAGGCGTATGGGAAAAGAATGAAAATGCTATGGCTTTTTATAAGAAGATGGGATTTGTTCAAACTGGAGCCCACTCTTTTTATATGGGTGATGACGAACAAACGGACATTATAATGACTAAAACACTCATATAACTTTTTAAAGGTGGATGATTATGTATATTCCAAAATATTTTAAGGTCACAAATGTTGATGAAATTTGGGACTTTGTTCAAAAAAACTCTTTTGGCACGATCGTCACAACAGAACAAGGAAAACCAATCGCTACTCATTTGCCTTTGGGGTTACATAAAAAAGGTGATGATTACTATCTTACTGGACATATGGCTTATGGGAACCCTCAGTGGAGAACCTTTGAGAGCTGTGAGGATGTGCTAGTTATGTTTCAGGGAGCACATGCTATATTTCTTCTTCCTGGTATTCGCACGAAAATGTTCCGACTTGGAATTATCAGGCGGTCCATATGTATGGAAAAGCAAGCATTTTAGAGAAGGATCAATTAATAGAAGATTTAACAAAAATGCTGGAAAAATACGAGGGAAATCGTGAAAATCCAGTTTTATGGGATAAACTTTCACCTCAGCTTTTAGAAAGTCAACTGAAGGGGATAGTTGGATTTAAGATTAAGGTGGGAGAAATCCAGGCAGCCTATAAATTAAGTCAGAACAGAAATGAAACTGATTATACTAATATCGTTAATAATTTACAAAATGAAACAAGTCCTAACTCGAAAGAAATGGCTGAACTAATGAAAAACAAACGAAAAAACACAAACTGATTACCAGGACGTTCTTTATAATAACAGCAAAGTGGGTTCATATGCGAATTACTTTGCTGTTTTTTATTGCTGTGGGTACGTAGATTAATAGACCAACTCTTTTAATACGATTTTATAAAAGCATTGATTTGGTCCATATGCTTTTTATCATGTTCAATAAGTCCTGAAAAATAGCCAGCTAATGTCACACTGCTGCCAATGTTCAATGGTTCTTGAAATCTATCATCAGGAATACTAGCAGTTTGCGAAACAAGATTTTTTCTGATTAGGACAAAATCATTAATAAGGTCAGCTTTAGAGATACCTGACCTTGCATAGCGGGATGCCTCCGCATTGATCGCGTTAACATCTATTTGGGAACTTTTCAGAATGAATAATAAATGGAATACGATTTTCCAGTAAAAACCGGTCCCAGGAAATGAAATGGGAAATCACATCGGCGATCCCCCAGCTGCCTTCCTTAAACCGAGCAAACCAGATATCATTCGATAACCCTTTTAGCGATTCGCACCAGTCGATTAAATTTAGCTTCTCTTTAATTATTTGCGATTTATCCATGAAATTTCCCCTTATGATTTACTGTTTGAAAAATCAGTAGGTAACACAATCTACTCGTAATTTTATACTTATAAAGATAGTTTCAGCCATTTCAGCCACAGTTGACCTTTATGAATGACAAAATCCATTTGGACTAGCTACAAAATGTCCTTCATTTTTTTAATTTGTACCCAAGTATTTAGTCTCAAGCTCAGACTCGATTATTTTTCCATCAAAAGATACCTTGTACGCCTTTGCATTAGGTCTAGAGCTAATAACCTTATGTATATCTTGCTCGATGAAATGAACAGCGGCCCCGTCATCCGCTGCAATACCAGGCTGCATTTTCCCAGTTTCTATTAATCGATGAAAGGCAGGTCTTCGATCAGCTTCTCCATCATAATGAGGGGAGTTACTTCCTTTTAAGAACCCCAGCGCCTTGATTAGTTCGAGTTCGTCGCCATAGGAGTCTGTTAAACCTTCTTCAAACCAGCAAATGGAACCCGCGCTGATTCCTGCAAGAATGATTCCAGCATCCCACGCTTTTCTTAAAATGACATCAATCCCCCACTCTTCCCACAAAACTAAGAGATTTTTCGTATTACCGCCACCGACATAGATAATATCCTTTTCGAGCAAAAATCCTTCAAGGTCCCTTGTACATGGCCTAAATAATGATAAATGGGAAGGCTCGCAGTTCTGAAGCTCAAAAAAACGATAAAAATTTGAAATATAGCCATCCGCGTCACCGCTTGCGGTAGGCAAAAAACAAACTTTTGGTTTGAGCTTGTTGGATTGCTGCAAAATATAGGTGTCTAAAAGCGGGTTTTCTGGCTCCATCGAGAAGCCCCCGCCGCCAAGGGCAATAATTTGTCTCATATTTGTTCATTCCTTACTAAAAATAATTAACAAAGCATAAGCTTTTTCAATTTATATTCCACCTAACGGCCAAACAACTTTGCAAAAAAGCCTTGCTTCTTCTTTACCAGCTCTTGGGCTGCCGGCTGTACCGTTTTCTCCACTTTAAGTATCCCTTTTTCCCGTGCTTCCCTTATCCAGCTTGGAAACTCGTTTAATAAAGAGTCATAAAGCTGACTGTCTGAAATCTTATCTATTTCTGCAATATGTAAAAAGTTGGCGTTGTCTACGATTCTTCCTTCCATTGTGTCCAGAGTCTTTAAAAAATCGAAATTCCCATCGCCGATTCCGACAAACTGCCAAAAGACTGGGTATTTAGCTGAACTTTCAATAATTGGCTTAATCGTTTTCTTGCAGCCCCCATCATTGATAAAAACAATATAGGCAGGGTCGTCACTCTGTTCTTCTTCCAAATATTTTTTTAAAACATCCTTCATAACAGGCGGCTCATCATTTCTGCCGAATTTATGGACTAAGTCATCTTCAAGAATAATCCGATTCACATATCCTTCAAAATCCCTTTCCGTTACGGGCTTTAGCCGTGAAAACTCATTGTCATACACCCATACATCCAGCTGTCCATCATCATCAAATTGGGAGGCTATCGCCAAAATCCGCTCCACAACCTTTTGAACGGTACCATTCTTATACAAGGACCTCATGGAACCGGTAATATCGAGAACAAGTCCTACCCTTGCTCTAACCTTGTTCAAACTCTTCTTTTCCAACACAATCTTGACGCTTTTTTTCTGTAAATCAATTGTTGCCATTTGAGAATCCTCCTCTTACTACTTCACAACCCTGACTTCCGTAAATGGAAAGAAAATAAATTCAGTTTTACCTACGATACTTTCTTCCTTAATAAGTCCAAGGCCGTTGCGGCTGTCTGTGCTGTGTAAACGATTGTCGCCCATGACAAAATAGCGGCCCTTAGGAACGATGAACGGCCCGAAATCTTCTGTTAACCTGCTCCCTATTTCCTGCGCTGCTTTTAAATTATGTGATAGATAGGGTTCTTTAGAAATCTCCCCATTAATAAATAATTGATCATTTTTCATTTCAATTTTATCCCCCGGAAACCCGATTACCCTTTTCACATAGTTTTCCGCTGGGCCTTTAATAATGACAATGTCCCCTCTAACAAAATCAACTGACTTATTAACAAACATCTTTTCCTGATCATGAAGCGTCGGTTCCATCGAGGAGCCCTCCACGATATAAGGTGAAAAAAAGAATGTCCTGACCACAAGAGCGATTCCAAGTGCAATCAATAGTGATTTACCCCAGCTTACTAATTCCTTTTTTGACATTTACACCCACTCCTTGTACGGTTTTATATTTTATGTATATTCCACAAAACAGCATCCAAATCCTTCCTTATTTTGTATTTTGCAGATTTGATTCATGAAAAAAGGATATTTGACAAAGAACAGCGAATTAATTAGTTTGTTATTCTTTTACAACGGAGGATGTTAATGGAAGTATTTTTTGGATTTTTTGTCGTTTCCTTATTAGGAGTCTTGTGGTTTTTAAATCTAGCAGCATTATTGCAAAAACTAAAAATGGATAAGAGTATTCACAATCAGGTCATACTTGGTGCTGTGCTCACATTCATTTTAATCTTTGCTTTTATGATGTTTTCAATTGTTAGCTGAAGGGCGGGACCGCTATGAATTTGTTCAAAAGCCGGGTTGCTGGTTTTTGGTTTGGTGCCTTTATTACAATGGGTGCCGAGGCACTGATTGCATACGTACTTTATCGGTTTTTAATACAAAAAGGGTATGTTTATACGTTTCGCGTCGCCGTCAACACAGAATATTTGTCCTATAATTTGACCTTGTTATTCTGTACCGCAGTATTTACGATGGTATTTTGGGGTGTTTTTAGAGAAAGAGACAACGAGGAAGTTCAAACAACCGTTCAATACCTGCTTTCCCATGTTAAGCATCCCATTACTGCAGGTTCCTTGCTGTTATTCTTATTTACCTTTTTTCTATTATAAATTTCACCGGCCGATTGAAAAATAATTGCCGGCAATCGGCCTTTCAGTCATTTAATAATTTTAATCATCTTGACCTTCTTTAGCTTTACCCAGCGAGTTTTCTTAATGCCCTTCAAAAATTCCTCTAGTTCATTATCTTTAACCGGTTCAGCACCAATTAAGATTTCTGAACTAAGACCTGAGGCGAAAATACGGCTGGCGAGTACCTTCCCATTATTCAATTCAACAGTGATAATCTGTCCATACTTCAGCCCCTCTAGCACGGGAAATTTATTGATGAAGTACTGGTGATTAAACTGGTTTATTTTTCGATCAATTAGCCCGTTAGCCACTATAAATGCAATGACCGAAATGATAATCGCCCACCAGCCTGCAAGCTTCATGAAATAAGTCCCCAAGAACATAAGAACAGGGAGCAGTCCAATTTTCAACACCCAATAAACGAGTTTCATTCCAAACGCCCTTTCCCCCAATAACTCTGTTATATCTATTTTCTCCAAAATAGGCGCCAGTTACAATTTTTATCCATTGAAAAAAGCTGCCCTATTTTTAGAACAGCCTTTTTAGTAATTTTAAGCGACTTTAATCGCTTTGCCAAACGGAATTCGCGGCATGAAGGTGCCTGACACCAGCCAAAACATTTCAAAATCAACCTGTTCTATATCTTCAGGCAGAAAGCCGGTAACGTCGGTGATATAAAATAACGTGTCAATTTGTTCCTCTTTAGCCCATTCAAGTACCAATGTATATGAGGATTTTCCATGCGTATGATATTTAATTGAATCGCTTTTGACCGGGGCAATGCTTCTGATTTTAAAATCAGCCTGAACTAAGATCGTATCCGGTTTTACCGTTTCAAACAATTTAACAATGTTATTGATTAGGATAGCTGGGGCTTCATTACTTGAGGTATCAACTGCTAATGCCACTTTTTTGTCTTGACGTTCCTGGATCATCGAAAGAATTCGTTTTTGCCATTTCAATATTATTTCCCCCTTTTTATATTGAACCGATATTATTTTCGGTTAAATAGCATCCCTTTATGATTGGATAAAAGCGGGAATGCACACAAGGAATTATTATAATATAATTTCTTCGGAGCGGAAATACTTATCTTTAGGATGGGGATGAAAAAACCACAGCCTTGAGGACTGTGGCAAATTTTATTTAAGATTTATCTTTACTGATTCCATTTCATGCGGCATATTAACCGCAAGATTATCAAGATCTATTCGCAGTACAAATTTTTCTGGGGTAAAATTATCGTTAAGCTGAAAAGTGCTACGGAATCGTAATTTTTTTCTATCTAACGTTTCAACCGTATGTTTTATTGGTTCTTCATAAATGTTCTTCCTAGATTCTTTTACAAGAGTTATATCATTTCGAGCGAAGTTTCCATAGTCTGTAAAATACAGTCTTTTTTTATCACCTTGATTGACTTGAAAATCTACAGTGAATTTCTTCTTTGTTACCGAAATATTCTCAATCAAAACCGATAGATCCTGCCGCGGTGACCTAATATCAATTGGAGTCTTTTCATTTAAGGTGACAAACTGATAATCCTCTGTTAGGGCTATTGCAGGTCGAACTTCAACATAATTTGTTTTATCTATCAGTTTTTCCGGGAAAGTCGTTCTTCCCTTTATAATAATCTGGTCGCCATCCTTTTTCTTTTCAAGTCTCGCATCCGATAACCAATGTATGCTATTACCATTGTTATCGAAATACTCTAAATAAACGTGATCATTTTTTTCTTTATCTGGCATTGTTAACGTATAGTTAACCGCAGTTGAGGCTTTTCCCGTAATAATCTTATCAACATGCACCTTGTAGCCATCTTTAACGCTTTCCTTATCAACGGTTTTGATTTCAAATGGTAATTGCTTAATAGGAACATCAAAGCGCCAGGCCCCTTTTTTGTCACCGATGCTCTTGAATTTAAGCGGGAAAGTAGTGTCTGCAGGGAGTTCCGTCTTAGGATAGCTTAACTGAATTTTGCCTGTAAAGCCGTTTTCCGTGGGTTCCATATAGACAATTTCTTTTGTTTCACCAAGATTTTCGTCGCCTTTAAATATTTCATAAAATCCCATGACACGGCCATCCTCTTCCGTCTTGAGCTTCCCTTTGACATCAAAGGTAACCCCAATCACCGCCCCATCATAATAGGCACTGGTAATGTCAACATCAATCCCTTTGTAGCTTGCGGTCTCATTTAATTTTGTAATTAACTTTTGTGCCGCTAAATTTTCGCCGACCAGATCCCTGTAAAAGTAACCAACCACTGGCATGTCGGCCATAACCTTTGAAAAAGAAGGAAACATGAAGCTGGAGGAAATAAAAATACCTGCTGCAGCAGCGGCGGAAAGCGCAATGGCTTTATTTTTTCGAGATTTACGGCCTGTCTTTGCCCTGTTGACACCTGTCTTAATTGCTTTTAGCACTTCATCTTGCGGCACATCTATTTTTTCATATTGCTCATGAAATGGTTTCTTTTCCACTGTATTCATCGCCTCCTAACAGTTTTTTCAATTGGCTCTTACCCCGCGATAGATAGGTTTTTACGGTATTTACCGGAATATTCATGAGTTTAGCGACATCCGCGAGAGACAAATCCTGATAGTAAAAAAGAATAATAGCATTTCTTTGTTGTTCATTTAATTGGTCTATTGCCTCGACCAAGTCAAGCGCTTCATCAAGTTTCTCCCTTTTACCGGGTATGAGTTCAATAATATTGTCGGCTGCAGGGGTTTCTTTTTTTCTCTTGTTAATTACATCGTAAGCACAATGAATAAGAATTTTTGTCACCCATGTTAGAAAGTACCGTTCGTCACGTAATTGCCCTACCGCGATAAAGGCTTTATAAGCTGTTTCTTGTAAAACATCCAAGGCATCTTCGCGGTTGCCAACATATAGATAAGCCGTCCGGTATAATCGATCGCTATGTATTTCCAGCAGTTTTTCAAAGGCTTTTTCGTTTCCCTTTATTGCTTTTCTGATCAATTTTATTTCATCCAATCGCCTGACCTCCTTTCACACATTAGAGAAAAGTCAGCATTGAAAAGTTTCAACTTTTTTAAAAATATTGTACTACAGAAGTCGGGAGTATTTCGGGAATTGCCAAGAACCTTTGCTAGTGACATTTGCTAGTATTGGAATTTAGGTCATTTAACCATGGGGACAGGCTTCGGGCTCTCTTCCGGCAATAGTACTCGGTTCTTTTTACCATGGGGGACTGCTTGGGTGCCTCTTCGGGCAATAGATACCGGTTCTTTTTACCGCTGGAGACTGCTTGGGTACCTCATCGGGCAATAGAACTCAGTTCTTTTTACCGCGGGGGACTGCTTGGGTGCCTCTTCGGGCAATAGAGCTCTGTTCTTTTTACCGCGGGGGACTGCTTGGGTGCCTCTTCGGGCAATAGATACCGGTTCTTTTTTACCGCAGGGGACTGCTTGGGTGCCTCTTCGGGCAATAGATACCGGTTCTTTTTACCGTTGAGGACTGCTTGGGTACCTTTTCGGGCAATAGAGCTCTGTTCTTTTTACCGCGAGCCCCCTTACCGACACCTTCTCGGGCAAAATCAACCCTTTATTTTTACCGATAGCCCCCTTCCTCTCAGCTTCACGGGCAGAATCAACCCTTCATTTTTACCGCCAGCACCCGGCCAAGCAGCTTCACGGGCAAAATCACCTTTTCATTTTTTACCGCCAGCACCCTACCAAGCAGCTCCTCGGGCAAAATTAGCCCTTCATTTTTACCGCCAACACCCTTCCTCGCAGCTCCTCGGGCAAAATCAGCCCTTCATTTTACCGCCAGCCTCCTTCAAGCAGCTCCTCGGGCAGAATCAACCCTTTATTTTTACGCTCCCCCCCTTCCTCGCAGCTCCTCGGGCAGAATCAACCCTTTATTTTTACCGCCAGCCTCCTTCCTCTCAGCTTCACGGGCAGAATCAACCCTTTATTTTTACCGATAGCCCCCTTCCTCTCAGCTTCTCGGGCAAAATCAACCCTTCATTTTTACCGCCACCCCCCTTCCTCTCAGCCTCTCAGGCAGAATCAACCCTTTATTTTTACCGCTAGCCCCCTTCCTCGCAGCTCCTTGGGCAAAATCAACCCTTCATTTTTACCGCCAACACCCTTCCTCGCAGCTCCTTGGGCAAAAACATCTTATTTTCCCCTCCATTGGGATCCCAAAGTACAACAAAAAGCAGCATCCATCCCAGATGCCGCTGTCTAATATTGCCTCGGCCAGTCGCCGCAGGTAAATAAAGTTTTGAGTTTCATAAAATCATACATGAGTTGGGCTTTCCTGCCTTCGTCTGTGTCTGGATTCCGTTTATGTTCCAGGCATCTCATGAATTCAAAATCGCATTCACAGGGAATTCTACCGCTGCTAAGACAGCGGTCATGTTTATAACAACAACCATCCACCTCATTTATGGGGGCACCCGGCCCGCTGCAGCCCGGTCCTCACCAACGATATCCAGGAAATATACAGAAGGTAAATGGACGTCTGCGCCCATCATAATGCACCATTTTCACCACCTTACTGTTTACGTAATAAATATCTAAGCCTTATATTATTAAAATATGAAAATAAAACTATCTCGTATTGGCAAAACCCCAATGTTGTCCAAATTTTCAAAATAATTCTTGACTAATAGAGGAAAAGTTATAATCTAAATATAAAATAATAGTAAAATATAATTATAACTATTGAGGAGTAGATCCCCTTGGCCTTTCAGCACGATGCGAAAACATTTGTAAAAAAACATATACTCATATACATACTGCTAACCATACTCCCAGCAGCCGGCATAAGTTACATACTCTCGCAGCATCATGTAAAAATGATGAACACTGAGGAAAAGATTGAGGCACAAAAAATTGCCAATACTTATGCCATGAATATCGAGAATTTCCTTGGGGAAACGGTTGGCAGATTAGAAATGCTGGCAACTTCCATAAAAGTACAAAAAAACGACCTTAGTGAATTGAAAAAAATACTTACAGAAACTGCGGGGAAAGATACGCGTTTTTCTGGTTTTTATTGGGCCAATACGGACGGTGATGTACTGATTGGTACAAATCCTATAAATAACCCTGTAAATGTGGGCAAGCGTCCCTATTTTCAACATACCGTCAAAACTAAGAAGACAAGTTTTTCAAAACCGCATATTGGCAGTATAATGGGTCGTTACATCATCTCCATTTCCACTCCGATTGTCGAACAGGGGCGTGTTAAAGGGGTACTGATTGCGTCTTTAAGACTAGATGAAATGGAAGCAAAAATTAAAAACCAAATAAAAGGGGAAACCGTACTTGTTGTTGATAACACTGGACAAACCCTTTTTAAAACTGGTCAAATTCCAAAAGATAACACTGTCATCTCAAGAACCAGTGTCGCCCAGCTACCTTGGACCATTACGGCATTTAAGAATTTCAACACTGCCGATGACTACAGAAGAACGTTTTTAAAATACCTTTTTATTCTTTTAACAGTTTTTAACATTTTATATTTACTTATTAAATACATTCTTTTAAGAAGGAATCTGAAAAAGGAACAGGAGCAAACGGAGATTCATAAACTGGAGTTAATTGGAAAGCTGGCTGCCAGCACCGCCCATGAAATTAGAAATCCACTAACAGGAATAAAAGGGCTGGTGAAGTTACTAAGTGAAGAATACCGCGACGAAAAGGCACATTCATACTTTGAAGTGATTCAGACAGAGATAGACCGGATTAATTCGATAGTGAGCGAGTTATTAGTATTAGGTAAACCGACTGCCTATCATTTAAAAACCTATGACGCCAACCATATCACAGCGGAAATCAATCCAATCATTCAATCCGAGGCCAATTTTACCAACATTGAATTAATTACTTCGTATTCATCGGAATCGCTCTTTGTTTCGTGTGTTAAAGACCAATTAAAACAGGTCATCCTTAACTTAACTAAGAATTCCCTGCAAGCTATGCCGAACGGTGGAAGTTTGTATATCTTTTTAGAAAGAAAAAATAATTTATGCTCCATAAGGGTCAAAGATAATGGATCAGGGATGTCTGCCGAACAAATCGCTCAGGCATTTAATCCGTTTTATACTTTGAAAAAGGACGGCTCCGGCTTAGGTTTAACGGTATGTAAACGAATTATTGAGTCTTACGGCGGGGACATTAATTTAACGAGCACTTTAAATAAAGGAACAGAAGTTGAAATTACAATACCATTAGCACTTGAAATAAATAATCAATAAAATCGTGGAGAATTTCTCTACGATTTTTTTATATAAAAAAACGGTGCCTGACACCAAGCACCGTTTTTTCCATTCTTGCATTATGCTGCTGATTGCTCAACTTCATCGTTAACCTTATGACCTTCCCATTTAGAAATGACAACCGCAGCTAATGAGTTGCCGACGATGTTGACACATGTACGGGCCATGTCGAGGATTCGGTCGATACCTGCGATGAAGGCTAGACCTTCTGCTGGAATGCCTACGGTTCCCAACGTCGCGAGTAATACGACGAATGAAACTCCTGGTACCCCGGCAATTCCTTTTGAGGTAATCATCAATACAAGTACTAATGTAATTTGATGGGTGATACTCATATGAATGCCGTACATTTGCGCAATGAATAATGCAGCAATGGCTTGGTAAAGAGTCGACCCGTCAAGGTTAAACGAATAACCAGTCGGAATAACAAATGATGTAATGGATTTCGGACAGCCGAGCTTTTCCATTTTTTCCATGATCTTTGGAAGTACTGTTTCTGAGCTGGATGTTGAATATCCTAATAACAGTTCGTCTTTTAAATACTTTAAAAACTTAAAGATATTGATACCAACAATTTTCGCAGTCAACCCAAGAACGACTAAAATGAAAAATGCCATCGCTCCGTAAACTACGATTACAAGTTTTCCCAGCGGGATAAGTGATGATAAACCAAACTTAGAAACAGTAACTCCGATTAAGGCAAATACACCAATCGGGGCAACCTTCATAATTTGGTTAGTGACATAGAACATCGCATCTGCTGTTCCTCTGAAAAACTTTAACAGTGGTTCGCCTTTTTCCCCAATTGCAGCAATACCTAAACCAAACATTACAGAGAAGAAAATAATAGCTAACATATCACCATTTGCTAAGGATTGGATGATATTTGTCGGAACAATATTTATGAATGTATCGGCCATTGAATGGCTCTCTGTTGTTTTTGCTGTCTCAACATAAGTATTAATATCTGTTTTAGTTAATTGAGTTCGGTCTATACCAGTTCCAGGATGAAAAACGTTCCCGGCAAATAAGCCAACTATGATGGCAATAGTGGTAATAATTTCAAAGTAAAGGAGTGTTTTCCCGCCGAGTTTCCCTAATGACTTCATGTCACCAACGCCGGCAACCCCAACAATAATACTGGAAACAACAATTGGCACCACAATCATTTTAATTAAACGGATAAAAATGGTTCCGAACGGCTGAAGAAAATCGGCCACTTGTGTATTTCCATAAAAAACGCCACCGACAATAATTCCGAGAACTAGGCCGATAAAAATCTGCCACGCTAAACTAATTTTCACTTTTTTCATTTGCACCTCTCCAATCTATGTTGTCCTAAAAGATGGAAGGTTTAACCCATTATATTATTTTGATATAAGATTAAACCGCTTTCATCGCTATTCACTTTCGCGCTAAATTAATTTTATTTCCTTTTTTTTATTTAATCAACAGTAAATTTTACCTTGGTACAAATTATTTTTATTTTCCCCTTTATAAAATCTTTGATTTTACAATAATTTTGGAAATTAATTTATATAATTTTAATATAATATCACAGTGCTTTTTCAGTGCCTTTTTGGTACTTATTTGGAACAATTTTAGTGCAATAATCGGTGCCTGACACCACTCACGGACATTTGTCCGCGTGGAGTGGACAGTTTGCGAAATTTCCACATGGTGCCTGACACCATTAAAAATGCAAAAAAGCAGGAGAGGCATCTCTCCCGCTTTTTTTGCATTATACTTAGTTGTCATGTTCTTCTTTTAGGATTTTTCCGGTTATTGCGTCGATTTTCAGTTCAACTTCTCCGGTGTTGGTTTTTAGTTCTACTTCGAAGGCTGGTTGGCCGTCTTCATCTTCCAAATCGATTTCCATGACCTTCCCTTTTATTTTATCTTCTGCAATCTTTTTTGCCTCTTGGGCTGACAATAGATTTTTATTCTGAGTTGAAGGGAGTTCCTGATCATCAGCTTGATCATGATCATCATCCCGGTCTTTCGAAGCTAAAACCTCTCCTGATTTAGCGTCAATTCTAATATCAAAATCCTTATCGCCTTTTTCAATTTCTACTTCATAATAAGCCTTTCCCGAACGATCCTCTAATTCAATCGCTTCAACAATCCCATCATGTTGTTTTAAAGCAACCGCTTTGGCTTCTTCAAGTGAAATCATTCCATTGCCAGTTTCCGCTTTTTGAACGATTTTTTCCGGCTGATTGTTTTTTGCAGCATTTGCTGCCATTGCCCCACCTAGTAAAACCGTTGCTGCAATAGACCCGATTATAAGTTTATGTTTCATCATGAACCATCTCCATTTCCTTTTCTATACTCCTACTTTAACCGGCGAAGATTAGAGAAAAAGGAAAGAAAGATTAGAATTCAATGAGAAAACGTTAGAAGTTCATTAATCATCCCAGGTAACAGACAGGACCTCACCGGTAATGGCATGTATTTGAATAGTCGCTTCCCGATCATCCTCAGTATCTATATCAACAAGATAATAGGAGGTACCGCCTGATTCCTCCAATTCAATATCATCCACTTTTCCTTTTACTTGTTCAAGAGCAATTTTGGATGCCTCGGCTTCAGATACTTTCACGGTTGGCTTGTTAAATTCAATTATTTTTCGAAAAATAATTTCCCCTGTCTGTGCATCCACTTTGACAATCGACTTTCGGTCTTTGCTTTGTAGAACAACATCATATATATCTCTTTGCTTTTCCGAATGTTTTTTAAAGGAAACGATTTCTCCTTTGAATTCAGTGAACAAGAGTTTTTTAATCTCTGCGTCCGTTTTTGTTTGCGGCTGATCCTGCTTTTCATTACTGTCTATTTTTGAAAAGGACAAAACCTGGCCATTCGATTGAAGCTTAATTTCATAGCGCATTTTATTTCGGTTCATCTCAATGGTATATTGTCCATCAACTTTATTAATTTTCGTGACTTTTCCTTTGTATCTTTGTTCAACAAGGTCTGTTGCTTTCTCCTTTGACAAAGCTGCAGCTTTGGAATTTAACCCATTCCATTGCAGAAACCCGATAAACAAAATGACAACTGTAAAAATACTGATGAGAATCCAAATCCATCGTTTTTTTCTCATTTTATATACCTCATTCCATTTTCATTACCTTCATTATCATCCATTAAAATGAGAAAATGCTGAGAAAAAGGGTGTTTTTTCATTTTTAAACAGGCTAAAATAAAAAATTGCCCGTTACAGCGGAATATAAAGGGAAACTGTTGTTCCAATGCCTTCCTTGCTTTCTAATGTGACTCTTACGCCAATGGCTTCTGCAATCTCCTTTGCCAAAGGAAGCCCCAGGCCAGTACCACCGCTTTTACGACTTCTTGCTTTATCAACGCGGTAAAAACGATCGAACACTTTAGACAGCTCATCCTCGGATATGCCAATTCCATGGTCCATAATCCGAATACAGACCTCTTCCCTTTCCTTTCCAAGTGAAACCATGATCATGTCGTCACTATATTTCCTTGCATTATCCAAAAATATAAATAAGAGCTGCTTCAGCTTTTGTTCATCTGTTTGAATGGTAATATTACTTAAGACATCCCCATCTAAAACAATTTTTCGATGATAGGCACTTTGAAAGTTTTTTACAGTCTGCTGGACTAATTCAACCAGATTGAAGTGCGACCGATTAATATTCCATCCCTCATGATGTTTAGCAAGCATTAACAGCTGCTCAGTCATTTCCTTCATCCTTATTGCTTCAGAATGAATGGCTTCTATGGATTCTTCAAAAAGCTTAGGATCGTTCGCTCCTCGTCTTTTTAACAAGCTGGCATAGCTTTCGATAATCGTCAGTGGTGTTTTTAATTCATGTGAAGCGTTGGAAACAAACAATTTTTGTTTTTCAAAATTGCTTTCCAATAAATCAATCATATGGTTGAAGGTTTCTCCCATCTGATACAGCTCGTCCTTTGATTCAACTTTTAATGGCAGCCGTTTGAAATGACCGCTTTCCTTGATGTCCCTCATCGTGTTAATCATCGTGGCTACTGGATTTGTAATGAGCTTACTAAGTACACTGCTGGAGATAAAAGCAGGAATCAATGCCAAAATCGTCACTGCCGTCAAGACAATGCGTAATGTCTTAATGATATCCATTGTAATATCGATGTTTTTAAAAATTTGCAAATTGGCAACATTTCCATCCTGCAAAATAATTGGCATTGAGTTAAAAATATAGCTATTCTGCCCGATTTTAAGCTTTTTGGTTACTTCTCCAGTATAGTAAACCGCTTTTTGCTTACTTAAACTTTGTTCAGTTTGCGAAGTAACGAGGGGACCCCTTAAATCTTCTTTAACAATACGAATCATTCCATTAATCGGTACATATGCCCGCAATAAATCCCGATCAGGAATGGTACCAAGCGATTGATTAAAGGCTTCTGACGTTTTAACGGCTTCACTTTTCGCAATATCAAGCTGAGAATTCACCATTAGACTGCTAAATAAAAAATAAACGGATAGATTCATTAACAGCAAAAGAATTGAAAACAGCACTGCGGTATATAAATTGATTTTGTTCTTAAGCTTCATTTTGATTCCTTTATGACATATCCTACGCCGCGAACCGTGTGAATGAGTGACGGTTCACTAGGTATATCAACTTTTTTCCTGAGATATCGAATATAGACATCGACAACATTGGTATCGCCTAAAAAGTCATAGCCCCAAACTGCTTCCAAAATCTGTTCGCGCTGCAGAACCTGGCGTTTATTTTTCAATAGGAATGCAAGGAGGTCAAATTCTCTCGGGGTTAATTCTATCTGAGCACCGCCCTTTACGACCTCTCTTGTTTTTTCATTTAGCTTTAAATCGGCAATAGCCAGCCAGTCAGCTTCTTCTTGCTGTTCTACTGGTTTAAACCTGAGTGCGGACCGGATTCTTGCCAGCAGCTCTTCAATTTGAAACGGCTTCGTGATATAATCATTCGCCCCCAAATCAAGTCCTGAGACTTTGTCCTCTACTGAATCTTTCGCCGTTAATAACAGTACCGGTGTATGACTGTCATTCGCCCGGATTCTCCTTAAAATTTCAATTCCGCTCAAACCGGGAAGCATAACATCCAATAAAATCAAATCCCAGTCTTTGGTGCGATAAGCTTCTAGCCCTTCTATTCCGTCCAGCGCTTTTGTAACGGTATACCCTTCATATTCAAGTTCAAGCTCCAAAAGCCGGGCAATTTTCTCTTCATCTTCCACAACGAGTATTGATTCCTTTGTCATAACGATTTCTCCCCCTTATATTTCCACTTTAATCGGAAAAGAGATGAATTAGATTGGACACAAATTCAATATCACCTTTTTGTAGCTTATCAAAACTGGAGGGGGATCATCAAATTTTTCCATAAATGAAATGAATAATGATATAATGGAGGAAATTTAATGGTAAGCTGTGGGGGGCGTTTGAAATTTCAAAAATTGCAAAAGTCGCTTTTATTATCTGCGGGTTTATCGCCCTTGGGGTCGGTGTTTTGGGGATCATTCTGCCATTAATCCCGACTACCCCGCTGTTACTGCTGGCCTCCTTCTGTTTTGTTAAAGGTTCAGAACGGTTTGAACGCTGGTTTAAAGGGACGAAGATCTATCAGAAGCATTTAGAATCCTTCATAATTGAGCGGGCAATGACATTAAGACAAAAACTTACGATTTTGCTATTTGCCGATGTGATGATTGCCTTCGCCTTTATCCTAGTAAATAATTGGCTCGCAAGAATCGCGTTGCTGCTTATCGTTTTGTATAAATATTATTATTTTATTTATAAAATAAAGACAGTACCTGGCAGTTATTCAGAGGCGGGTAAATACAATCATTAAGGGCTTGTTCGTAAAAAAACTTGGGCGGGGGGCCCAAGTTTTTTATTATCGCATTAAAACGGCTTTGTGATCATAAGAGTAATAATTATTAAGAAAATGACATTTTCAATATTTTCTATAAGGAAAAGTTGCTTTGCCAGCCGTTTGTATTCTTCAGGGATCTCTTCACCTTTGTGGGATTCCAATAGAGCCTTAATCGGTCTTGACCTTGGTGATAAGGCAAGCGGCCCCATCGCAAGGGCTACTAAGAAGAGTGCCAGACTAGTAAGATACCACCCCATATGAAATAGATATGTATTCATGACTCCCATGAGCAGACCAGTAATCAGCAGCATGATGCCGCCAATCATGACATAAATATGGAGCTTATGTCTAATCGCATAGGAATGTCTTAGCTCAGTCATTGTTTTCCCCGATTTGACCACTGTCGTTAAAATAAAACCAGGACCCATCCCTAAAATCGCTGAAAATATATGAATAAAAACTAAAACCTGATAGAAAGTCATCTTGCTAGCCACCTTCCAATCTCTACAACAATCCATTCTACCACAAACCATTTAAGCAAGATAACAATCTAAATCACAGTGCAAAAATAAATTGGTGTCAGGCACCATGTGAAAAATTCACATGGTGCCTGACACCACATCGAAAACTATTTATTATTCAGGACCATATATTCTTCGTCAAAGTAGGTGTTGTCGATTTTTAGGGCTTTTTCTTCGTGTCCGAAGGTTTTGAAGCCTAGTTTGGTGTAGAGTTTTTTGGCTTTTTCGTTGCTGGCGTTTACTGTTAAGTTGATTTTTTCAATGGCTTCAATTGTTTTGGCTTTTTCGATGGCCGCGGTAACTAATCCTTTACCCGCACCTAAACCTTGTTTCTCAGGCGTAACGTACACGGCGAAGATATTGGCTTTATGTTTTATTTTTGTGGAGCTTTCGTGAAGTAATGTGGCCATGCCAATTAACCTATGCCCCTCAAACGCACCAAATGTGTAGTTTCCAGCTGCGGATAGATTTCTCGCCACCTGTTCCACCGGGTTCTCTCTTGTCACGGCTTCCTCATAACTGGTTAAGAAGCTTTCAGGATTTTGCTTTAATGCCTCAAGTCTTAATTCCCAATAGTCTTCTGCATCTGCTGGAGTTAATAGTCTAATTTCCAAAATCATCCCCACCTAGATTCCTAGTTAAATAATCGAACAACTTCTTGTTCTAATTCGTCTACTAATTGAAAGCTTCCCACATATCGCAGGCTTTCAATAATATTTGTATAATACCATTTCTGCTGTACTTTACCGCGTTTAAACCTGCTCCAGACTTCTTCGCCAGATTGTTCGTAATCATTTATAATGGAACGAAGATTATGCAGCTTATCAGCACATGCTATAGCCCGGATTTCAGTCGAAGCAGTTTTCAAATACTCAATGGTATGTTCCTTTCGCTGCTCCCATGACAGAGATTTATCCGGTTCGGTGCATCCGGCGACCAATTCAGCAATCTCCTTGCCAAAATCCCGTTCCAGATCCTTCAAGGTTACGTCTGTATCCTCAACCGTATCATGCAGGATTCCGGCTGCAACAACTTGTTCCCTGTACCCAGCCTTCAGTAAAATCATCCCCACCGCGACCGGATGAACAATATAAGGAATATCCGTCCCTTTCCGATATTGTTGCTCATGCGCCTTACTCGCGGCCTGGAGCGCTTTATCTATCACATCCATCATCCGACCACCCTTCAAATTCAGTCCTCTTCATTTTACCATTAATTTCAAAAAAGTGTCAGGCACCATGTGAATTTTTCACATGGTGCCTGACACCCTCTAAGCTCTTTCGCTCTTTTTCAGAACAGCTTCTCCTTTGAATAATGGGACAAGGAAAAGAATCCCAGCGATGAACAGAAGTGCTGTTGTTTCGTACATGGTGACGAGTGAAAAGGTTTTTTTCAGCCAGCCGCTTGTTGTCATGGTGATGACCATGGTCCCCATGAAGATTGGGTTTAAAATCCCATTAACACGGCCGATAAAAGCAGCGTCCGTGTTTTTCAAGATCATCGTGTTGATTCCGATATGAATACACGGCATGAACAAACCACTAAAAAACTCGGCTGTTAAGGTCAGCCAGAAGGATTCAGATAATCCCATCACAAAAAATCCGATGGCACTTACCGTCATACCTAATGCAAGTAAGACTTGCGGCGGCGTCTTTTTGGCGATTCCTACTGTCAAACCGCCGCCTAATATCATACCGGTCCCAAATGCCGCCATCAGCCATTGCAGCTGTTCCTTCGGCAGCCCAAGCTGTTCCGTAACTAGAAATACAGCAAGCGGCTGCGTAAGCCCTAATGCCAACCCAGCTGCGGCAAAACAGCCGCCTAATAAAGTAAGCGCACGACTATTCCACACATAGCGAAAACCAGCCTTCATCTCTTCGATAATCGTTGAATCCTCAGCTTTCTTCTCAAGCTCATAATCAGCTGGCAGTAAAAATAGAATCCCCGCCGAAAGCAAAAATGCAACACCCATAATGGCAATGGCGACATCAATACCGAAATGCTGATACACAAATGTTCCAAGAACTGGACCGAGAATCATAAACAGGGCAAATATCGTTTGATAAATCGACATCCCCATTTGAATTAATTCTTCTTTCACATGAAGCTTAAACAGTTTCATCCCTGAAGGCTGTGAAAACTGTGACAAAATAGAAGATACTAACGTGGCGAAAAAAATCACTTTCCAGCTTCCAAAAACAAGGGCCAGCAGGACTACAAAAATAGAAACCGCACTTAGAAAGTCACACCAGATCATCGTCCGTTTCGGTTTCCATCGGTCGGCGAAAGTACCTCCGATAAAAGAAAATAAAAAAATCGGGGCAAACTCTGCGACAGATATAAGAGATACTGCCACCGGGTCTTCATTTGTTTTTTCTACAACAAATAGCAAGATGGAGTAATTTCTCACCCATATTCCGATTTGCAGGAAAAATGTTGATAGCAGCAATGTCCGGATCACTTTATTCCTGAACAATGCCCCCATCGTAACATTTGAACTCGTTTGTTCCATAAAAAAACCTCCATATCCATAATTTCTGGATAGGAGGCATTTTGGCGCAAAAAAGTCATAGTACACCTGCTAGTGATGTACTATTATATAAAAAAGGCCGCACTAATCCCATCCAGAATAAATTTCGTTTGATCCGAATTGTTTCTAAAAATAGGATTAGTTGTTCATCGTCCCTTTGTTCATTCCTTTCAAAAATAGCGTAATTTTATATTACTGGATTTGCTTTTTACTTTCAAGGACTTTTTTGTAATTTTGTGGAATTAATGAATATTAGGGCGGAGGTCGGGTCAAATGTTAAAATAAGGTATAAAATAATAGAAACAGAAGACAAGCAGGTGGTGAAAATGGTGGAACCAAAATGGCTTCAATGGGCGAAGCAGCTGCAATCCATCGCCCAAGCAGGATTAACATATTCCAAGGATGTATATGATTTAGAGCGATTTGAATTAATTAGAGAAATCAGTATTGACATTGTAGAAAAGCATACCGATTTGGATAAAACCATAATCAAAAATTTGTTTGCAAGTGAAACAGGGTATGCCACGCCAAAAGTCGATGTTCGGGCGGCAGTTTTTAAAGAGGGAAAAATTTTGATGGTCCAAGAGCGGGCGGAAGGTGATTGGTCGCTCCCTGGCGGCTGGGCGGACATAGGTTTGACTCCAGGCGAAGTGGCCGTAAAAGAAGTGAAGGAAGAAGCAGGCTTTGACGTGAAACCAGTCAAATTAATAGCCGTAACAGATAATAAACGGCATCCCCATCCCCCTTCGCTTTATCATGTCTACAAGCTGTTTATCCTCTGTGAAATTGTTGGCGGCCAGGCAGCTGTGAGCGTGGAAACCAGCGCTGTAAAATTTTTCGCGGAAGACGAATTACCGAAATTGTCCGTAGCAAGAAATACAAAGTCACAGATAGAAATGGCCTTTCGCTTTCTGAAAAATCCCGACGAACCAGTTTATTTTGATTAACCCTACACCGTTCAGCATGTTCTGGACGGCGAGGTTATTCAATGGAGGATTCCTTATTTTTCCTTTCCGTTAAAACGTCTTGGATGATTTCCATATGAAAGGCAGCCCAGGCTTTTTCACTGAAATGGAGAATCACGCTTATCGTTAGGATTAGCAGGTAAACCAGACCAAAAATGACCCACAGCAAGCTGCCCAGTATGTCAGTGATTTGCTTGGAGAACATTAACAGCAGCCACGGAAAAGAAGTGACGAAAATCAGGATGAAACCAGACCCGTTTTTCTCTTTGACCATTCGATAAAAGATAAGCCTCAGCGCACTGCTCTCTAAAGAATGATAAAAGCGGATGATTTCTTCTATTTCCTTAAGCTCCTTCATTTGAAGGACCGCTTCTTTTTTATAGACTGCTTTTTGCAGCTTCAGATAGACCCTGTGGGCATCCCCTCGAAATGAAAACATAGTACCAAGGGCTCCTTTTGAAAAAATAACCTATAATTCCAGCAATATTAGAATGCATCGCTTGACCATTCAATATACACAGAAAGAGCCTGGTTAAAAAACCAAGCTCTCTTATCATTTTAGAATAACTCTGCTTCCCTAGCCGCTTCATAACTTTTTTAGCAGACCCAAACGGACCGCCCGCATTTTCACAATGCATATACATTTTTGGCTCCATTCAAGTCTTCCTTTCCGTTATGCTGCTATAACATATGCTGAACTGGACAGGCCGGTCTAATGATTTAGTACAAGCCTTGAAAAATAGGTTTTAATATTTTCTAGGGGAGAAAATTTTAGTAACATTCCCATAAGGAGACCATCACAACTTCTCCTCACCTTCAAAATACCCCTTCAAATCATCTCGCACGCTTTCTTTCGCCATCGGAACTCCGCTTCGATAGGCGGCACGATTCAGCATATGGGCAACAACAGGCGAGGTCAGGAATACGAAGAAGACTCCTAGCAGAAGGCGGATGCTGAAATAGCCATCTTTCAATAAAAAATAGAGAAAGGTGCCTAGCAAAATACAGAGCACTCCTAAGTTGGCACTTTTAGAAACCGCATGGGCGCGTGTATAGACATCGGGAAATCGAATTAACCCGACGGCACTTAAGAAACTTAAAATGACTCCGATCAAAATGAAGCCGCCGACAATCCATTCAATGTACCCGTTTCCGCTCAATGACCACACCCCTTTCTAAAAATCTGGCAAATGCTATTGTCCCTACAAAGGAGAGAATCCCGATTAAAAGAATAATATCGAAAAAGGCGTACGTCCTCAAAAACATCGATAGAATTGCAATTCCCGCAAGCAAATTGACACCGATATTATCTAGTGCCATCACCCTATCAGGCATCGAAGGACCCTTTATCACACGATACAGCGCTGCTAAAATCGATAATAATAGAAAAAATAAGCTTCCGGATAAAAAGTATTGAAACATCAACGGGTCACCTTCCTTATCGCATGCTCGAATTTGACTTTTGAACACGTTACCGATTCCTCTGATTCCGGCAAGTTAAGGGCATGAACATAAAACACCTTCTTATCGGGCGTCACTTTCATCACCACAGAACCGGGGGTTAAAGTAAGAAGTAAAGCTAAAAGGGTAACCTCAAAGTCGGTCTCAAGTTCTGTCTCCAGCTTAAAGATGCCGGGAGTAATTTGAAGTTTCGGCCGAATAACATGACCAAGCACATAAATACTCGAAATCACCGATTCCCTGAAAAATACCCCAAACAAATGGACCGAAGCAAAGAACTTTTTCAAATAAAATGATGAAGGAAAAAAGCGGCGCAACCCAAAAACAACGAGGATCCCTACCAAGTAGCCGCTAAAAAAGGACAGGCTGCTCCATTTATCCTGAAGAAACATCCATAAAATGGCGACAAATAAATTAATCAAAACTTGAACTGCCATTCCTTATCCCCCCAATCCCAGAACAGCTTCAATATATCGGGCAGGAACCAACAGCGTCTCAGCTGCAAGACGTACATACGGTAAGATCATTTCAGCACCGAGCCCCAGCAGAACAGAAATGGCAGTCAAAGCGCCAATCGGAAGTATCAGCCCTTTTGTTGTACCCTTCTCCATCCCCTTGCTCAAAGTCGTCTCGCCCCAAAAGACATTCATAAACACCTTCATAAGCGAATACAGCACCATTAAGCTGGTAGCCAGACCGACAGCCCCAAGCCAATAATATTCTGCTTGAAATGTCCCTTTGGTGACAAAAATTTTCCCTAAGAAGCCGCTTAAAGGCGGGATTCCAGCCAGTGCAAGGGCGCATATAAAGAACATCCAGCCTAAAGATGGATGATTACGAATCAGCCCGCTCACTTGATTCAATTTACTAGTTCCGATCAACTGAATAATTGCCCCGCCCAAAAGGAAAATCAGTGCCTTAGTCATAATATCGTGAATAAGATAGAAAACCGATCCCGTTATTCCATCAGCAGTGAATGAAGCTAAACCAGCAATCACAAATCCCGCACCAACAATCACGTTATAGGTGAGGATTCTTTTAATATCGGAATAAGCAACCGCGCCAATCGCGCCAAAAACCATCGTAACTGCAGCAAGCACGCCAAGGAACTGATGAGTAATTTGAGGCTCATGATAGAAGATGAGCGTAAACATTCGAATGATGGTGTAAATCCCAACCTTTGTTAACAGTGCCGCAAAAATAGCGGCAATTACGGCGGGCGGTGCACTATACGATTCTGGAAGCCAAAAGAAAAGAAACAGTGCGGCTTTAATACTAAAAACGAGCAAAAAGAGAAGTGCAACCGTCGTCATCAATCCATCTTGCCCAAGCTCAGCCACGACAACTGAAAGATGAGCCATATTTAACGTCCCGGTGAGGGCATACAAATAGGCGACAGCAACTAAAAATAGCGAAGATGAGACCACATTCACCAGAATATATTTCAACGATTCCCGCAGCTGCACCTTGGTACCGCCAAGAGAAATCAATACGTATGATGCAATCAGCATAACCTCAAAACAGACAAAAAGATGAAATAAATCCCCTGTCAAAAACGAACCGTTTACACCAGCTATCAAAAATAAAAACAACGGATAAAAATAATGCTCCTCCCGCTTCTGACCAATAGAATGAAAAGCATATAGCAGACAAAATAACGCAACAACGCTCGTGCTCAACAGCAGGAGTACAGCGAACATATCCGCTGCAAAACTGATTCCATAAGGTGCTTTCCACCCGCCGGCCTGCAATGTTTGAATACCGCCTGTATCTACTTGAATGAGTAACAGGATGGAAACAAGTAAAAGTGCAAGCAGGGCCAGAACACCGGCAAAGCGGTGAAGGAAGATATTTTTACGAAAAATCACCATTACAAGCCCCGCAATAACTGGAATAATAACCGGCAAAATCACTAAATTATTCATCATCCACCTCCCGCAGTTCTTCCACATCCACTGTTCCCAATGTTTTATATGCACGATAGCTTAACACGAGAAACAGAGCCGTAACAGCAAAATTAATCACGATGGATGTCAGGATCAGCGCCTGCGGCAGAGAGTCAGTGAAGGCGGAAAAGCTTTCACCGAGCAGCGGCGGTCCTCCGGTCTTCAAGCCGCCCATCGTTAAGATTAATAGATGGACGCCGTGGGTAATAATCGAGGTGCCTAAAATAATCCGCAGTAAATTTTTCGATAATATTAAATACGTTCCAATGGCAAAAAACAAACCTACGAGTAGTGACATAAGTGTTTCCATTATGATTCGTCCTCACTTATCGTTAGAATAATCGTCATCGCCGTCCCGACCACCGCTAAGGCAACACCTAAATCGAAAATCAGCGCTGTTGCGAGCTCCGTATCACCAAAAACAGGGAGCTCAACATGGCCAAAAGTCTGGCTCATAAAAGGTGCTTGAAACAGGAAGGAACCTGCTCCTGTCATAACGGCAATAAGAACCCCGGCTGCCGCTAATTTTTTAAAATCCACCGGAATATTTTCACGAATTGTTTCGAAGTCAAACGCTAGATAAAGGAGAATCAATCCCGCTGCGCCGCTTAATCCGCCAACAAATCCTCCGCCAGGATTGTGATGCCCCCCAAAAAAGAGGTAAACCGCAAAGGTGAAAATAATGATGCTCGCAGCCTTTGTCACAGTCCGTAAAATCACATCATTAGACCTTATTTTTTCTAATAGACTGCTGCCTGTCTCCTGGCCCTTATCCCCCATATGAATCAAGGTAAACACCCCGAGACCGGCGATGCATAATACAAGGATTTCCAGCATCGTATCCAGCCCGCGGAAATCGACGAGGATCGCATTTACCATATTTTTAGCACCGGCAAGGGTATAGGAATCCTCGAAAAAGCTTGAAATGGTTTCAGAAAAACGGTGGTTGTTTGCCGACAAAGCCAGTACCGTAAAGACCGACCCGACTCCTAACGAAATAACCAGATTCGTTAATTTGAAGCTAATGCGGCTTTTTTCCTTTCGTAATTCCGGCAAATGATAGAAACATAGCAGGAATAGCACAGTTGTCACAGTTTCCACCACTAATTGGGTTAAAGCTAAATCTGGAGCCCGGAACACAACAAACAATAAAGAAACAAGAAAACCAAGGGCACCAAGGGCGATAATTGCGGTCAGCCTTAATTTTGCTAACAACACAGTTAAGACAGCCATAATCATCCCAATAACCATTCCCACTTCAAAGGCATTAACCGGAGCATTTTTTGAAAAATTAAAGCTAGTTCCGCCTAGCAGCCACAATGCACCACCGAGAACAAGGATAATCGTGAAGAAAATATACACAAGATAATCACGGACAAATCCTGTCATATAACGTTTTGTGATCTTTAATGATAGATCTTCCATTCCTTGAAGAACCAGATTATATGCATGATTAAGTGTAAATCTTTTAGGGTATAGCTGATAAACTGGCGACCATTTTTTTAAGCTACGATACAGAAGGGAACCGCAGGCGATTACGCCAATCGTCATAAATACCTCTTTATTCCAGCCATGCCAGGCGCTTATTTTTATATCAAGACCTGTCTGAGCAGGGACAACTGCCGCTAAAGCAGGCTTCAGGAAATAGTCAGCAATGACATTTGGGAAAAAGAAAATTCCTATCACAAGGGCTGCCAATATCATTGGCGGAAGCAGCATGCCAAGCGGTGCTTCGTGTACCGGTTTATCCAGTTTTTCTGGGTGGTGCTTGCCCGTAAACGTTTTAAACACAAGAATCATACAGTAGATAAATGTAAACACACTGGCCGCCCATGCGATAATAGGAATCAGCACAGCAAGGGTCTTTGCACCAAATACAGGCTGCTCGATCAGCGTCAAAACGCTTGTAAAAAACATTTCTTTACTTAAAAATCCGTTGAATGGCGGCAGTCCTGCCATTGCGAAGCTGCCAATAATGGCCAATGTAAACGATACAGGCATTAAAGCTGCGAGTCCGCCCAAGCGGCGTAAGTCCCGGGTTCCGGCTTCATGGTCGATTATCCCAATCACCATAAACAAGCTGCCTTTAAAGGTAGAATGGTTGATCATATGAAAAATCGCTGCCGCCACGGCAAATGCATAAACGGATGCTTCATTTCCTGTTCTGTAATAAAGGGCAGCCGATCCAAGCCCTAATAGACTCATAATTAAACCAAGCTGGCTGATGGTTGAATAGGCCAGCAGCGCTTTTAAGTCCTTTTGCTGAACCGCGTTAAGCGAACCATATAGGAGCGTGAGGATTCCTGCACCAGTAACGAGCCAGAACCATTCGGCACTGCCGCCAAACACCGGTGTAAATCGGGCAACTAAATAGATTCCTGCCTTTACCATGGTAGCGGAATGCAAATAGGCGCTGATGGGTGTCGGGGCTTCCATCGCATCTGGAAGCCAGATACTGAAAGGAAACTGTGCCGATTTTGTAAAGGCTCCTAATAGCAAGAGAATCATGGCCGGAAGAAATAGCTTATGTGACGCTATTCCCTGAGCTATGCTCATCATTTCACGTACGCTGTAAGTATCCGCCATAATGCTGAGCAAAATCAGACCCGCCAGCATGGCAAGGCCGCCGGCAATCGTAATCAACATCGCCTTTTGCGCACCATAGCGGGAATTTTTCCGGTGGTACCAATAGGCAATTAAAAGAAAAGAAGAGATACTTGTTAGTTCCCAAAATACATATAGAACAAAGATATTGTCGGAGAACACTAATCCGAGCATAGCACCCATGAATAGAAGCAGGTACACATAGAAATTGTGGAGTGCTTCTTTTTCTTTAGATAAGTAATAAATGGAATAAAGAATAACGAGTGCCCCGATTCCGGTGATCAGCAGGGCAAAGATTAAGGCTAAACCATCCAAATAGGCGGTGAAATTGATGCCTAGCGACGGCATCCACGACAGTTCGAATAGAGCTGTTTTGCCGCTGGCGGTTAACGGGATATACTTTAATAAGTAAAGAAAGATCCCAAGCGGTACGATAAGTACGAACCAGCCAGTATGGATGCGCGGATTGCACATTTTATGGATAAATGGTACAAGAATAGCAAATAAAAACGGAATGAATATCATGATATGGAGTAAGGACATCCATCTGCCTCCTTTCTTGGTGGAAAGTTCTTAAATTTAATAAATTTTAAAATGAAAATATCTACGGGTTCCGCAGGATATCTGCAATTCTTTGAAATATATCTGCAATTTTGAGTAAGATATCTGCAGTTTTTCTAATATATCTGCAATATACACATTTGGGTTGACGGTTCCATCCGTATCAGCTATAGTCTTGGGTAACGGAAGCTTAAACCAACTGTCAGCATCAAAGCCTCGAGGTGAATAAATTGAAAAAAGTAAAAGGGCGTATGGATGAAAGCATTCTCGTCTGTGTTTATTATGGACCAAATGGTGAACGGCTGATTCAGCGCGGCTGCAAGCTTTCCCATATGCTGGACTGCCCGCTCTATATTTTGACCATTGATCCTGCCCCTTTCGATGAACTCGATGCGGAAAAATCAGATTACATCACCAGGTGGAAACAATTAGCCGAACAGCATCATGCGGAGGCTTATATTTTAAAAGATAATGAAAAGCGACCTGTTGCTGAAGTCATTGCTGAAGTCGCCCGTGAAAAGCATATTACGCAGATCATCCTCGGTCAGACAGCCCAAAGCCGCTGGGAACAGATGACAAAAGGATCAATTATTAATGCCCTATTACGCGAGATTCCCTTCGTGGATTTGCATATTATATCGGTGTCCCGCTCCTTACGAGACCAAGAAGGACATTTTGAAAAAGGCGTCCGTGCCTACCTTTTAAAAGAAGGAAATCAATATCTATTGAGCTTCGAGCATAACGAAAATGTGGTATACGAAGGCATTTTTTTCAAAGAACAAGGGACTGACTTTAATAACGGTGTTTTCAAGTTTATGAAGGACAAAGAAACGCTACAGGTTCCTGTTATCGAAGACGTGGTGAAAGAGCTGGTTCACGTAAGAATGACGGAACCTTTGGATACAGATTGATTGATGATACTCCTCTGTCGTTTACGATGGAGGAGTTTTTTCGTTTTAAAGATTCACATCAACCTTAATGTAGGGTTCCTCATCCTTTTCGATTCCGATATAACGCAATGTTTCGGCATGAGTATGGTGATTATAAATATCCATTAAAATCGAAATCGCAATCCCTTTTCGGTAAGCATGATAACCAAATGTTTTCCGCAGCGTATGCATACCGATTTTTTCGGTAATTCCTACCTCTTTTGCGACCCCGTTAATAATCCGATATGCCTGCTGGCGAGTGATTGGCAGGTTATTTTTTTTGGATTTAAAAAGAAAATCACAGTCTTGAAGTAAGCCGCCTGCGCCCGCTAAATAATTTTCTAATGCGGTTTTAACCTGCTGGTTTAAATAATGCACTTTTGGCGCTTCATTATTTTCAGCAGAAATGGTTAGGAATTCTCTTACCGATTGCCCATCCCAAACGTCTGACACTTTTAAAGAAAGCAAGTCGTGCACCCGGATTCCCGTGTTAATGCCAAAAACAAACAGCAAATAATCTCGGAGTGACTGCTTTTGCAATTTTTCCTTTATGGAATTAATCTGGTTGATTTCCTTGATGGGGCTAACGCACTCCACTAAAATTCCTCCTGTAATGTTACTTAATATAAAGTTAGCAAAACTTTTGTAACATTACAAACAAAAAACACTATTTTTTTAAAATTTTTAAATGGAATAATTTCTGAAAAACATCACAGGATAAGGATGGCTGCGTTGATAAAGCAGCCTGTTGTAGCAATTTACTACATAATAAAGAAGGTGAAACCATGACTAATCGGAATGACAACCGCAACCAGCCGCACACTGGCGGGAACAAGGACGATACGGAATTTGGTTCTGAGACTGGATTAAATAAGAAGGCCCGAAAGAAAGCGGCTAGGGAACAAAATAAGAATCAATAAACGCAAAAGGACAACACTTTTTAGGGTGTTGTCCTTCCTCTTTTTGTAGTTACGAGATTTTTTTGTGTTTGGCGGCATACTTTATTTAATAGGCAACTGATTGAAGATTTTCTTGATTTTGTATTCAATAAGCCTTTTATTTTGCACTTTTCATTGACTGCTCGGTTTTTCCCTTAAGACAGATTCTATGGGACAGTTTCTTTTATCCCAACGCTCGTTTTGTCCCATAGACGGGTTCTATGAGACATAATACCTTCTAACACTAATTTCCCCGCTCAACCGCTCGTTCAACCTTTCAATTTCAATTAGTGGACGTATCTCCTCCATATATCTATTATGAAAGTATCATCTAGGAAACGGCTCATACATTTATTAGAGATATAAATTTAGGGGGAGAACGATTTGTTAGCAGCCATTCTTCATGGTTTTGTATTAGCCTTCGGGTTGATTTTGCCGCTTGGGGCTCAAAATGTATTTGTGTTTAATCAAGGTGCCTCTCAGCCAAAGTTCACGAGAGCTATTCCGGTGGTCCTGACGGCTGCGCTTTGCGACACTTTGCTCATTTTATCAGCCGTTTTGGGCGTTTCTGTCATTGTCTTAACGGTTCCTGTTTTACAGATTGTGATTTTTTCAATTGGAATTGTATTCCTGCTTTATATGGGCTGGGCCATTTGGAAAAGTGAACCCGCCAATTTAAGCCAAAAGGAAGCGGCGATGTCGACGAAGAAACAAATCATGTTTGCCTTATCGGTTTCCTTGCTTAATCCCCATGCGATTCTTGACACTATTGGGGTGATTGGAACGAGCTCGCTCAATTACCATGGTTCTGAAAAAGCTGCCTTTGCTGCCGTTTGTATCATTGTTTCCTGGCTTTGGTTCTTCGGGTTAGCCATAGCTGGAAAAATTGTCGGCAACTTCGATTCGGAAGGAAAGTTCTTAAAAATCATCAATAAATTTTCTGCGCTCATCATCTGGGGTGTTGCTGTCTACCTCATCGTCCAGCTGTCCCAATCATTTTAAAAAGTGATGAATGGACACGATTGGATTAGCAAATGCTACAAGTGAATCTTGAGGCTGGAGGAATACATAATGGCAGATTTCTTAGACCGGATTGAGTATGAAACAGGCACCGCCATCCGAACCTTTAATATTATTAATACCAGTGTGAATGAAGAAGGATATGAGGTCCTGCTGGACATTGATTTAGACAGCGGCTATGACTTGGAAAATGTAAAGATGAAAATTAGCTTTGAGGATTTACAGGCGTATGAAACAAAGGATGTTCATGAAGCAGTTAAATATGCGTTGGGATTTTTTGAATGATAAATAATAAAAACGGGAAGCTGCTTCCCGTTTTTATTATTTTTCCAGGATTTGTTGAGAAATGGTTAAATCCTTCCTTCGATAAACGCTTAATACTACTCCAATTAAGATTGCATTTGACACAGTCGGCATTAAGCCATAGCTGATGAATGGCAGGGATATAGAAATGATTGGAAAAAGTCCAAGTGTCATAAAAATATGTGTTACCAATTGGACTGAATAAAGTGCGAATGCACCGGACAGAAGAAGCTTACTATATGAATCTTTTATTTTTAGAGAGACCATAATGATTCTTAAACCTAATAGGGTGAGAATTATTACGAGCCCAATAGCGAATACCCAGCCATAATGATAGATTAAGCTGGCAAAAACGAAATTAGTATGGGCCTCTGGAATAAAGTCTTTCCCTCCATGGTTTCCAAACCAGCCGGCTTTAGCGAGCAGAGCTTTCAAGTGCAGATAAAGATATCCCGCACCATTTTGATATTTTTCAGGGTGCAAAAATGCCAGCAGCCTTTCGAACTGATAGAGCTTTATAGAACGCCAAAAAACCAAACCAATCATAACAGGGATTCCGGCTGCTACAGCCCAAATTGTAATAATGGCTTTTCTGCTAAACTTACTCCAGCAAAGCATAACAAATACCATTATAGTGTAGATGTATGAATTGACGAGACTTGGCATTGCAAGAAATAAGGATAATGGAATCAAAAACAAAATGAAAAACTGCCAAAGCCTTAGCTTCCTATTGTTAAAAAGGGAGGCCCAGGCAAGGAAAAAGAATGGAATTGCCATTGTACTTTCAATTGAAACGGGAGAAATCCTAAAAATGGGTACTCCATTTACCATGGTCGAAACAAAAAATCTTAACATGACTAGAATTAGAATGCCGATTGCATAAAACATCCAGCACCACTTTTGCCACTTCCGGTAATCTATCAGCATAATTCCTATGGCAGCTGCTCCTCCCAAAAGGACAATCACAGTCTTGTTGATTGAAAAATACCTCTCATCCATATAACCTAGCGAAAATAATGGTAGAAATCCAAGAAACAAAGTTGCCGCCAACAAAAGCACTAATACCCAATCAACCTTTGGCCGGTGCAATTTGTTAAGCTGTTGTCCTAATTTTGTTGGGCTCCCCATCTGTTCAACTGCCTTTTCTTCAGCCTCGGCTTCTGTCAAGCCTTTTCCTATCAAACGTTTCTTTGCTTCCTTTACATGATAACTTAATTCATCAGCGACATATTTTTGAGCCTCTTTTGACTTGATATGGCTGGTGACTTCATTTAAAAACAGCTGTTTTTTATCCATTTCAGTATCACCCCCCAAGTACTTCTTTTAAAATAATTTGCCTTTTCACTTGGCTCTTTTCCGCTTTCCGTAAAAGCTTTCGTCCCTTATCGGAAATCTGGTAATATTTCACTTCCGTTTGATCCCATCCGGATTGTAAACAGCCGGACTGCTCTAATCGATGCAATAACGTATATAAAAAGCCCTCGTTGTCATCAAATGCTTGAATTCCCCTTCCACGGAGCAAGCTAATCAATTCAAAACCTGTTTTTTCTTGCACTAGCAGCTGCATGATGGCTAGAAGAATATCTTCCTCCCTCTCATCCTGCTTATTAATTTTTTCATGGATTTTCCTGCGGTGCTGTTCGGAAAAATTTAGATTAGCAAATGAAGTTTGATCCATTGTTTTTCTAAGTTTTTTTAAACGGTCCTCGATCACACCTTAACCCTCCAATCTTTCTTTGAGAAGCTCTTTGGCACGTCTAAGTCTAGTTTTTATCGTATTATTACTGACCTCGGTTAACAGTGCAATCTCCTTGATTTGCATGTCTTCATAATAATGAAGATAAATCACTTCCCGATATTTAATGGGAAGGCTCATTACCGCTGTTATTAATTGATCATCCACTTCTTTTTGGATTACCTTCTCTTCGACCATTTCTTTTTTCGTCACATTCATCGCTGGTGCCTCTTCCGTAATCACCACGTTTTTGTTATACCAGCTTTTTAAAAAGTCCTTACAATGATTAATCGCAATCCGCCACAGCCATGTTCGGAGCTTGGACTTGCCGTTATATGTATGGAGATTTTTATAGCACTTAACAAAAATATCCTGAGTCAGGTCCTCCGCAACGGCTTTATTATTCACATAAGAATAAGTTAGCTTGAGGATTTCTTGTCCATACCGGTTCATAATCTCATCTATTAGTTCTTCTTTATCGACTGCCGCCAGTGCTTCAATCGTCAATTCATCCAAGTCTGTTCCCCCTTCCTAACACTTAGACGATGCACCCGCTTAGGAGGTTTTATTTTAATTTGAAATTTTTTCTATTTGGTGCCTGACACCAAGAATTCTGTTTCCGATGAAGCTATTGGCGACATTTCTTTTTGAAAAAGTAACAAATGTGTTTCCAATAATGCCTATTGGCGATATTTCCCTTAACAAAAACTACTAAACTGTTTCCAATACCGCTTATTGCTGACATTTCCCTTAGCTAAAACAACTAAAGTGTTTCCAATACAGCCTATTGGCGACATTTCCCTTAGCTAAAACAACTAAAGTGTTTCCAAAAGAGCTTATTGCCGACAATTCCCCTAACAAAATTCTCAAAAGTGTTTCCAATTAACGAGATTAACAAAAAAATAGCAGTAAAGTCTTAACCCTACTGCAATTTTCACCGGAATTATTCATATAAAGGCAGTTTCACGATAACCGTTGTACCTCCGCTGCCTTCTTCTGATTCAATATTCAGTTCCCCGTTATGTTTTTTAACAATCTGAAAAACAATCGCCAGCCCTAGCCCGGTTCCGCCCTCTTTTCGTGAACGGGCCCGCTCGACGCGATAAAACCGTTCTACGACTTTCGGCAGGTCTTCCTTAGAGATACCAGGTCCCGAATCTTGAATCATCATCACGGCAAAGGACCCTTCCTCCGTTAAAGTAATCTTGATTGGTTTACCCTTAGGCGTATACCGAATCGCATTATCCAGCAGATTGCTGACTACCTGCTCAAGCCGATCGGAGTCTCCATTGACGATAATCTCATCATCCAGCTTCTGCACCAATTGAATCTCTTTTTGACGAGCAGACAATCCAAACCGCTCGGCCACCTCCGTAATCAGCTGAGCAAACGGGAGCGGTTCATCCTTCATCGGATACGAGTCATCCTCCAACTGAGCTAGATCTAGCAAATCATGGACGAGCCGCTGCATCCTTTCTGTTTCGTTATGAATAATCGAAACATATTTTCGGGCAACAGCCTCATCGCCAGCAACGCGATCTAATATGGCCTCAGTGTATCCTTTCATATAACTAAGCGGTGTCCGCAATTCATGGGAGACATTTTGCAAAAACTCCCTCCGCTTCTGATCAACCTCTTCCAAAGACGAAGCGAGAGTATTAAAGGAGGCAGCAAGATTCCCCACTTCATCGGCTTGACGAACCTCGATTCTTTTTGAAAAATCTCCCTGGGACATTTTTTGCGAAATGGTTTCCATCTCATTTAATGGTTTAATCAGACGGTTTGTCATTTTAAGCCCCATCCAGACAACTATCACTAAAAGCAGAACTAAGCTCACAACCAGCACGGTGCGAATGGACTTAAACGGTTCGTAAATATCAGCGAGCGGCATATAAAGAAACAGTGCCCCAATTAATTGTTTTTTTTCTAAAAGCGGAATCGTTACCGCCAAAATATCCTGGTGAAATCGTGGATGCTCCCGGATGAAAATAACCGTCTTTCCCGCTAGCAGCCGCTGTCTTTCATCAAAAGTAATTAAGTTATTTTCGGCCAATTCATCATAAGGAATCCCTGCACTTAAGAGCATCGGATCTTCGGTAAAAATCACCTTGGCATCAGAACTAGCATCGGTCCATTGCACCCGTTTCTTAAACTCCGCCTTGTTCGCCGCTTTAAAATAAAATTTCCGAAGCTCTTCCCCTTGCATAATTAAGATTTCTTTTTGTTTTTCTACATAAAATTTTTCATATAAATAGTAGGTTAATCCCGTTCCAAACACAATCGCAATCACGGCAACGATGGTTATGGTCGTCCAAATTTTCTGCTTTAACCCAAGGTTTAATCTTCGAATTTGTACCCCACTCCCCACACCGTTTTGATCAAATGACCTGCCGGGCCCAGCTTAATTCTTAAGGTTTTAATATGAGTATCAACAGTTCGTAATGTTCCGGTACTCTCCAGCCCCCATACATGGTCAAGCAGCTGCTCCCTGGAAAAAACTTGTCCTTTATGATTGAAAAAGAACTCCAGCAGACTAAATTCTTTTCGCGTCAAATTTAGTCTTTTTCCCTGGACCTCAGCGGTATGCCCTTCCAAGTCAATAGCCACCCCCCCTTGTTCTAGTAGGTTCTGCCTTGGTTTAAAATCATTTGACCTCCGCAGCAATGCTTCAACGCGTGCTACTAATTCTTTAGGGCTGAACGGCTTTACAATGTAATCATCGGCACCGATTTTTAAACCGTGAATCCGGTCCAACTCCTCACTCTTTGCCGTCAGCATGATTATCGGGACCTTTGAGACCTCTCGAATTTTCTGACACACGGTAAAGCCGTCCATTTTCGGCATCATGATGTCCAAAATCACCAAATCAAACGATTCCTGTTCCCACCGTGCCAATACTTCTTCTCCATCCACAGCGGTAACGGTTTCATATCCTTCTTTTTCTAAATAGGACCCGACCAGCATCAGCATCTGCTCTTCATCATCAGCTATCAAAACTTTATATCTACTCATTTTCTTCACCTAAAATCATCATATGCGGTCCGTTGTTCAGCCGGATTTGCTTACTTTTAGTAAAAGCCGTACGGTCAATAATGGCAAGCGAGTCTCCATCCAAGCTTGTCACATAAATCCTGTGCTTGTCGCCGATAATATCATACGGGTTGGCGCCGACCTTCAGCGGCTTACTGACAGACCTGTTCTTACTATCTATTTTATATACGCTGCTAGAGCCGTGGCAAATCGCATACACATATGGACTTGAGGTGTCTCCATAAAAATCGACCGGCATTACCCCAACTTTTACCCTGTCCACCTCTTTTCCCGTTTCCGGATCATATACATAAATGTTTTCGTTCAGCGAGCCATATGGTCCATGGCCGCCAACCCAAACATATTTGCCATCAAAGAAAATCCCCTTCGGCCGCTCGACGATAGGAAAATGAGTAATTTCTTTCTTTGTCTTTATATCGATGACAGAGAGCGATGCCCCTTTTACATTCACAACATATAACAAGTTCTTACTTTCGTTAAGTGCCATAGAAACCGGAAAATTATCGGTGTTGATTTCTGCTATGACTTTATCTTTTTGAACATCATAAAATCCTACGGTGTTTTTTATTCCATTTGACCAAAAGAGTAGGTGGTCCTTTTGGCGATATAACATCTCGTTAACACCTTTACCGGTCTGTGCTGATTTTGTCAGCGTCCCCTCTTTTAATTGCAGTCGATAAAGCGAATCGTTGTTTTCCCCCGCTAGAATAATCGTATTAGGATTGATTTTTTCCATAGAAGTAATTCGAAAGTTTAAGTCGCTCGCGGTTATTTTTCCTGTTTGTAAATCAACAAAGGAAATCTCCTGCTTTTTCAAATTAGAAACGATGAGAGTGTCTTTCATCGATGGAGGGACTGAAATTTTCTCTGTTTGACAGCCTGCTAAAAGAAATAAGATAAGTAAAAATGGGCCGAGCTTTTTCATCCTAATCCCCCTCTCATTATTGAAAACTCAATGGAAAATACGCCTGATGTTGAAATCAGGCGTAAACAATTAGTGAACAGTTATAGTGTTTTCCTCGTGTGTATGAATTTCGCCCTTTTCTACATGGACTTTGACTGTGTATTCTCCAGTGGTTGGAAAATTAGTCTCTGCTGCATATTCTCCGGCTTTATTTTCCTTCGTTTCGATAAATTCATGTTTTTCCTCATTGGCCTTCCAAACTTCAAATCTCACTCTAGCGCCAGTTAAAGCAGAATTATCCTTTTGCAGGTGTACCGTTAAGGTTGTTTTTGCATTCGCTTTTACATCTTTGGCAACCATAAAATGCATGGAAACACCAGCTGCATCATGGTGATCGTGGTGATCGGAATCATGGCCTTCTTCATGATGTTCGGCTTTCTGGGCTTGATCATTAGTAGCACTTGCATCCCCGACGGTAAATTCCTTTTGCGGCATATTATGCATGTCACGAGCAGTTACGTGCGAAATCACAAAATACTTTCCTGCTTCCGGAAAGCTTTTTGTAATGGAGTAGACGCCATCACCTTTGTGCTTCCCTTGAATCTTTTCGTGTTTTTCTTTGCCATCCTTCCAAATCTCAAAGGTCATTTCATCTGCATCATCCACTTTTTCTTTACCTTGAGTCACCGTTGCACTGAACGTAACCTCTTTATTTAGCTGTGGATTTTCCGGATTGATTTTTAAGGCAACGTCAATCATTGCCGGCAGCTGTTGATTTTGACTGCTTGTGTCTTTTTCTTTACTGGTTCCGCAGCCTGCGGCAATCACCATGATAGATACTACAAAAAGCATCAGTAAAGATTTATGTTTCATCTTTTCCACCCTTATCTTTTTTGATCTTTACTCCGTTGTGGAGCAACCTCGTTCATGAATTGAGTATAAAACACAAATGTGAAATCCTTGTGAAATAAGATTGTCATTTATTTTACCTTTTTACATGGTGTTTTCCAAATTCTATTTAGAAGGAGACAGCGCTTTACATTACCCTGCTGAAGAATTTTTTTTTGCGATTCGGGCACGTAGACTGCTTCTACGTTACCTAACTCATCTTTTCTTCGACCGTTCGGACACCTAGACACCCTCTACGTTACCCTCCTCTTCTTTTCTTCGACCGTTCGGGCACGTAGACTGCTTCTACGTTACCCTCCTCTTCTTTTTTTCGACCGTTCGGACACGTAGACTGCTTCTACGTTACCCTGCTCATCTTTTCTTCGGCCGTTCGGGCACCTAGACACCCTCTACGTTACCCTCCTCTTCTTTTTTTCGGCCGTTCGGGCACGTAGACACCCTCTACGTTACCCTCCTCTTCTTTTTTTCGACCGTTCGGGCACGTAGACTGCTTCTACGTTACCCTCCTCTTCTTTTCTTCGGCCGTTCGGGCACCTAGACACCCTCTACGTTACCCTCCTCTTCTTTTTTCGGCCGTTCGGGCACCTAGACACCCTCTACGTTACCCTCCTCTTCTTTTTTTCGGCCGTTCGGGCACGTAGACCGCTGCCGTCAACCATTTTTTACAAAATTTTTCAAAAGCCTATTGACCACTCGTTATAGCTGTTATACTATAAATATAACAGCTAACACAAAGGAGGGCGGTTCATGTGTTCATTACACTTGACCTCGAATCCGAGGAGCCGATTTATACACAATTAAAACATCAAATTATCGCAGGGATTGCTAAAAAAGAATTAAGTCCGGGTGAAGCACTTCCATCAGTACGATCGCTTGCTTCTGATCTCGGAATTAACCTCCATACTGTCAATAAATCCTACCAGCAGTTAAAGCAAGAGGGATTTATTCTCATCCATCGCCAAAAGGGGGTTGTGATTAATCCGGACGGGGTAGCAAAAGCGGATGACGTTTACTGGACGGATTTAACAGTCAAACTTCGCCCATTGATTGCGGAGGCGGTTTGCCGCGATGTCACTAAAGAAGATTTTCAAAAACTATGCAGTCAAATTTATACGGAATTTCAACCAAAGGAGTGAATTCAAAGATGTTAATGTTTTTAATTATTTTAATGATCCCGATGTATATTCCTCTCATCTTTATTCCATATTGGACACGGAAAACGGAAAGCTTTGGGGTGTCCATTCCTGAGGAAGCCTATCAGCGCCCTGATCTTAAAAAAATGCGCAAATCCTATGCATGGATTACCGGTGTGCTTGCGGTCATAGTCACCGCCGTACTTGCAATGTCAGCAAGCGGACGTGATGAAGACTCTATCGCAATCTTGTATTCTATCTTAATCGCAGTCTACATTGTTGCCAGCTTTATTGTGTACCTGATTTTTCACAACCAAATGAAAAACATAAAAAAACAACACCCTGATTGGACAAAAAAGCCGCAGGTCATCACGGTTAATACTCAGTTTCGCAGTAAAAAACTAACTTACTCCAATTATTGGTTTGTGATTCCATTTTTGATTTCAATTGCAACCATTGCCTTTACTCTTGCAAACTATCAACAAATTCCCGAACGGTTTCCGATGCAATACAATTTCAGCGGAGAAGTGACCAATTGGGCAACAAAATCTTACCGGTCTGTTCTGCTGATGCCGATTATGCAAATCTATCTGACGCTTCTGTTTCTCTTTATCAATATCGTCATTTCAAAAGCCAAGCAGCAGGTGTCTGCAGCTAACCCGGAAGAGTCACTAAGACAAAACATTATTTTTAGAAGAAGATGGTCGCTTTTCATGATATTAATGGGCACTGGTTTAATTGCTTTACTCATGCTGCCACAGCTTTCAATGATTTATCCGATTAATCGTCAGCTGCAGCTTTACGTTCCACTCGTATATGTCGTTGTAGTTTGTGCGGGAACCATTATTTTATCTATCACAACCGGCCAAGGCGGCAGCCGGGTATCCCAAAAGGCTCTCAGCGATGCTGGAAAAGTGATCGACCGAGACGACGATCGCTATTGGAAGCTTGGAATGTTCTATTTTAACCCGAAAGACCCGGCAATCTTTTTAGAAAAACGCTTTGGGATTGGCTGGACCAATAACTGGGCCCATCCCCTGTCATGGGTTTTCATTATCGTGGTAATTCTTCTAGCTGTCGGTCTTCCTATGCTGCTCGGATAATTAAATATCCTACAACACCGCAGCTGCTAATTTTGGCTTAAACAATTTGGGGAGTGATGGGTATGAAATTACATTATGGTGTGAACGATTTATCAGATATAGATATTATGTCTTTTTTGCCACTAATTTTACCTATTTTAATCATTGAACTCATTTTACTTCTAATCGCATTAATAGATTTATATAGAAATCGAAAAGCTAGAAAAAATGTTTTTCTGTGGACCCTCGTCATAATTTTTGTTAATACCATTGGTCCAATCCTGTATTTTGTTATCGGCAGAAAGGATAGGGACGGAAGATGAAATTAGAAATTAAAAATGTGACCAAAAAGTTTAAGGAGAAAACGGCTGTTGATCATTTTTCAATGGAGATTCAGTCGGGTCAATGTGTTGGATTAATTGGACCTAATGGTGCTGGTAAATCGACCTTAATAAAGATAATTTCAGATATTATGGATCCGAGTCAGGGAGTAGTTTTACTAGATGGTAAAAAAATTTCCGAAGTGAAGAAAGAAATAGGTTATTTACCTCAATACCCGAATTTTTTTCAATGGATGACTGCTAAAGAAACGCTAACTTTTATGGGACAATTATCAGGGTTACGAAAAGAGGAATTAACAAGGGCAATTCCGGAAATTATGGCGAAGGTCGGTTTAAGTGGAGAAGAAAATTCCAAAGTTAGAACTTTTTCGGGCGGCATGAAACAGAGACTGGGCATTGCCCAAGCATTGCTTCATAAACCGTCTCTAATTGTCATGGATGAACCCGTGTCAGCATTAGACCCAATCGGAAGAAGAGAAGTATTGAATATCATTAAAGAAATAAAGAAAGATACGACTATTCTTTTATCAACCCATATTTTAGGGGATGCAGAAGAAATATGTGAGAGATTTGTCATTATAAAGAATGGACAAAAGATTGAAGATACAACGAGGGCAGAACTTCTAAATAAGAATAGTGGAAATAGGATTAGTATTGAAATGGCCGAAAAAAGTCAAAAATGGATTGACTTTGTTAAAAACTTAACCTATGTAAAAGGTATTGAGGTACTTGGAAAAAATATAAAAATAGAAGTAGAAAATTTAAAAATGAACAAAAATATGCTGCTGGCAAGTGCTTTAGACCATAATGTTGATATTGTAAGGTTCGAAATTAATAACGATACACTGGAAGAGATATTCTTAAAATTGGTGGTGGAGGAATGAGCACTTTTATTGTATTAGCAAAAAAGGAAGTTGCTCAAATGGTACGCGAATATAAAATTATTTGGCTGCCGCTTGTATTTATTTTTTTGGGGATTACTCAACCGGTTGTCACATATTATTTACCTGACATATTAAAAGCAGTTGGCGGAGGGCAAGGTATTACGATTGATCCAAGTATGGCGGCCCAAAATGGCGGCGAGGTACTCGCTAGTACATTAGGGTCTCAATTTGATCAACTTGGAATAATGATCATTATCGTTTCGATCATGGGGATTATCCAGTCTGACAAAGCAAATGGAATGCTAGCTTTTATTCTTACAAGACCCGTTAAGGTAAGTTCATATATTTACGGAAAAATCATTTCAAACTATCTGTTCGTCACTTTTAGTGTAACGATAGGATACCTGGTTTCCTATCTATATGTTTATTTATTATTTACTAGTATTCATTTTATTGATTTCTTAGCCGCTTTACTGTTTTATCTGTTGTGGGTTTTGTTTATTGTTTCGTTTACAACGATGATTAGCACGATTTTCAATAGTCAGGGAATAATTGCGTTAATTTCCATTGTTTTTTTACTTGTTTGCAGAGTTATAGTTGGTTTAAGTCCCGTCATAGACAGGATAAATCCAGCAAGCATGAGTAAATACGGCATGGACATCCTCGTTTTAGGAACAGTCAATCCTGACGTTATATGGGGTTTAATATCCACTATATTGTTATCTGCTCTAACCTTAATGGCTGCAAATAAATGGATTTCTAAAAAGAAATATAGTAATGAATAGGTATTGTTTATCTAATTGGCTTTCAATTCAAGGAGGAACATACAATGGCTGATGAAAAGATTGTGATAGGTACCGAAACAAAATATCCACTAAACGGAATATTGACCATTCCTAATAAAATAAATGGGTTGGTCCCTTCAGTTATTTTAGTCCACGGCTCTGGCCCAAGTGATATGGACGAAAAAAACGGAGATAATCGCCCTTTTAAAGACATTGCGGATGGTTTGACGGAAAAAGGTATTGCCGTACTGCGTTATGATAAGAGAACCTTCGTATACGGTAAAGAAATGAAAAACGATACGGGATTATCAGTCAAAGAAGAGACGATTGAGGATGCCATCCTTGCTGCTGATTTCTTACGCCAAGATTCCCGCATTGATCCAAACAAAATCTTTATCATTGGTCATAGTATGGGAGGAATGCTGGCTCCCCGCATTGACGCAGAAGGCGGGAATTTTGCCGGGATCATTATTATGGCCGGTTCTCCGCGTAAATTAGAAGAAATCATGATGAGTCAAAACGACGAAGTGTTAAACTCGTTGAATCCTTTTTTGAAATTGATTGCCAAGAAACAAATAGCCTCCCTATCATCCAAGTTTGACAACATCTATAACTTAAACGACGAGGAAGCAAAATCAACGAAGGTTTTGGGGAAATACGTCAGAGCGTACTACTTGAAAGAAATGGGCGAACATCCATCAGCTAATTATCTACAAGAGTTGGAAAAACCAGTTTTCATTTTGCAAGGAGAAAAAGATTTCCAAGCAACAATAGAAAAAGACTTTGAGGGTTACAAACAATTATTAGGTGATAATCAGAATGTAACATATAAACTTTATCCGAACTTGAACCATTTGTTTATGCCTTCTGTTTATGGGAAGATTCTTAAAGCGAAAAAGGAATATAAGGTTCCGCAGCATGTGGATCAACAAGTGATTAATGATATTGCTGAGTGGATTTTATCGGTTTAAAAAGTTAGAAAGCCCGCGATAAATGGGCTTTCTTTTTTGTTGCTTTAATAGAATATTATTAAGACAGGCTTAAGACAGGCTCAGAGCTTTCAACAATTTTTAATAGCTCCAGCAAATCACGGATTTCATAAGTTGGCTTAACGCCATTTGTATTGTTCTTTTCGTGCGGATTGAACCAGCAGGTATCGATGCCGAAATTAACCCCGCCTGTAATGTCCGAAGTAAGAGAGTCTCCCACCATTAACACCTTGTCTTTACTTGAAATCCCCAGTTTTGAAAAAGCGTACTCAAAAATACCCTTTTCCGGCTTTTGCATCCCCGCATCCTCTGAGACAATAATTTGCTTAAAGGCATGTGCAAGCGGCGATCCTGCGATTCTTGATTTCTGCACCTCTCCGAAACCGTTCGTAATCACAGCTAACTGAAAGTCTTTGAGATTGCTAATCAATTCCACGGCTCCTGGGACAAGGTAGGTACCTTGACCTAAAAGTTCTAAAAACACACGTGAAAACTCAGCTGCGTCGATTTTCAATCCCTCATGAAGGAAAAGCCGTCTGAATCGTTCAACCTTCAATTCTTCCAATGTAATAAGCCCCTGCTCGAGTTCTCTCCATAAAGGTTTATTACATTTTTCATAGCTTTCCTGGTACTGCTCCGCCCCAGAAGGCATGCCGAACTCTTGAAAAACCTTTTGGAGTGCATAATCCTCTGCCTTGCCAAAATCAAACAATGTATCATCTATATCGAATATGATTGTTTCGTATTTCATCGCTGTCCCCTCTGTTCCTTACTAACTTAATTACTTTAAAACTATTTTAACATTTTTTATCTTTTTACGTTAATTGTAGATTTTGGCTGGTGTTATTACTGCAAAGAATCTTGGATTGTTTTCATTGCTTTAGATGTTTGGGCATGATTTAGCCAGTCAGCGTGTACAGTATTCCTTTTTAAAGCAATAATTTCTACTATATCCATATTGTTAAGAGCAGTTGTAATCGATTTTGTCTGGCCATTTATTTTTACATAAGACATTTTTTTAGCTAATTCTGGGTTTAAAGAAAATGCAAAGTCTATTACCGTTGCCCCTTCCGGCAGCAAAATGACATCCATTTTCGGGGTGAAAATAGTCATTTCTTTGTGCAGTAATTCGTAAGTGATTAAATCGTGGAATTCAATTGGATTATTAGAAACGGCCTGCACTGATTTTATTGAGTCTTTTAACAGTTCGGTGCTAAGCAGTCTCATTTCTTCGCTTGATGGATGTTTCTTTAATAAGCTAAAAATCCCTGGTTCAAAAACTGCTGTCCACTGCGGCTGCCGACATCAGAGTCACGATTATTAAATTGGCGGACCGTCTTCATAATATGAGAACCCTTTCGGTAAAAAGAATTGAAAAGAAGGTACCCTACGCCAATGAAACCATTATCTTCTTTTCGCCGCTTGCTAAGAAATTAGGATTATATCATATTCAGGAGGAGTTAGAGGAGCTGGCGTTTCAATATCTTAATCCCCCGAAATATGCGGGCGGTTCAAAACTGCAGCAGTGCTTAAATTAAGGTTGTGATGTCTGCATTGTAATGTGCGAGAATCCCGCATACAGCAATTGGATGAATAATATAAGGCTCCCCTGTGGCTCTTCTTTGACCGAAATGGGCTGCTTCCGCATTTTGGAGTGCTTTTATTAAGCATTCCTTTTCATGGCTTGTTAAATAGACAGTCTTACTAAGCAGTTCTTCTTTGATTTTACTTACCATAGCACCGCCTCCACCCTTTATTTAATAGTAATAGCAATTAAATTTTATTCCACTGACGGCATCTACTGCTCCGCACGCTTCCGTAACTTATTGAGCTGGACATCCCATCCCTTGGTATTTTCTTCAAACGCCTTCTGCCGTGCTTCTTCTGTTATGTCTAAACTGGCAAAACCACTCTCTACTACACGCAGCCTAGTTCCATCTGTTTCTGATTTCAAGAAAAACTCAATCAAAGTGGAATTACCTTCACTCGGCTCTTCTCCAGGAAACGAACTTGCCCAGCGACAGGCTATATAATTGGGCTCCTCATTCCGTTCATACAATACAGTAAACTTGCCGTAAATGATGTCCGCCACCACCCGCGGGCCATCAAAATCCAGTTGGTCTGGCCCCTCTGGTCCAACCCACCAAGCTGGCTGGCTAAGCAGCGGCCATGCCTTATGCAAAGGCGCTTTAATGAAAATTTCCTGTTCAATTCGATTATTATTCATTATTTTTCTCTCCTTCTTACGGATGCACATCAATTTATTACTTTATTTACTAAAGCTTGATGTAAAATTCATCTTTGGATAAATTCTTGAATTTTCAAAGTGACTTCCTTTATGGCATCCATTGTGGCTGTGATATCGCCTTTTAACTCCAAACTATGGTCGGCATTTGGGATCACCACTATACTAACAAGCTGGTTATGTTTTAATGTAGCGACCCTGTCGTCAATAAAGTGAGGGTCCTTGTCTCCAATCACTACCAGGGAAGGCAATTCAGTATTCAATATTGCCTGATAAACATTGTTATCTTTTAAAAGTGGTGTTAACCAAATTCCGGACACAGTATTTTCCAAACTTCTATCTGTCCATTCTTTAGCCATCGGGATTGTCCCAAGTGATTTGCTTAGCAGAAAACTTTGCTCATATTCTTGTTCCTTTAAAACCTCGTGGGCAGTCGCCATGACATCATCATACATCCACTGATCCTGCTCAGGTTCTGAGAGCTTTTTAAAATGTTCATTTTGACTATATTGATAGTTAATATGAAGAATATCGATATTATGATTAACACATATGTTAGTTGCGTAATGGAAAAGCGGACGCTGTGTGGTGTAACCCAGTCCCGGCAGCATAATGCAGATGCTTTTATTCGGCTGCCCCCCGCGAATCCAAGTATAGGGAATTGAGGAGTATTCATTTCTTTCTATTTGACCATTAATAATTTGAGCCATTATCTTCACCTCTTGGTTAATTACTAGGATAAGTGCAGGAAAACTGGTTGTGGTAATCCCAGGAAATAATAGTCGCACTATCCCGACCTAAACTCTTAAGGACAAACTGCAAAACTTGGTTTACTGAATTTTTTACGGAATGGCCATAGCAATCCAAATATAGGTGGTTAGCATTTTCATAATACCGCCCGCCGCATTCCACAACCCCATCGGTTAGCAGCAAAATCCGATTATTTCCCGTTCTTAATTCCCGAATCCCAGAAGAATAGCACGGCACCGGTAATGAGAACGTATTAACCTCGCCAATCCATTCGAAAAACTGCCGCTGGTTTAGCACATATTGACCTAACTTATGGAGCTCTTCATAAAAAAGGTAAATTAAGCAATCACCAATGGAAAGCCACCATAAATAATTCGCTTTTCTAACACATAATAAACAGGCTGTTTCGCCTTTTACTTTTTTACAAGCGTCAAGAAATTCCTGTGATTTAAAAATAGAAAGAATGCTAGTTTCAAATGATCGAAAGGCTGTTTCTACAGGTTCGTTTAAGATAATTGCTAATCTATCAAATTCATCATCAATGGTTTTTAAAACTAATTGAACACTTTCGGAGCTATTGTGCCCATCGAGAATCATTGCGAATTCCCAGTCCTCCCCCTTAACCAACATCGCTCCGTCTTCATTTTTATAAGCACCGGCATGTCGGTTTCCGCCATACCTTCCTAAAACCATTTCCTCGCAGTCGTCTATTTTGATTTGGTCAAGGCATGGGTCTTCGTCACCTGCCCATAACAGTTTTGAGTAGTTCACGTTTGAATTCAAACAGGTCCCTCCTGTTTATTTATTTTCCCGCTATGGACCTTTTATAGTACGCGAGTTTGGAGTTTTCCTTCATGTTCGCGCTCTATGAACTCTTTATAGTGCTCGTTTTTGGAGTTTCCCCTCATGTTCGCGCTCTTTGAACCTTCTATAGTGCGCGTTTTTGGAAATCTCCCTCAGGTTCGCGCTCTATGAACTCTTTATAGTACGCGTTTTTGGCATTTCCCCTTCAGTCCACGCTCTATGAACTCTTTATAGTACGCGTTTTTGGCATTTCCCCTTCAGTCCGCGCTCTATGAACTCTTTATAGTACGCGTTTTTGGCATTTCCCCTTCAGTCCGCGCTCTATGAACCCTCTATAGTGCGCGTTTTTGACATTTCCCCTTCAGTCCGCGCTCTATGAACCTTCTTTAGTGCGCGTTCTTGGAAATTCCCCTCAGGTTCGCGCTCTATGAACCTTCTTTAGTGCGCGTTTTTAGAGTTTTCTCTCAAGTTCGCGCTCTATGAACTCTTTATAGTGCGCGTTTTTGGAGTTTCCCCTCAGGTTCGCGCTCTTTGAACCTTCTATAGTGCGCGTTTTTGGAAATCTCCCTCAGGTTCGCGCTCTATGAACTCTTTATAGTACGCGTTTTTGACATTTCCCCTTCAGTCCGCGCTCTATGAACCTTCTATAGTGCGCGTTCTTGGAAATTTCCCTTATGTTCGCGCTCTATGAACCTTCTTTAGTGCGCGAATTTAAAATATCCCGGAGAGTTCGCGCACTATGGACCCTTATGTGGCCGGTCATTTCCCCTCAAACAATTTCCTAAACACCCCATAACCCTCCTCTTCCAGCTTTTCCTTTGGTACAAACCGAAGTGCGGCTGAATTGATACAGTAACGGGCGCGGTCAGGGCCTGGGCCGTCATCGAATACGTGGCCAAGATGGGAATCGGAAGTCTTTGCACGTACCTCAATCCGCCGCAGTCCATGCGAGGTATCAAATTTTTCTTCAAGCTCAATCCGCCTTAACGGTTTTGTAAAACTTGGCCACCCGCAACCTGCATCGTATTTATCAGTTGAGCTAAACAGCGGCTCTCCAGAAATGATATCCACATAAATCCCTTCTTCGGAATAATCCCAATACTCATTTTCAAATGGCGGTTCGGTGGCATTGTTCCTTGTTACTTCATATTGCAACGGGGTCAATACCTGCCGCAGCTCTCCATCAGTTTTGCGTTTTTTCCAGTTTTCACGAATGAATTTTGCCCGGCCGGAACCTTCGAAATAGTGATTATAATGGAAAGGGATTTTTTTATAATAATGCTGATGTTTTTCCTCTGCCGGATAAAACGGAGCAGCCGGCAAGATTTCCGTTACAATCGGTTTTTCAAAGCGTTCACTCGCAGCAAGCTCTGCCTTTGAAGCCACAGCTAACTTCTGTTGTTCTTCATTATGGTAAAAAATAGCCGTCCGGTACGATGAGCCGCGGTCGCTAAATTGGCCCCCCGCATCGGTCGGGTCGATTTGCTGCCAAAATACCTGCAGCAATTTTTCATAAGGAAAAATCGCTGGGTCAAATGTAATCTGGACTGCCTCATAGTGCCCAGTTGTATTGGAGCACACCTCTTCATAGGTCGGGGCCACTGTATGACCGCCTGTGTAGCCTGAAACGATTTTAACAATCCCTGGCTGTTCATCAAACGGGGATACCATACACCAAAAACATCCCCCGGCAAACGTGGCCACTTCAAATGATTGGGACATTGTTCCTCATCTCCTTCAAAATCCTTTGATACATAATAACAAATAAAGGCGTACTTTTAAAAAGCCGCCTTTATTCTTAATTAGAATTTCATAATTTTATTCGGATTCATAAGATTTTCCGGGTCGAGCGCCATTTTAATCTTTTCCATCACCTTAAGCGCTTCTCCATGTTCTTTCTCCTGATATTTTTGTTTACCCACACCGACACCGTGCTCGCCTGTACAAGTACCGCCGCGCTCCAGCGCATGCAAGACAATCGATTCATTAAATTCTTCAGCTTTTTTAATTTCCTCCGAATTTTTCGTATCAATCATTAAAACCGTATGAAAATTACCATCACCCACGTGGCCAACGATTCCGCCTGTAAGACCAAGCTTATTAAGTTCCTCCCTCGCATGTTCAATCGCCCCAGCTAACTCGGATATTGGAAGACAAACATCGGTTGTCATCATTTTTTTACCCGGATAGCCGTGAATATAGGCGTAAGCTAAGTTATGACGCGCTTCCCATAAGCGATTGAGTGCGGCCTGATCCGTTTCAAACTCTATGCCTTCACATTGGCAATCAGCTACAATTTCCTTCATAAATTCAACATCTTGCTTGAGACCAGCCTCATTCCCATGAAATTCTAAGAATAGGGTAGGTTTCACCTGATAATCTGTATCGCTGAATAAATTGACCTGTTTCATTGACTGTTCGTCTACAAGCTCAACCCTGGCAATTGGAATCCCCGCTGATAAAATGCCAACTACCGCGGAAACAGCATCGTGGACCGTCGGAAAGGAAGCCCTGGCAGCCATTATATATTCTGGGATTCCATAGACACGCAACGTCAATTCGGTAAAGCAGCCAAGCGTTCCTTCAGACCCGACAAATAATCCATTTAAATGAATGCCTGATGACGACTTTTCCGCTAAACTACCCGTATGGATGACCGTACCATCCGCGAGCACAACCTCTAAATCACGAACCTGATCTCGCATTACTCCATATCGGACAGATGTAGTCCCACTCGCGTTGGTCGCTGCCATGCCGCCAAGGGTTGCATCAGCCCCCGGATCCACTGAGAAAAATAAACCATATTTCTTCAATTCTTTATTTAACTGTGTGCGGGTCACTCCGGGCTGGACCTTCACCAAGAAATCCTGCTCACGAATTTCTAACACTTTATTCATTAAGGAAAAATCAATCGTGATCCCTTTGTTGTATGGAATAACATGGCCTTCCAAGCTCGTTCCCCTTCCAAATGGAATAACCGGTACTTTGAATCCGCTCGCTAATTTCAGGATGTTGGAAACTTCTTCGGTCGTCGCCGGAAAGACAACAATATCCGGCAAGCTTGGAGTATGATAGGATTCATCTTTACTGTGCTGTTCTAAAATGGTTTGATTAATAGTTACTTGGTCCTGAGACAGAATCCCCTTGAGAGCTATAAGCAATTCTTCTGTTGTTGGCAAGATACTTTCACCTGTTTCTTTTTTAACTACATTTTCTTACTATTTTGAAATTTGTCAAACATTATAACTCAAATTGATCCACATATTGTTTCGCCTCAACTAACGAAATACCCGTTCTTTCTCTCACTCTTTTAACAGCTTTAATTTTTTTACCTTCTAGTAAAAGCTGTCTTACCTCATCTCGCAGCAGTGGTTCGTCATACTCGATTTGATTTTGATTTTTTTCCAGCGTTATTTTTTTGGTCCCTGTTAATTGCTGCTCAATTCTATTCAATTTATTTAAGATTGTGACTCCAAAGAAAACTATTAATATAGCGATAAAAAGATACCCCATGTCATTTACCTTCCTTTTCGTAGCATGTTCATTCAGTTTTTTTATAACTCCTGTCCATTCGTAACCCATTTTTTCATACTTGTCCCCCTAAAATTAGCTTCGCCATATAATATTCATCGACAAACTCACCATTAATTAATAAAGAATGCTGTTTTCTTCCTTCTATTTCAAAGCCCATTTTTTTATAAAGTCCGACTCCGGCTTCGTTCCGAGTGACCACCGTCAGCTCCAAACGATGAATGTTATGTACAACCGCCCACTCTTCAAGCTGTTGAAATAGCTTTGTCCCGATTCCAAGCCCTCTAAAATCTTTTAAAATACCAATCACTAAATAAACGGAATGGGCAGTTCTCCTAGCCGAACCGCGAACAACAAACAAGTATCCGACCAGTTGACTGTCCTTCTCCGCAACAAAAATAGTAGAGTTATGACTTTTTTGAAACGACTCAATTCTTTGGGCTTGCTGCTCCACGGTCAATTGTCGTTCGCTGGGTTCCATCAGCATATATTCGGATTCTTTTTCTACCTGAAGAATTAGATTGACTAGGTTTTCTGCATCTGATATATCCACTTCTCTAATTTTCATGTCCCATCCCCCTAACTAATCAGCCAATTTTGATAAAATATTTCCAATAACTTTTATTTCCAATTTTAACCTCAAACAATAAAAAAGTGCAATTGTTTAAAAGATGATATGTAACAATACGATCAATCCTGGGTTTTTATATATGCTTTTTAAAGTCAATTTCCTAGTTCATCCTATGAAGGAGAATTGTTAGAAAATCCCCCGGAAGGAGAATGTGCCTGGATTTCAATAAATGAAGCTTTAAATTTGCCAATGCAGCCATGGTTTAAGCGGCGCTTCCCGTTCTTTTTTGAAAAAGGAACATTTGAGATCTATGAGATGTGGGATTAGGAAAATCAGATCATGTTAATAGAATCGGTTAAAAAAATTTAGGCTTTTGAAAATGGGAACGGGCTTTTTACCGTTCGCACCTCTTGGCACGGCTCCGTGGGCAAAATCAAACTATGATTTTACCGTTACTCCCTTTTGAATGGGGTCCTCGGGCAATATCAACCTTTGATTTTTACCGTTCTTCCCTCTTGATGGGGATCGCCAGGCAGTCAAAATAAAATCCTATAAAAGAAACGCTTGGAGATAGAAAATATTCCAAGCGTTTTAATCAACCGGTTAGGTTATTAAAAAAATCATTTATCAAGTAACGCTGAAGTCACCCCAGCCTCAATATAACTTCTTACCAGTTTCCAAGTTTTCTGGTCCTCAGTTTTGAAAGTCTCAAAGAATAAATTACCGGTTTCTGTTTTTTTACCGTTAATAATTAGGGAGGCAAATATAATGGCCATCGTTTCATGTTTATTAATAGGCAGAATCGCCAACTCCCTTAAGTCCCATTGAGCTCTGTTTTCCAGCACAAAGTTAAACCCTTGTTTCCAGCCGCTGATTGACTCATTATAGCCAAAGTCAATTATTTTCCCATCAGCTATTTCTCTGGCTTGATAGTCCTCGGAAATAATTTTCTCCATTCCCGGCAATGATGAATTTCGCCAAATTTCCAAAAACTGATCTAGGAATTGTCTGAAATCTGCTTCCATTACGATCCTCCATTCTTAAAAAAATCTACACTCATTCATTCGGCCCAAATACCCGTTTCCGTATATCTGCGGTTCCTCCGTTTTCAATCCGCGTTTCCAGCGTATCTCGTAATTTTGGGGCGAGCAGCTCACATGCAGCCAGCTCCCTCATCAAATCAAAATTCGGCTGTTTCGCATGGATAATTTCATTGCACCTTTGAATGGTCCATTGTGGATACGACCGTTCAATTAAGGAAAATGTCTGCCCGTCTTCAACAAATCCTTCCTGTAACACACGAAAATACCAGCCAGTTCTGCCTGTATTTTGCAGCTGCAATGCTAATGTTTTCACCCTAAAACGGCGAGCCGGCTTCCAGCATGGCTGCCTTGGCTGTGATACTTGGACGACAGCTTCACCGATTTGAAACGTATCGCCGATTGAAATCCCGTCCTCAAGTACATGCTCCATTACAAAGTTCTCACCCATTCCGCCGGGTCCGATGCTACTCACCCCAAGCTCTTTTTGCCAATATGTATAATGCTCATCAGCATACGCAAACACGGCTTTTTCCGGCCCGCCATGATGCTCGGTATCCGCCTGCCCATCACCAGTCAAACCAGTTTTGCCCATCCAAACCGGTCCAAAAACCGGCTCTTTAAAAATTGCACTTGTCCACTCACGGTCCATTAAATGAGCCGCCTCTTTATCTCCGACTGTTTTTGGCAAGCCTGCAAAAACTTGTTTCAGAAAGATATCCATTTTAACTCTCCTCTAGTTTTTCCCTTTACAAATATTATCAATCCTTTGACATTTCTCTGCAACCTGTTCCGGATAAAAAAATAGTGGGGACAAAAAAAGACCTACCTTTCAATTTATTAATGAAAGGATAGGTCTTTTATGCAGGTGCCTGACATCATGTCTTTTACTCTAAACCATAGTACCCGCAAACAACATAGCCGACTGATTTTGCGGCAACGATTAGGGCATCTTCGTCGATATCATATTTCGGATGATGGTTGAAATAAGGTTTTTCTACTCCTTTTGGTTTACTTCCTACGAAAAAGTAACAGCCTGGAATTTTTTCTAAATAATAGGCAAAATCATCGGAAGGTGACATCATCGGATATTCAATTACTTCTTTAATATCTGGGTCATTCGCACCTTCTAAGCTTGTTTTCACATCTGCTGTAACCTCTGGGTTATTATATAGAGGAGGATAATCAGAGGTATAGGTTAAGTCGCATTTAACATCAAACTCGGCCTCGATTCCGCTGACAATGCGTCGCACTTCTTTCTCAATGATTGCTTTTGAATCCATATTCATATAGCGGATATCCCCTTCTAGCTCCACACGATCTTTTATGACATTAAAGGTACCTTTGCCGTCAAAGGATCCAATCGTGATAACTCCCATATCAAAAGGATTTAAACGACGGCTAATGATGGTTTGTACTGCTGTAACAAAATAAGAGCCGGCGACAATTGCATCGTTTGCCATATGCGGTGAAGAGCCATGACCGCCAACACCTTGAATTCCCAATTCAACATAGGATCTGCCTGCCATTGAAAAGCCGCTGTGATATCCAACAACACCAGCTGAATTAAATGGAAGCAAATGAATTCCAAAAATATTATTAAGGTCATCAAGTGCTCCTGATTCTACAATGCTTTTGGCACCGCCTGGCGGTACTTCTTCTGCGTGCTGGTGAATGATTTTGATTGTACCAGGTATCTCATCCTTTAATTGAATAAGGCAGTCAGCAAGCACTAATAAATATGCGGTATGGCCATCGTGACCGCAAGCATGCATAACACCTTCATTTTTCGACTTAAAGGGAAGCCCTGTTTCTTCCAATATAGGAAGGGCATCAAAGTCGGCACGAAGACCAATCGTTTTTCCCGGCTTCCCTCCCTTAATCGTCACGATAATCCCATGACCATTCCCAACATTCGACTGAATTTCAACATCCTTCCCCTTATAAAAATCTAAAATATATTGAGCCGTTTTGTCTTCTTTAAAGGATAATTCAGGATTCTCATGCAAATAGCGACGAATTTGAATCATTTCTTCAGTACGGGATTCCAACATGTCCATTAATTGTTTTCTCATGGTAAGTACCTTCCTTTCTAGAACTATTACTCCAACCCGTAATAGCTGCAGACAACTTGTCCAACAGATTTTGCCGCAACGAGTAGACAATCCTCATCAATATCAAATTTCGGATGATGATTGAAATAAGCAGATTCTACCCCTTTTGGTTTACAGCCGATGAAAAAGAAACAACCAGGAATTTTTTCAAGATAGTACGCAAAATCCTCAGAGCCAGAGAGCATAGGATATTCCGCAACTTCTTTAATGTCAGGGTCATCCATGCTCTTTAGGCTTTCTACGATATCTGCGGTAACTTTCGGATCGTTGTATAATGGCGGGTAATCAGCTGTATAGGTAAGCTCGCATTGAACGTCAAATTCTGCTTCAATCCCCTTAACAATCCGGTGTACCTCATTGGAAATTAACTTTTGATTTTCCACTGTCATATAACGAACATCACCCTCAAGCTCTACACTATCTTTAATCACGTTGAAGGTCCCTTTTCCGTCGAATGAACCAATTGTAATCACACCGTGATCGAACGGATTGAGCCGGCGGCTGATGACTGTTTGGACGGCCGTAACAAAATGAGCGGCAGCGACTATTGCATCATTAGCCATATGCGGGGAAGAACCATGGCCGCCAACACCTTGTATAACCAATTTGAAAAAGGATCTTCCAGCAAGTGAAAAACCACTATGATAGCCAACAAATCCTGCTGGATGAGTAGGAAAGATGTGAATACCAAATATATTCTCTACATCGTCCAGTACACCAGATTCAACAATACTTTTTGCGCCTCCAGGAGGGGCTTCCTCAGCGTGCTGATGAATAATTTTAATCGTACCAGCAAGTGAATCCTTTAATTGGATGAGACAATCAGCAAGAATGAGTAAGTAGGCTGTATGAGCATCATGACCGCAAGCGTGCATGACACCTTCATTTTTTGATTTGAATGGGACATCTGTCTCCTCCAAAATAGGAAGGGCATCGAAATCGGCACGAAGCGCAATAGTCTTACCTGGATTTCCACCCTTTATCGACACAATAATTCCGTTACCATTCCCCACATTTCTTAGAACCTCAACATTCTTCCCTTTGTAAAAATCGGCAATATATTGAGCGGTTTTTTCTTCTTTGAAGGATAACTCAGGGTGTTCATGTAAATAACGGCGAATTTGAATCATTTCATCCTTACGGGATTCTAACATTCTCAGTAATTCTTTTCTCATGTTCACAATCTCCCTTTAATTATTGCCTGAGCAAACAGCCAAAACGTAATAACACCAAAGACAATACCAGTTATCAGTTTATTGGTGCCTTTATAGCCTGTCTCCATGGAGAACCCCCTATATGATTTAATTGCTAACCGTTATCTTAATTAAAAATAAATGAATTCTAAAAAATAGTATTAGACTACAATACCGCCTCTATTCTTATATCTATTTCTTAATAGTCATGACGGCTAACTCCTATCTCGTTTACATCTCTAATTATTTTCATTCCCTAGCAAAATGACGGAGGATCATTTTGTGTATACTAAAACAAAACTTGCCAAGAAAGAGGTATGGGTTTTGAAAAGAATGAATTCAGCAGCCTGGTTTAGCTTGATAAAACAGGCGTTTAAAATTAAAAAGAACCCTTTGCCTTGGACAAAGGCAGTCTGTGCTGGAAGTTGCGCCGCGATTCCATCCTTAATTGGGCTCCTTACAGGGAACTTAGCTTACGGCATGCAGGCAGGAATTGGCACATTTACTTTTCTATATGTATTTAATGAACCCTACGCACAAAGGGCCAAAAAGCTATTTTGGGTAATGATTGGACTAAGTTTGTCTGTTGGTGTAGGAACGATTCTCGCTCCATTCCCGATATTTTCTGCATTAATGTTGGGCGTAATTGGTGCTGTTGGGACATTTATTTTTGGCGCCCTGCAAATCCCCGGCCCGGCAGCTATATTTTTCATATTATGCTTTTCCATGACCTCTGGTATGCCGATTAATCCAGCACTTGCTCCAATAAGAGCGGGGTTAGTGTTATTAGGCGGCTTGCTTTCATGGTTAATCGGGATGGCAGGCTGGCTGCATAGGCCTTACGAACCCGAAATCAGGTCAGTGAAAAAAGTCTATTTAAAATTAGCTAGCTATTTGGATTCGATTGGCACTGAACAAACGAACCTTGCTAGACATCAAGCAGTGATACAGATGAAGGATACAGAAGATGTATTAAAGGCTGGATATATCTCCTGGAGGACCACCGATTTATACAAAAGGTTGATTTTATTGAGTAATCACGCCAATGACATATTTTTATATGTTATGGAACGATTTCCCGGTCATAAACAAAAAATGCCGGTTGAAGCAGTGAAAGCTCTTAGAGGAATTGTAGGGACCATTGATCATAAAATGAACACAAGATTGCAATTTCGTCTACCTGAAAAAATGGATAAGGATCTAAATGAATTATTCCGCAAAATTTTTGATGCTGATGCAATAATGAATGAACCTATTTCAAAAATTAACCGTGAAATTACGGTCCCTAAGCGATCGCTAGGAACTTTATTCGGCGGAGCGTTTGATAAGAATTCTATTGTGTTTATTTCTGCTGTTCGGTACGGAGTCATTCTTATGATTGCGGCAATGACTGCTTATTCCTTTGACTTCTATCGTTCGTATTGGATCCCTTTGTCCTGTGCCGCCGTGATGCTTGGTTCTACTATTATTTCTACCTTTCATCGGGCTATACAACGAACATTTGGAACCATTATCGGTATTCTTGCTGCAAGTATTATTCTTTCAGTAAAACCTCAAGGCATTTTTATTGTATTTATTATATTTACACTAACAACTTTAACAGAGCTATTTATTGTTAGAAATTACGCACTTGCTGCCATGTTTATTACTCCCAATGCCTTGTTAATTGCTGAAAGCTCAACCCATTTACACAAAATCTCTGTCTTTGCTTCTGCAAGAATAGTCGATGTAATCATCGGGTGCCTTATTGGGTTGATTGGTACTTATTTGACTGGAAGAAGAACGGCTTCGAGCAGGCTGCCGCATGTACTCGCTAAAACCATTCGTAGTCAAATGCAATACTTGCACTCGTTATTTTCAACACAAAGCCAACACCCTTTATCCGAACAAAACCCTGCACATGGTAAAATGCACACGAATTTGACAAACTTAAAAATTATTTATTCGACAGCCCTCGGGGAACTTTCCAATAATCGAACAGCGTTAGAGTCACTTTGGCCTGCCATTCACTCCCTTGAACAGCTGGGTTACCATCTTGATTCCTGTTTAAAAAATAGTGCACGGACCATTCTTCCGGATGAAAGCCTTGCACAATTATTATTGGTGTTTGAAGCAATGGCAAATGCTGTGGAACGCAAACAATCAGTGGTGAAAAAAACGGTTCCGGAAATAACGGATTTTCCGGAAATTCATAAAGAGATAGTAGATTTACAAAATGCTTTGAGGACCAAATGAGGAATTAATTTAACATAAAAAAGGGGGCCTCTCCCCCCTTAAAAATTAGCTAATCTGCTGTTCCATTTCCTTAAGGATATTCTCCAACGAAACAACAACGCCCTTATCATCCTTGTAGCAAATATGTTTAGGCTCAAAATGGACCGGAGATTCCAGTCCGGCTGCCGCTGCAATCCGAAACAACCCCTGTCTTAATGTCAAAAGATAATTGACGACCCGATATTTCTTCTCATCGATTACAAGCGCCTTTTGCAGGTCAGGGTCAGTTGTGGCAACACCGACAGGACATGCATTGGAGTGGCACTTTAAAGTTTGAATACAACCGACCGTAATCATGAACCCACGGGCAATATTGACCAAGTCAGCGCCCATCGACAAAGCAATCGCAATCCGGTCTGGCGTGAACAGTTTACCGGATGCAATGATTTTCACACGGTCACGAACTCCATATTTCTTCAACGTTAAATGTAAAATTGGGAGGGCTGATTTAATCGGCAGTCCGACGCTGTCAATTAATTCCTGGTAGGATGCCCCTGTTCCTCCTTCACCGCCATCGACGGTAATGAAATCGGGACCTTTCCCCGATTCCTTCATATATTTTGCCAGTTCCTCAGCGCTGTCGGGACTGCCGATGACAATCTTCATCCCAACTGGCTTGCCGGTATGCTCTCGGATTTTTTCAATAAAATCGAACATCGAAGCAATATCGTCAAGTTGTTTAAAACGATTGGGACTGTCTACAGATTTATAGGGCTCCACTTTTCGGATCGCGGCGATCTCGGGGTTAACCTTTTCGGCATCAATATGGCCTCCGCGCGTTTTCGCCCCTTGCGCCAGCTTAAGCTCAAATGCCTTTACTTGAGGAATCTCGCTTTTTCGTTTCAATTCATCCCAATCGACACCGCCATCTTTATCGCGAATTCCAAACAATCCTGGGCCTATCTGCATAATGATGTCAACGCCGCCCTCCAAATGATACGGAGACAAACCTCCTTCTCCAGTATTCATCCAGGTTCCTTTTGATAGAGCCAGGCCTTTTGATAATGCAGTAATAGCGTTTTTCCCCAATGCCCCATAACTCATTGCTGACATACCGATTAAACTTTTGACAACGAAAGGGTATTTCGTTTTCGGACCGATAACGACGGCATCATCATCATGCAGCAGGTTAGCAAGCGCGTTGTCAATTTCCCACTTTTCCTTCCGGTCGGTAAACAGCGGGTCTTTGAGCAAAATATATTTTTTCGTATTCACCATTGTCTCCTGATCCATTTTTAGTTCTTCCGTCAGTTTAGGAAACATAGAATTCCGCACAAAAAAACCTTCTTCGTCAAAATCGCGCTTGGAGCCAAACCCGACGACATCCCGCTTATATTTCGCGCTCTTTACGATATGCTCATAATCATCTCTTGAAAAAGGCTTGCCTTCCGTATCGCTATTAAACCAATATTGCCGCATTTCCGGTCCAATTTTTTCGAAAAAATAGCGGATCCGGCCCAATGCGGGATAATTTCTTAAAATCGAATGCTGCTTTTGTTGTCGGTCAAATATTAATAAGTAACCAATAAATAACAAAATAACCAGCAGTACAATTGCAATAAAAACAAATTCAATCGTAACCAAAGTATCTGCAATTTCCATTCCCAATAGCTCCTATCAAGGTCTAGATTTGATATAGCTTAAGTTTTGCAAATCTTGGGAGATTTATGCAGGGAGCGAATTTAAAAAACTAAACAACGCTTGGATGATAAATCATCCAAGCGTTGTTAAAGAATAATAGTATGAAAGACTTTATTATAATTGTTCATTTCTTTCCATTTTGCGCTGCTGTTCAGCGATGATTTCATCATCCTCTGCATTATCTCTAACCACTTTTTGTGTTAGGATTGACCCAACAATGACTAACAGCATAACGGCAATATAATACCCCTTTTCATTCAATTCCAGATTCGCGTTGTACAAGCCGATCGCAAATAACAAGACCCCTGCAAAAAGCGTAAAATACGCCAAAAACGTGAACGCTATCGTATTTCTCCTTTTGTGTTTCATATGCAATACCCCCTGCTTTTCTCATACGTCAATATTCTTATTATATGAAAAAACAGGCGGATAAGTAAACATTTTACAGATGTGAATTTTATATAGTCTTACTATGATGGGAAATAATCTAGGAAATGGTGTCAGGCACCAGGATATTTTTCTTGCAAATATTGAACAGATTGCGTAATGAGCTTTTTTAATACGTCAATTTCTATGTCTGCAAGTTTGTTTATGTAGACGCAGCCTTTTCCAGTTGTGTGTTTTCCGAGGTGCTTTAGTAGTTCTTCGCGGTTTGGATCTCCTGGAGCAAAGTATAAGCTAATCTTTGCCTTTCTGGGTGAAAATCCAACTAATGGGGCATCCCCTTCATGTCCTGATTCGTATTTATAATGGTAGGAACCAAAGCCGATAATGCTTGGCCCCCACATCTTTGCATGATATCCTGTTGCGTCTGAAAAAATATCAACCAGATTATAAGCATCATCACGTTTTTTCGGGTTCTCCACACTCTCAATAAACTCAACCACACTATGATCTGTTTCTTTGGTTTTTTGCTGATAGGCCATTAGAATCTCTCCCATTCTGTTTTGTCGTTTAGTTATCTATACTCTTTCAACACAGATTTCCCTGCATTAATTTAGTCAAAATTTTAAAAGACCGAAAAAAACGGCAGAACCATAATCACAACAACTAAAACGATAACGGCCATTGCTCCTATTTTTTGTTTCTCTTTCCATAACGCAACAGCAAATCCAAAGGTATATATAGCAATCACAAGCAGCGCGATGATGGTTAAATATTTCATTTTACTCCTTTACCTTTTAGGTTTTTTTAATATTTTCCCATAATTAACAATCTCAATATCTGCTTTAACGATTATGTCTGCTTTAAGAAAGGATTTTGACCAATTAAATTTTTTATATTCCTGAATAGTTCCAAAATATTTCCGGGCATCAAGTGATAACGGGTATGGTACACCTTTTAGCTCAGCTTGTGTTTTTTTTAGCAGGTCCTCATTCACTTTTTCGAAATGATGGGTAATTTGCTTTTTTAGGATCTGCCGATTCTTTTCCTTTACAAAGTTGACCATTGAAGGGTTTGTCATTATTTCTATTTTCAATGGGACGGTAATAAAAATCTTAGGTCTAACACCCTTTAGATTCATTTTTACCTTGTTGTTTTCTGTTTTCATGATTCTGGCGGCAAATGGGTGATGTTGATCTGAAAATGGGTTGGGGATATCCAATAATAAGTCACTGATGTTTGTTGTATCATCAAGAATATTAATAGAACGTGTATCCCGCCCATTAAGCTTACCAATCATCACTCCATTTCTAAAAACCGCAGACCCAATAAATTGGGTATCATCAAACTCTCCGGAAGCATTCAGCTGCCCAGCCATGTATTCATCTTCCCCTTTAATTTCCGGGTATTTGTCCCGAATGGCTGTTGTGGACATAGCTAAAAAAAGGTCTGTTCCCCTTTCTGTTGTTTTAAAAAAACGAAAAAGAGTGGAATCTGGAATCAGCCCATTTTCAATTCCATGATCAATCATATATTGAAAGTACTTATGTGGTCTTGTTTCCATTCTTGGACGGTTTTGCAGGAAATATTCACTTGCCTTTTCTTTTGAGACGGCTAAGTAACAATTCATACGAATTTCTTTATCATTTACCACATCGTAAATCATATTAATGAAATTTGGATCTTTGGCCAATTCCTCGGAAACGACAATGATCTTTAATAAATCATACGTAATAATCCTCGAAATAATGGCATTGGCTGTCCCTTTCGCTGCAATGAAATCATTCGTATCAAACGAGATAATTTCCCGCGGCTTTTCAGTTGAACCACCGCCGCCTTGCATGCTCCCTACTTCGGGATTGGCGAGCAGCATTGTCACCTTGATTTTTCCTTCTTTCTTAGAATGGTCAAGTCCGAGCCCAATCACATACGATTTATCTTCAAGTTCATTTCGATCCCAGCAGCCGGTTAAGGAAAAAACAACAATAAAGAGTAATAATAATTTACGTACTATTCTTGTTTTTTGCATGTTTAAATTCTCCTTTTAACAGAGCAGCCAGCCATAACATAATAGCGATGGAAGTGAACATGGGACCAATAGTGTATTTTATATATTGTTTTAAATTTAGGGTAACTTCAATAAAGCTTTCCGGAATACTTCCAATCAATAAATATATCGCCGCAAGTGACGGAATTAAATATTCAAAGTCTTTTATTTTAAATATATGACCAAACATCATCGCAAGGATATACAAAAGTGCTGTAAACCGAATAATTGCCGCCAAAATCCAAATGACAAAAAAGAATATCTCGATATTCGGAATATAACTTCCCAGCGAAATATAACGAATAGCCGTATGAAATGGGAAGCTAATTCCCCTTAAGGTATCATCAAACATACAGATAAAAATGAGAGTCGAAACACTGATTTGAATGCTGACTGTAACATAAGCAATCCATGTGCCCTTTCGAAATTCTTTGTTCAATTTGAGGTATGGAATTATCATTCCAAGCAGGAAAAATTCTGAAAAGGTCGAGACTCTAATTGAACTATTCTTCAAAATTTCAAGTTTTCCCGCCCCCCAAATTGGCAGCATGGCTTGAAGATTGCTATCCTTCGTGCTTAAAAATAAGGCCAGTGCCATTGAAAAAGCGGCATAGAAAACAAGCAAATAAGCAACCGACCCAACATGTTGAATTCCTTTTTTAGCCCCATAGGCACAAACAGCCATTAAAATGGCATAGATAAGCAAATTAGGTGTAGTAGTAAAATAATAAGTATTAATAATATTTACATATGTTCTTGTATCGACTGATATGGCGCAAGAAAAAATGCCAAATATCAGAAGACAAACAAAAAATCCAATAAATCTTCCAAGTAACAGTTGAATGACCGAAAACAGGTTCTTGTTCTGAAATACGGACAGGGTCTTCAATAATAAAAAGACCGGGATGAAGAAGAGTGCCCCTGAGAGGATCGGAACCATCCACGCTGCGTTTTGTACTTGTTTAAACAGCATAGCGGGTGTATCTTCCATTCCCTTCGCGCCAACCATTAATACAGCAATTGACACATATTCTCGAATACCAAGTTTTCCAAGCTGCTGCTTCATCTATGTGGATTCCTTTCCTTGCTTAACTACATCTTTTGGCTTTAAATATCCCGGGCGAAATCGTTCTTTCATGGGCACATGACGGATTATTAAATCCTTGCTTGAGAAGAAATGCGGCGTCATCGGTGCAAAGTAAGGTGTACCAAATGATTTTAATGAAACCAAATAAAAGAGACCGGCCATAAATAACGTGGCAGCTCCATAAGCGCCGAGAAAGCCTGCGGCAAAAATAAACAAAAACCGGGTCATGCGAATTGCAAAATTCATGCTCACATCACTAATGATAAAAGAGCTTAAGCCGCTTAAGGCGATGACAATGATGACAATGGGACTAATGACATTTGCTTGAACAGCAGCCTGTCCCAAAATTAGCGCACCAACAATTCCAATTGTCGGACCAATTGGGGATGGCACGCGCAGCCCGGCCTCGCGAATCAGTTCAAAGGCAAACTCCATCATCAGAATTTCAAATATGGAAGGCAACGGGACACGTTCTCTCGTACCTGCGATCGCCATTAATAAATCAGGCGGAATCATTCCTACATGGTAGTTTGTCACCGCGATGTAAAAGGAGGAGGCAAAAACAGAAATAAATAAAGCAATGAACCGCAATATCCTAATGAAATTACCATACGGCGCACGCAGATAATGATCTTCCGGTGAATGAAATAATGACCAAAAGGTTGCCGGCAAAATTAGACAGCTTGGTGAATTTGACATTAATAAAACAATATGTCCCTCTTCAATGAAGGAAACCGCCCTGTCAGGACGTTCCGTGTTTAAGATAGTAGGAAAAAGGGACCTTGGCCGTTCCTCGAGAAATTGCTCCAAAATATTTAAATCAGAAATGCTATCCTTATCAATTGAAGAAAGCCGGCTATTTATTTTTTGAAGCAATTCGTCATTTACTAAATCTTTTTCATAAACCAGCAATAAATCGTTCCTTGAGCGTTTAGAAATAACATGAGATTCAATAATTAGATTTTCATTTTTAATCTTTTTACGAATTAACGCCATATTATCGACAATCTTTTCGTTAAATGCCTCTTTTGGTCCTTTTACAATCACTTCATTATCAGATTTCTCAATGCTGCGCCCTTGAATTTTGGTCGTTTCAAACACATAGCATTGATGATCGCCTTCAACAAAGAGTGCGGTATTGCCGCTTGTTATGTATTCAGTAATTTCACCAATATTTGAAGCAGTCTTTTCGACCGGAAACGAAACAATATCTCGTATCCCGCTTGAAGGCTGTGCGTTTTCAATGAGCGGTTCCACAATACTTCTTTGAATCTGATCAGGGTCTACTATGGTACCAATATACATAATAAAGGCACGACGATTGAGTGCCCGAATGGTCAACTCACGTGTTTTAACATCAATATTTTTGGGTACGCTAAAAATTGCTTTAAAGGTCGCTAAATTTTGTTCATAATGACTTCCTATATCTTGCTTTTTTAATTCAATCGTCTGAAGATTGGACTGTTCTTGGAAGTGTGGTTCTGTATTAATGAGTTTGATAAGCGACTTGAATATTCCCTTTTTCATTATGAACCACCCCCAATTTTTTTATAGTTTTCCATATTAAGGGCTGTTTATGTATGAATTTAAGTACCGGCCGTGCTTTTTCATGTACAAAAAGAAAGACCATTATGGAATCACCATAAATGGCCTCATCATGACATAATCTTCATGTTCCAGAATATGGCAGTTCCACACATACAACCCTGTGTACGGTCCGAATTTCATAATAATTCGGGTAACCTGGCGGGCGTAGGCGATCACGGTATCCTTCCGCCCTCTTTCCTGTGGAATAGGAGGGATTGCCGGTCCGGTATATTCAAGAACCCCCTTTTGCTTATATTTTTCTACATCAAAATTTCTGCGGTCGATGACTTGGAAATCAACTAAATGAAGGTGTATGGGGTGTACCTCATTCGTTAGGTTGATTAAATACCAAACTTCAGTCTGCCCTAATTTCGGATTTTCACTGATGGGAGCATCCCAATCTTTATCATCAAGCAGCATAACTTCACGGCCATACTGATCCTTTTTTCTTGTTAAACCGAGAAACCGAACCTTAGATGCTTCCTGTACCCGTCTCTTCGGAAACGGCACCATAAAGGCAGGAATCGTACTCGTATCTATGCTGGATAACGGCTCTACTACTCTAAATTCCATCACTTGCCCAACCGTGTCGGAATTAATAGGCTCACCATTTGGATACGGCGCCGGTGCATCATTGGTCATTATAATTCTATTCCCTTCAAGATTAGTAAAGTCAACAATGACTTCGGACCGCTCGGCAGGCGCTAAAATAACCTCATGAAGTCCGATCGGTGACCCCGTTAAGCCGCTATCGGTCGCTATTTGATAGAATAACTGCCCCGAATCGAGCCGCAGCCGGTAAAAACGTGAATTAGAAGCATTTAACAGCCGAAATCTGTACTTGCGTGGCTCTACATTTAAGTAAGGCCACACTTTCCCATTCACCAAAATCGTATCTCCAAAAAATTCAGGCACAATCGAGGTTTCTAGTCCGGGTACTGGTTTTTCCTGCTGCCTCGGATAAAGTAGCGAGCCATCCGGATTAAAGGACTTATCTTGGATAATCAACGGGATATCAAAGCGCCCGCTAGGTAAATTTAATTCACGTTCCCGCTGATCGCGAATTAGATAAAACCCCGCTAGGCCTGCATACACATTGAGACGGGTAATCCCGAGTGTATGGTCATGATACCAGAGGGTACAGGCAGGCATGTAATTATCATATCGATAGATTTCCTTTGAAAAATAAGGCCCTGTTTGCTGAAATCCATTCGTGAACCAAGCCTCCGGATAGCCGTCACTTTCCCACTCCACACTTGCGCCGTGGAGATGGATGACCGTTCTTACATCCGGAGCATCCGTATGAGCCCCATGAATTGTGTGGTCTATCGGAAGCAAATGCTTTGCTGGCAGATTATTGATCCACTTCACGAATACTTTTTCTCCGCTTTCCACCTCAAACGTAGGGCCAGGATAACCCCCTTCAAATCCCCAAACCGTTGTCTCCGGCAGGTCGCGATGCAGGGATTGTTTGAACTCCGTCATTGTTGCTTCATAATACGTGTGGTTAAAATCTTTCCGAAGCGGTTTTATTACAGGAGGAATAGGCAGTTTATCTACAAATTTTGTGAGATTCATATAGTTGCTCCTTCTTAACATTTGATACCACTTTATGTCTAAAAAGCCATTAGTATCACCACACTAAAATACTCTTTTTATGCTAAAATAAAGGCATTGTCTTTTTTACAATAAAGGAATAAAGTATTTACATGAAAAAGGAAGGAAGTTTCAACATGATTCAAGCAAGTGTCGACAGATTGGGTACTGAGAGAATCGGAAAATTGCTGGTAAGCCTGGCATTGCCGGCAATCACCGCCCAGTTTGTCAATATGCTTTATAATATCGTAGACCGAATTTACATTGGCCATATTCCAGACATCGGGGCAGCAGCCTTAACAGGTGTTGGGGTAACCTTTCCCATAATTATGATTATTGCAGCATTCAGTTCGCTGATTGGGATGGGCGGTGCTCCTAGGGCCGCTATTAAGCTCGGGCAGGGAAAACATGACGAGGCCGAACAAATTTTAGGCAGCTGCTTTGTTGCATTACTTGGAATATCGGTTATTTTAACCGTTGTTTTTTTATTTTCGGGTGAAAAACTTCTCTTAATGTTCGGGGCGGGAACGGAAACACTTCCGTATGCAAAAGACTTCTTTCAGGTTTATGTATCCGGCACGATTTTTGTTCAAATTGCCTTAGGATTAAACACCTTTATTTCCACACAAGGCTTCGCAAGGATAAGTATGATGACCGTCATCATTGGGGCCGTTCTTAGTATCATCCTTGATCCAATCTTTATTTTCACCTTGGGCATGGGAGTTAAAGGCGCCGCCCTTGCTAATGTCATCGCTCAAGCTGTATCAGCACTATGGACGTTATACTTTCTATTTGGAAAAAGAACCAAGCTGAAAATCCGTAAAAAAAATATGAAGCTCCAAAAATCGGTGATTGTTCCAGTTCTTTTGCTGGGGGTGTCCCCTTTTATTATGCAAAGCACTGAGAGTCTATTAAATATTTCATTTAATTCATCTTTGAAAAACTATTCCGGTGATATGGCGGTCGGCGCCATGACCATTCTATCAAGCTTAATGCAAATAATGATTTTACCAATTATGGGTTTAACACAGGGCTCACAGCCGATTATCAGCTATAATTACGGAGCCAAAAACAATGAACGGGTGAGTCGGACATTTAAATTACTGATCATCTCTTCGTTAAGCTTCTCTGTTACATTCTGGCTGTTGATGACGATTTTCCCAAGGTTCTTTGTTTCGCTGTTCAGCAATGATCCGAAACTGGTTGAGACGACTGTGTGGGCAATGAAAACATATATGGCAGTCGTGTTTGTGATGGGTGCACAGCTTGCCTGTCAGCAAACATTTATTGCCATTGGGCAGGCCAAGACGTCACTGTTCCTTGCTGTTTTGCGAAAAATCATTCTTTTGATTCCATTGATTTATACTCTGCCAAACTTCTTTATTGATAAGGAGTTTGCCGTGTTTCTTGCTGAACCGGTATCCGACTTTCTTGCCGTTGCAGTGACTGTTACCGTATTTGCCGTTCAGTTTAAAAAAATCTTGGCTAAAAATTCTCCAACGCTGGAGTTTCAGCAGGCGAAAAGGGCCTAGCAGCCATTAGCTATGAAACTTTTAGGGAGAAGATTTCGTCATAGATTATGAAACTAGAGAAAGGAATACGTAGCCTTGAAGCGAAAAAAGATTGGGAGTTCTGTTTATTTACTTGCTCTCCTGCTATTCATAATACTTTTCTTTATTAAAGAATTCGGTCTTTTTACAGATTCTAATATAAATTCGGCTGTTCCTTTACCGGCGAATCTCCATCCCGTTGTCGAGGAACGGAGCCAAAAATTAATCCAGCAGGCAGCAAAAAAAGGAATTGTCATTGTGATTACCGACGGATTTCGAAGTGCCGAGGAACAGAATCGGCTATATGAAAAAGGTCGTACTGCTGGGGGAGACGTTGTAACCTATGCAAAAGGCGGAGAGTCCTATCACAATTTTGGCCTCGCGGTGGATTTTGCTTTAAAAACCCAGTCAGGAAATGTCATTTGGGATATGCAGTATGATGGCAATCAAAATGGCAAAGCGGATTGGGCTGAGGTTGTGCAGATGGCCAAAACCTTGGGGTTTGAATGGGGCGGTGACTGGGCACAGTTTAAGGACTACCCCCATCTGCAAATGGATTTTGGATTGACGATTGCCGAGTTGCAGCAGGGAGAGCGGCCGCCCGGCGATTCCTCACTGGTGGCGGATACCAATTAAGGCGAATAGTACTATACTATTTGCCTTTTTATTTTGACAAAAAATTTACAATTTCACTAAATAGAATTAATAAATGGCACTTATACTGGGATTATAAAATCCTAAAAGGAGTGGATTTCATGAAGGAGTTCATGATTCGCCTTGTTATTTTAATGCCTTTTTGTATCCTTCTTTGCCCATAAACATCGCCCCTGCCTTATTCTAATTAGATATTTATACCTATAAAACCATATATTCCTATTTTAAAAAAATTTTGATATAATAATAGTAACCCCACTTCATTCCCAGTAACAGTCCTCACAGAATAAGGGACATTACACAAATAAAAGGAGGATCATCTATGTACCAAATCAAAGGAAAAGAAAAAATATTCGTTTACACAGGTCCTGATGGCTCTGGAAGAAAAACCATTGCCAAAATGACAGCCAGCGCATTTGATATGGAAACCGTTCTCTCTTACACCACCCGTTCTCCTCGACATTACGAAAAAGATGGCGAAGACTACCACTTTGTGACCGAAGAAACCTTCAAACAAATGGAAGCACAGCAAGTATTTCTTGAAAGCGTTGAAATTGATGGCATCCATTACGGCATTCGTGAACAAGATATCGTCGAAGCATTCCAAAACCATGACCTTGTCTACTTAACTCTTAATCCTGAAGGGACAGAAAAATTAAAAGCATTATACGGTGAAAGAGTCATTCGCATATTTGTCTATGCCGACCGCGATACCGTTATTAAAAGACAGCGCGACCGTCAAGATTCCGAAGATGTCATCGAGCGCCATATGAGCCACTATGACGAAACCATGGCATACAAGGACAAATGCGAACACGCCTTTGAAAACTTCGACTCCCCGCAAGTCGCATTCCAAGTCAGCGAACTAATCGAAACCTACTTAGACCGAAACCTAACTGTTACGGATTATTAGGATTTATCAAGGAAAAAAAAGGCAATTGGTGACAGGCACCAATTGCCTTTTTCTTACAAAATCCTTTTAGGACAATTAACCAATGATTAACAATCAGTTCATAGTTTATTAATAATCGGGATATATACTTCAAAGTAGAGGGGGCAGCGCGCGTGGCTGCCATGGTATCTGGCGTAGGCGGAGCCAATACTGCTTTATTGCTTTATTGCAAGTTGTTCCTTTTTCAATCATAATAACGTTTAGTAGATGAAAGGGAGACTTGTATGAACATATTATGGGACTTCGACGGCACGCTTTTTGATACGTATCCGGCCATGGTCGAAGGATTTATAAAGCTAAGCGGGCAGGAACTCAGCCGCGGTGAGGTATTAAAATGGCTGAAGATCGATTCGAAAACAGCCTTTAAACACTTTGGAATCAGCGAGAATCAGAGAGAAGAGTTTCAACGGTTAAATAGTGAGTATTCAAAAGTAAGCAAGCCATTTGAGCACTTGAAGGATGCATTATCAGCCGCCGAAACTAACATTATCGTGACACATCGCGACCAGGCATCAACCATTTTTCTTCTAGAAAAATATCAATTGGCCCAGTATTTTAAAGAAATTGTTGCCGTAGAAGAACAAGGTTTTCAAAGGAAGCCCCATTGTTCTTCATATGAATATGTCCTAGAACGGCATCAAATAGATTTAGTCGTTGGCGACCGTGACTTAGACCTTATTCCTGCAAGAGAATTAAAGATTAAAACCGCCGCTTTTCAAAATCAACACATTGAAGCGGATTTTCATGTTGATAGCTATGCAGATTTTATTCAGGTTGTCTTAAAGCCGCTTAAAAGAACTGGAGTCTAAAAATGGAGTTTTTAATTAGACAAGAGACTGCAGAAGACTATCCTTCAACAGAAGAAGTTGTGAAAAGAGCCTTTGTAAAGGAAGCATTTAGTGACAAGAAAGAACACTTCCTTGTAAATAAAATTAGAAAATCAGATGCATTTATTCCAGAGCTTTCATTGGTTGCACTAAATCAAGCCAAAGACATTATCGGCCATATTCTTTTGTCAAAAATAAAAATTGCAGAAGGCAATGACGCTGTTGAATCTTTGGCACTTGCTCCGGTATCGGTTGTACCTGAGTATCAGAAAAAAGGTGTTGGGAGCCGATTAATTCACACCGCATTAAAGAAAGCGAAAGAGCTCGGATTTTGTTCCGTTATTGTTTTAGGACATAAAGATTATTATCCAAAGTTTGGGTTTAAACCAGCCAGCTTATGGAACATCAGCGCCCCATTTCAGGTGCCTGATGAACTATTTATGGCGCTGGAATTAACTGAGAATTCACTTGAAAATGTACAGGGTGTCGTTCATTATTCCGAGGCTTTTTCGGAATAACCATAATAAAAAAGAGGCTGCCGCGAATCATTGTTTTTGTGGACAGCCTCTTTTTTAATTCCCGGCGAGGATTCCCTAATTATTCATTAATCTTGAATATTTAATCGAGTTTAACGATTGGAAATAAGGGTATTTTATAACCTGTAGTCTTAATTAGGAGTGGATCTATATGAGTAAAAAAATTGCTGTGTTAGTGACAGATTACTTCGAGGATTCCGAGTACACCGAACCAGTGCAAGCCTTTAAGGAAAAGAACCATGAGGTAAGCGCCATTGAAATGAAAAAGGGGAAAACAGTCAAGGGAAAGCAGGGCAAGAGCGAGGTTGTCATTGATGAAAGCATTGACGATGTCTCTCCTGAAGATTTTGACGCACTCTTCATTCCAGGAGGATTTTCACCAGATATTCTCCGTGCTGATGAACGTTTCGTTCGTTTCACCAAAGAATTTATGGATGCCCAAAAGCCGGTGTTCGCTATTTGCCATGGGCCCCAGCTGCTTATTACAGCTGAAACGTTGAAAGATCGTGATGTAACGGGGTATAAATCCATTCATGTAGATTTAAAGAATGCCGGTGCTAACTTGCATGATAAGGAAGTCGTTGTATGCCAAAATCAGCTGGTTACCAGCAGACAGCCGGATGATATACCTGCCTTTGTACGAGAATCTTTACGAGTATTAGAGTAATACTTTTTGTTGATTGATGGAGCCAAAAAATAATAAAAACACGCTGCGTACATTCAGCGTGTTTTTCGTTATTAATCGTCCATGCCGGCAGCTAGTTTAGCCATCGCATATTCTAATGGTACATTCTGCTGAATCCGTACAAGTGATTCTTCCAAAATCGTCTATACAAGTTACTGTTACAGTCACAGTAATTGGACAATTTCGAAGAGTCACTTCGGCAGTTACATATGTTTCACCTGGTCCGACTGGTATAGTTTCAGCAGGGGTTGTCACATCAGAAGATGTTAACAGGCAAGTACCAAAGTCTGCTGGAGACAAAGCACATGTAGCTGTACAATTCTTACAGAGCCCCGTAACATTTACAATGAAACTAACACGATTGACCTCACCCAAAATTCCAAATGCCGGACAAGCATACACTGAAACATCACATTCACATCTAAGTCCCATTTTTTTCATTCCTTTCGGTAAGTTTTTTAATTTTCGTAATATATTATTTTACATAAAGAAAGAATGTACCGACGCTTGTCCTTTAAAGGAAAATATACCGCATCAAGCAAATAAGAATACTGAATGGCAGCAGCCTTGATTATTATCTATATGAAGACGAAAAATGATCAGAGTTATTCGTTACTCAAGAAATTAAATCGACTTTTTGTGAATTATAATTAAAAACACGCTAGGTTTCATTTAGCGTGTTTTCCGTTATTAGTGACAGAATACATTTTAATACTTGGCACACATGCCCGCAGTTTAGGCAACACAACTACTAATTGTACATTCTGCTAAATCCGTACATACGATTCCTCCAAATTCATCCAGACAAGTAACCGTTACAGTTACAGTAATTGGACAACTTTGAATAAATACAATGGCGGTTACGGGTGTTACGCCTGGGCCAACTGGTATGATTTCAGCCGGAATTGTCACTTCAGGAGAGGTTAACAGGCATCTACCCGCGTCTGCTGGAGACAAGGCACATGAGACTGTACAATTCTCACATGCTCCCGTAACATTTACTAGAAAATCCACATTAGGCAGCTTCTTTAAGTCACTTCCCCTCTACCTTACTTTAAACACTTTTTCAATCAACGGATGCAGCCAATAGCCAATAACGACACCGAACAGGTTCAAGATCAGATCATCTATATCCATGCTGCCGCGTTTGGTAAGATGCTGTGTGATTTCGATAAGTGCGATTGCTACAGTAGGAACAATCATTAAACGCAGGCGTGATGGATTTTTAGATAACATCAACGCAGCAATACCAAAGGGAACAAAAAGCAAAATATTAGCCGTGATATTGTAAAATGCAACAAGAAAATTACCATTTCCCCCTAGAAATCCAATGATGGTTTTGAACGGGATATAGTTAATTTGACTATAGTTTTGATTTGCCGGACGCATGAATAACAGAATCAGCAGTCCAATGCTATAAATAATCAAAATGATTTTTATGATATTTTTCGAAACATGGATCGTTTGTTTGCGGATAAAATAAACTACGAAAAAAACAAAGACTGTCAGGCACATCCATACAACTGCAAGAACAACTGGATGCAGATAGTTCAAAAGCCGCAGCCAAACGGGCAAAAGTGCAACGAATAAAATCTGGGATAAACCGCTTGAAAGCCAAAGAGTGTGATTTTTCATGTCTACCCCCACTAAATAATTTAATCTATCAGACGAGAAATTGTTGGTTATAGTTTCATCCCTTTATTTTTACGGCGTATATCTACAGGAATTTTGGCGATATCTACGATTTTGAATAGAAATCCACTTTATGGAATGCTAGTTCTTTTTAATATGAGATATCTACACTAATTGTGACAATATCTACACTTTTTGAGAGGAAATCTACACCAAATGTGACAATATCTACACTAGTTATATGGATATCAACATTTTTTCACCGGTTATCTACAAAAAGACCATTTCTATCTTTTTTGAAACCTTATTAAAGTTAAATCGTATATGTTAATATCATCACAAAGATGAGTATACTATAAAAAAAATATAGGCAGGAGATATAAAATTGGGTGCAACCATTTTACAAATTGGACACTATGTTTTTGAAGTTTATTATTGGCTCATTTTAATCGCTATTTTTGGTTCCTGGTTCCCTCGATTTCATGAATCAAAAGTTGGGATATGGATTAGGAAACTTGTGGAGCCTTATTTGGGTTTCTTCAGGAAATTCATCCCGCCGCTCGGTCCAATTGATTTTTCACCAATCATCGCATTACTTGCTTTAAGATATGTCGGAGTATTCGCTCTCGAAGGTCTTCGCCAATCGTTGAATGTCATTGGAATTTAAAAACGCAGCTAATTTACATTAACGTGTTTTGAAGTACAAACAGTAAATAGTACGACAATGGACAGTCCAATTCGCAATTGAATTGGGCTGTATCTTTTGCTAAAATATGTGCTATTTTTTGATTTATATCTTTTTTATTTTTCAAAACCAAAATAAAGGATATCTGGATATTTATGATAAAATTAAGGCAGTAGATTATTCAATTAACACCGCAGTTTAGCTGAGGAAAAAGAGCGGAGGTAATTTTTTGAAAAAATATAAGATTGAAAATAATATACCTACATTGGAAGAATACAAATATTTGTGTGAGTCTGTAGGATGGACTGATTTTATGAATTTTGAAGCGGCGGAAACATCACTAAGTCGTTCTATTCACTGCGTCTCGGTCAAGGACTCTGAACAAATTGTTGGTATGGGGAGAATAGTTGGCGATGGGGCTATTTATTTCTACATCCAAGATATAATCGTTCATCCAGATTATCAAAAAAACGGTATTGGGAAAGAGATAATGAATCTTTTGGTTGACTACTTAAACACGAATGCCCCAGATAAGTCCTTTGTTGGTTTGTTTGCATCGGAAGGTAATGGGTCGTTCTATGAAAAATATGATTTTAAAGATTACTCACCTAACATGACAGGGATGTTCACTGTCATTTCAAAAAAATAGACATAATAATTTGGCAATCAATAAACATTAAATCAATTGTTCTCCGAGTAAACTTTTTCCTTATTCTAACGGGTGAGCTGAATAGGTAATAAAAAAATGCCCAGAGTTTTGCTCTGAGCATTTTTTATGCTAATTATCGTAGCTAGAACCCTTCTAACTGGTCTCTAAACCATAAAAAATCCATTCTGACACCAGCTAGACACCTTCTAACTACTCTCTAATCACAAAAATTTCATTCTGACAACAGCTAGAACCCTTCTAACTGCTCTCTAAATCACAAAAATTCCATTCTGACACCAGCTAGAACCCTTCTAACTGCTCTCTAAACCACAAAAAATCCATTCTGACACCAGCTAGACCGCTTCTAGCTGCTCTCTAACCACAAAAATTCCATTCTGACACCAGCTAGAACCCTTCTAACTGGTCTCTAAACCATAAAAATTCCATTCTGACACCAGCTAGAACCCTTCTAACTGCTCTCTAACCACAAAAAATCCATTTAGACAACAGCTAGAAGTCTTCTAGCTACTCTCTAAACGTAAAAAACTCTCTCGGACACCAGCTAGAACCTGAAAAACATATAAACTACACCATCAAAATCTCCCGAATATCATCTTCTGTCAATGTCCCCATCACCTTTTCATCGGAATCAATGATTTCCTCCACAAGATGCCGCTTTTTGTCCTGGAGCTCGTTCATTTTTTCTTCAATTGTGCCACGGGCAACGAGCTTGATGACCTGGACGGTATTTTTCTGTCCCATGCGGTGAGCACGGTCGGCCGCCTGCTCCTCCACCGCCGGATTCCACCATGTGTCATATAGAATCACGGTGTCAGCACTCATCAGATTCAGTCCTGTCCCCCCAGCTTTTAAGGATATCAGGAATAAATCCCGTTCTCCGCGATTAAACCTTTCACAAATCGCCACTCGTTCTTCCGAAGGAGTTTGGCCATCTAGATAAAAGTACGGCCTCCCTTTCCGTGTCAACGCTTGGCCGATCAAATCAAGCATTTTTGTAAACTGGGAAAAAATTAAGACCCTTCTCCCGGAAAGCTTAGCTTCTTCAAGGATCTGCATCAGCTGCTCAAACTTCGCGGAGCTCCCTCTATAACCATCCACAAACAAACCTGGGTGGCAGCAGATTTGACGCAAACGGGTTAAACCTGCTAATATTCTGATTCGATTTTTCCGAATCGTGTCTTTATCAAGACGCTTCAGCGTATCATGCCGCAGCTTCGCCAAATAGGCTGCATAAAGCCTTTTTTGTTCAGGAAGCAATTCCACCGTTTCCAGCGAATCAATTTTTTCCGGCAGCTCGGACAGAACATCCTCCTTCAAGCGTCGCAGCAAAAACGGACGAATTCTTCTGGCTATATGTTTACTAGAAAGCTTACTGTATTCCTTCAAGCCGAGGAAAAGCTCAGGAAAAACAATGTGAAAAATCGACCACAGCTCCTCGGAGGAATTTTCCACCGGTGTACCAGTAAGGGCGAACCGATGACGAGCCTTTATCCGCTTCACCGCCCGTGACGTCTGCGTTAATGGATTTTTAAAGGCCTGAGCCTCATCAAAAAACACGGTATGAAAGGTTTGTTTTTCAAACCAGCCAATCTCCCGCCGTAATAACGGGTAAGAGATGATGACCACATCGGCACCCGATACCACTTTCAACTGCTGTTCACGCTCCGCCTTAGTCCCATCGATCACCACGGCTCTCAGCTCGGATCCAACAAATTTACGGAACTCACTAAGCCAGTTATAAGTCAAAGATGACGGGCAAACAACTAAAGCTGGCTGTTTTTCCCGACGAATATCTGGAAGCACCGACACCATAAAGGCAATGCTCTGAATCGTTTTTCCAAGGCCCATATCATCAGCCAGAATCCCGCCAAAGCCATAATAGGCCAAGGTTTTCATCCATTTAAAGCCGATCTTTTGATAATCTTTGAGGATGGGGTCCAAACTGTTCGGTACGTCGAATTCAAGGCTTTCGGGATGATGAAGATGCTGCAAAAACTCGCGAAACGATTCCTCCAGCTTAAACGTATCACTTACCTCAACAGTATCAAGCAGCTCCAAGCATTGTTCAATCGGCAAGTCGAGCCCGTTCTCCAAATCCTTAGGCTTCACAAACGGCGAGCGGAGAAAACGCTGAATCTCTTCGAACTCCCTTGTCTGGAGCGAGAGCAGAGAACCATTCGGCAAACGGTAATATTTCCGCTTCTCCTCTAAAGCTGCCAGGACATCACGTATCTGCTGTTCATTAATGCCATCCATTTCAAATTTAAATTCCAGCCAATTTGTTCGTTCCTTCTTCACCTTTACCCTTACCTGGGGATGGAGACCGCCTCTTACAATACGGTTCCTCACAGCCGTAGTGGCATAAATTTGCACCAGGTTTTGAAGTTTCGGCACTATATGATAGAGAAACTCATATTCTAACTCTTCGTTATGCAAAAAATAACCGCCATCCGTCTTGGCGAATCCACTTTCCTCCATTAACTCTAGAATGTCATTTTCTTTATTCACATCCCTGATGACCAAGGAACCGCCGGAAAGCTCCCTGCCTTCCAACGGATTGATGATAAAGTTTTCATAGTGAAACTCAAGGCCGGCTAGAAGGCGGTTTTTCACCCGGTCCAAATAAAGCTTGGCCGTTAAAGGCGTGCGCATCAATTGCTTCCGAATCGTTTCGGAAAAATGAACCTGCCCCAGTCTTTTTAACCCTGGTGCGACTTTTTCAAGAAAAAAACGAATTTGCTCGTTTGGAATGGAAATTTGCTCCGCCTGTGAAACCTCCATCATTTTTTTCAGTTCCAAAAGCCGCCGGCAGTCCTGGTCTTCCAGCCTGCTAATTTTTCCATCATATAAAACAGAGTTATAGGACTCTAAGATCAGTAATCGATCAAAGCCGGACACGTGTAGTTGATACCCTTTTCCTTCGATTCCGGTAAATTCAAATTGTAATGGCAGCGCATCGTCTGTCACCCGAAGTCCTTCATATGTTTGTCCATCGTATTTCAGTTTTACATATGGCGCCCTTAGCAGTAACGGCAGGATCCGTTCCCATGAAGTTGAGGGAATCTGCAGCATTTGTCCCTGCCCAGCTTGGCCATAGAGCTTTTCATCCTGCATCACTTGGATTAGCTGCTGAATTACCGAATCCGTTTCAATTTGAAAGCAATGCTGGCTTGTGTCATAGGTAAAAGAATTTGTCAGTGCGGCCCTGGTCCCGTTTTTCACATGTTCAAGAAATGGACGAATAGGGTCGACCTCTGTGTCCGCCACATTCATTTTGATCCCGATAATGTTCCGCCCATCGCCGGCGGGGACTGGTTTGCAAGAAAACACAACATCCAGCACTGCTCTCTTTTCAAAATGAAGCTGATGCCCGCTTGAGCGCACCGGTTTTTCATCAAAAAGCACAAACAGGTCCTGTGTTAGATTCTTATTTGTTATCTCCGGTGTTATGCCCTTCCGCTGCTGCTCATAAATCGCGATTAACACGGCTGCAATATGCTGGCAATCCTTGTCAAAGGAAGCGAGCTTGGGACATGTACATTCAGCAAAGATCTCCCCGCCTGCTCCTGCTTCAATCGTCACATGAAACTTTTCCTCTCCAATAACCATTGCCTGGCAGCGACCTGAGCTATATTCTTCAAATTTCACTTTATTTGCGTGGTAAAAATAATCTCCCCGTTTGAAGGAGACAGTTCCGCACATTTCTTTTATCCGTTTATGAGTTAGGTTTATGTTCACGTGGACCATCTCCTTCCTAGAACAGCTTTCTTCTCATTATAGCAAAAAGGAAGCATAGACCCATTATCGTAAGTATTTTGCTGAATGTTTTTCAAAAAAATAAGGAAAATAATATTAAGTTGACTTATATTTTTTTCACAAATATAATTAAACATGTGTTTCAACACTAAACAGTTGTTTAACAAACTTAATCTAGGAGGCCATACATCTTGAAAAAACGTAAAATAGGATTGGCGCTATCACTTGTACTTGCAGCAGGTACACTTTTAGGTGCTTGTGGAAAAAGCAATAACAATGATACAACAAAAGGTAACGGAAACAATAAAGGGTTCTCAGTGGGAATGGTTACGGACATTGGTGGTGTTGATGATAAATCTTTTAACCAATCTTCTTGGGAAGGACTTGTCAACTACGGTAAAGAAAATGGATTAGAAAAAGGTAAAGGCGGATATGATTACCTCCAATCTACATCAGATGCTGATTATGCAACTAACTTAAATACACTCGTTCATCGAGATTTTGATTTAATATACGCTATCGGTTTCTTAATGCCGGCAGCTCTTGAGCAAGTGGCTTCACAAAATAAAGATGCTAAATTTGCCATTGTTGATGCAGAAGTAAAACAGCCAAACGTTGCCAGCATTCTGTTCAAAGAGCAAGAAGCGGGATTCCTTGCAGGGGTAGCGGCTGCTCTTACGACCAAAACGAATCATGTTGGATTTATTGGGGGCATGAAAATCCCTGCTCCTGAACATTTTGAGGCTGGCTTTTTAGCAGGTGTTAAGGCTGCTAAACCAGAGGTAAAAGTTGACTCACAATATGCAGGAGCATTTGATAAGGCTGAGCTTGGCCAAGCCATCGCTTCTAAAATGTATTCTACTGGGGCGGATGTAATCTTCCATGCAGCGGGAAACACTGGTAACGGAATATTTAAAGAAGCCAATGACCGTAAGAAAAAAGAACCTAATAAAGACTTTTGGGTAATTGGGGTAGACCGTGACCAAAATGAAATGGGTCCAGATGTTGTTCTTACATCCGCTTTAAAACGCGTAGATGTTGCTGTTAAAGATTTAGCAACGAAAGCAAGTAAAGGGGATTTCCAAGGCGGCAAGGTTATTTTATATGGCTTGCATGATGATGGAGTTGGCTTAGCACCAATCAATGAGAAAGCGGCAAACAAAGCAGCAATTGAAACTGCAGTAAAAGAATGGACTGACAAAATTAAATCAGGCGACATAAAAGTTCCTGAAACTCGTGATGAGGTAAAATCATTTAATCCAAAGAAATAATGAAACAGAGAACCGGGTGAAGCCCGGTTCTTTTCTATTAGATAAAAATAAAGCCTCTTTAATTCAGATACAGATGATTCATTTTTTCGTTTCACGCCTTACAATTGGAGCAATCTCGACTGCTAAACGTTCAATGTTTTGTGCTACATATTTAAACGGCATACCGCCAATATCCATTTGTGCCATAAACCGTTGATGTCCAAAAAGCTCATATTGTTTAAGGATTTTTTCGATAATATCTTGAGAATTGCCAACAAATAATGACGTGTCCGGTTCAGCAACCCTGTCGAACTCGGCTCTAGAAATCTGCCGGGTCCTGCCTTGCTGGCGATTTAGGTATTCCCAATAATTGGCGTGATAAGGATAGAATTGATCCTTTGCTTCTTCTGTGGTTTTACCTATAAAAGCGTGCCCGGTTACCGCTACCTTCAAATCAAAAGCAGCGTATCCAGCGTGTTTACCGGCTTCTCTGTAGGCGGCGACAAGCGGTTTATATCCCTTCGGCTCCCCGCCAAGTATAGCCAGTGCTAGGCCTGCCCCTAATCTTCCGGCTCTTTTTGCACTTTCAAGTGAACCGCCAACTCCTACCCAGATTGGAAGACTTTTCTGCATAGGTCTTGGTGCAATTTCAGCTTCTTGTAATGCTGCGCGATATCGTCCCTTCCAGCTTATTTTTTCCTGCTCATTCAGCTTCATTAAAAGGGCTAAATTTTCTTCAAACAACTGATGATCATCCTTAACATCAAAACCAAACAATGGAAATGATTCTTTAAAAGCCCCTCGGCCAGCCATAATTTCGGCCCGCCCTTTTGATAAAAGATCAAGGGTCGCAAATTCTTCAAATAATCGGACCGGGTCGACTGTATTTAATATCGTGGTGGCACTAGTCAGTTTTATCCTTTTCGTCACTTGTGAAATTGCCGCCAAGACAACCGACGGAGCAGAAACAGCATAGTCCAAACGATGATGTTCCCCCACCCCGAACACATCGAGTCCAGCTGCATCCGCTATCTTAGCCGCCTCGATAATTTCTTCCAACCGCTGTCTGGCACTGATGGTTTTATCCGTATGAGGATCCGGTTCTAAATCCGCTAAAGTGTACACACCAATTTCAATTCCCGAGGGTTCTTCCCCTGATTCTTTTTTCATCCTCTCCCCCCTTATCAAAGTAGGTTCATCATTTGCCTTTGGTGTACTTTATCATAATCAGCGACTCCGCTTATTGGCACACAAATTTGCCAAGGTTAGCCGACATTGACATATTGAAAAAGCCCTCCTCATTTGAGAAGGGCATTCTAATTGTAATTCTCTAGTATTCATCCCTAAATCCGGCAAATCCGATGGCCCCATATGAGTTCGACTCGTCCCATGCGTGTTTTACCTGCTTTTGCTTAAGGGATTTAAGCTCGCCGCATAGCCGTGTGACATCTACCTGCTGCTCATAATGCCATTCCAACGCAATGGAAGTGTAGAGTTCATTCAGCTGTGCATAGGAGAAATCCTTTGTTGCTTCAATAACCTCTTCAATTTCTTCCTGCGAAAGAATCCGCTCGATTTTTTTGTTGAGTAAATATTGATAACGAAGCTCCTTCGTTGGCAATTTTATTTCATAGGCCCGGTCGAATCGGCCTGATCGGTTCATCAAAGCAGGGTCTATTTTTTCCGGATAGTTCGTCGTTCCGATTAGGAAAATTCCCTCTTTAGAAGTCGCCCCGTCTAGGGTATTCAGAAAAACCGAACGGACATCCGCAGGCATTGAGTCAATATCCTCAATTACCAATACCATTGGCGCCAGTTTTAAAACAGACGAAAACACTTCTTTAATGGTATAGCTTGATGTAAACTCCGTAATCTGCCAATAGGCAACAGGGGCCAGGATACTGCTGGCGATTGATTTTACCAGCGTTGTTTTTCCATTCCCTGGTTTACCGTATAAGAGAATCCCGCGCTTGTACGGAATATTATACGTTTTAAAAAATTCTCTGCCTTCCTGAAAAAACTCATCAATCGAACGGTAGATTTCCTTTTTCATCGAATCTTCTAAAAAGACATCCTCTCTTCTCACCATGGTTGTGATGCTTTCGATTTCTGTTTCCACACCATGTTCTGTATCCGTGAAGACCGTTACATAATTCTTGATATAGTCTCTTTTTCGTTTGAGGACGTATTGCAAAAAGGAAACTAAGCAGGCATCATCTTTGGCAAAAATCAGATCTCTAAGCATTTCTCCGGCATTTTGAAAGGTTATCACCTTTGCCAATGCTACCTGATATTGTGGATAATAAAAAAGACCATTCATAACCCTTGGCTTTACAATAAATTCTTGCACTTTATCATTATGATTTGACGAAATCGTCTTCGTTTCAGCTTCGTTATAAATGTGACCAATTAGCCTGACCTCCTCAGACTTCTCTTTCAAATCCTCCTCAAGGATTTCCCAAATCTCATTGGATGTATCCTCGTCCGAATACATATCGAACTCCATTCCGATTTCTTCAAACAGCTTCTCCTGAATCACAGAAACCACTTTCCCATAGTCGTAATAATAAGGGAGTGTATCCCGGTCCATTTCCTCTATTTTAAAAAGTACATTTTGCTTGTTCATCTGGTTCTCCTTTTTAAATCTATAAAAATCATAGTCTAGCCACACTGATTAAATCTATTTTGAACCACTTTACAATAAATGTCTATTCGCAATTTCTAGAAAAAGTAATTTGGTGTCAGGCACCAAGTGGCCCATTGACTAGAACCGGATGCATTTTAGGTTTCGGGCAATGCAATCTGGCTTCCATTGACCAAATTTCGATATATCACCTCGTTTTGGGCAATGCAACCTACTTCCATTGACCGAATTTTGATATATCACCTCGTTTTGGGCAATGCAACCCTCTTCCATTAACCAAATTTTGATGAATCACCTCGTTTTGGGCAATGCACCCCTCTTCCATTAACCAAATTTTGATGAATCACCTCGTTTTGGGCAGTGCCCCCCTCTTCCATTGACCAAATTTTGATATATCACCTCGTTTCGAGCAATGCAGCTAGCTACCATAATTAAAATTTGTTCTTCTATGCTAAACTATTTAAAAGTGAACCGTTAAACCTATCAACCGGAGGAAATAATGATGAAGTTTAAACGATACATCAAAAGGGTCTTTATCTTTTTATTCATTTTACCGACTTTCCTGTATCTCAATAACAGCTCTCTGTTCACTAAAACGAGAAACCAATCTCCCTTGCTGTTAGCGCACCGCGGCATGGCGCAAACTTTTCCAATGGAAGGAATCATGAATGATACCTGCACCGCCGAAAGAATTTACCCACCGGAACATCCCTATTTAGAAAATACGATTCCTTCGATGGAAGCCGCTTTTCAAGCTGGGGCAGACATCGTGGAATTAGATATCAAGCCAACCAAGGACGGTCAATTCGCAGTTTTTCATGACTGGACGCTCGATTGCCGGACAAACGCAGATGGAATGGTCAAGGACTATACAATGGCCGAACTAAAGAAAATGGATATTGGGTATGGGTATACGGCGGATAATGGAAAAACATTCCCTTTCCGAGGAAAAGGAATTGGGCTGATGCCCTCGCTCGATGAAGTATTGAAGCATTTTCCTGAAGGATCATTCCTCATTCATATCAAGAGCACCGATGAGGACGAAGGTGTTCAGTTAGCCAGCTATCTTTCCAAGCTGCCTAAAAATCACCTTGAACAGCTAACCGTGTATGGAGACGATAGCCCTGTAAGCTCCGTTAAAAAACAATTACCTGACCTGCGTGTGATGTCAATGGCTTCCTTAAAAAGCTGTTTACTTCCATATATAGGGATTGGCTGGACAGGAATTATTCCAGGTGCTTGCAGGAACACTCAATTACATATTCCGGAAAAATATGCACCATTGTTGTGGGGATTTCCGAACAAGTTTTTAAATCGTATGGACAGCGTGAATACCCGTGTCATTCTGGTGGCAGGTGATGGAGGATGGTCGGAAGGCTTTGATTCTACACAGGATTTAAAACGTCTTCCTCAAAATTATAACGGCGGGATTTGGACGAATCGGATTGATGTTATTGCCCCTCTGCTGAAAAAAGGAGATTAATAAAGTGAGTTACCTTCTTTATTATACTGTCTTAAAAAGTGAAAACCCTCCTCGCCCTTATGAGATTCATAGTGCGTTTATTCCTGTAAAATCACTGGACACCCGCACTATAAGACCTTCATAAGACGCGATTGCTTTAAATTGGCTTCCTTTCGCGCTCTATAAATGGTTCTTAGTTCGCCTTCTCCGAATAAATCCCAGGCTACGCGTACTATAAGCCCCTCATAGGACGCGGATTCTTAAATTAGGCAGCCTTTCCCGCTCTATGAATGGTTCATAGGACGCCTTTTCCGAATAAATCACTGGACACGCGCTCTATAAGACCTTCATAAGACGCGATTGCTTTAAATTAGCTTGCTTTCGCGCTCTATGAATGGTTCTTAGTGCGTCTTTTCCCTAAAAATCACATCCTTCGCGCATTATAAGACCCTCATAGGACGCGGATTCTTAAATTAGGCAGCCTTTCGCGCATTATAAGACCCTCATAGGACGCAGATTCTTAAATTAGGCCTCCTTTCGCGCTCTATGAATGGTTCTTAGTTCGCCTTTTCCAATAAAATTACAGGACACGCGCTCTATAAGAATTCCATATAGCATCATCTTGAATAATATGGCAAAATTTTAAATATGGACAGGAGGTTATCGAGCATGAATCAGCCTTGGTCACCAGAGAAACTAATATCAGATCAAAAAGCCGCCGAAATGATTGGGAAACAATTCCCTATGCTTAAACCAGTAACCATGGAAATATTAGGGGAAGGCTTTGATAATTCCGTTTTCCTTGTAAATAAGCAATTTGTCTTCCGATTCCCTCGACGGGAAATTGCCGCAAAGTTAATGCAAACCGAAAATCGGGCTCTTCCGGCGCTGGCACCATTACTGCCTATACCCGTCCCCAATCCGCTGTTTATCGGAAAACCGGTAGCTGATTATCCGTGGCCATTTGGAGGTTATGAAATTTTACCAGGAAAAACTGCAGCTGCGTTATCCCACGAACAACGAATGCTGTCAGTTGAACCATTGGCGCATTTTTTAAGAACGCTCCACGATTTTCCGTTAGAAGAAGCGAAAAAGCTGCAAATCCCATATGACCAGCTGGGTCGTATCAATATCCTAAAAAGAAAACCCATGCTGGAAACAAATATAGAAAGAGCTCGCGAGCATGGTTTACTAAATCAAAATCTTGTGGAATCACTGTACACATTTCTTGCAACCATAACGGAACCTATAAAAGACAGGACACAAACCCTTGTTCACGGTGACCTGCATATCCGAAATTTTCTGGTGAACGAAACAGGAGGAATTTCAGCCATTATTGACTGGGGTGATATGCACATCGGCCATCCGGCAATAGACTTATCCATTATATATAGCTTTCTTCCGGCATCAGGCAGAGAACATTTTTTCAAATTATATGGGGAGGTTGAACCTGAGGTTAAAAAGCTCGCGAAGTTTAAAGCAGTTTATTCTATTCTTGTTCTTCTTTTATATGCTGAAGACCTAAAGGACGAAGAATTAATCAAGGAAGCTCAATTATCACTACATGTGGCATTGTCAGATTAAATTTGGGTTCATCTCCCTCTTTTTGGCCATTAAAACTTGATGCAGGTGAACATAGTCTCACCTGCATCAAGTTAGTCAAAATATCTTATTCTCCCGGAATACTAATCTCCAGCTTCCCTTCATGATTCATAATCTCCACGACCTCGTCAACAAATAGATATGGAGTATCAAAGCGGTCTTGCTTTTTAATATCTGAATAGTTATTGTTGGCCGTTAAAACCGGGAAGACTACATTTGTTTTCTTCAAGAAATTTTGGGAGACTTCGATTTCCGCCATTAGAATGATTTGTTTTTGGGAAACGGCAAAAAATAGTTTCCCAATTTCCCGTGAGGCAGCAGAACCGTCCTCGTTCACCATAATTTTTACCTGTTGCAGAATCGAAATGAGGCAGGTGATAAATACATTGATTTGCTCGTTGTTCAAGACCGCTAATTGACAGTCCGCCAGTGTTTTATTGAGTTCGCTTTTTATTTCTTTAAAGGTAAATACATCGTTAATTCGAATGGCAGCTTTTGTTTTTCCTATTTGTTCGAATTTTTTTCTTGATGCAAAAATATGCTCCTTAATATGGCCATTGTACCGGTCCCGCTGCATGACAAAATCCGCAAGTTCCCGAATACAGCTATTTTTATGACATTGGCTGCGGATTAGCAGCAAAAAGGCATAGCCGTCCTTTTCATCAAATGTTCCGTCACATAGTTTATCGTAGTAATGCTTTAATAATGCTTGTTCTTTAATATCCATTTGTCTACTCCTAGAAGAAAAAATTCATATCTTCTATTGTACCTTTAACAGTTTGCGATTAGATAGTAAAACATTTTAAGAATCTATCTCTTTCGCATTTTCTAATATTATTAAAATCCTACCTATCCCTTGTTTTCAGCTTTTCCACAATAGGAACCCCCTGCTCATAATATTTGACGATTTGCTCAACCATTTTTTCCTTGCTCTCAGTTAACGATTGAAGGTCTAGCTCAATATCTTGACTATTAAACATATGCTCACCGTTTGGTTTTGAATATTGGTACGTCGTTTGCAAACCGACCAATTCATCCCAGTCCACCCTATGAACTTCTGTCGTTACCTGCTGGTATTCATCTTCAAGTAAATGAAAGCCAACGGTATAGGTAATCGGCCATGTCCCATAATTGAACAATGTGCCAATATGTACTTGAGGTTGGTCGTGGCCCGCAAAGGACATCGCCACCCAGCCAATAATAGGTGCCACGCCATATTCTTTCTCAAATTTTGCACTTACCTCTGGCAGCCGTGCTAACTGATATTTATAGCCAACTCCCTCATACCGCAAAGAAAGTCTGCGTTTTGCCTCTTCCCCAACAGATACAAACAGTTCTTTAGCAAAGGTTTGAAATTCCTTAATGGACTCCACATGGGATCGAATCTGTTCCACATTTACTTCTTGCACTAAAGTCATAACAATAGCTCCCCGTATTAAATTTTTATTAAAATCGGAAATCCCTTTATAGGAAATTTAAAAAATCGCAAATCTTCATGTTTCAAAGATTTGCGATTTTGTTAACTGCTTATATCAAATACTGGCCATTATTCTTCGGTACTTTCTTCGCTAATTACAGCTTCAATATCAATTTCCATTAACATTTCTGGCATTGCAAATCCACTGACAATCAAACCAGTGCTGCAAGGATAGACATCTTTAAAATGCTCTGCCAATACCGGATAAACCTTGCTGCGGTCTTCTCTATTAAGTATATAAACTGTCATTTTACAAATATCTTTTACGGAGCCGCCTGCTTCTTCAAGCAGCTGCTTCACACACTTACATGCTTGGTGAGTTTGCGCTGCTACATCTCCGATTCCATGGAAGTTACCTTCTAAATCAAAGCCTGTTTGGCCTCTTAAAAAGATTCGATTTCCAGCGCGTACTGCCATGCTTAGCTCGTTTTTAATATGATGCTCGGGTTTTCCTAGATGGGATGGATAATATTGATCTGTCTTGAACTTTCTAATTCTCTTAATTGGCGGGCCCTTTTTAATATCTTCTTGTACTGTCATCGTAATTGAATCCTCCTATATTCTATTTTTTAACCAATTAAGGAATTTATCCTTAACTGTTCCTTAAATTTAATATACAATCACTTTACACAAAAGTCAATATTATTTTAACGTTTTAAATTTTCAGAAATAAATAGATGCTTGTATGCCTATGAGCCCTATAAGTCCAGACTTTGCACACAGCATCTTTTTATTTTCCGTGATTATTTCACTACTTTAAGCGGCTGATCAACAAATTCCACCGCCTCTTGTGTCTGTTTGCTATATTTAGATCGGACCATATAAGCTGCAAGAATTGCCCCGAAACTGACTATGCTAAGATAGACCTGCGACCGTGTCCCAGGAATCCAAATCATCACTGCGATGACTCCGAACATCCAAAGTATGGTTACATAAGATAAGTAAGGGAAGAGCCACATTTTTAACTTTAATTTCTCAGGTGCCTCCTTTTCCAGTCGGCGCCGTAAACGAATTTGAGCAAAAGCAAGGATTAAATAGTAGAACAGCATAGTTGCTCCCGCCGAATTAATCAAAAACAGAAAAACGGTCTCTGGGAAAAAGTAGTTTAAAACAACACCTACGTATCCAAAGGTTGTCCCTGCCAATATTGCCCTTACCGGGACACCTCTCTTATTCAGCTTTACTAGAAACTTGGGCGCGTCTCCTTGCTTCGTTAAAGTAAACAAACTTCTAGACGTAATGTACAAGCATGAATTAAGCGAACTGAGTACTGCGGTAAGCACAACAACCTCCATTAGGAACGGGGCGAAAGGAAGACCTAATTGTTTAAGTGCAATCGCAAACGGACTTTGTATGGCAACACCGGCAAACTCAAAATTCCACGGTACAATTGCTACAATAACGAAGACAGAGACAACATAAAAGAGAAAGATGCGATACATCACTTGATTGGTAGCTTTTGCGGCATACTTGGCTGGCTGGTCGGATTCAGCGGCCGCAATGGTAGCAATTTCTGCACCGCCCATTGAGAAAAGCACGGTAACGCTTCCAATTAAAGCTGCAACAATCCCATTTGGGAAGAATCCGCCTGTTGTATACAGATTTGAAAAACCAGGAGACGATTCACCAGGCCAAAAACCTAAAAGATAAATAGCCCCAAAGGCGATAAAGAAGATGATGGCAAATATCTTGATCGAAGCAAACCAAAATTCAGTTTCCGCAAAGGACTTTACCGAATATAGGTTAGTTAACGTAAGTATCACTAATAATACTAGACATAAAAACCAAGGTGGTATATGTGGAAAATAATTTACTAGAATTCCAGCTCCTGCTACCGCCTCAATTGCAGCAACGATGACCCACATGTACCAATAAAGCCAGCCGACACTAAATCCTGCCCAGTTTCCTAATCCTGCACGTGCATATTCAGAGATGGAACCAGCTGTTGGATTGGCCACTGCCATTTCACCAATCATTCGCATAACTAAAAACATAAGAGTACCAGACAAAACATAACTAACAACCGCCGCAGGTCCTGTAGAGTTAATCACAGCCCCGCTTCCAACGAAAAGCCCTGCCCCAATGATTCCGCCGAGGGCAATCATGGTTACATGCCGATTTTTCAGCGTGTTTTGTAATTGACCTTGTGTAGAGGGTTCTTGCTGCTTATGAGTATTTCCCATATTTCCACCATCCTTATATTGTTTGAAATCCGAAATAAATGGAATATATCCTTAAATATTCCTTAAAAGAATAATACATTCCATAAAATAAATTGTCAACGATATTTTTATAATATTTGGAATAGTACAAATATTATCCTTGTATAGCAAATTAACTAATAAAAACAGGGTGCTGGTCTTCACATTAAACAACAGCACCCCATATATTAACTGGAACTATTTTCTTGATTTCCTTGATAGACGTGGTTTTTGAGACAATTTCCGATCGATATTGATAATTCCCTGCAAGATTAAGTTACCTGCCTTTTCGATATCCTCAGGAAGACTATATTCTTCTGGACAATGGCTCTTTCCATCAATACTCTTCACGAATACCATCGCTGACTTTGTGATTTTTGCCATATGGGCAGCATCATGCACCGCCATGCTTGGTAAAGTCATAAAAGGTTCTTTCATCTGTTTGGCCGTATCTTGTAAAAGATGAACAATCTCTTCATCTAACAGAACTGGTTTTTGATCTAGGAAGGTTTGCTGCTCTACTTCTACCCGTCTTCTTTGAGCGATTTCACTCCAAACCTGCTGAACAGCATCGATTGTTTGTTGAATTTTATCCTCTGATTCTCCCCTGACTTCAAAGACAAAATCAACCTGCCCCGGAATAATATTGGCTGCGTTTGGGGAGACATTTAATTTACCGACCGTTCCTACAACACCGCTATTATATTCTTTGCATTGACGCTCCACTGCCAGGATCATTTCCGATGCTGCTGTTAAAGCATCCTGCCTGTGTTCCATCATAGTCGTACCAGAGTGATTCGATTGTCCGATTACCCTCACGTTGCTGCGATACGTACCAACAACCTTGTCTATTACCGCAACTGCAATATCCGCACTTTCTAAGCGCTGGCCCTGTTCAATGTGCAGTTCAATAAAAGCCCGTTTCTCTTTCCACATTTCCTTCATCAAAGGAAAAAGGTTCAAGCCCCCGCCCGCTTTCATTAGTTCTGCATTAAGACTTGTTCCTATCGAATCACTTGCATTCTCCAGCATCTCTGCGGTCAAACGGCCGACAAACGAACGGCTGCCAAATGTGGATAAATTAAAATCATTCGACTCTTCCGCTGTAAAGGAAACAATCTCTATATCATGATCGAGTGTCACATTATTTTCAATAAGTGTCTTAATAATTTCTTTCGCCATTAAAACACCTAGCGGCCCATCATATTTGCCGCCATTGGGAACGGAATCCAAATGAGAGCCAATGACGAGGCTGCCTTGTTTTTTCCCCGTCCCTTTGAGTCTTCCCCATATATTAGCAGCCCCATCAACGGTAACTTCTAAACACATATCTTCTATTTCTTTAATAAAGCGCTCCCGTACTTCATAATCAGCTGGAGAAAAACTCGGCCTAGTGATTCCTCCCTGATCGTTCTTTCCATATTCAGCATACTCTTCAATGTCAGCCATTAATCGTTGAATGTTTACATGCATGATGAACGATCACCTCCATTCGCCTGTAGTATGTAAAGCCCTGCGAAATCACTGTTTATTCGTCCCCTTTGACTCCATAGGAAGGCGCTAACTCTGGTTCAATTGCTCTAGTTTTATAATCTTTTGCCTGCGGTCCGTAAATTTCCCATAATTTTTTCAAATCTCCAAGAGGATCATCACTGTAATCCACACGTAAGTCCACAAAAGCAAAGGATGCGTCTGAATGATAAACTAATAGACCAATGGAATGTTCTTGATCTAGTTCTCCGCCCATATTAAATCCACACTCGATTGCCGCAATTAAACGTTCAGGCAATGACAGATTGCTTAGTTCAAGGAAACGCTGGCCCATTGCTGTGGGAATGGCAGGATCACTTAACAGATTGCCAATGCTGGCTACATCTTGAGCGTAAAATTCGCCATTTGTACCAAGCGCTCTTTCACCTGTAAATACACTTGACGAGCCATTTCTATCTACAACAGCCAGTTGTCTAAATTCCGGATATTCCGAAGCGGCTTTCATTGTCCGAATAGCTGACTCTGCATCATAGCCTTGATGCAATGTTCCAATCCCAATATCCGCAAGGCGGGGATCTGTTACGTTCTGAGTAAGGATTGCCCCTACATCGGACTTTACCCAAGCGCATCTTGCTCCAACGGACGGACTGCTGGAAGTAACGATTGCTCCTAATGCCCCTGTCTTGGCACATCGGCCTGCTACTGAAAATGTCATTTTAAATTTCCTCCTTAGAAAAAATAAGGAGCGACAAACATGACTGTTCTCATCTTTGCAGCTCCGGTCATATAATTTTTTTAAAATAATTTATTTATGCTTGTAAAGAAAAGGGACTTGCTGCCAAGAATGAAGTGAAATAATCCTCTCCCAACAGCTTGTGAGCTTGAGAGTAGTTGCCTTCCTGCAAAAGCTTACGGATCCGTGTAGAAGAAATCATTTCACCCTGTTCGCAAGTTAAAGGCTGCAAAATCTCAACCTTAAAAAACCTACGTAACACTTCGATTGTCCCTTTCCGATTTTTCCCGAACAAAAAATTAGGACCTTCCCAGATTTCAACAGGATTCATTTTTTGTAATTCTGCAATAAAATCTGGAACCTCCTGTTTCATAAAAGCTTCATTAAATGAGCCTACAATCACATGGTCCGCTCCGATGGCCATAAGGCGGTGAAGCTTCTCTTCCAATGACATTAGCTGCCGGCTGTTTCGCAAAAAAACTTTCGGAGGAGGATCAAAGGTATAAACTACAAAAGGAACTCCAAGCTGTTCGGCTCGTTCTTTTGCTTTTAAAAGTAATGCCTGATGACCCCTATGAATACCGTCAAGTGCACCGATTGTCAGAACAGATGCAGAAAGCTTTAAAGTGCCTGGAGTATGAATTTCCAATGAAACCTTCCCCTTTCTATTTTAAAAAATTACACTGTTACTGCTGATTTTTTTTGTTGAAGATCTGCAGCTTTACGAACTAATTCGCGCTGCTTTTCGGCATCAAAATTATTAAAGACAGCCATTTGCTGCGCGAAAGGCGGGCTTTGCGCAAACAATTCGAAGGTTGTTAAATGGCCGGCATAAGAAGAGTTTAGGAGATCTCTTGCAAAGTATAATAATTTCCCTCTCTCTTCCGGAGTCCACTGACCCACAGAATAGTACTTATCCATATATTTTTGAATTGCCGGATCGGCCATTGTATCAGAGTCAGGTGAAACTGCTAATTGTCCGCCCACCAGCTCTCTTGTTAAATGAGCCATCGCAGGGAAGTTTTCTAGGGCAAATACACGGCCGGTATAAAGAAGTGATTGATTTGGCATCATTAAGCCGCCTGCACTGACTTCAGCTTCGGCAACAGCTGCCGTTAAATGGGCATTTATCCCTTCTCTATAGTTGATTAGCTGCGAAATTTTCTCTTTTACTGCCTGAAGCTGTGTAAGACCTGTCTGCTCAACATTCAAAAGAGCTGTTCCAAGTAAATAATCCGCTCTGCGTAATAGTCTAAGCGTATAGTTGAAAGCAGAATAGCGATGCACTGTCGCGCGAATATAAGCGGCAGATTCTAAAGAGCGATGGAATAACACGTTTTCCCAAGGAATTAACACGTTGTCAAAAACAAGTAAAGTATCAATCTCTTGGAATTTTGTAGAAATTGGATAATCGGTTTTATTGTTAGTTGTTCCTAAAGAGCTGCGGCAAATGTGTTTTAATCCCGGCGCTCCCATATTTGCAATGAATCCACAGGCAAATGGAGCCATGCTGTCTGCTCCAGCAGCCCAGTCCAAAATAGTCGGTTTTACGAAGGCTTGGTTCGCGTAAGCCGCAGCTGTTTCAAATTTTGCACCTGTCACCACAATCCCTTTATCATTTTCCTCTACAACATGAAGCAATGTTCCGCCATCTTTACCGCTGAATAATTTGCTGCGGTCCCCTTTTGGATCCGTGTTCGCGGAAACGTGGAAGATGTCTTCTCTTGCAATCCGGTCGATGTGATAATTAATATTCCTTGCATAGGTAGGATCTATTTCATTTAATCGATCCTTCGCATCGTATAAAGACCACATTTCACCGATAGTTTCGTCACCAACTCGGTACACCACACCGCCAAGATCATCCAGCACTGTTTCTACGTGAGTACGGATGGCTTTCAAATCTTCTTTTGTTGTAGGCGGTTTATAAGCGCGGGAAACCACTTCGCCATCTTCTAATGTTGCGGTTAATTTATCCTTATATTGAGGTTCAAAAGCCATGTCATACATTCTGGATTTCACATCAATAATGGGTTTAAACGCGGGATGCTCCGTAATATTTGTGACTCGCTCTCCATCGATATATACTTCACGTCCGTCATTCAATGATTCACGATATTCTTTACCTGTCCTTAATGCCATAACTGTTTCCTCCTTATAAACTATTATTCTTCATTTTTTTATTAAGGGCTTACTCCAATAGTTTTCTCACTATCTGCTAGTTTGATTGAACTGGCCGAATTTCCCTCTGAAATACACTAAAGGGTCCTTTTCTGCCGCTTTAGCTGTTTGGACCTCGGCAAGGAATACAGAGTGGGTGCCGCCTATTACTTCCTCCACAACCCGGCATTCAATTTGAGCAAGAGTGTCATTTAATACTGGGTTACCAAGTTCACCGTAAGACATATTGATATCCTGAAACTTATCTGTATTAGCTCTGGCAAACTGCAATGCCAGGTCAATCTGGTTCTCGGCAAGGATATTCACAGTAAAAGAACCTGCTTTTGAAATGGCGTGACATGTTCCTGTACTTTTATTGGCACAAATGAGCAGCATTGGGGGTTCAAGAGATACTGAACTCACCGCACTAGCTGTAATCCCATAATTCACTTCACTTTCTCTTACTGTGATGATCGATACTCCGCTGGCAAAGTGGCCAATTACATTTCTAAATTCTTCGGAACTGACTAATTGATTAGGCTTATTTTCTTCAGCAGAAACGTTACTCATCTAAAAAATTCCTCCTTTTAATTAGGGAATTATTCTCTTTATATTCCTTAATTAAAACTATACAAATTCCTTTTTAAAATGTCAACAAAATTTTCTAAAAATTCATCCTTATTTGAATTAACTAAAAAGGGGGTTAATAGAGGAATCTAAGAGGTTTAAGAAATAAAAAGCGGCTATTTCATCCAGTGAATTAACTGGATTGAAATTGCCGCTTCGCAATATTGAATTACGTATGTAAAATGGATGCTCCTCAGAATCACTCTGAAGATGATTGAATACTAGCTAAAAAGTTTAAGCCCACCTGATAAATTTTTCGTGGTCTTCCTCTTGTTGTTGGGGCTTCTTCCCCTACCTCTTCAGCAATGCCGACTCTTGTTAAATCGGTTAAGATTCGCCGGGCATTTCTTTGGGTCATTTTTAGCCATTCTGAAATTTCCGAAGCCGTCACCGTGTTTTTCCCAAGATTCTTTTGGACAGCCATAATTTTATTAAACGTGGTAATTGATACCCCGCTTTCTTTCAGTTTTTCCCCCATCTCTTTATTTTCATTTCTAAATCCAAAAGAGATGCTTTCATTTTCCGTTAATGGACCTTTTACGATTCCATTATTATCTATAGAAAAGGCACAGTATGCTGCATGATTTTGTGCGTGGTGCAGTGCCAGACGAGCATTTTCCTCCGCCGCCAAAGAGGTATCCCCATATCCGATTCCGATATTGGAAGGTAAATCGGTTATAAGCGACAGTTGGTCTAAAAGACGAATACTTTTTTCTCCATCTTCCTGTAAAGAGCCTCTTGTGGAAAAAATCATATACGTACCGATCCCTAACGAAATAAATGACCCAGAGATTGTTTCACTAAAAGATAATATGGCCGATTGCAGTTCTAGATTTAAACGATGTAAGTCATACGATAAAACGTGCGGACTTTCAATGCTCTCTGTATTTTCAATTTTGATTAACATAACCGCAATTTGTGAATATTTTAAATGGGCGGTTTGCCAATATTGGAGTGCAGCATTTATCGTTAACCGAATATTCGCACGCACGGGGGTAATACGGTATACAGGCACTCCCTTAGTACGAAGCTGTTCATAAACATCGCTTAAACATGTGATGCAAACAGAGACTTTACCTTTTTGATACAGGTTTAGATGAAAATCACGTATCTCCTGTATCGGAGTGAACCCCAAATATTTATACCAATGAATGTTTTCAGAAGATATCTTTAAATCTCCATACGTCTCAAAAATGTCATGCTCTTCAAGCAGATCAATACTAACCTTATCGATATCCAGTTTATCTTGATAACTGATTTTAATTAATGCTTTCATTAAACTTGATTCATTTAGCTTAAGATAAAAGAAAGGCTGCTTTGATGTGCTTTTTTTTGCCAATGAATAAGGTGTAAGCCCCGAAAAAATCCATAGGTCAACTAATGCTTGATTTGTTTCTACAATATTTGTTGTTTCTTCTGCATGCTGATAGACAAACGGAATAAGTTCTAATTGCTCCTTATAATCTACTGCGACTTCACTCATTAACTGAACAGTATCCTTTGGCCCTACAATACCAACTCTTGTTTTCAACTACTTCCCTCCAATTTGCTAAATCCCTTATCTAAAGAAACTGCCCTTTTATCTTTGTAATACAACTTACTAGTGTTTTAATGGCAATTGGCATGACTTTTTCATCAATGTCAAACATCTCATTATGATGGCCAGCTGCAAGCGGCGTTCCAAAAACCACATAGGCAGCTTGTCCGCCTTTTTCTTGAACACGGGACATCATATAGGTTGCATCTTCGGAGCCGCCTGATTGAAAGACATCTTTAATTGTATGTATTTCCTTCACATGACGTGCTTGATCGCGGAGAAAGGCCAGCAGTTCATTGCTGGGTTTAACGGTCTTAGCCTCACCGACAATATCGATACAAGAAGTGACATCATACATATCACTTGCCGCTCGAATGATGGTAAATGCACGTCGACACATATATTCATTAATTTCAGTTGTTTCTCCGCGCGCCTCCACTTTTAAAACAGCTTTATTTGGGATAATGTTCCTAGCATTTCCAGCCTGTAACACGCCAACATTCATACGAGTGCTTCCCTTACTATGCGCGGATATGGCATGCAAATTTAACGTTGCCGTTGCAGCAGCCAGCAGAGCATTATTTCCTTGTTCAGGATTGGCACCCGCATGCGCTGCTTTCCCTGTGAATGTCACATCAAACTTTGTCGTTGCTAAAAAGCCAAGATCGCTGCAAATAAACTCACCAAGCTCAGCCCCAAGCCCAATATGCATGGCAATAAAAATATTTACATCATCCACAACCCCTGCATTAACCATCGACTTAGCTCCGCGTACCCCTTCCTCTGAAGGCTGGAAAATAAGTTTAAAACGTCCTGATAGCTGCTCTTTTATGTCAGCCAATACAGATGCAACACCTAAACCAATTGCCGTATGAGCATCATGTCCGCATGCATGCATCATATTCTTATTTATGGAGACAAATCCTTCTTTTATTGGCCGATGGTTTTGATCTGACGATTCTTGAATGTCTAGAGCATCCATGTCAAAACGCAACCCAATTGTCGGTCCCGGTCGACCGGTGTCTAGAACACCAACCACTCCTGTAAAACCACCTGCCAATTGCTCAATCCATTCAGGATGTCCGCCTTGGCTTAAGGCTCTTCTCTTTTGCTGCTCTAAGATTGCGCAATCTGGCACTCCCATCCGTGAATGTTCATCCACAACATCCCGTCCCACGCTCACATCATACCCCCAGGAGGAGAGCTTAGATGCTACGATTGAGGCAGTGCGAAATTCAACCCACCCTGACTCCGCATATGTATGAAAGTCGCGACGCCATTCAATTAACGATTGACTAATTTCTTCCGACAATTTTGATATCTGGTTTAACATTTTCATTCCCCCATGAAATCCTCCGCATTTTTTCTGAAACATAGAAGAAAAATTCTTAGGTGCATATTCCACTTAGGTGCATATTCCGAATATATTCCTTAAATTAAGGCAAAAAGAGTCAATTATCCAGCCTTTCCCTGTATTTTCATTATATCAGTCTACTGTTTTCTAAAACAAGACCGCTGATCATCACAATCTGACTATTTTCTTAAAATTCGAACAAACACGCACCTTAAAACAATCTGATAAAACCTTCAAACAAACATATGCTATACTTGAACATGGTTGTTTTTTAGAGGGGAGTTCTACTGTGGAATTACATAATACGTACGCGAATACAAAATCGACATATATCTATTTGCTTATTACGGCGATTGTCCTTACAGCGTTTAATTTACGGCCTGCGATCACTTCGCTGGGACCGTTAATTGGAATGATTCAGGAAGATGTGGGTCTGGCTCATTGGAGTGCGGGACTTTTAATGAGTTTGCCGTTAGTTGTCTTTGCCTTCATGTCACCTATTGTTCCAAAAATAGCTAATCGTATATCAAATGAGCAGACGTTATTACTGGGATTGAGCTTGCTTTTCATTGGAATCGGTATTCGGTCATTTCCGTTGACGTTTTTACTATTCATCGGAACCGTTCTTGCAGGAATGGGTATTGCCATTGGAAATGTACTTTTACCCGCGATTGTAAAGGAAAAGTTCCCCGAGAAATTCGGTCTAATGACAAGTGTTTACTCTACTTCTATGGCATTAATTGCCTCCTTAGCGTCAGGAGTCAGTGTACCTTTAGCAGTTGGTTTAGACCTTGGATGGAAGGGAGCCCAGGTGGTTTGGGCAATTCCTGCAGCAATTGCGGTCTTGGTCTGGTTCTACCTTCAAAAATTTAATCAACAGAATCACAATGAAATAAAAAAAGTTTATATTAGCGCTAAATCAATCTGGGGTTCGGTCCTTTCTTGGCAAATCGCTATATTTATGGGTTTCCAATCCTTATTATTCTACGTTACCATCTCTTGGCTGCCGGAGATCTTGCACAGCCGTGGAATGAGTATGGAGACTGCCGGCTGGATGCTTTCCTTTAGCCAATTAATGGGCTTGCCTGCCAGTTTCTTCGTCCCAGTGTGGGCTGGACGTCTTCGTTCACAAATATGGCTCGCCTTCATATTGAATTTGTCTTCCATGTTGGGTTTTGCGGGATTATTGTGGGGCTCTTCCTATCCTATTCTAATAATAAGCATCATTCTAATAGGAATTGGATTGGGCGGTACTTTTCCATTAGCACTCAGCTACATCGGATTCCGCACAAGAAATGCCAGTCAAGCAGCGGCCTTATCCGGTATGGCTCAATCAACCGGTTATATCCTCGCAGCAGTTGGCCCTCTATTTATTGGGTACTTGTTTGACCATACCCATTCATGGTCCATCCCGCTGCTCACACTCATCATGATCACCGTAATTGTGATGATATTTGGGATGTTAGCCGGCCGAAATAAGTATGTTTAATGGCTGATAAGAAGATGCCATTTTGGTAAAAACAGAGGAAGGATTTCGTTGTGATCCTTCCTCTGTTTTTTTCATGAGGACAGATAGGGGTCCCTTGTTTTTTTGCCCTCATATAACAAGTAAATAAAGCTAACATTCTGCACACCCCTTTCTAAGATCAAAACAAATAAAAGATTTTTTATCAATTAAAAAACTGCTCAAACGCGGGCAGTTTTTAAGACTTCTTATCATCAATAAAGCTTCCAAACAATCTACCAACTCCATAATAGATGGCGGTCAATACTTTTACATTCTTATATTTTTTATCGCCAACCTTATTACCCCAGGGGCTCTTCCCCAAACCGTTCCCATAATGCCGGGAACATCTCTGCCAAATCATCCTCGTCTTCCCAGTCAAATTCGATATCAGTGTTAGACTCTAATCCTTTGTCGGCCAATAAGTCTAGCATTTCATCATATAAATCTCCGTCCCATTCCTCTAAATCACCATCTCGTTTCAACGTAAAGGCATCAAAACCAATATTCAGAAAGTCTTCAAATTCAGGTACTCCCTCTTCACCCAAGTTTTCATCGGTAATATATTCGGCTAAGAATTCGGGGTTTTTTAATGTTTGTTCAAAAATTTTTCTTCCTTGTGAGATAAGCCAGCCGCGGAAGTAATCAAAAGAATCGTCCGAACAGCCGCCCATAATTACATAAGCAGCTCCCCAAAGGCGTGATTGATAGCTTTCATTCATATAACTTTGGAAGATAAACTCATAATCTATTATTTCATTCTCCTCTTTACTGCTCAGCACCTCTGTCAGCCATTCGACTCGGCTTTCCTCATGGACTTTCGACTGTTCTACCAGGCTCCAGAATTCCGTTTGATCCATTTCAATATCCCTCCCGAAAATCAATAAAATAATTTACTCTTTGCTAGTTAAATTTTACCATAACATAGACTATACTTTCGAAAAAAACTAGCATCCTATACATATTTTTGAAGGGAACGAAACATTAAGGTTGAAATGCCTTTTCATGAGGACAGATTCCTCGGGGTTTCCTCCGATTTTGTCCTCATAAGCTTTTCATGAGGACAGATTCCTCGGGGTTTCCTCCGATTTTGTCCTCATAAGCTTTTCATGAGGACAGATTCCTCGGGGTTTCCTCCGATTTTGTCCTCATGACCCTTTCATGAGGACAGATTCCTGGGGGTTTCCTCCGAACTTGTCCTCATGAGCCTTTCATGAGGACAGATTCCTGGGGTTTTCCTCCGATTTTGTCCTCATGACCCTTTCATGAGAACAGATTCCTGGGCTTTTCCCCCGAACTTGTCCTCATGACCCTTTCATGAGGACAGATTCCTGGGGGTTTCCTCCGATTTTGTCCTCATGAGCCTTTCATGAGAACAGATTCCTGGGGTTTTCCTCCGACTTTGTCCTCATAAGCTTTTCATGAGGACAGATTCCTGGGGGTTTCCTCCGATTTTGTCCTCATGAACCTTTCATGAGGACAGATTCCTGGGGGTTTCCTCCGAACTTGTCCTCATGAGCCTCTTATGAGAACAGATTCCAATCTGACTTTCACCGTTTTTGCTCTCATAACTCTAATATGAAGAAGAAAGCTGTCTCAAAAGATATTCACAAACTTTCCCGGAATTCAATCTAGCAGCCACATAAGGTGGTTGAACTCCTCTTGCCCCTTCATGCGGAAGTCCCAGCCATAAAACCTTCTCATCAATCATCGCAAAGGGAAACGGAAAACCCTCATTAGCTTCACCCGGTAAAACCGTTAATTTTACATGTGTCCCTCTAATTCTCAACTGCTCTTTCCATTCTTCAGATAAAACTAATCCCTCTGGTACAGAAATGAAAATCGAGGACTTTGCCGCACTAATATCCCGAAAAACAGCATCCAACTTCAAAGCATGCATCCATCTTAATTTTGGATGCTGATTCAAAATCCAAGATCCAATTTGTTTGGTTGTAATTCTGTGCTCTTTACGAACCTGGTAATCAACAAGCTGCCGTAGCGTTTTCCCTTGAAAAACATGCCTTTGGATAAAATTCCTGTTGCTGACGTGAAGGAATTTACCTTTGGTTCTAGTAATCGCCACATTAATCAGTCGCTCGCTGTCTTTTCCAGTTAACAACATACCAGCCCGTTCCTGGGGTTCACCATCCACCGTATCAAAAATCATCACATCCCGTTCGCTCCCTTGGAATCGGTGAACGGTGGCAGCAATGATATCTGCTTCTATTCGCTCATTCGCATAGACCTCTTCCAGCAGCATCTCCATTAATGCTGCCTGGGCCCGGTACGGTGTCACATACCCAATCGATTTTGCCCCGTCAAGATAGGCTTCGTGAATCAATTGAAACGATAACAGCAGCTGCCATAGATTGAATCTAGAATTTGTCACTTTATCACTCAAACAATGATAACCCGTGAAACTTGTATCCAAGAGCAAAGCGGCACGCCCTTTGAAAGGAGCTTGGTCGACAAGCAGGTTTCTGCTTTTATAAACACTGTCGTGATCGTCAACCAGCGAGTGATAGATATATTCATTCGTAAAGGCGGAGATATCCGGATGCATCCGCCGCTGTTCTTTTAATAGAAAAAGCTGGGGATGAAGCTTGCCCTCATTCAGCCAGTCTACTACCCCAGCCCGATGAAAAATATCTTCTTTTAGCCATTTGGCTACGAGCGGGTCCCGGCTTGATGCGATTGAGGGCAGCTGTTTGAAGTCCCCGCAAATAATCACACGTTTTCCCAATGAAGCGGCAAACGCGGCTTGTGGAACATAGGCCATGCTCGCTTCGTCTAAGATAACAACATCATATTCTCGTTCATAAATGGCGCTGTCACTGGCAGCCTTTGCAAGTGTTGTTCCGACAATCCACGCTTCTCTTACCAATTGAACTTCTTTTTTCCGAACCTTTTCCAACACTCTTGTAATTTGTGTTTCAATCTCCAGTAATTGATCAGAATCTCTTTTGCTAAAAGAACTGGCCAAATCCTGTTTTAAGTTGCGCCTTTCTACAACCAGCCTCTCTCGATCCTTTGCTAGGAGCGGATCCTGTTTCTCAATCAGCTGGCCTGTAGTAATGTCGCTATGGGCAGACAGAACATCCCCTGTGTTTCCTCCATAGCGAAGCACATCTCCTTCTCGAAAGCGATTTTTCTTTTTGATAAAATGAGTGACTTCACTCAGGGCAACATCGACCGCTTGATTACTATGCGACAAAATCAATACTTTTTTCTGCTGAAAATATTTGTTGGCAGCTGTTCTTGCCAGGGTGTAGGTTTTCCCAGTTCCAGGTGGTCCCCAAACGAACGTGACCGGATTATATTTTGACCTGAGGACCAATTCGTGGACATTGCTTTTTATTTTTTCCACAGGATGTTTCGTCTCCATGGAGGGATTCATCAATCTTTTTACCCTTGCGCGCTTTTGCTTGGTTTTTTTGATTTCATCAAGGCGCTCAATCAATTGTTCTAGCAGTTCCCACGGGTCGTGCAATAAGAATGCTTCTGGGATGAGGTCGCCAAAGCTTTGCTCTAACGACAAAATTACTCCCCGTCCTTCAGAGGAGAGCACTTTGCCGCTGGTCTTCATCGTGCCCCATTCTAGTTTAATCGCCGATCCGACCGGTATTTTTAATGGAATCGCTGTGTCAAAATAATAGCTATAAGGACCATCGTTTGATAATAATCTGCCATTTGAGACCGCATAGCGGCTGCCGCCAAACTTCTTTAAGTAATTAATTTCATTTTGAAGGGCCTGCTGCCATTCGATTATATATGTCTTAATCTTTAACATTATTTCATTCCCATTTTTAAAAATATATTTACACTTAATATTACGTGGGCTCGGAAAGCAAACGCCCTACTTCCATTGACAAAAATTCGATAAGACACCTGTTTTTGGGCAATGCACTCCGCTTCCTTTGACCAAATTCTGGTAAATCATATGAATTTGGGCAATGCAACAGGCTTCCTTTGACTAAGTTTCGATAAATCACCTGGATTCGGGCAATGAAACCAGCTCCCATTGACCTAGTTTCGATAAATCACCTGGATTCGGGCAATGAAACCAGCTCCCATTGACCTAGTTTCGATAAATCACCTGGATTCGGGCAATGAAACCAGCTCCCATTGACCTAATTTCGATATTCACTTGGATTTGGGCAAAGCATCAGCGAACAGTGACTGGCACTGTTCGCTTTTAACCTTATAACATCTGGTTACGCTTTTCAAACCTCCCATACTACGTTTTAATCTGCAATTCTACCTGGTTTTGCCCAAATGAGATGAACCATATTAAACCAATGACTTTCCGTCTTCTCAATAATAATTCCGGACTGTTGAATCATTTCCGGGATATTCCTTGTTTGGTGGCAGCCAACTATTCGATAATGAAGCGGATTAATTGCTTTTTGAATCAAGGAAATGAATGAATTTGTACTTACCCCGTGTTCCATTAGAAGGATGGTCCCATTTGGTTTGCACCATCGTTTCATATTGTCTAACACGATCAATGGCTGATCATAGCAGCAAAGAGATAAAGTAGAGATAATGGTGTCGAATGATTGATCGGAAAAATTCAAACCTTCAATATCCCCACAAATAAACTCTGCATCTACCTGATGTAAACTCGCTGCCTGCTTCGCCTTTTCCAGCATTGCTTTGCTAAAGTCTGTAGCTGTCACTTTTACATCAGAAGCATAAAACGGGAAATTGGCTCCCGCCCCTACTGCAAGTTCAAGAACCTCCCCCTTTGCTTCACCTAAAAGATTTTGTCGCCACCGTTTTTGGTTATTGTCCATTCTTCGTTTTTCATATTGGGATGCCTGTCTATCAAAAGTTCTAATTAGCCTCTCTTTTGTCAACACTCTTCCCCCTCCTGCACAAATTGGGAGTGCTTTTCTTAATAATAGCTTAGAAATCAACCTTTACGACATAGCAATTTATCTTTAGTCAAAATATAAAAAAAGGATTGAATTTTCTTTATTATGATAAAATATATACGTTAATTGAATAGGGGGAATCACTAGTGAAAAGAAATAAGTTAGTTGTTGTAGGAGTGGGACATGTTGGCTCTTATGTTCTCGCGGATGCGATGAAATTAGGTCTTTTTTCAGAAATTGCGGTCATCGATGTAGAACAGGATATTGCTTTTGGAGAAGCGCTTGACCAAGCACATGCGACCGCCCTTACCTATATGTCCAATACAGCGGTCCGTTCCGGAGATTATTCCGAGTGTACCGATGCGGACGTGATTATCTGTGCGGCTGGTCCAAGCATGCTCAAGAGCGAGGACGATGCGATGCCGGACAGAGCACAATTAGCGGCTGTCAATGCGGAGGTTATTCGCGAAGTGATGGCGGGAATTACGAAATATACGAAAGACGCCATCATTATTCTAATCACGAATCCGTTAGATTCCATGGTGTACATAGCAGAAAATGAATTTAGTTACCCAAAAGGTCGAGTGTTTGGAACCGGAACAATGCTAGATTCCGCTCGTCTTCGAAAAATAATTGCCGATAATTATGATATCGATCCAAAAAGTGTAACTGGTTATATGATGGGCGAACACGGGCATACTGCCTTTCCGGTATTAAGCCGCTTAAATGTGCAGGGATTTGGCGAAAAAGAATTAGACCAAGTATTTCAAGGGAAAGAACCATTAAGCCGCGAAGGTATTAAAAAACAAGTGGTGAAGGCTGCTTTTGATGTATTAAATGGAAAAGGCTGGACCAATGCTGGTGTTGCCCAAGCTGCTGTTACCTTGGCAAAGGCGGTAATGCTGGATGAACGCAGTGTGTATCCTGTGTGCACAACTCTCCACGGACAATATGGATATGATGGAGACGTTGCCTTAAGTATGCCATGTATCGTCGGAAAAAATGGCATTGAAAAACAATTAGAAATCGAGCTTGATCCTCAAGAACTGGAATGGCTGCATCAATCTGCGGAATATATTAAAGAAGCAATGAAAGTGGCGAAGACAGGGAAGCATTCGTAATTAGCATAGGGTGATGTTCTCACACTAGCAAACTTTTGGGGCTTTTGGACTGTTTCATATACTTGCCGCTTTGTTTTGTCCCATAGACCACTTAAGGACAATTTTATATTTTTCGCAGACAATTTTGTCCCCAAGAACCATTATGAAAGACAAAAAAGCAGCTGTTGCAAGTAATCATTTCCACTTAAAATTAGTAAAAAATGGGCTCAAATGAATTGAGCCCATTATAACTTAGCAGCATCTGCCTGTATTACCAATCATCAAAATTCCTTTACCAACTCCACCGCTTTCAAGTACGAGGTCTTCTGTATTTGGGTCAATGATTGGGTCAATTGCTACTTTAATTTCATTTAAAGTAACAATAATATCATCTTCTTCCGGCTCATCCAGAGCTAGTCCAATTCTTGGCTGTCCTCAGCCAAAGCCATCAAAAAAGATTCGAATGTTGTTAGCATTCTCTTCTTTGAACATTTTTTTTAGCTCCTCACGTGCAGCATCAGTGATTTTCATGTTCATTTCCTCCTGTTGTTTGTCATACCTTTTTTAGTTTAATCTAATTCTGCAGCAATAAAATTTTTTTGGAATCGGTGCAAGCTTTATTTTTAACTCCTGGCTTATCTTCCTACTCATTCCCCCGTGTCGGCAAAACGTTTGATTCGTTCGCTGATTTCATCACGGACACGGCTAAAGAACGCCCATTTTTCTTCTTCTGTCCCTTGGGCTTTTGCTGGGTCATCAAATCCCCAGTGCTCCCGTTTTACTTGAGGCGGTGTAACAGGACACTTATCTGCTGCATCGCCGCATAAAGTAACAACTAAATCAGCGTTATTCAGAATTTCGGGATCAATGATATCTGACGTTTGCTTCGAAATATCAATCCCTGCTTCTTTCATCGCTATGACGGCATTTGGGTTAAGTCCATGTGCTTCAATACCGGCACTTCGAACTTCCCAATCATCCCCTAAATATTTTTTCGCCCAACCTTCCGCCATTTGACTGCGGCAGGAATTGCCTGTACATAAAAAGTAGATTGTTTTTTTAGCCATTTTGCTTCGCCCCTTTAAACAAATAGTAACCGCAGGAATAATCCTAACAGAGTAATAAATAGAACCGGGATAGTAATGACGATTCCCGTTTTAAAATAGGTACCCCATGATATTTTTACACCTTTTTGCGAAAGGACATGCAGCCATAATAAGGTGGCAAGCGACCCTATTGGGGTAATCTTAGGACCTAAATCGGAGCCAATAACATTGGCGTAGATAAGAGCTTCTTTCATTACTCCTGTTGCAGATGTATCGGAAATAGCCAAAGCATCGATCATCACTGTAGGCATGTTATTCATAATGGAAGATAGAATGGCGGCAAGGAAACCCATGATCATGGTTCCAGCAAACAATCCTTGATCGACACCAAATTGGATAACATCAGCAAGCAGTGTGGTAATCCCTGCATTACGAAGTCCATAGACCACCACATACATACCGATTGAGAAGAACACAATCGCCCAAGGAGCCCCTTTCAAAACTTGCTTCGTATTTACCGCCGGGCTTTTTCTTGCCATTAGTATGAAGAATATCGCAATGATTCCAGCGATGACCGAAACCGGTACATTTAACAGCTTGCTGGCGAAATACCCTATTAATAAGACGGCAAGCACCAGCCAGGACAATCGAAACATTTTCCCATCTCGAATGGCTTCAACTGGTGATTTTAAATGGTTTAGATCATATTGTTTTGGAATTCTTTTTCTGAAATACAGATAGAGTACTAAAATGCTGGCTGCTAAAGAGAATAGGTTAGGAATTATCATTCTCGAAGCATATTCACTAAAGCCAATCTTGAAAAAATCTGCAGAGACAATATTAACAAGGTTACTCACTACTAAGGGCAAGGATGTGGTATCAGCAATGAAACCACTTGCGATAATAAACGGAAAAACCATTTTTTCATCAAATTTCAATGCTCGTACCATTGCCAGAACGATAGGAGTCAAAATAAGCGCTGCCCCGTCATTGGCAAAAAATGCCGCCACAATCGCTCCTAAAATAGAGACATAGACAAACATTTTCACTCCGTTCCCCTTGGCTGCCCTGGCCATATGTAAGGCTGCCCATTCGAAGAAACCAATTTCATCAAGAATTAAAGAAATAATAATAATAGCAATAAACACAAAAGTGGCGTTCCACACAATCCCGGTTACTGTCCATACGTCATGCAGATTCACAACCCCAGCTAAAAGCGCTACGATTGCCCCGCCGCATGCCGACCAGCCAATTGATAAATTTCTAGGCTGCCAAATGACAAGAATAAGTGTCACCACAAAGATGACAACCGCTAAAACAGTTTGTAACAAAGAACTCAACTCCCCAATTAATTACACGTTATTCTCAGTCCTTTTTGCGCTAACAAGTTAATTTTCTCTTCCTGGTCTGGAACATGCTTTAAAACGTCATCAACCAAAGGGAAAAAGGTATTTTGACGGTTTAAAGAATAAAAAACCCATTGTCCCCTTTTCTGCTCATTCACTAGTCCAGCATCTTTTAGCTTCCGTAAATGCTGACTGATGGCCGGCTGAGACATCTTAAAGAGCTCAACAAATTCGCAAACACAACAGTCATGATTCATGAGCAACCCCATCATGGAAAGTCTTGTTTTATCACCTAAAAGCTTGAGTATTTTTGCTGTTTCCTCATTAGATCTCTTCTTCATTACGACACCTCCCATAAATAAGCATATAAGAAACCTCTTATATAATAAAACACTTATATAAAAGGAGCAACTGTGGCATGCTAACCTTCGAAAAGTTACCTTCAATCAGCGGGTAATTTAAAATCAGTATTGATAATGTCATAATTTCTCCCCACCTATTCCCATACATAAGAAAAATCATCAAGCGCAAACTTTCAATGTAAGAAGGAGGGATATTTTTTTGAGTATTTCTGAAAAGCAGATATCCGAGAAGGAGTCTTGGAAAGAGGCCGTTAAAATTGTAAAGCAGTTAGACCCAAAGAAATTGGAAATTGTTAAGGCCACATTGCCGGTGGTCAAGGAGCACGGTGAGGCCATTACCAAGCGTTTTTATAAACGAATGTTCGCCAACCATCCCGAATTAAAAAATATTTTTAACATGACGCATCAAATAACGGGTCATCAGCCAAAGGCCCTGGCGGACGCTGTTTACGGCGCTGCCGCTAATATAGAGGATATGACCCAAATCATGCCCGTTTTAGAGCGGATTGGTGAAAAGCATCGAAGCTTACAGATCAAGCCGGAACATTATCCGATTGTCGGTGAAAATTTATTAGGGGCTATTAAGGAAGTATTAGGTGATGCTGCCACGGATGAAATTATGGATGCATGGGCCGATGCCTATGAAGTGATTTCCGATGTTTTCATCCGAATGGAAAATGAGCTGTACAAGACAACGGAGGCGCAGCCTGGCGGATGGGCTGGGTTTAAGGATTTTGTTGTCGACCGTAAAGTGCAGGAGAGCGACGTGATTACATCGTTTTATTTGAAACCAAAAGATGGAGCAAAACTGGCTGTATTTACACCAGGACAATATATTACGGTCAAAATTGAAATCCCAGACCATGAATACACAGCTCTTCGGCAATACAGCTTATCCGACCGTCCAGATCTGGATTATTACCGCATCAGTGTTCGACGTGAAGATCCCAGGGAGGAAGGTCTGCCTCCAGGGGTTGTTTCTAACTATTTGCATAACCACATTAACGAAGGTGATATCATCCCAGTTTCCGCTCCGGCAGGCGACTTTTATTTAGACCGGGAGAGTAAACTTCCTCTGGTGCTTATTAGCGGAGGCGTCGGCTTAACACCGTTAATGAGCATGTTAAATACGGTAAGCGAAGAAGAACCGCAAAAGGAAATCTACTGGATTCATGCAGCGGTCAACAGCAATTATCATGCCTTTAAAAAACATGTCGATGACCTAGCCGCCAGTCATAAAAACCTGAAGCCATTTATCATTTATGAAAAACCAATAGAAGCAGACAAAGAATCAAAGTTATATGATAAGGAAGGGTACATTACGCTAGATTTCCTCAAGGGAATACTCCCTTCTAAAGACAATGATTTTTACTTCTGCGGTCCAACACCATTTATGAAAGCCGTAAATCAAGCTCTAAACCAATGGGAAATCCCAAAAGAACGGATCCACTACGAATTTTTCGGCTCCTTTGGCGATTTGGACGAATAAGAAAATTAAGTGCCTGTCACAGCCTAGAAATACTGAACCATCACTATTATAAGTTAACTAAAACACGCATGGATATAAACATAATCCATGCGTGTTTTTTGGTTTATTTCCCAATAAACTCCTGTGTCCAGTAGTTTCCTTGTGAAACGTAACCAACACCAATATGCGTGAAATTAGGGCTTAAAATGTTCTTGCGGTGCCCTTCGCTATTCATCCAAGCCTTGACCACTTCCTCTGGAGTTTTTTGGCCCATCGCGATATTTTCACCCGCATAACGATAACTGATTCCATATTGCTTCATCATATCGAAAGGAGACCCATAAGTCGGGCTGGTATGGTCGAAGTAGCTATTAGTAGACATATCACGAGATTTCTCATGCGCCATCTTACTTAACTCCACATCTACCTTAAGGCCAGGCAGCCCATTTTTCGCACGCTCTTGATTTGTAAGATCAACTACCTTTTGCTCATAAGCGCTTAAGCTGTTAGTTGTTTGTGTTGGTGCAGGCTTTTGGGGTGATGGTGCAGGCTCTTGTTTAGCAGTAGGCTGCTGTGATGGCTGTACCGTTTCCTTCTGAACAGGCTGATGCGTTTGCGATGCTCCCTGCTCAGCACCAGTCATCTTCGGTACCGCCAGACCATAGCGTGCATATATTTGTTCTAGAAATCTATTAAACTCATCCATATTCGAATATTGATAGACATAAACTTTACTAGTTGTTGTGGTTGCTGCTTCTGCTTTGTTAATAGCAGGGCTTCCCATCATTAATGCGGCTGCCGCTGCCACAGTTAACATTACTTTCTTTTTTGCCATTTTTAACATCCTCCCTATAAAAGCAAGTTATTGCAAATGCAGTTTCATCTTAACACAGGTTTTTTGTCATATTTCAGGAAGGATTTGTAAGGCTTGACTCTTTCTATTTTCTAATACTCATAAAACTCTACTTAAATCGGGAAATTCCCATTAATTTTAATACCCTCTCAAACTCCAACATTCTACCAATTTACCAAAATTTTATATAAATCTAGGGGTTGACAGCCTTTTAAAAGGCCGATATTTTTAACAAATATTTCTGAAAGATATCAAAGCTTTCACATATTTTAAAAAGAAGGCCCCCTTGTTAAGCATATTAAATACATTCTGTATGATAAAACACTGGGTAAAGGAAGGGCCCATTTGACTCCTCCCTTACCCATTATTCTTTAATCCCAACTACACGAATTCTTTTATAATCCGCAATCCAATTACCATCCTTATATAATCGTTCTTTTAGATTTTTTTCCACCTTCGTTATGATTTCGTTTTTTGTATCTTCGGGAATCCCTTTAAATAAATGATTAGCAAACATATGAATCCAGTTTTTTAATCCATTCTCTCCATCCAATTGAGTTGGTATATCAAAATGATAAGCAAAAGTCACTTTAAATCCTGCCTCTTCCATTAAAGTCGAATACTCGGCAATACTTGGGAAAAACCAAAGGAAATTTTCCTTTGAAAATTCTAACCCTGTTTCTTTGATTTGCTGAATGATTTCGCTTATGAACATTTGAACATTACCTTTCCCTCCAAATTCTGCCACAAACCTCCCACCTTGTTTTAAACTTTGATTAATACCATATAACGCTTTGTCAGCTGGCTTGTACCCAGTGAAGTGCTGCATTTGAGAATACGGCATCAAATTGGCTGTGAAAGTCTAAGTCTGTGGCATCCTGCACCATAAACTGTATATGCGGGTATTTACGAATTGCTTGTTCCACCATCGTTTCAGATTTGTCTACTCCAACAATATCCCCGCCAACCTCATATATGGTATTAGCTAAATCTCCAGTTCCGCAGCCAAGATCAAGAATTTTCTCCCCTTGTTTTGGAGCCAATAATTCAACTAAACTATTTCCGTATTTCGAAACAAAAGAATAGTTCGTATCGTATAAATTCGCATCCCAGATATTCTTCTTAATATGAATGGATTCCATATTTTTTCCCTCCCCTTTTTAGCTTAAAAATGATGTACTATTCTGTTAATTGAATTATAATGGAAAGGCGAAATAATAGATATTAACAAAAAAATTGATTTTTAATAACCAAGTGTTATTACGAAGGTGATACTTTATGGATATTAAATGGATTAAAACATTTATTGTTGCCGCCAAATATGAAAATTTCCGCAAAACATCAGAAGAACTTTTTCTAACTCAGCCGGCAATTACAAAACATATTAAACGACTTGAAGAAAGCCTTAATATTCAATTGTTTGAGAGGGATGGTAAAAAAATTGCTCTTACACCAGCTGGCCATCATTTTCTTCCATTTGCAAGGGAGATGATAGCAAAATATGACCAGGGGTTAAATGACTTTGAATCATGGAAACAAGGATATAAACGCAAATTAATTATTGCAGCTGCTCCACAAATTGCCTCTTCATTTCTACCTTCAATCCTTCGAAAATTTATGGATAATAATCCTGATATAGAAGTCATCATTAACGTTTTGAAATCTTTCGATATAGGCGAGGAAATGAGTGCAGGCAGGGCTGATTTAGGACTGACAAGAATTGTTCCTATTCAAACCAATATTAAGTGCGATGTTGTACATGAGGAGTTAGTCAAATTAGTCGGACCAACCGAGGCTTGTACGTTTGATGAACAAATGGTATTACAAAATTATCGGCTTATCACTCATAACCACCCTGTTTATTGGGATCAGCTTTTGAAAAATGTGAAAACACATTATCCCACTGTCCGTACCATGAAGGTGAATCAAGTAGAAGTAACAAAGCGTTTCATCGAGGAAGGACTTGGCGTTTCCTATTTGCCTTTTACTGTGATTAAAGATGAACTAGCTATGAATAAGCTGGTAGAGATTAAATCAGACAAAATCTCCCCTTCTGCCTCCTGTACCTATGTTTTAACAAAAGTAGAAACGGATGAAGTATCCATTTTTATTAACTTTTTAAAGGATACAATGATGGCACGGTGAAAATTGGGGTGATTTTAACATAATTATAAAATCTTTTTAACTCCAATACGCTCTATGGAATCTTCATAGTGCGCGGGGGCTCTGTTTTTTTAACTCCTACGCGCTCTATGAAAGGTTCATAGTACGCGGGAGCTCGATTTTTTTACTCCTACGCGCTCTATGAAAGGTTCATAGTACGCGGGAGCTCGATTTTTTTACTCCGACGCGCTCTATGAAAGGTTCATAGTACGCGGGAGCTCGATTTTTTTACTCCGACGCGCTCTATGAAAGGTTCATAGTACGCGGGAGCTCGATTTTTTTACTCCGATACGCTCTATGAAAGGTTCATAGTACGCGGGAGCTCGATTTTTTTACTCCGACGCGCTCTATGAAAGGTTCATGGTACGCGGGAGCTCGATTTTTTTACTCCGACGCGCTCTATGAAAGGTTCATAGTACGTGGGGGCTCGATTTTTTTACTCCGACGCGCCCTATGAAAGGTTCATAGTACGCGGGAGCTCGATTTTTTTACTCCGACGCGCTCTATGAAAGGTTCATAGTACGTGGGGGCTCGATTTTTTTACTCCGATGCGCTCTATGAAAGGTTCATGGTACGCGAATCCCCGACTTTTCAACTCTTATGCGCTTTATGAAAGTCTCATAGTGAGCGATTTCTCGCTATTTTTTCTTTAATGCGCTCTAAAAAAAATTCACAGATAAGACGGCATCCCATTAATCTTCGTAATCAGTAGAAATTTCTACACAACAAAAAAATGAGTGTCAAATTAATATACAATTTAACACTCATTTCAACGTTTATAATAGGCTCGGAGCCCGTTTACAGCCCGCCATTAAATAGAGATCGATACATATTTTACTTCTAGATATTCGTCTATACCATAATGTCCGCCTTCTCTTCCTAAACCACTTTCCTTCATCCCGCCAAATGGTGCTTGGGCAACGGTAGGGAGTCCATCATTTAGCCCGACAATACCATATTCAAGTTTTTCACTGATCCGAATGGCTCGGCTTAAGTTTTGAGTATAGACATAGGCAGCTAACCCGTATTTTGAATTGTTTGCCCGTTCAATCACTTCTTCTTCCGTTTTAAACGTTGCCACTGGTGCAAGAGGGCCAAATGTCTCCTCTGTCATACAGAGCATATCATCTCCAGCATTTGAAATAATGGTCGGTTCAAAATAATACCCATCTGCAAGATTGACTCTGCTGCCTCCCTGAAGGACTTCACCGCCCTTGCTGATGGCATCATCAATATGTTCTTTTACCTTTTCAATCGCATGTAAGTCAATCATCGGCCCGACGTCTGTTCCTTGATCCAATCCATTCCCTATTCTTAATTGTTTAGCAGCTTGGCTGAACTTTTCATTAAACACAGCCTCAATCGACTCATGTACATAAATACGATTTGTACAAATGCACGTCTGGCCTGCATTTCGGAACTTCGAACCAATGACTCCCTCTACCGCCTTATCAATATCAGCATCATCCATGACAATAAACGGAGCATGGCCGCCCAATTCTAAAGAAATTTTCTTGACCGTTTCTGCCGCCCCTTTCATCAGCTGCTTGCCAATCTCAGTTGAACCAGTAAACGTGAGTTTCCGTACTCGGTCATCCTGGAGCCATGTATCACCGATCGCCCTTGCATCCCCCGTGACGACATTTAATACGCCTTTCGGAATACCTGCCAAATGGGCAAGCTCCACAAGCTTAATCGCTGTCAGCGGTGTTTGCGAAGCTGGTTTGATGACCGCAGTACAGCCGGCTGCAAGTGCCGGAGCCACTTTCCGGGTAATCATCGCGGCAGGAAAATTCCACGGTGTAATTGCTGCAACAACGCCTACTGGCTGCTTTAGGACAAGAATTCTTTTATTCGGATGAGAGGAAGGAATGGTCTCGCCATAAATCCTTTTCCCTTCTTCCGCATACCAAGAAATATAACTGTTTGCATTATTGAGTTCACCAATTGCTTCCTTTAATGGCTTTCCTTGCTCCTGCGTCATAATGCGGGCTATTTCTTCTATATTTTCTTCAATTAAATAGAACCATTTCATCAATAATTTGGCGCGCTCTTCTGCCGTTTTCACTGACCATTCCTTAAAAGCTGTATAAGCGGCATCGACAGCTTTTTCCGCTTCTGCTTTTCCACCTTTCGGAACAGCTGCCATCACCTGATTCGTTGCAGGGTTGATTACCTTAATTAGTTCCTTGCTTTCACAGTCCACACTTTCCCCATTGATGTGCATCAATTGTGTACTCATTCCATTTCCCCTCTTCAAATATTATTTCGAAACGATATTTGACCGCTTATGCGTTTACTAAACAATCCTTTTTAAAAGAAACTACGGCTGCTTCAATTGCTTTTTCTAAAATGGTTAACCCTTCCTGTAATTGCTCATCGGTAATCACTAACGGCATAAGAAGCCGAATAACATTTCCATAAACACCAGCACTAAAGATCAACAGTCCTCTTTTGTTTGCTTCCTTGATAATCAGATTGGTCAATTCCTTGGACGGTTCCTTTGTTCCCCTGTCCTTTACAATTTCCATGGCACACATCGCACCAAGGCCTCTTATGTCGCCAATGCAATCAAACTTCTGATAAAACTCTTGAAATTTATTCATAACGATAGTGCCAATCTCTTCTCCACGCGCATTTAATCCTTCTTCTTCAATGACATCCAATACTGCCAAAGCCGCTCTGCATCCTAATGGACTTCCGCTATAGGTTCCGCCAAGTTCGCCCGGTTCTGCTGCGTCCATGATCTCTTTTCGCCCAATCACACCGCTGATTGGCACTCCAGCTCCCATTGATTTGGATATCGTCATCAAATCAGGAACAACGTCAAAGTGCTCAATCGCAAAATAACGGCCGGTTCTTGCAAATCCTGTTTGAATTTCATCAGCGATAAATAAGATGCCGTGCTCCTTACACAATTGATAGACGCCTTGGACAAAACGTTTGCCTGGGACAATAAATCCTCCTTCACCCTGAACCGGTTCCATGACAACAGCGGCGATCGTTTCCGGAGCCACTTCACTGATAAAGAAATTGCGAAATTCCTGAAGCACGAAATCCTCATACTGCTCTTCCGTTAACCCCTCCGGACGGCGGTACATATATGGGAACGGCGCTCTGTAAACCTCAGGAGCAAACGGGCCAAATTCAAATTTATAAGGCTTCACTTTGCTTGTCATAGTCATCGTCATTAATGTCCGCCCATGATACCCTCTGGAAAATGAAATGATCCCTTGCCTTTTTGTATACTTTCTCGCAATTTTCACGGCGTTTTCTACTGCTTCCGCGCCGCTGTTTTGCAGCAGAACCTTCTTATCATGCTCTCCTGGAGCAAGACGTGCCAGCCTTTCTGCCAGTTCAATATAGGATTCATACATCATCACGTTAAATCCGGTATGGATAAACTGATCCACTTGCTGATGCAGGGCTTGTTTTACTTTTGGGTGGCCATGCCCGACGTTCATTACGCCAATCGCTCCAACAAAATCAATAAACGTATTGCCGTCAACATCCTTGATCAGCGCTCCCTCGGCAGTCTCGGCAAAAGCAGGAACACCGTAGCTGACTCCTTTTGGGACAATATTCTCTCTTCTTTCTACTAGTCTCTCAGACTTTTTTCCAGGTAAGCTTGTTACAATATTTGCGTAATTCATGATAAATCTCCCTTTCATTCATAAGTTGTTTAATTGACTGTTTGTCTTACTTTTTTTGTCTTAACCCCTTCCGACTTGATCTCCGTTAAATGATCAGCCAATTCTCTTTTATGATAAAAAACAAAGTAAGAACCGATCACCAAGATAGTCAGGATGGAGGTAAGATAGAATTGCAAGCGCATGGAATCAATAAATGCTTGGGCAATAAAGATAGAAAATAAGATTAGAATTGTGGCATAGGTTAAGTAGGGGAACAGCCACATTTTTACCTTCAGCATACTTGGATTTTCCTTTTCCCTTTTTCTTCGCAAAAGAAAATGCGATATTGCGATGAATATGTACATCACGATGGTCACTCCGCCTGAGCTATTCGCCAAAAAGGAAAATAAGGTATCAGGTGATATAAATTTAAACAGGGTGAATACATAAGCAAAAAATACACTGGCCGCTAACGCCCAAATCGGTACCCCTCTTTTGTTTACATTCGCTAGAAATGTCGGTGCAGATCCCTTTTTCGCAAGAGAGTACAGCATACGGGAACTTGTATAAAGTCCCGAATTCAATACGGAAAGCAGTGAGATAAAAATGACCGCATTCATAATCTGTGCTGCAGCTGGAAGGCCTGCCATAGCGAACACACTGGCAAACGGGCTTTTCAGTAAGTCTTTTGCTCCTGGAGGAATCACCATGACTAAAACTGCTACAGAGCCGACAAAGAAAAGCAACAGCCGCCACACTACAGCATTTATAGCTCTTATGATATTTTTTTCCGGATTTTCCGATTCACCAGCGGCAATGGCTGCTACTTCACTCCCTGACAACGAGAAAGTAATAAAGATTACCCCTAAAATCATAGGAATCCAGCCATGCGGCAGGAAGGTGCTGGCCGCTGTAACACTTGACAGGCTTTGTGCTTCAATACCGGGAACAAGACCAAGCATGATGGCTGTCCCAAGTCCAAGGAAAATGACGATGGCTGCTACTTTTATAAAAGCCAGCCAGTACTCAATTTCCCCGTAAGTTTTAACGGAATAAATATTGGTAATCATCATTACAATTGGAAATACTAAGCTTGCCGACCATGCAGGGATCGAAGGTAGAAAGGTATTCACCATCTCTCCTAATAAAGTGGCTTCAATCGTCACGATAATCACCCAATTGAACCAGTATAACCAGCCGATGGTATACCCCGCCCAAGGACCGATGGCTTGATGTGCATAGGTTGAAAAGGAGCCGCTGTCCGGGTTTACGACTGCCATTTCGCCAAGCATCCGCATAATTAGAACGATGAGCAGCCCTGCCATAATATAAGAAAGCAGCGCTCCCGGCCCTGTAGACATAATCATGGTACCGCTTCCGATAAACAGACCCGCACCAATCACGCCGCCAATGGAAATCATAGTTACATGCCTGGTTTTCAAACCATGTTTTAGTTCATTATTTTGATCATCCAATTTTCATCACCTGCTTTAAGAGTTTTCTAGATCCTCTTTTATAAAGTGTCTAATTCCCCCCTTTCTTTCATTCACTTTCCAAAGAAAACCTTCGCCGTTACCTTGTAAGCCCTTTCGATTTTTTCCATCTTTCCTCCTTTTCTATTGAATAAACAACATGCCCATGTTGTTATATATTTTTGCAAGATTCATGCCAAAAAAGATTTGCTTTAAATTCGGTACCCGCAAACTAATACAGGCGAGAAATTAATTCATTTTCGAATCAAAAAGTAAATTCACCGATTCATTTATTGATTATTGATACACTTCTGAATTATCCATTAATGAGGGTTAATAAAAAAAATAGCTCCCCATGATAATGGGGAAACTACTTAATCAGAGTGATTCAACATACTTCATCATCGCCACTTCATCACAACAATCAAACTTTGGACAGGTCATACAATCAATCCAAACTTTTTCTGGCAGACTATCTCTTGAGACTATTTCAAAGCCGCATTTTTTGAAAAATTCCGTTTCGTACGTTAAAGAGATGACTCTGCTAATTTGCAGTTTCTCGGCTTCCTTCATCATTTGCTCGACTAATTGGCGGCCTATCCCTTTACCTGAATGATGCGGAGCGACCACTAACGAACGAACCTCGGCCAAGTCCTGGCCTAAAACGTGTAATCCAGCAACCCCAAGAATTTCATCCTTCTCTTTCATGACATGCAAACATTGCAAATGTTGATAGAGCGATAAATAGGTCCGAGGCAAAACCACTTCTTTGTCAGCGTAAAATTTAATTAATTTATAAATATCTTTCACATCACCGGCAACTGCCTGATAGATTTCCATAAAATTCTCCTTATCATCTCTTATTAAAACTGCTCTGTTAATTGATATTTGTCTAGCACCAAGTGTAAGAAGTTACGGAATTCGGTCACGTCCGATGAATTAATATCTAGTTTTTCCGCCCAATATTCCTCATCAGCAATATCATGATGGCTTAACAAAACCATTCTGCTATTTTGAATCGATACTACCATTGCTTTGCCAAAAAACCTTTCCGAATGAATCACGACAATATCGTATCTGCAATCCTCAGAAACGATACAATAGTATTTCACTAGTTGGTTTTCCACTTCTTCTAGTAAATGATCTAAAATCATGTTCTCATCTCCTTTTAAAAACGGGGGTATTAGCAAGTGGAAAAAATCCTGTCTAAAAAAACTAACGATACAGGATTTTTTCCAAATGAAATTTTTAATTCCAATAAGCCGCTGAACGTTTTCTCAGGGTTTCTCTTAACTGCTCTGTTGACTTGTGCAAGGCCTTGTTTGCAGCATAATCCATCACGACACCATAGCGCCGAATCACATCGAGCTTGTCAATCTCGCCGTTTTGGAATAGTTTTTCCACTAGTATTGGGTCGGTCTCAAGCCAGCTCTTACGATTCTTCCTAATAAACTGTCTCTCGATTTCCGTTGCTTCATAATCAATTTCAAATAAATCTAGGTCTCTATCAATCTCCCTGATGACTACTCCATAATCTTTCCTTGCCCGCTCGACAGAGACATATTCATCAATGACATCTTCCAATACCGCATTTACATCCCGCTCAAGCGGATCTCCCAACCCGCCGCCGCCAGCAGAAGGTCTGGCAAAAGTGTCGCCGCTTGTTACTTCTACGTTTGAAAAAATTGTTCCTAAGAACTGTTCTTCCTCTTTGCCAGAATTCAGCCATGCGCCATGCGGTGATGATGGCAGGCCGCCAAAAATTCCCCATGTCACGGAACGGGAACGGTCGCAGCAATAAGACATTACGGTATTGGTAAGATTGGTTAATACCCCGCCTTTTTCAACGCCGCAGCCCCCGCGATATTTACCAGGACCAGCTGAATCAGTAGTAATCTCGTGCTTAGTTGTAATAACCGGGGATAATCGCTCCTGGCCTTCGCATGATTGTACGCTTAGGCCAACCCCAAACACCGGAGAAGTAGCATTCACGCCGTCGCGATCAATTCGGCCGCCGTGGCCACCCGCCATCCAGTCATACCACATGAAATATTGACTGTCGCCGTTCCTTGTATCCGTACCGCCTATAAGCAAATATTCTAAATTGAAGGAACAGGCAATGGCTCTTTCCGGCATGATATTTGACCACAGCTCGAAGCAGGCATTCATTATCTTTTCGTATGCTCCCGAGCAAAATCCGGTGACAGAAATAGGGCTTGGCGCATTCACGACAGAATTCTCCGGCAATTCGACCTTTACTACCCGGTAAAAGCCTGAATTTAAAGGGATTTCCGGGAAAAATGTTTTCGTCCCGGCATAGGCTGCAGATAAGGATGCCCCAAAGCCGGAATTTAGAAAACAGCCAATATAGGGATGAGAGCCGTTTAAATCATATAAAATTTCCTCATCGGTAATCGTCATTTTGACCTTAATCGGAATCAGGCCGTCCCCCGCCTCTGGGTCCATATCAATATAATCTACTGTCTCCCATGTCCCTTTCGGCAATGTTTTAATCTTCGCCTTTGCAAGACGTTCTACATAATTCTGGACTTCCTCGAAGGCCGTTAATGTTGTTTCCAGTCCATATTTATCAACAATTTCACCAAGCTGTTTCGCCCCCACTGCAGCTGCCTCCACCTGCGCCTTTAAATCTCCGACCCTTTCTTCGGGAAGCCGCATATTGGTAACGATTACATTAACGACATCCTTTAAATAGGTGCCTCTGCTGTAAATTCGGACAGGCGGGATTCTAACCCCTTCGCCAAAATGTTCTTTTGCTGTTACATCAAAAGACCCCGGTGTTGAGCCGCCCATATCTGCCCAGTGTCCATTGGTCTGCATCAGCGCAATCAATCTGTTTTCATGGAACACAGGCATGACCACCCGTGTATCGTTAAAATGAGTGCCTCCCCGGTAAGGATCATTTACTAAAAAGACATCTCCAGGGTGAATATCGTCCATAAAATCTTCCAACACAGCTTTGGCCGTTAAATGCAATGTTCCCACATGCACCGAAATATCCTGCGTCCCCTGCATGACCGTATTCCCCTCTGCATCACAAAGTGCGCAGCTAAAATCGCGGTTATAAATAACAAATGAATAACAAGTCCTCAAGATTTGTTCTGCCATTTGGTCCACAAGATTTACAAAGCCATTTTTTAATACTTCGAATGTAACAGGATCTAAACGGTTTTCTTTTTCTACAGACTCGATATGACGATTCATTTCCTACACCTCTTTCCTTATTTATTAGCCGTTATGATTAAGTTTTTATAGACATCAACCGTTGCCGAAAACTCCGGTGGGATTACTGTCGTGGTATCAAGCTGGTCCACAATGGCCGGGCCCTGAATCGTACTAAGAACAGGTATTTTCTCGCGATCATAAACTTTCGCGGCCACAAATTCGCCATCAAAATAAACAGCCCTGACTTCTTTTTCAGCATCTTCAAGAGATCCGGATGGTCCATATTTAGGAAACTCAGGTTTCGGCACCGTCCCAATAGCCGTTACGCGCAATCCATAAATCTCAACGATTTGCCTGCGGTTTGAATAGGCAAATTCACGTTCATGCTCCTGATGAAACCCTTCAACGATATGTGCTAATGAAGGATATCCGTCGCTCACCGGAATCGCCAATGAACGCCATTGCCCTTTGTATCTCATGTCAACATAGCGCATAAGTGTAGAATGGTCGCTCCCAACCCCTTCTTCTTCCAACAATTCTTCAGCCTCATGCTCCATTTTGGCAAATTCAGCTTCTAATTCATCGGCCGACACTTCATCAAAGTTCTTAACATATGTTTTGGAAATATCATGGCGGACATCGACCAATAGGCAGCCCATTGCTGCTGCTACTCCAGGGTGAGGCGGAATGATAACGGTTGGAATATCCATTTCCTTTGCCACATGGGCACCATGCAGCGGACCTGCCCCGCCGAAGGCAACCAGGGCAAAATCGCGTGGGTCATAACCCCGTCTTACCGAAATCAGCCTCAAGGCATCACACATATTAGCATTGGCCACTTTAATAATCGCATCGGCCGCTTCTTCCAAAGAATAATTGAAACGTTGGGCAATCTTTGCAACTGCCTGTTTTGCCTTTTCTTTATCCAGGATCATCGACCCGTTTAAGAGATCAACACCGAGACGGCCGAGAACCAGATTGGCATCGGAGTTGGTCGGCTCGACTCCCCCTCTTTGGTAGCAGGCTGGTCCTGGAACCGCTCCGGCACTTTGCGGTCCATTTCTTAATGAACCTCCCTCATCAACCCAGGCTAAGCTGCCGCCGCCCGCGCCAATAGTAAGGATTTCAATGCTAGGGAAGCCAATTGGATACCCATACTCAATAAACCAATCTTTTGTAATGCGAATATCGCCATCATACATGAGAGAAATATCGGTACTTGTTCCTCCCATATCAAGCCCAATAGCATTGTTAAAGCCGCATAACTTGGCAATATGCTTACTTGCAATGGCGCCGGCAGCTATCCCTGAGCTTGCCAGTCTTGCAGCGTACCGCGGTACGGTACTGGAAGTCATAACCCCTCCGCCCGAGTGCAGCACAAGGATGTCATCTTCATATCCTTTTTTAACCATTTCCTTTTCAAGCTTATGAATATAGTTACTAATAATCGGCCCTAATACAGCATTTACAACAGTTGTACTCATCCGTTCATGCTCAAACATTTCCGGCAAAACTTCACTCGATGTACAAACATAGACTTCTGGCAATTCTTCTTGGATGATCGCTTTGACCTTCGCTTCATTACCGCCGTTCACGTAAGAATTAATCAAGCAAATCGCAATCGATTCCGTTCCCCGCTTCTTCAATTTCCTTGCAAGCTGGCGGACTTCTTCCTCATTAATTTCCGTCATTACATTTCCCTGATAATCGGTCCTCTCCGTGATCTCAAAACGGTCTCTTCTTTGAATATAAGGTTTAGCCGTATCTTTATACGTATCCCATAAATCAGCTTTTGTCCCGCGCCGGATTTCCGGAACATCCCGAAATCCTTTTGTCGTAATTAACGCTGTTTTCGGAAGCTTTCTCTCAATTAATGCATTGGTGCCAACAGTTGTACCGTGGGAAAATACTTTAATTTCTTGACCATTTAACTGAGCCTTTTCGATTCCATCTAAAATTCCAAGTTCAGGATTGGATGGTGTGGATGAAGTTTTCGTTACCGAAACTTTACCAGTGGTTTCATCAAAAACAAAAACATCTGTAAATGTGCCGCCTACATCAATTGCAAGTCGAGTTTGTTTCATCATTACCTTCCCCTTTGCTGTATGATTTAAAATAATTGGACCTAATAGCTTGAAAGCCCTTTCGAAATATTCCGGCCTTCTGACTTCCCTGTTGAAAAAACAACATGAACATGTTGTTTTATATCGATGCAAGATTCGTACCAAGATAAAGATGCCGTTATTTTCAATATTTACGCACTGAATAGGAAATAAAATAATTCATATCTGAATTAATAGCGGAATTTTATGATTCATTTGTTGATCATTGATACATTTCTGAATTATGTTATAATTACGAATAGAAAAATTATTATTCAATAAGAAAAGTAGCAAAAAAGGAGATTGCGATGTCCGTCACAGAAATGATATTAGAAAAAATTATTGAAACATCCAATAACAATATCACCATCACGGATGGAGAGGGCATTATTTTGTATACCAACCTTGATCACTGGACTGTATACGGGGATGACCCTCAATCCTACATCGGAAAGTCCATTTACGATCTTGAAGAACAAGGAATTCTTTCCCCTTCCATTACTGCGCTTGTGCTGAAAGAGAAAAAGCCGATTCAAATAATGCAGCATACCCAGAAAGGAAAAGTAATCATGTCGAATGCCTTTCCCATTTTCAATGAGAAGGGGGACATTATTCGCGTCATTAGCTACGCCATTGATCAAACGGAAATTAGCAACCTTCAAGATCAATATGAACAATTAGAAAAAAAATTAAAAGGATACCAAACTGAGGTAGAGGAACTGAGAGGCAAGGAAGAAACCCTCTACCGAAGCAAGGAAATGGAACATATCGCAAAAACCATTCAAAGGCTGGCCAACACGGATGCCACAGTCTTAATGCTGGGAGAATCGGGTGTTGGTAAAAGTATGTTCGCTCGGAAACTCCACACTCTAAGCCACCGTGAAAATGAACCATTTATTGAAGTAAATTGCAGCACCATTCCTCAAAGTCTATTTGAATCTGAAATGTTTGGCTACGAATCCGGGTCCTTTACAGGGGCTCAAAAACAAGGGAAACAAGGATTGATTGAACAAGCCCGTAATGGTACTTTATTTTTAGATGAAATCGGAGAACTTCCTTTATCCATCCAGGCAAAGCTGTTAAAGGTTTTACAAGAAAAAAAGTTTATCAGAATCGGCGGTCACAAAGAGCGGCATGTTGATTTTAGGCTGGTCACAGCTACCAATAAAAATTTAGAAGAAATGGTCGCAAAAGGTGAATTCCGTCTGGATTTATATTACCGATTAAATGTCATCCCGCTTCATATTCCTCCTTTACGGGAACGAAAGGAAGATATTTCTTTATTAATCAATCACTACATGAAGTTATTGAACAGGAAATATGAAACACAAAAAAAATTACACCCTTCCGTATACGAGATCCTGCTTACCTATAAATGGCCTGGTAACGTACGTGAATTAGAAAATTTAATAGAAAGGCTCATCTTAACCACCGAAGACACCATCATCCGCCAGAATTCATTACCTACTTACACCCTTCATGCAGCAGAAGCCACTGAAGATGATACCGCTCTGATTGAACATTTCATGATCGAGGAACAGGATTTAAAAACTGTCATGGAACGTGTGGAAAAATGGATGATAGCGAAAGCTTATAAAGAATGTAAATCAACGTATGAAATGGCCAAACATCTTGGCATCAGCCAGCCTTCTGTTATTCGTAAGCTCAAAAAATATAAAGATTCCCTAGATATAAAATGACGTGCACTTGCCCATTAAAGTACAAAGCCATTTTCCACAGCTGGAAAATGGCTTTGTGTTTGTTTTTTATTATTTATGGAAGCACCCACGCTGGCGAAGTAATTCACGGTTTAAGTTTGGATTCTTTTCAAAAGCAGCGCGTCCGTGCAGCCAGAAAATATTATTCAAAACTACAAGGTCTCCTACAGGAAGTTCCAATTCGATGACATTTTCATCATTTTCCATGGAATTGGACAGATCATTTAAATATTTTGCCTGGTCAATCGTTTCAGGATAGGCGAACTGGTCGATGAAGCAAATGCCTGGCTTATTATTGTAGTTAAAGAATGTCGGCCGTTCTACTTCCTGGCTTACATTTTTACTGCTTGGTGCTTTATAAGAGAATTTATGGCCTGCTAACGAGTGGTTGGCATAAACGTCTAATTCCTTCCAATCATCTAGGTGCAGCAGTCTTGATTCACCGCCGCAAGCATTTTGTTCCACCATTTTCATCATTAACAGCCAATCAGTCGGTTCATCTACAAACGTTCCATCTGTATGAAGTGTGAATCGACGGTAAGCCTGACGCAAATATGAATCGCTGCTATCCGTGTCTTTTACAGTGAATCGTGCATAATACTTGCCGGACATCGCGTCAAAGTTTGGCGTACCAACCAAATAAGAAATGGCGGTTGAGAATATGACATATTCGTCCGTGTTCTCGCTCACACCCTGCAGGCCTAGAGTAAAACCGCCGGACTCCCGGTCATTAACAATGTTTCTAAGCAGCTCGCCAAACTCTTCCCCAACCTGATCTAATAAATACGAAGCAACTAGAAAGCGTGCATAAGGTGTGTATTCCAAATGCTGTACAGAAATGCCTTCCATCCCTACTTTATCAAGGAATTTTGCAATGCTGTCTTTTGACAAATCAATGTGGTACAAACGGCTGGTTTGTGGGTGGGCCTTCACTTCATATCGTTCCGTTTTCTTTTCAAATTTCCCTTTAGTCTTTTCTGCAATACTCATGTTCCATTCCTCCTGTTTTCAGTAAAATATTATTTTTTGTTAACAGGAAATATAAAAAGCCAGCCGTAAAAAGTATCCCTAGTTAATACAGGACTACTTTATACAACTGGCTTATACTCACTTCACTGCCCTATTGGAGAATAGAGTCACAGCGAATATTACAGTCTTCTGTTCATTTACTTTCCCGTTTACCTATTTAAACTGTTTACGGTTTTGAAATGGCTTTTTTCAAAAGGTAAACATGTTGTAAATAGTGCTTATTTGTACTTTAACACTTCGCAGAGTTGTTGTCAAACCATTTTTAATGTTCCAAAAACTCTTTTGATGATTTCGTTACATTTCACTCGTTTTCATTTGTTCATAATGAAAATGAAGATCCTTTAACGCGGCAATCAGCGCGTTGGTTCCCTTCCCGTGATAATACAGTTGGATGGCATTTACCGCGTCATCTATGCCATCATTTAAACTATGTCCCTTTAGCAGTTCATTAATAAACCGCCGCCCATGTTCGGTAGCCAATGTACAGGATGCCTCGAGGATGACTCCATATTTCCTATCGATTTCAGCTGTAATCGTTAATGTATCAAACACACTTTTGGCCGCCATTCCTTGTGGCAGACGTGCATGTCCGGCAATAAAAAGAGTTTTCCCAGTAAACATATGAATCTACCTCTTCCATTCAACTATTTAAATAATTAACTTTGATTCTATTAAATTTGTTTGCACAGGAATACGCCGTACCACTTCTTTGCCGATTTCGATGGACGCTGTGGCCGCAGGCGATGGGGCATTACAAACATGAATCGATTGTTTCCCCATAATAATATGGAAATCGTCTACCATATTTCCATCATACTTCAATGCCTGAGCTCGAACTCCTGCTGGTGCTGGAATCAGATCATCTTCTTGAATTTCAGGAATTAATTCCTGAAGGCTTTTGGTAAATTGCTTTTTACTAAAAGAACGAACGTACTCCTCCATTCCCTCCTTCATGAATTTACTTGCCAGCTTCCAGAATCCTTTATACGTTAACACTTCTGCCAAATCTTTTGCATTAAAATCTGTCTTTTTGTACCCTTCCCGCTTAAAGCTTAAGACTGCGTTCGGACCAGCGTCAACTTCGCCGCTAATCATCCTCGTAAAATGAACCCCGAGGAATGGAAATTTAGGATTCGGCACAGGATAAATTAGATTTTTAACAAGATATCGTTTTTCAGGCTTTAATTTAAAGTATTCGCCACGGAACGGAACAATCTTCATGTCAGTTTGGTATCCTGCTGCTGCGGCCACACGGTCACTATGTAAGCCGGCACAGTTGATGACCATATTTGCTTTTATCGTTCCCTGAGAGGTTTCAATGGTTACTTGATTCGATTCCTCATGAATCTTCTCAACCTTTGTATTTAAGCGAACCTCCCCGCCCTTTTCTTTAATAAGTTCTGCAAATTTCTCACTTACTTGAAGATAATTCACAATTCCCGCCATTGGAACACGGATGGCTCCAAGACCATTGACATGCGGCTCAATTTCCTTTAATTCATCCTGTCCAATTTTGTGAATGTTTAACTCGTTTTGCAGTCCTCTTTGATACAAATTATCAAGCAGCGGTAGTTCTTCCTGTTTGGTTGCCACAATGACTTTCCCGCAAATATCATGTTCAATTCCGTATTTTTGGCAGAAGTCTCTCATCGATTGACTTCCTTGCCGGGCAAATCGGGCTTTAAAGCTGCCCGGCTTATAATAGATGCCCGAGTGGATGACCCCGCTATTGTGACCTGTTTGATGCTGCGCCACTGCTGGCTCCTTTTCGATGACCACTACCTTTGCATTTGGAAACCGTTCATAAATAGCCATTCCTGTCGAAAGACCGACAATTCCTCCCCCAACGATTGCAAAATCAAACACTTGAATTTCCCCCTTTATTTTTTTGGTTCAGCTCTTCCATGTACTTAATCAAATTATTCTTTGTCCGCAAAATATGATATTCAACAACTGCCCGCAGTTCTGAAGGGTCACCCCTTAATACTGCTTGATAAATCATCCGATGCTCCCGCTGTGTTTCAGAGTAATAGTCGACTAGCAAATTCGGGGCAATAGGTGAAATCCCAAGTGTTTCGACCATTTTTTGAACCCTTGGCCAAGGGCAGCCCTTTCTCAATGTTTCATGAAAAGTGTTATTTAGCTGAATATATTGATCATTGGTTTCATCCGAAATTTCCAATTCCTCCATTTGAATAAGGATCTGTTGTAAGAGGTTTTTGTCCTCATCCGTTAAGAATGGCAGCGATTTCTCAACGGCCAATCCCTCCAGCATTGCACGGGTATGGTAGATTTCCTCAATGTTATCCCGAGTAATCGGGGTGACGACAGCTCCTTTATGTGGAACCATCTCCACCAGCCCTTCCATTTGAAGCTGAGTTAATGCCTCTCGAATCGGCATCCGGCTTACCTCCAGCCGGTCCGCCCATTCCTCCTGAATCAGACGATCCCCATTTTTTAAGGTTCCATCTAAAATGGCTTTCCTAAGACTTTTCGTCACATATTTAACAACCGTTGATTTATCTTCACTATTTTTCTTCAAATATCATCCACCTCTTTTCAGATTGGATACAATACATTCAATATAACAGCCATTTTAACTGTTTTCAATGGTATTTTTCAAGTTTTGTATCCAATTTATTTTACATTGGATACAATCTTTAAAAATATGGCTATTTTTTCAACATTGCAATCGGGGGTTTTACGTGTGAAAAAGGACTACCTGCGGACTTGTACTAAATGGTTTGAAATTGTTATTTTGGTCACAAACCGTTGGATACGATGAAATAGCGAAGATGGGGAAGAATTCAATAAGTAATTTATTAAGTGTTTAAACCCCAGCATAAACAAGCGGGGCTATGGGACAATTCTTTGCTTCTGGTGCTCGGTCTTGTCCCATTGGCCACATCTATGGGACAGTTTTCGGCTTATGTCGCTCGGTTTTGTCCCATAGAACCCTTCTATGAGACAGTTTTCTTGTTCTAATGCCCCGTTCTGTCCTATAGAACTCTTCTATAAGACGGTTTTCCGGTTCTGTTGCTTTGTTCTGTCCCATAGACCTCGCCTATAAGACGGTTTTCCGGTTCTGTTGCTTTGTTCTGTCCCATAGACCTCGCCTATAAGATGGTTTTCCGGTTCTGTTGCTTTGTTCTGTCCCATAAACATCCCCTATGGGAAAGTTTTCTGAAAAAGATATTAATTAATATCCATGGTATAATAGGTAAAAACTGGATTCATTTAAAGGAGGAGATTTTTTTGAAAAAAATTCTGCTGTTCATGATGTTATTCAGCCTGTTATTCGTTGCTGCAGCCTGTTCATCAAAGGAAACAACGAATGAAAATGATCAGAAAATCCTATTGCCTGAAGGTATTCCTGACTTTGTAAAAACAAGTGATTTTGCAAAAATTGATTGGGATAGAAAAGCTGTGAAGTTTGGAGATAGAGGAATTATTGGAAATGAAAATAAATCCGGTGTGATTGGTGCAGATATGCCAAGTCTGGACCAGCAAAAGTGGATGTGGCATCTTTGGGGTGTTGATGACGCAGACTTAACGATCGTTGGATTCCACAAAGATACCCAAACTGTTGATCAAATTATTTCCGGTCAATGGACTATACATGCCGGCGGTCCCAATAACGGTGCAGATGCCCATTCACCATCCACGGTGCATATCCCAAAACCAGGAGAATGGGCTATATTGCTTTACACGGATGGTAAATTATTCGATATTTTGGTTTATGACATTAAAGAATAAGCTTCATTTTTTCAAATAAGCGTCAGTCTATTGCAAGTTAGTTCTTTTATCGGTAGCCTTCTTATATTCATTAAGGAAGAAATCCAATTGCTCACTAACTTGAATCGTTAATTGATGACTTAAACCTTTTTTCTGCCCAATATCGATTAGTTCTTCCCTTAAATTTTCTATGTACAATCGAAGCTCAAACGGACCTAAAACAAGCGGTTCCCTACCCATATAGATACCTCTTTTGGAAAAATTCGTGAAATCACAAAATCTATTTTACCAATTCTTTCAAAAGCCTTCTATACTTTTTTTCTATAGATATTAATCGATATAGTAGATTTGTTGCCCTATGTTCCACAGATAAAATTGTTCGCAAGTATATATCTTCCCCATCTTGTGCTAAAATTTAGAGGGTAATATACAGTTAGAGGTGACCATTCTTGGCAATACATGTTGTACTATATCAACCAGAAATTCCGGCTAACACTGGAAATATTGCGCGTACTTGCGCCGCAACGGATACGGCCCTACACTTAATCCGACCTCTTGGCTTTTCAACAGATGAAAAAATGTTAAAACAAGCTGGTTTAGATTTTTGGCATCTTGTAAACATAACGTATTATGACTCATTGGATGACTTTTTTTCAAAAAATCAAGGTGAGTTTTACTATATTGAAACGTTTGGCGAAAAAGCACATTCAGCCTATGATTTCAGTGATACAGCTAAGGAACATTATTTTATGTTTGGAAGAGAATCAACGGGGCTTCCGAAAGATTTACTAGAAAATAATCAAGACCACTTTTTGAGAATACCAATGAATTTACACGTTCGTTCATTGAACCTTTCCAATACAGCCGCTATATTGGTGTATGAGGCTTTGCGCCAGCAAGGATTTCCTAATTTAAAATAAAAAATCTTCCGTCTTGGAAGATTTTTTTGTTTGATTTTTCATATAGTAAACTGCCCAGTTTGTTCATTTAAAATGGTATACGAAGAATATGATAAGCAGTATGGTACATTTTTTATAACTTTTAGGGTAAAACAATATTATATCCCGTCAATTGTCAAAAACAGGCTTGGTTAATTGGCTACATTACTGGGATTATATAATATACCTATAATGGTATGAAATTATTAGGAGGCATACGGAATGAACGATATTACGGTTTATTCAACCAATACCTGACCTTACTGCACAATGATGAAACAATTCCTTGAGTCTCAAGGATTAAACTACAAAGAAGTAAATGTACAGACAGATCCTGCTGCTGCCCAAAAGCTGGTTCAAGAAACCGGACAGATGGGCGTGCCACAGACAAAGGTAAATGGCCACTGGATTCTCGGCTTCGACCCTGAGACGCTGATGCAGTATGTAAAAAAATAGGTTTAAAAAGGTAGCAGGTCCTTCTTATCGCAACCTAAATCCACACCTAAAATGTATGTCAAAAAAATTTGCACCGTAAAAAGCGGTGCATTTTGTTTGTAAAAGTAAAATAAGGTGGTGCTCCCTTTACTTCATAGTTAAATTCAAATGGTTTCCTCCTCGATAAATGCAATTAAACTAAATAATCTTTTATCGTGTCTAAAATTCCTTTATCCGTAACCTTATTCCACAATCCTGCCTAATTCATTAAGAAGAACGCATTTCATGCTCTAGAAATACGCCCTTTTATGGAATAACAAAAATATGGTTTTAGCCCTAAAATCATTTAATTTTGTTACAATATTTCATAAACTTATTTTGTATCTGTTATCCTATTACAAAGGGACATACCATAGTGGCAAAAAAACTTATAATAGATATTAGGTCAATTTTTTATGGCATTTAAACATTAATCATTCAACATTACACTGGCATCATTTGAACAGTGTCAGGACCACCGCTCGTTATTGATTATTCTTCTTCTCGTAACAGAAGGGCTTCCTTCGCCATAACTGCAAGTTCAATTGTTTCAAGGGTTTTGCAATAATTATTTAAAATCTCTCCATCCAAACTGACTTCTTTATGAATATAATCTAGAACATGCCAATCCTCAAACCAATCTCCGCTCTTTGCCTCTTCATGAGGGGTATTTGGCCAGGCGTATTTTAAAGGCGGGCTGTACAGCCGTTCGGCACCCTTTCTCAACACGCAATTCTTCACCCGTCGCTTATAAAGGGATCGGGGAAAAGATTCATTTATATCATTAAACAAATCTGGCCAATAATCTTTCCGTGAGCCCGTGTGAGGGTGTTCATGTGCCCATTTCAAGACCCGTGCCAGAATCTCGTCACGCTGAAAAAGAAGAGAATACAATTTTTTTCCGAATAAAATCCTTTCGTGGAGCGAAGTGAAATGCCGTGAGGTGGCGCCGGCAAGTGAAGCTTTCTCCCTTTTTTCCCCTGCACAGTAGGGAAAAATAATGTTATTGAGTCGCAAAAATTCATACATTTTGAAACTGACCGTACCTGTTACGGTTTTTTTGAAATGATTATTTTGAATCAACTCTTTTTCCAAATAGCTTTGTTCATTTATCACCATCGCAATTGCCAACGTATAGCTATCCCCGCTGCGCCAAAAATAACGCCAAATCGTCTCCATGAAGGTAGAAGTGTAAAAGAAAGGTAAAAGGTGAAACATTTCTCGTCTCCCCCTCACACTCAGATCATAAACAGAAAATTGGGGATATACATCTTGAAAAATCAACCAACTGCCTTGTTCCAAAAAGGAAAAAAAAGCTTTCTGATCTCTTTCAGGTAGAAGTTTCGTCAGCAATTCCCCTTTTAAATCCGTCATGTTCCAACCGACGTTTCGCGATATCATATGTCCAAGAAGGGCCCAATGTATTTCAGGATACTGAAGGTAAAACTCAAAATAAGCTTGCGTCCGTGTTACATTGTTTTGGTTATGTTTTCTCGTCTGTTCTCTTATAAGGTGAATACATTGTTTATCATTTTCTGATAAAAAGGGCAGATGGCCGGAAGATTTCTTTTTCATCTTTTTTTTCAATTCTTTTTTTACATCTGATAAAGAGTCCAGCAAAACGGCATCATCCTTTTCAAAGTTCATTTTGACTGTTTCAATCCTCCCCATCAAAGGAGCATATTCATATTGCTCACAGAATATGAATTTTAAAAAGATGAATTTTTGGGAGAGGATAGGGAATATGAGGCATCGGGTATATAAGGAAATTAATAGAATCGCTAATCAGTTAATCCAGGACCAATCAGAGGACGGGGCCTGGCATTACCCTTTCGAGACCGGGATCGCAACAGACTGCAGTATGATTATCTTATTACGGACATTGGAGATAAATGATGAGGAGTTCATACAAGAATTGGTGCAGCGTATCGCCGGGAAACAGCAGGAAGATGGGTCTTGGAAGCTGTTTCATGATGAGGAAAAAGGGAATCTAACATCTACTGTGGAAGCGTATTATGCTCTTCTTTATTCTGGTTATCGAGATCCAAAAGACCAGGAAATCCAGGCAGCAAGAAGGTTTATTCTGGCCAAAGGAGGGGCCGCGGAAGTCCATATGTTTTTGAAAATCATGCTGGCCATGACAGGGCAATGTGCGTGGCCGCACTTCCCCATTAATATTGAAGTGATGCTTTTACCAGACTCCTTTCCAATCAACCTTTTTGACCTCTCCGTGTACGGAAGAGCGAACCTTATTCCTTTTTTGATTCTCGCCAATACGAATTTCCGTAAGAGAACGCCTCGATCGCCCAATCTCTCCGATTTGTTTCAAAAAAAAGAGGTTCGTTTTTTTACAGAGGATCAAGCAGAAGAGGCCCGCTCAGTGATCAAATGGATTAAACAGGGGATTCAGGGTCTGAAATCCCATGTAAATCTTCGCGAATTGTCATTATATCGTGCCGAAAAATATATGCTGGACCGAATCGAACCGGACGGCACCTTTGTTAATTATTTCAGCTCGACTTTACTAATGATTTTTGCCTTACTGGCGAGGGGGTATTCGACTACACATCCGGTGATTACTCGTGCTGTGCACGGTTTAAAAGCGATGTCATGCCGAATTGACGGAGAACTTCACTGCCAGTACACGACGGCTTCGGTCTGGAATACAACTTTAATTAATTATGCTCTGCAAGAATCCGGAGTTCCCTATTCATCCAACAATATTCAAAAGGCAAATCATTACATTCTCTCCCGTCAGCATCTCAAATACGGGGATTGGGTCATTCATGAACCGAACCTGTTACCGGGAGGTTGGGGGTTTGCAGACATGAACACAATCCACCCAGATATTGACGACACAACAGCTGCACTGAGGGCAATCCGTACTTTGGCCACAGAGCAAGCGGATTACCGTCAGGCATGGGATCGTGGAGTAAACTGGCTGATTTCTATGCAAAACAATGACGGCGGTTGGGCGGCATTCGAAAAGAATGTGGATAAGAAAGTGTTGAATTTGTTACCGATAGAGGGTGGAAAAGATTTATTGATTGATCCGTCGACAGTTGATTTAACGGGAAGGACTTTAGAGTTCTTTGGAAACTATACCCATTTGGATCATCACCATCCCAAGGTGAAACGTGGGATTCGTTGGCTGTTGCGGCATCAAAATTCAGATGGCTCCTGGGTGGGGCGATGGGGAGTGTATATTTATGGTACATGGGCGGCTGTAACGGGACTGATTGCGGTTGGAGTTTCTACGAATCATCCAGCTATTCAAAAGGCTCTAACTTGGTTGCGGAAAATTCAAAATCCCGACGGAGGATGGGGAGAATCCTGTAAAAGTGATATCAAAAATTGTTATGTCCCGTTGGGTGAAAGTACCCGCACTCATACCGCTTGGGCCCTTGACACACTCATTTCAGCCGCAAGTAGCGTAACACCTGAAATTGAAAACGGTGCAGCTTTTTTAGTGGAGAAAAAAGAAAAGAAATGGACGACGACCTACCCAAAAGGAAGGGGAATGGCAGGGTCCTTTTATATCAATTATCATTGTTATGAATATGTTTTTCCATTGATTTCCCTTGCCCATTATCAAAAATTAGTTGGTGGACAGCTTTTAACGGGTAAGTCACACCAGGATTTTAGTTAAGGATTTGTGTATTCAAAAGATCCCTTGAATGCCCTTTGGCATATTTTTATATCCTGTCCCATAAAATGAACAAACCACAACTGACGGTAGTCTTGGAGAAAAAAATCTTACCAACTAAAAGGGGGTAGACAAAAGATGTTAGGGGCTATCCACCAATTTCTGGATCTTAAAACATTAATTTGGTTGTTTCCCATCATTTTTATTTTCCATGACTTAGAAGAGATCATAACCATTGAATCTTCCATGGCTGCAAACAAAGACAACTATCCAAAAACTAGCTTCGTCGAACTAACATTAAGAATGAGGGAAAAACTAGGTTCGACCGCTGCCCAGCTTGCTGTTTCAGCTACATGGATTTTACTGATTATCTCAATCACTGCAGTGATGACCGCTCATTTTTCATCTAACGGAGGGGGTTTTCTTTTATTTACAGCCATTCTTAATTTATTTGTTTTGCAGGCATTCATGCATATTGTTCAAAGCATTATGTTCAGGGGCTACACCCCTGGCATCATAACGTCACTGCTCCTCCTTATCCCTTACTGCCTCGTTACATATTATTTTTTAGTCGAATATGGACAGATGGACTGGCATTTGGTTTTCACCAGTCTTCCGGTTAGTTTGATCTTGATCCCGGTTTTCCTAGTTGGCAATCTTTTAGGCCGTTATTTTATTCGATAACTGACCCCAGACTTTTTTATAAAGTCACTTGAACCTTTCATAATCAATATGTGTTTGGGTCCGTTTACTCACTAAAAATACCATTCACCTTCATTTAAAAGTTGCGAACTTAGGTATGATATAGTAAAACTTAGGTACACCCATAAGGGTTCAATGTTATTTTTAAGGAGTGTAGTGTAATGAATAAAACAGAACTTGTGAGTCAAGTGGCTCAAACTTCCGAACTTTCACAAAAAGATGCTGGTAAAGCTGTAGATGCGGTTTTGAATTCTATATCGGAAGCATTAAAAAATGGGGATAAAGTTCAATTAATTGGTTTCGGTAACTTTGAGGTTCGTGAACGTGCTGCTCGTAAGGGACGTAACCCACAAACTGGAGAAGAAATTGAAATCCAAGGCGGAAAAGTACCTGCATTTAAGCCTGGAAAGCAATTAAAGGATGCTGTAGCTGGTAAATAAGTAATCTTACTAGATAACAAAAAAGTGATGGTCTTTTTCCATCACTTTTTATTTTGGCTCTACATTTTATTCAATTACAATTTCTCCTTCTCCTTTTGGAACCTCAAATCCATTAAGGAAGGAAGTGAATATTTCCTCTGTTATTGGAAAAGCAGCATTTGCATCAAACCGGTTACTTCTTATCTTTAGACGTTCACGCAAATCATCAGGATTAACTTTCAAATAAATAAGACGCCATTTACCACCAGCAGTTTCAATTAGCTGCTTATATTTAATCCTTTCAGACTGTCTCCAAAAACTAGAGTCAACCACTACTTGTTGCTTATTAAGAATTAACTTTACTAGTTTATCAAGCAATCTTAAATGTGCTTTATCCAAATACTCTCTATATTTTTCAATCGGATAATCTATTCCGTATCGACCATTAGTAGACCAGACTTCTTCATCTATAGAAAGACGTACAAACCCAGCCTTTTCTAACTTTTGTGAGAAGGTAGTTTTTCCAGAACCTGCCATTCCACACATCATTACAACTAAAGGGTTTAAGTCATCTCTTTCACGATTAAGTTTTTCTAAGACAGTTTTTTCAAGCACCCATATTCCCCCCTTTTAATAATCCATTCCCATAATTATTATAGGTATTCTGTGCTCTCTTATAAGATTCCTTCTGTCACTTAACTGCCCCTTCGTTTAAATACATTTCTCACAATCTCTTAAAATATCCATTTATTTTAAAAATGAGTTACTCATCAATCTGACCCGTTTGTTAAACACTTGTTAGATACTGCTCTTAAACTCACGTTACCTGAATAAAAAAAGCGACTCTATTCTATACAATTAACATTTAATTTGGAAAAACTTAATCGATAATGGTTTTAAACTGGAATATGTTCAGACGGAAATAGTAAAGAGTCAAAGAATGAAGCAAATGTTAAGTTGGATTCATCAGAACTATGCAGAAAAAATTATGTTAGAGGATATTGCAAGAGCTGGTCAGCTGAGCCGTTCTGAATGCTGCCGATATTTCAAGAGGTTTTTAAAAAGTACACCATTAAATTATGTTATAGATTATCGTATACAAAAGAGCTTATATCTACTGCAGCAAAGTGATTCTAATATTACTGAAGTTGCCTATCAAGTTGGTTTTAATAGTACAAGCTATTTTATTAATAAATTCAGAGATTCTATGAACATGACTCCTTTAGCGTATAAAAAAAATAAAATGAATAATGACGATGCGAGTTTTGTCTATTAAACGTTCATGAATTCTAAAAAGTCCTATAGAAACAAAATTCCTAAAATAAGAATACGATTTAATAGGTTGCTGTGGCAGTCTTTTTTTAGCTGCGAAGCACGATAGTTTTTACACTCAAAATTCTGAAAATGGCATTAGAGCATTAGATATGGTTATATTTGAAAAATATATACACTAATAAAGACGATGATTCCTTAGCGTAGGAAACACCGTCTTTTTTAAGTCAAAATTTACTTTCATCTTTTTTCTAATGATTTTCGTTTTATTCTTTGATAAATTCCTTTGTACTTCTCACTGTATCAATTGGGCGAACTAATTTTTCTATTTCTGCACGTTTAGGCTCTAAGAATGGAGGTAATGATAACTTTTCCCCAAGCGTTTCATATGGTTCATCCCCCATAAAACCAGGACCATCGGTAGCAAACTCAAATAAGATTTGTGGTGCAACCCTTGCGTACAATGACTCAAAAAAGTGACGATTTACATAACCGGATGTATGATATCCAAAACTGCTCATACGCTCAATCCATTCCTCTAATACTGAGCGATTCTCTACTCGGAATGCCGCATGGTGTACCGTACCAAAACCTTGTCGGGCTTCAGGAAGAATCGCGTTAAATTCTACTATGACTGAGGCACCATTTCCACCTTCACCCACTTCAAATAAATGGAATGACCCTTCTTGATCAGTCTCTTTAAATAATAGAACTTTTTCCATCATTTCTTTAAAGTAATCAAAATTTGCAATTCGAACAAAAACAGGTCCTAAACCAGTAATTGCATATTCCAATGGAATTGGACCCTTTTGCCAAGGTGTACCGGATTCCACCCCTTTATTGAATTCATCTGAAATCAATTGATATTGCTGATCATCAAAATCAACGAAGGAGAGAGTATTCTTGCCAAATTGTTCTTTGATTCCAGTATGTTTAACTTCTAGACGATCAAAACGACTGACCCAATAATCTAATGCAGCATCACTTGGTACACGGAACGATGTTTTTGAAATCTCGTTTGTACCATGTACACCTTTCAGAATGCCGGGGAAGTCAAAGAAAGTCATATCTGTGCCTGCGCTGCCTTTATCATCTGCAAAGAATAAATGATAGGTTTGAATATCATCTTGATTGACTGTTTTTTTTACTAAACGCATTCCTAAAACATAAGTGAAAAATTCATAGTTCTTTTCTGCACTACTTGTAATAGCTGTTACATGGTGTATTCCTTTTAAATGGTTCATTATATATTCCTCCAAGAAAATGAGATTTAATTTAAGATTAGTGATCGTAATTAGGCCTCGATCTTTTTTCGATTTGGTTCCAAAAATGGTGGAAGTGCCAGTTTTTCTCCCATTGTTTCCATTGGTTCATCTGTCGTAAATCCTGGTGTATCCGTTGACAATTCAATTTCCCATTGGATTCTCTGAAATATAAAGCCTTGAAGTAATACCTTTCCACTTTCCCTGAATTCTGTAATCGGTACTCTTTTAAACGCCCTGCCTATTGATCATATTCTTCCTCATTAATTTTTCAGGACAAAATGCAACAGTGTATAAAAAGTAACCTAAAGAGTAAAAACAACAATATCTCATATTCAAATATCTCGAATATGAGATAATTGTAATGCTATTTTAGTTTTATGTCAAATTTATAATCTTCCATTAATGATAATGCTCTTTTCCTTATTTAAGGTAATGACTTTATCAGCCATTCCAACAAAGAGTCCATTTTCGACAACCCCAGGAATCAGATTCAAGTTTTTCTCGAGTTCATCAGGTTGGTCTATTATGGGGAAATTGCAATCAAAAATATAGTTACCATTATCCGTTAAAAACGGGATCCCATTGTTTTGCCTTAGCAGCGGGCTGCATCCAAGATTTTGGATATGTTTCATAGTCATTTTATATCCAAAAGGCACCACTTCTACTGGAAGTGGGAATGATCCTAATTTATTCACCCTTTTGTGGGGATCAGCTATAACTATAAAAGATTTAGCTGCTTTTGCGATAATTTTCTCTCTTAAAAGGGCACCTCCTCCTCCTTTAATGAGATTAAAATCATCATCAACTTCATCTGCACCATCAATTGCAAAATCAATTTGTTCGATTTCATTAAATGTTACAAGTGGGATTCCTACTTCTTTTGCCAATTTCTCCGTTTGGTTTGAAGTTGGAATCCCTTTAATAGACAGTCCCTCTTCAACTAATTTCCCAAGCTTAGTAATGGTATAAAATACGGTAGATCCCGTTCCAAGCCCAACTACCATACCATCTTTCACGTAATCTACAGCCTTTTCCCCAACCACTTTTTTATCATTCAAGGTTTTTTCCTCCAATTAAATAGTGCAAGTCCTTCATATGTTAAACACGATTAACAAATTGGTCCTTTCTTGAATGACTTTAGAACACAATTTGTTGTGTCGTGTTAATCGGATATAATTTTCCGTTTAAGGCAAATGAAATTTTTCCTGTTTCTTCAGAAACAACCAGTGCAAGTGCATCACTTTGTTCCGATACTCCTATAGCAGCACGATGACGTGTTCCAAGCTTTTTTTCTGTAATCATCTTCGTTAATGGAAGTATATTGGCTGCTGAAAAAACTACGTTTCCTCTGATTAATACCGCCCCATCATGCAACGGGTTACCCGGATAAAAAATGGATTCCAATAGTTTTGGTGTTACCATTGCACCTATAGTTGTACCTTTTTGGATAATGTTATCAAGAGAGTCACTTCGTTCGATTACAATCAACGCACCATGTTTACGTTTCGATAAATGCTGAGCAGTAGCGGTTAAATCCTCATATGTGTCAGTAAACGATGACAAATAACAATTTAAATAAAAGGAGGCCGCCATAGATTCAATTGAATTCAGCTGTTCTTTCACATCCTCTAGACTTCCCAAAACACAATAGTTTTCGTTTCCGAGTACTTTCAAATTTGATTGGAGTAGATGAATTAAGTGTTGAATTCCATCTTCTAAATTTTGTTTCATAGGTGAAAAACCACAATTTTGACTGTCCATCTGTTTCCCTCCTACTATTGTTTTATCCTTTTAAAGCTATTGACTAGAACAATGAGCCTCATTCTCCATTTCATTAATAAGCTGCCATTTCTCGTTTGAATGATTATCAAAAACAAATAACTCAGCTAATGTACCTCAAAAAAAAGCCCATGCAGATAGGCTCTTTGAAATTAAGAAGGTCTCCCACTATAATCGTTTTTTCAAAGTAATTTTTATTAAAAAATAACGTATTATAAATCCAATTCCTAACCCAGGTATCAAAGACAGCATTGGAAGCCAGATAGGACCGATTAATATACCGAACTTTGGTGAGTACATAAGACCCACTGTGACAAAATAGGCTCCAAAAGCAAATGGGACAAACGATAACCGAGGATTCTCACCTTCTGCATATTTATAAGCATCATACATTGCAAACATATAAACACATGGATAAAACATAAGCCATTGGTAATCCACGACTCTGGCAGCGTCATTTATTTTCCCAAGAAAACTAAACATGATAGCCTGGTTAAATAAACTGTTTACATTAATAATAAATTCTAAAAGGATAAACATAACCCCTTTTAAAAGATGACCATTTAATAGTTGGCCAAAGCCAGGAAAAGCAATGCTCCAAAGAATTGCTTCTAACTTATACGTTTTATTCATAATATCAACCTTTATTATTCGGTTATATTTTGGTTACCCTTTATTTTATCTAATTTTTTTATTAATCCCACCAAACCTCTAATCATAAATAAAGTAAAATTCACACTTCCGAATGTATGGAATGGTGACCATTTTTTCCATTTAAATAATCTTGAATTCTTTTCAAAATACCACTGACCGAAACTCATCGGAACACTAAATACTAAACTTTTCAATAGGATTTTCCAAAAATTATCGTTATAGGACATTTTCACCCAAATGACACTTAAAATAGGAAAAAAAAGAATGTCATAAATAATGTTGGTTTTAAAAATTTTACCAAAAGGACGAACTGGATATTCAATTCTTTTGGTTCCGACAACATAAGCATCAACCAGTGTCGCAAGAACACCTTTCGAGAAGAAAATAAGAAGATTTTCTCTCATTTTTGAACCTTTAAATAAGAATGGCAGGGCAACCACACATAAACCAGTAAGTAAATTTAACAACTTTTTCTCCATTAGGTATCATCCTTTTTTGATTAATATTTTTAAAATTACCTCCAAAAAATTATTTATACCTATTATTAACTGTTTGCAAAAACCGCGAAATTATGCGGTATCCCTACTATATTGACGTCAAGAACCGCGGCAACTTTCAGCGGTAAAACTTTATTGGAAATCCAATCAGTCTTTCCTGATCAAAATCCTATTGATCGAACAACGATGAACGCATGGGATGATCCAAGAGTAGTAAGTCGAATCAATGCATATGGAAAAGGAAAAATTGTCATCGCCGGTATGTTACTATTAGGCAGCACGGAGGTGCTTACGGATTGGGAGTTATTTATACTAATGAGATGTTTGGGTTTCAATACGGAAGAAAAGGGATTAATGATTTTGCTTAAGACCATTATTAGTTTTGTATTAAAAAAATTCTTTGGCTATAAATAGAAAAACTAATTGGAGTTCCAATTAGTTTTTTATTAAAAAATTATTGATTTGGTTTTTTTACCCATTCTGCAATTGTAACAGTGCGTTTTGCCTGATGTTTGACAGCATCTTGGATGGCACGAACATCTTCAACCATCTTACCCGACTGATCCACCGTTACACTTGTTCCATACGGATTTCCACCAGCCCCGAAAATGACTTGGTTTGTATACCCTGGAGCTGCAACAATAGCTCCCCAATGATGCAACGTTGTATATAATGATAAAATTGTAGCTTCCTGGCCACCATGGGGGTTTTGTGCAGAGGCCATAGCACTGACCACTTTGTTCACCAGTTTTCCATTAAACCAAAGACCACCGGTTGTATCTAAGAACTGTTTCATTTGAGATGGCATATTACCAAATCGGGTTGGTACACTAAAAATTATGGCATCTGCCCATTCTAAATCACTAAGTGATACAGTTGGAACACATACTGCAACTTCCTCAACATAGTTTTTCCATGCGGGATTGGAATCAATAACAGATTGAGGAGCTAATTCTGGTACTTTTAATACTTTGACCTCCGCTTTAGCCTCCTGTGCCCCATCTGCAGCCCATTGAGCTAATTGATAATTTGTACCTGTCGAACTATAGTAGATGATAGCAAGCTTTACATTTGACATAGTTCTCATTCTCCTTTTCTTTTTTGTAAAAAAGATCTAAACTATCGAATCAGTATTATTCAATAACCTCTAGAGTTACTTCAATATTCCCTCTTGTTGCCTTTGAATATGGGCAGAATTCGTGCGCCTTATGTACAAGGTCTTCTAATTTTTCTTTTTCAATACCAGTTCCTTTTATTTGCAATGTTACAGCAATTTTATATCCTTGATCATCTTCATCTTTTAAGAAACTAACATTTGCTGTTACTTGTGATTCGAATTTTATATGTGCTTTCCTAGCCATATGCTGTAAAGCTCCATCAAAACAAGCAGAGTATCCAGCCGCGAATAATTGTTCAGGATTTGTAGCGTTTGGTAACTCTTTCGCTCGGGGAGATCCCGGCATTGCTAGATCAAATTTTATATTGCCATCACTCGATTCAACTCTGCCTTGTCTTCCTCCAACAGCTGTTGCAGATGATGTAAATAAGGGTTGTTGAGTCATTGTTTCGTTTTTCTCCTTACTTGTTAAATTTTCATTTTTTCCCTGCTTATTATTTCCTTCACTTTAAATTGATATCCCGATAAGGAATTCAAAATAGTAAAAACTTAAACCAATCTTCCGGGATAAAATGGTTGAAGTATGTTTCTAGCTGGAGAAATTATGTTATAAGATTGAAAATGGCATCCCGTTAGCCATTCCATACACTTATAAAGAATTCGAAAAAGTCCTGACTGTTGAAGATTTAATAGTTAAAAAAAGAAGCTGGACCCAAAAAGGTCATTTTCAACGCCCTTTTGGTACAGCCTCTTTTGTCTTTTCCTATTTGGTTTGATCCATTATTTACTTATTACTTTGCGATACCAAATTCCTGCTGCTTCTACTTCTTGCAGTGTTAATTGATGACCTCTATTCTCCCAATGAAGCTCTACATTTGCATGAGCCTTTTCTAGTAACGATTGTAATTCAGATGATTCCATTGGAGAGCAGATCGGATCATTTGTCCCAGCAGCAATAAACACAGACTTACCTGATAAGTCAGGAAGTTCAATTCCTTTTCTAGGTACCAATGGATGATGAAGAATCGCGCCTTTTAATGCATTTTGATAGTGAAATAATAAACTCGCAGCTATATTGGCTCCATTTGAATAACCAATAGCAACAATATTATCCCGGTCTAAACCATACTTTTCTGCCGCTTCATCAAGAAACCCATTTAATTCTTTTGTTCGGAAAACAAGGTCCTCTTCATCGAATACTCCTTCAGCTAATCTTCGAAAGAATCGTGGCATACCATTTTCTAATACATTCCCTCGAACACTTAAGACAGAAGCTTTATCGTCAATTCTCCCCGCAAGTGGCAACAGATCTAATTCATTGCCACCAGTACCATGAAGCAATAATAATGTTGGTTTTGTTGGATCTTGCCCTTTATTGAATATGTGTTTCATTATTTTTCTCCTCCATAAATGTGTGATTATGAAACTATTTAGGTCTATTTACTTCAAAAATCTCACCAATTTTAGCGTAATTATTTCCGGCCAATCGGGATACAGCAGCTAACCCCTTGGATTGATTCTTCCATTTTCATAAATGTCGCTTTCAATATAAAACTGATCAACTTTTCCTATAATCAGGTCACACCCTGGAGTATCCGAGTTTCCCAATTCTAAGGAATGCTCTGATGAACACTCCATTCTGATTTTTGCTTCATTAACTCCAGGAACTGAAATTTTCACACTTTCTACTGGAGTTAAGTTAGCTATTTCAATCTCACTCTCGTCAGGAGGAAGGCTTGCAGCTGTTTTATTTATCTTTTTAATATTTTGTTCGTCTACGATATGAACCACAAATTGCCTGGATTCGAAGATGTTTCTTGCTGTATCCTTTTGTCTCCCCGATGAACGCTTGAAAGATAAAGAAATCATCGGAGGATTGGATGATACGATATTAAAATAGCTAAATGGTGCACCATTCAAAACTCCATCTTTCGAAATCGTTGTGACCGAAAGCAATTGGCCTAGTTATGATGCTGCCTATTAGAAATTTATAATTTTCTCGTTCAGACAATGAGGCTGGATCAATTGACAGCAAAGAAATCACTTCTTTTCGTAAAATTAGTCTAGTTTTCTTACTATAAACGGTATCAATCTGCTATTAAGAAACACCCTTTGATCTTCTGCTAATTTTATTTTGCCACTACTTACTCTCTTTATTATTTTTCCTTAATATGACTTCTGAGCGTATCCTTCAATTTGCTTGATAACGATTCGCTCAACTTTCATATTGATTTATTAAGGGACAACATGTGCATTATACAAATGCACATGTTGTAATTTGATTCTTTACATTATCTGATAGTGAATAATGCCTTTGACCAAGGGATTAATTGATCTAACATTTGATTGACTGAATCTTCTTGAACGGCTTTTGGTTTGAAATCCGTGCCGTTTTCAAAGTCTGTAAATAATGATAACGCAGGGTGAACACGAACATCTGCTACTAACAATTCACCTAAAATGCCACGTAAATGTTCCGCTGCCCGTGCGCCGCCAACTGAACCGTAAGAGACGATACCTGCAGCTTTGTTGTTCCATTCTTCACGAAGATAATCTAAAGCATTTTTAAGAGCTCCTGTGATGGAGTGGTTGTATTCTTGTACGATGAAAATGAAGCCGTCTTGAGCCGCAATAATTTCAGACCATGCAGCCGCACCCGAGGCATCTCCTCCTGCTTCACCTAGTAATGGTAATTTATAATCAGCGATATCGATAATTGTGTAGTTTGCATCCCCACGTTTATCTGCGATTTCTTTTACCCATTCTCCCACTTGTGGACTTACACGCCCTTCACGTGTTGAACCTAAAATAATTCCAATGTTTAATTGTGTCATATTATCATCCTCCTCTTGTTTTGATCCAAATAATTTATTAAAAAATCCCATTTGATTATTCCACCTCCTTAAAAGCCTCGAATCTGAGATATAATTTCAAAAAAATAATTAATGAAGTTAAAAATGTTATCTCGAATTACGTTATCTCTGTTTCGAGATAAATTTAGCATATATCGACTTTGGTTGTCAACATTTAATACCAAGGAACTGACCCCGAAATCAATCTAGTCCTCTTACTTCAAAATGCAGCATCCCTCGTTCAATCTGCCCTCTATATTTTTCGTACTGTCTAGGTAACATTTATTTTTTCCCCATTGTTGCCACGGATTCATCATGAGCAAATCCAGGAGGATCAGTTGCAATTTCAAATAGTATTTTTCCATGTTCTTTAAAGTAAATAGCATTAAAGTAATTTCAATCTTGTACGAGGTAACGCCATATCCATTTGATTGCAAAAACTTTTTCCAATCTTTATCATCTTAAATTCCCCCTAAATTCCAATATCTCAAATTTGAGATATTGTTTGTAAAAAAATCCTCGTTTAAACTTCATTCCTTACTTTTTTCAACAGATGCACCAATGTCTCCGCCGCATCAGAATTTAATGAATCAAACAAATGATCGACTAACTCTAGATATTTAGGCATGATTTCATCCATCAATTTATTTCCTTCATCAGTTAATATCACATGAATCGCTCGGCGGTCATCTGGGCATGCAATTCGACTTAATAATCCTTTTTTTTCTAGCTTGTCTAAACAATAGGTCATTGAACCACTCGAGATTAAGATGCAATTTCCAATTTGTTGAATTGTTTGTTTTCCTTTTTGATAAAGCACCTCTAAAACAGAAAATTCCGTAATACCTAGCTTGTTTTTTGCCATTTCTTCTTTTATTCGATCATGAATTCCTTTAGACGTTTGCATTAATGTCAGAAAGGGCAGATTATTGCCCTTTTTTAAAAATATAGTTAGAATAGTGCAGGCTATCAGTTACCTAGAGCCAGAATGCCTGGCACAGTTAAGTATTTGCTGATATAAGCTGATGCAGTATAAAAAAATAAAGAGCTCTAGGCCCTTTTTTAGCTTATAAATACAGTTTAGACTATATCAACAAGCTTCTTTAATATTAGTTCATATTGTTTTTATAAGAAATAATACACGAAGATTTTCTGCCTCTTCGATTGAAACTGTCGGCTGTACTACATGCTGATACCACCAATTGAGTATATAAAATAACACTAAATCACAATTGATTCATATGATTTAAGAAGATAACGTTCAATAAACTCAGCCAATCCATCACTTTCGTGGTGTTCCGTAACAAAATCAGCTGCTGCTTTAACCACTTCGCTCGCGTTCCCCATTGCCACACCGGTACCGGCATGACGAAGCATCTGTATATCATTGGGGCCGTCTCCAATGGCTGCGACTTCATTTGCGCTAATTCGATATTCACGAAGTAAGCTTTTTATCGCAGACCATTTGGAGACATTAGGAGCAACCAGTTCAAACCCATCATTCCAATTGATGACTTCTGCTTCCTTTACAAACAAAGTGGAAAGTTCATGACTTGGCGCACCTGTTCTGACACTATATTTAAGAACATCTTGGTAATTTGCCTGTCTTAAATCGCCAATATACCGAGGCGGAATTTGCCCAACATTTGTCCAATAATTAATTTCCTCATTTAATTCCTTACAATATAGTCCATTTGCTGTATGGATCATCACATTGCACGGAATATCATCGGTCAGTTGGTGAAATCGTTCTTGATTCAGTTGAACAGTTGTCATTTCCATGGCTCTTCCAGTTACTGCATCGTGAATAGAGGCGCCATTTAAACAGATCATTGGAGTTTGCAATCCAAGTTCTTTATGGTAGGGAGCTGTCACTTCATAGTGACGGCCAGTAGCCAGAAAAACCTTGACTCCCTGATGAATGAGCCTATAAATAGCTTCCATGTTTCGGCTTGAAATAGTGTTAGAGGCTTTTAGCAGTGTACCATCCATATCAATAAATATTGCACGCACGTTCATTTAAACTGCCTCCTCATTCGTTGATAAACCAATCATATCATCCGAATGTTAAAGCCTTGTAAACCCTTTGTGCAGATTCAATTAAGTTTATTAGGAAGCAATGGTCAGGCTAGCCTGAACTAAGAAATAAAAAACAAGAAATCACTTTATACTACTGGATATAAACATTGAGGCATCTTGATTCATAAAAATACGATTACCATGATAGAATGTTTTAATTTCAACTGATTTAAATCCAACTTCGGATAATCCTTTTTTCAGTTCTTCATGTGAAAAACCGTTATGAACTTTCGGATGATGTATTTTATCGTTTTTGTCAAAATCAATAATAATGAGCTTGCCGCCATTATTTAAAATGTTGAACAATTCTTGTAAAATTTTTTTAGTATCCGGAATATGTAGAAGGACTAGTGACATTAGAACGATGTCCGCCTTAAGTTCAGGAGTTTCTTGGGTAAAATCTGAATAAAGCACCTTTGAATTGGTAATTCCTTTGTAAGAAATTTTCACTTCCGCAACTTCCAGCATTTGTTTTGATGAATCTACCAACAAAATAGAACCTACTAAATCTGACAATTCTAAACTAACCAGACCAGTACCACTCCCATAGTCTATTAAAGATTTTGATTTACTATTTCGTAGTTCTGACCTTACTTCCTTAACTATCACTTTAGCTAATTCAATTCTTTCTTCTGTATCATATCTTTTTGCAATCTGTTCAAAAATGTTATTTTCCATATTCCACTCCCCTATTTATTAAAAATTATAGCTGCATTGTGGCCATTTTAACAACAATCAAAACCTTGAGGGATCATTCTTCCCCGAAGCTAACGGGTTCATTCGTTCAACAAGCTAAAGGCAGCAACCATGATATTTTCTTGATCTTCAGCAACGGGTGTTTTTTATTTAATATTTCCCGTCTTTTAGCAAACAATCCAGTATTATGTTTATCACTCAAAATTCCAAATTTAGTATAAAATTAGGTAAGGCATAATACTTTTACGAAGTGGAGATTTACAAATCCTAAAAAAAGACTTAGTAAGTAGGTTAAATTTTCTTAGTCTTTTTCTAACAAACTGTTATTTAATAAATAAAAAGGAGTATCTTATGACAATTTTGCACCAAATAAAATTAGAACCAGTTGATCAACAGAATAGATTACAATATTTAGATTATCTCCTTCTAGCTGACGAAAGCGAAATAGCCGTTAATACGTACATAAATGATGGCGATCTGTTTTCTATTCGCTTTGAAGACGAAATGATTGGAGTTGCCTTGTTTACTTATCATTCGGAGCAAGTGGTTGAATTAAAAAATATCGCACTAGACCCTAAGCATCGTGGTAAGGGATTAGGAAAGTTAGTTGTTACTAAAGCCTTTAGTTTTTACAAAAGAAAAGGTATTAAGAAAATAATCGTTGGAACAGCCAATTCGAGTATTGGAAATCTAGCCTTTTATCAAAAGCTCGGATTTAGAATGTTTGAAATCAAAAAAGACTTTTTTAAAGATTATCCTGAGCCTATTTTTGAAAATGGAATAAGAGCATTAGATATGGTTATGTTCGAAAAAATTTTGGATGAATAGTTATTTAATGAATGCTATAAGGAGCAATTTTCAAATGGAATTGAATGAGGATAAAATTATAACGCTTATAAAAGAAGATAAATGGATGATGGATATATTAAAAGCAGCAAAATTATTGAATTTGCCAGATTGGTGGGTTTGCGCTGGTTTTGTTCGATCAAAAATATGGGATACTTTACACAATTTCAGTAAAAGAACCCCTCTCCAAGATATTGATGTCATCTATTTTGACCCGGTAAATACGGATGAATCAGAAGAAAAGAAACTTGAGGAAAAACTCAGAACCCTCAATCCTCATATTCCCTGGTCGGTTAAAAACGAAGCACGAATGCATGTTAAAAATAATATTCACCCTTATTCATCCTCTGTTGACGCTATATCTAAATTTCCGGAAACCGCAACAGCTTTAGGGGTTAAATTAGATGCAGAAGACAATGTCATACTTACAGCCCCGTGCGGAATTCATGATGTTGTTAATTTTGTGGTAAAACCGACTCCTTTTTTTGCCGAGACCAAAGAAAGGATCAAAATTTATGAAGACCGCCTTAGAAAAAAGAATTGGAAATCAATCTGGGGTGATTTAAAAATCCATCATATTAAGAGTTTCTATTAAACTTGTTCCTTGGAACCTTTCTATGAGACTGTTTTTGCGATTCCTTAGCTGGTTCTGTCTATAGAACCTTTCTATGAGACTGTTTTTGCAATTTCTTAGCTGATTCTGTCCCATAGACTCTTCCTATGGGACAGGTTTTTCGATTTCTTAGCTGTTACTGTCCCATAGAACCTTTCTATGAGACACTTTTTTCGATTCCTTAGCTGGTTTTGACCAATAGAACCTTTCTATTGTTTTTTCGATTTCTTAGCTGATTCTGTCCCATGGAACCTTTCTATGAGACTGTTTTTTCACACAGAAATATTCAGAACAGCATCAGCTTGTCCGTCTCCCGGCTGGGGGACGGGGATCTCTACTAGTTTCATCTTTTCTCCCTTAGACGGGATTTGCATAGCTTTCATCATTTTTATCCTATACTCCCTCCACTCATCAACTTATTTAATTATCGAAGGTATTGTATCTAAAAGCTCGTTTTCATAAAGGCTTGTTATTTAAATTCCCAACAATGACTATAGGATTTTTCATATTCCTTCCTCTTTTCGACCGTGTGTATACTTTCTAATTTGTTAATAAACGAGTTCTCTTAGCAAATTTATTTTCCGTATTTAGGAATCCCCTCCGCTATTCCCCATTATTAACGTTTAACAGTTATTTTATAAATTTATAGCTGCCTTTACTCTAATAGCAAGCTTAATTTTGAGTTGTTTTTACTTTAGTAATCTTACTCTGTTTGCCGATACCAGCCCAAATAACAATGGGAATAAGCAGTAATGAAAGCACAGCACCAGCAATTGAAAGGGCAGCATAACTTGAATGTGCTACAACTAGTCCAGATAAGCCTCCTCCTAACGCTCCTGACAAAGCAATCCAAACATCTACAGACCCCTGCGTCTTAGCCCGAGTAGATGGCGGGGTTGAATCTACAAGGATGGCTGTACCGCTAATTAAACCAAAATTCCAGCCAAGTCCAAGTAAAGCAAGTGCAATAATGAGTACTACCATTGAATCAGCAGGCCCCATAGCGGCTAGAATGCCAGTAGCAAGCAGTGTAATGGCAGACGCAATGGCCATAGCAGCACGGCCAATTTTATCAACAAGGTAACCTGTTACTAAAGAAGGCAAAAACATAGCCCCTATATGAAATCCAATGACAAGTCCTACTTCATTTAAACCATGTCCATTGTGTCTCATATGTATGGGTGTCATCGTCATAATGGCAGTCATAACAAATTGAGTCAGAACCATGACTGAAGCTCCCGCAAAAATTCCTCGTCTGTTTATCGATAACAAATTAGAATTTTCCTCTAAACGTAAATTACTGCTTGTTCTTTGCGCATTGGATATTGCTTTTGCCACAATAAAGGGATCTGGGCGAAGTGAAATTAAAAGAACCAAACCAGCAAGTATATAAGCTGCAGCAGCTAATATAAATGGACCAGCTAAAGCAGGAATTCCTATAGATATCGCAAACTCACCCATTACATCCACCAGGTTTGGGCCAGCAACAGCACCGAATGTGGTAGAAACCATGGCCATACTAATAGCCTTTGCTCTTTGTGTTGAACTCGCTAAGTCCGTTCCTGCGTAGCGTGCTTGTAAGTTTGTAGCCGAGCCAGCACCATAGATTAGCAGTGAACCAAATAAAAGTAGAATGCTATTGGTTAATGCTGAAATAACGACTCCGATGGCACCGATTCCTCCAGCCAAAAATCCCGCCGCAAGTCCAGAACGACGTCCAAACGCTTGAGAAAGTCGTCCCACAAGCAGTGCAGCCCCCGCTGACCCTAAAGTAAATAACGCCGAAGGTAATCCTGTTACACTATCTGTCCCTAACATGTCTTGAGCTAGGAGTGCGCCTACTGTTATTCCTGCTGCAAGTCCCGCTCCTCCAAAAATTTGGGATATGACAACTACCATTAACGTTCTTTTATATAGTTGTTTTTGTTTTTCTGGAGAACTAATGTAGACTTGTAACCAAGCTGATTGAGCGTCTGACTCTTTTACGCTGTCTTGTAACATACTAAACCCACCTTTCTAGAAGACTCATACTATTTCATATAATTTTCCGTAGTTTTCAAACATCTTAACACGCACAAAAAAGCCATACAATATTATAATTGTATGGCAATCAATATAATAAAAGTATGGCAAATCATATTAGGTTAGGTCGTTTAGTAAACGTTTAAGAATCATCAATCCTCGCTCAAGCTCTTCGTGAGTTTCTGGTGCACAGACAGCAACCCTTACAGCCCGCTCTGGACAACTATTTCCAACTACAAAACGTTCAGCAGCATACACTTGTACACCCTGCTGTGCAACTAACCTTTCAAATTCAGCACCTGTAATCTTGCCTGGTAGCAGCAGCCAACGAAAGATGCCTGTTTCACCACCTAAGCAAGTAAAATCAGCCAAATATTGATTTACGACTTGGTTTCTGCGAATGGTTTGTTCTCGATGGCTTTCAATTAAGACTTCAAATTGATTCGATACAATTGTACGTGCTGTCAATTCTGCTAATAACGGGGACACTGTTATATTTAAGTTATAAAGTGCCTTTGAAATTAGTTCTTTAAATTGACTCGGCACCGCTACATAAGCTAGTCGTAACCCAGGTGCTATTGATTTTGATAGACTTGCAATATAGATGACCTGTTCTGGTACATATGATGCGACCGCTGGCAGTGGTTCCTTGTTATGGAGATGATACGTCGCATCTTCAATAATGAACTGATTATGCTTTTTGGCAATTGCTGCAATCGCTTTTCGATTCTCGACAGACAAACAGGAAGCTGTTGGATTATGATAATTTGGGATTAAGTAAATGCCTTTAATATTTTCATTTTTACACGCATTTTCAAAGGCATCTGGACTCATTTCATAGTTATCTGATTTTATTGGAACTATTTGCAAACTAAGCATCGCTGCAACCGTTTTTAAGCCCGGGTACGTATGATCATGAGCACCAATGCGATCTCCTGGCCGACAAAGACTCGCCAATGTAGCAGCAATCGCGTTTTGGCCCCCATTTGCAAATAAAATGTGATCAACTGTTGTTTCAAATCCACCCCTACCGATTAACTTTACAGCGGCATCCTTTTGCCAAAGGCTTTCACCTGCCCGACCATAACCAAACCATTTTTCATAATCTGGCTCTTGCAGCATATTTTTCAGTTGGAGCAGCAGTGGCTCATAGGAAGCATTATCTGGCAGAGTTGCTCCCATTTCAATTAAATGCTTTGGCTTTGTATCATCAAGCAAATACGCATTCGATAAGGCGTCATATGAAACAAATGTGCCACTTCCAACAGATGAACTTAACAAGCCCTTTAACCCACACACTTTAAACGCTTTTGAAATGGTACTCAAATTTAAATCTAAATAATCAGCCAGTTCTCGCTGTGGAGGAAGTTTTGTTCCTGGTAATAAAACTCCGTTCAATATATCCTTTTCCAATTGCCTTGCGAGTTCTTGATACAAAGGTTTTTTAGTTTTATCAATGGATGGCTTCCAGCTCATCGGATAGTTCTCAAAAGAATTAATCGGCATAATAAGCATCCTTTTTCACACAATTTTATGATTGTACAGGTTTATAAAACAATTATAATCCTTGTTTTGATTTTATGCCTATTAGCGAATATCCGATTACCTAATCTGCGATTACCTAGATGTTGTTCATTCCTATTATTATAGAGAAAAAAATCCAGCCATCACATACTATATCTTTCAAATGATTGTGTATGATGGCTGAATCATAAGCTTTTTCACGATGGTAATTGAGAATAGTGATGAGAAAGTTTATTTATCTGTTCACATTCAGAGCGTTAAGTGCGACCTTGGCAGCTTCTGCGATAAGCGCATTGTCATAGGTGGCATTCTGTGTATCACGGCTGGATAGAATTGCGATGACAATAGGAGCTCTATTCGGCGGCCAAACAATCGCGATGTCATTCCGCGTTCCATAGCTTCCTGCCCCGCTCTTATCATCGACTTCCCAGCCTTTTGGTGCACCAGCACGGATTAATGCATCTCCAGTGGCATTTCCCCTCATCCAATCTATCAGAATCGTACGCTTTTCGGAAGGGAGCAAGTCGCTGACTGCAAAAGCCCGGAGACTGGCAGCAAGTGCTTTTGGTGTGCTGGTGTCACGTGGATCTCCAGGAACAGCTGAGTTCAACTCCGTCTCGTAGCGATCAGCTTGGGTAACGTTATCACCAATCTGCCTTAGTGCTGTTTCAAATCCTTTAGGGCCTCCTAGTTTTTTTAATAATAGGTTCCCTGCGGTGTTGTCGCTATATCGAACAGCTGCCTCAATAACTTCCCGGAGAGTCATCCCAGTATCTACGTGAAGCTCTGTGACGGGTGAATATGTAACTATGTCCTCCCTGCTGTATTTGACTAATTCGTCCAGTTGGTCAAGGGAGTAATGCTGCAGCAATGCACCTGCGGCTAGTGCTTTGAACGTAGATGCGTAAGCGAACCTCTCATTAGGCCGATAGGAAACGGTCCGATTTGTACCTGTATCGATAGCGTAGACTCCGAGCCTAGCGTCAAATTTGTGCTCAAGATCTGCAAACTTACGGTGTATTTGGGGGGCTGGTGTTTTCTTGACTGTCTTTTCGTCCTTGTCAGAAAGGTTATTGGTGGTCATTGACCAGCCGGCGAGGGGTACAATTGCAACCATTAGCACAAGCAGGGCAATTATAAAACTATTCATACTGAAAAAATTATGTGTTTTCCTCATGATTTTAACCTCTTTCCATTAATAATTGATGTCCTTAAAACGGGTTTAATCATTATCTTTTGATTAACACTGATCTGCTAATAACCAACAGAGTCAAAAAATTGTGTATTACTTTCGAACTCAATTTCATTATTTATGCAACAAAAAACTTATTCTGTTTGCATCTTATTTAAGCCTATTCAATCTTACTTTTTCATAACTCTAAGCTGCCCCTAATGCTGAGGGATAATTTCCTCCTTTCATCAATTTTGATTACATGTGTAATATTCGATTGCGAAAAATACTACAAATGTAGTATTAGGATACACAAATAATACTACATTTGTAGTAGATAGATGTCAACCTCATTTTGTAGTTGGTCGTCCTTTTTCATTAAGATCAAAATATGCCCGAAAAACCCGTTGGCTGATGATATTAGCTGCACTGTGCGGCTGAGCATAACCATCACGGTAGGCATTTGGCACAATAACAGCAATGGCAATCTCGGGATCATTGAATGGGGCATAACCAGCAAAAGAAAGATTCCAAGTCTTCACCCCATTTTTATAAGATTCCGAGGTCCCAGTTTTACCAGCGGCATTGTACGGTTCGTCTTTAAAATATCCTCTCGCTGTTCCTTTGGAACCATGGGTAACCAGCCAAAAACCTTGTTGAACCCTCTTAAGCATCTTCTCACTCATATCCACCCGATTCAACATCACTGGTTCAATTTCATCGATTACGTTGCCCGGTTCATTGCCATTCATATTGGGTTCACGAATCTCCTTCACCAATTGGGGCTTCATCCGGAATCCTCCATTGGCAATCGTTGTAATATACTGGGCAATTTGCATTGGCGTATAGGTATCTAATTGTCCGATGGCAATTTGAAAGTAGGTGCTTGGATTGGTACCTTTAATTCCCGCTGTTTCATTACCAAAGCCAATACCGGTCGGGATGCCCAAGCCAAATTGGTTAAAATAATAGCGGATGGTTTCAATTTTTTTCGGATTGATATTCAATGTGCCATTGGGGACATATTTGCCTCCCATAATTTCAATGGCGGTTTTCCACATATAAACGTTTGATGAACGCTCTAATGCCTCTAATTCGTTAATTCTGTTCATGACTTGGTAAGAGGAAAAGGTTCCCGACCCCTTAAATCGCATGATTTCATCCAGCTCGATTTCCCCGAAATCCCTTACACCCGTTTGGTATCCAGTTAATACGGTGGCTCCTTTTACAACGGATCCCTGTTCAAACGCATAAGTGAAGGTTCCCGGTGTAAAATCTGTAAACTCCCGGGACTCCCTGTTATACACCTTTCCTGCCATGGCAAGAATTCGGCCGGTTTTCGGTTCCATTGCTACAACAAAGGCAGTGTCAAGCGTATCCGTATTCGGCTTTTGGATTGCACGGACTAACTCTTCCTGCATAATTTTTTCCACTTGGTCTTGAAACTCCATATCAATGGTCAGAACAATATCCTTGCCATTCTTCCCTTCCGATACAGTCTCTGTACTCACCACATTTCCATTTGAATCTGTCACTGTTTTCACTATTTCCTTTTGCCCTTGCAACACGCCATCGTACAGTTCTTCAATATAACTTTTCCCGACACGGTCATTCAGTTCGTACCCTTTAGCCTTATAGTAATCTACCTTTTCTGCCGGGAGACCTTCATCTGCACTCGTTACTTCCCCGAGCATATTCCAAAACGTTTCCCCATAGGTGCGTCCCCTTTTCCAATCGGTCGAAACATCCACACCCGACAGGTTTTCCAGATTTTCATTGACCTTCGCATATTCTTCATCTGTTACATTTTCATTTTTGATAATTGTCGGAGTTAAAGCGATGGCGGACGAAAGTTTCCGATAGATAGCCGCCAGGTTTTTGTCCATTGCCATGAGATCGCTCTCTTTAATGCGGTTCAATTTTAATTTATATAAATCCTTGTCATTCAGCTTTTCCTGTTTGTATAATTTCTCCTCTTTTTTTGTGATTAAATCCGTGCCATTGTTATGTACTAATAGCCAGATATCCTTCAAATCCCGATCAGTCACTTTATTGATCTCTTTATCAGTCATGACCAGAAAGGCATTTAACTTTTTGGCCAGTTCCAGCAATTCACCCGGCTGCGGATTTTTCGGCGGTGTATAGATAATCGCCTTTTCTGAAATATTGTAGACTACTAACTTATTATTCGTATCAAATATTTTTCCACGTGGGACGGAATAGCTGACGGGTGTCACATCTGTCTTCTTTGCTTGAGCAGCGTAGGCTTCTCCTTTAATAATTTGGATAACGCCAAGGCGAAGAATCAGGATAGAAAAAAGAACAAAGACCATGAAAAAGAGACCATTCAGTCTCCATCGGATTTGGTTTTTTACTATATTTTCCTTCTGCTTTTTCTTCTTCAAAACACATCGGCCCTTTCATACTGGGTAATTTGTGTACAAGATAGTTATAAATACTACAATTGTAGTATTTATAACCAAGAAAGCCCCAAAAAGGAAGAGTAAACCTTTCTAGGGATAATTATTAATAGATCTTTTTATGGTGCAGGATCTGCTTGGCAATTTCCACTGCCTTACTTCCTTGGGCTTGACCATCCTTATTTTGAATATTAATGGCAAAATAAAAACGATCATCACCTTTATCGACAAAGCCAATAAACCAGCCATTTACATTCTTTCCATTAATCGTTCCGGTTCCCGTTTTACCATACAACCGCCCGTTCTTTTGCACATCTACTAAAAGTGCCTTCTTTACCGTTTTGATATTTTCCGCTTTAAACCCCCATTGATTTTCTTCTAATTGGTATAATAATTGGACTTGTTCAATGGGTGATATTTTTAAGGAAGATTCCATCCAGTAACTATCCAAATTCCCAGAAAGATCTTCATTCCCGTATTTTATCCTGTGAAAATAATCTTGCAGCGGCTTTCTCCCTACCTCTCGATCCGTATTCTGGAAATACCAATTCACGGATTGGCTTAAGGCAGTCGCTAAATTTTGATTTTGGTTCCATTCCGGAAAGGGATAAATTTTCCCATCCCATTCCTGTTTATTGCTATTCAGGGAAATCACATTGGATTCCAATGCAAATAAGGCCGAATATATTTTATAGGTACTATCAGGAGAAATCCTCTGTTCACTCATCTCTCGATTAAAAATTTGATATTGATTTTTAGAGGGATTATATAAAACAAAGCTGCCCTTGTAGCCCTTAAAATAGGAGCTTAGATCTTCATAGACCGCATTCTTCCCGCTAAACTGATACACATCATCTGGGCTGGCAATAACAGTTGTAATTGGCGCAAGGAATAGCACAACAATTCCTAAAACAGCACAGATGACCTTGCTTTTCCATTTCAATAATAGAGAATCTCTAGAGTAGCCTGCAATGTACAGAATTCTTTGTTTGATTTGTTTTTTTGTCCCACCTATGCCTGGAGTAAACTGTTCAAGGGTACGATTATATTTTTTTTCAGCAAAACGAATGATGGTATGCCCATATTCGATATATCCGCTCTCATCCAAGAGATTTAGAACAGATGCATCACAGGCCAATTCTCGATCCATTCGTATCCTTTTAAGCGCATACCAGACGCATGGGTTAAACCAATAAATAATATGAACCATCCACATGACGTAATTCACGAACAGATCTTTGCTTTTATGATGGTGCAATTCGTGCAAAAACACGTATTTTAATTCATTTAACGAGAAGGCTTCCCTCGTTTTGCTTGGTAAAATAATTAAGGGCTGAAGAATCCCGAACGTGATCGGAGAAGAAATAAGAGAGCTCTCCCGCAGCCGGATGTTTCTTTTCACCCCAACCATCTCTTTGCACGCTTCTAATAGTTTATTCAGTTCTTGGTTTTCAACTGCCGAAGCCGACTTTTTGATTTGATAGATTTGGTAGTTTGAATAAACAGCAGCCCCAACAAAAAGAACCACTCCAATGACCCAAACTGTAAAAAATGTATGGTAGACGAAATCAGGCGCTGCCTTGTTTACCGATACAGCGAAATCATGTAATATATCGCTGTTTGACGCCTGAGAGGCATCTACTCCATTCATCCTTTCACTACTAGATGGCGCTTCTCTATGAAAAGTAAGTAAGCTTTTTAAATAGTGAGTTCCTTCTCCAAGACGAAAATGATTCCATGGTAAAAGGGCAGCTAGTGTTGGAATGCAAAGAAAATACCATATATGATAATGTGCTTTCACTGTCATATGATGGTTTAATAGCTTTTTGATTAACAGAATGATGAAAATAAGGAGGGATACCACGATTGTACTGACTAAAATCTGCAGCAGCATGGTATCCATTATTTTTCCCCTTTCTTATCTCTCATGGATAATATTTTCTGTAATTCCGAAATATCTTCATTCGATAACTGATCATTTTCAATAAAATTTAATACCATTGAATTTATCGTGCCACCGAAAAACTGCTTCAGAAAGGATTTACTTTTTTGCTCAACAAATTCGTGCTTTTCTACCAGTGAAGTATAAATATACACTCGCCCATCTTTTCTTGCATGCAAGGCTTTTTTCTTAACTAGGCGCGCCAGCATGGTGTGAATGGTATTTGGTTTCCAATCACTCTTATTCGAAAATTTCTCCACTACCTCAGGTGTCGAAATCGGCTCATAGTACCAGATAACCTTCATCACTTCATATTCTGCTTCTGATATTTGTGGAATCTCCTTCATGATACCCCCCCTAACTTTTACAACTGTAGTATTTATTATAGCAAGAAGGTTCAAATACATAAAGGATATTTGCGGTTTTTAGCCTTTAGTAATTAATCCCTAATTTTTACTAAGCTCCATTAAAAAGAAAGCGACTGCTCCACTGGAACAATCGCCACAATTTCAAAGAAGGGGGCTGCTTTATTGCCCCTCTTCTTATTTTTTCAAATGGTAAGGAACTGTTGCTACCACTACATTTCTTCTATAAAGTAAGAAGGTTCGAATGAGCAAACTTGATTGGTTGTGAAGAAAATTGTGCCAGCCTTTTTTGGGGATAAATTGTGGAATAACAACCGTTACCCGATAATTCCCTTCGCTGGCTTTATGCTCGACAATATCTACAAATTTCCTCAGCGGGTTGATGATACTTCTGTAATAAGAGTACAGTGTCACCAGTCTTACGTCAGGCTGCCACGTCTTCCATTTCTCTTCAAACTGCTTCTCAGCTTCTCGATCAAATGCTACATATACCGCAATAATTTGGTCAGGTGAAAGAGATTTAACATAATTTAAGGTATTCTCGACGACATGAGTCATACCCGCAACAGGCACGATCATGACATTGCCCTTGATCGTGACAGGCGATTCACACGTTTTAAGGCTAAGCTGGTCTCCAACAGCTTTATAATGCTTTCTAATTCGATGAAAGAGGTAGACAATGATCGGTAGAAAGATTAAGATTGGCCATACCTGTGAGAATTTTGTTATCAAGAAAATGAATGTAACGGTAAAGCTAATAGCGGCACCCGTTGTATTAGCAATAAATTTGGGAACCCACCCTTTGGGCTTTTCCCGCAGCCATTTCACCATCATGCCTGACTGAGACAAAGTAAATGGCAGAAAGACGCCAATTGCGTACAGCGGGATCAAATGCTCTGTTGTTGCATTAAACACAATGATTAGCAGGATAGAAGCAATTCCTAGGATGATGATGCCATTTGAATATCCTAATCTGTCCCCTCTAATCAGAAACATTCTTGGAATAAACTTATCCTTCGCAAGATTCACTGCCAGCAGCGGGAAAGCGGAATATCCAGTGTTCGCAGCAAGGATTAAAATCAATGCTGTCGTTCCTTGAATAAAGAAATAAACAAAATTTCGCCCGAAGGTTTCTTCGGCAATTTGCGAAACAACGGTCACCTTTTCACTTGGAGAAATCCCGTAATAATAGGCTAAAAATACAATTCCTGAAAACAGAATGGCAAGCAGCGCCCCCATTGCCATTAATGTTTTCGCTGCATTTTTTGGAGCAGGGTCTTTAAAGTTCGGGATCGCATTTGATATCGCTTCAACCCCAGTTAAAGCGGAACTTCCTGAAGCAAATGCCCTTAAAAGGATAAACAAACTGATTCCAGCCACTGGTGTACCGATTGGGGTGTGTAATTGCGGAGAAACCCCTCCCGTTACAATTTTATATATACCCACAGCAATTAATATAAATAAAGCTAAAACGAATAAGTAAACGGGATAAGATAAAACGGAAGCAGACTCGGTTACTCCTCTTAAATTCAAAATGGTGATAAAGATGACAAATGTAATCGCAATTTCCACATTATAGCCATGTAAAGCAGGAAAAGCAGATGTAATCGCATCAGTCCCGGAAGACACACTCACGGCAACAGTCAGTATGTAATCCACCAATAGTGAACCACCAGCTATTAAACCTGCGTTTTCACCTAAATTACTTTTTGAAACGACATAAGCCCCGCCCCCATGAGGATAAGCATAGATGATTTGTCGATAAGACAATATAAGGGCTGTTAAAAGAATGAGTATACCAACTGCTATAGGAATCGAGTACCAAAATGCTGCTGAGCTGATCGTAAATAAGACGATCAAAATTTGCTCAGGTCCATATGCAACAGATGATAGAGCATCAGAAGAAAGGATGGCTAATGCTTTCGTTTTGTTAAGTTTTTGTTCTCCCAATTCATGGGATTTTAAAGGCCGTCCAATTAAGAGCCTTTTTATAGATGAAAACATTAATTACTCACCGCCAAGAAAGTGTATCAATACATTAGTTGTTCCCTTATCAAAGATAAATTCTCATAAGGAAGAAAAATTTACACGAATAAAAAAAAGTGCCTGCAAGTCACATAAAATAGACCTGTAGACACATCACTTTACGAATGTCACAAGCTCCACCTTCCTTCTCAATATAACGCTTACGAGGTTAGCTGTCGGATTCGGACCTTTGAGTAGCCCTACCATGAAAGGATTCACCCCTTGGGTCAGTAACAACCCACAAAAATGGTTCCCCCGTACCTAATGGTTTCAGCGATTTAGAAATTTGAAACTGTGAATATATTACTCCTATGCTTAGCAATTGTAAATAAATTTTTTCAAATGATTAAAGTGGATGGAAAAGGAAAGGTTAGTAAAGTGGATAGCTTTTAAATAATCATTCCGTTCGAAGCCTAAGGAGGATGACATGCACAAAGAAAAGAATCCCATCATATCGGATGAATTTTTGGATGAGATAGTGAAAGAAATCAACCAGCTGTACGGTGGGCCAACGGAAGAACAAATCATGGAGGATGAAAATGATTAAATGAAGTTACACTACCTGTTATAAAAACCTCATATGTCCAAGAACATTTCATAATAAGTATGCGGGTTTGTATTTTCTGAAAAATTAATCTATTTTTGTTGAAGGATAGGTTATTTTCCGGGAAATCTTTTACGGGTATCGACAATGTTTTCCTATGAATAGGTGCTTATTTGGTTGTACATTTAAATTTCTTATCAATCATTTTAAAATTTTCTCTCCCATCACTTATAAAGTTTTTAGACAAATCCCGATTTCGAATTAAATTATAAACAACTTATAAATGTAAGTAAGCCAAAAATACGCAAGTAAATCTTCTTGCATATTTTTGGCTCTTTATTTTAATGAAATAAGGGGCAAATATAGAGGAATTTAATTATAAGAATTTTTTCCTTGTAAATAATTCATCCAAAAATGTATGGTAGTATAAATCAACTAATGGTTGAAAAAACCTGGAAAAGTGCATTATTTTTAATGGAACCTTGAATTTAAAAATAAAATAAACAGTTGAACACAAAGATAGGAATAATGAAAGTATAGGTCGTTTAGTAAATAAATGACTGTACAAAAACATCTTAACGTATAATATTCCTGACCAAAAAACATTCCAACCATGAGCATAAAGAATTAAATGTTTTTTGTGAATGAAATATTCAACTGCAGAACTTATTGTAAACCAACGTACAAAGTAAATAAATTGCTTAAAAAGTGTATTTGGCATCTTGCTTAAGAATACGAGAACAATTAACGGAGTAACGATCACTGTATGGACTATTCTAATAGCCAACCAGTTTACACCGTTAGGAATAAACTCCCAAACGAGATGTCTTCTGCACAGTAAATAATATAAGGCATTAATTAAACTAACGTAAACCATATTTTTATAATACTTAGGAATCTCACGCCAAGAACCTTTCAAGATCGTTATTAAGATAACGCTTAGTACCAAAACACAATGCCTATTTCTAATTATTCGTTTCCTTCTCATTTCAAACCTCATTAGATAATAATTAATCTTAGTAAGAGGTTTCCCTAAAGTAGATATTTTGTTTCTTAAATTTGTTTACTTTTAAATAATCATTTCGTTCGAATCCTAAGGAGAATGACATGCACAAAGAAAAGAATCCCATCGTATCGGATGAATTTTTGGATGAGCTAGTTAAAGAAATTAACCAGCTATATGGGGAGCCGACAGAAGAACAATTTAAGGAAACCATAGATTATGATGTAGAGTAATTGCCCTCTACTTTTAAATCTTAAAAGAACCAGTTTCAATTAAGGAAACTGGTTCTTAAAACTAAAAGAGACTGACACTATTATTTGTAAAATTTCACACGATTTTCAAGTGGTTGGAATTCTTTTTCTCCTGGTGTAGCTGTTGGATTACCAAACGGCATTTGCGCCATAAGTTTCCAATTATCAGGGATATTCCATTCTTTTTTCACTTCATCATCAATTAGTGGATTATAGTGTTGTAATGATGCTCCTAATCCCTCTGCTTCCAATGCAGTCCATACAACTAATTGGTGCATACCTGATGCTTGGTTTGACCAAATTGGGAAGTTATCAGCATATGAAGCAAATTGTTCTTGAAGTGATTTCACGATCGCTTCATCTTCAAAGAATAATACTGTTCCATAGCCTGCTTTAAAGGAATCCATTTTTTGTTGAGTTCCTGAAAAATCTCCATCCCCAACCACTTTTTTTAATGTTTCCGTTGTAATATCCCATAATTTATTATGTGCTTCACCCGATAATACAACAAGACGAGCAGTTTGAGAATTGAAAGCTGATGGAGTATATTTCACAGCAAATTCTACAATTTCTTTAATTCTTTCATCCGATACCTGTACATCTTTATTAATTCCGTAAATAGAACGTCTTTCTTTAATGGCAGTGTAAAAATCTGTTTTCAACGCATTTGTCATAAAAGTATTCCTCCATTCAATAATCTCTAAATAAAACATCTTGAATTCAGTATAAATTTAAGCTTTTTATTAATCATTGTCAATTATCTTGCTCTTGAACTTCTTTTCGATTCCTCTTCTAGCTTGTCATTGCTCTTTTAATGCAAAAAAACTAATCGGAAAATTTCCGATTAGTTTTTCTTACTTATTAACATTATTCATTAAAACAGAGTCTTCTTTCTTTTACACTTATTTCACTTTTACTTTAACTTGCTTGGTATTACCAGCACGATCCTTAGCTGTAACAGTTAAGGTTGTATTCTTCTTTTGAGATTTAATTTTAAGTTTGAAATTACCTTTAGAATTAGCTTTTCCTTTTGCCAAAATTTTGCTTACAACCTTGACTGTTATCTCAACATTAGCTTCCGTTTTTCCGCTAACATATTTACTTGTTTTATAAACATTATTAACTTTTAAAGCAGGCGGGGTTTTATCTACAACAGTAACCGTTGTTGTTTTACTCATATTCTTGCTTTTATCAGCTGCTGTAAAATACAACTTTGTTCCAGCTTTTAACGGTTTAATAGCTAATTTAAAGTTGCCGTTTTTATCTGCATTTGCTGTCGCAAATGATTTGCTTCCATTTTTGATCGTAATCTTAGAATAGGCTTCTGCTTTACCAGAAATGGATTTATGATTATCGCCAATTTGATTCACTTTTGGTGCTGCAGGAGGAGTCTTATCCAATACCGTTATAGAAGTAACATCGCTTACATTGCCGGAAGCATCTTCAGCTGTAAAATTTAATTTGGTTCCTGCTTTAAATGGTTTCGCGAGACTAACTCTAAAGTTTCCTTTACTATCAACGGTCGCTTTTTTAAATAAAGTCGAACTATTTTTAATGGTAACGGTTGAATTGGCTTCTGCTTTTCCAGAAATAACCTTATCATTATCATCAACAGGGTTCACCTTTGGTGCAGCCGGAGCAGTGATATCCAGCATATTTGCATAAAGCATATATTGATCATAGGATGCTAGATCGTTTAGATTGGCCGCAGCGATATAATAAGTTCCAGGAGTAACTGGAATAATCATATAGTCAATCCCATCTTCATAGCCACTATCTTCGGGATAAACAACTTTTTCATTTTCATCAAATAATGCAAATCCTAAATCAGTATAATAATCTACTCGATTTAGAACACCAGCCAAGAATAAATATCCTGATTCCGTGATATCAAGTTTGAAGGTATCAAAGTCCCCTTCTCTAAACCTATTATAGCTAAAATCACCGATAATACCTTTACCCATTGTTACTTCGTCTGCCCAATCGAAAAAATCATTAGGTTCATTTTCTTGAATAAAGTCACTTTCTGTAGAAAGTTTGCCGTATCCCTGTTTGTTTTTAGAGTTTGGATTAAAAATTTTACCAACATTAATGTGATCAAACTTAGAATCTTTTTCTTCTAAACTATTAATCTTACTGATTTCCTTGACGGTCTTTTGAACATCCAAAGTTGGATTTGCCGCAAATGTGGATGACTGAAATCCAGTCATTAATAAAGCAGCCGCCATTCCTGCGTAAAGCCATTTCTTTTTCAACCCTGATCTCCCCCATTTTTAAAATACCTGCCCATACACAATCGTACCATTTTTTACAGTATTTGTATATTTGTTTTTCGTAATTACAGATTTTATTTTTCGCAATTAAGAACATTGCTCTTTCATATGAAATAAGTAAATATGCACCCAATCTAACAAAAAGAATTGGAAATCAATTTGGTATCATTTTGAAATCCGTCATCGGTCCTATTCATTAATATAAAAAATAAAAGCTGATTTAGAACCGCAATCAAGTGATAGGATTCAAATAAATGTACCGTCTTATAAAACACGACTTATTGCTGAATAAAGCAGACTTGTATAGTCGTTTTCTTCCTCATCCACATCGGTTTCAACTTGGATCGCCTGTTCGTAATGCTGGAAGAACTTATTTTTCAAAATACCATAGTAGTAAGCAATTGGATTATTAACGGTCCCAGTTAACTTGAGCTTTCGAATTAGCTGCCTAAAAGAATCGATTGCCACATCCAGCATTAATTCTGTTGCATGTGCTAAATCGAAACCGTATGCAGCAATCTTAGTCATGTGCCAATACTCTTCTATTGTCTTTGCATCAGTAAAAAAGTACTTTACCAGGTCTACAAAAGGTTTTGGAACACGGCTGCTAACAAAATTGTGATCTATTTTGATTTCGGATGCTGACGGTTGTTCTTTACGTTTATTATTCTTTTGTTCTTTTTCAGTTTTTAAAAGATTATTAGTTTCTTTTGGCTGGTCCATTATTTCCTGCTTAGGTGGTTCATATGAAGGAAAACGATTAAATATGTATAAATTGCTGGATTGTGAGCCATTTTTTCTTTCCGTTTCATAGACTGTGAAAATGCCTAAATTTTTCGCTTTAATGATCATCCGCTTGAAAGTAGATCGGGATATTCCGTTGTTATTATATTCTTTGTGAACCGCTGCTAGAACGGTTCCAATTTTAGCATTACAAATTCCAGGGATTTTAACCGCAAAGCGGACTAGGCGCTTTAATCCCATTAATTCTCCTTTTGAAAATTCAGCTTTATACTCTAACATCCATTGTTCGACATGATGATTGAATTCTTTTAGACTTTCAAACTGTGAAAACTTCTCAAATTGTTCAATAGAGCCTGATTTCAAATTCTTCATTATGAGCCACCCTTTCGAAACACAGTAACGTGTTTCCAATCTCGTTTTTTAGGAAGCAGGAGACCAATTCTGACTATTGCAAAGTCCATTTCCTGCACCTCTAAGATAGCGGGTTTAGAGTTAGTAAGCGAATGACGAAAAATCTATTTTGGAGCCAATTTTGATATGAAAATGCATTTTTTTCGCTTCAAAATGGTATTTTGAAGCCGTTTTTTGCAATTTCATTCATTTTTCATATCATTTTGCGCTGACTATGTAGGTTGATAGGCCTTAAGGAAGAGATGTACCGCCTTTTTTAATTAATAGTTTATGAACTAATTATTTTAGAGATTATTAGTAAGATGCTTTAAACAAACAATAATTTTTTGTTTGCTGCCTGAACGCCTAAGGTAATGAGCTGTACCGAGAAACACAAACAGCCGAGTGTAATTATTTTCCTTTACTCTGTTTTATATTTTCCACTTTTGGGTAAATATAATTATGTTAAATACTTTTCTGGGCGGCATATAAAAATGGCTGATAACTTAACAAAAGAACAAAGAACTAAAAATATGAAAGCAATAAAATCACAATCTGCTTTAGAAAATAGAGTTACAAAAGCACTCTGGAAAATGGGGTTCCGCTTTCGTAAAAATGCCCGATTAATCGGGAAGCCTGATATTGCTATAAAGAAGGACAAAATTGTTATTTTTATTGACTCTTGCTTTTGGCATAACTGCCCTCTTCATGGTAATATGCCAAAATCCAATAGAGAATACTGGGAAAAGAAACTTGAGAGGAACAAAAAAAGGGATATTGAGGTGACCAAATATTATCGTGATATGGGATGGAATATTTTAAGGGTATGGGAACATGAATTCAAAGAAAATTTTGATGAGGCAACAAAACAAATTGCAAATTTTATTACTATTAGTAAGTTAAAAAATTCCTAATTTAACTATAAAGCATTTTCAAAAGCGATTGATTTTAGATTGTATTATAAAAAGAAGGAACTTGCAAGGCTTCCTTACAGTTCCCCAAAATGTTCTTTCACAAATATACTTCGTACTATTAAAAGACAATTAAATCTAAAAATTTGAGATACAATTCTCTTTGGTATGACCTAAATCATCCCGCTTAGTACAACTGCTGATTCTTTAATAAAACCTTTCCAACAGTCTTCTTTTTTTGCCCATTGTGTAACGTTTTGATCACCAGCGGATTCTCTTAAATAATTTAAAGCATTTACAGCGATAACTTTTATAACATCTTCCCAATTATCAGAAAGTGCTTGTTGCTGCCATACTTCCATCAAATTTATTTCTTTTCCATATAAATGATTTAGCATAGATACAGTATAATAAATAACATTTGCTTTATAACCTTTTAAATTCATACTTTCAACTATATTAGTTACATATGCATTAATGATTCTTCTTGCAATAAGTCCCTTATAATAGTCGCTATCAATATCAAGGATACTTTTTGTTACTTCACCTTCATCATTTTTAACAGTACTTTGTTTCCAATATTCGCTATTCAAATCCATAAAACGTTTGAATGCTTCTTCTCCGCCTTTACTAGATACATGAGGATAGCCTTCCCATGACATAAAATATTTAGCCATCTCTACTTTTGTTATGACATTTTCTTTTGGATACATTTTTTTAAAAGCATTTTGTTCTTTCCCTTTTGATCGTCTACTAATATCAACCATATATTGTCCACGCGCACGTTCAAAATACCACTTTGACTCTTCTTTACGATTATCTTGTGTTGGAATCCAGACATTACGAGAAAAATTCTCTATGTTGGACATAAAACGTGTATTTGCAAGCAAATCTGATTTATTGATTTTATTTTGGGTATTAGCATACTCAGATATTTTTGCTATCATTTCATCTTCAAGAACATGACGATCCTTCTGAACATGGTCAATCTCTAATTCTTCTTGAATATTTAAAATAGTCAATTTTGCTTGTACATAAACTCCATCTAGATCAACTTTTTTCTTATAAGCTTGATGTATGGAGGCCGTTGTTTGACCACCATTAACAATTTGCCAACTTGTTAAAGTATTTATAGTATAAAGACTAGATTCTCCAATCTGTTTAATATCACCAGCTTTGGCAACACTTGAAATGCCATTATTATATGCAACAAATAATTCTCGTTGTCTTTCATCTTTTAGTGTATCTCGAATCCCTTTATTAGTTCCTCCACGAGCTTGTAAAAAAGAACGTACATTCCGTTCAACTAATTTTGGTCCCCAATCATCATATAGTTTTGCTAAAAGTTTAGCTGGTATTACACCGATATAGCAATCAATTAATCCTTTTTCACTATTATTAGGGACATGCATCATTTGCAAAGCCTCACCATAAACCGATTCAAAATTAATATCAAATTCTCGAATCCCCTGCTCAGCTTCTGATAGTTTAAAAATACGGTCCATATCCCAAACATGTACATTTACTGTTTCTACACCAGGTATATTTAAATCAATGGGCTTATTTGATAGATAGAACTTACTTGTAATAACATAAATATTTACTTCTTCTATTTCATCTTTTTTTTCTACGATCATTTTAGCTAAATCAAAATATTCCATTGAACGATTCGCTAATTGCAGAATTGTATCAGCATTCGTAAAGAAACGTTTCGCTTTATTCGCAAACTCCTTTAATGATGTCATATTAGCAACCGGCAATTCATCTTCTACTAAAAACGGCTCATATTCTACTACGTACAAGTTTAAAGTATTAATATCATCTTGATATAGATACCCATTAAGTTGGATCTTCAAATCTTTCTTGCTGAAATAAATTATAGCTGGCTCATCTTCAGCGTTTATATAAGGTAAAACTTCTTGCATAAAAGGCGTTTGCCGACTACCCGATAATCGCCCCTTTTGTTCAACACTATCAATAAATTCATAAAAAAAATCCAGCTTTCTTTTGGTTTCATTCATTAAGAATCATCCTTGTTTATTCAAATTAAATACATCATCTATTGGAACTTTAAAACTTTTACAATGTGATAAATCAATAGAGTATGAAACATTGTTAATACCAGTTGGCAAGTTTTTCGAAGTTAGTTTAGGAAATTCCTCAGTAGCAATATAACCTAATTCCTCATGTACAAAGAAATAGTTTTTATCATAATCATCACTTATTACACCAGCCTCCAATAGCAAATCCTTAAATTTCACTGCCAGAGACGGTGCCCTATTAACGAGCTGTTCTTCTATTGTTTCTATCATATTTTGAAGAGAGTTACCCGTGGAATCATTTACCTCAACCTTTAATACGTATAAAAACAATGTATCTATAACTGGATTAATTTCTAGCTGTTTTTCATTTGAAATTTTTATTTCATCTCTTATTTTTGGCGTTACAGTCTTAATTTCTACTCCACCTTTTTTAGATACAAAATCAATCCGGTTTTTTAATGGACCTTTCCAATCCTTAACAATCAATGGTGGCTCTTGCGGAAAAAATTCAAGCCATTTATTAATATAATAAAGTTCACCAAATAATCCCATTTCCTCTTCAATTGTTAATTTAGTATCCCATTTTTTCTTGAAAAAGTTATGCCATCGGTCTAAAACTTTATATACTACTGTATATAGTGACAACTCTTCTTTCATTAAAATATGATCTACTAAATTTTGCAGTACTCTTTCAAAAATCTCTTCGCTATCCTCTACTATTTGAGAGATTACTAAGAAATTTTTTTCTTTTAAAGGACCTATTTGTGAAAAATATTCTTGGCCAATGTCAATTCCCCGCCATTTTGGGAAAGACTTTAATTGTTCTTCCTCCCAATTTTCGCTTGTAATATCTATATAAATTCGCCGCTGTAAATTGATTAAATCAATACCAATTAATAAAAATGGCTCTTGAAAGTAGATAGGCTCTAAGCGGTAAATATCTTCTGATTCTTCATTTTTTGATTGTTCAATCAGTAACCTAAATCTTTCTGTGATATTAATCATTAGAGCCACCCTTTCCAACCGTATTGTTATATATATAACCTTCTTCTTTCTTTACTCTCCCCTTAGAATCAATAACTGGCACTTCTACAATATCTGGAAATGAGAATGCTAAACCAACCGGAACAAGATCCTCATTAAAATCTATATTTAACTTCTTAAAAGATTTGACTTGCGGATGTAATGGATAAACCAATAGCAGCGGGTTATCGTTCGCTCTCAGCTCTATATTTGCTTTTTTATCGGCCGTTCGATTTTCTATATCAATAAATTCTTGATTTGCTGCTACTATAGCACCTATGTCTACAACACCAATTCCTTTACTTTTATCCTGATCAATACTACGAATTACCGCGCTTTCAATCTGTATCTTACCAAAATTTACTTTCCATTGAGTAATCCCATTATCAATTGCCTTCTGGCTTTTTAGTGTACTTTTAGTCACATCTACAACAGCAACATTAAATTTTTCTAACAAGTTTTTTTTATTCATATTAAAAATATAATCTGCAATTTTTTTGCTATTAACAATTCGTGCTGAAGAAATAGTTCTATACTTTTTTAAAAAACCAATAATAATCTGACTAGGGATATTTTTGGCAATATGGTATTTCGTACCAATTAAACTTGTTTTAAATTGTTGTTCAATACTATTAATAAATTGAATCGTAGCCTCCATATTATTTATAAAGAATTCCTTATTTTTTTCAAAGCTACGTGTTTGCTGCATTGTGCCTGTATAAGAAATAGGCGACTCCGCATTACCCATTTTTGCTGGACTTGTAACTGTCATAGTGTTATGTGTTTTCATTTTAACTGCGTATTCTTCTGGTGTTAAACCCTCTTTTGCAATTTTTTCAAACTCCATTCTTAATTCACTCATGACAACAGCAAGATATTCGAAGTTTTCAGCAATATCTTCACTTGTATATATTCGACATAGATCCATATACCCGTTTCTGAAACCGAACCAACGTCCCATTTGCATTAGTGTGTCATACATTGAACTACCACGATAATAATATGAAATCGTTAAACCCTCTAAAGTTAACCCACGCGATAATTTATTCCCTCCAATTGCAATAACATTTAATCCGCTTTCTTTGAATTTATCATACTCAAGGGCATCTTCACTCTCCCCGTTTATCTCCATTACTTCAATCTTACCTACTATTAATTTAATTTGTTTATAGACTTCTTCCCATGCAAATTCACCTAATTGTTTTGAAGGTTCGAAGCTTTTTTGTACTTCAATAAAATCTTCTTCATATAGACTTTTAAGTTGGGGTATATATTCACTTTTTGAATTGTACAGTAAATCGTTTGATAATTTCTTATAGAACTCTTTTATTACAATACACATGGAGTCCTGAACATCTGTAAGCCTTGATGTATGGATCAACATTGAATTATGTTCACCAATCTGACCTCTTAAATTCCTAATTGCAACCGAAAGTAAAAATGCAAGTATGGCTTCCTGCATGGACTCGGGAACTTCTGTAAATAGGCCAGCATCATCTTTGGTTCTCAATTTATCTAGTATAGTAATATCATCTAAACTTAAGTACCTAATGAACATCGGTTTATTGTCATCTGTATAACCCGTAGTATTAAAATATTCATCAGGCCCACAATAACCGTCTGGTTTAGGTAATGCAATAACAAAATCTTTTGGATATAAATCCTTTCCTACCTCTTCATGATTTGCATCAGCTTTAATTAGTAAATTGGCAAACGGTGTAGCTGTATACCCAACATATGATTTTTTATTAAAAAGACTCAACAGATCTCTAATAAACTTATTAATTGTAGTAGGATTATCAGTATTTTTCCCTGAAGCGTCAACACTAGCTTGGTCTGCCTCATCATCTACGATTAAAACCGGCGGACTTATCTCTGAATGCTTAATACTGTTTCTCAATAGATCAATTAATGCAGGAAGTACATCTTTTTGCTTTTTTACAACTAGCAAAATTGGCTTATCTAAATTTTTTATCCCGATAGCATTACTAGTAGAAATGTCATCCTGTACCGTTGTCCATGTCTCAATTTGAGTGCCGCCTGTTTTAACGAGCGCAACACCCTGTTTTTCGCCAGTTATGTTGTCAACAGTACCAATAACTTCTCTTTCCAAACGTAATTGCGTTTGAGAACGTAAATCATTATGCATACCAGCTAAAACAATTATTAATTTGTAGCCGACATCAAAGGCCTTGTTGATTAACCCTGTAAAATTTGCTGTCTTACCCGATTGTACATGCCCTAAAACTAAACCTCTTTTATCAAATTCTTGACCACTTTTAGGATTTCCGATACTTTTTAAAATTTCATTTGTAGTTTCATCAATAGTCCCTACTGTATTACGTGACCATTTCTTTATCTCTATTAGATACTTTTCATATCTGGGCCAGAAATATGAGTAAGTCGGATGCCTATCGTCAAACCAGGGTATATTATCATGACTTCTAATTGAACCAGCTTTTCGCACATTTATCGAACCATATTTTGAAAAAGCCTCTAAAGATAGGCTTTCCCATACTTTTGAATCAATATCACCATAATCTTTAATTATCTTTTCCTGAGCTTTTTCCATTGCTGCATCTAACGGATTATCAAAACCAGAATTCTTAAAGGCTGTATATAAATTATCTACTGTACCTAGATATTCCTCACGTATTACTTGATACATTAAAATTCACTTCTTTCTCAAGGATAGTTTTAATTGTAGAAATCTCTATGCCTTCAAATCCGGCCATTATAGAGATTGTTTCGGCAACTTTTTCAATATCCAATTCAAACCCGGTACTAAATAAAATTTCCGCATAATCGATTACCAATTTCTTAGATTTTTCATCTATTTGCTGCTCGGCTTTTTTGGCCATATTGGAAGTTTTTAAAAGGTTATTTGGTGAACCTAACTCAACTAATTTAAGGTATAAGTTAATTTTTCTTCGTATATCTGTATCAACATCTTTAAGAATTTCATTTAATATGGGATGTGTCCTGTTTAAAACGTAAGAACTATTTACATCATCGGTCGCAAGCTCCCAGGTATTTAATGAACCTTTTATTCTCCCACCAGTTCGGGTTGCTTTTGTTCGATATAACATTATTTCCTGTGATACTTTCCTGTAATATTTTGCCACTCCATATAAATCTTGCTTTGCATCTTCTGGAATGGTAATTGTAGATTTCTTGACATCAATTTTCCAGTCATCATCTGCATCGTTTGTAAATTCAATTTTAATTCTAACGAGCTGCGACGCTGCATCCTTAGGAAACATACCAAACCAATCGCCAAAACTTACCATGCGATTTGCCCTATAAATATAAAAGCCTTGTTGATCATTCCATCCTTTTACCCCACCTGCGTATTTATAATCCACTTGATTAAAAGTAGATGGGTGTGGTAATACGTATGGGGTAATTCTAACTAGCTTTTTGTTTACTTTTATTAGTTGCTCTTCTCCTTCAATACGTCTTGGATTTCCTTCTAAAAATGGATTCCAAGGATATAAAGTGTTGCCGTTAATTGTAATTATCAAACCGTTCTCAAGTTTCACATGAAAGACCATCTCTAAATATCTTTGTATACGCCTTACTTTGGAATAATAACTTTCTTGCTTCAAAACTTTATGAGTACCAAAACCACAAAATCGGTCCAGTTTATCTATTAAAACAATTGTTCCACTCTTTCCCTCTGGTTGTCCGATTTTATCTCTTATTTCAATAGGAATTGATTTATACAAGAGCCATTCATTTTTACCACTAACATAATCTAAATCCCAGCATCGTTCAGAAAGTTTTCCATCCTTTTTTGTAATAACACATAATCGTTTTCCCATAGAAAATGACGCAGTTTTTAACCCCATTCCAAATCGTCCTAGTTCTTCCTTATCTCTTTGATCTCTAGGGTCCTTCGAGCCAATTGTCATTGCTTTTTGTAACTCTGTTTCAGTCATTCCTATTCCGTTATCTTCTATTCTTATAAAACCATTTCCCATATCATATTCAAATTGTATATGGACATAGCTTGTTTTTGCATCAATACTATTATCAACAATATCTGCGATTGCCGTTTGTGAATTATAACCAATACTCCTAAGAGCTTGAATCACAGGAGCTGCAGAGGGTTGTGTGTTTATTGTATTCATTTTCCCACCTAAATTTTTACTTTTTCTACTTTATATTATTCTAACAAATTGAAAAAGAAAAAACAGCAAACCATTTCAAATGGATCGCTGTTACTAGTGGTCTTTAAATTCATCTTTTAAAAATTTATTAGGTTTTTCCCCCAAATAATACAAAATCTGCTCAGCCATTGCTCTAGCCATTAGCGGCGGTACCGCATTACCAATTTGTTGATATTGCTTGTCTTTAGAACCTCTAAAAATATAATTATCTTTAAAGGATTGCAATCTAGCTGCTTCTCGTATACTTAAGGCAACTGCTTTTGTCGGATGCTGCCACATTGACTTTCGTACATTAATAACTGTTGGTGAAGGGGCATCATAGTCTAACCTCAGATATATAGTATTTTGAGTTCTAGAAGCGTCAGTGTAAGAAACTTCTTGCAACTCAGCGGACAGGCTATGGAAATTTTTCCCTCCAATTTGTTTAATTTCTTCAAATCTTTGTCTACTAAGCGGTTCGCTATCTGTATTAATATGGTTAAAAATTAAATTCCCTTTCATATCTGAGCGATAATAATTTTGCATTATTGTTTTATTTTTAACATTATACAATAACTCATTGTCTTCAACACTTTTGGTTGGACTAATATTTTCAAGATCACTTATGGCCGCTCTAACAGTAAGGTCTTTTTCAGTATATTTATTTGGAAACTTAATTTCTTTGTGTTCTGTTGAGCTAGATTTCACGCCCATAATCATAAATCTTTGCCGTTTCTGGGGAACATAGTAATGGTTAGAATAGACTGTTCCTGATGTTATTTTGTAACCTAAAGACTTAAAAAACTTTTCTAAATAAACAACAATATTATAAGATTTAACCGCAACTTTCACTTTTAACCTTGTATCCACAAGAACTTCCGGGCCAGCTATTTTTAATATCTTCTCATCTTCAATTTCTTTTAAGAATCTTAACAATTGATTAATTTCGATAAACCCTTGGAGATTATTTAACATTTTTTTGTTGTCAGTATTCTCTCCGTTCGCTATCTTTTCTAATGTTAGAATAGCTGTATTCACTATATCTTTCATTGTTTCCACAGTATTTAATTGGCCATAATCATATATTTTTAATGAATTAATTACGTGTTTAATCTCTAATAGTTCTTTTTTTTCTTTTACTGTGGTTGGATTATACAGATTTTTTTTCTTCAACTTACGGACTACACTTCTTATTCTCGAAAGTTCATTTTCACTTGTGATCAACGGTTTAACTTCTTCCATCCTTACAATTTGATTGATTAAATCTTTATATTCCACGTTATCTGTTTCAAGTAAAGTTAATTCATCTGGTTTCCAAAACGGCTCCTCAGAATTATTTATTTCCTGTAAATGTTGCTCAGAGCTATAAGCATAAATAGAATGATTCTTGTGCTCTGTTACAAAAAACTTGTGGGTGGTTGAATTCATTGTTTTAACATTTTCCATAAGAAAAGCTACAGGTCGTACTTCGTCTATTGCCCGCGCATACTCTTTTACGAGTTGATTATTTCCTGATATTAAATAATTTTTTTGTCTATTGGCATTTGAAAAACCTTGGCACGGCGGCCCGCCAATTACAACTGTTTTTAAAGGTTTTAATCCTTTCTTGTCCATAAAACCCTTAAAATCAATATTACTAATATTACTTACTTCGCTATTAGAAGGTTTAATTATTATTGATTCATCACTTTGATGATTATATATATATGTCTCAACAGCTGCTTTATTAATTTCGACAGCACCAACTATTTCAAATTTCCCTGTTTGCTTAAATCCGTTGCTTAAACCACCTGCACCTGCAAATAAATCTATTAAATTATACTTTTCCTCTTTCCCTTTCATTTACTCCCGCTCCTAATTGATACCTTATATATGCAGCATATTACATTAAGCCACAGATCACAATATTTAAGCAAAATAATTATCGAAATTTACATGTTATCATAATTAGATTCATATGTCATTGGTAATTGCGGTGAAAAACTAAATTATCATCTTGTTATTTATTACTTTCCAAATGTAATAAGGTTATTTTTATACATCCCTCAGACCATGTTAAATTACATGTTATGGTTATTATATAATAATCCTTTTGAATACTTTCCACCGAACATTAATCTATTGAAATTATACCATAATAGGAACATACATTCTAATAATGACACTAAAAATCAGTAAAAAAAGTTGAATATTATCCCAACAAAATTATGTAATATGAGAAATAACAACTATACAGTATCATATCAGCTTATATACGGTTGGGGGGTGAAAAAGGCACGGATTAATGATATTAATCGGAGAAAGAAATGCTGACCATAGGAGCATTGACCATGCAAAATATAGATATTAAAAAAAAATTGTCATTTCCCTAATAATGTCAAAGTTTCGCATAATTAGGGCGGTGAAAGGCACGTATAATCTATAATTAATTCACCGCGGATAACACAAGAATTAAAAGCACCTGCAAAAAGAAGATTGGTAGAACTATAATAGGGATAACATAAATATCTTCTCACCTAATTCACTAATTTTATGGAGTTTGAATAATGGGCAAAAAAAAGAAGAAAAAATCAAAAAAGAGACAAAAAGAAGATTTCGGAAGTGTGGAGTTTTATTGCAAAAAATGTGATTACACATTTGAAATCGATTGGGAAACAATATGGGACATACAGGAGTGTACGCACGGATATGTAGGATTTCATTTAAATAATACGTTTATCAGCTGTGAAAAATGTGGAGAAATTATCAATAATGATGAGACAGTGGAAACAGAAGTAATGTGGCCGAAGCAGCCGATAAAAATTAATGATGATGATCTTCCTTTTTAGATTGAAAATAGTGCCTGTCCTCCCTCCGGTGTTCAAACCTAAATACACCGTGGGATATGCACCACCTTTTGGCCATAGATCAATTATTTTAATGACATTGCGTCCTTTTAAAAAACCCCAATTACTTATGCTTACGGTTCTCCGTACCTGTTAAAGTGGCGGTTTTCAGTCTATTTAAATCTATATAAAAACCTAAGAATTTTGTCGATTAACCTTATTTTTTTATAACTTTTAATCAGATAAAACTTTAACCGATGATACGGCATATCCGCAAAAGCAGTCTTACAGATGGTTATGAGTCAAACAGTTAATGGACCAAATTCAAAACTCTGGTTAAACCATTTAGAAAACAACAAAAAAAATTATCCTTATTGGTATAACTATACCGTGGAAATGCTTTCGCCCCAGCACCAGAATTAGTATTATACAAAGAGGCGAAAGTAGTTTCAAAAGTGTCTGTAATCGTAGAAGCCGAGGATGATCATAAGTTCTCCCAGCTGGTAAAGCAAGTGAATAAACAAATCGATGTCCTTTTTGTAATAGATACAACAGACCAAAATGTCGTTGACAGAGAACTCGAATTGATTAACAAGATACTGAGATAAGCATTTGAACAGATACAATTAAATGGACTCTCGACATTTGGTTTTTATCAAACTCTTTTATAAAAATTTTATCCAATCGAAATAACAACCCCCACTTTGGTCAATCTTTTCAAAGTGGGGGTTTTTTTCTATATATAAACAACCTTTACAGCCTCTGTTATTTACTGGGATATATTCCCCACCAGTTTTTCAATGACTGCAAGAACCCGCATAATCTAAGTTAATTGTTTTCAGATCAGCTGTATAAACGCTATTGTTGTTAAATCCCTGATTCCATATTACCGGTCAATTGTTTTTATCCTGAAATCAATATATCGCGATAGCAAGAATCTGTAATTATACATTCATACTCCGTTCATATTGCAAGCATATACTCAAGAAGTACTAAAGAGATGGAGGCGAGAACATGAATATTGCATGGAAAGAAATGAAGAAGAGTAAAATAAAGTTTTTGATCTTAGGTTCCATTATTTTTCTAGTAAGTTTTTTAACATTTATCATTTCTGGATTATCAAATGGGTTATCCCAAGATAATGCAGCTTTAATAAAAGACCTGCCAGAAGGGCATTTTTATATGAATTCCAATGCGAAGGAGACCTATAATCTTTCAAAAATCGACGAAGGTTTGCAGAAAAAGATTCTATCTAAACAAAAAGATGCAGCAGCATTTTCTATTCAAATGGGTTTTGTGAACGATGCAGATGACCAACAGCATAGTGTAGCTTTTGTTACCTCAACTGACTCCACATTATTTGAAAACGTCGGTAAAGGAGAAATTGTCCTAGATCGTTCAATGGAAAAGGACGGAATTAAAGTAGGAGATATCTTAACCAATAATCAGTTCAATGGTGAATTTAAAGTGAAAGGTTTTGTTGATCAGAAGAAATATAGCCATACCCCTGTTGCCTATATCAATATGGAAAATTACAAGGAAATATACCGTGTGAGTGAGATGCAATTGGTATTCGTACCTGGAAAAGATAAAGCCGATTCTATCGCAGGATTACAGTCCTTTACAAATAAAGAATTCCTTAACACCATTCCGAGCTATAGCGCAGAGCAAATGTCGCTCAATATGATTATTTGGTTTTTAGTTGCCATTAGCGGCATGCTGTTTGCCATTTTCTTCTACATGATGAACGTTCAAAAAATTGGATTGTACGGTATCTTAAAAGCAATCGGTGTGAAAACTAGTGCTCTTTTCGGGATGATGTGGTCGCAAATGTTATTTATCACTACAGTTGCTCTTGTTTTATCGGTTGCTTTAAGTCACGGCTTTAATTTAATTGCACCTAACGGAATGCCTTTTAGTCTAACCCTTGGAACAACTGTTCAATTATCCATCATTTTCTTTGTCATTGGATTCATCGGCGCTACACTTTCAGGCATGCAAATTAAAAAAATCGAACCGCTACAAGCCATTCAACAAGGAGAGATGTAAGATGACAACCTTTACAATTAATGAAGTTAAAAAATCGTTTACAAATGGTGAGGTAGAAGAGCAAGTATTAAAAGGAATTAATCTTTCACTTAAAGAAGGTGAAATTACTGCCTTAGTCGGTGCTTCTGGTTCAGGTAAAAGTACAATCCTAACCATTGCAGCAGGACTTCAACGGGCATCTGACGGACAAGTCCTTCTTGACGGGGAAAACATGACTGAAATGAATCAAGAGGAAATTCGAAAAATTCGAGCAAGACAGTTTGGATTTGTCTTCCAATTCTCTCATCTAGTTCCTTTTCTCACCGTAGAAGAGCAGTTACTGCTGATGTTAGACGTAGCAGAGACAAAAATGAAAAAACGTGAACAAAAAGAGGAAGTGAAAAAGATTCTGCAATTGGTCGAAATGGACCATCGAAAAGATGCTTACCCCGCTTCTCTTTCCGGAGGGGAAAAGCAGCGGATAGCTATTGCCCGTGCTATTATTCACAAACCTAAAATGCTATTCGCAGATGAGCCTACAGCAAGCTTAGATTCAAAAAGATCAAAAGATGTCATGAAGCTAATCAGAGATTTGACCAAGACGTTAAACATTACAACTTTAATGGTAACCCATGATGAAGAAATGCTTTCCTATGCCGATCATATTATTACAATGAAAGATGGATTAATATTGTAAAAGAGCTTAATAAAAAGCTCTTTTTTTCATTTGGATATGAAAATCCTGATAAACAAAAAAACTAAATTCATCGCAAGAGCAAAAACAACCATCCAATTTGGATTAAAAAAAGTGAAATTACTTTTTTTATGGAGAATGACTTTAATCTCTAAATTACCCTTATCAATAAACAAACCACATTTATTTATGGTAAGGTTCACCTTATTTTAAGTAAATGAGATACCTTCGATATTGGTGTCTAACACCGCACTTAGTATCAGGCATGTTATTAATGAAATGATATATTAACTATATTGTTACAGTTCAAATAAAAATGCTTAATATTAAAATAATATGATAGAACACGTACTATTTATCATGGAGCTAATAGCAGTCTTTTGATTTTGATTTTCATAAATAATCCCCTAAAATTGGTGCCTGTCCCCCACTACGTTAATTCTTTAATACACTGGAGAACATGCACCCTAAGAACGACTTAGATTAAAGAACATTTTCAGCAAATATTTGAACAATGAGTGCGGCAGTGACAATTCTTAATATTGGTTTTATATATTGCGGTTTTAAGTTTTGGGCAATCCTTACTCCAATTTGTGCCCCTGTGAGAGACCCCAGTAGCAGCGACAATGCAATCGGCCAGATAATTTTACCTGTAGCGATGTAGGTAACGGCTGCCCCAAAGCAGCTTGAAAAAGTAGCAAGCCGTACTAAAGCAACAGCCCGAATGTAAGCGAGATTTAAATAGCCAAATAAATAAAGCAGCAATGTCCCTTGGCCAGGACCAAATAGACCGTCATAAATCCCAATACTATAAAGTCCTGTCGCACTAATTTTATTGAACTTCAAAGGCTCCATCCCGGAAAAATCCCCTTTTCCAATAAAGGAAACGCAAAATGCAAAGATGAGCAGGACGATGGCGATGATATACATACTTTCCCCTGAAATCCGCGATGCAATAAAGCCCCCGCTAATGCCTCCACAAATACTGACAGGGATAATCCAAAATGATTCCTTTAAGGAGATTTCCTTCTTTTTAAGCAGATAGAAAAAGCTTGAGAATGAGCTAACCGTATTTGATACTTTATTGGCTCCGATTGCCGAGTGGACAGGTATCCCCATAATCAGCATGATGGGAAGGTTGATTAATCCCCCGCCGCCAGCCAGCGTCCCCAATGTTGTGGCACAAATTCCAACGATAAAAAGAATTATATATTCCATTAATATTTCCACCCCTTTCCATCTACATCAAGTGTAATCTTATTTCGGCAATAAATATATTTGTTAATAATTATAGTTTTCAATAAGAATTTCTTATAAGGTTCAAAGAAAAGATACTTTTTCCATGAGACAAAGGGCCCCCTTTTGGCAATGAAAGACTCAAAATACACCCATATTTCTCCATGAATGTATTTTTAGGAGAGGCTGGTGCTTAACTAAAGGAGAAAAAAGCATGATGGAAAGTATTCTATTCCCGAAACGCTCAAGAACATCATTGATTTATAAAATCAGTAAGACAAAGGTGGATTGTTATAGTATGTAGATTTGCTAGGGTATTATTTTTCTTACGAGGGTCTTGATAACGAGGATATCAAGTAGTAGCCGAAAGAGCAATTTACATAAAATGGATAAGCGAGGGATTGTGGAAAATCCCTCCCCACAAAGGAGATAGAGAAATGAAGAAAGACATATTGGAATACATCAAGACGGAAAAAGAAGCTAGACATGACAAATAAAGATTAAAGGTTTATCTGTCTAGCTATTTTGTTTTCAAATTTTAAATAATTCTTGGCTACTTATAATCATTTATTGGTCCTTTATCCATTATAACTTCTACCATATTTGAAGACCCCATCCTAAGTATAGGTCTGTGCTCCGAGTTCGGTGTACTATAAAGCTCCAATGGGCTTATAATAACTCCGTCTGGCGTATTATGAAGTATTCCAGGCACACAGGAATAAATTCTATCATTATTATTTGCATGTTTGGCGGATATGGTAACGGAGGTTCCATTATGATTATCTATACTCATTGACACCTTGTATCTATAGAATGAGCCTGTCCCATTAGACTGAGCAGAATAAACTACGGGAACAACTGCGAGAATATCATTATTTAACCTTAATTTAATTACTTCTGTCTTAGTTGATCCGCTATTTCTCCCAACATCACCCTTATGTTCTACTGCTCCGTTGCTAAAACTTCTGAGGGGAGGAATTTCTTCTGCCCCAAACATAGCTACATCTATCTGTCTGCCATTCTTTGTATAGACCAAAGCATATATATCGTAATCTGTCCCAGTCTTCCAAGATACCGTAGCAGTAATTTCTGGTGTTTTTTCAATGATAACTGGCTTTTGGCCCTTTTCGAGACTTATCTTACCCTTTACCTTTTCAAGGCTTATCGGTGACAACGTGTTTTGTCTATTTATATTTTCAGAAACAGTTAGAGTCTTATCAGATTCTTTTGGGGGTAGTTTTTGAATAGTTTTAGGTTCAGAAGGCTTGTTTTGCTCATCAGATTCAACCTCAACTCCATAATTTTTACATAACCCTTCAAGCCCAGAATTAAACCCACTCCAAATTGCTTTTGCTTTTGTCTGACCATTTCTTAGATATAATTCTAATACTACGATTCCATTTTCATTTGTGAAACCAGATGGGGTTAACTGGATAATAGTATTATCGGTACATATCTCAGCCTTTAAATTCTTTACATTTGAAAACCCCGTGCTATTATCCTCCGTAAGAGTTATCGCTATTTTATTAATACCTTCAGGGACTTTGCTCATGTCAAAATTAATTCTATGTACTTTTGTATTACCTACTTTCTCTGACGGTAAAAGGGCAGCAGCGCCAGAAGGGCTCTTTGGTTGATTATAAAAAATAATCCCACTATCTCCTTGTACCTTGTCAGAATCAGTTAAAAGGAAAGCTGTTAAGGAAACATCTATCGAATTAGAAATTTCGTAGCTAACAGTAACGTTACCTTTTGGGGAACTTAAAACTGTATTTGCTCCCATCTGAAGAAATTGATTCATTTAAACCACTCCCCTACTTCTCTATCTATTTATCATCTAACAATTTTTTATAATCACTACTAAATCCTCTTATAGCTTTTTGTATATAGTCTATACCAGAATATGTTAATGAAACTATAATAAAACGTCGATTCTATTTACAGAACTATTTATGTTTAATTATATAGAAATTTATGACGAAAAATTGTTTTAGAAATATCTTTATAGTTTTTGACAAAGAACGCTATCAGACTTTAATCCTGTCATACTTTATTTCTACCAAGTGTCTATTGTAGATGGGATTTAATTGTATTACACTTTACCTGTTATATTCTAATTAATTTTTTAACGAAAAAGGAGAGCTTGATGTATACGAGATTAGGTCAAATTAAATTCGGTTTATCCCCCCTATTATCTATGTTTCTTGTATTTTTTGCCATGATGAGCGCATTACCCCTCATTGTACAAGGAAGCGAGAATCAGAGTTTACCTGCAGGATATACGGGCATTTACTCCGCAGCAGATATGGAAAAAATGAGGGTCAATCCAGACGGGAAGTACCTCTTGATGAAGGATATCGACCTTGCTGGGGAAAGTACAGCTGCCGGAGGATGGAGGCCGATCGGGAATGAACGCATTCCGTTCACTGGGGTATTTGACGGGAATGGACATACGATTACTGGCATGAAAATCCATGTAAAGTCGGAAAATACCATCTATACCGGATTGTTTGGATACACAGTAAAAGCAGAATTGCAAAATGTCCGCATCGTTGAAAGTTCCGTTGAAGCGATAACCACGGGTTCTGAAGCAGATGTGCGGGCTGGTGGCCTGGCGGGGCATGCTGTAAGTACCCGAATCCATCATGTGGTTTACAGCGGAAGCGTAAAGGCGGTGTCCCCGTTTGCCGCTCATGCAGGCGGAATCGTTGGATCAATGGATGGAAAAGGCGGCTATGTGGGGGATTCCCGAAACGTGGCGACAGTTGTTGCAGAAGCCGACTCACCAATAGCCGGAGGAATATCTGCAAGCTTGAACTTGGTTGAAGCCTACCAAAATGTAAACAAAGGCAACGTCACGGCACAGTACAATGGCACTGCAGGCAACCCTCACGGCGAAGCAGCTGGGATTACGGCATCCGCGGAAAATACGTCCATCAGTAAGAATGGGAATTTCGGGAACATTATGTCTTCGGAATATGCAGGCGGGTTAGTGGGATTTGTGACACAAACGTCGGTCCGCTATAGTTTTAATGCAGCTTCTGTCAGCGGAACCAGTTATACAGGAGGGATCGGGGCGTTTGTTGCAAACAACGCTTCTATAGAACAAAGCTACAACACGGGTAGCATTGTGTCAGATCTGGCCGGCGGCTTATTGGGGTACTTTGGCGGGGATACAATTAAACCAGCCTCGCTTTACAGTTCCTTTAACACAGGCGATGTGAATGACGGGAGTTCCGGCGGCGGGCTTGTACACACGACAGGATATCGTACGACGATCGAAGCTTCCTATAATGCAGGAAAAAGCAAGCATGGACTGGTAGCGAATGCACAGTATCCAGTCACCATCCAAAACTGCTACCACAATAACGCCACTTCCGTCGTCGGGGAAGGCAAGTGGAATGGCAATGAAAATGTGAGATACCTTGATGCAGATGCGATGAAGAAAGCTGAAAGCTTCCAGGACTTTTCCTTTGATTACGCCTGGACGATGGGAGGCAATCCATCTTATCCGTATCCAGAACTGCGATCAAACCCTGTAGTGGACAGTGGAGAGATTCAATCAGTCACGATTGGCAATCACCCGAGAACGACCTATGTGCAAGGGGCTCCGTTCGACCCTGCCTATGGCACGCTGAATGTCAAGCACGCAGATGGAACGGAGATATCCGTTCCGATTACAAACGAGATGGTGACAACGTTTGATTCGAGTAAATCGGGGCAACAGGTGGCGATCATCACCTATAATGACTGGAAGGTGGATGTGAGCGTTGACGTAAAAGAGTGGTTCCTGATTACCTTTGTCGATTATGACGGGACGGAACTGAAAACGGAGCGGGCAACGTTCGGCAAAACGGTCACCCCGCCAGCTGTTGCTGAGAGGCAAGGATATCGATTTACAGGATGGTCCGGCGATTATGCGAACCCTGTTGACGATCTAACGATATATGCCCAATATGACAGAATCCATACGGTCGTCTTCAAGGCGGAGGACGGAGCGATCATCGACACCAGGGTTGTGAAGGATGGGGAGAGCATTACCCCGCCGCCGCTGCCGCAGAAAGAAGGGTATGACGCCGAGTGGGCTGATTTTTATAATCCTATACATTCTGACATGGTTGTGATAGCTAGCTATTGGAAAAAGACCTATGAAGTGGTGTTCAAAGACAAAACATGGGGAATCATATCCAAGCAATACGTGCAGCATGGGGAAGCTGCCACACCGCCCACGAATAATATCACGGTACCTGCAGGGTATTATCTTGACGGATGGGATCAAGACATTTCGAATGTTTCATCGAATATGATTGTCTACCCGAAATTCGAGCGTCAAGAATTCACCATTACCTATCAGGACTATGACGGCACTATTCTTGGAACAGAAATTGTAAAGTACGGCTCCCCGGCAATAGCACCTGTGACACTTCCTGTGAGAGAAGGCTATGAGTTCATAGAATGGGATCCGGCCTACTTATTGGAGAGGGTGTACTATCACGGGACACTAACGGCGCAATACCAGCTGAAGACCTATCAGGTCACGTTTTTGCAGGATGGGAAAAAAATCGAGACCCAAACCGTGGAGCACGGAAAATCAGCCACCCCTCCTTCGGTCAACATGACAGGCAAGACAGGCTTTAGGTTTACAGGATGGGATCAAGATACTAGCTCTGTAAAAAGCGACATGACCGTGAACGCGAAATTTGCCCTGAAGCAGTATTCAGTTACCTTCAAGTCTGACTCCGGGAAGACGATTTCTTCCCAAAAGATAGACCATGGGAAATACGCCGTCCTTCCAAAGGCTCCTGTAAAAACAGGGTATTCCTTTATCGGCTGGTTCCAATACTCAACTGACAATTTACCGTTCCAGGTCAAAAATGCGATTACGGAAAATAAAGTGTTATATGCCCGATTTGCCAAAAACACAGCTGTCCCAACATCAGTTAAAGCCACATCCGCAGGATACACGGCGGCCAAAGTGAGCTGGGGGAAAGTAAGCGGGGCACAATATTATCAGGTATACAGAGCTACATCAAAAACAGGCACATACAGCTATGTGGCTACCGCGAGCGGAAGTGCTTCCTCGTATACCAACACGAGGCTGACAACAGGAAGGACGTATTATTATAAAGTCCGAGCTTACCGTAACGTTAATAGCACAAGAGTGTACAGCCCTTATTCCGCAGTTGTTTCAGCCAAACCAGTCCTTGCAGCACCTACGGGCGTAAAAGCTTCGAGAGTAAGTACGACCTCGACAAAGGTATCCTGGGGAAAGGTAACAGAAGCAAGCGGTTATGAAGTCCTTCGGGCCACTTCTTCCAAAGGGTCCTACACAAAAATGGCGACGGTCTCTAGTTCGACCTTAAGCTATACGAACAAACGGTTGACCAAAGGGAAAACCTATTATTACAAAGTAAGAGCCTATAAGACGGTAAGCGGGAAAAAGATATACAGCGGGTATTCCTCTTACGTGTACCGAAAGGCAATCTGAAAATAAATAAGACCGCATCTTATGCGGTCTTATTTATTTTCAGATTACATAATTAAAATAGAACAACAGAGTTTAGGCACCAAATGTTAGAAATAAAAAAGCTCCTCTATTAATTTTGAAAATAGAAGACCTAAATTATTATTTATCTTTTTTACGATAAAATTTACACATTTGATCCGGATCTCTCCGTTATGATTCTAAATGAGGATTATTCATCACCCATTAATCAAGATTACTCGAAAAAAACTTTATCTACATTGTACTTTGCCTTTAATTCATTAATGACATAGGTTTCATAAATTTCTCTATGAACTGGTTCTTCAACAATACAAACCGCAATCTTAGTCACTTCATCCCTGTGCTCTTTCATCGGGGACACATTATCCTCAAAATGTTTCTTAATTCTCTGTCTTAACTTCCTAGCTTTACCTACGAACAATAATTCCTTTTTATCATTGTAAAACATAAATATTCCACCTTTATCTCTTGGGATAAGGTGAAAATCGGTAAATCCATAAATATTACTTAGTTCAGGATGATCCTTTTTGGTAATTGTCACATCAGCTTTTGGAATTGTTATATTGATCACTAAGCTCACTTCCTCTTTAAATGATTGTTATGGTTCATAATGGAGGCTTAACCTCTCAAAGCTTTGGTCCGTTCTTATGGGCTGTAAGGCATATTGAACGCGCTGTTTCGTTGGTAAAACTAAATGGCAAAAACACCGAAATCTTTATTTTATATGTTTTACCAGATCATAAAATTATAGCACTAAAATTCATTAAATAAACAGGATTAATAAAAATACCCGGTTTCTCCTTTGTTCAAGTTTGCAGGAAATATGTAACTGGATTATTTGAAATACCATATCCCTATACTAAAAAGGCAAGAATGAAAAAATATAGGGTGATGAAATGGAAGCTAAAAAAATGCAAGAAACCCGTATACAGCTCTAGAAATGGCACTTGAATGGTACACTAGTCTTATTGAGGACACACCCTTTTACAGGAGAGGCATTGAGTTTATAGAAGAAGAGCGTGCCCATAGAGACGATGATTTTCTTCTCGTCTGTTATATTGGCTGCTTGTATGAGCAAAACGGGTATTTGAACAAAGCGAAAAGCTATCAAGAGCATGCGCTGACCATGAAAGTCGATATTCTTCCTCTCTACAGGCTTGGAGAAATCCATGCTAAATCAGAAGAATATGAGAAGGCCAAAGGCTTTTACCAAAAAGTACTTACGCTTGATCCAGCCCATGGACAGGCAATGTTGGACTTGGCCAGCATCGCAAGCCTTGAAGAAAATAGAATAGTCGAACTTCATTACTTATTGGAAGCATTCGCTCTCGACCCTTACTCTGTCTCCATTGAAGACATCCTTTCTCTGATGGACGCTCCTTCCATGGTTGAGGACTTTTTGCAAAAGGTCAAGAAGCTGGATAGAAAAAAATATGATCTGGCCTTTTTAAATGATTCAATCGCCTATATTTACGGAAAGCTAGGGAATCTAAAAAAGGAAGAGGAGTATTTAACGAAGGCACTGAAGCATTCACCTGAATCGCCTCAGCTTTTGCACCATCAGGTTAAACTCCTTTTAAAGAAAGGTGAACGGAAAAAAGCGAAAAAAGAATGTCTTCAAGCCATACAGAAATACTTCGATTCAAGGGATTGGTTTGAAACACTGATAGAAATCTATTCGAAGACAAAGTCTATTAATCAACTCAGCGCTGATTTGAAAAAATTAGAGCTGAAAAATGAGGAAAAAAGCATCATCTTTATGAATAGTGCAGCAGCCTATGAAAAAGTTGTCGCAGCTTTGCTGGAGGAAAGAGACAGAAACGAACAGAAAGGCTTGTTAAAAAGGATAACAAGTTTGACGAAAATCAGTTTCCACCTAGGTATCGCCATCAACCTCTACGAATCAGCCATGAAGCTTGATCCAGATAATAGTATGGCGGCTGCTTGGTTTTCTGATTTTTACCTGCAGATGTCTATTTCGGAGGATGCCATTAAGGTGTTGGAACAAGCGCTGCAATTACATTGGAATCCTGATCTAGCTTATAAGCTTGCCTCCCTTTACGTGAATGAAAGGGATGATATGAGCGAGAAGAAACAGGCGGAGTATTTATTCAAAGCCCAAAGCTTAATGGAAACGCTTGTCGAGGAACAAAATGAGCCGGAATTTTTAAATTTGCTTGGCTTGATCTTATTTTTACAGGAAAGGCTGGAGGAAGCTAAGGCTGTTTATATAAAATACCTCGACATGGAGCCTGATGCTGACAGGGGGTATTTATACCTTGGTAAAGTGTACGCCGGGTTGGAGGACTATCAAAATGCTGAGATAGTCTTAAGAAAAGCCTTACAGCTTCAACCTGAGGATCCTGAGGTCCTCAACGAACTGGGGATTACCTATCGATTGCAAGAACGCCTTGGCGAAGCACTGGAATGTATTGAATATGCATTGGAGCTGCACCCCGATGATTTATACTTAAAATATAATAGGGCCGCTTTTCTCTCATTACTAGGCAGATTGGAAGAAGCAGCCCGGCAGCTGGAAGAAGTGTTTGATTTGGACGAGGATACAATTTTTCTCGAAATGGCTGAGGATGATCCCGATCTTCTTCCGCTTATAGACGCAGGTCTATTCCCACAAAGGCGGCTACCGGTAAAATAATATGAAATGGTGCCTGTCCCCCCGCTGCGTTAATGCTTTAATACACTGGGGGTCAGGCACCATGTTTATTCAATGGCTGCTATTGGCAACATTTCTATTCAAAAAACTAACATAAGTGTTCCCAATGGTGGCTTTTGGCGACATTTCTATTCAAAAAACCAACATGAGTGTTTCCAATGGCGGCTTTTGGCGACATTTCTATTCGAAAAGTCAACATAAGTGTTTCCAATCGCAGCTATTGGCGACATTTCTATTCGAAAAGTCAACATAAGTGTTTCCAATCGCAGCTATTGGCGACATTTCTATCCAAAAAGTCAACATAAGTGTTTCCAATGGCAGCTATTGGTGACATTTCTATTCAAAAAACCAACATAAGTGTTTCCAATAACAGCTATTGGCGACATTTCTATCCGGATAATCAACTTAAGTGTTTCCAATGACAGCTATTGGTGAAGGAACTTTCATAAGTTCCTCTAATTTTTGGTGGCAGCAAGCACTTATTTTTTTAATAGGTAATTCAATCCCCTATTTAAATGGTACCTGTGCCCGCTACGTTGATACTTCAATACACTGGGGGTCAGGCACCAAACACAAAAATAAAACCAAGGAAAATACCTTGGTCTCTTTTCACTAAAATAATTCCACATTTCCCCATAAATGTTGAAGCGGTGAGGGAATCGCCTATCCTAAATAGGAAGGAATCAAAATCTGTCCGATGAGAGCAGGAATGAACAGGATTCGCCTTCATCTGTCGTTTAAGATTGTATCAAGGAGTGAGAGCTATGGGATGGGTCGAATCATTACAAAAGGCAATTGATTATATGGAAGAACATTTAACTGATTCCTCATTATCGATTGAAAATATCGCAAAACAAGCGAATGTGTCAGAATTTCATTTCCAGCGGATTTTCTCTATCCTAACAGACATCTCAACAGGAGAATATATCCGCCGGAGACGATTGACACTCGCTGCCCAAGAATTATTGAATACGAACAGCAAAGTCATTGATATCGCCCTTAAATATGGCTACGAAACTCCGGAGGCTTTTACTAAGGCATTTCGCCGGCAGCATGGGATGACGCCAAGTCAAGTCCGAACACACAGCGGAATGCTGAGATCTTATAACCGCCTGATGATTCAGGTGAGTCTAAAAGGAGCGGAACCGATGAATTACAAAATCATTGAGAAAGAAAGTTTTCAAGCGGTTGGTGTCAAAAGAGAGTTTTCCTGTGTCAATGGAGAGAATCTGCGAGGGATTCCTAAAATGTGGGAGAACGTCAATGCAGATGGAACTGACAATCAATTAATTAAATTAAATACTGGGGAATTAAAGGCATTGCTCGGTATATGCGTGGATAAACGCTGTCAGCATCCAGGATTAATCGATTATTGGATTGCTGCTGATTCTGCTGGGGACGTGCCGGATGGTTTATCAGCGCTTGAGATCCCAGCCTCGAAATGGGCAGTATTTGAAGTACATGGGGCCATGCCCGATGCTATCCAAAAGGTGTGGAAACAAATCTTCACTGAATGGTTTCCATCCAATCCTTATGAGCATGCCGGCACACCTGAAATGGAAGTGTATTTCAGTGGTGATGCTGGGAGCCCTGATTACTACTCAGAAATTTGGATTCCGATTAAATAACGCTGGGGCAAAGGTATTCTAAAAAGAGGCTGACTCAAATGGTCGTTGAATGATGACTGTTTTGGGTCAGCTTGTTGTTATCGATTTATTTTGGCGGCTATCCCTTCGTATTATTGCGATGAATTAGGTTGTAATTTTCTGCAATGGCCCCGATTGTGGAATAGATGATTTATTTTAATTTAGAATTAACTTCATGCCTTCATGTGTGGAGGTAAAGCCTAATTTTTCATAAAAGCGGAAGGCATCTTTACGCTCTTTATCGGTAGTTAACTGTACAAGACCACAACCTTCGGATTTTGCTATTGTAATTGCTTCCCGAAATAAAGCTTCACCAATCTTTTGCCCTCTGTAATTTTGATCAACACGTACTCCCTCAATTTGAGCCCGTTTCATTCCTAACCTAGCTAATCCGGGGATAATCGTTAATTGCAAACACCCTATTATGATTTCATCTTTAATAACTAATAAGATTTGATTACCACCTTGATTTTCAATTGCTGAGAAGGCATTATAATAAGCCTTTGGTAAAGGGTCTTCATATTTCTCTCGTTTGGATCCCAGTTCATCATCTGCTAGTAAGCGCACAATTTCTTTTAAATCACTTTTCTTCGCCATTCTAAACTTCATTTACATCTATTCCCCTTTCTCTTTTATAGATCTTTCATACAGGATCTACTTAATATGACTGATTCATAATAATTTTTTAGTAAATAGCATCGTTTTGAGAATGTTATTAGACTAATCTTTATTCTCGAAATACGACCTTTAATAGAATAACGGATTAGTTTCTAGCTTCATCGAATAGAAAAGAAAGACTATTATTTTATTGAATGTGAAAAAAACACTTCATACGCTTTTGTCGGTTGGGCAAACCATTCAGCAACTTCGTTTGCAATTGTTTGATCCTGTGCACCCTTAAGCAGCATTTGAACAACATGCTCAGGTAATGGCTGGGTCATGGCATTCGTCCATTCAGTTACTTCCTTGACATACTTTTTCGTTCGATTCCAATAGGACTCCCCTGTTTTAAGATCCCACTTCGAATGTTTATATTCCATCAGGGTTTCATACAATTGTTCAGCACAGTATGAAGAGAGATTACAGCCTTGACCGGTAATAGGATCATTAAGAAATACACTATCACCGCAGCCCACGACCAGCTTATTTTTAACCATGAGATAGGGCTTTCGAATAACAGGTGTTACGGCAGTTTGAAGAAAACCATGTTCATCGCTTAAAGCAAGATTTTGCTCATTCATACGGGAATAAATTTCCGGGAAAAATTGTTGTATCGTACTTTTCATTTTAGTAGTAAACGCTTCTGCATTTTTGATTCCTTTAAATACGTCTAGTTCACTGTACGGTACTGCCATAAGGAACAAGATCGTAACTGGACCGTGTTGGGTCATTGCGGGTATTTCAAACATTTCACCTAACTTGGGAAGAACTGTTACACTTACTCCCAGTGGCGTAGTTGGTTTGATACCTGTAAAATAACCTACGATACATTTTCGCTGAGGAGTTTGAAAAGGTGACAAGTCCTCATCAATAGGGAACGGAAAAAGAGGGCCATTTTTCCCTGTGCAATCAATCACTAAGTCAAACTTATCCAGCAGTAATTCCGCACCCTCTTTATCTATTTTTTCCAAACGGAAGAAAATTCCTTTTTCTTCAAGATCTTTTATAGAATAGGAGTAATATAATCGTTGATCTACCGATAAGGCTGGTTCATCCAGCTTTCCTACAAATAACTTTTGATTTCCAATCGTTAGATGAATACTTTCTATAAGAGGCTGTTCTTGCCATGACAACATTTGAAAGCGTCTTTCACGGGTCCTAGTTGGTCCAAAATGTACCTGGGTAGACGTGATTTGCCCTTTTTTCATTTGCTCTGGTGATTTTCGTTCAATGACGGTGACATCAAATTCGTCATTTAGGGCATAAGCCAGGTGCAGCCCCGCAACACCACTGCCAATGATACAGAGTTTCTTTTTCAACCATTTCATCTCCTTTTTTGGGTTTGCGTATTCATCTGGTTCATTTTTAGGTTACATAGGTTAATAGTTTTCCAATATTTAACTCATATGTAACTGTTTTTTATTTTATTGGAGACAAAATTTTATGTAAATGGTTCTTTAGTTCGTATGAATACTGTCGTTAGCGAGCCTATTAGCATAATTAAATTGTTTTTTACGGGGACCATTGGCGACTTGAAAATACAAAAAACCTATCATTTAACGCACGGCGTATGTCACAAGCAAAACGGTATACCATACTGTACAAGGGAAAATTCGGTATCACTAGAATGACTTTATATCGGAAATGAGCTTTAGTAAGAGAATGGACCAAATACCCTTTACCTCACACAATATCTCCCAATATAAAAAGACGCCACTGATTAAAGAATGGCGCCCTTTACTTGAATAAGTACTTAATTATAGATCGTAATTTTTAATTAAGATTTGATTGTGAATATGGTGTTCCATATGCTCAAGATAATCTTGTATAAGCCACTCTAGTGTCTTATATTGATTATTTCCTATGTTACAAAGGTTGGATAGCTTTTCGTTAGGAATGTTCTTAACAAGATTAACAATTTGCTTATTTAATGTCTGAAAAAGGTTTACTATTTCATCAAGTGGTCTATCTTGATAATTCTGAACCATTACCCATTGGTCTTGATTATACGATTGAATAACATACACGGGTTCTTCATATTGAATTTTTATAAACCTTTCAATATTATTTATCGCAGAGTCACATAGATGTCCCAGGAATCTCTTTTTTAGACCATTTATTTGGTAATGGTCGATTAGAAATTTCTTTTTTAGACATAGAGTTATACTCTTCTGGTAATCTTTTTATCCAATGATTAATTCCCTCAACTACTTTTTGCATATTTCTGCTCCCCCTATACTTCTATATAAAACCAATATTCAGCACCGCATATACATCTAATATTCTTTCATAATTGTTCTATTTCCTTCTTCCTGTTCTTGTTACAGAAACACGCCCTATTATGGAATAACTCAAAACGATTCAAAAATTATTGAATTTCGAATTCGATTAACTTAGAATATATTTAAATATTCTATAAGGGGGGGAAAATGTATGAAGTATTATTTACCTCAACCTGTTGAAACAATCTCTCTTAAAGTTGAATCGTCATTAGTTTGGGAAGTTATTTTAGGTATTGCAGGCTATACACATACAAAACTTCGACATACATTCGATTTAGATGAAAAGTGGATATCTGAGCAAGACTCAATGCCTACATCACTAATAAAGCATTTAAAAGTGATTGAGGAAACCAACTTTTGGTATGCGTTGATCATGCTTCAAAACAAACTATCCTCTTCATCTGTTCAAGATTTTTTGAATCGTCTCTTAGAAATTCCAATTGATTGTTTTTATGAAACACTTTTACCTTACAAGAATCGAAATACTGAGCCAATTAGAAAAGCGACAGCCATTGAACATCATCGAAGTGAATTATTTGAGAAGTATGCTACATATTTTGATACTCATGACTACTTAGCTGAATATGTTCGTGTTCTTGGTCATTATTCGCATCAAGAAATTTACGATCTACTCAACAATACATTGGTTGAGTGGTATAAGTGGGTAAGCCAACAAGAAGAGTGGGAGAAGTGGACCCAGGCACTTGCTTTTGAGCAGAAACAATACAGGTCACTAGATATCACGAATCCTATTGATCAAATCGAACAAATTACTGGTGGAATCAAGTATCATCCTGAACCCTCTGTCTGGACTGTTAAACTAATTCCACATGTATCTTATCGTCCGTGGGTCTTAGAAAAACGTACACCTGATACTAAACTCTTCTTTTATCCTTTGAAGGAAGAATATTTGATGGAACCAGGTGTTCCATCGAATGAATTAATTCGTGGTCACAAGGCATTAGGGGATGAACTTCGATTGAAATTGCTTTACCAGCTTCTTAAGGGACCGTTATCGCTTCAAGAATTGAGCGTTCAGTTTAATACTTCTAAAACAACACTACACCACCAGCTTTCTATATTAAAAGCAGCAAAGTTTATTCGTGTTGATAAGGGGATCTATTCGGTAAATCTAACGCAGATCAATGCTTTTTCTGGACAGCTCACTCAGTACCTTGGAGTTCATATATGAAGAAGTTCTCTAAGTCATTTAAAGCACTTTGGATAGGTAAAATCGTATCAGAATTTGGTGGATCAGCCGGAGGGATCATTAATGGATTGTTGCTGTATGAACTAACAGGATCAAAGGAATGGATGGGTGCACTTTGGCTTATTTATTTTATTCCTTCTTTAATTTTGCAAGGTATAAGTGCTCCCTTCTTAAACCATGTTGTAAAAGAAAAAGTGCTTCGAAACATACAGTTAATTCGTGGGGGAGCCTACATTCTTCCACTAGCTGGTTATTTAATTGGTACAGACGTGGGAACTATTTTCGGATTAGTCGTTCTACAATGCCTTCTAGGATTGATGCAGCCGATTTACGCAAGTCTATCTTTTTCACTTCTACCTGAAATCTGTAAAAGGGAAGAGCTTGTCGAAGCAAATGGTTTATTGGATGGAACCATTCGGCTTATGAGTTTTATCGCGCCCGGAGCTACTTCCTTACTTTTGTTAGTCAGTCCCATGCATTTTATCTATGGTTTTTCTTCTGCTATGTTCATTGTTAGCTATATTGCTCTCTCACGTATTTCACAGTCAAGTAAGGAAAAAGTGGCAACTTGGACAAAGAAGTTTTGGTGGGCAGAAATAAAAGAGGGCTATAAGGTATTTTTCAAGTATCGACATCTTTTACGTCTCACGTTTCTCTCTTCAATCGTACAATTTGCGGTTGGAGCTACGATGGTAATTAATATTCCTTTTATAAGAGGTGATTTAGGGGGGGATTATTGGGAATATGCAATTTTTTCAGGCGCTTTCCCAGTCGGTTATGCCATTGGAACAGCCTTACTTTCGAAGTTGCCTAAAACGTATAAAACAATGTACTTCGGTTTGGTTGGAGGAGGTCTTTCGTTCGTACTCCTGTTTTTTGTTCATGCGGTTCCTATTGCATGGATTTGTGAATTAACTGGAGGATTTCTGTTTCCTCTTTTTAATTCTCAAAGTGCGGCAATTTTCCAACGAGATGCTCCAAGAGATCGATTATCCCAATTAAGTGCAGTTCGATTATTATTTCTTCGTATTACTATGCCTTTAGGTATTTTATTTGCTTCAACTAGCTTATTAGATTTATCCACACGTCAAATATATTTAATTGTTGGAATGGGAATCATTCTTCCAGGATTATTTTACTTATTTACTTCCCTATCTAAAATCCAGAGTAGTTCCACGAAAAATCCAAAACAAAAAACTAGTTAAGTTTGATCTTAGGGTTAAAACTTAGCCACGTGTTAAAAAGGACATCTATTCGTTAAAAGATGTCTTTTTTTACAGATTATCTAATATTTCCTACTCAGTTAAATGGCCTTAAAATGAAAAATGAGCGCAAACCTTGTTCCAGAATCGCGCCCGATTGTTGAACATTATTAATAAAACAAAGAACCGTTTTAAGAAATTATTTTTTTAATACCACACCAAATTCATCATCGAGGACAAATGACTATTCTTATGCGTCAAGCTGGTTTATCGGTTCCGTGTCTTTTTATGGTCCATCAAAAGAGGAATGGGCAGAGATGGGTATGGAAGCTCCTAAAATGTGATTGTAATTATTGAACATTGGTAATAAGAACAGGGCTATATACATTCCTGTTCTTATTTAAAGCACCATGGTCGGGTCAGCCGGTGCGATATCGGGAGGCGAACCAAGCCATTCCAGAGAGGATTATCGTGATGAACGACAGTATCATGGCAAAGGCGGCACCACCACGCCCGTTACCAGAACCAATATCGCCGGGAGTGTGACCAAAATGCGGGGCAGCGATGAAATAGGCAATCAATGCCAACACGACGGCCACGATGGTCCCAATTTTCCAATTGCCTTTGCCGAAACTACCAGAGGCACGGGTCAAAGACAACCAACTGATGACTACACTTCCCAACCCCATCCCTACGGTCACAAGGATCTTGAGTCGTGCGGGAGTAAAACCGTAGACCTGTTCAGCTGAGGCAATCGTTGGCACAAGTAAAAATGCACAAAAGATTACGAATGAAATAAGTTTTTTATTCATGACAATTTTTCTCCTTTCACTGCCAGTTTACAAAATTTTCTCTTTCCATTATCAGATCCTGCGCCCTTTAAAGCACGTTCTCAAGAGGGACAGAAAAAATAGTCAAATTATTTGTTACGAAGAGAACGGGTCCAAGCCATGCCACCAAGCACCAAACCGATCAGCCCAATCACGATCGCTATGATCGCTCCAGCACGCCCTTTTCCGGTACCAAAACCACTAGGGGTAACGTATAGATGAAAAACAGAGAGAAGCACACAAAACAGACTCAACACGATGGACAAAACAGGCCATTGACCAGTGGAAAAACGACTGGCTTGACGGGCAAGAGCAATCCCAGCAACAACCGCGCTGCTTAGCCCAATCACGCCAGCTGCGAAAGTCAAGAGCCGCCCGGGGGTGATACTACCATAACCAACACCAGTCCCTTCAGCAAAGACAATCGTTGGTACAAGTAGAAGTGTACAAAGTATTACGAATGAAACGAGTTTTCTATTCATGACGATTTCCCTCCTTCCACTGCTATTTTACAAAACAAATATCGAGAACTTATGCAGATCTTCCACTATTTGCATGGATTATCTCAGAAACCTATTAAATCACGTTATAATTTTGGTAAGTGATAACTTCCTGAATGAAAACGGACTACAAGTGAATGTTCAAAATGGCCTCCGATCTCTGGAGTCTCCTTTTTGAACATTCTCTAAAAGGAAGATGTGATGAGAATGGAACCGAGATTGTTGCTTGTGGAGGACGAACCGGGCATGCTGGAGGAGATGCAGACCTATTTGCAACGTAAAGGGTTTCGGGTATTGACCGCCTGTACCGGCAAGGAAGCGCTCATAATTGCTCGGTCTGAACGGCCTGAAAAATGCCCTCTATTTAAAAATAGAAAGACATTATTAAAAGAACATTTTTTTGTAAAGAACTAATTTAATATTTTATAATTATGTCATGTTGAAAAAAGCCTTTACTCAGGAGAGGCCAAAACCTAGTTTTACAAAGGATACAATTTATTTAATAAAGAGATGCTGAAAAAGCATGGCAGGGACGCCATGCTTTTATTGGTTCAAGAGGCATTTACTTTATAGCTTTATCAGCCGTCTTGGCTGCTTCTTGCAGGGCCTTTTCTAAATTTTTAACTGCTTTCTTAAATGCATTTTTATCTCCTGCCATTTGAGCTTCTGCTAATGCTGGTAATGGAAGGGCAGCATAGCCTGTCGTTAAGCCTGGTGCCCAAATTTGGTGTTTAAACCATTCTCGGCTTGCAAGACCTTTTTTATTAATGAAATCACGCTCCTGCTGAAGCAAGGCTCTGTTGATTTCTTTTAATTGTTTTTCCTCCGTTTTTGTGACTTTGTTATCTGCTAATATCTTGGCGCTAGCCTGTTCAAGAGATAGAGCTGCGTTTCTCCATTTTAGTGTATTTTCTTCAAAGCGGCGAAGGTCTACACCGAATGTGTCATTTTTCTTAATTTCTTGAATGAGAGCCAGGACATTGTCTGCGTAATCGGAGTATTTAAACGGAAGTGCTTCTGCATTTGCTAATCGTAAAGCCATGATGCCGGCCATTTCAGCTGCAGCGGTTTGATGCTTATAACCGGGATCATCAAAGCGCTGCAATGCATCCAAATTATCATAGGCACTATGGTTGAGTCCATTTGGAGAACTAAAACCAAATCCAATCGACGGAACCCCTATATGCTGAATAAACGCTGTATAGTCAGAGCCGCTGCCAAGTTGTCCTAATCTTGGTTTATCAGTGCCTGATCGGCTCACCCAATGGTCAAAGACCGAACCGTCCGTTCCTGGTTTGGGGACCGCTTTTGTAATGTCATACATTAATTGATTTAATGACGGAACCGCAGAGGCCGAAAAGTTTTGACCGGCTACTCCGTCAAGATTGATATAGGCTACGGCATTTTCCGTTAAATCCTTGCGTTCCTCTTCCACCCACTCTGTTGAACCGATTAGTCCATGCTCTTCTCCATCCCAGCCAGCAAGAACAATAGTGCGCTCAGGCTGCCACCCTTTTTTACTCAGCTCTGCAAGTGACTTGGCAATTTCCATTGTCGCAGCCCATCCAGAAACATTATCACTTGCACCGTAAGCCCATGTATCTCTGTGGGCGCCAATCACAATTTTTTCTTTTGGATATTTGGAGCCCGGAATCGTAACAATCACATCATTAACAGGTTTTTGGCCGTATTCGATATCTAGTGATAATTTGACCTTTGTATTCTCTGAACCGAGGTGATATGTAAAATCCAGGCCTCCTTGCCAAGCTGCAGGGGCTTCCTGGCCGGTCATGGTTTTCAAGATCTCTTTTGCTTCCCCATAGGAAATCGGAGTGGTTGGAATTTTAGGCAGGGAAGCCGCTTTAGCAGGGTCAATTCTCTTTACACCTTTTATCGCTGGTTCACCAGGTGTCAGCGGGTCACCAGGATATTTATAGATTGATAGAATACTCCCTCTCTGTATACCGTCACTAGGAAGCCATGGACCTTTAGGGTACACATCACCCCTTACATAATCTGCGGGATCTGAATAAATGAGCACACCAGCTGCCCCATACTGAGCGGCTAGGTCAGGTTTGACACCACGGAAGTTTTTACCATATCGAGTAAGTACAATCTTATCTTTTAAAGAGATGCCCAATTCCTTTAATTTTTCAAAATCCTCAGGTGTCCCATAGTTGGCATACACGACCTCGCCTTCAACGGTGCCTGATGGGGAATATGCATTAAAGCCAGGAATAACGTCGTTTATATATGGCGTCTGCGGATCTAAGTCTTCTATTACTTTCAATTCCTTTTTAATAGGAGCAGTTTGAGTGACAGAGATGCTTTTAGGAGAGGAGAGATACGTATCATATGTCTTTACTTGAGGTTTTAATCCAGCTTTACGGAGTTGATCTACAGCGAACTTTAATGCCTCTTCATTCCCTGCCGAACCTGCTAAAGCTGGTCTTTTCGCTAATCCTTCAGAATAGTATTGAAGCGAACTTTCCTTAACACTCCCCATGAGGGCGCTTTCAATCTGAGTCTGCCATTTAGACTTGGTATCGGTAAATCCATACAATTTGCTTGAGGAATTGGCATTTGCCGACTGACCTAATACAGGAGACGCAAGCAGCGCTGCACCGACAATCCCCACCAACCATTTCCGTTTGTTTTTTCTCATTTTCCCATTCAATTATTTCAACCCCTTTCTAGTAATTACTTGAATCGTAACAATTATTCCAGTATTTTACATGAGAATTTAGACATAGATATAAATAGCCCAAAATACTTATTAACTAATTTATTGCAATTATTCGATAAAACTCGAGGGCCAGACCGTTGCGCCGGTTTAGTGAACAAAGAATTTTACTAAATTTGTTTCTGAAATACATTAATCGGGCGGAACCTTTATTAGCAAGAGAATATAATTGACCTTTTTATAAATAGTTCTTCTTCGTATGCTGTATTAGATACCACTCTAATATTTTCTCTTTTATACAAATTACGACAATTTTATCGCGATTATTATAATATAATTGTAGTAATAATTTAATAGTATTGTAATTAAATCGGAATTTTTTGGATACAAATTTCACAAGGTTAATATTAGGGGACTTTGATATAAGGAGTATCAGGTATGCGGAGGGAATGTTTATGAGTACACTAAATGAAACAATTGAAGAAGTGGTTCAAGAACGGGTTAATCGATTCAAACCACGTGCAAAAAGGAATTTTATTGTAATTGGCATTATCACTATTATTACACTCCTATTTGCGGGAATGAGCTATTATCAAGCAACCCGGTTCAATTCGCAAATTACGATTAATGACACAATAGTCGGTGGGCTGACTGCAGATCAGGCAATAAAAAAATTAAAAACATCTGTATTAACAAATAAAGTCTATGTTGGACAACAAAAAATTTTAGATGAAAAAGAAACAGAGATGGGTTTTACGGAACAAGATTTGCCTGAAATCAAGAAAATATTAAAAAGCCAGTGGACATTTTTTCCTTCCTCAAAGGTACAAAATTATTTGTTGATACCAGATAAGATGGAGCAGTTCCGAGGCCAAACGTTAAAGAAGCAAGTAGAAGAAAAACTTTTATCCATGAATAAGGAACTAAAAGCACCTCAAGATGCTGAAGCGAAATTGGAACAAGGTAAAATTGTCATCTCAAAAAGTATTAATGGAGAACAGTATGATATCGCGAGAATATTAGAGGATTACCAGAAACAGAAATATAACAGTGATATCCATCTGAACCCAGTATTGTTACAGCCAATAAAAGCGGACAGCCCGATTATAAAAGAAGAGGAGAATCTATTTCAGGATCTCCTTCAAAGAACAGTTGATTATAAGGTACAAGATCAAGTGTATACTTTAAATGCCAGTGAATTAATTAAAGATGCCTCTTTGTCAAAAGATAAGAAGATTACAATCTCTGCGAGTGACATAAAGAACAAAATCGATGAAATTAATCGTTCTCAGTCTACATTAAATAAAAACTTTTCATTTAAAACCCATTCAGGCTCGGTCATTTCGGTCAAAGGACAAGGCTATGGCTGGGCATTAAATATTGAGAAAGAAACGGCGAGAATTCAGGAGGCTTTTGAAAAAGGGGAACAATCTATTCCAGCTTCTAATATTTACGGCAACGGCTGGGACTATGAACCCATTGGCTATGAAACTACAACAAATAATGGCATTGGTGATACGTATGCGGAAGTGTCAATTGCCCAGCAGCGTATTTGGATTTACAAAAATGGAAAATTAGCTGTTACAACGAATGTGGTTACAGGCAAACATAGTACAAATGAAGGTACACATCCCGGAGTTTGGTATATTCTTTTTAAACAATCACCACATACCCTTAGGGGCAGCGCAGCTGGTAATCCTAATTATTCTGTTAAAGTATCTTATTGGGCTCCCTTTACGAATGATGGCCAAGGATTCCACGATGCCAGTTGGCGGAGGAACTGGTCGAGTAGTGCCTATCTTACGGCTGGTTCCGCCGGCTGTGTCAACACTCCACCTAGTATAATGAAAATCGTGTATGATAATCTTAGTAAATACGATCCTGTTATTATTTATTAAGAAGGAAATTTCTCACACTTCCTGCCAAGAAAATAAAAAAGCCTAATTTCACTGAAATGCCCCCTAAATGTTAGACACCATTCTATCGTTTAGGGGGTTTTTTTTATGGCCAAATTTACAGCTGAAGAAAGAATACAAATTGTTTTACGGTATGTATATGGGAGTGAATCTATCAAGGCGATTGCGCAGGAGGCAAAGGTATCCCTTAATATTGTGAGTGGATGGATACGACTTTACGAACAACAAGGTATAGAAGCTTTTCAAAAAAAATATACAAGCTACTCCCTACAGTTTAAAATGGATGTACTGAATTATATGAACGAAACGGGTACATCATCTTACGATGCAGCGGCCATATTCAATATTTCATCTCCTAGACTGATTCGTAATTGGAGAAGTAAATTTGAACAAGGTGGAATTGGTGCCCTAGAAAAGAAGAAAAAGGGGCGTCCACCAATGAAAAAGAAAGCAAAGAAAATCGATTCAAAAAAATCAATACCTGCAGAAGGGTCAGTCGAAGCACTGCAAGAAAAAATCGCTAGATTAGAAATGGAAAATGCTTACCTAAAAAAGTTGAATGCTTTAGTTCAAATGCAGGAAAAATTACAAACAAAATCAAAGCGCAAGTAATTTTTGAACTAAAGGATCATTATGAAGTCGTGGATTTAGTTGAAGTCGCTGACATTCCACGTAGTACGTATTATTATTGGGAAAAACGATTAAATCAAGCTGATAAATATGCCGAAGTAAAAGAAGCTATCAAAGAGATTTTTCATGAACATAAAGGTCGTTATGGGTACCGTCGTATAGCGAAAGAACTAGAGAAAAAAGGATTTCATCACGATCCGAAAACTATCAATCGTTTAATGAATGAAATCGGCCTAAAATGCCTAGTTCGAATGAAAAAGTATCGTTCTTATAAAGGAAATGTAGGAAAAACCGCTCCAAACCTACTAAACCGCGACTTTTCTGCCGAGAAGCTGAATGAAAAATGGGTAACTGATGTTACAGAATTCCACTTATTCGGTGAGAAACGTTACCTCTCACCAGTACTTGATTTATGTAATGGAGAAATAATCGCTTATACTTTGATGAAACGTCCAGTTTATAAATTAGTCGGCGATATGTTAAATCAAGCGATTGAGCGTCTTCAACCTGGGGACCAAGTAATCCTCCATTCAGATCAAGGATGGCATTATCAAATGAAGCAGTATCAAAAAACATTAGAACAGTACCAGATTACACAAAGTATGTCTCGTAAGGGTAATTGTTTGGACAATGCAGTTATTGAAAATTTCTTTGGCTTATTAAAGTCTGAACTTCTTTATCTACAGGAGTTTGATAGTATTGAGCATTTTGAAAAAGAATTAGAAGACTATATTCACTATTACAATCACAAACGAATAAAGGCAAAATTAAAAGACCTAAGTCCGGTAGAATACCGAGCTCAGGTCCTCAAAGTAGCCTAAAATATTTGTCTAACTTTATTGGGTCAGATCAACGCTTTTAACTGAGAAATTAGGCTTTAGTTAATTCATAAAAGTACACCAAGCTGGTTAAACACGTTCCAGCTTTTTAAATGGTCTAGGAGGTAATTCAACACGGATGGTATCACCTGGTTTCGCTTCTCCACTCTCCAATATAACTCCCATTATTCCTGCTTTTCTTATTAGATTTCCGTCTGAATCCTTATCCAAAACAGCCTTTAAAAGCCCCTGTTTAAAATTATCAATTTGAGCACAAGGATTGCGTAAGCCTGTTACTTTAATAATTGCGGACTCACCTATAAATAATATCGTGTCAGTAGGTAATTCAAGAAGATTTATTCCTACAGTTGTTATATTTTCACCCATTTGTCCAGGTGTAATATTAAAGTGGTCTGCTAACTCTTCGAATAACTCATTTTGAATTAAATGCACTTGTCTAAGGTTCGGTTGGTTTGGATTTTGTGCCACTCTCGATCGATGCTTAACCGTTGAACCAAAGTGTGCATCGCCTTCGACCCCAAAACCCTTCACTAATTTTATAATCTCTTGATTTTCTTTACTAAACGTATGCTTCTTACTTAAACTAACCGCTATGACTGTTCCTAAAATTGAACTCTCTTTTTTTTCATCAAACATTCAATCCTCACAGCCTTCCTTTTTTGAACTCCTTGTTTGTTCATATTCGATAAAGGTTAAATTATTCCTTCTTCGATAATTCGGCCCTAAAAATGAAAAATGAGCGCTTATCCTTTTTCAAGAATAGCGCCCGATTGTTGAATAAAATTTTGAAAAGAACACTTCAAAAAAAGCAATAAAGAGTAATACGATCAATACGATAGATATTGAGATACCTTTAGTTATAAATTTATTTTATTGATATGAAATGTCTCCTTCACATTTATTTTCCTTTAGTGACAGTTTGTATATTAAAGGCTGCTCTTTATGTGTCGAAATCCCATTTTTACAACAGAGTGTGGAAGAGCCTGAGACTTGTCTAGTCAGTTTCGCTTTTTTTATTTCTATTTTTAAATGTATTTTTGAATAAAGAATCCTTCTCTTTCTGTCCACTCGGCACAGTAAATCTCTTCGATGGATCCATATCCCTCTTTCTTTAAACTTTCTCTTAGCCAATCCACATCCTTATCAATCATTCGGAGTCCTTTTTCCTCTATTCTTCCTTCATCCACTAATAATATAGAAGGCTCGTTACTGTCAGCCTCCACTTTTAGCTGTGCAGGTGTCACTGGATCGAATTCAGGATATTTCATCACGCTTAAATTTCCGCTTGTTTCAAGGTAGGCATATTTGACTTCCTTTAGTGAGAAGATTCCTTGCTGGCGAAGCAAGGTGCGCAGCTGTTCAGGCTCAAGCTTTGACTTTTCAAATGCTTTTACATCTAACTCACCATCTCTTATTACTAGACAGGGTTCTCCCATAATTAAGACACGGAATTTCTCAAATCTTTGCATGATCCTTTCAAATAAAAAGATGGCCAGCGCCCAAATGGCAAGGGCAAAGATAAAATGACCAACTGTTACTTTATCATCAAAAATAGATTCTTCTAAAATACCGCCGAGAATAACGGCGTAAACAAAATCAAGCGGTGTTATCTGGGCCAATTCTTTTTTACCAATTAAACGTACAATCACAACAAGAGTAATTAATCCGATTATAAGCTTTAGGGCGATCATTCCATACATAACAAGAACCTCCTGACAATCATCTTGTTAGCTTAGTTCCCCTTTTTTAACACTTATAATCCTTTTCATTTAAGGCCATTTTGCGAAATAACACTTAATTATAAAGTTGGACATTTAATCGTGGAAAAAGACCTCGCCTTAATTCATCTCTTACTATTAGTTTCTAAAGGGCTAGTAAATTTATTTGTAGGAGATTTTTTATTCAAAGTAAATTCAGAGTGATTAGTAATCCTAGTAAGTTTCATGATCCTATTGGATTTACCCATGTTGTAATTCCTAAAGGAAGAAGATTGCTTTTTTTCTTAAAAATTTTGTGAACAAAATGGCCTTAAATGAAAAATGTGCGCTTATCCTTGTTCTAGATAGCGCCCTTTTGTTGAAAATCGAAAATTACTATCGAGTATTTTGTAATGATATTTTATCTTTGAATGTGCAAAATTATTAATTCCTACTTAAACGATAGATTAGTTGCACAACGCCAGAGGAGAATGTTCTTGTATTAACTATTTTTAAATTCAATCTCTGTTTTATATCAATAAACAATGGTTTTCCTTCTCCTAAAATAACAGGGTGAACAGATAATCTAAATTCATCAACTAGCCCTAAATTGATAAAAGTTGTAATAAGACTTGCTCCACCATATAACCAGATGTCTTTACCAGGCTTATTCTTCAATTTATTTACTTCTTCAAGAATATGATCATTTATGAATATTGCTTTATTATCAGTCCCTTTTTGCGTTCTGGAAAACACATACTTTTCTTTGCAATGAACTGATTTCCATAATTCTTTTTCAATATCAGTATCTTCAATTTCTGGAGTGAATTGTCCCCATAAATCGTAGCTTTTTCTTCCATACAAAATAGTATCAATTTCATTTAAGAAATTACTAAACCCCATCTCAGAATCCATAATGCACCAATCAACTTCCCCATTTTTTCCTTCTATAAAACCATCTAAAGTAACTGCTAAATCTAAAATTATTCTTCTGGGTCTTACGCTATTGGACATAATTCTTCCTCCCTTTAGTGATTTAGAATTGTTTCTCTCGCCAAATATTTTTTTATTGATATTAAAATACCTTGCCTTAAATCAATAACAATTATCTCAAATTCCTATTATTCCCACAATTGGTTATTCGAGAATATTCCCCTTAAACAGAAATGAGCGCTTATCCTTGTTCAAGGATAGCGCCCGATTGCTAAACTCTATAATGGCTTTTAAATCCAATATTTATTTGATTTTCTCCGCCAACTCTAAAATAACCCCTTCTGGCCCACGAACGTAACATAATTTATAAGTGTTTTCGTAGTTTTGTATCTCACCAAAAAGTTCCGTGCCTTTCTTTTTCAATTTGGCAACAATGGATTCAATATCTTCAACAGCAAATGCAATATGCTGGATACCCAAGGTATTTGCAAAAGATTGCTGAATACCTTTTTCATCTGACGGCGTATGGAATTTGACCAGCTCCAAAGTTGCCTGGCCGTCCGGCATCCCTAACATTACAACCGTCTCTCTAACATCATTAAGCCCAATGATCCGTTCTACCCACTCCCCTTTCACTTCTGCTTCCCCTAGTACATTAAGTCCAAGGTCAAGAAAAAATGCTTTAGCGGCAGGAAGATCATTTACGATTATACCCACATGATCTATTCTATGGATCTTCATATCATACCTCCTATGTTCCGGTTTTTTACAATATTCTGTCCTTTTAAATACGTTCCTAAATAAACGCTCCTATTGGTGAAGATAGTTATTTATTTTAATATTTAAAAGGGAATTTTCTATTCTGGCCCCCTGATTACTTAAATAGGGATGCTGACCATTATCTTTTATTTCATCATCTCATTATAAATATACAGACTATATAATGCAGGTATCCCCCTATTGATGTAATCTGCTTTCACGCGTTAAACTTACGGACCCGTTGAATAGGGAATAATAAATCCATTGTTTTTGTATGTTTAATTCCATTATTGAACAACAATGAGTTGTGTGTTTAGAAGCCATTTGTCTATTGCTTTTTTAGGGTAATAATCAATTTTATCAATTTTTATATGCGGGATTTCACTTGTAAAACTGTTTTCACCATTAGTTATTTCTGTCAACTTTTGAACTTCCTCTGAACTTATACCTAAATAATTGGCTACTTCTGATTTTGTTAACAACTGGTGTTGAGTCTCTTTTTTATTATAGTTTTTGATACCACTTAAACTATTTGAAATTAACCAACACCCAATAACAAAAGACACTGCCAAACTAAAAATAGAAAGTGCAAATAAGTTATTTTTCATTCTTCTTCCCCTTTTTATATTTCTTCCTATTTTATATTCTTCAACCTCCTTATAAAAGCCTTCTAGACTTCTTAGCTTAGGTACACTCATTTACATTCTTATCGACAATACGCGAAATCACCATTTTTCATCCCGTTCTGGTAACTAGATGCCTTCTACTTGCGAAGTTTTTTGATTCGCCGTCTATATTGGCTCGATTCGCCGATAACATTTGAAATTCGCCGATAAATATCTTAGATTCGCCGATAACCTTCAAAAATTCGCCGATAAATTCCGAAATCCATTTTTAAAGTGTAATTTTACATCGTGGATTACCGTTTTTTGTGTTCAAACCGAATGAAAAGCACTAAATTTTGCGAAAACCTCTTTTCATAATAAAGGCTAAGTAGCAAAAAACTTAAAAATCACCATTATAATAATGTCTTAAGGCTTTGTTTGGCCTTTAAAATGCTTTGGCAGCCTCCATTTGAAAATGACTGAACACATCCTTAAGGCGACAATTATGATTAAAAGTACTATTATTTCAAACGTACCATGTACCCATTCTAGTCCTAATACCAGTCCTGTTAATATTCCCCATGCAGCGTACACGTCGGATTGAAAAATCATTGGTTTTCTTCCTGCTAAAATATCCCTTACTAACCCGCCGCCAACTCCAGTTAACGTCGATGCAATCAATACGGCACTTAACGGAGCCCCACTTTGAACAGCAAAGTTCGCACCTTGAATGGAAAAGGCAGCTAATCCAATAGCATCAAAAAAAGTCCCCCATTTGTTCCAGTATTTGATGATCATATTCGGTAATAAAAAAACAACGATAATTGCAAATAAGGCAATTTCAAATAAATGATTTTGAGTCCAAATGGTTTCAACGGGAATTCCAATCATTAAGTTACGGATCATTCCCCCGCCAAATGCGGTAGTCAATCCTAAGACGCAAATCCCCAATAGATCATAATCTTCTTCCATTGCAATTATGGCACCGCTTATCGCAAAAGCGATCGTTCCAATTATGTTAAGTACATCCCAAGTCAAAACAACCACTCCATTCCTATCATATTTTTGCCTAAATAAAGTAAATAAAACCCAAGGTATTCCTCCTATGGTAGTTTATTTTCCTACTTATGATATAATAGTTTGGTAGTTTTTAGCTTCATGGAGGTTTTATCATGCAATTAAATAAAGGGATTTTATTTGTATTATTAGGAGCAGGATGCTTTGGTTTTACACCGATATTTGCTAAATTGGGGTTTAGCCACGGCTACTCACTCGGCCAAATTAATATCGTTCAAATGATGATTTCCTCATTTATATTATGGTCGTTCACTCTAATTAAACGCTCTAGCTTCAAAGGGCTTAATAAGAAGAATATTCCTCACATTATGATAACCGGTTGTTTTGTCGGCTTAACAAGTATTTTTTATTATGGTTCGATGCAATATCTTCCGGCCTCATTGGCCATCATTTTAATGTTTCAATTCGTTTGGATCGGGATTATTTTAGAATGGATTTTCAGCAAAATCAAACCTGCACCTATAACCGTTGTGTCCATCATTTTTATTTTGATTGGTGTTTTTTTTGCGTCCAATATAGTAAATGGCGACATACAGGGACTACCATTAAAAGGTTTCCTTTTTGGTATTCTATCTGCATTCACTTATGCTGGATTTATTTTTTTCAGCGGGAAGGTCGCTGTAAATGTAGACCCATGGACTCGAACTTCTTTAATGTCAACTGGGTCAACTATTTTAGTTCTGGTCCTATTCTTGCGTGACATTCCATCTGTTGTGCCATTGGAGACAAACTTAATAACGGCTTCCATCGGTGTTTCACTATTTGGGGCAGTCCTTCCCCCGCTGTTTTTTGCTGTGGGCGCACCATTGGTTTCAGGCGGCATCGCCAATATATTAACCTCCATTGAATTACCGATCGCCATCCTATCAGCCAGTCTTATTTTGTCAGAAGCGGTAACGCCGCTTCAATGGTTAGGCACGGCTATTATATTAGCAGCGATTGTGTTAAATGAACTTGGCAGCAGTCTTTTTAGAGTTAGGAAGCATATTAACGGGTAGCGTTAATGGATGCTTTTATTTTAATGATTTTGCGCTAAATTGTTTTATTAAAAAGAAAAAACTAGCATTGGGAGAAATACCCTAATGCTAGTTTTTTTACTTAAAGACATCATTCACTTATGGTACGGTTCCCTGCGATATCTTACTACATTACAATTCCCATAATTGTCCCTGAAATAACAGAAGCAAGTGTTGCACCTAACAGGAGTTTTAAAGCAACTTTTGAAACATAACTACCCTGTTTTTCACTGATTGATTTGATTGAACCTGAAACAATGCCAACTGTACCAAAATTCGCAAAGCTAACTAAATAAACGGATACAATGGCAATTGTTTTATCGGAAAGATGTTTTGCAACATCACTAAAGCTTAACATGGCAACAAATTCATTCGTAACCAGTTTTGTCGCCATAATTCCACCAGCTTTTACAGTTTCTGCCCATGGAATACCCATTAAGAAAGCGATTGGTGCAAAAATATATCCAATAACGGTTTGGAAAGAAACATGGAATACACCTAAAAACATGACATTAATCAATTCCATTAAGGAAATAAATCCCACGAGCATAGCAGCAACGATGATCGCAATTTTAAAACCATCCATTACGCTATCTCCAACCATTTGGAAAAAAGGAACTCTTTCATTCTTCTCAATTTGTATTAAATCCTCATTTTCATCTAAATCATATGGATTAATAATATTAGCAACGATAAGAGCACTGAAAATATTTAATACAACAGCTGTTACAACAAATTTGGGCTCTAACATTTTCATATAAGACCCAACCATCGCCATACTGACGGCACTCATTGCCGAAGTACATATGGTATATAGTCGATTAGGAGATAAAAGCGGAATTTGTTTGATAATCGTCAAGAACACTTCTGGTTGTCCAAGCGCAGCTGTAGAAACAGCAAAATAACTTTCTAGTTTACCCATTCCTGTAATCTTACTTAAGATTAAACCTACATATTTGATAATGAATGGCAATACTTTTATATAATTTAAGATTCCTATTAACACAGACATAAAAACAAGAGGCATTAACACACCTAGGAAAAATGAAAATTTGCCTTTATTCACCATTCCACCAAATACAAATTGAATCCCTGAATCGGCAAGCTTCATTAATTTTTCAAAAAATACACCAACCTCGGTAATAGCAATTAAACCAATACTAGTATTCATCATGAAGTAAACTAAAATAATTTGGATAGCCAGCATGATCAGAATACGTTTATATTTTATTTGTTTTCTATTATTACTAACTAATAGACCAATACCGAAAACGAATAAAATGCCTGTTATTAAGAAAATAAAATTCATATGCAGCCTCTCCCTTTATTTGGTTACGCTTTCAAATGTCTAAAAAAAACAACTTCTATAAAGTATGATTGTATTGATTATTTAAAATAATCATCCTTTATAGAAGTCGAAATTATCTTATCGCGAATCTAGTTTAGTATTATTTTGTTTTATTATTAAAGCTAACAGCAAGTTGGGTTCCTACTTTAGCATTGTGTTTTACTAATTCAATGTTGGCTTCAAGGCTTTTACCGCCAGTTAATTCTTTAATTTTGCCTAACAGGAATGGTGTACTATCCTTACCAATAATGTGATTTTCCTCTGCTTCTTTGATTGCTTGGTCAATAATTCCATTGATATATTCTTCATCCATTGCGTACTCCTCAGGAATCGGATTTGCAATGACTGCTCCACCTTTTAGATTTAATTCCCATTTCGTTTTTAATGTTTCAGCAATTTCATCGATAGAATCAGTAGAGGTATTTAATTTATGTTCACTTTTTCTTGTATAAAATGCAGGTAAGACCTCAGTTTCATATCCAATCACAGGAACGCCTTTTGTTTCAAGGTATTCAAGCGTAAGAGCTAAATCCAGGATCGATTTTGCACCTGCACAAACTACCGCTACATCCGTTTGCGCTAATTCCTCAAGGTCTGCTGAAATATCCATGGTTGTTTCAGCGCCCTTATGAACACCGCCAATACCACCGGTTACAAAGATTTTGATATCTGCTAAATCAGCACAAATCATTGTGGAGGCAACCGTCGTAGCCCCCAATTTTTTCGTTGCAATAATGTGGGCTAAGTCACGTCTTGATACTTTAGCTACATTCGCACTTTTACCAAATAACTCTAGTTCATCATCTGTTAATCCAATTTTAATTTTGCCATCAATGATGGCAATTGTTGCTGGAACAGCACCATTGTCACGAACAATTTGTTCTACTTCCCGAGCCATTTGTACATTTTGCGGATAAGGCATCCCATGAGAAATGATTGTAGATTCTAATGCAACAATTGCTTTTCCTTCGGCTTTTGCTTGTTGTACCTCTGCAGATAACTCGATATATTGTTTCATTTTAAACATTCCTCCATATCAATCATAAATTGTTTTTGAGATAATTCCTGTCTAACTGTATACTTTGACATAATCGTCTTATGCGAATTGACCAAACCAGATTTAATAATATAATCGGTCTCTTTCTTTTGCAGCCAGGAATAAATAACACCTGAGCAAAATGAATCTCCTGCACCAGTAACATCTGCAACCATGGGTGTGTCGATAGCTGGAAAATATTGAATCCCGCCATTTTCAACACCGGCCATTACACCGTTTGATCCATTCGTCACAATCACATTTTTTACTCCCAAATCTAACCATCTCTCAACTGAATCTTCCCAATCTTTTTCATTGTTGATTTTAATATTCATAAAAGTTTCGGTTTCATCTTTATTTACGATAAGCCAAGTCGCCGCACTCAAAGTTTTTGGGAGACGGTTCATTTTAGGAGACGAAACTGGGATCATGACTAAAGGAATATTATATTTAGATGTAAAAGAACAAATATACTCAATCGTTTCGCTTGGACAATTCAAATCTATTACGATACATTTAGCTCTTTTAAGTAAATTACTTTTTTTTATCATTAGCTCTGGAGTAATATTTTCATAAACATCCATATCTGCTAATGCAAGTGATAAATCACCGTTCTTATCTAAAATTGCTGTATAGGAGCCCGTTGATGAATTTTCAAATTGTGTGACATGCTCTAAATTCATAAAAGGTGAAGATAAATTGTATATCTCTTCCCAAGCTGAATCCTGGCCGCTTACTGAAATGAGAACAACTTCCTCGCCTAGTCTTCCTAAGTTTTCAGCAATATTTCTTGCAACTCCTCCTACTGAGCTTGAGGAGTTTACTGGATTTGAAGTTTCATTGGTAAGTTCATATTTCGCATAATATTTTCTATCTACATTTGCTCCCCCTATGCAAATAATAGGGTTGGTTTTATCTAAGACATAAGCCTTGTCCATGTCATGCTTACACCTCACTTTATAACAAAAGTTTGTTTATTCAACAAATGTTTGTTGAATGTAAGTTTAGTATACGCTTTCAGAACGGATTGTCAAGAGATAAAATAAAAATATCATTTTATCTTAATCTCCTTAACTAATGTTTTTTTTATATTCTCCAAGCATGTAAGAGTTATTTTTTGCTTTTTGCTTTGCTGCCTTTTTCTTCATAAATAATAAATTACCAGTTAATATTGTTGGTAAACTGATACCGATGAGGATAATAATGATCCCTGCAATTTGTATTGTAGTAACAGATTCACTTAGTAAAATAACCGACACCATCACCGCGATCGGCAATTCAATAGCACTCAAAATGGATGTCATGCCCAATCCAACTTTAGGAACGGCAATAGTAAATAAAAATACTGGAATAATCATGCCAAATAGCCCTAATGCCAAACCGTAGATCCAAAGTCCTTCGTTAAACAAGGTACCATTCCAAATAATCTCAGGAGATTGGAATACAGCAGACATCATAAAAGCAAAGAACGAAACAAACACTAAACGGCTAGATGTATTCATACTTGTAGCGGCCCGACCGTTTACAAATAAGAATAGTGAATAACAAAGGGCTGCCGCTAACCCCCAGAACCACCCTTGTAAAGGGATTTTAGTTATATCAACATCAAGTAACCCAGCTGCCGGTATGGTTCCAAAAACCAAGAATAGTATAGAAATGAATTCAATCCTCGTAGGAAGCTGACGCTTTGTTATACAGGAAATCAACATGCCGATCCAGGTAAACTGAAATAGAAGAACCACTGCCAATGAGGCGGGTAAATAATTCAAAGAATGACCATATACAATATTTGTACATCCGGTTAAAACGCCCGCAAGGATTAGCATTTTAACACCTTTAAAGCTTATTTTTGTTCTGTTTGTCAGGAAAAAAATAATCACTGCTATGCAAAAACCAATAAAAAATTGACTTGTAACAGCTTCCGAGGCTGAAAAGCCACTGCCCATTGCCAGTTTTATGATGGTTGAAACGACACCATAACTACTCGCTGCTAAAATAACCAAGAGAGGGTACAGATACTTCTTCATATTCTACTTCCTCCAATCTATTTTTTCTTTTAAGACAAAATCATATGCTGCAACATAAAACAAAGATTGACTTTTTTGCAATCTATTTATTGGTTATAATGGATTGACTATATTAGTAAGGCAATCTATAAGATAACTGTTTCAAAATTATAGTACATAATTTAGTAGTTAGCAAACATTCGTTTATTAATAAAACTATTGTTTGATGGAAATGAGGTTGCATCATGGATAAAGAGAGTCAAATTTTGCATTACATAAAAATGAATCCTTTCATTTCGCAGCAAGAATTGTCAGATAAAGTTGGATTATCACGCCCTGCGGTAGCTAATTATATTGCCAGTTTGACAAAGCGCGGGGAAATCAAAGGACGCGGCTATATTGTCCGTGAAAAATCGTCCATCATATGTATTGGAGGAGCAAACACAGATCGAAAAGCGCGAACAAACCAAAGGGTGCAGCTATACTCATCCAATCCAGTAAATATTACTGAAACATGTGGCGGTGTAGCACGCAACTTTGCGGAGAACTTAAGCAAGCTAGGGCTTAGCACTTCTCTTATGACTTGTGTAGGAGACGATAAAGAAGGCCACTGGATTTTGAAGGAAACGAAAAGTCAAGGTGTAGATGTAAGTCAAGTATGGGTAATACCAACAGAACGGACAGGAACCTTTACGACGTTATTGGATATTACGGGGAAAAGTATTGTCTCAATGGCCGACATGAATATATACGAAAAATTAACCATTTCCATGTTTGAGGAAAAATGGTCCTATCTTACTACCGCAACTGCTGTTTTTTTGGATACAAATATTCCTGAGGAATGTATCCGTTATATTATTAAACGCTGCAGCGATGAAAACATCCCTATTTACATTGATCCTGTTTCTTCCGTCAAGGCACAAAAACTTCCTTTTCGTCTTGACGGTGTAGAACTGCTGGTTCATAACCGGGAAGAAGCTGAGATACTTGCTGACATAAAAATTGCCTCATTCGAGGATTGTCAAATTGCCTGTGAAAAAATTAGACAGCGCGGGGTTCAAAACATTATTATTTCGCTTGGGGATCAGGGGGTATATTATTTTTCCTCTGAAGAATCAGGACATCTGCCACCTTTCAATACAGATGTTGTAGATGTCACTGGAGCTGGCGAAGCATTTGCTTCATGTACAATGTATGGCATCATGAACGGAGAATCACTGGTTAGCGCTTGTCAACTAGGACTTGCTGGTGCTGCTCTTACCTTTCAGACAGAGAAATCTATATCATCTTTTTTAAACCCTGAAAAACTTCGTGAAATAGTAGAGGAATTTTCATGACAGATGCCTGACATCACCCGAAATGGATCAGAAATCGCCAAACTTTATAATAACAACAAAAAAGCTAGCTTTAGGCTAGCTTTATTATTATTTGTTTCATGCTTCTACGGCTGAACAGAAATTTTCTCCATCCAGACACCTTCCACCCTTAACTTTATAGGTACATGGGCATGTTTTGCATCGCATCAAACTCCCTTGCAGCTGATAATTGAAGCAACAGGTTTTTCTTACTCTTACTTCTTCACCCCTATCTGAAGCATATGTCTTTTCACTAAAGTATTTTTGCAGAGGGTTTTCATTGTAACGGCCGAACAACTGCCCCTCTGCTTCCAAAATCAAATAGCGAAAATCCTCAGATATCTGATTGTTGACTATATCCTTCAGTTCTGTTTCATATAACCAAAAAAGATAGACTGCAATATTCTCCCACAAGACTAGACTTGAGATATGAAATGTCTTTTCAAACTTTTCTATAAGTAAACATATATTTTCAGCAAAAAGGTCATGAAAAACCCTCCTCCTCCATCCAGTACGATTGGTTCCTTTCCAATCCTCTATATATACTTCCTTCAAAGAAAACAAAGGGAGCCATTCTTTATCCTTTTCAGGCAATTCCATTTTTAGTTTATCTAATGAAATATCAATTTTTTTATTCCAAACACTCATGGCATACAGTGACATAACTGCTACGAAAGAATATCTTTTGATAAAAATAGAAGCTGCTGCTTTTTCCGATGGTGCTTTGATTACATCGGCTAAGTTTTTCATAAACTTCATAAGAAATTGATCATCAAGTAAATCGATAATATCAAATGATTTTTTTAAGTCGGTACAAAACCTGTATTTTTGCAATATGGTTATTTCTTGATCCATCAGTACCTTAACCATTGAACGCTGCCGCCTTCTTTAGGATATATCTTCCTCTTCCATATGGAATGCAAAGGGGAGTACCAAATAACGGATCCACTTTCACTTCACAGTCCATCCCAAAAACATCTTTAACAAAATCTCTATTCATCACATCTTCCGGCTTACCATTTGCAAAAACCGTTTGGTCCTTTATGGCGACTATATTATGGGCATACCGGCATGCCAGGTTAAGATCATGAAGCACCATCACTACAGTTCTATTCTTCTTTTCATTTAATTCAAAAAGTAAATCGAGAATTTCAATTTGATGGGTCATATCCAAGTAGGTGGTCGGTTCATCTAAAAGAATAATCTCTGTATCCTGAGCTAATGTCATCGCAATCCAGGCCCGCTGGCGTTGTCCGCCTGAAAGAGAATCGACTGTTCTCTCTTTCAAATGTTCAAGGCGCGTCGCAATTAAAGCGTCGTTCACCTTTTTCTCATCTTCTTCTGTCCATTGCTTTAACCAAGATTGATGTGGATAACGACCTTGTTTGACGAGCTGTAGGATTGTCAGTCCTTCCGGAGCAGAAGGAGATTGCGGCAGAATAGCCATTCTTTTCGCAACTTCCTTCGTTGATAGCTTGGCTATTGCCTTTCCTTCTAATAAAACAGAACCGGACTTCGGCTTAAGCAGACGGGCGATTGATCTCAGGAGAGTCGATTTTCCACAGCCATTCGCACCAATAAAAACCGTAATTTCTCCTTTTGGAATTTGTAAATCCAATTCATTAATGATGAGTGTTTCACCATATGTAATAGATAAATTTTTCGTTTCAATCGCATTCATCATCACTGCCAGCTCCTTTTCTTATACAGCGCCATAAATCTTCCGAACTTTAGGGAATAACAGTTTATGCGTTTCTTGATTTAAAAAGTAAGTAGATAAAATATGGGGCTCCAATTCCTGCTGTAAACACCCCTGCTGGGACCTCTAATGGAGAAAACATTGTCCTGCCGATTAAATCAGCCAGCATGACAAGGATTCCACCAAGTAAAGCTGATGTAGGAAGGAGTGCGCCAAAAGAAGAACCTACCATCCGTCTTGCCATATGTGGTGCCATCAGTCCTACAAAGCCAATGCCACCTGCAAAAGCAACTGCCCCTCCTATTAGAGCTGTACTGATCATTAATAAGAAAAATCGCTGCTTTTGAACTTTTCCTCCTAAACCCGTTGCAACCTCTTCCCCAAGCTCTTGAATATTGATCATTCTTGAAGTAGTCATGGCAATAAGAAGGAAAATAACTGACCATGGGACAAGGATAGCAACGTTTTTCCAATCAGAACCGTATACTGTCCCTGTAATCCAAATATTTGCTTGACTCGCCTGATAAATAGGACCCATTACCATCAAAAGAGTCGTCAAAGCATGCATTAATGCAGAGATCCCAATTCCAATCAAAACAAGCCTGATTGGTGAAACACCATTCTTCCATGCCAGAAAATATACTAAAAAAGCAACAAATGCAGCTCCTATAAAAGCAGCTAGAGGGAGCCATGCAATACTGACTGTCAGCGAATGATTTTTATCACTGAACAGAGCTAAAAATCCTACAACGGATGCAGCCGCTCCTCCAGTAATCCCCAGTACATCAGGGGATGCAAGCGGATTTCGAATCATTCCCTGTAAAATACCGCCGGCAACAGCTAAAGAAATACCAACCATCAAAGCAACGATAATTCTTGGCAATCGGAATGATGTAATGACGAGTGTTTCCATTTCTAGACCTGCACCGAATAAGACCTTAACCACAGTAAGTGGGTTAATTTTTAATTCTCCTAATCCAGTACTTAAGATGAAAACGGCAAATGCAGCGATCATGAGAAACAAGATAACGAATGCAGCTTTTCGGTCGATTAATAAGGACAATCTGCCTTTAAATGGTCGAAAATTTTTATACTTTCTCATCGTCCATTGAACCCCCTTCTTGCAATAAAGATAAAAAACGGGGTTCCAATAATCGCCGTCATGACCCCAATAGGAACCTCAGACGGCATCAAGAGATATCTGGCAGTAATATCTGCTATTAATAGTAATATCGCACCTAATACGCCAGAATAAGGAATAACCCAGCGATGGTCAATCCCCACAAGTGATCTGGTGATGTGAGGAATAACAATCCCTACAAAGCCAATTGGTCCTGCAACAGCAACGGAACCACCCGCTAATAAGATGACCAGAATACCAATGGTTATTTTTATTAGAACGGTATTTAACCCCAGTCCTTTCGCTACATCTTCACCCATTGCAAGAACATTCATTTTACCTGCAATCATAAAGGAACCGACCAAGCCGACACCTATGAAGGGTAGAACTGATATAAGTGTCTCAAGTTTCCGCCCTTGCACTGACCCTGCAAGCCAAAACAAAACTTGATCAAGTAGTGCTTCATCCAGAACAAGCAAGCCCTGTGTAAAGGAGGAAAACATAGCTGCTATTGCTGCCCCTGCTAAGGTTAACTTCATCGGTGTTAAGCCTTCTCGACCAAATGATCCAATGGCATATACAGCAATGGCTGCTACTGCTGCCCCTAGAAAAGCAAGAGCACTAAATCCTTGCAAACTATTAAGAGAAAATATAGTGATTGCGGCAACTACCGCAAATCCCGCTCCAGCATTAATTCCAAAAATCCCTGGCTCTGCTAAAGGATTTTTCGTTAATGTCTGCATAAGGACTCCAGCTATTGATAGGCTTGCCCCGACAGCTGAAGCAATGAGGGCTCTTGGAAGTCTAACGGTTTGAATAATAAGATGTTCATTCGATCCATTATTATTTTTGAAGGCATCAATGGCCGTTTGCCAATTTGTGTCTGTATAGCCAAATATCACACTGGCACACATAAAAAGTAACATCAGCAGTACAGCGATTAATAATCCAAGCCATTTTAAAGAAGTACTTTTTAACAGCATCGTTCTTACCTTTCTAACCTCTATTTTTCAAATATGAATCCATTCTCTCATTGATAATAAACGCTAATGACTTTGAGAATCATTTTCAATTATAACATAAAATTTTCAGAAAACAGTAATTGAAATTGATAATTATTTTCAATTAAACTATTGACAGGTTAATAGCGCTCATTTTATCATTACATTAGTAAATGAAAATGATTATCATTTGCGATTAATTAAGGGGGATACATACACAATGAAATCTGTAAAAATATTGATGACTCTTCTCTCCGTTATGGCAATTTTTTTATTAGCGGCATGCGGCGGGACGAAAGAAAAAGCTTCAGAACTTCAGGATCCAAAAAATACTGATGAAAAATCCTATACTATTGAACATGCGATGGGATCTACTACTATTAAGGGCACTCCAAAAAGGATTGTTATCCTTATAAACGAAGGTACAGAAGCATTATTGTCATTAGGAATTAAACCAGTGGGCGCCGTTCAATCTTGGCTAGGTGACCCTTGGTATGATCATATTAAAGACGATATGGATGGCGTTGAAGTAGTTGGCGTCGAGAGTGAGGTAAATGTAGAGAAAATTGCAGCGCTGAAACCAGATTTAATTATTGGAAACAAGTTGCGTCAAGAGTCAGTATACAAGCAGCTTAGTGCAATCGCTCCTACCGTATTTTCTGAAACATTAAGAGGAGATTGGAAAGAAAACTTTAAATTATATTCGAAAGCATTAAATCTTAAAGAAAAAGGAAATGAAGTATTAGCCGCATATGATAAAAAGGTAGAGGATGTAAAGGCAAAACTTGGTGACAATGTAAATAAAGAAGTTTCTGTTGTCCGTTTCATGGCAGGGAAATCTCGTATTTATTACACAGATTCATTTTCCGGTGTTATTTTCAATCAACTTGGGTTTAAACGTGCTGCACAGCAGGAAGAACTATTTACACCAGAAAATAAGCTGGGCAATCTTGCAATAGAGGTCGGAAAAGAGGTCATTCCTAAAATGGATGGAGACTACCTCTTCTACTTCACCTATGCTCCAAATGGCGACAAAGAAGCGTTGAATACAGCAAAAGAGTGGACAAATGATCCTCTTTGGAAAAATTTAAAGGCTGTAAAAAGCGGCAATGCCTATGAAGTAAGTGACGCAACTTGGAACACTGCCGGTGGCGTTCTGGCAGCTAACATCATGCTCGATGATCTTGAAAAATTATTACTTAAAAAATAGAGGTTAAACTAACATTTTCTTAAAAAACTTCCCAATTTATATATAGAAAAACGAGGCTTGCCATGGCCTCGTTTTTTTTTCGCAAATGCCACGCATTTTATCATGACATTTTGTATAACACGCCCATTCAGTCTCACTTATCTGCCTCTTCCATTCTCTGACACTTTCACTCTAGTGCTTCCAATGATAGCTATTGGCGACATAACTCTTGGAATAAACAACTTAAGTGTTTCCAATGGCGGCTATTGGCGACATAACTCTTAAAAAATACAATCAAAGTGTTTCCAATAACCGCTATTGGCGACAAAATTCTTAGAATAAACAACTTAAGTGTTTCCAATGGGCGCTATTGGCGACAAATCCCGTGGAATAAACTACTTAAGTGTTTACATTTACTCCGTATTTTTTCCCAACTCATTTTTCCTTTATCAACTTTAATTGCCTAAAATAAATTGGAAAAAGACTGCTGATGCAGTCAACAGTCTTTGTTTGAAGCTATTTTTGATATACCACTTCTCCACCTAATACTGTAGAGAGTACTTGAATGTCTTTCAATTCGTCTTCTGGACATCTCATTAGATCTCTATCAACTACTATAAAGTCAGCTAATTTTCCGGCCTCCAACGAGCCTTTGATTTTCTCTTCAAAACTTCCTTCTGCCGCCCAGCTTGTAAAGGCTTTAAGAGCTTCCTCTCTGGTCATACTCTCTTCTGGATACCAGCCTCCGACAGGATTCCCTTCACGGTCCATACGTGTAACAGCAGCATATAAGCCATGAAATGGATTGACTAACTCAACTGGAGCATCTGAACCACCAATAATATGTGATCCAGCATCAATAACCTTTCGCCATGCGTAGGAATATTTAATTCTTTCCGGTCCAACTCGATCCTCTGCCATATTTTTATCTGAGGTTGCATGGACTGGCTGCATAGAAGGAATGGCGCCAAGCGCTGCTATACGTTGTATTTCACTTGCGTTAGCAACTTGGAAATGTTCGATTCTCCAGCGGTGATCCTTCAGCGGCTCTTCCTTCAATACTCTCTCGTACGTTTTAAGAACCTGTTCAATTGCACCATCCCCAATCGCATGGGTAGCCACCTGCCAGCCATATTTACGTGCTTCCTTAACAAGTCTATATAACTCTTCGTCTGTAAATCTATAATTCCCTTTATGTCCTGGTCGATCACTATAATCCTCCAAAAGTGCCGCACTTCGGGAACCTAGAGAACCATCACCTACAAGTTTAAGGGACCTAACTGTTAAACGGTCACCGAATAAACCGATTTCGGGGCCGTGTTTGTAATAGTGTTCAAGGCTTTCACCTGTTGCTCCACCTTCGCCATTGGCTACCATTACATTTAATCGAACTTTTAAATCTCCTTGCTTATATAAGTTTTTCATGTCATTTATATAACTTAGATGTGTACCTGCATCTGTTGCACTTGTAATCCCGTTTTTAAATAGTTCTTGCTGAGCTTTTAATAACCCTTCCTCTATACGTTCCGTACTGTAAGGTGGAATCTTTGATGTAACTGGTGTACCAGCAGTATCAATCAAAACGCCGGTTGGTTCACCATTTGTATCTCGTATGATTTCACCACCTTGAGGGTCGAGTGTTTCTTTCGATATTCCACCAATTGCTAATGCTTTCGAGTTTACCCAAATAGAGTGTGCATCGACTCTGGTGAGCACGACGGGATTATCAGGTGCAACAGCGTCAAGCTCTTCTTTGGTTGGAAATTTCTTATCCGCCCAAAGCTCATGGTTCCAGCCAAATCCTAAAATCCACTCCCCTGGCTTTAATCGATTAGCTTCTTCTTTCACCAAATTCAAGATCTCTTCCTTTGGTTTATTAAAGCCGTCAATTTTAAGTAAATTTATGCCTATTCTAGGAAAATGCAAATGGCCATCATTTAATCCTGGAATGACAGTTTTTCCTTTCAAATCAATTACCTTCGTGCTTGGACCTATGTATTTCTTGGCCTGCCCTTTATTCCCTACATAGACAAGTTTTTGCCCTTTAATTGCCATCGCTTTTGCTTTGGAGAACTTTTTATCAACTGTATAAATATTGCCATTTATATATACAGTATCAGCCTGTTCTGCCTTTTCCTTCGAATTTGAAGCAAATGTAGTACCCGACAACATGCTTAAAACTAAAACCACGGTAAACAAAATACTAAGTCTTTTCAATTCCCTTCCCCTCCATCTCAATTATTCAGCTGCCTTACTAATAACTTTTTTTATCATAGCTTGTAATATATGGAGAAGTCAATTATTATTACGAATATTTAAAATATTCAACTTAATTTTAAGGTAAATCCAAAAAGACAGAGTATTGGCGGGAGAAGAATTACTCTAATTGCTTACAATGAAGTATTGGCAACAAAACCATTAGAAAAAAACATAAGTGGTTCCAATGCGGCTATTGGCGACAATACTCTAGAAAATTACAACCAAAGTGTTTCTAATGGCGGCTATTGCCGACAATACTCTAGAAAATTACAACCAATGTGTTTCCAACGGCGGCTATTGCCGACAATACTCTAGAAAATTACAACCAATGTGTTTCCAATGACGGCTATTGGCGACACAACTCTAGAAAATTACAACCAAAGTGTTTCTAATGGCGGCTATTGCCGACAATACTCTAGAAAATTACAACTAATGTGTTTCCAACGGCGGCTATTGCCGACAATACTCTAGAAAATTACAACCAAAGTGTTTCCAATGACGGCTATTGGCGACACAACTCTAGAAAATTACAACCAAAGTGTTTCCAATGGCGGCTATTGGTGACAATACTCTAGAAAATTACAACCAAAGTGTTTCCAATGGAGTCAAGTCCTGATTTTTGTGTAAAATCAAAGGCAATTGTTTTCAACTTATTTCCTTTATATTCTCTATCCATACCCTTTCATTTTTTTTGACGAAACTTCCATGGTTTTTCTTCTACATATCCGGGAAGGGCTGTCAAAGGCTTTTCACTTTGACAGCCCTTCCCGGATATGTGATCATCCCATGATGGAAGTGGAGTCGAAAAATAAAGCAAAATTAGTTATTAAGTAATGTCTTCCTCATGGAGTAGGCCTCCTGATATTGCATTAGAACGGCACCTACCAGTCGAAAGGCAGATTGGGTATTAGGAAAGATACGGATTACTTTTTCCCTTCTGCGTACTTCCTGGTTTAAGCGTTCGAGTGAATTTGTACTACGAATGTGGGGGTGCAGTTTCTCAGGGAAGTTCAGGTATTGAACCGCGTCTTCAAAGCCTACATCTAAAGTTTCCAGGGCTTTGGCGTATTTGGATTCATCAACAAACTGGTTCATTAATTCATTCTTGAATCTGCGAATATCCTCCATCGTAACAGCTTCAAAGACACGTTTGATCATCATACGTATTTCTCCCGAGTCCTTTTTGGGCAGCTTTTCTATAATATTGCGTTTAAAATGTACCGTGCATCTTTGCCATGTAGTACCGATAAAATCACGCTGTATCGCCTTTTGAAGCCCTTGATGGGCATCTGAGATGACCAGTTTGGGAGATTGAAGTCCACGAGACTTAAGGGATTGGAAGAAACGGCTCCAGCTCTCGAAATCTTCCGCATGATCCACACTAAGTCCAAGGATTTCCCGCCTATTCTTCTCAGTAATGGCAGTAGCGATGTACACGGCTTTTGAGACAACCCGGTTGTGTTCCCGGACCTTTATATACATGGCATCCGCAAAAACATAAGGATAATACATGACATTTAAAGGTCGCTTGGACCATTCGTTAATAATGGGGTCAAGCTTTTGGGTAAGCGACGATACAAACGACTTTGAGATATTTTCCCCACAGAGCTGCTCGACAATGTGAGTGACCCTCCGGGTCGAAACGCCGTTAATAACCATTTCAAGCATGGAGAGAACTAGAGCTTGATCACAACGCTCATACTTTTCAAAGACCGAAGTAGAAAATTCGCCATTTCGGGTCCTGGGTACCTTCAGCTTTAACTTGCCAATACCTAGAATCAATTCACGTTCATAGTATCCGTTTCGGTAGTCCCGACGCTCCGCAGATCGTTCATAGGCAGCCACCTGTAAATAATCGTCCCTTTCTTTTTCCATAAATTCATTAAGAACTAAGACAAGCGCTGATTTAATCACCATATCTAGGTTAGAATTGATGACGGATTCTTTTAAAAGGTCCATATCTAGGTTAAACTGTAAGTGAGTCATTTTTATTCCTCTTTTCATTGTTTATCGTGGTTGAAAACAGTGTTGCCAAGAGTGAATAAAATGACTCTTTCTTTTTACACAATTATATGGACTTTATCTCCAATGGCGGCTATTGGCGACACAACTCTAGAAAATTACAACCTAAGTGTTTCCAATGGCTTCTACTTACGCGAATTTACCATTTTTCATCCCGCTCGGGTAACTAGATGCCTTCTACTTGCGCGTAAGTACCATTTTTTATCTCGTTCGGGTAACTAGATGACATCCTCATTAACTTGTGTTATTACTGCTATTGATAATTAAAACTGTCTTGAAAAATATAATCAATCCAGCAGAAATATTAAATATTATACTTTTAACATTAGCATTATGTGGATCGAGAAATTGCTTCTTTAAAAAGCTGTCTAAATTGCTCTCGATCTTCCTGCGTAAAAGGCTTTGGTCCCTTCGTCCGCTTGCCGCTTTTTCTGGCCATTGCACTTAAATAACGCGTTTGTAATAATTGGTCTATGTTTTCATTTGTATAGGTAAATCCTTTATGGTGAAGCACTAAACATCCTTTTGCCAATCCTAGCGATGCCAGTCCGTAATCATGGGTCACAATCATATCATCTGACGCTGCTAACTTCATGATCCGGTAATCCGCAGCATCTGCTCCTGAATCCACGTAAATAGTCTCCACCCCTGGAGGCTGATTCGCATTCGAAAAATGAGAAAAACTCGTCACCAAAATGACCGGGATTTCCACACTTACGGCTTCAGAAATAATAATATCTTTTACTGGACAAGCATCTGCATCTACATAAATTTTCATCTTTTTCTCCTGTAAATAAGTCTAAATTTATAAACAAAAATTGTGATCCAACCATTTTTGGGACACATGTTTATACTCCAATATTTCTAGTTTAAAACCACGATTACCTAACTTCCTATTTATCACTATTATAAGTTGGAGATATCCTTACCTTCACTAAGTCCTCCACCTAATTCACCTTTTACAATTTGTAAAGGAGTAAATGGGATAATAAACATCCTAATAAGATCATATATTGCTTAACCATAAAATTCACCTTATATTTACATTCACCTCCTATTTTTTCCAACTTATTTTTCCTTTATTAACTTTAATTGCCTAAAGTACATAAGAAAAAGACTGCTGAAGCAACCAACAGTCTTACTTTGAAACTATTTTCGATATACAACTTCTCCACCTAATATTGTAGAAAGATCACAGCAGGGCTTGCTTTAATTTGTAGGGTGCTGCCTGTATTAAATCTTGTTAATTCTAAAATTAGGCCGTTAGCTTTTGGCAAGCTTCTGCACATTTAAAGCATGCTTCCGCACATTTTTTACAATGATCATGTTCATGTTTTTGGCACTCGTTTCCGCATCTTTCACAAATGGTTGCACATACTTGGCTTAATTCAGAAATAAATGGCGTTCCTCTGACAATCGCCTGTTCCAAATAAGCACAAATATCGGCACATTCTCTATCTAGGCGAATACATTCCGCCATCATGTTCATATTTTCCTCTTTTAAGCAAGCATCGTAACAGTGGTTACATGCTGCCATACATTCATGCAGTTCTTCAATAATTGATTGATATTGTTCGTGTGACATGAAATAATTAACCTCCTTAAAATGTTTTACATTACTTTTAATAACCTAACATTTTTGAGGTCAAACATTTATTTCGTTGGTTAAGGCAAAAGATCCATAAAATGAGGACTAGCTTAAAAAAGCACACCCGCTGATTGATCACTGGGTGTGCTTTTTTGTTATGAAATGGGTGATAGTTGGTACCTGACACCAACCATCACCCACGTTCCATTCAAACAAATAATAAAAAGTAGCTTAGACATCCGGCACCTGTACCTAGGAGGGCACCAGCTATGACGTCCGATGGATAGTGCAGGCCAAGGTAGATTCTTGATATTCCTACACTTAGTCCAATCAGGATGAGGAGGTAGGAGATCTGATGTACGGCAAAGATATACGGTGTTAAAATGGAAAAGATGGCGGTTGTGTGACCCGATGGAAAAGAATGATCCTTTAATGGATTTTTCGGAATCATTGTTTTTTCTAGGGTTAAATACGGCCTTTTCCTAGGGAACAGCATTTTCACAATTTGAACCGGTATATGACTTGAAGCTAAAGCAAGGGCACTCGCAATCGCCAGCAGCCTTTGTTCCTTGGACCATGCTAAAAGATAAAGAATGACGGCGGCTGAAATAGTAAATCCTGCACCGCCTAAATGTGTAACTGTACGGAAAAATAAATTCAGCCACACTCGCTCAAAGTGGCGGTTGATCTTCTGAAAGATGCGGCACTCAAAACCATAAAGTACATGGATAATTCTTGTCATAGTCGGCTCCCCTTTTCATGGTAACTGAAACCCTATATTCCTTTTATAACATAAAAACAAACTAATTTTTTAAATAATACAGTAACTTTACAAACATTTTAGAAATTCTTAAAGGAATTAACTTCAAGCCCCTATTACCTCATACAGATTCTTTACAAATGTTTAACAGCAACTTTAGAAGATACTCAGGTGTCATCTAATAGAATAAAGAGGAAAAGACGTTTAGAAGATTTTAATTGGCATCTCATTTAAAAAAATGGAATTTTAATCTGATGTGGAGGATAAAATGATGAAAATTGCTATTTTCACGGATACCTTTTACCCGGATATCAACGGAGTGGCGAGAACGCTTAAACACTTTACCAATTATCTAGAGAAACAAAACATCTCCTATAAAGTCTTTGCACCGAATTCTGATTCAAACGAATACATCTCGACCAATATCCGCCGCTTTAAAAGCTGGTCCTTTTTCTTATATCCCGAGTGCCGACTTGCTTTACCAAACATTCTTCGTATGAAAGCAGAATTAGAGGCCTTCTCTCCCGATATCATCCACGTTGCGACTCCCTTTAACATGGGACTTTGCGGCATCTATCTTTCGAAAAAGTTATCAATCCCGCTTGTTGGCTCCTATCACACAGATTTTGATTATTACTTACAATTCTATGACCTACAATTCCTTTCAAGCATTCTATGGAAATACATGAAATGGTTTCATAAGCCTTTTAAAAAAAATTTTGTTCCTTCTCACGAAACATTAACGCAGCTCACCCGCCATGGATTTGCTAATTTAGAAATTTGGCCGCACGGAGTAGATTGCGAGCTTTTTCACCCTTATTACGATCAAGAATCAGTTCGCGAGAAAAGAAGCATAACCAAGAAGTACCTTCTAACCTTTGTGGGCAGGCTGGCTCCAGAAAAAGATGTCGAAACTCTTATGTCAGTGGCAAACGCGCTGCCAGCTGAGGTCAGTAAGCAAGTTCAATGGTTAATCGTTGGGGACGGTCCTCTTAGGGACGAAATGCAGGCTCAATCTTCTGCCAATATGATTTTTACAGGATACATAACCGGAACAGAATTAGCAGAAATTTATTCCGCATCTGACGTATTTGTTTTTCCATCACCTACCGAAACCTTTGGAAATGTAGTTATTGAAGCTTTAGCAAGTGGAACTCCCGCCATTACGGCAAATTCCGGAGGCGTTAAAAATATCATCAAACATGGGGAAACTGGTTTTTTATGCGAAACAGGAAATGCAGCAGAGTTTAAAGACGCCATCATCAAATTAATAAACAATGACAGCCTGAGAAAACAAATCGGAAGGGAAGCTCGAGATTATGCCCTCACACAAAACTGGGATACGATATTCGACCATTTACTTTGGCAGTATCAAGCTGTTCTAGAGGGCACAACCATACAAAAATTCGCTTGATCTCTGAGAGAGGTCGTGGATTTCCAAAGTGGGAAATGGTCTGCCTAAAAAGTCAGGGCACCCTATAGATTATATAGCGGTGCCCCGATTATTTTATCCTTTATATCCATTCACAAAGTCGTCGATTGTTATAATCTCGTCTTCTGTAAGTTCCCTATTAACATATTTCTTATATTCATCAATTATTTCCTGTTTATTACCGCTATAAGTATCTGTATATTTTGCAATGGTTCTAAGCATAGCAGCTTCCTGATTAAATTCTTCTTTGGAAATCGCCCTCTGATGCGAAAGGATGTATGTTTCTGCATCAAATGCTTCTAATTTATCTAACAGCAAAAGTGTCTCATTGATTGTATAGTTTTCTTTTTCAGAAAAAATATCAGGATAAATGCAGTCTCCTAAAAATAGAATCTTTTCTTCTTGAATATAAACCACCACAGAGTCAGCAGCGTGATTCCCTCCTACGTGCTGTAGGATACAGGTTATCCCTCCAAGGTCTATTTCCACTTGTTTTTCAAAGGTTAAATCAGGCAAGACAATCTTAATATCTCTGTGATCTATGTATTCATTCTTAATCGCCTTCGCACAAAATTCAATCTCTGTTCCTTCTTTAACTCTTGCATCTATTGCTTCATCTGACCATGAAAGAGGTATTAGTTTCTCCATTTCCTTTCTGGTTTTGTCGGAAGAAATAGATACTGTCTCCCTTAAAGCTGCAAGTCCAAAAATATGATCCCAGTGCCAATGAGTCAGGACAACGATATCAGGATTAGGAACCTGCCTTTTTGAAAGCTCCTCTAGAAAATAATGGGCATGTTTTTCTGAATTGCCGGCATCAATCATTAATGTCTTCCGATCACCAACAACCATTCCAAGAATCGGCCTATCCGTCTCCGAAATTGGAGTTATATACCAAAACCGCTGGCCAATCTTCTTAATTGAATGCATGAATAAATCCTCCTTAACTAGAAACCAATCTTACCGTTTTAATATCAGCAGTTTATGATCACCCACTTTTTCATTTTTTTAATCGTGCCTTTTCCAAAGTTTCTAAATCAATTTTCTTCATCTTGTAGAGCGCCTCCATTACTCGTAGGTTTTCCTCTCTCGATCCTTTATACATGATCTCGTTCATGTTATCAGGAACAATCTGCCATGAAAGCCCGAACTGGTCCTTTACCCAGCCGCATTGTTCTGATTCAGGGACAGCTGAAAGCTGATCCCAAAAGTAATCAATCTCCTTTTGATCTTTACAGTTTACAATTAGGGAAAATGCTTCATTGAAATTGAAATCTACGTCATATCCATTGTCCATTGCTGAAAAGTGCATTCCGCAAAGTTTAAAAGCAGCATAATTTATTTTTGCCTTTGCTGATACTGCTTCTCCTTCTCCATAATAGCTGATGTATCCTATTTCTGAATCCTCAAATATATTTGTGTAAAAGTCAATGGCTTCTTCAGCTTTTCCACAAGCATCACTTGAGAATAAAAAGTTTGGTTTAATTTTTTGGGCAGTTTGGTCTGTGAGCATCAGCTGCCACGACAAACCAAATCGATCCTGCACCCATCCATACCATTTACTGAAGGGGTATTCCCCCAATGGCATTAATTCAGTACCGCCTTCAACTAAAGCTTTCCATTTGATATTCACTTCTTCTACAGACTCACAAGCTACCATCAAGGAAATGGATGGATTAAATTTAAAGTATGGACCTGCACTTATTGCCATGAATTCCAGCCCAGCTAATTCAAAACTGACCAATTCCGAATCCCCAGAAGGAGTATTTTCAATGACTGTTTCATTTAATAGTTTAGAGTTCTCAAATAAACTGATATAAAACAAAGCGGCTTCTTTTGCTTCTTTGTCATACCATAAATGCGGTACTATTTTTTGCATAAAAACCTCCTCATTAAACCTATTCTTTATATTAATATACTCATGCATTCAAAAAAATCCAATCATTGACCTAGATAGTAACTAGACGGCTTCTAACTAATCTCTGGCTGCAAAAAAATCATTCAGACAGCAACTAAACGGTTTCTAACTGATCTCAATCCGCAAAAAAACATTCAGACAGTAACAGACGGCTTCTACCTGATCTCTGACTGCAAAATAATCATTCAGACAGCAACTAGACTGCTTCTAACTGATCTCTGGCTGCAAAATAATCATTCAGACAGCAACTAGACTGCTTCTAACTGATCTCTGATTGCAAAATAATCATTCAGACAATAACTAGACGGATTCTAACTGATCTCTGGCTGCAAAATAATCATTCAGACAGCAACTAGACGGATTCTAACTAATCTCTGGCTGCAAAAAAATCATTCAGACAGCAACTAGACGGATTCTAACTGATCTCTGGCTGCAAAAAAATCATTCAGACAGCAACTAGACCCCCTTTAACGAGTGTCTACTCAATTACACCTTTCCTTAACATCTACTTCATAATTCCTTAATATGTATAGTTTACAATAGCATTGTGTAAATCATTTAGCATAAAGGAAGGGATATTGATGTTTTTAAAAAAGCTGGCTATGAGTAAACCTGTTACCATTGTTTATGATAAAAATGGCATGATACAAACCTTTAAAGGGCGTGTTTATTCCCTTAATTTGCGCGACCAAATCCTATCACTGATCGATAAACAACAACAGATCTTTTCTATCAGTTTATCCAGTATTAGAGAAGTTTACTAACAATCTAATACTGGTCTTTTTATGTAATAGAGCCCCTATCTCCCCTCATCATTTACACCCGCACATCACTTGATTTTACCGCCTTTTCCGATAATAGCCCATTACCAATATTTCATCAGTCTTTTGAACAAAAAATGGTGCCTGACACCAAATTAGATCGGGTGTCAGGCACCATTTTTTTTATTGATTGCTTGAACCCGAAATATCCGCTTCAATCCGGCTCATAAACTCTTCTGCTGCGCTGTATCCTTGTTGGCGTAGATACCAGTTATTGGCTGCCGCTTCGATTAGGCCGGCGACATCTCGGCCGGGCTGGAGCTGGATTTCGAGAGATGGGACTTTTACACCCATATATTCTATATATTGAGGTTTCTGGTCCAATTCATTGTTCAAATCGTCCTTCTGCCATTTCGTCAAATGAATATCAAGCGCAATTCGGGATTCATCCTGAAATGCCCTGCGGCCGTAAATGCGGACAACATTCAACAGTCCAATGCTGCGAAGGGCCAGGAATTCCTTAGTTTTCTCATCATGAGTTCCAAGAATCGTCTGCGGGCTCAGCTTCTTCAGTACAACAATATCATCGGCAACCAGCCGGTGTCCACGGCGGATTAATGTGTGCGCCGTCTCGCTTTTTCCTACTCCCGAATTACCGCGAAGTAAGATTCCAATGCCAGACACATTTACACAAACACCATGCACCGCTATTTCCGGTGCTAATTCCTTCATTAAATACGCATCCAATCTTGTGATAAAATCTGAAGTTGTCTCAGGCTGTTTGGTCATTAACAGAGGAATCCCCTGTTCATTGCAATGGTGTGTTAAATAGGTAAGGTCTTCACCGGCTGTTAGAATGAAACATGGCGGGTGATATTGGACAATATTTCCTATTCGTATTTTCCGTTCCTCTTCACTTATTTTATTTAAATAGGTAATTTCCTTTTTTCCTAAAATTTGAACTCGCTCTGTCGGAAAAAAATCAAAATGACCAACAAATTCTAAGCCCGGACGATGGACCCGTGATTGCGTTATCACTTTCTGTAGTTGGTTTTCACCAGCTACAACTTTCAATGAAAACCGCCGAACTAAGTTTTCAACTGTTATTTTTTTCACTTATTCTCACCGTCCTAATTGCCTTTTTTATTTGAATTATACTGAACATTTTATAAATAGTCACCCATTTTTAGGACTCCAGGTTAATATCCTTTTTTATCTTTCTAAATTTACGTATTTAAACTATTAAATTTCATTTTTATTAAATTTGTTACAAAATTATTGTAAAATCTAGTAAAATGATAGTGATATATTACGAATAATAAGGTAAACTAGTGAATAGTTTTGGTACAAAAACACTAGGTTAATGTTTCTGGAATTTTTACCTAGGCAGGGGGAAATTTTTTATGAAAAACGCAGAAAAAGAAACAGTTGAAGAATTTGACATAAATCAGCGGAGAAGCTCAAAAAAGCGATCCAAAAATGGGAAGTTTATTACTGCTGGTGTTATCATTCTAGCACTTCTCATTGGCGGTGTAGAGTATTATCAGGCATCCCGATTCAATTCCAAGATTACCATTAATGACACAAACGTAGGCGGCTTGACTGCTGACCAGGCGATAAAAAAATTAAAAACGTCCGAATTAAAAAACCGAGTGTATGTCGGTGACCAGCTTATTCTAGATGAAGAAGATACGCAAATGGGATTTTCGGATAAAGATTTACCTGAAGTGAAGAAATTACTCAAAAACCAGTGGTCATTTTTTCCTTCATTTAAAGCAAAAAATTACTGGCTGATCCCTGAAGAGGCGGACCAATATCGCAGCCAAACAATGAAAAAGCTTGTCGAGAAAAAGCTCTTATCGATGAATAAAGATCTTAAAGCGCCCGTAGATGCTAAGGCGAAGCTGAAGAAGGGCGAAATTATTATCACTAAAAGCGAGAACGGGGAACAGTATGATGTCGCGAGCCTGATGAAAGATTACGAAAAGCAGGAATATAAAAGCGACATCCATCTGAAAGCTGTATATTTACAGCCGATTAAAGAAGACAGTTCGATTGTCAAAAAGGAAAAAGAGAAGCTGCAAGAACTGCTGCAGCAGACGATTGAATATAAGGTTCAGAATAAAGTTTACTCATTAAAAGCCAATGAATTAATTCAAAATGCCTCGGTTTCCAAGAAAATGGAGGTTACCGTTGACCCTAGCGGGATTAAGGAAAAAATTGCTGAAATTAATGATGCTCAGTCAACCTTAGATAAAAATTTCACCTTTAAAACCCATTCCGGAAGAGTCATTTCTGTTAAAGGTCAGGGCTACGGCTGGGCAATAGATGTGGATAAAGAAGCAACGCTGCTTCAAGGCGCTTTTGAAAACGGGGAAAAATCGGTTTCCGCTTCTAATATTTACGGCCATGGCTGGAGTAATGAGGGCATCGGGTACAAAACAACTTCCAATAATGGCATTGGCAACACCTATGCGGAAGTGTCCATTTCCGAACAGCGGATTTGGATTTACAAAAATGGTAAGTTAGCCCTTACAACGAATGTAGTAACCGGCAAACATATTACCGGAGAAGACACATCAAGGGGTGTCTGGTATATCCTTTATAAGCGTCAGCAGTACACACTTAGAGGCTCCGCTGTAGGTAAGGGCGATTACGCCGTCAAGGTAAATTACTGGGCCCCATTCACCAACAGCGGCCAAGGATTCCATGACGCCAGCTGGAGGACCAACTGGTCAAGCAGCGCCTACCTAACAGCAGGCTCAGGCGGCTGCGTCAACACACCATCCAACGTCATGAGTTTGGTATACAACACCCTCAGCACCTACGACCCGGTTGTCATTTATTAATGATCCACGGGGACGGTTCTCTTGCTTCATTCAGCTCTTTGATAAGAGCTTCGAGGAGGCGGGTGAGCCGTTTTTTTTACTCAAAAAAAGGCAAGAGGATGGTCCCCTTGCCTTTTTCTACTATTTCTCTTGAATTACATCAATTGCATGGTGGTAATGCACGTTGGGTCATCTTTAAAAGTAGAGATGTCTGACTCGGCTTTTTTTCCATCATACTCAATCTTGACTTGATATGATTTGTCTCGCGGCAGCCATAAATCGATAAAGCCGTTAGACGGAGCTTTGACCTTTTCATCCCGAATGACATTGCCTTCCTTGTCTTCGATGTATAATTTAAACTCTTTATTTGCTAATTCTCCTTGACAACCTGTCAAGCTATGGTTCGTTCAAGGATGGGTTTCCTCGATAAAAGGGGCAATCGATACAAAAAATTCATTATTTGGCAGGTCATACGAAGTTTCACTGCCATTGCTGGCCGTCACAACGAGCTGATGGGACGTAATCGATGCATTTTGCGCTTTTTTATTTCCAGCACTGTAGTCCTGTACTAATTCTTTAACGTTGCTTGTTTCCTTGTCCGCTGCAGGCTTGCTCTCTTCCTTGCTTGTACCGCCGCAAGCAGCCAGCACAACCACAGTAAATAAAGCTGCCAAAACAAGTCTTAACTTCATCTAACCACACTCCCTTCTTGTCCTTTTTACACCATTGTACCTTTTTTCCTCCTTGCAAGCCACAATCACTGCCGTTGTCACAATATCTACTTATTTGATGAGACATGGGGTCGGTTCTTGCAGGGACATGGGGTCGGTTCTTGTGTCCCTTCTTTTTTTCACATTTGAAGCACAAGAACCGTCCCCCTGCTTCACAAACTCCAAACCTCTTCAAGGGTTTCCCTAAATAGTTCATCAAGCCTTGGTGTAAAGTTTGGGTTCGATATTTTTAGGGTTTTTGTGAATTCTTGAAGCCGGATGATTTCTTTATTTAGGAAGTTGTTTAGGACATCGATGCGCGGTTCTAATTCCAGTTCATCACCAGCCATTTTTCTTTTTAATAAGGTTTCAATTTCTTCCTTCAATTCTCCCTCCTGTACCATTTCCTCTACCAAGGATGGAAATTCTAATGGCGGGAATTCATTGAACCTTTCGATCCACTGGGCTGCCAGTACAGGTCTTAACACGTAAAAATATTTCTTGATCTTCACCTGATCGCCTTGTAAATATTCTCGAAAATTATTAGCGGCCATGTTTAGGTAGTGATATAGACATGAATGCGGGGCAAAAATCGAGCTGCTGAGCTCCCTCATTTTTTCGATGGTGGAAAAGGCCTGATAATAGACAATCCCTGAACAAATCCACTCCATTAAAGGTGGATTCGATTTCCGAAATAACCGTAATGCTTTGGTCAGTTCCCAACCGGTAACATCCAGCAAATCGTTTATTGGCAGCTCAATTACATCCCGCTTTTTTCCGATACCTATTGGGTCGATGGTTAAATAATCCTCTTGTTGATGAACATAAATAAACCGGACATCATAATCACTATCCTTAGAAGGAAAACCCCAAGCCCTGCTGCCGGATTCACAAGCATACAAAATTTTAACGTTAAAATCTTCCTCAATTTTCTTCAGCGTATTTAAGATCGTCTCTTTCAATTGGACTCCCTCCGTTCTGTAGAATGATAACTACTATTATATCCCATTTATGAACATTCCCTCTAATAGGGAAGCATGGGGACGGAACTAGTGCATCATCTTTTTCATTTTTGAGGCAGAAGAACCGTCCCTATCCATCATCATCGTGTATAATGGTTTGTTAGAGCTATTATAGGGATTTGGGGTTGGATATTTTGGATAATAGAGCTGCTTTTGTGCATTTTTTCACAGGTAGGTTTTGGGTTATTTTGATTGCTGTTTTTTGCTCTGTGTTATGGGGAAGTGCGTTTCCTGTTTTGAAGCTTAGTTATGAGGAGCTTGGCATGGCGGGGGATGATTTAACAGCTAAGATTGTTTTTGCTGGCATGCGTTTCATGATGTCGGCATTATTGCTGCTTTTGATCGTATTCTTCGTTGACCGAAAAGCACTTAAAGTCCGCTGGCAGCAATGGCCTGCCATTATAAGTTTAGGGCTTTTATCAACGAGTTTGTCATATTTCTTCTTTTATAATGGATTAGCTCATACATCGGGAATGAAAGCGGCGATTCTCAATTCGAGCGGAGTGTTTTTCGTTGTTTTTCTAGCGCATTTTGTTTACTCAAATGATCGCCTGGATGGTCGGAAAATCTTTGGTCTCATTACAGGCTTTGGGGGAATTGTGCTGGCAAACTGGGGACAGGATGCCTCACTGTCTTTCTCCTTTATGGGTGAAGGCTTTATGCTGCTTTCGGGGTTAGCTGGTGCTTTCGGGACCTTTTTGTCTAAAAAACTGTCGCGTGACATTCACCCGTTTGCATTGACCGGCTGGCAAATGTTTGTCGGTTCACTGCTGATGCTTTTGGTCGGGACACCAAACCTCAAGCCTAACGCCATGACGTTCACACCCACGGCATGGGCGCTGCTTCTATACGCAGTCTTTTTATCTGCGGCAGCCTTTGCTTTGTGGACCTCGTTGCTAAAGTACAATAAGGCCGGCGAAGTTTCGCTTTATAAGTTTGTTGTACCTGTTGCTGGAACCATTTTATCAGCTATATTTCTTCCTGGGGAACATTTATCACTTAATACCGTCGGTGCACTTATCCTCGTCGCCGCGGGAATCACAGCGGTCAATATGAAGGGAAAGAAAACACTCTTTTTTATAAAACGGCAGGCTGATCAGCAAGTGTATAAGTAACGCAAATTTATTGCTTTTTCTATATTGAAAAAAGTGGATTATATGATTATATCGGCGAATTTTTTGTATTTATCGCCGAATCAAGACCTTTTATCGGCGATATTTTGATTTTATTGGCGAAAAGAGCAAATTTATCGGCGAATCTAAAAACAATTCCCTTTACAAAAAAAGAAACAAAGCTTGGGCTTCTCTCCCAAGCTTTGTTTTTACCTTGAATCAATCTGCTGCGGACTTTTTCGGGTAGTGGCCCCCTGCTCTATTGACCTAAACCCAGCCCCCGTTCCAATAGGCTTTATTGGAAACACTTTAGTAGTTCTTGCAAAGAGAAATGTCGCCAATAGGCTCTTTTGGAAACACTTTAGTAGTTCTTGCAAAGAGAAATGTCGCCAATAGGCTTTATTGGAAACACTTTAGTAGTTCTTGCAAAGAGAAATGTCGCCAATAGGCTTTATTGGAAACACTTTAGTAGTTCTTGCAAAGAGAAATGTCGCCAATAGGCTCTATTGGAAACACTTTTGTTATTTTTGCTAAGGGAAATGTCGCCAATAGGCTCTATTGGAAACACTTTTGTTATTTTTGCTAAGGGAAATGTCGCCAATAGGCTCTATTGGAAACACTTTTGTTATTTTTGCTAAGAGAAATGTCGCCAATAGGCTCTATTGGAAACACTTTTGTTGTTTTTACTAAGAGAAATGTCGCCAATAGGCTCCAAAACCCACTTATTCGTCTAATTTTAGGTAATGCACCACCAATGCATCACTCATGCTTCATCGGCAAGAAGTAACCATCTTCCCCGAATTTCATTTCTTGCAGGTCCTCTAGTACTTCGATGTTTTCTTTATCCATAAGTTCGTTAAATATAACTTCCGAAACGTATAGGTCTCCGATGTGGAGGGTGTTTGGGATTCTAACGATTCTTGCTTCTTCCGGTGCGACGCCCCAAGTGGCACGTAAAGCTGCTTTTAGTGCCTCTTGATCGTTATCAAGGACGATTGGAATCTTGGCCCGGTCTAAGAACGTACTTGTCACGACATTCTCATTCATCGCTTTAAAATCAATTTTTTCAAACAGGCGCTGGGTTGTAAGGTCAGCAAGACCTATTCCGAGCGCATTGCCGTGGGAGGCTTCGCTTAAATTCGATGCGATGACATATTTAATATCCGGGTTTCCTGGTTCTTCTACTCCCAATACCCGGATACGGCCGATAATATTTGTATCCATACCGGTACCGCTGTAATTTTTACCGATTTCATCAACCACTAAAATATCAATCTTGTCTACTGGCAGGCTTGGCATCATCTTAAAAGCTTCAGCCAGCAACTCTTTTTCACGTTCCTCAATCCGGTCATTCTCGATCGCTTCAATGATCGCCGTTTCTTCATGCGCGTTCTCAACAATGGCGATTCCGAATAATGTATTTGGCTGCTTAAATACAACCTTACCCACATCAGGCATCATATCGCGGATTCCCTTAATGCCGTATGTGTGCAGGGCGAGTGCCTGCTTATGCTTCCCAATTCCAATTGATGCCATTTTCAGTAAACCGCTCTCAATTTCTTTTTTAAAATCAGTATGTGGTTTAACGCGGCCCATGATGATGATTCCATCGGCATTGTGGGCATGCTTGTCAAGATACACCGGAATGCCGTCTGACGTTTGGCCAATTTCGACTACATCCATTGAAGAACGGATTTCACAGCCTGTCGATTCCTCTGTCACTCCTAATCCTTCCAACACTTCGATTTGACCTTCTGCTGTAGCACCCCCGTGGCTTCCCATTGCCGGAATGATAAACGGGGTGGCGCCTCGTTTTTTGATTTCATCAGCGACACTTCTGACGATTAAAGGAATATTGGCAATCCCGCGGCTGCCAACAGTAATCGCAATTTCCATACCTGATTTAATTTTTTCATCGGCGTTAATTTGCTGAAATTGTTCCGTCATGACAGCAGGAATATTTTCAATACTTTCGGCAGGGAATTGTTGTCTTATTTTTGCAAGCTTCGGAAAAGACATTTTGAAACACTCCTTTTGTTTTCACCATTAATTATGTATAACCTTGTTTTACTAGCAGGCTCCAAATCAACACATAAAAAGGCAGCAAGAGGTCTCTCAAAGTCCCTCTTGCTTTCCCTTATCTTTATTTAGTTTGAACTATTTTTCAGGAGCTAATTCAATCGCCATGCGAATGGCTTCTTTTAATGAAAGCTCGTCGGCAATATTTTTACCTGCAATGTCAAAAGCGGTGCCGTGGTCCACGCTTGTCCGAATGGTTGGAAGACCAACCGTTATGTTTACGCCGGCTTCTAGTCCCAATACTTTAATCGGTCCGTGCCCTTGGTCATGATACTGGGCTACAACAATGTCAAAGTCGCCGCGCTTTGCTCTGAAAAATAATGTATCTGCCGGAAGCGGCCCTTGCACATTAATTCCTTCAGCCTGTGCCTTTTGAACAGCCGGAATAATTTTTTCTTCTTCTTCCCCATGACCGAACAGACCGTTTTCACCAGCATGCGGGTTGATTCCGCAAACAGCAATCCTTGGTGACTTAATTCCTGCTTTTTGTAATGTTTCATGGGCAAGCTTGATCACCGTATATTGACGGTCAGCGTTAATTTTGTTAATCGCATCAAGCAGTCCGATATGAGTAGTCACATGGATGACACGTAAACCAGGGGCTGATAACATCATCGCAAAATCTTTTGTGTTCGTTAATTCAGCCAGGATCTCAGTGTGTCCAGGATACATATGGCCCGCTTTATGAAGAGCTTCTTTATTTAATGGAGCTGTACAAATCGCTTGAATACGCCCCTCATTTGCGTAGGAAATTGACTTTTCCAAATAGCGGAAAGCAGCATTTCCAGCTTCAGGAGATACTTGTCCCCATGGTAAATCCTCTGACACTAAATCTAGGTCGACGATATCGATTGTTCCATATTCATACTTTGCTTCTTCTGGATTCGAAATGCTGTTTAACTGCAGGTCGATATTGGTTACTCCTAAAGCTCGCTTAAGAATTTTAAGGTCGCCGACAACAAATGGACGGCAATTTTCATAAATGTTTTGATCATTTAAAGATTTAACAATAATTTCAGGTCCGACACCTGATGGGTCACCCATTGTAATAGCGATAATTGGTTTATTGGCAGCCATCATCTATTCCTCCGATTTCACTTCTATTTTTTATAAAGCCCTTTTTAAGATAGGCCATTTACTCCAGTAATGGTTTCCAGCGCTTTCACAAATGCCTGATCGGTTCCAAATGCACCCGCTTTTGTCACCAGCGGCATCCCGTCGTATAAACCGCCGAATAGCTTTCCATACGGTATACCCGCTTCCACTTCGCCGATCACACGAATGCCTTCCCCGTTCAACACCTTGCATGTAGCAGCAGCAATATCTCCGCCTGTTAAAACAGCACCGGAAATACGGTTGCATTCGATTAACCGGCCAGCAATTTCTCCCATCGCTTCAGCAATCGTGGTGCCTACTTGCAAATTCGATAACCCGAGTGAGTGCTGTAGTTCTTTGACTCTATTAATCGTTTCCTCCCCTCGATCGGTCGAAACGACTAAATCATTTTGTCGAAGCAGGACTTGGCCAGCTTTTACCACTCGTTCAATTTCAAGCTTCCGTCTGTCTTCAAAAAAGAATTCTTCAGGAGAAATCACAATTTCTTCAACATGATTTTTCACTTTCAGCTCTTGAATTTGTTGATGTGTGGTCGATTTGACACTCCCGGCGACAAGCAGTACCGGATGTCTTTCCCCATCCTGACCAGGGTGGAACTGCATTTTATCAGTACTTGTGCCATAAAGGTGGGAAGCAATCCCCGCAGAACCGACCCACAGAACTTTCTCCTTTAAAGCTTTTGCTGCTTGGACAATGGTCTCCAGTTCCTCATCCGATGTGGCATCGATAATGATAATTTTCGAAATTTCCCCTGAAGACAGTTCAGTCATTTTTTCAGATAAATGGCTGATTCCTTGTCTCACATCAGACATTGAAATTAAGTCTATTTTTCGCTTGCTTTGATTCTGCAATAATTTTGGTAAGTAACTCTCTTTGACAGGGCAGGCGGGATCATTTGCCATTTCCGTTGCGGCTAATAGCACACCATTAACATAATGGCTGCCGTTCAGTGTCACCCGTTTGCTTTTCGGAAAAGCCGGGACAACAAATGAAGTCTTAATCTGAAAGACATCCATTACCGCATCAATTTCTGGGCCAATGTTTCCTCGCATAGTGGAGTCGACTTTTTTAAACACATTGGAAACGCCTAAATGGTTTAATTGTGCTGCCATTTGAAATACGGCCTCATAAGCCTTTTTAGCAATTAAAGCACGGCTGTCCGAATTTAATACAATGACATCCTCACTTAAGTGCGACTGCTGCAATTGCGTATCAGAAAACAGCACAGTTGTTTTTAAACCTTGTTTGGCAAATTGGACACCTGTGTCATTTGCGCCTGTTAAATCATCTGCTATAACTGCTAGTTTCACCTAACTCCCGACCCCCTTTATACATATAATAGTTTGTATTGTTCGTTTCCTTTTCATTCGGACTACAGCACCTATTGAGCTTTGTATGTTTCTAAAACGTATTAATGAATTTAAATCCTAAAAACGATTACAGAAATAATAATAAAACAAAATGTTGCATTAAGCAATAATTATCAACGCCATATTTCCAATATAATTATGCTGTTGTTTTTTGCAACCTATTTAAAAAATAAAAAAACGCAAGCTGTTATTTTAGCTTGCGCCACAATGTGGAACGGTTAATTCCTAACCGTTTTGCTGCTTTCGATTGATTCATTCCTTCTTCTTCCAACACTTTGATAATCACTTGTTTTTCAATTTCCTCTAATGTACCGCTTAAATCGATAGGTGTTAATGGATCAGCAGGCTTCTCTTGCTGTTTTAATTGCTTAAGGGCGGCTTCCACTTCGTTCTTTTCAATATAGTAGGAAGAGGCTTCTAAAAATAATTGTTCAATGATTTGTCTCAGTTGTTGTACATTACCAGGCCAATCATAGTTCTTCAGTTCCTCTAATGCATCCTGGCGAATACCCACCACTTTGTTTCCATACTTTGGATGAAATTCTGAAATAAACACATGCACTAAATCTTCAATATCACTTCTACGTTCCCGCAATGGCGGAATTTGAATTTTCAACTCCGCTAATGCAGCATACAGCACGCTATCAAATGAACCGCCTTTCATCTTCTCCTCGATGTTATCCTCAGAAGACGCCAGCCATTGCAGTTTTTCAGCTTCATTCTGCGTAAGTATCTGGGATAATTCTTTTTGCATCGAAGGACTTAGTTGATCGATATGTTTCAGATAAACTACACCATTGGCATATCTTTCAAAAAAAGCCTCATTTAATAGATTTTTCAGCTGTTCTTCACTTATTACATCACAATGCAGTGTGATAAAGGATTCTTTCATTTTTTTTCTTTTTAAATAAATAGTATGGACAGCTAATTCCTTGCCAATTCCTTCTTCGCCGGAAATCCAAACCGAAGCTTCACTTTTACTATATTGATCAATTTGCTTAAGCACCTTTTGAATTTGCTCGCTTTTTCCCGAAAAAGGAGTAAATGAAACGGATGTATGAAATTCAATTGCATTTGCATTACCGTTTTGTGCCATCACCTGGTCAGGAACATTTTTGTCAAAATACATAATAATACTGTCTTCTTTCAGACATGTGGTGATCTTCCAAAAAACATGATTCATGTGAAGTGTGATCGTTTGCTTCTCACGGGTCAATGCCGTTTCGTGGATTATCTTTTTTAAATCCGGTGAACTTTCGATTTTCATCCACTGAAACTCCTGATTAAACCGCTCGTTGGCATAAACCATGGTTTCCTCTTTATTGAAAACAGCGATTGCCTGTTCATTTCCATCAAGAATAGCTTGAAAAATAGAAACATCCTGCTGCAGACGGGAGAATAAGTGATAGGACCTTCTTGCTTCTTCCAGGGCATCAAGAATCGCTTCTTTTCCAGACGTAATCAAAACACCTGTCAATCCCAGCTGTCTGGCACTTTGAACAGTCACGACATCACCGATGATGACCTCATAGCCAAGATTTTTTAAATTCGCGAGTGTTTCTGTCACTTCACTATCTTTGGTGATTGTTAATGTCTTTATATCTAAATCAAGAAGCTCACAAATCGTTGCCGCCCCTTGGGTAATATTGCTAAATCCAACGATGGCCGCTTTCCTTGAAAATCCTTTTACTAGTGTTAAAATACGTAATACATCATAGCCGGACACTTGAATGTCAATCACCGGAATCGAAACCGCCTCCTGAATCATCGAAGCTGTTCCCCCACGGCTGATGATGACATGATAGCCGTGTTGTTCCGCATCCTTTGCAATCGCGACCCCTTCATATAAATTACCTAATTCGATATGTAATTGAATATCTTCTACTTCTTGCTGGATCTCTTTCATTAATTCCAACAGCCCCTCATAAGGGACAATGACCAACGCTTTCATCATTATTTCTTTTCACCTTCTGGCTAAACGGTTATTTATGTTGGCAGTTGTGCATTTTGCAACACCTTTCATTATAAGCAAAATACCGTCAAAGTAAAAGCAAGATCAAACAGCTCATAAAAAAAAGAAACCATTTTATAGCGGCTATAAAATGGTTTCTTCGTTTTTTTTAAAGAAATGCACCTAAGATTAAGGTGAAGACTAATCCCGAAACTGCCACAACGGTGGAAAGGATCGTATATGTTCCAAAGGCCTCTTTCAAGGACATCCCTAAAGACTCTTTGACCATCCAGAAACCAGCATCGTTAACATGTGAGGCAATAGCACTTCCGGCACCTGTAGCAAGTGTTACTAATTCTAAGTTAACATCAGGCATGGTTGCCATTAAAGGAATAACCAGTCCTGGGGTTGTTAAGGTTGCAACCGTTCCAGAACCTAAGCAGACACGTAATAATGCTGCGACAATCCAGGCAAACAGAATAGGTGACATCGAAGTTCCTTCAAATATTTTGGCAACATAATCACCTACACCGCCATCAACAAGCACTTGCTTTAATGCACCGCCGCCGCCAATGATTAACAGCAGCATCCCAAGCGCATTAACCGCTGAAGAACAAGAATCCATCAAATCCTTGATTGGGGTTTTTCTACGAATTCCCATAGTGTAAATCGCCAGTAAAACAGAAAGCAGCATCGCTGTTGAGGAGGTCCCGATAAAACGAATGAAGATGACAAACCAATTATCTTTAAATCCTAAAGCTGGCTGCACCATATCTACCGCTGCCCCTAAAGCCATTAATATTACAGGGAAAAGTGCTGTAAAGACACTGATTCCAAAACCAGGTGTTTCTTCTAATTTAAATGTTTTCTGAATACCGAAAGATGAGCTTCCTTCTCTAGTAAAGGCACTAGGCACAATTTTTTGTGCCAGCTTTGGATACAAAATACCCGCAATAATTACCGTTGGAATGGCAACAATAATTCCGTAAATTAATACTAAGCCAACATTGGCATGATATTCAGCTGCAACCGCAATCGGTCCTGGGTGCGGCGGTAAGAATGCATGCGCCGCTAAAGCAGCTGTTACCATTGGAAGACCTAATTTCACAATTGAAACTTTTAATTCTTTTGCGATGGAGAAAATAATTGGAACTAATAGAACAATGGTAACTTCCAGAAATAGTGCAATACCTACAATAAATGAAGCGAATAATACAGCCCATTGAATTCTTTTTTCGCCGAACTTGTCAATTAATGTTGTCGCAATCCGGTTGGCACCGCCCGCATCAGCAATTAACCGGCCAAGCATGGCGCCGAGTCCAAAGATTAAACCAATATGTCCAAGCGTCCCGCCTAAACCGTTTTCAATTGAATGAACAACATCTTTTACCGGGATTCCTAAAAGCAATGCGACAATAAAGGAAACAATAATCAATGATACAAAGGTGTTTAACTTGAATCCCATGATTAAAATAAGTAACAATACAACCCCAATTGCAATAATTAATAACGGCATGATCGTCCTCCTGATGTATAAATCTGTTAGTTATTATCTTTATAAAAATGCTGCAATTTATTCCCTCACATAAATATGTTTTTATCCACAACCTTTCTAAATCTTCACCAAAAAATGTTGACTCTATTTCCCTCTGCAACGGCTTACAAAAATGATTAAAAATAATAATAGCAGGATGTGTTGCATGAATTTGGCAAACAGATAAATTTTGCAACAATATTCTTATCCATATGTCAAACAGTTTAAGTTTGCAACCGAATTGTCGGTTATTGCATCATCTATTGACCTTAAAAATTTTATATCCTTAAAATAATTCTGTCAAGTAACCAAATTTAATAAAATATGTTTATTTTTTCAGCACAGGTATGATGCATAGGGATAGCCCTTCTTCTTCATTTAATTTAGAGGCAAGAAAACCGTCCCCATGCTTCACAAAAAACATTTGACAAATTACCTTAATTGACCATATTATGTAGAAAAGTATTATATTTCCTTATAAAGGAGTATGTTTTATGTTAGGTGTCGTTCTTAACTAATCCAATCAATTGGATATGTTCATTCCAGGTCATCCTTTTCGTTTTTTTAGGTACGAATGAGGGTTTATTTGACTATGGTTTTGGAATGAAGTTAAGAACCATGAAGATGACATAGGCATACATTCTTGATCCAATGCTGCTGTGTACATTTTTTGTAGACAGTATTTATTTTGGTTTTTTTAAGGATGAACGAGGTGTGAACTCCACACCTCTGTTTTAGCCGCAATGACATTGTTCATTGCGGCTATTTTTATTTCTAAGGAGGAAACAAAATTGAACCAGCACACATTTGACACATTAGAATTTAAACAAATCAAAGAAACCATCGCTAGCCATGCCTTAACAAAGGAAGGCAAGGCAAAAATCGGGTGCCTGACACCATCTTCCAATAAAAGACAAATCGAAGCCTGGCTTGATGAGGTTTCGGAGGCAGCGGAGATTTTGAAGAAAAGCGCCAGCGTTCCGGTGCATGGTTTGGATGGGATGGAGCAGCTGTTAGCTAGTCTAAATAAAGGGGACGCTCTTAGAGTTGATCTGTTTACAAAGCTTTACGATTTCCTTGATTGCTGCGGAAAGATGCGGCGATTTATGAAGGATAAAGCCTTTTTGGCGCAAAGGGTATCGTCCTATATCGACGCTATCGAGGAGTTGCCTGAGCTTGCCAGTGAAATCATCCGCTGCATCCGCAATGGCCGTGTGGATGATTATGCAAGCAAAGAGCTGTTGAAAATACGGAAACAAATAACGATTCAAGAGGAGCGCTTAAAGGATAAAACAATGCAGTTAGTACGTTCCAATAAATATAAAACGTATTTGCAGGAACATGTAGTCAGTCAACGAAATGGACGATACGTGATTCCTATTAAAAAGGAATACCGAACGAAAATAAAAGGAACCGTGTTGGACACATCTGCATCCGGCTCCACCCTTTTCATCGAACCAGAGGAAATTGCCATTTTTCAAGACCAATTAACATGGCTGTTGAACGATGAAGAAATCGAAGTCCAAAAGGTTTTGAGCTACTTAACCGGATTGGTCGAGGAAAAAGAAGCGCAAATCCGAACCGCAATTGAAACAATGGTTCATTATGATTTTTTATTTTCTAAAGCAAAATATTGCCGCTCAATTAATGGTGCAAAAGTGAACATCAACGATTCCGGTGAGATTGAACTGATTGATTCTCGCCACCCTTTATTAGGGGAAAAAGCAGTCCCATTGTCACTATCGTTAGGCGGTGAGCAGCAGGCCTTGGTGATTACCGGACCAAATACTGGCGGTAAAACCGTTACCATCAAGACAGTCGGACTATTGACCTTAATGGTTCAATGCGGCCTTCATATTCCCGCATCTCCAGAAAGCAACCTTAGCATCTTTGAACGGATTCTTGTTGATATTGGCGACGGGCAAAGTATTAGTGAAAATTTAAGTACGTTTAGTTCCCGAATCGTCAATATCATTGATATTTTAAAAGAGACAAACAGCCGGACATTAGTGCTGCTGGATGAGCTTGGCTCTGGCACCGACCCCGGAGAAGGAATGGGGCTGGCGACCGCCATTTTAGAAACGCTTTATGAAAAAGGTGCAGCAATCTTTGCAACAACTCACTACAGTGAGATTAAAGAGTTTGCCGAAACACATCCAGGGTTTTTAAATGGATCGATGGAATTCGATATAACAACCTTGAGCCCGACCTATCGTTTAATGATGGGGCGCGGCGGGGAAAGCCAGGCGTTTGCGATTGCATTAAAGCTGGGAATTCATCCGAAAATCATCGAAAGGGCCCATGCTGTCACCTACAAAGAGGTGAAGCAGTACTCAGTGGATGTATCCGATGCCTGGAAGCTGAAGGAATTGGAGAAACAGGTGATTGTAAACAAATACAAGGATCGGAAGAGGCAGGAAAGTCCCGATAGTCGTGTACCGGTTTATCGTCAAGGAGATAATGTAAAAATTTCACCAACAAATGAGTTTGGTATTATTTACACCGGTCCCGATCAGATGGGAAATTATCTAGTTCAAGTAAAAGGAGAGAAACAATCCATTAACCATAAAAGACTAAACCTGTACATCGCTGCCAACGAGCTATACCCAGACGACTACGACTTCGACATCATCTTCCAAACAAAAGAAAACAGAAAGAAAAACAAAATCTTCACCAAACGACACGACGACACCATCACGATTCACTATGAAGAATGATGCATGGGGATGGTTCTTCATTCGTGCCTGACACCCGCTTTGGTGTCAGGCACCGTACAGCTTTAACACTGTTTTAATGTTTTATTCATAGTATTTTCATTTTTTCGGGATATGATAGGTTATGAATCAGGCATGATCTTTTTCAAGCCTATCACCCCCCCTTTAATGTATATTTTTCTTTCCGGCCTTGTGCCGGGTTTTTTTTGTTAAAAATGGACCATAACACCTTCTTCTTAAAATTATAAATATTCCTTCCAAATAAAACGATTTTTCATTATGATAATGGATATGAAAAACTTTTTAGAGGGATATGAACTATTATGTGGGGGAAATTAAGAGCTTGGATGGAGAGACTGTCACCAGCCCAAGTGATTTCTGGATATTATTTACTCGCGGTTACCATTTCAATTCTATTATTTAGCATCCCTGCCGTTCATAAACCTGGGGTCAAAGCGTCCTTTATTGATACTGTCTTTACGGCTGTAAGTGTTGTTAGTGATACAGGTCTGATGGTATTTGATATATCGAAAACCTTCAGCACCTTTGGGTATTTTGTGATCATGATTATCCTGCAATTCGCAGGGATTGGCGTTATGGCGATCAGCACCTTCTTCTGGATGCTGATGGGGCGAAAAATTGGATTGCGCGAACGCCAGCTCATTATGGTGGATAATAATCAGTTTGCATTATCCGGACTTGTTCTCCTCGTGAAAGAAATCCTTAAGATTATTATCTTGATAGAGCTGACAGGCGGAATAATTCTTGGATTACATTTCTTGAAATATTATCCAACCTGGAGTGAAGCCTTTCTTCATGGTTTATTTGCATCTGTCAGTGCCACAACGAACGCGGGGATGGATATTACCGGAGAATCCCTTGCTCCATATGCCGGCGATTATTTCGTGCAGCTGATTAATATTATCCAAATTATACTTGGAGCCATAGGATTCCCTGTATTAATTGAAGTGAAGGAATATTTTTTAAGGAAAAAGACAGACCCTGGAAAGCCTTTCCGCTTTTCATTATTTGCAAAGTTGACAACATCAACATACGGGATTCTTCTCGTTTTTGGAACAATCCTTATTTTTCTTATCGAATTTAATCATTATTTTAAAGATATGACCTGGCATAAATCCTTTTTCTACGCTTTATTCCAAGCGACCACAACGAGAAGCGCGGGGATCACGACAATGGATATTAATGATTTTTCTATGCCGACACTCTTGGTTATGAGTATTTTCATGTTTATTGGCGGTTCGCCAAACTCTGTAGGCGGAGGAATTCGGACAACAACCTTTGCTTTAAATATGTTATTTGTTTATCACTTCACTAGGGGAAATCGTGATATTAAAATCTTTAATCGAGAACTTCATCCCGATGATATTTTGAAATCATTTGCGATTACCCTGTTAGCAATCGTTATGTGCTTTATTTCAGTTGTCGCTTTAAGTATTTCAGATCACCAGAATAGCCTTATCGCCATTTTCTTTGAAGTTTGCTCTGCATTTGGTACTGTCGGCATGTCTACAGGAATCACGCCCGAATTAAGCACCTTTGGAAAAATCATTCTCATGATTCTGATGTTCATTGGACGAATCGGGTTAACCTCATTTATCTTTATCATTAGAGGAAATAAAAAGCAATCCAAATTCAACTACCCAAAAGAAAGAGTCATTACTGGATAATCACGGCAAGGTCAAAGTGCCTGACACCAATTTTGGTGTCAGGCACTTTTTTATTCCATGGCTTGGATGAGAAAAATCTCAGAGGAGAAGTCCTTTTTTATTTGGGTAACTGCTAAGCCGATTTTCATTAACTCGTCTCCAAAGTAAGCTGGGGCCACGTTATTGGTGCGGTACTTCACTTTCGGATTTAACCCTCGTAATTTTAACCGAAGCAAGGGCGGATTCGGTGCTGCAAGAATTCGATAGTAAAAAACAACCGCTTGTTGTTGATCTGGTGCCACATACATCCAGGCTGTATCCATCCCTTCAAATGGGCTAAGCAGTCTATACAAATCCCCGAAACAGACGAGTTCCTGGATTTGGTGATAAAACTTTATTTCCCTTTTAATTGTCACCCTTTCGTCCTTGCTGAGCTTATCGATATTCATTTCAAATCCTAAATTGGCCGCCATTGCCACATGGCATCTCATTTTCAATGGAGTGTTCCGTCCGACCTGATGATTAGGCACATCGGACACATGGGCGCCCATGGTGACCGCCGGGTATACCAGGCTCGTTCCATACTGAATTTTTAACCGTTCCACTGCGTCTGTGTCATCACTCGTCCATGTTTGCGGCATGTAATACAGCATCCCAGGGTCAAAACGCCCGCCACCGCCTGAACAGCTTTCAAACAAAATCTCAGGAAATCGTTTTGTTAATGTTCCAAGGATTCGATACAGGCCTAGCATATAGCGGTGGGCAGTTTCCTTTTGCCTTTCTCGCGGAAGCTCGGCGGAACCGACCTCCGTCATATTCCGATTCATGTCCCATTTGACATAGTTGATTGGAGCACTGTTGAAGATGGTCGTGAATGTTTCGATGACCCAATCGCAGACGTCTTCCCTGCTTAAATCGAGGACAAGCTGATTTCGCGACAGCGTCCGGTTTCTCCCTTTGACATGCAGGCACCAATCAGGGTGTCTTCGGTACAAATCGCTGTCGGGTGAAATCATTTCCGGCTCGACCCACAACCCAAATTGCATCCCCTTCGTTTGAACATAATTTGCCAATCCCTTTAATCCATGGGGCAGTTTTTTCCGATTGACCACCCAATCGCCAAGTGAACTTTTATCATTATTACGTCGGCCGAACCAGCCATCATCGAGGACGAATAGCTCAATTCCTAGGTCAGCCGCCGCATCTGAAAGCTTTTTTAATTTTTCCTCGGTAAAATTAAACCTTGTGGCCTCCCAGTTGTTGAGAAGAATTGGGCGTGTTTTGTCACGATAAATACCACGGCATACTCGAGTGCGCAGTAATCGATGAAAGGTTCTCGACATGCCGCCGATTCCTTCTTTTGAAAAAACCATAAGAGCCTCTGGCGATTGAAATGTTTCCCCTGGCTTTAAGACCCAGATAAAATCAAATGGATTTATCCCGATTGCCAGCCTCGTCGTTTCAAATGGATCGACTTCTATAGATGCTTCGAAATTCCCGCTATACACTAAACTAAGGCCGAAAACCTCGCCATGATCCTCAGAAGCATTTTTTGAAAGCAGCGCCACGAAGGGATTATGCTGGTGGCTGCTGGCTCCCCTTGCTGAGGAAATCATTTGCGTTCCATGATGTAACGGCTGTCGTTCGATATGCCTCTCCCTTGCCCAAGTTCCGTGAAGATGCAGCCAATCCCAATTGGAATGGCGAAAGTCAATGGACATGCTCATACATTTATGTATTTCCACTTGATGGGAGCCAAGGTTCTCAAAGGAAACGGATCTGGTGATGACATCGAGGTCGCGGTAAATTGTATAGTGGAGATTTAGTCCGATGCCGAGCATAGAGTCGACCATGGTGATGACTAATGTGTCTGCCTCATTCTCTTCCTCAACATACGCAGCTGGGAGTCCCTCGAAATGCGGCTTTCCTGGGAAAATTTCATGGGAATCATAAGTAAACTCGGTAATAGTTGATCCGTCTCTGGTTCGGAGCTGATAAGCCGGTAACCGGAAATCTCCGTTACCAAAGGCGGGATACTCCTGCGGCAGGGTATCAAGGGAAAATTTAGGATCCCCTGGCTCTGTCGTCGGAGAAAAGGCCCTGCTTTTATAGATAAGGATTGAAGCTGGCTGAAGTGCCTGAACCCGGCTTCCCCAGTACAAATGGGCAGGATACTTTCCGTGGACAATTTGAATGAAGTAGCTAATCCGTTGATTATATAAGTGAAAAATTTTATCTTGTTCATTCCATTCGATTGGTATGACCAACACCCCCAGGCAATTACCATTTTAGTTCTATTTTATTTTGAAAAAGGGTAATTCAGCACTATGGGTTTTTGGGGGCAGGTTTTAGGTGATGGAGCAGGAGTGCATTGACCAAAATTTGTTGGCTTTGCCAGTTTTAAGCAATGGATTGGGGATGCATTGACCATAATTTGATGTTTTAGCCCGTTTTGGGCAATGGAATGGGGCTCCATTGACCATAATTTGATAATTTAGCCGGTTTTGGGCAATGGAATGGGGCTCCATTGACCATAATTTGATAATTTAACCGGTTTTGGGCAATGGAACGGGGATGCATTGACCATAATTTGTTGATTTACCCGGTTTTGGGCAATGGAACGGGATGCATTGACCATAATTTGATAATTTAGCCGGTTTTGGGCAATGGAACGGGGATGCATTGACCATAATTTGTTGATTTACCCGGTTTTGGGCAATGGAACGGGGATGCATTGACCATAATTTGATAATTTAGCCGGTTTTGGGCAATGGAGTGGGGCTCCATTGACCATAATTTGATGTTTTAGCCCGTTTTGGGCAATGGAAAAGGAGTACATACTCTCTACGTGACCCCCAAACTGCTAAATTTCCATCTCTTCGGGCATGTAGACGGGTTCTTTATCTCTTCCGGCACGTAGACGGGCTCTACGTTACCCTAACTGCTAAACTTCTATCTCTTCGGGCACGTAGACGGGTTCTACGTTACCCTAACTGCTCTATTTCCATCTCTTCGGGCACGTAGACGGGCTCTACGTTACCTAAACTGCTATATTTCCATCTCTTCGGGCACGTAGACGGGCTCTACGTTACCCTAACTGCTATATTTCCATCTCTTCCGGCACGTAGACGGGCTCTACGTTACCTAAACTGCTAAATTTCCATCTCTTCGGGCACGTAGACGGGCTCTACGTTACCCAAACTACTAAAATACCATCTCTTCGGGCATGTAGAGGGGTTCTACGTTACCCAAACTGCTAATTTTCCATCTCTTCAGGCACGTAGACGGGCTCTACATGACCCAAACTGCTAAATTTCCATCTCTTCGGGCACGTAGACAGGCTCTACGTTACCCAAACTGCTAAAATACTATCTCTTCGTGCATGTAGACGGGCTCTACGTTACCCAAACTGTTAAAAAACTAACGGTTCAGTCACGTAGAAGAGCTCTACGTGCCCCTACCACAAAACAATCCCCCGCCCAAGTCACATAGACCAGCCCGCCCCGGCGATTCACAAATCCTAAATAACCGGATAATAAGGTTCATACCTCGGATTCGCATAATATGGCGGCCGCGGGCCAATTTGCGGTATTTTTATAGGCCGCGGATTAGAATTATAGACGACTTCCTCTTTTTCCTTTGAATGATCAACTAACAATAACTTTGCTTCGCGGCTCAATTGATAATAATACTGCACTGCAAAAAACCTCCTCGAAATCTCTTTTCTCTACACTATTCCAATCCCTGCAGCATTGAGCCCGTACCCAAGCAGCCTGACAGGCACTTAATCCGCCCAGATCACATAAAGTAACCGGAATATGTTTTTTAAAAAAGGAGGGTTACCATGACAAACGACCATCAGCAGACACCGCCAAATCAAGAGTACCCGATGTACCCCCATTACGGAAAAATAACCCGTTATGAAGATATTCCCATCACGGTGCCAGAACAGCGGCAGCTTCGTCAGCCCGGAGTGGAAAAATTAATGGTTCCGCGGCCGATTATCGAAAATCCAAATTATCAGGGCAGTGGAAAATTGAAAGGAAAAGTCGCGCTCATTACCGGCGGCGACAGCGGTATGGGGGCAGCGGCGGCGATAGCTTTTGCAAAAGAAGGGGCCGATGTAGCCATCGCCTATTTAGATGAACACGAAGACGCCAATCGGACGAAAACACGAATTAAAGAGCTAGAGCAGCGCTGTCTATTATTGCCTGGGGATCTTAGAGAAAAGCAGCAATGTATCGCGATCGTTGAAAAAACGATTGAAACATTCGGCAAGCTCGATGTACTTTGCAACCATGTCGGAATCCAATTTCAACAAGCAAGCCTGTTGGATATTACCGATGAACAGTTCGATGATACATTTAAAATAAACATCTACTCTCATTTTTACACCACCCGCGCCGCGCTTCCATACTTAAAGGCCGGCAGTTCCATCATCAACACCGCTTCTGTTGTCGCCTATTATGGCCATAAACAATTGGTGGATTATACGTCGACGAAAGCCGCTAACGTTGGATTTACACGGGCGCTGGCACATAATCTCATTGACAAAGGCATCAGGGTCAATGCCATTGCACCTGGAAGGATATGGACTCCGCTAATTCCATCCAGCTTTTCAGCCGACCAAGTTGCGCTCGTAGACAACCCTATGAAACGGCAAGCCCAGCCCTTTGAAGTGGCTCCAACGTTTGTCTACCTCGCTTCCGACGATTCCCGTTTCGTCACCGGACAAACACTTCACGTAAACGGTGGCCAGGTCATGTCATCCTAGGAAGCAGAATTACCTGCTTCCTTATTCTCTAATTAACAAATCAATTGTTTTATAGGCAATAAAAAAGGTAGCTAATGAGTAGATGGCTGCTTTTATTCCAAAAATAAAAATCGAGCTTCCGAAGATTACAATATTAAATAAAAGAACATATTGGCCAATGGTAAATCGCGATCGTTTACTAAACAGGATTGCCATTACCTCTGTCCCATCCAAGCACCCGCCAAAACGAATGGTAATTCCCACCCCCAAACCTAAAAACAGTCCGCCAAAAAAGATGACAAAGATAGGGGTGTTCGTAACAGCGGGTAAGGGTTCGAGAAAGTTGCTTCCTAATGTGAGAACAACAATAGCAAAAAAACTTAGGGCGCAAAATCGCTTTCCAAGGAAGGCATAACCAATTAAGAAAAACGGAACATTCAATAGCAATAACAGCAAGCCAACTTGAAGGCCGGTAATATGAGAAAGCAAAATACCAATTCCGATAACTCCGCCGTCAATTACATAGTTTTTAATTAAAAATAGCTGTAAAGAAATCGCCACCAGCAACGCACCCAAACAAATAAAACAACCCCGCCTGTAAAATGACATATAGCTCGATCGATAAAAATCCATATAGCTGAGATACCTTTTACTAAACATAAAGTCCCCTTTTCACAACACTGCTAAAATATTAATAAAATATATTCTACTAAAATGGGAAACATTCACTGCCGCCCAAAAAAGAGTGTCTTCTCTCTGACTGCAATAAAAAATCATTGAGAAAACACTCTTTTTTAATTATTAATACCCTGACGCGCCGACCGGGACGATTCCATTGTAATCTGTCCAATATCCTGCAAGCGGATAGGCTGGGATGTCATTCCAATGGTTTGGGTCTACCTTATAAATTTCACCCGTTACATAACCATAAACAAGAGATTTCAGAGCCAGGTAATTTTGCTTGGTTAAATAACCATTTGACTTTTGCCCGAGACTTCCTTCACTAGTATTTCCTTTTGTCTCAAAGAATACCGCTGGGTGGCTGTGATGCTTAGGATTTAACCCATTATAGTTCAAGCCCATCATCATCGCTGATACAACACCGCCTTTAATATCGATATCGTATCCAATCTGTTTTGCGGCATCAACAATTTGATAGCGGTCGATATGCGTGTATCCATATCCTTTCATGTTGTCATATACATAAGCAAGCATTTGCCGTGTTACATCATTGTAGTTTTTATAAGATGGCAAAGTCGGACCATCAGGGGCTAGCGAAATTCCTAATGAGAAGGATGTCGCTTCATTTGTTCCATACACTTGCTTCAGTCCTTGATGGTGCAGATCGATTGCAAAGTCTGGCTTTAATTCAGCCCAGTATTTGTAAACCACGAGCGATTCCTTGCCGGCAAAGCCGTCAAGAGTCCAGTCGCGATTCAAGTCAAGCAGCTGGCCGGTTGACATAATTTTCGTTCCCCGGGTATTCATTTCCGCCCCATCCGGATTGTACATTGGAATAAAATAGAGGGTAGCCTCGCCTAACACTTTTTGAACTTCTCTGTTATTGCTGCTCGCATATGTTTTTAAAAGGTCAAGAGCAGCCTCTGTCGTCAATTTTTCATTACCGTGTATTTGAGCCTGAATCCAAATCTTTTTGGAGCCATCCCCAACCTTTGCTACATAAATGCTTCTTCCGGCTTCTGATTTCCCGTACTTGTCCAACGTGAAAACTTCAACTTTTCCTTTGCTGGAATGCTTAATGTCACCTAAAATCTTTACTACGTCAGCATATGATAGAGTTGAACTGATATTGGTTTGGCCATTTGTTGAAGGGCCGCCTGGGTTACTTGCTGCAAAAACAAGGGATGAAAACACTAGAAGCAGAATCGCCGTTAACAAACTAGTTTTCTTAAAAATTGACAAATTCATCTCCATACCTCTCTCTCTTTTTTTGCCCCCGTTATACAGAAACCTCCTCTCACAATTCTCGGGCCTCTATCCATAGTAGGAAAAAAAGGCAATAAATAATAGAGAGAAAAGTCCTAATTATCTAATAATTAACAATACTTAAGGATGGTTCTTGTGTTTAGGGCGGATGCCTGACACCGCGAAGTGTTAGCCAATATTTGTTTCCTTCCTCAAGATGTGAACAAGGATTGACTTGCGAACAGGCTCCAGAAATGAAAGTCAGAATACAATAATGTAGTCTATTTGACCTTCGGCAGTGGTAAGATTGAAAAATTAATGGGAGGTTTAACAGTTGCAACATCAATTTCCGATACAACAAGATATGAGTCATATCTCTGGGAACCCGGATTATATACCGTACTCACCGCGGCTTTACTACTACCCATATCATTACAATCCTTATTATCAGCCTTATTATTATCCTGGACCAGGGCAATACTATCCACATCCTTGGTATTATAACAACAATAATAACAACGGCAATGGCTTTGATTATGATTATAATGATTATGACTTTAATCACGATTAAACAGCGGGGCACCTCCAAAAAGAAGGTGCCCCCTAGGCTTTACCCAATGAAGTACAAGAACCGTCTCATAATTCATCCATTCTCCTGTACGACATTGACTGCTTTGTAGACATCAAGCAATGTAATCTCAGATAAATCTTTTGCTAATTCGCCACGGCGACACCAGGTCTTGAGAGCTAATACATACCCCTTGAAAACCCCAATTTATTTACACATAAATAAGGAAAACTGCCCATAGCGTCACAAGCCCACAGGGAAGCAGCCAGGTCACCCCTAACGCCCGTCTCCTTCCGCTTCTTACACTCGCGTCACTCAAATTGCCCATATTTTTGGTAAACGGGTGGGTAATGAACGATTTCCACATGCCGCCTTGTATTTTATACCCGGCAAAAATAATAAATGCCAGCACAATAAGTTTTATTTTATCTGGCAATAGAGTCATCGCATAAAAGGCAACAAAAATATAATAGAGATAGAATTTGAGATTCTTCCCTTTTCTGATCAGCCATTTCCAGTACATTTCCGCCAAAACCTTTTCAGGTGTGCGCTCCAAAAATAGCGGTCTTGAGTGTTTGTTAAACAGCGGGGATTTCCTCGTTTTCTTAATCCCATCATATTCCCCTGATTGGGCCATTAAAAAAGAGGCCCATTTCCATTTTTTACTTCTTTCGCGTTCCGCCTCCGCATGAAAGGTTCTTAACGGCCTTTGATCCTTTTTCAGCAGCAGGATGACCGCTGTCATGACTAGTAGACCAAGACTCAAAAAAAGAATTTGATTGTACAAAAAGGCGTATATCCCGATGGCATATAGAACAAACACCGCAAAGGAAAAAACCCTTCTCCTCCAAATAATCCTTCTTAAAAAAAAACATCTTTCAGCAAGCTTTTGAAAGAGGCTCCAAAGAAAAACATAAATAAAGATAACAAAAACTTGTATGTCCGAGAAATGATAGCCGTATGTAAAAACCGGCCATAAATAAAGCAAAATAGCACCCGTTATCAGAGCGGATTTTAATAAAGTAAAATATTTTCCAAACTGCAATAAGGTCTGATAATACCTTCCATTTTGGATCACAAACAATTCGTCCGCGCGTTCAATATAGGTTCGGATAGTAAAAAATTGCGCAATAAAAAAGAGACTTAGTCCGAACAATTCAAATGGTATATAGGATATCCATCCAGGCGGCGACTGCCATAACTTGTAATCTATCACAACTAGGGTAATGATGACTGGGATAACAAGATAGGTGAAAATTGTCCAATCAACCACCATTCCAAGAACCTTCAGTTGAAAACCATTTTCCTTTTTCCATCTTCTGAAATATTCAGTCCTGCTCATCGTAAGCATCCCTATCGATCAGATAATCAAAGCAATCCAGCAAACTTCCGCCCGGCAGCCGGCATTTTATTTGCAGGTCATGAAGAGTACCCGAGGTAAACATCGTTCCGTTAGACAGCAGAACGAATTGATCACAAATTTTTTCTGCCGTATCCAATACATGTGTGCACATTAGGATCCCTGTCCCTTTTTCCCGCTCCACATCAATAATCTGAAGCAATAATTTGGTGGCCCGGGGATCGAGTCCAATAAAGGGTTCGTCGATAATTAATAGTTCCGGGGAAGGAAGTAAAGCGATGATCAGCATTATTTTCTGCTGTGTTCCTTTCGAAAGGCTGTGTGGCAGCTGATGGATGTAATTTTCCGCACGGAAGGTTTTGATCAGTTCTTTGGCTTTCTCTTCCCAGTCCGGTATTTCCCGCATGACGCCGCAATACTCAATATGCTCCCAAACGGTTAGTTCCTCATAAAAAACAGGCCTTTCCGGAACATAACCATAAACACCATTCCCCGTATGGATGGTGACTCTTCCCTCAACAAAAGGAAGCTGGCCAAGAATCGCCTTAATGGTTGTGCTTTTGCCTGCGCCATTTTCTCCAATCAGACCGATTAGCTCGCCTGCTCCAACCATAAAATGAATATCTTGAATAACCTGCTCATTTTCACTGTATCCAGCTTTTTGTACATCAATTGTTAACCTATCCATAAGAAATCCTACTCCCTATGACTACTGTCCTATATTCACATTTTTCCAAATGTAAGAATATAACTATTTTACCAAACATATATATTAATATTAAAATATTTTTAATGAGAGGAGCTACTGCTTATGGATATCTGTATTTCTTGTGGCATGGAGTTATCAATTCCGGAGAGAAATCGGGCTGAATGCTGGGATTGCAGGGATACAACAACGGAGGCTTACGCGGAGGACGACTAATTCATTGCTGCCTATTCAAAACAGGTAATCCCCATACACTTTCCCTTTTGCTGTTACCCCTGCATAGTTGAATTTGTTACCTTCAATTTATTTCAAAACAGTTTTATTACTTTTCTTTCCAGAGCCTCATTGGACTAATTTGCCCTTCTTCCAATGGTATTTGGATCATCGGAAGGGCCCTTTCTGATTTTAAATTTTTTAAGTCCTCATAAATTGCCTTGGATTTGCCCAGTCCAGCGTCAGCGGCATCCTCAACCGAAGCGCAATAATAGACTTTTTCAATACCAGCAAAATACATCGCTGTTAGACACATGGCGCAAGGTTCGCCGCTGGCATAGACTACACACCCCGACAAATCATTCGTTTGCAATTGTTCCTGCGTCCGGCGGATTGCCAATAATTCTGCATGACCGCTCACATCAAATGCTTTATGCAGTTCATTCACACCTTCCGCAAGAATCACATCATCCTTTACAAGCACAGCCCCAAACGGCTGGCCCCCTTCTCGAACATTTTCGAGCGCTAGCTCAACCGCCCGCTTCATAAATTTGTCCATTTCGTTCACCCTTTCCGGAAAAAGCAACCGCTCATTCCTTGTTTTATTTCATTATGGATGTTCCTATTTTTATTGGCAACGAATGTTTAATAAAATTCTAGGTCTAAGTGACCTTAGAGTGAAAAATTTGTGGGTTTTGGTCACGTAGACTGGCTCTACGTTACCTTATAGCGTAAAAAACCTTCATTCGGGCAAGTAGACAGGCTCTACGTTACACTTATTGCGAAAAAATCCTCCGGGCGGGCATGTAGACGAGCTCTACGTTACCTTTACAGCGAAAAAATACTCCATTCGGGCACGTAGACAAGCTCTACGTTACACTTATTGCGGAAAAAACCTCCGGGCGGGCACGTGGAGTGGACGAGCTCTACGTTACCTTTACAGCGTAAAAATACTCCATTCGGGCACGTAGACAGCCTCTACGTTACCCTAACAGCGAAAAAGTACTCCGGTCGGGCACGTAGACGAGCTCTACGTTACCCTAACAGCGAAAAAATCCTTCGGGCGGGCACGTAGACGAGCTCTACGTTACCTTTACAGCGTAAAAATACTCCATTCGGGCACGTACAAAAATCCAATATAATTCCCTCCCCCTTACAACCGCCAATAAATTCCTTCCCCCTCACTAAAACTATTTTTTCATATCATGCGTCTATTTAACGAAACATACAAAGATACGTATCTAAGTAGAAAAAGGAGCTCTATTTTTTCATGAGGCAGAGTAAGACAGAAGATCAGTTAATCCAATTTATTCAGGAAAATAAAGCGGATTTTTATAGATTAGCGTACAGCTATGTAAAAAATTCACAGGATGCATTAGATATCGTTCAGGAATCTATCAGAAAGGCCCTGTCAGCCAAAAACTCATTACAGAAGGTCCATTCCATCAAAAGCTGGTTTTACAAAATTGTTGTAAATACCGCTTTGGACTTCTTGCGTAAAAAGAAAAAAGTCACCATCGTAGACGAGACAAACCTTGAGTATATTAATCAGGGAAAAAACGATAAATATCAAAACCTCGATTTAAAAAGGTCGTTAGAGGAACTGCCGCTAAAGTACAGTAGTATCATTGTGCTTCGATTTTACGAGGATTTAACAATTGACGAAGTGGCTGAAATACTTCAGGAAAAACCAAACACCGTCAAAACGAGACTATATCGGGCGCTGGAAATACTGCGAATCAAAATGGAGTAGCATGAATCAAACCAGCCATCGAACTAAACCACGGAGGTTTCCAAAATGGATAAAAGATTAGAAGAGCTAAGAAAAGAATATAAAAATATCCCCATTCCAGAGAACCTGGATGACGTTGTCCATCAGGCATTAGGAGAACATACAAAACGTAAGAACCCAGTTCGGCGCTATAAAGGCATTGCCGGTTTGATTGCCGCGGCTGCAATCTTTGCATTCTCTGTAAACGTTAGCCCGACCTTTGCCAAAAGCTTGTCCGATATACCGGTTGTTGGCTCCATCGTGAAGGTCATTACCTTTACTGAATTTAACATCACCGAGAAAGACTATGATGCCAAAATTAAAGTGCCAAAGGTATCCAACTTGGAAGATAAACAGCTAGAAAGCAGCTTAAATCAAAAATATTTAGCCGAAAACAAAGCATTATTTAACGATTTTACAAAGGAAATGGAAAAACTCAAAAAAGCAGGCGGCGGTCATTTAGCTGTTGATTCCAGCTATGAAGTAAAAACCGATGATGAGCGAATTTTCTCTATCGCACGCTACGTCGTGACAACCCAGGCTTCGTCCGCAACAACGATAAAATACGATACGATTGATAAGAAGGAGCATGTCCTTCTCACCTTACCAATTTTGCTTAAATCAAATGATTATATCAACATCATCAGCGAAAATATTAAAGATCAGATGACAGAACAAATGAAAAAAGACCCTAATAAAATATACTGGATCAGCGGAGTTCCTGGAAATGAAGACTTATCTCCGGATGAACTATTTAACAAAATTTCGGCCAATCAAAACTTCTATATTAACAAAGATCATAAATTAGTGATTTCATTTAATGAATATGAGGTAGCCCCTGGTTATATGGGTGCGGTCGAATTTGTCATTCCTACTAAAGTGATTGCTAAAGACTTGGTCGGGGATGATTATATTAGGTAAGCCACGGCTCTATCAATTTTTACAAAAGGGCACTTTTCTAAAAATTTGCTGATATTTTTGATTCGCCGATAAAATTGAAAATTCGCTGATAAAGTGGTGAGATTCGCCGATAAAATCGTTGTTTCGCCGATAAACTTACAAAATCCGCCGATAAATCATATTAATTAGTTAATATGTGTGATTTCAATCTTTATTAAAGTGGCATTTAACAACAATTTTTACGAAAATCGCGTGCAAAAAAGAGACACCCAGCTGAAAAAGCTAATGGTGTCTCTTTTTTCTATTTAATTTCCCACTTGCCAAGGGCGATTCGCAGTCACTTTCTTTCGGTTCACCTGTTTGGGTCCTAATTCTTCTCGGGTCATCCGGCGCGGCTCCATTACTTTCTCAATCCGAGTCCGAAGCTCTTTTGAATAGGAAAAAAGATTCGGTGCAAAATAGATTCGGCTTGATTCACACTGACAATCAGGACAGGCTGCTTGATCCCGATTACCCTTCATGGACTTAAAAAACAAGGTGAACTCCCCGCAGTTAGGACACTGAAAAGTATAACTAGGCATTGTGCTCCCTTCCCTGCTTTTATTTCTTAGGTAAAATATCCTTGTCAAAAATTTGCGTCGGAATTGCAATCGTACAGCAGGCATTCGGAATGTCGACAATTCCATTAATTCTTCCCTCAACCGGTGCCGTTCCTAAAATCATATAGGCTTGCTCGCCAGTATATCCAAGTGTTTTTAGATATTCAATGGCATTCAAACATGCTCTGCGGTAAGCCAAATTAGCATCTAAATAATGCTGCTTGCCATTGCGTTCATCTACAGAAATTCCTTCAAACACTAGATAATCAGAATAATGTGGATCAACAGGACCCGGTTTGAAGACAGGATTTTCGGTAATTTTATATTTTTCCATACCGCCTTTAATAACATCAACCTTCAAGTCAATCCAGCCGGCCATTTCAATTCCACCGCAGAAAGTGATTTCACCGTCACCTTGTGAGAAATGAAGATCACCGACGGAAAGCTTGGCGCCTTTTACGAATACAGGGAAGTAGATTCTCGAACCTTTTGATAGATTCTTAATATCACAATTTCCTCCGTTTTCCCTTGGCGGCACTGTTCTAGCACCTTCCTTGGCGACACGGTCGAACTCCGCCCCTTTCAGTGTTCCTAGTACGGCTGCCTCAGGGTTTGGAGTGGTTGCAAGTTCTGGTACACGGTCAGGATCTGTATCTCTAAGTGCCTTTTCTCTCTCATTCCATTTTTGCAACAGTTCCATGGACGGCGCCACACCTATTAGACCAGGGTGCATAATACCGGCGAATTTCACACCAGGCACATGTCTGGAAGTAGTGTAAATGCCTTCAAAATCCCAAATAGACTTCGTTGCTTCAGGGAACTCGTCTACTAGAAAGCTTCCGCCATTTTCGCGCGCAAAGATTCCATTAAATCCCCACTCATCCCCTTGAAAAGCACCAATATCTAAAATATCAACTACTAATAAATCTCCAGGCTCGACATCATTAACATAAACAGGACCGCTCAACACATGAACGCGTGCTAAGTTCACATCCCTGATATCGTTCGGATTGTCGTCATTTTTTATTTGCCCGTCTGTCCAATCTTTACATTCCAACCGAAATGATGTCCCTGGGTCAACAGAAAAAGCTGCAGGAATATCAGGATGCCAACGATTGTGGCCAGGGTGCAGCTGCTCCTCCATAGGCTTACTTAAATCAATCTTAAACATTGTTTTTGGCATTTGCATTTCCCCCTATTTTTTAAAAATTCGTGGAGTAAAATATGTATGCGTTTCCATTATATTATTTAAATTTGAAAATATTAGTAAATTTATAAATTATAGACAAAATATTGTACATAATAGCAAATATTTATCCTATTTAGAAAAGTAATAGACTTCTTTCACTGGAAGCTATTGTATTTTTTCCATAAAAAGCGTAGTCTCTTCTATATATATATAAGAATGAGGTGCAGCAATGAAACAAGATATTCAATTTGTTCGCAGAGACGAGCTAAAGACCAAGCCTGACCCTAATTCGTTAGGTTTCGGAAGGTATTACAGCGACTATATGTTCTCGATGGATTACAATGTTGAAAACGGCTGGCATGATCCGAAAATTGTTCCCTATGAGCCATTTATGATGGAACCAGCCGCCATGGTTTTTCATTACGGACAAGCGGTTTTTGAAGGATTAAAGGCTTATAAGACAGGTGATGGAACGATTCAATTGTTCCGCCCTGAGAAAAACATGAAACGGTTAAACGATTCCTGTGACCGGCTTTGTATTCCACAAATTGATGAGGGATTCTTATTAGAAGCGATTAAGCAATTAATTATCGTTGAGAAAGATTGGATTCCTCAAGGTGAAGGCACATCACTCTATATTCGCCCGTTTATTTTTTCAACCGAGCCCTATCTTGGAGTGCGGCCTTCCCACCAATATAAATTACTCGTCATCCTGTCTCCGTCAGGCGCCTATTACGGTGACCAATTAAGTCCGGTGAAAATCTATGTTGAAGAGCAGTATGTCAGAGCCGTTCTAGGCGGTGTCGGTCATGTCAAAACCGCCGGAAATTATGCCGCAAGCATGAAGGCTCAGGAAATTGCAGAGGAAAACGGATATGCACAAATTCTTTGGCTTGATGCGAAGGAAAATAAATATGTTGAAGAAGTCGGCAGCATGAATATTTTCTTTAAAATTAATGGTGAATTGGTCACACCTCAATTAAACGGCAGCATCCTGCCCGGTGTTACCCGCGACTCGGTGATTCAATTATTACAATATTGGAATGTACCGGTCCGTGAAACAAGAGTTTCGATTGAGGAGATATTTGCTGCACATGAACGCGGCGAGCTGGAGGAAGTGTTCGGTGCCGGAACTGCTGCCGTCATCTCACCAGTTGGTGAATTAACTTGGAATGGCCATTCCATTGTCATTAATGACAAACAAATCGGAGAAGTATCCCAGCGCCTATATGACGCCATCACAGGCATCCAGCTTGGAAGCTTGGAGGATCCATTTGGATGGACATTAGAGGTCGATACGGTTAAAGCATAAATAAGGAAACAACCAAGCATCTCAAAAAGCTTGAACTAGTTAAGCCATAATTAAAAAGGGGCTCCAAAAGGTCAGTTATCATGCCTATTGGATAGCCCCTTTTTTATTCCAAAAACCATAACTTCAATAGGATACCAAAAAGTGGAATAACTATCCATGTTTTAGGAATACTACACAACAGGTAAAACGAGGCGAAAGACAAGTAAAAATTCATAACATCCTAAGGAAGAGATGCAATTGGAAAGAATAATAAAATCCATTCCTTCTACAAAAGAAGAGATGACTCGCGCATTCAAAGAAGGATTACAGCAGAGTTCTGATTTGATGGTGAAATCTGAAGGTTCCGGTCTTACTTTACTTTATATCGATACGCTTATAGAACAAACAATGCTTCAACAAAATATTATTAGTCAAATTAAATCCGAGACTTTTCAGACACTTGATGCTGTAATGGAGCAGATTACCGTGGGTGATATACAAAAATCCAATAATTTGGATGAAGCCTTCATTTCGGCCCTCGCTGGCAGTGTAATCGTTCATTTGGAGGGAAGTACATCCATCCTTTTAGTCAAAATTCCTTCCAGTGAAAAACGCGCCTTATCTAAATCTGAAAATGAATCCCAAGTAATTGGATCACAAATTGCTTTTAATGAAAGCCTAGCGACAAATATACAATTGATAAGAAGGTACTTACCTGATCCTAATCTCTGTCAAGAAATGTTCCATATAGGAACTAGAACCCACACAGCAGTATCCATATTATACATTAAAGATCTCGCTTCGGATGATTACGTTAAGAATCTTCGGGACCGAATTACGAATATCAAAATTGATGGAATTATCGACAGTACCATTTTGGCACAATTAATAGAGGACAACTCGTTTTCGATATTTCCTCAGATGGCTATTACAGAAAGACCGGATTTTCTCAGTCATTGGCTGCTTAACGGAAAGATAGCCATTATGGTTGATGGCAGTACAATGGCTATCAGCTGTCCCCAATCATTTATTGAGTTTTTTCATACCATGGAAGATCAGAATGTAAAGTGGCATATCGCTACCTTCCTAAGATTATTAAGAATAACAGGAGTATTTCTATCTATTTTTTTCACACCAATCTATGTTGCAGCGTTAACTTATCATTATGAAATTATTCCACAGGCCCTATTAATTCCACTAAGCGAATCAAGAGCAAGGGTTCCTTTTCCGCCGATCATTGAAGCACTCATCTTGGAATTTATTATTGAGCTATTAAGAGAAGCGGGTTTAAGATTACCAGCAAAAGTAGGACAAACAATTGGTATCGTAGGAGGTATTGTCATTGGAACAGCGGCGGTCGACGCGGGCTTTACCAGCAATATCCTCATCATCATTGTAGCCTTAAGTGCACTTGGCTCGTTTATCACACCTAGTTACACGATGGGCAATGTGATTAGGATTCTCAGATTCCCTTTAATCTTACTCGCTGGAGGCTGGGGTTTTTACGGGATTATGCTCGGCTTCTGCTTCCTGCTATTACACCTATTGCGGCAAACGACACTTGGCGCTCCCTTTCTGGCACCGCTTTATCCGCCGCGTTTTGCCGACTGGAAGGATAATATTATTCGGCTCCCATTAGCTTATACCTTTAAAAGACCTGTTCAAAATCGACCGAAAAATGAAAATAGGTACAATCCAGACAAAGCGAAAGAGCGAAATTAATTTCAAATGGCGGTGATTCACATTAATGTACAGTATCGACCAAAACCGCAATTATTGTTAAATGCATTTCTCGCCCTCTTTATTATGCATGATCTCCAGATTGGAACAGGTATCCATGGGTTCCAAAGATTTATTTATATACCGGCGAAACACGATGCCTGGGTCTCAGTGCTAATTGGGGGGATCGTGGTACATGTTGTAGTGTTTTTTATCTTTAAAACATTACAATTATACGGGTCAGCTGATATCTTTGGCATTCATCATGATGTTTATGGAAGTATCATCGGAAAGGTTTTCAATGCCATCTTTATTTTTTATTTTTTAACTGGCTCATTTGTTGTTCTCGAAAACTATATTGAGGTTGTACAAGCCTGGATGTTCCCGGAGATGCCTTCATGGTTTCTATCCCTTTCCTTACTTTTGTTAGTCATTTATGGAGTTACCGGGGGAATTCGGGTGATTGTGGGAATCTGTTTTTTTAACGTAATCATTACCTTGTGGATTGTCCTTTTACATATATTCCCACTGAAATATGCTGATTTCTCGCAATTGTTTCCGTTATTTGAAACGAGTTCAACAGGAATCCTTAAGGGTGCATATCATATGACCTTAACCTTCCTTGGTTTTGAGATGTTCTACATCCTTTACCCTCATTTCAAAGAAAAAAGCAAGGTTCAAAAATACGCACAAATTGGTGCTCTAATATCAACACTCACTTATCTGGCTCTCATGGTGATCTCTATTGTTTACTTTAGTCCTGGACAATTAAAAGAAGACATCTGGGCAACACTAACCTTATTTAAAATCGTAAAGATTCCATTTATTGAAAGATTTGAGTATGTAACAGTTGCATACTGGATGATTATTATACTCCCAAATCTTATGTTTAATATGTGGGCCGCTATTAGGGGGATGGAAAGAGGGTTTAAGATCGGTGAGAAGAAAAGTTTATGGACTTTTTCTATCCTTTTGTTTACAATGAGCTTTTTTTTAAAAACACGTCTTGGAATAAGCGAATTAAATGCCCAATTTGTTACTAGTTCGTTTTATATTGCTTTTTGCTATCCCATTTTTCTTTACTTTTTAGCACTTATCAAAAATAAATGGAAGACAATGAAGGAGAAAAAACCATGAGGAAAAATAAATTATGGCTTTGGTTATTCATTCTTCTCTTGTTATCCGGCTGTGCAAAACCAAAAACACTTGAACAAATTGGCATGGTTACTACCAAGGGTTATGATATTGGGAATGATGGCATTATTAAAGGTACCATGGTTGTCCTAATGATCGATCCCTCCGCTCAGCAAAAAACAGGCGTAATGACAGCAAAAGCTTTAACAGCTAGGGGGATTCGTATTAAAGGAGACCTTTTTTCCTCTAAAAAATTGTTATCCGGCCAGCTACGGGTCGTATTATTTAGCGAAGCCTTGGGAAGGCATGGAATTAAACCTTTTACCGATACCCTTGTTAGAGATCCATCCATAAGTGACCTGACTTACTTGGCCATTGTTGAAGGGGAAACAGAGGAAATGTTAAGGATTAATAATAAACAAATTCCTGATGTCGGACAGCATATTTTTAAATTAATTGACCATAATGTCAAATGGTCTATTGTCCCTTCATCAACTCTGCATGAAACATTGCACGGAAATTATTCTGTCGGTATTGACCCCGTTTTGCCTATTCTCAAGAAATCAGACAACGAAGTAAAGGTTTCCGGTCTCGCTTTATTAAAAGATAATAAAATGGTCGGTAAAGTTTCAGAAACTAAGAGTTATTATCTAAAAACGATTAGGTCGCCCATTAAATCAGGTGAATTCGAAATTCCGATTTCAGGTCATTCACTAAGTTTAGACAACAATCACCTGGCCCATAAGCAGCTAGCAGTTACTTTGGATACGGTGTTCAGCAAAGCGAAAATTAAACTAATTAACCAGAAAAAACTCGAATTCGATCTAAAGCTAAAGATAAATGCTCGGATGCAAGAAATAAATACGGATGTCAATTTAAGAAAACCCAAGACTGTGCAATTACTTGAAAAAGAAATTGCTAATCAAATGAAAAAGGACATTGAACAGCTAATTGCCTATTGCCAGTCGGTAGATTCAGACCCAATTGGTTTAGGCGAAGAATACAGAAGCTCTGTACGACATTCAAAGCTTACGAGGGAAAAATGGCATAAAATGTTTCCCGATGCAAAAGTTAATGTTAAGGTAGATTTTACGCTTGTTAAAACTGGGTTGGTGGAATGATAGCGCCAAAAAAGGGCGGATGATAATCGAGTCTCTTCCATGATTTGGAGTATACGAGAATATCCAGCCTGCCAAAGAATAATATAAGAACTTCCGGTAAAATATAAATTATACCTATCATCCCTGAGGAGTTCGTTTTATGAAAAAACATTTGTTTAAAAATGAACAATCCTTTGAAATCGATGAGTCTTCGCTTGAATCCCGTATGGACTTCATAAAGGATTCAATGGGTAATACCGAAGACTTGTTTATGCTGCCTATTTCATATAGAGATAGAAAAGGTACAATCTTTTATTTATCCACGATAGCAGATTCGGAAAAAATTCAAGAGGGGATTTTATTCCCTTTAATTAAATATCAGGATTTCGACCTTAATGACATTCCTTTTACAGCCGAAAACAATAGCAGAGTGACCCTTAAGGAGGCTGTAAATGCCCTGTTACAAGGGAAATCTATTTTCATCGTTGACTGCTGGGACGACATTTTTTCCTTTAATACCGCTAAAGATTTATCACGGAGTCCAATTGAACCAGATAACGAAAAAACGGTCAGAGGCTCGCACTTAGGCTATGTTGAAAATTTAACAACCAATATAGGCTATATTAGACGAGGGATTGGAAGCAGGCATCTTCATATTCGCTATTTTCAAAACGGTAAATACACAAATACTCTAACCGCCATGGTTTATATCGATAGAATTGCTAATCCAAATCTTGTAGAAAAACTGGTAAATAGATTTCAAACCATTACAACAGATATGGCCTTTAGCCCAGGCTATTTAGAAGAGTTAATTGAAGATTCCCCCTTGTCGCCCTTTCCGCATATTCTTTATACGGAAAGGCCGGACCGGACCATCGCCCATTTAATGGAGGGAAGAATTGCTTTATTAACAGAAGGAAGTTCTGATGCGATTATTCTTCCTGTATCATTCTTTTCATTTTTCCAATCGCCAGATGACTACAATAGCCGGATCATTACCGGGTCTGTTTTTCGTTTATTACGGGTGGTAAGTTTCTTCTTAGCTCTATTATTACCTGGTTTGTATATTGCCATCATCGGATTTCATTTCGAGATTATTCCTAGCGATATATTGGTTGTCGTTAAAAACTCGGTTGATAATATTCCCTATCCGCCCTTAATCGAAGCGATGATTATGGCGTTTACCATCGAATTAATCCGGGAGGCCGGAATTCGTCTGCCTACGCCAATTGGGCAAACGATTGGTATTGTCGGCGGTTTAATCATTGGGGATGCCATTATTTCTGCGGGATTAGTATCAAACATCATGGTGATTGTCGTTGCAATGACAACCATTTCATCTTTTACAATCGCTTCCTATGAATTAAGTAACACCGTAAGGATTCTAACCTTTCCCATCATGGTTCTGGCCGCCAGCTTTGGATTTGTGGGCATCATATTCTCTTTGATGTTTATCATTGGCCACCTTTGTAAACTAGAATCACTTGGAACACCTTATTTCTCCCCTGTTGCTCCATTCGATGTACAAGGGATGAAAGATGCCATCGTGCGCTTCCCTATTTGGCTGTTAAAATTCCGGCCGCGCGATTTACTTGTAAAAAATAGAAGACGACTATATCGACCAAGAAGATGGGAAGAAAATGAAGAATAATAATCAAATAACAAAGCTGCAATTAATTACCTTTATCATTCAGACGCAAATAGGGGTAGCATTTCTGTCTCTACCCTTTGACACTTACAAATTCGCCAAAGGGGACAGCTGGATCTCACTGTTAATCACTGGTGTAGTCATGCAAGTGCTGGTTTTTTTCTATTTTATTTTAAGTAATCGGTTCCCAAAGCAGGATTTATTTCAAATCCTGCAATCGTTGTTAGGCAGATTTGTCGGGAAATGCTTGACCTTGTTTTATTTTGCCTATTTCCTGCTAACCGGTGCCACCATTCTCATTTTATTTGTCTATATTATTAAAAAGTGGATGCTGCCCTACACCCCGTATTGGGTTATCCTTCTGTTGATGTGTGCGATCGGCATTTATCTTGCCATTGAAAACCTAACGGTGATTGCCAGATTTTATTTTATTGCGATGATTGTGTTATTTTTCTTTATATTTGTCACACCTATGGCCATTAAGGACGGTAACATTCATTACATCATGCCAATTGGTCATTCAGGCGTGTGGAAGATTTTAAACGGATCGGCACATGCTACCTTGGCATGGCAAGGATTAGAGCTATTCCTAATAGTCTCGCCGTTTGTACCGGCAAGCAGTAAAGAGAAACTAAAAGCTGTGACTTTGGCGAACATATTTGTCACCTTGTTATACACATTTCTTACCTTTGTCTGTTTAATCTATTTTAGCGGTGACGAAATCAGCTTAATGCCGCAGCCCGTTCTGTATTTATTAAAATCATTTTCTTTCACCATCATTGAACGGCCAGACATCGTGATCATTTCCTTGTGGATCATCTTGGTGGGGACATCCTTTGTCAGCTATCTTTACGGTGCGTCATTGGCAGCTACCTTTGTTATTAAAAAGTGGAAGAGGCAGCCATTCGTTTATTTAGCGGCGCTATTTTGCTTTATTTTTGCCCTATTTTTCAATGGGGAAAAGGAAATTGAGAAATTAACGAAGTTTACGACAAATATCGGTTTCATCTTCTTAATGGCTATGCCAGTGTTTCTCTTACTCATTTCGTTGTTGTTTAAAAAACAGCAGAGGGGCGATTTGAATGCGAAAAACAATTAAAATGTTGATGGTTTGCGGCTTGACTCTTTTTTTCTTAACGGGCTGTTGGGACCAGCGGCTGTTGAAGGAACAAAAGTTAATTAGCTTAATTGGTTACGATATGATTTCTGGTGGCGAGATAATTTCAAGTACAGCCTACCCAATCCGAAAAGGTGGTGTAACAACAGGTTCTCAATCTACCCCCTCTTCACAAAGTACGATTATGACAACACATGGGAAGACAGCTCAAGACTCACTTCTCCATGCGGACCTTATGATTTCCGAACGCATTGATATTTCTAAAGCCCAAGTTATCCTTTTCGGTGAAAAAATCGCCAAAGTGGGACTATATCAAGTCATCGACCATATTTACCGAAACCCAAAAGGTGCTCTTGGCGCCAAAGTTGCTATTATTGAAGGGTCTACGGTTGATGCGGTGAACTTAAAACAGGAAGAAGCGGATATAATTGGGCGATACTATGGCGAATTTTTAAAAAGTGGAGTTGCCACCGGTTTTTTTACCGATTATAATATTCAATCAGTTTGCCCTTTATTACTTAAACATACAAAGGACCCGCTCCTGCCACTGCTTCGAATTCAACCAACACAAAACCGTGCAGTGACTGTCGGGATGGCCATGTTTAATAATGAAAAAATGACCGGGAAGCTCAATATTGATGAATCCAAAATGTTTACACTGCTAGATGGATATAAAAAGCAAAAGGTGTCTTTTTTAGTGCGAACCAAAAAACATTATAAAAACATGCAAAAAAATTACGTGGTCATTGAGGTTCTCGGAACAAAGCCAAAAACAAAGCTAAATGTGGAAAATAAATCCATCACAGTGGATTTGTCCCTAAAACTTCATTACCGAATCATCGAATATCCGAAAAACCATCTAACCACACCTATGCTCTTGGACGAACTGAATAAAGCAATAAAGGAAAATCTAACACAACTGGCACAACAAACTATTACCAAAATGCAAGAAGCCAACTGTGACGGCTTCGGTATCGAAGAACAAATCAAAGTACACCACCACAAATTATGGGAACAAAAATACAAAAACACCGCCCTAAAAAACATCCCCATCAAACCACACCTCCATTTCGAACTAACCAATTCCGGTATCATCGATTGATGAGGCATGGGGACGTTTCTTCTGTTTTATTCCCAGGGCTTAAAGCATACTTCACCAATAAATGAAATGGTGCCTGACACCAACAAAGGTGTCAGGCACCATTTTTATTGCGTAAACTTTTGAAATACTAACGATACATTATGGCCGCCAAATCCTAGGGAGTTGGATAGGACCACCTGAACGTCCTTCCTCTTGGCGACATTCGGGACGTAATCTAAGTCCAGCTCTTCATCCGGTGTTTCGTAGTTAATGGTCGGCGGGATGGTGCCTTCTTTGATTGCCATGACAGAAAAGATCGCCTCGATTGCCCCGGTTGCCCCCAATAAGTGCCCTGTCATCGATTTCGTTGAGCTGACGCAAAGCTTATAGGCATGCTCTCCAAACACCTCTTTAATCGCCATGGTTTCATACAAATCATTGTAATAAGTAGAGGTGCCATGTGCATTAATATAATCTACCTGCTCCGGTGTAATGCCGGCATCCCTAATTGCCTGCTTCATCGCACGCTGGGCCCCTTCTCCTTCAGGCGCTGGAGTGGTAATATGATGGGCATCACCAGTGGCCCCGTAACCAATCAGTTCACCATAGATATGAGCTCCCCTCGCTAAAGCGTGCTCAAGCTCTTCCAATACCACAATTCCAGCACCTTCTCCAATTACAAAGCCATCACGATTCTTATCAAACGGCCGGCTCGCAGTATTCGCGTCGGGATTTTTTGAAAGAGCCGTCATATTCGAAAATCCGGCGATCGTCATCTCCGTGATTGTGGCTTCCGTTCCACCCGCAATCATCATATCGGCATCCCCTTTTTGGATGACCCTAAAAGCATCGCCAATGGAATTGGCGCCGGAGGCACAAGCGGTTACTGAACAATTATTGATTCCCTTCGCCCCAAGCTCAATCGAAACCTGACCTGCCGCCATATCCGGAATAAGCATCGGTATCGTAAATGGATTCACCCTTCTTTGCCCTTTTTCTATAAACTTCTTATGCTGCTCCTCGAATTCAGCCAATCCGCCAATTCCCGAGCCAATCCACACTCCGACCCGTTCAGGCAGAACATCCTTACCAATTTCAACTCTGGAATCTTTAACAGCCATTTTACTAGCCGCAATCGCAAATTGGCTGTACCGTCCCATTCTTCTGGCTTCTTTTCGATCCATGAACTCTTCAGGCGCAAACCCTTTTACTTCCGCGGCAATTTTGATATCCACCATGTCTGTATTATAAATGGTACCAGGGCCTATGCCTGATACACCGCTTTTGATGTTCTCCCATGTTGAATGAGCATCATTTCCCAAGGGCGTAACTGCCCCAATCCCTGTAATCACAACTCTTTTTCCCATATGAGCTCTCTCCTACTCATTTATTAAAAAATCTATCTATATCATCCTTTTTCTATTTTAACCAATTCACGGAGGCTGTACAAATTAATTGTGACCTGGTAATAGTAGGAGGGGGTATATTCGATGTACTGTTTTTTATTACGAACAGGTGCCTGACACCAAAATTGACTTTTCCCCTAATTAACGGTAAAATGAATGATAGTCATTCATTATCCTTGAAAAGGCGGTTTAGCATTATGGCGAAAAGTTCTGATGGAAAGTATGAAAAAATCCTGCATGCTGCGATTGATGTGATTTCTGAAAAAGGTCTTGATAAGACATCGATTTCCGACATTGTGAAAAAAGCAGGGGTTGCGCAAGGGACCTTTTATTTATATTTCTCATCAAAAAATGCTTTAATACCGGCGATTGCCGATAATCTACTGACTATTTCATTGGAAAGCGTTAAGGAAAAGACCGGGGGGAAAAATTCATTTTGGGATATTCTTGAGGTCATGATTGATGAAACATTTAGGATTACCAAGGAATATAAAGATATTATCATCCTCTGTTACTCTGGTCTAGCCATCGATTATTCCATGGAAAAGTGGGAGGCTATTTACCAGCCATACTATGTTTGGCTTGAGAATATTCTAAAAAAGGCTATGCAGCGTAACGAACTCATCTCTGACATGAATGTAAAATGGACCGCCAAAACAATTATTAACCTTATCGAGAATGCATCAGAGCGGTTCTATATCAGCCACTCCCAAGATGACGGCATTGAAGTATTTAAAATGGAGGTATTTAACTTTATAAAAAGGTCAATATCGAATCCATCATAAGGTATTGGATAATATCCAATATTTTATTCAGCTAAAAATGACTGATAGTCATTCACAATCAAGAAAATTAACAAAAAGAGGTGAATATTAATGGTTTGGGGATTATTAGTATTAGCGGGAATAGAAGAAGTGGTCGCAACAATTGCGATGAAATACGTAAACGGAACAAAAAAGAAGCTTCCATTAATCGTCATGACGGTGGGATTTATCTTTTCCTTTTACTGCCTGGCAAGCGCCATGCAAGTTCTCCCAGCCGGTGTCGCGTATGCAGTCTGGACAGGGATTGGCAGTATTGGAATCACTTTAGTTGGAATCTTTTGGTTTAAAGAAAAGCTTCAGTTTTCTCAAATGATATCACTTTTCCTTATTTTAATAGGAGTTATCGGATTAAAAATGTCAGCCTGATCGTCATCTATGTTAAGAGGTGGATAAAAAATGAATTGGATTTTAGTATTTATTGCGGGAATATTAGAAGTAGCATGGGCATCAAGCCTCAAACATGCAAGTTCGCTTTTCGATTGGTTCATCACCGTTGTTCTAATCACCGTCAGCTTCATTTTACTCATTCGTTCTTATAAAACGATTCCTGTTGCAGCTGCTTACACTGTTTTCGTAGGCATTGGAACGGTTGGTACCTTTTTAATAGGGATTTTTTTAGGGGAACCATTCTCTTTTGATCAAATATTTTTTCTTATGATTTTATTAGCCGGCATCATTGGAATGAAGACCTCTACTAAAAAAGAATCCAAGGCGGCGAATGGCAGTCGAAGCCCTGAAAACCTTAATGTCTGACTTTACGAACAGCCCCGGGCTGCTGTTCGTAAAGTCCATAACTTGCTAGTCTATAAAAGCTTAGTATAAATCCTTAATAACTCCAGCTGTTCTTCTTCCGTTAATCGTTCCAATAATTGTGTCCGCAGCCTTTTTCCTTCCTTTTGCGCCTTGGTTAAGAGGTCACGCCCTTTATCCATTATCTCCAAATAAAGAACCCGTTTATCACTTTCATCTGCTACGCGAACAGCCAGCTCTTTTTTAATTAATTTTTCCGTTAAATGGGTAATCGAAGGCGGCGCTAAACCTAAGGCTTTTGCAATATCTGAAGGTCTGCTTTTGCCATGCTCCCTCAAATGAGCTAATACCAAAATATGGGTAATTCCAATGTTTTCATTAAACATTTTATTCCATTCAATGATTAATTTATTATTTACCTTATCCATCGCATGGATCAGTTCAAATATAGATGGATTATTCACTATATCCCTGCTTTCTATTTCTAATTATTTTCCTATTATCATCATATAGGAAAGACCTCTTTTATGAAAAGAGGTCTCTCACTAATTTATTATTGTGCTGAATAACCGCCGTCAATGACTAACTCAGCTCCAGTGATAAAGGAAGATTCATCTGATGCTAGAAATAGTGCCGCATTGGCAATATCATCCGGACGGCCTAATCGCTGCAGCGGTGTAGCGGCTACCATATGGTTGACTAAATCCTTAGACGTTTCTAAGCCTTTGGTCATCGGCGTTTCAATAATCCCTGGGAACAAAGCGTTCACACGGATGCCTAAACGCCCATACTGTGTGGCCGCCGCTTTGGAAATCGCACGAACAGCACCTTTGGATGCTGAATAATGATTAAAGCCCATGCCAATTTGTGCTGTAAAAGAAGAAATATTGACAATGGAGCCCTTCTTTTGGTCCTTCATATACGGAATAACATGCTTGATGCCTAGAAATGGTCCAAAGCTGTTAACCGTCATCATTTTTTGCCAATCATCGATGTGGATGTCTTCGACTGCTTTTTCAGAAGAAATGCCCGCATTGTTTACGAGAATATCAATTCGCCTAAATCGTTCTTTAACCTCTTGTAACATTTGCTGCCAATCCTCTTCAGATGCAACATTCAGCTTCATCCCGTAAACATTTTCCTTCTGGCTGGCCTTTTCAAGAGCAGCCTCATTGATATCAGCCGCGATAACAATTGCTCCTTCTTTACTAAATAAATCTACCATATTTTCACCGATACCAGATGCACCACCGGTAATAATCGCTACTTTATTTTCCAATCTTCCCATTTCTTTCAGCTCCTTAAATATTTTTTTATTTATATTAGGAAAAATTATTTAGATATCTAAATATATGATCAAAAAATGATATCTAAATAATCGTCTAAGAATTATTTAGATATCTAAATATATAATAGTAAATAGCCCGCCATTTGTCAAACTAAAGGAAGCAAGGGGACGGTTCGCTTGCTTCCTTCGTCTTTCTAGACACCTAATTTAATATTTTTCCCTATTTTTTGAATCTGTTTGTATATTCATTATAGGCCTGAGAAAGCTGTTAGATGAATTTTTATTTCCAAAATGACTTCATTCCCCCTCTATTAATAACTTGTAATCTTTGGGTGTATCTATATCAGGAACGACTTTTCTATTCATCTCGGAATAATACACTTGCTCCTTAAATTTGCTAATGACTGATTTTCCGCCTTCATCCCCGCTGATTTTTAATAAATGAGGAAACATATTTCTTTTAAACAAGACAGGATGCCCTATACCGTCTTCGTATTTAGCTTGAATAATAGAGCAGTTGGGCTGACGATGATAGTCTTTAATAATCTGATTGACTTCACGGGATGTCATTAGCGGCTGGTCTCCTAATAAAAAAACGGCAGCCTGCACGGAATCTGGCAGCGATTGCACTCCAAGTTTAACTGAAGTGGACATCCCCTCGTTTGAAAAATCATTCAATATGACTTCATTAACTCCTTCTATTTGTGATTCTTCAACCAAATTTTTTATCTTTGGATTCACGACTACAATCATTTCATCCAGATGTGATTTCAAGCATTCATCAAGGGTATGTCTAATGAGCGATTTTCCTTTATAGGGCAAAAGCAATTTCGGCTCACCCATTCTTCTCGAAAAACCAGCGGCTAAAATTATCCCCCATACTTGGTTATCTATATTAATAGGTCTTCCTCCTTGCCGGACTATTATTTCTTATTAGTCTCTTAAAGTATTTTGTAATTATTATTTCATAATTCTGATTTATTAATCAACCCCAGGTTAAGGCCTATAGTTTCTTGGTACTCTATCATTATCTTTTCATTAGATCATCACTTCTGATTATTACGAATCAGTTCCATTTTATCCAAATATAAACTAAAACAGGTAAAATGAACCATACGCATTAGGAATTTCTCTCTATGTACATGCTGTTGATTTACTTGTATATTCAACTTGTAAGTAGGTTTCAGAATTTTCCTATTATAAGAGGGGGCTACTATATGAAAAAGAAGGTTCTAGCATTATCTTTAACCGGTTTAATGACTTTAGGCGGAATTGCACGCGTTCCCATGACTGTCGGTGCCGTAGGTGAAGGGCCGAATTACGGCGGTAACGAGTCCATTCAGACTTCCATCCTTCATACATACGATTCTATGACGGATTTTCTAAGAACTCAGGATGCGAAACAGAGTGCCATGGAGCTAGAAGTCATTGGTAAAACTATTAAAGGCCGTGACATTTATCTTGCCAAATATATGTCTAATCCGAACAATCCTACTATTCTATTCTTAACCCAGCAGCACGGAAATGAACAATTGACAACAGAAGGTGCATTAGAGTTTATTAAACATTTAGGAACAGGTAAAATGAAGGGCGTTTTGGACAAGGTAAATATCCTTGTAATACCAATGCTCAATGCTGATGGCGCCATGGGCGATGTTAATTTCTCCCTTGATGACTATGTCGCTGACGGTGGCAGACATTTAACTCGCTACAATGCTGTAGGTGCTGATTTAAACCGTGACCATGTGGACAAAAAGTATCCGGAAACTCAAGCATTGCATAACAATGTGCTGAAAAAATACAAGATTGATTATATGATTGACCTGCATCATCAAGGAACTCAAAGTGAGCGTGACGGAAAATATGTATCCGGTTCCCTCCTTTATCCGACAAATAAAAACGTAAAACCAGAAGTATTGGAGCGCTCGAAACGTTTAGGCGCAGTCGTATTCAATGCTGTTGACCCTACCGGCTGGGGACATTTGGCAAAATACAATGGCGGAGACGGTGAAAACATCGGCCGAAATGGCGCTGCTGTTCAATATGATATTTCTACACTGCTATTTGAAATGCGCGGCATGTCCGACCATAACTATGAATCTTATGCGATTGGACAAAAGAGTAATGGCTATTTGATTAAACAAACCATTACTACTCTAGATGCTTCCGTTAGAGCTATTGCTGATGGTTCAATTGAAAAAGTGGATACCAGTTTCTGGGATACACTGCCATTCCAAAATACTCGTCCTTCCCAGGAAGAGGATGAATAATACTCCCTCTTTGGCTGCTTGTCAGCTTCCTTTTTTGGAAGCTGCATCAGCCAATTTTTTTATAAAAAATGATTGACTAATAGAGTTGGTTTCAGCTACTATTGCTTTATACTTAATTGCATAAAAGCACAAAAGCGTTGAACTATTAAAGTAGCTGATACAAACCTTGAAATGAGAGATCTGTTGGTTGGTGCAAAACAGACAAGCTGTATCGTGAATTACAGATAGGGAGCTGACATCCGGTTTCGGCCGTTATCTAAAACAAGCGAGCAGCCTATTTGTCTGCTAACTAGGGTGGTACCGCGGAGCTTTCCGTCCCTTTTTCGGGATGGAGGCTCTTTTTTTATTTCATTTATAGTTAAAGGGGAAGGTGTACATGAAAAAAGAAATGTCTATCGGGTTGTCGCTGATTCCAATTGTCGCCTTAATTGGCGCAGCTGCCTTATCGATATTTGTTTGGAAAGCTGGGATGCATGTCCCGTTAATGGTTGGTGTGATTGCCGCAGCCATTATTTCCATTATTAGCGGCTGGAGCTGGGATGAGGTCCAGCGAATGATGGTTAAAGGGGTGGAAAGAGCTTTACCAGCTGTTTTTATTTTACTCATTATCGGCATGATCGTCGGCACATGGATTGCCAGCGGTGTCATCCCAACGATGATCTACTATGGACTTGCGATTATCACTCCTGCATTGTTTGTACCGATTGTGGCACTTGTCACTGGGATTGTTTCCATTACATTGGGCAGCTCGTTTACTTCTATCGCAACCATTGGCCTTGCATTTATGGTGATTGGTGAAGGACTTGGATTTTCTCCAGGCCTTGTTGCCGGGGCTGTCATTTCCGGAGCTTATTTTGGCGATAAATTATCACCGCTGTCCGATACAACGAATATCGCACCGGCAATGGCCGAAACGGATTTGTTTAGCCATGTGAAGCACATGCTTTGGGATACCATTCCTGCCTTTTTGATCTCCATTGCATTGTATTGGGTTGTTAGTTCTTCTGCATCCGCAAATGGGGGCACAGATATTAAGGCAATTGAGGCAATCAAGACTGGATTAAACGACGTGTTCGTGATTCATCCATTATTATTATTAATGCCGGTACTGACGATTATTTTAATGATCAAAAAAACACCAGCCATTCCGGCCTTGATGGGTGTCAGTATTTTAGGCGGCGTGCTGGCGGTTCTTGTTCAGGGAACTTCCGTAACCTCTATCGTGCAAATCATGACAAGCGGCTTTCACGTGGAATCCGGAGTCAAGGCATTAGATTCCTTATTAAATCGAGGTGGGCTCATGTCCATGCTTGGTACAATTGGTTTATTAATCCTAGCTACTGCTCTTGGCGGGATATTAGAGGAGACTGGGTCTTTTGAAGTTTTAACGAAAAAAATGATGTCAAAGGTTCATTCCACTGGTACTTTAATTAGTTCCACCATTCTTTCCACCTTTGTTGTCGCCTTTGCTAGCGGCGCACAATTTTTGGCGATTATTTTACCAGCAAGAACGTTTGTAAAAACTTATAAGGACATGGGAATTGATACGAAAAATCTTTCTCGATGTGTGGAGGCAGCTGGAACAGTTGGAATTAATCTCGTTCCATGGGGAGTGCCGGCCGTGTTCGCTGCTGGAATTCTTGGTGTGAGTCCGGGCGAATTCATTCCATACGCGTTCTTTGCTTTCCTAGTGCCGCTCATGAATATAATATTTGGTTTCACAGGATGGACAATCACAAAGAAAAACTATCAGACAGAGGAAAAAGAAGGTGTTTCACTATGAGCGACGTTTTTTTAAATGTATTGGGGACGGCTCAAGATGCCGGTCTTCCCCATCCGAATTGTTACTGTAAAAATTGTATGGAGGCGATACGAAATCCAAAGCTGCGGCGTCTCGCTGCAGCCTTGGCGATTGTCCTTCCCGATGAGCAAGCTTGGCATTTGATTGATGCCAGTCCAGATCTCAAGGAGCAAATGGTGAGACTGCAATTGAAGTACGGTTTAGAAGGAAAGCTGATGGAAAGCATCTTTTTAACCCATGCCCACTTAGGACATTATCCTGGTTTGTTGTTTTTAGGACGGGAAGCGATTGGTGCTAAGGGGATTCCTGTGATGGCCGGGAAAAAAATGAAGCTATTGTTAGAAGAACAGGCCCCTTGGAGCCAGTTGACGAAGCTTGGGAATATTAACGTTAAAGAGATCCAAGATGGCGGAATGGTACGGATTGCTCCTTCCGTTACTGTAACCCCCATTGATGTGCCGCATCGAAATGAGTTTTCAGAGACTTTTGCTTTTTGGATTGAAGGTCCGAATAAGAAGGTTCTTTATGTCCCTGATATTGACCGCTGGCATGAATGGGACAAGAATCTTTGGACGGTTTGTAAGGACGCCGATATTTGCTTACTGGACGGGACGTTCCATTCCGAAAAGGACCTTGAAAGGATTGGCAGGGATTACCGTGAAATCCCTCACCCGCTTATGACGGAAACAATGGACCTGCTACAAGACTTAACAGGACAGACAGACATTTATTTTACCCATCTAAATCATTCTAATCCGGCGATTGATTTGGATCTAGAGGTTCGTCTGGAAATTGTAGCTAGAGGATTTCATATTGCGGAGGAAGAGATGGAATTTAGGTTATAAAGGCCATGAAAGCCGCTGCGTAGAGGGCAGGTTATACCCCTATGCAACGGCTTTTGTAAAAAATTGAGGACAAATTGGTTCTAGGAAAATGGGAGATTGTCTTTAATGGGGGCTCTTGGAGACAAAATCGCTCTCGGCAAGCCGCAAATTGTCTTTAATAAAGCAACTTAAAGACAAAATCCTCCGAAAAACAGGAAAATTTTCTTTAATAGAGCTTCTTGGAGACAAAACCTCCCTCAGCAAGCACAAAATTGTCTTTAATAGGGCTTCTTGGAGACAAAACCACTTTAAAATTGCAACAAACTGTCCCATAGAAACTGCCTATGGGACAACTTACACCTAAAAAAACAAAAATTTATCTTTAATACCCCCGCGAAACTCCGGCAGCCTATCAAAAGCAACTCAAATAGTATACCCCACCAATTTGTTTCTTCTATTATTCAGCTCTTCGACAAGATTACTGTAATCATTTTTCTGCAAACCTAGCTTTTGTTTCCTTTCTCCTATCATTCTCACAGCCTCTTTTGGACTTGGGCCGCCCTGGATACTTCTAATCTCAACAAAGTACTCCGGTGAAATGATCTTTTTCCATTCCTCTTCTGTAAGTGAAACATCGACGAACCCGCTGATCATTTCGTTAATTTCATCGATTTTCCATTCATATAATTCCTTCCCAGCACCGGTTGTTTTTTTCGAAATAAAGCTCGCGATGGAGTGTGCTTTTCTAAAGGAGATACCATAATCCCTTGCAAGGGTATCCGCTAGTTCCGTAATCGTGATACATGATTTCCTTGCCATCTTTTTAGTATGTTCACCGTTTACCTTAAGAGTCGTTATGACGGCATACATTAATTTCATTACCCGGCCAGCATTCGTAAAGGCACGATACAAATGCGGCTGCAGGTCATCTTCCGTATCGACAATATCCCCGAACGGCGTATTGTGAATCATGTTCATCGCAGCCAAGGCCTCACCATAGGCGCTGCTGGCAATCGAACGGGAATGTTCTATCGACACCGGATTGCGCTTCTGCGGCATGATGCTGCTAACCTGTACATAAGAGTCAGCCACGTAAAATGAACCAAATTCCCTTGTGACGTGCTGCAAAAAGTCTTGAATCCATCTCCCTGTGTTCACCATACAGGTCATCAGAGCAGACGAGGTTTCCAGTAAATAATCGGCTCCTCCAATACAGTCATAGGAGTTTTCAATCATTTTATCAAAACCTAAAAGCTCGCATGTCCGCGCACGGCAAATTGGGAAACCGGTGGTAGTCAAGGCAGCCGCACCAAGTGATGATTGATTAACCGTTTCATAGGCTGCCCACAACCGTTTAATATCCCGCTGCAACACATCATATACCGCTAATAGATAATGCCCAAGCGTCGTCGGCTGGGCCGGCTGCGTATGGGTATAGCCGGTAATGTACGTTTCCGTATGCTGATCAGCCTGGTCCAATAAAGCTTCGCTTAACCGATAGGCATTACCCAATAATTCCAGCAGATGTCCCCTCAGCACTAAGCGGTACATGGCCACCCCCATATCGTTCCTGCTTCGGCCGATATGAATTTTACCCGCTAACTCGGAGCCGATTTCTTCACCGATTTTTGCCTCCATCATGAAAAACAAGTCTTCAAATTGCGGCTGATACATTATTTGGCTGACATCTGCCTTGGCAACCTTATTGATGCCCTTCAGCATCTCTCTTGCTTCATCAGAATCTATAATGTTTTGTTCCTCAAGCATAATCACATGGGCACGGTGAATATCAAACATGGCATGAAACAGGTAATCGCGCTGATCGTTAAACACCGGCTTTAACAGTTCATCTACATAAGTTTTCCCCGGAAAAGCAGTTCCTTCGTTCTTGATAAACTCCTCTAATCTACTCATCTTTTCATCTCCGATTTTAAGACAATGATTGTTCGGCCTTGACACCGAAAAACTTGTTTGAAATAAACAATACAATGGCAATTAGGGCAATTTGAATCATTCCATAGGCTGCAGCCTGACCCATATTAAACATTCTTAGCTGGTTCATGATTTCAATCGAAATCGGCCGGTTGGAAATGGTGTACAACAACACCGAAGTTGGGAATTCCCCGACCGACTCTACGAATGCCAGTAATGTACCCGATAGGACACCCGGCATAATAATTGGCAGAATGACCCTTCTAAAGGTATAAAACCAGCGGGCACCGAGATTTCTGGAAGCTTCCTCAATCGAATCATCTAATTGTTCAAGCACCGCATTCGTGGACCTGACCACTAATGGAATGTGGCGGACAAAATAGGCGAGCGGCAAGATCCAGAACGTACCGACAAGAATGTTTCCAAACGAAAAGATATTTGGCTCGTTAAAAGCAAAGATCAGATTCATCCCGATAACGGTAGCAGGCAGGGCCCATGGAATCATCACCAAAATATCAACGAAATTTTTTCCGATAAATTTCCGTTTGACTAACAAATAAGACGTTAATACACCGAATACTAAATTCCCCGCTGTCGCAATAAGAGCTAAAAATAAACTATTTTTTAATGGCTTAAAAATATTTGGATCCTGCAGCAATAATCGATAGTTTTCAAAATTAAACACAGTTGGGTACGTCTGCCACGTCCATGTTCCATCCGGCACTAACGAGAGGAGCAGAACCGTAAAGTGTGGCAGGAGCAAAATAATGACTCCAACAATCCCGATTAAAACCATCACCCATTTCATCACAGGATTTTTCACTTCGCTGCGATGGGCACCTATCCCCTTTGTCGCCATCCGGTAATCCTTCCTGTTTTGATACCAACGCATAAATAATAAGAAGGAAATCGACACAATCGATAGAATGACAGATTGGGTGGCGGCGACCTCCATATCTCCATTTAATTTTGAAAAATAGATTTGTAAACTTAATACACGGTAACCCCCTGCCAAAAGAAACGGTGCACTAAAGGAGGCCATCGAAATCATAAATACTAATAACGACGCAGCCACAATCGCCGGAGTCAGCAGTGGAAACGTTACCTTCCAAAAAACGTTAAAACGGCTGGCCCCTAAATTATAGGCAGCCTCTTCTAGACTCGGGTCGATTTTATTAATCGCCGACGATACGGTCATATAAAAATACACATACATCGTATAGGCGTGGACAATTAAAATCCCGGAAACTCCGCCAATCTTAAATGGAACTTTTTCAAGCCCGAATAAATCCTTGATGGCATTCGGAACCAGACCCGTCTCTCCGTATAAAAACATAAACGCCATAACACCGACCAGTGACGGAAGAACGATTGGCATGATGGCAGCGGACGCAAAGAATCCTCTACCGGGAAAATCATAACGATTAAAAATAAATGCCAGCGGAATCCCAATTAGCGCACTAACTAGTACACTTAAAATGGAAATATAAACGGAATTCCATAAAGCTTCTAGATTGGTTTTCGATTCCTGGGTGAAAAAATCCTGGTAGTTTGCGAATGAAATACCGTTGTTTGTTTGTAAACTCTCCATAAAAGTCCTTAACGAAGGATAGAGAACATAGGCAATCAATACCAAAAGAACCGGAATCAGCAGCAGGATTGTAAATCTGGTATCACGGTTTTTAATCATGGGGCATCACCGCTTACCATTGGGATGATTCGAATTTGGTCCTCCGGGAGCTGTACCCAAACATCCGCTCCAGATTTTAATTGCTGTAATCGGTTGTTTAATAGATTCGCTTGGAGAAGCTGTCCGGCCACATTTACAGTAAGATTAATGACCGCTCCCAAGAATTCCACTTTCTCAATCTTTCCTTTTAATACATTTGTTTCGTCTGTTTGCTTATCCAAAATTTTAATTGCCTCCGGCCGAATCGATAAGGAAAGGTTACCTGCTAAATCTGGGTTAAAATTAAATGGATGATTATGTACAATCATCTTTTCCGGCTCGGGGCCAACTTGGGCAGAAACACTAACATGGTTTTGTTCTACTTTATAATCATTAACTTCCAAAAGATTTATTTCACCTATAAAACTTGCAACAAAATCATTTGCAGGCTGATTATAAATTTCAGAAGGTGTCCCAACTTGGTGGCAGACCCCAAAATTAAACACGGCAATCCGGTCACTCATCGATAATGCTTCTGCTTGGTCATGGGTTACATAAATGGTCGTGATTTTATATTCCTTTTGCAGCCTTAATATTTCACTCCGCATCTCATCCCGAAGCTTGGCATCCAGGTTACTCAACGGCTCATCAAGAAGAAGAATTTCCGGTTCGATGACCAATGCCCGCGCCAAGGCAACACGCTGCTGCTGCCCGCCGCTCAACTGGCTCACTTGACGATCCGAATATTTCTCTAGCCTGACTTTGCGCAATACGTCCTGTACACGTGTTTTCACTTCATTTGCAGCCATTTTTCTCACTCTCAAACCAAAAGCTACATTTTCAAACACCGTCATATGCGGAAAAAGGGCATAGTTTTGAAAAACCATGCCCGTATTTCTTTTTTCAGGAGGTACGCGCGTCATATCTTTATCGCCAAAACGAATAATGCCTTTTGTCGGGTAATAAAAACCAGCAATCATTCTTAGCGTAGTGGTTTTACCGCATCCGCTTGGACCAAGAAAGGTAAAGAATTCTCCGTCCTTAATTTCCAAGTTTAAATGATCTACTGCTATTACTTTTCCAAAAGCCTTTTGGACTTGATCAATCTTAATCGACGCCATTACCTACCACTTCCTATTGTTTGATTTCTTTTGCACCGTTCTTGATGTTTTCATCCCAATGCTTCATCCAGCCGTCGCCTTCTTTTTGGAACACTTTCCAATCGATATCCATCGGTTTAATTTCAGTTTCGGTGATCCATGCTGGAAGATCTTTTACATCTTTTCTTGTTGGAATTCGGTAAAATTCCTCAGCGAGCAGTTTTGCCGCTTCAGGCGTATTGACAAATTCATAGAATGCTTCCGCTGCTTTAGGATGCGGCGCACCTTTCACAACGGCGATACCTTCCGTTAATACCGGTGTTCCGCTCGCTGGAACATTGAATTCAAATGGATAATTCTTATTTTCCTTTAACATAACAACATCAGGCATTGCCCAAACAGAAAGAACACCTTCGCCTTTTGCCACTTTGTTGTACATCATTTCCGGATTCGCGGAGTATTCCTTTGTATTGGCATCCAGCTGTTTCAACCATTCATAGCCTTTCGCCGGGTCATTTGAATCCTTGAAGTCACGGTAAATCATGGCTGAAAAAATCGTCCTCATCGTTCCTGAAGCAAGCGGGTAACGGATAATAATTTTATCCTTCCACTTCGGATCCAATAATTCATCCCAATCCTTAGGGGCGTCTTCTTTTTTCACTAGTTTACTGTTGTACATAATAACTTCAGGTGTTTGGCTTGTACCGGACCAATTCCAGTCAGGATCGTGGAAACCGGCATCTATGCTATCGGCGTAAGATGGTTTATATGGTGCTAAAAGCCCCTCATCTTTTGCCTGGTCGAAGTTTACGGAAGGGGCTCCCCACCATACATCCGCCTGCGGATTATTTTTTTCCGAGCGAATCCGGTCAAGAACCTCTTGTGAGCCCATGTCAAGCCATTCCACATCAACGTTGTATTTCGCTTCAAATTGCTGTTCAAATTTTGATAGAATATCTTTTCCATGTGGTGAATAGACGACAATTTTGTCCTCCATCTTTGCTTCGTTTTTGTCGCCTGCTTTCTTAGAAGGTGTGCTTGAAGATTTCTCCGTATCACCGCCGCAAGCAGCAAGAAGCAGTGACACCGATAATGTTAGTGCGGTAATAATCGATACTTTTTTCTTGTTTTTCACAACAATTCCCCCTTGTTAAAAAAAGTTAATCATGCTTTCGTGTTCCCGTAAAAACAGTGAAACAGCTCCCAAAACTCCGGCATTTTCCCCTAACTGTGATACTCTCAATTCTACTGAACTTGGAAGATAGTGATCCACGATTTCACGGAGTTTGGGTAAAATAAATTCAGATGATTTAAACACACCACCTCCCAAAATAATAACCTCTGGATTTAATAAACTTGCCGCATTCACAATTCCATAAGCTATATGCTCAATCGCCTCATTTATTACTTGAAGAGCGATTTCGTCTCCTTTTTTCGCTAGGGCAAATGCCATTTCTCCTGTTAACTCTTCCAATTGGGCTTTTTCGTATAACGAATGGCCCGGGCTCTGCCGGACTAATTTAGTTAGTTTTTCACCAATCGCTTTTCCACCGGCCACACTTTCGAGGTATCCATAACGATGAAAAACAGGCTTAAATTCATTTTTCATATCGTTTTTATCTGTCACCATATACCCCATTTCACCTGCGGCATTGGAGGATCCTCGATACAATTGATTATGAATGATCATCCCGCTCCCAATCCCAGTGCCGATAGCGATAAACATTACATTTTCTTTTTGTTTGGCGCTGCCAAGCCATTGTTCCCCCAGTACCGCTACATTGACATCATTATCCACGTAAATTGGAAAGGACATATAGCGTTCGGCTTCTTTAATGAACGGATATCGAATCCAATTTAAGCTGGGAGCCTCCGTTACAATCCCGCAGGTTGTCTCGGTAATTCCCGGCACCCCCGCACCCATTCCTAAAATCTTTTTCTGATCAATATGATTCTTCTGAATCATTAATTCGATTTCCTTCGCAATTTTCTTTAATAGCCCAGTTTGTAAAAATTGCTCTGTCGGAAAACTGCTGCAGGCGATGATCGTCCCGTTTAAGTCGCTGATGACCATTTTTACTTTTGTACCGCCAATATCAGTGCCAATGACATAGGCTGCTTTTTCGTTAAAATAAAGATGGATCGGCCTTCTTCCTCCCTGCGAAGTGGATTCGCCAATTCCTTTTTCAAAAATCCAATTTTCCTGGATTAGTTCATCCACTAGAAGTGAAACTGTCGGCTTACTAATCTTCATTTTCCCAGCAATTTCAGCCCTTGAAATGGGGGCATTTTCCAAAATACACTGCAGTATTCTTTTTTTGTTTTGCGATTTAATTTGCATTTTGCTTTCGTTCATACTCATTGCATCACGGCCTTAATTATTTGTTGAGTTAGTTAGTTTCAATAATTAACTAAAATATAACTTAATTAGTAACCGTTTACAACAATTATTTTTAATAAATTGGTAATTTTCACAATATATATATTTATAGTCTAATATAACCATATTTATATTGACTATAGGACCAAATTACCGTTTTAATTTTCTGAATATCTAGAGTATTTACTTTTTTCTCTTATGATGGTAATTATTAATTAGTAGGAGTTATCTACCGTTAGTTAGGTAATTTAACTAACCTATTAATGATTAGGCCAAAGGAGGGTGTCCCGTAAGTTATTTTTTTAAAACTACTTGAAAGGGGTTACAAGGGTGAAGAAATTTTTTCTTGGATTACTTTCTGTTTTATTAGTGGTTTCACTGATGCCGTTTAACGGAAGTGCAGCTAAAGCACAGGAACCGGATGTCGATCTTTGGAATGCAGTAAAGCCTCTCGAAACAACGGTTACATTTCTGAATACCGGTGCCCATCCGGATGACGAGAGAAGCGACTTTTTAGCTTATTTATCAAGAGGACTTGGTGTAAAAACGTCAAGCTTAATTGGCAACCGCGGTGAAGGCGGGCAAAATGAAATCGGTGATGAGCTGGGCAATGGTTTAGGAATCATTCGCTCGCGGGAAATGATTGAAGCAGCGAAAATTACTGGTGTTAAAGCCTTCCACCTTAGCGAAACAACATCCGATGCCATCTATGATTTTGGTTTTTCCAAAAGTCCTGAAGATACATTAGCACAATGGGGAGAAGAATTAACATACGAGCGCTTAATCCGCTTTATTCGTACGTATCAGCCTGATATTGTCATGCCATCCTTTAGAAACGTTGATACACAGCATGGACATCACAGAGCGATGGAAATTTTATCAGAGCGTGCCTTTAAGGATGCCGCCAATCCGGCAGTATTCCCGGAGCAATTAAAAGAGGGATTATCAGTCTGGCAGGTGAAGAAGCTGTATTTGCCGGCAGAGACTAAGGAACAGGTAACTACCTCGATTGAAATAGGGATGTACGATCCCATTTACAAAATGACGTATCCACAATTGGGTGAGCAATCCCGCTATATGCATAAAAGTCAAGGGATGGGTAACGATATTCCGGCAGCGCCAAGACAAGTAAATCTTGAATTGCTTTATTCCGCAGTTGGCAACAACCCGGAACTTTTTGCTGGAATCCCATATAATTTTAGCGACTGGGCCAAAGAGCTTCCTAAAACGGAAAACGACTTAAAAGTACATTTTACAAAACTTCAAGGCCAATTAGAGTCAATCGTAGCTTCCTACCCGAGCCGGGAGCAGGTTTTCGAGCAATCTCAAAGCACGTTAAAAGAAGTGCGCAATTTACAGAAAAAGACTAAGCAATCCAAACTGTCAGAAGCAGTGAAAAATGATTTGCTCCATAAACTTGTGCTCAAAGAAGAACAGCTTGAGACAGCTAGCTTTACAGCTTCACAGTTAGTTGTTGACGCATCTTCTGAATTTAACATCCTTACAAAAGGACAAACAACGCATGTGACAGTGTCGCTTAAAAATAATGGCAAACAAAAACTTCACAACGTTAACGCTGATTTAATTGTTCCAGATGGCTGGAATGTGACCTCAAAGAATAATCAAACAAATTTGGCACCTGGAGAGGTTAAACAATTATCTTATCAGGTAGCAATCCCAGAAAATGCCGAATACTATCATGCCTACAAAACACCTGCCATTCAGGCCAAGATCACCTATGAATCCACTGGCATAAAAGTTAGTCAAATGAAAGATTTAAATGGCACCATCGCTGTTCTCCCAGACGTCGGCCTCACTTTATCGCCAGAGGATATTGTTGTGAATACGGCTGATGTGCAGGAATCAATCCCTGTTTCTATTAAAGTACAAAACTACCGTGATGATGCTGCACAGGCTTCTGTATCCTTGAAGGTTCCAGAAGGCTGGAAGGTTTCTCCAAGTAAAGCAGAAGTTGCATTCAGCAAGCATTTGGAGGAAAAGGAAATTAATTTTACGTTAACACCACCAAAAGATATTAAGGCAGGCGATTTTAAAATTGCTGCTCAAGCCGCCGTTAACGGAAAAACTTTTAATTCAACGGTTCAGACAATTAACTATGACCATATCGGGACCTTCTATTACGAGTATCCTGCGCAGGTTAATGGCGTCGCATTTGAACTGTTGAAAAATGATAATTTGAAAATCGGCTACATTGAAAGCGGCTTTGACAAAGTGGCTGACTATTTAAATAATGCCGGGCTACACATTACAAAGCTTACGGAGTCCGATTTAAAAACAGCTGACTTAAGTCAATACGATACAATCGTTGTCGGTATCCGTGCGTACCTTTCTCGGGCAGACTTAATTGCCAGCAATGAGCGTTTAAAAGAATATGTTTATAATGGCGGGCACTTAGTTGTGCAATACCATAAACCAGGTGATGGCTGGAACGCTCAAACAACCGCACCATATCCATTAACGATTGGAAACGTCTCCATCAAATGGAGAGTCACCGATGAAAATGCGAAGGTGACGGTATTACAGCCTGATTCCCCGTTATTCAATTATCCGAATAAAATTACCGAAAGTGATTGGGATCATTGGATTCAAGAAAGAGGCTTATACTTCCCAATGGCTTGGGATAACCATTTCGAAACATTTGTCAGAATGGCTGATCCAGGCGAAGCTCCATTCGATGGCGGCATTCTGATGGCGAAATACGGAAAAGGGACATATCTATATACGAACCTTGTATTCTATCGTCAAATTCAAGGGCAAGTCCCAGGCGGCTACCGTATCTTCACGAACCTAATCAGCTATGGAGGAAACAAATAATTTTTTTAAAACAGTCCCTTTTGCAGTCTAAAAAGGGGCTGTTTTTTTGTTTTTTAGATTGGCTTTTTATAGACCAATGGCGGAGGTGCATTTGGTTATACAGGACAAACACACATTTTTTTCATATTAACATATAGTACATTAATGAAATTGCCCTTGGAGGAGTTGTTATGATTATACATGTTGTGAGCAGCGGCGAGACTTTGTGGCAAATTGCTAATCGTTATGCTGTTAGTATGAATTCCATTATCAAAACAAATGAATTAGCTGATCCTAATCAGTTAGTGGTCGGCCAGGCGCTGGTTATCCCTAAGCCCGGTACCGTTCATACAGTTAAGTACGGGGAAACATTATGGTCGATTGCGCAACAATATGGTGTTACCATCCAGTCGATTATCCAGGCAAGCCAATTAACCAATCCAAACCTCATCTATCCTGGGACCACTCTATTCATCCCGCCCATTACTCATACCGTGCAATCAGGGGAAATGCTCTGGCAAATAGCCAGCCGATATGGTACCACGGTTCAAGCAATTATAAACGAAAATGACATTAAAGACCCAAACGTCATTTATCCGGGATTAGTTTTAACCATTCCACGGGGGAAACCGACGATTGAAGTAAATGCCTACACGTATCAAACAAGCGATGCTGCTGTACAGTCCTTAAATGAAATTGGACATTTGCTGACGTATTTCGCCCCTTTTGCATATCTCATTGCGGAGGATGGTTCGTTAAGTCCCGTAAAAGATGAGGCCATGATTCCTGCGGCATTGTCCCAACATGTAGTTCCAATGATGTCTGTTACGAACTTTACCTCTACTCATGCAGGGTCAAATGTTGCTCATACTATTTTATCAACTCCGGAAATCAGAGAAAAAATCCTTACTAACATTCTGCAGGTGATGGACAGCAAAGGCTATAAAGGACTGAACATTGATTTTGAGAATGTTTTGCCGGCTGACAGGGAGCTTTATAATCAATTCGTTCAGCTCGCAGTCGATCGTCTCCATCCGAAGGGATACTTTGTCTCAACCGCCCTTGCCCCAAAGGTTGGAGCCACGCAAGCCGGCCTGTTATACGAAGCGCATGATTACGAGGCACACGGGAGAATTGCCGATTTTGTTGTTCTCATGACCTATGAATGGGGATACCGCCTTGGACCGCCGCAGGCCATCTCGCCCATTGATCAAATGAGGAGAGTTGTCGAATATGCCATTTCGGTGATGCCAGCGAATAAAATTTTCTTAGGCTTCCAAATTTATGCCCGCGATTGGAAAATTCCCCATGTGAAAGGACAGGAAGCCGAAACCTTTAGCCCGCAGGAAGCAATTAGACGTGCAATAAAATATGGAGCCACGATTCAATATGACACAACCGCCCAATCACCATTCTTCCGCTATGTCGATGAAAAAGGCCAAGGCCACGAAGTCTGGTTCGAAGACGCAAGAAGCGCCCAAGCCAAATTCAACATGGTAAAAGACTACAACCTCAGAGGCGTCAGCTACTGGGCACTAGGCTACCCCTACCCGCAAAACTGGGCACTGCTAAAAGATAACTTCAATATTAAGAAATTGATTTGATAGTGGGTGTCCTCTTTGGTGTCAGGCACCATGTGAAAGTTTCACAAACTGTCCACCTCACGCGTACAAATGTCCACGAGTGGTGTCAGGCACCAAGGCACCAAAATATAACGGCCCCTGCTGTTCTCCAACAGCAGGGGTTCTTTATGGTATAATATTGCTTATTTATGAAAAGAGGCTTGGGAAATGAATAAAAAGGATATTGAGTATAAAATCCGTGAATTGAAGATGGATTATGTCCGCCTTCAGAATGACTTAGAAAAGCTGGAAAGTGTAAATGGTAACATTTCTCCGTTGGAAAAGCAGCTGACAGAACTTGAGAAAGAACTCCGCACCCTAAATGAGTCATTGAAAAAGGCTTAATGAAGCTTAGAGATGTTTCTCCTGCTTTCTAAATTTTTCTTGAAATTTCGAAATACTATGTTTACTCTATTAAAAAGGCAAGGGGGAATTTGGCATGATTAGAAAATTAACAGTCGAAGATCATCAACATGTTCTCGCTTTTTTAAGTGAGGAACCCTCTATTAATCTTTTTATCATAGGGGACATAGAAGCATTCGGATATGATTCTGAATTCCAGGAAATTTGGGCAGAGTTTGATGAGGAAAATGAAATCAAAGCGGTTCTTCTAAGATACTATCAATCCTTTATTCCTTATGCTAATGGAGAATTTGACCTCGATGGGTTTGTTTCGATCGTAAAACAATATGAACAGCCGATCCAATTATCTGGAAAGTCGGATATTGTGGAGAAATTCGAGGGCATTGATGGGCTACTACTCGGAAGGAAACAAACGACCTTTTTTGCAGAGTGTCTTACGGATGAGTGCCTTGGCGATGTCTCCGGTTCTACCAGCCGGGAAATTAGTAAGGCAGGAATTGAGGATGTAGATCAGATTATTGAACTTCGCTGTGCGATTGATGAATTTCATATAACAAGTGATTCACGAAATATGTTGGTGAAGGCGATGGAAACCGGCACAGGAAGAACCTATTATACTGGAGATAACGGCAGAATAACTTCGTGTGTTTCCACTACAGCAGAAAATTCAATGTCGGCGATGATTGTCGGTGTCTGTACCCGGAAGGAAAACCGCCGTCAAGGACTGGCAACCGCTATCATGCAAAAACTATTCAAGGATGTACTCGACGAAGGAAAAACCCTTTGCCTCTTTTACGACAACCCAGAAGCAGGCCGAATCTACAAACGCCTCGGCTTTAAGGATATTGGCATGTGGACAATGTACCGGCCACTATAAACAAACGGGTGTCAGACACCTTGTGAAATTTTCACATGGTGCCTGACACCCTTCAGTTCTTTTATAGTACGTAGAGGGCTGATTTTTCATTCATGGCGCGCGTACTATGAACCTATTATAGTGCGCGAAAACCAATTCTTTCCCCTTTTCCGCGCTTTATGAAGCTCCTATAGAACGCGGAAAGTCGGATTTCTTCCCTTGAAGCGCACTATGGACCCTTATAGTGCCAGAAAAGGGACCGACACCTACTCTTAATGAAGCAGAGGAACCACCCCCATGCTTACTAGAAAATCTCCGTCCATTCGCTGCGTTTGGCGAGCATTTGTTGGGCTAGTTCTTTGGCGCCTTCTAGGCTGTGGCTGGCTGCCCAGCCGCATTGGACTTCGTTGCAGGCTGGCACTTCTTCTGCCGCCAGCACGTCATTTAATGTCTTTTCAAGGATGTCTAAGATTTCATCATAGTTGTCATGGTTAATGACCGTTACATAGAAGCCAGTTTGGCATCCCATTGGACTTACATCGACGATTTTGTCGCAATGGTTACGAATATTTTCGGCCATCAAGTGTTCAAGCGAATGAAGTGCCGGCATTTCCATATGTTCCTTGTTCGGCTGCTTAAAGCGGACGTCATACTTGTGGATAACATCCCCGTTCTGCCCTTCTTTAACCCCTGCTAAGCGAACAAATGGCGCCTTTACAATGGTATGATCCAGATTAAAACTTTCCACATTCAGTTTCTTTGTCATTGTCAAACACTCCTAAACTAATAAATTTTTCAAAATACTTACTTCCTATTGTACACTCAAGACAGCTTTTTTTCTAAAGAAGAACCTTCTTTTGTCTTCGTACCTGCATCTGCCTTGCGATATTTTGGATAGCCAATTAGGATGGCCGCCACACCGCAAATCCCAAGCAAGATTGGATAGAAGGAATACGGAATAATGCTGACCGGAGAAATTGCGGCTAATCCTGATGCAACAAGGAACTGTCCGCCATATGGAACGATGCCCTGCCAGCAGCTTGAGAAAATATCCAGCAAGCTGGCGGATTTCCTCGGATCAATTTCATATTCATCGGCGATTTCTTTTGCCAATGGTCCTGCCATGACAATCGAAATCGTATTATTGGCGGTGGCGATGTCAGCAGCACTGACGAGACCGGCAATCCCGAACTCGGCTCCCTTTTTCGATTTAATCCTGCTTGAAATAAAGTGCAGCAGATAATCAATCCCGCCGTTATGCTTAATAATTTCCACAACGCCGCCAATCATTAACGCGACGATAGCCAAGTCTTCCATGCTGATCACCCCTTGAGCGACGGCCTGCAAAAACTCAGTAAAGGTATATGAACCGTAAGCCATGCCGATGATTCCAGCAAATATGGTCCCGCCAAGAAGAACAATTAACACGTTAACCCCTAAAAGCGCTGCTATCAAAACAGCTAAATAAGGAAGAACCTTAATAATTTCATATGGATGGTCGCCCGCAACACTTCCTTGTTCGCCTAAGGTGATGACCCCAAGGATAATCGCTGTTAAAATAGCACCCGGCAGTACAATGAAAAAGTTCGTCTTAAATTTATCCTTCATATTCGTATTCTGTGTTCTTACCGCAGCAATTGTAGTGTCCGAGATCATCGACAGATTGTCGCCAAACATGGCCCCGCCAATGACAGTAGCCATGGCTAAGGCCATCGGGATGCCTGTCTGCTGGGCGATCCCAATTCCAATCGGCGCTAAAGCAACAACCGTCCCCATGGATGTCCCCATAGAGGTCGAAATAAAACAGCCGATAATAAACAGCCCAACCATTAACAGGTTCTCCGGCAGCAAGGACAGTCCAAGATTAACTGTGGAGTCGACTGCACCCATTCCTTTTGCCACCCCAGCAAAAGCCCCTGCTAAAATAAACACAATACACATCAAAATAATATTGGGGTGCCCTGCCCCTTTACAAAAAATATCAATCTTAGTCGTTAACTTTTCTTTCCTATTCATCATTAGAGCAATGGCACCTGCAATAATGATCGCCACACTTAACGGCATTTTTGAAAAGTCCTTCGCGAAGACACCTGTACCGATAAATAACAACACAAAAATCAATAATGGCAATAATGCCAGCAGACTCCCCTGCTTTGTTTTATTGTTTGACATTTTTTCTAACCCCCTTGAATGCTTTTTAAAAAAATTTAGTTCATCGTCATTCCGCCTGTTACGTTAATACCCTGACCTGTCATATAATCGGAGTATTTTGATGCTAGGAAGACAACCACATTGGCAATGTCTGACGGTAACGCTGTTCTGCCTAATGGAACCTGTGAGAAGTCCTCCGCTTTAATCGCATCTGCCCCCAGTCCCCTTAACTCACCACCAATTACCCGTTCATTCCGTTTCATGTCGGTTTCCACAATTCCCGGGCAGACGGCATTAACATTAATCTGATCTTTTGCTAGTTCAATCGCCATCGTTTTGGTAAACCCTAGAACAGCATGCTTGGAGGCAACATAGCTGCCCATCAAGCGATAGCCATTTTTTCCTGCTTGAGAAGAAATGTTGATGATCTTTCCGCCTTGACCTTGTTGTTGTAAAACCCGCGCTACCGCTTGGCTGCATAAATAAACCCCTTTGGCATTAACCGCCATCACTCTATCCCAATCTTCTTCTTTAATATCCACAGCGTAACCCATCGAGGAAACCCCGGCATTGTTTACTAAAATATCTACTCTGCCAAAGTGCTCCACGACTTTATCTACCATTTCCTTCACTTGCTCACCGTTTGAGACATCTGTTTGAAGATACAATACTCGGTCAGTTGAGTTTTCCGTAATTACTTCCCTGTCAATGACAGCTACCTTTGCTTCACAATCCAGCAGGGCATCTACAATCGCTTTGCCAATTCCTTGCACGCCTCCCGTCACAATCGCTACCTTCCCGGTTAAATCCATACAATACATCGTTGCTGTCCATCCTTTCTAATGTTGCAGTAATCACATAAGCGTAGTTGGTTTAATAAATACAAAAAGCAAGCCAACCGGCCTATTATTCAATAAAAAAACCTCTTCCTAAAACAAGAAGAGGTTTTGACATATCGCAATCTGCTCTTCTTATCTTCAAGCCTTACGCTTCTGGAATTAGCACAGTACGAATGTCTGCTGCTGAGGTATCACAGGGCCAGTCCCTCCACCTCTCTGGATAAGAATCAAATATTAAGTTTTAAAAACTATCCTTACTTTAAGACTATTATCAGCTCTTGTCAACAATAATTTAGCTAAAACAAGGAATATTTTGAAAATTCCCAATTAAAATTCACCCTCCATCCTGCCTCATTTATTTTATGCCTGCATAAGACCGGCACTAAACAAATATGATAAGTAGAAAGAGTCCTAACTAAGGGGGTTGTCACAATGGTCATTTTTAATAAAATTGCGTTATGTTTTGTTATCTTATATTCCGCTTTCATCATCATAAATACTTATTTAGGAGAAACCGAACGGGTGCAATCCAACGTAATTTATTTTCTGATGAACGGCTTTGCCTATATTGTTTCGGCATTGGAAGTGGAAAAAGAAAAACATCTGATTGAAGCGTAAGGAGCTTGGATTTCCAAGCTCCTTTTCTTTACAAAATATTTACACCTAATTAATTATTTCTAAGCAAAATTTGGATAAACTTATAGTAACAGGAATTTGGTACATTAATATATAAGATTGGGGGATTTCCTTTATGTATCATGTTTTGAATTTTCTGTTTTTGTGGTTTATCGCTGCCTCCTTCATAAAAATATTTTATTGCTCCTTTGTCAAGCCAAAATCTAATTCAGAAAAATTCCACTAACTTTATCTCTCCAGAACAAAGTAAGAATCTAAATTAATCTAAACATCTCTGTAAATACTTCATTCCAGTTTTTCGACTTAGCTAATTTTTTCCGTTTACGTATACTTTCTTCCTGCCCCTTACAGCTTTCTAATTGTTCACAGGCGCCGATAAATTGATCAGCATCATCCGTGTCTAAATAAGTGTAGATTGAATCCTCTGCATATCGTTTCGTTGAGGGCAGGTTCATACCCACTACCGATTTACCCGCTGCCAAAAATTCAAATAACTTTAATGGAAAAACCGCCTGATTGTATTGGGATGATTTATAAGGCATGATGCCAATATCAATTAGATTCATATATTGGGGTACCTCGGAAGGAGAGACACTTCCTGTCCAGACCACATTTCTTTCACTTAATAAATGTTTAAACGCAGGATGATCATTCGTCCCATCAGGTCCAACAAATAAAAACAGCCATTCTCGTTTCTTACGGGCTGCTTCCTGTATCAGTTCAAAATCGAGTTTTGGTTTAATTCCCCCTATAAAACCTAAAACAGTTCCATGAAAACCGGCAGGAAGAATATTTTCCGTTTGAACTGAAGTGTTGGCAAATAGATCAAATTCAACACCATTTTCAAAGGTAAACACTTTTCCTGCCGTCCCCGCCTTTGCTTCTATTTTCGTTCTTAAATACTCGGATGTACAAAAAATGACATCTGCCCTCTGAATAATCCGATCTTCTGCTCCTGCTATTATATTCTCCCGAACAGCTGCGGGGATTGACCGCTTCCCATTCATTGGCGATGCCCATAAATCACTGCAGTCATAAATGACTTTATTCCAGTTTAAAAGTTCCGCAAGTAAAGGAAAACCAGGGAAGGTATACCATAATTGAAGTGTATACTTTTCCTGGAATTCCCTTAAATATAATAAGAATGGCGCCAATTTTTTCTTATAAAACCCATTAATATAACGTCCAAATCGAAACACTTTTTGTGGCAGCAAATCCTGGACAGTCCATTGGATAATCCCATTAGCCAATTTTGTACAAGTCTTTCCTTTTACCATTGGTGCAGGACAGAGCCAGATTACTTCTTTTGTATCAGGGTGGCGCTGCAAAAATTCAGCCAGACGGTGTCTTCGGTAGCGCAGCTGGTCCTGCTCCCATTCTCCTGTTGCAACGATGATATGAACATTTTTCATTTGAACGATCTCCTTTTAGATTCTCTTCATAACGGCATAAAAAGCATAATGAGAAAAACACCAGCATGCTTTGACCACATTTAGCTTTTCAAGCTTTCGATACACAAACCAGTTCATTTTTGCTGCTTTCCACTTGTTTTTGGAAATCGATGGGTTCCCGATACGGTACTCAGCCAAATTCTCATTTAACCCGTATGCCGGTATCCCTTTTTTTAAAATGGCAAGCCATGTCGCAAGGTCCTGTCTGGTTCGTATGTTAGGCATTTGAATCGGTCCTACCTTATAACGATCAATCATAACGGTTAAACAACCGATAATTGTGTTTTTTAACATATCATTATAAGAAATTTTGGATGGTGCAGCGACCTGCTTATTTAGCGGTTTCCCTTCATTTGTGACAAATTCATAACCAGTAAACGTAAAAGCATAATTGTTGGATAGCATGAAGCGCAGCTGTCTTTCTAATTTTTCCGGCTTCCAGCGATCATCGCTGTCAAGGAACGCAACAAATCTCCCCTTCGCATGCTTCAAAGCTTCGTTTCGGGCAACTGCAGCTCCGCTATTATGTTTCAAATATATAACTTGAATTCTTTCGTCTTCTTGTTCATAGCGCTTTAATATAGCCGGGGTATCGTCAGTAGAGCAATCATCTACAATCACCATTTCCCAATCTTGAAAGGTCTGCTTTCTGACCGATTCGATTGTCTCCACAATAGTCAAGCTGGCATTATACGAAGGAGTTATAATAGAGATCAATGGCTCCTGTGAACTCATAAGAAAACCTCCCATTATATTGACTGCTCTTTGAAAATCAAAGGAATGAAAATCCAAATAAAGCTCATCGCAACGCCCATTAATATCCCTAAAACCGCCCTTTCTTTTGAACCGAAAGCTCTATTTTCGGTGGCTGTCGTCTCTCTATCTGCTGGTTTTACAATTGCAGCCGATTTTAGATCAATTAAAGCCGTCCTTAATTCATATAAGAAGCGCTCCTGCTCTACCCTTACCTCTGGAACTACTTCTTTGTCATTCAGGTCCGTAATAGACTCCTGAATAATCTTCTTTTTTTGTTGGTAATGATCTTGGTCTAAAGCGATAAATGCGTTTGTAATCTCATTCAGTACCCTGACTGCATCTACTTTTGTATGATCGGTATAGGTAAGTTTCATCATGTTATCTGTTACTGCCCTTACCTGTAATTTAGTCGTTATTTCTTCCTGCTTCTCTTCCCACAGACTAGCTAAATGCGATTCATAAAAAGAGTCATTTGTTGTCAGCAATTCTGTGACATATTTCGGATTATTTAAATCTGGTAAACCATAGTTTCCTAAAGTTATAACTGCTTCCGCTGTATAACTTGAACTCTCTTTACCAGCCGGGAGAAGCCATCCGCACGCACCAAGCACAACTGTAAAAACGATTAATAATAGGGAATACTTCTTACTTCTTTCTTTAATCCTTTGCATCACAATCATTTGAAACCTTCTCCTTAGCAGCAAGTCCCTGCTCTCGCTTATTAGCACCAGCAAACACAGAAACTATAGAAATGACAAAACCTAAAAACACCCAATGAAAAAATAGGTTGCTGACAGAACTTGGGCTGATACTAGAGACCAGAAATCCAACCATCCCCAGCATGCCTGCTTCAAGTAACACGTTATGTTTCCGGCTGATTTTCCGTTGGTATAATTGATAGAGCCGGTAAAAAAGAACGGCATACATGGTCACGTAACCAAGCAAGACAAAGATTCCGTAATTCCCCATGATTTCAGCCAGCCAATTATGCACCTCTACTACCTGGTTGGTCGCATAGATGGACTCATTTTTTAAATAGAATGGGATATTCCCAGCCCCAACACCGAATCCAAACGATTCGACAAAAAAATAAATGGTGTTCTTTAGTAAATTGATTCTTGCTATATTCGAAGGCAGTACTTCATTGTTCAAATAAATATCCGATGCGTTAATTAAACCTACAATTTTTTCGGCAGCCTTTCCGCTAAAGACAAAAGCAGCAAGTATAAAGGCAGCTGTGCCGATTAAAGCCGTTATTTTCTTAAAAACTTTCGGCAGAAGAATATAAATATAAGCGATTAATCCGAATCCAACGCCAAGCAAACTGGCTCTTGATTCCGTCCAATAAATGGTCACTACACATAAAATAGCTAGCAGTAGACCGGATGTTTTCAACCATACTTGCCTGCTATTTTTGGTCAGCGATAAGTAAAAGAAAAACGAAATCGTTAGAAATGTTGCAAAATCATTTTGATTAAAAAATACGGCTGTTGGATAGGACCGTTTATATTCCGCTGCTCCGTATAGGTTAGAGGTTGGGAGCTGTATTTGAGTAAAATGATTCATCATGCCAATCATTAGTAGTATCACGGTCATAACTAGCCATATGCCATAATACCAAAACAAATGGGTCATTCGTGTAAATGTGAAAACAGCCAGAAAGACAAACGAAATGCCAAGCCCTAATAGAAATAAGGCCTTAATTCCTTCGATGATAGACTTTGCCCAAAGCAATGATATGGCTCCATATGATAGCCAAAATACTAGGAACAAAAGGACACCCTTAACATTTGTTCTATTCCAATATTGCTGGAGATTTTTCTCTCTCATAATATGGAAGATAAATAAAGCTGCCGCCGCCAATAGTACTACTCGATACAAGAACAGGTGAAAAAAACCTGCATTAATACTTAAAAGAGACTGGTTAAGAAAAGTGGACAAGACGAGTATGTACATGATGATCGGATAATACTTTTTACGTTCAATATTGCTTTTTCTTAAAACAGCTATCTGAAAAACCTCCTATATGGCCTTTGAAATAACTGCATCTTTTTGAATTGCAGGTCTGCCAACCGAAAGATAGGTAAATCCAAGTTCTTGCATCCTCTCTAACTTAAATAGATTCCTTCCATCCACAATTAGAGGCTGGTTCATCAATTGCTTTACTTTAGCTAAATCCAGATTCTTCACATCCTGCCAGTCTGTTAAAATCATACAAGCATCCGAACCTTTGATTGCTTCATACGCATTTTCCGTATAGGAGCACTGATAACCAATCTGTTTTTTAGTTTCAACGATAGCGATTGGATCATAAGCTTTTACAATAGCTCCTTGCTCTGCTAAATACGGAATAATATCTAATGCCGGTGAAGATCTGATATCATTGGTATTTGGTTTAAAGGCTAAGCCGAGAACACTTATCGTTTTTCCTTTTAACTCCCCTAAGCTGTTTACTAATTTTTCAACTAAATGTACTCGCTGCTTTTCATTTGTTTCAATGACTGCTTTGATTAATTTAAAGTCGTAGCCGCAATCCTCGGCAATATGCAGAAGGGCTGCGGTGTCTTTTGGAAAACATGAGCCGCCAAAGCCAACACCCGCTTGTAAAAATTTATTGCCAATCCGGCTGTCCAACCCAACCCCGGCGGATACTTTGGTTACGTCTGCACCCACACGTTCACAAATATTGGCAATATCATTGATAAAGGAAATTTTCGTTGCCAAAAAGGCATTTGCCGCATATTTAATGATTTCTGCTGTTTCTAAGGACGCCTTTACAATGTTGGAAGTAAAGGGCTGATGCAATTCTGCAATGATTTGAAACGCCTTTTCGCTTGTAGCACCAATAACGGCACGTTCCATATTCAGCGTATCCTTAATAGCCGATCCCTCTCGTAAAAATTCAGGATTGGAAACAACATCAAAAGGATGTTGATCCTTCGAATACTTTCGAATTACCTTTTCTACTAATCTGCCAGTTCCGACCGGCACGGTACTTTTTGTAACAATCACCTTGTAACCATTTAAATTTTCAGCAATCGTTTTAGCTACTTGTTTCACATACGTTAAGTCCGCTTCCCCTGTGGAGTTCATCGGGGTACCGACGGCAATATATACCACTTCAGCATCTAGAATCGCTTGCGGAACATTAGCCGAAAAGTGAAGGGTCCCGCTTCTTACATTTTTATGAACAAGCTCTTTTAGTCCTGGCTCATATATCGGTATTATGCCTTGTGAAAGATTATTAATTTTAACTTGATCAATATCGCAGCATGTCACATCGTTTCCCGCATCCGCAAAACATGTACCTGAAACGAGACCTACATATCCGGTTCCAATGACGGTTATTTTTTTCAAGATGACCAATCCTTTCTTTATTTGATTTATTCCGTTGTAGTTTCTAGTGTTCTGCTATACTCTTTTTTAAGTAAAAGGGCATTATGGTCAATATGATAATGTGCTTGAATACGCTCAAAGAGTTCTTCCCGGATGGATGTTGTGTACAGATTTCCGTAAAGTACATCGTTTATCCGCTCCACTAAATCTGCAACAGATTCCTTTTCAATTAACAGGTGACGATACTCGCCAAATAGGTCTGGTACACCGCCGACCGCCGTACAGATCACCGGAATTTTCGCAGCAAGCGCCTCAATCACAACAGTCGGCATTCCTTCCGTATAAGACGGAAGTGCTAAGACATCGCTGGCTAACATGTAATCTTTTACACGATGATTTTCTACTTGTCCCGTTAGGAAAAGCCTGCGGTTAAAATCGGGGTGCTGCCTTAGTTTTCCATTCGCCGGTCCATCTCCCACAAACAGAACAGCAATTTCATCTGACAACCCCTCAAGTGCCTGCGCCAGTTCAAATACACCCTTTGCCTTTGTCAGCCTGCCTACAAAGACCACCAACCTTTTATTCTCTGGCAGCTGAAGTCTTTTTCTTAGCTCCCCTTTAGATTCTTCAACTTGTTGAAAAACTGACAAATCCACTCCTATAGGGAGTACCACGCTTTCTCTGCCTGTTAATTCCTTCGCCTTCGTTTTCAAGCTATCACCTACAGCCAATACGTGATTTGCTTTAGTGACAGATTGTTGAAATGCTTTTTTAGCACTTGCACTAAAATAAGGATAAATATTAACATCACTGCCATGTAACGTGAGGATCCACGGCCGTTTGATTTGTTCAGCAACAATCCTGGCCGCCCCTCCAGACGGCATCGCAAAATGGGCATGAATGATGTCAGGCTCTATCCCATAATCAGACATCGTCTCCAATACTGTAGTCGCAATGCGCTGATCCGGCTGTGCCCACCTAAGCTGGCCAGGTAGAGCCAAGTAAGACGGTCGAAAAACGGTAACCCCATTTCGCCTGTACATATTGGGGATTCCATGATGGACACGATATTGTTTTTTCACAAATTCAAGTAGTTTTGGATTACGCGGAACAGGGCAGATCACCGTAACTTCAATTCCTAAGCGCGTTAACGCTTGAACCTGTGTTTCATGAAAAACACCGGCCCCGGGCTGTTTGTCACTGGGATATACACTTGTTATCCATAAAACCTTCATATTGAATGCCCTCTTGTTTGTTTTTTTACAATCCTTAAGAAAATTTGTGGATATGCCTTTACCAAAAGTAAAATATAGACCGCAGCACTGATGCTGACCGACATCACCAATGGCCATATACTTGCCTGTGAAAAATAGATGCTCGAAATCTCTTTGATGCCATAAGCAATAATCGTAATGAGCAACGATAATTGGAATGGAACTGAAATGGTCTTTAAATAGCCGCAAAAAGGCAGCTGAATCAGCCAGTTTAATAACCATCTGCCAATCAAGAAATTGACAACACTCACCAAGACATACGACCAAGCCACCACTTCCAAATTATTGGTCGTTACAGCTAAACTTAAAGCAGCACTATAAAGAATCAGGACACCCGTATCCCAATAAAATGCAATATTTGCTTTTCCTTTTGCCAGAATAACCGAACCATTCGGATTCATTAAAACCCTTAAGATGCCTACAACAGCCATGATTTGCAAAATAGGCACTGCCTCCAGCCACTTTTGTCCAAAAATGTTCAGGATGAAAACATTGGATATCGCGGTCAAGCCCATTAAAATAGGAAATGAAACGAGACTTAAAAGCTTTGTCATGTGCAAGAAACCTTCACTTAAAGCAGTATGACTTTGCTTATTTTTTGAAAAAACCGGAAATGCCACCCTTGTGATGATCGGATTGATTTTTAACACCGGAATCGTCACAATTTGGTAGGCAAGATTATAAATCCCCAGTGCTTCAGCCCCCATAAACCGGCCAATCAAAATAACATCGATATTTGATGCGAACCGATTCACTAACCGGGAAGCTAATTGGTAAGCTCCAAACGCCATATATTCCTTGCATTCACGTAAATCAAAGACGAATTGTGGACGCCATTTTTGTTGATAACTGATAAAATACAGAATGCCTTTTAAGGAATTCAGGACCACTTGGGATATGACATAGGCATAAATCGGGCTGATCATAAATATTAGAATGGCCAGTGTGATGAAGGAAACCAATGTTGATACCGCTTCAATCACACCAAGTTGGTTAAACCGTAATTCTTTTTGCAATATATATTGGTACTGCTGACCAATTGGTGCGATGATAAACATAACAGCCAGCAGGCGTATGAGTTCAACCAGCTCATTTCGATGAAAATACGCGGCAAGAAGCGGGCTCAAGAACGATAATAGAAAGAACATCACCGCTCCAACTGCCATATTCAGCCAAAACAGCGTTGATAATACACGTTCCGAAACCTTTTCTTTTTGAACAACAGCTGACCCCAAACCGAGGTCTAGCACAATTTGAGCAAACACTACGATGGTCGTAATCATTCCTACTAACCCAAATTCAGTAATGCTCATTTGTTTCCCAAGTAAAATAAATTGCACGATTTGCATAGCTGTAATCAGCAGCGTCGAAATACTAGTCCACTTTATTCCCTTATGTAATTGACTTGTGATGACTGACATATGTATTCCCCGCCTTTAATTAACGTGCTCCTTCTCCCGTCACAATCACTTTAAAAGTTTTTATTATGATTTTTAGCTCTAGTGAGAAGGTTAGATTTTGAATATATTCCAGGTCATATTGAAGCTTTTCTCTTGGCGTCATTTCATATCCGCCGTTTACTTGAGCAAGGCCCGTAATTCCTGGTTTTACAAGCAGCCGATTCTTAAAACCTTTGATTTCTTTATTAAATTTTTCCGTAAACATTGGCCTTTCGGGTCTTGGTCCAATGATTGACATATCTCCCTTTAGAACAGAGAGCAATTGCGGCAATTCATCAATCCGTGTTTTTCTGATAAAAGCTCCTACATTTGTAATTCGCGGATCATTTTTCTCAGCCCACTTTGCCCCTTCTTTTTCCGCATCCATTCTCATGGATCTTAATTTTATTAACTTAAAACATTTTCCGTTCTTACCCATCCGCTCTTGAATATAAAATGGCGAGCCTGGTGTTTCCATTACAATAAGAATGGCAAATAACACAACGATTGGCAGGGTAATAATAATACCAACAGCTGCCAGTAAAAGATCATAGGCTCTTTTTACATAAAGATAATGCTCCACATCCTTAGATAATTTGAAATTAGAGGCTGGAATGGTTGGATACTTCTGGTAGATATTGTAGCTTCTTTCAGTACTCACAGCTTTACCACCTCAAAAGATAGAGAATTACCGATCCATAGGTAAAGTATAGATACACTTCATGAAGCTACTGTTGAGAATGAGTGAAGAGTTGGTAAATAATTTTGAATATTTGTTAACTCTTTTAAGAGCTTGTAAAGTTTTTTACAAAATATAGGTAAATTGTAGTGTGGAAATAAATACAACTTGAATGGGGATAATAACGGTATCTGATTTATTGGGAGGACAAAGAAATTGCGTACGAATGAAAATACCCTGTCCATTTTTGCCTTAGGCGGCATTAACGAAATCGGAAAGAATATGTATGTCATTCAATATGCCGACGATATCATCATCATCGACTGCGGCGGCATGTTTCCTGATGAGAGTTTGTTAGGAATCGATTTGATTATCCCGGATATTACTTATTTGGAGGAAAATAGAGAAAAAATTCGCGCCTTAATTGTCACACACGGGCATGAAGACCATATCGGCGGCATTCCTTATTTTTTGAAAAAATTAAATGTACCCATTTATGCCACCCGCTTCACACTAGGGTTGATTGAATTAAAATTAGATGAACACCGGCTGACCCGAGACACTAAATTGGTCACTATTGATTCCGAATCCAAGCTTGAGTTTGGCAAGATTGGTGTTTCATTTTTTAAGGTGAGCCACAGTATTCCGGATTGCCTTGGGATTGTGTTCCATACACCGGAAGGAAATATCGTTCATACCGGTGACTTTAAGTTCGATTTAACCCCAGAGAATAATCAATACTCGGATATTCATAAAATGGCACAAATCGGCAGCAACGGTGTTCTTGCCTTGATTTCTGAAAGCACCAATGCTGAGCGTAAAGGGCTGACTCCATCTGAGCAGATGGTTGGAAATCATTTAGAGGAAGCGTTTATCCATGCACAAGGGAAAATTTTCGTCTCTACCTTTGCTTCTAATGTGAACCGTGTTCAGCAAATAGTCGCGGCCTGTATTAGGACAAATCGAAAGCTGGCTTTGCTTGGCCGGAGCATGGTTAACGTGGTTTCTGTCGCGATTGAACGCGGTTACCTAGATGTTCCTGAGGGAATGCTGATAGATGCCCGAGATGTGGATAAGCTTCCTTCCGAGAAGGTCGCCATTCTTTGTACCGGCAGTCAAGGTGAACCAATGGCCGCTCTTGGACGGCTCGCCAGCGGAAACTATCGGGATGTTGCTGTGTATCCTGGAGATACGGTTATTTTAGCCGCATCCCCTATCCCTGGGAATGAAAGGGATGTATCCCGGATCATCGATAATTTATTTCAGCTTGGGGCCAGAGTGATTTATGGCTCGGGCAGTTCCACCGGAATGCATGTTTCCGGACATGGCTATCAGGAGGATTTGAAGCTGATGCTTACATTGATGAAGCCAACCTATTTTATTCCGATTCACGGCGAGTTTCGGATGCTCCATCACCACCGGTTATTGGCTGAATCTATTGGTGTGGAAAAAGGACATACGTTTATTATTAACAACGGTGATGTGGTGGATATTAAGGACGGTATGGCCCGGCAGACCCGGTCGGTCCCTTCTGGAAATACATATGTTGACGGAATAGGGATTGGCGACGTCGGCGAAATTGTGCTCCGCGACCGCAAGCAGCTTTCAGAGGATGGGATGATGGTGATTGTCGTTACGTTAAGTAAGGAAGACGGAAAAATTATTCAGGGACCTGATACGATTACACGCGGCTTCGTGTATGTTAAGGATTCCGAGGATCTACTAAAAGAGGTCAACCGCCTCGTCAAAAAAACCGTCAACGACATGCAAGAAGAAAACATCCGCCAATGGAACATCATCAAACAAAACATAAAAAAATCCATCGGCCAATACCTATTCACCAAAACCAAACGAAAACCAATGATTCTGCCAATCATTATTGAAATTTGATCGAGATTTCAAGGGAATTATTGTAATTGGGTGTCAGGCACCATGTGAAAATTTCACATGGTGCCTGACACCCATACCCAAATCTTATTTGTCTATACGAATATAACCCACCTTCTCCACGATTTCCTGACCTTGTGGTCCTTGCATCCAATGGAGAAATGGCTGAATGGCCGGCTTATGGTTGTCTTTGAGTGTGATAGCGTAGAGTGTTGCGGTAAATGGGTATTTGCTGCTTGAGATGTTTTCCGGGCTTGGTTCGATGCCATTAATGGCGAGCAATTTGATGTCCGGATTCGGATTCATTCCGGTGGCAAAAAAACGGAATGAAAATCCAATCGAATTATCATAATTTCGATAATCGGCCACCTGTTCAATAATACCGCCCATCCCTTCAGGAACATCTTCCTTTAATGGCTCCATAATCTTTGTATCACCCATTATTTTCTCTAGAAGCGTTTGACTGCCAGAACTTTTTGGCCTTTGGAAGGCAATAATTCTATCATTTTTTCCGCCAAGCTTGGACCATTCTTTAATTTTTCCCGAGTAAATCCCTTTAATTTCGGAAACCTGTAGGTCATTCACCGGATTTTTCGGATTCACGAAAAACACAAATGCTTCTTTTCCAATCGGGGTCATAACCAGTTCTTTCCCTTGCAGTTTAGCCATTTCTTGTTGTTCCTTTGACGGCACTGCACCAAAGTAAATATCTATTTCTCCAGATAAAAGCCTTTCGTAAGCATATATCGTATTGGTAAAAGCAACAACTTCCCTGCTTTCCATTACCTGTGTGATATTTTCAAAGGCCGCGTTGGCAAAAGCTGAATAAACCGGATAGGCAGCCTCCGCACCATCCAACACTGGCATATCGGCTGGTTTAGCGATCGTGAATGTCGACTGTTCCTTAAGCTTTGGCAGCTTATTATCAGGGTTGGTCACTTCATATGGCGTTAAGTCCGTGGATGAATACCCCCCGCCATATTTAAACCCATAAGATGGCAGAACAGTTTTACTGCGATGCCATTGAACAGCCGCCCCTGTTCCGATTGCTAGGACAAACACGGTTAAAATGGAGACTACCTGTTTCATTTTTAAAGCGGGACGAGCCTTCTTTATAAGAATAGCCAGAAACATTCCCATAACAAAGAAGAGCTCATAAGCTAACGGTGCCCAGAGGAAAAGCCTTCCTTCTCCCATAAACATGGCGAAGAAGTACAACGGACCCATGGCAATATGAAAAATACTATAATACAGCCAGGCATTTGCGCCATAAAAGCCGCCGCTTATCAGCATAAATACCGCCCATAATAGTGCCGTGTAAGCTAATGGAAAAAGAAAAACAGCTAAATGGGTCCCTGAATTATTACGGTCCACTGGTTTCCTGTTGGCAAGAAATCCTGCCAGCAAACCGCCCGCTGCCAGTGGTAAAAGAGCAGCAATTAAAGAATAATCAGTATCGAAGTTCATGGTGAAGACGGATGCGATTGAAAGTATGAACGGAACAACTCCGAACCACAAGACCAACAAACTCAACTTTTTCGACATGTACAGCACTCTCCCCCAATTAATATGTATAATTTTCCATCAACCATTTTAGTGTAATTTTACACTATTGATTAAATTGTTACAACAATAATTTCCTGAAATTTTCTTTTTTAAATGCACTGTCCACCCCAGAAGTACAAATGTCCACAAGTGGTGCCTGACACCAATTTCCTTTAAAATACAAATATACGGTTAAGGCCGTTCTATTTTTAGTGATGGGAGATTTATGTTATGGCGAGGGCTAGTTTGGATTTATTGACTGCTGAGATTGTTGCTCGGGTTAGGGGGGTTTTGGAGCGTAATAGTGAATTAGCGGGGACCTCTAGGGCAGAGCTGGATGCTCAAATGAAAGCGATGCGTAAAGCACAATTGATGGATCTTTTTATTGATTCTTTTGAAGGAAACGTAAGCAGAAGCGAGATTTGCGATTTCGTAAAAGCTATATTTGATTTTGACCTAGATGTAATGCCTATTCTTTCTAAAGAGTTGGTGGAACAAACCCTAGCTCCAGAATCAAACGAACCATTAATTAGACAAATCATTGATACATACCTTAATCGGCGGGACCAACGGCCAGACGGACCAGGAATCCGCCAAATGATTAACCAAGTGCTGGGAATCAACTTAGACGCGATTTCCTCTTTAGAAGGCGCAAGAATTTCTTTATTTTCAAAAGGACAATGGGTCGTTTACCACGACAATGATTTATTCATCGTTGACACCGGAGCTGGAGATATAGATGTGAGCGTCTATCCAACAAAATATTTTACAGAACAAACGGGATTAGAAGAGCTTCCATCAGACTTACAGCAGGCATTATCGAAAATTGGCTACAGACGCGGAGGAAAACCTGGAAGTTACTATTTCATAACCCCAACCGGGGAGCCAGTCCCTGATTCCTTTAAAGGCCAAACGATGGGAGCCATCCTTAAGGTTATTCATGATTCATATCGGCAATTATAAATAAAGACATTCGGCTACCAATCTGATTGGTTTACTCCTTCTAAAAAAAAGCAGGATAAGGGTTCTCCCCTATCCTACTTCCCAAATGAAGATAAAAACTTCACCCTGTCGCCCATTGGCGGTACATTATTATCAACTAACTCCACTTCAAGAACAGCCGGCCCTTTTACATTCATTAAGTTATGGATCATCTCTTGATTGATATCCTCCAGCTCCGTTACCCTAAAGCTTGGTATGTTCATCGCAGCAGCCATTGCGCTAATATTGATTCCCTCTTGTTCAAACGAAGGATGTGTCCGATTAAACTGCAAAGCATGTCCATGATATACCATTCCCAAGCGGGCATTGTTCATCACAATAAACAGGATTGGCAAATTATATTCCTTAGCTGTTAAAATCTCCATCCCATGCATGAAAAAGCAGCCGTCACCTGTTATACAAACCACCGGACGTTCGGGTTCAGCCAATTTCGAGCCAATGGCAGAGCCAATTCCGCTTCCCATGGCCCCGAAATGGACATTGATATTATAAGAATCCGCATCTAAAACCTTCATATATTGAATTACGTAGGACATAAATTCACCAATATCAATGGTATATCTTGTAGAAGCGGGCAAGTACTTTTGAATATTAGAAAGTACATTTTTCGTATTATATTCCTGTGAATCTCCCGCTGTATCACGATTCACTTCATAAACCGGCATCACCGTATTTCTATTTAGACCAAGTGCTCTTAACTCTTCAATCAAAAAGAGTAAACTTAAATTGATATCACCAAGAATCGGAATGTCCACTTGGTACTTACGGTTAAACACCGTTTGGTCAAAATCCATTTGTACCGTAAATCGATCCTTCGCAAGGTTTACATTATAATTATTTGTGGCCGTTTCCCCTAAGCTTGAACCTACGACCAATAATACTTTTCCATCGCCTTCATTGATTAATTGAGAAGCAGATTCGTGCCCGGCAAATCCGAACACACCGGCAAATAGAGGATAATCCTCGGGAATATATCCCTTTGCCTGAGGGGTGGTAATAATTGGCCAATTCAGCATTTCCGCCAGCTCTTGTAATTGCTCCACAGAACCCCTGATTCCCTGGCCTGCAAAAATATACCCATATTCTCTTTTTACAAGTTCCTTTGCTGTCTCTTTAATGACATTCAGGTCTGGAATTATCGGAATTCTTTTAGCAGCTGCTGGGATAACCGCAGCCTCAACTTGTTCATGCTGTACATCAATAGGAAAAGCAATGTGAACAGGACCCGGTACCCCGGAAACAGCTATTTCTAAAGCTTTTACAACTTCCTCAAGGACATTCTTGGACTCCATCACAGTAACGCTATATTTAGTAACCGGCTGAAAAATAGGCTGAGCATCTAATTCCTGCGATGCATTTAGTCCTATTGTTGAAACAGGAACAGCACCCGTAATAAATAAAATGGGTAAATGCTCGCGCATCGCATTGGCTGCCCCCGTCACAAGGTTCGTTCCGCCAGGGCCGCTTGAGCCGATACAAACACTTAGGTTATTGGTGTATTTGGCATATGCAGCAGCCATATAAGTAGCGGCTCCTTCATGCTTCGTGACAATCGGAGTAATTTCCGGCATCTCATTCATTTCATCAAAAAAGGCGTTAACAGAACCGGCTGGAATCCCAAATATATGATTTACTCCATTCCCTTTTAAGTACTCTAAAACAATTCTTGCTGCCTTCATGACAATCCCTCACTTTAATGTTAATTAAAATATTTATTTACAATTTCATCCGCTGTTATTGGGCGGCTGAAATAATAACCTTGCATCAAATAACATTGTCGGGCTGCTAAAAATTCTGCTTGTTCCATTGTTTCTACACCTTCTGCAATCACATTCAAGTTAAGGTTTTGTGCAAGTGTAATAATCGTATTAGTGATTGCAGCATCATTCTTCGACATATGCCGAATAAAGGACTTATCAATTTTCAATGTCGATATTGGCATATTCTTCAAATAACCCAATGAAGAATATCCTGTCCCGAAATCATCAATCGCGATATTGATTCCTAAACCTTTAAGTTTTCTCATCGTTTTTAGGACCAATGGTGTATTTTTGACAATTAAATTTTCAGTGAGTTCTAGATGTAAAAATTCAGGTGATAGTTCTGTTTCCTTTAAAATTCTTTTTACCATCGAAAATAAATTATTTTGTTCAAATTGGCGGGCAGATAAATTTACAGACATGCTGATTAGCGGATATCCTTGGTCATGCCATTGCTTTAACTGTCTGCAAGCCTCTCTTAGGACCCATTCGCCGATCGGAACAATTAACCCTGTCTCTTCAGCAAGCGGGATAAATTTATCTGGAAATATGAGACCTTCCTCGGGATGATTCCATCTCAGCAACGCTTCAACTCTCTCAATCTCGCCTGTTTTATAGTTAATGAGAGGCTGATAGTAGATCACGAGCTCTTCCCGTTCCAGCGCTTTATATAAGGCATTTTCAAGCTTGATTGTTTCAAAGGTTCTTGTATCCATTCCTTCGCTGAAGAAATGATAGCTATTCCCCGATATTTCCTTTGACTTGTACATGGCTGTATCGGCATTTTTTATTAAAATCTCTCCGCTATCACCGTTATCAGGAAATAGACTTATTCCGATACTTGTTTTTATATACATTTCCTGATCACTTAAGTGAAACGGTTTTGAAAAAGAACCTATAACACGATTCACAACTTTCAAAACTTCATTTTCATTTTTAACATTCGGTAAATAAATGGTAAATTCATCTCCGCCTTGACGTGATACGGTTGCACTTTCCGGAACACACGCGCTTAACCGCTTAGCAACCTGTGTCAACAGCAAATCACCATAACTATGCCCCAATGTATCATTGACAAACTTAAACCGATCCAAATCCAAGTATAGAACCGCCAATTGTTCACCATTTATTTTCGCTTGTGTCAACCCTTGGTTTAACCGATCTTTTAACAGAACCCTGTTCGGTAAATCTGTCAAACTATCAAAATAGGCATGATACCTAATTTCTTCTTCCATTTGTTTTCTTTCGGTAATATCTTTGAAGGTCACAACTTCCCCGACAATCTGCTGTCCTTCCTTTATGGAAGAAATAACATATTCAACCGGAAAGCTGGAACCGTTCTTTCTGAAAAACTCCGGATCCTTGCAATTGCTGCTGTTTGTTTCGTTTCCTCTAAAAATCAAACAGGATGGCTTTCCAATTAACTCAGCTTTTGTTTCATAGCCCAGCATCGCAGCACCTGCCGGATTACAAAAAGTAATATTCTTATTAAGATCTAATCCAAATATTCCTTCCCCTGCAGAATTAAGAATTAATTCCTTCTCTCGGCTTAAACTTTGTAATTCGGCTACAACTCTTTCAAGTTCCTTATTTTTCACCTTTATTTCTGAAGTTCTTTCCTCGATGATCAGTTCTTGTTTTTCCATAAACAATAGGTTTGATAGGGTGGAAGCCGTAGCGTCCACAATCGATTGTGCCAGTTGTATTTGGGCCTCCGAATAAAAGAACTCTGTGTCATCAAGGTTTACGACAGATATTTGCCCTAAAGCCTCTCCCATGGAAATTAACGGGAGCATGAACAGCCCGGTAATTCCAAAATTCCGGCAAACATCGTGATTAGGTCTGTCATCTGCAAAAACATCTTGAATAAGAATCGGTTTTTTAGTTTCTATAACCTCTTGCATAACAGCATCATTGCTTTGGTCTATGGCTATTTTTTGATGTGTGTTCATCCACTCTTCTTCGGTCCAGTCGCTATCCTTACTTAACTTAGCCGGTTTAATTCTTCTTTCCGCTAATGGATCCAGCAAGTGAACTCCAGTATTATAATTATCTAGAACCTTCCCAAGGTAGGAAAAACAAGTATCCAGACTTTCCTGCATGGTAGAACACATGGATAAATCGCGGGTTACATCCAGCAGCAGCTGTTTTTCTGCAATCAGATTTTCTTTATACGTTAAATTTCTTGAATTCTGTATCGCAACAGCGGCCATATTAACATAAGCCTCAACGGTTTGTATTTCATCCTCTGTTAGGTTCATCGGAATACCATAATCGAATAAAAAGACAAGTCCAAACAGCTCTTCTTCAAATGAAATAGGCAGTACGAGTAATGATTTAATTTGAAATCCTTCAACGGCACGAGGATCAGGCCTGCTATCCTTTGAGGTGTCTGGAATATAAATGGTTCTCTTGGTTTCAATTACTTCTTTTGCCAAAAGGTCTATTTCTGTATCAATCACATGCATGTCCAGCGTCCAGCCATTGATGACCTCTGGTTTTCCGACATATCCTCTAAATGTCCCATTCTCCTGAGGCAAATAAATCCCTACAGAATCACATCGGACAATCTCTTCTGATATTGCAATGGTTACTTGTTCTAATACTTCACGTAAATCCCGCTTTGTATTGATTATTTTCGTTATGTTGGCAAGTCGAGAGTACCTCGTTTGTTCCTTAAACATTTAGATAAACTCCATTCCTTGGCAGACTTAATTTTCAACGAATGTCGAACAATCGCCATGTTCATCAGATGATTTTCGACTTTTTTCTACATTTTTCTACTATTAGTTTACAATACTATTAGTACCATGGATAGATAGATATACAAAAATTAGTACTTTAGATAGATATAAATACTCATCAATAATGGAAAATACTGAGATTGCAGCAAGAAAATGATTTTCAAAGACAAATAAATAGATATATAGACCTGTGATTAAAGAGCTATAAATGAGGGTTGAATAAAAAAGGTACGAAACCATGTTAGATTTCGTACCTTTTTAAAAACAAAATATTGAAAACTAGAATTTACTATTCATTCAAGTACGCCCAAGCATATTGTGCGTATAGTTCGGCGCCGACTGCCAGGGCATCTTCGTCGATGTTGAATTTGCCATGGTGATGGGCCCATTCGGTGTCTTTGTCGGGGTTACCGCTGCCGACGAGGGCGAAGCTGCCTGGTGCATGGTCTAAATAGAAGCTGAAGTCCTCTCCGCCCATGGTTGGTTTTTCGACATACAACACATCATCTTCGAAGGCTGCAGCAGCTGTCGTTTGGACAAGCTTTGCGCTGTATTCATCATTGATCACCGCCTGAGTACCGCGGATGTAATCCACCTCCGCCGCTGCCCCATAAATCGCTGCCACTTGGTCGGCATAATGCTTAAGCAGTTCTTCAATATGATCCCTTGTTTTTGTATCGAAACAACGGATGGTACCTTCAATCACCGCATTTTCCGCAATAACGTTGAAACGTGTACCAACAACCATTTTACCAATGGTGAGAACAGCCGGCTGCTGCGGGTCAATCGTTCTGGAGACGACCGACTGTACATTCACTACGAAAGATGAGGCAACAATTGCCGTGTCAATACAATCATGCGGCATCGCGCCGTGGCCGCCTCTTCCCGTAAATTTAACAGTAAAAAGATCCGCTGAAGCAAATGAAGGCCCTGGCGAGCAGGAAACTTTGCCAGTCGGCATTTGCGACCAAATGTGGATGCCGAAAACATTATCGACACCTTCCATTGCGCCTTGCTTTACCATTTCATTTGCCCCTGCTGCCACTTCTTCAGCAGGCTGGAACACTAAACGAACATTTCCTGGCAGCTCATCTTTTATTTCACTTAACGCTTTAGCTGCAATCAAAAGCATTGCCGTATGAGCATCGTGGCCGCAGGCATGCATTTTCCCTTCCACTTGTGATGTATATGGCAGGTCTCTGTTCAATTCTTCCACTGTTAATGCATCCATGTCGGCCCTTAAGGCAACTGTTTTTCCTGGCTTTCCGCCTTCAATTGTCGCAATCACACCGGTTGGTTCAGTTTTTCGAAAGGATATTCCTAGGCTTTCAAGATACTCGCAGACAAACGCGGTGGTCTTAAATTCCTCCCACGATAATTCCGGCTCGCGATGAAACCTTCGACGCAGCTCCGTTAATTCATCACTATATTTTTGAATCGCTGCTTTTATTTTTTCATTGATCATTTCTATTCCGCCTCCGTTAATGTCTTCGCGGCTTCATATAAAATATGGACGGCATTTGCGATATCCTGCGAATCGGACCATTCTTCCGGACAATGGCTCAGACCGGCTTTACTTGGAATAAACAGCATCGCCACTTCCGTTACATCTGAAAACACCATTGCATCATGGCCTGCGCCGCTATTGATTGAACAATATGGAATATCTAATTCCCCGCATTTTTCTTTTAAAAGAGAAATAATCTCTGGGTTCATTGCTTTGGGCGCCATATATAATTGCTGCTGGACAGAAGTTTTGATTCCAAACGCATTATACGAATCTACTAATTGCTGCACTTGGGATATCATGTTCAAAATGTGTTCTTCTTTTCCGGAACGAATATCTACGGTAAAGACGGTTTTACTTGGAATAACATTCGCCCCGTTTGGAAAAACATGAAGACGCCCGGTTGTCACCACGGAGCCCTCGCCTTCACTCAAAGCAATCTCTGGCAGCTGGGCAATCATCTTAGCGGCAGCCACTAACGCGTCGGCGCGGCGGTCCATTGGGGTGGTACCGGCATGCCCTGCCTTACCTTCCACGGTTATCTCCAATTGAGTGAGCCCTACAATTGCTTCTACCATACCAATCGGGATTCCCTTTTCCTCGAGGATAGGTCCCTGTTCAATGTGCAGCTCTAAATAGGCTTTCATCGTTTTTGGGTCTCTTTTTTTCGGAAGCGACGAATCCAGCCCAATTCCGGCCATGGCTTCTACTGTTGAAACGCCGTCTTGGTCGGTTAAGTTTTGAAAATCTTCCTCGCTTAATACACCGACAATCCCTCTAGATCCCATTAAACCGCCGCCAAATCGCGACCCTTCTTCTTCGATTAACGCAATCACTTCCAGCGGATACTTCGGTTTTATGTTATTTTTTGCAAACAGTGCAGCCACTTCCAATCCTGCCACCACACCAGCAGGACCATCATAGGAACCGCCGTTTGGCACGGAGTCGAAGTGGGAACCGATTAACACGCTTGGGGCATCCTCTAATGTCCCTTCAAGCCTGCCAAAAATATTGCCAAGACCATCTTCCCGAACCTGAAGGCCGTATTCTTTCATTTTTTCCTTTATATACTGCCGCGCCTGTAAATCTTCCTTGCTGTAAGTCAGCCTTGTTGTGCCCTGACCCGGTGTTGCTGTAAATTGGCTTAACGCCTCAATATGCTCTTCGATACGTTTCTGCGAATCGTTCAAAGTTTCCCCCTCCTATTATTTCAAGAATCCAACAAAGATGCCTGCTAAGATAACTGATACAATCGTAACCGTTACGAATCCGCCCACAAGCATTGGCGGCAGCATGCGGCTTAACAGTACCTCTCTTTCCTTTTCATCATCCGTTAATGATTTTACGACTTCATTAGTAATAATATAATCAGCTGGAAATCCGTAAAGTGCCGTTAATGAAACAGCAAATGCCATCTCTTTGCTCACTTTTAAAACCTTACCGGCAATAAATGAGAAGATATACATCCCGATTACCCCTAACACAATGGTGCCAATCAGCGGGTAAATGATTTGCAGCATCATTCCAGGTGTCGCCTGCTTTAATCCATCAAAGATAAACAGCATTAATGCCAGTAGAGCGAACCCGAAACCATTTGCTTTTTGTAAAACTTGTTTTTCCAGGAATCCGATGCTTGATGCTATTACTCCGAACAATAAGCAGAGAACAAACGGACTGATGGAAACGTAAGGTGCTGCTAGGGTTGAAACTAAGTAAGCAAGATAGGCTGTCACTGCTAATCTTAAAAATTTAAAGAAATCAGTGTTATATTTTTCCGGCAGGTTTTTAAACAGCTTTAGCTCCATTTTTCCAGAAACTGAAGCCGCTGCAGTTTCCGATGCAGCGATTTCCTGCTCTGTGATTTCAAGCTTCCCGCTGCGGTATTGTGTAAGAAGTCTTTTCCCCTCTTTCTTTAATACGATAGATGTAAGAGGATATCCTGCAAACCCCTGCATAACGTAGATGACAATGGCAAATACGGATAGCGAGATTAGACCGGCTTCTTTTGCTCCTTCCGACATAATCAAGGCAGAGACTACGCCTCCTACTAATGGCGGGATGGCAACAACTACTGTCTTAAAGCCGAACATCAAGCTTCCAACTGTTAATAGCATGATAATAATTCCCAAAATCCCAGACAAGGCAATGACAATTGTTTTCCACTGGTTTTTCAATTCCTTTAATGATAACAACGTACCCATATTAGTAATTAACAGGTACATCATCATCGTAGCCACAACTGGCGGAACACCTGCGACCGAAACGATATCTTTCGGAAAAAAGGTCCAATAGCCGACCAAGAATAAAACGGCACATACAAAAATGGACGGGACCCACGCTTTTGTACGAACAGCGACAATGTCGCCGATGAATAAAATAGATACTAGAATGACTAATGCCAGCATTTGTGACATATGATTCACTTCGCTTTCTTGTGATGTATTTTCATTATTTGAATTTTATAATATTAGAATAATAATATAATTATACTTTTCAGTCAATTTTTATTATTTTAATTTTTCTTGCAACCGTTTTCAATGCGCATTTTCACTCATGTTGGTAGTTTATGTTATTCAAAACCTTCACAAAAATTTTTGGTAGAATAATAAAAGATGCCTGACACCAAAAAATGAGTGTCAGGCACCTTTCATTTGCAGTACTCCACAACAATGGAGTCATCGTTTTGGCGGAGCATTTGGATTCCGCGCCAGCCTTCGTTAAGTTTTTCCTGCTGAGCGGCAATATCGCCCATGTCGATAAGAATGGATTCCTTCCAAACTTGGCGCTTTGCTTCTTGTCGCTCTTTGACAAAGGTATAGCGCAATTGCCCGCCGTATTTTTCCTTCAATGCCGCAATCCGCATTCCTTGGGCAAATTTATCTTTTAAGCTAGGAATATTAAACGGAGCAACGGTAGTACATACATAGCGGAACTCGTGCCTTTCTTTCCCGAATTCCTCCATAATCAGCTGCGCCAGCTTTTTTTGCAACCCATTTCCGCGATATTTTGGCAGTACATTGGAAATCTCCTGATAAATCACCGACGGAAGCTCTGCCCTGGTTAACCCGATATCAAACCCTAAATGTTCCGGGTCATCAAGCTTCGGAATGAGCAAGGCCCGGAAAGCGATCAATTCTTCTTCGACAAACGCTCCAATCATCATGCCGTTTCCTTGGAGAATATACTGATACTCCTGTTCCGAAAGCGGCTGGAGGACTCCTTGTTTTTCCATGCTTGCCACTACCCGCTTTTGGATACTTAATATCTCCGGCAAATCCAATATTGATAATTTCTGTACTGTATACGGCACATCCCCGCTGTTTGCAAGTGTGCCTTTATAAATTGCACTCACTATCTTTCCCCCTCTACCTAACAACGTCCTGAAATACAGTTAACTCTTTAAGAATTTCCTCATTAACTTCAACACCCAGACCCGGCGTCTCCGAAAGTCGGATAAATGGCACATCGTATGCCAGGTTGCCGATATCCTTTGAAAACTTCAACGGACCCGTTAATTCAACGCTTGTAATCACTTTTTTAGAAAAAGCAACATGGAAGCCAGCTGCCGATCCGATTGATGATTCAACCATTGAACCAACCTGACATTCCATTGCCGCAAGCTCCGCCTGATGGGCTAATTTCACCGCTGGGTAAATGCCGCCGCATTTCATCAATTTAATATTTACTTTATCAGCTGCACGTTTTTGGATGATTTCCCTCATTTCCCGCGTTCCTTTTAAGCCTTCGTCAATCATCAGCGGAATCGTAGTTTTCGATTTTACTTCCACCATTGCATCAATATCATCGCCAGTAACCGGCTGTTCGATCCAATCAATTTGATAGTCTTCCAATTGTTTCACCGCGGTTAATGTCGCTGCACTCGTTTTCCAGCCTTGATTAACGTCGACACGGATGGCAATATCAGGTCCAACTTGGGCGCGTACGGCTTTAATACATTCGATATCAACCTTGACGTTTGTCCCGACCTTCATTTTAAAAGAACGATATCCTTTCTCCACCATCTGCGCAGCTTCTGCCGCCATTTTTTCTGGTGGTGCAATGCTTAATACATGAGTAATCGGGAATTCATCATGATAGCGACCGCCAATCAACTGGTAGACAGGCTGCTGCAGTTTTTTTCCAATGATGTCAAAGCAGGCAATATCAATCGCTGCCTTTGCGGCAGGAGCAGAATAAATCGTCTTGTCCATTAGTTCATGAATTTTTTCAATCTCCATTGGGTTTTTCCCTATTAAAACTGGGCCAATTGAATTTTTCAGAATATGGAATACCCCTTCCCACGTCTCGCCTGTTATATGTTCATCCGGTACCGCTTCACCGTAGCCGACGATACCTTCATCGGTCACCATTTTGACAATCACCGACGGCATATCAGGATACGTATGGTAGCTAATGACAAATGGCTCAAAGAGTGGCAAGCGGATGGCATAAATTTTAATTTCGGTAATTTTCATTATGATCTTCCTTTCAAAATTTACAAGTTTTCCTATATTTGATATAGTTGTCGTTAAATAGACGTTAAATTAAACATGGAGGCTCTGAAATGAGTACTAAGATTGCTTTCATCGGTTCAGGCGAGTCGCTCACAAGGATTCAACCTGTCGCAGCCAACTTGCTTGATATCGAAATCGATCCATATATTTACCAAGAACCGCAGGAAGCCGCGGATTTAGTTACACAAATAAAACCATGCGACGTCGTTTTGTTCGCCGGTGCCTTGGCATACTATTTTTCTAAAAAACAACTTGAAAGTTTGCCAATCCCTTGTATATATCTGGCAACAGATGAAATGGCCGTCGCATCCTCATTTCTTTCTATATTATACACGAAACACATTACACTAGAACGAATTTCTATCGATATGATTGACTCATCGGTGGTTTATAATGTATTAACCGAATTCGAATCAGATGTCTCTAAAATGCATGTACTAGACTATCAAAACATGCTGGAAAGCCATTTTGATTTAGGAAAAATTGTAACCTTTCACAAAAAACTATGGGACCAAGGAAAAATTGATTTGGCCTTAACCAGCGTACACGCGGTTTATCATCGCTTAGAATCACTTGGAATTCCCGCCATGAGACTGACTGATCCAAAATTTTCACTGCGGCGCTGCCTTGAAATAGCCAGGGCGGAAGCGGAATTGTTTAAGCGAAAATCCGCTCAAGTAGCGGTCGGTTATATTAATGCCGCTGTTTTAGACGAACAGCCAAACGCTCTCATTCATGAGCTTCCAGCCCCTATTCAACGGCTGGAGGATGGATTATTTGTTTTCTATAGTACAAGGGGCGAAATTGAGGCCTTAATCGGCCAAAATCAATTCTATGACTTTATGAACAATTGGGATGAACCCATTAAAATGGGCATCGGTTATGGTGCAACCTTTATCGACGCTGAACAAAATGCTAAAGCCGCATTAAAGTTTTCCGAAAAAGATGCTGATAGTAAATGTTGGTACATCCTTACTGAGGAAAAGCAATTGCTCGGGCCTTTCCCTCATGAAAATAGGCAGCATCAATTGAAAAATGATCATCCCGAAATTGTTCAGATTGCGAAACAAACAAGATTAAGCCCTGGCAATCTTTCTAAGATGATTGAGTTCAGCAAATCTCGTAAGGACGTCCATTTTACCGCCGCAGACCTTGCTGACTATTTAAAGGTTACAAGGCGATCTACCGAGCGGATCTTGAAAAAATTAGCCGACCACAGCTATGTTAAAGTTGTCGGTGAAGAAATGACTTACCAACAAGGCCGTCCGAGGGCGATTTATGAATTAAATATGCCGGTATATCGTTAAGCATGCCGCGTGTACTTGTGGATAGGTGCTCATTTCTTGCAGATGAGCACTTATTACTTGTGGATAAGGCTATTTTACTTGCTTTTCAGCCGGTTACTTGCGGATAACCCCCATTTATTTGTGGATAACGCACCGTTTCTTGCGGATAACCCACTTTTACTTGCGTTTCAACCAATTACTTGCGTATAACTCCCCCTTTCTTGTGGATAATGAGTCATTTCTTGCAGATAACTCACTTTTACTTGCGTTAAGCACTTTCGCACTACACTGCTGCCGTTTCCTCTTCTTCTTTTCCAGCCTGAAGCATTTCCGCATCCGAGAGTTTCGTAATCGTGATTCCTGTCATGGCGTAAAAAATTGAAATAATCGGTACGACAAAATTCAAAATAGCATATGGAGCGTATTCGAATGCATGAACGCCAAGTGTGCCTAAAATAAACACGCCGCACGTATTCCACGGAACAAATACAGACGTCAACGTTCCCCCATCCTCAAGCGCCCGGGATAAATTTTTCGAATGAAGTCCTTTTTCCCGATAAGCCTTAGCGTACATGCGAGATGGAATAACGATAGAAATGTACTGCTCCGAACAAGTGGCGTTGGTCGCAAAGCAAGAAACAACTGTTGAAGCGACAACCCCTTTTGCCGTCTTTGCTAATTTTAAAATTTGTTTCACAATCGCATCCAGCATTCCGGTATTTTCAAGAATCCCTCCAAACGTCATCGCTACGATGGTCATCGAAACCGTGTACATCATCGAATCCAAACCGCCGCCGGTAAACAGATTGTCCACCATTTTGTTCCCCGTATCAATCACATAACCGCTTTGTAGAGCAGATAGTGCGGATGAAACCGAACCGCCTTGTACAAATATTTGCGAAATAAAACCTAAGATAATGCCGATGATTAAGGCAGGAATGGCCGGTACCTTTTTCGCTACTAAAACAATAACCAGCACCGGAACAATTAATAGAAATGGCGAAATGACAAAGTTTTTCTGTAGAATCTCCATTGTTTGGTTAATACTTGCCGCATCCATGCCGGAAGCTCCATACTTGAGTCCCATAATGCCGTAGGCCACAAACGCAATGATCAATCCTGGGATTGTGGTGTACAGCATGTGGCGGATATGGACAAATAAATCGGTGCCTGTTAAACCAGAGGCAAGGTTGGTTGTATCAGAAAGCGGTGACATTTTATCACCGAAATATGAACCGGAAATAATCGCGCCAGCAATCATTGGTGCCGGAATCCCCATGCTAAGTCCAATCCCCATGCCAGCAACACCGATAGTTCCCATTGTTGACCAGGAGCTGCCAATTGCTAACGAAACAACGGCGCAAATTGCGCAGATAGAAACGAGAAAAAGTGAGGGGGTAATGATTTTTAAACCGTAAAAAATCATCGTTGCCACAATACCGCCGCCAAGCCACGCGCCGATCGTTAAGCCAACGAGCATGATGATGACAACTGCAGGAAGGGCGAGTCGAATCCCCTTATACATCATTTTTTCAATTTCATCCCATTGGAATCCAACGCGCCAAGCCACAATGGCTGCAACGGTCGTTCCAAAAATAAGCGGCATATGCGGTCCTTGTTCCAGGTAAACAACTGCAATCGCCATGACTACAATCATCGCAGCAAGCGGAATGGTCGCCAGCCCAAAAGGTATTTCCTTCTTCATAAAGTTTCCCCCACATTCTCATATATTTTATTAAAACCTGACTGTCCTGCCTGCATTCCGTTGTCGTTAAATAGACGTTAATACAATAGTAAAACAACCCTTAATATTCCGTCAATTTGTTTTTGGATTTTTCCGAAAAATAAATAGAAAACGATGCAGCTGCTGCTGCATCGTTTTCTATTATGCTCTTTGTAATGTTTCCGCTAGAATACGTGCTCCGAGGTCGAGTGCGGAACGGTCAAACGTCATTTTCGGATGATGCAGCCCTGGCTTAAGGTCCGCACCAACACCAACCATCGTAGCTTTCAGTTCTGGTTTTCTAATTGTATAGAAGTGGAAATCATCGGCACCGGAGGTAATAACCGGCGGAGCCAGGACTTCATCACCCGCTACTGATCGGATGGCTTCTCTTGCAATTGCCTCAGCATCAGTTGAAACCTCTGCCCCTGGTACAAAATCATACCAATTCCATTGAATTTCGATGCCATAAAGTGCGCCTATTCCGCCAAGTCCTTCATCTATTTTGGACTGCAGCTGATTTAAGACATCATTTTTCTGCGCTCGAACATCAATGGCAAACTCTGCCGTCCCCGGAATAATGTTTACACTCCCACCGCCAGCGACAATTTTTGTCAATTTTGCAGAATAGGATTCAAATGGTGAAAAATAAATCGATTTTATAAACTGGTGGATTGCTGCCACAACGTCTATGGCGTTTTTCCCTTGATGAGGTCTTGCGCCATGGGCGTCTGTACCGATAATTTTTCCTTCCAGGAAGACCCCGGCTCCGTGATGAATGGAAGGTGTCACTTTTCCTAACGGCAGTTCCTCTGCCGGGCGCAGGTGAACACCAAACAGATGTGAAACGTTATCAAGGGCGCCTCGCTCAATCATGGCAATGGAGCCATTCCCCTTTTCTTCGGCCGGTTGGAAAATAAAGCGGATTTTTTTGTGAAGCGGTTTATCCTTGAGATACATAAGCGCCCCAAGGACCATGGAAATATTAGCATCGTGGCCGCAGGAGTGATTTCCTTGCCAGACACCGTCCACCTCCTGCCATAATGCATCGATATCGGCCCGAACAGCAATCACTTCTTCTCCCTCACCAATTTCCGCAAACAGCCCGGTAACATCATCAAATCTTCTATATGTAACGCCAAGCTCATCCAAAATACCGGCAATCGTCTCCGTCGTCTTAAACTCTTTCCAGCTCACCTCAGGATTAGCATGAAAATGATCAAACCAATCCAAAATCTGACCTTCAAAATTCTCTTTCACTGAATAACATTCCTTTCTTTGATGTTTCGTTGTTTGGGTGTCAGGCACCATGTGAATTTTTCACATGGTGCCTGACACCTACCAATTTATCTTTAGTCTTCGAATCTCCAGTAGGCGTCCTGCATCTCATACATCTGCTCTTGCTTCGTTCCGTTTAACGTGACCATGAATGGGGTTTCTCCTTTTTCTTGTAACACTTTTTGGGCAATGCCTTCGCCAATTGGTGTACAGAATAAGAGCTCTGTTCCAGCTAGTTTTAGAGTTTTGCACAGTGCATTTAAAGCTAAATCGGTAAACTCCACTGACACCGGCAGATCCACTAGTCTCCCCCACTCTTGGAGGGTCTTCTCTAGATCTCGTACCACGAAGGCTGCATTTGTGAATGTTGGATTACCCGCTGTATGCGTCCCAACTAAACCTTGTTCCTCAAACTCTGCCAATCTTTCTTCATCCGATTTTTCCCACTGGATAAAGAACGGCAATGATAGTTCGCTGGTTTTACTTTCTGGGAACAGTAGCGACCATCTAATGACTTGTCCATCAGCTCGGACCCTTTCGCCCGGCAGCGGACCGTAAACTGTAAAGCCCGCCTCTTTGAACTTTGCGGCAAGCTCCTCCAAATTGTTTGTCCGAATCGCAATTTTAGCTGGACCTTCCTGTTTTTTGCCGACCAACTTCTCTACGATTTCCGCAACCAGCCTGTTATCATCCTGCTGCTCGGCAATGCCCAGGACTTCTACGCCAAGAAATTCAATATAACTTAAGCCAAAGTATGCAAGGGAGTTATACGTCCCCCAATTTTCATGACGCCCGCCGTTCACAGCATGAATTCCTTTATTTTTTAACGGAAGAAGGGCGTCCTCCGGCTTATTTGAAAAAAAGACGAGGTGATCAAAGGCGAATTTCAAAATTATATACTCCTCCTATCAAAAGCCTCTGTTGTCACAGGGACAGATTCTTTCCCTTGATTGTACACTTTTTTGAAATTTCAAACCAAAAAAACGATCTCCACAAAAAGTTTATCACCGAACCGTTGATATCATCAGTTCCGCTTTATGCTGATCTTCCTTTTTTACATAGAAATCGTAAATGACAGGGGCTCTATCGTTGCTTACACTGAAGTTCTGAGGTGAAGGGGAATTATCGCGTGATTTCATTTTTACTTTGTAATATAAACCCTCTTTTTGAAATGCATAGGCTACTTTAAAATAATCATCATTATTTAAGGCTGTATAGACCAACACTTTATTAAATGGGAAATTAAAAAGCGACAACAGCTTCACTTCCTTTATCTGCAATTTTTCGTTCCTATAATAAAGATATTCTTTCCATACAACCGGGATTCCTTCTTTTGGAATTACCCATCCAACCAAATACAAAAAGAGCCCAAATTACGATTCTGGGGCTCTCGGAAAACTTATTTTAATGGGTGTGCCTATTCCAAATTTGTTTGCTGTGATTGCCCTTTACCCGAAGATTGTCCTTCTGCTTGCCCATTGCTTTGACTAAAATCCCCATTTCCCTGCTGACCTTGAAAGAATTGCCCTTGAGAAAATTGGCCCCGCTGAAAATACCCTTGACCAAATTGAGGACTTGATTGGCCGATTAACCACGGCTCATTTAAAATTAAACCGCTAAGTGCCTCAATAAAAATGAAGACCGAAGCAATTAAGCCTATCCATAAATGTACTCGTCTCATTTTTTTCATCACATTTATCTCCCTTCAAATCTCCTGATACAAATTGATACACCTATTATGAAGGACGAACCTTAAGATTTTCTTAATAAAAAAAGCCCAAGCTTTAACTTTTTTGGGCCTTTGGAAAAGCTATTTCAATTGTAGTCCCCACTCCTAGGGTACTTTGGACTTTCGTTTTACCAAAATGCTTATCAATAATCCATTTAGCAATGGACAAACCAAGTCCCGTCCCTTCAGCAGCAGTCCGTGCCTTATCACTTTGATAAAAGCGGTCAAAGATTTTTGGAATATCCTTTTCCGGAATACCAATCCCATTATCCTTCACCACAAGGAAAATCGAGGAATGACTTTGATTACACGAAACGAGGATTTCACCGCCTTCTTTTGTATACTTCATTGCGTTATCCAATAAAATAACGATCAGCTGGTGAATTCTCTCTTTATCCGCAAAAAAAGTAACTGGTTCTGCTTCAAGCTGTAGCAGCTTTTCTTGATAAATCGCAATTTCTTCATATTGCAGTAGAATTTCTTTTAAAAGCTCATCAAGTTGAAATTCTGACTTTTTCATTTCAATTTGATTAGAGTCAGACCTAGCAAGCGTTAGTAAATTTATCACCAGCTTTGACAAACGTCTCGATTCATTGGAGATCGTCGAAACATCGAGGATTCTTTCTTGTATCGTCGCTGATGGCGCTCGAAATAGTAAATCTGTTTTTGCTTGAATAACGGCTAATGGTGTTCTTAACTCGTGTGAGGCATCGGAAACAAATTCCTGTTGCTTCTGCCAAGCTTTTGTAATCGGTACCAAAGCTCTCCCGGCTAAGAAGTAACCGGAGACAACAGCACAAATCACTCCAACACCACAACCTAATAGAATGATTAGCAAAAGCCTGTCCAAAAGTTCTTTTTCTGAATTAATGTTGCGAATAAATTGGATAGTTATTTCTCCCACTTTGGGAACATCAATTTTAAACGCGATATACCGAAAGGAAAAGTCCCCCACTTTAACATCCTTTAGTGTGTTCAGACTCTTAGGTTGAATGAGTTTTTCATGGTCCTTAAATAATTCAAAATCACGGTTCTGTTCTACTAAAAGCTGCTGGTCTTCATTCCAGAATAATGTCATAATTCTCGGATCTCTCCGGATCTGCCTTGGCCCCTGGTCATCGCCAATAGTCCCATCTTTTGGCTGCCATTTATTTTGGAAAGATTCAACTGATTCAAGCAGTGAGTGGTCAACATCCTGATAGAGCTGACCTTTTGTATAAAAGTAAATAATGCTTCCAAGAATGCTGATTAGAACAATAAAAACCAAGGAGTTTAATAAGGTCAGTCTTATATGTGTCTGGCGAAACATATTAGCTCCTATTCTTCGTTTAGCATATAACCAACGCCACGAATCGTAATAATATCAGTATGATAACCAAATGGTTCTAATTTTTTTCGGAGATGGTGCATAAACACTTCAACTATCGCAATGGTCGTATCAGAATTAAAGCCCCAAACACGATCATAAATTTGCTCTTTAGTTAAAATTGCTCCTTTATTTTGAATTAGATATTCCAGCAGTTCATATTGTTTCGAAGTTAATTCGTATCACTGACGGAACTCATTGTATTCATTAAATCCTGCTGGTTCGTTGCACTATATGAATCACTTTTGTTTGGAAATAATGAAGCCATTTTCATTTCTACTTCATTCATAACAAAATCCTTTTGACCTTCTCACCTGTTTCAACTAACACTTCATCAATTTCATTGGTATCTATTGTCGACTTAATATCCTCACTCGTCACAGGCTGTACCGTTCCAGACCCGCTAATCTTGACATCCAATTTTCCTTGTTGAACAACAGCTGTCCTCACTTGAGCTGCTACGGGCTGAGCGCTCTTTTTTGATGAATACCACTGAAAGCCCACAAACCCAACAACCAACACACTTATTGTAATTAAAATCCATTTTTTCATCAGTCCTACTCCTTTTCATCTACATTTCTTTGGAATAAGACTATTATTATAGTTGTTCCTTAACTTTTCCTTAAAAGAACAAAAAACTGGTGTCAGGCACCATGTGAAAAATTCACATGGTGCCTGACACCGCTTTCTTAAATGATGTATTGCTGATATTTTTCATAGTCGTTTGCACTGCATTCGATTGTTAGTTTGGTGCCGTTGTTTTCGTAACTGGCCGAGAGTACGTTAGCATTATCGTTAAGATAAGAGACCAAGCTGCCATGATTGAATGGGATGAGCATTTCGCATCGGATTTGATTATGAATAATACGCCGGCTAATTTGCTCGATTAACTCATAAAGCCCTGTTCCTTGCTTAGCGGAAAGGTATACACCTTCATTACCAATCGCGGGAAACTCAAAATTCGTCAAATCTGCTTTATTAAATGCATAGATGACAGGTATATGGTCAATTCCAATCTCCTTTAATGTTTGCTTAGTCACTTTAATCTGCTTCTCGTAATGCGGACTCGCCACATCGACCACATGAATAAGTAAATCCGCTGCAGCAGCCTCCTCTAATGTCGAACGAAACGCCTTCACTAGGTGGTGAGGCAGCTTATCCACGAACCCTACCGTATCTGACAGTAAAAATGGCTGGTGTCCTGGCAGTTTTATTTTCCGAACAGCAGTATCCAGGGTAGCAAATAACATATCTTTTTCAAAAACCTGTTTGTTCATCGATTGATGAGCCCGGGACAGCAAACTGTTCATAATCGTTGATTTTCCGGCATTGGTGTATCCAACCAAGGATACAAGCGGCAAACCGCTTTTCCGTCGCTGTCTACGCTGGATATCCCGTTGTCCAACAAGTGCTTCTAACTCCTTATTCAAAGCGGTAATCTTCTCCTCAATCTTTCGTCGATCTAGTTCTAATTTAGTTTCACCGGCCCCTCTATTCTTGAGCCCAACTCCACCGCCTTGGCGTCCTAAAGATTCCCGCTGACCAATGATTCGCGGCAGCATGTACTTCAAGTGCGCCACTTCAACTTGAAGCTGTGCCTCTCTTGTTTTTGCCCTGGAAGCAAAAATATCTAGAATCAGCTGTGTCCGGTCCATAACGCGGTGTGCAAATATCTCCTCCAGATTCCGGATTTGCGGTGCCGATAATTCATCATTAAAAATAATGACATCTACATTCATTTCCTTAAGAAGCAGGTTTATTTCTTCGATTTTCCCCGTGCCGAAATAATAGGCTTTATTAATCCTGCTCAAATTTTGAGTTACTTCACCAACCACTTCAATATCACAGGCAGCAGCGAGATTTGCCAATTCCCTCATGGCCTCTTGGAAATCCGCTTGATTAATAAGATTAACACCGACGGTAAGTGCTTTTAGTTTTTCTCTCATGGTTTATTCCTCCATTTTTTTAATATAAAAAACACAGACAATCCGCCTGTGCAAAAATAAATGGATAGTAATACCACAAAAATACCCCATTAAAGGACCTACGTCCCTGGTGCTAAAAATTAGGATAAAAACAGCCTTCACCTTTGCGATTTGCCAAAAGATGAAATGCCAATTTTCTATACATCATTTATTTTTTTAGACAGCAAAAAAGAGGGCAGCTGAAGAGGAGCAGGTAAGTTTCGGTATCTAACAAAAACAAACCCGCTTCTTAAAGTGAGAAGCCCCCGTTTTTCACATTCCGTAAAATAAAGGTTTCCTTAAAAGGGCAGACCAATCCCATTTACTCTGCACAGCCGGCAGAATCTTGAACGTTATTTAATTAACGGTTCAAATAATGGAATCGTAGCCGCACTCGGAAAACCTCCATTTCCTTGTAATTATTTCCATTATATCATTGGATAGTTTGGTAATCAATGGAATATTTTAAATATGTTTATCGTTTCCGCATCATTTTTTTAATAATCCGGATTTGCCCTCTGTGATTTAGCTCATCCTCAAAGACATGAAACCACTTAAAGAAATTGTTGGCCGGACGGTTCCACCAAAATGGAGATTGTTCGTATAGCCATTCATCAGGAAGCGTTTTAAATTTTTCAATCGTTTGTATCCTGACTTCAGCGAGATTCTTCAAATAAAAATCAAGATCCTTGCCTCTAAACTGTTCCCGCCCTAATTGACCTAATTCCAATCCCGGTCTTAAACGGTCTAATTCCTCATTGGTAAAATCCCGGCTTTCGAAGGATTCAATTTGGTACGCTGTTTCGACAGCTGCATAATGAGCAAGCAGCATACCAATAGAATTAGCCTCCTCATCAAAAAGAAAATCCAGTTCCTCCACATTCAAACCCTTTACTTCTTCTAACGTCGTATAGCGCGCATAATTCATCATCGAAACTAACTTACTAAATTCTGGGCCTAAGCCCTCCTTCTGATCAATCACATACAATGATTGCAGATCAAACTCCATCCCTAACTCCCCCTATCCTACAGTAAATTTCATACTTTATTTTATTCTTCACATCTTACCTATTTCCTTTAAAATTGGCGAATCACCACCACAAAGTACTTGACCATTTACATGATTTTTTGATTTTTGTGTATCCTAATCTGGACGGTTTTTACAGTTTATAAATAGGAAGTGTGGATTATGCAGCATTTGAGTGGTCTGATTGGGCATTATGGATACTTCGGAATTTTCATCGCTTTAATCGGCGGCATCGTAGGACTGCCAATTCCCGATGAAGTGCTTTTAACTTATGTTGGATACAATGTTTATCAAGGAAACATGAATTATCTTTTAGCAATCCTTAGTGCATTTTTTGGGGCGTTTGGCGGCATTACACTGAGTTACTTATTAGGAGTAAAACTAGGACTGCCGTTTTTAAAAAAATTTGGTCCTAAATTTCATATAACGGAAGAACGAGTGGAGAGAACGAGAAAATTATTTGCCAAATACGGGCCCTTCCTTTTATTAATCGGTTATTTTATACCGGGAGTTCGGCATATCGTAGCGTATCTTTCCGGGATTAACGGTTATAAGTATAAAAAGTTTGCACTATTCGCATATGCAGGAGCATTCATCTGGTGTTTTACTTTTATTACGTTAGGAAGAACGCTTGGGGAAAACTGGATGCATGTTGGTGCTTATCTTTCAAGGTATAGCATCTATGTTATTATGCTCTTTGCCGTAACCTGTCTCCTCTACTTTACTTATTGGAGAAGATCAAGAGTATTTGGGAAGTAGTAGTAAATATTGAGAAAGGCCCTTTTCATCATAGAAAAGGGCTCTATATATTCACTTCGTCACTTAACATAAGCGTACTGTCCACTGAAGGCGGACAAATGTCCACGAATGGTACCTGACACCAACGGTTTATCCCGTTGGTGTCAGGCACCGTTTTAGCTGTTTGCGTGCCCGGTAGAGTCTGGTTTTGACGGTTCCTGACTTTAGGTTAAGAATGTTTGCGATTTCGGTTTCTTTTAGTCCGTATTGGATTTTTAAGATGAGGACTTGCTGCGATTCGGCGGATAGGGTTTCCATCTTCCGGTCTACTTCCTCTTGAAACAGGCGGACACAAACTTCATCCTCAATATTTTCGCTGTTTTCCCCAGCCCCTGCCATTGGTTCTAATACAACAGAATCCAAAAGAATACAGCCCTTTCGTTTTTCCAATCGTAAAAAGTCAATCGCAGTCCTCGCAGTAATCGCAGACAGCCAGGCCCCGACCTTCCCTGTATCATCAATTGAATTGATTTTTTTATAGGCTTTTAAGAATGCTTCCTGCACGACATCCTCCGCAAGGAAGGAGTCTTTTGTATATTGATAAGCAATATAGAGCATCCGCTGGGAATACGTTGCATATAACTGATTGAAATCAAGCGCACCCAAGTCGTCTCCCCCCTAGTCAATCACTTTCACTTCTATCTAAAATGCTTCTTAACAAAATCCGGTGCATGCTCCTCATCGAAGGACATGATTTCAGTATAATCACCAAATTTATAATAAAATATCACTTTATACTCTTTTCTATCATATGCTGAAGCTGCATTAAGAAGCTGCTCCATTTGCGGCTTATCTTTAATATCAAGGGAATCTTCTATACTTTCCAGTTCCTCTAAAGAGGGCTCTTTATCATTAAAATTCCATTGATCACCTTTGACCACCAGCACATGCGATAAATCTTCACCGGTTACCGTAACCCGATCATTAAGCTTCTTCTCCAACAGCCAGTTGGAGATGTTTCGATACGTTGGTTTTATTTCAATAGGATAGACAAAACGATCATTACCTAAATAGATTTCCACGCTCGAGCCGCGGTCGCGGTAATAAAGATTTTCCTCATAGGTTTCTGCTAATACGTCTTTTCGCAATGCTGCAATGGCTTCTATCATTTCTTCAGGATCTGACAATGTGACCCTCTTATTCATTGGACCATTTGCCCGAATGTTAAGGCTCTTCATTTGGTTATCTTTTATTTTGAAAATTGGCTCTGTCGCCTGTTTGTATTCCTTCGACTCATAGACTGGCTTGAAAAAATCTTCGTAAAGCCGTTCATTCACTTGATATTCACGAGTAATAGAACTTCCACTTTTTAACTCATATCGAACAAAATAACTGATTGTTTGATCATTTTTTCGATGCTTCAACTTCCGATCTGCGAGAATCTGCTGGTGCATTCTACGGACTGCCATTATATTCGCTTCTTCTTTTAGCGGTTTCATCCTATTGTAATCCTCACCCGGTTCGGCATTATTCCAAATCCAATATGGTTCATTCGTCAATTGAACACTTTGAATATCTGCTAGATCCGGGATTCGATTTTCATAGATTCCAAGCGTCTTCACACTTAGAACTAATAGAGCAACCACAGCTCCATAGATAGCTAACCCCTTTAGCCTTGCGAAAACCCGCCACGTTTTTTGCAGCACCATTTCCGCAATAAAATAACCAAATACTGCACCAATCACATAGCCAAAGATTATCCACGAAAGGCTGTTATTTGAAACCCCGCCAAAATATGTCCCGCCGACTAGCATCGTACAAAACGTAACACCATATTTGAAAATCGAACGAAGTTTAGGAAACGCAATGGCCTCCGAAGCCTGCTCCACATTTCTTTTTTTATAAAAGACAAGTGCCAAAATGTAGAGTACGATAGCTAAAATAAGATAAATAGCGGCATCGCTCCATTGAAAAGTCCTGCCGTTAAGCCCTGTTGCATAGGTAATCGGCGACATTTTTTCCAGCTGCTGCTGCAGAAAAAACTCACTTGGAAAGCCGTACAGCAGGATTTTCAAGTTATAAAACAGCAGCATGATGATGCCTACCGGAAAAAATAGGAAAATATACGCTAGCACGGCGTGTACAGCTGAAATTCCCGTCGTCATCGCAATCATGACACTAGCTGTATATAAAAGCAGCGAGATGACGGCAGTGGTTCCGGCCCAGTAAAATATATCTTTTAAGCGATAAATGGTTTCAAGGTCTAAGGCAGATTGTAAGATCACAATGATTAACGTGATTGCTGCAACTGGCAGGATTAAAAACACGATTCCTGTAACGGCATAATGATGAAAAACCTTTTCCCGTTTTAATGGCAGGCTGTGCATGAGGTCCGAAGCTTGCTTCACATGAAGGAAGCGAAACAGGAACACCGCTAGAATGACAGGCACAATCACAAGCAGCCCAATCTGCAATTCAAAGTTAACTTGGAAAAGTGAACTTAACTTACCTCTATAGTCCGGAAGCCGCTCTTCCGAATACATCATCATCAGCTGAATCGGCAGGATAAATAGCAGACCGAGAAAATAAACAATTGAGATCCAGCCGGTGCTTCTTGCGATTTGGATGATGATTTCCTTGTTAAACCACGACATTTTTGATGGCATAGCCGATATCCCCCATTTCATAAATAAAAATTTCTTCGAGTGTCAGCGGGAGTAAATCAAAAATGACCGGATTGGTCTCGCGAATTTGTCTGGCTATTGAATCCTCATCGCCTCTGACAATGAAAAGGCTGACACTGCCACGTTTTTCAGTATGAAGAGGGTTCAATTTTTTCAATAAATGATTCGGCACACCATCTCGGTAAGCAACCTGTACCTTATGAATATCAGCTTTCAGTTCGTCCAGCTCTTTTTGCAAAATGAGTGTTCCACTGTGGATGATGCCGATATGGTCACAAATATCTTCGATTTCGCGCAGATTATGGGAGGAAATGAAGATGGTCATTTCCCTTTCCGCTACATCATTGATCAGCAGATTTTTTACCTTTTTCCGTACAACCGGATCGAGGCCGTCCATTGGCTCATCCAGGATAAGAATTTCGGGGTTGGCGGACAAAGCCAGGATAAAAGCAATCTGCCGCTGCCAGCCTTTTGAGAAGGTTTGAATTTTCTTCTGTAAATTCACCTCAAACAGCTCGGCAAGCTTTTCAAAACGCTCATCGCTCCAACTTGAGTAGCAGTTCTTATAAAATCTGGCCATTTGCTTTGTTGTATAGTGAGAGAAAACAAATGGATGATCCGGTATGTAAAAGATTTTCTGTTTCAAGCCGGTGTTTTCGTAAACCGGGCTGCCATCAATGGTGACCTCCCCGTGATCCTGCCGGTAAATCCCTGCCAGCAGCTTAATCAACGTCGTTTTTCCGGCCCCATTTGAGCCAATCAGGCCGTAAATCGAGCCTTTTTGGATTGACAGGCTTACTTTTTCCAGTGCTTTAAAGCGGTCGAACCGCTTGCCTACATCCTTCATTTCAATCATCTTGTTCCCCTCCCCCTTTTGAAACATCTAACCCTTGGATTAATTGAATCAGTTCTTCCGCCGAGATTCCGAGGAAGAGTGCCTCTAATACTAGTTTTTCAAGCTCCTGCTTGACCGTTTTGACTTTTTCCAAATCCTTAATTTTATGATTTGGATTGACAAAGCTTCCTTTTCCTTTAATCGAGTAGATGAACCCTTGGTTCTCCAGCTCGCGGTATGCCTTTTGAATTGTATTCGGGTTGATGGTCAGCTCCGTTGCTAATGTCCGGACGGACGGCACCTGTTCATCAGCTTTTAGCATCTCATTCATGATTAGCTCCTTCATCTTATCAACCAATTGCTCATAAATCGGCTTACGGCTCCTCATGTCTAATTCAAACATAACGGGGGCCCCCAATCTGTATTAAGTGTACTATGATTCCTAGTACAGTTAGAATTATATGCCATACACTGGAAAATGTGAAGCCCCTTTTTTAAAAAAATTTGGTGCCTGACACCACAAAAAGACAAAAAGGGGAAAGTGTCCACCCCAGGTGGACACTTTCCCCAATTCATTTACTTTTTCTTCTAGATTTTTTAGTTCTCATTCCTATGTTTATACTTGGTTAATTTCCTAATACAAAATACTCTTTATACTAATCTACAAATTTGATTTTTGTACCTATACCTTTATTTATCCCAATGAATAAATTATATTGATGTATTGTTTCAAACGTGTTTGACACCTTACCATTTTTTATTAATTGGGGGGAAATTTTTTTGAACTATAAACATTATATAGTAGATGAAAAATTACTTGGACGAGGTTTATATGGGAAAGTGTACAGTGCCTTTGATCCAGAGAAAAAGAAAAAGGTTGCTATTAAACGAACAAGAAATATTAAGGCTAGTAAAACTGAAGCATTTATTATGGAGCATTATGGTTATTCTAAATACTTACCTAAGTTATATAATTTTAAAGTCTATAACAATATTGCCTATATTGAGATGGAGTATATTGACGGTACTCCGCTTGGATATCACTTTAACCGAACCCATTCAAAGAAAATAGGAGAGAAAAAAAGTGTTCAAATAACGATAAATATTTTAAAAGGTCTTGAACAACTTCATCGTAGTGGATTTACACATAATGATATATTACCTAAAAATATTTTGATAAAGGATGATGATCCTAAAACAACCAAAGTTATTGATTTTAATCTTGGAAAAAAAATTAATGATGATCATACTATATCAAAGGATATCCGTAATGCATCCTTAATGTGTATCTATCTCATTAATGGCGTTGTACCAGAAAAACTATCAGGCAAAGAAATAAAAAATAAAAAACTAAGAAAAGTCTTAATGAAAGCTCTATCCACAAAACAGAAAGACCAATATCATTCAGCAAAAGCGTTTATTAATGCTTTATTACCTTATAGGTAATAACAAAAAAAATGCCCGATTTTTGACAATCCCTCAAAGTATTTCAGAGGCACTAGATTCCAACTTACGTTTGGACGCTAGTGCCGATATACTTTTCCCCTAAAAATTTCTAGTCCTCATTTACAAAGCTGGTGATGCTTATCCCTAACTTCTCCATTTTCCTGTACAATGTTCTCAAGCTAACGCCCAATTCCGCGGCTGCCTGCTTTTTGCCACCCATATCATAGCCATATTGGTTTAGCTTTTGGATAATGATTTCTTTTTCTGACACTTGTAATATACTTTGTTTTTTTGACACAGTTTCAATGGCGGCAACAGCCTCATTCAACAAATAGGGCGGCAATGACGATTCCGTTAACTGAGTGCTTTTTTCCATATTCATGCTGTACTCGATGACATTCTCAAGTTCCCTAATATTCCCGGGCCAATGATATTGCTTTAATCTTTGAAGAAACCCTTCACTGCATGTTTGGATGAACTTCCCGGTCCGCTGCTGCAATTTCTCGATGAAAATTGGCACAAGCCCGTCAATGTCCTCCTTCCGCTCCCGCAGCGGCGGTAAGGAAAGCGGAATCACATTCAGCCTGTAATAAAGGTCCGGACGAAATTGTTTCAATTCCATTAATTCTCTCAACGATTGATTGGTGGCAGCAATTATGCGCACGTCTACCTTTTTGGAAAATGTACCGCCGATTCTTTGGATCCTGCTGTCCTGCAACACTTTTAATAGCTTAGGCTGCAGATGTAATGGAAGGTCTGCAATCTCGTCCAAAAATAGCGTCCCTCGGTCAGCGAGTTCAAAATAGCCAGGTTTCCCTTTCTTTCTAGCCCCTGTAAAAGCACCTTCTTCATAGCCAAACAATTCACTTTCAAATAGCGACTCCGGAATACTAGCACAGTTGATCTCGACAAAATCACCTTTTCTAAACATGCTTTGCTCGTGAATGATCTTAGCTAATAGACTTTTCCCTGTCCCTGTTTCACCGGTAATTACAATCGAGGAAGAACTATTTTTGATACTTTTTATAATCTCTTTTAAACTTTTTAATTTTTCGCCATTGCCGAGAATATAGTCTGTCAGCTCATATTTTCGATCGGCATTTTCCTTTACGCTGTACGAGCCTTGGTATATATGAGAGATAATTTCAGCCAGCTTTGTCATCCAGTAGCTGACTTCCTTTTGGCGCTCAAGCAGCCCATCCTTAGTAAAGCTGACAAAGGATAAATATCCGTAATGCCGGCCATCATCGACAATATTTTGGACAATTTCCGCAGTCGATGGGCAATTATGAGAGAAATGACAGCCATGACACATATTCATATGACCTGGTTTATGTACAAACGTTACCGGATGCTCATAAAGCTTTTTAAAAAAAGGCAAATAGACACGATTTCCTTTCTTTCTCAGGTATTCTTCTGTTGAGGCAATCAAAACTCCCTCATTATTAAAAAAGGCAATATCAATCCCTAAAAGCTCTGAAAAAGTATGAATAACCTTTGCTAATGCCGCAGTCGAGGACAAACCAACCCCTCCTATCATTAAACTGTTTACCGTTTCGTTCCCTTTTTACAAAGAAATTCCTCCACCTGAAATGAATTATAAACTAAATTATCCACAAGTGGCACAATATTGTCAAAATTGACAATTCAGTAAAAAGAATGAGTTTGAATTTACTGATTTATCAGCCTCTTTTAAGTTGGCACGTTTTTTGCATATTGATTTAATGAGAAATTAAAGGAGGTACCATCGTGGAAAAAGATTATTTTCAATTAAAAGATAAAGTCGCAGTGGTGACTGGTGCAGCATCGGGCATTGGCTATGCAACAGCTGAGCTTTTGGCTGAAGTAGGAGCTAAAGTCGTTCTTCTCGATATCGATGAAGAAAAAGGAGCCAAAGCTGCCCAGACTTTTCGTGATCAAGGCTATACAGTGGAGTTCTTAAAATGCGATGTAACAAATGCCGCGGACTGTGAAAAAGTCAGCAGCCAAACAAAAAGCCTGTATGGCAAAATAGATGTTCTGTTTAATAACGCCGGCATAATCAGACGTAAGACAGTTGTTGAATTAGATGAGCGTGAGTGGGATGCGGTGATTGATGTTTCCCTAAAAGGCGTCTACCTTTTATCCAAATATATGATTCCGCACATGACTGAAGGAGGAAGCATTATTAACACCGGCTCCGGCTGGGGATTAAAAGGCGGTGACAAGGCCGCAGCTTATTGTGCTGCCAAAGCCGGTGTCGTCAATCTAACAAAAGCAATGGCGATTGACCATGGTCCGCAAAACATCCGGGTGAACTGCATTTGCCCAGGAGATACCGATACACCGCTGTTAAGAAGCGAGGCGAAGCAATTAAACCAGCAGGAAGATGCCTTCTTAGTATCATCCGCAAAAGGCCGGCCGTTAGAAAGACTTGGCACACCAAGGGATATTGCCAAAGGTGTTTTATTCTTGGCGAGTGACTTGTCTGCTTGGATTACAGGAACAGAATTGGTGGTTGATGGCGGCGGGCTCGCCTAATAAATCAAAAATGAACAAGGAGGTTTTACTATGACAAAAAAGGTACATCCATATATACCTAACACGGTTCCCGAAGTGCAAAATCAAATGTTAAAGGAAATTGGCGCGGAGTCCATTATGGAGCTTTACTCCTGTATTCCGGAGGAACTCCAGTTGAAAGAAGATATGAAAATTCCTGAAGCCTTGACGGAATATGGCCTGCGCCGTCATATTGAAGGCTTGTTAAGTAAAAATATCAGCACAAATGAATATCTAAATTTCCTAGGTGCCGGCTGTTGGCAGCATTTTGTCCCGGCGGTTTGTGATGAAGTTAATCAGCGCTCGGAATTCTTAACTGCCTATGCCGGTGAACCCTATGAAGACCACGGCCGTTTCCAGGCACTATTTGAATATCAAAGTTTAGTAGCAGAGCTTGTCGATATGGATGTCGTCAACGTGCCTACATTTGACTGGGGTCAGGCCGCATCAACATCGATTCGAATGGCAGCCCGTATTACCGGGAAAAAGAAAGTGCTTCTAGCTAAAACAGTTTCACCGGAACGGGCCAAAATTATCACCAATTACGGTTCCCCTGAACTAGAATTTGAGTTTATTGGATTTGACAAAGATTCCGGTTTACTAGATTTAGCCGACTTAAAAAACAAAGCCGATGGAAATACAGCGGCGATTTATTTTGAAAACCCATCTTATCTTGGATTTATTGAATCCCAAGGTACGGAAATTTCCGAGATTGCTAAAGCCCACGGCGTTATTTTAGTTGTCGGTGTCGATCCAATTTCATTAGGCGTCCTTGCCCCGCCAAGCCACTACGGCGCGGATATTGTTTGCGGCGACCTGCAGCCTCTTGGAATGCATATGAACTTCAGCGGAGGGCAGGCAGGGTTCATCGCGACAAGGGACGAAGAGAAATTTATCCATGAGTATCCATCACGGCTATTCGGAATTATCCCTACCGTTAAAGAGGGAGAATATGGATTTGGCGATGTCGCCTATGAACGGACATCATTTGCCCTAAGGGAAAAAGGAAAGGAATCAGTTGGTACCCAAACCGCTTTATGGGGAATTACAGCGGGTGTGTATTTATCCTTGCTCGGCCCTAACGGAATGTACGAATTAGGACAAACGATTATGCAAAACAGCCAATATTGCGTGAAGAAACTAAATAAGATTTCAGGAGTAAAAGGTTCATTGTTTACCTCCCCTTTCTTTAAAGAATTCATCATTGACTTTAACGAAACGGGTCTTTCAGTAGAAACAATTAATGCTAGATTACGAGAAAAGAAAATTTTCGGCGGGAAAGATCTGTCACAGGAATTTCCTGAATTCGGCCAATCTGCTTTGTATTGTGTAACTGAGGTGCATACAAGAGAAGATCTTGACCGGTTAATCGAGGCCATTGAAGAGATTGTTTCAAACTAATTAACGAAAGAAAGGAAATTTGGACTATGAAAGCAATTCAAAGAACGAGTAAGGTTCGTGATTTTCATCAAGCGAAATGGAATGAACCGATTATTTTTGAACTTCATCAACCGGGAGAAAAAGGAGTCGAAGTTCCTTTAGCAGACAAAACGGTGGTATCAGAAGTCGGAGATGGAGTATCCATGATTCCAGGTTCCATGGTCAGATCAGAAAGACCAAAACTGCCTGAAATCGGCCAAGCACGAGTCCTTAGACACTATGTAAGGCTCTCACAGGAAACGTTAGGATCTGATTTTAACGTAGAAATTGGCCAAGGAACTTGTACGATGAAGTACATTCCGAAAATCAACGAATTATTGATCCGGAATCCGAAGATGATGGAACTTCACCCGCTTCAAGATGAAAGCACGGTTCAAGGAATGCTTGAAATCATTCATAACCTGGATTTATGTATGCGTGAAATTTCCGGTATGGAAGCTTTCTCTTTCCAGCCAAGCGGCGGAACACAAGCGTTATTTGCAATGGCATCGATTGTTCGCAAGTACCATGAAGCAAGAGGCGAAGGCGATCAGCGCAATGAAATCATTACAACGATTTTCTCGCACCCTTCCCAAGCCGCAACCGCAGCGGTAAAAGGTTTTAAAATAATTACCCTTCATCCTGATGAAGATGGTTTCCCTGATATCGAAAAATTAAAAGCAGTGGTTTCTGAACGTACCGCTGGCTTTGTTGTAGCAAACCCTGAGGACACAGGCATCTATAATCCAAAAATCAAGGAATTTACCCGCATTGTTCATGAAGCTGGAGGAATCTGCTATTATGACCAAGCAAACGCCAACGGTCTTCTTGGCATTACAAGGGCAAAAGAAGCAGGCTTTGATATGTGCTTCTTTAATCTTCACAAAACATTTGCGGCTCCGCATATGTGCGGCGGACCAGCAACAGGCGCCCTTGGGGTAGTAGATCAACTAAAAGAATATCTGCCGGGACCAATCGTGGAATTTGACGGCGAAAACTATTATTTGAACGACGATCTGAAGCATTCGATTGGAAAGGTAAGAGCTTTCCACGGTGTCGCCCAGACCATTTTAAGATCTTATGCATGGATTCGCGCCCTTGGACCTGACGGGTTAAAAGAAGTGGCCCAAACCGCTGTTTTAAATAACAATTATTTATACCATAAAGTGCAAAAAATTCGCGGTGCAAGCGCCCCATACGTAAAAGGACAGCGGTTAGAACAAGTCCGCTACAGCTGGGAGCAGATGACAAAAGAAACAGGTGTAACAACAGAAGATGTGCAGCGCAGAATGACTGACTTCGGCCTCCATTACTGGACGAGTCATCATCCATATATCGTGCCGCAGCCGTTTACACTTGAACCAACTGAATCTTATTCCAAAACGGATCTGGATGAATATATTGCCGCACTTGAACAAATCTCCAATGAGGCGTACGAGAATCCTGAGATTGTTCAAAATGCTCCATATAACAGCACAATTCATCAATTGGATGAACAAAATTACCTTGATGATCCAAAGGAATGGTGTATTACATGGCGCTTATACAAAAAGAAAGTATTGGAAACAGCGTTAACTAAATAAATGAGAAGGCAGTCATTTTTTGATTGCCTTCCCGCTCCTTACACCCACAATTACTTGATTAAGGAATTGTAAGGGCTTTCCATTTTAACATTGATTCAACTAGAATATAAAAAAGTGAAATGGGGTTTTGCGATGGCTAAAATTGAAACATTAAACACAACAAACATGGAATCTGCCCCCTCAAAGGCAGGCAAATTAAATCGTGGTCTGCGTTCACGGCATATCACGATGATTGCCATTGGGGGTGCAATCGGAACTGGCCTATTTGTCGCGAGCGGTGCTACCGTCAGTCAGGCGGGACCAGGGGGAGCACTTGCGGCCTATATTGCGATTGGCTGTATGGTTTATTTCCTTATGACAAGTCTTGGCGAGATGGCAACCTTTCTTCCTGTTTCAGGATCATTCGAGACATACGGAACCCGCTTTGTCGATCCCGCATTTGGCTTTACTCTTGGATGGAATTACTGGTTAAGCTGGTCCACAACCATTCCAGCGGAACTTGCCGCCGGTGCCTTGGTAATGAAGTATTGGCTTCCGGGTTCATCAGATATTTTATGGGGTATCCTCTTTTTAGCGATTATTTTTCTTTTAAATGTACTTTCCGTGAAAAATTTCGGTGAAGCCGAGTTTTGGTTTGCTGGTATTAAAGTCGTTACAATTATTGTCTTTTTAGTTATCGGAATTTTAATGATATTAGGAATATTCTTTAGCCCAGCAGCAGGGATTCACAACTTTACTGCGGGTGAAGCACCATTTAAAGGCGGTTTTCTTGCTATTATCGGTATTTTTATGATAGCCGGCTTTTCCTTTCAAGGAACTGAAATGGTGGGGATTGCTGCAGGGGAATCAGAAGATCCGGAGCGTAACGTTCCAAGGGCAATTCGCAGCGTCTTCTGGCGGGTGCTGATCTTCTACGTTCTCGCTATCGCCGTTATTGGGATGATCATTCCATATACCGATCCAAGCCTGTTAAAATCTGATGTCGATAATATTTCGGTAAGTCCTTTTACGCTTGTATTTCAAAAAGCAGGGCTTGCATTCGCTGCATCATTAATGAATGCGGTCATTTTAACATCCGTCCTATCGGCATGTAATTCGGCAACGTACGCTTCGACAAGGATGCTTTGGTCGATGGCGGAACAAGGCAAGGCCCCGAAAATTTTTCGTAAAATAAATTCAAAAGGAATCCCATCTATAGCACTCTACGCCAATATCATTTTCGGACTTTTAGTTTTCCTATCTTCATTTGTTGGAGGCGGAGTCGTCTATATTTGGCTTTTGAATATGACAGGTTTAACAGGATTTCTAACATGGGTTGGAATTGCCATCTGCCACTATCGATTTAGAAAAGCATATATTGCCCAAGGCAGAGATCTTAATCAATTAAAATACAAAGCAAAATGGTATCCATTTGGCCCCATCATTACTTTAGTATTATGTATTATTGTTATTATTGGCCAAGGCAGCCAGGCGATCTCAGGAGGAAGTATTAACTGGTATGGCATGCTTGTATCCTATATCAGTCTGCCGGTATTTATTATCCTTTGGCTTGGCTATAAATTTATTAAAAAGACGAAGGTCGTGCCATTAGAAGAATGCGACTTCAGCCAAGAACATTTGTCATAATAAAGAGGTTAGTCCCGCACGCTCAAGGGACTAACCTTCATTAAAAACTGCTATTTCTAATCATTAGTTTTGTGGCAATAAATATTTTCTTAGCGGTATTCCTGCCTTCAATCCGTTCCAATAGAGTATCTACCGCTGTCTCTCCCATAAGCTCGGTGTAAACCTTTACGGTGCTTAAGGCAGGGAATACATATTTCGAGACACTTACATCATTGACACCAATAATGTTTACCCGCTCCGGTACAGCTATTCCTGCTTCCAGCAGTGCCCGAAGCGCACCGATTGCCAGCGAGTCATTTCCGGCAAAAAAGGCCGTAGGGAGCTTATCACCGCATTCTTGGATTGCTTTTTTCATCAAAGAATAGCCGGCATCAACAGAAAAGATTCCGGTGTACATATAGGATTCATTTAGGAGCTCTTTTTCGACTAAGTAGTGTTTAAATGCCCGTTCCCTTGGGTCTTCAATCATCGAGGTTTGGTCTTTAAACACCTCTCTGCCGCCAATATAGCCAATTTGCTCATGCCCTTTATCTAATAAATATTGCAGAACTTTTTCCGTTGCTCTTTCAAAATCAATTACGACCGAATCAAACTGTTCTTCGTCTGGTGATGAATCGACAAAAACAATGTTTTGGCTGACCGATTGTAATTCCGCCACCTGCTTATCGCTGAACTTTCCAATTGCAATCAGCCCCTGCAGATCCTCATGCCTCAAGTCTTCATAGTTATCTTGAAAACAGCGGACAACTTGGATTCCCTGCTCCTGACAGCGGTTCTCCACCCCAAGTCGAATTGACATGTAATATAAATCATCCAGCTCTTCCTTTTCGGAATACCAGTGCACAAGGGCAATTTTTCCGGACTCTTGCTTGCGGGCTGCCGTCTTCTTCTTATAGTCCAGTTCCTCCGCCACTTCAAAAATTCTCTTTTTGGTTTCATCACTGACTGAAAGAGTACTGTCGTAATTTAACACTCGAGATACTGTGGCAATCGATACTCCTGCTTTTTTCGCAATATCTTTAATCGTAGCCATTTTCTTATTTCTCCTCATTACATACTTGAGAAACGATAGGTCGTTTCCTGGTAGTATTTTTCCTTTGGAGATAGAATCACCGAAGGAAATTCCGGATGATGAACGGCATCAGGGAACCCTTGCGTTTCAAGGCATACACCTAAATAATTTCTTGCCTGGACACCCGAAATCGAAAAAGGCCCTTCTAATTGGTTTGATGTATACAATACCACACATGGCTGATTTGTCCTAACTGTCAGTTTCCTGCCGCTTTGATCATCACTTAACAGAATCGTATTTTCCCCCTCGTTTGCAAACAAAAGCGGGTGATCATATCCATTCCCAACAAGCAGATTCTGCGGATGCTTCGCTTGAATTCCATCTATAAGATTTCGTCCGCTTCGGAAATCAAAGGGAGTATCGGCAGCGTTCAGCATTCTGCCGGTCGGAAGCAGGTCTGAACCTAGCTCTAAAAAGCGGTTGTTATCAAGCTGCAGTCTATGCTTAGCGCAGTCACTTTTGACATTTCCGCTCAAGTTAAAATAAGAATGATTCGTTAAGGTTACCGGCGTTTTTTGATCTGTCATTGCCACGTACGTTACTTTTAATTCATTATCATTGTTTAAAAGGTAGGTAACAGTTGTTTCCAAGTTACCAGGATAGCCTTCTTCTCCATCCGGACTATGATATAAAAACTTTACACCAATTGCATCACCTTCCACAAATGTTTCAACTTCCCAGATGACTGAACTAAAGCCCTTTTTGCCTCCGTGCAGATGATTGGGCTCTTCATTAGCTGCCAAAGTATATGCTTTTCCGTCCAGTTCAAACTCGGACCCTTGAATTCTTCCCGCCACGCGACCTACAACAGCACCAAAGTACGGGGACCATTCGAGATATTCCTCTAAACGGTAAAAACCAAGGACAACATTTTCCACGCTGCCATGGCGGTCGGGAACCATTATCTTCGTAATAACACAGCCGAAATTCAAACAGGATACCGACATCCCGGCATCATTAGCAAGGGTGTATTCGATAACGTCCCGGCCATCATACTGACCGAAGCTTTTTTTTGTAATGTCCATCCATTTCACTCCAATATAGTAAAGAAAGTGCGTTCTTTTCATTAATTTTATTTTTACGTAATCTAGAGCTAATTTTACAAAATTTAGAGATAATTTTACGTAAATTAATGCTTTTTCTACATAATTTGAGATCTTTTCTACAAAAATTGGTAACTAATACCCAGTTATACCAACTCAAAACGCTGCAATGAATCTCTCAAATCCCGCTCTTCCAGCTTCATCGCGTTTGAACACACCGGCATCTTCTAAAACTCGTAAAAATTTCTTTCCTACCTCTTCCCGTACAAACGCAGCAACGTTCCCGTGAGAAACATCAGCCCCATAACGGGCCTTCAGCTCTTCCGCCCATTCTAAATGGTAATCAGCCACGTCCGCTTCCCGGCCGAGAATATAGTTCTCCACTTCTACAAGTTCATTTTTCAAGCGGGCAGGTAAAACCGCAAGCCCCATGACTTCAATCAGCCCAATGTTTTCCTTCTTAATATGGTGGACATCAGCATGCGGATGGAAAATACCCAGCGGGTGTTCATTGCTTGTCCGGTTATTGCGGAGAACTAGGTCCAGTTCAAAGAATTCCCCTCGTTTGCGGGCAATCGGAGTAATCGTATTATGCGGAGTCTCACCAGTCCATGCCATAATTCCAACCGTCTCATCACTATAGTTTTTCCATTTCTCTAAAATATGCGATCCCGCTTCCATAAGCATGGCGCTTTTCTTTGCACGGAGCCTGATCACCGACATCGGCCATTTCACAACAGACCCCTGTACCGCTGGAAAACCAGCCAATTCAAAAGTCCAGTCATCTTTAGCCTTTGCCATCGCAAATTCATAATTTCCGCCCTGATAATGATCATGCGATAAAATAGAACCGCCGACAATCGGCAGGTCGGCATTCGAGCCAAGGAAATAATGTGGAAATTGTTCCACAAACGATAACAGACGGCGGAATGAATCAGGACTGATTTTCATATCTGTATGCGTTTCCGATAACACAATACAATGCTCGTTATAGTATACATATGGCGAGTATTGCAAATACCAGGTCTGGTCTAACAACTCCACGCGGATCATCCGGTGATTGGAACGTGCCGGGTGGCCGATTCTTCCAGCATAGCCTTCATTCTCGACACAAAGCAGGCATTTCGGATAAGCCGTCTGCTTCGCTTCCCGTTCGCGGGCAATACTTTTCGGATCCTTTTCCGGCTTTGAAAGATTTATTGTAATATCAAGTTCACCATACTCTGTTGCAGCTTTATATTCGATATTATTACGAATCCGGTTCATTTGAATGTAGTTACTATTTTTACTTAACTCATAAAAATACTCCGTTGCCTCTTTAGGGCTTTGCTGGTATTTCTCAAAAAATAGCTTATTTACCGTTGATGGACGGGCAATAAAACAGTTCATGATTTTGCTTGCGAAAATCTCTTTTTCATCGAAAATGTCTTCGATGATCCCTTGTCCACAGGCATAATCCACCATTTGCTCAAGGACTTCCGGAATTTCTTCTACATTTACTTCTCCAAGTGTTTCCGTTACCGTAAATTCCGTTACATGGAGCAGTGACATAACTTGATTGCGCACATAAATTTCGTCTTCCTTTTCAATCAATGCAGCTGCCATGGCTTGGTCGATTAACTGCTGAATTAGTTGATTAATCATTGAGATCCCCCTTTCCAGTTGCAAAAAACTTATTTTACTGCCTCTAATTCGATTTCCTTCGCACCATCGCCAATGCTGGCAACATAAAAATCGGCAGGATACCCAATCTTATCTTCGTAAATTGCACCAACTTTGGCAATAAAATCTTCTACCTCATTATTCTCAACAATGGCGATCGCACATCCGCCGAAGCCTGCGCCTGTCATCCTGGCACCAAGAACCCCTGGCTGATTCCATGCAGCAGCTACTAAACTGTCAAGCTCTACTCCGGTTACTTCATAATCATCTCGTAAGGAAATATGGGACTGATTCATTAATTGGCCAAATTCCTCAAGATTTCCGGCTCTCAATGCTTGCAGCGCTTTTAACGTGCGGACATTTTCATACACCGCATGTTTGGCCCGTTTACGAACTGTTTCATCCTTAAGGAAATGCTGCTGTTCATCAAACTCTTGTTCCGACAGCTGTCCTAATGCTTCAATCGGCAGCTTTTGCTGAAGCACTTCAAGCGCCGCCTCACACTCACTTCTCCGTTCATTGTATTTTGAATCAGCCAGCTCCCGGCGTTTGTTCGTATTCATAATGATAATTTTATGGTTTTCGAGATGAATTGGAGCGTATTCATACTTAAGAGTCTGGCAATCTAATAAAATCCCCGCATCCTTCTGCCCCATGCCAATCGCAAACTGATCCATAATACCGCTGTTCACACCAATGAATTCATTTTCAACCCGTTTGCCGATTTTGATCAATTCAAGACGGGGAATTTCTAATTGGAATAAGCCGTTCATTAATACGCCCGTTAACAGCTCAATTGAAGCGGATGAGGAAAGCCCTGCCCCATTTGGAATATTTCCTTCAATGGCACACTCAAACCCCGCAGGAATCTGATACCCGGCTTCAATAATATAGCGGATCATTCCCTTTGGATAATTTGCCCAAGCATGCTCCCCATCAAAATTCAATTCATTAAGGCTAAATTCAATAATTCCTTTTTCAGGAAAGTTGTGCGAATATAGACGGACAAGTTTGTCCTCACGCCTTCTTGCCGCAGCATAAGTTCCGTACGTAATGGCACATGGAAAAACATGACCACCATTATAGTCCGTATGTTCTCCGATTAAATTAATCCTGCCGGGTGCGAAAAATGCTTTTTCAGGCATGTTATGAAATAGATCAACAAAGATATTGTTCAGCGTCATCTCACTCATCATAGTTCCCCCAACTATCTATATATCTTACAATTAAGCATACTTTTATTTTAACCCCTTAGTAAAACCTATTCAATATTTTTACTAAAATTTTAACTAAATTTGAGTAAAAAAGGACGGAGGATCCCCCACCGTCCTTTTCTTACCAATTTTTTAATCCTTAAAGCTCATTTATTACCGTAATCGGCCAAGCTCGACGGCCGAGATTTCTTCTGTATTAAAGGTTGAAATCCGGAATTCGAGCGTGAAGTCTTCGAATTTGCAGCGATATTTTTCAAGCTGATCCTGACCGCAGGAATTGCTGCCTAAACCATTTTGTTTGTAGTCGAGATTTAAAACTACATAGTCACGCGGCTTCAAATCAATTGTATGTTTAGCATGTTCAAGATCACCGATTTCATAGTGTGAGGCACTAAAATCGAATTTCTCGTCTGCCGAGAAAATTAGTCCATTGCCATCACCGGCTGTTAGGCTTACCCAGTCACAGTCAGAGCGGTTACCGTTTTCCTGCGGCTTCACATAATTAGTGAATAACTCGTCCACTGTTTTTTGATAAACACCTGGATGATTTGCCTCCTTGGAATCAACATAGCTTTCACCAGGTCCTCTGCCGCGCCACTTTGTGTCGATAAACTCTTTATTTAAGCGCATATTGACGCCCAGACGCGGAATCATGACCGGCGCATTTTCCTTCATACCTGATGCGATTCCATCGATGCGAAACTCAATATCGCCATCCGGGTAAATGCTGTAACGGTATTGAAGCTGATAATACCAGGAGCTGTTGGTTGTCCCGTATAAGGCATCAGCCTGCCACTCGAATACACCGTCTTTTAACTCATAATTTACTTCTTCTACAATTTCATGACCTAGATGCATGAAATATTTCGTTCGATAATCGGTCACATAATACATATCGTTATCAATTGGAGCACGCCAGAAATTAAACTGCGGACCTTTTTCAATCTGAACCTTCCCATTTCGGGTAACTTCTTTGATTGAACCTTTAACAGAATCAAAGGTTACAGTAAAATCAACTCCGCTTACTGTTACAAGGGCGCCATCTTTCGTTACCTGAAGTTCACCGTCAGCATGCACCTTTGGCAGCTTTTCCTTTCCAGGAAGTTCAAAGGAGGCATTTGCCAGTTCATGGCCTTTAGAAGCCCATGCTGTATCTTCTTTCAGTGTGTAAGAGAAGACAAAATAATATTTCGCACCGTTCAATTTTTTAAGCTCACGCCCTACAGGCAGCTCAATCTTAGCCGTTTCACGTCCTTTAAGCTGAGGAAGTTCCACAGTAAATGATTCTAATAATTTTTCATCCTCAAACAAGGAGCATGTTAACTCCAAATGATCCAATGAAATGAAATCATAGCGATTGATTAGGCGGAATAGACCTTTTTCAATATCCAAACACTCGGTTTGAACTGGTTCAATTACCTTTTTATATTCAAATAAGCTTGGTGATGGCGTTCCATCAGGCATAATCAGCCCGTCAATACAGAAATTACCGTTTGTCGGATCGTCACCAAAATCGCCGCCGTAGCGATAATACACAGAACCATCTTCGGCTACCGTTTCAATACCATGATCAAACCATTCCCAAATGAAACCGCCCTGCAGCTTATCATACTTGTAAAATAAATCCTGGTACTCTTTTAAGTTACCTGGTCCATTTCCCATCGCATGCGCGTATTCACAAAGAATATGCGGCTTTTTCGACTTTTCGATGATCTTATCCATTGTCAGCTTGTCATCCTTACGTTCCAGCCATGTATACATCGTGCTGTAAACATCGGTGACTTCCGCTTCGAAATCTCCTTCATAATGAACGAGACGAGTCGAATCCATTTCCTTTGCCCGCTTTGCCATTGCACGGAAGTTGTGGCCAAAGGATGATTCATTTCCGAGCGACCACATAATAATACAAGGATGGTTCTTGTCGCGTTCAATCATCCGTTCCATTCTTGATACATACGCCAATTCCCAGTCCGGATCATCACTGATCCATTTATAATTTCCGGTCAATTCAAAGCCATGACATTCTAAATCCGTTTCATCGATAACATACATACCGTATTGATCACATAGATCATATAAATAATGAGCATTTGGATAATGCGCAGTCCGAATAGCATTGATATTGTTCTGTTTCATCGTAATAATATCACGCTCAATTTCTGCTTTCGTTACAACACGGCCTGTTTTAGGGTTATAGTCATGGCGGTTGGCACCTTTAAACTTGATCGCCACGCCATTGACAAGGAAGGTTTCACCCGAAATTACGATGGAACGGAAACCAACTTGCTGACAGATGACCTCAATTATTTTCCCATCGCTGTCTTTTACCGTCATATAAAGATGATATAAGTTCGGTTCTTCAGCACTCCATTTTAACGGTGCTGCAACGAACTGCCCCAAAGGCTCATCCGCCTTTTTCTCTACGTTTAATACCTGGTCGCCATTTGGATCAATCAATTCATAGCTGATGGTTTGGCCATTCTGCTCTGTTAGTTTAACGGAAACAGACAGAGTTGCATTTTGATTGTCGCTGTCGAGCTCGGTATTCACGGTATAATCATATAATCCCGCAGCAGGTCTTGTATAAAGGTCAACATCCCGGAAAATTCCGCTTAGCCACCACATATCCTGGTCTTCTAAATACGTACCGTCCGACCATTGAAACACCCGGACTGTCAGACTGTTGCGGCCCTGGCGGCAAAGATTTGTTACATCAAATTCCGCTTGAATCCTTGCCCCTTTACTGTAGCCGGCAAACTCGCCGTTTACATATAACTCGTATGCCGAATCCACACCATTAAAACGAAGAATTAATTGCTCCCCTTCAAGGTCGCGGTCTAATTCAAATTCCCGGCGGTAAATCCCTGTTGGATTATCCGTCGGCACACGCGGTGGAATAATCGGAAAGTTATACCACAGGTCAGAATAATGCATTTTCCCATAGCCCTGCAGCTGCCAATTGCCAGGGACAGTAATATCATCCCAGTTTGTTGTCTCAAGCTCCTCAGTATAAAAGCCTTCAGGCGAATATTCCGGAGCATCAAGGAAGAGGAACTTCCATGTACCGTTCAAGCTTTGATAATAATGACTTTTACCAGCGTCCCCCGATTGGGCAGCTTCCCGTGAAGGGAAACTGGAAAAATGTGCCCGGGGTTCCATCCGGTTTATTCCGTCCGTATGAATGTCTTCCCATCTTTTAAACTTTTTCATAACTACACCTCTTATTCTTTAACAGAACCACCTAAAATTCCTGAGATAAATTGCTTTTGCAGCAATAAGAAGAAAATCATAATTGGAATCGTTGATAAAGTGGTTCCCAGCATTACTTCTCCATAATCAATTCTCGCCATTCCAATTAAGCTGGATAATGCTACAGGAAGGGTAAACATATCCTTCGAGTTTAGCGTAATGAGCGGCCAGAGTAAGCTGTTCCATTGTGACATAAATTGGAAGATGGCAACAGCAGCGAGTGCCGGCCTTGTTACCGGTAATATGACGGTAAAGAAAATTCTTAGCTCTCCTGCCCCGTCAACCCGTGATGCTTCAATAATTGAATCCGGAACAGCCTGCATATTTTGCCTCATTAGATAAATCGAAAATGGTGCTGCCAAGCTTGGCAGAATAATCGCTTGATACGTATTTAACCAATCGAATGATACCATCATTTCAAACAATGGAATCAACGTTACTTGGAAAGGTATCATCAATGAGCATAAAATAACAAAAAAGAAAGCATTTTTTCCTTTAAAGCGATATTTCGCAAACGCATAGCCTGCCATTGCACTGATCAGCGTGCTGAGAACAGTATAGACAATCGCAATAAACAAGGAATTCCAAAACACCTTTGCAATCCCTAAGGACTCACTTAGTGATTCAAAGTTTTTCGCCAAGTAGTTTCCGGGAAGAAGCTTTGGCGGAACGCGAAAGATATCCCCCGATGGATGGGTCGATCCGACAATCATCCAATAAAATGGAGCAATTGATAGAATCGCACCGATTATTAGTAAAATATAAATCCAAATTTTTGTTGAAAGCTTCTTAGAAGTTATCATTATTCATTATCACCTACCAATTTCATCTGAATCCATGAAATGACTGCAGTGATCAATACCAGTACATACGCAATGGCCGATGCATAGCCAAAGTCAAAGAACTTAAAGCCTGTTTCATATAAATAAAGTGTAATCGTCATCGTCGCGCTGTTTGGACCGCCGTGTGTTAAAATAAACGGCTCATCAAACAACTGAAGTGTACCAATTGTGGACATGACCACTGTGAAAATGAATACCGGCTTTAATTGCGGCAGCGTAATCATAAAAAATTGTTTAACCTTGCCTGCTCCATCAATACTTGCGGCTTCGTATAAATCAGCCGGGATATTTTGCAGTCCCGCTAAAAATATGACCATATTATATCCGGTCCATCTCCATGTCATGACGAGAATGACAGAAATCTTCGCCCAGAAAGGAGTCGTTAACCAAGGAATATGATCCAAGCCAATAAGTGATAAGAGATAGTTCACTAATCCAAAATGCTCGTCTAATAGAATCATAAACACAATAGAGGCTGCGACTAGAGCAGTAATCGCTGGCATAAAATAGGCAATCCGGAAAAGTGACTTCGCCTTAATCAAGGTCGAATTAAGCCCCACAGCGATTAGGATGGCCAAAAAGATCATAATTGGCACTTGAACGATCAAGATTTGAAACGTATTAATTAACGATTTATAAAAAACCGGGTCATGGATCAAACGTGTATAGTTAGATAAACCGACAAACGTTTTTTCTACCCCCCGCACCTCTTGAAAGCTTAAGATAAACGAAGAAATAACGGGATACACAGTAAAAATCATAATTAATATAAACGCCGGAGCGATAAATACATATGGAGCATTTTTTGGAGTTAATAAGTTTTTTCTATTTTTGGTACGATAATTGGAGGCAGTACTGACTACCTTTTCCGTTTTTTCCACTAAGGGCACCTCCTGGCTTCGGAATAGCTTCCATTTGATAGAAATGAGAGAAGGCGTTGCGTCCTCTCTCATTTCCGATCAGCCATCTATCTCATTTGATTTTCGAGTTGGTTTTGCGCATCTTTTAAGGCAGATTCTACTGGTTTATTTTCCAAAAGAATCGCCGCTTGTGCATCAGACATCAGCTTGCTTGCTTTTGCAAAGTTTTCAGTTAAGTGAATTTTTGGCACTTGATCAACAATATCAGCAAATTTCTTGAACACCGGGCTGTCATTGAAGTATTCGCTATTGGCCGTAAATTTCGGATCATTATAAGTATCCTTTAAGGATGGGAAAAGTCCGTATTTTTCAAAGCCTAACATTTGAGATGCCTTATCTGTTGTAAAGAACTCAACAAAGGCATAGGCTGCAGATTGATTTTTAGTTGTTGCCGGGATCAATAAAGATGATCCTCCAACGTTCGCATATCGCGTGCCGCCTTCTTTAAAGCTTGGCAAGAAAAATACATCCCACTTACCTTTTAAATCCGGAGCTTGGTCCATAATCGAACCTGTATACCAAACACCATAAGGAACTGTAGCAACTTCACCATTGACTGTCGCCGTAACAATACCGTCCCAGCCCTTATTATTTAAGATTAAATCTTCGTCATGAAGCTGTTTGATTACTTTCATTGCACGAACTGCTTCCGGAGACTTCAGCGTGATTTTTCCATCTTGATCGAAATAAGAGAGTCCTTGCTGCTGCATCATCATTTGGAAGACGCCATCATAGTTAGGAATATCGATTGGCAGCATCTTTTTGCCAGTTGCTTCCTTAATCTTCTTTCCTGCTGCAATATAATCATCCCATGTTTGGATGGAATTCGGGTCAACACCGGCCTTTTTAAAATAGTCGACGCGGTAGAATACTCCGGCAGGGCCGATATCCCAAGGAGCCGCGATGAAGTTTCCATCCTTATCCTGTACGGAAGCAACCTTTGCAGGGTTGAAAGAATCCTTATATTTGTCATATCCCAGCTTATTTAAGTTCAAGAAGCCTTGCGGGAACTGATGAATATAGCCCGGAATCCGTTCATCCTCCATTAACACCACGTCTGGCAGACCATTTCCTCTTGCAGCTAACCCAACAGTCAGCTTTTCGTAAAGGTCACCGCTGTTGAAATCCTCGACGTTTACCTTTACATCAGGATATTTTTTCTGGAAGTTTTCAACTGCTGCCTTCATTGTTGCTGCTGCAACGTCCCAGCCCCAAACTGTGATTGTACCTGCTGGATGTTTCGCATCACCTGTTTTCGCTTGATCGTCAGATGATTTATTCGAACAGGCAGAAAGCACTAAAAGAAATACGGCAAGTAAAACAGACAAATACTTTTTCATAATTGGTCCCCCAATTTTTTATAGTTTGTTTTTAACACTCAGTTTTTGCCTTTTTTAAATAAGAACGCCATGTAATGCACCATTTTTCAGGGTTATCAAGAAAGTCCTGCTCGTCCATTTTATGAATCGTGCTATTATGCGGTGCAGTTTTGACGATTTCCGGATTTTCATAAGCTTCATTCGAAATTTGCACGAGCGCATGAATATATTCGTCCAAATCCTCTTTTGAGTAGGATTCAGTCGGCTCCAGTGTAAATGGCTGCGGTACGATGTATGGGTGATGGCTTGTCCAATAATGAAGACCGAAATCTGTCATTCTTCTTGTCACATCTTCTGTTGTGACACCGGTTTCTTTTGCCATCTGCTCCCAGCTGTAGCGTACCTGCTCTAAGCGGTGTCCCTTGACATAAGGTGCACCTGCCCCGCGAATCGCCATTACTTTATGGTACATATAGTTATTGTTTAACACGGCAATTTTCGCCACTTCCTTCAGACCATCAGGACCGAGCGCGCGAATCCACGCATAGGAACGCAATACCGTTTGCGCTACACCATGGAAGGAACGAACCTTTCCGATTGAATGTTTAAGATCATATTGAAGTGAATATTTACCGTCTTGATGCTCCACTATTGGTGCAGGCAGAAAATCTCTTAATTCTGCTGTTACACCTAGTGCACCCGTTGCCGGACCGCCGCACATATGTGGTGCCGCAAACGTTTTATGGAGATTGAAGAAGCACATATCAAAGCCTGCTTCTTTCGCTCTAGTAATTCCTAAAAGGCCATTGGCATTCGCCTGGTCATAGAAACAAAGACCGCCAGCTTCATGAACGATATCTGTAAATTCTTTAATTCTTGGATTAAAAATCCCAGTGTCTTCCGGGTTAGCTACTACAAACCCTGCTGTTCTCTCGGATACAGCTGCCTTTAGCTTCTCAATATCAGGGAAACCATTTTCATCCGGGTGCAGGGTAATAATTTTATAGCCCTTTACCGCTGCAGTTGCCGCCTGAGATGGATGTGAGAAAATCGTCGTAATGATTTCATTACGCTGATCTCCTTCGCCTCTTGTTTCATGGTACTTTCTTACGATCGAAGCCATTGTAAACAATGCTTGTGTACCGCTGCTTGGCTGGAAGGAGAAATAATCCATTCCGGAAATTTCCCGCATACATAAATCAAGATTATGGAAGATTTCAAGCATCCCTTGAACCGTACCTTCGTCTTGTAATGGATGCAGCTCCATCATTTTCGGATCACGAATCAGCAGTTCATTAATTTTAGGGATGTATTTCATCGTACAAGTCCCTTGACCAATTTCTACGTTGAAATCAGACCCAAGCGTTTCCTGTGAAAGTCTTACATAGTGACGTAATACACGAGCCTGGCCGATTTCAGGTAAATTTGGTTTTTGCTTTCTTTTCATGATTTCCGGAATCACAGATACTCCATCGCCTACAGCAGATGCGATTTGTTTATTTACAGGCGGCAGCTCTACTCCCTTTTCACCAGGCTGATGAAGTTCGAAAACAATCGGTTCATTCCATTTTGCCTGATGAAAATCGCGGGTTTTGCTCGTACGCTTAATCCTTTGCATATCAAAAAACTCCTCTCTATTTCGTCAAAATCTCTTTAATCGATTGAACGAGATGGTCAATATCCTCTTTCGTATGAACCTCGGTTACACAAAATAGCGCCGACTGTCCAAACTCAGGGAACTCTTCTGAAAGGTCTTTTCCGCCAAAAATTTTCTTCTTCAGCAATTTCTGATTTATTTCATTCACTGTTAGGCCGGTTTCATCAAAATCAACAATAAACTCTTTGAAGAATGGTGAAGCTAAGCGCGACCCTTTAACACCATCAATTTGATTTAATTGCTGTGCCGCGTATTGACTATTTTGCATAATCGTTTGACCGACTTCCTGCATGCCTTCCGGTCCAAGCAGTGCTAAATAGACACCCGCTGTGATTCCCCATAATGCCGTTTGGGTACCAACGGATTCTTTCCCTTTTTCCCGTAAAGCAAATGATGTCCGGTCATAGAAGACATCCCCAAATCCGTATTCTCCTTCTTTAACCGTAGGAACTATCCCAAATAAGCGGGATGGATATTCTTGAACGAATTCCACTTCATCACGCGTTGCGATGAATCCTGCCTGCCCGCCGCTGAAGTTCATATGCATTCCTAAAGGCTGCAGATCGCCGCAGACAATATCTGCTCCATACTGGCTAGGAGGTGCGATAACTCCTAGAGAAATAGGGTCAACCCCGACTACCAGAAGCGATTTATTATCCTTCACTAGCTTAGAAATCTCAGGTCCCTGAACCTCGATAAATCCAAGGTAGGATGGATTTTCAAAATAAACAGCCGCTACGTCCTCTGTTAATTTTGCTTGTAAATCGGATAAATCCATGGCGCCGGTTTCTGTATTAAATTCAACAAATTCAAATTGCAGTTCAGGTGTTCCGTAATTAATGATGATCTTACTGCGTTCCGGTCCCACTGTATTAGCAAGAAGGATTTTCTTCCGTCCGGTAATACGGGCCGCCATCCGTACGGATGTTGATGCAGCTTGTCCCCAATCAAATGTCGGTACATTGACAACATCCATATCTACTAACTCAGCTACTAAACTCTGATACTCAAAAAGTGCCTGGAAACGTCCGTGATCCTCATAAGGTTCACCGGCGTATGCCGTTAAAAATTCAGAACGCTGATTAACTTCGTCGCACACCGCTGGAACAAAATGCTGCCAGCACCCCGCTCCAAGGAAATTTACATATTCCTTTGTGCTGGTGTTTTTATTCAAAAGCCCTTCAATATGACGTCTAAGCTCATACTCTGTAAGCGCTGGAGGAATCTTCATCTCTTCCTTAAGCTGTAATTCCTCAGGTATGCAGGAATATAACTCCATAATGGATTCTGCGCCGATTACCTTTAACATCTCAGCCTGTACTTCAGGGACCATATTCGGTATATAAGGATGTACCTTTTGTGACATATAAATAACCTCCTAGTAGTCTTTACATTGTTCAATCAAACCTTATGCCAAGCCTCCGCCGTCAACAATTAAATCTGTACCGGTAATCCAAGAAGACAAGTCGCTTGCTAGGAATAATACACCTTTCGCAATATCTCTTGGTGTACCTAGTCTTTCTAATGGACGACCTTTTGCGGACGAAACTAGGAAAGCATCCTCCTGCAGGTTTAATTGCTTCGCTTCACTTCTTAACAACGGTGTATCAGTGTCTCCCGGGCAAATGCAGTTCACACGGATGTTTTGCGGACCATGGTCAATCGCCATTGCTTTTGTTAGATTCACAACGCCAGCCTTTGCAGCACAGTATGCGGCTGCTTGGTCTCCGCCTTTTAATCCCCAGCCAGAGCCAGTATTGATGATACTTCCGCCGCCTCCCTTTGCCATAAGCGGGATTAAATATTTTGATAGAAGATATACTCCTTTTAACGATACGTCGATGACTAAATCCCAATCGGATTCTTCTAAATCTACAACTGTTTTTCTTCTGATCACACCAGCGTTATTAAACAGTACATCAACCGCACCGTAGTTTGCTTCAAGATGATCTTTTACCTTGGCACAGTCATCGGCATTTGTCACATCACAGCGGACAAATTCAGCCTTATAATCCTTCTCGCGAAGGTCAGCAGCCGCCTTTTGCCCGTTTTCTTCGTTAATATCTAACAGAACCACTCTAGAACCAACTTCAGCTAAAAGTGTTGCCGTTGCTAAACCAATTCCGGACGCTCCCCCTGTTACCACACAAACTTTATTTTCTAATCCAAAGTAATCTTGTAAAACCATCTCGTATACCTCCTGTTGTTTTTTAGAAACCCCTTTCAAAATTGCTTGAACATAAACGCTCTAACTTTTCTGGAGGGGATATTTATGTTTAGTAAAGATTTACCCCTTTATTTTACTCTCAACAATAATAATATTCAATATTTTTACTAAATAAATAGTTAAAAATTTTAGTAAAAAATAGTTTAATTGATAGTTAAATATCAAATTTCGCCAAAAAAAGTGCTGAAATCACCTATTATCTTAGTAAAAACATTAGATTAATGTGATTTCAGCAGTATATTTTTTAGTAAAATTAACCATAGAATGGACGATAAACGCCCCATGATATTAATTACTCTTAATTAGGTGCCCAAGCATTAAAAATACACTCGATGTCCAAGTAAAGGCAGGATCCCGCAATCCCTCCCCATTCAGAGCGTTATAGTTTTCGGCCATACCAGATGTGTTGGCCATCTCACAAAACTTGCGGGCAATCTCTAAAGCCAGCTCGCGTTCGCCGGCAGACAGCAGACCGTCGACAATGAGCATGGTCGTCGGCGCCCAAATCGGCCCCCGCCAATAGCCATCATCCTTATAGAATGCGCTTGAAGGCAGCTCCGTTGCCAGACCATAATCCGTTAAAAAGCCTTTTCGCTTAATACCGGCAAGCAATTTTTCAAGGATCTCCGCAGGCAGTCTTTTTCCAAGGACGACTGGAATATATAGAACAAGACTGTCTGACTCAATCACTTCATGAGTACCGGATTTCTTAGCGGTAAAACGTTCGCCATCCCAAAAGTGTTCAATCATTCTTGTCAACAGCTCTTCAGATTCCTGCTTCCACCTTCCGGCCTCATCTTCCCGTCCGAGTTTTTCTGCGATTTCAGAGAGCACCTCCATCTGCAATACTAAGAACGAAGAAAGATCGGGGCTTTCCACAGGCGTTCCTTTATGAAAAATCGTGCTGTTATCCCAGCCGCTGTCATTTCCGTGATTATATTGTGGAATCCCATCTTGGTCGTCATCCTGATAGGTAAGCCACCACTTCGTCCATCTTGTTAATGGTTCATAAACCTCTTCCAGTTTCTCCGTTGACACATAGCTGCTTTGCTCCCACAATCGTCTTAACGTCCAGCCATGGATAGGCGGCTTTGTGAAATTCCACAACGCAAATCGGTTATTAACGAAATCCGGAAGCGTGCCGGATGTATCCTGCAGATCGAAAAAGATCATAAACTGATCCCAGGCCAATTCAGGGGAATTTTTCGCTAACGCCATAGCGTTAAAGCAATGGTCCCAGCTCCAAATGTTGGTCATCCAGTTCTTGGACATATACATCGCCGGGCGCAGCAATATTCCCTCCGGAGGAACAACACAGGACCAGGTAATATAAGCCGCGAGGTTTTTCCCCTGACTATATTCTTCAGGTGTCTCAAGCGTTTTTTCATACCAAGCTTGGAAATCTTCTGAAACGCGGGTCCGTCCCTGGGCGAAAGAAAGATAGGAACGCGGCTGATACACCGTAGTAAATTCTTCTATTACACATTCCATCTCCTCTTCGGAATCAGCAGGCAGCAGGTCCGCGATAATTTTCTCACAGCGCTGCTCGATAAACGGGGCATCCATTACAATGCGCCCTTTAAGCGTGGTGAGCATATAACGCATTTCCTGCATCGAATGATTGACTTCCCAGCGGTTTTCCTCCACCTTGACCGCATAATCATACGCCCCAGTAATTCCCGTCAATCTTACCCCAACCCGATTGCTTCTAATTTGTAAGACTCTTTCTTCCGTTATACAAAACTCTGCGAAGCCTTCGCTGCTTTCAAGCCGAAGAACGCTGGGCTCAAGCACCGGCTTATAGGATAGCGTCTGTCCCTGCCAAATCAGATCAAGCCGGAATACTTCGCCAAAATCATTGTCGCCATTGCGGATATTGCGGATGTAAAGCGGTCCGCCTGCCCCTTCCTGATGGTTGGGCGAGATTGTGATAAACGAGCCGTAACGGCTGAATGGGATTTTTCGAATATCAAACATAAGTCCACCTCTTATTCAGTAATTCTATACTTCATTTCCAATTTGTTTCTGCCCGGTAGAATAAGAATCTCTATTACTTTGAAGATATTTTGGTTTAATCACCCGGGAAAAATAGAGATAACCTGCAAATAAAAACAGGCCTGTCAGTAAAAATGGGAGTGTGTAATTTTTCCCAGCTATAATATTGCTAATCCCAAAAGCGACAAGCGCAGAGCCAATACTGCGAAAAACAAGACTCATCCCCGCATATTGGTCGCGTTCTTCATCTCTAAACGATGACATAGAAAGGCTGTCGGCCAAATTTGTCAGCATCGTAAAACTCCCGCCTCTGATAACAAGTAAGGCTGAAAAAAAATAGACAGGAATGTTCAAGAATAAAATAAAGCAGAAAATAATATTTACTAGATAAATACAGAAAAAAGTTTTATTGATCCCAAGCTTTTCAATTAAAAATGGAGAAAAAACGGAACCAATGAACAACGCAAAACCATTAAATGCCAGTAAGATAGAGATAGCCTCGTTTGAAAAATCAAATCGAAATTTTACAAATAGATTTAGATAAGGCTGCAGACAGGAAACGGCACCTCCAGTTAGAAACGCCAAAACTGAAAATAATAGTAATTTTTTCCATAGGTCTCGTGAAGGCTTTCTCATAACAGTTGAAATATTCTTTTTACCATTCTGTGGGGCTGGTACAGCTTCTTTTCTCTGTTCAGATGGAAGGAGTACAGCTCTCGTACACACTAACAGGATAAACACAATAGACGTGATCAATAATGTATTCTGGTATCCGTCTCCAGAAGAATCAAGCCACTTTGGGAGAAAGCCGGCAAGTAACGTTCCTACACCTGTAAAAGCAGTAAATACAGCAAACATAAAACTATATGCTTGAGTTTCCTCTCTTTTTGAACGGCTATAATAGAACAGCAGCTGAATTTCAGTTGTTTCAACCAGAGTGAAACCGATAGAGACGATGATTTGGGCCAAAAAAAATAACATAAAGCTTTTAGATAGCGCAAAAATCGTACATCCTAAAGCAACACTCCCGATACCTGCTACCAAAAGCTTTTTCCTGCCTATTTTTTTGGCAAGAATACCTACTGTTATTGCAAAAATTCCCTTTACTAAAATTCCCGATGAAGTAATGAAACCAATCTGTTTTTCAGAAATACCCAATTCGTATAAATGAAGATTCAGGATTAATGTAAACATTCCGATACTTAGCCCGTACAGTGATTCTGTAGCTAAAAATCTTTTAACACCGGGCGATAAGGATATTGTTTGTAACATGAATGTCAACCTTCCTAATAAACTTGCTGGCCAGATAGGAATCAACCTGCTGACCAGCATTTTCATTTCTGCCAAACAATTTGATGAATCTACCCTTTTACCCCACTCTTCGAAACGTCTTCCATGATGTAGCGCTGGGCAACAAAGAAGAGAACGAGCGGCGGCAGACAGACTAGGAATGTGATCGCCATAATTCCTTCCATATTTACACCAAACATCCCTTTGAACTGTGCCAAGCCAAGTGTTAAGGTGTATTTGCTTTGGTCATTTAAAAATACCAGCGGTCCTAAATAGTCATTCCAGCAGTTCAAAAAGCTGAATACCGATACAAGAATCAACGGCGGCTTCATCAAAGGCAGGTAAATCTTATAAAAGATCTGAAACGCGTTTGCCCCATCGATTCTTGCTGCTTCATCCAGTTCCTTTGGAATTCCCATAATAAACTGACGAAGCAAAAAGATGAAAAATGGTCCGCCAAACCAGGCAGGTACAATCAGCGGTTTCAATGTGTTGATCCAGCCAAGCCAGTTAAATTCCATATATAGCGGAATCATTGTTACTTCCCAAGGAATCATCATGGTCGCAAGCAGAACGATAAATAGAAAATCTCTTCCCTTGAATGTGAATCTTGCAAACCCGTAAGCTACTAACGATGAAGAGATAACTTGTCCCAGCGTCGCCAAGATTGTAACTGTCACGGAATTCGTAAGAAATTGTGTAAATGGCTGAGAAATCCAGGCATTTTTAAAGTTTTCAAAGTGAAAGACGGACGGGATCCACTTTGGCGGGAACTGGTACAGTTCATCCGGTCCTTTCAATGAAGTTGTTACCATCCAAAATAATGGCGCTAAAAACAATAATGAGAAAAAGATTAAAAGAACATATATAAAGGTTTTATAAACCCTGTTTTTCGTTTTCATCGGACAACCCCTCGTATCCATAGATTGTGTGAACCTATTTTTTCTTCTTCACTTCTCCTTCGTAGTACACCCAGGCCGACGAGGATTTGAACACTAATAATGACAAACCTAAAACAATTAAAAACATAAACCAGGCATTGGCTGATGAATAGCCCATTTTAAAATATTTGAAGGCATTTTCGTAAACATACATTGCGTAAAAATAGGTTGAGTTAAGCGGGCCGCCTCCGGTTAACAAAAGCGCTAACGTTAATTGCTGGAATGCGGAAATAATCGTTGTAATTAAATTAAACAGAATTGTTGGCGTTAACAGCGGCAGCGTAATCTTAAAAAATTGCGTGATTTTATTCGCCCCATCTATCGAAGCCGCTTCATACATTTCTTTAGAAATTCCTTTCAAACCGGCCAAAAAGATCAGCATCATCTGTCCTTGTCCCCATAGGCTGGCAATAACCATCGCAACGAGCGCCCAGCTCATATCGTTCAGCCAGTCAGGACCTTGGATACCCGCTAAGGACAAGAAGTAGTTAAGAATTCCATATTCTCCGTTAAACACCCACGCCCAGATCATTGCAAGGGCAACCCCGGAAATAACAGAAGGAAGATAGAAAAATGTTCTAAAAAAGGAATGTCCTTTTACATTTTGATTCAATAACAGAGCTAGTACTAAAGCGATAATGATGTTTAAAGGAACGAAAATGGCAGCAAATTTTACGGTTACCCATAACGATTTCCAAAATAACGGATCGTCCATAAACATCGTTTTATAGTTGTCAATACCGACGAATTTCGCCTGCCCGACAACAGGCCAATCAAAAAAGCTAATCACAAGTGAATATATTAGCGGTCCCAGTGTAAAGGCCAAAAACCCAAACAGCCAAGGAGATATAAAAAGAAAGGGGACAATCTTGTCCCACTTTATTTTCTTTTTTTGATTTAACTCCATATACGGTTTATTAGAGGCAGGGATAGCTTTCATGTTGAACACCTCATTTAGTTAGTCTTACTTCAAGTATCTCTCTGAGTCCTCAGCTGCTGTATTTAATAGTTTTTTTGCATCCTGCCCAAGCATGACGGCATTAATAGCGGCGGAGAGATTACGGTTAATTTCATTCCAGTTTTTGTTCAATAAGAAGGCAGGTGTGTTATCTGAGCGTTCTAGCATTTTGTAGAATGGGCTCAAGTTAGGATCCTGCTCCATCTTCATTTCCTTCACGACACTAATGCGCACCGGTAAATCAGCTGTCCGCATTTTAATCGCTTCCGGAGAAGAATAGAATTTCACGAATTTATAGGCAAGGTCTTTATGTTTGGAATCCTTTGCGATTGACACCGCTGAAGAAGCAATCACTCCTTTAGCTGGTTTTGAGCCAAATGATGGAACCTCAACCGTACCAAAGTTAATCTTCGCTTGTTTAAACCCTTCTAACGGCCAGACTCCGCTTTCCCACATTGCAATTTTTCCAGCCTTGAAAATATCGTCGCCGCTTTGCTGGTTTTTACCGCCAACAAGTACTGCGCTTTTGTCTTTTAACATATCGCTTAAAACACTAATGGCTTCAATCGTTTCCGGGCTGTTCATATAGCCGTTGATTTTCTTCCCATCGTCGCTGATGTAGCTTCCGCCATTACTCCAAATGAGGCCTTGAAGGTCATACGTATCAGGCTCAGGCACAACACCAAAACCGTATTGTTTCTTGCTTGGGTCTGACAGTTTCTTCGCAATTTGTTTGAAATCATCCCAGGTCCAGCCATCTTTTGGATAAGGAATTTTTGCTTGATCGAATAAATCCTTGTTATAATAAACAACCCTTGTCGTAAACCCTGCCGGCATACCATAAATTTTTCCGTTTAGGCTTGAGTAGTTAAATAAACCTTGGTAATAATCGTTTAAATCCATTTCCGGATCACCTTTAATATACTGATCCAGCGGCTCAAGAGATTCTACATATGCCGGGAAATTCCACATATACATAACGTCTGGAGGATTTTTTGCGCCAAAAGAAGCAGCAAGCTTCTGATCAAAACCATCACCATATGCTTCAACTTGAACCTTTACTCCAGGATTCTTTTCTTCGAACTTTTTTGCAATATCCTGCTGGATTTTCAATGCCTCCCCAGAATCCCATGTTGCAAAGCGGAGCGTTGTAGTCCCTTTTGTATCCGAATTTCCGCCGTCACCAGCTGCTTTGTTTTCACTCGAACCGGAGCTGGAACAAGCGGCTAAGGAAAACATACTAATTAGTAATAAAATCATTGCTGTGATACTAATTTTCCTCATTAGGAATTTCCTCCTTTTTGACTAAAAAATATAACCGCTTTCATTTTATCTCCTTTGAAAGCGGCTACATACTGAAAATTTTATTAAATTTGTCGTATAAATGTTTTAAGTTTTCTGTAATATTAGGCCAAAGGGGGAAAATTGTTCGATTCCATTCTCCTTTTTGTTTGACGGTACTCAGAAGGGGTCTCCCCTGTGCATTTTTTAAACCATTTGCTTAAATATTTTCCGTCCTGAATTCCAATTTTCTCTCCTATTTCCTGTAAAGTAAAAGATGTTGATTCAAGGAGTTCACAGGCCGCTGTTAGTTTCAGTTTTTCTGTAAAATCAGAAAAGCTTTCTCCTACTGATTTTTTAAACAGTGTGCTAAAATGGCTTCTACTTAAGCCTACCTCATAGGCAATGTCAGCCGATGAGTGTGATTTCGAAAGGTCCTTTGTAATGAGTTGTACAGCCTTTTGAATCGGCTCAGGCCAGGCATCATGCCCTACTTTTTGATAGATATGAGGGGGATTTTCAGCTTTTTCCCTCTCAATTTCCTTTGCGAATGCCGCTAAATATTCTTCAAATTCATCGTCCTGAAACGCGGTTTTCACTATATAACCAGAAGCCCCCAGCTTAATGCCTTCTTGGGCATATTCAAAATCCCGGTGGCAGCTTAGCAGCAATATTTTCGTATGTGGTGCTTCCTGCTTAATTTCCCTTGCCAGCTCAATTCCATTCATTTCCGGCATGACGATGTCGGTAATAACAACCTCAGGAGTATGTTCAAGGAACTGCTCCCAGCCCTTAACCCCGTTTGCCGCGTCCGCTACCACTTCCATGTTATACTTTCCCCAATTAATGGTGGCAATTAGGCCTTTGCGAACGATATATTCATCATCGACTACTATTACTTTGATCATATGATGCACTCCTTTTTGGCCAGCGCATGATGATAGTTGTCCCTTCCTTAAGCTCTGATACGATCTCGAGACCATATTCGCTGCCGAAGTGGAGCTTTAGCCGCTGGTCAACATTGTAAACGCCGATTCCTCGTGATTTTGGCTTTGTCTCATGAGACTGGAGCAGCATCGAGGCTTTCTCCGCCGTCATCCCTTTTCCATTATCACTTAATGTCAGTTCTAGGACATCAGACTTGTCTTCAACTGTTAACTTAATCATACCATTGCCATCCTCAAAAGCATGGAAAAAAATATTCTCAAACAAAGGCTGCAATGACAGCCTTGGAATTAGATAATTCATCGCCTCGGGACTGACCGTTTCTTCATAGTCAAACATATGACCAAAGCGAATTTCCTGCACTTTCAAATAGTGCTTGATGGTACTAAGTTCCTTCTTCAAAGGAATTAACTCATCAGAGAAATTCAAATTTTCATGAAGGACCTCGGTTAAATGATAAATCATTTGCTGGACTTCATGAGCATTCGCGAGCCGAGCTTTCCACTGGATGGAGTTCAACGTATTAAACAGTAAATGCGGATTAATTTGGTAATGGAAAGCTCTTAGTTCAGCTTTCCGCTTTAACCTTTCCGTCTCGCTGATTTCCTCAATTAGCTCCTTAATTTGCAGAACCATCTGGTTGAAGCTGACGGTTAAGCTTGCGATTTCATCTCTTTCTTTTACCGGCACCTGCAGGTCGAGCTCTCCTGCACTTACCCGCCCCATTGAAGCCTTCAGCTTTCTGAGCCGCTTGGCAATTGGGTCAGAAAATAGCATCGCTAGTAAGCTTGCTAAGAGAATCGAAAAGAATATCCCTAGCAGGGTATAGTTCAAAATCACCGTCGATGACTTATAAAACAGCTTTTCCGGAACCCGTACCTCAACCTGCCACCCGTAGGCATCAAGGCTGGTCCTTCTAACAATATCGTTGGCATTTGGATTCCGGTTTACAGCAGAACTGTAAAGAATGTTTTTCTTATCATCACGGATCATAACAAACGCATGAACATCCCGTTCCAGATATTTTATATAAGAAAAGAGCTCGTCTGCTTTCGTTTCAATGAGCAGTTTGCTTCCCTTTAAAACCCCATATTGACTTTGAATCGGTACAACCAGGCCAACCATTTGCTCGGGAGGCTTGCTGTTGTCGTAATGCTGTGTTTGGTAAAATCCTATCCAGTGATCTCCGGAGTCTAGGTTCTCAGCCTTTTTCCAAAAGGGTTCCTGAAATAGCATTTCCGTATTTAAATAGGTACCACCATAAAAATACCCGGAGCCCGTAATTAAATAAATGCCCTTTGTATTGAACGTTTTATGGGCTTCCAGAAATCGTTCAAAATTCTTTTTTTCGATGAACCCTTCATATGTCTTTGGAATCTCCTCTTTAATGACAATTAAGGTTGGGTCGGATAAGTATTGTTGAATATCCTTTGATACTACAAACATCTGGTCAATCGTGTTCACCAATTGCGTTTCCAGCTGGGATATCGCAAACTTCTCATATTTATTGAATTGCTGATTGACGATCGTGGAGGACTTTTTATAAGAGGCATACCCAAATAAAAGCAGCGGTACCAAAGCTACCGTAACAAAAAAAAGCATTAGCTTCGCCCGAATACTGCCATACAAAAGATCCGTAAACTTCTCCTTTACCCGCCGCAAAAACCTTACCACCAAAATTCGCCTCCCTTCGACATCCATTCTACATGTCCGGTATGGATATGAGCAACAGGAGGGGTGGGTGATAACAAGCAAAAAATGAATAAATCTTTTTTTGATGAATATGCCGTTTCTTTTTATCCACTTAAAGCATGTACTATATAGTGAAACATCCTTATAATATAGCGAATTGAGGTGATTAATGTGGGCATAAGAAGTCCTCAGGTGCGTTGTTGCGAATATGTAATTTGTGGTATTACAATTAGAAATTGTGTTCCAGCAGATGAAGCATGTCCAGATCTCGTTATTTCATCAACTGGCTCAACCCTAGTTGCTGATTGTGATGATTGTCCAGAATGTCCTCCTGAATAGTTAACTGACTCAACTTTCATCTAAAATCACCGTTTCATATGGCGAACAGTGGTACCAGTTACTGTTCGCCATTTTTTAAAAGGAGATGACTGTTTATGAAATTGATCGTATTCAAGCAGGATCATTGTCCAGCCTGTAAAATGCTTGACGCTTATCTAGTGCAATGTGGAATCGAAGCTGACCAGATCATAAACCTGTCAAAAACAATGGATGAAAATGACTTAGTATTAGCGGAAAGGTACAGTATTAAAAAAACTCCTACACTAGTTCTTCTAGATGATAATGGTAAAGAAATAGATAAGTATGCAGGAGTTGGGCAAAAGCGTATCAATTCACTGCTTTTAAAGCGGGGTTTTACACTAATATAAAATGAATATTTTCTTAACAAGCATTACCAGCCACGCCCGGCACCTCCTCCGCCGGAAGATCCCCCGCCGCCACCGCGGGGGCCTCCTCCGCTTCCTCTGCCTCCACCACGGGAGATCATCGAGAGCAGGAAATAAGTAAGGGTACCGCCGAAGAATTTAAAGTCTAGAAAGACAATCACAAGTACAATTATGATTAACAGCCAGGAGGGGATTCCAACCCCTTCATCCTGTCCAGCTGCCGCCTGTGGCGCCTGATTCTCACGCTGGCCCTGCCCGCCTTCAATACCATATTCTGCAAGAACCTCTTTAGCAAGAGCCTGGTACGTAGATACAATCGCCTGGTTAGGTTGCCCGCTCTTAAGCTTAGGTATGGCATATTCATCTAAAATCCGACCCGCTTTTCCATCAGGGATTCCCCCTTCAAGCCCGTATCCAACCTCAATCCATATCTTCTTTTCCTTCATTGCTAGAACCAGCAAAACACCATTATTTTCCTTCCGGTTCCCAATGCCATATTTTCGAAATGCCTCATTAGCAAATTCCTCAATGGAACGACCACCTATAGTCGGGACCGTTAACACCGCAATCTGTGCAGTAGTTTGGACTTCAATACTTCTACCATAGGCATTTAATTGCGAAACCTCAGTTTCACTTAAAACATTGGCAAAATCCTGTACATAAATATCACCAACAGGCTTTGGTATTTGAACATCCTCGGCATTCGCAGTAACTGCACTAAGAAATAAAGTAAAAAGTGCCAGTAAGAAGCTGAGGATCGTTTTCGTGTTCATTAACCATTTCCTCCAAAGTCAACCTTTGGGACTTCCTGTGCTTTCGGGTCGGCTTTGAAATATTCTTTTTCTTTAAATCCGGTCATTCCTGCAATCAAGCTTCCAGGAAACCTCTTGATCTTTTTGTTATATTCTGCAACTTGGTCGTTATAATCTTTTCGTGCCACAGCTATTCTATTTTCCGTTCCAGCCAGTTCATCCATGAGCTGGGTAAACTGCTTATCCGCTTTTAAATTTGGGTAATTTTCCACCACAACCAAAAGGCGGCTTAATGCACTTGATAAATCGGCATTGGCTGTTGCTTCTTCCTGGGGTGTTTTTGCGCCTGCAAGTCTTGAGCGCGCATCCGAAATGGAGGCGATGACTTCCTTTTCATGGGCAGCATAACCTTTAACAGTGCTGACCAAGTTTGGGATTAAGTCCAGTCTTCGCTGTAATTGATTTTCGATTTGGGCATATGACTGGCCAACATTTTCCTCCAAATTAACAAAATTGTTGTAGCTGGACATCAGCATGAGCCCAAACACAACAATTATCGCCACAACAACGATAATAGATAACATACCTTTTTTCATAGTAACCACGCTCCCTTCTCTCTCCTATAGTATGTATCACCGTCAAAATAACTTACCTTTTTCAACAAAAGAAGACAGTGTTTAACGAAGGCCAAAGTCTGATTTTTTTTGGTTACCACAAAAATTCTTATCTTAAACTTCAATTCTAAAGCACGAATCCTTCATTTGCTCACAGAAAAAGCTCGGGACAAAAGTCCGCACAAAAAACTTATATCGCTTCCTTTAACAGTTTCTTCCGATAAACTATTTTTGATAAAGTCACACTTAATTCGTAGAGAACGAGTAGCGGAACAATAACTAGAATATCCGACATGAAATCTGGCGGTGTTACCAAGATTGAGACAACAATTAAGATAAAATAGGAGAGTTTCCTTACTTTAGCAAGACGCATGGGATTTACTATTCCTAGCCTCGTTAAAAAAATGACTAACAGCGGCATTTCAAACAAGATGCCAAAAGGCAATGTCAAATTCAGCATGAATCTGAAATATTCGCCGGCAGTAAACATGGTCTCAAATTGCCCCTGTGACAAAGAGGTTAAAAACCCCAATACTGTTGGGAATAAAACAAAATAGCCAAATCCTATCCCGCATAAAAATAATAGAAAAAGAAAAGGAATAAACCATAGTGTTACTCTTCGCTCCTCAGGTTTTAAAGCAGGTGCAACAAACTTCCATATCTGATAGGCGGCCACCGGAATCAACGCTGCCACTGAAAACACCGCCGTAATCATCATATACACCCATACAATATCGCCCGGACCAAGAACAGCGAGTTTTTGATCTAAATCCCTTATCAGCCAATAATAGATATCTTGAACATTGATGAACATGATGATAAAAATGACGATAAAGGCAATTACCGTTTTGATGATCCTTGCCCGCAACTCCTCTAAATGTCCCAAAATATGCAATTCTTTGCCGTCCACTCAACAATACCTCCCTTAATGTCCTGAAATCCCGGATAAAAAAGAGGAGCAGACGAGTTGCCCCGCCTGCCCTCGCTAAGCATTATTTGTTCTAACCTTCTTTTTTCACTAAAGTTACCGCAGCTTTTTGTTCTTCCTCTTTTTCCTCTCCCGTGACAAGCTCTTTGGTGGCGGTTTTGAATTCCGATAAGGTTCGTCCGAATGCACGGCCAATTTCCGGAAGTTTAGAGGGACCGAAAATAATGAGTGCAATGACTAGGATCAAGATTAAACCTGGAATTCCGATATTTGAAAACACAAACACTCAACTCCTTATTACATTTTATTGGCTGCAATGAAAATTACGGTCTAGGCACTTTCTTCCCTTTTTTCTCTAATTGCCTTTGGTGTGCACGACTATGGGCGCGGTTTCGATCCTCTTCTACTTCAGTTGAAAGTTTCTGTCCTAATGGTACTTCTGTAGTAGAAATCTGTTTGAGCCCTTGTCCATCTTTTTCAAAAACAAAGGAAGCTCTTGTTGAAATATCCGCTCCTATTGCGGAGACATAGGGAACGACACGGTAATCGGCCTGCCAGCGGTCGGGAGTTACCTTACAGCGTACATACCCACGGTAGTCATTAAAGAATTTTATATTTGGGTTCAATCCTAATATTTTATCTGTATCTGCCCGTTTATCTGCCCCATTACCGCCTGAAGTAATGGAGGTCCCGACAAATTCTGCTCCAAAAACTCTAGAGTTACCATCATTAAAATCTTCCAATAAATTAGATGCCCAGCTTGCATGAACATCACCCGTTAAAACGATTAAATTGTTTAATTGGTTTTCTTTTGCATAATCTAATACATGCTGACGCGCAGCAGGATATCCGTCCCAAGCATCCATGCTGTACTTTGGTGACGCAGCCGTTCCATAATTCCGCTGGGCAAAGAAGATTTGCTGTGCTAATACATTCCACTTTTTCGTCGAATTATCCAAACGCTGGAACAGCCATTCTTCCTGCTCAGTCCCCAGCAAGGTTCGTTTCGGATCAAGAGATTCAGGTGTCTGCGGTGAGCTTTTATCCCCATTTGCCTGGTCATCGCGATATTGCCGTGTATCAAGTACGAAGAAAGAAGCGAGGTCTCCGTATTCGAACTGGCGATAAATTTTCATATCTGCTCCTTGTGGCAGGGATGACTTTCGAAGCGGCATATGCTCGTAATAGGCTTGGTAAGCAGCCGCCCGTCGAATAATAAATTCCTCCACGGACTGTCCCTTTTCCGGAATAATGTTTGCATAGTTGTTCTCCACCTCATGATCATCCCAAGTCACAATCCACGGGAAAGCCGCATGAGCAGCTTGTAAATGGGTATCTGAACGGTATTGGGCATAGCGGTTACGGTAGTCTACAAGTGTTTTTATTTCCGGACCGCTGTGAGTTCGGACATTACCGCTTGCTGCAATATATTCATTTGGTCCGTATTCATATATGTAATCACCTAAATGAAAGACAAGGTCAAGTTCTTCTTTTGCTAGATGCTGATAAGCAGTAAAGTATCCATGTTCAAATTGCTGACATGAAACAAAGGCAAACTTGAGCTGCGAGATACCTTCTCCTGATTCAGGAAGTGTTTTTGTTTTTCCAGTCGGGCTTATTTCACTTCCGCTTTTAAACCGGTAAAAATATTCGTGATTGGCTTTCAATCCGCTTACCTCTACATGGATAGAATGGCCAAGCTCGGGTCTAGCAAGTTCAGTCCCCCGCCCGACAATGCTTCGAAAATATGGATCAGTTGCTATCTCCCATTTTACCGGTACACTATGAGGAGGCATGCCGCCGCCATTTAACGGGTCGGGAGCCAGCCTCGTCCATAACACCACACCGTCTGATAATGGGTCGCCGGAAGCAACCCCAAGTGTGAACGGATAATCACTAAAAGTTGGATCTGCATTAACCTCAAATCCACCCATTGATTGAGCTATTGCTATACCCAGTGATAGGCCTGCAATTTTTCCAGCCCCTTGCAGAAAACGGCGCCTGTCAAGATTGTGCTGCAGCCTTTCTGAATTCAATTTCTTCATCCATTCATTTAAAGGTATCTCTCGCATTATCTTTCTTTCCCCTTTCACATTAATTCTCACTTGCAATTTTGATTATAAAGGGGGAATTTTAAGAGAATGTAAACAATTGTAAAGCGGAAAATTCATACCATTAAATACTTAGCTATTTAGACATAGAAAAAAGAAACGTTCCCCATGCCCGATTGGTAAATTTACTTTTTTCCTAATTCTACTTACCTACTTTTCTTCATAAATCTTTTACAAAATTTAAACAAAAGACCAATGGTGCTATTCCCCATTGGACCTTCTATAAAATCTCTGTAATTTTCAGCTTCATACGATTATTCCTTTTGTTTCCGCTAAATAGCGGCAATAAGGGAGCATCCGTTGGGCAACCTGAAATTCCCGGTTTTTTGCTCCAGGACGCCAATTGACTTCAAATAACCAGAGCCTTTGATATTGATCGACCCCTACATCAATCCCTAGCTCATCAAAAGGATTTTCATAAAGAGTATCTAAATGATCGGCAAAGGATAATGCGAATTTTTCAAGCTTTTGTTCCATCTTGCTATAGTCTTCCTCAAATTCATCCTTAAGAAATGGAATCAGTTCGCCACGATAGCCGCCGCTCGAAACATTGCTCACCATCTTTGTATTACCGCTTATACGAGGATATATTAATGTAATTTCCCACTGACCGCTTCCATTTTTTTGAACATGCAGCCGGAAGTCGTAGATTAATCCGGATTTTGTCTTACATTCAATAAAAGGCTGCAGCAAATACTTCTGTTCTTTTAGTACTTGAAAAATGGCAGCTTCCAATTGTTGTTTGTTATAAGCATGTGTGTCGGCCCCGTCCATCCAAAGATATGACTCAGCTGTTTTTTTTATAAAAAAAATCTTTCTGCCGCGATTTCCGGAAACAGGTTTAATAACTGCTGCAGGATGGGATTCTAATAATGAGAAAAGTTCATTAGCCTTCGTTAGGAGGTATGAGGGAATCAAATATGAAGCAAATTTTTTGGCCTTTTTGACCTTCTTATATACCTTTAGCTTATTCCCAACCGGGAAACTTGTAAAAATAGCAAAGGTTTTTAGCCTCTGTAAAATCAAAGAATGTTTATTTGTTTTAGGATTGCAGCTGTTAATGATGACCGCTGGGAATTCCTTTTGCTCCTGAACCCATTTTCCCTTTTCGTAAACCCAGCCATTTACAATCTTTTGTTCAAAGTCCACACTATCAAAGGAAAAATAAATAAAATCAATTCCCTCCATTTTGGCGACAGCCGCAAATGGATAGGCTTTCTTCACCATGTCAGGATGCTTTCGATGGTGCAGCATGCCAATAAGCACCATAATCTCACTTCCTTAAAGAGGGTCTAAGTAAAATTTTATTTCATCGGCTGCTTTTGACGCTATTTCTTTTGCCTTTATAGCGGAATCGGCAACAGCAATCACATAGGCATAGCGGTCACCGAGAGACTGTGGTTCCCTTAAAATTGCCCCTTTACGCGGCTTTACAAAAACCTCTGTCACACCATCATGCTTTAAGGCTCGATTTTTCCCAGTTACTTTGATTAATTTTCCTTTCGATTGAATGGTAAGAAATTTTGCATAAACATATTTCATAACCGTCTTTTCAAGAACCGGCTCCAACCCTAGGAATAATTTGATTGTTTCCTTTACAAGGTTAATCCCTGTCCCTTCTTCAATGATTCGATTCATTGCACCGCCGGACATCCTCGGATTAATTTCAATCAGCTTCCACTGACCCTTAACATTCCGCATTTCCAGGTGGCATGTTCCATTAACCAATTCAAGTTGTTGGATAATATGAAAGACAGCGCTTTGTAATGTTTTGCTCTCATCAAAACTTAATAACGCCGGATAGCTATAACCCGTGATAATAAATCGTGTACCATTCAAAATATCCTGCTCTATAACGGCAATAATCGAAATCTCCCCATTTACCACCATGACTTCAATTAAATACTGCGGTCCCATCAAATATTCTTCGATTAAAACCGTTTTGTTCGGTGTTCTTTTTTTCAAATATTTTAGTCCTTCTTTCAATTCCTCCGTTGACTTAACGGGCAGTACATCCTTTGAACCATTGGAGACAGGAGACTTTAGGACAAGTGGGAAGGAATCATCGAATTCCTTCATAATTTCGTCAATGGATTCATCATAATGATAAACAGTATATTTGGGGGAAACTGGATTTTTTTTAAAATGTTTGCGAACAAGGTTTTTTTCCTCCATGATTGCAAGGGCATCATTAGATAAATAGACAAGGTCTAATTCTTGTGAAATTCTTCCAGCAAAAGCGACAAATGGATCTATAAAACTAATAACCGCTTTTATCTGACATTTTTCTTGCTCTAGGTCCTTGATAATCGAAAGAATATGATCCTTGTCTAATAAATCCTCGACATAGATTATTCGATGAACTTCAGGAAATTCTTTCATTTGTCTAATAAAACTTTTTCGATTCGTTAATAAAACCGTAAAATATCCCATTTCATTTGAAATGGTTAGGGCTTCTCTGCTCGTTCCAGATTTATTACTTCCGATAAAAACGATTGTTTGCATACTAGCCTTCCATCCCCAGTTTTTACAGATTAAAGAAAAATGCTCTATCATAACGTATGTCATTCTGTTACATAATGATACACATAAAACCGCCATGGACACTCATAGCGGCTTTATGATTTTTGCTTAGGTAAATCGATACTTTTCTACCACCCTTCGATAGGACGGGCTCATTTTTCCAAGGGACATTTTAAATAAAATCATCATTTCCTCATCACGAATTTCAGCCAATTTAGCTTCCAATTCCTCTGCGTTCATAACCGAATGAACTTTTGCGGGGTTCATACCTAATTCAATCGCTCTTTCACCGGTAATTCTTGCGGATGGACCCACGGTAATCAATTGATCGACTTCCCCAATATCCATGAGCCTTTGCGCCATCTGTATATGCTGCATTCGTTCTTGATTCCCAAGACGCTGCATTCTCCCAAGAACCAGCACCTCTTTCATGCCGTTCGACATCTTTTTTAATACTTCTAGACCAGACATTACCGAACTTGGATTACAGCTCCACGTGTCGTCGATTACCGTTATGTTATCTCCGTAATATAATTTTGTATGGCGTTCCATATTTTGAAACGTACTGAGCCTTTGAACCGCTTCTTCGATGGGAATCCCAATGGCAGCAGTTGCAGCAATGGCAGCCAGACTATTATAGACATTGTGCTCTCCAGCCCCTGGGATCGTAACTTTATATTCGTTGTGCTCTACCCGTAAACGATAAATCATTTTATTTTGTTCAAATTGGATATCTACAATTTGGAAGTCAGCAGTCTCATCCTTTCCAAATGAAAGGACGGTTCCTTTATATAAAGCAATTGGCAGACTTTTAATATTCGCATCATCAGCATTAATAATTAATGTTCCATCATCAGCTAAAACCTCAAGCATTTCTCCCTTTGCTTTAATATAGTTTTCCAACGTCCTGCAGCCTTCTAAATGTGCTTCGCCAATGTTTGTAATGATTCCAACGGTTGGTTTGAAATATTTACCACTTACCCTAATGTTACCTGGATAAGCTACCCCCATTTCAAATACCGCTGCTTCAGTCTGCTCTGTCAAGCCCATTAAATAGTTTAAATTCAAATGAAGCCCGTTTTGACTATAAAGGGTGGAATGAACCTTCATGCTTCGGTTCATAATGTGTTTAATCATATCCTTCGTCGTTGTTTTACCACATGTACCAGTTACTCCAATCACAGGAATCTGGAATTGATTTCGATAGTAATCTATAAACCTCCAATAGGAATCCTTTGCATTTTCAACCAAAATAACATTAGCAGTCTCAGATACCTTCGGGAGGTTCTCTTTATCTTCTGTTACAATCGTGTACCCTGATTTTCCAGCTAAGCTTTCTGCCTTCAAAGCTTTTTTACTGGTATGAAAATACAAACAATGTTCACTAAGACTATTATGCCTCCTAACCATTTTTCGAATATAATCGTCAGGATTTCCTTGGAGCAGTTTACCATCAATCGTTTCTAAAAAGTCTGAAAGTCTGAGATCCTTCATCCTATTTACTCCTCTGCGGTCTTCGAATCTAAGAGATAGCGTGCATAGCTAATTGGTGTAGTATGAGTTGCTTTCCACTCTTCCATCAAGCTCGCCTTTCCAAAGGTAATTCTTAGATCCCTTCCGTTACATTCAATAAACATTGGGAAACCATCTTCGGTTAGACCTATATCTAATCCCACATCTGCCAGACTAGGGAACCGACCTTCTAATTCCTTCACTACCTTTAGAGAAAAAGCTTCAATCTGGGTATAAACCTTGTCATAATCCATTTTGGGACAGCCGCTTATTAATTCCCGAAGCGATTTACACGTACCACCCTTGGCAACATTTGTTACATATTTGCCTAGTTTCGCCACTTTACAAACAATTCCACTAACCTGCCATTCACCTGAGCCGTTTTTCTGAACGGATACACGCAAATCGAATGGCCTGCCTTGATACTTGGCAAGCGGAATTCGCTGCTGAATCAGATAATGTTTATTGGCTGCCTTTTTAAGGAGTATTAACGGTAATTCGTTAGTAAATAGCTTCTTTTCCTGTTTGTGATTGACTGCCCACACTCCATCGTCCACGCGTTCAACCATTATGATGCCGGCGCCAAGACTGCTGCTATTCGGCTTGATGATCAACTCATTATACCGGTTCATCATCTCCTTCAGGTTCTCTAAACTTGCCCTTCTCGTTTCAGGCAAATGGGAATGCAATTCCTCATTCCCCATAAGAATTTCATGAACAGTCATTTTCCCATAGCGGTTCCATCCGTTAAAAACGGTAATGCCTGCATCTTGCAGGCTCAATAACTTCCCTTTTGATTGTTTATGAAAAAACAAACTGCGATTATGAATGACTGATGGGATTGGAATAGTTGTTAATTTGTATCTTCCATTAGCCCCCTTTACCAATGCCTGGACCTGGTTCGATTCGAGTGTGACATCCCTTAAACGAAAAAAACACGGAATAACGCCATATTGTTTGCTAGCTTGCTCATAAAAAGACACACGTTCAAATGTGGAATAGCCGTGTTTAATTCCTCTATACACAAAACCATCTACTAAAATTCCAATATATGAGTCATTCAATCCTCTAACCTCCTGATTGTTATCATGCTTCAACTTTCCGTTTCATTAAAAACCAGCCAACATTTTTGCATATTCGAAAGGTGTCGTATAAAGTGTCCGCAGTAATGGACGATTCTTTAGCTTTACAAGACTTTGATAACCGAAGTCTTTATTAATCTCCAAGATCCATACTCGATGATTTGCGTCAACCATAACATCTATGGCAACATCACCATAATTCCCAAACCTCTTATCTATTTCTTCACAGACACCAATACATTGTTTATAAATGTCAGCTTGGATTCCTTCAGCAGTTTTATGGTCCACTTTAAAGGTTGTTTCAATAGCCTTTAGACCTGGCAATAATTTTTCAGTAAAGTATAAATTTGTTACAACAGCGCCTTTTTTGCCTACTCGAGCAATCATTCCCTGGCAAACCCATTGCCCCTTTTGATCCTTTTGGGCATATACCCTAAAATCAACCTGTTTATGATCAGCTCCTGATTCAATACCTTGTTGGATAATATAGTTTTTCCTTTTACATTTATCGATAAAATTTTTTAATTGCTGTCCTGCTGCTAACGTAAACATCTTTCTTCTTCTATTGATAAATTGGAAATTTCCTTGTCCGTCCAGCGTTACTTTATATATTCCAATGCCTTGGCATCCATTTGCGGGCTTTAAATAAACAAATTGATGCTTTGTGATCAAGCTGTTCAGCTGCTCTTCATCCTGAAGCATTTCAGTATATGGAAAATACTGTTGGAATTTTTGATCCCTTTGACACATTTTTGCAATGTCGTCTTTTATAAAAAAGAATGAATTAATCACCCGATTCCCAATTGATGAAATCAAATCATTGTAGCGAAAACCGGAAACAGGCTTTCTTTTATAAACAGCGTTCGGATATGGAAACACGCCATAAATCCATCTAGATTCACGGTCTTTCCCGTTAGGATTATAATAATACCCCTCTATTGTTTTTGTTGATGGCTCAATTCCATTTGCTGCACAAATAAACACAAGTCCCTTTATCTTTTGGTAATCAGCGAAGCGCAGTCTAAATAATTCCATTTTTCTTGGTGACATACTCGATTTACCTCGAAAAGCAACAAATGCAATGATTGGGCCTATTGTTAAATATCGATCTTTCATAACAATTTCGTAGGAGAGTTCTTCCGGAAGTGTAAAAGATTGTTTTAATTGTTCTGGCAAGCCAATGGTATCTTCGGGTAATTCATCGTTAATGTTAACGTTTAATTCCCTAATCCAAGCTCCAATTCTTACAATCATTTTTGCACAATTAATATCATAGTTTTCTGCAAGCTTAGTAGAAATTTCAATCGTGTTAGGTTCCGCTTTGTGGAGTATTTTTATCATGTTTCACCATCCTTGATTGGGTACAGTAACATTAATACCATTAAATGAAGAACATCTTATTGATGAAACGGCTAAAACCTACTTTAGGCTTATGAAAAAGGATCCTAACTTGCAAAGTTAAGATCCTTTCATTGGAATATATATTTTATTCAGGTTGATGATTATTTACAATATCTTCAAAACTCTCTAAAAAGGCGATTTGTTTCGATGTTTTATGAAAGTATTTGCTGGAGGGGTTCCATGTATGTGAATCATCCCCATGTCTAATATAGGCGAAATTATACCTGCTCGTTGTATAGATACGGTACCCTCTCGCCCTGCACCTCTGTGTGAAGCTTAATCCTTCACCAACATTTTTATCAGGAAAGGGCACCTTTTCCATTACCTTTTTCTTTGCCATAATCGTTCCACCTTGAAGGATGGAAGCACGCTTGTGTTCTCGATCTGGAAAACGCATTCTAAGCTCTTTCGTCAGAGCATTATACATATAGCAGGTGCGCTTGCCCACGACATCAGCATTCATCTTATCAAAAGTGTACATTGCCTCTGTTAAAAACAGAGGACCATAATAGTCATCATCATCAAATTTGGCAATATAGCTATATTTTGACTTCTTTACCCCGAAATTAAGGCAGTTCCCTAAAGAAACATTTTCTGGTAGTTGATATATGGATACTTGATTGTATTTTTGTGCATATTCTTCCCATTCAAGAAGATTCATAGAGTCGTTATTTAATACAATGATTAATTCCTTCTCTGGCCAGATTTGACTTTCATAGCTTGAAAAAACATTTTCAATGAACTCCTGCCTATTTGTTACTGTTACAATGGATACTCCCTTTACCTCTGTTTGTGGTACCTCATTCAAAAATGCTCCCAACCTTTCTAATGGATATTTCACCATATCCTATTCAATTGCTGGAAACATGTTTAGGTATGAGTACAGATGTTAGTCTTGTCCAAATTCTTACCCTCATAAACAAATGATTCTTCCAAATAGGTAAATTAATGATGGCTTAATTATTTATCTTAAAGTAGTTATAAAACCAATCTCCGAAATTTTTGGAAATGCGATTATGTTTATGAGGAGATACCCTGCTGCTTGATTTTCTTTTTATTACGCTATTATTATCGCCATGAAAGAGAACCCAAGTAACAAATGGGAAATCTACCATTCTATAGTTTTTACTTCTCAGGTATTGTGTAATTTTATGATGAGGCCAAATTGTCCATTTAAATTTTGTTTTTCTAACATCCCTATTTCTTGATGTCCTAGGAAAATCTCTGTTGGAAAAATAAAAAACAGCACTGCTTCCGCAGCCTATAAAAAAACGATCCTTTAACCATACCTGGTTATTTTTTAAATTAGCCATAAACCCCTTATTTAAAATAAATGCATCTGAAATGGGTGCTGTCCGAATATATTCAACAAATCGAAAATGGATCCAATCATCCGCATCAAGCGGCATAAAATAGCCATTAAACCCAATTCTTCTTAAATAAGCACCAATGACTCGACGTTTTCGAAATTTATCTAAACTATATTGATGAATGTATCTTGGACGTGAAAATGCAACCGATAACCATGTAACACGCTCATGATTCATTTCTTCTATATTCGGTTTCTCATGCCCGGCAATGATTATACGGAAGTTTTGATCTGTATTATTTAATATGGATTTCAGTGTTTTTGATAAATTGTTTTGAACTTTAATCCAATTTCGAGAAACCTTTTTACTTTTCAAAGAAATACCAAAAGCAACTTCTACCCCATTTGCTCCAGTACGATCATTTGCTTTATTTTTCTTTAAATGCTTATCAATTTTGTCCAATCTTTTTTTTATATAGGTAATGTCTGAAGTTTTACTTACATCCTCTTTATAATACTCAGCTTCCAAAGCTTTATAGCTATGTTCCTTCATTGTTTTTTCTGCTGCGGAAGGTTTCTTGGTTCTTTCTCCTGTTTTCATTTTCCACCATCCTTTTCCGTCTTTCTGCTTTTTCCACATAAAAACATTCCTATGGTTTCTATATCCTATTCGTTAAAAAATTTATTGGTTAGGTTCTTTAGTAAAATCTTCTTATTTGATTGGCCATTTTTTAAAAATACTATCTAGATAGGACAATGTCCTTTTCATACGAGCTTATTACGAATATGATAATGCAAGAAAACATAACAGGTTGTTTAGTATAGACAAGCATTTGTTTATTAAAATGAGTTCTTTAAGGCAAAGGAGGAAAAGGATGTTAAACAATGTATCTGTTTTGATTCCTTACAAACCAGACAATGGTTTAAGAGACAGATTATTCAAATGGGTAAAGACCTTTTATGAAACCTTGATGCCCGAAGTGGAATTGTGTATCGGTGAATCTCGCAGTAAACCATTTAATCGATCCCAGGCCATTAATAACGCAGCTAAACAAGCAACAAGGGATATTTTTGTCATTGCTGATGCCGATGTATTTTATAATCCACAACTTATAATTCGAGGGATAGAGCTGCTTAAGCAGCATGCTTGGGTAATTCCTTACTTCACATGGAAAGACCTATCCAAACCAAGTTCTGAAAAACTTCTAAATTATACCCCACAATGGCCTTTACCCTGTAAAGTTAATTGTAAAGAACGAAAATTTAAAAAGGCTGAACCAATTAGCGGGGTAATCATTATTACGAGAGATAACTTTAATAAGGTAAAGGGGTTTGATGAAAGGTTTGTAGGATGGGGAAAAGAGGATAATGCATTCAAAGATGCTATGAATACTGTATGTGGGCCTTTTAAAAGATTAACAGGTACCTCAATCTATCATTTATGGCATCCTAAGGTTGGATCTCGTGGTAATCCTAACTATCGAAAAAACGTTAATTTATATAAGCGCTATGTTAAAAACAGAGGAAATGTGGAAGAAATGAAGAAACTGATTAATGAGCGTAACAAAGAATAGAGAGTTTTTATGTATGAGAGACAGCTATCTCTATACCAAGCAAAAGGCCCGCAAATGAATATCATTTGCTGGCCTAATTTTATTTGAATCTGCCATCAATTCCTGTTACAAATAACTTCATGAATCCTCTAACCCCTTGATTAAGACTTCAATGACCTCGGGGCGGCTAAACTCTGGAGGCGGCATTTCCCCATTACGAAGCATTTGCCGAACTTTTGTACCCGATAGGTGTAAATGGTCACTTTTGTCATGCGGACACGTTTTACTTGAAGCCATGCTTTTGCATTTTTTACAATAAAAGCTATGTTCAAAGGAAAGAATAGTTATTCCCAGCTCTTCTGCGCTAAATTGTTTAAAAATTTTTTGTGCATCATAGGTTCCATAATAATTACCTACACCTGCATGGTCTCGTCCAACAATAAAATGTGTACAGCCATAATTCTTACGAACAAGAGCATGGAAAATTGCTTCTTTTGGGCCGGCATATCTCATGGCTGCAAGAAAGACACCTAAATATACACGATCTGCAGGATAATAGTTTTTTAGTAATACTTCATAACTTTTCAATCGAATAGCTGCTGGAATATCATCGGATTTTGTTTCGCCCACTAAAGGATTTAGAAACAAGCCGTCAACCATTTCTAGTGCTGTCTTTTGGATATATTCATGTGCTCTGTGAACAGGATTTCTTGTTTGGAATCCAACCACTGTTTTCCAATTCCTTTGTTGAAATTCCTTTCTCACTTCTATAGGCGTTTTATAATAGCGTTTAAAATCAGGATGCTTGGGTGGAACTTTGGTTAAAATAATGGGCCCTGCGGCATACATACTGGGGCGTTCCAAAAGCTTTTTGACACCTGGATGATAAGAGTCTGTTGTTTGATATACCTTTTCTGCTTCTTCATTTTTATTTGGTGTATATAGTTCTTGAAGATTTAGTACACCGTAGGTTTCATTTTCATACGTAAGTCTGACCTTTTCTCCAATCTTTAGCTTCCGAGCAACGTTCTCTGTAACGGGAAGGGTAATCGGGATACTCCAAACAATTCCATTTTCCAGTCTCATATTCTGTAAGACCGATTCATAATCTTTTTTCCCTAGAAAACCAACTAACGGGCTGTATGCTCCATTTGCGATTAACTCTAAATCAGATAGTGACATTGTGTCCAATTCAATCTCAGATGTAAGATCCGAATAATTATAATTTAAGTCTACGCGATTTATTAATTTACCGCCATGAGGAATACTTAATGTCAAATTAAATCACTCCTTCGAATTTAGTAAGAGGCCGACTTTATCGAAAAGATATGAAATAAGAATTTCAACTGATTGATCAATTGATAATTTATTTGTATCAATAACGATTTCAGGATTTTTTGGCTCTTCATAAGGCTGATCAATTCCCGTAAAATGTGTTATTTCTCCTTTTCTAGCCTTTTTATAAAGTCCTTTTGGGTCTCTATTTTCACATTCCTCAATTGGACACTTGATATATACTTCAATAAATTCACCCTGCTTAAAAATCGCTCGTGCATTTAACCTCTCTTTTTCAAATGGAGATATGAGTGCTGCAAGTACCACGGTTCCAGCATCCACAAACAGCTTTCCGATTTCGGCTGTCCTCCTAATATTTTCTTGTCGATCTTCAGCAGAAAATGAGAGATTCTTATTTATGCCATGCCGGAGATTATCTCCATCTAATAAATAAACACTGATGTTTTTTTCAAATAATTTATGTTGAAGTGCATTGGCTATTGTAGATTTTCCTGACCCCGATAACCCTGTAAACCAAATCATTATACTTCTATGACCATTTTGTTTTTCTCGATCTTCTTTTTTTATTGCCGATTGATGCCAGAAAACATTATTCATAGGGTTATTTTTATTTTCCAATATAATACTCTCCTTTCGAATTTATTCCATCCATTCAAATAACTACGCCCTGATTCATGTTCGTAATACAGCTTATGACTTGCTTAAGACAATGGAAACGGCAGGTGCAGAAAACAAACACAAGCCCAAGAATTTAAAAATGGGGGACATTACTATTTTTAGATAATTATCACATGATTTTTTCAGCAATATTACTAGTCCAATTTAAGAGGTGTTTACATAAAATAACAGGAAGTAAGAAATGATCAACAGTTTGGAGGCATGTTGAATCTTTAGATTTGATAGGAGAAGTGAAAATGGAAATAGGGATTATTTTTATGGGGGTGTTTGTTGGTTTTCTTGTTGGTTTGACTGGAGTAGGAGGTGCGTCACTTTTAACTCCAGTATTACTGTTAATAGGGATAAACCCAGTCGTAGCAGTTGGAACCGATTTATTCTATAATTCTATAACAAAACTATTTGGAACAATCCAGCATTGGAGACAGAAAACGATTAACGGAAAGTTAGTGTTGTACTTTTCGTTGGGAAGTATTCCAGGTGCAGTAATTGCCATCGTTTTACTCAAAGTTTTTGGTGTTTATTTTGAAAATCTAGAACTGATGATTAAGCATTCCATTGGCTATGTTCTCATTTTCGTAGCCGCGGCAATGGTCTTTCAGAACTTTTTCGGTGACCACTTCGAAACCGGCATAGTGACGAAAAACCCCGTTGAAGGAAAAAAAGTGCTTACGATTCTAATTGGATTCTTTCTAGGTTTTATTGTTGGTTTAACATCCATTGGGTCAGGGTCTTTATTTGCCCTTGCATTGTTGTACATTTATCGTATTAGAACATCAAGCGTCGTTGGTACCGATATTGCACATGCCTTTGGTTTAGTTACTGTGGCTGGAATTCTACATGCAGGGCTTGGAAATGTGAATTTTCACTTGGCGTTTAACCTGTTAATAGGATCAATACCTGGGGTTATATTAGGCAGCAAACTTTCTACAAAAGTACCGGCAAAACCACTAAGATTTATTTTGGCATTGATTTTATGCATGAGTGGAATAAAGATTATATTCTAATTAACACTTGCGGTTCCCCCCTCTATAAAACAAGTAAGAAGAGGCTTAAATGCCTCTTTTTTATCACTAGTTTTTCTCAGAAACAAAGAATAACCGCCTTCTATACAAAGGAACGGTTACTATTATGTTATATAGCTATCCCAATTAAATTTAACTCCAAAATAATCCTCCAATTCCTTACTAAGCTGTATAAAATGTTTGGTTTAACTATTCCTTTTTCCTCCATTAAGATCGGATTGAATGTTTGCGAAATTTTAATAATATAATTGTCAATATCCAATTATGAAAAGTGTCGTCCATGCTTATCATCAGAATAATTATTTACATACGATTTAAAGTCATTTGTTTTTATAATCCTTAAAGATGTCGCCAGTAAATACTGTAATTTTGGTTTCCAAGTATGGCTTCCATCCCCTCTTCTAATATAGGTATAATTATATCGGCTTGTTGAATAAATTTTAAAACCTTGTTGTCTGCAGTGATATAAAAAATCAACATCCTCCCCTATTGAAATATTTGCAAATCTAACTTTTTGGAACACTTCTTTCGTTGCTATAATCGTTCCACCATGAACTTTCGAAAAAAACTTGTGTTCCCTTCTAGGAAAACGGAGTCTCAGGTCTTTCTTTAAGGAATTATACATAAAATAAGTACGTTTTCCCACGACATCTGCATTCTTTTTGTCAAAAGCGTCCATCGCCTCCGCTAAATAAGATGGGCCATAATAATCGTCATCATCAAATTTCGCAATATATTCATACTTCGCTTTATCTACTCCAAAGTTCAGGCATTCACCTAAGGAAACGCTTTGAGAAAGTTGATATACAGTTACATGATTAGTTTGTTCTACCTTATTTACCCATTCTTCAAGTATTAAAGAATCATTATTTAATATGATAATTAATTCTTTCGTATCCCAATTCTGATTCTCAAAATTCAGGAAAATATTTTCTAAGAAACCTTCTTTATTTGTTGAAACAACAATCGAAACACCTTTATTTACTTCGGTCAATATTTATTCACCTCACTGGTAAAAAACTAACTTGTTTCCATTGCTCAACAACAACTTGGGACAACGGACAATCTCATATTAAAAAGATATTCAATTTCCTTAAAAAAGGCTTGGGTTAATACGCCCTATTTATTAATAAAAGCTAACATGTCTTTTAATTGAATCCGTTTGTTAACGAAATGCTGCAGAAAACATTGGAATGGGACACTCCTCATTATTTAGTTAAAAAATGGCGTTTTCTTTTTCAAAACAAGACAAACGCTCAGGAGAGAGATACTGTATTTGAATACTATAACTAAGACTATAAAGAAAGGTGGGGCTAAACATCAGTCAATCACAAAGTCTATCTCCCTTTTTATTATCATCCGTTCCAAAAAGCGGCACTCATTTATTACATCAGCTATTAATTGGAATGCCCGATGTTTTTATGGATATTAATGATGAATCGAAAAAATTCTTTTTAAGCATAGGTATGAATCAACGAAAAAAGCTCATAGATCATCGCAATAGACTAAAAAAATTATCTGCTAATGAATTCGGGTTTGGACATGTCGTTTTCTCGAATCAATATGCAGCTTTGTTACAAGAATTAAACATGAAACATGTTTTTATTTATCGTGACCCGCGTGACGTTCTTGTTTCCCTCTCTTACTTTATTAAAGATCTATGGGTCGACCACCCTTTACATTTTGCATTTAACACCAAATATTTGACAACAAAATCACGTATGCTGGTACTGCTCAGAAAAGGAAAACTCCCTTTTTATCGAGGCTATGAACCTTATTATAGATGGAGCAATCATAAAAATACCTTTTCCTTATCCTATGAGGACTTAATGATATCGAAAGAATCAAGAGAACAGAAATTACGAGAGTTGGTTAACTATTTATGGGAAGATAGCCCGCCAATCCCTTTAAATGACATCATAAATAAAATGGAGCAAAACATTGACCCAAAATCTTCATATACATTTCGAAAAGGGAAAATTGGGAACTGGAAGGACGAATTTGATGATGAAATGAAGCAAATCTTTAAGAAACAAGCTGGGCAATTATTAATCACATACGGATTTGAAAAAGACAATAATTGGTAATGTGTGTCTGTAGTGCTATTAGCATGGGTTTTACGTCAAAAAATTGGTTGTACCCCACAATATAATGAATTTATAACATAGAATAATGTGAGGTGATATGTGTATGACAAACAGGCTTTCTATTATTATTCCTGCCTATAACGATGGAGATACCTTGCCATCTGTTATTTCGCAATGCCAGGCATTATGTCCATATGAAATTATTATTGTTGCCAACGGTTGTACAGATAATACAGAACAGATTGCATTAAACTATCATTGTAAGTTAATTAGTGATCCAGAACCTTTAGGACATGATGTGGGGCGTGCTGTCGGGGCTGCCAATGCATCTGGGGATGTCCTATTGTTTTTAGATGCTGATATCTCTATTCCCAGCCAACAATTACAAAAATTTCTTGAACCGATATATACCAACCAAGCAGAAGTCGTTTTGAATCATATACCGCTTAAACCAAACAGCGTGCACCCTGTGGTAATATGGAAACGGGTATTCAATGCATTGATGGGGGAACAACATTTTGGCTTAGATACATTAACAGCGGTCCCTATCGCCTTAACTCGGTATGCATTAAATCAAATCGGCATCGAATCTATGATGAATCCTGGAATCGCAACACTAAAAACATTTAAAAGTAATCTGCCAATTTCCAATAGTTATCAAATTGATCTATCTAAAAACAAAAGTAGAATAGGGCACCAAAAAACAGGCACAAATTTATCCTTTATGCAAAAAGTAATTATCGGTGATTATGTAGAGGGATTATCACTTTTACAACTGCCAAATTTAGATGATCATTCTGGGCCGAAAAAAATCGAGATGCTTAATAATGCTATTGGAGAGACGCTCACACCCCAACTCAATCAAATTACTCCAATTGCGAATTATGATGAAAAAACATTGTCCGTTGTAATGACGCTTCAACAAAAGGTGTTCAGACTTCATTCGAAGTTTAAATGCCTAGCAAAATTACCAGCCCATGAATTGATTGTTGTCATGAATTCTGACCTTGCAGAAGAAAAAAGGATCGCAAAGGAATATGGCGCTAAAATTATTACGGTGAATGATCCATTAGTCTATGAGGCGTACCAAGCCATTGGGGCAAAAGCAGCACAAGGTGATATTATATTGACCATTAATGGTACGAGTTCATTTAAATACAAGGAAATTTGTGATTATATTGAGAGAATTGCAAATGGCGCCGATTTGGTCCTCACCAAAAATAATTTAAAGCGCTCCATATCCTTGTTACTGGCGCTCCAATATGCTTTTAATCTAGCTGTAGATCGAAAAGATCTTGGAGCAAGTTCCCTATTATCTAAACATACTGCGATGAGTCGGAAGGGATTAAACATTATTGGCTGGGAAAGCTTACATTGTCCCCCCTTGGCCCAATTAAAGGGCATATTGAATGGACTATCCATCGTGACATCCTCAAAATGTGTTTCCAATGGGAAGGACGACAAAGATATTGATTTACACATGAAAGACTATTTGGTAGCGCTGCAATACTTGATAAAAGAGAAAGGACCAAGGGGATTATTTGCCAATGATGGACGAAAACGAAACAAGGTTTAGTCCTTAGGCGTTTTGAACTTTTTATTAGCCTTTCAATATTGGGGCAGCTTCAGGATTGACATTTTACAACGATAAAGGAAACGCCCCTAGTATTTCAAAGGGTATAGCTTCCATCTCAATAGGATCAAATCTATTGAGATGGAGTCCGTATACGTGAAATAAGGTTTGTCAGGGCCGAAGGGCATTTCTAACGTACGCTTCTTTCTTCGTTCTATTTCTTTAAACTCATTCATCTATTATTACATAATTTCACAATCCCCTTTAAAATTCAGCTTAAAATCTAATTTTCCTAAAAGGAGTTGCTCCACTATTTTTCTTGTCCTGCTAAAATGACAAATGCTCATTCAATAAAGTAGAAAGGAGTTGAATTTGATTGGAATTTAAGAAAATCCTCGAGAAAGGCTGTTTTGATCTGCATTTGCATACCACCGCTTCCGATGGAAGTTATTCCTCAAGTGAAGTTGTAAAAATGGCAGCACAAAAAGGATTAGTGACGATTGCCATAACGGATCACGATACTATAGATGGAATTCAAGAAGCATTACAAACAGCAAGAACATTAAATGTAACGGTTATTCAAGGTATCGAATTAAGCACAAATTATAAAGGAAAAAATATTGATATCTTAGGTTATCACATCCACGAATCAAAAGAGCTATTAGGTGTTTTGCAGAAAATGAAGGAACATCGCCATAACCGCGCTCAGCTAATTGTCAATAAGTTTTGTAAGTTGGGAATGAGGATCACTTCTAATGATGTTCAAAAGTATAGTAATGGAGAGGTAATTGGCCGCCCTCATATAGCCAAAGCAGTGGTTGCTAAAGGGTATGCGAAAAATATCCAGGAAGTATTTGATCTTTATTTAGGTGATGGAAAACCATGTGCAGTTGATAAGATGGTTCTCTCACCTAATGAGGGAATTAACTTGATTCATAACGCTGGAGGGATAGCGGTTTTAGCCCACCCTTTACTTATTCAGGATGATGCATTAGTCAAGGAATTATTACGGCTTCCCTTTGATGGAATCGAAGTTTGGCATCGTAAACATAGGAAGGAAGACGGTATTCGATATAAAAATCTAGCCAAAAAGTATAACCTCCTGATGACAGGCGGCTCAGACTTTCATAATGAAGAGCATACGATTGGGGAGTTTGGTTTCGAACTCTAACGGTAAATATCCGTCTCAAAAAAACGTGTAAAGAAGTACTTTTGTCCAAGCCATTACTAATTATTTGCATAGATATAATAAATGAGTATAAACATTTTGTTAAAATGAGATAAAAATATTTTGTGAAAGGAGACACACAATTTGGTTTCTATTGTTACCTGTACGAAAAGACCTTCACAAATAGAAAACATATTTAAAAATTATTCACATCAGGATTGGATGAATAAAGAACTAATCATAATTCTAAACCGTGATGATACGGAAATTGAAACATGGGAACAGAAAGCTAAAGATTATTCTAATGTTTCTGTATTTCAACTTTCTGAGAAAGTTACACTGGGAGAATGTTTGAATTTTGCAGTTAGCAAAACAAAGTATGAAATTATCGCAAAATTTGATGATGATGATTATTATTCTCCTTACTATATTACTCAAGCAATGAAAATATTTAATAATACACAAGCCAATATCGTTGGAAAATCACTAATTTATATGTACTTTTTAAAGAGTAAAAGGCTGTTTATCCGAAAAGCTTATAATCCAATATGCGGGGCAACTATCATGTTTCATAAAAGAGTCTTTCAAAGAGTTCAGTTTCCAGCCAAGAACACGGGGGAAGACTTAATCTTTCTAAAAAAGGCAGCAAAAAGTGGGTTTAATATCCAATCAACAAATCCTTATAATTATGTATGTATTAGAAGTGACATAACCGACCATACATGGAAGATATCTGAACAACAACTTCAAAAAGTATCTTCTGAAATTATGGTTACGGATAATTATATTCCCCATGTAATCAAGGCCCCCTAATTTAAATTAGTAGATATTATAACCTGCTACTTCTTTATTAAAAAAATTAATTAGCTTCTATTTAGTATTAAATCTTCGAAAGGAGCAAAACATGGATATTCTAATTTCCTCAGCTACTCATCGCTCGGGTTCTACAATGTTACAGCGAATTTTTAATGCCAGAGAAAATACATTGATTTGGGGAGAGCATAAAGGAGTTTTAACGGACTTTTGTAATCTGCAAAAAAAACTTAATAATTACTCAAGCAGATTTAAAAAACAACGGATAAGTTATTTTAATACAAATGAGAATCCATCCAATTGGATTGCCACCATGAATCCATCCAATGAATTTATTAATAATGCCGTTCATCAATCTGTAAAAGCTTTTTTAGATAATCTATACGCACAGCATCGTGAAACCCATGATATTATTGGATTTAAAGAAGTTAGATACGGTCAAGATGAACTGGAATTATTCAGGAAATGCTACCCCAAAGCTAAGATTATACTACTTGTTCGTGATCCAAGAGATGTATGGAAAAGCCATTCATTTAATTTAAGAATCGAAGCTTACAATAATTCCCTAATTAAGTTTATACAGAAATGGAAGAATCATGTATCATATTATATGGATTTTGCAAAAAAGGATCCGAAAACATATTTTCTAAAATATGAAGATATCATTGAAAGAAAACCTGAAACAATTAATATGCTATTAGATGCAGCGAATATCACGATAGAAGAATTGAACAGTGTACTGAATGTTAAGATAAGTGGTATAAAAAAGGGACCGAATAACCCTAGCGATTTACAACAAATTGAAAATATGTGTAAGAATATCATGGAACAATTAAACTATTCCATTGAGGCGTAAATAACTTTACTACAATGACTCCGGGATTATCTCCAGAGTCATTTTCTATTTTTTTAGCGGCGATTCAAATATATTTATAACCCAGCTCGATAAATTTTCCTTACAACACCTGATTGGATTTAACAGAATAATACATTTCACGTTCTCTTGTCATCAGTTAGAGAATTTGGATAGGAACGCAAAAAAAAGAGCTGTATATATACTTCTCAAAAAGGCTTTATGGAGTGCTTATGTCCAAGCCGTCATGAAATTTCTTCATAATATGTAAGTATAATTTGCATTAGAAAAAATGATGTAAAAATAAAGAGCAGAAAGGAGAAATGCAGTTTGGTTTCTATTGTTACCTGCACTAATAAACCAATCCAAATGGAAAATATATTTAAAAATTATTTACAACAGGATTGGGAAAACAAGGAACTAATTATTATCCTAAACCGAAATGATATGGAAATCAGCACCTGGAAAAAGAAAGCTGAACAGTATTCTAATGTTTCTGTTTTTCAACTTCCTGCGAAAGTTACTTTAGGACAATGTTTGAATTTTGCTGTCAGCAAAGCAAAATATGATATCATAGCAAAATTTGATGACGATGATTATTATTCTCCGCACTATATAGCTCAGGCTTTGCAAGTGTTTGAGGAAAAACAGGCAGATATTGTAGGAAAATCACATCTGTTCACTTACTTTCAAATGTATAAACTTCTGTGTATTCGAAAAGCTATCAATCGCATAGGAGGGGGGACTATTATGTTCCGAAAAAGAGTCTTTGAAAAAGTTCAGTTTCCAGCAAAAAACACGGGAGAAGACGGTACCTTTTTAAAAAATGCAAGATTAAGAGGTTTTAAACTCTGTACAACAAATCCATTTAACTATGTCTATATACGAAAGGCCTCTAACCATCATACATGGAAAATATCACGAAGAAGACTTAGAAGAATGTGTTTTAATAAAAGGATAACGGATAATTATATACTCCATGTTTCCAAAGCTCCTTAATCTTGGACCAAGCCCAGCGAATTACTTTTTAATATTTCAAAATTTCAGATGATCTAAAACGAGCAAAACTTCATTGGGGAAATAAGTTTTGTCCTGTATGAAAAGACCATACTTTAAATTAAAACTTTGGATCGAAGGTGAGTTAACAAAAATGAATATAAAACAACAGTTAAACCAAGTTGAAAAATTAGTTAATGGATCTTGCCATGAATCCACCGTAAAGGAAATAGAAAAACAAAAACCAGAAATTGCATTTGCTATTTCTCTTAAAAGTAAGAGGGTTTCCCGTGATTGGGAAAAAGTTCAGAACAACTTAAGCTTGACCTTAAAGTCAATATTAAACAATACTGACCCAAATTTTATAATTATTATTGCCGGCCATGAAAAGCCAAATATTGAGGAACTAAATGATAAAAGGGTTACATGGTTATCTGTAACATTCCCACCTCCATCAAATCCTAGAAAAGCTACTGTTGATAAACGTCGCAAACGTATGGTGATTGGTGCATTTTTAAGAAGAAATGGATTTTCTGGCTATTTCATGCCTTTAGATGCAGATGACTGGATACACTATCGATTCGTAGAATATATACGTTTACTTCCTATTTCTAATACAATTATTCTAAATAAAGGATTTATGGTAAATGTAATTAAAAATGAGGTTTGGACACAAAATCAATTTTATATATATTGTGGAAGTAGTTCATTATTTTATTTTTCTAATAGAGATTTTCCAAAGTCAACGAAAAAGTCACATATAAATAAAACGGATTTTAAATGGGTTATGAAAAACCATGTTAAAGTTCCACAATATGTGAAAAATCATACAATGATTGACTATCCGTTCGTTACCTATGTCCTCGCGCATGGAGAAAATCTTAGCGTTATTCAAGGGATAAGAGATAATCGGACATCTGCAGAACATCATAACGGTGTTGGAGAAGTGCTTGATGATTGGTTTTACCGGGGTTTTAAAATCTGGGATAAGTGAGAACATATAGAATACTAGTATCCTGAAAGTTAAAATTCTAACAAATCCCACTATTGGAATAATTAAACAATATGAATGAATAATTTAAAAAGGTGATAGATGGTTTCTAAGCCATCCCTCACCTTTTTAAATTATTCATTTGTGCCCTTCCATCGCAATATGCTTCGCATATAAGACCGGATTGGATTTAACAGAATAATACATTCTACGGTCTTTTATCATCAACGGAAAGTCGTGATCCGGGCGCTTGTTCATTTCAATTACCCAAATCTTATCATCCTCATCAATCCCCACATCAATGCCAAAATCAGCGTAGGCACCCACGGTTTCGTCTACTTTATTAGCCATTTTTGTACAAATAGTCACAATCTCCTGGTACTTCTTAAAGGCAGCTAATTCGTCATAGCCAAATTGGATCATTAATGCCCTTGTTCCTTCCATCGCAAATCCGCTGGCTTTAAAATTAGAGGAAATCGCGTTGGTCTTTCCAAACCTTGCAATCATACCCGTACATTGCCAATTACCCGTTCCATCCTTTTGTAAAATAACCCGGTAATCGACCTTTCGTTCCTCAAAGGTATGAAGACGAATGGGCTGCTGAAGTAAGTAGTATGAATGCCTTAAAAGAAATTTAGCCATTTGTTTGTTTGATAACGTTTTAATATCATCTTTATAGTTTTCTATAACAATATATTGATCTTCATGCTTTTCAATATAATAAATCCCTTTGCCGCGGGAACCATTTCTAGCCTTAAGGTATACACCGTTATATTTTTCAATAAAGGCGTTCAAGCTGGTCAAATTCACTTGATTTGTCGTTTCCGCAAGATGTGCCCTTAGTTCCGAATATGGCGAAAGCCACTTCCAAAATTGCCATTTATCAAAATATTGGGCGTTAAAAAAGCCCGAGCCCATTTTTTCCTGCAGACCTTTCAACGTCTGCTGCGCCAGCTCCACTCTTCTAAAAATAGCATTTGGAAACGGCAATTCCGCTTTTCGCCAGTTCTCCGGTGAAGATGGGTCAAACACGTACCCGGTAATTTGTTCTTTGGCAAAATCAATTTGCTGCTCACAAAACACAAATAGAATTCCATTTATTTGTTCATACAACATGGTATAAATTAAAAAATTATCAAAATACCTTGTCAGCCTTGCTTCTGATTTTGCCAGCAATAATCCGATAACCGGACCTATAATTAGTTCATTATTGGAATACGCCAATTCATATTTTACATTGAGGTCAATCAAGAGTTCGCTTTTTATGTTTTCACTAATTGCAATCCTGTTTTCGTTATTAGATTGGAAGGTGTTTACCGCTGCTGGAATTTTCCTTTTTCCGAAATGAACGATAATCGTTTGCTTGTTTTCAATCCCGAGAGAAGCTGCAGTTGTGTCGTGTAAGAAAATCGTATTACTTGCTAAACCATCCGAGTATATTTCATAAAGCAAACTTTATTCACCTCCAAAACCAGACAGCCATTTAGCATAATAGATGGGAGCTGATTTAACTTGATAATAAAGCTGGAAATCATCAGCGTCTAAGGCAATGGTCATGTCTGGACTGCGATTATTAATTTCAATCACCCACAGATGATGGTCTTCATCAATCCCGATGTCAATACCAATATAGCCTAAGTGAAGCCCTTTTCTTTCTAGTGCTTCACAACAGGTAAGGGCGAGCTTTTCTATTTCCTTATATTTTTTAAAGGCCTGTTTTGGGTTATCCCGATATAATTCTAAAAGGGATTCCCAGCCTTTTTCCGCCGAGCCGCCGCTCGAAATATTGCTGACAATACTGTCTACTTCACCAAACTTTGTGACCATCCCCGGAACGGTCCACACGCCATGTTGATTTTTTGCTGCCAGTACGCGAATATCCATCACACGGTTATGATCTCGCAGCAAAGGAATTTTCTGTTGCACAATACACTTTTCCAGATTTAGGTCTGATTGCAAATATTTTTGAGCTGCTTCCCAATTCTCTAAGATGGTCGTAATATTCTTACCCTTTACGCGATAGCTCAATTTATACTCTTGACCTTCCTTAGAAAGCTGATAAATTCCCGTGCCTTGCATTCCCGCTCGCGGTTTAATAAATGTTTTTTGATATACACTCATTAATTGCTTAACATCTTCCATATTTTCTGCCATTACTGTCTCTGGAAGGTGTTTTCTTATTTGTTCATCCTCCGAAAACCACTCCCACATTTCCCATTTATTAAAAACATGGGAGTTAAAATAATGATTTTGAATTAATTTATCTAGTTTTTTCCTAATAGATTCTTTAATCGTTCTTCGCAAAAAGACTGCGGAAGGAAACGGAAACACGCCCATTTCCCATCCATTTTCTTTCGGATTAAAGACAAATCCTTTCACCACTTTATTCTTTACATCAATTCCATCAGACGTAAAAAGAACAACAAGTCCGTTTATATGTTTGTAATCGATTAAATAATTTTTATAAATTTTAATTCTTTGATGGTCCATTTCACCAAGTTTCCCGCGTATAAACATCCCTATAACAGGCCCAACTAAAAGAATGTCATCGTAAATAATTATTTCGTATTCGATAAATTCAGGCAGTGTCATCCCATTTATCAAATCAGTAGAAATGTAGATACAATTATCTTGATCTTCATGATAAGAAAGTGCAGCGTTTTGCTGAATAGCTCCAATACTTAGGGTAATGTTCTGCTTTCCCTTCAATGATAATTTTTCCATTGCAATTAACGGAAGTGAAATGGTTGAGTTAGGAGTTGGAATAGCTTGGATGAAAAATTTCATCTTTCATTTCCTCCTCTGATTCAAAGATGGAAAAATCCTGAAGATGAACAGCGTAATAAAGCGGCTGGTAGCGGATTTTTAGATATGTGTCATTATCCATTGCTTTAAATCCTTTGAAGCTGGGGAAAATATTCGCCTCAATCATCCAAGGATATCCGTCTTGATCCAGACCGATGTCTAAACCGAACTCTCCATAATGTTCATCCGTTTCATCCATTAAGCGGCAGAAATTTTGACATAAAGTTAAGATGTCCTTTTGCACCTTTTCAAAGCTCAAATGATCCCCGGCTTTCCTAACCACTTCCTCTAGAGTCATGGCCTCGCCGCCTCTGGCAATATTCGTTAATACTTCTTTTTCACCTGCTACCCTGCATTCAATCCCCGAACAGATCCATTGTTCCTTATGAAACTTTTGCATCACTACCCTAACATCAAAAGGGCGATTGTTAACCTTTAACAGTGGAATATAAGTTTGATATAAATACTTTTCATTCATCACTAATTTTCTTAGCATTTCCTCTAACCCTACTTCATCCGGAATGAAGTGCTGCAGCCGGAACTCCTTCCGGTGATCATAAAGGATATAACCATTACTGTCATCAACAACATTCTTTTCAATGACAAAAATGCCACGTCCCCGAGACAGGCTTACAGGCTTTAAAATAACCTTTTGTTCTACATTAACAAATTGAATCAAATCCGGCATGTTTTTTAACAGGTGGGTCTTGGGCAAATATTTATTGATTTTCTTTTCTTCCTGGAGCTTCAGCAAATCTGATTTTTTATAATGATAAGAGTTGAATAACTTATTATCCGTTAATTTAATTAATTTTTTTACTCTGCCATTCCTTTGATGAAAGTTCCTGCGATAAATGGCTGCAGGAATGGGGGCAGATCCAAATTCCCATTTTTTCATTAAAGGATTATAAATTAATCCGTAGGCAATCTTTTCCTCCCAATCAATAGAGCGGGTCGAAAAGGCAATGACTACGCCGCCGAATTTCTCGTATATCCCAAGTCTATCCGTGAATTTTTCCATATAGGCCGGATTATAAAGCTGATTTTTCTCGCCTAACAATAAACCAATGGAGGGTCCAATAATGACTTTGTCGCCCAAAATCTTTAGCTGATAAACTAAATCTGGCTGCAAATGCATTTTATTTAACAAGGTGTTTGAAATCAATATTTCAATTGGAGCATGATAAGTGTTGTTGTTTAACAGCACAGCTCCTGCTTTCATAATATAACAGGTCTGTTCTTTAATACCGAACTGGATAGTGGTAAGCTGTCTGTTAGAATAATGAATGAGCTCTGAAGGTAATTGGAGTGTTAGTTTATCATCTTCATAAGGTCTTAGTTTAATCCAAATTGAAGATCGATTTTTCATATATTGCCTCAGTTGTTTACTTTCCTTAACCCAACCAGAGAAATATTCATTCCTGCTTGCTAGTTTCAGCGGTTGGGTTAAATTATTTACTTCAATTGAAGTAATATTTTGTTGGATCAGTTTCTTGGCGACCGATAAGGCAGTTTCAAAAAGCGGGACACAGAGTTCAAAATTCCAATCAAATAAGTCCTTCATGATAATATTAAAGGAACAAGTTGAACTTAGATAAATGTCTCCACTTTTATTAATTGAAAATAGGATGCCAATCTCGTAAATTCCTGGATAATAATAATGAATCATTTTCAATAGCTTATTGCTATGCTCTGTCAATAATTCCTCAATTTCTTGAAAGGTTTGCTGCTGCTCTTTTAAAATTGGCGAGGCACTTTCCAAAAAGAACTTTTCCCCATTAACGTCCTTTACATAGATAATGGGTGTTTCCCATTCCATATTGGTATTTTTTTGACCTAATACATAGAAGTTTAAAGGTACTTGATCTGAGTCATTTTCCTTTTCAAGCTTGATGTTTAATTCTGGTTTTGACTGAATTAATTCAACTAGGTTTTTCCTCTTGATAATATGATGTTCATTCATCACTTGAATTCGAGAATGATTAGATAACTCCCTTAATTTTTTTATATATTTTTTTAAATAAAATTTCGTTGGATTATAAATAATGGATGGGATATCGATTCTCATTTTTTTTATTTCTGCGTTTTCCCCAATTTCAAGTGCTTCTGTTTTGAAATCGGGGATATCCATATGGTCAAGAGTAACAAAGACAACTTTTAGCTTCAGCTCATTCGCTTTTTTAGTAAAAAAGTGCCGAAACCCATCCTTTATATTTTTATTTCTTCTTAAATTATTCCATTCCCTCCTGGAAAGTAAAACTCCAATGGTGTCCATCTTTATTATTTCGCCCTCCTAACAACCGTCCTTCTAACCTTTTCCATACTTTATATTCAATATTACATAATCGGTATAGGCGTACACCAACATACTTGGTCTTTAATAAAAATTAACCCCTTTTGTAGGCTATAATTGTTTTGTAAGAGCCGTCCTTTAAAAACTTAAACATAGATGATGAGGGCGATATGTTAGCTTCGATAATCCAAATATCACCTTTAGAGTCAATTCCTACGTCCAATCCGAATGCACGTGTTCTTGGATAGGAACTTGCTAAATGCTGGACAACTAACAATGAAACTTCATCAAGCATTGCTATGGTTTTTTGTTTCTGCTCATTATCTATATTTGATTTGCTTATTGCCTCTTCAACGGGTAATACCGCCTTTGCCACATTCGTTATAACATAATTTCTGGCGGCAACTTTGGCCAGCTTCCCAGTTATGACCCAATCCCTCGATTTCCTTTTCCGCTGTATCATTACCCGAATATCAAATGGATCATTATTGATTGCAGCGAGAGCGATTTTTTGTTGAACAATAAAGTGGCGCTGCCTTTTAATGCAATTCTTTTTTAAATACTCATATGTTTCTTCTTTTCCAGTTAAAATAACTTTTTTAAATTCCTTATGAAGTTCATATTGATCATCTTCTAAAGCTGATATTTGGACTACTCCATATCCTTTATGACCAAGACATGGCTTTATCATCACCTGGCCGTGTTTCTCCACCATGGTCCACAATGACTCTTGACTAAAATATTTTGTTTCAGGAAGATAATCTTTAAGCCTTTCATCCTGAGACATTAATCTGTGTTTTGTCCATTTTCCATATGAAACTCTCATTGTTTTATTCCTTTCCTTGGCTTTTTATAAAAGTCAAAGCCTCCTATTTTAAAAATTCAAAATAGGAGGCTTTGACTAAAGGGAATCTTTCCCCTATTTTAATAACCTGAATCCTTTGGTTTACTAAGTTTTTCATTACAAACTCCGATAAATGTTTCTTGAGTAATAGGTGCCGTGAAAGTGAATGTTGCTCTAGTATCTAGACCTACTGCATGAAACATAACTTCAGCAGTAGTTGAAGTCATAAAAACACTTTCTTCTTTTAAGTCAATATTAATTTATGACAAATAAATTTTATGGATATGGACAAATATACAGAGAATTTCGTACATTTTTTTAAGGAATTAAAGGGGAGTTTTTCAATATACTTGCCAAAAAAAAGCGAGGGGTACAAAAGTTTACTCCTCGCTTGAATGATTTATTAATATTTTGTTAAAAGCTTTAAAACCGTATCCAAAATAACATTAACCCCTTTTTCACAATCCTCCCAAGTCGTCAGTTCGTCTTCACTATGGCTTTTTCCATTAATGCTCGGCACAAACAGCATTGCAGTTGGAACGTAGCTGGCGATGAATTGAGCGTCGTGGCCAGCACCGCTGACCATCCTTCTATGTGTGTAGCCAAGCGAGACAGCGGATTGTTCTAGTTGGTCGCATAGCTCAGGCGTAAACCATACGGTATCCCGATCCCATAATTTGGTTGTTTTGATTTCACAGCCCTCGTTAACGCCTAAGTCAGGAAGACCTTGAATGATATCCTTTACGGTATTTACAATCCCCATGTCCTTATGACGTGCTTCCAATGTAAACACAACCTTATTTGGGATAACGGTGTGAATGCATGGGTATACGTTGAGCCTGCCAACTGTAAATACTAACTCATGGTCTAAGGCGCTCAGGCGTTTGCGGATTTCATTGATTAGATTATTGGCTGTAAACAGGGCATCCCTTCTCATACTCATTGGGGTAGTTCCGGCGTGATTCGAATCTCCGGTTACTTCAATTTCATAGCAGGCCATACCGACAACGCATTCCACCACACCAATTGTAATGGATTCTTTTTCTAAAATCGGCCCTTGTTCGATATGGAGCTCTAAAAAGGCAGTGGCTTCTTTCAACCGGTTTTGGGGGTCACCTTCATAACCGCTCTCTTTTAAGGCTTCCTCGAATGTAATTCCCTCTGGATCCCGCTTCTGCAGCATGACTGCCTTGTCAAATTTTCCGGAAAGGACACCCGATACCATCATTGAAGGTTCAAATCGGGCGCCTTCTTCATTTGTAAAGTTTACAATTGTGATTGGTATGTTCGGTTTTATTTGATTTTCTATGAGTGTTCTCACTACTTCTAATCCGGTTACCACGCCTAGAATTCCGTCAAACCGTCCTCCTTTTTTGACTGAATCCATATGGGAGCCAATGACAAGCGGAGGTTGATCTTCAGTGCCGGCAAGTGTGGCATACATACAGCCCATATCATCTACTTTGACGGTCATCCCAAGCTCCTCACAGCAGGAACAAAAATAATCCCTTGCTTGAATATCCTCCTTTGATAACGACAAGCGGGTCACACCATTATTTTCAGTCCGGCCAAAGTTTGCAAACCGCTCCAGCTCCTGCTTTAGTCTTTCCCCATTAATTAACAACTTTTGTTTTTGCATGATTACGTTAACCCCCTAGATTTGTTTTGACAGGCTTCCTAAATCTTATGGAGTATTATGCAATGATGAGTTTTTTCCATGTGCCTGAGGCTATTTTGTTATAAGCAGCGGCGGCCTAGTCCTACATAAATTTTATTAAAGTTTTAGCAAAAATATTCAGTTTCCTCCATTATATAGAACAAAGCTGAAGTGTCCACCCCAGGCGAACAAATGTCCACGAAGGGTGTCAGGCACCAAACTCCCAAAAAAGGTATTAACAATTAAAATGTATGCTTACTCGGGTCTGCGAGGTAATCCCGCAGTGTTTCGATGAATGTCTTTAATGCTTTTGTTTGATAGCTGGTATGGGTTAGGATGGAAAAGTTCCGCTTGAATGGGAGTCCTTTGGCATTGATGATTCCGATGTAGCCGTTGGTGAGCTCCTTCTTGATTGCCCAGCTTGAGAGCAGACTAATGCCAAGCCCCGCTTCAACCGATTCCTTGATCAGCTGGGTGCTGCCGAATACCATAATTTTTTTGGGTGTGAATTCGTACATCTCAAACAGATTTTCAGCCGCCTCCCTTGTACCGGATCCCTCCTCCCTTAAGATCCACGTTTCTTCCTCTAAATCCGAGATTTTTATTTCCTCTGTTTGACTTAATAAAGGATGACGCGGCCCAGCAACAATGACCATCCGATCTTTCGAAACCACTTCAGAATTGAGAATATCTTGCTTATACAATCCTTCAATGATACCTATATCCAATTGATGTTTTTTGACCAGTTCAATGATTTCCTTTGTATTTTGAATCCGGATTGATGGATTAATGAGAGGGAATTGCTCCTGCATTTTAGCAATAATATGGGGCAGAATATACTCACCGAATGTATAGCTCGCACCAATCGCAATCGGTCCGCTCGCCCTTTTTGTCAAATCATCCACTAATGATTGCATTTTTGTATAGAGGGCGATGATTTCCTTTGCATGATGGTAAACTATTTCCCCAGCCTTATTCAAGCGGACGTATTTATTACTCCGTTCTAATAGCCTTGTACCAACGGATTCTTCCAACGTTCTGATGTACTGGCTAACCGCTGGCTGGGTCATATGCAGCTCCTCCGCCGCTTTGGAAAAATTTTCTTTTTCTACAACCTTTACAAACACTTCTAAATGCTGGTCCATGCTTTTACTCCTTTTTCGGGAATCTTCTGATGTATATTGATTTACTTATTATACTCATTATATATCTTTATTTTCCTTATACACCAATCAGGAGTATGCTGGAATTAAGAAAAATACAAATTGAGGTGATTGGAATGGCAAGTCAAAGTGCTAGAGCTTTACCTTTGAACGACCAGGGCGGACAGCAGCAGAAAAAACCTGAGCCAAAGCCTTCCGGAAGCGGATTATGGCTTGGCGGAATCGGCTTTACGGTAATCATTGCGTTGCTAGGCTTTGCGTTGGCAAAGGTCCCTGGTTTTGATCGAGTTGGGCCCCTTGCCTGTGCTATTGTAATAGCAGTGATGTATCGGCAATTTTTCGGTTATCCGGAAAAATTTCGGGCGGGAATCCAATTTTCGTCAAAACGCTTTTTACGATTTGCGATTATTTTATACGGGTTGAAGCTAAATATTGATGTGGTGCTTCATCAAGGGCTGGGCCTGATTGCCCGAGATATTGGGGTGATTGCCTTTGCGATTCTGTTTACCATGTGGCTGGGGAAACTGCTGAAAGCAGAATCCTCCCTAACGATGCTTGTCGGAGTAGGTACCGGTGTGTGTGGTGCAGCAGCGATCGCCGCTGTTTCGCCAATCATTAAGGCAAAAGACGACGATACCGCGATTGGCGTTGGGATTATTGCCCTAGTTGGAACTATATTTTCGATTGTTTATACGATTCTACGGCCGATCCTTCCATTATCTGCGATTGATTATGGCATCTGGAGCGGAATCAGTCTTCATGAGATTGCCCACGTTGCCTTGGCCGGTGCTCCTGCGGGTCCGGATGGATTAGCGATTGCATTATTGGCTAAATTAGGCCGAGTGCTGCTGCTTATTCCATTATGTTTCATTCTCATGTATTGGGTGAAACGAAAAAACACCGGAAATACTGGCGATACAAAAATCGAATTCCCATGGTTTTTGATTGGCTTTATTTTAATGAGCCTGTTCGGAAGCTATGTGCTTGGTAAATCAATCCCTGTATCAAAAGCAGTTATGGACGGGATTTCCACCGCAACCACCTTTATTCTAACAACAGCCATGGTTGGTCTCGGCCTAAACGTAAGCCTGCGCGACCTGCGCACAAAGGCATTGCGTCCATTGATTGCAATGTTGATTACATCTGTTGTACTTTCTGTTGTTGCTTATTTTATAGCTTAATAGACTTATGGGCATGGAATTTTGGGTTCCATGCCCTTTTCGTAAAGGTTTTTTGTCACAAAAGCTAGATTGGAATCATTTTGCTCTCTTTTGATTGAAGCTTTGTCGCCAAAAGCCTTTATTGGACTCATTTTGGTCTTTTTTGCTTCGGCTTTTGTCGCCAATAGCCTTCATTGGATTCACTTTCCTCTCCTTTGCTCCGGCTTTTGTCGCCAATAGCCTTCATTGGATTCACTTTGCTCTCCTTTGCTCCGACTTTTGTCGCCAATAGCCTTCATTGGACTCACTTTACTCTTTTTTGCTTCGGCTTTTGTCGCCAATATTCTTCATTGGACTCACTTTACTCTCTTTTGCTCCGGCTTTTGTCGCTAATAAATTGAGGCATGCGATTTTTGGTTTTGAGTCACTTATTTTTTTAAAAAAAATTAAAGCCTGATAAAAATCCCCGTCTTGTCATCTTGATACGAATTGGTGCTTTTCTCGCATTCTACTAAATCCAGTGCATATTTTTGCAGTCCGTCTTTCCAGATAGTATTTATCATGTTATTCCAATTTAGATCCTTTGGGAAAAGTCCATCGGAAATAAGCAATAATCCCCTATAATTTTCGGTTTTTATTGAGCCAATATGAAAATAACCCTCCGCAGCTGAATCCCCATTTAACACACCATAACCGTTTGGTTTATTAGCTAATGATCTGTTATAAATTAATGAGTTCCGCTTGTTTTGAAAATAAGCTTCATCCGGTAAATTTCTACCTTTCCGCCGCTCTTCCTCTCTCTGCCTCTTTGCTCTCTCTGAAATTCCCGCTACTGTATCTATTGATAAAACCTCTAAATTACCGCTTTTAGTGACGGCAAAAATCATACTATCGCCGATTTGGCCGAAATCAATCTGCTGTCCGTTCATTTTAATCATCGCTAAACAAGTGCTCCACAGCTCATGTTTTTTGAATAAATCAATCTTATATTTCTTCATTTCTTCTAAAAGCAGCTCATTGGCATTTGACATTAGCGCTTGAATATTTTCATCTTCAGCATTGTGAATGGCTTCCCCCACAATTCTTGAGGCTAAAACTGCTCCATTTACTCCTTGCTCGTTCACAAAGTCTGTTAACGGTGTGGCACCATCCAATACAGCAAACAATCCTTTTTGTTCATCCAACACAAAATAATCTTCACAAACAGTTTTTTTGTCGCTTTTTAAATAGACTTTTTCAATTTCCAAATTCATCACCTTCTTAACTATTATAATCGTAGTAATTTTACCCAAATTAAAAAAATATCGAAAACCAGGTTGCATATTAGATGAATGTATCATACAATTAATCGCATAAAAATCCAACAAATGTACTAAACAAAAAAGGAGTTTACTAGATGAAGAATTCATTACAGCAAGAGTTCCAGCCTCATCAGCCACCCAAAAAGGGGTTTGGCGAAAGTATGAAAAATTTAAATGCCTTTGTCCTAATTTTTGGGGTCATTGTCATTTCTACCATATTAACTTATATTTTACCCGCCGGTGAATATGACCGCGTGGAAAAAGCCGGCAGAACGGTTGTTGTTCCTGGCTCCTTTCACCATACTGCATCTTCTCCAGTTGAATTTTTCCATATTTTCACCAGCATACATGCTGGCTTGGTGAATGCCGCAGGAATTATCTTTTTCGTATTGCTAGTCGGCGGTGCCTTTGGGATTTTGAAGGCAACAGGTGCACTTGACGCCTTGATCGTTGCAATTACACGAAAACTTGCAAATCGAGAACTGCTGCTCATTCCAGTTATTATGCTGTTTTTTTCGGCCGGCGGTACCTTAATGGGAATGGCTGAAGAAACACTGATTTATATCGGGATCATTACCCCGCTGGCAATTGCCTTAGGCTTTGATGCAATGGTCGGTTATGCAATCGTCGCATTGGCAGCAAATATCGGCTTTATGAGCGCCGTGCTAAACCCATTCAATGTCGGGGTCGCGCAAAGTATTGCTGAACTGCCGACATTTTCCGGGATTGGCTTAAGACTTGCACTTCTTGCTGCCTTTTACATTGCAGGAGTTATCTACATCTACCGTTATGCAAAAAAAGTGAAACAGCAGCCTGCGCTTAGAATTCTAGGAAGCTACCAAACAGGCGGCAAACCAAAAGCTGCACCAGATATGAAGCTTGAAACAAGACATAAATGGATTTTAGTTGTGTTCCTTCTTAATTTTATTACCCTGATTTTCGGTGTATTAAAATTCGGCTGGTATATTCCTGAAATTGGCGGACTATTTCTAATGTTTGGGATTATTGTTGGCATTATCGGCAAATTAGGTCCGAACCAAATGGCCGACAGCTTTATGGATGGAGCTAAGGAAGTGATCAGCGGTGCGTTAATTATCGGATTCGCACAGGCTATTTTGGTTGTATTCCAGGACGGAAAATTGATGGATTCTATTTTATATTATGCATCCTCTTTCCTGGGTGAGTTGTCACCTTCTTTAAACGCAGTTGGTATGTTCTTTGTTCAGCTATTCCTAAATTTCCTTGTTCCATCAGGAAGCGGACAGGCAGCGCTGACGATGCCAATCATGGCACCTTTAGCAGATTTGGTTGGTGTGACAAGGCAAACGGCTGTTTTAGCGTTCCAGCTTGGGGACGGTATTTCCAATTCAATTTTTCCAACATCGGGTGTATTGATTGCAGGACTAGCCATTGCTGGTATCCCTTATACGAAATGGGTTAAATGGGTGTTTCCATTTCTTTTGATCGAAATCAGCATTGCGATTATTTTCCTGCTGATTGCTCAAGCCATACATTACGGCCCATTCTAAGGTATAATTTTTGATAGTGTTTAAGGAAGTCGGCGTCCTAGCCGATTTCCTTTTGGATTTTAATAAAACGGAGGTTTTCACATCATGTTTCAGACAAAATTAATTGATTCAGAGTTAATTGAATGGACGATTGCACAACGAAGACATTTTCATATGCATCCTGAGCTGTCAGGACAAGAATATAACACTGCTGCTTATGTGAAAGAGAAATTAGCAGAATTCGGTATCCCTGTTAATCCCCGTTTTTCTGCCCCAAATGTGGTTGCTTATTTTAAAGGAACGGAAGGGAAAAAGACCATCGCACTTCGAGCGGATATGGATGCACTTCCTCTCCATGAAGAAGGAGACAAGCCTTATATCTCCACCGTTCCTGGCGTTATGCACGGCTGCGGACACGATGGGCATACTGCTACATTGCTCGGGGCAGCTAAATGGATGAGCGCTAATCCTCAGTTAGTGAAAAATAATATCGTGCTGATATTTCAAAGCTCTGAAGAAGCGTCTCCAAGCGGTGCGAAACAGCTTGTCAAAGAAGGCGTTTTGGACGGAGTTGACGCCATCTATGGTATTCACTATATGTCTAGCGTACCTCTTGGACAAATTGGTTTTGCGACTGGCTATGGGATGGCCTCTAGCGATGACTTTGATATCACGATTGAAGGAAAAGGCGGACACGGTGGAAATCCGCACGAAACGGTTGATCCAATCTACATCGCAACTCATTTGATTCAAGCGTTCCAATCCATAATCAGCAGGAACTTAAATCCGCTCCATGCGGGTGTTATTTCCTTTGGCGGATTGCAAGCCGGTAATTCCTACAATGTCATTCCGGATAAAGTGACAATGCAAGGAACAATTCGCGCTTTAACCTTTGAAGGCGCTGAATTAATGCACGAAAAAACGGCACAGTTAACGGAATCTATTTGTGCAAGCTTTGGAGCAAAAGGACATTATCATTTTATCGAGGGCACACCGCCATTATACAACCATCCGGAAGCATGTGAAGTAGCAAAAGGAATCATCGAGCAAACTTTCGGCGAGGGTGTATTTGCCGAACTGGAACCTGTCCTAGGTGCAGAAGACTACTCCTTCTATCTAAAAGAAAAGCTTGGCTGCTTTATCAATGTCGGCATGCAAAGCGACAAAAGCCAATACCCGCACCACCACCCAAAATTCGACATCGACGAAACCGCCATCCCAGCCGGAATCGAATTGATGATTCAATTAGCGTTGAACGCTTAATCGCCGTTGCTGTTGTAAATGGTGTAGGCTGTGTAAAAAAAGGAAAATGGTGTCAGGCACCGCTCGTGGACAAATGACCCATTTGTCCACCTCAGGAGGACAGTCCTTAATTTGGGGGCTGTCCTTTTTTGGTGCCTGACACCATGTGAAATTTTCACAATCATTTTTCCATTATTTTTATTTAAAAAATGTAGCTTTAAGAATTGAGTGATTTTTCAAAATCGCATATTATAGAATATATTGTCGACTATTTTCGATAATATTCGCTAATCTCCCATATGCTGGAGATTTTAGTAATTGAGGAGGCTCCATGATGAAACTGAGCAGTGAGGAAATTGAAATTTTAAAAATCCTTGAAGAGGACCACAAATTATCGGCGGCGATAATCGCATCCATGGTGATGAGCGATGAAGAAACCGTCAAAAATACGATTAAAAAATTAGAAGATCAAAAAATTATTATGAGCTACCCTACGTTAATCAACTGGAGTAAAGTAGATGGCCAAGCAAACATTATTGCCATGATTGAGGTAAAGGTAACCCCCAAGCGCGGTGTCGGTTTTGATGAAGTGGCAGAAAGAATTGCCCGTTTTCCGGAGGTTTCTTCCCTATACCTGATGTCAGGTGCCTATGATTTATCGATTACTATCGAAGGCAAAACGATGAACCAAATTGCCAACTTTGTTTCTGAAAAACTATCGACGATTGAACATGTCATCTCAACCACCACCCATTTCATGTTAAAAAAATACAAGCATGATGGGGTTATTTTTGAAGGCGGCGATGAAAAAGATCGCAGAATGGTGGTTACACCATGAAAAACGAGTATTCTTCCTATCTTTCGCAAACAGCTAAAGAAATTCAGCCGTCGGGGATTCGTAAATTTTTCGATTTGGCAGCCAGTATGGAAGGCGTCATTTCACTTGGAGTTGGTGAACCAGACTTCATCACTCCTTGGAATATTCGCGAGGCAACAATTTTATCGCTTGAGCAGGGATATACCTCCTATACGGCCAATCCCGGCTTGCTTGAATTAAGACAAGAAATCTGTAAATACCTATATAATCGTTTTTCCGTTCAATATAATCCTGGGAACCAGGTGATTGTCACGGTCGGGGCAAGCCAAGCCATTGACCTCGCATTCCGTGCGATTATAAACCCAGGAGAGGAAGTCCTGATTGTTGAGCCTGCCTTTGTCGCCTACGCCCCATTAGTTGCATTAGCAGGCGGCAAACCGGTTCCGGTTTCTACTTCACCAGAGAACGGTTTTAAAGTAACACCGGAACAAATTGAAGCGGCCATTACGGAAAAAACAAAGGCGCTTTTGATTTGCTCGCCTAACAATCCGACAGGAAGCATGCTGACAAAGGATGAGCTTATAGAACTTGCAAAAGTTATGGAAAAACACGACCTAATTGTCGTATCCGATGAAATTTACGCTGAATTAAGCTATGATGAGACTTTTACCAGCTTTGCCGCCATCGATGGCATGTATGAACGGACAATTTTGATCAACGGATTTTCTAAAGGCTTTGCGATGACAGGCTGGCGTTTAGGATATATTGCTGCCCCAGTGGAGTTTGTTGAGGCAATGTTGAAAATTTTCCAATATACGACAATGTGTGCCCCGCATATGCTGCAAATTGGTGCGGTAGAAGCACTAAGGAACACCTATCATGAAGTTGAGGAAATGCGGAAGAGCTACCAAAGAAGACGGAATTATATGGTGCAGACCCTAAACGAAATCGGGCTGGATTGCCATACACCAGGAGGCGCCTTTTACGTCTTTCCGTCGATTCGTTCAACAGGCTTAAGCTCAGAACAATTTGCCGAAGAACTATTGATGGCGGAAAAAGTGGCTGTAGTACCAGGCAATGTCTTTGGCGAAAGCGGCGAAGGCTATGTCCGCTGCTCCTACGCCACCTCGATGCAGCAGCTTCAAGAAGCGTTGAAACGGATGCAAAGATTCGTTGAATCGCGGAAAATGGTACTGCAGGGATAGATTAACCCCCATCATTTTGGGGGTTTTTTAGTTTTACTGCAGATTAGCTAATAGAACTCTTAAATACGCTAATAAAACTTGTAAATTCGCTAATAAAAGACCTAAATCCGCTAATAAAAGCTTTCAAATCGCTAATAAGCCCAAAAATTCATTATTTAAAGCATGCGTAAAGACGTTTAAAAAAGTTTTATTTTTCATCAAACCGATTTGCCTCCTCCTTCGTTTCCTTTAATGACAAAAATGGTTACGAGGAGGAGTTTTTCTTGAAAAAGTGGAAATGGTTGTTTTTATTTGTGTTAGCAGGAGTACTTTTAGCTGGCTGCAGTGATAAAGAAAAGGCTGAGGATGCAACTAAGAAAGACCCGGCGAAGGCTGAAGAATCGTCAGGTGAATCAAAAGAACAAGCCCAAGAAACCGCGTCTAAACCAACAGCAGCTTTAAAGGTAATGGAAAATGAAAAAACAGGCCAATACTTAGCTGATGCTGACGGCAAGACGCTTTACTATTTTAAAAATGACAAGCCCAATACTTCCAACTGCAGCGGCGAATGCCTGCAAAAATGGCCAGCATTTTATGCAGAAACCTTTGAAGTCCCGGAGGGCTATAATAAAGACGATTTCGCTGTGATCACCCGCGAAGACACTGGTGAAAAACAAACTACTTATAAAGGTTACCCGCTCTACTACTTTGTGAAAGATCAAGCTGCCGGGGATGTGAACGGCCAAGGTGTGAAAGATGTTTGGTATATTGTTAATAGCGATACTACATTTGCCCCGTAACCTGATATACCACTTAAGAACTGTCCTATTTGGCAGTTCTTTTTTCGCTTTACTCTCATTTATACTTAACTAAAAACATGTCAGTAAGGAGAGACGTTGGCAGTGAAATCAAAAACAGACGAGGAACTGGTTTCATTAATTGTACAGAATCATCGGCCTGCACTTGAGGAGCTATATGATCGCTATGTAAAGCTGGTTTATAGTTTTTCCTTTAAGATGGCCAATGGTGATAGCGAGAAAACGAAGGAAATTGTCCAACAGGTTTTCCTACGGCTTTGGACAACAAAGCGAACCTACAATCCATCACAAGGAAAATTTGTGAACTGGCTCCTGACCATTACCCGAAACATCGCTATTGATATCATTCGCAAGGAACAAAAAGAGCACGTCACGGTTCAGCTAGACCCTCAGGAATGGCATCAAATGCAAGATCAGAAGACGGAAGATGTTCCAGAGCAGGTTTCTAGAAATCTATTAAAAAAGCAAATTCAAGAAGCAAAACAGCAGCTTTCTGACCCACAGCAGCGCCTTATTCATTTATTATATTGGGAAGGCTATACCTTAAGCGAGATAGCGGAAATGGAGCGAACACCGTTAGGCACGATTAAAAACCGGCTGCATCAATCGTTAAAAAAACTGCGAAATTATATGAGTGAAGAATTAGTAGGGGGTGTTCGGCATGGAAAATAAATGCGAAAACCTGTCTTTATATATCATAGATGAACTGTCAGAGCATGAAAGAGCACAATTTGAACACCATTTAAAAACATGTATTCACTGTCAGAAGGAAATTCATTCCTTAAAGGAGACATGGGAGATGCTTTCTTTTGATTTTGAGGAAAAGGACGTACCAGCCTCACTAAAAGATGAGGTTATGGATTTTATTTTTCAAGAACAGGAGGCAGAGGCCGTCGTTAAGACGTGCGATGAAGAGCCAAAAAGGCATGACATAAAATTGTTCTTTGCAAAACAGTTTTCCCCGTTATCGGCTGGAATAGCTGCTGTTTTACTAATAGGGGCCATCGGGTTGTTATGGAGCAATCTTCAATTGAGGAATAATATTGCTGCATTAGAAAACAAAGTCGGATCCACAACCACAACGGAAATTGTCAGGACTTTTCATTTATCAGGGCAAAATACTGCCTTGTCCGCAAACGGAAATGCCTATCTTGTCAAAGAAGGCAGCAGCACTGTCCTTGTCATCGAGCTAAATAATATGCCGGACACAAAAAATGAAGAAGTATATCAAGTGTGGCTGTTGAAGAACGGAAAGCGTCAGAGCGCCGGTACGCTAAAACCCGACTCAAGCGGCAACGGTCTTATTACCTACCGCCTGCCTAAAAACCACAGCTTCGACGACATCGGCATCACACTCGAACCAAATCCAAATAATACCCAGCCACAGGGGCAAAAAGTTATGGGGACCACATAAATCAGGGTGTCAGGCACCATGTGAATTTTTCACATGATGCCTGACACCCTTTTAAAATTTCATTTTAAGTTGCATAATTGCGCCACTATTCTTTCCTCTTTCCCCATATGTGTAATGTCCAATCAAATTTTTGTTAACCTACATATTATATTTAACTGTAATTAATTATTTAGGGGAATCCATATGTATATCGTAACTGCAACAAATGATAGTTATGCGAAACACTTAGGAGTAATGTTACATTCATTATTGGAAAATCTAATCGACAAAACCAATACTAATATCTTTATAATTGAGGCAAATATCTCTAGAATAAATAAAATGAAACTACAAAGAATTGTAGAAAGGCATAATTTACAGGTTGAATTTATCACAATCAACGATAATGATTACAGCTTGTTTCGTAAAGTTGGGCGTTTTACCAAAGAAGCATATTATCGAATTCTTATTCCGGAGTTGTTAGGCAGAGATATAACTAAAGCAATTTATCTTGATTGTGATCTAATAGTAAGAAAAGACATATCAAGGTTATGGACTATTAATATTGATGACTACTTCTTAGCAGCAGCAGAGGTGTTAGAAGCTAAAAAGATGAAAAAACCTTTATCAATCCCTGCAAACTCTATTTATTTTAATTCTGGAGTCTTATTAATTAATTTACAAAAGTGGCGGGAAAATAATATATCAACACAAGTTATCCAATATATAAAAGATAATCCTGCAAAAGTTAAATTACCGGATCAAGATGGATTAAATGCTATTCTATATGATAAGTGCCTCAAACTAGATCATGAATGGAATTACACAACCCGTACTCAGAAAAGGATTCGCATTTATAACCCGGCTATTGTTCATTTCACCGGCCGAAAAAAACCATGGAATTCAGATGTTCCATTTAAGATAGAATATTTAAAATACCTAAATTCTTCTCTATGGGAACAACAAATTTAATTAACCTGAAATAGTATTAAAGATTTAAAATTGATCCGCAATATTTAAAGGGACCCTTGTTTTAAAACCTGGGTTCCTTTATTTTTTTTCATTAAATTTATCCCTAATGGCCTTTATTTCCTTCTTTAAGGGGGAACACACAATCACACTATCGGCAACTACATATTATATTAATATAACAATATGATGAGGTGATTCAAAATGTATATTGTTACTGCATCGAATAATCATTACGCTAAACACCTTGGAGTAATGCTGCATTCATTATTACAAAACTTAGATAAAAAGACCGATGCAGCTATCTATATTATTGAGTCAAATAATTCACATAAAAATAAATTAAAACTTCAAAGAGTTGTCGAAAGGTTTTCTCAAAAGATAAAATTTATAACCATTGACGATAATCTTTTTAACTCTTTTAAACTTAAACTCAAGCATATTAGTAAAGAAACCTATTATAGGATTATTATTCCTGGCCTATTAGACGTTGATATTAAAAAAGCACTGTATCTCGACTGTGATATGATCATAAGGGCGGACATATCAAAGCTGTGGAATACTAATATTGACGACTATTTTTTAGCAGCGGTCCGAAGAGCCATTAATTAATAAACAGTGGAAAAAGGCACCCCTGTCAATACCAGCTGAGTATACTTATTTTAATGCTGGCGTCTTGTTAATGAATTTACAAAAATGGCGGGAAAATAAAATATCTTCACAGGTTATCCAATATATTAAAGAGCATCCTAAACTCATTAAACTAATGGATCAGGATGCATTAAATGCTGTTTTATATGATAAGTGCCTGAAATTAGAACCAAAATGGAATTACACAAAGGGTGTAATGAAAAGGTATAACTTAGACAACCCAGCTATTGTTCATTAAATTAGTTTCATTTCTAAATCTGCTTAGATAAAAGTAAGCGCCAATAGCTAAGGGAGTTGAGAAACAAAACATACTTTATTCTCCAACTCCCTTAGTATGTGTATAAATTAAAGTAAACGATTAAAGGGGAATTCATAGTTAAATAATTCAATGTCTTTTTGATACATGTCTCCTACTATTTTTATCATTTTTTCATCATAATATTTCCAATATGGTTTATGGTTACTTAAGTTAAATTTATTTAATACTGCTTCAGGCTTGTTTAATCTTGCTTTTAAAATTTTAAATCCTTCCTCCAAATTTTCATAAGACCCTATATAATCCATATCTAATTCACCATTTGTGTTTATCAAATACAAATATTGTGGCTTAAAATGAATTTCATTCATAATTTTATTTTTGAAATGATTGTTCCTGTCTAAAGCATATACAAAGTCGTGAAAACTATTGAATGGAGAAAGCTTATTTTGCATATATCGATCATATTTATTTTTCATTCCGCCCTTTTTTAAATAAAAGAAGGCAGAAACCAAGCGATCCCAAGGATTTCTTACAAACCCAATCTTAAAAAATTCCTGAAATTTTGCTGGATCTTCCCGCTCATAATCGGTTAAATGAAAATGGACAGTTCTTTTAATATTTAATGATTTAAATATGGCAGTGCCAGCAACTTTTGGGACATGTATTAAAATGACTTTATTTTTGACCAATACTTTATCCCTGTAAACACTTTTTTTCATTAAAAAAACACCACATTTTCTTAATAGTTTAATAATAGATGTGTAAAGGAGGCCTATGCCATTCCCAAGGATCCATATGGAGTGCAAAAACTGACAAACGCAACCATTATCAATTTTCCAATCGGAATCCTCACTAAAATATATTTGCCTATTATCCGTACGTTACAAAAAGGTTGAGGCAGGTATATATTTATAAAATTCAAATACAAAAAAATTGAAACGGTAGAAGCACATTTTAATTGTATTTTTTGACTTTATTTTGAAATAGGATTATCTTTACACTCCCCAGAATAGGAGAAATAGTTTTGGTCTGTCGTACGGCCATTTTCATCGATTACTTTTGTTAGGTAGTCATTGGCATCATACTCATATTGACGGGTATCGCCGCCAACGGTTTCTCCCGTGACATTGCCAATCGAATCATACGTCTTCCATACATTGTTTCCATTTGGATCTGTTATTGATCACGTAGTTCCCGAGTGAATCGTAAGCAGACTTTGTCCGTATTGAACAGACTAAATTACAAGAAAAGTGACCCCCTAGAGGATCACCATTAAAACGGTTAGTTTTTTTCAATCTTCCACACTAAATTTTCAGGATTGTCCTTTTCAACTATAGACTTGTTTATAGTCTTTATCTGAAAACATTACCTTGTGATTAAGTACCCATTTTAAATCACCATAATTATTAAATAAATTCTGTTCATCGGTATCTTCAATTGAGAATAGCAGTTCTTTATTGACGATAACGCTGTTTCTCTTTTTGATTTCAATGTATACATCAATGGTATTTACCTCATGATGACAGATAATGCTGCATACGTACTTCTTGTTCGGACTACTCTTTTTCATTAACATATAAACATTCTCATAATCTGATTGTTTAATACTTTTATAAACATCTTCAAGTAGTGTCTTGTCCCATTTTAATTCATCAGCAGCACGTTTCATTCCTTCGTGTACGATTTCAAGAATCTTCTCCTTCTTTTCCCGATCGGAGGATAAAGATAAAATACCTTCAGCATCTGCTTCTACGTATACTGGATAGTAGTTAAAGATGATGTGAGCGGATTTATAAATTTGCTCTCTCTGTTCTATCTCCTCTATACAATAGATCTGTATTCCTTTATCGCCTTTTGCCTGTAATTTTGGCAGAAGACGACTATAGAAAAAAGTAATGCACCTAGTCTCATGGAAGAACGACCAGTTCAGATTTCTTCCTTTGTTTCATTTGGATATAGTCAATATGTCGGGTTTCCCATCTCTCGGCATTAGCCCGTCCTCTTAGATTGACTCGTACAATTCTTGATTCGTAGCGGTTCCCGTATTTAGTTTAATTCCAAACTTCGCAAATGTTCATTCTTCCAATACCATCTAACGATTCAATTGAAGATTGGGTTAATATTAACTCCTGAAGATTTTCCAACTTTAGCTAGTTCCACCAGAGATTTGGAAGGTGGTTTATAACTCCACACCTGCAATATGTTTAAAGATAACTATGAAAAAGATCGCCCCATATCTAGCTAGAATAGCTTAGGGATGGCGATCTTTTTAAAGTTATATTCCGAGTCATTCAAAAACCATGACTTCAACGCAATACAGATTAATATTAATTTAGCCGAACTTAAACAAGTTTTATTTAAAATTCGACTGGTAATCTCCATTATTTACTTTCTTATAGTAATTTTACAGAAGTAAATCGTTTCGAGTGTTTTTCATAAAGTGCAACTTCATTATCATTTAACCATTCTAAATCTCCCAAAAATCTTTCATATATAAGCTCATCTGGTTTAGTGGATATTAATTTTTCTTTTTTTATAATCCTATTTTTCAAATCCTTTATTACTATATTTATTATAAATTCATATAAATCGTGTTTACATTGCACCTCTGCATTATATTTTTTGTTTGGATTCAATTTTGGTTTTTTCCATATAAATTCATTAATATAGTTTAATTCCTTTACTCTTTGAGATGCTTTTTGAAATGGAATAGGATCCCAATCTTTTTCTTTAATTACATAAGAAAGTATTGTATCAAGAAGTTCTAAAATCTTTTCTTTTTTATTATTATCTGGATACTCTAAAAATGTTTTGATATCGAATGGAACAATAACTTCGCAATATCCATCAACACATTCTTGTATCCTTAATGTGGAATAGTTTCCACAATGCATATTTAGCTGTTTACAATCAGAAGTTTTATATTTCTCAAATTGTTTTTCAAATAAATTAGTTATACATCTTGTTTGAAAAGACAAGCTCTTCTTAACATCAGAGACCCCTTCTTCACCAAATATTAAAAATTTTTTTAATATCATTTAAAACCCTCTTATCCTTAATTATATTATGGTCTACTATGGCGATACATATTTCCTCCGGCATTTCTAACGGCGTTAGCTCTTCCTTTTTCCCAGTTCAAAGCTTTTTGTCTTCCGTAAATATTTCTTTTGACGACTCGTGCTGCGTAACGTTCATATTTTGCACTTTGGTTCCATTTATTAACTTGAGAATTTGCTCTCCTTGATGTTCCATTTTTATTTAACTTGCCACCACTAATACCAACCTTTACTATTTTCCCAGTTTTTTTCTCATATATTTCATAACCATGTTGAATTTTTTTACTTTTTTTGCTATTGCCATGAACTTTTTTTGTAGTTTTTACTACTTTGGATACTTTTTTATAAGTTTTATAAGCTTTATATCCTCTATATGCAGCAATACCACCATAAACAACCAAATGGGCCCATTCCCCATTATGGTCCACCAAATTAACAGGCGTATTATCAGCATAGGCATATCCATTCTGAGTGATTGGATTTTCCTTATCGCCCAGTACTGGATCTAAAGAGAGAAATCTTCCGATTTCAGGATTATAGTAACGCTGCTGTAGGTAATAAAGCTTTGTCTCTAGATCATAACGATACCCTGCATACCTGAACGGAACGCTGGAAACAAACGTACCAGATTCTTTTACAATGTTGCCCCATGAATCATATTCAAAGCTGGCAACAACTGCACCGGCCTCATCTGTTACAGATGTAATATCTCCCCTTGCATTCACATGGAACGTATATGTCTTTCCGCCTTTTGTCATCGTAAGAGGACGATTGGCATTGTCATAGACGTAAGACGCAAGAACGCTGCCTGCAGAGTCGGTTTCTAATACCACATTATCATTTTCATCGTACGTATAATAAACAGTGGCAGCTCCCGTTGTTTTGCTGACCCGGAGACCCTCGGAATTATACTGATATTTTCCTAGTGAAGTCGTTCCTTCTTTTACTTCAACCAAACGGTCATCTGCATCATAGATGAAAGTTTTCTTTCCATCGTTCGTCATGTTGCCAGACTTATCATGAGTCACAGCCTTGCCGTTAATGGTAGAAAGCTGGTTTGCAGCATCATACGTATAGGTATCCGTGGTGACAGTGGTTCCTTTTGTCACTTTTTTTGTCAGGCGGTTGCCGACAGCATCATACGTATATTCCAAAATGTCCCCGTTAGGACGTACTTCCTTGATTAATTGGCCGCTTTTGTCGTAGGTGAAATGGGTCATTCCGCTGATCGTTTTTTCCGATACCCGGTTCCCTTTCGCATCGTAGGTGTAATCAAAGGATTCGATTGTTGCCCCTTGTGAATTAGATGTTAATAGACGGATTAGCTGTCCGGCTCCATCGTAATTGTAGAACGAGAAGGTACCGTTTTTATTTTTCAGTCCTGCAAGCTGGTCATTCTCGGTAAATGTATACGTGACATCGGTGTTCCCACTTGTTATGCTGGTCGTCTGGTCGTTTTTATCGACGGCTCGGTTCACAGTAAGATTTGCTGTTCCCGATACAAACGTACTCGTAAGCAGATTACCGTTCTTGTCATACGTGTAAGTATTTTTCTTGCCTGTTGAATCACTTTTTTCTTTTAATTTGTCATCAACGTCATACACAAATGTCGTCGTTACACCAGTGAAAAGATCCTTTTCCGTTAACAGATTGCCGTTGGCATCATACGAAAACTCGAAACGCTTTACTCCGTTATGGAAAGTGGCTATTTTGCGATTGACGTTGTTATACGTATGTTCTATCACACTTCCGTTTGGAGAAATGGTTTTCGTTTCATTTCCGACAAGGTCGTACTCATAAGAAATGGAACGGTCTAGGGCATCCGTTAAAGATATAATATCATCTCTTTCGTTATATAAAGAAGTTGTTTTATGACCATTCGCATTTGTGGTTCCTGTATGGTTTCCGGACTTATCGTACTCGTATGTTGTTGTACGACCATTTTCGTCGATTACTTTTGTCAGGTTGTCATTGGCATTATACTCATATTGACGAGTGTCGCCACCAACGGTTTCTCCTGTGACATTGCCAATTAAATCATAATTCTTCCATACATTATTTCCATTGGGGTCGGTACTATTGATTACATAGTTCCCAAGTGAATCATAAGCAGACTTTGTCCGAATTGAACCGACTTGAGCTTTGGCTGCATCGAACCAGGCTGTACCTGTTTGATCTTTATACTGATAATAAACCGTTAAAGACTTAAAGTCCTTTGTTGCTGCAAACCGTAACGAAACGTGTTGCCAGTCATGGGATTTCGTTTTATCAAAATCACCATTCACCCACTGGACCGTTCCATCGGTATGGTTGATGGCTACATTCATCTGATAAGGACCAGCAGAAGGTGTCGGGGAATCAACTTTAGAAAAACCGGATATGGTAATTTCCTGTCCGGATGTGCCATTCACTTTTACTTCCTGACGGACAAACTTATCGACTCCACGCTGGCCGGTTAATTTGATCGATTTGCTGCCAGTATAAGCTGTTTTAGTATCGACACCATCAGAAGTAGTGAGGGTTCCAGGGAAATACCACCCATCAGGCACCCCATTTTTATCTGCATCCAATTCGAATTTACTGTTTTCAATTAAATTAAAAGCACCGTAGTATTCTTCTTCAATTTGCAAGCCATCAAAGAAATAATCACCAGTACCAGCATTGACGTACGCTTTTAACGTCATGAACGTGGTGTCGGCAGGTAGGTCTCCGGGGTTGATGACAAAGTGCATTCTTTCTACACCCGTTGTCCCTTTGAGCATCGCGCTGCTGACTGTTTGAGTCATCTGGCCGTTTGCATTACCGCCAGTAATGACAAGCTTGGCATTTGAATTGGCATTGGTGGTTTTGATGTAACCACTGACTACATATTTCTTTTTCGGATCATAGTTAACCCGATCGCTTTCAAAAGCAGCGGCTGTGGACGGGTTCGAAATTTTGATTTGTCTTGAACCTAATTTAGCCTTTTGTACGACAGCCCCACTGTTGTCATATGTGAAAGAAGCTGTACCGATCTTTTTCCAGTTATCAGGCCAATTGTCATTATTTGCATCATTTTCAAAACTTCCGTTTAATAACAAGTTCTCCCCGATACTGACGGAGGATGTTTCTTCGGTTACATTTCCATTCGCATCATATTTGGCAGCGGATGATTTGGTCGCTGCATCGGTAGATGCGACATTATTGTTTTTACTGTCATATTCCTCAGTGGAGACATTCCCTTTCGCATCTGTAAACTGAATAGGATTGTTGTTTTCGTCATAGGCGATTTTTTCCTGTTCGTTTAGTGTGTTTGTAAAGTTTGTTAAGTTCCCATTCTCATCATAAGCATAATCATAGGTGGCCGTACTTCCGCTTTTGTTGGCATTTTCATCTTTTTCCTGAATGATGTTGTTTTGATCATCATAGTTAAAAGTCCTCGTATAATTGAGCCCACCTACATCAGATACTAGCTTGGTGACATTTCCATAGGAATTATGGTTGTATTCGTTTTTTACACCCCTTGAATCAGTCACTGTAGTAACGCCCGTGGTCGTATTGTAAGCCATTGTATAGTAGTCAGTTTGGACCGTTCCCTGCAATGTAACCGGCTGTTCGTACTTGATTAATCGATTATCCATGCTATAATTCATAAACATCTTTTTCCCTTTTTCGTCGGTATAAGATGTCATTTGATGTTTGGTATCATAGCCATAGGCTGTGTTTTGGATTACGACACGGTTTTTGTCTGTTTCGGCAAGGCTCGTCAAGTTTTCGTTTGAATCATAAGAATACTTATATTCCCGGTTTGCAGGGTCTACAATGGAGCTTACCTTCCCATTTGTACCGTAGCTAATCGTCATTTTTCGTCCGGATGGATCCGCTACAGAGGTGAGCTTACCTCCTGTGTAGGTGTAGACAGTTTTATTATTATTTGAATCGGTTTCCGAAACCACTTTCCCAGCGGTATCAAAAGTAGTAAACGACTGATCCTTATCAATTAATTTAAACGTTCCATCTGGATTTTTCTCTAGCTCTAAATACAATCCGCCAGGAGAGTCATATCCCCCTGATGTATTTTTAGAGAAATAATGCTCTGTACCATCTGCATCACGGTAAACGACTAGTTCATCCGTAGCAAATGTCAGTTTTTCATCGAGATTGGAACTCCAACCGTATCCAAAGATCCCTGAATCAACTGAACGGCTGTTGTACGTCCGATTAACCGTGATCGGCAAGCCTCTTCCGTTAATCGTAAAATCCGATTCCTGAGTATAGAAGTTTCCATTATACGTATTGACGTTAGAACCAGCAGAGGTCCAGAAACTTTCAACCCCAATCGGTTCAATCGTGTAGACAACGGTAAATCTTGGCTTTTTTAACGGGTCAGCGGAATAATCACTAGACCAGAACATTTTCCGGTTCACGGTTTCGTCCGTATGTTTTAGCATGAAACCATAATTGGCCTTTTTGCCGCTGTACCAATCTTTAACGAGATTGGTAATAAAGAACGTATAGTCACCGTCATTTGTTACATTTAGACTTGAAATCTGCGATTCGATGGCCGGCTGATTGCTCCAATTCACCGTTTTGGTATTCCAAACCTTTGATATTGGGTAAACTCCGACACCGGCAGAATGATCATACCCATTTGTATTGGAATGTGAACTTAATCTAAAATTGGCAGAGGTAATTTTGGCTCCGCTTAACAGATTCTTCAAATTAAACTTCATGAGTGTACGAGTCGTTCCATAGTACACCTGTTTCCCTGTGTATAGGGAAGGATCCAGCCAATAATTTGAAGTTGGATAAGCAGAAGAAATCATATTGTCTTCGGTGGTGGCATCATGAATAACAACGCTAGGGTCCAGGACAACCGGATATTTACGGTCAGCTGACTTCAGCCATTCTTCATCTACTTCAACATCCACGAACGTTTTCCCTTTTTCTTCGCGAAGCTTCATTGTTACATCATGAGATACAGCTTCAGACGCATCATACAAGAAGGGTTTTGACAGAATGAAAAATGGTTTTCCTTTTTCGTCCTCAAAGATGATTTCACTGTTTTTTGTTTCCTTTGCCTTAAGTCCTTTTGTCTCTATTTGATATGAAAACTGGCTTTGTTCCGGCTGTTCATGGAAAATAAGTTCTTCTTTTACAGCATTATTGTCGGCATAAAAAACCAAGTCGGTATTCGGGAAGACCCCTGGATAGGCAACACGATTCTTTTCAATAGTACCAGCTACCTTGTTTGCTCCAACTAGTCCTAAATCAAGCTGCTTTTCCTTCCACTTGAACCGGATGGTCCGGTTGTTCTTACTTTTCTTTGAAAATTTCACCTTGAATTTATTTGCTTTATTCTCGAGCGAAAGATCCGGATCATCGCTTCCTGCCTTTCCGTTTACAATCGTATTGTCAATGTTTTCCCACTTTTTGTTTTTCTTAAAGTGAATCGGTTCTGTGTATTCCTCTAATACATATTCACGTGTCTTCGTATCAAGATACGTTTTTGACTTTTCCGTCCTTAAGTCCGTCAATTCTTTTAGTTCTTTTACATTTTTCGGTTCCTGTTTTTTCTCGGCAAAGGCTGTGTTTCCCTGTAAAGGTGGAATCAGCGTCAAAATTAACGTAAAAATTATGGACCAGGTAATTGTTTTAACAAACAGGCCTTTTCGTTTTTTCTTCATTTCCAATTTTCCCCCGATTAATCAAGAATGATGGTACTGACTTTTCCGGCTTCAATAGTGAAGCTATAAGATTTGTTATGGATCTTGACGTTATAGCTTCCTGGTGTGAGATCAATTAATTGAAAATCCCCTCTGCCATCCGTATAAACCGTCCGAGCTTCCGGTCCGCTGACTTCAACAAGTTGATGATCCCCTGCATTTGAAGTTACAGATAAATGCCCCTTAGCCGGTGCTGTTTTCCACGGTAGTTCCGACACCGGTACATATGATGGAAAGACAGGGGTTTGACTGTGTGAAGAAGCAGAACTTAAAGCTTGATAAAACTCGTTGTTGGACGCATTATCCTTGTTGGTCATTGCGTAGCTGTAAATGCTGATACCGCCCAGCTTCTTTCCAGTCGATGAAATTTCCTGGGCCTTTCGAATTTGAGACATACTATCTTGGATAGAGTTTAAATAAACACCTACCCCAGAAAGCGTCATTCTTTTTCCTTGGTTATTTTTCTGCCATTCAAGCCAATTTTCATAAAAGCTTTTTTGATTAACTTCATATTCTCTGAAATAATTCATGGGGACAGCCAAATCGATTGAACCTTCTTCTAACCAGCTCTTCCAATCCTGTAAGGCACTGTTCATTGTTGAAGATTGATTCCAATCGTCCTCCGTTATCGGACCATCTCCCCAGGCAATTGTTGCGGCAGAAACCGTAATGGACGGGCTAACGGTTTGAACCGCTGTATAGATTTTCCGGACCATGTTACTGACTTGGTCTCTTCTCCACTGTTTCCAATTTGGATCCGAAGGTTGAGGTAATCCAGTTTTGTCATAAGCTCGGTTATAACGTTGTACACTGACATCGTTATAGCCCCAATCCTCTCCCATATAACGAACAAGATCCATATGGACACCGTCCACATCATAATTACGGACAACATGCATAATGATATCCCTTGTATAATTCACAGCATCTGGATGGCCAGGATCAATAACATAATCCGAACCACTCACATAACTTCCTGTATAGGTCTTACTTAACCAGTTAGCTTCACTCGGCTGTGTCATACCGTGTGCATTAAAAATGTGATTAGGATCTTTGGGCGGCGTTGTTTTATTCCAGATTGGCATCATCGCAAACCAGGCATGAACTTGAATTTTTGGATTAGCCACATGTGCTTTTTGAATTAAATCTTTAAGTGGATCGTATCCACTTTGAAGGTATGGGTCCTCTGATTTCGGTTCAATAGAATTAGAATAAAATGCATCTCCTCGCCTCCTTACCTGAAGAAAAATGGTGTTCGCGTTACTGGTTTGAACATCTTTGATCAACTGATCGACTTGAGCCGGTGACTTCGCGCCATCATGAAACATATCAACCCAGTATGCTCGGTATTCTTTCGACGCTTCTTCCGGAACATCATAGGTAACCGTTAAACTTGGTTTCAAATCTTCATATGTAAGATGATCATTCGAATAAAAGATCTTCGTTGCCTGTGTCTCATCCCGAAATTGAATGGCCACTCCATTATTTTCTGAACCGTTATACCAGCTTTTTACTAGTTTCGTAATATAAAAGTCATACCATCCGGGCTTTTGAACCGTTTGATTGGAAACACTGCTGCCTACCAGAGGTTTATTGCTCCATGTAAGGGTTGCAGCATTCCATGGACTGTTTACTGGTCTTATATCAATGATTGCTTGGTTCGTAGTGTTGTAATATTGGTATAAACTTAGTTTTGCCGAACTAATAACAGCATTTTTAGGAATGTTAGGTAACTGAAACTTCAAAAAACTACGAGTAGTACCAAACGTACTATGATTTCCTGTTACTAAATACTGACTTTTAGAATAAGTGGTTGATGGGCTTTGACTACTTATGAACGTGTCTTCTAGTGCTCCTGGAGTACTAACTTGGGTGTAAGAAGCAGCATTCGCTGCCCGGACAGTCTGACTGAACAACCCCCAATCTAAGAAGCTAGAAATGAAAACTATGATACTGGTTATCGACAAAATTAACCCTTTCACCATAAAATTCCCCCTATTTCCTTATATTTCAATAAAATTTTACAAATTTATTATACAATTGGCAGTCTTGGAAAGAACGGGTATTAACTACCAAATAATTCGCAGGATAAAAGTAATAGATTTTATTCCGTACCAGGAATAAGGTTATAAAAGAAGAAGGGAAATCATTTTTTGAAAAGCGACCAGGAAGACATCCCAGTCACTTGAAATGATACTAACAATTATTTGAGTGTTTTAATGAACCCCCAGAAAGTGGGTGTGGAAGATGTTTCAAAACGATTAACAGCTTTCACAATCTCCATCCTCAGTTCTTGTTCTAAATCTTCCCTATTATCAGCAGCAATGAAACGACTAGATTTTTTTACCTTTGGTTCAAACATTTCTACAATTTTAGCAACAGCTTCTTTACTTCCAGCTTTTGCTTTTTGAGTTAAGTCGTATAAATTTACCATATTTTTTTCCCCCTTTTAACTTCATCAACTAGTTCCTTTATTACTAGCTCTAATCGTGTAAATCCCTTTTCTAAACGGGCTAACAGGTAAAATACCAATACAATAGGAAAACCTACATTTCCAATGCTATTTACCCATTCCATCTGTTCCATTAACTGTTCCCACCCATGTAATAAATTCTAAGTTTCCTTAGTGCATTTTTAATCGTTTTTGAAACAGCTTGCTGCGACACTTGTAATATCTTACCGATTTCGGTATGGGATAGGTTGTACAAATAATAAAGTTCTAAAACCTTTTTTTGCTTTATCGTTAGTCGTTGCAGGGCAAGATATAATTTAGGGTCTTGAACGTGATCCATTAAAGATTTTGATTGGATTAAGATAGAATCAATCATTTCACTATTACCATCACTTATAAGACTACCAAGTGAATACATATTTGATTCCTCTTTAATTGGTTGATCGAACGTATATAAATGGTACTCATACTCTTTTTTCTCTTTTTGATAAAAATGCCACGAATAATGGGTAAGATGCTTTGAAATGTAATGAATTAGCCTAATTTCTCCATAAAATTGTTGGAATGCCCGATCCAGCTTTATATGGTTTTCGTTTGTAGGAAAGCAAATTGACTTTACAAATAGATCGTAATTTGTTTTGTTACTTAAAAAATCTTGGATCATCGGATTTAATAACTCAGACTGATAAGCCAAAATTGTGCGCTCAAATTTCTTTTTTAGGTGAGGATGTGTCCTTTCATATGGGAAGGGGAATTTATCCATTTAACCACCCCTTTCTTTCGCTTTTATATATAAGAAGGGATCAAAGGGCACAAGACACAACCCCGATAGGAACATTTGTTCCTATTTATTTTACAATAAAATGACCAAACAGAAAATATAGTTTCTCTTAAAAAACAAAAAATCCCCGGATTCACTGATTCAACCGAGGATTTTATTTATTATATCTTATAATGATTTTAGTTAAATAACCCTTTTAACACCAAACGAATGGTTTGCTCATTTGTAAATGTCTTCATTGTTTGTTTTTTTAGATAAAGCTCGTTAATCGGCATGGTGATGCCCATTTTATCCCGCAATTCTTCAGAAGGTTTGCTAATAATTCTCTCGCCTTCTTTTAATCCTTCTACCACTTCCTGTCGGTGATTTATTTCCATTCCTAGTTGGATTTTTCTTTTTTCCAACATTCCATTTTGAAGGACATATGCATAGGATTTAGCGTCTTTTTTCTGAATGACTTTGTCAGGGACGACGACAACCCCATTTCGTTCTTTAAGAACAATATCAACATTTACATGGTAACCGTGATGCCAATTGTCTACTGCTTTAGCCATTTCTAATATAAATGGATAAAAACTTTCCTTTTCTTCAACAGATGGCTTTCCAATGGGGGTCATTTTCAGCTCTTTGACAGTTCCCTCATTTTTTTGTTTCGGTAAAACCGCTGCGGATACGATAGCTTTTTGCCCCTCTTGTACTTTTATGATTTCATTTTCGGATAGTTTCCCTTCGATTAGAAAAGGCTGATTTGATTCAATTGAGACAATTGGATCCTTCTCACTTTGTGAAAATGAATTGACCTTAGTCACGATTCCATCCATCTTGCTTTTAATCACATAATTTTCTTTATCTGACTTAAGCTGTTTAATCTTTTCATTGATCTGGTCACTCTGCATTTCTATATCTTGAACCTGATACTCTTTATCACTTATTTGGCTGTTAATGATTTTGTCATTTTGAGCAATAGTTTGGTCATCTAAATCGACAGACTGGTCTAATTGTTCTTGTTCTAAATCCGCAATATCGCTTTCCAGCTTACTGGACAGACTTGATAACCTGCCAAGCTGCTGTTCGAGTGACGAAATTTCATTGTCAATGTGGGTAGTATTATACTCAATAAGGGCATCACCGCTTGATACAGCGGCTCCTTCTTCTACTTTAACTTCTTTTACCGACCCAAGTGTTCTATCATAATGAATAGAATAATGGCCCGCCGGAATGACAACGCCCTTAGTCGGCAGTGTTTCTCTTAAATCCCCTAATTCAGTTACCATATATACCGGCATTGCTTTGGAACGCTTTATGTAATCTGTTTTCACGATAATGATTACACTTGATATAACTAGAGCTAGACTTGTGATTATTGAACATATAAACGCTGGCTTTTTCATCATATACTCCTATAGTGAAATTACTAGGTCCTGTATCAAAGTAATAGAGGTGGTAACGAGCAACATGTAAATAATGTGTGTAAAAATAACGATCAGAACGATTAAACTCATTGGTTTATCTGACATTTTCCGAAAAGCTATAACCTGTAAGCATGCAGACCATATTTGAAAAATTGTTATCTGACTGAAAAGATTCACCAGATAGGTTTGATTGGTAATAAGCTGCGTAAGAACTCCCAACCCAAATGGAGACGATTCTTTACTAATTCCAAGCAGGAGAAAAAGTGGAACATTTAGCAATTTTTCAACTGTATATAAGAAAGCCGGGAATAGTTGAATGGATAAGATTTTACCGAAATTCATTTGGCTAAAAAATGGCCAGAAAAAGAGAGCGAAAAAAAACATGATAAATAACGGTGAAAGTAGGCCTGACAAAACTTCTCCGATTCCAAAAATTAATTTGGCAAATTCCAGCTTCTCTCTACCAACCGTATCCATTAATTTCATGATTTCTTCTGTTCCGGCACCTAAATAAGCACCCACTGCGGAAACCAACATGCTTGAACCGATGATAACAGCTATCTTCAAAGATATCCCTTTTACCTGCTCTGTTTCCTTAAGCCCTATAAAATGTGCAGACGGCTGAAATGTCCCCTCTATTAACCGAACCTGGTGCATCGTAACCCTCCTGTCAAAATTATCAAAGTCTACCACTAATTTTATAATATAATTCCAAACTATAAAACAATTAACTTCAAAAATTTAGAAAAAGGTGTCAGGCACCATGTGAAAAATTCACATGGTGCCTGACACCCAATGATATCTTTAAGCTTCTACTACATTTGGTCGTTGGTATACGTCTTTTTCGAGTTCGCCTGTGACTTTGCCTGTTAGGACTCCGGCTGTCATGCTTCCGCTGACGTTGAGGGCTGTACGGCCCATATCGATAAGCGGCTCAACGGAAATGAGCAGTCCGACAATTGCGATTGGCAGGTTCATCACGGATAAGACGATCAGGGCTGCAAATGTTGCACCGCCGCCGACACCTGCGACACCGAATGAACTGATTGCGACAACTAGAATAAGAGATACAATGAATGATGGGCTTGTAGGATTAATACCTGCAGCCGGTGCCACCATTACGGCTAACATCGCTGGGTAAATCCCCGCACATCCATTTTGGCCGATTGAAAGTCCAAAGGAGGCAGCGAAGTTCGCAATCCCTTCAGATACCCCAAAATCCTTTGTCTGCGTTTTAATATTTAATGGTAATGTACCTGCGCTAGTACGTGAAGTAAAGGCAAATGTCAGCGTTGGAAGCGCCTTTTTCACGTAGTTTACAGGGCTTAGTTTTGCAAATGTTAACAGCAGTAAATGGACAATAAACATAAGAATCAAGGCTACATAAGATGCAACGACAAACTTTCCTAACTTGAGGATCGCCTCATAATCACTTGTTGCTGTAACCCTTGTGATAATCGCTAAAATCCCGTATGGAGTTAAACGAAGAATCAAGGTAACAACACGCATGATGATGGAGTACAAGGTGTCGATTATTTTTGCAAAAAAGTCTGCATGCTCAGGGTCCTTACGTTTCACCCCAAGATAAGCCATCCCAATAAATGCTGCAAAAATTACTACTGCAATCGTTGAAGTTGGACGGGCTCCGGTTAAATCTTGAAACGGATTGCTTGGCAATAATTCAAGAATTTGCTGTGGAATCGTCATATCTTTAACGCCAGTTACTTTTTCTTCAAGCAAAGCATTACGGGCGTTTTCAGCATCGCCAGCGGTAAGGTGAATGCCGTCAAGGCCAAAGCCTAAAGCAGAACCGATACCGATCGCTGCTGAGATTGCTGTTGTTCCAAGCAGGATACCAATAACTAGGAAACTAATTTTTCCGATATTTTTGGTCAGCTTTAATTTTGTAAAAGCACCAACAATAGAAATGAATACTAACGGCATAACAACCATTTGTAATAGTTTCACATAGCCGTTCCCGACAATGTTAAACCAATCAATGGTACCCGCTGTAATCTCAGATGTTGTACCGTAAATCAGATGCAGGACAAAACCAAAGACAAGACCTAAACCTAACGCGGTAAATACTCGCTTTGAAAAAGAAACGTGTTTCTTTTGCATGAAAAACAGACCAGCCATTAACAAAAGCAACACGGCTATATTTATGATAATAAAAATGGAATTCATGATATTCCTTCCCCTCTATATTTATGAAATGATTTTAATACATCAATTCCAATAAATCAAGTAGGAATTATGAGTTTATAAATATTTTAATCCATCAAACATTTAAACCACTAAAGAACCGGACAACCATCACGGTTATCCGGCATAGCAAAGGCATATGGACACGCCCTAGTGTCTACCCCAGGCGTACAAATGTCCACGAGTGGTGTCAGGCACCAATTTCATTATTTGTACTAGCTTTATCTGATTTTCTATTTTTGAAGTAATAGAAGATATAGGTAGTAAGCAAGAATCCTAGTCCGATGAGCAGTCCTGTGAGCTGGGTTGGGTCAAAGGCTAGGAATACTAGAATCGAGACACAGAATATGATACAAATCAGTGGAATAAGAGGATAGAATGGTACTTTGTACTTTAGGTCCTCTACCTTTCCTCCGGCTTGGATATATTTACGTCGGAACATGAATTGGGAAAGGGCTATTCCCATCCAAGAGATGGTGACGGAAATACCCGCGATTGACATTAACAACACGAATACAGTATCAGCAGCAACAACGCTTGTAAGTAACGATAAGAGTGAAAAAATCATGGTGAATACAAGAGCAGTAAACGGCACCTTCCGTTTTGAGAGTTTTCCAAAAACTTTTGGCGCCATTCCATCATGAGCCATCGCCCAAAGCAAACGGGTCGAAGCATAAATACAAGAGTTTCCTACAGATAAAATTGCGGTTAGGATAACAAAGTTCATAATGTCAGGTGCAAATGGAATTCCTGCCATGTCCATCAAGGTCACAAATGGGCTTTCTAATAACCCAAGTTCTTTTGTTGGGAAAATGGCGGACAATATAATAATAGAAGCAATATAAAAAATGATGATTCTAAAAAGCACATTTCGAATGGCACGTGGGATATTCTTTTGAGGATCCTCGCTTTCACCAGCCGCAATCCCGATTAGTTCTGATCCCTGATAGGAAAAGATAACATTCATCATTGTCACAAATACAATAGCAATTCCGGCAGGAAAAAGTCCTTTAGGAGCTAAATGTTCCATAAACGGCGCCGGCCTGTCAGCCAATGGAATGATGCCAAAGATGGCCCCGAAACCAATAATAATAAAGAAGATAACAGCCAATACTTTAATCCCGGAAAACCAATATTCCGCCTCAGCAAAGCCCCTAGTTGTTAACGCATTTAGCAGAAACAATAGAAGAATAAAAATAGCACACCAAATCCAAACGGAGATATCCGGAAACCAGCGTTGCATCAAAATTCCTGCAGCCGTAAATTCTACTCCTGCTGTTGCAGCTGATCCTATAAAATACATCCAGCCCAGCGAAAAACCAGCCGAAGGACTTATGAATTTGCTAGCGTAAGTCTGGAATGATCCAGTAACAGGCATGTACACTGCAAGCTCTCCTAAGCAAACCATAACAAGGTACAAAATCAGCCCGCCAAATAAATAACCGATTAATGCCCCGCCTGCCCCTGCCTGATTAATTGTGTAGCCCGCATTTAAAAACAATCCAGTTCCAATTACTCCCCCTAAGGAAAGCATAAACAAATGACGCCGTTTCATCGACCGATTTAATTGATTCTTCTGACCCTCTTGTTCGACCAACTTAATCACATCCCTTAATATTTTTGGTGTCAGGTACCACGCTGCGAGGCACCCACACTAATCACCGTGTAGCTGCCCCCCAACTGGAATTCGCACGAACTGTCCACCTGACGTGGACACAATGACTAATTTGTCCATGAGTGGTGGCTGACACCGTTACGGTTCTTTTTTGCCAGCATTTTGACCATCCCTTCGACGAGGGCTGGTACTTCTTCGAAGGCGTTTTTGATGTGGAGGCGTTCGGTTCGTTTGTGAGCGTCTTTACCGAACGGGCCTACGTTGAGTACCGGTGCTTGGAGCTGGGTCATTTCATCGAATGGGATGCTGTAGCTGCTGCCCCAGACCGGTGTGTTTTCTTTGAATACCGTCCATCCTTCGCCAGCATCCTGGTAATTTACATAGCTGAGGTCACTGATTCCATTAAAATAGTGCACTTGGTTAACAGGCAGACTGAACTTTTCAAAGCCCTGCTGCTTCACGTACTCGATACATTCCACAACCAGCTCATTATTAGAAGAATTGACAGCCGGATAATAAGGCGGCGCATACATCAGGACGATGGCCGGTGCCAGTTCCTGACACTCAATAATCAGCGTATCAGCAATGCGAATCGATTTCTCTCGGTCATCCCAATTCGCCCTTTTCTGAACCGTAGCTTTGACTCCGGCAACAAAATCTGCCCCAAATTTCCGTACTGCATACTTTTCTAGCTCTTCATACCGCAGTACCCGCACTTCGCCAACGGGAGATGCATTCCGCTCCTTGCAAATTTCCTGATAAGCCTCGTTGCATGCGTGAGCTGCATTCAGTGCTACCTTTTCGAATATATCCATGATTTCTTCCGCATTCCGTTTCATTAAAAACACATTGTACAAAGCTGATGAACGGTACGGCGTTTGCACGGAGTACTCTAGTCGGAGGTCCTTTTGCTGCAGTGTCACCGGAAGCGGCGTTTCCTCTCCCATCTCCGTTTCCTGCAGGGTTAAATTCCATTCCATCCGCTGTGTTAAAAATGAAGCGATATAAGGTGCTGTTATGCCGCTAAGCGGTTCACCCACATGCGTCTCTTTTCCGTAAAAAAGGGCGGAAGGCATGATTTTCCCAATTGAACCTGAATACACATAATAGTTCCGATCGCCCGGTGCCTGCGTAAATACCGGTTCGCCGTTTAGAAATAGCTTAAACTCCAGCTGATGTTGTTCCTTCAATTCTAATAGCTTCGGAACAGCTGCCCGCATGCCGGAAGAATTTACTTCCTCGTCCGGAACCGTCAAAAGGATGAGATTTATTGGCCAGTGTTCGACCGTTGCTTTTTCAATCAATCCCATATGCATAACCAGTCCCATTTTCATATCCATCGTGCCCCGGCCAAATAGGTACTCCCCGGAGAGAAGATCCTGCCTGGCTTCTTCCGGCAGTTCATCCACTCTAGAATGAAGCAGCTTGGTCAATTCCTCTGGCAGGTACGCATATTCCTGAAGATCGCCATATTCTTCTGTATTCACCGTATCAAAATGGCTGATTAGCACAATGGTTTCCTTAGCCTCAGAGTGTTTATATAAAGCGGTTACAAACTGGCGGCCTAAATCGGCATCATGAAGACCCAAGTGATCAGGATGCTCTTGAAAATATGCCAATTCCTTGAGCTTCCCTGCCACTTTAGAAGAAAACTCACGCTCTCCGTCTGTAAGGGTCATACTTTTCCAGCTTACTACTTCGCATAATAACCTGCGCAATGCTTCAGGGGATCCCCACCTTAGCTGTGTCATAACTAATCGCATCCTCACATATCTGATTTTGTTGGACCTTTTTAAAAACGCAGCGACAAACAGCTTAAGCCGCCATCAAGTTTGCGAAACTCTGATGTATCCAGTTCAATTGTTTGGTAGCCAGCCTCATTTAGTTTTTGCTTTGTTTGCGGATAGCCTGATGGAATAATGACATAGTCATTTACGCGAATACAGTTTGCTGCATATTCCTCTTCCGGCGGCACCACAATTTTTTGATAAGAATTAAAATCTGGATGGTCAACAAATTCTCCGGCAACGACAATCGTTTGATTACCCAGATAAGCGATTCCTGTTTTCAGGTGGAAGAATTTTTGCAGCGGAACGATTGTTGCTTTATAGTTTTCAGATTCTAAAATTTGTTGAAGCTGCTCAGCGCCTTCCTGGTTCGTACGAGCAGAGATACCGATGTAAAAATGATCTTCGATTTGTAAAATATCTCCGCCGTCAAGTGTGCCAGGTGCTTTAATATAGTAGATTTTATCGTAAAAAGATTTGATTGCCGGTTCCATTTCGTGGATCTCGCCATTTCTTGTTTCCGCACCAGGGTTTGAAATTACAGCAAACTCGGGTGTTAAAACAGCTGTATCCTCAACGAAGGTAGAATCCGGAAATTGATCATTGCTTGGAAGAACTGTCACTTCTGTACCACATGTTTTAAGTGCTTCAATATAGGCATCGTGCTGCTCTAATGTTTTTTCTAAAATAGGTGTTCCAAGATCCGATGTTGTTAAGCCATTAACATAGGTTGCTCCTGGTCTTTTTACAATTGTGTTCTGAAACATTTTTGTTCCTTGAGCGGATTTTACAGCAGATTCTTTTAACATGATTTTTTCCTCCTCAAATTTATCGGGATTATCCCGTTTTGTTTTGTTTAAATTCGTTCTACCGGGCATGTCAGGCATGTCGGTCCGCCCGTCCCCAAATAAGAAATTTCATTTCCTTCATATTCATAGACGGTCGCCCCTGCATCCAGCAGTCCCTGTTTGGTTTGCGGATTTCCGGAAACGATGACACAAACGCGCGGTTCCAAGGCCAGCACATTGCAGCCGAGCCGATGATACTCATCATCCGGTACCTCAATTAATTGAAAGCCGCGCGCAAGAAGCATTTGTCTAAGAAATACTGGCATAAGACGTGAATGGACGACAGCAAGATCCTCATCGACGATGCTTATAAAAGACATAAGGTGCAGACATTCTGCTTCCCCTTGGTCATGCGGCAATTGAACAACAATACATTCATCAACTAAGTCCTTTGTCATCTCCTTGATTTGGCGGATCGCCTCATCGTTTGTTCGATAACCGCGGCCTACTAACAATGTACGATCATCCAGCCAAACAAGGTCTCCCCCATCGGCCACAGCATCTCCGGTTAATTCTCCTATTATCGGAATATTTTTTTCTTGTAAAAATTCCTTATAAATTTCGGCCTCAGGCTGACGTAATTTTTTCCCTGATTTTAAAATAATGGCGCCTTTTTTTGTAAATTTAACAGGGTCATGGGCGTAAAGCGAATCAAGCCCCACCTTTTCCGAAACCGGTAAAAATTCAATCTGGCCGACATGCTCCCTTATAATGGAAAGAAACTGTTCATATTCTTGCTCGGCCTTCATATAATCCGGCTCGTTGATATAGTTAAATTTTTTCCACTCACTCCTTAGATGATCTTGGCTGATAAAGGCATCTTTTGGATGTTTTACTATTACAGTGTTTAGCTTTTTATACATAGATGTCAGCAACTAAAACAACCTCCTATTTTCCGCATAGTGGAATACTTTTCCCCTGACAGGAAAATTTATAATATGATATTATAGTGACAGTGCTTACATGTCAATATTTTTTGAATTGACTGAATAATGTTTTTTTCTACCAATTATAAGAGTCTAAAGGAAATGGAAGGAATAGGAGATGCAAACAATAGATCGTGCCATGCAAGTAATCAAGGTTTTGGCGAAAAATGATACAAAAAAATGGATTTCCATTACTGAATTGTCTAAGGAATGTGATTTACCTGTGAGTACACTTCATCGTCTTTTGCAATCTATGAAGGAACACGGACTAATCCAGCAGGACCCCGATTTGAAGTTATATTCCATGGGTAACACCTGGCTGGAGTATGGTCTGCAAATGTATGATACTTTTGATTTTGTCGGACTGATCCGTCCTGAAATGGAGAAATTAATGTATGAGGTGGAGGAAAGTGTGTATTTCAGCAAGCCAATAGGCTTAGAATCAATGGTAGTCGAGAGAATTGACTGTCTCAACAATCCTATTCGCATCTATGACCAGCTGGGGATTCGCATTCCTTTGCATATTGGGGCGGCCAATAAAGTAATGCTCGCGAATATACCTTCCTCTGAAACTATTAAAATGGTTAACTCCTTAGTCCAAGCTGAGGAAAAGGATTCATTTTTACAATTATTGAGCAGGATCAGACGCCAAGGGTACGGAGCAAGCCACGGCGAAAAAACGCTAGGAACCTCGTCCGTCGCTGCCCCTATTTTCAATCACGCCAATGAACTGCTTGGCGCCATCAGCATCGGCTATGTCAACTTCAATATCACAGAAGACAGACAAAACTACTTAATCGAAAAGGTAATCGAATACGGCTTGCGGATTTCCAACAAGCTCGGCAGCAAAATCTAGGATTTTACTGTTACTTAAAAAAAGAAGTTAGCTCGCCTTATCATGCATGCGGTTAACTTCTTTTTTAGGTTCCTTTGCCGAGCGAGTGTCCACCCCAGGCGTACAAATGTCCACGAGTGGTGTCAGGCACCACTCGAATGACCACTAAAAGGCACACCACTAATCCCCTATCCCCTCACCGACGTATTCCAAGTTAATGTTGTCGGTTTCATTTAATGTAAGGTTTTTGGGGATTTTCATATAGAGGATGCTTGTGCCTTCGCTGGAATTGGATTTGTGTCCAAAGACGCTACCTCCTGTGAATTGTTTTGATGGAAATGGATTTTCAAATTGGGCAAATTTCAACTTGTTTTTGGGTGAATTTGAAATGATCAGTTCTCCATCCATTAATCTCAGTTGTGGCGGGTGGACGAACTTTGATATATCTAATCCATTCAGATCGGCCCCAGTCTTATAGAAGCTAGCCTCGATTACGCCGTCTTTTTGATCCTTTCTTTCAACGATAACTGTAATATTATAAAAATTATCACCGTATGACGTCATTTTAAGCTGCCGCCCTTGAAAATCAAATTTCCATTCTTTTGATAAATATTTACTTTCAAACTTGGCAGTATCTCCAGCCTTTGCTGCATCATGAAAGCTCGTGCCCTCCTGAACCAGCTCATCGCTGTTGACCTTTTGCAAAGTAGTCATCCCTTTAATCGGCAGCACAATGCTTATTACCATACAAATGATGAGAACGGCTAAGTACCCGCTGAAAATCAACCGTACTCGAGAGCTATAAGAAATGTTCCCCCTTCTGTGAACCTTTTTCCCCATTCTAGAGGTCAAACCAACAAAACTTCCTAATATTAATAGCAGGATAAGAATAGGCAAGATCAGCGTCACGATTTTACCTCCATTCTGTTAGATAAGATAAACGCCCCAGTAAATAACAGACCGGCAGTTATTAAGGACTTCACGATAAAGAAAATAAATACCTCTTCCAAAAAGAAAAATGTAAACATCCCCGCAACAATTCCTGCCTGCCCTATCATCCCGTCAAGAATTAATCCGCCAACAAACAGTACCGGCAGCACAAATGCGAACACCCGACTCAATTGGATCAGCGTTCCCACGAAATATCCTAACGCAGAAACAAGGAAGATATAGAGGAGCGTAGCAAAGAAACCAATAATCAAATCAAACCCACCGGCCGCAGACGCCGTACCGTTTATAAAAACTTCACTTTTAAACAAAACAATGATGATTTTCACTATAAAGGAGGACATCAGCGCAGTTATTGCGCCAATCACACTTGCCGTCAAAAGAAACAGCATATTTGATAGATTACTGGTTAAACGATTCGTAACAAATATAAAATCGTCATTTCGATACGCCTTTGTCGTAATTAAAATGGCCGTGATAAATCCCCAAAGCAGTGTGAACGCGATGACTACATCTGATGAATAGTAGCGCAGTTCCAAATCAATCAATCCGCCGCTGCTCCCCATCATAGCGGACCCGCCTTGCGAAAACAAAATGGCGAAAACCTGTATAATCACAAGTGACATAAACACCTGACTATATGCCTTAAGTTTGTATGCATATTGCTGCTTTATAATTTCCCGCAAACTAACCTTTGTTAAAGACATCATCAATCCCGCCCTTCATTTTGCTAGTTAAATAGACGCAGAGATCACTAGAACTCACTGGCAATATATTGATGCCAGCTAACTTTACCTGCTGCAGCTCCGTTTCGGTAAAATCATTGCTAACCACCGCATAGATTTGATCGAATGCACCAGTTTTTGAAAAAATAATTTCCCGATCCTTCATCCATTCCTTCATCAATGCGGCCTTCCCCTCGAATCCTATAGCATATTCCCGCAAATCCGCCATCGGCATATGAAGAAGCTCCCGTCCCTGCTTGACAACCAATATATCTTCAAGTAAATCCTCAATTTCATCTAAGTGATGACTTGAAAGAATAATCGTCCGTGGATAGGCAATATAGTCTTTAAGCAAGGCACGGTAAAAATCTTTCCTGACCGCAGCATCCATGCCAGTTGTCGGCTCGTCAAAAATAGTTAACGGTGTTCGGGCGGCCAGCCCCAATATCATATTGAAGGTACTTTTCATCCCTTTTGAAAGCCCGTTATGATACTGCAATGGGTGAAAGGAAAAATAATCAAACAGCCGCTGGCCAAGTTCACGGTCCCAATTTTTATAAAAATTCCCCATTACATCTAGTATTTCTTGAAGTGTTAAAGCTGTAGGAAGGTTCAGTTGGTCATGAACAAAAATGGTGTTTGCTGAAACGGTTAGATTATTAAATGGTTCTTCGGAAAAGACTTTTATTTCACCGGACGTTTGCTCATGGTACCCCGCGATGATTTTTAATAAGGTGGTTTTTCCTGCTCCATTGCGGCCAATCAAACCGGTAATGGTGTTTTCTTTGATTTCGCACGAGAAGTTGTTTAGCGCCTTTGCGCTCCCAAAAACCTTTGTCACACCGCTGCACTCAATAATGGTCATTCCCTTTCCTCCCCCAAATTTATTGTGTTGATCATTTCAATCAGCTCCTGCTTACTTACATTCAATCGCTGTGCTTCCATGACGATTTCCTGAACCAGTCGTTTTAAGGTTTGATTTTTCCGCTTGCTTAAAATCATGTCCTTTGCATTATTGGCTACGAACATGCCGAGCCCGCGCTTTTTATAAAGAATTTGTTCCTCCGCCAAAATGTTCAGCCCCTTTGCCGCAGTTGCCGGGTTGATATTAAAAATTTCCGCCAGCTGATATTGAGAATAAATCTTCTGATCACTTTCGAAATTCCCATCGAGAATCTCATTCTCCAGCCATTCCGAAATCTGTATATAAATAGGCTTCGTTCCGTCCAGATTAAGAGCCATTTCGTGTCTCCTTTCTCTCTGGTATAGTGCATTACTGATGTAATGTACTATATAATATATGGAAAATAAATGCAATAGGTGTTTGAAAATTTTTATTTAAACAAACGTTTGAGTAGTATTTTTATTTTTATTAAATCCCTTTTTATCAAGGCATGAGATCTTTTTAATCGTACGTTTGATTACTTTCCCATATGGAATCCTGCAGCTAAATCACTTTCATTAGATCTTTACTATCGCTATACTTAATGGCAAGAAACTTTTTTAAGGAGGAGCGAGTTTGAAGAGCACTTTTGCGGACCAGATTACTTTACATAATGGTGTCACTATGCCGCAGCATGGCTTTGGGGTGTATAAACTTACAGATCATGCTGAATTGGAAACAGCTGTCCATAAAGCGCTGGAGGTGGGATATCGCTCTTTTGATACGGCGCAGATGTACCAAAACGAAGCCATGCTTGGAGAGATTTTATACAATTGCCCAATTTCACGAAAGGACTTGTTTATAACTACAAAAATAAATAACGGCCACCAAGGATATGATCAATCGCTGTTTACGTTTGAGGAATCGCTGGCTGACCTGCAGCTTAGTCATCTGGACCTGCTGCTTGTCCACTGGCCAAGTGAAAAGCATTTTTTTGAAACCTGGCGTGCTTTTGAGCGATTGTATGAGGAAAAAATGGTACTGGCAATTGGTGTTTGTAATTATCAAATGCACCATTTGGAAAAATTAAAAACGAAGGCCAATGTGATGCCGATGGTGAATCAAATTGAGATTCACCCATACATGACACAGTTTCCATTAAGAGAATATTTAAAAGAGCAGAAGATCGCCGTTGAAGCTTGGGGGCCCCTTGCAAGAGGAAAGGTTTTAAAAGAAGCGGTACTGGAGGAATTGGCAAGGTTTTATCAAAAAACTCCGGCGCAAATTGTTCTCCGCTGGCACTTGCAGCATGGCTCCATTTTCATCCCGAAATCGAGCACGCCAAGCCGAATTGAAGAAAATGCCGATATTTACGATTTCGAGCTTTCCGCCGCAGAAATGGCGAAAATTGATGCATTAAATAAAGACCACCGGACTGGGCCAGACCCAGACAAAGTCTACCCAACTATCTAGGAAGAGCGGCGGCCACACAGACAAACAGGCACAACCATATTTAGCAAACGGGTCGTGCTTGTTTTGTTTTTGAGCACTGTCCTTCCACGGTGGACAAATGTCCACGAGTGGTGCCTGACACCATTATTAATAATTTTTGTGCGGCTTCTGAATCCATGCGTTGAATGGGAGGTAGGTGTTGTCTGGAAGAATTCGGAACATGGGGATGTTTCTTTTGTCCGGGGGCAGATCTAATTGGCTGTAGATGAATTGGTCGTCGAAGCCTATTTTGGCGGCATCTTCCTTGGTGCAGGCATAGTACACCTTTTGGAGTCTAGCCCAAAAGATGGCTCCCAAGCACATTGGGCAAGGCTCGCAGCTTGTATATAGCTCACATTCGGTCAGTTGGAAGTCGTTCATATAATGGCATGCTGCCCGAATCGCCTGAACTTCCGCGTGGGCCGTCGGGTCATTTATTGTTGTTACCTGATTGCGGCCGACACTAATGATTTGCCCGTTTCGCACAACAACAGCCCCAAACGGCCCACCACCGTTCGTAAGCACATTCTCAAGCGCCACATCAACAGCAATCTTCATAAACATTAACTCCTTCATAGCGCCACCCCTATCCTAATAAAACACTTCTACTTATTACCAATTTATTACCTAACATAAGAAAAAAGACGGATAAAAAAATGGTGTCAGGCACCACAGAAAGACAACTGTCCTCCTGACGTGGACAAATGCAGGATTTGTCCATGAGTGGTGCCTGACACCAAATTTATCATCAAATTTAAATATCGTTAACCTAGTTTACTGCTGTTGTTCGCTTGTGAGGGTGCTTCTTCCCATGCTTCTACGTTTTTTAGTCCTTTGATGTTGGATGTGTAGAAGACTGGGTTTTGACCGTTTGCTTTTTGTTTGGTGTAGTCGGCCAATGCTTTGAAGGCAATTTTGCCTAATAATAAAATGGCAATGAGGTTAATAATCGCCATCAGTCCCATGAATAAGTCAGCCAGGTTCCAAACAAAACTTAGATCTGCTAGTGAACCAAAAGCGACCATGCCGACAACCGCAATACGATAAATCGTCAATACGGCCTTGTTATTTTTAATAAATTCAATATTGGATTCGCCGTAGTAATAGTTTCCGACTACAGAACTAAAGGCGAATAAGAAGACTATAAATGCAAGGAAAATACCGGCCCATGACCCTAGTGATCCTTCAAGAGCATTTTGCGTTAAAACGATTCCGTTAGCTTCCTTTGAAGTATACATTCCTGATAATAGAACGATAAAAGCAGTAGCACTACAAATAACCAATGTGTCAACAAATACGCCAAGTGATTGGATTAACCCTTGTTTTACCGGGTGGCTGACACTTGCTGTTGCGGCCGCATTTGGCGCACTACCCATACCAGCCTCGTTGGAGAACAAACCACGTTTAATTCCGTTCATCATTGCTGCAGCAAAAGCACCACTGGCAGCTTCTCTAAATCCGAACGCACTTTCAAAAATCAACTTGAAAACCTGCGGAATTTCCGTAAGGTTCGTTACCACAATATAGAGAGCGATTAAAATATAAGCACCAGCCATTACCGGAACCATCCACTCTGCCACTTTAGCAATTCGCTTCAGTCCGCCAAAAATAATGACGGCGGTAACAACAGCTAAAACAATAGCAATGACTGTTTTGCTGATGCCAAATGAATTATTTAATGAACTTGTAATCGTATTCGCTTGAACCGAGTTGAACGCCAAGCCGAATGTTAATGAGATTAACACAGCAAATGTTATCCCCATCCAGCGGGCATTCAACGCTTTTTCCATATAATAAGCAGGACCGCCGCGGAAAGTATCGCCGTCTTTTACCTTGTAAATTTGCGCCAGCGTTGCCTCAACAAACGCTGATGCTGAGCCGATTAAGGCGATAAGCCACATCCAGAAAACCGCTCCCGGACCCCCTGTTGTGATCGCAATGGCAACACCGGCAAGGTTCCCTGTCCCTACGCGAGAAGCCGTACTGATACAAAACGCCTGGAAGGATGATATCCCCTTTTTATCACCCGTTGCCCCTTCTCCCATTAAACGGAACATCTCTCCGACCATCCTGAATTGTACAAACTTCGTATTGATTGTAAAGTACAAACCAGAACCAATTAGTAAAATAATTAACACATAAGACCATAGCAACGTATTGGTTCCGTTTATGATATTTTCAATGATTCCCATAGTTTCTCCCCTTCTTTCTTTTTAAAAAATTACTTTTCTAATGTAACAAATTTTCAAATTTACAACAATGTTTGAAATTACCAAATAGGGTGATCCCGCTAACTCTCACCTATTCACACTAATGACAATTTTTTACGATTTTTACAAATGAATTTTAAATTTGCTATACGATTAAGCCTGAAATTTTGTAAAATAGAGGTAGGATAGCGGAAAAATTTGATGACATTCTTGTCTTTTTAGAAGGTTCTTTGAGAGGGGTAAAACGGTGATGCCAAAAGCAAAAGTTTATGATCTTTCACTTTTTTTGATAGCTTTGGTGATTGCTTTTAGTTCAGCCGGTATTTTAACAAGTCAGAGTGATTTTTTGAAGGCGCTGTCATTGTACTGGCTATTTTCCGCTTTATATTACCATCTGCGCATTTTCTCGAAAAATGGCAGCACAAACATTGATTATGGAATCAGTTATGATTTGTCGTTTGTCATGTTTACCGGACCGTTTGGGCTATTCATTTTTGAGGCGGTTTATCGCTTTACAGTTTATTTTTACCGAAAATGGACTAAAACAGCCGACCCTACGGAATTTACCGATACTTTTTATAATATTGGCGTCTTTGTTATTACGAATTCTATCGCTTACTTTTTGTTTCAATACTTTTATAATAGTTTTCAATCAATTCCGTTTGGATTTTGGATTCTTTTATTTCTATTAACTTGTCTGTCCTCTTATCTTTCTAGAACATTTATGGTTATCGTCTTTAAAATTATGGGCGATTTAAAATCCTTCAAAGAAGCAAGTAACTTTATTTTAAAAAGTGTCAGTCTGCTGGATTATGGGAAAGCAGCATTATCTAATGGATTTTTATTCCTATTTTTACAAAATGGGCAATGGGAATTATTAATTGTTCTATTCCTCCTGAACTATATTGTCAGCAGATCGTTTCATTCTAAACAGCAAAGCATTCAAAATAAGCTTGAACGGGACAAGTTCGAGCAGATGGCCTATACCGACTTTTTAACAGGCGCGTATAACCGAACCTATATGGATCAAATAATGGCCGAATTCAATAAACGAGAAGAGCGTATCGGCATTGTGGTTGCTGATATTGATTATTTCAAACAAATAAACGACAGCTATAACCATGCCGTCGGAGATAAAGTGATTCAGCATTTCGCCGCCACATTAAAAAAGTTTCTCTCTCAAGATGATTATTTGTTTAGAAGCGGCGGGGAAGAATTTACAATTTACCTGCGAAAACGAAACTTCGAGGAGACACTGGATTTGGTAAGGATGATGCGTGATGAAATTAGAAACAATTCCGTGCTGGCAGAATACGGCGGGGGAGAGATTACAGTTGGCTGCACCGGCTCATTCGGGCTCTATTACGACAAAATAACTGAGCTTAGTTCCATGGAAAAGGGCTACGTCCAAGCAGACGAGCTCCTCATCAAATCCAAACAGCTTGGGAAAAACAAAGTCTCCGCCCAAAAAGCCCAATCAGACAAAAAAGTGGTATAACCGTATATTGGTTATACCACTTTTTGATGTTGTTATTAATGTTATCGTTGGTGTCAGGCACCATGTGAAAAATTCACATGGTGCCTGACACCAAAACCCACTATTTAGGAGGCTCTTTTCAGGTTTTTGAATTGGCCTTTGGATAGTACGGTTTTTTCAAGTCTGTGTGCCATGATTGCTGCGAAGATGGATAGTACAATGTCTTTTGGCAGCGGTGGGACCATCCATAGCCAGGCCATTTGGTAAGTAAAGCCTTCCGGTGCTGTAAACCATAGTTTATAGGCATAGTACATCCAGTTGGTTCCGAAAAGATAATTAATAATCATTCCAATTAGGGCTGCCGTAATAAAAGCACCCAAGCTCTTTTTCTTTTCTACTATTTTGCCGATTAAATAAGCAATCAAAATATATGAAACAATAAATCCAAATGTCGGGCTGAGTATTGTTGAAGGACCTGCCCCAAATTTTGCAAATACAGGGACCCCTATTAAACCAACCAACATATAACTTGTCATCGCAACCGCGCCCAATCTGCCCCCCAAAATTAACCCGGCTAGAATCGCAAAAAAGGTTTGCAATGTGATTGGCACTCCGCCAACAGTTAAAAACGGAGCAATCGCCGTAATGTTGGCTCCAATCCCCATTAGTGCAACAAACATTCCGATAAGTGTAATATCTAACGCTCTAAACTTCATATTCTACTCTCCCACTCCATCCATAATTTCCATAGTTTTAAGATAATGCCGAAGGTGGGTTATTGTCAACCTATTTATAAAATAGGTTGACAATATTTTTCATCCAAATGTTTGTTGAATTTTCGCTATTGAACATAAAGTACGATTTCTTATCATTTGATCCATACACGTTGGGTCCTCGCTCTCTTGTTTAACAACATTTTTACTATTCTTAGAAAATATCGAACGGTAGTTGCACGACTCTACTAAAAACAGCTTTTTTGAAAGGGCTTCCATTTATAAATCACCATTTACCATAGTGCGAAAGGATGGAAACTTATTGAATAGTAAAAATTGTAATTTAAAAAATTATTCCAAAGAGTTTGACATTACCAAAAAAGCTGATATATTAAGATAGTAATAAAGTTATCTGAATTTTAATAAATATGGAAATATAATATAGGAGGACAATTTTATGGAAAATCGACAACAATGGGGCTCTAGATACGGCTTTATCATGGCTGCCGTGGGTTCTGCAGTAGGATTGGGGAATATATGGCGGTTTCCGGCCGTCGCCTATGAAAATGGCGGAGGTGCCTTTTTCTTCCCATATTTATTTGCACTATTAACAGCAGGGATCCCAATTTTAATATTAGAATTTACAATCGGTCATAAATATCGCGGTTCTGCCCCGCTATCATTCTTCCGAATGAGTAAAAAAGCAGAATGGCTTGGCTGGTGGCAGGTCTTAATCTCCTTTGTCATTTGTACTTATTATGCTGTGATTATTGCATGGGCCGTTAAATATACGATTTATTCATTTGGAACCCAATGGGGCTCAGCGCCAGACAAGTTTTTATTCGGCCATGTTTTAAAATTATCGGAAACACCGGGAGTGATTGGGAATTTAGTTCCCGGGGTCGTAATTCCACTGTTACTTGTTTGGGCAGTTGCGTTATTTGTCCTTTATAAAGGCGTATCAAAAGGGATTGAAAAACTAAATAAAATCTTTATTCCAACATTGGTTGTTATGTTTTTAATTATTGTCATCCGGGCCCTAACGCTTGATGGTGCTGCGGAAGGTTTAAATGCCTTCTTCAAACCAAACTGGGATAGTATCCTTGACGGAAAAGTATGGGTTGCGGCTTATGGACAGATTTTCTTCTCATTATCCATTGGATTTGCGATCATGCTGACATACTCCAGCTATCTTCCGAAAAAATCGGATATTAACAATAATGCTTTTATTACCGGGTTTGCCAACTCTGGGTTTGAACTACTTGCAGGTATCGGTGTATTCGCGGCTCTTGGATTTATGGCCAAGCAGCAGGGTGTTCCTATTGATGAAGTGGTTAAAAGCGGAATTGGATTGGCGTTCGTTGTTTTCCCAAGTATTATTAATGAGTTTCCGGGAATGAACGCTTTATTTGGGGTATTATTCTTCCTGTCACTGGTTTTCGCCGGAATGACTTCATTAATTTCAATTGTTGAAACGTTTATTGCCGGGGTTCAGGAGAAATTCAATGTTTCGCGGACAAAAGCAGTGCTAACCGGCGGGTTTGCTGCCACAGTAATCTCACTGCTTTACGCTACCAACGGCGGGTTGTATTTACTAGATATTGTTGATTATTTTATTAATAACTTCGGTGTGGCTCTTGCTGGATTAGTAGAAGTAGTGTTAATTGCTTGGTTCTTTAAAGGACTAACTGGTCTCCAGAAGCATGCGAACGACATTTCCGACTTACGTACCGGGGCATGGTGGAAGTTCTCCCTTGCTGTAATTACACCTCTAGTGCTCGGATATATGATGTTCGATAGTATCCGCCAGAACTTAGAGAAAAACTATGAGGGCTATCCAACCGGACTGATCATGACTGCAGGCGTTGCAGTGGTTTCCGCCGTTGTTGTCATTGGTGTCATCCTATCCTTTAAAGGATGGAAATCAAACATAAACTCAAATGATAAAAAGGAGGTTGCCTAGCATGTCAGGAAGTGCAATCACCATGATGATCGTCGGCATCGTCATCATCTGGGGCGGCTTAGCAGCCAGCGTATACAATGTTATAAGAGTATCCAAAAAATCATAAGCAAAGGTTTAGTTTGGGTGTCAGGCACCATGTGAAAAATTCACATGGTGCCTGACACCCATTTACATTTTTTAACTTTAAACCGTTTATTCCATTTCGATATCGGTTAGTATGGCGTAGCCGTTTTTGACTTTGGCTTTGGCGAGGATTTGGCCTTTGGTGGAGGCTTCTTCCCATTTGGTGCCTGTGTTGTCTTCGACGTAGTATTTGTCGAGGCTGTATTGGATGAAGGCTACTTCGCCTCCTTCACCATTTGTCCCAATATAATCCAGCTTACCCTTTAGGTATACTCCGTTCTTCGGTTTTTGCAGCGTTACTTTCACGGGATGGTCGATGCCATCCTTATTCTCCAAAACAACATACACTCCCAGCTCTTCCAGTCCCCAGTTCCAGCCTCGATCCATCTGCTTAATCACATCTTGATCTACCAATTCTTTCGGGATCTCCTCTGCTTCATAGCGAAGGATGACGTAATCACCGCGGAACAAATCCGAAGGGTCCACCGGCTTAGTCTGCAAAGTTATTTCCTGCCCAGAAGACAACGTAAGAAGGGGCTTGTAACACATTGCCAGAAGAATGAGCACCGGTACTGCACAAGCCAATAGCAACAATTTCGGCCGATTAAACATGTTTGCCCTCTCCCTTCCGCCTTTGTTTTTCAAAATAAAACCCAAAGCCTAGTAAAAGGACGCCGCCGATAATAAAGACGAACGATTTCGGTAAAAACTCAAAGGATAGATCAAGATAAAAACGGAAAATCATAACACATAAAAGAATGATGCTGAACAGGCTTCCTCGTTTGATCAAGAATAAGAGAAACAGGAGATACGCCAGCGAAAAAGGAATATACAGCGATGGCAGTTCCATCGGCCACGAGTCCTTGAAGGACAATAGCAATGCCGCTCCCCCATGTGTGATATATCCTAAATACACGTAAATATCATGAATTTTCCCCTTATTCAAGACTAATGCGATACCTATTGCTAAATAGATAATTCCAAAAATATAAGGCTCATCGAATGCCCTCATTCTAGTGATAAAAAAGCTAATCACTGTGGCTAAAAAGGCTAACTGAAGAACCCCGTTTACAAGAGCAATTCCTTTTGAAAAACCAATTTTTCCATTTAAAAAATATATTGCGGCGATGATAAGAATCATCCAAATAGGAATGACTTTACCTTGAAGATACGGAGCATCCATGAGATGAAAAAGGAAAAAAAACACAGCGGCAAGCAAAATCCACTTATCCCGCAGCACCCAGGCTAACGGCATAATCCCAATCCCCCACCATAAAAACGCATCCTGCGTACTGCCCCCAATGTGAAACATTTGCTCCACCAAGAAAATTCCTGCCCCGAATACAAGCACACCGAGGTAATAAAAACTTTTGGACGTCTTTTGGTAATTGCGTTCAAGCTTAAATCCGGCAAAATTGCATGCTATGAAGATGCCGACAATTAGTAGAAATTTAACCGGCTTGGCGATCTCTGCCCAGTTGCTGGCGATAAAACTGAGGATCCCGGCACCAATTAAAATGGATCCCACATACAAAAGCGTCCGCGTAAAAGAAGGCTTCTCTCTTGCTTCATACAGCGATTGAATCTCTTCCGCCTTCTCGGCCGTAATCACTTCCGATTCCGCCAAGTAATTAAGCTCGTTCCTTAAAAACTCCAGCTCCTTCTCTCGAACAATCCGCATCATAATGCCACCCCTTTCGTTTTCGTTCGGCTCTTTAAATACATAAAAATGGTAATAATATCCTACCTTGATTATAACAAAAACGGAAATCAAGCGCTTTTAAATTTTTCGATAAATTTTATATCTCCATATTCAAACATTTATCGACAGCATTAGACTGCGGCTCAGGTCCGTACTATAAAAGCTGTTATATTAATGTATTAAATTTGCACTTGCTATGACGAATATGTATTAATTCATGTTTTGACCTTTGTTTACTAACATAATAGTAAATATTTTTATTTTAAAAATTTTGTTGAACGAAATAAACTATTTGTCAGATTTTTTGACATAAAATTATGAATATCCATTTTAATATAAGCTTGTATTACAAAATCATTGATAGTTTTGGAGGTGCAGTTTTTTGGTAAAAAGAAAAAAACCAAAATGGAAAAGAAATTTAATGGTCATGACTGCTGTGACCGGATTGGGGTTCTCTACATTCTACCCCGGTCTTAGTACTCCCACATCCGCGGTAGAGCGGCCTGACCAGCCGCTGCCAAAGGAAGAATCTGTCTCTATTGTGCAATTAGTAGTTCCAAATGACAAAGCGAAGGACAAGCTGCTTGAACTTGGCATTGACCTTACCCACAGAATTGAAGAGAATAATGGTGTCTATGAAGTAGATGCAGTTGTCACACCAACGGAAATTGCAATGCTAGATACGTATGGTATTAAAGTGAAAGATACCTTGATTACCGAAACGCAATGGAACGCCAGGGTGGCTGAGAGACAAACAGCTATGCAGCTGCAAGCAAGTCTAGCAGCATCAGAAGATACCCTTAAGGTTCTTCGTGCCAATCATTTTACCAACCAATCTGGCACATTCCTGTATATGGAAGTAAAAACGAGTGCTGGTGCATCAGCAAGTACAGCACTTAAAGCAACCTGGACTGAGGGTGAAGTGGAAAAATCAGCAACCCTTTCTCGATTTGTTGATTACGGAGAATATATGTATCACTATTTACTTTTGCAGGTTGACGCCGTTCCTTCATCGGTCAAAATTGAAAGTAATCTTGGCGGCACAGCTACTAGCAACGTAACCGAGTGGCTGGGGAAAGAACCGAAGCATAAGAAAACAAATTATGTAACCGACTTTGTTGACCACTACATGGCCCCTAATGAATTATATGAGCGGGCAGAAAAACTAGCAAAAGAATTTCCTAATTTAGTAGAAATCATTGACATGCCGAATAAAACAAACGGATACCGACGTCTTGCTCAGGCAACAATTGGCGGTACTACAAACCTTGCTGTTGTCGTTTCCTCAAAAGCTTGGGGTCATGAAGGCGGCAATGATATTTCAGTAGATTTCAAGAATCCTGGAACCAATAATTCCCCATTAAAAATAACGGTTGACGGGAAAAAGATTTCAGTAAATCTAGCAACTGATGCCTCAGGCAAGGTTACTAGTACGGCAAAACAAGTCGTCGATGCCTTAAATGCTAATGCCAGCCAGCTTGTATCCGCGACTACCTACCGCGGTAATGCCGGTTCCGGAGTTGTTGCCCCTGCAGCCGCAACATTAACGGATAATTTGAAAGCGCCTTCAAGTGTATCCCGCGATCCGTTTACGGTCAAGGCAATCCGTATCGGAAAGCATCGCGACGGTTCTAAACCGGGGGTTCTTGGCTACGCTCAGGAGCATGCCCGTGAATGGGTCACACCTCTTGTGACGATTGAAACAGCAGAGCGCCTGCTGCGTAATTATGACCAGGACAGTGAGACAAGAAAGCTTGTCGACAATCTGGATATTTTCCTTGTTCCATCAGTTAACCCGGATGGTGCCAATTACAGTTTTAACGATTACAATATGCAGCGGAGAAATATGACAAACCACTGTGGGCCTACGGCGTCCGACCCTGGATACCGCAATTCTTGGGGAGTTGACCTAAACCGCAACCATTCTGTCGGCTCTGTATTTGACGGATTTGTTGGCGCATCAACAAGTTGTACTAGTGATACTTTTGCCGGACCTTCTGAAAACTCCGAGCCGGAAGCAAGAAACCTTGTCTGGCTTGCAGACCAAAATCCAAATATTAAGTTTGCGATGAATATTCACAGCTATGGCGGCTACTTCATGTGGTCACCTGGCGCCTATGATCCTAAGCGTGTTACATTGCCACGCCCGACTGCAGGTCAAGAAGCCTTCTACTGGGCAGCGTCTGATATCATGTTAAATGACATTCAGGACCACCGCGGTACAGTTATTTTACCAAGCCGTACAGGTCCAATTCCGGATGTCCTATACTCCGCTGCAGGTAACTCGGCTGACTACCTGTGGTACGAAAAGGGAATTTACGCCTGGAACTTCGAGGTTGGGGCAGATTTATGGAATAACACTACAAAGAGATGGCAGGCAGTTGGCTTCCAGCCGGCGTTTTCAGAAGGACATGAAGAGGCCATGGAGTTCTCCAATGGTTTAATTGGTTTAATAAAAGTTGCCTATGCTAATGCAAAAGACCATCAGCCTCCGAAATCCAAAGCTGTGCCTGGAAACGGCAAGTTCGATGGACCAGTAGAGGTTGAGTTTGAATTAAGCGAACCGGCAACTGTTTATTATACACTTGACGGCAGCCGCCCTACGTTCCAATCGAAGAAAATCCAGCTGAGCGGCACTCGTGAATTAGCTGAGACACTAAAAATTGATAATACCACAACTATCAATTATTTCGCAGTAGACGCTGCCGGCAATATCGAGAAAAACTATAATCCGCTTAGCAACGGAAACAACTTCAATTCAGTTACAATAACAATCAAGTAAATTAACATGAAGAAAAGGGTCGATCCATCAAGGGTCTACCCTTTTTTATTTTTAAAAAAAGATCTGGCTCTCCAACTGGAGCCAGACCTCTCTTTAAGACTTTTATTTTTCAAAAATAGCATTGGATAGGAGTCGGAACAGGTAGTCGGTGTGGTCACGGAAGCCTGCCTCTAATCCAATTAGTGTTACGTCCTTATCCTGCTCTTTTACCATTACGGCCTGCCCTTTAGCGTTTCTGTTATTTCTCCAGTGGCCGGCAAGGAAGAAATTATCGGTGTTGGCATATTTAGCAGCTACTTTATCATTCCCGGTATTGGTGTACCATGTTGGACGATAGACAAATCCGATATCATCCTGGCCATAGCCGCCTGTTAAACCAGTGCCTTCGTAGTCAACCTTGACGATTCCATTGCTGTCAGAACCTCCGACATTAATGGTATCATCCGTCAGGCCAAGCGTTTTCGTTGCCTGTGAGGCAGTTCCTCCTACCGCGATGTATTTACCGCCTTGGGAAACAAAATCAGTAATATTCGCCTTTAGCTTAGCTACTTGAGATGAATTTTGGAGACCGAATTCTTTGCTTGACGCACTTGCAATAACAGTAATTAAGCTGGATGAACCACTATAAACAAATACTTCAAACCCGGTTAAACCATTTTCCGCCACTTCAACCGGAGTTACTTCTGTCACATCAAAGCCGAGACGTTTTAAGGACAGCTTTGTTCCACTATGGGACTGGACTTTACTAATTCCTCCGTCCTTTAAGATAGCAACTTTTAAGTTGGTTAAAGCAACAGCGTCCTGCGGAGCTTTCTGAGCTGATTCAATTTGCAGTCCTGATTCCTTTACAGCTGCTGAAATTTTATTAGCAGCGGCATCTGTGTAAAAATCACCATTTGCACCGCGTTTTACAGCTACCCCCTGCTGGAGCAAAGTATTGACTAGCTTAACTGCTTGAACGGAGCTGTTCGGAATTAAGTATGGACCCTTTCCTGATACAGATCCTTGCTCGGAAATTTTATTAACCTTAGTTGTTGTAACATCGACTTCGCTCTGGGTAGGAATAGCTTCAAATCCCCAAAGCTCCGGCAGACTCCATGCAGAAATATCGTACATCGCATTAATCGTATTAGTGATATCCTCGCCGTCCCACAGCATCGTATTCGCCAGCCCCGCTTTTGCTTGGTCCATTTTAACGATAAAAGTCCCTTTTGGATAAGTTTTTCCATCAAGCGTAAATGACTTTGGAGCCTGAACGACGTCAATATCATTATTGATTAAATGATTAACTGCTTTATGGGTTACAGTCGGATCTTTTTCATTAACTGGAAGGATATAAGCCTTCGGGAAGAACCCATCTTTATGGAAAGGATGATCAAAGTTAATTCCGCGTTTAAACATTTCAATTTGGTCGGTAATCATCGCCTGCTTGTTTTCTGTAGCAAAATTTAGTGCCCCGATAATCGCGTTATACATCCAACGGACGCCATCCCAGTCATTGGTCGGCGTTTCTAATGTATGACCGTATGCCCCATGATACATTGCATACATTGGTGTAAAGATTGGCGGATAATCATCCCAGCCATCTTTGTCATTTCGCTGAGGCACATAAACACCTTTCATATTTTGATACAGGGTGCTTGACGAGAACTTGTCCTTTTGGCTCATTATTTGTGCTTCCATCGCTTCAGCCTGCTTGTACGCCCACTTATTATAGAGATCGTATTCATAGTTTGGATTGTGCGGCGGTGTACATGGTTCAATTAGTCCCTGCAGGTTAGGTGCGTAATTTTTCACGTATCCATGTGTATCGAGAAACACCATCGGATTCCATTCTTTAATAAGTTCTACCGTCTCTCTTGTCTCCGGCTGAGACTGAGTAATAAAGTCACGATTCAAATCAATCCCTTGACCGTTAAAACGGGTGGCATCAACACGTCCATCCGGATTTTGCACAACGTTGAAAATCAGAATGTTATTCGCAAGGATGTTCTTTGTTTCCTCGTCATTTTCGGTTGCGAAGCGTTCGATTAACTGAAGAATGGCATCAGTTCCGGCGAATTCCGTTCCGTGGATGGACCCATTAATCATAATAGGCACTTTAAAATCCTGGTTATTGGCGATCCACTCTTGGGCCTTTCCCGGGTTCTTAAACATTTGCTTTCTCAATGCTTGAATTTTACCAAACTTCCCTTGTGTGGTTGGGTCGGCAATAGTGACTACGTAGAGGGGATGTCCGTCTGCTGAGGTGCCGCGTACCTCAACTTTGATACGGTTTGACTGCTTCTCGATTTCTTTTAATTGTGCCCCAATTTTTGAGAATTTCACAAAGTCATAGTTTTCGCTATTAAACTTGCTTCCATCCTGCTCCTCGTATACATTGACGTTTGTCCATTTTGGACTCTCGGCAAACCCTGTTGCCCATGGAACAGTTGTTGTTAGTAAACTTACAGCCAAAATCCCTGCAATTTTTTTCTTTTTCTTCTTCATAAAAAACCTCCGCCATTGAATATTTATTTAAAATTATGTATAACAAGGAAGTTACAACCATTTTAAAATGAACCATGCCAAAATACATCCTGCATTTCTACCAAACACCATTAATATCAGATAGGACAAAAGCATCAAACACACAGTACCAATCTATGAACAAAAAACTACCATTATTACAAATCAGCACAAATTAAAATCCACCAAAAAATGTGCCCACTACAGACGTACAAATGTCCACGAGTGGTGCCTGACACCATTTTCCAATAAAAACCAAAAAAAAAAAAAAAGACAGAGGGAACACCTTCTGTAGTGGTGCCTTCTGTCTTTTTGGTTTTTCTATATTTGTTTTCTGGCTATTTTTTATTTTAAGTTCCCAAGCTGAACGGCGATTTTTGCTCCTAGTACGGCGTTGTTTTTTACTAAGGCGATGTTGGAGTCTAAGCTTTTTCCGCCGGTTAGTTCTTTTACTTTTGCTAGCAGGAATGGCGTTACTTCTTTCCCCGCAATATGGTTCTCGGTTGCTTCCTTAAGGGCTGTTTCGATTACATTTGTGATTGTTTTTTCATCCATTGCATGTTCTTCAGGGATTGGGTTCGCGATTACCGCGCCGCCTTTAAGGTTTAAATCCCATTTTGCTTTTAATGTATTAGAGATGGTCTCAACATCGTCCGCGCGGAAGTTCACCGCAAATTGGCTTGAACGAGTATAGAACGCTGGCAGGACATCCGTCTGATAACCAATTACCGGCACCCCTTTTGTTTCAAGATATTCCATTGTTAAGCCTAAATCTAAGATCGATTTCGCACCCGCACAAATAACCGCTACATTTGTTTGTGCCAATTCTTCTAAATCCGCTGAAATATCCATTGTTGTTTCCGCACCGCGGTGAACACCGCCAATTCCGCCAGTCACAAAAATATGAATATCAGCCAATTCCGCGCAAATCATTGTTGCCGCAACGGTGGTTGCCCCTAACTTCTTAGTTGCCAGCAAATAGCCTAAATCACGGCGGGAAGCCTTAGCAACATCTGAAGCCTTACCGAACATTTCGAGCTCCTCGTCTGATAAACCAATTTTAATTTTTCCATCTACGATTGCGATTGTCGCAGGGACTGCTCCATTGTCACGGATAATTTGCTCTACCTCGCGGGCAGTTTGAACGTTTTGAGGATACGGCATACCGTGTGAAATAATCGTTGATTCAAGCGCTACAATTGGTTTCCCTTGCTCTTTCGCCTGCTTAACTTCTTCTGATAAAGTAATATATTCTTTCATGATTTAGTCCTCCAAGTCTTGTTGTAATTGTGCTGCGGATAATTCCTGACGTACTGTATACGTTGATTTCAATGTTTTAGAAGCATTAACTGCCCCCGCTTTGGCAATATCGATTAATTTTTTCCCTTCGAGCCAGGAGAAAATAACCGCTGAGGAAAAAGCGTCGCCTGCACCAGTGACATCCACAACTTCTGTTTCTATAGCAGGAACATGAAAAGTCCCTTCTTCCTTATTGCCGATCATCGCGCCTTTTTTGCCATTTGTAATGACGACATTGTCTATTCCTAAAGAAAGCCATTTTTCAACCGCCTGTTCCCATGCCTCTTGATCCGAAATATTGATATTAAAATGGGTTTCTGATTCATCGCGGTTCGTAATCATCCAGGTCACACCGCTTAAATCATCAGGCAGCCGCTCCATTTTTGGGGATGAAACTGGGATTAGTACAAGCGGCCTGTCATGCTTTTGGGCAAAATGGGATAAAAATTGAAGTGTCTCTTTTGGGCAATTTAAGTCTGCAACAATGCATTTTGCCCGGCTCAGCAAGGCATCCTGCTTTAAAAGCTGCTCAGTTGTAATTGCTTCATACACTTCCATATCGGCTAAGGCTATAATCAATTCGCCATCCGTATCCAATACGGCGGTATAAGAACCTGTCGCCATCCCCGGAATTTTTGCCACATAGTCCAGATTCATAAATAATTTTGATGACTCTTCAATATACGCCCAATCGCTGTCGGCACCGCAAGCTGTTAATAATATGACGTCCTGTCCAAGTCGGCCTAAGTTTTCTGCAATATTCCTAGCTACCCCGCCAACACTTTTTACGGACTTAATTGGGTTCGATGTGCCCAGCCTTGCTTTATTTTTCACTTGGAATTTTCGGTCTAGGTTAGCCCCGCCGATACAAACAATTTGCTGTGATTCATTCAATACATAGGCCCTGCCTACAATGTGCCCCTTCCTGGTCAGCCCTGAAATAATATTGGCAACCGAAGGACGTGACAATCCTACTGCTTCTGCAAGCTCCTGCTGAGAAATATAGGGGTTCTTTCGAATTAAATCATAAATCAACTGCTCTTTCTCAGTCATTCTCTCAGACAAATCCTCACCCCATTCTACTCATTCGTAAACATTTGTTAGTATTTTAAACTTATGTTTAAATTGTACTCCTCACAAAACTCAATGTCAAGCTTCGCCGGTATATATTAAGACTCATTTAAGTTTTTCTAAAATATTCATATCTAGATACCTTAGATAATATTTTTTACAAAAGCTCTATTTAAATTCTGGAACTTCTATTTATATCTCTAAAAAAAGAAAGTTAGCCATTGCAGCCGATTGCACGCCAACACACCATTCCCCATAAAATAACAGTAGAAATTCAACTGAAATCTTCGACAAGAAGGGAAGGATGTGGTGTTTCTTTTATGAAAGGTCCAAGGCCAGAAAGCCATTTATTTAAAAATCTGCAAGAGAGCAGGATGTCCTTTGAACATGTATTTAAACGGATTATAGAGTTTATGAATGCTGACCCGTCCGGAAATTTTCGTTTAATGGTAGGAACTGACTCTCAAGTTCATAAACGGCATACTGTTTTTATTACCGGAATAGTCATTCAAAATGAGGGAAAAGGGGTATGGGCGTGTATTAAAAAAGTGGTCATCCACCGTAAAATGACGCAGCTGCATGAAAGGATATCACTCGAATTATCATTAACTGAAGAGATTGTCGCTTTGTTTACCGAGGAGAGAAAAAATGAGCTCATTGATATCGTTTTGCCCCACATATACAAAGGGGCCACGTTCACCATGGAGGGACACATTGATATCGGGGCCGGAAAGCGAAACAAAACGAGCGAATTCGTCAAAGAAATGGTTACCCGAATGGAATCCATGGGCGTCGAACCAAAAATCAAACCAAACGCCTTCGTCGCCTCAAGCTACGCCAACCGCTACACTAAATAATCGCAAAACAATAATACATTTATTCCCATTTAATCCGTACGACGTGGACAAAACAGGCACTTTGTCCACAAAAGGTGTCAGCGTACTATGTCAAGTAAGAATTTTTATTTTTAGGGCATAAGAAATACACCTTACGCATCAAATTAACAAAAGATACCATAAGTACTGACAGACAACCTTATGAATGAATCAACTCTTCTCGGATCTGAATAGGAAATACCTTGCTTCAATTCCGCATGAATGCAGCCTGGTTAGTTCAAACCGGTCTATTAACGTACAATTCGCATTGACAGGACAAGGTAATCATGCTGTCACTCGAGGTCGTATTGCCTCCAGCACCAAAGTCGATTTTCCCTTGATCCCAGAAGAGTGATTCATTGTTTTTTATCTTTTAGGCAGCTAAAGCGATGTTTAAATAAGTCTCCATTTTTGTGTATTGTAGTTTTTTCTTAATCTCGTTGAAAATACTATAATCAGTCTACTTAGATTCAAAGGGCTTCTTATGCGTTATCATTAAAAAGGCAATTCGGATAAATTTATTCCCAAGGGCAATATAGCCCTTTCTCGCATGCTTTCCTCGTTCAATTAGTTTCTCGTAAAAGGGACGTACGTCTTTATTATGTTGGGCCAAGCTTTTCCCTACTACATAAACCATAAATCGTAAGTTTTTATTGCCTTGTTTAAAGATCTTTCCATAAAACCCTTCAGTCCATCCAGATTGAATAATAATTGGATTTGTTCCGGCCTTTTTAATTAATTAGATAGCTCAAGCTCCATTGTTAACCCTAACAAGCAAATGTTTTTCGACACCAAAAGTACGTTTTTTAGACTCTTTATGTGAAGCTTAATAACATCAACCGGATAGATGTTGCTCTCATTAAGACTCTTGCTCTATTTTAATTTCGTTATTCGACCGCTGCTTAAGTTTCTTTCTATAAATAATTTTTGATAAGTTAATACTAATTTCATATAAAACTACAAGTGGTACTGTCACTAAAATATCTGATATAAAATCTGGCGGCGTAATCAACACTGATGTGAGAACAATTAAAAAGTACGATATCTTTCTTGCTTTGGAAAGTATCATAGGGTTAATAATCCCGATTGAAGTCAGGAACATAACTACAAGCGGAATTTCGAACAAAAATCCAAATGGAAGTGTCAAATTAATCATGAATTTGAAATACTTTTCAGATGTAAATATAGTTTCAAATTGCCCTTCAGATAAGGACAATAAAAATGTAAGAACTATTGGATACACAATGAAATAACCAAAAGATAAACCAACGAGAAAAAGGATAAACAATCCCGGAATATACGAAATCGTTATTTTTCGTTCTTTTTCAGTTAGCGCTGGTTTGACGAATCTCCATACTTGATAAGCAGCAATTGGAATGGTAAGAGCAATCGCGATCACGCCTGAAATCATAAAGTATACCCAAAGAATTTCACTTGGCCCTAATACAGCTAATTTGCGGTTAAGATCTCGAATAAGCCATGTATAAATATCCTGCACATATATAAATGATCCTGCTAAAAAAATGATAAAAGCAATCAAAGTATAAATAATTCGTTTTCTCAGTTCCTCAAGGTGATCTGCCAAAAGCATTTTCTCAATAGGCATACAATTTCCCCTTGCTTAAAAAAGTTATGTTAATGTAATTGTTATTTTGTCACTATGTTGCTTGAAAGGCGAAGCTCTTGAGAGAAAATCAACCAAGCAAGTTTAATTGAGCCTTAAAAAAGAAGATGTAAGCTTACTACTTACATCTCCGTTTTACTTAATTAACTTTCTCTTTTTTTTCTTCTTTATCGTCTGTCATTAAATCCTTAGCAGAGTTTTTAAATTCTCTAAGCGTGCTTCCGAAAGCACGTCCAATTTCAGGCAGCTTAGATGGGCCAAATATGATTAAAGCGATAACAAGAATTAATATTAATCCCGGTACTCCTATATTTTGAAACATGGTTTCTCCTCCTTAAAGATAATTCTATTTTGATCCACAACCACATGTTATAAGTTCTTCATTCATTTCTTTTTTTATTTACTACCAACGGTAAATGTTGTAGATGCAACAGAATCATATCCACTGCCATAGAAATAAACCAATTTATACGTTGAACCTTCCTTATATCTTCCCGGATTTATATTATTTTTTGGATTATAAGTAAATCTACAGATTCCATCTGTTACTTGGGTGTACATCCACCATATTGACGCGATGGGTCCCGGTGTCTCATTTATTTCATATAAACCAATCCAATCACTTTTTGGAATTCTAGCATTTTCCACCGTAACTTCAACCGTATCTTCTATTCCATTTAATACATTTTTTGATAAGCTAATTTTTACTTCTTTTTCTACACCGTCCAAAGTTTTCCCCAATACTCTCAAAGAGTTATTACTTATATTTCCATATGCATCAAGTGCATGAACTTCTATCTCATACATTGTATTCGGCTTTAATTCGTCAATTTGCAATGTTAATGGATTGGGTACAGGATCTTTATAAAACTCTGAGAAAGCAAGAAATTCTTTAGCTATTTCTTTTGTTTCTACATTTCTTGCTACCACTTTATAGTCATGTACAAGAAGATTGTCTTTAGCTTGGGTAAACATGATGGCTAAACCGGCAGCAGTCGTTTTTTCATTCACAATAGAAAGCATCGCATCATTTGTAAAGAAAGGAGGCTTTTTGTCCCTATCTTCTGTATATTTAAAATTATGCTTATTAGCAGGATAGCTAATTTCGAATGGTTCACCTGTCCAGTCATCGTTATGAATATCACGACGTTTAATGATGACTTTGTTATTATAAACCTCTACAATCAGAGCTTGATTAAGGATACCAGCATCTTCAGGGACTTCCCCCTGGATTCTTCCGCTATCAAGCCACAAGTAAGCACCTGTTGAAGTGCCAATAGAAGTAAAATCTTTTTGGTGTATGATTCTAGGGTCATCTAGCGGATAGTGAGTATGACCTGAAAAAGAGATAACTTGCGGATAGGCTTTTAAAGTATCGTAAAAAAGATCTCTATTTTGAGAGAAGCCCCATTCGCTTCCATAGATAGTCCCTTTAATAGGCTGATGGTGAAAGACAAAAATCGGTTTTTTCGGATCATCAGCTTTTGCTAATCTTAACTGTTCTCCGAGCCACTTGATTTGTGCTGCTGAGAAGGTGCCCTCTGTTTTGCCATCTTCTGTATGAAGAATGATAAAATGATAACCTTTGATTATCTTATGATAGTAAATGGATTCCATCCCTGTTTTCTTTAGGAAAAGTTTTTGGGCATCTGCTACCGATAAGCCATTCCAATAGTCGTGGTTTCCGATTGCAAACATAGAAACTGCTTTCGGCTGTTTTCTGACGTTATAAGCAGACATAAATTTATCATATTCTGATGCATATCCATAATCCGTTAAATCTCCAACTACCAAAAAAGCATCTTGGTCAGGTACAACTTTATTTAACTGCTCTAAAGTAGTAACAAATTTTTCTAATGTGCGATTACTATTAGAATTAATATGTACATCACTTATTACCGGAAAAACTAAATCTGGTTTATTGCCTTGTGAGTGAAAAACAGACGAACTAGATGCTGCACTCACAGGTATACTAGTCAATGAGTTTACTAGCGTTAATCCTAAAGTAATCCCAGCAATTTTAGTTGTCCCCTCCAAAAAGGTCCGTCGATCCATTTCCTTTGTAAAAGGGTTATCGTTATGGTTTAATTTACCATTCCTCATTATTATTGCAAGCTCCTCTCAAACGATAGATAAGTTAATAAGTTTCAAAAAACCGATTATGTTTATGTAATATAAAGTAGTAAAAAGCCTAACATTTTTATTAAAAGATAGCTTTTTTTCACAAAATAAGATTTCTTTTATTGACAAGACTCTATGTAAGAATGGCCCTCTTTCTCTTAATAAGGGAATAATTGATAATTAATACCACCTCCAAACTGTACAAAATATGACATATTCATACAAATTCCCTCTTACACTCATTAATCCTACACAATAATTATTAATTCAGTGTAAATGATTGGTAAATTATATGTATTTAAAAAAACCCTTAATTAAAAGCTCTACTGCCTCATCATTGAATGGAAAATGATCAATATCCCTAATAAAAATTCTTTCCTTTTCCATAGAAGAAATGGCATCTCTTAATAAAGCAACCGACTATTCCTTAGGCACTTTAAGATATTCCTTAAGAATACATATTACAAAATCCAGTATTATCGGGTCATCAATTGTTAAAAATGGTTTAAGCATTTCTAAAATATTCATATCCAGCCACTACAAATAATATTTTTACAAAAGATCCGGTTGAAAAATATGTACACTACCACCCAGTACGATTTTTACAATTGATAATAAAAAGAAAGATAGCAGCTGTTGCTGATTGCACACCATTACACAATTTTCCATAAAATAGAAGTAAGAATCCAACTGATATCTTCAACAAGAAGGGAAAGATGTGGTGTTTCTTTTATGAAAGGTCCGAGGCCAGAAAGCCATTTATTTAAAAATCTGCAAGAGAGCAGGATGTCCTTTGAACATGTATTTAAACGGATTATAGAGTTTATGAATGCTGACCCGTCCGGAAATTTTCGTTTAATGGTAGGAACTGACTCTCAAGTTCATAAACGGCATACTGTTTTTATTACCGGAATAGTCATTCAAAATGAGGGAAAAGGGGTATGGGCGTGTATTAAAAAAGTGGTCATCCCCCGTAAAATGACGCAGCTGCATGAAAGGATATCACTGGAATTATCATTAACCGAAGAAATTGTTGCTTTATTCACAGAGGAAAGAAAAAACGAACTGATCGAAATTGTCCTGCCCCATATTTATAAAGGAGCCACCTTCACCATGGAGGGACATATTGATATCGGCGCAGGAAAACGAAACAAAACAAGCGAATTCGTCAAAGAAATGGTCACCCGAATGGAATCCATGGGCGTCGAACCCAAAATCAAACCAAACGCCTTCGTTGCCTCAAGCTACGCCAACCGCTACACAAAATAATCCTAAACCACAAATACATTTATTTTCATTTTGTCCGTCTCGAGTGGACAAAACAAGCACTTTGTCCACGAAGGGTGTCAGGCACCCTTCGCAGCATCTCTAAATATATTGCAGTTCAACATTTACGGTGGTTCCTTTGCCAGGGCGGCTTTCGATGGTCATGGTGCCGTTGTGTTCTTGGATGATTTTGTTGCTGATGGTCAGCCCTAGTCCGATCCCTTTGTCCTTAGTTGTATAGAATGGGGTGCCCAAAAACTGTAATAATTCGGAGTCAATTCCAATGCCTTCATCTTTGAAGCTGATTTGAACGCGTTTACCTGTTAACTTTTCCACTTGAATATGGACTTGCCCGCCTGCAGGCATTGACTCTATTGCGTTTTTTAAAAAATTAACAAACACCTGCTTCAGCTGATTTGCATTGCAAAGCAGTTCAACATCTTTAGTGTAAAAGTGATTAATGATTTCGACGTTATGTAACAAAGCTTGCGGGTGAAGTATGTTAACCGTACTATCGATAATTGAAAAAAGATTCGCACGTTCAAATTGAATGGCTTGAGGTTTGGCCAATGACATAAATTCATTCACAATGACATCGATGCGCTCTAGCTCATTCATAATAATGGATAAATAATAATCTTGTTTTTCCTTATCGTCTGCTGTATTCCTCATTAGTTTAGAAAAGCCCTTTAAGGAGGTAAGCGGGTTTCTGATTTCATGAGCAACTCCGGCAGCCAGCTGCCCAATTATCGAAAGCCGGTCCAAATTACGAATTGCCTCATCATTTTTGATCCGTTCAGAAATATTTCGCCCCACTGAAACAAAGGAATCAATCTCCTGTTTTTCATTGTAGACCGGGGTAATATTATATTCTGCGTGGATCACTCCCCCTGAGGCACTTTCCAATTTGTATTGCATTATTTGCGGTTTACCGGCACATAGGTTCTTAAAAATACCTCGAAATATCTTAGTATCATCTTCTTTAATAAAATCTAAAATACTTCTCCCAATCAATTCCTCTGCGGGGATCCCGAGTACCTTTTCATATGAAGGAGAAACATAAATAATTTCTTTGTTCTTATTATAAACCTTGATTAAATCCGTTGTATTTTCGGCAATTAGTTGATAGAGCTCGCGTGTTTTCTTTAATTCCCTTTCCATTTTAACGCGGTGAGTCAAATCGCGATAAACCGCAATAATTGCGATAATTTCACCAGAAATATTCCTGAATGGAGAATAGGAAACAGCAATATTAAGCACCTTTCCGTTTTTATGGTAGCGCTGTGTATGGATGTTATGAAATGATTCGCCTTTCCAAACGGCTGTAACTATATCTCTTACGATATCGGGATTGGGAAATTCGGTGAATTTCTTACCGAGAACATCCTCCTCCGTGTACCCAAATATTTTCGTATACATTGGATTTACACGAATAAACCGGCCTTCCATGTCAACAATACAAATACCGTCAGCAGTATTGTTAAGAAACAAATCAATCAGTTCTTCCGGATTATAGATACTTGCTTCATTTTCCTCTCCAAAAATAGGAAAGCCCTTCGACATAGAAATCTCCCCAAATCAATAATTAGGATTGTTTATATACTATTTTACAAAATTTTATGATAATTTAAAGAAAAATTTTACATTAATGTTACTAAAGTTACAGAAATAATAAAAACATCCCACAAAAAGGAAAAATGTCCACACAGGGTGGACATTTTAGGTGGATTGTCTTTTTGTGGTGTCAGGCACTAGGTGATTTTTTCACATGGTGCCACTGTCACCCTTTTTTCATTAACCCAATACTAGAGTGCGGCTTCGATTTCGTTTGCCATGAGCTGGACGGATTTTAGGCCGCCGCCGCTTAGGTACCAGGTGTCGGCTTTTAGGTAGATGATTTTGCCGTTTTTGTAGGCGTTGGTTTTCTTTACTAGGTCGTTTTCAACGGATTGTTTGGCGCTTGTTTCACCCCCGACTGCGACGTTTCGGTCGATGACAAACAGGACATCCGGGTTCTTCTCCATAATATATTCAAAGGTAACACTCTGACCGTGTGTTGAAACCTCAATATTCTTATCAGCTGCCCCGAAACCAAACACGTCATGGATCAATCCGAAGCGGGAGCTAGGTCCATAAGCGCTGACTTTTCCTTCGTTAGCCAAGACAATCAAGGCCTTTTGGTCCGCTGCAGTAACCTCACTTTTCACCTTTTCAACAGTTGCGTCAATATCTTTCAGCTTAGCCGCAACCTGATCTTCTTTCCCAAAAATTTCTCCAACAAGCTTCATGTTTTTCTCAAAGCTGGGCATGTAGTTCGTATAATCAATATCGGTATACACAGTTGGGGCAATCTCCGCAAACTGATCATATAATTCTGCCTGACGCGTTGTAATAAAGATAACATCCGGCTTTAGGTCATGTACTGCTTCAAAATCAGGCTCCTTTAAGCTGCCGACATTCGTATATTTTTTATCGGCGTATTCTGCCAAATACTTAGGAATGGTAGCCTGTGGAACACCTGCAACGTCCACGCCAAGTTCATCTAATGTATCCAATATACCAAAGTCAAACACAACGACTTTTTTTGGATTTTTATCCACAACCGCTTCGCCATATTTATGCTTAACGGTAATTTGCTCCGCAGATTCGCTGCTTCCTGAAGCCTTTTCAGACTTACCTTCATCCTTCGCTGTACCGCCGCACGCCGCCAGTACAAGAATAATTGAAAAAACAACACTTAGTAAACTCCATTTTTTCATGTTCATAATCCCCCTTAAATTAAGAATTGAAATATACACAAATGCGGCATCCATCCATTTTTTGAATTGGAATGTCCATATCATAAATTTCCTTCAAAGCCTCTGATTGAATAATTTCCTCAGTCGGTCCATTTTTCACAACCCGTCCGTCCTTCATCGCGACAATCCAGTCCGAATAAACGGAGGCAAAGTTAATGTCGTGCAGGACAATGACAACCGTTTTTCCCAGCTCATGGACGAGCCGGCGCAAAATTTTCATAATTTGGACGGAATGCTTCATATCCAAATTGTTAAGCGGCTCATCAAGCAAAATGTAGTCCGTATCCTGGGCAATGACCATCGCAATAAACGCCCGCTGCCGCTGCCCGCCGGATAATTCATCCAAATAACGATCCTGCATATCCATTAAATGCATGTATTCAAGCGATTGGTCGACAATCCGTTCATCCTCATCCGTCAGCCGCCCTTTCGAGTAAGGAAAGCGGCCAAAGGAAACAAGCTCGCGAATCGTCAGCCGAACATTCATATAATTCGACTGTTTTAAAATCGAAACCCTTTTGGCAAACTCATTCGATTTCATCTTCCGGACATCGGCCTTGTCAATCAGCACCTCACCCGTATCGGCATCAAGGAGCCGGCTTACCATGGAGAGCAGCGTCGACTTCCCTGCCCCATTCGGTCCAATGAAGGAGGTTATTTTTCCAGGCTGAATCGTCACCGACACATCCTCCACAACCGCCTTTTTCCCGTAAAACTTTGACAGTGAAAGAACCTGAATCATTTAGCATTCCTCGCTTTCAATAGTAAATAGATGAAATAAACGCCGCCGAAAAAGTTAATGATTACGCTCAGTGTCGTCGAAAAGGTAAACACCCGTTCAACTACCCACTGCCCACCGACCAGAGCAATAATACTCATCACAATCGCCCCGCTAATTAGCGTCCGGTGTTTATACGTTTTAAAAAATTGGTACGACAGATTGGCAACAATCAGGCCAAAGAACGTGATCGGGCCTACAAGCGCTGTCGAAATGGAAATAAATACAGCGACAATTATGAGCATTTTTTTTACAATAGAATCATAGGGAACCCCCAAGTTAATCGCCATCTCTCTCCCCAGTGACAAGACATCCAAATATTTCACAAAGCGCAAAGCGTAAATCATCACAGCCCCGACAATCATAACCGCCAGCCATACTAAATCAGAGTTGATATTATTAAAACTGGCAAACATTCGGTCTTGCACAATCTGAAACTCGTTTGGGTCAATTAACACTTGGAAAAAGGTTGAAATACTTGAGAAAAACGTACCAACGATAATCCCAACAAGCAGTAAAAAGTAGATCTGCTGACCGCCCTTTTTGAATAAAAAGCGGTAAAGCAGCAGTGCAAAAATAATCATAATGGCAACAGAGATTAAAAAATTCACCTGTTTATTGACCGCCACCATGTGACTCGATCCAAGGAAGAAAATAATCAAGGTTTGCAAGAACAAATAAAGTGAATCCAGCCCCATAATGCTGGGCGTTAATATTTTGTTATGTGTAATGGTTTGAAACACAACAGTCGCATAGGCAATCGTTAATCCCGTAATCACCATAGCAATGACTTTTATCGCACGCCTTGGCAGGGCATAATCGAAGCTCCCGTTTAAGTCATCGAATAAGTAGAGTGCACAGCATCCAGCAGCGATCAATACCAGACTGGCCATTTTCATCGAGTTACGCATAGTCTTTCCTCCTGAACAGCAGGTATAAGAAGATGCCGCTTCCGATGACACCAACCATAAGACTGATCGAAATCTCATATGGATAAATAATCACCCTGCCTAAAATGTCACAAATGAGAAGGAATATCGCGCCCAGCAGTGCCGTATGCGGCAAAGTTTTTTGTAAGTGGTCGCCTTTAAAAATCGAGATAATGTTAGGAATGATTAAGCCAAGAAACGGAATCGTCCCGACCGTTAATACAACTGTCGTAGTTATGAGTGCAACAAGAATTAATCCGATATTCACGATTCGCCGATATGCAAGCCCAAGATTTTTTGAAAAATCTTCCCCCATTCCCGCAACCGTAAAACGGTTTGCGTACAAATAGGAAATGATGATAATTGGAACACTTATGTACAGTAATTCATATCGGCCCTTCATGATCATGGAAAAATCCCCTTGCAGCCACGCAGACATATTTTGAATCACGTCCGCCTTATAGGCGAAGAAGGTGGTTACGGAAGACAGGATATTTCCGAACATTAACCCTACCAACGGAATGAATATGGCATCCTTAAACTTGATACGGTCAAGGATCTGCATGAACAAAAACGTCCCGGCAAGAGCGAAAGCAAAAGCAACTGCCATTTTTTCCAGCATGGACGCATTTGCAAACAGCAGCATGGAAACGAGTATTCCCAGCCTTGTGGCGTCCAACGTTCCAGCCGTTGTTGGCGAGACAAATTTATTCCGGCTCAATTGCTGCATGATTAATCCCGCAATGCTCATTCCTGCCCCAGCCAGCAAAATCGCCACAAGCCTTGGCAGCCGGCTGATTAAAAAGATTTGTGTTTCCTCAGATTGAACGTTCAATAAATCTAAAGGAGAGATTCTGCTGACGCCAATAAACAATGAACCGGCAGACAATATTAGTACTGTAAGTAATAAATATCTTTTCTTCATGGCTTCCCCAACATTTCTCTTAATCTAGGCTTTTTGTAAGTGATATTGAAAATCATTATCATTTACTCTTACAATACCGATTATATCAACATAACCAACTAAGTCAATGCTAATTGAGAATTTTTATCAATGAATTTTCAGAATTCAACCGTTTGCAATTTTTACAACAGGCTTTAAGTATTGAATTTTTCACGTACATAATGGACTTCCATTGCCTCATAAATTCAATTTAGGAGGTGGGGAGGATTGAAGAAAAGCATTGCGGCTGTGTTTCTTTTTCTAACGATGGTGTTATTAACTGGGTGCTTTGGCGACCCCGTGCAGGATGACTTAATGAATTATGTGAATAAAGAAATGAAAGACGCTGCGAAATATGAAAAGGCGGCTGTTTCCGCTTATGAGAGTGTGACCGGAGCAAATTATACCGATGACCAGGCGTTGTATGATGTTTTAATGAACGATGTCATCCCGAACTACAATGAATTTATTAAGGAATTAGACTCAGCTAAAATTGAAACAGATGAGGTCCGGGAAATTCATGAGATTTATATAAAGGGAGCGGACATCCAATTTAATGCTTTTGCCAAAATCAAACAAGCGCTTGAGGAACAGAACGCCAATTTAATTCAAGAGGCGAATGACATGCTGGCAGAAGCCCGTACACATATACGCGAATACCAAAGCAAATTGGAGAAATTAGCGAAGGAACATGATGTGAAATTGAAGAAATAACAGATTTTGATTAATTATTGACCACCGATGTTCAGCATGATTACCTGCGCATCGGTGGTATTTTCCAATATGTAGAAATCCTCCATATCCATTCCAAGGGACCGTAGCGAAAATATCGCAGCCACACCGTACTGAAAATGAACTGCAGAACATATATAATCAGGCACAGATACAAAGATTGCAGGTAACTAATCCGCCCGTCAAAATCAAACAGATTTCCAGCGAATAATATGAGGACGGTTTGCGATATATAGTTCGTCAGCGCCATCCGGCCGTAATCTTTTAATGGGGAGAATAATTTTTGAAATAAACGCCGCTGTAAAAGTAACAGCAATAACCCCGTGTAAAACGCAGAGACAATGGGACCAATAGCAATCCCGGTACGAATAAAATGCTGCTTTTGCAGATAAGCTTGTTCGGTGGCAACGCCGATCTGAACGGGCGCATATTGTGCTTGAACTGTCAGCCCGGCTGCACTTAGTGCGAGCATCATTCCTGTAAAAACGGCAATCTTTTTGGGCTGAAGCTTTTCAAATACACGATATTGGCCCGCTGCAATTCCTAATAGCATAAGCGGCACAACCATGAAGATTTTGATAGAAAAAGCCGCAAAAGCAATAAGCATTAACATCCCAAAAACAAGATTCATTATTTTGCTGGCTTTATAAAAAGGCAAAATGATCAGGCCGCAAACGGCATACAGCCCCAGCGCCTCCCCGGGGTGAAACTGAACGTGAACCAATCCAAAAACAAACAGGGCGGCCATTCGTCTCAAAAATAGGCGATAGCCTTTCTTCCCTTTAGCATTGGCCCGGGTGAGGAAAATATAGAACCCAACCCCAAATAAAAAAGTAAAAATCGTATAAAAGCGGCCTTCCACAAATAAATATAAAAATCTCCAATAGGAAGCATCCAATGAATGTGCGGAAGCAGGCTCTAGAATCCCCAGCAGCGGACCGATATTCACCAAAATAATCCCCATCAACGCCAACCCCCGCAAATAATCAAGCGCCTCTATTCGATTATTTTGGTTCTGGCTATGGTTTTGACTACGGTCATGATCATGTAAACGGCTCTGGTCCATCATGTTTTTTTTCACCTCCCGGCGGTGTCAGGCACCATGTGAAAAATTCACATGGTGCCTGACACCAATGCATTTTGATACGGTTATTACCATTATTATGATCTCCATAATCGTTCAACTGAGACCTTATTATTTGGGTCGATTTTTAAAAGAAAAACATCCGGGTTGCTAAGATTCTTCCATTGTTCAAAACCGAAGTCAGGCTGATAGTACTTGAGAAGCAATGCTATTAAATTTCCGTGGGATACGATGACAGTATTTTCACCTTCACATTGACGAACATCTTCCAGGGCGCTGACTGCCCTGTTCATCGCTTCCCTGCTTGATTCTCCGCCTTCAATTTTTAAATCCAAATCATCAAAAGCGGCTTTAAGCCTATCCAGCCAATCCGGTAAATCCACCGTGCTCAATACCCGCTCGGATAATCTTGGGTCAGTCTCCAGCTTGATGCCTTTTTGTTCCGCTGTTGGTTCAATCGATTGAATCGCCCGTACAAATGGACTGGAAATAATCCGGTCAACCTTCACATCCTCAAAAAACCCCGCTAACTCCTTCGCCTGCTCGACCCCTCTATCTGTAAGCGGCGACTCACTAGGCTGCCCCGCCGCCTCACAATGCCTCACAACATATACCTTCTTCCCCATCTGCCAACAACCCCTAACCGGATATAATCAATTAACCTATTAATCCCAATATTATCATAGCAATGTGGTGTGGTGTCAGGCACCACTTTTAACACCTACTTTAAAGAGTACGTCAAAAAGCGCTTTGATTCCCCCAAATCAAAGCGCTTTTCTTTCCGTTCTATGTTAATATCCCTTTTTATATGAATGTTCCCCCAACCGTCTAGACTGTTTCCTGCACTGGTTCGAGCATTGTTCCGTTAGCGGCAAAGTTGATATGCCAGGAGAAGGCTTTTTCCAGCACGTGTGGTGTTTGCCCGCCTCTTGTTAATGCTTCCTTGTAATATTCGCGCAGCTGTTCACGGTACATTGGATGAGCACAGCGTTCAATAATCAATTCAACCCGTTGTCTTGGTGCCAAACCGCGCAAGTCGGCGTATCCCTGCTCCGTTACAATAACATCAACATCATGTTCGGTATGGTCAACGTGAGAAACAAATGGCACAATACTTGAAATTTTGCCGCCCTTGGCAATCGATTTCGTCACAAAAATTGCTAAGCGGGCATTGCGTGCGAAATCCCCCGATCCGCCGATGCCGTTCATCATTTTTGTTCCTAAAACATGTGTTGAGTTGACATTTCCGTAAATATCTAACTCAAGCGCTGTATTAATCGAAATCAATCCAAGTCGGCGGATGATTTCCGGATGATTGGAAATCTCCTGCGGCCGCATGATTAATTTGTCACGATACTTCTCAAAATTGCCGTACACCTGGTTCATTTTTTCCTCAGAAAGGGTAATCGAGCAGCATGACGCAAAATCCACCTTGCCAGCATCGATTAAGTCAAACACTGCGTCCTGTAATACCTCAGAGTACACTTCTAAATTTTCAAACTCCGAGTCTAACAGGCCATGGAGTACCGCATTTGCCACTGAACCGATTCCTGATTGCAGCGGTGCAAGGCGCTCTGTCAGACGGCCAGCTTCCACTTCCTTACGTAAAAACTCGATTAAGTGATTCGCCATGATGACCGTCTCTTCATCCGGCTGTACGATGGTTGAAGGAGAATCCTGCTGGTTCGTAAATACAATCCCCATTACTTTTTCAACATCTACCGGAATTCCAATCGAACCAATACGATCTTCAACCTTCGTTAATGGAATCGGACCTCTCTCGCCTTGTTTTCCGGGATCATATAAATCATGCAATCCTTCTAAATTCACTTGATGCGATAAATTAATTTCAATAATGATAGCTTTTGCATTCAATGCAAAGGACATAGAGTTCCCCACAGAAGTGGTCGGAATCACCATTCCATCCTCTGTAACTGAATACGCTTCCAAAATTGCAAAATCTACTGGATCCATTACCCCCGCACGGACCAATTCTGCTGTATGTGACAAGTGTTGATCAACAAATAACATTTCCCCATTATTAATTTTACTGCGCATTGTTGGATCGGCTTGAAAGGGAAGTCTTTTTCCGAGAATCCCCGCTTCCGCAAAAAGCTTATCCACATCCGAGCCTAACGATGCCCCTGTATAAACGTTAACTTTAAATGACTCTGTTTCGGCCCGTTTTACCAGCGCAAATGGCACCGCTTTCACGTCGCCGGCACGTGTGAAACCGCTCAGCCCTAAAGTCATCCCATCTTGGATCCAAGAGGCTGCTTCTTCCGGTGATACAACGCGGTCTAAAAGCCGTTTGTCTCTAATCCGTTCAAATTTATTTTCCATATCCCATCCCACTCCCAAATATGAAATTATTATTATTTTAACCTAAATAATTTTGCAATAAGGAAATCAGGGATATATTACAGAAAAATTCAGACAAAGCAGCATTTTTTCATTCTAAAGCAGAATATTTTCACCTGTTGGATTTTTCAATTATTATTTGTTCACTAACGAGCAAATTCTACTTTAGGCCTTTCTTCTCGCCCCTTAGTCAATCGCCGAAAAATTAAAACCCTAACAGCCGGCGGAAGTAGCTGGAATACGACTGGCTGACAGGTACTCGATCTCCGTTATCCATTGAAAGCACAAAGGTGGAGTGGGTATCAGGGTATATTTCCCTAATATGATTGACGTTTACGATAAACGAGCGGTGGCAGCGGATAAAATAATCCTTTGGCAGCACAAACTCAAATTCCTGCAGCGAATATTTATGCGTGCCGCAGTGCTCCTTTGCATGAACATAGGTCTTTTTATCTTTTGACTCAAGGTAAACCACCTCTGAAAACGGAAGCGGAATCCAGCCGTCGTCACTCTTAATCGTCACGACCAACTTCCCGCTTGTCAGGGCAGGGTAAATCGCCGTTACACAGCCCTCAAGCTTCCCCTCATGAAAAAATGGCACTGCCATGCCATGATAAGGAACACCAAAAATATCCCGATTAATAAACTCCGAAACCTTTTGTTTGGAACTAATAGCTTTATGAGCAATGGTCCCCTCCTTTAACAGATCGCCCGGACGAATCTTCAAATCAACCCGTTTACTAGGCCGATAATAAATATATTCCACCGTATTCGAAACCGCAATAGAAATCTCCTCCGAAAACAGCTCACTAATCACATCCAAAAGCGAAACAACCGTAATACTCTCCATAATCTCTACACCTCAAACTTGTTTTGGTGTCAGGCACCATGTGAATTTTTCACATGGTGCCTGACACCCATAACTATATAAGTACAACCATATGAATAATAAATATTCCTAAAAAGGTCATGGCTGCGGTTAGGTGAAATTTGCGGCGGAAGCCTGATGCTTTTTTGTGCCGCAGCAAGCCGGCAAATAGGGTTAGACTTAACATAGCTAGAGCCAGATAGCCGGTCAGCAGTTTTAAATGGGTAAAGCCGATCAAGGGGCCAAATTGCGTTATATTAATAACGGCATGCCCAGTAATTGCTGCCGTCCCACAAATAGCTATTGGGATATGCCATTTCATAAAATGCCGCGAAAACTTCGCCAAGCGAATCTTCACCTTACGAATCGTTGTCTTCCGTATCACCAGAAAAATAAAATACATATTAATATTGACTAGAAATAAAATAATGGCTGCTTGCGCCAAAACCTGCCCAATCACTGCCAACGAACCATCATGCGGGCGAAAAACCCATATGTACACTATCGAAACGACAATCAGAAAAACATTTATAAACGTCCATAGCCTGTAATAAATAGTGCACCCCTCCTTAAAGGGACCATTTTGGTTTGGTGCATGACACCAATACTAACAATAACACCTATCCAAGCCGGTAAATCAAGAACCGTTCATTTGAATCACGCAAATAATCATGTGGTAAAATTATTTCTTTCTTTAGTTCGAAAGCGGTGTCGTTTTCAAGATAATAGATGTAATCCTGTGATGGATAGTAGAGGATTACTTCCACATCCCGCTCATGATTTTCTATGGAAATCAAGATATTATTTATGATACTCCTAAAAACCTGTATCGAAAATGGATTGAAAAAATAAAACCTGTTGTCTGACGGGGAAATCGTATATTCCTCCGCTAAGCAGCAATGAAACTGAATCCGCTCCAAACGGTTCTTCGTTTTTCTCCCAAATGTTTTGCTGTTTTCCAACGCCTCTTGGTACAGTGTTTCATTCATCTCAATCCCCGTAACCGAAGCATGATAGAAATAATGTATATAGAAATTCAGCCGCCCTTTTCCGCAGCCGAAGTCTACCACATGATCAAATCTACTCACCTCATAGTTCTTAAATAACTCCTCTAGCGCACTATACGGCGTAGGCTCATAGGGATAGTAGCGGTGGGGCTTTTTTGCCGCACCCTCCAGCCTATCTCCCCTCGTATTTATATTCAGTAATTTATCATAATAATGTTCCTTCATAAATAAACTCCTAACAAGCAGCATCTCATTCAATAGACTCTTAAAGGTTGTAGTGCTGATCCAGGCTTTAAGAATCTATAATTGCCAATTATATTATAAGCTAATTTAAGATTACCGGATAAGCTTTTGCCCACTCGCCCCTCTTCGACAAAAATCTAGAAATTACAGCAGCATTTTCCCCAATCCTTATGAATGTATGAAAAATAAAAAAGGAGAAACAGCCAAAATGGCGAAATATTAATGAAAGAAACACTGTTATTATTCACTTCATCCATTGATAATACTATAATTGAAATCATCCTTTAAAAATTGCCATCACTATTCCACTGCTTAGCAGGAAATAAGGAGACGGTTTCAGGTGAAAATTAAAAAAATATTAAATAACAACGCCGTCATTGTAACGGACGAAAATGAAGAAAAGATTGCCATTGGCGGGGGGATTGCCTTTCAAAAGAAAAAAAACGACATTGTCAATCGAAGCAAGATTGAGAAGCTTTTTGTTTTAAAAGAAAATGAAAGATTCCAGCAGCTGCTGCTCAAAATCCCTGAAGAGCATTTTGCCCTCTCAGAGGAAATCATTTCCCATGCTGAGGAATCTCTTGGAACAAGATTAAATGATCACATTCATATCGCCTTAACAGACCACTTGTCATTTGCCATCGAGCGGATTCAGGACGGAATTTATTTAAAAAACAAACTATTGCCCGAAATTAAGATTCTATACAAACAAGAATTTGAAATTGGCCTATGGGCTATTAAGCATATTGAAAAAAAGACCAACATTCAAATGCCGATCGACGAAGCGGCCTATATTGCGCTTCACATCCATACGGCAAAGCTGCAGACTGGCGACATGAAACAAACACTAAGACAGACAGCCATAATTGGAGAAATGGTACAAACCATCAGGGATTTTTTAAACATTGAAATCGACGAAGATGATTTTTCTTACCAGCGATTAGTAACCCATCTTCGCTTCGCCATTTCACGAATCAGCAGCGGTGAGCCGCACATCATGGATGATGAAATGCTTACCATGATCCAAAAGAAGTTCCCCACTTCCTTCAAATGCGCAACGACCGTCGCAGGCCATCTAGCACAGCACTTCGACATCAACCTGCCGCACCACGAACTAGGCTACATCTCCCTTCACATCGAGAGGCTGCGAAAACGATGAAGCATGAGGACGGTTCTTGCGCTTCCTTTTTAGGAAGCGCAAGAACCGTCCCCATGCCCTCATAGCAAAAACGCTTGGGCCAGATCAGCCCAAGCGTTTTCTTTTGCTACAGTTTATTTTCCTTTGCGCATTTTGTGGATTTCGTCTGCGACAAATTGCACATTTGGACCGACAATGACTTGAATGTTTTTCGGACCGACGACGTTAATACCCGGAACTCCGGTTGTTTTAATTTTCTTCTGGTCGACGACATTCATGTCTTTAACTTCTAATCTTAGACGTGTTGCACAGTTATCAACAGAAACAACATTGGCATCTCCGCCTAAGCCGGCATAAATCTGCTCTGCCATAACAGCAAATTTGTTCCCGCCAGCTGCGGTTCCAACCGCACCCGCTGTTGGCACTTCTTCATCAAAATCTTCTTCGCGTCCAGGTGTAGCCAAATTAAACTTCACAATAATGAAACGGAATAAGAAATAGTAAATAACCGCAAAGACTAAACCTTGGAGAAGCAGCATATAAGGCTGATTAGCCAATGGCAGTCTGGAACTTAAAAGAAAGTCGACTAATCCGGCACTAAAGCCAAATCCGGCTGTCCAATGGAACATAGCCGCAATTGCTAAAGAAAGACCTGTCAAAATAGCATGGACCACATACAATGCTGGTGCAAGGAACATAAAGGAGAACTCAAGCGGCTCAGTAACACCAGTGAAAAATGCCGCGAATCCAGCAGCCATCATTAACGAGGCGACTTCTTTCTTCCTCTTTGTTTTTGCAGTATGGTACATTGCAAGACCAGCGGCAGGAAGGCCAAACATCATAATTGGGAAGAATCCCGCCTGATACATTCCAGTAACGCCTTTTACCCCTTTTCCGGACCAGAAGTTACCAATATCATTGATATTCGCCACATCAAACCAGAATACAGAGTTTAATGCATGGTGCAGACCAGTTGGAATTAATAAACGGTTAAAGAAGCCGTATAAACCAGCACCAGCAGCGCCTAATTTCGCAATTCCCTCACCAAAGTTAACTAATAATGTATAGATTGGAGGCCAGATAAAGAATAAGGCGACAGAAACTACGAGCATTGAAACCGCTGTCATAATCGGTACTAACCGTTTACCACTAAAGAACGCGAGTGCATCCGGCAATTTTACATGACTAAAACGATTGTACATCGTCGAAGCCACGATACCGGAAATGATTCCGACAAAGGCATTCCCGATTTTTGCAAATGCTGGGTCGACCTTTGCTACGTCAATTTGCTGTAACATCGCAACAGAATCAGGTGACAGCAAGGTTTTGACGACGAGAAAGGCAACAAGCCCAGAGAGCGCTGCTGAACCGTCCTTTTCCCTCGACATCCCTAACGCAACACCGACGGCAAATAGAATTGGAATATTATCTATAATCGAACTACCTGCTTTGATTAAGAAAGCCGCAACCGGGCTTCCACCGCCCCAGCCTGCTGGGTCAATCCAGTACCCGATTCCCATCAAGACCGCCGCTGCCGGCAGTACTGCAACAGGTAACATCAAAGAACTTCCGAGTCTTTGAAAGTACTTTTTCATCTCCATTACCCCCTAAGAAATTTAATTAAAAAAATAAGTCCATCACAAAAATCCTACAGCAGATTTATAAACCGTTTAGCAACGGGAAGGCAACCACCTCCTTAAAATTTTTATTTTGGCTTTGTTAAACCAGGCTGTTGATTTCGGCTCTAATCAACAGAGCTACAAATACCAACATTGCCCTTTAACAAAGCCATATTTTTTTAAAATTATTTAACGTTAATGATAACCGTTTCGCCTGCAACAGCGGTTTTCTCCTCTGTTGTAACATAATCCTTGCCGCTTCCTTGGCTATTTGTGATTACGATTGGGGTAACTGTACTTACGGCATTTGCGCCAACAAAGTCCCAGTCAACCTCCAGTAACAGCTGCCCAACGGATACTTTATCCCCTTCCTTAACAGCAGGTTTAAAGCCCTCGCCATTTAGTGCGACGGTCTCTAAGCCGACATGAATCAATATTTCCGTTCCATCATCTGCTAGAAGGCCAATCGCATGCTTAGTTGGAGCAACCTGGAGCACTTTGCCATTAACCGGAGCCACGATATTTCCGCCATTAGGCATTACTGCGGCCCCTTCACCCATCATTTTTTGACTGAATACGGGATCTGGAACATCCTCAATCCGCAAAATATCCCCATTAACCGGTGCATAGATATCTAAAGCTTGTGACTTTCCTTTTTTAAAAAAATTGAACATTTTTTTATCTCCTTTACTATGTCATATTGAAACAAGGCCATGATTATTAATACTATTTTCCTAATCAGCCTGCTTTAAACACATTAATTAAAACACAAAAAGGCATGGCAGTATAACAGACAGGCCAAAATAAACCATCCGTTTTACCACCATGCCTGATCGTATCAGTAACATGTGATCAATAATTTAATTACCTTTATTATAGCATACATAAATAATTTGTAAACGATTTCACGATTGAAAGATTTTTCAAAAGATTTCCCTAATTTTTATTTTGCCAGCCATCTTAACCCCTTTGGATAATGGTTTTTCAACACTTGCTCAGACAGCTTGCCCCAGCCAATAGAAAAACCATCGACGTCTACAAGGTACCAGCCTTTTGAACCAACAACCATCAGCGACTCGCCTTCCAAGTAAGCCAAGATTTCACGGGAATCCCTGCCATTTTGGTTTGAAAATCCTTTGGTAAATTCATGTTGACTTTTTCACCTCAAACCTATCCTCTGTGTTTCAAAATTATAGTAAACTTTTTTTGGAAAAATCGTCAATAATAAATAGCAGCGAGCATCGTCAAAAGCTGCAGCCATTATTTGGCCTGCAATGTTTTCGCTGCGGAATTTTCTTTTCCACATTTCTCCTCTACCATGGAAAACCCAAATAGCGAAACTCTTAATTTCTAAATATCTTTTCGACAAATTGCTATATCCCTTGAATTACCTAGAATATTCTGTTATATTACAATCAATTAGATATTTTCTTACTTCAAACCTTTTGAAGTGAGGATAGAGGCGCAAAAACCATTAGTACATAATTTGAGGATAATGAGATCCTGTGATAGTTATGGAAAGGGGAATTTGCCGAAGTATCAAGAAACTCATTGTTCTTGATGCTGGTTCTGTGTTGAACAAGCACAGGATTGTCATATAGGAAACTATATGGAGGGCTATCTCACGCATGGGAACTTGTAATTTATATGTTTCTACTGCAGCAGCGATGGGAACCCTCGGGGACCCCCTTCATTGCTGCTTTTTTGCGTTGATATTGAACGGCCTAATCCCTCTAATTTTTTTTAAAAAATTTTTAAAAGGGTGAGAATGATGAAATTTGGCCAAGTTTTAACCGCAATGGTTACACCATTTGACCAACAGGGCGAGGTTGACGTTAACGCTGTAAAAAATTTAGTAAATCACTTAATTGCTACTGGTACGGAAGGATTGGTGGTTTCCGGGACAACCGGCGAATCCCCTACCTTAACGACTGAAGAAAAAGTGGAATTGTTTCAATTAGTTGTAGAAGCTGCAGCTGGCAGAGTGCCTGTCATTGCCGGAACGGGCTCCAATAACACAAGAGCATCAATCGCTTTGACGAAAAAGGCCGAAGAAGCCGGTGTAGATGGAATTATGCTTGTTGTGCCTTACTATAACAAGCCGTCACAGGAAGGTTTATACCAGCATTTCAAGGCTATTGCAGAATCAACATCACTACCAATTATGCTTTATAATATCCCAGGGCGGACATCTGTGAACATGTCTGCAGATACGATTGTTCGTCTGTCAGAGATTGATAATATCGTTGCTGTTAAAGAAGCAAGCGGCAATTTAGATGTGATGGCCGAAATCATCGAGAGAACACCGGAAGATTTCCTACTGTTCAGCGGTGATGATGCTTTGACAATCCCCGTTTTATCGATTGGCGGCGCTGGCGTTATTTCGGTTGCATCGCATATTATCGGCAATGAAATGCAGGAAATGATTAACCAGTTTAGATGCGGTGATATTCAAGGTGCTGCTGCGGCACACCGTCGTCTGCTTCCGATTATGAAAGGCTTATTCGCAGCACCAAATCCAACTCCGGTAAAAGCCGCCTTGAATATGATGGGGGTACCGGTTGGCGGTGTCCGCCTGCCATTGGTGGAGCTAAATGAAGAAGAGGAACAAGCTTTACAGAGTCTGCTTCCGGGGGTAACGGTGTAGGGTTTTTTAGGGAGTTTTTGTATGGGGTTAATGGTGCTGTCTATGTGACCGAAGGCTGGGAAAAATGGTTCTTCGGGATACTTAGACCGGTTCTACGTTACCCGAAGTAAGAAAAATACCGCCCTTTGGTCACGTAGAACCCCTCTACGTGACCGAAGCCAAGAAAAATACTACTGTTCAGGCACGTAGAACGCTTCTGTTCGACCGGCTACCGGGTAAAATCCATCCGCCGGGCGCATAGAACGCTCCTATTCGACCCGCTACCGGGGAAAATCCTTCGAGCGGGCGCATAGAACGCTTCTATGTTACCGGAAACCGGGTAAAATCCGCCATTCGGGCATATAGAGTGCCTTTACGTGACCAGAAACACGAAAAGACCGCCGTTTGGGGCACGTAGAACCCCTCTAGGTGACCAGAAACACGAAAAATGCTACCGTTCGGTCACGTAGAATGCCTCTACGTGACCGAAACCAGGAAAAATACTACTGTTCAGGCACGTAGAACGCTTCTATTCGACCGGCTACCGGGGAAATTCCATCCGGCGGGCGCATAGAACGCTATTCTATTCTACCGGCTACCGGGAAAAATCCGACTTTCGGGCACATAGAATGCATTTATACAACCGGAATCCAGAAAAAATAATCTGCTCGGGCACCTAGCCCCTCCAAAACTATAGAAAAGACCCTGCCGATCCTCGACGGGGTCTCTTATTTAATTAAATACCGGCAATGTCACAACAATTGCCATCACGAACAAGATGGTAATATAGTTTACTGAGCACAGAAACATCACATGTGCCCATTTCATGTCATCTTTTGTGAAAAAGCCATAAATACTAACTGCCAGCCAGGCCACATTCAGCAAAGTTGCTAATACCACAAAGGTAACTCCCAGCGAACCAAGATAGAATGGCAGTGGAAGCAAGCAGGCAATATATACAGCCATCTGCCGCTTTGTCATCGTAAATCCGTAGACCACTGGAAGCATCGCGACACCAGCAGCTTTGTATTCTTCATACTTTTTCATCGCAATCGCAAACGTATGCGGCATTTGAAAAACAAAAATAATCAGCGCCAGCATAATCGGAACGACATGGTAACTTGTGTCCACCGCGGCCCAGCCGATCAACGGGGTAACAGCCCCTGATATACTCCCAATAACGGTATTTAATGTATAGCGCCGCTTTGACCACATTGTATACAAAATGCAGTAGGTAAACCAGCCAATAAACGCATAAATCACGGCTTCCCATGTGGTAAACATCAGCATGGCAAAACCGAGGACCGTCAAAACGATGCCCAGCATTAAAACAGCCTTCAGCGAAAAATGTCCCGTAACCGTTGGCCGTTTTTTTGTCCGATCCATAATTGTATCAATATCGACATCGTACCAGTTATTGATAACGAGTGCCCCCGCCATCACCAGCGTACTGCCGATAATCGTCAAAAGAAACAAATCCAAGTAACCACTTAAGGACCCGCCTGTAAAATAAATCGCCAGCCAAAAACCGGTCAGTACAGGAAGAGCATTCGCTATTAATACAGGACCTTTAAATAAAAGCCTCAAATCCGTTAACAAAGTAGAAATGTTTCGTTTATCAGAAAAAGCTGCTTTTCCATCAAGACGTGGAGACGCAAAGCTTTCCTCCCTCATTTCATTACCTCCCCCAAAATGGTCGGAAAATCTATTGTAATAATAACATAATATGGACTGCCTTTGTCCGCCAGCCAATAGTTTCATTTATTTTCCTCCATCTATCTTACCACATAATGCAGGACCATTGAATCAATGCACCGCCAAAAGGAGGAATCGTCACTAAATTGTCAAATAAACAATATTATTATAGTAAAAACCATCTTTTTTCCACATAAATAGTGTGAATAGTAATAAGAGTCAATTAAAAGTCTTGACAGCTATTATAACCTTCGTTATCATTAATCCAATAAAACCAATCGGAATTATACACTTAGGGAGGGATCATGATTGAATGATCTATTCGTTAAAACAGAAAGTCAGCGATTATGGGTGGATAAATTACGAAAAAACAAAGAAGAGTTTCATAAACGAGGCGTCATTTCCGATGACTTGGCTATTTTCCCCGAAGAAAATATTCATGATCTCGTAAAAATGGGCTATCCGAGTATTACCGTTCCAAAGGCTTATGGCGGCGAAGGATTAAAGGTATATGATATGGTCCTGTTCCAAGAGACACTGGCAAGCATCGACAGCAGTACAGCATTGTCCATCGGCTGGAACCTTGGAGTCGTCGGAGAAATTTTTGAAAAAAAACTTTGGCCGGAAGAAAAACTGCAATTTTTTGCAAAAGAGGTCCTTAACGGCGCATTAGTCAACCGTTCCGTCAGCGAAGCTCAAACAGGAAGTCCAACTAGAGGCGGGCGCCCCGGAACATATGCGGTAAAAAAAGATGGAGCCTGGGTGTTGAATGGCCGTAAAATCTTTACTACAGCATCGCCAGTATTAACTTATTTCCTAACATCCGCCTGGATTGAAGAAAAACAAAAGGTGGGCTTTTTTCTCATTCATAAGGATAGCCCCGGACTGACCATTGATGAAACTTGGGATGTTATCTCCATGCGGGGCACCGCTAGTCATGACCTTGTGCTGGAAAATGTGAAAGTGGATCAATCCAGACTCGTTGAGCTTCCGGAACTACCGAGCGGCGGCAAAATAAATGGATGGATTCTTCATATCCCAGCCTGTTATCTCGGTGTAGCCAAGGCTGCCCGTGATTATGCGGTACATTTTGCCAATCATCATTCGCCGAATAGTTTAAACGGACCAATCAGCCAGCTGCCAAATGTCCAGCAGCTTATAGGCGAAATTGATTTAGAATTAATTAATGCAAGACACCTTATTTATAGCGTTGCATCCGCATATGATAACGAATCACAAAGAAAGCATATTACAAATGAACTCGGAGTAGTTAAACATGTTGTCACCAATTCGGCCATTTCGATTGTTGATAAAGCGATGCGGATTGTCGGAGCGAAAAGCTTACAGCGCAGCAACCCATTACAACAATATTATCGGGATGTAAGGGCTGGACTCCACAACCCGCCAATGGACGATATGACCATAAAAAAATTAGCCTTAGCTGCGATTGAACAAGAGAAAATAATATCTACAGAGCAAGTATAGATCACGACGGTTATGGGGCTCTCCCCTGCCTTTCAAAAGGAGGGCCATCTTTTTTAAACCTAAAACCAACTATTCACATATGATTAATATATAAACTTGATTTTCTAAAAATATTAAATAAAAGAGGGGTTATGAAAAATGAAAACGAAAAATTTTTTAAAAACAGCGGCAACAGGGCTTGCCTTAATGGCGCTGCTTGCTGGCTGCGGCACCAGCTCTGCATCCTCGTCTAAGGATAGCAGCGATGCAAAAGTACGGACAGTAAAGGTTGCGTTTGATCAGGCATCAAAACCGATGTCCTATCTAGACCAAAATGGAAATCCAACCGGCTATGATGTGGAAGTCATGAAGCTTGTGGATGAATTACTTCCGGATTACAAATTTGAATTTGTCGGTACCTCAAGTGATGACCTGCTTTTAGGGGTTGAACAAGGAAAATATCAGGTAGGGGTAAAAAATGCCTTCTGGACTGAGGAAAGAACAAAGAAGTTTATCTACCCGAAGGAATTCCTTGGTCTTAGCAGTACCGGCCTTGTCTTAAAAAAGAAAAATGAAGACGTCAAAACACTCGAAGACTTTGCTTCTAAGAAATTTACTTTAGCCCCAATTGCTGCAAACAATGCGCAATATACCGTCATTGATGAATATAACAAAGCACATCCGGATAATAAGGTGAAATTAAAGGCTGGAGATGCGTTTACAGTCGATGTCGTCCAGTGGGTAAACGAAGGACGCGTGGACGGCGGTGTTATTATTGAGGGTGCCTTCAAGAAGCAGGTTCTCGATAAAAACGGTCCTTACTATAACTTAAAGGATGATGTGGTTTATAACGAGTTTGCCGTGATTAAAACGTGGCCTCTGTTTAATAAAAAGGAACAGAAATTTGCCGATGCCTTTGACCAAGCCATGAAAAAGTTAAAGGAAGAAAAGAAACCAAATGAATTAAGTAAAAAATTCTATGGCAGAGATTTATTCGAAGTATTAGATTCTGCTAAGCGATAATAATGCCTGTCACTCTCCCACAACCAAGAGAGTGACAGATTTTTATGTAAAACTTTAATACTCAAATCACATGAAAAAGTTGAGGGTAAAACATGGAGAAATATTTTAATGAAAGCTTCATATGGGAGTCGTTCCCTATGTTACTCCCTTATGTTAAAGTGACTTTTCTTGTAGCTGGTCTTTCGGTCCTTTTCGGCACGGTTCTCGGGTTTATTCTAGCAGCAATGAAATTAGGAAATAGCAAGATTGCCCAAAAAGTGGCAAACGGCTATATCACAGCATTACGCTGTACGCCGTCTATTGTGCTGCTTTTCTTAGTTTATTACGGCTTACCGGCTTTGGCTGAAAACTTCGGCTTATTGCTTGATAACGTTGATAAACTCGTTTTTATTGTCATTACCTTTTCACTGCAATTTGCTGCGGCCATGGCTGAGGTGATCCGTTCTGCCTATCAATCGATTGATAAAGGTCAATACGAGGCAGCAGTAAGTGTCGGGCTCAGCAATTTTCAGGCCTACCGAAGAATTATTTTTCCACAGGCTTTTGTTGTCGCCCTGCCAAACTTCGGTAACAGCTTGTTGGAATTAATTAAAGAAGGCTCATTGGCATATACCATTGGATTAATCGATGTCATGGGAAAAGCAAGCCTGATCATCGACGGCCGCTTTAATGCCCATGCACTCGAAACCTATCTTGCCCTATCTGTCATTTACTGGGTGATCTCGATTGTGATTGAGCAGCTCTTCTTAAAATTAGAAAAAATCTTTAGCAAAGGAAAACAAGTCATTAAGACTACGTAAGGTGGTGACAGCGTGGATTATAAGTTTTTGGTGGATACATTTTTCGTAGCATTATCTGGTGTGCCTACAGCCTTGATTATTACTATTATTTCCCTACTACTTGCCCTGCCGCTAGGCTTTATGCTTGCCTTAACAAGGATTAACAAAATCCCAGTCCTGCAGCGGTTTGCGCAAGTTTATGTTTCATTTATCAGAGGAACACCTGTCATTGTCCAAATCTTCATTGTTTATAGCAGTGTTCCGTTATTATTGACATCACTTTTTGAAAAATATCATATTGAAAAAAATGTCTATGATATCAATCCGATTTGGTATGCCTTTATTGTGTTTTCCATTAACACCACGGCACTTATGATTGAGATATTTCGCTCGGCGATCAGCACCGTCAGTAAAGGGCAGCTGGAAGCGGCTTATTCCGTGGGCTTAACCAATGTGCAGGCCTTTAGAAGGATTATTATCCCTCAAGTCCTAGTCACGGCCCTGCCAAATATTTGTACGGCAACCGTCAATCTCATTAAGGCAACATCGCTCGGATATGCCATGTCGCTGCAGGAAATCACGCTGAGGGCAAAAGTAGCGGCAAATGTCGGATACAATTATGTGGAAGCCTATATCGATATTTTTCTAGTCTATCTCATTTTATGTAGTTTAGTAGAGTATATTTTTAAACGCTATGAAAAACGCTTAAGTAAATATAAAACTGCACATGCCTAGATGAAACTGGAGGCAAAATTATGTTAGAAATCAAAAACATTCATAAATCTTTTGGTCAAAATGAAATATTAAAGGGTGTAGATTTAACAATTGCTAAAGGTGACGTGGTGGTTATTCTCGGCCCAAGCGGTTCTGGTAAGACTACACTGCTTCGCTGCATCAACTTTCTTGAAAAAGCCGACCAAGGACACGCTAATTTCGGCGACACCGAAGTTAATCTGCATACAGCCACGAAAAAACAAATTCATGCCATTCGGCAGAAAACGGCATTTGTTTTTCAAAACTATAACTTGTTCAATAATAAAACTGCGCTCGAAAATGTCACAGAGGGGCTGATTATTGGCAGAAAGGTTCCGAAAGTGGAAGCCATCGAGATCGGCAAGAAGGCGTTGGATAAAGTAGGCCTGTCGGAAAAATACGACGCCTATCCGAGCCAATTATCCGGCGGACAGCAGCAGCGGGTCGGTATCGCCAGGGCTGTCGCGTTGAATCCGGATATTATTCTATTTGATGAGCCGACCTCTGCCTTAGACCCGGAATTAGTCGGCGAGGTGTTAACGGTCATGAAGAATATCGCCAAAGAGGGCACCACGATGCTGGTTGTCACCCACGAAATGTCGTTTGCCAAGGATGTTGCCAATAGAGTTGTCTTTATGGACGGCGGGGTCATTGTAGAAGAAGGCCCGCCAAAAGAGATTTTCTCGAATCCAAAGGAAGATCGGACAAAACAATTCTTGAAAAGAGTTTTGCCGGAGGATTATATGATTTATCTTTGAAAAAACTATATCCCCTCACGCACGAATGCGGAGGGGATTTTTTAGATAGTAGGTTTTAACTTTTTTGCCCTTATTTCCATTCTTTCACTAAAGTAGGTCGATCCTAGGATTAGCACTCCGCCTATAATTTGAACGATTGTCATGCTCTCGCTCAAAAATATAGCAGCAAAAATGACTGCAGAAACCGGATCCAAATAGCTAAGAACCGCGATTGTCTGCCCTTTTAAATCCTTTAAGGAGGTAAAATACAGATAGTAAGCAACGCCGGTATGAATAATACCAACTATTAAGACAAATAAAATGGAGCGTACGCCAAGGCTTGAAAAATCAAGCGAATCTTTTAGTAAGACATATGGAAAAAGGACTACAACAGCGACGATTAATTGGACCAGCGTTGTTTCAAAACCTGATAAATTTTTGATGAATTTATTGATCAAGACAATGCTGGCATACATCACCGCAGCCGACAACCCATATAAAATCCCGATTACATGCTGGCCGGATGCACCCCCGCCTGCTCCACCGATATTTACCAAAAATAAACCAAGCATGGCAGCGACAATGCTGATCACATGAAATTTGGCCAATCTCTCCTTAAGGACAAATGGTGCCAAAATCATGACAAATATGGGGGCAAAATAATAACTTAACGTGGCGTTAGATATCGTCGTATATTGATAAGCTTGGAATAAAAGAATCCAGTTAAACCCGACTGCAGCCCCAGACAGGATTAGCAATATGGCGTTCTTCTTTATTGCCTGAAAAGAAAGCTTTTGTTTTATAAGTACACATATAACAAGCAAAAATAAACTTCCGATAACGCCTCTTAGCAGAGCAATTTCACTCGATGATAAATTAATATTTTTTACAAATAAGCCAATACTCCCCCAAATCAGCATGGCTGTTAATAATTTTACTTTTCCGTTCAATCTTTTGTCCCCCTGTCTCCCCTATCAACACTAGATATAATTTTAGAATATTCTTGCTAAAAAAGGAACCACCAGAGTTTCATAGACTTGTTCAATCTATTTGTTTATAATAATAGAGTTTTTTTTAATCGAATTTATAAGGAGACGGAACAATGTGGTTTGCATTTGCACTATTAACAACTTTGGCTTGGGGAGGTGCTGACCTATTTTACAAAAAAGGCACCGACAGCGATGATAAGTACAGCCATTTAAAAATTGTCGTTATGGTTGGTCTGGTCATGGGCATACACGCCACTGCCTACATGCTTTTTAAAGGACTGACATTTGACCCCATTGATTTAGTCAAATACCTGCCTGTATCGGCTTTTTACATATTATCAATGGCGATTGGCTATATTGGTTTAAGATACATTGAGCTTTCCATTGCCTCCCCGGTCCAGAACTCTTCCGGAGCGATTACTGCGATTCTACTGTTTATTTTTTTCCCGCGGGAGCTTGGGGTTATACATATTGTTGGAGTGGTAGTTATCAGCTTGGGCGTAATTGGACTGGCTGTTTTAGAAAAAAGAGCAGTAACAGAAGCTCTTAAAGCGAGCAACGTACAGATTGATAAAAAATACCAGATTGGTTTCTTAGCGATTACATTCCCGATTTTATATTGTATTCTTGATGGGCTTGGGACTTTTGCCGACGGAATTTATTTGGACGAGCTACAGCTTATTAGTGAAGATGCTGCGTTGATTGCCTATGAGTATACCTTTCTTATTTGTGCTGTGGTGTCTTTTGTGTTTCTTAAGGGTGTTAAAAAGGTGCCATTTAACATTTTTAGTGAACGTGACAAAGGGTGTGCGGCAATTTTGGAAACAGCCGGGCAATTCTTTTACGTGTTCGCCATGGCGAAAAACGCTATTATTGCTGCACCGCTGATCGCATCCTACAGTATTGTGTCGGTGATCCTGTCGCGTATCTTTTTGAAGGAAAAATTAAGCAGACTGCATTATGTCGTGATTGTGATTGTGATGATTGGGATTGCGCTGCTGGGGTTGGCGGATGAATTATAAAATAATACTGCCTTAATATTGTCAAAGTTTAATGGTTTTGCAGCCTTTTTGCAGTGATAAAATAGTAGTAGGAAGAAATAAATTCCATTGCTAAGGGGAGTGAAAACATGTTAAATATGTTTTCTAAAATCGTTGTACCATATGATAATTCCGAGTTAAGCAAAAAGGCTTTGGACACAGCCATTACGCTCGCAAAACAAGACAACAGTATTAAGTTGGATGTTATTACTGTAGTAAATTCAAATTATACGGCCTACCACTACGGTGTATATGCAATCGATCCGATACGTAAAACACAGCTCGAGGAAGCAAACAAAATGCTTAAAGATGTAGAGCAAGAGCTGAGTGAACTCCCAAATCAGACAAATACACACCTAATCGAAGGCAGCCCTAGTGCTTCAATTATTGACTTCATTAATGAAACACAGGCAGACCTCGTGGTGATGGGAAGCCGTGGATTAAGTGGATTGAAAGAAGTATTCTTAGGAAGCGTTAGTCATTACGTGGTTCAAAAATCTCCATGTCCTGTGTTTATTGTAAAATAAATAGATTAAAGTTTAAGAAAGATTCAAAACAGTGCCTTCAGATTAATGCAGAAGGCACTGTTTTTATATGCAAAAAAAGCAGCCCCATCTATTTCTCTTAGCGTAGGACTGCCCTTTTAAATACTTACTTCTGATATTTCGACAACTTTGACGTAATACTCCCCGTTTTTCTCTCCTGCGGTTTGGCTTTCAGACTCGAAGCCCAAGGTATTTTCGACTCATAATTCTGAGTAAACTCCTTACTTACTAAGTTTTGCAACCGATCCTTGTTTTTCTCAAGCGTTTCCTCTATAGCAACCATCCTACGGCTTGGGAATGGAAGCCCCGCCAAAATCGTAGTTATGGTCGGATCTGCTTCGGTAATGTAGGTTCCTTCAAACAATTCTAATGGCTCCCCGACAGCCTCAAAAATGGCAGGGACATTTATTAACTTTGCCATTTTTTCCGATCCTTCATAAATTAAGCCAGCGCGAATGACACCTGCAGATTCAACCGGGCAAAAAATGGAATTAAGCCAGGATTGCTGCACTTTACTTGCCACCTCAGATGTGGTCTTTGCATCTGTGATTGCTGCCGATGAAATAATTGTTACTCCTCTAGTCGCCAAAATATTCATCATATCAGTTTCATCAAAGTTTCCGTAAAAAGAGCTTTTCCGGGTTATTTGCAGCACATGGTTAATGGCTTCCATGACCTGTTGATTAGAGGATAGATAGATTTGATGTTTGCTGGATTGTGGGTTTAATTTTCGCATTTGGTCATTGTCAACTAGGAAGACCGAGGAAAGAGAATCAATTCTAGAGATCTCCGTGATACATTCAGTTGCATTAATTCGGTTACCAGCTAGGACATTGCGATCAGGAACAACCGCTATTGCACCTACGTTGACACCTGGCATATTATCCAATAACAGGTCAATAAGTAATGGGCTCATTCCCGAGCCAGTACCGCCGTCAGTAGAAAAAGCCACTAACAAAAGCTTTATGTTTTTGAAAGATTTCTGCACAAAGTCAATGAGTTCTCGGTAATGTTCATTAACCGCCTTTAATCCTATAGACCGATTTTGACCAGCTCCATTATATCCGGGGACAAAGAATTTTCTTTCGACCTTTGTATTGACTATGCCGTCCCTCTGGTTCGTGTTAATTAGAGCGGTTTGAAAGCCCATGGTTGCTGCAATTTGGGCAATATTGCCGCCCGCCTGGCCCACCCCCAAAACGCCGATTGTTTTCATCATATCACTTCCTTTCTTACTAAAATAATACTCATGTTTTATCAAATTAGACTTTTACATTAGAAATTTGTACATTGACTCCTTGTGTATCATTGTAAATTGATATCAACGCTTTTTTTATAATTCTTAAAATCAACATATTTTAAGAATGGCAAGTATATTATAGTATGGGTAAATTAACCTATTTATTGAACTTTAAAAATTCGAGGGTGTGATGTGGGATGAAAACGGCTCAGACAACAGCCGCAATTGAAGAGCTTTTTCGAAAAACCGTAAAGAAAGATTCACAGATATACAATGCTTATATGTTAGTTAATTCCGAAAAACATGATATCTATATAAATATGGCTGAAGGTTCGACTGGCAGCATGCCTGCCAATCCGCAACAGCCATATTATATTGCCAGTGTCAGCAAACTGATTTCAGCAGTTCTTACTAGTATTTTAGTAGAAAAGGGCATAATTTCTTTTGAAGATCCAATCGCTCGGTATTTGGAACCCGATCTCCTAGAAAACTTACATGTTTATAAAGGAACGGATTACACCAATGATATTAAAATAAAACATTTATTGAACCATACCTCGGGGCTGCATGACTTTTTTGAGGACAAACCCAAACAAGGTAAATCGTTTGTCGATCTTATCCTTGAGGAACCATCACGTTCTTGGACGGCTAAAGAGGGAATTATTTGGGCAAAGCAGCATCTAGAACCACATTCCCCTCCCGGAAAAGGATTTCACTATTCCGACACTGGCTACCATCTTTTAGGGTTAATCATTGAGAAAGTAACTGATAAGCCTTATGGCGAGGTGCTTCGTGAGTATATTTTTCAACCGCTGGAGATGAAACACTCTTATTTGGTCTTCTCTGAACCAATTGAAAACAGCGACACCCCTTTGGCCCACTTATATCTAAATAATATTAATATCACCGATTATAAATGCCTTAGCGTTATGCATGCTGGCGGTGGTATTATTTCCACAAATGAAGACCTGCTCAAGTTTATGAAGGCATTGGTCCGGCACGAACTAATCAGCGAAAGCACAATTGCAAAAATGAAGCAGAATTGCAGTAAGTTTTTCATCGGAATTGATTACGGCTATGGGGTAATGAATTTTAAAACGATTCCGGTCTTAATGCCGGAAAAATATAATGTGTGGGGGAATGCAGGCTCAACAGGGACATTTATGTTTTACCACCCGGCTACGGAAACATACTTAATCGGTGGACTGAATCATTTCCGCCTGAATCGAAAAGGAATTAAATTAATGCTTCAAACGATTGATCGAATTCTTAAATAGAGTCAGTCCGCGGTATGCGGACTGACTCTATTTAAATGATTTAATTCTATTGCGTTTTTCGAATATTCCTACTGCCTGCTTAAAAAGGCCTTTGTCCGTTCAAATTGAGGATTCGAAAACATTTCAGCTGGATGCCCGGATTCGATGATTTCCCCATTATCCATGAACATGACCCGGTTTGCTACCTCTTTGGCAAATCCCATTTCGTGAGTGACAACAATCATTGTCATATGCTCCTGCGCCAAGCGCTTCATAACCTGGAGGACCTCGCCTGTCAGTTCTGGGTCGAGTGCGGATGTAGGTTCATCAAACAGCATAATTTCCGGATTCATCATCAGTGCCCTGGCAATTGCAACCCGCTGCTTTTGCCCCCCTGATAAATTTGCAGGGTAAGCATTCGCGCGGTCAATCAAGCCAACCTTTTCTAAAAGGTCTGTACTGCGGCTTTTAATTTCCGCCACCGACTCCCTTTTTACTAATCGAGGAGCAAGCTCAAGATTCTCCTTAACCGTTAGATGGGGAAATAGATTAAAATGCTGGAATACCATCCCCATCCTTGTTGTAATCTGCTTGATTTCCTGAGGTTTGGAATAAACTCCATCCTTAACCAAATAATCATCGCCAACTCGAATACTGCCGCCATTTACTTCTTCAAGATGAACAAGGCTGCGGAGCATTGTACTTTTTCCGGAACCCGAGGGACCGATCACGGCGACCACATCGTTTTTATTCACATCAAAACTGATTTGTTTTAAGACATCCAGCTTGCCATACGATTTTTTCATATTTGAAACTTCAATAAACGCCACATTCCTCACTCCTTCCTATTCAAATCTGAAGCGCCGTTCAATCCATTTAAACACCAAGGTCAATAAAAGTGTCATTATAAGATAAATAATTCCGGCAACCACAAAAGGAACAATGGTAAAGTCGCGGTTAACGGCCGTTTCGGCAAAGTGCAGCAGTTCCGGTACCGCCACTGCATAAAGCAGCGCCGTATCCTTGACTAGCGTTACCGACTCATTCGCCACCGCCGGAAGGGCAATACGGAACATTTGCGGCAAAATAACCCGTGTTGTCATCTGCCATTTATTTAATCCGAGGACTTGAGAGGCTTCATATTGTCCTTTATCGATTGCAAGCAGACCGCCGCGGAAAATCTCCGCAAAGTAAGCGGCATAATTTAAAATAAATCCAAGACATGCTGCGACAAAGCGGTCCAGCACCAAATATTCTCCGATTACCGGCAGCATCGGCAGGCCAAAACAGATAAATAATAGCTGCAGCAAGAGCGGAGTTCCCCGCATAACGTAAATATATGCCTGTGCCAGCCAAGAAAGCGGCTTAATGGGGCTTCTGACTGCAAGCGTTAATAAAAAGCCAAGCGGAATGGACACAACAATGGCAATAATGAACAAAAGAACCGTCATTTGTGCCCCTTGAAGCATCGGCTTTAAAATCTGAGTGATATATTCTAAAGACATAAAAGGATTCCTCCAAAAACAAAACAGGGTTTCCCATGGAAATCCTGCTTTGCCTTATATAGATATTAGTGTAATACCTTATTTTCTCCAAACCATTTTTTCGAGATTTCAGCAGCCGTACCATCTTGATTCAATTGATCAAGTGATTTCTGCAGCTTTGTTAGTAATTCCTCGTTCCCTTTTTTCACACCAATGCCGTATTCTTCAGGTGCAAGGGTTTCATCAAGTACTTTAAATGTATCTTTTTGTTTTGACATGTAGTAATCAATGACAACCTCATCAATTACGACTGCGTCCAAGCGGCCGCTTTTTAGATCATTTAATGCAAGTACGTTATCTTTAAACTCGGTTACTGTTTTAATTTTTGACTTAATTGGGTTTGCATCCAAAGCTTCGGAAGCAGATGATAGTGACTGCAGGCCAACAGTTTTGCCCTCTAAATCAGCAAGTTTTGTAATGTTTGAACCAGCTTTTGTCACGACTACTTGAGCATTTTTTAAATAAGGCTTTGTAAAAAGAACTTTCTTCTTTCTTTCATCGGTAATAGTATAACCATTCCAAATCAGGTCAATCCGGCCGCTGCTTAGTTCAGACTCTTTTGTGCTCCAGTCGATTGGCTGGAATTTTGCTTCTAGGCCCATTTTTTTTGCGGCTGCCTTTGCATAATCAATATCGAAGCCGACAAGATTGTTCTTTTCATCCCGGAAACCAAGTGGCGCGAATTTATCGTCTACCCCAATAACCAATGTTTTACCTTTTTCCTTCGATCCTGATGTATTACTTGAGCAGGCTGTAAGTACGGAGAATACAGCTGCAATTATTAAAACGAAAGTTGCTATACGTTTCATGTGAATTGAGCCCCTTTTTGTTAATTTACTTTAGTGCGTTACCATATTATCATGCTAGCATATTATAACACTATAATGTTTTAAAAAACAATAGATTCTTATGTAAATAAAAAGAGCCTTTTCCACTAATGAACTGCACCCCAATTGTTAGACACAACTAACAATTGGAGGTGCAGTTTTTTATGACTAAATATTCTTTAGAAACCAAACTAGAAGCTATTTATGACTACCTTGAGGGGGTAGAATCCTTTAAAGATATAGCTGGAAAATATAGTGTAAATATTACGATGTTAAAAAAATGGGTAGCTAAGTATCGTGAACATGGATTAGCAGCTTTCCACAAAACATATACAAACTATCCAGTAGAGTTTAAAATGGACGTACTAAATTATATAAACGAGATGGGAGCGTCCATCGATGAAGCAGCTTTAGCATTTAACATTCCAGCCTCTACAACAGTCGGGAATTGGAAGTGTTTATTTGAAACTCAAGGGATTGACGCTCTTCAACCAAAGACAAAGGGGCGTTCATCCATGAAAAAAGAAACAAACAAAGCTCAACCGGCGGAAGGATCTGAAAAAGCGTTACGCGCTGAAATTGAGCGTTTACGTATGGAGAATGCCTATTTAAAAAAGTTGAGTGCCTTAATTCAAGAAAAAGAAAAATTACGGAACAAGACAAAGCGCAAGTAATATATGAATTAAGGCATGAATTTAAAGTTATCGATCTAGTAAAGGTCGCTGGTATTGCGCGTAGTACCTATTATTACTGGATTAAACAAATGAATCGTCCAGATAAATATAAGGAAGTCAAAGAACTAATTAATCATATTTTTGAGGAACATCAAGGACGATATGGATATCGTCGTATCACGTTGGAATTACGTAATCAAGGATTACAAATTAATCATAAAACTGTTCGCCGCCTGATGAATGAAATGGGATTAAAATGTCTTGTACGCATGAAAAAATATCGTTCATACCGTGGGCAAGTAGGTAAAATTGCCCCTAATATTTTGGAGCGTGAATTTAAAGCATCAAAGCCTAATGAGAAGTGGGTAACGGATGTAACAGAATTCCACCTACATGGAGAGAAGCTATATTTATCCACCATTCTAGATTTATACAACGGGGAAATCATCGCTTTTAACACAGAAAAGCGTCCTGTTTATCCACTTGTTTCAAAAATGCTGGATAAAGCTTTTAAACGTCTAAATGACGGAGACACCCCCATCCTCCATTCTGATCAAGGTTGGCATTATCAAATGAAGCAGTACCAACATGCTTTAAAAGAACGTGGGATTACTCAGAGTATGTCACGTAAGGGGAATTGTTTAGATAACGCAGTCATGGAGAATTTCTTTGGCTTATTAAAGTCTGAATTACTCTATTTAAAAGAATTTGAGAGTATGCAGCATTTTAAAGTAGAATTAGAGAAATATATTTATTACTATAATCACAAACGGATTAAGGCAAAATTAAAAGGCATGAGTCCGGTTCTATACCGAACTCATGCCCAGGTAGCTGCCTAAATTTCAGTGTCTAACTTTTTGGGTTCAGATCATAATGGAAAAAGGCTCCTTTTAATAGACTGGTATTCTAAATAATTATTGATTAAAGGCGTTCTTTCCGCCAACGATTGGCAATGTAATTTCGCTCCGTGTTGGAATCACAGTAATTTTTGTACCTGCTTCAGGGCGGATGGTGTAATCAAAATCGCTGGAGATCAAAACAACGCCGATACGGTGTCCGGCTTTAAAGATATAGTCCTTCGGCTCCATTGCCCACTCGAAGGTGTAATCTCTTCCCGGCACAAGTGATTCCGAACGATCAGCCGAATGGAGGTTTTGCGGATCGACCCAGCCGCGTGAAACTATGACAGGATTTCCGCTGCTATAGTCCACGAGCAAGGCTGTTAAGTTCGCAACTGGACGGTCAATGCTGGCACGAATACTCACTTTAGGTGTTCCGCTGATCCGAACATCCCCGGTTAATTCCTGTGTTAAATAGGCTAGGCGGTTCGGGGAATTTGAATCCGGATTGGCTATTAATGTATTTGCCTTTGTTTTCGGAGCATCAATAATCGTTTGATTATTGTGCGGCTGATTTGGAACCGGATTTAAAACCATTGCCCCTAAATCATTTCCGGTGCCCGTTAAATGAAGTTTTGTAGAAACAGTGCCTGGTGCAGGCCAGCTTGCTTCCTTAGTCCATGATCTATCTTCACGTTGGATATCAACTGCCGGCTCAGTCATAACGCCGTTTTCTATCCCGTATAGGTAATAGTCAAACCATTTATTTTGTAATTGCGGCCAGTTATTTCCGGACGGGCCTGAATGTCCGCCCTGATGCAGCCATAATCGGCGAGGGACATTATTTTCCCCTAATGCTTCCCACCACTGGGCAAACTGCTTCGTCTTCACGTTCCAGTCATTCAGCCCGTGGACAACAAGGACACTTGCCTTTATTTTATCAGCATCCTTTACATAATCACGGTGTGCCCAAAACTCGCTGTAATCCCCTGTTTCACGATCTTGATCACGTTTAAGCTCGGCAATAACATCTTTACAAACCTGCGGATTTATGCGCGTTAATACTGCTTCCGCCATATTATCTGTGTCTTCACCTTGGTATCCGCCTGGGGCGATAACGGCTCCGTTAGCACGGTAATAGTCATACCAGCTGCTGATAGCCGCTACTGGAATAATAGTCTTCAAGCCGTCAACACCAGTTGCCGCTACAGCATTTGGCAATGTTCCATTGTAAGAAGTGCCAGTCATCCCGACATTCCCAGTCGACCAATCGGCGGCGACCTCTTTTCCATCCCCGGTAAACGCCTTCGCACGGCCGTTCAACCAATCAATAACAGCTTTTGTCCCAAGTATTTCCCGTTCGTCGCCTGTTGTCGGACAGCCATCGGATTTCCCCGTCCCGATACTTTCTGCAAGAATGACACCATAGCCACGAGGGACATAGTAATTTCCTAATGAACCTAGATTGGCAGCTTGTCCTTCTGCAAGAGCATACGGCTTGCCGCCGCGGCCAAAGCCGTTGCCGGGATGAGAAACAGGATTTAAGTCAACATCGACATTAAAGACAGGAACATTTAGAATACCGGAGCGATACGGACTCATCTCATAAATGACAGGCACCTTAACACCCTGATCTGTTTTCGGACGATAGACTTTAATCGAAACACGGTCGCGCTTACCATCTCTATCACTATCAATCTCTGTTTCGACAAACAAGTTTTCTACAATCGCATCATCGGTAGAGTAAATCGGTTTCGTCATGCCATTTTCCAGTTCAATTTTTGTAGCGTCTGAGGCTGTTTCCGGTATTAACCCGTTAAGCGGGATTCCCTTCCATTCCGTCCCCTTTCCAGTGACATAAGATTGGACTGCCTGACTCTGCTTACCTTCAGCATTTACCGTCCATGGATTTGCGCTTGCCAGTAATGATAGTGAAAGAACAGAGCACAAACCTGCGGATAAGACCTTTTTCCTCACGATTTTTCCCCCTTTTTCTATTAATAATGGTTCACACCAATACCTATTATATAATTGAATATTCGAAATTCTTATAAATTTTATCCAAAATATCAAAACAGGAGTTAAGACCTATTCAAGAACTAGTCCAAAAGGATTAATAGGTTTATTGAAAAGGTGTTCCATGGGCCATGGAGGCACCTAATGGAAGGATTATTTCCATCCGAAATGGTATAATCCATTTTAATTAGACGTTAGGGGGATTTGATTGTGAGTACGGTATATGATTTTTCAGTAAAAACGCCTGACGGTGCAAAGAAAGATTTAAGAGACTATGAAGGAAAGGTGCTCGTCATCGTCAATACCGCCAGCAAATGTGGATTCACCCCACAGTTTAAAGGGCTGCAACAATTATATGAACAATATAAAGAACAAGGTTTGATGGTCCTTGGATTTCCGTGCGCACAATTCAATAATCAGGAGTTTGAAAACATCAAGGAAACCACCGAGTTTTGTCAGGTAAACTATGGTGTTACCTTTCCTATGTTTGCCAAAATTGATGTAAATGGAAGAGATGCTGACCCGCTGTTCAAATTTTTAACTGAACAGAAAAAGGGCATTCTTTCGAGTAAAATAAAATGGAACTTTACCAAGTTTTTAATCGACCGTAATGGGCAGGTTGCCGAGCGTTACGCCCCGACAACGGATCCGAAGAAAATCGAAGCAGATGTGCTAAAATTGTTATAAATCATTTTAGTAGAGGCGCGATTTATATGTTTTTAAAAGAAAAGGTACAGGCGCTTCCCTTATCACCCGGAGTTTATCTTATGAAGGATGCTAATGGCAGCGTCATCTATGTGGGAAAGGCGAAGAATCTTAAGCGGCGGGTCCAGTCTTATTTTCAAAATTCGCAGGCCCATTCGAAAAAGGTAGAAAAGTTGAGACAAAATATAAAAGATTTTGATGTGATTCTAACGGATACCGAATTTGAAGCCTTCATGCTGGAATGCCGCCTTATCCATGAAATAAAGCCATTTTTTAATCGGCAAATGAAGAATCCGCAGCTTTATGCTTTTATCAACGTCCATATGGAGGACAACTATCCAAGGATTGAAGTGTCCAATGGCCCCTGCGCAAATAAAGATTGCTTGAGATTTGGCCCTTTTAAGAATAGAAATACGGTGGAAATGGCTGTTGTTGGATTAAAAGAGTTTTGCAAAATTCTATGCAGCAGCTCTTCTAAAACACATTCCCCCTGCTTGAACTATTCCTTGGGCTTATGCATGGGTATTTGTCTCGGTGATTCTGCGGCCGGACAGTATAAGATGATGATTAACAAGATCATTGCGTTATTAACAGGCGAAGATTTGGAGATTCTCGAGGGAATGAAACAAAAAATGCTGCATGCTGCCGAGAATTTCGAGTTCGAAACCGCAGCAAAGTACCGCAACTTTTTGGAAGCCATCCATTCTTTGCTTTACAAGGAAAAGGTCATTGAGTTTACGGAAGAAAATAAGACCATTGTGATGGTTGAATTTTTAACCGATCGTTCGTTTAAACTATTTCTTATTAAAAGAAGCAAGATTTTATTTGGTCAAAAATATGAGCTTGGAAATGTTGAGGAACTGATTCCCACAATCAAGGTACATTTGAAAGATCGGTTGACGGCTGATGATCCAAGTTTACCAAACACAGTCAGTAAAGAAGAAATCGATGAAGCGCAAATTATCTATAGCTACTTAGAAAGCGGCAAGTGTATCTATCGGGAGATTTCGGAAAAATGGCTTGTTTCCGAGGAGACGGTGCTGGAAGATGTGCTTAGGGAATTATTGCGGTAAATAGAGCGGGTCTCGTGTTTCCTCACCTTTTAATGTCAGCTTAAGAAAATATTAAGGATTCTCCTTTATAGTTATGGTTAATACTAAAGATATAAGGGAGGATCCCAATGAAAAATAAGCTTCAAGGATATTTTCCTATCATTATAGCAGGTCTGATATGCATTGCATTGTTGGCTTTTTATCTTTATTATGAGCCTTTATATCATCAGCTTGATCATGAAAAGTTTAAAGGCGATGATGACGAAGCTGGCGGGATTTTTAAATTATTGGGAAACGGAGCGATTATTGTTGGGACGCTTAGTTTTTCATGGTATTTATTAAAGAAAAAATTAAAATCACCGTTTAAGTACGTAAAAATTGCAGCAAAGAAGGTATTCAGCTTTCATACTTATTTTGGCTGGGCTGCATTGGCGCTTGTTGTTATACATGGCGGCTATTATTTAATTACTGATTTCAAAAAACCCGATAATCTCACAGGAGCGGCCGCTTTGGTACTGTTGCTTTTCCTGGCAGGCTATGGGTATTTGCTTAACCGGAATAAAAAAGGGAAAAAGAAATTGCGTTCTGCCCACTTTATTCTCAGCATCATGTGGATTGCCGCAATCCTAATTCACGGCGGCGGGTTTGTTATCGGATGCGGAGTGGCATTAGGGGTATTGTTTCTTGGGGTTACGTGGCTTGAGAGAAGAAGTACTGCGACGGCTTAGTCTTAAGGACACAACGAGGCTTGTATAGCCGGAATTTGTCTTTTATATGGCTTCTTAAGGACAAAACGGGGCAAGCAAACATGGAAACTGTCTGTAATAAGGTAAAAAAGGCATTTCACTAAAAAGTGAAATGCCTTTTTTAGTTAAACTTTATTTAGGGCACCTAATGAAGCGGGAGAACCGCCGCCATGCGTCCTTATGTTCCGCAGAATGTGCGGTATGGTGGGTTTGTTGGTGCCGGTAACGTACAATAGTCGGCCTGTTCTGGTGTGTGTGCGTATGGGTTTGAAAGAACATTAAGCAGTCGTTCCATTACACCGTAGTCCTCTTGATTGACTGCAGCTTCCAACGCTTCTTCTACCCGATGATTTCTTGGAATAACAGCAGGGTTGGAGTTCTTCATTAACTGATATGAGTCTGCTTTTGATTCGTCCTGCCTGCTTAGTCTGGTCTGCCAGCGTTCCCGCCACTGAGAAAATTCTTCCGTGCCTAATAATCCCGTTTCCTCATGTCTGTCAAAGGTTACCGCACGAAAGGTATTGGTATAGTCTGCACGGTGCTTTTCCATCAACTTCAGCAGGTCCTCAATTAAAGATTCGTCCTCATCTTCTTCATTAAATAACCCTAATTTTGCCCTCATTCCTACAAGCCAATTTGCTTGATACAGCTTACCATATTCTGAAATGGCATCCTCAGCTAATTTGACGGCTTGCTTCTCATCTTCATCCAACAGCGGCAAGATAGCTTCAGCGAATCGGGCAAGATTCCAGCCGCCAATATACGGCTGATTTCCATAAGCATAACGGCCCTGAACATCAATCGAACTGAATACTGTAGCCGGGTCATAGGTATCCATGAAGGCGCAAGGACCATAATCAATTGTTTCCCCGCTAATAGTCATGTTGTCGGTGTTCATGACCCCGTGGATAAAGCCTACAAGCTGCCATTTGGCAATCAGTGAAGCTTGACGCTTGATCAATTCCTGAAGAAATGCCAGATATTGATTCTCGGCACCGTTGATGTCAGGATAATGGCGTTCTATTGCATAATTAGCCAAAGCCCGAAGATCCTGGTCTGTGCCCCAATTTCTAGCATATTCAAACGTACCCACACGTAGATGGCTGGCAGCGATTCTAGTCAAAATAGCCCCAGGCAATTCAGTTTCACGGTAGATGGATTCACCGGTTGTTACCACCGCCAAGCTTCGGGTGGTAGGAGTGCCAAGCGCATGCATAGCTTCACTGATGATGTATTCACGCAACATCGGTCCAAGAGCAGCGCGCCCATCACCGCCGCGTGAGTACGGTGTTCTACCTGAACCTTTCAGCTGAATATCAAAGCGTTCGCCTGAAGGGGTGATTTGTTCGCCAAGAAGCATTGCTCGGCCGTCCCCTAGCATCGTAAAATGACCGAATTGATGCCCTGCGTAAGCTTGAGCTAAAAGTGAGGCACCTTCGGGGATTTTATTGCCCGCAAAAACTGCTGTTCCTTCTTCGCTATTTAAGGACTCAGGATCAAATCCAAGAGACGCTGCCAATGGTTCATTAAGAATAATTAATTTCGGCGAGCGAACAGGCTGTGGATTCTGACTCGAAAAAAAGGATTTCGGCAGACGGGCATAACTATTATCAAAGTTCCATCCTGGGTCTTTTCCCATCGTATCAGCTTCCTCTTTATTATTTTTCTCTATTTGTCTTCCCTTAATAAGTATTCATTTCCTTCCTGATCTTGAAATGAAAACATGGTGCCAAATGGCATTCTTAGCATTTCACCGACTTTTACTCCATTTTGTTTCATTTTCTTATACGCTGATTCTATTTCTGTAGTGCTAAAAAGAATCGATGGATGTGCTACCTTAGACGGCTCATGCTGTTCCATTGCTTCCTTAGAATAAAGGACTAAAGTGGTAAATTCATCTTCACTTGGTCCGACTTCAATCCATGAGAAATCCGGTCCCATTGGCTGCTCCATTTTTAAAACAAAACCAACTTTATTTATCCAAAAATCCTTAGCCACTTCTTGGTCTTTTACATAAACAGTAATTTTTCCAATCTTATTAATGATCATGTAAATCTCCCCTTCTTTATGCTTAACCTAAAAATAGTTTATCAACCCAAAATACCAAAAGCAATTTCAGGGTCATAAAGCATGGGGACGGTTCTCCTGCTTCCTTTCAATGAAGCAGAAGAACCGTCCCCATGTCTCTTACTTAGATACATATGTTACATAATCGGCGAGTAGTCTGGCGCCGAAGCCTGTTGCGGATTTTGGGTAGTATCCCGTTTCTTCGCTTTCCATTACGCCGGCCATGTCCACGTGGAGCCAGCGGCAGGATTCAGGCACGAAGCGGCGCAGGAATAGTCCCGCTGTGATCGACCCTGCTTCTCCTTTGGAGCTGATATTGCAAAAATCAGCATAATCACTTTTTAAATATTTCTCATATTCATCAACTAACGGCATCGGCCAAATAAAATCGCCATTTTCCCGGCCGATTTGTTTCATTTCAAACGACAGTTGTTCATCACCGAAAACCCCTGCCATTTTTGAACCAAGGGCATTATGAATGGCTCCAGTTAATGTTGCGATATCAACAACGTATTGAGCATTCCATTCACCTGCACGTATTAAACCGTCAGCTAAAATTAAGCGTCCTTCCGCATCCGTGTTGCCGACCTGAACCGTTTTGCCATTTTTATAACGAATAATTTCACCTGGGAGCACCGAAGTATTATCAGGTGAATTTTCAACGATTGGAATAAGGGCCACAACATTTACTTTCGCTTGTATTGCTGATAAAAGTTTTACCGCACCGGTAACGGCGGCTGCTCCGCCCATATCCATGCGCATATCACTTAAATCCCTGCCGCTTTTTAAACTAATTCCGCCTGTATCAAACGTTACCCCTTTGCCAACAAGAGCAACCAGCGGCTTTGACCCATCAGTCTGGTATACAAGCTCAACAAAGGCCGGCTTGTATTTACTGCCGCGCCCTACCGTTAAGACGCCGTTCATTTCCAGCTCCTCCAGCTTCTCTTTATGAAATACATTTACTTTGACATCTGTACCCGCAAATTCCTCTGTTAACATGGCCGGGAAGGTCTCTGGATTCAACACATTTGGAACTTCATTCATTAAATCGCGGGAAAATGCGGCTGCCGCAGCACGGATTTGCCCAGCCTCAATAGATGATTTAACATCCGCTCCGCCTCTGACCTGCAATTCTGTTTTAAAAGCACATTCTTCTGATTTGTATGTAATAAATTTATATGAACCCAAATGCCAGCCTTCAACAAAAGCCGCTACAGACTTTCCTGCGTCTAAATTTGAGAATTCCTTCGTCAAATCTTCCACTTGAATGACGGCTTTTTCTACTTTACGATTACATAATTCACGGGCAATCGCTCCTGCAGTCATTCTAATCGTTTCATACGACTTTTTCTCTTCCTCACACTCCTTCACAGCAACAACTAATTCACCATCAAGAAACAACGTAGTAAAAGCTGCTGAACAATTCTCCACAAACTGTTTCACCTTACCATCAGATTGAAAACGCAAATCACTCGAAAAAACAACCAAAGCTCCCATCGACATAAAAATTCCCCTTTCAACATTCATCACCATATATTTCGCCATTCGAAGAGAAAATCCTTCTTAATGTGACACGGGTGAGACACGGGGACGGTTCTTGTGCTTCATTCAGGTATCTAACTATTTCGTCCCCATGTCTCAATTGACGAAGGACGAATTGTCCACAAATGAAGCCTTATTTTCTCTCATAATTCCGATTTACCAGCTATATATTTATGGAGTAAACAAATTAGAATAAAGGGGAGTTTATTTGTGCTGACATTAAAATCAGGGGAAACCGCAACTCTTTCCGGAACTTACATTGAAGTAGGACATGGCGGCGGCGAAGTGAAAAGGGCTCAGCGTGTAGAGGTCAAGAAAGGGGAGAAATTACCTGAATTAAAACCATACACAGTAACAATTGAACATAAAGGCAAAAAGAAAACCAGGAATCGTCAACATCGCTGGCAGTTAGTAAAATAGGCTTAAAAGGTTTGCGTGAAGCACAGGAGACGAATTCTTGTGCTTCCACTATTTATTGCAGGATAGTACATAGGCAGGCGGAAGATTGAGCCATACCTTTTTAGCTCTTATGCTCGGAAAATACTTTTGGATAAATGTTTTTTTCACTAATGAATATTGGAAGGTTATAAACTTCCCCCTAGGTGTTAGTGAATTTCTGACGTTTTGTAAAATTCGTTTGGATACACCGGATGGTAAAGATGTAAATGGCAATCCGGATAGTACATAATCGGTTGCAGCCAGATTTAGCTCACCTAGATATTTCCTTATATTTTCTGCGGACCCGTGAATAACATGGACACTTGTATCATTTGCGTATTCCTTCCGCAGGCGTCTGACAAACGTTTCATTAATTTCAATAAGAATTAATAGGGTGCTCTTCTTTTTCCATTTCATAATTTCCTTTGTGAACGAACCTGTCCCAGGGCCTAATTCTACAATCGTTTTCGCTTTATTAAAATTAATTACATCCACCATTTTCCTTGCCAATTTCTTAGAGCTAGGAGCCACCGCCCCCATACTTCTAGGATGTTTGATAAATTCATTCAAAAATGAAATCATTTGCATTTCGCTTCACCTCATACTTTGAGTATGACTTTAGTATAAGGAGAAACCTTTAAAAAAAATGAAGGAATTTATTAAGTTTTTATTAAAAAGCATGTCCCCCTGCCTCATTACAAGAACATTGAGGCAGAAGAACCGTCCCCATGTTTCATTAACCGCAAAAAAGAAGCATGAGAGCCCATGCTTCTAGGATGATGATTCGTATTCTTTTTTGCCTCCGAGCTGGAAGCCTAGGTTGCCGTTGTATTTGCCTACTTTTCCGCCGACATGTGCGCCTAATCCGTGTCCTCCGCCTAAATGGCCGCCAGCTTGAACACCTAAGCCATGCTGGCCGCCTAATTGTCCGCCGGCATGAAGGCCAAGTCCATGCCCGCCTCCCAACTGGCTTCCCGCTTGAACACCAAGGCCTTTTTGACCTCCTAAAGAACCAACCGCATGCATATCCAGACCATGTCCGCCTCCTAGCTGACCACTGGAATAAACACCTAGACCGTGCTGTCCTCCTAAATGTCCGCCAACATTATATCCAACTCCATTACCGCCACCTACATGTCCATTCGCATAAAGACCAGCCAACTGACCGCCTGTATGCCAGTATCCTGGGGGAGGCCCCCCGTAATAGGTTGCAGGATATGGGTATGTGTATTGATAGTAGGACGGAGAATAAGGATTAGGTCTGTAATTATACATATAAGGACCTGCCATTGTGTAAAAACCTCCAATCTTATACACGATAGTCTATGCATGGCTAACGCAGCATGCTACCAACTTACGGTTGGTTCAAGAATTGTAATTTTATTATTCCTAGAGTCAAGATTAATATTGGCACCGATAGGGATGGTTGTTTTATATACTCCATGTGATGTGGTTAGATTTTTTATTAATGGCTTCCTAACGGTACTAAAAAATCATGAATTACATCGTCCCAGCTCTTACCGTATGCCTCTATACAATCGGTACATTCGCCGATGATAATTCCGACAACCTGAAATCCACTCTTCTCAAGAGTAGCTACGGCCTGATTTATATACTCAGATGGATAAGGACTAGCTAGAGTAACAATCCCAACTGTATCTCCCCGTTGTAATGCTTTTGGGCGTGTTGCCATAATGTCCCTCCTTAGTATCAATTTCTTCTATGCATATGTATTTTGGGACTTTATGGTTTATGTTCCGCCTCATATTTTTTTCAAAAAACCCGCAAAATACCGAGCTTTAATCAGAAATATACAGTTACAAACCTCTAAAAAAGGTTAATCCTTACCACTTTTAAAATAGTGGAGAACTAACCCTTTTTAAGCATAAACTATTACTTATATTCAATTACATCTGCTAAGAAATTCTCTTAGTTTTAAAAGCCGGAATAAAGCAGGAGAACCGTCCCCATGCTCCATTATTTAAGTGATGTAGTCTGAAGAAATTCCTTTGTGCGTTCTTCCTTGGGATTGTCAAAAAATTCTGCCGGGCTATTTTTTTCAATGATTTTTCCTTCATTCATAAATACAATGGAATCAGCGACCTCGCGTGCGAAGCCCATTTCATGTGTAACAACTACCATGGTCATACCCTCATCCGCAAGCTCCTTCATTGTCGCTAATACTTCTCCAACAAGCTCAGGGTCAAGAGCGGAAGTCGGTTCATCAAAGAGCATTATATCCGGTTTCATCGCAAGCGCCCTTGCAATCGCTACACGCTGTTTTTGTCCGCCGGATAATTTACTTGGATATACATCTGCCTTATCCTCGAGCCCTACTTTTTGAAGCAGTTCCATCGCTTCATCTTTAGCTTGGCTTTTGGGAATTTTCTTTACTATAATCGGGGCCTCGATGATATTTTCCAGCACGGTTTTATGAGGGAATAGATTAAAATGTTGAAAAACCATTCCCACCGTTTGCCGAACATGGTTGATGTTGTGAGTATCTGGTGATACCTTTTCCCCGCGGATAAAAATACTTCCTCTGTCTTTCTTTTCTAAAAAATTCAGACATCTAAGCAGTGTACTTTTCCCCGAGCCTGAAGACCCTACCAAACATACTACCTCGCTTTCGTGGACAGACAACTCAATATCCTTTAATACGTGCAAACTGCCAAACGATTTATTTAAGTTTTCTATTTTAATCATTTCTTTACTATTCATCTTAGCTCCTCCTAGCGATCACTTATGGCTAATTTCTTTTCCAGCAGACTCACAATCAACGTTAACAATGCAACTAGCACCAAGTAATAGATTGCAACGATTAATAGATAGGTCATTTCATCAAAATTATTCGACCCTAACGTTGTTGCCACATTAAATAGCTCATTCATGGAGATGAAGGCTGCCAATGATGAATCTTTTAGCCCAATAATAAACTGATTTCCAAGCGGCGGCAGTGCTCTCCTGAAAGCCTGCGGAAGAATAATCCGGCGCATCGCAGTACCTCTGGTCATCCCAAGGGAACGGCCAGCTTCCATCTGCCCTCTATCCACCGACTGGATGGATCCGCGGAAAATTTCCGCAATATAGGCACCATTATGAAACGCAAGAGCAAGAGCGGCGGCCCAAAAGTCGGGAATTAGAAAAATTCCGCTGAAGCCAAAATATAGAACAAAAATCTGGACAATGAGCGGTGTTCCTCGTACAAGAAACACATAGGCGTTTGATATGTATTCTAGTATTTTTATTCTTGATATTTTTAATAAAGCAAAAAACAAACCAAATATAATACCAATTAGGATCGATACGATTGTAAGTTTTAAGGTTAGTAATGTTGCATCCAAGAAAAGTTCCTTGCTGCTAATAAACGTCTGAAAAAAATGCGAAAAACTTGGCAAGTTAACAACTTCCTTTCTTCAAAAAAAAATCATTCTATTATTCTGGTTTTTTGGTAATATCCTGCCCAAAATACTTTTGGCTGATTCGGGCAAGTGTTCCATCATCACGAAGCTTTTGCAGTGCTTTATTGATTCGTTTCAAAAGTTCTGGATTGTCTTTAGGCACAACAATTGCCTGTTCACTTCGCTCAATTAGCTGCTGACCTTTAATCTTAAACCCTTCCTGCTGCGAACTTTTCCCTGTGACAAAGTCGGTAATCACAGCGTCATGGCGGCCCATACTAAGTGCCTTTAATGCTGTAATATCACTGTCATACATTTTGAGATTGCTCGTATACTTTCCGGCAACATCCGCATATGTAGAACCCTTCGCAACGGCTACTTCTTTGCCTTTTAAATCTTCTACCGTTTTTATGTTGCTGTCAGGTCGTGTAAAGATTTGTGGTCCTGAATAATAGTATGGCGTGGAAAATGCAACATGTTTGGCACGATCGGGGTTAATGGTGTGGCTGGCAACAGCAGCATCTGCCCTGCCTGTTTTAATGCCCTCTATGAGCCCTTTAAATTTCATTCGTTTCTGGACTGGCTTCAGCCCTAGTTCCTTTCCTACAGCATTCCCTACCTCGATATCAAAGCCCGTCATGGACAGGTCATTGTTTAAATAGCTAAAGGGTTTAAATTCACCGGAAGCTGCAAAAATAAACTTTCCCTTGTCTATCAGCTTTGTCCCGTCTGAAAGCTCTTCCTTTTGAGCACAGGCAGTAAGTGCACTAAGCAGAAACAAGCTTAATAGACAAAATATGTATTTGATCCTCATACTACAATTTCTCTCCTCCCATTTTCACTTGATACCTTTATATACCCAACTTTTCTGGTTTTTTATCATTTTAAAAAAATAAAAAACTGGACAAGCCTTTAGCTGTCCAGCCAAGAAAAAAGGTTTTCAAGTGTTTTATTTACGTTTTTCAAATGTTTTACAAGCCGTTTCCTCAACTTTGTCCGCTTCCCTGCTGCCATGATGTCCAACCACATAAATGGAATCCGCTATACATCGGTCTCCTTCATCCCAATATTTACAATCTTCCACATTGCATTTTACTTCTAATTTCAAGGATACCAACTCCTTTATATTGTTTATGATAAACAGTACCCTTTCTAGTGATAAGTAAACATCTACGAAAAAAGAGCTTGATTCTCATTTGAATCAAGCCCTTTGAAGCTTCCAAAATGTTTATTATCTTTTTTCTATTTTCCCGTCCCCGTGCTGCGCAAATCTTCCTGCACTGCGCTCATTGACAGGATCTTGGCGTCCCCATTTCCAGCCGCCAAATTGTGTTCTCCTATAGTCGTTAAAGGCTTCACGGATTTCTTCCTCTGTATTCATCACAAACGGACCGTATTGGGCAACTGGCTCACCAATCGGCTCTCCCTCAAGCACCAGAATATAAGCCTCTTTGGTGCCATTAGTGACTTCAATTTCTTGGTCACCTATCAGCTTTACACGATGGTAAACTGAGATGGTTTCTCCGTCGAGATGAATTTCTTCGCCTTCATAAAAATATAAATTTCTGTTCAGGGTGCCTGACACCGCAGGCAGTGTAAATGCTGCTTCAGGGTCCATACGAATAAGGTAAATACCAACATGATGATCTGGATCTTTTGCCCAAGAGGCGGCTGCTGGATCTAAGCTGTTTTTTCCTTGCAGTTGTCCAGCAATTAGCCTGACAGTGGTTTTCTTCCCATTTGAATCTGCTGATTCTAGTACTGGAATATCTTTAGCCCACAGCATCTTATAATCCGGATCTGCCTTCTTATCCTTAGCTGCCAGGTTCAGCCATATTTGAAAAAGTTCGAGCGGGTTGTCTTTGTCCTGATGCACCAGCGGAAACATTTCCGTATGGAGGCAGCCCTTTCCCGTTGTCAGCCATTGGACATCTCCATTCCCATAACGCCCTTTTGCCCCGGTTGAATCAAAATGGTCGACCAACCCTTCCAGCACGATGGTTACAGTTTCAAATCCTTTATGAGGATGTGCCGGAAACCCCGGTACAGTGGTGCCATGATACATTCTAAAACCATCTTTTATCGTAAAATCTTCCCCCAGATTCCTGCCTTCCAGAGAAACAGCAGGACCCTGCTTTTCATTCCCTGCAGGATAAGCGTCTTTATGATGCACGGTCATCAAGAACGGATCTTCTGTTTCCCACGGAAAGCCTAGCTTTTGTATTTTCAGGATTTTGTTGTTTGACATCATATTTCTCCTTTCATTATTTAAGGATTACGGGTACCTATTGCTCTTTGGCTACCATTACCTTTTACTTTTAAGATACAGCTCCCTAGTCTTGAATCCTTCACCAAGTATCTTTTTCATTTCTTCACTGCGCTTTGCCCTTGTTGCTTCTTGTTTCGCACTATACACATAACGCGCCCAATCTTTCCGGTAACCTGGAGTAAGCGATTGATAAAAGGCCAGTAATTCCGGTTCACCCTGCAATTCCTCTTCCACATCTGGAATTAAGGCTTCATAATCATCAACCCTTTGGCTCGGTTTCGCCGCGGTACTCTTATTAGATTTTGACTCCTCCTTCAATCCAACGACTGTAAAGACCTCATCTAATCCAACCATCCGGGCAAATTTAACCGAGCTGCTCCCAATATACCCATTCTCATCAGCACCCAACCCGCTCATTAACTCATCACGATGAATAAAGGTTGGGTATACTTTATTCCCTTTCTTCGGATAAGCTAAATAAAGATAGCCATTCTTATTCAGGTGATTTTCCCTGATTACTTTTTTAACAAGGTCTTTAAGCGATCCCATTTCCAATACAAAAGCAAAGATTAAATCGTAGGTACCATCCTTTAACTCCGAATCATACCCTTCGAGACCCGCAAAATAATCAGCTCCATCTGGAACACTTAAAATTGCTGCCTTTTCATACTTTCGCAAATTCAACTTCTCTACAATAGACTTCGCCATAATTTGACCACCCGCCACATATTCATTCTCCTTTCAGTTTAAAAGTTTCACTATTGAATAGCAACTTGCATGATGCACAGTGATAGTTCTTCTGTCTCATGCCCCCGCTTTGCGCACGGTACTTATTCACTACAAAACTTCAAATTTTCTTAACATTAATCGAATACTGCCTTTACAATCAAAGCCTATGATAAAGAAGATGACATACTCTATTAAACTACTAGGAGGAATTTCAAATTGAAAAAAAGCAAGGTCCTTGTTCCACTATTAAGTGCAGCGATTCTATTTCCAACAGCCATCAATGTCCATGCCAATCCTAATAAACCGGTTGAAGTAAAATCAGTTCAATTTGCCGGAATGCAAGCGCCTGATACGGATGCGAAACGTTCCTCTATGTATAGCGAAGCATCCGCCATCGTTACCTTAAAAGACGGCAGTCAAAAAATCGTCCCTTTAGAATATAAAGCACTAACCCGCCCTGGAGAAATCATTAACGGCAAGATAGTCGGTGCTGCCCATGATATAAATGGCAATATCATCAAAGATAAAAATGGCAATCCATATGTTTCCACCTCGCCTGATGGCAATTCGCTTCTAAGCGTGAATGGAGAAAGCGGCAAACTATATATGATCAATCATTTTGAAAGCATGCCAAGCAATGAAATGGGCAATATGCCAAAAGCGTTGTATTTAAATACTGTCGTTCAAGATAAGAAAACAGGTGAACTGAAAATCACGGATATTAACCCGATTGATTTTTCAGCAGATGGCGGTGTCTGGACACCTTGCGCCGGTGTTCTATCTCCTTGGAATACCCATTTAGGCAGTGAAGAATATGAGCCGGATGCCCGCGCATTCGAGGCAAATCCTGAAAAATCATCTGTAACCCAATTTGCACGCAACTATTATCAGAATGCTAATGTAATAGGGAATCCATACCTTTATGGACATACTACTGAGGTAAAGGTTCACCCAAATGGTGAAGCGGAGGCAGTCAAGCACTATAGCATGGGGCGACTGTCATTTGAAAATGTTACCGTAGCACCTGACAATCGTACTGTCTACTTTGGTGATGACGGCAGCTATACGATGTCGTTCATGTACATAGCGGATAAAGCAAATGACTTAACCGCTGGTACGTTATATGCTGCAAAATGGAACCAAACAAGCGATCAAAACGGTGGTTCTGCTAATATCGAATGGATTAAATTAGGACATGCCAGCGATAAAGAAATTAAGAATCTAGCTGAATCTCTCAAATTCAGCGATATTTTTGAAACAACAACAGATGCTTCTTATGCAAAAGCTAATGGATTTACACAAATTAAAACGAATTCAAATGGTGGAAAAGATTCTGAGTGGCTGAAAGTGAAGCCGGGTATGGAGAAGGCGGCAGCGTTCTTGGAGTCCCGCCGTTATGGAGCTATCCTTGGAGCAACCTCTGAGTTCAACAAGATGGAAACTCTCACTTTTAACAAAGCCGATAATAAAATTTATATGGCAATGTCCTATGTCGAAAAAGGCATGACTAAAAATCCAACTGACCCTGCAGACGATGTTCAATTGCCAAAATTAAGTGCAGGTACGGTATATGAGATGAGTATGGCTAAGGGACAAAAAGACCGTGAAGGCAAACCAATTAATAGCGATTATGTTGTAACAAAAATGTCCGGATTGTTAACCGGCGAAGACCTTGCTGTTAAAGATGCCGATGGAAATAAAGCGAACCCTGATAAAATTGCCAACCCTGACAATCTAGCTTACTCTGAAAAATACAAAACATTATTCATTGCCGAAGACAGCGACATGCACACCAATAACTTTGGCTGGGCTTATAATGTCGATACAAAAGAACTTTCCCGTATTATCTCGGCACCAGATGGCGGAGAAGTTACCGGCCTCCAGGCTATTGATGAGTTAAATGGTAAGTCTTATCTAATGGTTGGCTCACAGAATCCGGGCAACATTGGCTATATTGATTTGACATTACTTAGCACAAAAAAATAAGGAACATTCCTCCCTTTCGAACAATGGTACACGGATTGACCATGAAAGGGAGTTTTTTTCTCCTTTTCATGCAATGGAGTTCTTTTAACTTATTAGCAAAAGTGCTCCAGCAACAATAGGTGTTAGGACCATTGCACTTTTCAATACCGGCTGTGGTGCCAGTGTTGTAAACTTAGCCCCAACATAAGATCCAATCATTGTTCCTGCCACTACTTCAAATAACAGTTTAAAGTCTAGGAAACCTTGAAAATAGTAGCCAATTCCCCCCGCAACGGCAATTGGTAAAATCACAAGCATCGTTGTTCCTACAGATTGTTTAATAGAAAGACCCATAATAACAAGCAGCCCGATTTGAATGAACGGAGCCGCACCAATCCCAAATGTTCCGGATAATAATCCAGTAATAATACCGACAAATGCCGCCCTCTTAAGAAAATATAATTTGCCTCCAGGTTCTTTCGTTTTACGGTCTGAGGTTATTTTTTGGAAAACAAATAAACGTACGACCAAGATGACAGCCGACAAAAATAACATCCCTGCTGTTAACCAATGCATGGAGTAAACTGGAATCATACCGGACAGCGTTGAACCAATATAAGAAAAAAACGAACCAAATCCACCAACAATGACACCGGTTATTACCGATATATTTCCTTGGCGAAAATGGCTGTATGTACCGGACAAAGTGGTAAACACCATGGCAGCCAAGGCAGTTCCTAAAGCCGTATGGATTGGTACTCCAAATAGAACTGTTAAAATGGCGATAATAAATCCAGAGCCCCCCGCTCCTACAAATCCTAATAATATCCCCATTACTAACATAGTTAAGGTGATAACCATCTTTCATCCCTCCCCCCCTCATAGCATACCTCTAGAAAAAGTTTCGGGAAAGCCCAAGTTTATTACTCCATACAAAATGCTGCACTTTTTTATTAAAGTAGTTTTATAACATATACGCATTAATTTCATGCAAATTAACAATTAGAAGTTATACATAAAGGAGAGTATGATAAAGAAGAAGCAAATAAAACTTTATGAGGTATACAGATGGAATGGGATCAAATCAATTATTTTCAAACCGTAGCAAAGGTTCAGCATTTTACACAAGCAGCAAAACAATTATCCATTTCACAGCCCGCACTTAGCCGGTCGATTGCAAAGCTGGAGGACGAATTAGGCGTACAGCTTTTTGACCGTAAAGGCAGGAACATTTATTTAAACCGATATGGAAAAATATTCTTAGATCGTGTGGAGCAATCCATCAAACAAATTGAGATAGGCAAACAAGAAATATGGGATGAAATCCATCCAGATCATGGAACCATTTCCTTGTCCTTTTTACCTTCACTTGGTATAAGCGTTGTTCCGGAAATTTTAAGTGCCTATCATAAAAAGCATGCTAATGTTAAGTTCCAATTACACCAAGCCTCAAACCGGGTAATAGTCGACCAATTAAAATCGAGAAAGATTGATTTAGCTCTTATTATGCTTCACGATGAGGAAAAAGAGATTAAATGGCTGCCTTTCTTAACAGAGGAGTTATTTGTGATTGTTTCCATAGACCATCCGCTCGGAGGCTTTGATGAAATTGATTTAAATATGATAAAAAATGAACCATTTATCTCTTTTAAAGACGTGAATGAGCTGCAAACGATTATTAACGATTTATGCCACAAGGCTGGTTTTTCTCCAAATGTAGTGTTTGAAGGGGAAGATATCGGCACTGTTTCCGGGTTAGTTGGTGCAAAATTGGGCGTATCCTTAGTGCCTGATATACAATTCTTGGATAAGAGGAAGGTTAAACTTATTCGTGTGAAAAATCCAATCAGTAAAAGGCAAATAGGGGTTGCATGGCTGACGGATAGTTACGTATCACCTGCTGTGGAACCATTTATTCAATTTATTCATCAATTATTTCAACTCAAATAGGGAGTGCGCATGACAAATGGAATATGTTCAACGTGGGACACGTGCTTTTAAAAAGATTAATTTAGCTTTATTTGCAGGCGGCTTCAGTACGTTTGCTATCCTTTGGGGGACACAGCCGCTGCTGCCGGACTTTTCAAGGGAATTCCATATTTCCCCGGCAGTATCAAGCTTAAGCCTGTCATCTGCCACGATTGCTTTATCGATTAGTCTTTTAATAGCTGGGTCTTTATCAGAGGTATTCGGGCGTAAATCGGTCATGACGATTGCATTATTTGCATCATCGATTCTTTCCATTTTAACTGCATTTACACCTAACTTTCACCTCCTAATAGCGGGGCGGATCTTGCAAGGAATCACGCTTGCTGGATTGCCGGCAGTAGCTATGGCCTATTTAGGGGAAGAAATTGACCCGAAAAGCTTAGGGATGGCCATGGGGTTATACATTAGCGGGAATTCCGTCGGCGGTATGGCCGGCCGGATAATCAGCGGAATTTTAACGGATTATTTTGGCTGGCATATCGCCTTAATCGGCATTGGCGTTATTAGTTTAGCTTCAAGCTTCGTGTTTTTGTGGATGCTGCCGAAATCTAAACATTTCACACCGCAAAAATTTGCGTTAAAAAAACTTACAAGCTCGTTATTTAGTCAATTCAAGGAACCTGGTCTGATTTATCTATTTATCATCGGATTTTTATTAATGGGCAGCTTCGTCTCGTTATACAACTATATAGGATTTCAGTTAATTAAACCGCCGTATTCATTGAGCCAAACCTTGGTTGGATTTATTTTTATCGTATACATGGTTGGAACCTTCAGCTCAACATGGATGGGAATGCTGGCGGACAAACATGGAAAAAGCAAAATTTTTCTATTGTCGCTAGGGATTTTATTAATTGGAGCCTGTATCACACTAAACACGAATTTATGGTTTAAGATTTTAGGAATCGCCATCTTTACCTACGGCTTTTTTGCCGGTCACTCGATTGCCAGCGGCTGGGTAGGAAAAGCAGCGACACACGATAAGGCACAAGCATCATCCCTTTACTTGTTTTTCTATTATGCAGGTTCAAGTATTGGCGGAACAGTAAGCGGCACATTCTATAGTCAATATGGGTGGTCCGGAGTCGTATCCATGATTGTTGTATTTGCGATTATTTCAATTATTGTTTCCATTCGTTTAGCGATTGTTGTTAAAAGTAAAGTCATACAGTTTACCGCCCGCCAAGAATTGAGGAAAAGCATCTGAAGATATGGCAAAAAAATTTAATATAAAAATGGCCCAGTTCTAAAACTGGGTCATTTCTTATTATCACAGCACTCAGCTGGGCCTGTTCAATATGCCTCGATTATTGGCAGCCCGTCGCTCCACTGCGGCTTTTCTTTTTCCTAACACATTGATAATGAAAACACTTGAAACAGCTATTATACCACCTATTATTGATAACACATTTGGCAGTTCATGAAGCCAGATCCATGCTACGGCAATGGCAAAAACCGGCTCAATGTAAATCATACTTGTCACTTTACCTGCTTCCCCTAATGATAAGGCAATGGCCCACATGGCATAAGCGACGGCTGCGGGAAAGATCCCAACATAAATGGCCGATAGATTTGCCTCAACAGTTGCAGCTTGAATTTCTTGAATCAACCCGGGGAAGTAAATGAAAAAGGGAATGGTCCCCGCCCATGTAAAGTAAGCTGTCAATTCAATAGGTTTATATTTTTTAAACAATGGCTTTTGATATACAAAAAAAATGGATGCTGCAATGGCGGCAATAATCAAAAGAATGGACCCTGTTGAAATAGTAAGGTTCGATCCGGCGCTGCCGAAAGTAATAAGAGATATACCTATGAACCCTACTCCCATGCCTAACCAGCCGAAAAAACTAAGATATTCTTTTAATGCCATGGTCGCAATTAAGGCTGTAAAAATAGGAGCGGAGGCAATAAGCAGGCCAGCTGTTCCAGCAGAAACCGTTTTTTCACCATAGGTTACCCCTAATTGATACACACTGATTCCAATCCATCCAAGAAGTAGAATTCTAACAATATCTTCCTTATTCGGTAATCGAAGTCGGGTGCCTGACACCCAAAAATAAAGAACAAACACAAAAGATGCAATCAGAAATCGGAAAAGTACTAAGTGACCGGCTGAATAGCCTCCTAGTAAACTTGCGCGAATGGCTGCAAATGCTGATCCCCATAAAAACACAGCCATCCCCGCCATTAGAATCACCTTTATATTCATTTGAAACTTCCTTTCTTTTTTCACTCAAAGAAAGCTAATATTAGCAGTCCCCTGCTACATATTAGCCTTCATTTTTAATAGTAACAGCTTACGAATCTATTAAAGCGTCCCCATGACAATACCTGCAATAAAGACGGAGGCAATGGTCACAGTCGTGAATCCGCCTACTAACATCGGTGATAATATTTCGTTAAAAATATATTCCTCTTCTTCTTTTGTCTTTCCTATACTTCGGCTGACTTCTTCACAAATGAGATAGTCTCCTGGGAAACCAAACATTGCCGTTAAGGCAACCGGAATGCCTTTATTGAGATCCCACTTTACAAGCTTGGAGCCTATTAAACCGCCAAGAATAATTCCAACTGCTCCGATAGCTAATATCGCCATGATAGCAGGGAAATAGTCAAGGAGCATTTGAAAGGTAACACCGTTCATCGTAGCGATAACAGCAAAAACAATAGCAAGCATGACAATACCGAAAGAATTAGACTGTTCTAACATGCTTTGACGATAGAAGCCAAAGTAGGTCCCTACTAAACCAATCACTAATCCCCACAAAGCATAGTTAATCCCTGTAAAATGATTCAACACAACCGCAAGCGTTCCGCCCAGCAGTAATTGAAACATTAAAATCGGAGCTGTTGCATATCTTTCCGGCAGCCAGTATTTCTTCCCCGTTTCAGTCGCTTCTTTCTTTAGTTTACCACCCGTTTCAGCAGCTGCTTCAGCTGCAGCAGCAATGTATGGTTCAGATCGTCTTACCAAAATAAGCTTTTTCGCGTATCTTCTTAAGAAAAAGGTGGCAAGCGGAAGCCCAATCAATGTTTGTAGGCCAAGAATAACTGCTGGAACCGTAACGATGGAAGCCAGCCCTAATTCTTTTAATTTTTCTGATGTAATTAAAAACGCAACTACACCGCCGCTTATGGGACCTACACCAGATGCTGCAATTTCGTACCCCAAAAAAGGTGTAACCACTAATAAAATCGTAATGGTCGAAATCAAAATCCCAAGTAACGCAATAAAAACTGATTTATATTGTTGTTTAATTAACTTAATTGGTATAAGCGTTCCCATATGAACAATTAAGGGTGCGAACATCAGGGAGCCTAGAGTTGAAAGAGTCGAGTTTTCTAATAAATCTTTAGGAAAAACCCCTAACCAAATTAGAACTAAGTAGCCAAATAGCGCAACCGCAAGCATGGGGATCCGTGCTCTAGTTTTAATAGAAATAATTTCTCCAACAACAATCAGAATTAAAATAATAGTAGTTGCAATTACTGGATCTTTTAACATCAATCTCATCCCACCTTATAAATATTATAGAAATCTATTATTTACATAGCTTGTTGGCAATACCAACAAAATAATCGACTCCATATTGTAATGCAGCCTCATCAATATTAAATTTCGGGTGATGAAGCGGATACGCTTCCCCAAGATTCTCATGATGAACACCTAGAAATTGCATCGATGAAGGGACCTTTTGCGCAATAGCTGAAAAATCTTCTCCGCCGAATAATGGCTCCTCCACACCGATTACATTTTCTTGTCCAAAAATCTCTTCTGCTGCCTCCCTTGTGATCCGAACAGCCTCTTTATCATTTACAACACTGGCATAGCCTTCGTGCCAAACGATTTCATAGCGAGCCCCATGTGCCTCGGTAATTCCTTTCACAATCTGGTTGACAAAATTCTTAGCCTTTAAGCGAATGTCCGGGTCGATTGCCCGAATCGTACCACCAAGCTCAACTGTATCGGGAATAATATTTAGTGCACTCCCGCCATGGAATTGAGTTATAGAAATAACGGGTGAATGCAGTGCCGGTAGTTTTCTCGAGACAATATGCTGTATATTGGAGGCAATTTCTACCCCTACGGCAAGCGGATCAACCGTCAATTCAGGGGTTGATGCATGCCCTCCAAAGCCGATGACCTTAATTTCAAAATCATCATTTGATGCACAAAGCACACCTTCCCTCATACAAATAGAACCAGAATGTTGATAAGGTGTAACATGAAGGGCAAAAGCATAATCAACACCTCCCACAACACCTTTTTCCACAAGCTCTTTTGCCCCTCCAGGCGGCATTTCTTCGGCATGTTGAAAAATAAATCTAATTTCGCCGCTTAATTCATCCCTCATTTCCGAAAGAGCCCTCGCTGCACCTAAGAGCATGGCTGTATGGGCATCATGTCCACAGGCATGCATGACTCCTGGATTCTTTGATCGAAACTCAATATCTGTTTCTTCTTGAATTGGAAGCGCATCCATATCAGCGCGAAAAGCAATGGTAAACTGTTTTTCACTGGACTTTCCTCCACCTTTTAGTACAGCCAGCACACTTGTGGCAGTTGGTCTAGTTACTTCTAAGCCTGAAAAGGTTTTTAAAAGATTGTATACGAAATCAGATGTTTGTACTTCTTGGAAGGATAGTTCTGGATTCTCATGTAAATGCCTTCTCCATATAATCACTTCATCCTTAACAGAAAGTTGTTTTGTTATCAAAAGACATGCCTCCTTCTTTTCTTTTATTTCAAACAATTATAATTTTTCTGTATAATTAGTTTAGTAAATAGAGTTAAGACTATTACAAGTGCTATTTTTAACGAATTTTTGAAAGAAAAGTGGAGTTACTCCAGTTTTTCATCTAGAGGAATGGAACAGGAGGAATAGTATGAAAATTGGACAGTTCGCTAAAGAATTTAGTGTATCTGTTGATACGGTTAGATATTATATCGAGACGGGGCTGTTAATTCCCGAAAAAGCAAACACTCAATATCGAATGAATACCATTTGTATGGAAGACATGGAACTGATTAATGAACTCAAACATTATCGTTTTTCATTAAAAGAAATTCACAAAATCTTATCCCTTAAACGATTGACGAACAGTGGGAATAATATTGATATGAGCTACTTTAGCAGCCTGCTCATGGAAAAAAAGAAGGGGTTATTAGAAGAGAAGGCACAAATTTCGAATGTAATCCATTCTATCGACTCCAAGATTAATAGGGAGATTATGAAGGAAATGGAACAAGATCATGTAACGATGGGTGTTCCTTTACTTTTTGTTCCCCTCCTTTCCTGTCCACATTGCCAAAGCGAATTAAATTTACAACAGGCCAGCATCCTTGGGCAGCGTATTTATGAAGGAAGCCTGCGTTGCAGCTGCGGCTATCAGGCAGAAATCAAAGAAGGAATTCTGTTTACGTCCAACCTTCAATCTTCCCCTAATAAATATTCCATTTATGAAATTGATGTAGGAAAATGGAATCCCGATTTTGTAAGTATTATAGAAAAGGGAAAATTGTGGATGTATAACGAGCTATTACATCAAACATTGGAAAATAAAGTGATACTTGAAACCAATATTGAAGTTTCGATGATGCTGCCAAAATATCTATCTACACTTCCTAAAAATACAACCTATATTTTCACCTGCTACTCTCTTGAAATGATTAAAACATTGAAGAAAAGCATTGAAAAGCTTCACCCACATTTATCCGTTTTGTATATTGTCAACAGTGATTTGCAATTGCCGCTTGCACATCGTTCAATAGATTTCTTTATAGATAGTACTTCTTCTACTCAGTATTCCTTGATTTATAAGGAGTCACCGTTTCATATATTAAAACGTTATCTAAAAAATAATTCCTGCATAATCGGGAATTCAGTCTATTATGAAGCAAATACTAAGTCATTAAAGAAAATTCAATCCCTTTATCCGACACCGAGCCCGAATGCATTTCACCCAAACTATTTGGAAAAAGAAATGGAAGAACACCATTTTAAGTTTTCGAACAAGGAGATCATTGGATCAACCCAAAACCCTGGAAGCTATTTTGCCTATCATGATGAAAATGAAAAAATGAACTTTCTGGGATACACAGCACGATATTCCGTCTCCGAATAACTTTTCTGATACCGAAAAAAATAACCCATCAACCAATTTGGCATGATGGGTTATTTCCTCGGGTCAAACAATTTATAAGTGAGTTTTATAAGTAAGTTTATCACACTCACTAGTGAAAAAAACAAGTTACCTTTTTTCTAGTTGCCCGCTGTTCTTATGAACCGTTTATGAGAACTGATAAGCCCCTTTTTCATCCATACTATGAAGCAATATTATCCTCTTCCGATATATCACCAGCTTTACTCATGCTATAATATTTTCCCTTTGTTAAAACAGCTAGGACTACAGTAAGGATAGATGCTAGAATCGCTGCAAAAAAGGCCGCCGTACTTTGTAAGAACAATCCCATATATCCCAATGCAGCAATCGTACCTAATACACTTGCTATAATGAGTGGAATAACACCAACGGGATTCCACTTATACAAATTCTCCTGTCTTGCCTCATAGTAACCAGGGCCAATCTTTAATATTTTTTTCACCACTAAAGAGTCAGTAACCAAAATAGCCGCCCATGTCAAAAGGAATACCCCTTGGAATGTCATAGCAGTATCTAGATGATCCAGAATTCCGCCCAGCATCAAGGCAATCGATATTACCCCTGCCACAACAATCCAGAATCGTCTTCCTGGCTTAAATTTAAAAACATTCTCAAAAAAGTTAGATAGTGAAAGTGATGCACTATATATATTGGTAATATTAATTCTGATTTGAGTCAACAAAGTGAATAAAACCCCACCCAAACCAAGAAGTGACACAATGTAAACACCCGGATTGGACTCTCCTAAACGGACACCAAACCATATTCCAAGACCGCCCATTACTCCAAAGCAAAAAACTTGCGGGATAAAACCAATCATGAATGAGCCAATTTTGATATCCTTCGGTTTAAGGAAACGAGCATAATCTGATGCAAGAAGAGCTGTTAACCCCATAATGCCGTGCTGCATTCCAATACAAAGCAGTAAAGCGGTTCCTCCTGCTTGAACTCCTTCAGGCATATATGTCCAAAAGCTTCCATCATAAAGCGAAGTTCTGTTGAATGCTACAGTGATGGTTGTAATTAAAAAGACACCGAATATTGGCAATGACCATTTTTGTAATTTATCCAGCTGTTTGATACCGAACCAATTCAAAGGTATTACAACTGAACCGAAGATGATAATTAACAGCCATACTGGGATGAAGGGAAAAAATGCGTGTATAGCAGCAACTAATATCATGCCTTCAAATGCACAATACATAATAAAGTTCGATGCGTAAATGAACGAGGTTAATGAAGCGCCTATATATCCAAATCCTCCTCTGGATAATAAATTTACATTCATACCAGATTTAGCTGATAAATAGGCAATAATTGTTCCGAGTATTCCAGCCACAACGATGGCATAAACGGCTGATATAATTGCGTTAACCGCCCCAAATTGAAGCGCCATTACACTTCCCATTTGAAAGTAAAAAATAGCTGTTGCGATTCCAAAGGTTATGTTTGTAATACTAAACCAGCCCATATTCCTTTTTTCTATAGGTACTTTATCGTACGAATAATCATCTGTCATCTTTTCTTTTACAGATAGATATCTAGTTTGACCAGTTCCCATTTTATCATTCCTTTCTTTGTGTAGGTTTTAACATACTTTTTCAAACTATATTTGCAGAATCACAAGCTGCTACATAGATAAGACAGTTAGTAGGAACAATATGTAACAGCGCAAGATAGGATTAAAATCATGAAAATAAGTGTAATTCTTATTTTCATTAATCACAGCAAAAAAAAAAATACTGATTTCATGAATCAAAATTTCAGCTAAATGTCTATATAGATGGTAAAATGGCCTGCATTTTGTTATGGCCGTAACTTAAAATAGGATTTTTAAAATGATTCATATATTTGAGGAAGAATCATTCGATCGTTTCAACAGATCTAAGTAATGTTTTTTAGAAGGAATAAACTACCGAATCCAGCAGTTAAGATAAATTTGGAGAGTTTTCAATATAGAATTTAATAGTGGTTTTTTAAAACCGCCCTTTTAATATGTTAATAGTATAACACATTCAGTTTACATAATCAAAAATTTCTGGGATGCTGACCATGATTGTACCGGAATCTGACTGGTAATGGTAAACTTATGGGGACTAAGATATGGAGATATAAGAGGTGGCAAAAGTGAAAACAGTCGTTATAATTGGTGGCGGTATTACTGGGCTATCGGCCATGTATGAATTTAAAAAGTGGAAAATAACAAATAAAACGGATGTCAGGCTGATTCTATTAGAAGCATCCGAACAGCTTGGCGGAAAAATCTGTACCGTCAAACAAGATGACTTTGTGATGGAAGCGGGTGCGGATTCCATTGTCGCCCGAAAAATGGAGACAATGTCTGTAATCGAAGAACTTGGCTTGGAGAACGAGGTTGTCTACAATACGACAGGACGTTCCTTTATATATAGCGATGGAGAATTGAAGCCGATTCCTGATGAGACGGTTTTCGGAATTCCCACAAACATTGAATCACTGGCAAAAAGTACGCTTGTTTCTGCAGAAGGAAAAGTGGAAGCGCTAAAGGATTTTTATACAAAAAATGAAACGTTCACCAAAAACGATTCAGTTGGTGCCTTTCTTGAGCATTTTCTTGGAACGGAATTAGTTGAGAAACAAATTGCTCCAGTTCTTTCTGGGGTCTATTCGGGGAAACTCAGCGACTTAACCATCGCCTCTACCCTTCCGTATTTGATTGATTATAAAGAAACATACGGAAGTATTATAAAAGGATTTGAAGCCAATAAGGAGAAATTCAAAGGTGGGGAAAGGAAGTTTCTTTCCTTCAAAAATGGCTTAGACTCATTGATTGACGCGTATGCGACCAAGCTTGGCGAAACAGAAATTTTCAAAAATACAAAGGTTGATAAAATCGATAAAGCTGGCAGTCGTTATCATTTGATTCTAAACAATCAGGAAATCATCGAAGCAGATTATGTCATGCTTAGCATTCCGCACACAGCCGCAGAAGGCTTAATCGATGACCCTGAACTACGAAGTGAATTTTCCAACCTGAAAAACAGTTCACTGATCAGTGTGTATCTCGGCTTTGAGGTGCCTGACACCATACTTCCTGCAGACGGAACGGGTTTTATTACCGCGAAAACTGATGAATTGTCCTGCAATGCCTGTACCTGGACAAGCCGGAAATGGGAGCATACCTCAACATCCGGGAACCTGCTTGTTCGGTTATTTTATAAGAGCAGTCATCCAGCTTTTGCTTCATTAAAGGAAATGAGTAAGGAAAATCTGCTTGAGACAGCACTTAAAGACATTTACAAATCCCTTGGCATTAGTGCCCAGCCGGTTGCCAGTGAAATCACGAATTGGACCGGTCAAATGCCGAATTATTTAATCAGTCATCCCAAAAGTGTCGAGGCTCTTGAAGGCAAAATGGCAGCAGACTACCCGGGAATCATCCTTGCTGGCTGTTCCTATTATGGGGTTGGGATCCCCGATTGTATCGAAAACGGAATAGAATCTGCAAGGAAGATTGTAGAATTATTTTAATGCTTCCTTGCATTTTAATAAAGATAACAGAGATCATTAATTTATGGGATTTGAAAAAGGTCAGACCCCCGCTGCATTAATAATCGGGGGTCTGATTCCTTTGTTGCCTCCTGGTAACTTGGCCACCTAAATGCAATATTTACCTTTTACACATAATATGTTCTATCCGGGGTAAATGATAAATAATATAGCCATTGGGAAAGGAGATGTTTTGATGATTCGCTCCAAGATTAAAAATCTTTTGGACATTAACATACAAGTTACAATATCTAACGAAAGGGAAAAAGCCCTTAAAAATGGGACCAAGGTATTCTGTACTACTTTACAAAGAGCTCGACCTATTCTTCCTGGTAAATACTAACCAATTACTCTTCAACACCTTGTAAATATACCATTACTTTTGTAAAATTAAGCCAAATAAGGGGGGCGGTGCTTATTTGGCTTGGAAAGAGAGATTTAAACAATTTGGCGTGCCAGGCTTCATTTTATTTTTAATCATATCTTTATTTTCCATTTATTTAATCACCAATGACTCCGACCTACTAAAAGATCTCCATAAAAAGCTGTCCAATTTTATTACTGCTGATTTTTTTAAATACCACGAAGAGAAAAGTCCTTTATTACAAGCATTGCAATTTATCCTTTTAATCTTGACTTACGGTTTATTCCTTGTGGGTTTGGTAAATGCTGTATTAATAATTAAAAATGTAATCATGAAAAAAACTCCTGCACTTCTTTCAGGTAAGGCTGATGATTTCGATTCATACTTAGATCTTGAAGACAAGTTAGGAGATGTATTAACAGCATTCGATCAACAATCTGCACTTAGAATAATTGACGAAAAAGTCACGATATTCATGATGAGTAAACACACAGAAATCAAAAGAATATTTGGTCTTCCTGAACGTCAAATTGAATTTGTTTGGTACTTTGCAGGTAAAAACAACGATATAGAATTAGTTTATTTAAAAACGCCAACAGATCTCGAAAGTGTTGCTAAATTAATAAACTCTGCACTAGATATGCCTTATGTGCGGGTTCAAGAATCTGCTGTCAACAGTAGAATGGAATTAAGTGAAAGTCCTATTAGACAGTTCATTTCGGTTCGCAATTACGGGCAATTAAAATTAGGACTAGCCGTATTTATTCACAAAGATAACATATTTACAAATGAAAACTTAAAGGAATTTACCTACTACACCTCGAAAATAATCTTATTAGGAACGAATAACCGATTTTTGAGACAATTCAAAAGGAAAAAGAATGCGGGTAATTAGGAGACGGCTTTTATGGCGAGTACAGTGAAACCACACACCATTGGTTCCTCCACCATCAAACGAAACGGAGCTATAGTTAAAGGGACAAAAGGTAATCGGATTGCTCATCTAAGCACTCTCAAGACTAATGGGAGTATTACAGCGAATAGAAAAAAACAAAATGCATAAATGAAACAGCAGCACTAAATTAAGTGCTGCTGTTTCATTTGAGTAACTATTTAAAAAACCGCGAAAAAATTTTTACGCCAAAATCTTCTTATTCACATAACAAATTCTCAGCCATTTCCGGAAAATCAATAAACGGATTCCGATTCCCTTGTAAATCATAGATGGCCAGGTTGCGGTGTTTTTCATAAAGAGAAACTGGAAAATGCTTATGCCAATCTAGTAGAACCTGCAGATTCACTTGATTAGTATTGATTGCTCCTTGGTACCGGGTTAAAAAATAAAATGTGGCCCTTGCAACAATTCCCTTTCCGTACTCAGGCTCAAATTTTCCTTCATCTGCTTTTCCACAGCCTTCCTGGATTCCTAAAGCCAGCTTTTCCGGAACATAATCAACAAAGTCAGTATAAGGGCTGTTTCCGCGGCGGCTGTTGCATACGGGATCACAGGAAAATAAATGATGCAGGTCTCCCCTCATTGGCTCTTGTTTATGAAACCATGACTGAGGTACCACATGCTCACAATTAAAGGTCATTTCCTCTGTTAAACTAGTAATGTTCCCACTTTCTATGTTTTCAAGAATCCGAATATCCTCCTCAATCACAGCAAGGGGATCCATTCCTTTCCCTGAATATAAGCTTTTCAGTTGCCCATTTTCCTGGAGATCCACCCATGGGTAAACATAACGATGCGGAGAGTATCCAAGCTTATTCTTATGAGTCTTTTCTAATAAACGATGAATACTGTTTTTCTCAAATTCAGCATTTTCATAGTACGTTTGTTGAATTTCTAGATCTCTTTGTTCCTCGTAGTAGCTGCGATTTTTGCTGAATTCCAAATAGGCCGCCTTTGCGTCCTCCCGTTCTTTAGTCAGTAATTTGCCCCTTTCTGCTTGTTCAACTACTAGAAACGGAATCAAACTTTCATTGTGCTTCATTTTTTTCCCTCCTATAGGATTAAATTGAAGCCAACCCATGATGTTATTAGTAGTTTAACAATTCTGATTTCTAAATAATAGTTACTTTAGAAGTATTTAGTTATATTTGATAATTAAAAAATGCTGTTTATATCAATAAGTTTTTTAAATGTAAAAAAGGTAAAAATATGCATATAATGAATGAAAACTTGTATTTTTTTCGGCTTATTTATTATTTGGGATATTGAAGAAAAGCACCCTTTTTGTGGAATAAGAAAGGAAATAGGAAACTCCAATTCTATAGTATTAGAGCATCCTATTGTTATACATTTGTTAAACTTATATACAATATTTGAAATAGAAAAGTGCTAAAAAATTGTCGGTACCATTCCCCCATCCATACGGATTGGAGAACCTTTAAATGCGGATGCATAAGGACTACACACAAATGTAGTTAGTCTACCTATTTCAATCGGCTTGATAAATCGTTGTATTTCAGAGTGAGGTAGATTTGTAGTCATAAATTCTTTCTCTTTTTCTGAAAAAGTCATATCATCATTAGGATATATACCCTCAATTATTTGATGAACATTTTCAGATAGCGTTGGTCCTGGCATGATCGTATTGACTGTAACTTCTGTTCCTATTGTTATTTTTGATAAGCTTTTTGACAATGATAATAGCATTGATTTTGTCATACAATACTGAGGCATTTGTCCTGAAGGCATGATTGCTTCTTCACTCGCAATAAAAATAATGCGACCATAATCATTTTTTAACATTTTAGGTAAATAAAATTTAGATAATCCATTTGCAGCAAGAACATTAGTACGGAAGTATTTCTCCCATACTTCATCGTCAATGTCCTCATATTGCATAATTTCATAAATACCCATATTGTTAACTAAAATATCAATAGCGGGGTATTTTTTAAATAAAGCTTCTCTTTGTTGAATATCAACAATATCAGCTGTAGCATTTTGAGGAGAAGTAGCCGGGAAATCCGATTTAATTTCATTTACAATTCGCTCTACCTCTTCATAATTTCGTCCATTAATTAGTACATTGACACCTTCTTTGGCAAGTTCAATGGCAATTGCTTTACCTATACCTTTCGTTGATCCTGTAACTAAAGCTGTTTTATTGTTTAATCCCATATCCATAATACATTTCTCCATTTCATTTACCTTTTATGATTATAAAAAGTTAATATAAAAACGCTCCTACCCCTTAAGGTAATTATTAGGTTAATCTTTTTAATATCGTGTTAAAAAATTTCCTTTTAAGACAAAGTTAATTTGTCGAGTTTGTATCTAAATGTTCAGTACGCCAATTTGAGGGAGTATCACCTTCCCAAATGCGGAAGGCGCGGTAGAACGAGTTCTGGTCTTCATATCCAATCATGAAGGCTACTTCTTTAATATCGAACGAGGGGTCTGCCAAGTACTCTCGAGCCAACTCATGTCGGACTTGTGTCAAAAGATGCTTGAAGCTCGTACCTTCGTCAGTAAGACGTCGCTGCAAGGTACGATTGCTCATCCCCAACTCGCTTGCGACAGTCTGTATGTCAGGGCGCCCTCCTGCTAGGCTACGTTTCATGATCCACTTAACCATTTCGGTGATTGAGCGACTGCTTTGCTGCTCATCTAACGATTTGTCCAATACGGGAGTCAGAATCTCCAGCAACTCTTCGTTGTACGAGACAAAGGGGAGGTCTAGATCTCCTCGATGTAGCGTCAACCTGTTACAATTTGCACCAATCCGGATATGGCAGCCGAAGTAAGCTTCAAGTGCCTGTATGTCTCCCATTGAGTGAGAAAATTCGACAAATCTCGCTTTCAACGGTTTACCTGTGCCTCGACGTCCAAGCTCCAAAAGAAATGCCAGAGTGATTCCAACCAGCATCGGTGGACCTGGCTGCTCGGTAGACAACCAATCTAGTTCAATGGTACAGTACTCACTTCCCTCCGTGATACGTAAGCTTTCAGGGGGACACAGCGGCTTGTACCGTGCCATTCGTTTTAGAGCGTCACGGTAGTCACGAGCATGGTAAGTCGCTAAGACTGCGGGTGGGTAATGCGCTGTTTCAAAGACGGTCGTAAGCTTGATAATTCCTTCGGCAGTGTCGTCAATGAGATCCGAATAAGCCTGCCAAATTGCGAAATATTGGTCGGTGGTGACAACTGGGTCAGTAATAATGGTGAGCGGCAGTCGTGCTTTTCGAACCACGTCGTGGGGGGCAATCCCTAATTGATCTATGCCTGTCCAAAATCCTGCCGGGATTTTAATACGAGTATGAGACTTCATATTGGGTCCTCCTTTAGCGATCTACACATTCACTAGTTTTGGTTGTGATTGCGTTCTACCTAATTAACGGGACAAATATTATATTACCTATTCAATGTCGCCTCGTAACTAGCAAATGGCGACATTTTACTAGCCAACTACGTCGAATAATTCCGATAGTAATAGGTGCCATTAACGTAATAAAGCTGCCGTTTATACAGGCAGCTTCATTAAAAGACACCCTAAATATTTCTATTAACCTAAGATTAAAAATGTATTAGTGTTTGTGTTATTTGTACCTACTCATCAGAAAACCACTCATTATAATCTTGGGCTTAAGTTGAGCTTAGCATTAATTTAATTTTCCCTGTATCAATATGTCTATACTTCACAATATGGCCCATTTGTTGTTGTATAAGCATAACTTCAAAGTCACGTGTAAATATTAGTAAACATACTGCCATTATATACATTAGTTAAATACCAGAAAAAATTTAGGGAATATTATTTTCCCCTCTCCTTTTAAAACCCGTCCTAAGAATGTGTTGATTATGATAGGATATTATTAAAATAAATTACGATGGAAGGTGAAAAGGTAATGGAGGATGTATTAGAGATTGTTGTGCGTTCTACGGAAATTGATGTAAACGGTCATGTCAACAATGCGAAATATTTGGAGTACCTCGAGTGGGGGCGCGAAAACTGGTATGAAAATGCTAAGCTTCCTTATGATAAATTTCTCGAGATGGGAATCCAAACTGTTACAGTAAACATCAATATTAACTATCGTAAAGAATGTAAACAAAATGATCAGCTTTCGATCAAAACCCGGCCGGAAAAGGTGGGACGAAGCAGTTATGTGCTTTTTCAGGAAATCTATAATCAACATGGTGAAAAATGTGCTGATGCACTGATAACATGTGTAACGATGGACGCAGAGACGAGAAAAAGCCGTGAAGTCCCTGCTGAATTACGGGAATTATTCGAGTAGACAGATACAAAAGGACTAGCAGAGAATAGCAAGGGATAGCTGCATGTGTGTGCGGCTATCCCTTGCTATATTTATTAATCATATTTTTTATCAAACTCAAATTCAACTTCTTCAAGTTTAACCACTTTTGTTTTCCTAAAGAATTTAAAACCAAACCATAAACATAGAAAGAGCGGAATTCCTAAGTACGCAGCTACAACACTGCCCCAATCAATTTTATCCGCCAAAAATGCTTGGAAATTTTGCGCTAAAATAACGATTACGCCGCAAGCAATAGCGAAGATAGGTCCAAGCGGAAACCATTTGGCCTTATACGGTAAACGATCTAAAGAATGGCCTTGAGCAATATAGGCTTTTCGGAAACGATAATGACTGATGGAAATACCAAGCCAAAAGATAAATCCAGTAATCCCAATAGCATTCATTAACCAAATATAGACAACCCCATCACCGAAGAAAGAAGCTAAAAATGCAAGTGCGCCAATCGCACAAGTTAAAACCATGCCCGCAACTGGCACCCCGCGGCTGTTAAGTTTTTCAAAAATCCTCGGTGCCTGCCCAGCTTTAGCCATTGAATATAGCATACGGGTTGAGGCATAAAGACTCGAATTCCCTGCAGATAATACAGCTGTTAAAATAATAGCATTCATGAGTGAAGCAGCGAATGCAATCCCGGCCTTTTTAAAAATAAGGGTAAACGGGCTGACAATAACACTATCATTTTGTAAATTAGGATTTGTATAAGGAATAAGAAGTCCAATAATAAAGATCGCAAAAATATAGAATAATAGAATCCTCCAGAAAACACTTTTAACTGCCTTCGGGATATTTTTTGCAGGATCCTCACTTTCACCTGCAGTCACACCAACAATTTCTGTCCCTTGGAAGGAAAATCCGGCTGCTATAAAGACAACAAAAGTACCTAATATACCGCCTGAAAATGGCGCATCGCCGACTGTAAAGTTTTTAAAGCCTACTGCCTCGCCGCCCATAATACCGAAAATCATCAGTACGCCAACGATGATAAAGAGCACAATGGCAGAGACTTTGATAAAAGAAAGAATATATTCCCCTTCACCGTATCCTTTTACAGATAAATAGTTTAACAGAAAAATTAATGCCAAGAACGATCCGCTCCATACCCATGATGGGCTGTTTGGAAACCAAAACTTCATGATCATCGTCGAGGCCGCTAACTCCGCCGCAATCGTCATGGCCCAGTTAAACCAATACGTCCAGCCAATTGCGAAGCCAAAAGCAGGATCAACAAATTTCGATCCGTATGTACTAAATGAACCGCTTACAGGCATAAACGCAGCCATTTCTCCTAAACTCGTCATAACAAAGAAGACCATCGCTCCGACAAACGCATAAGCAAGCAAGGCACCACCGGGTCCGGCTGTATTAATCGCTGCACCGCTGCTAAGAAACAGCCCTGTGCCAATAGCTCCTCCAATTGAAATCATCGTTAAATGACGTGATTTTAAATCGCGTTTTAATTTTGGTCCATTATCTTGTTCCTCTGGCTGCTGGTAAATTTCATGTTTCCTTTGGGCTAACATCCTTATTCAGTCCTTTCCTGGTTGATAAAAATTAAAAAATTCACTCATATTATCAGAAGAGTCTAATAATGAGGAGGATAAAAAAAGTGCCCACAAGTCCTCGTAAAATAGACCTGTAGACACATGATTTCTTGCGTCACAAGCTCCACCTTCCTTCTCATAAAACGCTTACGAGGTTAGCTGTCGGATTCGGGCCTCTTGAGTAGCCCTACCTAAAAAGGATTCACCCCTTAGACGATTTCCATCTAATTGGTTCCCCCGCACCTAATGGTTTGAGCGATTTAGAAAATTGAAACTATAATATCAATATAATACTTATATTTTTTTAAAATGTAAAATAATTTTTTATTAATTTGAAAAATATTTTACTATCAATATCTTAGTAAAATTCAAAACTATAATGATATACTTTTATTATTTTCAAATTAAAATATCTCTATATGAATTAATGCGCTTCAGCTAAATCAAAATCATTATAGTAAATCACATGGCTGAGATATTTACACCCTTTTATATCCTTGAAAGCCGCTTTTGCTTCATCTTGATTGTCGAATTCAAACATTTGGACATTGCTTGTGGAATGCACAGTAATGATCCACATAAAAAGTCATTTCCCCTTTCCTTTTTATAATTGAACTTTCTGAATCCGTATGGTGAAATTAGTTTCTGATTCATTTTGATTTTCATCATTTGCACCATATATTCATATTCTATAATGCAAAAACCATGCCAACTTGTTTCCCCGCAAGAAATTAGGATTTTATTATGTTTTTGCACTTAAATGCCGCCAATTATTTTTGCTTTTTTAAGGATTATGCGCCAAAACATTTTGCACTCGCAAAATTACAATGCACCTCCCGGATTAGGGATTGTTCCCAAAACATAAAAACCCAGTCCTAAGACTGGGCAGATTCTAAATAGTTATTGACCTTTTCATTTTGATACAGCAACGGTTCTTGTTGCACTTATCTTCTCTTTTGCATCTTTGGCATTCACATATAATTTTGTTCCTGCCCGCTGCTTTGGAATTTTCACTTTAAAATTTCCATAAACATTTGCTTTTGCTGTATAGTTCTTTTTACCAATTTTCACGGTTACAGTTGCATACTTTTCGGTTTTTCCAGACACTGTATTAGAATTGTATCTGACTTTATTTACTATAGGAAGGTTTGGTGCGACACGAATGATTTTAATGCTTCTAGAAGCACTTACCCGGCCAGCGCCGTCCTTTGCTGTGACTGATAAACTAGTTCCTGTATTTTGAACTGGTATTACCACTTTGTAATTCCCGTAACTATTCGCCTTTCCTTTATAGGTTTTACTGGCGATTTTTACAGTTACGGTTGCTTTTGCTTCTGTTTTACCCGACACTGTTGTTGCTTTGTTATTCACCTTATTCACACTAGGCATATTCGGCGCCGCTCTTACCACAGTAACTTTGCTAGCCACACTTACATTACCTGCACTGTCTTTCGCAGTAACCGTTATCTTAGCTCCCGTATTTTGTACCGGTATGACTATTTTGTAATTTCCGTACTTATCCGCTTTTTTGCTATAGGTTTTCCCGGCAATTACTACGGACACAGCTGCATTCGCTTCTGTTTTACCGGATATTTCCGAAGATTTATTTGTAACCTTATTCACCTTTGGCGCAATTGGAGCTGTTTTATCTGCTACTACAATGGTTGTAACAAGGCTGACAGCATTTAACTGATCCATATAGGTTACTGCTAATTTCGATCCTGCCTTTTGCACAGGAATGGCAGCATTAAAGCTCCCATTTCCATCAGCCACAGCATTACCAATCAACTGTGTTCCATTTTTTACTTGTACTCTGACACCCGCAGTAACTTTGCCAGATAGCGATTTATCATTATCTCCTACGGGATTGACTTTAGGAGAATCTAATTTTCTACTAATATAGGCCGAAGAAATAAAACCTTGAACTTGCGAGTTTTCTATTTTGACCGGATACCATACATATTGGTTACTGTCCGAAAATTTATCAAAGGCAAAATTCCCGTCAATCGTGAGTGTTGTATTTTTCGATAACTCTTTTACACTTGACGAGGGAGTTCCATCATTCCCTGGTTTTGACCTTAAATTCACCCCGTCCTTTGTTACAATTACCTTATTACCCGTTTGAAAAAGATGGGTGGAAATATGCATTTGATCAGTTATGGTATATTCTTTCGTTATGAAAACAATATTATCATTACTGTTAGAATCATAATCAAAATCATTTCTAGTAAAAGAGAATTGTGCTAACTTCGTATCTCCTAAAAAGCTATCGTCCTTAATTTTAGAAAAGACTTTTTCCTGATAAGCATTCGTATTTCTCTTCTCATCAGTTTGTGAAATAGGACTGTTTACAGGCTTAATCCCGTTATAAGCCATTACTGGGAAATACCAATTTTCAATAACCTCTGGTCCTACACCTTCTATTTTGGGTGTATCCTTATACTTGATATTAAGAATTTCGACACCCGCCTGGATATTGTAATAAATATCATCTTTCAATTCCTGATCTTTATATCCCTCATGTTTGGTAATTTGCATGATGCCAATTCCGCCATCATTTGATATATTAGGCTGACCATTTTTAAATTGCATCCAATCACTTTCTTGTTTAGCCACTGCTTTTACCACTTCCGGAGGAATATTGGCTGCCAATGCTGCGTTCGTCAATAGGCAGTTAATATGCTGCGGGGATGGATTTTGATTGGGTTTAACCTCACCATATAATGCTTTACATTTGGATGGCCATGTCATCTCCGCGGATGCTTTATCAAAAGACCATCCGAGGAACAGCAAACAAACCAATATCCCTGTCCTCATTAAGATTGATTTCATTCCTTCATTCTCCAATCTTATAATCTTCTAGATTCATATAAAACATTTTACCATGCTAGATTATAGTTTCCTATAATTTCCTATGCTGATTTTCAAAAAAAGAACCCCTTCGTATCACTAAGTACGAAAGAGTTCTTTTAAAACAAAATTTAATTAATACACATCACGTTGATAACGGCCTTGCTGCTGCATATCTTTTAGATACGCTTCGGCAGCATCACGGTCCATCGCGCCTTCTTTTTCAATGACAGTAAGAAGTGCTTCGTTGACGTCTTTTGCCATATGTTCCTTATCCCCACAAACGTAGAAATAAGCTCCTTTTTCAATCCACTCAAACAAGTCTTTGCTATGTTCAAGCATTTTATGCTGTACATAGACCTTTTGATCCGAATCGCGTGAGAATGCAGTATCAAGTTTTGTTAATACTCCATCCCTTTGATATTGTTCCAGCTCGCCTTGATAAAGGAAATCTGACGCTGCATGCTGGTCCCCGAAGAACAGCCATGAGCGGCCCGTTGCTTTATTAACCGCAAGTTCTTGGATAAACGAACGGAATGGCGCAATACCTGTACCAGGACCCACCATAATAATATCTTTGTCCAAAGTTTCTGGTAAGAAGAAGTGTTTATTAGCTTGTACAAAGACCGGAAGCGTATCTCCTTCTTGAACGCGCTCTGCACATAAAACAGAACATACGCCTTTTCGGTCGCGACCATGCGCTGTATAACGTACAGCCCCGATCGTCAGATGAACTTCATCCGGATTAGCGGTAATGCTGCTTGCAATTGAATAGAGACGTGCTGTCATTTTTCTTAATAAAGAGACGATATCTTGAGCTGTTGCTTTCCATGGCCCGAATTCACGTAACATATCAAGCAGATCGCGCCCATTGCAATATTCTTTTAGCTGGGCTGCATTTTCAACCAGCACAAGCTTTTGCAGCTCTTCATTTTCTGTAAATGCAGCCGCTCCTTGTAAAATTTTCTTCGTTAGCAATGTAATTTCACAATAGTTTGTCAGCGCTTCCTTGAGCAGCATGGTTTCACCTTGTTTTCCAACAGTTACAACTGCTTCTTCATCCCATCCCATTTCGCTAATAAGCACAGCCACAAGTTCAGGATCATTGGATGGAATAACGCCAAGTGCATCACCTGGTTTGTAAGAAAGACCTGAATCTTTTAATGATAACTCAACATGCCTTGTTTCCTTGCTAGAGCCTGTTCCATTTAAATTAATATTTTTAAGAACCTTCGCTTGGAATGGATTAGTCCTTGAAAAGACCGGTTTATCACTTTTGGCATTTTTAGTGTCATCTAATGTAAGTTGCATGGCTCGAAACCTCCAAAAGTTAGTATAAGGTTATCATAACACAGGAATGGGAAATCTGATGTGTATTTTGACACACAATGGACGATTTTTTTATTTTTCCACAAAAGGAAATTGAACCCATCATGGAGTAAATTTGCTTTTCTAACATGTCAGCAAATTGTATGATATAAAGGATGTTTATGTTATTTCTTCATAAAATAGGAGAGTTGATGAATGCAGAAAAAGGTATTGGTGACAGGCTTCGACCCTTTTGGGCATGAAAAAGTAAACCCTGCACTTGAAGCTGTGAAACAGTTAGATGAAATTATTATCGATAATGTACAAATAGTAACTCAAGAAGTGCCCACTGTCTTTCATGATTCAATTGAGGTAGTAATTAAAGCAATTGAAACCCATAATCCGGATGTGGTTATTTGCGTTGGTCAAGCAGGCGGCCGTACCCAAGTGACACCTGAGCGGATTGCAATCAATATTGATGATGCCCGCATTCCGGATAATCAGAAAGAGCAGCCAATTGATGAAGCCATATTCGAGGATGGACCTGCTGCCTATTGGACAACCCTGCCCATTAAACGAATGGTTCACGAAATGAGAAAGGCTGGTGTACCGGCTGCTGTTTCCAATACAGCAGGAACTTTCGTCTGCAATCATCTATTTTACGGATTAATGCATTATATAAATACAAACGCTACAGAAATCCGCGGTGGCTTTATTCATATTCCCTATATTCCAGAGCAAACGGTCGACAATAATGCTCCAAGTCTGAGCCTTGACGTGATTGTAAAAGGACTTAAAATTGCTGCGCTTGTTGCGGCTAATGAAACCAAAGATATGAAGGAAATCGGCGGGACTACCCATTAAGCCATACTTAATTAAACGGGAATTCGACTATTTTAAGCCGAATTCCCGTTTTTCACCTTTTTCCTCCGAGTGATTAGTTTGCAAACTTATTGAAGAAACTCCGCTATTCCTTTTGCTGCTTTTTCCAGGTTTTCAGGAGATTGTACAATCGCCATCCTCACATAGCCCTCCCCTTGTTTTCCGAAAGCATCTCCTGGAACAACCACTACTCCTGTCTTTTCAATCAATTCAAAAGCAAATTGGCGGGATGTCCAGCCGGAAGGAATTTTTGCCCAAACAAACATTGTCGCGGGTGAATTAGCCACTTGCCAGCCGCCTTTTGCGAGCCCGGAAATTAAAATATCTCTTCGTTTCTCGTATTCCTCAACCTGTTTTTGAAGCACACTGAAATCACCTGTCAAAGCAGAAACCGCCGCCATTTGAATCGGATAAAAAATTCCATAATCAATATTGGACTTAAAGGAAGCTAATATTTTCAATGCCTCTTCGTTCCCAACGGCATAGCCAATCCGGCAGCCAGCCATATTAAACGTTTTGGACAATGAGTTAAATTCAATACCTATCTCTTTTGCCCCTTGAACTGACATAAAACTGATTTGTGGATTTTGATCAAAAATCAGTTCCGAATAAGCGAAATCATGTACGACTAGAATATTATATTTTTTAGCAAAAGCAACAACCTCTTCAAAAAATTCCTTATTAGCTAAGGCTGTAACAGGATTACCCGGATAACTGATAATCATCATCTTCGTTTTATGTAAAATTTCTAAAGGAATTTCATGTAATTGTGGTAAAAAGTTATTTTCTTCTAATAAAGGCATTGGATAAATGGAACCACCAGCAATCATGACACCTTGTTCGTATATAGGGTAACCAGGATCCGGAACGAGAACATAATCTCCAGGATCAATCATTGCGGTCGCCAAATGAGCCAGACCATCTTGAGAACCCATTAGCTGTAATACTTCCCTTTCAGGATTAAGTTCAATTCCGTAGCGCTCCTTATAAAAGTAGGCTGCTGCTTCGTTAAATTCATCAATTCCCTTCAAGGTATATCCATATTTTGTAGTATCCTTACTATATTTAACGATTGTATCAACAACATGAGGAGGAGGCGGCAAATCTGGACTGCCGACACTTAAATCAATAACATCCATCCCTTTCTTTATTGCCTCTCGTTTTTTATCTGCTAACTCTGTAAAAATACTTGTCGCCATTCTTTCTGTTTTCTTTGAAGCAACCATATTCATCTACTATCACCTGCATTTTTTAGAATATTATTAATAAATTTTACCATAATTATTTATAAGTGCTTGGCAGTTCCCTAATTTTTCTTCTTTAATAGTTTCGTAAGCCATAACAAAAACCCCCCTAGACTATTAGTCCGGGGGGCATACAACATCCTTCTATTATTATTTTGCTGTTATTTTAGTAAATTCCCACCGCATCAAATCCTGAATTAGTTGCAGCAACTTCCTTACTTCCTTCACCATAAAGATCAATTGCCGACTGAACGATGGCCTTACGTGCATCACTGAAATCAGAATTTGCAGTTAAATAAACGGTTAATGCACGATAGTAGATTTGCCCTAACTTGTGCCTTCCAATTTCTTGTCCAATTAAGTAAGCGGCATGGTTGGTAATCGAGGAATTCACGTGAACTCCGCCATTGTCTACGTTAAGCGGCATGTGATAAAATTCATCCATATGAGCCGGATAGACTCCGCCATTTGTACTATATGCCCTTCTTTGCTCGTTTGCGACCACAACACCGTTTGGATTACTTAAGCTACGCAAAACTGTCGTGCCGTTAGCTTTAGCAGCCGGCGCCATAATATCCTCGCCCATTTCCCAATCCTTATCATCAACAAGTGCACCAAAGACGTCAGCGAAGGATTCGTTTAATGCCCCAGGCTGATTGCGGTATACTAAATTGGCTGAATGTGTGATAACGCCATGAGTCATTTCGTGCGCAGCAACGTCAAGACCCGCTGAAAGAGAAATCATAAACTCACCGTCACCATCACCATAGGTCATCCAACGTCCATTCCAGGATGCATTGTTGTAATTATTGCCATAGTGAACCCTAGAAATAATCGCCATTCCATTACCATCAAGGGAATTGCGGCCATGCTCATTAAGGTAATAATCATATACCTTTTCTGAATTATAGTGTGCATCGACTAGAGCTCGGTCGTAGTCTCCCTTAAACGAAGCAGAGTCCCCTACATACAATGTATCATTGCTGGCAATATTATCGTTTTTAGCATCATACGTAAGTATTCCTTCAAGGCCCTCATGAGCATAATCTGCTAACGCGAATTTAGTTCCCGATTGAGGATCCTTCACTTGGGAAATATGTAATTCCCTATGAGCACCGTGCACACCTTTTCCAGCACCTTTTTGTGTTTTCATTTCATCCGCATGCATTAAGCCATTATACTTGTCTACAACTTCACCTGTTTTTGCATCTACAAAGACAAACCAGTTTCCTGGCTCATCCCCCATGAAGTTTACATTCACCTTATAAGCTGTATGATTTTCACCTTCAAAAGGATAGACTACAAGTTCAGTAGTCGGCTCATATGTCAACTCAGCAGGTGCATTAACAGAGGACATCGCCTTCTTTAATGCTGCATCACTGCTTAAGGTGGCAGTTGTGTCCACTGCAGCCTCATCAATCGTTTGGTTGATTCTTCCGTTGACGGATACGACCTCATTATCCTTATTAAAATGTACAATAACTTCCGAGCCTTCTACGTTAACTCCGTTTATTGACTGATTAAAGCGGACATGGGTCATGCCCAATTTATCTTTTTGCGTATCTTTAACTTTTAGTTTTTTATCCGGATTTTTAATACCAGTTTTTCCTTCATTTTTCTTTAAATAATTTAGTGCATTGGAAGGGGTGCTGGAAGAGAACTTTTCCGCAAATCGCTCCTTCACAAATAAAGGAACGCTTGCTTTCTCATTCCATTTCTTAGAAGCTTGTACACTATTAACCACATTTGAATCCACCGGCTTTGCAAGTACATTAATAGCTGGAATAGAACCTACCAACAGCGCAGACGACAATATTGCAGGAACAATAAATTTTTTCTTCAACACCTGAGACCCCCTATTATTTTTATCAACTTTATTATAGGTCAAACAAACTATAATTTCATGAATATTTGGAATTATTTAAAATATATGGAAAAAGAGGTATAAAGTCCCTAGTCAATAGTTTTTATGGGTATTATTTACTGATTTAGGACAAAAAAACCTACAAAGGGGATATTACCCATTGTAGGTTTTTTTATTTTAATATTTGTTTAACTCCTGGATAGGTGTTTGAATGATGACTGGATTCTTTTTAGGGTCTAGCCATTTTAAAATTTTTACGACATTACTTTCAGACGTTGCTGTACATCCGAGTGTGTAACTGCTGCCGATATGGAAGAAGATCGCACTTCCTTTATACGGAATTCGTTTGGTGTTATAGTTGATGACGAAACCGTAGGTATAGGCGGAAATATTCATGTTTTCGGCACTCTTCCATTTCCCTTGTGTTTCCTTACGAGATTGCCAGGTGTTGTAAAGAGAAGATTCCGGATCATCCACCCAAACATCATCACTCGTAATCTTTCGGAAAGGTAATTTTGTTCCCGGATTTCCATACCTGCCAAAAGCTGTTCCAATTGTATATTTTCCAGTTGGAGCCTTTTTACCGCCTTCACTCATACTTGAAGCTGTGGCGAATCCATATTTTCCAATATATCCTGTTGTTGTTAAAACAGGGACCCATTTACCTTGTGAATTCTTCTCAAAGGTACGAACTTCAGCTGAAGATGTATTGTAACCATTCGAAGTTACGAGAATTAGCTGCATATTACTTCCTACTGTTTTTAAGCCTTCTGCTAAATTTTTAGGTGAGGCTGGCTTTTTAGTCGTCAAATATTTTCCTGAAACCCAGCCTGTTTTACTTCCAATAATGACTTTATCCCATGATCCTTTGGTCTGTGTAACTTTTACGGCCTGATTCCTTTTACCCGTAGTCACTACTTTATATTTTGTACTTGGACCGCTACGTACATTTAATACATCAGCTGTAATATACTTCGTTTTAGAAGCAGTTACTGCAGTTGTAGTTTTCTTGATTATAAGGTATTTATTTGATGCCCAGCCTGTTTTACTTCCAACTGTTACCTTATCCCAATCCCCTTTAGTTTGAGTCACTTTTACAGCTTGATTCTTCTTAACGGTTGTAATCACCTTGTAGTTAGTGCTTGGCCCACTTCGAACATTCAATGTACTAGCTGTGACATATTTTGTTTTGCTAGTTGCAGCATGAGCTGGCTCAGCCATTTGAAATCCTGAAATTATAACGAGGATTGCAACAAAGGCAGCAAAAATCTTTTTCATCAATTTCTCCCCTCCCTTAATAATCAACATGATTAGGTCTATTTTTAACGATATCATTATTATACTACGATAGCAGCCTATCGATCTTGAAAAACTTTGATTGAATCTATTTGTTTTAATCATTCAAATTTAATTAGTTTGCTCAAGGTATTGATAAACCGCCATCATCTCTCGTTTGTTCAACTCACGAATACGATTGAAAATTAGAATATCCGCAACACCCTGGGTTAGTAAGCCTTCAGCTACAACATCACTTACTTTCCCAGTCAGCCAAGTTTGCACGTCTATGCCTTCAACGATTTCCTTACGACCTTCATCATTGATGCCGCTCGCATAACAACTAACACATGGAATTGTTAATTTTAACACGCCATCATGCAGATTATCTTCTGATATTACTTTCTTTCCTTTACAGAACGGACATGGATGGCTTTTTTTAATTTTATTAATTTGTGTAACTAATTTTTTGTAACCAAATGCTTCATAGACATACGTTAGTTTTTTGTATTTTCCATTGGTGAAATACTTATCTATGATCGTTTCCCTTGTTTGATTGATAGCAGGAAAATCACAGATGGTCACTTTATTCTTGCTGCTAATGGATTCGATATTGTCCTTGATTGTACCCCAGAATGGTAAAACATTTTGCAATACCATCTCATAACCCGTAAAACTTGCTTGTTCTAATTCAAACATTTTCAGCGCGACTTGTGTCTCCCTAGGCAATAGTGAGACATCTTCCGTCAGAGCTATATCGCCGCCGACAATAGATTTCAATTTTATTAATTCTGGTAACTCCCCTACAGTATTTATAACCTGATCAATAGGTTGTTGAATAATCTCTCGAATATCCTTGTCACCAAATGTTAGTTTTTTATGGTGGTTTAGCACGGTTCCTTCACAAATTGGACAGGTAATCTTCTCTTTTGATTCTTTTATCTGCTCTTTAATAATTGATTTAGAAATGACTATATACATTCCAATAATCTTATTAAAGCCCTCCCATGTCCTCCGTGTCTTACCAGCTTTATCATAGAATGACTTTTCCCAATACCCGTATAAAAAGGTATGCTTTTCTGCTTCTGTCATCTCATTATAGGTTTTACTAATATCTTGACCAAGTTCATTCTTGATCTCATCAAAAAGGAATTGCAATTTGGGATATTGATAAAATTTTAATATTTTCATTACTTCTGGATGTAGTAAGCCATCCCAGAATGGTGCGTTTTTGTCTTGAATAACAACATCAAAATCAAATTTTTCAATAACCCGGCGGCCAGAACAAACCGGACAATGATTTTCTTGATTATAGAAATCGAAGCTTCCTGTATCTTTATTGGTTGGATGAGCAGCCACAATATGGTTGATCAGGCCGCCTATCTCATAGAGAAAACTATACTGGCTATACAAATGCCTTTCAAGATCAATAGCAATGACGGGCGCTATTGTATTAGAATCGTATTCACCATAAATCAGACGAGCCATTGATGATAAGCTTTTTAAAATGCCGCCCTTATAGACGTTTTCTGCATTTTTAAAATAGGCAATATGATTTTCTCCTAAGTAGTGAATACCGTTTTGTACCTTTAGTGTTGACGAAATAGGCGATGGAGCAGCGGTATCTTCCCTATTTTTCAGATCAATATAATCATCATGACTGACTACATCAAGATGCTTGACAGGTTCAAGCTGTCTTTTACCAAAATCAATGATAAAATCAGAGCTTTCCAACATATAATCGTTATGTTCAATCATCATCATACTGACAGATTCATCCTGCAGAATGCCTCTGACACTATCAATGAATTGATTTAATATATTTTGTGATAACCCCTTTGAAGGCTCGTCAAAAATAAACAGCGTATGCGGGTTTTTAGAGTTGGCAAAGAGCTCCGAAACTAAATGTACACATTGAAATTCACCCGTCGACAGAGTTTGTGTTTTTCTTTCCAAGGTCAAATAACCGAGTCCTAGTTTGATCAGTAAACTCAAGCGTTTATGAGCGATGTCTTCATGTGGCAGTTCGTCAATAATATCTTCAATCGAGCGCTGAAAAATATCGTCAATCTCGTCACTGTATTTGGTGAGTTTCCTTTTAATATCAAGAAACGTCGCGACGGTTGACCGGCTGGTAATCGATTGGTTTCGGTCCTGCCCCACCATGACCAGCTTATCTTTTGGATATCGCTTCACAAACTCTTTGGCTATACATTCATTGACAAGGGTAGACTTACCACATCCAGATTCACCCGTAACGGTTACAAGTCTATTTTTAGGAATCTGAATTTCAGCCATTTGAATATTACGGCAGTAAAGATCACCAAATTGATAGTATTCTGTTGGCAACGCCTGATTCCGTTCGCAAAAAACAGGTTTTGGACGAGGGGATTCTTCGACAATTTTTCCACCGTATTTCCCACTGCCAGGCCCGAAGAACAATTGCTCATCAGCTGTATCTAGCACCGTGTCTGAATGATCAATCAGCCAAATTTGGTTCTTATAGCCCAATTGTTTAATCTGTTCTAAAATTTTCAATAGGGTTTGGTGATCAAGACCAACCGAGATTTCATCAATAATAATCACGGTATTTTCACTTGCCGCCATGAATTCTGCCAAATAAAGCCGTGTTAATTCCCCCCCTGACAATGTACCCATTATGCGATTTAATGTTAAGTAACCAATATTCATATTGATAATATGTTTAAGGGTAAGTTGTTTCGCTTCACTAATATGTAATTCCTCTGAAAGGGAAAGAATCGATTCAATGCTTAAGTTATTGATATCTGAAATACTATGTGGCTGCCCCAATAATTCCATTCTTTTTTGCTCAACTTCTGGATTATAACGCCTGCCCTCACACTTTTTACATTCAACATTTTTAGTAGTTCCGCGCCCTTTACAAGCAGGACACCAGCCTAATTCATTGTTAAAGGAAAAAACTTCTGGCGAGAGATGAAAGATTTCTGCAAGCCGCTCACGAATCTCTGTAAAAACCCCCGTATGTGTGCCAATTGTTGAACGCGGATTGGACGAAATGGATGATCTCCCGAGAAACAGAACTAAAGGCATGTCTTCCATCTTGATAGCACTGAAATTCGTTTCCATAATATTAGGAAATAAATACTGATATTCAGCCTTTGGCAATAACGATACGAGACGCTTTTTGGATTCTTCCCCAATAGTTTGGCAAAATGTCGTTTTACCAGATCCGGACAAACCAGCAATTCCGAGCGTCTGATCTTCCGGCAAGATGACATCTAAACGGTTAATATTATTAGCAATTAATTGATTTATTTTCACCGGCTGTCCTCTCCATTCTCTTTATCTAGTATTGCCATATTAACACAACTTTTAAATGAATTTGTTGTGTTTTTATTAGTATTGTTCTAAAAAACAACGGCTCAGTCCTTACTTAAGGACTGGCCGCAATGTTCGTTAGCTGTTAAATTGTCTTTTAAATTCAAAAATCTCATCAACGGCCTGCTGATACCCGCCCGATTCCTGCAAGGAACCTTTCATTTTTGCCGCCGCTTTATGGAATGATGGCTGGTTCAGCACGAGGTCTGCGGATTCACGCAGCTGATTTGCCGTCAAGCCTTGCATTTGTAATTGAATACCAGCACCGATATGGGCTACTTGACCGGCAATGACCGGCTGATCGGCGCTTTGCGGGATGACAATGAGCGGAACCCCATAATAGAGACCTTCGTGGACACTGTTCATTCCGCCATGTGTAATAAACAATTTCGTGTATTTCAGCAACTGCGTTTGCGGAACATAATTTTTCACAATAAAGTTTTCAGGTATATCCCCCAAATCAGAAGCTCGAGTTTTTTCCCCAATAGACATGATCACCGTATGTTCCGTGCTGCCAAATGCCTCGAAACAAAGCTTATAAAAATCAATGGCTTGATTAAAGACTGTTCCCAGGGATATGTAAATTGGTTTTTTCCCTTTAATTGCAGCTAAGTCAAAGCTTTCATGCGTTGGCCTTGAAGTGATGGATGGACCTACAAATTTATATGTTTGGTCGAACTCCTCTCCAAAAGGTTGAAACCCCCTGGTTGTATAGACGATTGTAAGCGGTGCTGGATTACAAAAGACTTCATAAGGCGAATGGATTTCCACACCATAATTCTCCTTTACGCTATCCGTCAGTCTATGATATTCATCAAATGTTTCTGCAGGAATATTTTTAGAAAGCTGTTTGAACATGTTATCGAATGCGCTTTTACTCTGTGCAAAAGAAGTACAAGAATTGATGGCTGGCAGCTTAAGGATTTGAGCAAGCAACCGTCCGCAGCCAAACATCGAATCGTGGATGATATAATCAAAATGCTCTCCTTCGATTTGCTCTAGAACACTAGGCACCATAATATCTGCTGTTCGCAAAAGACCATTGATTCTTTCGAGTAAATTATTTCTCCCGCCGGAGATAAAGGCTTTTATAAATTCTTGACCATCAAAGGTCCTTACTGTCGCCCCTGTTTTCTCCATTCGCTCACGAAATTCCTCGATTGTAACATATACGACCTCTTCGCCACGCGTAATCAGCTCCTGCACCACTCCGATTGTTGGATTGACATGCCCTTCCGATCCGCCATTTATAAATAAAACTCGTGCCATGATCACAACTCCTTATAAAAAATGACCTTTGGATAAGTCAAAGGGCCCTATACCACAATTGCCCAATTCAAATTTATCATAGTACAATACTCAAAAATCTCATAACATTTTAATATCCATTGTAAAATTGATATCGCACTAAGTCGTAACAAAAAGAAAAAAATCCTCGCTCCTATTATTAGGAGGAGGATGTCCAGCTTGTATGTGCAAAACATGGGGTGCTCGTTAATACTCTAATATTAATCCCTTTTTAAAAATCGAACATTGTTCTACCCAGCGACGAGCTAATACTGGTGCAGAAGCAAAATGTATATGGGTATAGCCTGCGACAAGATTATTTAACAAGAAGCCTTCACGCTTCATACCCCGTAATCCAGTTGTGATATAGGATGGAGTAAACGACTGAGATGACTCGAAGGTTGAATAATGAAACTCATGTCCTCTGACTCTTTCATCCGGTCCAATTAGGAAATTCTTGTCCATTCCTGTTACTTCCCGGTAACCAAGTGCGGCAAGCTTCGTATGCATCTTCACCTTGCCGGGAATCATGCCTACCATCGGATATTCCACTCCTTCTACTGTTTCAATAGATTCGGACAAGAACATAAATCCGCCACATTCCGCGACCGTAGGAATACCACTTCGGATAGCCTCCTTAACAGACACGAGTACATCGTCCTGCGCTGATAAAGAAGCTGCAAACTCCTCCGGAAAGCCGCCGCCTATATAGAGCCCATGTACATCCGCAGGGACCTGTTCCCCATTAAGTGGTGAGAAAAAGACAAGATCCGCTCCATAATACTCTAACAGTTCCAGATTTTCGGGATAGTAAAAATGAAACGCCTCATCCATTGCAACAGCGATTCTTACTTTACTCTCTTGCTTTTTTGGAGTTCCAAATAAAATAGACGGGGATTCAATAACATCTGAGCCCATTATTTGATAAAGACGCTCTAAGTCAAAGTTATTTAGAATCATTTCCGAAAGCAAGTCAAAGAAAGGCTTCAGTTCTCCGCGTTCAATGGAAGGAACAAGTCCAAGATGACGCTCTGGCATGCAAAGCCTATCATCCTTTGATAAGTAACCAATAACAGGAATCCCGCATTCTTTTTCGACTGCTTTTCGAATTAACTCATAATGTCCCACACTTCCTACACGGTTAGCAACCACCCCACAAAGGCGAATAGCAGGGGACAACATTTGAAACCCCTTTACTATTGCAGCTGCGCTTCTTGCCATCCCGCCGCAATCAACAACGAGCAGTACTGGACTATTTGTAATCTCGGCAATTTCTGCCGCACTCCCCGTATCCGCGAGAGGGTCCTTCCCATCAAATAATCCCATTGCCCCTTCGATAATAGCCACATCCGCACCTTGACAACCGCGTATAAAAATTTCCTTCACGGCTAAATCACTACACATCCAGCTGTCTAAATTTCGAGATTTCCTGCCGGTCACTGCGGTTTGGTAGGTTGGATCGATATAATCTGGTCCGCATTTAAACCCTTGCACCGTATAGCCCAGTGCTTTATAAGCTGCCATTAGGCCTACAGCTACCGTAGTCTTTCCAACACCGCTCCCCGTTCCTGCCACTACAATTCTATTGATGGACATAACCATTCCTCCGCTTTCTTCTCATCTTATGTAAAATTGTCCGCTGAGCGATACCTTCTCCCTGAAGGATAATTTGCGGTAACCCATAAACAGGATGGTTCATCACAATGGGTACAGTACCGTAAACTTCCTCAATCAAATCAGTTCGAATAATATCCTCTGGAGATCCCGCCGCTACAACTCTCCCATTATGTAAAAGCAACAACCTGTCACAATAGAGCGCAGCTATATTTAAATCATGTAGAACCGAAATAACTGTCAAATCATCCTGCTGCTGCCATTCTTGAATCCGATCCATTAGGAGTATCTGATGGCCAATATCGAGATAAGTGGTTGGTTCATCAAGCATAAGGAGCTTTGGCTGCTGTGCCATCGTTTTGCCAAGAGCTACTCGCTGACGTTCTCCACCGCTTAAGTTTTCAAGATGGCGTTCACTTAAATCATTTAACCCCAATTTATCGAGAATGGAATCAATAAGCCGTTCAACGTCAGCTTCTTCTTCTCCATGCCAATTTTGAAAAGGAAACCGTCCCATCTCGATTACCTCTCTTACTGTAAAACCAATAGGAGGTAAAGATTCCTGCTGCAAGACTGCCAGCCATTTGGCCAGTTCTTTTCGAGAATATTGTTCAATCTGCTTCCCATTTAATTCAATTTTTCCAGCTGTTGCACTTTCCACGCCTGATAACAGCTTCAATAATGTAGACTTCCCGCTTCCATTCGGTCCAATAATCCCCAGGCATTCTCCACGTTTAACGGAAAGGCTAATCTCCTCAAGCACTGACTGATTATCAAACCGTTTACACAGCCTATCAACCTCAATAAACATCCGTCAATTCCCCCCTGACATTTGCTTGTTTCTCCGAAGCAAGTATGCAAAGAATGGCGCGCCAAGGACTGCGGTCACAACCCCGAGTGGAATCTCCGTCGGGCTAAGGATTGTACGGGCAATCGTGTCCGCCCAGAGTACATATATGGCCCCGAAGATCACTGACAAAGGCAATAATATTCGGTAATCCGGTCCAACCATCAGTCTGACTAAATGCGGAACGACCAAGCCGACAAAGCCAATGGTGCCAACAATAGACACTGCAGCAGCAGTAATGAGGGTGGAAACAACCAATACAACTACCCGTGTACGTTTAATATTGACACCCAAGTGTGCTGCCTGCCTTTCTCCTAATGCAAATAAATTCAATGTTCGTCCGTATGACAGCAGTACCACTAGCCCAATCGCTAAATAAGGCATGAGCACAAAGGTGAATGACCAGCCTCTTAGGGCTAAACTCCCCATTAGCCAAAAGACGATTTCATTCACCACCTGATCGGACATTGATACCATAAAGGATACAATCGCACCTAGAAAAGCAGAGACAACAACACCAGATAAAATGATTGTTTCTAATTTATACTTTCCCTGTACATTCGCTAAGCGAAGCACTACAAGCAAACTGATTAACCCTGTCACAAATGCAACCAATGGGATGGTCCAAACACCAAATAAAATCGTATGAAAGCCGAATAAAATGAGGAAAGCAGCACCTACTGCGGAACCAGACGCTACCCCTAATGTATACGGGTCAGCTAATGGGTTGCGCAAAACCCCTTGAAAACCAGCACCCGCAAGTGACAAACACGCGCCAACCAGGATAGCAAGAAAAACCCGCGGCAAACGGACTTTTAAGATGATTTGCTCAGATGATGGCGCCCAGTTTTTATCTATAATGCCTTCTAGAAACGGAAGCTGGTGCAGAATAATTCCCCAAACATGCGAAAGACGCAGGTTGGCAGATCCAAGTGATAAGCTAACAATCACTGAAAGAAGAAGGAGAACGACCCCCGCTCCCCCCCATATTGCTAATCTTCTCTTCATTTCTTATACAAGTCCGGATATATGGCTTCCGCAATTTGTTTAAGAGCATCTGTTATCCGCGGACCTGGCCTAGACATAATACCCCCTTCTATCCCAGTCAAGTTGTTGTCTTGAATGGCTGTAATCTTCCCCCAGCCATTTCTTGATCTAATTAATTCTTCCAGCGGTTTGCCCGATTTATCATCTACAGCTTTAGCGGTATACAGAATCACTTCTGGGTTATCCTGAATGATCTTCTCTTCATTGATTGCGTTCCAGCCTTCCATATCTGAGGCAATATTAATCCCTCCAGCCATCGTAATCAGTTCATCCATAAATTCACCCTTCCCAACCGTCCAGCCTGGGGAAAATTCAATATATACTTTTTTCTTATCTTTTTCATTTAGAGTGGCAGCGGCATCCGTTACAGTACTAATATCCTTCTTCATTTGCGCAACAAGTTCTTCTGCTTTTACCTGCGTATCTGTAATGACACCAATTTGGATAATATTGTTTAAAATATCGTCTATCTTTTTCGGCTCCGTTTTATATAACGGAAGATCTAAACCTCGGAATTTCTTCACAATATCATCTTTCATTGAAATGCCGCCAATGACTAGATCTGGATTGGCCGCTATAATTGCTTCCTCATTCGGCTTGGTTACCCCTCCTACTTTAGGCTTCGTTAATGCTTCTTTCGGGTAATCATCATAATCTGATACACCGTAAATTTTATCGCCTAAACCTAGGGCAAATAAAATTTCCGTCTCTGATGGAGAAGTGGAAACAATGCGCTCAGGTGCTTTATCAAAAGTTAATTCTAAACCCGTTGCATCCTTCACTGTAAGCGGGTAAACCGTTGCTTTCTCACTTGTTTCATTGTTGGACTTTCCGTTATTTTCAACTTCCGAAGATGCTTTCTGAGCAGAATTGTTCTTTCCTCCCCCGTCATCTCCTGTCCCGCAAGCACTGATCGTCATCGCTGCCAATACAGTTAATAGTAATGCCAAAAACTTTTTCATACTCAATCCTCTTCCCTTCTTTTATCTTTTATGGTTCGAGATGAGCTTGATATCTTGAATTCTTGTCTTGAACAACGAAAAAAGCCCTGCTTCCATTCGGAAACAAGGCATGCGAAAACCAGACAAATAAAATAATTTTAACTGATTATGCCCATCCTTTTCCGCGAAGGATTTCGTTGGCAAGCTAGATAGGCAGGTTTCCTGGCTTACGGGTAACGCGACTTCCTCTCCTTCCCATTCCTTCTGGTGGAACAGTGGTATTGCGAGGTTATCCCCGATTAACAGTGGCGGGACCGCGCCGGAATCACACCGGCTTCCCTTTTAACCTTATCCAATGATAAGGCACCTATTAGCTATGAAAGATTCAATTGGTCAAGCAATATTCTCAACTAGTATTATAGCAATCACTTCATGATATTTAAATATAATCTTTTCCAGGTAATTTTTTTAGTGCATTAGAAAAGCACAAATCCCCAGTGGTCCAGACACTTTATTATGCTCGCTGAACACCTTCTTTTTCACGTGTTAATCCAGGGAAATCTTCACAACATCATCCAAATATTTTGTTGTAGTATATCCATGAATCTCCAGCCTTTTAGGAATTACGCTCTCTGTCGTGTCTTCACCCTGTAACTTTATTTTTTCGACTGTAGCGAAGTAACGGGGCTGCTCGACTTCTTCATAAGCGGCAGGACTTTGATTCAGATCATACTTTGTCCCGTTTTTATCCACCATCACACCTTCAGAGCTCATTTGCATTGATTCAATTTGATTGTCATCCTCACCGATAATATTGAATTGAAACGATTCATATGCTCGATTCTCAACTTTATGATTGCTGATTACAATCGTGGTAGGCTGCCCAATTTCCACCTTGTCGATCGAAATAGTGCTGCCTGCATATTCAAACGGCTGCGGAAATCCTCTAGAAAGATTCAGCGGGATGTTTTTTCGGTCGTCTATCGATAGGTTAACCGATTCCAATTGTACACTCACCTCTTTTGGTTTTTCTCCAAAAAGAGAGTTAAAGCGTGTTTGAAAAATATCCCAATCCGTGTGTTGATTTGTAAAAAAGCTTCCATATTTGTCTGCTTTCAGTTTTTTATTGTTCACTTCTAGATTGCCAACAGTCAGATTCTCAACCCGTTTTCCTTGCTGCTCTCCATTATTAACAGCAAGCTCGAGAATCGTCATCGTTGGAGCAATCTTTAGTTTATCAAATCGAACCTGAACACCCTCGACTTCTGTCTTCCCATCCAATGCATATTCGATAGAGGGATGCTTTGTTACAGGAATCTCGAAGTTCCACTCCCCTGTATCATATTCCAGGTTTTCGTAAGAAAGACGATTTCTATCAGAGGAAGGATCAAACAATGTTAGAAGCTTGGTAATTTTAAGTTTGATTGTTCCGTGATCCGTTATCAGCGGCCGCAGACTCATCTTCCCGTGAAACACGTTTTTTACTTTATTATTTTCATCCGATTTAATGTCTGGAAAATATTGCGTTTGATATGTTTCCTGATCCATGATTTCACGTTTGTTCTCTACAGCAACACCCTCATAATAATCTATGAAATATTGATTATCCTTTGCTGTATCTTCTATTTCATACATAACAAGTGTCTGCATATCATCCGCAATCGCACTCTTGATTCTAATTTTTATCCCATTGCTTTCCGCTTCCAGGTTCAGCCTTTCACCCAGTCCCTGTTGCAGAAAGGCTCGCAATTGCGGATCCTCTTCAGTCCATGTGTAGTAGAGGTTGGTAAAAGCCCTTGTAAAAACTTCTATACCGATTAATAATGCTAAGACACTTGCCAAAGCAATCCCGATTCTCTTTCGTTTCTTGTGCTTCTGTTGTCTTTGCTTATCCCTTTCTGCCAGCTTAGCCTTGACGTTCTCCATGAAACCAAATGGCACATGGAAATCCTCTATCCTTTCAGTAAGATTTACCATGGTTAACATGACATCCTGAAAGGTACCCAAATCCTCCTGACAGTCTTGACAATGATAAATATGTTTCTCTAAATCTATCTTTTTCGATCGATCAAGGGTTCTTTCCAAGTAATCGATATAATCCTTATGATACTCCTTACAGCCATTAAAGCTTGAGCCATACCCCAATTCTTTTTTAAGTGACTGGATTCCCGAAAACAAATGCTCTTTCAACTTTTCCACAGAAAATTGGAGAAGATGTGCTGTCTCCTCCTTAGAGATTCCTTTTATATATCTAAGAACAACCGCTTCTTTCTCAGGCTGTTTCAACTGATAGAGTGCTTTAAATAAATCCTTATGTTGTTCACTTTCCTCAGAAACTTGTACACTGGTATCGTCAGAAAGCTCCTGGCAGATATGTATAAAAATGGATGTAACCCACATTTCGAATGATGCTTCATTTTTAAATCGAGGCAATTCCTTTTTCACTTTTATAATAGACCGGTAAAAAAGCTCTTCGATTTGCTGCTGATTCCTAAGATAGCACCAGCCGAGAATATAGAACGATTGTTTATGCTGCTCAAACCAACCGACGATGGATTCTGCGCCATTTTCTCTTATTGTGGTGATTGAAATGGGATCTTGCTTTGCTGGGATCATAATGTGTCCCCCCTTAACTCTCTTTATATACCTAATGATATAAGGAGAGGAGGTTGTTGGCAATATCAAGTGGATAAGACAGGAATTTACAAAATGTCACCTCAGCTATTTTACAAAGGCAACTACTAGTTAAAGAAAAGATAAAAATTTAAAGTATTACACCTGCGAAATCCCCTTTAAGTACTTCTTTTTCACTTTGATTTTTACATAAAAAGGATGCAATAATAGCGGTTCTATTATTTTCTTGCCTTTCATATTTTTCTATTTTCACTTCACAAATAATGACATCCCCCGTAAACACAGGTCTTAGAAACTCAAAATTCATCGTACGAGCCAGTACATTATGATCGCCGCCTACTTTTGTTGGCAGGGTTGCCGTTAATAACCCTTGAACTACAAGTCTTCCTTGTTCATCCGGGGTCACATGATGAATCCCTTCATCACCGGAAATCTCTGTGAATAATTCAACATCCCTACCTGTAAAGGTCCGTTCAAACGTAATAATATCTCCTACTTTTAATGTCATATAAACTACCCCCTTTTAAGGTTTTATAATATATGTTTAATCCCCGCGGATAAAACGCAATTTCTTTCTTAAAAGCTAATAACTCGTCGTTGAAGTATTGGTTAGGTAATTTGTTTTCGGGTGGCTTTTAAATACTATGTAAGAAAATCTTGAGGCTTCCAATCTTTCGGCTTGATGTTCTTATCCATCCATTCCTTTTGTGGTGCTACGTAGGGAGCTGTAGCGATTAAATGATTGTTATGCCAGTTTGCCGCACCGGAACGAATCATTTCATCAACCAGGACTTGGATAAATTCTTCTGGCTGAAGCTGAAAAGCGTAGCGTGAAAAGTCTAGGAACCATCCACATTTTAATAAATATTTATCAATTTCTTCTTTAGGTAATCCGTTTTTCATGATGAGTGTAAATGCAAAAATCCTTTTGCAGGCATGCCATGAAATTTTTTCTGGGGCCTTAAGCCACTTTTCAAACCGTTTCCTTGCTGCATCAATGGCAGCTAGAGGGTAATCGATTTGAGGTCCATGTCCTGAATAGGCCTGCCGAATTCGGAGCTGGGATAACCGATTCAAACTTTCCATTGATCGTTGGATAGATGCAACGCCCTCTCGAAAGATGTTTAACCAGCCGACATCATTTTTGTGAAAGAGATCCCCGCAAATTAATATCTCTTCTTCAGGTTCATATAAAGAAATATGCCCTAGCGTATGCCCCGGTGTATGCAGGACTTTCAATGTTCTGCTTCCTGTATAAATCTCATCGTTATCTGACAGCTTTATATCGACCCGATAAGGTTCTACAGGCTGATCTAACCATTCTGCATTACAGGATTCAGGGTCACATGAATTAATTAAATCAGCATCCCATTTATGAGCAGCAATTTTAACCCCATAATTATTTTGAAGATGAAAATTGCCTCCTACATGATCACTATGATAGTGCGTGTTCACAATAAGCTGTAATTCTTCTGGGGTAACGCCTGCTTCTTTCATTAATTGTTCTGTTTCATGCGCATTACTCCCAAATCCAGTGTCAATAAGAATTGGAAGCTGATCCTTTATTAGAATCATATTTGCACTTGGAAATTTCCTTTCAAAAAAAATAATGTTGGATTTTTTCATACGTTATTTCCCCCATGGTAAAATTCCAGTATGAGCAATGAGTAGTCTGACAAACGTAATTTTCGGTAAATTTAATTTATGTAAAAGTAATACAGTTTTTTTTAAAGATGTAATATTCATGAGGAAAATTCCCTTCGAGGTATTCTCATGCAATAATACATCTTCAAATTAAAAACTTATAGTCTATATTGCATAATTATTCTGTAAAGTTAACTTTACGAGATTTGGGTGCTGATACTCTTATTAGGATTCAGTCCTAGACCCTTAGCGAGCCTCGAAATCCCCTGGCAGCATAGTAGGAATCCGCTCCATTATGGTACACAAAGACAGTGTCGTAGCGGCGATCACAAAAGATGGCCCCACCTAGTGTTCTAATATTAGCAGGTGTTTTCACCCAGCTGGATGTTTTCGTATCGAAATTTCCAAGTTCCTGCAGCTTCCGGTATTGCTCCTCCGTTAAAATCTCAATGCCCATGTCAGCAGCCATATCAATAGCGCTGTTTTCTGGTTTATGTTTTTTCCTCGACTCCAGCGCTTTACGATCATAACAAACACTTCTGCGGCCTTTAGGACTTTCCGCTGAACAGTCACAAAAAGTATATTCGCCTAACTTTTTATCATGAGCAATAACATCCGGTTCACCGCCAGTTCTCTCCATTTCATAAAGAGACCACAGTTTTCCACTATTAGTTTCTAGTTTTGCTTGTACTTTAGCCCATTCAAGTCCTGGATGGCGATTCATGTTTTTCTCAAAACGGGCCTTCAATGTTTGGAGTAATTCCTCACGTTCTTCTGATGACAACTTTATTTTTTCATCTTTCATACTAAAACCTCCTCGCTTGATATATTTAGACCTTGTTTTTAAAATTCCTTCCTTCATCCTTGAATATTATTAATCCATTTGACTCAGGTTGAATTTTAATCTCTCACGTTTCTGATATTACCTAATTTCAAAAGAACATTCATTTGAAAATGTTCGACTCTGAGAATAAATTCTACCCCAATTAAGAACAAATGAAGGAACATTTCACTTTACCTACCAGGTTAAATAGTAACATTCACAATCTAAATGACATCTACAGTATCATCCATCTCGAGACAACTCATAAAGCAAACCTTTGGATCTCTGCATTAAGGTCAACTGCTGCTGTTTCGCATTTACATCCAGTGAACTAAATCCATTAGCCTCCCAAAACTCAGCCATTTCTTTTACATCTTCTGTTTTTGGTTTACACAGCAAGGACTGATCTTTGTCTGGAATTTTTTCTATACTTGGGTAGAAAGCTTTTTGCTGTTTTTCTTTTTGTTGTTGTTTTTCTTTTTGTTTTTCTTTTTCTTTTTGTCCACGTATCGTATTTCGTTGCACGAACGAATCGTCAACATCTCCACATTCGGTTATATATGTATCATTTTCTTCAGGGTCTCTATCTTCCTTGCTGAAAACCGTTATTTCTTGGTTATAAAAAGATTCATATAGGCTGTGAACGTCTTGATTACGAATCAATTCCGCAACATAACGGATAAGAGAACGGTCCTCGACTTCTTTTAATTCGGACAGGATACAATCCATAACCGGCTTCCCGCATTTATCCAGGTTATCTTTCCCCCAGTTTCTAATAGCGAGTTCTCTCGTTACAGGATTGTAACGAATCAATTTGTGGTGCTCGATGAACCGAACCATTAACGATTGGACACTTTCAATCGAATAACCCAAATCAAAAGCCATTTGCTTTTTTGTAATTTTATAGATTCCAATTTGAGTTGTGTAAGGATTCGTAAGCAAATAAAGGTAAAAATATTTGTCCTCCGGAGTCATTTCTTCTAATACAATCGGATTACTCCAAAAATTTGTCCGCACCATTCGAAATTTTACCATCATCCACCACTGTCCTTTCTTCTCCTTAAGGTCTTTTCATTTATATATAGTGTTTGATGAAGAGAAAGGAAGGTGGGGAATTTATAAAAATAAGGATGTTTTATGACAAAATCATTTATGAGCCAAATTCAGTTGATCTAGTATTGTTAGTTAAGAAAACCTCATCAGTGCTGGAGAGACTTCCTTATTCTTTAAACTAATTATCGTTTGATGAAAATCATATATTGTTCTTGAACAAAGTCTTTTAAATCTTCTATTTTTTCTTTAGTGTCAATTACCTCAAACGGAATATAAGCCTCATTTTTCTTTAAAGCAAAACCTCTTATTTGTTGGATATCAAAATGTAAAAGTTGTTGAATTTCTTTTTGAGTCATTTTACCTTTCTTAGACTCTAGATTCCCCTGGTCAACATGGAGAATCAGACAGTTGTAGCGTTTTTCACCATATAAAGTGGCAAACTTTTGCCTTCTACCAGCAAAACGGATGGGTTTATATCCTAAGGTTAAACTCTTGGGTGCAAGAGTAAATTCCATAGGGCCTAAACTATTTAAAAATTTATGTAGTTCACTAAATACCTGTAATTCGTTCATTATTTCTCTCCTTAGTTTACATATAAAAGGCAGAGCCTAGAAGGTTAGCTGCCGCCCTTTTCTGAAATAAAAGAATAGATGTTTTTATACAAAAATTGAATATTTCACAGGATTTCCAAATCCTAATTTTTCAGCTAATTTTATAGATGACTTATTTAATTTGTCACAATCCCAGCGTGGTATTATTTCATTTTCGAGACAATGATCTATAAAGGCTTTGGCAATAATAGATGCTAATCCTTGTCCCCTATAATCTTCGTGAGTTGCAATATCAATTTCTGAGAATTGAAGTGAAGAAAAAATGGAAGTACATTCACTAACCACTTTTCCTTTATGAAGGATACAGAAACCGAAACCATTTTTAATAAAGTTGGATACAGATCCCCAATATTCTTTATAGTAATCCTCATTAAATTCCGAACTATATGTTATTAACTCTTCGTTTATTCTCCTAATAAAATAACCATTAGCTAATAGGTTCTTGTCATGAAATTGTTTCTTATTATCAAATACAAAAGAATACCTGCTCAGCTGCTTTATATTTTCTTTAAATAGTTCATTAATGACACAATCCCAATATTCAGATGAAGAAAATAAAGTGAATCGTAAGTTCTTACTTTTTCTTTGACAATATAATTTAAAAAGAAATTCATTAAATTCTTGATTATCCTCTTTTCCTGCTACAAAATAAATACCGGATTCTGTTCCAATTAGTACTGTCTCAGGGGTTGTAGAATCCGCATAAACACTTCCCCGAATATAATTATTCAACACTGAATAGGAGAAAGTTGGAACAGCCTTCGCTTTACCTTCTACTACATTTATTACTTTATCAAAAGCAGTTACATTAAGTTTTATCATAATAATTACACCCTTCGATATTACTGAATTGCTCCTTTTATCTTATTAACAATTATTTCAAATTTCGGAACCTTGCTCAATCACCTTTTTCACAAGATGGTTAAAACATAAAAGAAGAAGCACAATTCTTGCTTCAGGATTGCGCCCATTAACGCAATAAAAAGAGAACCAAAAAATGGTTCCCTTTACCTTTTTTATAACCTTATCTATGGTTTATCATTCGGTTATATATTTAATTACTGCCATTTCCTTACCAAACCTGTCCCCATGATCAATAAATCCTAAACTTGAGTATAAATTATGTGCTCCAATATTTTCTGGATGATAACCTACAACAATTTTTTTCACATTAGGCAATTTAGCCATCTCTGAAATCATTAAATTAGTTGCTGCTTTACCTATACCCTTGCCTTGGAATTCCTTATCGACCATTATTCTATAGACCCAATAACCTTCAAGTTCTTCTTGAACAGAATTGTACATCAAAAAGCCAACAACTTTTTCTTCAGCATATATTGCATATGGTTTTAATGTAGGTTCAAACTTTGACTGAGCTATTGATATAGCATTGGGCTCAATGTAATCCTTTTGTTCTAATGAAACCTCTAATTCACAACATGCATACCAATTTTCTGCGTTTAATTCTACAATTCTAACATTTTTTGAACTCATAATTTTCCCCTTCCAAAATTCGGGGAAACGCTAAACAAATTTTATTAATGAAGCGTTATCCCCTTGTAGTCATTAATAATAAAAATTCTTTTATTTTTCATAATGAACGCCTCCTCTATCAACTATTGCCTATAAATCAAATGAATTTTTAGACTATTTAATTATACTATAATTTTCTGTCTCAAACCGATATAAATTGCCAATTTCAGTTAAAAAACTTAATTCATTAATAAGGGCACATTTCTCACTCAAGAAATGCGCCCGATAACGAAAGATATTTACGCAAACAAATGCTTCAAAATTACTGCGTAAACTTGCCTTTAATTAAGTTTATTTAAGACTTTTTTCTAATTCATAGCCGTTAGTTCGAGCCCGGTTCAAACAGCCTTCACTCCAGCCAATTAACTGCTTAGTATAACCTCTAACATTTTGGGGGCACACCAGTTTATCGTCCTACTTTTCTTTTACCTTAAATTAGGACACTCCTACTGTTCCCCCATGCCATCAAGATTCTTTGACCCAAAATTATTGAGCAATGCACGCACTTCATCTGTTGATTTCGTGTTCATCAATTGATTTCTTAATTCACCCGCTCCACGGAATCCTTTGACATAAATCTTGAAAAAGCGATGAAGCCCTGCCATTGAACGTGGCAGTACTTCCGCATATTGATCTTGAAGATCAAGCTGCAGCCTTAAAAGATCAAGGTATTCTTTACTGCTATGCTCTTTTGGCTCTTTTTCAAAAGCAAAAGGATTTTTAAAAATACCTCGCCCGATCATAATGCCATCAATACCATATTGTTCAGCAAGCTGCAGCCCAGTTTGACGGTCAGGAATGTCTCCATTGATTGTTAGCAGTGTATTTGGTGCGATACGGTCACGTAATTTTTTGATTTCCGGAATTAGCTCCCAATGCGCATCTACTTGGCTCATTTCCTTTCTTGTACGTAAATGTATAGAAAGGTTCGCAATATCCTGTTTTAAAATATGCGTTAGCCACTCCTCCCACTCCTGAACCTCCTTATAGCCAAGTCGTGTTTTCACGCTGACAGGCAGTCCGCCCGCTTTTGCTGCTTGAATAAGTTCTGCCGCAACGTCTGGACGCAGAATAAGGCCGCTGCCTTTCCCTCTCGATGCCACATTCGGTACAGGGCAGCCCATATTGATATCTACGCCTTTAAATCCTAGCTCTGCCATTCCAATACTCATTTGACGGAAATACTCGGGCTTATCCCCCCATATATGTGCAACCATTGGCTGTTCATCTTCTGTAAACAGCAAACGGCCGCGTACACTTTTCATTCCTTCTGGATGACAATAGCTCTCCGTGTTTGTAAACTCTGTAAAAAACACATCCGGTCTACCTGCTTGACTTACTACATGACGAAAAACAACATCCGTCACATCTTCCATTGGTGCTAGTACAAAAAATGGTCGTGGTAAATCACGCCAAAAATTATCTATCATTTCAAACTCAAATCCTCTCAGTATGGATACAATTTCAAACTCTCGGTCAAAAAATATAAAGTCAAATGTACTACTTCTTTTACACTTATATCATGCTTAATAACTTATTATCAAACACAAGATTGATTTTATTGCAAATCAATCTTAATCAAAAGGTCAAATTAAAAAATTTTAACATACTCAAAAACCGACAATGTTCGATTACGACATTATGTAGAATAGTATTATAATTTACACTTTTGAAAAAATTTTGTAATACATGACACAATATTAATAGTCTAAGGACATAAGATATTAACATCTGAAGATTAGGTATGGGGGGATACTTTATGGAAAGCACGGTAAATAATCAAGAAATAGAGAAACAACGCGTAAATTCACCTAAGTGGTATGCAAACTGGAGGATTATCACTGCAAGTATCATCTTTATTATCGTGCTCTTCATTGCAGCAGGCAGCTACTATCAAGCAAGCCATTTTAATTCACAAATCAAGATTAATGGCATCAAAGTCGGCGGAATAACCGCTGAACAGGCACTGACAAAATTAAAAGCAACTGTATTAACAAATGTAATCTATGTTGGAGATCAACAAATATTAGATGGCCAAGATACAAAAATGGTATTTTCGGACCAAGATTTGCCCAATATCAAAAAATTATTAAAGAACCAGTGGACTTTTTTCCCTTCTTCAAAAGCGAAAGATTATTCATTAATGCCCAGCAATCAGGATCAGTATCGAAATCAGACGTTGAAAAAACAGGTGGAAGAAAAGCTGCTAGCCATGAATAAAGGCTTAAAAGCTCCACAAGATGCGGTGGTTCGGTTGCAACAAGGCAAAATTACTGTGACAAGCAGTATTAGCGGAGAGCAGTATGATGTCGCCAGTCTTTTGAAGGACTACGAACAGCACAAATATATTAGTGAAATCCGGCTCAATCCAGTTTACATACAGCCAATTAAAGAAGACAGCGAGTTTGTAAAAAATCAACAGAAAAAATTTGAAGAATTCCTTGCCCAGACCGTTGGATACAAGGTGCAGAATAAAGTTTTTACGTTAAAGGCGAGCGAATTAATTAAAAATGCAACTATTTCAAAAGATTTACAGATTAAGATGGATGATGCGGGTGATATTAAGAAAAGAATAGCCGAAATTAACAATGCCCAATCCACATTAAATAAGGATTTCAAATTCAAGACCCATTCAGGTTCAGTGATATCAGTGAAAGGTAAAGGCTATGGCTGGGCCATAGATGTTGATAAAGAAGTACCCCGTATTATGAAGGCTTTTGAAAATGGGAAGAAATCAGTTTCTGCCTCTAATATTTACGGACATGGCTGGAACGGTGAAGGCTACGGATTTGAAACAACCACGAACAACGGCATTGGCCATACGTATGCTGAAGTCTCCATTGCAGCGCAGCGAATGTGGATCTACAAAAATGGAAAGTTAGTCGCCACAACGAATGTCGTAACAGGCAAACATAGCACCGGTCATGATACAACACCCGGAGTGTGGTATATCCTTTATAAGCAATCTCCTGCCATACTCACAGGCAGAGAAAACGGAAAAATCACTTATCAGGCACCTGTTAACTATTGGGTTCCTTTTACAAATGACGGGCAGGGGATTCACGATGCGAGCTGGCGGGGCAATTGGGGAAGCAAGGCCTATCTTACAGCTGGATCGCATGGCTGTGTCAATACACCGCCAAGCATTATGAAAACGGTGTATAACAGTCTTAGCGCGTATGATCCGGTTGTTGTTTATTGAGGCATAGCATACTGTGGGTTCATTAATGATTTTTGCTGCAAAAGTTGAATAATAAAACTGAAGCGTAAGTAAAAACCCTAGAAGTTATCTAGGGTTTTTACTGATATTAGACATTTCATAATAACATTTTTAAATATTTTTCGAAATTAACTCCTTCTACTCTAGGAACTTGCTCTAAGGAGGAATCATTGATGGCTGCTGTCAGGAATGCCACAGCAAGCTGTACGGATTTTTCCATGTTCTCCCCACGCATCATGCTTCCCATAATCACAGATGCAAACAAATCACCAGTACCAGAATAGCTTTTACCATTATACGGCGTCGCACTGTAAAAGGTATTGCTTGCGTCCAAATACATATTTCCGATATACTGCTTATCTAAATCAGCTGACGGTGGATTAATTCCAGTGATGATAACCTGGGCACCAGTTTCAAGCTGCAATAAATTCCCAGCCTCTTCAATCGCTTTAATATAGTCCTTTTCATTTGAATAGCTATGAAGTTTTTCATAAGACATGCCAGTTAATAAACAGCACTCCGTAACATTTGGTGTAATCACATCTGCACGCTTCACAAGTTCTCTCATTAGTACGACCAATTCATCAGTGTAAAGCTTATAGACCTCTCCTAAATCCCCCATTACTGGATCCACAAGTAAAATTGTTTCTTCCGTATAAAACCTATCTAAAAACTGGAAAATATTAATGATCTGCTCTTCACCAGTAACAAAACCCGTATAGATTCCATCAAAGTCTGCCTTAAGCTTGCTCCATTCCTCTATGAAATATTTCATTTTACTTGTAAAATCTTCACAAAAAAAACTTGGATAGCCAGTTTGCGCAGTCAATATGGCTGTTGGTAAAGGACATGCCTGTACACCCATTACCGAAAGAACTGGAATCGCAGCTGTTAATGAACATTTTCCAAAAGATGATAAATCCTGTATTACAGCAACTTTTTTCATACTAACCTCCATAAAGCCCGTCCATCTTAACTTTATTCATATTACCACAAATAAAGAATCTGGAAAATCCCGACAGGCTGCAAATGAAATATTAGGCAGCTAAGATTTTTTTATTAAATGGTACTTATATATTTACCTATCATTTGCTAAAATCATAGAAAAGCGTGTTAGGAAGGTTCAGAGATATGCAAAATACACAAAGTTATTCAAAGCCAGGTTATAAAACGTTTGATTTAATTATTACAGCGATGTTAACTGCACTTGTTTTCCTGTCTACTTTCTTTTTAAATATTAAGCTGCCAATTACTGCAAATGGAGGCTTGGTTCATCTAGGGACAGCAATGCTTTTTATTGCAGCTATCTTATTTGGCCCTAAAAAGGCGGCACTTGCTGGGGCGATAGGAATGGGATTATTTGATATTGCTGGAGGCTGGGCGCTATGGGCACCGATCACCGTTGTGGCGCGTGCCTTGCAAGGATATATCGTTGGTAAAATTGCTTGGTCAAATGGTCGGAAAGGTAATAGCATTGCTTTAAATTTAACAGCAACAATCGTTTCATTTCCATTTATGTCAGCTGTTTACTACATTGGCGAAGGGTTTCTATACGGGAATTGGATTGCACCCGCAGCTTCGATACCTGGAGACCTCGTTCAAAATGTAATAGGAGTTATTATTGCCATTCCGGCATGTGTTGCATTGAAAAAGGTTCCTTATTTTAACCGGTAAAAAACAAACAGAGGATGTTCCAAAAGGTCTTAATTTAACGCCTTTTTGGAACATCCTCCTCTTTAATTTTAACTATGTAAATGGTGTAAAGTTCGACAGTAATCATACCAACTACTATGACGGAACATTTATTTTTGAGGGGAGTTCTGTGGTTGTTGCGGTTCTACATCCTTAAATACATCTTTAAACGCATCCTCTTTAACCTCAATTTCTTTATTCAAATTGTTTAATATCTCCTGTATTGGTTTTGCGTCTTTACCCATAAGCGCTTGTTTGATTTGATCTTTCACCTCGCTTAATGGTGTCTCCTTTCTATCTGTTGCCTTAATGATGTGATAACCAAATACTGTCTTGACCGGCTCGCTCACTTCACCTTTTTTCAATTTCATAGCCGCTGCAAGAAATGTCGGATCCATCTCCTGGCTTCGCCCGGAAAGATAGCCCAAATCCCCGCCTGCTGCTGCAGACACCTTATCCGTCGATTGTTTTTTTGCCAATTCGACAAAGTCGGTTCCTTTCTTTAGTTCCTCTTCAATTTCTTTAGCAGTTGACTCCTGATCCACGAGAATATGGCTGGTTCTCACCTCCGTGTATTGGTCTTTATTTTGTTCATAGAAATCTTTTATTTGTTTATCTGAGACTTTCACCCCTTCTGTTGTTGCTTTAAAGAAATAAAGAGATTGTTTAATATGATCCTTTAATTCATTTTCGTTATTAAAGCCCTGTTTTTGTAGGAACATTGTAAATCCATCTTTATCACCGGCTTGTTCCTTTATATCGTCTAGCCGTTGGTTGACCTCTTTATCAGATACCTCATATTTACCTTCCAGAATTTGCATATAGACCAACTTCTGAATCAATTCTTTTCCCCGCTCGGAACTTATCACTTCTTTATATAAATCATCTTTTGTGATATTTCCATAGTCTGTTTTAAAAAGTACCTTGCTCCCTTCACCAGAGGTTAGAGCTGAACAGGCACTAAGTAAAAATAATGATAAAATGCCTAAAACTGTGATTATTTTCTTCAATTATCTTCACTCCTACTTTTGACAACTTTCCAAAGTCATTGCAGACTAAAGTTTTTGAGTTTGTTACCTCCTGTACCAGGGTCAGCCCCGGGACAGGAGGTATATTCTGAACAGTGAATCTATTCTATTGCCAGATCTCAATCATTGCATCGGCATACGCCTTCAAGCTGTTATACACTTTTGCGGAGATTTGATCCGCATCTTTTTTAAGATCCAGGAATCCTTTAAAATCATTAAGGTGTTTGACAACCTTATCCGCAGATTCTTTCTTTTCAAATTGATCGACGGAATTCAAATGTGCCTTCAATGCTTGCGCTGCACCTGCTTTGAAGGCTCCCTCGTTAGCAAAGCTATCAATAACAGAACTTAGACCGGTTGCGCTTAAATTACCTGTTATAAGATTGGTTTCCGTACCGCTTTGTTTCGAGTCTGTCTCTGAAGTAGCCTTAAAGGTAAGGTTTGCTGGAGCTTTCTTGCCCTTCGGAATTTTCACATATACCGGTACATCAACAGTTGCTCCAGGTTCCACAGCCAGTACGTTGTGATCAAGTTGAACTGTCCAATCATCACCTGCAGAAGCGTTGATGCGAATAAGATCCTTTGCATTGCCAGTATTAGTAACATTAAAATGATAGACCGCCACTTTGTCCTGTACGGCAGGTTGTACATTGCCAGCGCTTACATTTACTCCGCGCTTAAAGGCACCTGAGCCCTCCGTGTTACGGACAGCAACCTGATAACGAAGTACGCCGTCTTTGTCTTTGTGTTTCCCTAAAATGTAGAAATGAAGTTTATTGTATGGATCAATGTACTCACTGACAATAGTTTCTTTGTCAATAGAACCATCGAATTTCCCGGAGACCAAACTTTTCCCATTCCCAGCTTTGAATAAAGCATCAAGAGCTTGACGGGGGTCACCTTTGCCAACCATTGCTGTTGTGCCGTCAGGTCTAGTAAAGTCCTTCAGATTGATATCCTCGGGATGTGAATCAACTACCCAAATATTCGGTGCCGTCTCCGCATTTTTCGTTTTGGCAATCAATACACCGGAGTCAGCTGCAAAGGAATCCGCACCAAAACGGTCTACCACTTCAAGGGTGTAGTTATTGTATACTGCTCTTGATGGCATATCGTTACGCCAGTCACCAGCAAGGTAATCTGTTGGTGTTAAATCAGTCATGCTGATATTGATGCCGTGGAGTCCGGTTCGGCCGAATTGACTGCCAATTGGTGCTTGACGCGCGACAATATCTGCAAACACCGGTCCAGATTCTTTTAAGTTATCACGGTTTAGCTGCAGGACTTCATCATCGGATACAAATCCCTGTTTCATCTTATTACGAAGCATATGTGGTGCCGATAAAGAAGCACCAAGGGTAGATGGAATCATCCAGCGGGTGTGCGTGCCACCGGGGCCATTGAATGATCCACGGCTCATCGTCTCCCAATAACCTGAATAGGTTCTAGGGTCAAGAGCCGCATTATTGTAGTTATCGCCAAGACCGCGGAGATGGCCAAATTCGTGAGCAAATGTGCCCATGCCATCACTTTCCCCTTGAATGGAAACACGAATTGTTTTGCCATTGATCCTTGCACTAGAAGCGGCGGACCAAATAGCTTTGGCTGCGTACCAGGAAGACCATGGTACGTAACGAGTTTTTGCCCAGTTTGGCATGTTTTCAAATCCAGGCATATCCTTCGGCGGACCAAATTCATCAGGCACCGAGTCTTGATTCAAGAACATCATTTCGCCGAGTTCCTGCCACACAGTTGATTCATCATAGCCGGCATGAACGATGAACGCAAAGTCATATTCCTTTCCAGAGGCGGTTATATCAGCGGTAGCAGCATTTACGCCATCCGTGAAAAGGTTCCCACTAGGATAATTACTTGGCCGGGCACCCGGGTTCATACTGTTTTCAAGCCCATACTGAAATTCATTTTTATCCAAGCGGTAGGGACCATAGGAATCAAGAGATACGCCCCATTTTCCATGAGAGTTTTCTTTCCAAAAACCATCTATGGTCTGAAAGTTGTTGAGTGCACTTGGGACATTCAAGAAATTCTTCCACCATTCCCCAAGTTGCTCACGAGGAACAGCGTTGACTTGGGGATTACCGATGAGCTCTGAACCCTTTGGTTTTGTCAGAATAAAATCCTGATCCGGAAAGTCAACCAAAATCAAGGCCCCTCTAAGTTCTGTTTGTGGCTTAATATCCGTTTTATTCCAGTTGATACCTGGTACTTGGTTATAATCATTCCACGTCATATTCTCCGGGTTGACCCATGACTGAGGATCTACTGGGCCGGGCATTTTATCAAGCCCTGGTTCCGCAGCAAAAACGGCTGTTGAAGACGTCGCAAGCAATATCGTGGTCGTTAATGCAGCAATCTTACCTCTAAACTTCAAAGTGATTCTCCTCCCTCTTGGAACATTCCCTACTTTTATGTAGGTTTTTGTTTTCAAACTCCCCTTGATGATTACGCTATGTCATCATTTCTTTATCGTTATTAGCTCTATTAACGCCCCCTTTCACAGCTTGAATGCCTTGCCTAGGTTTATCACCCTCCTCAAAGCCATAAACCATATAGCCTTAAATCGGACAACACATGCAAAAAATGCCAACTCCTTCATAAACTCTACTATTTTATTAGCTTGGCAATTGCAAAAAAAGAATCTACCATCGGAAGTTACTATGCGCGTAAATATGATGATTTCTCTATAAAATATTTAATAGATTCTTTTAAACCTTGATGATAATTCTAAGCATTATTTTGTGAATATTTTGACCATTTTTGTCAATATAAAAAACTTTTTAATCGACAACACCCTTCATGCAACTTGTTTAATAGTTAGGAATCGACGTATTTAATGGTTACCTTTTAAAATATTTGTCAATTGTTCATGGATTTTGACCTGTTTTGTAAAGATATCTGATGGCGTATGATGCAATTTAAAAGGAACTGTCGAGGATATATTTGTGGAAATTACAATAAATATTGTATTAATGCTTGTAGTGATTATTTGACAATAGAAGTTGACTTAATACTAGTTATTCTCAATAGACTTGAAATAAAAGCAGATGGGTTCGAGAATCTTTTTAAGATTCTCGAACCCATCTGCAAATTATTTAATTAATTTTATCAACGCACAGCACTCCACGTGAGCGGAGTGGATATAGAGACACATGAGGTGCTAGGTGAGAATTTACGCATTTATTAGCATTTCTTCTATTTTATCATTTTAAGTGAAATGTTTTCTAACTCCATCCTTTAGCCATTTCGCTGTTAAGGTTTCTGCATTTAACATTTCTTCTGGTGTGCCTTCGAATAGAATTTGTCCGCCTTGTTTTCCTCCCCCTGGGCCCAATTCTATTACCCAGTCGCTCGCCGCTATAAAGTTTAAGTTATGCTCGATTATTATGACAGAATTACCTCTGTTTACGAGACTTTGAAATACGTCTAAGAGTTTTTCATTATCTTCTGTGTGTAGTCCTAAGGATGGCTCGTCTAATAGGTAAATTTGTCCTTCTTTTTGTAAGTGGCTCGCAAGTTTTAGACGTTGGATTTCTCCTCCGCTTAGAGAACTTGTTGTCTGTCCTAAGGTTAGGTACCCTAGTCCTACGTCTTTTAGCGTATTCACTCTTTTTATGATCTTTGGTATTTCAAAATAATTAATAGCCTCGTCTATTGTTAAATCTAAAATCTCTACTATATTTTTATCTTGATATCGATAGACAAGTGCTTCGTCTGAATATTTCGTACCGCCACATGCTTCACACGGAATTGTCACCGGATCGGCAAATGCTACTTCCGGCGTTATAACTCCTTTTCCTTTGCAGACAGGACATGCTCCTAAGGAGTTAAAGCTGAACAAACCTGCGGGTTGTCCTGTTTCTTTTGAAAGTATTGAGCGAATATCATCCATTATTCCCATATATGTTGCTAAGGTCGAACGGTTGGAGATTCCTATGCCGGCTTGTCCTACCATTATGGTATCTGCATACTTTTTCGTGAATGCTTCCAATATTAAGGAGCTTTTACCTGAACCTGATACTCCACATACAGAGACTAAGACATTTTTAGGAATATTTACGCTTATATTTTTTAAATTATTGTTACTTGCTCTGTTTATTGTAAAATAACTTTTTATATTCCTTGGCTTTTTATTTATTTTTCGCTTGTGGTTTAGGGCTGCGGCGGTGGGCGAGTTTTTTAACCCTTCTAATTTTCCTTGATAGATCACTTCTCCTCCATTTACACCTGCTCCTGGTCCCATTTCTATTATTTCATCCGCTGCTTTTATTACTGATAGATTGTGTTCGATTACGATGACAGTATTATGCTGGGCTTTTATCCGTTTTAGCATAATAATTAACATATCCACTTCTTCCGGATGGAGTCCTGCACTTGGTTCGTCGAAAATGTATGTAATATTGTTTAGACTGCTCCCTAAATGACGAGCGATTTTCACCCTTTGAGCTTCTCCGCCGGACAGGGTGCCCATTTTTCTTGATAGGCTCAAATATCCTAGTCCCATGTCGACTAGCTGCTTTACATGTGGAATTGCTTGTTGTGCTATAGATTCTCCCATTGAATCTTTTAAGTTCTTTAGTTCTTCTAGTATTTCTGGGAGCTCTAATTGATCGTATTCTGCGATATTTAAACCATTTATTCTACATTCTAATACCTTTGGATTTAGCCCTGAACCTTGGCAGATTGGGCATAATGAATGTGTTGATACTGCTAAGACATCATCTTGGGATACTTGCCTTAGTTTTGAGATGTCTCTATTTATATAAAGACGAGTAAATCTAGGCAATAATCCATCCCACTCTGCGTTGTGTGGTCCATTTTTGGTGTGAAACGGCGCATAGGCTCTTTCGCCTTCTCGTGGTCCATACAATAGCAGGTGGAGGTCTTCTTCAGAATAGTCCTTTATGGGTTTATCTGGATCGAATAATCCGCAGGTCATCATCCAATTACCTTGCCAACCGGCAGGTGATAATGGCTTAAATTTCACCGCATACTCTCGAAGTGACTTATCATAATCAATCATCTTATTTAGATCAGGCGTAATGACCTCCCCATACCCACCACATTCTGGACATCTGCCAAAAGAACTTTGACTTGAAAAATCGGTGGCAGAACCTATTGATGGATTTCCTATTCTTGAGAACAAAAGTCTAATCAAAGGATTTATATCCATATAGGTGCCTACTGTTGAGCGGGAATTGCCCCCTATAGGTCTTTGTTCCACTACTACAACCGGGCTTAAGTTTTGCATAAGATCAGCGTGGGGTCTTTCATACCTTGGCATTTGATTTCTGACATAGAGAGGATAGTTCAAAGTCATTTGTCTTCTACTTTCTGTTGCTAATGTATCAAAAACGACTGAGCTCTTTCCTGAGCCTGAAAGACCGGTAAATACGATGATTTTTTCTTTTGGTATGTTTAAATCTACATTTTTTAAATTATTTTCTTTAAGCCCTCTTAAAATGATCTCGTCTTTTATGTCTGACATTTTGTTATCCTTTCTGATTTTATCTACTAAGAAGGCGCCTTCAACACTTTAGACACCGGCAATTAGTCGTAGTTGCTGACTTCTAGCTTCTATCAGTTCGCTACAAGTCTAGCCAACCATTCCAGGGGGAATACCTTTTCATTTCTCTGTGATTAATTCAATATGTTTTTCCAAAGGGATCTCATAAAACAATTTTAGAAAAAACCGACTGTGTTATTTAAAACAGTCGGTTTTGTTTTGGTGATTGATTATTTCAATAGCTTCTTTCGCCGCTCAAGGCTTTGCTGCTCGATTCTTCTACCATATTTCTTAAATCAGCCCCAGATGGATTCTGGAATACTCTCAGTCCAAACTCTGGTGCAACGGCAAATAGATGATCGAAGATATCAGATTGCACAGTTTCATACACTGCCCACTGTACGGAATTTGTAAATGCATAAATTTCTAGAGGCAACCCGTATTCACTATGTGCCAGCTGTCTAACCATTGCGGTCATATTCTGATTGATTCCTTCGTGATTCTTAAGGTAATTACTGATATATGCCCTAAAAACACCGATATTGGTAAGGGCCCGACCATTCACAGGATTGTTCCGATCGATTCCATTTTTGGCATTATACTCAGTAATCTCCCTTTCCTTTTGAATAATGTAGTCTGAAAGGTAATGAACTTTTATAAATTTCTCGATCATTTCCTCGGTGCAAAACGTGATACTACTGGTATCTATATACAAAGAGCGCTTGATTCGTCGGCCGCCTGAGCTTTGCATCCCTCTCCAGTTGATAAAAGAATCGGAAATAAGGGCATAACTTGGTAACATCGTAATCGTTTTGTCAAAGTTTTGAACTTTTACGGTATTTAAAGAAATATCAATAACGTCACCATTTGCTCCGAATTTCGGCATTTCAATCCAATCACCAACCCGAACCATATCATTGGCCGTCAACTGAATTCCTGCCACTAGTCCTAATAACGAATCCTTAAATACTAACATGAAAACAGCCGAGAGAGCACCAATCCCGCTTAATAGAATAAGAGGACTCTCCCCTATAAGGTTCGAGATTACCAAGATGAACCCTAGAGTCATGATAATAATGTTAACCACCTGAACATATCCTTTTATAGGCTTAACCTTGGATATGTCAAAGGTTTGATAAATATCATTAAATGCATTTAGTAAGCTTTGAATAAACACTAACGCTACAATAATGATATAGGTAATGGCCAATTTCTCGATGGTTGATTGATAGGTTGGAAAGGTGGAAGAAAACGAATAAATAATGATCGCAGGAACAATATGGGATAACTTTCGAAAAACTTGTCTATCCAATATGATTTTACCCCACTCCACTTTGGAGTTCGTAACAATACGAGTGATGATCCTGATCACGATTTTCTTTGTAATAAAATTTGCTGCGAAACAGATAAGCCCTATTAGCAGAATCTTGATTATTATCGAAAGATATTCTACTAATCTAGGATCTAATTCCATATCCAGAAGTAGATTATTAATGAATTGCATCTAGCTCTCCTCCGTCTTAATTTGCATCATAAGCAACTTTACGGGTAAGTATCTAAACTGTCAATTCCTACTTTATCAATAACGAAAAAATGGTACCTTAGCCCCTGAGTTGTAATGCTTAAGTTTAGCGGGGGCAGTTAAAAGGAAGTGGTCATACGTTGCAGGAAACGTTAAAAGGCAACAACCGTGAGGGTTAGTTTCCGCTTTAGATAGATTTGGCAAGTCATTTTCAAAATAGCCGTATTCTCCATCCGTATATACAGTTCCTCCGTACCGTTCCTCTATCATTTTTATAGTATCTATTTGCTTTTGAAAATCGGCAAAACTTCTTGCAGATTGAGTGTAAACCTTACACACAGTTTTAAAAACTTTAGCTTCTTCCTCAATATAAACTTCTACATCGTATCCAAAGGTGAATCCACTTCCTCTTGTGGAGGTATAATCATGGTCAAACCAGTAATAAGTATTTTCGAATTTTTCTTTCTAGTATCCTAGCGAGAATAATACTTCCTCCAACACTCTTCTACTAATATGCTCATCTATTAAAATCTCTAAATCAACACTCATTAAACCACCTATCTATTAAAAAATTCATACGTCCATTAAAATATTATTGTAAATGTCTAATCGAACCATATTCTAGTTATTAAATCCAATATAAATGTTTTGAAAACTGTCCAAAAGATATAGATTAATATGCTGAAAAAAGTTATTAAAGAACCGATTGTTGGTAAAAGTTCAATATTTATCGCGTAAGATCCATTTCCTATTACAACTAGCAAACAAGCAAAGAATAGAACATAAAAACGAATAATCTTCAATTTAGTAGTTAATCTTCTTTCTTCCCACTCTTTCTTCACCTTGGAATAATTTTCATCTATTTGATCAACATTTTTGGCAATAATATTCTTATCACGACTAAAATCCATTTCTCGTATAGGTCTACTTAGGTGCGTTTCTCTTAAAGTTTGAAATTCGTTTTGTTCTTTTTCCATTTTGATATTATAAACTTCTAGTATAATGTCCCCAAGTAAGAAAAACAAAGCTGCACTGGTATATAATAAATCAGGTAGATTTCCCCTATCAACTCCTGTTAAAGTATAACGAAGCCAAGTAAACCCTCCCGCCAAAATAACTAGAGTAGTAAAGATATGGCTTATCCACCTTTTTTGATCTGTTTCAATTAATGATGCGTGAAATGTTCTAATAAATTTCTTTATTTTATTCATAAATTAAATACTCCTACTTAAAAGACTATCAATAGTTAGTTTGTCATTTAGTTAGCTGAACTTTTTTAAAAATCAAACTGCCTCCTGGATACTAGAACATTTGGCAATTAATTCCTTTCCCCTAAAAATGTTAACTGGAATCTCGGTTTTATTTTTTACTTTAGGTCTTATACGTTCCATAAACATCACCATTCTTTTTTCTTATTTCCCTAATAAAAAGGTAATTCTCTTCTGCTAATAAACTTATTACTTACTAGTAAAAAAGCTTACCTTATTATTAAGCTAAAATAGTCAGTATATAAATTTCGACAAAATTTGCTAAAATCCTCTAACAATGTTAATAGGAATACATTCCTTTTTACTAAAAGAAATAAATGGTAGGAAACATAATCCATGTTATAAGAACCTATGTATACTATAAATAAGACCCTGAATTCGTAGTGTTTTTTTACGAATTCAGAGTCTTTTTGACTTTTTATTTTTGGGTTTTGATTTCATCAATTCGATACCGTTTTGACTTGGCCTGTATAGCAATTATATACTATTTCAACACCATTTGCGCGACCGCTTCACAATGGCTTGAACAGTGATGGCAGATGTATCTGGATGTAGTGGTGTTTACCTTACTTTAGTTTATATATATAGAATTAGTACTACTAAGTAAATATTTTAACGATTATCAAGTAAAGGCTTAATATAAATTATCAGTTCTTTTCTAAAGTAATTTAAATGTATTATTTTCACAAAATACTTTCTCTTAGCATATATCCAGCAACTGATCCCTTTTCAACTAAGAAATCTAATACGATTAAAACCTCTCGCTTTAATCTAGCTTCTCTTCGGATTTTTTCTTGATTAATATGAATATAGCTTTTAATAACATTTTCTAAATAATATATGGTATGGTCCTCTAGTTCAATATTCCATAAACTTTGATGTTCTAATAACATATGTGAAATCCAAGAAATTCCGCTATTAATAAATCTTTGCCCAATTCCATTTAATAATTTTACAACCGAATATAGAACTGCTGGTGAATCCCCTAGTTCCCTTGTAACTTTCATTAAAAATCTTTTATTTTTCTCGGTTAGGGTATGCCACTCTGTTGCGTTCTCATTCCATATTGTATCGGCAAAAAGATAACTTTTGATGATGCGAGAATTGCTGTAACTATTTTTCCGTTTATTATTTAATTCAACAACTTTTTCAAAAAATAACTCCCACACTAACCAAAATTTATCATATCTTTTTAGACTATCTTCTACATAAATAAATTCTTTAAATAAATCAGCCATTGATTCACTATTATTAAACTTTGAAATAAACGGGCTTAAATATTCTGGTATGTCATCACTTGAAGAAGATAAAATAATTTCTGCAAATTTTATTATGAAATCATGACTAACTTCATAATCCAATCTATTACTCCCATCATTTAATAATAACTTTTCAGCAAAAACGGTTATAATATTTTTGATTAAATACTTATGAACGTCATTATTGGTTTCTAACGGTATTAATTGAAATGCTGTTTTTAAAACCCGCGGATGAATATCGTTTATATTTCCAATTCCCTCTAAAGTAATTGCGTTACCTATAACTTTCTCTATGTCCGCCTCATATTCTTCTAAGAATCTTTCCAAAAAATTTTCTTCAACATCCATACGTCTGCAATTTTCGAAACTCTCTATGCGTAATCGCCCTTTCATATCTTCATACTTAGGTTTTAAATATAAATATCCTAATAACAAGGATTGTGCATCTTCAAAATTTATAGTCCATAATTCATTTAAGATTGTTTTGGTTGAATAGTCCGAAAACTCAATAGATATTCCTATAGGATGATTATCGAACAAGGTAAATAATAAAATGCCTTTAATATTTTCCTCTTCTTCTGGAAAATACTTCAACAGAACTGGTAAGCTTGAGATAGCAGCTTCTACGCCATCTCCAATCTGATAAACATAATTAGGTCCTAAAGACGATGATGCAAAAGTTAGAATACCTTCTTTACAAAATTCCTTATCAGTTTGTGAAAGAAGACTAAAATAATCTCGAAGTAATACAGCACATACATATGGTGGAATACCTTTTGCAAAAATATAATCTTCATCATAACCATTCTGTAATTCTTCTAACATTTCTTTAATTTCTTTTAGAGCTAATAGGGGGTTTTCCTCATACTTAGTATACTCACTAGACTTAACGTCCTTTTTAAATTTATAATCGGACCATAATCTTAACGGAAGGTACTTAGTTGCCTCAGAGCTTTTTTGAAGGGCCGATTCACTGTATTCCATTAAGTCTGAGTCAATTTTAGGATTAAAATCAATCTTTATACCTTGATCCACTTTTTCAACAGTAGGGTTCATTTTCCTTCTATCCATACGTGCTAAAAAAAGTCTCCAAGTTTTATTTTCTGCAAGGGAAGGATTTTCAAGCTCTTCATAGTACTTATCAAAAATAGCCCATAAATCTTCCATTCTATTAATTGCTTCATCATCTGTTGTATCTTCATTTCTAAAAAACTGGTACATCAGTGCAATCGTTTCAAGCTTTTTTTCTCTATGCTTATCATCACAACTATTAATTCTTTCTTCTTTATGGATCTTGTCTTTATAATTCAATCCATATCCAATCATAAATGTGCTTTTTGCAGTTTGGTCCAATATCCTTCGACTACTATCGTAAAAAAAGAATTCCTTAGTTTGAAATAAAACCTTAGCTATATTGAAAGTTTTTTCATGATTAGCTAAAACTATACTTGAAACAACCGCCGTTATAGACGCAGATTTCGAGTTTTCTATTAGATACAGTAGAACATTTTCCAATATTTTTGAATCCGTATTCTCCGCTCTTTCAAGAAGAAATTTCTCTAATGCCATATGTATGGACTCAAAAATTTCTGGTGAACCTTGTGTTCCTCTATAGGCAGTCCACAGCCTATTACTTATATATTGTTTAATTACCTTATCGTTAATATAAACCTCGATTTCTTCTACTTCCCCTTTGGCTAAATCAGAATCCACATAGCTTTCTACAGTTTTATTTACAAATCTAAGAATAAAATCTACAGTTTCTTTGAAAGAGTACTTTAGAAGCCAATAAATCGGAGTTTGGTATGCACTAGAAGGATGATAAACACTTTTATCTCCCTCTATAGAGAAATCATCTGAAACATCTAACCTATTATTAAAGGGGTGTGGCACTTTATTAGGTTTAACCCAATACAATTCAGCTAACTGTAATACATAATCAGGTAGAATTCTTAATACTTCTTGATTATCACCTAACTTAGATAAAATAGCATTTACTAGGCTATAATATGGATCTCTGTATTTCCTCCAATTATTATTAATTACTTCTGAAAAAATCCCTGAAAGTTTATCGCTAATTTCTCTTGCCCCATATAAAATAGTTTGAATTATTTTCTCTTCAGTATCATTCCCTCTATAAGCATAATTATCTTTTTCTATAATTACTTCGTAATATTTCAAAGCTATCAAAGCTGCTAGCCTAGTTGCTTCACCATTTTTAAATTTATTATTCCATTCATAAATCACAGGTAGTATGTAGTTTACTGTTTCTATTTCAAAAGAATCTTTGTAATTATAAATTAGCTTAATTACACTTTCCCAACCTTGTCCTTTTGGTTTAGTAACTATATACTTCATTTCTGATATTGAATATTTATCGAAACCTATTAATTTTAAATAATCCTCATCAACTTCTTTGCATGCTAACCTTAATAAAAAGGTTATTCTTTTTAACCATTTCTGATCATTTTCTAATATTTCACTTTCAAATAAACTAATAAAATAATCAGAGTATGGTGAAAGCAAAACTGACACTAACATTTCATCTTTCCAAAAATATGGGATATCTTCAGCTCCAAAAACTTCTTCAATAAGATTTTCAATCGAACTATCCTCCATTAAAAGTTTATCAGATACCCATTTTCTAAAACTTCGACGAATAGGCAAAGATTCTCCGATTTTATCAAAAAACTCATGCAAACTTACTCTTTTGATATATTCAGACTCTATTATTTTTTCCAAAGCCCACTCTTCATATATATCATGTGTTATAAAATAACCTGCAACTTCATAACCTAAAACACCATCTTGTACTAAAGAAGATATTGTCACTTCATCAAAGTTTGATGAAATGAAAAATTGTCCCTCACTTGCCCTTTGAAAAGCAATTTTCATAAAACATTGTTCTCTATTTGGCTTCGATTTTTTTATTAACTTATTCCATAATTTTTCTTTAAAAATTAGATAATCAACTACTTCTTCATTATCATAAAATCTTAAATACTCATTTAAATAAAACGGATTTCTAAGTACCTCTAGCAGTTTCTCATCACTTGGTAAATTAAAATCATACTCTTGAGCAAATTCCACTAATTCTTTCATTGATAAAGCTTCAACATAGAATTTGAAAGGCTTCACTTTATAGTGACCTATAAACTGCATGTCCAAATCAGACAAATAATTACTTCTGGCAGTAAATATAATTTTCCACTCATGCTTAATTAAAGTAGATATAAATTCGTTAAATGGATCAGTTTTCTCTATATCTAATATCTTTTCAGCAGAATCAACCACTATTAATTTTCTTGCATCTTCTTTATGAACATCAATAAAATCATTAAAACTATTTCCACCAAATAAATTATTAATGTTACTAATTTCAAACTCACTTGCTTTAAAAATATAGAAAGGAGTATTTCCCTTCACATTTTCATACAGTTTTTTAATAACAGCCGTTTTCCCAACACCACCCATACCTGTCACAATTAGAACTTGTTCTCGTTCAATTTGGCCTAGAATATCTTGCAGCAGATTACTTCTATTAATCTCCAAAATTTTATCTTGATAATTAATAGATGTTTGAATACTTTCTAAAATAGCCTCAGTATGAAATTTCTTTTCCGATAAAAGTTGGAAGATGCCCTTTTCAAAACTAAAGAAATGTTTAGCAATAAGCTCATTTTCCAAAGTAACAAATGGCGATTCAAAAAAGCTCGCTGTTCTCCATTCAACTTGAATTTCAAGTTGACTAGCTTTAGTTTCAATATCGATTTTTGCTTGAGGATCATTTTGTTCAGGTTTTTCGGAAGTATGGCTTTGTCCCCATTCTTGATTAGTATAAAAAATGATTTTATTTATATCCGGGTAATCTCGTTTACTTTTTGTTAAAGTTGTAATCAATTCACCCTTATGATCTGATAAAGTTGTTTCATAAAATTTTGCTTGCCATCCAATAACTTCTTTATCTACCGAAATTGGATTAGTCTCAATTCCAGACTGATTTTTATATCTAAAAACTCCGAACTCTTTTCCATACTCTACGCAAAATAAAAGATAACATAACCATTCAAAATTACTTTGTGGGTTCTCACTAAATTTTGCTTTAAAGATATTCCAATCTGGTTTAATCATAGTTCCACCTCGTTTTTGATTTAGTAAAACCATTTCATAATCTTTTAAATAAAACTAATATGAGGAGTTTTTAATAAAATAGCAATTTTATAAAACTGATATGAATAAAAAAATTTATAGTTGATGTTTATATTATAGAATAATTATTACAAATTAATTTCTTCTATCCGCATATGCACAATTAAAATAGACCTTTCAGAAATGATCCACTTCAAACCAGCATTCTTTTGCAAGAGTTAAAATAAAGATTTCCTACTAGCTGAAATTGCTATGTTGTTAGTTACAAATTGAAGGAAATCCGGTATTAAAAAGCTATTTCTACTTTTTTTATTTTCATCCTCCATTGCATCACTTGTTTCATGTTGAGATAATTAAATAAACTAATAATTTTAGCTTAATATATATTTTGACTTTTGGATATATGTACCTTTTTTGAAAGTATGAGTATATTTATCGAACATTTATTCTTATTAAAGTTATAATACACCTTAATAAAATTTTCCACAAAAAGAAGATATAAAATACAAGATATTATGTTTATATTTATAAAAAATCTATATATCAATATTTATTGTTTGAGGAGCGTTTTCAAAATTGAAAAATATATATTTAAAAGTGATGAATTTAGCTAATGTAGCTTACCTATCTATCATTGAACTTAAGTTAGTTTTTCTACAAACTATTTTATTAATTATTATTTCAATCCCATACACAGTAGAGGATATCAAGGCATATTTCCTACTAGTCTATATGGCAACATCTATTATTCAAGTAGTTATTTTCTCTATTAGACGCACATTCTCTAAATACAACATTAAATATCTTATTTTGTTGACATTGTATTTCATTCAATACTCATTAGTAATTATTGTAGCTCTATTTTTAACAGAACTAATCAACCTTGTGATCATCCATAATATACTTGTTATTATTTTTGTAATAAGTTTTTTCTTTATTGGATTTTTAAATTTAAGTATGTCGATAAAATTTTGCTTCTTTTGGAGATTGAAAAGGATTTTTCCTACGCATGGGGAAAAAGAACACACTACCGAAGTGAAATTAAAAAATTTATCTCCATTTCTGTCTGTAGAAAAACAAATTGCATACTTACTAATTCATTATGGTATTAATTTAACGATTTACGGATACTATGTATTTATTTGTCTACTGGCATTTAAATTAACTGATTTCTCAAAATGGATTTTCTTAAACGAATTACATTCAATGATTAAACAATTTACATTCATTAACCTTTCAAATGCAATAGGATTATTCTCTATTTTCCTTGCGCTTCTAACTATTTGTATACCTGCACACCAAAGAATTATTACTGAGGCTGAGAGAAAATACTTTTTGAAAATGAGTTGCGAAACACACTCTTAGTAACATGGAAAAAGAACGAATTCTACATTCAGAATTCATTTCTTCTAATATATTTACACTAACTCCAACCACACCACACTTCGCAGGGTGTAGAGTGTATGTGGCAACACAATGATGCTGGCGGGTTTATCCTACCGTTTATTAAAACAGGTACGGCGCAATATAAACATCTATTTACTAATTTGCTTTATTGCGATGAATGCAATAAAGGGATGTGGTATAAGGCTAATCAAAAAGGTATCGATGTGAAGGAAATCTGAGAAATGGTGATACATTCTGTTTAAATAAGACGGTAGTTCGTGAAATAGAGTTATTGCAAATTATCATGAATGATTTAAAACCTCTGTACAATATCCTACAGGAAGAAAGTTTTGTGCATAAATTTATTAAAAAAACTCAATTATAAAAAGCATCAATTTCAGAAAGAGCTGAAAAAAATCCACTCAGAAATTGATGCTTTAAAGCAAAAGAAATTAAGTTACGTCAATTTGTTCACTGATGATATTATCTCAAGGGAAGAGTTAATTGAGTAGCTCGAACTAACAGATAATAAAATCAAAGAACTACAAATGTTCTTTCATAAGAAGAACTAACACCTCAAATTCTTCCTTCATTAGTTGAGAAAATTACTTGTACAAACGATGGTGAGATCCATATCCAATCCACCTTCATTAACCCTTTACAAGTAGTGTAAAAACTCTATACAAAGGCAACTTGCCATTCTTTAGTTGCCTTCTTTTAAAATGAGTTACCACATACACTCCACGTGCGCGGAGTGTATGTGGTAACTCATGGGGTGTTGGTGAGTTTTATATAGAATATTCACTTGGTGCTTTATTGGATATTGTTCGAATATTTCAAGGGTTCAACATACATATGTTTGCATGTTGATTTATCTGTAGCCTCTTCTTGATTTGGATAGTGATCGCAGATATATTAGTGTAATGATGTTTACAAAAAATTTATTGGTCCATACAAGATAGATATTTATTAGCGATTTATTAACGTATTTATAACAGTTCTTACAGCTCTTACATAGTCCTGCACAATATATTTACCTTTTTCATCTTTTTGTACATTAATCCCGATTATTCTAAGACCTGGAGCTTTAGCACTTATTTTTTTTGCGTTTTCTAAAGATATGTTTGGTAGAATAATATAATGGATACCTTTAATAGAAGATGTTATATCAATGTATAACTTCTTAAAGAATTCATCATTAAAAGAAAAACCAATAAATAGCAAATAATTTGAACCCATTATTCCTAATAACTTATCCTTAAGATTTGTTTGATTATAAAGATCAATATAGTCCTCATCAGTTACAATCATTGTATCTTGTTTTTGGATATGACCATGAATATGAAACACTCTTTTTTTATTTTCGAGTATTAAATTTTGTGTATTAATAATATCTTTCCAGGTATAAGGTACAGTTACATTGCTTTCTATCTTGCTTATATAATCAGTTAAAAAATTGTCATAGTTAGTAGTTATATAGAATGGTGGTTTTAAATTATATAAATCTGGATAGTTGCTGTCTTCTTTGTATAAAATGTCTTTTGGTATTTTATCAAATTCCCCATAAATTTTTTCTTTAATTTGGTCTTTATCCAGAAGCGAATTCTCTTGGAGATATGTAAGTGCCTTTAGGTAATTTCCTGAGTCTATATATCTTAAAAAAGCAGGTCTAAACATTTCTTCCATCTCATCTTTAAGATCTTTTATCATCGAACCCCAAGAAGGTAAATCTAACGGAATAGAAACACCAGACCCAATAAAAGGTACTATAGATTCCTTTTTCTTAATTAAATCGGTAAGATTACCCATTGTAAAATCGATAACATACTCAATTATTGATAATTCGTTTATTAAACTTTCTATCTTTGATTTTTCCTTTATTGAATAATAATCTATTGTTTCATGATTATTATCTAGTACAGACTTACCACAGGTTGGACAGTTCTTATCTTCATAACCAATAAAAGCGCTAATATCGTTTGTTGTACATTCGCAGAGTAGACTTTTTATTAATACTTCGTTTTTTATTAGTTCATTAATAATAAATAAGTCCATTTCGTTTTTAATAACATCTTTATATTTAAATTCGTTAAATCTATCACCGGTTTGATGTATTATATTTAATACCTTCTCCAACACTCTGTACTCAGTTATTTCAAGTTCCTTGGTTGCGGTATTTAAGAATGTAATTAACGACATGTTTTATCAACCCCTTATTTAAATAGTTTCGATTTTTAAAAGTTAATAAAAGGTAGTTCTTAGTTGACTTAATTGTTGTAGGTATAACCTCTATATCTGTAGAGTTTGTCTGTTCGTAATCAGCGAACCAAGAAACAGACCATTGTGGGAGCTCTAGGGACTCGCTGAAGTCGGTATATAGGCTATGGAACATTATTTCTCCAGCAATAGGTTTATCCTTTATTGAGGTACCTGTAGCTCCTTTAGAAGCATTACCGGATCTAAACGATATATTTGTGGCAAACCCTACCAAACCTCTTTCTTTAGCAATTTCTATTAAACCATCATCATCCGTAACAGTATTTATGTATGTTCCTAGAAGTAACGCTTGAAATCTCTTAATTAACTTATCACGTTGTTCTCTATTAGGCACCACAGATCTTGGGAGTAATTTTAAAAGTAATGTATCAACAGACACTGAAACATCACCTTCATCTCCAAGTCTTCGTGACATTTCATCTCTAGACTCTTCAAGTAAATCTGCCTCTAACTCTTTACACATTTTAAACATTGCTTTTCTATCATTTTTGTAACTAATGGAAGTTCTTACTCCCAAGATAGGATAAACTAATCTTCTAACCTTATTAAAATATTTTATGATTGATTTTTCCCATTTGGCTTCCTCTTCTTCCTCTACCTTATCATCTATATCATTAGATATATTCTTAAGCAGAACTAGACCTACTTTATTTTCTAGATCAATATCTAGACCTGCTAAAAAATAACCTAAATTAGGGGAACTTGTTAGAGGTACAACATTAGCAAATAACATACGGATTGATTTTACTTTCCCATCTTCATTTGCTACAAAATCAAAGCCAGCAAGAAAGAAAGTACCTAACTTAGAAGTTGATATACTTTCCATTAATAAGAATCCATCCGGACTCATGTATCGCTCTAAGTCATTTGATAACTTTCCAAAGTTGACATGTTCAATAAAGGTTTCCATTCTACTTCTAAAAATGGTAGCATCAAGATTAGGATTAAATTCAAGATTCTCTATAAAAACATTTTTTAAGTCACTGTACAAAATATTTTCAAAGAGAATATTATCGAGCTTAAGTTTATTACTAATAGCGTTCTCTGTTATATCCTCATAAGCTTTTTCGACACTAAATTCTGCAGGATTATAATTAAGTTCTGTATTAACTTTATTTTTAAACGAATTAGTATCTACGTACTCCAAAAAATATCTACCTAGAAACTGGTAAGTTTGATTATCCATATATTTTTCCCCTTACATTCTCTTTGTATAATTTTATCAATTAATGATATATATTGGAATATTAAGAGATTATTAAATATATAAATATGTTATTTAAGGTCAAAATAGTGGATTCCATCATGTAGAAATATAGTTAGCCTTAGACTTGAAACAAGGAAACATTTGGGACGTGTTGGAAAACTAAGGAGGACGTTAAAAAGTCTTTGAAACTTTTTTAATCAACGCGAGACAAATAGAATAACCGTAAATGATATTTTAAAATGACAGATATACCTCGCTTTATCATATATGTTAAAGGAAAGAGTATGGTTTAGAGAAAAACCTTCCGAAAAAGGAAGGTTTAACTTACACACGGTACATCTCGTATTTTAATCTTTTCTTACAAGTAGTGAGCAGCACTCCACATGTGTAGTATGCGGGAACATGTCCACTGGCTGCACTTCCAGTGTCTTGTATCCCCCATCTTCTAAAATCCGCAAATCACGTGCCAATGTCGCCGGATTACATGATACATACACCACTTTTTTCGGCTTCATATCTATAATCGTTTGCAGTAATGCTTCATCACAGCCTTTGCGCGGCGGGTCAACCACCAATACATCGGCAACATTACCTTCTTTATACCACTTTGGAATTACAGTCTCCGCTTCTCCGACTGCAAATTCTACGTTTGTCTTACTATTTAGCTTGGCATTTCGTCTTGCATCCTCAATCGCTTCTGGGACAACTTCTACCCCGAATACCTTCTTGGCTTTTTGAGCTAGAAATAATGAAATCGTTCCAATGCCGCAATAGGCATCAATTACACTATCTTCGCCGTTCAGGTTGGCATATTCAAGCGCTTTGTCATAGAGCACCTTTGTCTGAACTGGATTGACCTGATAAAACGATAAAGCAGAAATAGCAAATTTCACATCACCGATATAGTCATAGATGACCTCGCTGCCCCAAAGAACTGTTGTTTTTTCACCAAGAATGACATTCGTCCGTTTTGAATTGACATTATGAACAATCGATTTTACTTTAGGAAGCTTTGCAATGATTTCCTCTACAAGCTTATTTTTGTGAGGAATATCCCCTGTTCTTGTAATGATGACCACCATCAGTTCGCCAGTTTGCTTTCCGTAACGGGCCATAATATGGCGCAAGACCCCTTTATGCGATTCTTCATGGTACGCCGGAATCCCTAATTCACTGCATATCTCCTTTACGGTTTGAACAGCTTCATTAACTTCCGGCAGCTGAATAAAGCTTTCTTCTGTATCGACAATTTCGTGGCTTCTTGGTTTAAAAAATCCAGCAATAAGCTTTCCGTCCTTTTCACCCACAGGGACCTGTGCCTTGTTGCGGTAGTGAAGCGGATGATCCATTCCTAAGATGGGATGCACCACAACATCCTCCAGTTTACCAATCCGGGTAAGCACCTGCCGCACCTGGTTTTCTTTGTATTGAAGCTGGCCTTCATAGCTGATATGCTCCAGCTGGCAGCCGCCGTATTTGTGTTTTTCGTTCTCAGGAATTTCCACACGATAGGGACTCTTTTCATAAAGCTCAATCAACCGCCCAACACCGTAGCTTTTTCCCGTTTTGATGACCTTTACCTTCGCTTTTTCACCGGGCAGGCCGTTTGCAACAAACAAGGGATAACCGTCAACCTTTGCCACCCCTGCCCCGTCATGGGTTAAATCCTCAAACACGACATCTATGTAATCATTTTTCGTAACTGGCAATGTTCTGCTCATTTGCTTCTTCCTTTTCTCCGTAATAACTAGAGAGATTGTAACACAAAGCGGTTCACAATGCGAAAGTCGATGGAAGGACAACCTAATTTTTTCAGGATTTTTAACATCCGCTGCTGAACAAGGTTTTCAATTTCCGATGCAGGGAATTGTAATTATTTATTAAAAAAGTACAAAAAGAATAAGAGCTTATCAGAAAGCATATTATTATTCCAAGGTTTAAATCGCGGGGGGAGGTTGAAATATTGGATAAACCATTTTTTCGTCAGGTATCTGACGACAATACAATATTATTTTTAGGAAACATAGTTTCTGTCTTAGTTAGCGGAGAGGATACAGAAGGCAGGTATGCAACAATTTTAACTGAGGAAAGACAAGGGTTTGAACCGCCACCGCACATTCATAAGAAAGAAGATGAAACTTTTCTCGTTCTTGAAGGTCAAATAACTTACTACATAGACGATACCGTTATTCACGCCACACCAGGAACGTATGTATTTGCTCCTAAAGGGATTAAACATACTTTTAAAGTTAACACAGAAACTGCAAAAGTGTTACTAACTGTATATCCCTCTGGATTTGAGCAGTTTATTAATGAAGTTGGTGAACCTGTGCCTCAACAATTACCTCCAGTTCCGGATGGTCCACCTAGCCCTGAAGCGATTAAAACCTTGACTTCAATTGCTGCGAAATATGGGATTGAAATGAAATAAAGAATGATATAGCTTACTATTCATTTCAGTGGAAATTAAATGCATTGTATAGAGGTCTAATTCCAAAAACCCTCAATTTAAATCGAATGGGAATTTTTATTATGGATGCCTAGTTCTGAAGAAATGGCTCAGTATAGTGAACTGAGCCATTTTAGTTTTAATAGAAAAAACAGATACTAAACAAGGTACAAATTCGGTTACATTTTAGGGTTTTGCGATAGGAAACGGAACCCGTTACTATCAACAGCCCTCTTACAACCATATTTTGAAATTAAGCAGACAACTCCCGCTGGCTGGATCTCATTTTTCTAGGTTTCCGCACTTTCCCGCCAAGCCATTCATACATAATCGGAACCACCAAGAGACAGATCAGCGTAGAACTAATCATTCCTCCTACCACCACAACTCCCAGTGTTTGAGACACAATGGTATTAGCGTTATTGGAGAATGCTAATGGAAGCAAGGTTAAGATGGTTGTCCCCGCTGTCATCAATACCGGTCTGACCCTTGTCGCCGTTCCGAGCAAAATCGCCTGCTTCGCTTCCATCCCACCGGCAAGATTCCGTTCAATTTTATCAACCAGCACGATTCCGTTGGTCACTGCAATTCCAGCAAGCATCAACACGCCGATCAATGCAGCCAGATTCCATTCCATTCCGAAAACAGCCATGCTCCACACCGATCCAATTAGCGCCATTGGCACGCACATCAGAACAGCAACAGGGGCGTACCAGCTGCGGAACACACTGCTTACAATCATCAAGACGATTAAAATCGATAAAGCGAGAGCAAGGCTCATCTCGACAACCATTTGCTTCACCTGCTGTGAAATTCCTCCCAGCGAGTATTCTACACCTGGTGGAAGATCCAATTTATTCATAGTCGCTTTGACCTGTTTGGTTACCTTGCCGATATCTCTTGTAATAATATTACCCGTTATCGCGGCAAACGGAGAGCCATCCCGCTCGCTGATTACCGTTTGGCTGCTGGTTTCCAGCGTTGTAATTTCAGCCAATGATACCTGAGAACCATCCTTGGCCTTGAACATTTCATGACCAATTTCCGATAAAATAGTGGTTTCAGGGCTTGGGTCCGCAGCGGAAATTTGAAAATTCCTATTGTCCAGCTTGATAGCGATAGGTGTATGAACGTCACCTGAGGAAGCATCCATTCTCACATCCTGAGGTAAATAATTTTGAATCCTGTTAAGAACCTCATCTACATTGATTCCTAATCTTTGGATTTTTTCCTGATTTAGCGAAAGGTAATGTTTGATGGGAGCATCAGCATCATTTGCTGCTCCTTCGATACTTAAGCCGGGAATCATCTGCAGCTTGCTTCGTACTGAAATGCTGGCTGCTGCTAACTCCTGCTGGTTTCCCCCTGTTAAAATTACTTTTAAGCGGGAATCATCGCCGGAAATATTTTGATTCGAAACGGTATAGACAGCGGAAGTGGACAATCTTCCAAGCTCTCCCCGCAGCTCCTTTACGAAGGTATCAATATCGATTTCATCCTTAATCCCAACATTCACATAAGCAATATTTTGTTTTTGCATCCAGCCGCCGCCTTCATCAAACACATCATCAAACATCGGCGTGAAGGTCGAACCAAGCGTCGAAGAATATGTCTCGACATCCGGATTATTTTTTAGGATTGTTTCGATGTTTTTAACCTCTGCATCCACTTCAGAGAGCTGAGCTCCTTCCGGAAGCTCGACCTGAATGGCGGCATCCTTTGAGCTGCCTCTTGGAAAAAAGTTAACCGGCAGGAACAGGGCTTCTACAATCGTCGCAGCAAATATCAACAATGCCAACCCGACCACTACTTTTTTCTTTAAAAATGCCCACTGAATGATTTTTTTGGCTTTTGGCTCGATATCCCATGAATTTGCTGCAGGCTTATGTTTCCATAATAGATGGGCTAAAGCCGGGACGACAATAATTGAAACGGCTAACGATGTTGCTAGGGCAATCACCACGGACCAGGCAAATCCGGAAAAAGCCGAACTAATCATGCCCCCGATAATGGAAATCGGTACAAACACAGCAGCTGTGGTAGCAGTAGACGAAACAATGGCCGGAATCATTTCGGCTGCCCCTCCCGCCAATTCCTGTGCCGTGATTGGTCCGTTGTGTTTTTCCATCTGCCTTCGATACATATTATCCATGACGACAATTGAGTCATCGACCACCCGCCCCATCGCCACAATTAATCCTGAGATAGTTAAGATATTAAGACTGACGTCCATCGTTTTCAGGATGGCCGTTGTAAACAGAAGACAAATCGGCAAGGTTAAAGCAATAATCAAAGTGGAGCGTACATTTCGGAAAAATAAAAACACACAGACAACCGAGAAAATAATACCTAATAGTCCTTCTTTGATTAATCCTTTTAAAGCAGCGTTGATATCTTGTCCCTGATCCACCAAAACAGATAGTTTAACAGAATTAGCTTGGATTTCTGGTATATCTTTTATTCTTTCGTTGATTCGTTCGGTCACATCAGTAACGTTTGAAGAAGGGGTTTTTAAGACATCCAACAGGACACTGGCCTGCCCGCCTGTTCGGGAAATGGTTTGTAAGTCCACAATGCTGGATTCGATGCTGGCAATTTCGGGCAGTCTTATTGGTTCCCCGTCTTGAATAGGAATGGTTACTTGATTTAAATCTTCACTATTGATCGTCCAGCCTGTAACGCGGATAGGCATGGTGATTTGCCCAGTCGGTCCGCCTTGTTCTTTAATGGTTCCCTGAGGCCAAACTGGGTGCATCGAAGCAAGTGCTTCTTGAACGTCTTTGATGGTGATTCCGTAAGTTTTTAACGCATCGGCTTTTAATGTCACAACATAACCATCAGTCCCAGCACCTGTGACACGTACTTCCCTTACTCCTGGGACACGTTCTATTTCATTGGCCACTTTCTCTTGAATGGACGTACGTAACTCGTTTTCGTCGATTGTTTCGGAATCCGCCGTTAAACTTAACCGCATGATGGGAAAGGAGTTCGTGCTCAGCCTGGTAATCGCAGGGGTTTTCACAGCTTCAGGGAAATCTACCTTTTCAACCGCCGCCCTGACATCTGCTTCAGCTTTTTCCATATCGGTATGACTTGGAAAAAACAGGCTCGCCATTAAGCCCCCGTCAAAGGAGCTGCTCTCCATATAATCAAGCTTATCAACAGACCGGACCGCTTCTTCCACTTTGGCGGTGATGCTTTGTTTGACTTGTGCCGCTTGATAGGAATCCGCTTGGATGGTAACCATAAGCGCCGTGTTATTAATCGGCGGCAGATAATCCCGCTGCATCTGAAACGCCGACATGGCCCCCCACGCAATAATCAGTACTACGCATGTAAGAATCAAAACCGACCGTTTCATCGTACCTTCAATAAACCGAATCATAGGATTGTACCTTCCTTTAGAAAAGTATGTAATAACGTGCGGCCCACAGTGGCAAGTTTCATGATAATGCCGCCAGGGCCACTCGCAGTGTTTCTTAAAGACAGTTCTAGCATTATTTACTAGAGTTTTGTCTTCAAGAGACTTTATTAAAGACATTTCTATTAATTTTTACTAGCGTTTTGTCCTTAAGAGCCTTTCTTAAGGACATTTCTATTAATTTTCACCAGCGTTTTGTCCTTAAGAGCCTTTCTTAAGGACATTCCTATTGATTTTTACTAGCGTTTTGTCCTTGAGAGCCTTTCTTAAAGACAGTTCTACTAATTTTCACTAGCGTTTTGTCCTTGAGAGCCTTTCTTAAAGACAGTTTTATTAATTCGAACTAGCGTTTTGTCCTTAAGAGCCTTTCTTAAAGACAGTTCTATTAATTTTTACTAGCGTTTTGTCCTTGAGAGCCTTTCTTATAGACACTTTTACTGATTTCCATCAGCGTTTTGTCCTTAAGAGCCTTTCTTAAGGACACTTCTATTAATTTTTAGTAGCGTTTTGTCCTTGAGGGCCTTTCTTAAAGACACTTCTACTGATTTTTACTAGCGTTTTGTCCTTAAGAGCCTTTCTTAAAGACATCTCTACTGATTTTCACCAGCGCTCTGTCCTTAAGAGCCTTTCATAAGGACAGTTCTATCAACCTTTACTATTCATTTGTCCCCAAGAGCCCTTATAAAAGACAAAACTCTTGTGAAATTTAAGAGTTTTGTCTTTATGAGCTTTATTTTCCTATTGTTTGTTATGGCCTTTTCTCTCGCCAGGATATGGCTTGTCCCCTTTTGTTGCCTTCCAAAGAATTTTGTTTAGTTTATCAGAGTCAGCGTGGTCGACACCGGAGAAGTCAAGCTCTGCTGATTCCTTTGCCATCGGGGCGTTTTGGCCATTTTTACGATCTAGCGGATATCTTGGCTCTTCCAGTTCAAAAGGTTTAAAGTCGGGCTTGTGAGTAAACGAGTTGACCATCGGAACTGCTGAAGCATCAAACTGGGTCATCGGCTTCATGCCTAAAATCATTTCCATTGTCCGAAGCATCGAGGTAGTATCATATAAAGTGCTGTCTACTTTACCGGTTTGTGTGTAAGGGCTGATCACCAGCGATGTCGTACGGTGTGCGTCAACGGAATCCCAGCCGTTCTGAGCATCATCCTCTGTTACAAAAATAGCCGTGTCTTTCCAATATGGAGAGTTACTGACCGCTTCCACCAATTTTCCAAGCGCATAATCGTTCTGGGCTACCATCGCTTGCGGAGTTAGTTCTCCTACTTTTGTTCCGAGCGTATGGTCATTAGGCAGGCGGACGATTTGCAGCTGCGGCAGGTTGCCATTTTTCACATATTCATTGAATTCCTCTTCCCAGGCTGCATAGCGGTCAAGGTCCGAGATTTTAAGATCATAAGAAGGGAAATCCGGATCAAAGTTATTACCCATACTGGCTTCAGCCGCTACATATTTCCCTGTCTTTTTGTCATAATTGATGAACTCGCCATAATTTCTGAAGGTCACACCTGAGCGAAGGGCATTGGTCCATAAAAACCCGGCTTTTGGATAAGCTGCTTCATTTCCGCCTTCATAGTCATAGCCGCGGTTCCGCCCGGAATAGTTGGCCAGCCAGGTTTTCTCCACATAGTCATTGGCTTGTGCCGCTGTTGACCAGTTATGTCCCTGCGCACTGATTTCAGCGTTGGCATAGAAGTTATCTAACAGAACAAATTGGTCTGCTAGCTTATGAATATTTGGCGTAATGTCCTCCCCAAAAATGGTTAAGCTTGGGTCGCCATTTCCTTTTTCCATATCGCCGAATACTTGGTCATAGGTGCGGTTTTCTTTTATAACATAAATCACGTGTTTAATTGGCGATTCTTGCCCTTCAAAGCGAGGGATCGGAAACTTCTCGCTGGCGCTGAATCCCTTCGGTTGATAGATTTCATTATTTTTTTCCACTTGTTTCGTATACTTTTTCAACTGCGTCTTGTTAGGGACGTCGATAAACGACATGGTTCCCTTCATCATATTGCCAATGTATTGCCCTTCTCGATTGGAGCCTGCTCCCAGGCCTTTGGCATTTAAAACTAGGAGTTGATTCTCATGTATGTAGATGCCGCTTGGATACCAGGCAGTAGGAATTAACCCTGCCACTTCCTCTTTATTCAAATCCACGACGGCCACATCATTATTGCCGCCATTTGCAACGTATAGGGTTTTTCCATCAGGGCTTAACGTTAGATCATTTGGCTGGCTTCCCATCGGTGCATTTTTATATGGGCTGAGTGAAATGGTTTTGATTTCTTTTTGCTGGTTCGGGTCAATAATGGAAACTGAATCGCTGTCGGAATTCGATACATAGATCATTCCGTTTGAAGGATTTTCTACAATCGCATTCGGATGGAGACCAACTGGAATGGTCTTTTTAAGTGTAAGAGTTTGCGGGTCCAACACGCTAATGCTGCTTTCTCCCCAGTTGGTGACATAAAGGGCCTTCTCATCTTGACTTAACAGTGTTGTGTATGGATTTCGACCAACTGCCGTGGTTTTTTGGACTGTCTTAGTTGTGAGGTCTATTTTGGAAACAGAGTGATTTAAGTTATTAGTTACGTAGAGCGACTTACCATCCTGCGAAACTGAAATTCCTGCTGGATAGAAATTTGTTTTCTTAGCGTCTGTCAGCATAATCGGCGCTTGCTCCGTTAATGTTCCATACTCAAATTGAAACGTACGGATTTTGTTATTGCCTCCTGCCGATGCATAGACGGTTTTCCCATCCGGGCTAAACGCGACCCCTAAATAGAGAGCTTCAGGAGATTTGTAAGGAACTGTCTGTATGACCTTCTGTGTGTTTAGGTCCACCACTTGAAGCGATTGTTCCCCTTGACCATCATTGGAAACAATAAGATAACGGTGATCCGGGCTTATTGCACCACCCATCGGAAAATCCCCTAGTGTCACGTGAGTTCCCGCTGGAGTTACTTCCCATCCATGGGGTGTGACCGCTGTACCATCTGTTTTCGGACCAACCAATTGTGTATAGCCGGCATATGCTGATGTAGATCCCAACATTAGGGCAGCCAGCGATACTGCGAGTACCTTTTTCTTTTTCATCAAAACCTCTCCCTTTTTAATAGACTTTTTACACTGTTAATCCTACTCCTGATTTGTAAATTAAAGGTTAAGCAGAATTAAAGTAAATATAAATTAAAATAGGAATAATTATGCATTGACTCCAAATAGTAGTATTTTTACCCCATAACTTATATGCTATGGTATCTTGATGCAAGAGCCTTCTAATACATAAGCAATTTGATAAAAAAGAAATGATATTCTTAATAAAATTAATGAAAATGGATACCATATAAAATTCCGCTAAAAATAGGTGGGAAATTTGTCAGATCTTTTTTGTTTTCAAATATAATAAAAGTGTATATGATTATAAATATCCCCAAAAGAAAGGAGTGGATAATGATGAGGATCACAAAAAGCTTAGCGATCAGCCTGCTCCTTACCTTCCTGGCTTTCAATATTTTTCATGTACCAAAAACACCTCCGAACCATCATCCGGAAGGCAAAGCCACTATCTTTATTGATGATTGGAAAGTGAAGGCACAGTGGGACGATGAAAAGAAGCAGCCCATCAAATTGCCAGACCTCCTTGTATTCTTTTTCATCTTATCCACTATCGGAATCACAGTAACGCATTTTACATCAAGCTTGATCCGCGCCAAGTCCTTTCTAATCCCGATTTTTCATCAATCGAATTATTTAATCTCACTCCCACGTTATTAAATTTAATAATAATAACAAGGGAGGAACAAAATTATGTGGATTCGTTTCTTATTAATCGGTTTCTTTTCTCTATCAGCAATTAGTATGTTTACATTCCAGGGAATAGAAATTTTCCATGCCTTTATGGACTATTTCAAACAAAAATAAATATATTTTAAAGGGAAAGCAGGAACACAGCATGTTCCTGCTTTTTCTTTTGGTCATAATGTCAAAATTGATTAGACAATATGAAAATTATAAGTTATTCTACTATTACATTGTGAAGTAACCACAATTTAATAAAACAGCGTTAAAAATCGGCCCCACGATTGTCGTTGAAGGGCTTTTTTCATTCAAAATATTATTCGAAAGGAACAAGGCATTGAAAAATCAGGAACAGTGGTCATCGAAGATTGGATTTATTTTAGCAGCCGGCGGGTCGGCAATAGGGCTCGGAGCGATATGGAAGTTCCCCTACATTGCCGGAGTAAGCGGCGGCGGAGCGTTCTTTTTCATTTTTATTCTATTTACCTTGATCTTAGGGCTGCCGCTCTTGATGGCGGAATTCGTCATTGGGCGCAAGACGCAGAAGGACGCCGTTCAAGCCTATAAAGCGTTAGCCCCTAATGCTGGCTGGCATTGGATTGGATATTTAGGGATCGTCACCTGTTTTATCTTACTTTCATTCTACAGCGTAATTGGCGGCTGGATCCTTATCTATATTTGGAAGGCGGTTACCGGGCAGCTGAACGGATTAAATCAAGCTGGATTTCAGCAGTTATTTGGCGAGACTATCGCTAATCCTTCTATAAGTTTGAGTGTTCAGTTTATTTTCATGTTCCTTACCATCATTGTCGTGGCCAAAGGAATTCAAAAAGGGATTGAAAAAGCCAGCCAAATTATGATGCCGGTTCTTTTCATCCTATTCATTGCGCTGATTGTCAGATCTCTTTCATTAGATGGAGCAATGAAAGGCGTTACATTCTTATTTCAGCCCGATTTCCGCAAAGTCACCGCGGAAACGATACTGTTTGCTTTAGGCCAATCCTTTTTCGCCTTGAGTGTCGGGGTTTCTGTAATGGTAACCTACAGCTCCTATTTGTCCAAAAAAGAGAGCTTGTTCCGCTCGGCTTTATCGATTGTCGGGATGAATATTTTTATTATTGTCCTATCAGGGCTGGCGATTTTCCCGGCGGTATTCTCATTCGGCTTAAAGCCTGATGCTGGACCAGTATTATTGTTTAATGTCTTGCCAAATGTGTTCAATAAAATGGCGTTTGGCATGGTGTTCTTTATTGCCTTTCTAGTGTTGTTCTTGTTCGCAGCTTTAACGTCTGCGTTCTCCATGCTTGAAATTATTGTATCGGTCATTTCGAAAGGTGATGTAAAGAAACGGACAAAATGGTCATGGATCATCGGAATTGCCATCTTTCTTTTTGGGATTCCATCAGCGTTGTCATATGGTGTCCTAAGTGATGTTTTGATCTTTGGAAAAACCATCTTTGACCTCGCCGACTATTTAGTCAGCAATGTCCTGATGCCGCTCGGCTCATTATTAATTGCCATTTTTGTACCGTTAAAAATAAAAAAATCCGCCCTATATGAAGAATTATCAGCTGGCGGCGGGTTCTCAATGGGACTATTCAATATATGGTACTTCTTAATTCGCTATATAGCTCCGATTGCCATTATCATCGTGACAATCTATGTAATAAAAGGTTAATTTAAGTAAAGATTTTTTTAGAATAAGGTGGATGGGATCTGTAGAACTTTTCTACGTTACCCAGCTGCCTTCTTTTTTCTGATTTAGGGCACGTAGAACCTTTCTACGTTACCCAAAGTACTTCCTTTTTCTATTTTCGGGCACGTAGACCTGCTCTACGTTACCCAAAGTACTTCCTTTTTCTATTTTCGGGCACGTAGAACCTCTCTACCTTACCCTACAGATTATTCACAACTATGATCTAGCACCTAAATCTTCCAAGAACTCCCGATCTACAATTACAAAACAACGCTCAGAGCATGTGATTCTCTGAGCGTTGTTAAATACAGCAAGTGCTACTCTTTCATCGCAGCTACTTTTTCTTTTACTTCTTCTATATTATGCATTTTGTTGTCCCAGCATTTTTTACTGAGGTCGACTGGGTAGTCTTCCGGGTTCATGATGCGCTTGTATTCTTCCCAGAGGGCATTAAGGTTTTGCTTTACATACTCGCGCGATTCTTCTAAACAAGGGATTTCGTAGACAAGCTCCCCGTTGACGAAAATATCCTCGTGGAGTTCTTTTGCTGTAAAGTTAGTTACCACCTTGTTAATATACGTATGGGTTGGATGGAACATGCTCAGACGTTTTTCCGGAAGCTTTTCATCCTCCATCGCGATATAATCGCCCTCAGCATGATGGTTCTTATTATTAATGATCCGGTAAATCCGTTTTAATCCTGGAGTCGTTACTTTCTCTGGGTTAGAGGAAATTTTGATCGTATCCTCCATTTGCCCTGCTTCATTTTCGATTCCAACAATTTTATAAACAGCTCCCAAGGCAGCTTGATCATAAGCAGTAATTAGTTTTGTACCAATTCCCCAGCTGTTAATTCTAGCCCCTTGTGCTTTAAGGTTGATAATCGTATACTCATCCAAATCACTTGAAGCAAAAATCTTTGCCTCCTTAAATCCGGCTTCATCGAGCATTTTGCGTGCTTCTTTTGAAAGATAGGCTAGGTCTCCACTATCAAGGCGGATACCGATAAAGTTAATTTTATCACCTAATTCTTTGGCCACTTTTATCGCATTTGGCACGCCAAGGCGAAGCGTGTCATACGTATCCACTAAAAATACGCAATCCTTATGTGCTTCGGCATATTTGCGGAAGGCTGTATATTCATCCTTGTAGGCTTGAACCATGGAATGAGCGTGTGTTCCTGAGACGGGAATGCCGAATAGTTTACCAGCCCTTACGTTACTTGTTGATTCAAAGCCACCTAGATACGCAGCCCGTGTGCCCCAAATAGCCGCGTCCATTTCTTGGGCCCGTCTTGTCCCAAATTCCGCAGCCGGTTCATCACCGACAACTTGTTTAATACGCGCTGCTTTGGTGGCGATTAATGTTTGGTAATTCACAATGTTAAGCAAAGCTGTTTCAATTAATTGAGCTTCTGCCAGGGGGGCATCTACTCGTAACATCGGCTCATTGCCAAAAACAAGCTCTCCCTCTCTCATTGCTCGAATCGTGCCCGTAAAACGCAGATCTTTTAGATAGTCTAAAAAATCATCCTGATACCCGACTTCGTTTTTTAAATACTCAAGGTCCTCTTCACTAAAGCGGAAGTTCTGAATAAACTGGATGACTTTTTCAAGACCGGCAAACACAGCATAACCATTTCCAAACGGAAGCTTACGAAAATAAAGATCGAAGACTGCACGTTTATTATGTATGCCATCCCTCCAATACGTCTCTGCCATATTAATCTGGTAAAGATCTGTATGCAGAGTGAAACTATCATCGTGATAAATGTGTTTCATAATGTGCCCTCCAAAATACTATTACAGCTTTACACTATTTTTACAATCATACCATTTATAAAACTATTTAACCATAGCCCCGAGCGTTTTTTCAAAATGTCCCAGCGCCCACTCGTGTCCCGCTGGATTAAAAGAAGCTACGGCATCCTTGTAAACAACAATTTTAAAGCCTTTGTTATAGGCGTCGACAGCCGTGTGGAGGACGCAAATATCGGTACATACGCCTACTAGATGAACTTCGGTAATTCCCCGTTCACGCAGTTTAATTTCCAGATCGGTTCCGGCGAAAGCGGAGTATCTTGTTTTATCCATAAAAGCAACATTGCTTCGCTGCTTGTTCTCTTCGTATGCTTCCTGCAGCGCGCCATATAAATGTCTGCCTTCCGTGCCGCGCAAATTATGCGGCGGGAACAATTTCGTTTCCGGATGGAATTCATCGCCTTGATCATGAACATCTATGGCGAATACTACATAATCACCATTTTCAATAAATTCTTTTGTAAGTGCGGTAATTTTCCCTTCGATGTCCTGCCCCGGCTTGCCGCATGTCAGTGCTCCCGCATCCGCTACGAAATCATAAGTATAGTCCACATTAATTAACGCCCTCATCCCTATCGCTCCTTTTCATATGTCTTTACTGTTGTCTTTAACAGCATTATATCATATTGGTTTATATCCGCGAATCTGGGTAATATATATGCGATTTGAAAGGTATTATCCGCTAATTCGAGCACTTTATCCGCGTTCCAAAAAAGGACATTAAAAAAGTCCGCTCCCCGTAAGGAACGAACTTGTCTTAGCTATATCTTTTCCCAGAAGTCCAATCAGTTGGACGGTCGTTAGGGCGGATATCATCCAGCGGCACGAATACCTCTAAATGCCGGTACAGGTTCGCAAATTCAGCTGGCAGCAAGCCGCCAAATTCCCCATCTAGATTTAACTGAACCTTTTCAGCGGATTGCACTTTAATGTGGTTGGCTTTTGTATAAATCACGTTCGGGTCATTCACATGCTCGCCGCGGATCGCTAACGTAGACACACGGACAAACTCAGCAAGATTAACCTTTTTCAAGATCAATAAGGAAAATAACCCATCATTAATCGAAGAGTCCGGGGACAGTTTTTCAAACCCGCCGATGGAATTTGTCAGCCCGACAAGAAACATCATCGCTTCGCCTTCAAATAGCTTACCATCATACTCAATCCGCAAATGAGATGCTTTAATCGAAGGCAGCATTTCCATCCCTTTTAAATAGTAGGCAAGCTGACCTAACATCGTTTTTAACTTGCTGGGCACTTCATACGTAAGTTCTGTCAATCTGCCGCCGCCGGCAATATTAATAAAATATTTATCATTAATCCGGCCGATATCGACAGGGATCAACTCCCCATTTGTAATGATGTCAACAGCGGAAGAAACATCTCTTGGGATATGAAGGGCGCGGGCAAAATCATTTGTCGTGCCTGAAGGGATAATACCTAATTTCGGGCGATACTCCTGCTCCGCAAGGCCATTCACCACTTCATTAATGGTACCATCTCCACCTGCAGCAATGACAACATCATATTGACGCTCAACAGCAATTCGCGCTGCTTGTGTCGCATCACCGGCGCCGGTCGTTGCATGGCAGGATGCTTCATATCCGGCCTTCTCTAATTTTTCAAGAATTTCCGGCAAATGACGCTTAATCATTTCGCGTCCAGATGTAGGATTGTAAATCAGTCTTGCTCTTTTCATAAATTCATCCACCTATTTTTAAAAATCAACAATGGCTTATTAGTCAATTCAATATTTTACCAATTAACACTAACAGTTACAAATAATATGCAGGCAAAAGCCCATTTACTATCATAACCTTTTTTGCCCATTTTGCAAAAATTACAGATGGATTATTTTCCAGTTAATAGACTTACATGATAGGAATTAACAATATTTATATGATATTTTCCTTCCCCAGACTGATAAACACCCATTTTTTCACCTGATTCATCTTGGTCATCCTTATTAGAAACCTTCCACTCTTTCCCTTTAAACACTTCACTGTTTGCGGCAAGCTTTAAATCTTTGCTTTCCGAGGAGTCTACCGTAACATTTGAAGCATTTTCAATCTTCCAATCATTCGAAAGGGCCCGCGGTTTTAATGTAAGAGACTCACTGGTCCCAACTAAATCCAATTTCACATCTTTCGGAATAAGGATGGTTGCCGCAACAATCGCTTGCGTATAAAATGGGCCAGATTCATTCGGAAGCTGCTTTAAATTGATATAAAGTGTGTCGCCCTTTTGATTAGCGGTAAGATAATCGTTTGCACTTTTTAACAGTTCTTTATTCTTCACTGCTTGCACCCGGTATGTCCCGAACATCGAAACCTCTTTGGCATCCGTTGCTTCAATGGTTGTATCATAGCCAACATTTCGAACAACAACTCGATGAATACGATCATCTATTTTATGAGAAAAACCAGGCAGGTCAAACGATTGTTCTTCTCTGGCAACGACCTCCTCTACCTTCCCCATCAAGCCGGTTGAACTCAACACCGCAAAAGCGATTCCTAATGTACCAATGATGGCAACAAAGAAAATACTTAAAAAATCATATTGGAGGATTGGTTTTTCCTGCCGTGCTAAAAACAAATAAATCAGAATTTCAATCCCAAGAACAATTAAGATAACCGGCCACCACGCCGACATGACTTGGATCAGATCCATCCCAAGAAACCTTGAGAAGAAGAGAAAAAGTCCGAGCATCAGGAGCAGGATGCCCATCGAAAACGTACCTACCCTCCACGTCCTCATGCTTTTATTCCCCCTTTTCGTTTTCTAAAAAGAAAACCAATACCTGCACCAATTACAATGACGCCAGCTGCTCGTTTTTTCCATCTTTTCATGACTTTTTCGCCTCTCTTTTCTGTTTACTGCCGGATAAAAGTTTAATGCCGCCGCCGATGAATAACAGACAAATAATCCCGGTTTGCACATACTCTTGAATCCAATACATGATATCGTCATTAAAAAATCTTGTTAACATCGGACGAAATGCAGGGAGCAGGATGTTCATGGCTAAATAGTAGAGCCCCATTACGATAAGTCCAATTCCGACCCATTTTTGATGATTCATAAAATAATGGATAATCGGTACATCTTCCATTTCATCCTCACCATATCGGGAAACCTTCTGCAAGCCGTCAAAGAAGCTGTAGAACCAGATAATTGGGATTAGGAACAGAAAGATGCCAAGCCTTAACACATCTAAGATATATACCGAAAGCAGGAATGCAGCCATTAATTGAATCCCACGGCGCTGCAGACCTAAATACAGATGGCCGGCTCCCGGAAAAATCGACAGAAAAGTGGCAATGGCTTTGCTCTTTTTCCCGTCTTCCCGAAGAGTTTCAAAGTCCTCGTAAATGGTCTTATCCACCAGCTCGTCTCCGCGTTGCTTCTTGTTCACCTGCTGGACGGCATCAAAAAATCCGTACAACCAGATAATGGGCAAAGCAGCAAGGAACACAAGAAACTCCCCGCGATTCGAAAGGACCGATATGAAAATCACCATGACACCAAGTCCCAAGAAGGTGGCCAATAAAGTAAGCCCGCGGTTCATCAACCCAAGCTGAAAATGACCAAGGCCTGGAATAAAGGAAAGGATGATCGTATAGAATCGTTCCGAATCTTGTCCCGCCTTTGACTGTTGATAATCGGGGTCCGCCGCCACAAGGGCTTTCTTTTGCTTCGAAATCTGGACGCCCATGTCAATAAAGCTGATGATATAAATGAAGACCCCTGCCATAAAGGTAAAAATAGGGAGCGGCTGGTTACCTGTCAGTATTCCTATGACGGTAGCAAACGCCAAGCCGACAACGGATAGTAAATAAAGGCCACCGCGAACCACGTTACCGAAGTAAATATGACCGAGGCCCGGAAATAACGATAATGTTAATGCCTTCGTTGAGTTTTTCATTTCTTAATTGCCTCCTTCTTCTCCAAAGAGTCCATCCATGCAAATGTCTTATTCATAACACCTTCCGTCACCGAAGGCTTCCTTTCCTGCACACTCTGCGAATCAAACACTGCCGCATACTTCACCAGCGACTGAAACGCCCCAGAAAACATCAACAACAACGTCGCAGCCACCGCCAGCAAATAATGAAACACCGCCTGCTGATAAAATGGCCTTTTTTGTAATTTGGTGTCATCTTTGGTGTCAGGCACCATTTCCCGAACTATTTCCGAATTAGTGTCAGGCACCGCTGCCGGTACTGCCGAAACTTGCTTCATGACGAGGTCGGTGAAGTTTTGTTCGTTTGAAAGGGTTGGGAGCGATGTTTCGTTTGCTTCTACGGCTTGCAGGTAGTGTTCTAAGCATTGGTCGCATGTGTATAAATGGGTTTCAAGATTTTCACGAGTACTGCTTTCTAGTTCATTTCGTACGTATTTCAGCCATTCTTCATAGGTGTAATGCGTCATGAAAAATCGTCCTCCTTCCAATTCTTCTTCATCCAATTTCGCGCCCGGTACAATTTGGTTTCAATTGTTTTCACTTGCACGTTCTGTTCCTTGGCCATTTGCTGATAGCTTTTTTCCTCGATATAAAATCCGTAGATGACATCACGGTAATTCTCCGGCAGCTCCCCCAGCCTTTTTCTAACGAGCCTGCGCCGGTCCGTTTCGATAATCGTTTTTTCTACATCATCCCGCGGCGTCCCAACCACTTGCTCTTCTATCGTCTCAATGATTTCCTCTTTTCTTCTCACTTGTTTTCGTTTCACATCGATCGCATGATTTACAGCAATTCGTGTCATCCATGTTTTAAAGCCTTGATATTCATATTGGGGGAGAGAGGTATAAATTTTTATAAACACTTCCTGTGCCGCATCTTCTGCTTCCTTTTGGTCATGAAGCACCGCAAAGACGGTCCGGAACACATCATTACGGTATTTCTCAACCAACAAACGGAAGGCATGGTCATTGCCTTGCAGCACTTCTTCAATTAACACAGTGTCCGTAATCACTCTCTCCCCCCTTCTTTTTGATTTGTTCACTGTAATAGACGAAATGATTTTGCAATAACCCTACACTTTTTTTAATAATTTTTTAAAGTTTTATTTGGATTTTCATATACCAGCACATCACCCACACTAAAACGTTGGTATGATGCGTGTTTGAAGTTTCCTATTGAGACTTTGGTTCCATTTTCTATTTTAGGATAAATTAACCGAATATACATAGTATTGTATAGCATTCAGGAGCATCCGGGAGGATAACTATGTAAATAACCGCTCTTTTGACAAGAGACCGTGTAAGACAGTCTCACTCCAAATAACCCTAAGATATCCGATTTGTCTGAATATTTTCCATCCGTTACAATGAAACACATACCCACATGCCCAGTTTTCTTCCATTTCTCCAATCAGGAAATACAAAATTTGAGGGGGATTGATTTGAAAAAAATAAAAGCCATTATGATATTTTGTCTATCAGCTCTATTGCTTGCCGCATGTTCGGTCACCACTTCAGGGGATAAGAATATGTCTACCCTTGAAAAGGCAAAGAAGGAAGGAAAAATTGTCGTTGGCTTCGCCGGCGAAAAACCATATGCATACGAAGACGAAAACGGGAACCTGACAGGTGAAGCCGTTGAAGTTGCCCGTACCATCTTTAAGAAAATGGGTATTGAAGAAATGGAAGGAAAGTTAACGAAATTTAGCTCACTCATACCTGGGCTAAAGGCTGGGAAATTTGATGTTATTACAGCTGGAATGTATATAACACCAAAACGCTGTGAACAAGTAGCTTTTGGGGAACCGGATTATACGATTGGTGAAGCACTTGCCGTTCAAAAGGGAAACCCCAAAAATATCCACAACTACAAGGACATTGCAAAAAATCCTGACGTTAAGGTATCTGTCATGAACGGGGCAATTGAAATTGAGTATCTTAAAGCTGCAGGTGTGAAAGAAAGCCAGATGGAATTTGTCACCGATATTCCATCCAACATCACCGCACTTGAATCGAAGCGTGTAGACGCGATTACCATGACAGGGCCTACACTAAAATCCGCTCTTGAAACAGCCAATGCTAAAAATATTGAAATCGTCGAAGATTTCACCCAGCCTGTTGTTGACGGAGAAAGTGTCCGCGGGTATGGGGCTGCTGCCTTTAAACCTGGTGATGACGAAATTTTGCAAGCCTATAACAAAGAACTTAAAAAGTTAAAAGAATCCGGAGAACTTTTGGACATTATCAGTGAGTTCGGTTTTACCGAAAAAGAAATCCCTGGTGATGTAACAGCGAAGGAACTTTGCAAGTAATCACTATGAAAAATAGAGGCACTCCGTCTAAAGAGTGCCTTTTCTTGTAACCTTAAAAACTACCAACTTTGGAGGGATGAAACATCAGTACTTATGTAGATATATTTTCAAAACTTTTACCCGGTGCACTTGTTACCATTGAAATATTAGCTGCATCGGCCGTATTAGCCTTTGCGGTTGCCCTTATTGCCGGGCTTGGCCGCGTTTCGAAGTTCGCCTTCATTCGGAAAGTGTCAGCCTTTTATGTAGAACTTTTTCGAGGAACCTCCTTGCTGGTGCAATTATTTTGGGTTTTCTTTGCCCTTCCAGCTTTCGGTATCCAATTCACTCCCTTTCTTGCCAGTGTCGTCGCCCTTGGGCTGAATTACGGCGCCTATGGCTCCGAAGTCGTCCGAGGTGCCATTCTAGCAATCCCCAAAGGGCAGACAGAAGCCTCGATTGCGTTAAATATGACCCATTTCCAGCGCATGAGACTTGTCATTCTTCCGCAGGCTTTCCGAATGATGCTTCCGGGCTTCGGAAATATTTCCATCGAGCTGTTAAAAGGAACATCGCTTGTTTCCTTAATTACGTTAACGGATTTAACCTACAAAGGGTTAATTCTGCAAAATGCCAACATCAGCTATACAATGCCTGTTTTCACCACCCTTTTGATTGTTTACTTTATCATTGCGCTGCCGCTGATTATTACTGCTAAGAAATTGGAGAAACGTTATGCGAAAGGGGTGGCTAATGCATGAACTGGGATTGGAAATTCGCGATTGATGTTTTCCCTGAAATTTCCGAGGCCATTTGGCTTGTTATTGCCATCACATTCGGAGCCTTCTTGGTCGCATTAATCCTTGGATTGGGTCTGACATTTGCCAGAAGAACAAGATTTAAACCATTATCATGGCTTACCAGTGGTTGTATTGAATTTATTAGAAGTACTCCCCCGCTTGTTCAATTATTCTTTGTCTATTTTGCCCTGCCTGCCATAGGCATTTCCATTAACAAGTATGCGGCCGGAATCCTTACATTAGGGATCCATTACAGCACGTATATATCCGAAGTGTATCGCTCAGGGATTGAAGCCGTTCCTAATGGTCAATGGGAGGCTGCCAAAACGATGAACTTCTCGAAGACGCAAACGTGGTTCCGAATAATTTTACCGCAAGCAATTCCCCCGGTTATTCCAATGCTGGGCAATTATTTACTTGTATTATTTAAAGAAACACCTATTTTAATGGCTATTGGCATTGGAGAGTTCCTGCAAAAAGCACAGCTGATTGGGTCCGAAAGCTTTAAATATCTCGAGCCAATTACGATTGTCGGATTATTGTTCTTATTACTTAGTTACCCATCCGCCCTGTTGATGAATAAGCTGGAGCAGCGGTCGAAACAGGCCTTCAGCCCAAAGAAAAAACAGCGAGTAAAGAAACGATTCCAGGCAAGGTCGGAAATGTAATAACTCTATACAAAAAGGAAGGAATGAGAAGATGAGTTTACCAGAAAGGAAACTAGAAACCTCTAATATATATCCTATGAAAAACAAAAAGGTACCAATTGCAGCCTATGAGAATATTAAAAAGACGTACGGTGACGTTGAAGTTTTAAAAGGGGTGGATTTGAAAATCTCTCCTGGTGAAAAGGTTGCCTTAATTGGCCCAAGCGGTTCCGGAAAAACGACCATCATCCGTATGTTAATGACGTTGGAACAGCCTGATTCAGGTACGATTAAAGTCGAGGGAAAGCATCTATGGCACAAGGAGGTTAACGGAAAATTGGTGCCGGCTGATGAAAAGCATTTACGTGAAATGCGCAAGAATATCGGTATGGTGTTCCAGCACTTCAACCTCTTCCCCCATATGACGATATTACGGAATGTAACCGAGGCACCGATCCATGTCCTCGGCCTGCCAAAAGAAGAAGCCAATCGCCGGGCAGTGGATATGCTTGAAAAGGTCGGTCTCGGTGACAAGCTGGATGCTTACCCTTCCCAGCTTTCCGGCGGGCAAAAACAGCGGGTTGCGATTGCAAGGGCCGTCGTGATGCAGCCGAAAGTGATGCTGTTTGATGAAGTCACCTCTGCCCTGGATCCGGAGCTTGTTGGCGAGGTACTGCAGGTTATCAAAGACCTGGCGAAAGAAACAGACATGGCGATGATTTTAGTCACTCATGAAATGGACTTTGCCCGTGATATCGCTGACCGCGTTGTCTTTTTACATGATGGACAGATTGAAGAAGAAGGAAAACCAAAAGATATCTTTGAAAAACCAAAAAGCGAACGGCTGCGGACCTTCTTAAGCCGCTTTTTGAAAGGCTAATATAGGGAAAGGAGAGACTTTTGTTCTCTCCTTTTTTATGCTAATCAGCTAATCTTAAAATACACACATTGCATTCATGAGGTATTGTGAATGAGGCCTCTTCCTTAAGGGAGCTAGATAATTCATTTAGTGTTAGTTTTCGGCGGGCTTCATCCAGTCCCGCTAGCCAGGATATCGATTCCACTCGCTCTACCCATTCATTCTTTGTAAACTCTACCGAATATTTCAGTTTGTAAAAATCCCGCAGTTCAAAGCCGGCCGCCTGCCATTCTGCAAACCACTCTACCGGAAAACCATTAATACGCTGCCTGGATGCCGCTTTCGAGCCGGCTGGTTTTAAACCGCTATCCACAAATGTATGTAATACTTTATAGGTTGTCTCAACAACGGGAGCCCCTGACAGAAACCCGGAATCGATCACAATCATGGTTCCATTCTTTTTTAAAATCCGTTTCATTTCACGTATTGCCTTTTCGCGGTCAAACCAATGCCATGCCCGCATAACGGTTACAATATCATACTGTGAATCTATGAGGCCGGTATTCTCCGCGGATCCTTGGAGATAAGGTATTGTAAAATTTTTAACCTTATTCAAAACCTTTGCTTGTTCCAGCAGGTGTTCCGATGGTTCAACCCCAACAATATCCGCTCTTCTCATGGCAATTTTTCTCGTCAACGCACCCGTTCCACAGCCAATATCAGCAACCTTTTTCCCTTCAAAAATAAAATTGCGCAGCTGCAAGCTTTCCATCAAGGCAATTGGAATATCTTCTCTTGAGCGGGCATAACTATTAGCAACTTGGCCAAAATCTACTTTTTCCATGTAAAGCGCTCCTTTTAATTTTCCAATTCGTGAAATTGCAACAAAATTCTACCATTTCTTCATGTTACAATCATACTACAAATTTACTAAATAAGGGAATGATTCATATGTTTTGGCTGCTCCTCTTTGTTTCCTATTTAATAGGAAGCATTCCTACTGCCTTAATTGTGGGCAAGTTATTCTTTGGAGTAGATATCCGTGAGCTTGGCAGCAAAAATCCGGGCGCGACCAACACACTCCGAGTTCTTGGAAAAAAATCAGCTATCTTCGTTCTGCTGATTGATCTTGGAAAAGGGGCCCTTGCAGCATCTCTTCCGCTGTTTTTCCATCTCGACGCGGAACCATTGTATTTTGGCCTGGCTGCAGTTGTCGGTCACTGTTTCCCAATATTCGCCGGATTTAGGGGTGGCAAGGCGATTGCAACAACCGCCGGGGCCTTGTTAATTGCTGACCTGTCGTTATTAATTATTGCTTATCTGATCTTCTTTCTGGTCATCTTTTTAACTAAATATGTATTCTTAGGATCTATTTCTGTTGGATTCAGTATGTTTATCTATGATTTCTATTCTGCTAACTTTAACTTTGAACTAATCTTTTTATTATTTTCATTCTTTTTAATCTATCTTCACCGTTCCAATATCAGAAACTTCATCCTAGGAATCGAGCCGAAAATTAATGATAAAAATTTAAAAAATGACCTGATCCCGCCAAAGGGCAGCGGATTTAAGGTGTAAGAAAAGAGGGCCAGCATTCTAAATGCGCCCTCTTTTTAATGAAAGCTCTATTCTAAAGAATTGTTGTTTTGTGATTCGCCGATAGACTGGCTGAATCGCCGATAAAGCCTAGATTCGCTGATATCGTTCAAAAAATCGCTGATAAATTTTGAAGTTTATTTTAAAAGTGTAATTTTACGCCAAGGGTTACCATTTTTTTGCGTCCAAACTAAAGTGAAAACAGCAAATTTTACAAAACAGCATTAATGAAAGACATTTTGCTTGGTTTTGGAGCAATTTTGTCTTTTATCTTGGTTAAGAAGGACATTGTGAGATGGCCCCACAACCGTTTTTGGTCTTCATTCCGCTTATGAAGACCATTTCTCTCGTGTCACAGCCTTTTTTGGTCTTCATTCCGCTTGTGAAGACCATTTTCTCCCCAGCCACAACCGTTTTTGGTCTTCATTCCGCTTATGAAGACCATTTCCACTCGTGCCACAGCCTTTTTTGGTCTTCATTCCGCTTATGAAGACCATTTCCACTCGTGCCACAGCCTTTTTTGGTCTTCATTCCGCTTATGAAGACCATTTTCACTCGAGTCACAGCCTTTTTTGGCCTTCATTCCACTTATGAAGACCATTTTCTCTCCAGCCACAACTAATTTTGGCCTTCATTCAGCCTATGAAGACCATTTTCTCTCCAGCCACAACCGATTTTGGCCTTCATTCCGCTTATGAAGACCATTTTCACTCGAGCCACAACCTTTTTTGGCCTTCATTCCGCTTATGAAGACCATTTTCTCTCCAGCCACAGCCTTTTTTGGCCTTCATACCGCTTATGAAGGACATTTTCACATGGCACACAGCCAATTTTGTCCTTCATCCAAATCCCAGCCTATTTTAATAACGTAGCAATAATACTAGCCGCTACCGTCTGCCAAATTTCGGGTTCCGTTTGATACCTTTTCGCAAGGCCTTTGTACAATGCCATTTGCTTTTCCTGGAAGTCCGCAGCATCCTTATCAGGCAACGTAGCCCGCTCTTTTTCCACTAGTGCCTGCATTTCAGGTGCGCGCGGACCCCATACGCCAATCTCATTCCCGTCCTGATCAATAAAAACAAAAATTGGAATCGCCCGCGATGTGCCATTTGTTAAATACTGGTCCATCAGTTCAAGATTTTGATCGCGAAGCAGGAAACGAACATCGATATCAGCACCTTCAGCCACCCGAAGTAAAACAGGATTATTCAGCAGCGCATCCCCGCACCAATCTTCAGATAAAACGATTACTCGTAATCCCTTCCCCTTCAATGCCTCCAGCTTACTCCGATCATCATCCTTTAAAGTAAACTGCTCGTAAATTGACTGCATTTCCTCCTTATTCCTGGTCATACCAATTATGTACTCATCAACCGTCATTCCCTTTTGAAACCAACTATTTAAATCCATTTAACTTTCCACTCCTTTCAACTTGTTTATATAATAAATCTTTTATGAACAGCATACAATGATGGTGCTTACAAATAGTTCCAAAACTATCTTACAAATATATTTTACTATCGTAAAAAAATAATTTTTACCACTAGAATTAAGAGCGCCTAATTGATAGAATATTAAGCAAAGGGGAAATATTATTGCAATTATTATTTGAATTTTGAAAAAAGGGGGATTTATATGTCACATCAAACTTTACAGCTTGTGTCCATCATCATCTATATTGTTGGGATGCTTTTGATTGGCTGGTATGCTTATCGAAAAACTAGCAATCTTACAGATTACATGCTTGGCGGCCGTTCGTTAGGGCCTGCAGTAACCGCCTTAAGTGCCGGTGCGGCTGACATGAGCGGATGGCTGTTAATGGGACTGCCGGGAGCTATTTATGTAAGCGGTTTAGCTGAGGCGTGGATTGCTATCGGGTTAACAATCGGTGCTTATCTGAACTGGCTGTTTGTTGCACCGCGCTTACGTTCTTACACGAAAGTTGCAAATGATTCCATTACCATTCCTAGTTTTTTAGAAAACCGCTTTAAAGACAATTCAAAGTTATTACGGATTGTTTCTGGTATTGTTATCCTGTTATTCTTTACTTTCTACGTTTCTTCCGGAATGGTTTCCGGCGCAGTCTTTTTCGAAAACTCATTTGGAACCAGCTATCATACTGGATTACTCATTGTCGGCGGCGTTGTTGTTGCCTACACTCTGTTCGGCGGTTTCCTTGCCGTCAGCTATACGGACTTTATTCAAGGATTGATGATGCTGATTGCCCTTCTCCTTGTTCCGGCAATTGGTATTTTCAAAACTGGAGGCCCTGCTGAGACATTTGATACCATCCGGGCAATCGACCCAACTCTATTAGACTTGTTTAAAGGCACAACCTTTATCGGCATCGTATCTGCCGCTGCCTGGGGACTTGGTTACTTTGGCCAGCCGCATATCATTGTCCGCTTTATGGCCATTAAAACCGTAAAAGAAACAAAAAGCGCCCGCCGTATTGGAATGGGCTGGATGATTTTCTCATTAATCGGTACAATCTTTACGGCCTTAATCGGTATTGCTTATTTCCACAATAATACAGCTCATACCCTAAATAATGCGGAAGCAGTGTTCATTTCATTGAGCCAAATTTTCTTCCATCCCTTATTTGCGGGATTTGCTTTAGCAGCGATACTTGCTGCCATCATGAGTACGATTTCATCACAGTTAATCGTAACGTCCAGTGCGCTTGTTGAGGACTTATATAAAGTAGTTATGAATAAAAACGCGACAGATCGCCGTCTTGTTTTCTTAGGAAGAATGGCCGTGCTCCTAGTTGCAGTAATTGCCGCCTTACTTGCTTTTAAGCAAGATAACACGATCTTAAACCTTGTTGCTTATGCATGGGCAGGCTTTGGCGCTTCCTTCGGTCCAATTATTCTCTTAAGCTTATTCTGGAAAAAGATTACGAACTGGGGCGCATTATCCGGAATGATCGTCGGTGCCATTACCGTTATCGTCTGGAAAAATGCCGACCTTGGAAAAGTATTCTTTGGGCAATCGTTATATGAAATCGTTCCGGGATTCGTCTTCAACCTCATCGTTGCTGTGGTAGTCAGCTTGATCACCTATAAGAAAAACGAAGAGATTGAAAAAGAGTTTGATGAAAGTATCCGTTTGTTAAAAGAAGAAAACTAATCAAAAACACCTGGACGGGGATTATTACTCCCGTTCGGGTGTTTTTATTTTCGAAAAATTTCCTTAGTGTTATTCCGACATTTCTACGTCATACAAACGTTTGATTAAAAAAAGACATTTCCCTGTAAAAATCAAGCTTCTCCCCTTAAAACACCACTGAATTTTGTCATAATATGACTTTCACTCAAACGTTTGAATAGATTCCCTCTAATACCTATTATGATAAGGCTTCTCACACAAAATCCGGTAAAACATTGTCGATTATGTACCAGGAAATATTTCATTTCCCCATGTAATTTGTTGAAAAACAACCTTCTCTCCCGCATCCAGCACCATTCGACAAACACTCCTATATTTCCATATCAAACAAACGTTTAGTTGAAAACTCAATAAACCCACAACTGCAAAAGGATTTTTCCCGGGAAATAGCAAAAAGGATGTCGAAACCCGCATCGACATCCTTAGCATAAAAACAGCCGGCAGAAAGTCTTCTGCCAGCCATCATCTTAGCGTTTTTGTAATTCCTGCTGCAATAGTTTGTTTACTACTTGCGGATTGGCCTGTCCCTTTGTAGCTTTCATAATCTGACCAACTAGGGCGCCGGCAGCCTTTGCTTTACCGCCTTTGAAGTCCTCAATCGATTTTGGATTTGCATCCAAAACCTCAGAAATGATTTTTAGAAGTGTACCTTCATCTGAAATCTGGACAAGTCCTTTTTCTTTCACAATCTTCTCAGCATCCCCACCATTTTCGATTAACTCTTTAAAAACAGTCTTAGCGATTTTTGAAGAAATAGTGCCATTTTCAATCAATTTAATCATGCCGGCAAGACCTTCCGGGGTTAATGCAACCTCGTGCAGTTCTTTTCCTTCGGCATTTAAATAAGCGGAAACTTCACCCATGATCCAATTGGAAGCCTGTTTAGCATCAGCACCGGCATTAACGGTCGCTTCAAAGAAGTCAGCTGTTTCTTTGATGACCGTCAGCACCTTGGCATCATACAATGGCAGCCCCAGATCTTCTACATAGCGCTTTTGACGTTCATCCGGAAGCTCTGGAATCTCTGCACGGATACGAGCCTTCCAATCCTCATCAATATAAAGCTCAAGTAAGTCTGGCTCAGGGAAGTAACGGTAATCATCAGAACCTTCCTTTACCCGCATCAGGATTGTAGCACCGGTTGCTTCATCAAAGCGGCGTGTTTCCTGCTCGATTTTTCCGCCAGCAGATACAACTTCTCTTTGACGCTTCTCTTCAAACTCAAGACCTTTTCGGACAAAGTTGAATGAGTTTAAGTTCTTTAACTCGGTTTTCGTACCAAATTCTTCTTGTCCCACAGGACGTATGGAAATATTGGCATCGCAGCGCAATGACCCCTCCTCCATCTTACAATCGGATACACCAGTATACTGAACAATCGATTTTAATTTTTCCAAATAAGCATAGGCTTCATCCGGTGTGCGTATATCGGGTTCCGATACGATTTCAATCAGCGGTGTTCCCTGACGGTTAATGTCCACCAATGAATAGCCTTTTTCATGATTTAGCTTACCGGCATCTTCTTCTAAATGGATGCGGGTAATTCCAATCTTTTTCGTGTAACCATTTACTTCAATTTCAATCCAGCCATGTTCACCAATCGGCTGGTCAAACTGCGAAATCTGATAGGCCTTTGGATTATCTGGATAAAAATAGTTCTTACGGTCAAATTTTGTGTGCGTTGCGATTTCACAATTCAACGCCATTGCTGCTTTCATTCCGTAATCAACGACCTTCCTGTTTAAAACCGGAAGCACGCCTGGATAACCCAGATCAATTACGGTTGTATTTGTGTTCGGCTCCGCACCAAAATGGTTTGGGCTGGACGAGAAAATTTTCGAATCGGTTTTTAACTCTACGTGGACTTCAAGTCCAATCACTGTTTCAAATTCCATTCTATTCACCCCCTACAATTGTGGCTTCTGTTTATGATAGTCTGTTGCCTGCTCGAACGCATGCGCAACGCGATAAATCGTTGCTTCATCAAAATGCTTGCCGATAATTTGCAGACCAAGAGGAAGTCCGCCATCAAAACCGCATGGCACTGAAATTCCCGGTACACCGGCTAGGTTTACTGGAATCGTTAAAATATCATTGACGTACATTGTCATTGGATCCTCGATATTTTCCCCAATTTTGAACGCTGGTGTCGGTGTAGTCGGTCCAACAATGACATCATATTTTTCAAACACATTTTCAAAGTCTTGCTTAATTAAAGTACGTACTTTTTGCGCCTTTTTATAGTAAGCATCATAATAACCTGAACTTAACGCAAAAGTACCGAGCATAATACGGCGCTTGACTTCATCACCAAAGCCTTCTGCTCTCGTATTTTTATATAAATCTAAAAGGTTGTCGGCATTTGGTGTCCGGTAACCGTAGCGCACGCCGTCAAAGCGGGCAAGGTTTGCTGATGCTTCGGATGATGATAATAGGTAATAAGTGGCCAGCGCATATTTAGAATGCGGCAGCGACACTTCTTCCCAAACCGCTCCAAGACCTTCTAATACCTTTAATGCATCCATAACGGATTGACGTACAGATTCACTAACACCTTCGCCAAGGTACTCTTTCGGAACCGCGATTTTCAAACCTTTGACATCACCAGTTAAACTGCCGGTGAAATTAGGAACGTCTACATTGGCAGACGTTGAGTCCATTGGATCAAGTCCCGAAATTGCTTGCAGCAAATACGCGTTGTCTTCAACCGTTCTCGTGATTGGCCCGATTTGATCAAGGGAGGAAGCAAATGCTACGAGTCCGAAACGGGAAACACGGCCATATGTTGGTTTTAAACCAACGACGCCACAAAAAGCAGCCGGCTGACGAATCGAACCGCCTGTATCAGAACCAAGGGAAAATAGCACTTCACCCGCAGCCACTGCAGCAGCAGAACCGCCTGAAGAGCCACCCGGAACTCGCTCTAAATTCCATGGATTGTGTGTTTTCTGGAAGCCGGAATTTTCATTTGAAGATCCCATCGCGAACTCGTCCATATTTAATTTCCCGATGGTCACTGTTTCAGCTTGAGCTAGCTTTTGTACGACAGTCGCATCGTAAATCGGGTCAAAGTTTTCAAGAATTTTGCTGGCACAGGTTGTCCTTAAGCCTTTTGTGACAATGTTGTCTTTCACTCCGATAGGCATGCCAAACAGCAGCCCCTTGGCCGCATCGGTGCTGAATTTTTCATCTAGGGCTTGTGCTGTCTGCCGTGCCCGTTCTTCATCTAATGTTAAAAAGGCCTGGACCTTGTTGTCTACTTCAGCGATTCGTTTATACGATTCGTCGACAAGGTCAGATACTTTCAGCTCTTTTTTATGTAAAAGCTCATGAAGATCTGATACTTTATGATCAAATAAACTCACAATATTTCCTCCTACTCCGCTAAAATCGACGGCACTTTAAATTGACCATCTTTGTGTTCAGGCGCATTCTTCAATACTTCTTCCTGCGGTAATCCCGGCTTTGGAATGTCCTCACGCAAGACATTTTTCATATCGAGCACATGATATGTAGGTTTAACATTCTCGGTATCCAGTTCATTTAACTGCTCCGCAAAGGCGATGATGGAATCAAGCTGCTTTGTAAACTTTTCAGCCTCTTCTTCTGTAATCGCAAGCCTTGCCAAATTGGACACATGCTTTACCTGCTCTGTTGAAATTCGTGACATTTCGGTCCCCCCCGATCCAATCTTATTTTACTATTGATAATACCAAACTTTTTCGCTTTACCGCAATGATTCCTTCTTCAGTATGGACAAGTTATATGAGTTTTAAGATTTTTCTTATTTTATTGTTGTGATTTCATTATACCTGTAATAAAATTATTACATATGAAAGATATAAATGGAAATGAGTTACTAAAGATTTTAGAAGCATTGTCTAATCCCTATCGGCTCAGGATTATCGCCATCCTGCATCAAGAAAGACAATACGTCAGCCAATTGGCTCGCGAGTTAGGTATCAGCAGGCCGTTACTTTATTTGCATCTGCAAAAATTAGAGGACGTGGAATTAATAAAAGGTCATCACGAAATTTCTGAGAATGGCAAAGCAATGAAATTCTACGAGCTAAATTCTTTTAACATCACGCTTAATGCTCAGCTAATAGCCGATTTAGCAGAAAGTTTAACTTTAAAAAATAGGAAGGAGTAATACTTTATCTTTTTATACCAGGAAACATTAAAGGAGAGATCAATTTTATGGGTTTAAATACAGGGGATATTTTATTTCAATTGTTTGGGTTAGGTGTTGCTTTTCTTCCCCTTATCCTACTTATTGTTCTTATTATTTTTGTCGTTCGAATTGTTCGCCGTACGGAGCGGCGTGCGGAGGAACGACTAAAATTGGATAGGGAAAATTCAATCATGCTAAAACAGCAAATGAACGCCATTAATGATCTTAATGCGCGTTTAACAAATATTGAGAAAATGCTTAAAGAAGTAGATTAGCATCAATCAAAATAGACAGACCACAATAAAATTACAAGTGCATCCTCTCTAGTTGGGATGCACTATTTTTATTATTTAAATACTTTTTAAAAACTGTTCCGGATTCAGGCTTGGACTTTCAATAATAATAGCCGTCATTCCAGTTTTGCTTCCTGACTCATGCTGCTCACCGTCTTCCCAGAAGACAGCTGTTCCTTTGGAAACCTTTATTTTTTCGCCGCCTTCCACCTGAACCCATCCTTCACCCTCTATTACTAGAAAAAGCTGCGGTACCGTAGCCGGATGCATTCCTACAACACTTTCCTCATCCAAATACATGCAGCCCATCGATGAGGGGGCTTCATTTTTAACAATGGGTGTTATTCCAACATTTATACTATTAAATGCAGTAATCTCCCTTCTCACTTCACGACCAAAATGAAAAAACTTCATTTATTTACCTCCCCAAATACTAATAAGTTTTTGGAACCTGCCAGTTAACAATGGTAAAATAAAGCCGATGACGTTTCCGAACATCTATTAAACTAACTATACCATATTTTTCAAAAAATAGATGAATACGTAAGGGAGGATGAGCATGGCTGAACATATTTTTCATTTAACAGCAAACTGGCCTGGTTTACGAAATGATGTCGGTGAGATTGAGGCTGGAAATTTGAAAACGAAAATCTCCATCCCTCCGGAAATGGATGGTCCAGGGGTCGGCACCAATCCGGATGAGATGCTGCTTGGGGCGGCAGCAACCTGCTATATCATCACACTCGCGGCAATGATGCAGCGCAGCGGTCTTGAAAAAGAAAGCTTAACCATGGAATCAGACGGCATCGTTGACGTTACCAAAGGTGTATTTACTTATAAAAAAATTATCCACCGTCCTCATATTGTTTTGAAACCAGATGCCACTGAACGGGATATTCAGCTTGCCCATCGGCTTGCCAAGAAGGCCGAAACCTCCTGCATGATCAGCAGAGCGATTCAGGGCAACGTAGCAATCGAACTGCAGGCCACTGTTTCAGCAGGGCTTAACTAGTTTAGGAGAATCACTTATGAAAAAACGAAGACGAAAGAAATCCAAAACGTTTTTCGGTCTATTCGTGCTGTTTTGCATTTTAGCCGCGATTCAAAATCATTTTCAACATAAGACTCAAGAGCCTCTTATGCAAGTAGATCCATTCGCTGCCGTCAAACAGTATCGTCCGCAGCTCCAAAGTGAATTAGAAAAATACCACCTTGAAAAATACACCGATGTTTTACTAGCATTAATGCAGCAGGAAAGCCACGGCCATGGCGGCGATCCCATGCAGGCTTCGGAATCAGCAGGTCTGGCACGGAATACAATACAGGATCCAAAGCAAAGCATTCAAGCGGGGGTTAAGCATTTCCACCGGGTCCTCACTTATGGAAATCAGCAAAAGGTTGATTTCCCTACAGTTATTCAAGCCTACAACATGGGCAGCGGTTATATCACCTTTGTGGCAAAGCACGGCGGCAAGCACAGCGAAGAACTGGCGAAGCAATTTTCACAAATGCAGGTAAAAAAGCAACCGGAGCTTTATAATTGCAACGGCGATAAAAGCAATTTCCGCTACCCCTACTGCTATGGCGATTTTACCTACAGTACAAAGGTTCTAACTAATATGCAGCTGCTGGTCGATAGCGTAACGGTGAATGGGGATGGCAAGAGGAATAGTAGTGAATCGTTTTAAAAAATTTAATTATGGACGTGATTGGCGACGGGCGGGCTGTTTTTGGCTCTTCCCGGTCGCTTATAGTCCTTATATGCGACTCTGCTGGCTCTTTTTCTCGTCTCTCGGTCGCCTATAGTCCTTATACGCGACTCTGCTGGCTCTTTTTCTCGCCTCTCGGTCGCCTATAGTCCTTATACGCTACCCTGCTGGCTCTTTTTCTCGCCTCTCGGTCGCCTATAGCCCTTATACGCTACCCTCCTCACTTTTTTTCTCCCCTCTCGGTCGCCTATAGCCCTCATACGCTACCCTCCTCACTTCTTTTCTCCCCTCTCGGTCGCCTATAGTCCTTATACGCTACCCTCCTCACTTTTTTTCTCGCCCCTCGGTCGCCTATAGCCCTCATACGCTACCCTCCTCACTTCTTTTCTCCCCTCTCGGTCGCCTATAGTCCTTATACGCTACCCTCCTCACTTTTTTTCTCGCCCCTCGGTCGCCTATAGCCCTTATACGCTACCCTGCTCACTTTTTTTCTCGCTCCTCGGTCGCCTATAGTACTTAAAACGCGACTAAAAACAAAAAAGCGCATGCCCCACTTGGAGTCACACACTTTTTCATCAACCTACCTTTTAAAAAGCTTCGCAAAAAAACCTTTTTTGGCAATCGGGATTTCTGGTGCCTTTTTAAAAATAAAGATCTCATCCTTTTCAATCGCATAATCCATAGCCAGCACCAGGCCAATGTCTGTTTCACTTTCCTTATTGGTCACAATGGTGTGCCGAATATTATATTTGGCAGCCTTTTTTATATACTTGGATAATTGCTCGTAAGGTAAATTCCCATTTAAAAACAGATGTGCTTTCGGGTATTCCTTCATTAACTTCTCCACCTGCGGATACACCGTTTCTTCCGCTACCTGAATTTTCTTTAAGGCCACCACAATCCGTTCCCTTAATGTCCCTAAGTATTTTCGCCGCTCATCCGGTTTCGTTTCTAAAGGTCCGTGGATTCCTTGCTGCAGAACCTCCTCAACGCCAGGCTTTTTCAAAACATAATCAACTCCATCATCAAGGCTATTATTATGTATGATAATACCCTAAGAAACGTTCCGCTCCAAAAATCGAGGCAATAAAAAAACTGCGGAGAGCATCCCCCGCAGTTTTTAAAATTAGCGAATATCCTTCATAAAGGTTTGAATCTTCGGTGATAAGGCAAATAAAATAACCGAAAGTACAATTGCTACAACCCCAATGACACCAAAATACGTCATTTCCGTTGCAGGTGTATAGAATTTAACAATTTGTGCGTTAAGTGCCTGGGCCGCAGCGTTTGATAACAGCCACATACTCATCATTTGCGCTGAGAAAGCAGCCGGTGCCAGTTTCGTTGTCGCTGACAAACCTACCGGAGATAAACACAATTCACCTAGAACGACAATAAAGTAGCTAAGCACAAGCCATAACGGATTTACTAGTGCACCGGAACCGCCAATTAATGCAGGTACTAAAATGACAACGAATGAAAGACCAGCAAACAAGATACCGAAACCAAATTTAACTGGTATCGTAGGTGCTTTTTTCCCTAGTTTTACCCAAAGTGCCCCGATGATTGGCGCAAACACAACGATAAACAATGGATTCAATGATTGGAACCAAGAAGGATTAATATGCATTCCGGCAAAATCCAGTTGTGTCCTTTTATCGGCAAATGCTGCCAGAATCGTTGAACCCTGTTCTTGGATTGACCAGAACATAACAGATGCAAGGAATAACGGAATAAATGCAATTAAGTGTGAACGCTCTTCCTTCGTTGTTTTTGGACTACGATACATGTAAATAAAATAGATGGTTGGAATAACAAAACCAAGGATTCCAACAAGAGCAATAAATCGGTCAATGGTTAAAAATCCAGTCATTATGGCAACAGTGGCAATAACCGCAATGACAACTGCTGCTAATCCGAATTTTACAAACGTGCCTTTCTTTTCCTCTTGTGATAACGGGTTATGAACAAACGTGCCGGCAAGACCAAGATTTTTCTTTCTAGTAAGAACATAAGTGACTAACGCTAAGAACATACCGATCGCGGCAATTCCAAAACCTAAATGGAAATTGTAGTTCATGCCGACCGTTCCAACAATGAATGGAGCAATAAATGCGCCAAGGTTTACACTCATGTAAAAAATACTGAAGCCTGCATCACGACGGGCATCGTTAATATCGTACATTTCCCCGAGAACAGTTGAAATATTTGGTTTTAGTAATCCTGTACCAAGGATAATCAGAATCATCGATACAAAGAACATCGTCATACTGCCCGGTACAGCTAATGCAATATGACCAAACATGATTAAGACTCCGCCATAAAACATCGACTTAGAGGGACCTATTAATCTATCAGACACCCATCCTCCGATAATCCCGGACATATAAATCAAAGCTCCATATACAGAAGCAATTGCAAGGGCAGTTTGTTGATCAATCCCTAAACCGCCTTTTGATACGGAATAGTACATATAGTAAACAAGGATTGCTTTCATTCCATAGTACGAAAATCTCTCCCAGAACTCTGTAAAGAATAACGTAAATAATCCTTTAGGATGGCCAAAAAATCCTTTTTGTGGAACGCTAGCCACAATTTTCTGTCTATTAGAGGTTTCTACCGGAATACTTTCTTCAATTTTCTGTTTTTTTAACGTTGACATAATACTAAGCCTCCAATTCTATATTAAAATAGTATTGTAAATGTCGAAAGTTGTCAATTGTTAGTTTTTTCATAGAATAGAGGACTTTAACCAACTGTTATAAATTATTTTAAAATAATGATTAGAGTTAATTTTTCAAACAAAAAAAGAACCCTTCCCTAAAATTCAAGGGAAAAGGGTCCTGCATACGGTTATTATTTTGCACCTGTGAATTGCTCTTCTTCAGTAGAGCCTTTAAGTGCAGTAGTAGATGATGTTCCGCCAGTGATCACCATCGAAACTTGGTCGAAGTAACCAGTACCAACTTCACGCTGATGGCGGGTTGCCGTATAGCCGTGCTGCTCGCTGGCAAACTCGGCCTGCTGTAATTTAGAGTACGCTGCCATGCCGTTATCTTTGTAGCCGCGAGCAAGCTCGAACATGCTGTGGTTAAGCGCATGGAAGCCGGCAAGGGTAACGAATTGGAACTTGTAGCCCATTTTGCCAAGCTCTTGCTGGAACTTCGCAATGGTTTCTTCATCCAGCTTCGCCTTCCAGTTGAAAGAAGGTGAGCAGTTATAAGCCAGCAGTTTGCCAGGGAATTGTTCATGAATCGCTTCAGCAAAACGTCTTGCTTCTTCAATATTTGGCTCGGAAGTTTCACACCAAATCAAGTCAGCATACGGCGCGTAAGCTAAGCCGCGGGCAATCGCTTGATCAAGACCGGCATTTGTGCGGTAAAAGCCTTCCGGTGTACGCTCGCCAGTAATAAACGGCGCATCATTCATATCAATATCGCTTGTGATTAAATCAGCAGCGTTAGCATCTGTACGGGCAACTAATACAGTTGGAACACCCATAACATCTGCGGCAAGACGGGCTGCGATCAGGTTACGAACCGCTGTTTGAGTTGGCAGAAGAACCTTTCCGCCTAAGTGGCCACACTTTTTCTCGGAAGAAAGCTGGTCTTCGAAGTGAACGCCGGCAGCTCCTGCTTCGATCATGCCTTTCATTAATTCGAAGCAGTTTAATTGGCCGCCAAAGCCTGCTTCAGCATCGGCTACAATTGGTGCAAACCAGTCGATCGAATTATCGCCTTCAGAGTGGCTGATTTGGTCAGCACGCTGCAGCGCTTGGTTAATTCTTTTTACGACAGATGGTACACTGTTTGCAGGGTACAAGCTTTGGTCCGGGTACATATGTCCAGAAAGATTGGCGTCGGCTGCAACCTGCCAGCCGCTTAAGTAGATGGCTTTAAGGCCTGCTTTAACCTGCTGCACAGCTTGGTTGCCAGTAAGTGCACCCAGCGCATTGATATAGTCTTCTTCATTAATAAGCTTCCAAAGCTTTTCGGCACCTTTACGTGCTAAAGTATGTTCAATATCAATGGAACCGCGAAGCTTAATAACATCCTCTGCCGTATACGGTCTTGCAATCCCCTTCCAGCGTGCATCCATTTCCCAGCTTTCTTGTAATTGAGCAGCTCTTGAATTAGTCATTATAAATTCCTCCTATTAACCTATTAATTTTTTTATATAAAAATTTTTATAAAAGCTTATAACCAGGTAACGTTAAGAAATCCACAAACTCATCCTTTAAAATGAGGTCATCAAACAATTGAACGGCTTCGTCAAACCGGCTGCTGGCATATGCCTGTTCGCCAATTTCCTGCTTGATTTTTTCCAATTCTTCCACCTTTAACGTCTCATACATTTCAACTGTCACTTTCCGGCCATCCTCCAGTACACCTTTAGGGTGGCGGATCCACTGCCAAACTTGCGCCCGTGAAATTTCCGCGGTTGCCGCATCCTCCATTAAATTGTAGATTGGGGCAGCTCCCCGTCCGGATAACCATGAAGCAACATATTGAATACCAACATTTATGTTTGTACGGATACCGGCTTCAGTAATTGTGCCATTTGGAACCTCAAGCAAGTCTTGAGCGGTAACCGTAATTTTTTGCTGTTTACCTGTATGGATTTGATTTGGTGTCGGCATTTCGCGGTTGAACACTTCCATCGCCACCGGAACAAGTCCCGGGTGGGCAACCCATGTCCCGTCATGACCATCACGTGCCTCACGCTCTTTATCCGCGCGTACCTTGCCAAACGCTTCTTCGTTTGCTTGCGGATTATTTTTTACCGGAATTTGCGCTGCCATGCCGCCCATTGCCGGTGCCTTCCGACGATGACAGGTTTGAATTGTCAGCAGTGAATAGGAGCGCATAAACGGCGCGGTCATCGTAACCTGTGAGCGATCCGGTAAAATCACATTGTCTTGGTTACGCAGCTTTTTCAAATAGCTGAAGATGTAATCCCAGCGGCCGCAGTTAAGGCCTGCCGAATGTTCCTTTAACTCATACAGAATTTCATCCATTTCAAACGCAGCCATTATCGTCTCAATCAGCACAGTCGCCTTAATCGTTCCTTGCGGGATGCCAAGCTGTTCTTGAGCATAAACAAACACATCATTCCAAAGCCTTGCTTCTAAATGGCTTTCGAGCTTCGGTAAGTAATAGTAAGGACCTGACCCTCTCGCCAGTAATTCTTTTGCATTATGGAAAAAATAAAGCCCGAAATCGAGAAAGCTCCCTGAGATTGGTTTTCCGTCTACCAGTACATGCTTTTCTTCTAAATGAAGCCCCCGCGGTCTCACGATTAGTACAGCTGTTTGTTCATTTAATTGATACCTTTTGCCATTAGGATTTTCAAAGGAAATTGTCCGTCTTACTGCATCTCTTAAGTTGATTTGTCCTTCGACCACATTTCCCCATGTCGGTGAAGTGGCATCTTCAAAGTCTGCCATAAATAATTTTGCACCTGAATTCAGTGCGTTAATGACCATTTTTCGATCAGTCGGCCCGGTTATTTCCACCCGGCGGTCCTGCAGATCCTGCGGAAGCGGTGCGATTGTCCAGTCCCCGTTACGAATATGTTTTGTTTCTGGAAGGAAATCAGGAAGTTTTCCATTGTTAATTTCCTCTTGGCGTGTTTGCCTGGACTGTAACAGTTCCACTCTTCGGCTGCCGAAATTTCTTTCTAAATCTTCAATAAATTTTAACGCTTCAGGCGTCAAAACCTCATCATATTGGGCTTTCAATGCCCCAACCACTTCAATCCCCCGTGTCTGCGTCGACATGAACTAGATCACCTCTTTGTTATAATACAGTAACTGTCCTCGTTTTGTATTATATAACACTCTTTTTAAAAAAGGAACCACTTTTCTGAAAATTTTTATAAAAATGGGTAAATATTCCCCAGTTGCTTATATATAGCGGGATTTGGCTGGTTATTTTTGCTTGGGGGATGTGAGAATTAGAGTGATTCGCGAAATCATGGTGGAAGTCGGCGAAATTATTTTGAAAATCCGCGAAATCATTTCAAAAACCCGCGAAATAAAACTGAAATTCCGCGAAATCCTCAACATAAAGCGAAGCAACAAATAAAAAAGGCACCCTTTTTAAATAAAAAGGATACCTCTCAAAAATTAAACGATTGATTTTGCTCTTTTTAACGACGGGGTTAATTTAATCAGCGGGACAATCACCGGAACAAGTACTCCAGCTAAAACAGCGGGAACGACTTCCCATAAAACCAGCGGCGGCGTGATCAATATTCCAAGTGTGTGAATCGCAAACACACCAAGGAAATACAACAAGCTGCCGACGAGCCCCGCTGTCCAATTGGTTTTTCGAAATAATAAATAAATCAACGGGATGAATAGAATCGTAATCGGCACATAAGAAGTTGGGTAACCAACCGCGAAAAAGACGCCTTTAAAAATAAATCTTATCAAAATATATAGTGCGGTTCCCATGACAGGGATAGTGAAATTGCGGCAAATCCGAATGGTAAATACCGTCAGTAAACTTACCATCAGTACGGAGTAAATCGGATATACCCATTCAGGAATTCCGCCGAAGATCTGTGATGCCGGGTTTGAAATCAATGCTAATATTTCCGGCGAGGCGATCGATTTTCCATGAATGTACTGGTCATAGGAAATCGCCCCATTTTCCTGCTGCATGTTTGGAAACAAGAAACATTCCAAAAGAAACATAGCAAACCAAGTATGCATCGATTTCCACGTTGGCTCTACGTCCTGGGTCAATTGATAATAGCCGCGCCAAACGCCAAAAATCATAATTGATGTAGCAATATAATAAATAAAATGGGTTGGACTCCAGGTTGTCAGGTCAATTCCATAGGCAATATGATACGTGAAATCCAGCGGAATGCCGATTAAGAACAACACATAACCGATGGTAATCAGATTTCTTGAGAAGTGGTCCATGAATTGCGACTTTCTCCATTCTTTAAAAAGCAGATACCCGCCAAGCGCAAATCCGATAAAATTCACAATATGAGGGATTGAATATTCTTCGAATAAATACTTGAAATGATAAGACGCATCCCATGCCGAACCAATAAATTTAAGTAAAAAAGCAAGCACCCATAAACGGTAATACTTCATTCCTTCATCTCCTCTCCTGTTTATCCCAGAAGGTCAAACGGGTCTCCAAAAATGGCGATAAAAATATAATTGATTACAATAGCGATAGCAAATATTATTCCCGACTTGCGAACATCTTTCTGAGTAAACAGTTTATACATGAACACAATTCCCGAGGCAACCACAAAAATATTGCAAATGAGACAAGTCCAAAGCGCACTTTCACTGTGCTCCACTGCCGTAACGTGAAACAAATACAATGGTATCAAATGTCTAATTCCTCCAATTTAGCTAAAAATTAAACCTTGTATCTTCTCTTAATCAAGACGAAATTCCTAGGTAAAACGTTTCTGCCTCCTCTATATTATCATTAAATTTTTCCATTGTTGATTAATTTTTACAAATTATTCTTGCAGTGGATTAATAAGGTAATGTAAAGTATAGAATGGACTAATTGTGAAAGGAGGATTTTATGAGACGTGTTACAATCGCCCTAATTCTTTTATCCGTTTTTCATTTAACTAGCTGTAATTCTCTAAAGGTGCCGAAATCAATGGGAGACCATAAAATGAGTGCTGCTCCTGTCAATGCGGTGCCAACTTCCTCCGAGTGGATTCTTCCCGAGAAGCCAATGGCCAATGAGGAAACCCCAATCAAAATCTTAATCAAGGACGAATCCGATCAGCCTATTCAATTATTTGAAACCGTTCATGAAAAGAAGATGCATATGTTTATTGTAAGCAAGGATTTGTCTTATTTTTCCCATATCCATCCTAAATATAAAGGTGATGGGGAATTTGATATTACCACCACATTTCCTGCAGGCGGTGATTATAAGCTGATTGCCGAGGTTACACCTAAAGGCGGGGTGGACAGTAGTATCGAAAGTCATTGGCAAAAGGTTGCCGGTGAGGAGGCTGCACCGAAGCCGCTTATTCCGGATCAAAAGCTGACGAAAACAGTTGACGGCAAAAAAGTGACCCTGTCGTTTGACCATTTGGCCGCGAACAAAACATTGCACATGACATTTTCCATCTACGACGCCAAATCGGGGAAGCCAATTGAAACCCTTCAGCCATATTTAGGAGCACTCGGCCACACCGTCGCCATCAGTGCCAATGCGGAAAAATATCTCCACATCCACCCAATGACACTCGAAGGCAGCGGCCCAAACGTCACCTTCATGACCATCTTCCCGGACAAGGGAATCTACAAAATCTGGGGCCAATTCCAGCATGAAGGAGAAATCTTTACAGTACCGTTTGTAGTTGAAGTTGGTGCCTGACACCACTCGTGGACATTTGTACGCCTGGGGTAGACAGTCAATCGTAAGTTTATTAGTACACGACAAATAAAAATGACAAAAAGGAAGTAAGAGAACCCTTGCTTCCTTCATTTGCTATTTGCCATGTTTTCGGCTGCGGTACATTAAATGTAAACATTATTAGTAAGTGCCTTACATGTTTAATATTCTTGCGTTAAAGTAGTAAAGTGCAGCGGCCAATGTGAATAAATCGAGCTTAATACCAAACCACCGATCAACATAGCCCAGGCAACAATGACAAGCGAATCATATTGCTTTAGCAGCGGTAAGGCATTATTATTTTTGGTTTAATGATTTTTAAAGGTGATTGATTTGTTTTCCTATAAATTATTAAATGCAAACAGTCTTATCTCTTCAGAATCATTGGGCAGTTGGATCAATCTTTCAAACTGCAAGCCTACCTTTTCCAATAATTTGGCTGAAGCATGATTATCTTGAGTCGTGATAGCCACGATTCGATTCAGTCCTAATGCATCCTTACCATATTCCATTACTGCAGAAGCAGCTTCATAGGCATATCCATTTCCCCAATACTTGGGAAGAAAAGCAAAACCAATATCCACATCTTCGAGGGAGTCTCTTTTTATTAGACCACAAATTCCAATTGGGATATGATCTTCCTTTCGCTCGACTAAATATAAACAAAAGCCGAATTGCTCATACATACGAATAGGTCCATTTAGTATATAGGCACGGGCGTCCTCTAAGGTTCTTATACCACGATCACCAATGTATTGCAGCCAAGAGGGATCATTAAGCAATTCAAGAATAAAATCGGCATCGTCGTTTGTTTGCAAACGAAGAATCAGCCGTTCTGTTTCCAAAATTTTCATTGCGAAATCACTATCCTTTCCGAACCCCGCCCTGTACAGGAAATGGGCTATTTTCCTTTTGTTTTATTATGATTGCTTCTTTCGACCATCGAAACAATAGCCAACAAATAATACCACCTTAAATAATAAAAAGATAATTTAATAGAAGCAAGAACAATGGTCCGACACTTTAAATAGCCTTGCCCCCCAAAATTGTTGCATATGGAGATCAAAAATCTTTCACTTCATATATTTCGGATTCCGCCAGCAGCCCGCCGAACCGGCGGCGACCCACCGTCTTATTATCATCGGACTGTTTTTCTGTATGCTAGGCGACGGCTTCATTGCCGTGTCTTTTGTTGCCGGGCTCAGCGCTTTCTTGATTGGTCATCTCTTCTATTTAAGCGGCTTCTTAAAATCTTCTCGTATAAATAGAAGACGTATGACAGCCATTTTGCCGATGGCTTTTTACTCATTTATCATTGGCCGTCAGCTGATCGCCTCCTTACTGGCGGAAGGAAACGATACACTCGTCGTCCCGGTTATCGCCTACATACTAACCATAGCTCTGATGGCCATATCAGCTCTCCTGACCGGTAACATATTTGCTGCAGCAGGCAGCATCCTGTTTGTCATCTCCGACTCCATCCTATCCTGGAATATGTTCATTTCAAGCATCGCTTTTTCTGATGTTTTTATTATGACAACCTACTACTTCGCTCAGTTTTTGATAGCCAGCAGTCTCTCCATCCATAAGGACTCGGAAATATATGCAACAACCGATATCTAAACGAAAAAACAACCTAAACTGGTTGTTTTTTTATATTGTAAATTTGTAACCCCACAAAAAGGAAGCAAGAGGACGGTTTGGGTCCTCTTGCTTCCTTAAGTTTTAGTTTTTCTTTATCTTTTCGTTGATATATAGTTTTCCTTCGGCGGTTTTTCTTGATTCGTTCCCGTAGGAGTCAACTACCTTAACTTCAATGACGGCCCCGGCGGCTTTCATGTCCTTTGTCGCGGTATAGTAACCGACATAAGATCCCGGTGAAACCTCCATCATCGGCAGCTCTGTTGCATTTGACAGCTGTCCTGCTTTCGTTTGTGTCAGCGGCATGTGGATAGCAAAAGTAGCTTTCAAGCCAGGTTCGCTTGTAAATTCAATTTTGACACTTTCACCTTTCTTCAATTCCTTATCCTCAGCCGGTTTTACATTTTCAATGACAGGGGCCGTGTATTTAACATCGACTTTTACTGCTTTTTCCGTCGTATTTCCTGCCTCGTCCTTAGCCGTTACTTTAATTTGATTGATTCCTTCATCCAGAATGACTCTAGCCGAATAGGAGCCATTTTCAACTTTGGCTTTTGTTCCGTTGACCATTACGGATTGTAAATAATCATCCTTCACTTTCCCTTTTACCGTGACGGTTTCCGTATTTATCTTACTTCCATCTGTTGGTGTATCGATAGACAGCTCCGGCGCCTCGGCATCAAAGATGATGTTAACCGGTGCGGATGCATCTGTCATTCCTTGTACAGTAGAAGCCTTTGCCGTTAACTGATTTTCGCCCTTTTTAAGCTTTACGTCAACAGCATATGTGCCATCATCCTTCGTATTAACGGCAGCCGCTTCTTCTCCTTTATTAAAAATATGAACCTTTGTCGTTGGAGCGGCTTCACCTTTTACGGTTACCGTTTCAACATTCGTATACGTTCCATCAACAGGTGCGGTGATTGATGGAGCTGTTACCTCGTAATCAACCACAGCGCGAATCATATAGTTCCCTTCGTCCGCAGGTGATTGCGTCCATGCTCCACTTACAAGCTGCCAGCTCCGCTTCGCATTTTGACCATTCTCGTCAGTAGCCAGCCCAGGCGATCTCGTATTTATGTCTGCTTGGATGTAGACGATATAGAAATCTCCTTCAACAAGGATTCCATGTCTGCTTAAATCCACTAACGTCCACTGCCCGTTACGAAGTGCTGTCGCATCAAACGGACCAGCCAGCTTTTTGCCAGGCGCTCCGCCTGCCCCAGAAGCATCATATACAGCGACTTTGAAGGCAGTCCCGCCAGGAACCGGCCATTCTGAAGTCCAGAAGCGGAACAATCCGCCTGTAACTAAGGCCTTCTTCTGTCCTTCCGCTAACGACATCTTAACTGCCCAGCCATTTCCGGCATCATAAAATGCCCGTGCATTTTCGGCTGTGCCGTCGTCATAGCCAATCTCCCCTGGATAACCGATGAAAGGCTTCATATCAAAGTTTTTCTCGATATTTCCTTTCAGTTTAATCGTTGCTTCTTGGCTATAAAACCGCGGTGCAATCACTTTAAGTGTATAGTCACCTTCATAGGCAGTGATCGTAAATTGTCCGTTGGCATCGGTTTGGACAGGCTGAACAGCCGCATCCTCCACAACATATACAGTTGCCCCTGCCACCGGCTCTCCGGACGCTTGATTTTTAATGCTTCCTGATACCGTTCCCTTCGCTAATTCTTGAAGCGTAAAGTTTGCTGCAGCTTCTTGATCCTGCTCAATCGTTACTGTTTTTGTCTGTGATTGGTACCCGTAGCTTTCAGCAATAACCGTATACGTTCCAGTCGCATGGGAAAGCTCAAAGCTTCCGTTTGCCGGATTGGTATTGACCGAACGGCCAGATTCTAACACAGTTACTTTAGCCTGCATCGGCAACAGCATCGGTGCAGCCTTTTCCGTTCCCGTATCATTTTTCACCTTTGGTACCATCATGGTAAATTTATCTGGATTGACTTTGTCCTTTTTAACATCATCGGCCGCAGTTTTATCTTTTTCAACCGCCAATTTCGAATCAGCAGTTTGCGGGTTCGAAAGCGGTGCGTTCGTCAGCCGGACATCATCGATATACCAGCCGGCCTTCACTACACTGCCATCGGTTTTCAGATTAAAGGCAATATAAATTCTTTGCCCTGCGTATTCACTTAAATCCACTTCACCATCAATCCAGCCGTTTGATACATTATTTACGCGAAGCTTTTGAACCCAATTGACTCCATCAGTTGACACATATACATGACCGAAATCATAGTTTCTTTCTAAATCGTGCCATTGCTTAAATTGCAGGTAACTGCTGCCTTGCGGTAAATCAATTGGCGGCATCCGTAATGAAGCATCGGTACTGCTTGCATAATTTCCGCTTAGATTGGTTGCATAAACCTTTTCGCCGGAAAAAGCATTACCAGGACCGCTCGTCGGTTTGCCCCACTGCCATGGATCATTGGCACCGTATGAAGTCCACCCTTCCGGTGTAGTTTCAAAGTCCTGCAAGTAGCCGACCGTAATTCCCGGACGGACAGTAAGTGTATGTTCACTCACCGCTTCATTTCCGCCGAAATCAACCGCTTTCCACTTGTAGACGAAAGCATCACCGGCAATTTCTTCTCCTGGGATGGTCACACGGTATGTTCCATTTTTGTAATCACCGCTTGTTCGCTTAGCAGCTGCAGTTGTCCATGTACCATCTGGCTTTTGATATTGGACCGATACTTCTGTTACACTAATATTGTCGGCAGCTGAGGCTTCTAACGTTAACGGCATTCCTGCGTAAACCGTGGCAGGTGCGGAATGTGTTAACACCGGTGCTTCACTGTCGTCCCCTTCTTTTGTTACCTGTCCTTTCAGTTTTCCTAAACCGGAAATGACAGAAGAAACAGCATCATAAACATTTAACAGCCCTGAACCATACCCGTTATTCGGCGACTCCGGAAATTTATTGTCAGTTAACGGAATGGCTGTCTCCTGTAGAATCCTTTCTAAATCTTCCACCGTTAGACTGGCATTAGCCTGCTTCAGTAAAGCAATTGCCGCTGATACATGCGGGCCGGCCATCGATGTCCCGTTCCATCCCCCTTCATAACCGCTGCCTGGAACAGAAGAACGAATATTAACACCAGGTGCTGAAATTTCCGGCTTGATTTCCCCATACGGAGATGGTCCAAGTAAGGAAAAGCTTCCTAGTTTGTTGTTAATATCTGTTGCTCCTGTAGCAAAAGATTCCGGATAATTGGCCGGATTGGCAACAGACCCAGGACCGCCAGGATTACTTAAGGTTGTATTTCCGGCAGAAAATTCAGGAAAGATTTCGGCTGCTCTCCACGCCTGAACCATCGGACGATACCACTCATCGAGTCCAGGACCGCCGCCCCATGAGTTATTAATAACATCCGGTGCCATATCAGGGTTACCGCCCGGCGCAATCATCCAATCTCCAGCTTCCAATAAATCGGCATCCGTCCCGCCAGCAGCGGTGAAAGCCTTGACCGCAATCCACTTGGCACCCGGGGCTACCCCGATGATATTAGACCCATCAGGCTCAGAACCGACCATTGTTCCAGTTGTATGCGTTCCATGCCCATGATCATCATATGGCGTTGTTTGTCCTCTAACCGCATCCAACCAGCTGTACGTATTCTCTATTTGACCTGAAGCCGGATTATATCCACGGTATTTTTCCTTTAAAGCTGGGTGATTCCACTGAACTCCGGTATCAATCGAGCCAATAACAATACCGCTACCATCAATCCCCATTTCCCAAACGGCTGGGGCGCCAACACGGTCGATATTCCACTCAATGGCTGTCGTTTCCGCAGCAGCAGGTTTTTTAACAGCTGTCGCAGTCGATTGTTGCGGAACAAACAATTGGCGCGTTTCATTCGGTAAGATTTTTTCAACCTCCGCGAATGCGGCCGCCTTTTCCATTACCTCTTGTGTCGCCGTTACCGCAATGGCATTCACAATAAAGTAGGAATGAATATCCTTTGCCTTTCCTGCCTTTTTTTGTTCTTGTAGAAAAGCTAATACGTCAGTCTGCGTTTCCTTTGCTTTTGCTTTCAACTCGGAAACGATGGTATTACGCTTAATAGATTTTGTTTTAGCAGGAGCTGCCTTCTGGGTTTTGGCTTTCTTTTCCGCTTCCTTAGCCACTTTTGCAGCATCCACCTGCTCTTTCATTTTGATAAGAAACGTGACCTTGTCTTGATCACCAAATTGTTTGTACAACGATTTCGTTACTTTTTGTTTAGGAGATTGCAGCTCATCCTTTACTGAAGCGCTTACACCCTTTCCAGCAGCATTTACATTCATTTGCGGCTGCAGGAGTAACGGTAAAACTAGAATAGCCGTAAGCAGAATGGATAACCAACGGTGTTGCTTTCTTTTCATCCTTTTCCCCCCTAAGTATTTTCCTTAATCAATAATCTACTGCCCTCCTTTCTCGGCACACTATATGTCAAAAACTAGGTGCTGCTATAAACATAACTCTTTCATCATTGGGTTTGTGTCGATTTGCGCCACAGAAATCAATAGTTAAAAAAATTAATAGTTTGGTCCTTATTGGGAAAATTAAAAAAATGAGGAAAATGGATGTCGACAATGATAAATCAAAATGGGAATTATATCCTTCTTACTATTTTCTTAGTTAACTATGAAGGTGATTTCCCATTTTTTTCAAAAATGATTCCTTTAACCTAGGTTAACAGACATATTTATATAACAAAATTTCACATCTTTTGATTATAATTGTTTAATTTTCCCAGTTAAATAGTAATAAAAGATAAAGAGGCTCCATCATCTTACCCAAAACTCGCTGTTGAAGGATATTTGTACAACTTCACATAATTGGTCATATTTGGAGGGATAATATTTTTAATTAAATGAGAGGGGTGCTGTTTATTAAACAATCAGATTCTATTACAGCAGTCCATATGATTTTGTTGGCAATGACGGCAATTGGTTTAAATAATCATGTGTTTGTCATTTCTCCTTTAATTGATACTTCCGGAAGAGATGCGTGGCTCACGGTTCTGTTAACATTACTGCCAACAATCCTTTGGATCCCGTTAATTCTGTACATTCATAAGAAATCAAATAGACAGCCGCTTTTTGTTTGGCTATCAAATATAATTGGTCCTACACTATCAAAGGTTTTGGCCATCCTTTTGATGTGCTATTTCATCATATTGACTAGTGTTTCATTACGAGAGACGGTTACATGGACAAATATTACCTTTTTACCTACAACACCACCAATTGTACTGGTCATTGTCTTTATTTTTATTTGCTGGATGCTGGCCGGAAATAATTTACGTACTATCAGCATGCTTAACGTATTTCTATTGTTTTTTATTACGATATTTGGCTTTTTTGTAGCGATAGCAAATATTCAGCATAAACAGCCATCATTATTGCTCCCGGTCTTGGAACACGGCTACGGTCGTGTCTTTGATGGCATGATTTATCAGGCTTCGGGTATGTCAGAAATGTTTTTCTTTCTTTTATTGCAGCACAAAATTGAAACGCCAATCCGGTTTCGTCATTACTTCATCATTAGTCTTATCCTAACAGTGTTAACATTGGGGCCTTTGGTCGGAGCCATTATTGAATTCGGGCCTACGGAGGCATCTATCCAAAGATTCCCTCCCTATGAAGAATGGGGGCTTGTCTCCATTGGCAGATACATCGAACATGTTGATTTCCTTTCCATTTATCAATGGTTATCAGGCGTCTTTATTCGTATCTCTTTATTTTTGTTTATGATTAAGGAATTCAGTGTTTTAAATTCAAAAAAACGAAAAAGTAGAAGCTTATTGTTTTCTGCAGCAATCACAATTATTTTAACGCTGCTTCCCATTACCGATCATCGATTTATCGCTCTGCTTAGAACCTTTATTTTGCCATCAACTTTTTGGATATTTTTTAGCTTATCCATTTTCTTATGTATAATTGCCCTCATTCAAGTTATTGCAAAACGGAGGTCGACAAATGAACTTTAAAAAGCTTTCTGTTAATAAAGACAAAGATGCAGGGAGGATAAACAATAGTATATCGGAGGATAAGACTATTCCACTTGATGAAAAAAAGTTGCGAGAAACATTTAAGGATTCTTCCGATGTGGTTTTTTCTGTTCTCCAGTTCAAGCAATATCAGGTTACCCTTGTTTATTGTAAGGGACTTGTTAATAACGATATGTTATATAAAACGGTTCCTTCACGCCTTGAGGAATTTTTTAAGGACGTACCAAATGAGATGAATGAAGAAACCCTTCAGTTCCTTAAACTGCCAACTGTGACACCTGTTGTTACAAGGGAAAAATCAATTGATGAAGTATTTTCTGGTAAGTTATTGCTAATTTTCACGTGGCTTAATTTGGTTTATGCTGTTGAGGCATCTGATCTGCCACAAAGAAAGCCAGAAGAAGGAAATATGGAAATCAGTATTAAGGGGCCCAGAGATAACTTCATTGAGGATATTTTCGTTAATTACGCCCTAATTAGAAAAAGATTACGTACGACCTCACTGCAGAGCGAATCCTTCGAGGTCGGCAAACGTACAAAAACAAAAGTTTCCCTTTTATATATGAAAGACCTGGCAAATCCAGAGACCATTGAGGATTTAAGAAATAAAATAAATGAAATTGACATTGATGGCCTATACAGCGGGACACAATTTGAGGGGTTAATAAATGACAATCCCTACTCTGTGTTTCCCCGCCATACCTATACCGGAAGGCCAGATTTTGCCGTGCAATCACTATTAAACGGCAGATTTATTGTGTTAATTGAAGGTGTTCCGTATGCCTATATTGCTCCTGTTAATCTATTTTTCCTTTTAAAGGCAGCCGAAGATTCTGAAACAAACTATTTCTATAATGCTTTTCAAAGAATAATGAGAGCTTTAGGAATTGCTGTAGCCACCTTTCTTCCGGGATTTTGGGTGGCTTTAACATCATTTCATCAAAATCAACTGCCCTTTACATTATTAGCCACTGTTATTGAATCAAGGAGAGGAGTTCCATTTCCGACGGCATTGGAAGCCATATTAATGCTTATATTATTCGAAGTATTTAGGGAGGCGGGACTAAGGCTGCCCGTCTCCATTGGTCAAACCTTAAGTGTCATTGGTGGTCTCATTATTGGAGATGCGGCGATTAGAGCCGGACTGACAAATCCCGCCATGCTAGTGGTAATCGCCGCTTCCACCATTGCTACATTTACCTTAGTCAATCAGACTCTTGTTGGTGCCATCTCGTTGTTACGCTTTGTGGTTATATTATTTTCCGCAACATTGGGTTTTTTCGGATTCTTTACATCCATCTTCCTAATCGGAATTTTTACAGCCAAGGTTCAATCATTTAATTTACCGTATCTTCAGGTAGCGGAAAGGCTTAGCCTTAGATATGTTCTAAAAGCCATTATGAGAATTCCTGTAAAGAAAGATGATAGCCGCCCAGGCTCTTTAAAGCCTGCCGATCCCACGAAGCAAGGAGGCAATACATGATAAAGGTTCGAACAAGGATCATCATTCTGCTCCCTGTTTTTTTCACTTCATTCATTCTTTCTGGCTGCTGGGATACGAATGAACCCGAAAGAATGGTTTATGTCCAAGGGGTAGGTATTGATTTTAAAGATCAAAAATACACTGTCTATGCTCAAATTGTTAATACTTCAACAACTGCCAAAACGGAAGCCATGGGCGGGCCAAGCCCAACAAAATTAGTAGTAGGCCACGCATCAGGAAAAACGCTTAACCAAGCCATGTTTAATTTATATAGCTCATCACAGCGACGATTATTTTGGGGCCATTTATCTTTTATCGTGTTAACAGAAAAAGCTTTGAAGCAAAAAAATATTCAGGCGGTGATTGATCAATTCGACCGCTATCGAGAAACACGTTATAGTATTCATTTCTATGTGACGAGGGATCCTTTAACAGAAGTCTTAAGAAGTCTCCCCCCTTTAGAAATGTCAACCTACTTATCTCGTTTGGGCGATCCCGAAGCTGCCTATGAGCAAAGATCTGTTATTCGTCCATTGAATTTAAGAGAATTATTAATCGCTTTGAATGAGCCTCCTCATGAAGCCGTTATTCCTTATATTAGGCTTACCAAGGGAACATGGGAAACAGAAACGAAACCGGTACGAATTATTGAATTTTCTGGTGCTGCACTTCTGACAAAGAACGAATTATTAGAAAGTATACCTTTAAACCAATTTAAGGGACTAAGATGGACGAATAATGATTTAAAGCGAGAAGAAATTACATTAACCAATAATCTATCACCTATCAGTCTTGTTGTAACAAAATTGAAAATAAAGAAAAAACCATTAATACATGCGAAAACCATCAGATTTCAAATTACTGTCGATGTGACAACCACCCTCTCAGAAATCAAAAAACCAGAACAACTGCCCAAGATAAAGCAGGAGGCTGAAAAATTACTTTCTGCTGAAATAAAGGACACTTATTTGAGAGGATTACAACACAATACAGACATATTACGCTTATCTGAGGTTGTTTATCGAAAAAATTTAAAGACATGGAAGGAAGTTGAGCGAAATGGGAAAGTCCCCTTAACAGCTGACAGTCTACAAAAAATCACTGTAATCGTAAAGATTATCCATGGTGAAAAACAAAAAATGAAACCTACTCTTTAAACAAGGGGGCAGTAAATGAGAAATAACCAAAAAAGGATTATTCTGTTTTTGACTATTCTACTCACTGCTTGTATTCTTTCCGGCTGCTGGGATACAAATGAGTCAGAAAGAATGGTATATGTGCAAGGGATTGGTGTCGACTATAATGGTTTGAGATATACAATTTACATTCAGATAGTCAATACTTCCTTAACAGCAAAATCCGAGGTTAGAGGAGATATTACCTCAACCAAGGTGGTCGTTGGGCACGCCTCTGGCAAAACATTGAACGAAGCCGCCTTTAATTTATATGCATCCATCCAACGAAGATTATTCTGGGGACATTTATCCTTCATTGTTTTTTCAGAACAGGCTTTGAAAAAGGGAGACATCCGGGCTACGATTGATCGATTTGACCGATATCGGGAAACTCGGTATAGTTTGAATCTATATGCGACCAAAGAGCCTTTATCCGAGGTTTTAAAGAGCGTTCCACCCTTAAGTTTGGCCCCTTCTCTTTCCAAATTGGGCGACCCTAGGGCCACCTATGAGCAAAGGTCATTTATTCGTCCACTTGATATGAGAGAATTTCTAATCGCAATAAATGAACCTCCTCATGAGGCTATTATTCCTTATATTCGGTTAGCGAAAAATACATGGGAAACGGAGACTACAAAAACCAATCCTTTGATTGAATTCGCCGGAGTAGCTGCTCTTACCAAAAACGGCTTAAAACTAATGGCACCCTTTAAAAACATCAAAGGCTTAAGATGGATGAATAAAGATTTTAAGCGGGAAGAGCTCAGTTTAACAAATGAGTTATCACATGTTAGTTTAATTGTTTGGAAATTAAAGCCAAAGAAAAAAACGATCGTAAAAAATGGTCAAATCCAATTTCAGCTTTCGCTGGATGTCACGGCTTCCCTTTCAGAAATAGTCAAACCAGAACAATTAACCAAAATAGAGAAGGAATCTGAGAAATTAATTAAAGCCCAGATTTTGGCCACATACCTTGAAGGCTTAAAACACCATGTAGATATTTTTCGATTATCCGAAGAAGCTTATCGTAAAAATGTGAAAGCGTGGAAAGAGATAGAACAAAACGGAAAAGTACCCTTAACTAAAGAGAGCTTACAAAAAATCACCGTTACAGTAAAAGTGAAACAAGGTGAAAAACAAAAGCTTAGACCAACGATATAAAACAAACCTCTTTCCAAAGGGGAAAGAGGTTTGTTTATGCTGTCGATATGAATTAATACAGCTCAGAAGTTGTTTTTGCTTGCATGTGCAGCAGTAAGTAGTCTGGGCCGCCTGCTTTGGAGTCGGTTCCGGACATATTGAAACCGCCAAATGGCTGATAGCCGACTACGGCCCCTGTACAACCGCGGTTAATATAAAGGTTGCCGACATTGAAGTCTTCACGGGCCTGCTCGACATGTGCACGGTTGCTGGAAATAATCGCACCTGTTAAGCCGTATTCTGTATTGTTTGCAATTTCAAGCGCTTCGTCGAAGTCTTTCGCTTTCGTGAAACCAACAACCGGACCAAAGATTTCTTCCTGCATAATACGGGCATCTGGAGCAAGGTCGGCGATAATGGTTGGCTGAATGAAGTAGCCTTTTGAATTGTCTCCTTCGCCGCCGGCCATTAATTTACCTTCCTGTTTGCCGATTTCAACATACTCCATGATTTTCTTCCAAGCATTGTTATCATTAACAGGACCCATAAATGTATCTTGCTCTGTTGGGTCACCGACCTTCAATTGTTTCGTTAATTCTACCACGCGATTTAATACGTGATCATATACATCCTCAACAATAACGGCACGAGAGCATGCAGAACATTTTTGACCGGAGAAGCCAAACGCAGACGCAACAATTGATTGTGCCGCAAGCTCAAGGTCTGCTTCTTTATCAACTACAATTGTATCTTTACCGCCCATTTCTGCAATGACGCGCTTTAGCCAAATTTGTCCTTGACTTAATTTTGAGGCACGTTCGTAAATGCGAAGTCCTACATCCCGTGAACCAGTGAAGCTGATGAAACGAGTATCCTTATGATCAACTAAGTAATCGCCCACTTCAGCGCCGCTGCCTGGAACGAAGTTTAGAACGCCTTTAGGAAGTCCCGCTTCTTCCATTACTTCCACAAATTTAGCCGCAATAATTGGTGTAGTCGAAGCTGGCTTTAATAGAACAGTGTTTCCGGATACGATTGCCGCAACAGTAGTGCCGCACATAATCGCAAATGGGAAGTTCCATGGTGAAATGATGACACCAACACCAAGTGGAATATATCCATATTGGTTATGTTCGTTTGGACGGCTTTGTACCGGCACGCCATTTTTGATAGCGAGCATTTGTCTAGCATAATATTCTAGGAAATCAATTCCTTCCGCTGTATCCGCATCTGCTTCTCTCCACGGCTTTCCTGCTTCTTTTGTCATCAGAGCAGAAAATTCGTGTTTACGGCGGCGGATAATTGCAGCAGCTTTAAAAAGGATATCCGCGCGGGCTTCTGGATTTGTTTTTCTCCATGTTTTAAACGCCTCTACAGCTGACTGCATTGCTTTTTCAGCAAGCTCTTGGCTGGCTTTTGATACGCGGCCGATGACTTCTTCTTTATTGGCTGGATTATAGGAAACGATTTTTTCCTCAGTAGAAATTCTTTCCCCGCCAATCAACAAATCGTAGTCCTGACCCAGATAGCTTTCAACAGTTTTTAACCCTTGAAGATAGGCCTGACGGTTTTCTTCCACTGTAAAATCTGTAAATGGTTCATGCTTGTATGGTTGTACCATTCTAACCCCTCCTATGTATTAAAACGTTTACATCACCTTTCATTCTACATGAATAATAATATAGTATCAAATGTTCGAAAGCAAAAAATAACCGGCAATCATGCCGGTTACATTATTGATAAATATAAACGAATGGCTCGGTATCATTTGCTTTTTTGACAATAATCGCTTCTGGTCCGTCCACAGAGGTAACACTTACGGAAACAGGCAGATATTTAGGAAAATACTGCATAACCAAACCGGTTACATACTGCGTGAATCCGACCCCTTCCGTTTTCCCATAAAATTGGATCGGGATCGTAATATTTAAATCCTGCATTTGATCGCCAATATAAAACGCTCTGCCAATCACACCGTTAAAGTTTGGAAAATACTGCTCCACATCCTGCTTAAAATTCAAAAACGAAATCATATCATCCCGGTGGTCATTTTGCGCATTAGTTGAAGGGAATAGATAGTATTTTTCACTTACCTTTTCCCAATTATTTAAACTTGAACTTCCCTGATCAACCGTTGTATAGGCAACGAAATTTCCAGGTACCACGGAAGTTTTCGATTCCTGTCTAAAGATGGCAATTGTAATAGGAATTTCCGACAGGCCTTTCATTTGCCGCATACGTTTGACAACTTCGGCTGCAATCTTCTTCCCTTGGCTCTCCATTTCAGCTTTAGAAATGCTTTCTTCCTTTTCAATTGTGCCTGCCCCCACTGGAACCTTAAAATAGTAAGTGGAGTTCATTGCCAGTCCAATTGTGATCCCGGCCAACTTAACATTCCCTTTATCATCTTTTGTTAAATAATCATGCTCTAAAATGTGAGCCAAATAAATCGGCGAGCTAGGATTAGCAACCGATCCAGTATTAACCGGATTTAACCCAATATTTTCAGAGTCTTTTAATTTATTTTCCTTTAACTGCTCTTTTGTATATTTGCGGTTTAACCATAACCGAACTGTGTCCGCTTTGATTTCCTGGCCCTCACGGAAATAATACTTATCCGTATCAAAGCTGTGCTGGGCAATCCTCATTAAACCCATTTCGAATTCATTCAAATCAAATCTTGTATTTATATTATTGACGACGAGCCCGCGGGCTTGCCCTGGTTTGAAGGGCAGTATCGTCCGATAATATTTGTCTGAAATATTATATTTTGGAATAATCGCCTTTCCCTTTGTCTTCTCCTTTGTTTGGACCTCTTCATTTTGCTTCCCAAAATTAGGTGCACAGGCGCTAAGCAAAAGAACGAGGGCAAGGGCAAGGAATGAGAGCTTTCTCATAAAATTGGTACACCTCTTACTTATTTAGTTCTTCCAGCAGCTTCTCTTCATCCCACACTTCAATTCCTAACTCCTGTGCTTTGGCAAGCTTCGAGCCAGCATCCGCACCGGCAATTACTAAATGTGTTTTTTTGCTGACACTGCCGGCAACATTGCCGCCCAGCGCTTCGATTTTTTCCTTCGCTTCATTTCTTGTTAATACATCGAGTTTTCCGGTAAGGACAACTGTTTTGCCGGCAAAAATAGAATCAGAATCAGCCGCCGAGACAGGTTTTGCCCCTTTATAATTCATGTTTACCCCCGCAGTAATTAACTCCTGAATAAGCTCACCAGCTTCTTCCTGCTCAAAAAAGCTGACAATGGAATCGGCCATTTTATTACCAATTTCATTAATTGCAATTAAATCCTCTTTCGAAGCAGCAGCCAGCTTTTCCATCGAACCAAATTCAATGGCCAATGTCTTTGCCGCTTTCGCACCGACATGACGGATCCCGAGCCCAAACAGCAGTTTTTCAAGCGAATTGTTCTTCGAAGCCTCAATAGCAGCTAACAAATTAGAAACAGACTTTTCGCCCATTCGCTCAAGTGCTAGTAGCTGCTCGCGGGTAAGCTTATAAATATCAGCCACATCACCGATTAATTTTTCCGCAAACAGCTGGGTGATCACTTTTTCCCCCAGCCCGTCAATATTCATCGCATCGCGGGAAACAAAATGTATCAGACCCTCGCGGATTTGCGCAGGACATTTTGGATTAATGCATCGGAGCGCAACCTCACCGTCAAGACGAACAAGCTCACTTTCACATTCCGGACAATGTGTCGGCATATGGAAATCAATTTCTGCTCCCGTCCGCTGTTCAACTAAAACATTTACAACTTCCGGAATTATATCACCGGCCTTTTTAACGACTACCTGATCGCCAATTTTTATATCCTTCTCCCGAATCAGATCCTCGTTGTGAAGGGAGGCGCGCTGTACAGTTGTCCCGGCAACTTTAACTGGAGTCAGAATTGCAGTTGGTGTTATAACACCCGTTCTGCCTACACTCAGTTCAATATCTAAAAGGGTTGTAACCACTTCTTCAGCAGGAAATTTATAGGCAATCGCCCAGCGCGGACTTTTGGCCGTTGTCCCCAGCTCATCTTGCTGTGCCAGTGAGTCGACCTTGATAACAATACCGTCAATTTCATACGGAAGATGCGGCCGCTTTTCAACCCAGCCATGAACAAATTCAATCACTTCGTCGATCGTCTTACTTTTGCGCCGTTCTTTATTCGTTTTAAAACCAAGATGATCTAAATAATCCAGACCGCCGCTATGGGAAACTGCCCCAATGGCCTCGGGGTTGCCTATTCCGTACAAAAAGACATCCAGCCGCCTCGAAGCAGCAATTTTCGGATCAAGCTGCCTTAATGACCCGGCCGCCGCATTTCTTGGGTTAGCAAACTGCTCTTCGCCGCGTTCTTTTCTTACTTCATTCAATGCTTCAAACGAGCGCTTCGGCATGAAAGCCTCGCCGCGGACTTCAATCGAAACTGCTTCCTTTAATCGCAGCGGGATTGATTTAATGGTCTTTAAGTTGGCGGTAATATCCTCGCCGATTGTCCCATCACCGCGAGTGGCACCTTGAATAAACAGACCGTCTTCATATCTTAACGAAACAGCAAGCCCATCTATTTTAAGCTCACACACATAGGAAACTTGATCGCCTACCGCCTGACGGACTCTGCGGTCAAAATCACGTAAATCCTGTTCATTAAAGGCATTTCCTAAGCTTAACATCGGAATCCGGTGCTCGACTTTTTCAAACATATCAAGTATCGCGCCGCCAACTCGAACTGTTGGTGAATCCGGAGATTTCAGCTCTGGAAACTGTTCCTCAAGCATCAATAGCTCCTGCATCAAGCGGTCATATTCCGCATCCGGTACAGATGGATTATCTAATACATAATATTCATAACCATATTGGTTTAATAGATTTCGCAGTTCCTCTATTTTGGTTTCAGCTGTTTGAAGGTCCATACATTCAGCCCTTTCCTAAAACTGATATAACATACGCGCCGGCTGAATAACTAAAGCCGCGCACAGCTCTTTTCCATATCTTTATCCATATAATATGACTCTAACAAAGGTGGTTTGGTTTCGCTTTTTGTCAGGAAACCACTCTCACTATCAGAATCGCTGCCTCATTAGGCCTTTTTAATCGGTGCAAATTTAGCCAGCAGACGCTTGATACCAGTTGGACTTGGAAAAGCGATATCAAGTTCAGTGCTTTCTCCCTGACCTTTGACACTGACAACTGTTCCAATTCCCCATTTGCCGTGTTCGGCTTTATCGCCGACCTTCCAGTCAGCATCCTCACCGCCGCCAGAAGCCGCTGGTCGCATAACCGGTTTTCTCGGTGCTGCCGGAGACCCGAATGAAGATCTTGATCCCGATGAAAATGAAGAAGATCCTGTGCTGCTACCAAACGGCCGTGAACCAAACGGAGTTCTTTTTTCCGCCTCGACTCCTTCTAATAGATCTTCTGGAATTTCGCTGATAAAACGTGATGCGGGATTCATGTTGGTACGACCAAACAACGTTCTCATCTGAGCATTGGTCAGGAATAGGCTTTGTTCAGCCCTTGTAATTCCCACATAGGCAAGGCGCCGCTCTTCCTCCATTTCAGCCTCTTCCATTAATGAACGGCTGTGCGGGAAGACTCCTTCTTCCATTCCGATTAAGAAAACTACCGGGAATTCCAAGCCTTTAGCTGAGTGCAGAGTCATCAGCACGATTGAATCAGCCTTTTCTTCCTCATCATCCATTGAATCGATGTCCGCCACTAAAGCCAAATCCGTTAAGAAAGCAACAAGGCTCTTATCTTCATTGACCTCTTCAAAGTTTTTTGTAACAGATAATAATTCTTCAAGGTTCTCTAAACGGCTTTGTGCTTCCAGTGATTTCTCCGCTTTCAGCATTTCCGAGTATCCCGTTTTTTCTAATACTTCTTCGACTAATTCAGTAACAGAAAGAAACTCCTGCATTTGCGTATAATTTTTGATTAGATCTCTGAATTCTCTTGCAGACTTGGTGATTTTCGGGCTTAATCCCAATAGTTCAATGGAATCAAGTGCTTGGAAAAGAGAAATATCATGCATCGCCGCGAAATTAGCAATTTTGTCCACAGAACTCGCGCCAATGCCGCGTTTTGGAACATTAATAATCCGCTGCAGGCTGATATCATCATCCGGATTGGAAATAAGCCGTAAATATGCAAGCATATCTTTAATTTCTTTACGGTCATAGAACTTTGTACCGCCGACAATCTGGTAACCGATATTAGATTTTAACAGCACTTCCTCCATGACACGCGACTGTGCATTTGTGCGGTAAAGAATCGCAATGTCGGACAGCTTGTATTTATTGTCACGGGTTAATTCTTTTATTTTACCAGCGACAAACTGTGCTTCGCTTTGCTCGCTGTCAGCACGATAATACACAATCTTATTTCCTTCAGGATTCTCCGTCCAAAGATTTTTCGCTTTACGGTTAAAGTTGTTTTCAATTACCTTATTGGCCGCTAACAAAATTCGTTTGGTTGAGCGGTAATTTTGCTCTAGGAGAATTACGTTCGCGTTTGGATAATCCTTTTCAAACGATAGAATATTCGCAATATCAGCACCACGCCAGCGATAAATCGATTGGTCCGAGTCCCCAACGACACAAAGGTTTTTGAAACGATTTGCCAGCAGCTTGACGAGCAAGTACTGGGCTTTGTTTGTATCTTGATATTCATCTACATGGATATATTGAAACTTTCGCTGGTAGTATTCCAGCACTTCGGGTACACGCTGGAATAATTGAATAGTTTTCATAATCAAGTCATCAAAATCGAGTGCTTGATTTTTGCGGAGACGCTTTTGATATTCTTCATACACATCGCTGACCGTCTGTTCATAGTAACCGCCTGACATTTTAGCGTATTCTTCCGGGTCAATCAGCTCGTTTTTAGCCGAGCTGATGGTGCCAAGAATGGCCCGCGGGTCAAATTTTTTCGCATCGATATTTTTATCTTTTAAAATACCTTTAATCACCGATTGCTGATCGGTTGTGTCGAGTATTGTGAAATTGCGGTTAAAGCCGATGCGGTCGATGTCTCTGCGTAATATTCTAACGCACATTGAGTGGAACGTAGAGATCCAGATTTCCTCTGCCGCTCCGCCCATCACTTTGGCAATCCGATCCTTCATTTCCCGTGCAGCTTTGTTTGTGAAGGTAATCGCTAAAATATTATAGGGATTCACGCGCTTTTCCACAATTAAGTAGGCAATGCGATGCGTTAATACCCTAGTCTTACCACTTCCGGCACCTGCCATAATCAAGAGCGGACCGTCTGTTGCCTTGACCGCCTTTTGCTGTTCCGGGTTCAAGCCGTTTAATAGCTTATCAGTTAAGTATTGCAATTTTTCCACCACCATTACAAACATTTGTTCTTATTTTATCGTTTATATCCATTTCTAGCAAATTTTTAGCGGACACTCTTAACGGTTTCTAGCGCTTGATCAAAATCCTCGTAAAGCGCGTTGCCAACGACAATGACATCCGCATGCTTGGCCATTTCGACCGCTTGTTCAGCTGTGGATATGCCGCCGCCATAAAAAAGCGTTGTCTTCTCCAGTGCCTTCTTTACATCGGCCACTAAATCGGCATCACCGTATGCCCCGCTATATTCTAAATAGAAGATTGGCAGATGAAACATTTTTTCCGCCATCATCGCATACGCCTTTACATCTTCTTTTGATAAATGGGAGCTGGCCTTTGTCAGCTGGGCTGCTTTGCATTCTTCATTTAGGATGCAATAGCCTTGCATGATGATCTCATCCCAGTTCATAATTTCACCAAATTCCTTAACGGCTTGATGGTGTAGCCCGGTAATCCATTTAGGGTCGCTGCTGTTTAAGACCGTTGGGATAAAATAAAGGTCAAAGCCCGGGGTGACCGTTTCGATACTGGAAACCTCCAGCACACATGGAACGGTATAACGGCGAATCCGAGCCATTAAATCAAGGACACCCTCAAGCGTCACTCCGTCCGTGCCCCCGACAATGACAGCATCCGTTCCTGATTCACAAATTTTTTCAAGTTGTTCGTCCGTTATTTCTTTATTTGGGTCGAGTTTAAACACATGGCGCCACTGGCTAACGTCGTACATCTAATAAATCCTCCCATATTCATTTCCATTACACCATTATAGCATTTGCTGAAACGATTAAAAAAGAAAACAGTGAATCTGAGGTTGGAAATATATAGTGAGACTATTTATAAAGTCAGATTTCGCTTTGGGCTGGCCAAATATCTGCGGGTTTTTGGGAGATATCTGCGGGTTTAGACTGTATATCTGCAGTTTTTACAATATATCTGCAATTCTGGGCATTATATCTGCAGTTTTTTAATTATATCTGCAATTCCATCCAAAAAGAAAAACCGAAGACTCGGTCTTCGGTTCGTTTATTCAACTTCTTTTTTACTATCTTGCTCTTTAATACGCTCAAGCACCATTTCGTACGTATCGTTGCCAAAGTTCAAGCAGCGTTTTACCCGTGAAATCGTAGCTGTACTTGCACCTGTTTCTGTTTCAATTTTATGATACGTATTTCCCTCGCGAAGCATTCTCGCCACATCTAAACGCTGAGCTAACGATTGGATTTCATTAATCGTACATAAGTCATCGAAGAAGCGATAGCACTCTTCAAGATCCTTTAATGAAAGAACCGACTTAAATAACTGATCGAGCTCTTTGCCTCGTAATTTATTAATTTGCATGTAATCCTTACTCCTTTACGGTGCGATTTTAACACTCTTTTGCAGGCCGGGATTTGTCGGCACTACATTTACCCATGTCTTACCGGGTACCATCTTCACTTCTTTACCGTCTCTTACCGGGACAATCAAGCCATCTCGATTCTCCCATTTCACTTCATTTACCTTGCCCTTTTGCAGCAGGTATCCTTTTCCACCTGTAGTTAAATCCACATCCCGGCGACCGTAGGAATCAATGAATCGGTGGACGGTTTCTATGATGAGAATATTATCAACCAAAACTGGAGCTTTTGTGTCTAAATCAACGGTTTGATCACCGCCGGAAAAGCGTTTATATTTACCAAGCGCGGCATCATATTCAAATGCAGAATCCGATATTCCCCCTTTTGAGTAGGTAATTTTCACCGAATTTACGTCATTGCCTGTTACATTTTTACTTTCTTCTTCCGTTAAAAATTGAAAGCCTGGCGGCAATGATTTCATCGAAAACTTTTTCTGCTTGGCGCCTTTTAAAATATTTTCATACGTGATATAGGAATTATGCGGTGCTTTTCGGGCTTTAGAGCGTTTAAACAATGTACCGTCATAATAAATCCCATTCAGGTTATCGATATACTTATTGTTCAGCATTTTCTTTGCTTCCGGACTAAAGCCGTGGGCAATATAAAGGGCATTCAATCCCTTCGCCAGTTTGATATAATAATCTCTGGCACTTCTGACAGGTCCGATATTTTTCGGTTTTTCACTTTGAAAAACGGCTAAAAAGCGGGTAATATCCCCTTCAGCGAGTATTTCATAAACAATATCAGCTTTATCCAAGCCAGACTGCGGCCTTGCCTTGGGATGGTTGTTGACCATCACCGCAATGGCTCTTTGCTCTGGCTCTTTTTCAGTGGCAATACCTGTTAAGGGAAAAGAATAAGCTGGCTCTGGCACCTGCTCCTCTTGTTTCACAACTTGTTCGACTTTGTTTTGCTTCTTCTCCGGTTCCTTCACTTTCTCCTTACTGCAGCCAGAGAACAATAGAAGGATTGCTGCTGCGGCAACAGCCCATTTCTTCATTCAATGAACACCCCTGTTTCCATTCAGGCTGATAAATCCTTTTACACTTTACTGCACTTATATTTTAACGCATTATAGTCGGAAAGAGAACTGTTTTGTTCATTACATCGTACATGCCCTGCTGTGTTACCCGAATGTAAGGCAAATGTGTCGAAGAAAAGAATAGCAAACTGTAAATCGGGTCATTAAAGTCATAGCCCCGTTTTTTCAATTCAGCGAAAAGGGTTTTTTCCGCAATCATCAGTTCTTCAATAGGAAGACCTGACATAATCCCTCCTAAAGGCAGCGGAAGTTCACAAACAATTTCGCCATTCTCGACCAGCACAATTCCTCCGCCCAATTCTTTCATTCTATTAAAAGCAGTAAGCATGTCTTGTTTGTTTTTCCCAATTAAAATAATATCTCCAGTATTGGAAAATGAGCTTGCTAAGGCATGCAATTTTGATGCAAATCCCTTTAATAATGTGTTAATGCGCCACTTTCCTTGGCGGTCAATTAAAGTGAAAAAGCTCTCATCATGTGTCATCTCCAGTTCATCACCAGAAATATCAATTGAAAGTGAATATGGTTTGGTAATAACAGAGTTCTCCATTTTAATTCCGAACGGCATAGAAAATTGTAAATCATCCATCGTTAAATGCCAATTCAATTCTAATGGTTTAAGACCATATTCACTCCAATCCATTGAAGGATAGACACCTTCAACCTTCGCTCCGTCACGCTTTACCCATTTCCCTTTTGCTAATACAGACACAGGTGTCGGATTTTCCTTACTTTCCAAGAAGTTAATATTCGCAACTCGGCCCGTGGCAATATTACCATGTAGATGGTCGATGTTGTAGTACCTGGAGATATTTACCGTCGCCATGTTATAGGCATCAATGACTGGAATGCCCTTTTCAATCGCGATTCGAATTAACATGTCGGTAATACCCTGTTCATAAAAAGGTGAAGTAGCACCATCGGTATTTAACATCATGCGGTCATATGCATCGATGCCTAACCGTTTCATATCATCTAACAGCTTGGGAAGATCAGGCCGGATGGACGAATGCCGCAATGACACCATATATCCTTGCATTAAGCGGTTGTATACCTCTTCGCCGTTAATGGCTTCATGGTCACTATCCGCCCCAAGCAGCATCATTTTGGCCAGTGTTTTTTCGGAAGCTCCCGGAAAATGGCCTTCTATCTGCTTCCGCATTCTTTTTGCCTCTTGAATCCAATGAAGCATCATATCATCGCCATCCAGCAGCTTCGGCCATCCTGTTAACTCCCCGCCTTGAAGAACGGCATCATGTTCGAGCCAAGATTTAATATTACTATGTGAAAATGTCTCTTCTTCATGCAAAATTTCCGTTTGCGAATCGAAGCGGCACCACCAGAACATTGTGGTTGGAATGTTCCGAAGATCCCTCAGCAATGAAAACGCTTCCCTTTTCTTGAAATTTAATACAAGAGGCATGTTATCACTAATGATTGTGGTTGTTCCGAACTGGGATGCATATTCCGCCAGCGTATGGGGATTATAAAGTTGAAACGGATGAGCATGCGGTTCAATATAGCCCGGTACAAGTATTTGACCCGTACAATCAATTATTTCACAATTTTTTATGTGTGATGGTAAATTGTCACCAACATACACAATGCGATCTTGGTAAATCCAAATATTTGCTTTCATCCATTTCCGAAACGTTTGGTTCAAATAAGTGGCATTTTTCAAAAGTATAGTGGGTGACGTTTCCCCATCTAAAACAGAAACATGCGTCCGTAAATGTTTATTTTTCCAACGGTAGCGTTGTTCAATCATACGAAGTCCCCCCTCAGCAAAAAAAAATCTATATATAAACATTGGTTTTATCAGTAAGAAAACCCTTACAAAGGATACTTAATTACTATACTATCATATTTTCTAGTTTAAAGCAGTAAAGAATTGATAATTAATGTAAATATTTTGTGAAGGAGTGAGCATCATGAATGTGAAACCGAATATTGGTATTTTAAACGCGTTAATTCGAATCACTGCCGGGTTAACTATTCTTGCATGGTGTACGGCAAAATTGGTGAAACGTCCTTGGCGGGAGTCATACTTACTTGTTGCGATCTGCGGGGCGATGAAAGTGGCTGAAGGAATCGTCCGCTATTGCCCGCTAACGGCAATGTATGAAAAATGTCCGGTTATGGAGCCGTTGAAGAAATGTGGTTCTACGGCCGGGGGTTCTTCCGAATATTCGTCTATGGATGGAATGGAAGGGCTGAATGATGAGGTTGAAGCGCATAATCCGACCTGACGCGGGGGATGAGGACTGAATAGGGTTTTTGCTCTGTCTCTAAAGCTATATGAGGACAGTATAGGCTTAAAATCGGGACGTTTTGTTCTCATAAAGTGTTGATGAGAACTTTAAAGACTTAAAACCGGGGTACTCTGTTCTCATAAAGTTCACCATCTCACTAACGGGACAGTCTTAATAGAAAGGAAGTCGATAACAGATGCTTAGCAATTGGTTCGTTCATTCGGCATTTGTTTATATTATCTTGATTGGCGGCATTATTGCTCTTTTTTTCGCATTTAGGCGCCGTTCAAAAAATCGGGCTCGTTAATCTCGAGCCCGATTTTTGCTCTAAAGTGTTATCCGCGAATTTATGAACATCATCCGCGAACTGCCGACGCAATCGCCTTCATTCCGATATCTTTCCGATAGAAAACGCCGTCGCAGTTTAATTTTTCAAGTTCTATATAGACTTTTTCCTGCGCCTTCTCCAGCTCAACAGCTTTCGCCCCAACGAGGAGCACCCGGCCGCCCGCTGTTACAAAATCACCTTCGTCATTTTGAGAAGTTCCGGCATGAAAAACATACTCATTAATGGCCGATAGTCCGTTTAATACAGAACCTTTTTGATAGTTTTCCGGATAGCCGTTCGAAGCGACAACAACACCAAGCATTGCCTGCGGATCCCATTCAAGAACCGGAGTGCCGCCATTTAACAGCTCAAGAATGACTTCAACTAAATCTGATGCCAGCCGCGGCAGCACTACCTGCGTTTCCGGGTCGCCGAAACGAGCATTAAATTCAATAACTTTTGGGCCATTCTCAGTTTTTATTAAACCTGCATATAAAATTCCGCAGAAGCTTCTGCCTTCTTGAACCATCGCTTTTGCGGCAGGAATCAATACAGTATCAACAGCGGTTTGCACGGTATCCGAACCGATTTGCGGAACCGGCGAATACGCCCCCATCCCGCCGGTATTCGGACCTTCGTCACCGTCAAATGCCCGCTTATGGTCCTGGGCAATCTCCAGCGGCACCACTGTTTCTCCATTGACAAATGCCATTAGTGAAAATTCTTCACCGCTCAAAAATTCTTCGATTACAACTCTGGAAGATGCTTGCCCGAACTTTTCACTTACGAGCATATCTTCAAGACTTGCTAAAGCTTCTTCTTTCGTTAACGCTACCGTTACACCTTTTCCTGCTGCCAGTCCATCCGCCTTAATAACGATAGGCGCCCCTTTTTCCTCAATATACTGACGAGCCTCCGCAAAAGAGGTAAACACCGCATAATCAGCTGTAGGAATTTGGTACTTTTTCATTAACTCTTTAGCGAATGATTTGCTGCCCTCGATTTCAGCGGCTGCTTTACGCGGGCCAAAAACCTTAAGTCCTTCCGCCTCAAATTCATCAGCAAGTCCTGCCAGTAACGGGACCTCTGGACCGATAATTGTTAAGCCTACTTCTTCAGCTTTGGCAAATTGAAGCAGCTGCTCGTGGTTTGATTCCTCAATTGCGAGAAGCTCCGCTACATCTGTCATCCCCGGATTGCCGGGAGCCACGAATACTTTTTCAACAAGAGGGCTTTCGCTCACTTTTCGGCAAATTGCATGCTCACGTCCGCCGCGTCCAATGATAAGAACCTTCACGGTGCCCACCTCCGTTTCGTTTATATAAAAAATTTCAGTGTATTAACGAATTTTCATGTTTTATTAGTGACTTCAAGGGGGTTATTAGGCGAATCTAACCTTCTAATCCCTATAGGCGACTTTGGCTCTCTTTTTTTCTGCCGTTCGGTCACGTATACGCCTTATAGGCGACCGGGGAGCGCTTTTTTTCTGCCGCTCGGTCGCGTATACGCCTTATAGGCGACCGGAGGGCTCTTTTTGGCTCCCGTTCGGTCGCGTATACACCTTATATGCGACCGGGGAGCGCTTTTTTTCTGCCGCTCGGTCGCGTATACGAGTTATATGCGACCGGAGGGCTCTTTTTGGCTCCCGTTCGGTCACGTATACGCCTTATAGGCGACCGGAAGGCTCCTTTTGGCTTCCGTTCGGTGGCGTATACGCCTTATAGGCGACCGAGGGACTCTTTTTGGCTCCCGTTCGGTCGCGTATACGCCTTATAGGCGACCGAGGGACTCTTTTTGGCTCCCGTTCGGTCGCGTATACACCTTATAGGCGACCGATGGGGATTCTTTTTCTTCCGTTCGGTCGCGTATACACCTTATAGGCGACCGGGGGGCTCTTTTTTTCTGCCGTTCGGTCGCGTATATCGGCGCTGTTCGAAGTGCTATTAGCGAATCGCCGTGAACCTGCCGTTTTAGCGCCGCCTTAAAAATTAATGTTTAAAATGTCTTACCCCAGTAAACACCATAGCAATGCCATATTCATCTGCTTTTTTAATGGAATCAGCATCCTTGATAGAGCCGCCTGGTTGAATAATCGCTGTGATGCCGGCTTTTGCCGCTGCTTCCACAGTGTCGTTCATAGGGAAGAAGGCATCAGAGGCGAGTGCGGCACCCTCCGCTTTGGCACCAGCCTGTTTAAGGGCAATTTCCGCAGAACCGACACGATTCATCTGGCCTGCACCAATCCCAAGTGTCATGTCCTTATCTGAAACAACGATGGCGTTTGATTTGACATGCTTCACAACCTTCCAGCCAAGCTTTAATGCTTCCCACTCTTCCGGAGTCGGCTGTCTCTTCGTTGGGATTGTGATCTCCGCATCCTCTAAAGTATAGCTATCACGGTCTTGAACAAGCAGTCCGCCTTCAATTGTCACCATCTTAGCTTCCGGCTTTTGCTCCTGATCAAACGGAATGGTTAATAAACGTAAATTCTTTTTCGCTGTTAAAATTTCAACCGCTTCATTAGTGAAGGACGGTGCAATGATAATTTCTAAGAAAATTTCATGAAGCTTCCCTGCGGTTACCGCATCCACTTCACGGTTTAAAGCGATAATGCCGCCAAAAATTGATACCGGGTCAGCTGCAAATGCTTTTTCAAAAGCTTCAAAAATAGTGTTTCCTGTACCGACACCACATGGATTCATGTGTTTTACCGCAACCGCTGCGGGCTCCGCGAATTCTTTTACAATCTGCAGGGCCGCATCGGCATCATTGATATTATTATAGGACAGCTCTTTTCCGTGGAGCTGCTCGGCATAGGCGATTGAGAACGCAGATCCGAGGGGCTTACGGTAAAAAGCAGCCTGTTGATGTGGGTTTTCTCCGTAACGAAGAGTCTGTTTCAATTCGTAAGTAACGGTTAATTTTTCAGGATTTTCTTCTCCGGCAAGGTCGGTCATGTATTCCGCAATTAGCGCGTCATATGCAGCAGTGTGGCGGAAGACCTTTGCCGCAAGCTTTCTCCGCGTCTCAAGCGTTGTTTCACCGTCAGCCTTCAGCTCGTCAAGAATTGTCGCATAATCAACTGGGTCTACAACCACTGTCACATACTGGTGGTTCTTCGCTGAAGCACGAAGCATAGTTGGACCACCGATATCAATGTTTTCAATCGCATCCGCTACCGTTACATCCGGCTTTTCAATCGTTTGCTGGAACGGATAAAGGTTGACACAAACTAGCTGAATCGGCTCAATGCTGTGCTCCTCAAGCTGTTTTTGATGGCCTTCATCATCATGTTTTGCGAGTAATCCGCCATGGATAAACGGATTTAATGTTTTAACGCGGCCCTCAAGAATTTCCGGGAAGCCAGTCACATCACTTACACCAAGAACCGGGATTCCTAGTTCTTGAAGCATTTTTTTTGTTCCGCCAGTCGAAATAATTTCAAAACCAAGGCCCGCAAGCTCCTTGGCAAATTCCCCAACTCCATTTTTGTCTGAAACACTAATAAGCGCCCGTTTTTTCGTCATGTTTAACATCTCCTATTGTTAGCAGCATTTGCAGAATCGATGGGTATAGTTTATGTTCAATTGCTTGAATCTTCCGCTGCAGGCTTTCTCTTGTCTCGTCTTCTTCCAGCCTTGTGCGTTCCTGAGCAATGATCGGCCCCGTATCCATACCTTCATCCACGTAATGGATCGTCACGCCGCTCCATTGTGCTCTAGCGGCAATCGCCTGACCAATCGCATCTTTACCAGGAAAATCCGGCAACAGCGAAGGATGGATATTGATGATCCGACCCTCATACTGCTTCAAGAGCGTCGGCCCAATCAGACGCATATAGCCCGCCAGTACAATCCACTCCACGTTGCGGTTTTTTAGCAAAAGGGAAATTTCGTTTTCGAAATCCTCCTTGCTTGGATAGTCCTTGGCACGAAATATATATGAAGGGATATTGGCTGCTCTTGCCCGTTCAATCACATAAGCCCCTGGCTGATCGCAAACAAGCAAGGAAATATTCGCGTTAAGAAGTCCGGCTTGAACAGCATCGACAATCGCCTGAAAATTACTGCCGCTTCCTGATGCAAAAATTGCGATGTTTTTCATCGGCGGCCACCGCGCCCATTGATGACAATTCCTTCTTGGTCTGTAACCACGCCAAGTTCATAAACCGTTTCACCGCATTGTTCAAAATGCTCAATCACAGCGGCAGCTTCCTCACGGTCAACTGCAACGACCATACCGATTCCCATATTAAAAATATTATACATCTCTTGGTATTCGATTTGTCCAACCTCGGATATTAATTTGAAAATGGATGGAATATGCCAGCTTTTTTCATCAAGCTCTGCGCCAAGTCCGGCCGGAAGCATACGTGGAATGTTTTCAATAAAACCGCCCCCGGTAATGTGAGCCATTCCTTTTAGATTAAATTTCTTTAGCGCAGACAAAATCGATTTCACATAAATCTTCGTTGGCTTAAGTAATTCCTCGCCTAATGTGCACTCGAGTTCATCGACAAATTCCAGCAGGGACCAATTGTTAAACACCTTGCGAACCAGCGAGTAGCCGTTGCTGTGGATGCCGCTTGAAGCCAGCCCAATCAGCACATCTCCCGGCTTGATTGATTCACCGGTCACCAGCTTTTGTTTTTCACAGGCTCCAACGGAAAAACCAGCAAGGTCGTACTCATCCTCGCGATATAGACCAGGCATTTCCGCTGTTTCCCCGCCGATTAGCGCGCAGCCCGCCTGTTCACAGCCGTCTGCCACACCTTTCACAATCGCCTCAATTTTCCCCGGCTCCGCCTTCCCGCAGGCAATATAATCTAAAAAGTAAAGCGGCTCCGCACCTTGAACCACAATATCATTCACACACATCGCTACCGCATCAATCCCAATCGTATCATGACGGTCCAGCATAAAGGCAAGCATGATTTTCGTCCCGACGCCGTCGGTGCCTGACACCAAAACCGGTTCTTTTAAATTCAATGCCGATAGGTCGAACATGCCGCCAAAGCCGCCGAGGCTGCCTAATACCCCGGCTCTGGCTGTTTTTTGTACATGCTTTTTCATTCTTTCTACCGCTTCATAGCCTGCTTCGATATCAACGCCTGCTTGTTTGTATGCATTTGCCACAGCCGTTACCCCCTTTGGTAATAGTATTGAAGTGTATCTGGATAGATTTCTGTCGGGTAATTCCCTGTAAAACAGCCGAGGCAGAAGCCATTTGCCCCTTCCGTTTGGCCAAGTGCAGCAACCATTCCTTCTGTGCTTAAGAAGGTTAATGAATCAGCCCCAATGATTTGGCGGATTTCTTCGACTGATTTATCAGAGGCAATTAACTCTTCTTTTGTCGCAGTATCAATCCCGTAAAAGCATGGATTTTTAATCGGCGGTGAGCTGATCACAACATGCACTTCCGTTGCCCCTGCTTCTTTCAACAAATTAACGATTCTTCTGCTGGTCGTACCGCGGACGATGGAGTCATCGACCATGACGACACGCTTGCCCTCGACTACACCACGGACAGCAGACAGCTTCATTTTTACCCCTTGCTCCCGAAGTGCCTGTGTCGGCTGAATAAAGGTACGCCCTACATATTTATTTTTAATCAAGCCCATTTCATAAGGAATGCCGGTCGCTTCGGCATAGCCAATGGCTGCTGAAATACTGGAGTCGGGAACCCCTGTCACGACATCCGCATCTATAGGAGCCTCAATTGCTAAACGTTTCCCCATATTTTTCCGGGCTGTATGAACATTAACGCCTAGAATATTACTATCAGGTCTTGAAAAATAAACATATTCCATCATGCACATTGCCTTCGTCGAATTAACGGCAAACTGCTCAGATTTCAATCCGTTATCATTAATAATTAATAGTTCTCCTGGCTGAATATCTCGGATGTATTCTGCGCCAATCACGTCAAAGGCACATGTTTCTGAAGCTACGACATAAGCATCACCCAGGCAGGCAAGCGATAACGGTCTTAGACCGTGCGGATCAAGTGCCACCATTAACTCATTTTCAGTCATAATTAAGTAAGCATAAGCACCTTTTAACATGGAAAGGGCGTTTTTCACTTGGTCGTTCTTATGGGCAAATCCGCTTCTTCTGATTAAATGCGCCAATACTTCTGAATCAGAGCTTGTTTGAAAAATGCTTCCCTGTGCTTCCAACTGGTGCTTTAAAGAATTAGCGTTCACCAAGTTGCCATTATGCGCTAATGCCAGGCTGCCGCTTTGCGAATGGAACAGAAGCGGCTGAACATTTTCATAGCCCCCGCCCCCTGCAGTTGCATAACGAACATGGCCGATCGCCGCACTGCCAGTTAATTCCGCCATTCTATCTGCTGTAAAAATTTCTGTGACCAGCCCTTCGCCTTTTACACCCTTAAGTGTTGTGCCATCAGAAACAACAATTCCTGTTCCCTCCTGGCCGCGATGCTGCAGGGCGTGCAGTCCATAATAGGTAAGCTGGGCGGCATCCTGATGTCCCCAGACACCAAAGACGCCGCACTCTTCATTTAATCCCTTGATTTCAGCAAGCATGGGATAGCTCCTTTCCAGGCTGCCTGCAATTCTGCAACTTCTGCCTCAAGAACAATTTCCCCTTCAGCAGAAACTTGTAAGCTGCCCGTTTGATTGACTTCACCAATCAGCTGTGCTTCTACTAAACTTTCAAACTTCTCTTGATCTTCCTTTTTCACTGATAATAAGAAACGGGATTGTGTTTCACTGAATAAAGCAGTGACAAGATCGCCGCTAATATTTACTTTCGCGCCTAGCTTCTTGCTGCCGAATAAGGATTCAGCAAGTGCAACGGATAATCCGCCCTCTGAAAGGTCGTGCGCCGATTGGATCACACCTGCACGAATCGCTGCCAGTACCTGTTCTTGTCTTGCTTTTTCAAGATTAATATTTAATTCAGGCGCCTTGCCAAATACACGTCCGCTGTTAACCAATTTTTGCAGCTCACTGCCGCCGAATTCAGGGCTAGTTTCTCCAACTAAGTAGATAAGGTCGCCATTGTTTTTAAACTCTTGGGTCGTGATATGATCAAGATCGGTAACAAGCCCTACCATGCCGATGACCGGTGTTGGATAAATGGCTGTTCCGCTTGTTTCGTTATATAAAGAAACATTTCCGCCAATGACCGGTGTTTCTAGAACACGGCAGGCTTCACTGATCCCGTCCGCTGATTTTTCAATCTGCCAGAATACCTCTGGTTTTTCCGGGTTTCCGAAGTTTAAGTTATCAGTAATCGCTAATGGCTCTGCACCGGAGCAGATAATATTACGAGCTGCCTCTGCTACAGCAATTTTTCCGCCTGTTTCCGGATCAAGATAAACAAAACGGGAATTACAATCGGTTGTCATCGCCAACGCTTTGCGTGTTCCTCTAATGCGGACAACCGCTGCATCAGAACCAGGTGCAACCACTGTGTTTGTCCGTACCATATGATCATATTGCTCATAAATCCATTCTTTGCTCGCAATGGTTGGCTGGCTTAACAGCTGCACAAGTGTTTCTTTCACATCGTTAACCGCCGGGATTTCATTTTCCATTGCTTGATACTCCGCAAAATAGGCAGGTTCTTTTGAAGGCTTGTGATAAACTGGAGCATCTTCCGCTAGTGCATCAACCGGAATATCAGCCACCACTTCTCCTTGATGGAAAAGGCGGAATTGCTTGTCATCAGTTACCTTCCCAATAGCGACAGCCTCTAAATCATATTTTTTAAACAGATCGACAATTTCTTGTTCTCTGCCTTTTTTCACAACAATCAGCATCCGCTCTTGGGATTCTGACAGCATCATTTCATAAGCCGTCATGCCAGTTTCACGCTGCGGCACCAGGTCTAAGTTCATTTCAATCCCCATGCCAGCTTTACTTGCCATTTCTGACGACGAGCTGGCAAGACCTGCGGCACCCATATCCTGAATACCAACAAGGGCATCCGATTGGATAAGCTCTAAGCATGCTTCAAGGAGAAGCTTCTCCATGAATGGGTCGCCAACCTGTACGGCCGGACGATTTTCATCTGATTGTTCCGTTAATTCTTCGGAAGCGAAGGTTGCCCCGTGGATGCCGTCACGGCCTGTTTTTGCCCCGACATACATAACAGTGTTGCCAAGACCATGTGCTTGGCCCTTCTTAATGTCTTCGTGATTGATGAGACCGACACACATTGCATTCACAAGCGGGTTGCCTTCATAGCATGCTTCAAATTGTACTTCGCCGCCGACTGTTGGAATTCCAATACAGTTACCGTATCCGGCAATCCCAGCAACTACTTCTTTAAATAGATATTTAACGCGGGCAGAATCCAGCTCTCCGAAACGAAGCGAGTTTAATAGCGCGATTGGGCGTGCTCCCATGGAGAAAATGTCACGAATAATTCCGCCGACGCCTGTTGCTGCCCCTTGATATGGTTCAATTGCTGATGGGTGGTTGTGGCTTTCGATTTTAAAAACAACCGCCTGACCATCGCCGATATCCACAATTCCCGCACCCTCGCCAGGACCTTGAAGAACTTTTTCACCCGATGTCGGGAATTTCTTTAGAACCGGCTTAGAGTTTTTGTAGCTGCAGTGTTCTGACCACATAACCGAAAACAGCCCTGTTTCCGTCCAGTTCGGAGTGCGGCCGAGAATGTTTTCAACCATCGTAAATTCTTCATCGGATAAACCCATTTGCTGGTATAGTTTTTCTGTTTTAATCTGCTGCGGATTTGGTTCATGCTTTAACAACATGTGCTTCCCTCCAAGTCTTTACGATTGATTGAAAAATTTTCAGTCCGTCTGCGCTGCCTAATAAGGTGTCAACCGCACGCTCAGGGTGCGGCATCATGCCAAGTACGTTGCCTCTCTCATTCATGATTCCGGCAATATCCTCTAAGCTGCCATTCACGTTTTGTGTATAAGTAAATACGATTTGATTATTCGCTTTTAAGTTTGCAAGAGTTTCCGCATCACAGTAATAGTTTCCTTCCCCATGAGCAACAGGTATCGTGATGGTTTGACCTTCTTCGTATTCTGCTGAGAACATCGTTGCGCTGTTTTCTACTTTCAGCTCAACCGGTTTACAAATAAACGAAAGACTCTCGTTTCTTCTCATTGCTCCTGGAAGAAGACCTGCTTCTAATAGGATCTGGAATCCGTTGCAGATACCTAGAACAGGTTTGCCAGCCTCAGCCGCTTTGATTACTTCTTGCATCACTTTACTAAAGCGGGCAATGGCTCCTGAGCGTAGATAATCCCCATAAGAAAAACCGCCAGGCAGCAAAATGCCATCAAACTCGTCTAAAGAGTCAGCATCATGCCAAACATATTCTACTTCTTCACCAAGCTCATCTTTGATAGCATGGTACATATCGACATCACAATTCGATCCCGGAAAGACAATTACCGCAAACTTCACTGGGTAACACACTCCTCTACTTCATAGCGATAGTCTTCAATGACTGGATTTGCGAGAAGCTTATGGCAAATTTCATTGACTACATCATGAATATCACGTTCTGACTTTTCAATCTTGAGCTCCATGTATTTTCCAATCCGAACATCGGTGACTTCCTGGTAGTTTAACGCGTTTAACGAGTTGGTTACGGCCTTTCCCTGCGGATCTAATACACTTTCTCTTAATGTCACATATACCTTTACTTTATACATGCTGATGACCTCCAAGTATTTGTAGAATAGTTTCATAAGCTTCTGTAAGGCTTCCTAAATCACGGCGGAATACATCCTTATCGAGCTTCTTATTTGTTTTTTTATCCCATAGACGACATGTGTCAGGAGAAATTTCATCTGCGAGTAGAATCTGCCCTTCAGAGTCCTTACCGAATTCCAGCTTAAAATCGATTAAGCGAATGCCTAGGTCGGCAAAGAAATTGGATAAGACTTCATTAATCTGCAGTGCTTTTTCTCGTAATACGCTGATTTCTTCTGCTGTTGCTGCTTCCAGTTCAAGAATATGGCTTTTCGTAACAAGGGGATCGCCGAGTTCATCATTTTTTAAATAAAACTCAACAAGAGGTGTTGTAAGCGGACGGCCCTCTTCGATTCCCAATCGTTTTGCCATACTGCCTGCAGCAGCATTACGGACAACGACTTCCAGTGGAATGATGGTAACTTTTTTCACGAGCTGTTCTATATCTGATACACGCTTGATAAAATGCGAGTCAATTCCGTGTTCTTTTAACTTTGAAAATAGCAAACTGGTAATCTCGTTGTTTAAACGGCCTTTACCTGTAATTTCCGCCTTTTTTTGCCCGTTAAAAGCAGTGGCAGAATCCTTATACTCAACAAGTACAATCTGTTCGTTATCTGTTGCGTAAATCCGTTTGGCTTTTCCTTCGTATAGCAGTTCTCTCATGGTAGGTCACTCCCTGTTCGTAATATTGGGAATCTTCAGGTTAGGCGCGGGGGCGTACGGCCCCCTAATTATTTGCAGTAGTTCGTCGTAATCAGCTGCCTCGTAAATTACCCGTTCAATCCCAGCCGGTCGAAAATGGTATCAACGTGCTGGAGATGGTAGCTGTAGTCAAAGCAATCAGCAATTTCCTCTGCTGACAACAATGAAGTAATTTTTTCATTTGCTTCAATCAAGCTGCGGAATGGAACCTGCTTCTCCCAGGCCTCCATTGCTCTAGGCTGGACAGTATCATAAGCCTCTTCGCGAGACAATCCTTTATCAATCAGCGCAAGCAGTACACGCTGCGAGTAAATCAACCCAAGCGTGCGGTCCATATTCCGTTTCATATTTTCCGGGAATACCGTCAAGTTCTTGATAATATTACCAAAGCGGTTCAACATGTAGTTCAATGCAATGGTCGCATCCGGTAAAATAATTCGTTCAGCTGAGGAATGCGAGATATCGCGTTCATGCCATAGCGGCACATTCTCGTATGCAGTCATCATGTAGCCGCGAATCACGCGCGCCATCCCCGTCATGTTTTCAGAACCAATTGGATTTCGTTTATGCGGCATTGCTGAGGACCCCTTCTGGCCTTTTGCAAAAAACTCTTCCACTTCACGGGTTTCACTTTTTTGCAATCCGCGAACCTCAACGGCGAATTTTTCAATCGATGTCGCAATCAAAGCTAGCGTTGCCATATAGTGAGCATGACGGTCGCGCTGCAAAGTCTGCGTAGAAATCGGTGCCGGCTGGATGCCTAAATTTTCACAAACATACTGTTCAACAAATGGATTGATATTTGCATAGGTCCCAACAGCTCCAGAAATCTTTCCGAACTCCACACCGTTTGCAGCTTGTTTAAATCGCTCCAGATTCCGCTTCATTTCTTCATACCAGAGAGCAAGCTTTAAACCAAAAGTTGTCGGTTCCGCATGAACACCGTGAGTACGTCCCATCATCACGGTATATTTATGTTCAATTGCCTTATTCCGCAGAATCTCGATAAAGTTCTCGATGTCTTTAAGTAAAATCGCATTTGCCTGCTTCAGTACATAGGAAAGGGCTGTATCGACAACATCCGTTGAAGTTAAGCCGTAATGAACCCATTTCCGCTCTTCGCCTAACGTTTCCGAAACAGCGCGGGTAAAGGCGACAACATCATGTCTAGTTTCTTCTTCAATTTCCTTAATCCGTTCAATATTAAATGAGGCATTTTCACGCAGCTTCTTAACATCCTCTTTCGGAATTTCGCCTAATTCTGCCCATGCTTCACATGCCAGGATCTCAACCTCCAGCCAGGCATTAAAGCGGTTTTCCTCCGTCCAAATTGCACCCATTTCAGGTCTCGTATAACGATCAATCATGTCTTATCCTCCGATCTTTTGCTTAACAGCACCCCAGATATTACTCGTTTCAACCACAGCCAGGGCCTCTTCTACCGAATCCCTTAGCAATGTCACATGACCCATTTTTCGCTTGATCTTCGCTTCCTTTTTCCCGTATAAATGAATCTTCCAGTCTGTCAAGGAAGGGATTTCTGAAAACAGCTCATCTAGATGTTCCCCTAATAGGTTGACCATTACAGCCGGTTTTAATAGCTCGGTACTTCCTAGGTGCCAATTGCAGATGGCACGGATATGCTGTTCAAACTGTGACGTTTCGCAGGCTTCAATGGAGTAATGCCCTGAATTATGCGGACGTGGTGCCAATTCATTAATATAAATTGTTCCGTCTTCAGTTACAAACATTTCGACTGCCAGCGTCCCAACTAATCCAAGTGAATCAGCAATCTGCTTTGCTTTTTCAACTGCTCTTAGCTTCAAACCTGTCGTAATTCGAGCTGGAACAATCGTCTGATGCAAAATGTTTTCGATGTGAATGTTCTCTCCTACCGGAAATACTGCTGTTTCACCATCTAATCTGCGGGTCACAATTACTGAAATTTCTTTTACAAATGGAATCCATCTTTCTAAAACGCAGGCTCCATGATTGATGAGAGACTCTCCCTGAGCCAGGTCCTGCTGAGACTTAATCACGAGCTGACCCTTGCCGTCATAACCGCCTCTCGCTGTTTTTAACACTGCTGGATAACCGACTGTTTTGATTTTTAAAACCAAATCATCCATACTTTCGATCACTTCATACGGTGCTACCTGAACTCCGGCCTCACGGATCGCCGCTTTTTCCTTTATCCGGTCCTGGGTAATCGCCAGCAGCTCCGGTCCTTGAGGAACGTATGCCTGTTCACAAATCCACCGCAATGTCTCTGCATCGATATTTTCAAATTCATAAGTAATTACGTCACTCACTGCTGCCAGCTTGCTGATTGCCTCCCGGTCATCGTATGCGCCAATGACTTCCACATCAGCCACCTGCCCGCAGGGAGAATCAGTTGTCGGCTCTAATACCGCAATCCGAAAGCCTTGCGCTTTGGCCGCCAATGCCATCATCCGTCCTAGCTGGCCGCCGCCGATAATGCCAATTGTTGAACCTGGTAAAATTGTTTTATTATACAAGTTCATCACTACTTTCCAACACTTCTTGACGGATTGCTTCTCTTCTTGCCTCAAGTCTCTTCGCCAGCTCATCATCCTCTGTCGCCAGAATCTGTGCCGCTAAAAGTCCTGCATTGACTGCACCAGCCTTTCCAATTGCCACAGTCGCCACTGGCACCCCGCCCGGCATCTGCACGATTGATAGCAAGGAATCTAATCCGTTCAAAGCCTTCGATTGTACTGGAACACCGATAACCGGCAAAGTTGTCTTAGCCGCAACCATTCCCGGAAGATGTGCTGCTCCGCCAGCCCCGGCAATAATCACTTTGAGGCCTTTTTCTCTAGCCTCTTCTGCATATGTAAACATCAAATCGGGCGTCCGATGAGCGGAAACAACCTTCTTTTCATAAGCAACCTCTAATTGCTCAAGCTGATCGCAAGCATGCTTCATCGTTTCCCAATCTGATTTGCTCCCCATAATAACACCAACACGAGCTGTCATGCCTTTCGCCTCCTGTTTCTATAAATAAAAATACCCGGCAAATAGCCTCTCTAAAAGAGAAAGCCATTTGTCCGGGCATCGAAAACAGGTCAACAAAACGAAGGAATAAAGCCTATGACTCCCTCTATTTGCTGCCGAACATATTGACTTTCCCTCATAGTCCAATAATTTACGGTTATTGGGTAGAAACTTATGGGCCATATTCCCATGGATATACGAGGGTAAAGGTAAATTCTTAATTAACTACCTCTATCTTACCAGCCGTTTTGGGCAGATGTCAATAATAAATCGAACGTTATTTTTACAACCTGAATAAAACGTTCGTGTTTTACTTCATTAATTGACCTTCAAACACGATTTTTCGCCCAATTGGTTCATAAATCGTCTCATTGCCATTTTTCACTTCTTGAAAAATTGGCTTCTCCATTCTTTTGATCGGGGTATATCCTGCTTGCTTCATTCTATTTAAACATTCTTCAATACTTTCTTGTTCCCCGACTTCAAATTTCTTTTTGCTCATTTAAACAGTTTCCCTCGCTTCACTGATTTCACCCAAAAGCCGCCATGGATTGTTTTCGGTTCATAAGCTATGATAAATGCTTTTGGGTCCAGACTTTTAATCGAATCATATAGCTTTAGTTCAAATTTTCTTGGCGTCAGTATCTGCATCGCCATTCGGTTGCCTTCAAGTCCATGCGCCTGCCAGTCGGTAACTCCATAGCCTTTTTCCCTTAACAGCTTCGGCAAATCCTTATCCCACTCCGAGGTTATAACATTAACAGTAATATATCCTAATGCCAGCTTTTCTTCAATCTTCATTCCGACAATAACACCAATTCCGTATCCAACCGCATAAGCAATCAGGTTTTGAATTTGATTTAGGTTATTCAAAACAAGCCCAAGTCCAAGAACATAGATAACCACTTCCACCATACTAAGACAAGCGGCTAAATAGCGCTGACCCTTTAACGTTAAGATCATTCTGATTGTAAAAAATGATACATAAACGATATTAATAATTAAAATAATTGCAACCATGACAAAGCTATTTTCCAACACAATAAGGCCCCCTTATATACTACGATACACGATACTGATTTCACTTTATCACAAATTTTATTTTTGGTAAGTCTTTATTTTGCACAAACTATGGCGAGGTGATTTTATGTTTAAAAAAATGGTTCTAGTTTTCGTGATATTTATTAGCTTTCTTCCTTTTCAGTTAAATGTATCAGCAGATTCTTCCTTAAAAGCCGCTTTCATACGAAATGATGATCTTTGGATTAAAATTGGCCGCAATGAAAAGCAATTAACAAACGGTGAATATGTACGCTTTCCAAAATGGTCGGCGGATGGAAGCCGGATTGCCTATTTACGCGGTAAAAAGAGCGATGGATATTTGGGTGATCTTTGGGTTTATCATGTACAGATGAATAAACATTATAAGGTGAAGGAAAATGTGAGTAATAATTTTCAGTGGTCGAGCCATGACAATCAGCTTAGTTTTATGATCCAAAGAGACGTATTTGTAGTAACCACTGACCCCGCCAAACCATTTACGGTCAGATTGGCCGCTAAGGGCGTTGAAAACTTTTCCTGGCTCCCAAAAGGCGATGGATTATTAGTCTCAAAAAAGAAAGATCAGCAGCTAAATTCTGATATCCTCTTATATAAGGTCTTTTTAGGAAAATACCCTGATGAGCCTTTAGTGAAACATTTTTATACTGTTCCCGTGGGAGAAAATGAAATTGTGGTTAGTACAAGCCAATTTAAATGGTCACATGATCAAAAATGGCTTAGCTTCTTGCTTGTACCCACGGCTTCGATATCCGCTGACAGTAATACCCTTTGTATACTGTCGGCAGATGGTAAAACGTTTCGCAGAATAGCAGAAATGTTAAATTACGATGATTGGTTCCAATGGGCCCCTGTAGGCAGCAACCTTGGATATATAACCGGCATCGGCCGGGAAGCAACAGTGAACAAATATTTACGGATTATTTATGTTCCTAGCTTTAAGAAAAGGCCGTTAACACCAAAGGGGTATGTAGATATTGATTTTATTTGGAAAGGCAGCGGAGTGCTTTATGCATCACGGTCCGTAGAAACCAATCAAGGTCCTCCAAACCAAACACCCTTGCCATATTTGTATAAAATAATTCTTTCCAGTTCGCATCAAAATCAGATTGGCAGACACCCTGTAACTGTAGGTGATTTCATTTTGCACTATTTTGATAAACAGCTGTATTGGGTTAGGACCAATCGGAAAGCTGCAGTTGTAATGGAGGGAGATGTCATAACGGGTGAGGAAAGATACTGGATCAACAATATTACTTTGGCAAGTAATTATTATTCAAAGTGGAATTGGGATGAGATGATTAGTTTTTATGGGGAGTGAGGGGTGGCCAAGTGCAACTTCAGGGGGTTCTACTTGGCCTCTGATTTGGATTTTTAACTTTAGACAGCAGCTAGAGGGCTTCTACTTGATCTCTAAATCGAATTTTTGACTTTAGACAGCAGCTAGAGGGCTTCTACTTGACCTCTAAATTGGATTTTTGACTTTAGACAGCAGCTAGGGCACTTCTAATTGATCTCTAAATTGGATTTTTGGCTTTAGACAGCAACTAGAGGGCTTCTACTTGATCTCTAAATTGGATTTTTGACTTTGGACAGCAGCTAGAGAGCTTCTACTTGGTCTTTGAACCGGGTTTTTGGCAGTTAGAGAGTAAGTAGACTTGGTCTAATTACTCGAAATCCTACAGGCTCCACCTTTTCGAGTAACTAGACCCGTTCTAACTACTCGAAATCCTTTAGTCTCCACCTTCTCGGGAATTTAGCCTATTATATAACTACAGAAACTAATTTCCTCACCCAATAAGACAACTATACCCAAATAAAGCAAACAAAAAAGACAACCTTTTACAGATTGTCTTTTTTGTTTGCCCGGCAGCGTCCTACTCTCACAGGGGCGCCTGCCCCAACTACCATCGGCGCTGAGAAGCTTAACTTCCGTGTTCGGTATGGGAACGGGTGTGACCTTCTCGCCATCACCGCCGGACTATAATATTATTTGAGGTTCATTCCCTCAAAACTAGATAATACAGAAGAAGATTCGTAAGAATGAGTGCGCTAATATTATTGACTTGGTTAAGTCCTCGATCGATTAGTATCAGTCAGCTCCACGTGTCACCATGCTTCCACCTCTGACCTATCAACCTGATCATCTTTCAGGGATCTTACTAGCTTGACGCTATGGGAAATCTCCTCTTGAGGGGGGCTTCATGCTTAGATGCTTTCAGCACTTACCCCGTCCGCACATAGCTACCCAGCGATGCCTTTGGCAAGACAACTGGTACACCAGCGGTGCGTCCATCCCGGTCCTCTCGTACTAAGGACAGCTCCTCTCAAATTTCCTGCGCCCACGACGGATAGGGACCGAACTGTCTCACGACGTTCTGAACCCAGCTCGCGTACCGCTTTAATGGGCGAACAGCCCAACCCTTGGGACCGACTACAGCCCCAGGATGCGATGAGCCGACATCGAGGTGCCAAACCTCCCCGTCGATGTGGACTCTTGGGGGAGATAAGCCTATTATCCCCAGGGTAGCTTTTATCCGTTGAGCGATGGCCCTTCCATGCGGAACCACCGGATCACTAAGCCCGACTTTCGTCCCTGCTCGACTTGTAGGTCTCGCAGTCAAGCTCCCTTGTGCCTTTACACTCTGCGAATGATTTCCAACCATTCTGAGGGAACCTTTGGGCGCCTCCGTTACATTTTAGGAGGCGACCGCCCCAGTCAAACTGCCCACCTGACACTGTCTCCCGCCCCGATCAGGGGTGAGGGTTAGAATTTCAATACAGCCAGGGTAGTATCCGACCGACGCCTCCACCGAAGCTGGCGCTCCGGCTGCTCAGGCTCCTACCTATCCTGTACAAGCTGTACCAAAATTCAATATCAGGCTACAGTAAAGCTCCATGGGGTCTTTCCGTCCTGTCGCGGGTAACCTGCATCTTCACAGGTACTATGATTTCACCGAGTCTCTCGTTGAGACAGTGCCCAGATCGTTACGCCTTTCGTGCGGGTCGGAACTTCCCCGACAAGGAATTTCGCTACCTTAGGACCGTTATAGGTACGGCCGCCGTTTACTGGGGCTTCGATTCAGAGCTTCGCGTGAGCTAACCCCTCCTCTTAACCTTCCAGCACCGGGCAGGCGTCAGCCCCTATACTTCGCCTTGCGGCTTCGCAGAGACCTGTGTTTTTGCTAAACAGTCGCCTGGGCCTATTCACTGCGGCTCATCGAGGCTATGCACCTCAATAAGCACCCCTTCTCCCGAAGTTACGGGGTCATTTTGCCGAGTTCCTTAACGAGAGTTCTCTCGCTCACCTTAGGATTCTCTCCTCGCCTACCTGTGTCGGTTTGCGGTACGGGCACCTTTTATCTCGCTAGAGGCTTTTCTTGGCAGTGTGGAATCAGGAACTTCGGTACTATAATTCCCTCGCTATCACAGCTCAGCCTTTACGATGAACGGATTTTCCTATTCATCAGCCTAACTGCTTAGACGCGCATAACCAGCAGCGCGCTTACCCTATCCTCCTGCGTCCCCCCATCACTCAAACGATAAAGAGGGGGTACAGGAATATCAACCTGTTGTCCATCGCCTACGCCTTTCGGCCTCGGCTTAGGTCCCGACTACCCCTGAGCGGACGAGCCTTCCTCAGGAAACCTTAGGCATTCGGTGGATGAGATTCTCACTCATCTTTCGCTACTCATACCGGCATTCTCACTTCTCAGCGCTCCACCGGTCCTTACGGTCCAGCTTCAACGCCCTTAGAACGCTCTCCTACCACTGACATCGTAGATGTCAATCCACAGCTTCGGTGATACGTTTAGCCCCGGTACATTTTCGGCGCAGAGTCACTCGACCAGTGAGCTATTACGCACTCTTTAAATGGTGGCTGCTTCTAAGCCAACATCCTGGTTGTCTAAGCAACTCCACATCCTTTTCCACTTAACGTATACTTTGGGCCCTTAGCTGGTGGTCTGGGCTGTTTCCCTTTTGACTACGGAGCTTATCACTCGCAGTCTGACTCCCACGGATAAGTCTTTGGCATTCGGAGTTTGTCTGAATTCGGTAACCCGATGAGGGCCCCTAGTCCAAACAGTGCTCTACCTCCAAGACTCTAACAACGTGAGGCTAGCCCTAAAGCTATTTCCGAGAGAACCAGCTATCTCCAAGTTCGATTGGAATTTCTCCGCTACCCACACCTCATCCCCGCACTTTTCAACGTGCGTGGGTTCGGGCCTCCATCCAGTGTTACCTGGACTTCACCCTGGACATGGGTAGATCACCTGGTTTCGGGTCTACGACTACATACTATATTCGCCCTATTCAGACTCGCTTTCGCTGCGGCTCCGTCTCTTCAACTTAACCTTGCATGTAATCGTAACTCGCCGGTTCATTCTACAAAAGGCACGCCATTACCCATAAACGGGCTTTGACTACTTGTAGGCACACGGTTTCAGGATCTCTTTCCCTCCCCTTCCGGGGTGCTTTTCACCTTTCCCTCACGGTACTGGTTCCCTATCGGTCACTAGGGAGTATTTAGCCTTGGGAGATGGTCCTCCCTGCTTCCGCCCGGATTTCACGTGTCCGGCCGTACTCAGGATCCACTCAGGAGGGAACGAAGTTTCGACTACAGGGCTTTTACCTTCTATTGCGGACCTTTCCAGGTCGCCTCATCTGCCCCGTTCCTTTGTAACTCCATGTTGAGTGTCCTACAACCCCGAAAGGCTAGCCTTTCGGTTTGGGCTGTTCCCGTTTCGCTCGCCGCTACTTAGGGAATCGCGTTTGCTTTCTCTTCCTCCGGGTACTTAGATGTTTCAGTTCCCCGGGTCTGCCTTCAATACCCTATGTATTCAGGTAAAGATACTGCTCCATTACGCGCAGTGGGTTCCCCCATTCGGAAATCTCCGGATCAAAGCTTACTTACAGCTCCCCGACGCATATCGGTGTTAGTCCCGTCCTTCATCGGCTCCTAGTGCCAAGGCATCCACCGTGCGCCCTTTCTAACTTAACCTAAAAGGTTTTTTTACTCTAAATTTAGAGAGAAAAACTAAAATGGCGATACTCGGTTCTTACTTGGTTTCTTCTTCTATACGATTATCTAGTTTTCAAAGAACGAATAAAAAAGTTTTGAGAGAAAATTGCTCCCTCAAAACTAAACAAACAAGAAACAATCAAACAAACTTTTATTGTCTGGCTCATATGTCCAGCTTATATCCTTAGAAAGGAGGTGATCCAGCCGCACCTTCCGATACGGCTACCTTGTTACGACTTCACCCCAATCATCTGTCCCACCTTAGGCGGCTGGCTCCTTACGGTTACCCCACCGACTTCGGGTGTTACAAACTCTCGTGGTGTGACGGGCGGTGTGTACAAGGCCCGGGAACGTATTCACCGCGGCATGCTGATCCGCGATTACTAGCGATTCCGGCTTCATGCAGGCGAGTTGCAGCCTGCAATCCGAACTGAGAATGGTTTTATGGGATTGGCTAGACCTTGCGGTTTTGCAGCCCTTTGTACCATCCATTGTAGCACGTGTGTAGCCCAGGTCATAAGGGGCATGATGATTTGACGTCATCCCCACCTTCCTCCGGTTTGTCACCGGCAGTCACCTTAGAGTGCCCAACTGAATGCTGGCAACTAAGATCAAGGGTTGCGCTCGTTGCGGGACTTAACCCAACATCTCACGACACGAGCTGACGACAACCATGCACCACCTGTCACTCTGTCCCCCGAAGGGGAAAGTCCTATCTCTAGGAGTGTCAGAGGATGTCAAGACCTGGTAAGGTTCTTCGCGTTGCTTCGAATTAAACCACATGCTCCACCGCTTGTGCGGGCCCCCGTCAATTCCTTTGAGTTTCAGCCTTGCGGCCGTACTCCCCAGGCGGAGTGCTTAATGCGTTAGCTGCAGCACTAAAGGGCGGAAACCCTCTAACACTTAGCACTCATCGTTTACGGCGTGGACTACCAGGGTATCTAATCCTGTTTGCTCCCCACGCTTTCGCGCCTCAGCGTCAGTTACAGACCAGAAAGCCGCCTTCGCCACTGGTGTTCCTCCACATCTCTACGCATTTCACCGCTACACGTGGAATTCCGCTTTCCTCTTCTGCACTCAAGTCCCCCAGTTTCCAATGACCCTCCACGGTTGAGCCGTGGGCTTTCACATCAGACTTAAAGGACCGCCTGCGCGCGCTTTACGCCCAATAATTCCGGACAACGCTTGCCACCTACGTATTACCGCGGCTGCTGGCACGTAGTTAGCCGTGGCTTTCTGGTTAGGTACCGTCAAGGTACCGGCAGTTACTCCGATACTTGTTCTTCCCTAACAACAGAGCTTTACGACCCGAAGGCCTTCATCGCTCACGCGGCGTTGCTCCATCAGACTTTCGTCCATTGTGGAAGATTCCCTACTGCTGCCTCCCGTAGGAGTCTGGGCCGTGTCTCAGTCCCAGTGTGGCCGATCACCCTCTCAGGTCGGCTACGCATCGTTGCCTTGGTGAGCCGTTACCTCACCAACTAGCTAATGCGCCGCGGGCCCATCTGTAAGTGTCAGCCGAAACCGACTTTCAGCTTACCAACATGTGTTGATAAGAATTATCCGGTATTAGCTCCGGTTTCCCGAAGTTATCCCAGTCTTACAGGCAGGTTGCCCACGTGTTACTCACCCGTCCGCCGCTAACTTTTGGGAGCAAGCTCCCGCAAGTTCGCTCGACTTGCATGTATTAGGCACGCCGCCAGCGTTCGTCCTGAGCCAGGATCAAACTCTCCAAGAAAGTTGATTAGCTCATAAATTTTACGTTGGCTTCATCTCATAAAGAGATAAATAATTATTGTTTGTTGACGTTTTTGTTTGTTTAGTTTTCAAAGAACAATCGCGCTTCTTTAGAAGCAACTCTATTAATATATCATGTCATTCAGCAGAAGTCAACAGTTGGTTTTAATTTTTTATCATCACCGTGTTGTGAACTCCTCAGTAACGACTGCTTACCTATAATAGCATCGTGGAATTAAAACGTCAACACTAACTTTAAAAGTCTTTTATTTCTGACAAAGCAACTTAAAAAAGCAGCCCTAAGGAAAATCCTTAGGGCCGTTTTTAACTATTTCGTAATCTTAACAATTCCTTCTTGTTTCATTTCAACAAGACCTTGTTTTTCAATAACAACCTTCTCACCTTCTGCAAGGTTAGTGAAGACAATAGGTGTGATTGTTGATTTTGCATGTTCCTTAATATAGGCAATATCGAATTTCAGCAATGGCTGACCTTGTTTCACTTGGGCATTTTCTTCGATCAATGTTTCAAATCCTTCGCCCTTCAGGTTAACAGTATCAAGACCAACGTGAATCAAAATTTCACGGCCACTGTCAGACAATATTCCAATAGCGTGTTTTGTTGGGAACAGGTTCACAATTTTACCGTCGACCGGTGAAACAACCATTCCTTCCTCTGGTACAATCGCAAAACCATCGCCCATCATTTTTTCAGCAAAGACTGGATCTGGAACTTCGGAAATTGCTTTAATTTCCCCTTTAATAGGAGCGGCAAAGTTATCCTCATCCTGTTTCTCATTTTGCAGTGCTTCTGGATTGATTTCCTCTATTTGCTGCTCAACGCCTTTTTCCGGAGCTTTTTCAACAACGCGAGGTTTCTTACCACTCATTATATCCTGCATTTGCCCTTTAATAATTTCAGAACGCGGTCCAAAGATCGCTTGAATATTGTTGCCGACTTCAAGAACACCTGCCGCACCGAGTTTCTTCAACTCATTTTTATCAACATTTTTAATATCATTTACTGATACGCGGAGACGCGTAATACATGCATCAAGATGGGCAATGTTTTGCTGTCCGCCCATTGCATCTAAAATATTATAGGCAAGGTCACCCGCTGCGCCCTGTGCTCCAGTTTCCGTTACTTCTTTCTCATCAGTATCTTCTCTTCCCGGTGTTTTCAAATTAAACTTGGTAATCGCAAAGCGGAAGACAAAATAGTAAACCACTGCAAAGCATAATCCTAATAGAACGGCAATCCACCATGGCTGTTTCCCCGGTAAAATTCCGAACAGGAGGAAGTCAATTGCCCCGCCTGAGAATGTATAACCTAAATGAACATTAAGCATTGCCATTAACACGAATGAAATCCCGTCTAAAACCGCATGAAAAAGAATAGTAATGGCGAAACAAACATAAATGAAAATTCAATGGGTTCAGTAATCCCTGTTAAGAATGATGTTAAAGCAGCTGAACCAAGTAGACCCGCTACCAGCTTTTTCTTTTCAGGACGAGCAGTGTGATACATAGCAAGCGCTGCGGCTGGTAATCCAAACATCATGATTGGAAATTCACCGCCCATGAATTTTCCCGCGGTTATTTTTACATTATCCTTTAACTGTGCGAAGAAAATCGTCATATCACCGTGTACAATTTGCCCAGCGGCTGTTTTATAAGAACCAAATTCATACCAAAACGGTGCATGGAAAATATGATGCAAACCGAATGGAATGAGGAGACGTTTAATAAAACCGAAGAAGAACACCGCAATATACGTTCCGCTTCCTAGCAGCCAAGTGGAGGCACTGTTCATACCGTGCTGAATTGGCGGCCAAATAATTAATAGTAGTAAGCCTGCGACAAATGAAGCTGCGGCTGTAACAATCGGAACAAAACGTTTGCCTGCAAAGAAGCCTAGGAACGACGGCATCTCAATATCATGGAACCGATTGTAACAATAGGCAGCAATCAACCCGACGATAATCCCGCCAAATACACCGGTTTGCAATGTCGGAATCCCTAAGACATTGGCATAGCTTGGGTTCTTCGCAACCATGTCTGCAGTTACACCAAGCCAAGAGCTCATAACCTGATTCAACACTAAATAACCGACAATCGCAGCAAGAGCGGCAGCACCATCTCCGGCCAAACCAATTGCTACACCGGCGGCAAAGATCAACGCCAGGTTACCAAAGATAATGCTTCCTGCGTCCTCCATGACACCCGCTGTTACCTGAATCCAATGGGCATCTAAAAACGGCAGATATTCAAGCATGTTTGGCTGCTGGATCGCATTACCTATTCCCAATAACAGACCAGCTGCCGGCAGTAGTGCAACCGGAAGCATCAATGCTTTACCGATTTTCTGCAGTACGCCAAATGCGTTTTTAAACATAATAAAACCTCCAAACAATGAAAAATATGCTCATTAAGGCTTGCGCTTAATAAAAACAAAAAAGGCATGAGGAAAAGTCCAATAGAAATAGGGCAATGGGTATAGTTTTCCCCACCGTCTCTATTTCTATCAATACTTTTCACTCATGCCTGATCGTATCAGTAACACGTAAAAAATAATGACTATTTAATTTTCGCTTGCAGCCGCTGCAGATGCATCGTTAAATATACGGCCTCTGCATCAAAAACCTTCAATTTAAGAGTTTGCTGCATCACTTTAATGAGCTTCCAAGCGAGATTATAACATATTGGATATTCCTCTTTCAAGAGAGATGCTAGTTTCTCCGGTTCCTCCACCTGTTCTCCCTTTTTCACTCGTTCAATGGCAAAACGAAGATGGCGAACAAGTCTCATATAATCAATACCATCCTTATCAATCGTGATTCCCAATTGTTCTTCCACCATACTTACAAGTCTGCTGACAAGCTGTGAATCCTGGTTGACTTCAGATAAGTTTTTATTTGTCATCGCACTATGGATATGGAGTGTAATAAAGCCAATTTCACCAGCGGGAAGCTCAATCCCCGTTTTTTCCTTAATAAGGCTTACCACTTCTAACGCTATTTCATATTCACGGCGGTATAGCGCCTTTGTTTCAACTAAAAATGGATTGGTTATCTGCATGCCTTGCGATACCCGGGTAAGCGCAAACATTAAATGGTCCGTAAAACCGACGTGGATATGTTCATTTAACTCGGAGTGCGTCCGCTGTTTGATCAGCTCAATCGCTGAAATAATTACCTCATGAATATCCCGGTCGATAAAAGGAAGCAGTTTGATATAGTTCTCCTGCTCCTTTTCATTCTTTAACACAAATAGTTTTTCAATCCCGTTGGTATCAATCGAGTCGCCTCGTTTGCGGTTGAAGCCAATCCCTTTACCAATTAAAACCACCTCTTGATACGACGGATGCTCTGCGATTAGAACGTTATTATTTAATATTTTTTCAATTCGTAGGATTGCCATCATACTCACTCATTTCGCCTAATCTGCTAGATAACATCCTATAAAAGACAGCCCTTGTTGTCAACGTCAAAGCCTGAACAACTGTAAAATTCCATCACTCAAACTTTATTCCACGAAATCCAATCGCAAAGAACAAGACGGTAAATCCAAACAATGCCAGGCTATCATTTATTAAAGTAGCACTATGCAGACTGCCGCTCATGATTTCTTTAAACCCTGACATCGCCCAGCTTTGCGGTACGGCTAAGGCAATCTTTTGCATCATTTCCGGTACAATATCGAGCGGCCAATAAACACCGCCAAGCATGCAGGTACTGACAATTAAAATCGCATTCAGAGCCATCGCCTGCTGCTTTGTTTTGACCAGACCGGCAACCATGATGCCGAACCCGACAACTGATAAAATGACAAGTGAAGCAAACGGCACCAAATAAGACAGCTTTCCCCAGCCGGTACCAAACATCAGCCTCATGGCGATTAAAAGCACCGCAAATTGAATCCATCCCATCAGAAAATAGGAAGATAGATAGCCGATAATAATCTCATGCTTCCGAGCTGGCGAAATCAACAATCGCTCCCAAGTACCGGCTCTACGTTCATCCAGAATGGCCGATGCTGCTCCTGATAAACCAAACATCATAAACATGATGGCAAAACCGACAACCATTAAATTAATGGCGACTTGATTGTTCGGGTCCTTGTCTAATGTTTGTTTTTCCACCACTACTCCTTTTTGTTCAACCACCGCTGCTAATATACTTGGAAAAGCACCTGCCTCAAGCGAATCAGAAGCTTGATAGGAACTAGAAACAAGCCGAGCCGTACCTTGTAAATGGGCAGATAAAGCAAGATATTCCTGTGATTTCTTCTGAACGATGACATCAAACAAGGTCTGCTGCTCCGTTAAGCGCTTTTCGATATCCTCCGAAATGACAACGGCAGCTATCGATTTCTCATTTGAAACATTTTCACGCGCCTTCTTAAGTGTTGCCGTCTCCCATTTAAAGTTGCGGTTCTTTTTTAACAGCTTGGAAATTTGCATACTTGCCTCCGTACGGTCACCCACAATATTCACAACCGGCTTATTCTGTTCAGAGTCCGCCGACATCCCGCCAAAAATCCAGCTAAATAATACCGGCATAATAAACATCAAAACCAAAGCTCCGGGCGTTTTAAAAAAACTCTTTAATTGTAAAGATAGGATCGGAAAAATTTTACGCATACTTCCTTCTCCTTTCCAAAGTAAAGACTAGTAAGCCAATAGTGAAAAACAGCAGCCCTAGGGTAATCGAACCGGCAATTGCGGGCAAAATATCCGGCAATGCTGATCCTGACATTAGTTTTAAGTATGTTTGCAGCGCAAGTCCATTAGGCAGAAATTTCGTAGCCGAAACAACCCAATCTGGAAAAATGTACAACGGTACCATACTGCCGCCTAATGCAGCCATAATCTGTGTACCCAGCATCCCGCCGACATTAAAGCCTTTTTCCGTCTTAATCACAGCCCCTGCCAGCATCCCAAGTCCACAGGCGTTGATCACAAAAGCAAATGTCATAATAATGACGCCTGAAACGGACGACCCCCAATCCACTCCAAAGAGGAACCTTGTGCCAAGAATGATGATGAATGCTTGGATTAAACAAAGAATGATAAGGCCAACCATTTTGCCAAAAAGATAATGAGGGTAGGTTAAATTTGTGATGAGCAGCCGTTGATACACGGTTTCTTCCTTTTCACCAATCATCATCGTAATTCCTTGAACGACCGTCATAAGCAAAAACATCACTCCCATTGCGGCGGCATAATATTGGAAGGAACCAACGGGTTTTGTTTTTTTATTTATTGTAGATTCTTTTACGAGGTTCTTTCCATCAGGGAAATCATTCTGCTCCATCGCCGTTCCCTGTTTCGTAACTGACATTGCTTGAATTGGAATCGTCTGCACAAACTGCTCAATCACACTTTGCACGATGATTGGTTTGACCCCTGGGTCCGGAACGGAAACCAGCTTTACCTTTGTTTCCTTTCCTGCAAATAAGGAGGATGTGAAACCAGGCTGTATAATCATACCAATTTCCAATTCATGATTTTTTACTTTTTTACGTAGCTCCTGCTCTTGAAAAACCTTGACCTCCACTTGATCGGACAGGCTTTTCCCAAACACTTCATCCGTTAATACTTTACTAAGCACCCCATCGTCTAAATTCGCGACACCAAGTGTGAACTTTTTAATGGATACCTCCTCTTCCTTCATCAAATTGCCAAAAGCTGCACCTAAAATCGCAATCAATAACAAAGGCATCGCAATCAAGGTTATAAACGCTTTTTTATCCCGGATGATTAGCAGCAAATCCTTCCAGGCCAGCCACCAATAACTCAAAAGTAATCACCCCCTATTAATCTCTCAAATTCCGTCCGGTTAAATGCAAGAAGACACTTTCCAGGTTCGGTTCGACAATATCGACTGAGGTAATCCGCGTTCCCGTTATTGTTACGGATTGAATTAGTTCACTTAAAATCGATTGTGGGTCCTTATGAAAAACAGTAAGCTCGTTATTTTGCAATTGAAACTCCTTCTTGGAGAAGATGTTTTCTAATGCTTGGGTGATTTTGCCGGTATTTTGCGGTTTCCCGTCAATTGTTAATTTCATTCGTGAACTGTCCTCCATTTTCTCCCTTAACTCATGTAAGGTTCCACTGGCAATGACCTCACCGTGATCAATAATCCCGATTCGTTCACAAAGGTATTCCACTTCCTCCATATAATGACTTGTATAAATAATCGTCATTCCTTCTTCATTTAACCGTTTGACCGTCTCTAATATATGATTTCTTGATTGCGGGTCAATCCCAACGGTTGGTTCGTCCATGATTAGGATTTGCGGCTGATGCAAAATCGCTGCCCCAATATTGACGCGTCGCTTCATTCCGCCCGAAAAAGTACCTACTTTATCCTTAGCCCGATCTGTCAACCCAATGATTTCGAGAACTTCATCCACTTTTTTATTCAACTCTTTGCCGCTAAGGTCATACAATCGGCCCCAAAACTTTAAATTTTCCCGTGCCGACATTTCTTGATAAAGCGCAATTTCCTGTGGGACGACTCCGATCCATTTCTGTGCCTGCTTTGGATTTTTGACCACATTAATGTCGTTTAGAAAAATGGTTCCTGAAGTCGGCGGGAACAAACCGGTAATCATATTGATTGTCGTCGATTTCCCAGCACCGTTTGGACCAAGCAGCCCGTAGGACTCTCCTTTTTTCACGGAAAACGATACACCCTTTACTGCCTCAAACTGACCGAAGCTTTTTCGTAAATCTTGAACTGCAAGCAAATCCACTTCGTACACCCCCTGCTCCATTCTTACGCCTTTAATCATACAACAGCCAATATGAAAAAATAACCATTTATTTGTAAAAATTTCATAAAAAAATAGGCCTCTGGGAGCACAGTCCCAGAAGCCTTCTTTAAAACTTACTGCAAGAATATAAAATATAATACAAAGATTACAAAGAATAGATACATGATTGGATGAATCTCTTTTACACGACCTTTAACAAGCATGGTAATCGGGTAGAAGACAAAGCCAATTGCAATCCCGGTAGCAATACTATAAGACAACGGCATCGCAATCATCGTTAAGAATGCCGGTACGGCAATTTCGAAGTTTTTCCAATCGATTTTTCCTAAATTACCAACCATCAGCACCCCTACAATGATTAACGCTGGTGCCGTAACTGGTGCGGTAATAACCGATAATAAAGGAAAGAAGAAAAGTGCTAAAATAAAGCATCCTGCTGTGACCAAGGAAGCAAATCCTGTTCTCGCACCTGCAGCAACACCAGCTGTTGACTCAACGAAAGATGTTGTGGTAGATGTCCCTAAAACCGCACCAACAGATGACGCGATAGAATCAGAAATCAAAGCTCTTCCTGCTCTCGGCAGCTTGCCGTCTTTCATTAATCCAGCTTGTCCGGCAACGGCAACCAATGTTCCCGCATTATCGAAGAAGTCAACGAACAAGAAGGTCAAGATTACCCCAAGCATCGCAGTTGTGTAAAATGAGCTGTCACTAAATGATGAAAATGCTGCACCAAAGGTTGGAGAGAGACTTGGAACCTGCCCCCAAATTTTCTGCGGTAAATTAATTTCACCAAAAATCATCCCTACGATGACAGTAATCACCATACCATAGAACACCGCACCACTGATACCGCGTGTCATCAAAATAACCGTCACAACAATACCGAAGATAGCAAGCAGCGGTTCAGGCTTTGTTAAGTCCCCTAAACCAACAAGCGTGGCATCATTATTGACAATGATTTTCGCACTTTGCAATCCAACAAAAGTGATAAATAAGCCAATCCCGGCACCAACTGCATATTTTAAATCAATCGGTATAGCATTGATAATTTTTTCACGAAGTCCTGTTAACGTTAAAAGAAAGAAGAATACCCCAGAAATAAAAACAGCGCCAAGGGCATGCTGCCACGGAATTCCACTGCCAAGAACGACAGAGAAAGCGAAGAAGGCATTTAATCCCATCCCCGGTGCCAGCGCTAACGGATATTTACCAATGAGTCCCATGATGATAGAGCCAAGTGCTGATGCTAAGGCTGTTGCAACAAAGACTGCACCATGGTCCATTCTTAATGCATCCGGGAAATCCTTTACAGATGCAAGTGATAATGTTAATGGGTTAACAACTAAAATATAAGCCATTGCCAAAAAGGTCGTGAATCCGCCGATGATCTCGCGGCGATAATTCGTGCCTAACTTTTCAAACTCAAAATACTTGTGCATGATCTTTCCCCCTGTTTTTTTACATAAAAAATACTCTGGTGTTTTCTACCAGAGCACGACTTTAGGTATGTGTAATTTATGGAGAAAAGACCCCTTTTATTCACACTTACCTCGTAGTCAAGCCATTTACGGTGACTTGGTAGAAACTTTTGGGCCTTATCCCCAATATTATACGACGTAATTCGACAGTATTTTCTTTTCACCATTATCATACCAGCGTTCCACAATTTCGTCAACAAAAATACGAACGATTTTATTAATAAAAAATAAATCGTTCGTATTTGTATTTATGTGTTTACTAATTTGCAATCGAGCTGGGGACTAACTGGCCACTATGGGACAGATTCTTCTTGTTTACCATTGGTTGTGTCCCATAGATCCTTGCTATGAGACAGTTTCTCCTCGGTTTCCTCTGGTTCTGTCCCATAGAACCTTGCTATGAGACAGTTTCTTCTTGTTTCCCTCTGGTTCTGTCCCATAGAACCTCTTTACGCGACCCTTCTTCCTATTTTTCCACCTGCTCAGTCGCATAGAACCTCTCTACGCTACCCTTCTTCCTATTTTTCCACCTGCTCGGTCGCTTAGAACCTCTCTACGCTACTCTTCTTCCTTTTTTTCCTGCTGCTCGGTCGCATAGAACCTCTTTACGCTACTCTTCTTCTTTTTTTCCTGCTGCTCGGTCGCTTAGAACCTCTCTACGCGACTCTTCTTCCTATTTTTCCAGCTGCTCAGTCGCATAGAACCTCTCTACGCGACTCTTCTTCCTATTTTTCCACCTGCTCGGTCGCATAGAACCTCTCTACGCGACTCTTCTTTCTATTTTTCCAGCTGCTCGGTCACGTAGAATCTCTCTACGCGACTCTTCTTTCTTTTTTTCCAGCTGCTCGGTCGCATAGAACCTCTTTACGCGACTCTTCTTCCTATTTTTTCAGCTGCTCGGTCGCCTAGAACCTCTCTACGCGACCCTTCTTCCTATTTTTCCACCTGCTCGGTCACGTAGAATCTCTCTACGCGACTCTTCTTCCTAATTTTTCAGCCGCTCGGTCGCGTAGGGCCTCTCTACGCGACCCTTCTTCCTATTTTCCAGCTGCTCGGTCGCCTAGAACCTCTCTATGCGACCCTACCGACTATTTTTCCAGCTGCTCGGTCGCCTAGAACCTCTCTATGCGACCCTACCGACTATTTTTCCAGCTGCTCGGTCGGATATAACCTCTCTATGCGACCCTTTCGACTATTTTTCCTGCTGCTCGGTCGCCTAGAACCTCTTTATGCGACCCTACCGACTATTTTTTCAACCATTCGGTCGCATAGAATCCCGCTATAGGACAATTTCTCCCCGTCAACCTCGGGTTCTGTCCCATAGCCCCCAGCTTCGAATACTTCGGGCAATTTTTCTCATATAAAAAACCCCAGTTCATACATCGTTGAACTGGAGTTTCTGCTTTCCTTATTCCCACTCAATAGTTGCTGGCGGCTTAGAGGTAATATCATACACAACACGGTTTACGTGCGATACTTCGTTAACAATTCTGGTAGAGATGACTTCAAGCACATCCCAAGGAATACGTGCCCAGTCAGATGTCATACCGTCGATAGAAGTTACTGCGCGGATTCCGATTGTGTAATCATATGTTCTTGTATCGCCCATGACGCCGACACTGCGGATATCCGGCAGCACAGTGAAGTATTGCCAAATGTCGCGGTCAAGACCTGCTTTTTTAATCTCCTCGCGTAAAATCCAATCCGATTCACGGACGATTTCAAGCTTATCTTCGCTGATTGCACCAAGTACGCGAATTCCAAGACCTGGTCCTGGGAATGGCTGGCGCCAAACGATGTCATCCGGAATACCAAGTTCAGTTCCAAGGGCACGAACTTCGTCTTTAAATAAAGTATTAAGCGGTTCGATCAAAGTAAACTGCATGTCTTCCGGCAGCCCGCCCACATTATGATGTGACTTAATCGTTTGCGCAGTTGCCGTTCCACTTTCAATAATATCCGTATACAATGTGCCTTGTGCTAAGAAGTCAATACCTTCAAGCTTTGCTGCTTCATCATCAAACACATAAATGAATTCGTTGCCGATAATTTTCCGCTTCTTTTCAGGATCGGAAACACCCTCAAGTTTTGATAAGAAGCGATCCCTAGCATCTACCTTGATGACATTCATATGGAAGCCCTCAGAGAAAGTCTTCATGACACTGTCCGCTTCATATTTTCGTAATAAGCCGTGGTCAACAAAAATACATGTCAGCTGATCGCCGATTGCCTTATGAATCAACACAGCGACAACGGATGAATCAACCCCGCCGCTTAGAGCGCAAAGGACTTTTTTATCCCCAACTGTTTCGCGGATTTTGGCAATTTCCATTTCAATGAAGTTTTCCATTGACCAATTACCACTTGCACCACACACGTTAAAAACAAAGTTCTTCAATAGCTCGTTGCCGTAAGCAGAGTGGCGTACTTCAGGATGGAACTGAACAGCATAAAGCTTGCGGGATTCATCGCTCATCGCCGCAATTGGACAAGAAGGACTTGTCCCTTCAACTGTAAAGCCTGCCGGCGGTTCAACAACAAGGTCGCCGTGGCTCATCCAAACAACCTGCTCTTTTGGAAGATCTGCAAATAGCGGTGACTCCGTTTGAACTTCCATCGTTGCCTTTCCATATTCGCGATGCTGCGCCTTCTCCACTTTTCCTTTAAAATGAACAGTCATCAACTGCATTCCGTAACAGATACCGAGAATCGGCAGACCCATCTCAAAAATAGCCTCATCACAGCGGAATGAATTTTCATCATACACACTGTTCGGGCCACCCGAGAAAATAATTCCTTTTGGATTCATTTTGCGGATTTCTTCCGCTGTAATTGTATGCGGGTGAAGCTCACTATACACACCAAACTCGCGGATACGGCGAGTAATCAGCTGATTATATTGACTTCCAAAGTCTAATACGACAATCATTTCTTGTTTTTCAGACAAAACAGCCACCTCAATTTTTTTATAAGTAATTATAGTTTTTACCAATTTGAAAAAATTAACAACAAAAAAAGCTAGAATTCTTCTCCCAGCAAATATCAGGAAGGCAGAATTCTAGCTTTCTCGAAAAAAAGGCTTAGTTAAAATCCTGCCTTCATAGTCAGACCATTTACGGCGGTCCGGTAGAGACTCTCAAACCTTATTTTTGAGGATATATGAAGGTAAACGAACCTATTAAATTCCATCATATTGTATCAATAGGTTGTTTTTTCGGTCAAGCGATTGTCTTTTTAATTAAATTTTCCCACAATTCGCGTGTCTCGCGCCAGCTTCCACTTGGCAGACTCTGATGATACAAGTACTCCTCATACCGCTTTGTCAGCCGGGTCATTTCTCTTGTTGAGAAAAATTGATCGATATACTGGGCATAGCTTCGTAACGTCTGGTTCTCCTTCCGCTTCAGGCCGTATCGGTCTAATTGCTGCAGTAAAGTCAAATAGGCCGTACTAATCGTTTCATCTTTCTGCTTAAAGCGATAGCGCAGCAATAACAGATAAGGCAGCCATTTGCCACGAATCCGGTAAAGGAGCATAACCAAAGCGGTAAGCACCGCAAATGCCATAGTCATCCATTTCCAATTTATTTTGAAAAACAACTTGGTTTTCAGCCATAACAGATTGAAATCAAACGTCTTCTTTTCACTAGTTGTTTGCTTTGGCTCATCTATAGACTTATCCTTCGGCTTTTGTGCCATTGCTGGAACAGCAGGCTGATTATTAGCTGCTGTCTCAGTGGAACCATAGTCAATCCGGATATCATTTGTATATCCTTTTGTTGGTTCAAACGGAACCCATCCCTGATTCGGAAGGAACACCTCTACCCACGAATGGGCGTTATTGTTAGTTATTTTATAAATCCTCTTCGTTTCTTCCACTTGACTATATTCCAAAAAGTCGCCGCCTGTAAAGCCTTTTACCCAGCGTGTCGGAATACCAATCGTCCGAAGCATGACTGCCATCGAAGAGGAAAAATTATCACAATAGCCTCTTTTTGTCTCAAACAAGAATTGATCAACATAATCATCATTCGGACCAGGCAAGGCCACATTTTTTTGATCATAGCTGTATTCGCTTCTGCTAAAGTATGCTTCAACTGCCTTTGCCTTATCAAACCAGTTCGTTTTTTCGGCCGTAATTTCTTCCGTTAATTGTTTAATTCTTTCCGGCAGATCTTTCGGAAGCCGGGTATAATTTTGATAAAAGGCCTGGTTTATGCCATCCGCATCAAATTCAGTTGTTTTTCTTAAATCTTCTATTTTGTATTTGGGAATGTCGAAATCAATTGTGTATTCATTTGATTCAAAGCTTCCAATTCTCTCCATCGTTGTATCCATACGAAGCAGATTATCATACGGGTTATGTGGTGCGATATTTAGAATTTTTTGAACCCCAGCGGGATAGACGATGAACGGATTCTTATTATTAATGGGAAAGATTCTGGCTGTTTCTGAAATTTTTTCTACTGTACTAGGAATCGAATAAACCGGAACAAGATCCCCTACGCGAAAATCAATCGGTGTGGAACCATATGGAATCCAGCCTTTTCCCGTATACACATCCTTCGTTTCCACTTTCCAATAATTTTTTCCGGCTACTTCAGCCGTGAAGACTGTACTATTGTCTCCGATAAACGGCCCGCCCAGGCGGTCATCATTCGTCCCATAACCAATCCGGCTTGGTCCATTCCCCCTGCCAGCTCCGGCTCCTTCCTTCGCGGCCTTTAAATACGGTACCGGGTCCGGCCAAAACGGAGCTGCTTTTGGTGCAACCGCTCCTACAAGCACGCTAATACCAATCATCCCTAAAAGCGGGACCATCCATTTTTTCATGGAACCCGGACTGCTAGTGACTTTTTCCCGATGGATCATTCGATAGAACGTCAGGATCCCCATTACCGTAAAGCCGGCCGCAATCGTGCGGACAATTGCAAATTTTGCCTCATAGGCGGTGAAAGTATCTAACACGGTTATATAGATTAACGTCATAAAGAAGAAGATGAAAATTTGCTGTTGCCGTAAAAGCCAATAATGGATTAAGTACACCATAAGCCAGAGCAGAATAAACAATAGGAAGGTACGAAATTCATTCGATAAACCGTTCCAGTTTCTAGCAAACATCAGCCCTATATTATGAACAAAATCAGTCGTAAACGATTTTAGCCAGCGGAACTGAAAAAAGCTGCCTTCATAATAAAAGCGATGGATAAAATATAAGATATAAACAGTTCTAATGATAAATTGCCAGAACCATTTCATTTTTAAAAAGGACAACGCTAATGATAGGAGCAAGAAAACCACGAAGACTTCAATATTATCTGTTTCCGTTAATTCTTCAACCGGGCGAAGCCACTCCCACAAAAGCACAAATCCCAACGTATATAACAGCAATGTTGGCCAATCACGTTTACTCATCGGCTATTCACCTCCGAAAAGGCTGCTGCAAAATTGCCTTCGTGAACCATCACGATGCGGACACCGCGGGCATTGGCAATGGCGATCACCGAGCGTTCCTCATTTGATGATGATTCCATTTGTTCCTTTATGAGAAAAATGGTAATCGCACCTTTTCTCTGCCCTAGAAAGCTCGCTTTTTCAATCAGTGATTTGTTCAGCTGAGCAGTAACAAGCATAAACGAAACGGTTTGCTGAACAAAGAAGCCGTCTGATTCCAAAATTTTATCTAAAGAGGAATAGCTTTTGGCTTCAATTTTTGCCAAGTGATAGAAAAGCTCCTGCAGCTGCTGCTCCCCGCCTCTAATTGGAAACGAAGCCCGATCTTTACTGATGGTTAATAGGCCGGTCTGCGCCCCTTTTTTCAAAACCGCCCGCATTAAGGAGGCGGTAAAGGATACGACCGTTTCAAAGCGCTTGTCGGGAACGCAATCCATCACGATAAACACATCATGCGATTGACGCTGTTCAAATTCCTTTGTCATAAACTCATTTCGTTTCGCTGATGCCTTCCAGTTAATCCAGGAGAACCGGTCCCCGGGCCGGTACTCTCTTACTCCGATTACCATCGAGGTATCGCGCTGGACCCGCTCCCGCGATGCGGTTAATCCTTGATCAAATTGATTTTCAAATGGCCGAAATAGGATCTCAGTATAAGCCGGGTAGACAATAATTTTCCCTTGAGATGTAAACTCTTTTTCCTTTTCAAACAGCCCAAGTGGATCGCCTGTTTTTACCGTAAACGCTTGAAAAAGATGCTCCCCGCGCGGCAATTCCTTCAGGATATACTCATAGGAAAGTTCCTTTTTAAATCCAGGAAACAACAATGCCTTTGCGCTTTTCTCCTGCTGCACATAGGCAAGTGAGTCGTTTAACTGCTCTTCAATCAATAAATAAAATAACGGAAATGCCCTTGACCGTTTAATATTGACCGTTACCTTCAGCGGCTCGCCGGCATTATAATCCGTCTTTGACAAACTCCTTGTTATTGCAATCTCCCCCAGCGGGTAAAAAGAGAGCGCCACACAGTAAATCGCAAAAGGCAAAAAGCTGTAAAATAAAAACCAACTGACAAATCCCCCTTGAAACATGGCATAGGAAAAGGAAAGAATAATCAGCAAAAATAGCAAAACAAACTTCCAAGCCTTTTTAATCAAAAACCATAATTTTTTCATGGTTACTTCACAAACCTTTGAACTGGAACTGGAACACGCGCCAAAATTCGGTTCATCACTTCTTCAGCGGAGATTCCCTCAAATTTCGCTTCGGATTTTAAAATAATCCGGTGTGACAATACAAACGGCGCCAAATACTGGATATCATCTGGAACGACAAAATCGCGGTCATACATATAAGCATACGCCTGGGCCGCTTTCATTAATGCGATGGATCCGCGCGGGCTCGCCCCAAGGTAGACGCTGCCATGGCCACGTGTACGATTGACAATATCAACAATATAACGCTTTATCGTCTCATCGACATAGACATCTTTTATTTCATCCTGCAAGGACCTTAATCCATCAAGATCAATAACAGGATACAGATCTTCGATTGGCGGAACCTTTTGTGCTCTGTTTAGAACCTCTATTTCCTCATGAACATCTGGATAACCCATTTTCATTTTTAGCAAAAAGCGGTCCAACTGGGCTTCCGGCAGCGGATACGTTCCTTCGTATTCAATAGGGTTTTGCGTTGCCATCACGAAAAACGGCTTTTGCAGTTTATGGGTAACGCCGTCGATTGTCACGCTCGCTTCCTCCATCCCTTCCAGCAGGGCTGACTGTGTCTTTGGTGATGTCCGGTTTATTTCGTCGGCTAGGATAATGTTGCCCATTAGCGGACCAGGTCTAAATTGGAACTCCATATCCTTCGGGTTATAAATGGAAACACCGGTTACATCGGATGGCAGCAGGTCCGGAGTGAACTGAATCCGACGGAAACTAGCATTCACCGATTTGGCTAAAGCACGGACCATCATTGTTTTTCCAACCCCAGGGACATCTTCGAGGAGCACATGTCCTCCTGCGAGCAGCGCAACCAGGCTGAGCTCTGCCACATCTCTTTTTCCGATCATGACTCTTTCAATATTTGCGAGAATTTTATCTATTGTAGGATTCATTTGTTCTTGTACCAATGGGGATTCCTCCTTGATGGGGGTTCAATTTTTTTGCATCCTTGTAAATATTCGATATTTTTCTGTAAAATCCCTGTAAAAAAGACACAGAAATTACAAAATTAATGGATTTGGAGGATGTGGCGTGTAGGCATTTTTACCGCTAAGGGTTGCTTTGGGCTCTTTGGGCAGAATCATGGCTTGGTTTTTACCGGTTGATCTTTCTCAGCTTCTTCATAGGCATTAGAAACATTCCTTTTTACTATCAAACTGACTTTTTACTCCTCAGCGGGCAATAGAACTGATTTCTTTTTACCGTTCGCCCCCTTCCAACGATGAAGACCAAAACAGCCGTGGCCCAGTCTCGAAATGGTCTTCATAAGGTCGATGAAGACCAAAACAGCCGGGATCCGAGCTCGAAATGGTCTTCAACCACCAATACGGGCAATAGAAACACTTTCTTTTTATCACGCTGACTTTTTACTTCTCATCGGGCAATAGAACTGATTTCTTTTTACCGCAGCCAGCTCGTATTTTCACCTTTCCCCGTCAATGGAACCGAGAGACCGACCTTTTTACTGAAGTGTCTCTACTCAAAATACTTCATTCCCCAAAGAAAAACCCGGCACAGCTTGTACCGGGTTCCCAACCAATGTTCGTTTTTATTTTAAGGCAGGCGTGTGAGTATCACAGGATTACTGGTTCCCATAATACGACTATAGACATCGGAATACAGAATTGTTCATTCCTTAAGGGACAAGGAACTTTTTTAATATAACCACTTTCAGCCTTTCATTAGGAATTGATATCGTTCATTAATGGGTTCCTTACAGACGAAACCACCTTACTTGTAAATACGCTGATAAGCAGCATCAGAAACGTATTAATGGCAATTGCAACAACCCCTATATCAAGGTCTTGGATCATATGAGGCGCGGCTGGGAATAAACTTGCCATTGTTTTATTCGTCACTGTGAAGTACGCTACCAGGGAAACACCAACAATCATTCCAACGGATGCCCCAGCCTTCGTTACAGGGTTTTTCTTCATTAAACTAAATGCAAGCGGCGGGAACAGCTGGAGTACAAAGCTGTATGCCATTGTCAGCAACGTTAGCATGGTATTTCCGCCAAAGAATGTAAAGTACAGAGACACTAGCGAAAGAATAGGGACAAAAATTTTCGTTAATTGCGCTAATTTTTTGTCAGATGTTTCCGGTTTAACTGCCTTATAAATATTTTTTGATAGAATCGTAGCCGCAGTCAAGACTAGCAATGAACACGGTACCAGCGCTGCCAGCAATCCGGCGGATCCAATAACACCAATAAACCATGGAGGAAGCGTCTGTTTTGATATTTGGAATAAGGCTAAGTCAGAAGCTGCCCCTTCTAAATTCGGTACTTGTAAGACAGCAGTAAAGCCTATAAATAAGATAAATACAAGGACGATTTGGTATAACGGTAAAACCGCGGTATTTTTTCGTAAAGCCGTCTCATTTTTTGAAGAAAGGCTTGCCCCAAAGCAATGCGGCCACATATACTGGCCTAATGCAATAGTTAAACAAATGGAAACATACCAAGAAATGCTCAGGCCCTTATCCGGCATTAACAGGAATCCCGGTTTTGCCTTTTCTAATGTTTCAAACATCGGCTGGATGCCGCCAAAGTAATGGAACGGTAAATACGTTCCTAAAAACAAAATTACCACTAGCATCAGTATATCTTTTAATACAGCTGTCCACGCCGAACCATGAATGCCGGAAACATAAACAAATACTGTAACAATTATCATCCCAACCCAAACGGCGATCTTTGGAGGAATCATTCCGTAAGATGCTTCCGAAACAATAATTTGAAACCCTTTTAATTGAAGAACAATGTAAGGGATGATCGAAATAACACCTATTATAGCCACTAGCAGCCCTAATGGTTTACTATTATATTTTTTCGCAAAGAAATCCGATTGTGTCAGTAAATTATGCTTTTTCGCATATCGCCAAATAGGAGGCAGGATCCAAAAAGGAATGATATAGGTCAGGGCACAAAAGATATAGATTGTAGGTCCGCCCATCCGATAAGCAGCTCCGCTCGCGCCTAAGAAGACAAACGTCGAAAACATTTCACCGGCCATTAAGACAAACATGATAATTGAGCCAAAATTACGTTCTGCAACAGCCCATTGTTCAAGCTTCATTTCCTGCCCTTTACGAGCCCGAATTCCTAAGAAAATCGCTAATGCCATCGTCAACCCAATAATGATGATAGAGCTATTCATTGTTTCTCCCCCTGTTTATCATAGATGGCGTTACAAATAAAAAGAAAAACGGAAGTTAAAATCAGCCAGGCCGTAGACCAAAAAACAATAAATGGGAGACCCAATACATAAGGCTCGATTTTATTAATCACAGTAAGAGAACCAATCGCAGGAATAATTGTTAGTAAAGCTATCCATTTCTTCATTAAGCAAATTCCTTCCATGTTAGAATGTATAAAACAGACGGTTCAAAAGAGTGTAACGTTAGTTCAACAGATGCAGAAGATTGGTAATAATCTGTTAATTTAATGTATAATTCGAAGGGAGCTTTTTCCCCTTCGATAAGGAGGGGTTAAGATTAACCCCTCTAATTATTTACTGTGCTTTTTTTTCTGAAAGCATTCCGCTTTTTACTTTTACTGTTTTACTGCTGGTATTTGGTGTAACAATAAGCTCCTCTTTCAAACCTTTTAAGGTTGAATAGCACATGAAAATCATTAATATCGCCAGCGGTACGGCTGTTGCTACTAGCGCTGACTGCAATCCGGCTAATCCGCCAGTCATGATCAGGACGACTGAAATTGCCGCAATGACAATTCCCCAAATAATTTTTGTTAAGTGAGTCGGGTTTGGGTTCCCATTTTCACTAATCATCCCTAAAACGAAAACAGCTGAGTTTGCAGATGTAATAAAGAATACTAACACAAGCACCATTGCTAAAATACTTAAGAAGGTACCCATTGGGAAATAGTCGAAGAACTTGAATAAAGCTGATGTTACATCTGTTGAAACTGCAGTTGCCAGTGCTTGTTTACCCATATTTTGAATCAAATGAAGCGCCGAGCCGCCCATGACTGAGAACCAGAAGAACGAACCTAGCACCGGAATGAAAACAGCACCAAACATAAATTCTTTAATTGTCCGGCCTTTGGAAATTCTCGCTACAAAGCTTCCAACCAGCGGAGCCCAAGCAATCCACCAGCCGAAATAGAATAACGTCCAGCTGGAAATCCATTTGCCGTCGTTATATGGCTCCGTGCGGAAGGACATACCGATAAAGTTTTGTACATAATCGCCAATCCCTTGGAAAAAGATTTTAAAAATAGATTGCGTCGGACCAAGGAACAGGACAAATCCTAATAATGCAAAGGCAAGGAACATATTTAAATTTGATAGATGCTTCATCGCCCCTTGCAAACCGGAAACGGTTGAACCAACATAAATAAAAGTAACGACAATAATAATCAATGCCTGGATATTAATATTTACCGGGATTCCCCACAAATAGTTCACACCGGTGTTTACCTGCAATGTACCAAATCCCAGCGAGGTGGCAATCCCAATCACAATGGAAAGAATAACAATGATATCAATTACTTTACCAAAAGTACCTCTGATTTTATCACCAACTAATGGATAGAAAACCGAGCTTAATGAAGCTGGTAATTTTTTGCGAAATTGAAAGAATGCTAGGGAAACACCTACTAGCGCATAGCAGGCCCATGCAGACACACCCCAATGAAGGAAGACAAATTGCATTGCGAGCTTTGCTGACTGTTCGGAAGCTGCTTGTCCAAATGGAGGATCAACATAATACGAAACAGGTTCCGCCACTCCCCAAAAGACCAGGCTAATCCCAATTGAAGCACTAAACAGCATGCCAATCCAGGTACCTGTCTTATATTCCGGGCGGTCATCATCATCCCCAAGACGAATATGGCCGAACTTTGATAATCCAATATACATGCAGAATGCAAAGAAGAGAAAAACACTGCCTAATATAAACCAACCAAGATTGTTATAGATAAAACTAAGAGAAGAGCTCGAGAAGCTTTCTAAGCTTTTTGGAGCAAATACCCCTACACTAATTAACCCAAGGCTTAGTATTAACGAAATATAAAAAACTGCTTTCTTGCTACTCATCCAATCGCTCCTTCATCTGTAAATTTACACGATTAAAGCTATTCCATCATGTAAGCGATTTCCATTGTTTGTATAAAAAGTAGATAAATGTTAATTTTCAGAAAAAAGGAGATAACAGCAGTGTATGAAGCCTCCCAACTTCATACACCGCTTTGCTACCTACTATTCTACCACCGCAGATGGTGCCAGTGAGCTGACAATACTTGCCACTCTGTCGCCAACTTCAGACGTAGAAGCCGTCCCCTTCATATCAGGTGTTAACACTTTACCTTCTACAAGAAGCTCCTCTACGGCATTTAGAACGAGCTTGCCGTACTGTTCATATCCTAAGAAATCTAGCAGCTGACTTGCTGACCAAATCGTTGCCAATGGATTGGCAAGACCTTTTCCAGCAATATCTGGTGCAGACCCATGAATTGGCTCGAACATGGACGGAAATGTTCTTTCCGGATTAACGTTCGCACCAGCTGCAAGCCCTATTCCCCCAGCTAATGCTGCGCCTAAGTCCGTTAAAATATCACCGAATAGGTTGGAAGTAACGACCACTTCGAATCTTTTCGGATCGGTAATCATTAACATCGCTGCCGCATCAACTAAGTAAGAAGCTGTTTTAACATCAGGATATTCTTTGGCAACTTCCTCAAATACTTGATCCCAGAAAACCATTGAATAATTTAAGGCATTTCCCTTACTGATGCTTGTAAGTGATTTTCCTTCTTTACGGGCGGTTTCAAACGCATAGCGGATGACTCTTTCCGTTCCTTTGCGTGAAAATACCCCAGTTTGTAAAACCACTTCGTTTTCCTTGCCCTTAAATAACCAATCGCCGGCTCCGGCATATTCACCCTCGCTGTTTTCACGAATAAACAGCATATCGATATCTTCGCGTTTCACATCTTTTAATGGACATGGGGCGCCTTTAATTAATTTAATTGGGCGGATATTGATGTATTGATCAAAGCTTTTTCTAATTTTTAAGAGTAGATCCCATAACGAAATATGGTCAGGAACACCAGGGAACCCTACGGCACCTAGAAAAATGGCGTCAAAGTCTTTTAATTTTTCGATTCCGTCCTCATCCATCATCACGCCATGCTTTGTGTAATATTCGCAGCCCCATGGGAAGTAGGTATATTCTAACTTAAGTGAACCATCTAGTTCTGATATTTTATCCAGAACTTTAATCCCTTCTTGGAGTACCTCAGGACCGATTCCGTCCCCGGCAATGACCGCAATTTTATATGTGCTCATTCTCATTCGCCTCGGTTCCAAACAACTAATTTTAATTCTGTCATTTCCTCAACTGCGTATTTAATTCCTTCACGGCCTGTTCCGCTCTCTTTTACCCCGCCGTAAGGCATATGGTCAACACGGAAGGTTGGAATGTCATTGATCATAACAGCCCCAACTTCAAGGATTTCACTTGCAAGCAAAGCTTTATCTACATTTTTTGTATAAACACCTGCCTGTAAACCGTAGCGAGAATCATTCACGTAGTCGATTGCTTCTTCTACAGAGCTTACCTTATTAACAATTACCACTGGTGCAAAAACCTCTTGGCAGGAAACCTTCTGCTTTGGATCAACGTTTGTGATGATCGTCGGTTCAAGTACTCCATCAGCCGTTAATTTGCCACCGGTAACTACTACGGCGCCATTTTGTTTCGCTTCTTCAATCCAGCCTAATGCACGTTCTGTTTCCTTCTTCGAAATTAACGCAGAAATATAGGTTTCCGGATCTAACGGATCACCGATTTTTAATTCTTTTGCCTTCACAGCAAATTTTTCTACAAATTCTTCGTACACATCTTCATGGGCATAAACACGCTGTAAGGAAATACATACTTGGCCTTGGTTGGAGAATGCTCCTGTTACATGGCGGTCTACAACGCTATCCACATTTGTATCCTTATCAAGGATAACAGCTGCATTGGAACCAAGCTCTAAAGTCGTTCTCTTAAGACCGGCTTTATTACGAATAGCGATTCCAACCCCTGGGCTGCCTGTAAAAGTAATCATAGCAACACGGTGATCACGAATAATCTCTTCACCAACCACAGAACCTGAACCTGTTACGACATTTAACACGCCATCAGGTAGACCCGCTTCTTTAAATAACTGTGCAATATATAGCGCCGTTAATGGGGTTTGTGACGCTGGTTTTAAGACGATAGAGTTACCTGAAGCAACCGCTGGTCCAACCTTATGAGCTACTAGATTCATAGGGAAGTTAAACGGAGTAATCGCTCCAATCACCCCAATTGGCTTACGGGTCGTATAACCGATTCTTCCCACACCGCCAGGAGATGCATCGAATGGAATGGTCTCACCATGGATTCGTTTTGCTTCCTCTGCCGCAAATTTATAGGTTTCAATGGTTCTTGAAACCTCACCTTTAGCAAACACAATAGGCTTAGCAGATTCTCTTGAAATAACGGTTGCTGCTTCTTCTAATCTTTCTTCCAATAACTTTGCCACTTTTTCTAAAATAGCAGCACGCTTATAGGCAGGCATTTTGGAAATCACTTGAAAGCCTGCTTCAGCTGCTTTGATAGCCTCGCGCGTTAGCTCTTCATCTGCCATTGCAATGTCAGCAATTTTTTCTCCTGAATACGGAGAGTATAGAGGGGCATACTCAGCCGCCTCTACATCCACACCATTAATAAATAAATGTTTTTTCTCAACAGTTTCTACTTTTGTCATCGTCCTAACGCCTCCAATACCATTTCGTGAAATTGTACAATTGCCTTTTCAGATGAAGAGTAAACCCCTTGGTTAAATGCACGTGAACGGAAGCCAATTTGCTCCAATTCTACTAGTTCAACATCCTCAGCTCTTACTTGTTCAGCAAATGTTACTAAGTCTTGTTCTTCTTGACTTAAGTTCTCATCTCTAAAGTAGTATGTGTAAACCCCTAACGTTGTTTCGTGGTCAATTGGAACCATTTGAATTGTTGCCATGTTGGCTGGTCCTGGATAGATGGTTACCATCAGATTTGGCCATAACCAGTAGAACTCGCCGCCTTGGAATTCTGCTTCATTTAGGTCAGTTGTCCCCATTTTTCTATCTGGTTTTACAACAGAAGCTTGAACAGAATAATTTTGGCATGTAACAATTTGATAGTTTTTCATATCTAATGTAGCGATAAAGCTTGGATGAGCCACATGGCAGTGGTCACACTCTAAATAGTTGTCAATAAATGCTTTCCAGTTAGCTTTAATCACACGAGTTTTTTGGTTAATTCTCTTAAGCTCGCCTAGGAATGGGAACTTTGCTAAACGGTCAAAGAAATCGCCATACGCTTCAGCTAACGGCACAGCATTATCATCAAGATTAACGAAAATCAGTCCCTCACCAATTTCCATTCTTACAGAACGTAAGCAACGGTCGCTTACACAATGAGCATCTTCACCAGAGAAGTTTGGTGCTTTATTTAGTTGGCCGTCTAAATGGAATGTCCAGCCATGGTAGCCGCAGGCAAAGATTTTCTTTGTTCCAGCTTCAGCTTTTTCTAACTTTGTAGCACGGTGCGGACAAACATTGTAGAATGCACGAATTACTTCGTCTTTACCACGTGTCACAAGAATTGGTTCCCCAGCAACTTCACATGTAAAGAACTGGCCCGCTTTTTCAACTTGACTCACATGACCTACTAGCTGCCATGATTTTGCAAATACATCATTTATTTCTTGCTGATACACCTTCGGATCTGTATAAAGATCATACGTTAACGATCTTTCAAATGTTTTCTCTGCTTTGTTGATTACCGGATTATAAGTTGCCATGGTCAAAACCTCTCCTTTAAATTTATCAATTTTTTAAATCATTTTTTCACATACGGTTGGCACTAAATATTCATTATTCCCTTTGCAAATACTGAGTTAAAAATAATTCACCTTGCAAACTACTATTTGCACTATGAATATAGTGTTAAACGTTTACAAAGGGGCGAATATTTAGTCAATTTAAAATAAGAGAACTCCTTAAGAGTTAAACCTCTTACAGCTTTCACTAAAATATAATGCAAGTATCGTGCCAACTTTCAAAATAGCGTTATTTACGCGAAAAATGTCGTTTTTATTTCACACTCACCCAAAATATTGAGTTGTTTTTAACTCAATTCGAATCAAAATCAACTCATTTTGTGAAAATTTGATAAGTAACCCTTTTTTGAATGCAGATAGACCCTCTTTTTTTATAATAGTTGCTTGGATAAACAGAGGGCATTTAAAATTTTGCTAATGATTTATAGAAAACGGCACCATGTTGAATGGCCTCTATCGCTTCCGGAAGGATTCGGGAGTGATGTAAGAAAGCATGAATCACACCTTTAAATTTTTCAAACTCAACTTTTCCCTTATTGTATTTCAAAATATCAAATAATAATTTACTATCATCCAATAGCGGATCTAGTTCGCCGCATGCAATATAACAAGGAGGCACTCCTTTAGTTAAGTCATTAGAGAAGCAGTCAAAATAACATAAATCTGCATTTTCTTCACCGATATACATTTTAGTATAGGCCAATAAATCTTTACGACTTAATCCATCGTAATCTCCGCCAAACAAACGCATTGATTTCGAATCAGTTAATCCATAAGCACCGTAATAAAGAAGTAAACCACGTAAGTAAGAAATATCTTGCTTTGTATCTCTTAGATACAGAGCCGCTGCTAATGATAAATTGGCGCCGGCTGAATCCCCTGCAAGGGCAATATCATTCCTATCGATATCATATTCTTCTGAATGAGCTCGCAGCCACTCGACTATGAGGGCACACTCTTCTACCTGTGTTGGGTACTTATATTCAGGAGCTAAATGATAATCAATTCCAATGACCACTGATTCTGTTTCATTCATTAATAAGCGCATAATTTTACTATGGGTATCAAGATTTCCTACTACGAAACCGCCTCCATGAATATAGACAACTGCCCCTTTGCCTGTCCTTCGAATTGGGTAGTGAAAACGGATTGGAATCGGCCCATATGGTCCTTCTACCCGTATATCAATGGTTTTTTGGGGTTCAGGACCACCTTCATTCCAAAACTTTCTTTCTTTAATATAGTTTTCACGCATTTCTTCAAAGGTTACATCCGTTGAAAATGCATCATCAACAAGTTCATTTTGTTTTTTTAATGTTTCAAGCATTTCAGGAGTCATCATTTTGTAAGCATTATATTTGTTGTATTCCATCTTTTGATTTTTCCCTCCTTCAATCTAAACCTATATTTCTGGTGTATCTTTATTTTTTTCATTAAGTGTCTATTTCTCTTCCTGCAAAACGAGTCAGAAACAATTCACCTTTAAAAATACTATTTACGCTTTAAATATAGTGTAAAACGTTTACAAGAGGTTGAATATTTAGTTAAATTAGAAGAAGCGGGCTCCTGATAAAGATAAACTTCTTACTGAATTATCAATATCTGATGCAATTATCATGCCAACTTTCCAAATAGACTGATTTATATAAAAAGTATCACTTTTCTTTCTGTTTTTTAGTATAATTGAGTTAGTTTAAACTCAATTGAATTAATATCAACTCATTTTTTTACAAGGAGTTTGATTTAAATGTTAGAAAATATGCAAATACCGGAAATTACAGGGGAAACATTACGAAGAATCCTTAATCACTCATCTGACGAAATCTTTGTCATTGATGGTAACCAACAGATTATTTTTGTTAATAGTGTGTGTGAGAGGCATTATGGCCTTAAGCCCGAGGATGTCGTTGGCAAGTATAATATAGAACTATTCGAAAAAGGATATTGGAAGCCATCGATCATCCCGCAGGTTTTCAAAGAAAAGAAACCAGTTACAATCAGGCAGACAACCTATATCGGCGCAGAATTATTGACAACAGCTGTACCAATTTTAAATGATGACAATGAGATTGAACTGGTAGTAACGACTTCACAGGAGCTGCAAACCTTTAAAAGCATTAAGAAGGAACGAGAAGTGGTTAATCCTGAAATCACACATAACGCTACTCCGATCACCAATTGCAGCAAAATGAAAGACATCTTAAAGGTGTGCGAAAAAATCGCCAAGGTCGATTCTACTATCTTAATACAAGGGGAATCTGGTACAGGAAAAGGTGTGTTAGCACAGTATATTCACGATATTAGCATACGCAAAAACAAAACGTTTTTAAAAATAAATTGTGCCGCTCTGCCAGGGGATTTACTAGAATCCGAGCTTTTTGGTTATGCAGAAGGCGCTTTTACCGGAGCCAGCAAATACGGAAAAAAAGGCCTGCTGGAAATCGCAGACCAAGGTACATTATTTCTTGATGAAATTGGCGAAATGCCGCTTTCCTTACAGGCAAAATTACTGCAGGTCATCCAAGAGAAACAATTCATCCCGATTGGGAAAAATGAAATTAAGAAGGTGGATGTCCGTATTATCGCCGCAACGAACCGCGATTTAATCCAGATGGTCCGTAACAACCAATTTCGGGAGGATTTATTCTATCGTCTGAATATTATCGACCTAAAGCTGCCGCCATTAAGAGAGCGGAAGGAAGATATTATTCCATTAACCTATAATTTTTTGTACAAATTTAATAAAAAATATGAAATGAACAAGATTATCTCACAGGATTGCTTGGACGTTTTTAATTCATATTCGTGGCCGGGAAACATTCGTCAGCTTGAAAACGTGATGGAGCGGCTCGTTGTCACGAGCGACTCGATCATCCAAATTAATGATTTGCCAGAGTTAATCACGAATAATATCCAGCCGCAATCGCAATATACGCTTCCGTCAAATCTTGATGACGCTCTCGAGCATGTGAAAGAAACGTTAGTTGTTCAATCGTATAAAAAATATAAAAGCTCAAGAAAAGTAGCAAAGGATCTAGGCATCAGTCAAACCAGGGCAGTGAAAATGATTAATCAGTATTGCGGGGAGTTAGTGGAAAAAGGTTAAGTTTGAAAAAGACCTGCCATTTTATTATGAATGGTACAGGTCTTTTTTGTCTTTTCTATTTTCCTTTCAAACTATCCAAAATAACATACCCAAATATAACACTCAAAATTAGAGCCCCCACGCCTCTTTTAATAACCGAATTCCCGTATCAATTTCCGATTCCGATAAACCACCAAATCCCAGCAGGACTCTAGAATCCAGACTTTCATCAGATTCATGATAATAAATCGATAATGGATATACTTTCACCCCAACATTCATCGCCAGCCTAATTAACTCCTCCTCCGCCATCTTTTTCTTCACTTTCAGTACAATATGAAGTCCCGAATTCGCACCAATCACATTTACCTTATCCCCTAAGTGCTTTTTAATAGCGGACATTAACATAGCGTGCTTTCTACGGTAAAGGGTTCTCATTTTATTTAAATGGCTTTGCCAATAACCCTCCTTCATAAAAAGATAAAGCGTTTGCTGATGAAGGCGGGAGGCTGTCTGTTTATAAATAGTAAAATGCTCTCGATATTTTTCCATAAGCTTTTGAGGCAGAACCATATAACTAATGCGGATTGATGGAATCAGCGACTTCGAAAATGTCCCTAAATAAATGACATTTCCTTTTGTATCCAGCCCCTGAAGCGATGGGATGGGTCTACCTTTATAACGATATTCACCGTCGTAATCGTCTTCAATAATATAGCCATTATTGTCCTCCGCCCATTTTAGCAGCTCCATTCGACGCGAGATGGGCATGATCATTCCAAAAGGAAATTGATGTGAAGGGGTCACATATGCAATACTGGCTTTACTGTTTTTCAATTGCTTCAGATCAATCCCCTCTTCATCAAGTGCAATAGGAATCGTACGGGCACCAAAATCTTGTAAAACAGCTTTAGTTCGATGAAAACCAGGATTCTCCAGGGCAAAGGTATGTCCTTTGCCAATCATCAAACACAATAACCCAATAAGCATCTGTGTACCGGCACCGATGATGATTTGGTCGGCCGAGCACCTCACACCCCTTGAAGCATATAAATACTTAGCAATTTGCTCCCGCAGCTGCAATTCCCCCTGCCGGTCTCCGTTGTAAAATAACTCCCCTTGATCCTCGTATAACGATTGGATGGTCAATTTTCGCCATATGACATATGGAAAATGCTCCAAATCTACCTTTCCGGAATTAAAATCAATTTGAATAGGTTTTTGATTTTGAATACTTTTCACCTTATATGGCTCCAAATACACTTGGCCGGCAGCAATGTCATCCTCTAAGGCTGCAACATATAGTCCCTGCCGCGGTTTACTAACCACAAACCCCTCGGCACTCAGTTGGTCATAAGCAGACATTACTGTATTAACACTTAAACCCAAATAACTGGCCAAAGTTCTTTTTGAAGGCAATTTTTCATTAGCCTTCATGCTTCCCGATAAAATTTCTTGTTTAATATAGTTTGCAAGCTGCATATACAAAGGCTTTACACCGTTTTTTTCTAAAATAGGGGTCATTTCAATCATTCGTGGGTCCCTCCTTGCGTATCTCTGGTACCACTAAAATAACAAAATCTGATTCTTTTAATTATACCAGTTTAACAGTAAATTTTTGAAAAAGGGGGAATGATGATGATTGAGTACAAATTGAATACACCGATTATACCGGAAGAACTGTCACGACTTTTCAAGGCATCTGGTATCAATAGACCAGCTGATGATCTGCCGAGACTGCAAAAAATGATAGACAATGCAGACCTTACTTTCACCGCCTGGGATGATGAAAAACTCGTAGGAATCGCTAGAGCAATTACGGATTTCAGCTATTGCTGCTATCTTTCCGACTTAGCGGTTGACCAAGATTTTCAAAAAAACGGGATTGGTAAAAAGCTTGTGAAATTACTGCAAGAGCAGATTGGAGAAGAGGTCACTTTACTGCTTCTGTCCTCCCCTATTGCAATGGACTATTATCCTCGGATTGGTTTCGAGAAAGCAGATAATGGGTTTAAGATTATGAGGAAGCGATGAATTAATCAATAGATGTTAATTTATTTATGAAATTAAATAAAAGGTTCAAATCATTGATGATTTGAACCTTTTAACCATTTGGGGCACCCTCTTAACAGACAACCCATTTCTCACTTATTCCTTTGTATTCTTTGCTCTTTGCATCCAGCTCGAAGTCCGTAATAATGTAATCTATCTCTTGAACTGAAGCTATTCGATAATTTGCTTTTACGCCAATTTTTGTACGATCAGTCAAGACAATACTATTTTTTGAGTTTTTAATAAAGTTTTGTGTTAGTATTGACTTCTCTAAATCATAGCTTGTCATCCCTGCTTCAAGTTCAAGACCATCAATCGAAATAAATGCTTTATCAGCGTAAAATTCTGCAGCCATTCTTTCAGCTAAAGATCCTGAAGTACGATAATGCCGATGACGAATATTCCCGCCAAGGAAAATAATTTCCCCATCAAATAGGTTTTTATTTGCAAAGGAAATTAACTTTGAGGCTGCCGGAAATGAATTCGTTATGACTGTTAAACCTTTAAACTCTTTCAAACCATCAATCATTTGCAGTGTGGTACTGCCTTCATCAATCATAATAACATCATTATGTTCAATGAACGTCAGCGCCTTTTTGGAAATTTTTCTCTTTTCATCAATGTGTAAAATTTCCCTGTCAAACAAGGTCGGCTCTTCAATGTCATCTGAAACTTTCACAGCACCGCCGTATACCTTTTTTAATTTACGTTCATGTTCTAACTCTTCAAGATATCTGCGGATTGATTCGGTTGAAACCTGAAAATCTTCAGCAAGATCAGCAACCTTGACCTGTCCGTACTTTTCGATCAGTTCTATAATTTTTCTTTTTCTTTCCTCAGCCAGTAACGACATAAAAAACTGCTCCCTTACAACCTTTTAAACGGGTACCGTTTCTCGTAACTTTCCTACCCTTTCATGTATAAATATATCACGCCTTTTTAATTCTTCAAAAATAATACTTGGGTTTTTAAACGCGTCTTCAGGCGTTAAAATCCCTGCTTGTTTTACTTCACCTTTGGCAATTAATTGTACCGCGATGGCAAACGGAATCGCCACATTCCTCGTATAGGCTCGAAGCTTTTCCCATCCTTCTACAGAACCATCTGATCTTGGATGGGTATGTGTGAGAACATGTTGAAATGTTTCCCCATTTTTCTTACCGATTACTTCGACATGTAATGCATACCCATATAATTCTGTCTCCGTGCCTTCTTGTGACTGATATAAATATTCGGCAACACAATCTAAGATTCCTACTTCTTTTCCATTTATGGTAATCAAATCATTTCGTAAAAAACCATAATCATAAAGTGCTTTAACCAGCTGCATATTTTGTTTAGGCCATGTTCCACGCACTTCAATTAAGTGAATGCCTTTTGCTTTTAAAGCCTTTGCTAGCGTTTTTGTCTCTGCATGTGGAATGATATATTGAATCCCTTTTCCATATGGTTCAGGAAGCTCAATTTCCCTTGGGCGTGCAAATGGTGGCACTTGTAGAAATTCACCGTTTTCATAAACAACCCTTCCCGGCAGATTGGGATCATATTCATATGTAGTTGTTTCCGTTATGGATTTTGAAAATGCAATCGGCCGATAGGATCCATGACTAACACGAACACTTTCAACCGTATCCAGCTTGTTAGCAGCATACATAGCCATCATCTGTGTTAACCCCGGCGTCATACCGAAGCCCGGTAAGCATGTTTTTCCTTTTTCAACAAAGGTTTGATGGGAATGATTCTCTTCACCGAATCCATTTAAATTGACGCCATGGCAGCCTGCTTCGGCAATACATGCAGTAGATTTGCCGTTTAATTTAATGGTCGTACCGTCCATAACAATATCATAGCCTTTCATTTTTGCAACGGTCTCATCATGATCCAGCACATTTACTTTCATAAAATCTACCCGCGGGTCATTTAACCATTCAACAACTTTGCGACCTTCTTCTTCATTAAAATCCGCTACCGTTATTTTTTCAAAATCCGAAAATTGAACTAAGTCTAAAACAGCTTCTCGGCAAATTTTCCCTGCTCCTCCAAGACAGAAAACCTTCATATCTTCACAGCTCCCTCAAGTTTCAAACATGATTCATTTACAGCATTTATCAAATTGATAATGTCGTTTTCATAAACTTCCCCAATATTTCCGATTCTAAATGTATCTATTTCCGAAACCTTTCCAGGATAGATCACAAAACCATTTTGCTTTAATGACAAATAAAATGAGCGAAAATTAAAAGTTGAATTAGGAAAACAGAAAGAAGTAATAATCGGTGATTGGTACTCTTCTTTAACCAAAGGTCTAAACCCGATCTCCTCCATTCCTTTGGCAAGGATTTTTTGATTATTTTTATAGCGCTTATGTCTTGCTGGAATCCCGCCCTCTTCTTCTAGTTCCATTAGTGCTTGATAAAATGCATGGACAACATGTGTAGGGGAGGTAAACCGCCATTTGCCATGATTGTTTTCCATCGTTTCATACTGATCATAAAGATTTAACGATAATGAACGGGCATTCCCTTTGCATTTTTCCAATTCATCTGTTTTTGCAATGACAAAGCCAAATCCCGGGACACCCTGGATGCACTTATTCGCACTTGAAATTAAATAATCTATTTGATAATCATGTACATCTAAGTCAATGCCGCCAAAACTGCTCATCGCATCAACGATTGTTATTTTGTTATATTTCTTTGCCAGACGGCAAATCGCTTCAATGGGGTTTAAAATACCTGTCGTCGTTTCACAATGAACAACCGCTACGTGTGTAATGGTGTCATCACTTTTTAGGATTTGCTCTATTTCCAGAATATTAACTGGCTCTTGTTCATTCGTAATACTAACTACGGTATCTATATTTAACACGTTTGCTATTTGGATCATTCGTTTTCCGTAAGCGCCATTTGCCGCGATTAAAAGTTTTCCAGACTCTTTTGGCATAACAGTACCAATGACTGATTCAACAACAAACGTCCCGCTTCCCTGCATTAAAACAGACGTATATTCATGTCGATAATGGGTGGCTAAATCAACTAGTTTTCTCCTGATTTTTTGAACAAGCTGGTTGTATTCGTCATCCCATGTACACCAATCTTTAAGCATGGCAGAGCGAACATTTTCAGATGTGGTTAGCGGCCCTGGTGTCAATAATAGATATGCGTTATTCACATTCTTCATCCTCTCACAGTTCAACTAGTTCTTTTTTATCAATCTCTTCAACGACACTTACCAATTCATGGATAGAATCAATGACGTAATGTGCCCCAGCATCAAATAACTTCTTCCTCACCGTTTTCATTTTTTCTTCAAGCATTGCTGGATCCAGCCCTTTGACCTCTTCTTCAGAAAGCCCTAGCGTACTGCTGCCAAGAACGATACCAACCGTCCACATCCCTGCATTACGTCCTTCTTCCATGTCAATCTTTGTATCACCTACCTTTACTAAACGATTCATCGGGAAAACTTCCAATTCCATGGCATTTTGATAGCACATCCAAGGATAAGGACGTCCGCTTTTCACTTCATCTGAGGCGATATAAAAATCAGGAGAGTAGCCTTTTTCTTTTGCTCTCGGATAAACAATTTCGATCATCTCTTTGGTATAACCAGTAGTTGAACCGATTTTCAATCCACGGTCTCTAAGGGCTTGAATTGTCTCGGTCACTCCTGGAATCGGTGTTGTAAAATCAGGCAAAATTTCAAGCAGTGTCCGCTCAAAATCATCGTTCATTTCGATGACATCCTGTTCTGTTGGTGCTTTACCGGTTTTAGTGATCCATTCATTCCTTACTCTTGGCATTTCTGTAAGCGTGCGAATATGATCAATTTTAAGCATACCCATCGGTTCGCGCGCTTCCTCTAACGTAATGTCAACACTTCGCTTTTTAAACACTTCGAGAAAAACGTTTAAAGGCGCAAAACACCCATAATCGATTGTCGTCCCTGCCCAATCAAAAATAATTCCTTCAATATTTGCCATCATTACATACACTCCTCTTAATTTTCATTTGTAAGCTGCCAACGTTCAGTCCTCTTTTTCAATCTTTTAAGTCCTAATTCATATAACAATTTCACGACAATGTTTGTGAAAACAATTAATACACTCATCGCTGCTGCAGATGCCCAATTTCCGGCATCATCCATATTGACAATGGAGATGGCCGCTAATTTAAAATCAGCAGAATAAAGAAAAACAACAGCTGAAATAGTCACCATCGAATTAACAAAATAAAACATCGACATTTCCAGGATCGCCGGAAGGCACATTGGTACCGTAATTTTAAAAAAAGTTTTATAAAGTGGTATTCCCATAGATTCCGAAACCAATTCAAATTCCCGGTCAAGCTTTTTTAAAGCCGTTGTCGCTGTTACAAATGCCACTGAGTAAAAATGAAGAATATTTGCCAGAACAATGATCCAAATCGTCCCATACAGCGAATGAAACGGATTGGAAATCGACCAGTTCAAAATGATGATTTCCGGCCTGCTAAAGAAAAAAACGTAGCTTATGCCAATTACTAGCCCTGGAACGGCAAGTGGAATAATCGATAAAAGGTAGCTGATTTTTCGATAAACGAACAGCTTACGTATTTTTTCAATCGCATAGGCAAATAAAAATGTCAGAATTGTTCCGAGAACCGCAGTTAAGAATGATACAATCAAACTATTTTTATAAGCTGCTAATCCATCACCGGTATAACTTGAAAAACTAAAATGGTCCAATGTCAAATGAAGATTGTATGGCCAAACTTTTACTAATGCCGCAGCCATCACAGCAAACATGAGTATAAGGATAAACCCCGTTAGGAAGGAACAGTAGAGAAACGCAGCAAGGTCTCTTTTACGATTTTTCCCTATTTTATAAGGCACAGATTTTGACGATAGATACGTAGATTGCTTTCGCTGGGTCATTTGATCAACGATAAAGGCAAAGACAGCAGGTATCATTAATATAAAACCAACCGTGGCACCCATTGATAGGTTTTGCTGACCGACAACTTGTTTATAGATATCTGTTGCTAAAACATTGTACTGCCCACCAACTACTTTTGGTGCACCATAATCGGTAAAGCTCAATGTAAAGACTACGAACATCGAACTAATCAAACCATATTTGGCACTGGGGAGCGTAATCGTTAAAAATTGTTTCCATTTACCCGTTCCAAGTGTTTCTGCAGCTTCATAAAGCCGATTGTCCGTTGTTTTTAACGTAATCAACAAGATTAAAAACGCCTGCGGGAATGTATATACAATCTCTGCCATTATGATTCCGACAGGGCCGTAAAGATGAAGATCCATACCTGGAAATAACCCGAAAAAGCCTTTTGTAATGAAGCCTTGATTACCAAATAAGTACATTAGGGCAATTCCGTGCATCATCGTTGGCGCAAACAAGGGAAGAAGTGCCATATAACGGAAAATGCCTTTTCCTACTATTCTTGTTCTAGTAATCGAGTAAGCGTAAAAAAAGGCAAGTGTGACAGAAATGAACATCGTGATAGTTGAAATAAATAAAGTATTTTTTAAAGACGAAACAAGTGTGGCTGTCTGAAAATATTCAATAAAATTTTCTATACCAACAAATATATTGTCTTTGTTGTACAAAGCTTGGGCAAATAACGCAAGCAGAGGAAACACAAGCGTTATCAGAAAAAATGCCAAAACCATGGTGACTAATAATCGCTCTAGCCATTCATTTGCCCCAATTCTCAGTTTTACTTTTTTGTTCGGGCTTATATCGGTTAATACTGAATTCATCTACACAACCACCTGTTCTTCATATGCTAACAATTGCTCATGTGGCAGTGATATTGAAATTTTAGAACCTTTTCTAATATTAAATTGTTGAATGGCCTGGGAGGTCATATCGACTTTCATGACCCTATTAAACAGGAATGAAGTTTGCTCATTCACTCTAACTTGAAGACGATATAAAGGTCCCCTGAATTCCACATGCTCCACAAACCCCTCGACCCCTCCTTTTGCGTTGATTTGGACATGCTCTGGTCGTATGGCCATCGTTCGTGTACAATGGTTCTGCTCTTTCCATAGATTTATCGATCCGATAAAATCAGCCACAAAAGGATTTGAAGGTTGATAATAAATCGTTTGTGGTGATCCAACTTGCATAATTTCAGCATTATTCATGACAACAATTTTATCTGCCATTGTTAATGCCTCCTCTTGATCATGGGTTACCATAATGGTTGTAATTCCAATTCTCTCTTGGATAGAACGAATCTCGCGCCGCAATTTTTCACGGACCTTTGCATCTAACGCTGATAACGGCTCGTCAAGCAGCAAAAACTTTGGTGAAAATGCGATTGCACGGGCTAAAGCAACACGCTGCTGCTGCCCTCCGGATAAATGTGCGGGGTACTTGTCTTTTACATGTACTAAATCTACCAATTCCAGTGCTTCAAGAGCGCGGTCTTTATACTCTTTTTTAGAAAAATTGCGATTTTTTAATCCATATTCAATATTTTGGAGAGCGGTTAAATTTGGGAACAGTGCATATGATTGAAAAACAATCCCAAAATCACGTTTACTTGGTGGAAGTGCTGTAATGTCCTTCCCATCAAGCTCAATCTTACCGGATGTCGCTTCCTCAAGTCCTGCAATAATACGTAATAATGTGGTTTTTCCGCAGCCGCTCGGACCAAGCAAACAAACAAATTCATTTTTCTTTATGCTAAATGATATTTCGTCTAAGGCCGAAAATTGCCCAAACTTTTTACTGACATTTTTAATATTTAAAAAAGAGGTGCTCATTGGAAATTCTCCTCTCCTTTTTTAGAGGTTATTGTAATCACCGCTGCGGGAAAAAGGGGCTTCCCACAGCACTACAGGATACTATTCTTTCGGTTCCGCTTTTTTACCGAACTGCGAATCCCAGGTTTTCAGGATATCATCACGGTTTTCAGCAGCCCATTTTAAATCATTTCCTTGGAGCATTTTCTTCTCGACGCCTTCTGGAAACCCTTCAGGCTTTTCAAAGTCATTTTTCATGGTAGAAAAACCATTTGCATCATAGTATTTTTTCATTACATCATCTGTAATGGCCCAATCCAGAAACGCTTTCGCTAGTTTTTCGTTTTTCATATCAGCTTTTTTAATCAACGCATTTGCTTCTACATCCCAGCCTAACCCTTCTTGAGGAAGAATCACTTCAACCGGGGCACCTGTTTGCTTTTGCTGAATGCCGCTGTAAACGAGCGAAATACCAATAGGATACTCACCTGCTGCGGCTAGTTTTGCCGGTTTAGAACCAGAATGTGTGTATGTAGCAATATTTTCATGCAGTTTGGTCATGAAATCCCATGCTTTTTCTTCCCCCATCATTTGCAGCCAAGCTGAAATGGTTAAAAATCCTGTTCCGGAAGAAGCCGGGTGAGGCATCACTATTAAATCTTTGTAATCTGGCTTTACTAAATCTTCATAGGATTTCGGCACAGGCACATTACGTTTTTTCAGCTCCTCCGTATTCACAACAATACCTGTTTGGTATGCTGTATTTCCAATCCATTTTTCGGGTTGGTCGGAATCCTTATAGGGAGGCAATATTTTATCGCTTCCTTTTGGTGTGTATCCTTGGAGCATATCTTTTCCTTCTAACGCCAGCAAACTTGAAGCAGATAATCCCCAAACTACATCCCCTTTTGTATTTTTCCCTTCAGATAGAAGCTTCGCTGTAATTACTCCAGTGGAATCACGGACGATATTCAATTTAATATCCGGATAAGCTTCATTGAAGGACTTGAGATAATCTGGAATCAACTCTTCCTCTATAGCCGTGTAAACTGTTAATTCACCTGAAAACTCCCCTTCACTCTTTCCACCCTCAGATGCTGCTTTTGAATTACCGCAGGCTGCTAACAACATTAATGAAATAACACCTACAAACAATTTAACAATGTGGTTTTTCATGGTTTCCTCCCCTTTATGTACGAAACTTATCAACAATCCTACTATAAAACCACAATATTAAGCTTGTATAAACAGAATGTAAAGATATTGTTTTTTGTGCTTTTTTGTTGATTATTATTGTTTTACTTAATTAATTTATATCTCCTTATCAACGACATAGAAAAGTCGACGGGAGAGAAGGTAAGAAGATTTGATTAGCCGATCTTGTTATTCAATTTGAAGGTATAATCTAAAACAATTCGAGTTCATCGGTAGAATGGTAAGAATAGAGAGAATATAACATGTCTTGGTTATGTTTGTTATTTAAAAGGTAGTTTAACAGTCAGCTAAAACCACAAAACACAAACTATTTTTAAAGATTAAACTGACCACTCGTATTGTTTTATTTGTTTTTTTTGTGTATTATTTACAAATTATTAAAATATACTTTACAAAAATCTACTAATTTATTTACATTCGCTTCTTACAATTGAGAAGTCAGATTATTAAAATTTGGAGGGAAAATGAATGAAATCTAACATGTTTAAAAAAGTAGCAGTGGGAACAACATTAACCATGGCGATGTCATTTGCTGCAGTCGGTAAAGATATCCCATATAATATCCTGTCCCACAATATGTCGTCCGTTGTATTTGCTAATGAAGAAACCGTACTAGACTTGAAGTTCGACAATAATGCGAACGATAGCTCTTCAAGCTCTGTTTCCGCCGCGGTCTACGGTAACCCTGCATATACCCAAGGACGGATCGGACAAGCCATTAACTTTACATCCACAGGGCAATATGTTGATTTAGGCAATCGAAGTGAGCTCCGTTTCGGTGAAAGCACTGATTTCTCTATATCCTTCTGGATTAAATCAGATGGGGTCAATGGGGATCCTTCCATTATTTCGAATAAAAACTGGAATTCTGGAAGTAACACTGGATGGATACTGGCCTTGAACAGTGGAGGCAATCTTCTATGGAACTACAAAACATCTAACAGCGGGCGATTGGATTCCAGCATACCGAATGTAGCCGACAGTAGATGGCATCATATCGTCGTCTCACATGATCGAGATGGGAGCGCCCGCTTTTACAAAGATGGAAACCTAGTCAAAGAAATAGATATTGCTAATTTAAAAGGAACGCTCGACTCCCCATATACAACCAAAATTGGGCAGGACGGTACAGGAATATACGGAGCTACTTTGACTGCAAAGTTAGATGATCTTAAGATTTATCAAAAAACCTTGACCGAAACGGAAGTTCGCTCCATGTACGATAATGCACCTCCGCTTCCACCCACTCCTGTAGAATCCGTTTCCCTGGATCAAACTGAACTCAACCTAAAAGCGGGTGCACCTATGCCGCTGACAGCAACTGTCACTCCAATAGATGCGACGGTAAAAGAGGTTGAATGGAGCTCCAGTGATGATACAGTAGCGAAAATCGAAATGATTAACGGACGTCCCACCATTATTGCCGGAAAGCCTGGCGTTGCAACAGTTGTGGTTAAAACGGTCGATGGCGGCAAAATAGCGACAGCCAATGTACGTGTCACTAACTCCATCGATGTGTCAGGAGATGGGCTGTTAACGAAAGATGATCTATTACTCATACTGAAAAACCAAAATAGTCATGAAGGTGACAATCGTTGGAAACAAGCTCAAAAAGCTGATATTAACGGTGATAAAGTAGTGGATCGGAGCGATGTACAAATAATGGAAGAAAAATTAGCTCCTTACAAGAAAGACTTCCTATACAAACGAGTAGTATTCATTGGAATTGATGGAGCTGGAAATGGGGTAAAAGACCCTCAGGCAAACGCAATAAATGTACAGAAGCTAATGAGTGAAGGTGCCGGAACATATGAAGCAAAAGCCATGCTGCCAACGATTAGCGGGCAAAATTGGGGATCCATGCTCCATGGGGTTGTACCTTCAAAACATGGTCTAAACAATGGAAATATAGATAATCCTTACCCAGAAAAAAATCCTTATCCATCTTATATGAAATTGCTGAAACAAGAACGTCCTATGCTTAAGCAAGCTTCCTTTACTACATGGTCACCGATCAATAAAGGAATTATTGAAGATTCTGCAGGAGCTTATAAAGTAAATGGTGGTAACGATACTAATACAGCACAAAAAACAGTAGATTATATCAAAGCTGAAGGTAAAAACAGTCGAAATATTTTTGTTCATTTAGATGAAGTGGATGGTGCCGGTCACAATTATGGCTATGGCAGTGCAAAATGGTATGAGGCATGGCATAAAGCTGATCAACAAGTTGGCCAAATTGTCAAAGCTATAGAAGAAGAAGGACTTATGGACGATACCCTAATTATCGTCACAACGGATCATGGTGGAAAAGGTACAGGTCATGGCGGAGCCTCCCAAGAAGAGCAGACCATTTTCTGGACTGCTAAAGGAAAGTCGATTAACCCTGGCACAGTATTAGCTAATGTAGAAAATATAGATACTGCTGCCGTCATTGCCCATGCGCTGCGTCTGGATATTCCGGAAAATTGGGATGCAGAAGTTCCTGAAGGACTTTTTAATAAATAAAAAATGAACTGCACCCTTTCAAGTAGACAGTATAATAACTAAAATCACGATAATGGCTTTAGCTCGATCTTCTATTGGGTTAAGGCCATTATTTAGGCGAAATGAAGGAAACATTTCGCACTATTACTGCTTACCACCGAATTCTCGCTTAAATTATTTGACGATTAGCTATTTTTTCTTATTTTTCAGCCCCAAAATCAACCCCAGACATGATAAAAGGAATGGCTGATTTGATAAATTCTTCTGGAGATATATTCTTATTATTTCTTCTCCATTCTAAAGAAGCCCCGTAAAGTCCCCAGCTTAAAATGACAGCTGTAATTTTTAGCGCTTCATCCTCTTTCGTGGTATTTTGCTTTAATAACAATTTGTAAAAAAGTATTTCAAGCTGGTCTCTGATAATACGTGCAATGGTTTCTTCGTAACCTCTATGGCAGCGATTGGATAAAGACTTTTGGAAATTCGTGATCGCTATGAACATACTAATGATTGATTCTTCATTTAGTTCGTTTTTCTCGAAAGCCTCACAATCTAAATTAATCAACAATACTTCTGAAAGGACCTTTTCCAATAGGTCATATATATCTTCAAAATGATAATAGAATGTTGCTCGATTAATCATAGCCTCTGTTGTAATATCTTTAACAGTAATATCCTTAAATTCTTTTTTAGCTGAAAGTTCAATAAAAGAATCCATGATTAATTTGCGTGTCCTTAGTATTCGAGGATCCGTTTTCGATTGAGCCATTTCAGTGCCCCTCCCACTTTTTCAACAATTTTTACAATGTGTTGGATAAACGACAAATCCAAGGAACTATTGGTATTGATAATTCTCATTATTTACTAAAATACAATTATAAAGCAAATAAGAGGCTTCATTAAGAAATTATAAGGGGCGAATGAGAATGACGAATAAAAACAATATGATTTGTGATTTGGAAACAGGTGTATGCGGCGTAACTGAAGAGGAAGAAATGGAGGTAATTGATTTCAACCAGCCAAAAAAGTCAATTAATCTATATTATGTGACAGATCCAATCTGCTCTCACTGCTGGGCGCTCGAACCGGTTCTTCGCCGTTTTCTAGAGCAGTATAGCCACTATTTTAACTTCCATACGGTTATGGGAGGATTGCTTGAAAAGTGGGGAGACGGACCCGTTGATTCTGCAAACGGCATTTCGGGGCCTGCTGACGTTGCCGGTCACTGGAGGGAGGTTGGAGAATACTCACGTATGCCTATTGATGGATCACTCATGATTGACAATCCCGTTCAATCATCCTATCCACCTTCTCGTGTGTTTAAAGTGATTCAAAAACATCATAATGATGAAAAAGCATATGAATATTTACGCCGTGCCAGAGAAGAGCTTTTTGCATTTAATCGAAATATTGCAGACCCATCCGTTATGATTGACATCATCACGAAGCTCGGACTTGATGGAGAAGCCATCGTTAAGGAAGCGGAGCAGCCAATCGGACAGCAATTACTAAATGAAGATTTTGCTCTTGCCAGAAGCCTCGGTGTCAGAGGATTTCCAACGATCATCATGATCAATGAAGAAAATAAAGGCGTAAAAATTGTTGGCGGCCGCCCGCTGGAATACTATGTTGAAGGATTAAAACAAGTTCTAAATGTCGAAGAGCTGCAGCCAAAACAACAGCCTCCCCTTTCAAGCCTGCTTGAAAAAGAAAAACTGCTGTTTTCAAAAGAAATTGAAGTAATGTACGATGTTGAAAAATCGTATATAAACACATTTGTTGAACAACAGCTTTCACCAAATAGTTATCAAGTAAAGGAACTACTCGAGGAAGCGTACTTTTTACCGCAAAATAAGTGATATTAAAAAAAGGGGGCTGCTTAATTGCTGCCCTTTCTCTATTTAACCTTCCATTTCTCAGCAAAATTGTATAAAGGACCGTATTCAGTAAAGCATAAAAATAACTCAGTTACGAAGTTTTTTTAAAAGTGGATTAATAAGGGGAAAATTGAATGAAGATTCGTTTCGGCTATGTAGCAAATCCATTGGGATTATGGGATGCCAGTCCATCAAAATCGTTAACTTTTGCACGGTATTCAGCTCTTCCGCAAAATGAACGAATGGACAAGCTCAAGGCTGTAACCGCCCAAAACTTACATCACACAAAAAGAATTTTGTATTATAACATTGCGCATGAGATCAAATTATATCGACTTTCAAGCTCGCTTGTCCCCTTAGCCACCCATCCGGAAGTGATGTGGGATTTCCTTACTCCATTCAAAAAAGAATGGGAAGAACTTGGACAGCTCATCCAACAATTCAAGCTTCGTGTAAGCTTCCACCCTAATCAATTTACACTATTCACCAGTCCAAGAGCAGAAGTGACAGAGAATGCGGTAAAGGACATGGAGTATCATTATAAGATGCTTCATGCGATGAATGCGCTGGAATCAGGAATTATTAATATACATATCGGCGGAGCCTACGGTGACAAACAGGAATCCTTAAAACGCTTCCATCAAAATCTAAAGAAATTGCCAGTGGATATCAAAAAACATATGACACTGGAAAATGATGATAAGACTTACGATGTAGAGGAAACACTTATGACCTGTGAACAGGAAAGTATCCCCATGATTCTTGATTATCATCATTTTATGGCAAATAAGGGCGAGGTTGACCTTTCTCATTATTTGCCGCGCATTTTTCATGCATGGAATGGTTTTAAAGTTATGCCAAAGGTTCATCTATCTTCACCAAAGTCGGATCAAGCCTATCGTTCTCATGCAGATTTTGTCTCTTTAGACTTTGTCCTTCCTTTTTTAAAAATGGCAAAAGAAATGAATCAGGACTTTGACATCATGATAGAAGCCAAGCAAAAGAACCTAGCAATGTTAAAACTTGTAGAAGATATAGCGGCTCTCCGTGGGGTCAAGCGTATTTCAAGCGCGACCGTGGAATGGTAAAAATAGAGCCATCAGAGGTGAAATAAATGACAATCGTCCGTCTAGGTTATGTTGCCATGAGTATGGAGCTAAAAAATGCATCGCCATCCAAGACAATGACGTTCGCTCAATTTCAGAAAATTGATGACCGGGAAGCCGCAATTCGTAAATTAGAACGGATTGCATTAACGAATTTGGAACATACATTAAGATTGCTTAGGCATAATGCGGCTTCTGAAATTCATTTTTACCGCTTAACCTCCCGCCTTATTCCATTAGCGAATCACGAAGAGCTGCTGGACTGGAATTATATCAAACCGCTAAAGGGACCTTTGCGGGAAATTGGTGATTTCGTTAAAGAACATAAGATACGAGTTGATTTCCATCCAGATCATTTTGTTCTGATTAATTCTCCAGAGGAGCATATTTTAAAAAATTCAATAAAAACCATAAAACTGCATTATTTATTATTAAAAGCAATGGGAATAGACCCGGTTCATCGCTGTGTCATGCATGTTGGAGGGAATTATAAGGAAACAGAAAAATCACTGGAACGTTTCGTTGATAATTGGATGGACGTCCCAAGATCGATTCAAAAAATGATCATGCTGGAAAATGATGATACATCTTTTACTTTAGAAGATACACTTTACTTATGCGAAAAACTAGATATCCCTCTGGTATTCGATTACCATCATCATTTGGCCCATCATCAGAACCCAGATTGGGAAGCCAGCTGGGATCGAGTTGTGCAAACATGGAGACATTCTCCCCTTCCTATTAAAATGCATATATCCAGCCCAAAGAGCGAGAAGGAGTTTCGCCATCATGCAGATTATGTAGACAGCGAAATGTTTTTCAATTTTCTTGGAGTGATTAAGGGCAGTGTGCCGCAAATTGATTGTATGATTGAAGCTAAGCAAAAAGATGAGGCACTGTTTCAATTAATGGAGGAGATCAAAGCGAGGCCGGATGTTGAGATAATTGATGGGTCGTCTTTCTACTTGAAATAAAGGGTAGCAGTTGGAAGGGTTCCAACTGTTGGTCTTATTACCAGGTAAATTGTCTTTTCCGTCGCCTTTGGCAATAGAAGCCTTTCCTTTTTACTGGATGCCAGTTTTTTTATAATAAAAAAAGACTGACCCATAAAATCGTTTTCCCGATCCCTTGAGTCAGTCTCTTTCTTTTATCCAAGATGTAAAATTTACATTGGATCCATATAAACTGTCTTCACTTCTGTATAAAACTCAATAGCGGCTTTTCCTTGTTCACGACTGCCGGAGCTAGAGTTTTTACATCCGCCAAAAGGCAGCTGTGGTTCTGCCCCCGAAGTTTCAGAGTTAACATGTACAAGTCCTACTTCCGCGTCTTCAACAAAGCGGCGGGCCAATGTCAGGTTGTTAGTGCAGATAGCTGCGCTAAGACCAAATTCCGTATCATTTGCCATCTCCACTGCCTCTTCGTAATCTTTGACTTTAAATAATGCAATGACTGGACCAAAAATTTCTTCACGGGCAATTCGAGCATTACGAGGCACATTTTCAAAAATTGTTGGTTTTACATAAAAACCACTTTTTAATTCTTCATCTTCCGGAACCTCTCCACCACAAAGCAGGGTTGCTTCTGATTTCCCCGTTTCTATCATTTCGAGCACCCCATCAAGCTGTGCTTTTGATACGGCCGGCCCGATATATGTTCCCTCGTGAAGTGGATTGCCAATTGTTAATTCCTTCGTTCGCTTAACGAGCATATCACGGAATGACTCGTAAATCCCTTCTTCGACAATCACACGACTAGTGGCTGTACATTTTTGACCCGTAGATTTAAATGCTCCGCCTACAGCAATTTCAACAGCTCTATCAAGATCTGCATCATTTAGAACAATAAGCGGATTCTTTCCTCCCATTTCCATCTGTACCTTTTTCCCGTATTCTACTGCCTGTATTTGAATCTGCCGGCCTACTTGATTCGAACCGGTAAAAGAAATGGCTTTTATATCCGGATGCTTCACCAATTCATTTCCAATTACAGATCCTCTGCCAAATACACAATTAAGGACACCAGCCGGCAGACCTGCCTCATCAAAAGCTTTCATGACGTGATAGACAGATTTCGGCGTTAAATCAGCAGGCTTTATCACCACTGTATTTCCGTAGATAAGTGCTGGTGCCATCTTCCATACCGGGATGGCAATTGGGAAATTCCATGGTGTAATTAATCCAATAGGACCTAAGGGTGTACGGGTGGTATACAGAAATGTTTTCTCATTAGCCGACGGTATTACATCTCCTAGTGGCTGCCGTGCTTCAGCAGCAAAATATTCGAGAATGCTAACTGCACGACCTGCCTCCCCCATTCCTTCCGAAAATGGTTTTCCCTCTTCTCTAATTAGATCCCGTCCAATTTCCTCTATATTTTCTTTCAAAATAGCCGCTGCCTTTTGTAAATAAGCTGCCCTTTGTTGAATGGAGAGTTTTTTCCAAGCAGGAAAGGCATTTTTTGCAGCAGCAACCGCATCGTATATATCAGCAGCCACGCTTGAAGGGAATTCCCCAAGGCTTTCACTGTTATGTGGACTAAGATTCTCTTTATATTCTTTTGTAGACGGTTCTTTCCATTGTCCGTTAATGTAATTTAAATGACGCATCAATATATCCTCCTAAACTCTTCGATAATTCCTTTTTCCCCCTCTATTTCATGCTGGATTAATAATATCAGCATCATCTTCCACACTAGCAGCCGATTTCCTAGTCACCGCACTTACACCTAACGTTACAGCAATATTGATAATTAATACGGCTAATCCTATATCCAAATCCTTAATAACATTTGGCCAAGACGGGAATAACGTTGCGAGTGACGTTTCGGCAATCGTTGAATAGATGACGATAATACTGCCAACAATCATTCCAGCAAAGGCTCCCTGGACGGTAACGGGATTCTTTTTCCAAAGACTAAAGAACAAAGCAGGAAATAACTGAACCATAAAGCTATAAGACATCAGATAAAGCGTAAGAATCGAGTCCCCGCCATTAAATGTAAAGAAAAGGGTTACAAGTGCTATGACAGGCACCAACCTTTTGGTCAGCTTTGCCAGCTGTTGATCTGTTGTGTTCGGTTTCCATACTTTATAGATATTTTTAGAAAGAATCGTAGAAGTTGCCGTTAATACCAAAGAACTTGGGATAAGCGCTGCCATGGCTCCAGCTGCCCCAATGACCCCGACAAACCAAGGGTCAAAAGACAATTTCGCCATTTTAAATAAGGCTAAATCTGTATCTGGCCCCTTTAAATCTGGTACTTGTATAACACCAGAAAAACCGATAATCAAAGAAAAAACGATAATAATCTGATAGATGGGCATTACTCCTGCATTTATACGCAATGATTTTCCACTTTTAGCTGAGAATATCCCCGCCATCATATGTGGAAACATGTAAAATGCCAGTGCTGTCATGATCGTTGCCGAAACAAACCACGAAATGCTTAATCCTTGTTCAGGAAATAGTAAAAATCCACTTTTGGCTGTATCAATTGCTTCAAACATCGGCTGTATGCCGCCATAATAATGAAAAGGGAAATAAAACCCCATAAAGACCATCACAGACAAGATCAAGATATCTTTAATAATGGCTGTCCATGCGGCTCCGTGCATCCCAGAAACCGTTACATAAATGGTAACTGCAATAACCCCTACGACGATTGCCACGTGAGGAGAAATAGAACCATAGGACGCTTCAGATACAATAATCCCCAATCCTTTTAACTGCATCACTAAGTAAGGGATAACGGCAACAACACTTATGATCGCTACGAGAATACCAAGTGCCTGACTGTTATACTTTTTTTCATAAAAATCTGATTGGGAAAGGACTTTATTTTCCTTAGCATACTTCCAAACAGGCGGCAGCAGCCAGTAAGCGATTACAAAGTAGAAGCAATTGAAAGCATATAGGGCGGGAGGCATACCAGCTCGATAAGCACCACCACTTGCTCCTAGGAATGTATAGGTAGTAAACATCTCACCCGCTAATAAAAAGAACATTAATAGACTTCCAAAACCCCGTCCTCCGACAGACCACTGCTCCATATTCATTTCTTTCCCTTTACGGGCTTGTAAACCTAACCATATACACAAAACTAGGAAAAAGAGAATAACTAGAAGGGCTGCGTTCATAATTATTCTTCCTCCTTATTCGCGGGATCCAGCTTATTAGCAATGATCAAGAACAAAGATGTCAGGCCAACCCAGCATATAGCCCAAAAAAGGACAAATGGCAATCCAAGTACATAGGGTTCCACCCGATTGATGACAAATAGTGAACCCAAGGCTGGTATTAAAGTTAATATAAAAACCTTCTTCATATTTCACCATCCTAGTTTAGAATACATAAATGTAATACATTAAACGATATGTTTTATTTGGATAGCCTCTGTTTGAACCTTCTGATAATTAAAATCCTATTGCAGCTTTTCTTCTGTTCTTCCGATATTGGGATGTCTATTTTCCCATACACCGCTACGACTTTAAAAATCTATTGCACTAGCTTATCGGGTTGCCCGTTTGACGAGACAGTTGCATCAAGTTTCTTTCTAGTAAATTTAAAATAGTAAAAGACATAACAAGCGACAACGAAGCCAAATCCAATATACAGTGATGTCCGCTGTGTCGGATCGAATGCGGTAAATACGACGATCCCTACGCACATGATGAGACAAACAATAGGAACTAAAGGGAAGAAAGGAACTTTAAATTTTAAATCCTCAAGTTTTCCGCCACCCGCAATATACTGTTTGCGGAATTTGTATTGAGCAAGCGCAATCGCCATCCACGTAACTACCCCGCCAACTCCACTGATCGCAAGCAGCACAACAAATAATGTTTCTTCTGCTATAACACTTGTAAGCAAGGAAAGCAAAGCAAAGACGAGTGTCACAAGCAAGGCGTTCATAGGTACACCGCGCTTGTTTACCTTACCGAATGCACGAGGAGCCTGCCCGCTTTGTGATAGGGAAAAGAGAATTCTCGTACATGCAAACAAACCTGTATTGCCTACTGAAAGAATGGCAGTCAAAATAACGAAGTTCATAATATCAGCCGCATATGGAATTCCAGTCATATCGAATACAGTTACAAACGGGCTTTCGAGTACGCCTGCTTTCTTCCACGGAACAATAGCTGATAAGACAAAAGTTGCCAGTACATAGAATAGCAAAATACGAATGACAATACTTCGGATTGCTTTTGGAATATTCTTTTCAGGGTCTTCTGTCTCACCTGCTGCAACTCCCATAATTTCCGAACCCATAAATGCATAGACGACTGTCATCATTGAGATAAATATACCTATGAATCCTGTTGGAAATAATCCGTCACCGATAAAGTTTGAAAGAAGAGGAGCAGATTGTCCCTTTATAGGAACCAATCCGAACATTGCAGCTCCGCCAATCACGATAAAAAAGAGTACTGCTAATACTTTAATTGCAGAGAACCAATATTCCATCTCGGCAAAGCTTCTTGTTGTCAAAGCGTTTATCCCGAATAAAAATAAGGCGAAAACCGTACACCACACCCATACCGGTACATCCGGAAACCATCTGGCCATTAGCAGGCCGGCCGCAATAAACTCCAGCCCAACGTAAATAGCCCAGCTCAACCAGTAAGTCCAGCCAATCATAAACCCTGAGGCCGGACCGATAAAGCGCTCGGCATGTGCCTGGAAGGAACCGGAGACCGGCATTATAACGGACAGTTCCCCCAGACAAACCATGACCAAGTACATAAGCAAGCCTCCGACCAAATAGGCAAGGATGGCTCCTAGAGGTCCAGCTTCACCGATTGCATACCCTGAACCTATGAAAAGACCAGTTCCAATGACCCCACCAATGGAAAGCATAAATAAATGTCGGCTTTTCATTGAACGTTTTAATTCTTTTGGTTGACTCCCTTGTTCAGACTTCATCTTATTCCCCCTTCTTTTCTTCTATCTGCATGATGGATTAAGCAGAAAGTATTTGTTGTTTTATGAACAGCTTATCGAACCGCTTCCCTTTCGGAAGGATCCGCATATTCTAATAAACCGGAAACTTCCGGCTTGAAAATTTCATAGGCAACGTCTCGCTGATACCTGTTTTGGCTCTTTGCTTCTGAGAAAAGTTGATAGGTATTTCTTCGACATAGTTTCTCAATATCATCAATCACAGCCTGCGGATCTGGTTGGACCAATCCAAAAATAACGGCGTCATAAAATCTTATTGCCCCAAGGTTTGCAACAAAATCATTGACGATATCAATTCCTCTTTGTTTAATGATTTCGTCTCCCTCGGAAGAAATCGGAATATTAGCCGCTTCCACAATCAGGCTTGCTTTGACAGTATCAGCATTAGACTGATTAATAACGTCCTCTAATGCACACGGGATGAGAATATCGCAGTCCACATCAAGCCAATCGGAGTTTGGCCTTACCGTATAATTTGGTTCAAAATAGGCCTGATCCATTTCTCCATATACATTCTTATGGTCCATAAGCTTTTGAACATCTAATCCATCCTCACATGTGACTAACAAGTTAGCATCGGAAATTCCGACGATTTTATAGCCCAATTGGGACAATTTCAATGCACAGCTTGCACCTACACAGCCGAAGCCTTGAATGACAACACGCGCTCCATCTTTACCATTTTTAAATTTCCAAGCTTCATCTGCCGAAAATGCGACACCATATCCTGTGACAGCATCATTTAATAATAATCCATCAATTCTTGTTTTCATTAGCCCGTCAAAATCCTTGATCCCTTGAAGAACAGAAGGATCCTGTTTCATTGACTTTGTTAAAGGAATATCGATGCCAAATTCGTTAAATATTTTCAGAACATCTTCATATTTAGTACCTAGATCACTTCCCAAAGATACGCCAATATCAATGTAAGGCATCATGGCAATTAAAAATCTCCTTAATACGGCATAGGCATCTGGAGCTTTGTAATCATAAGAAATACCCGCCTTACATCCGCCGGTCGTTCCGCTGTCACTGGCTACATACTTATAAGCCATGGCCTCGGCCAATCTTTCAACCTCTTCTTTTGTTACTGTCGGATGCATTCTTGTACCGCCGCCTGTATAGCCTTTCACGAAATTATGAACAACAAGCCACCCTTGTGCATCCGTTTCTGTATCATTCCACTCAACGACTAGATATGGTTTAGTCATTTCAAAACCTCCTAAGATTTCTTCCTCTGCTAGTCCCGTAACTATATGAAACATTAACACTATGAATATGTTGTTAATACCTCAAAAAAAACTCAAGTCGATGTCGCTATGATGTGATGAAATTGTTTAGATTTTGCACGTATTGTATTACCGAATTTTCTAAAAACTCACACTAACAAACCTTATATTCACACAGTCTACACATAAAAGTCTGGGAGGAAAAGCTTGCAGATGTTTCCCTGCAAGCTTTCTTTAAGCCTCTATTCAAACCAATGAATCGGCTTTGGATCCAGATTAATGTTAATCTGCTTCGTTTCCTGATATTCTTCCAATCCATACGTACTAAGGCTTCTGCCGATGCCACTTTGTTTATAGCCGCCCCACGGCGCTTGAACATTCGTGAGATGGTAAGCGTTCACCCAAGTGATACCAGCACGGACCTTTTTGATGACACGCATTGCTTTATTTTGATCTGTAGAGAATACAGCCCCCGCAAGTCCGAAGTCTGTATCGTTGGCGATCTTGATTGCCTCTTCCTCATCTTTGAATTTCTGAATAGCCACAACAGGACCGAAGATTTCTTCTCTGACAATCCGCATATCGCTTGTTACATGAGTAAAGACGGTAGGTTCAATAAAAAATCCCTTTTCCAAACCATTTTTCTCAATTCGATTGCCACCCAGAGCAAGGGTTGCTCCTTCTTCTTTTCCAATTCGAATGTAGTCTAGTATACTTTCAAAATGCTTTTCGCTGACAATGGCTCCCATTTGGGAATGTTCATCATTTCCAGGACCAACCCTAATCCCTTTTGCCTTTTCTACATATCTCTCAACGAAGGTATCGTAGATTCCCTCTTGGACAAGAACACGGCTCCCCGAAGAACAAACTTGCCCAGAGCCCATAAAAATGCCAAATAGGGCGTAATCGACAGCTGTTTCCAGATCCGCATCATCAAAGATAATGTTCGGAGATTTCCCGCCTAATTCAAGGGACACTTTTTTCAAATTGCCTGCTGCGGCCTGCATGATACGGCGGCCTACCTCTGTGCTTCCAGTAAAGGAAACAACATCTACATCATGGCTTTCGGCAATCGTCTGACCAACAACGGATCCGGTCCCCAGAATGAGATTAGCAGCTCCTTTTGGCAAATCGGTCTGATCCATCAGTTCAAATACTTTTACTGCTGTCAGCGGGGTAATTTCTGCCGGTTTTAGAAGAATGCTATTACCTGCCGCCAATGCCGGTGCAATCTTCCAAACACTCATCAATAAAGGAAAATTCCAAGGAACAATCAATCCTGCAACACCCATAGGTTCCTTTACGATTAATGTCTGCATATCATCAGAAGCTTCATACACTTGGCCCTTAGGCATATTCAGCAGGGATGCATAATAACGGAATGTAGCAGCGGCCTCTTCAGCATCTGACTGTGCCTCTCTCCTCGTTTTTCCGTTATTCTCTACTTCTAAATCCGTTAACACATCAACGTTTTCTTGCAATTTATCAGCAATCTGTAGTAAAACTGCCGCTCGTTCCTGTGGTGATTGACAGGACCAAACACCGCTTTCAAACGTTGTCTTTGCTATTTTAATAGCTTCTTCCGTTTCTTCTCTTGTTCCTTTCGGAGCTCTGGCAATGACTTCCCGTGTGGCAGGATTAATGATATCCATTTTTTCTGAATCACTAGATTCTGCCCAATTCCCGTTTATATAATGTTTCAATACTTTTACCAAAACGTTGTTCCCCCCTGCTAGTAGGCTTTAAGGCCTAAAGTTGCTAAAATAGGAAATTATCCGAGTTTTGGACGGAAGGATGCGATATATTCGTCCGAATCTTTGTATTCCAATATTCCTACTGCTTCTACATCTACTACAACCATATAAGGTTTTTTGCTTGCGATTGCATTTGCTAATCCTTCTTTGAATTCATCGACCGAGCGTACTTTCTCAGATTCAAAGCCCATTGATTTTGCCATCATGACGAAATCTGGGTTTTTCAAGTCAACGGATGTACGTCTGCCATAGGCTGCTTCTTGATAGTATCTTAAGATCCCATAGCCGCCATCATCGAATAATAGGACAATAATCGGCGCATCTTCCTGTATCGCGGTGATCATCTCACCAGCATTCACCATGAATCCACCGTCACCAGCAATGAGAACGACTTTCTTATCCGGCTGGCCGATTTGGGCGCCAATTGCCATTGGCAAGCCTTGTCCGATTCCACCACCGGTCATGTAGAGGTAATTCCTTGGTTCGTAAATATCGAACAATTTATTCCCCCAAGTGTATCCAGGGATGGTCACGTCCGTCACTAAGACCGTATTCTCAGGAAGCTGTTCACGCATGATATCGGCAACTTCACCATAAGGTCCAATTTGGCTGCGAAGGTCATCACGAACAGCTTGACGGGCAGACTTCACTTCATCTACATACGCCGGATCCGGATGGAACTCCTTATTAGCTAAAATAGTGTTGATCTCTTGTAAAACAGCCTTGGCATCTCCGACCAGCGTATACAACGTATCAAAGTTGCGGTTAAATGCATTTGGATTTAAATCGATATTGATGTGATTTTCAGGTACTGGCAGTGTCCAGTCAAATGTTTCCCCACCACGGAAACGAACCCCAATACTAATGAGAAGATCCGATTTTTCCAATAGCTCCTTCACTTGTGAGGTAGCTGCAAAGTTGCCGATGCAAAGCGGATGATTTTCAGGGATAGCCCCTTTTCCAGACTCACTAGTAACTACAGCAGGCTGAATGTTATCTACTAACGTTTGGAGTTCCTCCGATGCTCCCGAAGCTATCACTCCATGTCCTGCCCAGATGACCGGCCTTTTTGCTCCGGCAATTTTTTCAGCCACATCAGCCGGAATGTTGATTTTCACTTTCGGATCTTGAACTGTTTCCACTTCAATCAATTGATTGTTAGGAATAATCTGTGCCTGAAAATTCGTTGGAATGGAAATGGTTACCGGACCTGTAGGCACAGTCAGCGCTTCTTTGATTGCTTTCTTCATAAATGGTGTGATTTGCTTTGGACGCTTTAACAGATAGGCTGATTTGTTTGCACCATCCATCATTTTCAGCTGGTCCTTGGCTTCATGAATATAACGTTGATCTGTTCCAATATAATTGGAATCAGCTTCCCCTGTAATGTGCAATAATGGTGTTCCCGAGTTCCATGTCTCAGTCAATGCACCTGCACCGTTCCCAGCTCCTGCACCAGTACTTGTTAATACAACACCCAATTTTCCTGTAGCACGTGCATAAGCATCAGCCATGTTGACTGCCCCACTTTCACCGCGTGCAGTGACCATACGGATGCTCCCTTCACGCAGCATCGCATCATAAATTGGCATATTGTGAATACTGACGATCCCGTATACTACTTCCACCTCTGCTTGTACAAGTTCTTTTACAATTGCATCCGCAACTGTGAATTCTGATTGATTGTTCATTGTATTGTCCTCCCTATGCCTAATAATCCTTCTAAGAAGCTTACTTTTTTCATGTAAGAGAAAATCCAGCCAGGTTACTCCATCCTGAATTTCCCTTTCTATTTCTTACAGACATCGATAGCGTTTTCATAAAGATCATGGAAATATTTAATTGCATACTCAGTCGGAGAATAAATTCCATACTTGAAGGCATTCGTGTGGAACCCTTTCTGCAATAACTCCACAAGATCGAAATCCTCTTCTCTTACCTGATTCACAAAACGAATCAGTTCCTCTTGCTCTTCACTAATTTCATCTGATTTAAAGTAATAGCTATAGATAGCCAGTGATTTATCAGGGGCCAGCGGCAAAATTTGGCTTGTCGTCATATTCCCCTCTTTTCCGGGATAGATGCTCACCATTAAGTTTGGCCAAACCCAATAAAAATTGGCGTGATCTTCTTGAGCTTCGTTCGATTTATTCGTCAATTCTGAATATTGACAAGAGAAATTGTCATGTAAATCAATATGGTAATTTTTCATGTCAAAGGTTTTTGAAAACTCAGGGTGTGCAATCTTACAGTGGTCGCACTCCAAATAGTTATCAACAACCGCTTTCCAGTTAGCATCTATCACTCTTTGCGTGACACGAATCTTTTTCAATGAATCTAGGAAAGTATATTTTTCCAAGCTGGCCATGAACTCTCCATAGGTTTCTGCCATTGGTCTTGCCTCTGGATTTAAATTGATAAAGATCATTGACTGGAATACTTCAAGCTTCACCTGCGTCATACAGCTATGATTTCCTAATTCATGTGTACCAAAGTTTGGCGCTTTATTCAATTCTCCGTTTAATTTGAATGTCCAACCGTGATAAGTACACGTGAAAACCTTTTTATTTCCACATTCGCTCTTTTCCACTATCGATCCTCTATGCGGGCAAATGTTGTAAAACGCATTCAATTCATTATTTTTATCTCTGCTAATGATTAATGGCTGATCGGCTATATTAAAAGTGAAGAAATCTCCTGGTTTTTCTACTTGGCTTGTATGCCCGGCTAAAATCCAACTATTTTGGAAGATTTTCTTCTTTTCCTCTTCAAATATTTGCGGATTCACATAATTATCGTACGGCAAAGTATGCTCCAAGGCATAATTTGTTTGTAACTGTTTCATTTTGTCATTCCCCCTACATCATTCAAATCCCATAAAGTGTTTTCACATAAATATTACTTGCAAATTTCATGCCAACTCTCATTCCGTATAAAAGAAGGGGATTACAGGATGTTTAAAAAGTGGAGGTGAGTTTATTTGTGTTCAAAAGAGTGAGTTTCCCTAACTCTGCTATTTACAATTCTAAATATTATGACTACTATAAATGTGATGTGATAAAAATCACACCTCTTACAACTGATGGTTTTATCTTCTGAACACTATAGTACTCGCCTGAGTTCCCAGGCACTCAAATATGATTTTCGGGAGGTCAATCATGACTTTATCCAATTTCTTAACAGATCTAGATTTAAATATGGAAACACTTATTAACATTTTGGATTATTCTTCTGATGAAATTTTTGTTCTGGATAAAAATAAGAAAATTATTTATGTAAATGATGCCTGTAAAAAGCATTATGGTTTAAATAAGGAAGACGTTCTAGGAAAAATCAGCTTAGAATTAGTTGATAAAGGCTATTGGTATCCATCCATTTTCCCTGATGTATTGGATAGAAAAGAGCCGATTACAATGAAACAAACCACAATCCTAGGGGCAGAGCTTCTTACTTCTGTTGTCCCTATTTTAAATGATAAGAAGGAAGTGGAACTAATTGTAACAACCGCAAGGGAATTACAAAGCTACAAAATGCTAAAAGCAAAAGAAAAAGATGCTCATCAAAGTAAAGAAACAGAAGATCCATTCGGCAGCATTATGACAAATAATGAAAAAATGAAAGATTTGCTAAAATTCGCTAAGAAGGTGGCAGCTGCAAACTCCACTTTATTAATTCTTGGTGAGTCGGGAACAGGTAAAAGCATTTTGGCCCAATATATTCACGAAAACGGCAGTAGAAAAAACGGACCGTTTTTAACGATCAATTGTGCAGCAATCCCAGCAGATTTAATGGAATCCGAGCTTTTCGGCTATACACCGGGATCTTTCACCAATGCAAGCCGGTTCGGAAAGAAAGGAATACTTGAATGTGCTGATGGGGGAACAGTATTTCTTGATGAAATAGGGGACATGCCTTTACCTCTACAGGCCAAAATACTGCAAGTTATTCAGGAGAAAACGTTCATCCCCATTGGCGGAAATAAAGAAAAGCAAGTGGATATCCGGATTATTGCCGCGACCAATAAAGACTTAAACAAAATGGTAAAAAGTAAAACCTTTAGAGAAGATTTATATTATAGGCTGAATGTTGTGGATATCCAAATGCCTCCTCTTCGTGAAAGGCAGGAAGACATCATCCCGCTCATCTATAATTTCTTATACAAATTTAATCGAATCCATGAAATGAACAAATTAATTTCTAAAGATTGCCTTGAATTACTATCCCATTATTCATGGCCCGGAAACATAAGGCAATTAGAAAACCTAATTGAAAGGCTTGTCATTGTAAGCGATGATGTCATCGATATCGATGATCTACCCGAGGGCATGTATAATCAAGGACTGCTGCAAATGGAAAACACAGCCCCCACTTCCCTTAATCAAGCAATAGAATCGGCAAAAAAAGAGATGGTTCGTAAGTCTTATAAGGTGAATAAAAGCTCTAGGCGTGTAGCCAGGGATCTGCAAATCAGCCAAACATATGCGGCCAAATTGATTAGAGAATATTGTCAGGACTTATTGAAAGATTGAACATCCTACAAAAAAGGAACTGGAATAGTTCCTTTTTTTGTTAAATTACTATAAGAAATAATTTTAAAGGAGGGCGCTCTTGTATAGACCCTATCTTTATATTCATTATTACCCCGTTACCATATTCGCCTTTCATTAATTCCTTAGTACTCAAGTATTCCCTATTACTCTGATAGACTAAAAATAAATTTACCTTTTTATTAAAATTCCGAGAAAAAACCTTTTTACAACCGTTATATAGGGTGTAAAAGCTTTTACAATACTTAAGGGGAATGGTTTATGAAGTGTAATGATACAAATTTTATAAAGCGTCTGCAGCGGCAGGACGAGGATGCCTTGGATTATATAGTTGATCAATATCTGCCATTAATTAAGGGGGTTACCTGTAAAGTTCTCAGTCCTCTTCATAACACTGGCATAATCGAAGAATGCATCAATGATATCTTTCTTTCAATCTGGAACAATTCGAAAAAGTTTAACGGAGAGGCAAACGATTTCAAGAAATGGGTTTGTGCCATTGCCAAATTTAAAGCTATTGATTACTACCGACAAGCTAGCAAAAGGTTAGAAATCGCTTCAAATGAAATGGATTTGAATCCAGATCAATCAGTAGAAGATGAACTGATTATGTTAGAAGACAGAACTGAGATAATCAAGTTAATCAACCAATTAGAGCCAGTTGAACGAGAGATTTTCATCATGAAGTTCTTTCTCGGTTTAAAGACGGAGGATATTTCAGTAAAACTCGGTATGACCAAAGCTGCGATTGATAATCGAATTTACCGAGGAAAGAAGAAACTTAGCCAAAAAGCGGTGAACCTAAAGTTAGGAGAGAATGGCGTATGAAGGACATTTATGAATTGCTAAATGATATTGACATAGATGAAAATGAGTTTAAGGAAATAGAAGTAAGTGAACTCGAAAAGGCTAAAGTCAAGCGGACTTTAAAAAAGTCCATCAACCGGAAAAAGAAAACAAAAGGCTGGAAGATGACTGTTGCCGCTGCATCTATTATCGCCGGTCTATCCGTAACTACATTGGGATTGACGTTTCCTGCTTATGCCAAAAACATCCCCTTCATTGATGATATTTTTCGCTTTTTTGATCAAGACACAAATACTTCCCAAGATAAATCATCTGGATTGTTCTCTAATTACAAGGAGTTCTCCAGTGAAATTAATATGACACAAGAAAGTAATGGAGTTAAAATTATCGTAAATGATGCCGTTTTTGACGGAAAAACTGTCACAATCACCTATTCTATCGAAAGTGAAAAAGAGCTAGGAAATGCCAATATTTCCTTACCGAAAATAGAAGGAATGGCAGGTACAGCTGGCACTGGCCAAACTACTAAAATAGATCAAAATAAATATGTAGGCATATTAACGGCAAGTAATATCGATGATCATAAAATGAATGTGGCAAACATTAAATGGAATATTGACAAAATTACTACCCCAGAGAATCAAACGGAAATCAAAGGTGACTGGAAATTTGCTTTTAGTCTTAGAACAACCGATAGTAAAGTACAACTAGCCGACGGCAGCGCTGAAAAGAACGGGGTAAAAGTTAGGATCAATAAAGTATCCTTTACACCAATGTCCTTTATCATTTATTACGACCAAGAGGTTTCCATTCCTATTAAAAACAAATGGGACATGGCATATGTTGAATTGGAAATAAAAGATGACTTAGGGAATAGTTACACTGGCGCAAGCAATGGAGGATCAGGTATTGATGGTATCAATAAGATGAGCTGGAGCAAAACATTTGGAAAATTAGACCCCAATGCCAAGAAGCTTATTATAACTCCTCATATTTACTTAAATAATTACAATTCAAATAATTATGCCTCAGCAACAATAACGGAAACTGGGGAAAAGAAAGTTTCAATACCAACAAGTTCTGATACGAGGAAAGAGGATTTTGTATTGGAGGATATTGTTGTGGAGTTAGAGAAATAAAAAAATTAAGGGACTGCCTTTGTAGTGTAAGGCAGTCCTAAGTGTTATAATTTCAAAATGGAAAATCTTAAAAAATAATATAGTTTTTATTGTTTAGAGGTACTCTTTTTTTAAAGGTTATTAATTTTTACCTCTTCAAACCACTCATCAGCTATATGATCGGCCGTTTTAATGTCATCATTAGTATATACTAAATCATACTTGTAGTCTGCTTTAAAGTTGCCACTCTTAACATCATATATTAATTTCATCTCGGTCGGTATTTCTCTTTCATATTCCTTACATAATTCTTCAATTTTTTCGATATCCTCACATAATATGCGTAATACCATAAACCCCCGTTTTGGGGACACATCAAATCTTTCTTCTCCAATCTCCAATGCATCATTCACTTTATGACTCTTTACATACTTATTATTAATCAAATAAAAGAAATTACTCGAAATAACTCCTTCTTCACGAGAAGCATAAACATACACCCTATCGGCTCTATCCTCAACAAATTCCATACATATAGATATCATATCTGCTTGTAATTCACTAAATCTATCCTCAAAACTTTTCATATAATTTTCCTCTCCTTAGATTAATTTTTAAGTATTTTGAAGCCCCATTCCCCATCAATAGAGTAATTAACTATAAATTTCTCAGGACGCAATTCATCCCCAGTATATGTTATTTCAACATCAACCGTTACCTCTTTTGGAGGTGTTTCTTTTAAAGCTGTTGCCCATTCATCTTCAATTTTCTTATATTGCTTCAAGTTAACATCAGATAATTGCGATACCAAGTTATCTAGTTTAGGTGATCCTCCAAATCTATCACCTGCCAAATGGCCTGCATGGTCCTGTCCTTTTACTTTACCAAGTGTATTTTTACTGTGTGACAATCTGTCTTCTCTTTTTGTTAACTGTAAGTTTTCTGTTTCGAATTTTGAAATCCTACCTAAATGATCTGTTTCATAAAAGTAATCATATTCGCCTGTTTGATATCTAATATTAGGCTTTAATCTATTTTTTCTTCCATTGGTGAAATGTTGTCCCTTATCCACAAATGTCTTTATATCACTTACTTCATTAGAAACTTTACCCGTAACCTTAGCAACACCCTCAATATTTATCCCCTTAATCCTGCTAACCATACCTGCCAACGAATTCTCGATCGCATGGGTATTTTCGGCTGATGTGGCGACCTTTCCGATCCCGGCATATTCCGGTTCCAAAAGCGTTCGAGGTGAGAAATTGTTTCTAACATAAGTTACGGCTGTGTCTGCTGCTTTTCCTGCTTCTATTATATCTTTGGCCAGCTTATTTTTCACCACATTTGCGGCGTCTTTTACAGCGGATGAAGCACTTCTTAGACGGGTGACGGATTGCTGCCCAGCTGTTTTCACCATGTTGTCAATATGCATGACACCTTGATTGAAGCTGCCTTTCATCCCTATGCCCAAATGCCCGATATTTTCACCAGCATGGGCAATGCGCACAGTACCGCTAAACTTCGTTAAACCGCTCACCCCTGGGACAATATCCAGCGGGGCTAAGACTCCCCGAAAAACTCGTTCCCCTGTGCCAAGCTCCCGGCCGGAAACCCAATCTTTCCCCGACACCGCGGAGCTCAATTCCATCGCTCCATAGGCTGCCCCTAAGGCCATGCCGGCCGGCGGGCAAATGAGAGTTGCGCCGACAATCACGACTAAGGCCCCAATCTGTGTCCAAAATTCCTTGTTTTCCTGCCGGTTACGAATCGACTCATATTCAAAAGCACGGGTATTGACGGCTGCCTGCTGGTATTGTTCCTGTGTAAAATCTTGATCGGGATTAAGCTCTTTCCAGGCTTCATACTCAAGCTTCATTTGTTTCCCATAGTAGTTATCACCGTTAAATAGATCATCGATGCTTACTTCTGTTTTTGGCACTTCAAGCTTTTGCCTCTCACCATAGCCAGCATAGACGAATTGTGTATCAACGGCTCCGATACGGTTTTTCGTTGTGTAATTGGATATGGTTAAATCCCGCATCGCCTCGACAAACGTATCCATATCTTCATAGAAAGGCTGGTCAATCGTCCGGTCGACAATATCGCCAACCTTGCCGGTGAACCGGTGTAACACCTGAAAGTCTTCATACAAACTCTGGTATTTGCTTTTTAAACTGGTGTGATGAAAGGAAATGACACCATCACTATCATATTTCGCGATGTCCGCCTCGGCATCCTCCAAATTGTCACTTACATCTTTTAAACTATCAATCATTCCTTTGCCCCAGCGGCCGAGACCGATTAAATCCCCAATCCCATCCCGCATCTTTTTCCAGTCCGACGGGATATATTTTACATCCATCTGCTAAACCTCCAGCTTGGCAATGATTTGTTGAGCTATATTCTCGTCGGTCTGAATCATTGTATTTAAAATATCGACAACCAATGCGGCTGCTCGGGAATAATTATCATAGAGATCCATTACTTTGCGATTTGCTTCCGGATAAACCGCCATCGTTTTTTTGGCTTTTCCCTCCGTGTAATAGTCAATATTTCCGAGCCTTTCTATATTTGGCACCGCATTATTCTCCAATTCGGTAATGATTGCCAATAAATGTTTATAAATGGTGGTGATTTCATCAGGATTAATATTAATGAGTAATCCCGAACCACCGCCCTCACCGGCCATTGCTTTAAGCATATGACTTCTCCTCCTTATAAGGGAAATCCATTTCATCAAACAATAGTTTTAAAAACCAATATTGACTGGCATGGTAATATTTTCGATTCACGGTATCCACCATGATCAGCTTCTCGTCTTTTGTAAAGATTAGCCATTGCTGATAATAACGGGCATTGAACCTTTCTCTCGGCTCCTCCGTTAAATGAAAGAATTCCAGATTCATAAGCATCTGTTCTGGCTCAAATTCCTCCATCTCTCGTCTTTCCTGATGGGATAATTCTACTTTTAGGAAGTTCTTTTCATCTTCCTCAGGTTCTCTTGCCACAAGCGGGAATTTTTCCGTTAAAATTCGTAAGGCGGTTGCTTTCGAAATGATTCGTAACTGATAATGGCCTTGCTCTTCCAGTTCTACTAGAACAATGACCTCTTCACTTTCCTTGTCTCGAAATGCAAACATTAAATTATTAATCCGAACATATTTATCACTCAGATGATAAGCCTCGATCGTCTGAATGATGATGGCCCCTATTTGAGTGATTTTCCCTTCAGGGGATACTATCCCCTTTTCGATTAAACGCCGCTGTGCCACTTGGAATACCTCTTCACCTTGAAACTGGAAGATCTCTTTCTCAGGTAAACCAAACAGGACATTTCCGCCAAAAGCCGCTGCCAACAAATATAATTCGGAAACAGAAAACGCTTCTGTTGATGCCTTCATCACAGATTCCTCACTTCTGCTACCGAACTGTCGCGAAGAAAATCCCCTACATAACCGTTGTAGTTGTTTAATGCCTTCGTTTGTTTTTTTACAGCTGACTTCATATCCTTATGATATTTATGAATGATTTCAAGATAGCTTAGAAAAGCGTCCCGTGATTTTCCACTCCATTTTGCGGAATGAACGTAAGCAATCAATTGTTCACATTGCTCATATGTTTGATCAATGGATTGCTCCAACGCCTTTGCCGCAGATTTTGCCTCATTCACCTTATCTCCATCAATTTTTACGTTCCCCATCTATCCATCACCTCTTCTTCGCTCTCTCACGCTCTTCCCTTTCTTTTCGGGCCTTTTCTTGTGCTTCATGAATCGCTAAGTTTTTATAATAGACATATCTTGAATATGCCTGATTTTTGGCTGTAACGAGTGAACTGCGTTTGTCTTGGTCCTGCTGAAAATAACGCTGCAGCTTTGCATTCAGCTTTTCTCGGCTGTTGTCGAAATCATTGGAGGGAATTTTGCTATTTGATAGATTAGGAACCGTACCAGTATAAGACCTGTATGCGGAACTAGCCTCAGAAACTTTTTTATCATGTTCCGAGACCGCGTCAGCTAACCTTTCATAAAGCTTGAGGTACTCATCTCTTTTTATCTCTGTTCCTGTTTTGAACCAATTAAACACCTATGTTCACTCCCTCTCTCCTTTGGCTAGGGGCAGCTATTTTTATCTTTTCTGCCTTACCATGTTTAATATAGTAAGCTTCATAGGCTTGCAAATTCTGCTCTTTATATGGGCGATTTAACACCTCGAGGATGTTTTGATCGCTGATTCTGCCAATCAAGACGCCGGTCTTTTGTTTTTTCACACTGGAAGCCAAGTCATCATATTTTCTCTCGAGCGCCCCATATACCGCCCCGACAACAAAGTAAATTCCAGCTCTCGCTCCCGCTTCAATCAATTTTGCCAGTGTCTCTTGTGCAGTAAAGGACAAGGTGTCAATGATAAAGGACATATCCGTAATTAGAACAATCATTGGACGAATTTCCTTTAGAAAGTCTGATAATGCCGCTTGCCCGTTTGTTGCCGCCTGTATCTGGTGGAAGGCATCTTCTCTTGTTTCAAATAATTGCTGCAGCCTTTCGACGAATTCCTCCATACTGGAGGCAGTATCCGCGTAAATATTTACATTTTCCTTGTATCCTCTCAGTCCTGAAGAAGCATTGTCGATTAATCCTATATCAACCTTTTCATTCATTGCTATACTCGAAATTACTGTTGAAAATGTTTGTTCTACTGCATCCATTTGCTCGCCCAAAATGACGATATTTTTATCTTCAACCACAGTTAATGCCACCGGTTCAACCTGTTCAAAATCAACTGCAAATGGAATAGAGCCTTTGGTTAACATGGTTTGAGCTTCTGCACTTTGAATAAAATCAATGAATGGAAGTGTTTCCGGAACCATCGGGATTGCTAATGGACGCTTTCCTTTCCAATGGGCAGCCATTTCCCGGCACTCTTCTTGAAGGCGGTGAATAATGGCCAGCGTATCTTCCCCTTTTACAGGAAGTGCTGTTTGGAAAAGCAGAGGCTGCTCTAATTTAACTAAGCCCCGTCCTGGAATTTCCTCTATTCTTAAATCTGTTCGCCCGACAATATTTCTTGTTTCAATGTCATCAATCATATATAAAGAAATTTGATGTTTTATATTCGCCAATAATGGAGGTCTCATGGCATTTTGACGCCCCGCACTAATCACTAAATGAATGCCTACGCTGACACCTTCCCTGGCAATTTGCGCGGCCATCTTTTCAAATTCCTCTCGGTATACCGCGTCACCAATAGAATCAATGGTATCAATGATGAGCATAATCGCCGGAACTTCCTCTCCGCTTGCCTGCTCATACATTTCCATTGTTGCGACTCCATATTTGCTTAATCTTTGCTTCCGCTGCTTCATTTCCGTGTTTAGACGGCGGAATAACTTGCCTAATTTAACCTCCTCATCCACCATGATCGTGTCTGCTACATGTGGCAATTCCTTTAACGGAAGCAAGCCATTTGTTCCTAAGTCAATCAGGTAAATATGCAATCTTTCCGGACTCTGCTGTCTCGCCAAATCCATGACAACCGTTTGCAAAAAGGTTGACTTGCCGTAGCCCGGACTTGAGAAGACAGCCATATGGCCATCTTTAGAAAGATTTAAGCATACCGGCTCTTGTGCTTGCGTTTCCGGAATGTCTAAAAAGCCAAATGTAACTTCTAATGGCTTTTTCTCCTCCAGCCAAGATGTTTTGTAAGCTACATCGTGTAAATCTGAAAGGAAGATCTTTTCCTCCAGCGGCGGCAGCCAAGGCCGCGGAAGTTCCACGATCCCCTTACTTGCTGCATAGTCTCGAATATAATCCACGACCGCATCGAGCTCAGTTGGAACTTTGGAAATTTCCTTCTGGTTGGCTAAACCGCTTAAATCATCGGAGATAATATCATATTGGCCCAGTTCATTGATTGCATAGATGGTCGTATCGGTTGTCTCTTGATCACCTTTATCAGGACGGTAATCGGCACCGCTCCAGGCACTTTGAAACAGCTCATAAATTTCATTATTCCCGACCTGCAAGTAGGCGCGACCTGGCAAGGTAATTTCTGCTGCATCTGGGGTTTTCAGCATTTCCATCGAATCACTGGCATTTTGCACCTTAAGGGCCAGTTTGAATTTAGAGTTGGACCATATTTGATCATCCACGACACCACTCGGTTTTTGCGTTGCAAGAATCAAATGAATTCCAAGCGAACGACCAATCCGGGCTGTTGAGACTAGCTCTTTCATAAACTCCGGCTGCTCTGATTTTAGCTCAGCAAACTCATCCGAGATCAGGAATAAATGAGGCATCGGCTCACTCGCTTCACCTGATTTATATAGTTTTTGAAATTGATTGATATGGTTGACATTATGCTCATTAAACAAGCGCTGGCGTTTTTGTAATTCTGCCTTAATGGAAGCAAGTGCGCGCATCGATTGAGCTCCATCCAGGTTCGTAATCGTCCCCAATAAATGAGGGAGATGTTTAAATAAATTCGCCATCCCGCCGCCTTTATAATCGATAAGCAGAAACGCGACTTCATAAGGATGAAAGTTCACAGCAAGTGAAAGAATATACGACTGAATGATCTCCGATTTCCCCGAACCTGTTGTTCCGGCAACTAAACCATGCGGCCCATGTGCCTTCTCATGCAGATTTAACTGGACCATATCATCTTTTCCTCTCAGCCCGAGTGGAACCGCAAGGCTTTTATACGTTTCGTTCCTGCTCCAGCGTTCCAGAATTCCGAGCTCTTCCACCCTCTCCACATTGTACATTTCAAGGAAAGTGACACTTTCCGGAATGGAGTTTTTCAAGTTTTGCAAATGATGAAGGGCCGCCAAACTGCGTGAAATATCTTCTTTATTAAACGCCTGTGGGAAATGATCCGGTTTAAATTTACGATTAACCAGTTCTCCCTCTTCCAGCATAATATTTCCGTTTGCGGCATCACGGATATCGATGACCGTTTTTACATGTTCCGGTAATGACTGCATCACATCTTGAACAAAAACTAGCGACACACCAAGTTCGCTTGGGTCTTCATTAAAGTACTCCATAACCGGATGGTCCAAAATCAGCTTTTCATCCGTAATAAGTACGATGATATGCGGCGAGAAATAAAGCTTTTCATTCTTATTGCTTTTCTCATCAATGGCAAGCTTCCGCTCTTTTAATATTTGATAGACAGAGGTTAGCACTTGGTCTCTTGACCGGTCGTGATAAACAAATCCCCGTACATTTAGATTGCGTATGCTTGCATGAGGGAGCCACCTCATCCACTCCCATTTATCCTTCTCCTCCTCAGGAAAAATGGTCACAAACTGTACATCATAATAACTGTGGAACAGTGCAGTCTGCATGACAAGCAATTGTAATTGTTCCAATACTAGATGACGCTGTCCAATGTAACCAACCGGCCCCTTCGCCAATGAGGTCACCACTGGTACATCATCCAAATTCAAGTACTGCGAACGCAGCTCCCGTGCAGCTTCCACAAGCTCATCCTTCTTTAAGGTGAACTCCTCCATATTGAATTCAATTTCAAAACTTGTATCAACACGCCCCAGCCCGGCGCGATACATCAAAAAGTCGTGATGAAACATTGTTTTTTCATAGATCCGCGAATCAACGTTAAGCGCCATTTGCCGCAATTGTTCCACACTTGGATAATGATAGGTTAAAGCATGGTGCTGCTCATTGCTTGCTTCATATAATTCCTTTGTCTTCTGCTTCAAATATTCCCGATAACTTTTATCCCGTTCCTTTATGTCCAAACGGTATTGCTTTAGACTTTTCAAATAAGAAGTAATCGAAAAAATAACTGTCACAATGGTCATCGACAACATGACAATTAGATAAAAACCACTCCGCAGAAAAATGGAAACAATCACCATGGCCGCAATCATGACTAACGGCGGTACAATGACTCGCGCCAGCTGCTCATTCGGTTTTACCGGCTTTGCCGATGGCTGGGCTATTTTCCGCTTTTCAACCGGCTCTCGGTAAATAATACGCGGAGAGCGATGGTAAGCAGGATACTCAGCACCATATCTTTGTTCTTGATCATACAAACGGGCTAATTTTGTTCCAGTAAATGACGTTGATTCATGGATCTTCATATCATCCTTACCGGCTATAACCATCAGACCATCAAAATAAAGCTGATCACCAGGCTTTAGTACCACTTCCCCCATCGTCCTGAGAAAATTGTGATAGACTACACCGCTGTATACTTCAAGCTTAAAAGGTTCGCCAAGCTGTTCACGATAAAGAAGAAGATGGACTGCTGCGTTCGCAATCATTACATCATCATAATCGTTTGATCCAAATGTAATACTTTTATGCTGCATCGTATCGAAGGTCAAAACGGACGATTCCCCTGTTAGAAAAAAGTGCAAATGGGAATCCCCATGTTCCAATGTGTACTGTTCACCCTCGAGTAAGTGAGTTTCACCAATCTTGCAGCACTCCCCATTCCATTCCACTGAAACCGGCGGTTGGAGCTGTTGAAACGTTATGGTATTTGACCAATCCTCACCGATTGTGATCGTCTTCGGTTTATTGGTTCTTAAATGGCATTTATGTAATTGTTCACCGTCATCCAGCAGTAATAATCGTTGTGCCATTTTTCTCTCCCTCTCTGTGCCCAAATCATTCATTGTTTTCCTTATTTAGAATGGGGTTTAATCCATATTTATCTGTGTATGCTTTCAATTGCTCTTGATAGTCCTGAATTTCCTTTTCCCGCTCAGTACCGCTCAAATTAGGGTCATTTTTTGCTTGTTCAATCTTTTTAACGAACCCATACATTATCAATGTCGGATCATCGATATATTTCGCCAAATCAATGGACCTGTCGAAGTCACCGCGGCCATTATAAATCCAATACAATAAATAACTGCTGTCGCTTTTCAAACTGATATTCTTCAATATATTATCCTTTGGAGCCGCATCTAACGGTTCCGTTTGAATATACGAATAAGCAAGAATGTATTTTCCTGTATCCGTTAGTTTTTCAGGATTTACGCTCTCAAGATCGTTGATGACATTTCCATAATCAACCGCTAGAAAGTGCCGGTGCGCCTTCAGCAGATGATTTTGATAGGGAATTTTGTTAAAACTAACATAAATCAATGGCGCTGCTAAAATAACCACGAGAGCAAGCATGGAGAAGGTCAGTTGTTTAAAAAGACGGAACCGTTTCTTTGGTACGATTTGCATCCTTTTTTCTGTTTCCAGCTGTTCTTTCTGATAACTAGCTTCCAACAGTTTAATTAGTGCATCTAAATCATTGATAGCACCGACCTGCCGCTCAAATTCAGTGTCATTTGCCTGTTTTAATGATCCGGAATAGAGTTCATCAAAGCTGTATTTTTTTGAAAATAATGCAACAGTTAAACATTTATATTGGAGGAGGAAGTATTCCTCATTGATCTCGAATGGGGGAACTATATCCCGGATTCCGCGATATACGAGTGCGGCCAGGAGATTATCATCAAATAGCAGATTATCCGGATGCAAGAAGAAAGTCATACGTGTGGTTAATAATTTTCGAAAACGAGCCAGATTACATAGCAAGCGCAGTTTATCGTTTCGGCCACGCTTACGGACATCCTCCCATTTCTTAGCCTTACCGCTAACGGTAAAGGAGAAAGTAAATTGATCATCTTCTGTCGTCACCGTTACCGGTACAAACAGGTCAGTATTTTCATTTAGAAGCGCTAATTGGCGTTGATCCTTAACACGTGTTTGTGACTTTGCAAGCTTTAACTCCCAATTATCATCGTGTATGGAAAAATGATATGCCATGGAATCCATTTGGATGGTCTTGTCGTTCATTCTCTATTGACTCCTTTTCTAAGTTACACTTGTCTTTCGCCGGACTCATACAAGGGAAATCTTCTAGCTTATAAAACTAGTAAAATATCACCATTCGTTACTGGATAATCAGCAAGCCGATCATCGTCCGTTAAGAGAAGCTCTTTTGCAGGTATTTTAATAGCAAAGAGGCTTGCCTTTGACACATCCAGGCCTAAAGCCTCCACTAAGTTTCCCAATAACTGTTTAATCGGCTGATGAACGGGGATTCTTACATCATACTGCCCTTGATCCCATTGGCAAAAGTCCACCGTTACATTAATATGTGTTCCCCTAAGCACCTTCTAAAAAGCCCCCTTAACTAAACATTTGTCTCATCCTAACAAGAATCGTCCCGCTTACCAGCAATACCGACCCAAAAAGGGCAGCCATTGTTTTAGAGTTAATTCCTTTTTCATTCTTTAGTTCTTTATTCTGTTTGGAAGCATCCGCATACTTAAGCATATTGTCGTCAGAAAATAGTGCTGTTTTGAGCTCCGCCGTTGTACGATCAGCCTTGATTGGAGCCTCAAAAATAGTTTGCTGGAGCTGCTCCATCGATTTATTTGTCTCGTCTTGCTTTTGTTTAATTACTGCCTGAGTTTGTTCTTTGAACAAATCAGGCAGAGTTTTCTCTAACTCGGTTTCTTTTAAATCTTGCGTTTCTTTGTCTTCTTGACCAATCCGTTCAACCTCGATGCGGATTTTGCCGTCATTGTTTTGATTTGAGGGGTCTTCCGCCAAGGGGTGCAGTGTGAAAACTGACAACACCCCTAAAAGAAAGACAGTGATTATACTAGTGCGCTTCACTAATTTCATCCTGAATCAACTCCTCGCTTTGCCTGGAACCATTGACAACAAACAAATGACCAATCAGACTAATAACACTGACTACTAGTAAACCCAGAAGAATCAGCGGTTCCTCTGCCCCACCTTCAATAAACCCGGTCACTAACTTTTCAATATAATGTAACGGCGAAAAGTCTTGGATTTTTGCTAAGAACGATTGTTGATCGATATGAAGCCCGAGTGCTTTGGTAAAGAACAAATATATACTTAAGCATACTAATAAAATGAACATACCAATCATTCTTAGTTGTCTTAGTAAATAAGTCGCAGCTAGTAATAATGTTAAAACAATAAGCATGATTAAGCCGGTCCATTGCATTAACTTCCCTTGGCTGATTTCCAAGAAGTATCCGGATAACAGCCCGGTCAGCACCCCTTCAATCAAACCAATGAGAACTGTCAGCATGCTGATTGGCAAATTCCGCTTTATTAATGTACCTTCTTCCTCAAAAGAATCCTTTAATAGACGTTTTCTCTCATTAGTTGATAAAGCATAGGCTGTAAAGAACGCCATAATAAAGCAAATTAACACAACAAAATAGGGTGTAAATACGTCTGCGGCAGCAGCTGATATGACGCCGGAATTCTGTACTTTTACAGGATTAGAAAGAAAGCCTAGGAGATTTTCATTTGGCCGCTGTCCAACCCGGCTATTTGCAAGGACGGATGCAAAATTCTCGGCAAATTTTTGATCATTCAATAATTTACTCGTTAAATTATTGGATAGATGATCGGCATCCTTAATCAGATCAGCTCCGCTATCTTTAATGGCTTCTGCCTGTTTATCAATCGCATCAAACGTCTTATAAACTCCCTCTGCTGAGTTCAAATTACTTTTTGACTGTTCTGCTAGTGATTGACTTTCGGCTAGCAATGACTGAAAATCACCATCTAATGAAACAACCATATTTTGTTCATTACCATAATTGGTAGAGATCTTCGCTTCGTCCTCCAGCAATTTAAGACTGTTTTCCCTCCATAAAGCCAGGTTCTCTAAGCTCTTGGTAAGATTCGTATTTAAATTTTTTGCTTGTTCCGTTGTTTGCTGAATCGTTACAGCCATTTTATCGGAATTTGCCACTGCTTGATCTACCAAATGAAGGTACCCATCTATTTTTCCTTTTAAATCTTCTGTCTTGTGGCGGACCTCTTCCGTGATTTGTCCTGCTACATAATCTGCTAATACATCAACAACGTCCTGTTTGTTAAATAAGGAATAAAGTGATCCATTTGTCGCCAAATCCTTTAAATCCGTATTAGCAAGCTCTGTTTGTAAATTAGAGGAAGTAAATTGAACATTCCCCAATCCAAAATAAAGACCAAAAAGCATTTGCATCTGATGGTAGGCACTAACGGAGTCAATCGCACCTTTCATTAATATACTTGTCGAGTCATCGATAAGCGGTGACATCACACTGTGCATGATCTGGTTATTGATGATTGTAACTTTTTTACCTGGCGGCTTTTCGGAACCACCGTTTCCATTTCCGTTTCCAGGATCTGTTGTCGCTGGCGGCTCAGGGTTCGGCGCTTCTGGGTTATTTTCATCGCCCTTTTCACCTTCGCCAGGATCTGCTTCCACCGGCGGTTCTGAGTTTGTTGCTTCCACGCTGTTTCCAGCGGCTTTACTGCCGTCACCAGACCCCGCTTCCAATGATGCGGCAAGTGTTGGCGTTTGGTTAATGCCATCACCGGGCTGTGTTTCCGCCGGTGCTTCAGGTGTTGGGGTTTCTACGCTGCCCCCATTGTCTGTTTCACCGTCACCAGGAATTGGTTCAACTTCGGGCGGTTCTGGATAATCAACATCGGTGATATCCTTTTGAACTAAATTCCAATCCCACGTGATAGGCTGGAACACATCAAGCTTTGCGTTCTCATCCTTTAAATTCACTTTAAGTTTTATAACGGATTGACCTTCATTTGTTGCAGGAAGCTTCAACGTTGGTTCTTTAGAAACGATCTCTTCGTGGTTTGGTAGTGTTAACGATAGTTCTGATATGGCAAAATCGTTTGGCATCGATACAGTAAATTCCTGCCCTTTTTTCTTTGTTCCCGGTAAATAGACTGAATCGATCAATACGGTACCATCTGTCTTCAGTCTCTCTTTTATTGCTTTAATTTGATTAGCCAAAGGAAGACTTCCTGAAGCAGTATTTGGGCTATAGCCAAACTCGCGATTATATTTATTTGCTACAGCAATTGTATTTTTCAGTTGAATTTTTGTTGGTTCAGATAAATCTAACTTGTCAACTTCGGTCATATCTAATGTAGGCAATTTATCGATTTGATTTTGAATATATTTTTGGGCATTTTCGTCAGGTTTCGAAAAGATATTCGATAATTTAATAGTCTTCTCTTCCCCAGATGAATTTTTCAGCGCCTGTTTCAACTGACTGACAATGGACCCTTGCATATCTGACTCTAATTGAGCCGCTAAATCAGCATCTAATTGGTCTACCTTTTCCTTTGTAGTCTTTAGATGCTCTTGGAGAGCTCTCGCCCCTGACAAAATCGTTATGCTTTGATTGTCATTTTGTTCAAATTGTTTATTAATAGCCTCGTTCGCAGCCAATAATTCATTCCATTGCTATGTGACATCACCATGGTTCAAGCCATTATCAAATAAACGAAGCTGATCCGAAAAACCATTTACTAAAAGACGATTAGTGTCCTGCATTTTTTTAAAGTCGAGAAAATTGGTTTGGTATGTACTTCCGGTTTTTACCCCTTCTCCAAGACTATTCTCAAATCCCTTTAAAATCTCTTGAAGTCCTTGAAAGCTTTCCATTGATAGATTGGCGTTTTCTTGCACCGTACCGAATTGGGAAGTATAGCCCGACAATGGCTGATGAATTGAACTATTATAGACGTTTGTGTAGATTTGTTCTTGTTTTATAATAGAGCCGATTTGGTCCTGGGCATCATGTAAATTTCCTATTACACTAGCAAAATAAACATCAATGATTTTCCGATTGAAATTCCCCAGAATAGTGCTTGCTGTTTTATCTGCTTCCACCTTCATCGTACTATTGCCGGATGTATTGACTTTGTAATTCAATACGACTTTCTCCGGGTCTTTTGAATTTAATGATAAAGCCTTCTTTGAAAAATCATCAGGAATGACAATCATCATATTATAGGCATTACGAGCCAGCCCATTTTCCGCGACACCGCGGCTGATGACGTACCAGTTATGTTGATCATCCTTTTCAATGTTTTTGATAAATTCATTACCAAAGTCATAGGTTTTTCCATTTAAAACGGACCCTTGATCCTGATTAACCAGGGCTATGGTCATTTTTTGGTTTTTCTTCTCATCGTTTGTTTTTGCAGCTTTATTAAGGGCTAAATAAGAAATGCCTGAGGATAACGCGATTACAAGCACAAAAAACAACAACAGCCCCTGCTTAAACCTTTTCATCCGTACCACCACCTAAATTTTGCAACAATGTATAATATAAATAATTCCGATTTTTTACTAAATTTCTTTAAAATAATATTGTGATACGTTATCTGTCTTGTCTTATTGATGAACAAAAGCCACACAACAAATGTCGCGTGGCATTCACTTTGGAAGTAACTCCAAAATTTCTATTTTTGCAATACTCCATTTATGATGATTAAGAATGGATTAGCGCAGCCCGAAATTTTGAGATAATTCCTCGTCATTTCTAGCAACTGCATCAGCCGTTTTATTCAATTGATCATGAATGTCATGCATTAATTGAGCAAAGTTTTGCACCTTTGGTCTTAATTGTTCAAACTGCTCATCGAATCTTTGGAAAGCGCGGCCTTCCCACTCACCACGAAGTTCATTCTGCAAATTGTTTAAATCCCTTAAGATTTGTTCAATATGCTGCCCGCTTTGCCCGTATCGTGTAGCCTTTGCTTTCAATTCTTCCGGGGTCATACGAATTTGTCCTGCCATGTTTCTCCATCTCCTTCAATCATTTTCACATTTAAAAATAGAATGAACAGATCATCCTAGATACTTCCTATTATGTATTTACCATAGGTTACCAAATTCTTCAAATCTGTTTAATTGATCTAAAGACAGCTGCTTTTGGGCTTTTTTACCTATGTTTTCGAAAAATTTCATAGGTAACAGATACCAAATTTAGTGATTTCGCACTCAAAAAAGTGGATAAACATTTTAAAACATGGGACTTTTTTTTCATTTTTTTGAAATCACCAAGTTTAACCATTAGCACACACTTTCAAGCCGCTGATATCCAGCCTTCTTCCTTTGGAAAGACATCCATCCTAAAAACCGGCTTTGGCTTGGTAATTTTAATCTCCTTCTTGATGATTGCTGCATTAAGCTCAATCCCTTGAGAAATTAAAAAGAGGCTTTCCGAAAGTTTATTCAACTCAAGGAAAACCCCTTATTTTTTATTTTTCTTTTGAAGCGGCATTATAATTCTTTAGTTTTGCAGGCAGTTTTTTCTTTTTCACGTACTTTTCATTAAGCACAAGAACCTTCCCGTTCTCAACGGTATCGTATTTTCGATAAGCTGATTTATATTTTTCAAAGGCAAAGTGTCCAAAAATATAAATTGGTATGATCATAATCGTGAGAATCAATAACGGCATGACCAATTTGAATTCATTCCCAAGGAAGTAATTATTCGTTACAGCATGTGCTGCAAAAGAAACCATCAAAATAATAACCACATTACATATATGAAAAGGGGCCACATCTTTCTTTTCGTGAAACAGACGTTCCAGTTCATATTTGACACAAAGAGTAATAAATACTGAAATGACAATCACAAAAAGGGAAACTACATATGTAAGAACCGTATGCATTTTGCCAATCCCCCTCGCTCTCATAAACCATATTTTTATATACTCATTATAACCAATTATAGGGAGCGAGGGAATATGACTGTTTTAACTGCATATTAATTGTCGTGAAGATTCCCTTCGCGAAAGCAATATACTGGAAAAAACATAACCAAGATTCTTTAATATTTAGTATTGCTACAAAAAGAGTAAAAAATTGGGGTGGATGGGATGAAACACAAATCAAAATGGATCATGGGGATGGTCTTACCAATTGCACTTATGGCCAGCTGTAGTGCAAACACTGAAACTGAAAAACATGCCGTTCAGAAAATACAAGAACAGCAGAAAGTGAAAGCTGAAAAATTGTCACTTGAGGAATACACCAAACAAGCGGTAAAATTGCGTTCTGATTTCTCAGCAAAAATCAAAGAGTTTGGGAATGTTCGACAAGATGCCAAGATGAAGCAAAGCGAGTGGCAAAAAGCCTATTATGCAAAAGTGGATGCGATCCGGGGAGTCATTAAAGAATTCCGTAAAATCGCACCGCCTGATGACAAAAAGCAAATTGGCGAAGAAATCAATGTGGCTTTAGATGAGTTTGATAAAGCGATGGATTTGTATGTCGAGGAGATTAAACATGAAGATCGAAAGAAAGACGATGAAGCCTTACAACATATGATAAAAGGCCAAGACTATTGGAATCATGCGTTCAGGTTGCTTTCCATTAATAATCCGATACCAGTAGAAGGAAGCGATGGAACAATTGATTCACAGGACTTAAAGGACTTGGATAAAAATGCTGGAATTGACCGGGACAGCGTTCTTCTTAATGTATCCAAAGATGGGCATGAGCTTTTTGGAAAATGGGGATTTATGAACGATAACGGCACACAAAACGTCAGCATTGTCTTACACGAAGATGGCCGTTATGAAGGCTATGGAAACGGCAGTTACCCAAGTAAAAAGGACTACTTTGGCGGAACATGGGAATGGAACTACATAAAAGTGACAGTCACGTTCCATCACAATGAATCCTTCCGTAAAGGTGCTGCCCAAAAGGAAGGAGAGTTCCGCAAGAAGATGAATATGGAACTTCAACGCTTTGATGATAAAGGCATCCAACTGTTTGACTTAGAATCTCAACAAACCTTCCGATATAGTAAACTTGACGATAACCGTAAAGCAGCCCAAAAAGATATAGCAGCTAAATCGCCTGAACCATCCACCAGTCTTAAACTATCTCTTTCTAATTTAGAAGGATACTGGATTAATGAGAAAAAAGATGTGGTTCTCTCCTTGAAAAAAGATGGAACATTCTACATGGATATAGACAATACCAAACACCGGATTTACACAGGCAAATATCAATACAATGTAACTGCAAAAAGCCTTGTACTAAATGTTGAAGAAGTAAAAGCAGAACCATTAGGAAAACCTCTATCCGGTGAAAAGAGAAAGTTTGATTTCAAGGTACAAACCTTTGAGAATGGAGTGTTGAACCTAACCGAAGACGGGGAAGTGTGGATATTTAAGTTTGACGGAAAATAAACGGGCGGGAGCAATCCCGCTTTTTCAAAATTATTTAAGTGCTTTTGTTGTCGATATCTACACATATTTTGTAGATATTTCCCGGGAATTTGTTGAAATTTGAAAAATAGTGAACCTAACAATTGGAATGTATCGCCTAACGATACATGCACTTAGATGTCTGAATGAATAATGATAAGCCAATCACCAGCTTTTATAACTCATATCCCCTTCACCCTAAGATTTGTCTTACTCTCGAACAGTATAAGTTCGCCGCCACATTGGAAGATACTCCAACTTACCCTTATGTATATCAAATCGGTCGCGTCATCTTTCTTAAAGTTGAATGTTCTAGGGATTTATTTACAGGTTATATCGCCTGCCGATACGCAGTAAAAAATAAGGTTGATATGCCCCATTCCTGTGCTATTCTATTTAAAGATGACTATTATTATTGAATGGGGTTATCAACTGCCTCAATTAATTTATTTTCGGAATAGGGAGAAAAGCCATCCCCGTTTTTCTTTAGACTTTTGTATCGCTTCTTCCAATCGTTTATTAAAATCATTTTGTGAACTCCATTCCTTTTTCTGTTCTTCCCTCATATTTTGTATCTCTTTTTGTAAGAGTTCACTTTTTTGTTTTTCCAGTTGCAGCAAGGTTTCATAGTTGGTATTTTGTTGTTCGGTTAATTTTTCAATTCTAGCATTCGTTTTTTGAGCTGAATTTCCAATAGTAGAACTTATTACATGATGATCCTGCTGAAGTCGGGAAACGGTTGTTTTGAGCTGTGCCATATCGTTTGTCAGCCGGTCATTCATTTCACGAGTAACTGCGAGTTCTTTAACTAAGAACATTAAGGCCTCTTTTAATTGATTAGAATCTTGAGGTAAATTTTCATATGTATCGGGTATTGTAATCCCTGTATCAGTAGATTCTTCTAATCTTTCTCTTTGTTGATATACAAGCTCTTTAGCTGTATCGTCCAGCGGCTTGTCCGTATCGCGTAACGCTATAAGCGCAACGATGTCTGATTGAACAAAGATACGTCGATCCCCATCCTTCAAAAACTCATATCCATTCCGCTCTAAGATTTGGCTATATTTCCGTACAGTGGGAGTTGCAATCCCTACTTCTTCTGCTACTTCTTTGGTAGAGAAAGCTTGTTCATTCGGTTTTATATCGCTTCGCATATCGAACCTCCTTTTCTATTACTATGAAGGTTTTTAGAATTATTTGCAAGGGTCATATCGCCTAGCGATATGTAGACTTCCTTCAATCCTTTCTTATGGAATACTATTTAGTATAAACTTGTTTTTATTAGAGACTCCTTACGGCCTAAACTACTGTTCAAAAACAACCGTACAGCTTTCCTGCTTATCACAAAAACGCATTCCTTTAGCTTAATCTTTCAATCTTATAAATCGTTTCCTGTTATCATCGCATTCCTCTTTCACTTTTTTTATAAAAAAGAAAATACCCATATGTTGCTTAACATATGGGTAACCACTGTTTTGATAAATAAATAAAGAAAGTGGGTCACTCTCTATTCTCTGTATGGATTTTCTTAGTGGCTTTTCCTATTGAAATAAGTTGTTTATACGACTATTTTTATAAAATGAGGCTTATGATGCATACTATTAAATCTATTCCATTCTTCCGACAACTTTTACTCTTAATCTTGTTGCGTTTTCTGGATGATAAGCAAGTGGAGTTTCTTCCACTTCAACTAATTCAATCGTATCAGAAAGCGCTCCAGCTAATACAGCTTGTTTCACTGCTTTTGCTTGTGCGTCTTTCAATGATTCCTCACGTGGTTCTCTAGAATAAATATAGATTTGTTCATATTGCCCGCTGATTTGAGCAATGGATGCACCAATCGCATTTGCTACATCCCCATTTTCAGCTTTAATAATATTGGAGACCCCGGGAATAGAATTTGGAATAATAATACTGCCCCCACCTACTAAAACCAGTTGAACATCTTCCGAGGATGTTTTCATTTTATCAATGGCCTGCTCAATTAAAGTTGATATTTTCAATTGAACACCTTTGGCAAACTCTTCATCAATATGTGCTACTAAACTCTTATCACCCACATCAGCCAAGCCAAGGCGAACAGCGATGTCTGTTGTAGTGAGTGTATTCCCGCCAAAGACAAGTGCTTCCTGGCCGATCTTGTATCCAACACTTTCGGGACCAACAGTAATTCTGCCATTGTCTACACGAACAATACTTCCTCCGCCTAGTCCAACAGAAATTATATCTGGCATTCTAAAATTTGTTCGGATATCACCTACTTCGACCGCTACAGAAGACTCCCTTGGAAACCCATCTTGTAAGACCCCAATATCGGAAGTCGTACCGCCAACATCAAGAACCATCGTATTTTTGATCTGTGCTAAATAAGAAGCACCTCGTATACTATTTGTTGGTCCGCATGCAATCGTTAATATAGGGAATTGTTTAGCATATTCAATCGACATTAATGTTCCGTCATTCTGGCATAAATACACTTCTACGTTGCTAATTCCCTCTTCTTCCAATGCATGAACAAACCCTTCGGTTGTCGTTTCAATTACCTTGCATAACGCTGCATTTAAAATGGTTGCATTTTCACGTTCAATTAAACCTACAGAACCAATCAATGAAGAGCAAGAAACAGGAAATTCTTCTCCATATACTTCGTGTATAAGATCTCGAACTCTGAGTTCTTGATCATTCTTAATGGAGGAAAAAACCCCAACAATCGCTATTGATTCCACTTTTTCCAGCCATTCCTCTAGAAGTGTTTTAATCTCACCCTCATCAAGTTCGCTTAATAATTGACCATCGTATTCATAACCGCCATGAACTAAAGCATAATTTCCTGATAGTCTTTCAACCATATCTTTCGGCCAGGCAGTATATGGAAGGACAGAAGCAGTTGCAGGATATCCTAAACGAATTACACCGACCTTGGCTAACTTTTTACGTTCTACAATAGCGTTTGTACACTGCGTAGTTCCTAACATTGCGTGAGTTATCTTCGACTTATCAATGTTTGCTTCTTTTAATAAATTTCGTAAAGCTGTTTCAATGCCCGTTTTAATATCTAAACTTGTTGGAGATTTTACACTATGAATTATTTGACGATTTTCATCTAAGATAATGGCATCTGTATTCGTTCCGCCAACATCTATTCCAATTCTATACATGTTCTGCAACCACCTTTTTAACTAGTTCCTCAATCGGGACATAATCGTAATCATATCCAAAATATTTCGGGCCTGCTGTTTCGATCCCCTTTTCTGTTCTCCATTTTTCATGAGCTGGTAATCCAAGCACACGGACACGTTTTCCATATCTTAAACTTTCAGTTGTAATTGGTAATAATGTTTCATAATCCACTAGACAAATTAAATCCGGGGTCATAGCCACTACTTGATCATTTTTTTCTGCTATTAGATTTTCATTTTGAAAATGAACCTTCATATTTTCGTTTTTATTCACGTCAATTCCTTCAAGATTCATCTTCCCAAGGTTAAATCCTCCCTTTGTTTCACGAATGACATCCACAATTTTCCCCTGGAATAATTGATAGCCAGAAACCAGGTTTAACAATTCTTGAAGTTTTTCTTTCGCCTCTCTGCCTTTTGAAGAAATAATTTCACCAATCCTTTCAGAGAGCGTAATAATATGATGAACCCCACTCTTTTTGATCTGAGCACCAGTCGTTGGATACAAACTAACCAAAGAACTCGCTCCCATCTCAACAGTAGCTGACCGGGCTATACGTTCTGTCCATTTATTATTAATTGTTTCAAAAATCCCTATGTTTCCTTTTTCATCTGTAATCGCCATTGGTGTAGCTGAGATCCCATCTAAGTGAAATGTTACCATTTGCAATTCTGGGAATGCTCTTCCCATACCATCACAATCAATTAGTGGTAATCCAAGCTGTGCTGCCACTACAATTGGAACCATGGAATTTACTCCGCCTGCTTCCATCGGATAGGTTCCTGCAATTTTCTCTTTTCCTAAATACTTAGCGAGCTTTTGAAAAACTTTAACAAACTCGTCCCCTTTTGGAAATTTCTCTACTAAAACAGAGGGCGCCCCCATCATCGCTGCGGGAATAAAAAATTCCTCATCTTCAATTTCATCAACAGAATATAACTGTACAGGTCCATTTTTTTCAATTGCAGAAAGAGCCATTAATTTCCCTATATAGGGGTCTCCTCCCCCACCTGTACCTAAAAATGCAGCACCAACCGCGATATTTTCAATAGCCTCTTTATCTAAATATCTCATCTATTTTCCTCCAAAATAACTGTTTTTTGAGCAGTAAAATGATGTCCAACATAATAAATAACAAATGAAATGATAATCCCAATCAGTGGCTGATTAGATATTCGCGGCAAACTTGGGAATAAAGATAAAACAACGGGAAGACTCGCAATTACTGCTCCAACAAGCCAAGAAAAAACGCCTAAACGATTTATGCCTTCAATTTCCTTCCAACAATCTTTATTGCCTTTATTCATTACCCAATAAGAAGCAATCATGACACCGGCTACTGGCGGAATCATGGCAGAAAGGATGGACATAATAGGTGTGAAGTAATTTAATATGCCAACTACAGCCAACACGGTCCCAATTGTTCCAGCAACACCGACTGCCAACTTTTCCTTTTCTTTAGAAATGTTAAAAACATTTATCAAGGCGAATCCACCCGAAATGGCATTTACCAGATTTGTTTTCCATGTAGCTAAAATTAAAGCGACACCACCAACAAATGGAGTTGCGATTTTTAAAAAGACAGCTGTTATATCACTTGTTTGGTAGGCGATTGTTAAAACAGCTCCTACTCCAATCATAAGGACTCCAGCTGGAATAATTCCAAAGATTGCTGCTTTCATAACATCTGAACGTTTTTTTGTAAATTGGGAATAATCGCCTGCAATCACCGCACCTAATGCAAAGGAACCAATCGTTACAGCCAGCCCATCCATAAAACTCATATTCCCTTTAGGTCTGTAATTCTGAATTACCTGTAATTGATCTCCTGTCAATGTTTGAACCAAACCATACACACAAATGACAACTAATAAAGGTACGGCAATATAACTTAATACCTTTAGTACTTTAATTCCATAAATAGCCGATATTACCATCACCATTCCACTAAGGAAAGAGGCTAATGGAACTGGCATAATAACATTAAATGTGGCTAACAAACTAGCTAACGCAGCCCCACAAACATTTGCCTGGATTCCAAACCAGCCTAAGCAGGCAATTGCCAAAATAATGGATATTATGGTCCGTGACCCTTTCTTACCAAAAACTTGGCCTGCAACTTGAACAGTCGGCTTACCTAAATCACTGCTTTGAATCCCTTGCAGAATCATGAGTAGGACTATAATTGAGTATCCAACAAACGTTGCTAATAATGCTTTTGGTAAGCTCATACCACTTATCAGTGCATTTCCTACTAAAAGGCTTGGTATGCAAACCAGCGCCCCAGCCCAGATAATTCCTAGACTAAACCATGACTGATTTTTTCGATCATTTCCCATATAGCCCCTCCTAAGTTTCTTAATAAATTGATTTTTCTTATTATAAAAGAAAAATAGAGGAGAGTCTTTTTCAAAAATGAAAAAAAAATCCGACTTTTTGTTGTTTTTGACAAAAAGTCGGATAAATTTACCGATTAATTAATCGATAGACCATACAAGCTATATAAACTTCGTAAAACTCGGAATAAACGGTTACATCATATCCAATCAACTCACTAATTTTTTTGATCCGATACTTAACCGTATTTTTATGAATAAATAGCAGTTTTGCACAATTGTCAAAACTCCCATTTGCATCTAAGAGGAAGGTCATCAATGTCCTCAAAGACTCTTGGTCGTGCCGAATAGGAGCAATGATTGACAAGCATTCTTCAATTGTTTCTTCCCCTTGCTTACTTAAATCCATGGCTCGCTTCATGGATCGGATTTCCGCTGCTGTATACAATTTACGCATTTGATAAACTGTATGAACTTTCTTTCCTACATTATTTACTAACTGATACATTCGACGAACATCTAGCGTATTTCTCATTTTCGGACAATAAACAATTTCCGAAATTTGCGAGAAGTAATTTGTTGTTTCGATAAACTCCCTAGCAATTTCAAACTCATGGTATTTATAGGAGTAATCGCCTAATAGAACGATCGTACAATGATCGATCGTTTGAATAACCGCAGTTTTATAATATTTTGAAAGTTGCTCTGCCAATTCTTCTCTAATTTCCTTTTCATCTGACAAATCCTTAATATAAACTAACCACATCATTTCGATTGCTGAAACATCAATATGAAGCAGATTGGCTAATCTTCGCATCTTTTCACTTTCATCATTCACAATCGCTTTGACTAAAGCATATTCACTAACTTCAGCATGCTTGTCTCCCCATAGATTCATAGCCACTTGAACCACTTCGCCAGTTTTTTCGATGGTCTTAGCCGGTAATTTCATATTCTCCTTAATCAAAAATAGATAAAGGAGCTCACCATTTTTTTGGTGAAGACTTTTATATTCAACAAAACAGGGTATATCATTGATTTCCAATTTCTCTTTTTTCTCTTTGCCGTTCTTAATATAGGGTGAAAATTCTTGGATTAATTTCAAAACATCTAAAGTTGAATTTCGTGGCCACATTACTTGGTTCATAATATCAAAATTAGCATTCGTCATCAGGATATTAACTTTCAAGCGATCAGATAAAAATTTAAGTGTAATTTCCACACTCCGTAAGTGTTCTGGCAGCAAAGAAACCTTTTCAAGGGATTCATTAACAAAATTATCATTAACAGCCTGATTACTTACAATCGCTTCCATTACTTCATAAATTACTTCATTATAACGAAGGGAATAATCGTTTTTTGGCATACAAATAATAATAAACCCTTGAGAGTCTGCTAATTGGAGCACCTCTTCTGGAATCTCAGGCAGGATAATTCCCACATAATATAAAATAAGACCTAATTCCCCTAGGTCATGTAAATGTTGAATAGCTGTACATTGTTTTTCCACACTATCTTTAATGGAATAAAAGGAGCTAATGACAAGTTCTTCGGCATACCATTCTTCTTGAACGGTTTGGATGCTCTGGGAGAAAAAATCTACATTAGATACTTCTAATACCGATAAAGAGGAGACCGTTCGATTAAGGTTATCTTTTCCGGTTAACACTTCTGCCCCTCTGAATGATGGCAATTGCAGTAAATCTTTTACTGTTACCCCCATTTCATTCACCACTTCTTCTCAATTTTTTTTGCTAACAGCCTGCTTAATTTGCTTGATTTATTCTTTTATTTTTTCTTACTTATTATAATGAAATATGCCAAGTTATTTTGCAAAAGATAACTTTCATATTTATTTAATGGTTGAAAAGAATTTTGTCGATATCTACCCATATTTTTTAGATATTTCCCGGGAATTTGTTGAAATTTGAAATAAAGTGAATGCTAATAATCGAAACAAAGGAATTTTTGGCGCTTATGGCGTTACGCAATATAGACAAGCCACTAGAAGATACAGCTAAAGACTTGTATTAACGAAAAAGAATGATTAGAAGAATCCACTGAAAGCGATACCCGCTATACATGAAATTCCCCCCTCGCATATCGAATTTCCTTAATACGAAGGTTTTTAGATATATTTCAAGTGGCATATCGCCTAGCGATACGAAACAAAATAAGTCCTTTCTTAAGGAAACTTAGTTATTTAGGGAGCCGCTCACCGCTACTCAACGTCCTCCCCATATCATTTTTTTATGTGCATAAAAAAACCTAACACTTCTAATGTTAGGTTCGGAATGTAGATGTTCAAATTCTCGTCTTTTGTTTACACTCATTAAGCAATTTGTCCGGTTTGTTCCGCTAAAAGCTTGTTATATTGCTGCATATCTTTTAAATATAAATCCATATAAGTCGACATTCCTTGATCCTTCACTTTTTCAAAGCTTTCCCAGTCAACAATACCATATTCCAAATTCAATTTTGCAGCATTCGCCCAAGCTGTTTCTTCAAATCCGATATTCATTTGATGCTCTTCGATTAACATAGCAAGAAGAGTGTAATCATTGTATTGTTCGTATATTGTATGAGTTTTTTTCATTTCGTGATATTCGATCGTTTTTGTCAGTGAGTCCATTAAAGCCTTCCGATCTAACGCATGCCCCAACTCGTGGATTGTAAAAGCTTTAATATACGATTCGAGAGAAACTGGAGCCTGCATTTCCTTTATTGCTTGTTCTATGCGATCAACATCGTAACCTATATAGTTGAGAATAAAATTATAGCTCAGATTCACCCCAGTAAACGTTTGCTTCAGTTCAATATCTATTCCAACCGTTCTCATCGTTGATTGTATTAATTGCTCAATCCACTTTATTCTATTTTGATCGTTCAATTCTTCCCCTTACTTTCTTAATTAATTTATCTTTTGGAATCATTATATGTTAGCAATTGGATTAATATTTACAAAATTAGGAGATGCAATTTATTCCAACTATAGAATATATTAAAATAATTATCGTTTCAACAGGGAAGAAAATCTTCTATCAATTAAAATTTATCAAAAAGAACAAAAAAAAAGCTGGCGAAAAACGAATTGTTTTTCACCAGCTTCTTGATTTTTTAGGAACCTAAGACATACCCGCTTCATTTGGATCCTCACTCGAAGTTATTTCAATAAAAGTTTATTACGGTTTAATCGTTGTCACGCTTTCTGGCACGAGCCTCTCCGCCTTTACGGCCAGCTTCCTCTTTGCTCATTTTCCCATCACGATCATCGTTGTCGCGTTGGTTAGCACGCGCTTCGCCGCCCTTTTCTCCAATTTTCTCGTAAAATTCTCTGTCATGATTTTTTGAAGTGGCTTCGCCGCCTTTACGGCCAATTTCCTCATAAAAATCCTTGTCATGGTTTTCAGCGGTAGCTTCGCCGCCTTTACGGCCGATCTCCTCATAAAACTCTCTGCCGTGGTTTTGTGCAGTAGCCTCGCCGCCTTTGCGTCCTGCTTCTTCTACAGTCATCTTTCCGTCATCATGGTTATTTCGTTTTTTGTCAGCCATTTAAAATCCCTCCATTTTTTTACTTAAATTCGATTACACTCTTTATATTCCCGCCTTCTATTATATTAAACATCCTATTTCTATTACTCTTTGAATTTCCTTAAAAATGATAGCCCCCCATCTACTTTGTTTCCCTGCTGTAATTAGCGGGAATATACAAGTAAATATGTAACAACAGGTGGTGGATCATAATGAAATTAAAGCTGTCTCTACTTACTATTCTTTTTCTTTCCATCCCCTCTATTGTTTTGGGGGCTGAAACCAATCATTCCACCGATATGGTGATTTCGTTTGACGGTATGCGACATGATTTTTTAGAAGAATATATGGCACAACAACAATTGCCCCATTTTAAAGAGGTAGCGAGCAGAGGAAAAATAGCTAACAATATCCGTACAATATTTCCCTCTTTAACCTCCTCCTCCCATGCTGCTATAGCAACAGGTGCTGCCTCGGACACTACTGGCATGGTAAGCAACGAACTTCATAAGTCGAATAAAAGGTTAACCGATAGCGAAAGTGCCTTCTATTCAGGGCTGGACGCTGAACCGATCTGGTCCACAATTCGTAAGGAAGGAAAGAAAACGGCCACCATCCTTTTTCCAGGTTCAAACCCTAAATACGGTAACCAGGCGGATTATTCGATTTATTATGGGAAGACATTATCAGAAAGTGAATTAATTTCGCTTGAGTTTAAAAAAGTCACTAAAAAACGGCAGTTAGCTGTTTTTCCTGTGAAAATAGAAAAGGGCCATAATCTCAAGGTGTATGTTTTGGCGGGAACGCCTGGAGAGTTTTTTCTTTCCCTTGATAAAAACATGCAGAATAAAGTGAAGGTTGGCCTTAATGAGTGGGGGTCTCTTTCATTCCTAACCCATGATAAAGAGATGGCCGGATTTTCTTTTAAAATTAAAGCGACTAAACCTGATCTTTCCGATGCTAAATTGTATCGGACTGCTGTATCTTCCGGAGTTGTCAAAGGTCCAGAACAATTCAAGGAAGATATCTATAAGCATTTTGGGTATTTTCCAATCCAAGATGATGACAAAGCTTTGGATAAAAAGTGGATTACAAGAAAGGAATATGAAGAAATCAGCACAAGGTTTGCACAGTGGACGACAGATGTTTCCCTGTATATAAAAAAGAAGTACAAGCCAGATCTATTATTCTTCTATTATCCACAAATTGACCATGAGTCACATAAATACCTGCTTTCCGACCCAAGGCAGCCAGGATATTCAAGCGAAAAGTCCAAACAATACTTAAGCTACATTCATTGGTCTTACAAATTGGCGGACGAAATGCTTGGACAAGTTTTAGGAGAAATGGGACAGAATGACCGGCTCTTCTTAGTATCTGATCACGGAATGGAGCCCGTTCATTCACGGCTTTCCCCAAACGAAGTATTGGAGAAAAAAGGGTTCCTAGTGAAATACGACAATGGGAAAGTAAATACCAAAAAATCGAAAGCCTTCGCCGTAGCCAGCGGCACAATAGCGCACGTTTACATCAATTTAAAAGGGCGGGAAGATGGCGGCATAGTCGACCGAAAACAATATGAAGATATCAAAAAAGAAATTGCTAATATATTCAATGGCATCGAAGTAGATGAGACAAAAATTCCTATAGCAACCTTTTTCACAATCGCTCCAACTCAATTATGGGAAAAAATATTTCATAACAATGAAGAACTCCCAGGTTCGTTTAATAGCTTTGCGGAGATGGCAAAAATCACCTTTTCCAATAAGAAAATCCATCCTTATGACAAAGTCATTCTAAACGGGAGCTATAATCGCAATGAGACAGGGCAGATCAATCATCCGAACGCCGGTGATATCATCCTAGTTGCAAAAAAGGGATATTATATGGCCCAAGACGACGGTAATGTGGTAATGAAACCCGGGGATTTAGGGAATCATGGCGGCAATCCTTCAAGAAAAGAGCTGCGCCCCATATTTTTGGCCGTTGGTAAAGGTATTAAAAAGGGAACGATTGAAGCGAAAATTAGCACTCTAGACATTGCCCCTACCTTGTACCAGCTGATCGGCATCCAGCCTCCTGATTTTGTGAAAGGAAAAGCTATCGTTGGACTGACAGAGGATACAGAAGGTGGAGCTCGAAAGGAAAATTAAAAAAACATCCTCCACTCATAATTCAGTGGAGGATGTTTTTTATCACAGTGTTGTCAAAACTAAATGAACCATTTCTGATCAATGAGCTTATTTAGTTCTATTTTTTTATTACTTGTTCTTGTTTTTTGTTTTCAGGTATCGGAGCTGGTTCAGTGCTTTGGTCGTTCGCTGTAAGGTCTATGCCATAATCCTTTGCAAAAACCATATGTGTTTCAACTAAAACACCCTCTTTATTCTCATCCAAATTAAATACACGGGCACCGCGTAATCGATTTCGTTGCGCACCAGGCAATCCATAAGCACCAAACCCCGCACTGCCCGAATAACCTAGTAAAATCCCATAATAATTGCCCATATATGTATTAACATGGTCATGGCCGCAAAAGACCCCTTTGACATCTCCCCTGTCAAGCATTGCTGAAAACATCCCGCTATTAATTGGGCCCGGGCACTCATCTTCATTTCTTTCTCCAACTATTTGATGCTTTGCTGCGGCGCGTGCATGATCAGCCGCAGTTCTGCTGTCCACACTGTCAAACCACATATATCGATGTTCCCAAAGTGGAATATGAATGAACATAAGAGAAGGGACTTTATAGCCCATTTGCTGTTCTAACTTTTTGGAAGTCTCGTAATACCATTTTACTTGATTAAATCGAATCCAATCCCAGGTTGGATACCCGCTGAAATCCTGTCCTGCAATTGTTTTAGGGGCATACCTGCCGCTATCTAGAAGCCAAAGGTTGAAGGCCGCTTTCTTGCCTGCAGAATCTCTAATAAGCAGGTTCGTGTTCCCTGTTCCATTTATGTCAGTTTCTCCTGGCTGATTAACATTGTATTTGTATGCCATATAAAATTTAAGCATGGCTTCTTCATCCAGCCCGCCATTTGGTGTTGAATCTTCATCATGATTCCCAAAAGTAACAGCCCACTTGATCCCTCTTTGTTCCATTGGCTGGGCCACATTGTTCATTGCTTGTCTCATTTCAAGCTCTGAATTACAGCCACCTGAAATATTGTCACCATTTAGCACGACAAAATCCGGCTCCTCATGATCAAGAACTTTCTCCATCAGCTGGATCGTTCGCTGATCAATATGCTCATCATCCTGTGTATCGTTAAACTGCACAATTTTGAACTTTCCATCTGAATTAAATTGCAATTTAGGATTAGCATTTGTTTCTGCGTGAGCAACAGTACTTAATAAATTTACACCTGGTATTCCAGCAGACGCTATTGTTAAGGCAAGTGTACTCATCCCTCCTACTTTTATAAAGTCCCTTCTGTTAAAAACCTTGTTTTCATTTTGATTACTCATCGAAATCCCCTCTCATTCTTAGTAGATTTAATTTTTGAAGTAAATCAAGTTCGCTAGGAAAGTATTAAACTATATTGACTATCCACACTTTATCAGACGTTTGTTAATTTAGTTTTAGGATGAGGTAAGGTTTTTGTTATTTTTATTAATTGGTAATTTTGTCACCTTTTTAAGGATATTTACGATGCGTATCATTCATATATGGAGATATTTATAGATAATTAGACATATAAAATTCATTATATTTTCAATTGCAGCTTAGAAAAGTAGGAATAAAGTAGAATTAGGTGAGAAGGAAGGAATGTAAAGAAATAGTAAATTTCCTTTTTATTTTAAAAACAAAAAGGAATCTTGCTAAATTTTACTTTTCTCATCGTCTATCGTTTAATGTATCCTTATTAATGAATTTGGCCCTTTAATGAAATAAGACTTCCAAACTACACTAGATAATTATGTTAATAATGATGTGAGATTATGAATAAATGTAACTTAAAGGGGGGATTTAGTGAATAGAATTATTGAAATGGGAACATGCTTTCTAAATTACTTGTAAATTAAATTAGGTAATAAACGGGGAGGGAGAATTTTAATGCTTTTATAAGAAATGGCCATTTTAATAACGACAGCGACCGCTTTACAAGGACTTTCGAGAGGATGAATTGGGAATTTCCAAGAAGGGTTGTGGTCAACATCAAGGTTAGGAATTTTTATTATCTGATTGCAGGCATTCTTGCGCTGCTGTTTGCCGTTACGCATGCATGGAACGGACAATCCGTCGTGCTGCCGACGCTCGACATTGGGGCGATGTCCATGGATACCCGGACGGTCTTCACGTATGTTTGGCACATTATTACGGCGGAAAATCTGATCTTCGGCATCGCATTTATTGTCATGTCATTCCAAAGTGAGCGATCAAAGATCCAATTTGCCGCATGGATGATCGCTGCGATCCTGATCGTCCGACTAATGGTTATTCTTGGCATAACCGCATTACTTGACGATTCAGCACTTACAGATACTTTTATAGATACGATTGCCATCATACTCTATGTCGCCTTAATTATACTAGGTACAACCTTGAAGAAAAAACAGACCGGTGGTTAACAGCTATAGTAGCATAGATGTTTGAATTGTCTTAGCTCTGCGGACCTCTCAAAGCTATTACTAAGCAATCACTGGTAATTATTGATCAAATTTGTTTATGAACAAGTTGTACATTCAAATTCGTGTTATTTAATCAAATAAAAAACAGTAAATCATACTAAACGTTAATTTCATCTTAATATTCCGAGCTTGGAAAGGAGTGCAATTCCATTCTAAAATTCTGCATCTTAATGACACAAAGACTGTCGATCATAAAACTGATCTTTTTCGGAATTGTCGACAGTCATAATGTCTCCAAACCAATAACCCCAGTAAAATAGATTTCTAACAGACTAATAATACTTAAGAAAACTAATGTATTTTGCTCTTCTGAAAAGTTCGTTTGTTATGGTTTTACTTAGAATATGGCTACCGGCAAATCGCCAGTAGCCTTTTCTTGTGTTCGCCCAATCTCATGCCTTTCTTTTGTTGACTCCCAATTTCCAATAAAACCGGGTTCTAACCTTTTGCCAGCGTTTCCAAATCACCATGCGCAAGCGTCTTAGAGTACATTGGTCCATTTTTGCCATTAGCCCCTTCATAAAAAACAAGAATGTAAAAGGTAAAACCCCTGCCTTGTTTGCTTCATTTATTTATGTATCTATCTAGCCAACATTTCGAAGATAAAACCTGCACACATCAGGATAAGTGCTCCACCAAGACGGGTAGCAAGCTGTGCATAAGACATTAAATTAAGTCTGTTTGAAGCGCTTAAGACTTCAAGGGTGCCCGTGCCCCCGCGGTTAACATGGCAAAGACCGCCAGCAATTGCTGCTTCAATTTCATAAAAGTTAACTACTTTAGCAAAAAACCAACATCCTATAACAGAACCTATAACCGTAAATAAAGAAATAACAATGGTTTGAAGGGTTAATGCCTGGACAAGTTCATTAAAATCTGTATAAGTTATGCCCACTCCTGCTAAAAATACATATAATAGTTTCCCCAATATAAAATCGTTAACTTTTTTAACCGCTGCTTTTGCACCTTCAGGAATGATGTCAAGCCAGTTTACTATGATTAGCAGAATGATCATATAGGCATATGGGTGAATGGAGAAAGGGCCGATTTTTGGCAGTAATTCGGTTCCGATGAGATTTCCTAATCCATAGAAGGCAAGGGCTGTAAATATTCCAATAGCTGCTTCCTCTATTGTAACAATATTTACCTTTTTGACTCTAGCTGTTTTTTGAGTTCCTTGGACTTTCATTAACTCTCCATTGCCAGTCCATTTTGGCATCTTCTTTCCAATACCATTTAAAAGTGCACCAATCAGAATAGCGAAAACATTACCGATTGTTAAGATGGCAATAGCAGAGGAATACCAGATTTTCGGGTCTTTGTGAGTAACCTGTCCCCAAATTTGACTCATTGGGATGGCACCGGCACCATTACCTCCGCCCATGATTGGAAGAGCATAATTTATGATGACTTCTTTATATGGAACACCTACAATTAATCCACCTATGATGGCCAAGATAAATGCACAAAGGGTACCAACCAGAACCAAAGGAATAAACCCGCCGATTGCCTTGGCTAAAAACTTTTTATTAATAGACAAAATGGAACTGGTTACAATAACAGCAATAAAAAAGGCAAGCATTCCGCTCGTATCGAAAAGCGTTCTAACGCCTGTGGCTGCGGATTCAGTAATAATTCCTTGGCTTACTAAAAAAGAAGCCCCCAGGGAAGTAAGCAAGGAACCACCGCCAAGGTAGTCTTTCCAAATCGGAAGTGAGTCCCCAACCTTTCCAAAGGAAAATCCAACAACAAATAAAAGTAAAATACTGCCGACAAAATTCACATGGAAGGAGTTCGTCATTGTCCCAAACGCATGAATTGCCAAACCAGCAAGCCATGCCCATAGGGGAAGCCCAAACATATTAAGCGTTAAAGAATTTCCTTTGGAATGTTTTGCTTCCATAAATGTTCCTCCCACTCGTTATTCATTAGCAATAACAGCCACATAATACAATAAAACCTGAAATCCCCATAAAATGCATACCTCCCCTAAGAATAAGCTCAAACTTCCCTTCTTACATTCTTACTAAATTAATACTATTCGGACAACGTTACTTTATTAACACAAAAAACCACTCCCTCATTTTTTAGGAAGTGGTTATTGCTATTGAATATAATTAATTACACGACAGCTTCTCAAAAAGGTTGAAAAATGGGAGAGAAATAGCCTTTACTAATTTCTCCTTTGCAAGGCTCAAAAGCCTTACATCATGCCGCCCGTAAGCTGAGAGTTTAATGAATTTGACTCTCAAATAATGTATTGCGGTGAATGTTTTTTATCATCAGGCTGAAAATAAAAAGATCGGCAACTAGCAATATAACACCCAGCACACCTATAACAACAGGACTTAAGAAAAATAAACCGGATACTTGACTAATAATGATAGCGATAATAGGTAATACCATAAGTCCACCGAATTGTTGAGCTTCCTGGAGCGTCTTTACTTTTGCAGATATAAAGATATTTAGCAAAATATTAAATATGATTAAAAAAGGTACAAGTATAAACATAAAAATTATCCAATTTGTTGAAACAAAGAATACAAAATGAAACGATGGAAAAACAATAACATTTACTAATATACCGCATAACAAATAGGCTAAATAGGTAATTCCGATGGATGGAAGTAAAGCAGCAATCATTTTGCTAATCAATAATTCCTTTATGCTAATAGGAGAAAAGAGTAACGTTTCAAGTGTTTTTCTTTCTTTTTCACCTACAAAACTATTAGCGGCAATTAAGGATGAGTTTACAATGGCGGTTAGTAAGAAAAACGGAATAATTAAGAAATTGAAAAATAAAAAGGTTAATTGTAAATTCATATTATCAAGTGATAAAAATTGTGTTTTTATTTCTCCGTCTGGAAATTTTTCTACAAACTTATCTGCCGTATTTTGAATGTCAGGGTCAATAGTTTTTAATTCTCCACTATGAGTGCCTAAGAAAGAAACTACAATAGGCAAAATGACACAGAGAAGTAAAGGGACAATAATCATCGGTATCCATAATTTTTTCGAGGAAAGAATCGATTTCATCTCTTTTTTAATCATTGCCTTTAGAATACGATTATTCATTTTGTTCACCCCGAATAGCAAAATATAATGTTTCAAGATCTCTATTGGCAAATGCAGAAGAAAATACATCCGATTCTTTTAATATCAAACGAAGTAGACTTGGAACATCTTTTTTAGAATTTAATCTAAATGATAGATGGCTTTCGTCTATTCTCTTATAAGGAAAGTTGTGATAGACCTCTCCGCTTGGAATTAAATTCGTTTCTACAACAAGATCGATTTCTCCTAAATATTTTTCTTCCAACTCCCGTCTATTTCCGCTTTCTAATAACATACCATTTTGGATAAAGAGATAATGGTCACAAATAGTTTCAAGTTGATGAAGCACGTGTGTACAAATAAGGATGGTTATATTTTCATCTTTATTAATTTTTTTCAAATAGCCAATCACCATTTGAATCCCTTCCGGATCAAGACCATTTGTTGGTTCATCTAAAAATAAAATTTTAGGTCTATGAAGTAATGCTTTTGCTAGAGCAACTCGTTTTTTCATTCCGGTTGAAAACGTTCCTACAAGCTTATCTTTATGTTCTGTCATTTCAAATTGTTCAAGTAAGTAGTCGATTCTGCTATCGTCTTTTACTCCGTATAATTCAGAGAAAAACATAAGATTATCATAAGCACTCATCTCGTGATACAGTGAGGTGCTTTCCGTAACAATCCCTGAGATTTTTCGTATTTCATCGCCATTCTTATTTGGATCGAAACCTCCAACAACAATTTCGCCGTCAGTAGGAAGAATAACACCGTTTAATAACCGAATCATGGTTGTTTTACCGGAACCGTTTGGACCGAGTAATCCTGTAATGCTTCCTTCTTCGACTGAAAATGAAATCTTTTTAAGAACTTTTTGGTCTTTAAAAGATTTTGAAATATTTTTTACGTTAATAAATGAAGTCATAATTTTCCCCCTTTCATATGATTTTACAATGTTTCCATAATTCCACCTATAAAAAGTTAAAATCCTCCACTATTTTTCTGATCCACCCGAAAGTGCAATATTAAAAAGGCTCTTCCCACTTAGTGTAGGTGAACAAGCCTCTCCTGCTAAAGTTGCAGGATGAGCTCCTTCTCTACTTTAATAGTTTTCCAATTTCTTCACGTCTCGCAAGCAATGAAAAAAGAAGCCTCCCAAAAGTTCAGTGAACTTATGAGAAGCTTCCTTTATATTCCTTAATGTTAGCAAAGTGTTAGCAAACCACTCTCATCTTACCAACAAATCCTTATCTATCAAGGGATTGAGGGGGCAGATTACATCATGCCGCCCATTCATTTTCATATATAATAGAAAGAAATAGTGTATAAAAAAGGCTCTAAATCAACATTTATAAAAAATCCGACTTAAAGGTTTTAAATGCAATATAAAACATCGGAGGACAACAGCAAACACATTCAGATGTAATAATGTATTCAGCCCTTCTCAATTGAGTGGGGCTTCTCTTATTTCATGTTAACATAATCCAATCCCTTAAATGTATTGTTCTAGAATCTTACTCATTACAAAGAGACGCCTTCTTATTCAAGAAAAGCGCCCGATTGTTGAAGATCATTGCTTAAATCTTATTTCAAGATAAGCCCCCTTAAGTTGAATAGTGTTATACGGATTTTTCAAAGAGTTGGACGATTCCTGTTTTTTTCGGTCATTTCCTGAAAATGAACCGATAACACCGGAAAAAATGTAATGAATTTAGATCGATTACATTATTAGCTGAATAACCAAAATGGCCATATATCACGAATTGTTTCTGCTCCCCTTCAGAATAAGTTTCTTGGCAGTTGGCCGTAAGGAGTCAAATATCTGTTTAACATCGAAAAATTGTTTTAATACATTGTTTTCTCCGGTTATTGCTTCTCGCATCCGTAAACCATCTACATTAATACGAGCTTGTCGGAAGTAATCTGGACCTAATTGAGACCAGTAAGCCTTTGATGCGTCCACATTGGCATAGTAATTAAAGCCCTGGCTTTTCAAATAGTGATATTTATCATTGGAATACTGTCTCCAGTCTCCAATATCACTACCGAAAGCAAAAATAATCGTGTCTGTTGGTCCGACAATTGGTTCTACCTCCTTTTTCCATTTAGATGTATCTTTTTTTAAGAGATCCAAAGATACATCCTTTGCATTAAGATGTCCCCAAGTATGAGAGGCAAACATCCATCCCTCTTTTTTCAGCGCATTAGCTACTTTTTTCGCTTGCTGTTGATCCATTTTGAAATTTGGATCAGGCTCATTACTATTTGGACCATAGCTACTCTCTGAGGTTCGATATCCTAGTACTCCGTTATATCCGGTTAACGAAATGATTCCTTTGGCTCCCTTGTAAGAGAAATCCGGATGTTTTTTAACAAAGTTATCTACGATAGGAACTAGATCATAAGCTCCTTGTACGACTTTTCCCTTCTCATTTACATAGGTATTTGTGACATTTCCATTAGCATCAAGTGCTAGGTTTTTGGCAAATCCATCATTTTTCATGTATTCATAATAGCTAACATCATCCTGCGACAATATCAATGGTTTTTTACCAGGCGGCAATTTAATGTCCTGGTAAACCATTTTCCCCTTTTTATCGAGTTTTGCAATGTCCTGAAGATTCAAAAGGACATATCCTCTCTCGTATAATTGATTTATAATTTTTTTAAATTCATTGATAGTCACCATGTAATCTTCATAACCTTGAGTCATATTATCTCCATCAAATGCTTTGGATGGATCGACAATTAATGAGTGAAAAAATAAATGAGAGATCTGGCTATTGTCTGGCCATGTCACAAGGTTTTTCATTTGTTTTTCGTATGTATCAATGGCACTTTGAATGTCTACATCCTTGGAAATTTCTGATTGTTTTAATAGGGTTATAGATTTTTGGTAATCATATTGTTCTGCTGAAAACTCGGCCTGTGCTAACAGTTGTTCTTTTTGATTTTTCTCTTCCTGTATCTTGTTAGGCTTTGATTTTTTGTCATGGTGTTCCTTTTGGCTAGAATGAGAATGTATTTTCGCTATATTCGTTGTTGATTTATGATCCTGACAGCCTACCATAAAAACTATTATTAGCAAAATCGGTATCAGGGTAAAACATTTCTTCATTAAATCTACTCCTAGTATTGTAGTTTTCAGTGTACATCGCATAAACTCTTATAGGGATAGGTCAGGAAAGATTAACAACGTTATTAAACTGCCTAATTTCTCAGCATAAAATGAGAAATTAGGATTTTCGTTGCTCCATTAAAGCGCCCTATAACGGAATAACTGAGTAACTTCTATTAGCTTGTTTCGTATTATAAGGTTAACCACAAACCAATATGAATAATTAATGTAAATAATTATTCATAAGACTATTGATTGAGTGATTTATTTCATTTATCTTAGGACTTCCTACTTTCGTTTACCTTGGGTATTCTGTTCACTTCTATTTTCTTTGATTGCATAATAATAAACGCCAATGATTAAGGCAAACATTAAAAGTAGAATCGTAAAAAACGCAGCTTATTTCCAGAAGCTTATTTGCTCCATCAGATAATCATAATTATTACAGGAAACAAATAATTTAAACACATAAAATCAGGAAATATTTTATAATTATTTTTATCAAGTATTTGAAAAATAATTAATGATAAGATGCCACTTTCAATGTGAGAAGTAAATGATTAATCTCTTTTCACTCTACTGTAATTAGGAATATAGGAATCATTAATTTTCTTTCATGTCCAGCGCGTTAGCGATGGTCGAACTAATTGTTATATGTTTAAAAGATAAGCCCATTTGTACAGCTGTAGATGCTATTTCTCATTTATAAAAATTAATATGCATTCGTTATATGCCTTCCCCATTCACGGTTAGGTTGCAACCAGCTAACGCTTCTTTCCACAATTAAATCATCCAGTCTTACTTCGTAATCCTTGCGGTATGGTTTAATAAATTCTTCATCAAGCCAGCTATCTCTCGTGCCTTTCCATGTTTCATAAATGAGCAGTTCATCCGGTTGATCTAGATTATCCGAAACAATAGCGCTAATAAATGCCTTTTCGGATGACATCTCCTCAATTAGGGAAAATAGCTCCTTGCGGAATTCTTCTTTCTTCCCTGGTTTAGCCTTAAAACGAATATTGAGTTGAACTTGTTGATTGGTCATATTGACTCCTCCTATAAATTTTAGATTTTGCGGCGATTCCGTTACACCATTCCCCATTAACCTTTTTTGGGGACTATTTGTAATCTCTGCGCAGTGAAATTATACCTGTGCTAGCCCGCCATCTACGAACAATTCAACACCCGTCAAGTAACTGCTTTCGTCTGAAGCAAGGAAAGATACAGCGTTTGCTACTTCTTCAGGTGTCCCAATTTTTCCAGCTGGAACAGTATTTCTGCTATTTTCCAGTACCTCTTCAAGTGCATCACCAAAAAGCTCATCGTATGCAGGTGTAAGAATACCTCCTGGACTAACCACATTTACACGGATTTCAGTACCTTTTAGGTCAAGAATCCAGGTGCGAACTAGTGCTCTTAATGCTGCTTTAGATGCTCCATATACACTAAACGCTGGGTTGCCAATTGTTCCAGCAGTAGAGCCCGTTACAATAATAGAACCTACTTTGTCCGGGAATAGTGATAACGCTTTTTGAACAGTAAAGATGGTTCCTTTAACGTTAATGTCGAACGTTCTATCAACCTGCTCTTCAGTAATTTCACCTAATGGAAGGAAGTTTCCAATTCCTGCATTAGCAAAAAGAATGTCCAACTTACCTTTTTCCTGCTTTATAAGGTCATATAGTTTGTCTAAGTCTTCAAGCTTAGAAATATCCCCTTGTACACCGGTTACGTTCTTACCAATTTGGTTAACAGCTTTATCAAGTTCGTTTTGTCTGCGTCCCGTGATATAAACATATGCACCTTCGTTTACAAACTTTTGTGCTGTAGCAAGACCAATCCCACTTGTTCCACCCGTTACAAGTGCTATTTTACCTTCAAATTTACCCATACTTAACACTCCTTTAGAATTAATTTTATTTTATGTCTAATACCTTTAAGTATTTGAAGAACAACTTACAAGATATAGTATCCTTCAGTAAGCACATTAACGGAAGTACCCACTTTTTTGTGATATAGTAACTAAAAAGTAATAAATGTGGAATGGAGAGGTTTAGACTTGAAAAAATTTAGTTGTGGTTTTGAAGTGACAAAGGAAGTTATTGGCGGAAAATGGAAAGGTCTTGTATTATACTTTTTAATGAATGGACCAAAGAGAACGAGTGAATTAAAGCGCATTGTCCCAAATATAACTCAGAAAATGCTGATTCAAACACTTAGAGAGCTTGAAGACAGTGGACTTGTGAGCAGAAAGATGTATAATCAAGTACCACCGAAGGTTGAATATTCATCCACTGAACTTGGAGAATCTCTTAAACCTATCTTGCAGGAGCTCTGTCAATGGGGAAGCCATTATGCGGAGCAAGAGTATGCAGAAGGTGAATTTGAAATCGCACAACCAGAAGAGGCTTCTTAATGAGGAAACCAGCTTATAACACCTTATATGTAAGGTATTTTATTGTTGTACTAAGATTTGGCCATTTTAATTCGAAGTAGATGGCCTCGACTGATTCTTTAAGACCATTAAAGCTTCCTTAATGTAGTTAAAAACGGGGGTAGCGTCCTTGGAATCTACTTACGTTGAAATCCGAATTTTCCTGACGCTAACCCATTTACTATAGGGATTCTGCCCTGTTGTAACATAAGTAGAACTTCTTTACTTTTTACTACAGGATTACTGGCACGACTATTAGAACAGAAAACAGTTACCAATTAGGTAACTGTTTTCTGTTCTCTAATATAAAATACTGAATTAATCTCACTCTGTTTCCAAATGGGTTCTCATTATCTATACAAAAGAAGTTAATTATTACGGTTTTTTTCTCCCCATTCACATAACTGTTCAATAGTTTGATGATACTTTTCGGGGAAATCAGAACTAAATCTTATGGCATCATTTTTGTTTTTTAAGATTATAAAACCATTAGGAGGATGAAGTTTTGTTTTATGCAAACTCATATCTTCATCAAGAGATACCATTACTTCTATATACGGCATAAGAGCTATCCTTGAGCGCTCTTCTTGAAATTTTAAATTTTCTTGATTCTGAATAAAAATCTTTTCATTTTGTTTAATAACCTTCATATTTTGGCTTAATGTTAAGCACACTGCGATTAAGGTTGCTGCCCCTCCAAGATAACTCCCCCAAAACGCCAACCATTCGGCATTACCTAAATCCTTACCTGTATTTAAATCACCATATATATAAAAGATATTTAGACCCACAGGGATTAATACAATCAATAATGAAATAGGAATAATCCACTTATTATCTTTAAAAAATTGTCTCATCTATTCTCCTCTGATTTATTATCGATAGTAGTCAAGGTATATAATACCAAATAATAGTCCTTTTCGCTTTCGAATAAACTACTTTCTATTTATTTCAACTAGTTCAATATTCAAAGTAAAATACTCCTAATCATGACTAACCTTATTCAACTATCCTGCTCAGTTAGCTGAAGAAGGAAAAATTCTAACTTTCCATGTTCTGTCCCTCTCCTCTTGATTGGCATGTCTATTCATTGAATATCCATGGGATTTTTGACTGTATATGTCTAATGGCTCACGGTGGATATCTTGGGCATAATACAGTTTATATACATTAGAGGTGGGATATTATGAGGCTAAGAAATGGAGATTTTTATACAAATGTTTTTACCAATAAGTTATATAGGCTAAATGAAGATGGCGATAGCAACTGGTACTTGAGTTTGCGTGATGAAGAAGGTTATCATGAAACAGAAAAGATCTCAGGGCGTGATATGATTAGATTTGTAGAAGGTGGGTATAAAAAAAGTAAATAAAAAAAGCTACCTATTTCTGTCAGGATACCTGTAATCAGATGCTTTTAAGTGGAAAGTCGGTAAAACTTGAAACAATATAAGATATTCCCACTCTCTACGAAAGCACTTTAAAATTTTTATTCAAAGATAATTAGGACATTTCGTTATTATGTGATACACTTTGTTTACCATTTGATTTACTTGTTTACATGTGCCCTACTCATTCGTGAGTGGGGCTCCTTGTTTTTAAAAGAAGAAATAAAAAAAAACAGACTCTATAAAGAGCCTGCTTTAGTTTGTTCTTATTATTAAGCTTTACGCACGTTAGACGCTTGAGCTCCACGTTGACCTTGCTCAACGTCAAAAGTAACTGCTTGACCTTCGTCTAAAGATTTGAAACCTTCGCCTTGGATCGCTGAGAAATGAACGAATACGTCTTCTCCGCCTTCACGCTCGATAAATCCGAAACCTTTTTCTGCATTAAACCATTTTACTTTACCTTGTTCCATTTTGTTTCCTCCTGCTGTGTGCTTTACACACAATGTGTTACTATCCTTGCACTCAGTGATCATCAAGACGAAAGGTTATCTTATACTATCCTTTACACCGAACAAAAATAATTCTTCTAAAGTTTAACATTTTTTAAAAGTATTTGCAAGAAGACGTAAACAAAACCATTTTTGCCATTCATGAGTTATCACACCTAGTTTTGGATTCTTATGTTGCACTTATTCAAGTAAAGCACCCTTTCGTATTATAAGGTTAACCACAAACCAATATGAATAATTAATGTAAATAATTATTCAGAAGACTATTGATTGAGTGATTTATTTCATTTATGTTAGGATTTTCTACTTTCGTATCGTTAATGCTATATTTCCTTTTTAGTTGAATAATTCTTTCTATACTTTCATTTAATCTTTGTTCGGAAATTTCCCCATTTTGAACAGCTGTTTTTAAAGAGGAGATAATCTTTACCACATTATTATAGTCATGCCCTACTAAAATAATATCGCTTCCTGCCTTAACTGATTCTACCGCTGCTTTACCAATATCATAATGTCCTGTTATAGCTCCCATTGTCATATCGTCCGTTATGATGACTCCTGTAAAACCAAGTTGTTTTCTAAGCAGATCCGTCATGACAGCTTTTGACATGGTCCCTGGATGCGTTTTATCTAATTGAGGCAATAAGATATGGGCCACCATCACAACATCTGCGCCTTGATTAATCGCACGTTTAAACGGAATTAGCTCTAGTTCTTTAAGTTCCTTAAGGCTTTTATTTACAATTGGAAGGTCCAGATGGGAATCAACCGATGTATCTCCGTGACCAGGAAAATGCTTAATTGTCGTGATGACGTTTTGGGACTGAATCCCTTTCATCGTTTGAATTCCAAGTTTACTTACTATTTCTGCATTGTTTCCAAATGATCGATCCCCGATTACTGGGTTATTTGGATTGCTGTTAATATCAAGAACAGGGGCAAAATCGAGATTTAAACCAAATTCTTTTAATTCTCTGCCTAGGAGTGTTCCGACTTTATAAGAAAAATCGGGATTATTAAGCTGTCCAATCTGTTTATTTGGAGGAAAGTTAATAAGTCCACCTGGCAATCTTGTCACACGTCCACCCTCTTGGTCAACACCTAGTAAAAGCGGTAGACTCGAACTATTTCCAGATTTCAGCTGATTCACAAGTTGAATGACTTGTGCAGGGGTTTCAAAATTATATTTGTAAAAAATGATTCCCCCGACATGGAATTGGCCTATTAATTGTTTTGCGTTTGCATCGATTGTAGTCCCGGAAACCCCAGCAAGAATCATCTGGCCAATTTTATCTTCTAAGCTCAGTTTAGAAATCACCTCTGAAATGGATTGATTTCCCTGTTGATTCGGTTTTCCAACTTGTGTTTGTTGATTTGGTTCCTTTTCAATCTGTGTAAAGAGTGAGATATGGTCAACTTTAGGATTTGGCTGCTGCTCTGTTTTAACTGGTAAAACCCATAATAAATCAGTAGAAGACGTTGCATGATAGACAAGTATCATTTGGTCAACAGTTGAATCTTTATAGTATCGAATGGCATCGGGTTGTCCACCAGTTTTCTCAATTTCATTTAACGAGATAGTTTGCAGTTTAGAATCATACAATCGTATATCATTAATAGTCTGATCGGCATAGCCGATTGTAGCATGATGACTTTCGTATTCCTCATATCTGCCTTTAGCAGTTTCCGAAATATGTTCTGATTTTCCCCACTCTTGATTTACTTCCTTCCATTGTGTTTTACCAGAAACAAAGGAAATGTTCGGAACCTTGCCCACCTTAGATAAGGAAAACGTTTCCTCTACTAATTTCTCAAGATTTGAATTCCGATCATTGTTCGAATCCACTGTATTTTTACCGGAAGTTTGAGTTTCGGAAGGTTGAGTAATAATTGGACTTTCTTTACCTTGGGTAGTCTGTTCACTACTATTTTCTTTGATTGCATAATAATAAACGCCAATGATTAAGGCTAAAATTAAAAGTGGAATCGTAAAAATAAGTAGTTTATTTCGAGATTTTCTTTGTCTTTTCATACTCCAATTTCCCTTTCTAACTTTTCGTTTTTAGCTTTTATAACGTTTTTTTCACATTTTTTCGAGTTCAACTTCCGATGGTTATTTCTATTGTTTTAAATCCATTCAAGAAAGCCTTTAACTTACAGAGGATGAAATCATAATCCTTTCATCCTCTATTTAAGTTGTTAATTATTATGTTTACGCCTTTAACGGGGCTCGTTTGAAGTCGTTATTTTTTGTTTCATTTATTATTACCATTGTCTTCCCGTATCATTCGACATATTATTAACGGTCCCCTTAGGGTAAAGCACGGAGTAGTGGTCCATTACCGGGTCCCGGTTGCTGTTAGAAGGCTTAGGAAATACTAACAAAATCTTGTATTCCGAATTTGCAACATACCCAATAATTTCCTCGCCCTTACTTTCCACATCATATGCCGGAGTTCCAAATACTTTCTTTACCATAGAAAGTGATAATTCATTTAATTTCTTATCAAAGGATCTCGCCTCAAAAATCTGTGACCCTTTGTTGAAACCAAATACCACATTGTATTTTGAAAAGACAGCATAATTTCCTTTAGCATTAGGTACCCAATCAGCCTTATCCGGATTTCCTAGTTTTTTCTCTACGTCTTCTATAACAGTAGTTCTAAAAAGAAAATGAAATAATATCCCGTTATATATGTTTCGTGGTCAAAATTAAAAGGTATTTGTCATACAATAGTAGTTCCAATATGGTGGAGAAAAGTTAAAATAACAGTAGAACTACTTTGTTAAATCATTATAGATTTAGCATATGAAATAACTGTATATTAGCACATAAAAACGCTTGGATAAACCAAGCGTTTTTTCGATCCTTATTCAAGAAAAGCGCCCGATTGTTGAAGATCATTGCTTAAATCTTATTTCAAGATAAGCCCCCTTAAGTTGAATAGTGTTATACGGATTTTTCAAAGAGTTGGACGATTCCTGTTTTTTTCGGTCATTTCCTGAAAATGAACCGATAACACCGGAAAAAATGTAATGAATTTAGATCGATCACATTATTAGCTGAATAACCAAAATGGCCATATATCACGAATTGTTTCTGCTCCCCTTCAGAATAAGTTTCTTGGCAGTTGGCCGTAAGGAGTCAAATATCTGTTTAACATCGAAAAATTGTTTTAATACATTGTTTTCTCCGGTTATTGCTTCTCGCATCCGTAAACCATCTACATTAATACGAGCTTGTCGGAAATAATCTGGACCTAATTGAGACCAGTAAGCCTTTGATGCGTCCACATTGGCATAGTAATTAAAGCCCTGGCTTTTCAAATAGTGATATTTATCATTGGAATACTGTTTCCAGTCTCCAATATCACTACCGAAAGCGAAAATAATCGTGTCTGTTGGTCCGACAATTGGTTCTACCTCTTTTTTCCATTTAGATGTATCTTTTTTTAAATGATCCAAAGATACTTCCTTTGCATTAAGATGTCCCCAAGTATGAGAGGCAAACCTCCATCCCTCTTTTTTCAGCGCATTAGCTACTTTTTTCGCTTGCTGCTGATCCTTTTTGAAATTTGGATTAGGCTCATCACTATTTGGACCATAGTCACTCTCTGAGGTTCGATATCCCAGTACTCCGTTATATCCGGTTAACGAAATGATTCCTTTGGCTCCCTTGTAAGAAAAATCCGGATGTTTTTTTACAAAGTTATCTACGATAGGAACTAGATCATAAGCTCCTTGTACGGCTTTCCCCTTCTCATTTACATAGGTATTTGTGACATTTCCATTGGCATCAAGTGTTAAGTTTTTGGCAAATCCATCATTTTTCATATATTCATAATAGCTAACATCATCCTGCGATAATATCATTGGTTTTTTACCTGGTGGCAATTTAATGTCCTGGTTAACCATTTTCCCCTTTTTATCGAGTTTTGCAATGTCCTCAAGATTCAAAAGGACATATCCTCTCTCACTCGCCATTATTGGGGTGAACACCATAGCGCTTATTAAAATAAACAGGGCTAATTCCATTAGAAATCAGTATTTTTTAATAGGAAATTGAACCATAACCTGTGTTCCTTCTCCTTCTTTACTCTTCACTTGAATTTTCCCCGAATGGGATTGAACGATCCATTGTGCTATTGAAAGACCTAAACCAGAGCCCTCTATATGTCTTGTTCTTGATTTATCTCCACGATAGTAACGATCAAAAATATAGGGAAGGTCATACTTTGAAATCCCAATACCAGTATCCATAATTTCAACTACGGCACGTGAATTTTTAACGGTTCCACTTATGGAAACCTTTCCTTGGTCTTTGGTGTATTTAAGCGCATTATCTAATAAAATGACGAATAACTGTTTGACTCTCTCCTTATCCCCGATGATCTTAATTGGCTGAATGTCCGCCGTTACCTGAATTTGTTTTTGAAGAGCCAGCGCTTTAAAGTCTCTTACAATTTGCTGGAGTACTTCATCTAACTGGAAAGGCTCTTGAACTACTTGTAAGCCTTCTGAATCTGAACGTGCCAATGTCAGTAAATCCGAGGACATTTTGGACAGATAGTTTAGTTCCTGTATCGCTTGATGTATGGTCTCACTTTCCTGTTCAATACTACGGTCTGGGTGGCGAAATAAATGCTCTAAATTCAACTTCATTACGGAAAGCGGTGTGCGCAATTCATGGGAGGCATCAGCAACAAATTGCTGCTGTTTATCCCATGACTTTCTGATCGGTATCAATGCCTTGTTAGCAAGATAGATCCCGCCAAGAAGGGCAATAAACACACTTATTAGGGAACCAAACCCAATCACCATGAGCAAATGGGACAACATTTCATTTTCACGTTTTAAATTGTAGATAATTTGTATCTTTTTTACCGAATCCTGCTCCAAGGACATATTTAAATATTTATAAGAGTTTCCATCCATCGTGATGGTTTGTATCCCTTCCTTATTCAATAAAGAGGAGAATCTTTCCACATCTGCTTTTGAGAGGGATTGTTGAGGAAGTATTTTATAGAGTTCATTTTTCTTGTCCCAAAGTAAATAAACCATTCTATGATTCTCTTCCCTCTCTGGATTTAATTCTTTGCCCAGTCTCTCTTGTTCGCCTAGGAGATGTGTCTTCTTTTCAGATATTGTTTCGTCGACCTGATGATATAAACTGTAGTGCATGTAAAAATATATCATGGCCCCAAAGGCATTTTGGAGAATGAAAAACACAAGGGAATTTAGGATAACCAGTCTCATTTTTGTCCGTTTAAACATAGGGCTTTACTCCTTCAACATGTATCCCACGCCTCGAACGGTTCGAATTAAACCATCATAATTGAAGGGAGCTAATTTTTTCCTAAGATAATGGATGTAGAGTTCTACAATTGCATCAGTTGTCTCCGATTCAAGTCCCCAAACTCGTTGAAAAAGCTGGTCTTTTGTTAAGATTTGCTCTTTATTTTGAATGAGATAATAAAGTAATTCGTACTCTTTTATCGTTAGTTTTAATGCATCCCCTTTTATAAATCCCTCATGCTGGCTGGTATCTAACCGAATAGGACCATACGTTATTTTACCTTCAATTCCAATCTTACCGGCACGGCGCAAGATTGACCGGACCCTTGCTAAAAGCTCCTCCGTCGCAAAGGGCTTAACGATATAATCATCTGCTCCTAAATCCAGGCCATGAACTTTATCCTCTATCCTGTCTTTTGCAGTAAGAAATAATGTCGGTGTTTTGCAGCCTACACTTCGTAATTTTTTCATAACCGTGTAGCCATCCATAATTGGCAACATGATATCAAGCGTTATAAGATCGTAATCATTTAGTGATGCCATAAGATAGCCTTCTTCCCCGTCTTTTGCCTGTTCCACTTGGTACTGCTCTTCCTCTAATATTTTTAAAATGATGCTTCTTAAGGGTAAATCATCTTCTATAACCAATACCCGCATGACTATCCATCATCTCCTAACTTTATTGTTAGTATATTGTTCATTTTCCAAGAACTCTATGTCTGGAATTGACTCTTTGCATTTTAGCAGCAGACTTTGCAGAAGTTGATTTTTTATTTAAATAACTATAAAGATTTCCGATAAAGGCCCCGATATACAAATAAGTTAACCCTCCAAACAACCCATAAACAATGGTGCCTGACACCGCAGCAAGAATACCAAAAATAACCTGGTTTTTATTTTTCGCTGGTGATGTTGGCGGATCTGTAAGCATAAAAAAGGCAAAAAATAGAGCAGCATTGATAAATGGCGGACGAAGTGCATCAGATGCATCACCGATATGAAGAAGGCCCATGAAAAATAGCAAGACAAAAGATGTTCCCAAATAGGCAAGTACTTGAGGGAATTTGTTTACCCTGTCAGTTACAAAATAACCGCCAATCAAAATAAAAATAACCGTCCATACTGGCAAGTCTCCAAAAGCTCCCCACCAGCTTTGTCCTGTTTGAAAGATAAAGATGGATAGGAATAATCCAAATGCTGCTGGATTAAAAATGGGTTTCTTCTTATAAACTAATAGATGCTTAGACAAAGCAGCCAAAAAGGCAGTGGCGGCTACAACGGGCCATGAGGTTGTAAAACTTAATATCAATGAAATAATTAAACCAGTAATAACGGTGCTGTCACGACTGCTTTTTCGTTTAAAGATGGTGCAGTAGATGTAATCTGTCAATAGAGCTGTCCCAACAGCAATCAAACTAGTTATGATACCCATCCAGGTTATTGTACCGATTGATGCGATGACCAAATAAAGAGACATGGCAATCGAAACATATCCCTTAGGTGTTTTCATCCATTTCTTTGCTCCCAATTAAAACCCTCCTATTCTCTTTATCTGTAATTCTGGTGTCATGAGTAATCCCTTTAGTTCAAGTTCTTGCATAACGATTTCTCCTCCAGGTAAAAAGGCAACGGTAGAAAAAGCATCTGCCATCATCGTATAAGGTGCAATAACACTGCAGCTAACCCATTCATTTGGGGAGCTTTTCGTTTTGGGATTCATAATATGATGTTTCCCCTTATTCAATGGGCTCACCCGCTCATAACTGCCGGAGGTACAGATGGCTTCATTGGAAATTTGAATCGTTTCAATGATTTGATCTTTTTGATAGGGATGCTGAATCCCTATTGTCCACTTGTTATAACTTTCTTCTGCTCCACCTGCAAATAGGTCACCGCCGGCATTCACAATAAACCCTTCAAATTCCTTCAATTCATTAACAGCCAAGTCGATTGCAAATCCTTTGGCTACAGCCCCTAAATCAATGACCAATGGCTTTTTGATTGTTACTGTTTGGGTTTCAGGATTTAGAACGATGTCCTGATAATCAACAGATTCGTCTGAAATGGATTGTATTCTCTCACCTGTTAAATAATGGCGATTAAATCCCTCCTTCTCCATGATTTTGCCTATCGTAGGATCAAATAATCCATCTGTTAATTTAGCCACTTCTATCGCAAAAAATAGAGGCTCATATAAAAACGGACTAATTTCCACAGGTGTTTTGGCCTTTTGGCATGCCAGCATCAACTCGCTCGAAGCGGTAAAGCGGCTGCAGGTTTGCTCTACTTTTTGAAAGGCTGCAAATGCACGGTTTATCTTTTCTTCTATTTCTTCCGATGGTTTTCTAGAGATCACTTCAATTTCTACAACAGTGTCCATATATAATTTGGTTTTCTTCATCGTTTTAACCTTGATTGGTTTTGGCCTGGTCCAGCGCCTGCTGTACCGCATCTTCAAATGCTTGAGTGCTATAAGTTGCCCCGGATACATTGGTCACTTGAGCACTTTGAGCCTGAAGTACTTCATCAGGGAGACCGACCACGTCCCTTTCCGAATAATGCATGGCAAAATCGCTAATCTCAACATCCGTAATCGTGTCATTTTTAATCGTTACTTGAACACCAATCGAACCGCGTCTGTTCCATCCGGAACCTGTAAATGTTCCCTCTTTATATATCCTGTTCGATTGAGTGACCTTTTGAGTATTGCTTGTGTTGTCACTATTTGTGTTATATGTTTGAATTTTATTCTCTATATGAAGTGGTTGTCCCTGAGCAGCATTTGTTTCCGTTGTAAAATAACCTGCTGCATATACAGCTGCAACCGCTGTTGAACAAAGGAGTACCCACTTTTTGTCCTTTTTTTTCATACGATAATCCTCCTAATAACACTATTTGTTACTGAGAACAGTATAACCGGCCAATCTTAGAATTTTCTTAGAAAAGATAAAAAAACAAACCGTTTGTATGAATGGATGATAGCTAAATTCAAACAAAAAAACCACTCCCTATTTTGTTATAGGAAATGGTTTTACTAATAATATAAAATAATCTTTTGAGACTAATAGCTGTCGGATGATAATACAACATGCCACTAGTAAAATGAAAGTGTGTAATTTCTTTAATAAGGTACTAAATGTGAGAAGGCTTACTTTTCCTCTGTTACTACCAATTGCGCTCTAGCATTAAAAAATGATCGATAACCAGATATAAGAATAAAATAATACTAATAGAAAACGTTCCAGTAATACCTAACATAATCGCTATTTGATATTTAATGGCTGTTAATGGGCTTGAACCTGAGAGAATAACCCCTGTCATCATCCCTGGTAAAAAGATAATCCGCTCCTAACATCAGTAACGCTTCAACCAATGAAAAAAGAGGCTTCCCAAAAGTTTGCGCAACTCATGAGAAACCTCTAGATTTTTGAGAGAAATGGTAGCAAAATGTTAGCAAACCACTCTCATCTTACTACAAAGCCTAGTCATATCAAGGGTTGGAACGGCTTATTACATCATGCCGCCCATGCCACCCATGCCGCCCATGTCAGGCATTGCAGGTGCAGCTGGTTCTGGCTTGTCAGCAACTACAGCTTCAGTTGTTAAGAACATAGCTGCAACAGATGCTGCGTTTTGAAGTGCAGAACGAGTTACTTTAGTTGGGTCAACGATACCAGCATCAACCATGTTTACCCATTGGCCGCTTGCTGCGTTGAAGCCAACGCCTACTTCTTCATGCTTTAAGCGCTCAACGATAACGGAGCCTTCAAGACCAGCGTTTTGTGCGATTGTGCGAACTGGCTCTTCCATTGCACGAAGAACGATTTTGATACCAGTAGCTTCGTCGCCTTCTTCTTGAAGTTCAGCGACTTTGCTGTATACGTTAAGAAGGGCAACACCACCACCGGATACGATACCTTCTTCAACAGCAGCGCGAGTAGCGTTTAGGGCGTCTTCGATACGAAGCTTGCGCTCTTTTAATTCAGTTTCAGTGGCAGCACCAACTTTGATTACTGCTACACCGCCAGCTAATTTAGCTAGGCGCTCTTGTAATTTTTCCTTGTCGAATTCAGAAGTAGTTTCTTCTAATTGAACGCGGATTTGGTTTACGCGAGCTTGAATGTCTTCAGTTGCGCCAGCACCTTCAACGATTGTTGTATTTTCTTTTGTAACAACAACTTTTGCAGCGCGGCCAAGAGAAGTGATAGTAGTTGTTTTAAGGTCACGGCCAAGCTCTTCAGTGATCACTTCACCGCCAGTTAATGCAGCGATGTCTTCAAGCATTGCTTTACGACGGTCACCAAAGCCAGGAGCCTTAACAGCTACAGCATTGAATGTTCCACGAAGTTTGTTTAATACTAATGTAGCAAGTGCTTCGCCTTCGATATCTTCAGCAATCAAAAGTAATGGCTTGCCTTGTTGTACAACTTGCTCAAGTACAGGCAGGATTTCTTGAATGCTGGAAATCTTTTTATCAGTAATTAAGATATATGGATTTTCTAATACTGCTTCCATTTTATCAGTATTTGTAACCATGTATGGAGATGAGTAGCCGCGGTCGAATTGCATACCTTCTACTACATCTAATTCAGTTGTGAAGCCTTTAGATTCTTCGATTGTGATAACACCATCGTTACCAACGCGCTCCATTGCTTCAGCGATTAATTGGCCGACTTCTTTGTCGTCAGAGGAAATCGCAGCTACTTGAGCGATGGATTCTTTACCTTCGATTGGTTTAGAAATAGCTTTTAATTCAGTTACTGCAGCAGCAACTGCTTTTTCGATCCCTTTACGGATAACCATTGGGTTTGCACCGGCAGTTACGTTCTTTAAGCCTTCGCGGATCATTGCCTGCGCAAGAACAGTTGCAGTTGTTGTACCGTCACCGGCAACATCGTTTGTTTTGCTTGCTACTTCAGCTACAAGCTTTGCACCCATGTTTTCGAATGCATCTTCTAATTCGATTTCTTTCGCGATTGTTACACCGTCGTTAGTGATAAGTGGTGAACCAAATTTTTTCTCAAGAACCACGTTGCGTCCTTTAGGTCCAAGAGTTACTTTTACTGCATCTGCAAGAGTATCAACACCGCGAAGCATCGCGCGGCGAGCGTCTTCACTAAATTTAATCTCTTTAGCCATTGTTCAAAAACCTCCTCAATATGTTTAAAAAAATGCTATTTTAGATTGTTAACCTTATACTGTCTAGCTCCAGCACCCAGCGTCTAGTGTCCTTCGCTCTTTTCCCTACGATAAGTCAACATCGATTCGCTTTGCTCATCGTGTTTCCTTTATCTCAGTCGAAGCGCTCCACAAGAAATACTTCGGCAGCATTGGCATCGCACGAAGAAAAAGCATTAGCTTTTTCGAGGAGGCCATACGCCGCTAAACGGGTGCTTCCGCTTTTCTATTGTCCTACTACAGCAAGGATATCGTTTTCGCGTAAAATTAAGTATTCTGCACCCTGATATTTTACTTCTGTACCAGAGTATTTTGAGAAGATAATGCGATCGCCGACAGAAACTTCCAGTGCAACGCGTTCTCCATTATCAAGCACGCGGCCAGTACCTACAGCTACCACTTTTCCTTCCTGCGGCTTTTCCTTCGCTGAATCCGGTAATACAATACCGCTGGCAGTTTTTTCTTCAGTTTCTACTAGTTCGATGATAATGCGATCACCTAATGGTCTTAACACTTAAAACAACCTCCTCAAATATGTGTATTCGATCATTATTAGCACTCGGGTAAGATGAGTGCTAACACAATTATTATAATAATGAATCTTAAAATCTTTTGCAAGTCAGATGCATAAAATATTTAAAAGAATTTTCTCTTTTTTTTCCACCTTAATAAGTATAGGAAAAACATTACGTTCTATACGTATTAAGTTAACAAAAGTTTTCAAAATTGAATGGGGTTTATATTAAAGGTAAAATAGTACCTATGGAGTACATGCAAAGGAGACTACATATTGAAAAAGGATTATTGGATTATCTTAATTGTTTATATTGTGATGCAGTTTTCAATCTTTATCGGCCAGCCCTTATTTCAATTCGGGTTTCAAAATTTGGGGAAGAACATCATTTTAGCAGGTCCAGCCTGGCTGGTTTTCAGCTTTACTGTTGCTTTGATCATTATTCTTTTTATATTACGAAAGGAAAGACATGCCCCGGGTCTTAGAGGCAATAAGAAAAGTTCTGTCAGCCAGTCAATAATGTGGGCATTTTTAGGCTTCTTCTTAGCGTTGTTTTCCCAATATGTCGCCGCCATTATTGAGCAGCTATTAGGGATTAAACCAGGTTCTGAGAACACAAAGCAAATTTTAAAAATCATCGATCTCCTTCCGCTGACAATGATTGTCACCAGCATCATTGGCCCTATTTTGGAAGAAATCGTGTTTCGAAAAATTATTTTTGGCAGTCTTTACGGCCGCTTTAATTTCTTTATTTCAGCACTCATCAGCTCGCTTGTCTTTGCGGCAGCCCATATGGACTTCCAGCATATCATCATTTATACCGCTATGGGGCTGACGTTCGCCTTTCTATATGTAAAAACCAATCGGATTATCGTCCCAATTTTTGCTCATGTGACGATGAATACCATGGTCGTTTTGGTCCAATCTATTTACCGGGAGGATATCGAACGATTGCAGCGAGAGCTTGAAGCGATTCAAAACTTTATCGGAGGATTCTTATGAGACGTTCACCCTTGTTTTCCGGATTTATATACTTTGTATTAGGCGCACTATTCACCTACTTCGCCATCGACGAGGTCCAGCAAAACGGCTGGGGCTTCCTCAGCTACCTCCTCGTCATCCTAGCCACCTTCGACTTCGGCGCTGGCTTTAAAATGATCGCTTTCCACTTTAAATATAAGAATCAATCAAAAAAATAAACGGGTGCCAGGCACCCGTCTTTTCTTATTCTTCCGCCGCTTCTTCCACTGTTTCTGCGATTGTTTCTTCTAATTCTCCCACATTTGGGTAGTGCTTTAAGAAGTAGACTAGTGATTGTAGTTCGACGGCGAGGTCGATGTGATGAACACGAATGGATGGCGGAATACTTAGTCTTGCTGGAGTGAAGTTTAAGATTCCCTTTACGTTTGTTTTGGCAACGCGGTCGGTAATCACCTGGGCAAACTGAGCCGGCACGGTTAAGATAATAACCGTGATATCTTCCTCGATTAAATGCTGTTCCAAATCATCCATCGCGATCACCGGCACATCACCGATTGATGTCCCGACTTTATTAGGATCGACATCAAAGGCACAGGTAATTTTTGTATTATTATTTTTCAAAAAGTTATAGTTTAAAAATGCTGTTCCGAGATTACCAACACCGACCAGTGCAACCTTTGTTAATTCATCCTGGTCTAAGGTTTTCCGGAAGAAGGTTAACAGATAATTGACATTATAGCCGTATCCCTTTTTCCCTAAGGCTCCAAAATAAGAAAAATCCCTGCGGATGGTCGCTGAATCTACCTTCACCGCTTCACTTAACTCAGCAGATGAAACCCGCTGCTTGCCGGATGAATGCAGGTTTTTTAAAAACCGGTAATATAAAGGCAGTCGCTTGGCGGTTGCCTGTGGGATTTTGGTCGTTTCATTCGTCATCTCTCCTACACCCCGCTTTTAATATAGTCCAGCCCTGTCACCCAATGACCACTGTTCGTTATGTGACTGGGGCATCCAATTCATTTAAATCTTTTCTGCTCGTTTAAAATCACCGTTTTTGCCGCCGGTTTTCTCTACTAAATAAGTTGGTCCAATAATCATACCTTTATCCACAGCTTTACACATATCATAGACAGTTAGAGCACACACTGAAGCAGCTGTTAACGCTTCCATCTCAACACCCGTGCTCCCTTTTGTTTTGACCGATACCGCAAATTCCAGGCGATATTGATTCTCTTCAACTGGCTCCCATGAAAAACTGACATTCACACCCGTTAAAGGAATCGGGTGACACATCGGGATGATATCCCACGTTTTCTTTGCTGCCATGACCGCAGCTACCTGGGCCACTGCCAGTACATCGCCTTTCTTCATTTCATGGTTGGTTATCTTCTGATAAATTTCCTCACTGACCGTGATGCTGGACTGTGCAAGTGCCGTCCGTGCTGTTTCCGGCTTATCACTGACATCCACCATCTTAGCTCTTCCCTCTTCATTAAAATGCGTAAATTCAGCCATTTAAATGCCTCCTACCTTCCAAATATACTATATTTTCATCCCTATGTGTGTGAAACTTTGAACTATCGGTATATTTTTTTATACTAGCAAGTCCTTCCTGCTTATTTCTTTGAGGTTGGAAGAAAAAACCTCTTTATTGCCGACCTACTGGGAATACGGTACACTAGTCCTAGTATAGAGGTGAATAAAAATGATTCTACTGCAAGTTAATCAATTACAAAAATCTTATGGTGCTGACCTTATTTTATCGAATATAAAGCTAGAATTACAATCCCGGGACCGTGTTGCCCTTGTCGGCCGAAACGGAGCCGGTAAATCAACATTATTGAAGATCATCGCAGGAAATCTGTCTTATGACGGCGGTGAAATCATTAAACCGAAGGATGTAACCATCGGCTACTTAGCCCAAAACACAGGATTGGAATCAAATTTATCCATTTGGGAGGAAATGCTGAGTGTCTTTGATGAACTCCGAGTTATGGAGCAATCATTGCGCAAGCTAGAAGAACAAATGGCAGACCCAGGTATTTTTAACGATTCGGAAAAATATGAACGAATTATGCACGAATATGATCAGCTGCAGGTTCAGTTTAAAGAGCTTGGCGGCTATCAATTTGAAGCGGATATTCGTTCCGTCCTTCATGGGCTTAATTTTCGGGATCACTCACTGATGATATCCAGCCTGAGCGGCGGTCAAAAGACACGTCTTGCCCTCGGTAAGCTTTTGTTAAAGAAGCCCGATATTTTAATCTTGGACGAGCCGACCAACCATCTTGATATCGAAACGCTCTCATGGTTGGAGCAATACTTACAAGGGTATGATGGGGCTATTCTAATTGTCTCCCACGACCGTTATTTTTTAGACAAAGTTGTCACACAAGTATATGAACTATCGCGCAATCGCATTCAACGGTTTACCGGCAATTACAGCGCCTATTTGGAGCAAAAGGCAGCTAATTACGACCGGGATATGAAGCTTTATGAAAAACAGCAGCAGGAAATCGCTGCATTGCAGGATTTTATCCAGCGCAACATCGCCCGGGCCACTACCACCAAACGAGCCCAAAGCCGTCGTAAAAAACTCGAAAAAATGGAAATCATGGACCGCCCATTAGGCGATGAAAAATCCGCTCATTTTTCGTTTGAAATTGAAAAACAAAGCGGCAATGATGTGTTATCGATTAACTCACTGGCGGTTGGATACAATGGCGAGAAAGTATCGGAGAACATTTCGTTCCGTGTGTTTCGCGGCGACAGCATTGCCCTTGTTGGTCCAAATGGAATTGGCAAATCGACGCTTTTAAAGACAATTATAAAAAAACTCGAGCCGCTTGCCGGGGAAGTTCTGTACGGCACAAATTTATCTATAGGCTACTACGACCAGGAACAGGCCAACTTAACCTCCAATAAGCGAGTCCTGAATGAACTTTGGGATGAATACCCGCTCAGACCGGAGAAGGAAATCCGGACCGTGTTAGGTAATTTTCTTTTTTCCGGTGATGACGTGCTAAAAAACGTTTCGTCATTAAGCGGCGGTGAGAAGGCGCGGCTTGCTTTAGCTAAGCTGATGATGGAGAAGGCCAATCTGCTGATTTTGGACGAACCGACGAACCATCTTGATCTCGACAGCAAGGAAGTACTCGAGAATGCTTTAATTGATTATCCTGGGACGCTATTATTTGTTTCCCATGACCGATATTTTATCAACCGCATTGCGACAAAAGTCGTTGAACTTAGCCGTGAGGGAAGTACTGAGTTCCTCGGTGACTATGATTACTATGTGGATAAAAAATTGGAGCAGGAGGAGCTGGCTGCATTAGCGCAGGTCGCTTCGGAGAAAAAAGCAACTAGTTTGGAGAGTTCTGAAAAGGCTAATTATCAGCAAGATAAGGAAATGAAAAAATTGGAGCGCCAGCGAAAGCGTAAATTAGAAGAGATTGAGCTGCGCATTGAGGAATTAGAAGAGCAAATCCAGGAGTTTGAACAGCTTTTATGCGATCCCGAGGTTTTTCAGAATCATGAAAAAGTCATAGAGATTAATCAAAACAATGAAAAGGCCAAGGCTGAGCTCGAACAACTGATGGAAGAATGGGCTGAGCTGGCAGAATAATGATAAATGAGGCAGAGGACGGTTCTCTTGCCTCATTTTTTTCGTAGATTTTGTTTTATGATTTTTTTAAGATAAACTTACTCACAAACTTATGCACATTTAGGATAGCTAAATAACAGATGTCAACACGGTTTTCCACATTATCCACAATAAACCCTTAACTTATCCACATTACACACATTAATATAGGAGTTATCCACAGTGTCATGTTTTTTTTAAAAAAAATTATCCACAAAAAATGGATCATCTGATTATTCAAACGTTCGTTTAATTGGCTTCATCTATTGTTTAATCAAACATTCGTTTAGTTTTCCAATAAATTCAACCAAACGTTCGTTTAACTCCTAATTTCCATAGTTACCAAGGCTTCCAACCATTCAAATAAACGTTCGTTTAATTTTTCAGCAAAACATATCCATTTTCAAACAAACGTTTAGTTAAAAAAAGACCTCCCCTGCTTAGGAAAGGTCGTCATGGTTAAATATTTGAATATCCAGCCCAGGGTTTGCGTTTAAAGTCATCCCGGCTCTTATGCCCTTTTCAAACATTACACTTCCTGCCGCTGCGATCATTGCGGCATTGTCCGTACAAAGAGACAGCGGCGGTATTACTAAATCAATCTCAGAACCTGAAAATGCCTCTTCCAAAGCGCTTCTCAAGCCCTTATTGGCCGCTACACCACCGGCGACTACTACCTGTTTTACCCTATATTCAGCAACAGCATCCATAGTTTTTTTGACTAAAACGTCAATTACGCTTGCCTGGAAACTTGCGGCAAGATTCTCAGGGGGAATTGTTTCACCGCGCTGCTCCGCATTATGAACCGTGTTGATTACCGCTGATTTCAAACCGCTGAAGCTGAAATCATAGGAGCCATCCTCAAGCCATGCCCGCGGTAAATCAATCGTTGGGCTGCCTTCGTGGGCTAAACGGTCAATATGAGGACCGCCTGGGTACGGCATATTTAATACCCTTGCTACCTTGTCATAAGCCTCTCCAGCAGCGTCGTCACGCGTTTCTCCAATTACCTCGAAATGCCCATGTTCCTTCATATATACCAGCTCGGTATGTCCTCCAGACACGACCAGCGCTAACAGCGGGAATTGAAGCTCTGTCACAAGCCAGTTCGCATAAATATGACCTGCAATATGATGGACCGGCACAAGCGGCTTTTGGTGGGCAAACGCCAGTGCCTTTGCCGCATTCACTCCTATTAAAAGGGCTCCCACTAAGCCGGGGCCTTCTGTCACTGCAATCGCGTCAATTTCAGCCATTGTCACATTCGCCTGTTTCAGCGCCTCTTCCAAAACAATCGTGATTTGTTCGACATGATGCCTTGAAGCAATCTCTGGTACTACCCCGCCAAAACGCTTATGGCTTTCAATTTGCGATGCCACGACATTTGCGGCAATTTCTTGCCCGTTTTTAATAATGGCCACAGCCGTTTCATCACAGCTTGTTTCTATTCCTAAAATTAACTGATCTTTTTTCATAAGTTCACCCACATAACTAAGGCGTCTTCCTGATTATCCGAATAATAATTTTTCCGAATGCCGCCATTTTGAAATCCCATCTTCCGATACAGCGATTGGGCAATATGATTTGTCACACGAACCTCCAGCGTCATGCTTCTTGCACCCATTTCACGGGAGACAGCAATCAGCTTTCGCATCATTGCATCCCCCAATTTTTTTCCCCTATATTCCGGAAGAACGGCCACATTGGTCACATGTGCCTCATCAATCACAATCCATACACCGCAGTAGCCGATGATCCTATTGTCATGCTCGAGCACGATATAAACAGCAAATTTATTAGTGTGCAATTCATTATAAAAAGCTTCCCTGCTCCATGGCAAAGTAAAGGATGCATGCTCAACCTCTAATACTTGATCAATGTCCTCTTCCCGCATATAGCGAAAAATATATGAATCTTCCATCTTTCTAAGTCCTATCCATTTTAAATTTTTCCCTGTTTCTCTAACCATTTTGCTTCCGCTTCCGCTAAGCGGATATAATTCGGTACAAAAGTATGTACGTCTTCCCCCGGCTTATCTTTCCCTAACCAGGCCAGTTCTGACGGACGCGGGTTTTGCTCAGTTGCATTGGCAAAAACAGCGTTATCCCCCATTTGCTCCTCAAATGCAGCTCGATGAAGCGGTATATCATTTCCAACAAATAAAATTGGCCGGTCCAGATTTGCTAATTTGGATGCCCAATCCACTGACATCGTCAGCAAATCCGGTACAACAGCTGTTAGGCTGCCATTTTGATACTGATACAATCCAGTATAGACTTGTCCCCTTCTAGCATCAAATATTGGCGCTACATACCCTTCAAAATGCCTGGCAGGGCCGGCAGCCAGCACCTCTAAACTGGATATACCGACAAGTGGAATATTTAAAGACCATGCCAATGTCTTAGCAATCGTCACGCCAATTCTGACTCCTGTATAAGACCCCGGTCCTTTTGCTACAACGATTTTCGTTAAATCTGCCGTACTTTTCCCGCAATCTTCCATAATTGTCTGAATCGCCGGCATGATGCGAATCGAATGGTTCTTTTTTAAGTTTGTAATATATTCACCAAGCACTTGATTTTCTTCGATAAGCGCTACTCCTAATGGATTATTAGAAGTATCAATCGCCAAAATTGTCATTGAAAAATCTCCTTACATAATTGCTCATATCTTGGACCTTTTGGGTCAAGAACAATTTTCCGCTGCCCTTCCGCTTCATGGTATAAATAAATAGTCAGCAAGTCGCCTGGCAGCTGCTCTTCAATTAAATGTGCCCATTCCACTACTGTGACACCATTACCCTCAAAGTATTCATCAAACCCGAGGTCTTCTAATGAATCTGCTACCCGATATACATCCATATGAAATAAAGGCAGTCTTCCCTGATACTCTTTGATAATTGTAAAAGTCGGGCTATTTACAGTCCTCTTAATGCCCAGTCCTTTAGCTAACCCCTTAGTAAAAGTTGTTTTACCTGCCCCTAAGTCGCCTTCAAGGGCAATAACATCCCCTGGCTGTAAAAAGGCAGCCAGTCTTTCTGCAAATTGGGATGTCTCATCAGAATTCCTTGTTTTTAATTCATATTCGGCCATCTAATCACCTATTTTACTTAAAAAATCTATATCTTCATTTTACCTTATTTTTATACAAAAAAACCTTAGGATGTTTCCTAAGGAGAATAATTTAGTATGTAAAATATATAAAAATTGTTTTTTAAAATAAAAAAAGCCGAAACAATGTTTCGTACCTGCTTTTTTATTTAAGTGGCGGTCTGGACGGGACTCGAACCCGCGACCTCCTGCGTGACAGGCAGGCATTCTAACCAACTGAACTACCAGACCAAATTGCGGGGGCAGGATTTGAACCTGCGACCTTCGGGTTATGAGCCCGACGAGCTACCGGACTGCTCCACCCCGCGATAATAGAAAATTATAAAGTTTAACTCATGCCCTTAGTGACAAGGACTGTTCCGACTTCAGAATGCATATTCAAGCAGCAGTTCAGTCGGTACAACTCGCAGACTATTCGATGAAGAAACGCTCGTTGCTCCACCCCGCGATAATAAAAATTATTTAAATAAAACAGCCCGGCAGCGTCCTACTCTCACAGGGGCGCCTGCCCCAACTACCATCGGCGCTGAGAAGCTTAACTTCCGTGTTCGGTATGGGAACGGGTGTGACCTTCTCGCCATCACCGCCGGACTATATTATTTGAGGTTCATTCCCTCAAAACTAGATAATACAGAAGAAGATTCGTAAGAATGAGTTCGCTAATATTATTGACTTGGTTAAGTCCTCGATCGATTAGTATCAGTCAGCTCCACATGTCACCATGCTTCCACCTCTGACCTATCAACCTGATCATCTTTCAGGGATCTTACTAGCTTGACGCTATGGGAAATCTCATCTTGAGGGGGGCTTCATGCTTAGATGCTTTCAGCACTTATCCCGTCCGCACATAGCTACCCAGCGATGCCTTTGGCAAGACAACTGGTACACCAGCGGTGCGTCCATCCCGGTCCTCTCGTACTAAGGACAGCTCCTCTCAAATTTCCTGCGCCCACGACGGATAGGGACCGAACTGTCTCACGACGTTCTGAACCCAGCTCGCGTACCGCTTTAATGGGCGAACAGCCCAACCCTTGGGACCGACTACAG
>NZ_KV440949.1:2913472-2965972 GCF_001636315.1 Neobacillus mesonae | reverse complement strand
TTCGAACCTACGAATGACGGAGTCAAAGTCCGTTGCCTTACCGCTTGGCTATAGCCCAACGTGCCCAAAATTCACATTATTAATATGTGAGATAAGAAACAGGAAATGGAGTTAATGCTCATCTCCCATTTCTGATGACCCCTACGGGATTCGAACCCGTGTTACCGCCGTGAAAGGGCGGTGTCTTAACCGCTTGACCAAGGGGCCAAATATATGAATTAATCTGGCGGAGAAGGAGGGATTTGAACCCTCGCGCCGCTTACGCGACCTACACCCTTAGCAGGGGCGCCTCTTCAGCCACTTGAGTACTTCCCCAATATGGCTCCGCAGGCAGGATTCGAACCTGCGACCGATCGGTTAACAGCCGATAGCTCTACCACTGAGCTACTGCGGAATAATATTAGCTTTACCAAATTTACTTCATTTAATAAGGCATTGCCTTATCGACTCTTTAAATTATAATGACGTAGTTAATTAAAGTCAATAACATTTTAAGAAGAAATAATTGGAACTATTATTTCTTATCTTAGTACAACTTCTTTTATTTTTTTCAATCTACCGCGACACTTTCCACAAACATATTTACTTGTATCTATAATTCTTTTTCTCTGATATGTGAGGCGGCAATTCGTACACTGATAGAATAAAATCTTTTTAGCCGGGCGCTTAGTTTTTTTCGCTTCTTCCGGGAGCTGATTACAAAAGCGTGGTGCACCAACCTTTTTTAATAAAAGCTTAAAATCCGTATCACGCTGCTGGTGTCCTTTTCCTTCAAGATGGAGATGGTAGTGGCAGAGTTCGTGTTTAATGATCCCGATTAATTCTTCCTTACCAAGCTGTTCTAAATACTTCTTATTGATTTCAATATTATGTGTACCAAGAAGATATCGTCCGCCGGTAGTTCTTAATCTGGAGTTAAACGTTGCTTTATGCTTAAACGGCTGGCCAAAGATTTCAGAAGATATGTTTTCCACTAGTGCTTGAAGTTCTAAATCGTTCAACTTTGCGCTTCCCTCACTTCTTTATGAACGTGACAACCTATTATAGCATATATTGTTTATACACTTAATGAAAATCCACTCTACAGGAGGTTTCATTATGCCGACTTGGTTTCAAAACCAAATGAAACGTGCTTTCTACGAGAAGAATCGCTACCAAATCAAGCTGCTAAACCAATGCTGGTTTTTCTACAGAAAAAAACACTGCTCATAATAAGCAGTGTTTTCTATTCCTTATGACGGCTGGAGCATTGTTAGGGCTACACGGCCTTTTTTCATATCGACAGAATCAACCCAGACCGTTACGACATCGCCTACAGATACGATGTCCAATGGGTGTTTGACAAAGCGGTTGCTTAATTTCGAGATATGAACAAGCCCATCCTGCTTAACTCCGATATCAACAAACGCACCAAAATCAACCACATTTCGAACTGTTCCCTGAAGTTCCATCCCTGGTTTTAGGTCTTCCAGCTTTAACACATCTTTTTTCAACAACGGACGAGGTAAATCATCACGCGGATCTCTTTCTGGTCTCATTAAAGCATCTACTATATCCTTTAATGTTAATTCTCCAATGGCTAATTCTTCAGAGACGGTCTTTAAATCCAGTTCGCTTAAAGCATTTTTAAGTTCTTCCGTCCCTAGGTCAGCTGCTGTAAATCCAAGGTTCGTTAATAGTTTCTTGACCTCATCGTAGGTTTCCGGGTGTATGCCTGTTCGGTCAAGCGGCTGTTTCCCGTCTAATACACGAAGAAAGCCAATCGCCTGCTCATAGGTTTTAGCTCCAAGCCGCGGAACCTTTTTCAATTGCACCCGGCTTGTAAACTTTCCTTCCTCTTCCCTCATTTTCACAATATTATTTGCAGCTGTCTTTGTAAGTCCGGCGACATATTGCAGCAGTGAAGCAGAAGCTGTATTCACATTGACGCCAACTTGGTTTACTGCGGTTTCAACGACAAAGTTCAGAGATTCAGATAAACGTTTTTGCGATACATCATGCTGATACTGGCCGACCCCTACCGATTTCGGATCAATTTTTACTAATTCAGCAAGCGGATCCTGTAGACGGCGGGCTATTGATACCGCGCTTCTTTCCTCAACATGGAGATTCGGAAACTCTTCCCGTGCAAGGTCTGATGCAGAATACACACTTGCACCAGCTTCATTGACGATTAAATAAAAAATCTCTTCATCGATTTCTTTTAAAATATCGGTGACAAATTGTTCAGTTTCCCTCGAAGCCGTTCCGTTCCCGATTGCAACCATTTCTATCTTGTAGTCATGCAATATGTTGATGATTTTTTCACGTGCAGCCTTTGTCTTTGAAACAGGCGGATGCGGGTAGATGACATCAATTTTAAGAACCTTCCCTGTTTCGTCAACGACAGCAAGCTTACAGCCTGTCCGATAAGCAGGATCTACACCTAGAACCATTTTCCCTTTTAACGGCGGCTGTAATAGTAAGTTCTTAAGATTTGCTGAGAAAATATGTATTGCTTGTTCTTCCGCTTTTTCAGTCAGTTCGTTGCGAATCTCCCGTTCAATTGAAGGCTGGATCAAACGTTTGTAGCCGTCCTCAATGGCTTCTTTTACAAGCTGAGCCGCAGGGACATGCTCTTTTTTAACCCACTTTTTAGCTAAATAAGAGAGGATTATATCCATGTTCATTTTAATGGATACTCTTAGGATATCCTCTTTTTCGCCGCGATTTAAGGCTAGAATCCGGTGCGGAACAATTTTGTTTACCGGTTCTTCGTACTCATAGTACATTTCGTAAACATTTTTTTCGTCCTTTTCCGCATCCTTCACAACGGAGACGACAGCACCTGTTTTAAAGGTTTCACGCCGGATCCACTTGCGGCCTTCCGCATCATCGGAAACCATTTCGGCGATAATGTCTTTCGCTCCTGCAATGGCATCTTCCACTGTCAGAACTTCCTTTTCCTCTGATAAAAATTCCCTCGCTTTATCCTCTGGATTTTCGTTCGAGAATGTCAGCAGCCACTCTGCCAACGGCTCTAAGCCTTTTTCTTTAGCGACGGTCGCCTTTGTCCGACGTTTTTGTTTATATGGACGGTATAAATCTTCTACCTCTTGCAGTTTCTCAGCTTTTACAATGGATTTCTTGAGATCTTCCGTTAATTTCCCCTGTTCGGTAATGATTCGCAGCACTTCCTCTTTCCGCTGCTCGAGATTTTGAATATATTGCCACCGCTCTAAGATGCTGCGGATTTGTACCTCGTCAAGGGCGCCAGTCATTTCCTTGCGGTAACGCGCAATAAATGGAACCGTATTGCCCTCATTTGTTAATGAAATGACACTTTTCACTTGTTTTGGGGATATTCCTTGTTCGGCAGCAATTCGGCCGATATGCTGATCGTCTTTCACTACTGTTTCAGTCACTCGTGTATCCTCCATTCCTTTTTCCATATTGTATCAAAATAGCAGGTGTGTTTCATTCCACAACCTTGTGCCCAAAATAAAAAGCAAGCCATGACAGCTTGCTTCGCAGATGAGGGCAGATAATATGTACAAAAAAACGCCCTTTATATATTAAAAGAGCGTGCTTTTTTACTAGAATTCGATGAGACCTAGGCTCACTTGCAAGGCTTCATCCACTTTCTCCATCATTTCGTCATCGAGATGGGTGATTTTATCGGTTAACCGCTGTTTATCGATTGTACGAATTTGCTCTAACAGGATGACCGAATCTCGTTCAAATCCGTAGCGCTTGGCATCAATTTCAACATGAGTAGGTAGCTTCGCTTTTTGAATTTGAGCTGTAATCGCTGCAATAATCACTGTGGGACTAAACCGATTCCCGATGTCGTTTTGGATGACAAGTACAGGACGGACGCCGCCTTGTTCAGAACCAACAACTGGGGATAGGTCCGCGAAATATACGTCACCACGCTTGACAATCAAAGGTTTAACCTCCGCTTACAAGACGTTCAACAGTATGCTCTGCCTCATATTCTGCTTGAAATGCTTCTGATGCGATTCTAAGATTGATTTTAGCCATTTCCATGTATCCACGTCTCATGGATTCGCGAATTTGTCTCTGTTTGCGTTCGCGTAAATACATTTTTGTTGCTTGGTAGATAAATTCACTACGGTTTACATTTTCCTGTTTAACGAAACCATCAAGTTCAGTTAAAAGATGTTGCGGTAACTTTACCAAGATCTCCGTAGTTGCGCTGGGTTCAGACACAAACATACACCTCCACCATCACTACACACCATTTTTTAGATAATCAGAATTATATCTATAAACACATAAAACTGTCCATGCCACAAGAACCACTCTTTAAAAGAGCCGTCTTAGGCATGTTATCATTTATCTATACCATAATTTATAATAACACTATTCTGCCTCGATGCATAGACTAAATATAATTCCTACTGTATTATAAGCCAATTAGACATGCTTTTATGCACCAATTTACACACGATATCATAATTATGCCGGTTTTTTTTATTTAGAACCCATCAATTACCAATCAAATTATTTTTCACTTCGACAATTTCCCCATGCTGCTTATACACACGTGGAACCCGGCCGGTAATGATACATGGCACTTCATAATTAATGGTTTCCAGCTTTGCGGCTATTTCATTGACGGAAATCATTTGATTCCCCTGCCCTCCAATTAACGTAACCTCTGTTCCGACTGGAAAATATTCCGGAAGCCGAATCATGCACTGGTCCATACAGACTCTGCCGACAATGGGTGCTCGGAAACCCTCAACTAAAACTTCTTGTCCTGAAAGCTTTCGAATCCAGCCATCGGCATAACCGATTGGCAGGGTACCGATCCACTCTTCGCCCTCACTCTCATACGTTGCCCCGTAACTCACCTTATCTCCCTTGTGCAGCTTCTTCACATTGACAAGCCGTGTCTTCAATGAAAAAGCTTCCTGCAGCTGAAATGGAATTTCATTCTCCATTTCAAGCGAAGGTGTTAACCCGTACATCGCGATCCCGAGGCGGACGGTATTAAAGTAAGCCTCTTTAAAGCGAATCGCCGCAGCACTATTACTGGAATGAATATATTTAGGACGTACCGATAATGCAGCAAGCATTTTTTCAAAAAAAGCTAATTGCTGCCGGAAATAGGTTGTATCAAGTTCATCAGCCGTTGCAAAGTGGGTAAAGATCCCTTCAAACACAAACCTTTCATCTTCCGAAATGATGTGCTCGATAGCAGTTAATTCCTCACTGCTTCGCACTCCAATCCGTCCCATGCCTGAATCGACTTTGATATGGAGCAGCAGACGAGCTTCGTCAGATAAGTGCTGTCCCGCTTTCTCCAGCCATTCCTTTTGAAAAACAGTCAAGGTAATGTGCTTTCTAGCTGCTATTTCTGCATCTTCAGGGCGGGATGCACCTAATACAAGAATAGGGGCGGTAATTCCTTTGTTTCTTAAAGCAATCCCTTCATCCAAGAAAGCAACGGCCAAGTATACTGCTCCTGCCTCAAGTGCTGTCTTTGCCACCTGGACATCACCGTGGCCATAAGCATTTGCTTTCACCACCGCAATGATATTTATGTCTTTAGGGAGATGTTTTTTCACTACGGCAACATTTCCTGAAATACAATCTAAATTCACTTCAACCCAAGTGTCTCGGTAGAAATTCCCTTGCGCTCCCATGGTTTCACTTCCTGCGTCTATGTTAAATACCATTTTTCATTTTACCATAAAAATAACGCACTCTAACAACAACAGCCACAAAAAACAGACCCCATTATATGGAGTCTGCTTGTTAAAAGGATTATTTAACCTCTTCAGCCTGAACAGATTTGGCAACTTCTATCATTTCGTCTTTCGATAAGTCTTTGGAGGCGATAATATAATCTACCCCATCATGCGACCAGGTAATGGAATGGCTGGACACAGCACCAATGGTAAAGCCTAAATCAACAAGGTTGCCTTCCACAAATGTTGTAGATGCTTCCTTCGCTTTTACCTTTTCCTGAACAAGTGTATAAGACTTTTTGCCATCATAAGTAAGAACAACACGTTTACCATTCTCAAGGGAGATTTCTTTCTCGTCAATTAGCTTTGTCCCTTTTAAGTCTAGTGTTGGATACTTAACGGTTAAGACTTCATCCCCGCCGCCTGCCATCGCTGGTAAGTTAAGCTGGGCACGTGTCATATTCTTCTTCATTTCGAAATCGTCTTTATCAAAGCTTGCTTTAAACTTCACCTTTTTAAATTCAACTGTCACCAGTGCGTTGCGGTCTGGGTCCATGACCTTTACGCTAACCGGAGACAAATCTTTTTTCTTTAGCTTAATTTCCTGGGTTGGCAGCATACTATTATTTTGATAGCGGGTTTGCGTCTCGAATACATAATGTTCTTTTGTCTCGGTGAACTTAGCTTCCTTGTCGGCGACAATATCTTTAATCAATGATTCATACAGATAGGCCTGGCTGCTGTTTTGCGGCCAATCGCTTTGGAATTTAAAGCTCTTATTCAACGCTGGTGTTAATACGAATACACCTTGATTATTTCGTAAAATCATTTGGCTTTGGTCTTTTTCGGCATTTTTCAAATTCACACGATAAAAGGATGGATCCTTATGCCAGATTTCAACGTTATACACTTGAGAATCCGAGCCCATTTTTAGTGTCATTTTTGCGTCTACTTTATAGCTCGTTAAATCCTTTTGTTTACCCTCTAACTCCTTTACTACATCTTGTTGTGACTTAGAGCCACAGGCAGCGAGAATTAAGATGGCCATCAGCCCTGTCATGAGCAGCATTAACTTTTTCCTCATTCCTTCAACCCCTTCTTGTCTCATTCGTATGGTTTTGAGAAGAGAAAGGCAGGGATCAGGCTTCAAATTAACCATAGCTGACCTTGTCTCTCCTATTCCATACGAATATATGAGACAACCATGAGGAATATGCTAGCAGAGTTGAATAAGCCCTTTTTATAAATCTATAGCTCCTCGATAATCACCTGAGCGACGCAATAGTCGCGGCTGTGTGAAATCGAAACGTGAGCGTGTTCGTACGGTCCTGAAACAAACGGTTTACCAAACTCATCTGTGTCAATTTCAATATCTAAAAAAGACAGCTCTTTCCCTATGCCGGTACCGACCGCTTTAGCATAGGCTTCCTTTGCAGCAAATCTTCCAGCTAAAAACTCTGTCCTGCGTACCGAAGTTAATTTTTCGAACCTTCTTTTTTCATTCTCCGTCAGGACCCGGTCAACAAACTTCTGCTGCCTGCCCATTAACTCCTGAACTCTTGAAAGTTCTATAATATCAATTCCAATCCCTTTAATCATGTACAACATCCTTCTATATTAATTTTTATAAGCATAATAGTGTAAAAGACTATAATTCCGTTTATGATGGTTATAAAGGGGGTTTTTCCCATGTTTACCAGAACTGAAAGCTTCCGTGAATTTATTCGCTTGTATCCGGTTGTTTCTGTCATTGTTGCCATTCATATTGCCCTATATCTATTAACCATTTTACCGATTTTCCCTAACTATTGGTTCTTTGAACATTTCTCCGGTGTGAATTTCTATATTATAGAGGGGGAAGTTTGGCGGCTGATTACCCCGATTTTCATGCATAGCGGTTTTTCCCATATGCTGTTTAATAGTTTTTCCCTCGTTCTATTTGGTCCGGCATTAGAACGGCTGCTTGGCGGCGGAAAATTTTTACTCATTTATCTCATTTCCGGTATTATCGCCAATGTTGCGACTCTTATTCTTGAGCCCCTCACTTACACACATGTAGGTTCAAGCGGAGCAATATTTGGATTGTTCGGTTATTATATTGCCATGATTGTGTTTCAAAAGAATAGACTTTCAAAGGAAAACTCGCAAATTATTATTACTCTTTGTGTTGTCAGTCTCATTATGACCTTTATCCAGCCAAATATAAATATTACAGCTCATTTATTTGGCCTTATAGGCGGATTCCTGCTTGGATACGTTATAAAAAAATAAGGGAGACTCCGAACCCATCAGCCGGAGATCTCCCTTTGCTTTTCTCTGGAATACCATTCATAAACTTGATGAATATCGCTTCTTTCCAAGTCGACCACTGTTGCCCATGCATCACCGGTGCCTGATTTCACAAATGCCTCCAAAGTCCCAAGGCTTTGCCTTCGTTGAAATAAGCTTTCCCGCATTTTCAGGCTCTGAACTCTGTTTTTTTGTATGAAAACCGTTGTTCTGTTAATCCTCCGGAAACGCAGGGTCAGCTGCTTTGGCCCCAAGCTCCAGCCGGCATCTTTATATTTTAAAATAGCCCAAATTGTAGCAATAGCAAAAATGATAAGCGACAGCAGGCCCCATGCCTTTAAAAAAATGATTGCAGCTAATACAATTGGAACCGTAAGATACCATGCCCGTAAAATATAGCGGCGCATCGATCTTTTTGGTGCGGAAAAAAGAAGCGGCTCCATTTGATAGTCTGGTAATGCCTCTTTTAACAATGGGACTATGTGCTTAACCTTTACGACGGGAAGCAGCATGACCTTAGCGCCTTCTTCATTTTCCGCGGAGCCGCCCGCACTAACGATATAAACTGTGCCGTAACCAAGAAGCTGCCGGACGATGTTTTCATGAATACGAATTGCCTGAATCCGCCTTAAAGGAATCGTAATTTGCCTTCTCTCCAGCAGGCCTTGCGAAATAATGAAATCCTTTTCTGTTTTGACAACACTAAAGTTGGCATATTTCATCATCGTAATGATCAACGAAATGACCCAAGCGAGGAAAAGACCGAAAAACACGATGACTGCAAGAGTAATGATGTTGTGAACCGCCCATTTTTCAAAGTCCCCAAAAATCTTTTTATAGGGAATAATATCATCAAGCTGAGAAAATAATGCAACGACGGCTGAAATGACGACCCCGACTCCCCCCGATGTTAAGGAGAGAATTAGTAATTCCGAGGTAGAAATAGTAAAAACCTTATTGCCCGCCCGTACATTCTCCACTTCACGGCTTCCGTCATTTTTTGCGGCTGCGACATATCCCTGAATCATTCCAGCCTCCTCTTTCGTAATAGCCGACAGAACCGCTTCCGCTTCATCACCAGAGCCGGCCGTCTCAACCTGAACCTTCACAAGCCCGAATATTCGCTGCAATAACCCCTCCGTGAGGTTGATGCTTTGAATCCGCTCAAACGGAATATACCTTTTTTGACGGACAAAGATTCCATATTCGATCCTAAGCTCGTCCTCCTCAAACCTGTATGTAAATCGGAGCCATGATAAGATTCCCGTCAGCAAGGTAATTAAAATGACCACTAGAGAAATAGCCAATGTAATGAGTAACGAAAATATTCCTTCTCGACCACCGGAAAAATTAATCGCAAGCATAGGTATTAATAAGTTTCGGATTCTTTTGCCAGTGGTCACAACACTTGCAATCGGATGAAGCCGCTGTGGTTTAGACATCTTCTTCCGCCACCCTTGCTAATCTGGAAATAGAGAAACGTAATTCCTCCGCTTCATCCTCCTCTAATGCAGGAATCTCATGGGCGGTTGCTGCCGTGTGTACCACCACAGAGGCAAGCTTAAATTTCCGTAAAATAGGGCCCTGATTCGTATCTACATGTTGAACACGAATCATCGGGACTAATGTTCTCGTTTTAATAAAAATCCCTTCTTCAAGCTCAATCTCCTCTTCACGCACCTCGTACCGCCAGCTCCGCCATTTCAATGATGGGAAGATAAAAATATGTAAGCAGGGGAAGATCACTCCAAGCACAATTAAAACAATAGAAACCCAAAATGGAACATCGAAAAAAGGTAATATAAATAATGCCGTAGCGGTAATTGACCAGCCAATGACTGATTTGATGACACCAGAGATTCTCCAGACTGTCAGCGCTTTGTTTGAAATCCGTTTTTGAGGTTTTAAAACCACCCGAAATCCACTCCTCCATAGCATTCCATCAATTCCAGTATACAGACAAATAATTCAGATACGCTACCACTGTAAATTTTTTATAAAAATTTGGCAGCTTGGGAAATCTAACAAAAAGTTCGTGGAGTGAAGCAATTTGTCTATTTTTTCGGTATTCAAAAGACTACAGCAGGATCAACAAGAAAAAAAACAAAAAAGGCAAGTTTTCTTAGGGGAAAATTTTGATGTTCGGATGGAATGGTTTAAAGAGACCTTCCATCAAAGTATTGATATCACCTTTCATGAATTAACAGCCAATGAAACACGCTGTGGAATCGTATTTGTACAAAGCATGGTAGATCAACAATTATTTGATGATCAAGTATTAAAATATATTGTTTCACCGGATTTTGCATCGTCGCGTCATGAATTAATTCATAAAGTACTTGATTTACAATCCGTAAGTACCATGTGCACTAGTATTCTAACCGACATGCAAGAGGCCGCGGAAAATATTCTGGACGGAAAAGTCATTGTTTTTTTCGAAGGCGACAACCGAATGATTGCATTTCCTCTAACAAGCTTCGAAAAGAGAACTGGAAGTGAAACCAGTAATGAAAATGTCATTAGGGGACCAAGAGAAGCTTTTTTAGAGGATATTCATACGAATGTTACGATGGTACGCAGAAGAATAAAATCTCCGCATCTAAAAATGGAACAACTTTTAATTGGAAAATATACAAAAACAAAAGTAATTATTAGTTATTTGGAGGGAATTTGCAGGGATGATTTAATTGCTGAAGTAAAACAAAGAATAACCCGGATTAAAATTGATGGTGTTTTAGCGAGCAGCTATATTGAGGAATGTATCGATGATAGGCCGCTATCCCCCTTTCCCCAATCCCAAAAGACGGAGCGCCCAGATGTGGCAGCTGCAGCCCTGCTGGAAGGTAGAGTGGTCATTTTTGTAGATGGAGACCCCATCCCACTTATTGCGCCCGTTAATTTTTACATGTTTCTTCAAGCGGCTGAAGATTATTATCAACGATATTTTCTTACTAGCTTTATCCGAATGCTTCGCTACGGCTGGTTAATCGTTACACTAACGTTTCCATCCTTTTATATCGCGATTACCACGTTTCATCCAGAAATGATTCCTACCAGCTTATTATTGAGTGTTGCTGCATCACGTGAAAATGTTCCTTTTCCGAGTATCGTGGAAGCATTTCTGATGGAAATTGCCTTTGAAGGATTACGAGAAGCAGGCATTCGAACTCCTAAAGCAGTGGGACAGGCCATTGGCATCCTTGGGGCAATTATCATTGGACAGGCTGCAGTACAAGCCGGGATTGTTTCAGCGATTATGGTCATCATTGTCTCCATAACCGGGATAGCCTCCTTTGTCATACCAGGTTATGATTTAGGATTTACTGTCAGATTACTTCGTTTTCCACTTATGATTTTAGCCGGCACATTTGGCATATTCGGTTTAATGATAGGAACAATTCTAATTTATATCCATGTTGTTAGCCTTCGTTCCTTTGGCATGCCATATCTTTCTCCTACAGCACCGCTTAGAACGAGCGACTTAAAGGACACCTTTATCCGTGTCCCATGGTGGCTGATGAAGGCTCGTCCTTCATTCACTGGTTCAAATGATGATATGAGGTCAAATATCCAGAAATCAATAATAGAGGATGATGAGGATTAATGAAACGGCTAAAGTGGGTTATCGTGTTATGGCCTTTATTATTAACAGGCTGCTGGTCACAATTGGAGCTCAATGAACGTGCTTTTGTTTCTGGTATATATATTGACAAAGCAGCTAATGGCCATATGGAGGTATCTCTTTCATTTTCTCTTCCCAATCGACTTGTACCTGGTGATCTTGGTGGTGCAGGGACATCCGGAAAACCGTATTCAATTCAATCCGCAACAGGAAAGTCGTTTACGGAAGCCTATAAGAAAATACAAGCAACTCTAACCAGAAGTATTAGCTGGGGGCATACAAGAATTATTGTGATCAGCGAAGAAATGGCCAAGGAGGGTATCGAGGCAGTATTAGAATTTGTTATTCGAGAACCAAGTTTGAATATTAACCAGACTATACTAATTGCACCCGGAAAAGCAAAAGATATTGAAAATTTAACACCAGTATTCGAACGGTTTCCAAGCTCTATTCCAATATCATTTACACAAAGAAAAGTGACAGTAGATACGACACCAAAAGACTTCCTTGAAGCACTGAACGGCGATATGATTGTCGGTCTGTTATCAAAGACCAAAATGAAAATGCTTAGTGAAGGCGGCAAAGAGGGGCTTTTTGTCAAACCAGGGGAAATGGCCTTGTTTCATCATTATAAAATGGTCGGAAAACTAGACACAACGGTCGGCCGGGCAGCATTCTGGCTCCGAAACCTAATTAAAGGTTCAGAAATAACGATAAAATCTCCTACAGATCAAAAATTGATTAGTTTATTGGTCATGGAGGCACATACCAAAATTCGCCCTTCTAAAAACGAGCCGTTCACCTTTAATGTGGCAATCAAATCAAAGGCGAATATTTCTGAATCTCATTCCAACCTAGATTTATCTAGTATAGAAAAGATTAAAAAACTAGAGCGAGCGGCAGAAAAACAAATTCGCAAAAGAATTGAAGCCGCTTTAAAGACTACTAAAGAAGTGAAATCAGATGCTTTTCAATTCGCTGAATACTTATCATGGTATAAACCAAAAATATGGAAAACAGTGAAAGAAGACTGGCCGGAAGTTTATCAAGATAAAGTAAAGATAAATGTGAATGTTGAATTACAAATCCAGCGACTTGGTGCTGAAAATAACCCATATTGGAAAAAGGAAAGAGACCTATGATTTTGATTATTCTTGGCTTTCTCTTTTTATTTGGCTACGAGTGGACATACTTAAAAAATAAGAATCGAAAAAAAAGAACCTATTGGATTGTCTTTTGTATTATGGGTGCTTCCTTTTTTTATTGTATTTCTACCGCATATTTCAAACATGTACCTAGTCCGATTGATTTAATTCAATTTCTATTCGGACCGATCCAACAGAAAATTATAGGTTAGGTGGATTCCTTTGCAGACTGAAAAGATTTCCCAAAATCAACTGATCCTTTTTATCATTCTTTTTTCTTTCTCCACCCAGGTTGGGTTTGGGGCTAGTCAACTAATCTACCTATCCCAATATGATTCGATCATTGCTCTTTGTATAAGCGGTTTAGCTGGGATTATTCTTGCCTTTTTTTTCATTAAACTTGCAAACCGAAGACCTAATGAGTTTTATGTTAACTACGGCAAAGAGATTTTCCCCAGCTGGATTCATATCCCTTTTATGGTGATATTCTTTGTTTCCTTTCTGCAAATAAGCGCCCTTATTTTAAGAGAATATGAAGATTTCATCGTGCAAACCTATCTGCCAAGAACTCCAAATTGGGCTGTTGGCTTCATGTTCGGATTGGTAATTGCCGTTACAGCGCGATTAGGATTTGAAAATTTATTTCGAATTGCCCAAGGTTTATTTTATCTCTGCATTTTGGCAAATATCGGAAATCTAATTTTAATTGGAAGAGAATTACAATGGAATCGATTGATGGCCTTTATTACTAACCATAGCGGTCACGGAATTTTTGTAGGCAGCTATTCAATTATTCCTTTTTTTGGGGAAGCGATAATTTTACTTTTTATATTTCCATACTTAAGCCAAAAGCATAAGACCTTGAAATCTATTATCTTGGGGACTATTTTCTCCGTCCTATTTATTGGTGTAAATATTGTTTGGCTTATATTACTTTTTGGCCCAAATTTAACGAGCCATCTTACGTATCCTATGTTAGAGATGATTCGCTATGTTCGAATCGCAGATTTCATCCAAAACCTGGATCATTTATTAATTTCCATCTGGGCGACAACAGTTTTTATCAAAATAACCGTTTTTTTTACGACAGCTGTTCAAATCCTTACCCATCTTTTACGCTTAAAAGATTACCGCCCCTTGACTTTTTCGTTGGCCGCCGTTATGGTTGCATTATCTGTAAGCATGGCAAGCGGATCTGCGGAGGTTACTAGCTTTTATAACCAATCATGGGCCACCTTTTCATATTTTCTCCAAGGGATTCCTATACTATATTTACTAATAGACACAGTCAAACAATCCAAAAAGAGTAAATCAAAAAAAATTGAAAACAAATGAACAAAGAGCATGGACGATTTGTCCATGCTCTTATTGATTAATGATTATAGCTTCTTGATTTGGATGGTTTTCCGCTATTTCTTTTTTCACCGCTTCTAGGTTTATATGATGACTTTTTACGACGGTCGCCATTAAAGCCCCGTGAATCGTCACGTCTGCGGCGATCGCGATCAAATGGCTTTTTCTCTCTCTTTTGCGGCAGTGGTGATTCTTCTGTAAGTTTTACCGGGGTCGTGTCCGGCTCTTTCGTTAACATCTTCAACACAGCTGCAACAACAGTGGAGGCATCATTAGTCTCCAGCAATTCCTCAGCCGCTGCTTTATAATACTGAAGATTATTATTATCAATGGTTTGTAAAATCTTATCGACAACAGCACGCTGCTGACCTTCTAATGCTTCATCAAGGGTCGGCGGCGTCATCCGTTCCATTTTACGTTTTGTTGTTTTCTCCACAATTGAAAGATAGGATTTTTCCCTTGGTGTAACAAATGTCATTGCCACCCCTGTTTTACCAGCACGCCCAGTACGGCCAATACGATGTACATAGCTTTCCGGGTCTTGTGGAATATCGAAATTATATACATGGGTAACACCGGAAATATCCAGCCCACGTGCTGCTACGTCTGTTGCGACAAGAACATCAATGGAACCTTCTTTAAATTTGCGAAGGACAGAAAGACGTTTTGCCTGGCTTAAATCGCCGTGAATTCCTTCAGCAGTATATCCCCTTAAATTCAATGCTTCGGACAATTCATCGACACGGCGTTTTGTCCGTCCAAAAACAATCGCCAATTCAGGTGACTGAATATCAAGAAGACGGGTTAACACATCAAACTTATTTTTTTCCTGTACTTCCAGATAGTACTGTTCAATGGAAGGGACGGTCATTTCCTTCGCCTTCACGCGGACAATTTTGGGGTCTTTCATGAACTTCTCTGCAATTCGCTGAATCGGACCAGGCATTGTAGCAGAGAATAGCAGCGTTTGACGTGCTTCTGGAATTTCCGCAAGAATGGTTTCAATATCCTCAATAAATCCCATATTGAGCATTTCATCTGCTTCATCAAGAATAACTGTGTGAACATGGTCAAGACGAATCGTCTTTCTGTTAATATGATCAAGCAGGCGTCCCGGGGTACCGACAATAATGTGTGGGGCTTTTTTTAACGAGCGAATCTGGCGGCCAATATCCTGACCTCCATAAATTGGCAGTACACGAACTCTTTTTCCGGCACCAATCTTATATAGTTCTTCTGATACTTGAATTGCAAGCTCTCTTGTTGGGGCAATAATAATTCCTTGGATTGCTTCCTCTTCTTTATCCACCTTTTCAACTAATGGAATTCCAAAGGCTGCTGTTTTACCTGTACCTGTTTGTGCTTGACCGATCACATCATTATTCGCAAGGCTTAACGGAATCGTTTCTGCCTGAATTGGGGTAGCTTCCTCAAAGCCCATCCGTAGGACGGCTTTTAACGTCGCCTGGCCTATACCTAAATCTTCAAACTTCGTCAATGTTTTCATTCTCCTTCATCTATTTGAAAATATTTTATATATCTAGTGCTGCATTTATACCTAGGATACGCATCCATTTGCATTTACGTAACATCTTTATTTTACCAAAAAAAAGACATTCTCCAAAGGAGTATGCCCTTTTTTCAACAATCTCTAGACACATTGAAAATAATAATATCATTTTCAACCGTATTTTGCAATATTAGCCGCAGGTGCCGCGCTTGTCCGAAAAATATTTTCACGTTTGCTGATTGAAACAATTTATCTGAGATTTCGCACCGGATATCTGCAGCTTTTCATGCGATATATGCTGTTTTTCAAAAATAACAGCAGCTTTCTTAATCCTTCTGTAAAGCCTTGACAACTCCCTCTAATTTCATACCACGGGAAGCTTTTACCAAAACAAGACTATTATCATTTACATGACGCTCTAATTCCTGAATCAACTCTTCCTTATCCAAGAAAGCAAATATCCGGTTCTCACCTAAAGCTTCTCTAGCCCCATTTGCGATGTGGGCGCCTAATTGGCCATAAGTGAACAGCAAATCAATTTGCTCAGGATTTAAACCTGCACCAATCTTTACATGATATTGCTCTTCCTCCGGTCCAAGCTCCAGCATGTCACCGAGAACAAGGATTTTCTGCTCATAGCCCTGAAGATTCGCTACTAGCTCGATTGCCGCCATCATAGATGTAGGGCTGGCATTATAAGCATCATTAATAATCTTTTCGCCGTGCTTTCCTTCAACAAGCTCCATGCGCATGTTGGTAAGCTTAATTGCCTGCAGTCCTTCTATCATTTTTTCGAAGGAAATGGAAAAATAACGAGCTATCAGCATAGCAGCGAGTGCATTAAGAATATTATGTGTTCCTAAAACCGGAAGTTCGAATACCTCACTGGAAGCATTGACCGTAAAGCGGTTCCCCTGTCCAAGCTGTGTTATTTCGATTGGGTAAAGATCATTAGAATCACTTCTGCCAAATGTCTGTAATTCGATATTGCCCTTATATTGGTTGATCCGTTCCATTAACAGCGGTTCGTCTCCATGGAGGACAGCGAGACCTCCAGGTTTAAGCCCTTGCAAAATCTCCAGCTTGGCTTCGGCAATCGCTTCTCTTGAGCCGAGGTCGAGCAAATGAGATTCGCCGATATTGGTAATCACAACAGCATCCGGACAAGCAAGCTTTGTTAGAAAGGCAATTTCCCCACGGCCGCTCATCCCCATTTCAAGAACGGCTACTTCCGTGTCTTCACTTAAGTTTAATACCGTTAATGGCATCCCGATATGGTTATTGAAATTTCCTTCTGTTTTTTGCACTTTGTATTTTAACGACAACAAGCTTGCGGTCATGTCCTTTGTCGTCGTTTTTCCATTACTGCCAGTTATTCCGACGACCTTGACATTTAATTCTCGGCGGTATTTCCGCGCTAACTCCTGCAGCGCGGTAAGGCAGTCATCAACAATGATGATTGGCAGGTTTTTCGGGGGATTCGGGACGTCTTCCTGCCATAATGCAGCTGAAGCACCTTTGCCAATCGCCTCTACGACATATTGATGACCATCAACATGCTCTCCTTTAAAAGGAACAAATAAATTGCCGTTTTCAATTTTTCTTGAATCAATGGTTACGCCTGAAATCAGCGTGTCAGAAAACGGTGTGATATCGTTTTTTGCTGAAACCATTTCAGCAATCTGCTTTAAAGTGCGTTTAATCAATGTGTTTTACCTCCCTTTCCTGTTATAACAGAAATGGACACGGCACTATAGCCGTGTCGATTGTTTTAAAACGTATACTTAATTTGCTGCTTCTCATCATGCCGTTCTTTTGCCAGCTCAACGAGGCGTTCAATTAATTGCGGATACTCAACACCGGTATGCTTCCACAATAACGGGAACATGCTAAATGGTGTAAAGCCAGGCATTGTGTTTACTTCATTAATTAATAACTTGCCTTCTTTTGTTAAAAAGAAATCTGCACGAACGAGACCAGAGCAATCCAATGCTTTAAACGCTTGAACGGCCATTTCCTTTAATTCCCGATATTCAGCTTCGGTAATATCAGCAGGAATAATCAGCGCTGTATTTCCATCTTCATATTTTGCTTTATAATCGTAGAAGTCCTTTTTCGGAACAATTTCGCCTGCTACTGAACATTCCGGTTCATCATTTCCGAGCACACCGACTTCAATTTCACGGGCTATAACGCCTTCTTCAATAATTACTTTGCGGTCAAATTGGAATGCTTCTTCAAATGCAGCTTCTAATTCTTCACGATTACGGCATTTGCTAATCCCCACACTGGACCCAAGATTAGCCGGTTTAACAAAGCAAGGATAGCCAAGCTCAGCTTCTACTTTTTCGTAAGCGGCTTCTCTTGCCTTATCCCATTCCCTCTTAATAAAGGCCACATAGTTAACCTGAGCAAGACCTGCTTGGGCAAAAATATTTTTCATTAACACTTTATCCATTCCTGCCGCAGAAGCTAATACCCCATTTCCAACATATGGAAGGTTCAACAATTCTAATAATCCTTGAACCGTTCCATCCTCACCATTTGGTCCATGAAGCAGCGGAAAAACAACATCAAGAGATGCCTGTTCCTGGTCAGCCGCTTGGAATATTGCCGGCGCTAGCGCTGCTGGTGTTAAGGAATCCTCTGGGGAAAACTCCAACGCTTTCACGTTGTCAACCGGTCCTGTCAGCTCCGGACCTTTAATCCAACGGCCTTCTGTATTTATGTAAATCGGATGAATTTCAAATTTTTCTAGATCTAATGCTTTAATGACAGCTAATGCCGTCTGTAACGATACGCTATGCTCGGCGGATTTTCCACCGTACAACAAGCCTAATTTTGTTTTCATGGGTTACCCTCCATTTTCTAACTCACGTTTTATTTTATCACTTTATCGCATCAGAAAGTATTCTTAGGCACATGATTTTCTTGGGAAAAACGAACCATCTTTACCTGTATTTATTTTATGAAATAACCAGCTTGCTTCAAAACGCTCTATCTAAAATTTATCACACAAGTTAAAACCAGCCCCAAAAGATGGGCTGGTTTTAACAGATATTACATAACGTTCAACTTCCACTCTTTTGTCTTTTTATCAAAAATAATTTTTGCATGATATTGCTCTTGCGAAGCCTGTAAATATTCCTCATACATGTCATCCATATTGGCAAAATCACCAATCACCCAAATAGGAACTTCTATACGAGTGCGCTGATGATCAGCATCTCTTAAGGAAATGCAGATTCCCTCTTTGATGAACGGTGTTAAGGATAACAGGATTTCTTTATTTACCGGAGGATACGTACGTTTTTTGCGAATCCCAAGAAGGGTTTTTTCCGGTTTTAGTTCCCCAAGCTTATGGGAGATCACAACGCTAAACAATTGAAAAAAGTCCTTAAAGCTACGATAATAAATTTTATTGAACCAGCCGTCATCATGAGCTAAATAAACAAACCGATTGCCAAGTTTATTATAAAATGGCAATTTCAAATGATGTTTATGGTGACCTAAGTATAATAGTTCCGCCATTTCCTGGCCAGTCAGCTCATTTAGCACCTCTTCTTCCAAAAAATCAATCCAGCAGAAATTCCCGTAGCCATACACATCATCTGCTGCCAGCTTGTTAATTCTGTCAACCGGACAGTATTCGAGTAATGTGTGCATGTTAAAATCGGCATCATCATAGCGGTGCGCTAACAGCAAAAGATTATTTAGGGAACCAGAAAAGGTTGAAACAAACTCATCAAATTCGATACCATGGGAAATGACATACTGGTCTGTCTGATTTAAATGTACATAAATAAGATCCCGTATGTCCTGATGATGCTTCTTCAAGGTAAAACTCCTCCGTTCATCGAGAAATGCGCCGAACAAATCTCAAGTCAAAAATTATATTTGAAGGAAGTTTCCAAAAAACTTCCACTTACTTAGTTCATACTTACTCATTTTAACAAAAAATAGGTCAAATAGCTTATTTCATTTTTTTTACAAAAAATAAGCTATTATAACATGGTTGTAATTTAGGAAACGGACGGGAATTTACGCAGGATCTACACATACTAATTTTAACTATTATTTGTTTCTCCACATAATTTATTTTTGAATTTGCGTGACACAGAGGGAAGAGGTGAATGAAATGATTAAAGATATGACGCAGGACGAAATTAGTTTATATATTATTAAAACATTAAAGGAAAACAAAAAGGCTGAATTTGAAATCATTGTCGATGAGCTTCAGCCATATGACTTAGCGAAAATATATCAAGATTTGCCCTTCAAGCATAAAGCTCGATTTCTCTTGTTTTTAAATCCCGATATTCTTGCCGACTTGATGGAGGAGCTCGATAAAGAAGAACAGCTTGACCTTTTGAATATGCTCGGGGTTGAGAAGTCCAGTAATGTTCTGAATTTAATGGATAACGATGACTTGGCATCACTCCTGGATGAACTTTCCCCGGAGAAGAAGGACTCATTGCTTTCCGAAATGAATAAAATGGAGTCTAATGCTGTTCAGGATATTATGAAATATCCTCCGGAAACCGCGGGAAGAATTATGACGAACCGTTTCGTCTGGATTCGTAATTACTACACAGTTAGAGAAGCGGTCGATAAGCTGAAATCCTTCGCTGAGTTCGCTGAGTCGCTTAACTACTTATATGTAATTGATGGCGCCCGCAGGCTTGTTGGCGTTGTTTCCTACCGGGACTTGCTTTTAGCGGACCCTGGGGAGAAAATCGATGACATCATGTATGAACGAGTCATTTATGTTACGGTGACCACCGACCAGGAAGTTGTTGCCAAAACCGTTGAACGCTATGACTTTATTTCCGTTCCAGTCGTGGATGAAGCCCATATTCTAGTCGGGATAATAACGGTCGATGACGTCATCGATGTTGTGATCAAAGAAGCCAATGAGGATATTGAGAAATTATCGGCATCAGGTAAATCGATTGATTTTGAGACAAAGACTCTTGTGGCCGCAGCAAGACGGCTCCCATGGCTGATTTTGTTATTATTTATTGGACTTATTTCAGGAAGAATTATTAGCGGTTTTGAAGAAACACTTCAGAAGGTGGTAGCCCTTGCTTTTTTCATGCCGATGATTGCCGGAATGACCGGAAATACCGGAACGCAGTCACTTGCTGTTGTTGTCCGCGGTCTGATTTCCCATGATATTGATAAAAAAGTGGTTTTTCGTTTAGTTATGCGTGAATTCGGAGTCGGTGTTTCCATTGGGGTCACCTGTGCAGTATTAATTTCTGTCATTGCTTATATTTGGCAGGGGAATTTCATTTTAGGGATGGTTGTCGGCTGTTCGCTATTTTTCACCCTGATTATCGGAACACTTGCCGGGACAGTCATTCCACTCATTCTTTACAAATTAAAAATCGACCCTGCGGTAGCGTCAGGCCCGTTAATCACAACCTTAAATGATATTTTTTCCTTGCTTACCTATTTCGGCATCGCGACAATGTTTATCCAATATCTTATGTAGCAAGGCTTTCGTTTACAGCCTTGCTGTTTTTTTGAAAAGGTGAAACCTTTCTTTATGAGAATCGTTTAGTATATAGGGAATGCTATATTAATGTCGGTTACTATGTTACGCTTAAAAAGGAAGAAGTACCCTATAATGGAGGGAAATATGTAATTACCAGGTGAAGCCTATGGAAAAATACACAAAAAAGACAGATCGGTTCGACTGGACATTAACGCTGCTGTTATTTCTTTTTTTCCTAATTAGCTGCATTGCCATCAACAGCGCGCAATCGACCGGCCAATATGGCGACAGGAACTTTATGATCATGCAGGTCGTTTGGTATGTGGTTGGTGCCATTATTATTACTATCACGATTTTCTTTGACAGTTTTCAGCTTAAAAGGCTTGCATGGATCTTATATGGGTTTGGCTTATTGCTGCTAATTGCGGTTTATGTTGCTCCTGAAAGCATCGCCCCGTACCGAAATGGGGCAAAAAGCTGGTTTGTCATTCCCGCAATAGGGCAAATTCAGCCTTCAGAATTTGTGAAAGTGTTTTTGATTTTAGCCCTTAGCCGCGTGATTACCTCGCACCACGAAAAATATATTATTAAATCTCTGAAAACAGATTTTGGCTTGTTATTGAAATTAGGAGTAACCACCGCCGTTCCGGTCGGATTAATCATGCTTCAGCCTGACCTCGGAACAGCGCTTGTCATTTTATCGATCTTAACCGGTATCATTCTTGTGTCCGGAATTTCATGGAAACTCATTCTGCCGATTTACGGGACCGGAGCCTCATTGGGTGGTTTTATAATTTATCTTGTTATCATAAAACCGGAGCTGCTTGAAAAATACCTAAAGGTTCAAACCTATCAATTTAATCGTATTTATTCTTGGCTAGATCCTTATACGTATGCGAGCGGTTCGAGCTACCACTTGGTAAAGTCGCTAAGTGCGATTGGATCAGGACTTATCTCCGGAAAGGGGTTTCGCAATAGCGAGGTGTATGTTCCGGAATCCCATACCGATTTTATTTTCAGCGTCATAGGCGAGGAGTATGGGTTTATTGGCGGAAGCATCGTAATCAGCCTATTCTTCCTGCTAATTTATCATTTAATCAAAACAGCACTGGATACGAATGATTCGTTTAATACGTATGTCTGCACTGGGATCATTAGCATGATAACCTTCCATGTGTTCCAAAATGTCGGGATGACGATACAGGTGCTACCGATCACTGGGATCCCGCTCCCATTTATAAGCTACGGCGGCAGTTCGCTAATGGGAAATATGTTCGCAATGGGACTTGTGTACAGTATTCATTACCATCATCGAAACTATATGTTTTCTTCTAGAAAATCGTTAAGTGCGTAAATGAACAGGGCGGCGGTTCATATTCCGCTGCCTTTACTATTTTATTTCGAGCCCATTTGAAGGAATGTTTCCAATAGGAGGCCATATATATTTTAATATGAGACAAACTGTTATAAACTTAGAAAAGCGGAACGCCTCGATCAGGGGCTGAAGCTGGACCTTGATTATAGTTAACGACTGATTACATAAGTGAAGGGTGCGCTATGTCGGAATTTATTTTTTCTATTTTAGATTTCTTATCACAATTAGGATACTTAGGCATTGCTTTAGGATTAATGATTGAAATTATCCCCAGCGAAATCGTTTTAGGCTATGGGGGATACATGATTTCACAAGGGCATATTAATTATTTTGGTGCTATTATCGCAGGCACCATCGGCGGTACGCTGGCGCAATTATTTTTGTATTGGGCGGGCTATTATGGCGGAAGACCTTTTTTAGAGAAATATGGCAAATATGTGTTAATTAAAAAGAAACATATTGATGTTGCGGAGAATTGGTTCCGAAAATATGGCGCTGGCGTTATTTTCACAGCCAGGTTCATCCCTGTCGTCCGGCACGCCATCTCGATTCCAGCCGGGATTGCCAAAATGTCTGCTTCAAAGTTTACTCTTTATACGGTAGCGGCCATCATCCCATGGACCATTCTTTTCCTTTATTTAGGAGAAGTCTTAGGCAGCAACTGGTCACATATTAAAGAATACGCACAGCCATATATCATTCCGATTATCATTGCAGCGCTGGTAATTGGAGCCATTTATTTTTTAATTCAAAAGACGAGGAAAACGAACGACTAATCTGTTCAAAAAAACACCCTTAAGAACTTTCTTGAGGGTGTTTTAAATATTAAAGACAATTTTTTAGGATTTCGGAGGTATTTTGTCTTTAAGAGGATTTATTAAAGACAGTTTTCACTATTTTGTAAGGCATTTTGTCCTTAAGAAGCCTTATTGAAGACAGTTTCTCCATTTTTGTAGGGCCGTTTGTCTCCAAGAACCCTTTTTGAGGACAGTTTCTCCATTTTTGTAGGGCCGTTTGTCTACAAGAAGAACCTTTTTTGAAGACAGTTTCTCAATTTCTGTAGGGCGGTTTGTCTCCAAGATTCCTTATTAAAGACAGTTTCACTGGTTTCATTTTGTTTTTCGTCCTCAATAATATTAAGAAACAAGCTTTAATCCAATAGCCGCTCCTAATACCATAAAAATAAACAAAAGCCTCTTCCAATCTTTTGATTCACCATATAAAACCATTCCTAGCAGCGCGCCGCCGGAGGCACCAATACCTGTCCAAATCGCATAGGCAGTTCCCATCGGCAAGGATTGCATCGCGAGCGCGAGGAATAGAAAGCTGCAGCCAAACCCGACCATTAATAAAATGATTGAAAGCAAGCTTTTGTCTTTATTCACTTTATTAATCATCGTAACCCCAAACATTTCAAATATGCCGGCCAACACCAAAGAAACCCATGCCATTAAGAATCCGCTCCTTCCACAGCCTTATCATCGGTAACCAGCTTCAACCCAATTACCCCAATTAACAATACAAGAATTAATACCATTTTTTTCACTTCAAAAGGTTCGCCAAAAAAGATTATGTCGGAAAGAACCGTTCCTGCTGTCCCTAAGCCTACAAATACAGCGTATACTGTTCCCACTGGCAGCTTTCGTCCGGCATCAATTAATACATAGAAGCTAATAATAATAGATACCACTGTTCCAGCCCATGTCCAAAAATCATATGCATGCTTTAATCCAATTACCCAAAACACTTCAAAAAAGGCCGCAAAAAACACCTTCGTCCATTGTAAGTTCATTCTAACCACTCCCTAAAAAGTTCATAATAAAAAGCCTAGGAGATAACTGTTTCATCAGTATCTCCCAGGCTTTTATCCCTCCGTGTACACACTATTCCACAGTGTGCGTTTTCTCTCGGACCAGACTGACTTCTCAAAGTCACGGAACCCTAGAAAACCTTCTATATTGAATTTAAAACCATTTTAGCACATAACGAACTTATCAGCACGTCTTTTTAATTGAAGTTTTTTCCTTATATAGGAAGTACATATATAACAGCATCGATAAGAACACGGACACGGCAGCGGTTTGATAAATGGTACTGTATCCGTACATGTGACTGATTTGCCCAAAGAACATCGCCCCGATGCCAATCCCTAAATCAAAGAAAGAGAAGAAAGTGGCATTCGCCATTCCCCTACGATTAATTGGCGTTTTTTCAATCGACCATGCCTGCAGGGCTGGCTGTACGGTTCCGAAACCTAAACCATACAACACAGCAGCTATAAATAGAATCGTACTATTTGGCAGCCATGCTAGTAACACCATGGCAATCAAAATTAATAGCGTTCCAGGAATAAACACAGCCCGGTGGCCTTTACGATCATATAGCTGCCCGGCGAATGTCCTCGTTAACATTACGGAAATAGCATACAGCAAGAAATACCATTGGATACCGGTAATATTCTTTTGTGCTGTATATAACGGCAAAAAGGATGCAATTCCGCCAAACGTTACCGTGATGAAAAACATCAGCATTGCCGGCTTTATGGCACTCTTTTCGTAAATATCCAGCCTGGCCATCTTCTCTTTCGGTCTTGGTTCCACCTTTCGATAGGTGATCCTCGATGACAGGAATAAGGCGGTCAGCCCTAAACCTGCGCAAATGAGGAAAAAGAGCTTAAAGGAGATCGCCCCGGTTAAAATCAGCCCAAGTGATGGCCCAAATGCCATTGCGATATTCCCGGACAGGCCGTAATAGCCCATCCCTTCGCCGCGTCTCGATGATGGAATTAAATCCGTAGCAATCGTCCCTGATGCTGTCGTCGAAAGCCCCCATCCAGCCCCCTGGATGACCCGCATGAAAAATAACAAGGCAATACTCATTAAAAAACCGAAGGAACCGACAGACAGAACAAAAATGGTCAGGCCTGTTAAATAGACAAAGCCCCTCCCCTTTGTCTCCAGCCAATTCCCGGCAAACGGGCGAAGCAGTAAGGCTGAAAAGGTAAAGATTCCAACGACAAAACCGATTAATTGGTCATTTCCACCTAAATCCTCAACAAAAAGCGGAATCGTTGGCAGCGTCATCTGAAATCCGAGAAAGATAAAAAAGTTGGCACAAACAATCAGCACAAAATCCTTTGTCCAAATCTTTTCTTTACGTAGTGATTTTTCCATAAAGACGTTAGAATTCCTCTCTTTAAAATAAATGAAAAAACGTTTCTACAAATTGTAGAAACGAAATTTCATGATGCCGTTTACTTTGAGCCAGCTATTTCAATGACACGTTTCATTTCTTGAATTTTCCCTAAATGAAGCGCCTCATGGAAAACAGCAAAACTAGTTAATTCGCCAACAGTTTCCTGCCCTAAAAATGGCTCTGGAAGCTTATGGTCAAAGCTGTTAGCCGGAATTTCTTTAATCCGCTTAATCTGATCCTTTAATTGGGCGGTCAGATCCTTAACAGATGGAACATCTTCGTTCCAATCAGCTGGTTTCGTACCGTTCCCGAAAAGTTCGAGATAATTTGCCGGCAGGTTGTTTGATTTTTTCGGGAAACCAAAGACAAATTGCTCAGCCACCGTTAATACGTGGCCAACATGCCAATGAATAGAATTTTTAAAGCCTTCAGGCTGGACATGTAAAATACTCTCATCCAACGCTTCCACATTTTTTATAAAAAATCTTCTTGCGGTTTCATAGCTCTTAATTAGCAGTTCACTCATTACTTAGCCTCCCTTGTATTTCGTATAACTTTATTCTATACCATAATCCCCCAATTTTTAAACCAATAAGGCTTACATTTCCTCAGGAGCTTTAATGCCAAGCAATCTTAAACCTTCTTTAAGAACTTCGGTCACGCTATATACTAGTGCTAAGCGGGCTGGCTGCTCTTCGCTTTCTTCAAGAATCCGAACTTCTGCATAGTATTTATTAAAGACTTGCGCAAGATCAACAACATATTTTGCAATCAGGGATGGGTCAAAATTCTCACATGCGCGTTTAATGGCATTCGGGAATTCCATTAGGAAGCTGACAACCTTCCATTCTTTCTCCCATGAAGTGTTGAATGTGTGCTGTGCTGCCTCTGCCTGCCAATTTCCTTTTCGTAAAATAGAGCATGCTCTAGCAAACGTATATTGTACGTATGGACCTGTTTCTCCTTCAAAACGCAGCATTTCTTCTAATGAAAACTCGATATCATTCATCCGGTTATTTTTTAAATCGTGGAAAATAACCGCGCCAACACCAACTTGTTTAGCGACTTCATCCTTGTTAGCAAGGGACGGATTCTTCTCTTCAATATTGTGGCGCGCCATTTCAATCGATTCATTTAATACTTCTTCAAGAAGCACGACTTTACCTTTACGTGTGGACATCTTCTTGCCGTCCTTCAGCATCATGCCGAATGGAATATGGACCATTTTCTCAGCCCAGTCATAGCCCATCTTTTTAAGCACGGCAATTAATTGCTTAAAGTGAAGGCTTTGCTCGTGACCGACCACATATAACGATTTTACAAAATCATAGTTTTCTTTACGGTATAGGGCAGCTGCTAAATCACGTGTCGCGTAAAGCGTTGCTCCGTCTGACTTTTTGATCAAGCATGGAGGCAGTTCTTCTTCCGTTAACTCAACGACCATCGCGCTATCGGATTCTACCAGCAGCCCTTTTTCCTCGAGCAGGTTGACGACGCGGTCCATTTTATCGTTATAAAAAGCTTCACCATTAAAAGAATCAAACTCGACGTTCATTAAATCGTAAATTCTTGCAAATTCTTTTAATGATTCATCGCGGAACCATTGCCATAGGGATTGGGCTTCTTCATCGCCATCCTCTAATCTTTTAAACCAAGCGCGTCCATCATCCTCAAGAGATGGATTAGATTCCGCCTCTTCGTGGAAACGCACGTAAAGGGTTAATAATTCCTTGATTGGATTTGCTTTTACTTTGTCCTCATCACCCCAAAGCTTATAAGCGGTGATTAGTTTCCCAAACTGGGTGCCCCAGTCGCCAAGATGGTTGATTTTGATTGGTTTATAACCGCACTTCTCCACAATCAGCGCGATGGCATTCCCGATCACGGTAGAGCGCAAATGACCCATAGAAAATGGCTTTGCGATATTTGGTGATGACATATCAATGGTCACATTGCCGTCCTGTCCAAATTCCTGCGTACCGAACGCTCCATTTTGCGAGATAATTTGGCTGACAAGCTGTTCTGCGACAAGCTTTTTGTTTAAAAAGAAATTTAAGTAAGCTCCCACGACCTCTACCTTTTCAAATGTCGGGGATTGGATTTTTTCCGCCAATTCCTGTGCGATTAGGTTTGGCGCTTTACGTTTAATTTTTGCAAGCGAAAAGCATGGGAATGCTAAATCTCCATGTGATGCGTTTTTCGGTTTTTCAATCAGCAGTTCAAGTTCTGCCGCTGTTTTTTCTCCGTCCAGCAGCCCTGCTAAAATTTCGGCAAGCTCTTTCTTAAAATTCATGATTTTGTTCGACCTCCTATTTTATAAAAAACAAAAAACTCCCGCCTCTATGATGAAGAGACGAGAGTTATATTTCCCGCGGTACCACTCTAATTGTTCAATAAGAACCAGCTTTATTTTGGTAACGGAGTGTTCTCCGGCTGAACCCTACTTGTTTCGGGTCCGCATCTCCAAAGTGCGTTTCATTATCTCATCCGTATCAGGCTTCCACCATCCCTGACTCGCTAAGCACATCCTAGATAACTACTCTCTTTGTCATTGATTTTATAAAGACTCAGGTTATTTAGTTATTATACTGAATGCCAAACGAATTATCCAGTCTTGCTGATGATTTTTTTGCTGTCTGGTCATCCTATTGTTAAAGGAGGGATTACTGATGGCAAGGAGAAATAAAATATTGGTCCCCGAAGCTCGACAGGGATTAGACCAGCTTAAGGCGAAGGTTGTTCAGTCACAAAGCCCTGAAGATGCCAAGTTTGAAGCGGCAGAAGAAGTAGGCGTGCCATTAAAAAAGGGCTACAATGGACAGCTTACGTCTGAACAGGCTGGCAAAGTTGGCGGCAGGCTTGGCGGCAGCATGGTCCGCGAGCTTGTCAAAATGGCACAGGAAAATCTGCGAAAAAAGCGCTAGCTTTGTTTTTGACTATGAGAGAGGCATTCCTTAGGGAATTTGGCAGCTTAAATTGGTTCATATAAATTTGGGCTATAGGACAGTTCCTGGCTTGTCACTCGCTTTTTTGTCCCATGGAACCTCTCTATGGGACAGTTCCCGGCTTGTCACCCGCTTTTTTGTCCCATAGAACCTCTCTATGGGACAGTTTCCCGCTTGACATTTTAAACCTGGTTCCCTGCTGTTTTGTCCTTCATCAGCCTTATGAAGACCATTTTGAACTTGGCTCCCGCCTGTTTTGTCCTTCATCAGCCTTATGAAGACCATTTTAGACCTGGATTCCGCCTGTTTTGTCCTTCATCGGGCTTATGAAGACCATTTTGAACCTGGATCCCGCCTGTTTTGTCCTTCATCAGCCTTATGAAGACCATTTTGAACCTGGATCCCGCCTGTTTTGTCCTTCATCAGCCTTATGAAGACCATTTTGAACCTGGATCCCGCTTGTTTTGTCCTTCATCAGCCTTATGAAGACCATTTTGAACTTGGCTCCCGCCTGTTTTGTCCTTCATCAGCCTTATGAAGACCATTTGGACCTGGATCCCGCCTGTTTTGTCCTTCATCGGGCTTATGAAGGACATTTCCGATCTGTTACCCGCTTTTTTGTCCCATAGTCCTTTTGGAATTTTGCCAACCTATTGCTTTTTTTATTCCGGAAGTCCTTTTAATAGAAACACCTTCATGACTTCGGCAATTTGCCCTGAGCTTAGTGGTTCATGATTTCTTTCCCAATCCGACACTAACGCAATATACATTTTTAACAATAAGAAGCTTGTCAGCTCTGTATTCATTGGCGGGATAGATCCCTTCTCAATCGCAATTTCAAGCTTATTTTTTAAATAGGCAATTATCTCATTTTCCACATGCTGCAGCATTTCAGAAACCGCCAAAGTGCCCATTTCCGCTTCTTCCTGAACAAGTTTAATCATTAGCTGGTGCTTGGAACGAAACTCCAATAAGCGATATAAGGCATGATGGACATTTTCCGTAATCGGCAGACCGGGTTGAATCGCCGCATCAGCCTCAGCGATCATTTCTTTAACCATCGATGAAATGATTTCTTCAAACAGCTCTTCTTTATTTTTAAAAAATGTATAAATGGTTCCCTTACCGACATTAGCAAGCTTCGCCACTTGATCCATTGTCGTTGCCTTAAAGCCAAATAATGAAAAAGACTTTGTCGCTGCATCCACTATCATCTTTCTGCGATCAGGTGCCACAGTAATCATCCCCTATTGACTAAATTAGTTCTACGGTCAATTCTATATATTTTCACTATATCATAGCCTGCTATTAAAGAAAAGGGTGTCAGGTACCATGTGCCTGACACCCTACTATGATGCATACACTCCCCACAATTTGGAATGATAATCAGTAGTATAAAAGAGGAGTGCCTCGATATGTTCAAGTCCCGTAGACAAAAATTAAAACAAAAGCTGAAAACAACTACGCAAATGCCCGTCGATGTGCAAAACCAGCAATTGGAAGCGGACCTTTTTGCAAATGAACAGATAATAAAAAATTTATTCAACAACTGCTCGGATCTAATAACCCGCCCCATCCATATTAATAACGAACCGAAAATCATTTTATTCTATCTAGAAGGGTTAACTGATACAAAAACGCTCGATACCGTGTTGTTAAAGCCGTTGATGTTTCAGGGTCTGCCCAATGCGTTAAATAATGTAGGTTCTTTAGGGCAAATAGTCGAGAAGCACCTTATAGCAGCCACTCCTGTTAAAACATTTTCTGAAGTTGGTAAACTAATAGACCGTATTTTAAAGGGTAATATTGCTATTTTAGTCGAAGGTGAAACAAAGGGATTAGTCGTAGATATATCGGGGTCAGAACAAAGAAGTGTAGAGGAACCGGGAACAGAAGTTGCGATTCGCGGTCCAAGAGATTCTTTTACGGAGACATTAAGAACCAATACGACGCTCATTAGAAAAAGAATCCGCAGCACTAGGCTGAAGATGGAATCAATGACAATTGGGGAACTTTCACAGACAGATATAGCGATTGCCTACATCGAAGGAATTGCTCCCGAAACACTGCTGCAGGAAGTTCGAAAAAGACTGAATCGAATTGAAATTGATGCGGTTCTGGAATCTGAGTTTATCGAAGAATTTATTGAGGACGTACCTTTTACTCCATTCCCGCAAATTCAAAATACAGAAAGACCTGATATTGTCACGGCCAATTTACTCGAAGGCCGGGTTGCCATACTCGTTGATAACACGCCGTTTGCCCTGATTATTCCAATGACCTTTTGGAATGGATTTCAAGCGGTCGAGGATTACTATGAACGATTTATCTATACATCCTTTATTCGTATTATTCGTTTTATCTTGTTTAATGTCGCTATGTATCTGCCGTCTCTTTATGTTGCTCTGACCACCTATCACCCAAAACTCATACCAACAACACTTCTTATTAGTGTTGCAGCGGCACGAGAAGGTGTTCCGTTTCCAGCAATCATAGAAGCATTGATTATGGAGGTCGTGTTTGAGGGGCTTAGGGAAGCTGGGATTCGCCTGCCAAAAGCAGTCGGTTCCGCGGTCAGTATCGTGGGTGCGCTCGTAATCGGCCAGGCTGCAGTACAGGCAGGGATTGTCTCCGCCCCAATGGTTATTGTCGTTGCTACTACCGGAATCGCCTCATTTGCGGTCCCAAGGTACAATCTTGGAACTGCCTTAAGGCTAATAAGATTCCCTATGTTGCTATTGGCCGGAGTCTTTGGGTTATACGGAATCGTGATCGGTTTTATTGCTCTGATTATTCACCTAGTCAATCTTCGCTCCTTTGGAGTTCCTTATTTTACCCCGATCGCACCGCAAATTCCAACGGATATAAAAGACGTGTTGGTGCGTTCGCCAAGATGGACAAATCGTTTTGGTCCGATTTTTACATTTGGCAGGAATAAGCAGAGGATCCCTCCAGGACAAGTGCCGGGTCCTCAAAAAGGAGGTCGGGAACCATGAAAAAATACTCAGTCTTCCGTTTTGGCTTATGCTTCAGTTTACTTTTTTTATCTGGCTGCTGGGATCGGAAGGAATTAAATGACCGGGCTATTTGGCTGGCAACCGGCTGGGACGTGGCTGAAAAGGGTGAAATTGAAATTAGCGGTCAAATTGTCATTCCGGCGAACGTACAGACACAAAGTGGCGGCGGGAGCGGAAGCGCTAGCGGGCAAGGATTCTTCACAATATCGGCGAAAGGCAAAAACGTAAGTGATGCAATGCAAAACATGCAGACAAAACTCCCGAGAGAGGCATTTTTCGGCCAGCGCCGAGTTGTGTTTTTAGGAGAGGAATTTGCCAAACGAGGTCTTAAAGGATATTTTGATGCAAATCAGCGGGCCTCTGATGTCAGCCTTAGAGCCGACCTGTTTGTTGTAAAGGGTGGAAAAGCTAAAGACCTGCTTAGGTTACCCAATCCATTGGAGAAATCCCCGGCTGTCTCGGCGTTAAAAGAACATAAACAAAGCGGCGGCAGGGGAGATACAGCCTATTTAAAATTTCTTACCGCTGCTACCCGTGATGGAATTCGACCATCAGTCCCCTCTATGGAAATCAGCAGCTCAATAGAAGGAGAAAAAGGGGGGAAAGAGAATTCTCCAAACCCCAAGGTTGTCCGATTATCAGGGGTGACCGTATTTGATCGAAATCTTAAGATGATTGGTTTTTTAAATACTGAAGAAAATAGAGACTTGCTTTGGGTTATGGGACTTCTCAAAAAAATGACAATTAGTACTACTCATAGTAAAGGCGGCGCCAGTATCAATTTGACAAAAATTGACTGCAAAATAAAACCAATATTTAATCAAAATAATCAGGTTAGTTTTAAAGTCATTTTAAAGGGAGAAGGGGCTCTTCAGGAAAGCAATTCAGGCATGGACATGGAATATACAGAAAACCTTAAGATTCTTAATAAGAAGTTTGAAAAAATGGCGGAAAAACAAGTTCAGCGTACTATTGAAAAAGTTCAAAAAGAATATGGTCAAGATATTTTTGGATTTGGTGAGGCTGTTCACCGAAAACACCCTATAAGATGGAAGTCATTAAAGGATGACTGGGATCAAACATTTCCAAAAACAAACATTTCCGTCACAGCCCAAATCAAGATTAAGCGAATTGGAATGGATGGACCATCTGTATTATTTAAAGAAAGTGAGATTAAGAAATAAATATCGCAGGGCTTCCAAATGGGAGTGGAGAAAATTTTATAAAAAGGGAAAGTGAGAGCATAAATGAAACTTTCAGGGCTGCAAATATTTTGGCTGATGTTTACATTTGAAACAGGGAATATGATCCTGCTTACCGTTAGCCCGGTCATAGAAGATGCCAAGCAAGATGTGTGGATTGCTTATTTGATTGCCAGCTTATTAGGTGTTCTAATAGTCTATATTGCTTCAAAAACTGCCCTGCTGCATCCGAAACAAACATTGGTGCAATTTAGTAAAAGTGTTTTCGGCAAATGGATTGGAACCTTTGTTGTGCTTATTTATCTTGTACAATGGTATTCGGTGGTAGGCAATATTTTACGCGAATTCGCGGACTTTACGATTACCATCCTGCTCCCCTTGACTCCGCCATGGCCGTTATTTATTACCATGCTTTTATTAATGATCTATGTAACGTTTATTGGCGGCATAGAAGGCATTGGGCGATGCAGCGAGGTCTTCGGTCCCATCATTCTCTTTTCTGTCATTATTCTTGTCATTTTTTCATTGAAGGATGTTGAAACCATTAATTTAATGCCGGTTTATATTGATACAGGATTTTTTTCTATTTGGAAAGGTGCATTAACGCCACTCGCCTTTTTAGGTGAGTCTGTCATCATCCTAATGCTTGCCTCCTTTACGGATAACCCAAAGAACGTGGTAAAAAGCGCCGTTTCTGGGATTGCATTAGCGGCAATTTCAGCCACCCTTGTTGGATTATGTGTGCTCTTAGTTTTTGGACCGGATATTTCTGCTAAACTGCGCCACCCAACCTTTGATGTGGTTAGCTATTTATCAATCATGGATTTCATTCAAAATTTAGAGATCATTGCCGTACTGGTCTGGATCCTTAGTGTGTTTATTAAGTTATCACTATATTTCTTCCTAAGCTGCTATGGCACCGCCCAACTATTCAAAATGAAGGACTGGCGTAAAATGATCTGGTTTTGCGGCATCTTTTTCTTTATCCTAGCCCAATTCTTTCCAGACACATCCTACACCTTGGGCTACATGAAAACCTATTGGACCCAGTACGCGCTGCCCATCAACATGGTAGGCATCCCTATATTACTATGGATTGTCACAAAAGTCCGGAAAAAGATGAAGGTTTCAGGCACCATGTGAAAATTCACATGGTGTCTGACACCTACTTGTCGTTTTTTAATCTGCCGGCTTCCTTTAGTGCTTTTTTAATGATTAGCTCAATTTGCGCATTTACACTGCGGAATTCATCTTCTGCCCATTTTTCCAATGCATCGTAGACTTTTTGGTCAACACGCAGTAAAAATCGCTTCTTTTCGGCCACAACATCACAACCTTAGTAAATCGTTCCTGTATTGATTACAGGCTGGCTCCCCTTTTCAGACACAATCGCCACCATCAAGTTATTCACCATTTGCGCTTTCTTTTCTTCGTCCAGCTCTACAATGCCCTCTTCCTTCAGTTGGTCAATCGCCGATTTGACCATCATAACCGCCCCATCAACTATGACTTTTCTTGCAGCTAACACGGCTTTAGCCTGCTGCCTTTGCAGCATGGCCGATGCAATTTCACTCGAATAAGCCAAATGCATGATACGTGCTTCAATAATTTCTACTCCGGCAAGCTCCAGCCGCTTTTGCAAATCCTTCGTCAATTCATCCCCAACCTCATCGGAGTGCTGACGTAAGGAGATTTCGTAATCATTATTCATATTATCATAAGGATATTGACTGGCAACATGGCGCAATCCTGTTTCACTTTGGGTATGCACAAATCCTTTATAATTTTCAACGTCAAAAACAGCTTTAGCTGAATCTACCACCTTGTATACAACAACCGCAGCAATCTCAATTGGGTTGCCTTCTAAATCATTTACTTTTAATTTATCACTATTAAAGTTAATAACCCTTAGGGATACTGTTTTCCTTACCGTTAAAGGAATCGTTAGGTAGAATCCTTCATGCTTAATCACACCGAGATAACGCCCGAATAAAGTAAAAACCTTAGCCTGATTCGGCTGGACAATCGTAAATCCAGTAAGGATAAGGAACATCACCAAGCCGCAGAGAACCCCAAGAACTAAAAGTACGTAGTTTTCATATAAGGTGAATTGTCTAACCCCAATAACAGCTGCTGCTCCCAGCAATATAAACAATAACACCCCCAAAAAACCATTCACCTTAAACATGTCTTTCTCTTTCATACCCTACCACTCCCCTTTGAAACATTTTCCATCTTATATCATTATGATATCACTTTGATGTCACAAATAAAAGGGCTATTTGGAAAAATATTTCAAAAAAATAGGTGTCAGGCACCATGTGAAAAATTCACATGGTGCCTGACACCTAGCAATGTAAAATTAGAAGTTTCTATATTTTCCTTCTGATTTTGGTTTCAGAGGCAGTATTTTTTGTTCGATTTTTTCGTATTGGGCGAGCAGGGTTTTTATGAATGCAAGCCTTGGTACCAGCCAGTGCATGATTAGAGCTGAGATTAATCCCAGCAGTGCTCCTGTAAGGACATCTCCAGGGTAGTGAACGCCGACCATGATACGGGAAATTCCCACAGCAACTGCTACAGCCAGCCAAATCCAGCCTTCTCTTTTCCGGACAAGCCAAATGGTGATACAAATCGTAAAAAATATGATGGAGTGGTCACTCGGAAAAGCATTATCTACTTCATGTTCCACCAGCTTATTTACATTTGGCAGCTCGGCAAACGGCTGGTAATGAGAATAGAGTTTTCCAGCAATTTTTCCAAGGACCTCCGCAAGCACGACAGCGAAAACTCCCTGAATCATCATCATTCGGTTCAGGTCGCTGCGTGTAAACCAATAAACAACCATTCCCAAAATTAACACATACAACATGTATTCAGCCATAAATACAGCAACAGGTTCTATTGCATGATATGTTTTTCCAACATCATTAATAGAGCGAAAAACATCTATGTTTAATTCCGAAATTGACATTGACTATTTCTCCTCACTTTATTATTACTTTCCATTTCTAGTAAAACACAATACTTGACATTATACCATCTTCGTACGCTTCAAAAAAGTGACTGGAAATTATTTTTATAGTTTTGAATTAGGCTCGATTCTCATTGTGCTATACTATACAAACGATTGGTTAAAAAGCAGTTTTCAATGTGATACGCTACTCAAATGTTTGATTAAATAGCGGTTGAATGGCTGCCCTTAATAAATATTGAATTTTATATGAGCCGAACATAATAGAATATACTAAACAATCGTTTGTTTAAATAGCAGTTTTCAATGATGTATACTATACAAACGTTTGGTTAATTCGCCAAGCTTCATGACCCCGTCGATCGATAGTGCCTGACACCAAATTGCCAGACAAAAAAACACGGAAGAATAAACAGGCTGCCAAGAACAGGAATTAGCATATACATCAAGTCGTTTCCGTTCGTTTTTCCAAGAATAAATTGTAACGGGATATAATTGACAGTCCCGAATGGAATGACATAAGTGAAGAAACGGGCCACCCATTTTTGATAAATATTTAATGGGTATTGGGCCATCTCCCGGCCCCCGTCGGTAAAAATATTCGCTACTTCCAGGCCCTGAACTGTCCAAAAACACATCGTCGCTGCAAGCATATAGATTCCAGTAAAAATAAATACCCCGCTCGTAATCATCAACAAGAGGGTAATAACTTTGATCAGACTCCATTCAATTGAAAGGCCGCTAAGTGCCAAGATTAAAACAAGCACACTTTGAAGCATTCTGCCAACTCTCGTAAACTCAAATTTCGAGCCCAGCACCTGAACAAACGTACTTCGAGGCCGTACCAGGACGCGGTCAAAATCCCCTTTAATTACTAATGCCGAAAAAGAATCAAACCCCCGGGCAAAGCATTCGCTCAAGCTGAACGCCATATGGATCACCGCAAAGCATAACGCCACCTCAGAAAAATTCCAGCCCTTAATCTGGCCAAACCTGTCGAACAAAAAATAAAGACCGGCAAACACGGAAAATGGGATAAAAAACTGTCCGATCGACAACAGCCAAAACGAAGTACGGTATTGCATTTGCGATTTTAAATGGATAAGCAAATATTTTATATAAAGTCTCACCCCTTGTCTAACCCCCTTGCACCACCACTTTTTTTAACACACCGTTCAGCGCTTTTCTCCCCAGCAAAATAAGAACAAGCAAATACGCCATTTGAACCAGGAGGCCAATGGCAGCTTCGTGCTCCGGGATATTACCTGAATAAACGCGGAATGGGAAATCGGCCGTCCAACGAAACGGCAGTACGTTTGCAATTTTTTGCAGCCAATCCGGCATCAGCGGGACTGGGATAATAAGTCCTGCGAAAAATTCACTTAATACGCCAAAAACAAGTAGTGATCCCATCGGTGACAATGTTATAAAAACCGAAATATATAAAAACATGGAGATAGAAACTAATAAGAACAAGCCCAAGAATAAGGAGCTCACAAACAATAAAAACGCTGAGATGCTGTGTGGAAATTCCAGGTTGTAAGGATCAGGTAAAAAATAAGCGATGATTAATATAGGAAAACAGCGAAGAATTGCACTAGAAAGCCGCTGGGCAAGAAGCTTTGCATACCAAAATCCATACAGCCCGTTTGGCCGGCAAAGCTCATAAGCAATATTCCCGCTTGTAATTAAATCGAATAATTCATTATCACGAAACCACATCATGACGAAGACAAGAAATGCCTGCTGAAGCCATATGTACTGGGTTAATTCTTTTAAAGAAATCGGCGGTGTACTGCTGGCATGTTCGTAAAAAGCTTCAAACACCATAATCATGATAAATCCCCAGAAAAATTGTGTTGCTACCCCAGCGAGGGCAGCTGTCCGATATTGCATTCCCATACCCAACCGCAGCTTCAATACGGAAAGATACACTTTCATATTTGGTACTCCTTGTACAGCTGAACAATTATATCTTCGATAGGCTGGGTTTCGATTGCGACATCGGTGAGATCCACTTGCTGAGATAATTCCGTAATGACGTTAGATGTTCTGGTTTGGTCTGTTTCGACACGTAAGACAAGGCGTTCCGGTGACCAAGAAAGGAGTTCTGTACCCGCCGGCGTGCTAATTGGACTTGTGTTTTGGCTGTAATCCACGGTGATCGTTTTACGAGTGCCAAACCGTTTCCGCAATGCCTCTAAATGGCCATCGTAAAGGACGCTCCCTTTTCCAATTAAAATAACCCTGTCTGCAAGGGCTTCAATATCGTTCATATCATGGGTAGTCAGGATGACTGTGACACCTTTTTCCTGATTAATTGTTTTAATAAATTGGCGGACAGCAATTTTTGAAACTGCGTCAAGTCCAATGGTTGGTTCGTCTAAAAATAAAACCTCAGGACTATGGATGAGAGAAGCGGCAATTTCACAGCGCATCCGCTGCCCTAGGCTTAACTGTCTTACAGGCGAGTTCATAATTTCTTGAAGTTCCAATGTTTCGATGAGGAGTTTTAATGTAGTTTGATATTCTTGATGCGGGACCTTGTAGATATCTTTCAGCAGTTCAAATGAATCCATCACTGGGACGTCCCACCAAAGCTGCGAACGCTGCCCAAAAACGACACCGATATGCTGCACATACTTCGTGCGCTCTTTCCAAGGTGTAAAGCCCATGATTTGGCACGTCCCGGTGTCAGGCACCAAGATTCCGCTCATGATTTTTATCGTGGTCGACTTCCCCGCCCCGTTCGGTCCGATGTAGCCGACGATTTCTCCTTGATTAATAGAAAAAGAGATATCCTTTAAGGCTTCAATTGTCGTATGCTCGCGGTAGAAAAGTGCCTTTACTGCCTGCTTTAGTCCCGTTTGACGTTTGGCAATCTTATAGGATTTGCTTATTCCTTCTATGTGAATCATGCTCGAATCCCCCCCTGCATTTTTGAGTCACAGAGGAAAATAATAACATTTAATTTGTTTGGTTGTCAATAATTTTCTGAACAGTAGGAATTTAAAGATGAGCATAAAAAAACGGACTTCCCATTTTAAAAGTCCGTCCATTAACAATCATTATTGACCATCCTGTTTTTCATACAAGTAAAAAATATAATCTGTTGATGGACCTGGATAACCTAGCTGCCGCAGCATTGCCGTGATATTTCCTCGATGGTAAGTGCCGTGATTTACCACATGCTGCACTAATTCTGAAAGTCTTGTTTCCAGTTGACCAAACGCCGGATGTTTCAGCGTCTTATTGGCATTTAAATCCTCTTGGTTGTTCAAAAAATCAAAATATTCATTCGAGAATTCCATGTACTCTTTTTCCATCTCTTCAAGACTCTTATTTTCCAACCTATTAGAATACTCTCCAAACAGCTGCTGTATTTCCTCATAGCTTTTATCTGACATTGCACATAACCAAACTACATCCGTTTTAAAAAGATGGACCACTACTTCTTCCAAACTTGCAAACACACTCTTGATTTGCTGACGGTAAATCTCTGAAGGCAATTCTTTTAAATGGTTAAAAACCCGCTTATTTGCCCAAACATGGTAATCATACAAACGAATACTATCGTTCATTCTGTTCCATCCTCCTTGTAACCTCAGGATAAGTGCATACCTTCTTCTTTTTCTATACGATTGTTGAAAAATCCTTTTACTATTTTCAGGTTATTAAAAGTGATTTAGACAAATTAACCAATATCTAATGTTTTCCCTGTTTCCACCAATGTTTTTGTATTACTTAGGATCATCCACCATGCGGCATCGCTGTTTTCGTAATAAGGATCCCCTTCCTCCCATTGGTCATGAATAAGAGTTAACTTCGTACACCCGCCAGCTGGTTCTAATAGGTAAGATATTCTAGATTCATACTCCTGTTCGTTATCTTTCATATACGACTTTCCAACAAGATGCGTAAAACGGAGTACTTGATTTGGTACATGCTCTAATACCTTTCCATAAACATGGACAGTCTCATCCCCATCCACCCCTGGCCCAACGTATTCCAAAGGATCACCCACTTGAAAGGTAGAATGAATTACACTGCCATAATATATCTTCTTCGTTCCCTCAGGTGAGATTAATGCCTCCCATACTTCTCTAGGAGTCCCGCCAATATAAAAGACATAAGTAAGGTCCCTCATCCTCTTATTCCTCCTGATATTCATTTTTCCTTATCATCATAAACAAACTTCACTGACATATACGGTCAGTGAAGTTTAAGATTTTTGATAATGTTTAACCAATTCAGAAGTGACAGTTACCATTCTTTCTTTTAAAAATAACGGCTCTAGGATATTTATTGCTTTTCCATATGGGAGAAGGTAATAAGGTACATAAGTATTGATTGATTGCTCATCTATTTTAAAATGAGCATGATTTTTCGAACGGCAGGTAAGTGCATGCCCAAATAACCAATGTTGACACAAATCATCAAGAGCGTGCGCATGTCCTTCTATATGAATGGAAATTAATTGATCGGACTGGTCGAGATCAGGCAAAAGACCATTTAGAAAAAATGCACGTGCAGAAAAGTCTACTGGACGTTCAAATTCAGTACCTGTTCTAGAAATGCTAACAATACGGTTTACACGAAAGCTGCGTAATTCACGACGCAGATGGCAATAAGCGATGACATACCAATTCCCTTTCCAATATACGAGTCCATAAGGATCAATACTCCGTGATTTGGGGGAGCTTTCATTTCCTTTTTGGTACTTCATCAATAGCGTAAAACCTTCTGCCACAGATTCTTCTATTTCTTGCAAAAGCGATTCCAAGTCAGAATTAATCGGAGGTTGAATGACATCAAATCCAATTACATGTCGATTAATATATTCTAATTGTTCGGGATTTGTATACTTTTTCAGCTTTGTGACAGCCTGATTCAATACCTCACTAAAGGGATATCCTGCTTCTGATGCAAAACTTGCAGCATGAATTAACGCCTTTTGCTCATCCACGTCAAAAAATAACGGAGCCTTTATAAATTCATGGAGTAAACTGTATCCTCCATTATGACCAGAATCGGAAATGATCGGGACTCCGCTGGCACACAAGGCATCAATATAACGGTATACCGTGCGGACATTGATTTCCAATTCTTCCGCCAGCTGCTTCGCAGTCATTCGTTTTCCTGTTTTAAGCAACCAAAGTATAGAAAGCATATTAATAGCTTTAGACATTGATTATTTAGTCCCTTCGCAACAGAGTAGGTAAGTACTTTTCATTCCATATTAAATATATGCATTATCTCTTAACCAGCTGTCACTTCGTAATCATTCTAGGCATTAAAATCCCAGTGTGGATTCCACACTACTTCCCACAAATGCCCATCAGGGTCTTGGAAATAGCCAGAATATCCACCCCAAAAAGTCTCATGAGGGGGGACTGTGATTACAGCACCCGCCTGCTTCGCCTGTTCCATTACCCTGTCCACTTCTTCTTTACTTTCTACGTTATGACCGATCGTGAATTCGGTGGGACTTGATACGGTCTGCTTAATCTGGGCATCATGTGCAATATCTTGACGTTTCCAAATTGCTAATTTTAGGCCCCCTTGCAGATCAAAAAAAGCAACAGCCCCATGCTCAAGTTCCTGGCCCACTATACCTTCTGTCGGCAATCCAAGGCCATCGCGATAAAACTGCAGCGATTTTTCCAAATTATCTACACCCAACGTTAGTACCGTAATTCGTGGTTTCATTTTCTTACCCCCAGATTTTTATTCTATTACCAGTTTAATGTATTTCCATTTCTTTAATCCAATTATAAAACATTTAACAAAATGTCCATTATTTTAGTTGGAGTATTTTTTATAAAATAGATTTGAAGATTTGCCAATTCAGAAAGGGTGAAGCGCATGATTAAAAGACCTCTTACTAAACCTTTAAAGTTAATACTTCTAGAAATCTTAAACAAACGCATGGACTTGCCTCACGACCAGAAACTTTACTACTCCCAACTAAAAAAAGGTTATGAAGGCGAGATGATGTTTGACGCTTTGACAGAAAAGCTGTCTTGTGATTGCTACATATTAAATGGTCTGCGTTTTGAATTTAACAATACCACGTTTCAAATTGATTCAATGATTGCTATGCAGCAAACCTTGTATATAAATGAGGTAAAAAACTTTGAAGGCGATTACTTTTATAAAAATGGCAAGTTCTATTCGCGAAATGGTTCCGAACGCAAAGATCCGCTGGTCCAATTGGAACGAAGCTCATCTCAACTTAGACAGCTGCTCCATCATCTTGGGTATAAAATAAAGGTAGAGTCTTATGTTGTCCATATTAATCCTGAATTCACCTTATACCAAGCTCCTCTCGACGCGCCAATTATTTTTCCGACACAAATTAATCGATATATTAGTAACTTAAATAGGATTCCTACAATATTAAATCGAAAACATGAAATTCTTTGTGACAAATTAATTTCGCTCCATGTTGAGGAGGATCCTTACGCAAAGCTGCCGCCCTATAAATATGGGGGAATGCGAAAAGGTTTTACATGTGCTATCTGCAATTCGTTTGCAATCTCTGTTCATGGACAGCATTGCGTGTGCGAGGATTGTGGCCATGTAGAGAATGTTGAATCCGCAGTGTTACGAATAGTTTGGGAGATAAAAATGCTGTTTCCTGAGTTGAAGATTACGACTAATCTTGTTTATGATTGGTACGGCGGTGTGGGGGACAAGAAGAGGATACGCAGAATACTTGGGAAGCACTTTAGGTTGGTTGGTGCTCACCAGTGGGCCTACTTTGAGTAAGTTCCTGGTGAGAATTAGTATGTTAAAGGGTTAGTGCGTGATGAAGGACAATTTTGTTTGTGTTGCTATTAGTTTTGTCCTTCATCGGACTTATGAAGACCATTTCGTTCCTGCAACCCGGCTATTTTGGCCTTCATCGACCTTATGAAGACCATTTCGTTCCTCGGCCACGGCTGTTTTGGTCTTCATTCGGCTTATGAAGACCATTTCATTCCTCGGCCACAGCTGTTTTGATCTTCATCCTGCTTGTGAAGATCATTTCGTTCCTCGGCCACGGCTGTTTTGGTCTTCATTCGGTTTATTAAGACCTTTTCGTTCCTCGGGCACGGCTGTTTTGGTCTTCATTCGGCTTATGAAGACCTTTTCGTTCCTCGGCCACGGCTGTTTTGGTCTTCATTCGGCTTATAAAGACCATTTCTTACCTCGGCCACAGCTGTTTTGGCCTTCATCCCGCTTATGAAGACCTTTTCGTTCCTCGGCCACAGCTGTTTTGGTCTTCATCCCGCTTATGAAGACCTTTTCGTTCCTCGGGCACGGCTGTTTTGGTCTTCATCCCGCTTATGAAGACCTTTTCGTTCCTCGGCCACAGCTGTTTTGGTCTTCATCCTGCTTGTGAAGACCATTTCTTACCTCGGCCACAGCTGTTTTGGTCTTCATTCGGCTTATGAAGACCATTTCTTACCTACAACCCGGCTGTTTTGGTCTTCATCCGGCTTATGAAGACCATTTCGCACCTCGGCCACGGCTGTTTTGGTCTTCATCCCGCTTATGAAGACCATTTCGCACCTCGACCACAGCTATTTTGGTCTTCATCCCGCTTATGAAGACCATTTCTTACCTGCACCACGACTGTTTTGGTCTTCATCCCGCTTATGAAGACCTTTTCTTACCTGCACCACGACTGTTTTGGTCTTCATCCCGCTTATGAAGACCATTTCTTATCTGCGCCTGGGCTATTTGGTCTTCATTTGAACTAATAAAAGACATTTTTTAATTTCAACGGCAATCATGCCTTCCAGCCTGCCATAAAAGAGATCTCTATAGAACCCGCCTCTTCAAAACCCTTGCCAAAACACCCACCGTCATCACCATCATCAAAACCAAAACCCCACCTGCAATAAAAAATACAAAGCCTGGTCTTACACCAAAGGAGTAACTCCAGTATCCCGTTCCGATAAAGGCCACCAGCAAAAACAACTCAAATAAAAGGGCCATAACAGTAAACAAAAGATAAGGGACAACGATTTTTTTATGTGAAACGTGCTGTAAAGTAAGTCCTTGCCAACAAAGATCGGCTAATTTCCCCATATACATCACCCCATGAAAACATGCTTATTATAAAGTATGTCCAGGGGAAAATTTTTAGAAACCCGCCAAATTACAATTTTAACCTGATGTTCATACTCCATTCACATTCACGGCTTAAGCTAAGGACAAATGTTGATAAGGAGTTGAACAAAATGTTTAAACCCATTCAAAGTCTAGTTAAATTCTCTAGCAGTAAACGCGGTTCCAAAGCAGTTCTTTTTATTTGGATTGCCGCTGTCATATTATTAAGCGTTCTTGCGCCTTCATCCAAGCAGTATTCTGTAAGCAGTAAAGAAGGAAGTGTGAAAAACGATACGCCTTCAGCTATTGCCAGCCAGCAATTAAAAGAGCAGTTTCCTTCTAAAGACGGCTTAACAGGTTTACTAGTTTTTCACGATAATAATAAAATTAACGATCAGGAGCGTGAAAAAATAACGGAATTCAGCAAGTGGCTTGCTTCTGACCAAAAACCGCAAAATATTGCGAGTGCCCTTCCGTTCCACCAGTTTCCAAAGCCAGTACAGGATCAAATGTTTTCAAAAGATGGGACAACACTGTTATTTAATTTCTCCTTAAAAGAAGGAACAGATTCGCATGATGCAAACCAGGTCATTAAGGACCTGAACAAAAAACTAAAAGATATGCGATTGGGATCCCTTCAAATAGAAATCACAGGGCCTGCGGGAATCACTTCTGATACGATCACGATTTTCAAAAATGCCGACTTTGTGTTGATGCTAGCCACGATTGTTTTAATCTTTGCGTTATTATTGTTCATTTACCGTTCGCCATTACTTGCAATTATTCCGCTCGTCATCGCAGCGATTGTGTATCAGGTTGTGGACCGGGTTTTAGGCTTAGGCGGGAAAAATGATTGGTTTGTTCTCGACAGCTCAGCCATTTCGATTATGTTAGTTTTACTATTTGCCGTATTAACGGATTACAGCTTATTTATCTTCTCACGCTACCGCGAAGAACTGAAAAAATATGATAGTAAATTTGATGCCATGGGAGAGGCGATCCACCATGTGTCAGAACCGATTTTATTTAGCGGCGGCACCGTCCTTTTGGCCGTATTAACGCTGTTTACAACAGTATTCATGCCATATAACCATTTTGCACCGGTATTTTCGGTCGCCATGGTATTTATCCTAGCAGCAGGACTTACCTTAATCCCTAGTATTTTTGCCTTAGTTGGACGAAAAGCCTTTTGGCCGTTTATTCCAAAGGTGAAAGAAAAAGCTCAAACGAAACATGGTTTTTGGAATAATGTCAGCAAGCAGGTCCGCAAGCATCCTGCGGTAATAGCTGCTATTTTACTTATTGCTTTGCTGGCGGGTGCTTTTAATACGCTATCTATTCAATATTCATTTAACATCATGAAGTCGTTCCCGGATGACCTTTCTTCCCGTAAAGGCTTTGAATTATTGGAAGACCATTATCCTGCCGGGGAATTAGCACCTGTAACAGTAATTTTAAAAAGCGACAAGGAGATTACCTTAAATGAGGAATTTTTAACGAAAGTCCAAAATCTTGAGGGAAAAATAAAAGCCATTAATGGAATAGATTCTATCAGCCAGCCAATCACGGCTGCCATGCTGAAAAATCCGGAAATGCTGCCACACGGATTAATGAGTGATACCAAACAAGCAGTCAAATTTCAAGTCGTGTTAAAAGATAATCCTTACGACAAAGGCGCACTTGAAGCCGTCCAGAAACTTCGTGACCAAGGAAATTCAATGCTTAAGCAAAGCGGATTTTCGTCTGGCACTCAGATTCATTTCTCTGGGCAGACAGCAGAACAGCTAGATATTCGAGCGATGAATCAACGGGATATGATCATCTTATTTTCTCTAGTAACGGTGCTCATAACAATTATGCTAGGAATTCAAACACGATCTATACTCATGCCAATCTTAATGATGGCAACGATCTTATTGTCATATGGCGCGACCATCGGGTTCGGGTGGATTATTTTCCACGATATTTTGGGGTATGATTCCATCAGCTACCGCTTGCCGGTGTACACCTTTGTGTTTATGGTTGCCCTTGGAGTAGATTACAATATTATGCTCGTGTCTCGAATTAAGGAAGAAGCTGCTAAGTTTTCATGGAGAGAGGCCGTTGGAAATGGGGTTGCTTTAACTGGCGGTGTGATTTCATCAGCGGGTATCATTTTGGCGGCAACCTTTGCGGTATTAATGACGCAGCCGCTGCAAGAGCTATTTTTATTCGGAGTTACGATGGCTGTGGGTGTCTTGATGGATACCTTCCTTGTGAGGGGAATGCTGCTGCCTTCCATCTTGATTTTGACTAACAGAAAAGACCGAGCCCAAGTCACGCCTAAGAATAAACAAGTTACACAAATTCATTAAGGAAAAACCGAACGGTATTTGACACCGTTCGGTTTTTTTATGCTGGTGCCTGACACCATGTGAATTTTGGGTAACTAGTACGCTTTAGAACGCATATTTAAATAAACCATAATAGAGCGGTCCAACAAGGATTACTAATGACACCGCTACAATAATGAATCTTACATTTGGAGGGATCTCATCGATCGATTCATCATCGTAATGATGGTTGAAAAACATACCAAAAATAACATCCCACAATAATCCTCCAAAAAATACAAATTTCCAAACAAGCGGGTTTAGAATTTGCGTATTGGTTACATAACCAAACAAGCCAATCCATGTAATAATCGAAACGACAAAATCAACTTTTGCTAGAAACGTTTTATATTTCCCTTTAAGTAAATAGCCGATCGCAATAGTTCCTAATATCCCTAAATAAATCGTCCATAAAATATTTCCAAACATACTTGTACCTCTTTTTTATAATATTTTCACCTATTAAATTGTTAGTGAATATGTCGTGCAATGCCAGTGTTTGGCACTTGATTTCCGCTTGCCTTCCCAGCCCATTTTCTTTAGTTCCTTCGCTATGAATCTATTAAAAAATCCATGACCAACTAAAACAACTGAATGATGATCCTCTGCCTGCTTCACCAATTGTTCAGCTGCTAATTTTGCCCTTTGTTTGGCGCGGGCAATAGATTCGCATTGCCGTGAATAGCCCATGAACCAAAGACATCTTAACATAACTGCCCAGCTTGCTGGACTTAATTTGACCCCTGCTATTCTGGGCAGCACTGGTAATTCGACTTCCCTGTATAATTTGTCCACAATGGCTTTAATATGCGGGTTTAACAAACTTGCGGACTCTATTGTCCTTTTCAAATCACTTGTAATCACAAGATTTGCCGCTGCCATTTTTTCAAGCGCTAAGGAGGGGTAAGCCTTTTCTTCAAACACTCCGCTTCTGTCATACTTTTCAACCCAGCCTTGAAATTCCATGCAATTCATTAGGTTGTTATCAACATGCTTGGATTTGCCATGCCTAATCAGTGAAATTTCCATACTAATCTCCAGGAAAAATATAGTTTTTGAACCCATCTCATTTTACCATTTCATCTGGTATTAATTTCAAGCGAACGTTTGATTTAAAAAAAACATCGTTCCAATACTCAGAACGATGTTTCGTACAGAATATTATTTATGAACCACTAAGTGCGCAAAATGAAAATGATCAAAAGCATGTAATCCATCTGTTCTGCCGGAAAAATACATTTCTTCAATATTAGCCGGGGAAAGATTTTCATACAACAGCATGTTGCAATCCTGGAGTTCTCTGTCCATTTCAAACGGATCAAAGCCGGTCAAGATCGTCTCTCCTGTGCTGGCTGTTATTTGCCTCATCTGGGTCATTTTCTTGGCAGCCGTTTTCTCATCAAAAGCCGCTTCATCAAGGTAATCAAATACAAAGGAACTTCCGTTTACCGCTAAATCCGATACACTGGATAAAAGCTTAAAGAAATCTTGTTTCTCTAAATACATTACGACACCAAGCAGACTAAAATAGCTATACTGTTGCCGATTATAGCCAGCCTTTTTTAACTCATCCAAAAGAGAATCTGATGTAAAATCTACCGGAACAAATTTTATATTTTCAGGGATGTCCAGCCCCATTTCCTCAAGACGGTTTCGTTTAAACTCCTGAGTCGTGGGGTGATCGACCTCATAAATAGTAAAATCATCCGGAAGGTTTTCCTGCCGCCAAGCAAACGTATCAAACCCTGCACCTAATATGACATACTGCCGGTAGCCTCTCTTGATTGCTGATATCAGGCCATTCTCGGCATACCTGGACCGGCTGACCAGCTGTGGAATCGTCTGGGTATTCATCACCCACTCTAATTTTTCATCAAAACTCTTTAACGTCTCACCTTTTTCCATGTCAAAAAAATGAATCGCATTGGCCCAATTTGACCCAATCAAATGTTTTTCTTCCTCATGCAAAAGAGAGTTTGCTATACAATCTTGAAAAATAGGGTTTTGGCTTTTCGACGCATGATAACCTCTGGCAAAACAGCTTACTAACGCGGTTAAACTACCCTTATTTTGATTCAAAAAAATTCCCCCTTAAACAGAAAGACTCCTAGCTAAATGCAGCCAGGAGTCTATAATAAGACGGAATTTACATTGTGTCAATTAATATTTAATTATAGCATATAATTAAATATTTGTCAATGGTTTTTTCAAAAAAACTACATGTAAAGACCCGCTAAAAAAATTCCCATTGTATCGTCGTAAATCTTATCAAATTGTTCAATCGGTAGCGGGTTGGTTCCACTGCCGAGTTCAATAGTAAAACCAGGCCGGCGCCATTCTTGGATAAACCAGTCCTTATAACCTGCATAGCTTTCGATATTCTTTACCGGCTCGTAGCCGCTTACCCGGAAAAATTCATTCACCATGATTTCTGATTGAGGTGGTTCAAGATTATCAAAGCCCCAATAAATCTCTTCACCTTGAGTATGAAATGCCAGCACCCTAGAGAAATCACGACTTTTTGCAAGATCTGCCATCGCAATAGCTTCTGGCTCCGTCAGAGGCTTTTCACCGCCATAATCCCTTGGGCCCGGCTGCTTCGGGTGACCCTCCCCCTCTTCTTCCCACTTTGCCGGAAATTGATCATTCAAATCGACTCCCCTAATATTGGCCTTCCATCCTGAAAAATCCTGACTGCCATTATTCATTTCCACCAGTCTACTTTCCCATGCTTCCGGCGGGCCATTCAAAACAAGATTAACCCCGTCCGGATTCACCATTGGCACTATGGATAAGAATGTTTCTTTGTATAATGGAAAAGTTTTTATGCCCCGCATTAGAGTCTGATTCGTAAGCGCCAAAAGATAATCATTCAAACAGGTCATCAAAACAGCGGTGGTAATCCACTCATTAGCATGAAACGAACCATTATAGTGAACCTTTTTCAGACCGCTTCCTACTGTAATTTCTGGAATATCGTTCTCTAGAACAGTTTTTCCGATAGCACTCGTCTTCATAAATGGATATATCATCTGCAATCTTCGAATATCTCTTTTTAGAACGTTGTAATCGTAATTCTGCTTTCCATAAACCACTCTGCGAGTAATTTGCTGCGGTACTTTGATCATCTGCCCTGGCTGCAGCAAATTGGGGTTCATATCCGAATTGGCTGCCAATAACGCATCCAGTTTAAAATCCATTTTTTCAGCAATGGACCAGAACGAGTCATTTTCCTTAAGCAAATACCCTCGAAACTCGAACCCCGGAATTTTCACGGTTTGTCCAATCGATAGCTGCTCCGGCTGTATCCCCGGATTGGAATCTATAATAAGCTGCTGATGAATTTGAAACAATTGACTATAATACGCAATCGAATCCCCGCTTCTTGCAACAATATCCACTATAGCTCCCCCTGCAGTTCATAATCTTATTACTCTAAATGTATGCGGCGGAAATATAATTATTAAAAAAGAGGGAAGTGGAAGATTGGTGTCAGGCACCATAAAAAACCAGGCCTTTTAATAAAGTGCCCCTTTGAATTTACCTGGCTTTTTGACGTAGCTCTCAATAATAAATCCACAGTCTGTGCAAAGAATGTATTCAACATTCGAACCCATGCTCATCTTATTATCCGGGTACATGACAGCATATCCAGAATGCTTCCCTATCCCCAATTCTCGTCCACCACATTTAGGACACTCTGTTGCTTTTGATGTATGATCCATCAAAAAAACCCCCAAGCTATGAAATAATTTAATTATATTTTACCATATAATTCCTATCCCTTTTAAAAATAAAAAACACACTGTGATTTGAATCACAATGTGTTTTCCTATGACTCTATTTATTTAGCTGGTTAATAAACTCCTTCATAAATCCTGGAAGATCCGGCCATGCATGTCCGGAAACAAGATTACCTTCCACATGCAGTGTGTTTTCAATATAGGTTGCGCCACATGCTTCAACATCCGGCTTGCAAGCGATATAAGCAGTCAGCTCACGGCCCTCTAAATATTGGCGGACCGTTGTTAATACAAGGCTGGCATGACAAATCGCACCAACCGGTTTATTCGCTTCAAAGAAATGAGCAACAATTCTTGGGACATTTTCGTTTAAACGAATATATTCCGGCGCTCTTCCACCAGGAATAATTAAGCCGTCATATTCTTCCGGATTAACCTCTTCAAAAGCCAATTGAGAATCGATTAAATAGCCTTTACTTTCGGTATACGTATCCCAGCCGATAAAGTCATGAACGACCGTTTGCAGCTTCTTTTTCGATGGAGCAGCAATTTTCACATCATACCCTTCCTCAAGACAGCGAAAATACGGATAATAAATCTCCAACGCCTCAACTGCATCCCCAGCAATGATTAGTACCTTTTTTGACATATATGTAATCCTCCTCTCAAGAGTTGAGCAATATTGCCCATATTTATATATTCTTGAAATTTACTAAAATTCCCTTTACTTTATAAAAAAAATACCAACTTTCTGTGAAGAAAATTGGTATCGCTCACTTAATAATTTTTATATTTCCTCTCTCAATTCGCTTTCTGATTGAATTGAGCATAAATAATTTAAATACCTTTCTAGTCGGCGGGAAAAGCATTAAAAACCCGGTGATATCCGTAATGAAACCTGGTGTTAACAGCAAAACTCCGCCAACTAGGATGCAGATTCCATCTAAAACTGCACTGCCGGGAATTTGTCCATGCCGAAGCTGCTCCTGCGCCCTGCGAATCGTTTGGAGTCCTTCTCGTTTTGCCAAATAAGCCCCTAAAACTCCAGTTGCTAAAATAATCAGCAATGTTGGCCAAACGCCAATGGTTTTCCCTGATAAAAGTAATACCGCGATTTCCGCTGCAGGAATGGCGACAATTAATAGAAATAAATACCGCATGAAGAATCTCCTTCCGTTCGGTGTGATTCTATTATATAAGTGGTGTCTGATTAATGAAAGGATAACAGCTTTTGATTTCAATCAAACGTTTGGTTAGCAGGTCTGCATTTTAAACGAACGTTTGATTAGCAACTCGAATTTTTCAAACAAACGTTTAATTAGCAGTTCAACTCTTTTAAACAAACGTTTGGTTGAACAAGTCAGGGGGGCGATACCCAGTTTATTTTTGAACAGCTTCCCCAACTGCTTCTTTATATTTTTCATACCACTTTTTCCATTCTTCCATTCTCTCGATGGTCCTGCCGTCCATTAATGCCTCTATTACATCAAGGCATACATGCCAGCCGGCAAGGTCTTTGGGGGTATGGTCAGTAATTTCCGCAAGCTTTTCAATCATTGTCAACTTGCAGCCTTCTTTTTCAGGAGCCAACTCAAATCGTACCGTATCAGCCCACCAAGAGAATTCAAGTACCGAATACATTTTGAATTCGTAAATTGGTAGTTCTTCTAATGTGCCATTCTGCATATCGAACGTCATATGCCCGCCTTCTTGCAGCTCACACACTCGCAGTTCGTTAAACCATTTAGCAAGCTTTTCGTTTTCCGTCAGCCAGGACCATACCTCTTCGACGGGATGTTTGAGGTGACGGTCAAAACGGGCGGTGTAACCCTTATTTGCTTTTTCAATTACGGCTATCATTGGCGATTCCTGCCTCTCACTAATATTTATTCCCATACTACTATTTTTTACAGCCATTTCTCAAGTAATGATCTAATGATAGCCTTGATACATTGACCAAAATAGCTGCTTTCCTCCTTTTGTGGTCAATGAAACCCTACTCCATTGACCATAATGACCGCTCTTTCCTGTTTTCGGGCAATGCACCCCACACCCATTGACCAAAATAGCCGCTCTCCACGATTTTCGGAGTCAAGTCCTGATTTTTGTGTAAAATCAAAGGCAATTATTTTCAACTTATTTCCTTTATATTCTCTATCCATACCCTTTCATTTTTTTTGACGAAACTTCCATGGTTTTTCTTCTACATATCCGGGAAGGGCTGTCAAAGGCTTTTCACTTTGACAGCCCTTCCCGGATATGTGATCATCCCATGATGGAAGTGGAGTCGAAAAATAAAGCAAAATTAGTTATTAATTAATGTCTTCCTCATGGAGTAGGCCTCTTGATATTGCATTAGAACGGCACCTACCAATCGAAAGGCAGATTGGGTATTTGGAAAGATACGAATTACTTTTTCCCTTCTGCGTACTTCCTGGTTTAAGCGTTGTGAATTTGTT
>NZ_KV440949.1:2852688-2912970 GCF_001636315.1 Neobacillus mesonae | reverse complement strand
TTATACGAGACAATGTGAGTGACCCTCCGGGTCGAAACGCCGTTAATAACCATTTCAAGCATGGAGAGAACTAGAGCTTGATCACAACGCTCATACTTTTCAAAGACCGAAGTAGAAAATTCGCCATTTCGGGTCCTGGGTACCTTCAGCTTTAATTTGCCAATACCTAGAATCAATTCACGTTCATAGTAACCGTTTCGGTAGTCCCGGCGCTCCGTAGATCGTTCATAGGCAGCCACCTGTAAATAATCGTCCCTTTCTTTTTCCATAAATTCATTAAGAACTAAGACAAGGGCTGATTTAATCACCATATCTAGGTTAGAATTGATGACGGATTCTTTTAAAAGGTCCATATCTAGGTTAAACTGTAAGTGAGTCATTTTTATTCCTCTTTTCATTGTTTATCGTGGTTGAAAACAGTGTTGCCAAGAGTGAATAAAATGACTCTTTCTTTTTACACAATTATATGGACTTTATCTTTTTCGGGCAATGCAACTCTCTTCCTTTGACCAAATTAGTGGCTCTTCCCGTTTTTCGGGCAATGCATCCCTCTTCCTTTGAGCAAATTAGTGGCTCTTCCCGTTTTTTGGGCAATGCATCCCTCTTCCTTTGACCAAATTAGTGGCTCTTCCCGTTTTTCGGGCAATGCATCCCATTTCCTTTGACCAAAATAGCCGCTCTCCACGATTTTTGGGCAATGCACCCTCTTCCTTTGACCAAAATTGCTGCTCTCCCTGGTTTTTGGGCAATGCAATCCTACTAAAGGACAAACAGTAATTTAAAGCGGCTTCCCGTTACACCTTTCATACTTCTTCATAACGCCTTCCGCTTCCATCAATTCAACCGAAAGCGGATAACCATTTTCATCCAACCTAAAATAATAAGTATCATGAATAAAATCACTTTTACAAACAACCATTGCCCCATCAGCCTCAACTGGAAACAATTTAAACTTATACGGCACACCGTACATTTTTGGAACAATCGTATACAGCCCTTGATCAAAACCAATCGTCACTACTAAATCCTCGTTTCGATACTCGCCGGTAAGGTTTTCAAAGGGCAAGTCCAATTGTTTAAACGACTCAACCGTTGAATTTTCTTTTCCTAAAACAATCCCAAGAAGATCACCAGTAATTTGCGTAACTGGCGTGATATTGATATTACTTAACGCCATCACCACAAGCTCCTCATCTGGTATCATCACAAGATGATTAACAAAACCGTTGATATCACCAAAGTGGCTGACCGTCGTCTGAGTACCCTCCTCAATAAACCAGCCGAACCCGTACCCATACACACCGGTAAACATTTGCTTCATCAAAGCCCCGTCGACCAACCTCCCCTTCATGAGTGCCTGACACCATTTGTATAAATCTTCCACCGTTGAATACATTCCGTAGACTCCTAGTGGGAAGGACATATCTACGAATTCGGTGTGGATGACCTCGCCCCAGACGGTGTGGCCTGTTGCTAGCGATTTGACGATTTTTCGACCATTATCCACTCCGGTGCCAGTTAACCCTAGCCGCTCCAAAATTGACGTTTGCAAAAACTCGGCATAGGAAACTCCTGATACTTTTTCAATTATGGCGGTTAATAACATAAAACCGGAGTTGCTGTAATCAAAATCTGTTCCGGGCTCAAACTCGAGCGGCTGATCTTTAAATGAGTTGATAACCTCATTAAGAGTTGCCGGTAATCTCATAGTAGTTGACCAGTATTCGGGAGTTGAGGTAAAGCTTGGAACCCCTGAAGAGTTGTTTAATAAATGCCGCACCGTAATGATGGAGCCATTTGGATAATCGGGAAAAACGGTATCAATCGATTGATCAATATCCAACTTCTCTTGTTCGTGAAGAATCATAATGGCCATCGCTGTAAAAGCCTTTGTCAACGAACCGATACGAAATTTAGTTGAAGTAGTGTTAGGAATATCATACTGAAACGATGCCGACCCGTATCCTTTTTTTAATAAAATCTCCCCTCTATGTGCCACTAGCACCGCGCCATTAAAATAATTGTGGGCGGCCAAAGAATCCATATATGCCTGAAGTTTATCTATTTTACTATTCATTTTTCCCCCATTCCGCAGCCTTAAGGTGCTCCTGATTATTAAGAAACTTAACTATTCTTCGTTCATTTTTTATCTCAATTAAATGAAACCCGGTATCTCCTGTAGCAAACGCAAACTTATTAGTCGGCGATTGGCGCAGGAATGCTTTTAACAAGTTTGAGATGAGACCGCCGTGCGAAACAACCGCAACCCTATCAAACTCTCGATAATTGTATATGATTTTATGAAAAACCCGCTCAGCGCGGAAACGAAAATCCAGCTCTGATTCTCCGTCTTGGATGGGAATATGTGCTGGTCTGCCATTCGTCGGCAGTGGGTACTTTGCAGCAGCCACCTCCCTGGACAGCCCCGCCAATACGCCGTTATTAAACTCCATTAAATTGGGATCCTCTACGAGTTCGCAGCCAACCGTTTTTTGCAGAATAAAAGCAGTACTTTGGGCCCGCTTGAGAGGGCTGGATAAGATGATGTCAGGAGGGTAGTGAATAGCAACATACTCCGCCATTCGTTTCGCCTGCTCCTTCCCTAGCTCTGTCAACGGAAAGTCCGCTCTTCCCTCATGCACTCCTAATAAATCAGCTTCCGACTGCCCATGCCGAATAATCAACAGCTCCAATGCCTTTTCCCCCTAGATCCGTTTTAGCTTTATTTTAATAAACAATTGATCTTCTATCAATTCCCAATATATCCAAAATTCAGCAAAGTCTGATATACTATTCCTATATAGCACTAGTAAAGGAGGACTACTTTTGCCGCTCATTTACCAATTAGGAAAAAGCATCCTTGCCTGGCTGCTCGCGACCTTTATTATTATTTTTATCATTCTAATGCCAAGAGACGTGACCTTTGAAACAACAACCGGCAATGTCTTTACAGGTGTGGAATATCACTACTCTTTCACAAAACACAAGGATTCCTTTATTGACTTCTTTGCTTACATCAAGGACAACAAGTCCCTCGGAGAGTATATGCCGCACTACCCAAATAGCGAACTGCTTTCTCGGACAATGAAGAAAAGCTTGTACATTGCCATTCCCGCATTGGGTCTTGCTTTTTTCCTTGGCGTGCTAAAAGGGATGTTGGATTACCGCCTGTCGAAATATAAATTTTGGAGTGCTCCTAGTAATGGCGCAACTTGGCTTTTCCTGTCCATCCCGGACTTTTTCATCGTCATCTGCATCCAAATCATCCTGATGTATCTCTCTAATATTGGTCTGCTGCCCCATATCACCTTATTCGGCAGTGAAAACTTTGAAAATATCATTCTATGTATTATTTATTTAACAATCTATCCCCTGTTTTATATAGCTAAAATAACCTATACCAGCTTAGAGGATGAGGAAGGAAAGGATTATATCCGGACAGCATTTTCCAAAGGGGTCCCTTTTAAAAAAGTAGTCTATATACATATCTTTCGGAATGCCATCATCAAGATTTTGCAGCATCTGAATACAATCGCACTTTTTGTGTTATCGAATTTATTTATTATTGAAAAATTCACCGATTACCGTGGGGCAGGTTTCTATTTTCTAAAGGTCGTTCTTCCTGGAACAACATTTGCCGTCGGACAAAGCAGGGATTTAGGGAATGCATTATTAGCTATCTCTTATACGATTATTTTTACGTTTATTATCTTACTCGTTCATTTAATCAGCCAAATCTGTCATTATTTCTTAACACCATATGACCTTCAAGAAGAGGGGGATATGTCTTGAAAAATATCCAACTTATAATAGGGACAATGCTTTTGGCGATTTTTCTAGTATTCGCATTCTTTGGTTCGCACCTTCCCTTTGTTGATGCTAGTTTAAAAGAAGAAACCATGAAAATGAGTGAGGAGGGGAAAATTCAAATCCCGCCCTACCCACCATCAGCTGAGCACCCGCTTGGAAGCGACCGGAAAGGAAGGGATCTGCTGAGTTTGTTTGTGATGGGGACGGGAGAAACATTGCTGCTCGTTACGGTAATTGCCGTTATTCGATATATCGTTGCAGTCCCGCTTGGAATGGCTGCGACAATTTCAAAACCGGTTAATGCATTGTTAAGCGGCTGGAATTATGTCTTATCGTTTATTCCGCCAATTTTTCTAGCGGCACTGCTGCTTGGAATCCCCTTTATCTATTTTTCCAACTTCTCGCCGTTATGGTTTGTTATAATCTTGTCCGGAATTGAGGTTGGGCGTCTGGCGACGTTGGTAAAAAACGATGTGACTTACTTATCCAATCAGCTTTTTATCAAGGCGGCCATTTCTACCGGCACTACCAAAGTTAGTTTATTTACGCGGCATATTTTCCCGCATCTGAAATCACAGCTGATCACCAGTTTCGTGAACGACATGGCCAGAGTTTTGTTTTTACTAGCACAATTGGCTGTCTTCAATCTTTTTGTGGATCAAAAATTCACATCTGAAATGGACGGAAGTTACTCGGCGGAAAATATATCACTTGCTTATCCGATGCATCTTCAACTTATATCGAAAGAAATCTGGAGCAGCTACTGGGTCCCGTTGTACACAGTCTTATTTATTTCGGTGATGATTATTACTTTCCTTTTGCTTGCCGACGGTTTTAAAAAGTATTTTAAGGCGAAATATCGAATGCTTTAAAAAAGGTTCAGTTCCCCATTATTTACGGGGACTGAACCTTTTAACTATCTTATTCGTCTTTGCTGGATGATTCCTAATATGATTGGAATCCCCGTGCCTATTATCGTGACCGGTAAAAACCACGCACCAAAACCTCCGCCCCATCCCAAAGCAATAGAAATGGATTCTATCTCAACGAGGCAGAAAATAATTAAACAAATATTTTTTATTTGATTTAATATTTTCCGGCTATGTAAATAGAAGTGTTCCGCATTCGTTTCATTCAACCGTTTTGGGTAATTATGGGCCTCAGGGAATTTTTCAAGAACGGACAGGAAAATTAGAATAAACGCCCCGATAAACGGGAAAATCAGAAGTTCCCATTTTGAGCCCCAACGGTCTACCTCACCGGCAGCGTTATAATGCCCTGGTACTTCATCCGGAAGTGTTCCCCAAACAATGAGTAAAAGAATGATAGAGCCAAAATAACAGAAATATCCTATAATATCCCAAATCCATTCACTCTTTGATTTGGGAATGTTTATTTTTGGTCTTCCCCAATATGTTGACAATCTTCCTTCCCTCCATTTATTCAAAAGATCCTGATAATTACTTTATGAGGACAAAACGGCCTTGCTTTTCTTGGTTTCAGTTCTCATGAACACTTCATGGGGACAAAACGGCCTCGTTTTCCGTGGTTCCAGTTCTCATAAACGCTTCATGAGGACAAGGACGTCGCTCTTTTCTTGGTATCTGTTCTCATGGACGCTTCATGGGGACAAGACCGCCACGCTTTTCCTGGTTTCAGTTCTCATGAACGCTTTATGAGAACAAGACCGCCGCGCTTTTCCTGGTTTCAGTTCTCATGAACGCTTCATGAGGACAAGACGGCCGTGCTTTTCTTGGTTTCAGTTCTCATGAACGCTTCATGAAGACAAAACTACCGCGCTTTTCTTGGTTCCAGTTCTCATGAACGCTTCATGAGGACAAAATGGCCTTGCTTTTCGTGATTCCAGTTCTCATGAACGCTTTATGAGGACAATTTGGATTCCTTTTTAGATAGTTTTGTTCTCATAAAAACTTCTCAGATAAACTGATTCCAATAAGCCCAGATCTATTTTATAATTTTTTTCACTCGTTTATCATCAGGATACTTCTTTAATAGCTTCCTCTATAATTCTGTTCTAACTTCCTTGTAGTTCAAAAGTTGCTTTATAAATAACTTCATAACCTACTACATGGTCATCAGAGTTTTTCGAACAACATCAGAAACCTAGTACCAATACAATTTTTAATACCTTCCGCATACTTTCCCCTTTTGTAATAGTTGCTTTATTGAATCATAATGAATTTCCAAACATTTTCCTTATAAACTACATAATTCACCATAATCTTACAAATCCCCTGCTATAACATGATCTTTTTGCCAAAAATTGAATTTATAATGTTAACTCATAAAAATAAAGGGCTCTGAGTATTTTGGAATAACGGAGGTGTCAAGTTTATGAAGAACGCATGGCTGGTTTCATTCATCCGCTTTCCGATGCTAATCATGACGCTGCTCATTTTCTTTTTATTACTTAAAAAAGCCGGAATCCAATTTCAGTTTCCCTACCTACCCGAATTTTCAACTGTTTACTTTACTATAGTAAATGTACTTTGTTTTTTTCTATTACATCATCTTTTAAAAAAAGAAGGTCGTTCTATTCAAGACTTAATCGGTTTTCACCGTAAACGGGTTATTAAAGATATCTTGTTGGGCATTTTATGGCTGTTTGTCTTGTATATTCCGTTTGTGGTTACAATTTTAGGAATCATGTTTGTCATGTATGGACCAGATTTATTCCAACACTTTCATACTGTTTTTATAGGAAATGAAGAAATCTATACTTTTTCACGGCCTGACTGGCTTATTTGGTTAACCGCATGCATTTCTATTATTTTTCCTTTATTGAATGCACCTGTTGAAGAACTAATGTATCGAGGCTATGCACAGCCATTAATAATCAAACATTATAAAAAAGTGTGGGTTGGAATAACCATTCCGGCGGTTGGTTTTGCGTTACAGCACATGATATTGGCGGTTAGTATTCATGGTGCTATTGTCTACGCGGCAGCTTTCTTTGTATGGGGAGTTGGCAGCGGGGTTATTTATCACAAACAAAAAAGATTATTTCCTCTTATCATTTGCCATTTCATCGTTAACATCGCATTCGGGATTTTACCAATACTGTTTCTCATTTATTTTTAAAACACAGGTACGGTTCATTTACCATTCGCCCTTTTTTTGCTTATAATAGGTGTTGAGGTGAGTGTATGGCGCGTGAACGCAAATTCTCCACAGATGAATTATTTCAAGCAACTAAGGAGCTGCTGCTAAGTCATGGCTATGAGGCCTTTACGTTTAGTTTGCTGGCTGACAGCTTACAGGTATCTCGGGGTGCACTTTATAAATACTATGAAAATAAGGAAGAGCTCATCACGAACTATTACTTTTATGAAATGGATCAATATTTGCTCAAGCTAAAACAAATAGATTTACACCAAGGGTTTGAAGCACAATTTAATTACCTGTTAAACCTGATGTTTAGTTACTCTGATATTCAGAAGCTCATTAAAATCGGTCAGCGGGTACCACACCATGAAGAAAAATTTAAGACACTCCATACGGATATGTACCAGCATTTACAGAAATTTGTGGAATTAGGGAAAAAGGAAAGAAAACTGAAGCGAGACCTTCCAAACAATTTGATTTTAGGATACATTTTCCAATCTGTTGCCATCCCCAATCATTCCAATATCCCACATCCCATTTGGGTCAGCTCCATTAAAGAAATTATTTGTCATGGAATGTTCATAAACAACTAAATTGACACATATGTTACTTTAAAAGATAATAAAAGTGACAATAGTGTCTTTTTATTTTTCCTAAAGTGACACTTGTGTTACCTTAAGATTTCTTTAAAGAAGGGAGTAAACAAACTCGATGAAGTCATTTCTACAAGCCATTACCGACCGCGTTTCGACCAAAAAGGGAATGTGGATTACGCTTGCTGCTTGGTTGGTTATCACCATGTTACTTGCGATATTTGCACCAAGTGCCAAGGATTATGAAGTATCCCGAATTGATTCCCTGCCTGACGATGCAAAATCGGTGATTGCGCAAAAAAAGATGGACCAATATTTCCCTAATAATGAGGGAACCCCTGCTATATTAGTTTTTCAATCAAAAGATGGTGAAGTGCAGCTCCAAAAGCTTGGTCAGGTTCTAGACAAAATAAAGGAAGAAAATATTAAAGGAATTGATCAGATTATCCCGATTGCTTCCCTTCCTCCTCAAGCAACGGCTGGCTTTTTCTCAAAGGACAAGAAAACGGCCATCGTTCCGTTAAGCTTTAATGCTTCACTTGAAAATACGGAAATTAGGGATTCATTAGTTAAGGTGAAGAAAGTTGCGGCAGATGCAACGGACTATAAATTGTTTGTTACCGGACCTGCCGGGATTGCTGCTGATTCTCTTGATCTATTTTCCCGAGCTGATGTTGTTCTGATTTTATCTACAGTCGGTTTAATTCTTATTTTGTTAATCGTGATTTACCGCTCGCCGTTATTAGCATTTATTCCACTTCTTGCAGCTGTCTTTGTCTATGAAGTTGTTAATCAAATACTGGGAATCATGGGCGCAGCAGGGCTTGCTTTAAGTAATCAGACATTGTCGATAATGTCGATTTTGTTATTTGCCGCAATGATTGATTATTCCTTATTCGTTTTTTCTCGGTATCGTGAAGAGCTGACAAGTCATGAAAGCAAGTTTCAGGCGATGAAGGAAGCGATGCGGGAAACAGGGATGCCGGTTTTCTTTTCAGGCGGAACGGTTCTGGCCGCCATGCTGGTGTTATTCTTTGCTCAGTTTGGTGACTACCGAAACTTTGCCCCAACCTTTGCAACGACAATGGCCGTGATTATGCTGGCATCCATCACGCTCGTTCCTGCATTGTTTACCCTGTTTGGCAGAAAGTCATTTTGGCCGAAAATCCCTCATGTTGGTGAAGCGTATGCCAGCAAGCATATAGTTTGGGGGAAAATAGGCCGTTTTGTTACGAAAAAACCCGGGCTTTCAGTTGTTATTATCGGGATTTTCCTATTAGTGTCTGCAAGTAACCTGTTTAATTTAAAGTATGAATATGACACGATGAAATCATTCCCTAAAGACATGCCTTCACGTCAGGGCTATGAAATTTTAGCAAAGGAATTTGGAAGCGGGGATCTGGCGCCGACTACTGTGGTGTTTGAATCTAATGGCGCCGTTACAGCTGAACAGCAGGAAAAATTAAAAACCGCATTGGAGAGTCGGCCGCACGTAGACAACGTCCGCTTAGGTGGTAAAACAAAAGACGATTCAGTGCTTTATTACAGTTTGACGTTTGAAGGAAATCCGTATTCGGTTAAAACGATTGATGCACTAAAAGAAACAATTGATCATTCCAAGAAAATTGTTGCTGACAGCGGGCTTGAGGGTAAGTTGTTTTTTGCCGGCGAAACAGCCGTTAAAGTGGATGACCGTATTGTCAATGACCGGGATGTTACTGTGATTGTAACGCTGGAGACGATTTTAATCTTCGTCCTGTTGATTGTTTTAACAAGGTCGTTTAAAATGCCGATTTATATGATGGGCACTATCCTCATTTCATTCTTTGCGGCATTAGGATTAGGGACCTTCTTAAGTAATCTGATTTTCGGAATTGATACCATCAGCGACCGTGTGCCGCTTTATGCCTTCGTCTTCTTGGTCGCCTTGGGAATTGACTATAATATTATGCTCGTCTCAAGGTTCCAGGAAGAAAGAGCGAAGCATAGTGTCAAGGAAGCGGTAGAAATTGCGGTTACTAATACGGGCGGTGTCATCTCTTCAGCCGGCCTGATACTGGCAGCCACCTTTGCCGTATTAATGACCCAGCCAATCCAACTGCTGTTTATCTTCGGATTCATCGTAGCAGTCGGAATCTTACTCGACACCTTCCTAATCAGAGGGATATTGTTACCAGGATTAATTGTTTTATTGGAAAAAGATAAAAAGGTTAGTGGAAATAGATAATACATGCTGGCGGTTCTTTTGTTTCATTTCTTTTGAATGAAACAAAAGAACCGTCTCCGTATTTCAAAAAACTAGACCTTTGAGTTAATAGTTTTTAAATGTTTGTCGTGTTAAATCAATAAAAGCCTTTAAAGGTGGTGTCATCCATTTGTCTTTATGCCATGCTATTTGAGTATAAGTTGGTGCTGCGGTATTTTTCCACCCCAGCTCATTCATTCTTCCCGCTTTAATATCTGCCTCTACTGCCATCTTCGGTAACAAAGCGATGCCAAGCCCTGCTATTATACATTGTTTTATGGCTTCTATGCTTCCAAATTCTATTTTATTTAATGCGTACACTCCTGCTGCACGGAAAATGTCCTCAAAAATATTACGGTAGGAGCAGCCTGCTTCAGTCAACAGAAGTGTTTCATGTTCCAGATCTTCTGGTGAAACTTCTGATTTCTGCAACAATGGATGGGTAGATGACGCCACGATTACGAGTTCCTCTTTAATTAATGGTTCTATTACCAGCGCTTCCCCGGGCCTGCATGTATCCATAATGAAGGCTACATCGAGTACTCCCCCTGCCAGCTGTTCCCTCGCCATTTCATCAGAATGAGCCGGTTTGAAAATAAGCTTTACCTGAGGGAATAAAGATTTAAATTCTTTTAGAATTGATGGAAGTCGGTAGGTACACTGACTTTCCTGTGCTCCTACCATCAGGGTGCCTGTCTGTTCCTCTGTTCCACTTACAATCAACTTTGCCTCTTCACTAATTCTGATCATTTTTTCCGCATAGGTTTTAAACCGGCATCCAGCATCTGTTAATGATAATCGCTTCCCAAGACGTTCAAATAAAGGTGTGCCCATTTCAGCCTCAAGTGCTTTTATTTGTGCTGTAACACTTGATTGTGCAAAATTTAAAAGTTTAGCCGTTTGCGTAAAATTCAAAGTTTCTGCAGCCATATTAAATGTAATCAATTGTTTAATTTCCATTTCATCACCCTAATCGCCGTTTCCGATTGATTCAATCAAAATAATCATCTTTATTGATTTATAATTACATTATAAAATATCAATGATGGTAATAAAAGTTATTTAAAGGAGAGATTTAACTCATGACAATCGCAGTTATTTACGGAAGTACCCGTCCTGACGGAAACTCCGAAACGTTAACGGAACAAGCCATTCAAGGGATAGAAGTAGAAAAAATATATTTACGGGACTTTCATATTCAATCGATTATCGATGGTCGTCATGCAGAAGAAGGATTCCAAGCTGTAGATGATGATTATAACTCCATAATTGATCGGGTTTTACCACATGACATTATCATTTTTTCTACACCTATTTACTGGTATAGCATGTCAGGTACAATGAAGAATTTTATTGATCGATGGTCACAAACGTTAAGAGATGTAAAATACCTAGATTTTAAAAAGCAAATGTCACAGAAAAAAGCATATGTCATTGCTGTAGGAGGAGATGCCCCTAATATCAAAGGATTACCAATGATACAACAGTTTCAACATATCTTTGATTTTATGGGAATCTCATTTGAAGGGTACATTCTAGGAGAAGGAAATAAACCGGGAGACATTCTGAATGATAAGAATGCTTTATTCGCCGCTAATCAACTGCAAAAAGGATTTATCAATTAGATTTGCTAAAAGACGGGGACGGTTCCTGCGTTTCATTTCTTGCAAATGAAACAGGAGAACCGTCCCGTATTTAATCTTATGTTATTTCCATATGTTTTTTATAGATTCTACCCTCTCGCTTTCACCCAAATGCTTTAAACCGTATAGGTCTTCAAGGGTTCTTAATAGATTGTAGTGATTTAATTTTTCGTTATATTGGCCTGGCTTGACCATTGGGCCGACGAAAAAGGTCGGGATTTTGTTGTCTTGTGAATGGTCGTCCTCATCCCATGTAACAATTAATAAACTGTTATGCTTTGTCGCCCATTGGACATATGGATCGATATGTTCCTTCAGCCAATTATCTCCTTCCTTAATGGAGCCGTCATGCATGTCATTGCGTAAGGCCGGGATAACGAATGACACTGTCGGCAGTTTTGAAAAATCCTTTGGAAAATTTGTTAATGGCTGATTTGCCTCTTTAGGGACGTTCGTAAAGTTTACCCAAGGATTATGCTTACGTGCATACCCCCCAGGACCTGTAGATTCCCCCTCAAAGCCAATAGAAGGAAGGTCTTCGGAATAGCCAGCAAATGTATAATTTTTGGCAGTCAGCTCACTTGCCAAATTATCTGTTGTAAATTTCGCGTTAGGAACCTTATCATCTGTCACACCCTGATTAGATCCAGAAAACAAATCCAAATAGTTAGGTTGACTCGGGTGTTCAATGGCATAATAATTAGTAAAGTTGGCGCCCTGTTTCATTAGTGAATTAATATAAGGGGCTTTCTTATTCCCTTCAATTGCTTCTTGTGATCGATTTTCTTCAATCACAATGACAATATGATCAATGTTTGGGAATTCCCCCTTAGTAGTGATATTTTTTTCAATAGGTGTTTGATTTTTTGGCTGAAGATTAGGTCCACAGGCATTTAAAACGACAACGACTAATAAGATGAGAATTCCCCATTTTTTAAACAATTCGGTATGCCTTCTTTCCTTTCAATTCTTAATTCTATTATTAGCCAAGGTGCATAAAATGAACAGTACTTCTGGTAAAAAGTAGCCTGTTCGTCATTTTATGCCCCTCCAAATTTTAGCGGTATATTTTCTATTTTTCCATGTTTACTCGCCCCCTCTTTAATCAAAGGTGTTCATTTTTCAGACATTCCAAAAAAACTACCACATATATTGAATTAATACAAACTTCTGAGGCGAGGTGGAACTATGTTTATATATATCGTTAAAACGGGGGATTCCATTTTTTCCATTGCAACAAAATATCAAGTTACTATGGACAGCATACGTATAATAAATGGATTAAAAACAGATCGATTAGTCCCAGGGCAAGATTTACTCATTCCATCGGATATGTATATTGTTCAGCCTGGAGATTCACTCTATTTGATTTCCCAGATGAGTTTCATTCCTGTTGAAACAATACGTTTATATAATGGTCTACAATCTGATACCTTAATGGTTGGTATGAAATTATACTTGCCCCCAAGACCTAAATATGAAGCGGAAGGTTTTAGTTATATAACTCCTTCTACACCTGAGATGAACCAATGGCTTGTACAGAGATTTGCACCGATTAATACCTTTTTTGGCATTTTCGAATACCATGTCCTTGAAGATGGAGGTTTGAGTACTTTAAATGATCAGCAGCTCATTAGGCTATCACGAGAGAACAATGTAGCACCTCTTGCCGTTATTACGAATTTAACCGAGACTGGATTTAATCCCGAATTAACAAAAAGGGTATTAAATACTCCGGAAATTAGAGAGCGATTGATTACAAATATTTATAACCTAGTAAAAACTAAAAATTATGCTGGTGTGAATATTGATTTTGAACGAATACGTGAAGGAGAAAGGGATATATATAGCGGCTTCCTACGTTCGCTGAGTGAACGATTGAGGCCAGAAGGTTATTATACATCTGTTGCCGTACCAGCTAAGACAAGTGATGATATACCTTGGTTAAAGGGGTATGATTACGGTGGAATTGGAGCAGCTGTTGATTTTGTTTTTATTATGGCTTATGACTGGCACGAAGCAAGCAGTCCCCCTGGCCCTGTGGCTCCAATTAAAGAAGTAAGACAAACAATCGTTTATGCTCTTAATAATATGAGAGGAAATAAAATTATCCTGGGTGTTCCTCGCTATGGGTACGACTGGACCATGACAAATGGAACTGTAGAAAGTGCCCGTGCAGTTTCTGTTTCCAGCGCAATAGAAACTGCTATGAAATATCAAGTACCTATCCAATATTCTACAGAATATCAACAGCCTTTCTTTCAATATCGAGACGAAACGGGAAAAAGACACATTGTATGGTTCGAAGACGCCAGGGCCCGCGCTCAAAAGCTCCAGTTATTTGTAAATTATCGGTTAAGAGGAATTGGTGCTTGGCAATTAGGATTACACTTTCCTCAATCGGGAATATTAGTGAATGAATTTATGATTCCCCAAAAAATCATTTGATTTCCTAAAGTGATCATAATTTAAGGTATGCACTTAAACGTCAGGTGAGTTTATGATAAAAATACCTGCTATGTTAAAAAGCAAACTAGGTCTATTTTTAAAAGAGTTTTTTTAAAATTGTAATGATTGGAGTTGTAGACATGTGAACGAAACTAATTGTGATTTTTCCCCAATGAAGCAGCAATTGTCGAAAGGAATACAGCATATTACCAATGAACTCCAATATAGCTTAGAAATTTTAGATAACGAAAACTGTTGTCTCTTGGGTAAATTAGAGGAAATTAAGAATAAAATGATACAAATCGAATCAGTTGCATCTTCCTTTTATCTAAACTGCTATTTATCTGCATTTACAGAAAAATATGAGGACTTATCCATTTGTGTTGAGAGGTTGTCGGCACGCCGCCATGGTGCGTTAATAGTGGTCCAACGAAATGATTCTCTAGATTTGTTAATCCAAAAAGGAACAGATATTAGAGCTGCCTTAACCCCTGCATTGTTAGAAGCCATTTTTTATCCCGGAAACCCTCTCCATGATGGAGCCGTGTTAATTCGTGGTAATCAAATCGTTTCAGCGGCAAACGTCCTTCCCTTAACAACTGCAGTTATAATCGGAAAAAAACTCGGCACCCGTCACCGCGCCGCACTAGGTTTATCAGAGCTATGTGATGCTCTTGTATTAGTTGTATCAGAAGAGACCGGTAAAGTCTCTTTTGCACAAGAGGGAAAACTCCATCCCATAGCAACTGCTCAATCCATACATTAGTTTGTATTCAAGTAAAACACGGGGGGCGGTTCTGGTGCTTAAAAAAAGCCGGCCCCGCTTGATTTTAGCGAAGGCCGGCTTTTCAATTAAGTTGTTAGACTACAAGAATGACAATAAAGTAGATGGCCATTGCTGCCAGTCCTATTGGGAAGGCAAACCGGGCATATTCACCGCTTGTAATTTTTAATTTACCTGCGGCAATGATATTCGGAATATTCCCTGGAATTAACATTCCGCCGCTAATTAGAAGTCCCATCAGAATATCCTTAATAGTTTCGTCATTCATGACAGGACTGATTTCCGCGGCAGCAAGTGTGGCATTATCCAATATCGCCGACACCATGTTGATCCAATACATAAGCTTTGGACTTAAGCCTAGGATATAAGCCTCGATAAATGGCTCGAACCCAGCGCCAAGAAACGTAAGCGCCATAACGAACAAATAAATTTTTAAACTGCGGATAATGATTTCCCCGTAAGATTCCTTCTCTGTTTGCCTACCTACATTTGACTGAGGGGTTTGTCCCTCTGCCTCTAATCCAGCGGCAATTTCAGATTTCCCTGAAATACTATCAAACTGGTTTCGAGGTTTAATCATAAAAGCAGCCAGTACGCCAAAAACAATGACGGAAGGGATAACAGAGGCCCCTACTAATTTAAATAAATAAAGAAAATCCTCATTTAATTTACTAACCACAATCGTTGAAAGCGGTTCCCCAATTGGTGTCAGCACTGCCCCTAAGCCGATGGCGAAACACGCTAAGACCACCAGGCGGATTTCTGACTTTCGATCAAGGCGTAAAACACCAACTACAGCTACAAGAATAATAGCAGCAATGATGGCGGTAATCACACTCGAAATGAGACCTAAAACGATAACAAATAATGCAATAAACAAGCGATATGGCATAACATTGCTGATCCAAGCAATTCCTTTTTCAATTGGCCCCTGGAACCAGCGGAACAAAAGACCAGCGAATAGAACAGCCAGCGTAATGTTGATTGGATGGATTAACGCTTCCTTTACAAGCGGCCAGGAAAATACCTGACTAACCACTACAGCTGCAATCCCCATAATAAATAAAAACACTTCTAGGTTTCGCTCGACAAACTTTGTGAAAGGCAAGAATAGTACAAGCAGCAAGATGATGGACAAACCGATGATCATTCAATCACTTCCTTTTTTTAATTTTAAATACAAAAAGAGCCTGTCACCAAAGGGACATACTTCCCCCTTGGTGACAGGCTCCTCCTAAACAAATTAAAATATTAATTTATCATTTACACAATAAAATGCATTTCAAAATGAATAACTAGTTTTTAGTTTAACACACAGGAATAAAAATTACAATAATGTAATTCCAATCCATATTCAGGAAACATAGTGATGCATAGGGACGTTTCTTCCAACTCATCAATTACACATAAAGCAGTCTTTCTTATGCACAGCGCCTTATTATTTACATTCAAAAGAATAGCTATTAGTAAGATGATTATTAATTTCTAGAACAACTTCCCCTCCATTTTTGTAACATTGATCTACGGCTAAACTCATTTCTTCGGTATTAAAGTAACTATAAGCCATTGTTAACAAACAAATCACCAAAAACAGGAATGCAAAAATCCACGTTATCCCAATTAATTTTCTATTTTTTATAAATGTCACTTTTCAAAAACTCTCCCTTTTTACAATTTATTCAAACATATTTTCTCTGAAACCGCCAATAATTCCTTCCAAAAACACCCTATTGGCATTACAGATAGGAAGACATTAAGCCTATGTAAAAATAAAACAAATTGTCGGGAAACATAGCGGGATTTTCAAACAAACGTTTGATTTATAGCAGATATCTACACTAATTGTGACAATATCTACACTTTTCGAAAGGATATCTACACTATCAATTCTTGCACCTGAGATGCAAAAAAACTCTTCCCATCTCAATGGAAAGAGTTTTTCTTTATTATCATTTATACCCAGCCACGGAAGCGGGATGCCTCAGCGACTTTTTTGATTCCAACCATATAAGCGGCTAAACGCATATCCACTTCATGTGCTTCAGCTGTATTATAAATACTATCAAAGGATTGAGTCATCACAGCTGCGAGTTTTTCTTTCACTTCTTCTTCTGACCAATAATATCCTTGATTATTTTGCACCCATTCAAAATAAGATACGGTTACCCCACCAGCACTTGCCAAAATATCCGGAACAAGCAGAATGCCGCGCTCTGTTAGAATATGAGTTGCTTCAAGAGTTGTAGGTCCATTAGCAGCTTCAACAACGATTGCCGCCTTAATATTGGCCGCATTTTGAGCTGTAATTTGGTTTGAAATTGCCGCAGGAACAAGAATATCACACTCTAATTCCAGCAATTCTTTATTTGTAATCGTATTATCAAATAATTTCGAGAAGGTGCCGAAGCTGTCTCTCTTATCTAGAAGATAATTGATATCAAGACCATCCGGGTCATAAATTCCGCCGTAAACATCCGAAACAGCGACCACCTTTGCACCGGCATCATGTAAGAATTTAGCTAAGTAGCTGCCGGCATTACCGAAGCCTTGAATAACTACGCGTGCCCCTTTTAATTCCATCCCTTTTTTCTTCACGGCTTCTTCGATACAAATCGTTACACCCGCTGCGGTTGCAGTTTCACGGCCTTTTGAACCACCCAAAACAATTGGTTTTCCTGTGATAAATGCAGGTGAATCAAATTCGCGTAACCGGCTGTACTCGTCCATCATCCATGCCATAATTTGTGAATTCGTATACACGTCCGGTGCCGGAATATCTTTAGTTGGACCGACAATTTGGCTAATTGCACGAACATAACCGCGGCTTAGTCTCTCAAGCTCTCTAAATGACATTTTTCTTGGGTCGCAAATAATTCCGCCCTTACCGCCGCCATATGGAAGATCGGTAATACCGCACTTCAAGCTCATCCAAATTGATAAAGCCTTAACCTCTTCCTCATCCACCTCCGGATGAAAGCGAACGCCGCCCTTTGTCGGACCTACGGCATCATTATGCTGGGAACGATAACCAGTAAAGATTTGGACTGAACCATCATCCATTCTCACCGGAATTCGGACTGTTAACATGCGAATTGGCTCTTTTAAGAGCTCAAACATTTCATTTGTATAGCCTAATTTTGATAATGCCTTTTGGATAACGGTCTGGGTTGAATAAAATAAATTTAATGACTCCTGTTCCTGCTGTTGTTCCTTTTTTATTTCATTTGCCAGTGTATTTGCTGACATACATGACACCCCTTATTATATTCGTAAGCTATGCTAAAGCATTTGTTACTCACAAATAAGTATTGCAATTTCCGTGCCAACAATTTTTTTGCGGTTTTATGCGATTTGACACATAATACACGCCAATAAATTTTGCACAGAATATATTTCTCTAAAAAATAACGCAAAATATTTTTGCATTAACGCCGTTTTTTTGGTTAAATAAGTGCATAAAGAATAAACAAGGGGTATGGACCATCATGAAATATTCACAAATTGATTTGCGATATTTAACACAGATGTATAAACGGATTTTGGACGAAGTGGACGTTGGGGTTCATGCCGTAGACGAAACAGGAAAAACCATTATTTATAATAAAAAAATGATGCAAATGGAGTCGATGGACCTTCATGATGTCATAAATAAAAACTTATTAGACGTTTTTATGTTTAAAGACGACCAATCAAGTACACTCGTTAAAGCCCTGCAAGACGGCAAAGAAACAAGTAACGTCAAGCAGACCTATTTTAATAACAAGGGCCACGAAATTACCACCATCAACAATACGATTCCAATTTATGATGGTGAGAAACTTCAAGGTGCAGTTGAAATTGCCAACGATGTAACAAAGCTTGAACGGCTAATGAAAAGCAATATGAACAAGGGGCCAGCTAAATATACGTTTGATAATATTATTGGGAGAAGTCCCGCCATTAAAGAAGTGATTGAATCAGCCAAACGGGCTACCAGAACCTCATCTTATGTATTGATTGTCGGAGATACTGGGACAGGGAAAGAACTTTTTGCTCAAAGTATTCATAACGCAAGCAATAGATTAACTGGCCCATTTATTTCCCAAAACTGTGCTGCTTTACCTGATAATTTAATTGAAAGTCTTCTATTCGGCACAAAAAGAGGAGCCTTTACTGGCGCAATGGATACACCAGGCTTGTTTGAACAAGCTAACGGAGGTACCCTGCTGCTGGATGAGATTAACTCTTTAAATCTTAACCTTCAGGCAAAACTGCTTCGGGTTCTTCAGGAAAAAACAATTAGACGAATTGGTGATACTAAGGATATGCCCGTTGATGTCAGGGTCATTGCTAATATGAATGAAGACCCAATTGAGGCCATCGCCAATAATCGGATGCGCAAAGACTTATTTTACCGGCTTGGAGTCGTCACAATTTTTGTCCCGCCGTTAAAAGAGCGCAAAGAAGATATTCCATTATTGGTGGAGCATTTTATTGAAAAATACAACCAACGTTTTCATATGAATGTAAAAGGCTTATCAGAAGAGGTTCAGGCATCATTCCTTGAGTATGATTGGCATGGGAATGTCCGGGAACTGGAGCATATTATTGAAGCGGCGATGAACATCATGATTGATGAAGAGTACATTATGTATGCCCATTTACCATACCAGTACCGCAGCAAAGCACAGATAAGAGAGCGCATGATGCCTGTTTCCACCGTTGATACGTTCATGAAAGAAAACACTGATGAAACCGTACCACTGAAGGAACAAATGGAACTATTCGAAAAAACCTACATCGAACACGTCCTAAAAAAGCACGACTTCAACATCTCAAAAGCAGCCAAAGCACTCGGCCTTAGCCGCCAAAGCTTGCAATACAGAATGAAGAAATTAAATTTATAGTAATGCATGGGAATGGCTGCTTCAACAATGAAGCAGCCATCACCCTGTCTAATTCACTTTAATCTCTTTCCAATACAAGCCGTAACATTTCAAATAACAAGAAGTTAAAAAAGATCCATACAGCGCCATATACGTATCCGCCAACAATATCACTAGGCAGTAGATTAGTCGAAGCTATATTTGCAACGGTTAATCCAATTAAGATAAATAACGCAAATAGAGCCGCAAATACTGGCGTCAATCCCCTTTTTGAATGGCGGACAAGTAAGAAGAAGCAGACTCCATAAATGGTAATGATTATTACAGCATTTAAATCAGGGAAATTCTCGGAATGAAATTTTCCTACGAAACCAAAGGATTCAAGAAAAGATAAGGCCTGTGTAATAGAATCATGAAAAGCCTTTGCTCCCAATATGGTTATTAAAAGCAAAAGATACTCCAAGGCCCTGTTCCGTCCCTTTCTCCATATACGCAGGATGGTAATGGCTGTGATAAACCCAAATACATATATTGATTGAAAAATAAAGAACCCTTTCATCCAAGGCTGATAAACCACAGAGTTAACGATATAATTCGTCACTTCATTAAACTCCGTAAAGTCATTAGCTAAATAATCCTGTGCCAATCCAAGCATTAACGAAACCATGCCAATTAACACTAATGTGAGGCAAATAAGAAATATTTCGGTTGCTCTTATCGTTTTTAGACGAGCCATCAGCCTTTTTAAAGCACGAACAAAAAAGCTCTTAATTTGATCTTTATAAAATCGGTAGACTAGAAAAAAGGCTAATAAAATTGCTAAAACGATAATAAACATAACAAAGTATTTACTTGCTGCATGGTGAAATGCCTTCCATTGCGGTCCTAATACTTTCCCTAGTGTTATAAAACAAAATCCCCATAAAAAAGAACCTGTATAAGCCGGAATGATAAATTTCTGAAATGACATTCTCGAAATCCCGGAAATATATCCGGTGAAATGCCTGACTCCGGGGATGAAATAAGCAAAGATTAATAACTTACTCCCAGAACGTTCAAACCATGCCGCTGTTTTTTTATACCTTTCAGGCCCAAGATGAATATATTTTCCGTATTTCTCAATGAGTTTATATCCACCTGCCCTGCCAATCCAATAGGTTACGGTAATCCCTGCACCGCCCGAAAAAAAGACGGTCAAGAGTGCCAAAAGGTAATTCATCTTCCCCTGATACACAAAGTAACCGGCATAGCTCATTAATAATTCCCCTGAAATCGGGAGCGCCATGAGCTCTAAAAAAATACCCGCAAATAAAATAAGATAGCTATGCTGTTCAAATAAAGAGATTAAATAAGACATAAAATGCCTCCAAAATTTTCACTGAAACCCTCTTAAACAATGTACCACTGTTCTTAAATTAATTTGCCATTTTAATGAATTATTAATCCTTTTTTTAGAAAGCATGGGGACGGTTCTTCTGCGCTTCATTAAATAAAGCAGGAGAACCGCCCCCATATCTCATCGATATTTACTTTTAAAATGGAGGATAATGAAAACAATTAAGGTAATTGGAATGGCGAATATTTGTGCGACGAATAGCTTCCAGCTCCAAACGTCATAGCCTTCACTTGCTTTTGTGAAAACCCCGATGATACATAATGCCACATAGACTGCTAATGAAATTGTCCATTTATTCATTCTTAGTTCTCCCCTTTTTTATAAAATGATTTGAACCATTCTTTAGGTTCCATCCGGTATTCACTGCGAATATTATCTAAACTTTCGTGGGCGGTAATCTTTCCATCTTTCAAAATCATCAGTTCGTCGGCGACTTTGGATACGTCATCAAGTTCATGCGTACTTAACAAAATTGTGGCGTTTTCTAAATCAACAAACTGGATAATGCTTTTTATTATTTCCTCACGGACAAGCGGATCCAATCCCGAAAATGGCTCATCCAGCAGATAATAGCTTGCTTTTCGTCCAAAGACTGCGGCGAGCTTGAGCCGGCTTATATTCCCTTTACTCATAGCCGAAACTGTTGTTGTAATATCAACCCTTAGATAATCCGCAATTTCCTTCGCCCTTGCCCACTCAAAATCGCGAAATTGTGACTCTAAGAAGGTAAATAGCTGCTCCCCAGTAAGGTACGGATGGTATAACTGATCATCTGGCATAAACGCAATCTCAGACAAGCTCGTTCTTGTCGCTTCAGATCCGTTTAACCATACTTGGCCGCTCTGCGGCTGTAATAAATTGGCAAGCACCTTGAGGAATGTTGACTTCCCGCTGCCATTTTCACCGGCAAGAACCACGATTTTCCCAATTTCTATTTGGACATTGACGTTCCTAAGTACAAGCCGCCGCTTTTGATAGGAAAACTGAATATCTTTTGTCTCTAACACTCATTCTCCCTCCTTTCTTTTAACGATTGAAGAATTTCCGCCTGGGTAAATCCCATTGTTTCAACACTGCTTAAAAACCGGTCGATCAGCTGTTTTTTCAACTCTTCCCGCATCACACTTATTTTTAAAGGGTCGGGGGTGATAAATGTCCCTTGGCCCCGTTTCGTTTCCGTCAGCTCCATTTGCTCCAGCTGCTTATAAACATTTTGCACAGTGTTTGTATTGACTCCTGCCTCAAGTGCAAATTCGCGAACAGACGGCAGCCTATCTCCCGGTTTGCGTCTGCCGCTCACAAGGTCTCCGCAGATTCTTTCCACAAGCTGGAGATAAATTGGCCGATCTTTTTCAAAATCCATCCCCATTTAAACACCGACCTTCTTTTGTAAAAATCGAGCGGAAAGTAGGCAGCTGATCACAATAAGAAATAACCCCGCAAATATTTCACCCATATAAAATTTATCGAGATAAAACAATCCCAATGGCTCATATTCTGGGCCAATCATAATGCCCCGCAAATGGATCGGCACACCGCCCATCTTTAGTACATCATAAAAGTTCAAGCAAAGAATGACGATTACGGCATAGCTTATTGGCATGACGAACACCCCTGCTGCTTGAGAAAGGACAGTAACTGCTTGAAAAATGGCCCATAATAACAAAAATAAAAACTGCAAAACGATAATTTTATAAAGTGTCATCAGGCTAAGAGTGACAAAGAGCACTAGAGCAGATAAAACGCTCCCGCCCCTCATACACAATTCTAAAATGAAACCGGTCAAACTGAAGATAACAATGAACCCCATGCAGACAAGTGATATAAATAACACCTTTGCTAGTAATAACTGCTTGAGGGATGCTTCTGTGTAAAGCCAAATGTGCCGGTTTCTCAGATCCTGCTCAAGGTTAATAAACAGTGGAATGACCGCTAGAAATGGCAGCACCACCATCCAGCCGTAAAGATACATCATGATAAAATCAGATATAGAATGAAAATGGCTGATATAACTGACTGTGGTTAACCCAATTCCCAACAATACCACGATTAACATCGTGGCGGAAACCTTTCTCCGATGCTTCAACCACTCCAAATACAATTGCCCTTTAATCAACAAATCCTCCTCCTTTATTCTTAGTGTATTACCTTAATAGTACACTGGTTCATATATATTTACAACAATTTTTTCCAAACCACCCTTTTTTATCAATAATCCCCGCTTTTTTGGACACCCTATGAAGCACGAAGGTGGTTCTCTTACTTCATTCAATGAAGCAAGAGAACCGTCCCCATGCTTCCTCAAAGAAAGGGTGATTGTATTGAAGCGTCGATTTTGGCTGCTTGCGTTAATTGTTTTTATGGCTGGTATGTATTTTTATCAGCCGGCGAAGGGGAAGGAATTTAGGGAAATGGACGTTACATATGGGGAAGAGCCTAGGCAAAAATTAGATGTTTATGCTCCGAATGATGGGGGGAGCAAGCTGCATCCTGTTATTGTTTATGTCCATGGCGGCGGCTGGATGAGAGGAGATAAGAGCAATGTTGGCGATAAGCCTGCTTTTTTTACTAACAAAGGATATGTATTTGTCTCTGTTAATTACCGCCTTTCGCCTAAAGCTACATACGATGAAATGGCGAATGATGTTTCCACTGCAGTTAAATGGGTTTATGAGCATGCGGAACAGTATCATATTGATACAAGCAAAATCAATTTAATGGGCCATTCAGCAGGCGGGCATTTGGTTACGCTCATTGGAACAAACCCAAAATATTTGATGCAAGCCGGCCTTTCACTAGGAATGGTTAATTCCGTGGTTAACCTAGATGGACCAATTAATCTGGTAGAATATATCCCCAAAAACGAAAGATATAAAAAGATCTTTGGACAAGACCGGCAAGTATGGGCGGAAGCATCGCCGGTTTCCTATGCAAGTGGGCAGCATCTCCCGCCAACCATGTTAATCGGGCCAAAAAGAAAGGCAACTGCTTCATTCGTAAAGTTGGCAAACATCTCCGGCAATAAAACGAGGACGTTTGAAACACATACTCTTACACATCGTGAGATTACGAAACTTCTTGGAGCAGCCTCTGAAGGCAGTCCCGTAGCCAGTTTAAAAGAGGCGCAAAACATGACAATTGCCGTAGAGGAATTTTTGAACACTTATAATATAGAAAATTAACCGACTAGAAAGAGAAGATTTATAGTGAGTCAAAAAATAGTCAGTTTTCTGATAACTATGCTACTATAATGATGAAAACAAATTTTGGAGGCTTAAAAGAATGGTTTTACCTAACTTTGAAGAAAACTTACAAAAGTACGCAAAGCTCCTAGCAGCAAAAGGAATCAATGTCCAGCCCGGTGATTGGGTAAAAATGACGATTACCGTTGATCAAGCGCCTTTAGCCCGCTTAATTACCAAGGAAGCCTATGCGTTAGGTGCGGAAAAGGTAATCGTGAAGTGGTCCGATGATGAAATTACGAAACAACATTACTTACATCAACCAACAGAAGTATTAACGAATATTCCTGACTATGAGATCCAAGAATCCGAAGATCACGTGTTAAACCATCGGGTCAGCCGCCTGTCCATTATCTCAAGTGACCCTGGCTTACTGAATGAAGCGGACCCTGCCAAAGTGGCAGCCTACCAAAATGTCGCTGGAAAAGCGTTCAAAGCACAGAGGACAGCCACGCAAAATGATGACCTGAAATGGACGGTTGCCGCTGCAGCAGGTGCCGGCTGGGCAGCAAAGGTATTTCCTGACTTGAAAACATCTGAAGAACAAGTTGATGCACTATGGGATCAAATTTTCAAAACCTGTCGTGTTTATGAGGACGACCCAATCACCGCCTGGGACGAACATAAAAAGACGTTAAATGAAAAAGCAGTAAAATTGAATGAAATCCAATTTGATGCATTGCACTATACTGCCCCTGGCACCGATTTAACTTTAGGCCTGCCGAAGAACCATATTTGGGCATGTGCGGAAAGCTATAATCCAAAAGGCGAAGAATTCATAGCCAACATGCCGACAGAAGAAGTCTTCACAGCCCCTGATACACACCGCATGGACGGTGTTGTCCGCAGCACTAAACCATTAAGCTATGCCGGCACATTAATTGAAGGCATTGAGGTGCATTTTAAAGACGGCAAAATCGTTGATATTTCTGCTGAAAAAGGCGATGAAGCGATTAAGAAATTAGTGTTTGATAACGAAGGCGGTACTGGCTTGGGTGAAGTGGCTCTTGTACCAGATCCATCGCCGATTTCACAATCTGGTATTATTTTCTTTAACACGTTATTTGATGAAAATGCATCCAATCACTTAGCAATCGGGGCAGCCTACCCAACCACAATCCAAGGCGGCACCAAAATGAGCGAAGAAGAATTACTGAAAAATGGCATGAATACCTCCACTGTACACGTCGACTTCATGATCGGCTCTAACCAAATGAACATCGACGGCATCAAACAAGACGGCACCATCGTACCAATTTTCCGTAACGGAGACTGGGCAATCTAAAAAAGCACAGGGACGGTTCCTCTGTTTCCTTAAAAGAAGCTGGAGAACCGTCCCTGTGTGTCTTTAATATTGTTTTACTATCTCTTTCGTTATTTCGTTGTTTTCTTCAAGCCCGGATACTTCCTGTAATACAGCCGGAACTCCCTTTTCCTTAATCATTTCCTGCAGCTTTACTGCTTCAGGATCTTCTTGGTAATCAAAATGTAAGGCTGCAGCAATGGCTTTTGCAAGATTTGAGTAGGAAATCCCTGCCTTCGCTGCTTCTACAGCCGGCTTTACAAGACGATCATTTGGTCCCAATTTTCGTAATGGTGAGCGCCCGACTCTTGTTACCGCATCATGTAAGTGGGCATTTTTAAAACGGTTGATAATCTTATCAATATATTGCTGGTGTTCATCTGGATTCAAGCCATATTGATGAATCAAATAGGCACCCGTTTCGCTAAGGGTGGCCCGTACTTGAGCTAAAATCGCCTCATCCGCCAACGCTTGGTCAATCGTTTCTTTCTTCCCTAAAAATCCTAAATATGCAATAACAGCATGGCCTGTATTGACAGTAAACAGCTTTCTTTCAATGTATGGAGCAAGGTCCGAAACAATTTTCATCCCTTCCACATATGGAATACTCTCATTTGCTTCTACAACCCATTCATAATAGGCTTCCACCAGAACATCAAGTGATCCTTTATTATTTTGAATCGGGACAATCCGGTCAACGGCAGAATTAAAGAAATAAACTTTCCCTGCTAATTTTTCCTTTGTCTCCTCATCTAAGTGGTCGAAAATATAACCTTTTAATAGATCTGTCGCTGAAATTTGATTTTCGCAGGCAATGACATATAATTTTTCATCTGTCTTCCTAACCCGCTCCATAATCCCCTTTGCCATTAGCGGAGCAATATGCGGCAGTATATTAGGACCTATCGCTGTCGTCAGGTAAGTCGCCTTGCCGATTGCTTCTACAACCTCTTGTTCCTGTGTCAAATTATTTAATCCAGAAACATTGTCAATTGTCATTGTTTCTTGTTGATCTGTTGCTAATTTTACTTGATAACGCTTTTCCGTGTTTAACTGATTAATAACTTGTTCAGCGATATCAACAAAAGTAACATGATAGTCAGACTGTGAAAAAAGTGCACCGATAAAGCCTCTTCCAATATTTCCAGCTCCAAAATGGACTGCTAATTTCATATTGATCATTCCTTTATAATTTTTGTATGAAGATAATCCAAAAGGATCATTTCTAATCTTGCTCGGACCATCTTCTCGTTCCCTGATGAGAAAATCAGGGCAGCCTCATTATTCTCAATCAAACTAGTGCTTATCAAGCTTACTATTTCCTGCTGCCTAACGGCTAATTCCTCAGGAGCCAACATTAAGAGTAAATTTTTCATGTACATTGGTTTACCGTCCATACCTTTTACAAGTAAAGGCTGCTCCAAATGAGTAATTTGAAATATAAGCTCATGAACGTTTTGATCTCTGCAGTGGAAAAGGGCCATTGCCGTCCCCGGTATACCTAGCCCGCCTTTTCGTTCCCGCTCTTGTATCGATTTTAAGACCGTTTTCTCATCTCTTAACAGTCCTTCATTTTTTCCCTTTGCCAGCATACTTTTAATAATCACCATATGGTCACTGACATCGGACATCCTGTACAGACGAAAATTATTCAATACTGCCTCAATGCTTTCTTGAACAACTTTTAGCTCTTGTAAAACCTCGGCAATGCCTGCTTTTGGCGCTGATCCGGTTAAGGAGTTCTCATCTGTAAGTGTTCCTGCATACCGCTTATTTTCAGTAAATGTCTCAATGTTATTTTTTAAAAAATTCCGGATTGCTGATATATTTTCCTCAGTTAAGAGCGGGGAAACTAAAATATAATCTATCCCCAAAAATGGAAGCTTCACCGTTGAGATAATCAAATCGTAACCCGACAGCTCATCCTTCTCCTGTATCTCTTTGATTGATTTAATGTCTATATGATCAATCCCGGCTATTTCCTTCCTAATCCGGCTTGCAAGCATCTTAGATGTCCCTATACCAGTTGGACATATTACCAATGCATCTATCGATAATTTTTCCTCCCTCATAACAAGCGCCGAGCCAAAATGAAGGACAATAAAAGCAATTTCATCGTCAGGAAAAGTACCAATCTCTTTCAACTGCTTTTCTACACTATTTTTTACGGCAAAAAATAATAACGGATATTTGCGAATGATATCCTCTTTTAATGGGTTAAACAAGCCCATTTGCTGTTTGATCCGATAAATTGACGGTTCCATATGTGCTAATAGACCCTGATACAATGGAAAGTCATTGGTTAGATCAACATGAAGCTGGGAGGAAACATCTTCAATAAGAGATTTAACTAATTTACTTAAAACAAGGCTGTCATAAGCAATCTCATCTGCTTCATGGAGTTTGGAGCCTTTTAAAATTCCTGCTAGATAGATGTAATCTTCATTCTTGAACCTAGTGGAAAAGGAAGTTTCTAGTTCCTTGCCAATTTCCATAATTAACTGATATTCATTTGTCAGTTCATCAGAAAGCCCCAAATCTCCTTCTCCAAGAGGGAAGTCTTCTGTCCTTTGCATCGTAATACCTATATGTACAATGAGCCCAATATAGTCACTATCTGCAAGCCGTAGCCTAGAGCTGCTAAAAAACGTATGGACTAACCGGTCAATGGCTAAAAGGTAATCAGGAAAAAAATAATATAAAATGAGGTCTTCCTCATATTTTCCTTTTTCCAATAAAAACAAACTTTGAAACAAGTCTTCATAAAAATGAAACAGAATATAGTTTGCCAAAGCCCTTCGATTAGCTGACTCTGTGGCGATTACCTCGACGCCTATTCCTCGTTTCCTAGTGATTTGTATATGAAAATGGTCGAGCCAATCTGTTAATTCATCCAAATACGTTGTTAATGTTGTAATGCTTACACCGATATTACTTGATAAAGCCTGAAGCTTGTAATCTTCCTCTTGTAACAACGCGATCAATAGTTGTAATTTCTTTTCTTGAGGAGTCTGATCAATAGGGTTATTCCCCATCAAATATTGGCTTAGACGAAAAACCTGTTCATTCTTCCCTTCAATCAAATATCCTTTTTCTGAGTTACGCTCTAAACGTATATCAAATGTCTCAAGGATTTTTTCAACCGCTTTTAAATCCCGTTGAATCGTTCGTGTACTTACATTTAAGCAGGCGGCAATGGATGCAGCCGTATGTTTCCCTGATGTTTTAATAATTAAGTCAATTATTGCTTTTTCCCGTGCGGTTATATACATGCAACCAACTCGTTTCAGGGTAATATGAAAAAGAGAATAGAAAAGCAGCATAAGCGGCTTTTCTATTCAGTAAATACATTATTTATCATTTAAAATGTCCATAATCTCTTTGGCTGATTTTGCCGCAACCAGTTTTTCAATATTGGCCATATCAGAGCAAGTAACAGCAATTCCGGACAGAATTTCAAGGTGTGTACCATCTTTCCCCGCAATACCAAAGATTAAACGTACCTTTTGACCATCAAAGTCTACACCATTTGGTACTTGTAAAACAGTAAATCCAGAATTGAGAACATCCTTTTTCGCTTCTTCAGTCCCGTGTGGAATTGCTACGTCATTTCCCATGTATGTTGAGGTCATTTCATCACGGGCAATCATAGCATCAATATAGCTTTCCTTGACATAGCCTGCGTTGACCAGCACCCGGCCAGCAAAGCGGATGGCCTCTTCTTTTGATGCAAAATCTTGATTCAGAAAGATATTTTCTTCACGCAATAAGGCATCATCTGGCTGTGGAGTGCCGCTCGGAACAACAGCCTCAGCATCTTCAACGATTTCCTGAAGTTCAGCTGTTTCAGGACTTTTTAACCGGTCCAATAACCGATCGTATTCTGGGCTTGATAAGAAGTTATCAACCGAAATATGATAAGCATTCGGCACTTGTTTTTGCGCTCTTGGTGTCAACTCTTCTTGAGTGATCACAATTTGAGCATCTGCTGGCAGATTACTAATGGCAGTGTTAGTTACTGAAATATCCAGCCCAGCTTCCTTCACTTTTTTCCTTAGCAGTGAAGCGCCCATTGCACTTGAACCCATTCCGGCATCGCAGGCAAAGATAATTTTACTTACGTGTTCAGGCATTGTAGCAGAATTTGTGGAAAAAACATTCGCAACGGAGCTTTTCTTTCCTTTCATTTCCTGCATTTTTCTAGCTGCTTCTTCAATATCCTCATCCTGTTGTTTGCCTGTTTTTAAAATAAAGGATGACAAAATAAAGGAAACAATTCCAGCTACAAGAACGCCGGCAATATTGGCTATATAGGTACTTGCATGCGGCGGAGTAACTGCCATAATAGCAATGATACTGCCCGGCGATGCAGGAGAAACTAATCCTCCGCCTAAAAGTGTTAGGGTGAATACCCCGCTCATTCCACCCACTATGATGGCGAAAAATAACATCGGGCGCATTAAAACATATGGGAAATAGATTTCATGAATCCCGCCGAAAAAGTGAATAATGGCAGCTCCTGGTGCCGACCTTTTTGCATTTCCTTTTCCAAAGAGACAATAGGCAAGCAGAACGCCAATACCAGGTCCCGGGTTTGCTTCAAGAAGAAATAAAATGGATTTTCCTGTTGCTTTCGCTTGCTCTAAACCAATTGGTGAGAGCACCCCATGGTTTATCGCGTTATTTAAGAACAAAATTTTTGCTGGTTCAATAATAATACTTGTTAATGGCAGCAAACCTGTTGATAATAACCAATCAACACCTTTAACAAGCCAGCCTGTAAACACCGTAACGGCAGGCCCTACGGCTAAAAAGGCCAATATTGCAAAAAGGCCGCCAAGAATTCCAGCCGAGAAATTGTTAACAAGCATTTCAAATCCGCTCTTAACTTTTCCTTCAATCATTTGATCAAACTTTTTAATCACATAACCGCCAAGCGGTCCCATAATCATAGCCCCTAGAAACATCGGGATATCTGCCCCGACAATGACACCCATTGTTACAATCGCACCGACAACACCTCCGCGTTGTTCGTAAACAAGCTTACCTCCTGTATAACCAATTAATAACGGAAGTAAATAGGTAATCATTGGTCCAACTAGTTTGGCAAGGCTTTCATTTGGGAAGAAACCAGTTGGAATAAATAGCGCCGTAATTAATCCCCAAGCAATGAAAGCGGCAATATTCGGCAGAACCATGGAACTTAGGAAGTTACCGAACTTCTGAACAGCGACTTTTATATTAGATTGAGCCATTGCTCTCATCCTTTCAAAATATTAGTACATAATTAATGGTAAAGTACGAACCTCCCTCCTTCAACAAAGAGAAAAGCTAACTTTGTCACAATAAAGGTGACAAAGTTAGCTTTTCTCAATTTGTAATGGTTATACTTTCTTAAATAAAACATAAGTGACGGTTCCTCTGCTTCCCAAAGGAAGCAAGAGACCGTCACCATATCTATTTTACTTTCTCATAGACGATTCGTCCGGCGACAACGGTTTTGATCGCTTGGGCCTTTAGCATGTCTTCTGATGTTCCAGCAAATAAGTCACGGTCAAAAATGGAGAAGTCAGCGTCATAGCCCGGTTTGATGAGTCCGCGCTCGTGTTCTTTGCAAATTGCCTGAGCGCTGCCGACGGTATACATTCGAATCGCTTCAAAACGGGAAAGCTTTTGCTCCGGGAGATAACCATTATGTTCTGCATACGGCTTCTTCCGCTCTACTGCTGCGTAAATAGAAATAAGCGGGTCAATATCCTCTACCGGAGCATCTGTTCCAGCCGAGCACATAATTCCCTTGTCTAAAAGAGTTTTCCATGAATACGCATATTCCAGCCGTTCCTTCCCTAGACGGTCGATTACCCACGGGAAATCAGATGGAACAAAGGCTGGCTGGACATCGATAACAACCGGTAATTTTGCCATCCGCTCGACTAAATCTTCGCGTAACACACACCCATGAATCAAGCGGTCACGCTTTCCTTCCGGTACCGGATATTTTTCAATTGCATTCAATCCTTGCTCTGCTCCGGCATCACCAATGATATGAACGGCAACGGCCTCATCATATTTACGGGCAAGCTTGACTAATTCCTCCAGCTGCTCCTCTGTTTGGATCAATAGCCCATTTTGCTCCGGCTGATCAGCGTACGGTTCTGATAATGCCGCTGTCGAACCTCCTAATGCCCCATCAGCAAAAATTTTCATTGCACCCGGCTCAATAAAAGGTTCATCAAATTGGACATCTGCTTTTATCATCTCTTCAAATACGGCATTATGACGGAGCAGATTCACTCTGATATGGTGCTTTTCACCAATAACCCGGCGAAAGGCGGTTAATGGATTGGTAAATTCACCAAAATAACTCATATCCTCCGTATGGCCGCCTGTTAAGCCGAGTGACAGCATATTATCAACAGCCAAGTTCAGCTCGTCAACCAACGAGTCAATATAGGCTTCCCCTTCCCGAGGAATAGCATTTGTCACGAATTCTGAAGCTTTATCGTATAAAAGGCCGTTTAGTTTTCCAGAAGCATCCCGGCCGATTTCACCGCCAGCTGGAGATTCGCTCGCTTCTGAAATCCCCCCGGCGGCAAGTGCTGCTGAATTACCCAGGACAACATGGTGGCAGACACGTGTTAATAAAATCGGTTCTGCGCGGATGGCATCTAGCTCTTCCATCGTCGGAAACCGCTTATCTATAAAATTATTTTCATTCCAGCCTTCACCAAACAGCCATTTATCAGCAGGCGTTGTCTTCGAAGCTTCTTTCACCATTTCTATCATTTCTTCAGCTGAACTAGCTTTCGTTAAGTCCAAGCGAATTAACTTTTGCCCTTGAAAAATCATATGAAGGTGACTGTCGACGAACCCTGGAAACATGACTGCTCCTTGCAGGTCGATTTGTTCATCCGCCTGTTCAACCAATCCAGCAAATGATCCGGCAGCAAGAATTTTATCATCCTCCACCAAGACTGCCTCGACTGTTTCATTTTCTTTTTCCATTGTATAAATGGTTCCGCCATACCAAAGCTGTTTCATAAAAAGGACCCCTTTTCTAAAATGTTACCGAAACTACTATCCTAAAATTACTATTGTATATCGTATTCAGCAAGTTTTTAATATTCTTTCGGTTACATTATCAAAAGGGTCCCTATACCTGTTCTACCGGTGCCACTGTAAACTTCCCATATTCCACACCTTTTAAACTCGTTAGTCTATCCTTGAGCTTCTGGATTTCTTTCGCTTTTCCTTTCACCACAATCAGCTCAAGGCAGCTGTCATGATCTAAATGAAAATGGGTTGTAGCGAGGATATAGTCATGCATGTCATGCTGGAGCTGCGTCATTTCCTCCAATAGATTTCGTTGCGAATGGTTGTAAAACAACAGAATACTTCCAGCCACTAATTGTTCGCTTTCTTCCCAGGATTGTTGAATCAGCGCATCGCGGACAAGATCGCGAACGGCTTCAGAACGATTTTCATAGCCCTTTTTCTTGACTAATTGATCAAACTTTCGCAGTAAATGGCCGTCCATGGAAACACCGAACCTCTTTACAATAGAATCATGCATACATTGTTCCCCGCCTTTATTTTTTATCCCACTCTTCAATATTCCATAGTACTCCGAAACCATGATGACCTAATGTACGATTGCTGATCCCTGTTACCTTTTTATTAACACCATATAATGCATCTAAATACACCAGGAAGTTAAAAGAGGGATCCGCCGCCAGCTCCTGCTGAAATTGTTTATATAGTTCCTTTCGCTCACTCTGATCATCAGATATGCGCGCCTGTGTTAACAATTTGTCAATCTTGCCATTTTGATAGGCGCCCATATTATATAATCCATCACCAATTTGACTGCTGTGGAAGATTCGATAAGTGTGATCATCCGGGTCAAATTCACTGCCCCAGCCAATGACAAAAGCATCTGCCTGGTCAATTTTAATGGCACTCCAATCAAGCGGCTTAGGGGTAACTGCAATCCCTAGGGACTTCAATTGTTCTGCGACTACATTCGCCAGCGCCGTACGGACAGGATCTGTTATCGGAGCAACAAGTTCAAACTCAAATCGCTTGCCATCTCTTACTAAGACGCCATCACTGCCTTTTTTCCAGCCTGCTTCCGCTAACAATGCCTTGGCCATTTCCGGTTGATAGGAATACATCTCTTGCTGCGGAGCATCCGCCCACGATACTTGAAGCGGTCCAAGTGCCGGCTCTCCCTTCCCGAATAGCAGCCCTTTCACAATCGCTTCTCTGTCAACCGCAAAATTCATAGCCTGGCGAACCTTGGTATCTGCAAACAATGGTTTGCGGAAATTATACATCACAGCCCGATAATCAGCTGTTGAAAGCGAATGGACAGTAAAGCGATCTTGTTTTTTCACACTTTTCATTTGGCTTGGTTCCATCAGAGCCAGATCAATCTCTCCTGTCTTCAATTGCAATGCACGTGTATTGGGGTCGGGAACAGGCTTGAACACAATCTCTTCAAGCTTTGGCTTTGGCCCGTAATACTTGTCGTTTCTTTCAAGCGTAATCGTATGGTCACCGCCCCACTCCTTCAATTTGAATGGCCCATTACCAATCGGATGCTGATTAAAATCGGTTTTATTGATATCTTCATCTTGTAAGAGATGCTTTGGTAAGATCCCGATTTTTAATTTATCCAGCAATGGCGGAAAAGGGTTCCGCAATGTAATACGCACTTCATTTTCCTTCACCGCTTCTATCAATTTAATTTCACTAAAGTCACCGGCAATTGGTGTATTAGTTTTAGGGTCCCTTACTTTATCCAGGGTGAATTTGACATCCTCGGCAGTAACAGGTTGATCGTCCTCCCATTTGGCATCATCTCTTAATATGAACGTATAGGTCAGATGATCATCCGATATTTGCCACTCCTTCGCAAGGTCAGGGACAATTTCGTTTGTTTCTGTTGGCTTTGTCAATCCGCGAAATAGAAGACTGTCAATTTCTTGATTTTCATTCAAAACAGGATTCACTTTCTCAATCTCCGTCTCAGTTCCATAGACAAGCTGTTTCTTTGTGGCGGAAGCGTTGGAAGAAGCCTGCTCTCCGCTGCATCCAGGCAGCAGAAGCATACTAGTAATGAACGATGAGAAGAACATTGATTTAAACTTTTTGATAGGCATATTCCCTCTCCTCTTGTACTTTTTGTGTTTGAAAACGTCTGCCTGGATGAATCGCTAGCATCGACGATAATAAACGTTGCGTATAGATATTAACGGAAGCTGACAGATCAGCCGCCATTGTCTCCTCAACCAATTGGCCTTTTTCCATCACGAGAATTCGATGACAAAGGGCGATCGCTGCTCGAATATCATGGGAGATAAATAAAATGGCCGTTCCTTCTTTTTCGTTAAATCGCCGTAAAAGAGTGAGCAATTCCGCTTGCGAGCTCATGTCGAGGCTGGCAAAGGGTTCATCTAAAATAAGCAGCTCCGGCTCTAAAAAAAGCGACCTCGCCAGAGCCACCCGCTGCCGCATTCCTCCTGAAAGCTCATGCGGATAAAAAGACAAGGCCGATTCAGCTAGACCTACTTTTCGTAATATCTCTTTCACCTGCTGTTGTCTGTTAACCTTTTTATCCTTCCAATAATCCAGTCCTTCGCCAACAATTCTCTCCACATTCCAGCGGGGATCAAAGGATGCAAGCGGATCTTGGTGCACCCATTGAATTCCTCTTCGGAACGGCAGCGCTCCATTCCATTTGATTCCCCCCCGGTCAAATGCTTCCAGCTGCAGCAATAATCGAGAAAGGGTGCTTTTGCCGCTGCCGCTTTCACCTATTAATCCGACAATCTCCCTTTTTCCGATGCAAAAACTAACATCATTAACGGCCTGGATGGCTTGTTTTTGGAACCATTTCTTTTTAAAATAAATCTTTTGGGCTTGATGAACAGTTAGGAGCGGATCGGCGTAAGTCTCATTCAGCCGATTATGTACCTTTGTCAATGCCCGGTGATGATGCAGCAATTCTTTTGTTTGCTGATGAATAGGCTGATCAAATAGCTGATGAACAGATGCAGTCTCGACAACAGTTCCATCCTTCATGACAACAACAGAATCAGCAATCTCCGCGACTACCCCAAGATCATGGGTAATAAAGAGAACACTGCCACCTGTTCGGATACTCCAATCCTTAATAAGACGGAGTACATCTTTCTGGATTCTGACATCCAGCGCTGTAGTCGGTTCATCCGCCATTAACAGCACGGGGTCAAGCGCCAAGGCTAACGCAAGCTGCACACGCTGTCTCATTCCCCCAGATAGTTCATGCGGGAAGGCTCCATATACATGTTCCGGATCTGGCAGCTGCATTTGAGTTAATAATTGGAGGGCCCTTTCTTTTGCTAGTTTTCTAGAAACCTTGGTATGAACTGAAAATAGCTCGTGAAAGTGCTGTCCAATCGTCTTCATCGGATCAAATGTGCCGTACATATCTTGAAAAACAAATCCCAGCTGTGTCCCACGATACTCCCGTTTTCGCTTTTCTCCCATCGCAAACACATTCTCATCAAAAAAATCAACGCAGCCGGAAGATAGATGAATTCCCTTTGGCAGTAAATCGAGGATTGCCTTTGCCGTCATGCTTTTTCCAGAACCGCTTTCGCCGATAATGGCCGTAATATTCCCCCGTGGCACACTAAATGAAACATCCTTAAGTATTTGTTCTCCAGTTTCCTTTCGTGTTACGGACAGATGTTTAACTGTTAATACTTGATCCCCCAAATGCTCTCCCGCCTTTCCTCAATTGTGGCAGTGCAAACCGGTCTTGCAGGATATCCCCAAGAAATGTCACGGCTAATACGGTTAATGTAATCAGGAGGCCTGGAAACAGTGCAATCCACCACACCCCGGATAACAAATAGTTTTGCACCCCTGTCAGCATATTCCCCCAAGACGGCTCATGGGGCGGAATGCCTAAGCCTAGAAAGCTCAATGTTGCTTCTGCCAAAATGGCATGACTGACACCGCTGATTGACATAACGGTAATTGTAGGCAGACATTGCGGCAATAAATGTCTGGTTAACAGCTGGAGTGGCGAAGCTCCAACTACAGCTGAGGCCTGGATGAAGATTTCGCCCTTTAATGAAAGGATTTCAGCTCGAATTAAGCGGGCAATCGGCATCCAGCTTGTCAGACCGATCACCAGGACAACGGTTACTAAGTTACGCGGGAGCAGCACTTGAATGCCAATCATTAATAAAATACTAGGAATACTAATCAATGTATCTAGTACTCTCATCATGACACGGTCGATGATTCCCCCGACAAAGCCGCTGACTGCCCCGTAACCGGCTCCAATCACAACGGAAATCAGCATTGCTGCCAGCCCAACTGCAAGGGACACGCGGCCGCCATATAACAAACGGGTCAGAACATCACGGCCGAGTTCATCAGTCCCAAATAAATGAACTGCATTAGGCGGTTGTAAAATAGAAGATAGTCCAACGGCCTGCGGGTCAAATGAAGTAACAACCTGTGCAAATACAGTAAGAATCAGTAATAAAAGCAGGTATCCCACGATAAAGCGGACTCCCCATTTTTGTTTTCCCATCATCGGCCTCCCTCCTTCACAAGCTGTTCTCTCATGCGCGGGTCAAGCCATAAGCAAATGAGATCAATGATAAAACTTCCGATAATCACAACACTCATACTTAATAAAATTACGGCCATAATTACTGGATAATCATGGGCAAGCGCTGATTTTAATGACAGTCTTCCTAGACCAGGCCATGAAAACAATGTCTCCACCACTACAGACCCGGCAAGTGTGAGCGAAAGCGACATCCCCATATAAGACAGAAAAGGAAGGGAGGCATTTGAAAGTAAATGCTTATATAGAATCCTTCGTTTGGAAATACCCCGCGCTTGCAAAGCCCAGACAAATTCTTTTTCTTTTGTTACAGCAATATGATTGCGCAATATCCGTATGTAATAACCGATATGGGCTAATGCCAGTACTACAGACGGCATGATTAAATGCTTCAGCCAATCATCAATTCCCTCATGGCCAATCCCCGATGTCGGCAAAATTCCTAAATAAACGGAGAAAACGAGGATCAGCATCAGCGCCAGCCAGAAAGACGGCAGCGACATCAATACAAATCCCACGATGGTCACCGCGTGGTCTAAAACGGAGTAACGGCTTAGGCCTGTTAAGATTCCAAAGAATAACGAAATGACAAGAATAATAATGGTTGAAAATAGCATGAGAATAACGGTTGGTTCAACAGCATTGGCCACCATTACTTTTACATCCTCGCCCGTCGTATAAGAATGCCCCCATTCACCCTGCAGTACATTTAGCAGCCACTTCCCATACTGCATATAAAGGGGCTGGTCTAAACCAAGATTCCCAGCTATTCGAAGCTGGTCCGCCTGACTCATTTTTTGCAGCTGATCCCCATACATGGCAGCGGCAGGGTCACCCGGCAGCATTCGAATAAAAGTAAAACAAAGAATACTGCCAATAAATAGGACAATGATTACCTCAAAGAATCTCGAAACAACAAACCGAATAATCACCCACCCCTTTCACTTACGTAACACGTTCCATTACATTTGTGTCACCAAAGTTCAATAACACTCAAGCTGAATATATTCACATCAACACCAAGTTATTCAAAATAAAAAATAAAGCATGGGGACTGTTCTTCTGCTTCCTGATAAGGAAGTGAGAGAACAGTTCTCATGCTTCAATTGGTTTATTTCTTCGTTTTCTTTACAGTTACTTTTGTTGCTTTGCTTATATTCCCGGCAGCGTCTTTTGCCGTTACCGTCAGGACGGTTCCTGCCTTTTTCTTCTTAATCGCTACCTTGAAATTTCCTTTGGCATCGGCTTTTTTTGTTCCGACCACTTTTCCTTTAAGCTTCACAACTACTGTTGCTTTGGCTTCTGTTTTTCCGGTCACGACCTTATGCTGATTGGTCACAGCATTCACTTTTGGTGGAGCCGGCGGGGTTTTATCCTTTACGGTTACTTTTACCGCTTTACTTACATTCCCGGCGGCATCTTTTGCCGTTACGATTAGTACTGTTCCAGCCTTTTGCTTTTTAATCATTATGGTGAACTTGCCTTTTGCATTGGCCTTTTTCGAAGCGATTGTTTTCCCTTTAAGCTTGACCACCACCGTTGCATTGGCTTCTGTTGTTCCCGTTACCAACTTATCCTGATCAGTCACAACCTTTACTTTTGGCAATGCAGGCGGAGTCTTATCCTTTACGACTACTTTTGTTGTTTTACTAACATTACCGCTCGCGTCTTTTGCCGTAACCAGAAGAACCGTTCCTGCCTTCTGGTTTTTAATCGGTACGCTGAACGTTCCTTTAGCATCCGCTTCTTTCGTTCCAATTGTTTTCCCATTACTTTTTACAATGACTGTTGCATTCGCTTCCGTTGTTCCAGTCACGGATTGATCACGGTTACTAACGGCTTTCACTTTTGGCGCTGCTGGTGCAATTTTATCCAAAACAATAATCTTTGCCGCTTCACTTTCTTTTCCAGAAAGGCTCGTTGCTGATACATATAATGAAGTACCATCTTTTTGCTTTTTAATTTTCACTGTAAAGTGACCGTTGGCCTCTGTTTCAGCCTCACCGAGCACTGTTGATGCTGTTTTCACTATCACAGTTGTCCCAACTTCCGCTTCCCCAGTTACCACCTCATCAAGGTTAGTAACATTATTGACAAATGGCATTTCAGGAACTAAAGTATCTTTTACAATCACTTTGACCTTTGTTTCAGACTTTCCGTTTTTCGCAGCCAATTGAAGTACTTGATTGGCCATTTGCGGCTGAATGGTCACACTGAATTTACCGTCAGCTTCAGCCTTTGCTGTTCCTAGCAGGTTATCTCCGTTTTTCACTTCAATTTGGGTGTCTTTTTTAGCGGTCCCTGTTAGTTTTGTTTCATTATCTGTAAAGTCGTTAACAGATAGGTTTAAATCAGCTGCACTTAATGCGCTCCACGCATTTAATCTCCCCCAGCCTGAAACTTTATCATATCCAGGTTGTGCAGGCTGAGTCGGAAAAGGGTATTCAGGGTCATAATAACCTGCATCATTATTAACATCTTCAACAGCCACATCATCTGCAGTTTCCGTTAAAATTTGCTTGATTTCAGCAGGTGTCAAATTTGGATTTTGCGCAAGTAGCAGCCCGGCAACCGCTGAAACATGTGGTGCGGCCATGGATGTACCGCTTAAGAATGTCACATTACCATCAGGAAGTAAGCTTGGAATCTCTGTCCCTGGTGCGACTAAATCAAGACCCTCACCGTAATTGGAATAGTCAGAAACGATATCCAGTCTGCTTGTTGCTCCAACTGCAATGGCTCGATTTGAAGAAGCCGGGTGAGATACTTCCATACTTCCATCATTTCCGGATGCTGCGACAACAGTCACATTTTTTGACGCAGCATATTTCAGCATCTCCTCAATAACTCTGCTTTTCCCTCCGCCTAAACTTAAATTAATGATTTTTGCGTCATGGTCTACAGCATATTTAATCCCTAAAGCGATTTGGTCACTATCACCTGACCCGGAAGCATCAAGTACTTTTACCGGTAATATTTTCGCTTTTTGGTTGATACCTGCTATGGAATAATTATTATCAGACGCAGCGGCAATAATGCCGGCGACATGTGTGCCGTGACCTTCATCATCGTAAGGATCGTTGTCACGATTGACAAAATCATAACCATCCCGACTCACCTTTCCTTCAAGATCAGCTAATGTATTGTCAACGCCTGTATCCACAACGGCAATTAAAACATCCTGAAGGTTACTTTGATTTACTAGCTGTTGTAATTTCTCATATCTAATATCTGCAGCTGTTTTGCCGGAATCTTGTCCGGTATTTTCCAATGACCACTGGTATTGATAGTGAATATCCTGTGATTGTTTATGATATTTCTGTACTGGCTCTGCATACTCGACTTCTGGCAATTTCGAGAATTGCTTTGCCAGTTCTTGGGCATTGCTGTTTGCTTTTAAAACGAATGTGTTACCAAGCACACGATCATTGGCTTTTAACGATGCAATAGAGAGGCCAAGTGTTTTTGCTTTTTGTTGAAGGCCGCTTACTATTTTCCCGTCTTTCAGTTTAACGATAATTCGGTTTGTGTCACTGTTTGAAAATGCCAAGTTTGACTTTCTTAGAACATCCGACACTTTTTGATCGGCAAGTGTGATAAGCCCGATTTCTAATGCTTTCTTTTCAATTTCTGCCTTTACATGATCAGGCACATTTTTTATAACGATTTCATATAACTCGTTAATTGCTTTTTGATCATTCACTGAGAAGCGATAGCTGCTTTGATCACTGTTTGCAGCGATATCCTTAAAGAGCGGTTTCAGTTGAACAAGATCCTTATACACTGTCTCTTTAATGTTTTTATCCAGCACCATTTTGGTTACAAGGTATGGTGCCATTTTATAATAAAGGGTTGACAGCTGTTTTCCTTGCTCTGTTTTCGATAAAAGATTGTCCCTAACAGAGCGAAGCTGGGATAATATTTCCACGCCTGATGCCTTTTTTTCCGTACTTAATTCAACAGGGCATGCCTCACCAAGTATCGTCCCCGGCGGAAGTTTCACACCCTCATAGCCAATTTGATAGGTGAAGTTTAATGGCTCGTAAGGTTCCTCTGCTTCAGGGTCCATTTCCATATCCGTTTCATCATAATACCCACCGTAAAATTCTACCTTGATATAATACGGACCAGTCCAGGCATGAGGCATTTCAATTTGTACTGGTGCCTCTGTGCTTAAATAGGCCCGATAGGAATCAAACGTCTCGTCCTTATCGGCTCGATCGGCATCAGGATATACCGAAACTGCGCCCTCAAACGAACCCGTCAATTTGATTCTCATATGAGTATCTTTAGATATCTCATCTTGAGTTGGAGCAATTTTGTACCAATGAACTTGTCCAGGCTGAACAAATTCCCCCTCCATAACTTGCCCTTTTTCCAACTGCGGCATCTCATCCGGTATTTCGTTGTCAGCTTTCGCAGCAAGCGGTTGAAACAAGCTGACACATAGCGAAAAGATGAGCATGAGTGATGCTACTCTTCCAAAAACTCTTTTGTTCATACAATCCCCCTCCATATAATTCTATAAATTTAGAAAATACTATAATAGTTTAACAAATAATAGAATATATTTCTAGTTTAAGGTAATAGTGTAATATTTAGTAAGTATAAACAAAAGGACAATTCTCTTGCTTCCCTTCCAAGGATGCAGGAGAACCGTCCCGTGTTTCATCTTCTACATTTTGATATTTTATAATAAACTACCATTAGTGAGGTAATGGAGGAGATAAAATGGGTGAAGCACTTACTAATATAAAAACAAAAGCCAAAAAGATAAAACGGGATATTTTCATTTTAGTCGAAGCCATTCAACATCCGAAAACACCGCTATATGTTAAAATGTTAGCGATGATTGTAGCCGCATACGCTTTTAGTCCGATTGATTTAATACCTGATTTCATCCCTATATTAGGTTATTTAGATGATATTATCCTTGTTCCGTTAGGAATTATTTTTGTGTTGAAGTTAATACCTAAAGAAGTTCTGCAGGAATGCAGGGAAAATGCCGAGAAATCAGAAAAGGTTAAAAAGAAAAACTGGATTGCCGGAACCATTATTATTCTTCTTTGGGTTGGTATTTTCCTATGGACGGTTTCTTTCTTTATTAATAAAAGGTTTTGACACAATTGTAAAACACCAAAAGAAAAGACCACTTTAAGTGGCCTTTTCTAGATTACAGATTTAAATTTTGATACCAATTCCCCGCTGCTTCTACTTCCTGCATCGTTAATTGGTGTCCTCAATTCTCCCAATGAAGTTCTACAGTTGCATTTGCTTTTTCTAATAACGTTTGTAATTCGGTTGATTCCACTGGTGGACAGAGGGGGTCGTTCTTTCCAGCACCAATAAACACAGACTTTCCGGACAAGTCAGGAAGTTCAACTCCCTACATGCCAGTTCTAGGTTTAATTTAACTCTAGCGGCCGTAGGTTTTCTTCAATCTCTTCACGGCGTGTCTCTAAAAATGGCGGTAAGGCTAATTTTTGCCCCATCGTTTCCATCGGCTCATCCGTAGCAAACCCTGGAGTATCTGTTGATAGCTCAAATAAAATACCATTTGGTTCTCTGAAATATAACGCTTTGAAATAATAACGTTCCACTTTGCCCGAATTTGGAAGACGATTATTCTTTAAGCGCTCAGCCCACTGATCATATTCTTCTATATTCGGAACACGGAAAGCGACATGGTGTACTCCGCCGCGGCCTAATCGTGCCCTTGGCAAGTCTGGTCTTGTTTCAATATGAACTTCAGCACCGCTTCCGCCTTCCCCGGTTGCATAAACCAGGATTTCAGCAAAGTCTCCTTCAAGAGATGGATAGGAACCAACATAACGAAATCCCATAACATCAGTTAGTACACCAATCGTTGGTTCCGCAATTGCAACCGTAAGTGTTACTGGTCCTAGACCAACAATAGCATGTTCTAACGGGATATCCTCTCGCTGCCACGGAATACCTGCTCTCACACCTTTTTCCCCGTTATCAGCCACAAGAATAAGCCGTGTCCCATCACAGTCTCTGAAAGCTAACGTATCCCGCTGCGCCCTCTTTTCAATCTCACCGGATTCAATTCCAAACTGATTAAATCTTTCCTTCCAAAACAGTAATGATTCTGTACTTGGAACCCTTAAAGAGACTGTGGAAATATCAGATGTTCCTCTGTAGGAGTTTCCAAGCCCAGGGATGTCAAAAAACGTGACCTCTGTACCAGGTGTTCCTTCTGCATCCGCATAGAATAAATGGTAAGACTTTGTATCATCTTGGTTAACTGTTTTCTTTACCAATCTCATCCCTAGAATCTTCGTAAAGAATTCATAATTCTTTTCCGCTTTTCCTGTCAAAATGGAGACATGATGCAAGCCTAAGAGTTTCATTTCAATTCGCTCCTTCTATATTTAAGTATCAACTTTGTATAGTCCATTGTATTCATTATCCAGTGTGCTTATCTCGAAACCGAGATATTTTAAAATAAAAATGCGTCTAAAGCATATTGACCGGGACCGATTAAAGCTATACCAATCGCAACTGCAAGCAACGTTAGGTTATATTCATAGCCATTTGATGTTGCCCATAACCCGTTTGCAGCGTGCACCTTCACAATCGCCATGACCATGGTTCCAGCAATCATAATTCCTGCCAGCGGAGTTAAGAGTCCCAGCACAAACAAAATGCCGCCAATAAGTTCCGCTAATCCTGCGAACAAGGCAATGGTTACTCCCGGTTTCATGCCGATGGATTCAAACCAGCCACCTGTACCTTTTAAGCCATAGCCACCAAACCAACCAAACAATTTTTGCGCACCATGGCCAATAAATAAAACCCCGATTACTAACCGAATTATTAACAAACCAAGATTTATCATCTTAAAATCCTCCTAAATATTAATTTATCTTGAATTCAAGATATATTATCAAAAAAAATTAATTAATTTTTGCTCTGTGCTATTTTCATAAACAAAATTATCTCGAATTCGAGATAATAATACTACGTAAAAACCTTTATGTCAATAGTAAAAAAGATTAGTCCTTCTGCTTTATGATGCAGAAGGACTGATCACAGCACGGTGCTGTATAATTACTCAGTTCTCTCCACAATTAGCTGCTTTCTCCGAACTTTGTCCTTATACATATTCTTGTCAGCTTCGGAAAACACTTCCGATATATGCCCAAGTGAATATGAAGATAAGGAATAGCCAATTGACATTTTAATCAGCTGTTCTGATCTTCTGTCGTTATAACGATCAATCTCTTTTAAGATATCATTAACCATTTGCTCTATATCAATTTCATCCTTATTTTCAGCGAGCAGCACAAATTCGTCACCGCCTATTCTTGCCACAGTAATCGTTTCAGAGGAAAATTGATTTAACAGTTCCGCAGCCGCCTTAATAAGGGCATCTCCCTTTTTATGTCCAAAGTTATCATTAGTAGATTTTAACTCATCTAAATCACACAAGATGATAGCTATTGGGGAATTTATTTCTTCGTCATATTTCGTAAAAATATTTTCAAAATACTCCCGGTTGTATATACCTGTTAAAGCATCATGATAGATTCGATATTCTAAATCTTGCTGCAGTTTTATTTTTTCATCGATATTCCTCATAATTCCCTGAACCGCTACTATTTGACCCTTTTCATAAATTGGAGTAACAAACTCTTCAAAACACCTGTAAATACCTTCATTATCTTTCCATCGTTGTATTAAAATTTGATTATAATCAAGCTTGCCACTTATTTTTTTACATAAATTGTCGTAATCATCGGGATGAATTCTTTCAAAGGGTGCATCCGGTCTTTCAAAAGCCTCTTTAATTGTTCCAGGTCCTAAGAACTTATCAAGAGAAGGGCTTATATATCTAAATTTTATTCCTGGTTTTACATCAAAATGATAGATTACATCTTTAGATCCCTCAACTAATTGAAAGATGGTCTGCTGGTTTTCAAGCATCTTCTTCGATTTTATCCTTACATATTGAAAATATAATTGGGAGATTCCTATAGCAGCAAAGAAACCAATGAAGAAATATATCGCCCACATAACAAATTCTCCTACTCTATAAATAAAAGTTATACCTAAGTTAAAAAGTGTCTTTATCTATTTTAATTTCTCCACTTTTGTTTCTGGGTCGGAAAAATCCCCCATCATAGTTCTTAATAACCAATTCCTCTCATATTTGAATATTATAGTAGACCAAAAAAGAACACAAGCAGGAATAGTGTTTTTTCCTTATTTAACCGTTTTTTCAAGCTGCTCTAGTAAGGTACAATACCTTGGCGATGACAATCTTTGCATAAAAATACCGAAGGCCCTCCGGATTTGATACCGGAAAACCTTCGGACGCGACAATAAATTTTTTCTTATGAAAGGAACTCAGGGGGACATAAGGACAAGAACCGTCCCTTTGCCTCACTTAATCTTTAGTGTTTTTCAGGAGCGCTTATTCCAAATCCAGTGTTGGTTTTAAATAATACTTCTTCAAAGTATCCTGTATTAGCTTTCTTCCTAGCTGATAGGACAGTTCCTAAATATGCTCCAATGAATCCAAGCGGGACTGTAAAAATAGTTGGATTGGTTAATGGAAATAAAGGATCTCCTGTTAAAATTGCTTTACCTGCTTCTGGGTTCCAGACATTCGGGCTTAACAAAACAAGTACAACCGAACTGATTAACCCTACTAACATTCCTGTTACAGCACCTGTTGAATTAAAGCGTTTCCAATAGATCGTACATAACATCACAGGCAGGTTGGCACTTGCCGCAATCCCTAAAGCCAGCACGGACAGAAACGCCACATTTAAATTCTTCGCTACTAATGCTAAAAGGATGGAGGCGATGGCCACTACAATGGAAGAAATACGAGCTACCTTCATTTGCTGTTTCTCTGTAATTTTCCCTTTTTTAATAATTTGCCCATAAATATCATGAGCGAAAGCAGAGGCTGACGTTAACACAAGAGCCGAAACAACAGCCAAGATGGTTGCAAAAGCAACAGCGGAAATAAAGGCAAATAAGAAGTCACCGCCCATCGAAAGCGCTAACATCGGCGCAGCCATATTCCCAGCTGGATTAGCGGCCATAATGTTGTCCCAGCCGACAAAAACAGTTGCCCCAAAGCCTAGAAAGACAACCATAAGAAAAAAAGCCCCGATAAACCAAGTAGAATAATATACTGATTTTCTTGCTGTCGCCGCATCCTTTACGGTGAAAAAGCGGATCAGCAAATGCGGCAGCCCTGCAACTCCAAGGACAAGTGCCATATTTAGTGAAATCATATCCAATCCATTACTGTACTTGTTACCTGGATTCGCTAATCCATCACCAAATGGGCTAGCTGACTTAATTTGCTGGAACATTTTAATGATGCTGAAGTCAAACTTGGCAAATACTAAGAAGGTTAACACAAGCGAACCTCCAAGCAAAAGGACTGCCTTTGTAATTTGAACCCAGCTTGTTGCGGTCATCCCGCCAAAAATGACATATACAGTCATTAAGATTCCTACAATTACAACCGCCAGCCAATAATCGATTCCCAGCATTAAACTAATCAGGGCGCCGCCGCCGACTAATTGGGCAATCATGTAAAAAATTGAAATAACTAATGTGCTGGCTGCTGCCGTACCTCGAACTTTATTCGATTTAAAACGAGCGGTAATCATATCAGCCAATGTGTATTTACCCAAATTGCGCATCGGTTCCGCAACTAAGTAAAGTAAGAATAGAAAGCCTAATAGATTCCCAATACTCATATAAAATCCGTCAAATCCAATTAAAGAAATCGCTCCGGTTATTCCTAAAAAAGATGCGGCCGACATAAAATCCCCGGCTATAGCTAAACCATTCTGTGTAGCGGTAAGTCCCCCGCCAGCTGTATAAAAGTCACTGGTACTTTTAGTTTTCTTTGAAGAAAAATAGGTAATAGCCAGTGTTAAAGTAATAATTCCTACGAATAACAGAATCGAAAGAATACTCATTCACTCAGTTCCTTTCTATACTTATGTAATATGACTCCTGCCAAATTATCATATTTTTCTGATTTCTTAACATAAACAAAACCGCATATCCAGACAAGTAAGAACTGTAAGCCGGCAAAAATCCATACACCGGTAATAGGTCCAACGACTTCTGAATGTAGTACTTTCGTGTAAGCGGCTAATAAAGGTAATGTGAAGTAAAAGATCAGAAAAAAGATTGTTGTTGGAAGAATAAATGATTTTTTCCTTTGGACCAACTCTTTGAATTCTTTCGTTTGAATTAATCTTTCATAAGAAATATTATTTTGCCCTTTTTGTACAGGTATTTCTTGAATTTTTTGTTCCATAGCTCCACCCCATTTTATAACGATTTTTAAAATCTCACAATTTTACGATATATATATTTTATGAAATACAATTATTGATAATCCTTGGTAATCCTCCCTTCTTAGCCATCAACTGTACATTTTTACTACGTGTATAGTAAAAACTGTTATACCATACTGAATATAGCATAACTATAAATTTATGTAAACGAGTTTTTTTAATCTTTAGAATAGTAAAAAATCATTATACCAGCATAACAACCTTTCCAATGATTGAGATTATCCCAACTCCCACACCACCGTGCGGTTAAATCTTCAATCAAACGTTCGCTTCATGAAAGTTTCGAATTCCAAAATAATTTGTTGCTATAACAAGGTTGTTATACAACCTAATACAACAAAATAAAGAAATGTTGCTCTCCAAATCTAATCTTTCTAATAAAACCCCATAGCGCGTCTACTATGCCCCATAAAAAGATTACGTGGTGTTTAATGGAATTTTGATTGGTACCAAACTGGAACAGTACCGAATGGGGATAGAATCAGGAGGTTTTTTTACATAAAAAATCCGAAGGGAATCTAGAAAATACTAGAATCACCTTCGGATTTGGAATGTTATTATTATTTATAACTTGTTTCTTTTGTAAGCAACGTACTAGTATATATAGATATAAAACACAAGAACCGTCCCCGTGCTTCCTACTCTACTGTCACTGACTTGGCGAGGTTGCGTGGTTTGTCGACGTCGCAGCCGCGGTGCAGTGATGCGTAGTAGGCTAAAAGTTGTAATGGTACTACAGAGATAAGTGGTGTTAATAATTCGTATACTTCTGGGATGACGAAGCTGTCTTCGTCTGTGTTTAAGCCCTTCATCGAGATGATGCATGGGTTGGCGCCGCGGGCAACAACTTCTTTAACGTTACCGCGAATGCTCAAGTTTACGTTTTCTTGGGTGGCAAGTGCAATTACCGGTGTGCCTTCTTCAATTAAGGCAATCGTTCCGTGCTTTAACTCTCCGCCGGCAAAGCCTTCCGCTTGGATATAAGAAATCTCCTTAAGCTTAAGGGCTCCTTCTAAACCAACATAGAAGTCAATACCACGGCCGATAAAGAAGCAATTGCGGGTAACAGATAGGAATTCCCTTGCCATGATTTCAATAATTTCTTTTGAATCACAGAGAACATCCATCGCATTAGCCACTAAGCCAAGTTCATGAATAAGGTCAAAACCAAATTCTAAACCTTTGGTCTTCGCAGTAACCTCAGCTAAAATTGAAAGGACAGCAATTTGAGCAGTATAAGCCTTTGTTGAAGCAACGGCAATTTCAGGACCAGCATGAAGCAAGAGCGTAAAGTCTGCTTCACGAGAAAGTGTTGATCCAGGTACGTTAGTAATCGTTAAAGCCGGATAGCCCATTTCCTTCACTTGCACAAGAACGGCACGGCTGTCTGCAGTTTCCCCGCTTTGTGAAATGAAGATAAACAACGGCTTTTCCGATAATAACGGCATATTATAGCCAAATTCGCTGGAAATATGGACTTCTACCGGAACCTTCGCCATTTTTTCAATAAACTGCTTGCCGACAAGACCTGCATGATAGGAGGTACCGGCTGCAATAATGTAAATCCGATCAGCTTTATTCACCGCATCAATGATGTCGCCATCAATTGTCAGCTCGCCTTGTTTGTTTTGATACGTTTGAATAATCTTCCGTATCACCGCAGGCTGTTCATCAATTTCCTTCAGCATGTAATGCGGATAGGTGCCCTTTTCAATATCGCTGGCATCTAGTTCTGCTGTATAAGGAGCGCGGTCAATTGTTTCACCGTTAAGATTTTGAATGGTTACCCCGTTCTCCCTCACGATGACAATTTCTTTGTCCATTAATTCAACGAATTGATCCGTTACTTGCAGCATAGCCAATGCATCGCTGGCTACAACATTATAGCCGTTTCCTAAACCAACTAAGAGCGGGCTTTTATTTTTCGCCACATAAATCGTTTCGTGATCGTCAGCGTCTAATAATGCAAGGGCATACGATCCATGTAAAAGCGTAAGTGTTTTACGGAATGCTTCTGACACTTCTAAGCCTTTAATGGCAAATTTTTCCACAAGCTGAACAATGACTTCTGTATCTGTTTCACTTTTGAATGGTACATCTGCTAAATATTCACGCTTTAATAGGTCATAGTTTTCAATCACACCGTTATGAACAAGTGTAAACCGGCCTGATGCGCTTTGATGCGGGTGGGAATTCTCCTTGCTTGGAACCCCGTGTGTCGCCCAGCGAGTGTGGCCAATTCCAATATTCGCAAAAATAGTTTCATTTACGGCACGTCGTAGATCAGCAATCCGGCCTTTTTCTTTAAAAACATGAACCCCTTCTTCATTTTTTAAAGCAATGCCTGCTGAATCATAACCTCTATATTCAAGCTTTTCCAAACCTCGAAGCAAAATTTCCTTCGAGTCATTATTTCCGATATATCCAACAATTCCGCACATTTCTTTTCCTCCCTGGTAAAGGGGGCAAGAAACTTCCCGAGGGCTTATCTTGCCCCCTTATCTCTGTTTTATTGTCTTTGGATCTGATAATCCAGTTTGTCGCATTTTCTTCCCTTTGTGCACAGAGTTGCCTCCGTGTTTTAAAGAAGAAATCTTCGGTTGTGCGTTCAACCGGGAGGTATCCGCCGAAAACTTCGATAAACCTCCTCCTCGTCAACTAACCGTCTCTCGTCTTAGGTTAGTCCAGGCGCTTTTGAAAATCCTATTCTGTTACTGCCCTCCTTTCTCCAAATAAAGCTAAAAACAAAAGCAAACTAATATTACCTGAAAAAGGGGAGTCTAGTCAATCATTTAGAAAAATATTATAGTATTTTCCATTCATAATAAAATATGCATAAGGGAAGTAAAAGTTCCCCTATGCATATCCCGCTTTCTTATTCTTTTATACCCATTTCTTCTTCAACTACGGAAACAATACGATCAACATAGGTCGTACATAGCTCCTCCGTTGCTGCTTCCGCCATAACCCTGACAAGCGGTTCTGTACCGGAAGGGCGGACCAGAATTCTTCCGTTTCCAGCCATTTCTGCCTCAACTTGTTCAATGACCTCTTTCACCTTAACATTATCTGTTACATGGTGCTTATCAGTTACCCTGACATTAACAAGCTTTTGCGGATATTTTTTCATTTCCCCCGCAAGCTCTGAGAGCGGCTTTTTAGTTGCCTTCATAATATTGACTAATTGCAGCCCTGTTAATAAACCGTCTCCGGTGGTGTTATAGTCCAAGAAAATAATATGACCTGATTGTTCGCCGCCTAAATTAAAGCCGTTTTTCTTCATTTCCTCGACCACATAGCGGTCGCCGACAGCTGTAGCAACACTTTGAAGATCATGTGCTTCCAGTGCTTTATAAAAACCAAGATTGCTCATAACTGTTGAAACAATCGTATTATGTTTCAAGCGTCCTTGTTCTTTCATATATTTGCCGCATATGTAGAGAATCTGGTCCCCATCGACAATATTTCCATGTTCATCAATCGCAATCAGACGGTCTCCGTCGCCGTCAAAGGCAAGACCGACATCCGCTCCTTTTTCTCTTACTATTTCAGCAAGAGCCTCAGGATGTGTCGAACCGACGCCTGCGTTGATGTTTAATCCATTTGGAGCGGATCCCATTGTGGATAGATCCGCATCCAAATCGGCAAACAAATGTGTCGCAAGCGAAGATGTCGCTCCATGGGCGCAGTCCAAGGCAATGTGAATGCCAGAGAAATCTTCATCCACAGTATTTTTTAGGTATTGCAGGTACTTTTGCCCGCCTTCAAAATAATCCATAACTAAGCCAAGATCCTCACCGACAGGACGGGGCAGTTGATCTTGTGGTAAATCCATTAATTCTTCAATTTCAAGCTCCTGTTCATCGGACAGCTTAAAACCGTCAGGACCAAAGAATTTGATTCCATTATCGGCTACCGGATTATGTGAGGCTGAGATCATTACCCCTGCCTGTGCTCCCATTGCCTTTGTTAAATAAGCCACACCCGGCGTCGAAATAACTCCAAGGCGCATAACCTCCGCACCAATGGAAAGCAGACCGGCAACTAAAGCACCCTCCAGCATATGACCGGAAATACGGGTATCCCGCCCGATTAGGACTTTAGGACGTGCTTTATCCTTTGTTAATACATAGCCGCCAAATCGACCTAATTTAAAGGCCAGTTCAGGTGTTAATTCGCTATTTGCTATTCCCCTTACACCGTCTGTACCGAAATATTTACCCATTAAAAACCGCTCCTTCAACATTAATTGCTCGATATTATGCATTATTTTTTATTGTAATTTTTGCAGATGATTGCTCCGGCTTCCAATCCAGATCGGATGGTCCTTCAACATGAATATTGACTTCGTGGCTGCCCTCGTCCAAATTTGAAAGATCTACAAATACATCGAAATCTTTAGGACCTATTGATTTTAGTGCTGCGCTTGGACCATTTACAAGGATATTAATCATTTGATTATTCGGGTCATCCATTTCTGCATCATAATTGTCAGCCAGCCCCCTTAGTTTAATCGGAACCTTGGTGACTGTTGTTTCTTCTGCCTGGGTGACTGTTGTTTCTTCCGCTTTGCTGACGGTTACTTTCACTTTCACCATTTGCGGCGACACCTTAATGACACCATTTGAAATGATTACAGGTAAATTCAGCGTCGTGTTATCCGTTATTTTACTAACGTCCACCTCTACACGCACACTATCTATATTTTTTAATACATCATCATTAGCAGAAATGACGGCTTCCCTTGTTTCAGGTTCTATTTTATCGATCGTTACGCCTTCTTGCGGTGTTCCTTTTTGAACAACGCTAATCGGAACCTTCTTGCTGTTTTCCTTAATTGGGATGGTCACTTTGACCGTTGCCGGCTCTACCGTCACAGCCAGCTTATTTAAATTCTTATCCAGTACCTGTATTTCAGCCGTTCTCGAAATCGTCTCATTTAGCTTCTGACCTTCTTCAATTGTTGCCTTTACATAAGAAATCCGATCAACAAGGCTTTTTGCTCCGGTAATTTTCACATTATTTGGTTCAACAATCGGCTGTCCCGCCGTGTATCCATCGGCAATCTGACTCCTGCTGAATTCCGCATCTACCTTAAATTCTCTTGTCACCTTTTCTTGCACTGTTACATAGATAAATTCAGGTTTGACTGTTGCCTTGATTTTGTCAGATAAATCTCTCACCTGAAACTTCACCTTTTGTCTGCCAATTTGGGCATCCCGCAAATCCACATATACTTCGAAATTCCTTAATGCTTTAGCCGTCTGAATATGCGTAATAGGTCCCTTTAACTGAATATCCACCGTATCAGGTATACCAGATACGACTAAGTTTTCCGTATCATAGTAGGCCTTAACAGGGAAATCAGCGATTGTCTCTGTCTTTTCCTCTCCAGGCACATAGACGTCTGTTAATTTCTTACCTGGGTGAGGTATAGAGGAATACAGCAATATCGCAAGCACTAAAGCAAGCACTTTAATAAACCAAGGATTATCCATTAATTTATCCATTAGTGTTTCCCCCTCCAGTTCCAAAGAGCTGAAGAAGCCTGTTTTGATTTGAAATGATTCAATAATTCGCTGGATAGAATATCTCTTAGCTCTTCTGCTTTTAAGTCACGATGTAGTTCTCCGTTTCTTGTAAGCGAAATCCCACCGGTTTCCTCTGATACGACAACTGTAAGGCTGTCGGTTACTTCACTTATGCCTAATGCAGCCCTATGCCTTGTTCCCAGCTCCTTTGAAATGAACGGGCTCTCAGATAATGGAAGATAGCATGCTGCTGCAGCTACATTGTTTTTTTGAATTATGACGGCCCCGTCATGAAGCGGGGTATTCGGGATAAAAATATTGATTAATAACTCTGAGGAAATCTGCGAATTTAACGGAATCCCTGTTTCTATGTAATCGCTCATTCCCGTTTCCCTCTCTATCGATATGAGGGCGCCAATCCGGCGCTTGGCCATATAGTCGGTTGCCTTAAGAATGGCTTCCACCGTTTTCTCTTGTCCATCTTCAACCGGGCTTGTGCTTCTTGAGAAAAACTTCCCGCGTCCCAGCTGCTCAAGCGCTCTCCGCAGTTCAGGCTGGAAGATAATGATAATCGCAAGAAATCCATATGTGATGACCTGCTGCATCATCCAGCTCAACGTGGTTAAGTCGAAAAAGTCGCTGACAACGCGAACAATTAAAATGACCAGGATTCCCTTTAAAAGCTGAACAGCCTTGGTCCCTCTGATTATATTGATTAATTTATAAATGACATACCACACAAGGAGAATATCAACAATACTCGATATATACTTCCAAAATGTCCAATCCGCAAACGGCATGGTTTTTCCTCCGTAATTTTGCTTTAAAATGCCTGCTTTCATACAACTCATTTATTATAACATAAAGTAGCTTGTACTTATTATTATGTTGCAGTTTAAAAAAACAAATCACCCATGTAGAGTGATTTGTTTTTTATTTCGCTTCCTGCTGGTCAAAAAATCCCGCGACTTCTTTCGCAGATTTTTTCATATGATACCAAATCCAGTCAAACACTTCATTTACCTCATCAATCTGACCAGTCACATGGCCGGCAGATGCTAGGTATTTTTCCCCATGGATGACGGTAACATTGCCTTGGATTTCGCCTTCAATTTTCAATTTGCCATTTCGCACCACTACATCGCCCTTCACGACTTCACCTTTCGGGACAATGACTGTATTATTTTTCACAACCAGGTTTTTTTGCTTGGAAACGGAGAATTCCTGGTCTTGACTCCAGGTAGAAAATAGGCTGCCCATCATTAAGACGACAAACAAGGACGCCGCGGAAAGGAGCGGATGATTTCTGAACATGCGCACGGCCAGAACTCTTTTCTTTTCCTTCGGCAGGCAGGCCAGGACATTTGCCGTGAAATCAGCAGGCGCCTGCATATTGGAAATGCTTTTAACAAAAGCTTCCGTCTTTTTTAATTCATTAAAGATGACTTCGCATTCTTTACAGTTTTGGAGGTGCTCTCTTAAAACCTGTTCTTCTTCTAGGGCGATTTCCTCGTCCAAATATTGATGCATTAGTTCGATGATATGTTCTGGACACATAACAGTTTCACCTCTTACACATACCTTAATTGTTGTCTTAACGCTTCTCGGCCGCGGTGAATTCTCGTCTTCACCGTTCCTAATGGAAGATCAAGAATTTCACTGATTTCATTTAAGGACAAGTCCTCAATATACTTTAATACAATCGCTGAACGATATTTTTCCGGTAATTTTAAGATTTCCTTTTGTACCGTTTCCTGCAGTTCCATGCTTTCCAGCTCTTTTTCCGGCAATGGTGTATCGGACGGAATCTGCGAGTACATCGTCAACCCTTCCGTACCTGCTACTTCCGCATCTAAATAATAATCCGGTTTCTTTTTTCGCAGCCTGTCAATGCATAAATTAGTAGCGATTCGAAACAGCCAGGTGGAAAATTTCAGGTCCTGGTTAAATGATTTTATATTTACATAGGCGCGCAAGAAGGTTTCCTGTGCAATGTCCTCCGCTTCCTGCCGGTTTCCAAGCATTCGGAAGCAAAGCTGATAAACACTATTTTTGTATATTTCAACTATTTCCCCAAAGGCATCCTGATCGCCTTTGATAACTTGTTTTATTCTCTTTTTAACAATTGCTTCCATTCTGTTACCTCAGCTCCAATGCTGCTATCCGATAATACGAATCGTTAGCAAAAAGGTTTCGTTTTTAACGAAATTAGTACTCAATACCTTTAATTTTAACAAAATATTACTAAATACTGCTAAAAACTTGTTTCATTTTTTCGCCGGTGAGCAAAATAGCGCTTTGGGCTTAGTATTACTTTAATCTTCAAATAAAAAAGCTGCTTTGTATACAAAAAGCAGCCATTTTTTATTATAATAATTTTTCCCCAAATAAGGAACCCATTAGGCCAACCGCAATGGAAGCGGTTTTATTTTTTTCGTCTAAGATTGGGTTTACTTCCACAAATTCAGCAGATGTAATCAGCTTGGCTTCTTCCAGCATTTCCATTGCCAGATGGCTTTCCCTGTAGCTGATGCCGCCCATAACAGGTGTCCCCACGCCCGGACACTCACTTGGGTCTAAGCCGTCTAAATCGAGTGATAGATGGACGCCATCGGTTTTGTCTTTCAGGTAGGCAATCGTCTCTTCCATTACCTTCGCCATACCCATGCGGTCAATTTCATGCATGGTGTAAACTTTGATTCCCTTTTCTTTAATTAAAATTCTCTCGCCTTCATCTAACGATCTAGCTCCAATAATTACCACATGCTCCGGCCTTATTTTTGGTGAGTAGCCGCCGATATCCGTTAACAGCTCATGTCCCAGCCCAACACTGACGGCAAGCGGCATTCCGTGAATATTACCCGATGGACTGGTCTCTGACGTATTTAAGTCCCCATGCGCATCATACCAAATCACACCAAGGTTTTTATAATGTTTTGCTACCCCGGCTAAAGTCCCAATGGCAATGCTGTGGTCTCCGCCAAGTACAAGGGGAAAAGACCCGGATTGAATTACCTCATCCACCTTTTCGGCAAGCAGGGTGTTTTTCCCAGCGACTAGATCTAAATTTCGTAAATTCGATTCCTCATCGACGGATACCTCTGGTCTGCCAATTGGGATGTCACCTAAATCTTCAATTGCGTCAAATAACGGTTTTAGGCGTTCATAAACCCCAGCATAGCGTATAGCGCTTGGACCCATGTCAACACCGCGGCGCATTTGTCCTAAATCCATTGGCATTCCAATAATTGAAAGTTTCCTAGTCATCATTAATTCCTCCTGAATTCATATGCCTTTATTTTAACCGCTTTCATTGAAATGACTCAACTCGACAGAAAATTGTATATATATGCGTAAAGTGCCTTGGGTGGTTTGGCCATAATAAAAAAAGTCCCATGAATTTGGCCGTGACGGCCTGCTTCATGGGACTTTTTCCTATTTATCCTAATTTCCGATTTGGAATTTTATCAATATTATCAAGCATGATACCTGTTCCAATTGCTACACAATCCATTGGATTATCAGCCACAAGCACGGGTACTTTCAGTTCCTCAGCCAGCAGCATGTCAATTCCATGCAGCAAAGCCCCGCCGCCGGTTAAAATAACACCCCGGTCAATAATGTCTGCAGATAGTTCTGGCGGCGTACGCTCAAGAACACTTTTTGCTGCTTGTACGATGACAGCCACTGATTCACGCAATGCCTGCTCGATCTCTTCGGAACGAACGGTGATGGTACGCGGCAGACCGCTAACCATATCGCGCCCGCGGATTTCCATTTCCTCTGAACGTGAGCCAGGGAAGACGGTTCCGATGTTAATTTTGATATTTTCAGATGTACGTTCACCAATTAATAGCTTGTACTCGCGCTTAATATAGTTCAAGATTTCTGCATCAAATTTATCGCCAGCCATTTTAATGGAGGAAGAAGTAACGATATCGCCCATTGAAAGAACCGCAACATCTGTCGTTCCTCCTCCAATGTCCACTACCATGTTTCCGCTTGGCTGGAAGATATCCATGCCAGCTCCGATTGCAGCCACCTTTGGTTCTTCTTCTAAATATATCTTTTTACCACCGCTCTTTTCAGCAGCTTCTTTGATGGCTTTTTGCTCAACGCTTGTAATGTTCGTCGGGCAGCAGATTAAGATTCGCGGCTTTGATAAAAAGCCCTTTACATTCAGCTTATTAATAAAATGCTTTAACATTGCTTCAGTTACATCAAAGTCAGCAATTACGCCGTCTTTCAACGGACGAATCGCGACAATGTTCCCAGGAGTACGCCCAACCATACGGCGTGCTTCTTCTCCAACTGCTAGAACACGATTTGTATTTTTGTCTATGGCAACAACAGAAGGCTCATTTAATACAATTCCACGGCCTTTTACGTGGATTAGCACGTTAGCCGTTCCTAAATCAATCCCAATATCCCTTGCAAACATTCCTTCTCTTTCCTCCTCGAAAGATTCCACATACTTTTCCTAATTGTCTATTCTACCATATTTATTACAAATTCCATAACATTTTCATTGGTAAATGTAAATTTTTGATGAATAGTGTCGGAATCCGAGGATTTCAAGAATACATTGGGTTAGACTGGAAAGACGGTTTGAAATTTACACTAATTAGATCAGCTGCTATTTTACCGCCTCTCCCTCCTTTTCTTCTTTCTGGTATTTCATTTTGGTCGCTTCCCCGCCTCTTAAGTGACGGATCGATTTATGATAATCTAAAATTTCTTTTACCTCGTTTGCAAGCTCAGGATTAATTTCAGGAAGCCTCTCAGTTAAATCCTTATGGACTGTACTTTTGGATACGCCAAACTCTTTCGCAATAACGCGAACCGTTTTCCTCGTCTCCACGATATACTTTCCAATCTTGATAGTCCTCTCTTTGATGTAATCGTGCACACTCTCGCCCTCCCTAAATTGGATGTGGAGTGTGAAATGAGACCCGCTTATCACTGTGACGAAATACTGCATCCGCATGGTGGAAATATTGATTGGTGTCAGGCACCACAAAAAGACATTTGTCCACGTGGAGTGGACAGTCCCGACGACAGAATTGGGTGTCAGGCACCATGCGGCAGAAAGTTATTCTTTCTGAATCATACGATGAATAATCATGTCCCCGGCTGAATTCCCGCTAACTTCAAACGACTCCTCACCTCAAACACTCTCTTTGTAAAGGTTTGTAATCATTGTATTAGCTTGGATAAGGGTTTATGCACAAATTAGACAAACGGGACAAGGTCTAGAGGATTTAATTAAAACCCCCAGTATTCCTACCTTTTTTCGACAACACTAATTGCAGCGGGAAAAGCGCTAGTCTCCAAGACTTTTCTTGGAAATAGCTGATTTCTTGGAATATTTCCTGAGAAATTTGTCGAACTATTCTTTGGCTTTAAATAGCGGTTTTACTAATATTCTTTGCTAAACATACCTTGTCCGCTGTTTAAATTTCAACAAAAAATAGCCGGGAATTTCCTCCCGGCCAATTATTTACAATTTACGAACGATCTATTCTTTTTTCTCGCCTAAAGCAAAAGTGATTTCCGCTTCACAAGCAATTTCTCCATCTACGGTTGCCACCGCTTTACCTTTGCCAATTGGTCCGCGCAGACGAACCATTTCAACCTCAAGCCGAAGCTGATCGCCAGGCTTAACTTGCTTTTTAAATCGGCAATTATCAATTCCTGCAAAAAATGCTAGGCGGCCTCGGTTCTCTTCCTTTTTTAAAACGGCAACTGCCCCTACCTGCGCAAGTGCTTCTACAATTAATACCCCGGGCATAACTGGGTATTCTGGAAAATGTCCATTGAAAAATTCCTCATTGGCAGAAACATTTTTGATGCCTACCGCACGTTTTCCTTCTTCTACTTCTAAAATGCGATCCACAAGTAAAAATGGATAACGGTGTGGGATGATGTCTTTAATTTGATCAATATCAAGCATTTGGTTAGTACCTCCTACTAATACTACATAATAACTTTATTTTACTATTAAAAGTATGAAAAAGGGAAGGGCCATCACGCCCCTCCCTTATTATTTCTCCTTATCGACTAAATCTATAATATGTGTCCACGTGGACTGCTTAAACACATCTGCCACTTTCCCGCCGCCGAGCACTCCATATCCGACAACAGTCCCCCCGATTAAACCTACAACCATAAAGACGACCAACAAGATGAGACGCAGCCATATCGGAATTAGACGGATTCTGATTCGTTTAGTTACTTTCTCCGCTGCTTCCGTCTTTTCCTTTTGGTCTTTCTTCTGAACCGATTGAGACTTTGTTTTTTTATATTCTTCCCTCGTATTTACTTGTTCCTGATTTAAAGCCATTCTTTATTCCCCTTTTGCCGGAATCCGTTTTTTTGTTATTGCTTACGGATCTAGATAGTTACTTTATATTATAACCAATTTCCGATTAGGACTCGATTAATTTTCACCCATATTCTTTTATTATAAAAAATTATTCTGGATTCGACATTAACTTTTTGTGGAAAATTTAAAAGAATTTAGTGGGGATCATATATTTGATGGGGTTTCTACGTGGTTTTTGTGCTTTAAGACGGCTTATTGGTGACAGTTTTGTTTATTTTTTATGCTGTTTTGTATCCAAGACGATAAAGTCCATATAATTGTGTAAAAAGAAAGAGTCATTTTATTCACTCTTGGCAACACTGTTTTCAACCACGATAAACAATGAAAAGAGGAATAAAAATGACTCACTTACAGTTTAACCTAGATATGGACCTTTTAAAAGAATCCGTCATCAATTCTAACCTAGATATGGTGATTAAATCAGCGCTTGTCTTAGTTCTTAATGAATTTATGGAAAAAGAAAGGGACGATTATTTACAGGTGGCTGCCTATGAACGATCTGCGGAGCGCCGGGACTACCGAAACGGTTACTATGAACGTGAATTGATTCTAGGTATTGGCAAGTTAAAGCTGAAGGTACCCAGGACCCGAAATGGCGAATTTTCTACTTCGGTCTTTGAAAAGTATGAGCGTTGTGATCAAGCTCTAGTTCTCTCCATGCTTGAAATGGTTATTAACGGCGTTTCGACCCGGAGGGTCACTCACATTGTCGAGCAGCTCTGTGGGGAAAACATCTCAAAGTCGTTTGTATCGTCCCTTACCCAAAAGCTTGACCCCATTATTAACGAATGGTCCAAGCGACCTTTAAATGTCATGTATTATCCTTATGTTTTTGCGGATGCCATGTATATAAAGGTCCGGGAACACAACCGGGTTGTCTCAAAAGCAGTGTACATCGCTAGTGCCATTACTGATCGT
>NZ_KV440949.1:2738335-2852222 GCF_001636315.1 Neobacillus mesonae | reverse complement strand
TTCGACTCCACTTCCATCATGGGATGATCACATATCCGGGAAGGGCTGTCAAAGTGAAAAGCCTTTGACAGCCCTTCCCGGATATGTAGAAGAAAAACCATGGAAGTTTCGTCAAAAAAAATGAAAGGGTATGGATAGAGAATATAAAGGAAATAAGTTGAAAACAATTGCCTTTGATTTTACACAAAAATCAGGACTTGACTTCCAAGACGGCTTATTGAAGACAGTTTCGATGATTTTTTATGCTGGTTTGTCTTCAAGACGGCTTATTGAAGACAGTTTCGATGATTTTTTATGCTGGTTTGTCTTCAAGACGGCTTATTGAAGACAGTTTCGATGATTTTTTATGCCGTTTTGTATCCAAGACGGCTTATTGAAGACAGTTTCGATGATTTTTTATGCCGTTTTGTATCCAAGACGGCTTATTGAAGACAGTTTCGATGATTTTTTATGCTGGTTTGTCTTCAAGACGGCTTATTGAAGACAGTTTCGATGATTTTTTATGCCGTTTTGTATCCAAGACGGCTTATTGAAGACAGTTTCGATGATTTTTTATGCTGTTTTGTCTCCAAAACTGCACATTAAAGACAATCTCGGCAACATTTTATACTGTTTTGCCTTCAAACCGACATTTAATACAATAAAAAAACACAAGGGATATTAATCTCTTGTGTTTTTATTATGAGCCATGAAGGACTCGAACCTTCGACCCTCTGATTAAAAGTCAGATGCTCTACCGACTGAGCTAATGGCTCACTTTAATGGCTGGGCTAGCAGGATTCGAACCTACGAATGACGGAGTCAAAGTCCGTTGCCTTACCGCTTGGCTATAGCCCAATAATATACTATCTTCATTATGTCCAAAAAAAAAGAAAATATGTATGGTGGAGGGGGACGGATTCGAACCGCCGAACCCTGAGGGAGCGGATTTACAGTCCGCCGCGTTTAGCCACTTCGCTACCCCTCCAACATATGGTGCCGGCTAGAGGACTTGAACCCCCAACCTACTGATTACAAGTCAGTTGCTCTACCAATTGAGCTAAACCGGCATAACAAAATTAAAAGATGGTGGAGGATGACGGGATCGAACCGCCGACCCTCTGCTTGTAAGGCAGATGCTCTCCCAGCTGAGCTAATCCTCCAAAATGGTGACCCCTACGGGATTCGAACCCGTGTTACCGCCGTGAAAGGGCGGTGTCTTAACCGCTTGACCAAGGGGCCAATATCAAATTTTTAGGTAAGCTTCCAAGCGGGCTCGAACCGCTGACCTCTTCCTTACCATGGAAGTGCTCTACCTGCTGAGCTATGGAAGCATAGCTTTCAATCTTGTAGGCAAAAAAATGGCTCCGCAGGTAGGATTCGAACCTACGACCGATCGGTTAACAGCCGATAGCTCTACCACTGAGCTACTGCGGAACAATGAAACGCCTGGCGACGTCCTACTCTCACAGGGGCGCTTGCCCCAACTACCATCGGCGCTGAGAAGCTTAACTTCCGTGTTCGGTATGGGAACGGGTGTGACCTTCTCGCCATCGCCACCAGACTTATTTAATTGACACTATTTTATTATAGTGTTTTTTAAAAAAATGTCAAGAGGATTTTTAAAAATTTCATTCCCTCAAAACTAGATAATACAGAAGAAGATTGGTAAGAATGAGTTCGCTAATCTTATTGACTTGGTTAAGTCCTCGATCGATTAGTATCAGTCAGCTCCACATGTCACCATGCTTCCACCTCTGACCTATCAACCTGATCATCTTTCAGGGATCTTACTAGCTTGACGCTATGGGAAATCTCATCTTGAGGGGGGCTTCATGCTTAGATGCTTTCAGCACTTATCCCGTCCGCACATAGCTACCCAGCGATGCCTTTGGCAAGACAACTGGTACACCAGCGGTGCGTCCATCCCGGTCCTCTCGTACTAAGGACAGCTCCTCTCAAATTTCCTGCGCCCACGACGGATAGGGACCGAACTGTCTCACGACGTTCTGAACCCAGCTCGCGTACCGCTTTAATGGGCGAACAGCCCAACCCTTGGGACCGACTACAGCCCCAGGATGCGATGAGCCGACATCGAGGTGCCAAACCTCCCCGTCGATGTGGACTCTTGGGGGAGATAAGCCTGTTATCCCCAGGGTAGCTTTTATCCGTTGAGCGATGGCCCTTCCATGCGGAACCACCGGATCACTAAGCCCGACTTTCGTCCCTGCTCGACTTGTAGGTCTCGCAGTCAAGCTCCCTTGTGCCTTTACACTCTGCGAATGATTTCCAACCATTCTGAGGGAACCTTTGGGCGCCTCCGTTACATTTTAGGAGGCGACCGCCCCAGTCAAACTGCCCACCTGACACTGTCTCCCACCCCGATCAGGGGTGAGGGTTAGAATTTCAATACAGCCAGGGTAGTATCCCACCGACGCCTCCACCGAAGCTGGCGCTCCGGCTTCTCAGGCTCCTACCTATCCTGTACAAGCTGTACCAAAATTCAATATCAGGCTACAGTAAAGCTCCATGGGGTCTTTCCGTCCTGTCGCGGGTAACCTGCATCTTCACAGGTACTATAATTTCACCGAGTCTCTCGTTGAGACAGTGCCCAGATCGTTACGCCTTTCGTGCGGGTCGGAACTTACCCGACAAGGAATTTCGCTACCTTAGGACCGTTATAGTTACGGCCGCCGTTTACTGGGGCTTCGATTCAGAGCTTCGCGTGAGCTAACCCCTCCTCTTAACCTTCCAGCACCGGGCAGGCGTCAGCCCCTATACTTCGCCTTGCGGCTTCGCAGAGACCTGTGTTTTTGCTAAACAGTCGCCTGGGCCTATTCACTGCGGCTCATCGAGGCTATGCACCTCAATAAGCACCCCTTCTCCCGAAGTTACGGGGTCATTTTGCCGAGTTCCTTAACGAGAGTTCTCTCGCTCACCTTAGGATTCTCTCCTCGCCTACCTGTGTCGGTTTGCGGTACGGGCACCTTTTATCTCGCTAGAGGCTTTTCTTGGCAGTGTGGAATCAGGAACTTCGGTACTATAATTCCCTCGCTATCACAGCTCAGCCTTTACGATGAACGGATTTTCCTATTCATCAGCCTAACTGCTTAGACGCGCATAACCAGCAGCGCGCTTACCCTATCCTCCTGCGTCCCCCCATCACTCAAACGATAAAGAGGTGGTACAGGAATATCAACCTGTTGTCCATCGCCTACGCCTTTCGGCCTCGGCTTAGGTCCCGACTAACCCTGAGCGGACGAGCCTTCCTCAGGAAACCTTAGGCATTCGGTGGATGAGATTCTCACTCATCTTTCGCTACTCATACCGGCATTCTCACTTCTAAGCGCTCCACCGGTCCTTACGGTCCAGCTTCAACGCCCTTAGAACGCTCTCCTACCACTGACATCGTAGATGTCAATCCACAGCTTCGGTGATACGTTTAGCCCCGGTACATTTTCGGCGCAGAGTCACTCGACCAGTGAGCTATTACGCACTCTTTAAATGGTGGCTGCTTCTAAGCCAACATCCTGGTTGTCTAAGCAACTCCACATCCTTTTCCACTTAACGTATACTTTGGGACCTTAGCTGGTGGTCTGGGCTGTTTCCCTTTTGACTACGGATCTTATCACTCGCAGTCTGACTCCCACGGATAAGTCTTTGGCATTCGGAGTTTGTCTGAATTCGGTAACCCGATGAGGGCCCCTAGTCCAAACAGTGCTCTACCTCCAAGACTCTAACAACGTGAGGCTAGCCCTAAAGCTATTTCGGAGAGAACCAGCTATCTCCAAGTTCGATTGGAATTTCTCCGCTACCCACACCTCATCCCCGCACTTTTCAACGTGCGTGGGTTCGGGCCTCCATCCAGTGTTACCTGGACTTCACCCTGGACATGGGTAGATCACCTGGTTTCGGGTCTACGACTACATACTATATTCGCCCTATTCAGACTCGCTTTCGCTGCGGCTCCGTCTCTTCAACTTAACCTTGCATGCAATCGTAACTCGCCGGTTCATTCTACAAAAGGCACGCCATTACCCATAAACGGGCTTTGACTACTTGTAGGCACACGGTTTCAGGATCTCTTTCACTCCCCTTCCGGGGTGCTTTTCACCTTTCCCTCACGGTACTGGTTCACTATCGGTCACTAGGGAGTATTTAGCCTTGGGAGATGGTCCTCCCTGCTTCCGACCGGATTTCACGTGTCCGGCCGTACTCAGGATCCACTCAGGAGGGAACGAAGTTTCGACTACAGGGCTTTTACCTTCTATTGCGGACCTTTCCAGGTCGCTTCATCTACCCCGTTCCTTTGTAACTCCATGTTGAGTGTCCTACAACCCCGAAAGGCAAGCCTTTCGGTTTGGGCTGTTCCCGTTTCGCTCGCCGCTACTTAGGGAATCGCGTTTGCTTTCTCTTCCTCCGGGTACTTAGATGTTTCAGTTCCCCGGGTCTGCCTTCAATACCCTATGTATTCAGGTAAAGATACTGCTCCATTACGAGCAGTGGGTTCCCCCATTCGGAAATCTCCGGATCAAAGCTTACTTACAGCTCCCCGAAGCATATCGGTGTTAGTCCCGTCCTTCATCGGCTCCTAGTGCCAAGGCATCCACCGTGCGCCCTTTCTAACTTAACCTAAAAGGTTTTACTCTAAATTTAGAGAGAAAAACTAAAATGGCGATACTCGGTTCTTACTTGGTTTCTTCTTCTATACGATTATCTAGTTTTCAAAGAACGAATAAAAAAGCTTTGAGAGAAAATTGCTCCCTCAAAACTAAACAAACAAGAAACAATCAAACAAACTTTTATTGTCTGGCTCATATGTCCAGCTTATATCCTTAGAAAGGAGGTGATCCAGCCGCACCTTCCGATACGGCTACCTTGTTACGACTTCACCCCAATCATCTGTCCCACCTTAGGCGGCTGGCTCCTTACGGTTACCCCACCGACTTCGGGTGTTACAAACTCTCGTGGTGTGACGGGCGGTGTGTACAAGGCCCGGGAACGTATTCACCGCGGCATGCTGATCCGCGATTACTAGCGATTCCGGCTTCATGCAGGCGAGTTGCAGCCTGCAATCCGAACTGAGAATGGTTTTATGGGATTGGCTAGACCTTGCGGTTTTGCAGCCCTTTGTACCATCCATTGTAGCACGTGTGTAGCCCAGGTCATAAGGGGCATGATGATTTGACGTCATCCCCACCTTCCTCCGGTTTGTCACCGGCAGTCACCTTAGAGTGCCCAACTGAATGCTGGCAACTAAGATCAAGGGTTGCGCTCGTTGCGGGACTTAACCCAACATCTCACGACACGAGCTGACGACAACCATGCACCACCTGTCACTCTGTCCCCCGAAGGGGAAAGTCCTATCTCTAGGAGTGTCAGAGGATGTCAAGACCTGGTAAGGTTCTTCGCGTTGCTTCGAATTAAACCACATGCTCCACCGCTTGTGCGGGCCCCCGTCAATTCCTTTGAGTTTCAGCCTTGCGGCCGTACTCCCCAGGCGGAGTGCTTAATGCGTTAGCTGCAGCACTAAAGGGCGGAAACCCTCTAACACTTAGCACTCATCGTTTACGGCGTGGACTACCAGGGTATCTAATCCTGTTTGCTCCCCACGCTTTCGCGCCTCAGCGTCAGTTACAGACCAGAAAGCCGCCTTCGCCACTGGTGTTCCTCCACATCTCTACGCATTTCACCGCTACACGTGGAATTCCGCTTTCCTCTTCTGCACTCAAGTCCCCCAGTTTCCAATGACCCTCCACGGTTGAGCCGTGGGCTTTCACATCAGACTTAAAGGACCGCCTGCGCGCGCTTTACGCCCAATAATTCCGGACAACGCTTGCCACCTACGTATTACCGCGGCTGCTGGCACGTAGTTAGCCGTGGCTTTCTGGTTAGGTACCGTCAAGGTACCGGCAGTTACTCCGATACTTGTTCTTCCCTAACAACAGAGCTTTACGACCCGAAGGCCTTCATCGCTCACGCGGCGTTGCTCCATCAGACTTTCGTCCATTGTGGAAGATTCCCTACTGCTGCCTCCCGTAGGAGTCTGGGCCGTGTCTCAGTCCCAGTGTGGCCGATCACCCTCTCAGGTCGGCTACGCATCGTTGCCTTGGTGAGCCGTTACCTCACCAACTAGCTAATGCGCCGCGGGCCCATCTGTAAGTGTCAGCCGAAACCGACTTTCAGCTTATCAACATGTGTTGATAAGCATTATCCGGTATTAGCTCCGGTTTCCCGAAGTTATCCCAGTCTTACAGGCAGGTTGCCCACGTGTTACTCACCCGTCCGCCGCTAACTTTTGGGAGCAAGCTCCCGCAAGTTCGCTCGACTTGCATGTATTAGGCACGCCGCCAGCGTTCGTCCTGAGCCAGGATCAAACTCTCCAAGAAAGTTGATTAGCTCATAAATTTTACGTTGGCTTCATCTCATAAAGAGATGAATAATTATTGTTTGTTGACGTTTTTTGTTTGTTTAGTTTTCAAAGAACAATGAATTTCTCAGTCGCTATAAAAAAGCTGTTTGCTTAAAGCGACTTTCTTAATATATCATCCGCAACCGATACTGTCAACAACTTTTTTTAAGTTGTTTTATCAGTCAGCAGCGACGTTTATTAATATAACAAGGTGAAATATAAAAGTCAACCATATTTCATAAAAAAGTTTAATAATTGATATTAACCCTTTAAACGGTTCTTTCTGCCATTCCTAATATACTTAATACATTCATTCGGGGATGCAACCCTTCTAAACAGGGCAAATAGCACTTTATATCTTTCTTCCATGGCCCTTTTCACAATGTGATCGATCCGGTCATCTCCTAAATCGAATAGGATTTCATCCATTTCCCTTTTAAGCAGATATTCCATTTCTTTTATTTCTTTTTCGTTGATGAGAAGTCCAAACATTGAATAACCTCCATGAAATTTCTGTTATAGTAGTGTTTTCCATTTTTTGAAAAAATATAATCAAGTTTTTTCAACATATTTTGAAAAAGACAGGCATAGGTTTGAGACAAGGATATTTTTGGACGAGGCGGGGGGTCACGAATGAATTTTTTTGTGGTTTTAAACGGAAAGGCTTTAAAGAATGTTGTCCTTATTTTAATTGCTGCTTTTTTTACCGCGTGGTTCCTGTATATTGAGAACCTAACCCAAATTCCTGTCTTTTCAACAAAAGACGGTCCTAAAGCAGTTTTTCACGGTGAAAAAGGTATTGCTCTAACCTTTAATATTGGCTGGGGCGACGAAAAAGCGGAGCCTATTTTGGATACATTGAAGAAGGAAAACGTGAAGGCTGCTACTTTTTTCTTAGCGGGATCCTGGGCGGAGAGACACCCTGATATTGTGGCCAGAATTGTGAAGGAAGGATATGAAATCGGCCTTCTTGGCTACAATTATGAGGACTATACAGATCTCGAGGATGTAAAAATTGGCCAGGATATCTCGAAAGCCCAGGAAGCGTTTCGAAAATTGAACGTCAAGGATATAAAAGTTTTAAGAGCACCGACGGGACACTTTGATGAGCGCTCATTAAAAATTGCCAAGCGATATGGTTATACGGTTGTTCATTGGAGTGTGGACTCAAAAGATTGGCAAAATCCTGGCGTAACGAAGATTGTCGATAACGTAAAAAAGGCCAAAAATGGATCAATCGTACTCCTTCACGCCTCAGATGGGGCCAAGCAAACCGAAAAGGCATTACCAATCATTTTACAAGGTATACACAAAAAAGGGCTGAAGCTCGTCACCGTCTCAGAAATGATTTCAAATGGCGATGCCCGTTCGAAAGAAATCAAATAACAAAAAGGAGCATGCGCTGGGCAAAATGCCAGCCGTATGCTCCCTTTTTTGAATTAAACCGTTGATTTTTTCACTTTCTTTTTCTGATGTTCTGGTGCCTTATTGGCATTTTGAATTTTCTTTTGCTGCCTTTCCTGCGCGGACTTGGCATTTAATTTATGCAGAACTAATATTTGATAGGCATTGCAAGCCAGCAATGCAATAACCATCGTATAGAGCCAGCTGCTTGAGTTAATCCTTAGAACAGGTACCCACTCGACAAGCGTCGCCACAATCATAAAAAATAGCGCTGGAATAAAGGCATCACGATTTGTCTCCTTGCTCTTTAACCAAGCCACCACAAGCGATACAACAGCTAAAAGAAGCGCCGGTACAAGGAATGGAAGCAATGGGTCACCCGATTTCGCAAAGTTGCTGTAACGCAAATAAACCAAATCAAATAATCCAAATAGAATCAGTACCACTTGCACCGCATTCCAAAGAGAAACTGATTTAAAGATCCCCAGCCCAAAACGGTGAATCGTTAAATATGCAAAAAATCCCATTTGACTGATTACACTAAAGAGAAACCCCATGACAATTAACCAAACAATTGCCGAGATGATATCGATAATTTTAAAGTCAGCAAAAAATGGCTGTAATTCATGCCAGCGTACAAACAATCCGACAATTGCCGTCGTGATCCCGCCAACTAATAATGTATTCCAAAACAGTTTTACCAAATTTCGGCTTGTCACACCCTAAACCTCCAAAATAAAATAAATCCTCCCCTGATTGTACCAAGCGAAATAGGAAAAATCCATTATTTGCGTTACACACGAATAATCTTTCCGGAATTTCTTCATTATAAAATAAAGGAATCTTTCTGTGAAAGGAGCTTAACAATGAAGGCAAAAAGTATTCTGCTCCTCCTACCCATCATGATGATATTAACGAGCTGTTCTTCCAGCGATACTAGCGGCGGAGGTCAAATTGATTATGACCAAACCAAAAAAATGGTGGTCGATATTTTAAAAACAGATGAAGGCAAAAAAGCAATAAAAGATCTGATGGACGACGATTCCATGAAGCAGCAGCTTGTAATGGATCAAAAGATCATCACTGATACGATTCAACAAACATTAACTTCTGACAAAGCAGCGCAATTTTGGCAGAAAACCTATAGTGACCCAAAGTTTGCACAGGGTATTGCCAAACATTTAAAAGCTGAAAATGAAAAACTTCTGAAGGATTTAATGAATGATCCTGACTATCGAAACATGATGATTCAGGTCTTTAAAGAACCTGAGGTCCAAAAGGAAATGGCAGATTCGATGAAAAGCAAAGAGTATCGTCAGAATCTGCAAAAAGTCATAACAGAAACAATGGACAGCCCTTTGTTTAAAGTAAAAATGCAGGAATTTCTAATTAAAGCTGCCGAGGATGCCAAAGCAAAAGCAGAGGCTAAAAGTGACAAGGGCGGCGGCAGCAGCCAGGATTCCGGTGAAAAAAGCGGCGGTTAAGCAGCTTAAAACCGCAATAAAAGCCTCTTCCATTAGCAGGAAGAGGCTTTAGCTATTATTTATTTAAACAATCGACTACTTTTTCTGCAATTTCGTTATAAATTTTTCCAAGGCGATGGTCTTTCTGATAGATCGACGGTGCGAAGTCTTCTTCATTCCAGTCAGGCTGATCGAGCGGCAAACGCCCCAGGACTTCCGTATTTAATTCCTCCGCCAGCTTTTCACCGCCGCCACGGCCGAATACATATTCTTTTTCGCCGGTTAGCTTACTTTCGAAATACGCCATATTCTCAATAACACCCAGGATCTCATGCTCAGTTCGAAGTGCCATCGCTCCGGCACGTGCCGCGACAAATGCCGCAGTTGGGTGCGGTGTGGTTACGATAATTTCCTTACAATGCGGCAGCATAGTATGAACGTCCAAAGCAACGTCTCCAGTTCCCGGCGGTAAATCTAGCAGTAAGTAATCAATATCGCCCCATTCTACTTCATTAAAGAAGCTGTTTAACATCTTTCCTAACATTGGACCACGCCAAATAATCGGTGCATTATCTTCCACAAAGAAGCCCATGGAAATCACTTGAACCCCGAATCGTTCCACCGGAATAATTTTTTCCCCGCGGACCACCGGGCGTTTTGTAATTCCCATCATATCAGGAACACTGAACCCGTAAATATCGGCATCGATTAAGCCGACCTTTTTCCCAAGCCGGGCAAGGGCCACCGCTAAGTTTACGGATACGGTTGATTTACCAACCCCGCCTTTACCGCTGGCGATAGCGACAAATTTTGTCGTTTGGGAGTTAAGGAGATTCTTTTCCTGTTCAGGTTCAGCATGGCGATGGGCAGCTAGCACTTCTTCCGGCAGCTGGGTGAAACGGATCCCAACAGTAGCCGCTCCTGCTCCTTTCAGCGCGTTAACGATTTGTGTTTGCAGCTCAAGCTGTTCACTTGAACCGGTTCTTGCAACCTGCACCTTGACACTAACATGATTCTTCTCTTCTTTAACTTTCACTTCTTCAATAGCATTTAATTCTGCCAATGTTTTATGTAAAAATGGTTCTTTAAGGCTGCCAACAACCTCTCGGACTCTTGCTTCTGATAACATGAACGATACACCTCACAAATGAATTCATTTCCTTCTCTAAGTATACCATAACCGGATCCAGAAACAGTTATCTGAATCACAGCTAAGTCCTATCATTACCTTGAAAACCTTTCGAGCAAAAAAATAAGGAAGGTATTTCTCCCCTTCCCGCTTAATCTGTTTCTTTCAATTCCTTTTCATTCGTAAAATAACGCAGAATTCCCCTATATATGGATTCTGCCACCTTTATTTGATAGGATTCGTTTTTTAGATTTTCTCTTTCACCCGGATTGGATAGAAAACCCACCTCAACCAATACCCCTGGTTTTTCTGCATGCTTTAAAATATAAACCTGGCTGATTGGCTTGGCTTTACGGTTGGTATTTTCCAAGTTTTTGCGAAGTTCCTCTTGAATGAATTTAGCAGCTCGGGCATTTTCCTCATGGTGAGGGGCATAAAAGGTCTGGGCACCGCTCCACCTTACAGACGGAATCGCATTTAAGTGAATACTGGCAAAGAAATCATTGTCAAAGTTATTGATCATTTCCAGTCTTTTTTTCAAATCCTCTACTTTTCTCCTGCTGTAGCCCCTTGTGCCGGGGTCCGCCAAATCTTTGTCAGTTTCCCGCGTCATCACGACAAGCGCCCCTTGCTGCTGCAGATAATCGCGGACTTTTAAAGTAATCTCTAAGGCAATGTCCTTTTCTAGTGTATCTCCAGATTCGGCTCCGCCGTCCGGTCCGCCGTGTCCGGGGTCAAGCAAAATAATTTTTCCTGACAAAGGAAGATTCCACGTTTTCCATGAATCATCATTGGAAAAATCATGCTGTAAAATTAAAAATAAGATAATTAATCCAATAGAAAAACTTATCACTTTCCATCTGCGATTTAACAACCGAATCATTCCTTCCCGCTCTTACTAAACAGTAAAATATATGGGACAAGTGTGAAATTTAGAACAGGAAGAAATGAATTGTTATTCTGTTGTTTCAGTGAAGCCGCAGCTTGTGGCGCATCTGCCCTTTTTCATAGCCCTCGCGCCACCAGACATGAACGTATTGCTCACACTGATAATAAAGTGCCTCGCTCATTGCGCCTTCCTGGCCGGTACCCCAATATAAAAGAAAATTGTATAGCGTATCAATTAAATGTTTTTCCTCTTGAAAGCAGCGCATGCGCACTTTTTCCATATCCTCGCCGTAATACCCAAACTTGCTGAACTTTGCCCCCAATAAATAAGCTTCAAGGGCAACATCGTAGCAAGCCTCTTCCACACCTGCATGCATGATCACGTTTGAGGTAATTCTTGTAGAGCCAAAATATTGTTGAACCCGCTCCTTTAAAGCTTGAACCGATAACTCCCGCAATACAGAACGTTCATATTTAATTTGCTTTTCGCGTCGCTTTTCTTTAAAGGTTGTAATAACTGTCACTCTTTTTCACCTCTTAGCACTAGTCTTTAACCCGGATTCATAAGAAATGCAAAGAGTAAGCGGATTTCCAATTGCCAAATTTTATCGTACTAAAAAAGCCCCTTAACCCTATGGGTAAGGAGCCTATAATAAAATCTATAGAAATAGTACCATTGATAAAATGAACATAAATACCACACCTGCAATCATCGGTATAGACGTTCTTTTCACAATCTCAATCGGTTCAACCTTCACTGTACCCGCAACAATTAACACAACTGCTGCTACCGGTGAGACTGCCCTAAATAGGTTTCCTGCTAATCCCATAGGAACAGAAATCGCAATCGGGTTAATACCAGCTGCATCCGCTAACGGAACAACTAGAGGAACCATTGCAAAGAATAATGCTAAACCGCTTCCGCTTAACAACGTAATAAGTCCGGTTACTGCTACCATGATCAGAGGTAAAACGAAATCTAAACCTTTGCCTTGGGAGTTTTGCATGGACTGTTGAAGTGCATCAATTAACCCGATTGATTTTAAACCGGTGACAAAGACTGACGCAGCTACTAGCAGGGCAACGATTGACATAGCACCGCCCATACCTTTGAAAAAGACCTCGGTATCAGCTAAAACCTTCTTATTTCCTTTGTTTCTGATTAATTCACAGATAATTGCAAGGATAAACGATACAATTGTTGCAACCTCAACACTTATATTGATCACTGTACCCGTGGCCATTTGCATTCCATAAGCCGCTAAGAGCAGAACAATTGGGAAAATCGGCAGTAATGCATACACTGTTCTATATAATCTGCCGCCGTTAATTTCGACAGCCTGTTCAACCTTAATGTTAGCTTCTGTTTGGCCCCCTGATTTTGCAGCAGCCTTTTTGTCCATTCTTCTTTGCCAGAAGAAGTGAACAATAGCAATAAAGATTAATGTAGGAATTCACACAAGCGCATGGTATTTAAAGACATAATCTGTTACAGATAAGTTTGCAAATAGTTGATGCTTGGCCAACTCCTGAGCAATCGCAACGTTATCGCTTCCTAATGGAGTTGGAATAATTGTGGCAGAGGTTGCAATAATGGCGGCGGCCGTTAAAGAAGACATCCCTGCCCGCTTTAAGACTGGAAATAATGTTGCTAATAAAATAATTGCTAAATTTGAAGCACTAGGAATAACAAGGGATAGTAAATTTCCAAGTAAAAATACGACTGGAACTAATACATACACAGATTTAAACTTTGAAATTGGTTTGGTTAATACATTAACCGTGACATCATTTGCTCCAATGGCTGACATATAGGCTGTATAACCACCTAAGATCAGGATGACAAAACCGGCAGCACTAAAGGTTTCCTTAAATTGCTGGACAATCACTTGAAGCGGGTCTAGAAGAAAAGAACCGGTTGAGACAAAATCCTTAACAGCTATTTCTTTTCCCATTCCAAGGCTCAGCAAAATAAGGAGGATTCCCATTAAGAAAAGGGAAATTTTAATATCCATTTTTTTAATTAACATATAGACGACTACTGCCACAGCAATCGCGGCCGCTGCATACATTACAAGGTTGGTTGCCATAAGTGTTTTCCCCTTTTAATATTTATGTTATTTTCTCTTGGATTTTTTATAAAATATTGCGGGGCTTATGTTCCTCTGCCCCGCAAGCTTCCAGAAGACTATGGGCCATCTATATACAAACTGATAAACTCTCCATAAAGGGGCAGAGTCAGGAAAATGCGCATTTACAACGGTAAGCATTTCTTACAATAAAAACTGAACCATTTAGGGTTCTATTTTAGAATCAGCCTTTCAAGACAAATCGTACCCACAGAGGCTCCAAGTCAAGTCCTTAAACGCCTTTCTACGGTTACATATAAACAATGATAAAGGGGTAGTACCAGCGAAGCTGTCACTACCCGGAATGGAGAATTCGTCAAAGAAGCGCGGATTATTTAAGAGCTTATTATATTGGCGGAGAAAAAGGGTTATTAAAGGTCATGGATTTAGATGTAAATCCACGATACGGATCCAGGATTAAGGAACAATTTGAAGAAATCCTCGATACCCTTCAAGAAGATTGCATTATAAAAGAATGGCGGTATAAAGATCCTTTCATTGAAACAAAAATTGAGCAAAAACGAAATTGGTTTGTAAACGTCTGGTTGAAGGAAAGTGTCCAGATTATTCCTTCAGCAGAGATTACAACTTTTAAAGATGAAAAGGATGTAATACTGGTTGAAGAGAAAGCATATAACACTATGGATTTATCACAAATGTTGAAAGGCTTAGCCAAAGAAAAAGTTGCGGTAACCATAGAAACAGTTAAGGAAAAGGAAGTCAGCCCGGAGAGTATCAGCAAGGAAAGGAAGCAAAGAAATTTAAGTATATTAGACGCTTCCAAGGAGATGGGGGTTTCAAGCAGCACCTTATCACGATATGAAAGAACTTAATTAAACGCCCTTATGCTGATAGTATAGAAAAAATGAAGAACTGGTTAAATGAGAGGTAGACGTTCCGAATAGCTCGCAACTGCTTCGGAACCCCTGAATTAAGGTTAAAGACAAGGAGATGAACATCGTGCAAACCCCGCACCATGTTCATTTTTTATCTAATGAGGCCGGCGTTTTTGACTAGGGACCGCCGCAAGTCATTCGGATGCGGCGGGCATTGCAGGGAAAGCACCTGCAATAACCGCCGCACCGTGACCTTGCTCCCACTGGCAGTCGCAAGATCACTTCCGAATCACTTGCAGCTCTGCAGAGAAAAGCAAATAACTGCACATACAAGCGAAGAATTCAAGATTATTCGATGGTGCAAAACCTCGACAGCCCATTCGAAGAAGGGGGCTGTCAATCATTCGCCTGCTGCGTTCATTACGAGGAAAAACCTCTCGTAATCAACACAGCACCAGGACCTTCCTCTCTATGGTCGGAAGATCCTTTTCGAATCATTGCCAGCCCCTTTTGAAAGCTAATTCGAGAAAGAAAGGAAAGAACTTGCGCGGGCGCAAGTTCTTTTTATCAAAAGGGTATAGATAGAGTGCGTCTTTGAATATCGCCCCCCTTGACTAGGGGCCCCTGCACCCGTGGTGGTATTTGCCAAAAAGCTCCGTCCCTTTAGGGCGCTACGCTTAGGGGCAAATTTCGCTTTCGCGATACCACGGGCGCCACCCCAAGTAAAGGGACCGCTTCGCTGGGCTAAGTTTTACTAATAAAAGGTAAAATTTGAGTTATCTTTTAATGTCTGTTTTTAATTTTGATTCAATGTTCTTCTAATCAGGTATAGGAGTTAATCTTGGTCTTTGAAAATCACATTATTATAAATAATTCCATATTTTCTTAGCTTTTTATAAAGAGTTGCACGAGTAATCCCTAATTTCTTTGCAGTCATACTTTTATTTCCATACGAATTTTGAAGTGTGTCAATAATACGCATTTTTTCTAACTGATCTTTTTCATCAGTAAGTGAGAATTCCTTAATCTTAATGGAGGGTGAGGAATCCTTTTTAAGATTAGGTATAACGCGATAGATATCATTCTCTGTAATTAGATTCTGATCTTCAAGAACTACAAGTCTTTCAATGATATTTCGTAATTCTCGGATATTTCCTTGCCATTGGTAATGTTTTAATTTATTTGTAGCCTCATTATGAATGGTGAGATTGGGCTTATTATATTTGTAGGAAAATTCCCTCAAAAAATCATGGATCAGGTATGGAATATCATCTTTACGTTCTCTAAGTGGTGGAATATGAACCGAAAATACGTTTAATCGGTAATATAAATCTGCTCGAAAGGTTCCTTCTGAAACCATTTTTTCTAAATTGCGGTTTGTTGCAGCGATAACCCTCACACTCACCTTTTTAGGTGTTACTCCTCCTATTCGGAAAATTTCCTGATCTTGAAGGGACCTTAAAAGCTTCACTTGCATTTCTAGTGGGAGTTCACCTACCTCATCTAAAAATAAGGTACCCCCATTGGCTAGTTCCATTTTCCCAGGCTTCCCCCCTTTGATTGCGCCTGTATAGGCTCCTTCTTCATAACCAAATAATTCACTTTCAAACAATGCATCTGGAATAGCACCGCAATTAATAGCAATCAACGGCTTATCATTTCGTAGGCTTTTTTCATGAATGGCTTGTGCAAACAATTCTTTGCCAACTCCGCTTTCCCCGCTAATAAGAATAGCAGCATCCGTTTGTGCTATTTTCCTGGTATCATCTATTAACAGTTGCATGGATTGATTTCTACCTTTTATTTTGCTAAAAGGGTCATCATAGTTATTTTGATTAAAGTACATTTTTAATTCTTGCAGTTCATTGGACTGTGATGATAATTTTTCATTTAACTTGATGGTTGAGGTAATATCTTTTTCGATGGACAAGCTGCCAATTAATCCATTTTTATGATTATAAATAGGGGTGGTGCTTATTAATACGTGTTTGTCTGGACGAGGGATATGATACATATCCCGAACGGGTTGCTGATTTTCTAGTACTCTTAAATGCATAATATCTTCATGTTGGAAGAATTCTCGAATATTCTTATCGATAATATCCTCTTTTTTTATATTATAAGTTCTTTCCGCAGCCTCGTTCCAATATAGGATTTGCCCTTGTGTATTAATAACTGATATTGCTTCTTCTAGAGAGGTTAATAATGTCTGTAATGTTTCAGCAGCAAAGGGATTTTCCGATTTCATTAAAACACCTCATCATTTCACAAAATGTGTTTAGATAATATACACTATATACAAGTTTTGTATATAAAGGATACAGTTTTCTGGGATATATGTAAATGAATTTTACTGAAAATTTGTATTCTTCAGCGTTATTAAAATTGGCATGTTTATTGCAATAGTTTTTATTGAATAAAGCATTTTTTTATTAAAAGGAGTCGATATGAATTGATTACTAAAAATAGGATCCCAGAATACAAACATGAACCTTTTACTGATTTTTCATTAGAAGAAAACAAATTACAGTTTCAAAACGCATTAAATTCTGTTGAAGCACAGTTGGGTCAAAATTACCCACTTTTAATTGGCGGAGAACGCCTAATTACAAAGGAAAAAGTGGTATCTATAAACCCGGCAAATAAAGGGGAAGTCATAGGAAATGTCTCTTTAGCTAATAAAGAGTTGGCTGAAAAGGCTATGATATACGCCTTGAATACTTTTGAAATATGGAAACATGAAGACCCCGAAGAGCGTGCTTATATCCTTATTCGTGCTGCAGCTATTTTGCGTCAACGTAAACATGAGTTTTCAAGCTATCTTGTGAAAGAAGCTGGTAAGCCTTGGCCTGAAGCCGATGCAGATACAGCGGAGGCCATTGATTTCCTTGAATTCTATGCACGGCAAATGTTGGATTTAAAAGATGGCGTACCTGTTCTTAGCCGGGAAGGAGAAAAGAATAAATTTCACTATATCCCTTTGGGAGTAGGTATTATCATTTCCCCTTTTAATTTTCCATTGGCCATTATGGCAGGTACAACAGCAGCGGCTGTAGTAGCAGGAAACACAGTTCTGTTAAAACCATCTAATAATACCCCTGTGGTGGCTGCGAAATTTGTGGAAGTCATGGAGGAGGCTGGGCTACCTGATGGTGTCATTAATTTTGTTCCAGGGAGCAGCTCGGAAATTGGCGATTATCTTGTCGATCATCCAAAGACTAGATTTGTTTCCTTTACCGGCTCTCGCGAGGTTGGTTGCCGTATTTATGAGCGTGCTGCAAAGGTTCAACCAGGCCAAAAATGGTTAAAACGTGTGATTGCCGAAATGGGTGGGAAAGATATAATCATCGTTGACCAGGATGCGGATGTCGAATTAGCTGCATCTTCAATTGTTAAATCGGCCTTTGGGTTTTCCGGTCAAAAGTGTTCCGCATGCTCAAGGGCAGTCGTTCACGAGGATGTATACGATAAAGTGGTTGAAAAGGTTGTGGCATTAACAAACTCTTTGACTGTTGGAAATCCTGCTGAAGGAAACACATATATGGGACCGGTGATTGATGAAAAATCTTTTGAAAAGATTATGAAGTACATCGAGATTGGAAAGAAGGAAGGAGCCCTTGTCACAGGGGGACAGGGAGATGAATCCAAAGGATATTATATCCAGCCGACCGTTTTTGCGGATGTCGATGAAAATGCACGTTTGATGAAGGAAGAAATCTTTGGCCCCGTTCTAGCAATCTGTAAAGCGAAAGACTTTGAACATATGTTGGAGATTGCTAATAACACAGATTATGGACTTACAGGTGCGTTAATTTCGAATAACCGTAAACATATTGAGCGTGCCGAGAAAGAATTTCATGTAGGGAACCTTTACTTTAATCGCGGGTGCACGGGTGCTGTCGTTGGTTACCATCCTTTTGGCGGATTCAATATGTCTGGAACGGATTCAAAAGCTGGCGGCCCAGACTATCTAATTTTGCATATGCAGGCTAAGACGATAAGTGAACAAATAAGTAAATAAATTAAATAATTGATGTATCTAGTTAGCCATCTAAATTGTTTTATAGGGCGATAGAAAATTTACCATTTATTAAAAAGGGTGATATGAAAATGAAGATGGTTCAGCAATTACAATGCCCATTCTCTGGTATAGTCCAGAAAATTAATATCAGCATTAATGATTACATCTATGATTGGGAAACGCTTTTCTATGTTAGAAAAGAAGATGGAAAAATAGAGGGATTTCAACAAAGCTCAGGAGGGAAGGTAATCGATTTTTGTGTAAATGAAGGGGATCAAATCACCAAAAATATGATCATTGGTTCTATCGAGCTGGATAACTCCCCTCAGGCTAGTGATTAGGGGTTATATTCTCTGATGACTTAATGTTTAAATCATTTTATTGTAAGGGGAAATTGATATGATAAAGGATTTATTTATAGGACTATCTAAAAACCAGCTTCTTAATCAGGCTGCCAAAAAATATGGACTTAGACTTGGAGCACAGAGTGTTGTTGCTGGAACAAATTTGGAAGAAACAATGAAAAGCATTAAAGAGTTAAATTCTCTTGGGATTTCCTGTACAGTCGATAATTTAGGCGAATTTGTTTTTGAAAGATCAGAAGCGATAAAGGCAAAGGAGCAAATTCTAAAAGCCATTGATATGATTAATACCAATCAATTAGATGCTCATATTTCGCTAAAGGCTACTCAGCTAGGTCTAGATATCGATTATGATTTTTGTTTAAATAACTTGAAAGAAATTGTGGAAAAAGCTAGTAATTATCACATGTTTATCAATATTGATATGGAAGATCAAAGTCATTTGCAGCCTTCATTTGATATACTTGACGAGCTATCAAAGGAATTTGATAATGTTGGAACAGTTATCCAAGCTTATTTTTATCGTGCAGAAGAGGACCTCCAAAAATATAAAAATTTCCGCCTTAGAATTGTTAAAGGAGCCTATAAAGAGTCTGGGGAACATGCTTTTCAAGAGAAGCAAGAAATTGACGCCAATTTTATCAAACTTATTAAGTGGCATTTATTAAATGGTAAATTTACTTCCATAGCAACACATGACCATCGTGTCATCAATCAAATCAAATCCTTTGTTAAGGAACATAAGATACCGAAAGAGAAATTTGAATTTCAGATGCTCTACGGATTTAGAAAAGAGCTTCAATTTGGATTAGCTAAAGAAGGCTATAATTTCTGCACCTATGTTCCATTCGGTGAAGATTGGTATGGTTATTTCATGAGGCGGTTAGCTGAAAGACCCCAAAATTTAAAACTTGTTGCTAGTCAGGTTTTAAACAAGAAGACCAACACGGTTATCGGTTTAACAGCTGGAGCATTTTTATTAGGCCGAGTTATTGGTTTAAATAAGTACAATAAGATATCCTCAGTTAAAGAACAAAAGTAAGTTTGGAAATCCTTTTTTATTTTTAATTGAAGGAATGGACATTGAGAGAAACACTATACAAAAGTAAAGTGTTTCTTTTTTTATGTATTCAAGGAGCCTATTCGAAAAAGAAAGGACAGATAATTAAACATTCCTCTGCCGTGTCATTGCAAGGAGAAACATCTTGCAAGCCAGCTTTTTTATTAAAGATAAATAGTAAGCATGCGTCTTTTAGGACTTTCCCCATTGCTTGTGGGAATACACCTTTTCAATAAATTAAAAATTGATTTCCCCCCTTTAAAGGTAAAATTAATCCTCTTTAATTTTAATTCCATAAAGAAGTTACAATTTTATTGTAAAACCATATTTTTTTTATTTTTTTATTTGAACAAATAATATAGAAAATTTTAAAATTATATTTATTTCTGATAATTGTTATGCTATATTCATAATAATTACAGTTACACAGTAAATATTTGTTGTATTATGTAATTCAACTCTATCTTGTTACAGTAGACCTACAATTTATTAGGAGTTGTGTTTATATGGAAGATATTTATAAGAAAATCAAAGCTTTAAGGACGCAAAACAACCTTACTTTAAAGGAATTAAGTGAAGAAACTGGCTTATCGCTTAGCTTTTTATCACAGATTGAAAGGGGAGCCTCATCCCTTTCTATTACCTCACTAAAGAAAATAGCTGATGCCCTAGGGGTATCGATGATTTTCTTTTTTGAGGATGAAAAGTACAAACAGTTGTATTTTTTAAGAAAACAGGAACAGAAGTTTTTCAAAGTGAATGGCGGGCAGCAAAAATACGCCCGTTTATCAGGCACTTTTCCCGATCGAAAGCTTGAACCGATGATGGTTATTCTTCCTCCTTACCTGAAAGAGGAGCAAAAACACAGTCACTTAGGCGAGGAATTTTATTACATCTTAAAAGGTGACGTGATCTTTCATTTAAACGATGAGAGCTACCGCATGACAACCGGAGATACCATTCATTTTCCTTCTGAAATTGTACACGAATGGGAAAATCCTACTTCGGAAGAAACATTCATTCTAAGCGTGACAACACCAATCATTTTCTAATTAAAGGAGTGTAAAAGAAATGAGAGTAGCAACAGATATCGGTGGTACTTTTACAGATTTAGTATACGTTGACGATCAAGGCTACGTTGGGATTGCAAAAAGCAATACTACCCCGCCAAATTTCGAAAAAGGAGTCCTTGACGTTATTGATAAAGCTGGCGTAAAAACTGAACAGCTGTCCATGTTTATTCACGGTACGACGGTTATCATTAACACCCTGACAGAGCGTAAGGGCGCAAAAATGGGTCTCATTACCACAAAAGGATTCCGGGATATTTTAGAGATTGCAAGAGGAAACAGACCGGATTTATTCAATGTCCGCTATAAAAAGCCGGTGCCGTTTGTCGAGCGTCATCTGCGACTTGAAGTGGACGAGCGCCTCAATTACAAAGGTGAAGTTCTTTCTACTCTAAAAAGGGAAGAAATCGAAGCATGCGTCAATTACTTTAAAAAAGAGGGTGTGGAAGCGATTGCCGTTTCCTATTTGCACTCTTATGTAAATTCATCACATGAACAAGAGACAGTAAAAATCATCAAAGAGCTTTGGCCAGAAGTATTCGTTACCGCATCAAACGAGATTACAAAAGAATGGCGCGAGTACGAGAGAACAAATACAGCTGTTCTAAACGCCTATGTGCAGCCAACTGCGACAACTTACATTGATAAATTGGACAAGGAATTAAGAGCGCAAATCGAAATCGACCAGCGCTATATCATGCAATCCAATGGCGGAACTACCAAGTTCAACAATGCAAAAGAAGCGCCAATTAACATGGTTGAATCCGGACCGGTTGCCGGGATTTTCGGAGCTGCTGTTCTTGGCGAACTAATCGGGGAAAAGAATATTATTGCCTTTGATATTGGTGGTACAACAGCTAAATGTTCGCTCATTGAAGATGGAGAAGTGAAGGTTTCCACTGACTACTATATTGAAAAAGACAGCCGCCATGCAGGATACCCAATTAAAGCGCCTGTTGTTGATATCGTTGAAATTGGAAACGGGGGCGGATCTATCGCTTGGATCGACAATGCAGGTTCATTGAAAGTTGGACCTCAGTCAGCCGGGGCTTATCCAGGACCAGTTGCCTACGGATTAGGCGGCACAGAGCCGACAACCACTGATGCCAACCTATTAACAGGCCGTCTATCTCCCAAAAACTTTGACTATGAAGTAGACATGAACAATGTCAAAGATGCGATTCAGAAGAAAATTGGGGACCATTTCGGCATTACAGCTGAAGAAGCAGCACTTGGCATCATCCGAATTGCTAACTCGAACATGCTTAATGCGTTGAAATTGATTTCCATCCGTAAAGGGCACAATCCGCAAGACTTCACACTGCTTGCATTTGGCGGGGGCGGATCGATGCATGCGCCAGCACTTGCTCTTGAGCTAGGTGTGAAGAAAGTCGTTGTGCCGATTGCTTCACCGGTATTCTCTGCTTGGGGAATGCTTATGACGGATCTTCGTCATGACTACATCAAGACATACATCAAACGCTTGAATGAGCTGACTCTTGTTGAAATGGATGATCAATGGGAAGAAATCGAGAAACATGCCCTTGCTCATTACGAAGATGAGGGAATGACAGCTGATCAGGTGGAATTCCATCGCTTTGCAGATATGCGCTACCTCGGACAAGAGCACACTGTTAAAGTGCCAGTACCGAATGGCAAGTGGAAAGAAGAAGATAAGCACTCAATCATTGCGAAGTTCCATGAACTTCATGAAAAGAACTATACATTCAAGCTAGAAGATTCACCGACTGAAATCGTGAATCTTCACGTAACCGCTTTTGGCAAAGTGCCAAAACCTGCAATCGGAAAAGTGACACGCACAGGTTCCGTTGAGGGAGCGAAGAAAGAGGACCGTAATGTCTACTATGAAAAACAAGGATGGGTCAATACACCAGTCTATGACCGTGAAGTGCTTCCGCCGAATGAAGTCGTTCACGGACCAGCCATTGTGGAAGAAAAGGCTGCGGTTACAGTGATCTACCAAGGACAGCAATTACATCTAGACGACTTCGGAAACATCATTATCGAAATGGGGGAGAAGTAATATGACAACGAATGTCAAAGTGGATCCATTTACATTGGAAATCGTTAAAGACTCTCTTTTAGCTGCAGGGGACGAAATGTTCGTCGCTCTAGCTCGTACATCCATGAGCCCCATCGTTTATGAAGTGCTCGATTATGCCAGCGGGTTGACGGATTCCGAAGGAAACCTTCTTACTCAAGGCAATGGTGTAACCGGATTCATCGGAATGCTTACCTTCATGGTAAAGGAAACCTTGAAGAAATACCCTGGCGAAAAGCTACAGCCTGGTGACGTCATCATCATCAACGATCCATACAACGGCGGGGGCTCCCACCTTTCTGATGTCGGTCTTGTTATGCCGATCTTCTATGAAGGAGAGCTAATCGCATTCTCTGCCAACAAAGCGCACTGGACAGAAGTTGGCGGCAAGGACCCCGGTTCATTTACCAATGATGCGGTTGATATCTTCCAGGAAGGACTTCAATTTAATTGCATCAAGCTTTACGAAGCAGACCGCCTAAACGAAGGCATCGTTGAAATCATTCGTTCCAATGTCCGCTTCCCAGATCTTTCACTAGGGGATATGTGGGCACAAGTGGCGGCGTTACGCACAGGTGACCGCCGATTAAAAGAGCTCTGTGGTAAACATGGGAAAGATACCATAATAGCAGCTGTTAATTACCTGTTAGATCATGGCGAAACGATTTCCCGCCAAGAAATTCAAAAGCTACCAAAAGGCGTTTTTGAAGCAGAGGATTTCATTGATACAGACGGTGTTGGTAATGGGCCGTTCCCAATTAAAGTAAAAGTAACCATTACAGACGATGAGTTCATTTGCGATTTCCGCGGAAGCTCACCGCAGGTACCAGGACCGATGAATTGTTCCTATACGGGGCTAATGTCAGCGGTACGGGTAATCTTCTTAGCAATCACCAACCCCGAGCAGGACGTCAATGATGGTGTATTCAGACCACTTAAGGTCATTGTGGATAAAAAATCCATTATGTCAGCAGAAAGACCAGTTCCTGTTTCCAACTATTTTGAAACTCTGCTAGGCAGCCTGGATCTTGTATGGAAAGCACTAGCGCCGCAACTGCCAAACCGCCTAACAGCAGGACATCATTTGTCTGTATGTTCTTTTACTTTAACTGGAAACCACCAAGATACAGATGAGCCATTCCTGATTGTTGAACCATCAGTAGGAGGCTGGGGCGGAGGTATGAGACAAGATGGTGCTTCCGGTCAATTCTGTATCGCTGATGGTGAAACCTATAACATTCCTGTTGAAGTAGCTGAAACACGCTACGGTGTGTTAATCGATGAATACAGCCTTCGCCAGGATGGCAATGGAGCCGGTGCAGGTGAGTATGTTGGTGGTAAAGGAGTCATCCGTGCTTACCGCGCATTGAGCGATGGTCAGGCGGCAACTATTACTTATGGCCGGAATAAATTCTACCCATGGGGTATGGAAAAAGGCCATGAAGGATCACCAAATGAGTTTTACATTCATAAAGCCAATGGTGAAGTCGATGGTCCATACGGGGTTTACCCTCGGTACAAGCTTCAGAAGAATGATGTGGTCCGCCTGATGACAGGAACAGGCGGCGGCTATGGAAGCCCACTTAATCGTCCAGCTGCTCAAGTGGCTAAGGATGTAAAGAATGGATATTTCACAGCTGAAGAGGCAAAAGAGCACTTCTTGGTAGAAGTAGATCCAGAGACTTTCGAATATAAAGAACTGCCAGGCAGACAGGCATAATTGGGAGGCAATCGAAATGAAAATTACAGAACCAAAAGTAACCGATGAAATCGTCCAAACTCTTTTTAAAGACCAGTTCCAAGGTGCTGAAGTGAAATTCGGCTTTGTCTCCATCCCAGCTGGAGCACGTCTTCCATTAGAAGGAACGACTACCCATGAAGAACATGAATATTCTTATATTCTCAAAGGCTCTTTATCTGGTGAAAGCGGAGAGAAGCCATACCAAATCAATGAGGGGGAAGCATCGTATATTCCTGCAGGAGAAAAGCATTGGTGTGTCAATGAAGGCGACAGCGCGGTTGAATTGGTCTATGCATTAGTTAAAAGCTAATCAGGTATTTAAACTATTGAATCAGAATATATAATATACCCTTTTAAGGGTGAGGCGTTATACATGTAAATCAATTTATTTGTAAGATTTGGATACATTCTTTCATTGAATGTGGAAGGTACACTCTATTTAACACACGCACCGTGTTCTTTTTTATCTAAATCTAGCGTGTATACGCCTCTAGATTTTCTAAAGGATTCTCCAGATTACAGTGAAAGTTAAGAGGAGGGATAAAAAATGATAATTAAAAACCGAATTTTTCAAGCTCAAATAAAATTACAAGAATTAAATATACAAGCAGTAGTGGTAACCTCTCCATCGAATTTCTACTACTTTAGCGGAACATGGCTTGATTCTCATGAAAGATTACAAGCAATCATTATTCCTCAAAACGGAAAACCAGTCATAATTGTACATGAAATGTCAAAGGAAGAAATCCTAATAACTGAACCTTTTGAAATTGAGTTTTGGAAAGATGGTGACAATGCTATTGAATTGCTAGCTAAAAAGCTGTATCCCTTTGCTGCTGTATCTATTGATGATTCTTGGCCTAGTGGAAAACTATTGGAGTTGATGGAATACAAGAAAAATGTATCTTTCACCACGGGAGCAGGCATCATACAATCTTTAAGATTGTATAAAGATGAAGAAGAAATTGATCTCCTAAGGGAATCCGGAAAAATAGCCGATGAAGTTATTGAACAAATAATTGAATATATTTGTCCAGGTATGACCGAAAAAGAAGTCGGAGATGAAATTAAACGGTTATTTGCTCTAAAAGGGGTAGATAAGCTGTCATTCAACCCAATTGTTGGTACAGGTAAAAATGGAGCTATTCCTCATCATCAAACTGATAAGACAATTATAAGGTCGGGGGATATGGTGGTTATTGATATGGGAGGGGTTAAAAATCATTACTGTTCCGATATCACCCGAACAATTGTAGTGGAAACAGAACCAACTGAAGAAATGAAAAAAGTTTATGAAGTGGTTAAAAAAGCACAAGATGAGGCAGTAAAAGCTATTAGACCAGGAATTGCATTAAAGGAAATTGATAAAATTGCTAGAGATATTATTAGCAATGCTGGTTATGGAATAAACTTTACTCACCGAACGGGTCATGGTATAGGGATTGATGTTCATGAGGAACCTTACGTCACCTTTAATAACAGTCAAATTTTAGAACCTGGGATGGTCATTAGTGTGGAGCCTGGAATTTATTTAAGTGATAAATTTGGCGTTAGAATCGAAGATATTGTTTTAGTTACATCAGAGGGGCATGAGAGTATAAATAATTTTTCGAGAGATCTTATTGTCACTAAAAGCTCAAAAATTGAAATGGACAAGGGATATTAAGATAGCAAAAAATAATCTGTTAGCTACTTCAAGGGATAACCCTCTTTGTAAGGATACAATATGTTTAGGAGGAAAGATATTGAAAAAGAAGATTTTGTTTATTAATCCACTCCACACTGAAGTTTTTGATGAGGATTATACCCAACAATTAAATCGATACAAAAGTCCAGAAACAATTGTGGATCTTGTTTCTTTTAAATCAGGACAAGGACCTATTCATCTGGAATACAACTGCTATGAAGCTATGGTTATTCCCGAATTATTGAGGACAGTTAAAAAGGCAGAGGAGGATGGTTATGATGCAGTGATTATTGGTTGTTTCTATGACCCTGCAATTAGAGCTTGTCGCGAGGTAGCCGAAAAAATGGTTATTACTGCACCGGCAGAGGCAGCATTACACATAGCTACGACCTTAGGGGAAAATTTTTCAGTTATTGTAGGGAGACAAAAGTGGATTCCAGAGATGAAAGAAAACGTTCATAAATACGGATTTATACACAAACTTGCCTCCTTTAAATCTATTGATTTAGGAGTCCATGACTTTCAGAAAGACCACGAAGAGACAAAAAATAGAATCAGAGAATCTGCCATTGAAGCAATTGAGAAAGATGGGGCTGATGTAATCGTATTAGGTTGTACAGCGGAGTTTGGCTTTTTTGATTCTTTACAAGATGAATTAGGTGTTCCTGTTATTGATGCTACTCTTTCACCACTTAAATATGCTGAGTTTTTAGTGGAGGTAAAGCAAAAATTTTCTTGGACTCATAGCAAGAAAGTTGGGTATCAGTCACCTCCCAAGGATGAAGTTGAGGAATTTCAACTATTTTAAACATGTAAGTTGAATTAATAGGAAGGAGTGAGCAATTTGAGCAAGAAAATTTTATGGATTAATCCGGTCACAACTGAATTATATAATCAAACATTTAAGGAAGAATACGAGAAGGTAAAACAATCTGATACGATTGTGGATGTTGTCTCATTAAAACCAGCGCCTGGACCAATTCATCTAGAATACAATTGTTATGAAGGAATGATAATGCCAGAATTGCTAGAGACCATTTATAAGGCAGAAAAGGATGGCTATGATGCAGCGATTATTGGTTGTTTTTATGATCCGCTAATTAGAGCAGCTAGGGAAATTTCTAAAAAAATGGTAATAACAGCTCCAGCAGAAGCCAGTTTAAATCTTGCTTCTACACTTGGAGAAAGTATTTCTATTATTGTAGGTAGAGATAAGTGGATTCCAGAGATGAAAGAGAATGTTCATAAATACGGTTGTATAAATAAGCTCGCCTCCTTTAAATCTGTCAATTTAGGAGTAACAGATTTTCAAAAGGATCATGCTGAAACAGAAAAAAGGATTAAACAAGCTGCAAGAGAAGCAATGGAAATTGACGGGGCGGATGTAATCATCTTGGGGTGCACAATGGAATTTGGTTTCTTTAATGTAATTCAAAGAGAACTAGAAATTCCTATTATTGACGCAAGTTTAGCCCCATTTAAATATGCAGAATATCTTGTAGAAATGAAGCAAAAATTTAATTGGAGCCATAGTAAGAGAATTGGATATCAATCTCCTCCAGATAAGGAGATACATGAATGGGGCCTTTTTAAACAAAAAGCAAGCTTATAAAAAAATTAACATATTAACCCCAGTACATGGTTATATTATCAAAACATTTTATTGATAATTCACACTACTGTACAATTCCCCAAAGTAAAGAGGATTAAACTATTCATTCCCAAGGAGGAGTATTATGGCGGAGCAATCGTTGATGATTAATAATTCAGGGGAAAAGGTTCAGGTGGGCTCATATTTTAATGATATGCCCTTTACAAAGAGACATGCTTTTATTGGACTTGCGATATTCTTCGCTTTTATCGTTGAAGCTTGGGAATTAATGGTCATCATTTTTGTTAGTGGTTCAATTGCTTCCGAGTTTAACTTATCGACTGTTCAAGTGGGTTCACTAATTGGTTCAATTTATTTAGGGATGATACCGGGAGCTTATATTTTTGGGATCATCGCCGATAAAATAGGTCGGAAAAAAACAATGGTTTATAGTTTAATAGGTTTTTCTATCTTTTCATTGATTAGTGTTTTTTCCATTAACTTTAGCATGCTTTATACTTCAAGGCTGTTAGCTGGTGTAGCAATTTCTGGAGTACTTGTTTGTATTTTTCCGTACTTTGGTGAATTATTGCCGGTAAAGCAGCGTGGAAAAGCAAGTGGTTACTTATCTTCGGGCTGGCCTTTTGGTGTTCTAATTGCGGTAGGGATAACTGCACTCTCAACTGAAATAGGTGGATTATTAGCAAGTTGGAGATCTGTTCTCTTTATAAGTTCAATGGCTGGGTTATGGGCCCTTGTGCTAATGAAACTACCTGAATCTCCATATTGGCTAGTATCAAAAGGAAGACAAAAGGAAGCAAAACAGATTATTAATTATCTGAGCGATGGAAAGGTAAAAGTAGATGAAAATGTCCAGCTAGAAATTTTAAAAGTCAAACAAGGAAGTTATCTTGAGATTTTTAAAGGCAAGATTTTAAAACTTACAACATTGCAAACAATTATTAACTTTACTCTTGCCTTTGGCTATTGGGGTTTGTATACATGGATTCCTACATTATTAATGGAAAAAGGACTATCAATGTCAGAAAGCTTAGGTTTTATTGCTTTAACCTCCATTATGCAAATTCCAGGTTATGTATTAGCTTCACATTTGACAGCTAAATTTGGAAGGAAAAAGATACTATTTCTTTTTGTAACCGGCGCAGCTATAAGCGGTTTCTTATTTGCTTTTTCGTCTAACATGGTTGAATTATACCTTTTTAACTTCCTTCTATCATTCTTCAATCAGGGAGCTTGGGCAGTATGGAATACTTGGTTCGGGGAAATCTATCCGACGAATATTCGGGGAACTGGATATAGCTTTGGTGCAGCTTCACAACGTTGGGCTAATACTTTTGCCCCTTCTATTATAGGTCTTGTAATTGGTTTGGGCTGGACATTTGTAGCAACTGTTTCTTTTATAGAAGTATTTGTGGTTGTTACTATGATTACGTTACTCTTCTTACCAGAGACGGAAGGGAAAATTTTGGATTAGCTGAATAATTATATAAAATTTACTGAATATTCAATATGTAATTCATAAAATGGTTAGTAGACCTCACGAGATAACTTTATGAGACGAAAGGGGACCATAATGGAAAAGAAAATTTTGTATATAAATCCGTTGCATACAGATGTATTTGATATACCGTATCGGGATTTGCTTAATTCAGCAAAAGATCCTGGTACTGTTGTTGATGTTATTTCTTTCAAAGGTGTTGGACCTACACACCTTCAATACAATACCTATAATGCTATGATTATGCCAGAATTAATTAATCAGGTGCAAAAAGCAGAAGCTAGCGGGTACGATGCAGCAGTCATTGGCTGTTTCTATGATCCGGGCCTAAGGGCCTGCAGAGAGGTGGCAGAAAGGATGGCCATTATTGGGCCATCTGAAGCTTCTCTTCATCTTGCTGCCACCCTAGGAGAAAACTTTTCAATAATTGTGAGCGAAAGAAAATGTATTCCGGAAATGAAGGAAAATGTCCATAAATACGGGTTTATAGAAAAACTTGCATCGTTTGAGTCAGTAGAAATAAAGGTACATGATTTCCAGAAAGATCATGAAGAAACTAAAAGGAGAATTCGTGCGGCTGCCCTTAATGCCATACAAAATAAGGGATCAGATGTAATTGTGCTGGGTTGTACTGCAGAGTTTGGTTTTTATGAAGAATTACAAGAGGAATTAAGGGTACCGGTTATTGATCCAGGCTTAGCCTCTTTTAAGTATGCAGAGTATCTTGTAGAATTAAAGAAAAGATTTAACTGGACACATAGTAAATTAATTGGATATCAATCTCCGGCTGCAGAAGAAATGAATAAGTGGGGAGTATTCTCTTAGTGAAAAGTGATTTTCGTAAGAACGATATAAGAAATAAGGATAAAACTTAAAGGTACTGTTTTGTGGTAAAAACGGGCTTAATATTAGTGAAAGTTTTAATCACCTGTCTCCTCTTAAATCGATAAAGGAGACAGGTGATTTAGTTTATTCCTCTAAAGTCAAATAGGGGTACCGTCAGGAAAATGCGGATTTACAACGCTAAGCCCATTTTCAAGACGATTCCCCCAGTTTTAACAACGTTAAGAAAGTTTCAATGGTCTTAAAGAATCTAACGAGACCATTTTCTCCGAATTAAAATGGTATTCTCCAAGTAAATTAATATGTTCCCAACCTAGAGGTGACATATGGTGCAATAATTCTTCATTAAAACTACCTGACCGTTTTTGATATTCAACTGCCTTTGTTAGATGTAAAGTATTCCAGATACTGATGGCATTGATAATTATGTTTAAGGCACTGGCCCTTTGCAATTGATGCTGTATGGTTCGTTCCCTAAGCTCGCCTTGTTTTCCGAAGAAAATAGCTCTTGCCAGTCCATTCATGGCTTCTCCTTTATTCAATCCTTTTTGTATTTTTCTTCTTAATGATTCATCCGAAATATAATTCAAAATAAAGATCGTTTTTTCTATTCGGCCCATCTCACGTAAGGCTGTAGCCAAGCTGTTTTGTCTTGAATAAGAACCTAATTTCCCCATAATAAGGGATGCTGAAACTGTTCCTTCCCTTATAGAATGAGCTAATCGCAAAACATCCTCATAATTCTCTTTAATGACCTTTGTATTTATTTGTCCACGTAAAATGACTTCTAATTTTGGATACTCACTTGCCTTATCTATTGTAAATAATTTTGAGTCTGATAAATCTCGTATTCTTGGAGCAAATTTAAATCCTAATAAATGGGTCAGTCCGAATATTTGGTCTGTGTAACCAGCTGTGTCTGTATAATGCTCTACTATATTTAGATCCGTCTCATGGTGTAACAAACCATCCAAAACATGAATCGCATCCCTTGAATTAGTATGAATAATCTTTGTGTAATAAGAAGAAAATTGATCACTTGTAAAACGATAGATGGTGGCTCCTTTTCCAGTTCCATAATGTGGGTTTGCATCTGCATGTAGCGATGAAACGCCTATCTGCATTCTCATACCATCGGACGAGGATGTTGTACCGTCTCCCCAATAGGAGGACAATTGCAATTTGTGATGAAAATTTACTAATACGGCTTGGGCTTTATTCATTGCATCTTCATACATGCGCCATTGTGATACATTGGCCAATTGCTTATATGTAAGTCCGGGTGTTGCTTCAGCCATTTTGCTTAAACCAATATTCATTCCCATTCCTAAAAGAGCAGCCATAATAATAATTGTTTCTTCTTTATCCGGTTTTCGATTATTGGAAGCATGAATAAATTGCTCATGAAATCCTGTTATATAAGCAATATCCATCAGTAAATCGGTTAATTTTATTCTTGGTAGCATCTGATACAGGCTTGCACTAAATTTTTTTGCTTCTTCTGGAACATCTTTTTCTAAGCGTGCAATTGACAGCTTTCCTTTTTCAAGAGAAACCCCGTCTAACTTGTTGGAATTGGTAGCTAACCACTTTAACCTTTTGTTAAGGCTGCTGGTTCTCTCCGTCATATAATCCTCGAATGATAAACTAACTGATAATCTTGTATTCTCCTTCGTTTGATTCCATGTATCTTCTGAAAACAAATATTCTTCAAAGTCTCTATATTGTCTGCTGCCAACAATGGAAACATCTCCTGCCCTAACATGCTCCCGAAGTTCTGTTAAAACAGCCATTTCATAGTAATGACGATTGATTGTTGTACCATCATCCTCGTATAAATGCTTTTTCCAACGTTTTGAAATAAAATCCACAGGTGAGTCATCAGGCACTTTTCGCTTTCCGGATTCGTTTATTCCACGGATAATCTCAACAGCTTGTAAAAGTGGCTCATTTGCTTTTGTAGAATGAAATTCCAATACCCTTAATAGCGTTGGCGTATATTTTCTAAGTGAATAAAATCGTTTTTGCAGTAAGTCTATATAATCAAAGTCGGCAGGGCGTGCAAGCTCCTGAGCTTCTTCGACCGAAGAGACAAAAGAATTCCATTCGATAACGGATTCTAAAACCTCAAAAACGTCTAATTTTTCCTTTTTTGCTTTGATTAAAGCTTGTCCGATGTTCGTAAAGTGTATAACTTTCTCATTCAGCTTTTTACCGTTTTGTTTCTGAATTTCCTCTTGAGCCTTACGGCCTTTTGATAACAGACTAAGTATTTGTCTATCATGAATTTCAAAAGCTTTATCCGTTAACTCTTGAGTAAGATGTAATAAATAGACGGTTAATATCGAATATCGCTTATTTTCTTGAAAGTCACGGAATGCATATGGCTCATATCTTGAGCCTAAGCGAGATAGTTGTAACAGGCGATTGCGATGCAAATGACTAATTTGTACCGTTTCTAATTCCATTCCTCGTATGTATTCGAGTCGTTCTATTACTTTTAGAAATGTTTCGGGTGAAGGATGACCCGGTGGTTCCTTTAACCAACCCAATATCGTTTTATTGGATTCGGATGGATGCTGCGAAGTAATGATCTCTTCAAGCTTTCCTTTTTGTTCATTTGTAAGAGATTGACTAACAGTATTAAACAGTTTCTTTTCAGCCATTGTCCTTGCCTCCCACACCATTCTTTCAAGTGTAGTAATAGCAGGCAGTATGATTTTGTTTTTTCTTAGAAAATCTATACATTCATGTAGTAGATGTATGGCATCGCCATTTTCAAAAGCTAATTGATGAAGATGCTTAAGTGCTATTCGATATTCTCTTAGAGTAAAAGTTACAAAGTCGTATTCACTTCGAAGTTCTTTCAAATGATCCCAAAGTGTATTTTCTCTTTGAGGATAAAGACTAATCGAAGATGGAGTGGCACCGATTTGTTTCGATATATAATGTATGACTGATTCCGGGATGCTTTTGATATGAGTGTATGGCCAACCGGGATACCGAAGAACAGCTAATTGAACAGCAAACCCTAAACGGTTTTCTTCTCTCCTTCGCTTATTAACTATTTCTAAATCCCGTTTGGAAAAAGTGAAGTAGGTCCCCAATATCCATTCATCTTCAGGGATTTGCATAAAATCCTGCCTCTGTTCCAGTGTAAGCAATTCTCTACCTCTCGCAATTTTCATTCAGTATCATCCCATTTCCATAATTATTCAGTTAATTAGTTCAATTATATATCAATAGAGTGTACTCTATTGATACAAGTACAGTAGACTGATAAAATCATAGTTAAGAGTGTCTCATAAGACTTGTCTCAAAAATGAGGTGATATTTTGCGAAAAATCGGCTATATACGTGTCAGTTCGACTAGCCAAAATCCTTCAAGGCAATTTCAGCAATTAAACGAAATAGAAATGGATATTATTTTTGAAGAAAAGGTTTCTGGAGCAACAAATGATCGCGAGCAACTTCAAAAAATGTTAGAGGATTTACACGAAGGTGACATAGTTTATGTTACAGATCTAACTCGGATCACTCGAAGTACGAAGGATTTATTTGAATTGATTGATATAATACGAAGTAAAAAGGCTAGCTTAAAATCAATCAAGGATTCATGGCTAGATTTATCGGAGGATAATCCATACAGCCAATTCTTAATTACAGTAATGGCTGGTGTTAACCAATTAGAACGAGATCTTATCCGTATGCGTCAACGTGAAGGAATCGATCTGGCTAAAAAAGAAGGCAAGTTTAAAGGACGGTTAAAGAAATATCATAAAAATCACGCAGGAATGAATTATGCAGTAAAGCTATATAAAGAAGGAGGGATGACTGTAAATCAAATTTGTGAAATTACAAATGTGTCTAGGGCTTCTTTATATAGAAAGCTGTCGGAAGGGAAACATTAATCGTTCCTTATTCCATTAAAGGGCCATTATATGTAGTATGATTTTCCACCGTATTCAACGTAAGTAAAGATAAGAAAAATGCCATATTCGTATCTTTGTAGAAGCATTATATTTAGTAAGTAATTATAGTTTTCAACGTAAACAACGATAGGACTTTACTTGGAGAGGTGGGTATGATAGGCTCGTTTGCCTGTTGAAACCTTAGCTTCAGCCTGTCAAGACAAATCGTACCCACAGAGGCTCCAAGTCAAGTCCTTAAACGCCTATTCTATGGATACATATAAACAATGATAAAGGGTGCACCATATCAATGTTTTGTTGTTGATACTATATATAAGCGCCCGATTGTTGAGGATTTAATTTAGTATTAATAGCGGGGAACCGTACCATAAGTAAATGAGGTTCTTCTTCGTTAATATTCTTGAACGTAATATACTTGAAATACTAAGATAGTAGAGTATTTTTCTCTACTATCTTTACTAATCAACAGCACCTGTTCGTTTTATTTCAACCTTAATAGTTGATTTTAACTTTAAACTTGAATACTTTTCCCGCAAATCTTTATCACTTAAATTGGAATATTTTCTGATGCTTTTTATTTTTCTTCCAATGCCAATTGGATCAGTATTTAATTTTCTTAACTCCTCAAGAAAATCCCCCAATTCTTTGCTTAGTTCTTCCCCAAGCAGTTGCTCCAATTTTTTTATAGATTTCTTATTGTTAAGAGTAATTGCAGGCTGTACTTCTATAGTTGAAACCGAAATGGTTGCGTTTAGCTTAACTTCATCTTCTTTAGATAATTCAATACTTCCGCGGTGCTTTATTGGGCGAATTGTAATATAAAATTTATCTCCTTTTGGCTTTTCGACTAGTTGTATTCCCTTTTTTTCTAAAACCTCTAGAGGAATGTTTAATGTTATATCTCCCAAAGAAGCCCTGCGATTGGTGAATAATTTTATGAACAAGGTTTTTGTCAAAGAAATAGAACCGACCATTTTATCATCCTTTAATAATGCCACCTTTTCAATATAGGGTGCTGCACCATTCTTATTCGATATAATAGGTAAGGTAGGATCGATGCCAATTTCATATAGAGTGGAGGAAAAATCATGCAGGTTGGAGTTTATTAACAATTCCTTCCTTTCTTGCTTATCCAATAATTGATAAATATATGACCCCATCTCAGGGTATTCTTCATAGTTATTATTTTTAATGACTTCTTCAGTATTGTTTGTAATGGCCAAAAATATTAATGATCCAATGCTGCTGTCTCGTTGCATTGTATCTAAAAAAGATGAAATTCCTATCATTTCACTTATATTTTTATCAAATAGTATTGTCCTCAATTGTCCAGATGTAATGTCGTGGCTTGTTTGTTGTTCTAACCTTTGTCTTATTTGTTTGCTTGTAGTACCGACGGCAGAAATGGTTTCACTTGTTTTTTCTTCTTTACGGTCGAATTGCAACAAGCTAATAGAGCCTTTATATGTATCTTTATCAAGTAAATCATAACCAATAATAGTTGAAATCCCTTGCCTTTCTAATATTTTTTCAGGGGGCACGCATGCAGTACAGAGAAGACAACAAAATAGAATAAGCCATTTTTTCATCGTTTCAACTCCGTTAAGATTGTGAAAAAATTTTAGATTTAATGATTGAAATGAAATATAACAAGATCGGATAGATAAACCATAGGTAAAAGCCGACATGACCAACTTGATCAAAAAAAAGGTTATTGTCGACTCTTTTGGTGACAAAAAAACTCGTGATAAAAATGATTATTGAGATTACCCATATACCATGTTTTTGTTTTAAATGAAATATTTGTTTTACTCCTTTTGAAGAAATGAACAGGTATAAACATAAATTTGGAAAAATAACCAATATCCATAATGGAACGGCAATAAATTCAAACCGTTCAAGAAATGGAAAATGGACCGCGCTTATCATACTGACCACAGGCCAAATATGTATTTCTAATTCCTTTGGACTAAAAAATAATATCGAAATAACAGTTGTTATAAATACAATAAGTGTAGTAAACCAGATTGCTAATTGACTGAAAAAAAGCAGCTTTTTTTTCTCCTTTATAAATGGAAAAATAAAAAATAAAGTTTCAAAACCTAACATTGTAAAACTGGTTTTAAATACTCCCTTCATTAATTGTGTTGGGGTAGCAGACATGACGGGTAAAATTCTAGTGAAGTTTATCGATTCAAGTGGTTGATAAATAACAAATAACAGCCATATAGTCATTAAGAAGGATAAGAAACATGTCCCTGCAATTACTCTGAATCCGCCAGATACGGCATAAATGGTTACTAATAATAGCGCTAAAACACCTACCCATTCATCAACTCCCTCATATCCCCATGTCAGGGACAATTCAACATAAGCGATGATGATAGAGTAAAGTGCTGCAATAAAGTAAATAACCATAAAGGTATTGATGATACTGCCTATAAAGCGACCAAATAAATTCTCGTGTATTTCATAAAGATTACAGTTTTCATATTTAGCAAGGATGCTTATTATCATCCAAATGATAACACTAATGAATAGTCCAGAGAGTAGAACGCTGATCCAGGCATCTTGCTTAGCTTCAAGAAAAACAATTCTAGGGACGCCAAGTATGCCCATTTCGATTTGTGAAGTGTGAATGATAAAGAAAGCAATATAGGCGTTTACAAAACTAATATTTGATTTCATTATCCACCTCAAAATTCATCTAAATCGTTTTCTGTTTTTTTAAATTTCCATCCTATCCGGAATACGTTTAATGGACGATTGACAACAGGACGTTTCCTATAATAATGGTGTGGAAGCCGTATGAGAAAGTATTTTAAATCCTTTATTCTAAACGGGTATAGAGGTGCAAGATAAGGTCTATTTAAGGATGTCAACTTTAACAAGTGGACAACTAGTACACAGACACCGATCATAATCCCATTAAACCCCCAAACACCTGCTAGAATAATGAAAGGAAATCTGGCAATTCTTATAGCAGTCCCCATTTCATAAATTGGAGCTGAAAAAGCCCCCAATGCACTAAATGCCACGATAATAATTAAAATATTGCTGGTTAATCCCGCCTCAACAGTTGCCTGGCCAATAACAATCCCTCCAACAATCCCCATTGTTTGACCTACTTTTGATGGAAGACGTGCCCCTGCCTCTCTAAGTAATTCAATTAGTAACTCCATTAATATTGCTTCTAGTAAAGGGGGAAAAGGAACTTGTGAACGTGATTGCCCAATGATAATTAACAATTTAGATGGTATAAGTTCATAGTGATAGGTAAGGATTGCAACATAGAATGCTGTAAAGAGCAGTGATCCAGCCATAGCAAAAAAACGTATAAATCTTATAAAAGTACTCAAAGACCAGCGTAAATAAATATCCTCTGTTGATTCAAAAAACGAAAAAAAATTAGCAGGCCCAATAATAGCCACTGGGCTTCGATCTAAAAGGATGCCAACCCGTCCATTTAAAATAGAATAGAGAAATCGATCGGGCAGTTCTGTCATGATAAACTGAGGAAAAAACGAATAATGATTATCTTCAAGACACTGTGCCAAAACTGAACTGTCACTTATATTATCAGCCGTAATATTTTCAAGCTTCTGCTTAAGTGTTTTTAGTATGTCTTCATCCGTTAAATCTTTAATGTAAATAATTCTTAATTTCTTTTTAACAAGTTCTCCTATTTCCAATTCATCCGTACACAAATTAGAATTATTTAGATTTTGTCTGATAATTTTTATATTAGAAGACAATGATTCTGTAAACGAAATTTTAGGGCCGTATACCAAAGATTCAGTTTCTGCTTTCTCGATGGATCTTTCAACTGGATTAGCACAATTTACTAAAAGGGCTTTATTTTCTTTTAATAAGTAAATATAAACGAATCCATTTAAAAGTGAAGAAATAATTTCTTGTTCCTTAAAGTCAATCTTTACCTCGTCAATAGGGATATTCTTCATTAAATAAGAATAGTTTATATCTTTTTTTGGCAGCTGTTGAATGAATTTAATAACATATTCATTAACTGTTTCAGCCTTAATTAAATTTTTCATAAAGACGATTTCCAGACAATCTCCAGCGACCTCAATTGTCCTGCAAAGTAAATCTGGTGATTGGTTGAGGATATATTTAATTTTTTTATAATTTGGGCAGTTATTGTTATTTGGTGTGTTTGACATTTGAAAAAATCCTTAATAATTTTTACTTATTATTTGAAAAGAAAACCATTTTATTCATGGCTTTATAAAAAAACAAGTCCACAAAGTAGTTTATGGACTTGTTTTGAATTGAATTGTAAAGATAAAAGATGTAATAAACTGTGTGGAAACAGGATAAGTTGCTGCGTAATCAAAGAGGGTGATAAATCCTCATTTAGATACAACACGGAGAACCGTATCATAAGGTAAATGAGGTTTTTTTGAGAGCTTAAAATATTGGAAAGGATAATGGGGAAATTTGTTTCCATATTGAATAATTCAATATTCCACAATCGGGCCATTATATATAGTATCAACAACAAAACATTGATATGGTGCACCCTTTATCATTGTTTATATGTATCCATAGAATAGGCGTTTAAGGACTTGACTTGGAGCCTCTGTGGGTACGATTTGTCTTGACAGGCTGAAGCTAAGGTTTCAACAGGCAAACGAGCCTATCATACCCACCTCTCCAAGTAAAGTCCTATCGTTGTTTACGTTGAAAACTATAATTACTTACTAAATATAATGCTTCTACAAAGATACGAATATGGCATTTTTCTTATCTTTACTTACGTTGAATACGGTGGAAAATCATACTACATATAAGGGCGCTTTTCCAGAGCAACAAGAAAGCCAAATTTCTTAATATTGAGAAATTTGGCTTTTTATTTTGGAATTTCCTTAACGTTGTAAATCCGCATTTTCCTGACGCTACCCCATAAACCATTTTTTAAACATTTCTGGATTAATGTCAGTGCAAACCTTTACATTACTTGGTTTACCAAGGTACCCTTTTAAATCTACCACCGTACAGCCTGCCGTTAATTCCCCTGCTGTTTCAACATCAACAAAAGTCTCAACAACCGTAAACATTTCTGGCTGTAATAAGTAGGCAATGGCGGTGCTGTCATACATTTTAAGACCTGTTTTCATGCTGCCGCCGCGGTAATTATTGAACAGGTGATAAATCATGTTCCCTGTCTTGTTCATTACCTTTAATTGTTGGCTATCCTCTGGATAAACGAGCGCTTTCAAACCACAGTCCAAACCAACCATCACCATCGGCACACCACTTTGGAAAACAATCTTTGCAGCTTCCGGATCAGCGTAGACGTTGAATTCAGCCATTACTCCTGCATTACCACGAGCAGTAGAGCCACCCATCATAACGATTTCAGCAATATGTTCCTTCACTTCAGGATACATCTTTAATAACAACGCAATATTGGTTAATGGAGCAATTGGCACAAGGGTTACGGGCTCCACACTCGACATAATCACGTTATACATGGCGTTTACAGCGTTTTCTTTTAATAGAAGGTCATAGGATGGCTCTTCAAAGTCATAACCAGCCATTCCGCTTTCGCCATGGATATCGCTTGCATCAATTGGTGCTTTAATCAGCGGACGATCAGCGCCCATTGCAACAGGGACATCTTTATTAAAAAACTTTAGTAATTTTAGAGCGTTATAGGTTACCTTTCGAAGACTAACATTACCGGCCACCGTTGTAATTAATCGGAGGTCCAATTCTTCACTAAATAAAGCCGCGGCAATCGCTACTGCATCATCAATTCCAGGATCTGTGTCAATAATAATTGGTCTTTTTACCATTGTATTTCCCTCCATGCTATTAATATGTTTTATTTATCACAGGGGAGATTGGAAGGTTACCCTTTCATCCCCTTAATGAATACTTCAACTTCCTCACCTGTCGGCATACCTGTTTGTGCCCCGAGTTTCGTTGTTGACAAGGCTGCTACAGCATTCCCATAACGGCAGGCTTCCGAAACGGAGATACCTCTACTTAAGGCAACCGCAAATCCACCGTTAAATGAATCACCTGCTCCTGTTGTATCTACTACTTTTACCGAATAAGCAGGAATGGAGACTTCTTGATCTCCCTGGTAAAAGGCTACACCTTGACTTCCCTTCGTTAAAATAACCTTTTCCTTCAGTTCTTTTTCGTCCAGCCCTTTTTGTAAAAGCGCATATTCATGTTCATTAGGTGTTAAAAAGTCCACTTTCTCTATCAGTTCAGCTGGAAGTTCGCAAATCGGGGCTGGATTTAAAATCACCTTTACATGATGTTCTTTTGCAATTTCCAAAGCCTTTTGTACCCCATCCAATGGAATTTCAAGCTGGAGAATGAGGACATCGCTATCAGCTATCACATCCCGTTTCGATTCAACAAACGCAGCATTCACATGATGGTTTGCTCCAGGTACGATAATGATATTATTATCGCCTTGATATACGATAATTGTCGCAGTCCCTGTGGAATCTGTAACCGGTTCCACATTGGTTACATCAATCCCTTCCTTCTGCATGTTTTGCTTTAGTACAGGTCCGAAGCTATCATTGCCGACACAGCCGATCATTCGTACATCCGCTCCAAGTCTTGCTGCTGCAACAGCCTGGTTAGCCCCTTTTCCGCCCGGGTTCATTTTAAATTGCTTGCCAATAAGTGTTTCCCCCATTTTGGGGAGCTGATCCGTGATTGTCACGATATCCATATTGATGCTCCCCACAATGGTTATTTTTGGTTTAGGGTTCATACCCTTAGCCTCCTCTTGCCAAATCATGATGATTCTCTTTCAACCAATTGAACATCCAACCGATAAAAGGTTTCCGCAATTGGTTTTTCTTCTATAAATTCAATTAGCATGGCTGCCGCTTTTTCACCCATTGTATAAATAGGCTGTTCAATCGTTGTCAGTTCAGGTATTGTTGCCTTTGATAAGCTAATTCCATCAAAACCAATAATTGCAATATCTTCAGGTGTTCTTTTTCCGAGCTTATGAACTGCTTTGATTGCACCAATTGCCATCGTATCATTTGCCGCAAAAATGCCATCAATTTCTGGATGCCGCTGCAGGAGTTCGATTGTTGCCTCAATGGCGGCATCCATTTCAAAGTGACCGTTTACAATATAGCTTTCATTAAACCACTGCTCATTTCCTACAACCTCTTGATACCCTTCACAACGTTCGTTTGCGTTGACGATATGAACAGGACCCCTGATATGAGCGATACGTTTACGGCCTTTTTGTTGTAAAAATTGTGTAGCAAGTTTTGCACCTTTTTTATTTTCTACTACAATAGTTGGAATATCCTTACTAATTTCACGGTCAATACTAACAACAGGTATGTGAAGTGCTTTTATTTGCTCATCGCTTAAAGTATCGGAGGATAAAATAATTCCATCCACATATTTCTGCATCAGTACATCCATGTAATGCTGTTCCTTTTGGATTTTGCCATCGGAATTGCAAAGGATGACAGTATAACCAAGTTTCGCAGCCGTATCTTCAACCGCCCGTGCTAACTCTGGAAAGTATGGGTTGGTAATGTCCGGAACAATTAAGCCTATTGTTTTAGACTGTTTCTTAAACAAGCTCCGTGCCACTTCATTTGGCTTGTAATTCAATTCATCGATTGCTTGTTCCACCTTTTTCCTCGTGTCTTCACTGACATATCCTTTGGCATTTAATACTCTGGATACTGTTGCAACAGACACACCCGCATGGCTGGCCACATCTTTTATTGAAACCACTAGTTTTCACTCCATTTTTCAAATAGGTAACCGGTTACAGTTAGCTTACCGCTATACCATTTAGGAGTCAATAATGACGAGAATTTCTGTTTGTTTAAAAATTAAATAGGTAACCGGTTACACACACTATAAAAAAAGAGTGTGTGTAAATTTCTGTTTATTTTAAAAGCTAACCTGTTATCGATAGGTAACCGGTTACACACATAGTGTAACCCCATTTCACTTTGGTGTCAACAAGGAATTTATTGGGGTCTCGTCATCTCAGTCAAAAGTCGTAGAAAAGTTCAAGCTTTTCGACGAAGATGGAATTTTTAAAAATCGATATGCTTAAGACATCAAGACAACTAAAGGAGAGATAATATGTTGAAAAATAAAGTTGTGATGATTACAGGTGCATCTAAAGGTTTGGGAAGAGCATTAACATTAGCTTTTGCAAAGGCCGGAGCTAAACTCGCCATTTGTGCAAGATCCGAGGAAAACCTGCTAAGAGTGAAAGAAGAGGCGGTTCAGCTTGGCGCCGAAGTGCTGGCGGTCACCGCTGATGTCTCTTTGCCAAGAGATGTGGAGCGATTTGTTGCGATGACGGAAGAAGCCTATGGTCATATTGATGTTCTAATAAATAATGCCTCCATTTTAGGACCAAGTCCGATGCCGCTGCTCCTTGATTACTCTGAAGAGGACTTTGCAGAGGTACTGCGGGTAAATGCAGTGTCCCCCTTCCTCGTGACAAGAAGAGTGATTCCAGGAATGCTTGAACGAGATCAAGGTTCGATTATCAACGTGACATCTGAAGCCGGCCATGTTGGCTATGCTGGCTGGGGTGCTTACGGAATCTCCAAATTTGCCGTTGAAGGGCTTACGCAAACATGGGCAGATGAACTTAGTGAAACCAATGTACGGGTAAACATGGTGGACCCTGGTGAAATGGATACCGATATGCACCGCTTGGCCGTTCCTGATTGCGATTACCAGTTAGCTAAACCGGAAGAAGTTGTCGATATCTTTTTATATCTGGCATCCGATCAATCATCGGAAATAAACGGGAAGCGGTTTTCCGCTCAGTCAGAGGAGGAATGAAGAATGGCTGCTGTTAAAGCATTGGATTTTTATCTTCCTGATAATTTGAATGCTTCACACCCGCCTGAAAAGCGGGGTATTAGAAGAGATCATGTCCGCATGATGGTTCTTGACCGGCGTTCAGGTGCTGTCCGCCATGATCACTTTTACCACCTAAATCATTATCTAGAACCTGGAGATTTAGTGATTTTAAACAACAGCCGTACAATTCCGGCTGTTTTACAAGCGGAATGGTTACGGGATCCTGCGCTAATAGCACCAAAAATAGAAGTACGATTAGCCAGACGTCGCCTTGACGAAACATGGGAAGCACTCATTGTCGCCGCTCCTGTCAAAATCAAGGACCGATTGACTTTTTCAACTGGTTTGTCAGCAACAGTAGTAAGCGAAATACAAAATTCGCCGCTTAAAGTGATTCAGTTTTCCAAAAAAGGCCCCGATCTTTTCAATAGTATCTATGAACTTGGTGAACCGGTCCGTTATGAATATATTCAACATCCATGGTCCTTAGATTATTATCAAACCGTTTTTGCAAGTCATCCCGGTTCCGTGGAGATGCCCTCTGCCGGCAGAGCGTTTAGCTGGGAGCTGCTGTTTAAATTAAAGCAGCAAGGAATTGGTGTTGATTTTATCCAGCTGCATACCGGGTTAAGCTATCTGCTTGATGACAAGTGGCACCAGAAACCAGAAGAGAATGTGGAGGAATACCATATTCCAGACCAAACAATGGAGCGTATTCTTAAAACAAAAGCTGCCGGCAAAAAAGTGATTGCAGTTGGCACGACCGTTGTCAGGACGCTTGAGACAGCGGCAAGAAATGGGGTATTGTCGGGTATGACGAATCTATATGTCCATAGGGATTTCCCTTTAAAAATTGCAGATGGAATTCTCACTGGCTTTCACGAGCCACGGGCAAGCCACCTTGATATGCTATCTTCCTTTATTACCGAACACCACTTACTGCATGCCTATGAACAAGCAATTGAAGCAGGCTATTTATGGCATGAATTTGGGGATATGAATTTAATTATCTAATAGGAGGCTATCTATCATGCGCTTTCACCATTACGGATTAGAAGTGAGCAATATGGAGGAATCCATCAGCTTTTATAAAAAGTATCTTGGCTTTAAAGAGGAAAGCAGGATGTTTTTTGGGGATGAGGAAATTGGGTTTCTAAGGTTGGGTGATTTTAGACTTGAGTTGTTTACCGGTATCGATCAAACAGCCCATATCTGTTTTGAAGTTAATCATCTTAAAGTGGTAATGAAACGTTTTTGTGATTGGCGAAAAATTGAAGGTCCCTACGAGCTGCGAAATGGCTGGCAAAGTGTTTTTTATGAAGGGCCGGATGGGGAAATCATTGAGTTTTTGCAGTTGTAAACAGTGAGTTTTTTATTGGTCTGGATTTTTGGCTACTTTTTTATATGTTTTGGCTACTTTTTCATCTATTTTGGCTATTTTCCAAAGGGTTTTGGCTATTTTTCAACCGGTTTTGGCTATTTATACATTTTATGTAAAATCGGCCATATTAATTGCGAGTCAAACGTTCTAATTTTTTCACTAATCTAAACTGAAGTCTGATAATTACAAATAAGATATAATAGCAGTAGAACTTATATGTGAAGGAGAATTCAAATGTCCGTCGAAGCTGGTCATGAAGAAATCAGCATCTTAAAAGAAATTGCTGAGCTTTTAAATGAGGGTACAGACACAAAGGAAGTTTTATCAGGTGTGCTGCAAAAACTCCTCCATGTGACGGGACTGCAAACAGGCTGGATTTTTTTAATGGATGAACACGGTACCCACCACCTTGCAGCAGATGCCGCCCTGCCTCCCGCTTTAGCAGCTGATCAAAAGCACAGGATGTGCCAGGGAACCTGCTGGTGCGTGAATAAATACAATAACCATCAGCTAAATAAAGCAACCAATATTATGGAATGCAAACGAATTGAAGATGCCATTGAGGAGAAGGCTGGGGAAACTTGCGGCCTCACCCATCACGCAACTGTACCGCTCCGTGCTGGGAAAGAACGGTTCGGAATTTTAAATGTCGGCTCCCCACACAAAACTCATTTTGAAAAGAATGAACTCGCTCTGCTTGAAGCAGTTGCTTATCAAATCGGAACCGCATTAAAACGAATCAAGCTGACTCAGCGCGAACAAGAAACAGCGCTTGTTGCCGAAAGAAACCGATTGGCAAGAGATCTTCACGATTCCGTTAATCAGCTTTTATTTTCCCTAAGCCTTACTGCAAGGGCGGGTGTCGAAATGACACAAAATACTGAAGTTAAACAAACGTTCCATTATATTCAAGATTTAGCCCAAGAGGCACTTGGGGAAATGCGGGCATTAATCTGGCAGCTGCGGCCGCATGGATTAGAGAATGGACTGGTAAGCGCATTAAAAAGCTATGCCGATATGCTCGGTCTAACCATAGAAACAAAGGTCACAGGCGCAGCCAGTATTCCTGGAAAAGTAGAAGAAACTTTATGGCGAATCGGACAAGAGGCCCTTGCGAATTGTAAAAAACACGCACAGACCACCAAAGCTAAGTTACTATATCACACTGCAAGTAACGGGGTAGCCCTGACAATCATTGATACAGGCTGCGGCTTTCATTACGAAGAGAATGCAAGCATCCCCTCCTTAGGTTTAAAAAATATGAAAGCACGAACAGAAGCATTGAATGGTACTTTCCAATTGAAAAGTACGCCGGGAAGCGGGACAGAAATCCAAATCCACATTCCGTTTTAGGGGGAGAAAAACGTGAATATACGTATTTTAATTGCTGATGACCATCATGTTGTCAGAAGAGGCCTTGTCTTTTTCCTAAGAACACAGAAGGGGCTTGAAATTGTTGGCGAGGCCGCCAATGGAAAAGAAGCCGTCGAAATGGCGGGAGCGCTCAAACCCGATATCATTCTAATGGATTTAGTGATGCCTGAAATGGACGGAATCGAAGCAACAAGAATGATCAAACAAAGTCAGCCCGAAATTAAAATTATGATGCTGACCAGTTTTTCCGATCAGGACCATGTCATCCCGGCACTCGAGGCAGGGGCTTCCGGTTACCAATTAAAAGATATCCAGCCTGATGAACTAGTCGCCTCCATTAAAAAAATTATCAGCGGAGAAAACCTGCTTCATCCAAAAGCTACTTCGCATTTACTGGCCAGCTTATCCAATAAAAATAACTCGAAGAAAAATTTAATTGAGGAATTAACGAAAAGAGAACTAGATGTTTTAAAGGAAATTGCCAAGGGAAAAAGCAATAAGGAAATTGCCGCGGCTTTATTTATTACTGAAAAAACGGTCAAAACACATGTGTCGAACCTACTTGCAAAGCTTGAGCTCGCCGACCGCACACAGGCAGCCCTCTACGCCGTAAGAAACCAGTTGGACGATTAAATAACACCCTGGTCATGTTCTGACCAAGGTGTTATTTTGGATTTTGGAAATTTCTTATACGCCCGAGACAAATAACTGCACAGGCTGTCCAAAAGGTAGTGAGGAAGTTACCCCTTTCCTCGACTTCCTAAATATTCAATCTTGCTACAATCGAAACAAGCAGCTGCAACAATGCCTGAATATTTGCAGCAATATCAGTATCCACTGTTGTAACATTAACAGCTGAGGAATTTTCAACAAGAATGCTTTGAGTATTTCTTTGTGTAGTTGTAACCTGCTGCGTCAGTTGTTGTGCCAATTGTTCCCCTTGTGCAGTGCTGCCCACAGCAACAGACAATACTAAAGAAATTGCAAGCTGTAAGCCTGCCTGAAGTGAAAGAGCCGCTTTTGTATCAGTTGTTGTAACATTAACACCAGTTGAACCTCTCACAGTAATGGATTCAGTAGAATCTTGAAGTGTTGTCATATTTTGAGTCCCAGTCTGGCGGAAAGAATCGCTGCTTCCAGGTGTTGTTCCAGCCCCAGCAGCTCCCATCACACCTGTAAAATTAGTACGTGACATAAAGTCACCCCCTTTTTCTAGTATTGATATATTGTACGGAAGCTGTTATCGAATGGCTTGTACAAATATCTATGTTTATTTATTTTTGAAAAAAGGGGCGTTTTTCCTATCCTTCGTCATGAAAATTATTTATCTTTGTCCTTCTTCATTTTTTTGTCTTCCTTGCTAACAAATTCCTTTACTTGTTTAGATAAATCACTGACTAAAGCCTTAATCTCCTTCTTTTTTTGATCAGATATTTTTACTTCGTCCGGATTGATTCCGTTTTTAGCAAATACATCATTGACAATGGAAGAAATGACTTGATTTGAGATTCCATTCTGTTTTGATTTTTTCCCCACATTCACCCCTCCTTACTTCCCTTAACTGCTTTATTGTATGGTATTAACCTACAATTTGTATGGGACAAGGACGGAGAATGCTGCCTATTTTTAAACAAATATCAATTAGACACTTACATCTCAAAAACCATTTAAAACCTGAATTTAAAACTTATGTATGGAGAATATATGGGTGTAAGAAATCCTTTAAAAGGGTTAGTGCTTCTGGAAAGGGGCCGCTAGGATGAATAAACTAATGTATACATTGAGGAGGGCAACTATGGGTATTTTAAGTGGAAATCCTAAAGAAGAACCGTTACACTATGGTGAAGTTTTTGATCTTTGGGCTTCATTATTGGCAGGTAACGGTATGATTGCTGGTTATCAAACCATGATGAACCATGCAGGAGATGAAGATTTAAAGAAGCTATTATTGGAAGCCATCGATAATTGTCAGCAAGAAAAGAAACAAGTCGAAGAAATATTAAAAGAGAACGGGGTGGGTCTGCCGCCAGCATCACCGGAGCCACCTGAAGCATGTTTAGAGGATATTCCCGTAGGTGCTCGGATTCCTGATCCAGCAATTGCAGCAGCCCTTTCTGCTGACATTGCAGCTGGTTTAGTTTTGTGCAGTCAAGTGATTGGGAAATCTATAAGGGAAGATGTAGCGATGATGTATGGTCAATTCCATATTCAAAAAGCAGCACTCGGTGCAAAAGTACTTCGTTTGAATAAAGAAAAAGGCTGGCTTATTCCTCCTCCATTGCATCCTAATAAGCATGGTGATTGCTAAGGATAGTTCTGCCAATACCTTCAATAAGTTTCCCGCTTATCCGGTAAGATAAGCGGGAAAACAGATATAATGATAAGCCCTTCTTCCGTTGTACGAGTACACCCGCTTCCCATGTTGAATCCGGTATCCTCTAAATCCCATTTTCTTCGATCCCTTTACCCCTCTTTTAGATGGTCCATAAATAATTTTTATATATACCTATGTAGGTTTATTAATTAATTTATAACCCCATTATGAAACAAGCCCAATCACTTATTAACAAGTTAAAATATTATATTCTAACCAAATAAAAGGGGTGATTTATAAATTGGGAATCAGACCTATACCTTTTTGTCCACGTTCACAAGGGTTTTATGCACAGCGTTTCAGCACAACTGTTTTTACTCAAATGGAAGTTTGTGATGCCATTCAATGTATTAGCTCCCATTCAGCATTCTTCAAATCTGTATTATCAGGGCAAACTACCTGTGCTACTGTAATTGGCGGATCATGTCCAGGAAACGTGGCAGATGTTGAGGGATGTGCAACTTTTATAAGAGGGGCACTAACTCAAGCTGGAGCAAGAACTATATTAACAACCCGTTGTGGAGCTGGCTTTCCTTCGGCTCTAAATGCTATTTTCCGTCAGTATCTTGCAAATTTACTAAACATCTGTATTTCTACCACCGTACAGCCGTTTGGCTGCGTGGGCGGTGTTTTAGAGACTTATAGAGTAACCCTAACAGCTGCACAAAGAGCGGCTTTAGGCTTTGCGCCTGGAGAATGCGTAACTGTAGGAGATATCTTGGCTCTGGCAGAAGCTGCACTAACTAATTGTGGTGCTGTCTCCACCGATCTGGGTGTGCTTGGAAACGTTTTACGGGATATGGCTCAAGACGCTCCACCTGCTCCACCTCCAAATACAATTATTGTACCAACTTTCTGTTAATCTTAAGAAAGTTAACGAACAATGGGTAGAGTCATATTTCGGCACTACCCATACTATATACATACCCATAAATTATGATTTCGAAGTCATGTAAAAAGACCCTCAACCAGTAATTGAGAGCCTTTGACAATTAATAAATAATAAACATTTATAGAGTAAGGTACATACAGATTACTTTTTGACCGTTTTACCATTAGTACTCTCCCTTTACTAGCTAAGCAAACTCCCTTTTAACCATGCACGAGGACGGTATGGACCAACCGGAATCTGAATCAAGCTTGTTTCCCCTTTCGAACCAATTTGGTAAAGTTCATCACATCGATTTACATCAAATCCTAACAGCGGGCGTCCCCCCATCCCTAAGGCACATGATAGCAGGAGCAGCCGTTGTACGAGTATACCAGCTTCCATCTGTTGAATTCGGTATCCCCTATATCCCAACTTATCTATAAGGTGATCCTTGCCACCAACAACATGCAAACAAAGCGGAACCTGAAACAGATTTACATTTGGCATTGTTAAACCATATTGCAAATTCTCACGGAAATCCCCGATTTTTATTCTTCGAAGCGCATGGGCGTTTTTGTCATAGGCGTAAGCACCATTTGAAACACCCTCCACGTTATAAAAAAAACCGTATAATGATAAACGATTTTCTAGATACTCTTGTGTGTCGTCAAGGTCATTATGATACGCAAAGGAAAATGTCTCTGTTAACAATGTGGATAATGTTTTTTGACTCACTTTTCCCATCTTAAAATCAATATCAGGACAAAATCTCTCTCTGCAAACAGAATCAAGATCGTACGAAAAGGTCTCCGTAAATGGCAGCATGATGAATTCCGTACTAAAGGAATTTGTAACACGATCATCTGTTTTTATCTTTACAAATGATTGTGTTGTTTCCAACATCGAAGCTTTATTTATTTCTTTGAGCAGAGGATAATCAAGAACTTTCTTTGAACGATTATAAGTTTCAGTTTGTAGTAATGGCACTTCTTGGGATAAATCAACGGCAGAGACATGTTCTTCTCTATTAAAGTTGTCAGCACAATGGATGGACGGATGAATCGATAAAGGGATGACGGCATAAACACTTTCGTCCTGTTCGGACAGCCCTAGCAAGTGATTAATAGAACGATCAAGAAATTGGTAACATACCCGTGATGAGAATCCCATCCGATCAGCCACTTCTAATGCTTGCCCAATGACTACACCCGTATCTAAGCCTTGGAGTCTGTATGAAAAATTATTATATTTATAGAAATTTTTCCAAAAGACTGTTGAGACAAAAACCGTGCAGAAGCAATCTGAAAGTTCACAGTTATTTCCAAGACTTTTGGACAAATAAGAATCGTAATTTCCTTCCCTAAGTAATCGGAGGCTGTGATGCGCCACATCGTAATGGTAAATTCCCTTTGGTACGTCCTTCAGCTTTACATACACATATAATTCATTGGGATACAACGCCCCACCCGAAGGAACGAACCTGCGGAATAACTGTGCATAGCTTGCAGCAGCCTTTTCCTCGGTCCCCTCGATAAAAGCGGATTGAGCGTATTGAGTTAAACCGTAAACATACCATAAGAAAGACTCGAGCTCCTCTATTCTGGGTTCTTCCTGAGCTTGTCGTCCTGTGAGAGTTAAAGGGACATCTCCAGATAATGGAATCTCAGGCAAGCCGCGGTACAGTTTATAGGGAAGTGGCGCGTCATCCCAATCCACTTCCCAATCTAGGGGAGCAACTTTTTCTGTATCATAGTGGAGATGATGCAGAAATGTTTCAAGCTTCACACTTACACCTCCTGTTTTCATTATGGGAAGGGGTGAGGATATGGATTAAGCTGTTCATATGACAACGGCTGCTTGACATAGCCAAGCTTCATAGGTACCTGGAGGACCCTCTCCAGCCCTTTGACACGGGTAAGGTGATGGCCGAATGTCATCGGCAGCATACCAGGGATCAATACCTTTACACAGAATAAACCGTTTCGCTTTGTTATCGGTGTCGTTTGGTCCACCACAATAACCTCAAGATCCAATTGGCGGAACCTTTGAAGAATTTCCTGAAGATCCTCCTTCAAATCAGGATTCGTAGGAGGCTGTTTAAATTCCTCAGCAAACGTTCGTAATGGACGATGATCATCCAATAAAAAGTTCAGCCGGTCCTCTGCTTCCGGCAGACCGTAAACAAGGCCATGATCCATCATGGAACGAACTGCAAATGGATCTTTTAGCATTTCTTCATATTTCTGCCGGTTTTCCTCCAATAGTTTGTCATGTCTGACCATCATTCCAGCGAGCTCGAAAATTGAGCTTTTTACGGCACTTATGGGGTCGGGATTAGCGCCTGCTGCACAAATAAGGTTTACACCCTTTGGTCCTCTGTTTTTTGCCACTGCAAAAACGCTGGGAATCTCATGCTCCATTGTCGAATTGTACAAATAAACTTTATATCCGGCCACCTCACGTAACCGGTTAACCATCAGCTCTAATTCTTTATCGTTTGCTGAATAAGGGTCAAGACGAGGAAGAGGCAGCTGCGCGTACCATGTCAACAAAAATGAATCCCGCTCGACGACCTCCATAATCCCATGGAAAATGGCTTCTTCCAAGCTCCCTCCCAATGCACAACCATTAGAGGTTTCATAAACAAAGCACTCCCCATGGCCCAAACTGTAATAAGCAAGCAGCTCCGGAACCAGAATAGGACGTTCCTGTAAAAACGAATAACCCCAAACCCAATTCATTGGGGCTTCAGGATGATACGGTTTAAATGGAAAATGAGGCTTTGCATATTGTTCCTGGTCATGAAGCCCAACTGTCGCAGGATTTAATGCCATATGCTTTACATTTTGGTAACTATCACGAACCTTCTTCCTTTTGCCTTGAGGCTCGATTCCACAATATCGTTCTAACCCTTCCAAAATAGCCGTTAGCTCACTCATTTCATAAGAATTAGATCGGCCAGCTACCCCCTCATCAGCTCCAAACAATGGCATGTTAACCAGTACATCTGCAAATGGGAGCCTGAAATCCTCCATTTTCCCATTCATGATTCCAGTGCGATCATCCAGATAGTCCTCAACCAGCACTGTTTTCAATTCATCCATTGAACGGCAGCGATAACCAGCACCAGATAATTTAGGGCTGGACTCTAAGCTAATTTGAGCTAATTCTGATGTGTCATCAGGTATAGGACTGCAAATCAGACACAATGGATCAGGCAGGAAAAAATGACTGGAGTTCGTTAACGTTCTCAGATTCGTAATGAACATCCTTTCTTCTAAGAAGGAGGATTCTCCATGAAGAACTTTTTGTACTTCGTTACAAATCAAGCTGGCCATATGCAGCAGCCCTGATCGTGAAGCCCATGCATCACGCAAACCCCCTGCTTCGGTACCCATTCTCGTTCGAAGGCTCCACATTTCAAGGCGATCGGGTCCTGCTATCAAGCGCCGTTTATCAGCACAGAGGGAACATCCCGCTGTATCGGGCTTAACGAGTGGACCAATGATTCCTTCACCAAAAGAAACGAAACCCCGAAGCCATGGAATACCGGCGGCCCTGAGTCTCTGTTCCGCCTTTTGATGAACGGATGGATTCCAAGCATCGTCTAGCACCAGAGCCAATTCTGTTTCTGAAGGAACCTCCTCCAAAATGCTTTGACGTCTTACAAAATAGCTGGTGGACAACTGATTGTAGACATAATCCGCTAATAAACCGGCACCTTCAATGAGGATACATGCAGTCATGGGGACGCCCCCTCTCGTACCTGCACACCAAATACCCCTGCCAGCCCTTGTTTTAAAAAGGGCTCAATCGACAAATCATAGACGTTTATCTTTTTGTTGTGTCTATTCAAAACCTGTATGGAGGATTGTAATAGCTCCAAGTGCGCCATTTCCTCACACGAAGGAATTTCCATTTTGGTTCCCCATTTTTCTAAATATCTCATCGACTCCTTTTGTTGCCTCTCTACGGAATTAATTCCATTTTGGGCTTCAAAAAGTGCTTGCTGCAATGTATTTCGAAGTGCCAATGTGGTATTTAAACCTGCACCTGTGTACCAATGGCCATTTGTCCTTACCCAGACGACAGGAAAGCCTAATACATCCTCTTTAAAACCAATGGTCGGTGAACCGTTCAGGGTAGTCAGCGCATTTAAATAAAATCGGCATTCATTATCTTCTATGTCTCCCATTTGGACACGATAAACCGTATGATCCTTTCTGTGTTTCAATTCTTCCTCTAGATAGGCCTGCAGCCCCCGACAAATAGCTTCTGCAGCTGTTTCTCCTGAACCGACCCCAATAAATTCCTCTAGGACATTCGTACCAACCCAATTGGTCTGATTATTAAATTTATATTCAGGAGATGCTGCCAATCTGGACACATACATTTCAATACCTTTCAGCCCAGCATTTCTCCTGGCTTCTTCATGTGTCAGGCCCGAACAGACCACTTCCGGCAGGAGTTCAGCCGGTCCCTCAGACACGGGGTCAACTGCCTGAACATAACACTGGGAAAGAGGAAGCTGTGGTAAATTTCGTTCCTCCCAAGTATGGAAAATACCTATTTCTTTTGAAGTTAGGCGGCCAAAATACTCCAAGAGTAAACCCTGTTGATCATCCCTGGCCGGTTCTTGTTGAAGTCTTTCATCCAGATTTTCAACCAGTTCAGGTTTAACAGTTTTAGCTGTAATCGATGGGTGTGGTATAAAGTAAAGCCAGTCTCCTTCCATTGTTTCAAGATCAACCAGATAAATTTTGTCACTCCGATTGGAATCTGGGATCCCTGTAGCCATTTTAAAAAATTCAAATACAGAGACATTCGCTAAAATAGCTCCTGTTGTGGAAGAGAAGGCCTGAGACTGCTCATCAGCTCTTAATGATGTTTGATGAATTCTGCGCCATGCGGACTCGAAACACCCCTCTGTTTCCGGATGAGTTAACGGACCGCAAAGACCTGCGTTTTCTAAAATGATAGCTGGGAGAAATATCTTGTTTACTTCTTTGCAAACTTGATTTAGATCCCTTACTTCATTTATATTTCCATCCTGAGAGACATATAAAATCCAATCATATTGTTGAATAGCTTCTTTCCAAAAAGTTATCCCCGACCCTTTTTGGTAGGGCACCTCCAGCATCTCCACATCTGGATCCATTTTCCTCGCATTATTCACCAACTCGTTGAGCCGCTGCCTATTGGTTGGAACGGTATCTGTTACCATGACATTTAATTTGGGCAGGCCCGATTCCATTAAGGCAGAAACCAACGATGCCAGGAATGGGCCAGAGCCAATGGCCAGAGCCTTTTTCTGACGATATTCTTGAAAATGGTATGCACCCGAATCCATAAAATTCTCAATAAATTCAATTTGTGAAGCATACCTTTCAAGAACCTGCGGATCTATTTGATGGGGAATATCTTTGCTGACATCGCGAACAAACCCATTCTTGTACAACGTTTCTCCAATATCATAAACCCTATCTCGGTACGGTGCGGTTAATCCTTGTGTCAGTTCTCCCATGGTTTGCTCCCCATTAAACATAGGCAGCAATTTTTCAATCCACTGATAAATGGTTTTGCCTTCCATACGGAATGAGCTTACATTATTTCGAAAATAGACCCCCCTCTCTTGATCCGGTAGAAAAAACGTATCCCTTTTGACCTTCAGACGTGAGGACGAGTTAAGTTCCGCCATGCAGATCCTCCTTATCCCTAATCGTAACTACTTGCGTACTATCAGTTTATGTACGAATTTTTGTCCATTATGATAACCAAAGTAAAGAAGTGCCCCTAATGGCACAGGTCCATGCAGGGGCACTTTCTTCTGTGGAATAATATTTTCCAGAATGCAAGCCAATTAAATAAAACCGAAACCGATGCCAAAGCAGCCAAAACCCAAGCCAAAACAGCCACCACAGCCGAAACCGCAGCCACCGCAGCCACCGCACCCAAAACAGCCACCGCACCCAAAACCACAACGGAAACCTCCGCAACGAAAACCGCCACAACGAAATCCGCCACAGCGCCCCCACAACCGTGTATCTTGGGCCTGTTGACCAATTGGAACTAATTCACCAGCTCGAAAAGGATCCATTCCCAGCCCTTGAAGTTCATTTTGAAAATTGTACATTTTTTCCTCCCCTTTGTATTTACTATCAGATACGAGAGCAGAAAAAATATTTTAATTGGGCAATTATTTCCTCGAGTATAGTACTTGTGCTCTCTTCAACAAATTATGATTCTTTATAGGTCGTTGTTACTGATGTAGAAGCCTATTTATATGGAATGAACCCACCTTGCTTTAATCAATCGAGTAGGAGGGGGTGACTAACCCCCGACCTCTCAGTCGAGTAGCTCCCAGGAGTTTCACCCAGAGGCTCTCACAGAACCGTACGTGAATCTCTCGATTCATACGGCTCATATCATTCAACCATTAAGGAGTCATTCCTTTAACCCAGTGTGGAAACATGCTGGGTTCTCTTTTTGCCAGTGCTTTAAGCCATGTTTCGGCTCTTTTTCGATGTCCTCTAAATCTCTTATATTTGCACATTGCCCATTTGGTTAATCTCCGATTTACACAATCAATTGAGTATTTAACTGCTGATGGATTGTACTTAGTGAAGTAATTGAGCCAACCTCTAATCATCGGATTTATCATCTCTGCTATGATTTGGATATTGCAACCAGTAAACTTATGAATATTCATTGCCTTTATCTTGCTACGGAAAGATTTCCCGGACTTTTTACTTACTGATGGAAGAAAATTAAATTGTAGTCTTCCTAACCTGTCTTTGATGAAAATCCTACGAAAAGTGTAGCCCAAGAAGTCAAATTCAATAACTGGATACTCATTTACCCTATCCTTATCTTTGCAGTAGACAATCTTTGTCTTTTCCGGATGTAATTCCAGTTTGCATTCTTTTAACCGCTGATTAAGTTTTCTCAGTATGTCCTGAGCCTCTTCTTCCGATTTGCAGTGTATGATGGCATCATCTGCGTATCGTTCAAAAGGCGCTCGTGGATTTGTTCGCAACATCCACACATCGAACGCATAATGCATAAACAAGTTCGCAAGAACTGGACTTATTACTCCACCTTGCGGTGTTCCCGAATTTCTTTCAATCTTACGATTTTCCGAATCAATAAATGGTGCTTTGAGCCATCTTTCTACATACATCCTTATCCATGACTCTTTTGTGTGCTTTTGAACAGCTCGCATTAATAATTCATGATCAATATTATCGAACAATCCTTTAATATCGAACTCAATGACATAGTCATATTTCCAGCACCTTTTTCTTGCTTGTCCAATAGCGTCAATGGCTGATTTATTTGGACGGTATCCATAAGAGTCTTCATGAAATATCGGTTCAACCTTTGGTTCTAGATACATTTTAACTACCATCTGTGCAACTCTATCCTCGACTGTTGGAATACCAAGTCCTCGTTTCCCTCCAGTTTTCTTGGGTATTTCAACTAACTTAACTGGTGGAGGAAAATAGCTACCGGAGCTCATTCTATTCCAAACTTTATAAAGGTTTCTTTTGAGATTCTTCTCAAATTCCTTTATGTCTTGTCCATCAATTCCCTCACTACCTCTATTCGCTTTTACTCTTTTAAAGGCTGTTAGTACAACATGTTTAGAGATTTTAAATGGCTTACTCTCTTTCATCAAATCCTCCTGTTTCCACAGTTGTTATCAGATATTGAGTTGAATGATGGTGCCCCTTCGCTCCATTGCCATTACAGCAACTTCATTACTACTACGAGCACCTCCGCCCCTGTACCACGCTTCGCTATTTCGACCTTGCTTTTCTGTAGCTTGTGACTTTTCGCTTAACATCGTGATGCAGGTTCCTGTGTTTCACATCAGAGCCTGATATACACTCATGTCGCCTTAATACCGTTTGCCGAACAGTCAGCTTTCCAGGTTATCTTCTGCTCTTATCCTTGTCTAGTGGTGAACAACAAGTTTTGACAAATCTTTACGTTATCGATACTTCTTCAGCGATTCACTTTCGTTCATCTTTGTATATCTCACATGATTGTTTTAATACAACCTTTTCCCTAGACGCTTACTACCACAACTCTTTATTGCAGCAGCTTAGGGTTGTTTGATGGATTTGCCTGGTACAATCTCCATCGAGGGACCTTCCCTCATCTCTGATGTGCCTTTCACAGCACACCACCACCGTACGTACCGTTCGGTATACGGCGGTTCGAAAGTTCTATGAAATTATTTGAGTTAATTGTTTAAGTCCTTGTCTTATCCAATAATCCTTATTCAAGGCTGAATCCAAGACTGGATTATTGGAAAATCTCCAGTAACCCTTTCGGGTATTGGCACATCTCCAAGCGACATTTGAAGGAATACCTTGTTTCTTCAGGTTTCTGTATTTAGTTTTCGTTTTCTTCCACTCTTTCCATCGGCAGGCTCTTAATCGCCTTCTGATATGCGCGTCAGTTAAGGATGCATATTTCTTAATATCCGCGATTTTAAAGTAATTGCCCCATCCCTGAATAAGTTGATTAATCTTTAGAATACGAAATTCCATACTTACTCCCCAATTACGGTTCGTGAGTTTCTTTAGCTTTCCTTCGAATCTTTCCTTGGTTTTCTTTGGCACGTATATTTTAGATTTTCTTTTCCATTGATAAAAACTCATACCTAAGAATACACGTGCTATTGGCTTTCCCACCGCGCTTTTCTCCTCATTCACTTTGAGCTTTAATTTCTTCTCAATGAAGTCTGTAATTCCTTCTTTGACCCGTTCCCCTGCTTTTAGACTCTTAACATATATGTTACAGTCATCTGCATAACGTACAAATTTATGCCCGCGGTTTTCAAGCTCCTTGTCCAACTCATTTAGAATGATATTGCTAAGTAAGGGACTCAGTGGTCCTCCTTGCGGAGTTCCTTCCTTGTTCACCGATACAACTCCATTTTCCATAACACCTGCTTGAAGGTATCGACGGATTAATTTCAGAGTCATTTTATCTGTGATAGACTTGGCAACGATGGACATAAGCTTGTCGTGTTGTACTTTATCAAAGAACTTCTCTAAGTCTATGTCCACTACGTAATAGTAGCCTTCTTCGATATATTGTCTAGCCTGTTCTATTGCTTGGTGTGCGCTTTTATTAGGTCTAAATCCATAGCTATAGGGGCTAAATTGTTTCTCAAAGATTGGGGTTAATACTTGGGAGATTGCTTGCTGAATGACTCTGTCAGTTACTGTGGGAATTCCTAACTTACGTTTTCCACCGTTGGGCTTTGGTATTTCTACCCTCCTGACTGCTTGTGGTTTATATTTTCCTTCTTGTATAAGTCGGAGGATTTCATGACCGTATTCTTTCAGATAAAGGCGAGTTGCTTCTATATCTTTCTCATCGACTCCTGCAGCTCCTTTATTTCTCTTAACCCTCTGAAAGGCTAGGTTCATATTATCTCGGCTTATAATTCTCACAATTAACTCGTTATTAGATTCCATATTGTTCCCATGCTCTTGAGGTTGCACAAAGGTAACTCAACTCTACAAAAGTTCTCAGTAAATTCCGTTCACCTACTTCTTTTATAGTCATATGATTGGCTGTCTCCTCGTTCCTTTGTAAACTGCTCTAACATGGTCGCTCCTTTCGTTCAGTCCTTCTCAACCGTAAGGTTGATACTATGACCTCGGCTGACTTCTCTAGATTCAATTACTTATCACTAAGTAGGTTCCTTTAAAGGGTATCAAGAGACCTCCCAGGGTAAGTTCATCCACCTTCTCCTCATATGTCTGCCACATTTATTTCAATTCCATCCGGGGATATTTGGGACTTCAATTTGTTTTGCAAACTCGTCCTGAAATTGAAACCTCAAATGTGGTTCGTGTACCTCAGACCAAGGATTTGCCTAGGGCTTCCTTCAGATTTCATGTCACCATGAACACCCTTGCCTTCAGCTAATGGTTCGCATATCCCAACGCCCATAGCGGACTCACACCGCCAAGTAAATGAACATGCCTGGCACACAAAAAAAGACCCCCAACCAATTGGTTGAGAGCCTTTGAAACGAATAATTAACGTTTTGAGAACTGAGGTGCACGACGAGCACCTTTAAGACCGTATTTCTTACGTTCTTTCATACGTGCGTCACGAGTTAATAGACCTGCGCGCTTTAATGTTGGACGGAATTCTGGGTCAGCTTGCAGTAATGCACGAGCAATACCGTGACGGATTGCTCCAGCTTGACCAGTATAACCGCCGCCGCTTACGTTTACAAGAACATCATAGCTGCCAACTGTTTCAGTAGCTACTAATGGTTGTCTTACAACAACACGTAAAGCTTCGAATGGGATATATGTGTCGATATCACGATCATTAATTACAATTTTACCTGTACCTGGAACTAAGCGCACACGTGCGACAGAGCTCTTACGACGACCAGTACCAATATATTGAACTTGTGCCAAGTTGTTTCCCTCCCTTTAATTAACCGCGAAGCTCGTAAGCTTCAGGTTTTTGTGCTTGATGTGGATGCTCTGCGCCAGCATACACGTGTAATTTTTTGAACATTTGACGACCAAGAGAATTCTTTGGAAGCATGCCTTTAATAGCAAGCTCAAGCATTTTCTCAGCGTAGTTTGTACGCATTTCAAGAGCAGTTCTTTGCTTTAAACCGCCTGGGTGCATAGTGTGACGGTAGTAAATTTTATCGTTTAACTTGTTACCAGTTAATTCAATCTTAGAAGCATTAAGAATGATAACATGATCACCAGTGTCAACATGTGGTGTATAAGTTGGTTTATGTTTTCCGCGTAGGATAGATGCTACTTCAGAAGCAAGACGACCAAGAGTTTTGCCTTCAGCATCAACTACGTACCATTTGCGCTCGATATTGTTGGCATTAGCCATAAACGTTGTACGCATGAATTTCCCTCCTAATTAATATCCATTAAGATTATTGTTTTCGCACGATCATTAGCAATCAACGTCCGATTCTGTTCCGGGAATGAACGTTATGCCACTGTGCAGCTTAAGTTTCAAATCATATATTTTCAATCACGATTAAGACTTTCCGGGGCTTTATCGTGGGATTAAAAACACACACATATTATATAATAAATAGTTGGCATCCAATTGTCAAGAAAATGTTACACCAGGTGGGGTTGTTTTAAAGACTTTTTTTGTAAAACACTTCCCAAAGATACAATCCATGTGCGGGTGCGGTTTTACCGGCAAAGCGCCGGTCCTGCCGCTCCAAAATATCGGCCATTTCTTCGGGCTTACGGTCTCCTGAGCCTACCTCTAAAAGCGTTCCTACCAAAATACGAACCATATTATACAAGAATCCGTTACCCACAAATCGCAGCGTAAGCAGGTCCCCCTCCAACACATAATCAATTGTTTCAATGGTCCGGACCTTGTCGACAACCTCCGTTTTGGCAGAGCAAAAACTGGTAAAATCAAGTGGTCTGCCAACCAAATAGCAGCTAGCCGCCTGCATTGCCTCCAGATCCAAAGGATAAGGGTAACGGTAAGCGTAACGACTCTCAAAGGGGTCCCGCATCTTCGATAACAGCAGCCGATAACGATATTCCTTTCCAACCGCAGCAAAGCGGGCATGAAAAGACTCATTTACCATCTCAACAGTTAGAACTGAAAGATCATCCGGAAGCAGGGAGTTCAAAGCAATTACCCATTTCTCTTCAGGAATGAATAACGGCGAATCAAAATGGACAACTTGTCCCCTCGCATGGACACCGGCATCTGTTCTCCCTGAGGCCGTTACTTTCACCTCAGCGCCTTTATGCATTTTTGCCAAAACAGCCTCCAGTTCTGACTGAACCGTCCGCTTATTCGGCTGTACCTGATAACCGAAAAACTCTGTACCATCATAAGCAATAATTGCTTTGTATCTTTGCATTATTCTCTCCATTAGGAACGAAATAAAATGAGTAGAACTGTAATAATAGCTAGAAAAACAATCTGAAGGGTATCAACCTGCTTCCAGCTTAACTGCCGATATTTAGTCCTGCCCTCGCCGCCGCGGTACCCTCTGGCTTCCATCGCAACCGCAAGTTCTTCCGCTCGTTTAAACGAGCTGACAAATAACGGGATTAACAATGGAATGACCGCCTTAATCCGCTCTTTCACCGGGCCGCTGGCAAACTCAACACCTCTGGCAATTTGCGCCTTCATAATTTTATCCGTTTCCTGCATCAATGTCGGAATAAAACGCAGCGATATTGACATCATCAAGGCCATTTCATGAACCGGAAAACGAATCTTTTTTAACGGCCCTAAAAGGGTTTCCAGTCCATCGGTAATTTCAATCGGTGTAGTCGTCAGCGTTAATAGCGAAGTCATTAAAATCAGAAAGAAAAAGCGGAAGGATATATAAAAGCCCATTTTAATTCCTTCTGCATAAATTTTTATGACACCCCATTGATACACAAGAGTTCCTTCCCTTGTAAAAAATAGCTGGAGGATAAACGTGAACGCCACCAGCCATAAAACCGGCTTTAGGCCGCCGTATAGAAAGCGGATCGGAACCCGGGATAATCCAATCATTAAAAATGTATAAAGTCCAATAATTACATAGGTCTGCCAATTATTAGCAAGGAAAATAATACAAACAAACAGGAAAATGATGGTCAGTTTTGAACGCGGGTCCATTTTGTGAATCAGAGAGTCTGCTGGGACATAACGGCCGAAAATCATTTTTTCCATCATGATCGGACACCTCGCTTTAACGCGTCAGCGACAGCAGATGATAATTGTTCAATCGACAAATAGATTTTTTCAAATTCCATTCCCTGTTCCTCTAGCTTAAGCTGAAAACGGACTACTTCTGGAACGTCCAGCCCCATTTGCAGGAGCTCTGCAGGCGATGAGAAAATCTCTTCCGGTGTTCCCTTTTTAGCAACCTTTCCCTCCTGCATGATCACAATGCGGTCCGCGTATCTTGCTGCATCCTCCATGCTGTGAGTGACAAGAATCGTGGATAATTTTCTTTCCTGATGAAGCTGATAAAACATGTCCATAATTTCCTTGCGGCCCCTAGGATCTAAACCGGCAGTCGGTTCATCAAGTACAATGACATCAGGTTCCATCGCTAATACACCAGCAATCGCTACCCGGCGCATTTGACCGCCTGACAGGTCAAATGGTGACTTTTCTAAGATTTCTTCTCCAAGTCCCACTTGCTTCAAGGCAAGACGCGCACGTTTTTTGGCTTCCGCTTCTGAAACGCCAAAATTCATTGGGCCGAAGATAATGTCTTTCTCCACGCTTTCCTCAAATAATTGGTGCTCAGGAAATTGAAAGACAATTCCTACCCGCTGACGCACCTGTCGCAAATTTTTATTTTTCTGATGCGCTTTAATTTCTCTATCGCCAATCGTTACGGTTCCTTCCGATGGGACGAGCAGGGCATTTAAATGCTGCAATACGGTTGATTTACCTGAACCGGTATGGCCGATTACAGCCATATAAGTTCCTGAAGGAATATCAATGGAAACGTCTTGTATAGCTAAACGTTCGAACGGCGTGTTAGCTTGATAACGGTAATCTACATGTGAGAGCGAGATGTCCATAACTCTGTCACCAACTCTTCTTCCGATAAATAATACTTGGATAATTGTATTCCTTCTGAGCGAAATGCTTTTGCCATTTTCACTGAAAAGGGAATGTCCAACCCAAGCTGAATTAATTGTTCATCCATTGAGAAAATTTCTTCAGGGGTACCTTCACGGAAAACTTCACCTTTGTTCATAACGATAATCCGGTCAGCTTTTGCGGCCTCTTCTAAGTCATGGGTTATCGAAATAACAGTCAGTGATTTTTCATCCTTTAAGGTTCTTACCGTTTCTAACACTTCTTCCCGGCCTCTTGGGTCAAGCATCGATGTTGCCTCATCCAAAATTATGATAGCAGGTCTTAGTGCGAGCACTCCAGCTATGGCAACTCGCTGCTTTTGCCCTCCTGAAAGATGGTGGGGCTCTTGATGCAGAAATTGATCCATTTTAACCTTTTTCAATGAATCTTCAACCCTTTGGACCATTTCTTCCCTTGGAATGCCCATATTTTCTAAACCAAAAGCCACATCATCCTGGACAGTGGTTCCAACGAACTGATTATCAGGGTTTTGAAAAACCATTCCAATCTCTCTACGGATATCCCAAATACTTTCTTCATTAAGTTTATTCCCACAAACTATAATTTCACCTTCGTTAGGAAATTGCAGTCCATTTAATAATTTGGCCATCGTCGACTTTCCTGAACCATTATGCCCGACAATAGCCAGCCATTCCCCATCATAAATATCAAAAGAAACATGATTTAGCGCATTTCGTTCCTGTCCATCATATTGGAAAGTCACTTCTTTAAGTGACACAATCGGCGTTTTCATCGAAGTTTCTCCCCCCTAAACTAGTCTCTTCTCTACTCCATATACAAAAAAAGCCTGCACCTCTTCCCAGGGCAGTGCTTGTAAGCAGCTTCTACTATATATTTAAACTATAAAATATCGGGAGAGGTGCATGAGCTAGACGAGTCACAAAAAAGGAAACAGTTCCTTTCTTCCTAAAAAAGTAATATGAAACTGGGAAGGCTCCAAACGATCTGGAGTTGCGCTCATCGTAACACTCTTTTTGGCTTGGTTATAATAGCAACCAGGTAATATACAAAAAGGGCAAAGAACAAGTTTGTTCTAAACTGTCCAGCGCCCTTGTTGTCTGTTAGTCAATATTAAACTAACTCGATAATAACCATTGGAGCGCCGTCACCGCGACGTGGTCCAAGTTTCATGATACGAGTATAACCGCCTTGACGTTCTTGGTAACGTGGAGCGATATCAGAGAATAGTTTTTGAAGTGCATCTTGACCATTTTCTGCATTTGCTACTTCGTTACGAATGTAAGCCGCAGCTTGACGGCGCGCATGAAGGTCACCGCGTTTTCCTAAAGTAATCATCTTCTCAACAGTTGAGCGAAGTTCTTTCGCACGTGTTTCTGTTGTTTCGATGCGCTCATTGATAATTAAATCAGTTGTTAAATCACGCAGCATTGCTTTTCTCTGTGCGCTTGTACGTCCTAGCTTTCTGTATGCCATGAAGGGTTCCCTCCTTTGTTGAAGTCATTAAAACGGATTGACCAGGTAAAAACTAGTCGTCTTTACGTAAGCCTAATCCAAGCTCTTCTAGTTTTGCCTTCACTTCTTCGAGTGATTTACGGCCTAAGTTACGCACTTTCATCATATCTTCTTCAGTTTTATTTGCTAATTCCTGAACAGTGTTAATTCCAGCACGCTTTAAGCAGTTATAAGAACGAACGGAAAGATCAAGTTCTTCAATTGTCATTTCTAGAACTTTTTCTTTTTGATCTTCTTCTTTTTCAATCATAATCTCAGCATTTTGAGCTTCATCAGTTAACCCAACGAAAATATTTAAATGCTCAGTTAAAATTTTTGAACCAAGAGCAATTGCTTCTTTTGGTCCAGTGCTTCCATCTGTCCAAACATCAAGTGTCAATTTATCAAAATTTGATAACTGACCGACACGAGTATTCTCTACTTGATAAGAAACACGAGAAACCGGTGTATAAATGGAATCAATCGGAATAACCCCAATTGGCTGATCCTCACGTTTGTTTTGGTCAGCAGGAGTATAACCGCGTCCACGCTTAGCAGTTAAACGCATACGTAGATGTCCATTTGATGCCAAAGTTGCGATGTGCTGATCTGGATTTAGAATCTCCACATCACTGTCATGGGTAATGTTACCAGCAGTAACAGGGCCTGAACCTTGGATATCAATTTCTAATGTTTTTTCTTCATCAGAGTAAATCTTCAACGCAATCTTTTTGATATTTAAGATGATAGATGTTACATCCTCTACGACGCCTTCAATTGTTGAGAACTCATGAAGTACCCCATCGACCTGAATCGCAGTAACAGCGGCACCTGGCAGTGAAGATAATAGGATACGACGTAAGGAGTTACCCAAAGTGGTACCATATCCACGCTCTAGTGGCTCTACGACGAACTTACCGTATTTGGCATCATCGCTGATCTCAACCGTTTCGATTTTTGGTTTTTCTATTTCGATCATCAATTAACCCTCCTTCAAAACGTCGAAACCTCAATTAGATGTTCGCTAATTGAAATTCCCCCATGTATATGTTCCCGTTTTGTGCACAACAACTGGAATAAATCTTCTGTATAAACTTTAAATAAATTCATATCATATCCCATTATAGACGAATGATACAAATTCTATACAGAAAAATTACACGCGACGACGTTTCGGCGGACGGCAGCCGTTATGAGGAACAGGTGTAACGTCTTTAATAGCAGTTACTTCAAGACCAGCAGCTTGAAGTGCACGAATAGCAGCTTCACGGCCTGCGCCAGGTCCTTTAACTGTAACCTCTAAAGTTTTCATTCCATGTTCCATTGATACTTTTGCAGCAGTTTCAGCAGCCATTTGTGCAGCGAATGGAGTAGACTTACGAGAGCCTTTAAATCCAAGCGCGCCTGCACTTGACCATGAAATTGCATTACCATGTACATCAGTGATGGTTACGATTGTATTATTGAAAGTTGAACGGATATGTGCAACTCCTGCTTCAATATTCTTTTTAACACGACGTTTACGTGTATTCGTTTTACGTGCCATTTAATTTAACCTCCTTTGCCGATTACTTCTTCTTGTTCGCAACAGTCTTACGAGGACCTTTGCGTGTACGAGCGTTGTTTTTCGTATTTTGTCCACGAACTGGTAATCCGCGGCGATGACGCAAACCACGATAGCAGCCGATTTCCATTAGACGCTTAATGTTAAGAGAAACTTCACGGCGAAGATCACCCTCAACCTTTAATTTGTCAATGATATCACGGATTTTGTTAAGTTCGTCTTCAGTTAAATCACGCACACGAGTATCTTCAGAAACACCAGCTTCTGCTAAGATTTTTTGTGCTGTATTTTTACCAATACCATAAATGTAAGTTAAAGAGATTACTACACGTTTTTCACGTGGAATATCTACACCAGCAATACGTGCCATTTAAAATGTGCACCTCCCTCGAGTATTATCCTTGTTTTTGTTTATGTTTAGGGTTTTCACAGATAACCATAACTTTACCGCGTCTACGGATAACTTTGCACTTTTCGCAGATCGGTTTAACAGATGGTCTTACTTTCATTATCCTAACCTCCTTAGTATTACGGAGTGCAAGCAACTATTTAAAGCGGTACGTAATTCTTCCGCGTGTTAAGTCATATGGAGAAAGCTCAACAGTTACTTTGTCTCCTGGCAAAATACGAATGAAGTGCATTCGAATTTTTCCGGAAACATGAGCTAGCACTGTATGACCATTTTCTAATTCTACCTTAAACATCGCATTTGGCAAAGTTTCAATGACTTTACCTTCAATTTCAATAACATCATCTTTGGCCATCGGTCCCGTCTCCCTTCTCTTTCGAAAATTAAACGTTCGTAAAGACTAGTATTGTAAAGCGAGTCTTCTCGTTCGTAAGTTGTTAGCAACCTTTCAATTTTAACATACTCTACGTCATTTGTCCGCAAGTAAATTTCATGTAATGAGGTAATATCGCATCCTCATGTCATTCTTGCCCAACTCTCGGTCCTGCATACTCTGTAGGACTATAGAAAAGCCATTTGCTTTCAGATACTATCGAATTTTCCGGGAGATGTTCGAGAGTCGCTTGCCGGGATCTTTGGGGTTAAGCATTAACGGATAACCCTTAGTAATTCTTCGATATCAGCAAATACCTTTTCAATATCCTGCTGACCATCAATCGTACGTAAATATCCTTTTGCTTCGTAGAAAGTAAGTAATGGTTCTTGCTGCTTGATATTGACATCCAATCTGTTCTGAACAGTTTCCGCGTTATCATCTGCTCTTTGGTAAAGCTCTCCGCCGCAGCGATCGCATACACCCTCTTTTGCAGGAGGATTAAATACTAGATGATACGTAGAACCACAGTCTTTACAGATTCGGCGTCCAGTCAAACGCTCCATTAAAATGCTTTTATCCACATTGATATTAATGACGTAATCAATTTTTTTGTTTAACTCTTCTAAAAGAGTTTCTAATGCTTCTGCTTGAGGTACTGTTCTAGGAAAGCCATCCAATAGGAAGCCCTGCTCGCAATCTTCCTTGCTCAAACGTTCACGGACAATCCCGATTGTTACTTCATCAGGAACTAACTCGCCTTTGTCCATAAAGGATTTCGCTTTTAATCCTAATTCTGTTCCCTCTTTCATTGCTGCACGGAACATATCTCCAGTAGAGATATGAGGGACGCCGTATTTCTCGACGATTTGTTCAGCTTGAGTACCTTTACCGGCACCTGGTAGCCCCATTAATACTAAATTCACACGTATTCCCCCTCGTGCTTAAAAAATAGGCTTACGGGGTCCCCATAATGTGGGAGGGGGCCCCCATCGTAAAACCTTTTATTTAATAAATCCTTTATAATGACGTTTAACTAATTGTGCTTCAAGCTGCTTATATGTTTCAAGCGCAACACCGACAACGATGAGCAAGCTTGTTCCACCGATTTGTGCGGATTGTGGCAGGTTCGCTATCTTAATAAAGATGACAGGAAGAACTGCAATAATCGCTAGGAAAATTGCCCCCACAAAAGTTAAACGATATAAGACGCGTGTTAAATATTCTTGCGTGCTCTTACCTGGACGAATTCCTGGAATATAGCCGCTTTGCTTTTGTAAGTTTTCCGCTGCTTGTTCAGGGTTAACTTGAATAAAGGCATAAAAATAAGTAAACGCGATAATTAAAGCCGCATAAATAATCATGCCAATTGGATGAGAATAATCAAACACTTTCATGATCCAAAGGGTTACATCGTTTTGCGGAAAAAATGATGCAACAGTTCTCGGCGTTACAATAAAGGAAACAGCAAAGATAACAGGGATAACTCCAGCAGCGTTTACCTTTAACGGCATATGTGTCGATTGACCGCCAACTGGGTTACGTCCAGCAACCATGCGCTTCGCATATTGAATTGGAATTTTACGTGTTGCCTGTTGGATGAAAATAACACCCACTACAATGGCAATCACCGCAAGCAAAATTAATGCAACGGTCACAATACGTAAAAATAATGCCTCGCCTGCATTTTCAAATTGTTGAACATAAATTTGATTAACAACCGTTGGGATACCGGCAACAATACCAGCAAAGATAATGATGGAAATACCATTTCCAACACCTTTAGCGGTAATTTGTTCCCCTAACCACATTAAAAACGCCGTACCAGCAGTCAGCACAACCGCAATTAATAAATAAGTAGTTATTCCAGGGTTTTCAATTAATTGGCCGCCTGCTAAATTATTAAAGCCGTAGGACATCCCTAACGCTTGAATAAATCCAAGCACTATTGTGAAATAACGGGTAAATTGGGCAATCTTACGTCGGCCTGATTCCCCTTGCTTGGACCATTCAGTAAATTTTGGTACAACATCCATTTGCAACAGCTGAATAATGATAGAAGCGGTAATATACGGCATAATTCCCATTGCAAAAATGGAAAACTGCTTTAAAGCACCGCCGCCAAACGTATTCAAAATCCCGAATACACTCAGCTTATCTTGATCAGCAAGTACAGATGCATTTACATTCGGTACAGGAATAAATGTACCCAGTCGAAATACGACTAACATTAAAAGGGTGAATATGATCTTACGTCGTATTTCACCCACGCGCATAAAATTGGAGATTGTCTGGAACATTAGATCACCTCAGTAGTTCCACCAGCAGCTTCGATCGCTTCCTTAGCAGCAGAGGAGAATTTGTGAGCTTTTACAGTCAACTTTTTCTCTACGTTCCCTTTAGCAAGAATCTTAATTCCTGACTTTTCGTTGCTAACAACACCAGTTTCGATCAGAAGTTCTGGAGTAACTTCTGTACCATCTTCAAAACGGTTTAAAGCATCAAGGTTCACAATAGCAAACTCTTTACGGCTGATGTTAGTGAATCCACGTTTTGGTAAACGACGCATTAAAGGTGTTTGACCACCTTCGAATCCAACACGTACTCCACCGCCGGAACGAGCTTTTTGTCCTTTATGACCTTTACCAGCAGTTTTACCATTACCTGAACCAATACCGCGCCCTTTACGTTTACGTTCTTGACGAGAACCTTCAGCAGGCTTTAATTCATGTAGTTTCATATCGGCACCTCCTTATGAAAAACAACAATTTATTACTGTTCTTTAACTGTTACAAGGTGAGCAACTTTATTGATCATACCACGAATGGCTGCATTATCTTGTTGCTCAACTGTTTGATTTAATTTTCGTAAGCCTAGAGCTTCAACTGTTTTGCGTTGGTCCTCTGGACGTCCAATAACGCTTTTGCTGAGGGTAATTACAAGTTTATTTGCCATTTGATTTCCCCCCCTTATCCTAACAGTTCTTCTACTGATTTACCACGTAATTTTGCTACGTCTTCAGCACGTTTTAATTGTGTTAAGCCTTCAACGGTTGCACGAATGACGTTAATTGGAGTATTTGTTCCAAGAGATTTTGAAAGGATATCCTGAATTCCAGATAATTCAAGAACCGCACGGACTGGTCCACCTGCGATAACTCCTGTACCTTCTGCAGCAGGTTTAAGCAGGATTTCACCAGCACCAAAACGTCCAATTACTTCGTGAGGAACAGTCGTTCCAACCATAGGTACTTCAATAAGATTTTTCTTGGCATCTTCAATTGCCTTACGAATTGCATCAGGTACTTCTTGGGCTTTACCGGTACCGAAACCGACATGGCCATTTCTGTCGCCAACTACAACAAGTGCAGTGAAACGGAAACGACGACCACCTTTTACAACCTTTGCAACACGGTTAACCGTAACTACGCGTTCTTCTAGTTCAAGCTTGTTTGGATCAATTCGACGCATGTTTCTTTAGTCCCTCCTTTGTCTATTAAAATTGTAGGCCATTTTCACGAGCAGCATCAGCTAATGCTTGAATACGTCCATGGTATAGGTATCCTCCACGATCAAAGACAATAGAAGTAATACCTTTTTCCACCGCACGCTTCGCAACTAATTCGCCAACCGCTTTAGCTGCATCAAGATTGCTTGAAGACTCAAGGTTCAGTTCTTTATCTAGTGTAGAAGCACTTGCTAAAGTAACTCCTAATACGTCATCGATTAATTGAGCATAAATATGCTTATTTGAACGAAACACATTTAGACGTGGACGAGCAGAAGTTCCGCTAAGTTTCGCACGAACACGAGCGTGTCTTTTCCGGCGAACAGCGTTTTTATCTTGCTTCGTAATCATTTACGTCACTCCTTTCGTTTACCTATGCGGCATTACTTACCTGTTTTACCTTCTTTGCGACGAACAAATTCGCCTTCGTAACGGATCCCTTTGCCTTTATACGGCTCTGGAGGACGAACTTGACGAATGTTAGCTGCTAATGCACCAACACGTTCTTTGTCAGTACCTTTTACAGAAATCTTCGTATTTGCAGGCACTTCGATTTCAATGCCTTCTTCTGCTTCAATCTCAACCGGGTGAGAATAACCAACATTCAATACAAGCTTCTTGCCTTGCTTTTGAGCGCGGTATCCAACCCCGATTAATTCTAAATTTTTCTCAAATCCTTTAGAAACACCTTCGACCATATTCGCTAAGAGCGCACGAGTAGTACCGTGTAATGTACGGTGTTCTTTCGAATCAGAAGGACGAGTTACTGTAACTACATTTTCTTCTACGTTAATAGTGATATCCGGATTAAAAGAGCGAGAAAGTTCGCCTTTCGGTCCTTTAACGGTAACAGCATGGTTATTAACTGTAACTGTTACACCTGTTGGAATTTCAATAGGTTTTTTTCCTACGCGAGACATTTAGTGCACCTCCATTCATTCAAAACTCTTCTTACCAAACGTAAGCTAATACTTCGCCGCCGATTTGTTTCGCACGAGCTTCTTTATCCGTTACAACACCGGTTGATGTGGATACTAAAGCAATACCAAGACCATTTAGGACACGTGGTACCTCATTTGATTTTGCATAAACACGTAAGCCAGGCTTACTTATGCGCTTTAAGCCAGTTATAACACGTTCGTTATTAGTACCGTATTTTAAGAAGATACGGATAATACCTTGTTTATTGTCATCGATAAATTCAACATCACGTACGAAACCTTCACGCTTTAGAATTTCAGCGATTTCTTTTTTGATATTAGAAGCAGGCACTTCTAATTTTTCGTGACGTACCATATTCGCATTACGAATACGAGTAAGCATATCAGCAATAGGATCTGTCATGACCATTAATTTTACCTCCTTCCACAAACTCTAGTTTTACCAGCTTGCTTTTTTAACACCCGGAATTTGTCCTTTGTATGCTAATTCACGGAAACAAATACGGCAAAGCTTAAATTTGCGATATACAGAGTGTGGACGTCCGCAGCGTTCGCAGCGTGTATACTCTTGTACCTTGAATTTAGGCGTGCGTTTTTGTTTCGCAATCATTGACTTTTTAGCCACGTTTTCGCCTCCCTTATTTAGCGATTACTTTTGGAATGGCATTCCAATTTGAGTTAAGAGCTCACGAGCTTCTTCATCAGTATTAGCGGTTGTTACGATAACGATATCCATACCACGAACCTTGCTTACTTTATCGTAATCAATTTCAGGGAAGATTAGTTGTTCTTTAATACCTAATGTATAGTTGCCGCGACCATCGAAAGATTTTTTAGAAACTCCACGGAAGTCACGTACACGAGGTAAAGAAACAGAAACTAATTTATCCAAGAATTGGTACATGCGTTCGCCGCGTAGTGTAACTTTTGCGCCTATAGGCATGCCCTCACGCAGACGGAAACCAGCGATTGATTTCTTTGCGCGTGTTACAACAGGTTTTTGACCTGTGATAATTGCAAGCTCTTCTACTGCATTGTCAAGTGCCTTTGCATTTTGAACTGCGTCACCAACACCCATATTGATAACGATCTTTTCGATCTTAGGTACTTGCATAACTGATTTATAATTAAACTTGCTCACAAGAGCTGGAGTAATTTCGTTAACAAATTTATCTTTTAGGCGGTTCATTTTGTGTACCTCCCTTCTTCTTTAAACTATTTATCTAGAACTTCACCGGATTTTGCTACGCGTACTTTCTTGCCATCAACCGTTTTATAACCTACACGAGTCGGGTTACCAGATTTAGGATCGATAGGCATTACGTTTGATACATGAATTGGTGCCTCAAAGCTGAAGATTCCGCCTTGTGGATTCGCTTGAGAAGGTTTTGAATGTTTTTTCACGATGTTAACACCTTCTACTAAAACGCGGTTGTCTTTTGGAAAAGCAGATAGGACTACACCTGTCTTGCCTTTATCCTTACCAGAGATGACTCTGACTTTATCACCCTTTTTCACATGCATCTGTAAGCACCTCCTTAAAGGCAATTTAATTTATATTATAGAACTTCTGGAGCTAAGGAAATAATTTTCATAAAGTTGTTGTCGCGAAGTTCGCGGGCAACTGGTCCGAAAATACGAGTACCACGAGGGCTCTTATCATCTTTGATAACAACACATGCGTTTTCATCAAAAGTAATGTAAGAACCATCTGGACGGCGAACACCGCTTTTAGTACGAACTACAACAGCTTTAACAACGTCGCCTTTTTTAACAACGCCACCAGGTGTTGCTTGTTTTACTGTACAAACGATGATATCACCAATGTTAGCAGTTTTGCGGCCAGAGCCACCAAGAACTTTAATGGTAAGTACTTCACGAGCACCGGAGTTGTCAGCAACTTTTAAACGTGATTCTTGTTGAATCATGTGTGTAACCTCCCTTCGGAAATAGTGCTTATCCGAACAATTAAATAATAACTGCTTTTTCTACTAGTTCAACTAGACGGAAGCGCTTTGTAGCTGAAAGTGGGCGAGTTTCCATGATACGTACGATGTCGCCAACCTTTGCTTGGTTTTGCTCATCATGAGCTTTAAACTTTTTAGAGTACTTAACGCGTTTACCGTATAGTGGATGCTTTTTGTATGTTTCGACAAGAACAGTAACAGTCTTATCCATTTTGTCGGAAACAACGCGTCCTGTGTAAACTTTGCGTTGGTTACGTTCACTCATTTATGTGAACCTCCTCTCATAGTTTTTACTTATTAAAGCCGATTTCTCTTTCACGAACAATAGTCTTCAGGCGAGCAATCGCTTTACGTACTTCACGAATGCGAGCAGTATTTTCAAGTTGTCCTGTCGCCAATTGAAAGCGAAGATTAAAAAGCTCTTCTTTTAAGGATTTAACTTTTTGTTCAATTTCAGCAGTGGTTAGGTCACGAATTTCATTAGCTTTCATTTGATTCACCACCAATTTCTTCACGTTTTACAAACTTACATTTAACTGGAAGTTTGTGTGATGCTAGACGAAGAGCTTCACGTGCGATTTCTTCAGAAACGCCCGCAATTTCAAACATAATTTTTCCAGGCTTAACAACAGCAACCCAGCCCTCAGGAGCACCTTTACCGGAACCCATTCGAACTTCTAGAGGCTTAGCAGTGTAAGGCTTATGCGGGAAAATTTTGATCCAAACTTTACCGCCACGTTTCATGTAACGAGTCATCGCAATACGGGCAGCTTCGATTTGGCGGTTTGTGATCCATGAAGCTTCTGTTGCTTGAAGACCATATTCTCCAAATGTTACTTCAGTACCACCTTTTGCGTTACCACGCATTTTACCACGATGTTGACGACGGAATTTTACGCGTTTTGGCAATAACATATTATTTGCCTCCTTCCTCAGTTTTCTTCTTTGTAGGAAGGACCTCTCCACGATAGATCCATACTTTTACACCAAGCTTACCATAAGTAGTGTCCGCTTCAGCTGTAGCATAGTCGATATCAGCGCGAAGTGTATGAAGTGGAACTGTTCCTTCGCTATAGTGTTCTGCACGAGCGATATCAGCACCGCCAAGACGTCCAGATACCATTGTTTTAATACCTTTCGCACCTGCACGCATTGCACGCTGGATTGCTTGCTTTTGTGCACGACGGAATGATACACGGTTTTCTAATTGACGTGCAATATTTTCTGCAACTAGTTTTGCATCAATATCTGCTTTTTTAATTTCAAGAATATTGATATGAACACGTTTGCCAGTAAGTTGATTTAAAGCTTTGCGCAGTGCTTCAACTTCTGTACCGCCCTTACCGATAACCATACCAGGCTTAGCAGTATGAACTGTTACGTTCACACGGTTTGCAGCGCGTTCGATTTCTACTTTAGAAACAGAAGCATCTTTTAAACGCTTCGTGATGTATTCACGAACTTTAATGTCTTCGTGTAAAAGTTCAGCAAAGTCTTTGCCTGCGTACCATTTAGATTCCCAATCACGGATGATCCCGATACGCAAACCAACTGGATTTACTTTTTGACCCACAGATTATCCCTCCTTCTTCTCTGATAAAACGATTGTGATGTGGCTAGTGCGTTTGTTAATTTGGCTTGCACGGCCCATTGCGCGAGGACGGAAACGTTTCAATGTTGGTCCTTCATCTACAAATGCTTGAGCAACTACCAAATTATTAACGTCCATTTCGTAATTATGCTCAGCATTGGCCATAGCAGATTTTAATACTTTTTCCACTATTGGAGAAACAGCCTTCGGAGTAAGTTTCAAAATGGCTACCGCTTCACCAACTTGCTTTCCTCGGATTAAATCAACGACTAAACGTGCTTTACGAGGAGCAATACGAACTGTTCTTGCAACAGCTTTAGCTTGCATTAGGATGCCCTCCTCTCTTAACGTCTTGTTTTCTTATCATCAGCGGCGTGACCTCTGTAAGCACGAGTTGGAGCGAATTCTCCAAGCTTGTGTCCTACCATGTCTTCCGTAACATATACAGGCACATGTTTACGGCCATCGTAAACGGCGATCGTGTGACCGATAAATTGTGGGAAGATCGTTGAACGGCGAGACCAAGTTTTAATAACTTGCTTCTTCTCCGATTCATTTAACTTTTCGACCTTAACCATTAAATGATCATCAACAAATGGTCCTTTTTTTAAGCTGCGACCCATGAATGAACCTCCCTTCGTGATTGTTCTACGGCCCTCAGCTGGAACCGTAGTTCAATCCCGTTATTTTTTGCGACGACGAATAATAAGTTTATCTGACTTGTTTTTCTTCTTACGAGTTTTATAACCAAGAGTTGGTTTACCCCAAGGAGTCATTGGTGATTTACGTCCGATTGGTGAACGGCCTTCACCACCACCATGCGGGTGATCGTTAGGGTTCATAACAGATCCACGAACAGTTGGGCGCTTGCCTAACCAGCGTGAACGACCTGCTTTACCAATGTGAACAAGTTCGTGCTGCTCGTTGCCTACTTGACCGACAGTCGCGCGGCATTCAGCTAAAATCATGCGAACTTCACCAGAAGTTAAACGTACAAGTACATATTTACCTTCTTTACCAAGTACTTGAGCACTTGTTCCTGCTGAACGAACTAATTGTCCGCCTTTACCTGGTTTTAATTCAATGTTGTGTACAACTGTACCAACTGGAATGTTTGCTAGTGGAAGTGCATTACCCACTTTAATGTCTGCCTCTGGGCCAGCCATTACTTCCATTCCTACTTGTAAATTTTTTGGAGCTAAGATATAACGCTTTTCACCGTCCGCATAATTGATTAATGCAATGTTAGCAGAACGATTTGGATCGTATTCGATAGTGGCAACGCGTCCTGGAATGCCATCTTTATTGCGTTTAAAATCGATGATACGATATTGACGCTTATGGCCGCCACCTTGATGACGAACAGTTAACTTACCTTGATTGTTACGGCCGCCTTTTTTGCTTAATGGAGCTAAAAGGCTTTTCTCAGGAGTGCTAGTAGTAATTTCTTCAAAGCTTAATACTGACATTCCACGACGACCATTCGAGGTAGGTTTGTACTTTTTAATCGCCATTTTATTTCCCTCCTCTTCTTGTTAGTTTTTATGATTCGAAGAATTCGATTTCTTTACTATCAGCAGTCAGTTTCACAATTGCTTTACGACGCTTGTTTGTATAACCGCCAAATTTGCCCATACGCTTGAATTTACCTTTGTAGTTCATGATGTTAACTTTCTCAACCTCAACACCGAAGATTTCTTGAACGGCATCTTTAACTTGAGTTTTGTTAGCTTTCACATCTACTTCAAAAGTATATTTCTTTTCAGCCATTAGGTCAGTAGAACGTTCTGTGATAACGGGGCGCTTAATGATATCGCGTGCATCCATTATGCAAGCACCTCCTCTACTTTTTCAACCGCTGCTTTAGTCATGATTAGCTTCTCATGATTTACAACATCTAGTACGTTGATTCCATCAGCTGTTACGACTGTGACACCTGGGATGTTACGAGCAGATAATGCTACATTTTCATCTAGGTCAGCTGTAACGATTAATGCTTTTTTCTCAACAGAAAGACCGTTTAAAACAGCTTTGAAATCTTTTGTTTTTGGAGCTTCGAACGCTAAGCTTTCTAATACTAAGATGTTTTCTTCTACTACTTTAGAAGATAATGCTGATTTGATCGCTAAGCGACGAACCTTTTTAGGTAATTTATAGCTATAGCTGCGTGGTTGAGGACCGAATACTGTACCACCGCCGCGCCATTGTGGCGAACGGATTGACCCTTGACGTGCACGGCCAGTTCCTTTTTGGCGCCATGGTTTACGACCACCGCCTGCAACTTCTGAACGGTTTTTAACTTTATGGGTACCTTGACGTAAAGAAGCTCTTTGCATCACAATAGCTTCAAATAATACGTGTTGGTTAGGTTCGATACCAAAAACAGATTCATTTAACTCGATATCGCCGACTTGTGAACCGTTTTGGTTAAATAATGTTACTTTTGGCATTCTTTGTTCCTCCTTTCTTATGATATCGTTATGCCTTTACCGCACCTTTGATTTTTAGTAAAGCTTTTTTTGCGCCTGGTACGTTACCTTTGATTAAAAGTAAGTTGCGCTCAGTATCTACCTTAACGATCTCAAGGTTTTGAACAGTTACTTGTTCTCCGCCCATGCGTCCTGGTAATAATTTACCTTTGAATACACGGTTTGGAGCAACTGGTCCCATTGAACCAGGACGACGATGGTAGCGAGAACCGTGAGCCATTGGGCCGCGAGATTGTCCGTGGCGCTTGATTGAGCCTTGGAAACCTTTACCCTTTGAGATTCCTGTTACATCTACTAAATCGCCTGTAGCGAAAATATCAACTTTGACTTCTTGACCAACTTCATAGCCTGCTAAGTCGTCTCCGCGGAATTCGCGAATGAAGCGCTTAGGAGCAGTATTTGCTTTGCTAGCGTGTCCCTTTTCCGGTTTGTTAGCCAGCTTTTCACGCTTATCTTCAAAACCTAATTGAATGGCTTCATATCCATCATTTTCAACAGATTTCTTTTGAAGAACAACGTTTGGAGCTATTTCAACTACAGTTACAGGAATTAAGTTACCGTTCTCTGCAAATACTTGAGTCATACCAATCTTTCTTCCTAAGATTCCTTTGGTCATTTCAGTCACACCTCCTAATTTTTTTCACATTTATTTTGATTAAAGTTTGATTTCAATATCTACACCAGACGGTAAGTCTAAACGCATTAATGCATCAACTGTTTGTGGAGTTGGGTTCACAATGTCGATTAGACGCTTATGTGTCCGCATCTCAAATTGTTCACGAGAATCTTTATACTTGTGTACCGCACGCAGGATAGTGTAAACAGATTTTTCAGTTGGAAGCGGGATCGGACCTGATACTGCTGCACCTGAACGCTTTGCTGTTTCAACAATCTTTTCAGCGGATTGATCAAGGATTCTGTGATCATATGCTTTTAAGCGGATACGTATTTTTTGTTTTGCCATTATTTTCCCTCCTTTATTCGCCTATTTTTAAAATAGACATTCTCCGTGAGAATTTCCCTAACACAGCGCCATGGCAAAGCGGCCGGGTGTGTCAGCAACCTCTCACATCATCGCAGTCAAAGACCAACATTGTTTATTATACATAAAAGATAAAGCAAACGCAACAATTATTACGATTATTTTTCTCTCCATGTCCTGAACACTTTTTTAATTATAGCCGCTGAAATTTTGATTTTCAATACATATCAGTAATATCCAACAATCTACCAATTTAACCACCGCTATTTTTCTTTCTATATATATAGAAGGAACTTGAATTTATATAAGAGAAGGCGGTGTGAACAGAGCCTGGCTTCGCTTCATTTATTGTACAAAACTATATATTATTCACTTAACAATTACATTCAGATCCGCTTTTGCGACGCTCCGCCCTTTGTCCACGCAAAAAAACAGCTGGATCGTCACCCAGCTGCTTTTTTTATACTAATTATTGAGCGATAGTTGTGATTGAACCTGACCCAACTGTACGTCCGCCCTCACGGATAGAGAACTTAGTACCTTCTTCGATCGCAACTGGAGCGATTAGCTCAACAGTCATTTCGATGTGGTCGCCAGGCATTACCATTTCAGTACCTTCTGGTAAAGTGATGATACCAGTGATATCAGAAGTACGGAAATAGAATTGTGGACGATAGTTTGAGAAGAATGGAGTATGACGTCCACCTTCTTCTTTAGATAATACGTAAACTTGTGCTTTGAATTTTGAGTGTGGAGTGATTGATTTTGGTTTAGCCAAAACTTGTCCACGTTCAATTTCTTCACGTGCTACACCACGAAGAAGAGCACCGATGTTGTCGCCAGCTTCTGCGAAGTCAAGAAGCTTACGGAACATTTCTACACCTGTTACAGTAGTAGATTTTGGTTCTTCAGTGAAACCTACGATTTCAATTACGTCACCAACTTTAACTTGTCCGCGTTCTACACGTCCAGTAGCAACTGTACCACGACCAGTGATTGAGAATACGTCCTCAACTGGCATCATGAATGGCTTGTCAGTATCACGAGTTGGAGTTGGAATGTACTCATCAACAGCGTTCATAAGCTCGAGGATTTTTTCTTCCCATTGAGCTTCGCCTTCTAATGCTTTAAGAGCAGAACCTTTGATAACAGGAATGTCATCGCCAGGGAAGTCGTATTCAGAAAGAAGGTCACGAACTTCCATTTCTACTAATTCAAGTAATTCTTCGTCGTCGACCATGTCACACTTGTTCATGAATACAACAAGGTATGGCACGCCTACCTGACGAGAAAGAAGGATGTGCTCACGAGTTTGTGGCATTGGGCCGTCAGCAGCTGATACTACAAGAATACCGCCGTCCATTTGAGCAGCACCAGTGATCATGTTTTTAACATAGTCAGCGTGTCCTGGGCAGTCAACGTGTGCATAGTGACGTGCGTCAGTTTCATACTCAACGTGAGAAGTAGAGATTGTGATTCCACGCTCTTTTTCTTCTGGAGCACCATCGATTTGATCGTAACCGCGTGCTTCTGCTTTACCTGACTTTGCAAGTACAGAAGTGATTGCAGCTGTTAAAGTAGTTTTACCATGGTCAACGTGTCCAATTGTACCAATGTTAACGTGAGGCTTAGAGCGGTCGAATTTAGCTTTTGCCATTTTGGAAAATCCTCCTTTGGATTGTAAAATTTAAGTATATTTTTAAGCGGAAACTGCTACGTTAGGCAGTGCCCAGTAATAACAGTTTCCATTCTTACATAAGTAGTTATACTTGAAATAAAGGTGAAAATCAATTATTCACCTTTATTTTTTTTGATAATTTCTTCAGAGATTGATTTTGGAACCTCTTCGTAGTGATCAAAGTGCATAGAGAATACTCCACGGCCTTGTGTGCTGGAACGAAGAGCAGTTGCATATCCGAACATTTCTGAAAGTGGAACCATTGCACGAACAACTTGAGCGTTACCACGTGCTTCCATACCTTCAACACGTCCGCGGCGTGCTGTAACCTGTCCCATAATATCTCCAAGATATTCATCTGGAATAACAACTTCAACTCTCATAACTGGTTCTAATATAACTGGTTGACATTTTGAAGCAGCATTTTTAAGTGCTAATGAAGCAGCAATTTTAAACGCCATTTCAGATGAGTCAACGTCATGGTATGAACCATCAAAAAGTCTTGCTTTGATATCTACTAACGGATAGCCTGCAAGTACGCCTCTTTCAAGAGAATCTTTCAGACCAGCCTCAACTGCCGGGATGTATTCACGAGGAACAACACCACCAACAATGCCGTTTTCAAATTCAAAGCCTTTACCTTCTTCGTTTGGTGAGAATTCAATCCAAACGTGTCCGTATTGTCCGCGTCCACCAGACTGACGAGCAAACTTACCTTCAACTTGTGCAGAAGCACGGAATGTTTCACGGTAAGCAACCTGTGGTGCACCGACATTAGCTTCAACTTTAAATTCACGACGCATACGGTCAACGATGATATCAAGGTGAAGTTCACCCATACCAGCGATGATTACTTGTCCAGTTTCCTGGTCAGTGTGTGCACGGAAAGTTGGATCTTCTTCTTGAAGCTTTTGAAGTGCAGTCGTCATTTTGTCTTGGTCTGCTTTTGACTTCGGCTCAACAGAAAGTTGAATTACTGGCTCAGGGAATTGCATAGACTCTAAGATAACAAGGTTTTTGTCATCACAAAGTGTGTCACCAGTAGTTGTATCTTTTAAACCTACAGCAGCAGCAATGTCACCGGAATGAACAATAGAAATTTCCTGACGGCTGTTTGCGTGCATTTGAAGGATTCGTCCGATACGCTCCCGCTTTCCTTTAGTAGAGTTTTGAACATAAGATCCAGACTCTAATGTACCAGAGTATACACGGAAGAACGTTAATTTACCAACATAAGGGTCAGTCATTACTTTAAATGCAAGAGCTGCGAATGGCTCTTCATCACTTGAATGACGTTCAATGATTTCTTCCTCTGAACCAGGTACATGCCCTTTGATAGCAGGTACATCTAATGGAGATGGAAGATAATCGATTACAGCGTCAAGCATTGGCTGAACACCTTTGTTTTTGAATGCTGAACCACAGACAACCGGATAGAATTCAACGTTTACTGTACCTTTACGAATCGCTGCTTTTAGCTCTTCTTTAGTGATTTCTTCACCGCCAAGGTACTTCTCCATTAATTCTTCATCAAGTTCTGCAACAGCTTCGACTAACTTTTCACGCCATTCCTCAGCTTGAGCTCTATACTCTTCTGGAATTTCAACTTCTTGAACATCAGTTCCTAAGTCATTACCGTAGATACGCGCAGTCATTTCGATCAGGTCAATAATGCCTGTAAACTGATCTTCAGCACCGATAGGCAGCTGAATTGGGTGAGCGTTAGCCTGCAGACGGTCATGTAAAGTTTTTACAGAGTATAAGAAGTCTGCGCCGATTTTGTCCATCTTGTTGACGAACACTACGCGAGGTACACCATAGGTAGTAGCCTGGCGCCAAACAGTTTCTGTTTGTGGTTCAACCCCTGATTGTGCATCAAGAACGGCTACTGCGCCATCTAGGACACGAAGGGAACGTTCAACTTCTACAGTGAAGTCTACGTGTCCTGGAGTGTCGATAATGTTAACGCGGTGGTTATTCCATTGTGCTGTTGTTGCAGCAGATGTGATGGTGATTCCGCGTTCTTGTTCTTGCTCCATCCAGTCCATCTGAGAAGCACCTTCATGTGTTTCACCGATTTTATGAATTTTACCGGTATAATAAAGGATACGCTCAGTAGTCGTTGTCTTACCGGCGTCGATGTGTGCCATGATGCCAATATTACGAGTCTTTTCTAAGGAGAACTCTCTTGCCATTGGGTCTTTCTCCTTCCTAGTATGAAAGTTTTTGTATTGAAGGTAAAATTACCAACGATAGTGAGCAAATGCTTTATTTGCTTCAGCCATTTTGTGTGTATCTTCACGCTTCTTAACAGATGCACCAGTGTTGTTTGCTGCATCCATGATTTCATTAGCCAGACGCTCTTCCATCGTCTTTTCTCCACGAAGACGAGCGTAGTTAACTAACCAACGAAGCCCAAGAGTTGAGCGACGGTCAGGACGCACCTCAACTGGTACTTGGTAGTTTGCACCACCTACACGGCGTGCTCTAACTTCAAGTACAGGCATAATGTTTTTCATTGCTGCTTCGAACACTTCCATTGGCTCTTTGCCAGTGCGTTCGCGGATAGTATCAAATGCTGAGTAAAGAATTTCTTGTGATTTACCCCTTTTACCGTCAATCATCATTTTGTTGATCAGACGAGTAACTAATTTTGAATTATAAATCGGATCTGGTAACACGTCTCTTTTTGCTACAGGACCTTTACGTGGCATATTTCTTCCTCCTTTCAAAGAAGCTTCTATTTTGTATGATTATTTCTTAGCTGCTTTTGGTCTCTTAGTACCATATTTAGAACGTCCTTGCATACGGTTGTTAACACCCGCAGTATCAAGCGCTCCACGAACGATGTGATAACGTACCCCTGGTAAGTCTTTTACACGTCCGCCACGGATCAGAACAACACTGTGTTCTTGAAGGTTGTGGCCGATCCCAGGAATGTATGCAGTCACTTCAATACCATTTGTCAAACGTACACGAGCATATTTACGTAACGCTGAGTTTGGTTTCTTTGGTGTCATCGTACCAACACGAGTACAAACCCCGCGTTTTTGTGGTGATGATACGTTTGTTTGAGATTTTTTGAAGCTGTTATAACCTTTGTTTAGCGCTGGAGATTTTGACTTCTCAGCCGTTGATTGACGAGGCTTGCGCACTAATTGGTTAATTGTAGGCATGTGTATTTCCTCCCTTCATTATTGTTAAGTCCACACATCCAGGTGGTTCATTTTTTTGCAAAAACAAAGTTTTTGCAGATTGCTCGATCTACAAAAACAGTTTTTAACGGATAATTGCAACAGCTGCCGCACCAACTTGAATTCTGCATGCTTTCCCAAGTTTTTTCATTGAGTCCGCATAATGAATTGGAACATTTCGTTCTTTGGCTTCGTTTATTACCTGTGCCGTTACCTTACGGTCAGCATCAACGGCAACGATCAGCTCTAGAACTGTTCCTTCATGTAGTGCTTTCACTGCTTGTTTTGTTCCTATAATGAACTTCTTCGCCTGCAATACTTTTTCATAAGACATAATGGATATCCTCCAAAGTATCAGGTGTATAGGAGCACCTTTGATATATTACCATCTTTAAAAATAGATGTCAACAAAACTTTCATTTATTGTGTCTTAAAATACGGTACTTGCTATTAAGCAAGTACCGTAAAATTATTTAGTCAACTGTGATTGGCTCTTCAGAAGTTGTATCACGAAGCACTGGTTCAGCCTTACGGTAGCGCTGCATTCCAGTACCAGCTGGTACAAGTTTACCGATGATAACATTTTCTTTCAAGCCGAGCAATTCATCACGCTTGCCTTTAATAGCGGCATCAGTAAGAACTCTTGTGGTTTCTTGGAATGATGCTGCTGATAAGAATGAATCAGTTTCAAGTGAAGCTTTGGTAATACCAAGCAATACAGGACGTCCGGTTGCCGGTAATTTACCTTCTAATAACGCCTTTTCATTGGCATCGGTAAATTGGTGAATATCTAGAAGTGTTCCTGGAAGCACATCTGTCTCACCTGCATCGCTTACGCGGATTTTACGGAGCATTTGCCGCACCATAACCTCTACGTGCTTATCGCCGATTTCAACCCCTTGCATACGGTAAACCTTTTGTACTTCACGAAGCAAGTATTCCTGAACAGAAATAACATCCTTCACTTTGATTAATTCTTTCGGATCGATAGAACCTTCCGTTAATTCCTGCCCTGGTTCCACATTGTCACCAACTGCGACCTTTAAGCGTGCAGTATAAGGCGCATTGTAAGTGCGGGATTCTACTTCACCTTGAATCACGATTTCATGCTGGCGGTCGCGTCCTTCGTTAATTCCGACAACAACACCGCCAATTTCAGAAATGACTGCTTGCCCTTTTGGATTACGCGCCTCGAAAATTTCCTGAATACGAGGTAAACCTTGGGTAATATCGTCCCCTGCTACACCGCCGGTATGGAATGTACGCATGGTTAACTGTGTACCTGGTTCCCCGATCGATTGCGCAGCGATGATACCGACTGCCTCACCGACTTCAACCTCTTGTCCGGTAGCCAAGTTACGGCCATAACATTTTTTACATACGCCATGGCGGGTATTACATGTAAAGGCTGAACGAATTTTTACCTCTTCAATACCTGCGTCAACAATAATTTGCGCGATATCCTCGGTAATCAGTTCATTCTCACGCACAAGAATTTCTTTTGTCTCCGGATGCTTGATTGTAATACGTGCATAACGGCCAATTAAACGTTCGTCAAGAGCCTCGATGATTTCAGTGCCATCCTTTAACGCCTGAATTGAGAAGCCGCGGTCAGTTCCACAATCGTCTTCACGGACAATAACATCCTGCGCAACATCAACAAGACGACGAGTTAAGTAACCAGAGTCAGCTGTCTTAAGAGCCGTATCGGCAAGACCTTTACGCGCACCGTGTGTAGAAATAAAGTACTCCAATACTGTTAATCCTTCGCGGAAACTTGATTTAATTGGAAGCTCAATGATACGGCCGGCTGGGTTCGCCATCAAACCGCGCATACCTGCAAGCTGTGTAAAGTTAGATGCGTTACCACGGGCTCCAGAATCACTCATCATAAAGATTGGGTTTGTTTTAACCAAGGACTTCATCAATTTACCCTGAATCGTATCCTTTGCCTGGCTCCAAATGGAAATAACTCGGTCATAGCGTTCATCCTCGGTAATTAGACCGCGTCTAAACTGCTTTTGTACGTTATCCACTTTGCCCTGAGCTTCATGAAGAATCTGCTCTTTTTCACCGAGAACGACAATGTCAGCTACCCCGACAGTAATACCAGCTTTAGTGGAATATTTAAAGCCAAGGTCCTTCATGCGGTCAAGCATTTTCGATGTTTCGGTAATTTTGAAACGCTTGAATACTTCCGCAATGATGTTTCCAAGGACTTTCTTTTTAAATGGATCAACCAATGGCATACTCTTAATTTTAGCCTTAACATCTTCACCTTTTTCAACAAAATACTTCTCAGGTGTTTTTTCCTCAAGATTCCCCTTAGTAGGTTCATTGAGGTAAGGGAAAGATTTTGGAAGAATTTCATTGAAAATAAGTTTCCCTACTGTTGTAACGAGCAGCTTATTATTCTGTTCTTCCGTAAATGTTTCATTCTTTAAAGATCCTGCATGTACGGCTACGCGGGTATGGAAATGTACAAAGCCATTTTGATAGGCAAGAATAGCTTCGTCAGTATCCTTAAAGACCATCCCTTCACCGACAGCGCCTTCCCGTTCAAGGGTAAGGTAATAGTTACCTAATACCATGTCTTGAGACGGTGTAACAACCGGCTTACCATCTTTAGGGTTCAGGATGTTTTGCGCCGCAAGCATTAATAACCGTGCTTCGGCCTGTGCCTCAGCTGACAGCGGTACGTGAACAGCCATTTGGTCGCCATCGAAGTCCGCATTGTAGGCTGTACATACGAGCGGGTGAAGACGAATTGCCCGTCCTTCAACAAGTGTCGGTTCAAATGCCTGGATCCCCAATCTATGCAATGTAGGGGCGCGGTTTAACAGAACCGGATGTTCTTTAATAACATCTTCGAGCACATCCCAGACATCTGGAGATACTCTTTCGATTTTGCGCTTAGCAGATTTGATATTATGGGCTAATCCTTTTTCAACAAGCTCTTTCATAACAAATGGCTTGAATAATTCAAGTGCCATTTCCTTCGGTAAACCACATTGATACATTTGCAAGTATGGGCCAACAACGATAACCGAACGGCCTGAGTAGTCAACCCGTTTACCAAGTAAGTTTTGACGGAAACGTCCTTGCTTACCTTTTAACATATGAGAAAGTGACTTTAATGGACGGTTGCCTGGTCCTGTAACCGGACGGCCGCGGCGGCCATTATCGATTAACGCGTCAACTGCTTCTTGCAGCATCCGCTTTTCGTTTTGCACAATAATGCTTGGTGCCCCTAAGTCCAATAAACGCTTTAAGCGGTTGTTACGATTAATAACACGGCGGTATAGATCGTTTAGGTCGGAAGTTGCAAATCTTCCCCCATCGAGCTGCACCATTGGACGAAGCTCCGGCGGAATAACCGGCAGTACATCAAGTACCATCCAAGACGGTTCATTTCCCGAATTACGGAATGCTTCTAACACTTCAAGGCGTTTAATCGCACGTGTACGACGCTGACCTTGAGCAGTTTTCAATTCTTCTTTTAAAATATCTACCTCTTTATCTAAATCGATATCGGAAAGCAGACGTTTAATTGCTTCCGCACCCATGGAAGCTTGGAATTTGTTACCGTATTTTTCGCGATAGGCGCGATATTCTTTCTCAGATAATAGCTGCTTCCTTTCGAGAGCAGTATCACCAGCTTCCGTGACCACATAGGAAGCAAAATAAATTACTTCTTCTAGTGCCCTAGGGGACATATCTAGAACAAGCCCCATCCGGCTTGGGATTCCTTTAAAATACCAAATATGTGAAACAGGTGCAGCTAATTCAATATGGCCCATACGTTCACGACGTACTTTTGCACGTGTTACTTCAACACCGCATCGGTCACACACAACACCTTTATAACGTACACGCTTGTATTTACCACAGTGACATTCCCAATCCTTTGTTGGACCAAAGATTCTTTCACAGAATAATCCGTCCTTCTCAGGCTTTAGCGTACGATAGTTAATGGTTTCTGGCTTTTTGACCTCACCAAAAGACCATGAGCGGATCTTATCCGGTGAAGCAAGACCAATTTTCATATACTCAAAATTATTAACGTCAAGCATAGGGCCTATCCTCCCTTTTGATTGAAGAAATCGGATGATTTACCGGTTCTTCTGACATCTAGCCTCTGACAGTTGAAAAACGCCGCAGCGTTCAGGGCTTAGCCCCTGATGTTAAAAACTCGAAGCGCACGATCGGGCGCCGTGCGCTCGGGTTAATTTTTATTCTTTAGTGCCAACCTTTTCAGATTCCATGCTTGGAGCATCAGGAGCAATGTTTAAGGTATCGACTTGCTGTAAGTCGTCCTCATCCTCCATATCCCGCATTTCAATTTCTTCTTCGTCGCCGGAAAGAATCTTAACATCCATACCAAGGCTTTGAAGTTCTTTTATTAATACTTTAAATGACTCTGGAACGCCCGGTTCTGGAACATTCTCACCTTTTACAATGGCTTCATATGTTTTCACACGGCCGACCACGTCATCTGATTTAACTGTTAAAATTTCTTGCAGCGTATAGGCTGCACCGTAAGCTTCAAGAGCCCAAACCTCCATCTCACCAAAACGCTGACCGCCAAATTGCGCTTTACCACCAAGCGGCTGCTGCGTAACAAGTGAGTAAGGTCCTGTTGAACGGGCATGCAATTTATCGTCTACCATGTGTGCCAGCTTGATCATGTACATGACACCGACAGATACACGGTTATCGAATGGTTCACCCGAACGGCCATCATAAAGAATGGTCTTTGCATCACGAGCCATGCCTGCTTCTTCAATCGTTGCCCACACATCATCCTCAGTGGCACCGTCAAATACCGGTGTTGCAACATGAATGCCTAATTGTCTTGCAGCCATTCCCAAGTGAAGCTCAAGCACCTGTCCGATGTTCATCCGTGATGGTACACCTAATGGGTTTAACATGATATCAACAGGTGTTCCGTCCGGCATGAACGGCATATCTTCTTCAGGTAAAATTCTAGAGATAACCCCTTTATTACCGTGTCGACCAGCCATCTTATCGCCTTGGTGAATCTTACGTTTTTGAACAATATACACGCGGACAAGCTGGTTTACACCCGGAGGCAGCTCATCGCCGTCTTCGCGGTTAAATACCTTAACATCATGGACAATTCCTTCTCCGCCATGCGGTACACGAAGTGATGTATCACGTACTTCACGTGCTTTTTCACCAAAGATGGCATGAAGAAGTCTTTCTTCCGCTGTAAGTTCTGTAACTCCTTTTGGCGTTACTTTACCAACGAGCAGGTCGCCGTCTTTTACTTCGGCACCGATACGAATAATTCCGCGCTCATCTAAATTCCTTAAGGCATCTTCGCCGACGTTTGGAATATCACGCGTGATTTCTTCCGGTCCAAGCTTCGTATCACGTGATTCAGATTCATATTCTTCAATATGAATAGAAGTGTACACATCATCTTTCACAAGGCGTTCGCTCATGATGATGGCATCTTCATAGTTGTAACCATCCCATGTCATAAAGGCAACAAGAACATTTCGGCCAAGGGCTAATTCCCCTTGTTCCATTGAAGGACCGTCAGCAAGGATTTCACCTTTTACCACATGGTCGCCAACCTTAACAATTGGACGCTGGTTATAACATGTTCCTTGGTTAGAGCGGACAAATTTCAGCATCCGGTATTTATCCAGATCCCCTTTAACCTCTTGCCCATCAACCTCTTTAACACGGCGAACCCAAACTTCACGGGCCTCTACATGCTCGACGATACCTTCATGCTTACAAATAACTGCCGCACCAGAGTCCTTACCGGATACATATTCCATACCAGTACCAACTCTTGGAGCCTCCGGCTGCATCAAAGGTACAGCCTGACGCTGCATGTTCGCACCCATCAAAGCACGGTTGGAGTCGTCGTTTTCAAGGAACGGAATACAAGCAGTTGCTGCTGATACAACCTGCTTAGGTGATACGTCCATGTAGTCAATCCGCTCGCGTTTTACGGCAGTGTTCTCACCGCGGAAACGAGCCACTACTTCCTCATCAAGGAAGGAGCCGTCTTCACCAAGACGTGAGTTTGCTTGGGCAACTACATAGTTATCCTCTTCATCAGCTGTCAGATAGTCAATCCGATTTGTTACTTTTCCTGTATCAGGGTCAACGCGGCGGTAAGGCGTTTCAATAAAACCAAAACGATTCACCTTCGCATAAGTTGATAATGAGTTAATAAGACCAATGTTCGGACCTTCCGGTGTCTCAATCGGACACATCCGACCATAGTGGGAATAGTGAACGTCACGCACTTCCATCCCTGCGCGTTCACGAGTTAAACCACCTGGTCCAAGCGCAGATAAACGGCGCTTATGAGTTAATTCGGCAAGCGGGTTCGTCTGATCCATGAATTGTGACAACTGTGAGCTTCCGAAAAACTCTTTAATCGACGCAATAACCGGACGGATATTAATCAACTGCTGCGGTGTAATCGTTGCCGTGTCTTGAATTGACATTCTTTCACGTACAACACGCTCCATCCGTGATAATCCAATCCTGAACTGGTTTTGCAGTAGTTCGCCGACAGAACGAAGACGTCTGTTTCCTAAGTGGTCAATATCGTCTGTATCGCCTACTCCATGGAGTAAATCAAAGAAGTAGCTAATTGAAGCAATAATATCTGCCGGAGTAATATTCTTAATTGGTTCTGCCACATAGGCATTACCTAATACATTAATAACCTTTTCATTCTCATCCCCAGGAGCATAGATTTTAATCCCTTGAAGAATAATTTCATCTTCAACTACTCCGCCTACAGGATGATAACCCTTAAAGTTAATATTTTTCTCAAGGGCAGGCAGGATTCGATCAAGGTTCCGGCGGTCAAGAATGGTCCCTTTTTCGGCAACAATTTCACCTGTTTCAGGATCAGCCAATGTCTCCGCTAAACGTTGATTGAACAAACGGTTTTTGATATGAAGCTTTTTATTTATTTTATAACGTCCTACATTCGCAAGGTCATAGCGCTTAGGGTCAAAGAACCGAGAAATCAATAAACTTCTCGCATTTTCAACAGTAGGAGGTTCACCAGGACGAAGACGTTCGTAAATTTCAAGTAATGCTTTATCGACACCTTCTGTGTTGTCCTTTTCCAATGTGTTGCGTAAATATTCGTTATCACCGATCAATTCGATGATTTCTTGATCAGAGCCGAACCCTAATGCACGCAAAAGAACCGTAACGGGCAGTTTCCGAGTACGATCAATCCTTACATATACGACATCTTTGGCATCTGTTTCATATTCCAGCCAAGCGCCGCGGTTCGGAATTACCGTTGCTGTAAATCCTTTTTTTCCATTCTTATCGACTTTTCCGCTAAAGTAAACACTTGGTGAACGTACTAACTGAGAAACAATAACACGCTCTGCTCCATTAATAACAAACGTGCCTGTTTCCGTCATAAGTGGAAAATCACCCATGAATACATCTTGATCTTTCACTTCACCTGTTTCTTTGTTCACAAGACGTACTTTTACACGCAATGGAGCAGAATATGTAACGTCCCGTTCTTTTGATTCTTCAACAGAATACTTTGGATCGCCAAGACTGTAATCAATAAATTCTAGTGATAGGTTACCAGTAAAGTCCTCAATCGGTGAAATATCCTGGAACATTTCACGTAATCCCTCATCAAGAAACCACTGATATGAAGAGGTTTGGATTTCGATTAGATTTGGTAATTCTAAAACCTCACTGATTCGTGCGTAACTTCTTCGTTGGCGGTGTCGTCCATACTGAACTAGTTGACCTGTCAACTGATTCACCCCTCAAATCAAGCGTTATTTAAAAAATCTATATCCTTTGGGAAAAGAGTAACACTCTTTTTCAAAAGACAAAAAGAAAAAGGGTTTTTTACTCAAAAACCACATTTTCACATTTTGACTATTATTTTGTCATCATTTCCTTCTTATCCGTATTTTATACTGAAAAATAAGTATTTATAGGAATAAATCGGAAAATATTATGATGGCATTTTATAATGCTACCACAGCGGTAATTGCAAGTCAACTATTTTTTACTGCCTTCAGAATAAAATAGCCCTTTGCTTTGTCCACTGTTTCGACATGTGAAAAAATAGTCTTTAACTTTTCGATAGCAGATGGTGCACCTTGCTTCTTTTGAATCACTACCCAAAGCTCCCCATTTGGAACAAGCTTCCCAGCACTCTGCTCAAAAATATCATGAACTGTCTTTTTCCCTGCCCGAATCGGCGGATTCGTTAGGATGGCAGAGAAATTATCTCCTTTTACAGACAACAGCCGATCGCTTTCATATATCTCGATATTATTAATCCGATTCAGCGCCGCATTTTCCTTTGCTAACTGAATCGCCCTTTCGTTCACATCGACCATGTGAACCATCCGGTCTGGATTATCCTTTGCAATAGATAATCCAATTGGACCGTAACCACAGCCTACATCAAGCACATAACCTGCCGTTTCGGGCATTACAAAAGATTCAATTAATAAACGCGAGCCAAAATCTACTTCTCTTTTTGAAAAAACCCCATTATCGGTTTTGAAACGAAAAGAATGGCTTCTTAAGGTATAATCCCAATATTTTGGATCACTTTCAACTTTTTGAACCTGAGAATAGTAGTGTTCAGTCACCTGACTCACCCCCTGGGGAGTTGATATATAGAAGATACATGAGGATATAGCCAAAAAAAGCTCGCTTCTTCAGCGAGCTTTTCTCTATGTCTAAATTACTTAACTTCGACGTTAGCTCCAACTTCATCAAGCTTAGCTTTGATTGCTTCAGCATCTTCTTTAGAAACGCCTTCTTTAAGTGGTTTTGGAGTGTTATCAACAAGTTCTTTTGCTTCTTTAAGTCCAAGACCAGTGATTTCACGAACAACTTTGATAACCTTGATTTTTTGGTCGCCAGCGCCAGCTAGGATTACATCAAATTCAGTTTTTTCTTCAGCTGCAGCAGCACCTGCACCACCAACAACTGCTACAGGAGCAGCTGCAGTTACACCGAATTCTTCTTCGATTGCTTTTACAAGATCGTTAAGTTCTAAAACAGTCATATTTTTAACTGCTTCAATGATTTGTTCTTTAGTCATGATTAAGTTTCCTCCTTAATTTTCGTTCGTTTATTTTAAAGTTCAATAATAAATTAGCTTACGCGCCTTGTTCTTCTTTTTGATCTGCAACAGCTTTTGCAGCAAGAGCAAGATTGCGGATTGGAGCTTGTAGTACGCTGAGTAACATAGAAAGTAAACCTTCGCGTGAAGGAAGTTCAGCAAGAGCTTTAACCTCTTCAACTGTTGCGATATTACCTTCGATAACCCCCGCTTTAATTTCAAGCGCCTCGTTCTTTTTCGCAAAATCATTTAAGATTTTAGCTGGTGCTACTACATCTTCAGTACTGAACGCAATTGCGTTAGGACCTGTTAATGCATCGTTTAAGCCTGAAAGCTCAGCTGCGTCAGCAGCACGGCGAGTCATAGAGTTTTTGTAAACTTTGAATTCCACGCCAGCTTCACGAAGTTGTTTACGAAGTTCAGTTACTTGCGCAACTGTTAGTCCGCGGTAATCAACAACAACTGTTGATACGCTGTTCTTTAACTTCTCAGAGATTTCTTCAACAATTTGTTTTTTAGCTTCGATTGCACTGCTCATCTTTACACCTCCTGTAGATTGTCTACATTTATACCAGGCATTAAAAATCCTCCATATCAAACGTGAGACATGGAGGATGCATAAATAGCCGACGATTTCAGCTCATTCTATACGCTAACCTCGGCAGGGAATTAAGCCTGAAGGCACCTGCTGTCTACGGTACAAATGTTTATTTTTAAAACAACAAAACTTATTATAGACAACGTCGTTTTGTTTGTCAATTAGTAATAATTTCCTTCTGATTAAACAGAAGATGGATCTACCTTCACACCAGGACCCATTGTTGAAGTAACAGTAACGTTCTTCATGTAAGTTCCTTTAGCAGCAGAAGGTTTTACTTTTACCATTGTTTCGAAAACAGTAGTAAAGTTTTCAACAAGCTTTTCGTTTTCGAAAGATGTTTTACCGATTGGCACGTGGATGTTTCCAGCTTTGTCAACACGGTATTCAACTTTACCAGCTTTGATTTCGTTAATAGCTTTTGTTACATCAAATGTAACTGTACCTGTTTTAGGGTTTGGCATTAAGCCTTTAGGTCCTAATACGCGGCCAAGTTTACCAACTTCACCCATCATGTCAGGTGTTGCAACGATTACATCGAAATCAAACCAGCCTTGCTGAATTTTGTTGATGTATTCTGAATCGCCTACATAATCAGCGCCAGCAGCTTCTGCTTCCTTCACTTTTTCACCCTTCGCGAATACTAGGACGCGTTGAGTTTTACCAGTTCCGTTTGGAAGAACTACAGCACCACGGATGTTTTGGTCAGCTTTTTTAGGATCAACGCCTAAACGGAAAGCAACTTCAATTGTTGCATCAAATTTTGCGTAGTTTGTTTTCTTTGCTAGTTCAATTGCTTCAGCAACTGGATAAGCTTTTGTGCGATCAACAAGCTTCGCAGCTTCTATATACTTCTTGCCTTTTTTAGCCATTTCAAATTTCCTCCTTGATTTGTGGTTTTAGCGAATTAATCTCCCACGAAAAAGGTTGCGAGTATTTAAAAACTACGCAACCCCCTCATTACACAATAACAGTTACATGGATTAGTCTTCGATGTTGATACCCATGCTGCGTGCAGTACCTTCAACCATGCGCATTGCTGCTTCAACGCTAGCTGCGTTAAGGTCAGGCATTTTTTGTTCCGCAATCTCGCGTACTTTATCACGCTTTACTGTTGCTACTTTATTACGGTTAGGCTGGCCTGAACCAGACTGAATTCCAGCTGCTACTTTTAAAAGAACGGCAGCAGGAGGAGTTTTCGTAATAAATGTAAATGAACGGTCTTCAAACACCGTAATTTCAACAGGAATAATCAATCCAGCTTGATCTGCTGTACGAGCGTTAAATTCCTTACAGAATCCCATAATGTTAACACCCGCTTGACCTAGTGCAGGACCAACCGGCGGCGCTGGGTTAGCTTTACCAGCAGGGATTTGCAATTTAACAACTTTAATTACTTTTTTAGCCACGAGACACACCTCCTTAAAGTCCGTGATGTGGTTAACAGGGTTACCATCCAATCATTTAGGATAGGGGCCCCCTCCCACTCATCTATCTTCTTTATATAAAAAATAAAGAACTTGGCAAAAGTCATGTCTCTTAAATTGAGACATACTGACCTTTGAAATATTAACACTTTTTCATAATGATTTCAAGTTTTTTTACAATATCGGTTTAGATTTTATCAATTTGTGAGAAATCAAGTTCCACCGGAGTGTCTCGGCCGAACATGTTAACAAGTACTTTTAGCTTTGCTTTATCCTTGTCCATTTCTTCGATATTCCCGGTAAAGTTCGCGAATGGACCTTCCTTCACGCGGACTGTTTCACCGATTTCATAGTTTGCGTCAACACGTTTTTCTTCGACGCCCATGCGTTTTAGTAATTGTGTCACTTCTTCTGGCAATAGCGGAGTTGGTTTGGAGCCAGAGCCAGCGGAGCCTACAAATCCTGTTACACCTGGTGTATTCCTAACGACATACCAAGAATCGTCTGTCATCACTAGTTCAACTAACACATAGCCAGGAAATACCTTTCTTTTTACAACCTTTTTCTTGCCATTTTTAATTTCAGTTTCTTCTTCTTCAGGCACAACGACACGGAAGATTTTATCTGTCATACCCATCGATTCTACCCGTTTTTCCAAATTTGCTTTTACTTTATTTTCATAGCCGGAATACGTATGAACAACATACCAGTTCTTTTCCATTTTAAGAGGACTTGATTGTCCGTCCCTCCCAGATTCATCTATTTTTTGCAAGTTTCAAAAGCCTGTGCTTTTCTAACCAAATTAAAAAACCCGTGAAAACGGGCTTTTAGATAAAATTTCCTGTATTGATTACCATTATACCATGAATTAATAGTAATTATTCAAGAATTAAACGAATCAATTTTGAAATCCCTAAATCTAACACTGTAAAGAAAATAGCGAAAAATGCGACGGTTGTTAGCACTGTAACGGTCGAACGCGTAAGTTCGCCTCGTCTTGGCCAACTGACTTTTCTCATTTCACGAATAACATCACTGAAGAATTTCTTTATGCGCTGCATTCTCTGTAACCCCCAACTTTGGCAAATAGCATGTGCTAAAACCTGTACTTATCTTGTTTCTCGGTGGATTGTATGGGCTGCACAAGTTTTACAGAATTTTTTCAATTCTAGTCTAGTAGATTGTGTCTCTTTGCTGATCGTCGAGTAATTTCTTGAGCCGCATTCAACACAAGCAAGAATCACCTTTTTACTCATCATAACACCTTCAATATATCCCTAAAAATGTAACACGACACCCAATTTAATGTCAATAACTATCGAAAACAGAGTAATTCACCTTTGACTTTATAAGGAAAATTCCCGGATTTCCAAATAGCGTTCAAGCTTTCTCTTCACTCTTTGCAGGGCATTATCAATCGATTTCACATGACGATTAAGCTCCTCAGAGATCTCCTGATAGGATTGCCCGTCCAAATAAAGAGCGAGGACTTTGCGTTCCAAGTCACTTAATAATTCCGTCATTTTGATCTCTATATGATCAAATTCCTCTTGATTGATAATTAATTCTTCCGGGTCAAGCACCTTTGCACCTGACAGCACATCCATTAGTGTCCGATCCGATTCTTCATCGTAGATCGGCTTGTCCAACGAGACATACGAGTTTAATGGAATATGCTTCTGTCTTGTCGCTGTTTTAATCGCAGTGATGATTTGGCGGGTTATACATAGTTCTGCAAACGCTTTAAAAGAAGTCAGCTTGTCCTCCCGGTAATCGCGAATGGCCTTGTAGAGACCAATCATCCCCTCCTGGACAATATCTTCCTTATCAGCCCCGACCAAAAAATAGGATCTTGCCTTGGCACGTACAAAATTTCGATACTTATGGATTAAATAATCCAATGCTTCACTATCACCTTTGTGCACCAGATCAATAATTTCTTCGTCTTCCATAACGAACAGCTGCTTATTGACCATTGTTCCGAAGTCAGTACTCAAGCGTGATCCCCTCCACCCAACAAGCATAGATAACATTATTATACAGTAGAAATATTTTGAAGTCGAGGCTCATTTTTGTCCTCTGCGCCACTTTTCAAAAATTTCTGCCATTTCTTCGCTAATTGGAATTTTGGAAACCGGTTTTTTTTCCTGAATTGTTTTAACTTTTTTCTCAATCCCCTTTTCTACCGAGGCCATTTCATTGAGCAGTTCGCGGGCTGATTTTCGTAAGGCCCCTTGTCCAAAAATGGCCCATTGCTCCGTAAAATCGGACGTTGCCACATGAATTTGTGTTTTTCGATTACTTAAACTAATCGCCATTTTTTCAATCCGCTCATCAGCTGTTTCATTTTTACCCGTAAAAATAACCTCAACCTTATGATTTTTATATTTCTTTGCTGTACCTTGCACAAAATAGGCATCAAATACAACAATTACCCGGTAGCCCGAGAAAGCTTGATACTCAGCCATTCTTTCAACTAGCCGATCTCTCGCTGCCGCTAAATCGTGATCCTTTAGCGCCTTTAACTCAGGCCATGCACCGATAATGTTATAGCCATCCACTAGCAGGATATCCATAAAACCTATCCCCCAAGAGGGTGTCGATTCCGATAGACCTCATACATTAACAAGGCTGCAGCAACTGAAGCATTTAATGAGGTCACTTTACCCGCCATTGGCAGGCGAATCAGGAAGTCACACTTATCTCTGATCAGCCTTCCCATCCCTTTTCCTTCACTGCCAATTACCAGTCCAAGCGGCAATGTTCCGTCAAACTGACGATAGTCCTGGGTCCCTGATGCATCTGTTCCGGCAATCCATATACCGCGTTCCTTTAGTTCATCGATTGTACGGGCTAAATTCGTTACCCGGGCGACTGGGATATATTCAATGGCTCCTGTCGATGCTTTTGCAACCGTTGCCGTTAAGCCGACTGCGCGGCGTTTTGGAATAATAATCCCATGAGCTGAGACGGCATCAGCCGTTCTCATAATCGAACCCAAATTATGCGGGTCTTCAATTTCATCTAATATCAAAAAGAAAGGAGGTTCATTTTTCTTTTCCGCTGCCGCAAACAAATCATCTATTTCCGCATACTGATAAGCCGCTACATAGGCAAGAACCCCTTGATGATTTTGATCCGTAATCTGGTCAATCTTCACTTTCGGCACAAATTGCACAAGAACGTTTGCCTCTTTAGCCAAATGTATAACCTGCTGCATTTGCCCGCGCTGTGACCCTTCTGCAATTAGGATTTTATTAATATCGCGGCCCGATTTTAAAGCTTCAATTACCGGGTTTTTGCCAACGATGTATTCTTGATTCATGATGTTGCTCCTCCTTTCTTTTCCTCTACAAATAAAAACGCCTTTTGGACAAGCTCTTCCAAACGTTCAATTTTACCTGATAAATATAAATACCCCATTAACGCTTCAAAAGCTGTACTGTAATGATATGTCTGCACATCGGTGTTTTTCGGAACGGTTCCGGACTTTGCATTTCTGCCGCGCATCACTACCGCCAATTCGTCCTCATGCAAAATTTCTTCCTCCAGCATTTGAAGCAGGATTTGACATTGTGCCTTAGCCGAGACGTATCTTGTACCGGCACGGTGTAACTGATGGGGGCGAACCTGACCGCTATATAGCAGGTGACGGCGGACATAGATTTCAAATACCGCGTCACCCATATAAGCCAGGGCAAGTGCTTTTAATTGATAGGCATCTAATGTATTTTCATAATCCAGCATGAACTAGCCTCTTTTCCACCTTGTGCCTTGCGGGGTGTCTTCTAAAATGATATTCATTTCCTTTAACTGATCGCGAATTTGGTCAGCTAATTGGAAGTTACGGTTTTTTCTTGCTTGAATCCGCTGTTCAATCAAAGCGTCGATTTCTTCATCCAGCATTTCTTCCTGCTCAAGCGACAAACCAATTACAGCAAACAGCGTCTCAAATTCCGCAATAAAGGTATCGATCACCTCTACTGCTGTATTTTTTTCCAACAGGTAATAATTTGCTAATTTGGAGAGCTCAAATAAAACCGATATCGCAAGTGCTGTATTAAAATCATCATCCATCGCTTCAATAAATTGTCTGCGTAAGCCGGCAATTTGATCAAACCACTGCTGATTATTATCTGTTAAATTAGTGCTCGCCTCTTTACGGTGCTTTAAATTTTGATAAGAGGTTATTAACCTTTCAAAAGCAGCCTTTGTGCTCTCCAGCAATTCCTCGCTGTAGTTGATTGGGTTACGATAATGCACAGACAGCATGAAGAACCTTAAAACCTGTGGATTATGCTTCTTAATAATATCGTGAACAAGAACAAAGTTTCCTAATGATTTTGACATCTTTTCGTTATCGATATTTATATACCCGTTATGCATCCAATAGTTAGCAAACGTCTTGCCAGACAAGCTTTCTGATTGGGCAATTTCATTTTCATGATGCGGGAAGGTTAAATCCTGGCCGCCAGCATGGATATCAATGGTTTCGCCAAGATATTTCTTCGCCATCGCCGAGCATTCAATATGCCATCCGGGCCGTCCTGGACCCCATGGACTTTCCCAGAAGATTTCTCCTTCTTTTGCGGCCTTCCATAAGGCAAAGTCCAAATCGTCTTCCTTTTTATTCCCCACTTCAATTCTGGCACCAACCTGCAGTTCATCAATCGATTGATGTGAGAGTTTGCCGTATTCATCAAAGCTGCGTGTCCGGAAATAGACGTCTCCTTCTGATTCATATGCATATCCTTTTTCAACCAGCTGTTTGATAAAGTCAATAATGATATCCATATTCTCCATAACTCTTGGATGAACATCAGCTTTTTTGCAGCCTAACGCCGAAACATCTTCAAAGTACGCCTCAATAAAGCGATTTGCGATGGTAGGTACATCCTCATCAAGCTGGTTGGCAGCCCGGATTAATTTATCGTCGACATCGGTAAAATTAGAAACATATTGCACATCATAGCCGCGAAATTCAAAATAGCGGCGGACCGTATCAAATACAATAGCCGGGCGGGCATTACCAATATGAATATAATTATAGACAGTCGGACCGCAAACATACATTTTCACTTTTCCTTCTTCCAGCGGTACGAATGTTTCCTTTTTTCTAGTCAGTGTATTATATAGTCGAATGGCCATTCACTTTTGTCCTTTCTTGTTTTAATTCGTAAAGCTCTTGCCGTACATCATCCAGTTCAGCCTGCAGCTCTTTGAAACGGTCAGCTACCGGGTCCGGCAGATCACAATGATTTAAATCCTTACTAATTCGTTTGCCGTCTTGAATCACAACTTTCCCCGGGATTCCAACTACTGTCGAGTTTGGCGGTACTTCTTTTAACACAACCGAGCCGCCGCCAATCTTAGAGTTCTCACCAATTGTAATCGAACCCAGGACTTTTGCCCCTGTAGAAATAAGAACATTATCCTTAATCGTCGGATGGCGTTTTCCTTTTTCTTTTCCTGTTCCGCCTAATGTCACCCCTTGGTAAATCGTGACGTTATCACCGATTTCGCAGGTTTCACCAATGACAACACCCATCCCATGGTCGATAAAAAATCTTCTGCCTATTTTAGCCCCTGGATGGATTTCAATTCCCGTGAAAAAGCGGCTAATTTGCGAAATGGCCCGTGCAAGGAAAAATAATTTTCGCTTATAGAGGGCATGAGCGAATCGGTGCGCCCAAATCGCATGCAATCCAGAATACGTCAAGATCACCTCTAAATACGTCCTGGCAGCCGGGTCCTGATCAAATACAACATCAACATCTTCCTTTAACAGTTTAAACAATTTCAACCCTCCCCATATCTTCCGGTAAACTATTTTGAATAAAAAAGCGCCCCTGTCGTAATGACAGAGACGCTTGTGCGTGGTTCCACTCTGATTAGGCACCTGTCTTTTTTCAGCTAAACGAACAACAGCTGAAACAAACATGCCTCACTCTAACTTGTTAACGGAAAGGTTCCGCCCAAATCTACTCAAGACAGCTCTCTTTTGAAATGGGGCTCAGAGGTGCATTTCAAACAATGAGCGGCCTGAACCACTTTCAGCCGGTGATGGTTCTCTCTTTCAGGCATCATTCTTTTACTTATCCTCTTCGACGTTTTAGCTCGTATAAAATATTGTATATTTACTATATTACATTTTAACCCGAATGTTAACCAATAATTTGCATAATCCGCTGTTGTACTTTTTCTTTTCCTAAAAGTTCAATTGATTTTGGCAAGTCTGGTCCATGGGTTTGTCCTGTTACAGCGGCTCGAATTGGCATGAACAAGTTCTTGCCTTTTTGACCGGTGGATTTTTGCACTGCCTTCATTGCTGCTTTGATTGATTCTGCCTCGAAGTGTTCCAGGCCATTCAGCTCTTCTGAAAATGCCTTTAATACTTCCGGCACTTGCTCTCCGGCAAGAACCTCTTTTGCTTCTTCTTCAAAGTCCACTTGTTCTTTAAAGAACAAATCGGAAAGCTCCACAATTTCAGCACCAAAGCTCATTTTTTCCTGAAGCAGCGATACCAGGCTCTTTACCCATTCTCTTTCCTCGGATGAAAGGTTTTCCTTCACTCGTCCCGCTTTGATAAGATGCGGTAAGGAAAGCTCCACAACCCGGTCAAGCTCTATTTTTTTCATGTATTGATTGTTCATCCATGTTAGCTTTTGCTTATCAAATAATGCCGGAGATTTGGATAACCGGCTGGCATCGAACAGCTGAATAAATTCATCTTTTGAGTAAAGCTCTTCTTCACCCGCAGGAGACCAGCCAAGCAAGGTAATAAAGTTAAATATTGCTTCCGGCAAATAGCCTAATTCCTCGTATTGCTCAATGAACTGAATGATGGATTCATCACGCTTGCTTAACTTCTTCCGGCTTTCGTTTACAATCAACGTCATATGGCCGAAAGTCGGCGGTTCCCAGCCTAGTGCTTCATACACCATCAACTGTTTCGGTGTATTGGAGATATGGTCATCCCCGCGAAGGACGTGGGAAATTTCCATCAAGTAATCATCGATAGATACCGCAAAGTTATACGTCGGGGTGCCGTCTTTTTTCACAATGACCCAGTCGCCCATACCCTCTGATTCGAAGGATACGACGCCCTTTACCATATCATCAAATGTATAGGTCTTGCCTTCCGGAACAAGGATGCGGATGCTCGGCTCGCGGCCTTCGCTTTCTAAACGCGCTCTGTCTTCGGCTGTTAAGTGGCGGCATTTACCAGAATAATGCGGTGTTTCCCCGCGTTCCATCTGCGCATCCCGCTCAGCCTCCAGCTCTTCCTCCGTACAATAACATTTATAAGCCTGGCCATTTTCTAACAGCTGCTTATAATATGTTTCATAAATATCATTTCGTTCTGACTGCCGGTACGGTCCGTATTCACCGCCGACATCCACGCTTTCATCCCAGTCGATTCCGAGCCATTTCAAATATTTCAATTGGCTCTGTTCGCCGCCCTCAATATTCCGCTTCTTATCCGTGTCCTCAATCCGAATAATAAACTTGCCGCCCTTATTGCGGGCAAATAAATAGTTAAATAACGCCGTACGGGCATTTCCAATATGTAAATGTCCGGTTGGACTAGGAGCATATCTTACACGTATTTCGTTTGACATTATAATGCCTCCACTTTCCCAGTTGGTTTCATCTTGATTCATTTTACCACTATGGTTTTACCGGATAAAGTCTAAACGTCTGCCTTTTTTAAAAGAACAACCGCTTGAGCGGCAATTCCCTCGCCCCTGCCGGTAAAGCCCAGTTTTTCAGTAGTCGTCGCCTTCACATTAATTTGATCTGTGTTCGCCTCTAACAGTTCCGCAATCCGACCCCGGATTTGATCAATATAGGGAGCCATTTTTGGCTTTTGCGCAATAATCGTACAATCGGCATTGACAAGCTCATAGCCCTTCTCTTTTACCAGCTGCCAGACATGCTCCATCAGTTTAGCAGAGTCAGCATCTTTAAACTCAGGGTCCGTATCAGGGAAATGCTTGCCAATATCGCCCTCGCCAATTGCGCCAAGACATGCATCTGACACAGTATGTAATAACACATCGGCATCGGAATGCCCCAGTAAGCCCTTTTCATAAGGAATCGTAATACCGCCGATAATAAGCGGCCGCCCTTCCGTTAATTGATGAACATCAAAGCCTTGTCCAATACGAAACATCATTTATAACCCCTTTTATCCAGCTTCAGCGCCCTATGCAAGGCGCTGAGGCTTTTCTATTTTTGTCTCTTTTTTAAAATGGCTTCTGCAAAAAACAAATCTTCCGGTGTTGTCAGCTTAATATTATCGTAATCTCCCTCTACCATCGTTACAGGATGCCCCAAGCGCTCCACAAGGCTGGCATCATCTGTTCCAAGGAAACTGTCCCGTTCTGCTTTTTCATACGCCGCCGCTAGCAGCGAAACGCGAAAAGCTTGTGGGGTTTGCACTGCCCACAAGCTTGAACGTTCAACAGTCGCTTCCACAACACCATTTCCAACTTTTTTCATCGTGTCTTTAGCCGGAACACCGATAATCGCTGCACCCGTTTGCGCTGCTGTTTCTGTTAAACGATGAATATGATTCCGTAAAATAAACGGCCTGGCGGCATCATGGACCAGAATAATGCCATCATCTCTAACCGTCTTCAAGGCATTAAAAATGCTGTCCTGCCGCTCTTTTCCGCCTGGCACTAAACCAATTACCTTGCTCAGACGATACTTTTTGATTAATGCTCGAAATTCCGCTTCATCTTGAGGATGAATGGCTAAAATGATTCCTGTACAGGTTTTGTCCGCTTCAAATACTTTTAACGTATGAACAAGTACAGGAATGCCAGCAAGCTCAAGTAACAGTTTATTTTTCCCCGCTCCCATTCTCTTTCCCTGACCTGCAGCAGGGATAATGACCTGGTAAGTCATAGTAAAACCTCATTCTTTCTCTCTATTCACGTATTATTATAAAGCTTTTTCTAATAATTTCGGCTTGGCAAAGATCATTCTGCCTGCAGATGTCTGCAGCACACTGGTGACGAGAACCTCAATTCGTTTTCCAATGTATTCTCTGCCTTCTTCCACTACAATCATCGTGCCGTCATCAAGGTAGGCAACCCCTTGATGATACTCTTTTCCGTCTTTAATGACCTGTACCGTCAATTCCTCTCCAGGAAGGACGACTGGCTTCACAGCGTTGGCAAGATCATTGATATTTAAAACCGCTACATTTTGCAATTCGCACACTTTATTCAAATTAAAATCATTCGTAACGAGAATTCCATTTGTTAATTTAGCCAGCTTTACCAGCTTTGAATCAACCTCTTGAATTTCCTCAAAATCGCCTTCATAAATTTCTACTTTAATGGCCAATTCTTTTTGAATCCGATTTAAAATGTCAAGACCCCTTCTGCCACGGTTTCTTTTTAACACATCGGATGAATCGGCGATATGCTGTAATTCTTCCAGAACAAACTGCGGGATGACAATCGTTCCTTCTAAAAATCCCGTTTGGCAAATGTCCGCAACACGTCCGTCAATAATGACACTCGTATCCAAAATCTTTAATGATTTCCCGGATGGCTTCTCTGCCTCTTCTTCCGCAGACTTTTTCTTGCCGCTGCCTCTGCCAAACAACCCGAGAAGCTCATCTCGCTTCTTAAAGCCCACCTGGAAGCCAAGATAACCAAACAGCAATGTTAATACGATTGGTGCAACTGCATTCAAGATAGGTACTTGCACCGCATTTAGGGCAAACCCAATTAAAAAGGCAACCAATAAACCAAAGATTAACCCAACACTTCCAAACAGCACATCAGTAACCGGGATTTTGACTAAGGAATCCTCAGCCCACTTAATAAAATTAAACACATAATCTACTGCCCAAAAGGTAAGAAGATAAAAAATAATAGCACCTAAAATAGCAGTAACATAGGAATTATTGATTAAGGCGGTTGTTTCCAAGCCTATTACTTTAAATAATTCCGGCAGAAATAAGATCCCAAGCGTACCACCAATAATGAGGAAGCAAGCCTGAACAATTCGTTTTAACATTTCTTCACCTCCTCTAATTAATTATAAACATATTTACAAAAATGAAACCGCCAATTTCCAATTATTTTTCCAAAATGTAAACATCTTGAAATTTTTTTGTTATGATAAAATCTTATTTCTCATAGGGTAGCATCAGAGGAAATAAGTGTCAAATAAATTGAAATTTTTAATTTTATCATAGTTCAAAAGTTCTAGCAATACTTTTTATAAATGTCGGTCTGTGTACAGCCGTTCTCTGATTAATTTGAACCCTTCTTTAATCTTCTTCGCCCGTACTTCCCCGATCCCTTCAACTTCATCTAATTCCTCTACCGATGCCGCAATGATGCTGCATAAATCTTTAAACGTTTCGATTAAATTTTCAATTATGACGGCCGGCAGTCTTGGGATTTTATGGAGGATGCGATAGCCGCGCGGTTTTTTATTCTCCTCAAGATGGACATAGCCGAAATAGCCTAATAGTTTTAGCAGCGCTACGTCCTCCATATTGCTGCTGTTAACCGATGCCTGAATTTTCTGCAGAACCTCCTCCGGTTTGACGTTCCGGTCAAAGGCATAATCCTTGATAATCAGCATCATTTCTTCTTCCAGCTCCGTTAGAATCTCATTCATCTGCAGGCGGATGAGCCTTCCTTCCGTCCCAAGCTCATACAAGTAAGTCAACAGTTCATTTTTAATTTTCAATACCATTTCAAACCGGTGAAGGACAAGTAAAAAATCATTATATGTAACAGATTCTTCAAACTCTAAAATACTAAAATTAGCAATCGTCTGCTCCATAACAACTTTATACTTTTCCAATGTCTGAATCGCTTGATTGGCTTTTGTTAAAATGACGGCAATATCCTTTAATGCATACCGGTGATTCCCCTGATACAAGGTAATCACATTTCGGCGCTGGGAAATGGCGATTACGAGCGCCTTCGTCTGCTTTGCTACCCTTTCGGCCGTGCGGTGCCGCATTCCTGTCTCCGATGAGGGAATGTGTTGGTCGGGAGCCAGCTGGGCGTTGGCAATCAAAATTTTATTCGCGGTATCATTGAGAATAATAGCACCGTCCATTTTCGCCAATTCATATAAAAAGCTTGGTGAAAATGAACAATTAATAGCAAAACCGCCGTCTACAACAGTTTTAACCTTATCATTATAACCGATGACAATCAGCCCGCCGGTATTGGCCCTGAGGACATTATCCAACCCCTCTCGAATAGGCGTACCCGGGGCAATTAATTGCAATAAATCAATAATTGACTGTTCGCCGGACTTTTTATGCTCCATCTGTTATCCCCCTAATGCTGCCCTTAGTGCCTCGCTGACTGACGATACACCAATGAGTTCGACTCCCTTCGGCCCCTTCCAGCCGCCTAGATTATTGGCTGGCAGGATAACCCGCTCAAAGCCCAGTTTCGCGGCTTCTTGGACACGCTGTTCAATCCGGGATACCCGTCTTACTTCCCCTGTTAATCCGACCTCACCAATAATGCAGTCTGTCGGCCTTGTCGGCTGGTCTCTAAAGCTTGAGGCAATACTGACGGCAACTGCTAGGTCGATGGCCGGTTCATCCAATTTAACACCGCCGGCAACTTTTACGTAGGCATCCTGGTTAGCCAGCAGAAGTCCTACCCGCTTTTCGAGCACTGCCATCAATAACGGTACCCGGTTATGGTCAATTCCCGTCGCCATTCTTCTAGGATTACCGAAACTTGTCGGGGAGATCAATGCTTGAATCTCCACCAGAACCGGCCGCGTTCCTTCCATGGAGGCAACGACTGTGGACCCGGATGCTCCTCGTGACCGTTCTTCAAGGAAAATTTCTGATGGATTTTCCACTTCTTCCAAGCCAAATTCCTTCATTTCAAAAATGCCCATTTCATTTGTTGAGCCAAAGCGGTTTTTCACAGCTCTGAGGATACGATAGGTATGGTGTCTTTCTCCCTCAAAATAAAGTACCGTATCAACCATATGCTCTAACAGGCGTGGTCCAGCAATCGCCCCTTCCTTTGTGACATGGCCGACAATAAAAATAGCAATTCCCTTTGTTTTCCCGATTCTCATTAATTCCGCGGTACATTCACGAACCTGGGACACACTGCCCGGTGCCGATGTCACATCCGGATGGAAAACTGTTTGAATCGAGTCAATGATAACAAAGCTTGGATTACTCTGCTCAATCGTTCGATTAATTTCCTCAAGATTTGTTTCCGCATAAACAAGCAGGTTTTCCGAGGAGATTCCTAATCGTTCAGCCCTTAATTTTGTCTGCCGTAACGATTCCTCTCCCGATATGTATAAAACCTGATGGCCTTTCCCCGCAAGTTGTGAGGAGACCTGCAAAAGGAGTGTAGACTTGCCAATCCCCGGGTCACCGCCGATTAGTACTAATGACCCTTTTACTACACCGCCGCCAAGAACCCGGTTTAGTTCTGCTAAATCCGTATGGATCCTAGGTTCACTGACCATTTCAATCGAAGTAATAGGTGTAGGCTTAGAAGCAATTGTTCCGCCTTGGGAATGGGCAAAAGCCCCCCTTCTTGCTGTACCGGTTACCTCTACTTCCTCCACCATTTTATTCCAAGCGCCGCAGCCCGGGCATTTTCCCATCCATTTTGGGGATTCATACCCGCACTCCTGACACATAAATTTCGTTTTCCGTTTAACCATGTGATTCTTCCTCTCTAGTCCTGCAGAGAATTCGATCCATATGTAAAAAGAGGTACACGATTCATTTATATTCACGTGTACCTCCCATCTTTTTAAAAACCTAGTAAACTTCGCTTGAGCTATAACCCGTTTATTTTGTTACAGTCTCTTTCTCTGCTGTTTTGACGGTAAATTCACCATTTTCCACATCAATTATAGCATGCTGTCCTGCGGAAAATGTACCCTTTAAGAGCTCCTCAGAAAGCCGGTCTTCAATATGCTTTTGAATTGCCCGCTTAAGCGGTCTTGCCCCGTACTCAGGGTCATAACCTTCTTCAGAGATTTTGTCCCTTGCGGCAGTTGTTAATTCAATCGAAATATGCTGCTCTTTGAGGCGTTTAATTAATTGATCTGATAATAGGGTTACAATTTCATTCAGGTGCTTTCTTTCAAGTGCATGGAAGACAATGATTTCGTCAATCCGGTTCAGGAACTCAGGACGGAATGCTTTCTTCAGCTCTTCCATCACTTTCCCTTTCATGTCTTTGTAATCCTGGTCGGCTGTGTCTTGAATATTAAAGCCGACAAACTTATTCCGCCGCAATGCCTCTGCACCGACATTGGAAGTCATAATTAATACGGTATTGCGGAAATCGACTGTCCGGCCCTTGGAATCTGTTAAGCGTCCATCTTCAAGTACTTGAAGTAAAATGTTAAATACATCTGGATGAGCCTTTTCAATTTCGTCCAGCAGAATAACAGAATACGGCTTTCTGCGTACTTTTTCCGTCAGCTGGCCGCCCTCTTCGTACCCTACATATCCCGGAGGCGAACCAACAAGGCGGGATGTCGAATGCTTCTCCATATACTCCGACATGTCAATACGGATCATCGCATCTTCATCACCGAACATAGCTTCAGCTAAAGCACGGGCCAATTCAGTTTTCCCGACACCTGTAGGTCCAAGGAAGATGAAAGAACCAATTGGACGCTTCGGATCTTTTAATCCCGCTCTGGCACGTCGCACAGCCTTGGCAACAGCGACAACTGCCTCATCCTGCCCAATGACACGAGAATGCAGAATTTCCTCTAAATTAAGCAGCTTCGCAGTCTCTGTTTCTGCCAGTTTAGAAACTGGAATTCCCGTCCAGCTAGAGACAACAGCAGCAATATCCTCAACAGTTACTTCACTATTTTCTTTTCCTTGTTTTTCTTTCCATGTTTTCTTCGTTTCTTCTAATTGTTCGCGTAAGCGCTGTTCGGAATCCCTTAATGAAGCTGCTTTTTCAAATTCCTGGCTTTGAACAGAGGCATCCTTTTCCTTTCTGACTTCCTCAAGCTTAACCTCCAACTCTTTTAAATTAGGAGGGGTAGTATAAGAACGAAGTCTTACCTTTGATCCCGCTTCATCGATTAAATCGATGGCCTTGTCAGGCAGGAAGCGGTCAGAAATATAACGGTCTGACAGCTTAACGGCAGCTTCAATCGCTGCATCTGAAATGGATACGCGGTGGTGCGCCTCATAACGATCGCGCAAGCCTTGTAATATCTGAACCGATTCATCCGCAGTCGGTTCATCGACACGAATCGGCTGGAAGCGGCGTTCAAGCGCTGCATCCTTTTCAATATATTTACGATATTCATCAAGCGTTGTTGCTCCAATACATTGCAGTTCACCTCGGGCAAGCGATGGTTTTAAGATGTTGGAGGCATCAATCGCGCCTTCTGCTCCGCCGGCACCAATCAAAGTATGGAGCTCATCGATAAATAGAATAATATTTCCCGCCTGGCGGATTTCATCCATTACTTTTTTCAAACGGTCCTCAAATTCACCGCGATATTTTGTCCCAGCGACAACTGTTCCCATATCTAGGGTCATGACCCTCTTATCACGAAGAATCTCCGGCACCTCATTATTGACGATTTGCTGGGCAAGACCTTCAGCAATCGCGGTTTTACCGACACCAGGCTCACCGATTAACACCGGGTTGTTTTTCGTACGGCGGCTCAGGACTTCAATCACACGCTGAATTTCCTTGCTGCGGCCAATGACAGGGTCCAAGCTGCCTTCCCTTGCAATTGCCGTTAAATCGCGAGCCAGACTGTCTAAAGTCGGCGTATTGGCATTTGCGGATGCACTGCCTTGATGTCCCCCTGATTCATTGCTGCCAAGCAGCTGAAGTACTTGCTGACGAGCCTTATTTAAGCTGACACCTAAATTATTCAGCACGCGTGCAGCAACGCCTTCACCTTCGCGGATTAAACCAAGCAGAATATGCTCAGTGCCGACATAGGAGTGGCCTAATTTTCTAGCTTCGTCCATGGAAAGCTCGATAACTTTTTTTGCTCTAGGTGTATAGTGAATGATTTGCGAAGACTCTTGGCCTTTGCCAATTAGGTTTTCCACTTCTTTTTGAATTTTATCAGAGCCTAAACCTAGTCCATAAAGGGCTTTAGCAGCAATCCCTTCTCCTTCGCGAATTAATCCTAAAAGAATGTGCTCTGTCCCAATATTATTGTGTCCTAGGCGGATTGCCTCTTCTTGTGCTAAAGCCAACACCTTTTGTGCTCTTTCAGTAAAACGGCCAAACATCATAGCGCTCACTCCTCACCTTTTATTTTTTCAGATTCCATTTTAAGACGTTCGCGAATTAACGCGGCACGTCTGATATCCCTTTCATGCGGCCTTAGCTGTCCTCCGGCATACTGCTGCAGGAAGCCAGGCTGGGTTAGGATCATTAATTCGTTCAGAATCGTTTTGGACATCTGATCAATGTAGCCCATATCAATTCCGAGACGAACATCGGATAAACAGCGGGCTGCTTCCTTTGATTCTATAATCCTGCTATTGGTTAAAACGCCTAATGAGCGGAACACCCTGTCTTCTAATTGTATGTTGGAAGTTTTTCGTAATGCTTCCCTTGCTGACCTTTCTTGTGAAATTAGCTGGCTGACAACCCCCATCAAATCCCTGCAAATATCCTCTTCAGATTTTCCCAAGGTAATTTGATTTGAGATTTGAAAAATATTTCCCAGCGCCTCGCTGCCTTCACCATAAATTCCTCTTACTACAAAACCTAATTGATTGATTGCAGGTATGATACGATTCATTTGCTGGGTTAAAATCAAGCCCGGGAGATGCATCATCACGGAGGCACGAATCCCGGTGCCAACATTGGTCGGGCAGCTGGTTAAATAACCGTATTTTTCATCAAATGCGTATTGAATATGGCTTTCAAGCCAATCATCAATTTCATTAGCGGCCATTAAGGCATTAGTTAACTGCAATCCGGGGAACAAGCACTGAATCCGGATATGGTCCTCTTCATTAATCATAATACTAATTTCTTCATTTTCGGTTAATAGCACTGCACCTTCCGGCGAGTCTTCCGCGAGATGAGGACTGATTAAATGCTTTTCCACTAACACTCTTTTTTGAAGCGGCTGTAATTCACTAATTTTCAACAGCTCCATCGGGCTAAATTTTTGCAGACCGGCCGTTTGCAAGACCCGCTCCATTTCAGAAGTAATTTGTTTTGCTTCTTCATGAGAAAATAATGTTGGAAATTTATATTGTTCAAAGTTTCGGGCCAGGCGGATTCGTGTACTTAAGACAATGTCTGAATCCGGTCCTTCCTCACTCATCCAAGAGCTTACCGCTTGGTGTAAAAAATGTTCGAGTGACACAATTACTCCCCTCCCTCAACATGGCCGGCAAGCTTTCTTTCCATACTGCGAATTTCATCCCGAATCTTTGCTGCCTTCTCAAACTCTTCATGTGAAATACATTCTTGCAAGCTTACCTTTAACTCATCAATCTGCTTTCGCAGGTGTAAATCGCCGCCAATTCTTTTTGGAATTTTCCCATTATGTGCCCAGTTGCCGCTATGAAGTCTTCTTAAAACCGGCTGCAGCTGGTCTTTAAAGGTGTCATAGCAATGTGCACAACCAAACCTGCCTAGTTTTAAAAACTGCGGGAAGGTCATTGAGCAGTGACCACAATGGAGGACCTCCTCCGGTTGAAATGGACTCTGGCTGGGCGTCTGAAAAGATGGATCAATCTTTAATAGTCCGGCTAATAAATTATTAAAATTAAATCCGGATTGCCCATTAAATATGAACATCTCACTTTTTTCCTGGGCACATACCTCACAGAGATTTACTTCGGTCTTTTCACCATTAATAATTTTGGTAAAATGAAGTGCCGCAGGTCTTTGATTACACTCCTGGCAAATCATAATTTCACCTCTCCTAAAGCTTGGTTTCTCCCCACGGTGGTAGGAGAAGAATGAGTATTATTTACGATATAACTTTATTATTTATATTTTAAAGTGGTTAACATGGCCTTTAGCATTCGCGCTCTTAGTTCATCGCGATATGGAAGATCAATATATAAGACGGAACGGTCAATGACACTTAACATAATTTTGGCTTCCCGATTTGTGATGATTTCCTCCTGCACAAGCCTCCCTATAACATCTTCGGCACTCGCTTGACTAATCCTGCTTTGAAAAAGTGACAATAAATGATCAATTAAATCAGCAGAATCATGAGACTCCACTTTCATAATACGTATATACCCGCCTCCGCCGCGTTTACTCTCAACAATATATCCTCTTTCGATGGTAAATCGGGTATTTATGACATAATTTATTTGTGAAGGAACACATTGAAATTTATCGGCGATTTCACTTCGCTTAATTTCAACATGGTCTGCCTCACTCATTTCCAGCACTTGCTTTAAATACATTTCAATAATATCGGAGATGTTCCTCATCTTCCCACCCCCCATTATCATCTGACTTTGACTATATTTGACATTAATTATACTTAAATTTTTTTCAAGATGCAACGATTCACTACATTATGATTTTCTCCAAATTCTGCAGTTGCAAAACATAGGATTTATGGGAAAAAACTACTATTTATTTTTGGTGTCAGTTTAAGCTGGAAAAATGCAAAAAAAAGACAACCTATTTCAGGTTGTCTTTTTTGTTTGCCCGGCAGCGTCCTACTCTCACAGGGGCGCCTGCCCCAACTACCATCGGCGCTGAGAAGCTTAACTTCCGTGTTCGGTATGGGAACGGGTGTGACCTTCTCGCCATCACCGCCGGACTATTTATTTGAGGTTCATTCCCTCAAAACTAGATAATACAGAAGAAGAATCGTAAGAATGAGTTCGCTACTATTTGACTTGGTTAAGTCCTCGATCGATTAGTATCAGTCAGCTCCACATGTCACCATGCTTCCACCTCTGACCTATCAACCTGATCATCTTTCAGGGATCTTACTAGCTTGACGCTATGGGAAATCTCATCTTGAGGGGGGCTTCATGCTTAGCTGGGCATCCTCTGGATGGATACCGCACATAGCTACCCAGCGATGCCTTTGGCAAGACAACTGGTACACCAGCGGTGCGTCCATCCCGGTCCTCTCGTACTAAGGACAGCTCCTCTCAAATTTCCTGCGCCCACGACGGATAGGGACCGAACTGTCTCACGACGTTCTGAACCCAGCTCGCGTACCGCTTTAATGGGCGAACAGCCCAACCCTTGGGACCGACTACAGCCCCAGGATGCGATGAGCCGACATCGAGGTGCCAAACCTCCCCGTCGATGTGGACTCTTGGGGGAGATAAGCCTGTTATCCCCAGGGTAGCTTTTATCCGTTGAGCGATGGCCCTTCCATGCGGAACCACCGGATCACTAAGCCCGACTTTCGTCCCTGCTCGACTTGTAGGTCTCGCAGTCAAGCTCCCTTGTGCCTTTACACTCTGCGAATGATTTCCAACCATTCTGAGGGAACCTTTGGGCGCCTCCGTTACATTTTAGGAGGCGACCGCCCCAGTCAAACTGCCCACCTGACACTGTCTCCCACCCCGATCAGGGGTGAGGGTTAGAATTTCAATACAGCCAGGGTAGTATCCCACCGACGCCTCCACCGAAGCTGGCGCTCCGGCTTCTCAGGCTCCTACCTATCCTGTACAAGCTGTACCAAAATTCAATATCAGGCTACAGTAAAGCTCCATGGGGTCTTTCCGTCCTGTCGCGGGTAACCTGCATCTTCACAGGTACTATAATTTCACCGAGTCTCTCGTTGAGACAGTGCCCAGATCGTTACGCCTTTCGTGCGGGTCGGAACTTACCCGACAAGGAATTTCGCTACCTTAGGACCGTTATAGTTACGGCCGCCGTTTACTGGGGCTTCGATTCAGAGCTTCGCGTGAGCTAACCCCTCCTCTTAACCTTCCAGCACCGGGCAGGCGTCAGCCCCTATACTTCGCCTTGCGGCTTCGCAGAGACCTGTGTTTTTGCTAAACAGTCGCCTGGGCCTATTCACTGCGGCTCATCGAGGCTATGCACCTCAATAAGCACCCCTTCTCCCGAAGTTACGGGGTCATTTTGCCGAGTTCCTTAACGAGAGTTCTCTCGCTCACCTTAGGATTCTCTCCTCGCCTACCTGTGTCGGTTTGCGGTACGGGCACCTTTTATCTCGCTAGAGGCTTTTCTTGGCAGTGTGGAATCAGGAACTTCGGTACTATAATTCCCTCGCTATCACAGCTCAGCCTTTACGATGAACGGATTTTCCTATTCATCAGCCTAACTGCTTAGACGCGCATAACCAGCAGCGCGCTTACCCTATCCTCCTGCGTCCCCCCATCACTCAAACGATAAAGAGGTGGTACAGGAATATCAACCTGTTGTCCATCGCCTACGCCTTTCGGCCTCGGCTTAGGTCCCGACTAACCCTGAGCGGACGAGCCTTCCTCAGGAAACCTTAGGCATTCGGTGGATGAGATTCTCACTCATCTTTCGCTACTCATACCGGCATTCTCACTTCTAAGCGCTCCACCGGTCCTTACGGTCCAGCTTCAACGCCCTTAGAACGCTCTCCTACCACTGACATCGTAGATGTCAATCCACAGCTTCGGTGATACGTTTAGCCCCGGTACATTTTCGGCGCAGAGTCACTCGACCAGTGAGCTATTACGCACTCTTTAAATGGTGGCTGCTTCTAAGCCAACATCCTGGTTGTCTAAGCAACTCCACATCCTTTTCCACTTAACGTATACTTTGGGACCTTAGCTGGTGGTCTGGGCTGTTTCCCTTTTGACTACGGATCTTATCACTCGCAGTCTGACTCCCACGGATAAGTCTTTGGCATTCGGAGTTTGTCTGAATTCGGTAACCCGATGAGGGCCCCTAGTCCAAACAGTGCTCTACCTCCAAGACTCTAACAACGTGAGGCTAGCCCT
>NZ_KV440949.1:2733702-2737049 GCF_001636315.1 Neobacillus mesonae | reverse complement strand
CTCCGATACTTGTTCTTCCCTAACAACAGAGCTTTACGACCCGAAGGCCTTCATCGCTCACGCGGCGTTGCTCCATCAGACTTTCGTCCATTGTGGAAGATTCCCTACTGCTGCCTCCCGTAGGAGTCTGGGCCGTGTCTCAGTCCCAGTGTGGCCGATCACCCTCTCAGGTCGGCTACGCATCGTTGCCTTGGTGAGCCGTTACCTCACCAACTAGCTAATGCGCCGCGGGCCCATCTGTAAGTGCCAGCCGAAACCGACTTTCAGCTTACCAACATGTGTTGATAAGAATTATCCGGTATTAGCTCCGGTTTCCCGAAGTTATCCCAGTCTTACAGGCAGGTTGCCCACGTGTTACTCACCCGTCCGCCGCTAACTTTTGGGAGCAAGCTCCCGCAAGTTCGCTCGACTTGCATGTATTAGGCACGCCGCCAGCGTTCGTCCTGAGCCAGGATCAAACTCTCCAAGAAAGTTGATTAGCTCATAAATGTTACGTTGGCTTCATCTCATAAAGAGATGAATAATTATTGTTTGTTGACGTTTTGTTTTGTTTGTTTAGTTTTCAAAGAACAATCATATCGCCTATAAGCGACTCTTTATATATTAACAAAATCAAATATAATTTGTCAATATATTTTTTTGGTGGAGCCTAGCGGGATCGAACCGCTGACCTCCTGCGTGCAAAGCAGGCGCTCTCCCAGCTGAGCTAAGGCCCCAAATTTGATAAATGGTCGGGAAAACAGGATTCGAACCTGCGACCCCTTGGTCCCAAACCAAGTGCTCTACCAAGCTGAGCTATTTCCCGTTTATATGGCGCGCCCGAAAGGAGTCGAACCCATAACCTTCTGATCCGTAGTCAGACGCTCTATCCAATTGAGCTACGGGCGCATTATAAAATGGTGCCGAGGACCGGAATCGAACCGGTACGGTAGTCACCTACCGCAGGATTTTAAGTCCTGTGCGTCTGCCAGTTCCGCCACCCCGGCACTAATGGAGCGGAAGACGGGATTCGAACCCGCGACCCCCACCTTGGCAAGGTGGTGTTCTACCACTGAACTACTTCCGCATATAATTTAAATGGTGCGGGTGAAGGGAGTCGAACCCCCACGCCTTGCGGCGCCAGATCCTAAGTCTGGTGCGTCTGCCAATTCCGCCACACCCGCATATTTAAAATGGTGAGCCATGAAGGACTCGAACCTTCGACCCTCTGATTAAAAGTCAGATGCTCTACCGACTGAGCTAATGGCTCGTATAAACATGCCGGCTAGAGGACTTGAACCCCCAACCTACTGATTACAAGTCAGTTGCTCTACCAATTGAGCTAAACCGGCATAATGAAAAAGATAATATATAGATTGCACACGCTCGTCTAGTTTTCGTCGTCCCGACTTCAGAAGGCTTATTCAAGCAGCAGCTCAGTCGGTACGCTGAAGTAATTTCAAAGAAGCGTATTCGGTCGTGCTCTACCAATTGAGCTAAACCGGCATAATGACATTTTTATTATATGGTGGAGGATGACGGGATCGAACCGCCGACCCTCTGCTTGTAAGGCAGATGCTCTCCCAGCTGAGCTAATCCTCCATTATATATAGCCCGGCAGCGTCCTACTCTCACAGGGGCGCCTGCCCCAACTACCATCGGCGCTGAGAAGCTTAACTTCCGTGTTCGGTATGGGAACGGGTGTGACCTTCTCGCCATCACCGCCGGACTATTTATTTGAGGTTCATTCCCTCAAAACTAGATAATACAGAAGAAGAATCGTAAGAATGAGTTCGCTACTATTTGACTTGGTTAAGTCCTCGATCGATTAGTATCAGTCAGCTCCACATGTCACCATGCTTCCACCTCTGACCTATCAACCTGATCATCTTTCAGGGATCTTACTAGCTTGACGCTATGGGAAATCTCATCTTGAGGGGGGCTTCATGCTTAGATGCTTTCAGCACTTATCCCGTCCGCACATAGCTACCCAGCGATGCCTTTGGCAAGACAACTGGTACACCAGCGGTGCGTCCATCCCGGTCCTCTCGTACTAAGGACAGCTCCTCTCAAATTTCCTGCGCCCACGACGGATAGGGACCGAACTGTCTCACGACGTTCTGAACCCAGCTCGCGTACCGCTTTAATGGGCGAACAGCCCAACCCTTGGGACCGACTACAGCCCCAGGATGCGATGAGCCGACATCGAGGTGCCAAACCTCCCCGTCGATGTGGACTCTTGGGGGAGATAAGCCTGTTATCCCCAGGGTAGCTTTTATCCGTTGAGCGATGGCCCTTCCATGCGGAACCACCGGATCACTAAGCCCGACTTTCGTCCCTGCTCGACTTGTAGGTCTCGCAGTCAAGCTCCCTTGTGCCTTTACACTCTGCGAATGATTTCCAACCATTCTGAGGGAACCTTTGGGCGCCTCCGTTACATTTTAGGAGGCGACCGCCCCAGTCAAACTGCCCACCTGACACTGTCTCCCACCCCGATCAGGGGTGAGGGTTAGAATTTCAATACAGCCAGGGTAGTATCCCACCGACGCCTCCACCGAAGCTGGCGCTCCGGCTTCTCAGGCTCCTACCTATCCTGTACAAGCTGTACCAAAATTCAATATCAGGCTACAGTAAAGCTCCATGGGGTCTTTCCGTCCTGTCGCGGGTAACCTGCATCTTCACAGGTACTATAATTTCACCGAGTCTCTCGTTGAGACAGTGCCCAGATCGTTACGCCTTTCGTGCGGGTCGGAACTTACCCGACAAGGAATTTCGCTACCTTAGGACCGTTATAGTTACGGCCGCCGTTTACTGGGGCTTCGATTCAGAGCTTCGCGTGAGCTAACCCCTCCTCTTAACCTTCCAGCACCGGGCAGGCGTCAGCCCCTATACTTCGCCTTGCGGCTTCGCAGAGACCTGTGTTTTTGCTAAACAGTCGCCTGGGCCTATTCACTGCGGCTCATCGAGGCTATGCACCTCAATAAGCACCCCTTCTCCCGAAGTTACGGGGTCATTTTGCCGAGTTCCTTAACGAGAGTTCTCTCGCTCACCTTAGGATTCTCTCCTCGCCTACCTGTGTCGGTTTGCGGTACGGGCACCTTTTATCTCGCTAGAGGCTTTTCTTGGCAGTGTGGAATCAGGAACTTCGGTACTATAATTCCCTCGCTATCACAGCTCAGCCTTTACGATGAACGGATTTTCCTATTCATCAGCCTAACTGCTTAGACGCGCATAACCAGCAGCGCGCTTACCCTATCCTCCTGCGTCCCCCCATCACTCAAACGATAAAGAGGTGGTACAGGAATATCAACCTGTTGTCCATCGCCTACGCCTTTCGGCCTCGGCTTAGGTCCCGACTAACCCTGAGC
>NZ_KV440949.1:2161202-2731202 GCF_001636315.1 Neobacillus mesonae | reverse complement strand
ACGGTTGAGCCGTGGGCTTTCACATCAGACTTAAAGGACCGCCTGCGCGCGCTTTACGCCCAATAATTCCGGACAACGCTTGCCACCTACGTATTACCGCGGCTGCTGGCACGTAGTTAGCCGTGGCTTTCTGGTTAGGTACCGTCAAGGTACCGGCAGTTACTCCGATACTTGTTCTTCCCTAACAACAGAGCTTTACGACCCGAAGGCCTTCATCGCTCACGCGGCGTTGCTCCATCAGACTTTCGTCCATTGTGGAAGATTCCCTACTGCTGCCTCCCGTAGGAGTCTGGGCCGTGTCTCAGTCCCAGTGTGGCCGATCACCCTCTCAGGTCGGCTACGCATCGTTGCCTTGGTGAGCCGTTACCTCACCAACTAGCTAATGCGCCGCGGGCCCATCTGTAAGTGTCAGCCGAAACCGACTTTCAGCTTACCAACATGTGTTGATAAGAATTATCCGGTATTAGCTCCGGTTTCCCGAAGTTATCCCAGTCTTACAGGCAGGTTGCCCACGTGTTACTCACCCGTCCGCCGCTAACTTTTGGGAGCAAGCTCCCGCAAGTTCGCTCGACTTGCATGTATTAGGCACGCCGCCAGCGTTCGTCCTGAGCCAGGATCAAACTCTCCAAGAAAGTTGATTAGCTCATAAATGTTACGTTGGCTTCATCTCATAAAGAGATGAATAATTATTGTTTGTTGACGTTTTTGTTTGTTTAGTTTTCAAAGAACAATTACTATCACATCGCTCGAAAGCGACTTTATAATCATATCAAGTTATCAACCAAAAGTCAATAACTTTTTTTCTTCTTATTTTTTAAGAAGAGATGTTGTCTCGCAACAACGAATATAAATATACCACCATTAATATCAATCTGCAATAGTTTTTTTAGGATAATGTTAAAATTGTAATTTTCTAATATCAAGCCTAAAATACAAGTAAAAAAAAGCGCCTCAAATGGGGCTGTTGACAATCTAATAGGAATTTCAGAAACCTGTGTAGAATTTTATTCTATACAGGTTTTTTTATGGGAGGAATTTCTTATGATGGGTCGTAAAGATGATTATCAAAGTAAAATGGAGTTTATTGATTTAAATACCTTTGTTCCATCAAATCATATTCTCCGTCAAATCAACGAAAAGATAGATTTTACTTTTATATACAACAAAATGGAAAAGTATTATTCGAAGCTTGGCAGAAAATCTCTTGATCCTGTTCTTTTATTTAAGATGCTATTAATTGGGTACCTTTTTAATGTTGATTCAGAGCGGGAGCTTGAACAAGAAGTTAATTTAAATATTGCTTATCGTTGGTTCTTAGGACTGGATTTAACTGATAAAGTACCGGATCATTCAATATTTAGTCAGAATCGTCGTAGAAGATTTAAGGATAGTAACGTTACCCAAGAAATTTTTGATTACATTGTTAAGCTCTGCATAGAGAAAGGCTTAGTTACTGGAGAAGTGATTGTTTCAGATTCTACCCATATAAAAGCTAGTGCTGCAAAAGGTAAAATTGAGAAGGTAGTTGTCGAAAAGACTCCTTCTCAATATATAAATACCCTTGAAGAAGAAGCCAAAAGGATCGAGAAAGAATTTGAAGAGAAAAGAATAGAATCTGGCAATAAGAAACGAGGCAGGAAACCGAAGGTTTCAAATACTGAAACACGATCTGTTGTAAAAACTGATCCTGATTCAGGGTTATTAAGTCGGCCAGGTAAGCCATCTGGACCTCATTATTTAGCACACACAAGTATTGATACAGAAAATGGAATCATAGTCGATATTCATCCAAGTGCTGGCAACATTAATGATTGTGAGCCCTTTATAGAGAGATTAAAAGTAATACAGGATAAGTTTAACCTAGATATTAATTGTGTGGGGGCTGACCGAGGGTATGATACAGCTCCAATTCATCATGGGTTAAAAACATTAGAAATCACAGGTTATATAAGCCCCATTCAGTATGACACAGCTTATAAAACAACTTCCCATAAAGAATTCACCTATAACAAAGATACTGATACATATACTTGTCAAAATCATAAGGAGTTGTGTTTTACTCATCTTAGTAGCACAAATGGACAATATTACAAAACATATTCTGCAAAAATGAAAGACTGTAAAGTCTGCCCTTTTAGAGAACAATGCTTTGGAAAAACCGCTACTAGAAGAACCATCTCTAGGCCAATAGCTCATGAGCTATTAGAAGAAAATTTTCGAAGAACAAAAACAGAAAAATATAAATTGGTTCAAAAATTAAGAAGAGTTTGGTGCGAAGGTTCCTTCGGAACCATGAAAATTAAACACAACCTTTATAAAATCTATAAAAGGGGCATTGAAAAAATTCATGAACAATGTCTCTTTTCAGCGTTGGCATTAAATCTAAAAAGGATGATTAAGGTGATGAATTAGCACCAAAGAGATGAAAAGAAATGTGGGATAACTAATGAATATCGATTAAATAGACAAAATGGGGAAGGAGCAAAGCTCCTTCCCCATTTTGTCTACAGCCCCCAAATGGGCGCTTTTTATTTTTATTAACGGTGGCGCATTAATGGGAATAATAACACATCGCGAATAGACGGTGAGTTTGTTAAAAGCATAACCAGGCGGTCTACACCGATTCCCAGTCCGCCTGTTGGCGGCATTCCATATTCTAACGCTTCCACAAAGTCTTCATCCATTTCATGAGCTTCATCATTTCCTTGCTCACGTTCTTTTATCTGGGCTTCAAAACGCTCGCGCTGATCAATTGGGTCATTAAGCTCAGTAAAGGCATTGGCATGCTCACGCCCGACAATAAACAATTCAAAACGATCCGTGAAACGTGAGTCCTCTTCATTTTTCTTTGCAAGAGGTGAAATTTCTACCGGATGGCCGTAAATAAATGTAGGCTGGATGAGTTTTTCCTCTACCTTTTGTTCAAAGAATTCATTAACAATATGTCCATAGAGCATATTTTCATTGATTTCTACTCCATGTTCGTTTGCAAGTGCACGGGCTTCTTCGACACTCATCTCTTTCCAGAAATCAGCTCCCGTATATTCCTTAATCGCATCTACCATATGGAGTCTTTTCCATTCCGGCTTAAGATTTACTTCGTAATCACCGTACTGAATGGTGGTAGCCCCCAGAACCTCTTGGGCAATATGAGCAATCAGGTTTTCAGTAAGACTCATAATATCGCGGAAATCTGCATATGCCTCATAAAGCTCAATCATCGTAAATTCTGGATTATGTCGGGTAGAAACACCCTCATTCCTGAATACACGGCCAATTTCATATACCTTTTCAAGACCGCCAACAATTAATCGTTTTAAATGCAATTCAATTGCAATCCGCATATATAATTCCATATCAAGCGCATTATGATGCGTGATAAACGGACGCGCTGCTGCCCCGCCGGCAATCGCATGCATCATTGGCGTTTCTACTTCTAAATAACCATGGTTGTCCAAATAACGGCGCATCGATTGAATAATTTTACTTCGGGTAATAAATGTTTCTTTGCTTTCCTGGCTGACAATTAAATCTAAATAACGCTGACGATATCGCTGTTCAACATCTTTTAGACCATGGAATTTATCCGGCAGCGGTCTAAGTGCTTTTGTTAAAAACACAAAGTTTTCTACCTTAACCGATAATTCGCCCACTTTTGTTTTAAATAAGGAGCCGTGAACCCCGACAATATCTCCTAAATCGGCCGAATCAAAGGTTTTATATTGTTCTTCACCAACAGCATCCTGTCTTACATATATTTGAATTTGACCAGTCAAATCCTGAATATGGGCAAACCCTGCTTTTCCTTTGCCGCGTTTTGTCATAATTCTGCCGGCAAGAGTTACAGCTGTATTCTTCGCTTCCAGCTCTTCCTTTTCCATTTGTCCATATTGTTCAATCAATTCCTGGCTGTTATGGGTCCGCTCGAATCGCTTGCCGAATGGATCGATCCCGCTTTTACGCATTTCAGCCATTTTTTCACGTCTGACGATTAATTGGTCATTTAATTCTTCCTGACTCACTACTATCCACTCCATTACTATAATTATGTAAAACGCTAGTAAAAACGCGTACTATCATTTTAACTAAAACTTTAACATAGTTATCTGAATCCGGCTACAGCGCCAAGCGACTAGTCCACTTCGGTCTTCAACAGCATAGACATCGCACGAAGAAAAAGCATTAGCTTTTTCGAGGAGTCCATACGTCGCTAAACTGGCGTTTCCGCTTTTTGCTTTACACTTCTATTATTTTACACAAACTTTGGTTTTCAGACATCAAAAATGTTTCACACAAATAAAAACTGCCAGTTATTCCACTGGCAGCCTATAAAGTAAACATATTAATTATAGAAAAAGAGCCTATCAGTGTCAACTTAGCCAACAATTGCCTGATTTTGTTCCTTGGCTTCTGCCTCTAAAACTAACTCGTTTAATAGATCTGCTAATTGATCGCGGGTATTACACTCGTTAATACCATTACGCACCTTTGCATTGCCGCGGATACCTTTTAAATACCAGGCAGCATGCTTGCGCATTTCCCGGACAGCTATGTTTTCGTTTTTCAAAGCAATTAAGCGGTCTAAATGGAGCAGGCAGACATCGATTTTCTCGCGTACAGAAGGCTCGCCCATTAATTTTCCGGTCTCTAAATACTGAACCGTACGGTAAATCATCCATGGGTTTCCAAGTGCGGCACGCCCGATCATGACACCATCAACACCAGTTTCATCTAGCATTCTCTTAGCATCCTGTGGTGTCTGCACATCACCATTCCCGATTACCGGAATGTTAACTGATTGTTTTACTTCACGAATAATGTCCCAGTTGGCCTTTCCTTCATACATCTGTATGCGTGTTCTGCCGTGAAGCGCAACGGCTTTACCGCCTGCTCGCTCAACCGCTTGAGCATTTTTAACAGCGTAGATATGGTCCTCGTCCCAGCCCATCCGCATTTTCACAGTAACAGGCTTTTCTACCGCTTCAACAACAGCAGAAACCATTTCATAGATTTTGTTCGGGTCCAACAGCCATTTAGCACCGGCATCACATTTTGTGATCTTTGGTACCGGGCAGCCCATATTAATATCAATAATATCAGCATTTGTATGTTGATCGACAAATCTAGCAGCTTCAACCAGCGTTTCTTTTTCACCGCCAAAGATTTGCAGGCTTAATGGTTTTTCCCGCTCATCAATATACAGCATATTCATCGTCTTTTTATTTTTTAAAACGATCCCTTTATCGCTGACCATTTCAGCGCATACTAAACCGGCGCCAAACTCTTTAACCGTCAACCGAAACGCTGAGTTACAGACACCTGCCATTGGCGCTAAAACCACAGGGTTCTTCATTTCAATATTGCCGATTTTTAACACACTTTACCTCCTTTATAAATCCTTTGGTGTTAAATCATCTATACTTATTTTTAAGCTGTGAGCTATTTTTTCAAGCAGTTCTTCTGCTGGCAGACGATTGCCGCGTTCTATTTCTCCTAAAATAGAGACCGAAACACCTAGCTCTTTTGAAAAGCCTTCTTGTGTATAACCCTTTAGCTTTCGATATGCTCGTATCCGTCTTCCCCATTTTTCCGCTTCCATAATCGGACTCCTTCTCTATCAGGTAATTCATCTAAAGATGCTGAAATAGGCTTATCCGTCCCAAGAACTTTTATCTCAGGTTTCATTTCTATAAGCGGGACCAACACGAATGCACGTTCCAACATCCGAGGATGCGGGACAACTAGTTTCGCATGATTAATATTTTCTTGATTATACGTTAGAATGTCAAGGTCAATTGTCCTCGGTCCCCATTTAATTTCCCTTTTCCTTCCAAGCTCTAATTCTATATTTAAACATCGGTCTAATAACGCAAAAGCGTCTAAATCCGTTTTTACCTCAATAACCATATTTAAAAATACATCCTGGTCTTCATAGCCAACGGGGTCTGTTTCATAAACGGAGGATGTATTTACCAATTTTACGTCTGCAACGGCTGTCAGTTTTTCTATCGCCTGCATCATTGTTTGGTAACGGTCGCCGATATTTGAACCAAGAGCAATAATGGCTGTATTCTCCATTTTATCTACTCCTTATAATTTCTACCGCAACAGACTTATAATGGCCTGGAATAGGCGGATCTGGCTTGATTAACTTAACCTCCACCTGTTGAACAAGCGGAAGATCGGCCAGAACAGCCGCAGAAATTTTTTCAGCAACGGATTCGACGAGTTTATATGGTGTTCCTTCCACGATTTCTTTGCATATTTGGTATAACTCAGCGTAGTTAACAGAGTACTCTAGTTCATCGGTTTCCCCTGCTTTTTTCAGATCCACAGCCACAGCTAAATCCACCTTAAAACGCTGCCCAAGCACCTTTTCTTCTGGAAACACCCCGTGATAGCCGTAAAACTCCATCCCGTTCACATATATTTTATCCACGGACTTCCCCCTTCCCCATCATCGCATCCATCATTTTTGCCATTCTGCTTATTTCTTTGACATCGTGAACCCGAATCATTTGGCAGCCTTTTTGAATTCCGTAGCAATGGACCGCCCCTGTACCTTCCATTCTCTCATCTACAGGGAGACCCAGCGCCTCTCCAATCATTCTCTTTCGCGATGCTGCTAATAAAACAGGGTAACCGAGCATCACCAGCTTGTCCAAATTTTGCATCATCAGAATATTCTCGTGATAGTCTTTGGCAAAGCCGATTCCTGGATCGAGTATAATCTTATCATCTTTGACGCCTGCTTTTTTGACCATCATGACGCTTTCAAATATATCGTTGATGACATCCCTGACAAAGTTTTGATAATCCCGTTCATGGCGATTATGCATAAGAATGATTGGGACATCATACTCCGCTGCCACAGAAGCCATTTGGTCATCTGCCTTTGCACCCCAAATATCATTGATTATATGGGCACCGGCCTTAATCGCCTGCTTTGCAACCTCTGCTTTATAGGTATCAATGGAAATTGGAACTTCAACATGTTTGACCAGTGCTTCAATCACTGGAACGACGCGCTTTATCTCATCTTCCACTGAAATAACTGTATGCCCAGGACGCGTCGATTCTCCGCCGACATCAATAACGTCAGCTCCATTCTCTACCATTTCTTTTGCGTGTTCTACTGCACGCTCAATTTCATTAAATTTACCGCCATCCGAAAAGGAATCCGGTGTCACATTCAAGATTCCCATTACGTAAGTTTTTTTGGTGAAATCTAACGTATATGGGCCGCATTGAATCTTTCCCGCAGCTGTCTTCAACCTAATTCCCCCCATGTCTTGTATTAAATTTCACTTCTTTTATAATACATGAAATTTATTGTGGAATCATTTTTTCTATAAAAAAAGAAGCCGGCAGTGCGCCGGCGCCTCTGGTTATGATTATTCTGCATCGTATTGGTATAGAGCTGTACTCAAATAGCGTTCTCCGTTATCCGGAATAATCGCCAGTACTTTTTTACCTTTACCAAGTTTTTTAGCTGTTTCTATTGCCGCATGAATGGCAGCACCTGAAGAAATTCCGCCTAAAATTCCTTCCTCTCTCGCAGCGCGCCGGGAAGCAGCGAATGCCTCATCAGTGCTCACTTGAATAATTTCATCATAGATTTCAGTGTTTAAGGTGTCAGGCACAAACCCTGCACCAAGACCCTGCAGCTTATGCGGCCCTGGTTTTCCTCCTGATAAAACAGGGGAATCCTGCGGTTCAACTGCAATAATTTTTACATCTGGGAATTTTTCGCGAAGAACGCTTCCAGCACCAGAAATGGTTCCTCCTGTACCGATTCCGGAAATAAAGGCATCGAGCTGATCCATTTGTTCAGCAATTTCTGCCCCCGTTGTTCTTTTGTGAACTTCTGGATTGGCTTCGTTTTTAAATTGCTGCGGCATAAAGTAGCCGTTTTCTTCTACCAACGCTTCCGCTTTTGCAATGGCGCCTTTCATTCCTTCCGGGCCAGGTGTTAACACCAGCTCGGCACCATAAGCGCGAAGCAGGTTTCGTCTTTCTAAGCTCATTGTTTCAGGCATAACGAATACCGCTTTATAGCCTTTTGCCGCTGCAACCATAGCAAGCCCGATTCCTGTATTTCCGCTAGTTGGTTCGACAATCGTATCGACGCCTGGTTTAATTAGGCCTTTTTCCTCTGCAGCTTCGATCATTGCTAAGGCAATACGGTCCTTTACGCTGCTGCCCGGGTTAAAATATTCAAGCTTCAGATAAACTTCTGCACTATTCTCATCTGCTAATCTGTTTAGTTTAACAATAGGCGTTTGACCGATTAACTCGGCAACTGAATTTGCAACACGTACCATATCGTAGGCACCCCTATTCCGAGTATTTTTATTGGTTTTATATACTTATAATTTACCAATTTTATACTGACTTTGTCAATCAATTTAAATTGGTATTTTTATCAGTTTTATAAAGAAAACACAGAAGTTTTCCCCCCTGTGCTTTAAACATCTTATTTCGCTTCCTGTTCAAGCTGCTCTAGTTCAGCTTTGGAAAATTGGTATTTTTCGTTACAGAAGTGGCAGTGTGCTTCTGCCTGTCCATCCTCATCGATCATGGACCGAATTTCGGCTTTGCCTAACCCGACAATGGCATCGGCAAAGCGCTGCTTCGAGCAGGTACATTGGAATTTGATTGGCATTGTTTCAATGATTTTAACATGATCCTCGCCAAGAAGCTCATATAGAATTTCTTCTGGTGTTAAGCCTTGTTCAATTAACGTCGAAATTGGCGAAATTGTTTTTAGACGTTCTTCTAGTTTCGTAATCACAGTATCTTCTGCACCCGGCATAATTTGCAGGATAAAACCTCCTGCTGCCAAAATGGTATCATCGGGATTTACCAATACCCCGACGCCAACAGATGATGGTGTCTGTTCTGAGGTAGCGAAATAGTAGGTAAAATCCTCGCCCAGTTCCCCAGAAACAAGCGGAACCTGGCCGGAAAAGAAATCACGGAGCCCAATATCCTTTACAACGGCGAGCATTCCATCTGTACCGACCGCGCGGCGGACATCGAGCTTTCCGAAGTCATTTGACTCAAAATCCACCTCTGGATTGCTTACATAACCGCGAACCTCACCATTCGCATTACTATCGACAAGAATGGGTCCAAGCGGCCCGCCGCCATCAATTTTAATCGTCAGCTTTTCATCACCTTTCAGCATTGCCCCCATCATCACACCTGCAGTCATTGCCCGACCGAGCGCCGCGGATGCTGTTCGCCATGTGTGGTGGCGCCGCTGTGCTTCAGTGACGGTTTCCGTTGTCCGAACAGCATAGGCCCTAATAGCACCATCATAGGCTAATGCCTTTACTAAATAATCATTCATTTAATTCAACCCTCTTTCTTGCTTTCCATTGTGTCAGCAGTAAACAACCGCTTCAATGCCGATTCTACTCCTTAGAGTTCCCCATGTTGCGTTTATAGATAAGCTGCAATCCTTTTAATGTTAAAAATGGATCAACGACATCAATAATCGTTGACTCTTGGGCAATTAACGGAGCAAGCCCCCCTGTAGCGATAACCGTCGGCTTCTTTTCCCCTTGGTCCATCATCCGTTTAACAATTCCCTCAACTTGTCCTACATATCCATATACTATGCCGGCCTGCATCGCAGCAACTGTATTTTTGCCAATAACCCCTTCAGGGCGTGTAATTTCAATTCGCGGCAGTTTAGCGGCTTTAGAGTATAGGGCTTCTGTCGAAATGCCAATTCCCGGGGCAATCGCGCCGCCCATATATTGACGGTCTTCATTTACATAGCAGTAAGTCGTGGCGGTACCGAAATCAACGATAATTAACGGACTGCCATAATCATGAATCGCTGCCACCGCATTCACAATTCGGTCTGCACCAACCTCTCTAGGATTTTCGTATTTAATATTAAGACCTGTTTTAATTCCCGGCCCAACGACAAGGGGCTTGGTATGGAAATATTTTTGACACATCCGTTCTAATGCAAGCATGATCGGCGGTACTACCGAGGAAATAATAATTCCATCGATGTCGGAAAACGAAAGACCTGCATGCTCAAATAATGCTTTGATACTCATACCAAACTCATCTTCCGTACGGTTCCGGCTTGTTTCAATCCGCCAATGATATTTAAGTTCATCACCTTTATAAACACCAAGTACTGTATTTGTATTCCCAACGTCAAAAACGAAAATCAACTCTATCACTCACTTTTAAAGGAATTTTCTATTTTTACATGAAAACATAATACCATACTTTAATTTACTTGAAAAAAAAGAGTGCTCCATATGAAGCACTCTTTTCATTTCCAGCTTATTTATAATCAATTTCATCAGGAGGAGTATCTAAAAATGATTTTTCATCTTTAGGTTCATCTTCCTTCTTTTTGTTGATGTTCACTTTCACATCATCTAATTTCTTGGGTTCAATTTTAACTTCCCTAAGCTCTTCCGGATTTTCCGGCAAATGACCGTTATCTACTAAATACCTAATTTGCTCAGCATTCAGAGTTTCTACTTCAAGAAGTGTTTTAGCAATTAAATCAAGCTTATCACGGTTTTCGGTAAGAATCTTTTTACATCTTTCATAAGATTCTTTAATAATCCGTTGAATTTCAAGGTCAATTTCATAAGCAATCGCATCTGAGTAGTTTTGTTCATTATGAAGGTCACGTCCTAAGAATACCTGACCGCCTGACTGCTGACCAAACTGCAATGGACCAAGCTTATCGCTCATCCCGAATTCAGTCACCATACGGCGGGCAATCCCAGTTGCACGCTGGAAGTCGTTGTGCGCACCTGTACTTACTTCACCAAAAACAATTTCTTCTGCTACACGACCGCCGAGAAGGCCGACAATTTTATCAAGTAATTCCGGCTTCGTCATAAAGTAACGGTCTTCCCTAGGAAGCATTACAGCATAACCGCCAGCCTGACCACGTGGAACGATGGTTACCTTATGAACCATATCGGCTTCATCTAGGATTAAGCCGATAACCGTATGACCGCCTTCATGGAAAGCCACAATTCGGCGTTCTTTCTCGGAAATGACACGGCTCTTTTTCGCTGGACCGGCAATGACACGGTCGGTTGCTTCATCAATATCGACCATTTCAATCTTCTTTTTATTCAACCTTGCGGCCACAAGGGCTGCTTCGTTTAAAAGGTTTTCTAAATCCGCACCAGAAAAGCCTGGTGTACGCATTGCAATATTTTTCAAATTGACAGCCTCGTCTAATGGCTTATTTCGGGCATGTACGCGAAGTACCGCCTCACGGCCATTAACATCCGGACGATCGACTGTAATTTGACGGTCAAAACGTCCAGGACGAAGTAATGCAGGGTCCAAGATATCAGGACGGTTAGTCGCCGCAATAATAATGATTCCTTCATTTGCGCCGAAGCCATCCATTTCAACTAACAATTGGTTTAATGTCTGCTCACGCTCATCGTGACCGCCGCCAAGACCAGCGCCACGCTGACGTCCTACAGCATCAATTTCATCGATGAAAATAATACACGGAGCATTTTTCTTAGCATTTTCAAATAAATCACGAACGCGGGATGCACCGACCCCAACAAACATTTCTACGAAGTCAGAACCAGAAATCGAGAAGAATGGTACGCCTGCTTCACCGGCAACAGCACGGGCAAGCAACGTTTTACCAGTCCCTGGAGGCCCAACCAGCAGTACCCCTTTTGGTATCCGCGCCCCAAGCTCAGAGAATTTTCGCGGGTCTTTTAAAAATTCAACAACTTCGACCAATTCTGCTTTTTCTTCATCAGCACCAGCGACGTCTCTAAAACGTACCTTCTTCTTATCATCGTTATACAGCTTCGCCTTTGATTTACCAAAGTTCATAACACGGCTGCCGCCGCCTTGAGCTTGGTTCAATAAAAAGAAGAATAAAATAAAGATAATCACAAACGGAATAATCGAAGTAAAGAACGTAACCCAGCCGCTTGTTTCCTTTGCCGGCATTACTTCTACCTTAGAACCGGCCTTATCAATCCGGTCAAGGATTTTCTCGCTGTTTGGTATATAGGTGATAAACTTCTTATCTCCCGCCTGAAGTTCACCGCGAACTTCAAATACACCACGCTCTGGCTGCATAGAAAATGATTTCACATTACCACTTTCTAATTGGTCAACAAATTTGTCATATGAAATATGATCGGTTGGTTCATTGCTTCCATTGAAGAAACTAACGACACCGATTATGACTAAAAATATCAATAAATAAAAGATGGTGTTACGGAAAATCCGATTCATCTCTTACCTCCTCCCGCTTAAAACAGACTATATAAAATAGTATCATAGAAAATCTTACAAATTCAAGAAATTACACTTGTTCTTAGGATGTTTAATATGGAATGTTTACAGACCTTTAAATAATCCCATTATTTAATCATTATTGCTATATACTTCTGGTTTTAACACCCCAATATATGGAAGGTTTCGGTATTTCTCTTGATAATCCAATCCGTAACCAACAACGAATTCATCCGGGACATTAAAGCCGACATAATCTGCCTTAATATTGGCTTTCCTTCCTGCGGGTTTATCCAGCAGGGTGACAATTTTGATCGATTTAGCCTTTCTGTACTTAAATAAATCCACTAAGTAGCTTAACGTCAGGCCGCTGTCAATAATGTCTTCAATAATTAAAATATCTCGGCCTTCAACAGATGTATCCAAGTCCTTGATGATTTTTACCTCACCGGAAGAAACCATCGAATTGCCGTAGCTTGAAACATCCATAAAATCCATTTCAAGATAACAATCCATCCGTTTTAATATATCGGACATAAACGGCATGGCGCCTTTTAATACACCAATTGCCAGCGGAAATCGGTCATGATACTCTTCAGTTAACTGTGCTGCTAACGCTTTGACCTTTTCCTGAATTTCTTCTTCTGTAACTAACACCTTTTCGATATCCTGTTTCATGCTACATGTGCCCCCTAGAAGCTGTTTACTTTTCAAAAATGAGTTGGATATAATGTTTTGTTGTTTGGCGAATGCCTTCATACGAAGACTTTTTTAAACCTGGCAGCCAAATAATACAATCATCGCCGTCTGTCACGACTGGCCATGTATGCCGATTTTGAAGCGGTATTTTTTGATCAATAAAAATATCCTTTAACTTCTTCGAACCGTCCATTCCTTTTACCGTCATTCGGTCGCCTGTTTTCCTTGTACGGATGATAATCGGCCATTTCATGTCATCCGCCGCAAATACAGCCGTGTTTGGACCGTTCCGGAGTCCTTCTCCCCCGCCGGCAAACTGCAGCTTTATACTGCCGTTTGGCAAATTCACCGTTCCAGGCCCATTCAGGACAAAATGATACGTTTCGGGTTCGGTGTTTACTTCACATATGGTAAAAACTAATTCACCATATGACCTAAGAACCTTTAAACCGTTAGGAAAATCCAATCTGCCCGACGGCTTGCCATGGATGATTAAATGCAAAACTTGATCAATATGTAATGCTGATAAAGCTAATGGTTTTTCTTTGTAAAGATAGTTTAATATTAGTTGAATCCCTCTCCTTTGTAAAGGTAAAGGCATTTTTGAAAACGCCTGAATGTCAACCGCCATTTCACACTCTTTTCTTTTTTCCACTACTTTATTCAATTCTTGGACGGTTAATTCCTGCAGAAACAACTCATCCGTTTGTAATTCCTCGCTAAAGCGTTGAAATTGCTCATGGACCTGCGGATTTTCCGTTTTTAAAAATGGCAATACCTGCAGACGGAAGCGGTTCCTGCTATACACATTTTTTTCATTACTTGGGTCAAACCTTGGTGTAAGGTGATGCCTCGTACAGTATTCCTCAATTTCGGCTTTCGTCAGACATAAGAAGGGGCGAAAAATGACACCGGTATGAAAGGGGCGTGTAAAACGAATCCCTGCTCTTGCCATTCCCGTACTTCCCCTCGTCAGCCTCATCAGAATAGTCTCGGTTTGATCATCTCCATGATGTGCCAAGGCGACATACGAGCAATCATATATATCCATTATTTTTGAATAAAAATCATACCGGACTTCCCGCGCTGCAACCTGCGAGCTTTTCCCTGACGCTTCCATGATTTCCGGTACGTCCACACGCAGCATTTCAAAGGGAATCTTGTTATCTTCACAGAAGCTTTTGACAAACATCGCATCCTCATAAGACTCCTGCCCTCTGAACATATGATCAATATGGGCGGTGACAATGAAAAGATTCCTCTTCTCCCTTTCACGCAGCAAGAAGTGAAGCAGCGCCAATGAATCTGGCCCCCCTGAAACACCGACGACCATCCTTTTGTGATCAAGCACGAACGAGTGATGCCGGAGAAAACGCTCGACCTTTGTTTCTAACATCGAAATGCACTCTTTCTTAATATAAGATACCTTCTAGTGTACTACTTGTATTCCGCTTGCATCAAAATATAGGATTCCCAACATGGAGCAAAATTCTCTAAAAAAATCTACAGTTGTTTATACGGTTAGAACTATAAGAAGTTTCATGGATCATTGAAGTTTTAAAAAAATATATAAAGCATACAAGCAAGTAACAACTACTGAAATTGTAAAAAACTCCAGCCAGCCGCGTTTTTTCTTATGCTTGCGATAGTGCTGTCTTGTCATTTGCACAGCGGCTTGATTTACCGGCGCCCTCTTTCGCTTTACAACGGCGGAAGCACTTGAATTAGTATGTTTTGAAGCCGGGTAATCGTTCATGCAATCCAGCAGCTCTGCTCTCATTTCCTTGGCGCTTATATATCTGCCCTGAAGTGCCTTAACGATAACAGACTCATACGGCAGCAGCTCGCTCTTTCCCCTTATTGCTTCCCGAAGCTGGGTAATCCCACCGGCTGCTTTATTAAATCGTTTGGGATAAGCGGTGTTGATCATCATCATCGCTGCCGAAAATAAATCATAGCCCGCTTCCGCTCTCCTTGAGCCAAGCCCCCAATAGCCGCGGTCATAAAACTCAGTAAACTCTTTAATCGCCCTCCCTTGAATCGTCGTACCTCCAACATCTATGCACCTGATTTTTGGCGGGGGACCAGAGATGATTAAATTTTCCGGCTTTAAATCACCAAACACCCAGCCATTCTCGTGAAGTCTGGCCAGGTCATTTAACAGCTGGAGAAACAAAACCGGCATCCAGCCTTTTCCCTTTTGCTGCAAAAAAGCAAGTAAATCAGGGCCATGAATATATTCCATCACATAAAAGGAAATAATTCCGGCGCTCGATTTCCAATCATCAACATCAAGCAAAGAAGGCCCAAGGGCCCCCGGCCCCTGGACCTTTGCAAAGGATTTCAACACATTAACCTCAGAGGTAATCGACATACCATTGTCACTCATTTTCAATGCTACCTTGTTTCCATTATGCCTTGCAAGATAGACTATGCCGTTCGCCCCAAATCCGAGCTCCTTAATAATCGTGTATTTATTGCCATGCCATTTTCCCGTAATGACTGTCCCAGGGCTTATCTTACACCGACTCTTCAAAGAATGATTCATCATCATTTGAAAGCAGGCTCCTTAATGAACGTTTTTCGTCAAACGAAGATAATGCAGCTCGTAATGCCGGCCCAGTAGGAGTAATTCCCCCGGTTGACAGCTGGGAAAAAATACTTGTCAAACTTTGCAGCTTTGGCGTCCAATCGAGCAATTTTTCGACATTATTCTTTTTCCCGGGAAATACAAAAACAGAGAAATGATTATTTCCAGTTCTTGCTGTAAGGCTTAGGGAAAGGTCTAACAGCGCTTCTTTCACCGTTTCAAGCTTATGTTTCATGCTGGCGCTTGTATCGACAAGAATCAACACCTCTAAATCGACAGTTTCACCTAATTCATCGACAACCTCCATCACCTCGCCTCGCTTCTCCGGTGGAAGGTCCTCCATTGTTTGTGAACGGCCTAGAATCTGCTGCAATTCACGGTTCACGACACCCTGGATTGTTTGATTCATTGCTTTTCTTGTCACCATCTGCACTGTTTGCGAAAGCTGTTTGGCATAGACAATTTGGCTGACACCGCCGCCTGATGCAGCAATGCCTTCAATTTCAGTCATGCCTTTCTCGTCAATAACATCATGTTCCATAACACCGATGACGTTTACCGTTATCCCCTGCTCTTTTGCTAAAGCAGCCATAGCGATCGGGTCTTCTCCCTGGTTTGAGCAGCCATCCGTAATTAATAAAATTTGCCGGATCTTACCTGTATACATAGCATTTCGACCTCCACAACGTGTATTGGTACCATTTTCGACGTTGTAGAGAAGTTTTATACATACTATAGGAAGTACTGGTTAAACTAACTTGTTATGCACGACGCTTCAGTTTCGGAACAGGAATCGATGCCCATTTCGGTGTATTATGTTTAATTTTTGCCACTGCTACCGTCATATCATCATCAATCATGTCTGACCTGGAGCGAATAACCTCTTCTAGAATTAAATCAGCCACTTCCTGAGGGTCATCGGTTTCCAATTCGTGAAGCTTACGTTTCATCCATAGATCATAATTTTCCACATGTTTCGGTCCCTCAAACACCCCATCACTCATCATGATTAATAGGTCCCCAGCCTTCAGCTGCTCATCGACAACATCTACTTCGAACTCTTGGAGAATACCCATCGGTAAATTACTAGCCTGGATTTTAATAATCTTTTGGCCCCGTTTGATGAAGCTTGGAGTTGAGCCAATTTTCAGGAATTTTGCGGCAGCATCCTTTAAATCAATCATCGCCAAGTCCAGTGTTGAAAATATTTCATCTGTCGTTCTTAAGGAGAGGATGGAGTTAACCGATTTAATTGCCACTTTTTCTTCAATTCCTGATTGCAGAATTTTTTGCAGCAGCTGTAAGGTTTCCTTACTCTCATAATGGGCCCGTTCGCCGTTCCCCATACCATCACTAATGGCCAGTGCCACCTTACCAAGACCTAATTCAATGGTGGAATAACTGTCACCGGAAATTAGCCCTCCATCCTTCGCCGCATGGGCAAAGCCTGTTTCCACGGTATATGCCTTCGATGACCTAAAGGTGCTATGGCAGAATCCGCCTGAATGGCTCGCGCAGTCTTCCTTTTTTACAACAATCGTTTCACCAAGAATATCGGTCAGCATCGGGGCAATTAACTTTTCACATTCTCCATGGCCATGGCAAAATGGAATCGCCATCTCAATATCAATATTTCCCGGCTCAAGACTATAGATTTCCACCTGTTCAATGTGAATGCCGAAGCCTTGAATGGCCTCTATAATTTGTTCTTCCTGTTTATAATAATTTTCTCGTTCCCGCTGAATTTCCTTTGCAAAATTATCCATTACTTCGGAGACACCTAATAATTGGTCAGCAACCAGCTGTCGGCTCTCTTGGACCTTTTTCTTTAATTTTTGACTTGCTTGGAAGAATGTTAGCTCCTGGGCTACTGTTTCATATACCTTTTTCGGGCGTGAACACAGCTTTTCCCATTCCCTTGACACCCTAAGCGATATATTCCCGTCATTTTGGTCCATTTGGTGAATAACCTCTTCCATTGCTGCATAGGTTGTACCAAAGTTCTTTGCCCAGCATTGATCTTTTTTAAAGCATGTTTGACATGTCCTTGCCGTTACAGTGCTCATGAAATAATCTAATTCCCGTTCGCTCTCCTCCTCCTTAGAAATTTGGTCCATTTGGGAGAAGCTTTTTGATAAAGCATCGAACACATTAGAAAATTGCGAAACCCGCTGTGCGGTCACATCACGCATTTTTCTCATATATTTTTGCTGTTCGGCCGTATATTCCGGTGTACCGGGAATATATTTGGCTAATCTCGAGGTTAATCCTTGCGGGGTTAATAGAAATAGCACGATGGCCGCACCGGTTTCCATCAGCATTAGCTGTAAAGATCCGCCGCCTTCCCCATACATTCCGATTAAGAGAGTAGCAATCAACAATCCAAATGAGACACCTATTTTTCTTCCTTCCTTTAACAAACCTCCTAATACACCCGAAAAGGCTAATAAACTCATATGATAGAAACTGGATACGCTGGCGAGCGTAAAAATCAATCCAGTCACAACCCCAACCGTTGACCCTACGGTAGCCCCGGCAATAAAGGAGAAGACCATCACAAGATAGCGGGCCATAATATGTTCAATCGACATATCGTATATCTTCCAGCCAATTGTTCCAGTCATGATAGACGCAAGCATAATAATTAAACAGACAATTTCTTCAGTTTTTAATAATTGCCTGCGTTTATACAACGTCAATAATGGAATGCTTTGTAAAAAGATCAACGTTAAGATGAATGCCAGGCAGGACTGTACACCTATCATCATGCCATCATAAATCGTTAATTGATGGGAAAGGATAAATGATTCCGCTACTTTTCCGAGTCCGAGAATGGAGGCAACATAAAAAGGGAGTGCCTTCATTTCATTTCTTAGCCATTTTTGGCTGATACGATATACTATTAAAAAGCAAACGGTGATCATAAAGGTAAATGCAGCATTAGCCAGTGAAAGGGTTGCCGCACCTGCAATTAGTCCGATCAGGGCAAGCGGTGCCCGGTCCTTTTTAATTAAGTAGACAGAGGCAAAAAAAGGCAGACTAAATGGGGTCAGTTTCGCCAGAATTAACGCTCGTCCAAGCAAAAATCCGACAATTAACAAAAGGGCGCCTTTTCTTATAAAAAAGGATTCTAGCATTAATTGAAACTTCCTCATGACGTTCTGAAAGTCCAGTTTCCCTGGATGAAGGTTTACTTCTCCAACTGGTTCTACCATTCCTTGTTCAAGCTTTTCCATGGAACCACTCCCTTGCTATTTTCTGGTTGTCCTCTATTATAAGTTTGCTAGATTTAAAAGTTTGTCAAAATAGTGAATTAGATTCCATAAATCGTTCGACTGTTTCTACCACATTCACCCAAATAGTTAGTATAATCCCGAATAGATGTCGTTATTTCGAAAATTATTAATATATAAGGCATTTTTTTAAACAAAAAAAAGACAAGTCAAATTTTTGACCTGTCTTTTGATCCTGCTATATTTGTTAAAAGTTAGCAGCAAGTTAGCCTCGTCTAGCCCCTCTTCCGCCGCGCTTAGACTCTGTATTTCGCTTTAGTGAAGATAGGCGGTCTTCACTGTCCTTTAAAAAGCGCGCCATTTTTGATTCAAATGTTTCTGTTCTGTTGCCACCGCGATCGTTTGCCTTGCCTTGACGAGGACGTTGCGAGTGGGAATGTCTTCTTTCAGGCTGCTCTGGTCTATCCTTTGCCTTTTTAATGGATAACCCGATTTTTCCATCCTTTTCAACATTAAGGACTTTCACCTCAACTTGATCACCAACTTTTAAATGGTCGTTGATGTCCTTTACATAATTGTCAGCAACCTCACTGATGTGTACAAGTCCTGTTGATCCATCCGGCAGCTCCACAAACGCTCCGAAATTTGTAATCCCTGTTACCTTTCCCTGTAACTTGCTGCCTACTTCGATTGACATAAAAAAAATGTTCCTCCTTAAAAAATTAAAAAATCATACTTACATTATATTATACAGAAAGGGAAAATTAAGTGTCAATATGACTATAGATTGGTTCATTTTTCCTTATCCTCATCAGGAATATTAAAGATAATTTCATTCTTCTTTGAGAAAAAGTATTCTTTCCTTGCCAGCTTAGCAATGTACTCCTTATCGTTTAGTTTCACGATATCTTCCTTCAGAACCTTTTCCTGCTTCTTTAACTCAGAATATTCCTGATCGAGCTTCTTTTTTTGTACCATACTTGCTTCTAACTTTGTGGATTGGCTCATAAGACTGGAGATCATACAATACGAAATAATACACGCGAGAACAAAAAACAATGAAAGCCGTCTAACCAACAGCTTCCTATTCCTAGCCGAGGCAATTTCCGCATACTCCTGCTGCTTCACATAGGTTGTCTGTATTTTTGATACATTTCTTTGTCTTTCCTCTCCCATTTTCCGTACCCTTACCCTTTCTTACTCTTTTCGCTTTTTCCACTTATTTATCCACTTAGTAAAGAAATTCGTTATTTTCTTGAAATTTCCTGCTATTCTATTATATAACTTCTCGACTGATTTTTTAAGACCTTTCGGCAAAAGTCTCCAAAATATCCACAATATCTTCTTCAATATGGTCAAAACGATGTTTACGATAAATTTTAAAACTCTTAACACGAATTGTACAAGGGCCCAAAGCCCCCTGCCAAGTGCCACAATAATAACTGTCAGAAGCTGAACCAATCCGACAATTGGTTTAAAAATAAGGAGGCGGAGGGCTTTCTTGATAAAGCGGTAAATGACTATAACTGTTTGAATCAGCCATTCCAGCAGGCGAAGGTAAATACCTTTAAATAAACTTTGATAGGTGGCAAATCCACAGATAAGGGCTAGGAAAATATAAAACCTGATCTCTCCCTTATTTACAAGAAATAAGGTATAAAAGATGATTAAAGCTTGTATTACCCAAAATAACAAGTCATTAAAAAAAACAATCCATTGCTTCCGCTTCGGCCGCTTTAAAAAGCGCTGATACGTATCAAACATGGCGCCAAATAACGACCCCATGCCGATCATTGAAAGCATAGTTACAAATTGTGTGGTGAGGGTCATCGGAACAACTTGCTAAAGAATCCCTTAGCTTTCTCCCCATGCTGCTCGTCTAGATAAACCAAGTCATAAATCTTCCCTTTTATCGAGACAATCCCTTTTTCGACATCTAAATTCTTCATTTGCAGATTTTGCCCTTTAATTGCTAAAAAACCCATTACGGTTTCTAATAAGAACTCTTCATTATCAAAGCTTTCTACTTGTTTAACACCCGTAATATCAAGAAGCTTTCTTCCCCTCATGATCACATCATGGTCTTGAATACTGCCTTTAGATGTACCCGGCTCATAATATTGGCTCATTTTTCATCCCTCACAATCATTTGTACAATCATCTTGTACATTTTTATGTGAAAAATGAAAAATTAGAACTCGATTAGTCCATTGGGTTTTCTGCCGGACTAAGCCTTTCTTCCTTTAAAATCGTATACATCTCAGCCGCTTCTTCTTTCCGGGTCGTTTCCTGAATCCGCTCGATTCTCACCGTTACTTTTCGCTGTCCAAGTCTTAATGTCAATTCATCGCCTGCCTTAACTGTTGAACTGGCCTTGGCAACACTACCGTTGATTTCAATTCTCCCTTGATCCGATACTTCCTTTGCCAACGTTCTGCGCTTGATTAATCTTGATACTTTTAAAAACTTATCCAATCTCATCTAAAGCACAACCCCTTCATCTACAATCCTTTTACTTTTGCTTCATCCCAATAGCGGTCAAGCTCTTCAAGCGTATACTCCTCAAAAACTCTGCCACTTTCCTTTACCCGACTCTCAATATAGCTAAACCGGCGGATAAACTTTTCATTTGTTTCAAATAACGCTTCTTCAGGATTTATTTTTAAAAATCTGGCTACATTCACAAAGGCAAACAATAGATCACCGAATTCCTTTTTCGCCCGTATGAAGCTGTCAGCAGTTCCGTCAAGCTCGGCCGTAAATTCCTCTAGCTCTTCTTTCACTTTCTCCAAAGCCGGGGTAATTTCCTCCCAGTCGAAACCAACTTTTGCGGCTTTTTTCTGTAATTCTGCGGCCCGCAGTAAATTAGGCAGGGCCGTTGAGATACCCGCGAGCAAAGATTCAGGCTTACCTTCTCCCTTTTCCTGCTCCTTGATCTGCTGCCAATTTGCAACAACTTCCTCCGCATTAGATGCAGAGGCAGTCCCAAATACATGTGGATGCCTGCGGACCATTTTGGCCGACAAGCCTTCGATCACATCATCGATCGTGAAATATCCTTCATCAGTGCCGATTTGAGCATGAAGCATCACCTGCAGCAGGACATCACCAAGCTCCTCAATTAAATGGTCAATATCGCCCTCATTAATGGCTTCAATTACTTCGTACGTTTCTTCAATTAAATATTTTTTCAATGATTCATGGGTTTGTTCCTTATCCCATGGACAGCCTTCTGGACCCCTCAAATCAGCAATAATCTCACGCAGCTTGGTGAAATTCTTCCAAAGAATCTGGTCCTCCATTACTGGCGGAACATAGACCGATGTAAGGTTATTAATAGACATATTACGGTCCAGCTCGTACAACGGTACCTTAGTAAGAACTTCATCCCGGCTGCCGGCCGCCGTCACAATCACTACTTCATAATCATCTGGCAGCTTCTCCATGAGTGTTAACTTGACATTTGAGGCCGTAAATTGATCGTATACCTGACTGATGATGATATGCTGATCCATTTGTAGCTGCTGCGAATGGAGGGATGTTGCGTCAAGCAGCTGAAAACCTTCAATTGGGTCAATCTTTAAAGAAGCAAATAAAGCATCGATAAAGCTTTGCCCGCCGCCAATCACAATCTCAATTCCACGCTTTAGACCTTCCGCCAAGAGCAGCTGAACAGTCTGCTCGGCAACGAGCGGATGGCCCGGGACGGCATAGATGACTTCTTCTGTTTCCGCTTTTTGCAGTAAAACCCGGGTGATTTCCTGATACACCTCTTCAAACCGCTGATGCCTTTCATAAATCGCATCGAAGGAGGTATAGCTCATCCCTTCCTTCTCTAATTCCGGGACAACAGGATGTTCCTTTGTCCGCAAATATAAATGGCCGGCCGATACTATTTTTCGATAAATACCCAGCGGCAGCTGATTAATATCGCCTGCCCCCAGGCCGATAATTTCAATTGTTTTTACCATTGTTTATCCTTTTCCTTTCGCATCAGGTGCATTAGCTTACTTCCGAACGGGAATAGAACGAGCTCACCCGGAGCAAATACTTTCCCTCTAATAATCATCAATAAATAAATAATCCCGCCCCCAAAAACAGCGCTTAATGCTTGAATTGCAGCCCCCGTACGGCCTCCGCCTATTGGTCCGGTAACATACATAAACGCTTTTAAAAAGATGACCATTACAATGGCTGCTACAGTCACCTTCATGAATAGACGAAGCGGCAATAGCGGTGCCGCTGTCATTTTTTGCAGTCTTAGTAAGAACACAGCAGAAACCAAAGCTAGCGCAATCAAAGAAGAAATCGCCGCCCCCATTGTCCCAAGCAGCGGCACAAAGAGGATATTCAGCATATATTTGATTGGGAACACAGAGACAACTGTTATTGCCGGGAACAGCAGACTGCCTAATCCCTGCATAACGGCAATCACCGTTAAAATAATTGATGTAAATAAAATCACAAAACCAAGAACACCTAGAACATCCGAACCATATTCGTTTTCGAACAGCATTATGTTGGCGGGCCTGATAATGGCCCATAAGCCGAACGAAGCACCTCCACCAACTACGAGACTCACCTTGATCGCCAGTTGAATTTTCCCATGTAAGCTGGCAGTATTAGCAGCAAGTCTTTCCCTTGTTATAAGCGGAACAATCGCAAGTGACATCGAGGTTGCCGCTACGGTCCCTAATTGGATCAGCGGCTGGCCGCGGTCAAACACTCCTTTTAAGCTTTTGGCAAGGCTCTGTTCGATTCCGCCTGCCGTCAGCAAGGAATAAAGATTTAATGAATCGGCTAATTGCAGCAATATTAACAGCATCCCGCTAAGACAGACCATCAGTCCTTGCATGGAAAGGGCTTTTACAACCAGCTTCGCTTCTAACAAAATATTTTCGAACATTCCTTTTTTGGGACTGATTAAATTCCATTCTTTACGAATCCATAAAAACATAAACAAAAGACTTGCAGAAACAATACTTCCGGTTATCGAGCCAAACATAGCTCCGGCACCTATATTGTACAATGTATGGCCGCTGTTAATTAATAAATACGATAGTAAAAGAATTGTTATGATTCTGACTGCTTGTTCCCCCACCTGTGAAATAGCGGTAGGGACCATATCGCCAATCCCTTGAAAATAACCCCTTAGGACCGCAGTTATGGGGAAAGTTAAATATGTAATCGAAACTACCCGAATTAACGGGACAAGCTTGTCATCATTCATCCATGCGGCGATTTGCCCTGCCCCAAAATATAGTACGAAGAAGCAAAGAAAGCCAAAAATCTGTAATGTTAAAAAGGATATGAGCAGGAGAAAGCGGGACTTTTCACCGTTTCCCTTTTCCTGCTGCTCTGTTAACAGCTTAGAGATTACCACCGGAAAGCCGGTAGTTGCGAGTACAATGGCCATACCGTAAAACGGATATACCTGCTGATATATGTAAAAACCGATATCACCGACAATGTTTTGAAAGGGAATACGGTAAACAGCGCTTAAAACCTTTGTAATCAACGCCGCAATCGTTAAAATAAATGCCCCTTTAAAAATTGTCTGTGATGATTGAACAAGCTTCATTGGTTCACCTGCCAATAATAAACTCCAAAGTAGTATTATAGCATATTAAAACCCAAGCTTTGGAGCAATAAAAAAGGCAGCCGCCGCTGCCTTTTTTTTTAGTCTAGCCTCTGCGCATAAGCGCTTTAAGCGTATCTTTCTTACTGTTCCATTTGTCTCGCTAGGAATCCAGCTGCAGTTTCTACCGCCTTTTGCTCTACTTCGCCAAGTGTCCCTTCTTTGGAGAAAATCACGACTGCCCCGATTGGGTCGCCGTTTGCAATGATTGGTCCGATAGTGTACGAGGAAATTGTCTCCTCTGAGCCATCAATTAACGCAATATCACTCTGCTGGGTAACCAGTACCGAGCTGCGGTCTTCCATTGTTTTCTCCACTAATTTGCCAATGTTTTTATTTAAATAATCCTTTTTAGAGCTGCCTGCTACCGCAATAAACGCATCTCTATCACAAATCAATACAGGGTTACCGAGGCTGTCAAATAGGGCTTCTGCATACTCTTTAGCAAAATCGCCTAATTCGCTTATAGGTGAATACTTCTTTAAAATGACCTCCCCGTCGCGATCAACAAAAATCTCTAACGGGTCCCCTTCACGAATACGTAAGGTTCTGCGTATTTCTTTAGGGATTACGACTCGACCTAAATCATCAATTCGACGAACTATTCCAGTTGCTTTCATCCAATGTTGCCTCACTTTCATCTGATGATTTTTCAACTTGGGGATGACAAACATTTCAATCATCTCCAACTTTGAACTTAGTATCTTTCATCTGGAAAGTTCTATTCACAATTTTTTCACATATACAGGAAATATTCCCTTTCCTGCCTCTTAAGTGAAAAGTACTGATAGATGTTTAGCAATTTTCCGAAATATCGTTTAAACCGGATTTTCCTGTCCCTTTTTGGCTAAAATAATGCCTTTGACCATTTCAAATACGATATGAAGCCACTGCGCTGTCTGATAGCCTTTTGTATTCACGACTATTTTCAGCTTTTTGCCCTCCATTCCAGGAGTCACCGATCTGCCAAATTGGCTGCCAATATGGAACAGCTTGCTCCCGTCCATTGTATTGGTAACCTCTTCTGTCAGGAGAATGGTTACGTCCTGCTTTAACTGTTTGATGGATTCAACACCATTTTGAATCGCCAGCACCTTCATTTCGGCAATATGGAATAGATAGGAGACCTCATCAGGATACTCGCCAAAGCGGTCTAACATTTCCGCTTGAAGTTCTTCCACATCCTCTAATGCTTCGATCCCTCTAAAGCGCTTATACATTTCAATTTTTTGGTGCCCATCCTTAATATAAGAATCTGGAATATAAGCGTCAATTTCCAGATCAATTTCAACTGTTGTTTTGACTTCTGCATGCGGGTCACCGAGTTCCGCTTTACGCTCCTCAATCGCCTCTTTCAGCATTTGTGAGTATAAATCAAAGCCGACAGAGTCAATAAAGCCATGCTGCTGCGCTCCTAGTAAGTTGCCGGCGCCCCTGATGGATAAATCGCGCATGGCAATTTTAAACCCGGAACCGAGTTCAGTGAATTCTTTAATCGCCTGCAGCCTCTTCTCTGCAACCTCCGTCAATACTTTGTCTTTTCGGTAGGTAAAATAAGCATAAGCCACACGATTGGATCTGCCCACACGGCCGCGCAACTGGTAAAGTGTTGACAGCCCCATCCGATCCGCATCAAAGACAATTAGTGTATTGACATTCGGAATATCGACTCCTGTTTCGATAATGGTTGTGCTGACAAGCACATCAAACTCCCCGGCCAGGAAGCTGATCATTACCGACTCTAATTCATTTTCCGACATTTGCCCGTGGGCACATGTTACGCGGGCATCGGGCACAAGCATCGAAATTTCTTCTGCTTTGCGTTCAATATCCTCAACCCTGTTATATAAAAAGTAAACTTGTCCGTCGCGGGCAAGCTCCCGTTCAATAGCTTCTCTGACAAGCGCGCCGTTATATTCCATTACATATGTTTGCACCGGGAAGCGATTTTCCGGCGGTGTTTCAATGACTGATAAATCACGAACTCCAAGCATCGACATATGAAGTGTTCTTGGAATTGGTGTGGCGGTTAACGTTAAGACATCGACATTTGTTTTCAGCTTCTTAATTTTTTCCTTATGGGTAACGCCAAAACGCTGCTCTTCATCAATAATTAACAATCCTAGATCACGGTAAACAATATCCTTTGACAGCAGGCGGTGGGTTCCAATCACGATATCAACCGACCCGGCCTTTAACCCTTTTAATGTTTCCGTTTGCTGCTTTTTCGAACGGAAACGGCTTAATAACCCAATATTGATTGGATAGTCTTGGAAACGTTCTCGCAGTGTCTCATAATGCTGCTGAGCCAGGATTGTCGTTGGCACCAAAAAGGCTACCTGTTTCCCGTCTGCAATGGCTTTGAAGGCAGCACGTATGGCTACCTCTGTTTTTCCATAACCGACATCCCCGCATAATAAGCGGTCCATTGGACGCGGCCGCTCCATATCCTTCTTAATCTCGTGTATCGAACGCAATTGATCATCTGTTTCCTGATAGGCAAAGCTCGCCTCAAATTCCCGCTGCAAATCGCCATCTGGAGAAAAACCAAAGCCTACTGCTGCTTCTCGTTCAGCGTATAGCTTGATTAGATCATCAGCAATATCTTCAACGGAGGATTGGACCTTCTTCTTTACCTTCTTCCAATCACTGCCGCCAAGCTTATAGACCTTTGGTTCCTTGCCTTCCGAGCCGACATATTTTTGGACAAGATCAATTTGCTCCACAGGAACATACAGCTTGTCGGTTCCTTGATAGCGGATATGGAGGTAATCCTTATGAATGCCGTTAATGACAAGCGTCTCAATCCCTAAATATTTACCGATTCCATGATTGACATGGACGACATAATCGCCAATTTTGAGTTCAGAGTAGCTTTTAATTCTTTCGGCATTTGATAGCTTTTGACGGCTCGCTGATTTTTTAACCCGTTTATGAAATAGCTCCTCTTCTGTAATGACAGCAATTCTTTGAAGCGCCATTTCAAACCCTGTATGCAGATTTCCCCTGATAATTTGAACCTTGCCGGGAAGCATTTGCTGATTGCCATCTACAATACTTGCAGAGATTTCATAGTCTTCAAGAACTCTTTCTAACTTTTTGACCCTTTCTTCATCAGGCCCTAAGAAAACAACCGCATAATTTCCTTTTGTCCAGCGCTCAATTTCCGATTTTAACAAATGCATCTGTCCGTGGAAATTCTGCATTTGCTTACAGGATACATTAATGATATTTTGCGGGCTGGTATTGGCAACATGCCGCAAAAACAATGAAAAATACAGGAGTGGAAATTGCCCTTTATGCATAAGCGTCTGCAAATTATGTGATATATGAAGGTCATGAATAATCTGGCCTTCACTTAAGAGAGATGTGTACCACTCCGCTTCCTCTTTTACAAGCGAATCATTCATTTCCTGCACACGGCTTATTTCATCAATGATAACCAAACCGTTTTGCGGTAAATAATCTAGTAAACTATTAGGGCTTTCATAGGCGAGCGACAAATACTTAAAAACTTGATCAGGCTTTTGATTATGTCTCAATTGCTCTAGTTCAAAGCTGATATTCTGCGAGAGCTGCAATTTAGCTTTTTCATCCTTCACTTTTCTTAAGCTTGCAGCTAGCGCGGATTCGAGCTGCTCTGTCATCCGGCTGTAATTATCCGGCTCTATGAGCAGTTCTGTTGCCGGTCCAATCAATACCTCTGAAACCTTTTCCTTTGAACGCTGATCCTCTAAGGAAAAATAACGGATGGATTCAATTTCGGTATCAAATAACTCCATTCTTAGCGGATTTGCTTCAGTAAGCGGGTATATGTCAATAATTCCCCCTCTTACACTGAATTCCCCCGGTGTTGACACCATCTCTTGGCGCGTATAGCCCATTGTTATAAACGTATTTAAAATTTCATCCGGATCGATATCTTCGCCGACTTTAAAGGATAGCTGGTATTTTTGCCATAATGGTTTAGGCGGCAGGATTTTTTTTAACCCGGCAATCGGCACAATTAGAATCCCCTGTTTTTGCTTGCTCCAGTAATTTAAGGCTTCTATTCTTTGCGCCTTAAGCTCCGGACTGGCAATGCTCATCTCAGCAGCAATTAATTCGTTTGCCGGAAACAAATATACTTCCTTTTCACTTACTAGATTTACAAGGTCATCATAGAGTTTTTGAGCCTGTAATAGATTATGGGTAACGAGCAGAATTGGCCGTTTCATTTGTTCATAAAGAGCAGATGTTAACACTGTCCGAGCAGAACCTGATAGCCCGGCAATTAATTGTTCTTTTAATCCCCCATCCACACCCGCTATACAAGCGCGGATATCCTCTTGATGAAGAAATAATGATTTTAATCCATTCAAAGGTTCCACCTCCCTAAGCAGAATAAGCGGTATTTTAGTTCCGCTTTCTTCGTTGTAATTAATTTTCTTGTTTTTATTAAGATTGAAAAAAATTATGATCAATAATTGCAAATAGAAAAACGCTTTGGAGTTTCGTCCAAAGCCTGAAATTAATGAATTAGGAAATCGTATTGATGGTAATCTGGGTTACGCTCTAACGCTTCCTGACAGTCTTCGCAAATCGCAGCTATATGAATATCGCCGGCTGAGTCGTACGCGACCATATCTTGCCTCTCTTGCTCTGTTAATTTATGGAGGCCGAGTGCCTCTGAATGGACCGATGCCTGCTCAAGTCTGCCAAGTTTTGTGCCGCAATGACGACAATGGTAATGAATGGCCACGCCTGTCCCTCCTTCTAGTCTCATATTTACTTTATTAGTATGAGCTTTATAGGAGGAAGTTATTCATAATCAGCTGTTGCCTTGTATTTATTTTGCCGCTATATTGCTTTATTGTATGAATCAATAGTTTGTATCATGATTAAAAAGCGAAAGTGGCTTTACATGGTGCTTCGGCTGTATGAAAGGTTACTGATTATATTCATTCATTACTTGCAAAAAGGGCTTATTCAGCCACGCCTCGCAAGCATCTGCACTTTTTTTCACAGCGCTTTCAATCTCGGGCTGCTCATCTGGGCGAAAGCGGCCCAGTACATAATCTGGAACACTCATTCCCGTATCAGGACGGTCGATGCCGATACGAATGCGGTTAAAGACCTGTGTCCCTAGATGGGCGACAGTTGATTTAATCCCATTATGGCCGCCGGGGCTGCCTTTTTGTCTGAGGCGGATTTTCCCCACCGGTAAATCAAGGTCATCATAAATAATCAATATATCTTCTAAATCGATTTGATAGTAATCTGCCACAGCCCTAATCGATTCCCCGGATAAATTCATATATGTAAGCGGCTTTAACAGCAGCACCTTCTCTCCAGAAACCTGCCCAATGCCATATAACCCCTTATGTTTGGATTGAGTCAACGGGATATTCAAACGGCTGGATAATTCCTCAACCACTTCAAAGCCTACATTATGCCTGGTATTCTCATATTGCTTTCCAGGATTCCCTAAACCGACAATTAACTTCATTTTACCTGGGCCCTCTCCCTCTTCCACTTTCGCCTGTCTTTTAAAAATTTTCCGAAACATTTTATTCTCCCGTATTCAAAATGGATAAAAGACGTAACCTTAAACTGGTTACGCCCTTTGTCCCTATTCTTGTCTAGCTCCAGCACCTAGGGGCTCGGGGTCATAAGCCAATCCGTCAAGAAGGCTAAAAAGCAGCCTTCTCGCCGGCTCGTCTTATGCCTGTCGCCCCTGACCAAGGCGCTTCCGCTTTTCTATTTCCCTACTGGTTCCGTTTCTCGTCCTTCTTCATTATCAGGATGGCCGCCTTCTTGCTGTTCACCAGCGTTAATTTCCTCTTCCTGCTTAGGAGGAAGGATCGAGGCAATTACTTCATCCTCTTCATGGTTAATCGTAAAATCACCTTGATAGAGGATATCAGCAATTGTTGCCGTTTCGCCAACCTGAAGGTTCGATACATCCAATTCAATTTCCGGTGGAATTTGATCTGGTGTGGTCGTAATCGATATTTCATGAAGCGGCTGCTGGAGGACACCGCCGTCCTTTACACCGGCTGCCTCGCCAGTTAAAACGAGCCGCACCCCCACCGTGATTTTCGATGATTTATCGACCGCTAAAAAGTCCACATGTATGATATCTCGTTTAATACAATCCTCTTGGTAGTCCGATAAGATGACATCTACTTTATTGCCGTCAATATCCAGCGAAATGATGCCATTTCTGCCTGCCATTCGAATCGTTTTTGTTAAATCTGCCGAGCTGACAAACACCGGCTTGCTTTCAACTTTTGCTCCGTATACGACAGCCGGGATATTACCATTATCACGAATTTTTCTAAGTTCTGACCGCCGCAGTTCCTTCCGCTCCTTTGCTTGTAAAACAGTACTCATGAGTTTGTCACCTTCCTATTTTTTTAAAACAGTCATCTTTATAAAAATACCCTAAAACAGGAAGGTCTAAACATTTTTTTGTGAACGGGCAGGGCTGCAGCACCATGTGAGTGAAGACCTAATCACATGTAATCCGAAATAAAACTTAGTCAAATAAGGTGCTTACAGACTGCTCTTCATGAATCCGAATAATTGCCTCAGCAATTAACGGCGCCACTGACAGGCTTTTAATTTTTTCAATCTTCTTCTCTTCCGGCAGCGCAATTGAATTTGTTACAACCAATTCTTTAATTTTGGAATTTTGGATCCGTTCAATCGCCGGTCCTGACAATACCGGGTGGGTACAGCTGGCGTACACTTCTTTCGCCCCGTTTTCAACGAGTGCATTAGCCGCAAGTGTGATTGTTCCAGCAGTATCAATAATGTCATCAATTAAAATGGCAATTTTACCTTCAATATTACCAACGATATTCATTACTTCCGCTACATTCGGTCTTGGACGGCGCTTATCAATAATGGCAATAGGCGCTTTTAGACGCTCGGCCATTTTTCTTGCACGGGTTACCCCGCCATGGTCTGGAGAAACAACGACAATATCGCCATTTAACTCACGGTTTTTAAAGTAATCAGATAAAATCGGCACGCCCATTAAATGATCAATTGGAATATCAAAGAATCCCTGAATTTGCGGTGCATGTAAATCAAGTGTCAGCACTCGTGTCGCACCGGCAGTTTCAAGCAGGTTTGCTACTAATTTCGCAGTAATTGGTTCACGGGCACGCGCTTTACGATCCTGACGAGCATAGCCGTAATATGGCATGACAATATTAATCGTTTTTGCTGATGCGCGTTTTAGGGCATCAATCATGATTAATAATTCCATTAAATTTTCGTTTACCGGCTGACTGGTGGATTGAATCACGTACACATTGCAGCCGCGGACGCTTTCTTCAATGTTAATCTGAATTTCTCCATCACTGAATCTGTGTACGGCACATTTCCCTAGTTCGACACCGATTTCTTTAGCAATTTCCTGTGCCAACGGCTGATTCGAGTTTAAACTAAACAGCTTTATTTTTGGATCTAAATATTGATTTGACATGGTGGCCCTCCATAATGGTCTATTTCTTAAGATTTAATTTGTCCACATAATTTTCTTTATTCACTTGATGCGCTCGGGCAATCGATAACGCCTTTCCCGGAACATCTTTGGTAATCGTTGAGCCTGCAGCAACATAGGCACCTTTGCCGATTGTCACAGGCGCTACTAAATTCGAATTACAGCCAATAAACACATCATCTTCAATCTTAGTTAAGAATTTATTTTTCCCATCGTAATTAACCGTAATAGAACCGCAGCCAATATTTACGCCGCTTCCAACTTCGGCGTCACCAATATAGCTTAGGTGTGAGGCTTTGCTGCCATTTCCGAAAACAGCCTTCTTAATTTCAACAAAGTTGCCAACCTTAACATCATCATGAATATCTGATTCAGGGCGAATATGAGCAAATGGTCCAATACTAACCCGGCAGCCAATTGAGCTTTTAAATGCAGCTGATTGCCGGATGACTGTGCCGTCGCCAACCTTGCAGGAATCTATTTCGGAATGAGGGCCAATCTGGCAGTCTGCACCAATCGTTGTGTTTCCTTTTAGAATGGTTCCAGGATAAATCACCGTATCCTGGCCAATTGTCACCTCTGATTCAATATAGGTGCTCCCTGGGTCTATGATAGTGACGCCGTTTCGCATATGGCCTTTGTTAATTCGTGAACGCATAATCCGCTCGGCCTCCGCCAAAGCAACACGATCATTCACCCCTAAAGTTTCTTCCAAATCATCAGTCTGGAAGGCAGAAACGATTTCGCCTTGTTTTTTCAAAATCTCGATAACATCCGGTAAATAGTATTCCCCTTGAACATTGTCATTTGAAACATTTTTTAATGCTTCAAATAAAGCGATATTGTCAAAGCAATAGGTTCCGGTATTAATTTCATTAATTTCCCGTTCACTGTCTGAAGCATCTTTATGCTCGACAATTTTTTCAACATGGTCATTCTCATTTCGAACAATACGACCGTAACCGGTCGGGTCTGTGATTCTAGCAGTGAGGATGGTTGCTTTCGCACCTGTTTCCTCATGTTGCTTAAAGAGCGCTTCCATTGTTTCTGACTTGATTAATGGAGTGTCACCGCAGACGACAATGGTCACTCCCGCTTTACCAGCTAAGCTGCTTTCTGCCTGCATGACGGCATGAGCAGTTCCTAGCTGCTCCCCCTGTAAGGCATAGTGCGAACCTTCGCCTAATTGTGCCTTTACTTTTTCTGCACCGTGGCCAATGATTGTGACTATTTCCTCTATATTAAGCTCTCTGACCTGGTCCACTACATGTTGAACCATCGGCTTGCCGCAAACAGGGTGTAGAACTTTATAAAGCTTTGATTTCATCCGCGTTCCTTGTCCGGCGGCTAAAATCACAGCATAACGATTAGACATGGACAGTCCTCCAATTATCCTTTTAATCCATTTTATCCATTATAAAATATTATCGTAAATGGGACCTCATTTCAAGGAATGAACTGCTGAAGGGCAATTTTGTCAATTAATTATTGGAGACAAAAAATGGGGTTTTTTTCGAGCCTTGAACTTTAGATGTATTTTTCCACAATAAAAAGAGCCTTCGGAGAAGAAAGGCCCTAGTTGTTTTCATCCTCAGGAAGCTCCGGCTTCTTCAAATTCTACTTCTAATTCACCTAAACGGTGGTACTCAGCCAACACAGCTTCTTGAATTTTTCCGCGTGTTCCTGAATTAATTGGATGCGCGATATCGCGGAACTCTCCATCAGGAGTACGCTTACTTGGCATTGCAACAAATAAACCATTATTGCCATCAATTACACGGATATCATGGACAACGAATTCATTATCTAAAGTGATTGAAGCAATTGCCCGCATACGGCCATCCGTATTCACGCGGCGTAATCTAACGTCAGTTACTTCCATGTGTTCACACCCTTTTCCTAATGATAACAAGCTTGTTTATTAATTCAACAAAACCCGGAGGATTCCTTCTTTATTTTTAAATTTTTTTGAAAAATAAAGCCGAAATAGTGAAGATTTGTAAAAAATGGCTTGTTTTTAACAAAAAGAGGAAAAAACCATCGGAAAAGGGCTATATTTTCGTTCTTTTATTTGATTAAGGCAATAACTTCAATCTCAACTAGCACATCTTTTGGCAGCCGTGCAACTTCCACACAGGAACGTGCAGGTTTGTGCGCTGAGAAGTACTCACCATACACTTCATTAAGGTCTGCGAATTCATCCATGTTTTTAATAAACACAGTAGCCTTTACCACTGTTTCCAGTGATGCGCCGGCAGCTTCAAGTACCGCCTTTAAATTTTGAAATACTTGGTGTGTCTGTTCTTTAATCCCGCCTGAGGCAAGAGTGCCTTCTTTAGTCAGCGGAATTTGGCCTGAACTGTAAAACATATTTCCAGCAATAATTCCTTGTGAATATGGACCAATGGCAGCTGGTGCTTGATTTGTTTGAACATAATTCATTTTGCTTCCCCCACTCTATTTTATAAAATAGTTTCCTTCATGGACATTAATCTTTTTATCTTTTACATCGACATCCGATAATTTGACGAGCGATAAATAATCATCAACTAGCCGATCCTCCGTCTTTTCTGCTTCAACCAAAACGGCAATACCGGCTAAATGGGCATTAAACTCCTCCAGCATGCTGATCATTCCTATGACTGTACCCCCGGCCTTCATAAAGTCATCAACAATTAAGACGTTGGCATCCTGCTTAATGCTGCGCTTTGATAGAACCATCGTTTGAATCCGCTTCGCTGAACCCGACACATAATTTATACTTACCGTCGGACCCTCCGTTACTTTGCTGTCTCTTCTAACCATGACAACCGGGACATTTAACTGGCTTGCAACAGCATAAGCGAGCGGTATTCCTTTGGTGGCAATTGTCATGACAACGTCAATCTTGGTGTCAGCATAGGCAGAGGCAATAATCCGTCCTGCATTTTGCACAATTCGAGGGTCGCCTAATATATCCGTCATATATAGATACCCGCCAGGCAGCAGCCTTTCGGGATCGGCAATCAGATCACATAAATCTTCCACAAATGGCTTGGCTTCATCCATACTAACCTTTACAAAAAACTTAACCCCGCCAGCAGCGCCAGGAACGGTTTGCAGTGTACCGATTCCTCTTTGCTCAAAGGTCTCCTTCACAATGGCCAAATCCTCGCTGATAGATGACTTGGCAGATGAATAGCGCTCGGCAAAAAAAGTAAGCGGCACTAACTGACGCGGATGATCTAATAAATAATTTGTCATATCAATCAAACGTTCACTGCGGCGAAATTTCATAACAATCCCCCATCAAAACCGTATATTCTATATAAAGAATACTATTATTGTGCGTCTTTAATCAAGTGTATGTCTTTCTCCCAGCATTCTTACAGCGAAAACCTGATCGCAAAACCCTCTTAATCCGTTATAAATTCGGTGCATCCTGGAATCATGCTGAACCAAACCGAAAACTGTCGGTCCGCTTCCGCTCATCAGAACAGCATCGGCACCAAATCGTTTCATCTGATCCTTTATTTGCGCTACTTCGGGATGGAGGTTTAATGTGACATCCTCTAACACATTGCCAACATTTTGGCATACCTTTTGGTAATCATGATCCTGGATGGCATCAATCATGGCACTGATATCCGGATGCTTCGTCCCGCTTATATTTAAACGGCGGTAGACTTCTGCTGTTGAAACACCGATAAACGGCTTAGCAAGAATCACCCAGCAAGTCGGGGGCGCCGGCAGTTCGGTTATAAATTCGCCTCTTCCTTTTGCCAAGGCTGTCCCGCCATATACACAAAAGGATACGTCCGAACCGATTTCACTGCCAAGCTCAGCTAATTCATCCAGTGTGAGTCCAAGATTCCATAGCTTATTGAGGCCTCTCAATGTTGCTGCCGCGTCACTGCTGCCGCCTGCAAGCCCCGCAGCTACCGGAATTGTCTTTTCAATGGTGATGACGACACCCTTTTTCACTTGAAACCGATCCTTTAACAGCTGGGCTGCTTGAAAGGCCAAATTGCGCTGATCATCCGGAACGTAACGATTGTGGGAAAGTATATGTATTTTATCCTCTTCTAACAATGACAGCTCCACTCGATCGGCTAAATCGATTGTGGTCATAATCATTTCAACCTCATGATAACCATCAGGTCGTTTATGTAATACATCCAATGCTAAATTTATTTTAGCTGGTGCTTTGACTAAAAGCTTCACGCTTGTCCACCTACTTTAATAATGTTCCAGCTTAAGCACCTAAGAGAGGCAATGCCGACGCTAAACCGACAGTGGTGCTTTTTCTGTTTCCGCTTCATTTTTTGTCCTATTTTACCACAAAATGTACAAAGTAAGACGTATGTTTATTCATATCTGTTAAAATAATTATTTTACCATCCGTTTTTTCTCAAAAAAAGCCTTCTAGGAAACTTTTGATCAAACCAAGAAAGCCGGGAGAAGACTCCCGGCAAAAGCTGTGGTAATTTGTTTGTTTATTGAAAAGCGTTAAATGCCTTCAATTAGGACTAAGATTATTGAGGTCCCCGACCCGCTATCTGCTGCTCTGCAAGTTCTATTGCACGTTTTACCATATTCCCTGCATCTCTGGCGCGAATACCGCCCCAGCCTTCCTTTTGAACAACATCGTAGAAGCCAAGATCTTTCGCCAATTCTTCCTTGAACTGATTGGACATAATGCCTCTTCTTCTGCCCATTTAAACAACCCCTTTCTTACCACAGTATCCTTAGTATGGGGATTATTAGGGGATTCATTAGAGCCAAAATATCCCCTTCAAAAAAAAGCAAAGCAAAAAGCAGTAAACGCCCCGTTTACTGCTGTCCATTGCTTATATTCTAGCTTAACGCTGCATGTCCTGCTGCATCTTCATAGAAGGTAATTTGGACTGTTTCCGTCAGCACATCAGCATAGCTGTAGGAAACTCGTTCAAAAGCATTTTCCTCCTGATCTAATTCAATCACAAAAACAGAAGGGTAGGTTTCGGCAAGTACACCTGAACGTTCGATTGTTTTCCGACGTCCTCCGTTTGCCTTTAGCAACAATCTCTTCCCTAGATTTGAGTCAAGGGCCTTTTTGATATCCGCTAAGGTTTTAGTCATTCGGTCCACCTCACTAATGTAAAGTATAACACACTGACACAATCCTGTCAAACAAAAATATAAATTATATCAGTCCGACAAAAAGTTTGTCAATATATTTTATTCTACTTTTATTTCTAAATTTCAACATTTCTTATGATTGCCTTAATTACGTGGTTTATGTATGGTTGAAAAAATAAAAAAATGTGAGCAGAAATAGACATTTTTTGTAAACCTATATTCTGCTCACTCCTTTTATTATTCTTCTTGGACTGGGTTGTAGGGCATTCCGGTTCTTAGGACTCCTCTTGTTTCGATTCCTCCCAATCCTTTTTCGCCTGTGAGGGTGTTGCGCAGGACGTCCCAGACATTTATCCTCTCCATAAATGGGGTAAAGCTTATTTTGGCGACGATATAAACCGGGTCCAGTGCGTGTATGTTAATTCTTGAGGGGGAACTGGCGAAGTTTGCGCCTGCATGTATAAGTGATTCGAAATGAGATTGACAGGCACCGGCGAATATAACCAACTGATCTAAATGCGGGACCTTTTTCCGCGCCTCCTTGACCGTTTGTACAAAATGCTTTGAATGGCGATAGGCATTAATATCGGTAATCTTGCCTTTTGCTTTTGAATACGCATCATGGCCCGTAATGACCAATATGTCAGGGCGATAATAATCAATTAAGCTGCTGATTTTTGTCGGCATTTCTTTTTCGTTACAATGAATTCCTAATACAGGGACGCCCACTTTTTCATACAAAGTCATGCATTTTTTTAAATAAGCAGGGTCACCGTCTAAATGAAGCACCTTTCCGGGGATTTGAAAATAACTGCTTGGTTTAACATACCCGCCTGTCGCCTCATATTCCTGTCTCTCCCGCAGCAGGGTGACATCCTGCGTAAAAAGCTGTAACGACTGTTCTTCAAGGGTCCGATACTCCTTAGACAGCTTTTGTCTCATATTTGAGTTAATCGCCATTAAGTCGTCGTAAGGCGCATCTGCACATAGGCGAAAGTCTTCCCCGTATAGAAACGCCACCTTCTGACCGTTTATCACCTGTATATCAATCACGCGAAAGAGAAGATCGCAATTGTATGAACGTCTGCCGACAATATCATTTATTTTTATGTCCACTGCCGTCACTCCAAATTAGACCAGCAAATAAGGCCTTGAATAAGGTTTCTTCTCATAGGCTATGACGGACTGGATGTCCATGTGAAAAAAAAAGGCGGTGCGAGCAGAGCTTTGCCTTTAGTTATCTAAAGTTATCAATTTATTGATTACCCTAGATAAGTTTTTAGCAATCACTCTACTTGCACCGCTCCGCCCCTTTTCCGCTAAGGGTCTAGTGAAAATACGGATATAATTTATCGCTCAGCAGGGCAAATTCCGCTAATGAAAGCGTCTCCCCTCTTCTAGATGGCTCAATCTCGCTTTCCTGTAAAGCTTTGATAATCTCTTCCTTTTTTTGCTTTCCGTCCGGCAGCTGGCTCGTTAAATTATTCAGCAGTGTTTTTCTCCTTTGGGCAAAACTTGCCTTTGTCACTTGGAAAAAGAAGTGTTCATCCTTTACATTAACAGCAGGCTTTTCTCTTTTTGTCAGCCTGATTACCGCCGAATCAACATTAGGCTGAGGCACAAATACGGTTTTCGGAACAATCATGACCGTTTCCGCCTCTGTATAGTACTGTATAGCAATTGAAAGCGACCCGTAATCCTTTGTTCCCGGCTTGGCGGAAATCCGATCCGCCACCTCCTTTTGCAGCATACAGACAATCCCCCTGATAGGCAGGTGATCTTCCAGCAGTTTCATAATGATGGGTGTTGTTACATAATAAGGCAGATTGGCAACCACCATAATATCCTCAATATCCGGAAATTCTTCCTTGATCACACGCTTGACATCGGCCTTCAATACATCGTTATGTATAACCTTTACATTATCATAAGGTGCCAGCGTGTCCGCTAAAATCGGTAACAGCCGCTGATCAATTTCGAAAGCTGTCACCTTTTTACTGGAGCGTGCCAGTTGTTCTGTAAGGGCACCAATTCCCGGGCCAATTTCAATCGCACCTGACCTGTCCGTCAGCTCAGCAAAGCTGACAATTTTCTTTAATATATTTGTATCTATTAAGAAGTTTTGACCAAGACTTTTCTTAAAAGAAAAACCGTATTTTTCTAAGATTGCCCGTGTCCTTACGGGGGTGGCAATATCTTTATCCATTATTTTCTTCCTCCTGACGAACAACCACCAATGCTTCGGCAAATTCTTGTCTACTTATTTGAAACATCATTAGTCGTTTATGAAGCTGTTTCCCATTTGTATAGCCAATTTTCAATAGTTTGCCTAGATGAATTCGCCGCTCCTTCGCCCCTGGACCGCCAATCAAGCCGGCCGTAATTAAATCATCCTGGGTAATTTCCTCGACAATTTCCTCTCGCATAGGCTGGGCATCTTTTAAAGCTGCTCTTATTGCTTCCGGACTGGCGTGTTCTACCCCAACACCCCGTCCCCCTTTGGCAATGGCCGCCTCTTTCGGTAAAAAAGCATGCTTACAGCCGGGGACCTTCCCAGCAATCGTTTTTCTGATTTTCTCACCTGGAAAATCAGGGTCGGTAAAAATGATCACCCCTCTTGTTTCCTGGGCGCGTTTTACCTTTTCAATTGTCATTTGATTCACAGCTGAACCATTTGTTTCAATGGTATCGGCATCAACCGCTCGTTTGATTGCCGTTGTGTCATCCTTGCCTTCCACAACAATTATTTCTTGAATCCGCATTATTCCTCCAAAAAAACAAATAAATTTAAAAAATGAAAAAATACTGAAACATTTTTGTAATGTCCATCGTCTATATTAGTGAAACGGTACATACAATAAAGTATAATTAAGATTAGCAAAAAAGCAAAATGCAGAGGACTAGAGGCCCTCTGCACGAATATAATTATCTACTTTAAAATTTTTATTTTTACTTGCTTGCGTCCCCAACGGTATGCATCAGACTTAGAAGACATGAATAAATCAATCTTGTTTCCTTTTATTGCCCCTCCGGTATCGGCTGCGACTGCATAACCATACCCTTCAACATACACCTTTGTTCCAAGCGGAATCACTCTAGGGTCGACCGCAATAATTTTGGCATTTGGATTGGCACGAAGATTAAAACCGGTGGCAGTACGCCCCGAACAGCCGTTACAATACGCCGTATAGGCTGTGGCCGTTACATAATACTCCGTACCCGTTTCACTGCCGCGGGAGACTTGGAGGGCCGTTTCTTTTGTTCCTACAGCTACTACCTGATCCTTTTTCATTGCCAGTGTCTGCTCACTGATTAATTTTCTTGATACCTCTTTGCCGTTTTCTAAAACAACTTGGTATTGCTTTGAAACAAGTCCCTGCTTACCAGGGGTGATGACCTTTTCTTTCCCCTTTGGCATGCGGTCGTCTTTTTTCGTAATCACAGCAAAGTCAACAGGCTCTTCCACTACATCGGTGACTTTTTCGACGCGGATGACGTTAACCGTGCCATTTTCTTTAATAGAATCAGTTAACGACGGTTCAACTCGGTCTAGTTCAGATAGCTCAACTCCCTGTTGTGTTAAAAAGTCAGCGACCGTAGTCGAAGTGGACCATACTTTTTGCTTTTTACCGCCGTCAACAAGGCTAAGACGAAAGGCTGTATGTATGCCGATATTCATCTTACTTTCGATGGCTGCTTGTGGTCCAGGTGTGATTTTGTCATGTTCATTCAATTCAATCTTCTGTTCATTTAGGAGTTCAGCCACAGACCCGGCTGTAGTCCAAATCGTTTTACCCTCGTTGTCCTTGACAATGGTTACCTGCTTTGCTTGCTTCCATACGACTTTAAGGTTATTTGTCACCTTATTATGAGCCTTTGGGTGCAAGTAGTCTTTTGAGTGTGCGGCTACATCCAGTTCATCCAGCAATTCTTTTACTGTCCCCGCATGTGTTTTTACAACCTTTTCTTCACCATTCAAGGTGATGGCAACTGTTTTCTTTGATCCCTCAAAAAAGAAAACCCCTAGTGCAGTCAATAATACTACGAAACTAGTAAACGCAATGGCCGCATTCTTTCCGCTCAAAGACTTGGAAAACAGGCTTTTCATGCTACTGAATACGATGAAAAACGCCTCCTTTTCCCTGGAGAAATATTTAGAATCAGACGGTCGACTGTTTACCTTTGCATGCCCTGTGAACGTATTTCTAATTATGCACAATATTGGAAATATTGCAAAGTTAAACTTATCGACATGGTTATCCTATGTGGAAAAGAAGGCGTGTAGAACTTTTTGTTTTTAGAAAAAATTAGGACAAGCTTCTTACCCTTTCGACAAATTCCTTTATCATTTTATGGCGAATAATTTTTTTGCATTTCGTGTTGTCGCTTCAGCTATTTCTTCGACAGACACTCCTTTTATTTCGGCAATTTGCTCAGCAACCAGCTTTACATACGCTGGTTCATTCCGTTTCCCTCTGAACGGATGAGGGGCTAAATACGGGCAGTCTGTTTCAATAAGCAGCTTATCCAATGGAACCTCAGCGGCTACTTCCTTTGGCTTTTTGGCATTTTTAAATGTAACCGGTCCTCCAAGTGAAATGTAAAAATTCATATTCATACATTCCTTCGCGATTTCTGGACTGCCGCTAAAGCAATGCATAATTCCCCCTACTTCTTCAGCCCCCTCCTCTTTTAGAATTTCAACAATATCCCCTGTTGCTTCACGATTATGTATGACAATGGGCAGCTTCACTTTTTTTGCCAGGCGGATTTGCTTGCGGAACACTTCTTTTTGGATATCCTTTGGAGATTTGTCCCAATGATAATCCAGCCCCATTTCACCAAGGGCTACCACCTTAGGATGGGCAGACAGCTCCTCAATCCACAATAAATCCTCCGGGGTCATATCAATGGCATCAACCGGGTGCCAGCCGATACAGGCATAAATAAACTCATAGTTTTTTGCAAGCTCCATAGCCTTTTCAATTGTTGGGCGGTCAAAACCGACAACGACCATGTTAGAAACACCCTCTTTTTGCGCCCTCTCGATTACCTCTTGTAAATCATCTTTATACTGCTCATCATTTAAGTGAGCATGTGTATCAAATAACATACGAAAGCTCCTTTTTTATCTGTTTTTGGTTGTATAACCTGTCAAATCGTGAATAATAAAACAGAAATAACAAGAATTATGTTCCACGTGAAACATGACAATGTAAAAGCTGCAGCACCTTACCGAGCGCTGCAGCTTTTCGTTGCTTTATTACTTCACTTTTGCTCCATTCGGTAACGATTGATCAACAGTTGCCAGTGACAACTGGCCGTCTTTAGATCCGGCTAAAATCATTCCCTGTGAAAGTTCACCGCGAAGCTTAACTGGTTTTAAGTTAGTAATGCAAATTACTTTGCGTCCTACTAACTCTTCAGGTTTATAATATTGGGCAATTCCTGATACTACCTGACGCTTCTCATAGCCCAGATCAAGCTGCAGCTTTAACAGCTTATCAGCCTTTTTAACAGGCTCAGCTTCGATTACCTCTGCCACTCTCAAATCAATCTTCATAAAATCATCAATTGAGATTTCATCAAGATCTTCCGGCTTTTCTTCTTTCTTTTCTTCAACAGCCGGGGCTGCCGCTGTTCCACCTTGCATTTTCGTCTTAATAAATTCGACTTCTTCCGCAATTTCCAGTCTAGGAAATAATGGAGCATCTTTAGCCACCTTTGTACCACTCGGAATCATTCCAAACGTTTCAAGGCTTTCCCATGTCTGAAGTGATTCATCACTGATCCCCAGCTGCTTGAAGATTCTGCCAGGCGTCTGTGTCAGGAATGGTTTTAAAAGAACAGCAGTTCTTCGTAAAGATTCTGCTAAATGAACCATTACACTAGCCAGCTCACCTTTGTTGACCTCATCCTTTGCCAAGGTCCACGGCTGTGTTTCATCAATATATTTATTGGTTCTGCTGACCAATTGCCAAATGGATGTTAAGGCTACAGAAAACTCCATTTTCTCCATTGCTTCCTCATATTTTGCCAGAGTTTCTTGATTCATCTTTAATAATGACTCATCAAATTTGCCGACAGAGCCGGCGTAATCCGGAATCACCCCGGCAAAATATTTATCAATCATCGCCACTGTTCGATTGAGCAGGTTGCCAAGGTCGTTTGCCAAATCAAAATTAATTCTTTCGACAAAGCCTTCAGGGGTAAACACGCCGTCTGCCCCAAATGGAACTTCCCTTAACAAATAATAACGAAGAGCATCAAGTCCATATCGGTCAATTAATGTCACAGGATCGACGACATTTCCTTTGGACTTTGACATTTTACCATCCTTCATTAAAAGCCAGCCATGGGCAAAAACCTTCTTAGGCAGCGGAAGATCCAGCGCCATGAGCATGATCGGCCAGTAAATCGTGTGGAACCGGACAATTTCCTTTCCAACCAAATGAACATCGGCTGGCCAATATCGTAAATATTTGGAATCATCCTCTGTTCCATAACCAAGTGCAGTAATATAATTGGAAAGTGCGTCAATCCATACATAAATAACATGTTTTGGATCACCAGGCACCTTTATTCCCCAATCAAATGTCGTTCTGGAAACGGCAAGATCTTCAAGCCCTGGTTTGATAAAATTATTAATCATTTCATTCTTTCGGGATTCCGGCTGAATGAATTCTGGATTTTCCTCGTAATATGCCAACAGTTTGTCGACGTATTTACTCATTTTGAAAAAATATGACTCTTCTCTTACCTTTTCAACTGGACGGCCGCAGTCAGGACAATTGCCGTCTACAAGCTGGCGGTCGGTATAAAATGACTCACAAGGCGTACAATACCAGCCTTCATATTGATCAAGATAAATATCTCCCTGCTCTAAGAGTCTCGCAAAAATCTTTTCGACAACCTGCTTATGCCGGTTCTCTGTTGTTCTGATAAAATCATCGTAGGAAATATCAAGCTTTTGCCAAAGCTCTTTAATTCCGCTGACAATCCCATCCACATATTGCTGCGGTGTAATTCCCGCCTCTTCAGCCTTGCGCTGAATTTTCTGTCCGTGCTCATCTGTACCTGTTAAATACATGACATCATAGCCCCGCATCCGCTTATAACGGGCCATGGCATCACCGGCAACTGTCGTGTATGCATGTCCTATATGTAAATTTCCGCTCGGATAATAAATCGGTGTGGTTAAATAAAAGGTTTTTAACTTTTCCTCCATCATTAAATGCCTCCCTAAAATTTTAAGCCCATCTAACAAGTATTGCCTGATTTTTCTCTTTCTTATCATCAAAATATACCGAAAAAAAGACTTTTGTGCAAGAAACCGCTTCTTTTAAGGGCACTCCGCCCCTTTTCCTAATATTAAAAGATTTTTCCTTTAACACCCATAAAAATTTTACCATAACCGAAGAGTATAGTTGAACATAATGCTGTTTTTGTTGAATTTTGTCGAATTATTATCGTGAATATCATATCCAAAATGAATTATCAAAATAATATAAATATCCTTGAAATGAATTTTCATTCAGAGAATCCTTGATAAATCAACGATTATAATTGGAAAATTTTTTCCCTTATTTTTCAAAATAAAATTATTGACGAATATGGGAAACGCTGGTATTATGAATTCATAAGAAATTTGTCGAATAATGGCGAATTAATAAAGATAAAAAAAAGCGAAAATTGAGGGGAGATTACTTAAATGAAATCTACAGGTATTGTTCGTAAAGTTGATGAATTAGGTCGCGTGGTTATTCCAATCGAATTAAGACGTACTCTTGGCATTGCAGAAAAAGATGCTCTTGAAATCTACGTTGATGACGATCGCATTATCTTGAAAAAATACAAGCCAAACATGACTTGCCAAGTCACTGGTGAAGTTTCTGATGATAATTTAACACTTGCCGGTGGAAAATTAATCCTAAGCCGTGAAGGTGCAGAACTATTAATCAAGGAAATCCAAAACCAATTCGAATTAGCAAAATAAGTTCTTAAGGAAAAGCTCCAGACCAAGTATGGTTCTGGAGCCTTTTTCATTCATTAATATGGTATGCCTGATAGACTTCCCGTTTGGGCAATCCCCTGTCCTTGGCAGTCAGCTTAATGGCTTCCTTGGACGTTTGCTGTTTGAAAGATATATAATGGTTCACATGTTCTTCAATTGACAGCTCATCCCACCAGCTCTCTGTACTCGGCGCCTGCTCTTTAGATCCTTCAACGATGATACAAAATTCTCCGCGGATCTCATCCTCATTTGCCCATTGGATGATTTCCTGAAGACTTCCTCTAATAAATTCCTCAAACCTTTTCGTTAGCTCTCGGCATAAAGCTATTTCTCTATTGCCAAAAACCTGTTCCATAAGGGTAAGGGTCTCCTTCAGCCGATGTGGTGATTCATAAAAAATAAGCGTTGCCTGCTGCTGCTTTAATCCCTCTAATTGTTCCAGCTTCTCACGTTTATGACGATGAAGAAAGCCATAGAAATAAAACGGCTGGCATGATAGTCCTGAGGCAATTAATGATGTGAGTGCTGCATTGGCGCCTGGAAGCGGTACGACAGCAATTTTTTCTTTAATTGCCCCGCTGACTAGTTCATATCCAGGGTCTGATATAGCTGGCATTCCAGCATCACTGACCAGGGCTACCTTTAACCCTTCCTTAAGCTTATGAATTAATTTATCGCCGCTTGTTTCTTTATTGTGCTCGTGATAACTGACAACCTGCGTCTCTATTTCAAAGTAATGCAGCAGCTTCTTCGTATTTCTTGTATCCTCTGCCGCGATCAAATCCGCCTCTTTTAAAATTCTAATCGCCCGGTAGCTCATATCTTCTAAATTTCCAATCGGAGTGGGAACAAGGTAAAGGATCCCTTTTTGCTCCTCATTTTCAAAGCTCTTTTGCTGCCACATCATCTTCACCTGTCTCTCTTACAATAAAATCCAGCTTTTGCTTTCGTGACAATTGCTTAAATTGATATTCCGCCCTCATTGCTTCACTTTTACTTTCGAAGCTTTTTGAAAAGGTTAGTGTTACAGGACCTCTGCCGCGTGTATACTTTGCTCCTCTTCCTTCGTTATGAAGCTTGATTCTGCGTTCCAGATTATTTGTATAACCGCCATATAAACTGCCATCCGCACAGGTTAGGACATAAAAATAATGCTCATGATTCTCCATATAAAATCTCTCTAACTTCCTTGGTGTATTCATCCTTTTCATTATAGACAATCAGAGGCTGTTCAATTTTCAAATCTGGACTGCCATCTTTAATCGCTTCAATTAATAATGTGTTGGCATCCTTACCGGCCTTTGGATAAACAAAGCGGATTCGCTTTGGCTCAAGTCTGTATTGGCGCATTAAAGTTATGATATCGATTAGGCGGCCAGGGCGGTGAACAAATGCCACTTTCCCGCCCTGTCTTACTAAATCACTTGCGGACTTAATAGCATCCTCCAGTGTACAGAGGATTTCATGACGGGCGATTGCCAGGTGCTCATTAAAATTGATTTCACTCTTAGGCGGGGTTGTGAAATAAGGCGGATTACATGTCACTACATCATATTTGCCATATCCTAACTGCTTCGGCATCTCCTTTAAATCACCATGGACCATGTGCAGTCTGTCCTCGAGTCCATTGTATTGAATACTGCGAACAGCCATATCATAAAGCCGTTCTTGTATTTCTACACCTGTGATATTCCCCTTCGTCCTTGCGCTTAAAAATAATGGAATGACCCCATTCCCGCTGCAGAGATCGAGTAAATTCCCCTTCTGAATTGGGACATAAACAAACCTTGCCAGCAGGACAGCGTCCAATGAAAAGGCAAACACAGACGGGCTTTGGATGATTCGTAAGTTTTCTGCTAACAAATAGTCTAAGCGCTCATCTTCCTTTAATTCGACCACTTCAACCATCCTTTTTTAATATAAAAATAGAGGCTGTTTCACCCCAGCCTCTTTTCACTTTATTTCTTATTGAGAAAGGAAAGACAAAATAGGCAGTCTCCGTCCTTGCGAAGGCTTCCAAAGTGAAGGTTGCAAATATGAAACCCCTCATGATAAAGCCTGGCCAAATTATCATAGCCCTCCCCTACATCATACGGTTTAGGGGCGGCGGATACAGCTTGCGGTCCGCCTTCACGAGGAGACTCCTCACCATTTTTTAGCGTTTCTGCTGGTTCCCCTTCTTCTTCCGTGATCACATCTAAACGGCGTCTTAAATGTTCATTTTCCAGCTTTAAATAATGATTCTCTTCTAGAATTTCAGCTAAATGCTGTTTTAGTTCCCCCAGCTGCTGATATAGATGGCCAATTTGTATTTCCATATTACTAACCGATTCGAATATTTCCTTCTTATCCACGTCTTCCACCTCATTAATCTGTGGATTGTATAGAAAAGGCACCTTCTTTAATAATTTCATCTAACGTATACTCAAGAACCCGCTCTTGTTCTACTAATTCAACTTGAAGCACCCGTTCTAAAATATTTAAACCTACTACTTTCCCTGCACCATTCGGTGTTTCGATAAGCTCTCCAATATCCGGTAATGCTTCTTTAGCGGATTCGTATTCATCATTTTCATATTTTAAACAGCACATCAGCCTGCCGCATAAACCGGAGATTTTCGTAGGATTTAACGATAAATTTTGATCCTTGGCCATTTTAATCGACACGGGGTCAAAGTCACCTAAAAAGGTAGAGCAGCATAACATTCTTCCGCACGGGCCAATTCCGCCAAGCATCTTTGCCTCATCTCGAACCCCTATTTGTCTGAGTTCAATTCTCGTCCGAAAAATAGCGGCTAAATCTTTTACAAGCTCGCGGAAATCCACTCTTCCATCGGCAGTAAAGTAAAAAATTATTTTATTTCGATCAAATGTATATTCTACATCAACTAGCTTCATATCCAGCTGATGCTCCTGCACTTTCTCATTACATAATTGATAAGCTTCTTCGGCAGCCTGCTTATTTTCATCAACAATCATTCGATCCTTTTGATCCGCAATTCTGACTACCTTTTTCAATGGAAGAACAACATCGTGCTCCTCTACTTGTTTACGAGGAATGACCGCCTTGCCATATTCAACCCCGCGGACAGTTTCAACGATGACAAAATCATCTTTTTGAATTGGGAGGTCTCCAGGATCAAAATAATAGATTTTCCCTGCCTTTTTAAAGCGTACTCCTACAACATCATACAAAGGTAGATCCCTCCTGAATTTTTAACACAAGCTGCTCCATCATCAACTGAGGATTCATATTCGCATCGAGCTTTCTTTTCGCTTCAAGAATAGCCGACATTTGATCCGCAAGACGCCGCCCTGATGTATTTAAAGCAAATTGCTTTAACCGCTCACTTTCTTCTTTAAACACAATCTGCTCTTCTTTATCTAATTGTATATATAGTAAATCCTTAAAAATAAGAAGTAATAAATCTAGACCACGGTGAATCTGTTCTTTTTCTTTGAAGTGTTGAAACCAATCACCTTGAAGCGTGACCATCGCTTCAAGAGGACTTTTTTTCAAGACCTCATATAATTTTACCACTATTTTTTGGGCTTGTGCAAACCATTCATCGACATTTAATTCTAGCGCTTCTTCCAAGTTATTCGTAAGCTGGGCTAAAATGCAGGCATTCTGTGATGTAACGCCTTTCTCCATTAGTTGTTTAACCATAACATTGGGTGAAAGCGGCTGGAAGGTTAGAATTTGACATCTTGAAAGAATCGTTGGCAGTATTCGCTGGGGCTGTTCTGTTAATAATAAGGCGACAGTTTGCGCATTAGGTTCCTCTAAAAACTTTAGCAGACTGTTGGATGCGCTGTTGCTCATTTTATCGGCGTGGGCAATCAAGTAGACTTTTCTTAAGGATTCAACGCCCTTTTTGGCAAATTCCGCCTGCAGGTTTCGAATTTGATCTACCTTAATAGATGCCCCATCCGGTTCTACTAAATGAACATCTGGATGGTTCCCGCTGTTGATGCGCCGGCAATTATGGCAGGCTTCACAAGGTTTGTAGCCTTCGATTAATCCCTCACAAAAAAGGGCCTTAGTAAGCAAGAGCCCTACTTCCTTTTTTCCTGTTCCTCTAAGTCCCTCAAAAAGGTATGCATGGGCAACCCGTTGTTTTTTAAGGCTGTTTTTTAGCATTCTTAAACCAGTGGGCTGCAGCTCCTCTAATTGCTCCCATGTTTTTCCCAAACTAATCACTCACTTAACTTTAGAAATGTAAAAATTGCTCGATTGGGAGGACGAATACTGTGGCTCCGCCTACTTCAACCTCTACTGGATATGGAACATAGGAGTCGGCATTTCCTCCCATTGGTGAAACAGGTGAAACAAGCTGTTCTCTTGCCCGGCAATTTTCTTTAATGATTTGCAAGGCACGATCTACCCGGATATCTTCTGTACCAATCATGAATGTTGTATTTCCAGATTTCAGGAACCCGCCTGTTGAGGCAAGCTTTGTTGCACGGAAATTGTTTTCCACCAGCGCCTTAGATAAACGATTACTATCCTGATCCTGAACAACAGCAATAATTAATTTCATCGTAACACCCTCTCCTTTAATTTCCCGATTCTAGTTTTTCCCTTTCCTTATATTATATCAGTTTCACCAACTGCTTTGAATGAAAAAAAAAGCCTTATGAGAAAGGCTATTTTTCAGCTAATCTTTTTTCAATCATTTGAAGAGTTTTCTGGAATACTTCTTCAATCGATTCGGATGCATTGATTTTCACCATCCTATTTGAAAAGCGCTCCAGCAGAATATGGTATCCCTCCCTTACCTTCTGATGAAATTCAAGATCCTCTAAGTCCAACCGATTAATCTCCCTGCCCTTATTTTGATTAATCCTTTTTAATCCTATTTCTGGCTCAATATCAAAATAAATGGTTATATCCGGCATCATCTGCTCGATAGCAAATTGATTAATCGTCCAAACCTCCTCAATCCCCAAGCCGCGGGCATAGCCTTGATAGGCAAGCGAGCTGTCAACAAAGCGGTCACATAAAACAATTTTTCCTTCCTCAAGCGCTGGCTTTACCCGCTCCACCAGGTGCTGTCTTCTTGCTGCCGCATAAAGCAATGCCTCTGTCCGAGGGTCCATCGCCGTATTCTCCCTGTCTAAAATTACACGACGAATTTGCTCTGCTATTTCAATGCCTCCGGGTTCTCTGGTCAATAATGCGTTTTTAAGCTGACGAGCTACCATGCTGATAATTGTAGACTTTCCAGCACCATCAGGGCCTTCAAATGTAATAAATATACCACGCCTCATATTTTCTAAACCTCCAAACTAGTCATTCTTAAGCTGTGAAAACCTTTATATGCCCCTCTTTCAATAAAGCCCCGCCTTGAAATCTTGCCCCCGTTTCCAGCAAGCGGCGAAGTTGAATAAGCTTCCTCTCGGTAATCTCTTCACCCTGCAAAAGCAATGGAATTCCTGGCGGGTAAGGGATAATTTGCTCCGCACATATTCTTCCCGCCGATTGTTCCATTGTGATTTCCTCTATCTTAAGCTCTGACAGCTGCTGATAATCAAGCGCAAGGCGGGTAATCCGCTCGCCGTCATTTACATACTCTTCTTTTCTAACCATGGTTGGAAGGCCGGCGGTAACCCCTTTCATCACTTCTGCTGCCCTCTCCAACGAGTAATCTTGTCCATTTTTTAATAGTGGAAAAATAAGCAGCACATTATGAGGATCTGCCATCTCTGTAAAAATAGAATATAATTCTAATTCCCTTTGCAGTTCAAACCCGTTTAATTGACTTTTAGACTGAATAATAACCTTTAACGGATCGCCCTCTTGCCCGTTTAAAAAATCTATCACCTTAATGGCGGGAATTTCTGAAAGGTATTCCTTAAAGGCTGTGATTCTTCTAAGTAAATAGTCTTTATCCTGTTGGGTATATGAAGCTATGTAATGTCTGGCAATATCGAGTGAAGCCATAATCGGATAAGATGGGCTGCTGGACTGAAATATTCCTAAATATTTCTTAACCCTTTCATTAGCCACAAACTGACTGTTAAAGTGTAGAAACGACCCCATTGTCATTGCCGGTAATGTCTTATGTGCTGATTGTACGACAATATCAGCCCCCATGGTTACAGCAGAATCCGGAAACGGACTGCCAATGATAAAATGCGCTCCATGAGCTTCATCCACTAAAACAGGGATATGATGACGATGTGCCTCTTTAATAATCCCCCGTAAATCATAGATCATTCCATAATAATTAGGATAGGTTACAATAACAGCCTTTGCTTGTGGATACAAATGGATCGCCTTTCTAACGGTATCGACATTAATTCCTGCCGCCATTTTCTTTTCCGGGTCGTACTCAGGTTCAATAAATATTGGCTGTGCCTTCACCAGCTGTAAGGCATTTAAAATTGATTTATGGCAATTTCTTTGTACAAGAACAATATCATCCTCCGAACAAGCCGCCATTATCATCGCCAAATTCCCTGACGTTGAGCCATTGACAAGGAAATAGCTTTTTTCCACCCGAAATAATTCCGCTAAAAGATTCTCTGCTTCTAATATAGCCCCTTCCGGTTCATGTAAATCATCTAAACCCGACAGCTCTGTTACATCAAGCTGTAGAATGGATTGGAGGGGTTCACTTAAATTTGGAAAAGTCGTTCCATATTTATGTCCAGGAACATGAAAGGAAATCGGTTTTTTATTTATATGTTCTATTAAAGCACTGACTAAAGGTAATTTTAACTGCCTGTCCATATTCTTTACTTCCTTTTTAGAGTCTTATCTATTTTAACAAAAAAATGGTTTGCCTGCTTTCATTTCAGATGGCAAAAAAATAAAGCCCTTTAAAGGACTTTGTTACGAAAAGATTTCCGGCGTTGTCACCTTCCTTAAACGTTTAAGGAAATATTTATATTTTGGGTCACTCGTATCTGTTTGTATTAACTCATGCTCACAGTCAGAACAAATAAAAGAAGTGTATAGATGTATTCCTTTTACTTTTTGATTTTCACAAATAACACATGTTTCTTCAAAGTGGTTATGTGCTAAATTTGAACTCAAGTTCTCCACCTCCATACACCCATTCTTCCCGTTTATTCTTATTTGTATACAATTTTCAGAACGTTCATTTCTATTGATCTCACTGATTATTTTATGTCGCATTCCCCGTTTAGGTGTATGTCTATACAGGATTTATTTTTATAAATAAAAAAAGACAACCTGTCTTAGATTGTCTTTTTGTCTGCCCGGCAGCGTCCTACTCTCACAGGGGCGCTTGCCCCAACTACCATCGGCGCTGAGAAGCTTAACTTCCGTGTTCGGTATGGGAACGGGTGTGACCTTCTCGCCATCACCGCCGGACTATAATATTTGAGGTTCATTCCCTCAAAACTAGATAATACAGAAGAAGATTCGTAAGAATGAGTTCGCTACTATTATTGACTTGGTTAAGTCCTCGATCGATTAGTATCAGTCAGCTCCACATGTCACCATGCTTCCACCTCTGACCTATCAACCTGATCATCTTTCAGGGATCTTACTAGCTTGACGCTATGGGAAATCTCATCTTGAGGGGGGCTTCATGCTTAGATGCTTTCAGCACTTATCCCGTCCGCACATAGCTACCCAGCGATGCCTTTGGCAAGACAACTGGTACACCAGCGGTGCGTCCATCCCGGTCCTCTCGTACTAAGGACAGCTCCTCTCAAATTTCCTGCGCCCACGACGGATAGGGACCGAACTGTCTCACGACGTTCTGAACCCAGCTCGCGTACCGCTTTAATGGGCGAACAGCCCAACCCTTGGGACCGACTACAGCCCCAGGATGCGATGAGCCGACATCGAGGTGCCAAACCTCCCCGTCGATGTGGACTCTTGGGGGAGATAAGCCTGTTATCCCCAGGGTAGCTTTTATCCGTTGAGCGATGGCCCTTCCATGCGGAACCACCGGATCACTAAGCCCGACTTTCGTCCCTGCTCGACTTGTAGGTCTCGCAGTCAAGCTCCCTTGTGCCTTTACACTCTGCGAATGATTTCCAACCATTCTGAGGGAACCTTTGGGCGCCTCCGTTACATTTTAGGAGGCGACCGCCCCAGTCAAACTGCCCACCTGACACTGTCTCCCACCCCGATCAGGGGTGAGGGTTAGAATTTCAATACAGCCAGGGTAGTATCCCACCGACGCCTCCACCGAAGCTGGCGCTCCGGCTTCTCAGGCTCCTACCTATCCTGTACAAGCTGTACCAAAATTCAATATCAGGCTACAGTAAAGCTCCATGGGGTCTTTCCGTCCTGTCGCGGGTAACCTGCATCTTCACAGGTACTATAATTTCACCGAGTCTCTCGTTGAGACAGTGCCCAGATCGTTACGCCTTTCGTGCGGGTCGGAACTTACCCGACAAGGAATTTCGCTACCTTAGGACCGTTATAGTTACGGCCGCCGTTTACTGGGGCTTCGATTCAGAGCTTCGCGTGAGCTAACCCCTCCTCTTAACCTTCCAGCACCGGGCAGGCGTCAGCCCCTATACTTCGCCTTGCGGCTTCGCAGAGACCTGTGTTTTTGCTAAACAGTCGCCTGGGCCTATTCACTGCGGCTCATCGAGGCTATGCACCTCAATAAGCACCCCTTCTCCCGAAGTTACGGGGTCATTTTGCCGAGTTCCTTAACGAGAGTTCTCTCGCTCACCTTAGGATTCTCTCCTCGCCTACCTGTGTCGGTTTGCGGTACGGGCACCTTTTATCTCGCTAGAGGCTTTTCTTGGCAGTGTGGAATCAGGAACTTCGGTACTATAATTCCCTCGCTATCACAGCTCAGCCTTTACGATGAACGGATTTTCCTATTCATCAGCCTAACTGCTTAGACGCGCATAACCAGCAGCGCGCTTACCCTATCCTCCTGCGTCCCCCCATCACTCAAACGATAAAGAGGTGGTACAGGAATATCAACCTGTTGTCCATCGCCTACGCCTTTCGGCCTCGGCTTAGGTCCCGACTAACCCTGAGCGGACGAGCCTTCCTCAGGAAACCTTAGGCATTCGGTGGATGAGATTCTCACTCATCTTTCGCTACTCATACCGGCATTCTCACTTCTAAGCGCTCCACCGGTCCTTACGGTCCAGCTTCAACGCCCTTAGAACGCTCTCCTACCACTGACATCGTAGATGTCAATCCACAGCTTCGGTGATACGTTTAGCCCCGGTACATTTTCGGCGCAGAGTCACTCGACCAGTGAGCTATTACGCACTCTTTAAATGGTGGCTGCTTCTAAGCCAACATCCTGGTTGTCTAAGCAACTCCACATCCTTTTCCACTTAACGTATACTTTGGGACCTTAGCTGGTGGTCTGGGCTGTTTCCCTTTTGACTACGGATCTTATCACTCGCAGTCTGACTCCCACGGATAAGTCTTTGGCATTCGGAGTTTGTCTGAATTCGGTAACCCGATGAGGGCCCCTAGTCCAAACAGTGCTCTACCTCCAAGACTCTAACAACGTGAGGCTAGCCCTAAAGCTATTTCGGAGAGAACCAGCTATCTCCAAGTTCGATTGGAATTTCTCCGCTACCCACACCTCATCCCCGCACTTTTCAACGTGCGTGGGTTCGGGCCTCCATCCAGTGTTACCTGGACTTCACCCTGGACATGGGTAGATCACCTGGTTTCGGGTCTACGACTACATACTATATTCGCCCTATTCAGACTCGCTTTCGCTGCGGCTCCGTCTCTTCAACTTAACCTTGCATGCAATCGTAACTCGCCGGTTCATTCTACAAAAGGCACGCCATTACCCATAAACGGGCTTTGACTACTTGTAGGCACACGGTTTCAGGATCTCTTTCACTCCCCTTCCGGGGTGCTTTTCACCTTTCCCTCACGGTACTGGTTCACTATCGGTCACTAGGGAGTATTTAGCCTTGGGAGATGGTCCTCCCTGCTTCCGACCGGATTTCACGTGTCCGGCCGTACTCAGGATCCACTCAGGAGGGAACGAAGTTTCGACTACAGGGCTTTTACCTTCTATTGCGGACCTTTCCAGGTCGCTTCATCTACCCCGTTCCTTTGTAACTCCATGTTGAGTGTCCTACAACCCCGAAAGGCAAGCCTTTCGGTTTGGGCTGTTCCCGTTTCGCTCGCCGCTACTTAGGGAATCGCGTTTGCTTTCTCTTCCTCCGGGTACTTAGATGTTTCAGTTCCCCGGGTCTGCCTTCAATACCCTATGTATTCAGGTAAAGATACTGCTCCATTACGAGCAGTGGGTTCCCCCATTCGGAAATCTCCGGATCAAAGCTTACTTACAGCTCCCCGAAGCATATCGGTGTTAGTCCCGTCCTTCATCGGCTCCTAGTGCCAAGGCATCCACCGTGCGCCCTTTCTAACTTAACCTAAAAGGTTTTACTCTAAATTTAGAGAGAAAAACTAAAATGGCGATACTCGGTTCTTACTTGGTTTCTTCTTCTATACGATTATCTAGTTTTCAAAGAACGAATAAAAAAGCTTTGAGAGAAAATTGCTCCCTCAAAACTAAACAAACAAGAAACAATCAAACAAACTTTTATTGTCTGGCTCATATGTCCAGCTTATATCCTTAGAAAGGAGGTGATCCAGCCGCACCTTCCGATACGGCTACCTTGTTACGACTTCACCCCAATCATCTGTCCCACCTTAGGCGGCTGGCTCCTTACGGTTACCCCACCGACTTCGGGTGTTACAAACTCTCGTGGTGTGACGGGCGGTGTGTACAAGGCCCGGGAACGTATTCACCGCGGCATGCTGATCCGCGATTACTAGCGATTCCGGCTTCATGCAGGCGAGTTGCAGCCTGCAATCCGAACTGAGAATGGTTTTATGGGATTGGCTAGACCTTGCGGTTTTGCAGCCCTTTGTACCATCCATTGTAGCACGTGTGTAGCCCAGGTCATAAGGGGCATGATGATTTGACGTCATCCCCACCTTCCTCCGGTTTGTCACCGGCAGTCACCTTAGAGTGCCCAACTGAATGCTGGCAACTAAGATCAAGGGTTGCGCTCGTTGCGGGACTTAACCCAACATCTCACGACACGAGCTGACGACAACCATGCACCACCTGTCACTCTGTCCCCCGAAGGGGAAAGTCCTATCTCTAGGAGTGTCAGAGGATGTCAAGACCTGGTAAGGTTCTTCGCGTTGCTTCGAATTAAACCACATGCTCCACCGCTTGTGCGGGCCCCCGTCAATTCCTTTGAGTTTCAGCCTTGCGGCCGTACTCCCCAGGCGGAGTGCTTAATGCGTTAGCTGCAGCACTAAAGGGCGGAAACCCTCTAACACTTAGCACTCATCGTTTACGGCGTGGACTACCAGGGTATCTAATCCTGTTTGCTCCCCACGCTTTCGCGCCTCAGCGTCAGTTACAGACCAGAAAGCCGCCTTCGCCACTGGTGTTCCTCCACATCTCTACGCATTTCACCGCTACACGTGGAATTCCGCTTTCCTCTTCTGCACTCAAGTCCCCCAGTTTCCAATGACCCTCCACGGTTGAGCCGTGGGCTTTCACATCAGACTTAAAGGACCGCCTGCGCGCGCTTTACGCCCAATAATTCCGGACAACGCTTGCCACCTACGTATTACCGCGGCTGCTGGCACGTAGTTAGCCGTGGCTTTCTGGTTAGGTACCGTCAAGGTACCGGCAGTTACTCCGATACTTGTTCTTCCCTAACAACAGAGCTTTACGACCCGAAGGCCTTCATCGCTCACGCGGCGTTGCTCCATCAGACTTTCGTCCATTGTGGAAGATTCCCTACTGCTGCCTCCCGTAGGAGTCTGGGCCGTGTCTCAGTCCCAGTGTGGCCGATCACCCTCTCAGGTCGGCTACGCATCGTTGCCTTGGTGAGCCGTTACCTCACCAACTAGCTAATGCGCCGCGGGCCCATCTGTAAGTGTCAGCCGAAACCGACTTTCAGCTTATCAACATGTGTTGATAAGAATTATCCGGTATTAGCTCCGGTTTCCCGAAGTTATCCCAGTCTTACAGGCAGGTTGCCCACGTGTTACTCACCCGTCCGCCGCTAACTTTTGGGAGCAAGCTCCCGCAAGTTCGCTCGACTTGCATGTATTAGGCACGCCGCCAGCGTTCGTCCTGAGCCAGGATCAAACTCTCCAAGAAAGTTGATTAGCTCATAAATGTTACGTTGGCTTCATCTCATAAAGAGATGAATAATTATTGTTTGTTGACGTTTTTGTTTGTTTAGTTTTCAAAGAACGACTTTATTAATATAACATTTGAAGTTGTTTATGTCAACACTTTTCAAATGTCAGTTGTTTGTCGTGGTGACGACTTTTAATATATTACATGATTTACACGAGGTGGTCAATACCTTTTCTCAAAAAAATATTGTAACCACTTTTTTTATTCCATACACAAAAGAAAAACCGCAGTTAACTGCGGTTTGATCATTAGATAACCCATTGTTGAATGGCAACTAGTGCAAATAAACCGGGTATTCCAAGAAAGCCAGAAACGGCAGATGTTGCAAAATTGATCGGGACATGTATTCCATATTGATTACCGCCCACATTTAAGAAAAATAAAAATAATGCCCCAATGATCATTTTTATGGCTGCTTGGCCGACAAAACGAGCCGGTTTAAATGGAGCTCCGAAAAGTAACATTAAAACAACAAGTCCGCCGAGAACAGATATTACAATGATTGGTTCCAAGAGAGCGATCCCCCCTCCAAAGTCACTTTACTTTCAAGATATGTACAAGTTATCCTAAATAGACCTAATTAAAAAAACCCGAGCAAGATGCTCAGGCTTTATCGAAAGTCTCTTCCACCAGCAGTAAAGATGAAATCCCCACTTCAAAAACACGTTTTCCTTATCGGATTAATGAAATTTTTCTTTGTTTCGCTTCTCTTAATAGAAAAATGTATTTCGCTTCTGCTATTTTTGTTTGGCAAATGACTTCCTCTGACGGGTCAAAGCTTTTTTCTAACAATGCTTTTTCCTGCTGCCAATATTCCTTACATTTATTCAACTGAAATAACAATTTTTCATCAAATTCTTTTCGAAGCCGCTCTTTGCGCCGAAAAAACATACCTGCTACCTCCGAAAAATCTATTCATATTTTTCGCTATAATTCCCGACGGCCCTCTAGCGCTTTTGATAGTGTTACCTCATCCGCATATTCAAGGTCCCCGCCGACCGGCAGTCCATGAGCAATTCTTGTTGTTTTAATTCCTGATGGTTTGATTAAACGGGAGATATACATAGCTGTCGCTTCGCCTTCAATATTGGGATTCGTTGCTAACACTACTTCTTGGACGGTTTCATCCTGCAGGCGTTTCAAGAGATCTGGGATATTAATATCCTCAGGACCAATGCCGTCCATAGGGGAGATCGCCCCATGCAATACATGATATAAACCGTTATATTCCTTCATTTTTTCCATCGCAATCACATCTTTTGGATCCTGTACGACACATATGATACTCTTATCCCGGCGCTGGTCTTCACAAATGTAGCATGGGTCTTGGTCGGTAATATGGCCGCAGACAGAGCAATACGTTAAATTGCGCTTGGCATTTACGAGTGCCTTTGCAAAATCGAGCACCGTATCTTCCTTCATGCTTAAAACATAAAAAGCCAGCCGGGCAGCTGTTTTCGGGCCAATCCCCGGCAGCTTCATAAAACTATCAATTAACTTTGAGATTGGTTCTGGATAATGCATTATTAATTTCTCCTCAAAAAAGCAAAAGTGCCAATGTACAAAATGGAATTTGCAGGCACTTTTGCTTTATTTTAATTGTGGTTTCCGCTTTTCTTATTAAAATGGCAGGTTTAATCCCTTTGTAAATTGTCCCATTGTATTATTTGTCAATTCATCAGCCTTTTTTAGGGCATCATTAACAGCGGCCAATACAAGATCTTGAAGCATTTCGACATCATCAGGATCTACCGCTTCTGGCTTGATTAGAACATCGACTACTTCTTTATGGCCAGTTACGGTGACAGTTACAATACCGCCGCCAGCTGTTCCTACAATTTTCTCTTCTCCTAATTGTTCCTGTGCCTCTGCCATTTTCTTTTGCATTTTCTGCATTTGTTTCATCATATTTTGCATATTTCCCATTCCGCCACGCATCATTCATTTTACCTCCGTCGTTTTATTAATTTTAATAACGATCAAGCTAAAGCTTTTAATTACCTTTGCCTAATCAATAATTTCAACAAATTCAGCACCAAATAATTTCTTTGCTTCTGCAATATGTGGTTCTTCCTCTCGGGCTGACTCACTCGGGGTGCCGTCTTCACTTTGCTGGTTATTATGCAGGAACTCTTCCCGTATTGAAAGCCATTGCTCTTCCGGCACACCCAATAATAAGAAATGCTTTGATGTTAATTTCAATAATGAAGCTGTGACCGCTTCAAGAAAATCATTTCGGTTCATCGCCATCTGGCAAATCATTTCATGCTTAAATTTTATTATAATGGCTGCAGCCGAAGCGGCAACCGGTTCTGCTTCATTTAATAAGGCAGCGTGAGACTTTAATAGGCCCCCTCGCATTTCGCCCCAATTTGCTTTTACCACGCTTAAATCACTTTTTGTAGCTTGCTTTAACACTTCATTAATTTTTCCAACCTGCGGCTGAAAGGTATTTCTTGATGACCGATGGGCAGATTTCTGCGGCTGTGGTGCCGGCTCATGGGCAGCTTGAGAAACACCTGATGTTTTTAATTGCTGCAGTTCATGTTCAAGCTGCTCAATCTTTGCAAGTAACGGTTCCATTGCCCCTGATTGAAGCTGAACCGGCTGTCTTGCTTCTAATTGACACAGTTTAACAATCGCTACCTCAAGGAATATCCTTGGGTGGTTCGTCCAGCGCATATCCTGCTGTGTTTTATTCAGCAGGTCTATCAGCTGATAGATTTCCTCAATCGGAACCTCTTCGGCCATTTGCCGGAAATCATCATCAAGCATGACTCTTTCGAGAGATTCCTCAAGCTTCGGCGCCGCTTTATAAAGAAGCATATCGCGGTAAAATAAGATAAGGTCCTCAATAAAACGTGCCGGGTCTTTCCCATGAAACAGAAGCTCATCTAATGATTCTAAGCCGCTGACAACATCTTTTTCTTTGATTGCTCTAGCCATTTTATTTAAAAAGCCTTGCGATACAGCTCCCGTTACGGTCAGTGCATCTTCAAGCGTCACCCGTTCCTGGCTGTAAGAAATAGCTTGGTCCAATAAACTGAGGGCATCCCGCATTCCGCCTTCAGCAGCTCTCGCAATCATTTGCAATGCCCGCTCGTCACAATCTATCCCGGATTCATCGGCAATTAGTTTCATCCGGCCAACAATTGAGTCTGCGGTAATTCTTCTAAAATCAAAGCGCTGGCATCTGGAGATAATCGTCAACGGTATTTTATGCGGTTCAGTTGTTGCTAAGATAAAGATGACATGCTTCGGCGGTTCTTCCAATGTTTTTAGCAAAGCATTAAAGGCGCTGATTGACAGCATATGCACCTCGTCAATAATGTACACCTTATATTTGACCGCAGTTGGAGCAAATCTCACCTTATCGAGAACATCCCGCATCTCTTCTACTCTTGAGTTAGAGGCAGCGTCAAATTCCAGGACATCCGGAATCGTTCCATTTGTAATGCCAAGGCAGGATGGACACTGATTGCACGGCTCAGAAACCGGTGCTTGCTCACAGTTAATCGCCTTTGCTAATATTTTCGCCGCACTTGTCTTCCCTGTTCCTCTTGGTCCAGAGAAGAGGTAAGCATGAGAAATTTTTTGCTGAAGTAAGGCATTTTGCAATGTCTTCGTGACATGTTCTTGTCCCACCACATCAAAAAATGTCTGCGGACGCCAAACACGATATAAAGCTTGATAAGCCACTAGACACCGCCTCCTTCAAATTTTTTCATCTTATCTATTATAACTTATCTATGTACTATTTTCCAAAGAGTTCACAAAAAAACTCATCTCAATATTCTGAGATGAGTTTAATTTAGGCAATATGTAATAACTGCCGTGCACCTTCCTTCGACTGACACCCATAGGCGTTACTTAAGCAGTTAGCTCGGCCCAGGCACCCCTGCGGCACATGAGAGCGTCCACTTAATGCTGCTTCCTTCCGGACCTGACATGGTTCATGGATTCCCATTGCGCAGGACCCAGGCGTCAACACCACTTACTTAAGGCTGGCCCTACAGGATATCAGCCTCAGGAAGGGATTCAGTCCCGCTAGAGCGGATTGCGGGTACAGGGCACCGCTACCTCCCCACCTAGCACGGCAAAGTTGATACCAAATTTTCAATGCGTCTTATCTGACGCCTTTTTAGTATACAAACAATCTGGGAAAAAAGCAATCGTTATTCACTGTCAATTTTTGTAATACTATCAAATTGCCGCTTCTTCTTATCGAGCTTTTTTCGCTCGCGGATTTTTTTGAAGAAGTTTGACAGCAGCTCGCCGCATTCTTTTTCAAGCACCCCTTTTTCAACCTCACTTTGATGGTTAAAGCGCTCGTCTTCTAATAGGTTCATCAGCGTGCCGGCACAGCCGCCTTTCGGATCGCTGGCACCATAAACCACCCTTTTAACTCTGGATAAAATAATTGCACCGGAACACATCGGACACGGCTCCAGCGTGACATACAGGGTTGTGTCCTCCAGCCGCCAAGAACCCATTTCCCTGCAGGCCTTATCAATCGCTAACAGTTCTGCATGGGCGATGGCGTTTTGCTCACTTTCCCGTAAATTATGTGCCCGGGAAATAATCTTTTCTTCATGAACAAGCACTGCCCCGATTGGCACCTCATTTAAGTCTTGAGCTTTTTCGGCTTCTTTTATCGCTTCTTTCATAAAAAGTTCATCTTGTACGTTCATTTAGCATAAACCGCCTTTAGATGGGTAAATAATTTAGGATAATAAAATGACACCTTCCCCACATAGGAAAAAGGAGAGACAGGTATGAAGAAACCGAAAACTGCCCTTATCATTATTGACATGATTAACAATTTTGATTTCCCCGGAGGTTCTGTTTTAGCACAAAAAGCAAGGCTAATTTCTCAGTCTATCAACAGACTTAAGGATCAATTTAACCAAGTGAAGCTGCCGGTCATTTTTATCAATGACCATTATAATTTATGGCAGGCCGACTACCAAAAAATCATTCAATATTGCAGTAATAGATATAGCGACCCAATTATGAACCAATTGCTGCCCGGGGAAGATGATTACTTTTTAATTAAGCCGAAGCATTCGGCCTTTTACGGAACGGCTCTTAATACTTTACTTCATCAATTAAAAGTGGACACCCTTGTTTTAACCGGAATCGCCGGAAATATTTGTGTTTTATTTACCGCTAACGATGCCTATATGAGGGAATTTGAACTGCTGGTGCCCTCCGATTGTCTTGCTTCTGTCTCTGAGGATGACAATCAATATGCCTTAACTATGATGAAAAATGTGTTAAAAGCTAGGATTGAACCGAGCAGTCATGAAATTTATCATCATTATATCATGAATCCTCCTCCGTCCTCATAGAATGGTTGTAGCGTATTTGTGTTTTAGGAGGGATGTATATGCAAATTCACATTGTAAAGCAAAACGAAACACTAACGACGATTGCACAAACTTATCATACAACTGTAAACGAGATTACCGAGGCAAATGACCTGCCAAACCCGAATAATCTTGTCATCGGGCAAGCCATTGTTATTCCGATTATCGGCCGCTTTTATTTCGTTCAGCAGGGTGATACCTTATACTCAATCGGCCAGAAGTTTGGTGTCCCATATCAGCAGTTAGCTTCTATTAATCGGATTCCCGTCAACCAGCCATTATATGTCGGCCTCAGACTTTACATTCCCCAAGGGAAAAAGCGAAATGCGGAGTTCAATGCCTATGTTGAACCACGTGGCACCACCGTTGCACCTGTTCTAGAAAACAGCGCACGCGAAGCAGCACCTTATCTTACTTATTTAGCCCCTTTTAGCTTTCAAGCACGCCGTGATGGTACTTTGAAAGAACCTTTGCTGAACCAGTTTCCCGCTATCGCCAAAGCCAACCGCAACGTCTTAATGATGGTCATTAATAACCAAGAAAATGATCAGTTTAGTGATGAGTTAGGGAGAATTCTGCTTAATGACATCGCGATACAGGACAAATTCTTAAACAATATTGTCACGACAGCAAAAAAATATGGATTCCGTGATATTCACTTTGATTTTGAGTTTTTACGCCCGGCCGACCGTGAGGCCTATAACCGTTTTCTGCGAAAGGCTAAGCAGCGCTTCCAGAGAGAAGGCTGGCTGATGTCAACAGCACTTGCTCCGAAAACGAGCCGCGGACAAAAGGGGTTATGGTATGAAGCCCATGATTATAAGGCACATGGAGAAATCTCTGACTTTGTTGTCATCATGACCTATGAGTGGGGCTACAGCGGCGGCCCGGCAATGGCCGTTTCCCCTATTGATCAAGTAAGAAAGGTTTTGGAATATGCAATTTCCGAAATGCCCTCCACCAAAATTTTAATGGGGCAAAATTTATATGGCTATGATTGGACCCTTCCATTTGTTCAAGGAACGATTGCCAAAGCCGTCAGTCCGCAGCAGGCGATTCAGCTTGCCGCCAGCCACCATGTTCCTATTCAATACGACACAAAGGCACAAGCGCCGTTTTTCAAATATAACGATGCCTCCGGTAAACAGCATGAGGTTTGGTTTGAAGATGCCCGCTCGATTCAAGCTAAATTTGACTTAATTAAAGAATTAAATTTAAGAGGGATGAGCTACTGGAAGCTGGGCCTGGCCTTCCCGCAGAACTGGCTGCTGATTGTCGATAACTTCAACGTCACCAAACGTGGAACCTAACTGCCGACCTCTCGGCAGTTTTTTTTATAGGCAACAAAAAACGGAATTGGTTTGTATCTTTGATAATTTGAGCGCAAATCAACACTTTTCTTAAGAAATATTAAAAAATTCCATATCCCTTCCTGTAGTAGATTATGATAAAATATTCTTTGCACTGTCGAAAAGCGTAAGCGCCCTGGTCAGCGGCGTATGGCCTGGAGCGCTCCAACCAAGATAAAGGAAACACGAAGAGCCGAAGGCGATTCGATGTTGACTTATCGTAGGGCGGAGAGCGAAGGACACTAGCCGCTAGGGCGCTGGAGCTAGACATGTAAAAATAATGTCGCTTTTGACATCGATTGTCAGACATCGTTCGTCATAACATATAGAATATCTCAGCAGCTGGAGAAGGAGGATTCAAATGGGGGAGATACCCTTTATTACGGTTGAAGGGCCGATTGGTGTAGGAAAAACATCTCTAGCCAAAGCCATTTCAGAACAATTTCAATTCGCGCTATTAAAAGAGATTGTTGACGAAAATCCGTTTTTAGGAAAGTTTTATGAAAATATCGAGGAATGGAGTTTCCAAACGGAAATGTTTTTTCTCTGCAATCGCTTTAAACAATTAGGGGATATCAACACCCATTACTTAAGCAAAAATAAAGCAGTGGTTGCTGATTATCATATATTTAAAAATTTGATTTTTGCTCAAAGGACTTTAAATAGCGAAGAGTATAATAAATATTACAAGATTTATCAAATCTTAACAGAAGATATGCCAAAGCCCAACGTCATCATTTATTTAAATGCCAGCCTCGATACGCTGTTAAACCGGATAAAGCTCAGAGGCCGTGAAGTTGAAAAAAATATCAGCCCGCTTTACTTAAAACAGCTTTCGCTGGATTATGAACAAACCATAGCGCTGTTCGAAAAGGAACATCCAGAAATACCCGTTCTTCGCTTTAACGGCGATGATTTGGATTTCGTTAAAAACGAACACGATCTGGAGTTTATTATTGGAAAATTATCATCTGCATTAAAATCAGCCAGTTGGACAAACACTTTAAGAACAGGGGGATGTTCGTGAGCATCGTTATTGGTGGTATGATCGGTCTTGGGAAAACAAGTGTTGCCGACATGTTAAAGGCACACTTTCAACATAAAGGGATTGACAGCAAGGTATTTTATGAAGCTGTCGATGATAATCCAATCCTTCCGCTTTATTATGAATTAACTCAGGAAGAATTGGATGCAAAAAGAATTCCCTTCTTACTGCAATTATTTTTCTTAAACAAACGCTTTAAAACTGTGAAGGACTCCATCAACTGGAGAAATCCTATCTACACCATCCAGGATCGTTCCATCTATGAAGATTGGTATTTTGCTTATGTAAATAAAAATTTAGGCAGAATTTCTGAACTTGAATTTAAAATTTATGAAGAGCTCGTGGATAACATGATGGAAGAATTAGCACAGCTTCCAAAAAAGGCGCCGGATTTAATGGTTTACTTGAAAGGCTCCTTTGAAACTGTACTTGACCGGATTATGGCCCGAGGCCGCAGCTTTGAAATCAATCCTGAGTTGAAGGAATATTATTTTGAGGTGTGGAAGGGCTATGACGAATGGGTCATGGAACGGTACGATGCCAGTGAAGTGTTAGTTATTAATATGGATAATACCGACGTTGTCAACAGTGAGGCGGATGCCAAGAGAGTCTGCCTGGAGGTTGAGACGAAATTAACTGAGATATTATATACTGCAAAGGCACATATTGGGTAACCAGTATGTGCTTTTTTTGTGTATAAAAGGATAATGAGTGATTTCGCAAAAAAAAAATTCGCTACAATTACTTGTAACGAATTTTTATCTCCAGTTTTTATGCGCGATTATAGATATATGGCGGAGGAAGAGGGATTCGAACCCCCGCGCGGTTTAACCCGCCTGTCGGTTTTCAAGACCGATCCCTTCAGCCGGACTTGGGTATTCCTCCGTGCAACAACAGTAGATAATTTATCATATTTCTAATACTGATGTCAACTAAATAATAAAAAAAATTCGGGCGGGTGCGAGCCGCCCGAAAGAAAGTAAATTAAACCGGTTTGATTACCTCTCGTCCACCCATATATGGACGAAGCACCGTTGGTATCACGACACTGCCGTCTTCCTGCTGGTAGTTTTCTAAGATAGCGGCAACCGTACGGCCAATCGCGAGGCCTGAGCCATTTAGTGTATGAACATGTTCCGGCTTCGCCTTCGGATCGCGGCGGAAGCGAATATTTGCTCTTCTCGCCTGGAACGCCTCAAAGTTACTGCAAGAAGAAATCTCGCGGTATGTTTCGTAGCTTGGCAGCCATACTTCAATATCATACTTTTTCGCTGCGGTAAAGCCGAGGTCAGCGGTACACATGCTTAATACATGGTATGGCAGCTCTAACAGCTGGAGGACGCGCTCCGCATTATTTGTCAGCTTTTCAAGCTCACTATAAGAATCCTCAGGCTTAACAAACTTAACCAGCTCGACTTTGTTAAATTGGTGCTGGCGAATCAGGCCTCTCGTATCACGCCCTGCTGATCCTGCCTCTGAACGGAAGCATGCGCTGTATGCAGCATACTTAATCGGCAATTCGTCACCGCTGATAATTTCATCACGGTGTAAATTGGTCACCGGCACTTCAGCCGTCGGGATTAAGAAATAGTCTTCACTTTCAATTAAGAAGGCATCCTCTTCGAACTTCGGAAGCTGCCCTGTTCCCGTCATGCTTGTACGGTTAACCATGTATGGCGGCAGCACCTCTGTGTAGCCATGCTCATCAACATGCAGATCAAGCATGAAGCTCATTAACGCGCGTTCAAGGCGTGCTCCAAGCCCTTTGTAAAAAACAAAGCGGCTGCCAGTCACCTTGCCGGCACGTTCAAAGTCTAAGATTCCTAAATGATCGGCAATTTCCCAGTGCGGTTTTGGTTCAAAATGAAACTCACGGATTTGACCCCATTTACGAATTTCCACGTTATCATCTTCTGATTCACCAACTGGCACACTTTCATGAGGAATATTTGGGATGCTTAATAACAGCAGCTCTAATGTTTCTTCTACCCCTCTTAACTCATCATCTAATGTTTTGATCCGGTCACCAACCTCGCGCATTTCCTGAATTAGTTGATCGGCATCCTTTTTCTCACGCTTTAAGGCCGCAACCTGTTGAGAAACTTCATTTCGCTTTGATTTCAGCTGTTCAGATTCAACGATTAGCTCCCTTCTTTTGTGGTCCAGTTCCTCAAAACGGCCTAGGTCTGTTAAATCTTCGCCGCGATGCTGCAGCTTTTCTTTTACTTCGGCAAAATTAGCTCGTAATACTTTTAAATCCAGCATACTTAGACACTCCTTTTTGTTTAATATGGGGATATCTGCGAGTTTAGGGGATATATCTGCGACTTGTGTCAATATATCTGCGAGTTTCGACAGTATATCTGCGACTTAGTACCTTATATCTGCGAGTTCTCCTGCTTTCACTATAAAAAAACAAAAAACTCCCGTCCCCAAATACAGGGACGAGAGCTGCTCGCGATACCACCCTGGTTGACAGCAAAACTGTCCACCTCAATAAATTAACGGTTTCTGTCCGAAGATACTTACTGGCCCCTTATTGGAGCGTTCCGTACCTTGCTCGAGGATGGATTCACAAGTATCATTCACCGGTTCACACCAGCCACCGGCTCTCTTAAGAATAAATCCCTTGTTACTAGTTCCTCTCATAGCTTTGTTCGATATGATTTTGTATTCATACTCTACTATATTTATGGTCCAATTGCAACCATATTATACTAATTGCTTTTGTTTTGCCTCTTTAACCATCTCTACAAAGTAACCGGTAAAGCGATGGTCCTCTGTTAACTCCGGATGGAACGAGCATCCAAGGAATTGCCCTTCACGTGCGGCGACAATGCGGTCATTGTGCTTTGCAAGAATTTCAACATTCTCCCCGGCCTCAACAATGTGCGGTGCACGAATAAATACAGCAGGAAACTCAGAAGCGACATCCCTAATTGCGAGGTCAGCCTCAAAGCTGTCTACTTGGCGGCCAAACGAGTTGCGTTCAACCGTAACGTCCATTACACCGATATGCGGTTCGCTGTAGCCGACAAGATTCTTCGCTAGAAGGATCAATCCAGCACAGGTTCCGAACATTGGTTTACCTTCGGCAGCAAATTCCTTCAATGCATCCATGAAGTCATACTTATCAATTAAACGGCGCATTGTAGTGCTCTCTCCGCCAGGAAGAATCAGGCCATCTATCTCTTTCAACTCTTCCTTATGCTTAACGGCAATGGCCTCTGCGCCACATGCTTCCACTGATTGCATATGCTCACGGACAGCCCCTTGCAATGCGAGAACGCCTATTTTTATCATAAAAAATACCCCTTTGTTTGCAAAACAGAACTTTTTTACAAAAGTTCTGTCTCTTCGATTTAACTGCGCCTCATGACGCCAAAACGTCAGGAAAACTAAGTAAATTATTAAGCTTTGACGGTCTAATTACCAGCCGCGGTCTTGCATACGGTCTGCTGGTGCCAATGATGAAATTTCAATCCCCTTCATCGGTGTTCCTAGATTCTTAGATAGTTCAGCGATTAATTTATAATCTTGGTAATGTGTCGTAGCTTCTACTATTGCTTTAGCAAATAAAGCAGGATTTTCAGATTTGAAAATACCAGAACCTACGAATACCCCGTCAGCACCTAATTCCATCATTAACGCTGCATCAGCAGGAGTTGCTACACCGCCGGCAGCAAAGTTAACAACTGGGAGACGGCCAAGACGTTTGATTTCAAGAAGGATTTCATACGGTGCGCCTAACAGCTTTGCTTCAGTCATCAGTTCGTCTTCATTCATGGAAACCACTTTGCGAACTTGTGCGTTTACTTTACGCATATGGCGAACCGCTTCAACAATATTACCAGTACCAGGCTCACCTTTTGTACGAAGCATGGAAGCACCTTCGCCAATTCTGCGGGCAGCTTCCCCTAAATCACGGCAGCCGCAAACAAAAGGAACCGTAAAGGAATTTTTATTTAAATGGAATTCTTCATCAGCAGGTGTCAATACTTCGCTCTCGTCAATATAGTCAACACCCATCGCTTCAAGAACACGTGCCTCCACAATATGGCCGATTCTTGCCTTTGCCATTACCGGAATAGAAACAGCGCCCATTACTTCTTCCATGATTCTAGGATCTGCCATTCTCGCAACACCGCCGGCAGCACGAATATCTGAAGGAACCCTTTCAAGAGCCATTACCGCTACTGCTCCGGCTTCTTCTGCAATCTTTGCCTGCTCAGCATTTACGACATCCATGATGACGCCGCCCTTTTGCATTTCTGCCATACCACGTTTTACACGATCCGTACCTGTTGATACCATTGTTAAAAATCTCCCTTCTATTTCTAATATTAAGAAAAATCTCTTCATAGTTTTAGAAACTACTAATTTGAAATACTAAAATAATTTATTCCATAAACTCATTAAAGCAACAAAAAAGGATTCCTGTCAAGGCAGGAATCCTATCCAAATTCTGATAGTTTCTCAGAAAGCGTTAAAACCAGCCTTTAACAGTAGAAGCAATTCCATCCCAGACGTCACCAAAGAAATTTCCAATTCCTCTCATCATTAGGACAAACCAATTTGCTTTTTCAACATCTTGAGCAGCCACTACATCTACCTGGACCTTCTTTTGACCCTCTGCTGTTAAATACTTAATTTTATCGCCATTTTTCGGTTCAACGGTTAAATAACCAATTTTTTCACCTTTTTTAATTGGCGCTGTTAATTCGCCATTTTTGTAGATCTTATTTTTATCCAGTACTAATACCGGTTTATAATTATTTTTCTCACCGTTTTCAATCACCATGTCAATGGCTGATTTTGTGTAAATCTTAACTTGATCTTCTTTCCCTTTAATAACCGGGATTGTTTTATGTCCCTTCACTTGATAGTGTTTTGGAACGATTTCTTCTTTTGTTGTAGTCGAAAAAGCATAATCTAGCATTTTTCTAGTTTCATCAAAACGCGACTTATAATCACCATTACCGTTGGCACCCACGGCATTTTGTACAACAGTAATGAATCGTTTGCCGTCACGGCTTGCTGTACCAGTAAAACAATAGCCGGCAAAATCAGTTGTTCCAGTTTTCAAGCCGTCCATTCCTTGATAGCCATAAACTAAAGAAGGAAGCATCCAGTTCCAGTTTTTCATTACAATGCGGTCATCAGTACCCTCACGAAATACCTTCATCGGAGTGCTTGCTGTTTTTAATACATCAGGATATTCATTGATAAGATGAAAAGCCAATGTTGCCACATCTTCCGGTGACATAACGTTTTCATCTTCCGGGCCAGAACCTTCAGGCTGTTCACCATGATAATCCCTGTTATTTAAACCACATGAGTTAACGAATTTAGTATGTTTAAGACCTAACTTTTTTGCCTTTTCATTCATCATCTTTACAAAGTTTGATTCCGAACCGCCGATAATTTCTGCTAACGCAATGGTGGCGCCATTAGCTGAATAAATAGCCATTGCTTCATATAATTCTTTGACTGTATATTTTCCGTCCTTGCGTAACGGCACATTCGACAAATCTCTTGGCTGTGACATTTTATAAACGAGGTCACTGACAGAATACTCTTGATCCCACTTTACTTTCCCACGCTTCACCGCATCAAGCAGCAGATACTCTGTCATCATTTTCGTCATGCTGGCTACGCCCAGTGGACTTTCGCCATTTTTCTCATATAAAATCTTACCTGTTTCAGCATCTACTAATATAGCACCATCAGCATTTACATTTAAAGCCGCTTGTGCATTTGCCTGCTTTGCTCCGCCAAATAGGCTGAAAGAAAGTGTCAGGGCAAGCGCACCGGCAGCAAATTTTCGAAAAACCTGTTTTTTCACTATTATGCCCTCCAACGATTTAGTACACCTTGGTTATTTTAACACAACTCCAAAGTAAATCATAGACAGAGCAACCGTCTAACTTATTTCCAATTTAAAATAGGACTTTTCGATTAGAAGAGAAGGAGCGGACCCTTTTGATAGCGAAAAAAAAAGAGAAGGCTGAGCTTCTCTTTTTTACATAGAATAGTTTGGTGCTTCTTTTGTAATTTGGACATCATGTGGATGGCTTTCTCTTAAGCCGGCACCCGTCATGCGAATAAATTGTGCTTTTGTTCTAAGTTCTTCAAGGTCTTTTGTACCGCAATAGCCCATACCGGAACGTAACCCGCCGATCAGCTGGTAAATGGTATCAGCTAAAGGTCCTTTGTAAGGTAAACGCCCTTCAATACCCTCAGGGACAAATTTCTTATTATCTTCTTGGAAATAACGGTCTTTAGAACCTTTTTCCATGGCTGCAACAGAGCCCATACCGCGGTATACTTTAAAGCGGCGGCCTTGGAAAATTTCAGTCTCTCCAGGGCTTTCCGTAGTGCCCGCTAATAGACTTCCCAGCATAACGGCATGTCCGCCTGCAGCCAATGCTTTCACAACATCACCAGAGTATTTAATACCGCCATCAGCAATAATCGTCTTTCCTTGCTTCATTGCTTCAGTTGCACAATCATAAACCGCCGTAATTTGCGGTACACCAACACCGGCAACAACACGTGTTGTACAAATGGAACCAGGTCCGATTCCAACCTTGACTACATCGGCCCCTGCTTCATATAGAGCCTTTGTAGCTTCTCCAGTGGCCACATTTCCGGCGATGATGGTCAATTCGGGATATGCGTCTCTAATTTCGTGAACAGTATCAAGAACACCTTTTGAATGTCCATGTGCTGTATCTACCACAATGGCATCAACATTTGCCTTAACAAGTGCTTCAACCCGTCTCATTGTATCATTTGTAACCCCAACAGCAGCGCCTGCCAGCAGTCGGCCTTGCTGATCCTTCGCAGAGTTTGGAAATTCAATGACTTTTTCAATATCCTTAATCGTAATTAATCCTTTTAAAACACCTTGCTCATCTACAAGCGGCAGTTTTTCAATCTTATGCTTTTGTAAAATTTTCTCAGCTTCCGCTAAAGTTGTGCCAACCGGTGCGGTAATCAGATTTTCCTTTGTCATCACATCAGAAATTTTAAAGGAGTAATCTTCAATAAAGCGAAGATCTCTGTTTGTAATAATGCCGATTAGTTTCTGCTCTTCAACATTGTTAACAATTGGGACCCCAGAAATGCGATATTTACCCATTAAATGCTCAGCATCATAAACTTGCCGGTCAGGTGTCAGGAAAAATGGATCAGTAATAACGCCGCTTTCTGAACGCTTTACCTTTTCAACCAGCTCTGCCTGCTGCTCAATGGACATGTTTTTATGAATAATGCCCAAACCACCCTGACGCGCCATCGCAATAGCCATTTCGGATTCCGTTACCGTATCCATCCCTGCACTGATAATTGGGATATTAAGTTTCACATTAGGTGATAATTCAACCTGTAAATTAACATCTCTTGGAAGAACTTCAGACTTACCAGGAATCAATAATACATCATCAAACGTTAAACCTTCTTTTGCAAACTTATTTTCCCACATTTTTACGGCCTCCAGGACAAAAAATATTATTTGTAGGTTATCAATTGGACAAAATACTGTCAAGGGACATGCACTAAGTTAGATTATTCTGAAAAAGGTGGTACGATTTGAACAATCTTTTTAACTCGGGAAATTTCACTTGTTTTTTTTCGGCAGAATACTGTCAAAAGTACTTAAAAAATTGTTACCAAAAGGGCAATATCGATAATCCTGAAGCAAAAAGTTATGAAAACTGTTATTCCTTTCTTTATTATTTGGAACATGGTCAAATATATTATCAGCAGGCAGAAAAATCACCGCTGATTTTAAAACCAATTTTACTTTTTTATGGCCTTGTGCACTTAATCAAAGCCTGCATTTTAACAGTTGATCCGTCTTATCCTGAATCAACAGCCGTACTGGCACATGGAGTATCAACACGAAAGCGAAAAAAGCAAAACTACCTTTTCTTTCAAGATGAAGTAAAGATTCAAAAAAATGGGCTATTCCCGTATATGTCCGAAAAAATGTTTCACGTGAAACAATTAGAAGGCGAAAAAGTTCTCATGGAGGATTTGTTACAGCTCATCCCAGAGTTGAATGAGTTATTCCTTTTACACGAGAATAAAAAAACCTTTGAACCATTACATACGGAAGGAAAACAATTTGTTCTTTCTGAAGCCATATTAGATTCGTACCATATGACGGAAAATCGCTTCAAGGAATTTCTATCTTCCAAAATGAATAATAATGTGGATTTTTCAAACGAAGGAATTTCTTTTATGGTTCAGGGGAACATTGGGGTATCAAATGCTATACCGCTAAAATTTCATCTTAATGGGGAATTCTGGACTTTTCCATTACACAAGAACAAGTTTTTCGACTTTCCTGAGCTGCTCATTCATTACTTATTGCTTTATAATTTAAGTATGATAGCCCGTTATGAAACGGAATGGTGGAGTGAATTAACGAAAATGATGCCAAACCGTGACTACCCTTTTATTGATTCATTTCTACAAATCACCTTGAAAAAAGGTCCGTTCCTGGTTCATCAATACTTAACCCGTTCAAAAATATAAAAGGCCCAGTTTTAGAATTAACCGGACCTTTTATATACTCAAATAATTATTAAATTGATGGTTGATTTACGCTGCAAGCCTTAACATGAATGAAAAAATAAAAAGACAACCCATTTCAGGTTGTCTTTTTTGTTTGCCCGGCAGCGTCCTACTCTCACAGGGGCGCTTGCCCCAACTACCATCGGCGCTGAGAAGCTTAACTTCCGTGTTCGGTATGGGAACGGGTGTGACCTTCTCGCCATCACCGCCGGACTATAATATTTGAGGTTCGTTCCCTCAAAACTAGATAATACAGAAGAAGATTCGTAAGAATGAGTTCGCTACTATTTGACTTGGTTAAGTCCTCGATCGATTAGTATCAGTCAGCTCCACATGTCACCATGCTTCCACCTCTGACCTATCAACCTGATCATCTTTCAGGGATCTTACTAGCTTGACGCTATGGGAAATCTCATCTTGAGGGGGGCTTCATGCTTAGATGCTTTCAGCACTTATCCCGTCCGCACATAGCTACCCAGGATGCCTTTGGGCAAGACAACTGGTACACCAGCGGTGCGTCCATCCCGGTCCTCTCGTACTAAGGACAGCTCCTCTCAAATTTCCTGCGCCCACGACGGATAGGGACCGAACTGTCTCACGACGTTCTGAACCCAGCTCGCGTACCGCTTTAATGGGCGAACAGCCCAACCCTTGGGACCGACTACAGCCCCAGGATGCGATGAGCCGACATCGAGGTGCCAAACCTCCCCGTCGATGTGGACTCTTGGGGGAGATAAGCCTGTTATCCCCAGGGTAGCTTTTATCCGTTGAGCGATGGCCCTTCCATGCGGAACCACCGGATCACTAAGCCCGACTTTCGTCCCTGCTCGACTTGTAGGTCTCGCAGTCAAGCTCCCTTGTGCCTTTACACTCTGCGAATGATTTCCAACCATTCTGAGGGAACCTTTGGGCGCCTCCGTTACATTTTAGGAGGCGACCGCCCCAGTCAAACTGCCCACCTGACACTGTCTCCCACCCCGATCAGGGGTGAGGGTTAGAATTTCAATACAGCCAGGGTAGTATCCCACCGACGCCTCCACCGAAGCTGGCGCTCCGGCTTCTCAGGCTCCTACCTATCCTGTACAAGCTGTACCAAAATTCAATATCAGGCTACAGTAAAGCTCCATGGGGTCTTTCCGTCCTGTCGCGGGTAACCTGCATCTTCACAGGTACTATAATTTCACCGAGTCTCTCGTTGAGACAGTGCCCAGATCGTTACGCCTTTCGTGCGGGTCGGAACTTACCCGACAAGGAATTTCGCTACCTTAGGACCGTTATAGTTACGGCCGCCGTTTACTGGGGCTTCGATTCAGAGCTTCGCGTGAGCTAACCCCTCCTCTTAACCTTCCAGCACCGGGCAGGCGTCAGCCCCTATACTTCGCCTTGCGGCTTCGCAGAGACCTGTGTTTTTGCTAAACAGTCGCCTGGGCCTATTCACTGCGGCTCATCGAGGCTATGCACCTCAATAAGCACCCCTTCTCCCGAAGTTACGGGGTCATTTTGCCGAGTTCCTTAACGAGAGTTCTCTCGCTCACCTTAGGATTCTCTCCTCGCCTACCTGTGTCGGTTTGCGGTACGGGCACCTTTTATCTCGCTAGAGGCTTTTCTTGGCAGTGTGGAATCAGGAACTTCGGTACTATAATTCCCTCGCTATCACAGCTCAGCCTTTACGATGAACGGATTTTCCTATTCATCAGCCTAACTGCTTAGACGCGCATAACCAGCAGCGCGCTTACCCTATCCTCCTGCGTCCCCCCATCACTCAAACGATAAAGAGGTGGTACAGGAATATCAACCTGTTGTCCATCGCCTACGCCTTTCGGCCTCGGCTTAGGTCCCGACTAACCCTGAGCGGACGAGCCTTCCTCAGGAAACCTTAGGCATTCGGTGGATGAGATTCTCACTCATCTTTCGCTACTCATACCGGCATTCTCACTTCTAAGCGCTCCACCGGTCCTTACGGTCCAGCTTCAACGCCCTTAGAACGCTCTCCTACCACTGACATCGTAGATGTCAATCCACAGCTTCGGTGATACGTTTAGCCCCGGTACATTTTCGGCGCAGAGTCACTCGACCAGTGAGCTATTACGCACTCTTTAAATGGTGGCTGCTTCTAAGCCAACATCCTGGTTGTCTAAGCAACTCCACATCCTTTTCCACTTAACGTATACTTTGGGACCTTAGCTGGTGGTCTGGGCTGTTTCCCTTTTGACTACGGATCTTATCACTCGCAGTCTGACTCCCACGGATAAGTCTTTGGCATTCGGAGTTTGTCTGAATTCGGTAACCCGATGAGGGCCCCTAGTCCAAACAGTGCTCTACCTCCAAGACTCTAACAACGTGAGGCTAGCCCTAAAGCTATTTCGGAGAGAACCAGCTATCTCCAAGTTCGATTGGAATTTCTCCGCTACCCACACCTCATCCCCGCACTTTTCAACGTGCGTGGGTTCGGGCCTCCATCCAGTGTTACCTGGACTTCACCCTGGACATGGGTAGATCACCTGGTTTCGGGTCTACGACTACATACTATATTCGCCCTATTCAGACTCGCTTTCGCTGCGGCTCCGTCTCTTCAACTTAACCTTGCATGCAATCGTAACTCGCCGGTTCATTCTACAAAAGGCACGCCATTACCCATAAACGGGCTTTGACTACTTGTAGGCACACGGTTTCAGGATCTCTTTCACTCCCCTTCCGGGGTGCTTTTCACCTTTCCCTCACGGTACTGGTTCACTATCGGTCACTAGGGAGTATTTAGCCTTGGGAGATGGTCCTCCCTGCTTCCGACCGGATTTCACGTGTCCGGCCGTACTCAGGATCCACTCAGGAGGGAACGAAGTTTCGACTACAGGGCTTTTACCTTCTATTGCGGACCTTTCCAGGTCGCTTCATCTACCCCGTTCCTTTGTAACTCCATGTTGAGTGTCCTACAACCCCGAAAGGCAAGCCTTTCGGTTTGGGCTGTTCCCGTTTCGCTCGCCGCTACTTAGGGAATCGCGTTTGCTTTCTCTTCCTCCGGGTACTTAGATGTTTCAGTTCCCCGGGTCTGCCTTCAATACCCTATGTATTCAGGTAAAGATACTGCTCCATTACGAGCAGTGGGTTCCCCCATTCGGAAATCTCCGGATCAAAGCTTACTTACAGCTCCCCGAAGCATATCGGTGTTAGTCCCGTCCTTCATCGGCTCCTAGTGCCAAGGCATCCACCGTGCGCCCTTTCTAACTTAACCTAAAAGGTTTTACTCTAAATTTAGAGAGAAAAACTAAAATGGCGATACTCGGTTCTTACTTGGTTTCTTCTTCTATACGATTATCTAGTTTTCAAAGAACGAATAAAAAAGCTTTGAGAGAAAATTGCTCCCTCAAAACTAAACAAACAAGAAACAATCAAACAAACTTTTATTGTCTGGCTCATATGTCCAGCTTATATCCTTAGAAAGGAGGTGATCCAGCCGCACCTTCCGATACGGCTACCTTGTTACGACTTCACCCCAATCATCTGTCCCACCTTAGGCGGCTGGCTCCTTACGGTTACCCCACCGACTTCGGGTGTTACAAACTCTCGTGGTGTGACGGGCGGTGTGTACAAGGCCCGGGAACGTATTCACCGCGGCATGCTGATCCGCGATTACTAGCGATTCCGGCTTCATGCAGGCGAGTTGCAGCCTGCAATCCGAACTGAGAATGGTTTTATGGGATTGGCTAGACCTTGCGGTTTTGCAGCCCTTTGTACCATCCATTGTAGCACGTGTGTAGCCCAGGTCATAAGGGGCATGATGATTTGACGTCATCCCCACCTTCCTCCGGTTTGTCACCGGCAGTCACCTTAGAGTGCCCAACTGAATGCTGGCAACTAAGATCAAGGGTTGCGCTCGTTGCGGGACTTAACCCAACATCTCACGACACGAGCTGACGACAACCATGCACCACCTGTCACTCTGTCCCCCGAAGGGGAAAGTCCTATCTCTAGGAGTGTCAGAGGATGTCAAGACCTGGTAAGGTTCTTCGCGTTGCTTCGAATTAAACCACATGCTCCACCGCTTGTGCGGGCCCCCGTCAATTCCTTTGAGTTTCAGCCTTGCGGCCGTACTCCCCAGGCGGAGTGCTTAATGCGTTAGCTGCAGCACTAAAGGGCGGAAACCCTCTAACACTTAGCACTCATCGTTTACGGCGTGGACTACCAGGGTATCTAATCCTGTTTGCTCCCCACGCTTTCGCGCCTCAGCGTCAGTTACAGACCAGAAAGCCGCCTTCGCCACTGGTGTTCCTCCACATCTCTACGCATTTCACCGCTACACGTGGAATTCCGCTTTCCTCTTCTGCACTCAAGTCCCCCAGTTTCCAATGACCCTCCACGGTTGAGCCGTGGGCTTTCACATCAGACTTAAAGGACCGCCTGCGCGCGCTTTACGCCCAATAATTCCGGACAACGCTTGCCACCTACGTATTACCGCGGCTGCTGGCACGTAGTTAGCCGTGGCTTTCTGGTTAGGTACCGTCAAGGTACCGGCAGTTACTCCGATACTTGTTCTTCCCTAACAACAGAGCTTTACGACCCGAAGGCCTTCATCGCTCACGCGGCGTTGCTCCATCAGACTTTCGTCCATTGTGGAAGATTCCCTACTGCTGCCTCCCGTAGGAGTCTGGGCCGTGTCTCAGTCCCAGTGTGGCCGATCACCCTCTCAGGTCGGCTACGCATCGTTGCCTTGGTGAGCCGTTACCTCACCAACTAGCTAATGCGCCGCGGGCCCATCTGTAAGTGCCAGCCGAAACCGACTTTCAGCTTACCAACATGTGTTGATAAGAATTATCCGGTATTAGCTCCGGTTTCCCGAAGTTATCCCAGTCTTACAGGCAGGTTGCCCACGTGTTACTCACCCGTCCGCCGCTAACTTTTGGGAGCAAGCTCCCGCAAGTTCGCTCGACTTGCATGTATTAGGCACGCCGCCAGCGTTCGTCCTGAGCCAGGATCAAACTCTCCAAGAAAGTTGATTAGCTCATAAATGTTACGTTGGCTTCATCTCATAAAGAGATGAATAATTATTGTTTGTTGACGTTTTTGTTTGTTTAGTTTTCAAAGAACAACTTTTAGCTTATCGCCCGAAGCGACTTTATTAATATACCATCTATATAAATAGATGTCAACATAGTTTTAGTTTTTTCTTATAGAAAATAATACTTCTTTTAAAGCATTAAATATTATCGCAGGAAACCAATTTTTTATTTCTAAAATGAGGTGGAATTTTGTCACAAATTGTTAAAAACATTGACGATATTTGTGCATTATTTTTAATACAATGAGGCTGTAACCAATAAAAAGGAGTGTGATTTTATGAAAAGATATCGGCCGGTTCCATATGAATTAGAGATTTTAAGGATTTTAAATCCACGAATGGACTTTTCGGAAAAGGAGATGTTCGATTATATTAATGCAGAAAAAGGCTTTGAAGGTGAATTGAAGTTTGATCAGCTTACCAACAAGCTTCAGGGGGAGTTGATTGTTTTAAATGATTTACTTTTAAAGCTTGGCAATACTTATTACCAAATTGATACAACGATTATCCGTCAGTCTGTTTTACACTTTTTTGAAGTGAAAAATTATGAAGGGGACTATTTTTTAGAATCCGGTGAACTTTTTAAAATGCCTTCAAAACGGGAAGTAAAAAGTCCTTTTAATCAATTAGAACGTAGTGAATCTTTGATGCGTCGGCTGTTGCAGCAAAATGGTTTTAATATTAGCGTTAAGGGATTAGTTGCCTTTGTTAACCCCGAGTTTTCTCTTTTTCAAGCACCTCTGGATCTTCCTGTTATTCTTCCATCACAGCTTAAACGCTTCATGAAAAACCTGGACAAGCAGCCATCAAGGTTGAATGAGTTTCATAGACATCTTGCTGAAAGGTTAATTTCATTGCATCAAGAAAAATGTCCGTATACACAATTGCCTTCATATGAATTTGAACAGCTTAAGAAAAGGATTACTTGTCAAAGGTGTTTTCATTTTATGTTACCTGTTGCCAACGGAAAAGGGTTTATTTGTATGAAATGTGAGTATAAAGAAGGTGTTGAATCTGCCATTTTACGGCAAGTAAAGGAGTACAAATTGCTTTTTCCTGAAAGAAAGATTACTACACATGATATTTTTGTATGGTGTGGTGGATATGTTGCTGAAAGTACCATTAGAAAATATTTAAAAATGCACTATAAATTTAATGGATTTGGTAGATGGGCATATTTTGAATAGCTTTGAGGGGGATTTTTCCTCTTTTTTTATTTATTAATAGGAGAATGGAAGTAGGATCCTTTCTACTTCCTCTCTAAACTTAATTTTCCCTTTCAGACAGCAGCTAGAGCCTCTCTACTTGTTCTCTACATTCAAATTTCCTTTTCAGACAGCAGCTAAGGCCTTTCTACTTGCTCTCTGAACCCAATTTTCCTTTTCAGACAGCACCTAGCGTCTTTCTACTTGCTCTCTATACTCAATTTTCCTTTTCAGACAGCACCTAGCGCCTTTCTACTTGCTCTCTATACTCAATTTTCCTTCTCAGACAGCACCTAGAGCCTCTCTACTTGTTCTCTACATTCAAATTTCCTTTTCAGACAGCAGCTAAGGCCTTTCTACTTGCTCTCTGAACCCAATTTTCCTTTTCAGACAGCACCTAGCGTCTTTCTACTTGCTCTCTATACTCAATTTTCCTTTTCAGACAGCACCTAGCGTCTTTCTACTTGCTCTCTATACTCAATTTTCCTTTTCAGACAGCAGCTAGGGCCTTTCTATTTCCTCTCTGAACCCAATTTTTCTTTTCAGACAGCACCTAGCGTCTTTCTACTTGCTCTCTATACTCAATTTTCCTTTTCAGACAGCACCTAGCGTCTTTCTACTTGCTCTCTATACTCAATTTTCCTTTTCAGACAGCACCTAGGGCCTTTCTACTTGCTCTCTGAACCCAATTTTTCTTTTCAGACAGCACCTAGCGTCTTTCTACTTGCTCTCTATACTCAATTTTCCCTTCAAGACAGCAGCTAGAACCTTTCTACTTGCCCTCTAAACCCTATTTTCCTTTTCAGACAGCGGCTAGAACCTTTCTACTTGCTCTCTATACTCAATTTTCCTTCTCAGACAGCACCTAGAGCCTCTCTACTTGTTCTCTACATTCAAATTTCCTTTTCAGACAGCAGCTATAAATAGTACAAACAAAAAAGGAACACAAAAAGTGCTCCTTTTTCAAATGTTTTTATCTATTCCTCAGACCCAGAATCCTCAGCATCCACAGTACCTTCAGCTGCTGCGCCTTCTTCAGTCCCGCTTACAGCCACACCGTCTTCACCCTCAACATCATGGGCTTCTATTTCTTCATCATCTTCTTTTTCTACTTTAGCCACAGTGGCCACGAATTCATTTTCGCTTTCCCTTAGGCTGATCAGTTTGACACCTTGTGTGTTACGGCCCATTGTCGAAATGCCGGCAACATCAATACGAATCAGTACGCCGCCAGTTGTAATCAACATTAGGTCCTCTTCACCGGTTACGGTTTTTATTGATACGAGGCCGCCATTTTTCTCGGTGACATGGCAGGTTTTGATTCCTTTACCGCCTCGGCCCTGAATACGGTATTCAGAAGCATGTGTACGTTTACCGTAGCCTTTTTTCGTAACGATCAAGATATCGTTATCTTCTTCTAAAACTTCCATGCCGACAACTTCATCGCCTGCATCAAGGGTAATTCCTTTTACACCAGTAGCGGTACGGCCCATTGATCTTACATCATCTTCTGGGAAGCGAATCAGCATACCATTTTTCGTTCCGATGATAATATGCTTGTTACCATCAGTTAAACGAACAGAAATTAGTTCGTCGCCTTCACGCAGATTCACGGCAATTAAGCCGTTATTGCGGATGTTCGCAAAGGATGTTAATGGAGACCGTTTTGAGATTCCCTCTTTTGTGGTAAAGAATAAGAACCAGTCATCGACAAATTCCTCTACCGGAATAATGGCGTTGATCCATTCACCTTTTTCAATTTCAAGCAGGTTGATAATCGGAATACCTTTAGCCGTACGGCTGAACTCCGGAATCTCGTACCCCTTAGAACGGTATACCTTTCCTTTGTTAGTAAAGAAAAGAATCGTGTCATGGGTCGAGGTTGTGATTAAGTGTTCAACAAAGTCATCTTCATTTGTTCCCATACCTTGGATTCCGCGTCCACCGCGTTTCTGCGCCCGATAAGTGGACACCGGCAGACGTTTGATATAACCGTTATGGGTTAAGCTGATGACGATGTTTTCGCGTGGAATTAAGTCTTCATCCTCAATGTTTTCAATTCCGCCGGCGACAATCTCAGTCCGGCGCTTATCATTGTAGCGTTCCTTAAGCTCTAATAATTCCGTGCGAATGATTTCTAGAACTTTTTCTTCATCTGCTAAAATTGCTTTTAATTCCGCAATCAGCTTGACTAATTCTTGATATTCGTCCTCAATTTTTTCCCGCTCCAGGCCTGTTAAACGCTGCAGGCGCATATCCAGGATGGCTTGGGCTTGTTTTTCGGAAAGATTAAACTGCTCCATTAATCCCGTACGGGCGATGTCCGTTGTTTGGGAATTACGGATCAGCGTAATGATGGCATCAATATGATCGAGAGCAATTCGCAAGCCCTCTAAAATATGAGCCCTTGCTTCCGCCTTGCGCAGTTCAAACTCTGTCCGGCGGCGAATAACCACTTTTTGATGGTCTAAATAATGCATTAAGCATTGCTTTAGACTCAATACCTTTGGATGTCCGTGGACAAGTGCTAAGGTATTAATACCGAAGCTTGTCTGCAGGGCAGTTTGTTTATATAAATTATTTAACAGTACATTGGCATTGGCATCCTTGCGAACTTCAATGACAATCCGCATCCCTCTGCGGTCGGATTCATCTCGAAGGTCTGTAATGCCTTCAATCTTTTTATCACGGGCGAGCTCAGCAATTTTTTCAATTAACTTTGCCTTGTTTACTTGATATGGCAGTTCGTTTACGATAATAACTTCTTTGCCATTTGATTTTTGTTCAATCTCTACTTTAGCTCGAAGTGTTATAGAGCCGCGGCCTGTTTCATATGCTTTTCGGATCCCGCTCCGGCCGATAATCAGTCCTCCGGTAGGGAAGTCTGGTCCGGGGATGATTTCCATCAGTTCCTGCGATGTAATACCAGGATCGCGGCTGACTGCCAAGACGCCATCGATAACTTCTCCCAGTTGATGTGGCGGAATATTGGTAGCCATTCCAACGGCAATTCCAGTAGTACCGTTCACTAATAGGTTAGGGAACCGTGCCGGAAGAACAACTGGCTCTCTTTCTTCACCATCGTAGTTATCTTGAAAATCAATCGTATCTTTGTTAATATCCCTTAATAATTCCATTGAGATTTTTGACATTCTTGATTCTGTATACCGCATCGCCGCAGCGCCGTCACCGTCAATAGAACCAAAGTTACCGTGACCGTCGACGAGCATATAGCGGTAACTGAAGTCTTGAGCCATCCGAACCATTGTTTCATATACCGCAGAATCACCATGGGGGTGGTATTTACCGATGACATCTCCAACAATACGAGCGGACTTTTTATACGGTTTGTCCGCATGAATGCCAAGGTCATGCATCGCATATAAAATCCGGCGGTGCACCGGCTTTAGCCCGTCACGGACATCTGGGAGAGCACGGGAAACAATAACACTCATTGCATAATCAAGAAATGATGTTTTCATTTCCTGACTAATATTAATCTCTTTAACCTGAGGATTTGGTGTTTCAGCCATATTGAATACCTCCTTAAAGGTAAAAAATAACCATAAATTATTTCTCAAAAAGAAAAGGAGGATAGCGGTTACCCTCTATCCTTTTCTATATTGTCTAGCTTAATTGCCTGTGCATTTCAGCTTTTCTATACATCCAAGTTCTTTACATACTGGGCATTTGTTTCGATAAAGTTTCGGCGCGGTTCTACTTTGTCACCCATTAACATTTCAAATGTCTCATCCGCCTCAATCGCATCCTCAAGACTTACCTGAAGCATGCTCCTTTTTGCAGGGTCCATGGTTGTATCCCACAATTGTTCAGGATTCATTTCACCTAAACCTTTATAGCGCTGAATATTTGGCTTTGGCTGGCTTGGGAGCTGGGCAAAAATCTCCTCAAGTTCCTTATCATTGTAGGCATACTCGACCCGCTTGCCTTGCTGCACTTTATATAATGGCGGCTGGGCAATATAGACGTAGCCGGCTTCCAAAATATTCCGCATGTAGCGATAGAAGAAGGTCAGCAGCAATGTACGAATATGGGCGCCATCGACATCGGCATCTGTCATGATCACAATTTTATGATAACGTGCTTTGGCAATATCAAAATCTTCACCGATTCCTGTCCCAACTGCTGTAATCATTGCTCTTACTTCATTATTGGATAGAATCTTATCGAGACGCGCTTTCTCAACGTTTAGAATTTTCCCCTTTAGCGGCAGAATTGCTTGGAAGTGCCGATCACGGCCTTGCTTTGCTGACCCGCCCGCAGAGTCACCCTCAACAATAAATAATTCACTTTCTGAAGGATCTTTAGAGGAACAGTCAGCCAGCTTACCTGGCAAGCTGGAAACCTCCAGCGCACTTTTTCGGCGGGTTAATTCCCTTGCCTTTTTCGCCGCAAGCCTAGCACGAGCTGCCATCAAGCCTTTATCGACAATTTTCCTGGCCACTGTTGGATTTTCTAATAAAAACTTTTCAAAGTGAGCGGCGAAAATCGTATCAGTAATGGCCCGTACTTCCGAGTTGCCAAGCTTCGTTTTCGTCTGTCCTTCAAATTGTGGATCAGGGTGCTTAATCGAAACAATGGCTGTCAGCCCTTCGCGGACATCTTCACCAGAAAGGTTTGTCTCACCTTCTTTAATCAGGCCATTTTTTCTAGCATAGTCATTAATGACCCTAGTTAAAGCTGTTTTAAAACCTGACTCGTGGGTTCCGCCTTCATAGGTATGAATATTATTAGCGAAAGAGTAAATGCTATCTGTATACCCTTCATTGTACTGGAGCGCAACCTCAACGCTGATGCCCTCGCGTTCACCTTCAATATCAATTGGTTCTTCATGAATCACTTCTTTCGTACGGTTTAAATGCTCAACATATGATTTAATACCGCCTTCGTAGTGATATTCATTTCGTTTCTCTTCTTCGCGCTTGTCTTCAATTGTGATTTTCAGACCGCGATTAAGAAATGCCAATTCACGAATCCGAGTCGCCAGAATGTCATAATCATATTCCAGCGTTTCCGTGAAAATTTCCTCATCCGGTTTAAAATGGGTAATAGTCCCAGTTACATCGGTATCGCCGATTACTTTCAAATCAGCAGCCGGTACACCGCGTTCATATTTTTGATAGTGAATTTTTCCATCCCGATGTACAAAGACTTCTAAAAAAGTAGAAAGAGCATTAACAACCGATGCACCTACACCATGAAGTCCGCCTGAAACTTTATACCCTCCGCCGCCAAATTTACCTCCGGCGTGGAGAACCGTCATAATAACTTCTACTGCTGGCCGGCCCATTTTTTCCTGAATGCCGACCGGAATACCACGGCCGTTGTCTGTTACCGTAATGCTGTTATCAGCTTCAATCGTGACATTGATTTCAGTACAGTAGCCTGCGAGCGCCTCATCAATACTGTTATCAACAATTTCCCAAACAAGATGATGAAGACCCTTACTGCTAGTAGACCCGATATACATCCCCGGTCTTTTACGAACGGCCTCAAGCCCTTCCAAGACCTGTATTTGGTCCGCATCATATGACTGCTCCTGAACTGCCTTTTGATCCATTGTCACTTGATTCACCTGCACTTTCCTGCAACTTATAGGGCGTAAAATAATTTGCTGTGTTGCGACGCTCCGCCCCTTTTCCAAACATAAGTAAGGCTATATTTTTTGAAATAATCAAATCTATAAAAATTCCTGTATATTTGATTGTGTTGAACGCTTCTTTAAGGTTCCGGAAGCGATAGGGGATAAATAAATATACTGATCTGTTACAATAACTGACTTAAAGGGGTTTTTAGATAAATTCATGACCTTCTTTTTATGCTGGTCCAGGAATTCACCCAGCATTTCAGAATTTTGGACACTTTCTTTATCTAAGACGGCAATAATATCGTTTACCCTGATATTCAGGTCTTCGCCGATATGAATATACATGTTCCACCTCACCCCGTAACGAACTTGCGCAAATAGCATGTTCTATAGCTTAAGCCTTTCTCATAACACCGGAAGTGACTTCAAAGGTTGAAGCCTCTTTTAAGGTTTGATGGTCAATGCCATCTACGCTTGTCGTTGTGACAAATGTCTGTACTTTTCCTTGAATCGTATTTAATAAATGCGATTGACGGTAATCATCCAGCTCTGATAACACATCATCCAATAACAGGATCGGATACTCGCCAATTTCAGCGTGAATTAATTCAATCTCCGCCAGCTTTACGGATAAAGCTGTTGTTCGCTGCTGGCCTTGGGAGCCAAAGGTTTGAACATCCCTGTCATTAACAAAAAACAATAAATCATCACGATGGGGGCCAAACAATGTTGTCCCCCTTTCTATTTCTCTATTTCTTACCTTTGCAAACTTTTCTTCATAGCTTGCTATCATTTTCGACAAGTCTTGCTCTTCTAATACCTCAACAGACGGTTTATATTGAATCTCAAGCGTCTCAAGCCCTCTGGAGATGCCATGATGGATCGGTTTTGCCCATTTTTGCAGCAGTCGTAAAAATTCAAACCTCTTTGTGACAATTTTCACAGCCATTTGAATAAATTGCTCTGTTAAAATTTCAAGCATGGTTTGATCTGTTTGCTTCTTGATCTGCAACATTTTTAAAAAGTGATTACGCTGCTGGAGAATTTTTTGATACTGGCTCATATCATGTAAATAAATTGGGGATACCTGGCCTATCTCCATATCAATGAATCTTCTTCGAACCTGAGGACTTCCTTTGACTAAATTAAGGTCTTCGGGGGCAAACATGACAACATTCATATTCCCAACATATTGGCTGAGCCTTTGTTGTTCAATATGGTTGCATTTTGCCTTTTTGCCTTTTTTAGAAATAACTAACTGAAGGGGCAATGAACTGTGCTGTTTTTGAACCCTACCCTCTATTTTAGCATAATCTTGGTCCCAGCGGATAAGTTCTTTATCATTTGAAGTTCTGTGCGACTTGGCCATCGCTAAAACATAGATGGATTCCATGACGTTTGTTTTCCCTTGGGCGTTTTCACCTAAGATGACATTTACTTTATCTTCAAATTCAATAAATAATTCTTCATAATTGCGATAATTTTTTAAGCTAAGTGACTCTATATACATGCAAACGTCATCCTTTTTAGAAATGCGTAAGCGCCTCGCTCAGGGGCGACAAGCATAAGACAAGCCGGCGAGAAGGTTGCTCTTTGACCTTCTTGACGGATTGGCTTATGACCTCGAGCCCCTAGGCGCTGAAGCTAGACAATAGTTAATCGGTAATCACAAACTCACCAAAGCCGGAAATTTGGACCTTGTCACCAGCACGCAGCTTTCTTCCCCTGCGCTGATCTTGTTCACCATTAATGAAAACCTCATGTTCACTTAAAAACCATTTGGCCATGCCGCCTGACTGAATAATTTCAGCCAGCTTTAAAAATTGGCCTAATGTAATAAATTCCGTGTCAAGCTTGATTTTTTCAGGCAAATCTTCACCTTCTTTTTAAAAATCGTCTCAATACTTTATTTTACTAAAAATTTTGTCCAGTTTCAAAGAATACCCGAAAAAAGCCACCGTTTTGGTGGCTTTTGGATCATTTAGTACGTTCTTACAGGCAAAATAAGCTGCAGGATGGTTTCATCGTTTAACGGACGGATGACAAATGGGCGCATCGCTCCTGTGAAGCTCACAGTAACGTCAGTTCCCTCCAACGCTTTTAGGGCATCCATCATATATTTTGCACTAAAGGAAATTTTTACTTCCTCTCCAACAACAGATTCACTTTGAATTTCTTCGACAACTTTTCCGATTTCCGGTGTATTGGAGGATACCTCAATAATGCCGCCCTCGTGGGTCGCCAGTTTTACCACATTATTTCTTCCTTCACGGGCTAGTAGAGATGCACGGTCAATCGCCTGAAGAAATTCTTTTGTATTCACAGTAATATCAGTCTTGCTTTCAGCAGGGATTAATCTTGATGTATCAGGATAATTCCCCTCTAACAATCTTGAGAAAAATAATAAATGTTTCGCTTTAAACAAAATTTGATTTTCCGTAATCACGATATCAATCATTTCATTGGAGTCATCAATAATTTTACTTAACTCATTTAAGCTTTTTCCTGGAATTACAATATTATAGCTGGCATCACTTGCTGCCTCGATTCTTGCTTTACGCAGTGCCAAGCGGTGGCTGTCTGTTGCAATACAGTTTAGTTCTCCATCTTCAATATTCCAGTTTACACCTGTCAAGATTGGTCGTGTTTCTGAGGTCGACACAGCAAAATGGGTTTGCCGGATCATTGCTTTTAATAAATCAGTGGCAATTTGAAATTTATTATCTTCCTCTATTTGCGGCAGGTGAGGGTATTCTTCAGCATCAAGGCCAATCAAGTTAAATTCAGATTTACCAGAACGAATAACAGTCTGTAAGTGATTCAATACTTCAATTTCAACAAAATCAGTCGGCAGTTTTTTAACGATTTCACTGAAAAATTTAGCCTGCAGAACAATGGCACCAGGCTGTTTAATTTCAACAATTTCATCGCCTGCTTCTTCTTTTGGAATAAACGATTCGATAGAAATATCAGAATCACTTCCGGTTAATGTTACTCCTTCTGCTGTAGCAGTCATCTTAATCCCTGTTAAGATGGGAATCGTTGTTCTGGAGGTGACTGCCTTCATAACATCTTGAACACTTTGAACGAGACGGTCCCGCTGAATAATAAATTTCATTTTTTAATCCTCCGTTTTAAGTATATTTTTGTAGCAATTACATATAATAATATTTTTAATATTTTTTAAAAAAATAAAAGAAGTACTAGTAGGGCCTGTTAATATGTGGATAACTCGTTTTGACAATGGAAACACAGCCTATCCACATGTGGACAGACTGTGTATATATCATAAGAGGTTATTCACATTGTTAACAGCTGCAGACATGAGCCTATAAGTTCCTACCTTTAAAAAGGCTAGACTCTTAATTAGTATTAGACTTTCAAAAGATCATTTAATTCTTTTATCTGCTTTTGCAGCTGGGCATCTGTCTGAAGCAGCCTCGAAATTTTTTCATGGGCATGAATCACCGTTGTATGATCACGGCCGCCAAATTCTTCCCCTATTTTCGGTAAAGAATAGTCGGTTAATTCACGTGATAAGTACATGGCAATTTGTCTTGGGAACGCGACGGTTTTTGTCCGCTTTTTCGCCTTAAAATCCTCAAGTTTTACATTGTAATGCTCCCCAACAGTTCTCTGGATCTCATGAATCGTTATGACTCTCGGCTTAGAGCTCGGAATAATATCCTTTAGGGCCTCGGCAGCTAAATCTGCATTAATATCTTTGTTGATCAGCGATGAATAAGCGACAACCCGGATCAAGGCTCCTTCTAGCTCACGGATGTTTGAATCAATTTGGTTGGCAATATAAAGCATAACTTCATTTGGAATATCAAGGCCGTCTGCTTTTGCCTTCTTACGTAAAATTGCAATCCTTGTTTCCAAATCCGGCGGTGTAATATCGGTAATTAATCCCCATTCAAACCGTGACCGTAAGCGGTCCTCCAATGTCGGTATTTCCCGGGGCGGCCGGTCACTAGAAATGACAATTTGCTTACTTTCCTCGTGCAAGCTGTTAAACGTATGGAAAAATTCTTCCTGGGTCGATTCTTTTCCCGCTAAAAATTGAATATCATCAATGAGAAGAACATCGACATTACGATATTTATTTCGGAAACTTTCCGCCCGGTTGTCCCGAATAGAGTTAATAAATTCATTGGTAAACTTTTCAGAGGACAAATAGACCACTTTAGCTGATGGATTATGCTCCAATACATAATGCCCAATAGCATGCATTAAGTGGGTTTTTCCGAGTCCAACGCCTCCATAGATGAACAGCGGATTATAGGCTTTTGCTGGTGCTTCCGCTACAGCAAGTGATGCAGCATGGGCAAAGCGGTTGCCTGAGCCAATCACGAATGTATCAAACGTATATTTTGGAATTAAGACACTTGTCGGAAAGTCGTTTTGATCGTCATCCTTTTTAGTCTTTTTTGGCGGTGCTGCAATTTCCTGCTCTTCCTCTTTTAGATCTTGAGGAATAATAAATTTCGCCGATAAATGTTCGCCGGTAATTTCATATAAAATGTCTGCAATTAATTTTGAGTAGCGCTCTTCCAGCCAATCGCGGGCAAACTCGTTTGGAACATGAATGACAAGCAGATCGCCTTGAAGGGAATGGGCCTTCGTTGATTTAAACCATGTCTCAAAGCTGGGCTTGCTTATTTTCTTTTCAATATTAGCAAGAGCTGCCTGCCAAAGATCCGCAATATTTTCCAACTAATTTCCCTCCCTTTTTGTTAAATATTTTAAAGTTCTCTGTCTTCCACTTTAATATTAACGGAAGCTGATTGTTCATATTGGTAACTTTTAACGTACAATTCATAAAACGTTGAACTATAAATTTATCATTATATGAAAAGTAATTGTGGAAAACATATATAATAAGGAAAAAATGCAGGGTTTCGACACTATCCACTTCCTGTGGACAAGTTTCTACAGAGCCTCAGGATAACATATCCACATGTTATCCACAATTTGTGGATAAATAAATTTTGTTTGAAGTTATTCAGAGTGAAAACATAGATATAATATCAAATAATAGCAAGACACGCAATGCTTTTTCAAAACTTATCCACAACACCTACATATTGTGCATAGAAATTGTCCACAGGTAGATAATTTGTTAAAAACCTGTCAATATCTTGTGTGGATAGTGAAAAAAATGTCGATTTTTTATCCACAGTTATCATCAGGTTTTTATAGGGTGTTCTTCAGAGAACACTTGTGGGGAATTGCTCTTTTTAGTTAGAGTGCATTTTTTTTTGAAATTTTAATGCAAAGCGTGAAATTGGAAATTTGAAACAATGTTTGGTGAGCAGTTGACAATTTAAGGGGGACATCTTTATAATAAGTAAGACTGTCGTCTGAATTTGAATCTAGGACTTTTCCTTTTAGGGGGTGTCATATATGAAAAGAACTTATCAACCAAATAAGCGTAAACATAGCAAAGTTCACGGTTTCCGTAGTCGTATGAGCTCAAGCAACGGACGTAATGTTCTAGCTCGTCGTCGTCGTAAAGGAAGAAAAGTATTATCAGCTTAGACCACTGAAACGTCTCAGTGGTCTTTTTTCTAATTAAAAGCTGAAGCGCCTTGTCCTGGGGCGACAAGCACAAGTCGAGCCGCGAGAACGCTGCTTTTTAGCCTGCTTGAGAACCCGCTTGTGATCCTCGAGCCCCTAGGCGCTGATGCCGGATAGTAATCTAAAGGTTTCATTCGATTGAAGGTGTAGATGAATGAAAAAGGAATTGCGCATTAAAAGGAATAAAGACTTTCAAACGGTTTTTCAAAAAGGCAGATCCTTTGCCAATCGACAATTTGTCGTCTATGCGCTGCCAAAAGAGGAACAAGAGTATTTTCGCATTGGCTTGTCTGTAAGTAAGAAGATTGGTAATGCTGTTACTAGAAATAGAATTAAACGATATATTAGACAGTCCATATTAGAGCTAAAGGACCAGATGGCACTGGGGAATGATTATGTGATTATTGCCAGGAAACCAGTAGCTGATATGGATTTCTCAACAGTGAAGAGCAGTTTAACCCACGTACTAAAAGTGGGAAAAGTTTTAAACAAAAATGTAAAAAATCAATAAAACGGCTGCTTCCAATAAGGAAATTTTAATTCAAAAATGTTAAAATTACCTTTAAATACTGCATGTGGGACTATACATAATAAATTGTTTTATATAAATTCATTCTATTTTTGAGGAGGAAAACCTGGTTGAAAAAAAGAATATTACCTATATTTGGAGTGATGGCTGTCTTTCTGCTGTTAGGCGGATGCAGTCAGGTCAATAAACCAATCACTTCTGAAAGTACAGGCTTTTGGAATGAATATATTGTTTATCCATTGTCCTGGCTGATTAAAGAAGCTGCCTATTTGCTCGGAGGTAACTATGGGCTGTCGATTATTGTCGTTACCATTTTAATTCGCCTGGTCATTTTACCGCTGATGATCAAGCAGACGAAAAGTTCAAAAGCTATGCAGGCATTGCAGCCAGAAATGAAAGCGCTCCGCGAGAAATACAGCTCAAAGGATCAAAAAACACAGCAAAAGCTGCAGCAGGAAACCATGGCCTTATTCCAAAAACATGGTGTAAACCCAATGGCCGGCTGTTTTCCTTTAATCATTCAAATGCCTATTCTAATTGGCTTTTATCATGCCATTATGAGAACAAGGGAAATTGCTGAGGGCAGCTTCCTGTGGTTTGACCTCGGGGAAAAGGATCCGTTTTATATTTTACCAATCCTTGCTGGTATCACAACATTTATTCAGCAAAAGATGATGATGGCAGGAACAGAAAATCAAAATCCGCAAATGGCCATGATGGTATGGATGATGCCGATTATGATTGTTGTTTTTGCAATCAGCTTCCCTTCGGCACTTTCCCTTTATTGGGTAGTCGGAAATATCTTTATGATTGTGCAAACCTATTTTATTAAAGGACCGGATTTAAGAGCGCAAGCTACCGGTAAAGCGGGAGGAACTAAAAAGTGAAACAGGTAACTGCTACAGGACAAACCGTCGAAGAAGCAGTAGAGTCAGCTTTAGCACAATTAAACACATCAAAGGATCAAACAAGTATTGATATTATTGATGAAGGTAAAAAAGGGATTTTTGGCATCTTTGGGTCTCGTCCGGCTGTTGTGAAAGTGACTGTGACCATTAATCCGCTTGATGAAGCAAAGAAATTCTTACAGCAAGTGAGTGAACAAATGGGTTCCCCTGCAGATATTGAAATAAAGCAGGAGGGCAAGCAGGTTTATTTTACGCTATCAGGTGAAAAGATTGCTTTATTGATCGGAAAGCGCGGACAAACCCTTAATTCGCTGCAATATTTGACGCAGCTGGTGATTAACCGCTTCTCTGAACAATACTTAACGGTGATTTTGGATGCCGAGGATTATCGCAATAGAAGAAGTGAAACTTTGATTCAGCTGGCACAGCGCTTAGCACAAAAGGCCGTTAAGACTGGTCAGGAGGTTTCATTAGAACCGATGCCATCCTATGAGCGAAAGGTGATTCACACGGCATTGGCAGAAAATAAACGGGTGAAGACCAGTTCAGATGGTACAGAGCCGCACCGCTTTGTCGTAATTTCACCGGTAAAAAAATAACTTTTATCATAACTCAGGGACATCCTTCCTATTCGGAAGGGTGTTTTTTTATGCTCATTTTTAGGAAATAGCCAGTTGCTGTGCTCCTAATTTACATTTTGTGCATAACTTTCAGTGATTTTGTTTTATTGTTATTCACATGTGGATAAGTTAAAATAATACAAGACTTTTATTAAGTTGTGGATGGATTACTTAAAAAACAGGGCTTATTGTGATATTCTATTTTTTTGGGTGAAAATTTATTTTTTTATATAGAAATTGTTGATGTGAAGGGGTGAAGAAAATGGATTTTGATACAATTGCGGCGATATCGACGCCAATGGGGGAAGGTGCGATTGCGATTGTTCGGTTAAGCGGGGAAGAGGCAATTCCGATTGCAGACAAGCTGTTTAAGGGGGCAAATGGCAAAACCCTTGCTGAACAAGGGAGCCATACGATTCATTATGGACATTTACGGGATCCAAAAAGCGGCCAAGTGGTGGAAGAGGTCATGGTGTCTGTGATGAAGGGACCTAAAACCTTTACAAAAGAGGATGTCGTGGAAATTAACTGTCACGGCGGACTTGTCTCGGTTAATCGCGTGCTGCAGCTTGTGTTAAATCACGGGGCAAGGCTTGCGGAACCGGGCGAATTTACAAAGCGTGCCTTTTTGAATGGACGGATTGATTTATCACAGGCCGAAGCGGTGATTGATTTAATTCGGGCGAAAACAGACCGGGCAATGAATGTCGCGCTTGGGCAGATGGAAGGAAGGCTTTCCCGGCTGATCCGCCGCCTGCGTCAGGAAATATTAGAAATCCTTGCTCATATTGAGGTCAACATCGACTATCCTGAGTATGATGATGTAGAAGAAATGACCCATACGATGCTGCTGCCAAAAGCGAATTATGTTCGGAAAGAAATCCATAAGCTTTTGCAGACATCGCAGCAAGGGAAAATTCTCCGCGAAGGGCTTTCGACTGTTATTGTCGGTAGACCGAATGTGGGGAAATCCTCATTATTGAACAGCCTCGTTCAGGAAAATAAAGCAATTGTCACTGATATTCCCGGAACAACAAGGGATGTCATTGAAGAGTATGTGAACGTCCGCGGGGTACCGTTAAGATTATTAGATACAGCCGGAATCCGGGAAACAGAGGACATCGTAGAACGAATTGGTGTTGAACGGTCCCGCCAGGTTTTAAAAGAAGCTGATTTAATTTTACTTGTGTTGAATTACTCGGACAAGCTGACAAAAGAGGATGAAAATCTGTTTGAAGCAGTCAAAGGAATGGATACCATCGTTATTGTCAATAAAACAGACCTGCCGCAGCAGATTGACCTTGATAGGGTTCATGAGCTGGCGAAGGATCATCGGATTGTCACGACGTCTCTATTGGAAGACCGTGGTGTGGATGAATTAGAGGAAGCGATTGCCTCATTATTCTTCGCGGGTTCGATTGAAGCTAAGGATGCCACCTATGTATCAAATAGCCGCCATATTGCACTTTTGAACCAAAGTTTGGGGGCTATCGATGAGGCGATTAGCGGTGTTGAAATGGGTACTCCAATAGATATCGTACAAATTGATTTAACGAGAACCTGGGAGCTGCTAGGGGAAATTATCGGCGACAGTGTCCACGAAAGTTTAATTGACCAGCTGTTCTCACAGTTCTGTTTAGGAAAATAAGGACAGTTTACGGTTTACACTAAGGTGACAAGGTAAACCGTAAGCTCGACATTACTATGTAAGGCATTTTTTCCGCGGGTTGCGGAAAAGGAGGAACAAACATTATGCAGCAATTTGAAGCAGGCAGTTATGACGTCATCGTTGTCGGTGCCGGGCATGCCGGCTGTGAGGCGGGCCTTGCGGCGGCAAGAATGGGCGTCAATACATTAATGATAACGATCAACTTAGACATGGTGGCCTTTATGCCATGTAACCCGTCTGTCGGCGGTCCGGCAAAGGGGATTGTTGTCCGGGAAATTGATGCCCTCGGCGGGGAAATGGCTAAAAATATTGATAAAACGTATATTCAAATGCGAATGCTCAATACCGGCAAGGGCCCCGCAGTGCGCGCCTTACGCGCTCAGGCAGATAAATTTGCCTACCAGCATGAAATGAAAAAGACGCTTGAAGAGGAACCAAACCTTACCTTAATCCAGGGGATGGTAGAACAACTAATTGTTGAGGACGGCGTTTGTAAAGGTGTGATCACAAAAACCGGAGCGATTTACCGTTCCAAGACTGTCGTTATCACGACCGGGACATTCCTGCGCGGGGAAATTATTATCGGAGAATTAAAATATTCAAGCGGCCCAAATAATCAACAGCCATCGATTAAGCTGTCCGAGCACTTAGAATCGCTTGGCTTTGAACTCGTTCGCTTTAAGACTGGGACACCGCCAAGGGTCAATGGAAATACCATTGATTACAGCAAAACAGAGATCCAGCCCGGTGATGAAGAGCCAAGGGCATTTTCATATGAGACAACCAAATATATTACCGACCAGCTTCCTTGCTGGCTGACATATACGAACGAACACACGCATCAATTAATCGACCAGAACCTGCACCGTTCACCAATGTATTCCGGAATGATTAAGGGAACGGGTCCACGTTACTGCCCGTCAATTGAGGATAAGGTTGTCCGCTTCAATGATAAGCCGCGTCATCAGATTTTCCTTGAGCCTGAAGGCCGCAATACGAAAGAAGTGTATGTTCAAGGCCTTTCGACAAGCCTTCCTGAAGATGTTCAGCACAAGCTGATCAAAACAGTGCCTGGTTTGGAACAAGCGGAAATGATGAGGCCGGGTTATGCTATCGAGTATGATGCAATTGTACCGACACAGCTTTGGCCGACGCTAGAAACAAAAGTAATAAAGAATCTATATACTGCCGGGCAAATTAACGGAACTTCAGGATATGAAGAAGCAGCCGCTCAAGGCATCATGGCCGGGATTAACGCAGGGCTAAATGTCCAAGAGCGTGAAGAACTCGTATTAAGCCGTTCGGATGCATATATCGGTGTTTTGATTGATGATTTAATTACAAAGGGAACGAATGAACCATATCGACTGCTGACATCCCGGGCGGAGTATCGTCTGTTGTTAAGACATGATAACTGCGATTTACGTTTAACGGAAATAGGACACAAGATTGGCTTAATCCGTGAAGAACGTTATCAGGCATTTTTAGTTAAAAGAGATAAGATTGAAACGGAAAAGGAACGATTACGTTCAACGATTTTAAAACCATCTGACAAAAATGTTCAAGAGCTGATCCGAAGCATCGGCGGAAGCGAATTAAAGGATGGGATTCGTGCTTCTGACCTGTTAAAACGTCCGGAAATGACATATGAATTGCTGGAAACTTTAACAACGTCGGAAATTCCTTTAGATGCCGATTTAAAAGAGCAAGTGGAAATTCAAATTAAGTATGAGGGCTATATTGACAAATCGTTGCAGCAGGTTGAACGATTAAAAAAGATGGAAGATAAAAAGATTCCGGAAAATATTGATTATGATGCCATTTCTGGGCTTGCTACGGAAGCGAAACAAAAGCTGAAAAAGATCAGACCGTTATCGCTGGCACAGGCATCGAGAATTTCCGGGGTAAACCCTGCTGACATCTCCATCCTGCTTGTCTACTTGGAACATGGGCGGATTGCCAAAATAGTCAATGAATAAGTGAGTGAGGAAGTTAGCGGATGAATATTGAACAATTTATCGCAAGTCTGAAGGAAAAAGGAATAACCCTGACAGAAAAACAGCTCGATCAGTTTGAAAAGTATTATGAAACCCTTGTTGAGTGGAATGAAAAAATGAATTTAACAGCGATCACGGATAAAGAAGATGTATATTTAAAACATTTCTATGATTCCATCACCGCTGGGTTTTATTTTGATTTTACCAAGCCCTTACGTCTCTCTGATGTCGGGGCTGGTGCTGGTTTCCCAAGTATTCCATTAAAAATAATTTTCCCGGAAATTGAGGTAACGATAGTCGATTCCTTAAATAAGCGAATTTCTTTCTTAAACCATTTGGCCAATGTGTTAGGGCTGGAAAAGGTTCAATTTGTTCATGACCGGGCTGAAACATTTGGCGTTAATCCGAAATACCGGGAAAGTTTTGATGTTGTCACCGCACGTGCTGTAGCGAGAATGTCAGTTTTAAGTGAGCTATGTTTACCGCTTGTAAAAGTTGGGGGACATTTTCTAGCTTTGAAGGCGGCAAATGCGGAAGAGGAATTGAACGCAGGCAAAAAAGCCATCACAACTTTTGGCGGCAGGCTTGAAAGCATGTCCACCTTTACATTGCCAATTGAAGAATCAGAACGGAATATCTTAATTATTAAAAAAGAAAAGCAAACGCCAAAAAAATATCCTAGAAAGCCTGGGACTCCGGGAAAAACACCAATTGAGTAGTTAAAACTGAAAAACCAGCTCATAATTTGCAAATTATTGTAAGATAAAATCTGCTTAGGGGAACTAACAAAATTTTTGTAAAAATGTTATCCTAGGCAGGAAGAATAAATTAGAATAGAGAATATGTAATAGGGAGTTTCGAAAGGTGGTGTTGGGGATGAAGAGTTCGTTTACACGCTTTTTTGGCCTCGGTGACAAAGGAGAACAAACGGTTGAGGAAGAATTAACTATTGAAAGAAATGAAGAAATCAAAAAAATACCCATCGATCAAATAGTTCCTAACCGTTTTCAGCCGCGAACCGTTTTCGATGAGGAAAAAATTGAAGAATTATCGCGAACCATTCATATACATGGGATTATCCAACCAATCGTCGTAAGGGAATTTGCTGTTGACCAATTTGAGATTATAGCCGGTGAACGGCGCTGGAGAGCAATGAAAAAGCTAGGATGGTCCGAAGCACCGGCCATTGTCAAAGATATGACCGATACGGAAACAGCTTCTGTTGCGTTGATTGAGAATCTGCAGCGGGAAGAGTTATCTCCGATTGAAGAGGCGATTGCTTATGGCCGGCTGTTAGAACTGCATAACTTAACCCAGGAGGCGCTGGCGCAGCGCTTAGGAAAGGGGCAGTCGACTGTTGCCAACAAGCTTCGGCTTCTCAAATTACCACAGCCGGTTCAAGATGCGTTATTAAATAAAATCATCACAGAGCGCCATGCCCGTGCATTGATTCCGTTAAAAGATCCGGAAAATCAGGTAGCCTTGCTTGCTGAAATCATTGAGAAGAATTTCAATGTCAAGCAGACGGAAGACCGAGTTGCCAAGCTTTTAGAAGAGAAGACAGCCAAACCGAAACCAAAACGTAAGGCATTCAGCAAAGACATGCGAATTGCTGTGAATACGATTCGTCAATCGCTGTCCATGGTCACAGACAGCGGCATTAATCTCAACTCTGAGGAAGAAGAGTTTGAAGATTTTTACCAATTTACCATTCGTATTCCAAAGAAAAAATAATAGATTTCATTATAAAAGAACCAGACATCTGCCTTGTTTGGTTCTTTTATTTTTACAAATTTACAATTTTGCTTGGAGCGGACCACAAAGTACCCCCTCCTATTTGGAATATTTTTTGAAAAAAATCAACAACCTGGTCGATTCATGATAAAATAGAGAAATGGAATTTTAATTTTCACGCATTAAAATTGCTAAATGCGAGAATGCGAGAAAAATATTTTTTTAGAAGTAAAGGATGGGTGACAAAGTGGGTAAAATCCTTTCAATCGCGAATCAAAAAGGTGGAGTTGGTAAAACAACTACCTCTGTCAACCTAGGCGCCTGTTTAGCATATATTGGCAAGCGAGTTTTATTAGTAGACATAGATCCGCAAGGAAATGCAACAAGTGGTATTGGAGTTGAAAAAGCTGTTGTTGAACAGTGTGTATATGATGTTTTGGTAGATGATGTTGAGGCAAAAGAAGTCATCCTGCCAACAGCTGTAGAAAATTTGTATGCGATACCGGCCACAATTCAGCTGGCAGGGGCGGAAATTGAATTGGTACCGACGATTTCCAGAGAAGTTCGCCTAAAAAGGGCCCTCGAGGAAGTAAAGGATCAATTTGATTATATTATTATTGATTGTCCGCCATCATTAGGGCTGTTGACGCTCAATGCTTTAACCGCATCAGATTCCGTTATTATTCCAGTACAGTGCGAGTATTATGCCCTAGAAGGATTAAGTCAATTATTAAATACTGTTAGACTCGTGCAAAAGCATCTAAATAAGGATTTAAAAATTGAAGGAGTCTTATTGACGATGCTGGATGCACGGACTAATCTCGGGATTCAGGTCATTGAAGAGGTTAAAAAGTATTTTCAGGATAAGGTTTATAAAACAATTATTCCACGAAATGTACGTCTAAGTGAGGCACCGAGCCACGGTGAACCAATTATTACGTATGATGCAAAATCCCGCGGGGCAGAAGTGTATGTAGATTTGGCAAAGGAAGTGGTCGCAAATGGCTAAAGGCTTGGGAAAAGGCTTAGGGAAAGGTTTAGACGCTATTTTTTCCAATATGGAGGCCGGGAAAGAAGAAACGGTTCAAGAAATTAATATTAAGGAACTAAGACCAAACCCTTATCAGCCGCGGAAATTCTTCCAGCAGGAAGCAATCGAGGAGTTAAAGGCTTCTATTATCGAACATGGAATCCTTCAGCCGTTAATCGTCAGAAAAAGTATAAAAGGCTACGAGATTGTTGTCGGGGAACGCCGCTATCGGGCAGCAAAGGAAGCTAAGCTTTCTGTCGTACCTGCCGTAGTGAGAGAATTTACTGAACAACAAATGATGGAGTTGGCTGTCCTTGAAAACCTGCAGCGGGAGGATTTAAATCCGATTGAAGAGGGACAAGCCTATCAAACCTTAATGGAAAGGCTTAAGCTGACACAGGAAGAAGTGGCAAAACGGTTAGGAAAGAGCCGGCCGCATGTCGCTAACCATATCCGGCTGCTATCCCTGCCGCCAAAAATCCAAGAGTTTATTTTGGATGGAAAGATCTCAATGGGGCATGGCCGGGCATTGCTGGGACTTAGAAAAAAGGCCAATCTGCCAATGGTAGTAGAAAAGGTCATCAACGAATCGATGAATGTCCGTCAATTGGAAAAGTGGATTCAGCAATTAAATGAAAATGTTCCACGTGAAACAAAGAAGCCGGAGAAGAAAAAGGATGTCTTTATTCTAGAGCGTGAACATTCCCTTCGTGAACGGTTTGGTACGTCGGTTTCGATTAAGCAAAATAAAAACAAGGGGAAAATTGAAATTGAATTTTTCTCCCAAGATGATTTAGAGAGAATTTTGGAGATTCTCGGCCAAAATCAAGAATCATTGTAAGCCATCTATAGGATGGTTTATTTTTTTATAAAATTCTTTTCAATAGATTGAAAACATGATAGGTTAAATTTAATACTATTTCGAGAGGCGAAAATAAGGAGAAGTACGATGTTTTTATTGGGGACACTTGTTAATGGATTATTAATTATTATCGGCACGCTCCTTGGGAGGTTATTAAACAGAATCCCTGAGGGAATGAAGACGACAGTCATGTATGCAATTGGCCTTGCAGTTATGGTCTTGGGCATGCAAATGGGTTTAAAAAGTGAAAACTTCTTGATTGTCATTATCAGCCTTGTCCTGGGTGCGGTAATTGGCGAATGGATGAAACTGGAGGATAAATTAAACGATGTGGGCAAATGGCTGGAAGGTAAGGTCGGGTCAAATGGAAAAGGCAGCATATCGGAAGGCTTTGTGACCGCGACATTAATTTTTGTCATTGGGGCGATGGCGATAATTGGTGCCTTAGACAGCGGCATCCGCGGCGATCACGATATATTATACACTAAATCAATCATTGACGGATTTACAGCTTTAATTCTCTCTTCCACCCTTGGAATCGGCGTTATTTTTTCCGCTATTCCAGTTTTATTGTATCAAGGATTAATCGCCTTGTTCGCCACACAAATCAATCAATTTGTTCCAAAGCTGTTAATGGACCAGTTTATTATCGAGATGACGGCAACAGGCGGTATTATGATTTTTGCCATTGGATTAAATTTAGTTGGTTTAACGAAGGTGAAGGTTGCCAACCTCCTTCCTGGTATTGTCGTTGTCGGGATTATTGTAACGATTAAATATTACTTTTTTACGTAAAAAAGAAAGGGACCTCCTGTGCTCTAGGCTTAGGTCCCTTCTTTAATTAGTCTTTTCCTCTTCTTTAACGGCTGTTTTATCATATAGCAGTCCTGCCAAATAAATACCCTCAGAGATGGCTTTGGCCATTTTCATTACTAAATTCAAGCGAGTATTTTGTAACACGAAAAATTCCATAAAGCCGCTGACATTGACAATTCCTGTAATGTGCATATCACCGACCGCAGGGAGCTCTTTATTTACCCCGGCTCCAGGCTTCACCGGACCGTTTCCAACTTGAATCACACCAACATTTTTCGTGCGGCCCAGGCAGGCATCAATTCCAATAATGTATGGATTTGAGTGTTTCATTTGAATCTCTTTTAGTTTATCTTCAAGATTTACCGCGTGAATCGGTTCATCAAGCGTTCCGTACACATAAAAGGACTGCAGCTTTTTTTCATTCAATAATGTGCCAATTAACGGCCCTAAAGAGTCGCCTGTGGAGCGATCAGTGCCAATACAGACAAAGACAATGGGGCGGCTGGTTACTTCAGGAATATAGCCAAGCAGCTCGGCGGCCAGATTTTGGGCGGCATGAGCATCATCATGGAAGATTTGTGTTTTTACCTTTTTATCGAAAAAGTGCGCTTTTAGATTCATTACGGTCCACCCCTTACCCACGTTCAATCATGTGCTTTAACATTATACGGAAAATTTAGAATATCTATACATGGTCCAGCTAAAAATGCTAAAAACACTTCACTATTATCTATTCATAAAAATTGTTAAAATAGATTAGGTATAAAAGTTTCGAAAGCAGGGGGATAAATGGAAGATCTTACAACTGAAAAAGGTTTTAAAAAAAATATCATTGATAAATTTCAAAATGAAGATACATGGATTAACTTGGGTGAAGGGCTTTTAAAAATTTTCATTATTATGGCCATTGCCAATATCATTATTCGAATCGGGAAAGTAGCCATTCATAACGTTTTTAAACTAAGAAATCTATCGCCGCTTAATAAATCAGAACGGCGGGAAGAAACATTAGCAAAGCTTTTGGATAATACGCTCACATATGTCGTGTATTTTATTGCCATTATGATGGTTCTATCCGTTTTGGGAATAGACGTTAAGGCGCTGATTGCCGGGGCTGGGGTTGTTGGCTTAGCTGTCGGATTTGGGGCACAAAGCTTGGTGAAGGATGTCATTTCAGGGTTTTTTATCATTTTTGAGGATCAATTTTCCGTTGGCGACCATATCCGGGTAGCAGAATATGAAGGAAACGTTGAAGCTATTGGGTTAAGAACAACAAGAATCAAAAGCTGGACTGGGGAAGTGCATATATTGCCGAACGGCAGCATCACTCAGGTTACAAATTTTTCTCTGAACAATAGTATTGCGATTATTGATATTGCCATTTCTTATGGTGAAGATATCGAAAAGGCTCAAAAGATTATTGAAGATGCATTGATAAAAATGCCGAGTCAATACGAAGCGTTAGTTGCTACCCCAACACTGCTTGGGATTCAAACAATGGGGCCGACAGAAGTTGTCTTGCGGGTTACTGCGGAAACTTTACCAATGCAGCATGCGGGTATTGCCAGAATGATTCGAAAGGATATCAAGGTTATTCTAGACAATCATGGAATTAAGGTTCCATCGCCGAAATATATAATGTATCCAGATGGGCAAAAATAATAAGGGGTGAGCATGATGGAGGAAAAGGAATTTGGACTAAATGATGTGGTAGAAATGAAGAAACAGCATCCATGTGGGACAAATCGCTGGAAGGTCATTCGCATGGGCATGGACATCCGGATCAAATGCGAAGGCTGCGGCCATAGTGTAATGATCCCCAGAAGAGAGTTTTCCCGGAAAATGAAAAAGATTTTGGTGAAGCATGAAGGATAACATTTCATGCTTCTTTTTTTGGTGTCAGGCACCATGTGAAAAATTCACATGGTGCCTGACACCTGCTTATATTTTTTCAAGATTAACAAGGCAGTCGTAGACGGTGCTGCCTAAGCCATTGTCTGATTCGCGGCTTGAGGTTAGGTTGTTTACTGGTCCGCCAAATCTTCGCCAGATACCTTCATCGATATTCATCGTATTAGGGTGGGCTGCTGATAGAATAGAGATAAATCCTTTCACTTCTCCGCGGTCGTTCCAGACTCTGACTTGGTCGCCATTTTGCAATCCTAGATTATCGGCAATATTTGGGGCAATCTCAACTTTAAGCTTTACCTTCTCGCCTAACAAATGATAGTTTTGCGAGTGGTTGGAACGCAAAGGGTGAATAGTCAGCAAACTGTATGGATATTTTGCTGCAAGCTCTGGATTAGACCACTTAGATTCATCTGGAAGGGCAAAAGTTAATTCCCCAGGAAACCCTTTTTGCTGCCCCAATTGGGAGGTAAATTCAAATTTACCTGACGGTGTTGCAAAATTCCTTTCCTGCCAAGGAATTTTTGTTACCGGCAGCTCTAATGTGCTTTTTTCTTTTAATTTTTCAAGGGATAAGCCTTTATCCTTTAATGGCTTTAATGTCATGTTGAGCCATTCATCTCTTGTGAAGTTAAAATCCTCACCAAATCCAAGCCGCTGGGCTAACTCTGTCCATATCCACAAATCGGATTGCACTTTCCCAGGGGTCTCTTGAACAAGTTTAGGACCGTAATTAACGTAATGATGATACATGGAAGAATAATAAAAGTCCTCTTCCTCAAATGCTGTGGTAGTCGGCAGCACATAATCAGCAAGCTTTGCCGTGTCGGTCATGAATTGCTCAATAACAACTACTGTTTCAACCGAAGAAAATGCCTTTTCAACCATTGTTGAATCAGGAACCTGGGTGAGCGGGTTGCCACAGGTTACAACAATCATCTTAATTTCCGGATTCTTTGCCGTTAATACATCCTCTGCCTGTTTCATGATCGAAAATAAACGGTGGTTTTTTCTGCGGCTCGGAAGGGTTAATTCCTCAAATGCAAAGCTTTGTCCGACCTGGATATTGGCATAATTTGCGCCGCCGCCGGGAATGCCGATGTTGCCGCTGACTGCGACAAGGGCATCAATCAGGCGAATGGTGTTACCACCGTTTTGATAACGCTGTAAGCCCAGCCCCATAAAGGTCGCTGTCGGCTTATCGGCATAAACATACGCTAAGTTTGTGATAACCTTGGCGGGAACCTCCGTCATTTCACTTATTTTTTCAAGGGAAAAACTATTTATTAACTTTTCTAAGTCGGCAAATCCTTGGGTAGACTTTTCGATAAATGCCTTGTCTTCAAGTTTCAAACGGAGCATTTCCTTGATAATCCCCGCAGCTAAAATACCGTCCATACCAGGCTTTATTGTAATATACTCATCAGCAATTTTAGCCGTTGCGTTAAACAGCGGGTCAATCACAATGAGTTTGGCACCGTGCTTCTTGACTTCCAGCAGCTTCTCGTAAAAATGCATATTGGTACGCGCCGCATTTCGGCCCCAAATGATAATGTTTTTGCTGTTGTAAATATCATTTGGTTCGTGGCTTAAGGCGTTGCCAAAATCCCATTTCTGCGCTTCAATTCCTGCACCCCAGCAAAGGGAACCGTATAGCTCGGTGACGCCTCCATAACAGTTAAAAAAGCGTTGATCGAGGTTTTTTAATATCCCATTATTTGCATAATCATGGCTGTGCAGGACAGCTGTTGTTCCGTACTTTTCTTTAATATCCATGAATTTAGCTGCGATTTCATCAAGTGCCTGCTCCCAGGAAATTTGTTGAAATTGACCGTTCACCTTTTTTAAAGGGTACAGTAAGCGATCAGGTGAGTTTGTTCTTGTTTCAAGCATCCTGCCGCGGCCGCAGATTTTCCCTTTCGTAATCGGGTGATCGGGGTCTCCTTCGACCTTAGTCACCCGACCGTTGTCCACTGTTACATGAAAACCGCAGCTATCCCAGCAATTTAACGGACATGCTGCTTTTACTACCTTTGCCAATAGATTCACCCCCAAATGCAGACTTTTTAAATAAGGATAATACAATTTTTTGAAAAATACTATTATATTTCTTTTGGTATTATTATAAAAAACATCCCACAGATCAGCTCTCTATGGGACGTTTAAGAGTAATTTATTTATACTGCGGAATTTCTAATACAAGTTTATAGGAATCTATTAAACTATATAAATTATACATTTGCTTGACTTGTTTTGCTGCCCATCCGATATCTGTGGCGTACTGGTGTGTTGCTCTTCCGTTCGCTGCCGCAGCACGTGGATTCCACCGCATTTTATAAAGGGTATCCTGGCCGGCATTGATGTAGCCGTTGGCAATAAATTGTGCTCCGCCAATAATGGCATCTTCAGGCGTAAACCAGCCGGAATTATAGGCAAACTGTGCCCCGCTGTTAATGGCATCAGCGTCATAGGCCCCGATTCCGTACATATTGTATACTTTTTTTCCGTTAACCTGCACACCATTGGCCAGTTCAGAGCGCCCGTTACTAGTTTCTAAAAGGGCATGGGCAATTAAATACATCTCATTGATCCCATATTTTTCTCCGGCTGTAATAAAGGTTGCCGCCAAACCTTGTAAAATACCTTTACCGGATAGCACTCTATCATTTACTTCTTTGGCATCAAGCTCTGTTGTGACAGATAGTTTCAGAAATTGCAGCGAATTAGCTGTGGTGCCAAGGAAATTTTTCGGATTCACATAATAACTGACATCATCAGGACTGGCATTGACCCATGTTTTATTATAGGCTACCTTGTACCAGTCAAATCCATCTTTGCCTTTAACGGTTGCGAGAATTTGCAAGGTATCTTTATCTTTCACTTGCCCAACATTCCAATATTCAGCCCCGGCGCCGCCTCTTACGTTCCAGCTCGGACCATTTACGATACCATTTGTAGGACTCGTTAGGGTTAAGGCATCGGACCTAATATATGTATCATATTTTTTATCAGTTTGCGGATTAGAAGCCATCTCTATTTTTACCATGTCCGCTAAGCTAAGGTTGTAGCTTTCATACACTTTTTCGATACTTGGACCCGTTGTATTTGGGTTAAACGGAGCAGTATCTGATAAATATTGGGAGCTGACATATCCCGTTTTACCATTTGCTGTTACTTGTGACCAGCCATTTGCTTCAGATAGTACGGTGACCAGCGTACCACGTGCCAGTTTCGTAATAACATCTGCATTAGCGGATGCGGCGGCCCGCATATTTAAGCTGGATCCATAAATAACATTGACATATTTTTCAACTGCTGTCGGCTTGCTCTGATTTGAACCATTATTGCCAGAAGAGCCTGAACCTGATCCGGTATTTGATCCAGGGGCGGTAGTGGAACCAGACCCGGTGTTAGAACCCGGAGATGTGTTTGATCCGCTGCCGGTGTTTGACCCAGGTGCTGGATTTTTTATAGTGTTCGAGTCAGATCCGGCCACCGGTTTAGTGGCTGTAAGGAAATCAGAACTTACGTATCCCGTTTTTCCGTAAACTTGAATTTTGGCCCAGCCGTTTGCTTCAGAGTAAACAGTGACTTCTACACCCCTGGCAAGCTTTAGTAATACGGATGCTTTTGTTGAGGCGGCTGTCCGCATATTCAATGACGAGCCAAGCTTGACATTGATATATTTTGTGACTGTTTTTGGCGTCTCTGTTTTAGGCGGTGGTGGTTTCGGGCTTGAAATTTTTGAGACTAGAAATTCTGAGCTAACAAAACCTTGCTGCCCATTAACTTGAATTTTGGCCCAGCCCTTAGATTCTGAAATAACCTTTACTTCGGTGCCGTTTGTCAGTTTTGTAATAATGGCAGAGCTGGTTGAAGTGCTTTTTCTAACATTTAATTTCGAGCTCGCCTTTATATTGACATATTTAGTAGTGATTTTTTGGGTACTCAAAGACGAATCGTTGTTTGTACTTTGAGATTTATCACCTAAAAAGGCGGAACTGACATAACCTGTTTTCCCATATGCCTCCACTTTTGCCCATCCGCCAGAGATGGAGTAAACCTTGACAGAAGTTCCTTTTGCCAGCTTAACTATGATCGATGCACTGGTGGAAGCGCTATTACGCATGTTTAATGACCCGCTCGATACATTGACATATTTAGTAACCGGTGTCGTTATGGATTGGTTAGTGAAACCACTGGAACCAGAGTTAGAGTTGGAATCTTTGGAAGTTAAGAAACTTGTGCTGACATATCCAATCTTGCTCCCGGCCTTTACTTTGGCCCAGCCTTTGGCTTCTGAATAAACGGTTACTGTGGACCCTTTTTTTAGAGACCCAATGACTTTTGAACCGGTAGAAGCATTTTCGCGTAGATTTAACGAACCGCTCGCTATATTTACATATTTAGTAACCGTTTGGGTTGTTGATTGCTTTGTGAAGCTGTCGGAATTTGCAGCAGATAAAAAGCTCGTGCTGACATAACCGTCTTTCCCATTTGCTTTCACCTTGGCCCAGCCATTCGCTTCAGAATAAACCGTTACCGCTGTCCCTTTTGCAAGAGAGGTAACGATAGCTGCTTTGGTGGAAGGGGTTTTGCGCAAATTTAATGACCCGCTGGAAATATTGACATATTTTGTTGTTACGTTGCTTTTTACACTTGATTGTACCGAGTTTGGCTGCTCAGCATAAACTGCCTCATGAAATGCACCGGTTGATAGAACCGCAAAGCAGAATGTAGGAATCATTGCCTTTTTTACAACTTTTCCCGGCATTCGGGGTTGTTCGGGTTTGGTATGTGGTACGTTTGTCTTTCTCATTACTCCCCCTCCAAGTTTTTACATAGATATGTATAAATCTCCTTGTATTTGGCGATACTAGAGTGGATTTTGTAATAAATTTTACCATATTTACTAATTAAATAGAGAACTTTGTTGAAAATTGCTGAAATTAACTTTAACTTTTTTGAAAAATTGGTAGAATGAGAGTCTTTTCTCCTGTAAGCTTTCTTGTTTTTTTGCTGACAAATGCCTATAATTGTGAAAGGTATTTGTAAAGGGGCGGAGCGCCGCAAAAAACGGAAACCTTTATTTAAATGTGGCAGAAAGTTTTTTGTTGGGAATTAAGTGAAGTTTAGCTCTGCTCACACGACCTTTATAAAATTAATGATATTAAAAATAGATGAAATTTCTTGAGGAGTGAACGTGAATGGCTTTAACCGCTGGAATTGTTGGGCTGCCGAACGTTGGAAAGTCCACATTATTTAACGCAATTACCCAAGCTGGGGCTGAATCAGCAAACTATCCTTTCTGTACGATTGACCCGAATGTCGGGATAGTAGAGGTGCCTGACTATCGTCTGCAAAAATTAACCGAACTTGTACAGCCTAAAAAGACTGTACCGACTGCATTCGAATTTACTGATATTGCCGGGATTGTAAAAGGTGCCAGCAAGGGTGAAGGCTTAGGAAACAAATTCTTATCACATATTCGTGAAGTAGATGCCATCTGCCAAGTAGTTCGCTGCTTTGCTGATGAGAACATCACCCATGTGTCCGGTAAAGTTGATCCGATTTCCGATATTGAAACAATTAATTTGGAATTAATCCTTGCTGATATGGAATCGGTTGAAAAACGTATTAGCCGTGTGGAGAAGTTAGCGAAACAAAAGGACAAGGATGCAGCAGCAGAATTTGAAGTTCTTTCTATGTTACGTGATGCCTTCGAAGAGGAAAAACCAGCTCGTTCAGTTGAGTTTTCCGAAGAGCAAATGAAACTTGTAAGACATTTGCATCTATTAACCATTAAACCAGTTCTTTACGTTGCCAATGTCAGTGAAGATGATGTTGCAGATCCATCTGATAATGAGTACGTAAAACAGGTTCGTGAGTATGCGGCAAATGAAAATGCCGAAGTGATTGTGATTTGTGCGAAGATTGAAGAGGAAATTGCCGAGCTGGAAGGCGAAGAAAAGCAGATGTTCCTTGAAGAGCTTGGAATTGCAGAATCTGGGCTTGATCAATTAATTCGTGCCGCTTACAGCTTGCTTGGTCTTGCCACATATTTCACAGCAGGTGTACAGGAGGTTCGTGCTTGGACATTTAGAAAGGGCATGAAAGCACCACAATGTGCCGGCATCATTCACTCTGACTTCGAACGCGGATTTATCCGCGCTGAAACAGTTTCCTATGACGATCTTCTAACCGCAGGAAGCTATAATGCCGCCAAAGAAGCCGGCAAAGTCCGCCTGGAAGGAAAAGAATACGAAGTAAAAGACGGCGATGTCATCCATTTCCGTTTTAATGTGTAATAAATTGGAATAGGGTGTCAGGCACCATGTGAATTTTTCACATGGTGCCTGACACCTTTGTTTGTTAATCAAAATTTGGCATAATTGTGAAGGACATTGCATTATTGTCAAGCCTGTGATATAATTTCAACTTGTGAGTAATGAATAATTGCTCCTTGCCCTTAAAGAAGGGCCGTTTAGACCAAAAGGAGGTGACCGTGATGAATAAGTACGAAATTATGTACATCATCCGCCCAAACATTGAAGATGAAGCAAAAAAGGCTCTAGTTGAGCGTTTTAACACAATTCTTCTTGAAAATGGTGCGGAGACTGCTGAAACAAAAGATTGGGGTAAGCGTCGTCTAGCTTACGAAATCAATGATTTCCGTGATGGCTATTACGAAATCGTGAAAACATCTTCTTCAGCAGATGCAGTGCAAGAATTTTCACGTCTTGCAAAGATTAGCGAAGATATCATTCGCCATATTGTAATTAAAGAAGAAGCGTAATATTTAATATAAAATTTTTTCAAATGTTCCACATGGAACATTGTGGAAGGAAAAGGAGTTGATTCTGATGATGAATCGTGTCGTGCTTGTTGGCCGTTTAACAAAGGATCCTGAATTGCGTTATACACCAAGTGGAGTAGCGGTTGCTACCTTTACTTTGGCGGTAAATCGTCCGTTTTCCAATCAGCAGGGTGAACGCGAAGCAGACTTTATCAATTGTGTTGTTTGGCGTAAACCAGCTGAGAATGTCGCTAACTTTTTGAAAAAGGGAAGCATGGCGGGTGTAGATGGTCGTATTCAAACGCGTAATTACGAAGGTCAAGATGGACGCCGTGTCTATGTGACTGAGGTCTTGGCAGAAAGTGTTCAATTTCTTGAGCCTAAGAACTCTTCAGGCAACACTGGCGGCGGCGGAAGAAGCAACGATTTTTACGGTGCTCCTCCAAGAGAGCCTCAAGGTTCTTCATATGGTGGCGGCAATCAGAATCAACGACAAAATTCCAACCAAGGGTTTACAAGAGTGGATGATGATCCATTTGCAGGAAGCGGACAGATTGACATCTCAGATGACGATCTTCCATTCTAATGTAACCTTTAATCAACGGGTTTATTAAATTCTAAAGGAGGGAATTTTCATGGCAGGAGGACGCAAAGGCGGACGTGCAAAGCGTCGTAAAGTGTGCTATTTCACAGCAAATGGCATTACTAAAATCGACTACAAAGATGTAGATTTACTTAAAAAATTCATCTCTGAACGCGGTAAAATTTTACCACGTCGTGTAACTGGTACAAGCGCTAAATACCAACGTAAATTAACTGTTGCAATCAAACGCTCTCGTCAAATGGCATTACTACCATTCGTTGCAGGCGAATAATAGTTATAAAAAAAGGCACCCCCGCTGGGTGTCTTTTTTTATGCCGTTAAGCTTTTGTTATGTGAACGCACAGCAGCATGATAAATGAAATCCCAATCATGCTGGCAACCCATAGCCACGCAAGCTGCATGTTACCGGAATCAAGGGCGACATAAATGGCCGTGGGAATCGTTTGCGTTTTCCCCGGGATATTGCCGGCAAACATTAATGTCGCGCCAAATTCCCCCAATGCCCTGGCAAAGCTTAAAATGGCTCCAGATATTATCGCTTTAAGGGCAAGAGGAATTGAAATCGTCATAAATAACTTAAGTTCATCCGCTCCGTCCACCCGGGCGGCATTCTCAATATCCTCATCAATACCTTCAAACCCCGCTTTTGCCGATTGATACATTAATGGAAAGGCTACAACAGTTGAGGCAATAATGGCAGCCCATTTTGTAAACATAAGCGGCTGCTGAATCACCCATTCAATTAGCTGGCCAACCGGACTATTTCTGCCAAAAATAACAATCAGTAAAAAGCCGACAACAGTAGGCGGCAATACCAGCGGCAGCAGAAAGACCGTTTCCACAAGGACTTTCCCTCTAAAATGTCTGCCCGCCATCATTTTTCCGAAAAAAAGCCCAAATACTATTACCAAGACACCTGAAATAGAAGCAATTTCAATTGATAGTTTGATCGGTGACCAAAAGTTTACTGCCATAGGCGTTAATTCAGTCCTTTAAAACCGTACTTTTCTAAAATTTCGATCGAACTTGGACTTTGCAGATACTGATAAAATTCCATTGCTTCTGTTTGATGGGGGCTGTTCTTGATCACCCCAACCGGATAAATAATCGGTGCATGGGTTTTTTCAGGAGCTGCTGCGATAATTTTTACCTTTGGCGAAATCATGGCATCTGTCTTATAAACAATTCCTGCATCAACATTGTTTGTCTCTACGTATGTAAGCACTTGCCGAACATCTTTGGCAAAAACAATTTTATCCTTTAGATCCTTCCAAATATGCAGGTTTTCTAATGTGTCCTTCGCATACTGTCCTGCAGGCACAGATTCTGGGGTACCGATGGAAATTCTATTTGCTCTGGGAAGGTCCTCAAATGTTTGGATTTGTTTATTCGCCTCTTTGGGAACCACTAACACAAGCTCATTTCCTACAAGATTCAGTCCGTTTTCTTTTTTTATTAGGCCGTTCTTCACTAATCGATCAAATTTGTCTTCCGCAGCTGAGAAGAAGAGATCGACTGGTGCGCCTTGGGAAATTTGCTGCTGAAGTGCCCCGGAAGCGCCAAAGTTATAGTTGATTTTTATATTTTGATGCTCCTTTTCGAACGCGGTTGTAATTTCATTCAATGCGTCCTGCAGGCTTGCAGCTGCTGAAACCGTTAATTCCACCTTCTCTACCTTGTTTCCATGTTTTATTTGCCCCTGCTGCTTATCAGATTCACTAGAACATCCCGAAGCAATAAGCAACAACAACAAAATAGAAAAAACAATCTGCCTTTTCAGTGCCATCCTTCCTCTCCTATTATATATCTAGTTATAACTTGTTATAATTAATTATAATTAGTTATAACTAAAAAGAAAATAACAAATATCAAAATGTTCATTCTTTTTTAGTGGCTTGTAAGTTACAATACTAGAAGGAGTGATGCAAATGACCAATGAGCTATCCTATACGATAGAAGAAGTATCACAGCTATTAAAAGTATCTAAATTAACGATTTATGATTTAGTCAAAAAAGGAGAACTGCCCGTTTTCCGTGTAGGCAGACAGATGCGGGTAAGTGCAAATGACCTTGACATCTATATCAATAAACAAAAGACGAATCAAAACCAGAAATTCCAAGCGCCGATTGTCCATCCTTCTAGAAATGAGACAAAGGAAACCTATAATATCGTTATCAGCGGGCAGGATATGGTGTTAGATATTCTTGGTAAACACATTGAGAAAAATTCACCCTTTAAGGCATTGCGTTCATATACGGGGAGTTTAAACAGTCTGATTTCGATGTACAATGGAGAGTGTGATATTGTCAGTTTGCATATGTTTGACGGTGATACAAAGGAATATAACTTGCCATATATAAAGAAAATATTAGTTGGCTATCCTTATATTTTACTTAACCTCGTGTGCAGAAAAGCAGGGTTTTATGTACAAAAAGGAAACCCATTAAATATTACTTCCTGGAGCGATTTACATCAGGGGAATATTCAGATTGTCAATCGTGAAAAAGGATCGGGGGCACGAATTCTTCTTGATGAGCAGCTTAGGATCAACAATATTTCTCCAAGGAATATTAACGGATATCAACATGAAGAGACAAACCATTTAAGTGTCGCCTCCGCAATTGCTGCAGGGACTGCAAACGTGGGAGTGGGAATTGAAAAGGTTTCTAAAATCGTAGACATTGACTTTATTCCATTAATCACGGAACGATATGATTTAGTTATGTTAAAAACGCCTGAAAATGAGCGGCTTATTCATAGCGTGAAGGAGGTTTTGTCCTCCCGCCAGTTTCAGACCGAGGTTGCTTCGCTGGGGGATTATGATACTTCTTTGACCGGTACTATTATGTATGAAACCTACTAAACGGAAGGCTGCTGAAATCAGGGCCTTCTTTTAAATAAGTTGAACAACGCTCTACTTGCAGATAAAATAAAAGGATTAGGTTTTCAATTTATATAGGGGTGAAGAAGTGAGAAATGCAGGTAAACTAACAGAAGGAGCAATTCTTCTGGCGGCCTTTACGGTCCTCTTATTAATAACGGTCTATGTACCGCTTATTGGTTCTATCTTAAATTTTGTCTTGCCGCTTCCATTCATGATGTTTGCGGCGAAGAATAATATAAGATTCATCGTAGCTTTTTTTATTGCGGCGGCTATTATTTCCTTTCTTGCCGGTTCGTTTATTGGACTGGGGTTGATGCTTTTGTACAGCGTAATTGGTTCAGTAATCGGTTATTTGCTGCAAAAAAACAGGAGCCGAACAGTCATTTTAATTTCCAGCTCGCTGCTCTTTATGGCCGGGTTGGTTATTATGTATGTAGTTAGTGCGTCGTTTTTTCAACTTGATATCATTCATGAGTTTACGCAAGCCTATAAAGAATCCGCCGAAATGTCTAAGGAATTGTTTCGTTCAATGGGACAGGAAAGTCAAATTGAGCAGGTGAATAAACAAACTGAACTTTTGATTAATACCTTTCAAACCTTAGCTCCCAGCTTATTAATTATCGGATCTATTGCTTCTGTATTTGTTATCCAATGGATTTGTTTTCCAATTATCAAACGGTTTGGCATCAAGGTACAGCCATGGGGTAGTTTTCGTAACCTTTCGCTGCCAAGAAGCCTTTTATGGTATTACTTAATCGCGATTGGTATTAAAATCCTTGGCCATCCTGCAGAAGGGACTTATTTGTATACCGCCGTCCTCAATGCTATGTACATATTAGAAATGTTTATGGTGATGCAAGGACTTTCACTTATTTTCTTTATATTTCATCAGCGGTCAGTGGCAAAGGGGCTTGGTGTGCTTGTGGCAATTCTCGCTTTCATCATCCCGCCGGTTCATTATATAATAATGTTATTGGGAATTACCGATTTAGGATTTAATTTTCGAAAGCGGTTTGATCAAAATGGGTAAGACTTTCGATTGGAGCTGAAAAACTTTGCCGGAATTTTTGGAAAAGAGGTCAATACGATACCCTTTTTACGGTTTAATAGGCGTTACAGTAGTACTCCTCATCGTCCTGTTGCTATATAATTGGATCTTAAGTCTTGCTGGGTTGCTTTTCATGTTTATTCCGATTTATTTTATGTTTGTGATTGACCAGCGTCAAAGACAGGAAGTGGAAGAGTACATTTCCACTCTTTCCTACCGGTTGAAAAAGGTTGGTGAGGAAGCGCTGCTGGAGATGCCGATTGGAATCATGCTCATTAATGATGATTATTATATTGAGTGGACCAATCCATATTTGGCCTCTTGCTTTGATGAAGATACACTTGTTGGAAGGTCGCTGTATGATGTGGCGGACGATCTGATTCCATTAATTAAACAGGAAGTCGAAACAGAGGTGATCACTCTTTATGAGCGGAAATTCCGCGTTGTCCACAAGCATGAGGAGCGGCTTCTCTACTTCTTTGATGTAACAGAGCAGACTGAAATTGAAAAACTGTATCAGAACGAACGGACCGTTATTGCGACAATCTTTTTAGACAACTATGATGACCTGACTCAGGGTATGGATGACCAAATGCGCGGAAGTATCAATAATTTGGTTACTTCCATATTGAATAAGTGGGCCCATGATAATGGTATTTTTTTAAAGCGGGTTTCTTCAGAACGATTTATGGCTGTGTTTAATGAAGAGATCCTATACAACCTTGAAAAGGGAAAATTCTCAATCCTTGACGATGTAAGAGAAATGACGTCTAAGCACAATGTCTCATTTACCTTGAGTATTGGCGTAGGCGCTGGGGTTTCTTCGCTGCCAGAATTAGGTGTGCTTGCACAGTCCAGCCTTGATTTGGCACTAGGCAGGGGCGGTGACCAAGTAGCGATTAAACAGCCGAACGGAAAGGTCAAGTTCTTTGGCGGCAAAACCAACCCGATTGAGAAACGCACACGTGTAAGGGCGCGGGTAATTTCACACGCTTTAAAGGACCTCATTACGGCCAGTGATAAAGTGGTTATCATGGGGCATAAAAATCCGGATATGGACTCGATCGGTGCAAGTATTGGAATTTATAAAGTTGCCCAGATGAATCAAAAGGATGCCTATATTGTCGTGAACGTGCAGGAAACAGATAATGGGGTTAAGCGGTTGATGGAGGAAATTCGCAGCCAAGGCCAAGAAACCTTATACTCCCGCCTAATAGGCGCGGATGAAGCGATGGAAATTGCCACAGATAAAACCCTTCTGGTCGTTGTCGATACCCATAAGCCATCCTTGGTGATGGATGAGAGATTACTGAACAAAATTGACCATGTTGTTGTTATTGACCATCATCGTCGCAGCGAGGATTTTATTACAAATCCATTGCTTGTTTATATGGAGCCATATGCCTCCTCCACATCGGAGCTTGTAACCGAGTTTCTTGAATATCAGCCAAAGAAGGTTAAAATAGAAGTAATTGAAGCAACGGCTCTTTTGGCCGGAATTATTGTCGATACGAAAAGCTTCTCGTTAAGAACAGGCTCACGGACCTTCGACGCGGCTTCCTACCTTAGAGCTCATGGCGCAGATACAGTGCTTGTCCAAAAGTTTTTGAAGGAGAGCATTGATACATATAAGGAAAGGTCTAAATTGATTGAGTCTGTGGTCTTTTATCGTGATGGAATTGCCATTGCTAAGGGCTCAGAGGTTGAGGTTTATGACCAGGTCATTATTGCTCAGGCAGCTGATACGTTACTTTCGATGGATGGGGTACAGGCTTCCTTTGTGGTAGCCAAACGAAATGAAGGTGTGATTGGCATCAGTGCCCGATCGTTAGGAAATGTAAATGTTCAGGTTATTATGGAAAGCTTAAAAGGCGGCGGTCACCTGACAAATGCCGCTACACAGCTCACCGGATTAACGATTGCTGAAACGGAAGCAAAATTAAAACAGGCGATTGATGAATACTTTGAAGGGAGCAAGAAGGAATGAAAGTAATTTTTCTAAAAGATGTTAAGGGAAAAGGGAAAAAAGGGGAAATAAAAAATGTTGCTGATGGTTATGCCCAAAACTTTTTAATCAAGCAGGGCTTAGCGGTAGAAGCGACAAATGCCAATCTTAGTTCACTAGATGCGCAAAATAAGAAGCAGGAAAAGCTGGCGGCTGAAGAGCTTGCTGAGGCAAAAAAGCTGAAAGAAAAACTGGACCAGACAACAGTTGAATTAACCGCTAAAGCTGGTGAAGGCGGCAGACTGTTCGGCTCCATCACAACAAAGCAAGTTGCCGAGGAATTACAGAAAAAGCACGGCATTAAGATTGATAAGCGGAAAATGGAATTGGCAGATGCGATTCGTTCACTCGGAGTGACAAAGATCCCTGTGAAGCTGCATCATGATGTAACAGCCACTTTATCAGTACATGTTAAAGAAGTGTAATATATTTTCCAGTTCAAATTTTAGTTAATCATGATAGAATATAGTAAGATTGTAATGGATGTGATCGGTGTCAGCTGGTCACTTTTCTTTTTGAAAAAAATTATCCCTTCTATTAGGAGGTTTTTGCTATATGAGTGATTTGTTTGCTGACCGCATGCCTCCGCAAAATATTGAGGCTGAGCAGGCAGTAATTGGAGCTATCTTTTTAGAGCCGTCTTCATTAACTACTGCATCTGAAATTCTCATTCCAGAAGATTTTTATCGTGCGGCACACCAAAAGATTTATAACGTCATGTTAAAGCTCAACGATGAAGGAAAAGCGGTTGACCTAGTGACCGTCACTGAGGAATTAGCTGCAGCCAAATTGATTGAAGATATTGGTGGTGTCAGTTATTTAAGCGAGCTGGCTGGGTCTGTCCCAACGGCTGCAAATATAGAGTATTATGCTAAAATCGTAGAAGAAAAGGCGTTGCTAAGAAGATTAATTCGTACAGCAACTAATATTGCGACAGATGGCTACACCCGCGAAGATGAAGTGGAAACCGTCTTAAGCGAAGCGGAAAAAAGTATTTTAGAAGTGGCGCAAAGAAAGAATGCTGGTGCGTTCCATGATATTAAAGATGTCCTTGTCCGGACGTATGACAATATTGAGGAAATGCATAAACGCGTTGGCGAGATTACCGGCCTTGAGACAGGATTTACGGAGCTGGACAAGATGACAGCAGGCTTTCAGCGCAATGACTTAATCATTGTAGGTGCCCGTCCTTCGGTTGGTAAGACAGCATTTGCCTTAAATATTGCGCAAAATGTTGCCAAAAAGACTGGCGAAAATATTGCCATCTTTAGTCTTGAGATGGGCGCAGAACAGCTCGTCATGCGTCTTCTATGTGCTGAAGGGAATATCGATGCCCAAAGGCTCCGTACCGGGTCATTGACGGAAGATGACTGGGGAAGACTAACAATGGCAATGGGAAGCTTGTCAAATACGGGGATTTATATCGATGATACCCCTGGGGTAAGAGTAAATGATATTCGTGCTAAATGCCGCCGTTTAAAGCAAGAACATGGCTTGGGTATGATATTAATTGATTATCTGCAGCTGATTTTGGGAAGCGGCCGATCTGGCGAAAACCGTCAGCAGGAAGTATCGGAAATCTCCCGTTCACTTAAGCAATTAGCCCGTGAGCTGCAGGTGCCTGTTATTGCCCTTTCTCAGCTTTCCCGTGGTGTCGAGCAGCGCCAGGACAAGCGTCCGATGATGTCTGACATTCGTGAATCTGGTAGTATTGAGCAGGATGCAGATATTGTTGCCTTTCTTTATCGTGATGATTACTATGATAAGGAATCGGAGAATAAAAACATTATTGAAATCATTATCGCCAAACAGCGTAACGGCCCAACTGGAACCGTATCGCTTGCGTTTGTGAAAGAGTATAATAAATTCGTAAACTTAGAGAGACGTTTTGATGATACGATGTCTCCGCCGGGAGCATAGTTTTAAGTCAGCCACGCTTTGGCTGGCTTTTTTAATAGATTACTATTCTTACGAATGATTTTCATATTTTAATAGTAAATGTTCGCGTTTAATTGATTTTTGATTGCGAAATTGATACACTAATGTATGTTAAATATTTAATTACCTAGAAGTGAATATTTCGGAGGTGCCTTTCATGTCATCAGTAGTAGTTGTTGGTACACAATGGGGAGACGAAGGAAAAGGAAAAATTACCGATTTTTTATCTGAAAATGCTGAGGTAATTGCTCGTTATCAAGGCGGCAACAATGCAGGCCACACGATCAAATTTAATGGTGTTACTTACAAACTGCACTTGATTCCTTCAGGGATTTTTAATAAAGAAAAGATTAGTGTGATCGGAAACGGAATGGTTGTCGATCCGAAAGCGCTAGTAGCAGAGCTTGCCTATTTACATGAAAGAGGCATTACCACTGAGAACCTAAGAATTAGTAACCGCGCGCATGTCATTCTTCCATATCATTTAAAATTGGATGAAGTAGAAGAATTAAGCAAAGGCGCTAATAAAATTGGAACAACGAAAAAAGGAATTGGTCCAGCTTATATGGACAAAGCTGCCCGTGTCGGCATTCGCATTGCTGATTTACTCGACCGTGAAGTTTTTGAGGAAAAGCTAGAACGAAACTTAGCCGAGAAGAATCGTTTATTTGAGCGGATTTATGAAGTGGAAGGCTTTAAAAAGGAAGCTATTCTTGATGAATATTATGAGTATGGCCAGCAAATTAAACAGTATGTTTGTGATACATCCGTTGTCTTAAATGATGCGCTGGATGAAGGCAAACGCGTGTTATTTGAAGGTGCTCAAGGGGTAATGCTTGATATTGACCAAGGTACTTACCCATTTGTAACATCATCAAATCCAGTTGCAGGCGGTGTTACGATCGGTTCTGGTGTAGGTCCTTCTAAAATTACACACGTTGTGGGTGTTTGTAAGGCTTATACTTCCCGCGTCGGCGATGGTCCGTTTCCAACTGAATTACATGATGAAATTGGTCATCAAATTCGTGAAGTTGGCCGTGAGTACGGTACAACAACGGGCCGTCCGCGCCGTGTCGGCTGGTTTGACAGTGTCGTTGTCCGCCATGCCCGCCGTGTCAGCGGTTTAACGGATCTTTCCCTTAATTCGATTGATGTGTTAACCGGCATTGAAACCTTAAAAATTTGTACGGCTTATCGTTACAAGGACGAAGTAATTACAGAATATCCGGCAAGCTTAAAGGTATTGTCTCAATGCGAGCCGATCTACGAGGAGCTTCCTGGCTGGACTGAAGATATTACCGGCGTGAAATCATTAGATGAACTGCCTGTTAATGCCCGTCACTATGTGGAGCGTGTAACACAGCTGACTGGCATTCCGTTATCAACCTTCTCTGTCGGTCCGGACCGCAATCAAACAAATGTAGTCCGCAGCCCATGGAGACAGATCTAACTGGTATTATGAGAGGCCCTCTAGTTTTTGGAGGGCTTTTTTGTTGGTGTAGATGTAGCAGGACAGGGTATGGGACAAAACGAGCCGGAATTCCAGAGATGTGTCTCATAGGAGGGCTCTATGGGACAAAATAGGTAAAAAGTCGAGTGGAACTGTCTTATAGAAGTATCCTTAAAGACAAAAAAGGCTTGGAATCGTTAGGAATTGTCTTTAATAAGGCATCTTGAGGACAAAAAGGTGTGCTGAAAAGGGAAAATTGTCTTTAATAAGGCATCTTGAGGACAAAAAGGTGTGCTGAAAAGGAAAAACTGTCTTTAATAAGGTATCTTGAAGACAAAAAGATGTGCTGAAGGCGGGAAACTGTCTTCAATAAAGTTTTCACGAGCACTTTATCTAGCAGCAAAAGGTTGTTCAAAAACTTTTTTAAAAAATATTTTAAAAAAGTATTGCGCTTTATATAAAAACCATGCTAATATAAAAAGCGTCGTCACAAACACGATAATTAAGTAAATGAGCCATTAGCTCAGTCGGTAGAGCAACGAGCAGGTCTTCCGTGAAATAGCTGCGAGTTGTACCCATCGAGCCGCATCTTGCATAATCTTTCTGAGATGGGGACATCTGACATAGCAAAACTAAACTGTAGGAAACTACATTGTATTATGAGCCATTAGCTCAGTCGGTAGAGCATCTGACTTTTAATCAGAGGGTCGAAGGTTCGAGTCCTTCATGGCTCACCACTTTAATAAAATGGCCCCTTGGTCAAGCGGTTAAGACACCGCCCTTTCACGGCGGTAACACGGGTTCGAATCCCGTAGGGGTCATCGGCATTTGGCAAGTCGGCAAAAGGCTGGCAAGGACAGTTTCCTTGCCGACTAGCCATTAATATGTTAATATTGGTCTGGTAGTTCAGTTGGTTAGAATGCCTGCCTGTCACGCAGGAGGTCGCGGGTTCGAGTCCCGTCCAGACCGCCATTTATACATAACAATATCTTAAAATGGCTCAGTAGCTCAGTCGGTAGAGCAGATTGCTTGCTTCATCGAATTTGCTTCTCAGAGCAATCTGCGAGAAAAATCGTAAGATTTTTTGAGCAAAGGACTACAGCTAATATTTCTGTAGGGTTCAATTTCCAATATGGCTCAGTAGCTCAGTCGGTAGAGCAAAGGACTGAAAATCCTTGTGTCGGCGGTTCGATTCCGTCCTGAGCCATCTGCTAAAAAAGCTTGCAATTATTTGCAAGCTTTTTTTACATTCACCCCACTCTCTCTGTGATCCATCTGTAAAAAAAGAACTATATTTTTACAATTCAAACACTAACTTTGTCCTAATATGTAAAATTTGACCTGCCCCTCTAGCACTAGTAAAAACCTCGATAAAATAGGCATTTAAGGCTGCTTTTCCAATAAATATATTAAGTAAAAATCACTGGCATATTTCATAAAAAGCAGGAAAGTGTCAGCTTTTATACAATTATATTACATTATTAAGACTGTTCATTTTTTTTAAACAATGTATGGTAAAGTAAAATGGGTTTAAAATTTCTAGCCCCAAAAGTACTAGATTAAGAGTGTTTTCGCAATTTAGGAGGAAACCATGTTATTTTCACATAAAAGATTGTTAATTTTAAAGACAACCATCATCACTGCGATGGCGGCTTCGACAATTGCCTTTAGTAACGGTCCTATAGCTTTTGCCGATACGGCCGACACGGCTAAAACAGCAAATACATATCAAGTATATGTAAACGGTACGTATGCCGGTAATGTGACAAATAAAAAAGTTGTTAACCGGATCATTGCTGAAAAGCAGGCCGGTAGTTCCCCTGTTAAGGCAGCACCAAAGGTTCAATACATACCGGAACGTGTTTTTCATAAGACTGCAAACAACCAGCGAACCATTGAAACGTTAAAGGATGTATTTCAGATTAAGATAGAGGCTATTGCTATAGTCATTGACGGGAAACCTGTCGCATTTGTAGACAGCAAAGAAACTGCCGAAGAGGTCTTAAGGAATCTTAAACTCCAATATGTCACGAAAGAGCAGCTAGAGTCGCTTGAAGCGAGAAAGGCCTCTATGGAAAAAGCTTTACCACCGTTAGCAGAAAATGAAACTCGTCTATTAGACATTCGTTTATCAAAGAATGTTTCAATCGAAGAGCAAAATGTCGAGCCTGAAAAAATAATGGGGCTCGGGGACGCTGTCACATATTTGCAAAAAGGAACATTACAAGAAAAGAAGTACAAGGTTCAAGAAGGCGATGCCCTTGAATCGATTGCTCACAGCCATGATTTAAAGCTAGTAGATCTGTTAGTGCTGAATCCGGGCTTAACAGGTGATTCTATTTTAAAAATAGGGCAGGAAGTTAATGTAACGGCACTTACACCATTTATTGAAGTTATTGTGGAAAAGGAAGCAAACCGTGAGGAAGCAATCTCATACAAGACGAAAACAGTGGAAGATTCGTCTCTGCTAAAAGGGAAAACTAAAGTAAAGCAAGAAGGTAAAGACGGCTCACGATCAGTAACTTACAAAATTACCGAAGAAAATGGTATAGAAAAAAACAAAGAAACGGTAATAGAGCACATCCTTGAGGAGCCGGCAGACCGTATTGTCATTAAAGGAACTAAGGTAATCCCTTCCCGCGGTGAAGGCAGCTTTGGCTGGCCGACTGTCGGCGGCTATATTTCCAGTCAAAAGGGATATCGCTGGGGCAAATTGCATAAAGGAATCGATATTGCCAGACCGAGCGACAGAACGATCAAAGCGGCTGATAATGGCGTTGTTGTGAAGGCGGGCTGGGGCAGCGGATATGGAAATATGATTATCATTGACCACAAGAACGGTTTCCGCACTTTATACGGCCATATGTCCTCTCTTAAGGTGAGTGCAGGGCAAACTGTTTCCAAAGGTACAGCAATTGGAATAATGGGGTCAACCGGTGATTCAACAGGGGTCCACTTACATTTTGAAGTATATAAAAACGGCAGTCTAGAGAATCCGTTAAAATATGTCAAAAGATGAAAGTCTCCAGCTGATGCTGGAGGCTTTTCCTGTTTCAAATTTTACAGCTCCGGCCCCTTGCTGATAATAAAATCACTTGCTGGAAGTCTCTGTTAAATACTTGTAATGCGTGAATTTAGAATGAAATAATGGTAAAGTAAAATAGAATAGTTATGACTTTTTGCAGCTGTTAAAGATAGATTGAAGCTTTATGCGAAAAATGAGAGGAGTATTGGTATGGAAAAGAAAATTCTCATTGTTGATGATGAAAAACCAATTGCAGATATTTTACAATTTAATCTTAGAAAAGAAGGATATGTTGTTTACTGTGCATATGACGGAAACGAGGCTCTTGAATTAGTGGAAGATATTCAGCCTGACCTAGTTCTCCTCGATATCATGCTGCCAGTAAAAGACGGCATGGAAGTATGCCGTGAAATCCGAAAGAAATATGAAATGCCGATTATTATGCTGACTGCGAAGGATTCAGAAATTGATAAAGTATTAGGGCTGGAGCTTGGTGCTGATGATTATGTAACCAAACCGTTCAGCACACGGGAATTAATTGCCCGGGTCAAAGCAAACCTGCGCCGCCACCAGCAAGTTATTTCGCAGCCAGAAGCTGAAGATGAAACAAATGAAATTGCGATAGGATCGCTAGTAATTCACCCTGATGCTTATATCGTTTCCAAACGTGGAGAGACAATCGAATTAACACATCGAGAATTCGAATTGCTTTTCTATTTGGCAAAACATATCGGCCAGGTTATGACAAGAGAACATTTGCTGCAAACAGTCTGGGGATATGACTATTACGGCGACGTCCGAACTGTCGATGTAACGGTAAGACGTCTTAGAGAAAAAATTGAAGATAGCCCAAGCCATCCGGCATGGATAGTGACGAGACGCGGGGTGGGTTATTATTTACGAAATCCTGAACAGGAGTAATGACTTGTGAAAAAGGTTGGTTTCTTTCGTTCTATACACGTTAAATTTGTTATCATCTATGTCCTCCTTATTTTAGTAGCTATGCAAGTAATCGGCGTATATTTTGTCAAACAGCTTGAGACCACGTTAAGAACAAACTTCCAAACGTCGATCAAGGAACGGGTTAATTTGCTGGCTTATAACGTCAGGGAGGAAATGGAAAAGGAAAGAACACCTGAAGATCCTACATTAGAAGAAGATATTGGGAAAACGTTGAAAGATTTCGAAGCGGGAGATATATCCGAAGTCCGCGTGATTGACGGAAGATCGATGAAAATTCTAGGTACCTCGGATGAGAATAATCAGGGAATTGTCGGTCAGCGGACAACGGAGCTTAAGATCAAACAATCAATGGTAATGGAAGAGGACCAAAGTGTCATTCGGATTGACGAAAAGACAGGTCATCGGATTTGGGTCCTCTCCACCCCCATTAAGTCTGGAAAAAAAGTGCTAGGCGCCATTTATCTGGTAGCTAAGATTGAAAGTGTTTTTACTCAAATGAAGACCATTAATGGGATCTTTGCAACAGGAACAGCGATTGCCTTATCGATTACCGCAGTATTAGGGATCTTGTTAGCCCAAACCATTGCCAGACCAATTGCAGATATGAAAAAGCAGGCAATGGCGATGGCGAAGGGGAACTTTTCCCGTAAGGTTAAAGTATATGGGAATGATGAGATTGGGACACTTGCCAGCACTTTTAACCATTTAACGAAGAAACTCCAGGAAGCCCAGGCGATGACAGAGGGCGAGCGGCGTAAGCTGTCTTCGGTGCTCTCCTATATGACGGACGGGGTGATTGCCACTGACCGAAAAGGACGAGTGATTTTAATTAATGAACCGGCTGTCGAGATGCTGGATGTTTCACGTGAAACAATTCTCTCCCAGCCGATTGAGCAAGTACTTGGCTTGGAGGATAGTAATACCTTCGAGGATTTGCTGGAAGAAAAGGATTCCTTAATATTGGATTATAGTACGAAGTCGGAGCCTTATATTCTTCGGGCCAATTTCTCCGTAATTCAAAAAGAAACCGGGTTTGTCAACGGCTTAATCGCGGTTCTTCACGATATTACCGAGCAGGAAAAGATTGATGCAGAACGAAGAGAATTTGTGGCGAATGTTTCCCACGAGCTGAGGACACCGCTGACAACGATGCGGAGTTATCTTGAGGCACTTGCTGATGGGGCTTGGCGTGATGAAGAAATTGCCCCGAACTTCTTAGAAGTGACCAGTATGGAGACTGAAAGAATGATCCGTCTTGTCAATGACCTATTGCAGTTATCGAAAATGGACAGCACGGATTATAAGCTGAATAAGGAATGGGTTGACTTTGTTGTTTTCTACGACCGGATTATTGATCGGCTGGAAATGTCGAAGCAGCAAAATGTGACCTTCAAACGTATGCTTCCGAATCGTGCCATTTTTGTGGAGATTGATGAAGATAAGATGACGCAGGTTTTATACAATATTATCTCCAATGCCTTGAAATATTCACCGGAGGGCGGCCAGGTTACCTTCTCTCTTAAGGATAAGGATGACAAAATTATCGTCAGTGTTTCCGACGAAGGGGTAGGGATTCCTAAAGAAAGCATCGGCAAAATATTTGATCGTTTTTATCGTGTGGATAAAGCAAGAACGCGGAAATTAGGCGGTACCGGTCTGGGACTTGCCATTGCAAAAGAAATGGTGAAGTGCCATGGAGGCAATATATGGGCAACCAGCAGGGAAGGCAAAGGAACAACCATTTCTTTCTCACTGCCGTTTGATCATACCGAAGAGGATGATTGGTCATGAGATATGAAACGATAAAATCTATTATTTTAACTTTTTTAGTCGCGGTCAGTATTTTATTAACCTGGAATCTTTGGACCTATCAGCCGAATTACGAATCTATGGGAAGTAATAATAATACCTTGAAGGAAGTCACGGTAAGTGAAAAGCAGGAAGTACAAAAGATTATCCGCCCTGATCAGGTACTGTTCCATATTAACGAAAGACATTATGGAACTACTAACAGCGCGGAATTAGAACAAATCATCAAGGAAATCAGCAAATGGTCCATTTTTGATTTAAAAAATTTCACTAATAAAGTGGAAAATTACAATGATTTGGTGCATGGGTCCGGCAATGCTGAAATTGTTTTTCCGGTGGATGTACCGATTGAATTATACCGTAGTGTCATCAATATTGAAGGAAGGAAAATTCCATCCTTTAATTTTGATCGAATAGTTGTTAATGTTGGAAATTCCGGAAAAGAAAATGGGATTGTCTATTTTGTTTCTACAGGAAATCAGCAGGTATATGTCGCCCATATTTCAGCAGCAAACCTGAATGCCTTTAATAAAAACTTTTTTAAAGGCGGCAGCCAATACCCCCGTTACTTTGCCTATAAGGCAACAAGTAAACGGACTATTTTCCTTCCTGAGGAAGAAACAAAAATGTCGACGTATAAGTATTGGCCCATTACTCTTGATTCGGAAGACTTTAAAAAAGCTCTCTTTGATGACCCAAGTTTTGTCCAAAAAAGTGTGCTGACCAACGGTGAAGAATATACAAATGATTCAAGTAAGTTGACAATCAATTACGACAAAAATATGCTCTCGTATGTGAATCCCACGACAGAAGATAATTCTGTTGAGAAATCCTATGATTTAGTCAAGCGCAGCATCGATTTTGTTAATGAGCATGGCGGTTGGTCGGATGAATACCGTTATGTTGCCAAGGATGAATATAAACGTTCTGTTACTTTCCGCCTGTATAGCAAAGATGGCTATCCAGTGTTTAACAATTTAGGAATGTCAGAAATTTACGAGGTATGGGGCGGCAACAAAATTAATAAATATATTCGCCCAAATATTGCGTTAGAGCTGAAACTTACTACAGAAGCAAAAAGCGTGACGCAGCCATCGGGATATACGGCATTGGAATTTTTACAAAACAAACGAAACTTTAAACCTGAGCTTCTCGAGCAAATGGTATTAGGTTATCGAATGGAAAGAGATGCGGACGAAAGCAGACTGATCCTCTTAGAACCTGCCTGGTTTTATCGTTATGATAATAAATGGGGGCTTATTACGTTGGAAGACCTAGGGGGGCCAGCACATGGATTGGAGTAAAATTAAAACCATATTCATAATTACGTTCCTCATTCTAGATGTGTACCTTTTATTTCAATTCATGAAGATTCGTGATGCCAATAAGTTTGAAGTGGCTACCGAAGCCTCGTTTGAAGAAAAGTTGAAGGCAGATGAAATTTCATATGGGGAACTGCCAAAAACGTTTATTAAAGCACAATATCTTAGCGCAAAGCCAAAAATCTTTACGCAGGAAGATATTCTGAAGCTGAAAAAGCAAAAGGTTTCCTTTAAGGAACCGAGCACTACCTTAAATATCAATTTAGAAAAGCCGCTAAAATTAAGTGCAAAGTTTGAACCGGCGGAACTGGCAGATTTTATAAAGAATGATGTGTTATATGGGGACCAATATCAATTTTGGGAGAAAAATGATAAGTTAAAAACAATCACCTACTTTCAACGATATGAAAACTTTCCGCTATATCAAAATATAAATGGGATGATTACATTTAAATATAACGAGAAGAACCAGATTGTTTCCTACCAGCAAAGCTATCTGGAAGGAATGGAAGAGCTGACGGCAAAAGAGGAGATTCTTCCACCGTTAAAGGCGATTGAAACATTGCATCAAAAGGGAGTACTGAAGCCGAAGAGCACGATTACCAAAGTTGAACTAGGCTATTCGACACTTGTACAATTAGCAGCATCCCAAGTGTTGGCCCCTACCTGGCGCTTTGAGGTAAATGGCAAGGAGAGTTTGTTTGTTAATGCCTTTGAGGGACAGATTATTGATTTTAAAAGTGATGAAAAAATAAGTGTGGAGTGAGTAGTATGTCTTTACGTTATAGCATCTTAGCCAGCGGGAGTACGGGGAATGCTCTATATGTAGAGTCTGATGAACACTCCTTCTTGGTGGATGCGGGTTTTAGCGGTAAGCAGATGGAAGCATTATTCCAACAAATTGACCGCGATCCGAGCAAGCTTTCCGCTATCTTCGTTACTCATGAACATAGCGACCATATTAAAGGAATTGGCGTTCTCGCCCGTAAATACAAATTGCCGGTATACGCAAACGAGAAAACATGGCGGGCGATGGAAAGTTCAGTTGGTGCAATTCCGACTGAGCAAAAGTTTGTCTTTAATATGGAGTCGGTCAAAAGTTTTGGCGCGGTTGATATCGAATCCTTCGGTGTCTCACATGATGCGGCAGAACCAATGTTTTATACCTTCCATCACTCTGATAAGAAGCTCGTGCTGATTACTGATACTGGGTATGTCAGCGACCGGATGAAGGGCATTATCTCGAATGCGGATGTATATGTTTTTGAATCCAATCATGATGTACAGATGCTGCGGATGGGGCGTTATCCGTGGAATGTCAAACGAAGAATCCTAAGTGATTTAGGACATGTCTCGAATGAGGATGCGGCGGTTGCAATGAGCGAGGTAATCGGTGACCGTACGAAAAAGGTGTATTTAGCTCATTTAAGTCAAGATAATAATATGAAGGATTTGGCGCGAATGTCCGTTACACAAACGCTGGAGGGCTGCGGTCTGATTGTCGGTGAACAATTTGGGCTTTATGATACAGATCCTAAAATACCAACGATATTGACGGCAGTATAAAATTATTGAAGGGTGCTTCTATTAAGAAGCATTCTTTTTTTGCAGCTGCGGATGGGGCACAAATCAATCAATGTGCAATTTTTTAGAAATTCTATGTTGGTAGAGTATAATTGTAATTATAAGCCAAAATATGATTAGCAATCATTCGAAAGAGAGGAATGGTGTAGAATTGGGTTATTATGATGATCATTCACCGAATAGGTACCAGGGACGGAAAGGAAATCGGGGCGGCATATTCTTAGCCGGCTTGGTTGGTGTCATCCTCGGGGCAATTTTAGTCATTATTTTGGTCCCTGCCTTGTCGGAAAGAGGGATATTGGAATCGGATCAAAGGGCAGCGGAATCTACCGATACGAGCGGCGACCAAAAAGTGATCCATCAGCAAATTTCTTATGATGTAAAAACAGACACAACAAAAGCCATCAATAAAACAGCCGATGCGGTTGTCGGCATTAACAATATTCAGTCCACAAGCTTTTGGACTGATAATAACAACTCAGATGAAACCGCTGGAACCGGCTCTGGAGTGATTTATCGAAAGGCAGGCGGCAAGGCCTTTGTGGTGACAAACCACCATGTTGTTGAGGGTGCTACAAGGCTTGAGGTAAGTATGTCTGACGGCACTAAAATCCCTGCTAAGCTATTAGGCAGCGATATTTGGACCGATTTAGCGGTGCTTGAAATTGATGCGGCCAAAATAAAAAAGGTTGCTGAATTTGGCGATTCAGACAGTTTAAAAGTGGGTGAACCAGTGATAGCCATTGGAAATCCACTCGGTCCTACATTCTCAGGTTCCGTTACACAAGGGATTATTTCGGGTCTTAAACGCACGATTCCGGTAGATATCAATCAGGATGGTATTGTTGACTGGCAGTCAGAAGTATTGCAGACAGATGCTGCGATTAACCCGGGGAACAGCGGCGGTGCGCTTATTAATATGGCTGGACAAGTAGTTGGAATTAATTCAATGAAAATTGCCCAGAATGCAGTAGAAGGAATCGGTTTATCAATCCCAATAAATTCAGCTAAACCGATTATCCGTGACCTTGAGAGCTTTGGCAGTGTGAAACGTCCATATATGGGTGTTGATCTAAAGTCAGTAGATGAAATTCCTGCTTATTATCAGCAGGAAGCGCTGAAGCTGCCGCGGGATGTGACTCATGGGGTTGCAATTCGTCAAGTAGTCCCAGGATCACCTGCCGCACATGCGGGGCTTGAGGAATTGGACGTTATTGTTGAAATGGATGGTGTGAAAATAAGTGACGTCATTGATCTTCGTAAGCATTTGTACCAGGATAAGAAAATTGGCGAGAAAATGACGATTAAATTTTATCGTGACGGAAAGCTGCATGAGACAAGCCTGACATTAACAGGGGATCGAATGCAATAGATGCTGGAAAACAGGAAGGTGAGAGGTTCACTTTCCTGTTTTTTCATGTCATTTATGGAATCTGTATGATATAGTACGTGTAGTTAAAAATAGAATTAAACATTGTTTTTAAAAGAAAGGTGAAGTTTAAATGGTTTATTGCTGTGAGGAACATGTGGAGCTTGGATTAGATGTTATTGTGGATGAATATGAGACATTTCCGGTATTAACGAAAATTGATGTGGATAACTTATCAACAAGCTGTGAATTCTGTCAAAATACAGCTGTATATCTTGTGGCGAACAAATGATTCCATACAAGATGTGGATAAAAAATGTGGATATGTGGATAACTTCTGTGGATATCTTGTTTGTAACCTGTTTGTAATCAAAACGAAAAGGGCTGTGGATTGTGAATATCTCAATAATTACAGTTGGTAAACTAAAAGAAAAATACTTGAAATTAGGAATAGAGGAATATGTCAAAAGATTGTCTGCTTATGCCAAGGTAGAAATCATTGAGGTTGCCGATGAAAAGGCGCCAGAGGAATTAAGCGAGCTGGAAATGCTTCAGGTGAAGCAAAAAGAAGGGGAACGGATTTTAGCGAAGATTAGTGCGGATACATATGTGATTGCATTGGCGATTCAGGGCAAAATGCAGTCATCAGAGGAGCTAGCCGATACTCTAGATAAACTTGCGACGTATGGCAAAAGCAAAATCGCCTTCGTGATTGGCGGATCATTAGGGTTAAGTGATGAAGTATTACAGCGGTCGAATGAGAAGCTGTCGTTTTCACGCATGACCTTCCCACACCAGCTGATGCGGCTGATATTGGTGGAGCAGGTTTATCGGGCTTATAGGATAAATCGCGGAGAACCGTATCATAAGTAAATGAGATTTCTTTCATAACACAGGACCGACAGCATATAGGAAAATGGGGTGTTTAAGTAATTTTATTATGATGAGAAATATTGTTATATAGACTTTAAAAGTGAAGCACATATAGCTTCACTTTTTTTGTTTTTAATCTAGACCATAAGAGCAAGAATTAGGACGAATTGGAGATCTGTTACTTGTTAAAATGAATCCAACAAACTTAGGAGGAAAATAAAATGAATAAAATTCAGGAATTCAATGGGTTGCATTCTTCAAAGGAATTATTATTTCTTGGCAACGCCTGGGACTTACTTTCAGCCTTAACGCTTGAAAAAGCAGGATTCAAAGCAATTGGTACGACTAGTTGGGGTATCGCAAACTCACTAGGATTTTCAGATGGAGAATTGATTGATTTTGACAGACATTTAGGAATCATGAAAACTATTGTAGAGAATGTGAAAATTCCTGTTTCAGCTGATATTGAGGCTGGATATAGCGAAGACACTAACAAGATTATTGATAATGTTTTAAGGACAGCAGATGTAGGGGCAGCAGGTATCAATATTGAAGATTCATTGAAAAAATCAAATCGATTAAGAGAGATTTCACAACACTGTAATCTTCTGGAGAAAATAAGAATAGCGTTAGACCATAATGGTTATAAAGATTTTTATATTAACGCTAGAACAGATACTTATTTTCAAAGGCAAAACCCTTTTATGGAAACAATAGAACGAGCAAAAGCGTATGTTGAGAGTGGCGCTAGTGGGATTTTTGTTCCCGGCTTAAAAGAGCCTAATGAGATTAAAGGAATTACCATGAATGTAAATGCTCCACTAAATATATTATCTTTACCCGGACTTACAAATTGTAATAAGCTTAAGGAATTAGGAGTGAGACGTTTTAGTTTTGGAAATGCCTTATCTGATAAAGTGATTGCTTATTTAGAAAAGAAGGCTGGAGAATTATTAGAGTATAAGGATACTTCCCTTTTGTATGAGAACGAGCACTAATGTGAAAGGATAGTGGTTTACATGACGACTAATATCAATCTTTCATTTGAAGAGATGTGGGAGAAAATCATCACTTGTGATCGTAAATATGATGGGCTATTTTTTACGGCAGTAAAAACAACGAAAATATACTGCCGTCCTTCCTGTAGATCAAGGAAGCCCAAAAAAGTAAATGTTGAATTTTACCATGACATGAATGAAGTTGAAAAAGCTGGTTATCGTCCTTGCAAAAGATGTCAGCCAGAAGTTGAGCATTCTCCGCACATTGAGCTTGTCAGAAATATCATTACCTTCCTAGTCAATCATTATAAACAAAATTTGATATTAAAAGATATAGCGGATCAAGTCGGATTGAGTCCCTTTTATTTGGAACGCTTATTTAAACAGGAAACCTCTGAGACACCAAGGACTTATTTAGAAAAAATACGCATCGATAAAGCAGCCCGCCTTTTAAAATGCACCGCTATGACAAACTTAGAGATTTGCTATGAGGTAGGATTTCAGAGCCCGTCCAATTTTTACAAAGTATTTCGAAGTTTAAAAAACTGTTCTCCTAGTGAATATCGAAAGGAACTCCTAAATGAATTGGATTGATCATAGATCTTATATAGAGATTTATCCTCCAAAGGAATTTAATTTAGAGGAGTGTTTAATTTTCTAGGGCAGGTCTAATCAGGAAGTGCTTCATCAGACAAAAGAAACGCTTTGTTGAAAAGTATGGCGAGAGTCTAACTTTCGAAAGAGAAACGTTTTGGTTATTCCCCTCATTTGAAAAACTAGCTTCAATAAATGTCGCTGATTTAAGGAAGCTTCAATTTACGCATAGGAAGGCTGAATATATCATTGATATGGCTAAAGCTATATAAATGGAGAATTAACCAAAGAATTATTGCTTCAGAAGAATGATTATTAACAAATACAAAAATCATTAATGATGATAAGAGGAATCGGAGCATGGACGGCAGATTATGTGATGATGAAATGCCTGCACTACACATCTTCCTTCCCAGTTTTGGATGTCGGCCTTCATAATGCATTAAAGAATCAATTAGGACTTGAGAGGAAACCGACTATAGTAGAAATAGAAGAATATGCAGCTGGTTGGGAAGGCTGGCAGGCGTATGCCACCTTTTATCTTTGGAGGTCCTTATATGACAAAAAAATATAAATTAAACTATAAATCACCGATTGGCATGATAGAAATAGTCAGTTCTCATGAAGCTATCAATTCTATTCTGTTCTCTGAAGTGTATAACAAGGTGAACCTTTTACATGCTGAAACTCCTCTGGTTTTAAAGGAATGCTATAACCAACTTGACGAATATTTTAAAGGAGATCGCCATGATTTTACATTTCCATATCAATTTGAAGGGACTGAATTTCAAAAAACAGTATGGGAAGCCTTAACAGAAATCCCCTATGCAAAAACTGGGAGCTATAAAGATATTGCCGTAACCATTGGGAATGAAAAAGCCATCAGAGCTGTAGGGAATGCAAATGGAAAAAACAAGTTAAGTATTGTCATTCCTTGTCACAGAGTCATCGGTTCAAATGGGAAATTAACCGGTTATGCAGGAGGTCTTTGGAGAAAAGAATGGCTGCTTCAACACGAGAGATCTTGTAATAAGGAACATAAGTAGATGTAAGGAACTCTAAAGACCTCATTTAGATCTGTTAGGGGAACCTTACCATAAAAAGAGGACGTTTTTTATATTAATTTCCGCAAACAGCATCATAAGTAAGTAAGGTTTTTAAGGGAAAAGATGCCTCGTATGCATATCCTCCTTAGTGCTTCTTTCCAAGAAAGAAGCACTAAGATTTAATAATAATTAGATTGTCCCTTTAGTTGGGCATTAATCCAATTATAATTCTACATAGACTTTATAATCCGTTGTATTTACCATTCTTTTGGCTCATAGTTTAATTCTCTAAATAATTGAGTTCGCTCTTTCTTGGATAAATCTCTCCATTGTCCAGGTGGAAGGTTGCCTAAATGAATATTCATGATTCGGGTTCTTTGCAATCTGTAAACTTCGTACCCTAATTCAGCGCACATACGGCGAATTTGGCGATTTAGCCCCTGTGTTAAAATGATTTGAAAATCAAATTTTGATAATTGAACTATTTCACAAGGAAGTGTTTTTGTACCTAATATTTTGACACCCTCTGACATCTTCTTCAAGAATTCAGGAGTAATAGGCTTGTCTACTGAAACGATATATTCCTTTTCATGCTTATTTTCAGAACGAAGGATTTCGTTAACAATGTCGCCATCATTCGTAAGAAGTATTAAGCCCTCTGAATCTTTATCTAGGCGCCCAATATTAAATATTCTTAATGGATGGTTGACTAAATCAACAATATTTCCCTTTACACCTTTTTCTGTTGTACTAGTAATGCCTACAGGTTTATTTAAGGCAATATAGACATTATTCCTTGCTACTCGGATTGGATTTCCATCTACTCGAACGTCATCCCCAGGTTCAACTTGGCTACCTATTGTTACACGTTTACCATTTATAGTAACTCTCCCATCGGCAATTAATTTATCCGCACCTCGTCTAGATGCTTTTCCAGATTCGCTTATATATTTATTAATACGCATGTTGACACGTCCTTAATCAGAGGATAGTTTTATTAGATACTTAACTATACTTTATTTTAAGGAAGAATCACAAACTCTTTTTTAGATATAACGGATTTTAAACAAAGATAACAATTTTTACTGCAATAGCAGTTCTCTATTAACTACTTGAATATAAAAAAATTATGCCTGGCACGACTTACAATTAGTTGAATTCATAGACATTATTCGGAGTAACAGGCACTGTTTTTTACACTCTCAAATACAATGCTTTTTACCATTTATCAGATAATTTTGAACAAATGTTATAATATTAGTTAAAGTCTATTCATAGGAGTAGGAGAAAAAATGCTTAACTCACGGTATTGACCAAATGAATAGATTTAACTTTATATATGCAAAAAATGTTCAAACACCTACATATGTGATTTATAAGGAGTGATTGTGTTGGAATTAAATGATGTAATATTTGGACACAGATCCATACGGGAATATGAAGATAGAGAGGTAAGTCAAGAACTATTAGAGCAAATAGTAGATGCAGGCATTCGCGCCTCATCAAGTGGCAATATGCAAACTTATTCGATTATCGTCACAAAAGACAAAGAGCTTAAGCGCAAACTTTACACCGCTCATATGGAACAATCGATGGTTGTTGATGCACCTGTACTATTAACTTTTTGTGCTGATTTTAATAGAATGAGAAAATGGATTTCACTCAATGATGCACCTGTCCATTTTGATAATTTTATGAGCTTTATGATAGGGGCTATTGATGCTTCTTTAGTGGCACAGAACTGTGCTTTAGCAGCAGAGAATGCTGGGCTGGGTATTTGTTATATGGGCTCAACGCTTGCAAATTGCGATCAAATTGGTGAACTGCTAAACTTACCACCAAATGTCGTACCAGTTGTGGGTTATTCGTTAGGATATCCCGCAGAAAACCCTGCCCCGCGTGATCGATTACCAAGGCATGGAGTTGTTCACTATGACCAGTATCATGATTATTCAGAAGAGGAAATTCTAGAAATTTACAAAGAAAGAAATGAAAAGGGATGGAAACGCTACATGGATATTCCTAGGCTGAAGGAAATGACAGAACGCTTGGGATTAAAGAATCTGGCTCAGGTCTATACTATTGCCAAATATACGCAAGAATCCCACATCGAGTTTTCACAGACAGTGCTGAATTACTTGGAAAAGCAGAACTTTATGAATAATGATTGATCTTGGAAACGGGTCAGTCCCTGATAATTTAACGTACCGGGGGACTGACCCCCTTTTTCCATACCTTTAAAAGATTCCTCCTAATTAGGCAATCATCTCACGCAAAAATAGGTGTTAAACCATATGCTGTTTTTGAGTAAATAAAAAGGAGGGGAAATTATGTACAAGGAATATAAGGATTATGGCCATAATCATGTAGTTGAAAGCTGCGAAGGTCAACATGATGGAGACAAGAAAGACAGCTGTGTAAAAGAGGTTTTAGAAGCAATATTAAAAGCACAAAAGAAAGTAAGTAAAATGCATAGGGAATGGAAAAGTTCATGCAATGAATCAATAAATGAGCTATTAGAGAGACACAAAAGACTGAAGAAAAATACAATCCCATTCATCCTCTACAGTGGGTGTGGGCCCTTCAAGGGGACGGGAGTGACCACTCTTCCTGGATCGCCTAAAAAGAAAAAATTTGTTTGCGTTTCATCCTTTATTTTCAGAATAAAGAAGCTTGATGATAATTGTGCCGTACTTGAACTATTGGTATTCAAACCACGAAAGTCAAAAAGTAATGCACATAAAGATTGTTACCCATGCAGTCTAATGGATTTAGAGTTTGTCGAGGATCTTATGAAAACGGGTATTTGTATTAAAGTGGACCTCTCTAGCTTTTGCGGAATTACATGTCTGCCTGCCGTATATTTATAGCAATTCCCAAATAAGGTAGTACCCCCAAATAAATTCCCCTATAGAAAAAGGGTAACCAGGTTGACATTCTGGATCAACTCTTTTTTTAACTCTCATGGAGCGGCCCCATATAATAAAGTCAAAAACCGAAAAAGAACTGGCTCAAAAAAGTGTTTAGCATCGATCTTTTAAGCCAGCTCTTTATTATCGAATCTATCCCCCAAATTCCTCCAGAATATCATCAACATCTTTTAAATCAAACATCATTTTTTTAGGAGCTGTTGTGGTCTTGGAAAGAGGAATATTTGTAAAAGATCCCTGATGTAATAATTGTTTGATTTCAGATAACTCATTTAGAATTTCCTTCGTACCTACATTCATCCGTCTAGGTTGGAGGTAATTAGTAAGAGCTGATAAAACTAAATGAATCAATGTCTGGTTATCTGCATGGTATTCAATTTGTTCCCTGACTTTGGATGATACAGCAATTGTATCACCTGTTTTAACATCAATGAATTCACCTGGAACGGTTAATGTGGTTTTATTGATGTAATCTGTGTAAGTTCTGTACATTTCCATCATCCTTTAACTGTTCGTGGAGATAAGGCTTCTTGAGGTCTCTTGGTCCTTTTTGAGCTGCTTCATTTTTGCGAGAATCATTAATCCAAGAACATTTAGTTTTTCCATATTTTCTGGGAACAATAAATCAATTGGACGGCCACGTTCAGCCCACCTGACTGCTGCTTCCTGAATTTGTCTTTGAGCCAATTTTGCAGCACCGCCAACTGCTATATATCGCGTTGCCCCCTTTATATCACTAGAGGAACTTCGAACACGATCAAAATGTTCCAGGTATTTAATTGCCATGGATTTAAGCTGAGGGATAATATACTTGCTAATATCTTTTCTGACTCCGGCAAAAGGCTCCACATACCACTCTGATGGGCCGGCAAATAATTTTTCCTCGAGCTCGGAACGGGAATCAAACTTATATAACTCATTTTTGCTGACCTTTAGAATGATATGATCAAGGAATTGGTTAATGCCGAATGTTTCTCCTTCAACAGAAGACACTGGTTTATTATTTTTGATTCCAACAAAATCAACGGAGTCACCACCAAGGTCCCCAATAATGATACCCTTCTTTGAATCATTCACAATATTTTCATCTTTAATTCCCAATGTTTCTTGGTCGCGAGTCAAGCCTAAGTAGGCACATGCTCCTTCTGCGCCAATAATTACATCACTTACATGAAGCTTTACAACAATTTCCTTTGGTTCCGGAATGCAGGGTACTTTATGGAAAATAACTGTATGTGTACCAATCAATCGTTGTTTGAAGTTGTCTTTCTTTTCCTTGTACTGTGTGGTTGGCAAGGATACTGCCAATTGATCAATTGTATAATGTAACTCTGTATGATCTGGATTTAGGTTAATGGCATGATAAGCAGCAAGACTAAATAATAAAATGTAAGTTCTGTCTTCATCCACCTTTTGATTATTGAACGTAGTTAAACTCACATTTCGTTGCTTTGCTGCGGCTGTCCCAATATAATAGATTTCCCTTTTGTCTAAGATGGCCTGACTCTTCACTTCAACAATCAAATTCTCTAAAAAGTCTACATCTTCGTCATTATAGGGTTTTTCATAAAACTCTTCGTCGAATAAAGCGATGGTGTTAGGAATTTGATATTCGCATTTAAATTCTCCATCAGAAGTCAAAGCCTTATACCAGCTGTTGCCTATATCGACGGCTAAAAAGTTTTGTTTCTCCATTTTCCTCACTCCTCTTTTGAATCCTATGCACAATGGGCAATTGCCTGTGCAAGTACCAATATTTTTTGTTAGGAACCAAGCATTCCAAATTCCACTAATGTCCCAATGCATTTAACTATAATTCCGCATACGATACATTGTATCTGAAATAAGGGAGGAAAAATAATGAACAAACATGGCAATTGTGGGGAACAAAATTGTGTAGATGTAGGTGTAACTGCGCACGTAGGGGAGTGTAATAATGTAATAACACCACCAATTTTAACTCCTGCAGGAACAAGAATCGTAAGATTACCTGTAACACTGCAAGAATTAACGGTAAGATCCAGCCTGGTTGCGAATATTCATTTTCCAGAGCCAGTTCTTGAAATCAAAGATATTAAAAAGAGGGTAAAAATTATCCAATGCAGACTGCTGCTTCCAGGAGTACCGCAAGGATCAGATCCATTTGCATTGCCTGCTACGCCTGTTAATTTATTTATTAAAGGATTTGTTCGCAAAAATATCCAATATGCAACACCAAGTTCGAATTCAACTGCTGATTGTGTATCTTCTGAATTACGATCTTTGACAGTCGATGTACCATTTGAGTGCGTGACCACAATTACAAGTTTCCTTACACCGCCACAGCGACCATTTTTCAATACACGTTCTGAATTTGACTTCTTTAGGGCTCAAGAATTAGGTCATGGTTTCCCAGAAAAAGATGAACTGCTATCAAGCGACCTTTCCCAATTTCATCAGGAAAGCAGACAGTTTTACAACCAGCTTCCATATTGTGAGTTAATCGATAGCCACATTGTTGAGTGGGATGAAGCGATAGACCGGAGACCACTGCCTAACCACAAGCCATTTGAAGAAGGGACTTTCCAAAATATTGTTGAAAAGATGTTTTTAGAGTTTACCGTAAAAATACTCCAAAACCAGCAAGTCCGCATTACTGCAGGTTAATTTTATACACCTAATCCTATTTACTTTGGCGAGTGACGATAGGACCAATCAAAGACAATATCATGATTTTCCTTGAAATCATGGTATTGTCTTTTCTTTTGGAAAGACCTTCTTATAAATATACATATTCATTTTTAGAAAATGTGATAGTTTAAAAGTACTAGTCCATAAATTTTTTTAAAACAAATATGTTCCGAATTTTATGAAATTTTTTATTTTATAAATTCCCTCCATTTATCAAGGTTAATAAGCGTTTTACATCGCTCCGGTAAAAAAATGGGTAAATAGCCCACACATAGACGTTTATCACGCATACCATGCATTATCTTAATTTTAGGAGGAGTCCGAATGTCAGAGATAAATAAAAAAATGAATGAATGTAAAATTACTGCAAATCAATTAGAATGTGAAAACAAATTGCATCAACCAAGAGTGACCATGGGAAAAGTGATTACAAAGGTTCCTGTTGTTTTAGCTGAACTTACACTGCAAGTAAATATCGATACGTTTATTGATTTTCCAGAACCAGTATTGGAAATCAAAGATATTAAAAAGCGTGTAAAATTAACCCAATGCAGGCTTCTTTTGCCGACCAATAAATTATTTGTAAAGGGTTTTGTCCGTAAAAATATTCAGTATGCAAGCCCTAGCCCTGAGATTGAAAAAAGCACTCATTGTTCTGTGACTTCAGATTTGCATTCCATGACGGTTGATATTCCTTTTCAATGTGTTACTGAAATCCATCATTTCTTGACACGCCCTGTAATGCCAAGAGTAAACAATCGTAATGAATTTGATTTCTTAATTTCAGAATCTTTGCCATCTGGATTTCCAGAAAAAGATGAATTGCTAACCAGTGACCTATCTCAGTTTCATCAGGAAAGCTCACAATATTATAATGAAATTCCTTTCTGTGAATTAATCTCCAGTAAAATAATTGAATGGGATGAAGCTGTCGATCGTGTATCCATTCCAGCAGATTCTCCAATAGGAGAAGGATATTTTACACGAATTGAAGAAAAAATGGTGGTTGATGTAACGTTAAAGGTTCTACAAAAACAACAAATTCGCGTATGTTCAACGACAAATGATGATGATTTTTGTGATTGGGACGAATCTAGCAGCAGCAGCAGTAGCAGCAGCAGTAGTAGCAGCAGTAGTTGTTAACCAAAGCCATAATGATTGGGCCGTTTTATGAAATAACTGCCAAGAATCAAACGATGTATTAGACAATTGAGTAGGAAGGAGGCGATTGGAGAGGATGCTTTTTATAGCTGAATCATCCAAATGATCATGAATCGAATGGGTAATAAATTTGGTAACCCAGACCATAGGAAAAAAGATGGGACACCCACTAATCTATCAACTATTAATTGGAATGATCATCCTTCTCCATTCAATTTTCGAAAATGGCACATGAAGAAGATAAAAATGGATTTCAGAAGAAACAAACGGCACCGAACCAATCCTTTGTAACAGGGAAAATAGGGGATAAAAGGTTCTCCATTCCATTGATTTACCCTCCACCGATGGTGAAGTCAGAACAGGTAGAAGTAGTGAAAGGAACAAGAAAACGAATTCGTAAAAAAACACCATTGAGAAATGAACTAAAAAGGGGAGAAAGGACTTCATTCATTGAAGAGGAATTCTCTACGTTACTTGAGACGCCTCCTTCCTCATCGGGTGAGACCGCTCACCCAAAAGATGAATCTTCACCCTTTATGGAGGAGGAATCCAATTCGCAATTCAATGAGTTTCTTATGATGCTCGCAGAAGATTCGGAACATGTTTCTCCTATGCAGAAAAAAGTAGATTTTCTTGATGAGCAAATTTCAGTCCATCTTGAGGAGGCCTCCTCTTCTTTCAAAAAGGAGAACTCTTTCATTCAAGCAGAGGAAACCACTTCCACTCAAGAAGAAAGCTCTTTTATAGATGAAGAGGAATCCAGTTCCTTCCAAGAGGAGAGCTCTTTTATAGATATTGAGGAATCCAGTTCCCCCCAAGAAGAGAGCTCTTTTATAGATGAAGAGGAATCCAGTTCTCCCCAAGAAGAGAGCTCTTTTACAGATGAAGAGGAATCCAGTTCCCCCCAAGAAGAGAGCTCTTTTATAGATGAAGAGGAATCCAGTTCTCCCCAAGAAGAGAGCTCTTTTATAGATGAAGAGGAATCCAGTTCTCCCCAAGAAGAGAGCTCTTTTATAGATGAAGAGGAATCCGGTTCTCCCCAAGAAGAGAGCTCTTTTATAGATGAAGAGGAATCCAGTTCCACCCAAGAGGAGAGCTCTTTTATAAATGAAGAGGAGACCAGTTCTCCCCGAGAAGAGAGCCCTTTTATAGATGAAGAGGAATTCAGTTCTCCTCAAGAGGTGAGCCCATTCAATCAGGAGGAGGCATCCTCATTTCAAAAGGATTGCTACTCCTCACCGCATCAGGAAATGGATTCCTTCTCATCGGATTATTCCGGGGAAGATGATATGCATTCATTTGCTGACTGTCATTTTTCGGAGGATGAGTCGTCTGCAAGCCCTGCCTATAAAAAAGAGAAGGAACCTTCTAAAGAAGATGCATCTCAAAATGAAATGTCTCAGGAAGAAGAGATTGAGGACCGGATCGTTTCTCACCCCATAAAGAAAGAACCATCAGTACAAAAGGAGCACCTGCCTATTGTAAAACTGCCTGTAGTGCTCGCTAAACTAATCGTTTCAATCGATCTTATTGAAACTGTTGATTTATATATCCCAATTGAAACAGTATCAAAGGTAAAATGGTCGCTGCAATCTTACGACTGTAAAGTCATTTTGCCTGCAACGGTTGTATTTCTTAAAGGAACATTAATGGCCGAGGTTCAATATATGTATAAAGGAAGTTTCCATATGGTGAAAATTCCAGTCTTATGGTCAAAAACAACAAAGGCTGACTGGCTCTATCCTCCGCAGCTTTCAACTAAAAGTGAAAAAGAGTTTCTTTTTGCTGCGCATAATGGTGAGGAAATCGGCACCCAGCATGAATTCAAAGAACAGTTTGCCCATGAAATCGATTCTGAATTACGAGCAGTCCATTTCACTAGTGCAGAATCCTTCCGTAATTGTACAGAAGGGACTCAGATGGACATTCAAGGAAGTGCAACATTGTGGATTGATTTAGTGCAGGAGCAGTTCATTAATCTTAATAGATAAAAAGGTGTCTCGTGTTCGAGACACCTTTTGGCTTATCCTAATGTTGGATTACGTTGTACTTGGGTTAATCGAACTGTAAAGGTAAGGGTCATTTTTTCAGTAAGTCTGCGGAAATTTCCCCATCTGTCAAAATCATGCGGGAAGTCCATCTCTAAAATGGTATCATTTAGAATTCTGCATTTAATAGGTTCATTAAAATTCTCAAAGTGTCTTGATCCGAAGCTGCAGCGGTCGGATCCCATACCATCTGGCGCAATTTCTCTAATTTCCTGTACTTCACTGGATTTTTGACTAAATCCGCGGACAAAGATAGGTGCTAAGGCAGTTCCTGTTACACCGACTGGTTGATAGCATTTAAATGGGATATTTACACTATAATCCTTTAAATATCCATCGCAGCCTTCAGAATATTGAATATTTTTGTGTACATAACCTTCAATGAACAAATTCGCGGCAGTTACAGTAGTAGCTCCTGGGGCAGGTGTAACAGGAATCGCCTTACACTGTGTGATATATACATTTTTTCTGATGTTTTTAATTTCATAAGCTGAACTAGGGAGACAAATATCTGCTTCCACATTTGTATTGATTGTTACATCCCCGATAATTTTTTCGACTTCAGTAAAAGTACCAGCGGTTACAGTTGCCGTACAAAAATGGTCATGGGTTTTAGCTGTGTCGCATGCCTGCATTGGCGGACACGCTTTATGTGAATGGGGTTTTCTTCCATGACTGCAGCCAGTATTTCTTTTCATACAATCCACTCCTATAAGTTTTTTATCAAAACGTAAAGTCATTCTGACATTGTTTTGACATTACTAAAATATATGTAGACAAAAAGAAAATGAATGGACGAGTATCCTTGTTTCCAACCTATTTAAAAGTATTTAAATAATTACAAAATCCTACAAAACATGGCGTCTTGTTTAAATTTCCGATAATTGGTCGTAATTTTATGACGGAAAAAGAGTGCCCCGGATTAAGATACGAGACACTCTCTGATAACTTAGGTGCGTTGCAGCTGAGTTAATCGAACTGTAAAATTAATCGTCAATTTTTCAGTAAGCTTCTCGAAATTGCCCCATCTATCAAAGCTGTGCGGGAATTCGAACTCATTAATGGTGTGGTTGAGTAATCTGCATTCAACCGGTTCATTAAAAAATTCAAAGTGTCTTGAACCGAAGCTGCAGCGATCGGAACCCATGCCATCTTCTGCAATTTCTCTGATTTCTTGTACCTGACTGCTCTTTTGGCTGAAGCCGCGGAAAAAGATAGGTCTTAGGCCAGTTACTAATTGAAAGCATTTAAATGGGACATTTACACTATAATCTCTCACATGGCCATCACAGCCTTCAGAGTATTGAATGTTTTTGTGTACATAGCCTTCAATGTACAAATTTGCAGAAGTCACTTCCCCAGAGCCGGTAGCTGGGGGCACAGGGATTGCTTTACACTGTGTTAAATAAAGGTTTTTTCTGATATTTTTAATATCGTGAGCTGAACTAGGGAGACAAATATCTGCTTCCACATTTGTATTGACCGTTACATCACCGATGATTTGAATTACTTCAGTAGTACCACCAGCCGTGGTGGTTACCGCAGCCGTACAAAAATGGTCATGCGTTTTAGCTGTGTCGCATGCTTGCATTGGCGGGCATTCTTTATGTGAATGAGATTTGCTACCACAGCCGCATCCAGTATTTCTTTTCATACAATCCACTCCTATAAGTTTTTTGTCAAAACGTAAAGTCGTTATGACTTTGTTTTCTGACATTACTAAAATATATGTAGACAAAAAGAAAATGAATGGACGAGTACCCTTGTTTCCAACCATTTAAAAATATTAAATAGTAAATTTTAAAACCTTGGGAAACCGGTGTCTTAATCGCATTTTAAAGAATTGGGACAGAACTTTATGATCCTAAAAAAGAGTGCCTCGGATTACGAGACACTCTCTGATAACTTAGGTGCGTTGCAGCTGAGTTAATCGAACTGTAAAATTAATTGTTATTTTTTCGGTAAGCTTCTCGAAATTGCTCCATCTATCAAAGCTGTGCGGGAATTCGAACTCATTAATGGTGTGGTTGAGTAATCTGCATTCAACCGGTTCATTAAAAAATTCAAAGTGTCTTGATCCGAAACTGCAGCGATCAGAACCCATGCCATCTTCTGCAATTTCTCTGATTTCTTGTACTTGACTGCTCTTTTGGCTGAAGCCGCGGAAAAAAATAGGTCTTAGGCCAGTTACTAATTGATAGCATTTAAAAGGGACATTTACACTATAATCTTTTACATAGCCATCACAGCCTTCAGAGTATTGAATGTTTTTGTGTACGTAGCCTTCAATGTACAAATTTGCAGAAGTTGTAGAAGATCCTGAAGTAGGAGGGACAGGGATTGCTTTGCATTGTGTTAAATAAACATTTTTTGTGATATTTTTAATATCATGAGCTGAACTAGGGAGACAAATATCTGCTTCCACATTTGTATTGACCGTTACATCACCGATGATTTGAATTACTTCAGTAGTACCACCAGCTGTAGTGGTTACCGTAGCCGTACAAAAATGGTCATGCGTTTTAGCTGTGTCGCATACCTGCATTGGCGGGCATGATTTGCCTGGGTGAGAGTGAGAGTGAGAATGAGAACTTCCCCCACATCCACAATTTCTTGACATAAAATCACTCCTTAATACTCTTTAGTCAAACGCTTAAAATCTATGACTTTATTGATTTGACTTTACTTATATATATGAGGACAAAGAAAAAGTGGATATGGACAAGAAACCAAAAGGATCTGCCTATTATTTGAATATTTCTTTTTAGCTTCCTTTGAAAATAAAATAAAAAAACTCCCCAATTGAAACAATTGAGGAGCAGGTAAAATAATATATTTTATAAGAATAACAGGCACTGCTTTTAAAACGGGCTGTTCACCTGAATCAAGAATGTGATTGTGTGTAATTATAGGTGACTATCGAAAAATAGATAGGCTGCCCTCTTTATAGTAAAATAAGTACTCTAAATTACTTTGATATAAAAATAGATATCCTGGTTGACTCTTTGCGGCTCAGTTAGAAGCTGGTAGCCATGTTTGACGGCTTCTTCCGGGACGCTTCGAAAGGATTGCGGACAATCTGCGATGACCTGTAAGACTTCGCCAATCTTCATGCTTTTTAGCGCATCCAGCGCATAAATGACGGGGTATGGTCATGGCTCCCCGCGAATGTCTAAAGTGTAGTTGACATCGATCACTTGGGACATACATTATACCTCCTTCGTAACGTGAGAAACTCGTTCCCTTTTTTGATGTTTGATGCCCGTTCCGTAGCGGAACCGTTTTTCCCACCAATTCGATAGTAAGAACCAAGCTGCAAGCATGGCTATTGTTCCAAATAATGCGCCCATAGGCCCCCACTGCTCCATTAAGTTTACCTTCGACCAATTTGCTGCAAGGGCATTGTAAATCCCGAGATGATCCCAGCCGTAAGCGAGGGCTGTCGCACCGACGATATTACCTGCACCTACCACCCAGAATAACAATTGGCCTTCCATTGCCCGATACATCATGCCAGTCTCACAGCCGCCGGCAAGTACAATACCAAACCCGAAAAGGAGACCGCCAATTACCGTGCTTGGAGCAGCCACTTTGATTATGGAAGCAGCGCCATTTTGAATATAGAAAAATGTAACCACAACACTAATCAGCATCCCAACGGCAATCGCCTTGGACATGACGGCGCGGCCGCTGATCCATAAATCACGAAAAGCGGAAGTGAAACAAATTTGCCCGCGTTCAATAAGAATCCCGAACAGTGCTCCAGCTATACAGGCAACTGCGAGCATTGATTTGCCAACCGCGAAAAAGTAAACAATTAGTGCGAGGTACAAACAGGCGAAAATGAGGCCTAAGATAGGCTGAATATTTCTTTTTTCAACATGCTCGGTGACAACCGGGTTCATAGATCCCTTCATCAAGGTTGGTTTTCCCCGCCACCATTTTGTATTCACGACTTTTACGCCAAAGTAGGTACCGATGGCAGTGGTCACCATAAAGATCCAAGAGTGGAACGAGAACTGCGGTACACCAGTGAAAAAGGCAGCAAGGTTGCACCCAAGGGCAAGACGTGCGCCAAATCCGGCGATGATTCCGCCAATAAATCCTTGAATTAAACGCCGCTTTTGCTTCGGTACACGGATTTTAAAACTGCTGCTAAGCAAAATCGTAATTAGCGCACCAGCCAGCATTCCAATGACAATCCAGCCATCGGTTCTGCTGATGGGTGTTCCTTCAAGGCCCACAAGCTGAAAATACGCCCATTGCGACACATCGATCCCGAACCATCCAAGGATGTGTCCGCCTAATCTGGTAAATTCTCCGGTAACCGCCCAAACTGTACCGGTAATCCCGAAGTACAATGCACTGGCAAGACCGGCAATACCAACGGCGATATAGGGATTCCAGTACTCTTTGAAGATTTTTTGATATAGATTCATGAAGCTTAATCCCTCCTTTTTTTCGAAGGCCATGTCCTAAACTGCTTAAACAGACAAAAAATGCCTAGGGTTTCCAGGCATTTTAAAAGTTCTTTTATTAATTAGCGTAACGGGTATTTGGGTTCAAAGCAATTCAATTTATCGATAAGTTAGATTGAAGATCATCGTAATTATAAATACAAGAGGAAGGGCGTTTCCTACTTTAGTTCCACCTCTTAGATCATTACGGGAAATCGTAACAAAAGTAGCGGCAGTTTTAAGGGTCTTACTATCAGATTCAGTGGATGAAGGACATTTTGGAGGATTCGGAAGAGGATTTTGGTCTTCATAAGAAGGATGAAGACCATTTTGGAGGATTCGGAAGAGAATTTTGGTCTTCATAAGAAGGATGAAGACCATTTTGGAGGAGTCAGAAGAGGAAAATGGTCTTCATAAGAAGGATGAAGACCATTTTAGAGGAATCAGAAGAGAATATTGGTCTTCATAAGAAGGATGAAGACCATTTTGGAGGAGTCAGAAGAGAATTTTGGTCTTCATAAAAAGGATGAAGACCATTTTGGAGGAGACAGAAGAGGAAAATGGTCTTCATAAGAAGGATGAAGGCCATTTTGGAGGAATCAGAAGAGAATTTTGGTCTTCATAAGATTAAAAGTAGGTCTTCAGATAAATCTAATTAATCATATCAAGAGAAGAATTCAAGAGACCGTCCAGAGTTGGACGGCCTCCTTTAATAGGATCTAAATGGAAAAAAGTTAATATGTTTCCTCGGGAGCAAACTGGCCAAGGCCCTTTAGTTCATAATCGAAAAATTTAAGAATTAACTCATTTTGAGTTTCAATACAGTAATATGGATCAATATCCGCTTTACCGCCTTGCAGGACATTTGCAAGTATTGGAGAGAAAAGCGGTAAATCGGTCAGGCTTAAATGCTTTGCCCCTTTGAAATGAACGGTATATGCGTCTTTGAATGTTTCGTTGTTGAGTTTATTTGCTGCATAAAGGGAGTTGCTTTCTAGCTGTCCCCAAACATCATCAGAATAAATGTTAAGCAGCGGGGCCGTGAAGTCTTTGCTGCTTGCCACAAAACTATCCACTTCTTTCTTATAATCAAGCTCACTAAAGAAAGGCGCATCAATATTTACAAATGCATCTATATCATTACGTTCTCTGCTTAGCCAAACACTTGATGCAGCGCCCATTGAGTGCCCGAAAACGCCAATTTTGTCTGTATTGATATGTTGATAAATCGGGTTATTGTCACTTTTTGCTTTATTAAGAATGGTATCAATAACAAAATTCATATCGTCTGTTCGCAGTTTCATCCATTTTTGAATGAGCCCGTATAGTTCTTCATTCGAGTAAACGCCTTTATTCATATTGTCGATTTCACTGTTATAATCATTATTGATCAAGGCACTTTTTCCATCCTCCGAACGAGTATAAAAGGAGTGATAGGGATGGTCTATGGAAACGACTACATAACCGTGGCTTGCCAGCTCCGTATAGGTAGAGGTATTGCTTGCTTTAATACCGTAGGCTCCATGTGAGAATACCAAAAGCGGGAATTTGTCATCTGCATTTTTGGGATACCAAAATTCCACATTCACAAATCTATTGTTGCCTTTGTCGGTAAATTCCTCGATGCGGTCTTTGTCAACATAGGTGTATGTGGCGGTTGCTACTTCATATTTACCTGTCATCTTTGGTGATTGATGCTGCGGAAAAACAATAGCAGGTACAAGTGTAAAAACGAAAGCCAATATCGTGATAATCGATTTCCACACAATTTTAGAAGTTTTGTAGTTCCGGTTATTTGCTTTGTTGCGGATCAGAGAAGCCGTGGCCATTACGGCTAATAGGAGAAGCAGTATACCAAGAAATATCCAGCGGAAGCTCCACACAATCACCGATGAAAGTGTGAGCATGACAAAGGCAATAAATGCCGCAATTCGAAACCAATTCTGCATTTTTTTATGGTTGTGTTTTGTTTTCATACAGTAAATTGCAAAAGCAATTTCGAAACTCAAAGCGATCAATAATAGTAAAGTTCCCATCGTAGTTACCCCTTCTTTTTGAAAAATTTCTTATGAACCCATCATAAAAAATGGCTGAAGGGAAGTATATAGAAAAACAGTAAGTTGCTTTCACAGGCAGGTAAGATGCAAAAAAAAAAGCGATAAGCTTTTAAAGCTTACCGCAAAGTGGATGAGGGATATTGATTCCGGAAAGTATTAGGGGACTGGCCCTTTTACAAATGTTACATATCGCCTTGTTCACTTTATGAAGGACAAACCCATTAAATAATCAACTTAGTCTACTACCTTTAGTGAAATTTCCATTCCTTCGTGATCCTGTGTAGCACCACAAACAGTAGAGCATTTTAAAACATATTCTCCAGTCTTGTCTGCCGTAAATTCAGCAGGTTTGTCTGCAGTAAGATCAATGCCTAATTCGTCATTTTTAATAGTATGAAGGCCTTCTTTGTTCACTAAATTCAGTTTGACTTTCTCTCCTTTTTTGACAACTATCTCTTTATCAGAAGAGAAATTCCAATTCTTTGCAGTAATTGTGAACTCTTCAACTCCGGCTTTTGCTTCTGTAGATGTTTCAACGGCTTTCTCCTGTTTAGCTGTTGACTGTTCGTCTCCTCCTCCACAAGCTGCAAGGCCCATTGTTAAGGAACCTGTTAATAAAAGTAATCCAATAATCCTCATGGTAATGTACTCCCCTTTATATGGAATATATAACTAAACAACAGTATGATTTTGTAGTCCCGCCCTGTTTAGCTACTTTAATCTTAAGGGGATCATTCCTTCATTTCCTTGATTTAAATCAACTTCATACAAATAAAGGAGAATATCACGCAAATGGATAAGCCCCCTGAAAGTTTATTGTTCGAGGGACTCGTTCTTTTAGAGGTAAAATGGCATTCTATTGTACCCCCTCATTAAAAGTTTATTCGGTTATTTGAGTATTCCTCTAATTGTTTCTGTAAAATTACTATATAATTCATCATGGCTATTCTTACAATAGAGGGATAATATCGAGTGTTTAGTTCTTGTTCGCATTCCTCTAAATCCATCTTCTTTATAGCGATTAATTTATTTAATTCTTCATTACTCATTGATGCCACCCCAGCTTTAACCTGACCCTTTCTGTACCAATCCAACTCAATGTCTTCACCCTCCCAAACTATCTTTATAGCTTAAGTGTAGACAAAATTTTCATGGTTTATACAATGGTTTCACCTTTCGAAACCGTTTAATAGATTGGGAGAAATACAGAGAGAAAAACGGTACGCACACAAAGCTTCTTTATGATTTTACGAAACATCTTTCTTTAATGCCTTTAGTTTTTCGGTGATTTTTTTGGCTTCCTTTTTATCATTTTTCCATGACAGGAAACGAACTAGGGTATAGATTAAGGCAATTTGCAGTGCCAAAATGACTCCATCTAATGCACTCGTCACGATATCAAAAACGCTGGCTAGGGCAATCAATAGAATCTCTAAAGCGAAAAAATGAATGGTCATTCTAATCCGCATTTTCTTCTCACTTAGATCATGGGGAGCATACAAAATAAATCCGATTAAGGCACTTAAAAATGAAAATCCCATAATGATATAAATTGACTTCAAATCAAAGGAGAGATCGGGATAATAGATTTGTCGTAGTATCGTAATCATAATGATGATGCATGCGAAGATGATCAGGAAATCCTTCATCATCTTTTGCACAAATTTGGACAGCGTCATTTTAATCCCCCCTTTTATAATCCAAGCATCTTTTTAAGGACAGGCACATACTGTCTTGATACAACCGCACGTTCCCCGTTATCAAGTACCGCTATGAATCGGCTGCTTATGGAAGGATGTATGGAAGAAATTTTAGCTATGTTCAAAATAGTGGATTTGGATGCACGGAAACAGTTCTTTCCTTTGCAAAATTCCTCTAACTCATAAAGCTTTTGTTTTACCTCAAAAACGTTGTCTTTGCAGTAAGCAAAAACCTTTCCGTCCACTGCCTCGAAATAATAGATATCGCTGAGTTTAATACGGTAAACTTTATCATTTTGATAGCCAAGTAAAGAGAGGTTTTCAGTTTCTAGCTTGTTTACGATTTCGTATATTTCGTCATCTACCTCATGACATCGAATGAGGATTTCCTCTACCAATTCTTTGCTTATTTCTTCTATTGAAATTTTCATATTTTCACCCACGAAAATTCAAATTAATTCAGGTTGACCATGAATTCTGTATTTCGGTGTTTCCGAGTTGACTGTTTCATGAATTTACAATACTCTTTTACATTTTATCAGATTATTGTGTAAAACTTATACTATGATAGCATCCAAATATAAAATAAAAGCAGTGTGATTCAAATGAAATCACACTGCTTTTAACATGTTAACCGTTAAGGTATTAATGATATGGTTGATGCAATGAACCCTATTTGTTGTTGTTTTTATTTTTAGGTACTTGTGTACCTGGTTCTGCTTTATCCTCAGAAGCCTCTAATACAGTAAAGGTACTAAGGTGGTTGGTTTCCACTGAAACTCTGCCATCATTATAAACAGCGCCAGGTACCAGTTTCCATTCTTTTGCTTGCTCATTAAAATAAAATACTTTTAAATTTTTTGGTTCTTTTACTTTGCGGCCATCAAGAGTAAATGTTAACGTAATTGGTTGTTCAAATTGTTGAATTTCCTTTCCGTCAATGGAAATGGAAAAGTCGTATGCAGGGCTTTTCGCTTTGTTGATTTTTTCTAAACGGTCGATGGTCATTTCAAAATTTCCCTTAGCGGTGATGTCGGCCGGGATCAATAGATTCACCTCATCATTCATTACATTTAAAGGAATGCCATTATCCTTTGAAAACTGTGCTTGTTCTTTTGTTAATGATACTTTTGCAGAATGCTCTGTTCCAAGATCGATAAAAAGGATAAGCTGTGCTTTAGCAGCACGGAGCTCCTTACTTGCAGTATCTAATTCAGATTGAGTAGCTTGAGTGTTGTTGTATACTTCTTTTGCCTTAGCATAAGCTGTTTTATAGATACTATAGGACTCCTTTGTAAATAGAGATTCATCCAGGTTTTCTAATAATAGTCCTTTTAAAACGGAACGATCAGGTAATAATTCTTTATTGGTAGATGTATTCAACTCATAAATAACCGGTTGAACATTTCCCCAAGTCAACTTAATTTCAAAAATATGATCATAGGTTGGATTATAGAAAGTATTTAAACTTTTATCCAGGACACCTAGCTCAACCCATTCATCTTTACCCACTCTTGCACTTACGGCAGCTTTTGAAATGGATTTTGAACCTTGCACAATTGTGATCACTGCTGCATCTGTTTTTTCTGAAAGACGGTACGTTAATGATCCATTTGTTCTATCCGTCATATTCGGTTTATAAGCTGTTGTTAAGTCACCATCCAATAAACGTTCAGGAGCGAACCCTTCTTCCTCGATTGGATCGGTAACATAGGTTGGATTGTTCTCGGTTTTAACATATTCGCCGCCATTAATAACGAATTCATTAATATGAGCAAATCTTGTTAAATAATTTGCTGTAAAGAGAATTCTAATATATTTGGCCTTAATGCCGCCTATATGATCATTACCATAATAATAGTTTCCTGGGTTAGCAGAATCATGTGTGTAGCCATCTGCAATCATGTCCGAGTAATCCGCTTTACCGCCTGCAAGATTGTCTACGCCATCGCCTAAAGTAATCACATCTGTCCAATTTTCGTTGTCCATGGACAATTGTACTTTGGCGTCTCGGATATAGTTAATATTATTTTCTTCGTTATACACACGTAAACTATTAAAAATTCTAGGCTCGCCAACTGAATATGTGATATACTGCCCTTTTCTCTGATAATCAGCAAAAATAGCCTTCGTGCTAAAGTTTTTATCGAAAGGAGCTAGCAGTGTCCCCGCATTTCTTGAATCACTCCCCGCATAGGCAGGAGAGATTCCCATATCCGTTCCGACAAAACTTGGTCCATAGATTTCCTTAGAGGAAACGCTAAATTTATTCAGGTCAAATGTAATATCTTCATCAGTATTGTTAAATAGTCTTACATATCGAGCAATGGTTCCCTCATTAGGAGTTTTCCATTCTACCTCATTCGCTGAAGCCTGCAGGGTTAGTTTATCGCTTGTTGCATTTACTGTTACATCCTTAAGTTCTTTAATGCGCTCTAATTTTACTCCCACATATTCTTGTGGTTTCAGAGTAATACCTGTTGTTTTGCTTAGACTAGTATTTTCAAGGGTATGCTGCGAAAGGATGTTTTTATAATTAGTATTATTAGTGTACGTATATTCGGAAGACGATTTTGCAATATCAATGCGAATTTCACTAAACTTGAGCCATACGTTTACATTTTTTAGGTTTTTCAGGCGGACATATCTTGCTTTAATACCTGTTAGGTCTGCTTCAATTTTATCCATCCCTGATGCCTTACCTGCATATTGCTTAAACATCGTGTAATTTACATTATCAGTTGAATATTCTAACTGGTATTCTGTCCACTTGTCACCGTTATCCCTACCTACAGCAAAGTAAACTTTGCCTAAATCAAAGGACTTTTGTAAATCTACACCAATATAATCTCCGGCAACAGACGTATCTTTGATTGTACCTGAAGGGTTATACCAAATAAAAGTTGTGTCATTGCCATCAAATAGATTGGCTTCTGTTCCTTGATACGCTTTAAAGTGTGGCGGAATCATTAACTGATATTGTGGTGTTTCAATTCCTGTGTTGGTCTCGTTTACAACGATATCTTTAATACCGAGCCATGTATTGGTACGATCCTTCGTTGCGATTAAACGAATACCTCTTGCTTTTAGATTTAAATTCTCTAATACTACTTTACTGACATGACCGTATAATGCGCCTTCAATATCCATCCAGTTTTCCCCATCAACGGTGTATTGGGCCTTACTTTCTGTAAAGGTGTCATTGGCATTGCCAGCTTGTCCTAATTCAAAGCGTACTGAATTAAGGATAAGAGGTTTTTCGTATAGTACCCCAATATACGTGCCAGTCGAAATAGAGTTAGGATTTTTAAAGACCACTTCGGTACTTGGTTTGTTATCTAAAAGATTCTCTAAGTCTCCGGTTGGAGCATCTGTCCGGTTTGTAATCACTCTGGCAAAATTACTGTCCGGATTAACAATCGATTGAACCTTAATCGATACATCATTTAATAATGTTTTGATAAATGGGACGATATGCTGCACGCCTACTTCTGCATATTCATAATGGTCAATGTATCGGAACGGATGATTCTTCGATGCATCGAAAGAAGCCTGGCCTTGACTATAGTTTTCCCATACAGCAGACTTATCACCTTGTTCATGAGCCATTTCCGCCTTTAATAAGAAAATAGCTGCATCGGCCGTATCGACAGCACTATCAAGCCAATAGACAATCTGATCCCTTGTTCTTGGATTACCGGGGTTTTCCTTGTAAGTAAGTGCCGCATCACGAATGACTTCGAATTCTTTTAATAACGCCTGTGCTTGCTCGGTAATTTTTCCTTTACCTAAGGCTGCTTTGAATGCATTTAACTTTGGAGCCAATTCCACTGATTCTTCTAATTTAGCAACACGGGAATCCATAGCTTGGTTAATCATATGCTTGGACAACTCTCTTAGAGCATTGGAAGCAGGAGTTTCATTAATGTTTAAGTGATCCATGTAAGCAAATGAGTCATTCCAGTTTTTCTTTGCTTGATCAACATTATCCCAAATATTCCAAGCGTAATCGGCATTAGCAAAAATAGCTGATTTGCTTGCTTCAGATTGTTGCATTGGATTTAATACAATACCTTCTATATTTTCAGGGTTCACATTTGGCTGTAAGAATGTTTCATTCCCGCCCATAATTAGGTGCTTTTTAGAGTTATCCGTACAAGGCCAGTTGATCCATAAGAATGGTCCTCTGCCAGCATTATTTGTAAATGTCTGAGTGAAATTATTTGAAACCTCTCCCCAAACCTTACCACCGGTTTGAATCATGCTAACAGACTTTGGCAATTGCTTTAACGTCTGGATTTGAGCGCTGCTTCCATTTCCCATATAATCATTTGGACAGAAGATCATATCGGTTACTAAACCATCATAGGCTGCTTGTTGCTCAATTAACCAGTTAGTTAAATCGGTCATCAATTTTACATACGTCTGGGCCCCTTGTGGTGGAACTCCTGCATCATCCGCCAGAATACCAAATTTTCGAACTCCTGCATCCAGTAATTGGGTAAACTTCGCTTTAATAATATTTAAGTCTGTTTGATAATTTTCTTCGGTATTAAAACGAATGGCATTATTCATAAATGGATGAAGTGTATATACAAATCTAGTTTTACTAGCATTACCGGCTTCAGCGAGTTTGCTGATTTTCTCAAGCTCAGCTGGTGTATATAATTCTCTCCATTTGCCATTATGCTTTGGATCATCTTTTGGTGCATAAATATATGAATTCATTTTGAATTCACCGCCATAGGTCATTAATTCGGCGCGATCTTCATTTGACCATGGTTCTCCATAATATCCTTCAATGAAACCTCTGCCTTTAACATCTGCATAATCTTTAATGGTTAAGGCCTGAATGGTACGATCCTTCATTTGTTTGAAAATATGTTTGACAGTTGTGACACCATAGAAGGCAGAATCGACATCTTTTCCTAGTACTGCAATGACGTTATCATCAATCGAGATGATATTGGCATCAAGCTTTGCTAGTATGGCGGCATCACTTAATTGCTTATCTTTAAAATACTGATCTACATATTCTTTTGACTGATAGACACCGACTAAAAAGTTCGTTTTATCTGCTGCTATTTCATTCGATATTGTAAATTTAATATTTTTACTCGCTAGTATTTCCTCTACTCTTTTTTTAGTATAAGAATCAATTTTAGATTCATATACAATATTTAATGTATTACTTATCTCAAATTGTTTATCTTGATAATGAATTTCGTGAGGGTTTGGATAAATTTGATATCTAACGGTTTCTGCCGCAGCATGTAATGGTGCATTAAATCCACTTATTGTACTAAATAGAACAGCTAATATGATAGCTAGATTTAACAAAATTCCTTTTTTCAATTATTCCCCCTACTTTCTTAACGAATGAATATAAATCGATCTTTGTCTTAAGAAATGAACATTCATAACAACCTTAATCATGTTCAATAGTAAATTTTATCACCCCCTAAAATTAGAAGTTCCTGCTCTGTTACGGATTAAAAGTTTTATGAAAAATAAAAGGGCATGGAAAACAAAACCAAGAATCCTCTAAGGAATTCCTGCGATTTGCTTTCCATGCCCAGTATGAACCGGTCACATGAAACTCGATATATAACCAAATTATAAAACGTTTACAATTTTAAATCAACCGGTTTTCAGATTTTTCAGTCTAGGAGAGTATAATTTTCCTCGCCTATTCAATCTTTGGGGAGCCAGTAATCCCTAGCGCACACAACCTCATTTTCTCATCCCTTGTTTAGCAAAGGCCGTTCCTGCAGGTATAAAGCTAAATCTGGACAATTCCCTTCAATAATGTCATTTACAATAATCCTTGAAAGCAATTGGCTGTAAACCGTCCCATTATCACCAAAGGCAAATAGGAAGTAGCTATTAGGATATTCTTCATATTGACCGATAATCGGAATACCGTCTGCTGTCCCTCCATAAAATGCAGATAAGTAATATTCTGGCTGTACTTTAATAGTGGGAAACATTTTATTAAATTCTTCAATCAGTTTATTCTTTTTGTGAATTAGTTTACTATCGCGATCCTCAGGATAAGTGGTATTATCATCCAGTCCGCCAATGATAATCCGGTTATCTCTAGTTGTCCGCATATATAAATAGGGACGAGCGGTTTCCCAAATGAGTGTCCTGTTATACCATTCCGAGAGATCTTCGACTGGATTAGTTGTTACCGTATATGTACTTACAAAAGAGGCCTTTTTCTCTTTTCTGATTTCCATTCCTTCATAACCCGCTGCAAAAATAATATAGCGGGCTTGTATGGTATGTCCGTTTTTTGTAGAAACAATCTTCTTTCCTTGTTGTTTATCATAATGGTGACCATTCATTTCCGTATTTTCATATATACGGATTCCTTTTCTTGCAGCGTAATCCACTAGTGCATGGGTGAATCTAAAGGGGTTTATTTCTGCATCGTTGTATGAATAAATGGCAGCATCCCTGCTAAAAGGATATTTTGCTTCAATATCTTCCTTTGTTAAAAAAGTAAGTTCACAGTTATGCTGCTTTAAAAATTCATATTCCTTTTTAAGACTTTCAACGTCTTCTGCACAGCTTGCGGAATACAGAGTATCTCTTCTGTTGAATTCACAATCAATGGTGACGTTCTTTGAGGCTGCTTCAATTTCCTTTATGGCGTCCTTCAGTAATTGTAAATGCCTCTCTATGTAACCTTTACCAAAGGTATTGATCATATTTGTAAACATTTTTTCACCGGAGTATTGAAGGAGGGCTGTGTTCGTACTAGTACTGCCGCTGCCAATGGTTGATTTTTCAATTACAGCTACATCTAAATCAGAATCAGCAAGATAATAGGCACACTGAGCCCCGGAGCTTCCTCCCCCAATAATTAATACATCACAAGAAAGGTCTTCTTCCAATGCTGGGTATAATGGAGCATCAGGAAATGTAGTGGGCCAATAATAGGTTCCAGATTGTAAATTCATTGGGATCCCCCAGTTATTAAGAAAGTTTAATGTTAATATGTCCAACCTCATTTGGTCCATGCAAAAATCATAGGGAACTGTACAAATAAATAGAAGAGGTGCCCAAATGCCAATGGATTGGAATCATGACTATTTTTTAGTGCTAATTCTTTGGAAAGTGCCCCAATTTTCCTGCCTTGCAAACTGGGGATAAGCGGACATAAACTGAATGATGATGGGGGCTTGATCTAAATGAGGGTATCTGTTGAATAAAAACCTATCGCCGTATCTAATAGCTGTTAATGCAAGAGGTAATTCACGTCTAAATATTTCATTACGTTTTGCTGAAACAGATGGCTTAAATTCTCCTTGATCGACGTGCAAATAAACACAAAAACATAAGGAGCTTCCACATTGTTTCCATTCGCCCAACACTTCATCTCTCAAAGGATTAATTTTATCCCAGGCATAATGAATTCCGATGTTTAAAAATAGTTCTCCGGTAACATCAGAGTGAGTTAGTGTGTAACGCCTTGGAATAACGGGTTCCGTTGCCGCAGTACCGTCCATGTATTCCACAGATAGTTTTTCTGGGTAAAAAGTGCTCAAGTCATCAACTCCAATCAATCGGTTTTTTATCAGTATGCTGATGACCGTTTGTTTATTCCTTAAATATATTCCGCCATTATGAACAAAGGCAGCTCTCGTGTACTGATCGGAGCTGCCATTTAGTTTTAATTAAATAATGACAGGAAGGAGAAAGGAAACACTAAATCTCAATGATTTGAATTAGCGACTTTATCCTCGAATGCAGTTTGTGGCCTCTTAGCATGTTTCTCTATTGCTGCTGAAAGGACACCATCCGTCATTTTGTAAACTTTGTCACAATAGCCAACAAGCCGAATATCGTGAGTCACCACAATAGTAGTTGTTTTTTTCTGCTTCGTTACTTTTTTCAATAGCTCCATAACTTCATAGGCACGGTCCGAGTCAAGGGAGGCTGTAGGCTCATCAGCTAAAATAATCGAAGGATTGCTGTACAGTGCCTTAGCGATGGCTACACGCTGCCGTTCCCCGCCGGATAAGTCGGAGGGATATTTCATGAGTAAGTCAGCGATTCCCAAGTCCTCGTATAGTTGATCTCGCTCCGTTTTTGACATATTCCCCTTTTTCACTTTGTCTAATAGTTTCAATTGATTGGCCACGGAGAGGAAGGGAATCAGGTTCGACGCTTGTAACACAAATCCGATTTCTTTGAGCCGGATTTGTGAGCGTGCTTTTTCATTTAAAGAGGTTAGGTTTTGCCCATTGATTACTACATCCCCTGAGGTTGGTGATAATAATCCCCCGACAATCGTGAGAAAGGTACTTTTTCCAGAACCAGACGGGCCAATGATTGCAATCAACTCACCTCGATCGGCAAGAAAATCCGTTTCCTTTAAGGCTTCCACTTTCGTATGCCCGCTTCCAAAACTCTTCTTTACTTGATGTAACTCCAACACTGCCATGGTTTAACCTCCTATCGCTTTCAGTGGATCAATTCTAACAATCGTGAAGACTGAGAAAACAGCACCAGCAGTTGCAACAACCATTAGGATTAACCCATAGAACACCATCAAGGCCAAATCAAACGAAACCGGAACAGCTTCCGGTAAAAAGGCTCCTGAAACAAGTGTAAAGGCAAATCCTAGCGTTGTCCCGATAAACGCTAAAATAAAGGTTTGTGCCACAACAGACCAAGATAGGTAAATGCTGGAAATGCCTTGAGCCTTCATGACCCCGAACATACTTATCTTCTGCACAGTTAAAACATACAAGAAAATCGCTACGATGATGGATGAAATACCAAAGAGGAAGTAAATCATGAAATTTAAGGTAAGTTTTTGTTCAGTATAGCCAGGCAAACTTTGAATGAAGGATTCAATCTCAATGGAGTCCAGCTCCTTATTTTTGGTCATATTTGAAATAGAATCATCCTTTACAACAATTCCATTAATTTGATCTTTTTTCTGATCCGCTGCTTCGCCAAATTTGACTTGATGGAAGGTGGCAAGATTGGCATACAGAACAGGTGCAGCATTAAACCTGGCATCGTCTGTAAATCCAACAATCGTTAACTGTTGGTCACTGGAGGACAAGGATAATGAATCACCTAATTTGAATCCTTTGTCTTTAAGTGAATCGTCAGCAATCACTTCATTTGCTTTTTTAAAAGTCCTTCCTTCCGTCACATTGGGCATCAGAAATTCCTCTTTGTTAATACCAAAGAGAGATATATTTTGCTTGTTGTCGCCGTTGCTGGCAATCGCGTTTAGTTGACCGATTACAGCCGTTTTTTTCGCTTTAATGTCGTTAAGCTGCTTGATCGACATGGATGATTGATACAAGCTTTTATCTGATTCATCGGTAAGGATAATAGCCGACGCTTGCCATTTATCAACCGCTTCCCTATTCAGACTAGCGAGACCAGTTGCAAGTCCGGAGAGAAAAAATACAAGATAGGAAACTAGCATTAAAATCCCTGTAATCAAGGTGAAACGAAGTTTATTTTTTTTGATTTCCTGCCATGCTAAAAACACCATGTCACTCCCTTTCTCATATTAAAATTCTATTTATCTAATTATTATCGGAGATAAATTGATTTGTCAAACCTTTGTATAATAAAATATTAAAAACATTATACCTTGGTTCTGGCATTTTGTAATCAGGAAGGATATTGTCAACTTTATTCTTTGTCCAATGTTTATGGTGATAACGTTGTACAAAGTACAAGTATTCGTTATACTAATTATGCCTCCGGGGATTCGGATAAGGTGTTAAGGGGATGAAATAGATGATTCAATCCGATGAAAATGGATTATTTGCGATTCAACAAGTCGCAGATATGACCGGATTATCGAAACAAGTGATTAGAAAATGGGAAGAACGTTATGGGATTATTCAACCGAAGCGTTTGGAGAATGGATATAGAATATATAGTCAACAGGATGTCAAAACGCTTTTAAAAATCAAATTACTTTCGGAACAAGGCCATTCGCTTAAACAAGCTGCCCATCTTGTAAAAGTGTTTGCTGAAGACCCTGAGGTACCAATACAGAAGGGAAAATCCCCTGATTATGAGCAATGGAATGAGTATGTCTTTCAGCTTCTGGAAAAAGGCAAGCACTGTGATGAAATAGAATTAAATTTTATCTTAAAACAGGCGTATCATCATGTAGGGCTGGAGCGTTTTTTAACCGATATCGTGGTCCCTTTTTTAAAAGAGGTAGGAAGAAAGTGGGAGACTCAGGAGTGGGATGAATATCAGGAATCGGTATCGAGTCTGGTTGTAAGGGATTTCTTGGTTCAAATTCGAAGAAATTATCAATATCGGGAAAATGCTCCGTTCGTGCTCGGAGCATGTCTGCCATATGAACATCATGAAGTACCACTGCATTTGATCCTATTGCGTTTCATGATGAAAGGATGGAAAACCCAATTAATCGGAGCTTCCCCTGCTCCAGGTGCGATTGAATCATTGGTAGGCAAATTAAAGCCAGATGTGGTCTTGTTGTCCGCTACAGCTACCATACCATTTGAAACAGACCCTAAACTGCTGCGGAGATTGGATCAATTTGCTGAAAAGCAAAAGGACATAGCTTTTTACCTTGGCGGCCAAGGGGCAGTCTCTAATCTCTCCGGCTATAAACCACGGGCCATTACTGTGACAAATTCTATTGAAGACATATTAAAATAATCTATTCTAAGATAGCAGTAGGAATCGACCTACTGTTTTTTACTATAAATTTTATTAAGGAACAATCATTAATAATCTCACTTAAGAGCCAAATTAAGAGCATTAGAAATAAAATACGTTTTTAATGTTATCATCATTATAGGGGGTAGGAGAAGAGTCTGCACGGCTATAGTGCTAGAGGCATCTTGAGGTCGGCTGAAAAGAGCTCCTTGGAATCTGCTGATAGGGTCTTATTTGAATTGGCTAAATAAAGAAAACAACTTTTCTTTGGTTAAAAGAAAGGTTGTTTTCTTCCTTCTTTTTATGTACCATACTACTTTATTTTGGAACAGATATCCCAAGGTTGCCCATTTTTCGATATAAGGTTCGTACACTTACTCCTAAAGCTGTAGCAGCTTGCTTTTTTCCTTCCAGGTCGTAGCCATACTGGTGGAGTTTTTCGATAATTACCTCTTTTTCCGTATCTTTCAATGCTCCATTCTTTGCTGAAATGGATGGCGGTATGTCTTTCATTAAGAAGTCAGGTAGGGAGGCTACTGTCAACTTCATAGTTCTTTCCATGTTCATACTGTACTCGAGGACATTTTCTAGCTCACGGATATTCCCAGGCCAATGGTATTCCTTTAATTTCCCTAAAAAATTCTTATCATAAGAATTTATAAATTTTCCAGTTCGTGTTTGTAATTTTTCCATTAAATTTTGAACTAAATCTTCAATATCCTCTTTTCTTTCTCTTAATGGGGGTAAATGGAGAGGAATTACATTTAACCTGTAATAAAGATCTGAACGAAACTGTTTGGTTTTCATAAGGTTTTCTAAAGGTTGATTAGCTGCAGCTATAATTCGGACATTTACTTTTTTTGTGATTGTTCCACCAATTCTTTGTACCATACCATCCTGCAGCACCTTTAAAAGCTTTGGCTGCAAATGTATAGGAAGATCAGCAATCTCATCCAGAAAAAGTGTCCCTCTATCGGCCATTTCGAAATATCCAGGTTTCCCTCTCTTTTTCGCTCCAGTGAAGGCTCCTTCCTCATAACCAAATAATTCGCTTTCAAACAATGATTCCGGAATGCTGGAGCAGTTGATTTCCACAAAGTTGCCTTTGCGAAAGATGCTTTGCTCATGAATGAGCTTTGCAAGTAGGCTTTTTCCTGTTCCTGTTTCTCCAGTAATGAAAATAGAAGAAGAGCTATTTTTAATATTTTTTATAAGCTCCTTTAATTTGTTTAGTTTATAGCTGTTTCCAAGGATGTATTCAGTGTGTTCTCGCTTTTTCTTAAATACGGAACAGCTAGAATCATTAAGGTGACTTACAATAATATCACTTAATTTTGACATCCAATAATCGTATTCTTTTTGATGGTCAATCATTTTATCTTGACCATCTGAAGAAAAACTCACGAATGAGAGATATCCATAATGATTTCCGTTTTCTACCATGTTTTTCACAACTTCTGCCGTTGATGGGCAGTTATTTTGAAAATGACAACCTTTACACATCTTCATATGGCCAGGTTTTTTTACAAAACTAATAGGATGTTCATATTGTTTTTGAAAAAAAGACAAATAGATACGGTTTCCTTTCCTTTTTTTATACTCTTCTGTCGATGCAATCAATACTCCTTCTGGATTAAAGAGAGCAATTTCAATTTGTAAAAGCTCTGCAAATGCATTAATCACTTTGGTAATTGCAATAATCGAGGACATCAGTTAACACTCCCCTTATTTGGATAATCTTCTAGATTTGAAGGTTAAAAAAATCATGGTGTTTGAGTTATCTTCCCTACTATCAATTACAAAGATTAAGTAGATTACTGATGAGTATAATGATAATTCGGATAGTTCAGAATTGTCAATCTGTTGACGGAATTGACAAATTAAATTCTAATTTTTTATTAAAAACTATTGATTTTTCAACCATAGTAAGTTGGCACATTTATTGCATATTTAATTAACAAAAGAAGTTTCATAGGTAATTTCTAAGTAAAAAACAAAAATTACATTAAGAGGAGTGTTTTTATGAAAAGGAAAGCATCATTAGGTCTAATTGTTGGTTTTCTCTTACTTTTTGTTTTAAGCGGCTGTGGATCCAATAGTTCTAAAGTATCAGGAACAGAAGATGGAAAAAAAGAAAGTAATAAAAAAATGGAACTGGTAAATGACGGGAAACTAACTTTTGCCATGAGTGGTTTACTTAAGCCACTCAATTATAAAAAAGACAATAAACTAGTAGGATTTGATGTTGAAATTGGACAGGAAATTGCTAAGCGGATCGGGTTAGAGTCCAACCCTGTGACAAACCCATGGGAGACAATTATACAAGGGTTAAAAGGGAAAAAGTACGATGCAATCATCGGCAGTATGACTGCAACAGAAGAACGTGCGAAACAAGTTGATTTTTCAGATCCCTACTATATTTCTGGTGCACAAATTTTTGTAGCTGATTCCAATAATACTTTGAAAACGAAAACAGACTTGAAGAACAAAAAAATAGGGGTTATGCAAGCAAGTACTTATAAACAACATGCCGAGTTATATACGAAAGATATAAAAAGTTTTCCAAGTGATATTTACGCCCTTCAAGACCTTGAGCCTGGCCGTATTGATGCTGTTATTACAGATAAGATCGTTGGGATATCTGCTATGAAAGAATCAGGGTTAAAAATCAAACCTGTAGATGATATTCTAACAACTGAAAATATTAGTATTGCGGTTAACAAGGATAATCCAGAGCTGCTGAAGGAAATCAATAAAGCCATTAAGTCTATGATTGAAGATGGTACTTATAAAGAGATCAGCGTTAAATGGTTTGGCGTAGATCTTTTAGCAAAGTAAAATCTTTAGTGCTTTTATATCCTTAGGAGGTGAAGTAAATTTGAATTTTATAACAAGTATTGCATCTATTTTCGAAACGCATGGTATTGAATTTTTAAAAGCAGCCTTGCTAACTATTGAACTAACTGTGGTTTCGTTGGCTATTGCTATGATAATTGGTTTGGTTTTTGCCTTTTTTAAAGTTTCCAATATTACAATTCTTAGGAAAACAGCTGATGCTTATATTTTCCTAGTACGTGGGATGCCTTTGATTGTACAGCTTATGTTCTTGTATTACGGGATTTCAAGTGTCTTCACACTAAATGATTTTACAGCAGGTGCACTTGCTTTAGGAATTCACTCTGGTGCCTATATAGCTGAAATCTTCCGAGGATCGATTCAATCGATTGATCGGGGACAAATGGAGGCAGCTCGTTCCTTAGGAATGCCATATGCTCTTGCGATGCGCCGTATTATTCTCCCACAAGCATTAAAAAGGGCAATTCCATCATTAGGAAACCAATTTATTATCGGTTTAAAGGATTCCTCACTTGTAGCATACATTGCTGTCACAGAATTGTTCAATCATGCTCTCTCTGCTCAAGCTGAAAACTATATGCCGTTTGAGACTTATTTTGTGGTTGGAATTTATTATCTAACTCTGGTGCTAATATTCACCATAATCTTTAACAAAATTGAGAAGAGGTTAGATGTAGGCAAGAGTAAGAGTAGGAGGGGGAAACGATTTGATCAAGGTAAAAAAATTGTGCAAAGCGTTTGATGGATTGCAAGTTTTAAATAATATTTCTATTAAAATTAAGAAATCAGAAGTTGTGGTACTAATTGGGGCAAGTGGTTCAGGAAAAAGCACTTTATTAAGATGCCTTAACTTTCTTGAGATAAAGAATAGCGGAGAAATTGAGATTAATGGCCAAGTAATCGATACTAATAAAACGGATTTAAATAAAGTACGAGAAGATATGGGAATGGTATTTCAACACTTTAATCTGTTTCCGCATATGACAGTACTGGATAATGTAATTGAGGCGCCTGTTCGTGTAAAGAAGAAAAGTAAAACGGAAGCAATTGAGAAGGCGATGAAGCTTTTAAATAAAGTAGGATTGGCAGATAAAGCATACCAATATCCTGAACAATTATCTGGAGGACAAAAGCAAAGGGTTGCAATTGCCAGAGCGCTAGCCATGGAGCCCAATGTCATATTATTTGACGAGCCCACATCTGCGTTAGACCCCGAACTTGTTGGCGAAGTACTTGAGACTATGAAAGGTTTAGCAAGGGATGGAATGACCATGGTGATTGTTACACATGAAATGGGGTTTGCCCGAGAAGTTGCAGACCGTGTAATTATGCTAGCAGATGGGAAGATAATTGAGGAAGGTAGTCCAAGGGAATTTTTTACTGAACCGAAGGAAGAGAGGACCCGTCGCTTTTTACAACAAGTGTTATAGTAGAAAATTTCAGAGACTATTAGAAGTGAATTCAAGCTTAAAAATTGGAGAATATAATAAGCAATTTGAGTGCAAAAAAGGAGCGAGTGTATAAATGTTATCCAGTCGTGAAGATGTATTAAAATTAACTGATTATTTAGTAAACATTGAAAGCGTTGTCAATACCGTTGGTGAAATTGATATTGCAAACAGTTTATATAATATCATAGGAAAACTTCCTTACTTTCAAAAAAATCCTTCTCATCTTATTATGTCGAGAACAGAGAATGATGAAATTGAACGGTACAATGTACTTGCGTTTGTGAAAGGTACAAAAGAGAAAAGCAACAAAACTGTAGTCTTAATGGGTCACATTGATACGGTAGGAATTGAGGATTACAGTCATTTAAAAGATAAAGCATGTTTTCCTGATGAACTAATAAAGGCACTATCCCATGAGGATTTACCAGAGCTTGTTAAGAAACATTTGAAGTCAGGTGAGTGGCATTTTGGCCGTGGCGTTTTAGATATGAAAAGCGGGGTTGCAAGTCATCTTTATCTACTTAAATACTATTCTGAGCACCCTGAAGAATTAATTGGCAATCTAATATTATTAGCAGAGTGTGACGAAGAAGATAGTTCCCATGGTGTTTTATCTGCGCTTAAGGACTTAAAGAGATGGAGAGAAGAGCATCAATTTGATTATCAAGCTCTTATAAACTCTGATTTTGTAGCGCCACGATTTGAAGGAGATGAAAAGCGTTATATATATAAAGGGACAGTTGGAAAACTTCTACCTTCCTTCTTTATTACAGGTTCGGAAACACATGTAGGTTCGAGCTTTGAAGGGTTGGATCCAAACTATTTAGCAGCGGAGTTAACAAGGCAAATTAGCTACAATCCTGAGTTATGTGACGAATCATTAGGAGAAACTCCTGTTCCACCCGTTTCTCTAAAACAAACAGATTTAAAGCCAACCTATACAGTACAAACAGCATTATCTGCCTACGTTTATTATAATTTCTTTATACATTCCTGGTCGCCTAAAGATGTACTAATCAAGCTTAAGGAACAAGCAGAAATCGCATTTGATAATGCGTTAATGACTTTGAAAGATAGACACCGAAAATATTGTGAAAGAAGCGGGACCCCTTATAAAGAATTACAATGGAAAACTAGAGTACTAGTATATGAAGATATGCAGAAACAGCTTGTTGAACAGCACGGAGAAGCATTTATCCAACATATGAATACATTTAAAGCAAAGCTTCTATTAGACAAAACGCTCGATACGCGAATGTTTGCAGCAAGGGTCGTTGAAGAAGAATGGAATTGGATGAAGGATAAAAGTCCGGCCATTATCTTGTTCTATTCTTCCCTCTATTCACCTCGCGTGGAGTTAACTGGTAAAAATGAACGTGAACAAAAATTGCTAGATGCACTTAATCATGCAGTTGAAGCTGTTCAAACACATTACCCTTATCCAATCGTAACGAAGAACTACTTTCCATACGTGTGTGATATGAGTTGTGTGGCGTTAAGCGATGACGAAGAAGGTATTCGGGCAGTAAGTGAAAACAATCCTGGGTGGGGTACAAAACATTATGTAGATTATCAAGCAATTCGAGACATTAACGTACCCACTATCAATATTGGACCATATGGCTATGATGCTCATAATAGGTACGAGCGGATGGAATTGCACTATTCAACTGAAATTGTACCGAATATTACAAATGAAGTTATTTGCAGACTATTAGGCATGGATAGCAAGCAAACTACTAAGCACCTAGCTGACAAAACAGTATAAAAAGACATGGCGAAAATTTATTCAACATAAATTAGTATGGAAATGAGGAGTTTCATATGGCAGTTAGTAAATATTCGGATAGTCTACAAAATAAACGTGTGGTCATCACTGGTGGAGCAAGTGGAATAGGCCTTGCTACTTCCATCCGCTTCGCAGAAGAAGGTTCTATCGTTACCATATTAGATAATAATAAAGATAGTCTTCACCGTACTCTCAAGGAATATCCAGCCATTAAGCATGGGGTAGTTGTGGATGTAAGTAACCCGAATGAAGTTAAAGATGCTTTTGAAGAGATTGATTCTTTAATGCATGGAGTAGATGTGCTGATAGCTAATGCAGGAATCAGTGTGAGGTCTAAATTTATTGACATCACTCCGGAGCAGTGGAAAAAAGTCCTTGGAATTAATTTAGATGGAATTTTTTATACCGCCCAAGAGGCAGCTAAACGTATGCTTTCTCAGGGGAGTGGTGTTATTTTAATGACTGCTTCAACGAATGGGGTAGTTGGACATCCGTTTTACGCAGATTATAATGCATCGAAAGCAGGGGTCAATCTATTAGCTAGAACAATGGCACTAGAGCTTGCACCAACGATTCGGGTTAATACTGTTTGTCCAGGATATGTTTTAACACCGATGCAGATTTCAGAATATACCCCAGAAATGTTGGAACAAGTTAATGAAAACATCCCTTTAAAGAGACATGCTCTTCCAGAAGAAGTAGCAGGATTATATGCATTTTTAGCATCTACAGAAGCAGCTTACATTACCGGTCAGCATATTCCAATTGATGGAGGAGAACTGGCATAATACATTAGCAAACTATTAGAATTAACGTTAATTGTCCTATCTTTATCTCAATACGATATATGGATTTAAAATGGACTAAATTTCTATAAAACTAAAAAGCTAGGTGGTTAAACCTAGCTTTTTAGTTGCTTATTCGGAATGGTGTTTGCAACAATCATTATGCTTTTTAGGGTAGAACTTTGATTATTGGGATATTAGTTAAAAGGAAAAATGAGGTGAAGAGAAAATGATTCCAATAAGAAAAAAGAATTTAGAATGTAAGGACCAAGAAAGAATCAATTCATTTTTGTATCAGGAGAAAACCGGATTTTTAGGACTGGTAGATGACAAACTCCCATATGTGATTCCTCTTAATTTTGTTTGGATGGACGGAGCTATCTATTTTCACGGAGCAGTTGAAGGGAGAAAGGTTAATATTATTGGGGAAAATGCCAAGGCCTGCTTTACAGTCAGTGCAAATCAAGGAACATTAACAGATCCTGTCCCTGCTGAGACAGATACAGCCTACATGAGTGTTATGATTTTTGGGGAGGTGGAATTGGTGACAAAACTTGAAGAATCGGTCAAAGCCATGCAGCAAATGCTTGATAAATACGTCCCTGGCTATTACGATAAGCCCTTATCAAGCTCTCATGTTGAAAAGTATCGTTCCTCGCTCGGTAGTTGCACAGTTATTTATAAAATAAAAACGTTAGAGATGAGCGCTAAAGAAAATCCAATGCAGCTCGATAAACTATTCTATCATGGAAAAACCCAGCATCATGACAGAACGAGATAAATAAAACAGGACTGTCTGATAAGTCCCTGAAATGAAACAATCTATAAAAAATAGGACAAAGGAGCGAACTCCCTTGTCCTATGATTTCTTAGTCCTGCTTATTTTGTGTAGTTGTCAAAGTAGCCTTGAATAAAGATAATAGGTGTACCCTTATCGCCGCTGCCTGATGTTAAATCGGACAGTGAGCCGATGAGATCTGTTAGTCTGCGTGGGGTAGTCCCTTGAGCTTCCATTGCTCCGACTAAGTTCTCCTGTTTCTCATCAATGTATTTAGAAATGGCTTGCTTTAGTTCTTCACCTTTTAAGTCAGCAAATTGATTATCAGCCAAGTATTTTAATTTAATTTCATTTGGTGTTCCTTCTAACCCAGCGGTATAAGCTGGAGAAACAACTGGATCTGCCAGTTCCCAAATCTTGCCTACAGGATCTTTGAATGCACCGTCGCCATAAATCATAACTTCAACTGTTTTTCCTGTCTTTTCTTTCAAGACCTCTTGAATTTTGTCAACGACAGGCTGGCAATTACGTGGGAATAGCTTTACACTATCCTCTGTTGCTTTATTTGAGCCTAATAAGCCATAAGACTCATTGAAACCGCTGCTGTCAATCGATTCAGAAAGAATATTATCAAGACTATAAATTTTTTCGCCGCCATTAGCCTTTAAAATTCGTTTCGTTCTAAATCTTGAATGAATATCACAGCAAAGCACACTCTTTGTGTAATCTAAGATCGTCTTCGGATTATTCGAAAAGATGACTTCGCATTCCACGCCATATTCTTCAATTAAGGATTTGTAATAATCGATATAATCCACGCCCGTAAATGTATGTTTGTTATAACCAAAGTACTCACGGAATTGGCTTTCTGTTAAAACATCTGTCCAAGGATTTACCCCTTTTTCATCAAGTGTATCTAAATCCACTAAATGATTGCCTACTTCATCAGAAGGATAGCTTAGCATTAATACAATTTTCTTCGCCCCTTTTGCGATCCCGCGAAGGCAAATAGCGAAACGGTTACGGCTAAGGATTGGGAAAATCACACCGATTGTATCATCACCAAATTTGGCTTGAATATCTTTGGCAATATGATCAATGGTTGCATAGTTACCTTGAGCACGTGCAACAACCGACTCGGTAACGGTTACAATATCTTTATCCTGAATGGTAAAGCCTTCAACTTCTGCTGCTTTTAATACACTATCAACAACGATTTCTTCAATGTGATCTCCTTTATTGATAATCGGGCAGCGAAGCCCTCTGGCGACAGTTCCTACAACTCTTTCCACAAAAATCCGCTCCTTCTTCTTAAAATTGTTCATTTTAGTTTATTTAATAAAAAGCTTCACTTTATTTATGCTAAAACATTAACGATTCAAACAGTATCTACTTGTAATATACGGGTTTTAATGATATAAGTAAAATTAATATATCTAATATGCGGTATAAGAGGTAGTTATATGATAAGTAAATTAGATTTGTATTATGTTTTTTATACAGTTGGTAAAAGTAAAAGCTTCTCCAAAGCGGCAAAAGAGCTTTATATGTCACAGCCGGCAATCAGCCAATCGATTGCACAATTAGAAAAGGAATTAGATACAAGGCTTTTTAATCGGATTTCGAAAGGAGTAACACTGACGGATGAAGGAAGTTTATTATTTGAATACGTCAGTTCAGCCCTTCAGTTTATACAAGCTGGTGAAGAAAAGCTTTTAGAATTTAAAAATTTAATCATTGGTGAATTTAAAATTGGGGTTAGCGATACCATTTCCCGTTATTTTCTGCTTCCCTATTTAGAAACTTTTCATAATCGATATCCAAATCTTAAATTTAAAATAGTCAATGGAACAACGTGGGAAATCATTGCTGCCTTAAAATCTGGAGAAGTGAACATAGCCATTTGTAATCTTCCTATTGATGACAAATCATTAGAAGTAAAGCCTATATTTGAGATTCAGGATACCTTTGTATATGGCGAAAAATACCGAAAAATATTATCTAAGCCGATTAACCTTGAGGAATTGGTTAAGCTTCCGCTTATTTTATTGGACAATTCCAATTCAAGGAGATATGTTGAAGAATTTTTCCTATCAAAGGGAATTATAATCCAGCCGGAATTTGAATTGGGTTCACATGAATTGCTGCTAGAATTCGCTAGGATCAATCTTGGCGTTGCTTGTGTGACAAAGGAATTCTCGGAACAGTTTTTGAGAAAAGGATTACTTCGCGAAGTGACCTTAACAGATCCAATACCAAAAAGAAGTATTGGCATATGTTATTTGAAAAATGTTCCATTAAATCGAGCCGCGGAAAGGTTTGTTGAAATTATTGAAAAAAAGCTCATAAGAAATTCTTATGGGCGTTTATAAAAATAATGGAATGTAATAATTGTTAAATTGATAATATACTTGATTAAATGGGAAATGTTTTACAGAAATAAATTTGAGGTATTAAATAAGAATAAAAATTAGTCTAATTTCTTTGGAGAAACTTTGTACTTTTACCAGCTTTTAAATAGTTTAATAACTATTAATCTCTAAATAATAGTGATAAACTAGTAATAGTAATCATTGATCCAGAAAAGGTGTGTGACTAGTCGCGCCCCTTGCTTGCTATGACGCCTTAGCAGGAGCGCTTACATCCTTTCTGCAAATCTTAGGGGTATAAGGGATGGGAAAAATGAGTAACGGACAAACAACAACAGATGTTATCTTAATTGGTGCCGGAATCATGAGTGCGACTTTGGGGACACTCTTGAAAGAATTAGTGCCAGAATGGAAAATAACAGTGTTTGAGAAACTCGAATCCGCAGGAGAGGAAAGCTCTAATGAGTGGAATAATGCGGGAACGGGACACTCTGCTCTGTGCGAGCTTAACTACACCGTCGAAAAACCAGACGGATCTATAGACATTAGCAAGGCTATAAATATTAATGAACAGTTCCAGGTTTCAAGACAATTTTGGTCGTATCTTGTAAACAGCAATCTGATTCAAAATCCACAGGACTTTATCAGACCGCTGCCTCATATGAGTTTAGTACAAGGGGAAACAAATGTAACGTTCTTGAAAAAGCGTTATGAGGCGCTTACGAACAACCCTTTATTTGAAGGGATGGAATTTTCCGAAGACCCGAAAAAACTGCAGGAATGGATTCCGCTTATTATGGAAGGCCGGACCACAACGGAGCCTATAGCGGCTACCAAAATTGACTCAGGAACGGACGTTAACTTTGGCGCTTTAACGCGTATTTTGATTGATCATTTAAAGCAACAAAACGTTGAAGTCAAATACAAACATCAAGTGGAAGATATTAAACGTACCAGTGACGGTTATTGGGAATTGAAAGTGTGGAATATGGACACTGGTTCCATCGAACGTCATACCGCCAAATTTGTCTTTATCGGCGGCGGCGGCGGCTCCTTGCCACTATTGCAGAAAACAGGTATTCCTGAAAGTAAGCATATTGGAGGATTCCCGGTAAGCGGATTATTCCTAGTATGTAACAATCCGGATGTTGTTGAGAAGCATCATGCAAAGGTTTACGGCAAAGCCGCAGTTGGTGCACCTCCAATGTCTGTACCGCATCTGGATACACGATTTATTGATGACAAAAAATCACTGCTATTTGGACCGTTTGCGGGCTTCTCGCCAAAATTCTTAAAAACTGGTTCAAATATGGATTTAATAGGTTCTGTGAAGCCAAATAACGTCTTTACGATGCTGGCCGCAGGGGCGAAAAACATCCCATTAACAAAATACTTGATCCAGCAGCTGATGTTATCGAAAGAACAACGAATTGAAGAGTTACGTGAATTTATTCCGAACGCCAAAAGTGAGGATTGGGATATTGTAGTAGCAGGTCAGCGTGTCCAAGTTATTAAAGATACGGAAGCTGGCGGCAAAGGAACACTTCAATTTGGTACGGAAGTCATTACGGGGGCTGAGGGTACGGTTGCTGCTTTGCTCGGAGCTTCACCAGGTGCTTCAACAGCCGTTCACGTTATGCTTCAGGTAATCAATAAATGCTTCCCGCAGTATATGGAAGAGTGGGAACCTAAATTAAAAGAAATGATTCCTTCTTATGGTGTATCACTCGTGAAAAACCCTGATCTTTTCTACGAGCTTCACGCTTCAACAGCAGAAGCGCTTAAACTAAGCGAAGGCAAGAAGGAAAACTATAAATTGGAAAGAGAAAGAGAAGCTGTACTTGTTTAATAACTTTTGGGGTCAGTCCCCCGATGCTTTAAAGCATCGGGGGACTGACCCCTTTTTAAGATTTATTAAGCTCCTCTAATTTTGTGGCGATTGCGATGGTGATTTGTTCTGTTACCCTAGGCAGATAGGATTTTAAAAACGTATTAACCAATGGCCCAGTTGCACCGCCCGCAGTCATATCAAGATAACCTGTTATTCTTGTTTTGTTTTGATCGATTGCTTCAGCCAGGAAATAGCCGCTGCCTGAAAGTTTTTCATTGGTCCCCTTTAAATCAAAAGTAACCTTTGTCGGTTCAATCCATTCTTTTATTGTGACCATCAGATTAATCCTTTTTTTAATGAATCCAATGTTACTATAAAATTCCCAGGTGGATTGACGGTTAGTAAATCTCCGATGTTGAATATATCCGGGAATAAGTGGAGCCCAGTTATCCATATTCTTAACAAAATTCCAAACCTTATGAATCGGTACCCCTACCTCAACTTGATGCATTCCGCTCGGCATTGATATTCCTCCTCTCTATTGTCAATATTTAGATCTTCGTATATGTATATGTTTCTTCCGCCGTTTGGAAAGGACTTATTAAAATTAGATCTTTATTTTCCCACTACAGGATTGTAACCACTTCAGCTGAAACATTTTTTTGCTTCTCCAAGTCTAATAAAGTAAAGGCGGTGGTGGATTGAAGAAGTTCATTGTTCCAATAATAGTAATGATTATTTTGGCAGGGGTCATTGTCAGTGTAATTGGGAAGAACCAAGAGAGTCCGGGATTCATAATCAATGCTGCTTTTAACAAAGATGATTATCAGACAATTATTTCCGCCAATAATCAATTGGGGTTTGACATATTGCCGGAGTCAGAGCCAAATAAAGACGGCAATATATTTATTTCTCCTACTAGTTTATTAATCGCGTTGTCGATGGCCTACAATGGGGCAGATGGGATTACTAAAGAGGAAATGGCAAAGGTTCTCTATAAGGAGGGAATCGAGGCAGAGCAGCTCAATAAAGCTAATGCTTCTTTAATGTCAATGCTTCTAAATGATTTCAAGCATAGCCGGCTGGAGATTGCTAACTCGATTTGGTTAAACAATCAGTTACAATTTCAGGATGATTTCGCTCAGAATGTCCACGACTATTATAATGCCGAAATTCAAGAAGTTGACATAAATAGTTCTAGAACCCCAGAAATAATTAATAACTGGGTTGAAATAGCAACGAATGGAAGAATACCTAAAATTGTTGATGAGGAAATAAACCCCGATACAGCAGCTTTCCTGATTAATGCAATTTATTTTAAAGGGGATTGGATGCATGAATTTGATCCTAAGCATACAAAGAAGCGGATATTTCATTTAGGGGACGGCACAACGAAAGAGCAGCCTCTTATGACGCTGCATGAGAAATTAGCCTATATGGAAAATGAGGACTTCCAGGCGGTGATTCTTCCTTATGCCGGTGAAAAAATGAGCATGTATGTATTTCTCCCAAAGGAAGGGTCTAGCTTAGAGGAGTTTAGAAAAAGACTTACGAATGATAACTGGGAGAAATGGAAGGCTGAATTCAATGAAAAGGATGGAACGGTTCTGCTTCCGAAATTTCAGTTAGAATACGACGCTGAATGGAGTAAGGCACTGGTGAAGCTTGGTATGACGACCGCATTTGATGATGAGAAGGCTGTTTTTACGAAAATGGTTAAAGGAACAAAAGGGTCAGTTTGGATTGATAAAGTTAAACAAAAAACATTTATCAATGTCGATGAACAAGGGTCAGAAGCAGCCGGCGCCACCTCTGTAAAAATGGATACAAAGGCAGCACCCATGGACAGTCCCTTCCAAATGGAAATCAATCGTCCATTCTTCATAACTATAACAAATAACGAAACCGGTACCATCTTATTTCTCGGTTCCATTTCAAAACCATGATGCATGGGGGATGTTCTTCGGTCTTATTCATTAGGCAGAAGAATACTCCTCATGTTTTGTTTTAGTGATCTAACCTCCGATAAATAAGTGCTAAGAACAGTGCCGGCACAGTGCATATGATCATGCCGATAAAGGCGTACCTTGGTTCAATTTCGTATAAGTAGCCGCCGAATATGGTGAATACAGCGGTGCTCCAGCTAAGTGCGAGGGCGGAGTAAATTCCTTGTGCCTTCGCGATTTGAGAATGTGGGATATTTTTTACTAAGTATTTCATAAAGGCATAATGTGCCATTGCAAATGAGAATGCATGCAATGTTTGGGCGACACAGAACATGATGACATTTGGAAAGGCATATATTAAGCCCCATCTAACTGTTGAACCTAATGCGGCTAATGCCAGTAAGGCGCCAATGGAATATTTTCGGAATGCTGTGTCAGCAATCGAAAAGAATATAATTTCTGCGATGACGGCAATGTTTAGAATGAGGCCAATTAAATATTTTGGAGCATTGATATCTAGTAAATAAATATAGCCATAACTGTAATAAGAAGCATGTGCTGCCTGCAGTAAAATGACGATGATGAGCACTAAACCAATGTGTTTGATGCTAAATAAATTTAGCTTGGCTTTGTCTGTTTGAATCGCTTGTGGTTTTTGAGATAATATATCAGGTGTTTTCACAAAACCTAGACACATAAAGATCATTGTACTGAGTATCAATGCCCATAAAATCACTATATCTCCCAGGGCGCCTGTAAAGAAGGTTAAGATCATGCCAGCCGCGACAAACCCAATGGAACCCCAAGAGCGGCTCTTCCCGTAATCCCTCAATTGCTTATTCTGTACAAGAACACCGGCCGCACTGTCTAACGCAGGCATTAATGTAGGATAAAAAATATTGAGCAGTAACGTTACTGCTAGTAAGCTGGAATAGGAATCAGCCGGAATATAACAGAGAATGGTAATAAACGTGCCGATAGCCATTGCATTTACCAGCGTTTTACTGCTGAGTTTCTCCGCTAAGTAAGGAAAGGCAAATAATGTAGAAAGCCCCCGTATCATCAGTCCTAAGCTCATAATCAAGCTGGCCTGTGAAATGGTTATTCCTTTTGTATAGATCATCCACCCTGTCCAATAGGGCAGGAAAACACCCCAAGTTATGTAAAAACTAAAAAACTGCTGGCTCATCCAGCGCTGTATATTCAAATTTTCTCCCCCCAATGTTTGCATTATATCATGGCGAACTTACACGCGCTAATACCGGAAAAGTCACCGTTTCTGGAGCGATTTGCAAGCTGTTTTTGTTAGATTTTTTCGTTTTAATAACCTCCATGATGGATATAGTATATACATCATCATCAAGGAGGCTTTGTAAAATGGAGAAATTACTGCAAAATCAGGTAGCGTTTGTTACAGGAGCGGGCTCAGGGATCGGAAAGGCGGCAGCGATTAGGCTTGCGGAACAGGGCGGAAAGATTGCTTTAGTAGATTTGCATAAAGAAAACGTTGAGGAAGTGAAAAAGCAAATTGAAGCAGCGGGCGGCGAAGCCCTTCTGCTGGAGGCGAATGTATCGGAGCTGGAGGAAGTTGAGCTCTGTTATAAACAAACGATGGACCGCTGGGGAAGATTGGATGTTGTCTTTGCTAATGCAGGGATAAATGGCGAAGTGACGCCGATTGAGGACATGAAGCCTGAAGATTGGAATTTAACCATCTCCAATAATTTGACAGGCACGTTTTTAACCGTAAAATATGCCATTCCTCATTTGAAAAAGGATGGCGGCAGCATAATCATTACGAGCTCTATTAATGGAAATAGAATTTTTAGAAATATTGGCATGTCGGCCTACAGTACCTCTAAAATAGGTCAGATGGGTTTCGGTAAAATGGCTGCCCTTGAGCTTGCCCATTACCGCATCAGGGTAAACATCATCTGTCCGGGTGCAATCGACACCAATATTGGCGAAAATACCTGGAAAGAAAAAGAGAAATTAAAGAAAGTACAAATCCCTATTGATTATCCCGAAGGAAACCAGCCCTTAGAAGACCGTCCCGGAACACCCGAACAAGTCGCAGATCTTGTCCTCTTCCTCGCCTCGAGCCAATCCAGCCACATCACAGGAAGCGAAATCTATATCGACGGAGCCCAATCCCTTTTATGAGACATGGGGAAGATTATCCTGCATCAGGAGGCGGGAAAATCTTCCCCATGTCTCATTTAAAAAAAGTATTGTAATTAGGATGAATATATGTAAATATATATGTCAAGACACCTGTAAATAATAAGTGAGGTGCTTAATATGGAAATGGATGATGTTTTGATTATTGGCAGCGGGGTTGCGGCATTAAGACTGGCCACTCTCATTAGTCAAGATAAAAATGTGAGGATTCTCACAAAGTCATTTATAAAGAATACAAATTCCTACATGGCACAGGGCGGGATTGCCGCTGCCATCGGAATTCATGATGACCCTTCGAAGCATTTCGCCGACACCCTTGAAGCAGGAAGATTTCATAATGATGAGGAAATCGTTCGTGAAATCTTGAACGAGGCACCTCTGCTGATTCAAGAGCTTTCAAAAGAAGGTAATATTTTTGATCAGACCGAAGACGGAAACCTCCTTCTTGGTCTTGAAGGTGCACATAGTGAGAAACGAATTGTTCATAGCGGCGGCGATGCAACAGGGAAAAATCTCATAGATTACTTAATTCGTAATTTAACAGACAATATAAGGATGGAAGAAAATACTTTTGCTTACCAGCTAATCCTCGATCAGAAACAGAAGCGATGCATTGGTGTCAAAGCGAAAAGCGGGGACGGTACAATCCGCCATTTCTATGGTGAGTATGTTGTCCTTGCGACCGGCGGCTGCGGCCAGCTATATAGTTATTCTTCCGGAGCGCCAACGGTTACCGGCGACGGGATAGCGATGGCTTACTTAGCCGGTGCTGAAATTTCCGACATGGAATTTATTCAGTTCCACCCAACGCTACTATATAAAAATGGGGAAACAAAAGGATTGATTTCTGAGGCTGTTAGAGGGGAAGGCGCGGTTTTAGTAACCGCAGATGGAACCCCGATTATGGAAGGAGTCCATCCTATGAAAGACCTTGCCCCAAGACATGTTGTCTCACAGACAATTTTTAATTATACCGAAAAGGGGCAGGACGTTTATTTAGACATCAGTGCCATTCGCGATTTTAAACAGAGGTTCCCTTCGATAACCGCTATTTGCGAATACAACGGAGTGAATCTATTGGAAGGGAGAATTCCGGTTGTTCCAGGGAGTCATTTTTCAATGGGCGGCATTAAGACAGATCTGATTGGGCGTACATCCATCAATGGACTGTTTGCGATAGGGGAGGCAGCGTGTACGGGTCTTCATGGAGCCAACCGCCTGGCCAGCAATTCGTTATTAGAAGGCCTTTATCAAGGGAAAAGGCTGTCACAGTGGATCAATAAAAATATGGAAAAAACATTGGGTGTCAGGCACCGTGTTCCTAAACCTATCCAGCCCGTTCAAGAAAAAAAGTCAGTCCTTCCTGATGTACAAGTTCTTAAGGAGCGGATGATGAAAATGGTTGGCATTGTTCGTTCTAAAGAGCTTTTGGAAGATCAGAAAAATTGGCTCCAGCAATTACATCTAAATGCCTTTATAGAGCTAGACTCTTATTCAATTGAAGATATTAACGCTATTTTTATGTATATCACTGCTTACCTTATAACGGATGCGGCATGGCACCGTTCGGAAAGCCGCGGCGGCCATTACCGCAGTGATTTTCCAAATGAAGATGAAAATTGGTGTAGGGAAACGATCATTCATAAGCGCAAAGGGGAAGTGATGGTGAAACATGAACAAGCTGAAACTGCGCTCGTCAATTGAGCAATTTTTTATCGAAGACATTGGCGAAGGAGATTTAACGACAGATTTTATTTTTCCAGAGGATACGAACGGGAAAATTGTCTTTCTGGCAAAGGAAAATGGGGTTTTTTGCGGGGAAGAAGTGATTAAAACAGGCTTTGAACTGTTAAATTCGCAAATTGAAGTGGAGCTTTTTACCCGCGACGGTGCGGTCATTGAGGCAGGGCAGCAATTTGCTGTTGCCGCCGGGAGGATTTCCGATTTGCTAAAGGGAGAGAGAGTGATTCTTAACCTGGTTCAACGGTTGAGCGGTATCGCCGCTTTGACCCGTCAGGCGGTAGAGACGCTTGACTCATCTCATACAAGGATTTGCGATACGAGAAAAACAACACCGGGGCTGCGAATGCTGGAAAAATACGCAGTACGCTGCGGCGGCGGTTTTAATCACCGTTTTGGGCTATATGATGGGGTAATGATTAAAGATAATCATATTTCCTTTGCCGGCTCAATTAAGCATGCGGTTGAGCTGGTTCGGGAAAATGCCGGACATATGGTGAAAATTGAAGTGGAAACGGAGACGAAAGAACAGGTTTTGGAAGCAGTGGAAGCAGGCGCAGATATTATCATGTTTGATAACCGTACTCCGGATGAAATAAAGGAATTGATTGAATTAGTTCCTGAACATGTAATAACGGAAGCGTCCGGCGGAATCAAGTTAAGTAATTTGGCGTCCTTCCGTGATACGGGTGTTGATTATATATCACTTGGCTTTTTAACTCATTCCTATAAGGCGCTTGATATAAGTGTGAAGGTTTTGCTCAGCTGAAGCAGGATGCAAATCTCAATTCGCTGATAAACGGTTTAGATTCGCCGATAAAGGTAGTCAATTCGCTGATAAGTACCATAAATTCGCTGATAAAAGCGAAGAAATCGCCGATATAACGCAAAGTCGGCTAAATCTAAATGGAAAGGAACGTTCATATGACAGTTACTACTGAAATGAAAAGCCGTTTAATAGAAGAAATCCAAGAGTGGAAGATAAAACGTAATGCGGTTCTGCTTGCCCACAATTATGAGCTTCCGGAAATTCAGGATATTGCTGATGTATTGGGCGATTCCCTGGCGCTGGCACGCGCGGCGGTAACGACCGATGCCGAGGTCATTGTTTTTTGCGGAGTTCACTTTATGGCAGAAACGGCCGCCATCTTGAACCCTGAGAAGACAGTTCTTCTGCCAGACCTTGAGGCGGGCTGTTCGCTAGCTGACTCCATCACTGCCAGCCAGCTGCGGGAATGGAAAGCGCAGCACCCGGGTGCCGTGGTCGTTGCCTATGTGAATACAACAGCTGATGTGAAGGCAGAGAGCGATTATTGCTGCACCTCTTCGAATGCGGTAGATATTGTCCGTTCGATTCCGGAGGATCAAGAAATTCTGTTTTTACCAGACATGTTTCTAGGTTCTTTTGTGAAGAAGGAAACCGGGCGTGAAAATATGCATATTTGGATGGGGGAATGTCATGTTCATGCGGGGATTGCTCCCCATCAGGTTGAAACGGTCATCACGCAGTATCCGGAAGCTGAGCTGCTTGTCCATCCGGAATGCGGCTGTTCTACCTCCAGCATGTACTTAATGTCTGAAGGTGTGCTTCCTGAAGAGAAAACGCATATTCTATCCACTGGCAATATGTTAAAGCATTCAAAAACTTCAAGCGCGACGGAATTTATTGTGGCAACAGAAGTTGGAATTATTCATCAGATGGAAAAACAAAACCCTGACAAACGATTCATCCCTGCCAACCGAGAAGCCATTTGTCCATTTATGAAAATGATCACACTCGAGAAGGTGCTAGCAGCTTTAAAAGAAAACAAACATGTCATTACCGTTCCGCCAGAAACAGCCAAGAAGGCAAAGTTAGCCATTGATCGGATGATTTCTATTGGATAGAAAGCATGGGGACGATTCTCCTGCCTTAGATGCAGAAGAACCGTCCCCATGTTTTATTTTGTTTAGAAGAGTTTGAAAAATCAAAAATGTGTCAAGGATGGTGGTGTAATTTATTAAATATGAGGTGGTAGTTTGAAAAGGTTAGTAGTTTTTAGTGTGCTGGGTGTTGTTTTAGCGGCGGGGCTTGGGACGGCTTTGCTTTGGAATGATAAAGACGAAGCGAATGATACAGGTAAAAAGCAAAATTCCCTGCGGCAGCCGGATGCAAAAGAGGTAACGCAAAAGGTGGTGGAGGTATCGGTTTCCGATGATGGAAGTGTTAATGCCAATCATTTGTACATCCCATGGACAATTAATAAGAATGGGGGTTTGTTTTTCCTAAGCCAGCGCGAAGGCACGGTCATTCAAATTAATGGGGACCTTGGCTTGGTTGATGTTCAGAATGTAAAGGTTTCAAAGGACATTTACCATGAAGGCGAAGGCGGCTTTCTAGGGTTTACGATAGCGCCTAATTTTGAAAAATCGAAAAAGGCTTTTGCTTATCACTCTTACCAAAAATATGGTAAAACGTTGAACAGAATTGTTTCCTTAAAACTCAACGGCAATACATGGAAAGAAGAAGCTGTTCTGTTAGAAGGGATTCCTGGCGGTGAGGTCAACAGCGGCGGCCGGATTAAAATCGGACCGGATGGGATGCTTTACGCCACGACAGGTGATGTCGGCAAGGGAGGAAATGCCCAAGACCTTAAGAGCTTAGCAGGGAAAATACTACGAATGACAGTAAGCGGTGAAATTCCAAAGGATAACCCGTTTAAAGGTTCGTATGTGTATTCTTATGGTCATCGAAATCCTCAAGGCTTAGCCTGGGATGGAAAAGGCAACTTATACAGTTCAGAGCATGGGGAAAAAGGACATGACGAAATTAACCTGATTCAGGCCGGGAAAAATTATGGATGGCCGGTGATTCAAGGGGATGAAGAGGCAAACGGCATGGTGAAGCCGCTTGTTCAATCGGGCGATGCTACGTGGGCTCCGTCTGGAATGGCCTTTAATGATGGAAAGCTTTTTGTTGCTTCATTAGCAGGTAAGAAAATTTTCACGTATGATGTAGCAAATAAAAAGCTTAATGAGTTTTATGCGGAGGCCGGCAGATTACGGGACGTACTGGTCGATCACAACGAATTATTTACCATCACCAGCAACCGCGACAAACGTGGAAACCCAACAGACAAAGACGACCGCTTAATCCATATCTCTTTAACTGAAAGAGCTTCAGCTGATAAAAAATAAGGAATACGGGTGTCAGGCACCATGTGAATATTTCACATGGTGCCTGACACCCTTTTAAATTTGGTATTATCCGCCGCCGAGGGATTTGACGTATTCGGCTACTGCTTTGATTTCGTCTGCGGATAGTGTGTCTTTGAATGGGGGCATTCCGCCTCCGCCGTTTTTCACTTGGTTGATGATGCCGTTAAGATCTAATTTGGTTGTTTGTAAATTTGGTCCATTATGGCCGCCGGCGCCTTTGTCTCCATGGCAGGCTAGGCAGTTGTTTTTATATATGCCTTCTCCTGTTCCAGCCGCTGAACTGGTTTCATTCTTAGATTTACTTTGATCGGCAGCCTGCTGCTTATCAGTTTCCGTATCTTGATTCTTAATTGGAGATACATTGATTTTATCCTTCGGAATATCGTTTAAAGAACCATACTTACCGTCTAATGAGAAGGTATAAATTTTATCTCCATGGGTTGTGCCAGCTAGTGTATTTCCGGCTGCGAAGATGGAGATATACTGCTTTCCGTCGACTTCATAGGTGATTGGCGGCGCATTAGCCCCTGCATCCATTTTAAATTCCCATAACTGCTTGCCGTTGGTTGCATCGTAGGCAAGTATCCGGCCGTCATTATGTCCGGTAAACATTAAATTGCCCTTCGTTGTTAAGATTCCGCTATAGGCAATCGTATCCCAATTTTTCTGCCAGACGATTTTATTTGTTTTAATATCAAGGGCGGTGACAGTACCGAGGTGCGGGGAATTTTCCACCGGCTGCCAAACACTTCCAATATACTCTTTCCCTTCCGTAAATCGCTCATCTTTTTCTTCTCCATAATGGGCATAGGCAAAATAATTATCATTTCCTAACACATAAAACATTTCTGTGTTCGGGTTGTAAGCAGATGGCGGCCAGTTTGCTCCGCCTTGAGGTGATGGTTTAAGAGTGACCGGTTTGTCCCAGAACGGTGTAAAAATATCTCCATACTCGCCCTTAAAATCTTTTGGTAAATCGCGTTTCACATCTTCCTTTGTAATCTTCTGCGGTACAAACGCATCCCCAATCGGGAACGGCTGGGTAGGTGAAGTCTTTTGGTTCTTATTCTGCGGCACCGGTTTTTCGTCAATGCCAATCAGCGGTTTCCCGTTTGTTCGGTCTAAAATATATAGCCAGCCTGTTTTTCCGGCCTGGACAATTCCTTTTCGCATTTTTCCATTCATTTTTACATCAAATAACACCACAGGGTTTGCGGGGTCTAAATCCCAAATATCGTGGTGCACTTCTTGAAAATGCCATTTGTATTTCCCAGTATTGGCATCCAGCGCTAAGATGGAGTTCGCGAATAAGTTATCACCTTCACGATTGCTTCCATCAAGGTCAGGAGAGGTATTCCCAGTTGCAAAATAAATCGTTCCCAGCTCTGGGTCAATGGCAGGTGTCTGCCAAACTGGAGCTCCGCCTGTCAGCCAGTTCCTGCTGTCCTTTGGCCACGTTTCGCTTCCTTTATCACCCGGTGCCGGAAGGGTATAGGTCCGCCAGATTTGTCTTCCGATTTCAGCATCGTATGCGGCAACGAATCCTCTAATTTGGTACTCACCGCCGGCAATTCCCGTATAGACCTTTCCGTCATAATAAAGCGGCGCGCTTGTAATGGTATAGCCCTTTTCCCAGCTTTCTACCTGTGTTTCCCATACCAATTTTCCTGTCTTTTGGTCTAAAGCAATTAGTCTTGCATCGAGAAGTCCGACAAAGACTTTGCCGTCCCCTAATGCGACGCCGCGGCTCGTCCATCCGCAGCAAACAGTGTTCAACCCTTCGGCAAGCTGTGGCTTATATTCCCAAATCAACTTACCGGTTTTTGCATCAAGTGCTTGAACTTCATTTGCCCCGGTAATGGTAAACATAACTCCATCATAGACAAGCGGCGTAGCCTCGCCGGAATATTTAAACTCCTTACCTGAGCCAAGGCTTGTAACCCATTCCACTTTTAAATTTTTTACGTTTGCTGTGGTAATTTTGTCTAATGGAGAATATCGGCCATTGTTGATGTCTCCCCCATTTGTGACCCAGTTTCCTGTCGGTGGTTTGGTCAGTTCACTAGAGGAAAACTTCGGTGCGGCTTTTGCAAGATATTTCATATGCTGATAAGAACGATGTCCCGATCCGTATAGTGTGTCACCGGGTTTATTGTTATCTGGCCCTTGCTTACTGTCCTCCCCCTTGTTATCTTTTTGGGCTTCTGTTTTTGTTTCAGTTGTTCCCTTGTTGTTAGTGTTATCCTTAGCGGTATCCTGTTGACCGCATCCGGCTGCCGCAGTCATCAAAAACAGCCATATAATCATAATCCAGCTTATTTTTTTCACCCATTTAACACTCCTTTCAATGGTTTTACTGTAATTTACCCGTTTTTGAATAAATTTATCTAAAAAGATAAGAGCGAACAGGACATTAAAATACTCCATATTATTGAAAAGATTTCTGTTAATTTGGACCAATTAGGAAAAAGTAAAAACTAATGGGAGTGTTTCATTTTTGGAGCGCACTTGAAAAGGGGTGATTGGATGTCAATTGCTGTCATTTGCTTTGTCACTTGGCTGGTCATCATTGTGTTTGCCATTATGCCAAAAGGGTTGACTCTGGTAGAAATGATCTTTACATACTTTGTCAGTTCCATCCTAACAGTTATTATTTTTTCCATTTTAGATGTAAATTTACACTGGGTTCCGGCCAGCAAGGATGTGGAGAAGGGGGTTGCGTTAAATATTTGCCGGTTTGTTGAGATCCCCCTCCTTCTAATCATAGGTGCAAGCATATTGAACTCGCGGTTAAGATCGATAACGCGGTGGCTGCTGGCAGCAGCAATATACTTATTCTTCATGATAAATGAGTGGTTATTGCTCTCGTTAGGGATCATTGTTTATCACAATTGGAATATGTTCTTTGCTTCTATTAACTACATTCTTTTTATCCTAGTGCTTGCTCAAATTACACGTTGGTTTATTCATTTGGAACGAGGAGGGATTAAAAAGGCTTGAATAGTTTCAATCAAAATGAGTGGTTCATTATCATTGCCCTCTTTATAGGGGGTATAGTGGTGTATTTCCTCCCGAAGCGTTTTCCAAAGAAAATAACTGCTGTTTTTCTCATATGCGGAGTTTTTTTCGGCTTCTTTTTCGATCATACCTTAAGTGTTTTACCGAAAAATTATTATGATTTAAACGACTCACCTAAATTTGAATTCTTTGACTACCTATCCCAGTGTATGTATGCGCCTTATAGTTATTTGTACTTTCATCTATATGACCGTATGAATATTAGACTGCGATATTCCCCGATGTACATTCTTGTGTGGGCGCTTATCAGTGTTGGATTTGAAAGGGTGGGCGATTTGCTGGGGATTTATCATTATCATCATGGTTATAACCTTTACATCTCGTTTGCTATTTATTTGGTTGTTCTTAGTTCTTGGGTTGGTTTTTACTATGTGATTAAAGCATATGGGGCTAGAGAGTATTAGGTAATTTACGTAGAAAAAAGTGCCGCCTGGCCGGCAGCACTTTTAATAATATGTAACGGAAGAACAAAGGGGCAGGCGGAGCCGACTCCTATGTTTCCTATGCTAATCTCATTTTAAAATCTTGGTAGCCGAATTGTTGGACGATGCGGCAGTCTCCGTCCTTGTCTTTGATCGCAATGGCTGGAAGTGCCATTCCATTAAAGGTGGTGTTTTTAACCATGGTGTAGATAGCCATGTCACCGAAGACTAGGCGATCGCCGCAATTTAATGGCTGGTCAAAGGAATAGTCGCCGATGACATCGCCGGTAAGACAGGTTTGCCCGCCAAGACGGTACGTATATGGTTTTTCTCCTGCTTCACCTGAGCCGAATAACGGTGGACGATAAGGCATTTCCAGTACATCCGGCATATGGCAGGTTGCAGAAGTGTCGAGAATCGCAATCTCCATTCCATTTTGATGGAAATCAAGGACAGATGTAACCAGATATCCGGCATTAAGCGCAACTGCTTCTCCCGGCTCAAGATAAACTTCCAATCCGTATTTCTCCTGCATTCTCTTAATGCAAGCCTCAAGGCGAGGGATATCATAATCTTCCCTTGTGATATGGTGCCCGCCGCCAAAGTTAATCCACTTCATTTGCGACAGCCACTCACCAAACTTTTCTTCCACGGCATTAAGCGTAGTTTCTAAGTCGTCAGAGTTTTGCTGGCAGAGTGTATGGAAATGCAGTCCAGACACACCTTCAAGCAAATCGGGGCGGAAATGCTCTTTGGTAACACCGAATCTAGAGCCTGGTGAACATGGGTCATAGATGGCATGTCCAACTTGTGTGGAGCATTCAGGATTGATACGCAAGCCCACTTTTCTTCCGGCCTTCAATGCTTTATCTTTAAATTTCTCCAATTGAGAAAAGGAATTAAAAATAATATGGTCACAAATCGAAATAATTTCGTCTATTTCATCTTCACGGTAGGCTGGGGCAAAGACATGATTCTCTTTGCCCATTTCTTCGTAGCCTAATCGTGCCTCGTACAAACCGCTTGCAGTTGTACCGCTTAAATATTTTCCAATGAGGGGATACATGGTTGTCATAGAAAATGCTTTTTGCGCCAAAACAATTTTAGCTCCCGTACGTTCCATGACACCGTTCAGGATTTTTAAATTCTTTTCCACAAGACCTTCATCAACGACATAACAAGGAGTTGGCAGTTCTTCAAACCGCATATTAGCGAACGAACTCCGGATCTTTCGTTTTTACAGGCTCATCATTAACAAGCACTGGGTTGAAGTCTTCTACCCATGGAAGTCCCCATTTGTTTAACTCTTCCATGAATGGATCTGGATCAAATTCTTCGATATTGTAAACGCCGGCTTTGTTCCATTTGCCAGTTAAGATCATTGCAGCACCGATCATCGCCGGAACGCCTGTTGTATAGGAAACTGCTTGTGATCCAACTTCTTTATAGCACTCTTGATGGTCGCAAACATTGTATACGTAATAGGTTTTCTCTTTACCATCCTTTTTCCCTCTGAAGATACAGCCGATGTTTGTTTTGCCGACTGTACGTGGGCCAAGTGTTGCAGGATCTGGTAACACAGCCTTCAAGAACTGAAGCGGAATGATTTGCTTGCCTTCAAATTCGATTGGCTCGATGGAAGTCATTCCTACATTTTCAAGTGCTTTTAGGTGTGTAAGATAGCTTTGGCCGAATGTCATGAAGAAACGAATACGCTTAAGTCCTGGCATGTTTTTCGCAAGCGATTCAAGCTCTTCATGGTAAAGCAAATACATGTCTTTTTCGCCAACCTCAGCAAAGTTATAGACACGCTTGATTTCCATTGGCTCCGTTTCAATCCATTCGCCATTTTCCCAATAACGTCCGTTAGCAGATACTTCACGAATGTTGATTTCAGGGTTGAAGTTTGTAGCAAATGGATAGCCGTGATCGCCGCCGTTACAGTCAAGAATGTCGATATATTCGATTTCATCAAAATAATGTTTTAACGCGTAAGCAGAGAATACGCCTGTTACACCTGGGTCAAAACCGCTGCCGAGAAGAGCTGTAATACCGGCTTTTTCAAAGCGCTCTTTGTATTCCCATTGCCATTTGTATTCAAATTTTGCCGTATCTTCCGGCTCGTAGTTGGCAGTATCCATATAGTGAGTTTTTGTAGCCAGGCAGGCATCCATGATCGTTAAATCTTGATATGGTAATGCTAAGTTCATGACGATGTCTGGTTTTACTTCGTTAATTAACGCAATTAGCTCTTCTACATTATCTGCATCAACTTGAGCAGTTGTAATTTTTGTTTTGCCGCCGTCAAGCTTTGCTTTTAACTCATCACATTTTGATTTTGTACGGCTTGCGATACAAATTTCCTCAAATACTTCGCTGTTTTGAACACATTTGTGGACGGCAACGGATGCTACGCCGCCTGCTCCGATAATAAGTGCTTTTCCCATCTTTCGTTTCCCCCCAAGTGAATTTTTTTGCAACAAAAAAAGCAAGTGTAAAACGCCTATTCGCGCACAACACTTGCTTCGACATAATCTTATTATTAAAAAGCATAAATATACCCATAAAAAGCCACAAGTATATTATTGCCAAAAAATTTAACATGATGGCAGAAAGCTTTTTAATATTCAAACTATATCAAAATATGATCAGAGTCTATATAGCAAATAATTACTTTTACCACTCTTATTGACCATTTCACAAGTTGTGTGCGTCATGCGCACTGGTTGTAAAGTAACCAACTTATAAAATTTGAGCTTTTAACTCAATCAATAGGGGCAACTAAAGTTGCCAATCGGCATTCGACCCGGCTGTCCGTATGGCCTTAACTCCCAATAGGAAGTGGTCTAAATTATCTGCTGGAAAGACTCAAAGTATTGAATATCAGCTTTCCAATTAAACGCTACTTTATAGTATCAGCATCTTTTTAAAAAAACAAGAGGAAATTTAAAATTTTTTTGATGCATGGGGAGGGTTCTTGCATCTCAGAGGCACAAGAACCGTCCTCATGCATTATTCAAGGAAATGAAACTTTTATCCAATTTATGCAGTATAATGTAGTATTGCTTTTTCTTATGGGAGGGTGAGGCATGTGTTTGATAAGGCGGATGATCCAGCAAGAATGATTGATCAGTATCTTAAAGCTATTAATAAGGATTTAGGAAAGGTAAAGGCCGAAGCGGAAGCTGTGCGGGCTGAAGAACAGCGCTTGCAGCGGGAAATCAATGAATGTCAAGAAGAAATCAAGAAATTGGAGCGCTATTCGAATAAGGCGCTAGAAGCTGGAAGCGAAGGAGAGGCAAGGAATTTTTTAGAGAAGAAAGCTGTCTGGGCGTCCAAGTTATCCGAATTACAGGCATCCTATCAGTTGGCTTCGGCAAAATCCGAGCACATGAAGCAAATGCTTGATAAGCTTCTTGCGGATATTAGTGAATTGGAATCGATTAAACGTGAAGGGTTTGAAAATTAGTAGTTGCTAAAGGGGTGAAGTGACCATGATCCTTCATTACAAATGCCCAGGCTGCGGAAGTGATATGGCTTTCAATGCTGAAAATGGCGATCTGTCCTGCCATAGCTGCGGCAGACAGGAGAATATCGAAAAATATCCAGAAGAACTGAAATCAATAAGGTTCTCTGATGATGAAGCAACGGAGTTTCATTGTGAAAATTGCGGCGCAGTTCTTATCACCGCGGCCGAGACAGCGGCTACAAACTGCGGCTTTTGCGGTGCAGGTGTTGTCATCGCTGACCGTTTATCAGGCCAGCTTGCACCCGCGAAAGTCATTCCTTTTACGATTAGCAAGGAAGAAGCCATGGCAGCGTTCAAAAAGTGGTGCAGCAAAGGGCTGCTGACCCCGAAAGGCTTCATGCATGCGGACCGGATTAAGAATATTACGGGGATATATGTTCCGTTTTGGCTGTTTGATTTAAATAGTAAGGTACAAGTCAGCGCGGAATGTACGAAGGTTAGGACTTATACAGAAGGGGATTATATTTATACCGAAACAAAGTTTTATGATGCCTTCCGCGATATCAATCTTGACTATCTCAAAATCCCGGTGGATGCCTCAATGAAAATGAGTGATGAATTAATGGATAAATTGGAGCCATATCCGTATGACCAGTTGAAGGAGTTTAAAACTCCTTATTTGGCAGGATATATGGCGGAGAAATACCAGTACAATGACGAAGAGCTGCTGCCACGGGCGAAAGACAAAATTGGCGGCTACATTGATTCCTATATTTCTTCTACTTTTTCAAGCTATCATTCTGTACTTTATAAAAATAAGCACATTGATACTAGAAATGTTAACAGCCATTATGTTTTACTGCCGGTCTGGATGATCAGCTATGACTACAATAAGGCTGAGTATACGTTTGCGATGAACGGGCAGACGGGGAAAATTGTCGGTAAACCTCCTATCAGCCGGGGCAGAGTAACAGCGTGGTTTAGCGGGATTGCGGCCGGGACCTTTTTTGCCTTAAAATGCGTCTCCTACATGATGGGAGGTGGATTTTGGTGAGATTGTTTCATGTGAAACAAAGTCTCCTGTTCTTTTTGACGGCGATGCTGCTGGTGCTGCCTTGGGGTGGGTTTTCATCCAATGTACAGGCGGCACAAACGTTTGACCGGGAGCATTATGTTTATGACAATGCCCAGTTGTTAACGGATGATGAAGAGGCGGAACTACAACAGTTAGCGAGTGAACTGGGAGAAGAAAGAGACACTGCTTTTCTTATCATTACATTAGAGGACACAGATGGAAAGGACATTGTTCAATATGTAGAGGATTTTTATGATGAGCATGGTCCTGGTTATGACCAGCCACATGGAAATACAGCGATTTTGGCCATCGACATGAACGAGCGCGATGTGTATTTGGCCGGTTTTAAAAAAGCCGAGCAGTATTTGGATGACGGCAGGCTTGATATGATCCGCGATGAAATTACCCCGGATTTATCGGACGGCCAATATTTTGAGGCGTTTTCGGTTTTTTTAAATAATGCTTATGAATATATGGGCTATGAGCCGGGGGATGGACCTGGGCAATCTGGGTCTAGTGGATATACGGACTATGGATCCGGTGGCATCGATGACGGGTACAACGCCCATGAGTATGATTCGCGTGTTAATCCGGAAAATATCTTTTTTCAATGGTGGTTTCAGCTAATTATCTCTTTCGTCATGGCGGGGGGTGTTGTGGGAATAATGGCCTATCGCTCCGGCGGCAGGGTTACGGTTGATGCCCAAACCTATATGGATAAAAGCAGTTCAAAGGTCATCAGCAGTTATGATACCTTTGTTCGACGGACGATAACGAGACAGAAGAAACCGTCGAGCAATACAAATAGCGGCGGTGGCGGTATTACAGGCGGTGGGCATTCACACAGCGGCAGCCGGGGGAAATTTTAAAGAAATGGATTGCGGGCGCTGAGCTAGACAATTCTCAAAGTCAATAACACATATAAAAATGATATTTCAGAAAGGAGCAGATGGATAGATGTCTTTTTTTAAAAACCAATTTGCAAATGTTGTAGAATGGCAGGAATTCAGGGATGATATGATTTTTTATAAGTGGAGCAACCGCGAGATTAAAAAAGGAAGTAAGCTGATCATTCGTCCCGGTCAGGATGCGCTTTTTTTAAACAATGGAAAAATTGAAGGGATTTTCCGTGATGAAGGCGAGTATGATATCGAGTCGCAAATCATTCCTTTTTTGTCGACATTGAAGGGATTTAAGTTCGGATTTAATAGCGGCATGCGAGTCGAGGTGCTGTTTGTCAATACCAAGGAGTTTGTGGTGAAATGGGGCACGCAAAATGCGATTAATATCCCTACTTTAGGGCTTCCGGGCGGCCTGCCGATTCGGGCGAACGGAACGTTCAATTTTAAAGTGAGTGATTATATTGCGTTGATTGATCAAATCGCTGGTGTCCGCGAGCAATATTTGGTTGAGGATGTCAAAATACGGATTACGGCAGTTCTTGATCAGCTCTTGATGAAGTGGATTACGAAGGAAGGAAAGGATATGTTTAACCTTCAGGCCAACTCCTTCGACATTTCCAAAGGCATTCAAGAAGATTTAGATATGCAGATGCAAAAAAGCGGTATTGCAATTACCGGCTTTAATGTCATGAGCTTCAGCTATCCAAAGGAAATTCAAGACAGGATTACTAAAAATGCATCGCACGGGATGGTTAGTGACATTAATCGCTATCAGCAGATTGAATTGACGGACGGCATGGCCTCCGGCAAAATGAGCGGCGGAGGGGCAGCCTCGGATATGGCTGGAATGATGATGGGGATGAATATAGCGGGTAAAATGATGAACCAAATGAAACAGAATCAGGATGCACCATCGCAAAATACTCAGCCCACTACACAAACAGGAACCAGCGACCAAAAGAGACCAAACTTCTGCCCAAACTGCGGCACCAAAACAGACGGAGCCAACTTCTGCTCAAACTGCGGGCAAAAGCTGGTGTGATGCATGGGGACGGTTCTTTGGCTTCTGATACAGAAGAACCGTCCCTGTGTTTAGCTTATTTTTTAGGCTTATCTTTTGATAGGAAGTTATAAACATTTGCTTCGCCGTGGCCGTAGAGTGCGTCAAATCCGACCTTGCCAAAATCAATTGCACTTTGTCTAATCGCAGCTGCTACTTGGGCAGGGCTATATTCAGGATGGGCGGCTTTAATGACTCCGGCAACACCGGCTACTTTTGGTGCTGCCATGGATGTTCCGTGTAGGTAAGAATATCCATGCCATTTGCCGTCACTAAATTTCGTTGTCGCATTATTTCCGCCGCCAACAGGATAGGTAGGATACGTTGATAATGTGCGATAAGTAAAGTCACGTTTATTTAAAAAGTCACCTTTCGGGTTTTGGCGGTATAGACCGTCATACGTTGGGCCATTATCGCCACCAGGGCCGGCAACATCGATGGCATTTCCATAATTAGAATAGAAGGCAATCCCCTCATCACTCCACTCGTTTGACGAAGAAACAGTAATGACACCAGGAATTTGTGCTGGTACGACGCGAGATGGACCTTTAATATCCCAACCGTAATTTTCCTTCCAATAGGTTTGCATATCATGTAAATTGTTTAAATCTCTTGAGTCATTACCGGCTGAAACAACCACTGTTACTCCCTTTTGAATGGCATACTGAACGGCGCGGTGATAAGCTACCATCGAAGCTGAATCACCTTTTTCCCCTAAGTTATTGGCCATCCAGCGCCAGCCGCCAATCGACATGTTAATGACGTCAACACCATCGTTGGCCGCTGATACAATAGCGTCGGTAATCCAAGACTGCTGTGCTCCTCCTGTTGCACCGAATACACGGTAGGCACGAACCGTTAATCCAGGTCCTACCCCTTTCACCTTCCCATTTGCGGCAATTGATCCAGCGACATGCGTCCCGTGGCCATTTTGATCCCAAGCATCAGTAGTTCTCGGTACAAAGGTTTTCGACCCGGCAAGATCTGCGTTATCTTTTAAATCTGGGTGACTAAAGTCAATTCCAGTATCGATGACCGCAACAACGGTATCATGATTTCCTTTATTTAATTTATAGGAATCCCCATTATGGGTTAAGCGCTGCATGTCCCATTGTTGATCCCAATAGCTGTCAGCATTTGAATCAAGCGTAACCTTCTCTCCGTTTGGGGTCCCCGGGGTAAATTGAATTTTCCCATCGGGGTCCGTTTCTAAGTATGCTTCTAATTCCCGGTCCGCAGCATGCACATTTGTATCTTGTTTTATATTTGCTAGAAATGAAGGATCAGAGGAAGCAACCTCAACGGTCCCGATTTCTTGTATCACACGTTCTACCTTTCCACCTGCTTCTTCAATTTTTTCTGAGAAGTTTGAGGGTAGTTTTCCTTTATAGGCAACAACATAATGTTCCGGCTCAGGAGATGCCTTTGTTTCGATGGATGGAGCCCCAAGAAGTAAAGATAATGATAGAACCGAACTAACAGATAAAGCAGCAAACTTTTTCTTCATTTACATTTCTCCCTTTAGTTAATTTAAGTACAACTAGATTTTAAGACAAGCTCCTAAATGATATTGTCGAATGAGGAAATTAGAACCGAAAAGGTTTAGACAAATATTTTGAAAATGAATGGTTCTTCTGATTCCAAAGTAGCAAAAGCCTGTTAAATATTTAGCAAAACGAAAAACCCTTTGCGCTTCATTTATTTGGAATTAGTCTGGGAGTGATATAATTGAAGCTATTAAAAATGTTTTGAGGAGTTATTTGATGTTGAAATATACGATTTGCTTTATAAAAAAAAATGGCGAATTACTGCTGATAAATAGGCGAAAAAGCCCAAATATGGGGAAGTGGAATGGCGTAGGCGGAAAAATTGAAAAAGATGAGTCTCCTTATCAAGGTGTAATGAGGGAAGTCTTGGAGGAGACAGGGCTTGAATTAGACGAAGTGGTGCACGCAGGAAATGTGATTTGGAAAAGCGATATGGAGGTGTCCGGGATGTATGTGTTTCTTGCGGATTTGCTCAAGGATGTTCATCTTCCGACCCCTCTTAAAATGGACGAAGGGATTCTAGACTGGAAACCGCTTGAGTGGATTTTACACCCAGACAACGGGGGAGTTGTCAGTAATATGAAAATGTTTTTGCCAAAAATGTTAAATGGGGAATATGGGTTAGAGCATATATTTGAATATGTTGGTGAAGATGTAGTGAATTATACTACATCCCCTCTGCCAATACGGGTTTAATCTAGAATGAGAAATGGGGACGGTTCTTCTGCATCAGAAGCAAAAGAACCAGCCCCATGCATTATAGAAATAGGAACCCTAATGAAATGATGATGCCGCTGACGACTAGGACCATGACGCAGAAGCCCATGATGTCTTTGGCTTTTAGGCCGGCGATGGCTAGGGCTGGGAGGGCCCAGAATGGCTGGATCATGTTTGTCCAGGCATCGCCCCAGGCGACGGCCATGGCTGTTTTTGGAATAGATACACCAAGGGCTTTGGCTGCATCAAGCATAATCGGTGCTTGAACGGCCCATTGCCCGCCGCCGGATGGAATAAAAATATTAACCAGCCCTGCACTCCAAAATGTAAACAGGTGGAAGGTGAACTCGTTTGATATCGAAACGAAGCCTTCGGAAATCACCGCGGCTAAGCCGGAAGTTACCATCATACCCATGATACCTGCGTAGAACGGAAATTGAATAATAATCCCGCTTGCCCCCTTTACAGCATTTAGGACAGCGTCGAGGAATTGTTTTGGTGTGCCGTGAAATAAGATCCCTAAGAATAAGAACAGAAAATTAACGATATCAAGGTTAATCTTGAATCCATTCGTGGCAAAATACCAAAATAAAAAGATCAATCCAAAAATACCGGCGAGTAAGGAAACAATTTTACTATTTTCCAGCCGTTCAGCCGGGGTAAGTTTACCTTCTAATGCCGCTGCCTGGAATGTATTGTCCTCTAAAAGTGCCGGGTCCACAATCACCGTCTCTTCTTTTGACGGCATCATAAAACGATTTAAGATCGGTAAAACAACAATTAGAGCGAGAATAATAATAATGTTGAATGGGGCGAAAATCGTTTCGCTTGTAGGAATGATGCCAATCATTTTTTCAGAAAAATGGCCCGGTGTTGCGATTGTCAATGGTACGGAGCCGGAAAAGCCGCCGTGCCAAACAACGAAGCCGGAGTAAGCGCTCGCAATTAACAGTCTGTAGTCAACATTTTCAACCTTCTTCGCCAGTTCTTTTGCGAAAAGTGCGCCGATAACAAGACCGAAGCCCCAGTTAATCCAGCTGGCAATAAGTGAAATCAGTGTTACATAAATAATTGCCTGTCCCGGTGTATTGGACAGAGAGGCAAGGGCGCCTAATCCCTTTTTAAATGGTTTACTGCTTGCAAGTACATGTCCGGTTACCAGAACGAGCACCATTTGCATTGAAAAAGCTAACAGGCCCCAAAAGCCATTGCCCCAATGCTGCACCATTTGGTATGGCCCATTATCCGTCAAAACAATGCCTAATCCAAAGACGACAAAAGTTAAAATAATGACAAACAGAAATGGATCAGGCAAATAGCGCTGCATAACCCGGTTAAAAAAAGAAACAAGAGCCTTCATGTCAAAAAACTTCCTCCTTAAATAGTTTTCTAATATTCCAATTATTCTATACAATGGGGGATTATTCCTGTTTTTATAGTGAAAATATTAGTGAGGAAATTGGAGGATGGGGTGCCTGACACCAAAAAAGGGCCTGGCCCCTCCTCCGCTGAAGCGGAGTTGAGGGGCTGACCCTTTTACCAATGAAATAGGAAAACAGTTCCCATGCTCCATTAGTCTAATATGGTTACTTTTAGGTGTTTTACACCGAATTCATTTGCTTTTGCTTCGGATGGAATGAAGACATCGATTCGGTTTCCTTTGATGGCTCCGCCTGTATCTCCGGCGATTGCTTCACCAAAGCCTTCTACATATACTTTGCTGCCAAGCGGTATAACGGATGGGTCTACTGCAATGACTTTTTTATTTGGATTTGCTCTTAGATCAATTCCAGTAGCGGTGGTACCAGAGCATCCTTCACAGAAAGCTGTGTACGCAGTAGCTTTCACGGTAATTTGCTTTTTACCAGTATTACTTGTTGAGGCAGCTTTTACCTTAGGTTTATCTACCTTTTGTTTCTTCTTAGCAGGCTTTGTGACCTCTGGCTTTATCGGTTCTGCCTTTACATTCTTATATAGTAAAAGATCTTGTCCAGGATGGATAAGGTCGGTAATTAAATCGTTCCATTCTTTAATTTGTGATACTGTTACATGCTGTTCTTTAGCAATATCGATTAAAGTATCTTCATTTTTTACTATATAATGTTTTTCCTGGGGTATCGTTAATTTATCTCCGGGATGAATCAGGTCCGATGAAAGATGATTTACTTTTTGGATATTCTCCACAGATGTATCATGTTCGTTTGAAAGATCCCATAGGGTATCTCCTTTTTCTACTGTTACGGTTGCAGCTTGTACATTAGCACTTACAGTTACTGAGAGTACGGCTGCTGCGATGAATATTTTTAATTTGTCTAGCATTCTTTTACCCTCCATGTTCTTTGTTGCTAAGTTTTCATAATCGTAACATGGATTTTTTTGTGGCAAAGAACAGCGAGATGTTAAATTAATGACAGATATGGCAGGTATATTGCAATAGCATTTCTAAATTAACTGAATAATCTGAATATAAATTTCATTTTAAGTACTATAATAGCAATAATCCCAACAGACTGTTGCTTTTAAAACAAGCATAGAAATATTACAGGGATGTTACAAAGGGCGGATATAAAACGCACGCTATAACCAAATTATGGGGTATATTCCACTTATTTTTCCGAAAATTTTATAACTTTTTTGTTTATGAGACAGGAGAACCTTCGTCCTTGTGGGAAATCCATCCAAAAACACCCTCCTTCGTGTTGCTTTATGGCAGTTGTAATAAAACAAAGCCAGGTGAATACCATTGTCTTCACCTGACTTTGTTGGTCATCGATTTCAAACCCTTCTAAATTATAAGTCTAATGTCCTGCCTTTCGAAAATTTTATCCTTCTAAAGTAACATTCTCTGATTATGTATTAATATGGTAAGATTTGTATGTAATTGTATTCCTATTGAATAACTTTATGTACATAATGAATTTTGTTCAATATGACCCCTTCCCATTTTAATAATTGGACAATAATTGGCATCATCTATAAAGACATCAAGTCTAGGAGGGCTTTTAAATATGAAATATGGAAAAACAATGATGGCCTTAGCCATCGGAATGTCTTTAATTTTAGGAGGCTGCGGCAAAATGAATATTTCGGATAATAACACGGAGACGGAAAGCAAAACCCCTAATAACAAAGAAGAGTCGAATGTACGCCTTGAAAATTATGTACGGGTTCAGGATTATACGGGCGAGGGCTATAAACTGGAAAATGGAGAGAAAACAGATAAGATTGCCAAGACGCACCGAAAAGAAATTGACCAGGCTGTTAAAGACTTCTTTTTAAAAAATTACAAAACAAAAGTAATTGTACATAATGCAGTGGGTAATGTGGATGGAGCGACAGTATTTGTGGAATCAGTAGGAGAGCCACATTTTCATGCTTATGCAATTATACCTATCGATACAAAAAATAAAAAAATCATGTCTGAGAATGTTTGGTCACAGGAAGGGCAAATCGAGGATGCTATAGCAACAGGCATTTATGCGATGATCTTTGACGAGGAATTCAAAAAACTTGATCAATATGTAGGATCATTTGTCAAAGAACACCCGGTAGTTGGAAGACGGATAGAGGCAGTTAATAATACCGATACAGGTGGTTTTTCAACACCTTATTACTATACAACTTCCAAGGGTGAATTGTGTGATTTCTTATTTGATAAGTATATGGAAAATCCAAAGCGCAGCAATGAAGAGTGGAAAACTCTTTTTGATAAGAAATCATTAGATCCAAAAGACCAAATTATTACAATTGAATTTTTCATGGCTGAAAAAGATGCCGAGCCGGATCCAGCTGTTTTAAACCAATTAGTGGCAGATATCGAGAAAGGGGACGGTATTCCTCCTGGGGCTTATTCAGTTTTATTAAATGATAATACTTTAGATAAAACTACGGGAATAAACTCGAAAGACTCTACTCTTGAAAGAGCCTATCCAAACTTTATTATTAAAAAATAGGAGGAAAACGGATGTGAACTCTTCAACGAGTTTTAAAATCAAATATGATAATGATTTAGTAGAACTGGCAGGATATCATGCCTATATTTCACATAGAACAAATGATAGATTAAAAGTAAATGGGAACGACTATTTGGTTGTAAATACAAGATATGACCACCCCTCCGGACTCGATGCCATGACAGTTGTAAATGATAAAACGGGTGAATTAACAATCGTCTTCGCCGGTACAGCCGATAAAAAGGACGTATTCACAGATGCTCAGTTGCTAAGTAAAATTATCCCGGCACAAATACAAGCGGCCAATGATTATTACGGTGAGATGGCGATAAAGTACGGAAAGATTACCAATGTGTGCGGGAATTCCCTTGGTGGTGCGACGACGAATGCGGTTGGAGTTGCGCATCCGGAGGTGAAGGCCGTCACCTTAAATCCGGCCCTCTTACCGGAGGGAATTGTTGACCCGAACCAATCGTACTCGAATATTACCAATTACTTCAGTATTTATGATGTGCTGACCAAGACGGAAATGGCGTTGGGCCTGGATAATCGAATCCCGGGGAATCGCTATGAAATCAATAATGGTATTCCCGAATTTTCGAAGCTTGCCACCAATCATACGGGTTATTTAAGAGAGAATGATGGTCGACAATATTACACCATAGGCCAAAAAGGACAGCCTGGTTACGGAGTCATTTACGTCGATGCCGATACCCACATCATGACAAATTTTTGGACTGGAAAGCCGTTGTATGGCGGTTCGCAAAAAATTGAGATCAATGAGGGAAATCTAAGAATACTGGAACATAGTCTGGAAACGGACGTTCATCAGCAGCTTTCAAGGGCTAAAGAATATATGAAACATTCCCTCGAAATTGTTGAGCACGAAACAAGTAAATTTCGCCAACGCGTCCAAAAGCTCCAGGAAACCTTTACAGATTCCTTTGAAAATCAAGTAGGGGACCCCATTTTTAAAGGAATAACGTCCACCGGAAACATGTTTAAATTTCAAATTGATATTTTGCTTACTTTTCTTAATAAGGCTGAAGGATACTGCCGTTCACTCAATTTGATTTTGAATTCCCCGCCGATGGAGCTTGTGGAACATATTTATCATGTAAATATTAGTGTGGAGCATTTGTTTGATCAAGCTAGAGGATATTTAAACCAAATCAAGCAGCAAATTGAAGAACTTACCAACGTGTTTCATTTCTTGATTCATGAAAAGGTACCGGAATTATTTAAAGGCGGAGCAGATCATTTTGCAGATGCAGTTGTCGGAGAAATCAATGGCCATTATCAGATCATCGATCGAAATCATGGAAAAGTTTCTAAACAGCTATCGGAATTCACCCAGCAGGTGTCAGATACGGCCACCACATTTGCCCAACGGGATCAAGCACTGGCAGCTGCCATCGGCTCAAAATCCAGCTTTGCGGAAGGGACTATTGACGTACAGAAAACCAATAACTATCATTTAGAAGCTTCGAAATATATGACATTAAGAATGCGGCTCAAGCAAGTTCATCTTGATCTAGTTTTTGAAAAATTAAAAACGACACTTTATAAAATGGTCCTTCCTTTATTGATCACAATCCAAAAAGTTTTATCAACGATTGAATCCGTTCTGGAGACAACATCCTTCACAATCAAAAATATTATGACCAATATTGTCATCTATGGAAATGTAAAATCGCTTGTATTGAGCCTTTTTACCGATTATGAAGATAAAGTCAGGGCGAAGGTTCGGCAAGCACTTGCACCGTTGGATGAAGCAGCGGCAACAGTGGAAGGGGTCAGAAAAGGTGTTGACCGGTTAATCCTCCACTTTCCTAGATTGGTTAATAATTTGCGTCCTTATATTGATAGTGCCCTATTTCATCCCGGGAATTATATGAATCTTCATTTCTATAATACGGCAGCGGTCAATATTTTTAAGGATATGCAGCTTCTTTTTAAGGATATTGTCTTTCAATTATCAGATGAGAAAGGTCTTTCCATTGAGGCCTTATGTAAAGTGTCAAAAGATGTCTTAAAAAACATGGGTGCCTTGGAAGAACAAGTCCAGCGGGTTACTTTAACTTAAATTTTTACGCACTTTAAAGTTTTAAAGGGTTGAAACTCGCTGAAAATTTTGATAAAATAAAACAAATTAAAAGACTGTGTGTGACTGGCGAGACACGGATCACCGTGAGGGAGCACATTGTATCGTATAGCCGTTCGCCTGGGCAGAGGTAAGGGGGATTTACTCCCTTGCCTCTTTATGCTTTTAAGGAGGCGATAGATTAGAATTGATGCTGATAGTAAACTTGAAAGCTTGCAGTTCTGCTGGTTGTAAAAACAAAATAGGAAAAGCGCTATGAAGGTTATGGGTCACACTATAACAGGAGCGGCTTCTGGAGAGGTTGCGGTTTTGCCGCAGCGCCGAAGGGTTCAATATCTCAGGCAAAAGGACAGAAGATAACAAAGGCAATGTTTATTTGTTATTTTTGATACCTTTTTTAGAGATTGGAGAACACCAGTCTCTTTTTTCATTTGGAAGCTAAGTATTTTTAATGATTTTAAAAAAAAGGGAGAAACGAAAATGAGCACAATAACATTAGACAAAGTAAAAACAATTAAAACGTTAAATAGCATTGCAGAACAAGGATTAAAGGTATTCAAAAATGACCAATATATACTTGATGATGCAAGTGAGAACCCGGATGCGATTGTCGTCCGCAGCTACAACATGCATTCTTTGGAGTTTGGCAGCAATCTATTAGGTATTGCCCGTGCTGGTGCAGGTGTAAATAATATTCCAGTCGATCGGTGCACAGAGCAGGGAATTGTTGTTTTTAACACACCAGGCGCCAATGCCAATGCCGTTAAGGAGCTTGTGCTAACGTTATTAATGGCTTCCTCACGTAATCTTTTTGACGGGATTGCCTGGACAAAGGCTCTTGATGGAAAAGGCAGTGAAATTCCAAAGCTTGTAGAAGCAGGAAAGAAACAGTTTGTCGGTAAAGAAATAAAAGGAAAAACACTTGGTGTCATCGGTCTCGGAGCCATCGGCGCCCTTGTTGCGAACGATGCGCTAGATTTAGATATGGATGTCATTGGCTTTGACCCGTTCATTTCTGTTGACACAGCTTGGAACTTATCCCGTAACGTCCAGCGCGCCATGACGATTGAACAGCTGTTTGCTGAAGCTGACTATATTACCGTACATGTTCCGTTAACAAATGACACAAAAGGAATGTTTAACAAAGAAACCTTCAGCATTATGAAGCCGGGTGTTCACATCTTGAATTTCTCACGCGGCGAGCTTGTCAATGAAATTGATATGGCTGTTGCACTTGAGGATGGAATCGTAGGTAAATACATTACTGACTTCCCAAATGAAAATGTGCTGCAAATGAAAAATGTTGTGCCAATTCCGCACCTTGGGGCTTCAACAACAGAATCAGAGGAAAACTGTGCAATCATGGCCTCACGTCAGGTGAAGGAGCTTTTGGAGACAGGAAACATCAAAAACTCTGTGAACTTCCCGAATGCTTTCTTACCGTATACAGGAAAGGTTCGTGTGACTGTTTTCCATCAAAACATTCCGCATATGGTGGGAAAAATCACTTCAGTGATTTCAAACTACCATCTGAACATTGCCGACATGGTAAACAGAAGCCGCGGCAATTATGCCTATACGATCATTGATATTGACAATGAAGTAAGCGGTGATATTATTCCGGGCTTAGCAGAACAAATTAATTTAGTTGACGGTGTTGTAAGAGCACGGATTATTTAAATTATTTTTATAGGGCTGGTCTCTCACTAGTTTAGCAGAGTGAGGGGCCGGTCCTTTTTGTTGTTTCGTATGATGCAGGAGAACCGTCCCATGCCTCATTTCCCCTATTGACAAATTTGGCGTTTTTCTGCCATAATATTGTTAATTTAATACTGGTACCTTTAAATTCAGTCCCGTGAGGCTGACAAGGACAACGGAATTTGTGATATATGGTGGGCTTTGGTTTACCCTGCCCATTGTTTATCATGATGAAAAAGCTTCTTGTCGGAAACGGCAAGGAGTTTTTTTCTTTTATCGAAGGTTTCCTTCGGTACCAGTTCAAACCAAATGAAGAGTATATGGAGGAATTGGTATGAAAAAAGTAGATTTAGATTTTTCTCTGCAGCCTGTCCCGCAGGCTAATCGTAATGGATTTTGGAATATGCTTGTGGTTATGCTTGGGCTGACTTTCTTCTCAGCGAGCATGTGGTCTGGCGGATCGTTAGCAAAGGGTTTGGACTTTACACAGTTTATCTGGATTGTCTTAGCAGGTAATCTGATTCTTGGACTTTATACAGGTGCACTAGCTTACATCGCAGCAAAAACGGGTTTATCAACCCATTTGCTTGCTCGTTATGCGTTTGGCGAAAAAGGCTCCTATCTATCTTCCTTTCTACTTGGAGCAACACAAGTCGGCTGGTTTGGTGTCGGTGTTGCGATGTTCGCCATTCCGGTGCAAAAAGTAACGGGTTTAGATACTTACTTATTAATCGGGATTGCTGGAATTGCGATGACAGCAACAGCATTTTTCGGAATTAAGGCATTAGCGATTTTAAGCTTTATAGCATGTCCTTCGATTGCGGTTCTAGGCGGTTTTTCGATGTTTAAAGCAACAGAAACACTTGGCGGTATTCACGAATTGTTCAACTATCAGCCAGATGCAGCAATGGGGCTTGCAGCTGCATTAACGATTTGTATCGGTTCGTTTATCAGTGCCGGTTCTTTAACACCTGACTTTGCCCGCTTTGCAAAAACAAAGCGCTCAGCGGTAACCTCAACGGTCATTGCCTTCTTTATCGGTAACTCCTTAATGTTCCTTTTCGGAGCGGTGGGAACGATTGTAACTGCTCAATCAGATATTTCAGAAGTAATGTTTATTCAAGGATTAATTGTACCGGCAATCATTGTTTTAGGCTTTAACATCTGGACGACAAATGATAATGCGCTATATGCTTCTGGTCTTGGTTTTTCAAACATTACAAAAATCAAAAAGAGCAAAATGGTTATCTTCAACGGAATTGTAGGAACGATTGCGGCGATGTGGCTGTATAACAACTTTGTCAACTTCTTAACAATATTAGGTTCAACACTGCCATCCATCGGTGCGATTATTTTAGCAGATTACTTCATCGTACATCGTGGTAAATACCCGCGCTTTGAAGGGATGAAGTTTAAAGCAGTCAACTGGATTGCCATTTTCTCATGGGCAGCAGGAGTGGTACTGGCAAAGTATATGCCCGGAATTCCACCAATAAATGGTCTTTTAGGATCAGCTATCATTTATGTGGTCGTTTCTAAATTAACGGCTGTAGGAAAAGTTTCAACATATGTAACTGAAATGGAAAAGGTGAGTTAATCCATGATTATTAAAAATGCAAAACTTAGAGGAAAAGATGGACTATGGCAAATTGCCATGGAAGAAGGGAAAATTGTCAAGGTTACGCAAAAGGTTGAAGACATTGACAGCTTGTCCCATGATGTGATTGATGCTGCGGGCTGCCTTGTTCTCCCTCCATTCATTGAGCCGCATATTCATTTAGATACAACTTTAACTGCAGGTGAGCCTGAATGGAATATCAGCGGTACATTGTTTGAAGGAATTCAGCGGTGGGCACAGCGGAAAGAAACATTAACAAAAGAAGATGTAAAAACAAGAGCCAAAACGGCGCTTAAGTGGCAAATGGCACAAGGAATCCAGCATGTCCGAACACATGTGGATGTAACTGACCCTGAACTGACTGCGTTACAGGCGATGCTTGAGGTAAAAGAGGAAGTTTCGCCATATATCGACTTACAATTAGTCGCATTCCCACAAGAAGGGATTCTATCTTATCCAAATGGGTTCGAACTAATGGAAGAAGCGTTGAAAATGGGGGCGGATGTTGTCGGTGGCATTCCTCATTTCGAATTCACAAGAGAGTACGGCGTAGATTCTATGAAAAAGGCCTTTGACTTGGCAGAGAAATATGACCGGCTTGTGGATATCCACTGTGATGAAATTGATGATGAGCAGTCGCGTTTTATTGAGGTTGTTGCAGCAGAAGCATATGAACGCGGCATAGGCTCTCGTGTTACCGCAAGTCATACCACAGCAATGGGTTCATATAATGATGCTTACGCATACAAATTATTTAGACTGCTGAAGCTTGCTGATATGAACTTTGTGGCAAATCCGCTGGTGAATATTCATCTTCAAGGCAGATTTGATACTTATCCAAAACGCCGCGGCGTGACGAGGGTAAAAGAATTGCAGGAAGCAGGACTAAATGTATGTTTCGGCCATGATGATATTTTTGATCCATGGTACCCGCTCGGTACAGGCAATATGCTGCAAGTCTTGCATATGGGCATCCATGTAACGCAGCTAATGGGCTATGATCAAATTGTCAATTCGATTGATCTTATTACAAAAAATAGCGCGCGTACATTAAATATTGAAGAAATGTACGGAATTGAAGAAGGAAAGCCGGCGAATTTGATTGTTGTAGCAGCAGAAAACGAATACGAGGCAATCCGGAAACAAGCACCAGTCCGTTATTCGATTCGCGGCGGCAAAGTGATTGCTGAAACAAAACCGAGCGAAACAACTATTTCACTTGAAAGTAATACAGAACGAGTGACGTTTACTAGATAAATAAAGTGCGGTGTCAGGACCATGTGAATTTTCACATGGTGCCTGACACCGCTTTTTTTTATCTTGACGATAATTTTTGACAAAATATTCAGATATATTATGGTAGCTTGGTTATAACTACATAATTGGAGAGGTTTAATATGAAGAAATTGTCGTTTGTTTTTGTTGTATTGTTCGGGTTGTTTTTCTTATCCGCCGGTCATTCGGAGGCGAGCGGGAGTTCCCAGTTGATTATCATTAATAAGAAGATTAATACCCTGGCATTTTATGATGGCGGCAAGCTGGTACGGACGTTTAAGGTGGCTACTGGTCGGACAAGGGATCTAACGCCTGAGGGGAAATTCATGATTGTCAATAAGATCGTAAACCGTCCTTATTATAAAGAGAAAATTGCCGGCGGTGACCCGCGTAATCCGTTAGGCAATCGCTGGATGGGATTAAATGCGAGGGGGACTTATGGGACAACCTATGCGATTCATGGGAACAGCAATGAATATTCAGTTGGCCGATATGTAAGCGGAGGCTGTGTCCGCATGCACAATGCTGAGATTCGCTGGCTGTTTAGTCAAGTGAAGAATAATACCCCTGTTGTGATTACCCATTCAAGCAGCAGCTTTAAGACGATTGCTAAAGAGCATACAAACGGCTGGCAAGTCTTTAGCGGGCAGAAATTTTATTTTGCAAATGGTGCGGCGAAAACAGGCTGGCAGACGATTGGCGGCAAAAAGTATTACTTTAACGAAAACGGGGTTATGCAGACCGGCTGGGTTTCCAGCGGAGGGCAGAAATTTTTCCTTGATCAAAATGGTGCAGCAAAGACAGGCTGGTTTAAAGCTGATGGGAAAAGATATTATTTTGACCAAACAGGAGCGGCAAAAACCGGCTGGCTGACCGATGAAGGTAAACGATATTATTTCGCCAAGGACGGAGCGTTAAAAACGGGCTGGTTCGAGGAAGACGGCCAAAAATATTACTTTGACAAAACCGGCGCAATGAAAATCGGGTGGCTGGAGGCTGGAGATAAATGGTACTATTTTGAACGAAACGGAACAATGAAGACAGGCTGGGTGAACTCAAATGGTAAATGGTATTATTTAAATTCGAGCGGGTTTATAGAAAATACCTGGATTGGTGATGGTGACGGTCCGGATTTGGCGGAGAATAAGGATTCGTTGAAAACAAGCTGGCTGAATATCTCCGGCGACCGCTACTATTTGAACAGCGGTTCGTCGACGGTTACCAGCTGGTTAAAATATGAGGATAATTGGTATTACATGAATGTTGGTAAGGGTATGGCGGCCATCTCCATTCAGGACAACCCAAACGCGGGAACGGTTGTGACGGCATCAGTACAAGGTCATTAATGGTATTTTTAAGATGCTTTTTAATAGCTGGGGCTTCCTTAATGACAATTTCATCGTTATTTGGGCTGGTTTTGTCTTTAATAAGGGCTATTGAAGACAGTTTAGTAGGCATGAAGGAGGTTTCTGTCCTCAAGAAGGCTTATTGAAGATAGTTTTGTAGGTATGAAGGAGTAATTTGTCCTTAAGCATGCCTATTGAGGACAGTTTTCTAGTTTCAAAGAAGTGTTTTGTCCTTAAGCAATAAGTATTAAAAAAGTTACAAATTTACTACCAGATTGTGACAATTCGCTCTGATTTGGCATGTTATGTTAAAGATAACAACCATATTGGAGAGATCATTATGAAACAATTATCAGCGATTTTTGTGTTGTTGATGTCTTTGTTCGTTTTTACCAGCCATACGGAAGCTGATACTAACACGCAGTTCATTATTATCAATAAACGAACCAATACACTCGCCTTTTATCAAGATGGAAAGCTGGTGAGAACCTTTAGTGTAGCTACTGGGAGGACACGTGCGTTAACGCCTGAGGGGAAATTTCGGATTGTCAATAAGATCGTCAACCGCCCTTATTATACGGAGAATATTCCTGGCGGCGACCCCCGAAACCCGCTAGGCAACCGCTGGCTGGGGCTTGAGGCAAGGGGCACATATGGCACCACCTATGGGATCCACGGCAACAATAATGAAAATTCGATTGGCAGGTATGTCAGTTCGGGCTGTGTACGGATGCATAATGCCGAGGTGCAGTGGCTGTTTGGCAGGGTAAATAATTTCACACCGGTTGTGATTACTTATTCAAGCAGCAGTTTTGATGCTATTGCCGTAGCAAATGGCTATCCTGTAACGGCCCCTGTGAGCGGGGGCGGCGGTGAAAGTACGCCGATTGAACAGAAAAGTGGCTGGGTTTTGGCAAACGGAAGTAAATATTATTACGAAAATGGGATTGCAAAGACAGGTTGGCAGACGATCGCCGGGAAAAAGTACTTCTTTCTTCAATCCGGAGCCATGAAAACAGGATGGCTAGAACTCCGCGGGGATAAATATTTCCTTGATATAAATGGGGTAGTGCGGACCGGCTGGTTTACAATCGGCGGAAAAAAATATTACTTTAATCAATCAGGTGCCATGCAGAGGGGCTGGCTGGAGGATGGCAGCAAGAAGTATTACTTGGATTTAACCGGGGCGGCAAAGGAGAGCGGCTGGCATGAAATAGACGGGGAAAAATATTATTTAGATGACGCTGGTGCAGTGAAAACAAGCTGGGTGGAAACAGACGGGAAAAGGTATTATTTTGATTCATCCGGTATATTGCAGACAGGCTGGGTCGAAATAGATGGGAAAAGGTACTTTTTAGATCAAACCGGTGTGCTGCATACAGGATGGCTTCAGCTAGACGGCAAAAGCTATTATCTGGACCATGATGGAGCAATGACAACCGGCTGGCTTAAGGCTGGTGACAAAAAGTATTATTTTGATCAATCAGGTGCCATGAAGACCGACTGGGCTAATGACGGCGGGAACTGGTACTACTTAGCGGATGATGGTGTAATGCAAACCGGCTGGATTAACGTTAATGGGAGCTGGTATTACTTAAGCACCGATGGTTCTTACAATACTGCTTTGGCTGCTGTTATAACTGATGTGATTGATGACGGGGTGTCTGATTGGCTGAATGTAGATGGAGAGCGGTATTATTTAAATAATCTACGTTCTACTGTAACTCATTGGATTAAATATAAGAATCATTGGTATTATCTTGACGTCAACAAGGATATGGCGATTATTTCTGATAAATGGTAAGGAGGCGATGGGACCTGAAACTTTTGTTTTGGGTTTTATTCCGTAAGAAAACATCAAGTAAACAGATAAGTTTACATGTTTTCGAATTGTACACATTACAAGTTTACTTGTCTACGTTTTGTATACGTTACGTTTACAATAACGTTTGCTTGTTTGCAGATATGTAAACATCGCTTTAAATCAATACATGTACATGGATGAAGCGGGTACGGCGAAAACAAGCAGGGTGTTAGTAGACGGGAAGATATATTAATTTGATTCAACCGGTGTATTGCAGACAGGCTGGGGTCGAAATGGCTGGGAAAAAGTACTTTCTAGAACAAACCGGTGTGCAGCAAATAGGATGACTCCAGGAAGACGACACAAACCCTATTTTCTAGATCAAGATGAGGCAATGACAATACTGTAACTCATAAGTATAAATATAAGAATCACTTGTCTTTCTTGATGTTAGCAACCATATAGCAGTTATTGTCAACAAATAACAATAAGACAATGGGACCTGGAACGCTTTGTTTCAGGTTTTTATTTTTCCAAGAAACAATATGTAAACAGAAATGATTACATGTTTTCGAATTGTATACATCATATGTTTACATGTATGCATTTTGTATACATTATGTTTACAATAATGTTTACGTGTATACAAATATGTAAACATCGCATTAAATCAACAAGTGTACATCTTTGTAAACGATGTTTACGAAATTGTTTACTTGTCTACAAAAGTTTACGTATTGTTTACATTTTTACACTTATATTTCTTTTCGCTTAGATTCATTGCTGAATCTAGTAAACTCTTATACGCTTAATGATAGATAAACCAATTTAAGTGGAAAGGGTTGAGGCTTATGACAAAATCAAGATTGGCCGCAGTTGACGTTGGTAATGATTCGATTAAGGCAATTTTTGGAGAAATGGAATATGAATTGAATATCCCGAACATTATTGCTAGAGATACAGAAGACCGCCCGATTATCGGGATTGAAGAACTGGATAGTAAAGATCCGTTAGACGGAATTCATATTAGAGTCCACTCCCCTGCCCTGAAGGAGAATAATCTCATTTATCGTGTCGGGAACCTGGCAGCTAAAAGCGATAATGCGGCTGAATTAGACCCAGGCAGCAGCAAGTCTGAGGAAGATCAAACTTTAATTATGCTGTTTGCGACATTGGCATTAGATGCGGTAAAACAAGACTTTCCGCAGACAAAAAATGTGATTGATGCTACATATACGATTGGAACCGGTCTCCCCCTTCGTGAAGTAAAAGAAGGGAAAGACGCGGGATACCGCTCTAAATTACTAGGTTCTGTTCATCAGGTCGAGTTCCTTGTGACTCCTAAATACCAAGGAATAAAGGTAAATATAAAATTTAATGAAGTAAAGGTATACCCGGAGGGGTTTGCTGCATTCATTAACCTTGTAATGGATAGTAACTTAAAAATTATTAACAAGGATTTAATTGATAAGCGCATTTTAATCCAAGATATCGGCGGCCTTTCTACTGATATCGCTGTGATTAAAAACCGTAATGTCGATGATGATAAGGCTCAAGGCTTTAATCTTGGCGTTTCCGAGTCATTAGAGGCAATTCGGGAAGAGATTAGAAAGAAGCATGGCGTTGAGCTCGACAGCCGCCGTGATGTGGTCGATATTATTACCCGCAAAAATAACCGTAATCATATTATGGTTCGTGGCAGCAGGACAAGCGTCCATGATATTACCGACCGAATTCTCTTGGACTTGGCAAAAAAACAATACCGTTTATTGCGCAATGTCTGGTTAAAAAACTCACAGACGGAAATCTGCTATTTTGTCGGTGGCGGATCACATGTGTTAAAGGATTATCTTAAAACTTTAAATAACAATCTAGACGGCTACAATATTGAATTTTTCGAGGATGAGAAAGAAAGTATTTGGATGATGGCAAATGCTTATTATAAGCTCATCACTGACTTTGTCAGAAGAACAGAAAAACAAAAGGCAGCAGAAGTTAAAACACCGGTTAAAAATTAATCTAAGGTGATGATATGAAAAAGTCTGCCACCACTGACATAAAGCGAGGTCAGGCAATTTCTTTCCGGCTCCCATCCGATACACCGGAACATCTTTTGAAAGAATTGCAACGATTGAAGGAAACGGAAAGACGGAATTTTTCCAGTAAGATGGCTGAGTTTGTTCTGCAAGGGGTCGGAAATTCTTATTCCAGGGAGAAGGAAACCATCACGATTCCCCTTCCGAAATCCTTAACCAAGATGCAGCGAGATTGGCTAAAGCATGAGCACTCGGAAGCTTTGCTTGGGAGCATCGTGTATCAGCTGATTGCCGACCCAATGCGCGCGACTTCGTTGTTAGCGTCATTAAATAGTAAGTCTTTAGACCTTGAAGAGGTGTTATATCTTCAGGAGGAAATGACCCCGGTGCCGCAAGAAATCGACATTTCTTTAAATGAAGAAGCAGCTGCGGCAGTTGAGCCCGACCATCGGGACGATGATTTAGATACGATTGATTGGGATCAGATTAAACCGGATGAATTTGCTGCTGGTACTGAAGAAGATCAGGAAGAGGATGCCGATGATCTGCTGGGCGGGTTTTTGGCGAGTATGAATAAATAGTTTAAATACAGAATCGAACCCCGTCGAAGAAAAGACGGGGTTCTTTGGGATTATTTTTTTATGATAAAAGTTTGAGATTCTTTAATTGTTTCTATTCCATCGAGTTCAATTTTGATGACTGCCTTATATTTACCTTCATCTAAGGTTTTTGTACCTAGGTTAAAGATATATTGGCTGTCTCCGTTTCCACAGCGGAAAAGGTTGCCTTCTGTAGCCGCAGATGTAAAAATCACTTGGGCTTCCTCTTCGCTTCCGTTGTTAGAAATTTTGACAAGGCCAAGTGTCGCAACGGCGTCAGTCACATATTGTTTGCCATCATTAATTTGGAACTTCACTGGAATCGTGCTGTTCTTTTTAAATGTGCTGGAACCGTCAGCTTTAACTGGCTCAAGGACGCCGCTATACTGATAAACATGATAGGAATATGTGAAACTGTTTGTATTTCCGGCTTTGTCCGTTGCAGTAACCGTAATGCTATGAGCTCCGGCTTTTGAGGTATCAAGTTTAACTGGGCCCTCTAAAGTTGGCTCCTTGTCAAAGTTATCTGTTACAATCGGTTTAATATCGATCTTTTGTCCTACTAAGAAACGCTGGCCGTCTTTTAATCCATTTAAGCCACTGATATTCGGCGCAGTGTTATCGACGGTGTAGGTAACGGATGCAACCGTATTATTTCCTACAGCATCTGTTGCCTTGACAGTTAACGTATGCACACCCTCATTGGTTTTTAATGGCTCAGCTTTAACATCTGCTAAGTGTTTATCTGTGGCAGTGTAGTAATGGTCAAATTCAGCCAAGGCATCGGTTAAAGTTTTTGTTGTATAGTGCTTGCCATCTTCCAAATGGAACTTAACCACTGGGGCTGTATCATCTACAGTATAGGTGATGGAAGCAGTTGTGATGTTCCCGGCTTTGTCTGTTGCCGTAACATTTAGAGTATAAGTTCCATCCTTCCCGGTGATTAATTCGTCCGCCTCTACATGAACGGCTTCAGGGCGGTTATCTGACACGCTATAGTACTGCCCGATTTCTGCAAGCTGAGCCGAAGTATAAACTTTATCTTTTTCTAGATTAAATCCAATCGTTGGTGCGGTATTATCGACTGTATAGGAAATCGTTTTGACGGCCGTGTTTCCAGCTTTATCTTTAGCTGTAAGAGTATACTCATGAGTTCCTTCTTCATAATAGAACTCACTAGCGGTATCGGTATCAGGATTGGCGTCTTTCACTGTGTAAGGCTTGCTGGATAAACCTTTAAGGTAGGCTGCGTTATAGAACCCGCCATCTTTTAGCTTAGATTCATCCAGTTCAATTTCCGGTGGTGTGTTATCAACATGATATTCAACAAATACCGTTGTTTCGTTTCCAGCCCGGTCAACTGCCTTAACGGTTGCCGTATAAGTTCCATCTTCAGTCACTAAAGGTGTTGCTTCAACGTCAAATGGGCTGTTATCGGTCACTGACCAGTATTGGCCAAGAGCTTCTAAAGCTTCAAGATTATAATACTTCCCATCTTTTAAAGCAAGCGTAACTGTTGGAGCTGTATCATCAATGATATATTTAACGGTTGCACTGTTGGAGTTTTTCGCTAAATCCGCTGCGCTGACCGTTAACTCATGTTCTCCTTCTGCAAAGCTAATGTCACTTGCTTTAATGGAATCCTTATCAAGATTCTCATCTTCAACCTTATAATATGGGTCAAAGGTCTTGAATTTTTGAGACTGATAATAGCTGCTATCATCAAAGTTAAAGGTAATTGTTGGCTTTGTATTATCCACTGTGTAGTTGATTTTTAACTCAGCTTTATTGCCGGCCTTATCTACCGCGGTAATGACAGCAGTGTGTTTTCCTTCTGTCAGGACTAAATCACTTGCTGTTACGCCCTTTTCTAAATTTATGTTGGGGTCTTTAACATCATAATACTTGCCTAGATTCTCCAGTGTTTCCTTGTTATAATACCCACCATCAATCAATTTTGAAGTAATCTCTGGCTTTGTATTGTCGACCGTGTAGGTTACTGATGCACTACCAACATTACCAGCCGCATCTGTTGCAGTAACCGTGACGGTATGCTCTGCTTCCGCTTCTTTATTGTAACCGACAATGTTGGTTACAACAGGACTGGCATCGACTACTACGAAATCTGGCTGCTTAGGTAGATTAGCAGATTGATAGAAACCGCCATTTTTAGGGATATTAATTGAAACTGCTGGATCTGTATCGTCTACTGTGTAGGTGATGGATTCTGTTGTACTATTCCCGGCAGCATCCATCGCAGTAACAGTCAGCGTGTGTATGCCCTCAGATTTATCATAGCCGGATTGAACTACACTTACTACTCCGTTTTTGTCAGAGGTAGTGAAATAGTTTTCTGGTAGATTTTTAGAATTATAGAAACCATTTGGCGTTAAATTAAACGTAATCGTCGGTGCTGTGTTATCCACTGTATAAGTAATAGTTTCTGTTGATTTATTCCCGGCTTTATCAGTAGCTGTAATGGTTAATGTGTGCTCCCCTTCGGTTAAATCAAACGCAGTTACGTTTACTTCATCCTTGTTAGCATCTTCTACGGAGTAGAAATCAGTAAGATCTTGCAAATAGCTGGATGTGTAGAAACCGCGATTGGCGATTTTGTCGGAATTAAATGTAATCACAGGATCAATAGTATCAACAACGTACTCAACCGATTGAACTGTAACGTTTGCTGCTTTATCAGTAGCAATTACGGTTGCCTTATAGTGGCCGTTGGTGGTCCCAAATCCGGAAGGTTCTACCCTTAATAGATTAAGATCCTCTACAGTATAAAACTCCCCAATTTCGCTTAAGGAAGCAGCATTATAATATTTCCCATCTTCTAAATGGATAGTAACCTTTGGTGCTGTATCATCAATGGTGTAGCTTGCTGTGGCAGTGCTATAGTTTTGCGCTAAATCAGAAGCACTGACTGTTACTGAGTGTGGTCCTTCTGTTAAATTTGGTTTACTAGCCGAAATGGAATCTTGATCTAAATTGTCATCTTCAATGTTATAGTAGGGGTTAAATGAGCTAAAAATACTAGATTTATAGTATCCCCCATCATCAAAGTTAAAGGTAATTGTTGGTGCGTCATTGTCTATAATATAGGTGATTTCTTTTTCAGCTTTATTTCCGGCTCGATCTACAGCAGTGATATGGACGGTATGCTGGCCAACTGACAGGTCTAATGCATCTGCTAAAAGAGATGTTGTTGGTTCATTTACTGAATAGTAAGTTTTAACCTTGTCCTTTAGTGAAGCAGCATTATAGACACCGCCGTTAACGACCTCTGAAGTAATCGCAGGAGCTGTATTATCAACGTAGTATGTGACAGAAGCATGTCCCACGTTACCATATGCATCGGTTGCGGTAACTGTAACAGTTTGCTCTCCTTCGGTTGTTGTATTCCATCCGGTTACATTGGTTGTATAAGAACTTTCGTCTTTAACGGTAAACTCAGGCTCTTTTGGCAGCTTGCTAGATTGATAGAAGCCGCCATTAACAGGTTTAGTGATCGTAACAACAGGTGCTGCTGAATCACTTGGCAGTATCATAACCGTTAAATAGTCAATGGTGGTGTTCATCAATTCATTCCCTTTGCCATTCCCATTATTTTTAATGGTCACATTAATTGGGATTGTGTATGTTCCTGGTACTGCATTCTTTGCAGAAATAGTACCTTTAACATTTTTTGATAAAGTTTCTCCTGAAAATGAAAAGGTTTGTGGGGAACCTGAATTACTAGGCGTGTCTCCAATAATTTGATAATTGGTATAAACCGTAATAGTTCCGGATGTATTATTTTGATTTCCTTTTTCATAAGATAACTTCAAGGTATATTCTGAACTTGCCCCTTGGACTACCCTAATGACTCCATTAGATTCACCGTTAAACTCGGGAACAGCCTCTAGTTCAGACGCAATCGCCGACAGGGTCGAAAATACCCCCGAAACCAATAAAACCAACAACATCACAAACGACTTCTGTAATTTTTTCAACATTACTTCTTCCCCCTAGAATTATAGAAATACAGACTAAGAGGGCCGGTTACACTACTAGCTCCATATAACCAAAGTGTCCAAATCAGGTTATACTTCAATGCTTCCCTTTTAAAATTAGTGATTAATCCCTCCCTTTTAAAAAGTGAAAAATAGTACAAAAGACATAGCTTTCTAAATTTTATGTTATATTGACTACAACTTTTAAAAAAGTAAATTCGTTCGACAAAAAAAACGGTCGAATCATTATGTAAAATGGGGGATTAGAGAGTATGTGGCCGCTATTAAAAGCGAGACGCAAATAAAACAAGCCATGGTCTAATTTATCATGGCTTGTTCCTTAGTTTGACTAGTGCTTATGATTCGGCAATTTCTTTGCAGGGGCATTATCGCCCTGCTTCTCTCTGTTTTTCCGATCCTTTTCCTGTCTTTCATGCAATTTTTCAACAAATTCATGTGTACTTCCTTGATCCATCGCGATTAACCCTCCTTTACCATTCATTAGTGTTACCATCCTGATTGGAAACATGTAAGGGGGGTTCAGAAGGAATAAAAAAATCTCCTAGAAAGGAGATTTCTAAATTAAGCCTTGTGTAATCATAACATCGGCCACTTTAGTAAATCCGGCGATGTTGGACCCGACCACTAAATTGCCTGGGAACCCGTATTCTTCAGCAGCTTTTACGCTGTTGCGGTAGATGTTCGTCATGATTTGGTGAAGCTTGCAGTCGACTTCTTCAAATGACCAAGCAAGTCTTGCACTGTTTTGTGCCATTTCAAGAGCTGAAACTGCTACGCCGCCAGCGTTTGCTGCCTTACCAGGGGCAAATAGAACTTCGCTGTTTAAGAACACATTCACGGCATCAAGAGTAGATGGCATGTTAGCACCTTCGCCAACTGCTTTTACTCCATTAGATACCAAGATTTTGGCAGAAGCTTCATCAATCTCATTTTGTGTCGCACATGGAAGAGCGATATCACATGGAATGGACCAAATGCCTGTGCAGCCTTCGAAATATTGGGCGCGTGGATGGTGGTCAACATATTCAGAAATTCTTTTCCGTTCCACTTCTTTAAGCTGTTTCACTGTTTCAAAATTAATTCCATCTTCATCATAGATATATCCATTGGAATCGCTGCAGGCAACAACTTTCGCACCAAGCTGCTGCGCTTTTTCAATAGCGTAGATGGCGACATTTCCGGAGCCGGAAACAACAACAGTGCTGCCATCGAAGCTTAAGCCCTTATCCTTCAGCATTTCTTCAACAAAATATACAGTACCATAGCCGGTTGCTTCTGTTCTCGCTAAGCTTCCGCCGTAATTAAGCCCTTTGCCTGTGAATACCCCAGCTTCGAAATTACCGCGAAGCTTCTTATACATTCCGAACATGTAGCCGATTTCTCTCGCTCCTACACCGATATCTCCTGCCGGAACATCGACATCCGGTCCGATATGGCGGTACAGCTCCTGCATAAAGCTTTGGCAGAAACGCATGATTTCGCCGTCTGATTTTCCTTTCGGATCGAAGTCAGAGCCGCCTTTACCGCCGCCAATTGGCTGGCCAGTTAAGGAGTTTTTAAAAATTTGCTCAAAGCCTAAAAACTTAATAATGCTGGCATTAACGGAGGGGTGGAAGCGAAGTCCGCCTTTATATGGCCCGATTGCGCTGTTGTACTGGACGCGGAAACCGCGGTTTACTTGAACCTTGCCGGTGTCATCTGTCCAAGGAACACGGAAGGAAATCACTCGTTCAGGTTCAACAATTCTTTCTAAAATACCTTGTTGCATATATTTTGGATGTTTTTCAAAAACGGGTATCAGGGAATCGAAAATTTCCTCAACGGCCTGATGGAATTCACATTCAAAAGGGTTGCGGCGTTTTACCGTCTCAAACACCTCATTCACATAGTCTCTTACTGCTTGCGTTCCTGATTGTTTTACATCTTCAATTGTTTGCAATGCAATCAACCCCTTTGTTAAAATTTTAATTCGTTAAGTGTTTACTGAATATTCTTATTAGCATGGATTTATTTTATAATGGTTTAAATAATCTAAGCAATATGAATAATAGATAGGTTTAATGCCGAAATGAGATGAATGCTTTAAAATACAATATAGATAGGAGTTTGATGAAAGGGGCGGGGAAAAAATGGAGTTAAGACAGATTCAATATTTTATTGAGGTGGCAAAACGAGAGCATGTGACAGAAGCAGCCCATGCCCTGCATGTGGCCCAGTCGGCTGTGAGCAGGCAAATTTTTAACTTAGAGGAAGAACTGGGGGTCAGTCTATTTATCCGTGAGGGCCGAAACGTAAAGCTGACGCCGATTGGCGAAATGTTTTTAAAACAAATGGAACAGGCGGTCAAGCTGATTGATAATGCTGTACGGGAAATTGAAGAGCAGCTCGATCCTGAAAAAGGTACGATTCGCGTCGGATTCCCGAGCAGCCTTGCCGCTTACACCTTGCCGACTGCTATCTCAGCCTTCCGTGAGCTGCATCCTGAGGTGAAATTCAAGTTAAATCAGAGCTCCTATGCAAACTTAATTGAAGGCGTGGTAAAGGGAGATTTTAATTTAGCACTTCTTGGACCGGTACCGAAAAAGGAACAAAAGATTAAGGGCAGGACCTTGTTTACGGAAAAAATTGTCGCCCTCCTGCCACAGAACCACCCGCATGCCAAAAAGCCGGTATTAAAGGTAAACGATTTACGGGAGGACTCGTTTGTTTTATTTCCAAAGGGATTTATTTTACGGGAAATTATTGTGAATGCCTGTGGTCAGCTTGGTTTCGAACCACAGGTAGCGTTTGAGGGAGAAGATATTGATGCGATTAAAGGCTTGGTGTCTGCTGGACTTGGTGTCACGTTGATTCCTGAGATCACATTGATTGACGGTCTGCCGCGTTCGACTGTTAAAATTCCGATCACGGAACCTGAGGTCAGCCGTACGGTTGGGGTGATTATTCCCTCCGAACGTGAGCTGCTGCCGACAGAAAAACTGTTTTATGAGTTTTTAAGCGATTTCTTTAGTATTCTCGATCGTTATAAGCATTAGATTTATTGGAGCGGGATAAAGACATTCCCACCATACATATGTATTAAAGAAGGATTATTTTATCTTTGATACACCTCGCGAGGCCTTGAGACCTCATGTTAAGGGGGATTTGTATGGTGTGGACGATTGTTTTGATTATCTTGTTCGGCGGCATGCTCGGCTTTTTCTTATGGCTTCGCAATTTAGCAAAAAAACCGCAGCATTCGATAATTCGGGCGTATCCTTACTTTGGCTGGATCCGTTATGTGCTCGAAATGATGGGGCCGAAGCTGAGGCAATACTGGTTTGACGATGATAACAGCGCCAGACCGTTTTCCCGGGCGGATTATTTAGGGGTGGTGTTTTCCGCGAAATACCGTACAGATTTGATCAGTTTTGGCTCGAAGCGTGATTTTGATCAGCCAGGTTACTATATTGCCAACGAACTGTTTCCATTATTAAAGGAAGAGCTCGAGGTTGATAATCAGGATAATGTTCAGGCAATGAAGTATCGGATTGACAATGAAGGCTTATTTTTCCGGCGGGAGCATCTTGCAGAGGACACGGTGCCGCGCTGGTTGTTTCCGGAAGAAGAGGCGATTATCGTCGGTCCGGTTCGGGAACAGCCGTGGAAGCTTCACGGACCGTTTGGCGCATCGGCCACTTCTTATGGCTCTGTCGGGGAAAACTATATTTTATCGACCGGGTATGGCTGTAAAATGGCCGGTGGTTCTTGGTTAAACACCGGTGAAGGCGGAATTGCCCCGGAGCATTTGGCAAGCGGCGCTGACGTTGTAGTCCAAATTGGCCCTGGTTTGTTTGGCTTTCGTAACCATGAAGGGGATTTTTCTCTTGATGAATTTAAACGGGTTGCGGATGTTGAGGTAGTTAGGGCGTTTGAGCTAAAGTTCGGTCAGGGAGCAAAGATTCAAGGCGGTCATTTAGAGGGGGCTAAAGTGACGGAAAAGGTAGCCCGGATTCGCAAAGTGCCGCAGGGGGAAACGATCATCTCGCCAAACCGTTTTTCATTTTTACGGAATCCTGAGGACGCGCTTCAGTTTATTCGACGGCTTCAGGACGTTGGTGGCAAGCCGGTCGGGATTAAAATAGTCGTGGGCAGCCATTTTCAATTGGATGTTTTTTTTCAGACAATGAAAGTGCTCGATATTTATCCTGATTTCATTACCGTGGACGGCGGTGAAGGCGGTTCGGGGGCAACGTACAAGGCGATGGCGGATACCATGGGGCTTCCCCTCTACCCGGCTTTGATTACGGTGGTTGATCAAGCGGCTGCCTACGGTGTGCGCGATAAATTTAAGATTTTTGCCTCAGGGAAATTAATTTCTGCTGATAAAATTGCCATTGCCCTGGCGCTTGGGGCTGATGCAGTCAACTCCGCCCGGGGCTTTATGATGGCTAACGGCTGCATCATGGCCTTGCAGTGCCATACCGGTAAATGCCCCGCGGGGGTGACGACGACCGATCCGAAACAGCAGGAGGCTTTGGTTCCGGAGGAGAAGAAATGGCGTGTGATGAACTATATCATCAGCGTCCGCCAAGGTCTATATGCACTGGCGGCGGCCTGCGGTCTAGAGTCACCGCGTAAGTTCACCCGCGAGCATATTGTTTTTAAGGAGGCTGACGGCCATGTTCGGCGGCTTTCAGAGTTATTTCCTCTAGCTGTTGATCGGGAGACCGGTGATGAGTGACCATCGTTCTTCCAGGCTGCCTGAGGGGATTGTTTTAGGTGATGGCCGGCTGAATGATGAGATGGTTTGCAGCAGGGAAATTCTTTATCGTGGTAACAACGGCCGGTGTGTGGAAAGATTTTATCTGCCTTCAGGGGAATCATATATTTTTAAACCTCTTACGAACAATGCGCAATTTGGCAAAGAGGTTTGGGCTCATGAACAGGTTCTTCCTTTGGTTGGAGCAGGTTTTCCAAAAATTATCTCTTACCGGGTTTCCGGCGAGGCAGATTTGTGCTGGTTGATTTTTGAGGATTTGGGGCCACTTTCGCATGAGTTTAATAAGGAAAGTTTGCTTGCTGTGGTGAGGTCGGCCGTAGTGTGGCACTCCCTGCCTGTTGCTTCGTTTGCGGATGTGCCATTGTCGGGGATGAAGCCGGGGGTTGAGGAGATGCGGGCGGAGGTGCTTGCTGGCCGAGAGAAGTTTTCGGGGGTTGGGCTGCTTGGCCCTGTTTGGGGCAGACTTGAAAGTTTCATATTTTCAAAGAAGCAGGTTATCTCTCATGGTGATTTGCATCAAGGTAATTATGCGCTTGTCGATGGCCGTCTGTTCGTGCTGGACTGGGAGCATGCCCATTTGAATCTGCCTTATTGGGATTTGTACCATGTGATTGATATGGCACACCCTGTTTTTTTGAAAAAAATGACTCGCCGACTGCGGGAGGAAGCGCTGGATTGTTATCTTGATGGTGTTGAGGCGGCGGTTGACAGGGCGGCATTTAAAAAAGAGTATTATTTGTTTGCGGTCGTGTTTTCGCTGTGGATGCTGTTATTAATTGAGCAGGATTTACAGGCAGATGAGGGAAAGTGGTCGAATGAGCAGCTGAAGAGACAGCGTGATGAGACGATTGCTGGGCTGGAGCAGTTATGTGAGTGTATTTTAAAAAGCTAACCCTTTTATGGTGAGGGTTAGCTTTTTGTATGTTATGCTCGTTGTTCAAAAAGTTTGACAATCTCAACGACGGTTTGGGTTGCTTTTACCATATTTTCAACAGAAATAAATTCATATTTCCCATGAAAGTTTTCCCCGCCGGTGAAGATGTTTGGTGTTGGCAGACCCATAAACGATAGCTGCGAGCCGTCCGTACCGCCGCGGATTGGCTGGATGATTGGCTTGATATCAAGGCTTTCCATCGCCTGCTGGGCAATATCAACGATTTCCTTCACCGGTTCAATTTTTTCACGCATGTTGTAGTATTGATCATTCAACTGAAGCTGAATGTTTTCAGCGCCGTATTTTTCCTTTAACTCATTGACGATGTTAGTCATGGTTTCTTTTCGTTTATTAAACGTTTCCCGGTCATGGTCGCGGATAATATAGTTGAGCTTCGTTTGCTCGACATCGCCGTTGAAGGACAACAGATGATAAAAGCCTTCGTAATTTTCGGTGTGCTCCGGTGCTTCTTGCGGCGGAAGCTTGCCTTGTAATTCCATCGCAATTTTCATGGAATTGACCATTTTATCTTTGGCTGAACCAGGGTGAATGTTGTTGCCGTTAATCGTGATTTTAGCTCCTGCTGCGTTGAAGCTTTCATATTCCAGCTCCCCAAGCGGACCGCCGTCAACGGTATAGGCATACTTGGCATTGAACGCCGCAACGTCAAACTTATGCGGGCCTCTCCCGATTTCCTCATCCGGTGTGAAAGCAACACGAACCTTGCCGTGCTTGATTTCTGGATGCTGGATAAGGTAGTGCATCGCGGTCATGATTTCCGTTACCCCGGCTTTGTTATCCGCACCAAGCAGCGTGGTACCGTCTGTGGTGATTAAAGTATGACCTTTGTAATTTTCGAGATTTGGAAAATCCTTTGGTGACATGACGACCTTTAACGCTTCGTTAAGAACGATGTCGCCTCCGTCGTAATTTTCATGAATCTGCGGGTTGACGTTTGTGCCGGTAAAGTCAGTTGCTGTGTCAACGTGGGCAAGGAAGCCAATTGTCGGCACGTCTTTTTCCGTGTTGGCTTTCAGTGTCGCCATCACGTATCCGTTTTCATCAATCGTCACCTCTTCCATGCCTATTGCTTTTAATTCATCCACCAGCATGCGAAGTAGCGTCCACTGCTTTTCAGTCGACGGACAAGTTTCACTGCTCTCATCCGACTGCGTGTCCACCTTAACATAGGAAGTAAATCGTTTAATCAAATCCTCTTTCACTGTGCAGCACTCCCTTTTTTTCTGAGTTATGTACATGATTATCATATCACGTTGCGGGGGCGGTTACACATTTTTGGAGGAGGGGTGCTCTATTGGCGGTTGACATACTACAATTGTCGTATAGAGATCTCCAACTGTCGGATAAAGCGGTTTAATTGTCGTATAGCATGCTCCAATTGTCGGAAAGGAAACCAATTGTCGCCAAGCGATCTCCAACTGTCGGATAAGACAGTTCAATTGTCGTATAGCATGTTCCTATTGTCGGAAAGGAAATCAATTGTCGCCAAGCGATCTCCAACTGTCGGATAAAGCAGTTCAATTATCGTATAGCGTGTCCCAATTGTCGGAAAGGAAATCAATTGTCGCCAAGCGATCTCCAACTGTCGAATAAGGCAGTTCAGTTGTCGTATAGCGTGTCCCAATTGTCGTTAGCAGAACCCCAGCTATCGGAGTGTAAAATAATTTATCAAAACTATTTCTTAAGTAAATGATTAAAGTTATTAATATCCATTATATATCTCCTATATCGATAATTGCCTTCGATTTTAAACCCCATACTTAGTAAAATACGTTTCGCTGTCTGGATATCCACCCCCAAAAGCCTTCTGCACTCCTGATTGGTGATGGTTCTTTTATAAACCAAAAACCATTCGAGAAAGTTTCTTTGATGTGCTATAGGATCGGTTGCATCACAAGTGGGGCAAACCCATGTTCTAGGCAGCTTAATCATTCCCAACCTCCGACATACTTTGCATCTTGTCCCCGGCAGAAAATCCCCCAGCGGAATTTGATAAGCTTCACTAATGGGCCTTGGGATATAACGTCGATGACATCTTAGAAGTTCAGCGGAAAGCCATGCAAAGGTATCTGGGTCTAGCCTTTGCTCGGGTCGTGGGATGTTTTTGATGAAAGCTGGAATTAGGTTGGGAAATAAAAGCTTCGTATGGGCAGGGGGGACTTTGACGATTTGCTTCGGATAGGCTAGTACGACCGCGCTGTAGATGGGGAGTTGGATGTTCCGGCTCCAAAGCCAGTCAGTTAAAAAATCGCAGTTTCGCTGCAGCTGGGTAACGGGACTTTCATAGCCAAATTGGTGTCCGTCGTCTTTCGTGCTGATTAATTGCGGCGGATTTTCTTTAAACTCCAGCACCCCGCCGATATTTTTTACCTCAAAAACAACGCCGTGCCAGGGAGTTAAACAATGTGAGTCGATTTGGAATTTCTCATTAGATGCAAGGGATAAATCATGATAAATGCGGTTATCAAAGCAAAACGAACTTCTCCTTAAAACCTCCGCAACCCTCTCTTCCCCGCCAATCCCTGCTTCAACTGCGGATTGTTTCGCGGATAAAATCGGCAGGATCGGATGGGCAGCCGGCAACCGGTCTTGGGCAGCAATCAGCCCTTCTAACTTCAATGAAAAATCTCGATCTTTCAAATAAATCACCTCCACACGCATCGTAGCACACAGCAAAAAGCAAAACTATAGAGTTCAAAAAGTTGTAAAAATAAACTTGTCCGCCCATTGACCAGCACAGTCAATAGGAATAAAATGTAATTGACTGATGTGGTCAATAACCACAACAAAAGGAGGGCCGCTAAACATTGTTTACGAAATTTCTCAACTTAGATCAAGAAAAACAAGATCGAATCATTAATGCTGCGATAAAGGAATTTGCCCAGAAAGGATATGATAATGCCTCGACGAATGAAATCGTGAAGGAAGCGGAAATCTCAAAAGGGCTGCTATTTCATTATTTCGGCAATAAAAAGCAGTTGTACTTATTCCTGTTTGATTATTGCTATGACTTGATTGCCGATGAATTTTTCAAAAAAATTGACCTTTCAGAGGCGGATTTTTTCAGTAGGATGCGGCAGGCGGTCATCATTAAGATGGAATTGCTGGCGAATTATCCTGAGCTGTTTAATTTCCTTCAGGCTGTTTACTTGGAAGAATCGAAGGAAATAAAGCAGGAGTTTGAAAATAAATTACAGCAGCTGCTGGAAATCAATTTTGCCAAAATGTATGAAAACATTGATACCTCGAAATTCCGCGATGATATTGAGCAGGAAAAAATCTTGAAAATCATCACCTGGACATTTGAAAAATTGAGTGATGAGGAGCTGAACAAAGCAAAGCTATCACCAAACCACGAAATAGATTATCAAAAAGTCCGCATTGAAGTGGAGCAGTATTTCGACGTACTCATAAAGGCTTTTTATAAATAAGGGAGGCCCTAAGCGATGAATGTGATTGAGCTTAAGAACCTGACGAAAACGTATGGAAAGGCGAGAGGGATTGCAAACATCAGCTTTAACGTGGAGGAAGGCGAGATTTTCGGGTTTATTGGACCGAATGGGGCCGGGAAGTCGACTACGATTCGCACGATGCTGTCGCTGATCTACCCGACAAGCGGCAGTGCGACGATTTTTGGTATGGATTCTGTCAAGTTCGCTCCAGAAATAAAAAGGGAAATCGGCTATCTGCCGTCGGAGGTATTTTATTACGACAACATGAAGGTAAAAGAGCTGCTGAAGTACTCGGCCAGTTTTTACAAAAAGGACTGCAGTAAGCGCATTATGCAATTGGCGGAAATGCTTGACCTTGATCTTAATAAAAAAATTGATGACCTTTCGTTCGGCAATAAGAAAAAGGTGGGGATTGTTCAAGGGCTGCTACACGAGCCGAAGCTGATTATTCTCGATGAGCCAACGAGCGGCCTCGATCCGTTAATGCAGCAGAAGTTCTTTGACCTGTTAAAGGATGAAAATAAAAAAGGCACGACAATTCTGTTTTCGTCCCATATTTTAAGCGAGGTGCAGAAAATGTGCGACCGCGTGGCGATTATCAAGGAAGGAGAGCTTGTTAAGGTCGAGAAGATCAGCACGTTAAAGGAAAGTAATCATAAACGCTTTAAGCTGGAAACGAAAACGCCGCTTACACAAGATTTTTTCAACATCAGCGGGGTGCAAAATTTGGAAACCAAGAACCACCATCTCATCAGCTTCCTTTACAGCGGCGATATTAATTTGATTTTGCAAAAGATCGCACAAATAGAAATCAACAACCTGTGGATTGAGGAACCGGACCTAGAGGAAATCTTCATGCATTACTACGAAAAGGAGAAGTAGACCATGAATATGTTTCTCCATGAATTAAAGGCGTATCGAAAGTCTACCTTTATATGGACATTATCACTCGTTGCCGTGCTGGTGTTGTTTATGTCGATGTTCCCAAGCTTATCAAAGGATGCGGCTGAGTTTAAAAAGCTCTTGGAGGGTTATCCGGAAAGTGTCAGAAAAGCGTTTGGGATTTCATTGGAGAGTATCACGTCGCTGCTGGGATTTTACTCGTATGTGTTTGCCTATATCGTGTTATGCGGCTCCATCCAAGCTATGAATCTAGGACTCTCCATTTTATCAAAGGAGTCAAGGGAAAAAACGGCTGACTTTTTGCTGACGAAGCCGGTAACACGTCAGCAGGTGGTGACCGCCAAGTTATCGGCTGCCGTCACATCATTGGCAGCAACGAACCTCTTCTATTTAGCGGCGGCTGTCATCACAGCACAGGCTGTGAGTGATGTGTCTTTTGATAAGCAGATCTTTGTACTGATTTCGTTAACGGCATTCTTGGTGGAATGTATGTTTTTAGCATTGGGACTACTCGTTTCTGCTGCACTGTCAAATATTAAGTCGGTGCTGCCTCTTTCTCTTAGTATGGTGTTTGGTTTTTACTTCTTAAATATGTTTGGCTCGGTGATTGGTGAGAAAGCGTTCCGCTATTTTACCCCGTTTAACTATTATGATACGGCCTATATTATCAAGCATTCCGCCTATGAGGCACGTTTTATCATAATTGAAATTGTGTTGGTCGCGGCGGGAGTTCTCGCCAGCTATATTATTTATGCTAAAAAAGATATTCATGCGGTCTGAGGGGGTGTCGTGATGAATTTATTTTTCCGGGAAATAAAGGCGGCGAGAAAGTCGCTCATTCTATGGACCATCGGTATATTCTTTATGATCGTAAGCGGCATGGCCAAGTATGAAGGGTTGAACGGGACGGGGCAGTCGCTGCAGCAGTTGATTTCAGAAATGCCGAAATCGCTGCAGGCTATTATGGGCGCGGGAACATTGGATTTATCAACGGCCGTTGGATTTTACGCGATTCTTTTTACGTATTTGCTGCTAATGGCGGCGATCCATGCCTTAATGCTTGGGGCCAATATCATTGCAAAGGAAGAGCGGGACAAAACGGCGGAATTTCTGCTGGCGAAGCCGATATCGCGCACTCAGGTGATCACTGCAAAGCTGTTGGCTGCATTCGTCAATGTGGTCATCTTTAATCTAGTAACCTTAGTTCTCTCTGTGGTTATGGTAAGTAAATTCAGCAAAGCTGGGGAGTCGTTACATGATATTTATTTATTAATGGCGGGCATGTTTTTGCTGCAGCTGTTATTTATGGCAGTTGGTGCCGGCATTGCTGCCGCGGGCAAAAAACCTAAACGGGCAGCTGGCATTGGAACGGCACTGCTTTTAATCACCTATATTCTATCAATTGCAATTGACCTAAATAAGAATTTAGAACTATTACAATATATAACCCCTTTTAAGTATTTCGAAGCAAAAAGAGTGCTGGCCGATGGGGCGCTGGATCCTGCTTTTGTCGGCCTGTCCATGGTCATTATTACCGTCCTGCTCACTATCACCTATAGCTTTTTTAAGAAGAGAGATTTACATGTTTAAAGACCGTAATTAGAACGGTCTTTTTTGTTTCGGAAGATGGGTATTTCGGACTATTTAATGTATTCTAAATATAATAAAAATATTGACGATTTACCATATTTTGAAATAAAATTAATTTGAAACTCGAAAAAAGTAGAAGGGGGTCTAAAATACCAGAGAAGATTTTCAAGTTTCATGTAGAAAAATAGGTGAAATGGAGGAGAAAAGGTGAAGTTTAAGAGAAGTTTACCGTTATTGTTGATTTTGCTCATGGTATTCTCCAGTGCGGCTCAGGCGGCTGTTCCAAAAGCTGCTCAGAGTAAAAGCAGTCAGATCACACAGCTAAAACATCAACTGTCAAAGTCCATTAAGGGCAAAGATGTTGAGAAAAATTATAAAAAGACCGACAAAGTACGGGTAATTGTTGAGGTTGATGGTGAACCGGCGATTACATATGCAACAAAGCAAGGCAAGAAATATAGTGAACTAGCTAAATCAGTAAAAGATAAATTAGAAAATAACCTTATAAATGCACAGCAAAATGTTAAAAACCAAATTGCTCAAAAAGCAATTAATATGAAATTCAAGCAGCATTTTACCACAACCTTTAATGGGTTCAGCGGCGAGGTAGAATATGGAAGAATTCCTGCTATTAAAAGTATTGTTGGTGTTTCCAAGGTAACGATTGCACATGAGTATCAGCGTCCGGAAATTAAGCCTGATATGAAGTACAGCAAGGAAATTGTGGAAGCTCAAAAGGCGTGGGAAGATTACGGTTATAAAGGCGAAGGCATGGTTGTCGGAATCATTGATACCGGCATTGACCCTAGCCATAAAGATATGATATTAACCGACAAATCAAAAGCGGCGCTGACTGAAGGAAAAGTCAATACGCTAAAAAATGAAAAAGGGCTTCCGGGTAAGTTCTATACGGAAAAAGTCCCTTACGGTTATAACTATTATGATGAAAATGAACAGATCCTAGATTTAGGACCGGATGCTTCAATGCACGGCATGCATGTTGCCGGAACGGTTGGGGCAAACGGTGATGAAGAAAAAGGCGGCATCAAAGGGGTAGCTCCTGAAGCACAATTCCTGGCTCTTAAAGTGTTCGGTAATGATCCAGAAATGCCTTCTACATGGAGCGACATTATCATCAAAGCTATTGATGACTCTATTAAACTTGGTGCTGATGTGGATAACTTAAGCTTAGGTTCTACAAGTGCATTCGTTCAAGCTGACGACCCTGAACAAATGGCGGTACAAAGAGCGGTTGATAATGGTGTGTTAATGTCCATTTCTGCCGGCAACTCCAACCACTTTGGCGACGGTTATTTCAATCCGCTTGGATCCAACCCTGATTACGGGGTAGTTGGTGCACCTGGTATTGCAACGAATTCTTTACAAGTGGCCTCTATTGAAAATAACTACATGGATTTGGACGCGATTACGTATTCCTTTGATGGAACAGAAGCAGGTAAAGCGCCGTTCTTATCAGCAAGTAATGCAGATCCATTGAAGCAAAAACAAAAATCTTTTGAAGTACTAGCTGCAGGCATTGGTGAGCCAGCTGATTTTGAAGGGAAAGATTTTAAAGGTAAATATGCCTTAATCCAGCGCGGGGTCATTGGTTTTGTTGATAAGACGTTAAATGCCCAAAAGAAAGGCGCTGTTGGTGTTATTATCTACAATAACGCGGATGGATTTGTAAACATGGCGTCTGATCCGGCAATTACGATTCCACAATTATTCATGTTAAAAACGGATGGTGATCAGCTAAAGGCGAAGCTTGATGCAGGTGCAAAGGTAACCATTGACTTTAAAGGGGATAAAGTAACAGCCCAAAACCCAACAGCTGGAAAAATGTCTGACTTTACATCATGGGGCGTAACACCTAACTTAGACTTTAAGCCTGAAATCACCGCACCTGGTGGTAATATTTATTCTACATTAAATAATAACCAATATGGTGTGATGAGCGGTACATCAATGGCAGCTCCACATGTCTCCAGCGGTGCTTCACTTGTTCTAGAACGGGTGAAGAAAGATTTTGCCGATTTAAAAGGTGCTGCACGTGTAAGCATTGCGAAAAACCTGTTAATGAACACGAGTAAGGTTGTAGCAGATAAAGGAACGTATAATAGTTATTACAATCTTGGAAATCCATATTCTCCACGCCGCCAAGGAGCTGGTGTAATGCAGCTTCATGCAGCATTAAGCACACCGATCGTGGTGACAGATTCGAAGACAAATGAGGCTAAGGTTGCTTTAAAAGAAATTAAAGACAACAAAGCTACGTTTACATTAAATGTAAGGAATTTCTCAAATCAAGAAGTTACCTATGTAGTAGATGGAAATGTTCAAACAGATTTAGCCTTTGAAGATGAAGAGACTGGCTTAGTAATAGATGAAATGGAAGCTCAAGGGATCTATAAAAATGGTACAATATCGGATTCGAAGCCATGGACTGGCGAATATCCAATTTCATTTAGTCAAAAAGAAATCACTGTCCGGGCTAATGAAAGCACAACTATCGGTGTAACTGTTGATTTAACGGATACGGTTGATTGGGGAAATAATGATCAAGACCTGTCGCTAGAGGATATTTTCAAAAATGGCTATTTCGTTGAAGGTTTTGTTACACTAACGGATATAAATGATAAGTATCCTGTCGTATCTGTGCCATACGTCGGCTTCAACGGTGACTGGAATAAGCCGCCAATCCTTGACAAAGATATTTACGACGGCAATGATGCTGAATCCTTCTATGCTTGGACAGGCATGTTAACTAATGCCGGTGTTGACGAAGATGGCTACGATAACTACGACTATCTAGGTTACAACCCAGCGGATGAATCGTTCAAGACTAAGCAAATTGCAATTTCACCAAATAGTGATGGCGTGCAGGATAACGCACTGCCAATTCTAACATTCTTGCGAAATGCCAAATCGGTAGAGTACAAGATTGTTGATAAAGATGGAAATGTCCTGCGAAAGCTTAAATCCGAGACAAATGTCCTTAAAAACTTTAATGATGGCGGCAGAGGGTTGCAATATTATATCAATCCGGCCAATGCTTGGGACGGAAAGATTAAGAACAAATTAGCTGCTGACGGCACGTATTATTATGAAATTGATGCGACAATCGATTACCCTGGGAAAGCACCGCAAGTGAAGAAATTCCCGGTTATTGTCGATACGGTTGCGCCAAGAGTAACTGCGAGACTTGATGGGAAAAAGCTATCCATTAGTTCTACCGATGGTGATGGATCCGGTGTTGCTTTCTATGATATTTTAGTTAGCGGAAAATCCATTTTTGCAGGCAAAGAGGCTCCTTTAGCAGGAGGTCCACAAGAATTTACTTTCGATGACACGCCTGTTGGTTTAGTTGAGGTCGTGGCCTACGACTATGCCGGTAACACAAGTAAAGTAGAAGTACGGGGCGGTACGGACAATACCATTCCTTACGTTCATGTCACTTCCATTGGGGCGGCTAATGTTTATGCATCACATGATCTTCCTGTTGCGGGATATGTAACAGATCAGTCAAAACTAAAGAGCCTATCGCTTAAAGTGGAACCTGCTAATGAAGCAGACCAAAAATACTACACACAAAAAGAAGTCAAATTCACTTGGAATGCCGCTAAAGCTCAATACGAATTTGAAACAGCGGTATCCGTGAAAAATGACGGTGTCTACAATATCCGTATTACCGGCGCTGATGATGCGGGTAACAAAATTGATTATCTAGTACGTGACTTGATGGTAGATACAACGGCACCGCAAATTAAGGTAAATAAAGTGATTCCTTCGAAAGTAAAAACATCGACTGTAGAACTTGATGTTACGGTTTCCGACAACTATGATGAAATTCACTACTATGTTGACGGCAGTGAGGAATTCACCAAAGATTTTGCAGAACCATATGCTATGAGAAGCCTAAGCAAGCAAGTGAAAACAACATTGGAACTTGAGCTAGGAAATAATACATTTACCCTCGAACTTGTGGATCTTGCCGGTAATAAAACAACGAAAGAAATCAAAGTTTACCGCGGTGATTTCTATAAAGTAAATTATTATAACGGCAAAGAAGTTGTTAAAACGGACGAAGTGATTAAAGGTTTAAAAACCACTGCTCCGGAAAAACTGAAAAAGTCCGGTTACACCTTCATCGGCTGGTATAAAGATGCAAAGTTGACATCTAAGTTTGACTTTAATCAGCCAATTACAGCAGATACCAACGTATATGCAAAATTTGTGAAGAATCTGGCTGCGCCTGCAAAAGTAAAAGCAGCTTCAGCAGATTACAACAAACTAACAGTCAGCTGGGCAAAAGTAACCGGTGCTTCAAGTTATGATGTATACCGAGCGACATCAAAAACCGGTAAATACACGAAGGCTGCAACAGTTAAAGGCACAAGCTACAGCAACAGCGGTTTAACAACCGGCACTACTTATTACTATAAAGTTGTTGCTAATGGAACCGTTGACGGCGTGAAGCTTGCCAGCCCTTATTCCTCTGTTGTAAGCGGCAAGCCGGCGCTGAAGACGCCAACAGGTGTGAAAGCTGCCAAGGCTAGCAGCACTTCGGTGAAAGTGAATTGGTCTAAAGTAAATGGTGCAAGCGGCTATCAAGTATACCGCGCAACATCTAAAGCCGGAAAATACTCAGCGGTAAAAACTGTGACTTCCGGTAAAACAGTTAGCTTTACCAATACAAAGTTAGCAAAAGGAAAAACTTATTATTACAAGGTTAGAGCTTATAAGACAGTTAGTAGCAAGAAGGTATACAGCTCTTACTCTGCTGTAGTCTCCAAAGGTTTAAAGTAAGCTTTTTCTTAAAAAAAGGAACGCTCGGACTATTTTGTTCGAGCGTTTCTTCGTTATTTTTCGCGTGTCATTTTAATCAGGGTGGTAATATCGTTTGTCATTCTGCTATAAGATGGGTTGTCCGACTTAATAGTAGACTTGATTCTATCAATTAATGTCACGGCTTTTGGATTGGTTACCGTCAGGATTTGGACATGACCGTCAAATGCTTTATTCATCAGTTTTTTCGCTTGGTATAAATTATCATCGGTATTGGCGCCTGTCTCATCTACACCGTCGAAATTACCTTTTCCGGAAAGACCGGCTGTGTTTTTCAACACCTTGTTTTGCATTTCATCATAGCTTGTTGATGTACCTTCAGGCTTGGAGCGAGCAAGAATAACCGTGTCATCAAGGACAAATACCTTGACCCCGTTAATCCCTTCCCCAGCCAGTCTTGATTCTAAGTGTGAGGAAATACCGCCATCATGCAGGCTGGAGCTGCCGATTAGGCTGTAGACATTTGTTCCCATGCCCTCTGTCGTTTTTGTCGTGTGTTTTTTGGTACGGTCGACGCTTGGAATGACATCTGGATTGTTCGTACCATGAACATGTCCATTTCCTTTTTTATTTAATGAGTTGTCATGAAGATCCGCCGCATCAGCTTCGTTTTTGTGTAGCCCCTCGGCAGAGCAAGCGCCAAGTACTAACATCACACCAATGAGCGGTGTGCCCCAAATTTTCCAATTCCTTTTCATAAATCTTCCTCCTTTTTATAAAATACAATGCCCCTTATTTTTTCTGAGTATGCATGGATAATTTTTGGGAACGATACTATTCAAGTGGCAGGAAAAACTGCCTTTATTTTCAAATGATGTTGACTATTTCCTTGGAGGTGGTTCCAGATGGCTGAAGAAAACAAAGAAATGCCGCAGGACTTATCGAGAAGAAAATTTTTACGAAATACGGGTTATACCGTCGGTGGACTTGCTGTCGGCGGGATTATCGGGAGTTTGATTCCATGGAAGAAGGACCAAACAACCAATAATCCTCCCCCGCCCCATGCAGAAAATTTCAATCAAGCATTGATGTATTTTACCCCTGAGCAATTTAAGATTGTCGATGCCGCAACTGAGCGGATTTTTCCAAAGGATGATAATGGCCCGGGGGCAAGTGATTTGGGTGTTGCCTTTTTCATTGACCATCAATTAGCTGGCGATTGGGGCTTTAATGCCCGTGATTATATGCAGCCGCCATTCTACCGCGGTGAAAAAGTGCAGGGCTATCAGGGACGATTAAAACGGCGCGATATTTTTGATATTGGGCTGCGAGAAATCGATAACCATAGTATGCAAACGCTTAAGAAAAGCTTTACAGAGTTATCGGGTGATCAGCAGGATCAAATTTTGAAGGACTTTGAAGGAGATAAGGTAAATATCACGACCATTTCTCCGAGCGGATTTTTCCAAATGCTTCGCAGTGCAACATTAGAAGGTGTTTACAGCGATCCATTGTATGGCGGCAACCGCAATATGGACGGATGGAAAATGCGGAATTATCCCGGCAGCCAAATGGCTTATGCTGATGTCATTGAGAAGGACTTTACGAAAATCAAGCCGCAAAGCCTGCAGAGCCATATGAACCATAAATAGAAATTGAGAAAGAAGGTGTAATCATGGTGAGAAAGTTACCGAAAGCAGATGTAGTGGTGATCGGTGTTGGCTGGGCAGGCGGGATTATCGCCTCTGAGCTGACCAAGAAAGGCCTCAATGTAGTAGGCCTTGAACGAGGAAAAGAACGGAAGACAGAAGATTATTTTATGGTTCATGACGAGCTAAGATATGCGTTGCGATATGATCTGATGCAGGACCTGTCTAAGGAAACGATTACCTTCCGCAGCAACGAGAGAGTCCGTGCCCTGCCAATGAGGCAGTATGGATCGTTTTTAATCGGTGACGGCTTAGGTGGTGCAGGGGTTCATTGGAACGGGCAAACATTTCGCTTTTTGCCATATGATTTTGAAATCCGCAGTAAAACGATTGAACGATATGGGAAAAATAAAATTCCTGCCGGGATGACGCTGCATGATTGGGGCATTACTTACGATGAACTGGAGCCCTATTATGATAAGTTTGAAAAAACCTGCGGGATTTCCGGAGAAGAGAATCCACTTGGCGGCAAACGCTCCGACAAGTACCCAACTCCGCCGATGAAAAAATCACCGTCAATAAAAATGTTTGAAGAAGCAACGAAAAATATGAAACTCCATCCTTATATGATGCCGTCAGCGAATTTGTCTCAAAGCTATACGAATCCCGATGGTATTGCCCGGGCCGCTTGCCAGTATTGCGCCTATTGCGAACGTTTCGGTTGTGAGTACGGGGCAAAGGCCGATCCGGTTGTGACGGTCATTCCGGTGGCTAAGAAAACAGGGAAGTTTGAGATTCGCACGCATTCCAACGTAAGGCGAATTTTACATAAAGGCGGAAAGGCGACAGGGGTTCTTTATACCGATACGACAACCGGTGAAGAAATTGAACAGCCGGCCGATATTGTAGTGCTTACAAGCTATGTATTTAATAACATCCGTTTACTCTTAATGTCTAATATTGGGAAGCCATATAACCCGGCAAGCGGTACAGGTGTGATTGGCAAAAATTATGCCTACCAAGTGATTAAAGGGAACGCAATTGGCTATTTCAATGATAAACAATTTAACACATACGCAGGAGCAGGCGCTTTAGGCATGGTGATCGATGATTATAATGGTGATAACTTTGATCATAAAGATGTAAACTTTATCCATGGCGGTATGGTGTCCTTATCACAAACAGGATTGCGGCCGATCCAAAATAATCCGGTTCCACAAGGCACAGCCGCCTGGGGCAAGGAGTTTAAGGAAACATCGTTAAAATATGCGAACCGCTATTTATCTGTCGGTGCCCAAGGCTCTTCGATGCCGTTTAAACATCATTATCTCGATCTCGATCCAACCTATAAGGATGCATTCGGCGATCCGCTGATCCGGATTACCTTTGATTTTGAAGAGCAGGATAAAAATCTTGCAGTCTTCCTTGCGAATAAATGTGCTGGAATTTTAAAGGAAATGGGTGCAGACCATATTGATTCATTAAAGGAATTGGGGCCGTATGATATCACTACCTATCAGTCGACCCATAATACAGGCGGGGTGATTATGGGGGCTGACCCAGGGACATCGGCGGTAAATAATTACCTGCAGATGTGGGACATGGATAACCTATTTGTTGTCGGGGCATCGGCATTTTCACATAACTCCGGCTACAATCCGACAGGAACCGTCGGCGCCTTTGCCTATCGTGCAGCGGAGGGAATTCTGAAGTATCGCGATAAGGGTGGACAGGTTGTGTAGATGAAAAAAAGGGGGGCTTCTCATTTTGTGAGGACCCCCTTTAAATTTTCTTGTAGGCAGGATGCGAAACTGGATAATAATGTTATTGAGTTAATGTCGGTTTCAAACAACGGAATCTGGCATTTTTGCTGTGCTGGAAATTCTCGGTTGATCCAGTCGAGATATTCTTCTTCGGTTTTTCGACGCTTTTGCCAAAACTCCCCTGCGGCCGCTTCACCAAGCACTTTATTGATAAACAGCGTGTTTACTTCTAATCCATGTTGCTTTAATAGTTTAATAGCCTTAGAGGTTTCAAGAATCGGCAGACGTTCGGCGTTCAGGACAAAAATAAAGCACGTTGACTGATTGTCCAACAGAATTTGGCGTACGGCTGCAAAGCGCTGCTTTCTCCGTTGCAGCACTTTATAAATCGGGTCATCGATGGGCTCACCGTCGTTTAACAGCTGGGTGTAATGGTCGGTTGTTTTCTTCCGTCGTTGTAGCATCCCGTCAATCCACACACCCATGATTTCTGGCAGTGTCAACAGCCGGATGGTGTGCCCGGTTGGTGCGGTATCAAATACAATCGCATCGTACTGCCCGCCTTCATCCAAAATAATCGAAACGATGCGATCAAATAAGGCCGCCTCCTCCGCCCCGGGAGACGAGCTGGCTGAGTCGATTTGCCGGTTCACCTCCGCTTGCATCTGGGCGCTGACAACCCCACGAATATTTTCTTTTACCGTTTTGATATAATTTCGGCATTCGGCGGCCGGGTCAATTTCGACTGCATCTAGGTTAGGCGACACTTCTAGCGGTTTGTTTTTCAACGGCTTGTGAAAAATATCGCCGACGTTGTGTGCCGGGTCGGTTGAGACGAGAAGTGTTTTCTGTTGCTGCTCCGATAAGAGAAGGGCGAGGGCGGCGGCACTGGTTGATTTGCCCACTCCCCCTTTTCCGCCGACAAACCAGATTTTTTTCATGTTATATTCCTCCTTTAACAGCAGCGAAAGCCGGTAAGCGGTGATTTGTCCATTCCCATTCTAAGATGCCAATCATGAAATTTTTCCAGCATGTATGGATACAGCTCGAGCGTATAGTAGTAGGCGGGGTCCGGAAGACCGAGCGTCTCCGACAGGCAGAGAAAAAGGAATAAATCATCTTCTTCGCGTAGTTCCCTGGCAATCTCGGTGCGATGATTGACAGAGATGATGTCTTCATACAGCTGTAATAGTTTTTTTAAGCTTTTCAAATCGGTCACCAGCTTTTTAAATTTTAGTAATTCGCTAATAAAAGGGTCAAAATCGCTAATAGGGAGCGTAGAAACGCTAATAAAAGGGCTAAATTCGCTAATATGCGGATTAAAGTCGCTAATAAATCTAGACATTGCTTAGTAAAATGGTGGTTCTTTTTTTGTTCGCTGATAAATTTGCTCTTTTCGCCGATAAATACGAAAGATTCGCCGATAAAATGCTCGAATCCATTTTTGAATGCACTAGTATAGAAAAAACAATAGGAAACCCGGCGAAAGCCAGGTCCCCAAATTGTTTATCTCCCCATTGGGTTGCTTTTTTTCGATAATTCCAACAGTGCGGTGATGGTAATCCAGATGGCGAAGACAAGAATAATCGCGCCAAAGATAAATAACAGCAGATTGGCATCGGTTGCCCCGAGTCCGGACCATTCAAATACGACCTGCTGGACCATGGCCCAGATCGTCATAAATAACAGGAAGACCATCGGAATAAAAGTGACTAAATAGTTACGCCCGAGCCGCTTCAGCCAGACGGAAATGAGCAGTAAGCTGATGCCGGCAAGCAGCTGATTGGCTGTCCCGAATAACGGCCAGAGCAAGTAACCGCCGGAACCAAAGCCATTTGGCCCTTTCGGCAGGAGTACTAGTGCAGCACTTGAACCAACTGCAATCATGGTGGCCGCATGCGTTCTCGTTAACGGCTTGAAGTTATACTCATCGGCCAATTCCGCAATAATATAGCGCATTAACCTAACAGACGAATCCAACGTTGTAGCGGCAAAACTGACAACGATAATGGAGATGATGGTCATCGCAATATCAGCCGGAATTCCCACCCCGCCTGCAAGATTGGCACCGCCCTGAATAAAGTTGCCTAACCCGCCGCCGTTCGCAGCGCTGAAGCTAGAGTAAGCCGCTTTAAATTCCCCGGCATTGGCGAACAGACTGACACAGGCAATAATGGATATCAGGGCGAGGAACCCTTCACCGATGGCACCAAGATAGCCGACAAAGCGGGCATCAGTTTCCTTGTTTAATTGTTTAGAAGACGTACCGGATGACACAAGGCCGTGGAAGCCGGATATCGCACCGCAGGCAATAGTGATAAATAAGAGCGGGAACCAAGATTTATCCGTTGCGGCGGCATTTGTCATGGGTGCCGTGATTTTTGGATTTAAAAAGAAAAGCCCTAAATACATGATTAAAAGCCCAACAACAAGTTGATGGGAGTTAATAAAATCACGCGGCTGCAGCAGCTTCCAAACCGGCAGCGTCGAGGCGAAATAACAATAGACCATTAAGACAATAATCCAGACAAAGAAGGCCATCGATACGCCGCTTAGTCCGAATAATGTTGTCGCTTCCGGACCACCGAAATATCTTACCAAATCAATCTGCAGCGCCGGGATTCTGCTGGATAAAACTGCTGCTCCGTACATTATTGCCAGGGCAATTAGTGAAGGAACAAGCATTTTCTTTTGCTTTTTATAAACGGTATAGCCAATCCAGACGGCTAATGGGATTTGAATGAAGACTGGGAAAACACTTGCCGGGAATTTGACAAAGAGATTGGAAATGACCCAGGCAAAGACGGCGTTGACCATTAACACAAGGATTAAAATAATAAATAAGAATAGTAGTTTTGCTTTTTTGCCAATCAGCTTGTTGGCAAGGGTTCCGACGGATTGTCCTTTATTGCGGACGGATAAAACGAGCGTTCCGAAGTCATGGACCCCGGCAGCGAAGACTGTACCGAGCACGACCCATAGTAACGCAGGCAGCCAGCCCCAATACACGGCAATCGCAGGTCCAACAATGGGCGCCGCGCCGGCAACCGATGTAAAGTGGTGCCCCCATAAGACAATTTTCTTTGTAGGAACAAAGTCTACATCATCCCTAAATTCATGTGCAGGAGTTACAAAATTAGGATCAAGACGATAAATCTTTTCTGCCACAAATTTTGAGTAGTAGCGATAACCGAGAATGAACACGACCGTTCCGATTACCGCTAACCAGATTGCAGACATCGTATCTCCCCCAATTCTCTTTTTTACAGGTAATGCCTGTATAGTATCAAGTATATGAGAGGGGCGGGATATTATAATCTGAATATTAGGAATTGTGGTTAGGACTTCGTTTTTGCTATTTAGGGGAAACTTTTATTACAATATCAATAGTGTTAAAATAGAAAAGTGAATTGGTAAAAGGAGGAATTTAAATTGACACAACATGACAACAATACACTGCCGCCAAAAACATGTACGATTGAACGTATGGTAACCTTGGAAGAGGACGTTAAGAAGGTTCTTGCCGGGGAAAAAACAGCGACTCGCCGCAATGGCCGCTACGCTGACCCAGGTGAAATCATGACTTTAGAAGGACGCAAGTTTGTCGTTGATAAAGTATATTCACAAAGCTTAGGTGAGTTAACTGATGAAGATGCACGCCGTGAAGGCTTTGCAACAGTGGAAGAATATAAGCAATCCATTCTTTCAATTCACCCAGGTATGCCATGGCTGCCGCAAATGAGAGTTTGGGTACATGAGTTTAGCGAGGTTAAATAAGTGTGTATAGTGCGGTCCACAGTTTGCTGTGGACTGTTTTTTTATTAGCGATGTTAGAGTCGCTGAATGCGGGTAGCGCAAGTAAAATAGACATAAGCGCAAGAAATGCTGTTTTCTGCGCAAGTAAAGTAACCCCATACGCAAGTAACAGACCTCTATACCAAGTAACCCCCTCCACCCACACCCTCAAAAGCTCAATCATTTGTCTATTTTTAGCAAACAAAATTATAATAGGGTTTATCAATGCCGGGGAGCGGAACCTATGAAGTTTTTATCGAAATATACTAAAAAATATTGGCTGTCCTTCAGTGTGGCAGTGGTGTTTCTTACCTTTGAAGCGATCTGCGACCTATTGCAGCCGACGATTATAGCCAAAATTATTGACAATGGAGTGGTCCATAAAGACATCCATTATGTCTTAAAGATGGGTGGAGTGATGCTGCTCGTGACCGCGTGTGGTGCGGTCGCCGCTTCGACCAGAAGCATCTTAGCCAGCATTGTCTCGCAAAACTTCGGGACAGAGCTGAGGTCTGATTTGTTTAAAAAAATTCAAACCTTGGCCTTTAAAAATCTGGATCAATTTGATCGCGCGTCGCTGATCACAAGGCTGACAAATGATGTTACCCAGGTGCAGGTCTTTGTCAACGGGCTAATGCGTATCTTCGTGAAAGCGCCGTTGCTGGCCATTGGCGGGCTGATAATGGCGACGAGGCTGAATCTCCACCTTGCCGTTGTTCTTGCTGTGGTGGTACCGTTTGTAGCCATTCTGATTATCATCAACCTAAGGCTTGGTTTCCCGCTGTTTGCCAAAGTCCAGAAGGCATTGGACGGCGTTAACAGCGTAATACGGGAATTTCTGTCCGGGGTAAGAGTCGTCAAGGCCTTTAACCGATTTGATGTCGAGATTAACAAATTTACCAAGGTGAATGACCAGTTTAAGGACCGCACCATCGCCGCCAGCCGCTTAATGTCCGTATTCAGCCCGGCGATTATGCTGACGGTCAATATAGGGATTGTCGTTGTGATTTGGCTTGGCGGATTGGGTGTTGAATCGGGCGATATTCAGGTCGGACATATCATTGCCTTTATTAACTACATGACACAAATTTTGTTTTCGCTGATGATGATCACAATGGTGTTTAATATGTTTGTCCGAGCGAGGGCTTCGGCAGGAAGGATTGGCGAAGTCTTTTCCCAGGATAGTAAGCAAACCTGGACGCAGGAAACACTTCCGCAAAGCAGCCAAAAAGGGAGAATTGATTTTGAAAATGTCTCCTTCTCCTATGAGGACAGCGGCAGTGAGCCGGTATTAAAACAGATTAACCTAACGATTCTTCCGGGAGAAACAGTCGGGATCATCGGCTCGACTGGCTCAGGAAAAAGTACACTCGTCGGACTCATACCCCGTTTCTATGATGCCGCCCAAGGTACGGTGAAGGTCGGGGGTGAAGACGTAACAGCGATCAACCCGAAAGCACTCCGAGAAAAAATCGCCTTTGTGCCGCAAAAGAATATCTTATTTACCGGCAGCGTGGCGGAAAATATCCGCTGGGGTAAAGAGGATGCGAAACAGGCTGACATCGAAGAAGCAGCCAGGATTGCCGGGGCGCATGATTTTATTGCTGCCGCCCCTGAAGGCTACGAGACAGCGATCGGCCAAGGCGGGGTTAATTTTTCCGGCGGGCAGAAGCAGCGGATTTCGATTGCCAGGGCATTGGTGAAAAAGCCAGAAATCCTCATCCTTGATGACAGCACGAGTGCCGTCGATGTGACGACTGAGGCGAAAATAAAGGAAGGCTTGAAAAAATATGCCCAAGGGCTGACCTGCATCTTAATTGCTCAGCGGATTACGTCCATTATTGATGCGGATAAAATTATCGTCCTTGATCACGGAATGATTGCCGGAGTCGGGACCCATCAGGAGTTAATTAAGGAATGTCTGATATATCAAGAGATTTACCGTTCACAAATCGGCAAGGAGGTGTCTGACAATGGCTAAGCAAGTTGAACAGCAGCGTCATACCCCGGTAACCCCGCCGCCGTTAAGACCAGGCGGAGCCCATCATCGCGGCGGACCGGTTGTGAAGCCGAAAAATTTCACAGGCACCCTTAAGCGGTTATGGGATTATATCGGCAAAGAAAGAAACATGCTTACACTTATTTTTATTTTTATATTGGTAGATTCGGTGTTAATGCTGTTAAATCCCTTCCTCATCGGGAAGGCGATTGATGCGATGAGCTTGAATCATGGCAAGGTCAATTTTGGCTTTTTAGAAGTGATGATTATCATTTTGACAGCTGCCTATATTGCCGATGCGGTGCTGACATGGCTGCAGGGCTGGCTGATGGCGGGTGTAGCCGGCAGGATTGTAAGGAATTTAAGGGACGCTTTGTTTAAAAAGCTGCAAAAGATTCCTGTTGCTTTTTTCGATTCACGGACGCACGGGGAACTGATGAGCAGACTGTCTAATGACGTCGACAATATCAGCAATACGATTTCTCAGTCAACAACCCAGCTGATGTCCGGAGTTGTTATTCTTACCGGGTCATTCATCATGATGCTTGTTTTAAGTTCAATTTTAACAGCAGCCAGCATGGTGACGATTCCCCTTGTGTTTTTGCTGACGCGGACGATTGCAAAACGGACGAGAGTGCTGTTTAAGGGTCAGCAAATGGAACTGGGAAAATTAAATGGTCATATTGAAGAGACGATTTCCGGGATTGAAGTGGTCAAGGCTTTTAACCATGAGGATAAAGTGATCGAGGAATTTGAACAAGTTAATACAAGACTGCGCGAGGTCGGCCTTAAGGCGCAGATTTGGTCCGGATTTTTGATGCCGATTATGAACGTTATCAATAACCTCGGCTTAACGATTGTGGCCATTGTCGGCGGTATTCTAGCTGTAAAAGGTCATATCACAGTTGGTGCGATTGCCAGCTTTATCACCTATTCACGGCAATTTGTCCGTCCCCTCAATGATTTGGCCAATATTTTTAACATCCTTCAGTCCGGTGTTGCCGGTGCGGAGCGGGTGTTTGAAATGATGGATGAGCAGGAGGAGACGGAAGACAAAAAGGACGCCGTAACGTTAGAGCAGCCGCGCGGCCATGTGGTGTTTGAAAATGTCAGCTTCGGCTATCGTCCGGATGTGCCGATTTTGAAAAATGTCAGCTTTGAAGCAAATGTCGGCACCAGCATTGCTCTTGTCGGCCCGACCGGTGCGGGAAAAACGACGGTCGTGAATTTGTTGACGAGATTTTATGATGTAACGAGCGGGAGAATCCTGCTTGACGGGCGCGATATTCGTGATTATACGAGGGATTCATTAAGGCGCTGTTTTGGTTTCGTGCTCCAGGACACCTATTTATTTTCCGGAAGTATTAAGGAAAACATCAAATACGGAAAGCCGGACGCAACAGATGAAGAGGTGGAACGTGCGGCGAAAATGGCCGGTGCTGCCGGATTTATCAACCGCCTCCCGCAGCAGTATGACACAAAATTGGCGGAAAATGGCGGAAACCTTAGTCAGGGCGAGCGTCAGCTGTTGGCCATCGCCAGGGTGATGCTGGCGAAACCGGCGCTGTTGATTTTGGATGAGGCAACCAGCAGCATCGATACCCGGACAGAGCTTCATATTCAGAAGGCCCTGCTCTCATTAATGGAAAACCGGACCAGCTTCATCATTGCCCACCGCCTTAACACGATTCGAGACGCTGACATGATTATGGTGATTGATCGAGGCCAAATCATCGAAAAAGGCACCCATGATGATTTAATGAAGCAGCAAGGAAAATACTATCAGATGTTTTTTAACCAATTTAAAAATGTAGAAGGCGCGTTAGATTAGGAGAGAGTGTTTCTCTCCTTTTTTTGTTAATGACTAGTGTAAAGACACGTGTTAAAATACTGGTATAAATAAGATTTACTATTTTTCCAACAAGAAAAGGGAATAATGGTACTAACTTGTTCAACATAGGGGGTTTAAGCAAGTGGACAATACAAAGGGGATTACCGGCGGACGTTTATACGGGGCGGCCGGTAAAAAGAAAGAAGTCTCGAGTCGAAAACTGCTTGGGATTGCGGGAACGGCTTGGATGTTCGATGCTATGGACGTTGGGATCTTAAGCTTTATCATTGCGGCATTGCACGCAGAATGGAATTTAACTCCTGGACAAATGGGCTGGATTGGCAGTGTCAATTCCATCGGTATGGCTGTTGGTGCGCTTGTCTTTGGGTTAATGGCCGATAAAATTGGCCGGAAGAATGTTTTTATGATTACTTTGTTACTCTTTTCACTTGCAAGCGGCGCCTCAGCGTTTACAAGCAGTTTAGCTATCTTTTTAATCTTAAGATTTATTATCGGCGCAGGTTTGGGAGGTGAGCTTCCGGTTGCTTCCACGCTTGTCTCAGAAAGTGTTCCGGTTGAAAAGCGCGGCAGTACGGTTGTCCTTCTTGAAAGCTTTTGGGCCGTCGGCTGGCTGATTGCTGCTTTAATATCTTATTTTGTCATCCCTGCATATGGCTGGCAGACAGCTTTGATTATCAGTGCCCTGCCTGCATTTTATGTATTATATTTACGGATTGGACTGCCGGATTCACCACAGTTTACAGCGGTCCAGAAAAAAGAGAAGGTTTCCGTGGCTGAGAATCTTGCGAAGATATGGGCAAAGGACTATGCACGGCAAACAGTGATGCTGTGGATTGTGTGGTTTTGTGTCGTTTTCTCCTATTACGGGATGTTCCTCTGGCTCCCAAGTGTGATGGTAATGAAGGGCTTTAGTTTGATCAAAAGCTTTGAATATGTGTTAATTATGACACTGGCACAGCTGCCGGGCTATTTTACCGCGGCATGGTGTATTGAGAAGTTTGGCCGTAAATTTGTGTTAGTGGTGTATCTGATTGGAACAGCTGTCAGTGCCTATTTCTTTGGAACGGCCGATTCCACAGCCCTGCTAATGACATCCGGAATACTGTTATCATTTTTTAACCTTGGCGCCTGGGGAGGTCTTTATGCTTATACACCAGAGCAATATCCGACCCTCATCCGCGGCACCGGTTCGGGCATGGCGGCCGCTGTCGGACGGATTGGCGGTGTGCTTGGACCGTTATTGGTAGGCTATCTGGTGGCTCAAAAGATTTCCGTTTCGATGATTTTCACCATTTTCTGCATATCTATCTTAATTGGGGCATTGGCAGTCTTTATTTTGGGAAAAGAAACGAAGCAAAAGGAGCTAGTATAATAAATTTTGGAAGGGATTTCCTTAAAGGGAGATCCCTCTTTTTCATGTATCTTAAAAAGATTCATATTTAGACAAAATATTTCACAGGTTACTTTTTAAAAAATGGAAAAGTAAATCCTTGCTGACTTTAAAGTGATAAAGCGTGTTAGAACGGGATATAGATAAATATTTTTAATTTACAAAATTATTTTAAAATAACACATAATAACACTAGACGAACTTCAAAATATTATGTACAATGTTTTCAGAATATTATCTTTTTTGGCAAGACTTAGACTACAAAGTTGGGAAAATTATTAAAATCAGGGGGTAATGCTATGAGAAAGAAAAAAGTAGCTGGTATTTTTGCATCATTGATGCTGGCGGCAGGGGTAATGGCAGGCTGTAACTCAAGTACAAGCGGAGACGCTGGCGGAAAGGGCGATGACAAGGGCGGCACGATTAAAATCGGTGCAAACCTTGAATTGTCCGGCGGGGTTGCTTCTTATGGTCAATCGATTAAAGAAGGTATTGATTTAGCCCTTGAGGAAATCAACAAAGAGGGAATCAACGGCAAGAAGCTTGAACTGGTTCCATTCGATAATAAATCAGATGCACCGGAGGCTATTAACGGTGCGACAAAGCTAATCAGCCAGGACAAGGTTGTGGCGATTATCGGGGCAGCAACAAGCGGTAATACAAAGGCACAAATTGAAATTGCCCAAAGCAATAAAGTGCCTATCTTAACACCGACTGGGACTGCTGATGACGTAACATTTAAAGACGGTAAATTGAATGATTATGTATTCCGTACATGCTTCATTGACCCATTCCAAGGAACAGTGGCAGCAAACTTCGCGGCCAATGAATTAAAGGCTAAAACAGCGGCCATTTTTATTGACAGCGCCAGCGACTATTCTAAAGGTTTAGCGGCTTCCTTTAAAGAATTGTTCACGAAGGAAGGCGGCCAAATCGTGAAGGAAGAGGCCTATGTAGCGAAGGATACGGACTTCCACGCACAGTTAACAAATATTAAAGGGAAAAAACCAGACTTCATTTTCATCCCTGGATACTATGAAGAAGTTGGTCTAATTGTAAAGCAAGCCCGCGAGCTTGGCATTACCGCTCCAATGATGGGGGCTGACGGCTGGGATTCTCCGAAGTTAATTGAACTTGCCGGCAAAGATGCTTTGAACAATACGTTTATTACGAACCACTATTCTTCTGGTGACAATGATCCAAAGGTTCAGGAGTTCGTAAAAGCATTTAAAGCGAAGAACAAAGATAAGTCTCCAGATGCGTTCAACGCTTTAGGCTATGACTCTGCATACTTTATTGCTGATGCAATCAAACGCGCTGGCGGCACGGACACAGAAAAAATTCAAAAGGCCCTGGCTGAGACTGACGGCCTAGATCTTGTAACTGGACAAATGAAGCTTGACGACAAGCACAATCCAATCAAATCCGCTGTAATTTTGGAATACGTAAACGGCGAACAGAAGTTTAAAACTAAAGTTAATCCATAATAGAAAAGCGGAAGCGCCCGTTTAGCGACGTATGGACTGGAGCACTTCGACTGAGATAAAGGAAACACGAAGAACGGAGTGATTCGATGTTGACTTATCGTAGGGAGAAGTGTGAAGTACACTAGTCGCTGGGCGCTGGAGCTAGACAATAGGAAATTGGTGCCTGACACCATAAATTTTATAACTATCAAAAAGAATAGGGAGCATGTTCATGTTCCCTATTCGAATTTTTAGAGATTAGGAGTTTACTCCTATCTCGATGAAGGGAGTGCTTTCATGGAACAGCTTATACAGCAGGTGGTCAACGGGATTTCCCTAGGAAGTATCTACGCATTGATTGCCCTCGGGTACACAATGGTTTACGGCATTGTGAAATTAATTAACTTCGCTCATGGAGATGTCTTCATGGTCGGCGCATTTATCGGTTTTTATTCCATTACTGTTTTTCACTTAGGACTTTTTCCTGCCCTGCTCATTTCGATGGCAGCCTGTGCCATTTTCGGTGTCTTAATTGAACGGATTGCCTATAAGCCGCTAAGAAATGCTACGAGAATTGCAGCATTAATTACGGCGATTGGGGTTTCGCTGTTTATTGAGTACGGCACCATCTATGTCCGCGGTGCCCAGCCGGAAGCCTATCCAACTGGGATTGTACCGTTGAAAAGTATTGAAATCCTTGGAGTAAAAATCAGTGGTCAATCCTTATTGATTTTAGTCGTTTCGATTTTCCTAATGATTTTACTGCAATTTATCGTTCATAAGACAAAAATCGGTAAAGCGATGCGTGCTGTTTCCCATGACCAGGATGCCGCTAAATTAATGGGAATTAACGTCAACAACACGATTTCTGCAACGTTTGCGATTGGGTCGGCGCTTGCCGGTGCTGCAGGTGTGATTTTTGGAATGTATTATACAAAAATTGAACCATTGATGGGAATCATCCCAGGACTTAAGGCCTTCGTTGCTGCCGTTTTAGGCGGAATCGGCATTATCCCTGGAGCTATGGCTGGCGGGTTATTGCTGGGTGTTATCGAAGCGCTGGTCAGTGCGGCGGGCTTCTCCCTATGGCGCGATGGTGTGGCATTTGTTGTGTTAATTCTTATCCTTATTTTCCGTCCTGCCGGATTATTTGGTAAAAATGTCAGAGAAAAGGTCTAGGGGGTGGCTTAAGCGATGAAATCTGGTAAACAAGCAAAAGGTTTTTGGCTCTCAATCGTTTTTGCCGTTATTTTTTCAATCGTCATGCAGTTTCTTATTTCCGGGGGAACGTTAAACTCCTTTTACGTCAACACTCTATTCTCCATTGGGATTAATATCATTTTGGCAGTCAGCTTGCACTTAATTATCGGGATAACGGGACAGTTCTCCATTGGACATGCTGGCTTCCTGGCTGTCGGTGCCTATATGTCGGCCATTATTACAATGAAATTAGCGCTGCCTTTTCCTGTTGCCATCCTTGCCGCCGGTGTTGCTGCTGCGGTTGCCGGATTGATGATCGGGATTCCGACACTGCGCTTGCGCGGGGACTATTTGGCGATTGCAACGCTTGGTTTTGGCGAGATTATGAGAATCGTATTTTTAAATATTGATTATGTCGGCGGTGCAAGCGGGATGACTGTTACCCACCTAACTACCTGGCCATGGCTGATCGCCTGCGTGTTAATTACGATTATTGTGATTGTCAATTTCACGAATTCCACTCACGGGCGCGCCTGCCTTTCGATTCGAGAGAACGAAATTGCTGCCGATGCGATGGGGATTAACACGACCTATTATAAGGTTATGGCGTTTGTAATCGGTGCCTTTTTTGCCGGTGTAGCCGGTGCCCTGCACGCCCACAACTTTTATATCATTCAGCCTGGGAACTTCGGCTTTTTGAAATCGTTTGATATTTTGATTTTAGTCGTCATCGGCGGCTTGGGCAGTATGTCAGGGTCCGTAATAGCGGCGATTTTGCTGACGATTATTTCAACTTACCTTTCCAATTATCCTGAACTTAGGATGGTTATTTACAGCCTTGTGCTGGTTGTCATGATGCTGTTCCGCCCGCAAGGATTAATGGGAACAAAAGAAATTACCGCTTTCTTAAAAATGGGCAAGTCTGCTAAAGGGGGTTCTCACGATGACGGCAAACACACCACTGCTTAAAGTAGATCATGCCGGGATCCGATTTGGCGGGCTAAAGGCAGTTTCTGAAGTGAATCTTGAACTTTTAAAAGGTGAATTAGTTGGCTTAATTGGTCCGAACGGCGCCGGAAAGACAACATTTTTCAACCTGTTAACTGGCGTATACGTGCCGACGGAGGGCAGTATTTCGCTCGACGGGGAAAAATTAAATGGCTTAGCCCCTTATAGAATTACCAAAAAGGGCATCAGCCGGACGTTCCAAAACATTCGCTTGTTCAGTGACCTAACGGTTTTGGATAATGTAAAAATTGCTTATCATTCGCTTGCAAAGCATTCGATTATCAGCTCCATCCTCCGCCTCCCTTCCCACTTTTCCGGTGAGCGCGAAATGGAGGAAAAGGCGATTGAGTTTTTAAAAATCTTTAAGCTCGAAAATGTGCTGTACGAACAGGCGAAGAACCTGCCTTACGGACAGCAGCGCCGCCTGGAAATTGCACGGGCGCTGGCGGCAAATCCTAAATTGCTGCTGTTAGACGAGCCGGCAGCGGGGATGAACCCGCAGGAAACAGACGAACTGATGAATCTGATTGCGTTAATCCGCAAACGGTTTGACTTGACGATTCTCTTAATCGAGCATGATATGAACCTCGTCATGGGTGTTTGTGAGCGGATCTATGTTCTTGACCACGGTCAATTGATTGCCCAAGGCTCTCCTGAGGAAATCAGAAACAACCCAAAAGTCATCGAAGCGTATCTTGGCGAGGAGGTCTCATAGCATGTTAAAAATTAATGATATCAATGTTTATTATGGTAATATCCATGCATTAAAGGGCGTTTCCCTCGACATCAATCCAGGCGAAATTGTTACCTTGATTGGGGCAAACGGTGCCGGAAAAAGTACGCTGTTGAAGACCATTTCAGGGCTTTTGAAGCCAAAGACCGGGGAAATTTTATTGGAGGATGAACATGTAGCCGGAAAGGTGCCGCAGTTAATTGTAAAGCGAGGGATTTCCCATGTTCCCGAAGGCCGCCGCGTGTTTGCCAATATGTCGGTTGAGGAAAATTTGGAGTTAGGTGCCTATTTACGGAAGGATAAGAAGGGAATTCACGAAGACTTTGAAAAAGTGTATGGGCTATTTCCACGCCTTCTGGAACGCCGCAAGCAGCTATCCGGAACCTTATCAGGCGGCGAGCAGCAGATGCTGGCGATGGGCAGAGCGCTGATGGCCCGACCGCGGCTGCTGTTATTGGATGAGCCTTCGATGGGACTTGCACCGCTCCTGGTAAAAACAATCTTCAGGATTATTGAGGAGATTAATCAAACGGGGACCACGATTCTGTTAGTTGAGCAGAATGCGAATATGGCGCTGTCGATTGCCAACCGCGCTTATGTTATTGAGACAGGGAAAATTGTCGCTTCCGGGACGTCAGCGGAGCTTGGAGAAAGTGATCAGATTAGAAAGGCATACTTGGGCGGGCATTGAATAGAGATGCCCGTCTTTTCTTTGTGTTTTTTAGGGGCCGTGCCGGGAGCGGGGATGTGCGTGTACGGGATTTTACAAGATTTGGGGAGGATCTTACGTAATTTGGATACAATTTTACAAAAGTCAGGTGTAATTTACAAAATTGTGATAATCATACGGATGTTGGTATAATTTGGATTTAGGGCTTAAAGGGAATATTGGAGGCTATGAAAAGAGGGGCATTGCCCGAAAGGCAGGGAAAGTTTTATTTATGGTCAATGAGAATAGTTCTACGTGCCCGCCCAGCTAAAAAATACGGGTTAAGAGTAACGTAGAGGGTGTCTACGTGCCCGCCCAGCTAAAAAATACGGGTCAAGGGTAACGTAGAAGGCGTCTACGTGCCCGATCATGTAAAAAATAAGGTTTAAGGGTAACGTAGAGGGTGTCTACGTGCCCGATCAGGTAAAAAATAAGGTTCTAAGGTAACGTAGAAGGCGTCTACGTGCCCGATCAGGCAAAAAATAAGGGTCAAGGGTAACGTAGAGGGTGTCTACGTGCCCGATCAGCTAAAAAATACGGGTTAAGGGTAACGTAGAAGGTGTCTACGTGCCCACCCAGCTAAAAAATAAGGGTTAAGGGTAACGTAGAGGGTGTCTACGTGCCCGATCAGGTAAAAAATAAGGTTCTAAGGTAACGTAGAAGGCGTCTACGTGCCCGATCAGGCAAAAAATAAGGGTCAAGGGTAACGTAGAGGGTGTCTACGTGCCCACCCAGCTAAAAAATAAGGTTCTAAGGTAACGTAGAAGGTGTCTACGTGCCCGCCCAGCTAAAAAATAAGAGTCAAGGGTAACGTAGAGGGTGTCTACGTGCCCAATCAGGTAAAAAATAAGGGTCAAGGGTAACGTAGAGGGTGTCTACGTGCCCACCCAGCTAAAAATAAGGTTTAAGGGTAACGTAGAGGGTGTCTACGTGCCCACCCAGCTAAAAATAAGGTTTAAGGGTAACGTAGAAGGTGTCTACGGTGCCCACCCAGCAAAAAATAAGGGTCAAGGGTAACGTAGAAGATAAAGTCCATATAATTGTGTAAAAAGAAAGAGTCATTTTATTCACTCTTGGCAACACTGTTTTCAACCACGATAAACAATGAAAAGAGGAATAAAAATGACTCACTTACAGTTTAACCTAGATATGGACCTTTTAAAAGAATCCGTCATCAATTCTAACCTAGATATGGTGATTAAATCAGCCCTTGTCTTAGTTCTTAATGAATTTATGGAAAAAGAAAGGGACGATTATTTACAGGTGGCTGCCTATGAACGATCTACGGAGCGCCGGGACTACCGAAACGGTTACTATGAACGTGAATTGATTCTAGGTATTGGCAAATTAAAGCTGAAGGTACCCAGGACCCGAAATGGCGAATTTTCTACTTCGGTCTTTGAAAAGTATGAGCGTTGTGATCAAGCTCTAGTTCTCTCCATGCTTGAAATGGTTATTAACGGCGTTTCGACCCGGAGGGTCACTCACATTGTCGAGCAGCTCTGTGGGGAAAACATCTCAAAGTCGTTTGTATCGTCCCTTACCCAAAAGCTTGACCCCATTATTAACGAATGGTCCAAGCGACCTTTAAATGTCATGTATTATCCTTATGTTTTTGCGGATGCCATGTATATAAAGGTCCGGGAACACAACCGGGTTGTCTCAAAAGCCGTGTACATCGCTACTGCCATTACTGAGAAGAATAGGCGGGAAATCCTTGGACTTAGTGTGGATCATGCGGAAGATTTCGAGAGCTGGAGCCGTTTCTTCCAATACCTTAAGTCTCGTGGACTTCAATCTCCCAAACTGGTCATCTCAGATGCCCACCAAGGGCTTCAAAAGGCGATACAGCGTGATTTTATCGGTACTACATGGCAAAGATGCACGGTACATTTTAAACGCAATATTATAGAAAAGCTGCCCAAAAAGGACTCGGGGGAAATACGTATGATGATCAAACGTGTCTTTGAAGCTGTTACGATGGAGGATATACGTAGATTCAAGAATGAATTAATGAACCAGTATGTTGATGAATCCAAATACGCCAAAGCCTTGGAAACTTTAGATGAAGGCTTTGAAGACGCGGTTCAATACCTGAACTTCCCTGAAAAACTGCATCCCCACATTCGGAGTACAAATTCACTCGAACGCTTAAACCAGGAAGTACGCAGAAGGGAAAAAGTAATTCGTATCTTTCCAAATACCCAATCTGCCTTTCGATTGGTAGGTGCCGTTCTAATGCAATATCAAGAGGCCTACTCCATGAGGAAGACATTAATTAATAACTAATTTTGCTTTATTTTTCGACTCCACTTCCATCATGGGATGATCACATATCCGGGAAGGGCTGTCAAAGTGAAAAGCCTTTGACAGCCCTTCCCGGATATGTAGAAGAAAAACCATGGAAGTTTCGTCAAAAAAAATGAAAGGGTATGGATAGAGAATATAAAGGAAATAAGTTGAAAATAATTGCCTTTGATTTTACACAAAAATCAGGACTTGACTACGTAGAAGGCGTCTACGTGCCCCAACCACCAAAAATGCAACATTTAAACTCACGTAGAAGCGGTCCATATAAGAAAGTAAGCATAAAAAAGGTACCGGAATCCGCACCGCTCCGATACCTCACCTTATTATAATTTTCCCTTTCCCTGTTCCGGATCTAACGTAAATTGCAGCCGCTTTTTTGGCCGGAGCAGGTACTTAATTTTATTGACATAATCCTGATAAAGCTGCTCTAACCCAACCAGCGCCAGCGAGTAGAAGTTGGCGTAGTTTTTTTGCACTTCCCACTTCAATTCATTTTTGCCGCAAATGCTATAGCTGTTTAGCTGCTCAATTTCCTTGCGCAGTTCTGCAAGGGCCTTCGCCTGCTCAGCCTCCGGAAGAGCAAGAATCCGATCAATTTCTCTAATATACTCTTTCGACTTTTCAATCTTCCATTTAATATCTTCATAGCTGTCATGATCAATAAGACCGTATGTTAACTTAAAATCGTTGAGCCTTTCCGCTGACTCATAGGTAGAGTTGACGATGTCATTGCGTGTCATATCCTTTGTTTCATAGCTCAGCATGTGCTTCCATGATGGCTGGGCTATCGCCTTGCGGTGGTCCTCAAGCGTATGGCACAGCTTTTTATAGCCATAGATTTCCGGATGCTCAAATGCAGGACTCGCTGGGTCAAGAAATGGTGCAAGTGGTGCCACGAAATAATAGATTCGTGGATCCTTACTACAGGCGAGATGAATCGTTTCACAGAAATCAATATTTTCAACGGCACTTTGCGGTGTCTGCCCCGGAATTCCCACCATAAAGAACAGGTCGATTTTTTTACAGCTATGCTTTAAAGCTGAATTCAAGGTTTCAATGACCTTAGCGTTCGTACAGCTGAATTTCCCGTTATATTCACGGATTTTCTCGTCATGTGTCTCAAGCGTGATTTCAACGCTGTAATTCGGCACACTCTCTTCGATTTGTTTGAAATAAGCCTCATCTGCATATTGAAACAGCTCAAAGACGATTTCATTTTTCAAATGTAATTTTTTCAGACGCTGGAAAAATTCGTCGACATACTCGCGTCCGCCCTGCCTTAGGTCATGGAGGATAAAAATTGGTGCCCGGCTGAATCGGGAGATAAACTGAATATCACTGATGAGTTTTGCCGGCGACCGTAATGCCAATGAATGACGCCTGCAGTTTTGCTCATAAGCCTCCCGCGAACCGCCGCAAATTAGGCAATTTTGGGTGCAGCCGCGTGCGGTCAACAGCGCGGTGTTAGGATATTGCAGCCAGCCGTTGTATGGCAGAGGATCAAGAAAATTCTTATATTTAAACACCGAACGAATCGTATAACGGTAGCCGGGAACATCGATGTCGTCTAAATCCTTTGGGACATAGGTCAGCGGATTGTAACCGACTTCGTCCCCTTTCCTCCAAGTTAAGTTTGGAATATCGGCATAATAGGTGGTGCCCATTTCCAATTTATTCATCAGAAGCAGCATAAGCTTTTCCGTCGAATCGCCGCGCATGACAAAATCAATAAATGGGTAATCAATTAATTCTTTGTGATAGTAGGTGGCTGACAAGCCGCCAAAAATAATGGGGGTATCCGGATGGTGCAGTTTTACGATCTTGGCCAGCTCAATGCTGCCATGAGCGTGCGGCAGCCAGTGGAGGTCAATCCCAAAAGCGCGGGTCTTGATGCTCTTGAGTTTTTTTCAACATCAAAATGCGGGTTCATCAGCATCCGGTTGGCAATGTTGATAATTTTCACCCGCAACCCGTACCGTTCCAAATAGTCGGCAATGCTTGTAAGCCCAATCGGGTACATTTCGAACACAGGCGATGACGGTACGACATCACTAATTGGACCAGCCAGCAGGGAATTTTCCCGGAAATCATACACACTTGGCGCATGCAGCAGTACTAAATCGTATCTCATCATAAACACCTCGAGTTATCGGTATGTGATTTATTTCGCAAAATTGTAAGCGTTTAGAATGTAAAGTCTTATTGGGTACACCTAGTTGCTTCTAGTTTACAATAATAATGGTTTGCTATCGTGACAAATGAGTGACAATTATTGGGTGATTTTGTGTATTTTTAAGAAGGGGAAATTTATATGCTTGCCTTCTAGAAGTCCACAAAAAACTGCTATACTAAAACCAAATAGACAACAAAAGGATGAATTAAAATGGCACAGGCAAAAACAAATGCAATGCGGATTCTGGATACACACAAAATCCCTTATGAAATCCTTACATACGATAACAAAGATGGAAAAATTGACGGGGTGTCCGTAGCCGGAAAAATCGGCAGGGAGCCAGAAGAGGTTTTTAAAACGCTTGTGGCACAAGGCGCCAGCAAGAATGTTTATGTATTTGTTATCCCGGTGGCGGAAGAGCTCGACATGAAAAAGGCAGCCAAAGCAGCCAGTGAGAAGAACATGGAGATGGTGCCGGTGAAGGATATTCAAAAATGGACCGGCTATATCCGCGGCGGCTGTTCGCCGATTGGGATGAAAAAGCACTACCAGACGTTTCTCGACGAAAGCTGCCAGGGGCTCCAATCGATGGTGGTCAGCGCTGGGAAAATCGGCATGCAGATTGTAATATCACCCGGGCAATTAAAGGAAGTAACCAAGGCAGGAATTACGGCCATTACTAAGTAAATTTTTCGGACGCCAAAAGAAAAATTACCTAGGCACTCACCTATAAAAAATCCAATGCATAAGATATGGGTGACAATGAATCAGCAACGTCATATCTTAAAAACTCGCCAGCCTAAAAAGGCAAAAGCGGCGCAGTTGACTTGGAAAAAGGGAGTGTCGATCAATGGCAGGAAAAATTAAAAAATATTTTGCAGGCGGCAATACAGCTAGGGGCTTCCACAATCTGTTCGATTCTAACCTTGAAGGATTGGACCGGTTATTTATTTTAAAGGGCGGACCGGGGACCGGAAAATCGTCATTAATGAAAAAGGTTGGCCAAAACTGGGTAGAAAGAGGGTACGATGTTGAGTATTTGCATTGTTCTTCTGACTCAAGCTCGATTGATGGTGTGATTATTCGCGAATTGAAAGTGGGAATCGTGGATGGCACGGCGCCGCATGTGATTGAACCAAAGGCACCGGGAGCGGTTGAGGAATACATTAACTTAGGCGAAGCCTGGGATGCCAAGGCCCTTGCGGCTAAAAAAACTGACATTGAGAACTTGGCTTTACGGGTTTCGGAAGCCTTTGAGAAGGCCTATGCCACGTTTAAAGAGGCATTGGAGATTCATGATGATTGGGAAAAAATCTATATCAACAGCATGGATTTTCAGAAGGCAGATCAATTAACCAACAAATTTATTGTTTCATTTTTTGGAAAAATGAAGCTTAATAAAAGACCGGATGTCCGCCACCGCTTTTTAGGGGCTGCAACCCCAATCGGCGCAGTGGACTTTGTACCAAATTTGACGGAAGAAATTCCGAAGCGTTATTTTATTAAAGGTCGTCCGGGTTCTGGGAAGTCGACGATGCTGAAGAAACTGGCGGAGGCTGCGGAAGCCCGTGGCGTGGATGTAGAAGTGTACCATTGCGGCTTTGATCCAAACAGCTTGGATATGCTGATCTTTAGAGAATTGGGAATTGCGATTTTCGACAGTACCGCGCCGCATGAATACTTCCCAAGCCGTGACGGCGATGAAATCATCGACATGTACGAAATTTTGATTGAGCCGGGAACAGATGAAATCTTTGCCGACGTCATCAGCAAAATTTCCGCTAAATATAAAAACAAAATGGCAGAAGCAACGGAATACCTCGCCGGAGCCAAAAAACTCCGCGACGAACTCGAAGCCATCTACATCGCAGCCATGGACTTCACCATCGTCAACGAAATCCAAAACAAAATCGAAGACGAAATAAACGAATTGACCGGAGTTTAGAGAGTGGTGTCAGGCACCATGTGAAAAATTCACATGGTGCCTGACACCCGTTTTTTATTTAAGGGGATTGGTTTTGCTTTGTTGTCCTTTGTTGCGTTTGTTGCCTTTGCTGTTATCGCCGCTGACGAATTCGGCGGCGAATTCAGCTTCTGCATGCCCGGCGTCTGGGGCATTTTGGTTGCGGCTGCCTTTGTTGTATTTTTTGGTCATGTCCATGCTCCTTTCCTTGATGCTATGGATAGTTTGGCATCTTTGATTTTCTTTATTCTCAATTAAAAGAAGGATGTTTTGGAAAATAATAGAATTATTTATTAAGAGTATTTTTATAAGGAGTGAGCTGTAATGTCGTCTATCATTGACCTGTTAACAAGGCTATTTGAAGAGAACCAAAACCCGGAAAATGCAGCACAAATGGAAGGTTATATGAAGAACCACTTTCCTTTCTTCGGCATCAAGTCACCGCAAAGAAGAGAGATTGAAAAGCAATTTTTTCAAGAAACGGGCATATTAAAAGAGCCGTTCAGTCAAGAGTTAGTCTTAGAGCTTTGGAAAATGGATCAAAGGGAATATCAAAATGTGGCATTAACGTATATTGAAAAATCATTAAAAAAACTGCAAAAAAGTGATTTATCACTGATGCAAACCTTGATTACGACGAAATCGTGGTGGGATACGGTGGATGCTCTTGCTGCGAAGCCGGTGGGGAAAATTGCCCAAAAGTACCCCGAGGTTGTGGAAGAGACCATCGATGGCTGGGCAGCACATGATAATATGTGGCTGCGGCGGACGGCAATTCTTTTTCAATTGAAATATAAACAAGAGACAAATGAAGAAAAGCTGTATGACTACATAATGCTGAATGCAGATAGTAAAGAGTTTTTTATCCAAAAGGCGATCGGCTGGGTATTGCGGGAATATTCCAAGACTAATCCTCAGTCTGTAAAATCGTTTATCGGGGTGCATCGGTTAGCCCCTTTAAGTGTAAGAGAAGGCAGCAAGTATTTGGTATAAGGCATTAAGCGGGAACTAATCGGAGAAAAATGGTAAAATGTCCGTATTATTGTGTAGAGGGTGAGACAGCATGATTAAATGTATTGCAACAGATATGGATGGAACATTATTAAACTCGATGCAGGAAATTACGGAGGAAAATAAGCAGGCGATTTTAAAAGCGCAATCCCAAGGGGTTGAGGTGGTTGTAGCCACGGGCAGGTCCTATCAAGAGGCGACCTACGTTTTAAATGCCGCCGGTTTAAACTGTCCGGTAATTTGTGTAAACGGCGCCGAGGTCCGCTCGAAGGAAGGAGAAGTCATCTCCGCAAACCCGATTCCAAAGCAATTGGCACGCGAAACAGCGGCAAAGCTATCAGCGAGCGACGTTTATTTCGAGGTGTACACCAATCAAGGTGCATACACGATTGATGCTGAAAAGGCCGTTTCAACTTTAGTTGACATCGTCATGAGCGCCAACCCTGAAGCCGACCGCGACGAGATTACCGTTGCTGCAGGAGCAAGGGTGCGCGACGGCTTGGTTCATATGGTGAATGACTATGAGCTGCTGTTTGCTGATAACGCAATTATGATCTATAAATTTCTTGCTTTTTCATTTGAGGACGGAAAGCTGGAAGTTGCAAGTGAATCATTGGTAGGTCTTACTGAATTAGAGGTCACGAAATCCGGTATAGAAAATATTGAAATCACTCATAAAAATGCGCAAAAGGGGATTGCTCTCGAGGCCTTTACGAAAGCAAAGGAAATTGATCTCGCTGACACAATGGCGATCGGCGACAATTTTAATGACATTTCAATGCTGGAAAAAGCCGGCCGCGCGGTGGCAATGGGAAATGCTGGCTATGAAATTAAGGTACTATGTGATGTGATTACAGATACAAATGAAGAAAGCGGCGTGGGCAAAGCGATTTTGGAAGTTTTGTAGTTGGTATTGGGGAGCGTGGATTTTTTTCGCATAGGCGGATGAAGGACAATATGATCCTGAGAAGAGAGTGAAATGTCCTTTATAAAGCTGATGAAGACCAAAATGCGCCTGGGAAGAGTGTGAAATGTCCTTCATAAGGCAGATGAAGGACAAAATGCGCCCGAGAAGAGAGTGAAATGTCCTTTATAAAGCTGATGAAGGACAAAAGAAGCTTAAAACGAAGTCAAAATGTCTTTCATAAAGATAGGGGGTCCCGCTTTTGACGCTACGAGTCGGTTCGATTCTACTGATGGCCGTTTTCCTAATATCAGGCTGTTCTTTTTTCGAAAAAAAGCAAACGCCGGGGAAGGACAGCGAGGCGGTGGTCATCCAGCCTGAAGTTAAAGTTGTTGCGGAAAACTTGTCAATTCCCTGGTCTATCGATCGGGTGGACCAAACTTTTTATATCAGCGAGCGGACGGGAAGCATTGTAAAAATTACTAACGGTAAAATGGAGCGGCAGCCGGTGCGCTTGAAAAAGCCGCTGGCACAAGCAGCAGAGGCCGGTCTGCTAGGATTTGTACTGGACCCCGGATCCCCTGATACACAAAAGGCATTTGCCTATTATACATATGGAGACGAGCAGCAAGGGCAGTTTAACCGCGTAGTTGTTTTAGAGACAAATGGCAGCGAGTGGACCGAAGCGGCTATTCTTCTTGATAGGATCCCAAGTGCCGCCTACCACCACGGCGGCAGGATGAAAATTGGACCGGACGGCAAGCTGTACATCTCAACAGGCGATGCGACCGAGCCGGAGTTGGCACAAAGTGTAAGCTCGATTAATGGGAAAATTTTACGAATGAATTTAGACGGAACAATCCCCTCTGATAACCCATTTCCAGGTTCCTATGTTTACAGCTATGGCCACCGCAATCCACAAGGCTTGGTTTGGATTGGAAATACGTTATATTCAAGCGAGCACGGGCAGTCGGCACATGATGAAATTAATCTAATTAAGCCGCGTGCAAATTACGGCTGGCCGGTAATTCAAGGTAAGGCCAAAAAGGCGGGCATGGTGACGCCGATTTTTCAATCGGGCAACGAAACGTGGGCACCTTCCGGAATGTCCGCTTATAGCGGCAAGCTATATGTCGCGGCGTTAAGGGGCAATGCGGTGCTGCAGTTTGATTTGGAGCGCAAACGGATGAAGCCCCTCATTACCGGGTTAGGAAGAATCCGCGATGTATATATTGATGGTGAATATATGTATTTTGTAAGCAACAACACCGACGGCCGTGGAACTCCGGATGAGACGGATGACAAATTGTACAGGGTGAGGCTGGAAAGTGTAAAGTAAGGTTTTTGAAGTAGATGTCTATGGGACAAAACTATGTGAAAAAATGGTGAAGTGTCCCATAGGGAGGTTCTAGGGGACAAAACCGCTATTAAAACTACCAAAATTGTCTTTAATAAGGCCTCTTGGAGACAAACCTGCTGTTAAAACTACTAAAACTGTCTTCAATAAGGCCTCTTGGAGACAAACCTGCTGTTAAAACTACTAAAACTGTCTTCAATAAGGCCTCTAGGAGACAAAACCGCTGCGAAAACTACTAAAACTGTCTTCAATAAGGCCTCTTGGAGACAAAACCGCTGCGAAAACTACTAAAACTGTCTTCAATAAGGCCTCTTGGGGACAAAATCGCTACGAAAACTACTAAAACTGTCTTCAATAAGACCTCTTGGGAACAAACAGGCCACCAAAATTGCCTTTAATAAAGCCTGCCATTCCCCAAAACAAAAAGCAACCGCGCCGCGCCGTCCCGCCGATTGCCTAACTAAACTGGTGCCTGACACCACACTGCACCAAACCACACAAAAGCCTACAAAATCTCAATCTTCAACGAATTAACCTGTGACACCAAGAGGTCTTCGTATTTTTGCTGGGCTAAATAAAGAACCTCTTGCTCGCCGGCTTTCAGGTTTTCCTTTTTTACCTGGGCCATCACATCTTCTTGCACTTTTATAGATAAGACAATCATCTTGTACTGTTCCTTTTCCTCTGCCCAAAATAGATCTTCACCGTACAACGCAATCAATTTCATCGCAGAACTAAACTCTTCATACTGTCCGCGCACTCGGGCAACCGCCTGTTCAACCTCCGCATCTGAAGCTTTGTGGCCTTTCTCATCAGCAAGCATAGCCATTGAGCGCAGCCGGATAATTTGTGTAAGCAGCTGGTTCTCTTCTTCCGCTAATTTTTCTTGGGAGTCCAAGTAGGCCAATTCTTCCTCGAGCTGTTTGCCGCTGAATTTTTTCTTGGCGGCCTCGCGGTTGATCTCGAGCTGGAGCTGGTTAATCAGCTTATAAAAAGCAAGGTCATCGGAGGTAATCCACTTGCCGTTAATCGTAGCGACCCCTTTTGGTTTCTCAGCATTCAGCTCGATTACTTTTTCAACCTTATTGCCGTCCTTCTCCAACGTAAACGCCGCTTCATATTTTCCGCTCATCGGCAGCTGCACTTCACCAGAATAAATACCATCGGAAGCTTCTTTAAAGGCCACTTCGGAAGTTCCATGGTCCATATTGGCCATCGTTAATTCCGCGGTCACCGTTAACCCCTTAACCGCCTTGCCGCCGTCGGTTACCTTAATTTCAATTGTCGAAGACTTATCCTGTTGAAAATAAACCTCTTGCGTTATTTTAATGTTATAATTTGGCCCCGAGCTGCAGCCGGCGAGCACCGCCGCGACCAGCAGCAAAGCAATTATCATCCGCTTCATCCTTTATAACCTCCCAAATAATGTGTCTCTAAAAATTCCTCAACAGAATACTTCAACATTTTTCCATCCTCTAAAAAGGCGACATGAGTGCACACCTGCTTGATTTCGTCCAAATGGTGCGAGGAAAGGAGAATCGTCTTGTCGTGCAGTGACTTTAACACCTCTAAAATTTCCTTGCGGCCCATCGGATCGATGCCGCTTGTCGGTTCATCCAAAATCAGAATGCTCGAATCCTGGTAAAGCGTGATCGCGAGACCTAACCGCTGGAGCATCCCTTTGGAATACTTCTTTATTTGAACATCGCGGTCATCCCACAAGCGGACTGAGCACAATACCTGCTCAATCCGTTCTAAATCAGCCTTCCCGAAAACTGCTTCGGCAAAAAAGGTCATATTTTCACTTCCGGTTAAGCTAGGGTAGAGCATGAATTTTTCCGGTAAATAAGCAATCGCCTTTTTCCACTCGGCACTTTTCTTAGTCACTTCCACGCCGTTTATTTCAATTTTTCCTTGCTTTACCGGCAAAAGCCCGAGAAGGCTGTTGATAAATGTCGACTTCCCTGCGCCATTGCGGCCGACAAGGGCACAAACTTCATTTCTGTTAATTTCCAAGGTAATAGAATCTAGTACTTGTTTTTTCCCGAAGGACTGGGTTAAGCGAGAAACCTTAATCATTCATATCCCTCCTTACGGTTGAAGAAAAGTGCCGTCCCCAACGAGGCTGCCAGCCAGACGACTAGATTTCCTAGTAAAAAGAATACCGGCTTCGTCCACATAAACTCCTGCAGCAGCCGTGACATATGGCCGAAAGAGTAGACGCCCATGCCGGTTTCAAGGAACATCCGCACTGCCTGGAGCGGGTTTAAAAAGTATCCGACGGAAAATAGTTTGACATTTTCATAGGTGACATCCGGCAAAAATGACAGCAGGATAAAATCATGTAAAAAGAAAAAGTAAAACCAGACAAATATCGTGTAGCCGATGATTTGCATCCGTGAGCGGGAAAAGCTGCCGATTGCTGCCCCCATCTGCAAAAACACCAGCGACATGACGATTAGCGCCAGAACAAAGATAAGATAGGCCTTAATATCCAGCTGAAATTGAAATTTTAATAATAACAGGTAGATGAAAAACCAGACGAGCAGCGGCACTAATACAACCGTATAGAGTCCGAGGCTTTTGCGCAGCAGGAAGCTTGCGTAATTGTCCTTTTTCGTCAGCAGCATGATCAGCGTCTTTTGTTCTTTTTCTTGAAAAATCGAAAACGCCCCGATGAACAAGCAGAGAATCGGAATAAAGTAAATAATCGTATCAAACAAATTGATCATCAAAATGTAAAAGCCTTTATCAAATGAAAGGGCAGTGGAACGAAACATAATGCTGATTGAAATCAGAACAATGATGCTAAGTGCCAGCCAAAGCCCTTTACCCCTTATGTTTTCCTTCCATTCCTTCCAAATGTAATGCATATTTACGTCTCTCCCTTATGAAGATGCCAAACGCCGCTGCCAGAAGTCCAATAACAACCCAAAGCGCAACAGAATGACTGGCTTTTGCCGGTACAAGCGGGTGTGCATCCCTAAACATTACCTCGTCATCATTTTGTGAGGCATTGATTTTTTCATAAATAGAAATGGCCGGGCTTTTTAAAAATAAATTCGTCAGCTCCTGATCCTCAATCAATTGATGAAGGCTGGAGTAATAGGTTATTGGAAAATCCCCAATGCCGTCTTGGTTTAAATCGGTAAGCGGGAAGGAGCTGCCCCAGTCATTGCCAAGACCTTTCCTGCTCCAGGCATTGCGCTCGCCTTTGCCGCCAATCGTGACAGCCGGGATGGTATTATCGGAAATTTGGTTTAAAGTAAAAATTTGATCGTTGGAGCTTGCCCAAAGCTCAATTCCAATTTCGTTTTGGATGATGCGGTTGTGTTTGATCAGATTTCGTGTCGCTTGATCGATATACAGGCCGCGCTGGTTCATGTAAAACGTATTGTTTTCGATATGATTATCATTAGCCTGCAATAGGAGCAGCCCGAATGATTGATTTCCATAGTTAACGATAAATTGATTGTCTTCAAGTGTAAGATGATTCGAGTTCATGACGGCGGCGCCGCCTGTGTTCATCGTAAAGGTATTGCGTTTGAAAATATTGCCGTCGGAGTACATGTAATGCAATCCGTATCTGGTATTGCTGATGTTATTGTCATAGCTTTTGTTATCGTTGGCATAGTCGAAGAACATGCCGTCACGGGTACCTTCAATCCTGTTATGAGAAAGCAGATTATTTTTTGCATAAAAAACATGGAGGCCGTTACCTTGCGCGGCAATTTCGCCTTTGCCCATTCCTTTAATGTCGTTGTAACGGACAATATTGTGATGGGCTTTGCTTAAATAAATACCGTGGAAGGAATGGCGGATCGTTATATGCTCGATGGTGTTACCGTTCGTATAGACCTTAATCGCGGCATACTCCTCGGATGAGTTCCGGTTCGTGCTGCTGTGTGTCACAGTTAGATTTTTGAGCTTCACATGCGGTGCTTTGACGGAGATCACATTGCCGGTTCCGTCTCCCTTGATCACGGTATGCTTTTGGCCAATCAGCGTCAGCGGTTTATCGATGACGATGTTGCCTTCATACGTTTTATTTTCAAGCTTCAGTACCGCTCCCTTTTTCATGGAGTCGATCGTTGCTTGCAAGTTTTCGGCTGCCATCTTTTCCTCCGGTTTTATGAATAAAATGAGAGAAAAAACAAGAAATAGGAGCGTTGTTTTTTTCATTTTTTTCGATCCTTCCATAACGGAATCAGTAATAAAATAAACGCGGCAATCACAAAGTAAATGCCAGTGCCTAAAATGCTATGGGTAACAAAGTTGGCCACTGTGTTTTCACCTATAATGGGCGGGACAAATGGGTCGATTTTAATTGGTGCCTTTGAGCTCAAATTCGTGCCGTAATTTTTCAAAGCTGCATGCAGGTCCAGCACCCCGGCTAACCCGCCTATGATATAAATGGAAATTAACCCGTAAAGTACCTTCTTACTGCGCAGCACCGCTGTAATTAGTGTCAGGACGGCTAATGCGCCGATAATATAAATCAAATAGGACAGTTCAGGAAAGTTTTCTTCACCGAAGTTGGCCATTCCGATATAATGGTTCAGCCCGTTGATGATATCAATTTGTCCGTCTAACTTATTGGGGTAGACGATGATGTTTAAGCCCTCCGGATATTGCGGGGCGTAAAACACCATTTTCCACCATGGGAAAAACATTGATGCGACGACACAAACCGTTGCAAGTCCTATTAGCAATGAAGAAACGAGAGATAATTTTTTACTATCATTCAAGTTAACCACTCCTTTTATGATGAAAAACCAACTAAGGGGAAGGGTACCAATTTTTCAATTGATACCCCGCCACAGTGTTATTTTTTCGGCTTAACAAGGAAGTAGCCGTTCATTTCCTGGTGCAACGCAGAACAGAAGTTTGTACAATAGAGCGGGAATGTTCCGGCTTTGTCGGCGGTAAATTCCATTGTATTGGTCTGCCCAGGCTGGACTTCCATATTTAAGTCATAGTCGTTAATCGCGAAACCGTGGGTGATATCTTCATCGAAGTCGATATTGGTTAAATGGATAAACACGTGATCGCCTTCGTTGACCTCAATGACATCAGGGCGTTTGGATTTAGCGTCAAAAATGAATCTTGAGCGCATAGCGATGCCGTAGACGTGAACCTCGTTGCCTTTACGGACAATCTTTGTATCCTTTTGGCTATAAACTGCATCCTTGTTTTTCGAATCCTTTGGATAGACTTCAATGGTTTTGATCTTATCGGCCTTAATCATTTGTGCATAGTGCGGCTCCGGATCAACCGGTGCTGATTGGATGACCTTCATCTTGCCGCTGATATCGATTAGCTGCATCGATTCAGGGTGAGAAGGACCGACTGATAAGTAGCTGTCTTTTGCAATTTTGTTCAAAGCGATAAGCCAATGTCCATCCGGTGCCACAGTGTCTCCTTCAGCCGCAACTGAGTGACCAGGAGAATATTGGACTGGCACGCGGTCTAATGTTTTACCGGTATTAGGGTCCCATTTCACGATTTCCGAAGAAATAAACATCGTTGTATAGGCCATGCCTTTTTCGTCAAACTGTGTATGAAGCGGTCCAAGGGCATTTTCCGGGTTAACCTCGCGTTCCATAACAGATTCATATTTTAAAATCGGAATGCCGTTACGTTCGCCGGCAAATTCTTTGTTTTCCACTGCTTTAAAAGCCTTTTCGAATGAGAAAACCGTCATTGCCGGAGCCAGCTTGCCTGAAGCGATGAAGTATTTTCCGTCAGGCGTTACGTCGACACCGTGCGGCGATTTAGCCACAGGAACTAAATAAATGCCGCCTTTTTCTTTCTCAGGAAAAATCATTTTTTGTCCGCCGACATCTTCATACTTGCCTTCCTTGACCATCTTCTCAAGCTCTTTCCAGTTGAACAGCACGATGTAGTCGCGGTCTGCCTGAGAGGCGTTGACCTCCATTGTCGTTGTGGCTTCTTCGGTATTGTAGGTTGTCATAACCGCCCAATCTTTGGAGCCTTTCTTTCCGGCATCGGATAAGTCATAGGACCAAGGTGGAAGAGCAACCTGGTAAGCAATGTTTAACTTCACGTTTTTGTCATCAAAGGTAACGGCTGACATTACACCGCGGTATTTGCTGCTGTAGTCATCCAGCGATTCGTATTTTTGTCCAAGCGGCACCGCGAAACGAGTCGGCAGGAACATATACTCCGTATTCTCTGTGACAAACGCGGCACAGTGCGGTCCAGCAGTGTTTGGCACCTTGATAATGTCCTTCGTTGTGAACGTTTTTAAGTCGACAACGGCGGCGCGGCTGTTACCGACATCGGTGGCAAACATCCATTTTCCGTCATAGTCGCCGTTTGTTTCAGAGAAGGCTGGATGGTGCAGGTCGCCCCATGTATAGCCGCCCATTAATTTTTTCGAATGCTCATCAAAGCCGTAGCCCGTAGCGGAATCCTGCGAGAAGACCGGGATTGTTCTGATTTTGCGCATCGATGGTACACCGTAAATAAACATTTGTCCGGAGTGACCGCCGGATGCAAATAAATAGTAGTCATCTTTCTTGCCAAACGGTACATAAACCTTTTCAGCATCGCTTTTGTTGTTGGCGGAAGCTGTTTGCGTGTCCGTTTTGGATGAGAAGTCCGCAAACGAGATCGTCGCTGCGATAAATCCGGCCAGCAATCCGGAAGCGATTGGAACCCATTTTTTCATTTAGTTACACCTGCCTTATGATTATTTTTCGGAAGCTTCTTTCAGCAGCTCAAGCACTTGCTTGCGTTCGTCGTCTGTCAGCGGATTTTTGCTGATCACGCCTGACATGACAGCTGAAGTTGGCTGCTTCAGGAATTCTTCAATTGGTTTGCCGTGTTTCCCTTCAACGTTTACAAAGGCTTTAGACAGGTCCGGACCTACTGCGCCGCCTTGTAATTGAAGTGATTCGACAGCATGGCAGCCAAGGCAGCCTTTTTTATTGAGGATGTTGTCGTCATCCGCTGAAACCGTTTTGGCTTCTTTTGTATCGGTGCTTTCTTCTTTGGCTTCGGATTTCTGGCTATTGTCAGCCTGTGCCGTTTGCTGCCCGCTTCCAGAATCCCCCATGATCACGTCAAAGACGAGGTAGCCAAGGCCGAAGCCAATTAGGGCACTGATGACAAAACTAATGATTGCTTTTTGCAATTGTTCCCCCTCCTTTATTTGCAAATGAACAATCTCATCCTAATCTTCAAAACCAGCGAAATATGTGATGTATTTCACACCGCTTTTGCTGTTTTTGAACGTTCTGTGAAGGGTAGCTGAAAAGCTTGAAAGGATGGGACTTTTAAAAGATGAACGTTTTGTGAACCATATGTTTCCACTTCGAATGTAGGAGAAAGAGGAAAGTTTTGTGAATTACATCACTCCACGGCGGAAAAAGATTGTTTACAATAGATGGCAATCAATCGTTTTTCAGGTAAGTATTTTAGAAAAGGTGGTGGCAAACGTGAACAAGATTAATTGCTTAAAGGAAGATCATTTAGTTGTGTACCGTGAGCTGAAGAAGGAGGAGCTGTTGCGGAAGATCGTGATTTTTAAAGATTTATCGCTGGATTCACTGCAGGTTATTGAGAAGCGGATTCAAACGTATGAGTTTAAAAAAGGAACGCGGATTATCGCCGAGGATGAAGTGGCGAGGGGTGTGTATTTCATTCATACCGGGACGGTCAAGCTGACAAAGCAGGATGAGAACGGTAATGAAATCATCGTCTGCATGAAGCAAAAGGGAGATGCGTTTGCCGAGGCATGCTTGTTTACGAATAAAGCCGAATGCTATCCGGCAACGGCGACGATGCTTGAGGACGGTAAGATTTTGTTCTTGGATAAGCTGGAGCTGGAAAAGGAATTAGCCAATTATCCGGAACTCGCACTGCAGATGGTCCGCTATATGAGCGATGGCTTGAGGGAGATGACGTCGCAATTGCGGGATGTCGCTTTGCTCGATGTGTATGCGAAAACGGTGAAGATGCTGGAGCGGCTGGGACGGAAGTTTAACACCGACGGGAGGCGCTGGGACATTGAGATTCCACTGACGGTGCAGGAGTTTGCAACCGTGGTCGGAACAACGCGGGAAAGCGTCAGCCGCGTGTTCTCCAAGCTGAGGAAGGACGAACTGATCGATTTAAAGTCGAGAAAAATTGTCATTCTTGACTGGTGTAAGCTGTGTACGGTGATGCATAAGGAGTACTGATGGTTAGCAATGGTTGGTAGCCGCGGACTATGTGTGTTTGTAGAGAGGTTCTACGTGCCCGAAAGGTAAAAAAGGGAGATCATAAGGTAACGTATAGGCCGAACCTGACTCAACTTCAAGAACGTAAGCAGCCATCATTTGGCACATAAAAAGAAAAAGCCCTTCGTTCGAGGGGCTTTTTCCTTTAATCGTCAAATTTATATGTCCAAAACCGTTCATTGTTAATCCAAACCAAGATTTGCGGGTCTTGGTTTTTCATTTTTTCTTCCATGTCGGCAAACATCTGCTCTGTCTGCGACCGGTGCGCTCGGATAGCAGCGAGCTTGATGTCGTTGACCGGGGTGATGTCATTAATTACATCGGCTTCGCCAAGCTTCTCTACACAATCATTGGAGAAAGCGACGCAATGTAAGGTCGGTCTTGCGGCGGCTGGCAGTTTTCCGACGGCGCGAACAACGGCCGCACCGGTGGCATCATGGTCAGGGTGAACTGCATATCCGGGATAAAATGTAATGATTAGCGACGGATTCAGTTCTTCGATTAACTTTAAGACCATGTTCGTCATTTTATCTTCATCTTCAAATTCAATTGTTTTATCGCGGAAGCCCATCATCCGCAGGTCCTGGATGCCTAGAACACGGGCTGCTTCCGTTAATTCCCTTTTCCTAATTTTTGGAAGGTTCTCCCGGTTAGTAAAAGGGGGATTCCCCATATTACGCCCCATTTCACCCAAGGTTAAGCAGGCATATGTGACGGGGGTGCCATTTTTGACGTGAGTGGCAATCGTTCCCGATACCCCGAAGGCTTCATCATCCGGGTGCGGAAACACAACTAGGACATGACGTTCTTTTTTCATAACGATTCTCCTTTAGGGTTAGTCAAACGGAGTCGTGCTAATTTCAAGCGCAACGGCAAGTTTGCCTTTATAATCGTGGCCGGCGAGAAGCAGCCTTCCTTGATCGTCGATTTCAAAATGGGTGATCCCTTCGGCGTACACCCAGCCAAGATTTATTTTTAAACCGACGCGATAAGGGCCGCTGCCGGTGATTTTCCCTAATTCATAGCGGACAAGGGCATTGCGAATATAGGCGCCAGCAGAAAAAAATGTTTGATCATAATGGGATGCATAAGCACCGTTTGTCGTTTCAAGGTGGATATAGACATCCTGATTAGCGAATTGATTGATGAACTCTTGCACACGCCCGACATCAATAACTTCCATATGTGGCTCCTCCTTCCCCTTAAACAGATAAAATAAATTTAATGTAACTATCATACTAAAATTAGTAAAAAAATGCGAAATCAATGCTTGAACCAGGAAAAGTCTTGTGGAAATAATTAACTTTACTAAGAAAAGTTTACTGGGAAACCTTATTCCTAGAAACATTTGTTTATTATGGCTATTAGGGGGCATACTCCATGAGAAATTGGTTTCGTAAAGCACCAGCTGTTCAGGATCAAGCTACACTACCTGCCCTCATCCAGTATTACAAGAAGTCGGGTGATTTTGTCCATTTTCACAACCCACAGACACCGCAGCCGTACTGGATTTCCTATTTCGGCTCGTTAATTGATGTTGAGATTTTACATCGTGATATTCTTCCTAATTTACATAAAACAGACCTCACTTCTTTAGAAGCGGTAAAGGCGGCACTTCCTTTTGAAGATGTTGTTATTACTAGTGAGCGACAAAAAATTGAGGATGCTTTATTTAGAGGTTCCGTTTTGATTCAGCTCCACGAGACGGATGCAGCTTGTGCCCTTGTACGAGCGGAAATGAAGAAATCCCGTGAAGTCACAATTCCTGAAGAGGAGTATAGCGTAGTTGGACCGAAAGAGGCATTTGTCGAATCGATTACGACGAATTTAAATTTAATTCGCACCCGACTGCCAATCTCGGAATTACAGGTAAAAGAATATACGATTGGAAAACTTTCAAAAACAAAGGTTGCTGTGATCTTTATAGAGGGCATTGCGAATCAGGAAAACGTTAATACTGTTTGTCAGCGTCTCGAAAACCTGCAGTTTTATCAAATTCTCGATAGTTCCTTTATTTCACAATTAATTGAGGATAATAGTACTTCCCTGTTTCCACAATTAATTGATACGGAGCGGCCAGACCGTGTAGCAGGCGCACTGGGGGAAGGCGGTGTGGTAATTATTGTAGATGGATCTTCCCATGTCCTTATTGGACCCATATCAATCACGGAGCTATTTAACGCCTTTGAAGATTATTTTTTCAATTGGCAAATAGCATCTTTCTTAAGGTTAGTTCGGGTATTTGCGGTATCGTTTTCCATTTTAATTACCCCGATTTATGTGGCTGTATTAACCTATCATTATCAATTAATACCGAAGGATTTATTGGTGACATTGGTTTCTTCAAGACGGAATATTCCGCTGCCGCCGATCCTTGAAGCGATTATTCTTGAGCTAACAATTGAGCTCTTAAGGGAAGCAGGGGCCAGGCTGCCGTCTAAGGTCGGACAAACCATCGGTATCGTGGGCGGTATCGTTATTGGAACAGCTGCCGTTGATGCTGGATTAACGAGTAACGTACTCCTAATTATTGTTGCCCTTGCCGCTCTAGCTTCGTTCACCACTCCGGTATACCGTATGGGTAATACGATTCGTTTGCTTCGTTTCCCGTTTTTGTTAATGGCGTATTTGTGGGGATTGCTTGGAATTGCTATTGCTTTTTTGTTTTTAATCACTCATCTGCTGCGTTTAACGTCGCTTGGCCGGCCGTATCTGGAACCTATTTACCCGCCAAGGCTGAAGGATTTAAAAGATGCCTTTATCCGCTTGCCGTTTTCAATGCAATCGAACAGGCCGCATTTTTTACAAACAAAAGACCCCAATCGCTTTCCAGTAAAAAAAGCGGATGAGGTGAAGGATATAGATGAGTAGCAGTCTTCTGCAGGGAGGGCATTTTTTTGAATACGCAAATGAAAAGTGAGTTTTTGGTCTCACCGTTTCTTGTAATGTTCCTGGTACATGGGACTCAGTACGGGATTGGGGTTCTTAGTTACCAGAGGAGTCTCGTTAAAATCGTTGGAAATGATGCGTGGATTTCTATTATTGCAACAGGCATCGTTATTCATTTTCTCATTTGGATACTTTACTCGATGCTTAATAAAAATAAAGGCGATTTAATTTCTATTCATCAACAGACATTTGGCAAGTGGCTTGGAAATTTTTTAAGCACCCTTTATATTTTATTTATTCTCTCACAGGCGACTATTGTTCTTCGTTCGTATATTGAAATTGTTCAAGTATGGATGTTCCCATTATTGAAAACATGGCCATTTGCCCTAGTCATATTACTCGGAGTCTATTATGTCGTAATTGGCGGGTTTCGCGTTGTTACTGGGGTATGCTTTTTGGCTGTGGTCGTGCCCTTTTATTTGATTTTTACATTTTTTGCCCCAATTGAGTTTTCAAACTTTCGGAATCTCCTGCCCGTTTTCGATCATTCCTTCATAGAGATGGCAGAATCTTTAAAGGGCGTAGGGTTTACTTTTTCTGGGTTTGAATATGTGTTATTTTATTATCCGTTTATTAAGAGGCCGGAAAGCTCACAGAAATGGGCGCACTTTGCAAACCTTTTTACTACAGCCTTGTATCTATTTATTATGGTGATAACATTAGCCTATTTTGAAAAGGAATATTTAAAAACAGTTATCTGGCCAACGTTAATGATGTGGAAGATTGTTGAATTACCGTTTGTTGAACGCTTCGAAATTATCGGGGTAACCTCTTGGGCGGTTGTGATGATGCCGATCATTTGCGTAATGTTTTGGGCAGCGAGCCGGGCAATTAAGCAGTTGTTTAAGGTAAAACAGAGAAAATCGCTCGTACTGCTTTTATTTATTTGTTTTATTGTTAGTTGTAGTTTAACGAATCGAGAAAAGATCCAACAATTTAATGATTGGATAACGGAAATAGGTTTTTATATTATATTTTTATATTTGCCTCTGCTGTTTATTTGCTTTCACATTCGCTATAAGGTGAGGGGAAAGTCATGATGAAAAAGGTAAAGATAGCTGCGGTAATATTTATAAGTTTATCTGCATTTTTGTTTGGAAGGGTGCCAAGTCAGATTTTAGACGATGTGAATATGGAGTCAGCCGTAGGGTATGACTATGCTGGTGAGAATCGGATAAAGGCCACATCTGTCGTTCCAATATTTAATCCTGATAAAAGCGTTGGAAATGAAACCTTAACAGCATCTGATGAACTAAGTAAAGAAACCCTTAGAAAAATGAATCTTAGCTCTCCACGGCAGCTGGTAAACGGCAAATTGGAAGTGGCACTATATAGCAAGGAATTGGCCAAGCACGGAATTGGAGATTCGGTTGATACATTACAAAGAGACCCATCGATTAGTGAAAGGCTTTTGGTTGCTGTTGTAGATGGAGAAACGGCTCCGCTATTAAAGAAAAAGTATGGAGACCGTGATACCGGTGCTATTTTATCCATGCTAATTGATCAAAATATAAATGCGGGGTTGGTACCCACCTATAACCTTCACCACTTTCTTAATAACTACTTTTCAAAGTTAAGCGATCCCTTTTTACCAGTGCTCGAACATAAAGGGAAGCAAGTGCGAATAAAAGGGATTGCCTTACTTAAGGGCGAGCGTTATGTAAAAACCCTTCACCCAGACCATCAATTTGTGTTTAAGGCCTTATTAGAGAATTTTCAGCTAGGAATTTATAAACTTAAATTAGGTGAAGAGCATTATGTGGCAATCGAAAATATTAAGACCGCTCATAAATTTCGTATCGAGAATTCCAAAACCTTTCCGAAGATCACTGGACAGCTAAAGGTAAAAGGAATTATTAGGGAAACACTGGGAAAAAGGACAACGGAAAAGGAAATGGCCGAGATTAAGCAAAAGATGAGAAAACAATTAGAGCGGCAGGCCTCGGACATGATCGCCACATTTCAGCAATTAAAGATTGACCCACTAGGGCTAGGAAATGAAGTAAGAAGCCGCACAAGGAATTTTAATGCCCAAAAGTGGTTAGAACAATATCCCGATGTAAAAATAAAGGTAAAAGTAGATGTAGAAATTTTAGAAAAGGGTGTAATTGATTAAGAGTGGAAGGGTTTGAAGGCAGTTTGAAGAATTTAATTGTATCGAAAAAGGTGCCCTTTGATTTGGGGCACCTTTAAATATTATTTTTCTAAGCCGCTGCGATATGCGCCATGCCATGTAGGACCGACGTATTCATTTAAACGGAAGCCCTGCTGAATTGCCGCGGATACAAAGTCTTTTGATATTTGTACCGCTTCATAAACGGACTTTCCTTTTGCCAGTTCCGCAGCGATGGCGGCGGAGTTTGTACAGCCGGCCCCGTGTGTGAAGGTTGTTTCAATTTTTTCTGATTCGTACACTTTGAACTCTTTTCCATCATAAAGCAGGTCAATCGACTTTTCCTCTGTCTGCAGCTTGCTGCCGCCCTTAATTAGGATGTTTTTCGCTCCTAAATCATGGATTTTGGCAGCTGCCTGTTTCATGTCTTCTAATGTTTTTGGCGTTTTCATTCCAGCAAGCTGGCCTGATTCGAAAAGGTTCGGTGTCACTACGAGTGCGCGTGGTAAAAGCAGTTCACGCATGGCATCGGCCGTTTCCGGATTCAGCACCTCGTCTTCCCCCTTACAAACCATAACAGGGTCAATGACGACACGCTCTAATTTGTGCTCGTCAATTTTTCTAGCGGTTAATTCAATAATGTCCACGGTTCCAAGCATACCTGTTTTCATTCCGTCAATGCCAACGGATAGAATCGTTTCCAGCTGCTTCTCTAGAATACTGGCATCGATCGGAAACACGTTATGATGCCAGCCGTTGTTTGGATCCATGGTCACAATACAGGTAAGCCCAGTCATCCCATAAACGCCAAGCTCCTGAAATGTTTTCAAATCTGCCTGAAGCCCAGCACCGCCGCTTGTATCCGAACCAGCAATCGTCATTACCTTCTTAATCGACATGATGTATACCCTCCTGCAAAATCTGACTAAATCTCATTTATTATTATAAATCAATTAAAAAAAATTAGCAGAAAAAAGGTGCCAGGCACCATATTCACATGGTGCCTGACACCTTTTTGCTTTTTTGACAATTACGTGACAATTCCTGCTTTTGTGGGATTTGGGTGATTTTTCTTACATACAAGGGGTATGGCGATTTTTATGATTAAAGGTAATCCATGGCAATAGCAGTAGTTTTTATTTTGAAGCAGGGGGGATGCATGATGGGTCATAAGGGGTGTCCTGATGAATATCCGATTTCCTTGATCATAAACGGTTTTGAAATCGCTGTCTTTCAATTAACGAAATTCGACCTCGAGGATTGGACGTGCGGTTATTTATTTTCAGAAGGGTTTATTACGGATGCTGATGATATAAAGGCGATTACCATCAATGATGAAATGGGCAGCATCCATGTTTCCCTCCGCACCGATTTTGGTGCAGACCAATTTTTTACGAAGAAGAAGCATTATACAGCAGGCTGCGGCAGAGGGGTCACGTTTTTCTCGATGACCGATGTGAAAAATTTCCAAAAGGCCGCTGCTGCGGACCAAACCTATAAGCTTAGTTATTTGCTTAAAAAGCGCAGCGAGTTTGCTCAAAACTCCCGCTTTTATCTTGAAACAGGCGGGATGCACGGCGCCTGTATTGTTGATGAAACCGGCCGCCTCACCATTCGCGAAGACATTGGACGGCATAATGCCGTTGATAAGATTATTGGCCACGCTTTAAGAAACCGCTTGCAACCCAGCCGGCTGATACTTCTGACAACCGGAAGGGTTTCATATGAAATGCTCTCGAAGGCCGCGAAATTCGGCTTTCCTGTGATTGGCTCGCGCACAGCGGCTACCAAGCAGGCTGTCCAGCTGGCTAGGTATTTAAATATTGAGGTCGTCGGGTATTTAAGAGGGAAAATGGCGGCGATCTACACCTCAGCAGGCAGAGTCGAGAATGACCTCGCGGCAGATTCTGCAGTAGAGAGAAGCCTGGAAGGGGGCGAACTGGCCACACGTCATTAAACGAAGGTTAGACATGTTGTTGTCTAGCTGCAGCGCCTAGGGGCTCGAGGTCACAAGCCAATCCGTCAAGAAGACTAAAGGGCAGCCTTCTCGCCGGCTCGTCTTGTGCTTGTCGCCCCTAATCGAGGCGCTTCCGCATTTCTAGGGATGTTTTAAAGTCAATTTTGGGAAGGAGATTGGAAATGGTTGAAATGAACCTAAACCGGCGGCAATTTTTGAAGCTATCAGGGGCGGCTGCGGCTACTCTTGCCATCGCCGAGCTCGGCTTCAATGAGAAACAAGCCTATGCGAAGACAAAAGAATTCAAGATTGCCCGAACAAAAATAACGCCAACCATTTGCTGCTACTGTGGTGTCGGATGCGGAATTCTCGTTCACACCAAAAACAATACCGTGGTTTATACGGAAGGAGATCCGGATAACCCGATAAACGAAGGAAAGCTGTGCAGTAAAGGGACGACCATAAGACAGCTGTACACCTCGGAAAAACGTTTGACCAAACCGCTTTACCGTGCGCCTGGAAGCTCGAAGTGGGTTGAAAAAGATTGGGATTGGATGATGGAAACCATCGCGAAAAGGACAAAGGCAGCCCGGGATGCTTCGTTCATTGAAAAAGAAAACGGCGTGACCGTAAATAAAACAGAACGAATTGCCAGCCTTGGCGGCGCGGCACTTGATAATGAGGAAACATATCTACTTGCGAAACTGATGAGAGGGCTTGGTGTCGTCTACCTTGAGCACCAGGCGCGAATATGACACAGTTCAACGGTTGCCGGTCTGGCACCAACATTTGGACGTGGAGCAATGACCAACCATTGGAATGACCTGCAGAACACGAATTGTGCCTTAATCATCGGGGCCAATCCTGCAGAAAACCATCCGATCAGCTTCAGATGGTTAACGAAGGCAAAAGAAAATGGCGGCAAAATCATCAGCGTCGACCCGCGGTTTACAAGGACATCCTCGCAGGCGGATGTGTATGCTGCACTCCGTTCCGGGACCGATATTCCATTTATCGGCGGCATGATTAAATACGCAATAGAAAACGATCTCATCCAAAAAGAATACGTCGGGAAATACACCAATGCTTCTTTTATTGTAAAAGAAGACTATGACTTTAACGATGGATTGTTCACTGGGTACGACGAAGGAGCGCGTACCTATGATAAGACAAAATGGGCATTTGAAACAGCAGAAGACGGAACTCCTATCAAGGATGAGTCATTACAGCACCCAAGGTCTGTTTTTCAACTCATGAAAAAGCATTATTCCCGTTATGACGTCGACACGGTCATCGCCGTAACCGGAACACCAAAGCAAGATTATCTCGATGTTTGTGCGGCCTTCTGTGAAACCGGCCGGCCTGACAAATCCGGCACGATCATGTATGCCATGGGCACTACCCAGCATACCGTCGGCTCGCAAAACGTCCGGATTTATGCCATTTTACAGCTTTTATTAGGAAATATCGGCATCCCGGGCGGCGGTATTAACGCGATGCGCGGCGAGTCAAATGTTCAAGGTTCTACAGACTTTGCGCTCTTATTCGATCAGCTCCCAGGCTACCTCGGGGCTCCGAAAGCAAGTGTACCGGAGCATGCCACATTGAAGGGCTATTTGGAAAAAGAAACACCGCCAACTGGTTATTGGAGCAATAAACCAAAATTCGTCGTCAGTCTGCTGAAAGCCTGGTACGGAAAAAATGCGGCGAAGGATAACGAGTTTGGCTATCAATTTTTACCAAAGGGAAATAAAAACTATTCCCATATCAATCTGTTCAAAGCGATGTACGACGGTGAACTCGACGGAGCATTCTTGTTCGGCACGAACCCGGTTGTCGGCGGACCTAATGCCGGCAAGGAAAAAGAAGCCCTCGGCAAGCTGAAATGGCTCGTGGCCGTGGACCTTTGGGAAACCGAATCCGCCTCGTTTTGGCAAAAAGAAGCCGGCAGCAACCCGGCGAGCATCAATACCGAAGTGTTCCTGCTCCCGGCAAGCGCCTCCTATGAAAAAGAGGGCAGTGTCTCGAATAGCTCGCGCTGGATGCAATACCGCTGGAAGGCAATCGACTCAAGAGGAGAAGCGCGTCCGGACCTTGACATCATTCATGAATTGGCCCTTAGACTGAAAGCGATGTATAAAGGCAGCACCAAGTCAGCGGATCAGCCGATTCAAGCGCTGGATTGGAATTATGGAAGCGGTCATGAACCGGATATTGACCTTGTCTGTAAAGAAATTAACGGTTATGACTTGAAAACCGGAAAGCTGGTCGCTGGTTTCGGGGCATTAATGGACGACGGCTCCACATCAAGCGGCTGCTGGATTTATTCAGGTTTTTACCCAGAAGAAGGGAAAAACCTGGCTAAACGCCGTGATAACAACGATACGGGCGGCGGCAACTTCCTCAACTGGTCGTATGCCTGGCCGGCAAACCGGCGGATCCTATACAACCGTGCCTCTGCAGATTCGAGCGGTGTACCGTGGAGCAAGGAAAAGGCAGTGATTTGGTGGGATCCGGTACAGAAGCTGTGGGTCGGCAATGATGTCCCTGACTTTAAGCCGATTGTCGCTCCGAATGAGCCTGGCGGAGCTGGCCCATTTATTATGAATAAGGACGGTGTCGGGCTGCTGTTTGCCCCAACCTTAAACGACGGTCCGTTCCCAGAGCACTATGAGCCGTTCGAAAGTCCGGTGCCGAACGCTTTTTCCAGCCAGCAGTTGAACCCGGCGGCAGTCGTGATTGCAGGCGATTTTAATAAAAAAGGTGAAAAGGGCAAATTTCCAATAGTCGCCACTACCTACCGTGTCAGCGAGCATTGGCAGTCAGGTTCGATGACCCGGAACCAAGAGTGGCTGTCCGAGCTTGTGGCCCACATGTTTGTAGAAATTAGTGAAGAGCTTGCCAAAGAAAAAGGCATCAAGAATAAGGATCAAATTATTGTCAGCTCCGCCCGCGGCGAAATCAAGGCCTATGCGATGGTCACCAAACGCTTTAAGCAGTATATGGTGGGCGGCAGGAAGGTACACCAGATCGGCATGCCATGGCATTTCGGCTATAAAGGCTTTGCCACAGGGGATACAGCGAACCGCCTGACACCGCATATCGGTGACGCCAACACGATGATTCCTGAATATAAAGCATTCCTTTGTGATGTCAGGAGGGCTGATGTATGACGAAATATGTAAAGTACGTCGATGTAACGAAGTGCGACGGCTGCCGGGCCTGCATGGTTGCCTGTAAAAACTGGAACGACCTGCCGGCGGAACCGACTGATTTTCTCGGCAGTGTCCAGTCGCATCCGAAAACAACGGCAGACACCTGGAATGTCCTGCAGTATATCGAGCATGAAAATAGTAAAGGGGGACTTGACTACTTATTCCGCCATTCCTCCTGCTTCCACTGCACAGATGCTGCTTGTGAAAAGGTATGCCCAGAGAATGCCATCAGCTATACGAAATTCGGCTCGGTTGTGATTGACCAGGACAAGTGCGTCGGCTGCGGTTATTGCGTGCAAAACTGCCCGTTTGAAGTGATTTCTTTGAAGGAATACAAGGATAAGCATGGCAAGGAGTACCGCAAGGCCCATAAGTGCACCATGTGTACCGATCGTTTGGACCAAGGAATGCAGCCTGCCTGCGTCACAACCTGCCATACCGGAGCAATGGAGTTTGGCTCGAGGGAGGCGATGATTCAGAAGGCGGAGAAGCGTGTCCGGGAAATTAAGGGTCGCTACCCGAACGCAATGGTTTATAACCCGCCGGGCGTGGGAGGCACCCATACGATTTATGTTTTAGCGGAGAGACCGTCTGTTTATGGCCTGCCTGAAAATCCGAAGGTCCCGACATCCGCGGTGCTTTGGAAGGACTACGCTCAGCCAATCGGCAAGGCGATGATTGGGGCCACCACGATGGCTGTTGTCGGTGCCTTTGTCGCCAACAAGCTTTTTAGTAAAAAAGCTGAGCATGAAGATGGGGGTGAGGGTCATGAGTAAGAAGGCTCGGCCTGATGTCCAAGTAAGGCGTTTTTCAAAGGCATTTGTCTGGGCGCATGCGGTGAATGCCATTTCGTTCTTTGCTTTATATATTACGGCGCTGCCGATGTACACGGAGTTTTTCGATTGGCTGTATCCGGTACTCGGCGGTCCGACGAATGCCCGTCTGCTGCACCGGATTTTTGCCGTCACGTTCTGCACACCAACTATCATCTTTTTGATTTTTGACCGGAAAGGCTTCTTCCGCTGGATGAAGGAGCTTGTCACTTGGAAAAAGCGTGACCTGCAGTTTTTTACCGAGTTTGTGAAAGAATTGTTTGGCTTTAAATTCAAGCATGTCAGGCAGACTTTCTTTAATGCCGGGGAAAAAATCAACTCGATTTTGCAAATTGTTTGTGCCATCTTGATTATTGGCTCCGGGTTCACCATGTGGTTTCCACAGCTGTTTCCAAGGGCCCTGGTTCAATGGGGATACTTCTTCCATAACGTTGGCTTTGGTTTGGCGATAGCTGTTATTGTCGGCCATGTCTATCTCAGTGTTGTGCACAAAAACTCACGACCGGGATATTCCGGTGTTGTAACCGGCAAAGTCCCCGCCTGGTGGGCCAAGAGCCACTATTCCGAATGGTATGACGCTGAAGTGAAAAAGGGAAATTTCCCTGATATTGATAAGGGTGCCTGACACCGCTAATTCATGAGGACATTTTAGAGAGAAGAATCTCCCGAATTGTCCTCATGAAGCATTTATGAGAACAGAAGCGAGGGGAAAGGGGCAGAATTGTCCTCATAAAGCGTTTATGGGAACAGATCCGATGGGGAGAGCCTCTAGATTGTCCTCATGAAGTTTTTTATATTTTCCGCCTTAAAATATTCGAAAGAGGTGTAACATCATGGATAAATCCGTTGTCACAAAAAATTATATGACGATTCAAAGGCAAATTTTCGCACTTCAGGATAAGTGGAAGAAAATGATGGATCCAAATGACATTAAGATTGAATTAACCCGGGAAATGATGGCGGAGGGCATTCCAGCCATAGAATCAGCAGAGATTGCTTTCGATTTACCGCTTTATTTACAGTTGATTACGGAAATAAGTACGATATTAATCAATAACAAGCCGGACCTTAAGTTTATGCTTGAAAAAATGAGCGGTCAGCTTGATGCCGACACGGCGCAGAAATGGATTGAACATGCACTCTCATGGGATTACCGCTATTTTAATGATTTCGCACAGGAACACGGGATTGATGATTGGATCCCCTATTTTATAGCAGAAACAGCTCTTCGCCCTTATATACAGGCGGCGGCTGAAAAAGTCCAGCACCAGCTTCATCCTGTCATCCCGGATTCTGCCTGTCCTGTATGCTGTGAGCCGATTAGACTCGCCACACTGGAAGAGGACGGCAAAAAGGTGATCCGCTGCCCGCGCTGTCATGCCCATTGGCCGGCAAGAAGGCTCGAATGTTCGTTATGCGGCTGCAGCGACCATACGAAGCTTGATTATTTGACGATTGAAGGCGATGCCATCTCACAAATCCAGGTTTGCAATGAATGTCGAGGCTATATTAAAATTGTCGATATTAGACAATTAATTGAAAAACCGAGTACTTCCCTATTAGATTTACTTTCCCTCCACTTAGATCTTGTCGCCCAGGAAAACGGATATTACCCGGATAGTGCAAAAATTGAGCAATACATAAATTAGCCAAGAAGCAGGTGCTAAGAGATGCAAGCTGCCGCAATTATTTTATCAGGCGGAAAGTCAAGCCGAATGGGGACAAACAAGTCCCTTTTAAAAATTAATAATAAAATGAATATTGAGAGAATTCGAGACAAGATTAAACCAGTCTTTGATGATATAATTCTAGTAACGAATGATTCACAAGCGTACGAGTTTCTCGGGGTAAAAATGACTGGGGATCAATACCCGGGAATGGGACCGCTCGCGGGGCTTCATGCGGGTCTAGAGGCAAGCAGTCATGCGGTGAATCTTGTCGTTGCCTGTGACATGCCGTTTGTTTCGGCGGAACTCGCTAAGATAATGGTAAGCTACTGCCGCGATGTGGATGCGGTTGTCCCTGTCGTCGACGGCAAAGAGCACCCATTATTCGCGGTGTATAAAAAGGATTTAGCGGCCGCGGCGGCGAAGTGTATTAAAGAAGGCAGGCTGCGGATGAAGCATCTGCTTGATGACGTCCGTGTACGGTACGTAACGGAAAACGACTTTACAGATTTTAACGACATAGAGATCCAGCGCATTTTTTTCAATATGAACCATCCACAAGATTACGAGGATGCTAAAAAATGGGCTGAAACAGAATAGGGGGAGCAAGGGAACCATGCAATTTTTCAAAGTAAAAACAGTTGAAGAGACATTTGCCTTAATCGATGAAAACATAGCGGCAGCAGCGGGGACCGAGGTGAGGGAACTGAAGGAAGCCCTGCATTATATACTGGCAGAGCCGGTGACCGCGAAGGAAAATGTGCCAGGCTTTGACCGTTCAACTGTCGACGGTTATGCCGTCCGTGCGAAAGATACGTATGGTTCCTCCGAATCCATGCCCGGCTTTTTAACGGTGGCCGGCGAGGTGAAAATGGGCGAGGTGCCTGACACCAAAGTCACACACGGCAAGGCGGTGTACATCCCAACCGGGGGCATGCTCCCAGAAGGCAGCAATGCGGTCATCATGATTGAGCATTGTGAGGATGTTGACGGTCTGTTGAATACATATAAGCAGGTGGCGCCGGGGGAAAATGTCATTCGAGCTGGCGAAGATATTAAAGCGGGCGAGGTGCTTCTTGAGGCAGGGACAAAGCTGCGTCCGCAGGAATTAGGGGCGCTTGCCTCTCTCGGCATCACCCATGTAACGGTTTTTTCCAAACTAAAGGTCGGATACCTTTCGTCCGGAGATGAGATTGTTCCATATGAGACGGAAACTTTATCGCTGGGACAGATTCGCGATATTAACGGCTTAACGATTTTAGGCCTTGCCAGTGAGTGGAATGTCGATGTCATTTACGGCGGGATTGTCAAAGATGATTTTGCGATATTCCAGCAAAAGGCGCGAGAGTTGTATGAGCAGGTTGATTGTTTAATCGTCTCCGGCGGCAGCTCGGTCGGGGCCAAGGACTATACAACTGACGTCATTCAATCTCTTGGGGGGCCGGGGGTGTTTGTCCATGGGATTTCAGTCAAGCCGGGCAAGCCGACGATTTTAGCAGTGGCAAATGGCAAGCCGGTCATAGGCCTTCCGGGACACCCGGCTTCGGCGATGATTATCTTCAAGCTGTTTGGCGAACGGATCATCCGGCTCTTGAAAGGGGAAGTCATCCAGAAAAAACCGGAGCGGATTTATGCTCGGATGACGAAAAATATCCCTTCCTCCCCGGGACGGTCTGATTATATCCGTGTCCGGCTGGAGGAAAAAGCCGGCGATTGGTGGGCGGAGCCGATTATCGGCAAATCCGGTCTAATCACCACGCTCGTTAAAAGCGACGGCATTGTCGAGATTAGTTCAGGAAAAGAAGGAGTTTCACAGGGCGAATATGTCCCTGTGATTCCATCACGTTAAGGGGGCCTCGATTCATGGAACAGCTGCGCTACAAACGGAAAATTTACCTAGAAGATAAGCCGCGTTCAGAGGCTCGGGATGAAATTTTAAAAGAGTTCGGACTGACTCCGGAAAAAGAATACATTTCCACTGCCGATGCCCTAGGACGTATTACCGCAGAGCCGCTTTTTGCACCGGTATCAACACCGCATTACCATGCCTCGGCAATGGATGGCATCGCAGTTATGGCCGAAACTACATATGAAGCCCATGAGCAAAATCCGCTGTTGTTGAAAAAGGGGGAGCAGTTTGTCTACGTTGACACTGGCAATGCGATTCCATCGCCGTTCAATGCGGTGATCATGATTGAACATGTGCATGTCGTCGATGACGAGACTATTGAGATCATCGAGCCGGCAACCCCATGGCAGCATATCCGCCCAATTGGCGAGGATATTGTCCAGGAGGAAATGCTGTTTCCGCAGGGGCATGTATTGCGGCCGGCAGATCTAGGAGTGCTGCTGACTTCCCGGCTGACAGTCATTCCGGTGGTTAAGAAGCCGGTGGTCACCATCATTCCAACCGGCAATGAGCTGGTAGAGGTTGGCGCCGAAATAGATCCGGGAAAAATTATTGAATTCAATGGTACGGTATTTGCGAATTTTATTAAAGAATGGGGCGGCGAGCCGAAGCTGCGTTCGATTGTAAAGGACGAACCCGAGAAGATTAAAGAGGCGCTTTTACAGGCGGTGGGCAGTTCTGATATTATCGTCATCAATGCCGGCTCTTCCGCGGGCAGCAAGGACTACACCGTACATATTATCGAGGAAATCGGTGAAGTGTTTACTCACGGGGTCGCCGCACGGCCGGGAAAGCCGGTGATTTTAGGAAAAATAAATGGTAAAATCGTTGTCGGTGTCCCAGGCTACCCGGTATCCGCTTATCTGGCATTAGAGTGGTTCGTCCGCCCGCTTGTCTGCAAGTACTTGGGAATTCCAGAGCCTGAGCGGCAGAAAGTGAAGGTAACGCTTGGCCGCCGGATTGTCTCAACGATGGGGTCTGAGGACTTTGTACGGATGAATATCGGCTATATAAACGGGCGATTTGTCGCCAACCCGTTGACACGGGCAGCTGGGGTGACAATGTCCCTTGTTAGGGCGGACGGTTTATTGATAGTACCGCCGAACGTGATCGGTTATGAGCAGGGGGATGAGGCAGAAGTGGAGCTCCTCCGCCCGCTTGAGGAAATTAAGAACGCCATCGTGTTTTCCGGCAGTCATGACTTAACGATTGACCTGTTGTCATCCGAACTGAAACGGGAGCGGACCGAGATGAAAATTGTTTCCTCCCACGTTGGCAGTATGGCCGGCATCATGGCAATTCGCAAAGGCGAGGCCCATGTGGCCGGGATTCATTTGCTTGAACCGGAGACGAAGCAATATAATATTTCATATGTAAAAAGAATATTAGCCGGGCAGGACGTTGTTTTGTATCCATTTTTAAAACGAAAGCAGGGCTGGATTCTGCCGCAGGGCAATCCGCTTGAAATCAAGTCGGTCGCTGATGTGGCAGAAAAAGGCGTCAGTTTTGTTAACCGGCAAAAAGGGGCAGGCACGAGAATTCTGTTTGATTTGCTGCTGGAAGAGACTGGTTTGGAGCCCGAAGCGATTACCGGCTACGACCGGGAAATGTTCTCGCATTTGGCAGTGGCAGCTGAAGTGAACAGCGACTCTGGAGCGGCCGGCTTGGGTATTTACCCGGCGGCTAAAGCGATGGGGTTAGAGTTTGTACCGGTTGCTGATGAAGAATATGATTTATTGATGACGCGCGAGTTTTTCGAAAGTGAGCAAGGCCAGCTGCTGCAGAAGATTATACATTCATCTGCCTTCAAAGCGCGGGTGGAGCAGATTGGCGGTTATCAAGTGGTGGAAAATGCCGGGCCGAAGTGCTTGGACTAAGAGGTGAATTCATTGAAGTTCTACGAAATCTCAAAAGAACCGATTAACATACAATCAGTTATTGATAAGGTCGTCCAGCGCGAAGCCGGCGCGATTACGACCTTTATCGGCACCGTCCGTGAATTAACTTATGGCAAAAAAACTTTGTTTTTAATCTATGAAGCGTATGAAGCGATGGCGGTTAAGAAACTTGAGCAAATTGGCAAGGAAATTGAGGAGCGCTGGGAAGGTTCGCGTGTAGCGATTACCCACCGGGTGGGGCGCCTTGATATTACCGATGTGGCGGTTGTGATTGCGGTGTCGACGCCGCACCGTGCCGATGCTTATGAAGCGAACCGCTATGCGATTGAGCGGATTAAGGAAATCGTCCCCATTTGGAAAAAAGAGCATTGGGAGGACGGCGAAGAGTGGGTAGGCAATCAATTGGAAACGGTCGCCTACCCGAGCGGAAAACCCGAGGCAGGTGATTTAGATGAATAAGGTATTATTTTTCGCCCATTTGCGCGATGTTGTCGGCGAAGAGTCTCTTATGGTGGAGGCTAGCGGCAAAACAGTAGCTGAGCTGAAGGCCGAATTGGCCGGGAAATACGACCTGCCGCGGCTTGAAACTGTGATGACGGCGATTAATGAAGAGTTTGCGTCCAATGATGAGGTTATCCAGGACGGCGATGAGATCGCGTTAATCCCTCCGGTTAGCGGGGGATGAGGAGTTTGTGCGGCTAACGTTGGCGAATCGCTAATATAACAGAGAAATTCGCTAATAAAAGAGAAAAATCCGCTAATATAAAAGACGCCAATAAATAGAAAACTTCTTAAAAGCTCGCCAACCCGGCGAGTTTTCCTTTCAAAAGGGGGATAAAAAATGAACGAACGCTATTCACGGCAAGTGCTCTTCCCCGGGATTGGGAAAGAAGGCCAAGAGAAAATAAGCCGCAAGCATGTCCTTATCATCGGCGCCGGCGCACTGGGATCGGGAAATGCTGAAATCCTCGCACGCGCGGGAGTCGGCAAAATCACGATTGTGGACCGCGATTATGTAGAGGCAAGCAATCTGCAGCGCCAGCAGCTGTATACCGAAGAGGATGTGGCTGAAAAACTTCCCAAAGCAGCGGCAGCAGAAAAACGGCTAAAGGCGATTAATTCGGACGTGGAAGTACGCGCAATCATTGGCGACGCAACACCAGAAATGCTGGAAGAGCTGGTCCCTGATGTAAACGTCATGATCGATGCCACTGATAATTTTGAAACACGGATGGCAATGAATGATGCTGCCCAAAAATATAATGTTCCGTGGATTTACGGGGCGTGTGTCGGCAGCTTCGGGATGAGTTTTTCGATTATACCGGGAAAAACACCATGTCTAAATTGTTTGCTCCGCACAATTCCGCTGCAAGGGATGACCTGCGATACCGGCGGAATTATTTCGCCGACGGTGCAAATGGTGATTTCCCACCAGACAGCCGAAGCGTTGAAGATGCTTGTAGAGGATTGGGAGGCTGTCCGGACTTCGTTTGTCAGCTTTGACTTGTGGCGCAATCAATACTCAAGCATGAAAATGTCGAAGGCTAAGTTTGCCGGCTGTTTGTCCTGCGGTGAGGAGCGGACATATCCATATTTGGACCGTGAGAATATGACAAAGACAACAGTGCTTTGCGGCAGGGATACTGTGCAGATCCGTCCCGCAAAGGCAGGGGAGATTTCCTTAGAGCAGCTTTCTGCCCAGCTATGCTCACTTGGCTATAAGGTAAAAGGAAACCCGTATTTGCTGTCGGTTGAAATGGGCGGAGAGCGGATGGTTATTTTTCAAGACGGCCGCGCCCTTATTCATGGAACAAAGGATTTAACACATGCCAAGACGATTTATCAGCGGATTATGGGATGATAATAAACTCGTACTTTTAAGGTACGGGTTTTTTAGGCTTAAAATCCAACGCTAAATCTGGAACTAATAGTTTGGGAATACTTTTTCCAAATTCCGACATGTTCCACGTGAAACATGCGGAAACATGTCGAGGGGTCTAATTTTTCGAAAAAACGACGATACTCATGTAGAATAGAGACGAGATTGAATGGCAGAGGTGGCGTTTGTGAATATTTCGGTGCAAAAGCTGTTGGCGAAGATGGAAGAGGAATTAAACCAGGCAAAGGCGGCTCCCAAGCAGGAAAGCTTGCGAGAAAGAGTTCACTCTATTAAAATATTATGCGAGTTGATACTTGAAGAAAACCAGTTGAAGACGGCGGAATCATGGAATGAACCGGTCATTAGCCGGCAGGTGCCTGTTGCGGTACAGCAGCAGGGGGTATCTATACCTATATCACAGCCGGTATCCACCTTTCAGCCGAAAAAACTGGAACTAGATGATGAAGCAAACGGGGATTCGTTGTTTGATTTTTAAGGTGCAAGTTTCGGCTGGGCGCAGGAAAGGCGGATATAGTGATTTTGGCCGCAAAAAGGGCTTCTGCGCGTTAGGGCACGAGAACTGTCCCCATGCTTCATTAATGGGAGGAAAGTGAATGATGAAGACGTTTATTGTGATTGGTGCGGTTAATGCGTTTTTGGCGGTGGCGCTTGGGGCTTTTGGGGCGCATGGGTTGAAGGATAGGCTGGATGCGCATTATTTGGAGATTTGGAAGACTGGTGTGCAGTATCAGATGTTTCATGCGACGGGACTATTGGTGATTGCTCTGTTGCTTGGAAAGGCCGCAACAAGCTCATTGTTTTCTTGGTCGGGCTGGTTGATGCTGATTGGGATTGTTTTGTTTAGCGGCAGCTTGTACTTGCTGAGCCTAACAAAAATCGGGCCATTAGGAGCAATTACGCCGATTGGCGGGGTTTGTTTCTTAGCAGCATGGATTTTGTTGATTGTCGGTGCGGTGAAACATTTTTAACAGATGGAAAAAGGCATTGGGCTTTAAAAATAGCTCCAATGCCTTTTTTATTAACGTGGTGGAAAAGTACCTAACTGAGGACCGCCGCCGAATGGATAATCATACTCGATTTCCTCGGCAAAGGTGATGTAGTCGACCGCTACCATTGGGATGAGATAGCGGGTGCCGACTTGCGGATCACTTAAAATAACATGGTCTCTTCCGGCAGCCTCGATAATCCCTTTGAATTCCTTGGCATTCCATTGTGTATTGCCTTCAAAGGTGGCAAACACACTGACTAATTTTCCTTTGTTCAAACGTAAAATGTTTTCAATGTATGACTGCTCAATTGGCAGCATGCCTGGTATGGACGGAGCTCCCGATGGCGGTCTAGGCACAACGCCGGTGCTTGGCGGTGGAAATTGCTGCTGCGTCGGTTGGAACGCCTGACCTCCCGCCATCGGCTGTGCTCCCTGCTGCCCGGCTGCACCAGTATAAGGCTGGTACCCTTGAGGATTATAATATGACATCTTTTTCCCTCCTATTAAAAAATAATCATTGGCCAACATTGTATTCATACTCCATAAACCCCAAATTAGGTACGTATAAGGGCAGGAATTATTTTTTTCTATAAGGGTCTGGCTTTTCGGGGCTTAGCTTATACACTCACTGTTTAATAGTATGAGATAAAATGAGGATATATGACTTGAGGATGTGGCGGGAAAATAAAAAAGCTCCCAGCAGCAGCTGAGAGCCTTTGTTAGTTAAACATGAAGAAAGCTGGCTACGCGTTCTTCCTCTAAAATATTTCCGACAAAGAATGCTCCGAATTCGCCGTAGCGGGCGCTGACTTCATCAAAACGCATTTCATAAACAAGCTTTTTGAACTGCAGGACCTCGTCGGCGAATAAGGTAACACCCCACTCGTAATCGTCGAAGCCGACAGAGCCGGTAATGATTTGCTTAACTTTACCGGCATATTGGCGGCCGATCATGCCGTGGCTCTTCATTAAATTACGACGGTCTTCCATCGGCAGCATGTACCAGTTGTCATTGCCTTGGCGGCGCTTGTCCATTGGATAGAAGCAGACATGCTTCGCTTTAGGCAGGATTGGGTAAAGACGGCCTTGAACGTATGGATTTTGGTATGGGTCCCCGCCGTCAGATGGAATATAGTTGCTGAGCTCTACTACGGATACATAAGAAAAAGCAGGAATGGTGTATTCTGCTAATTTGGTTTTATTGAATTCGGTTTCAATTTCATTGAGCTCTTCCATTGTTGGACGAAGGATCATCATCATAAAATCAGCCTTTTGACCAACAATTGTATATAATGCGTGGCTGCCTTCTTTACGTTCTTGAGTTTTATTCCATTTTTCAACTAGACTTAAAAACTCGTGGATTGCCGTTTGGCGCTCATCACTGGAAAGCATCTTCCAAACTGTCCAATCGATGCTGCGGAAATCGTGCAGGCAATACCAGCCATCAAGCGTTTGTGCTGCTTCGTTCATTGATCATCACTCCTACATCATCATTGTTCTTAGAACCACCCCTACTATAACATAGTTTGACCAAGACATGCCCGTATAAAACCTGCATTATCTTGTTGGATATTTTCATAAAATGAAGCAGATAGTAAAAAGCAGGGCATATTAAAAAAATTTCCGTTTGAAAGCGCAATCTGTGATGTACATAGTTTGAAAATCCGCCTTGGTCAAGTATGCTAAAGGTAGAGTATGATTATAGGAGGTTTTGTTGTGAGCGATTTATTTACAGGATTGAAAAGTAAGATTTCCGAACGAGAAATGAAAATAGTTTTTCCGGAGAGCTTGGATGAACGGATCTTAAGGGCAGCGGGCCGTTTGGCAGAGGAAAAACTGCTGACGCCGATTCTGCTTGGCAACATTGAACAGGTGCAGGCTAAGGCAAGTGAGCTGGGCGTATCGCTGGAGGCGGTTGAAATTTACGACCCTTCTAACTATGCGGGAATGGACGAGCTTGTCGCTGCGTTTGTTGAGCGCCGCAAAGGGAAGGCAACCGAAGAGGATGCCCGCAAGATTTTACTAGATGTTAACTACTTTGGCACGATGCTTGTATATTTAAATAAAGCGGACGGGTTGGTCAGCGGGGCGACCCATTCGACGGCAGATACTGTCCGTCCTGCACTGCAGATCATCAAGACAAAGGAAGGCGTCAAGAAAACGTCAGGTGTGTTTATTATGGTGCGCGATGATGAGAAATATGTTTTTGCCGACTGTGCGATTAATATTGCGCCGGACAGCAATGATTTAGCGGAGATTGCAATAGAGAGCGCGAAGACAGCGGAGACATTTGATATCGAGCCGCGCGTGGCAATGTTAAGCTTTTCCACAAAGGGTTCGGCAAAATCAGAGGAAACGGAGCGGGTGGTCGCAGCTGTTGCCGAAGCAAAGCGCCGTGATCCATCGGTTGTTTTAGATGGTGAATTTCAATTTGATGCCGCGTTCGTTCCGTCCGTTGCGAAAAGCAAGGCGCCGGATTCCGTGCTCCAAGGCGATGCCAATGTATTTATTTTCCCAAGCCTGGAAGCGGGCAACATTGGCTACAAAATAGCCCAGCGCCTAGGCGGCTTCGAAGCAGTCGGGCCAATCCTGCAGGGCTTAAACCGCCCCGTAAACGACCTCTCCCGCGGCTGCAACGAAGAAGACGTCTACAAACTCGCGCTCATTACAGCAGCGCAGGGGTTATAATATAAAGGGTGTCAGGCACCATGTGAATTTTTCACATGGTGCCTGACACCCAACTCAACTGTAAAACATTAAGGGAGTTACCATTATGGAAGGTTTGTTGCGTCAGGCGGAATGGCGGGTGATTGATCAGTCTTCGGCTGGTCGGCAGTTTTTGGCGCTGGAGTCGTTTGGTTATGATGATACGCTGTGTGCTTCGGTTGGGGCTGGGAAGGCGCCTTCCACTGCGCGCACTTGGGTGCATCACGATACGATTGTGCTGGGGATTCAGGATACGAAGCTGCCCTATTTGCAAGAGGGGATTCAATTTTTAAATGAACAGGGTTATCAGGTGATTGTCCGAAATTCCGGGGGCTTGGCCGTTGTCCTTGATCAGGGGGTCCTCAATATTTCGCTTATTTTTCCGGAAAGTGACAAAGGGATTGATATCAACCGCGGCTATGATACGATGTGGGCGTTGATTCAGAGGATGTTTGCCGATTTCCCTGAGACCATTGAAGCCCGTGAAATTACCGGCTCCTATTGTCCCGGAAGCTATGATCTTAGCATTCATGGGAAAAAATTTGCCGGAATCTCGCAAAGGCGGCTGCGAAGGGGCGTGGCGGTTCAGATTTATTTGTGTGTGAACGGCAGCGGTTCCCAGCGGGCTGAGATTGTACGTGAATTTTACTCGAGAGCGAAACGGAACGACGAGACAAAGTTTGTCTATCCGATGATTGTTCCGGAAGTGATGGCGTCCTTGTCAGAGCTGTACGGCTGTGATTTTTCCATAGGCAATGTGATGCAGCGTCTATTAAACCAGTTAAAGCAGCACAGCGGCCTGCTTTATGCCGGGCCGTTAAATGAGTATGAACTCGAGCTTCTGCCTGGGTACGTGGAACGGATTGTTGACCGGAATGTTGCGTTTTTGGAAATGCAAAAAGAGGCTGACTCGCAGGGGTAAACACCTTATCCCGAGTCGGCCTCTCTTTTTTTAAAAAGAGCTGCTGCGCAAGTTCTCTTCTCCCTAAACTTTTGTTTAGAAACTATTCCGCTACTTTTTCTAAGTTTCCATTTCGGTCCATTTTGAATTTGGTAGCGGGTCTTTCTTCCTCTTCAAATAACACCAGCTTGCGGGCGCGATTCATAATCTTCATCAATGTTTCGTAGTCTTCCTGCATCGTTTCCGAATTTTCCTCAAGGCCTCTAAGCTTGTTGTTCAATTCGTCATTTTGCCGCTTCAATTCGGCCATTTCCCGCTTCAATCTTTCATTCTCACTTTTTAATGCTTCATTTTGCAGATTGGAATGTTTAAAGTTTTGCAAGAAATTAATTACGGAATCAAGCGTCAGTCCTGTTGCTGGAGCCTGCTGTGTATAGACTTGCGGCTGCGGCTTGACGTATGTTTCCATCGCCATTTCTGCGGTTAAATTCTGAACCTCAGAAGCTGGTACATCCGCTATAGGCATTTCCGGAATGGTTACCGGGACCTCCGCAGCAACCGGCAGTGTATCCAGTTCTTCAGGAGAACCGACCGGCGGGCTGTAGAGCAGTTTTTTCTTGCCGCCTTGGTCTTTACCTAAGATTCTTTGCCTTTGCTTGCGTTGTTTTTTCGCTAGGGCCAAGGCTTTTTCATAGCGGTGGCGGACAACGGCATTCCATCTGAAGCCGCAAGCCGCGGAGGTTCTGTTCAGCTTGTCACCTACTTCTTCAAATGCGTTCAGCTGGGTGCTTCCCTCTCTTACATGCCTGAGGACCGTTTCAGCCAAAAGCAAATCATTTTCATCTGTCCATGCATCTTGACGAACTTTCATCTGTTTCAACTCCCTAAATTTTTTTCATGAATACTAGCCCTATATTGGCTATAGTTTAAAAGTTCTAGTCATATGATGGACAAGTTTTTCACGGTTTATACCAAAATGGTTAAAAGGATAATAGATTTTTTAAATAGCTATTTTCTTTGGTAAAAATTGTTCCCTTCGGATGATTGGCTGGTCCTGTTGGAATTCTGCGGGTTAAGGGGATGGAGGATGACGATTGCGGCTTGCAATGGGCGGTAAGAAACTGTAAAATACGTTAGGAGTAAAATGGATGATCGTGATTATTGTTCTATTGTTTGCCAACCGGTGAAATTCTATGCTGCCGGTTGGGTAAAATAATGTTATAGATTGTTAAGAAAAGCGTTTGAAGAAAGGGTTGTCGGAAAGTGGCTAATGAATTTCGCGTTTGTGATGATTGCCAAGCCGTGAATTTGAAGACATTAATCCCTCGTTTGAAAGAAGCTGATCCGGATGCCGAAATCAAAATCGGCTGCCAATCATATTGCGGGCCCGGCCGGAAAAAGACCTTCGCCTTCGTCAACAACCGCCCAGTCGCCGCACTGACAGAAGAGGAATTAATGGAAAAAGTAAACAAAAAGATAAAATAAAAAAGAATAAATCACCTTTGCTGCTCAAATGGACAAAGGTGATTTTTCTTTTTTGTGTAGTCGTTGGTGTCAGGCACCATGTGAAAAATTCACATGGTGCCTGACACCACGATTGAATGCAGTGACACCAATTGTCGAAAAATCCTGCGGAATTTTGTTCTTTTTTGGTATATAATAGAAATAATGATTTTCGGTTGTTATTTGGAATGTAAATGGGAAGTAGGGAAGCGGATGACCTATTCGGCGGAGAAGTTAAATGAAGAGAAAGTGTTTAAGGATCCGGTGCACCGCTATGTTCATGTGCGTGACCGGGTGATTTGGGATTTAGTCGGAACGAAGGAGTTTCAGCGCCTCAGACGGATTAAGCAGCTTGGCACGACCTTTTTGACCTTCCACGGGGCAGAGCACAGCCGTTTTAACCATTCTCTTGGCGTCTATGAGATTGTCCGCCGGATTATTGACGATGTTTTTGACGGCAGGCCGGAATGGGACAATGATGACCGCCTGCTGACCTTATGTGCTGCCCTTCTTCATGACCTAGGCCATGGGCCGTTTTCCCACGCATTTGAAAAAGTGTTCGATTTCGATCATGAAGATTTTACACGGGCGATTATTTTAGGGGAAACCGAAGTAAATAAAGTCTTAAAGAACGTTGGACCTGATTTTCCGGAAAAAGTCGCCGAGGTGATTGCCAAGACGTCGGAGAAAAAAATCGTCGTCAGTATGATATCGAGCCAGATTGATGCCGACCGGATGGATTATTTGCAGCGTGATGCTTATTTTACTGGAGTCAGCTACGGCCAGTTTGATATGGAGCGGATTTTGCGCGTCATGCGCCCGCGGGAAGAGCAGGTCGTGATCAAAAAGAGCGGCATGCACGCGGTTGAGGACTATATCATGAGCCGCTATCAAATGTATTGGCAGGTATACTTCCATCCTGTTTCCCGCAGCGCCGAGGTGATTTTGACGAAAATTCTCCACCGCGCGAAGCAGTTATATAAGGAAAACTATGCCTTCAAGCACGAGCCGCAGCATTTTACCTCATTTTTCTGTGAAAACGTGACATTAGAAGACTATTTAAAGTTAGATGAAGCGGTTATCATGTTTTATTTTCAAATCTGGCAGAACGAGACTGATCTGATTTTGAGCGATTTGTGCCGCCGCTTTGTCAATCGGAATTTGTTTAAGTATGCCGAGTTCGACCCGGCCAAGGAATACAAAAAGCTGGCCGAGTTAAATGTGCTGTTTTTAAAGGCGGGGATTGACCCTGAATATTATTTGGTGGTGGATTCTTCCTCTGATTTACCATACGACTTTTACCGCCCGGGCGAGGAAGAAGAGCGGCTGCCAATCCATTTGTTGATGAAAAACGGGGAATTACGGGAGCTTTCCAGAGAATCAGAGATTGTCGATGCGATTTCAGGAAAAAGAAGAACCGACCACAAACTCTATTATCCTGCTGATTTTCTGGCCGACGAATCAACGGGGAAGGATATTAAAAAGCAAATACTTGCCCTTTTAGAATAGAGAAGCTGTTTGGTAAAGGGGCGGAGCGCTGCAAAATGGAATCAGTAATATCCATTGCGGTACGGATACCTATTTTTTCACGATGAATAAAGTGAAGCATAGCTCTGCTCGCACCGCCTTTATTAAGCGGCTAAGGCAGGATTCTCTGAATTTATTTCAATCGTAACTAGCGGAATGAAACGCCATATAGGTTTTACATGGAGTAGGAGATGACGAATAGTGTTAAAAGATCATGCTAAGCTGATGCAGGCGATTATGGTTTCCGGCGAAATCATTGGGCGGAAAAAGCTGCAAAAGATGATATACATTGCGAAAAAGATTCAATTTCCATTTAATGATAGATTTCAGTTTCATTTTTACGGTCCATACTCCGAGGAGTTAACGACAAGAGTAGAAGAGCTATGCAACATGGGTTTTTTGAACGAGGTCAAGGAAAAAAAGGGCGGTTATTTTCAATACCGCTACACGCTGACTGAGCCCGGGAAAGAGTTTTTGAGCTTAAATGAAGTGGACATGCCGTTTTTAGGGGATTGTCTTTTGGATATGAACGATCAAAATGCGAGATTTTTAGAGCTTGTCTCAACAGTGCTGTTTTTCGATGACCTCCCAAAGGAAGAGGTTATGAATAAGGTGTTTACGTTAAAAAAGAGCCAGCGCTACACAGAGGCGGAAATCGATGAGGCGTATCAGTATATTGAAAGCTTAAAAGCAAAAGTTCAATAGATTGTAGGATTGTGTTAAACACTTGGGTACCGAAAGCGGGGTGGGCCTAAGTGTTTTTTATTTTGGGTAATATGAATTTTCTTGAAATTCTGTTATGATTTGTCTATCAGAGGGTAAGGGGGATACGGCATGGATGATTTTATAGGACTGGTGGCAATTGTAATGACTTTAGGGATTCCAATCACCGCCATTCTAACATTCCATTTTCAAAAGCAGACCAAATTAAAAGTAGGAATGGTCAAGGATCAGCTGGAGCTAGAAAAACTAAAACATGAAAACTATCTAATCGAAACAGAAAAAATGCGCCTCGAACTCGAAAAAATGAAACTCGACAGCCCAAAGGACAATCTAAAACTATAAAACGGTGTCAGGCACCAAGAAAAGCGGAAGCGCCTCGCTCAGGGGCGACAAGCACAAGTCAGGCCTTCTTGACGGATTGGCTTGTGACCTCGACCCCTAGGCGCTGAAGCTGGACATGTGAAAAATTCACATGGTGCCTGACACCAAAGTGTAAAAAGTTACTGCAGTTACAATTACTTGTCGCTGAAGCGGACGCCTGCTACACCGTAGTGGTTTTTGCTCATTTCTTCGATGAAGACGGTGACGTTTTCTTTTGGGGCGCCGGTGGTTTCGCTGACGGCGTCGGTTACTTTTGCAACCAATGCTTTCTTTTGTTCCTCGGTGCGTCCTTCAAGCATTTTGACAGTTACGTATGGCATGCTCTATTCCTCCTTAAATATGTACTACGCTAGTAGTGTTCCACAATTGACGAAAAATTGCAATATCTCCTGCGCACATTTGATTTTCTTTTTCGAAGCCGTTTCATGTATACTATAAGGAAAATAGAGCCAGTTCGGTTGAAATTCAACCCGTTTTTCAATAAGGAGGAGAGACCCGTTTGGATTCTTTGGAAGGATTTCTGGCATACCCGCTAAAGTGGATTCCCTATGTGGCGATTACGTTAGTGTTTGCCTTTACATTGCATGAATTTGCCCATGCCTATGTCGCCTATAAATTCGGTGACGAGACAGCGAAAAAACAAGGACGGCTGACGTTAAACCCAATGCAGCACCTAGACCCGTTCGGCACGATCTTAATCTTGATTGCCGGATTCGGCTGGGCCCGCCCGGTACCAGTCAACCGTTACTTTTTCAAAAAGCCGCGTTTGGCAGGCATTCTCGTTTCCGCCGCCGGCCCGCTGTCGAACTTGCTTTTGGCCTGCGTTGGCTTTATAGTGGGCTATGGTTTATCCCGGATGGGCTTCAACATAACCGGTAATTTCAATGATTTCTTGAATATTTTTATCCAGCTGAATATCGTTTTGTTCATCTTTAACCTGCTGCCGCTGCCGCCGCTTGATGGCTATCGGATTATCGAAGACCTTGCCCCTAATGATGTCCGGGCGAAAATGACACAATATGAACAATATGGAGTACTGGTTTTTTTAATCTTAGTTCTGATCCCGCCGCTTAATGCGATGACCATTCAGCCGCTGTTCGGCGTTGTCATTCCGTGGGTATCCAGCGTGTTAAGCAATTTCTTTTATGGTGTATTTTTTTAAAGGAGGTTTTGAGCCATAATGGAAGAAAAAAAGAAAAAAATAGGCTTTAATATTATCAAAAGTGATCCGACTGACGGGCATAAAGGCTTTGGTAAAGGTGCTCTCAGTCTCGATAACGTTTCTCCGGTCATCATTGACGTCGAGGCAGGCGAGGCGGAAATTGACATCGGTGCAATGCATGCCCGCAGTGCCGTCGAAAAGGGGATCAAGTTTTTACCGAATAAAGAAGAAGTTCCAAACGGCAAGCCGTACTGGCTTGTGTGGGTCACCATTGACCGCAAAGAAGAAGGGCCGTATTATGCCGGCGTGACCGCGTGCTACATGACCGTGGACCGGGAAATCCGCCGCGGCTACAAGTCGCTGCCTGTGCATGTCAACCGCATGGATAAATCGCTGAAGCGCCATATTATCGTCGATGAGATGGATGCAAAGTCCAAGAAGGTGCTGGCTGACTTCCTCCGCGCCCATAATGAAGTGTTATGGAATAATTCAAGTGATGAATTGAAGGAAAGTTTGACAAATTTGTGAAATTTAGAAATTTTTTTGGGAAAATAAAATGTGTAATCTCTTGTAGTTTTTTAAAAAAATGGGTAGTATTATAAGAAGTGTGAAAAACACTGTAAGACTAGGACAGGAAAAAGCTCCGGGACCCATTCCGGAGCTTTTTCCGTTTTGTGAGATAGGGGACTGCTGGTCCCAAATCGGCGCTCAGCCAGCCTCAATATTATTATTTTAATCGAAACTTAACTCCATGGCAGAATCTTCTTGTACCAAGGCTTTTTCACCTTTTTCCCGCCTTGGGCCGGCTCCTCGCTCCTGCCGCCGTTCTTTAAGTGCTCGGTACAGTATTCGCTCGGCTCTGTCCCGGCGACATAGTAGGTAAAGCGCCGGACCGGACAGTCCTTAGTCGCAAGCTTCCCGTTTGCCGGATTGACATAGACCCCGATGACCCCGTCTTTTGGCGGTTTAAAGGCTTTTACCGGTTTGCCATCCAGGGCTTCCTCCATAAAATTGGCCCAAACATTTTTCGCATACGATTTTTCCGGCCGAAGCTCAATCGGTTTGCCGACATCATAGCCTGCCCAAACAGCGGTAACAAGCTGGGGCGAATAACCGATCATCCAGCTGTCCGTCTCCGTCGACCCGGATTTTCCGGCATACGGTCTTGTCAGGTCGTCCGCAATCGTGCTGCCGGTTACTTTGGCATAGCCGTTCAGCTTCCGATCGAACACGCCGGTCAGCATTTGCGTCATCACATAGGCTTTGGCCGGGTCAAGAATCTTTTCCGTTTCTTGTTTTCTTTCAAAAATCACCTTGCCATTATAGTCTTCCACTCTCGTAATCAACGTCGGGTAGACGCGCTTGCCGCCATTGGCAAACAGGCTGTAAGCATTGGCCATTTCAATCACACGGACCCCGGATGTGCCGAGGGCAAGTGAAGGCACCTGCATCATTTTTGTCGACAGCCCGAATTTCTTTGCGGTCTCCGCCAGCACTTCTTCGCCTAAAAACAAATGGGTTTTCACGGCATAAATATTGTCGGACACGGCCAGCGCCTGGGCGAGCGTGATTTCACCGTTGGCATACTTGTTGTTGAAGTTATGCGGCTTATAATCCAAGCTGCCGTCATCAAAATGAAACGTTGTCGACTCGCTTCGCATCATGGATGAAGGGGTAAAGCCATTCTCTAAGGCGGCGTAGTAGAGCAGCGGCTTAATGGTTGACCCTGGCTGCCTGATCGCCTGAACAGCCCGGTTAAACGGGCTTTTCTCGTAATCCCGGCCGCCAACCATAGCTTTGACATAACCGTTTTTCGGATTCATGGCGACTAATGCCACTTGAATCTCAGAAGAATGAGATACATATTTTTGAATTTGCTCCTCCGCCGCTTTTTGCTGCTTAACATTAAGGGTGGTGTACACCTTCAGTCCGCCAAGGGCAATTGTGCGGTCATCTAAATGGAGCTGATTCTTCAAGGCGTTTTTGACGGCATCCTGAAAATATGGGGCCGCCTTCACCTTTTGCGTCGTATGAACGCCTGTGAATGTAAGCTTCTCTTGGGAAGCGGCCGCCGCTTGTTTTTTGGTAATATAGCCGTTGTGCACCATGCTGTTTAAAATAATTGTTTGGCGTTTTTTCGCGTTTTCCGGTGATCGAAGCGGCGAGTAGAGCCCAGGTCCCTTTGGAATACCAGCAAGCATGCTGGCCTCTGCCAGGCTGAGCTCCGCTGCTTTTTTTCCAAAATAAAACTGGCTTGCGGCTTCGGCACCATATGCACCGTTACCATAGTAGATTGTATTTAAATAGCCTTCCAAAATATCTTTCTTTGAATAATTCATTTCCAAGCGGATCGTATAAAACGCTTCATGAAGCTTCCGTGTCCACGTTTTGTCGTGTTCGAGGAACAGATTGCGGGCATACTGCTGGCTGATGGTGCTCGCCCCCTGCACCTTGGCAAACGCCTTGATATCAGCAATGACCGCCCCGGCAATCCGCTTATAATCAAAGCCATGGTGATCGAAAAAATTTTTATCCTCAATAGAAATGGTGGCATTCACCAAATCGGGCGAAATTTTGTCGAGCTTGGCCCAATACCTTTTTTGCCCGCTGTTGCTTTCGCCGATCAGCGCGCCGTCATCCGCGAAATAGAGCGTTGACTGCGGCACAGCGAGCGGCGGGGCGCCTAGTATTTTTGCGTAGGTTAGAATGCCGATCAGGACAATAGCCATACAAACCATGCCGATCAAACTGATGAAGAATATAGCACGAAAAATTTTAATCGTCTTACGAAACCCGTGATCCGTCATGATTTCCACAATGGCCACCACCTTTTAAGATCCGCCTGTAGGAGGGCGGTTTTTGGGTAAAAATCAGATAGTAATAGTATTGAAAAAATAATGGGTTTTTAAACATTTTTTACCGCGAATTTTATTTTTAGTAGACAATTTGGTGTGATTGTAATTCAATAGTTTGGGTAGTATAAATTTAAATGCGGAAGCGCCTGTTCAGCGACGTACGCTAGGCGCTGTGAGATGGATAGTGTTGAATGACTTGATTTACGGGGGATTGTCCGTTTGAAAGGCGCATTTCGGTCAATTGGGAGTGGCTGTGAAGAAAAAATGGAAGGATGATTACATATGGCTGGACTTTGGTTTACGGAAAAGCAAACCGAGAACTTTGGGATCACCATGAAAGTGAATAAAACCTTACATACAGAGCAAACCGATTTTCAAATGCTGGAAATGGTGGAAACGGCGGAATGGGGCAACATGCTACTGCTTGACGGCATGGTCATGACCTCTGTGAAGGATGAATTTGTCTATCATGAAATGGTTGCACATGTGCCGCTGTTTACCCATCCAAATCCGGAGAATGTGCTCGTCGTTGGCGGCGGTGATGGCGGTGTGATCCGCGAGGTGTTAAAGCATCCGAGCGTGAAAAAGGCGACACTTGTCGATATCGATGGAAAAGTCATTGAGTATTCGAAGAAGTTTCTGCCCGAGATTGCCGGCTGGCTGGATGACCCGCGGGTGGATGTCCAGGTAGACGACGGCTTCATGCATATCGCCCAAAGCAACAATGAGTATGACGTCATTATGGTGGACTCGACCGAGCCGGTTGGTCCCGCGGTCAATCTGTTCACAAAGGGGTTCTATGCAGGGATTTCCAAGGCATTGAAGGAGGACGGCATTTTTGTTGCTCAATCAGACAATCCATGGTTCAAGGGAGAATTAATCCGCCATGTGCAGCGCGATGTTCGTGAAATCTTCCCAATTACCCGCCTGTATGTAGCCAACATTCCAACTTATCCAAGCGGCTTATGGGCCTTTACCATCGGTTCGAAAAAATATGACCCGATGGAGGTATCAGATGACCGCTTCCACGAAATTGAAACAAAATACTACACAAAAGAGCTCCACAAAGCAGCATTTGTCCTGCCGAAATTTGTCGGAGATTTGGTAAAATAAACTCTAGCCGCCTTCTGGAAGGGGAAATGCGGCTTTAGAGTTCAAGTAGAGGCGTTCTAGGTGATGTCTGAAAAGGAAAAATCAGTTTAGACACTAAGTAGAAGGCGTCTAGGTGATGTCTGAAAGGGAAAATCCGGTTTAGATATTAAGTAGAGACAGTCTAAGTGATGTCTGAAAGGGAAAATCCGGTTTAGACACTAAGTAGTCCGTCTAATTGATGTCTGAAAGGGAAAATCCGGTTTAGACACTAAGTAGAGTCCGTCTAATTGATGTCTGAAAGGGAAAATTCGGTTTAGACACTAAGTAGAGTCCGTCTAAGTGATGTCTAAAAAGGAAAATCCGATTTAGACACTAAGTAGAAGGCGTCTAGGTGATGTCTGAAAGGGAAAATCCGATTTAGCCATTAAGTAGAGACCGTCTAATTGATGTCTAAAAGGGGAAAATCAGTTTAGACAACAAGTAGAAGGTGTCTAAGTGATGTCTAAAAAGGAAAATCCGATTTAGCCACTAAGTAGAAGGCGTCTAAGTGATGTCTGAAAGGAAAAATCCGATTTAGACATTAAGTAGAGACCGTCTAAGTGATGTCTAAAAAGGAAAATCCGGTTTAGATACTAAGTAGAGTGGATGAACAAAACTAACTGTAAAAAATTGTGTCCACACCATGTGGAATCGTGTCCATGAATGGTGCTGACACCAAACCAAAATTAAATACACCAATGTGACACCAACGAACTGATAGAAAGAGAGGAATGCCGAGATGCGTTTTGATGAGGCGTATTCAGGGAATGTGTTTATTAAGAGTCATCCGAATTATGAGGAGAGCCAGGTTGTGCTTTATGGGATGCCGATGGATTGGACGGTGAGTTATCGTCCGGGTTCGCGGTTTGGTCCCGCGCGGATTCGCGAGGTGTCGATTGGTCTTGAGGAGTACAGCCCGTACCTCGACCGCGAGCTTGACGAGGTGAAATATTTTGATGCCGGGGATATTCCGCTGCCGTTTGGCAATCCGCATAAGAGCCTTGATTTAATCGAGGAGTTCGTTAAACAAGTACTGGATGCGGACAAGTTCCCGTTTGGCATGGGCGGGGAACACCTTGTTTCCTGGCCGGTTATGCGCGCGGTTTATAAAAAGTATCCTGACCTTGCGATTATCCATATGGATGCTCATACTGATCTTCGTGAAAATTATGAAGGGGAAGAGCTGTCGCATTCCACACCGATTCGCAAAATTGCCGAATTGATTGGGCCATCCAATGTGTACTCTTTCGGAATCCGTTCCGGAATGAAGGAAGAATTTGAATGGGCAAAGCAAAACGGCATGCATATTTCCAAATTTGAAGTGCTTGAGCCGTTAAAAGAAATTTTACCGAAGCTTGCCGGCCGTCCAGTTTATGTCACAATCGACATCGATGTGCTCGACCCGGCCCATGCGCCTGGTACCGGAACTGTGGATGCAGGAGGAATTACGTCGAAAGAGCTTCTTGCCTCGATTCATGAAATTGCCCGCTCTGAAGTAAACGTAGTCGGCGCCGACCTCGTGGAAGTCGCTCCGATTTATGATGTTTCCGAGCAAACCGCCAATACCGCAAGCAAACTGATTCGCGAAATGCTGCTTGGCTGGGTAAAATAAACTTTAGGTGTCCGCCTGCATAGGGCGGGCATCTTTGTTTTATATAGGGACTGCTTCAGGCTATACTTAAATTAGCGAAATTTCCCGGTCTATTAGCGGATTTTCAGCTTTTATTAGCGAAACATTTTAAAAGGAAGTGCGATTTTTGGCGACAAAAGAAATACCAGTAAAAGTGACGGTAAAAACGACAATAGATGAAACAGACCCGATGGAGCTGATCGTTTTCGGCCGCTACTTCCAGAAAGAAAATGCATCCTATTTGCAATATGAGGAAGTATTAGAGGAGGTAGGCACGGTTCGCACTATCGTAAAGGTATCAGAAGGGGAAATGTTGATTTTACGCAGCGGGGCAATCAAAATGAGACTCCCGTTTCAGCTGCAGCAAAAATTAACCGGAAGTTACGAAATGCCGTTTGGAGTCTTTGAGACGGCGACTTTGGCACGGAAAATGGAGTTTGTCCCAAGCCAAGAACAAGAACATGGACATGCCGCCGGTCAAATTGAAATAGTCTATGATTTCGAGATGCAGGGTTCACACGCAGGTACCTATCATTTACAAATTCATTTCCAGCCTGACCACATGTAATGAATAATATCCAAAAAAATGCAAATAGTAGTAATGTACTTTTTTGCAAGGAGTGGACCGAAATGAATGTGGGTAGAGCCAAAGAAATTCTCGAATCGGTGGAGATGATCAACGTCACCTATGACGGGACGCCGGTGATCATCCAGCATGTCGACGAAACGACGAAAATGGCGCGGATTTATTCCCGAAAGGACCCGGATAATGAACGCGATGTCCCTGTCCTCAACTTAATAGAAGACTAACAAAGAGTCTCCGGAACACATTCGGGGACTCTTTTGTTGATTAACGATTATATCTGCGGGCTTGACTAATTTATCTGCGACTTCGCACGATATATCTGCGAGTTAACTAATTTATCTGCGACTTCAGCAAAAATATCTGCGACCTTTCCAAAATGGATAAAGCAACTGTCCGTCTGGGGTGGAATTGTGTCTTTTTGTGGTGCCTGACACCAAAAATGACACCACAAATTTTTATAAAAAGTAAGACACTGTCCGTGCTAGGATTTCCTTTAGTGATCGGAATAGGTTTGGTTTTTCCAAGGTCTCGAGTGTCAGCGGTTCGGAGTCGCGGATGTCTTTTGCTAGAACGTCCTTTAGGCGGTTGATAAAATCAGCATCGTAGATATAGCAGTTGATTTCTTTGTTTAGATAAAGGCTGCGTTTGTCGAAGTTGGCGGTGCCGATGTCGCAGACCTTGTCATCGATGACAATGATTTTTGCATGATAGAAACCATTTTTATATTGGTAAACCACAGCGCCCTCTCGCAGCAGCCGGCGGAAATAACGGAACGATGCCTCTTGGACGAGTATATGATCCGCAGTAAAAGGAACCACGATCGTAAGCTCGACGCCCCGGCGCAATGCCTCGAGCAGCTCATCCAAAATCCGTCGGCTGGGAATAAAATAAGGAGTACCAATCATGATTTTTTCCTCTGCCTGCTGGATTAACCGAATAAACAGCTCCTCCAGCTGATTGCCCTCGGTCGGGATCAGCCTATGGCGAATCCCGGCATCAAAATCCCGCTGCGGGGAAAAAGTCAGCTCCGCGGAAGCCTCCATATCAGCCGCCCCCCTGACAAACACCGGTAATCGCTCCTTTTGAAAGTTTTTCAAGCCAGCGCTTGTTGCCCGATGCCAGTCGAACAAAAACTCTTCCTGCAAGAAATGAGCGCTCTCGCCGGTGATTTTTAAGTGATAATCGCGCCACGGATTAAGTGGGGGAGATCCCTCATCAATATATTCCATGCCAATATTAAACCCGCCGAGGAAGCCGATTTTTTCATCTACCACAGAAATTTTTCGATGGTTTCGGACGTTGGCGGAATAAAACGGAAAAGGAAGCTCGACACGGTCACTGAAAGCAACCTTGACGCCCGCTCGCCGTAAATCTGCAACAGCTGCCTTTTTTACTGTTAAACTGCCGAGCCGGTCAACCAGGAGCCGCACCTCGACTCCTTCCTGTGCCTTTGCTTTTAAAATTGAAAAAAATTCCTCGCCAAACGGATCATCTTTAACGATATAAAACAATACATAAATCCGCTTTTTCGCCTGCCGGAGCACATCAAAATAATTACGGAACAATTCCTTGCCATGCGTGAAAATCTCAAACCGGCCGGACAGCACCGGTGTTCCACGGTCACGGACAAACGTAAGATGCCTCTTTCGGCCTAACCTAAAATCTAGAACAAGCCATATAATGAAAAGTAGTAAACTGATGCCCAACACATACATTGGAATTCCTCCAATCAGTGAAATTAGTTTTTCCAGGGCAGTAAGATTCTATTACAACACTGTGTCTGCTCTATAGGGTGTACAATCTATAGAATTGGTGGAATATTTTAAAAATAGGTTGACTGAGCGATGGTTCACTTTATAATAGGGAGTAAGATCTTTTCAGAAAATTATATACTTTAATCCTTTAAAAAATTGGTTGACTGAATGCTCATTCATTATATAATAGGGATAAGACTATTTCAGAAAATTGATTATTTTCAACAACTTGAGATAACAACAGGGGAGAATCAAAAGAAGGGGGCGTTTTATATGAATGGTCTGTTATGGGTTAACCTTATTGCGTTTCTCGCTGTAACCGCTTACGGTATCAGTCTGTTCGTTTATGTTGTCAAAACACGGATTGAGTACATCAAGCTCGGTAAAAAGACGGAGTTTGACAACAATATCAAGGAGCGGCTGAACAAAATCTGGGTCATGGTTTTCGGCCAAAAGAAGCTGCTAAAGGATAAAAAGAGCGGCATGATTCATGTCATGTTCTTTTACGGCTTCATTCTCGTGCAATTTGGCGCGATTGATTTTATCTGGAAAGGGATCAAACCTGGGTCGCACCTGCCGCTTGGTCCGCTGTATCCACCCTTTACCTTTTTCCAAGAAATTGTCACGTTAATGATTTTAGTAGCGGTTGTATGGGCTTTCTACCGCCGTTACATTGAAAAACTGGTCCGCCTAAAGCGCGGTTTTAAAGCAGGCCTTGTGTTAATTTTTATCGGCGGCTTAATGCTTTCTGTCCTGCTCGGAAACGGCATGGGCATCATCTGGCATGGGGAAGAACCGTCATGGTCGGAGCCGGTTGCATCCATTATCTCGATGGTTTTTTCAGGCATTGGTGAAACCGCCTCCATCGTCGTCTTCTATATTGCCTGGTGGGCTCATCTGCTGTTCCTGCTGTCCTTCTTAGTATATGTACCGCAGGGCAAGCACGCGCATTTAATCGCCGGCCCGGCCAATGTTTACTTAAACCGTCTGGAGAAGCCTGGCAAGTTAACGAAAATTGATTTTGAAGATGAAACTCAGGAATCCTTCGGGGTTGGAAAAATTGAAGACTTCACCCAGCTGCAAATGGTTGATTTTTACGCCTGCGTGGAGTGCGGCCGCTGTACGAATATGTGTCCGGCAACCGGAACCGGCAAAATGCTGTCGCCAATGGATTTGATTCTGAAAATGCGCGACCATTTGACAAACTATGGTGCAGCCGTGACATCAAAAAAGCCGTGGGTGCCGACATTTGCGTTTAACAATACACAAGGAAATCAGCTGGCGATTGCAGCAAGCGGCCAAGGAGCGCAGGAATCTGCCGCTGCATTGTACAGCCCAAGCCTGATTGGCGACGTTATTACTGAAGAGGAAATTTGGGCATGTACGACGTGCCGTAACTGTGAAGACCAATGTCCGGTTATGAACGAGCACGTGGAAAAAATTATTGACCTTCGCCGTTATCTTGTGTTAACCGAAGGAAAAATGAATCCGGATGCCCAGCGCGCAATGACCAACATCGAACGACAAGGCAATCCATGGGGCTTGAACCGGAAAGAGCGCGAGGACTGGCGCGAGCTTCGCAAGGATGTCGAGGTGAAAACGGTAAAAGAAATGAACAAGGCGGGCGAAGAGTTCGAATACCTCTTCTGGGTGGGGGCCATGGGCTCTTACGACAACCGCAGTCAGAAGATCGCGCTGTCGTTTGCGAAGCTGTTAAACGAAGCCGGCGTGAAATTTGCCATCCTTGGAAACAAAGAAAAGAACTCCGGAGACACACCGCGCCGCTTAGGCAACGAGTTCTTGTTCCAGGAATTAGCAACGAAGAATATCGAGGAATTTGAAAAAGCGGGCGTCAAGAAAATCATCACAACCGACCCGCATGCTTATAATATTTTCAAAAATGAATACCCTGATTTCGGCTTGGAGGGTGTCGAGGTTTACCACCATACGGAAATTTTGTTTGAATTGGTCCGTAACGGCAAGCTTGTGCCGAAGCATGCCGTGAACGAAACAATTACGTTCCACGACTCCTGCTACCTAGGACGTTACAACGATGTATACGATCCGCCGCGTGAAATCTTGAAGGCCATTCCTGGCGTGAAGCTTGTGGAAATGGAACGCAGCCGCGACAAGGCGATGTGTTGCGGTGCCGGCGGCGGTCTGATGTGGATGGAGGAAGACACCGGCCAGCGCATCAACGTAGCACGGACCGAGCAGGCGCTGGAAACTCAGTCGTCGATGATCAGCTCCGCCTGCCCATACTGCTTAACAATGCTTTCTGATGGAACGAAGGCGAAGGAAGTAGAAGAAAAGATCAGCACTTACGATGTCGCAGAAATTCTCGAAAAATCCGTTTGCGGCGAGCCGGCGGCAGTTAGCGCGTAACTTGCTGTGAGTGTTGGTGAAGCTGGGGTGTTATGGGAGGATGAGCCTCTTCAATTGTCGTAAAGGGAGCCGCAACTGTCGGATAGGCAGTTTCAATTGCCGAATAACACACTCCAATTGTCGGGGTTCGAATCAATTGTCGTAAAGGGAGCTGCAACTGTCGGATAGGTAGGTCCAATTGTCGTATAGCACATTCCAATTGTCGCTGTGCCTTCCAGCTTCATGAATAGTAGAGGTTGAAAAACAAAATTTTAGGAATTTTGTGTAAAACAATTCAACTTCTACTATTTTTTATGTAAAATAGAATTATGGATAAAACGCTTTCATTTCCATTTGTGCACGTGGGCTGTTGTTATGTAGTCTGCGCTCGTTTTTGCTTTTCTATCGAGCGAGCGTTCAGTCGTTCGGTGGCGATAGCTTTTTATAAAAATATAAGACTGAATTTTGGCAAAAGGGGGAGTGTTTTGAATGGGGAAAACGGTTATTTTAAGCGGTGTCCGCACACCATTTGGCAAGTTTGGCGGAGGCTTGAGCAGTCTATCCGCCGCAAAGCTTGGCGGCATTGCAATCAAAGAAGCGCTGAAGCGGGCCGATGTAGCGGCTGAGGATGTAGGTGAAGTTATTTTTGGAACGGTTCTGCAAGGCGGACAAGGGCAAATCCCATCCCGTCAGGCAGCACGAAACGCCGGACTGCCTTGGGAAGTGAAAACAGAAACGATCAATAAAGTGTGTGCGTCAGGCCTGCGCAGCGTGACACTGGCTGATCAAATCATCCGGCTGGGAGACGAAGAGGTCATTGTCGCTGGCGGCATGGAATCGATGAGTAATGCTCCTTATATTTTACCGAAAGCACGCTGGGGACTGCGGATGGGCGATGCCGCTGTTCAGGATTTGATGATTCATGACGGTTTGAGCTGCAGTTTCACCGGCGTCCACATGGGTACTTACGGTAACTCCACCGCGGAAGACATGGGACTCAGCCGTGAAGCTCAGGATGAGTGGGCGTTTAGAAGCCATCAGCGGGCGATCGCTGCCATTGAAAGCGGGAAATTTTCCGAGGAAATAATTCCGGTGGAGGTACCGCAGCGAAAAGGTGCACCACTAGTTGTCGAGCACGATGAAGCACCAAGGAAGGACACTTCTTTAGAAAAATTGGCAAAGCTCGGGCCGGCTTTTAATGGTGAAGGAACAATCACTGCAGGGAACGCTCCGGGAGTCAACGACGGTGCCGGTGCACTCGTGCTGATGAGTGAAGAACGCGCAGTGCGTGAGGGCCGTAAAGTGGAAGCTGTGATCATTGGTCAGGCGGCTATTGCGGTTGAGGGGAAAGACTTCCCAAAAACACCGGGATTGGTTATTAATGAAATTTTACGCAAAACTGGCAAAAGCCTTGGGGAAATTGATCTGTTTGAAATTAATGAGGCGTTCGCTGCGGTGGCGCTGGCGAGCGGACAAATTGCCGGGCTGGATCCGGAAAAGGTCAATGTTAATGGCGGTGCGGTTGCCCTCGGCCATCCAATCGGGGCCAGCGGGGCGCGCATTATCATCACATTGATACAAGAATTGAAGCGCCGCGGCGGCGGAATAGGGGTAGCAGCTATTTGCTCAGGCGGCGGCCAGGGCGATGCGATTATGATTGAAGTGCCTAAAGAGTAGCAGGGTGTACCAGTTTTTGGCTATTTAGCCAAAACGCTCGAAAAAATAGCCAAAAGCTATTAAAAAATACCCAAAACATCTAAATAAGTAGCCAAAACCCGTTAAAAAATTGCCAAAACCTAAAACAAATAAAGAAACCGGAGGGAAAAACATGAAGGTTGAAAAAGTCATGGTTGTTGGAGCAGGTCAAATGGGCTCAGGGATTGCCCAGGTTTGTGCACAGGCAGGATACAAGGTGCTGCTGAATGATTTGAAACCAGAATTTGTGGAGCGCGGGCTCGGGGTGATTAACAAAAATCTTTCCCGCAATGTCGACAAAGGCCGTCTCACCGAAGATCAAAAACAGGAAATTTTAAATAACTTAACAGCTTCAACCGACTTAAACGATGCCGGCACGGTTGACCTTATCATCGAAGCAGCAGTTGAAAATATGGAAATTAAGACGAAAATTTTTGCCCAGTTAGATGAAATCGCACCGGGACACGCGATTTTAGCCAGCAATACGTCATCATTGCCGATCACCGAAATTGCGGCGGCGACTAAGCGTCCGGAAAAAGTAATCGGGATGCATTTCATGAATCCGGTGCCGGTCATGAAGCTGGTGGAAATTATCCGCGGCTTGGCAACAGCTGATGAAGTGTATCAGGTGATTGAAGATATGACGAAGACTTTGAGCAAGGTACCGGTAGAGGTGAATGACTTCCCAGGATTTGTGGCCAACCGCGTGTTAATGCCGATGATCAATGAGGCGGTTTACACATTGTATGAGGGAGTGGCGACGAAGGAAGCGATTGACGAGGTGATGAAGCTCGGGATGAATCATCCGATGGGACCGTTGACCTTGGCTGATTTTATCGGACTTGATACTTGCCTGTACATCATGGAAACGCTCCACGAGGGCTTCGGCGACGATAAATACCGCCCGTGCCCGCTGCTTCGTAAATATGTAAAAGCAGGCTGGCTCGGCAAGAAGAGCGGCCGCGGATTCTACGTGTACGAATAAAGCTGATTTATCTGCGGATTAGCAGTGATATCGTCGGATCAGGTCACAATATCGGCGATTCAGAGCTAGATATCGGCATATCGCCGGGCAATATGCGGGGATCAGCACCAGATATGCGCGCGTATCGGCAAGCGATATCCAAGGACCAGCACCATATATACGCGTATCGCTAAGTAATATCCGCGAATCAGCACCATATCGGCGTATCGCCAGGCAATATGCGAGGATCATCACCACATTTCCGCGTATCGCCAGGCAATATGTGAGAATCATCATCAGATATCGGCGTATCACTATGCAATATCCAGCGGTTCAGCACCATACATCCGCGAATCAATAATAACTATCCTCGGAGAAGGGGAGAACGAACATGAATCTGACATTTACAGAAGAACAAGAGATGATGCGAAAAATGGTGCGTGACTTTGCTTCGGCAGAGATTGCACCATTCATTGAAAATATGGAAAACGGAGAATTTCCTCGCGAGATTCTTCGTAAAATGGGCGAGCTTGGGCTGATGGGGATTCCGATTCCGGAAGATTACGGCGGGGCCGCGATGGATTTTACCTCGTACATCATCGCGATTCATGAGCTTTCCAAGGTGAGCGCGACGATGGGGGTCATTCTTTCGGTGCACACTTCGGTCGGTACGAACCCGATTGTCTATTTTGGAACTGAAGAGCAGAAGCAAAAGTATGTGCCGAAGCTTGCCTCGGGGGAGTACTTGGGTGCTTTTTGCCTGACGGAGCCGAGTGCGGGGTCGGATGCCGCGAGTTTAAAAACGCGGGCTGTCCGCGATGGCAATGATTATATTTTAAACGGTTCTAAGGTGTTCATCACTAACGGCGGAGAGGCGGACGTGTATATCGTTTTTGCTACCACTGATTCGAGATTAGGTACGAAGGGAATCGCCGCGTTTATTGTTGAGAAAAATACCCCCGGCCTCGTGATTGGCAAGGATGAAAAGAAAATGGGCTTGCACGGCTCAAGAACAGTGCAGCTTACGTTTGATAACATGCGTGTTCCGGCTGCTAATCTTCTTGGTAAAGAGGGAGAAGGCTTTAAAATTGCAATGGCCAATCTAGACGCGGGGCGGATCGGGATTGCTGCCCAGGCGCTTGGCATTGCTGAAGCGGCATTGGAGGCAGCGTCTGACTACGCCAAAGAGCGGCACCAATTTGGCAAGCCAATCGCAGCACAGCAGGGCATCGCTTTCAAGCTTGCCGACATGGCGACGAGTGTGGAGGCTGCAAAACTACTAGTCTATCGTGCCGCAAATCTTCGCACAAGCGGCTTGAAGTGCGGGATGGAAGCCTCAATGGCGAAGCTGTTCGCGACCAGAACAGCGGTAGAAGTCGCAACGGAGGCAATCCAAGTCTTCGGCGGCTACGGCTACACCGAGGATTACCCGGTCGAGCGCTACTTCCGCGATGCCAAAGTAACAGAAATTTACGAAGGCACCAGCGAGATTCAGCGGATTGTGATCAGCAAGTATTTGTAAATTGTAGATATGTTCGAAAAAAGTGTAGATATATTCAAAATTTGTGTAGATAACGCCACAAATAGTGTAGATATCCGATTCAAAAGTGTAGATATCGTCACAAACAGTGTAGATATCCCAAATCCGGAATAAGTTTTTTTGAAAAATTATAGGGAGGTCCACCTAAAATGAACTTTAAATTAACCGAAGAACATGAAATGATTCGTAAAATGGTGCGTGATTTTGCCAGAAATGAGGTTGCTCCGACAGCAGCAGAGCGCGATGAGGAAGAGCGTTTTGACCAGGAGATTTTTAACAAAATGGCGGAGCTTGGTTTAACGGGGATTCCGTGGCCGGAGGAGTATGGCGGCATTGGCAGCGACTATCTGGCTTACTGCATCGCCGTGGAGGAGCTGTCCCGCGTTGACGCATCAGTCGGTGTTACCCTTTCTGCCCACACATCACTTGCTGGCTGGCCCATCTATAAATTCGGCAATGAAGAGCAGAAGCAAAAATATCTTCGTCCGATGGCAGAGGGCAGCAAGATTGGCGCGTATGGCTTAACGGAGCCAGGGAGCGGTTCTGATGCCGGCGGAATGCGCACGACAGCGAAACTTGATGGCGACCACTATGTTCTGAACGGTTCAAAAATTTTCATCACTAACGGCGGGATCGCTGATATTTATGTCGTGTTTGCTTTAACCGATCCTTCCAGCAAGCAAAGAGGGACAACGGCATTCATTATTGAAAAAGACTTCCCAGGCTTCTCTGTCGGTAAAAAAGAAAAGAAGCTCGGCATTCGTTCGTCGCCGACAACTGAAATTATTTTTGAAGATTGCAAGGTTCCGGCAGCCAATCGTCTCGGCGAAGAAGGGGAAGGCTTTAAAATTGCGATGATGACACTGGACGGCGGCCGTAATGGAATCGCCGCGCAGGCAGTCGGGATTGCCCAAGGGGCGCTGGATGCGGCAGTTGATTATGCGAAAGAACGCCACCAGTTTGGCAAGCCAATCGCCGCTAATCAAGGGATCAGCTTCAAGCTTGCGGACATGGCCACAGCGATTGAAGCTTCAAGACTATTAACCTATCAAGCGGCATGGCTGGAGTCAAACGGGCTGCCATACGGTAAAGAATCGGCAATGTCGAAATTATTTGCCGGCGACACGGCGATGAAGGTAACAACAGAAGCGGTGCAAGTCTTTGGCGGCTACGGCTATACAAAGGATTATCCGGTGGAACGCTTCATGCGCGATGCGAAAATTACGCAAATTTACGAAGGCACCCAGGAAATTCAGCGCCTTGTCATTTCCCGGATGTTAACGAAGTAAACCAATATCACCGGATCACAAAAGGTTCCGAGACAATAATGCGGGGGCAGGAAAAGTTCCGAATACATTGCTTTATTACAATTGTTCGGGTTTCTTTTAACCAAAGACACGGCGGAAAATTCAAAAAACACTTGACAAACTGCCCGGGTGCTTACCATTTTTAATAATAGAAAGGCGGTATTAGTGCTCGCCTAATTTGAACAAAGGCGGTTAGAGAAATGAATAAACGTGAGGTACTGGCTTCGGTCAAGGATGAACGTCTGGTTCAAAAAAGACGCGACCAAATGATCAAAGGGGCCGTACAGCTTTTTAAAGAGAAGGGGTTTCACCGGACGACAACAAGGGAGATTGCGAAGGCGGCGGGCTTCAGCATCGGGACGTTGTATGAGTATATCCGCACCAAAGAGGATGTTCTCTATCTTGTTTGTGACAGCATTTACGACCATGTCAGCGAACGGCTGCAGCAAGACCTTGAGCTGAAACAGGGCACATTGGAAAGCCTGAAGCTCGGCGTGGCGAATTTTTTCCAAGTCATGGATGAAATGCAGGCAGAGGTCCTCGTCATGTATCAGGAAGTGAAATCACTAACGAAGGATGCCCTGCCATATGTGTTAAAGAAGGAAATGGAAATGGTCGGCATGTTTGAAACCTTGCTGCGTAAATGTGTAGAGAACGGGGAATTGGTTTTAACGGAAAAACAAATCCAAATGCTCGCTCACAATATTTTTGTGCAGGGGCAAATGTGGGGCTTCCGCCGCTGGGCATTACGGAAATTATATACGCTTGACGAATATATTGAACTACAAACGGAACTTTTACTGGCAGGCTTAAGCCAGTATCAACCACAAAAAGGGGGAGCAGGATGAGTAAGAAATATCAGCCTAAACACCATATCCGCTTTGTAACGGCATCGAGTCTTTTCGACGGGCATGACGCCTCGATCAATATTATGCGGCGCATTCTTCAAGCGAGCGGGGCGGAGGTTATTCACCTCGGCCATAACCGCTCGGTTGAGGAGGTCGTGGGCGCCGCGATTCAAGAGGATGTTCAGGGAATTGCAATTTCCTCTTATCAAGGCGGGCACGTGGAATATTTTAAATATATGTATGATCTGTTGAAGGAAAAAGGGGCGCCGCATATCCGCATATACGGCGGCGGCGGCGGGGTCATCATCCCGAAAGAAATCAAAGAACTGCATGACTACGGCATCGCGCGGATTTTTTCACCGGATGACGGCCGCGAATTAGGGCTGCAGGGCATGATTGACCAAATGATTGTGGATTGCGATTTTTCAACCGTCAGCGGCGATGTGGCCGAGCATATTGAAAAGCTGCCGGCAGGCGACGTTAATGCGATTGCCAAGCTGATTACCTTAGCCGAGCTTCATGTTGATCAAAAAAGCGAAGCGGCGGCAGCGGCCGAGCAGGTGCTGGAAAAAGTTAAGCAGCTCGAGAAGGAGATTCCGGTGGTCGGAATTACCGGTACGGGCGGCGCCGGAAAAAGCTCGCTGACTGACGAGTTGATCCGCCGTTTTATTAACGAGTTCCCGGATAAAAAGGTAGCGATTCTTTCCGTTGACCCGACAAAGCAAAAGACCGGCGGGGCGCTTCTCGGCGACCGAATTCGGATGAATGCAATTTTTTCACCGAATGTTTATATGCGCAGCCTGGCGACACGGGCCGCACGGAGCGAGTTGTCGCTGGCGATTAAGGACGCGGTGGCGGTAACGAAGGCGGCCGGATTTGACCTTGTGATTGTCGAAACGAGCGGCATCGGTCAAGGGGATGCTGGGATTACAGAGGTTTGCGATGTGTCGATGTATGTGATGACGAGCGAGTTCGGAGCGCCGTCACAGCTGGAAAAAATCGATATGATTGACTTTGCTGACCTGATTGTGATCAATAAATTTGAGCGCAAGGGCTCTGAAGATGCGAAGCGCCAGGTGCAAAAGCAGTACCAGCGCAGCCATATGCTGTTTGAAAAGGACCTATCGGAAATGCCGGTTTATGGCACGATTGCCAGTCAATTCAATGACCCGGGTACAAACGCCTTGTTTGCCGCTTTAGTTGAGAAAATCAATGACAAAGCAGCAACAGGTTGGGTGACAACATATAGTAAAAGCGCTGTTGTGGAAAAGCAAAATGTCATTATACCAACGGATCGACGATATTATTTGCGAGAGATTTCCGATACTGTCCGCGGCTACCATAAGAAAGCGGAGGAGCAGGCGAACCTTGCTCGAAAGCTGTTCCAGCTGGAAGGAGCAATGGAAGCCGTGAAAGACCAGCCGGAAGTTGTGGCTGCGTTGGAAGTGGTGAAGGCTGAAACCGAATCCAAGCTGACACCTGAATCGAAAAAGATTCTCGACGGCTGGGCTCAGACAAAGGCGGCCTACAGCGGCGACAAATTTGTCACGAGAATCCGTGATAAAGAGATTATCACTGTGTTAACAACGAAAAGTCTGTCTGGCCTTGATATTCCCAAAGTGGTGTTACCAAAATATAAAGATTACGGCGAAATTCTGCGCTGGGTATACCGCGAAAACGTGCCGGGCTCGTTCCCATTCACCGCAGGGGTTTTCCCATTCAAGCGCGAGGGCGAGGACCCGAAACGCCAGTTTGCTGGCGAAGGGACACCAGAAAGGACCAACCGACGCTTCCATTATTTATCGAAGGATGACCCGGCAAAGCGCTTAAGTACGGCGTTTGATTCGGTGACATTGTATGGTGAGGATCCGGATTACCGCCCGGATATTTACGGCAAAGTAGGCGAGAGCGGTGTCAGCATTTGTACGTTGGACGATATGAAAAAGCTGTATGACGGCTTTGACTTATGCCATCCTTCCACATCGGTTTCGATGACAATCAACGGACCGGCGCCGATTATTTTGGCGATGTTCATGAATACGGCGATTGACCAGCAGGTGAAACGGAAGGAAGCCGAGCTTGGCCGTATGTTAACGGTGGAAGAATTTGCTGAAGTGAAGGCGTATACGCTAAAAACTGTCCGCGGCACCGTGCAGGCTGATATTTTAAAAGAAGACCAAGGCCAGAACACGTGCATTTTTTCAACGGAATTTGCGCTAAGGATGATGGGCGATATCCAGCAGTATTTCATTGATCATCAGGTACGTAACTATTATTCGGTGTCGATTTCCGGCTACCATATTGCTGAAGCGGGGGCGAACCCGATTTCGCAGCTTGCCTTCACGCTGGCAAACGGCTTCACGTATGTGGAGTACTATTTAAGCCGTGGCATGAACATTGATGATTTTGCACCGAACCTGTCGTTCTTTTTCTCAAATGGCTTGGATCCGGAGTATACCGTCATCGGCCGCGTGGCCCGGCGCATTTGGGCTACCGTTATGCGTGATAAGTATGGTGCTAACGAGCGGAGCCAGAAGCTGAAGTATCATGTGCAGACATCAGGACGCTCGCTGCACGCCCAGGAAATTGATTTTAACGATATCAGGACGACCTTGCAGGCCTTGATGGCACTTCATGATAACTGTAACTCGCTGCATACGAATGCTTATGACGAGGCAATTACGACGCCGACCGAGGAATCAGTCCGCCGGGCGATGGCGATTCAGATGATTATTACGAAAGAGCACGGATTAACGAAAAACGAAAATCCGCTGCAGGGCTCGTTTATTGTTGAAGAGCTGACCGACCTTGTGGAAGAGGCAGTACTGCAGGAGTTTGACCGCTTAAATGACCGCGGCGGTGTTCTTGGGGCGATGGAAACGCAGTACCAGCGTGGGAAAATCCAAGATGAGTCAATGTATTATGAAATGAAAAAGCATACCGGTGAGCTGCCAATTATTGGAGTTAACACGTATTTGAATCCGAATCCGCCTTCTGCGGAAGAAGTCGATAATATGGAGCTGGCACGGGCAACGAAGGAAGAGAAGGAACTGCAAATTCATAATTTGCGCGCCTTCCAGGAAGAGCATGCTGACAAAACGGTGGCTGCCTTAAAGCGTCTGAAGGAATCTGCAGTCAGCGGCGGCAATATTTTTGCCGAGCTGATGGAAACTGTCAAGGTCGCAAGCCTCGGCCAAATTTCAAGAGCGCTTTACGAGGTCGGCGGACAATACCGACGCAATATGTAAATCGTGAAAAGCGAAGCGCCTCTAGCGCAAACCAACAATGACTTAAATAAAAATACAATGGCGATTTTATGCCATTGTATTTTTATGTTAAAATCACATATAAGTAAAACAAACATCTTGAGAGTATGGGCAGGTGTTCCCCTTATGAAGTTGAGTTATATGATCATTATTTTACTTATATTTGCCTGGCCATTATATTATTTGTATGAACTGCAGCTAGGGGCCATCTCCTTTTTGCTCTTGGCTATCTTCTTTCTTATCGTCTCGATCAAGGAATATAAAAAGTTTCGTGAACAAAAGGAACGGGACGGCGAGTAATTTTTTCAGGAAACCTCTGTTGGAACTAGCATAAACAGGGGGAATTTGTTTATAATGGAGAATATGCATTTGGATCAACCATAACTATTGCCGTGTTTAATAGAGAAAGGAAGTGCCTTACCTTGAGTCTAGCACAATACTCAAAAGAGGAGTTACTAGAGTTATCCCTCATTGAAATGGCGTTTGAATATTTAAAAAACAGCAAGCAGCCAATTTCGTTTCAGGATTTAGTTAAAGAAATTTCTGCAGCTGCCGATATTTCCCAAGAAGAAATGCGGTCTCGTCTGGCACAATTTTATACAGACATCAATATTGACGGCCGGTTTCTTTCATTAGGCGAGAACCGCTGGGGGCTTCGTGTCTGGTATCCTGTTGATACCCAGGAGGAGGAAGTCGTTACTGTCGTGAAGCCGAAGAAGAAAAAGGCGAAGAAGGTTGTCGATGAGGATGATCTTGACGTATACGATGAACTCGATGAGGATTTCGATGATGTTGATGATTTCGAAGAGGATGATCTTCTCGATGACGAGGAAGAATTCGAAGATATTGATGAAGTCGATGAATTCGATGATGAGGACGAAGTATTAGAGGATGACGAAGAATTCGACATCGACGAAGAGGAAGAGCTTGATGAAGAGCTTGAACTCGAAGAGGAAGAACTTGATGAAGAGGAAGAAGAGGAAGACCTGTAATATCAGGTTGGACTTTTTTAGGCTTGACTTTTATTTCGCCACCTTGTAATATCTTGTTTGGGCTCCTTAAAAAGGACAATTCGTATTTACAAATATGCGCTCCCTTACGATATGTGAAGTGGAGCGCTTTTTTATTGAAAAAAACTCCCTCGTAATGGGGTTTTTTCATTTTCAAGCTCCAGCGCCTGGCAAGGGTGCTTGTGCTTTTTTCATTTTGAGAATAATTTTTCAAAAAAGCCCTTTAACATTCTAAATAATGCACAAACTGTAACCTAAGGGGGAATTTTTTATGACAAAGTATATTTTTGTAACAGGCGGAGTGGTGTCCTCGCTTGGAAAAGGGATTACCGCTGCATCTTTAGGAAGACTATTGAAAAACCGCGGCTTGAACGTAACGATTCAAAAATTTGACCCGTACATTAACGTCGACCCAGGAACCATGAGCCCGTACCAGCACGGTGAAGTGTTCGTGACGGATGACGGCGCTGAAACTGATTTGGATTTAGGACACTATGAGCGCTTTATCGACATTAATTTAAACAAATATAGCAACGTTACAACTGGGAAAATCTATTCTACAGTACTTCGTAAAGAGCGCCGCGGCGATTATTTAGGCGGAACTGTTCAGGTAATCCCGCATATTACCAACGAAATTAAAGACCGTGTTTTCCGTGCAGGCAAAGAAACAAATGCCGATGTAGTCATTACGGAAATCGGCGGAACCGTGGGCGATATCGAGTCACTGCCGTTCTTAGAGGCAATCCGTCAAATCAAGAGCGATATTGGCCGTGACAATGTGATGTACATTCACTGTACGCTTGTTCCTTATATCAAAGCTGCCGGTGAAATGAAGACGAAGCCGACTCAGCATAGTGTAAAAGAACTGCGCAGCCTTGGCATTCAGCCAAATATTATTGTGGTTCGTACCGAGATGCCAATTTCCCAGGATATGAAGGATAAAATTGCTTTGTTCTGTGATATCGATAATAAAGCGGTAATCGAATGTCAGGATGCCGATACGCTTTATTCTATCCCGCTTGCATTGCAGGAACAGCATATGGACCAGATCGTTTGCGATCATTTGAAATTAGTGACCCAAGATCCGGATATGACGGAGTGGAAGAAATTGGTCGACAAGGTGTTAAACTTGTCAGGCAAAACGCGTATCGGTCTTGTCGGAAAGTATGTTGAGCTTCAGGATGCCTATATTTCTGTTGTAGAGGCACTAAAGCATGCCGGTTATGCATTTGATACCGATGTGGAAGTAAAATGGATTAACGCTGATTGTGTGACTCGTGAAAATGTGGCTGAACTGCTGGATGATGTTGATGGCGTCCTAGTTCCAGGCGGATTCGGTGACCGTGGTGTGGAAGGGAAAATTGAAGCAACTCGCTATGCTCGTGAAAATAAGAAGCCGTTCCTTGGCATCTGCTTAGGCATGCAGCTGGCAACGATTGAGTATGCCCGCAACGTGCTTGGCTATGCTGATGCTCATTCATCTGAATTTGTGCCGGATACAAAGCACCCAATGATCGATTTGCTGCCTGAGCAAAAGGATGTAGAGGATTTAGGCGGAACATTGCGCTTAGGTCTTTACCCTTGCCGCTTAGCAGAGGGCACGAAGGCGTTTGCCGCTTACAGTGAAAAAGTGGTTTACGAGCGCCACCGCCATCGTTATGAATTTAATAATCATTACCGTCAAGAAATGGAAGAAGCAGGCTTTGTGTTCTCAGGGACAAGCCCAGACGGCCGTTTAGTGGAAATTATTGAGCTGAAGGATCACCCATGGTTCGTGGCATCCCAGTTCCATCCGGAATTCGTCTCAAGACCACAGCGTCCACAGCCGCTTTTCCGTGAATTTGTTAAAGCGACAATTGAAAAATAAATATTGGTGGATTTTGATTTTGGCCGGTTCTCTTTTGGGGAGCTGGCTTTTTGTTGTGTTTGGTTTCCAGGAAATGTCTATTTAGCCAAATGGGGTAGAAAAATAGCCAAAAAGCTCAGGAAAATGACCAAAACCAATAAAAAAATGGCCAAAATCCCCAAATAAATAGCCAAAACAAAAACGACCCCACATATTTAAGGTCGTTTCTACACTTATGATCAAATCTCGTACTCCGCCAAAATTTCATCTATGGTGAATTTTAGGCCATAATACGCAAACAAGCCGGCCATCGAGGATGGGTAGCCGATTCGCCCGCCAAAGTCATCAGGAATCAGGCCTTTTTTCAGCCCTAATTCAATATGGACGTCGGCCATTTCCGATAGGCCGCCCTCAGACATTATTGTCGATACCGCGACAAAAGGGATATTTTTTTCCTGAAGCATCTGGGCTGCCTGCAAAGCGTCTTCGTCCGTAGAGCTTCTAGCAAACAGCACCACCCGGTCGGCGTCGGTAAGCTCCGAAACGGCGGTCAAATCCAGCACTTTTGCTGATTGAAGCGGCTCTGCTCCTTCTAATGCTTCAAATTCAACAGCTTTCATTTCGCCGACACCAAAGAGATAAATCGAACCGTCGCCGGCAGCAGCCTGGGCAAGCAGACGCGCCCCGTCCTCAAAGGAAAATTCCTCATTGTCGGCAATTTTTTTAAATAAACCAGTAAGCTGGGTAGTAAACATTTTTAACATCATAATCCTCCTTACATTGCGAGTTCATTATAACCTTTTTAGGAAAAGGAGCGTCACAAAAACGTATTTAGTAAAATAAGTCTAAGATAAACAAAAGAAATTTACCACCTTAAGCTGTGGAGGTTGCAGCTCTGCTGACACCGCTTTCAGTAAATTTCCACAATATAACACATATTAGAAGGATTTTTTGCGGCTGGGGTAGAATTATAACAAAGGATAAAAGGGGATTTATAAATTAGTAAATTGGGAAGAGGTGGAAGAATGAAAGAGAAAATTTTAATCGTGGACGATCAATTTGGTATTCGGATATTGCTGAATGAGGTGTTTCAAAAAGAAGGATATAAGACGTTTCAGGCGGCAAACGGGGTGCAGGCACTTGATATTGTAACCAAGCACGCACCGGATTTGGTCCTCTTAGACATGAAAATACCAGGTATGGACGGGATTGAAATTTTGAAACGAATGAAGGTCATTGACCCAGACATTCGCGTTATCATTATGACCGCTTATGGTGAGCTGGATATGATACAGGAAGCGAAGGACCTCGGTGCCATCACCCATTTTGCCAAGCCATTTGACATCGATGATATCCGGGCAGCAGTGAGGAAGCATATCCCCCAAAAAGCGAATTAGGCTAGATTTACCAATGGGTCCGCTTACATTTTGATAGTTTAAAAAACGCGCTTGAATTAATGGTATTTCTAGATTCTATTTGATATGATTACATATGAATTTTAAATTGTGGATGGTCTTTTCACATACATATTTGCCGAAATAGAGGGAAACTATTTATGATGAATGACTTCTATCGAGGGAAAAGCCATCGACTTAATTTAAGGAGGAATCGATATGCCTTTAGTTTCAATGACAGACATGCTGAATAAAGCAAAAGCGGAACATTACGCTGTTGGCCAGTTTAATATTAACAACCTGGAATATACTCAGGCGATTCTGCAAGCGGCAGAGACCGAGAAATCACCTGTTATTCTTGGGGTATCTGAAGGTGCGGCACGTTATATCGGCGGCTTCAAAACAGTTGTTAAAATGGTTGAAGGACTAATGGAAGACTATAAAATTACCGTACCGGTAGCGATCCACCTTGACCACGGCTCAAGCTTTGAAAAATGTAAAGAAGCGGTTGATGCCGGCTTCACATCTGTTATGATTGATGCTTCTCATCATTCATTTGATGAGAACGTAGAAATCACTTCTAAAGTAGTAGAATACGCTCATTCCAAAGGTGTATCTGTAGAAGCTGAACTAGGAACAGTTGGCGGCCAAGAGGACGATGTGGTTGCGGACGGCGTAATTTATGCAGATCCAAAAGAGTGTGAAGAATTGGTTAAACGCACTGGTATTGACTGCCTTGCGCCAGCACTCGGTTCTGTTCACGGCCCTTACAAAGGCGAACCAAATCTTGGTTTCAAAGAGATGGAAGAAATTGGCAACACAACTGGTCTGCCATTAGTTCTTCACGGCGGCACTGGAATTCCAACAAAGGATATCCAAAGATCGATTTCTCTTGGTACAGCGAAAATCAATGTTAACACTGAAAACCAAATTGCGTCCACTAAAACGGTCCGCGAAGTATTAGCTGCAGACCCAAAGGTATACGATCCACGTAAATACTTAGGACCAGCTCGCGAAACGATTAAAGAAACAGTTATCGGCAAAATGCGCGAATTCGGTTCATCCCAAAAAGCGTAATTTTGACTGATTTGGTGTCAGGCACCGGCTGTCCGCTTGAGCTGGACACATGATAATAAGTGAACCGCCCACAATCAAAGGGCGGTTTCCGTCTGTTCAAAGACATGAAATTCAATTGCAAAACTGGAGGGATTAGGATGAAATTTTTTATCGATACAGCGAATCTAGATGAAATTCGTGAAGCGCATGACCTTGGATTGTTAGCGGGGGTAACAACAAACCCAACACTTGTGGCAAAGGAAAAAGGTGTTTCTTTCCATGAACGGTTAAAAGAAATTACCAGCCTAGTTACTGGCTCTGTCAGCGCCGAGGTCATTGCACTTGATGCTGAAGGTATGATTAAAGAAGGCAGAGAGCTTGCAGCCATCGCTCCAAATATCACCGTTAAAGTTCCAATGACGCCGGACGGCTTAAAAGCGGTTCATGCTTTTTCAAAAGAAGGCATCAAAACGAACGTCACCCTTATTTTTAACGCCAACCAAGCATTGCTAGCGGCAAGAGCCGGAGCAACTTACGTATCGCCATTCCTTGGCAGACTAGATGATATTGGCCAAAACGGCTTAGACTTAATCTCCACCATCTCTGAAATTTTTGCCATCCACGGAATTGAAACAGAAATCATCGCGGCATCTATCCGCCACCCATTGCATGTAACAGAAGCGGCGTTACGCGGTGCTCATATCGCGACGATTCCTTACAAAGTATTAATGGGCTTAACGAAGCATCCATTGACAGATAAAGGGATTGAAGCGTTCTTAAAAGACTGGAATTCACGGACAGAAGCCTAGATTTCACAAATTTTTTCCATTTTCGTGTAAATTTTTTTAAATCACATACATGAAAATTATTTTTTCGTGTAAACTATAAGTTAGACAAACTGTCGGATTTTAGTTATGATGATTGGAAAAATATACCTAATAGCTCGTGCCAGGCTCGGGATTACCCTCGGGCCAAGCCGGTTCACTTTCATGTTTTTACATAGGGCTTAGAAGGGAGTCGAAAATGGAAAAACTTAAAATTGCGGGCGGATATCCATTAAAGGGGACAGTGCGGGTCAGCGGTGCCAAAAACAGTGCTGTCGCGCTTATTCCTGCCACTATTTTAGCTGAATCACCAGTAACGATTGAAGGGCTGCCGCATATTTCTGACGTTGAAATCTTGAAGGATCTCCTCGAGGAGATTGGCGGAAAGGTAAATATTAACGAGGACGAAATGACGGTTGACCCACAGACGATGATTTCCATGCCGCTGCCAAATGGCAAGGTCAAGAAGCTGCGTGCCTCCTATTATCTTATGGGTGCAATGCTTGGCCGTTTTAAAAAGGCGGTTATTGGTCTGCCGGGCGGCTGCCATTTAGGACCACGGCCGATTGACCAGCATATTAAAGGCTTCGAAGCACTTGGCGCTCAAGTGACGAACGAGCAGGGCGCAATCTATCTTAGGGCGGATGAGCTTCGCGGCGCCCGGATTTATCTCGATGTTGTCAGCGTCGGCGCTACCATCAATATTATGCTGGCCGCTGTACGCGCTAAAGGTCGGACGATTATTGAAAATGCCGCGAAGGAGCCGGAAATTATTGATGTGGCCACATTGCTGACGAATATGGGTGCAAAAATTAAAGGGGCTGGAACGGATGTCATCCGCATTGACGGAGTTGACCGTTTGAATGGCTGCCGTCATACCATTATCCCTGACCGGATTGAAGCCGGCACTTATCTGATTCTAGGTGCGGCGATGGGCGAAGGGGTACTGATTGATAATGTGATCCCACACCATTTGGAATCAGTGATTGCGAAGCTGCGTGAAATGGGAGTTCACGTAGAATCCGGTGATGATCAAATTTTTGTCAAAACCGCGCCAGAGTTAAAAGCGGTAGACATTAAAACACTGGTGTATCCAGGATTTCCAACTGATTTGCAGCAGCCGTTCACGACGCTGTTAACGCGGGCCGCTGGATCGAGTGTTGTAACCGATACCATTTATGGTGCCCGATTTAAGCATATTGATGAATTGCGGAGAATGAATGCCAATATCAAGGTGGAAGGGCGTTCGGCAATCATTAATGGTCCGATTCAGCTGCAGGGGGCTAAAGTTAAGGCAAGCGACCTAAGGGCTGGGGCATCGCTGTTCATTGCCGGTCTCATGGCCGAGGGGGTTACCGAAGTGACCGGACTTGAGCATATCGACCGCGGCTACAGCGATCTTGTCGAAAAGCTAAACGGCCTCGGTGCCACGGTCTGGCGTGAAGCGCTGACCCAAGAGGAACTGGAACATATGAAGAATATTTAGTATAGTGGATAGGGGCCGTTTTAAAGGTCCTTAGTAAACTGACTTTTTAGTATAGCACGTTTAACAACCTCTTTGTTATCAAAAAGAGAAAAAATGGGAGATGGAAGTAGCAATGGAAAGAAGTTTAACGATGGAGCTTGTTCGCGTAACAGAAGGGGCGGCACTTGCATCCGCACGTTGGATGGGACGCGGGAAAAAGGACGAGGCTGACGATGCAGCAACAACGGCGATGCGGAATGTGTTTGACACTGTGCCAATGAAAGGAACTGTCGTCATTGGTGAGGGTGAAATGGATGAGGCACCAATGCTCTACATCGGCGAAAAACTTGGGACAGGCTATGGTCCACGCGTTGACGTTGCTGTAGACCCGCTTGAAGGAACTAATATTGTGGCATCAGGCGGCTGGAATGCCTTAGCGGTTCTAGCCATTGCCGACCATGGGAATCTCTTGCATGCACCAGATATGTATATGGAAAAAATCGCTGTCGGACCTGAAGCGGTCGGCTTAATTGATATCGATGCACCGGTCATTGACAACCTTAAGGCCGTTGCCAAAGCGAAAAATAAAGATATCGAAGACGTTGTTGCTACAGTATTGAACCGTCCGCGCCACGAGCATATCATTGCACAGATTCGTGAAGCTGGTGCAAGGATTAAATTAATCAATGACGGTGACGTAGCTGGAGCAATCAATACTGCTTTTGATAACACGGGTGTTGATATTTTATTCGGTTCAGGCGGCGCACCAGAGGGTGTTCTTTCTGCCGTTGCATTGAAATGTCTTGGCGGTGAAATCATGGGGAAACTTCTGCCGCAGGATGATGCTGAAGTTGAACGCTGCAAGAAGATGGGCTTAGACATCAATAAAGTATTGCGCATGGAAGACCTTGTAAAAGGCGACGACGCCATTTTCGCAGCATCTGGTGTCACCGACGGCGAACTATTGCGCGGCGTACAATTCAAAGGATCCCACGCTACCACACATTCCATCGTCATGCGTGCCAAATCCGGAACCGTCCGCTTCATCGAAGGACGCCATAGCTTAAAGAAAAAACCAAAATTTGTGCTATAAGTTAATAAATGTTACAAGGTGTCAGGCACCATGTGAAAAATTCACATGTCCAGCTCCAGCGCCTAGCCCCTCGAGTCATAAGCCAATCCGTCCAAAAGGTTAAAAAGCAACCTTTCGGCCGGCTCGTCTTATGCTTGTCGGGGCTGACCAAGGCGCTTACGCTTTTCTTGGTGCCTGACACCAAAATAACTAGAAAGAGAAAAACTCCGAAATCTCCTAGGGGAATTCCTTCCAGATAGAAAATTTCCGACGAATCCTATATAGACTGCGTTCAGGGTTTCTGATTTGCCATAAAATGTAGTTGATTAATTTTCAGCTGAGAGGGTAAAATAGAAATTGTTTTTATATTATGCATTTTTTCTGCTATTCTATTCATTTCATATTCAACTTCTATTTATTATCCTCTATAATTAATTATTCGAAAAAACCATCTCCCGCTCTCACAAGCGGCTCGGACGGAAAAATTTAAAAGAGTGGTGTACAAATGGACTTAACAATATCAATTTTAGAAAATATGAAGCTGAAGGAGCTTTACGAGCTGGCTCGCGAGTATAAAGTAACCTATTACAGCAAATTAACGAAAAAGGAATTAATTTTTGCCATTTTAAAATCTCGTGCTGAACAGCAGGGTTATTTTTTCATGGAAGGCGTTCTAGAAATTATCCAGTCTGAAGGTTTTGGTTTCTTACGCCCAATTAACTATTCGCCAAGCTCAGAGGATATTTACATATCCGCCTCACAAATCCGCCGCTTCGATTTAAGAAACGGAGATAAGGTATCCGGTAAGGTACGCCCGCCGAAGGAAAATGAACGTTATTTCGGCTTGCTGCATGTGGAAGCGGTAAACGGCGAGGATCCGGAGTCCGCTAAGGAACGTGTCTATTTCCCAGCGTTAACACCGCTATATCCAAATAGAATGATGAAGCTGGAAACAACGCAAAAACATTTATCCACACGAATTATGGACCTAGTGGCGCCAGTCGGTTTTGGCCAGCGCGGTCTGATTGTTGCGCCGCCAAAGGCTGGTAAAACAATGCTGTTAAAGGAAATTGCAAACAGTATTACGACCAATCATCCTGATGTGGAACTGATTGTTTTATTAATTGACGAACGTCCAGAAGAGGTAACTGATATCGAGCGTTCAGTTGCCGGCGATGTTGTCAGCTCAACGTTTGACGAGGTGCCGGAAAACCATATTAAAGTGGCGGAACTTGTTCTTGACCGCGCGATGCGTCTTGTCGAGCATAAACGCGACGTCGTGATTCTGATGGATAGTATCACTCGTTTGGCGCGCGCTTACAACCTTGTCATTCCGCCAAGCGGCCGGACACTTTCCGGTGGTATTGACCCGGCGGCATTCCACCGTCCAAAGCGTTTCTTTGGGGCTGCCCGAAATATTGAAGAGGGCGGCAGCTTGACGATTTTAGCAACGGCTTTGGTCGATACTGGATCACGTATGGACGATGTCATTTACGAGGAATTTAAAGGGACAGGCAATATGGAGCTGCACCTTGACCGTTCGCTTGCCGAACGTCGTATCTTCCCGGCGCTTGATATCCGCCGCTCCGGGACGCGTAAGGAAGAATTGCTCATTCCGAAGGACCACCTTGATAAATTATGGGCAATCCGTAAATCCATGTCAGATTCACCAGACTTTGCCGAGCGCTTCCTGAAAAAATTAAGGCATACCAAGTCAAACCACGAGTTTTTCGAACAACTAGACGTGGAATTAAAAGCACGCAGATCGTAGGTTTTTGGGGTTTAAGAGCCCTCGCGGCTTTTAAAAAAATTGTATCGTTCCTAAAAATCCCAGCTTGCAAAAGTAAGCATGCGTTGTTATAATGTGTACAGTGTGTTTTTAGTAACTTCAAGTGCCTGTTTCAGACAAGCACTTTGATTTATAACTCTGTTTCGAATGATTCAGGGCGGAAGGAGATGAAAAGAATGAAAGCAGGAATTCATCCTAATTATAAAAAAGTAATGGTGACTTGTGCTTGCGGCAACACTTTCGAAAGCGGCTCTGTTAAAAACGAAATCCGCGTTGAAACTTGCTCAGAATGCCATCCATTCTATACAGGTCGTCAAAAATTCGCTGAAGCTGGCGGACGTGTTGACCGTTTCAACAAGAGATTTGGCCTTAAGCAACAATAATTTTTGCGAGGAACAGGCAAGAAGAAATCCGACTTGCCTGTTTTTTATTGGTTATGATAAAAATGAGATTGCCTTTTTGGGGGCAAAAAGCCTTGTGCAGGCACTAGGCCTAAAGGCGGCTTTAATTTAGACAGGATAATAGCAACAGCGGATGATTCGTGAGTTTTATAAGCCGCTGGGGCATGACATATATAGATTAAATACCGGTGGAAGGGTCGTTTGCGTTTGCAATGGCATCCACCGTTTTTGCGGCTGGATTTTTAAAAAAAGTCGTATAGATACTTAGTTAAAAGGGTTCGTAAGAGGAAGGAGACACCGTTTATGTATGTAATGAAGCAAAGCGGATGGGTAGAGGTTATCTGTGGCAGTATGTTTTCTGGAAAATCAGAGGAATTGATCCGCCGTGTGCGCCGCGCTCAATTTGCCAAACAAAAAATCGTAGTGTTTAAACCGAAAATTGATAATCGCTACAGCGACCAATCTGTAGTATCCCATAATGGATCTTCTTTTCAAGCGAAACCAATTTCCCATTCCATCGAAATTTTGCACCATGTGGAAGCCGATATGGATGTGATTGCGATTGACGAGGTTCAGTTTTTTGATGAGGGCATTCTCCGCGTCGTACAGCAGCTCGCCGATCAGGGCCATCGGGTAATTACCGCTGGGCTCGATCAAGACTTCCGCGGCGAACCGTTCGGCTCAATGCCAATGCTAATGGCCATCGCTGAATCCGTTACAAAGCTGCAGGCAGTCTGCTCCGTTTGCGGATCGCCGGCAAGCCGCACACAGCGCCTAATCGACGGCCGCCCGGCATCATACCACGATCCCGTCATACTAGTCGGCGCCTCCGAAAAATACGAACCACGCTGCCGCCACCACCACGAAGTACCAAAAACAGCCGCTTACCAAGCAGCGGTGGAAGAAGTATAGGTGTTTTTATAGGTTTTGTATAGGGTTCTGTTATTTTTTGTCATTAGGTGCCTGACACCAATATCCATTTTAAGGAAAGCTGCCTAAGGTTTGCGTCTTTGGGCGGTTTTTTTGTATCCTTTGGAAACAATTCACTTGTTCAGTTCCCCATTGCACTAGGGCATGATAAATGGTAATGGGAGGTGTACTACATGAAAAAATGGATGTTTCCCACGTTTATTATGCTGCTAATGTTTGCAGCTGGGTGCCAAAATGGTAAACAAAATGCGGATGATACCGCTTATGATTTGCGCAGGGACAAAAGTGCTCCGAATTATATGTCCAACAAAAACATCGCGAATAATGCTGAGGATACGTCGGATTATTTGGCGGACCGCGACAAGGGCGAGCAGCATATGGTGGAGAATGATATTACCAACCAAAACCCGAACTTCCTTGAACTAAACAGAACGGGAAGCGGCAGTGAAACAGGTGCCGGCAACCAAGCCGATGATATAAATAAGGCAAAAGAGGTCGTGGCCGCAACGAATGAGTTTGTCACCGATTCTGTTTGGATTAACGGCGACCGGATGTGGGTTTCCGTTTTTAAGAAAGGGATGTTTTCCGACCGTGGAAAAATTGATGCCGAGGCCCGTCTACACAAAAAGTTAATCACAGCCCTGCCACGATACAATATCGAAGTACGGGTGAAAGAGGACCGAAGATAGCATGCTCTGATTTCAGGGCATGTTTTTTTCAATTTTCCCCTGCGAAAAAATTTCCCAACAGAAAATGTTTTTGACCTTCGTTTTTACCTATACTATAATTAGAATGTTATGGACTAAAAAAAGAACAAAGCATTTTGCTTTTTTTATAAACATGTTATAGAAAAAATAGAGGTGAATGGACTGTGTTTGATCGTCTGCAATCAGTGGAAGATCGCTACGATAGATTGAATGAGCTGTTGAGTGATCCCGAAATTATAAATGATTCAAAAAAACTGCGCGAGTATTCAAAAGAGCAAGCCGATATCCAAGAAACGGTGCAAGCTTACCGCCAGTATAAAGAAGCGAAGTCCCAGCTGCAAGACGCAAAGGCGATGCTTGATGAGAAGCTGGATGCCGACATGCGCGAAATGGTAAAAGAAGAAGTAAACGAGCTGGAAGAACAAATTGAGCAATTAGAAGAGCGCTTGAAAATCTTGTTGATTCCAAAAGACCCGAACGATGACAAAAACGTCATCATAGAAATTCGCGGCGCGGCCGGCGGGGAAGAGGCGGCATTGTTTGCGGGAACGCTTTACCGCATGTACAGCCGTTATGCGGAATCACAAGGCTGGAAGACAGAGGTTATGGATGCCAACGAAACTGGACTTGGCGGCTTTAAAGAAATCAGCTTTATGATAACCGGGCAAGGTGCTTATTCGAAACTTAAATTTGAAAATGGCGCCCACCGTGTACAGCGTGTGCCGGAAACAGAATCTGGCGGACGGATTCATACTTCTACCGCAACGGTTGCCTGCCTGCCGGAAGTAGAAGAATTTGATATCGAGATTAACGATAAGGATATTCGTTTTGATACGTTTGCATCCAGCGGCGCTGGCGGACAGAGCGTTAACACAACGATGTCGGCCGTCCGTTTAACGCATATCCCGACAGGTATCGTCGCAACAAGTCAGGACGAACGTTCCCAGCATAAAAATAAGGATAAAGCGATGAAAATCTTACGTGCGCGTATCTACGATAAATTCCAGCAGGAAGCACAGGCGGAATATGACCAAGTGCGTAAATCAGCTGTTGGTACCGGTGACCGATCTGAGCGGATTCGCACATATAACTACCCGCAAAACCGCGTGACCGACCACCGCATCGGCTTAACGATCCAAAAGCTTGATCAAATCATTGAGGGCAAGCTGGAGGAAGTGATTGAAGCGCTAATCCTTGAGGACCAAGCGCAGCGATTGGAAAACGCCTCAAATGAGTAAAAAGGTATTCGAAGCTCTCAAATGGGCTTCTTCTTTTTTATCGGAGGCGGGCCGGGATGACAATGCTGGGGAGCTGCTGCTGCGGCATGTGAGCGGGATGTCGCGGACACAGCTGTTTGCTGGGATGAGGGATGACTTGACGGATGAAGTCTGGTTAAGGTTTCAAGAAGCGGTTCACGAGCATGCATTCGGTGTTCCGGTACAGTACATCATCGGCTCGGAAGAATTTTACGGCCGGACCTTCCTGGTGAACTCTAAGGTGCTGATCCCGAGACCGGAAACAGAAGAGCTTGTTTACGGTACACTGCAACGAATCCAGCGCCTGCTTGGGAGCAACGGCAGCGACCGGAAATCCGAAATCAAACTCGCCGACATCGGCACCGGCTCAGGCGCCATCGCCATCACCATGAAACTCGAAACCGACTGTCCACGTGGGGTGGAATCCTGTGTTTTTATGGTGTCAGGCACTGATATTTCTCCTGAATCATTGGATGTGGCGCGTGAGAATGCTGCCCGGCTGGGGGCGGATGTAGAGTTTATTGAGGGGGATTTGCTACGGCCGTTTATTAAGCGTGGTGAGCGGTTGGATGTGGTGATGTCGAATCCGCCGTATATTCCTGTAAGGGATCAGGAATGGATGTCAGAGGTGGTGACAGAGCATGAGCCGCATCGTGCGTTGTTTGCTGGTGAGGATGGGCTTGATTTTTACCGCCGCTTTATGGACGAGCTGCCGCAGGTGCTCGCACCCAAAGCGCTTGTCTGCTTCGAAATTGGCGCTGGGCAGGGCGAGTCGGTTGCAGGGCTCTTGCAAGAGACTTTTCCAGGTGCAAAAATTGAGGTTGTTAATGATATTAACGGCAAGGACCGGATGGTATTTGCGGAAATCGGCTTCGGAGAGTAGGGCTCCGAGGCCTTTATTTTTAAAAACTTGTTTTAATAGATTTTTTTCAATTTAATAGTTTAAGATTCTGGCATTTTGACCACAATGAAGATAGCGAAGGGATGGTGCCAGAAATGAGAAGTAAATTATTAGTTTGGGGATATTTATTTGTTTTATCGTTAGCTACGATGCTAAATTTATATATGCCAAAAAACGAAGCGGTCGCGAAGGAATCGATTGTCATTCCAGGGGAAGCGATTCGCCTCAGGATTCTCGCCAACAGTGACTTTGAAGAGGACCAGCAGATCAAACGGAAAGTGCGCGATGCCGTCAATGCCAAGGTCGAGCTGTGGGTCAAGGATCTGACCTCTATGGAAAAAGCGAGAGAGGTCATCCAATCCAAGCTCCCGGAAATTCAAGCCATTGCTGAAAAAACAGTTCAGGAACAAGGATCGGATCAATCAGTAAAAGTAGAATTCCGCAAAGTGCAGTTTCCAACTAAACTATATGGTCAATTTTTATATCCAGCCGGAAAGTATCAAGCCATCTTAATTACCTTGGGTAAGGGTGAAGGTGCCAACTGGTGGTGCGTGCTGTACCCGCCGTTATGCTTTCTTGATTTTTCAAATGGGGTTGCCGTAACGAGTGATGGTTTTGAAGAAAGCGCAGCAGCGGCGATACCGGAAGACGGTGCTGTGACTGAGCACGTTGTCGAAGAGACAGCGGAAACTCCAGAGCAGCCGGCAGCTGAATCTAAACCGGCTGTGGAAAAACAGGAAACGGAAGTGGAACATCCACAAACGGAAACTGTGGATAAGACAGAATCGGTGGATAAATCTGAAACATCTGTGGATAAGTCTGAATCTTCTGTAGATAACTCCAAAGAAACAATTCCTGTAGTAAAACCAGAACCTAAATACGAAAAAGAAGTACCTGTTGAAAAGCCAGAAGCAGATTCTAATAAAGGATCAGTTGAACAATCGGAAGCAGATTCTAAAAAACTTGTGGACACCACACCAGTGTACACAAAAGAAGATGAGCAGCCGATCAAAGTGAAATTTTTCGTAGTCGAACTGTGGGAGAAACTGTTTAACTAAGACAAGGAACCAGTCCTGAATTCGGGGGTGGTTCTTCTTTTATTTTTGTGGACGGATAAAACTTATTTTTCGACGGGTAAATTGGGAAAATAGACGGGTAAAGTTCGATTTTAGGCGGGTAATCCAACAAAGTCGACGGGTAAACACCCATCTCCCGGCGCAAGACATCATAGGAATCCTCTTATTTAAAAAATTTAGTAGAATCAATGTTCTATTTCTCCTATTTTTCCATATTCATAGAATAGAATTTAAAAAAATGAGGTGGAAAAGGATGCAGGCTTTGATTCGGAAGGCGAATATAGAGGATTTGGTCCCATTGAAGGAATTTTTGGAGAGGGCTAATCTTGGGACGGATGGACTAACGGCTGAAACGATTGGCTCGTTTCTAATTTTGGAGGATGGGAACAGCGAAATAAAGGGTACACTTGGAATGGAAGTATTTCAAGGGGCTGGGCTGCTACGGTCATTAGTCGTTTCGCCGGGACAAGCCGAAAGGGAAATTTTCGTCCTGTTTGACCAAATGGTGAAGTTTGCGAAAGAAAAGGGCATGGAGAGTTTATTTTTAGCCACCAATAAAGCGGTGACGGTACCGTTTTTTGAACTGATGGGCTTTAAGCAGGTCGAACGCAGCGAGCTGCCGGGCAATTTTTTTAATTCCGAGCATATTCGACATATTCTAAATGTGGATAACTCGTTGTTTTTAAAACTTTCCTTATAACTTTGTGGATATATCGCCAAAGTTATCCACTTTTTCTGATAACTTATGCACAAATTGTGGATAAAGCTTGTATTTATGCCCACCTTCTTTTATACTTTCAAACGTATTATGTGAAAAATATGTGTCAAAGCGCCTGAATTCGCCAAAATTCGATAAAGGCCTGAAAGAATATGAAGGTGGATAACTTATGAACACAAATGTTTGGAAAGTGGATAAGTGTGTGGATAAATTAGAAAGTAATCCACATATTGTGGATGCAGCACATTTTTTACGGGAAAATGAAGTGGTGGCTCTGCCGACGGAGACAGTTTATGGGCTTGGCGGGAATGCCGAGAATGATGAGGCGGTAACGAAAATATTTGCCGCGAAAGGGCGGCCGGCGGATAATCCGTTAATTATCCACATTGCTGACAAAGTGCAGCTGGACCGATTTGTAAAAGAGGTTCCGGAAAAAGCTAAAAACTTAATCGACGCGTTCTGGCCGGGACCGCTGACGATTATTTTTAATAAGAAAGAAGGCGTACTGTCGGAAAAGGCGACGGCGGGTCTTAGCACTGTCGCCGTGAGAATGCCGGACCATCCGGTGGCATTAGCGTTGTTCCGAGAGTGCGGGCTGCCGATTGCCGCACCGAGCGCCAACAGCTCCGGTAAACCGAGTCCGACAACGGCCGATCATGTTGTGGATGATTTGAACGGGAAAATCGCCGGTGTTCTCGACGCAGGACCGACTGGAGTGGGTGTAGAGTCAACGGTGGTTGACTGCACCGAGGAAATTCCGGTCATCTTAAGACCAGGCGGAGTCACGAAAGAACAGCTGGAAGAAGTCGTCGGCGAAGTTCGGGTGGACCCGGCATTAACAAATACGGAAGGGGACGCCCGCCCGAAAGCGCCCGGAATGAAGTACCGCCACTATGCCCCCAATGCGCCGCTTTATTTGGTGTCAGGCACCAGAGAATTTTTGCAGCGTTTGGTAGATGAAAAGCGGCAGGAAGGTTTGCGGGTAGGGGTGTTGACGACGGAGGAGCATAGTACTGAGTTTGCTGCAGATGTTGTATTGGCTTGCGGCCGGCGTGCGGAGCTGGAGACGGTTGCGGCTGCGCTCTATGATACATTAAGGAAGTTTAATCAAGTTGATGTGGATGTTATTTTTAGCGAAATGTTCCCGACCTCAGGAGTGGGGCTCGCGATCATGAACCGCCTGCAAAAGGCGGCGGGGAATAAGATTATTTCCGAATAACCAGATAAGCACCGGATCCTCTTTTTAAAAGGAGGTTCGGGTGCTTTTTGTTTGGGGAAATCTCTGGTATAGCTCCAGATTTCCCAAAATGGCTTCTAAATCCCCTGGGACGTGCATAAGTTGAATTAGTTAGTCCAAGGGGGCGGGAAAGAATGACAGAAATAGTCGGTGAACTCTTAACACTTCTAATCATGGCAGCTGCACTTGGAATGGATGCCTTCTCGGTTGGACTGGGCATGGGAATGTATAAATTGCGGCTGCGAAAAATCTTTGAAATCGGCATCTTGATTGGCATCTTTCATGTCATCATGCCGCTGGCCGGAATTTTAGCCGGCAAATTATTATCGGAAAAATTCGGGACCCTCGCTTCGTGGATTGGGGGCCTGCTGTTAATCCTCCTAGGAGCGCAAATGATTTGGTCAAGCCTGAAAAAAGAAGCCGAGAGTGTCATTACTCCGGTTGGCTTCGGCCTATTACTGTTCGCATTAAGCGTCAGTCTCGACAGCTTCTCGGTCGGGCTGACATTGGGAATATACGGGGCTAAAACGGTATTGGTTATTATTTGTTTTGGTATTGTAGCAACCGTGCAAACCTGGGCCGGCCTATTGTTGGGGAGAAAGGTCAGGGGCTGGCTCGGAACGTACAGCGAGGCGCTGGGCGGGGCAATCCTGCTGGCGTTTGGAATCAAGCTGCTGGGCACGTTTTTTGGGTAGGTTTTGAACCGAGAGCTTGGAGTGGATTTCGATTTGAGGCCGAGAGCTTGGATCGGTATTTGGGATGGATTTCGCTTAAAAATCTATGGCTCGAATCGTTTTGGGGCTATGATTTTCACCTGCCCAAATACTCGAACCATTTTTTTAATAGACAAACAATGTGGTAAAATGAAATAAACAAGTAGACGGAAAGGGGGAAGCGCATATGCGGCATATTTTATTTGTTTGTACAGGTAATACTTGCAGGAGCCCGATGGCGGCGGCCATTTTGAAAAATAAAGCCCTTGAAGGCATCGAGGTGAAGTCCGCTGGGATTTTTGCGGCGAACGGCAGTGATGCATCCGAACATGCCAAGCAGGTGCTCGAGAACAACCAAATTTCCTGCAGCCATCGGTCACAGCCGCTAACAGGAGCGGAGGTGGATTGGGCTGACCTGATCTTAACGATGACAGGATCCCATAAATCTGTGATCCAGCAGCATTTCCCGCAGGCTGTGGAAAAAGTGTTCACCTTAAAGGAGTTTAGCGGCAGCGGGGCATTTGATCTGGATGTAATCGACCCTTTTGGCGGCAGCGTGATGGAATACGAGGAGACCTTCCGGGAACTGCAGCAGCTTATTGATAAGGTCATCGGAAAAATAAACGAGTAACGCTCTCCATTTTAAAAATGGAGGGCCTTTTATTTTGGTCTGAATACTTTATATTTTTCAGGCAGTATGTCAAAATTAAGACAGATTACAATCCAGGAGGAAATGGACATGAGAGTAGCACTTGCATCTGACCATGGCGGTATCCATATTCGCAAGGAAATCGCCAATTTGCTTGATGAATTGAAGATTGAATACGTTGATTTTGGCTGTGACTGTGAAACATCGGTCGATTATCCGGATTACGCGCTGCCGGTTGCGGAGAAGGTGGCGAGCGGCGAATTTGACCGCGGCATTTTAATTTGCGGCACAGGCATTGGCATGTCGATTGCAGCCAACAAAGTAAAGGGAATTCGCTGTGCCCTTTGTCACGATACGTTCAGCGCAAAGGCAACTCGGTCCCATAATGACAGCAACATTCTGGCCATGGGTGAGCGCGTGGTTGGCCCCGGCCTGGCCCGGGACATTGCGGCTGTATGGCTCACCGGCGAATTCGAAGGCGGCCGCCATGCCAACCGCGTTGGAAAAATTACCGAGTATGAGGACAAGCATCTGTAAGAGCGGAGCTAATCTTGTTGTAGGTAAATGAGTGGGGGTTCCATTGCCCGAGACGTGTGGGCAATCTCGTTTTTGGACAATGGGACCCGTTTCCATTGCCCGAACCGCGAGGGAAGTCTCGTTTTTGGCCAATGAGAGTGTGTTCCATTGCCCGAAACGCGAGGGAAGTCTCGTTTTTGGTCAATGAGAGTGTATTCTATTGCCCGAACCGCGAGGGAAATCTCATTTTTGGTCAATGAGAGTGTGTTCCATTGACCAAAGCGTGTGGGAAAACTTGTTTTGGGCAATGAAAGAGCGTTCCATTGCCCAAAACACAAAAAAATCCCGTATCAGGTCAATGAAAGCGGGTTCCATTACCCAAAATACGAAGAATACCCTCTAACCGGTCAATGAGAGTCCGTATTAAACCACTAAACTTCATTACTATAAAAAATCTCCAGAAAGGGGCGGGGATGCATGATTCACGAATGGGAAAAACAGCTGGAAACGATTTTAATGGAATTTAACGAGCAGGCATCGCTAAAACCAGGTGAGCTTTTGGTCGTCGGCTGCAGTACAAGTGAGGTCGCCGGCGAGCGAATCGGAACGGCGGGAACCTTCGAGGCCGCTGAAATGATTTTTCAAGCGTTAAAAAACTTGCAGGCAAAAACAGGGGTCGAGCTTGCGTTTCAATGCTGCGAGCACCTAAACCGGGCCATTGTTGTTGAGCGGGCCGTGGCAGCAAAGCGGCAGCTGGAAGAGGTATCTGTTGTTCCTGTCCGCAAAGCGGGCGGAGCAATGGCGACATATGCGTTTAACAACCTTGAAGATGCTGTTGTTGTCGAACATATCAAGGCGGAAGCAGGAATAGATATCGGCCAAACCTTAATCGGCATGCATTTAAAACATGTCGCCGTGCCAATCCGAGTCTCACAGAAAACCGTCGGCAATGCCCTTGTGACGCTGGCAAAAACTAGACCAAAACTCATCGGCGGTGCTAGAGCGGTTTATGAGAATAAAACCGAAAATTATAAGTGTTAGTCACTATTAATGTTCGTATTTAGGATAAATACCACCAATAAATAAGCAGTAAAATATTATTATTTTTACCAAAACCGAAAAATAGTATATTTTTGCTGTTATTCGTGCTACAATAAAAAAGGAATTTTCGAAATTATTTAATACATACTTAGGGGGACGATCGAACATGAAGCATTTGTCTCAAGCGGACGAGCAGGTTTTTAAAGCGATACAGCAAGAACTTGGCCGTCAGCGTGCAAAAATCGAACTAATTGCCTCAGAAAACTTTGTTAGCGAAGCCGTTATGGAGGCACAAGGATCCGTTTTAACCAATAAATACGCAGAAGGTTATCCTGGACGCCGTTACTATGGCGGCTGCGAATACGTCGATATCGTGGAAGATTTAGCACGCAACCGTGCGAAAGAAATCTTTGGCGCAGAATATGTTAACGTTCAGCCGCATTCAGGCGCGCAGGCGAATATGGCGGTTTACTTCACGATTCTTGAGCAGGGAGACACCGTGCTTGGTATGAATCTTTCCCACGGCGGCCACTTAACACACGGCAGCCCGGTTAACTTCAGTGGTGTTCAATATAATTTCGTGGAATACGGCGTAGATGAAAAAACACACCGCATCAACTATGAAGATGTTCGGGAAAAAGCACTTGAGCACAAGCCGAAGCTGATTGTAGCAGGTGCGAGCGCCTACCCTCGTGAAATCGACTTCGCGAAGTTCCGCGAGATTGCTGATGAGGTTGGCGCGTACTTAATGGTCGATATGGCTCACATTGCTGGTCTTGTTGCGGCAGGTCTGCACCAAAACCCAGTGCCATACGCACATTTCGTAACAACAACAACTCACAAAACTCTTCGCGGTCCACGCGGCGGGATGATTTTAACAACCGAAGAATTCGGCAAGAAGATTGACAAGTCGATTTTCCCTGGAATTCAAGGCGGTCCATTAATGCACGTGATTGCGGCTAAAGCGGTTGCCTTTGGCGAAGCACTGCAGGACAGCTTTAAAGAATATGCACAGCACATCATTGATAACGCACAGCGTTTAGCAGAAAGCCTGCAAAAAGAAGGCTTAACTCTTGTTTCCGGCGGTACTGACAACCACTTGCTGCTTGTGGACGTTTCAGCAATCGGCCTTACTGGTAAAGTGGCGGAGCACGTTCTTGACGAAGTCGGCATCACGGTAAACAAAAATACGATTCCATTCGACCAGCAAAGTCCATTCGTAACAAGCGGTGTCCGCATTGGTACGGCGGCGGTTACTTCCCGCGGCTTTGGGTTAGAAGATATGGATGAAATTGCATCTATTATTGCCCTTACATTGAAAAACCATGAGGATGAAGCAAAACTTGCAGAAGCAAGTGAACGCGTAAATACGTTAACTGATAAATTTAAACTTTATCCTGAATATTAATTCCAAGAATCGGCCTAACTATAATAGTAGGCCGATTTTTTTTACATATAAGCCAAGTATTGGAGTTGCTCATTCGATCGTTTTTCTGTAAAATTAACCGCAGTGTAAAAAATTAAATACTTCATAAAAAGGGGCGATTATTGTGGCAAAGGTTTACGTCTTCGACCACCCATTAATTCAACATAAGCTGACATACATACGTGATATCAATACGGGAACGAAGGAGTTCCGCGAGCTTGTCGACGAAGTAGCTACATTAATGGCGTTTGAAATTACAAGGGATATGCCGCTTGAAGATATCGAAATCGAAACACCAGTCTGCAAAACACAGTCAAAAGTGTTGTCCGGTAAAAAAATCGGGCTGGTACCGATTTTACGTGCAGGCATTGGCATGGTGGACGGCGTGTTAAAGTTGATTCCTGCTGCAAAGGTGGGCCACGTTGGTCTATACCGCGACCCGGAAACATTAAAGCCGGTAGAATACTATGTGAAGCTCCCAAATGATGTAGAAGAGCGCGACTTCATTGTCGTAGATCCGATGCTGGCAACAGGTGGCTCCGCGATTGATGCGATTCATGCCTTGAAAAAACGCGGCGCGAAACATATCAAATTCATGTGCTTGATTGCCGCACCAGAAGGCGTTGAAGCAGTTAAAAACGAACATCCTGACGTGGACATCTACATCGCTGCCCTAGACGAGAAGCTGAACGACCACGGCTACATCGTACCAGGACTCGGCGACGCCGGAGACCGGTTGTTCGGAACGAAATAATTTTTTGAAAGTTACCTAAGCCAGGCGGTTGACGCCTGGCTTTTTGGTGCTTAATTTATGAAGGACAAATGCTTTATGATAAAGCTCAGAATGTCTTTTATAGTGTTTTGAAAGACAAAAATCATATTAGGAAAGCCGCCGAAATGTCCTTCATCGCTCTTATGAAGACCAAAATCGTAAAGGAAAGCCCCCAAAATGTCCTTCATCAATGACAATTCTCCCATGAGAAGTTTATAATTCAAGCCATAACCCTTACCTCAAAGCGAGGGACAAAATATTCTCTACCAAACAACTGCATACTTTCCCCGCCCAATGAAAACGATATGAAAAAAGGGGACTTCTTCAAATGAAACTTCTATTATCCATGCTTCTAGCATTTCAACTATTCCCGGCTGCAAAAAACCTGACGCTGGTGTCAATACAAGCCCAAACACAACCCAAACAGCTCGTTCACCCGCCAATCCCAAAATCGACAAAAGACACCGTTGCTATTGTGGTATTGGACAAACCGCACACCGAGCAGGAGATTAAACGCCTCATCAAGCCGTACAAAGGCGTGAAGCTGAGGCGAATTTTTCATGAGGCTTTAGACGGCTTTTCCGTCCAAGGATCACCGGAAACAATTGCCCGCCTAACACAGCAGCAACAGCAGGAAAAACAAATTATCCACGTTTCGCCGGTAACCAAATACCAGGTGCAAACGGAGGAAAGTGTCAAAATTATCGGCGTCGATGAGGTCCGCAGTTTTTTTGACAGCAAGAACAAGCGGCTAACCGGCAAGGGAGTCACCGTCGGGGTCATTGACACCGGAGTCGACTACACCCATCCGGACCTTAAACTAAACTATAAAGGCGGACATGATCTAGTCGATAACGACACCGACCCGATGGAAACTCTCACCCCGGGCAGGCAGACAATCCACGGTACCCATGTGGCCGGCATTATCGCAGCGAATGGAAAAATAAAAGGGGTTGCCCCTGAAGCTCGAATCTTAGCGTATCGGGCGCTCGGTCCGGGCGGCGGCGGTACGACGGAGCAGGTGCTTGCAGCGATCGACCAGGCCATCAAAGACAAAGTCGATATTGTCAACCTCTCGCTTGGCAACAGCATTAACGGACCAGATCTTCCTATCAGCCTGGCTCTTGACCGCGCTGTCGGGAAAGGCATCGTTGCGGTGGCGGCGGCCGGCAATTCCGGTCCGAATGTTTGGACGGTCGGCTCGCCGGGTACTTCGTCAAAAGCGATATCGGTCGGGGCTTCCACGCCAACAATGGAGATCCCTTATTTATTAATAGAAGGAACGCGGGATAAAATCCGGATTCAGCCGATGGAAGGCTCGGCGGAATGGGCGTTGGACCGCTCGTATGAAATGGTCGACGGCGGTCTCGGCCGGAAGAAGGACCTTCAGAATGTTCAGGGGAAAATTGTCCTCATTAAGCGCGGTACTTTCACTTTTACCGAAAAGGCAAAAAACGCGAAGGAGGCGGGGGCGAAGGCAGTCCTTATCTACAACAATATCGGCGGCGGCTTCATCGGCAATCTGGAAACGGAGATTTCCATTCCGGTCGGTTCGTTATCAAAGAAAGACGGAGATTTTTTAAAAAAACAGAAACCACAGACAGCCCGGCTCCAGATTAAGAAAGAAAAAGATCAGCTGGCCGACTTTAGTTCACGAGGCCCGGTGACAGGGACATGGGAAATCAAGCCCGATATTCTTGCACCAGGGGTGGCGATTAACTCGACGGTCCCGGGCGGATACTTGTCATTGCAGGGGACGAGTATGGCCGCACCGCATGTTGCCGGGGCCTGCGCGCTTATTAAGCAGGCGCATCCTGATTGGACGCCGGAGCAAATTAAGTCCTCCTTAATGAATACGGCTAAACCGCTTGGCGAAAAGACAGAGGCCGGGGCACCGTGGTATAGAACATCTAAACCGGAACGGCGGGAACAAAGCCAATCCAACGCTGCTGGTCTGTACCGCACCTATGAGCAGGGGGCCGGACGGATTCAAGTGGCCGATGCCATCAAAACAGAGTCGCTTGTCTCTCCCGGGAGCATTAAGTTCGGTAAGTATACGAATCAGCACAACAGGCATAAAGTACGGCTGCATGTGGAAAATACCAGCGATAAAAAGCAGGGATACTCGTTTGCGATTCCGTATCAGGAAGACGGACTCGACTGGCGGTTTCCGTTATCGTTCACATTGGGGCCGAAACAGTCAAAGGATGTGACGGTTAACCTAACAGTGGATCCGGACGTTTTTAAAAAGAAAATTCATGATGGCTATATAAAACTGTTCGCCGGTTCGAAAACCATTAACATTCCATATTTATATGTACTTGAGGAGCCGGGGTATCCGAGGGTGATGGGCTTTGAATTTGCCGAAGGGGACCAGCCAGGAACGTACCACTATGAAGTCTACTTACCAGGCGGTGCCGAGGAGTTTGGGATTGCCTTATTTAACCCAGAGAGCTTTCGGTTTGTCGGCTTTTTGGATACAAGCGTGAATGTGAAGAACGGCCTCAAAAGGCAGGAATTCACCGCAGACCAGCTGCCGCCGGAAGGAACTTACTTAGCAAAGGTATTTGCCAAAAAAGCAGGGAAAGAGGACTTTATTGAAACGATGATCACAATTTTAAAATAATTTTAAAAAAAGATATCACAAATCAAAAAATGTGATATCTTTTTTATTGGGGATTTACGACTACTTAACAAAATGTTCACAAATTGTTCATATTTTTGTCGGAAATATGGACGAATTTACAATACAATTATAGTGTTTACTATTGATGCCAATTGGAAAAAATTTTGGTAGAGGAATAGTGGAATAATTCCCTTAAATTCATTGACATTGACAGGTGCCTATTGTATGCTAACAAAGGGTGTGCTTGGGAGGGTTTTCACAAAGTTGTCACAACCCTCAAAATAGCGTAAAGTCCGTTTCTCATTCTCGAAAGTGAGGATGATTTTATATGAAAAATGACCGCAATCCATTGAAAGCGATGGGCTTGATGTCTGCCATTCTTGCACAGCTTGCAGGCTCCGTCCTGATTGGTGTTTTCGGAGGAAGATGGCTGGATCAGCAATGGGATTCAGAACCAATTTTTCTCATCATCGGATTGTTCATCGGACTGACAGCTGGTATTTATTCCATGTTTGTCTCAATCCGCCACTTTTTTTCGGGAGATTAAACCACCATGCCTGAACTTCAGGAGATTTTTACAAGAAGTAAAAAATGGATGTTTTATTTGCTGGCTATTTACGTACTTGGCTGGGGGTTCACGTCTTATCAATCGGTCTTTTTGGGCTTGATTCTTGGGACGGGTTTGAGCCTTTTTAATTTGTGGTTAATGGTCCGAAAAGCCGATCAATTTGGCGATAAAGTGCTAAAAGGGCAGAAGATCCGCTCGCTTGGGACTTTTTCCAGAATGGCTACTGGAGCATTCGCTGTCATCATTGCTCTAAGATATCCGGATTATCTTAATATCATTTCTATTGTTTTGGGATTAATGACATCCTATATTGTCATTATGATAGATTTTTTTATACACACATTAAGAATAAATAAATAGCAGGGAAGCGAGGTGAATACTGTTGCATCACGAAAATCCGATAGTTACTTTACTCGGACTGCAATTTAACTTGGCAAACGTGCTTATGATTACCGTTGCCACAGTAGTAGTATTTTTATTAGCCGTTCTATCGACGCGGGCACTCGCCATGAAGCCGACAGGCATGCAGAATTTCATGGAGTGGGTCATGGATTTTGTAAAAAACATTATCAACAGTACGATGGACTGGAAGGATGGCGGCAGATTCCATATTCTAGGAATTACCCTCATTATGTATGTATTTGTATCTAATATGCTGGGACTACCATTCTCAGTAGTTATTAACGGTCAACTTTGGTGGAAATCACCAACAGCCGATCCGGCGATAACATTAACACTGGCAACAATGGTTGTTGGTTTGTCACACTACTATGGTGTGAAGTTAAAAGGGACAGGCGCATATGCGAAGGAATTCTTAAAACCATTCTGGTTTATGCTCCCAATTAAAATTATCGAAGAGTTTGCAAATACTCTGACTCTCGGTCTCCGTCTTTACGGAAACATTTACGCCGGTGAAATCTTACTAGGTTTACTTGCCGGAAGCATGGCAACAGGCCTATGGGGAACAATCGGTGCGATTATTCCAACACTTGCATGGCAAGGATTCTCAGTCTTTGTTGGTGCAATCCAAGCATTTATCTTTACTATGTTAACAATGGTATATTTGTCTCACAAAGTGAGCAGCGACCATTAATAATAAACCAAATAAACTTTTTTATACATTTAAGGAGGAAATTTAGAAATGGGTCTTTTAGCAGCAGCAATTGCAATTGGTTTAGCGGCACTAGGTGCTGGTATTGGTAACGGTCTTATCGTATCTCGTACAGTTGAAGGGATTGCCCGTCAACCAGAAGCACGTGGTATGCTTCAAACTACAATGTTCATCGGGGTTGCGTTAGTTGAGGCGATTCCTATCATCGCGGTTGTTATCGCGTTCATGGTTCAAGGCAGATAATTAAGAGTTTAGACGTAAACAGATGGCGAAGATCATTCGTGAGAACCTTCGCCATTCTATTATGTCATTGGAAGCTTCAGACGTGCTTTTTTCGGCGGCGAAGCAGGTTTTTTTGAAAAAATGAATTTGAATACAAGCGAAACTTGATATAAAGGAATGTCTCTGGAAGGGAGTGAAGTGCGAGGTGTTAACAAGCAGTCTTGTACTAGGTGAAGCAGCACATACAGGTATTAATACTGGTGATATTGTATTCCAGCTTGTGATGTTTATCATTCTAATGCTGTTGCTGAAGAAATTTGCATGGGGCCCTCTTATGGGAATCATGGATCAGCGTGCACAGCATGTTGCAAGTGAAATCGATGCAGCCGAAAACAGCCGCAAAGAAGCACAGAAATTGTTAGATGAACAGCGTAATCTATTAAAAGAAGCACGCAATGAAGCTCAGGGCTTAATCGAAAATGCGAGAAAGCAAGGCGACATTCAGCGTGAAGAAATTATTGCAACAGCTCGCAGTGAAGCTGAGCGTTTAAAAGAATCAGCGAAATTGGAAATCGAACAGCAAAAAGAAAAAGCCGTTGTCGCAATCCGCGAGCAAGTGGCACACTTGTCTGTCTTAGTGGCTTCTAAAGTGATTGAAAAAGAATTAAGTGCACAAGACCAAGACAAACTCATTAATGATTATATTAAAGAGGCAGGAGAATTACGATGAGTAGCTCAATCGTAGCAAAACGCTATGCGCTGGCTCTTTTGCAAATTGCTAAAGAAAAGCAGCTGCTCGGGACAATGGCCGAAGACCTTCGCGTGGTGAAGGAAGTTGCCGGCTATACTCCTGAACTAAAAGCTGTTCTTCATTCTTCCAAGCTGACAAAAGAAACGAAAAAGGCAGTATTAACACAGGCTTTTGCATCTGTAAATGGCTATGTGCTTAATACACTATTGTTATTAGTTGACCGCCACCGTGAAGATTATTTAACAGAAGTGGCAGACGAATTTTTAGCGCTGGCAAATGAGGAAATGGGTGTTGCTGAAGCGGATGTTTACAGCACACGGGCATTAACTGACGCAGAGCGTGAAGCAGTTTCCGCTGTTTTTGCAGCGAAAGTTGGCAAAAAAGCATTAAATATTAAAAATTTCGTTGATTCCGATTTACTCGGCGGTTTGAAGCTGCGCATCGGAAATCGTATATATGACGGCAGTTTGCGCGGCAAACTCGATCGTTTAGAACGTACAATGTTAGGCTAGAACGAAAAGCGGAGGCGACCGTTTAGCGACGTATGGACTGGAGGGGTTCGACTGAGATAAAGGAAACACGAAGAGCGCAAGCGATTCGATGTTGACTTATCGCAGGGAGAAGACCGAAGTACACTAGTCGCTGGGAGCCGGAGCTGGACAATTATCGAAATTGAATGTTGCGAAAAGTATATGTAAAGCAATGTAGAATAGGGGTGAAACTCATGAGCATCAAAGCTGAAGAAATCAGTGCCCTGATAAAACAGCAGATCGAAAACTATCAGGCAGAAATTCAAGTGACCGATGTTGGTACTGTTATCTCCGTTGGTGACGGTATCGCACGTGTCCATGGTCTTGACAATGTCATGGCCGGAGAACTTGTTGAATTCGCAAACGGCGTTATGGGTATGGCACAAAACCTTGAAGAAAATAACGTCGGTATCATTATTCTTGGACCTTTCACTGACATTAAAGAAGGTGACGAGGTTCGTCGTACAGGACGCATCATGGAGGTTCCGGTTGGTGAGGAACTAATTGGACGTGTAGTTAACTCATTGGGACAACCAATCGATGGCATGGGTCCTATCAATGCAAAGAAAACCCGCCCAGTTGAGCAAGTAGCAACAGGCGTAATGGCTCGTAAATCCGTTCATGAGCCTCTTCAAACTGGTATTAAAGCGATTGACGCACTTGTGCCAATCGGACGCGGACAGCGTGAGTTAATCATCGGTGACCGTCAAACTGGTAAAACATCTGTAGCAATCGATACAATCATCAACCAAAAAGGCCAAGACATGATTTGTATCTATGTTGCAATCGGACAAAAAGAATCAACAGTACGTAACGCCGTTGAAACGCTTCGTAAAAACGGCGCATTAGAATACTCTATCGTTGTGTCTGCGTCTGCATCACAGCCTGCTCCAATGCTATTCTTAGCACCATATGCAGGTGTTGCAATGGCAGAAGAATTTATGTTCAGCGGTAAGCACGTATTAATCGTATATGATGATTTAACAAAACAAGCTTCTGCATACCGTGAGCTTTCCTTGTTACTTCGCCGTCCTCCAGGTCGTGAAGCATATCCAGGGGATGTATTCTACTTACACTCACGTCTGCTCGAGCGTGCTGCAAAATTAAACGATGAGCTTGGTGCTGGTTCTATCACAGCATTACCATTTATCGAAACACAAGCAGGTGACGTTTCTGCTTATATCCCAACAAACGTTATCTCCATCACAGATGGACAGATTTTCTTACAATCAGACCTATTCTTCTCCGGTGTTCGTCCGGCGATCAACGCAGGTCTTTCCGTTTCCCGTGTAGGGGGTTCTGCGCAAATCAAGGCAATGAAGAAGGTTGCTGGTACATTGCGTCTTGACCTTGCTTCCTACCGTGAATTAGAAGCATTTGCTCAGTTCGGTTCTGACCTTGATAAGGCGACTCAAGCAAAGCTTAACCGTGGTGCCCGTACAGTTGAGGTCCTAAAACAAGACCTTAACAAGCCGCTTTCCGTTGAAAAGCAGGTTATGATTCTTTATGCATTAACTCGTGGATTCCTTGATGATATTCCAGTACAGGATATTCGCCGTTTTGAAGGAGAATTCCATAGCTGGTTAGACCACAACCGTAAAGATCTGTTAGACCAAATTACGACAACGAAGGATCTTCCTAAAGATGATGTAATGGCTGAAGCAATCAACGCCTTCAAAAAGACGTTTGCTGTTTCTGAATAATAAGGTCTAGCATTAGTTCGAAGGGGGCTGACCCCTCTATCAAATTCCAATAAGTTATTGGATGCTGAAAGAGGGGTTAGACCCCATGAAAAGAACATTCTTTGAATGAGGGTGGTGAGAACCTATGGCTTCATTACGCGATATAAAAACGCGGATTAATTCGACGAAAAAGACGAGTCAAATTACAAAGGCAATGGAAATGACTTCGGCCGCGAAATGGAATCGCGGTGTTATGAACGCGAAATCATTCGTGCCTTATATGGAAAAAATCCAGGAAGTTACTGCATCGATTGCCCTTGGTGCAGGCGGCGTGATTCATCCGATGCTGACCCACCGTCCTGTAAAAAAGACAGGCTACATCGTGATTACTTCCGACCGCGGTCTTGCTGGTGCGTTTAACAGTAACGTAATCCGCCGTGTCCATCAAACAATCCAAAGCCGTCATAAATCTAATGACGAATTTGCGATTATTGCGATTGGCCGAGTGGGGCGTGACTTTTTTGTGAAGCGGGGTTATAACGTTGTCCTTGATATCATTGGGATTAACGACCAGCCAAGCTTCCAAGAAATTAAAGACATTTCAAGCACTACTGTCGGCATGTTCTCTGATGGAACATTCGATGAATTATATGTTTATTACAGCCACTATATTAGTGCGATTTCACAGGAAGTAACGGAGAAGAAACTGTTGCCATTAACGGATTTAGCAGGATCTTCACATAAACTCACTTCCTATGAGTTCGAGCCGAATGCTGAAGAGATTTTAGAAGTGCTGCTTCCTCAATATGCAGAAAGCTTGATTTATGGTGCGCTTTTAGACAGTAAAGCAAGTGAGCACGCTGCCCGGATGACTGCAATGCGTAACGCAACCGACAATGCACAAGAACTCATCCGCGGCCTGACACTAAGCTACAACCGCGCCCGCCAAGCAGCGATCACACAGGAAATTACCGAAATCGTCGGCGGTGCCGCAGCATTAGAATAGATAGAAAAGCGGAAGCGCCCTGTTCAGCGGCGTATGGCCTCCTCGAAAAAGCTAACACTTTTTCTTCGTGCGATGCCTATGCTGCCGAAGCTTTCCTTCTGGAGCGCTCCAACTGAGATAAAGGAAACACGAAGAGCCGTATAGGCGATTCGATGTTGACTTATCGTAGGGCGGAGAGCGAAGGACACTAGCCGCTAGGGCGCTGGAGCTAGACAATAAATAATTGGTGCCTGACACCTTTTTTAACAATAAGTTCGGTAATGTTTCAGCAAAGAGTAAGTTAGGAGGGAAAAATGATGAGCAAAGGACATGTTCTTCAGGTTATGGGTCCGGTTGTTGACGTTAAGTTCGATGATGGTCATCTTCCTGAGATCTATAATGCGCTTAGAGTCGTGAAAAAGGCGCAAAATGAATCTGAAGTAGATATTCACTTAACCCTTGAAGTAGCCCTTCATTTAGGTGATGATACAGTTCGTACAATCGCGATGGCATCAACTGATGGTGTAACTCGCGGATTAGAAGTAGAAGATACTGGTGCACCGATTTCTGTACCAGTTGGTGAGCCAACTTTAGGTCGTGTATTTAACGTATTAGGTGAAGCAATTGACCTTAAAGGTGAAATTCCAGCAAGTGCACGCCGTGATTCCATTCACCGTGAAGCACCAACATATGAAAATCTTTCAACTGAGGTTGAAATTCTTGAAACTGGTATTAAGGTAGTTGACCTTCTTGCACCATATATTAAGGGTGGTAAGATCGGTCTATTCGGTGGTGCCGGTGTAGGTAAAACCGTATTAATCCAGGAATTAATCAATAACATCGCACAAGAGCACAGCGGTATTTCTGTATTCGCTGGTGTAGGTGAGCGTACACGTGAAGGGAACGACCTTTACCACGAAATGACAGATTCCGGCGTTATCAAGCAAACTGCGATGGTATTCGGACAAATGAACGAGCCACCAGGTGCACGTATGCGTGTTGCCTTAACTGGTTTGACAATGGCTGAATATTTCCGTGATGAGCAAGGACAAGACGTGTTATTGTTCATCGATAACATTTTCCGTTTCACACAAGCAGGTTCTGAGGTTTCCGCGCTTCTTGGCCGTATGCCATCTGCCGTTGGTTACCAGCCGACACTTGCAACTGAAATGGGTAAATTACAAGAGCGTATTACTTCAACTAATAAAGGTTCTGTTACATCAATCCAAGCGATTTACGTACCAGCCGATGACTACACTGACCCGGCACCGGCTACAACTTTCGCTCACTTAGATGCAACAACAAACCTTGAGCGTAAGCTTTCTGAAATGGGTATCTACCCAGCGGTGGACCCGCTTGCATCAACATCTCGTGCATTATCACCTGATATTGTTGGTGAAGAGCATTACGAGGTTGCTCGTCAAGTACAGCAAACTCTACAAAAATACCGTGAATTACAGGATATTATCGCAATCCTTGGTATGGACGAACTTTCTGATGAAGATAAGTTAGTCGTAGCACGTGCGCGTCGTATCCAGTTCTTCTTATCACAAAACTTCCACGTTGCTGAACAGTTCACTGGTCAGCCTGGATCATACGTGCCGGTTAAAGAAACAGTTAAAGGCTTCAAGGAAATTCTTGAAGGTAAATATGACCACCTTCCTGAAGATGCGTTCCGTCTTGTCGGCCGCATTGAAGAAGTGGTTGAGGCCGCAAAACGCATGGGTGTAGAGGTCTAATCAAACCGGGGAGGGTAAAAAATGAAGACGATTAAAGTCAGTGTTGTTACTCCCGATGGTCCGGTATATGAATCCGAAGTGGAAATGGTGAGTACAAAGGCTAAGACAGGCGAGCTTGGTATTTTGCCTGGACACGTGCCGATGGTGGCTCCACTTGAGATTGGCATCGTTCGTTTGAAGAAGGATGGTAAAACTGAATTGGTCGCTGTCAGCGGCGGGTTTTTAGAAGTTCGTCCAGAACAAGTAACGGTACTAGCTCAATCTGCTGAAAAGTCCGAAGACATCGATGTGGAACGTGCCTTAAAAGCGAAAGAACGTGCCGAGCAGCGCATGAAGCAGCAAAAGCTTGAGCATGTTGACTTCAAACGTGCCGAGTTAGCATTGCGCCGCGCCGTCAACCGCCTCAACGTAGCAGAACGTAAATTCTAAACTTTTTTCAAAACACAAGGCCCCTCTGGACGGCAACCGCGCCTTCCAAAGGGGCTTTTTTCATGAAACTTGTAATGCATGGGGACGGTTCGCATGCCTCATTCGATTATCGAAATAATTCATAGTGAAGATGTCCTAGTTTAAGGAAAGTTCGAATGAAACCGAACCTTAAGAATATGATGGTAGGGGTAAGTCTTTATTCGGGGCCGCCCATATATATAGAAGTTAATCGATTTAATGAAGCAAAAAATACGATAACTTTGTGAACATTGACAAACCTCACTGACAGGAAACGAAATTTGTTATTTAATAGGAGTTGTTGTCGAATTTTACATAGTATTTTAAATAGGAAAACCCAATCGAATATACGCCGTAATTTGAATAAAACGTCCAAAAACTCACATCCTTGTGAGTGGGCTCACAAAACCAATTTGGGAAAATTCAACGGCGCTTAAAATTCCAATTTTTATATAATAAGGCTTGTCGACAGGGGTTTGTAACAATGCTATAATGAATTCGGTTACAATATTCGTATGTTTGAAAATATTTAACATTGGAGGGGATAGACATGGAACTTTTAAATGTATATCAGAATAATTATCTGATAGTCTTTGTGTTCCTATGTCTGGGGATTTTGCTGCCGGTGGTGGCGTTAACTTTGGGGAAGCTTCTGCGCCCATTTAAGCCTAGTGCGGAGAAGTATACCACATATGAGAGCGGTATTGATCCGGTTCACGATTCCCGTGTACAGTTCAATGTCCGCTATTATATTTTTGCCCTGATGTTTGTTATTTTTGATGTGGAGACAGTGTTTTTATATCCATGGGCAGTCGCTTATGATAAGCTGGGCGTGTTTGCATTGATTGAAATGACGCTGTTCGTTATCATGCTATTAATCGGCCTGGTATATGCTTGGAAAAAGAAGGTGCTACGATGGATTTAAAAGTAGATGGTATTTCAGAGTTAGAATTGCAAGAGTTAAAAAGAAATGTATTTATGACGTCGCTAGAGCAAGTGAAGGGTTGGGCACGAAGCAGCTCACTGTACCCGGTTACATTTGGTCTGGCTTGTTGTGCGATTGAAATGATGGGCGTTGGTGCGGCGCACTACGACTTGGACCGTTTCGGATCGTTTTTCCGTCCTTCACCGCGGCAATCGGACTGCATGATTGTCTCCGGTACGGTAACGAAAAAAATGGCGCCGATTTTAAGACGCCTTTACGACCAAATGCCTGAGCCAAAATGGGTTATTGCCATGGGTTCCTGTGCGACTGCGGGCGGACCGTATGTGAAATCGTACTCCGTTGTAAAAGGGGTCGACCAAATCGTCCCTGTAGATGTATATATTCCTGGGTGCCCTCCAAACCCAGCTGCATTAATTTATGGAATTAATAAGTTAAAGGAAAAAATAAAATATGAAGCGAAGACTGGGAAGAAGGTGATCTAGTCGATGAGCGGGGAAAAAGATCTTGAGCAATTAAAGCGGGAGGCTGCTGAGAAGGCGAAGGCCGCGGCGCTGGCGAGACGTCAGGCAAAAGCGGAAGCCGAAGCGGGACAAACGCAGGATACGCCAAAACAGGCAGAACCTGAAAAAACGGCTGCATCGGCAGCAGCTGACGCAGACGACCTAGCAAAGAAAAAAGCGGCAGCAGCCGCGAAAGCAAAAGCGGCAGCATTAGCGAAAAAGAAACGCGAAGGCATCGCGGACGAAGAGGAGCCGGCAGCAGAAGCAACAGCAGCCAGCACCACAGGCGACACAGATGACCTAGCAAAGAAAAAAGCCGCAGCAGCCGCGAAAGCGAAAGTAGCAGCATTAGCGAAAAAGAAACGCGAAGGCATCGCGGACGAAGAAGAGCCGACAGCAGAAGCTCCAGCAGCCAGTGGCTCCGACGATGCGGATGACCTGGCGAAGAAAAAAGCCGCAGCAGTAGCCAAGGCAAAAGCAGCAGCAGCTGCAAAACGAAAAGCGATGGAACTTGCAGGCGGTGCAACGGAAAGCGACAATGCTCCAGCCGGGGACGATGCGAAAGCGAAAGCAGCAGCAGCGGCAAAGGCGAAGGCGGCAGCAAAAGCAAAAGCCGCCGCGGCAGCCAAGGCAAAGGCGGCAGCCGGCGGGGACGCAGCAGCTGGTGATGATGAAAAGGCGAAAGCAATTGCCGCAGCCAAAGCGAAAGCCAAGGCAGCAGCAGCGGCTAAGGCAAAAGCAGCGGCAGCAGCAAAAGGCGGTGCGGCGGCAGCGGATATCGAAGCCGAGGAAGCAAAGCCGTCACCAAACCAGCCATACCTTGACAAGTATGTGAAGGTAATTGGAGAAAATCTGGGCTCCGACGTATTGGAAGATTTTTATATTAATAAACTCTCAAAAGACGTCCCTACATTGGTTGTGAAGAGCGATTCTTACTTCAAGCTTGCTCAGTTTTTAAAATATAACGAGCTGTTAGGATTTGATTATTTATCCGAGCTGCACGGGTCTGATTTTGAAACACATATGGAAATTTACGTTCATTTATATTCATACAAAAACCGTCAGTCGGTTGCCATCAGAACGAAGATTGACCGGAATGACCCGGTAATTGAATCGGTACAGCCGATTTGGGCGGGGGCTGATTGGCCTGAGTGTGAAGCCTATGATTTGCTTGGAATCAAGTTTACCGGGCATCCAAACCTGCACCGGATCTTCCTTGGTGAAGAATGGATTGGCTATCCACTGAGAAAAGATTATGAGCCGTATGATGTGGAGGTGTAGCCAGTGATTAGAACAGAAGAAATGATCCTGAACGTTGGTCCGCAGCACCCAAGTACACACGGAGTATTCCGGCTTTTGGTACACCTCGACGGGGAGCTGATCACCAAAGCTGAACCGGTTATCGGCTATCTGCACCGCGGAACGGAAAAATTAGCGGAAAATCTGCAATATACACAAATCATCCCTTACACAGACCGTATGGACTACCTATCGGCTATGACGAATAACTATGTGATCTGTCACGCGGTTGAAACCATGATGAACATCAAGGTGCCGGAACGCGCCGAGTATCTAAGGGTCATCGCAATGGAATTAGGCCGTGTTGCCAGCCACCTTGTATGGTGGGGTACATACCTGCTGGACCTTGGGGCCACAAGTCCGTTCATCTACATGTTCCGTGAGCGGGAAATGATTATCAACATGCTGAACGAACTCTCAGGCGGACGCTTAACCTTCAACTATATGCGTGTTGGCGGTGTCAAGTGGGATGCGCCGGAGGGCTGGATTGAAAAAGTAAAAGAATTTATCCCTTACATGAGAGAACAAGTGAAGGGCTATCATACTCTTGTAACCGGGAATGAAATTTTCGTCAACCGAGTAACAGGGATCGGCAAGTATACCAAAGAAGACGCACTTAACTATTCGCTGAGCGGACCAAACCTTCGCTGTACCGGCGTGAAGTGGGATCTTCGCAAGGATGAGCCATATAGTATTTATGACCGCTTTGACTTCGACGTGATTACCCAAGAAGGCGGCGATGCTTTAGCACGTTACCATGTCCGTACGAAGGAAATCGAAGAATCGCTGAAAATTTTAGAGCAAGCCTGCGAGCAGTTCCCTGCTGAAGGTGAGATTATGGCGAAGGTGCCGAAAATTATCAAGGCGCCCAAAGGGGAAGCGTATGTCAGAATCGAATCGCCGCGGGGCGAAATTGGCTGCTATATTTCCAGCGAAGGTAAAAAAGAACCGTACCGCTTAAAGTTTAGAAGACCATCATTCTATAATCTGCAAATTCTTCCTAAGCTGTTAGAAGGGGAAAACATTGCAAACATGATTGCTATTTTAGGAGCAATTGATATTGTTCTTGGAGAGGTGGACGGCTAATGATCGAAGATATGCTCCAATCAAGTCCCGGCCTGTACAACTTTGCCATCTTCTTTCTATTCGGCGTCGTTTTACTATTAGTTGTACTAGGCTTCGTAACCTACTCAATCCTGGCAGAGCGGAAGGTTATGGGTTACATGCAAAACCGTCACGGCCCTAACCAAGTCGGCGGCCGCTTCGGACTATTGCAAACCGTGGCCGACGTTCTGAAGCTTTTACTTAAAGAAGATATTATCCCAAAAGTGGCTGACAGGCCGTTGTTCATCATCGCACCGGTGATTGCCTTTGCTCCGTCGTTTATGGTCTTGGCAACAATTCCGTTTACGGATAAGTTTCAATTTGCCGACTTAAACGTAGGACTTCTCTATTATGTGGCGATTTCCGGAATGACTGTGTTCGGCGTGCTGCTTGGAGGCTGGGCATCGAACAACAAATACTCTCTATTAGGGGGAGCACGGGCAACAGCGCAGATGATTTCCTATGAAATTCCGCTAGTTATGTCCGTATTGGGTGTTATTTTACTATCAGGCAGCTTGAATCTGAACGATATTGTGCATGCGCAAAAGCACGGCTGGTTTATTTTACTGCAGCCAATCGGCTTCTTAATCTTTTTAACCGCATCGGTTGCAGAATTAAGCCGTACGCCATTTGACTTGCCGGAATCAGAGTCAGAGCTTGTTGCCGGTTACCATGTTGAATATTCCGGTTTCCGCTGGGCATTCTTCATGCTTGCGGAGTATGTATACTTATTCGCGATGACCGCATTAGTGACCATTCTATTCTTCGGCGGCTGGCTCGCTCCATTTAGTTTCTTAAGCTTCATTCCGGCATCCGTCTGGTTTGCGCTTAAGTTCTGTGCTGTGCTGTTCGTTTATCTATGGTTCCGAAGCACCTTCCCGCGGATGCGTGCCGACAAACTAATGGAATTCGCGTGGAAAGTCCTAATGCCAATCGCACTTGCGAACATCTTCTTAACGGCATTAATTAAGTCGTTGTTTTTCTAAAAATGGTGCCTGATACCAAAACTTAATTACGTTTGAATATTATTTAAAGGGGTGAACAACGTGCTTGGAACTGGATTAGCTAAAGGCTTGAAGTATACCCTAAAACAGTTGACGCGTGAAAAGGTGACGTATGATTATCCGAATGAACCGCTGCCGCTTCCGGACCGGTTCCGCGGAATCCAGAAGTTCTATCCGGAGAAATGTATTGTCTGCAACCAGTGTGCCAACATTTGTCCGACAGACTGCATTCAGTTAACCGGGAAGAAGCATCCGGACCCTAATAAAAAAGGGAAAATCATCGATACGTACGATATTAACTTTGAAATTTGCATCCTTTGTGACCTATGTACAGAGGTGTGCCCAACCGAAGCAATCATCATGACAAATAACTTTGAGCTCGCTGAATACAGCCGTGACATGTTATTTAAAAACCTAGAATGGTTGGATGAAAACGATGAAAATATACGGCAGGTGAATAAACCATGACCTTTTCGGGTGAATTTTTCGCGTTCATGGCCCTCGCACTTGTGGCGATCATCGGCGGCGTGCTGTTATTAAACCTGAATAAAGTCGTTCATATGGTCGTGGCCCTTATTTTCACCTTCGTCAGCATCGCCGGAGTCTACATCCTGCTGTCAGCGGAATTCGTTGCCGCTGTCCAGGTATTAATCTATTCCGGTGCGATCACCATCATCATGCTGTTTGGCATCATGTTAACGAAGCCATATGACGAAAGTGAAGCAAAATCAGGAAAATGGAGAAAGATTCTCGTCTTTCTCGGAGTTGTTGGCTTTGCCTTTGCGGTTTATGTTGGAATCTACAATTTCGATATTCAACAGGTGCCAACAACGTTACATGAAGACAATACGTTGCAAATTGGTAAAGTGCTATACACGAAATACATTATTCCATTTGAATTCGTATCCGTCTTACTATTAGTAGCCTTAATTGGGGCAATTATTTTAGCAAAACGAGAGGATAAGGAGGCGGATGAGGAATGAGTTCAATCCCCGCTTCAGCCTTCCTGGCACTGGCACTTATATTATTCTGCATCGGCTTGTACGGTGCATTGACAAAACGAAATACAGTAATCGTGTTAATTTCAGTTGAATTGATGCTGAATGCCGTGAATATTAATCTCGTAACCTTCAGTAAGTACGGCATAAACCCGTCAATCGACGGACAGGTATTTGCCCTTTTCGCTATGGCCGTGGCCGCTGCCGAAGCAGCCGTTGGACTTGCGATCTTAATGGCGCTGTACCGCAATAAGAAAACTGTCCACATCGACGAAATGAACGAAATGAAAAACTAGAAAACCTTTATGTGGTGCCTGACACCCATTTCAAAAAGGGGATTTGATAATGATGGAAAATGCATGGCTGATACCGCTTTTCCCGCTATTATCGTTTTTGCTCCTTCTTCTGATCGGTAAGCGACTTAAGGAAGCTAGTGCGTATGTGGGGATTCTCCTGACATTGGCGTCACTTGTTTTCTCAATTCTAGTATTATTTGAGCGCTTTTCAGAGCCGAGCTATCTTGCGAAATTTAACTGGCTCACGATAGGGGATATGCATTTAACAGCGGGGTTTGAAGTGAACCAATTAAATGCATTAATGCTATTTATTGTGTCGCTCGTAAGTTTCTTGGTACATACCTACTCCAAGGGCTACATGCACGGAGACGAGCGGTTCCACATATTTTATGCCTATTTAGGGCTGTTTACCTTTGCAATGCTGGGCCTCGTTATTTCGCCTAACATTCTGCAAACCTATATTTTCTGGGAACTAGTTGGTGTTGGTTCCTTCCTATTAATCGGTTTCTACTATTACAAGGAAGAAGCGAAGGCTGCTGCTAAAAAGGCCTTCATCATGACCCGTATCGGGGACGTTGGTCTCTTAATTGGGATGATTCTTCTTTTCTGGCAAACGAAGAGCTTTGAATACAGCGAAATTTTTAAAGCTGTAGAAGCCGGTGCGGTATCAAATACAATGATTACCTTAACTGCGATCTTGATTTTTGTCGGAGCAATCGGGAAATCAGGTCAGTTCCCGCTCCATACATGGCTTCCTGATGCAATGGAAGGGCCGACGCCTGTATCCGCGTTGATCCACGCCGCAACAATGGTTGCTGCAGGGGTATACTTAGTGGCTGCGTTATTCCCATTGTTCTTAGCGAGCAAAACAGCATTACTAACTGTTGCGACAATCGGTGGTATTACCGCAATTTTTGCTGCCAGCATCGGTCTTGTGCAAACCGACATCAAGCGCGTGCTTGCGTATTCAACGGTTTCACAGCTTGGCTACATGATGCTTGCACTGGGTTCTGCCGGTTATGTTGCCGGTGTGTTCCACCTTATGACACACGCATTCTTCAAGGCATTGTTATTCCTTGCTGCTGGTTCCGTCATTCATGCGGTACATACGCAGAACATCGAGGAAATGGGCGGGCTTTGGAAAAAATTAAAGTTCACTGCGCCCCTATTCCTAATTGGAACACTCGCAATCAGCGGGGTACCGGGATTATCCGGTTTCTTCAGTAAAGATGAAATTTTAGTCGCTGCATGGGAAGGCGGACATCCAGTTCTCTTCTTATTAGCGCTTATCGCTGCCTTCATGACAGCATTTTATATGTTCCGCTTGTTCTTCATGGTCTTCACCGGTGAAAACCGCGGAAATCAGAAAAATGTACACGAGTCACCATCTGTTATGACTCTGCCAATGGTGCTGCTTGGTATCCTCGCTGTTGTCGCTGGTTATGTCAACACACCATGGTTTGGCTCTTTCCTTGGCGACTGGCTCGTAGACGGCAACCCGGCGCTCGGACACAGTCATATCGAAGGTCCAGCATGGATTATGATTGCTGCTACTGTTGTATCACTAGCAGGAATTTTACTCGCTTACTTAATTTACGGCAAGCGCTCGATTGCTCCTGACTGGCTCAGCGGCAAAGGCGACATGCTGCACACGGTTTTATACAACAAATACTACATCGACGAACTATATCAGAAGACAATTATTGCGTTAGTAGCAGGCTTCAGCTATCTGCTTCGCTTCATTGATGTCTTCATAGTGGAAGGGCTCGTCAAAGGCGTTACGGGCATTGTTCAAGGGCTTGGTCGTACTGGCTCGAAAATGCAATCCGGACAGGTACAGACATACGGTGCCGTGGCCTTCCTTGGTCTCGCTGTTCTAGTTGTCATCTTTGCATTAACAGGGGGGTACTTACGATGAATTTACATTCTATACTTTCAATCCTAGTATTCTCCCCTTTACTAGGTATTATCGTTTTAGCCATGCTGCCAAAGACGCAGGAAAAAGCAATCAAGGCGGTTGGCTTTCTCGCAACCCTGCCGGCACTGATTCTATCGCTTGCGGTCTATGCACATTTTCTAGCTGGAAAAAGCCTGGCTGATTTTTCCGTATCGGTTCCTTGGATTCAGTTCCGCGGCATTAACGTTCAAGAGCCGATTTTCTCGGTGGATTATGAGCTTGCGGTGGGCGGCTTCCAGCTGCTGATGGTCGTATTGACCTCCGTTATCTCAACACTTGCGGCAATCGGCGCGGTGAAGTTTATTAAAAAAGAATGGAAAGGCTATTTCATGCTGTTCCTTCTATTAATAACCGGCATGCTTGGCGTTTTCACAGCGGAAAACTTAATACTGTTCTTCATTTTCTTTGAAATAACATTAATTCCGACATTCTTCCTGATTGGAAAATGGGGTTATTTTGAAAAAGAAAAGGCAGCTTACAGCTTCTTAATCTATAACGGTTTAGGCTCTGCTGTTCTGCTGATTGTTATCATGATTCTGTTTGCGAAAACAGGGACAACGAATATCGAGCTATTGAAGCAAATCGTTGCTGACCCATCAGGTCCTTTAAGCGGCGGTGCTAAGCTTGGTTTGTTTATTGCATTATTGATTGCTTTCGGTGTCAAATTACCGATTTTTCCATTGCACACCTGGATGCTGCGCGTGCACGTTCAAGCACCGCCATCTGTTGTTATGATTCACTCTGGTATTCTTTTAAAAATCGGTGCCTACGGTTTAATCCGCTTTGGCATGGGGATTTTCCCACAGCAGTTTGAAAAGCTTGCTGTATTGATTGCCATCCTTGGCGTGATTAACCTGCTGTACGGGGCGTTCCTGGCATTCATTCAAACAGACTTTAAAATGGTATTGGCTTATTCCTCGATTTCTCACATGGGAATCGTGTTAATCGGACTTGCTGCCATGAACGAAGCAGGAATTCAAGGGGCGATTTTCCAAGCGGTATCGCACGGTTTAATTTCAGCACTATTGTTCTTCCTTGTGGGGGTCTTGTACGAACGGACCGATACATCGTTTATCGACAATTTGGGAGGCTTGGCAAAGGGAATGCCGCTTGCAGCCGGGTTCTTACTTGCCGCGGCAATGGCTTCTCTCGGACTTCCAGGTATGTCTGGTTTCGTCAGCGAATTTATGGCATTCCTAGGCTTATTTAAAGTGCAGCCATGGATTGCCGCAGTCGGTACAATCGGAATTATCATGACGGCTGCCTACCTACTTCGTGCGGTACTTGGCATGACGTATGGCAAAGCACATCGCGATTTTGAAGGGGTGCTTGACCTTCGCGGCTTGGAATTGGTGCCAGTCATCGTGTTGATGCTGTTGATTGTGTTAATTGGTGTTTACCCAAGTGTCCTAAGTTCACCGCTTCAAGCCACACTTGAGACTATTATGCTTGGGTTAGGAGGGTGATGAAGGATGAGCTTTGAGACATTTTCACAACTAAATTGGAGCATCATGACACCGGAGTTCATCATCCTTGGTGTGATTGCCATCCTAGTATTAATGGATTTATTTATGCCAAAAACGCTGGATCGAAAAATCCTCGGCTGGATTGGCATTGCGGCGATTTTTGCAGCGCTGGTGTATACATTGTCGATGGTCGGCGGCCCAGTGCAGTCGATCCTGCATGACACGTTCCGAATCGACAGCTTTGCGTTAGCGTTTAAACTGCTAATCCTTGGCGGGGGTGCACTCGTCTTATTCTTAGCCATCAGCTATGAACCAAAAGATGGGGTCGAACGCTATCAGGCAGAGTTCTATTACTTATTCTTAGCGGCTATGCTTGGCGGTATGATCATGACTTCAAGCGGTGATTTAATTACTTTATTCATCGGGCTTGAGTTGTTATCAATTACTTCTTATATTTTGGCGGGGATCCGCAAGTTCCACGGCCAGTCCAATGAATCGGCGATGAAATATGTCATCAACGGCAGTATTTCTTCTGCCATTACCTTATTCGGGATGAGCTATGTGTACGGGTTGACCGGCACAACGAATTTGCTTGATATGGCAAGCCAGCTGGCTACACTTGCTAATAGCAACCATGTGTATCTGCTTACCATCGCATTCTTGCTGATTGTCGTTGGTTTAGCGTTTAAACTGGCAGCCGCACCGTTCCATATGTGGGCGCCAGACGTGTACCAAGGCGCACCAACACCGGTTACGGCATTCTTGAGTGTCGTTTCGAAAATTGCCGGTTTTGTGATTGTCATCCGCGTATTGCTGACAGTGTTTGGCTTTGCGGCAACGGACGGTCCGAACTCAGTGCCGATTTTGTTTAACATGCAAAACTATCTGGCGGTAATCGCCGGAGCAACCATGATCATCGGTAACGTTGTTGCTTTAAGACAGTCGGATATTAAACGGATGTTTGCCTATTCAAGTATTGCCCACGCGGGTTACTTGTTAGTGGCATTAACGTCAATGACTCCGAATATGTTCCAGACAATCTGGTTCTACCTGCTTGCCTATCTGTTAATGAACCTTGGTGCCTTTGCGATTATCCAAGTGGTAACAGAAAAAGCGGGCTCAACAAAGATTGCCGACTTTGCCGGGCTGTACCGCCGCGCACCGGTATTAGCCGTCGCGATGGGGATTTTGCTCATTTCACTTGCCGGATTCCCAGGAACTGCTGGCTTTATCGGTAAATTGAACATTTTCTTGGGTGCGTTCTACGCGGAACCAGGACATTACGTGATCGCCTCCATTATGATTGCGACTACCGTCGTGTCATACTTCTACTATTTCGGCGTCATGACACAAATGTTCTTCCGCCCAGCTGCGGACGAAAGCAAATTTAACATCCCATTCGGCATTCTTGTCGTATTAATTATTGCAGTAGTCGGCTCCGTGTTATTAGGCATCATGCCAAACATCGCCTTCGACTTCCTGCAAAACAACTTGGATGTCATTGGGGATTTCTTTAAATAATATTGGTGCCTGACACCAACAAAAAAGCCAGCTGCTTTAACGTGCAGCTGGCTTTTTTCCACTTATTTTAACTTATCCTTCAGTTCGCCAATGCCCTCTTTGACTTTCCCTTTGGCTTTATCGAACTTGCCCTCGGCCTGTGTCGAACGGTCATCCGTTAATTTACCCCATTGATCTTTAGCTTCACCTTTTACTTGATCATAACCGCCTTTTACTTTTTCTTCATTCATGTCCCATTCCTCCTCTTAAATTGCGTTCTATTAATCTATTACCCATCGTGTAGAAATACTAAACATCCTGATTCTAAGGTCTTTTGTTGTCTTCTTTATCGTCGGTTTTTCCGTCGTTATCCACGTTATCCTGGTCAACACCGTCCCCAACGCCTTCTTCTTTTAACTTTTTCTCAACATCCTCCTTTACTTCTTTCATATTTTCCTTCGCTTTTTCAAAGCCTTCCTTTGTATCCTTCTTTGTATCTTTGTCAACCGCATCCTTCTGTTCGCCATCATTAATGCCGTTATCCTGGTCGACACCGTCGCCGCAGCCGGCCAAACCGCCGAATGTTAGCAGCACGCTCAAGCCGCCAGCTAAAATCCTTTTCATTTTAACTCCTCCTTCGGTTAATAGGATTGCTGATTATATTCCCAACAGATTAGCAAACGAAACATTTTGATAACAGGTGTTTGAAAACCGGCCGGCCGGGTATTACATGAAGCAAACATTGATGAAAAGGAGAGATGGTACATGAAAGGGAGAGATATTCTAAATGGCTGGTACATATACACCGACCAAATTCCTCATCTATTATTAGCACTGTTAGTTTTATTAGTTGGCTGGCTTGTCGCAAAAGCGATTGGCAAAGCCGTTGAAAAGGGTTTAAGCAAAACTAGCCTCGATGATAAGTTATTTACGAATGTAGGAAAAGGAAAATATTCGTCAGAGCACATCATCGGAAAATTTATCTACTATATCCTGCTCGTGTTTGTTTGGATTATCTTTTTTAACATGCTGAACCTGCACTTGATCGCTGAACCGTTGGTTGAAATGGTTTCGATGATAACTGCAGCGATTCCTAATCTATTAAAAGCAGCCCTCATTCTATTATTTGCCTGGATTGCTGCTTACTTCATCCGCCTGCTGATTACAAAAGCAGCTGACATGTTTCACTTCCAAGACCGTCTAGTCAAATGGAATATGGCAAAAACCAGACTGGAGGCTGCCCAAAAAGTAAATAGTATAGCCAAAACAGTCTTCTACTTTGTCTTACTTCTATTTTTACCGGGAGTACTAGGCGCTTTGCATATGGATGGGATCTCAGGACCATTTACCCATGCCCTGTCAGCGATGTTAGCCTTCATCCCCAAGCTATTTGCTGCCGCTTTAATCGTATTCATTGGCTGGCTTCTTGCAAAAGTGGTCCGCGATATTTTAACCAACTTTTTAAAAGGGATTGGTGCGGACAGGCTTGGTGAACGTTTTGGCATGATAAAAACGCCAGACGGCCCTAATTTTTCAAGTATTATCGGAAATATTGTGTTCATCCTAATCTTAATTCCAACGATTATTACAGCATTAGAAAAATTGGACCTAAAAGGGATTTCCAATCCGGCAATTGCGATGCTACATGATATTTTAACACTCATTCCAAACATTATTGCGGCGATCGTTCTGATTCTTGCAGGTATTGCGTTAGGAAAATGGGTAGAAAAAGTAGTTGCACAGCTGCTGTGGCGCCTACGATTTGATTCGATTTTTCACCAAATGGGTATCGGGTCACTTACACCGGAAAAAAACACCTTGTCCCAAATCGTTGGGTTGATTGTAAAAATCGTGATTATCCTGTTATTTACGGCAGAAGCCCTGCAGCTTGTTCATTTAGACTTCTTAGTAAGCTTGGCAACAGGGGTCATCGCCTACTTGCCGATGCTGTTAGCCGCACTGTTAATTTTAGGAATCGGTTTATATTTAGGCCATCTTGTGGAGCGAATCTTACAAAACGTTTTAAAATCGACTTACACACGCACACTTGCGGCCGTGGCTAAATATGCAATCTTCGTGATTACCATCTTTATGGCATTAGATCAGCTCGGCGTCGCCCATTCGATTGTCAATGCCGCTTTCATTCTCGTACTCGGCGGTCTGGCGCTTGCCTTTGGACTGGCCTTCGGATTAGGCGGAAAGGCATTTGCCGCGAAATATTTAGAGAAGCTTGACGACAAACTAGACGACCGTTTATAGATTGTTAGTTTGATAGATGGATAGGGCGCGGACAATCCGAAATCCTTAGGCGGTTTCGGATTGTTTTTATTAAAAATGTTGCTGTTTTGGGGATTTGCCGATAAATGGCTAGAATTCGCTGATAAGTCACTTCAATTCGCCGATAAATGACCCAGATTCGCCGATAAACATGTAAAAATCGCCGATTAGTAAATTGGACTCGCAAAATTTTAAAAAATGGAGGTGGATATACTGATGCTGTTGTTGAATTTAGTCATTATTGCCATACTCATTGCTTTTACCGGATTCTTCGTCGCGATGGAATTCGCCATTGTAAAGGTCCGGAAGTCGAGGATCGAACAATTGATTGCGGAAGGGAGACGGAGCGCCGTTGCGGCGAAGCAGCTGGTTACCCATTTGGATGAATATTTGTCGGCATGCCAGCTCGGCATCACGGTGACGGCACTGGCACTTGGGTGGCTCGGTGAACCGACGGTGGAGCGGTTGTTTCGCCCGGTGCTGCAGCTGCTTCACCTGAACGAAACGGTTACCCATGTCGTCTCGTTCACGCTTGCGTTTGTGGTGGTAACCTTTATCCACGTGGTCGCAGGGGAGTTAACGCCAAAATCCATCGCCATCCAAAAAGCGGAGGAGATGACGCTGCTGTTTGCCAAACCGATGATTCTGTTTTACAAAATTATGTATCCTTTTATTTGGGCTTTGAACAGCTCTGCCCGGCTGCTTGGTCGTCTTTTCGGCTTAAAGCGGGCATCCGAACACGAGCTGGCCCATTCTGAGGAAGAACTTAGAATCCTCCTTGCCGAAAGCTATGAGAGCGGTGAAATTAACCAGAATGAATGGCAATATCTCAATAATGTGTTTGAATTTGATGAACGTACCGCCAAGGAAATCATGGTTCCGCGCACAGAGATGAGCTGCCTTTCCGTGGAGGCAACAAGGCAGGAGGTGTTTCGCCAGCTGAAAAAGGAACATTATACCCGCTATCCGGTGATGGAAGGGGACAAGGACCACATTATCGGGATGCTAAATGTAAAAATGTTTTTAACCTCGCAAATCATGGCGAAGGGGTCGGACTGGGATATGAGATCGTTAATCCAGCCGGTGATTCATGTAATTGAGACAATTCCGATTCATGATCTGTTGCTGCGGATGCAGAGCGAGCGGATTCATATGGCGATTTTGCTGGATGAGTACGGCGGTACCTCCGGACTGGTGACGGTAGAGGATATGATTGAGGAAATTATCGGTGAGGTCCGGGATGAGTTCGATGCCGATGAGGTGCCGGAGATCCGCACGATAGACGAGGGTAAGCACTATATTATAGATGCAAAGATGTCAATTCGGGATATAAACGAACTACTAGGGGTTGATTTGATGCCCGACGATCTCGATACGATTGGCGGCTGGTTTCTGTCACGAATATCTGACGCTGAGATATTCGGTGGTTTGGAAGTAGAATCTTGTGGCTGGTCATTTAAGGTTCATGAAGCGGAAGGGTACCATATTCGGTTTTTAGAAGTTGAAAAGGTCTACGTGCCCGAGCGGGAGGAAAAAAAGAGCGAAGGGTAACGTAGAAGGGTTCTAGATGCCCGAACCGGAGGAAAAATCAGGGCTTGGGTAACGTAGAGAGGTTCTACGTGCCCGAACGATAGGGAAAATAGGGCTTGAGGTAACGTAGAGGGGGTCTAGGTGCCCGAATCGGAGGAAAAATAGAAGCTTGGGTAACGTAGAGGGGTTTCTACGTGCCCGAGTGGGAGAAAAAAAAGAGCTTAGGGTAACGTAGAGGAATTCTACGTGCCCGAGCAGGAAGAAAAATAGCTCGCAGGGGAACGTAGAAAGATTATACATGGCCGCCCTATAATATTATAGACACTGACCTTTCCCGCCAAGGCTAAAATACCAATTGCTGCTTCCATCACTTCATACGATTCAAAGGAACATCAAACATTAGAAAAAGAAAAACGATAATTGGTATAGAGAGCACGTAGGCCAGCAAAGGTTTTCTATGATGTAAGATCAGCATAGGGAACATTATACAGTTGAAAAACACGGACCACCAAAAATTCCACCCATGGTAATAGTTAAATAAACCAATTAGATGGTAAAATAACTCGATCGCAGAGTTTAACAACACCCAGAAGGCAAAATAAAAAATTTGTTTTACCTTTGAGCTTGGAAAATTAGAAAGAAACAATAGCACAGTGCAAGTAAAGCCTATAAATGTGATGGCAAGGCCATTTATAGTATGAGTAGGTACAAAGAAGTCGCTATACTCCCATAATGGATAATTGTAGGTTAATACATCATACAAAAGCGCAAGAGCAATTTTATAAAGAATCGTTGTATGATATTGTTCCCAATTCCGCCAATCTGCCCATCGCCATGCTGCAAAAATCCACATAAGTAACCCCAAAATCTGAATTGTATGTTCCCTCCTATACAAATTCAACTTTCTCTCGGTTTACTATATTTTCCATTTAATTGGAAAACAATTCTCCATTTCCTTTTAAATTTACCTAATCTACTGCAAATGTACCGGATCTGTTGTTTTCACCGCTGAAGCTGCCGATTGTTCCTTAACGACTTGGCCCGGTTTTTTTACAAATAAAGAACTAATGAATCCAAGTATTGATATCCCTGTCATAAAGTAGAAGGCATATTTTACCCCGGCAGCCAATATTTCTTCCTGAGAGGCATCTGGAACATCGGTGACGAAACTGCTTTGACCAGCTGTAAATAGTGAAATCGCAATGGCTGTGCCTGCTGCGCCGGCTACCTGGTTTAGTGTATTCATCGCGGCCGAGCCATCTCCATATAACTCACGTGGCAATTGATTGAGCGCATTTGTCTGCGAGGGCATCATGACCATCGTTAATCCAAAAAATAAAACCATAAACGCTGCGATTATTTGCCAAGCCGGTGTTGCAGCAGAAATAACGGACGCAAAAATGACGTTTCCAATCACAACGATGATAGATCCAAGGATAACGAAAAGACGCGGTCCCCATTTATCAAATAGAGCTCCAACAATCGGTGACAAAATCACATTGACGGCATTACCAGGAAGCAATAATAAACCAGCGACGGCAGCACTAAATAATAAAGCCCCTTTTAAATACAGTGGCAATAGAATAGCCGTTGATAAAATTACTAAGATACCAAGAAACATCATTACGGTTCCTAAGGTGAACATCGGATACTTAAAGACACGTAAATTTACCATTGGCTGCGCCATCTTCAATTGACGAATACAAAATAATACAAGTGCAATTATCCCTGCAAGGAGAGGCAGCCACACTTTAGCAGATGAAAAAGCTTCTTCTGCCATCGTTGCCAAGGCAAAAATTAAGCCGCCGAAGCCGATGGTTGATAAGAGAATCGACAAACTATCAATTTTCGGCTTGGTAATTTCCGAAACATTTGCAATGATGGCTAATGCAAAAACGGTCAATAAAACATAGAAAACGGCGCTAATCCAAAAAATATAGTGCCAGCCAAGCGTACTGATAATGACCCCTGATAGTGTGGGTCCTAAAGCCGGCGCTAATGTGATCACAAGCCCCATAAGCCCCATGACAACACCGCGTTTATGAATCGGAAAAATCACTAATAGAACACTCGTCATGACGGGCAATAAAAGCCCCGTTCCGATTGCCTGTACTAAACGGCCGACTAATAATATCGCAAAACTTGGTGATACCGCCGCTAAAATCGCTCCCAACAGCGAGATGATGATACTGCCAACAACTAATTGTCTTGTCGTAAACCATTTCATTAACAGTGCCGAAACCGGTACTAGAATCGCTAATACCAATAAATAGCTGGTTGTCAGCCACTGTGCAGTCGCTGCTTTGATTGAAAATTGCTCCATAACATTCGATAACGCCATATTCAATGCCGTTTCCCCAAATAAGCCGATAAATGCCCCTAACATTAAAATAAAGGCCATTGATTTAGGCTTTTTTATTTGAATCTGTGAATTCATAACAATCTCCTTTATAAAAAATATTGTCAACCAAGTTGACTAAGTCATTTTACGTTAATTTTCAATCGAATGTCAACCAGGTTGACATATAAAAAATATTTTTGTATAGTAGTTGAGGATTACATCGATTGGAGTGAAAACGCTTGAATCATGATTTAGAACACTTAGATTTAATTGACTTATTAAGTGAGCGTCATCTTTTGCTTCGTGAAATCACAGAAAAATTGTGGAATAACAGCAGTGAAATTTATATTTCCAATTCGGAATGGTTCATCATGGCGAGAATTTATAAAAAGCAGCCAACGATTTCCTATGTTTCAAAAAATGTAGATATATCAAGGCAGGCAGTCCATAAATTTATCAAAAAGCTGGAGTCAAAGGGTTTAGTCGAGATTATGAATGTCGAAAACAACAATAAAGAGAAGTGCATAAAATTAACCCCATTAGGAGAGGAGTGCTACGAGAAAAACGCGGCATTAAAGGCCTCGCTTGAGAAGAAAATTGCCGATACCATCGGGGAGAAGCAAGTAGCCTTCTTGAAGGATTTATTAAAATCAGATTGGGGAGTAGGGGCAGATTAAACATATAGCAAAAAAAAAGAGTTGGCGACCATTTCATGATCTTCAACTCTTTTTGTATGGCTCCTGGATCATACTGTTTACCTGTTCCTCTATTTTAAGTTCGACTGCTCAAGAGGATGCAGAGCATAGTATGTCCTGGTCACATTGGCAATAGTTTTTTCACAAATATCGTCCACTCTGCTTAAACCATGCACCGAATAAATAATTACATCACCAATACTAAACATTTCCCATATCTCCTATTTCGAAAATTGTAAACCCGGTTTACAAAATATTGTAAAGCTATTTTTTCGTATCGTCAACTTTGTTGACAATAGGTGATCACTTTTGTATAGTGATTAATATATTAGTAAAACACTAGGAGATGTAAGATATGGACTTTGATCAAGAACAACATGATGGGCTTTCGGAAGAGAATAAAGTGGATATATCTCCTGACGATAGATTCGAAATGGGGGAATGGGTGAAGATTAAAAAGATTGATCATGAATCTAAACAAAATATGGAGCCAGAAGATTACTTTTATCTAAAAGGCTTTGAGAATAAAATAGGGCTGATCCGCGAACAAAAGAAAAATAGATCAGGTATATTTTCATATAGAGTTGATTTTGATGATAAAAATTTTGGTTATTTTTATGGCAAGGACCTCGTGTTAATGAATTAATTAATATAGCGTTTGTTAAGAATGATGAAGACCATTTTGGATGAAAAACCAAAGAGAAATGTCCTTCATAAGGTTGATGAAGACCATTTTGGATGAAGAGCCAAAGAGAAATGTCCTTCATAAGGTTGATGAAGACCATTTTGGATGAAAAACCAAAGAGAAATGTCCTTCATAAGGATGATGAAGACCATTTTGGATGAAAATCTGAAGAGAAATGTCCTTCATAAGGATGATGAAGACCATTTTGAATGAAAATCTGAAGAGAAATGTCCTTCATAAGGGAGATGAAGACCATTTTGGATGAAAATCTGAAGAGAAAAGTCCTTCATAAGGGAGATGAAGACCATTTTGGATGAAAAGCCAAAGAGAAATGTCCTTCATAGGGTTGATGAAGACCATTTTGGATGAAAAGCCGAGGAGAAAAGTCCTTCATAAGGTTGATGAAGACCATTTTGAATGAAAAGCCGAAGAGAAAAGTCCTTCATAAGGGAGATGAAGACCATTTTGAAAGAAAAGCCAAAGAGAAATGTCCTTCATAAGGATGATGAAGACCATTTTAAACGAAAAACCAGTAACAAATGTCTTTCATTAAAGCCGGTGAAAGACGATTTACATGAAATCCAAAAAAATTTGTCTTTCATAGCCTCGTAACCTACAACACCTCATCCTCAGAGATCTCAAGCTTGTCCAATCTCTCCTCCATAACCGCAATATCATCACCAAAGATCTCCATAATGACCTCTTCCAGACCGTACACCAAAACCCGGTCTCCCTCTTGCAGCCGAGTATCATAAATATTTTTCCTAATCACCACATTCCCGCGTTTAACGAACAGAACAACCAGCTCCAGCCCGTCATGCTCGGCAATAGCTTGGTTCAGAGTTTGCCCGGCCAGCGAAGAGTCTTGAAAAATATGCAGGTTGACCAAGGCGTCGTGTTTATTTTTCAAAAAAACCTCCCGTACCGGAAGATCGGCTAGTTCAATTTGATGGGTGATTTTTCGCTGAAAAAAAGCTCCAAGCATCCGCTGCATGCGGTTTATCCTTAAAACACCCCAAACCAGCATAACCAAAGCGGCGCCAAGCAATATTTCCCGCAGTCCGAGGCCGCGCGACAAAAATTGGCTGATCGACGAAATGATCACCGCCAGGGAGAAGACGCCGAATAGAATTAGAAACGCGGCGAGCTTACGGCGGATGGGGTGGCCGAGGATTAGCTCGGATTCCCCGGTCGTGAAGCCGGTTGCCGTCATCATCGAAATGACTTGGAACCGGGAAACATCTCGTTTTAATCCTGTTAACCGAAATAAAATCACAAAGATTTCTATCACCGCGAAAATGATGACGAAATAGATGAATAGGAAGAGTATCATGGTTCACCTCAAAAAAAGGGGGGCCATCGCCCGCCCAAGATTACTGCATTTTTTCGTTATAAAATTTAACCGAATACATCGCACCCTCGTCGACCATTTTGTTGTCTTCAACATCGTGCGGGTGGGGATGGCCGCCTTTTTCAATCGGAAGCTTCTCACTTTTTTCATAGACAGTCGGTATGACTTTTCGCTTTAAATCTCGTAGGAAGGTTTCGGCTTTGATGCGGTTTGGTTTATTCGATAACCATACTGCCGATGCCCCGACACCTACAGCCAATAAAGAACCCATACTTAAAACACGTTTCATATTGAATTCCTCCTTTATCCTATTTGTTCTATGCATACCCTCTAAAACAAACCGTCAAACATTAAACAGGTTTCAATAGTCGCGTTTAGGGGGATTTATTTTAGAAAAAAGGAGTGATCAGGTTGGAGGAATATATCGGTGAGAAACAGTGGAAATGGGTGCAGCTTTGTGAAAATGAGGCGGGCGGGGATCGGATTCCGATAACGGTCTACGACTGGCTTGAGGAGGTCCGGCAGCATCAAACAAATTGCTTGCGGGTGAGCGGCTTGGAGAAGGTTGTAAAAGGTTCGCTGGTTTATAAGCAGAGTCTGAACAAGGAACAGGATTTCAAAATTTTCCATTTTTACCTGACGAAGGGGATGCTGGTGACCGTTGACCTCGATTTGACGGAGCTTTCGCTGTCAGATTTGGACGAGCTGCATCATCGGCTGGAGAGGACGGATAATGCCGTTGAGGGCTTTTTACTGTTACTGGGGGAATTGATGAATGAGCTACTGGTGGAAATTGATCAATATGAGGTGGCACTCCGAAAGCTGATTTGGGGTGTGAAAAAGCGGAATGAAACGGGGATTCTGGAGCTTGTGTATCAGCGGAGGCATGAGCTTTTGGTATGGAAAAATTTGTTGATTCCGATGAAAGAAGTCAGCATGGGAATAGAAGAAATTGGCCTTCATGAGGCTAGCAAGGTCTTTGCCACCACGAGTCAGCGGATTGGACGTGCATTCGCACTTTTGAACGAGTATGAACATGAGGTGGACGCGATGATAAAGCTTGAGGAGATCATTTCCTCCCACCGCGGTAACGAAATTATGAAAACTTTAACCGTCATCACGACGATTTTCACCCCAATCATGGCGTTCGGGGCACTGTGGGGCATGAACTTCAAGAACATGCCCGAGCTCAAATGGCATTATGGCTATATTTTATCCATTATTCTCATCATCATCTCCACACTGCTGCTTTACGGATACTTAAAAATCAAAGGCTGGACAGGCGACCTGTTAAAAGGAAAAAAGAAAGGGTCTTTTTTTGAATAATATGGAATTTGGTGTCAGGCACCATGTGAATTTTTCACATGGTGCCTGACACCAAATTGATGAGTCTTTTGAATACATATTAATTTTTAAAAAGTAGTTTTAAAACGAGGCCACGTGGTACAACATGACCAAGGTTAGAACAAGCTGACCTGACTTCAATATCTAGTTTGAAATAGAAGGAAGGTGTGTGGAAGTATGTGGGCTGCTGGTCCGGATACCTTGTAAACAACAGGCATTTGTCAGCAATCTTACAACTACAAGGAGGAATGGAACATGGCAAAAAATGATGTAGATGAGCAGGATATGGAACAAGCAGGATACAATGGTGACGAAGCGGTTTTTCAAAGGCAGGGTAAGCAAAGTGAAAGGGAAGGCGCTTCTTTAAATAGTGATAGAGAGTTACGGAAGAATGATGGTCAGAGTGGTAGTGATGACCGTCAGATGCAGAGAGAAGAAGGCAGAATGAAACAGGACGGGCAGCGGCAGGAGGACTGCGGCTGTGGAGACGATCAAGGTAAGGCCATGAAAGGTGCTGCTGATCAACAACAGGAAGCGGATTTGCTGGGGCTTGATTTAGATATCCAAGAGGATGGCGGCCGGCGCATTTTAGAGGGGTCGTCGATAGACGAGTACCGTGAACGCCAGTTGAAAGGCGGACAGGGTGAAATTCCTGAAGAACGGCCGTATGGAAAGCAGCGTTTTGGCGGCTGATCAGCTTACCATTCTGAACAATAGTGCTTTTAAAGGAACAAAAGAGGTAAAACAGAAGAATGGCGTGTGAACTAGTTACAGTTTACACGCCATTCTTATTTTGCTTTCAATAAGTTTAGTTCCGATACCAGTCCGCTTTCTCCATATGAACAAAAGGAATATCTGTGTCAACCCCGCCCTCAATTCGTTTAATCGGGAGGTCTTCGCCATTCAGCCATTTGGAAAAATCAAACTTGCTCGGCACCTGGTCGCCGCCAAGAGCAAACCAGACTTCCAATTCTTGTGGAAAATAGGCCGCGGTATGGATGGTTCCTGCCCAGCTTCCGTATAGATTAGAAAAAACACCTTGATCGGTGGCATTTAAAAGCTGGTATGCCTCGCTGCCACTCAAACCTTGATTCTCTTCGATTATATCTAGTCTTTTTTGAGAATCATCCAGCTTGTGGCGGTTCTCCTCCGTCATAACCTGGAAATGATTGGTACAGGAATAACCATGCCGAACTTCCACTCTTCTTGGCGACGTCTCCACAATATAGGGTGTCTCGCATCGTTGATCAAACAAAACATAGCTGAAGGAACCGCGATGGGGAATTTCTTTTAGCAGATCAACAGCTTCCTCGGTAGTTGCACACAGTTCGAGGAGAAGCCGGCCGATCATATGGCAGATAAAGCCGTCACCCGGACGTTTCCGATTCATAAAGGTATAGCCCATTGCGAGACCTTTTTCGTTTAAACCGTCACAGCGCCCAGTGATTTTCTGGCTCGGACCTATAGTCGCATATCCTCCGTCCGTCGGCTGGTAAATCGTGAACCGTCCGTCATAGGTTTTCGGGTGATAATCATAATTTCGGATCATATAATTTTCACCAACATAAATCGAGCAGCCGGAAGGACGAATATTTAGCCGATATCCGCCGAATTCCAGCAAAACCCGTTCCATCGGCCATTGTAGTGCATCCTGCAGCCCCAAAAACTCCTCCCAAATAGGCGGTGCCAACCGCTGGAAAATTTGTTTCGTCTCTTCTATATCAATTTTAAAAAGCGGTTTTCGTACCTTCCATTGCCGTTCCCGGTTTTTGACCAAAGTGGAATCCTTAAGCAGTTCTCCTTGTTTTATGCCGAAATGATAGTGGGTACCACGGAATTGAATGACCTCTGCGAAAATCTTTTTCATGCTGGGACCTCCGTTCACTGCTTTACTTTTATTATAAATAGTTTTTGATAGGTACTCCAGAAGAGGGGATTTTTTGTATGCTAGTAATGTGTGGATTTAGAACATTATGTTAAAATGGATGTAGTGGTGAAAATGCCAATTTACTTATTTGTTTAAAGCAAAAAGAGCCAAAAGAATCGCTCTTTTGACTGTAATTAATGAATGAATGAGGCTCTTAAATTAGTAACACCATGTTCCAAATAGCCCTTTAAGCAGGATAGCATATAAACCCAGCCGCCTTTTTGATCAACTATTTTGTTAATTAATTCTGGATCGTTTTCATTAAAACCTGATTCAATCACTTCAATGATTGTACTTTTATCATCCAGATCTTTTAGTGTCATTGTCACTTCCGTTTCTCCCCAGGAGAATACAATTTTCTTATTTTTCGTGATCTCTAATACGTTTATAACACCTTCCGCTTCGTATTCATCGTATCTTAGTGTAATCGACTTGCCCTGTTCCCATCTTTCAGAACTGGAAGAGAACCAGAAATCCCCGATTTTTTTCGGGTCTACAATGGCTTCAAATACCTCATTAGCTGGTTTGAGTATTTTAAATTTCGTGGTTATGTTCATGATAAAATCACTCTCCTATATTGTATAATTTCTTTTTTTTATTAAAAAAATCCTCTTATTTTCTTCATCAATTAATACCTAGTAAAATCCCATTCAGGGGGAAATAATTTGTTTGGAGGATGAGTATGAAAAATAGGAAAGAGAAAAGAGGATACGGCTTTTTTAAAGATACTTTTTTTGAAATCATATTTGAAGTGATTTGGAATATTGTAATGTTTATCCCAAGATTGTTGATTCGGATTATAAAGGAAATTTGGTGAAGTGATGGTATGAAGCACAAGAACTAGGAGTCCACGTGCTTCATGGTAACAGTTTCTTAAGGATGCGAAGTCCTTTGTCCAGTTCATTGGCATCTTTGGGGGAGGTTAGGGAGATGCGAATGAATTGCAGGGATTCGTCTTTTTTGACTAGGAAGCGGTGGGAATGATAGACATGAATGCCTTGTGTAAGGGCATGCTCCTCAAATGATTTAAGACCCCATTCCTTGCGCAGCGGGAGCCAGCGAAAAAAGCTGAGCGGGTTTTCGCTTGGATTCCCCATTTGAAAATAACTTTGAAAAAGCTGATTCCGTTCTTTCGAAATTTCTCTTTTTTCCTTTATGAGTTGGTCAGCCGCTCCGGAATTGATTAATTCTGTTATGACTTCTGCGTTTAACGCAGAAGTTTTTACGTTAACGTTAAAAATCCCATAGGTAATTTTTTCAGCAAACGGATTGGCAAAAGCGGTAAAGGCGACCCTCATGCCGGAACTCAGGGACTTGGCGATGCTAAGGATATATACAAACTTGTCCGGGACAAAGTGTGAGATAGGCAAACAATCTTGCGGAGCCAGGAAAGAGTATACATCATCTTCTATTAAAATAAGCCCATGCTTGTTAATGATTTGTGCTATTTCCTTCCTGCGATTCATATTCATGGTGATGGCAGTAGGATTATGGCACGATGGAATTAAATAAATCCCCTGCAATTTATTTGTGCTGCAGACGGCATCTAACCTTTCAGGCAGCATACCAGACTCATCCCCATCAATCGGGATTAATTGGATATTTAAGAACTTAGCCAGCTCAATAAAGTTAGGATACGTATAGGTGTCTACGGCAATTTTATCCCCTGGATGAAATAAGGTCGTCAAAACCAATGTAAACGAATTTTGCCCGCCTGATGTGATGGCGATATTTTCAATCGGCACCTCCATGTTAAAGCGCTGCATCCACTTCTTGGCGGCCATTCGATGATAGGGCATCCCCAATGGATGTCGGTAATCCAGCAAACTTTCCAGATAATCCTTTTCGGCAATGTTTTTAACAGCTTGCGTAACCAATGTGTTTGTATGGTCAAGTGGATTGATAATCCCCATCTCGATAGAATTTTTATTTTCATCACTGTCAGCCATGAAAATAGCATTTCGCACATTAGGCGTCACAAAGGTTCCTCTTCCGGTTACTGCATAAATTAACCCTTTTACTTCGCAAATTTTAAACGCTCTTGTCACGGTGCTAAGGTTAATATCAAGATAATCCGCTAATTCCCGTTGAGGCGGAAGTTTTGTATTCGGTGCAAGATAGCCGTTGAGAATGTCATATTCTAGTAGGCTTGCGATGGACCGATACAATGGAGGGGTAAGCTGTTTTTTATCAGGCTTCCATGACATAGGGTAATTTTCAAATGAGTTTACGGGCATATGTACCGCTCCTAAAAATTGTCTTGCATACAATTATACCATTGAAGCCATACAATGATGGTGATAAAGTATAAATTATACAAATTGTTTGAATTATGGAGGAAGAGGATGAACATAAGTAATAACGTTCTTTTACGGGAGGAAAGCAGCTTCCTGGCCGGGGCGCGGGATTGTCTGCCGACTGTATTAGGATACTTAAGTATTGGATTTGCGGCAGGTGTCGTGGAAAAAACAGCAGGATTATCGTTTGTAGAAATCGGCTTGATGTCCTTGCTTTTATACGCTGGTTCGGGTCAATTTATTGCGGCAGCAATGATTGCGGCGGGGAGCCCGGCTTTCGCCATTATCTTTACGATTTTCTTCGTGAACCTTCGCCATCTTCTTATGAGTGCGGCCATATCACCGTATTTTCGTCATCTTACTCCGTCTAAGAATATATTAATTGGGTCTTTACTAACGGATGAGACATTTGGTGTTGCCATGAATGCGGCCGCAGGTAAGACAATGATCAGTGAAAAATGGATGCACGGTCTCAATCTTACGGCGTATTTAAACTGGTTTATCGCCAATATGGCGGGGGCGTATTTCGGAGCATGGATTGCTGATCCGGAAAAATTCGGTCTTGATTTTGCCTTGCCGGGAATGTTTATTGGACTTCTTGTCCTGCAGATGGCCGCCCGGAAAAAAATTATGAGAGATATTATTGTTGCCTTAAGTGCGGTTGCCATTGTGGTAGTAGTAAGTATGCTGACATCCGGCAGCGTGGGCGTAATTGTCGCGACTGTTGTGGCTTCAACCATAGGAATGGCGGTGGAGAAATGGAAGTAAGATGGTCAATTTTTCTAATCATTTTCGGTATGGCCCTGGTTACCTTCATTCCGCGAGTGCTGCCAATTGCCGTCTTGAGCCGTGTTGAGCTGCCAGACTGGGCAATGCGCTGGCTAAATTACGTTCCAATTGCCGTTATGGCCGCTTTAGTTGGACAGGAATTAATATTGCCAAATGGAAAACTTGCACCATTGTGGCAAAACCTTGAGCTATTCGCCGCGCTGCCGGCTTTCATTGTGGCGATTGTCACCCGCAGCTTGCTAGGAACCGTGGTCGTGGGAATTATCGCGATGATGGTATTGCGGATGGTTTTTTAAAAATTGGTCCTTTATATGTTGATAGGTTTATAGACTTAGGCCATAGAAATGCGGCAGCTTATAGAGTTGCGGTATTTCTATGGCTTTTTAATTGGGCATACTCTCTTATAGTTGAAAGAAAACTTGGTTGAAGGAGCGGAGGCTATTCGCCCTTTTTAAAATTAACAAAAAATTTACTGAAAATTAACGAGGGTTTTGGGTGATTAACAGGTATGATGAATAGGTAGAATTGATTAGGAGGAAATACATATGAGCGAGCATATTATTGCTTTGATAATGGGAATCGTTGAAGGGTTAACCGAATATCTGCCCATTTCATCCACAGGACATCTCATATTAGCTGGACATTTATTAGGGTTCGAAGGGGATCGAGCGAAGACATTTGAAGTGGTCATTCAATTAGGTTCCATACTAGCGATTGTCGTTTTATATTGGAAAAGATTTTTTTCACTATTAGACTTTAAAAGCCTAAATATAAAGGAAAACAACGGGAAGAGACTCAATCTTCTCCATGTATTTTTAGGCGTTCTTCCAGCAGTTATTGTTGGCTTCGTATTACATGATTTTATAAAAAATGTCCTGTTCTCAACCACGGTTGTTTTGGTTGGGTTAGTCGTCGGCGCCTTTTTATTAATTTATGCGGACAAAAGGAATACAACGGTTACGGCAAACACCATTGATCAATTATCCTATAAACAAGCATTATATATTGGTTTGTTCCAATGCTTGGCTGTTTGGCCTGGATTCTCAAGAGCCGGTTCTACCATTTCTGGAGGATTATTAGTAGGCGCAAGCCAAAAAACAGCTGCTGAATTTTCCTTTATTCTAGCCTTACCCATTATGGTGGGAGCGACAGGTTTAGATGTATTGAAAAATATGGATGCAATAACTTCCGGAGATATCACTACTTTTGTGATCGGGTTTGTAACAGCCTTTGTCGTAGCATTGTTCGCCTGTATTGGATTCCTAAAATTACTGGACAAAGTAAGGCTTTCAACATTCGCGTATTATCGTATTCTTCTTGCCATCGTGTTTGCATTTATTATTCTTTAATTTAAACTAAAAAGACCCCAGTTCCCAGTGGGGTCTAATTTATTGGGGAAAATTACCGCTTTAAAGTCCGTGCTTCATCTCCTGCCATTCATTTTCTAAAATACTCATTTCCCATTGGCTCCAGTATTCATCACCGTTTTTACTCGAATCTCTGAGTAATCCCTCTTTGATGAATCCGGCTTTTTCGTAGCAGGTGATGGCAGAGGTGTTGAAGTCAAATACGCCTAGGCTGACACGGTGCAGGTGGAGTTCCTCAAAGGCAATTTTTAGGATTTCGTTAATCATTTGCTGCCCGATTCCTTTGCCGCGTACACTTTGGTCGCCGATTAACACTTTTCCGATTCTGGCCGATTTGTGTTTTTGGTCGATTCTTCCTAAAGAAATATGGCCAATAACCTTTCCCGTTTCGCTTTCTATTACTTTATAAATCATGGCTTCTGCGTTTTCGCTATTGGCATTCTCGATGTATTTTTCCAACTGACTTTCCGTTAAAGGGTATTCAAAAGTAGGACCTGACCATTGAAGCATGAATTGAGGGGAATCAATCCAATCAATCAGTTGTTTGAAATCTGAGCGGTCAAAATATTTTAGTTCAATCATTGAAAAATCGCCTCCAATTATTTTGAGCAGTTTCAACTTCGCTTTAATAGTGACACAATTTCCTGATTAAAAGGGAATCTGCCGCTCTTCACAAAATCCTGCAGCCTTTCTAAAGCCAATAGAGCTTCTTGCTTTAATTCCGGTGGATATTGATATTTCAAACTGTTGGATTCAAATTCATCTTCGTCGACCACTTCCCAATCCTGGTTTCTCTTTTTTATATAATCCAGGTCCAAATCGACAAATTGTAGTTCATTATTTTTTAACACAGAAGGCATGGCAACATTGCAATAACCAGAAACGAGCGCACTGTCTTCAACTTCCAGCGCGGCGGTAAACCATTCCTTGAATGAAAAATACTCTATAGAGGTATTAGGTATAGTGAAAACCTTCTTTTTTGTATGGTGAACTAATTTCCGCCCATATTTGCAATGGACAATGATATAATCAGGCGTTTTTTGCAGGATGGTTCCTTCCCACTCATAATGAGGGATATCGGGAAACTTTAAGGCTTTGATTGTCAGCGTGTTGTTCAAGGTGATCCTCCTAAAATGAAACTTCTTCATTTATTTCGCTTTACGATAATTAATTTCCTTTTATTTTTTAAAAAAGGAAATGGCCATAGCTTAACGAATCTTTATATTATTGAATTACCAATGGAAAAGAACTTGAGACTGAGGGAAATGTATTCAACGGGATATAATGACAGATGAAAGAGATTTTTACAGAAAAAAAAGAGGTGATTTTAATATGACAACGTCCAAAAAGACCTTAAGAACTTGCGAGAAAGGACATAAGTTTTATAAAAGCAGTGATTGTCCAACCTGTCCGACGTGCGAGCAGGAACGCAAACCGGAAAGCGGATTTCTTTCATTGCTTTCGGCACCGGCAAGACGCGCATTGGAGAACAAGGGGATTACCACTTTAGAGGATCTGGCGATATATAGTGAAAAAGAAATTTTGCAATTTCACGGCATGGGGCAGGCGTCACTGCCGAAGCTTCGGGCAGCGTTGGAGGAAAAGGGGCTATCATTTAGAAACTAAAACGGAATCTTCCTTTTATAGGGGGTTTTTTTTATTTAGGATGAGGAAAATTTCGCTATTATATAAGGAGTTTTTAAAAGCTTTATATGGACGATTTCAATGAACACATTTAGAAAGAGAATTGCTAAAAAGGTGCCCATAGAGGGTTTCAATGAACACATTTAGAAGGGAAATTGCTAAAAAAGTGCACATAGAGGGTTCCAATGAACACATTAAATAGAAAAAGCCCCAGCGGCGTGCACATAGAAAATCCCAACGTGCACGCCTATGTATTATATAAACACCTTATCCGGTTATTTCCCCTTATCCTTCAACGTTTTTAATATATCTTTTAATGTAGTATGGATATTGGTCAAACTAATTAATATAACTCCGAGCATCACAAATGTGACAATTTCTCCTGTGAAAATCGAAACAATTGCCAGCACCACAAAATATAACGTGTAAAGCGAATTTTTCACTTTCTCAAGCCCCCAACCATTCATTTAGTGAAGTATTCTTTTTAAAAAAAGCCATCATAAAATATTTCATCATCAGATAACCGATTACTGCGCCGGCAGAATTGAGAATAAGGTCATCAACGTCAATAGAGCGGTAGTTTAGTTGGATCATCCGTCCAATAAGGAATTGCAACATTTCAATCGATAATGAGGAACCAATCCCCAGCAACAATAAAGTTTTAAAACGCAGCTTGAACAACAGCGGCAAATAGATTCCTAAAGGAAATAATAAGAACAGATTTCCGCCTAATTGTCTGATTAATTGATACCAGTTTGCTGTTCTAATATGTAAGGATGCTGTTTCGATGATGGATTTGAACGGTATAAAATTATTATTGGAAAAATAACTATTCCCCCTAAGAACAGATAACAAATGAGAACCTACTGGTATGGGGAAAAGAGTAAGTCCTATAACAACAGAAATATAGATAAAAAAGGTAGCAAATAGAAATATCCGCCACAGGCTTAATTCCTTTTTTCCAAAAAACCTTCTGCATAATTGAACAATGACATAAACTAAACTTGCAATAAATCCAAGCAAATAGGCGAGTGAAGAGTTTAACAGCATAAAGTCCATCCTTTTACTCCTTTTCTATATTATAACATTTTTAGGAAATAGAAGATTCTAAATAAAAGCCTGTATCATCCGCTGATACAGACTTTTATTTGCACTAAATCCATTGCCCCGCTTGGTATAATAATCATTTTCATTGAACAAATTAAAAAAAACGTTGGAGGACTTTATCGGATGTTAAAAAATATAATTAGAACCGTTTTAGTGTTATGTTCCATTTTGGCGGCCTGGCAGCTTCCAAAGAAATCGTTCATTAAATATTTGCCAGTGACCTTATTTTCATCTACCGTGGTTATGATCGAGATTTTCTATTTTACTGTTCACAAGCTTTGGAAAGTAAAGGGCGGACCAGCTGCGATGATGTGTCATGTGCTGGTTTTAATTGCAGGACCATACTTTTTCGCAAATTTATGGGCGTTCCATTTGTCGAAGGGGAAATTTTTCTTATATTCCTTAATCAATATCGTCGCCGATTACATATATGCGTTTCCGATCCTCGCTTTTTTTAGAAAAATAAACTTCTTTAAAATTAAGGTTAGCCAAACCATGTTTTTTGCCCTTCTTGTTACAAATGCCTTTATCAATTACGCCTTTCAGAAGTTTTATGAAAAAATTACTTTTCAAAATGAACCCGCGGGCTGACTGCTTAAAGTTGGCTCTTTTTTTGTGAATGAAAAGAAGGAAACTAATATTGATAAGCGAATAAGTATTTAAAAATGTTTCTGTTAATCGAAGGATATAAGGGAGAGAGTGAATGTGTTAATCAAGCCGAAGAAATTTCAGCCGGGCGATTGTGTAGCGACGGTAAGTCCTTCCTGGGGCGGGGCAGGTGACCCTGAGCTTAGATGGCGTTATGAGCAAGGAGTAAAGAGACTGGAAGAGGTTTTTGGGTTGAAGGTTGTCCCGATGCCCAATAGTTTGAAGGGCGGAGAGTATCTTTATAACAATCCCCAGGCTCGTGCGGAGGATTTGATGACGGCGTTTAGCGATGAAAGGATTAAGGGAATCTTTGCTAATATTGGCGGGGAGGAAAGTATTCGCTTACTTCTTTATATTGATTTTGATGTAATCCGCAAAAATCCGAAAATTTTTATGGGGTACTCCGATGTGACTATTTCTCATTTATTTTGTCATAAAGCGGGGGTTTCTTCCTTTTACGGTCCGGCGATTTTAACTGATTTTGCTGAAAACGTGGAGATGGATCCGTATACGATTGAAATGGTGAAGCGGACGCTTTTTTCCACTGAGGCTATTGGCGAAATTCAACCGGTTAAAGAATGGACGAGTGAGCGTTTGGAGTGGATTGAAGCGAATAAAGATAAACGTCGGAAGATGCGGCCGAACACGGGATATGAACTGCTTCAAGGATCAGGTATAGCCCAAGGGCGTTTGATTGGCGGATGTATCGAAGTGCTGGAGTTTGTGAAAGGAACGGAACTTTGGCCTGAGAAAAAATATTGGGAAAATAGCATTCTTTTCTTTGAAACATCTGAGGATAAGCCAGATCCCACGTATATTCGGTATTGGCTGCGTAATTATGCGGCCCAAGGAATTCTGCAGAAAACGAAGGGAATTATTTTTGGTAAGCCGCAAGATGAGATGTATTACGAAGAATATAAACATGAAATCTTGAAGGTGATGAAGGAATACTCTTTAGAGGACCTGCCGATTCTTTATAATTTGAATTTCGGCCACACCGAACCAAAGTTTATTTTGCCGTATGGGGCAATGGCAGAAATTGATTGTACAAAGGTGACATTTTCAATTCTCGAAAGCGGGGTGGAATAGCTTTTATATCTGCCTATACTAAATAAAAGGGGCCTAGTTAAAGGGTGTCAGGCACTATGTGAAAAATTCACATGGTGCCTGACACCCTTTTTAGGTAAGAATGGGGGATTAATCGTTCACAGTATTGACACATTTACTCAATTCTGTTAACGTTAGATAGTTACCTTTGATAACTATTACTCTTGATAACTAATTTGGACGGTGATTGACAATTAATTACTCACGAAAGTTTTTTCATCAACTACTAATGCTGTATCGCCCGTTTGAAAGAAGGCTAAATATCGAGCTTGGCAAGCATGAGCTGCACCGGGCGCAATGGACAATTATTTACTACCTGGAAAACTTCGGCTCAGCCACATTGGTGGAGCTTTCCAATTACCAGGGTGTCGAGAAACCAACCATCACCAGGACGATTAGTCAATTAGAGAAATTAGGCTATGTCGCGCATGTCCCTGGAGAGGATAAACGCGAAAAACGGATGCAATTGACGGACGCAGGTAAACAATTGTATCAAACCGTTCGTGTGACGGTTGATGAATACGAAGAAGAAATTTTACAGGGGATATCAGAGGAAGAGTTAAAAACGACCATCACTATGATGGAGGAAATACGAAAAAATATTATTCAATAGGAGATGGAGAGAGTGGAGGAAACAAGACCAAAATTGTGGACGAAGGATTTTATCATTATTTCGGCCGCGAACTTTTTCTTATACTTAATCTTTTATTTATTATTGGTGACCATCGCGGTTTACGCCGTCGATCATTACCATGCCAGTGAAGCTCAAGCTGGACTTGCGACGGGGATTTTTATTATCGGAACCTTAATTGGGCGTCTTGTCATCGGCCGCATTATCGAATCTGTCGGTAATAGGAAAACGATGTTATTCGGCCTGATCTTTTTTATTTTGACATCTTTATTATACTTTATTGATTTAGGGGTTAGCTTTTTACTATTTACCCGGTTGGTACATGGTTTAGCTTTAGGGGTGGCAAGTACCGCAACAGGAACCATTGTCGCCCAGATTATTCCGGCTGCACGTAAAGGTGAAGGGATTGGCTACTACAGCATGAGTACCACTTTGGCCACTGCTATCGGGCCCTTCATCGGAATTTACATGAGCCAGCATACAAGCTACACAGCCATTTTTAGCTTCTGCTTAGTATTAGGAATCATCAGCTTCATCATTGCCCTTTTTATGAAAGTGCCGGAAGTGAAAGCAGCTGCCAAAAAAGCGGCGGTCAAGGGAGGATTCAAGCTTTCCAATTATATTGAGCCTAAAGCGCTGCCGATTGCATTAGTCACAATGATTGCCAGCATTGGCTACGCAAGCGTCCTATCTTTTATCAATTTCTTTGCGATTGAAATTCATTTAGTAGATGTGGCAAGCTTTTTCTTTATCGTCTATGCTGTAGCAATCTTAGTATCTCGTCCCATCACAGGACGATTAATGGATGTGAAAGGCGCCAACTCAGTGATGTATCCTACTTTTCTTCTTTTTGCAGCAGGATTATTCTTATTAAGTATAGCCGGGAGCGGCACAATCTTCTTACTTGCCGCAGTCCTGATTGGATTCGGGTTCGGAAATATCCAATCTTGTTCACAGGCCATTGCCGTGAAAGTAACACCGCTTGAGAGGATGGGATTGGCAACATCTACGTACTTTATCGCACTGGACGCCGGACTGGGATTTGGCCCATACGTAATCGGCTATATCATCCCATTAACCGGCTACCGTAACCTATATCTCATCATGGCCATCGTCGCCCTAGCCAGCACGGTTCTCTACTACTTCATGCACGGAAAACGAAAAGAGACCGCGGCAGTCGGAGCAGATGCAATTTAAAGATGTCGTTACAGTGAAGGGTGTCAGGCACCATGTGAAATTTTCACATGGTGCCTGACACCCTTTGTTATTGCTTCGGGTCCTGCGTGAGCCCGTCCTCTTTCTTCAACTCTTTGCCGGTTTTCTCCTGCTCCATTTCCTTGCCAAGCTTTTTGATCTCCTTCAAATCCCGCGCCATGGAGCTATTATCAGAGTACCTTAACTTTTCATATTGTTTATCCATCTGATTTCTCCTCCTTGTCCTTTTAAATACCCTGTTTATAAAAGTTTAAACGGGTTATTGGAAAAAAGTCTCAGAGGGAGTGGAGAAAAGTGATTCCATTCGAGGTCATTGGAAACAAAACTGAGAGGAAAAGAGAGAAAAGTGATTCCAATCAGGGTTATTGGAAACAAAACTCGGAGAAAAAGAGAGAAAAGTGATTCCAATCGGGGTCATTGGAAACAAAACTGAGAGGAAAAAAGAGAAAAGTGATTCCAATCAGGGTTATTGGAAACAAAACTCGGAGAAAAACAGAGAGAAGTGATTCCAATCAGGGTCATTGGAAACAAAACTGAGAGGAAAAAAGAGAAAAGTGATTCCAATCAGGGTTATTGGAAACAAAACTCGGAGAAAACCCACGAAAAGTGATTCCAATCAGGGTCATTGGAAACAAAACTTGGAGAAAAAAAGAGAGAAGTGATTCCAATCAGGGTCATTGGAAACAAAACTGAGAGGAAAAAAGAGAAAAGTGATTCCAATCAGGGTCATTTGAAACAAAACTCGGAGAAAACCCACGAAAAGTGATTCCAATCAGGGTCATTGGAAACAAAACTTGGAGAAAAAAAGAGAGAAGTGATTCCAATCAGGGTCATTGGAAACAAACTCGGAGAAAAAACATGAGAAGTGATTCCAATCAGGGTCATTGGAAACAAAACTTGCAGAAAACCCGCGAGAAGTGATTCCAATGAAAAAGCGCTCGAAGCATAAACGGTGGTCACTGATAAGGGAGCGGGATGCAATCCGCTAGGTCATATGGTCTATTCGGCCGCCTAGCATATTTTGGTATAATTTTAAAAGAAAAAATTTTTTCAAAAAAGAGGTTTAGCATTCGGAATGAGCGGGTATGTAACTAGTAAACTATCAGAGGTGATTATGAAATGGATTTAAAAATAGAGAAACAGAAAAATGATAGGGAAATTGAGGTGAAGCTGGCCGGTGAGATTGATGCCTTTACGGCGCCGAAGCTACGGGAGGAGTTACTGCCCCTGGCGGAAGGGGGAAACAAAACAATCATTGTTAACCTGCAGGATGTGTCCTACTTAGATAGCACCGGGCTCGGCGTGTTTGTTGGTTTGTTTAAACAACTGAAAAATACAGGCGGCGAATTGCAGCTGATCGAACTGTCTGATCGATTGAAGCGTCTGTTTGAGATTACCGGCTTAAGTCACGTGATGAATATTTCTGCAAATTAAGGGTGGAGGACGATGAAGCAAGTGATGGATTATATCGAAATTAAAGTTCCGGCCAAACCGGACTACGTAGGTGTTGTCAGATTAACGTTATCAGGAGTTGCCAGCCGCATGGGGTTTACATACGCAGAAATTGAAGATATGAAAATTGCCGTCAGCGAGGCAACAACGAATTGCGTTCAGCATGCGTACACGAATGATGAGGGCGGCGAAATGATTGTTGGTTTTGCGGTTTACGAGGATAAGCTCGAAATAATGGTTGCGGACAGCGGAAGGAGTTTTGATTTTCTTGAGACGAAAAAAGCCCTCAAGCCTTATACAGAATCAAGCACCGTCGATCAGCTCGCTGAGGGAGGGTTAGGTCTCTTTTTAATCGAAACGCTCATGGATGAGGTCCGTGTGTTGAATAATTCAGGTGTCACGGTCTTCATGATGAAGCAACTAAGTGGGGAGCGTGAAAATCGTGACGAATCCATCTCGAACGGCGAAACGGTCTAAAGAAGAGATCGAGGCGTTGATTCTAAGGTTTCAAGAGGACGAGGATGACGCTGCGCAAACCATCTTAGTTGAGCATTATACAGGACTTGTCGCAAGCCTTGCGCGAAAATATTCAAAGGGCAGAAGCTTTCATGAGGATATTATGCAGGTCGGAATGGTTGGTTTTTTAGCTGCCATCAGGAGATACGAGCCAGGCGCCGGAAAATCATTTGAATCTTATTTAATCCCGACTGTCATTGGCGAAATCAAACGGTTTTTACGGGATAAAACCTGGAGTGTCCATGTGCCAAGAGGGATTAAGGAATTGTGGACGAAAATCAATTCCGTTATGGACGAGCTCACCAACCGCTATCAGCGCTCGCCGAAGGTTCAGGAAATCGCCGAGTATTTGGATGTGTCCGAAGAGGATGTGCTCGAAGCGATGGAAATGGGCAAAAGCTATCAAGCGGCCTCTGTCGATCAGCCAATTGAAACCAGCTCCGAGGGCAGCGCGGTAACGGCTTTGGATATTATCGGGTCGCACGATGACAACTTTGAAAAAGTGGACCGAAAGCTGCTGCTGGAAAGCGCCCTGCCAGTGTTGACGGACAGGGAACGAGAGATACTTCAATGCACTTTTTTAGAAAACAAAAGCCAAAAGGAAACCGGCGAAGCCCTCGGCATCTCACAAATGCACGTCTCCCGCCTGCAAAAAAAAGCGCTCGAAAAACTCAGAAAAGCACTCACGAAATAAAGGTGCCTGACACCGGTTGCGTTCATGGGAGCACAGCGGGTGTTAGGCACCTTTTCGAAAGGAGAAACCAGCGTTGCATACAATGAATATCGTTATTGTGGATGATAATGCCACAAATCTCATGATTATCGAAAAAATTCTGAGGCGGGCCGGTTATCGAAAAATCCTCTTGATGTCCTCTGCTAAGGAATTATATCAGCATCTGCGGATAGATGGAGGTGCGGCAGGGTCTTCGGATTCTCTTGGGGTTGAATCTGTGACGAGACCTGCATCCGATACGGTATCTGGTACTGCTTCGCATGTTGTATCTGGACCGATCGGGGCGCATGCAGCGGAGGTTCAGGTGGATTTGGTTTTGATGGATTTGATGATGCCGGAGATTGATGGGATGGAAGCCTGCCGCACGATTTTAGCGGATCCGCGGTACCACGACCTGCCGATTATATTTGTCACCGCGATGGGCGATTCCTACAAGATGGCCGAGGCGATGGATGCCGGTGCGCTTGATTACGTGTTGAAGCCGATCAATAAAGTCGAGCTGCTAGCGCGGATGCGTTCCGTTTTACGTTTGAAAAAGGAGAAGGACTTGCGGAAGGAGCGGGACCAGCGGATTCAATATGAGCTGGACCTGGCGAAGCAGGTGCAGCGCAGCATGCTGAGCGGGCCGCTTTTGGGAGACAATGTGACCATTTCGGCTGTCTACAAGCCTTCATTTGAACTCGCCGGTGATTTATATGCGTGGTACCGGATTTCCCCGACCCGGTATGGTGTAATTTTGCTGGACGTGATGGGCCACGGGATTTCATCCTCGCTTGTGTGCATGTACATATATTCTGTTTTAAAAGATACGATTATGGGGATGGCCGACCCTGAGGCAGTTATGCAGGAGCTGAACCGGCGGATGAACCAGCTGCAAATGCCAGATAGCTTGATCAATTACTATTTTACGGCGATTTATTTTGTTTTGGACACCGAGGCGCGGACAATAGAGTATGTCAATGCCGGGCATCCGGCGGGGATTGCGATTGTAGATGATGAGTTAAAGCAATTGACTTTTGGTTCCTGTGCGCTGGGCTTTTTTGATGAAATTGAGATTACAAAAGGTGTTATTGAATATCAGGAAGAGGCGCGGATTCTGCTCTACACGGACGGGCTGTCGGAGTGGCTCGAGGACGAGTACGGGGATGGTATGGAGCGGTTGGTTAGCGGCCTTCAGGATTCTGTCGGTGCTGCCGATGATGCAGAGGAGCTGCTCGAGCGGCTGCAGCTAAGTGCGGATCAGCTGAATGCCCCGAAGGACGATATATGTTTGGTGCTAATTTCAGCTGGTTGTTAAAAATAGTGTCGGAAGTTCTGCTGATATGGACTTTTCACAAAAAATGAATTTTCTTTGTTGGGATGAAGGACAAAATTAGTAGACTCTTTTGCAAAATGTCCTTCATCGGCGTGATGGAGACCAAACGAAGTAGGTTTCCCATGCAAAATGTCCTTCATCGGCGTGATGAAGACCAAACGAAGCAGGTTTCGCATGCAAAATGTCCTTCATCGGCGTGATGAAGACCAAACGAAGCAGGCTTCCCATGCAAAATGTCCTTCATCGGCGTGATGAAGACCAAACGAAGCAGGTTTCGCATGCAAAATGTCCTTCATCAGCGTGATGAAGACCAAACGAAGCAGGCTTCCCATGCAAAATGTCCTTCATCGGCGTGATGGAGACCAAACGAAGCAGGTTTCCCATGGAAAATGTCCTTCATCGCTAGGACGAAGGACAAAATTCCAAGGTTCCATGCCAAAACTGTCTTTAAACTACCGAATGACATGCTCTCTCTTAAGAGAAAACGGCCCTTCATTAAAAAAGGCCCGTTTTCATTAATTGATTATCCCAAGTATGCCTGTAGCATCCATTTATGTTTTTCTAACGATGTGCGGATGCTGATGAACATGTCGGCGGTTGGCTGGTCGTCACTGTCCTCGGCCACACTAATTCCATCTGTAAGCTCTTTACATATAGTGTCAAAGTCATCAACCAGCTCTTTAACCATTTCCGAAGCGGAGATTTCTTCGCCGGAGTTGGATGCTTCTTCAACCGAAGCCATTTCCAAATGCTCCTTCAAGGTAGCAGCCGGTTTCTCTCCCACGGCCAGCATCCTTTCGGCAATCGTATCGAGATGTAACGAGGCTTCCTTATATAACTCCTCAAATTTCACATGCAGTGTGAAGAAGTTTTCACCCTTCACGTACCAATGATAATGATGCAGCTTCATATAAAGAACCGAAAAATTGGCGACTTGTTTATTTAGTGTATTGGATACTTTTTCCATTGTTTTTACCATGGTAACTACCTCCAAAAGTGTCGTTACCTATTAGATACCCTGCTGGTGACTCTTTGAAACTAGTTTTTCAAAAAAGGGCTCAAAAGATTTTTGCGGAACTATTTTTCGAAAATCGCAGGGTGCTGCTGATACCGTATGATTATGCGATTTTCTGTCAAACTATCTGGACAATTCCCATCTTAGGTCCTATTTCCCATTGGGTCAGCACCATTAAAACGATATGATAGAAAAAAGGATTTTTTTACAAAAAGGAGGGTAATTTCCATGAGAAAGTTTAATATACATGCAAAAATAATTACAGGCTATTTGACAATCTTGATTTGCTTGGTGCTGTCTCTGTTGATAGTGATGAACCGGATGACGGCCCTGCAGAAGGAGGTCGAATTCGTGTCGCAGCATGACGTCGAAGTCCACGATTTGGCGAACCAGATTCAAAAAAATGTGCTTGATATGGAAACGGGGATGCGGGGATTCGTTCTTACAGGCGATGAGGAATATCTCGAACCGTATAATCAGGCAAACCGCAGCTGGCTCGACAACTACAACAAACTCCATTCCCTGCTGGCGCAAAACGGCAATCAGCAGCGTAATCTGGAGGAGATCAAGCCGCTGATTATCGACTGGGTTGCGAAATATGGGGAAGCGGCGATCCAGTATAAAAAGACTGGCAATACAGAGGAGTTGAACCAGCAATTCAAGAACTACAAAGGAAAGAAAGTGACCGATCAGCTGCGTACGCAATTTGCGTCATTTCTCTCCACTGAAAAGAAACAGACAACCCAGCGCATTGACGAGCTCAAACAGAACACGACCAATTTAATAATTACTTTATATGCAATAATTCTGGTTGTCACGGTGATTACCCTCGCAACTGCGTTTTACCTGTCACGTTCCATCGTCAGTACGATCAGGCAAGTCGTGTCAACGATTAAGAATATTACCACTTCCGATTCCAACGTTGACCTGACAACGCGGATCAACGTGAAGTCTAAGGACGAGACGCGCGAGCTGGCGGAAGCGATGAATGACCTGCTCAGCAACCTTGAAAAACAAAGCTGGATCCAAAAAAGTGTCACCGATATTTCGTTAATTTATCAAGGCATCACCGATATTACCGAATTGTCCGAGTTGTTTTTAAAGAGGCTTGCCCCATTGCTGGACGCGGTTTACGGGGTGGTTTATCTTCGTAAAAATCAATGCGGCGACCCTGTTTACGTAAAAGAGGCCGGCTATGCCCTGGCAAACGATGACTGTTCGGCTCAAAGCTTCCGCCTTGGAGAAGGAATCGTTGGACAAGTGGCCGTCGATAAACGGATTTTTCTAATCGACCAGCTGCCGGAGGAGCATTTCAAAATGACCACAGGCTTAGGGGCATCTTCACCAAGAAGTTTATTAGTGGCGCCTATATTATATGAAGGAAGAGTCGAAGCGGTCGTCGAATTTGCGGCGCTTCAACCGTTCCAATCGCAGCATCTAACATTGCTCGATCTGCTGCAGGACAAGTTCGGTTCGGCAATTACCAGTGTCTTAGGACGGATGGAGGTGGAGCGTCTGCTTACAGAATCGCAGGTCATGACAGAAGAGCTCCAGGCGCAATCCGAGGAACTCCAGGCACAGTCGGAAGAATTGCAAATGCAGCAGGAGCAGCTGCAAACGACCAACGAATTTTTAGCAGAGCAGAAGCGATACGCCGAACAGCGGGCGTTCGAACTGAAGAGAGCGAAGGACGAGCTCGAGGACTATTCGCGCAAGCTGCAGCAAAGTTCGCAGTATAAAACGGATTTTCTGGCGAACATGTCGCATGAGCTGCGGACGCCGCTAAACAGCATCATTATTTTGTCACAGATGCTGATGGAAAGCGACGACGACATGGAGCTCGAGGAAGTACGCGATTCCGCACGCGTCGTTCATACGGCAGGGGGCGATTTGCTCCGATTAATTGACGACATCCTCGACCTTTCCAAAATTGAAGCGGGGAAAATTGAAATATTAACTGATGAAGTCAACGTGACAGAACTGCCGCAAATGATGAAAGCGATGTTCGATCCTGTGGCGGCGAAAAAGAATTTGCGGTTTGATGTGGTAACTGATGTAGGTGTCCCGCCTGTTATTTCAACAGACGGCCAACGACTGCAGCAAATTTTAAAAAATCTTTTATCCAATGCCTTCAAGTTTACGGAAAAAGGTTCGGTTACAGTGCAAATTGAACAGGCAGATCCGGAAATTCTAGGGACGGACAAACCGGTACTGGCAATTTCCGTTATTGATACTGGAATTGGAATCCCGCTTGATAAGCAGCAAATTATTTTTAATGCCTTCCAGCAAGTTGACGGCACGACAAACAGGCAATATGGCGGCACTGGGCTTGGATTGTCGATTTGCCGCGAGTTTACACATTTGCTTGGCGGGGCTCTTTCGCTAGAAAGCGAACCGGGCAAGGGCAGCAACTTTACACTTTATATCCCGAGCATGGCGGATGTTGTGGTCGAGCAGCCTAAAATGCTGGCTCTGGAGGAAGCGGCGGCAAGTGTCAGCTATGAGCCGGTAGAAGAGGAAGAAGTGGCGCTGTTGGAAAGTGAAGATTCAGATGGGCTGATTTTTAAAGGGAAAAAAATATTGCTCGTTGAAGATGATGGCCGCAATGTTTTTGCACTTGTAACGGCGCTTGAGAGAAAGGGAATCGTCGTTGAGGTTGCGGAAAACGGCAAGGAGGCTATCGACATTCTGAGAGAGGGTTCCGATTTTGACCTTGTGTTCATGGACATCATGATGCCAATTATGGGCGGATATGAGGCCATGGAGATTATCCGTGGGGAACTTGGCTTGCATCAGCTGCCGATCATCGCGCTGACCGCGAAGGCGATGAAAGGAGAGCGCGACAAGTGTATGGAAGCGGGGGCCTCGGATTACATCATGAAGCCGCTCGATATTAACCAAATGTTCTCGTTAATGCGAGTATGGCTGACGGAGCAGGTGGCGCAGTAATGATGGAACAATTTTTACTGCATGATACATCGGAGTCCACGCCGCTTAGCGAGCTCGAGCAAATTGAAATTAATTTGCTGCTCGAGGGCCTCTATCAAAAGTATGGCTACGATTTCCGCCACTACGTCCGGGCATCCTTGGGCCGGCGGATCATTCACCGCATGAGGGCGGAGCGGCTGCCGACGATTACGGCATTATTGGAAAAAATTCTACACGACCCGGCGTATCTCGAACGGTTGTTAAATGACCTCTCCATCCGAATGACGGAAATGTACCGCGACCCGAGCTTTTTCGCAGCATTTCGAAGCGAGGTCGTACCGCTCTTGCGCGACCTGCCGGAAATCCGCATCTGGCATGCCGGCTGTGCAACCGGCGAGGAGGTTTATTCGATGGCCATTCTGATAAAGGAGGAAGGCTTGGCGAATAAAACAAAAATCTACGCGACTGATATGAATGAAAAAGCGCTCTTATCTGCGCAAAAGGGCGCTTTTCCGTTGAGAAAAATGCAGCAGTATACGAAGAATTATTTAAAAGCGGGCGGAAAAAATTCATTTTCTGAGTATTACACTACCGACCATCAGTACGCTTATTTTTATCCAATCATGAAGGACAACCTCACCTTCGCCCAGCACAACCTGGTGACGGACAGCTCGTTTAATGAGTTCCATGTGATACTATGCAGAAATGTGATGATTTATTTTGACAGAGAGCTGCAGCAGAAGGTCCACCGGTTGATTTACAACAGCCTGGCTGACGGCGGTTTCGTCGGTCTCGGCAGCAAAGAGTCGATTCTGTTTAAGCCGAAAGGGCTGGACTACGTGGAATTTAATCCGAATGAGCGGATTTATCAGAAAGGGAAATAGGGGTTAGGTTTTTGAAGGCTTCGGTCCAATTGGTGACCGGGGCTTTTTTTAGATCCTTTATTGAGCTCGAACCGACCGTCTATTAGCCTTGGAATGCAGGAACGGCGTAACTGTCGCACGAGTGTAAGAAATAGTGAGCAGCTATTTGTAACTAAAGACGTCTTAAGGAATTCTTAAGGTTCTCCCAATAAAATGTGAATCAGTTGTTGAGTTGGGAGGACGTAAAATGAAAAAGAATTATACAAAAATTGTGTTGGATTTAATGTTGGCGATCACGTTTGTGCTCTTGATGAATCCGAGGTTGTTAAACGGGCTTCCGTTTCATGAAATTGCCGGTCTGGTCATAGGAGTCGCGATTCTCGTTCACATTGGTTTGAACTATCGCTGGGTGGTTAACACAACGAGAAAGATATTTGACCACAAGCTTCCTGGAAAAACAAGATTCGGCTTTTTGTTAAATGTACTGCTATTGATTTCGATGGCTGCTGTTATTATTAGTGGCATCTTAATTTCACGGGTTGTTTTACCAAGCTTCGCCGTTCAGCAGAGTCATTCGATCCGCGGCATCCACGGCTTTGCTGCCGATGTAACGCTCGCGTTAGTCGGTCTGCATATCGGGGTTCACTGGCAATGGGTCATGAGTGTTTGTAAAAAAGCATTCAAATCGAAGGAGGGAAAACTGCGAAAGGGTGTCACGGCATCCGTCGTCTTGTCACTGGCGATTTTAGCAGGTGGCATGCAATGGTTTTCCTCCACGGCAGCTACAAACATCGGTGATTTCCCGCCGAAGCAATTTCAGCAAGGCGGGCCGTCTATAAATGGTGGTCAGCCTAGTGGTCAAACGGCTTCAAATAATGGTGGGGACACTGATTTGAATAATGGTGACCAATCGAATGCATTTAATAGTGGCCCATCGGATTCATATAATGATAGGAATACGAATGCATTTAGTAGTGGTAAGGCGGATACCTTTATTGATGGCAATGCAAATTCATTTAGGGGTGCGCGGGACGGGGATTTCCGGGAAGGGAAATTTCATGGAAGAGAAGGACACGGCGGCAGCAGTAACCCGTTTCTCGTGGTACTGAACTATTTTGCGATGTGGGCCGCGATCATCATTTCGACTTATTTTTTGGATAAACGAATCTTCAGGAAAAAGCGAAACGCAAAGGCCGCTTTAACTTGATAGGAAAATAAAAAATGGCTCAGTGTCGTATGTCGACTGAGCCATTTTTGTGCTTTATGCATGTCTTACGCTTTTCAGGATGAGGCTGAGAATAAATACGAGGACGATGGCGCCGATCAGTGCCGGAATAATGTAGAATCCGCCAATCACTGGTCCCCAGCCGCCAAGAATCAGCGATCCGAGCCAAGCCCCGATAAATCCTGCGATAATGTTCCCAATGATACCGCCTGGAACATCACGTCCTAGAATAAGCCCGGCCAGCCAGCCGATAATCCCTCCAATAATTAATGACCAAATAAATCCCATGATATTTCTCTCCTTTCAAGTTTCGGTGTCGTATTGTATGAAATACCCGGATTTTTGAAAAATAAACCGGTAAATTGGTTGTTTTGATTTTTCTAGTTGTTGCCCGAACTGAAGCTGTTTCGGTTATTTCGGTAAAGTAGAGGCAATCTAGTTGCGCGAATTGAAACGGTTTCGGCCCGTCTACGTGCCCTAAATAAAGAAATTTCAACCGCTTCGGTCACATATACCGCCACTTTAAGACACTCATTAAGTAATCATCTTCCCATTAACATTATTTACCTGTCTTCCAGACTTCGCTTTCGGGTCGCGCAGCAGCTGCTCGCAGGCCTTTAATTCATTAGTAAGTTTTTTAAAGCCGGCCTGGTCGCGTTTTTCTAGACTTTTGTCAATTTGCCTTTTTAGTAAGCTGATGCGTGCAATGATTTCTGCCTGCCGTTCCCGTTCTAATTCAAGATGCTTTTTCCAGCCGGGCGGCCACTCAGCGCGGTAATCGCTCAGCTTGTTGAGACGTGCCCCGCATTTACACAATGTTTCATTAACATGTAACACATAGAATTGATCGTTCCCACATTTTCTGCAAACTAGTTTTTTCATATTTGCACCTCCGTTATCGTCTATATACCCGCGGATCGAACCCTTGTAACCTGCAAAATAACTGCGAATAACAACACGGCGTCCCAGTTTCGAGCGAATCTACTTAACTTTAAAAAAAGAGGTTTTAATTTTTCAAAAAGCGGTTATATATCCGGTAAATGCGAAGGAGGAATGCACAATGAATACAGTAAGAGTAGTAGAAAATGGCTTGGAAGCTAAAAAGGTGATTGAGCAGTTCAACCTGCAGGGATTCACGAAGGATGACATTTATTTGTTGGCGCACGACGAAACCCGTACCGAAGATCTGACGGATTCATTGGATATTCAGGACGTGGGCGTCAAAGAAGAGGGATTTCTCGATTCCGTTGCTAACGTTTTTCGAACTCGCGGCGACGAACTCCGCTCCAAAATGGAGTCATTAGGATTGTCCCATGCGGAAGCTGAGCGTTTCGAAGAAGAACTTGACCAAGGGCGAGTAGTCGTGATTGCATCAACGCAGCCATAATTGGGCGGGGGCAATCTAGCCCCTGCTTATCTAAAAGGAGAGGAGAATGGATATGAAGTATTCAAATCTAAGTTTTGAAAAGTTAGTAGGCGATCACAAACGGGCGAGACATAGGAGAAGAGGAAAGCAGACGCTGGAGCAGGCATTTGAAGAGCCAATCATCCACCGCGAAATTCAAGGCGACCGGGTCTATGTGCCGCTAAATCTGAATAAGGTGTGGAATGAGGTATATTGATGGAGCGAAAATTAACTGCCTAAACACCGTTTAAAGTGTGGGAAACGGTGTTTAGGCAGTTAATACGTTACGGTTGGTGTCAGGCACCATGTAAAATTTTCACATGGTGCCTGACACCAAGGAGGACCCCTATTTTTAAAATCTTCCAAAAATTAACCAATTAAGGAAACTTTCAGGACTTTTGTACGTCTATGTGTTAGAATGGATTAGGATAAAAAGGGGGTTGCGGGATGGTTAGTGATTTTGGTCAGATGGCGCTTGTTAGTATAATGTCGCATTTGGTGTTTATTGCGGTTGCGTGGTGGGCGCTGCAGGCGATTAACCTGGAGAAACTGCTCCGGCCGAACCGAGTGTTTCAGGCGCGTTTGCTGTATATAGTATTGGCCATTTTCATTGGATCATCTGTTAGCAATTTCTTCCTTGATTATCTGCAATGGTCCAGACAGCTTCCGTTAATTTTTCAATAAACGTGTTAAATCGGGGGCAAATACCAAACTCAGACGTTAAATCGGAGGCAAATGCCGAAATTGGTAAAAATTTAGGTCTTTATATGTGTTTCCAAAACACAACAAATTGAGTACAATCATCTTTGTGTGGAAAAAGTGCACCGTGAAACCAAAAGTGCATGTCCACCGTCTAATTAAAAGTGAATCGAGTATTTTACAGTCGACAACGTGTTGCGGCTCTTTTTACATACGAAAAAGGGTTCGATTTGTCACGAGAAATTGGTCAGACGTATTACATCTATGATGGCAGGAACTAGCTGTTGTCAAAAAGTGACGATAATTCCCAAGTATGCTCTCTTTCTCCTTGGAAACAATGGTATTAAGGGGGAGAAGAGAGATGAAGAGAAATCGTACATTTTTTTTATGCCTGATAACAGTGATTTTCCTGGTTGTGATTGGGAACCAGCAGATAGAGGCAGTCGGGGGTCTGGATTTGTTTCAAGGGGAAAAAGTAAGCGCCGAAGGAGAGACGTTTTTAGAAAAAGCCGGGGCGTTGATTTTTTCAGGTGAAAAAGCTGACAGCAGCAAAAATGGGCTTTTTCCAGCGGAAAAGGTTCGCAGCAAGGATGGAGCTATTTACGAGAACAAGGCTCCGGGCGTAGGCGGAACGCTTTTTCCAGCAGAAGACGTTCAGGACTTGGCAAAGATCGGCGCTGTTTTAGAAGCCGAAGATATTTTGCTACAGGATTGGTCGTTTTATGCACGTGAACATTTAACAGGCTTCAGCAGTGAAAAAGAAGTGCAGGAATACGCGAATAGGCTTCAACGAAAGTTTCCCGATTGGGAGTGGTCTGTGAAGGAGAGCGACCAGTCATGGGAACTAACAGCTGTATCTCCAACATCTGAACACCACAAGGAAATGCTTCAAATTATGGCAACCCACACAAAACAACCTATTGATGCGTATATAGTATATCGTGTGAGCGGAAAAGTATGGAACAAGTCGTCACAGGCCTTTTTCACCACCGATGAATTTAAAAATAAGCTATCTGGCATATTTCGGGGAAAACCGACAGTTTTTTCTTGTATGAAAGGCGTAGTCAGTGATAAGATTGATACGGCTTTAAGTAAAACAGTTCACAAACTAGTAACGAATTTTAATGCAAATGAAATTGAGTCCCTGAAAGAGGAGAAGTTCATGTCGGTAACGGCCGCATCGCCTATGTTCAGCCATTCGATTGAAGGGATGAATTTACAAATTGGTGCGCGTTCCGAAGGATTGGGCTTAGGGACAACCATTATCGTAGGAACACCTATTATTACGATTGAATATTAATATAGAGAAAATGGACGCGGAGGGGAATACTCTTGGAAAAGATCATCGTCCGCGGCGGACAAAGGCTTTATGGAACGGTAAAAGTTGAAGGCGCAAAAAACGCCGTCCTGCCTGTTATCGCTGCAACATTATTAGCAAGTGACGGAAAAAGTGTAATACGTGATGTACCTACACTCTCCGATGTATACACAATAAATGAAGTTTTACGCAATCTAAATGCAGAAGTTAGTTTTAACAATAATACTATCGTTGTTGATGCATCCAGAGTGTTGAAAGAGGAAGCGCCGTTCGAATATGTTCGAAAAATGCGCGCGTCTGTACTAGTGATGGGATCGCTGTTAGCGCGGAATGGTCGTGCCCGTGTTGCATTGCCAGGCGGCTGTGCGATTGGATCCCGGCCAATTGACCAGCATCTAAAAGGCTTTGAAGCCATGGGTGCCAAAGTGAAAGTCGGAAATGGCTTTATCGAGGCGGAGGTAGATGGCCGCTTGCGTGGAGCGAAGATTTATTTGGACTTCCCAAGTGTTGGAGCAACGGAAAACATCATGATGGCGGCAACCCTTGCAAAGGGTACAACGATCATCGAAAACGTCGCAAAAGAACCAGAGATCGTAGACTTAGCGAACTTCTTGAATAAAATGGGCGCTCGTGTGAAAGGTGCCGGAACCGGTACGCTTCGCATTGAGGGCGTTGATGTGTTATTTGGTGCGGACCACAACATTATTCCAGACCGAATTGAAGCAGGTACCTTCATGGTGGCGGCTGCGATTACCGGCGGAAATGTGCTGGTTCAAGGCGCTGTACCGGAACACCTATCTTCTTTGATTGCGAAAATGGAGGAAATGGGTGTGACGATTATCGAGGAAACAGATGGCGTTCGTGTGATCGGTCCTGACCAATTGAAGTCGGTCGATATCAAAACAATGCCGCATCCGGGCTTCCCAACCGATATGCAGTCGCAAATGATGGCCTTATTGCTTCGCGCAGAGGGCACATCGATGATTACGGAAACTGTCTTTGAAAATCGTTTCATGCATGTGGAAGAATTCCGCCGTATGAATGCAGATATTAAAATTGAAGGCCGCTCAGTTATCCTAAATGGTCCTTCTAATTTACAAGGTGCAGAGGTTTCAGCAACCGACCTTCGGGCAGCAGCTGCCTTGATTCTTACCGGACTTGTTGCTGATGGTGTAACACGTGTAACGGAACTCAAACACCTAGACCGTGGATACGTCAACTTCCACGAAAAACTAGCCGCTTTAGGTGCAGATATCGAACGCGTGAAAGAAGCAGAAGAAAACGTCGTCGAATTCCAGAAATATGTCACCGATCTAAATGCATAACATATTATGAAAAAATAGAACAACCAAAGCAACAGGGCCCGGGAATGCGGGTCCTGTTTTTTATGGTTTTGAGAGGGGCTAGCTCCCTTTGAAAGGGAGAGTTTGGTTTGAAGGTTATCCCTTTGGAAAGGGAATTTTGGTTCAGGGAGCAATAATAGGTGCTCATGAGAACGGAAAGTCCTTTGAAAGTGTTACTACTGTCTTCATAAAAGGTTCATAAGGACAGACTGGTGCAGAAAAGTGTTGAAATTGTTCTCATAAAGGGTTCATGAGAACAGAAAAGGGTCAAGCAGGGCCAAGCGAGTTCTCATGGAAGGTTCATGAGGACAGACTGGTGAAGGAAAGTGCTGCAATTGTTCTCATAAAGGGTTCGTGAGGACAGAAAGGGATCAAGCGGGGTCTGGCCAGTTCTCATAGAAGGTTCATGAGAACAGACTGGTGAAGGAAAGTGCTGCAATTGTTCTCATAAAGGGTTCATGAGAACAGAAAAGGGTCAAGCAGGGCATGTCAAGTTCTTATGGAAGAATTATGAGAAAAGAAACTGGTCAGGAAGAGTCGCTTCAGTTCTCATAATCAAAATAACTGTCCACACCAGGTGGAATTGTGTCTTTTTATGGTGCCTGACACCACTGACATTACAAATGACACTACTGAAACCAATCACAAAAAGTTGTAATAAATGCTTGTCCGCTTCCATATGTATTAATGAGACGCATCCGGGGAGGTCCGGTTGTGAATTTGCATTCTGGAGGCACAATCATGGAAAAATTCAAACCACTCATCGTACTCGCATCAATTCTTTTTGCCTTGACTTTAATCATTCCGGCCGTGCTGGTGCTGCCGTTTTCCGATGGGAAGGCGAGCGGGAAATTAGGGGAGGAGCTCGCCAGGGGCAAGGCACCCGCCAGTAAAACAGTCACTTCCACCACAAAGGACCCCGCTGTTGAAGTGGCCGTTTTTCGCTCAGCGAAGTCAACAATTGAAAAAGTCGATCTAGAAAACTACCTTGTGGGTGTGGTGGCGGCGGAAATGCCGGCTGATTTTAACGAAGAGGCTCTCAAGGCCCAGGCACTGGCGGCGCGAACCTATATTGTCAATCGCTTGACCAGCAAGGATAAGCTAGGTGTGCCTAAAGGTGCGATGGTCACCGACACTCAGATCCATCAAGTGTACAAAAATGATGCCGAGCAGCGACGGGATTGGGGCAAGGACTATGCCTGGAAAAAGAAAAAGGTGTTAACAGCGGTCCGTGAGACGAGCGGCCAAATCTTAACCTATAAGAATAAGCCGATTGATGCGTTGTTTTTTTCCACGAGCAACGGCTACACGGAAAACTCCGAGGATTACTGGGATGGGGAGATTCCATATCTGAGAAGCGTCTCAAGCCCATGGGACAAAGGGACGGAGAAATACATTCATAAGATGCAAATCCCGGTCAGCCAGTTTGAGGCCCGGCTTGGTGTGAGGGTCGGTTCTGGGGGCACGATTGGAAAAATTATCGCCCGGACGGAAGGCAAACGCGTGGCCAAGGTTGATTTTAACGGAAAAATTTTAACTGGTAAAAGCATCCGCGAAAAATTGGATTTGCGCTCGACGGACTTTTCTTGGGAACGGAAGGGCAGCAGCATTGTGATTACGACCAAGGGCTTCGGCCACGGTGTCGGCATGAGCCAATACGGCGCCAACGGGATGGCTGCCGAGGGCAAGAGCTACAAGGACATCGTGCTGCACTACTACAAAGGGGTCAAAATCACTTCAGCCGAAAACATGCTCGCGACCGTTACAGCGCGGAAATAATAGATTAGTTATCTAAGCCAGGCGGCGCGCCTGGCTTTTTAAATTTTGGCGATTGGTTGAAAATCGCTAATAAACGGTCTGAATTCGCTAATAGAGATCCTAAAATCGCTAATAGGCGTTAGAAAATCGCTAATAGGGTGCTTGAAATCGCTAATAGGCAGTAGTAAATCGCTAAAAGGTGCTTAATTAAATTCGCTATAGGCGTTACGAAATCGCTAATAAACTGCCTGACTCCGCTAATAGAGCGCTTAAAATCGCTGATAAACCAGCTTCTATAATTTTTACGTGATGGCATCAAAACTCGCCTAGGCCCGCGAGCGGTCCAATCCCCTGCAATCGGCCCGCTTCAATCCCGGCATCACTGCCCAAGTGATTTCACCCGGCCAAGCCCTTTCCCTAGCCGCGCAAATTTCCCGCTGAACAGCGCGCCGCGAATGAAATAATAACTGACTGTGATTCCCGTGAAGTCTTTTACCAAATCAAATAATGACGCCGAGCGGTACGGGTAGAACGATTGGTGGATTTCGTCGCTGATGCCGTAAAGGCCGGCGAATAAGGCACACGCCAGGTTCAATCCTGTCGTGAAGGAACGCTGCCTCGTTAAAAACGCCAGCACGAGGAGCACGTACAAAATCGCGAATTCGATTAAATGCAGCGATTCCTTGATGGTGTGGTCGAGCGCGGAGTCCGGCAGCTCGACGAAATGGTCGGACGGCAGGCTGGACTGAATCCAGACCGCGGCCATATATAGGAAAGGCAAAACCCGAAGTCCCCATTTTAAAATGTTTTTCATTAAAAAGTTCCTCCTGACCGGAATTATTTTTTCAAAAAGCATGCATAAAAACCTCTGCGCTGACAAAAAATAAAAATTTTTTCAGACTAGTGTATATAATTCTACTGATCTGTTCAGAATGATTGCTGAGGTGATGAAAATGAGAGAGGAAAACAATCGATCTTCTCAAGGTTCAAAAATGAAACGCTTCTTTAAAAAGCGTTGGGTGTTTCCAGCCATTTATATCTCAAGTGCAGCAATCATTTTAACAGGAGTTCTTTGGTATCAATCAGCCGGGAATAACACAGACAAGTATGATTACAAGTCTAGTGATTTGACGGGCAAAAAGAACCCGCCTGCGGTAGAAGTTAACAAGTCATTGGAAAACTTCAAAATGCCAGTGGCAAACACTGAGTCCGCTGTGATTAAAACCAAATTCTATGATTTTAAGGGAAAAACAGAGGATCAGGAAGCGGCACTCGTATTTTACAACAATACGTACCAGCCGAACACTGGTGTTGACATCACAATGCCGGATGGCAAAACCTTTGATGTCACTGCTTCTTTAAGCGGTACTGTCCTTCGTGTGGATGATCAAGATGCTGTTCTTGGAAATGTGATTGAAATCGAGCACGCCAATGGTATTGTAACACAATATCAATCTGTGAAAGAGATTAAAGTGAAGGCTGGCGACGAAGTGAAGCAAGGCGATGTTCTTGCGAAGGCTGGACAAAGCTTGTTCAATGAAAAAGCGGGCACGCACGTTCACTTTGAAATCCGCAAAGATGGTGTAGCGGTGAACCCTACGAATTTCATTGATAAGCCAATCAGTGCGTTAATGGAACTAAAGACGTCTGATGAGAAAAAGTCAATGGAAACGCCAAAGACAAATGTAGAGAAGAAAAAAACGGAAGATCCGGCCAAGTCATTGGAAAACGACAAGTCTGTTGACGATGAGAAGTCCGTTGATGACGAGAAATCTGTTGATGACGAAAAGTCCATTGATGATGACAAGTCACCCGATGGTAATGAATCCACAGACGAAAGCGAATCTTCAAAGACAACAGATAGCACAAATTCATAATAGAACTTGGGGTCAGGGTATAACCAAAAACCAGTAGGTCCACTAGGCCCACGAAGGCCACCAAGGCACTATAAATAAAGTAAATAACGTAACAAAGGGGAAGGGGAAAAAATCTTTCCTCTTTTTTTTTGCGCTTTTTAGGGCTTGGCGATTGAGATTTGGGAAATAAAATAGGAAATGGTGCCTGACACCAACTGTGGACACGATTCCACCCACCACGGACAGTTTGTGAAGTTTTCACATGGTGCCTGACACCGACTTGTGACACATGCTTGGGAAATATAATGGGAAATGGTGCCTGACACTAACTGTCAATGTCCTTTGTGTTAAAATGGGAATATCCAAGGTTTTTGAGGGGGTTATGCGATGAAGAAGTTTGTTGGGGTGCTGCTGGCGGTGATTCTGGTTGTAGTGTTTGCGGGCTGCAGTAAGGAGCCGCAGCCGCAGGATCGGTTTGCGGAGTACATAGATTTATGGAATAAGCAGAAGTTTGATAAGATGTATGATTATCTTTCCAATAGTGCAAAAAAGAAAATCTCAAAAGAGGATTTTACAAGCCGTTATGAGAAAATTTACGATGATTTAGAGATTTCCGATCTCAAGATTCACTTCAAGAAGCCAAAAGATGACAAACAGGGCGATAACGACAAAGCCCAATATTCTTTTACCGTTGATATGAATAGCGTCGGAGGACCTATATCATTTACCTACAAAGCTAATCTCAAGAAGGAAGAAAAGAACGATAAGAAAAACTGGTATGTCGATTGGAATACAGGATTTATTTTTCCACAGCTAAAAGAAGGCGACAAGATCAGCCTGAATACGGTCACGCCGAAACGCGGGGAAATCCTTGACCGCTTTGGCAACAGCTTAGCGGCAAACGGTCAGGTATACGAAGTCGGTGTCGTCGCCGGGAAACTGGACAACTCAGTTCTCGAGCCGCTGTCGAAGCTGTTAAAAATGTCCCCTGACCAGATCAACAAAGCGGTCGGCGCAAGCTGGGTGCAGGAAGGGATGTTTGTCCCGCTGAAAAAGGTCTCCATGGATGACAAGGAGCGCGTGGCCCAGCTGGTAGCTCTCGAGCCGGTGCAGACCCGCAAAGTTGAAGCCCGCGTCTATCCGTACGGACAAGCGGCGGCGCAGCTGGTTGGCTACGTCGGTCCGATTACCGCGGAAAGGCTGGAAAAACTAAAGGACAAGGGCTACACGGCGAACGATGTGGTAGGTGTCCGCGGCCTTGAGCAGGTGTTTGATGAACAGCTGAAGGGCACAACCGGTGTCAAAATCTCCATTAAAAAAGCGGATGGCAGCGAGGAAGTGCTGGCCGAAAAACCGGTTGAGGACGGGAAGGACATCAAGCTGACCATCGATGCCGATTTGCAGGTTGCTATTTTTGACGAAATGGGCAAGGAAGCCGGGACCGCCTCAGCGATGAACCCGATGACCGGCGAGACGCTGGCACTCGTGTCGAGTCCGTCATTTGATCCAAATCAGGCCATGTTAGGGTTTTCGACCGACGAATGGAAGAAGCTCCAGGATGATAAGAAAAAGCCGTTGTTGACGCGCTTCAGCCAAGTGTTTGCGCCAGGCTCGGTGATGAAGCCGATCACCGCGGCAATCGGCCTTGAGAGCGGCGCGATTAAACCAGACGAAGGTGTGAACATAGAAGGGAAACAGTGGCAAAAAGACAAGTCATGGGGCGGCTACTACGTCACCCGCGTTCACGTCGGCAGCCCGATCAACCTAGAAAAATCACTCGTCTACTCGGATAATATTTATTATGCCCAAGCCGCTTTAAAAATAGGTAAAGATGGTTTTACAGCTGGCTTGAAAAAATTCGGCTTTGAAAGCGAGCTGGATTATGCTTACCCTCTGGAGACGTCTAAAATTGGCGGACTTGGCAGCGAGATTGCGCTAGCTGATTCCGGCTACGGCCAAGGGCAGATTCAGATGAGTATCGTGCATTTGCTGGCTTCCTATACGCCATTTGTTAACAGTGGCAATATGATAAAGCCGATTTTATTGGCGGATGACAAGCAAGGCCAGGTCATGCAGGAAGGCGTTGTTTCCAGGGATCACGCTGCATTAATTTCAGCCGATTTGCGGAAGGTTGTCGGTGATGTGCACGGGACCGCCCATGCCGCGGAAATGAAGGATTACTCTCTTGCTGGAAAAACCGGAACCGCGGAAATCAAGCAGAAGCAGGGTGAAACCGGCACAGAGCTTGGCTGGTTTGTTGGCTACAATTATAAAAAACCGGACTTAATGATCGGGATGATGATTGAGGACGTCCAAAAGCGCGGCGGCTCTTCGATTCCGGTGAAAAAAGTGAAGAACATTTATACAAAATGGAAATAGGATTTTTGAAAAATGACACCTGCTTATTTGGCGGGTGTTGTTTTTTTGTGGTTGGTGGGATCTTGGAGGTTGGGTCGTTTCGGGTCTATTGTGGTAAGCGGAGATGGTTTTATGTACCTGTTGGGGAAGAAAAAGAGTGGTTTGGTCTTGTAGAGGGTTTCTACGTGACTTTGGAGCAAGGAAAAAGAGTGGTTTGGTCTTGTAGAGGGTTTCAACGTGCCTTTTGGGCAAGGAAAAAAGGGAGGTAAGGTCACGTAGAGGAGTTCTACGTGACTTTGGAGCAGGGAAAAAGGGAAATTCGGTCACGTAGAGAAGTTCTACGTGACTTTAGAGCAGGAAAAAAGGAAAGTACGGTCACGTAGAGGGTTTCTACGTGACTTTAGAGCAGAAAAAAAGGGAGGTAAGGTCACGTAGAGGGTTTCTACGTGACTTTAGAGCAGAAAAAAAGGGAGGTAAGGTCGTGTATAGGGTTTCTACGTGACTTTAGAGCAGAAAAAAAGGGAGGTACGGTCGCGTATAGGGTTTCTACGTGACTTTAGAGCAGGGAAAAAAGGAAGTACGGTCACGTAGAAGGTTACTACGTGACTTTGACTCAGTAAAAAAGGGAAGTGCGGTCACGTAGAGGCCCATAAAAAGGATCTTCCTACGAAACGGCCCCTTGGACATTTAACCGGATTGCCGTCCTCCTAATCCAATAAGCTAACCTCCAATTATCATTCCCCATCAGGTTCCCACAAATACTTTTTCAAATCAATCACCCCATGAAGCCCTACCAGTACGCCTTCCGCTTCAAGCGACATCCATTGCTCGTTGTAGGACTCATCGTCTTGGATGGCGATAGCTCCTTTGGCATTCACAACCCGGTGCCATGGAAGCTTATAAGCACGGCTCATCGAATGAAGAATACGCACAACCTGGCGCGCCGCACGCGGACTTCCCGCCAGCTTAGCGATCTGCCCATAAGTCATCACCCTTCCAGCAGGAATACTCCGAATAATACCAATAACTTTCTCAGTAAAAGGCGTCACAATACAACTTCATTTCCTTTCTAAACAACGTACAAACATTATATAACAATTGTGAAAAATTCACATGGTGCCTGACACCCTTTGTGGACACGATTCCACCCACCGTGGACAGTATGTGAAGTTTTCACATGGCCATCTGACACCAATTTCGATTGTTAAAAAGTGCTAGCAACATTTTTGGTGTTGAGGGGGAAGATAAAATTGTAAAAAACCACTTGAAAGGAGCTTTTCCTATGAAGAGAAAGTTGTTATTGATGCTTGCTGGTTCTGTGCTTTCCGGAGTTTTGTTAGTGGGCTGTAATAATGATAATAACAGACAGAATCCGCCGCCTCCGGCTGTTAATGACCGCAACAATGATTTGGTACCGGGCAATAACAGAAACGATCTAACACCGGGTAATGACAATAATGATCTTACGCCAAATGATCAAAACGACGTTATAAACGGTAACGATCACTATCCGACTTCTGAGGACAAAAATACAGACACCGACAAGGACCCGATGAAAGACAGAAACACTAAGCAGGAAGACATCATCGAGGATGATATCGACCGCAACGATCGGGACAACAAAGACGAATAAGAATAAAACACCGGGGACGGTTCTTGCGCTTCATGGAATGAAGCAAGAGAACCGTCCCCATGTATCATGCCCTGCTTACATCCCCTGAAGAAGGAAGATAGCCGCGATAAAAAGAAATATAAGAAAAATATAAAGAAGTCCTACAACGACTAGAATGATCCAGCCTAATACTTTGCGGCCTGTCTGGATTAAATAAATCCCTAGAGCAATTGGCCCAAAGAAAAGCCCTAAGATGGCCCAAAGCCATGAGCGTTTATTATGCTTCGGTGCATCAATTGCTAAATAAATCGCAATTACGACAGAAATAACTAAACCAAGTCCACCTTTCATCAAAATCCCTCCCTTCTTGGCAAAAATTGACTATTTTATTATCTCCAAAACGACAAAAAAAAATCAACAAAAAATGGCGAAAAAACACGGGGACGGTTCTTGCGCTTCATAGAATGAAGCAAAAGAACCGTCCCCGTGCACCACTTGTGCATTCATAAATTAATTTTTGACTTTGAGCTTTGGTTTGCTTTTCATTTTTTCTTTGAATTCGTCGAGCAGGGCTTGACCCTCTAGGCCTTTTTGGAGCAGGTTGTCGAGCAGCAGCTCGGAGTAGTCGCTTTTATTGCGGCGAAGATGACCCTCTAATAGGATACTGATGTGATGTTCGAATTTGAGCAGAGAGCAAATCTTTGTTTGAAAATAAGCAGGGGCATTTTCTGGTTTCGTAATCTTGGCTTCGACAATAATTTCGCGCTTTTCGCTATGAATTTTGTTGAAAAAATCGTACATATTTAAATCGGTGTAGGCCTCAAGCAGCCAGGTGTAATGTTCGTCCTCCTTGTTGAGCACAAGCCCGTCGACCAATGGAACTTCAATTGACTGATCATCCTCTATAACATCCAACGAGAACAATTTAAATGTTTTCATCGACGCCCTCCAATCTGTTTTTCCTAATTATAACATATGTCACTTAAAAGCGAATGTCGAAAAATCTTTTGGTCATATGGGAAAAACCCTCATTCGCGGATCAATTTCCGCAAAATTTTACAAAAGCCCCTTTGATAGGCCCTTTTTCGTGACAATTCGACTGTTGATACGGCCATTATCTCAGTTTTACAAGCCTCCAGCAGCAGGACTATGATGAGAGTATCAAACGGAAAAGGAGTTGAAATTTTGATAAATCAAGTGACGCTTGTTGGCAGATTAACGAAGGATCCGGAACTGAAATCGACACCGGACGGAACATCGGTGACACAAATCACATTAGCTGTAAATCGCAATTTTCGCAACCATAATGGCGAGATCGACACGGATTTTGTCCAGTGCACCTTGTGGCGGAAGGCGGCGGAGAACACTTGCCACTATTGTCGAAAAGGAGCGCTCATTGGGATCACGGGCAGGCTGCATACCCGCCATTACGACAACCGGGAAGGAAAAAGGACTTATGTCACAGAGGTCATTGCCGAAACGGTGCGTTTCCTGAGTACACCCAAACCGCGTGCAGCTGCGTCGGAATCCAAGGGCAGTTCCGCTCATCAATACAACCGTGCGGCGGAATCTATTGCCGGTTCAGCGGAAGGGAATACTGGTTATGCGGGTGGGAATGCCGGTTCAGCTGTACGGCATGAGGATTCCCGCAGTGCAAGTGCAGTTTCATCGCCTGCTGATCCTCGTGATACAGGTGTGGCTATCTCAAATGGCGGCGGTCTTGACCAATCAGCTGTGGCAAGGTCTCCCAGCGACGCTAATCGGCACATGAATGACACGACTGTTTTTCCAGGTGACCAGCATATACCAGCGGAACCGCAGTCAAGTGTAACAGTGACCGAATGGCATGCCGCTGCTGCCGATCAGCAGAAGGAGGAGAGGGAGCTTGCATTTTAACGAAAAGGAATCCGACAACCTGGAGCAGCTGCTGGAGAGCTTAATTAAAATGGTTGGAAAAGCCAATAAAAATGTCGACAGCCTGCAAAAGCGCGTCAGCCAGCTGGAATGGATTGTCAGGGAGCATCAAATTGAGCTCAGGGAACGAGGCCCGGTCAAAATTTACGGAGCACGTCCGCACAAACGGCATGAAAAGGTCCTGCATCATTCGTGAACGCGAGCTCTGATTCCTATCTAACCTGTCTTCTATTGAAAAAGAAAATCAACTCCGTCCCCGCAAGATTCCCCAAACTTACCGTTCCGGCAGCGTTTTGCCGGGATTTTTTTTTGAGCAGCAAGGGCCAGCCGACTGCTTTTATAAATCTTTGTGGAGAAATAATTCAATCCATGTTTAAAAATCCGCTGGCTGGATATACTTGTACTAAAACCCCCCTGTTTTTTTAAAAAGAAGCCGCTGAACTCATGTCAGCGGCTTCTTCGTGTTTAAATGGCTTTTTGAAGGGTTACATTTTTTCCTTATGTATATTATTCAACTTAATAAAATTCACAATGGCATGGGAGAAAAAGGCTTTGCGTTTCGGTGCCATTAGATGCAGTTCGATCAGAGCCTTTTTCAGGTCTGCTTGATCTTCAAGCAGCTGGTGAATCATCACAAGGTCGGGATCCACGGGACCTTCCTTCATCATAAAACCGCTGGGATTAGGGGCAGGCTCTTCAAAGCCTCTGTTAGTTTTAAAAAAATCTTTATCTACTTTATACACTTCTGCAAATTTTTGCAGCGTTTCATCATTCGGAATAATTCTACCTGTTTCATATCGGCTAATCGTTGAGCGATCCATGTTAATAATTTTTGAAAGAGTCTCCTGGGACCAGTTTTGTTTGTCGCGAAGCATGCGCAATTTTTTCGCTATTGACATCATTTACACCGCCATTTCAACTTTCCTGTCCTTAACTTAACGGGAAACGATACCTTAGAGGGTGTTTGTGCATGATATGCACAGCGATGAATGTGGAAGTTGTGCACACTTGGGAAAATTGCCGGGGAAATATAAAGGATATTGAAGAATAATATCGAATTATTGACGGTGTTGTAACATTTTGTCACTTGTGGGGGAGTTTTATGGAGGGTACATTATTTTTCATCGGTAAAAGAATTGGAGAACGCGAATGGGAAATTACAAGAAAACCAGACTTCTATGACGCCATTCTACTGACGCATCAGTCACCGCAAACAATGAAAGCGGGGGAGCTCCGCTATCAAAGTATTCCGCTTCCTTCAGCAAATTTTACATTCAACCTACGAGATCATAACATTCATTTTAACTGGGATAACCAGAAACATCAGATTGTGATGGAAGGCAGCGAGCTAACAGAGGAAGAGGTTACCGACGCCTTCAAGAGCCTATTATTCAAGCAGGGGACAATGGTTAGTTACATTGTCCATATGCCAAAGGGAAAAACCTGCCCAATCAAAAAGGAAAAAACGAGACTACTAGCAGAAGCCAAAAAACTAACACAAGACGAAAACAAGTAATAGAAAAGCCGTTACAAGGTTCCACCCAAAACCAAAGGGCGGAACCTTTTTGTATTAGATGAAAGACAATAAGAAGAAGGGGGATCAGGTTATGATGGAAAACGCCAAAGTGTCCACCTGAGATGGAATCCTGTGTTTCTATGGTGTCAGGCACCAAATTCCACAATTCCCCATAATGTACACGTGGGGTGGAATGGTGTCTTTTTGTGGTGCCTGACACCCCTAAAAGACACCATAATGACAGCCCTATTATGACAAAATGTGATGGGTTTTTAATATTTTTGTAACATTGCTGGCATATTGTTCTGTTATAACTAGACTAATAAGGAGGGAGAAGTGTATGCATCTTACAATTAAGCGTATAATTCTCGTATTACTTACGGTTTTGTTGTGTGCGTCGGGGACGATGACCGCCGCTTATGCGCAAACAGACAATGAAGCGCTGCAAAATGCGAAGCAACAGCTGCAGCAAAAACAAAGAGTAGTAGAACAAAAAGAGCAAGAAAAGCAAGCTGTGAATAAAGAAATAGAAAAAATTCAGCAGGAATTGCAATCCATACATAGTTATATCACGAAAAATCAAGAGCAAATGGCAGCAACTGAGAAAAAAATTGCTGCTGTACAAGCATTGATTGAAAAGAAAAAGGAAGAAATTGTGGTTTTAGAGGACAAAATCCTCTCACGTAAGGATATCATGAAAAAGCGGGCAGTGGCCTTGCAGCAAAACGATTCGGTCAACATGCTAATCAACCTCTTTTTTGAGTCTGACAGCATCGCCGAATTCATCCAGCGCGCTAGTGCCGCATCAACACTGATGGACGCGGACAAAGACATTCTAACCGCGCAAAAGGAAGACCTGCAGCAAATCGAAAATGACAAAAAAGAAATCGATCAGCAGGAGCAGGTGTTAGAACAAGAACAAAACACCCTTGCTGCCCAGCAGCAGGAGCTCAACAAAAACATGCAAAAAAGACAAGCTGTCTTAGCAACCATGCAACAAAAATATGAGCAAATCATGAAGCAAATGAAGCTTGTTCAGCAGGAAAAAGCAGGAATCGAATCGCAAATGAAAGACATTCAGGCAAAAATAAAGCAGGAGCAAGAAGCGGCAAAAGCACGCCAGGTGCAACCAAAGCCTGCTGTCGCTTCAGTGACTGCCCCTGCTCCAAAAAATAATGATTCTAAATCAGACGGTGGCAAGGCTAATAGCGGCAAGGAGATGTATGTGTCAGCAACAGCCTACACCCCATATGATTCCGGCAGTATTACAGCGCTCGGTTATAATATTAAAAAGAACCCAAATATGAAGCTAATTGCGGTTGATCCAAGGGTCATCCCGCTTGGTAGTAAGGTTTGGGTAGAAGGCTACGGCGTGGCGATTGCCGGTGACACAGGCGGCGCCATCAAAGGTCACAAAATCGATATTCTCGTCCCAACCAAGAAAGCAGCTTACAGCTGGGGTCGAAGAACGGTAAAAGTTATTGTATTGGATTAATAAAATGGTTCCGGGAACTTTGCCCGGGACTTTTTTGGTTAGGACTGTTTAGTTAACAATACGAAAAGATAGAAAATTATATATGCAAAAACGCAAGCTTGTGATTTCGCTTGCGTTTTTATATGGGGATTTATTGTATTTTTATTTGTGAATCATTAGAGAATGAGTATTTTGCACCACAAAAGTGAACCCGCTAGAAATTTTCACATGGTGCCTGACACCAAGGTAAACCATTATCCCAAGTACACCAAATCTTTAAGCTCTTCAGTGGAAAGCTCCGTAATCCAGTTCTCACTCTGGATAATTTGGTCATTTAGAAACTGCTTTTTCTCGAGCATGGCGTCAATTTTCTCTTCCAAAGTCCCAGTACAAATTAGCTTATGCACGTGCACGAAGCGTGACTGTCCAATCCGGTAAGCCCGGTCCGTCGCCTGGTTCTCGACCGCAGGATTCCACCATCGGTCGTAGTGAATCACGTGGTTCGCGGCGGTTAGGTTCAACCCGGTTCCGCCCGCCTTCAGCGACAGCAGGAACACCGGAAACTCCCCGTTCTGGAACCGCTCGATCATCCTATCCCGCTGCGACTTCGCGACACTTCCATTCAAAAACGGCACTTCGACAGAAAACTTTTTCTTCAACACACTTCGAATCATTTCGCCCATTTCGAGGTACTGCGTGAAAATAAGACAGCTCTCGCCCTGATCCAACACAGCATCCACCAGCTCAACAAGCTTATCTAACTTATTCGAGCGCTCTAGCAGCTCACGGGCTGCTGATTTTTCCTTCAAATAAAGGGCAGGGTGATTGCACAGCTGTTTCAACCTGCTCAGCATTTGTAAAATTAGCCCCTTGCGCTCAAAACCGGACAGCTGTTCAATCTGGGCAAATGTATCATGGATCAGCTGCTCATACAGCGACGCCTGTTCCGCCGTCAGCGGGCAGTATTCCTTTTGCTCCAGCTTATCCGGCAGGTTCAAAGCGACTTCTTCATCCTTTTTCGTCCGACGCAGCAGGAAGGGGCGGATCAGCGATTGCAGCTGCTGAATTTTTTCCTTCTTTTCTTCTTTTTCAATTGGAATAATGAACTTTTTCTGGAATTGTCCAAGACTGCCGAGATAGCCGTGATTGGTAAAATCAAAAATCGACCACAGTTCTGACAAGCGGTTTTCCATCGGTGTACCTGTCAAGGCGATGTGATGGCGCCCGCGCAGCCTGCGGACGGCCCGCGACTGCTTCGTCTGGGCGTTCTTAATGTTCTGCGCCTCATCAATGGCAATCGTACTCCACAGCACCGATTCAAAGTCCTCTGAATCCAAATGGCTTATGCCGTAGGAGGTCAGGACGACATCCGCATTCTGCATCTGTTGGATAAAGTCCGCACCCTTCAGGCGGTTCGCCCCGTAATGCAGGTAAACGTCCATCTCCGGTGCAAAACGCTCCAGCTCCTTCTGCCAGTTCCCTAACACCGAGGTAGGGCAAATTATCAACGCTGCCTTTACCGGCACCTTCTCCAGGGAGTCAGCACCAGCCGCGGCATCCTTTTTCCTCCGCCCTTGAGAAGCCTTGGTGTCAGGCACCACATTCGCACTCGCACTCGGACCCTCGACACCATCACCATCACCCAACTGTCCACGTGGGGTGGAATCGTGTGTTTTTGTGGTGTCAGGCACCACAACATCAACAACATCTTCCTCTTTCACCTTCAACAAATAGGAAATCAGCTGTACGGTTTTGCCAAGTCCCATGTCGTCGGCGAGGCAGGCGCCAAATCCGTATTGTCTTAGAAACCACAGCCAGCTCATTCCTAGCTGCTGGTATGGCCGGAGTTCACCTTGCAGCCCGCCCGGCACCTCTGCGAGCGGAATTTCCTTCACTTCCGACAGCTGCTTCACCATCTGCTTCCACTGCCGGTTCAGCTCAATCTGGATCTTCGCAAACGCCTTCGGATTCTCCAGCTCATCCTCAGCCGCATCTGCCTCGATCAGCTCCTGCTCCAACAAATCGCGGACATGCAGGCCCTCTTTTTCGGCACGTTTCATCAAATCCTGGATCTGACGGATAAACTGCGGATCGAGCTTTACCCAGCGCCCGCGAATATAGACAAGCCGCCGCTTCTCCTCGACAAGCTTGCCAAACTCCTCCTCCGACAAATCGACGCCGTTCATCGAGAACCGCCAATTAAAGTCAAGCATCGCCTGCAGCCCGACAAATGAAGGCCGGTGGCTCGAACCACCTTTCAGAGACGCTTTTACCCGCAAATTGGCATTTTTCATCGCCTGCCACCATGAAGGAAGGAGAATTTCGACATCAAGTGCCACCAAGGTTTCGCTAGCCTCTGTTAAAAATAACCACGCTTCGTCTTCGGAGAGCTCCGTCTTCAAAACGCCAGCACCTTCCTCGGCAAGCCAAGGAATTAACCGAACCCAGCGCGCCAGTTCACGATCGACCCTGTCTAAAAATGGACGCCATCTCGTTGGAATCCGCTTTATATCCTCAGCATCATACACTTCGTCGATATTCTTTTTTCCTCGTAAAAATACATCCAGGGTCCAGTCGCCTTCGCCTTCGAGCGGTTCGTCAAGTCGCAGCCCAATCGTGAACGGGGTGTCGCTTTCCTTAATTCCGACCCACTCGAGCCAGCTTTCCTCGTCAAAATAACGGGCAAGCTCACTGCCCGAGATATCTTGCTTTTTCAAAAGCTCCAGCTTCGGCCCGAACAGCTCCTTCATTTTGGCATTCCGCGTCAAATAGCCATCGAGCGCCTGGTTATACAAATCGGTAATGTACTCAAGAGCGCCCGCGTCCACATCCTCGATGTCCTGCTCCCAAAACGACGGGTCGAACTCCTCTTTCACCCGCTCCGGCAGCTTCCAGCGGAAATCGCCGCCTGATGAGCCCCAGACCGAAAAATCCGGCAGCCAATCTTTTTCTAAAATCCCCTCATACATCGAGAACGCGGCCGCCAGGCAAATCTCGGACTCTTCATTCCAGTCCCACTCAATAAAGCGGTTAAACGACTCCTTGGCGAACAGCGACACCAGCTGCCAGCCGTTCAGCACCACACCATCGCCGCTCTCCTCAAGCACTGTTCCGAAAAAACTCTCCTCATGATTGCTGAACACAAGGTTCTTCCAAACGAAAGGAGGACGGTTGACCCCGCCGCCATCCTGGGCACTAATCAAAAACCGCCCATCCTCTAATCGAGTCGTATTCAATCGTAAAAATTTCGTTCTCAGCATAATAGGCCGTACTCCTTCTTGAACCACAGGGACGGTTCTTGTGTCCCATAAAATAATATATGAAGGGCTGCGCAGCGTGCTCTACGTGCCCGAAAGGTCGAAAAACCAAGCAGTTGGGTAACGTAGAAGGGTTCTACGTGTCCGAAAGGCTGAAAAACCAAGTCAATGGGTAACGTAGAAAGGTTCTACGTGCCCGAAAGGACGAAAAACCAAGCAGATAGGTAACGTAGAAGGGTTCTACGTGCCCAAAAGATCGAAAAATCAAGCAGATGGGTAACGTAGATGGGTTCTACGTGCCCGAAAGGTCGAAAAATCAAGCAGATGGGTAACGTAAAAAGGTTCTACGTGCCCCTGAAAAGTTGAAAACCAAGTAAATGGTAACGTAGATCTTTTAAATATGGTAAAATTCTTCGCATATTTAGATAGTCCTCAGAATATGGCGTGGTCCCGCAAGTACCTCACCTGTTGGCAACTAAACATTGCATATTCGCAACTAAAGTTACATCATATGCAAGTAACACCGACCGTTACCCGAAAAATCCTATTCAACCTTCTCCGCAATCAACTTCCCGCGCGTACATTCCTCATGAAATGCCCGCAGCCGCTTCGTCCGCTCCAGTAAGCCTTCCAAAAAATACTCCCAGTCATCGACGCGTTTTAATTTTTTATACAGCGTCCGCAATTTTTTCAAATGCCGCACTGCCATTCGGTAGCTGCCGCGGTTTTTTTGATCAATTTCGCGCTGGACGGCTTGGTGCAGCATGCCGAGCAGCACCTCAGGCCGCTCTTTTTCTACAACCTTCACGCGGTCCTTTGGCAGGTCCTGGAACTCCATGCCGAGAAACGACTGCAGCTCGCCCCAGCGGTCGTACATGCTGCGCTCAAACAGCATATACTCATACTCAGCATAGCTATATGGCAAACTGCTTAACAATGCCCGTTCATACACATCGGCTCGGCCATTCTCGGCCACATACGGCGTAATCGCGCGGAGCATCGTCCGCACAAACCCGGAGCGACCGTGAAAACCACCATAAGACTCGTTGCTTTCCAAATACTCTTTCAGTTTTTGCAAAAATTCATCAATCCACCGTCCGGCCCGCTTCCACGCCTTGAGCGCCGACAAATACTCAATCCAATAAAGCATAAACGGCACGATGACCTCATCTCGCACCAGATCGACCTTAGCAAATGCTTTCTCGTCCTCACCGAGCAGTACACACAAATGAATCTCAGCAGCCACTAATGGCAGGGGATTCTCGTCGTCCTGAACCGACTTCGTCCGATCACGGACCTTTTCAAGCTCTGCTTCGCGCCATGAAGTTTTTCGAAACAATCCGTTCCATAGCAGGCGGTACAACGCGATCCGCGCCTGTTCCAAACCGTTCACCACTGTCAAAAGCTCAAACGTATCGTCCCGCAGTCCCACAACAAACTCATCAAAATCAAACGGCAGCGTCTGCATACCGATTTTTTCAACCAATTCGTCAGCCTCATCGACCATCGCTTCGAATAAATGCCCGTAAGAGCGCCGCACTGCATCCTCAGCGTGGCCCATCCGTTCGCTCAACTGGGCGAGCATTCGAAACGACACCACCACCGACACCAGCTCATACAACAGCCGCCACTCCTGCTCTACGGGAGCACTGGCCTGCAGCCGCCGCCGGTAAATCCCGAACAATTCCGTCACCACAAAGGGGTTCTTATGCTTTTTCTCACCCAACAGCGCCTCAAAACTTTTCTCAAACGAATCGACCCAGCGCTTATAATCCGGCTTCAGCAGACCGTTCGCCTTCACCAAATCCTTCGCCTTCTGGATCCCCCAGGCCACCACTGACTTCGTCTCGCGTGCAGGTTCGCGCCATTCGGTCACCCAATCGGATACACTACCAACTTGCGCATAAGCCGCAAAAAACACCGCCATCTGGTGCCGGCAAAGCTCATCCGACGGGCACGAACATTCACTCAAGCCCAGAAAATCCGGGTCGAGCAGCACCTTCGCCGGCATCACATCCTGCACCACCGCCGTAATTCCGTTCTTCTCCACCTGCAGCTGCTGGACCATCCCTTGCCGGTACAACATCAACCCTTTCTGCACCAGCCGCGCATCCTCCGATGAATTCGAACTCAACAAATCCCGCAGCTCATCCGACAACTCCCGCACAAACTCCATCCGAAACACCACCCTTCACGAAAAATCCATATTCCTATATTATACCCAAAAATGATGCACGGGGGCGGTTCTTGTGCCTCATTTATGAAATTAGGGAGGATCCGTGGTTGTTTTCTTTTAATTGTTTTTTGAATAAAGTGCCTAAATAGCCAAAACTCATGGGAAAACAGCCAAAAGTAGTTGGAAAATAGCCAAAACCTTTTCAAAAATAGCCAAAACAAAGCGGGGATGATACTGCATCGAGGGTTCCTGTTTAGAACGAAGTATAAAATTACACCATATTAGCGAATTTTAGCTCCTTATTAGCGAAAAATACAGTTTTATTAGCGATTTTCGGGCGGCTATTAGCGATTTGAAGGGGTTTATTAGCGATTCCAAAATTCGGGCGGCGTATCCAGCCAAAATACTGGAGCAACCATCTAAAATGGCGGCACGCCCAACCAAAATCCGGTTGCGCACCTATCCGATATTCTGAGCGTCCAACCAAACTCCGACACACCCAACCAGAATCCAACGAACAAAAACCCACCTAAAAAAGCCAGGCGCAAAGCCTGGCTCAGGTAATTTTTATTTTTCAATCGGTACCTCTAAAACATTAATTTTCGAGCCGTCTTTGGCCGAGTAGACAAATAATTCAAAAACGGCATCCTTTCCGCTGATTAAATTTTTTCCAAAGGTAATGTTGAAGTCGCCCCAGGCTGGTGCGCCGGCGGTTTGGTAGTGGTCTTCCAATAACACTTTGCCACCGTCGGAAAGTTTGTATTGAAACACGCCTTCAAACACCTGGGCTTTGCCTGTGACCACAAATTGGCCCCTGGATTCCGTTACCACCACATCTTTAAACGCCTCATTATGATACACTTTTGGCTCAGGCGCCGGCTGATCCGGCTCCTCCACATCTGGTTCCTCTTTTGCAGGTTCCTCCACAGCTGGCTGCCCATCCTTAGGTGTCTCAACGGCTTGATCCTTGTCCGGCTCTTTTACATTCTTTTGCGAGCTGCAGGCCGTCAGCCCAATCGCGGCGATTAACGCTAGTAAAAAATAAACCACCCTTCGCATCCATTCACGCCCTTTTACTTTTATGGTATTCATATTATTTTCTTCGTGATTCCTGTTTAATCTTTAAATTTTTACAACCGAGACTGCCTCTTCCACAAAAATCCGCATTCTAGTAGAATCGTAGATAACATCACTGACAAAGGAGGGGATGGCATGACCAATAAATACTGCCCAATATGCGGTGAGGCGAACCAGTGCATGTCCGGCAGCAGCGAGCACGGGAACTGCTGGTGCGACTCGGAGGTTTTTCCAACTGAAATCTTTGAATTAGTCCCAGAGGAGAGCAGGAGAAAACACTGTATCTGCCCAAACTGTTTAAAAAAATTTAATGAAGAACAGCGAAAATGAAACTAATCTTAATCCTGGTACCGTTCTGCTGCTATCCTACATAACCGAGTGGAGTTTGCGAAGGGTGCTAAAGACAAGCCGGCAGACTGTCTGGGGGTTCCGGCCGGTGAACAAAGCCCATCTATATATCACAGTACTGCTGGTCGGAATATCATTGTCTTCATTTAAGGGGTCCCTGTCATTTAAGGTGCCCCTTTAAATTTGTAAAGAGGGGATTTGAGAATCAATGTCACTTTCCTGTTTGGGGGAAATTGTCTTTTTAGCCAAAGCTCCTTAAAAAATAGCCAAAACTTCTTCTACACTGGTCACTCTTAATCAAAATTTTGCCGACTCTAAAATATTTACTACTTATTTCTATCCATCTCCCAAAGCCAAACCGCAAGCTGAAGTGGGACGGCATCGTTTAATCGTTGTGGGTCCAGCCCTGTTAGCTCGCGGATTTTTTTAAGCCGGTAAACGAGTGAATTTCGATGGATATACATCGATTTCGCACACTCCCCGATATTTTGATTGTTTTTGAAAAAATGGTCTAATGTTTCGATGAATTTATCGGATAAAGGGCCCAGGATCCGTTCAATATATTGCAGCTTAGACCTTTCATCTAAGCTGGCAAGGAGCGCTTTTGTTTCAATTTCCGAAAATGTAATTAGATGTTGTTCGCTGCTTCCAAGCTGAAGCGCTTGAAGTGCTTCGTGATAGGAATGACGGATGTGTGTGTAATCCAATACGGGTAATCCGATTCCAATTCGCAGATGACTAGAGTTCAATTTCCCCAAAACATTAGTCAATTTTTGTTTTAACCGTGCTTCTGCCAAATTTGAGGTTAAAACAAAAATCCTGTTACCAGTTAAATAGCCGATAAGAGATTGTGCCTCATGAAAGGTATCGGCGAAAATTTGCATAATGTCCTTTTTCTTTAAAGGGGTAAGTCCCAAATCCAATACAGCTGCCTGAAAGGGCGGTGCTAATGTTACCTCTATTAAACTAAGCCTTTGTTTAATAGAATCCTCATGAAAATGCTCTTTTAATAATTCTCCAAAAACCTGCTCCTTCAGCCGCTGCTTCCATTCCAGCTGTTCGGTTATGAAGGACTGCTGAATCATCATTTCGGTAATCATCTTCACGAGCTCACCGAACTCCATAATTTCCCCTGGATCACCAGTAATTCCAATCACCCCAATAATGCTATCTTGAAAGGTAATTGGGAGATTAATCCCAGGAAGAGAGCCTTCCCATTGCTGCAGGTTCTCATCATGAATGATGAGTGGTTTACCGGACTTTAAAACCTCTAAAGCGCCGGAATGAATTTGATAGAGGCGATTCTGATTTCCGGACGCAATAATCACACCTTTGTCGTTCATAATATTGATATTCCGATGCAAACGAATCATCGTTTGTTCTACGATTTCAGCCGCCATCTCCTGGGTTAACATATTGGATCATCCTAGTCATGTAAGTGTTTTCGTTCATTATACACAAAAATGACACTCAAATTTTAAGTTTTTTTGTTTATGAAAAACGATGAATCAATGATGTCTGAAGATTATAATTAGTTAGTGTATTAAAAAAAGAAGGTGGGGACAGCATGAAGATTGTTATTGCACCCGATTCATTTAAAGGCTCACTAACCGCACTTGAAGCGGCACTAGCAATCGAAAAAGGGATTAAAAAGGTGCTGCCTGAAGCAGAGACCGTTCTAGTGCCGGTTGCGGACGGGGGAGAAGGTACAGCGGACAGTTTAGTTGCCGCAACAAATGGCCGTTTTGTGGATGTTGTGGTAAAAGGACCATTATTAGAGCCTGTTCGGGCTGCTTATGGAATCCTTGGTGACCAGGAAACGTGTGTCATCGAAATGGCAACAGCATCAGGCCTAAATCTGATCGCTCCTGAAAAACGAAATCCTTTGTTTACCACAACCTTTGGCACAGGTGAATTAATCAAAAAAGCATTGGACGATGGCTGCCGAAATTTTATTTTAGCTATTGGTGGAAGCGCTACCAATGATGGCGGGGCTGGCATGCTTCAGGCCTTAGGAATGAAGCTGCTGGATTCGGAAGGAAAGCCTGTAGGGTTTGGAGGCGGTGAACTTTCCCGGATTGCTGCAATTGATGAGAGCCAGTTTGATTCAAGAATTGCGGAGGCAAAATTTTTAATTGCGACAGATGTCCAAAATCCATTGATTGGGGTGAACGGAGCCTCGCATGTCTTTGGTCCGCAAAAAGGGGCAACGCTAGAGATGGTCAAGGTGCTTGACCGGAATTTAGCTCACTGGGCCGATTTAATTGAAGTAAAAACAGGGATACGGTTGCACGAAAAACCAGGTGCCGGTGCTGCAGGGGGGATTGGCGGCGCTTTTCAAGCCTTTTTCCCAGCAGTGACAAAGAGGGGAATCGATCTTGTGATGGAATACACCAAGCTTGGCCAAAAGCTTGAGGGAGCGAAGTGTATTTTCACTGGTGAAGGACAGACAGATTTTCAAACGGCTTCAGGCAAGACCCCCATGGGAGTGGCACAAGAAGCGAAAAAGCACGGGCAAATACCGGTATTTATCCTCGCGGGATCTGTGGGATCAGGAATTGATCAGCTCTATGAGCACGGTATTCACAGTGTACATAGCATTATTAATGCACCCATGACGCTTCAAGAGGCGATGAACCGCGGCGCGGAGCTGTTAGAGCAAGCGGCAGAGCAGGTGATGCGAACTTACTTAGCATCGATTTTATAAAAAGGCTCTTTTTGCAATTATTGTTGTTGAGTTTTAACTCTAAATGTCCCGATTTTGGTGTAAAATTACACCCTATTGGCGAATTTCGGCGTTATATTAGCGATTTTTACTGTTTTATTAGCGAATTTCGGTATTCTATTAGCGATTTTTACTATTCTATTAGCGAATCAAACAAGCAACAACTTTTTAGAAAGGCTGTTTTCGATTACTTTGTTGTTTTTCTATATTAGAACGAAACAAAGGTACTTCAAAAAATGAAATCAAAAATTTTATCGGCGATATTTTGATTTTATCAGCGATATTTTGATTTTATCAGCGAAAAAAGCTAGTTTATCGGCGAATCGTAAGAGCAACAATCGATCCAACAACAGCCTATAAAAAATAGAGGGGGAAACGTACATGTTATTTCTAGTTTTGCTCGTTGGTGTTTTATTAGTGGTCATCGCCACAACTAAATTCAAACTGCATCCGTTTTTATCATTATTACTAGGGACATTTTTTGTAGGATTTGCTTCTGGCATGCCGCTCGCTAAGATTGTGGAAAATGTCAATACCGGTTTTGGAGGCTTAATGGGCGGAATCGGGCTCGTGATTGTATTCGGAACCATTATCGGAGTGATCCTTGAAAAATCAGGAGCCGCTCTAAGGATGGCAGAGGTCGTACTCCGAATTGTCGGTCCAAAACGGCCGCAGCTTGCTATGAGTTTAATAGGTTATATTGTCTCCATCCCCGTATTCTGCGATTCGGGATTTGTAATTCTGTCAAGCTTACGAAAAGCACTAGCAAAACGCGCAAAAGTGGCGGTTGCTTCGATGTCGGTCGCACTTGCCACCGGCTTATACGCAACACATACACTTGTACCGCCAACACCCGGCCCAATCGCCGCAGCTGGAAATATTGGTGCCAGTAATTTCTTAGGTACGATTATTTTAATTGGATTGATTACAGCGATTCCAGCTACCATTGTCGGCTATTTCTGGGCGACAAAAGTAGCGAACAAAATCGAGGTGGAAGACGATGGTGAGGATTTAAATTACGATGAAATCGTCGCCTCTTTTGGAAAAATGCCATCTACGTTTCTATCATTTTTACCGATTGTATTACCAATTGTCCTGATTGGGATTGGTTCCGTTGTGACCTTTCAAAAAGCAACAGGGGATATCGCAAACTTTTTCATCTTCTTAGGGTCACCACTTGTAGCGTTACTTGTAGGTGTGATCGCTGCTTTTGCCTTACTGCCAAAATATAATGAGGAGACATTAACAAAATGGGTTGGAGAAGGTTTAGTAGAATCAGCGCCAATTCTCCTTATTACAGGGGCAGGCGGTGCGTTTGGCGGCGTCATTAAAAATACTGGTATTGCAGAAGCCATTCAAAGCTGGTCGATTGGAGATATGTTCAGCGGTGCATTATTCCTGCTGATTCCATTCGTGATTGCGGCTGCTTTAAAAACGGCGCAAGGTTCGTCCACTGCGGCACTGGTCATCACCTCTTCGCTCATTGCACCAATGCTGCCGGCTTTAGGGATCGAAGGAGCCGTACCGCTGGCATTAGTCGTGATGGCGATCGGTGCTGGAGCGATGACCGTCAGCCATGTGAATGACAGCTTCTTCTGGGTTGTCACTCAATTCACGGGAATGAAGGTAACCGATGCATACAAGGCACAGACAATGGCTACCTTGTTTCAAGGGCTTGTGACCATTGTCACGGCTGTTATTTTGTGGGTCGTTCTAGTTTGATATATTCCGAAAAATTTTTTCGCGAAGGCCAGTCTCGATTGAAGACTGGCCTTCCTTTTAAAACATTCAAAATGCGGTTTTTAAAAACGGAAGTAGCTCGATATAAATTGGTAATTGTTTGTAACTGGTGATTACAACACAGCAAAATGGCATTGTCACTCACTTTCATGGCATGCAATACCCCAGTAATAGAATAATAGAGTACTTTAATATTCCAAAACTTTTGTGATAAAATAATAATTGTGTATATTAAAAAAACTCCTATTTCCATTCCTAAAACTTCCAAGAAAAAGGAGACTATCACAGTGGAAAAGAAAAATTTAGAAATGGCGATCCAGCTGCGCCACGAGCTGCATGCCCATCCGGAACTATCAAACTATGAAGTGTGGACAAAACAGCATGTAATCGAATTTTTGAAAGCGAACACAAGTCTTGAAATTGTCGACAAGGGCCGTTGGTTCTATGCGATTTATCACTCCCCTGTGGGAAAAAGAAATGTGGCGTTCCGAGCCGATTTTGACGCGCTGCCGATTGAGGAAACGATCGAGCTGCCGTACGGCTCGCAGATTCCAGGCGTGTCTCACAAATGCGGTCACGACGGCCACACAGCGACACTTGTAGGTTTCGCGTTGGAAATCGACCAGAAGGGGTCAGATAATAACATTTTCTTCTTGTTCCAGCATGCCGAGGAAACGGGTGACGGAGCGGCCGAGTGCGCGGTGTTTATCAAGGAAGAAAACATCGATGAAATCTTTGCATGGCACAATATGAGCGGATTCCCGCACGGTGTTGTGCATGTGATCGACGGCACTGCCCACTGTGCGTCCAAGGGAATGTCGATTTATTTTGAGGGCGCTCAGTCTCACGCAAGCGAGCCGGAGAAGGGGAAAAATCCATCATTTGCGATCGCCAAAGTCATTGACGCGATCCCTGGATTTGTCGATCCTGCGGCGAATGAAGGCATCGTTCTTTGCACAATTGTCCAAGTTGATATCGGTGCAAAAGCGTTTGGTGTCAATGCCGGTAAAGGCGTGCTGCGGATGACGATTCGTGCCCTGTACGAAGCGGAAATGGACAAGCTGCAAAAGAAATTAGAGGACTTGGCGCAAGCGGAAGCAGAGAAGTATGGCTTGAAAGTACGCTTCGAATACCAGGATGAATTCCCGGAAACCGCCAACCATAAGGAAAGCACAGACAAAATTCGCGCGGTCTGCCAGGAAAAGGGCCTGGCAATGGCTGAGCTGCAAGAAGCATTCCGCGGCTCCGAAGACTTCGGTCATTTCACAAAGCTAACAAAAGGATCCTACTGCTATGTCGGAAACGGAGAGGATTACCCAATCCTCCACAGCTTCGAATACGACTTCCGTGACGATCTCATCGAAACAGCCGTAGAAGTATTCAAAGGACTAGCGGACAAATAATATAAAAGGGGCTTCCTAAGATCTGAACTGCACCCCAATTGTTAGACACAACTAACAATTGGAGGTGCAGTTTTTTATGACTAAATATTCTTTAGAAACCAAACTAGAAGCTATTTATGACTACCTTGAGGGGGTAGAATCCTTTAAAGATATAGCTGGAAAATATAGTGTAAATATTACGATGTTAAAAAAATGGGTAGCTAAGTATCGTGAACATGGATTAGCAGCTTTCCACAAAACATATACAAACTATCCAGTAGAGTTTAAAATGGACGTACTAAATTATATAAACGAGATGGGAGCGTCCATCGATGAAGCAGCTTTAGCATTTAACATTCCAGCCTCTACAACAGTCGGGAATTGGAAGTGTTTATTTGAAACTCAAGGGATTGACGCTCTTCAACCAAAGACAAAGGGGCGTTCATCCATGAAAAAAGAAACAAACAAAGCTCAACCGGCGGAAGGATCTGAAAAAGCGTTACGCGCTGAAATTGAGCGTTTACGTATGGAGAATGCCTATTTAAAAAAGTTGAGTGCCTTAATTCAAGAAAAAGAAAAATTACGGAACAAGACAAAGCGCAAGTAATATATGAATTAAGGCATGAATTTAAAGTTATCGATCTAGTAAAGGTCGCTGGTATTGCGCGTAGTACCTATTATTACTGGATTAAACAAATGAATCGTCCAGATAAATATAAGGAAGTCAAAGAACTAATTAATCATATTTTTGAGGAACATCAAGGACGATATGGATATCGTCGTATCACGTTGGAATTACGTAATCAAGGATTACAAATTAATCATAAAACTGTTCGCCGCCTGATGAATGAAATGGGATTAAAATGTCTTGTACGCATGAAAAAATATCGTTCATACCGTGGGCAAGTAGGTAAAATTGCCCCTAATATTTTGGAGCGTGAATTTAAAGCATCAAAGCCTAATGAGAAGTGGGTAACGGATGTAACAGAATTCCACCTACATGGAGAGAAGCTATATTTATCCACCATTCTAGATTTATACAACGGGGAAATCATCGCTTTTAACACAGAAAAGCGTCCTGTTTATCCACTTGTTTCAAAAATGCTGGATAAAGCTTTTAAACGTCTAAATGACGGAGACACCCCCATCCTCCATTCTGATCAAGGTTGGCATTATCAAATGAAGCAGTACCAACATGCTTTAAAAGAACGTGGGATTACTCAGAGTATGTCATGTAAGGGGAATTGTTTAGATCACGCAGTCATGGAGAATTTCTTTGGCTTATTAAAGTCTGAATTACTCTATTTAAAAGAATTTGAGAGTATGCAGCATTTTAAAGTAGAATTAGAGAAATATATTTATTACTATAATCACAAACGGATTAAGGCAAAATTAAAAGGCATGAGTCCGGTTCTATACCGAACTCATGCCCAGGTAGCTGCCTAAATTTCAGTGTCTAACTTTTTGGGTTCAGATCAATCTATTGGGAGGTCCTTTTTTTAATGGTGTATCATTCGTTTTTATGGAATAAAATGTATAAATAGCCAAAACACCCGAAAAAATAGCCAAATCCCTTAATAAAGTTGCCAAAACACCTGAAAAAATAGCCAAAAAATAATCGCAGAGTCATTTTTGCTTGGATCGACCTACTTTTCATAGGAAACTTAGACCAAATTGGTAAATTCTGATTGGAAAGTCAGGCGTTAAGCCTGACTCAGGTCATTTGATTACCGATTTTTGGGATAGCAAAACGATGGGGAGTGTACCCTTACACCATATCTGCAACTTTTCCCCGGATATCTGCGAGCTTAGACAATATATCTGCGACTTTCCGCCATATATCTGCAAGTTGAAACGATATATCTGCAACTTTACCAAAACCCAATCAAAAAAGCCGGGCGTTCAGCCCGGCTCAAGTTATTTTGACTTTACTTTTCTATATTCGTCCTCAACTTTTTCACAAGAAAGTTCCTCTGATGCGAGCTGCTTGGAGGTAGTGGCCATTCCGCCTGCGATGGAGGCCATTTTGGCGGTTTTCTCTAAATCATAACCTTGCGCAACTCCGTATAAAATCCCTGCGGAGTAAGCATCGCCCGCACCGTTTGTGTCAATCGCATCATATTTTAATGCGGGCACGTCCAGCCATTCCTTTTCATTGGCGATGGTGGAGCCTTTACTGCCATGAGTGCAGACTACTAACTTTTTCCCGTCAGATAGGAACTTTCTGATCGTTTCCTGGTATTCAGGGTTATTTTCGGAGCTGAATTGAATTACATCAGCGGCATCAATAAAGTCCTGATGGTATTCATTTTTTCCATCATAATCATGGAGGTCGACCCAAATCTCTTTATTATATTTTTTCAATAACGGGATGAAGTCTTTGCAGTATGACATGATATTCAAAAACACGATGTCATTTTCTCTAATATATTGCTCTACGACCTCTATATTTGTATTAATCTCAGGTATTGAATTTAAAAATATGGATAATCTTTCACCAGTAGCATTTTTCATGAAGTTGAGATGTCTTTCAGTGCCATTTGGACTGACATCATAACCAAATGTAATTCCCTCTTGATGGAAAGTAGACGCAATCTTTTCCCCATAATCATCCTGACCAATGACGCCGTAAAATGTCACATTAAATCCCAATTTGTTTAAGTTTAATGCCTTGCCTGCTCCTGTATTGCCTATCGTTTCGCGATAGGAGTTAACAGAGCTAATGGTATGGGCAACTGGTTGGGGAAATTCATCCACATCAATGATCAGATTATAGGAGACTCCGCCAAGCACAAAAATGTTCTTCATTACACCACCACTTTCCTTTTATTTAAAAATGACCTACTCAAAATGGTGAGTAGGTCTAGGGTGTTAAATGATGTTCTATTTTATCCGAGTTTAGTAAAATCTTTTAAAACTTTCAAAATGCGATTTGTAGTATGGGTTATCCAGGTTGGAAATCGCTACGCCATAGTCGCTGGCGTGGATAAATTGATTGTTGCCAAGGTAAATGCCTAGATGCGATATGCCTTTTTTATATGTATTTTCGAAAAAGACGAGGTCGCCTGGCTTTGGCTTATCAACGTAATAGGCACGGGCATAGTAGCCTGCGGCCGACGTACGAAGCAAAGATTTGCCGGAATTCTTGTATACATAATAAATGAACCCGCTGCAGTCAAACCCATCCGGAGTATTTCCGCCCCACACATATGGAACGCCGATTAAATCTTTAGCAATAGAAATTGCCTTTTGGGAGAGATCCGCATCAGATGGCTCCGCTGCTGGCTTGTTCACTGTTTGGGTTGGTTTCGTCACTGTTGCACCGGCTTGACTAGGCACCTTTAGCTGTTGTCCGACATAAATTAAATCGGAAGTCAGATTATTCTGTGACTTCAAGTCTTGGATGGTTGTCCCGAACTTCACGGCAATTTTGCCAAGGGTGTCGCCGCCTACAACGAGGTAGTAGCCTGTTGCCTGCGGTTTGATAGCCGGAGCAGCTGGTTTTGCCGGGGCTTGCAGCACTGGCTTAGATACTGGTTTCGTCGCCGGTTTAACCGCTGGCTTCACAGCCGTTTTGGCAGGCACCTTCAGTTTGTCGCCTACGCGGATGAAGTCGGATTTCAGACCATTCAAGGACTTTAAGTTTGCGACAGTTGTGTTATACGTCTTGGCGATCTTTCCTAGGTAATCGCCGCTTTTCACGGTGTAAAAAGTAGTTGCTGTGGACGCTGCTGGTTTTGCAGGCACAGCCGGTTTCGCACTTGGCTTAGCTGCCGGTTTCACAGTTTGCGTTGTAAAAGATGTACTTGCCCCATCCGATACCTTCAGCACCTGTCCGACATAAATCATGTCGCTGGCCAGCTTGTTCCACTGCTTGAGTTCGCCAACAGTCACATCAAAACGGTTGGCAATCTTAATCAGGGCATCACCTTTGACGACAGTATAGGTAGCTGACTTGGATGCATGCGTAGTTTTAACAGCTGTGGAGACCTGAAGAGTTTGGTTGATGTGGATAAGATCTGATTTTAAGCTGTTAAGTTTCTTTATTTGAGCAACGCTCGTATTATATTTACTGGCAATCTCTGATAGAGTATCGCCCTTTTGAACTTTGTATGTAGCGGCATGTGCAGAGCCGGCGTAAGCAATCGAAAGCAGTGCGGCCGTCGACAACGTCCGAACAATGGTTTTCTTCACTTGACAAATCACCTCATATTATTTTTATTTCTAATAAATTTTACCATAGATTGCTAGTGTTTTGGGGGAGGTTATGCAAAAACGTGTAATTTTCCGGGAAATTTTGTGGAATACGGATGGGGAATTTTGAAAAATTGCCTGAAAAAATCAATCTTGTGACCGGCATTCGACGGCGTTCACAAAATTTCTACAATTTACATCTGGAAATCGATTTACAACCATCTTTCCTTATAGTAAAATATGACATTATGACTTTAGGAGGATTTTGATTTGGAGAAGGAGGAAATAAAAAAAAGCGCGGACATCGTAGCCTTTAACGAAATCGTGAAAAAGGCATATGAAAAAGGCCGAAGCGAAAAAGAACTCACCCTCGAACAACTAATGGAAGATCTAAAAGCCGACTTAAAAAACCTAGTCATTGGCTAATAACAATAAATTTAAACAAAGCTGCCGAAGAACACAACTCGGCAGCTTTTTTATCATGATGCATGGGGTCGGTTCTCCTGCATCATCGGCGATCGGAATATTCCTAGTTTTGAAGGCCCTCAAGCCAAACCAAGAGATGCCTAATATTGCGCACAAGTCATTTCGACAATCCTTATCTTCGGAACTTTCTCGGGAATTGCTTTACAATGGCAAAAGTAATCGTATCCGACATTTCCAAAGCTTCTGCTTCAATTTTATCAAACACCTCAATGCTGGCTTTAAAGTTTTGTTGGAGAATCAATACTGCCTCTTTCTTCGTCAGAGCGAGATGTTCAAAAAACATTTCTTGGAATTCTCTTCTCGATATAAACGGATTTATTCTGCTTAGGAATTCGGCTATTTCCTCGCCATTGGCGTACCATCTTCTCTCTGCATCGGCAGCAGCTCGTTGATTGCCCGCTTTTGCGGCTTGAACCAGTTCCGCTGCAATCACTAGGTGCGCCCTGATTAAGCTGGCGAACTTCGCGGCTATTTGATTTCCATAAAAAGGCTTTAATAAATTCCCCATATCTGTGGCATTCCGGAGAAGACGTGCGGTATTCGCGTCTAAATCAGGTAAATTAAATGCAATACTATTGACCGTCAATCTTGTCCAGTACACATGCTGTTCCCAAACCTCACGCATGTCACTTTTTAAACGATCTACCTGTTCCGTTATACAATCAATATTAAACCAAGGCTTCATGCTATCACCCCACTTCACACTAATATCAAAATCAGTATATTCCACCTCCAAAAAGGTGCTTGTACTTTTGCGATATTAATGATGCATGGGGGTGCATTGAATATTTGACTATAAAGGATGGTACATACGAGAGTAAATAAGTTAATTCAGCTAATTGGACTCCTTCTGGTCATTTTGGCTATAACCTACCCGTTAGGCTATCTAGAGGCGAAAAGTATTTTTAGTCTTTTACTCATTTTGGGAAGTTTTTTGATTTTTATTGGTATGTTTATTCCTCAAAAAAAATAAGCCGATTACGGCCGCAGAAAAATGCTTAGAAATGGGACTATTCTAAGCATTTTTTTCGTCATCACTATTGTTGAACATGCCTAATCCATTATTATTTTTCGAAATCCCTTTGTTCATTAACTTCGCTACATTCTCCTTAGGGCTCCAGCAATTAAATTTATAATGCGTTTTTGTTTCATAGCCTAACCGGCTGCAGAAATACTTCGCACCTTCAGCTGTTTTCTCCACATTAAAATGCCGGCACGTCGCACAGCAATGGAAATCCTTCATGATATATCCCCACCTATTCATACATCCAAACCTCTCGAACCAAATTAGGTTTAGATTCGTATATCCATTTTACAACACATGGAAAATATTTTGTTTAATGATAGATGAAAAAATATCCGGTTCCAAATGATCATTAAAGGTCGATTCAGACCACTTAATATTTGAAAAACAGATGGCCATTTTTCAAATACATATAAGAGTACTAGAGACCTAGTAGTTTGTTAGTTATTGCCATATAATAGAATTGGATAAATCCTATAACAGGAGGTAGAGGTTCAATTAACGATTTACTTAGAGAAGCAACGGAATTTATTTGCTCATGTTATAACGAATTACATAAAACGAAGCAGGAAACAGAAATTAGGCTGAATGAGATTCACGAACAGATTGGTGCTAGGGGTTATTATAAACACACTACAGAGGAGCTGGAATACGGGGCGAAAGCTGCTTGGCGAAACAGTAACCGTTGTATAGGGAGATTATTTTGGGATCAATTAAACGTTATCGATCAGAGACACTTAAAAACAGAAGAGGAAATGGCTGAGGCGCTATTTGAACATATTGCGTACGCAACGAATAATGGTCGGATACGGCCTACTATCACGGTTTTGTCTCAGAAATCTCCGAACCAAAACGTACGTATCTGGAATCACCAATTAATTCGCTATGCAGGTTATAAGACTGCAGAAGGAGTGATAGGGGATTCTACATCAATAGCTTTTACAGAGGAGTGTATCAAATTAGGATGGGAACCGAGGTATGGTTATTTTGACATTTTACCAATTATCATCCAACTGAATGATAATCCTCCTAAATTATTTGATATTCCAGATCATCTTCCTCTGGAAGTTTCTATTCGTCACCCTCATTTCGATTGGTTTGAAGATTTACAGCTAAAATGGTATGCCGTACCTATCATTTCAGAAATGAGTCTTGAAATAGGAGGTATTACTTATACGGCTGCTCCTTTTAATGGCTGGTATATGGGGACAGAGATAGGAGCTAGAAATTTTGCGGATGAAACAAGGTATAATGTACTTCCTCGGATAGCTTCTTTAATGGGGTTAGATATAAAAAGTAATCAATCGTTATGGAAGGACAGGACTCTCCTAGAATTAAATACAGCCGTTTTATATTCATTCAAAGAAGCTGGGGTTAGCATTGTGGATCATCATACTGCTGCCCAACAGTTTAAAAAGTTTGAAGAAAAAGAATTGGCGGCGGGAAGAGCAGTCACAGGTGATTGGACATGGCTCATTCCTCCATTGTCCCCTGCAACAACTCATATTTTTCATCAAACTTATCATAATAAAGTCGAAAAACCGAACTATTTTTATCAATCAAAACCATACTGAACAGCAGAAGTGCTTTTTCATCTTATAGTATGTGGCATTTTAGTTAGCTAGCTTCTTGAAGGAGGAGGAGCTCCGGTGATTGGGTCAATTTGAAGAAATCTACTAACCAAAAATCGGAGCTCCAATTAGAAGAGAATCCAATGAGGCAAGAGAACGGTTCCCATGCATCAGGTTATCCCTTTATCAGCTTATCCCGATCGTCGGCCTGCGGGGGTTCCTCCAGCCAGCCGTGTTTGATCATGAGGTTGGCGGCGTCTTCGGCGTATCGGGCGATTTCTGGGATTAGAGTGGCATATCTTGTGGCGAGGTCCCTTCGTATGCTGGCGGCCATTGATACACCGAAGTTGCCAATGCCAGCCGCAATCATGGCGGAAACGTGAAACATAATTAATTTATCCGAAAATACGGGCGTGGTAGAATCGGTAACCGCCGAGTCCCAGTTCATTGGCGCAGGCAGGTCTTCATTGATTAAAATTCGGCTAAAGATATCGACAAACTTTTGCGAAAGCTGCATCCCCCGCAACAAAAATTGTTTGACTTCCTTGTCTTGTGCTGTTTGGGCAAATCCTGTAATCAAGTCCTTTCCGATCGCGTTAGCATGAACGTTTAAAAATAAATGAGTGATTTCAATGGAGGTAAACGACCTCTTTTTTCCAAAGAATCCGGTTAAAAAACTTTGCTTTTCAACAAAATCGACTTTGTCCGGGACTGAGATATAAGGGGGTCTAATATAGGTACCTTGTTTCAACATTAAATTCCGTGTCAGGTCCTGCAAGTCAATCGCTTTATCAACGACCCGTTTGTGAAAAGCCACTACATCCTGCCGTGCTGCCAACCCTAGTGCTGCACTATTCGATGCAAGGGCAAGAATCGACATGTGCCGAAAATACCTTAAAACAAAGGTATCCGAGAACAGTTTCGGAGCCTGGGGATCGACATCCTGTTCCGTAAATCCATGAGGAATAGGAAAACCTTCTTTTTGAAAAAGCTCCTGCATAATGGCAAGATTCTCTTTGGCTGTCCTTAACGACCACTCCACAATTGGCCGAACTTCCTCATCCTCCACCTTCTCCAAATAATAACTACTCACACAAGTAGCCAAGGTATCATTAATATACTGCGACCACAACCCAGACATCTCCGCTGCAGTCAAACGAATCCTCGTCTTATCATCCATATCACAATCCTCCAATAACGCTGAATCTACTCCTAATAATATTCCCAATTTCGCTTGGGATATGAGTAAGGCATCGGGACGGTTCTCCTGGCTTATCGAGGTAATGGCCGGGCTGTGCTTCAATGAACACGAAACCAATGAGAAAACGTTTGAAAGTGCACATAGAGGTCTTTAATGAACACGAAACCGATAAAAAAAGCGAGGCAAGTGCACATAGAGAGCTTCAATGAACACGAAACCGATGAAAAAAGCGAGGAAAGTGCACATAGAGGTCTTCAATGAACACGAAACCAATGAAAAAAAACGAGGAAAGTGCACATAGAGGTCTTCAATGAACACGAAACCAATGAAAAAAGGGAGGCAAGTGCACATAGAGGTCTTCAATGAACACGAAACCAATGAAAAAAGCGAGGAAAGTGCACATAGAGGTCTTCAATGAACACGAAACCGATGAAAAAGGCGAGGAAAGTGCACATAGAGGATTTCAATGAACACGAAACCAATGAAAAAAACGATGAAGGTGCACATAGAGGGCTTCAATGAACACGAAACCAGAAGAAAAAACCAGGCAAGTGCACATAAAAGGTTTTCAATGTGAATGAACCGGTTCCCAGTTTAATAATCGCCTAACAAAAAACACTTCAACATCCCCCAGCTCCCAGCCTGCTTTTGCACTTTGCAAAGCACTTCCTTTATTATATGAAGTAACGAATCGGGAAGCCGGGACCAAACGATCATTCAATCAATCAAACCAGAAGAGAGGCTGCTGCATTGGATAACGTGGAAGACTATCAATTGACCTTACAAAACATTGAATTTTTATCATCAAGAATCTACCCGGGGATTGAAATTCTTCTTGTTCTTGATGGGGAAATAGTAGTGGAAATGGATAGCGGCATTTATCATCTGAGGGAAAATGACCTGCTGGTGATCAACCGAAATCAATTATATCAAGTACGTGCGGTAAAGAATAACACCGTTTTAACATTGAGGATCCCAGATACATTTATCTCCAAATATGATGAGGAGTATCGCCAATATCATTTTCATTTATTTTCGCAGCAAATTGATCGAGGTAAAGAAAATATTATGGCACAGCTGCGTAAATCTCTTGCTGAGCTGCTGATCACCTATTCCAGGCATGAAAAGGGCGGTCAGCTTGAGGTGCATATTTTAATCTGCAAAATTTTGCTGACACTTATTCTACGATTTAAGGGAGAACGAAGTCATGTGGATGAATTGGATGTCAACGATCAGCGCTTAAAAGAAATGATTTCCTATATCAAGCAGCATTTTGACGAACCGATTACCTTAGAGGATGTTGCTGCCCATTTTTATTTGTCTCCTAGTTATTTCTCGCGGTATTTTAAACAGCAGGCAGGGATTGGGTTCAGCCGTTTTTTAATGACTCTTCGACTAGAACACAGCGTGAAAGATTTACTGTATACCAAGGATTCCATCACCTTTATTTCCATGAAAAATGGCTTTCCTAATACCAAATCGTTTACCAATTTATTTAAAGAGGTATACGGCGAGACACCACATTCTTTTAGAGAAAAGAACGCGCAGGAACAAGTGGATGTCGTGAAAAATTATCAATTGGACGGCTCAGAAACATTGCTGGAATCCCCTGAAATCATCATGAAATTAGGTGTTTATCTATCAGATGGGGATGATTCAGCAACCTTTAGTAATACAGAAACTCACTTCGAGGAATTAAAGTTGGACGTAACTTCTTCAAGCAGGAAAAAGTTGAACCATCCATTCAAAATATTAACGATCGGTGAACTCCGAGAACTGCAAAAAATAAACGTTCGTACGCAGATTTTATTAGCCAAAAAAGCGCTGAACATCAAGTATATCGGGATTCATCAGTTATTAAGCGGGAGAACGATCCCAACGGCAGTGGAAACAGATGAATTGATCCCGACAACATCACCCTACTATAATTCGGATGAAGTCATCGAGTTTATGAAAACAAATGATTTATCACTATTTACGCACATAGCTTACAAAGAAATAGCCTCAGATGAACAGGTGTTTCTTCAAAAACTGCAGCATTTTTTAAGGCATTGTCTGCAGGTGTTTGGGGAGAAGTATGTGAGCTCCTGGTGTTTTATGTATTCCGCAAATGATGAGGATAGCGAACACGTACAACGTTTCTATGGAACATTGTACAAGCTATTGAAAACAATGGTTCCTTCTATTCAAGTTGGCGTGCTATTCCCATTTTCCTTTCAAACAGGAACAACAGATGACCAACATAAATGGATCCTGCTCCAGAAAGAGCAAATAGATTTTATCGCATTTCAGGCGAGCTCAAATGAAATGGTCGATTTTAAAGACATCATCGATGATCAGTATCTAGCAGCAAAAGATTTTATTAGGAAAAAAACGGAGAAATTAAAGCACTATTTAAAAAGTCATGCAATCGAAAAACCGCTCCATTTGATTACGTGGAGTTCCTTTTCGGGGAATACGCGTTATACAAATGGGATTTTTTTCAGAGGCGCGCTCATTTTGAATGATGCGTTGACCATTGCAGAAGATGTGGAATCACTTGGTTTCTGGATTAATACCGAGGTACATGAAAGAATGGTTGGGGGAAGGAATATTCCGCTGGAAGGAATGGAGCTGTTTCATTATTTTAAAGGGAAGCGGCCGGCCTATTATGCGATGTCCTTTTTCAGCAGGCTGCAAGGAAACGTCATCTCAAAGGGTGAGGACCATGTGATGACGGAAAATGAAACAGGCTATCAGATTGTGTTAATGAACAACAAGATTGTGAATCCCTATTTTTCTATCGAAGAAACGTTTTCGCAAAAATTAATGAAGGAAGTCCGTGTGACAATCAAAGGGATTCCAAGTGGAGAATATCAAATCCGTAAATATGTATTTGATAAGGACCATGGTGCCTTGTATAAGGGCTGGCGGGAGAATAACAGTAAATTTGGAATGGATGCTGAGATTATTGACTATATTACCCATTCGAGTCAGCCGTCATTAGAGGTATTTGATGAAAGGATTGATGGGGAATGGTCGTTTTATTCGTACTTATCCATTAATGCTGTTCACTTTTTTGAACTAAGAAAAGTCGTTGTGTAAAAAATTGACCGTTCATTTTTGCTTAGATAATTCGCAGGTATAGAAATACACCTGCCAAATGACCTATATCGGATAAAAAATGACTCCTTTTTTAAGGGGTTATTTTTTATAATAAAGATGCTTAAGCGCCGGTGTTATGAAAGAAAGATTCTAGGAGGTAACGATATGGAAACATATAAAGGGACAAATAAATTGATTACCGGGATCGTGTTCGGCGTTATTACCTTTTGGTTGTTTGCTCAAGCCATGGTGAACGTGGTGCCGGCAGTACAATCTGATTTAGGTATTTCACTTGGAACATTAAATATTGCAATTAGTTTATCTTCATTATTCTCAGGCATGTTTATCGTAGGTGCCGGGGGTTTAGCTGATAAAATTGGACGAAAGAAAATCACCTATATTGGTTTAATATTGAGCATTATTGGCTCCTTTCTCCTTGTCATTACCCAGGGGGCACTGCTTCTCATTATCGGCCGGATTATTCAAGGGATTTCAGCGGCATGTATTATGCCGGCAACCATTGCCTTAATGAAGGAGTATTTTGAGGGAGCGGAACGTCAACGCGCACTAAGCTTCTGGTCGATTGGATCTTGGGGCGGGTCAGGCGTGTGTTCATTCGCTGGTGGTGCGATTGCCACCTATATGGGCTGGAGATGGATTTTCATTTTCTCTATTATCTTCGCCCTTCTTGGGATGCTGCTTATTAAAGATACTCCCGAAAGTAAAGCAGAATCAAAAGGTGCGTTTAAATTTGACGTCACTGGCTTAGTTATTTTGATTATCACTATGCTTGCTTTGAACCTGTTCATTACGCGCGGGGCGGATTGGGGCTGGACAAGCACTCTTACGCTCGTTTGTTTGGCGGCATCCATAATCGGTGTTATTGTATTCGTTAAAGTGGAAAAAAACAATGCGATTGCTTTAATCGACTTCTCTTTATTTAAAAATAAACCATATGCCGGTGCAACGTATTCTAACTTTTTATTAAATGCCGTTGCAGGAACATTAGTTGTGGCCAATACGTATGTTCAGGTAGGCCGTGGATTTACGGCTTTCCAATCAGGGATGCTTTCACTTGGTTACCTGGTTGCGGTTTTAGCGATGATTCGTGTTGGCGAAAAAATTCTTCAAAAAGCAGGAGCTAAATCGCCGATGATCTGGGGAACGATCATCACGACGATTGGTGTAGCGCTTATGGGTCTCACCTTCTTACCGGGCATTGCTTATACCGTTGTTGTGTTCATTGGATTTGCTTTATTCGGTTTAGGACTTGGCATCTATGCCACTCCATCGACAGATACGTCTGTATCGAATGCTCCTTCAGATAAGGTCGGGGCAGCTGCAGGGGTGTATAAGATGGCAAGTTCACTTGGCGGAGCATTTGGTGTGGCGATTTCAGCAGCCGTTTATGGTGCGATCACAGCTGTTAGCAGTGTCGAAGTGGCCGCAACAGCCGGGATTATCGTCAACGTGGTCTTCGGAATAGTGGCACTCCTTTCCATCATCGTCATGGTTCCAAAAAATGCTGGAAAAGAGCATCAGGAAGTACTCAGCCAAAAAGCTAGTTAATCACCATCAAAAAAGTGAAATCAGTAAATGGAGGGAATCGATATGAAAGAGAAATTAATGCAAATGCTAGAAGAACGTAAAGAAGAAATGATTCAAATTCGTCGATATCTTCATGAAAACCCTGAATTATCCTTTCAAGAGGAAAACACAAGCAAATATATTGAAGAGTTTTATAATGGCAAAGATGTCGAAGTGCATACCAATGTAGGTGGCGGGCATGGCCTGATCGTGACCATCACAGGCGGTAAGCCTGGGAAAACCATTGGGTTACGGGCGGATTTCGATGCACTTCCGATTGTTGAAGAAACAGACGTCCCATTCAAATCGAAAAACCCAGGTGTCATGCATGCTTGCGGTCATGACGGACATACCGCATACCTTATGGTTCTTGCCGACTGTTTGATTCAACTCAAAGATGAAATTCCTGGAAAAATTAAAATTATTCATCAGCCAGCGGAAGAGGTACCTCCTGGTGGTGCCATCGGGATGCTCCAATCGGGATTACTGGATGATTTAGATAATATTTTCGGAATTCATTTACTGCCGTTAGGACCAGCGGGAGTTGTCGGCTATAACAGCGGCTACGTATTTCCAGGACGTGCCTACTTTAAGTTAAAGGTTCAAGGTGTAGGCGGACATGGTTCTTCGCCGCACTTAGCGAATGATGCCATCGTAGCGGGTGCCCATTTTGTCACAGCTGTTCAAACGGTCGTCAGCCGCCGCTTAAACCCATTTGATATGGGGGTTATTACGATTGGTTCGTTCGATGGAAAGGGTACGTTCAATGTGATTAAAGACAGCGTGGAACTAGAAGGCGATGTTCGTGCCATGACCGACGAATCGCGTGAATTAATTGAACAAGAAATTCGCCGTATCGCCAAGGGCATTGAACAGGAATTTAATGTAACATGTGAGCTGACGTATACACCGGATTATCCAGCTTTATTTAACAATCCGGAATTGACAGAGAAGGTAGCTGGATTTTTACAAAAGGCGAAGGATCAAGACATTACAGAGGTAAAGGAATTTCCAAAAATGTCTCCATCCGAAGACTTTGCCCACTATGCAAAAAAATTCCCAGCGTGCTATTTCTACATTTGCTGCACACCAAAAGGGGTCGAAAAACCATACTTCAACCACCATCCAAAATTCGATATCGATGAGGATGCCCTTTTAGTAGCCGCAAAAGCAGTCGGCCAAGTGGTGTGTGGATATTACAATATGGATTAATTATTCTGCATCAGCTCACGGGCAGGTTTGGGATTAGCAATCCATAAGAAACAACCCAAGTTGAATTATGCTAAAATGTAGTTAATGTATAATGTAGATATCCTTCATGAACAAAGGAGAACTGAAAATGAGAAAACTCGTTCTATTTCTGCACGCATCGCTTGACGGTTTTGTAGAAGGGCCGAATGGTGAAATGGACATTGGCTGGGTTTCCTACGATGCTGATTTGGAGAAACACGCGAAAGAAATTCTGAGTACTGCCGACACTGTCATTTGGGGACGTGGGACTTATCAGATGATGCACAGTTACTGGCCATCTGTGCCTTCGAACCCATCAGCTTCGCAGCATGAACGGAATCATGCCGAGTGGATCGAGAAGACAGCCAAAGTCGTTTTTTCCACGACTCTGGAGAAAGTCGAATGGAATAATTCCAGACTCGTGAAAGAAGATGTCGAGGAAGAGATCAATAACCTCAAACAGCAGCCAGGCAAGGATATGGTCATCCTCGGCAGTCCTAGGTTAGCACACCACCTTATGCAGCTTGATTTAATTGATGAGTATAAAATTACGGTTTCTCCCGTCCTGATTGGTAAGGGATTGCCGTTATTCAAAGGTCTCAAGGAAAAGATCAATCTTAAGCTAATCGAAAACAAGACCTTTGATTCTGGAGCCATAGGTCTCGTTTACCAGAAGGTAAGATGACCTTGTCACTTAAAGTGATTACGCTAACGGGAGACGATAGCTCAATTAACCGCCTTTTCACAAAGGCGGTTTTCTTATGGCCACAAATCAACATTAGAATTTAACATAGCCTTATCTAAAAATTAGAGCTATTGACCAATAATAAAAGTGTTAATTTTACAGAAAATGTCTAAACAGCCAAAGCCGGTGAAAAAATAGACAAAACCCCAAGAAAAATAGCCAAAACATATAAAAAAGTAGCCAAAATCCCCTGGAAAGCAGCCAAAACTCCACCCTCGGAAAATGAACAAGTTCAATTATCCAAAACCATCACCATAAATTATTTTTTTACCTAAAAATTAGAGTTTCGACACAACCCAAAAACAATGTCACAGTATTGGCTCTTTAGTCCTATTCCAATTATGTGGAAAAATTTGCATAATATTACTTATGTGTAAAACTGTAGTCCCAAATGGGCAGAACAATTTAACTATAGGGGTGTAGGGGAAAACAATGGAGAAGAAAAAATTATTTCTATTCACGTTTTTAGCTTTCATGCTGCTATTGGCCTTAACTGCTTGCGGCAGCAAAGAAAAGACAGCAGGCGACAAGGGTAAAAGTGAGAAGCCAAAAGAGGAAACAGCAGCGGCGGTTGAGGAACAAGAAGATGAAATACAAATTGCCACAAGCGTAGAAGAGATTTTGAAGGAGAAGGCCGGTACATATTCAGGCAATGCCTATAATAAAGCGATTGTTCACAGGTCATTAGATAAAAGTTCGTTTCAGGACAAAGACAGCTTTCAAATCTACGATGCCTTGCTAAAGTTAATACGAGAAGGAGAGAATTATCGTTCTTTCTACGACTATTATGAAGCGTTTAACCCAAGTATCGAAACGGTCATCAGTCAAATGCCCGGGGGTATGAATCTGGATGATAACGGGGATTTAGGACTAAGTGCCAATATTGCCATTTTGTTAGATGCCAGTGGAAGTATGGCGCAAAAAATTGGCGGCAAAACAAAGATGGAACTAGCGAAAGAGGCCATTGATCAGTTTATGGCTTCTATGCCGGAAGGGTCCAATGTGTCGTTAAGGGTTTATGGACATAAAGGAAGTAATAGCGACAGCGATAAAAAGCTTTCTTGCGGCAGTACAGAAGTGGTGTATGATTTAAAGCCTTACAATGAATCAGATTTTAAATCTGCATTAGGAAAGTTTAAGCCTACTGGCTGGACACCAATTGCAAAGGCCATTACGGAAACAAAGGCTGATTTTGAAAAAGCAAATAAGCCGGGGCAAAATATTATTTATGTGGTGAGTGATGGGGTCGAAACCTGTAACGGCGATCCGGTCAAAGCAGCAAAGGAGCTTCATGATTCAAATATTGAAGCGGTTGTGAATATTATCGGCTTCGATGTAGACAGCAATGGCCAAAAGCAATTAATCCAGGTTGCAGAGGCAGGCGGCGGAAAATTTAAAACCGTGAAAACAGCGCAGGACTTTAAGCAATTATGGGAAGATGAAAGAAGACGCCTTTGGAATGAATGGTGGGATTGGGGCAATAAGAATTGGAATAAAGTATGGGATGAACAAAACAAGAAATCAAATGAGTTATATGATGTAAAAGCTGATTTTACTAATCTCATTTATGATGAAAAAACCAGACTCCAAGAAGCAGCCTATTACCTGCAGCAAAAAGAGCAATACGACAGTGAGGTTCGTCAAGAAGTCGATAGCCTGATAGACCAGCGATACAACATTTTAAAGGATTATGCGGAAGACCATTATGAAGAATTGAGAGATACACTAAAAACGGAAGGGGAAAATTTGAAAAAATCCATTAAGGAAAAAGAAGAAGAAATGAAGGAAAAATATAAGAATTAAGATCCGAACCTTCCACAGGCTTCAGGCTAGCAGAAAATTATAGCTGCTAGCTTGAAGTTTTTTTAATACCAAAAAATGATCCGCCAATAAAACAGCAGCTCCGTCCCCAACACAAGAAAGGCGAACCCAATGACTTGGATTCGCTTTCATCTTGGATCAAATATTCAACTAAATTACGTTTTAAAAATCAAACTTCTGAACAAAATTGCAGCCATAGCAGGCGCGTCCGAGCTGTCTTCTAGATACGGGATCGCGGTAATAGGTTTCTTCGAGGCCGCAAACCGAGCATTCCATCGAGTGCAGGATTTCCCTCGGGCCAAGCAGCGCGTCTAGTAAGTATTCAAAATACATAGTAATCCCTCCTGAATAGAGCTAGCTTTAATCTAGCAAAAACTTGGCGGGAAATTGGTTGAATCGTGTTGGCGAACAACAATTTGTTTTCGACAAATGCAGAAGTATAGATGATTCCAGGATTGAAACATTTAAAAAACGGTTCGGTAAAGAAAATAAGAATACTATTTTTATGTCGTGAGGAATGGTGTTAAAGGTGATGAAGACTATTTTGGATGGAAAGCCAAAGAGAAATGTCCTTCATAAGGGTGATGAAGACCATTTTGGATGAAAAGCCAAAGAGAAATGGTCTTCATAAGGTTGTTGAAGACCATTTTGGATGAAAAGCCAAAGAGAAATGGTCTTCATAAGTGTGATGAAGACCATTTTGAACGAAAAGCCGAAGGGAAATGGTCTTCATAAAGGTGATGAAGACCATTTTGGATGAAAAGCCGAAGAGAAATGGTCTTCATAAGTGTGATGAAGACCATTTTGGATGAAAAGCCGAAGAGAAATGGTCTTCATAAGTGTGATGAAGACCATTTTGAACGAAAAGCCGAAGAGAAATGGTCTTCATAAGTGTGATGAAGACCATTTTGGATGAAAAGCCGAAGGGAACTGGTCTTCATAAGGTTGATGAAGACCATTTTGAAAGAAAAGCCGAAGAGAACTGGTCTTCATAAGGTTGATGAAGACCATTTTGGATGAAAAGCCGAAGAGAACTGGTCTTCATAAGGTTGATGAAGACCATTTTGGATGAAAAGCCGAAGAGAAATGTCCTTCATAGTAAAAAGTAACAGCAATTGGATAATAATACCCAAACTTGTTTTCTTCACATTATAAAAAAAACCGAGTAAAATAAGAATAAATCTCATAAAACAAATAAGAAAGGTTGGATTTGGTGGAAAATCAATTACGTTCTGTTCCTCGTCCCCTTGTTCGAACAAATCAGTGGTTTATTGTTTTGTCTGTATTGTTAACCTGGATTACTAAGCAGGAATGGATCCTTTTAATCCCCCTATTGGCGGGTTTAATGGGCTTATTTTTCGGATTTAATCCTATCATGCGTTTAGCGAAGCTATTTTTAAGGAAGCACCCATCACAATATATTGCTGAGGATTGGGAACAGCAGCAATTCAATCAAACGATTGCCGTCATTTGTCTCGCAGGAGGATTCATAAGCTTTCTAATGAATTGGACCATAGTAGGGTATGTTTTCACTATTATGGTTGCGGCAGCAGCATTTATTGCCATCTTAGGATTTTGCGTCGGCTGCTTTATAAGGTATCAATGGCAACAATATCAATATAGAAGATCTCTAGATAAATAATAAACAGCGTATCACCTCATTTTTCAGAAATGGGGTTATAAGCTGTATTTTTTTGTTTAAAATTCTTCGTGCTGAAGCGGCAAATCTATTGGGAGAAGTCAGTTCCAATATACTTAAGTGAGTAAATATGTGTTTTCGCTAGATCAATGACCTCTTGTATAAACTTCTCTTGGGTTTCTTTGAAGCCATTTTGGATCCAATTCTGCAGGAGTCCGTAAAAGCCATAGGCTGTATAACGTTTAAAATAATCCATATTGACTGGGATATTGTTGATTGTTTCGAAAATAAATTGTTCCTTATAGATTTTTAAGATGGTTTCAGGAAACCGTGTGTGTAATCCTGGTAACGTGTCGTCGTAGTTAATCAGTTCAAAAAAATTCCGGTTTTTATAGATATAAGAAACGATATTAAAAGATGGTGCATTTAGCGTGGCTGTATAAACTATATGACCTGGTACATATGGTTTGCCTACTGAAGCCTCTAACCCTTGAAGCATGGAAACAAGTAGATCTTCAGCTAATTCAACTTTATCAAGGTAATGGATATAAAAGGTACTGCGATTATAAGCGGCATAATCGACAATGTCTTTTACTGTAACGGAATGGTAACCCTTCTCTTTTATTAGCTCAATCAATGCTTGCTTTAAATGTTCTTTTGTACGATTTTGTCGTGTAGATCTCGTATTTTGTTCTTTATTCATGAAAAAACCTCCCTTAAAATAGACAGATTTATCATAAGTGTCTAAGTAGTAGACACTTAATGATATCTTAATGATTGTTAAATGTGAACAAAATAGTACAATTGAATTGTGAACAAAATAGCACAGATTTTAAATCTGACTATTATCTTTATCTAAAATGTGGTAAGGAGGAATATCTAGAATGGGTAAATTACAAGACAAAGTAGCTGTGATTACCGGTGGAGCATCTGGCATTGGGGCAGCAACAGCACGTTTATTCGTTTCTGAAGGAGCCAAAGTGGTTCTCGTTGATTTAAATGAGGAAAAAGGGAAAGCTTTTGAGGCAGAGTTGAAAACGCTTAATGCAGAAGCTCTTTTTATAAAAGCAAATATTACGAGTGAAGAAGAAGTCGCAAATATCTTTAAACAAACCGTTGAAGCGTTCGGCAAAGTGGATGTTGTTTTCAACAATGCTGGTATCGGTCGTGTTCAACCTTCACACGATTTAGAGTACTCTGAATGGCGTAAAACCGTAAATGTTGACTTAGACGGTGTTTTCTTAGTAGCACGTGAAGCCATCCGTGAAATGTTAAAAACAGGAGGCGGTACGATTGTTAATACGGCATCTATGTACGGTTGGGTTGGGTCACCAGGTTCAGCAGCCTATAACGCAGCAAAAGGCGGCGTGATTAACTTAACTCGTTCACTTGCTCTCGAATATGCAGAACAAAATATTCGTATTAACGCATTATGCCCAGGTTTTATTGATACACCAATTATTCCGGAAGAAAGCAAGCAAGCTTTAGCAGCAGTCACACCGTTAAAACGTCTTGGTAAAGCAGAAGAAATGGCAAAAGCAGTCTTATTCATGGCTTCTGACGATTCTTCATTCATGACTGGTAATAGTTTAACGGTTGATGGTGGGTATACGGCGCAATAAGACGAATCTTTTGCTTCAAGTTTGAAAAAGTGAATGGTTCTTTGTAATTCCTAGCTTTGTGAGAAAAACCTGTATTATCTAAGACTGACTTGGAAGAGATGATTTATACTATCATAAATCCTTAATTCGAGATACTTTAAACTGAGGTAAAATAGGGATATCTAAGATAGCAAGTTATTTATTGTTTCAATAATAAAGGAGGAAATATACAATGAGCAATCGTTTTAATGGGAAAGTGGTATTAATTACAGGTGCAGGATCTGGTTTAGGTCAAGCGTCTGCCTTACAAGTAGCAAAAGAAGGAGCAAAGCTTTCACTTGTTGATTTAAATGCTGCTTCATTAGAAGAAACAAAAAGAAAAGTGTTAGAGGCTGCACCAAACGCAGAAGTGTTGCTGATCACTGCGAATGTAGCAGATGAAAAGGCTGTTGAAAACTATGTAAATGGAACAGTTGAGAAATTTGGGAAAATCGATGGTTTCTTCAACAACGCAGGGATTGAAGGAAAACAAAATCTAACAGAGGATTTCGGTATTGATGAATTCCAAAAAGTAGTGAGTGTTAACTTAAATGGTGTGTTTTATGGTTTGAAACACGTATTGAAAGTCATGAGAGAACAAGGTTTTGGCTCTATTGTTAATACTGCTTCTGTTGGTGGTATTCGTGGGGTAGGAAACCAATCTGGTTATGCAGCTAGTAAACACGGCGTGGTCGGATTAACAAGAAACTCTGGAATTGAATACGGTCAATACGGAATCAGTATTAAAGCCATTGCACCAGGTGCAATCATGACACCAATGGTTGAAGGTTCATTAAAGCAAATGGATCCAGACAACTGGGAAGAAGTAGGAAAACAATTTGTTGAGCCAAACCCAATGAAACGTTTCGGTAAACCAGAAGAAGTAGGATATTTAGTAGCATTCCTGTTATCCGATCAAGCTGACTTCATCAACGCGACCGTTATTCCAATCGATGGCGGACAATCCTATAAATATTAAGAAGTGTTGTGAAAGCTAGCACCAAAAGCAATTGATACACCTATACAACTATACACGTTGATGCTGGTAACACTAGTCGTTAAAAAAATATTAGAAAAGAAGACACCTTATTTTTTCTCCAAAGAGGTGTCTTCTTTTTTTGCACACAAGCTTCCGATATTCTTGCCTTAAGCAGCCTTCATCATCAGAGACCACGGAACGGAAGGACTATATAAAAGTATCCAAATATAGGGAATTATCCCCTTAAAATTACTGAATAAATAATTTAAACTAAAAATTGGTTCATGATTAGTGATGGAAATTGTTTCCAACACCCAGAAAAATGACTATGGCTGAACTTGAATGTATCTCATTTCCGAATAATCTTCTCCAGAAACAACCCGATGAAGTTTTATCTCTTTTATCACCAAGGCTCAAATCTCCTCAAAGACCGCAAACAGTGCGTCCCATTGAAGTCGTTGCTAACTCCAGCGACGTAGCAGAGGGACGTAAGATTCCGTATGAATTCGCCGCACTCGTCCGTCGTTACCATCATCAATGGGTAAAACCGTTGAAATATTAATATGTATAGAGGGAGTTGATTTCATGACGTGATCTCAAGGGGTTTGACAATATTTCTCTGGGGGAACCACGATAGCAAATGCTTCTACCATGAAACCACATAAAATGCGTTATGAAAATCTGCCAGAGTGTAGGCATGCCACTTTTCTCTATTAGTTATATTTTTATAGGTTAAAAGAATATTTTTAGAGGAGAATTCCATAATGAAAAATAAAGTAAAAAGTATGTTGAGCTTTTTATTGATCTTTACAATGGTTTTCGGCGCATCTGGGCAAGCTGCAGCTGCCAAGGGAAATAACAATGGTAATCAAGGAAAAAATAAGAATTCTAGTGAGGAAAATGTAAAACAGTGGTTAAGTGAATATGAATTCTATGAAGATACTAGATATGGAAAAATGTATGATAAGGTTGCGATAAATGAATTAAAGCGTTTTGCAAAAGTCATAAAAGAGACGAATGCTAAATTTGATTCAAAAGCACTAGAAGGGGAATTCGATAAAACCGTTAAGCAAAAAGGGTTAAATGACCTTGATAGTTTTGAACAATTGATTAACCAATACGAACAAGCGGTTCAAGAGGAGTATCTAAAAGGGGTAATTCTAAAAAGTGATCGGCTCTTGGATATCAAACATAAGTTGACCATATATCTATGGGGGTATATAAACAAAAACGATTTTGATGCACCAACTGAAGTATTACTTGCAGATATCCTCTTTAATGTTTACTTATCGGATAAAATTGTCAATAAAAATGCGATCGGCATCTTAAAGGATATCGCCGATCAATCAGATGACAAAGGAAATAGAATAAAAGCTCATTTGAATAATGCTGTGAAAATGACTGAAAAAGGGAATGAGTTCCTAGAAAAGGATCTAGCTATCCCTGCCTCAAAATCCTATCAAAATGCCTATAAACAAGTGTCATTCGGACTTGAAAAAGCAGGCTACACATTTAACAAGGAATTCTTTGAATCTACCGCTGACTCGGATGGTGACACGATACCGGATGGAAAGGAATTCTTTGAGGGGATGAATCCCTTTAAAAAGGATACAGATGGTGATGGATTAAAGGACAATATTGAATATGAGGTTAAATCGGTTATTTCCCCGACAAAATATGATACAGATGGTAATGGCATAAGTGATGCAGATGAAGATAGCGATGAAGACGGCCTAAGTAATAAAGACGAGCAAACGTATAAAACAAATTTAATGAAGAAAGATTCAGACCAAGATGGATTAACCGACGGATTTGAAGTACATCAGTTTAAAACATTACCTAATAAGGCTGATACAGATGGCGATGGGTTAAGTGATGGAGATGAATATGCTTTAAAGACAAATCCGAATGCTGCAGACAGCGATGGTGACGGAATCGAGGATTCACAAAAACTCCGTAAACAATCGATCCGTAAATCATTGACCCAGCCTGATCAAGCAGAAATTAAGAGTGTGGAAGTTGAGTTTAGTGCAAAGGGTAATATTAATAATACCACGAGAATTACCAGCACAAACAACGTGAAAACAACTAATTTACACGGTATTATTGGTTCTCCTGTAAGCATCACAACAAAATCAGAATTTGATAAAGCAAGCATTACGTTTACGTATGATGAAGCGAAGCTAGGAGACACAGCGGAAAATGATCTAGGTGTTATTTGGTACAATGAAGAGAAGGAAATGTATGAAGGCCTTGATGCTGTATTAGATGCAAGTAAGAATACTATAAGTGTGGAAACGACTCACTTTGGCGAATTTTTGGTGGTTGATAAGAAAAAATGGCTGGAGTTTTGGAGCAGGGAAATGGACTACTCTGGGGCGGATGGTGAAAATGAAACGCTGGCAAAGAGAACAGGTGAAGAGAACAGCCAAGTGGCAATCGATACAACAGATTCAGATGGAGATGGCTTATACGACATCTATGAAACCAAAGGAATGAAAACACCATACGGTATCATCTACTCAGATCCTAACAAGAAAGATACTGACGGAGATGGATTAACCGATGGGGAAGAAATGGGTCCTCTTCAATCATTTACGGTAAATATTTTTGGCGTTACGATTCATTTTGAAGGTTTCTTTCCAACGAGTTTTCCTGACAAAAAAGATAGTGACGGAGATGGAAAGCTTGATAATGTGGATTCAAGACCGTTGGACGCTAATTTTTCCGATACCGTCATTTTTCAATCAGATCGGCCAGAAGGCTATGATGAAAATGGAAATGTCGCGAATGATATGAAAACAAATGATTATACAGAAGATGAAATAAAAGATCTTAGCTGGATGTTCAGACTCCAATTACTTGAATCTTCTTTCCCAAGTATTCTCTTTTATGAGTTCGAGGATATGTCAACAAGCTTGTTTGCCATGGGAGATATGGAAGATGTCATTTTAGATATGATCAATCATTTTAGAGATGGAACTGGTACAGAGTACAGAAACCAGACTTTAACGAAAGAAGCAAAAGAGCATGAAACAACGAAAGCCTATGTTGAATTTGTCAAAAAGGCCTTAGTGGATGAGCTAAAGAAAAATGGAGGTAATTTGGCAGCACTTAAGTTTGATCAGAGTACAAAGAGTACAAATGAATTTTATAATTATATCCAGAGAAATGCTAGCTACCCGACGTTTAGCACTTGGAATGATCGTATAGGCGGACTGACCATTACAGTAAATGATACTTGGGGGAATACGGTGTCCGTAAAAGATTTCTCAGTAGAGAATAATCGCTTTAAAGGCGTCATGCGTGTTCGTTTATATGATCATTTTGGGCTGGATCAGCCAGATGTGGAGAAGGTGTATAAAAACTTAGCAGGCTTCCGTTCCTGGTTTGTCTTACAGCATTTTGATGAATATAATGGGAAATATAAGCCATTTGTGACGGTAATGGAAATAGATGTACCATTTGAGGGAGATTTGTGATAAAAATTAACGTAAAAATGATCGTTTTAATGATTTGTATACTCTTCATTTCACTAAGCTTAATGGGATGTACAAAAAATAAGGAATCAAACGGAGAAACAAAGATTTTCGAAATAGCCAATACAGAAGAGATTGTTGGTAAAAAGGATGAAGCTGTGGTGACTCTTAGAAAGCATTATATGATTCTGAATCCACCAAAAGATCTAACCGAGTTGAAGGAATTAGTTGAAACATACAGTAAGAATCATCCTGTTGAAGGTGAAATGAAAGGGATAGAAGGCAAAAACCGGATTTTCGATCTGTCCTTTTATAGGGAAAGTGAGGATTTGCCAAGAGACTGGCAGCCTGATGAAAGTTACATGAATACAGATCGTCTGGAACATCATAAGAATGATCTAATTGCCTATATGATTTGGTCAGATGCTGAACCACAAAAGGAATACACTGTTTATGATAAAAGTAAGGAAGGAAGGATCATCAAGCAGATGCATTTTATTGAGGATCAGCTTGTTGACTGATACACTAGTTTGCGTTTTACAGGATGTATCATAACACGAGAATATGCGATGATATCAAGTGCTTTCTACTTCGGTAGAAGGCGCTTTTTTTTGTATAGGAAATGGTTTTTATTTTTATGTGATAGGGTATTTTTACATTCAGTGATAATATTTTATAAATTAAGATTTCGTACGAATATGTACATTAGGCTCATGCATTATTAACGTCCATCTGTTACTCTTGTAAAGGTTGAGATCCAGTTTATGAGTTTTGGATAGGGGAGTTATTTATATCCAAGCTCATGAAAACGATAGACGGAAAATTGATCTCAACATGTCCGAATTGTGTTAACATAATTCGGGTGGTGAAAGGCGCCATAAGGAGTGAAAAAGAATGTCAGAAGAAACCTATCAATCTCGTGAGGAACGAAAAAGGGCGGAAAAGGCAGCACAAAATAAAGAAAGAAGTAACCGGATATCGAATAAAGGGCCACTGTTGAAAAAAGGATCGATCGTAAAAAAGGTATTGATCGTCTGTTTGGTGCTTGGTCTTGTTTCAGCAGGAGCAGGAGCCATTACGTTCGCATCCATGATGAAGGGTACACCCGCATTGGATCCTTCTAAGCTGGTGGATCCACTTTCCACAAAATTTTACGATAAAGACGGAAACTTCCTTTATGAATACGGAAAGGAAAAGCGGACAAAAATCACCTATGATCAAGTGCCGAAAGTGCTGGAACAAGCGTTTATCGCCACCGAGGATTCCCATTTTTATGATCATCATGGGATTGACCTGAAAAGGACGGCCAAGGCCATTTTCGTGAACGTAACCGGAAATTTCGGATCTCAAGGTGGAAGTACGATTACGCAGCAAGTCATTAAAAACTCATTTTTGACGCGAGAGAAGACGTTAAAGAGAAAAGTACAAGAATGGAAATTAGCGTATCAGCTGGAGCAAAAGTATTCCAAACACGATATTTTAATGATGTATTTGAACAAAATCTACCTTGGCCACCGCTCTTATGGGGTTGCGGCTGCAGCAAAGAATTACTATGGGATTGAAGCCAATGATTTGAAAAAAATGACGCTCGCTCAGGCAGCCATGTTAGCCGGACTGCCGCAAAGTCCTAATAATTACGATCCGACCAAACCGGAAAACGTAGAATCAGCGACGAATCGCCGTCACATTGTCTTACGTTCGATGCTTCGAGATGGCTATATCACGGAAAAGCAAATGAAAGAAGCGGAAAAGGTTCCTGTAACAGAGGGACTTGTGAAAAAAAACACACAACAAAGTATGCCTTATGAAGCATTTTTGGATGCCGCTGTGAAAGAGGTAAAGGGAAAGATGAAGGATGTCGACATCGGTGAGGATGGATTATCGATTTATACGACCCTTGATCCAAAAGCACAGAATTTTGCAGACAAAATGATGCATACAAATGAAATAATTGCCTATCCAGATGCGGATTTTCAGGGGGCATTCGTTTTCTTAGATACAAAAACAGGTGAAGTCAGGGCAATAGGGAGCGGGCGAAATGAATTTAAGACCCAATTCTTAGGCCACAATTTTGCCGTCGATATCAAACGACAACCAGGATCATCCTTTAAGCCGATTTTTGATTACGGTCCTGCGATTGAACATTTAAAATGGTCCACAGGTCATTTGATTAATGACACGGCGACAACCTATTCAACCGGCCAGTCGATTTCCAACTGGGACCATCTATATCATGGCATGATGACAATAAGGACGGCACTTCAAAACTCTTATAACATCCCGGCCCTTCTCACCATGCGTGCAGTTGGGATGGATAAGGCAAAGCAATTTGCAGAACAACTCGGCATTACGTTTAAAAATGACCAAGTATATGAATCCTACTCGATTGGCAGTAATACCGTCAGTCCTTTAGACATGGCAGGCGCCTACAGCGCTTTTGCCAATAATGGCATGTACAATAAACCGCATTTTGTCCAAAAGGTTGTTTTTCCGGATGGCAAAGTCGTTCATTTTGCGGGGAAAGCAAAACGTGTGATGCATGATTACACTTCTTATATGGTAACGGATATGCTGCGCACAGTCGTCAATGTCGGGACAGGAAAAACGGCCAATGTCCCTGGCTTGGATGTTGCTGGGAAAACAGGTACAACCAACTTTGATTCAAAGACGAGTGCTAGATATGGATACCCAGACACCGCGACAAATGATAGCTGGTTCGCAGGGTATACACCACAATACACCATGGCTGTCTGGACTGGTTATGCTCAAAACGGCCAGGGTAACTATTTGAGCGGAGATACGACGAAAATCTCGCAGTTAATGTTTAAAGCGATGATGCAAACAATTGGAACGGACACATCCAGTTTTAAACAGCCAGACAGTGTTTACAGAGTGAATAATGAACTTTATATAAAAGGTATTGGTTCTGCAGAAGTTCCACCACCAAAGAAAAAAATCGAGAAAGTCATAAAACATCCTAATAATAAAAAAGAAGAAGAGAAACGTCCAAAAAAGGAAAAGGAACTGAAAAAAGAGGAGAAGGAATTCAAAAAAGAGGAAGAGAAACGAAGAAAAGAGGAGGAGAAACGTAGAAAAAAAGAAGAGAAACATAAAAAAAAGGATGAGAAGCATAATCATGGTTAAGATAGATATTTTGTCTTATCTTGTCCCACTTTCATTGAAGAGAACTTGCTAGTTGTACAAAAGTTAAAGAATCCAGCCCCCTTTTTAGCGGCTGGATTCTTTAAGCTAATGGGTGGGTAGTAAAGAAAGATCGGATTACAAAAGAAGGTTTTTCTGTAACTTTTTTATAATAGAAAAAAGCCATTCCTTAAGTGTGCAGGAATGGCTTTATTGCTTATCTGTATTTTCTTTAATAGTTGAGACAATTTCTTGAAATGTGTATCTATGGTTCATGACATCTACTTTAATTAAGCGATTTTAGGATTAACCCATATTTTAGTTATTTAGCTTATCCAGAGAAATGATTCTATGTTTTAACTCTTTATTCGAATCTAAAACGGCTATAACAATTTGATTAGATTCTGTTATTGTGGCATATCTGAAATGTTCATCATTATTCATAACTAAACCTGGTACCAGTTTTGCCTCCATCTTCGCAAAGACATCCTCTGTATACTCAAGCGGTAGAAAATCATCTATTCCTTCTGTTGGTTCACCGACCAATTTAAACAAGAAATCTTTGATTGCAAATTGCTCAATCATCGATAATCTTTTTTTGAAACTCAGCTGATCCACTGTTACTGATCCCATCTCAATCACTCCTCAAGTAAGTAAAGTCTATACCTTCAGATGCCCAACATCAACTGTAGGACGGTAACAGAATGCTAACATTTTTATTACAGGCTAGGTATAGCTTCTGCACTTAATCTTCAGATTTGGTTAAGAGGAGAATTAATATCCTTTAAAGGGGAAGGTTTGTTCAAGAATATAAAAAGAATAAGAAGAATAAACAGTTAATCCGTAAGTATCATGTTAGTATTAAAATAGAAACCCAAAGTATGCCGAAGGAAAATGATGAAGGTGATTGGGGTGAAGAACAATGAAGAAGCGAAGGTTGTGTAGACGGGTTCGAGATTGGCTAAGAAAGAGGAAAGAACGGAAAGAAGAAAAGTCACTCCCGAGTTTTGGAAACCGTTTGATTAATGACGATCAGGAACAATTGGCAAAGCCAAAAGAATCCTATAAAAATGAAAAACCAGCCCAGGAATAATGACAGAGTGCGATGCTTCCATAACGGGAGGATCGCTTTTTTCTTATACAACCGCAACCAACAAAAGCGTATGAAGCGTTTTTTTCATATCTTTTCCTTATATAGAATATATAATTTGTAAATTCACCCCAAGAATGTTAAGGGGATGGTTATTGTGTACGGGATTTGTAAGTAAATATATAGAAAGGGAATTATCCTTGCCAAGACATCGTGATATTCTCTTGAAAAATGCATTAAATGATTAATTTGGTACACTTTTTTCAATAAAAGAAACTGCCACATGTTCCTTTTAGCAACAAATAAATGTTGATAAAATATGTGAGGTGAATGGTATTTGGATAAGAGGTATGATGTAATCATTACCGGGGCAAGATGTGCCGGCTCTGCTCTTGCAATCTACCTTGCTAAGGCAGGTTTTCATGTGTTGTTAATTGACCGCTCAACGTTTCCTAGCGACACCTTGTCTACTCATACCTTTTTCAATAACACCGTTGCTCTGCTGCGAGAACTTGGTGTCATGGAAAAGTTACTTGAATTGAACGTCACCCCTGTACGGGATATTAAATTTCAATTTGAGGATACTGTGATAGAAGGGATCATTCCTGAAGTTCATAAAGAAGACAGTTGTTATTGTATCAAAAGAACGTATCTTGATCATATCATGCTTGAACAGGCCAAATCTCATGGGAATATATCTGTCTTAGAAGGGTTTCGTGTGACGGATGTGATCCAAGATGATGAGGCGGTTATAGGTATTAAAGGCTTGAATGACAACAAGGTCGAAAAAATTTTTTATGCTAATATTGTAGTCGGGGCAGATGGCAGAGCGTCCACCATTCGCAGATTGGTAAAGAGTGAGCTCAAAATAAGTGTTTCTAGTAAAGTCGGTATCTATTACGGTTATTTTCGCAGGATCGCTCACAATCATAGACCTAAGTTTGAAGTATATAGGAGAAAAGATGCCACAGCTATTCTCTTCCCAACGAATGATGATTTATGTGTAATCGTTGGCATTTTTCCTTTAGAAAATAAAGAATTGAAAGAGAGGTTTAAGTTAAAGCCGGAAGAAACCCTGCGTCATTTTTTGACAAACTACTTTCCGAATACAACCATTGGAGATCGTTTGGCAAAAGCAGAACTAGCAGGACCAATCAAAGGTATACTCGGATATGATAACTACTGGTATAAAGGTATGGGAAAAGGATGGGCGTTGGTTGGGGATGCAGTTTGTTTTAAAGACCCCAGCATGGCACAGGGGATCCATGATGCAATATGTGGCGCCCGTATATTAGCCGGCGTGTTATCCAAAAATAAGGGTCAAATGATGACCTGGAATCAATTTAGTGAACAATATCAAACAGCAATAGAAAATGAGTTTATGGTCAGGTTTCATATGGGTTATGAAATTTCAAAGAATGAACCAATCACTGAGCAACAAGATACGATCAACAAATTGATTAGTTCCCATCCGACAGCAATAGAGAAATTTTTAGGAATTTATAATTATGCAAACGAACCCGCAGAGTTAGAGAAAGAGGTTGCGAACATTATCCAGTCCATTTCGGAATAAGTTTTAGAGTTGAGTGTGTAGTCGGAGGAGACAGTAGACCCTCCAATATTATTTGACAAATTTACAGCTAATCGATTATATTAAATATAATTATTTGAATAGTTCTCCTAAAGGGGAGTAGCTTTTACAGCAGAGTCGTCATTTCGGAGATTTTAGAACTCCCGGCTTTGTTGGCAACGACTTCGTTGTTAGCAAGACCTTTGCCTACTTGGTAAAGGTCTTTTATGTTTTAAAAACCTTTGCCATATATCTGGTAAAGGTTTTTTTGTTTTTTAATTAGGAAAAGGACTAATATATCAACTTTTAAAAGACTGGAGAGAGGGAAAATGAGAAAAAGAAAAGTAACGTTTTTAGAATTGGTAAAAAAAAATAAAGAAGAGCTGTTAAAGGATAAGCAGCAGCTGGAAAAAATTGAGGCGCGGCTTGATGCAAAACATACAAAATTAAAAAACCAATAAATTTAATCGGCAGGACAAGGGGGCCATTCGAATCATTTAGGCTAATTTCCGAAACCTGCCTTTTAATTAATCGTATAACTTTAGAAAAACATACACTAGTTTTGAGCCTGAAATTGGGAAGTGGATTTGTTGGCAAAATAAAATGCGATACAAAAAGGGGATTTTCATGATACTAGATTGGAAACTGGCAGATGAAGCACTCAGGAACATTAAAGTGATAGGTAATGAAAATAATCAACCTGTTGATATTATTGGGTCTGTTAAAGGTCTGAAATGCATCGGAATCGGAACGGATGCTGCTGTTTTTCATTATCATAAGACCCCTAACTATGTATTTAAGGTATATTCCGATCAAGCATTAAAGAAAAAAGAAGTGGAGGAATATGTCTACGAACATTTAAAAGGGTCCCGTTATTTCCCAAAACTTTATGGGAACGGAACGAACTATATCGTTTTAAGTTTCGAACAAGGGGTAACTTTATATGATTGTTTATTGCAAGGCATTCCGATCACTGAACAAGCGATTCTGGACGTAGAGGAGGCTCGGGAGTATGTCCGTAGTCAAGGTTTGAATCCTAGAGATATTCATCTAAAAAACATCCTTTTGCAAAATGGAAGAGGAAAAGTTCTAGACGTATCGGAATATATCAAAAAGGGAAACGACCAACGTTGGGAACACCTTCTGTGGGCATATAAAAACTTTTATCACTATATTTCGGGCAAACAAGTACCTTTATGGCTTCTTGAAGTAATAAAACATTGGTACTGCCGAATTAACTTAGCAAGTTTTGTGTTGGGGGAATTTCCCGGGCGGGTAAGCCGGCATTTCTTCAGACAGCGTAAATAGCCCGGATCGAGATACTGGAGGAAATTATGGGGTCCTTGATTAAAGATATAATAGAGCAGTCTGGTTATTTTGGGATCTTTTTTTTAATTGCATTAGAAAATGTTTTCCCCCCGATACCGTCAGAAGTGATTCTTACGTTTGGCGGATATATGACATACGAAACAAAATCTTAGTGTTACAGGTGTGATTATCTCATCAACGATCGGTTCGATCACAGGAGCAATTTGTTTATATCCGCTGGGATTCAGGTAATTAGAGCGGCCTAGATTAGGTGCTTGTACAAGAACGACTGCTTTTACCAGGATACCGTGCAAGTAACAGCAGCGTATCCGTAAGTAACGAGCGTTCATCCGGAAGTAACAGCAGCGTATCCGCAATTAACAAGCACCCCCACGCAAGAAAAACCCGCTGCTATGCAATGAATGAGCACCTATTCGTAAATAAACAGCAACTTTGATAATCACCTATCAATAAGATCAAACCTGGACAAACAAAGAAAGGGAGAGGATTGCTCCTCCCCCTTCGATTGTACTAAAAGGAACTTATTTACCTTTCTTAACTTCATGAAGTAAGTCTGGGAAGTTTGTGAACATTCCTGTAACACCCCAGTCAATTAACTGCGCCATTCTTTCTTTATCATTTACTGTATATGGATGGATTTCCAGCCCGTTGTTAACGACCTTTTGTACGTATTCTTCGTTTAAATATGTGTGGTTAGGACCTACTCCCATTGCATACTCTTTAATGGCTGCAATTTCTTCATCTGTTATTGCCGTATTTGTTTTATAAGATAATAATTGAACTAGCTTAACAGATGGGTCAAGTTTATGCATAATTTCTAAGCTTTGTGGGCTAAAAGATTGAACAAGAAGTGTCTCTTTATCGATACCATACTTATCGATGAGACGTAAAAGTTCCTTTTCCATACCTGGATAAATTTCTGGTGACTTTGTTTCAATATAATATTGGTTGTTTTTGCCGAATTTTTGGAAGATCTCTTCAAGAGTTGGCACTTTTACCCCTGCATAATCTGGATTAGCGTATTGTGGATATTTTTCGTTAAACCAGCTTCCTGCGTCTAATTGCTTGATTTCCTCTAATGTGTAATCCTTAACAAAGCCTGTCCCACCTGTCGTCCGATCAACTTTCTCATCGTGCATGGCGATTAATTGTCCACCCTTAGTCATTTGCAAGTCAATTTCAATATAGTCGCCGTGCATTTTTTCTCCCATGTCATAGGATATTAAAGTGTGTTCAGGAGCATGACCTGAAGCACCACGGTGTGATACATTTAAAATATCCTTATGTTTTTCTTTCGCAAAGGCAGTCCCTCCGCCAGTCATCACACCGATGCCTAATGCAAGAGCACCTAGAGCAGGTAACCAATTTCTTCTCAATCTGAACATCTCCAATCATTCCATTTATTTAAATAGATTACCTATTAAAAATAGCAATAGAATATAAATTTTATAGAGGATTGATGTAAAAATAATGTGAAATTTTGTAAGGATAATTACCTATATGAGAGATACTACTAATTTCCTGCCAAAGGTAGTTCTATTTACAATGATTGTTATTCCTATCTTATTTTTGCCATATTATACCGACATGCCAGCCGTAACAAATAGAAGCATCCGTCTCAATCAAAGAAGGAAAATCTTAACTTTTCGGTGAAATATATCTAGAAAGGTGGTTTATAGATGCAGCTTGGTAAAAAGGTGTATTTTAATCATGGAGGGAGGAATGAGATTTGGAAAGAAATCGTACGATGATGCAATTCTTTGAGTGGCATGTTGCAGCTGACGGGTCGCACTGGAATAGATTAAAAGAAATGGCACAAGTACTAAGTAAAGCATGGATAAATGCTTTATGGATTCCCCCCGTAACAAAAGGTCAAACGTCACAAGACACAGGTTATGGTGTCTATGACCTATACGATCTAGGCGAGTTTGATCAAAAAGGAACAGTTCGAACAAAGTACGGAACAAAAGACGAGCTGATAGATGCTATTAACGAGTGTCATAAATATGACATACAAGTTTATGTAGATTTAGTGTTAAATCATAAAGCGGCGGCTGATGAAACAGAAGTCTTTAAAGTCGTTGAAGTAAATCCACAAAATCGTAAAGAAGTGATTTCGGAACCATTTGATATTGAGGGCTTTACTAAATTCACTTTCCCTGGTCGAGGAAATCAGTACTCTTCGTTTAAATGGAACTTCGAACATTTTAACGGTACTGATTATGATCATAATACGGGAAAAATGGGAATCTATCGAATTTTAGGAGACAATAAAGATTGGAATGACCATGTAAGCGACGAATTTGGGAACTATGATTATTTAATGTTTGCCAATATTGACTATGACCATACTGCGGTAAAAGAAGAGGTGATGAAAGCAGGAAAATGGATCATAGACAATTTGCAATGTGACGGGTTTCGGTTAGATGCCATTAAACATATTAAGAATGATTTTCTTTGTGACTTTGTAACAGAAATGCTGCGACATCGAGGAGAGGAATTTTATTTCGTAGGAGAGTTTTGGAATTCAGATGTAAGAGAAAGTCAGGAGTTTTTACATTCTTGCACTTATAAAATGTCATTATTTGATGTTGCACTACATTATAAATTACACGCTGCATCAAAAGCAGGCCGCGATTTTAACCTTGCTGCCATTTTCGATCATACCCTCGTTCAATCTCACCCTCATGATGCCGTAACATTTGTAGATAATCACGATTCACAGCCTAATGAGGCACTTGAGTCTTGGATAGAAGATTGGTTTAAACAAATTGCATATGCCCTCATTATACTACGAAGAGATGGATACCCCGTTGTATTTTATGGTGACTACTTTGGGATTGCTGGTGATCATCCTATCCCTGGTAAAAAAGCAGCCATTGATCCCCTTTTAAACGCTCGTTATCATTATGCTTACGGAGACCAGGATGATTATTTCGACCATCCGAATACGATTGGCTGGGTACGACGAGGAACACCAGCGATCAAGCGATCCGGCTGTGCGGTTATTATTTGTAATAGTGATGGAGGCTTCAAAAAAATGTTTGTCGGGACGGAACGTGCAGGAGAACTATGGGTGGATATCACTCAAAATAGAAATGATCAAATTAGTATTGACGATAAAGGATTCGCCATGTTCCCTGTTAATGGAGGAAGTGTTTCTGTTTGGGCCTTACCTAAGGAATACTAGTGCAAGTATATACTTAGTTGGTTTACAGTAATGTTATTGGCACCATGTCAATAAAGGGGGTACTAAAGTGGTTATACAGTCTAATATGGCCCCAGAAGCAATTGTAGATGTTTGGGGAGATACGGCAGATATTTTCAAAAAGTATAATGTACCAATTACAAAACAATCATTAGAAACCTTAGTTGAAAGTGAACTTTTACCTTTACTACTTCAAGAATTAAATTTTGTTGTCGGAAGTTCTACTGCAACTTGCATAGAAGGCGGCTGACAAATGCCATCAAAAAAGGAGTAGGTTACTCCTTCATTATTCTCTTAAAGTAATAGGTGCTTATATACAGTTTCAGCAAACAAAACCTTTGAATGACGCACCTTTTATCTTTGTTTATATGTATCCATAGATAAGCGTTTTAAGTCTTGTCTGGAGTCTCTTTAGGTGTATTCGGCAATTAACATGCTATAGTTGCAGTGTATTTTATTAATGCAAAAAAAAAACAAAATTTCCAAGTTGTACTGAACCTTTTTGTTAAACTTTATTCTCTATTCCACCGACAAAGTTCCAGCGCCTTCCACACACTTATCATTAAATTTTGTATAATTATGGGATATAAAGCAATGGACTACGGATTAGGGGGAACATTAGTGAGGTTATATGATTTAAAAAGCCTGTATGATACAAAATCCACTGAACTCGAAGTGTTGAATTATAAGCATGATGATGCAATCATGGTTGCACTTCAATTGTTTGAGGAGAAACTAAGTGGGTTAAAGAATAATAATCATGTTCATCCGATTTAGGTTCTACTTACTCTCTGAAAGGGAAAATGAGCTTTAGAGAGTAATTAGAGCAGTTCTAGCTGATGTCTAAACAGGAAAATTAGATTTAGAGAGCAAGTAGAAAGAATCTACTTACCCTCTGAACGGGAAAATGGGGCTTCAGAGAGTAAGTAGAGCAGTTCTAGCTGCTCTTTAAACAGAAAAATCAGATTCAGAGAGTAAGCAGATCGCGCAACCACCGCCTAGGGCGCCTCCATAAACAAAACAAAAAAAGCGAATCCAATCATTCAGGTTCGCTTTGAATGGCAAAATTTGCAGCTGTTATTGGGTTGGAATCCCAACTGGTGTAGTTTCTAGGAGAAATAATTAAACGTTTGTTTGTTTTTTAAGCAGCGGGTTATGCCGAATTCTCGTAATTAACAGAAATCTCCTGATCCACATTAACTATTGAAAAATCCTTATTTTTCCTCACCGTTTAATAATTCATACAAGCGTTCCACCGACTTATTCAGGTACCGATAGTACGATGCTGGAGAGAGATTAAGCCTTTCTGCGACTAACGTTTGTGGACGTATCCCTTGGGTATAGGTGTATCTTAATAGCCTTCCTAAAATGGCGTCTCGATCATCGCCTGCTGAAAGCTGATTGATCGCTCTGAGCAGGTCCTGCTGAATGCTGCTCCCTAAATCCTGCACTGAGACCTCGGCTAGTATCCGGTGGGGAAACAGCCGATTATATGAATCACATAGTGATAGATTGCGAGGAAGGCTGGCCCACTCCTTCAATATTTGTTTCAGGTCTTGAATACCTTTAGCTGGATCAGTATGGGCAAACGTCTCTTCTGTTAAGTTACTGGTTAGCAATCTATCAAATTTTGCTAGAAAATCTTCCTCAGCAAGATCTAGTGTAAAAGCACGATATTCTGTTCCAGAATTGGTTGTGGCATCTGCCCAAGCTGCTCGTTCGAACCCGAGTAATTCGAACACAGGAAACCATTCCTTTAAACATGTAAAGTCTATGATCCAATCTGCCACTGAGAAATGATTGATAAGTATATTTGTCACACATGCCCCCGTTTGACCTTCAAGTTCCGGCTCAATTCCGATAACAGAAAGGAAATATGCATTTGAAATAGGTTTCCATTCATGGAAGAGCGGCTGTAATAATGGTTCATTCCTTAATACCTTCAGCATCTGATCATGCAAGGGAATCATCCCGTAAAACGCAATCAGTTCATTTTGCTTCCACAGTGTGAAAAAAGAAGATGGATCGGTTTCCCAAACGGGCCGTATGATTCCTTCCAAATGTCGTTCCCCAGGCAAGAATGGTAATGCATGCTGAAGAAAACGATGGTATAAAGACTGAATGGCCGGTAGATCACATTCTCGGCATTCACGCACTTCCACATCGTCCATATATCCTAGAAAGCATGTATTTCGAACAATCGGATGTTCGTGTAGAAATAGCTTATCCATTCGAAGTTTATTTCGAAGCTGAGGATTTACCCGTTCCTCCATGCGAATTTGTTGAAGTGCCTTCCGGCGCATTTGCTCATAGGCTTGTGGTTTACGGAGTATTAAATCCTCTTGTACCCAATCCCTAACAGCGTCATGAAGCATCCAACCGCCCTCCACCAGGACAACAAATGGTAATTGAATAAGCTTCCGAAATTCTTTGATGATTCCATCATCTAACAGCACGGCCATTCTTTCCTCGTTAAATCGCCAATAGACAGAAGCAGCTTCTAATAAATGGGCGATTGATTGAGGCAGCTCGCTCAGTAATTCATCCATCAGGATCGAAATTAACCGATATTGTTCATTGCGATCAAATCGATTCGATTTATTTCCTCGAATCAGGACTTCTGCAGCAAGCGTCATCGCTAAAGGAATGCCTCCGGAAAAACGTATCAATTGTGATTGGGCCTTATTGTCACTTATTCCTCGGTTGAAAGCATATTGTTTAACATCAAATGGGGTTAAAGCTGATAATTGGATGGAATCAGTCAAGCTCATCCATCCGTTACGAAGCCATCCTCCTGTGAGCGGATGCCGTCCAGCTGAAATAATTTTCACATCTTTATTCAATTGACGGAGCCACACAGAGAGCCACTCCTCTACTGCTCGCATCTTTTCAAATGCATCAAAGATAAGCACGATGTTCAAGCCTGACTGGATCGCATCGTTGAGGCCATTTTTGATGAAATCGTCGTTCTTTTGTTCAGTTGAAATCCGTTCTCCTCCCCAAAGCTGTTCAGCCAACTGGCCTGCTACATCTTCTTTATGCATAATCCCTCTATTTCCATCTATAAGAAAGCAGTCCCGGCCTTCCAATTCGGATGTAAATCGCCGAAGCAGTGAAGATTTACCTATTCCACTTTGTCCATGAATATGAAGCCATTTTCTTTCCCCGGCTATATGTCTATGCATAACTTCTAATTCCTTGTCCCGGCCTACAAAAGAAAGTGATTCTTCACCATACAACACACCGCCAAACTGCAAATCATTTACCTCCATCAATCTTTTTTATTCTCATTATATTTAACAGGGGCTATTAAGATGTGCTTATTTTTGAGAGTCAATTGATATTGTTTTTGAGAGTGTTTTTCGAATAAATTTTTCATTAGGTGGAAAATATTGAAGGAGGTAAAGGAATGCCTTTTAGTTTGCGAATACTGTGTTGGAACATCAACGAGGGGGCTGGGGGATTAGATAAGATAGCAGAACAGATCCGAAAAAAATCTCCGGATATCGTTTTGCTTAATGAAATAAGGGAAAAAAGAATGCCTTGGGATGTCGATCAAACTCCATATCTTTCTCAGAAAACTGGGCTGAAATATTACAAATTTGGCGAGACTGTCATGACCGGAATTACCGGTTGGAAAGGGGTTTCTATTCTTTCGCGCTACCCATTGGGGGTGACGACTATGCATCCTGTGATGCGCGGCTCTCAGCCGACTACTTTTGGAACGTTAGAGGCCACTATAAGGATCAACAGTGTGGATCATCGGGTCTTCTCTACGCGTTTCGCTCCATTGCACAAGCCGGGGAGTCCTGCGTACGATCCAAATGCCGCAAATGACAATGTTGCAGGACACCAGCAAGCCATCAATCTGGTGCGAAGAATTCCCCCGCGAGTCCCAGTGATATTCGGCGGTGACTTCAATGCAAACCAATCAAGTGAACAGATGAGGCAGTTCGCTGCTTCTAGTGGACTAACCGATGTTTTCTCGGAACGTCCTGATCCCGAGGTCAATAACCCGGATGAACGGATCGACTGTATTTTCTATCGCGGTTCCTACAAAGTAAACCAGATGGAACAAAGGGCTCCATGGACGGATGGTGTATCGGACCATGCGTGGGTCTTTGCTGAGTTGTTAAGTACAGAAACCTCAGAATGTGTACAAATCCGTTCTCAAATTGCCAAATACCGTGAGGAAATTCGTCTGTTGCAAGAGTCCAAGAACAGTCTGAACCCAAGGGATCGTATCGATCGACAGGAAATTCTCCAGATTAATAAGGACATCGCAAGCCTAGGGACTAAGATTCGTGGTCTGGAAGAACGAGCGGCTTCCCTTGGATGTGGATAAAACCGATGGAGGTTTAACCATACCATGCCTAATACACACAAATCTAGAAAAATAGAATTCATTAGGAGGGGACCCTATGAGTGTTGGAATTGTATTAAGCGGCGGGGGAGCCCGCGGTGACTTCCAGGTTGGCGCAGTACGTTACCTTTACGAGCGCAATATTCGACCTGCTGTCTTGACAGGCTGTTCGGTCGGTGCTATTAATGCGATTAAGTTGGCCGAGGGAGAAGGGGACGGCAACGATTCTAATCGCGGTTATCGAGGGCTGATCAAAATCTGGAGCGAATTAAATAGCAACAATGACATGTGGAAAGAGGAACAATGGCTGACCAACATTAAGAACTCGAAGGTGGCTGCCTTTCTCAAGCAGTCAGCTGATAGTCAATTTGGTACGGCCGCCTTGGAAATGGGCAAACTGTTCCTTGGCCCTATTGGCTGGGTCTGGGTCGCCCGTGATCTAGCACAGACTGTCAAAGATTTAGAAGAATTTAAGAGTGAACTCGATAAGGTGGTGAATGCCCGTTCTCGCTCGCTTTATAATCTTGGACCTATCCAGGCCAAGATGTATGACCCGTCTAAGCTGGATTTAAGTAAGATACAGAAGAGCGGTATTAAGCTGCGTCTAGCTGCAGTAGCACTAGAAAGCGGTAATCTGCGCTATGTGACGGAGACTGGCGAAATAGTAGAGCGTGATAACACGACAAGAGTTCATGCACCGACACTTCTTGCTCCAGAGTGCCAATCTATCGCTGGCAAGATTAAAGATCTAAAGAGTGAGCGTGACGGTCTTCAGGAAGAAATGAAAAAGGCAGTTGGCAGCGGAAAAGCTGCAATTGGTGCCAGAATTCGCCGAATCAACGTGGAGATTATTCAGCTGAACAATCAACTACGTACCTGCAATGCTGCTCACCCGACACCGTCCAATCCGCTCCGTGTCGACCTAATACAAGGCACGCTTGCTTCCGCTTCGATTCCTTTAGCCTTTCCGCCAGTCAAGCTCGGCAATGAGAATTATGTAGACGGAGGAGTGCGTGAAATCTTACCGATCCAAGCTGCGATTCAGGAGGGGGCCACCGATGTTTACGCTATTATTGCATCTGATAGCACGGTAGATGCTGCCCGCAGCGTGGTAAGTGGTAAGCTTCTGCCATCATTTGATGTGGGTGTTGCTAATATTGTCGATGTAGCGGGCCGTGCCGCTAATGACATCATGACCAATGAAACTGTATTAAACGAAACAGAGCCACCACTAGGATGGGGTGTGAATGTGACCATTATCCAGCCTAATTTCGATATACGCGATATTATGACCATTGATCCCGGTCTTATTGATATCCGTATGGCACACGGTTATATGCGGGCTGATGATACTTTGCAGGCCAAGAAGCAAAATCAGGCTGACTACCTGAGGATTGCCGATGAGTTCGCTGATCTTCGTCGCACCAGTCTAATAGTACAGACCCGCCAGGCAATCTGGGAGAGAGAGTACGCAGCCAATGGGTTCCTTCTAAAATACGATGATAATAATCGTCCGGTGCATCCCGCGCCGACCATCAAACCTGATCCGCAGGCATTGCTGGAAGTGCGTTCACTAAAGAATACACTCAAGGATCTCGTACGTGAACGGCAAGATGCGGGAGGAGCCGTCCCAAATGAAGCTAAAAACTGGTGGGATGATTGGGAACGCCACCCATGGAAGCCCACTAGAAGTTTGTGGTCAGATCCAGCTGCAACAGGGAATGACATGCAGCCGGGTGAGGTACTTGAAATTGACCAGCCTATTAACTCAGCGAATGGGGTGTACACCTTCATTTTCCAGGGAGATGGGAATCTGGTACTATATAAAAATTCTAAAGTTACAGGTCTTGCAGCGGAATGCCGTCCCATTGAAGCCAAGATTAACAGCCTAAAGAATGAGCGTACCGGTCTTCAGGAAGAACTAAAAGAAGCAGTTGGGAGCGGAAAAGCAGCAATTGCCGCTAGGATTCTTAAAATCAACTCTGAAATTACACAATATGGCAACCAACTGCGTGACTGCAATATTGTTCATCCGCCACAGACAACCGTCAAGAGGGAACCAATCTGGGCGTCGGGAACAGTAGGGAAAATGAAGGTATGTATCATGCAAACCGACGGCAATCTTGTCATCTATGACACTCTCAATCAACCCCGATGGTCATCCAATACTTGGCAGCACCCAGGCAGCCGGCTGGTAGTTCAAGACGATGGCAATGTGGTGATTTACCGGCCAGACGGTAAGCCTGTTTGGGCAACAAAAGGCTAAATCAAGATTACTATTCTTCATTCTTAAACGACCACCTGCTAAAGCAGGTGGATTTTGACATTAATGTCGGCAACTAAAGTCGGCAAAAAAGCGAATCCCTTATTCAGATTCGCTTCCATCACTTATCAAATAATCTGTCAAATAATCACTCCACAGCTTGTTACCTTTCTCATTCGGAGCACTTAAGTCTGGCTGCATGTAATCTTTCAGTTCCGAAGAGTTGCTGTCAGGCCAGGCTTGCCAATGATCAAGGTAAGGAAGCTCCTGTTCCTCAGCATACTTCTTAAGCGCAGCTACCTGCTTCGGATAGTTCTTCGCCTTGTAAAGCGGGTAAGACGGCTGAATGATGAAACTGGTGTCAGGCACCACAGTTTTCACCTCGTCTACAATCTTCCGCAAATCCGTTAGCGTGTTATTCGTAACGCCCGCATCATTATTTTTTAAAATAAGCGGCTCCAACACAATCAAATCAGCAGCCTCCGCAGCGATTTCATCCTCCTGCGAGTCTTTCAAAAATTGCGTTGACGTAGAATCATATGTGTGCAAACCAACCTCTATATGCTCTTCACCGAATGCCTTAACCAACCGAGCCTTCACATCGGCAAAGGGACCAGTCTCTTTGGACCCAATAGCTGGAGATCCGACAAACAAAATCTTAAATGGCTTCTTTTCCTCAAGCGACACCTTTAACTGTTCAACCGCATCCGCCGGCCAATTCTTTGTCAGTGCAAGCAGTTTCTCAGTTGAGCTGTCGTCGGCAGCTTCCTCCCCCTGAACATCCGCACTCTCCTGTTTCACAACCTTTTCCGCGCCCTTCGCAGCCTGCTGCTGTTCATTCCAATGGGACTGCCCGAGATACAGGACAGCGAGGAAGACCACCCCTAATAACAACGTAAGAATCTTCTTCATTAAAAAAACCCCCAATAAATAAATCCGACTCTATTATAGCAGATAAACATTTCCAAATTCCCCTTAAATCGACATAAACTAGACAAAATTTCCTATGTCGTAAGAAATTCCTACCAATTTATAAATTTTCCTTCAAATTTCTTACAAAAAGGTGTTTAATTAAATCAGCGAAACAAATAATGACAAATTCACTAAAAATATGACAGGTTTATGGTATAATGTCATATGTTTGTAACAATATGTAGGAGGGCCAAACCCGAAATGGAAGAGACCATCAGTTTAAAAGAGTTGTTTGAAACGTTGAAAAAACGTTTGATGTTAATCGTGTCGATCACCTTAGTAGCGGCAATCATCAGCGGGATTGTCAGTTTCTTTGTGCTAACCCCAATTTACCAAGCTTCAACACTCATTCTCGTAAATCAATCAAAAAGTGAACAATCTATATATAATCCAGGAGAAGTACAAACCAACCTGGCATTAATCAATACCTACAGTGGGATTATCAAAAGTCCGCCCGTTTTAGAAATCGTCTCTAAAGATTTAAATCTAAACATGACGGCTGAACAATTAGCTTCAAAAATTACCGTTTCCAGTGATAACGGATCCCAATTGTTGAATCTCTCAGTGCAAGACCCTAGTCCAAAAACAGCAGCAGTCATTGCCAACAAAACAGCTGAAGTATTTCAGAAAAAAATCGTTAGTTTTATGAGTATTAATAACGTCCATATTATTTCGCCAGCAAAAGTGGCAGATAACCCATCGCCAATTAAACCTCAGCCATTATTAAATATTGCGATTGCCATCGTTGTCGGTTTAATGGCCGGTGTTGGGATCGCCTTCTTACTAGAATACTTGGATAACACCATCAAAAACGAGCTAGATATCGAAAAAGAACTTGGTCTGCCAATCTTAGGTGTAATTGCGCCGATTGAGGACCAGAAGCTAGAGGAATTAAGCAGACGCCGCGAGGCTAGAAATACGACAGTAAGAGGTGAGACTCATGGCTCTTAGAAAAAAGAAGAAACTAGTTAGTAAAGATGCAAGGCGTAAATTAATCACAGCGATTGCACCGAAGTCGCCAATCTCCGAGCAATATCGTACGGTACGGACCAATATCCAATTTTCTTCTATAGATAATGAAATTAGAACGATTATGGTCACCTCTTCCGGCCCGGCGGAAGGGAAATCTACGACAGTTGCGAATCTAGCAGTGACATTTGCTCAGCTTGGTAAAAAAGTCCTGCTTGTCGATGCTGACCTGCGTAAACCAACGGTCCATCACACATTCGCGACAGAAAACCTATTTGGTTTCACCACCGTGTTAACAAAGCAGCGGTCACTTGAAAAAACAGTTGTCGCAACAAGTGAGTCAGACCTGTATATTTTGCCGAGCGGACCGATTCCGCCGAATCCAGCTGAACTATTAAGCTCCAAATCTATGGAACAGTTCATGGAAGAGGTGAAGGAGCTGTTTGACTACGTTTTATTTGATACGCCGCCATTATTAGCAGTAGCCGACCCGCAAATTATCGCCAATAAATGTGATGGTACCATTCTCGTTGTCTTCAGTGAAAAAACAGAAATTGAATCCGCAAAGAAAGGGAAAGAACTACTGCAGAATGCCCAGAGCAAATTGCTGGGAGTCGTGTTAAACGCGAAGGAAGCCCAAAAGGGAGATTATTACTATTATTATGGTACTAATTGACAACTTTCGACAAATTTCATCCCTTTACTAGGACTTTCGACGGTGGTACGATGAGATTGTCACACATTTTTCACAATTAACTGGAAAGAGTTGTCGTAAATGATTGATGTACATTGTCACATATTGCCTGGGTTAGATGATGGGGCACAAGATGTGTCGGATAGCATTCGCATGGCAAAGCAGGCTGTCGAACATGGAATCGATACCATTGTGGCGACACCCCATCATTTAAATAACCAATATAAAAATCCGAAACAAGTAATCTTAAATAAAGTAGATGAGTTAAACCAAATCCTGCAATCGGAAAAAATAGACCTAAAGATTGTCCCTGGGCAGGAAGTCCGGATTCACGGTGAAATGGTAGAAGGCTTTCAAAAGGGAGAAATCCAGCCAGTCAATGGCAGCAAATATGTATTGGTGGAGTTCTCATCCGCACACGTACCGAGATACGCGGATAGGTTGTTTTATGACCTGCAGGTAAATGGCCTGATCCCTATTATCGTGCATCCGGAGCGAAACCAGGAAATCATCGAGAAACCGGATCTCCTCTATCAGTTTGTGAAAAAAGGCGCATTGTCACAAGTGACAGCTGCCAGCCTCACAGGGGATTTTGGTAAAAAGATAATGCAATTTTCGCTGAATTTAGTGGAAGCGAATCTAGCGCATATGGTTGCTTCAGATGCCCATAACACTACAAACCGCGGCTTTAAAATGCGCGATGCTTTTAGCGTCATTCAAGCAAAGTATGGAAATGAAATGATGTTTGTATTGCAAGAAAATGCAGCCCATATTGTAGAAGGACTTCATGTTTATAAAGAGGTACCAGAACGGATCAAAAAGAAGAAGTTTTTTAAGATTTTCTAGCGGATGTTAGATTTGTGAATAAATAGGGTGCTCCCTTTCGGGCTGTTTAATTAATAAAGCAATAAAGTATTTAAAATCACAATTTTGACATCTTATCAGGTACATCATCCCTGACCGGCGAAGCTTCCTGTCCGTTATACATGGGGGCACTCGGCCATGCTGTGGGTCTATTGGAAAATGGACCTTAGACGCTGCGTCGTCAAGAGCATGGTGTGAGGGTGGGTTAGATGCCCAATTAAAAATACACATAAACAATAATAAATACTTAATGAAAGGTTAAGTGTAATGACACTTGCAATTCCATTAGGTATTTATTTTTTTGCCCGAAAAGTAAAGGAACGGAGCGTCGCAAAAAAATATATTTTTGGCTCTACAAGTCATACCTAAATAATTTATCTAGTTTAGTTTATTAATAATTTGAAGTTTAGCTTTGCTCTCACCGCCTTTTTTGAGGGAAAGGCTTATTTGATAAGAGGAAAAATGGGGGAATGTCTAGTGACATATGGGAAGAGGTTGGCTGCTCTCGCAATACTTGATTCAGCTATTGTGTTAACAGCAGTGTACATAAGCTATTTTATCTTAGTTCCAAAACTTTCGATTTTTGAAAATACAATGCTGCTGGCTACGTCGATAACGCTGCTAATCAGTCATCATGTATTTGCATCGATTTATAAGCTGTATAACAAGGCATGGCAATATGCGAGCATCGGTGAGCTGATTGCGATTGCCAAAGCGGTGACTTTTACGATTATGGTGACAGGAATCATGCAAAAGCTGTTCTTCGGCAATATTTATGTTCGGGCACTTGCGATTACGTGGATGCTGCATGTGTTATTTATCGGTGGCTCACGATTTTCGTGGCGGATGTTCCGCGATAATGTCATAAATAAACAGGAAGACATCAAGCGAACGCTGATCATCGGCGCCGGAGCGGGCGGAACCATGGTGGCACGGCAATTGCTGCATAACGTTGATGTCGATTTAAAGCCGGTCGCGTTTATTGATGATGACCCTAAGAAGTTCAAGTTAGATATCCTCGGACTTCCGGTAGTCGGCAGTTCGAATAAAATTGTAGAAGCAGTTGAAAAATTTCAGGTTGAACACATCATTATTGCCATTCCTTCTTTAAAAAAGATAGAACTAAATCGCATCTTTGATGAATGTGCCAAAACAAAAGCAAAGACACAAATAATTCCTAGAATCGAAGACATCATGACCGGAAAAGTCTCCGTCAATCAATTCCGTGATGTCCAGGTAGAGGATCTTCTAGGAAGAGAACCGGTCGTATTAGATATCGGCAGTATTTCTGAAAAGGTTAGCGATAAAACGATATTAGTTACAGGTGCAGGCGGTTCAATCGGATCAGAGATTTGCCGGCAGATATGCAAGTTTTATCCTAGTAAAATTGTTTTGGTTGGACATGGGGAAAACAGTATTTATCAGATTGATATGGAGCTGCGTAATAAATATCAAGGACAGATTGAGATTGTCCCTGTAATTGGTGACATACAAGATCGCAATAGAATCTTTGAAATCATAGAAGAGCATCGACCGTTTGTTGTTTATCATGCAGCAGCACATAAGCATGTCCCACTTATGGAATATAATCCTCGTGAAGCGGTGAAGAATAATATATTTGGTACTAAGAATGTTGCAGAGGCGGCGGACACCTTCGGTGTGAATACTTTTGTGATGATTTCTTCGGATAAAGCAGTGAATCCTCCGAATGTAATGGGAGCGACGAAGCGGTTCGCTGAGATGGTTATTCAGAGTTTAGCAACCACCAGCAAGACCAAGTTTGTTGCGGTACGGTTTGGGAATGTACTTGGCAGCCGCGGTAGTGTCATTCCTTTGTTTAAAAAACAAATACAAGCTGGCGGACCGGTCACGGTAACTCATCCAGAAATGACACGTTATTTTATGACGATTCCAGAAGCATCACGTCTAGTTATCCAAGCAGGATCATTAGCACGTGGCGGCGAGGTGTTTGTGCTAGATATGGGTGAGCCGGTTAAGATTGTGGACCTTGCAAAAAATCTAATTAAACTATCGGGATATAATATAGAAGAAATAGGGATCCATTTTACCGGGCTGCGCCCTGGGGAGAAGATGTATGAAGAGCTTTTGAATGAGAATGAAGTACATCCAGAGCAGGTCTTCGAGAAGATTCATATTGGCAAGGCTAAGGTTATTCATGAGGATGTCTTAAGAAAATTGATTGGTAGTTTGCTTGATATGTCTGAGAAGGAAATGCATGATACTTTGATTGCGGTGGCTAATAATAAATTTGAATGTGTTACTGCCTTAGTTGAAGCAAATTAAAAATTAAGTGAGGAATTAAAATGTCATATTTAGTAGTTGTTGCACATCCAGATGATGAAGTTTTAGGGGCAGGCGCTACCATGTATAAGCTTGCACAAGCCGGTCATTCGGTTAATGTGTGTATTTTATCAGGTGAAGTTAAAGTGAGGAATCACAGACCTTCTACCGAAGAGCTTGATGATGATGTTAACAGTTCAATGAAAATATTAGGTGTTGATAAAGTGATAAAAGGTGACTTTCCTAATATTGAATTAAACAACGTATCCCATTTAAAATTAGTTCAATTTATTGAAAAAGCAATAATAGAAACAAATGCAGATGTAGTATTTACTCACCACCCAGCAGATTTAAATAACGATCATTTACACACGTCTCTTGCTTGTCAGGCTGCAGTAAGATTGTTCCAAAGAAGAAGTGATATTGCACCATTAAAAGAACTGTTATTTATGGAGGTTCCTTCGTCTACTGAGTGGGGATTAAATAAAACATTTAATCAGTTCTCACCAAATACCTTCTTTGAAGTAGGAGAGACAAGTGTAGAAAAGAAAATAGAAGCTTTAGCACAGTATCGTGGAGTCATGAGAGACTATCCTCATCCTAGAAGCAGGGAAGCGATAAAAGGGCTTGCTGCCTACCGTGGTGGACAATCCGGAATGGTTTATGCTGAAGCTTTTGAAAGTGTATTTCGACGCGGACTTTAATTAAAAAGTGGGGATGTAAATTGAAAAAGAGAATTGCATTTGCAACTTGTGTTCAATTAGGTCTAAGTTGCATTGAAGAGATATATAGAATTGGTGGAAACCTAGAATTACTTATTACACTAAAAGATGAAAAGGCTAAGAATAAGTCTGGAAGAATATACCTTGATGATATCGCAGCTAAAAACAATGCTCCTCTTTTGAAAATTAATAATATTAATGATCAAGAAGTTATAGATGCTCTAAAGGAACAGCAAATTGATTGGCTATTTATTATTGGTTGGTCACAGATTGCTAAAAAAGAAGTTCTTCAAACTCCAACTTTTGGCTGTATTGGAATGCATCCAACTTTGTTGCCAGTTGGTAGAGGTAGAGCGGCAATACCTTGGGCAATTATAAAGGGATTAAAGGAAACTGGAGTAACAATGTTTAAGTTAGATGAGGGCGTAGATACAGGAGATATTATTGGCCAAGGAATTCTAAAAATAGAAGATAATACAACGGCAACTGAACTTTATCAAAAAGTCGATGATATGCATATTACATTAATTTCAAAGTATTATAGCGATATCGTAAACAATAACATTACTCTTACAAAACAAAATGACGCTCAAGCCACCGAATGGCCCGGTAGAAAGCCGGAGGATGGCGAGATTTTTAATAGTATGACTATTGATGAAGCAGATAAATTAGTTAGAGCTGTAACAAGACCCTATCCTGGAGCTTTTTACAAAGATGGAAATAGAAAAATGAGGATATGGTCAGCAAAAACAAGTAAAGATAATGGCGAAATAAAACTCGTTGATGGGTTTTTGACTCCTATTGATTTTGAAATAGAGGGACTGTAATGGAGGATAAGAAATTTCAAAAGTTAATTAAACGTTTGTTTGATATCGTAGTTTCCTTAATTGTTTTAATTCCGTTTCTTCCAATATGGTTGATAATCTCAATTTTAATTAAGGCAACTTCAACAGGTCCTGTGTTTTTCTTACAAGACCGACCGGGGTTAAACAAGAAAATTTTTAAGGTTTACAAATTTCGGACTATGAAACCTGGGTCAGAAAAAATGGTCAAAGGCCAAGAAGTAACGAAAGATGATGATCGTATTACCGCAATTGGCAGGTTTCTTAGAAGAAGTAAACTTGATGAAATCCCACAAGTGCTGAATGTATTAAAAGGAGAAATGAGTCTTGTTGGACCACGTCCTGAACGTGTAGCATCACTTGCTGATTATACGGATGAAATTTCTAAAAGACTTAATATAAATCCTGGAATGACAGGGCTAGCACAAGTAAGTGGCAATATTTATCTCTCGCTAGAGGATCGATATATACTAGATGTTTATTATGTAGAGCATTTCAGCCTGTGGCTTGATTTGAAAATAATTATTAGGACTATTAGTGTTGTATTATTTGGGGAAGATAAATATTTCAATAAGTGTTTAGTTGATATAAATTTAGGATCTACAGAAGCAGCAAGTGCTAAAGAGGAGAATGTTTTACGATGAAAAAGATACTTATTACAGGTATTAATAGTTATATAGGTACTTCATTTCAAAAGTGGGTTTCACAATATCCTGATAAGTATTTTGTAAATGCTATTAGTGTAAGAGATGGTCGTTGGAAGGAAAGTTCATTTATTGGCTATGATGTCATTTTTCATACCGCTGCTATTGTTCATATTAGAGAAAATGATACATCTAATTATTTTAAAATAAACAGAGATTTAACAATGGAACTCGCCAAAAAGGCAAAACAAGAAGGCGTTAAGCAATTTATATTTCTAAGTACAATGGGTGTTTATGGTAAAGAGACAGGATATATTACAAAAAATACTATTCCTGTACCAAAAACTCGGTATGCACAGTCAAAATATGAAGCAGAAAAGCTTTTATTGGAAATTGAATCCGATGATTTTAAAGTGGTGATTCTCCGGCCACCAATAGTTTATGGAAAGGGCTGTCCAGGTAATTATAGGAGGCTAGAAAATTTAGCTTTAAGGCTACCATTTTTTCCTGATATAGAAAATAAGCGGAGTATGATATATATAGATAATTTATCGGAATTTATTCGTCAGCTAATTGAAGATGGTGTTGGAGGACTGTATTTTCCTCAAAATAAGGAGTATGTAAATACGACTAAACTAGTAGAGCATATAGCTAAGGCTCATGGTAGGGAAATTAAATCAACAAAAATACTAAACATATTTATTAAAATAGGACTTAATAAGTCTGAAACCTTACGAAAGGTTTTTGGATCGTTTGTCTACGATAGAGAAATGCCGGGTTGTCCCGGCACTTTGATTAACAATAGATTATGTGGTTATGAAACTATCCCTTTTGAAGAAACTATAAAAACAATAAGCAAAAAAGATTTAAATTCTTTAAGTAGTAAATAAATTTCTTGGAGGGTAACAATGGCACCAATCAGGGTATTACAAGTTGTGGGGCGAATGGAAAGAGCGGGACTTGAAACGTTAATAATGAATATCTACAGGAATATTGATAGATCGAAAGTGCAGTTTGATTTTTTAGCGCATTATGGAGAAGAAGCAGATTACAATGAAGAAATTAGATCATTAGGTGGTAGGATATTTGAGATGCCAGTAATAAAAACTACCACAAAAACCAATTATCATAAGATTTTCCAATATATAAAAGCCTTAAAAGCCTTTTTTAAGGAGCACCAAGAATTTAAGGTAGTCCATGGCCATATGACAAATACCGCTTCTATTTATATGCCAATTGCAAGGAGACATGGAGTTAAATGTTGTATAGCTCATAGTCATTTAGCACGTGCTAGACAAGGTTTAACAGGGGTTGTAACGAATATACTACAACTACCTATAGAAAGGGTTTCTAACGAGTATTTTTCTTGTTCAGAGAAGGCAGCTGAATGGATGTTTAGTAAAAAAAATATTACAGAAAAAAAAGTAAAAATAATTCACAATGCTATAGATTCTAAATTATATGATTATAATGAAGACAGGCGAAAAGTGTATAGAGAGTCATTAAAATTAGATAATAAGCTAGTAATAGGCCACGTGGGAAGATTTTATTATCAAAAAAATCATGACTATTTAATAGATATTTTTAATGAATTAGTTAAAATTAATCCAGAGAGTGTTCTTTTACTAATAGGTGAAGGTGTATTAAGAAATGAAATAGAATCGAAGGTCAATCTGCTAAATTTAAATAATAAAGTTAAAATCCTGGGGAAAAGATCTGATATTGCTGGATTAATGCAGGCGATGGATATCTTTGTTATGCCATCACACTTTGAAGGCTTACCTGTAGTTGGGGTTGAGGCGCAAGCAGCTGGACTTAAGTGTGTTATGTCCGATGCGATTACTACTGAAACAGATATTACAGGAAATATTAAATTTCTCCCTTTATCGATAGGACCCCAAGCTTGGGCAAAAGAGATTCTGGACTTCTCTAATTGTTTAAATAGAGAAACTACTAGAGATAAAATAATAAAGGCTGGATATGACATTAAGACAGTATCAGAATGGATGCAGGATTTTTACATTAACAGACATAACGGTATAACAAAAGACCAAATAATTTAAAGGGTTTAGAATGTTACATGAGGTAGGGGAATAAATGCAGATTATTTATATTGTGTATAGAGAAGATAACACTATGGTTTTTAATTCTCAGGTATTGGAGTATCTAAGTTTATTAAAAAATGATTATAAAGTGAACCTGTACTTATTTAGAAATCATGAAACTTTTTTTAAAAAGGAAGAAGTAGAAAAAAAAATTTCTGGGTTCCTAAATAATTTTATTACATTTAGTTCTTTACCCCCCTTAACATTTTTACAACTAAATTTAGATGCCATTAGGCTAAAAATGAGTATAGAATCAAAGTTTAAAAAGGATGAGCCATTGTTAATACACTGTAGAGGTGAACTATCTACGTATATTGCGCACAAAGCATTTAAGGATTTTACAAACAAAAAAATATTATTCGATAATCGCGGTTTACCTGTAGAAGAGTTAGATTTTAGAGGTAAAAATAACTTAATTTATAGTTTGAATAAAAGAGTTAAAAAAAATGCTGTTTTATATGCAAAGGATAATTGTGATATTTATTCTTTTGTAACAAATAACTTAAGGGATTATTTATTAGAAAATTATAATTATTCAACAGAAAGAAAATATTTTATAGTACCAACTCTTAATTCATATCATAATCTAGAAGAAGGTCAATTAGCTGAAATAAAAAAAGAGATTAACTATAATCCAAAGAACTTTTATCTAATATATATAGGTTCCGTTGCAGCATGGCAAAGTATTAATAGTCTTTTTGATGTCTTTCTTAGTATCAAAACAGAAATAAATTCTGCTAAGTTGTTAATATTAACAAATGGTAGAATTTCTGTTCCTCATTTAATAAAGGATGATGTTTCAATAAGGTCTGTCAAGTATGACCAGGTTAAATATTATTTAAACTTAAGTGATTTAGGTTTAGTGATTAGAAATAATAGTATTGTAAATAAAGTAGCAGCACCAACAAAAATTGCAGAGTATCTAAGTCAGAACGTCCCAATACTTTACGATGGTGAAATTGGAGTTATAGATGATTTAATTGCTGCTTTTGGAAAGAGCGACTTTATAAAGTTATCACAAAAAGACTGGATTGATAAGGTTAAAAATCTCTATCACAATAAACAATATAAAGAAATAAAGAGTACTTATCAAGATTATTTCGATATGGCAACTAATCAACGTATAATTCTTGAAAAAATAAAAAATGAATTTAAGCAATAAGTTAGAGTTTTTAAATAGGGAGTACAAGTTATGATAAATAAATTTCTTTATCAATATAAGTATGCTAAAGGGAAATACAAGTTTAATGAAGTTTTGAAGAAGATTAGCCAAAAAATTTATAACCAGTTATATCATTCATTATCTGCAAAAATTTTGGATAAACGCCCTATTGATTTTCCTAATAGTAAATTTAAAGACTTTACTCCTAATGAAAATTTCTTTTTTAAAGTTACAAATAAGGACTACTATACTCATACACTGCGTTCCTTGAAAATAGAAAAAGAAATTATTTATCAAGCTGAACAAATTTGTGAACATATATTCGACCTTCTAGGTAGTGGAAAAAAGAGTCTTGGGGAAAAAATAAATTGGCATCAAGATTTTAAAACTGGATTTACTTGGCCACAAGAGTATTTTAAGAAGATTAAAACAGTAGATCTGTCAAATAACTCAGATGTGAAGGTTCCATGGGAATTATCACGGTTTCAACATATACCAACATTAGGGCAAGCATATTGGTTAACCGGAAATGAAAAATATGCTATTGAATTTATGAGTCAAATTGATGATTGGATAAAAGAGAACCCTGTCGCGATTGGAGTAAATTGGACTTGTACCATGGATGTATCTATTCGTAACATAAATTGGATAATAGGATCCTATTATTTTAAAAATTCAAAAGTTTTATCTTCTGATTTTTGGGTTATGTTTTATAAACATTTGTATTTATCTGGAAGGTTTATAATAAATAATTTAGAGCGTCTTGTTAATGGGCATGGTAACAATCACTATTTATCAAATTTAGTCGGATTGACTTGGCTAGGGATTTTCTTTAATGGATTTGACAAACATTCGAAGAAATGGCTAGATAAAGGGGTTAAAGGTCTTATTAAGGAAATGGATTATCAGGTAAATTCAGAGGGCACCGATTTTGAAGCCTCAATCCCATATCATCGACTTGTAACTGAATTATTTTTAAGTACAACAATATTAGCTGAAAGTAATGGGATAACATTTCCTAAAGTTTATATGGATAAACTGGAAAAAATGTGTGAATTTATTATGCATTATACTAAAGACAATGGTCTTGCTCCTCAGATAGGAGATGCCGATAATGGGAGATTGCATATTCTTTCTCGCTTTGGAACAGAAGAGAAAAGAGACCACAGACATATTTTGGGGGTAGCTGGAGAATATTTCGATAGAAATGATTTTAGATATTTTGCAGGATCTGAGAGAATAGATGCCCTATGGTTATTTGGTGAAATTAAGGACTATAGTTATTTACAAGAAAAAAATTTAATTTCTAAGATTTATGCAGAAATGGGTTACTATCTCATTAGGGACGAAAGAATCTATCTGTTAATTCGGTGTGGTAGTGTATGGAAACCCGGGATTGAAGGGCATAACCACAATGATCAATTAAGTATTGAACTTCAAATTGATGGAAGGGATATTTTCATTGATCCAGGAACGTTTGTTTATACTTCAGATTTTGAGCAAAGGAATTTGTTTAGAGGTACCGGCTATCATAATACTCTCCAAGTTAATAATTCAGAACAGCATCAGATCGAGGAAAGGCAATTATTCAGAATATTAAACAATGCAAACACTAAACTCATCAAGTTTGAACAAAACGATGATGAAGTTATCTTTATAGGAGAGCATGATGGATTTGAAAAGGAGTACGGGATAATCCATAGGAGAGAAATTATTTACAATTTTATTAATAAAACCTTATTTATAAAAGACTCTGTAAATAAATTTAATGAAAGTAAACTAAATTGGATATTAAATGAAAATTTAGAACTTAGAAAAATAAATAATCGACATATCATTCTAAATGATCATATTGAAGTGGTTTTTGATAATGACATTTCAATAACAGAGACCTTTATTTCTCCGAGTTATGGGGTAAAGGTGCAAAGTAATAAAATCTCTACTACTCTGAGTGAAGGAAATTTATGTTATACAACTTTTATCAAATTCTAATTGTATTTAACATTTACCTATACATTTTGTTGCGTTAACATACCTGATTCACTAATTAAAGAAATTAGTGAATTTTTTATAGCCTTGCTTAAAAAGTAAATGGGAGAAAAAAGCCTAATATGAAAGAAACAAATAACTATTTACAAAAGAAAATATTAATAATAGGGCCATATCCACCACCCATTGGTGGACTATCAATTCATTTAAAACGTTTAGGTCACTTCTTAATGATGAACACCAAAGAGGAATTTGCTATTTTTGATGATAGTAAACAAGGCAAAGCTGAAATAAAAAAACCACCTTACCTTTTTTCAGGAAGCAAAGTACTATTTTTACTAAAGTTGTTATTGTTTGGTAAGAATAAGATAATCCATTATCATTCCCATAATTGGATTATAAGATTCTTATTAATAATAATCGGAAAGGTAAAAAAATCGAAGGTTTGCTTTACTTTTCATAGTTTTAGAGATGAAATAGAAAATTTTAACTTTATAAAAAAAGGGATTGTAAAATCAGTTTTAATGTTGGGTGATCATTTTATTGCAGTTGGTAATAATGAAAAAACGAAGCTTATTAAATTTGGATGTAATCATGATAAGATAACAGTTATTCCAGCCTTTATTCGTCCTTTGGATGAGGATGTTATCCCGAAAATAGTAACGGATTTCTTACCGGCACACGAAATTGTTTTAACTGCAAATGCGTCAGGGATTAGATTTTATAAGAATGAAGATTTGTACGGTATTGATATGTGTATTGAACTATTATCTTCTTTAAGGCAGCAAGGGATTAAAGCTGGCTTTATATTTTTCTTACCTCAAATAGAAAATGGGAAATATTTCCAACGGCTTAAAAAGGAAATTAAAAACCTCCAGCTAGAAGATAGTTTTTTATTCGTAACTGAAAAGGTAGAAATGTTTCCTATAATAAAATTGGCATCTATATTTATTAGACCCACGAACACTGATGGGGACGCTATATCAGTTAGGGAGGCACTATATTTTCATATACCAACAATAGCAAGTGACATAGTGGAGAGACCGGAAGGGACCATTATTTTTAATACAAGGGATCAGGATGATTTGCTAACTAAAGTGACCGAAGTAATTGAAAATTATAATCAATTCAAGAGTTTGTTAAGAGATCTGGGAAACAATGACTATGCCGAAAAAGTAAAACGTGTTTATAACACTTTACTTGAGAAATAGAGGAGAAAGCAATGTTATCGAAAATAATAACCACAACTAATGAGTTTTATAAATTAGAAAAAGATTGGGAAAAGCTTCAGGAACTGGATGAAGATATAACCTATTATAGTACTTTTGAATACGCCAAAGCATGGTGGGATGTTTATAAAAATGATAAAGATAAAAGTCTGTTTGTTATTTGCGTATACGAAGAAGCAGAAATAGTAGGGATTGGTCCATTTATAATAAAGAAAGAGAAAAGAATGTTTTTGGAATGGAATACATTAGGTTTTCTAGGGAAAGGCGATTTCCTTGGAGTTGTACTAAACAGACATAATAATAATGAATTAACCATAGTTAAGGAAATGTTTAATTGTATTGATCAAAATAAACATTTATGGGATAGGTTAAACCTTACCCATATAAAAAACAATTCAAAGCTTGCTGCATTTCTATTGAAACAAAACATGTACAATGCAAATCTAAAATATCTTATAGAATGCCCCCAATTAAAATTTAAACAATTTAAAAATTGGGATGAATATAAACAGAAGTTTGTAACATCTAGTGCTAAAAAGTATAGAAACAAGCTAAAAAGAGAATTTGATTATTCCTTTAATATAATTAAGGGTAATGAGGGAAATGTACTAGAGAAAATTAGTGAGTTGCATAAAAAAACTCAAGAATATTTAAAAGCGGTTGAAGGAAGAAAAGATAGGCGTAGCTTGTATGAGGATCAAAAATTTTATGGGTTTTTGGATAAATTATATAGTAATAATAAAAATGTAATCACATTTATGATACAAGATAAAGATGGAAAGCTAATAATTTATGATACTTGTTATTTATATAAAGGAGTATTACATTCTTGGAATACTGCGTATGATCCTAACTATTTTAAATATAGCGTGGGAAAAGTAATTAATTATGAAATGATGCTGTATATATTTGAACATCAAATATCAAATACTTTTGATTTTGGTGCAGGAAGGTATCCATGGAAGTTTGAGTGGACTGATGATTTTATGTTGGTTTACCAACTTGACCTATGGAATACAGATGCTAAAAAAGGCAGAAGAATAAAGAAGCTCTTTGAATATTCCAAGAGAATTTTAAACAAACAGGTGTAAAATTCCAATTATGAAAAAAACTAATTTAGTAAAAACCGGTAGTATTTATCTGATTTGTTCGATATGTGTAAATATTGTTAATCTTTTTTTGATTCCTCTATATACAGGTAACTTGAGTATAGACGAATTTGGTCAATATAACATTATTACTTCTATTCAAGGATTATTATCAATATTTATTAATCTTAGTATCTTCGCAGGTATGAGCAGATTTCTTTATGAATATGAAGACAAAAATAGGGTAAAAAATATAACCTTAACATTTTCTTTTATTTGGGGAATTTTAATTTTAATTATAGGTAAATGTGTAAGTCCTTTTTTTGCAAATTCTCTATTTGAAAATGATGTTAATGGCGTTTTTTACATTCAATATATTTTATTAAACTCTTTTATGCTAAGTTTAATAACGATTTTTGAAACTTATTATTCAATGATTTATAAGGCCTTAAAATCCAGTTTAATTCTTGTAAGTAAAATAATACTTGTTTTAGTATTCTCTATTTATTTTTTAGTTATCAAAGATTATAAGATAGATGGAATATTGTATGCACAGTTTTACTCTTATTTGTTGTTATTAACCGTAATAATATTAATAGATTTAAAACATATAATGTTCACCTTTGGAAAAAAAGAATTAAAAGAACAATTATTATATGGCATTGGACTGATTCCTGGACAAATTTCCGCTTGGATTTTAACTTTGATTGATCGGTATTTTATTAAAGAGTTAATTAACTTAAGTGCTGTTGGTATTTATTCTTTAGCGTATAATATTGGAATGTTAATTCAACCTGTCTTTTTGATTCCTTTTAATAAAATATTTACACCATATAAATTTCAGGTATATAGCCAACACGATGGAAAATACAAGATACAAAAAATGTTTAAATATTATAATTTAATAGGGTGGTTTTGTGTTTTTGGATTATCAATATTTGCAAAATTAGGAGTAAACATATTAGGGACATCAGAATATGAGGGTGCTTACTACCTTGTATCACTTATTGCCATTTCATATTTTCTGTGGGGATTAGGTTCATTTTATGGGTTAGGTCTCCATATTTCAAATAAAATGTGGACAAATTCTGGTATAGCTTTTCTGGGTGCAGTTGTTAATGTTTTATTAAATATTGTATTAATTCCTGTGTTTAAAATTTTTGGTGCTGCCTTATCCACAGTTCTTGCGTATATTTTAATGAATATTATTTACTATTTAGCAGGAAAAAAACACTATGATATTGGCATAAGCATATTGTTACCTTATAAATACGGTTTAGTTTTTATAGTTATATTCCCTATATATTATGTAATTGGAAATATGATTGATATTGTGTGGTTTGAAATTCCACTAAATCTGTTTCTTATACTTGTATATATCTTATTAAACATTTTAATGGGATTTATATCTAAAGAAGATGTTACTCTTATAGTATCGAAGTTAAAAGGGAGATTGAGAGGAAAATAAGTGTATTTTTTTAAAAAAGCATTCAATACAATTTTCAATAAAGATGGAAGACCCTTAGTTGACAGGTTGAAAAATAAGGTTCTTCTGAAAAATGTTGTCTATAAGAAATCATTAGAAGGACAGCTGACACAAACAGATAAAGATAATGGTTTGTTACTAATATCCCTAAATCAAAAACTACTAGATGAAATGTTTGAAAAATATAAACATGAAATTCCTTATCGAAAGTACAATATTCTTCGAAAAAGATTAAGTGAAGGATCTACTGACACACCATACGTTGTAATAGATAGTAATAATGAATTTTATGGTTACTATAACATTTCATTTGGTGAAAATTTTGATCCTGCAACAAATTATATAGTACCTGATGAATTGCATAATATTTACTTGTTTGATGATTACACGTTTGTAGATAAACGAGGCAAAGGAGCTCATAAATTTTCTGTTTTAAGTAGATTACGAGAAGGAAAGAAAAAAGGGTTTAAAACTGCAACAGTAATTATTAGAGATGGTAATATTAATTCAGAAAAATCCTATGGTAAGTACGGTTTTACTAAAAGTAAAGAAATAAAATACTATAAGTATATTAATAAAACTGTAGTCAAGGAGTTAAAGTAATGAAAGTTAAAATATGTAAATGGTTTAATAACTCAGCATCCCCAGTTTTATTAATGATTGATGATTTGGCAAATGTGTGGGTTGATGTAAATGGAGATAGTACTATTAGTGTGGAAGAGGATTGGGGGTATGCGAAAAACGCAAGTAATTCTGCATTTAGATATTTAAATGAAAGAATCTTACTTGACTATCCAGAAGTAAAAACAACATTTTATGTTCCTGTTGGCCCAAGGGTTGGAATGGTGAAAAACCCAAAAATTAAGTCTATTTCTAAAAGAATTGATTATGACAAAGATACAATAGACTTTTTTAGAGGAATTCATCAAAACCCAAAATTTGAAATTGCCTACCACGGAACATCTCATGGACGTGTAGGTGTAACTAGTAAGGATTTTATACAGGAATGGGAAACCTACAAAAGTTTAGATGAAGCAAAAAATACTATCAACGCAGGAAAAGAGGTATTTTTTAAAGTCTTTGGTGAATATCCTAAAGGTGGGAAATACTGTGGTTATAAATCAGGGAAATTCGGAGATCAGAGTATAGATGAAACAGGATTTTTATGGTGGAATAGATATTTCAATAAAGGTATTAATATGAAAGGTAATTCCGATGTAGGTTCGGACTATAATAAAATAACGAATTTTGATATTAAGAAGTTTGGGAAAAACGGAGTTATTGATATCCCTTCAACGCTTCTAGGTGGAATGTTCAACGATGTATTATTTAATAGAAAAGATGTGAGAGGAGTAATTAAGTTTCTTTTAAAGCCATATTTGCTAATCAAAAAATACCAGGAGCTTGAATCCTTATTAAAGAATAAATTGGTGATTAGCGTACAAGAACATATGAGTCCTTCAAGGGATGATGGGAAAAGACAGACACCCAATATAATAGATGATGAAAAAAGCTTAAAATTAATTTTTGATTTTTTGAAAAATAAAAATGTTTGGTATTGTACAGGTACAGAACTTGCGGAATATGTATATTTAAGAGATAACTCTCAGATTATTCAATTGAATGGGAATCAGTTTAAGATAGTTACATGTATAGAAAAACCAATAAAGAATAAAAAGCTAAGTCTTATTCTCGATAGTAATGTAACAAAAGTAAAACAGCCTGACAATAAGATAATAGCCGGTAAAAACGGAGTCTTTAATCTCGATGCTTCAAGTGGGATATATGATATTTTAATTGATTAATTTCTACGAAAATAAGAACAAATAATAACACCAATTAAAAGGTAGATGATCCAAAATAAAATACTCATTATTTTTAATTCGCTACTTAGTTATAAGCACTATTGTTTTATTTTTACTACTATTATTTACTAGAATAAGTTTTGACTTTATCAACTGTTTAGCATATTTAAGCATAATAATCCTATGTTTTAATATATATTATTCTTCAAGAGATATTAGCAATAGAATAGTTTTTTTCATCTTTCAAGTAACCTTTTTTACATTTTTATATGGTGAATTCTTTTTTAGTCTTATAAATGAAAAAAATGCAATTTTAAATTTGCACCAACTTTCAGATGAAACCTACGTACACACATACTTATCACTTATCTTATCATTGCTATGTATTTTCTTAGGATATAACTTAATAGAGAAGAAAGTGAAATTAGACCCTTATAAAAAAATCACTTCAAATAAAGATAGTAAAATAAGGTTAATAAGTGTAATTTTATTTTTTATTTCACTGATCTCCAAGGCTGCTGTATTAATAGAAAAGGCTAATTTTGTAGATACCATTGGATACACAGAATATTATATAAGTTATACAAGTAGTTTACCTTTCTATATAACTGGATTTGCTGCTTTTTATTATATAAGTATCTTTGCTTATCTTTCTACACTACCTAGTAAGAAAAAAGCCTTTCCATTTATTTTTTTGTATATTTTAATTGCTATTCTATCTTTATCTTTTGGGCAACGTAATGGGTTTGTTCTTGATATACTAGTTTTACTTGTTTATTTTGCATTTAGAAACCGTCTTTTAATAAGTGAAAAACAAAACTCTAGATGGATCACAAAGAAGCAGATTTTTCTCTGTATTTGTATTTTACCTTTTCTGTTATCGATTTTATATAATATTGGTAATTCGAGGTTAGACATTGATAACCCAAATAATACAATAATAGAAAACCTAGAACAATTCTTTGTATCTCAAGGAGGCTCAATTCATGTAATAACATATGGATACCAACTTAGAGATAATATTCCTAATCAACACTTACCTTATATATTGGGACCTATCTATGATTATTTAACACAAAATGTTGTAAGCCAAGAAATCTTCAATTTTAAGAACTGGCAACAAGATCCAATTGCGAAAGCAAGAGAAGCATCTCTTTATGGTTCTTCATTAGCATATATTTTATTTCCAAAAGGGTATTTAGAAGGTAAAGGTATGGGTTCGAATTTTATAGCTGAATTGTTTCATGACTATGGATATTTAGGAATTATCTTTGGTAGCTTTATTATTGGCATGATTATAAGATATTGTGACACTTTTGCTGTAAAAAAGTGGTGGCAGTTTACTTTTTTGCTAATTTTAATTAAAGAAATTATATATATACCCCGGAGTAGTACATTGGGGTGGTTAACAGAAGTATTTAGCATTCCAAATATAATAGGAATATTAATTATAGTATATTTCTCCAATATCGTTCTGCAAAAAGCTAGTCATAGAAAAAGGGTTTTACAATGATAAATTCGTAAATCTATTACAGGTAATCCTCCCTTGAAGAGAAGGAGTTAGATGATTTATTAAAAGAATCATTATAAAAAGTTAGATTCACAAATTATCAAGGAAAAAGGTGAATTATAAGTTGGCTGTAAATAAAATACACAAAATTTCCCGAATACTATATGAAAAGAAACTCCCATTAATGCCCAAGTTTTTAACATACTTTATACGAATAGTATATGGGTGCTATATACCTCCTACTGTACAAATTGGCGAAGGTACTTCAATAGGTTATGATGGCGTAGGTGTAGTAATTCATTATAAAACAGTTATAGGTAAAAATTGTGTCATTGGACCTGGTGTAACTATAGGGGGGACTAGTGGAAAGGAGGGTGCTCCTATTTTAGGTGACAATGTAGCACTAGGAACAGGGTGTAAAATATTAGGACCCGTAAAAGTGGGGGATAATGTAGTTATTGGTGCAAATTCTGTTGTTACGAAAGATGTTCCTGATAATTGTATGGTCGTTGGAATTCCTGGGAAAATAGTGAGAACAGATATAGATATTAAAAAATATAATAAGATAGCATCCATTTAAATTTGGCAAGATAAAGTGGAGTTTTACCCATTATTCAAACACAATTGAGAAAAAATGCAATTGGAAGTCTTATTTTCTAAGGAACATGGTATCAATTGCAGTTTCGTACTATCTAAGCACTCATAAAGTGACAATAGCTACTTTATGAGGACTTATGGTACCGCCTTTTCACTTTGAGACTTCCCTTTGGGTTTATGAGCTATGAAGAGAAATGTAGTTAACGCCGTTAGGACTCATGATGAAATAAAAGTAGTTGTTGGTATTGGAATCTGCCTGCAACTATGAAAAACTGGTGTGTCGGTTCTGTAGTAATTGATTTTATATGGGGGATTACTACTTGGACAGGCAAGGAGAGACCATCACTATTAAATTGGTAAGCACAGATAATCTAATATGACGGAGAAAAGTCCATTGGAAGAACCAAGGGTGAAGTAGCTACACTGTTTTTGCTGAATAAAAAAGTTGAACTGCTTGAATTAATAAAATTAGGGGGTAACCCCATTATTCGTAATACAGTCAAGTAATGTTATTGTAAAATGGAAATTTTGGTGTTTGTTAGTAAATGGCACGTTAGGCAATGCTAACGGGCTGTTTTTATTACGGAAAGAGTCGAAGATTAGAATTTAAAGTTTCAAATTTAACATTTTCTCGGAACTTTCTTTAATCAATAGTTAAATTTACTTGTTATGAGTGTTTTTAATTTTTTTTAAATTCCTTCACAATTACTCATTAAAGACAGTAAAAGGATATATCATATAGCAAATAGAAATAGAGAAGATTAGTAACTAATTAATATTACTTTTTTTGTACACTTTCAGAAAATAGATTTCTGGGAGTGATAGTGTATATAAGAGAGGTTCCTATATAAAAGTATTATAAGAATGTCTAAGTTTTTTATTATAATATCGTAATTGGTTCAGTACGATTTATTAATTCTATTTGCTATTCATTCATTAATTGGATAGCGGATAGCGGAACTAAATTTACTTTTAATAAACGGTGGATGATTATTAAGTTAATGGGGGAGTTACAAAATGAAAAAGATATGTATTATAGGGTTAGGTTATATTGGTCTTCCAACTGCAGCAATGTTTGCAAAATCAGGTTATGATGTAGTGGGTGTAGATATTAATGAAAGTGCAGTAAATCTATTAAATCAAGGGAAAATTCATATAGAAGAAGTTGGATTGGGCAATCTTGTTAAGAAAGTAGTACAAGAGAACCGGCTAAGAGCAACTACTTCTCCTGAGGAAGCAGATGTATTTATAATTGCCGTCCCAACTCCAAACTATCCAAATCATACGGCGAATCTTGAGTATGTAAAAATAGCTACCAAAAATATTCTTCCATATTTAAAGGAAGGAAATGTAGTTATAGTAGAATCCACTATTCCTCCGAGAACAATTGATGATTTTGTAGCTCCAATTATTCAAGCAGAAGGTTGGAAAGTTGGAGAAGAAATTTATTTAGCACACTGCCCGGAAAGAGTATTACCGGGAAGAATTTTAATAGAGTTAGTTGAAAATACTCGTATTGTTGGTGGTATTAATGAAATTTCAGCAATTAAAGCTGCTGAAGTATATGGTTCTTTTGTAACAGGGGATATTATTAAAACAAGTGCTGTAACTGCTGAAATGTCAAAACTAATGGAAAATACTTTTCGAGATGTAAATATTGCATTAGCAAATGAACTTGCTAAAATTTCCGATAAACTTGGTATTAATGCTTTGGAAGTTATTAAGTTAGCTAATAGACACCCAAGAGTAAATATACATCAACCTGGCCCAGGAGTAGGTGGTCATTGTCTAGCTGTAGATCCTTACTTTATTATTGAAAAAGCTCCAGAGCAATCTCCTTTAATTTTTAATGCAAGAAGCATTAATAACTCAATGCCGGAATTTGTTGTAGAGCATGTTGAGAAGATTGTCGAAAACGGTGGAAAAGTTGCGGTATTCGGATTAACTTATAAAGGAAATATTGATGATGTTCGCGAGAGCCCAGCATTAGATGTTGTAAGTTTATTACAAGACAAAGGATATCAATTATCTATTTATGAACCACATGCTATGCAAGAACAGGTTAGCTTTCCACTATCTACATTTGATGAAGCAATTGATCAAGCTGATTTAATTTTAGTTTTAACAGATCATAATGAATTCAAATGCCTAGATGAAGTGAAAATTTACTCTAAAATGAGAAACCCGATTGTTTTCGATACAAAAAATTGTGTCACTATTAATAGTCAATTTATTAAATATTATAATTATGGGAATCTATACACAATGGGTAAAAAGCAGGAATCTTTAGTTTAATAAAATCTATTAAGGGTGCCTTTTCTCTTATTTTAGGGAAGGCACCTTTCATTTTTAAAAAACTAAGAGGTGCAGCATATTTTGTCATCCTTCAATAAAAGAGACTAGAGGAGCTTTAAAATGCTAAAAAAGTTGAAAGTAATGACTGTCTTTGGTACAAGACCAGAAGCAATTAAAATGGCCCCACTTGTAAAAGAGCTAGAAAAAAATAACGATAAAATAGAGTCTATTGTCACTGTTACGGCTCAACACCGTGAAATGCTTGACCAAGTTTTAAACATTTTTGAAATCGCCCCTGACTATGACTTGAATATAATGAAAAACCGGCAAACATTAATCGATGTTACAACTCGTTGTTTAGAGGGGTTAAATAAAGTATTTCAGGATGTAAAGCCTGATATTGTATTAGTTCATGGAGATACGACAACCACTTTTGTGGCAAGTTTGGCTGCGTTCTACAATTCGATTCCAATTGGTCATGTAGAAGCCGGGCTTCGTACAAGAAATAAGTATTCCCCATACCCTGAAGAAATGAACAGGCAGCTTACTGGAGTTTTAGCGGATCTGCACTTTGCTCCAACTAATCAATCGAAAGATAACCTATTATCTGAAAATAAAAAGGAAGAAACCATTTTTATTACTGGTAATACTGCTATTGATGCTTTAAAGACGACTGTTAAAAAAAATTATTCACATCCGGTGTTAGATAAACTTAGTGAAGACAAGTTAGTATTAATGACAGCTCACCGTCGTGAGAATCTCGGTGATCCTATGGAAAATATGTTTAATGCGATTAGACGTCTTGTTGAAAAGCATGATGATATTCAAGTGATATATCCAGTTCACATGAATCCGGTAGTTCGTGAAATTGCAAACAGAATACTTGGTGATAATGACCGAATTCATTTAATTGAGCCATTAGATGTTATTGATTTCCATAACTTTGCCTCCAGAGCTTATTTAATCTTAACGGATTCCGGCGGGGTCCAAGAAGAAGCACCATCTTTAGGAGTTCCTGTTCTAGTCCTACGGGATACAACAGAACGTCCGGAAGGGGTAGGTGCTGGGACATTAAAACTGGCTGGAACTGATGAGGAAACGATTTTTAAGCTAGCAGACGAGCTTTTAAGTGACAGTAATGCTCATGATCAAATGGCAAAGGCATCTAACCCTTATGGAGATGGATTTGCTTCCAAGAGGATTGCAGAAGCAATACTTTACCATTTTAGTGTAAATAGTGAGAAACCTGAGGATTTTTAGTCATCAGAAAAAAGAATTGTGTATGATGGAACCTAGTTTTGGGATTGAACTAGTTTCCATTTTTATTTTTGGCGCTAAAGAACTTCATTTAAAATTACTTTGGTAACTTTTGTTAAATTGAAAGGTAACTCATGGATGCCAAAAAATTTAGCGTGGCTTATTTCATTATTATCAACGAATATCTGGTTTACTTTTTCCTTAATGGTAAAAAGTGAAATTACGTTAAATACTTTATCACCGTTAGGACATACATAGTAAAATTGAGGGCCGGAGAATACTTTTAATAAGGTCATGTTATTCACTTTAATACCTAATTCTTCGAGGATTTCCCTTTTGGCGGTTTCTTCAAAAGATTCGCCAGGTTCCATGAAACCGCCGGGTAATCCCCAATTATTGCTGTCCATTCTTAGGATAAGTAATATTTTTGAATTTTGATCAGTAAATAATACACCTGCGGAGTTCAAAATTAAAGGGGAATTTCCTACAAGTTTTCTTATATCTTCTATATAACCCAGGGAAACCACTCCTTATTTTATACATAAATTAATGTGTCATTTTAATGTGTATTTTTGTCCAACTGTAAATAGAAGTGGTTATTTTTATGGTTCGAGAAAACCTAATTTATCTTATGCCGTTAGTAATAAAAGGGTTTATTTCCGGTTGTTAATGGAAATTCTAAAGGAACATTAATTTTATTGGTTTGTTGTACAGATCCATATGTTATAAATTGAATTCTAAACTCTTCATTTTAGAGCACAAAAAGCGAAAATATCTATCTAATTGTTTAAATTATTCATAGTGAAAAAAGAATACCGTCATTCTAAGGATAAAAGTTGCCTTCTTTTTGAAATATAGTCATGTTTATGAAGGTATCATCAGTGTCTTTCATTTCTTTTCCTCATTCCACTACCGTCATATTATTCCAAACATATTTTGATAACGTTTAGTTATATAAATAAATAACTCTAGAGATAATTCCTCATTCACAATATTCTCAACAGGTAACACAATTACAGTTATTGATTTTGTCTCTAGTATTAATCCATCCCTTAACATATAACTTTCCCAAATTACAGATTAGTTTACAGAATCTTTAGTAGGGAAAAGTTGGAGAGTGATTCAAAAGCAGGTAAAACTCTGGTAAAATAAACTTACTCAAAACTAGGAATATTAGTTCATATTTATCAAAAGATTCATTTTTATATAAGACAATTGACCTAAGAACCTTTGTGGAAATGACAATTTTATTAGTTTCAATTTTCATAAAGAAGGGTTAGGTATAAAGTGGGGAAATCAATCTATTTTTTTGTTATTTTGTTTTGCCTTTTATACGTTTTGGGATTGAGGTGAGGATGAAGTGATTGATAGAGCTTTTGGAAAGCGACTAGTTGATTATTTTTTTTGACTATTTGGATTTCTCTTTTATTCCCCCATATATTTCAACACATCTTTTGGTAAATACACAATATTATATTATTCAACTTGGTAGGTATTTACGGAAATTCCAGCTTAGACGAATTATCGCAATAAATTAATATTTTTAAAGGAGTATATGGGTTTCGTGGTCTATGTCAACACTTTCGAATCAAAATGATTTAATATGCAAATATATTAATACTTAATTGATAAGGCAATTGGTGGTATTCATCATCCTCAGAATAGAGAGTATATAAGTACAAGTGATTTAGCAGCCTTGATCGCCAATGCCATTAATAGGAGATTAATTCTTTCTCCTTTTTTTAGGTAAATTATTTTTATTGACTAGAAATGTAAAGGTTAACAGAAAATTATTTGGTAATTTAGTTTATGATCAGCAGTTCTCTAATCTTAATTTTGTATCTACCGAAAACGCTAAATCCATTGAGTTAAGTGAAATGGATTGGTCCTAGGTAAGGAAAATAAGGAAGCGATAGAATGAGCTTTTTATACGTTATTGCAGGTGTTCTAATCTTTATTTGGTTAATTTGGATCTATCAAATGATTATCGGGTTATGGGGATTAACCTCCCCTAATTTACTACAAGGCACTAATAATTTTAGAAAGTTTGCTATCCTAATTCCGGCTCATAATGAGGAAAAGGTGATAGGGAATTTAATTAATAGTTTAATAGCCCAAGCATACCCAAAAGATATGTATGAGATTATAGTTTCTTGTGATCATTGCTCCGATGATACTGCAAACGTTAGCAGAGAATTAGGGGTTAAGGTCCTTGAAAGAGAAAATAAAGCAACAAAAGGGAAGACATGGAACGTGCAATGGGCTTTATCAAAAATAAATATTCATAAATTTGATGCAGTCTTATTTTTTGATGCAGATAATATAGTCGATCGTCATTTTCTTTCCAAAATGAATGATTTATTAGAATGTCATCCTAATGTTCAAGCAATACAAGGTTATTTGGAAACGAAGAATAGTAATGATTCATGGATTTCCCAGTTATATGCAGTAACCTATTGGTTTCAGAATCGCTTTTGGAGTTATGCTCGTTCTAAAGCTGGGTTATCGGTCATGCTCGGCGGGACCGGCATGCTGATTACTTCAAACTGTCTAAAAGAATACGGATGGCGCCAACAGTCCTTAGTTGAAGACTTAGAGCTTTCTGCACAGCTCATTCTATCAGGAGAAAGAATTTATTATAATTTGGATGCCATAACCTACGATGAAAAGCCAATTGACGCCCGCAGCTCTCGTAAACAACGTTCCAGATGGCTACAGGGGATTGTATGGGTGTTTCGAAAATTTGGGTTTACGGCATTAAAGAAGGCTTTAATGGAATGGAATTTGCAATACTTAGATTTGTTTTTTACGTTGATTTCGCCAGGGAAAACGGCTGTCATTTACTCATTAACTATTTTTTCAATTCCTTTATTTTTGACTTTTTTCTTTGATGTTTTTTTTCTAAAGTTTATTAGTTTTATTTGGATAAGTACAGCAATTATACAATCGTTATTTATTTTTGTTATTAGCCCTTCTTTTCGTTTTAAGAAGATTACATTTAAATATGTTTCCTTATTCCCTCATATTATCTGGTACTCCATAAAGTGGCTGCCAGCCTTTTTAAAAAGCATATGGTCATGGAAAAATCAAAAAACTTGGGTGAAAACGGAGCATGTAAGTAACATTACAATAGAAGAAATTGATGACCAAAAGGAGTCTGCAGTATGAAAGCATTGTTGAAACAAAAGTCATTCTTTTTTTTGCTTATTATTTTAGCTTTAATAGTAGTTTACACTAAAGGCATATCTCCATTATTTAATTCGGTATTTCTCGTTACTGAGGGTTTAGTGATCTTTTCTATTTGTTACAATACCATTATTAGTGTGCTTGGTTTACGAAGGCAAAAAAGGTTAACCATAAAGGAACCGGCATCCAAGTTTGCTATTGTCGTAGCAGCACATAATGAAGAGGCTGTAATTGGTGAGTTAGTTAAAAACCTAAAAACACTTCACTATCCAAATGAACTTTATGATGTTTATGTAATTTGTGATAATTGTACAGATAAAACAGCGAAGGTTGTTAGAGAAAATGTAGCTGTTGCCATGGAGCGCTTTAATGATAAAGAGCGCGGAAAGGGGTATGCTCTTAAATGGATGTTTGACCAGTTGTGGAAGCTAGAGGAGGAAGGGACATCCTATGATGCGGTTGTCGTTTTAGATGCTGATAATTTAGTCAATCAAGACTTCCTATCTTTTATGAATACCAAACTTCTGGAAGGATATGAGGTATTACAAGGGTATTTAGATTCTAAGAACCCCAAGGATACATTAATAACCAAGTCTTATGCGATATCGTATTGGTCGAATAACCGAATGCGTCAATTATCAAGACAAAATTTAGGCTTAAGTGCACAGCTTGGCGGCACAGGTTTTGTAGTAAAAACCAATGTATTAAAAGATTTAGGATGGAATGCAACATCTTTAACTGAAGATGTAGAATTTACACAGCTATATATCCTACATAAAGGTCTTCCTGTTTGTTGGGTACATGAGGCTATTGTCTATGATGAAAAGCCGCTGACTTTTATCGCAGCCTGGAGGCAAAAATTACGGTGGATGAAGGGGCATGCTGACTGCATGTTTCGGTTAACAGGTCCGATTATGAAACAGGCTATTCTAAAACGTAGTTTACTTCATTTTGACTCTGCCTTATATTTGTTATCACCTTCTAGAATTGCTTTAAATTTAGTAGTTTGGATGTTTGCATGTCTTTCATTTTTTAACCTTAGACCATCATATTCAATTTGGAATATCATCGTTAGTAATGATACTTTTAGCTATTTTTATTTATTTTTATTACTTGGTATATATGGTATTCCATTTATAGGATTAATATTAGAAAGAAAATACAGGGAAATACATTGGACGATTCCTACTTACTTTTTAAATTTGCTGTTTATTCCCTTATCCATTCTTGGAATAGTTAATAGACATGATAAAGTCTGGTCTCACACGAAACATACGAGAAGTATTTCGATTGATGAGATTACGAAGGAATAAATTTAATGCTAAATCCTCTACGGTCAAACATAGTCATAGAGGATTTTTTCTAGTTTTCTATATTAACTAGGGAGGTATCATCGTTAAAACAAAAAGTATAACCTATTGTTCCTTGTTGCCATTAGTGGTTTATCTTTTTTATTTATGTTATTTTCTTATATTATTATCAGTACCTTTCAAGCATTCGATTCCGGCTTGGTTGGTTGAAATTACGAAGAATTTTATACAAATATTAATCGTTGCGTTCATTATTAATTCTCCTTACCAGGAATGTTCACCAAAGAGTATTAAATAGAATAAAAGAGTCTTCGCCGTTGTTTTTAAAGGTTTCGAAATATATCTATATATTATGGCTATTGTCCATATTTAGCTTATTTTCCAGCTATTACTTGGAGTATTTTCAGAGTCTGCAAGATTCATTAACCACTTTTAGATGGATACTAGGAGACATAAGTATTTATTTAGCCGGGGCTTTATATTTATTTTTAATATATCTAATTATGTTCACACTAATTGGCAATATACATCTTAGTTCGGTTTTAACAACAATCTCTATTCTAGCAATTGGTATTGTACATTTTACGAAATTAAGTGTAAGAGTAGAGCCTTTATATCCAACCGATTTTAGCCATGTGACACAGATTAAAGACGTTATTCCTATGATTAGTGAATATCTTTCTATTAATAAGCTTATTATTTTTTTTATTTCTCTTATTATCATTTTATACTTTGTGAAACTGTTGCCAAAAATAAAAATCCGTTTATGGGAAGGATTATCCTTTTAGTAGTAACGGCTGCATTACTTTTTTCATATACATTTTATTCGAAGACCTTTATGAAAAAGTTAGTTGATAAAGCCAATATAGAGGTTGTTGATTGGAATCAGATAGAAAATTATTCGAAAAATGGTTTTATATTTGGTTTCATATCAAATATGCAAAATGACGCATTTGATGAACCAAAGGGATATACAAAGAAAAATGTTCTAGCCATAACTGCGAAGTATAATAGGATGAACGTGACCAATAAATGTAAACAAATTGAACAGAAACCGAATAATATTTACCTTATGAGTGAAGCCTTCTGGGATCCTACGGAGCTCTCGGCTTTTCATTTTAGTGAAGACCCTATGAAAAATCTTCGAAGGTTAATGGGGAAATATACCTCGGGATACAATCTATCTTCTTCTTTTGGCGGCGGCACTGCCAATGTCGAGTTTGAGCGTTAACAGGGTTTACTAATTATTTCTTTAAGGTAGGTACAGTTCCGTACCAATACTTAATTGATAAGAAAACATTTATCCCAACAATCGTTAGCAATTTGGAGAATCAAGGCTATGACTCTATGGCCATTCACCCTTATAATAAAATTTTTTATAAGAGAAATATAGTCTATAAAACATTTGGATTTAATCACTTTTTCGATATGAACACAATGAAATAATAAGGAAAAAGCAGGTCCCTATATATCTGATAATTCCTTATCTAAAGAAATAATTGATAAAGTAAAAAGCGAGCAGAAGCCAGTTTTTATTCATGCAGTTTCAATTCAAAACCATTTTGACTACCTGCCTGGCCGCTATCCGGAGAATACTGTGAAGGTATCCGGTCTTTCATCTAAATTTAATGAGAAACTGGCGGTTTATTCTGAGGGAATAAAGCAAGCTGACCAAGCGCTTCAGCAATTGGTGGAGAAATTGAAAAGTCGGGTGAACCAACTATTGTTGTTTTTGAGGGTGATCACCTGCCGGCGCTAGGTCAAAGTTTGGCTATATATAAAGCTGCAAACTATGCCGATACTAAGAATGAAGATTTATATGAAATGGAGTACTCGGAAACGCCATTACTGATTTATTCAAATTATAAATTGGAGAAACAAGAATTACATACATTAAGTCCAGTTTATTTTGGACCGACGGTATTTAAAATGGCTGTCTTAAATACTCCTCCTTTTTATTTGCTGCTTGATAAATTGAAAAAAAATTTACCAGGCCTAAAATTCAATTTGCAAATTAACGGTAATCAAGAATTTGTTACTAACAAACTTACAAAGAAGCAGAAAGAGTTACTACATGATTACGAATTGATTGAGTATGATTTGTTGGTGGGGGAACAGTATAGTAAGAATAATTTATTTCAATGTAGTAATTGGTTTTCAAAAAAGGCAATAGTTTAGGGATTTACGATGAATGCATTTATTGATTTAAATAAGATTATTAATGACAATAGATTAATAATGGCCAATATCGCCATCAACATGACAATCATTGGGTAAACTTCACTGGCTGAAACCAAAAGGATTATTGGTGTCGATTATGGAAGTTTTTATTGAAAAAATATAAGTTTTTAAATATTATGACAGCGATGAAATTACCACGTTTAAAGTGGACCTTCTAGTTGAAATAAATAATGGCTCAAGGACACCCAAGAAGCTTTCCGGAAATATGATCAATTACTTTAATACCTTTAATAGTGATACCCAGATCGCCTTTGAAGGAATCTTTGGCCCCATTTCTGTAGTTTATGAATATTCAGCTAAACTAAATAAGAACAGAAGAAAGTTATATTCACATGATCCGTATTACTACAGAAAAAGCCCAAATGGCATTTATAACATTTCCTTTGAATTCTTTCACCTATTTAGAAGCACAGAACTTCAGGTTCAAAGAACAACCTTCTTCAATTTCTATTAGTATGAACCTATCAAACTTCAATAAAAATAGTTCTTTTGAACTAATCTTATGGAGTTAATTTCAAATTAGATTTATTATTATATGGTACTTCATTTTTTTAGTAAATAATCAATAATAATAGGAAGTGATATTTTTTGGAAAATTCTTTGCGTTTTACTGGAAGAAAAAAGTATCTTGATAATTTTTTTGACTTTTTTAATAATGCAAACAAACAAATGACAATATTGACCTACTATGGCGTAGGGGGGATTGGAAAATCTAGTTTAAAAGATGAAATTGCCCAAAAGATAAAAGCGGACCATCCTAAAACACTTCAAATACATATCGATTTTAAAAATCGGGGAATTGATTCCCTTGCCAATGCTTTAGCCATTATAAGCAGTAATTTAAAACAAACCTATAAAGATATTGACTTTCCGCTATTCTATTTTGCGGATGAAATCTATCGGGCCAAAATTAGTCCGTATAACACTTACAATCGGAACTTAAATATTAAACTGCTTGAAGGCGGTGACTACACTGAAAATGTTATAAAGGAAATTGCGGATCAGATAAAGGATACAGGTAAAGAATTCGATTTAATACCAGGGGTAGGGCTGTTAACAAAAACAATAAACTTTTTAAGCATTGGTTACAAAAAATTAACCGATTGGAGAACATTTCGTGGCATTGATTTTATAAAAAGATTACCGAATATGCAGCCAAATGACATTGAAAATCATCTATTAGAACTTTGGTCCATGGATTTACGAAGATATTGCCTTAAAAAGAAAGTGGATGCCATTTTTATCGTAGATACATTCGAGAAATATCAATACATGGCAGAAAGATATGCTGATATCCACGGCAATTATACATGGATGGAGAAACTAGTTAAAAATTTCCTGGAATTTGAATGGTTAATTTTCGGCAGGGACCCAATTATTTGGATAGATACGGAATTAAAAAAGGCATCCAAGACTCCTCAACCAATTGATCACCTTTTAAAAGAAGAAGTACAGGCTCTCCTTGACTTATATTATATTAAAAATGTAGAAATGCAAGATTGTATTTTTGAAGTAACCAATGGAATTCCGTTGTACGTTATGTTGTGTATTGAAACCTACAATAAGATTGGGTTAAAAAGGACGCCCACTATTGAAGATTTCCTAAATAATAAAGAGAGTGTTGTTAAAAACTTTTTAAATCACTTGGACAAGCCTGATAGAGAGACACTTAAATTATTGTCTGTTTTGAGAAGGTGGAATACTGAACTGGCAAACCATTTGGTAAAAGAACATCCTACCGGCATTTCGACCATCTCAATTACAGAGTTATTTCAACATTCCTTTATTACAAAAGCTCCCTTGGAAAACATGTGGTACATGCATGACCTAATGAAAGAATCTTTAGAAGAGCAGTTAAAACAGGAAAATGAAGACCTATATAAACGGATTAACAAGACAGTTTTTTCTTACTATATGGAAAAATTAAAAGTTGCACAATCGACCCAACTTCCGGTTAATACTGAATTAATGTATGCCCTGATTGAAGGGGCCTACCATGGAGGCAAAACTGAAAATATCGTATTAACTTATTTAGAGTTCCAGCCTTATAATAGTTATTTTATTAATAATGGAGAGTTTTCTGCTCCTATTCAGGTTTTGGAAATGTTTAAAGCCTTCATACCTAATGGGATTTTCTCTTACATGTTATTAAATGATCTGGGTGACTTTAATATTCAAATCCAAGACTATGAGCAAGCAAAGAAATATTTAACAGATAGTATTGATAAGCTCTCCAGAGAAAATGATGATAATTCTTTATCATTGTTAGCAAGAGGCCATCAACACATGTGTACACTATATCAAAAAATGAACCAATTAACAGACGCATTTGAGGAAATTTCTAAGGCTTTAAATTGTTATCAAAGAATGGAAGATCAAAATAATACCGCTAATCCGAAATTTGCTAGTATTGTGTTAGATTATTTATCAATAGAAATGGCATTAGGATTTCCTGGTGAGTTCCATGAGCTTAAAACTCTATTTAAAAATGCAATTACCGTTCTCGACGAAGATAGCGCCGAAATTGGGAGACACTACCATAATTTTGGGAGTTTCTATGCTTCTCATGGTAAAACAGTTGACGCAATTTCTTATTATACTAAAGCCAATAATGTTGGTGAACGTTTATATCCGGAACATCCGGATTATGCTCACCACAGGTTAATGCTCCAACATTCGATGTTACTTTATCCACCTACTACTGAACAGATAGTCGAAAAAGAGTATATACAGAGTATGGGGATTTTGGAAAAATTCGGCATAAGAAACATTTATACTGTATATGGCTATTATGGCTTGTATAATATTTCCTTAAGAAAGGATAATCTTCCAGACGCAAAGAAGAATCTAGAAGAATGTATAGCTTTATTAGAGGAAATAAATGGGGATTCGAGTTTGCTGACGGAATGTTATTATAAATTGGGATTAATCTATAAAAATGAGCCCAATACTCCCCAAGCAGAGGAGTATCTAAGGAAAACATTTCGAAGAATCAGGAGTAGAAAAGAATCTCTAACTCCTGAATATTCTATTCAGATTATCAATGATTACCTGCAACTACTAAACAACTTAAAAAAGTATCGATCAATGATACCTGTCTATGAACAACAATACAAACAGCTTAGGAGGGTATTCAGTCCGAATCATCAAAAGGTCATTGATATACTAAAAATAATCTTAACCTTATCAAATACCTACAAGGATTCCAATAGGGTAGCAAAATATAAGGAACTATACCGCAAATTGACAAACGAGTCCTAATAAAGAATTTAATCCCCCGATGCCTTTTCAATTTAAGTATCGGGGACTTACTGGTAGATAAAATTTGTATTGTGTATCAGATTTTAGCCCTAATTGAAAACAATTGTTTCTTTAGTATTTAGTTTTGGTGCCTGTCACCGCCCGTATTTTGTCGAATCGAGAGGTGTTACTAATGATGGCACTCTTAGAAAGGAGATCCAAAAAGAACGAATCAATTGTTTGAATCACCTGTTAGCAAGTATCAAAGAGAATGGAGTAACTTAATTTCAATTGTAATTTTTCTCGCATTCGAACCCCACACTACCAGAATTTTGGGGTTATCTAGGACTTAATTGTTTTGTGGAAAAAAGCCATCAAACATTCACATCTTATTGAAAAAAAGGCTGTCCATATATCCCCTTATTCCATATATGTACTATGAAGGGAATAATAGGTGAAGAAGGGACTGGTTGCGGATGGCTAAGTATCGAATGGTGCGTACTAATTTTTGGACGAATCCAGTTGTTTCAGAGGAGATGAGCCCGGAGGATAAGTATTTTTATCTTTATCTGCTGACGAATCCCAATACAACTCAAATTGGAATCTATCAAATAACGAAAAAGCAAATGGCTTTTGATTTAGGCTATTCCATCGAGAGTGTGCATGCGTTAATGGAACGGTTCATCCATCATCATCTGTTGATTCGATACAATCCAGAAACAAGAGAACTTGCGATTAAAAACTGGGGGAAAGATAACCTGCATGCATGCGGGAAACCAGTAATAGATTGTATCGTTTCCGAACTGAAAGAGGTTGAGGATCACTCCCTTATTCAATATGTTGCGGAATCCATTCAGAAACAGGAAATTCGCAGCCTCTTTGAATCTTTTTGTGAACAAGAAGAGAGAAGTGTCGATAAGGGCGAAAGAGAACAGGATGAAAATGATACATATAAAATCCAATATGAAGAAATGGACGGGTCGTTCACGTCTCGTCATACGATACGTGGACAAAAAGAAAAAGAAAATAAAAAAGAAAAAAAAAACAACAACAAAAAGTTTTTAACCCATATCGTGAGAACCACCCTGAGATAGAGAATCAATTACAGCGTAATCAAAAAACAGATGATGTTAACGAGGTAATTGCTTTTTGGGACTCTAATGGATTTGGTGTTACGAACGTGAATGGGAAACAGCAGCTGTTAGATGATTCTAGCTTTCTACGCCCTAAAGAGGTGATTTTAAAGGCGATGACTATTGCCTGTGCCAATAACAAGCGAAGGCTGAGCTATGTGGTGGGAATTCTGAAAAATCGGCAAAATGAATCGTTACTGACCGTAGAAGAAATCGATTCTTGCCGGAAGATCTATTCCAGATGGGTTTGAATTCGATCTTACGGCTGGGGAAGAGGAGGAGTGTGGCTGAACAATCCTTCTAAATACGTGTGCTTGTCACCGCCTGGAATAATGGTGACAGGCACCACATGAATTTTTTCGAAGATGGATGACTTGTTAGATTGATTACGGCCATTGGAATGTACCACCTCTACCAACCGAATGACAAAGAATGTATCAAAGAATGACAAACTGTTTACCACTGTAATCTATCTGGTGATAAAGGATATAAACGATAGTTCTGAGAATCAAAATGTTATAAAAAATTGGATTGACTTTCAATAAGATCAGTCTTCTGCAAACGGTCCAGATTAACTCTTATATTATAGTAGTAGATAATTACTGCGCAACAAATAATTTCGTTTGTGATAACTTTATTAAAAAGGTTTTATTTATCAGGTGTTCAACAATCGGGATATTTAACGGAATAAAAGATAGGATGGGGCAATGTCACACAAAACTCATTATGGCTAAAATAGATGGTTACGGGTGTTTTATTGAGTTATCAACAAATGGGATTTCAGTGGATATCGAATCTAAAGAAATAGAACTATAAGAAATTTAGTGGATACAGATAACAGTTTACAATATCAATAAAAAGTTAATCTGACTAAAATTGAAGTGAGGATAATTAACTATGGGACAAGTTTTTATTGATGAAAAGGGACCACAGGAAACGATTAGAATTTCAAGAAACTATAGTGATGATAGAAGAATAAGTCTTGGTGATGATTTAATGCGATCTTATGTTGCTGATGTACTTTATATCCCTGAAAGTTCTATAAAGGATATTATCAAAAAATATTCTAAACTTGTAGAAGATTATAGAGAAGAACAAAAAAATAAAGTAAAAAAGGAACTAAAAGGAACTGATATTCTACAGGGGAATTTCAAATTTGGCATTGCGAGTATAAAAAAAGTTAATAGTGATTTCTATCTTAAGTTATTTGATATCCTGATAGAGGCAGACGTTTCTAACTTACTTTTTTCAGTAAATAAAATGTCAATGGTTGTTGATGCCAGACTCACACAATGGATTCTAAAACTTGAATCTAAAAGATTTATTAAATCCGCCATATTGTTGAAATATAGCCTCACAAAATATTGTGAATTAGAAGCATCAGAAGAGGTCATTAAAAATCTTTTCGATCCACAAAAAAAAATTAATGAAATATTATATTCTATTCAAAAAGATTTGAAAGAATTCGTAGCAAAGCACAAAAATAACACTAGAATGAAATATCAATTAGAAGATTACAAAAATATGATAACAATAATTGGGAAGGGGAAACACTTAGCTGATAATTTAGTGTTTGAAAAAGTATCATTTGATTGGGATAAGGTGAGCTTCGATGTTGACTTATGGTTATCCGAGAACAAGTTAAAAGATATATGGCAACCTGAGCAGTCAACGTTAATTCTTGACCAAGGTATACCTTCTGAGCCATTTGAAAAGATTGGATTTGGGAAAGTGCTGGTAGACCAGGATTCTAAAGTTTTCGTTGGATTACAATTAGCAGATATGTTGGTAGTAATAACTGGTAGTTACATTTCTAAACTTATAACTGCAATTCGTTATGATAAAGGGGAACCAGAAAAGCCTAAACATCTTGATAAAGAGTGGTTTGTTCTAGAAGAGCATCAGTTTGACCTAATTTTAAAAATGACACAGTTCTTTTTTGGAAATGACAATACTTACAGTTTCATAGGGGATAGTTACTTTGACGAAACTCTCCTTTTTGAAATATATTGTAGGTATATAAGTTCATTTAGTAGCTATGAGAATTATTATAAAAAGTCAAGTAATTTACATGTTGAAGATATGTTTAAGTATTATATTGCTGCTTCAAATGAAAAATGGAGATTAGGTGTACAAAATGAGTTTTTAACAAGGAATATTTACGGCGATTATATTACTGGAATTAAAGAGGGGGTAATACGGAAGTTATAATATGCGCGGTTTCTATGCTCCTTTTTATTATTCCCACTCCATACAGTCTGTAAATAATTAGAGGTTATTTGACTGAAATTTGGTGATTTTTAGGGCAATAAATTTTTAAAAAGGCACTTGCACCAATCCTACCGCAGATTTTGTACGACATATCAAAGAGGTAGTTGAAAAAGTAAAGCCATCTAAAGAAATGGAAGAAAAATAATGAAAGCAATAGAAATGATATTAAAAATGGAGATTGAGGTGAAGTAAAGGTGCTTTACTTCAGTTAGGATATTCAGCAATCGGGCGCTATTGTTGCATAAACAATTAGAAAAACAATAGATAAATTTATTGGGCAGTACAAATATACTATTCAATAGAATATGATACTCCACAATCGGCGTGATTGATGACCAAAAGCCTAAGTCCTCGGTAAAAATAAAGAGGATTTAGGCTTTTTTATTTCAAAATTAGTTGGCGTTTTTCTATTGGTAAATACTTTTACAGCAAGTGGTACATTTCGTTGCAACTGCTGGTAAAAAACATGGCAGAGATGGTACATTCTTGTGGCTGTAATCATGAGATTAATTGGGAGTGGTAGACATTCCTAATTTCACATGTTCAATAGCCTTTGTAACAACAATGATACAAATGAATAAGGACAGACCGCCTTTAAGAGGAGTCTGTCCCAAATTCAGTGTACCCTCCCCACTAGGGGACTGGCATCAACTATTCGAATGTAAGGTATTACCCAGTTGGCAGCTTCATTTTACCTAGGATGGTGGAAAAGTAATTTTTGACCGTACCATTTGTTTTTCTTTGCTGATGATGGGTATTTAATATTTGATCATCAGCAAGAGAATCTACCAGGTCTCCTTCATCATCAATTAGTTCGGAGGCATAAATCCGCTTTCCTTTCATAATACAGCGAATCGAACGGGTTAACTCTTCACTTGGGTTATCCTTTAATAAATATCCTTTTACATTCGCTTTTAATGCCATTCTGAAATAACCTTTCCGAGCAAAGGTCGTTAGAATGATTACTTTGCATCCAGACGACACTAACTCCTCAGCTGCCTTAAGTCCGTTCATTTCAGGCAGATTTCGGCTATAGGAATTTATCACCACTGCCATCCTTTGTACCACTCTTTGACAAAGAATTTACAAGCCCCGCCCACTCTTTACCAATAAAAAGCTCCTCTTATTACAATGTGTTTCTAGAGGTGCTTTTTTAATGGTTTCAATTCATATGTTAACCTTTGAAGAACTCCCGTATAATTTTCCATGCTCTTTCATAGATATCCTGGTTAGTACATTCATATGGAAATGGTGTAACCATCAAGTGGAATTAAACAGTTTTCATAAATTACGATTCAACAATTTGATTATTGAATATATCCTAAATTCGCGTGCATGAGGATTACATGCACAACAGTCTGTAGCAAGGGAAACCTAATGTCACGTCCAAAAAGAGTATGGTTTTCCAACTGTTATTATCATGTTGTCTGTAGAGGAAATCGCCGTGATCCGCTTTTTCGAAATGCCGGTGATTATCAAGCCTTCCTTCATATCTTCCATCAACTCCATGAAAAATTCCCTTTTGTTATGGCCTCCTATTGTTTAATGAATAATCCTTAACATCTGCAAATGAGGTCAAAGGAATATTCACTATCGAAACTGATGCTGCTGATTAATAAACGATACGCTAATTACTATAATACAAAATACCGTTTAACCGGTCATGTGTTTGAGAAACGATATTATGACAAAGTAATTGAGGATAGAAGGGTGCTTGCGGTCAGCCGTTATATTCATTTAAACCCTGTAGAAGCCAAAATAACCAAGAAACCCGTACATTATCCATGGATCAGCTATTATTTATAATATATATTTAGCTGCCGTTCCACCCTGTTTATGTATTTAGGAAGCCTGTTGGTCTATTACGAAGGGGCAGGGGAATAGAAGAGTGTAAGATATTGTAGATGTTTAGTAGAAAAGGGCAGTGATATCACTGCCTTTCCATCCTGGTCAATATCAAAATAAAATCCTGTGCCTATCACCACTCGAATTAATCAGTCATGAATTTATATCTTAATACTGCAGCGAGTCCTGCACCATGTTTGAAGTCGCCAACTTTGATTAACGTTTTTAGTTCTTCCATGGTCAGTTTATGTAATTCAATTTTCTCGCTGTTTTCAAGCTTTTGTTCAGTAGGAACGAGACCAGCCGCGGCAAACAAGAATATCTCCTCTGTCGTTGAACCTGGGGATGGATAGAAGCTTCCTAATTCAAGCCAGTGCTCGGCTATATAGCCTGTCTCCTCTTCGAGCTCTCTTTTCGCTGTTTCCAGGGGTGACTGATCGGACTCCTCAATCATTCCAGCGGGCAGTTCCCACTGCCAGCTTCTTAATGTGTGGCGGTATTGCTTTAGACAAATAACTTCTGCTTCCTCAGTAATTGGAAGGACACAAACCCCTTTGGCAAAATCTAAATATGAAAATGTCTTTTCCTCTCCATTGGGAAGAACAACCTGATCAACCGTAACCTTAAAGCGATCCACTTTCTCTGTATTTGATGAACGAATATTCCATTCCATTAGGCTCACCTCTCATTTAGTATATGTACATTGTACTTGATTGGATAGTTTATTGGTAAATCTAATGGGGAAGCAGACTGAAAGCTGTTAAACAAACGTTTGAATTTTATTTATCATTAAGGATATAGTAGGTGGATTCAAAAGGAGGAAGGAATTCCTTTTCGAGTATGGTAGACTTTTTAGTTCTATTGAAGTATTAAATAGAATTTACAATAATTTGGTATCAGGTGATAAAGCTGTAGCCATAACGGTAAAGCAAGAGAAGCGAATTTTTCTTGCGGGCAAGTTTTTTCATCAACCAAATAGTTTCCGGAATATAAAATCCATTATGATCCATAAAGGAATAGACAAAATAATGCCCCAAAGACAGCTAAAGCAGCTAATCGAATTTGTTACGGATCGTTTAGGACATGATAAGCGCTACGCCATTGACCCTAAACCTATTAAATAGATCTGGAACCTTTGAAATTATTTTCTTAGGTTCCACTATAATTTTAATTAGAATATTGGTGCCTGGTCACCGCCCAAATTTTGTCGAAGCTTGATCTGATTTATTATGGGTATTATTTGGTTGGATAGAGTTGCAACTGAATATATCATTTTCCGCCTTTCAAATACTCTTCTTTTTTCTCCGCCCAGTTCATAATCGCCTTAATTACTTCTATGAATTCATAGCCGGGAGGAGTCAGTTCGTACTCCACTTTTTTCGGGGCTTCTTCTATAACACGTTTCCTTAGCAAACCTTCTAATTCCAAATCTTTTAATCGCTCGGATAGCAGCCTGTCCGAAATCCCATCAATGGTATGAAGGAGTTCATGGTAGCGCTTCGGTCCCTCTAATAGTTGATAAATGATGATCCCCGTCCAGCGTTTTCCGATAAATTCAATCGCGAGCCGGTACGTTTGGCAGGGTGATTCATTGATTGGCTTTTGCTCATTTGCATTCCTGTTCATTCGCTCAAACCTCTTTTTCTACTTTTCTTAATCATACCATATTGTAAACTACTTGACAGATAGCACTTACTAAAAGTAAGCTTGAATTGCACTTACTAAAAATTAGTTCAAATAACAGGAGGAATTCAAAATGTCTGAAATGATTACTACCTTAATTAAAGAACGGCGTTCGGTTAGGAAATACGATCCGAATTTTAAAATCAAGGAAGAGGAGATTTTGGAAATGCTGAAGGAAGCAACATTAGCACCTTCTACAAGTAATTTGCAGCCGTGGGAATTCATTGTTTTCCTAAATCCCGAAGAAAGGAAGGACTTGCGGGCGATTGCATACAATCAGGAGCAGATTGAAACCGCTTCAGCCGTCATCGCGGTATTAGGGGATAAAGAATTTTATAAAAATATCGATTCGGTCTATGACAGCATGTCGGAGGCAGGGTATATTGATGCCTCAAGCAAGGAAATACTCGTCGGCAATGCAAAAAGAACTTATCCATATGCACCTGAAGAAGTACGCAAGAACTTAGCAACGTTTGACGCCGGCCTAGCCGCAATGCAATTAATGTTGATCGCTAAGGATCGGGGCTATGCTACAGGGCCAATGGGCGGCTTTGATAAGGCTAAGTTCTCTGAGCGCTTCAATGTACCTGACCGCTATTTCCCAATTGTCCTGATTACGCTAGGTAAAGAAAACGCACCAGCTTATCAGACAACACGCCTCGCCATAGAGGATAAAGTAAAGTTCATTTAAGTGCCTGTCACCGCCCAAATTTTGTCGAAGATTGATGCTTGTTAGATTAATAGGAAGTGGTAGACATTCCTTTATCTCCTTCAAATCTTGAGTTAATCAACTTCATATGTTCAATGGGCTTTTGATACCGTGTCCCCCTGAAATGAAGAAAGGACAGACCACCTTTAAGAGGAGTCTGTCCCAAATCCAGTGTACCCTCCCCACTAGGGGGCTGGCACCAACAATTCGATTGTAAATTATTACCCAGTTGGAAGCTTCATTTTATCCAAGATGGTTGAAAAGTAATTTTTGACCGTACCAATTGTTTTTCTTTGCTGATTATGGGTATTTATTATTTGATCATCAGCAAGAGAATTGACCAATTCCTCTTCATCATCCATTAGTTCGGAGGCATAGATCCGCTTTCCTTTCATAATACAGCGAATCGAACGGGTTAACTCTTCACTCGGGTTGTCCTTTAATAAATATCCTTTTACATTCGCTTGTAATGCCCTTCTAAAATAACCTGTCCGAGCAAAGGTCGTTAAAATGATTACTTTGCATCCAGTCGATACTAACTCCGCAGCTGCCTCAAGTCCATTCATTTCTGGCATCTCGATATCCATGATACATACATCCGGTTTTAATCGGTGTACTAGGGAAAGTGCTTCTTCTCCGTTCTTTGCCAGCCCGACCACTTCCATATCCTCTTCCAAATTGAGCAAGCTGCCAATTGTCCCTAACAGTAATTCCTGATCCTCGGCAATGACAATTCGAATCATTTGATGTTCTCTCCTTATCTGACAGCTGCCGTGAAGTTATAGCTCGGTCTTCACTTGGGCAGGAACACTGTTCTTCATTAAATGTTTCACATCTTTGAAGGTGACAAAATTCTTGTTCTTCTCATCCCATAAACGGAAACGGAGTGATTTCAAGCTTGTTGCAAGCGTAATGGTCGGTACATTTTTTAAAGGAAGTGTATTATTGTGTGCTTCTTCGAGTTTATAGTTTGGTACCCTTGGACTTAAGTGGTGCACATGGTGAAAGCCAATATTTCCTGTGACCCATTGTAAGATTTTCGGAAGCTTATAGAAGGAACTTCCTTCAACTGCCGCTTTCACATATTCCCAATCCTTATCTTCTTCAAAATAAGAATCTTCAAATGTGTGCTGGACGTAAAACAACCAAATACCTGCTGCACCTGAAATCATGAATATGGTACCTTGAACAAATAGGAAAGACTGCCAGCCGATTGCCCAAGAGAGCAATGCCGCTAGAACAAGGATTAGAATATTCGTTAAATAGGTGTTATTACGCTCCTTTTGTCGAGCGCCTTTTCTGTTAAATCTATTTTTTAAAAGAAACACGTAAATCGGTCCTAATACAAACATCACGAAAGGATTACGGTAAAAACGGTATGCTAAACGAAGTCTCAGCGGTGCCGCTAAATATTCATCCACTGTAAGGGTCCAAATATCGCCTGTTCCCCGCTTATCCAGGTTCCCGCTTGTCGCATGGTGAACAGCATGATCGTGCCCCCATTGGTCAAATGGAAATAACGTTAAAACACCTGTAAATGTTCCAATTATTCGATTGAGGCGACGGCTTTTGAAAAAGGAATGATGGGTGCAATCGTGAAAGATAATGAAAATCCTTACTAAAAAACCTGCCGCTAATATAATCGGTACTAATGCTAACCAATAAGAAACGGAAAGGCTTACATACCCAAGGTACCAAAGAATAATAAAGGGCCCTACCGTATTGATGATTTGCCATACACTTTCCTTTGTTGTTGCTTTTTCAAAGGGCGCTACTTGTTTTTTTAAATCTTTTGTATTTTGTAAGGTCATGATTTGAATTCCCTTCTTCTTTTGTTGTAATTCCAAGTATAGAGGAAGAGAATTGTCTTTGTAAGGAGTAGTTGTCATGTATGGGACATGACAAATGTCATATATCGGGGTCAGACCCGCACTCATGTTACGTAATTATTTGGGAAGCAATGACTTTGAGGCGCTAGGGGCTGCATACATTACTTGTTTGTTATAATCTAAAACGGTTCATAGAAAATTGCCGATCTTTATGTTCCTTATAGAGCTTTTCAACCATGTCTTGTTGGATAGCCTCTTCAACACTTATCTTACGTTTTTTAATGGTTATCGTAAGGAATAGAATATTTATTGTCATTTCCGTGGTCCTCCTTAAAAAATATCCTCTTTTTTCACTCGGTACAATGTCCTTGTAGTTATTGGAAATAATTTCCGTTACCATTATTATAAGAGTGAAATCAATTTCTAAAAAGTGAAATTACTTTCTTTTTTTTTCCTCTTTTTTATCTGTTGCGGGTTAATGTAGGATAGAATTAAATTATTGGGAATAAAAAGGGATTAATGATGGAGATATTCTATGCATATAGCCGAACATTATTTTAGACTCTATAACCATTTGTATACAGACAGTAGTGAACTGACATGGGAAATAACCATTTCAGAAATTGCAAACATCCTTTTCTGTTCAAACAGGAACGCTAAATATATTATTAAAGAGTTAAAAGAGCTTGGATGGATTGATTGGACGCCATCACCGGGACGAGGCAAATCCTCGAAGTTGATTTTTCTAAAGTCCCCCGAATCAATCTTTTTCCAATTAGCTGAAGATAAAATCGCTAATGGGGATTTTACTTGGTGCTTTAATCAATTAAATTATTTTTCACCCCTTACTCGAGAGAAGTTTTTTACTTTGATTAAAGACTTTTTTGGCTTCCATGAAAATACTCAAAATCATAAAACAATCGATTTATTAAGGTTACCATTTCCAGCAAGCTTTTTGGAATTGGATCCACTCAATGAACAATCCGCTGAAGAGATTCAACTAATAAACCATATTTTTGATACAGTAGTCAGATTTAATACAAAAGATCATAAGGTTGATCCCCATATAGCACACCACTTTGAATTCGATTCAACGGGAACCAAATTATCATTATTTTTGAGAAAAAGCGTTTTCTTCCATAATGGAAAAGAGCTTGACGGATATGATGTTAAGTATTCTTATGAGAGAATTAAATATGATACAAAACCGAGTCTATTAAAAAATATTTTTACCAATATTAAAGATATTTCTGTTCCACATCCTTATATTGTCATAATCAAGCTTTTTGAACCAAATCACTTGTTCTTACATTTTTTAGGATCGTTCGAAACATCTATTATCCCGCATAACATAATAGATGAGTCAGGTAAGAAATTTTTTACTAAACCAGTTGGGAGTGGTCCATTTAAAGTTACTGAAAATAATGGAAAGGGATTAACATTAGAAGCTCACTCTATTTATTTTAAAGAAAGACCTTTATTAGATAGAATCGAATTTTGGTGTATTCCTGAAATTGTTTATTATGATACAACTATTTCAACTAATCTTTCACCTATTCAATTCACAGAGTTAAAAGAACTTGAAAAAGGTGCAGCATTTTTATCTTTTAATCTTAGAAAACCAGGGATTTGTCAAAGTAAAGACTTTCGAAGGGCCATTCAAAGTGGGATAAACAAAGTTAGCTTAGCAGAACTTAGTGAAGGAAGTGTTGCAACGGATTATTTTTTGAGTAATGATCGTTATAAAAATTCCTTTAATCCTGCCTTGGCAAAAAAATATATGGAACGTGCCGGCTATTGCGGGGAAAAGATTACTCTTGTTACCTTAGAAGGTAAACAATATGAAAATGGAGCAAACCTAATAAAGAAGCAGCTTCATCAATTGGGAATATACTTAGAAGTGAAAATTATTAAATATAGAGAATTATGGAATGAAGAGATTATTCTGATCGGAGACATCTTTCTTCTAAAGGAACTGGCACCTGATAATCTGGAAATCGACTTAATTACAATCTTAAATTCAAATAATTCCATTATAAAACACCTGTTAAATAAAGATGTTTCAGAAAGAATCAACAGGATTTTAAATCTAATTTATCGGGAATTTTCGATAAGCAGAAGATATGTTCAATTCAAAAGGATTGAGCGGCTTCTCCTTGACGAAGCTGCTGTCATTTTCCTTACAAGAGGGCGCCGACGTTTTTTATTTTTTTCTTCAATGGATGTTTCATTACAAGGAGATGGAATCAATTATAACAAGTTATGGCTAAAGCCGAATACTTAATACAGGTGCCTGGTGTCACCGCCCAAGTAACCTATTAAATAGATCTGGAACCTTTGAAATTATTTTCTTAGGTTCCACTATTATATTAATTAAAATAATGGTGCCTGGTCACCGCCTCATTTTTGTCGAAGACTGATAGGATTTATTATGGGTATTTTTTGGTTGGATAGAGTTGCAACTGAATATATCATTTTCCGCCTTTCAAATACTCTTCTTTTTTCTCCGCCCAGTTCATAATCGCCTTAATGACTTCTATGAATTCATAGCCGGGAGGAGTCAGTTCGTACTCCACTTTTTTCGGGGCTTCTTCTATGACACGCTTCCTTAGCAAACCTTCTAATTCCAAATCTTTTAATCGCTCCGATAGCAGCCTGTCCGAAATCCCATCAATGGTATGAAGGAGTTCATGGTAGCGCTTCGGTCCTTCTAATAGTTGATAAATAATGATCCCCGTCCAGCGTTTTCCGATAAATTCAATCGCTAGCCGGTACGTTTGGCAGGGTGATTCATTGATTGGCTTTTGCTCATTTGCATTCCTGTTCATTCGCTCAAACCTCTTTTTCTACTTTTCTTAATCATACCATATTGTAAACTACTTGACAGATTGCACTTACTAAAAGTAAGCTTTAATTGGACTTACTAAAAATTAGTTCAAATAACAGGAGGAATTCAAAATGTCTGAAACGATTACTACCTTAATTAAAGAACGGCGTTCGGTTAGGAAATACGATCCGAATTTTAAAATCAAGGAAGAGGAGATTTTGGAAATGCTGAAGGAAGCAGCATTAGCACCTTCTACAAGTAATTTGCAGCCGTGGGAATTCATTGTTTTTCTGAATCCCGAAGAGAGGAAGGACTTGCGGGCGATTGCATACAATCAGGAGCAGATTGAAACCGCTTCAGCCGTCATCGCGGTATTAGGGGATAAAGAGTTTTATAAAAATATCGATTCGGTCTATGACAGCATGTCGGAGGCAGGGTATATTGATGCCTCAAGCAAGGAAATACTCGTCGGCAATGCAAAAAGCACCTATCCATATGCACCTGAAGAAGCACGCAAGAACTTAGCAACGTTTGATGCCGGCCTAGCCGCAATGCAATTAATGCTGATCGCTAAGGATCGGGGCTATGCTACAGGGCCAATGGGCGGCTTTGATAAGGCTAAGTTCTCAGAGCGCTTCAATGTACCTGACCGCTATTTCCCAATTGTCCTGATTACGCTAGGTAAAGAAAACGCACCAGCTTATCAGACAACACGCCTCGCCATAAAGGATAAAGTAAAGTTCATTTAATTCGGGTACCTGTCATTTGAGTTCCAGTCACCACCCGAATTTTGCATAAGATTGATAGAATTTTTGTATGTAGAAAATGCAGCATAGTTTTAGGTGCCTGCCACCATAGCCATCAAGTTAACGGCAGTCAAAAGTTCTTTTTGACTGCCGTTAACTATTTTTCTGTTTAAGAGCATAGTTAAATAAGCCTATTAAATTTCAATTTTTTAATGGCATTTGGGCAGCCTTTTTAGAATTGTTCCCGTATGTTAGAACTAAATGATTACGGCCACAGGATTTTACCACCCTTGCCATCTTTTTTACCAATATACGCCAGAGGATTCACCATACATCGCCAATATATTTACCAATGATAGCTCAACAGGATAGTAAGAAGCCCAAAATATGTATTTGAGTGAATAAAATAATGCATACCTTGGCTTTAGTCATATATAAGGTTGTTTTACTAACGCACCCTTAAGTTTAAGTACTTTTTTCACAATCTCTTTTATCTAAATTCGTTCAGATAATCAGTTTAGGTACGATTTTTTGTCCAATACGATAAACTGTAAAAAAGCGCCCTGCGGATTTGCAGGGACACTTCCTTTTCATAAAGTTTTTCCTGAAATGTTTAAATAACAACAACGCTGGCACAGTTGTAGCCGTTATAGTAGCCATCATAGTATCCACTATAGCAACCACCACATCCTCCACAACCACCACATCCACCACATCCAAAACAGCCAAAACAACGAAAACCCCCACAACGAAAACCCCCACAGCGAAAGCCCCCGCAACGCATTCCGCCTCCGCAACGCATTCCGCCTCCACAACGCATTCCGCCACCGCAACGCATTCCGCCAAAATGACGCGGATCCTGGCTCTGTGAATAGATTGGAGCTAACTCACCAACTTGAAAAGGATCAATTCCCAACCCTTTAAGATCATTTTGGAAATTCTGCATTTTTACCTCCCCTTTCTTTTAATTAGGTAAAACCTGAATAGAGAATTGAACAGTAAATTGTCAGTTTTGCGTCAAAACATCCGATAATCTGTGTACGCTCCTTAACAAATTATGATTTCTCTTAGGTCCCTGTTACTAAATAAAAAGCCTATTTCACAAGTGGGTCAGTTCTTCTGTCCCATTCCGTGTGGTCCAAGGGGTCGGTTCTCCTGTCCCATTCCGTGTGGTCCAAGGGGTCGGTTCTCTTGTCCCGTTCCGTGTTGAGGTCTCCCTTTTTGATGCGTGCTGGTATTGGACTGTATTCTATAGATTTGGTGACAGAACGGTCTGATAGGAACCTTCCATTATGTCTTTAAATGTCTGAAGGGAGGATTCCTTCTTTCTCTCTAGACAACCGTCTCTTTCCAAGCGATTTAAGAATGGATCAGTGTCGTAGTTGTATAGCCCATTGTCGTCCAACAGTTCCTTATCACAGTTGGTGTCAGGCACCAAATTTTCTTTCCAAGGTTCCTCGTCATGAAGCTGGTTAAACTTTTTGCTTAGGATGCCAAAGAAATAGGCAATTGGATTTTTTACATGATTTGTGGATTTCATTTTTCGAATCAGCTGCTTAAAGGAATCAATGGCGATGGCCAACATTTGCTTTGGTTCATTGGCGCAATCTTCGCGATGGGCAGCAATCTTGGTCATATGCCAATACTCTTCGATGGTATTGGCTTCCGAGAAGATCACTCTAACTAGCTCAACAAATGGTTTAGGAACCCGGTTGCTGACATAAGTGTGATCTAATTCGATTTCAGCTGCTGACGGTTCTTCTTTACGTTTATTAATCTTTTGATTTTTTTCAGTTTTTAAAGGATTACTAGTTTCTTTTTGCTGGCTCATTTGCTTTGGTGGTTCATTTGGAAAACGATTGAGCACATACACGTTGCTGGACTGCCAGCCGTTTTGTTTTTCAGTTTCATAGACGGTGAAGATGCCTAACTCTTTTGCTTTATGGATCATCCGTTTAAAGGTAGAGCGGGAAATGCCATTGCCGTTGTATTCTTTGTGGATGGCAGCTACCATGGTGCCAATTTTGGCATTACAGACGCCAGGGAACTTGGCGGAGAATCGAACCAGCTGCTTAAAGCCGATGATTTCCCCTTTAGTAAATGTATCTTTGTGGCCCGACAGCCACATTTCCATATGTCGGTTAAATTCTGCAAGACTAGTGAACTGGGAGTATTCTTTGAAATTTTCAATGGAGCCGGATTTTAAGTTGTTCATAAAACTCAGGTCCTTTCCCTCGGTAGGTTCATTTGGTTTGATATGCGGTTCAGGTAGGCACCTTTAAAATACCGAGTTTGGATGAGTTTAGCGAATGACCATAATTCTATTTTGAAGCCGTTTTTGATGTGAAAAGAACAAAATAGCCCTCAAAAATACTATTTTGGAGCCGATTTTTGCAATTTCGTGTGTTTTTGATATGAATTTTTTACTTTCTTTCTTGGATTATGGACGCGATATTTTTAGTTTCATTATCAAGCGTAGTAGGAGAGGGTAATGTGAAAATAGTAAAATTTTATGTCGGTTAGGTTAAATAGGCTCCTTCCTAAGGTCCATGAACCTATTATAGAAATAAGATTTTTATATGTTAAAAATTTTATAAATCTATCAAACCATTTGTCGAAATACTCCGTTTACTAAAGTGAAAAATAAAAACATATAAATGTGAGGTGTAGACAGATGAATAAAAGAAGATTTAGAAGTGTTTTTTTTGTAGCTTTTCTGCTTCTTATCATTCTACCTGCAGCAGTTTTTGCTGCTGGTAATGAGAAAAAGGGGAATGAAGCGGAGACTGGCTTTGACAGCTACATTACGAATAATGCTCTGGCCATAAGTCCGGATGAAAAAACTGCAATTGTTTCGGATAGCAGAGAGTCATCGCTTCTTGTCTATGATTTAGTTAAAGGTAAAATGCGCAAAACAATCAACGGCTTTGTTACACCACGAAATATTGTATTCATTGACAACGGAACACAGTTTGTTGTCTCAGACAGTACACTCGGTACTTTGCTGTTTTTTAATACAAAAACATTAAAGCTTGAAGAGGAAATAGTAGTTGGACCAGGTGCATTTGGAACAGCAGTTAGCCCTGATCAGCGCACCATGTATGTAAATAATCAAGCGCATAGTACCGTCACGGTTGTGAATCTTGAAAAACGGAAGCCAGTTGAAGTTATCACAGGATTTGCGCAGCCGCGTCAAGGAATTACTGTCTCAAAAGACGGGAAAAGCGTATTTGTAACAAATTTTGAAGGGGATAAGGTGTCTGTTATTGATGCTCCTACTAATGACATTGTCCGCGAAATTACCGGCTTTTCGAAAATCCGCGCTATATCCGTTAGTGCTGACGGAAGCAAGTTATATGCGGCAAACAGCGGACGTAACAGTATTTCTGTAGTAGATCTCACTAAAGGAGAAAATATAGATGAGATAGCTGTTGGCCAGGAGCCCTACGGTGCAGCCCTTTCTCCAGATGGCAAGTGGCTTTTTGCTAGCAACAAGGCGGATAACACGTTGAATGTTATCACTGCTTCTGATAACCAGGTAATTGGAACAATCAAAGGCTTCTTGGAACCGCGGCAAGCCATTGTTTTCAGCTCTGATTCTGCCCGTGCTTATGTCCTTAATCGTGATTTATCCATTTCTCTTGTTGATGTGAAGAGTCAAACGATTATAGATACTATTCACGATGGTAGTCCCAATAAATTGCAGGTGTTACATTCAGAAGAGGCTGGAAAATACTTGGCGGATCAGAATGGTATGACATTGTATTATTTTAAAAAGGATACACCAGGGGTGAGCAATTGCTCAGGTGATTGTTTAAAAATATGGCCGCCGTTTTATGCTGATTCTATAAAAGCTCCTGCTGGTTTCCATAAAAATGATTTTAAAACCATTATAAGACAAGATGGACAGAAGCAGACAACCTATAAAGGGTACCCGCTCTACTATTTTGTGAATGATCAGCAGCCAGGTGATATAAAAGGACAGGGTGTAAAGGATGTGTGGTTTGTTGTCAATAAGCACTTCCTGCAGGAAAGGGAATAGGTCATTGGTTGATTTGGAAGAAAGTATAAGAGAATTTCCATATCTTATAACAATTTTCCCATGGTCTTTTGCCCGGTTTAATGAAGGATTCTAAGGGTATAACATAGCGAGGAGGGATACCATGAAAAAAATCTATTCTATTTTAGCTGTTATTTTGCTTGTATTAATGGCAGCTGGCTGCAGCTCTAATGCAGACAATGAGAAAACTGCCAAAGATCAATCGGGAACAACTGAAACCCAAACAGAAGGTGAAAAGCCAGAGAGTCAGAGTGATGAAGAAACAGCAGACTCTAACGAAGACGTGTCAAATGAGCTTTCAAGCGGCAGTGAAAAAGTGATTACGGTGTTAGAAAAGTTAAAGACTAACTTGGAAACTAATGCGGAAAACTCAGAGGTCATCCAAACAACCGGCAAAGACCTAGAAGAAAGCTGGGATGCCATAGAAAAGAATGTAGAGAAAAATTATCCAGAAGACTACGAAAATATTGAAGAAAGTTTATATCCTCTCATTAGTGAAGCCCAAAAAGACAAGCCTGACACCACAGCGATAGAGAAATTAATGAATGAAACAAAGGAAAAAATGGAGGCATTTAAAGAAAAGATAGGATCATAGATTTGGAATTTCGGGGGCAGTCCCCATGCCATCAAGTTAAGATGGATTACTGGATTAATTAAGTATTTTTATAGTATCCTTCCATTAAGAAATGCAATGGAAGGATTTTTATATTTTGTGAATTCCTGAAACACATTTAAGATTATTGTTCCATTATTTCTTTGGGAGAGTTGGCTTTTTACTTTATTATGTCCAATAACGGTCCTACGACTTCCACCGGGTCTTTTTCGCCATTGAAGATGTTGTTGGATGCGCTTAAAAGTGGAGCCTCCCCCGCCCGTTTGGCTCAGTTCGTAGCTTTGGCGGCGGCTGAAAGGATCTCCCGTTTCAACCTTCAAAATGATTTCAGTGTTGTGTTCCCCGTAAACTAATTCTCAACCAATTTCTTCCCGCTTATTTTCAAATTGAATTTTTTTAACCGACGAGTGATATAGGATTGGGAGACACCCAGTTTTTTGGCTGTTTTCCAAGTGCTATTCGTTTCGTTATAGGTTTTCATTATAATGTTTTTTTCAATCTCTTCTAAATAGATGGGTAAACTTATTTCTTCTACGTTTTGAAGCAGTATTTGCCGGGACTGCTGAAGGGGGAAATCACTTGGTAAATCTTCTATATCAATTTTTGGCCGATCAGAAGTAATCACTAATCTCTCCATTAAATTTTCAAGTTCCCGAACATTTCCTTCCCAGCTGTAATGGTATAAGGTATCCATTAAGATTTTGGATAAAGTATGTTGACGGCCATATTTTTTGTTAAATTTACTTAAATAAAAATTCAAAAGTGGAATAATATCTTCTTTTCTTTCGCGTAAAGGTGGAATTTCCATAGGAAGGATATTTAAACGATAATATAAGTCCTTACGAAAGGTTCCTTCTTTGATGCGTTCCAGTAAATTTACATTGGTGGCTGCAATAATTCGCACATCCGCTTGTTGAACTTGGTTATCCCCAATCATCCGATATGTCTTGTTTTGTAAAAATTGCAGAAGCTTTGATTGTAGATGAAAAGGGAATTCCCCGATTTCGTCCAGAAACAAAGTTCCCTGGTCAGCCGCGGCAATTAAACCGAGTTTTCCACTCGCATTGGCTCCTGTAAATGCCCCTTTTTTGTACCCAAATAGTTCAGATTCAATCAAAGATTCCGGAATGGCACCGCAGTCTAAATGAATAAATGGTTTATTATTACGGCTGCTCAACTGATGAATTTGATAGGCAAAGGCAGTTTTCCCAACACCTGTTTCTCCCGTTAACAGAATGGTTGTTTCGATATCAGCAACCTTTTGAGACCATGCAGAAATATGCTGGGTAGCTTTGCTTTTTCCAACATAGAATTCTTCATTTTGCTGGTTTTTTTGCAAGATTAGTTGGCGAATTTGCTGCTTATACCGTTGTAAAATCAACTCGATCTTTTCTAATTCACTTGATTGATTGAAAGCTTTGGTTAATTCTCTTGCATGGGTAACGATATATTGGATATCCCCGTTCTCGTCAGGAATATAGTCACTGGAAACAAGGGTAGGAATATTATTTTGAGTGATCTGGGTGGTACTTATAAACTGTTTTTGTTCGATCACAAGCCTTGCCGTAGAAGGTGAAAATAAACCCCGTTTTTCCATTTCCATCACATTTTGACCAATCAATTCATCGATTTGTATCGAAGAAAAATTTTCATAAACTGCTTGATTTACAAACAATACATTCCCTTTGTTATCAAGAATCCAAATAGGATCCTTTAATGTATTTAATATCTTTAAAAATAATTCCTCATCAAATTTCTGAAAAACCTTTGTTGTCAAAGTGTTTCCCCCATTTATTAGTAATTTTTCAATGTGATGGAAAGTTATAAACTTTCAGTATTTCCAATTCGGAAACGACTCACTTTTGAGCTCTATATCAGAAACTATAGCATAGTATAAGGCGTAATTGTACATTTTTCGACATAAATTGAATCTAATTAGAATCAATAAGTTGAAATAGAATTATAAATCAATGTGAAATTTTTTAAAGGTGCTGATTTGTCTGCGTTTTGAGGTTGGCATGAATCTTGCTAATTATAAAGTGTACAAAAATATAAGGATACAAGGGGGAGAGCGACTTGGATCATTTACTTAACAAAACCGTAAAAAACTTTAAAATTTCTGCCATCCGTGAAATCGGAAACAAAGTGGCAAATGATCCGTCTATTATTAACTTTACAATTGGACAACCAGATTTTGTAACACCGTATTCCATTTTAGAAGCAGGGAAACGTGCAATTGAAGCACACCAAACTGGTTATACACATAACGCAGGTGTGCTTGAACTAAGACAAGCTACTGCAGACTTTGTAAAAAGACGGTACCAACTAAATTATCGGCCAGAGGATGAAATTTTAATTACTATGGGCGCAAGCGAAGCGCTGGATATTGCTTTCCGTTCGATCTTAGAGCCGGGTGATGAAGTTATTTTACCAGCACCTATTTATCCGGGTTATGAACCGCTTATTCGTATGTGCTACGCAACACCAGTGTTTGTGGATACTCGTAAAAATAATTGTAAAATCTCTGCAAAATTAATTGAAGAAAATTTAACTGAAAAAACAAAATGTGTTGTTTTACCATATCCATCAAACCCTACAGGTACTATTTTAAACACTCAAGAGTTGGAAGAAATTGCAGACCTGTTAAGAGGCAAAGATATTTTTATTATTTCAGATGAAATCTACAGTGAACTAACATATGGAGTGAAACATATTTCAATCGCTTCATACCCAGAAATGAAAGAGCAATGCATCGTCATCAATGGTTTATCAAAGTCCCATGCCATGACAGGGTGGAGAATTGGCTACACATTGGCACCAGCGTTCGTCACTGAAGAAATGTTTAAAGTACATGCTTTTAACTGTGTATGTGCAAGTTCAGTCAGTCAATATGCTGCTATTGAAGCATTAAAGAATGATTTGCCGGAAGTAGAAGAAATGCGTCAACAATATGAACTTCGCCGCAATTATGTTTATAAACAAATTACCGATATGGACTTAGAAGCCATTAAACCAGATGGTGCATTCTACTTATTCGTTTCAATTGAGAAAACGGGATTAAGCTCAAACCAATTCATAAACAAACTAGTTGATGAAGCGAAGGTTGCTGTTATTCCGGGTTATGGGTTCTCTGAATATGGCGAGGGGTACATCCGTATTTCGTATGCCTGTTCCATGGAGAATCTGGAAGCGGGCATGAAGCGTATGAAACCGTTTGTCGAAACTTTATTAAAAGTAGAGGAGGTAAGTTAATTTGAAACCATTACATTTTCTAGCGTTTATTCCGGTTGTGGGTTTTCTAATTGGTGTACCTTTAACGAATCGGATTGAACCCTATGTATTAGGGCTGCCTTTTTCAATGTTTTGGATTGTTTTGTGTGTCGTTATAAGCTCCATAACTGTTTTGGTTATGTATAAGTTCGATCAACATGATGAGGAAGGTGTAGAATGAATATTTCTATAACGATTATGATTGCCTTTGTGATTGTCTGTATGTATTGGGCGATCAAAGCAGGTAGAGGTAAAAATGGGAATATGGAAGAATGGGCATTAGGCGGGCGAGGCATGGGTGCTATCATTACTTTCTTCTTATTAGCTGGGGAGTTTTTTACCGCCTTCTCCTTAACTGGATTAGTGGGACTGGCCTATAATAGTGGAATTGCAACGCTTTATATCATGACGTATATTTCGATTGGCTGCGTTCTTGGTTATTTTCTATTACCAAAAATCAGACGTTACGGTAAAGAGCATCATTTAATCTCGCAAGGTGACTTTTTTGAGAAGAAATATACTAGTCCGTTTTTAGGAAAACTTATTACAATTGTAGGTGTAGTGGCAATTATGCCAATGATTGTAATGGCACTAAAAGGGTTAGGTCTGATTGTGTCTGTTGCTTCTTACGGGGCAATATCTTCTACAACAGCCATTTGGATTGGAAGTATGATCGTTGTAATCTATACATTAATTTCGGGACTCCATGGTTCTTCCCGAGTAGCTTTGATAAAGGATGTTCTTACGTTTGGCGTGCTGTTATTTTTAGGTCTGTACTTCCCATTCCATTATCATGATGGTATTGGATCAATGATTAAAGAGGTTTCTGAAGTGAAGCCTCAAGTATTATTCTTTCCAGATGCAGGTCTAAGTCTTGTATGGTTTATCTCTTCCATCGTATTAATGGCGTTAGGAGTATATATTTGGCCACATACATTTTTATCAGCATTTGCTGCAAAAAGTGACAAAGCCCTTCGTAAAAATTCTATTTTAATGCCGTTATATTCATTAATGCAGTTATTTTCATGTTTTGTCGGATTTGCGGCGATCTTAACGATTCCGAATCTATCAGGAGCGGAAAGTGATTTGGCATTAATTAAATTAGTATTTCAAACATTTGATCCATGGTTTGTAGGATTAATTGGAGCAGCAGGATTACTTGCATCTTTAGTACCATGTTCAGTCATGCTCATTACAATTGGTTCAATGATCACTTCTAATATTTATATACCGTTGAAACCAAACATTTCAGCTCGTAAGCAAATGAATATTGCACGATCTTTCGCAATCGTTGCAGCGATTATTAGTTTATACTTATCATTACATTCAAGTGGTGCACTCGTGCTGCTGCAATTACTTAGCTATAACTTTATCATACAGCTTTTCCCATCTCTTATTTTTAGTTTAATGAAGAAAAACTTTGTTACGAAACAAGGTGCAATCAGTGGTATTGTCATTGGTTTATCAATAGCATTATTCTCAGCAGCGACAGGCACAACTGTGGCAACATTATTCCCGAATTTACCTTCATTTATTTTAGACATTAACAATGGTATATATATGTTAATCATAAATGCAATCGTAACGGTAATTGTCAGTCTTGTAACTCAAGAGTCAACCGCGGAAAGTAAAAGTTTAAAAAGTGAGGCTATATAATATGAAAGTTCAAAACTATGAATTAGCGAAAAAACTACGACACGAATTGCATCAACATCCTGAACTTTCTAATGAAGAAGTTTGGACAAAACAACATTTAATGAAATTTTTGAAAACGAATACAAAACTGAAACTTGTCGATAAAGGAAATTGGTTTTATTGCGTCTATCGAGCTGGAGCAGGTAAGTCAAATATTGCGTTCCGTGCAGATTTCGATGCACTTCCAATGGATGAAGTCATTGAACTGCCATGGGCTTCTCAATTCCCTGGAAAAGCACACAAATGTGGTCATGATGGCCACTCTGCAACACTAGCAGGGTTTGCCCTGGAAATCGATCAAGAGGGTGCGGATAAAAACATCTTTTTCCTTTTCCAACCTGCTGAAGAAACAGGAGATGGTGCGATTCAATGTGTGGATTTCATTAAAGAAGAAAATATTGATGAAATTTATGCTTACCATAATATGAGTGGTGTCCCTTACAAGACTGTAGGGATTATGGATGAGACGATGATGTGTGCATCTAAAGGGATGACGATTCATCTGGAAGGTACCCCAACCCATGCCAGTCAGCCTGAATTGGGGATCAATCCATCATTCGCAATCGGTAATATCCTTGGAGCGATTCCTGAATTCACCTCTCCGGAAAAAAATAAAGGACTGATCCTATGCACAGTTGTTCAAATCGATGTAGGGGAAAAAGCTTTTGGTATTGCTGCATCAAAAGGAGATCTTCGTATGACCATACGTGCTCTTTACGATGAGGAATTGGATCGACTTCAAGATAACCTTGAAAAATTTACGAGAGCCCAGGCGGAAGAATTCGGATTAAAAGTAAGCTTCCAATATAATGATGAATTCCCGGAAACGTTCAATCATAAGGAAAGTGCAGATAAAATTCGTTTGGCTGCAAAATCTAAGGGAATGGAGTTAATTGAACTGAAAGAGCCCTTCCGTGGTTCTGAAGACTTTGGCCACTTTACAAAGCTAACAAAAGGTGCATACTGCCTCATTGGAAATGGAAAAGAATATCCACCTGTTCATACGTATGAGTATGACTTCCGTGATGAACTGATTGAGTCGGGAGTTGAACTATTCAAGGGGTTAGCAAAATTGTAACATGATTATTGGACGATTTTTAAGCTGAACGAAATCAAACAATTTGTTCAGCTTAAAACCAGTCCCTATTTCTCCTTCATATGAATATGTTATCTTGCTAGGCTGCGGCTTCATAATACTTAGCTCCTAATTCACACATTCTATTATATTATTTATTGAAAAATCATTTGGACGGCAATATTCGTCATGATTCTTTGTGATTAAAAGGGAGAAACGTTGATATATAAGGAATTACACAAAAATCAAATAAACGTTTGTATGACTGACAAAAATTGCAGCTGCCACACAAAGAATCCCCTTTAGTAGTGCGTAATTTAGCATTTTTAAATAAACGTTTGTTTGGTGGGGAGACTTAAGAATTTTGCCGAATGGCTTCTATATTTGTCTTCTATATAAGTTCTTCAGAGTATTGTTTGTGACCCCTAGACTTTTGAAGTCCTTCAATCCCATATGTTTCATAAAGGTATTTCCTCTTTCGTATAGTAAATGGGTCAACATTATAATGATGCTTAAAATCACGTGCAGAATACTCTCTAGAATCAAAAGCCAAAATAAGCTCATATTTTTCCTGAACTAAAAAGCCCTTCTCTTAGCCATAATAAACCCCCAATAAAGTAAACAGATTTTTATTATTTCATCTGTCTACCTCATTGAGCATATTATACAATTTAATTGGTGCCTGACACCCGATTTTTCTATTTGATGCTTTGTTATTATGGTTTCATTGAGAGGATTCAGATTATATCAGTTGGCTCATTGGCCAAGAAATGAAGCATCGAAAAGGGACAAGCACCGTGTAGTGGGACACGAAACCTGTCCCTGTGTCCCACATGGGAACGGTTCTTTTGTTTCATTGATATAGAGGTAGATAAGAGGTAGGGGCAAGAATCTTCTGCTTCATTTTATTTATATAGAAGGATATTAATTTTACTGTTTACTACTTTTAGAAAATTGGATCAACTTGATGTCCAATTGCTGTATAATAAAAGTGATTATCAAAGTGATTTAGGTTTAAAGGTAACAAAGGGAGGCTAATGCCTTGGGGCGGTATATCAATAGGAAATTACCAGAACCGTTCTTTTGCTTCTTTACGATTAAGGAGGTAGCTTTATGGATCTTTGTAAGATGTTTAATTATTCCATTGAAAGGTATTCCCACAAAACGGCGGTTGTGGAGGGAAATCGAAGATATACCTATCAGGAGCTGGGTTTAGAGGTTAATGCTGTGGCATCTTCTTTACATAGGCTGGGTGTGAATAAGGGAGACCGGATAGCGGTACTTATGAAAAATCGTTTGGAGATGGTTGTCTTATTCTGGGCGATACAAAAGCTGGGTGCCATTTTTGCACCGATTAATATTCGACAAACTCAAGAGATTGTTCATTATTGTTTAAGCGATTTAGAGGCGAAGTTTGTCATATATGATAACTCCTCCGTGTATTTAATTAACAGAAAAAGATTTATTGAGCGGCCTCTGTTTATTAATATAGATGGAAATGGAGGTGACATCAATTACCAGGAGCTGGTCAAGCAGCCCGCAGGCGTCTTCCAGCCAAATCAAATCAATGAGGATGATCTATCGGTTATTCTATATACATCTGGGACTTCAGGCAATCCCAAAGGTGTTCCACGTTCACATCAAAATGAGTATGCTGCAACATTTGCTCACATCTTCCAATGCCGCTATCAGTGGCATGATACCACACTAGGGGTCATGTCCCTCTATCATACCATGGGGCTCAGGTCTCTTATTAGTATGATGTTGTTAAATGGTACCTTCGTCATTTTACGAGATTACGACCCGTATGATGCTGTTCAGTTAATAGAACAAGAGAAAATAAGTGTCCTTTATTTATTCCCTAATATGTTTCATGATATAGCTGCTTTGCCCGAAACCAAAAGATATAATTTTGATTATCTGCATACAATTGTGTACGCAGGTGCTCCGATGTCCAATAATTTAATTCATCTATGCCAGGATGTTTTTCAACCAAGGCATTTTGTTAATCATTATGGCAGTACTGAAATCTATACATTTACCTTTTGTGACCATGTTAGTGAGAAACCCGGTTCTGTCGGTAAGCCCGGTATCCATCAGAATATAAGAATAATAGAACCTGATGTCCATAGGGCTAAATCACCGGATGATACGGTTCAAGACGGAGAAATAGGAGAAATTATTGTGCATCTAGGTTCTCCGGAGTCTTTTAGTGGCTATTGGAATAAGCCTGACGCCACCAAAAGAAGTGTTAAGCAAAATTGGTATTATACTGGTGATCTAGGGTATAAAGATGCAGATGGTGATCTATTTGTGGTAGGCCGTATGGACGAAATGATTATCTATGCCGGGGAAAATATTTATCCGCTGGAGGTCGAATCTGTTTTGTTTGAACATCCGAAGGTCAAGGAGGTAGTGGTTACTGGCGAGCCTGATGAAAGATGGGGACAGGTCGTAATTGCCCACATTGTTCCAAGTGATTCATCTCTAACAGCTAATGAATTAGACCTGTTTTGTAAAAGGCATCCCAAGCTGTCAAACTTTAAAAGACCGAGAAAGTACACCTTTCAGTCATCGTTTCCAAAAACGACGGGTGGAAAAATTCTACGCAAAAAATTAAACACTAATTTTTAATGATTGATGGTTCAGTTTTAAAATCTTATCATATGAGCAAAATTTTAAAAGTTAGCATGTTGGGAGGTTGGGCTTTGCCAAATTTGTTAATTGTTGATGATGAATATGAAAGCCGTTTATCCCTTCGAGAGTTTATCCAATCCAGTGAATATAATTATTTTTCCGTACATGAAGCAGAGACGTATGAAAAAGGACTCTTAATGCTTAAACAGTTAAAACCATCTATTCTAATAGTAGAAATTTCATTGCCAGATCATTGTGGTTTAGACCTGGGAGAAAAGGCATTACAGTGGGACCCAGGAATTTCCGTCATTATTCTCACTCAGCTAAAAATATTTGAAAATGTACAAAGAGCCATAAATCTAGGACTTTCGGCATTTCTGTTGAAGCCAGTATTAAGAAGTGAACTGAAACGAATATTTGAAAGAATCATTGTGCATAGTCTTTCCAAAGAAACGAATCAATTAATTGGAAGAAATGAAGTGCACGTCAAACCCGATTTTGCAAATCCAATCGAATCATCGATTCAGTATATTCAAAAGCACTTTAAAGAACCCATCACGTTAAATATGGTAGCCGATTCCGTCTATTTAAGCCCATCCCATTTCAGCCGGTTATTCAAGGAGGAAATGGGGGTCACTTTCATTGAATATTTGACCTCGTATAGGGTGGAACAATCGAAGTCATTACTTAAAATGACATCGCTGCCAATTGAGGTTATTGCCCATCAAATGGGTTTTACAACGGCAGGGTATTTTGCCACTACATTTAGAAAAAGTGAAGGCTGCACGCCATCCAAATATAGGAGTCTTTTCGAAGCGGGGTAAATCTAATCATTAGATTTACCCCTTTTTTAGTAAGATTTTAAAATTTATAATGGGAAAAAATTAAAACCAGAATATTAAAAGTATTTCTATAATTTGAATATGCAGAAGAGGGGTGAGGGGCTTTGATAATCACTGAATTAAAACGATGTATACAAAACAAAAATAAAGCAATCCTAGCCACCATTATTGATAAAAAGGGCTCATCCTATCGCCAAGTTGGCGCAAAAAGTCTAATTCTCGAAGATGGAACAACCATTGGAGTTCTAAGTGGCGGATGTGTGGAACAGGATTTATTTGAACATTCCAAGGAAGTATTTGAAACAGGTGAACCGAAACAGATTGTGTATGATTTAAGAAATGACGAACAGGCACCCTGGGGATTAGGGGTAGGGTGTAACGGAGAAATAACGATATGGCTTTCCCTTATAGATCCAATCAATAAGAAAAGCGAAGCCGAGAAGGTGATGGACATTTTCAATCGGCACTATTCAAGTACCGAACCATTCACGATAGGTACGGTAATAAATTCAAATCATCATGGGGATATTCCCCCGGGATATATTTTAGACGTTAATGATTTGGATTGTTTTCACCCTTTTCGTAACGAGACCACTCAATTGAATGGAATTTTAGAAAATCAATCCGTGAATGTGGATGGAAACGCCGTGAGTGTGACTCTTTTTTTGGAAACGGTTACACCGGCACCAAGTATCATCCTATTCGGAGCGGGGCCAGATGCATCGTCATTAACCAATCAACTGAAATTATTACATTGGCATGTAACAGTGGTTGATCATCGTCAAGGTTATCTAAACAAGGACAAATTCTCAAATGTTGATGAGTTGAAATTAGTATCGCCTAGGGAATTTCCAGCGGAGATGAACATCAATAAAAATTCCTATGTGATTATTATGACTCATCATTACGAACAAGATTTGGTTTATCTAAAAGGATTAGTTCAGCGGGATCCCGCTTATATAGGTTTATTAGGTCCAAAGAGAAGATTTCAAAATTTAAAAAAGGATCTTCAGGCGGAAGGGGTATACATCCCAGAATATTTGGAAGAGAAAATCCACACGCCAATTGGGCTCGATATCGGGTCTGAAACACCCGAAGAAATAGCACTAAGTATCGCGGCTGAAATCATGTGTCACAAAAGTGGTGCAAGTAACCAGTCGTTGAAATGGAAAAGAGATTCGATTCATACTACCAGCTTTGAAAGTCCAATTTGTCAATTGAAGGTATTGGTTTAATGGTGAAAAAGGAAATTTGGAATGTGGTATTGGCAGCAGGAAATTCAACAAGGATGAGGGACTCTCACAAATTACTTAAGAAAATCGAGGAGGAAACTATCCTTCGATATTCTGTAAAAAAGGTAATTGTTAGTAAAGCTGCTAACACACTCGTGGTGTTAAATCATAAATTTCTCGAATTGGAGAATGAAATTGCCGATTTGCCGGTATCGATTGTCTGGAACCATGTTTCCACACTTGGTATAAGCAGTTCCCTTGCACTGGCGATACGAAGTCTTCCGCAAACCTGTGATGCGGCTATGATTCTACTTGCTGACCAGCCGGAGATAGAGGTTGAAGTCATGAACGAAGTTCTTTCAACCTATCTCTGTTCAAAAAAACCCATGGTATTGACCTCCTATCAGGGAAAGATTAGACATCCTATTTTATTTGACAAGTTGTTTTTTAAAGAGTTAGTCACACTAAAAGGCGACCAAGGGGCTAAGTCTATCATAAATGCAAATAAGGAAAAAGCTCTTTTACACGTTGTTCAAGAACCGGCACCAGAAGATATTGATACATTTGAGGATTATATGAATTTACTTAAAAGGAGGCAGAACATTGAGCTATATAGGAAAACCAATAAAACGTATTGAGGATGCAAGATTGGTATCCGGTGAAGGAACTTTTATTGATGACCTTTCGCCATTGCCTAATATTCATTATGCAGCGATTCTAAGAAGCCCCCATGCACATGCCAGAATTAAAAAGATTCATAGTGAGGAGGCAGCAAAACTGCCAGGGGTCAAAGGTGTTATAACGGGTGAGGAAGTAGCAGCGTTGACAAGACCATTCCCGGTCGGTGTAAAGGCTCCAGTTAAATACTACCCTATCGCGGTAGATAAGGTTCGGTTTGTAGGAGAAGCGGTTGCAGTCGTTGTCGCGAAAGATCGTTATATCGCCGAGGATGCCCTCACTTTAATAAAGGTGGAGTATGAAGCGTTAGACCCTGTTGTGAATATTGAGGATGCTCTTTCTCCTGAATCGGCTGTTCTCCATGATGAGGTGGGGAGCAACATTGTCAATCATCGCTTTTTTAATTATGGAAATGTAGATGATGCCTTTAAAAATGCTGATCACGTTATTAGTAAAAAATTCTCGTTCCCGAAGGTTAGTGCCACCCCTGTTGAAAATTACGGGGTAATCGCTAACTATACGAAAAGTGAGGGAGCCTACACGATTTGGTCCAACTTTCATGGCCCTTTCACGCTTCATTCTGTTATGACTGCCGCTCTAAAGGTACCAAGTAATAGACTTCGAATTATTACACCTAAAGATATTGGGGGCAGCTATGGGATTAAATCGGGTGTATTTCCCTATATGGTGCTGATGGGGGTCGTTTCAAGAATTTTAAACCTTCCGGTGAAGTGGATTGAAGACCGTCAAGAAAACCTAATGGCAAGTTCAAGTGGTACCGATCGTGTTAGTTGGATTGAGGCTGCAGTGAAAAAGGATGGAACCATCATTGGATTAAAAATGAAATATGCAGACAATGTCGGAGGCTATATTCGCGCCCCGGAACCTGCCTCCTTATATAGAACCCATTCGAATGCAACCGGGGCTTACCGGATTCAAAATGTGGAAATCGAGGCTATTGCGGTTGTTACCAATAAAAGTCCAACCGGCCTGATCAGGGGCTATGGCGGTCCGCAGCATTATTTTCCACTTGAGCGAATGATGCAAATTATTTCAGATGAGATCGGCCTTGATGTGATAGAGGTAATAAGGAAAAATTTAATCACTAAAGAAGAATTCCCGTATCACACGGCCACTGGTGGAATCTATGATAGCGGTGATTATCATAAGGCCTTGAATCTAGCACTTGAATCTATTGATTATCAAGGATTTAAGGTTAGGCAAAAAGAGGCCTGGAAGAATGGTAAATATTTAGGGTTGGGGTTTGCCTGTATAGTTGAGCCGTCCGGTTCCAACATGGGCTATATCACACTTGCATTGACACCAGAGGAACGGTCGAAATCATTGCCGAAATCCGGTTGTTCAGAGGGTGCCACGGTTTCCATCGATCCGCAGGGCGGCATCAGTGTACGGATTAGTACGGTCCCAACAGGTCAGGGGCATGAAACCGTTGCTGCCCAAATTGTTGCAGACGCCCTTGGGGTCGATCCTATTACTATCCGGGTGGTGGCTGAATTAGACACTTTGACAAGCCCATGGTCCGTAGCATCCGGAAGTTATTCCTCTCGGTTTGCTCCAATTGGATCAAGTGCCGTTTATCAAGCAGCCCAAAAGGTGAAATTAAAGTTACTTGAAATAGCGAAGAATCAGTTAAACACAACCCTCGATGAACTTGTTATGGATAATGGCAAGGTACGCATGAAGAAAGACCCTGAACAAAGTATATCGATTAAAAGATTAGTAGGTTTAGCTCATTGGAATACGGAAGGTCTTCCAATCGGTATGGAGCCAGGCGTTCACGAGACCGCATTCTTTACTTTATCTGCTGCAAAGTCACCAAACGAAATGGATATCGTCAATGGTTCCGTCACATACGGATTTGTCTTTGATGCTGTTGAAGTTGAAGTGGATATTGATACAGGAGAAGTCAAAATCCTAGACTATACTACGATTCATGATGCTGGTAAGCTATTAAATCCAAATATTGTAGAAGGACAGATTATGGGCGGATTAGCGCATGGACTGGGTGCAGCCATGTATGAGGAATTAGCCTATGATGACAGAGGCCAGTTTTTAACAGGCAGTTTCATGGATTACCTGTGTCCGACGGCGACAGAAATCCCTAAGGTGACCATTAAACATATTGAAACACCTTCTCCATTAACTCCGCTTGGAGCAAAGGGTTTAGGGGAAGGAAATACCATGAGTGCTCCAGTCGTTATTGCAAATGCCGTAACAGATGCTTTGAGACCTTTTCATGTATCCATTGACCAGCTTCCATTATCACCAGACCGGATTTGGTCAAAAATTCACAATGAAAATACAGTAAAAATTTAACCGAAGGAGGAATTGTGATGAATGGAGAAGGCGCAATTCAATTAAATGGAAAAGTTGAAACTGTTTTTACTAGTTTGTTAGACCCTGAGGTTTTGAAAAACTGCATTATGGGCTGTAACGAATTAAATAAGAAGGAAGAAAATGTCTATGTTGCAGACCTTTCTGTTGGAGTTGCAGCGGTAAAAGGAAAATATGATGCAACCATCCGTCTTGCTGACATGCAGCCGCCAAATTCATATAAGTTAATCGTAAATGGGGAAGGCGCACCAGGGTTTGTGGATGCAGAAGCGTTGATCCAGCTGGTTCCCATAGATGGTGAAAATACAGAGCTTAAATACACATATGAGGCACAAGTTGGCGGGAAGGTTGCCGCAATTGGACAACGTATGTTAGGCGGAGTAGCCAAGCTAATCATTAAGGATTTTTTCAAAAAGATTAAAAAGGAGTTAGAAAAAGTAAATATTGCTGAATAAGAAAGGGGGGAATACTCATGAAGCCGGCAGCATTTACTTACCATTGCCCATCATCCCTGGAAGAAGCGGTGAAGCTTCTAGATGAATACGGCAGTGAAGGAAAAATCATTGCTGGGGGACAAAGCTTTATTCCCATTTTAAATATGAGAATGTCCGAGCCAGAGTGTTTAATCGATATTAATCAAATAAAAGAGTTAGAGGGAATCCGGGTAGAAGATGGAGTGTTGAAAATTGGCGCACTTACAGCTCAAAGAGACTTGGAGCAGCATGATATTGTAAAAAACAATATTCCTTTATTGGCTGAAGCTATCCCATTTATCGGTCATGTTCAAACGAGAAATAGAGGGACCGTTGGCGGAAGTGTCGCCCATGCCGACCCTAGTGCAGAGCTGCCGCTTTGCTTTCTAGCACTGGATGCAGAAATCGTGATCCATAGTATAGATGGAACTAGGAAAACGAGTATCAATGACTTTTTTATCACGTATTTAACAACAGAGCTTATGCCAGAGGACATCCTGACCGAGATTCATGTTTCTTTAACCCAGCCTAATGGATATGCATTTGAAGAATTTAGCAGGAGACATGGTGACTTTGCTTTAGTAGCAGCTGCCTGCTTATTATCAGTAGATGAGGCAGGAGTAATTGAGAGTGCGAGACTTGTATTAGGCGGAGTGGATGCTGTTCCCCTCCTTGCAGAGGAAGCGATGGACTATTTAATAGGTAAGAGTCTTACAGAAGAAACCCTTGAAAGGGCAGTGGAGCTGGCCATCGTTGAAGCTGATCCTGATGCCGACTTGCACGCCTCAAGGGAATATAGGATGCATCTAACAAAGGTTATGACAAGAAGAGCACTGTTAAAAGCATACAATCGCGGATTACGGAAGGAGGGTGAACATGTCAAATCTCTCAGTACAAGATAAAGAGAAAGTGAAAGTTTCATTATCGGTGAATGGAAGGGGGGTGGAAGGAGAAGCAGAACCTAGAAAGCTGCTCAGCGACTTTATTAGAGATGACCTTAGCCTTACGGGAACACATGTAGGGTGTGAGCATGGTGTGTGCGGTTCATGTACGGTGCTGTACAATGGGAAAGCTGTCCGAAGCTGTTTAATGTTTGCCGTTCAAGCGAACGGAGCTGAAATTCAAACCGTTGAAGGGTTAGCTAAGGATGGAGAACAGCATCCATTACAACAGTCATTTACCGAATGCCATGGCCTCCAATGTGGTTTTTGTACACCAGGGATTTTAATGTCATCCGTAGAGATGCTGAACAGCGGCGAAGAGCCTACAAGGCAAGAAATTAAGGAAATGCTTTCCGGACATCTATGCCGGTGTACAGGTTACACGGGAATTATTGAAGCCATCGAAAAGGTATGTAAACCTAATGAATGTAAAGAAGGTGAAAACTAGTGGATCTCGGGAAATTGTTTGAATTTGCGGTGAATCGATTCCCAGATAAAACAGCTATCGTCCAAGATGGTAAACGATTATCCTATAGGGAATTTAACCAGGGAATTAATAGGCTTGCTTATTCATTGCAAAAACATGGGATTGAAAAAGGAGACCGGGTGGTTATTATTTTAAAAAACCGCTTAGAGATGGTTGCTATATATTGGGCTATTCAAAAACTTGGGGCGATTTTTACACCTATCAATTTCCGGTTGTCAACAGAGGAAGTTGCTTATTGTGTAAATAATGCTGATGCGAAAGCTGTGATTTATGAACCGAGCAGTGAGAATGCAGCACTGGAAGGAAAGTACACACACCGGCCGTTGCTAGTGAGTGTATTGGGTGCAACGGGTGCCGATGTAACGTATGAAGAACTTCTAAACCACGAACAGGAAAATTTTGACCAGCCAACCATTCATTTTGATGATACATGCTTAATGCTGTATACATCAGGGACGACAGGCAAGCCAAAAGGGGTTCCGAGAAGTCATAAGAATGAGTATAGTGCAGCCATCGCCCATATTATTCAAAACCAATATGTGCTGCATGAAGGGACATTGGGAGTGATGCCGCTTTATCATACGATGGGGATGCGTTCTCTTCTCTCTATGGCGTTTATTAATGGAAAATTGGTCATGATTCCTGATAACGATACAGTTAAAATGCTAACAGCGCTGGAAAAAGAAGAAATCAGCTGTGTCTATTTGGTACCGACCATTATTCATGATTTGTTAAATCATAAGGATTTTAATACCTATAATTTACAGAACCTTCGAAAAATAGGATATGCCGGGGCATCAATGACGACCGAATTAACAAAGGATTGTTATCTGAAGCTTAAGCCGGATGTGTTCGTGAATCACTATGGCAGTACAGAGGTTTATACCTTCTCTATTTGTGACTATTTGGATAAAAAGCCAGGTTGTGCGGGTAAAGCAGGTTTCCACCAACAGTTAAGGGTTATTACGCCCGATCCAGATGGATATTCTACACCTGATGATCTTGTTCCACAAGGATCTCCTGGTGAAATTATTGTTAATATCGATTCTATTGAAGCTTTTAAGGGATATTGGAATCGTCCTGATGCCAATCAAAAGGCTATCAGAAGCGGCTGGTATTTTACCGGAGATATGGGAGTACTGGATGAAGATGGAGATTTGTATGTTGTAGGGCGTGTGGATGACATGATTATCTCAGGCGGGGAAAATATTCATCCACTTGAGGTGGAGGATGTTTTAGCCTCCCATCCGGGGGTTTTGGAGGTAGCTGTTATCGGTGTACCAGATGAGCGCTTTGGAGAAAAGGTTGTCGCATTTGTAGTCGGCAGAAACGCCAAATTATCAGCCGAAGAGTTAGATCATTTCTGTAAGCAATCTGAGAGTCTAGCAAACTTTAAACGACCTAGGGAGTATTATTTTGTTCAAGAGATTCCAAAAAGCCCTGTTGGTAAAATTTTAAGAAGAAAAATGAAAGAAAATTATAAAGAACTAACAATCAAAGAGGAGAGAATAAGCTAATGACAACAATTAATAATAGCAATACTTATCAGTGGGATCATATTTTAGTAGAAAAGGATGTAGAAAGAAAGACAGCGACGATTACATTAGATCGACCAGAGAAAATGAATACGTTAAGCTTTATTGCCCGCTCACACCTAAACCAAATATTTGCTGAGTTAGATCATGACAATGATGTAAGCGTTATCGTGATTAAAGGAGCAGGAGAAAAGGCGTTTAGCTCTGGCGGGAATATTGCGGAATTCATGGAGCAGCATCCATCCGTGCTGTCCGAATTACACATGAATGTGGCTGCACCCGAACGGTCGCCCAAGCCGGTGATTGCCCAATTACAAGGTTATACATTTGGCGTAGGTCTTGAGATTGCTATGGCCTGTGATTTCCGTGTAGCGGCAGATACTACACAATTAGCTTTACCAGAAATTAATCTAGGCATGATTCCAGGGAGCGGCGGTTCACAGCGTATTGCCAAAATTGCTGGTGTTGGCCGCGCAAAAGATATGATTATGAGAGGACGTCGTATACCCGCACAAGAAGCCCATCAATGGGGTTTGTTAACGACAGTTACAAGCCCGGAAAATCTGAAAGCAGAGGTTGATAAACTGGTTGCGGATCTTACTAGACTTTCTCCTATGACTTTAAAAGTGTTAAAGCGTGTTCTTAATGCTTCCCAAGATGCATCGTTAAGCATGGGGATGGAAATTGAGGGTTTTGCCTATGGCATGCTGCGTTCAACAGAGGATTTTAATGAAGGTGTCCAGTCTTTTGGAAATAAGGTAAAGCCTAATTTCCAAGGTAAATAAATTTCTGTTTTTAAAATGGGAGGGAACGTATGAAATACTCAATTGGCGAAAGCCTGAAATTACTTCCAAAGCATCTGAATGCTAACACCATTAGTGCAGGGACCCTTGCAGCCATTTTTGGCTGTACTGGTCCAGCTTTAATCATCATTGGCGGGGCAAAAGATGCGGGGTTGTCAATGGAACAAACGATTTCCTGGTTGTTTGCAGTTTATTTTTTTGGAGCCTTAATTGGACTTTATTTAGCTTTAAAGTATCGCCAGCCAATTGTTGGGGCCTATTCTATACCTGGGGCTGTGTTGGTAGCCGCGGGTTTGCAGCACTACTCTCTAAGTGAAATATCGGGCGCCTATTTCGTTGCCGGGGTAATTGTATTTATCTTAGGCATATCAGGGCTTATTGGCAAGGTCATGAGATGGATTCCGGTACCGATTGTCATGGCAATGATTGTGGGTGCAATGATACGTTTCGGAACGGGTATGATTACTTCTCTTCAAGGGGCACCTATCATCGCGGGTGCAGCAATAGTTGTTTATTTATTTTCTTCTCGTTTTATTAAAAAAATCCCACCTATTCTATCGGCCTTTGTCGTTGGTGTCGTTTTAGCGGCATTAATGGGTGGTTTTCAATCATCTGGGATGGATGCAGGATTAAGCCTTCCGCAAATATTGTTACCATCCTTTAGTATTGATGCTATCGTTTCGGTTGGCATACCGCTTGCTCTGTTGGTCATAGGGGCAGAGAATGCACAGGCAATCGGTGTTTTAATGGCGGAAGGCTATAAGCCGCCAATCAACTCAATGACAGTCTGGAGCGGAATCGGCGGAATGATCACTTCCTTTTTCGGTGCACATAATGCCAATATTGCGGGCCCGATGACCGCCATTTGTTCCTCAAAAGAGGCGGGCGACAATAAAGATGGACGTTATGGTGCAGTTGTAGTGAACGCCGTGTTATTCGGCGGTTTCGGTATCATTGCGGGAGTAGCGGTTCCTTTTGTAACTGCTTTACCCGGTGCGTTGGTTTCAACAGTATCAGGTCTGGCTATGATTGGGGTGCTGGTAAGCTCCCTGCAAGCCTCCTTCTCCGAACGAAGGTTCCAAATTGGTGCTTTCTTCTCATTAGTCATTGCTATGTCGGGTGTCAGCTTTTACGGCATTAGTTCACCATTCTGGGCACTGATTGGCGGAGTACTCGTATCACTAATCATTGAAAAAACAGACTTTGACTCTTTTAAATCAGAAATAAAAGTAAATGAAGTAACGAATATTGATAGTGTGATTTAATTTAAAGACTGGAAGTATGAGGTTTCTCATGCTTCCTTTTTATTCTGGTGCAATCCACTGTCGCTGCCCGAATTACTGACAAAATTTTGATTCTCTTGCCTGGTTAAACCCCGAAATGACGTGTAATTTTGTGATTTTAACTATAAAAAATTTTATTCATATTTAAACTCCTTTCCCCATCAAGTGTTCTTTAGACCGAATCGTTTTTACAAGTTCATTATCCTAATAGATTGTTAAGATTAGGTTAAGTGAAATTGATCGTTTCGTGAACATTGGGTAAACGAGAGGAGAGTTCACTAATTGTACAAAAAGCGGGCCTTGGGTAGGGTTAGACTACCGTCAGGCCCCTGCTCACAACAGGCAAGTTAAAGTTTAAAAAAGGGGACTTTATCAGTAGTTACGGACGGTTTTCTGCTTCATGGATGGTTGAGGATTATTCTTGGGTATGTTTCTTAAATAAAAGCTGCCGCTTTTGGTATGATCAGCGGCTGCATTTTGTATACAATATAACTTGGTGCCTGACACTGATTTGCTTCTTTTGTCTTTTCGCATCCAAAAACAAAAAAGATTACCAATAATAACCCCGAAAAAATAAGTGCTGTATTCCAACCCATATCAGTAGCTCCTCAAAAAAATAATAATGAACTTCTATATTTTACAGCCTAGACTACCATTTTTATACAAAAGTTTCGACCTTTTATTAGGCCTCTTCCAGGTACTGATGTAGCTAGTTTTCAATTAATTCTTGTGTTTTGTTTTTCTTACAGTTTTCAGACTTTTGAATGAGAAAAGTCTCAACTTTTGAAGGATTCCTACATTCCATCAATAATATATAGTAGTAGAGAACAATCTTTGTGCATCCTCCATTGATCCTTTTTAGAGGGTCCATTGAATTCTATTGTTGGGAGAGTGATCCGATTGTCAGAATTGATTCATGCAGGTTCATTAAAGACACTTGAAGATGAAGGTGTAAAGGTTATAAAAGGGGCAAGTAATCCAATTGCAGTGTTCGTTCATGAAAAGCAGGTCTACGCGATAGATAACCGTTGTCCGCATATGGGTTTTCCCCTTCATACAGGAAGCATCTGTGACGGAATCTTAACTTGTCATTGGCATCATGCTCGCTTTGATGTGAAAAGTGGGGGAACATTGGATCCATGGGCAGATGATGTTTCTACCTATCCTGTCGAGATTAAGAAAGGTGAGGTTTGGGTCCACCCTGTACCTGTTAATAAAGTAACAATCGAAAAATTAAAGCAGCGATTACGTGAAGGTCTTGAACAAAATTTGAGTCTTGTCATCGCCAAGGCGGTAGTAGGATTGATGGAAGCTGGTTTTCCAGCGACTAAGATCGCAAAGGTCGGTGTCGAATTCGGAACGACACATCGTCAAAGCGGCTGGCGCTCTGGATTGACGATCTTAACAGCCATGACGAACGTATTGCCAAAATTAGATAAAACGGGTCAGATTTTAGCCTTGTTTCAAGGTCTAGTACATGTTGCACGAGAAAGTTCCGGAATGGGAACACGCTTTTTACTTGGGGCACTTCCTGTCTCTGATAAAGAAAATGCCCAGTCATTCAAGCAATTATCAGAATGGTATCGTCATTGTGTGGAGGTTCGTGATTCACGGGGAGCTGAACGCGTGCTCTTGACCGCGATTGAATTAGGCTTCTCGAACGAGCAGCTTGTTGACATGATGATGACAGCAATCACAGACCATTTTTATGTCAATACTGGTCATTCGCTAGATTTTCATAATAAAGCATTCGAGATTCTGGATCAGATTGGTTTAGAACACCGGCCATATGTATTATCATCCTTGTTGCCCGGTATCGCTGATGTTTCCCGTAGTGAAGAATCTCATAGTTGGCAATCCCCTGTGAACTTGGTCCAGCCATTGATGGGGGCATTCCAAGAACTGCCTGCTATTCTTGCTGATGCCTCCTCACAAGGAAACGCTGATATCGATGAAGCCGCATTGGTTAAGCAAATTTTATCAGATGATGCTTTAAAAACGGTGAAGATGATGTTGGATGCGCTTAAAAGTGGAGTCTCCCCAGCCCGCTTGGCTCAGCACGTGGCTTTGGCGGCGGCTGAAAGGATCTCCCGTTTTCACGTTCAAAATGATTTCAGTGATTGGATTACCGTACTTCATACCTTTACTCACGCGCATGCGGTACATGAATCGTTACGTCGTTCGACAACACCTGAATTGACTCGAGCTGTCTTCCATGGTGCGATGAGTGTCTATCTTGATCGTTTCCTCAATATACCGTCCGCACGAAGACCGGAACCAAAGGATGTAGAAGCTGAACCACAAAAAACTTCTGAATTGCTAGAGATGATGAATAAGCAACAACAGGTTGAAGAATCAGCTCGATGGGTAGTGAATTACCTAGCACGCGGCGGTGATAAAAGTGATCTCTTTAATACGCTCGGTCACGCTTTATTACGAGAGGATGCAGAGTTTCATTCCTTTCAAATGTTTGAAGCAGCAATGGTCGAACACGATCATTGGGAGAGAGAGGAATCGGAGTTTGCTAGATATGCACAGGAAACATTGATCATTGCAGCCACACGCTATTTAGCAGGCCATGCCCCAACTGCAAGAGAAATCCCGCACACAGCACGAATTGCCATGCGTCTCCATCGTGGGGAAAAATTGTTTGAGGATGAATGATTATGAGTGGGACACGGGGACAGGCACCGTGTCCCTTTTCCTGTCCCTAATGTAGAGCCCCAGCTATCGCAATTAAACTGCGAATAAACCGAAATGCGGTGATGAAATCATCTGTCTCAAAACGATGGGTTTTTGGATTAATTTTCTCTACAATCGGCAAAATTCCAGCAGCATCTGCCAATCCTGAATGTAGATAGGAGATTTCAACTAGAAAAGGGCCTTGCATTGAAACAGGTTTGATTTCGGGGATACGAGATAGAGAAACTATCGTCTTTTCTTTAATCAAATCCCGTGCACTTTTTGGACTTAAGTTTCGTGCAGATTGTCGATTAATCGTACGTTTTACGATTGCAGTTTGGATTCCTGGAATGAAATCAACAGCCTCATCAGCTGTATGTTGACATCCTGAAACAAGGACGACTGGCACGCCAAAATGACCTGCAATTCCTGCATTTAATGCGAATTCTCCCATGTCTTTATTATTAATTCTAATATTTTCTACGACCCCTCCATGAAAAGTATGATTCAATACTCCGTAATTTCCCATTCTTGAATGGTAACCTAGAAAAATAGCCGCATCATAATTTGAACTGATTCCTTCCATCATTGCAAGAGGTTTTGGGGAACCTGTAATATACTCGGCGGATTGGTGAATTGTTTCCGAGAGTAGATTACGCATTGTCCCATGTGAATCGTTCACAACAACTTCGGTTGCACCGCTGGATAAGGCTCCCTCTATACACGCGTTTACCTCCTCCGTCATTAACATTCTTGCTCGATCATGTTCCCGCCCATCTCGAGAAGTATGCTCACGATGAACAACACCGGCTACGCCTTCAATATCAGCTGAGATAAAAATTTTCAAACTTAATCCCTCCTAATAAACCCTATTAATTACTATTTCTATAAAATTCATACATTTCCTTTTTTAAAAATAGGTTGAAATAGGTTTTTAGTTTATAATATAATTAGAGGGATAATTCAGAAAAGTCTAAATAGACAGAAGAGGTGTTTAATTTTGAACCCCGTAAAATTAGTAGATGTGTACCGTGGTAATAGAGTGGAGAGTTCTCATTCTGGGCATATAGTTGTCGTTGATTCAGACGGAAAATTGCTTTATTCAGTAGGAAATCCGTATCGGATAACTTATGCAAGGTCCTCTGTAAAGCCATTGCAAGCTATTCCAGTACTAGAAACAGGCGCTGCAGACCACTACAAACTAGGTGAACAGGATATATCGTTATGCTGTGCATCACATAGCGGAGAGGCTCAACATACTGACCGGGTTCTAGATATTCTAGGACGGGCTGATATTAAAGATACTTTCTTACAATGTGGCACACATATTCCTCATTCACAAGATACATATAAGAACTTGCTTGCATCTGGAAAAGATCTTACACCTTTATATAACAATTGCTCTGGAAAACATACTGGGATGCTAATTACTGCTAAACATAATCGTGAGACGTTGGAAGACTATTATTTACTTAGCCATCCTGTACAGCAAAGAATATTAAAAGTGATTTCTGAGGTTATGGATTATCCGATTGAAAAAATTGAAATGGGAACAGATGGATGCGGCGTACCCGTACATGCTTTGCCATTAGAACGATTGGCTTATGGATTTGCAAGAATGGCACAACCAGATTCTTTAGGAGAAGATCGAGCAAAAGCAGCTAATCGGATTACTGCCGCAATGATGAAATATCCAGAAATGGTCGCAGGAACAGGTCGTTTTTGTACCGACTTTATGAAGGCAGCTAAAGGTCGATTATTTGGCAAGGCGGGAGCCGAAGCGGTCTATTTAGCAGGGGATATGGAAACCGGGATTGGAATTGCCATCAAAATAGAAGATGGAAATGGACGCGCTGTCTATCCAACCGTTCTTGAGACATTTAGACAACTCGGCTTTTTGGATGAAGAACAGATTAACAGCTTAATGCATCACTACCGTCCTGCATTACAAAATGCCCGTGGTGAAAAGATTGGTGAACTTGTTCCATCATTTACGTTGCAAAAGTGCTAATGCACTATTGTAAATAAAATTTTAGTAAGGGGGAAATGAATTGTTAAAGAACAGAAATCTTGCTGCTTTTCTAACTATTTTAATGGCTTTAATCCTTATGCTTGCAGGATGTTCCGGAAAGTCTAGTACGGAAGAAGGCCAAAAATCGAAAACAAAGAAGAATCCTGAAGCACAACCGATTGTAAAAAAGGAGGGAAATTCCATTACAATCGGAATCAAAGATAACCTTATCAGTATGGATCCGCAAGATACAAATGACACATTGTCTGGTTCCATCCAATCCACTATGTTAGAAGGACTTGTTGGCTTTGACAAAGATATGAAAATGATTCCTGTATTAGCTGAAAGCTACGAAGCTAGCGATGATGCAAAGGTATTCACTTTTAAGTTAAAACAGGGTGTCAAGTTTCATGATGGTACCCCGTTTAATGCGGAAGCTGTAAAGGTAAATATCGACCGAGTTGCAAATCCAGATAATAAATTAAAACGTTATAGTATGTTTGAACTTGTTGAAAAGACAGAAGCAGTAAACGAATACACATTCCGAGTTACTTTAAAGGAACCATTTGGTGCGATGTTAAATAACTTTGCACATCCAGCTGCAAGAATGATGAGCCCAGCTGCTATTGAAAAGTATGGAAAAGATGTAGCTACGCACCCTGTTGGAACGGGGCCATTCAAATTTATGGAATGGGACCAAAGTGACCATTTAACTGTTGAAAAGAACCCAGACTATTGGCAAAAGGGCTTACCAAAAGTAGATGGTATTAAGTTCAAACCTGTACCTGAAAATGGTGCACGTGTAGCCATGCTGCAGACAGGTGAAGCTGACTTTATTTACCCAATTCCGACTGAACAGGCGGAAGCTGTTAATGGGAAGGACGGAATTATCGTAGAAAATAAACCATCTATTGTTGCACGCTATATGAGCATGAATACTATGAAGAAGCCTTTTAATGATGTCCGTGTTCGTCAAGCTATTAACTATGCAATAAATAAAGAAGCATTCTTAAAGGTAGTTTATCGTGGATTTGGAAGTGAAATGGATTCCATTATTCCAGCTAACCTTCAATTCTATTCCCAACAAACACCATACCCATATGATCCAGAAAAGGCAAAAAAATTATTAAAAGAGGCAGGTTATGAAAACGGTTTCGAAACAACTGTATGGGGTGGAAACAACTCCGATGCAATAAAAGCTATGGAGTTCATACAACAGCAGCTGGGACTAGTAGGCATTAAAGTAAATGTTGTACCAATGGAGTCGGGGACGCTTTCGGATAAAATTTGGTCTGTTCAAAATCCAAAAGACGCTGAAGTTGAACTTTACTATGGCGGCTGGTCTTCTTCAACTGGAGATGCGGATTGGGGAATTCGGCCATTGTTAGGCGGAGATTCCAAACCTCCAAAATCATATAACGTATCTTATTATGAAAATAAAAAGGTAGATGAATTGATTACCACAGCACTGCAGACAGCAGATTCAACAAAACGCCAAGAAGCCTATGCTGAAATGCAGAAAATTATTTGGGAAGATTCACCTTGGGCTTATTTGGTTGTAGAGGATACAATGGCGGGGAAAAAGAATTATCTCGAAGGCGTTTACTTACTTCCTGATGGATCCATGAATGCTAGGGAAGCTGAAATTAAAAGATAAAAAATAGCAGCAAGCGCTAATGATGAATTAGCGCTTGCTATATATCGGAAGGAGGAGTGTTATGTTTCGCTATATTGTAAAGCGCTTATTGGGAATGGTCCCTACCCTTTTCATTGTTTCAATTTTTATTTTTCTGTTTGTTCATATGATACCCGGGGATCCGGCAAGACTTGTAGCAGGAACAGATGCGAGCCATAAGGATATAGAACTTGTACGTCAAGAACTGGGTCTAGATAAACCAATCGTGTCACAATACTTTACATATATAGGGAATTTGGTTCAGGGAGATTTAGGCACATCTATGAAGACAAGGCGCCCAGTCTTTGATGAGATTGCCGTTAGATTTATGCCGACCTTTTGGTTAACGGTTTGGAGTATGGCCTGGGCTATAGTATTTGGACTGTTGATTGGCGTTATATCGGCAACAAAGAGGAATAAATGGCAGGATTATACGGGGATGTTTAGTGCTGTATCAGGTATTTCGTTACCATCCTTTTGGCTTGGTTTGATGCTGATTCAATTATTTTCTGTTAAATTAGGATGGTTTCCAACTGGAGGAGTTGACTCTTGGAAAAGTTATATTTTACCGTCCCTCACTCTAGGAGCTGGAGTAGCAGCTGTCATTGCCCGTTTTACTCGTTCTTCTCTGATGGATATTTTAAGAGAGGACTATATTCGTACTGGAAGGGCAAAAGGTCTTAAAGAAAACGCCGTAGTGTGGAAGCATGCTTTGAAAAATGCCATGATTCCTGTTGTGACGATGACCGGATTGCAGTTTGGCTTTTTATTAGGGGGATCCATTGTAGTAGAGACCGTATTCAGTTGGCCAGGTCTTGGGCGGTTGTTAATTGACTCTGTCTCATTCCGCGATTATCCATTGATTCAAGCTGAAATGCTACTTTTCGCCTTAGAGTTCATTTTGATCAATTTAATTGTAGACATTTTATATGGGGTAATGAATCCGCAAATTCGTTATGAGTAATAAGAGGGGGGAGAAAATTGGAGAATAGTACGATTGTTGTTCAATCGAATGAACAGATAACTCTACAGGAAGAAGAAAAAGTACGAACCCCGTTTAAGGAGTTTTGGAGGAAGTTTAAAAAACAGCGAATGGCTATGATAGCCGGATGCTTTGTCTTTTTGCTATTTATCATTGCAGCTTTTGGTCCGTTAATTGCTCCCTATTCTTCCATAGAAGCAGACTATGAAAATATTTTAAGTACGCCCTCAATGGATCATTTTGCTGGGACGGATGCTTTTGGAAGAGATATATTTAGCCGGATTATTGAAGGAACGAGAATTTCTCTTTTAGTCGGTTTAAGCTCTGTATTAGTGGGAGCTATTGTTGGAACCGTCCTTGGTCTCATTAGCGGTTTCTATGGCGGCTGGATTGATAGCATCATCATGCGATTTTGTGACGTTTTATTCGCTTTTCCGGGGATTTTGCTTGCCATTGGGATTATTGCCATTCTAGGTCCAGGACTTGGAAATGTTGTCATAGCGGTAGCTATTTTCGGTGTTCCAACCTTTGCAAGAATTGTTCGAAGCAGCACCCTTGCAATCAAAGCGACTGTTTATGTTGAATCAGCAAGATCCATCGGAGCGCCGGCGAAACGGATTATTTGGAAACATATTTTTCCGGGAACGGTCTCAAGTATTATTGTGTATTTTACTATGAGGATTGGCACATCGATTTTAACGGCTGCCAGTCTTAGCTTTTTAGGATTGGGTGCCCAGCCTCCATCACCGGAATGGGGGGCGATGCTTAGTTCTGGGAGAGACTTTTTAAATACGGCTCCACATGTTACCTTTTTCCCCGGATTAGCCATTTTTATAACCGTACTTGCATTCAATCTACTAGGCGATGGATTACGGGATGCCCTTGATCCGAAAATGAAAGATTAAAAGACAAGGAGCGACTATATGGACAAAAAGCTGTTAGAACTATCAAACTTAAAAACTTATTTTTTCGTAGATAATCGACAGATTCCTGCAGTTAATGGTGTGGATCTATATATTAATGAGGGGGAAACACTAGGAATTGTAGGTGAATCTGGGTGTGGAAAAAGTGTCACTTCGCTATCTGTAATGCGGCTGCTTGGCCATACTCCAGGAAGAGTGGTAGATGGCTCCATCCATTTCAAGGGGAAAAATCTTTTGTCAATACCGGAAGATGAGATGAGAGAAATACGTGGGAATGAAATAGCCATGATATTTCAGGAACCGATGACCTCTTTGAATCCAGTCTATAAAATTGGAGAGCAAATTGGTGAGGCGGTTAAGCTGCATTTGAAATATGACAAAAAAAAGACGAGAGGACATGTCATTAACATGTTAAAGCTTGTCGGGATTCCACGTGCCGAGGAAATAATAGATGAATTTCCGCATCAGCTCTCCGGCGGGATGAGACAGAGGGTGATGATTGCGATGGCGATGTCATGCAACCCAACACTTTTGATTGCTGATGAACCAACGACAGCTCTAGATGTAACGATTCAAGCTCAAATCTTAGAACTGATGAAAAAGCTAAAAAAAGAAAAAGGGACAGCTATTATGCTGATTACGCATGATTTAGGTGTTGTAGCGGAAATGTGTGATCGCATAGTCGTGATGTATGCGGGAAAAGTTGTAGAGGAAGCGGACGTTATCGAGATCTTTGAAAACCCGAAACATCCTTATACAAAAGGATTGCTAAACTCCATTCCAAAACTTGGGCAAAAAACGAATCGGCTTGATCCTATTCCGGGTAATGTTCCAACCCCTGCTAATATGCCAAAAGGCTGCAAATTTGCACCGCGCTGTTCACAAGCGATGGATTTTTGTAAAGAAAATGATCCGGATTTGTTACAAATTTCAAAAGGGCATCAGTGTCGCTGTTTCCTATATCAGAAGGAACTGACAAAGGAGGCAAACTAAATGACAGAGTTGTTGGTAGATGTTAAAAATTTAAAAAAGCACTTTCCTGTCAGAAAAGGCTTGTTTGGGCAAAAAAAGTCTTATGTTCGCGCAGTTGATGGAGTTTCCCTTTCCATTCACAAGGGTGAAACAATTGGGTTGGTTGGAGAAAGTGGATGCGGAAAATCCACAACCGGCCGAATGATCATGAGACTTATTGCGCCAACTGAAGGAGAAATTTGGTTTAACGGAAGAGACATTAGTAACTTAAATGATAAACAATTACAGGAAACAAGAAAAGAGTTACAAATGATTTTCCAAGATCCTTATGCCTCCCTGAATCCACGGATGAATATTGGAGATATTATTGCAGAGCCTTTGATTATTCATGGCATGATGACAAAAAGAGAAAGAGAAAAAAGGGTACACGAGCTGTTAGAATATGTTGGACTTACATCGTACCATGCGAATCGTTATGCCCATGAATTCAGTGGCGGCCAGCGACAGAGGATTGGGATTGCTCGTGCGCTTGCCGTAAATCCCAAGCTTATCGTAGCGGACGAACCTGTTTCAGCGCTCGATGTCTCAATTCAGTCTCAAGTATTAAACCTTATGCAAGATTTACAGAAGGAATTTGGTTTAACCTACCTCTTTATATCCCATGACTTGAGTGTTGTAGAGCATATTAGTGACCGTGTAGGTGTTATGTACCTTGGAAGAATTGTTGAAATTGCAGAGAAGGAATTATTATACGAGAATCCATTACATCCGTACACGAAAGCCCTGATGTCTGCTGTCCCTATTGCCAATCCACGTTTAAAAAGGGAACGAATTATATTGCAAGGAGATATTCCAAGTCCATCAAATCCCCCAACGGGATGCACCTTCCATCCCCGTTGCAGTGCTTGTATGGAAATTTGCAAAACGGTTGTTCCAGAACTAAAAGAGATTGAGCCAGGACACTATTCCGCTTGTCATTTATATAATCAATAAAGATCATGGACGTCGAAGGTTAAAGGAGTGAAAGTGCTTTGGTCGAGAAGGAATTAATTGTAATTTCTATCCAAGATGAATACCTATCTATGATTTCAAAACAAATGACTGAAATTGCAGGGGATTTAATTAGGATTCGTCCCATTTCTATAAATAATTTGTCGCGTGAGGAAATTTCTAAAGATGATATTGTTCTATTAGGTGCAAATTTTATTTTTCCACTAGTTCGTCCCTTTTTGCCAGAGGGGGTAAAATATGTAACTGCCGGACGTGGATTTAATTATGTAAATATGGCTAAGCTGCTTTCATCTCCTAAAGGAAAAAATGTTTTAGTTGTTAACGACACAAAGCAAACCACAGATGAAACAGTCCAGGCACTTCAAGAAGCAGTGTTTGAGCATAACTATTATAGCTATAATCTCGATTCTGAAATTCCTTTAGATATTGATTTTGTTATTACCCCGGGAGAGATCCAACTTGTTCCAGAAGGGAGATTTGAAGTAATAGATATAGGTTATCGAGTTCTTTCTTTGGAGACCGTTTTTGAAGTATTTACATTGCTTGGACTTAATTGTTCTCAAATTTTTTTAACAAATCGTTATATGAAATCTCTAGTCGCATTATCTAATGAAAGCAGCCATTCTAAGATTACCCCTGCATACTTTAGTAAATGGGGGATAGGCAGGGGAACTGCTAAATATTATTTTGAAGATGTTATCGCAAATAGTAAGGTAATGCAAGATACATTATATATTGCAAGGAAACTTGCTAAAATGAGCGACCCGGTACATATCTTTGGGGAAACCGGAACTGGAAAGAGAATGCTTGCACAGGCTATTCACAATGATTCTTTCAATAAGGAAGGGCCTTATCTTAGTATCAATTGTTCCGGCAGGCCACGGGAGGTACTCGAAAGAGAGTTATATGGTAGTGAATTAGATGGACAGATTACTCCCGGACTTTTTGAAATGGCTAATGGCGGGACGATATGCATTGAAGATATAGATGAATTGCCATTAGCTCTGCAAGGCAGACTTTTACAAACACTGGAAGAAGGCCAAGTTATTAGGATAGGCGGGCATCATCCCGTTTCTGTACGGGTAAGAGTTATTACAATTAGTAATTACGATCTTTCATTATTAGTGGATGAAGGCAAATTTCGTAAGGATTTATTTTATTATTTAGCTGTACTTCCTTGTAAAACTCCATCGCTTTCGGAGAGAATGGAAGATTTTGAATCACTCATTCATACATATCTGGAATCCCACTTATTTCATGAAAAATTAGTTATACCACCTGATATGATTAACCTTCTAAAATATTATTCCTGGCCAGGAAATGTCAGGGAATTATTTAATGCAGTTTCCTATATGGCATGTTTGGTAGAAAAAGAATTAACGTTGGAGTCGCTGCCGTTTTATATTAAGGGAAGGTTGCAAAAATATGTAAAGGAATCTATGCCTCTGCCCGATATAACGGAGAGTGAATTAAATGACCTAATATTCAATATTGAAGAACACGGATTTTTAGAAGAGAGCCTGGCAATACTTGAAGTATTTGAACAAGGTAAGAAACAATGTGAATCATATGGGCGTACGGTTGTTAAAGGAAGGCTTCGAGAAAATGGATTTACTCTTTCGGAACAACAATTGCGATTACGACTTGAAGTCCTTAATCAATTGGAATTATTGAATGTTCGTCAAGGGCGTTCAGGAACAACCATTTCTAGAAAAGGTGAAGTATTCCTACAAATGATCCGATTAAACGGAATAAGTACAGTGGGGAACTATGGTAATGTCGAAAATGACTAGAACTGGGACAAGGGTAGGACAAGGGGACAGGCACCGTGTCCCTTTTCAAAAAACAGCCTCGTATTCAATCACTAATTTTTTTACTCCCTAAATTATTGAATTTCTTAATTACCTTATTTAATCATCCAATTCTTCTGAGTCTAAAAGTGGAAAATCAACCAATTACTCCATTCCCCTAAATGCCTCCTTGGGGGTTCTTAGTTCTCCCCTTTCCAAAAAACCATACACAAAATAAACGGGATATAAAAAGCGATAGACATATTGACAGCCAAGAAATATACCATTCCCAGTGTATGTAGTTGATGAGTTCGGTGTATTTTTCAATTATGACTTCCATGATAACCAGCACAGAACTAAAGGAAGCATAATAGCCCCATTGAATAAGTTTAGTTCGATGAGCGGGAAACCACACATTAAAGACGGCACAAACCATGGGGAAAGAAAAATACTCAAACGTGAAGCTTGTCCGATTAATCGACGCAAATAATCGAACAGGATATTCAAGCAGCCCCCACTCGAAGACCATTAAACCAATAATAAACGTAATCATCTGTTTAAATAAAAACGCCACAACAGCAAGACGGATTTTATTTTTCGGTATGAAGAAAATAAGTCCTGCTGTCACAATGTACACCGATATCAAGATCCACCATTCAATTCTCATTAGCTTGCTCCAGCTCTGCTTGAAATAAGGTTTGGTCCTTAAAGAACCAATTACAACAGACTTGACTCACGAAAAAGAGAATCACTATATATATCCACATTCCATACCAGGGCACGGTTTCATATTCTATTAAATCTGTATATCTTTCGAGAACAATATCAAACAATGTGATTACAGAGACCCAAACAAAAAAGTATGTCATTCTAGATAATAGATTGGCCTGTACCCTCTTATGAATGTAAAATATGGCAAACCATACAGGATAAAAGAAATAATCAATGGTAAGGGGGAGATCTGTCGCTTTTGGCAGCTCCCGTACAGGCGCACTAAACAAACCGTATTTAAAAGAAGGCATATCGCAAAGCCAGATGATAGCTTGAAACATTAAAAATGCAAAGAAACCCTTGCGCCGATCTTTGGCTGGAATAAACAGAATCGAGGCGAGGATACCGAACAGCCACATTGCTACCAGGATCAAATGCTCCATCCGCATGTTTTTGAAACTCCTATCCCGCTAAAGTAATTAGGTAATATCAGTTAGTATTTTCTATTTTCTTGATCATATTCATTGCGGTGCCTGGGGTGGGACAAGGGGACAGGCACTGTGTCCCAGTTGATGTTGTAATAGTGGGACAAGGTACCTGTCCCTGTGTCCCATACATAATTCCATAGTTCAAAGAGGAAACTATCTATGCGCATTAAGCATGAGTAAATGGATTGGGGGATAAGATTTGAAGGCTTCGGATTTGTTTGTGAAGTGTTTAGAAAATGAGGGTGTTAGGTATATATTTGGAATCCCTGGTGAGGAAAATACTGATTTTGTTGAGTCGTTGAATGGTTCAGATATTGAATTGATTCTTGTTCATCATGAACAGGCAGCTGCTTTTATGGCTGATGTTTTCGGGCGCCTGACAGGAAAACCCGGTGTTTGCCTTGCTACACTTGGGCCAGGAGCAACCAATTTACTGACAGGGATAGGGGACGCCTATCTAGATCATGCACCAGTGGTCGCCATCACGGGCCAGGCCGGCCTTGAACGTATACATAAGGAATCCCATCAATATGTCGATATTATTGGTGTTTTTGAGAAAGTAACGAAATGGAATCAGCAAATTCGGGTAGCCCATACAATACCTGAAATAGTCCGGAAGGCTTTTAAACAAGCAGTCCTTGAAAAGCCTGGTGCTGTTCATATTGAGCTTCCGGAAGATATTGCGATGACAGAAACTGAGGGTGAGCCTCTTCCAGTCACGCCTATACCTGCTTCGAGTCCTTCAAAAAGAGAAATCCAAAAGGCCGCAGAGGTTATTAACCGCGCAAAAAAACCGATCATTTTAGCCGGGAATGGAGTCTTTCGTGATGGAGCAACAAAAGCACTAAGGGAATTTGCTGAAGCAAAGAATATTCCAGTTGTAAATACTTTTATGGCCAAAGGTGTATTGCCTTCCAATCATCCATTAACCCTTTATACGGTTGGTATGCAGGCGAAGGATTATGTACTTTGTGGATTTGACCAAGCTGATCTTATTATTACCGCGGGATATGATTTTGTCGAGTATTTACCTAAATATTGGAACGATGAAGCAATGAATCCGATTATCCATATTGATAGTCTGCCTGCCGAAGTGGATGCCTACTATCCATTGGCAGCTGAATTAGTCGGTAATGTGAAAGAGGGGATCGAAGCATTAAGTCCTCTTGTAGAAGGTAAAGAGCTTTGGCCGGAAGTGAAAAAGTTAAAAGCGCAGCTGGTTGAAAAACTTCATGCATCTGATGAACTATCTGGAAGTCCTGTTAAACCGCAAAGAATCATTGCCGATATAAAAAAAGCTGAGAAAGGCGAAGCCATTATCATTTCAGATGTTGGGGCACATAAATTATGGATTGCGCGGCTCTATCAGCCGGAAAAGCCTAATCATACCATTATCTCGAATGGATGGGCTTCGATGGGAATTGCGGTGCCGGGTGCGATAGCAGCAAAACTGGCACATCCTGAAAAACCGGTCATTGCTGTTACGGGGGATGGCGGTTTTCTTATGAATGGTGTCGAACTAGCAACAGCAAAACGTCTTGGACTGGCATTTGTGATTGTTATTTTTCATGATGCGAAGTTCGGTTTAATTGAGTGGAAACAACTAAATAAATTTAATCGCTCAAGTGATATTGCTTTTACCGATCCGGACTTTTTGGAGTTTGCCAAAAGTTTCGGTGTGAAGGGTATGAAAGTAAGCCATTCCGATGATTTGCTGCCTGCTTTAGAGAAAGCTATTGCTAGTCAGGAAATTGTTTTAATTGATGTGGATGTCGATTATTCAGAAAACGTCAAACTATCGAAAACACTTGGGGATTACATTTGTAGAATATAGAACCTATCGTTACGGAAAAGGAGGGAATTGATAAATGCGTAAGAAATGGCAATTATGGATTGACGGGCAGTGGCGGGAGGCAAAGACATTTGAACCATTATATAATCCCCACACTAATGAGGAATTGGCCGAAATTGGACAGGCGGAACCGGCTGATGCCGAACTAGCTATAACGAATGCCCATGAAGCGTTCCAAACATTCAAATCCCATCCGGCGCACGCCCGTGCAGAAATTTTAGCAAAAGCCGCTGGCATCATTGAACAACGCAGTGAGGAATGTGCGAAAATCATCGCACTTGAGGGAGCAAAATCCATTCGAAATGCTCGTGAGGAAATTAGCCGTACTGTTCAAACCTATCAATTTGCGGCTGAAGTAGCAAAGAGTAATTATGGTGAACAAATTCCAATGGATGCAGCCAAAGGAGGAGAAAATCGCTTTGGATTTACGATTCATACGCCTATTGGTGTAGTTACTGCTATTACTCCATTTAATTTCCCATTTAATCTTGTCGCCCACAAGGTCGGTCCGGCAATCGCGGCGGGGAATTCGATTGTCTTAAAGCCGGCCGAACAAACACCCTTAAGTTCCTTGTTACTTGCTGAAATTTTTCAGGAGGCTGGGCTGCCAGATGGAGTACTCAACATTATTCCAGGTAAAGGCGAGGTTTTAAGTAAAACCCTAACAGGCCATCCTTATGTAAAAAATGTGACCTTTACAGGCAGTGTGGAAGTCGGGCATATAATTCAACAGCAGGCAGGGTTTCGTAAGCTTACTCTTGAGCTGGGATCAAACTCCCCGTTGATCATTGATGAAGGTGCCGACCTTGACAACGTAATTGAGCCCAGTGTGATGGGGTCGTTCTCCTATAATGGGCAAGTATGTATTTCTATTCAGCGAATTTATGTCCATCAATCACTTTATCAAGAATATTTAGATCGATTCATCCGCAGAACGAAAGAGCTTGTTATTGGTTCACCGCTTGATGAAAAAACAAACATTACAGCCGTCATTTCAAAAAAATCGTTGGATCGGCTTCAGAGCTGGCTTGAGGAAGCCGTTAAAGAAGGGGCAAAGATTGAGTATGGCGGGACAGTGGAAGGGAATATCATGGTACCAACCGTTTTAACGAATGTAAACCGTGATTCAAAAGTGTTCCGTTCTGAAATCTTTGGCCCGATCGTTTGTATTTTCCCATTTGATACATTAGATGAAGCCATAAATGATGCTAACGACTCTCGTTACGGATTGAATTCAGGAATCTTTACACCAAGTATTGAGCGGGCTTTTTATGCAGCACAGCGCTTAGAAACGGGCGGAGTCATTATAAATGACATTCCAACCTTCCGGATTGACAACATGCCTTATGGAGGCTGGAAGGATAGCGGTGTCGGCAGAGAAGGTATAAAATATGCAATGCATGAAATGATGGAGCAAAAATTTATTAGCTTCAAACTAAATGAACATTGATAAGTGGGACAAGGGACAAGGGGACAGGCACCGTGTCCCTTTTTATGTTGTACGAATGGGACAAGGAACCTGTCCCCGTGTCCCAATTAACTGATTAATTAAAATGGAAAGAATATTCTTGACTGTGTAAGCGGTTGAAATTATAATTAACACCATGGAAGAAATTAATCCCCATTTGAGCAAGTGTTATGGGGAGTTCGCAATAAAATCAGCGCATTTTATCGAAAACACAATAAAGTTCTAGTTAATTAATTACATCATGTTAGTAGGGAGAAAATGAGAGTTAAAGATCAGAATTTTTTAAAGAAGCAGAATCAGAGTTTAGTTCTGGAATACATCATTCAAAATGGACCGATTTCTAGAGCTGAGATTGCCAAACATATGGCCATGAGTCCAACGTCAGCTTCCCGAATTGTTGCCTCCTTAGAGGAAGAGCAGCTTATTAAAGAGGTGTATTTGGAAACAGATGAAGTGGGACGAAAAGCTACATATTACACGGCTAATGAGCATTCAGTTGTATTTGTTGGGGTTGAAATTGATGTAGGGGTTGTTCGGGCTGGCTTGATGAATTTAATAGGCGAGTTAATCACCACACGCTCGTTTCAAACAAACACAGATCATTATGAACACGTGGTAGAGTTTATCAAGCAGATGGTAAATGATTTGATCCGTGAACAACAAATTGATAAAGCTCGTATTGCCGGTGTCTGTATCGGTCTGCCGGGGTTAATAGACAATGAAAAAGGTACCGTGGAGTTTTCGGCCCAGTTTAACTGGAGGAATGTTCCTCTTAAACAATTGCTGGAACAAAAACTAGACTTGCAAGTCTTCATTGATAATGAGTTAAAGTTAAAAGCTTTAGCGGAGTATGTGAGTGCGTCGCTTCCTTACAAGAACGTGGTGATGCTTGGGTTTGGTAAAGGGGTTGGCTCGGCACTTATCACAGACGGCGAGATTTACCGGGGGACAAATAATATGTCGGGTGAGATAGGCCATATGACCCTGGATCCTTACGGTGCCTATTGTCCATGCGGTAATTTTGGCTGCTTGCAAACATACATTGCTATCGACTTTTTGCTTGATGAAGCATCCAAAACACAACCGATGGATAGTATGGACGAATTAGCTGCGGCGTACCACGAAAAAGAGAAGTGGGCTGTCAATATCCTTGAAAAGGCGGCTACCTATGCGGGATTAGCCATCAAAAATGTTGTCTGTGCGTATAATCCGGATGCGGTATTTTTGTCAGGTAGTTTAATAGAAGATTATCCGGAAATAGCAGAATTGATCATAGAGAAGCATTCAAACAGTACTTGGTTTCCCGAATCCTATTCATATGAATTGCTAGTTACTCAAATGAAAGGGATGGGTGTTGTAAAAGGTGCAGCACTTAGTGTGCAGCGAAAATTAATCAAAAATTTAGACTTCAAGGGCGGCGCTTAAATATGGAATATCCTGTGATTGCAGAGGAATTCAGAAATCATCAATTGGAAAATGTACATCAAGGTGTCATATGTATTGTCAATGAAAATAAAGAGGTCATTTATCAGAAAGGGGATATTAACCATCCGGTATTTTATCGGTCGGCCATGAAACCCATTCAGGCAATCCCCGTTTTCACAACTGATATTATCGATCAATACCACCTCACCGACGAGGAAGCAGCATTATTCATGGCTTCTCAAAGAGGGGAGAAATACCAAGAGGAAGCACTAATTCGTGTAAAAGAAAAACTTGGTATTGCGGAAAATCATTTGGTTTGTGCCAGCAGTTATCCCTTAAATGATGCACCAAAAATGGAATACATCTTAGCGAAAAAACCCAAACGAAGATTGCTCCATAATTGCGCTGGAAAACATTTAGGATTCCTGGGATATACAAAGGTGAAAGGTTTGAGTGAGGAAGGGTACGAGCGGCTGGATCATCCATTACAGCAAGAGATCTTGCATTATTTATCTGAATTATCCGAAGTCCCAGTCGATGAAATCAAATCGGGAACAGATGGCTGCGGTGTACCTGTACATGCCGTGCCGCTTAAGAATATGGCCATCTCTTACTTGAAATTTGTCAGACCTGAATTAATCGAGGACCAAGCAGCAAGAGATGCCGTCATACATATCGGTGACATCATGAATGCTCACCCTAACATTATTGCTTCACATGACTTTATATGCAGTGTTTTATTAAAAGATAAAAATATCATCGCAAAAGGGGGCGCACAAGGGGTTTATTGTCTTTCGTTGAGAGAGGAAAAGATCAGTATTGCATTGAAGGTCCTAAGCGGGACTGAACTACTTTGGCCATTATTAGTGGCAGAGATTCTTAAAAAACTAAACTATCAAAATGAAGAAACCATTCATGATTTGCTGCAATTAAAACCAGATACCATTTTGAATGATGATGGCATCGTTATCGGTGAAACTAAAATCTACTTATAAAATGCCTAAGTCCACCGTAAGCTCTGCTAAAAATGCACTGCATACTTTTTTCAACCTACAGCATCAAGCGGTGTTCGCAAGTCTTAAGCTAAACCCAAATAAAAAATGATATAAAAAGGAGAAAAAATATGAGGAAATTTGCCGTTTTAGTACTGATCCTGACGCTTGCTCTATTTAGTGCAGCATGCAGCAGTAACAATGCAGGTACATCAGAAAAAACAAAGAAAGCTTCAAGTAAAAAGGAAATCACTATCGCCATTGACCAAAACTTTATCACGCTTGACCCGCATAATGCAGGGGATACGGTATCCATCTTTGGAATCCGTTCCATGTACGAAGGTTTGATTGGTTTTGATAAGGACATGAATGTTGTTCCAGCCTTGGCTGAGTCATTCGATGTTAGCAAGGATGGATTAACCTATAAGTTTAAATTACGTCAAGGCGTCAAATTCCATGATGGAGAGCCATTCAATGCGCAGGCAGTAAAGGCCAACTTCGATCGTGTGATGGATGATGCCAATAATTTAAGTGCAAAACGCAGTTGGAAATATGTCGATTCGATGGAGGTTCTTGGTGACTATGAGGTCGCTTTTAAACTAAAAGAACCGTTTAGTGCCATGATTAATAAGTTCGGAATGGTACCGATGATCAGTCCGAAAGCAATTGAAAAAGGAACAAAATATATTGAAGCAAATCCTGTCGGAACAGGAACATTCAAATTTGTGGAATGGAAACAAGGGAAGACGCTTGAAGTTGCAAAATATGCCGATTACTGGGGCGGGGACCAAACAAATGTAGAAAAAGTGAAGTTCAGCCCAGTTCCGGAAAATGGTTCACGTGTAGCAATGTTAAAAACAGGTGAAGCTGATTTTGTTTACCCAATGCCGCAGCAAAATGTTAAACAATTTAAAAATAATAAGGATGTAACGATTGAAGAATCCCCATCCACCATTGTCCGGTATGTATCCATTAACACATTTATGGATCAATACAAGGATTTAAAAGTTCGTCAAGCTATGAACTTAGCGGTTAACAAAGAAGCTTATATTAAAGTTGTAAAAGATGGCTATGGTCATGTGCTTGATTCGACCATGGCTCCAGAAACACAGTATTATGCAAAACAGAAAGCCTATGAATTTGACGTTAAAAAAGCAAAAGAATTGTTAAAAGAAGCCGGTTATGAAAATGGCTTTAAAGCAGAGATTTGGGGTAATACTAGCTCCGAATCTGTTAAAGGAATGGAATTCATTAAGCAGCAATTAGCACAAATCGGCATTAACGTTACGATTAAGTCGATGGAAGAAGGAACTTTGTCCGACGAGATTTACACACCGGCAAAACCTGAGGATGCAAAGGTCCAAATGTGGTATGTCAGTTGGTCCCCTTCATCAGGTGATGCTGACGGCGCAACCCGCGGCCTGTTCAGCAACGAATACTTCCCGCCAAATGGTGCCAACACTGCTTACTATAATAATGATAAAGTAACAAACTGGATTAAAGAAGCAAATGCTTCAGCAGACCCAAAAGTGCAAGAAAAAATCTATCATGATATCCAGCGTACGGTTTATCAAGATGCACCTTGGATTTTCCTTGCTTCAGATATTAACTTGGCAGGACATAATAACAACCTAGAAGGTGTATATGTAGCACCGGATGGAGCTATCAATATTTCAAAAGCACAATTGAAATAGGTCATTTTTCAATATCAACAACCAAACAAAGGGCTTATGGGAGTAAGCCCTTTCTTCATACACTGGAGGTGTGTTTCTTTGTGGCAATACATAGTAAAACGTCTTGTTAGTCTTATCCCGCTGCTCCTTGTTGTTTCCTTTATTGTCTTCATGTTTATTCACATTATCCCTGGTGATCCGGCACGGCTTTTAGCCGGGAAAGAAGCAACGGCAGAAGAAGTGGAAATGGCTAGAGTAAGCTTGGGGTTGGATAAGCCGTTATATGAACAATATTTTGTTTATTTAAAGGATCTGCTGACTGGAAATATGGGGTATTCGGTAAAATCAGGTGCGGCGGTTAGTCAATTGATTGGTGACCGGATTATGCCAACCTTGGGTCTAACCTTTTTAAGTATTCTCTGGGCACTTGTAGTAGGTATCTTAATTGGAGTCGTTTCTGCAGTATTTCGGAATAAATGGCCGGACCATCTCGGAATGTTTACGGCTGTATCTGGTATTTCTCTTCCAAACTTTTGGGTTGGTCTAGTTCTTATTCAATTATTTTCTGTCCAGCTTGGTATTTTTCCAACAGGCGGAGCGGAAGGCTGGAAGAGCTACATTATGCCTTCTTTCGCTTTAGGAGCGGGGATTATGGCGATGATTGCCAGGTTTACACGCTCATCCCTTGTGGAGAGTATGAAACAGGATTATATCCGCATGGGGCGTGCCAAAGGATTGGGCAGCCGTCAGATTATTTTTGGACATGCCTTAAAGAACTCCTTAATTCCGGTTGTAACCGTTGCCGGACTGCAGTTTGGCTTCTTACTCGGCGGGTCCGTTGTGGTTGAGACGGTCTTCAGCTTTCCGGGACTTGGAACCTTATTGATAGATTCAATTCAATTTCGTGACTATCCAGTCGTTCAAGCTGAAATTTTATTATTCGCCGTTCAGTTTATTGTCGTGAATATGATCATTGATGTTGTATACAGTTATTTGAATCCAAAAATCCGGTATGAGTAAGGAGGGAAGATGATTATGAGCAATCTTCAAACAGAAACTACTTTAAATATAGAACCAGTGAAGACAAAAAGGGATCATCGCTCCCTTCAATTTTGGCGGTTGTTTCGTCGGAAAAAGCCTGCGGTCATATCATTCTACTTTGTTTTGTTCTTGTTTATTATGGCCATCATCGGTCCATTTGTTACACCTTTTGATGCGGCAGAACCTAATTATAATAGTGTCCTAGAGACGCCTTCAGCCAGCCATTGGTTTGGAACGGATGAATATGGGCGTGATATTTTAAGCCGCCTTATCGCGGGGGCAAGAATCTCGCTTTCTGTCAGTGTTTCCGCCGTTACCCTCGGTGCGATTGTCGGGAGTATTTTAGGATTAATCAGTGGATTTGTTGGTAAATGGGTCGATAAATTGATTATGCGTATTTGTGACGTGTTGTTTGCATTTCCTGAATTAATTTTGGCTATTGGGATTGTTGCTATTTTAGGACCTGGTTTAAAAAATGTGATTATTGCGGTTGCCTTTTTCAGTGTTCCTTCGTTTGCAAGGATTGTCCGCGGGGCCACGTTGGAAGTGAAAGAAATGCTGTTCGTTGAAGCAGAAGAATCACTTGGGGCAAGCCGGCTGCGGATTATGTTTAAACATGTGTTTCCGGAGACCTTACCGACCATTATCGTTTATTACACGATGAATGTTGGGACAGCCATCCTGGCAGCAGCAAGTTTGAGCTTTTTAGGTTTAGGTGCGGAGCCTTCTTCACCTGACTGGGGGGCCATGTTAAGTGTTTCAAGAGATTATATTGGGACCGCCTTTCATTTAGTATTTTTCCCTGGTTTAATTATTTTCTTAACCGTTTTGGCTTTTAATCTATTAGGTGATGGATTACGAGAAATGCTCGATCCGAAAATGAAAGACTAGGAGGGTCTATATGTCAGATTTACTAGAAGTAAAAAATCTTAAAACAGGCTTTCAGACTGAAAATGGATTCTTGCCGGTCGTACATGGGATCAGCTTTCACGTCAATCAAGGTGAAATTGTCGGATTAGTTGGGGAATCAGGCAGCGGAAAAAGCGTCACATCTCTATCCATTATGCGACTGTTCCATGATACACGCGGCAAAATTGCGGATGGAGAAATTTTATATAAAGGGGAAAATGTATTAACGTTTCCTGAGAAGAAAATGACGAAATACCGCGGAAAAGAATTGTCGATGATTTTCCAGGAACCGATGACAGCCCTAAATCCTGTATTAACAATCGGGAAGCAGATGCGGGAAACGATTATGCTTCATTTGGGAATGTCCAAAAAAGAGGCACATCAGTATGCCATTGAAAAACTAAAGTCCGTTGGAATCCAGCGGGCAGAGCAAGTCATGGAAGACTTTCCACATCAATTATCTGGAGGCATGAGACAAAGAGTTATTATTGCGATGCAAATCTCATGTAACCCTTCATTACTGATTGCAGATGAGCCGACTACTGCGTTGGATGTAACGATTCAGGCGCAAATTTTGAAATTGATGGAAGAAATTCAACAAAAAACAAATATGGGCATTTTACTAATTACGCATGATCTCGGTGTTGTAGCTGAAATCTGTGATCGCGTCATTGTCATGTATGCTGGGAGAATTGTCGAGGAAGCAAGTGCTGTTGAATTGTTTGAAAATCCGAAGCACCCTTATACAAAAGGTTTGATGGAATCGGCGCCGAAAATCGGCTCGAAAAAAGACCGGTTGAATTCGATTACAGGAACTGTTCCAAACCCGAACAATATGCCGAAAGGATGCAAGTTTGCACCAAGATGTCCTGTCGCCATGGCGGTTTGTCATGAAAAAGAACCTGAGCTGATGGGTGCTGGTAATCATTCAGCGAGATGCTGGTTATTGGATGAAGAGGTCAAGAAAAAGGAGGAAATGCTGAATGCGTGATGAGATTTTAATAGAAGCAAAAAATATAAAGAAGCATTTCCCGATTAAGACCGGCTGGTTTGAAGAGAAAAAGTATGTGAAGGCAGTGAATGACATCTCCTTTCATATTAAAAAAGGGGAAACATTGGGACTTGTTGGCGAATCGGGCTGCGGGAAATCAACGACAGGCCGGCTGCTCAATGGACTTATTCCAGTAGATTCCGGATCGATTATTTTTAACGGAAAAGACTTATCCAACGCAAGTAAGCATGAATGGAAAAAATATCGGCAGAAAATGCAAATGGTATTCCAGGATCCTTATGCTTCCTTAAGCCCGCGGATGAAAATAAAAGATATTTTAAGAGAACCTTTGGATATTCATTTTAAGAAAATGTCTTCAATGGAAAAGGATAAAAGGGTAGAAGACCTTCTTGATAAATGCGGAATCAGCAAATTCCATTTGAATAAGTATCCGCATGAATTCAGCGGCGGGCAGCGGCAGCGGATTGGGATTGCGCGTGCTTTGATTTTACAGCCTGAATTAATCATTGCCGACGAGCCTGTTTCAGCGCTCGATGTCTCCATCCAGTCGCAAATCTTAAATTTAATGAAAGATTTACAGGAAGAGTTTAACTTGACCTATTTATTTATTTCCCATGATTTAAGTGTTGTGGAACATATTAGTGATCGAGTCGGTGTCATGTATTTTGGAGATTTGGTGGAAATGGGAACGAAGGAAGAAATTTTCAACAACCCAAAACATGATTACACAAAAACACTATTGTCCTCCATCCCGCAAATGATTCCAAAAGCAAGAAGAAAACAACTGACTTAGTGGTTTTCCAATAATAGATTGATAAATGACTAGGCAAGTAGAATCAGCCTGACGCGGTTTGGAACGGCTGATTGCTTGTCATTTATGATGCAAGTGAGGAGAAGGAACATGCATATTACTATCGTACCGATTCATGAAGCAAATGATGACATCATTTTTTTCGAAGAGAAATCCTGCACTGAATTTGGCAATGTGCAGCTGATCCCAAAAGGAGAGGAATTGATTGTATACATTGGAATCGGTCAAGATTCTCTTACATTGGAGGATATTCGTTTTTTAGGCGGCATTTCCCGAAAAAGCCTGACAAATGCCAAAGAAGATGCAGCTGTTTCGGCAGAGTTTTCATTGATTATGAATCGGGCAGAGAATCCGGAGCTTGGGCAGGTCATTAGCAGTTTTATGGAAGGCTGGTATTTGGCTGAATATCAATTTTCATCCTATAAAAGGGCTCCGAAACTAAATCAGTTAACCATGCGATGGGAAGAAGAGAGTTTAAGAGAATATGATCATGCAGCACGTATCAGGGCAAATGCCGTCAATCTTGCCAGGGATTTATGTAATGAACCGGCCAATAAATTAACACCCACTACATATGCTGAGCGGCTAAAGCAAGTGTTTCATGAAACAGATGTGACCGTTCAAGTGATTGACGGAGACGAATTAGTAAGCAATGAATTTGCCGGGATCCATACAGTTGCAAAAGGAAGCAGTGAACCGGCAAAGCTTGTTGTCCTGACGCTGGCTCGTGATGCTAGTAAAGAAAAAATCGCTTTAGTTGGTAAGGGCGTTACATTTGATTCAGGAGGAACCAATGTCAAGACCGGTAAAGATATTGGCGAAATGAAAATGGATATGGGCGGCTCGGCCGCGGTAGCAGGTGCGATGAAGCTGCTGGCTGATTCCAACACAGCCGCAAATGTTGTAGCCATTTTGCCGCTTGTGGAAAACCTTGCTGATGGAAATGCATTTTTGCCATCAGATATCATTCGTTATCGAAATGGATTGCATGTAGAAGTAGGAAATACAGATGCTGAAGGGCGTTTGATTCTAGCAGATGGATTGCTATATGCCCAATTACTCGGGGCAAAAACCATTGTCGATATTGCTACCTTAACAGGAAGTATCGGAAGTGCCCTTGGTTTAAAAGCGGCTGGTGTATTTAGTAATGCTGAATCGGACTTGTGGCACTATAAGCAGCTGGGGGATCAAACAGGTGACTATGTTTGGCCAATGCCAGTGTATGATGATTATTTACATTATTTGAAAAGTGATTGTGGAGATGTCAATAATATGAGCAGCTCGCCGTATGGCGGGGCGATTACGGCTGCTTTATTTTTAAAGCAATTTGTAGAAAAAGGAATAAAGTGGGTTCATATCGATATGGCGAATACGGTCCGGCCATGGCGTGAACAGGGCTATTATGTACCCGGCGCATCTGGTTTTGGTGTACGGCTGCTGTTTGAAATGGTCAGATCGGAATTAGCTCAATCACAAATATGACCAATAGAGGGTATCTAGGAAAAGACATTATTATTATTGAGGATTTTTTATGGAGGGGTAATCATGCAATTGGATTGGCCAGAACATTATGGGGATCCGTCCTGGTTTATACATGACCGGTTCGGTATGTTTATTCATTGGGGCCTGTATTCTTTACGTGCCAAAGATGAGTGGATTATGACGCAGGAGAAAATCTCAAAAGAAGAATATGAACAATACTTGGAACAATTTGAGGCTGACCTTTTTGATGCGAAGAAATGGGTAAAGCAAGCTAAGCAAAGTGGTATGAAATATATCGTTTTAACAACGAAACATCACGAAGGGTTTGCCTTATGGGACAGTGCCTATACAGATTACAAAATCACGAACACACCTTACGGAAAAGACGTGTTAAAGGAATTTGTAGAAGCGTGCCGGGAAGAAGAGATGAAAATAGGATTCTACCATTCCGTCATTGATTGGCACCATCCACATTTTACGATTGATGGGCTGCACCCTGCCAGGGAAGATGAGGTCGTAAAACAAGAAAAACGAGATATGAAGATTTATCAAGAATATTTGTATAACCAGGTGGAAGAGCTTGTCACCCAATATGGTAAAGTTGATTACTTTTGGTTTGACTTCTCCTATGGCGAACGAGACTGGGGCTGGTCAAAAGGGAAAGGGGCAGAGGATTGGCGTGCTGAAGAAATTGAAGCATTAATCCTGAAGCATCAACCCCATATGATTATCAATAATCGTCTTGGATTGAATCATGGTGTGTATACGCCTGAGCAATATCAGCCGACAGGAGTTTTAACAACAGCCGACAATAAACAACGTGTATGGGAAGCTTGTCAAACCCTAAACGATCGCTGGACATACAACCCCAATAATTTAAACAGAAAATCAGCGGAAATGATCATTAAATTACTGATTGATACTGTTTCAAAAGATGGTAACCTATTGATGAATTTTGGCCCGACCGCAAGAGGAAATTTTGATGAGGCATCTAGCAAAATTCTTCAAGAGATCGGTGAATGGATGACCTATCACAAACAGTCGATATATGGTGCTGGTCCAGCCGAATTGGCTCCGCCTCAAGACTGTCGTTTAACGAAAAAGGAAGACCGGCTGTTTATCCATATCTTCTCTTGGCCATTTAGAACCATCCATTTAAAAGATTTTCCTTATGAAATTAACTATGCACGCTTCCTGCATGACTATTCCGAGGTTCCTGTAAAACGTTTTGATCCGGAAGATTTAATTCATCATGACCGGCCAGTGATTGCCGAAAATGAGGTCGTTTTGGAGCTGCCTGTCATAAAGCCGGATTATGTGGTTCCTGTGATTGAAATCGGCTTAAAGAAAAGAATTTAAATAGCGGGAAAATAACTTCAGGCATCCAATCTGGAGTTATTTTTTCACCTGAAAACATATTCACCTGAAAATGGATGTTCGTTTACATATTTTTATTTGATACAAGACCTTTTGGAGGGCCTCTTATTTTTACCAACTAACAGACTATAATATTCTAAAGGATGACTAGCATGAAGCAGAAAATAATTGGAATTGACATTGGGGGAACTTATGTCAAGATCGGAATCATCGATTTAAATGGAGAAATTCTATCTAAATGGGAAATTGAAACAAATAAACAAGATCAGGGAAAACATATAATAGATGAGATATGGAGATCCATCCAACATAAAGTAACAGCTGCCGAGCTTGAGCATTCGATCCTTGGTATTGGAATTGGTGTTCCGGGGGTTGTCGATGAAAAGCAAGGCAAAGTTTTGGAGGCTGTGAATATCGGTTGGAAAAACTATGAATTGAAAAAACACTTCGAAGAGATACCAGCCCTCCCTATTCATGTGGAAAATGATGCGAATACTGCGGCACTCGGGGAATGCTGGAGAGATGCGGAAAAACATGATGATATTATGGTTGTGACTTTTGGAACAGGGATCGGCTGCGGAATTATTACGGATGGAAAAGTCTTGCATGGCCATAAAGGGCTGGCAGGAGAAATTGGTCACTTTGTTGTGAACCCCAATGGAAGTCCTTGTAATTGTGGCAGGAGAGGGTGTTTAGAAACCGTCGCATCCGCGACAGGAATCGTGCGCGAAGCCATGAAAGTGGTGGACCAGGAGCCAACCTGCAGACTGGCCATGCTTTATAAGAAAGATGGTCGCTTAACAGCTAAAGATATATTTGAGTTAGCCAAAGAGGGGGACACACACTGTATAGAAATCATCCATCAGATGAATGATGATTTGGGATTAGTTTTGGCTAATGTCGCAACAGTGGTGAATCCAGCTAAAATCTTAATTGGCGGCGGGCTGTCAAAGGCCGGTGATATTTTCTTAACAGGGATCGAGGCATCATTCAAAAAACACTCTATTGAATGGATTGGTGACAATACAAAAATAGAATTTACTAGTTTAGGTAATGATGCTGGAATAATTGGGGCTGCCTATTTAATAAAGAAGGCCGTCTATTTGGAGGCCGTGAAATGATTATTGAGGTAATTGGGACTACATTGAATGATGTGAAGGAAGCAGAATTATACGGCGCTAATCGGGTGGAACTTTGTCAAAGTATGTCCGAGGATGGCCTGACGCCGAGTTATGGTTTAATCAAGTCAGCAGTTGAATCAGTGAACATCCCCATTAATGTTATGGTCCGGCCGCATGATGATTCGTTTGTTTATGATGGAAATGATCTAAAGGTGATGTGTGAAGATATCCGGATGATAAAGAAAATTGGAGCAAATGGGATTGTCATTGGGCCTTTAACAAAAGAAGGGACCATCGATGAAGCGGCATTACAAGCATTGCTAAATGAAGCAGACGGATTAGAAGTCACTTTCCATCGTGCATTTGATTTTGTGAAAGACCAACAAGAAGCACTTGCCACTATTTTAAAATACAAACAGGTTACTACGATATTAACCGCTGGAGGAAATGGACCAGCAGCTGAATTCGTGTCTAATTTGGCGAAACTTGTTGAGCAAACGAAAGACACTCATCTCACGATTATGCCAGGGCATGGTCTTCGTGTGGATGATTTGGCGGAATTTTATCAAGTGGTGAAACCAAACGCCCTGCATTTTGGAACAGGAGCGAGAATAGGTCATACATTTGCTAATGGGATGTCGGAGGAGAAGTTGAGACAGATTCGTGAGTTGTTAATGTAGAATCAAACTCAATGTTCTTGTGATAGACGTAACTAAATTAAGCTTGTCTGATGACTGAAAGTATGAGAATAGGGTTGTAACTAAGATCTTTGCAAAGTGCATAGAGCCTAGGTTGCATTCAGAAGATGATCTCAGTATTGAACTTGCCGATCTCTTTTGGAGTACCCGCATAGGATAAAGCAAATATAAAAGCAGTGTGTTTCTCGTATGAAATCACACTGCTTTTTGTACGTTTATAGGAAGATTATGATAAAAAATTTTTAGCGGCTACTTCAAAGAAACGAAGCAGGAGTGAAAGAAGGTGTTTCTAAACAGAATGGTGAATTTATAAATAATCTTAAAGGAGTGGAGATTAATATGGAAAAAGAAAATAAAGAAATACTGTATTTACATATGATTTTGGCGACAATAGGAGCAATAATTATTCCTTTAACAGCAATTTTAAATGCAAAAAATAGTAACTATTATGAAACTCCACTTATTTTATTTGGTGCTTCATTATTATTGAGTTACATCGGTTTTTTAGAAAAAAAGCTGGAATCAATAATAAATTGGTTTGGACAAGAGTAATAGTTTCTATAATTGGTATTTTAGCTTTTTATTTCTTATTGAAGTAAATGGTTGCTTTCCTTAAAAATTTGGCTGTTAAAATACAGCCTTTTTCTTATTCGACTAACGGAGCAGTAGAGTTTAATAAGATGTGAAATGCTTGGAGGTGTAGGATGTTTAAAAAAAGCATCAGATTTCCCCTGATATATTTTGTAGCCTCAACTGTTTGGCAGTTAATTTTTAACAAAGATATTGAATGGATAAAAAATATAGGTATCTTTTTTATAATGTTTTTGTTTATTTCTCTCTATAATTGGGCGCAAAAACCATATGAATGGAAGAAGGAAAAATAATAGTTATCTTTAGCAAAATGATGGGGACGATTGGTCAATGAAGGCAGTCGCTTATTGTGTTAACTGGCAGGATTATTGAATAAGCAAGGGTTGGGTTTTATTAAGGTAAATATTCCTAAATCGTAAAGTTCTGGCAGGTCAAACAGGCTTTCTTGTCGAAACTTAGACATATGAAATTCATTAAATTGGAGGAAAAAACGATGGCGGAAGTTTTGTTGTTTCACCATGTTTTAGGCCGAACGAAGGGGATTGAAGCAATCGCCGATCAACTGAGAGATGCGGGGCATACAGTGCACGTGCCAGATTTATTTGAAGGCCGCATATTTTCCACGTTGGAGGAAGGCTTGGTATTTGTAAAGGAAATCGGATTTGAAGAAGTGACGGAGCGCGGCGTTCGGGCAGCCAGCGAGCTTTCACGCGATATCGTCTATGCTGGTTTTTCACTCGGTGTCCCGGCAGCACAGCAGCTCGCTCAAACTCGTGAAGGCGCTAGAGGCGCACTGTTTTTTCATGCCTGCCTCCCGACCTCAGTGTTCGAATCTCAGTGGCCGGTCGACTTGCCTGTGCAAATTCACGCCATGAGTGCAGATCCTTTTTTCGTTGAAGACGGCGACATCAACGCGGCCCGTGAGCTTGTGGCGTCGGCCAATCACGCTGAACTTTTTCTATACGAAGGCAAGGAACATCTCTTCACTGACAGTAGTTTACCGTCTTACGATGCTAACGCGACGAAACTTGTGGTCAAGCGGGTTCTCGACTTTCTCGCATAGTTGTTAATGAAAAAATTTTCAGCAACTGGGACATAACTAGACCAAAATAGTAAGAAAAGCGCAGAGCGCCCGTTTAAAAACGTAGCGACTGGAGCAAATCAACTGAGATAATGGATCACGGTGAGCTTGCGAACTAATGATGACTTATCGTAGGGCGAGTTGTGAAGTCGCCTAGTTATTGGCGCTTAGAGCTGGATCAGGAAGCACCACTTTTTATACTTTCTTATCTTTTAAAAAAAGGGTAGCTTCTTATTAAGTAGTCCCGTTTTCGTGGAGAAGCACTGTAAATAGCATATGAATTTGCATAGCTTATAGCATAGTAAATAGTGCTTTTGTTCAATAAGGCTTTGCGATGATCTTCAATAATAGGGCGATATTTTTGAATAAAACTTAGATTTTAAAACGACCATATTGCTAAAACATTCTTTATAAAAAATTATCAACTTTAATGTACAAATGCATTATTATAGAATAATATTTTTGTTGCAAGTGAACACCGATGGTGTTAAACTAGTTAAGTCGCTCTTTATAAGAGTAGATGAGCAAAAAATTAGAAAAAAACTTTCTCTTGTTTTTACATGCACAACGTGGTAAACTATAAAAGTTGCTCGTAAAAAAGAGTGTGGAAGTCAATCGCGATTGAAAAAGTGATGGTTGACAGAATCCAGGGAATGTGAGAAGATAATATTCCTGTCGCTTTTTATAAGTGATATTGTTCTTTGAAAACTAAACAAACAAAAACGTCAACAAACAATAATTATTTATCTCTTTATGAGATGAAGCCAACGTAAAATTTATGAGCTAATCAACTTTCTTGGAGAGTTTGATCCTGGCTCAGGACGAACGCTGGCGGCGTGCCTAATACATGCAAGTCGAGCGAACTTGCGGGAGCTTGCTCCCAAAAGTTAGCGGCGGACGGGTGAGTAACACGTGGGCAACCTGCCTGTAAGACTGGGATAACTTCGGGAAACCGGAGCTAATACCGGATAATTCTTATCAACACATGTTGGTAAGCTGAAAGTCGGTTTCGGCTGACACTTACAGATGGGCCCGCGGCGCATTAGCTAGTTGGTGAGGTAACGGCTCACCAAGGCAACGATGCGTAGCCGACCTGAGAGGGTGATCGGCCACACTGGGACTGAGACACGGCCCAGACTCCTACGGGAGGCAGCAGTAGGGAATCTTCCACAATGGACGAAAGTCTGATGGAGCAACGCCGCGTGAGCGATGAAGGCCTTCGGGTCGTAAAGCTCTGTTGTTAGGGAAGAACAAGTATCGGAGTAACTGCCGGTACCTTGACGGTACCTAACCAGAAAGCCACGGCTAACTACGTGCCAGCAGCCGCGGTAATACGTAGGTGGCAAGCGTTGTCCGGAATTATTGGGCGTAAAGCGCGCGCAGGCGGTCCTTTAAGTCTGATGTGAAAGCCCACGGCTCAACCGTGGAGGGTCATTGGAAACTGGGGGACTTGAGTGCAGAAGAGGAAAGCGGAATTCCACGTGTAGCGGTGAAATGCGTAGAGATGTGGAGGAACACCAGTGGCGAAGGCGGCTTTCTGGTCTGTAACTGACGCTGAGGCGCGAAAGCGTGGGGAGCAAACAGGATTAGATACCCTGGTAGTCCACGCCGTAAACGATGAGTGCTAAGTGTTAGAGGGTTTCCGCCCTTTAGTGCTGCAGCTAACGCATTAAGCACTCCGCCTGGGGAGTACGGCCGCAAGGCTGAAACTCAAAGGAATTGACGGGGGCCCGCACAAGCGGTGGAGCATGTGGTTTAATTCGAAGCAACGCGAAGAACCTTACCAGGTCTTGACATCCTCTGACACTCCTAGAGATAGGACTTTCCCCTTCGGGGGACAGAGTGACAGGTGGTGCATGGTTGTCGTCAGCTCGTGTCGTGAGATGTTGGGTTAAGTCCCGCAACGAGCGCAACCCTTGATCTTAGTTGCCAGCATTCAGTTGGGCACTCTAAGGTGACTGCCGGTGACAAACCGGAGGAAGGTGGGGATGACGTCAAATCATCATGCCCCTTATGACCTGGGCTACACACGTGCTACAATGGATGGTACAAAGGGCTGCAAAACCGCAAGGTCTAGCCAATCCCATAAAACCATTCTCAGTTCGGATTGCAGGCTGCAACTCGCCTGCATGAAGCCGGAATCGCTAGTAATCGCGGATCAGCATGCCGCGGTGAATACGTTCCCGGGCCTTGTACACACCGCCCGTCACACCACGAGAGTTTGTAACACCCGAAGTCGGTGGGGTAACCGTAAGGAGCCAGCCGCCTAAGGTGGGACAGATGATTGGGGTGAAGTCGTAACAAGGTAGCCGTATCGGAAGGTGCGGCTGGATCACCTCCTTTCTAAGGATATAAGCTGGACATATGAGCCAGACAATAAAAGTTTGTTTGATTGTTTCTTGTTTGTTTAGTTTTGAGGGAGCAATTTTCTCTCAAAGCTTTTTTATTCGTTCTTTGAAAACTAGATAATCGTATAGAAGAAGAAACCAAGTAAGAACCGAGTATCGCCATTTTAGTTTTTCTCTCTAAATTTAGAGTAAAACCTTTTAGGTTAAGTTAGAAAGGGCGCACGGTGGATGCCTTGGCACTAGGAGCCGATGAAGGACGGGACTAACACCGATATGCTTCGGGGAGCTGTAAGTAAGCTTTGATCCGGAGATTTCCGAATGGGGGAACCCACTGCTCGTAATGGAGCAGTATCTTTACCTGAATACATAGGGTATTGAAGGCAGACCCGGGGAACTGAAACATCTAAGTACCCGGAGGAAGAGAAAGCAAACGCGATTCCCTAAGTAGCGGCGAGCGAAACGGGAACAGCCCAAACCGAAAGGCTTGCCTTTCGGGGTTGTAGGACACTCAACATGGAGTTACAAAGGAACGGGGTAGATGAAGCGACCTGGAAAGGTCCGCAATAGAAGGTAAAAGCCCTGTAGTCGAAACTTCGTTCCCTCCTGAGTGGATCCTGAGTACGGCCGGACACGTGAAATCCGGTCGGAAGCAGGGAGGACCATCTCCCAAGGCTAAATACTCCCTAGTGACCGATAGTGAACCAGTACCGTGAGGGAAAGGTGAAAAGCACCCCGGAAGGGGAGTGAAAGAGATCCTGAAACCGTGTGCCTACAAGTAGTCAAAGCCCGTTTATGGGTAATGGCGTGCCTTTTGTAGAATGAACCGGCGAGTTACGATTGCATGCAAGGTTAAGTTGAAGAGACGGAGCCGCAGCGAAAGCGAGTCTGAATAGGGCGAATATAGTATGTAGTCGTAGACCCGAAACCAGGTGATCTACCCATGTCCAGGGTGAAGTCCAGGTAACACTGGATGGAGGCCCGAACCCACGCACGTTGAAAAGTGCGGGGATGAGGTGTGGGTAGCGGAGAAATTCCAATCGAACTTGGAGATAGCTGGTTCTCTCCGAAATAGCTTTAGGGCTAGCCTCACGTTGTTAGAGTCTTGGAGGTAGAGCACTGTTTGGACTAGGGGCCCTCATCGGGTTACCGAATTCAGACAAACTCCGAATGCCAAAGACTTATCCGTGGGAGTCAGACTGCGAGTGATAAGATCCGTAGTCAAAAGGGAAAC
>NZ_KV440949.1:1721202-2158702 GCF_001636315.1 Neobacillus mesonae | reverse complement strand
TATATGAACGAAACGGGTACATCATCTTACGATGCAGCGGCCATATTCAATATTTCATCTCCTAGACTGATTCGAAATTGGAGAAGTAAATTTGAACAAGGTGGAATTGGTGCCCTAGAAAAGATGAAAAAGGGGCGTCCACCAATGAAAAAGAAAGCGAAGAAAATCGATTCGAAAAAATCAATACCTGCAGAAGGGTCAGTCGAAGCACTGCAAGAAAAAATCGCTCGATTAGAAATGGAAAATGCTTACCTAAAAAAGTTGAATGCTTTAGTTCAAATGCAGGAAAAATTACAAACAAAATCAAAGCGCAAGTAATTTTTGAACTAAAGGATCATTATGAAGTCGTGGATTTAGTTGAAGTCGCTGACATTCCACGTAGTACGTATTATTATTGGGAAAAACGATTAAATCAAGCTGATAAATATGTCGAAGTAAAAGAAGCTATCAAAGAGATTTTTCATGAACATAAAGGTCGTTATGGGTACCGTCGTATAGCGAAAGAACTAGAGAAAAAAGGATTTCATCACGATCCGAAAACTATCAATCGTTTAATGAATGAAATCGGCCTAGAATGCCTAGTTCGAATGAAAAAGTATCGTTCTTATAAAGGAAATGTAGGAAAAACTGCTCCAAACCTACTAATCCGCGACTTTTCTGCCGAGAAGCTGAATGAAAAATGGGTAACTGATGTTACAGAATTCCACCTATTCGGTGAGAAACGTTACCTCTCACCAGTACTTGATTTATGTAACGGAGAAATAATCGCTTATACTTCGATGAAACGTCCAGTTTATAAATTAGTCGGCGATATGTTAAATCAAGCGATTGAGCGTCTTCAACCTGGGGACCAAGTAATCCTCCATTCAGATCAAGGATGGCATTATCAAATGAAGCAGTATCAAAAAACATTAGAACAGCACCAGATTATACAAAGTATGTCTCGTAAGGGTAATTGTTTGGACAATGCAGTTATTGAAAATTTCTTTGGCTTATTAAAGTCTGAACTTCTTTATCTACAGGAGTTTGATAGTATTGAGCATTTTGAAAAAGAATTAGAAGACTATATTCACTATTACAATCACAAACGAATAAAGGCAAAATTAAAAGACCTAAGTCCGGTAGAATACCGAGCTCAGGTCCTCAAAGTAGCCTAAAATATTTGTCTAACTTTATTGGGTCAGATCATTAATGAGTAGGCTTTTATTGTTTTAATGCCATTGTTTGTAACTATTCTTACGTTTAGGCCCAGTACCAGCCTTCCTGTAACTAGAGGCAAAGTAGGCATTGTACAAGCACCTCTTGCCACCTAGTTCCAAGTTAGTCTCATTATTGTTTTGTATCTTACGATAAAGAGTCATTCTAGAGATACCAGCTTTCTCTGCAGCATCCGTACGATTCATCCCTTGTTACAGAAGAAAACTCACTGCCAACAACTAAGGTAATAGAAGAATTAACACCCAAAAACAAAGAAAGGTGAATTTGAGTAAGCTCAAATTCACCTTTCTTACTATTTGAAGTTAGTTATGTCCCAGCCTCTTTCGTATTAAATATTGATGCCTGACACCCACCACACTACCTTTTAATTCAGTATTTTTACTCTTTAGGAGAATTAAATTTGTTTGGATTCTTTGATACGATATGTGCAGATTTGAATTCTAATTCGAGATCTTTAGTTGGGTAAGCAGGTTCTGCCAGTGTGATTGTAAAGGTAGTTACTTCGTTGGCAGGGACTGTGAATGGTCCAATTGATGAATTGGTTAACTCCTCTCCTGATACTACATAAGAGTGGTTTCCGATTTCTATCTGGTATTTCTCGTTGGCGTTTGCCTTACCGTCAAATTCAAGATATACTTGACCGCCTTTGTGACTGGCAATGTACGCTGTTTGGCGAACAGTCGTTTGTTTTGTGGTATAATAACTTCCTCTATCGGCATAGCTGCGTCCAAGGTAGAGGTCAGCAGGATTGATGTTCCATGTACCGTCATTTTCATTGGTAAGTGTCTTTTCAGGAATGATGCGAAGGTCTCCTGCCAATTTAACTTTAATGACTGGAAGGATTGCGTCTGTTGGTTTATTCGGTAAGGTGATAACTAAATCATTACCCTCTTGCTTCCATTGCAGTTCACTTGTATTTCCATCCTCTTGGACGTTAAGCGCACGGGTTGCAAGTCCTGAGAGTTTCAGTTCCCCGGATTGAGGCCAATTTATTACGTGTAAGAACAGATCATGGTTGTTTACTGTCACTTCCCCCCAAGGCTGTTTACCAAAACGAGTTGCTGAGGCACCTAAAACAGCCCCAGGATGTCGATCAAGCCAGCTGCCAATGGCGCGCAGTACATCCGCTTCAAAGTCAACGACTGATCCATCCCCGCGAGGACCAATATTTAACAGGTAATTACCCCCTCGTGCTGTTACACTGGTTAATCCAGTTACAAGATCGCGAACCTTCCCATCAAAATTATCCCGGACCTGCCAGCTCCGATAGCCCCAAGTTGAGTGATAAATGGAGGCAGGTGTTTGCCATGCTCCGTCTAAAGTAGATGCAGGCACTTGATTATCCCCTAAGGTACGAAAATCGCCTTGATTATTAAAAATTCGGCTATTGATAACGGCGTGCGGCTGAAGTTCACGTACGATTCCAGCAAACTTACTGCTTTGTGCCTGTGTTGGAGAGGACATATCAAACCATACCTCTGCAATTGGTCCATAGTTAGTCATGAGTTCACGTATTTGTTTTTCAATGGTGGGTTCCATCGATTCCGGAATGGAATTGTTATTGTTGTTATCGAAAGGATGACCTTGATGCCAATCCACAAGTGAGAAATATACACCAAATTTTAACCCTTGATCACGACAAGCATTTGCTAGTTCCTTTAATGGATCCTTTCCATATGGCGTGCTGTCAACAATATTGTAATCTGTTGTGGCCGTATCAAACATCGAAAAACCGTCATGATGCTTACTTGTGATGACGACATACTTCATTCCAGCATCCTTTGCTAGTGAGCATATCTCTTTCGGGTTAAAATTTTCTGCTTTAAATTGATTGGCGACTTTAAGATATTCCTCTTCAGGAATGTTGGCCCACATCTGAATTTGTTCGCTATATCCTCGTGTAACAGGCTTTTCTTTGTATACGCCGCCAAGCTCAGAATATAACCCCCAATGAATGAACATCCCATACTGCAAGCGCTGCCATGCGGCAATGTCCTCATTAGAATTATACTCAATGGTACCGGGAATTCCTTTTAAATTCCCTTTATTTTCCTCATTAGCTGCATCTGCACTTGCAATATTGGAAAATGTAGACACAATTGTCATAAACATTACTCCTAACAAAGCAATCATTTTAAACAGTCTACTTTTGAACATTATAAACCTCCTGGTATTTTTAAGTATTGCGATAATTAAATCTGCAATGTGCCTTCCATGCATCTTTTGTAAGGTTTGCTAATTTTTGAGATGAGTTGAAAAAGAGTTATGTAGTGTTATATGTGCAGCACATAAAATCTCACCTCCTTAAAAATATTTTCATAAGGTCTTAGTAACTTCTTGTGAAGAAGATAATATGTAAAAAGGTAGTTTCTTTGGGTTTTGAGTTTATATACTGAGGCGTGATGGTTAAAAGTAGAGCATTAGAGGAGAGTGATTTTTGTATTATTTTGAATATTATCATATTGATTTTATTAAATCAACTTATATCTTTGTTTATATTTGGTAATTAATTTAAAATCCATATCTTTTAAAGGTAAACAAAAATTTATTAGATTGGTTTAAAAAGTACCTTTATTTGTTCGGTGCTTTAAATAAATATCACCACTACATGATAAAAATATAGAATAAATTTTGGTAATGCAACCGTATAGTTTTAAGTGTATTTGGAACAAAATATAGTTATTTTTGTTTATGTGTATTTGTTGGAAGGTTTCCATATTTTACTTGGAAATCCATTTTAATTATAGGACCTTATCTTTCTTCAAGAATAATTCTCCTTTTTAAGACCATTACATAATTAGAAGGAAGATCGCTCCAAGGACTATAGCCTACAAAAGTGAGAATTCTAAAAAGATTTTTTAATAATGTAAAGCATGGAGACAACTTCTAGGACACCATATTCTTGTTAAGGGATGTGGTATTTTTAATTCACTAACTAGGGGAAGTAGGAGGAACCAGTCGAAAATATTAAAATTTTATGACCGTTTGGCTAAGCAAGGTCCTTCCTGAGGGCAATGAACCTATATAGAGATAAAGAGGTTCAATTACTGCCTAAATGGAATGGGGAGAGCGTGATGAATTTCAGCTTTGGAAAGTATAAAGGAAAACCGGTTGCATGGGTCGTCATTGAGGATCCGGATTATATCAGCTGGTTCATTCGTCAAGAAATGAAGCATCGCAAGGAATACGGTTTCTCCATTGAGATCATTAAGAGGTTCGATGAAATCCCATTTTCAAATGCCAGCTGCTGCGCCCGTTATCATTGTCAAAATCCAGTTGAGTATTTATGTCTTTATGATCTTGAGTATTCCGGAGAAAACTGGGTATGCGATTATTGCGATCCTTGGTCACTATGGGTACGGGAGAATAAACTAACAACCGTTAATAAATATGAAGAAACAATTGGGCTTCGAAACCGAGCCAAAATTATCAAGGCCTTTGCAAGAGCGAAGGGACTGCCGGAGAGGATAACGGAGAAGGGTTTGAGGGAGTTTTTTTGTATTGAATTGAGTTCCTGTCACCGCCCAGAGAACTGATTTTTACCGATGCTTCGGTTTTAGGAGCTGCTTGGGCAAAATCAGGTGCTCATTTTTACCGATACTCGGGTTTCAGGAGCTGGTCGTGCAAAAGCGTCACATAAGCAGATAATGCTTTTTCTCAATTTCTCCCCCCCTTCAAATACAGAAAATTCTTTGATTCGTTAATGTAGTAATCTAAGAATTTTACGAAAATCTTAAATGCCTTATTTGCAATATCTCTTTTGCAAATAGGCATAAATTAATAGTTCTCAAAGCTTATATAATTTTTATTATCTCGTGAATATTCTTGTTGTAATTTGAAAATTAATACAATTCGGAAATATTACATGCCATAATATTAATTACCTCAATGGAAGCGAGCAGCTAAAGATATAAAGAGGTATGTGTATTTTTTTACATCTTTAATTCTTAAATTCTTTTATAAAAGGGGGGAAATATAAGAGTTTCACATACTTAGTGTCACTCAAAAGAAAAATATAACAGACAAAAAGAATAGTAAATTAATTTCGGAATTTAAAAAACTATGATGCGGAGGATCTTCAATTTGATGAAAAGAAAAACTTTAGTTTCTTCTACAGTAGCTGTCATGACATTGTCGGCTATGTTTGGATTAAATCATACGATTATGGCTTCTTCTACAACAATGCTAGAAAAAAAGACAATAGCTAATACAGCCGCGGCACCGCCAGCAGCTGGACAAATGAACCCTACGTTGACCCCTTACTTTGGCCAAAGCTACAAGCAGCCAGAGCAAGTTAAAGCATTATACCCAAATCCTACTATCAAATTTGATACCCCAGGATTTAAAGCAGGGAAGCAGAATTTCACCACTCAAGAGGAAATGATGAAGTTTTTAAAAGATTTGGATAAGAAAAGTAAGCTTATGAAGATGGAGAACTCTATTTATTCGCTTGAGGGGCGCGAGATTCCGCTGCTTATTTTTACAACAAGTAAAAATGAACATTCAGCTAACTTTAAACGTAAGCCGACCGTTTGGATAGAAGGTCAGATTCATGGAAATGAGCCGGCTGGAGGGGAGTCACTTTTAGTAATGGCTCAACAACTAGCCACAGGTGAACTGGGTAAAGATGTACTTGAAAAAATCAATGTTGTCATGGTACCCCGAAAGAACCCGGATGGCTCTTACTATTTTCAACGACAGAATGCGAAACGGCTGGATGCAAACCGTGATCATATGAAATTTGAATTATCGGATATGAGAGAAGTGAACAAAGCGTACCAGCGATTTAAACCAGAAGTAGCCATTGCAGCTCATGAAGAAGGTGTTGGTAATGGTACCTTTCCTGACATCGGTGAAGCAGGAGCACTAAAATATTATGACATTAATATGGCGAAACAATATAACTTAAACACGCCTAAATCAATTTTTGAAAAGAACGATGAGTGGTTAATTAACCAAGCTCATAAAGATCTAGAGAAAAATGGATATTCCTCGTCCGCGTATCTACTTGTTGAGCGCTCTAAAGACGGTGAATACAAGGTATCTGAAGAGGGAACGGAGCCACGCTTCGAAACCACTTACCAAGGCCTTCAGCCGAGTTTTTCTTTATTTATTGAAAGTCGGGGGATAGGCATTGGCCGAGAAAACTTTGAACGCAGGGTCGCAGCACAAGTGACTACGCAAACAAGTTTATTGAAGACAACAGCACGATTAGCGTCAGAAATAAAATCCACTGTTAAAGCTGCCAGAGAAGAAGTCGTTCGAAAAGGTGAAACGGTGAAAGACAATGATAAAATCATCATAACCAGCACACATCAGGAGCTTGCTGAAAAGAAACTATTGAAAGTGGTCGACATCGCCAAAGGGGAAGTTGTGGAGATACCAGTTAAGTACCTTAGTCTTGATAAAGGAATCCCTACTCTAGAACGAGTCCGGCCAAATGCATACATTCTGCCTCCAGCGTATCACGATATTGCTGAAAAGCTGCAAATAGCAGGTATTAAAGTAAGTAAATTGAAAGAGGAAAAGGTACTGACCGTTGAGCGTTACATGGTCACTGAACAAAAGGCGGAATCCCCTTACTACCAAGGACACATATTGAACAACGTCAAAACGGAAGTACAGGAGAAAAAGTATGTCTTTCCAAAGGGAAGCTACGTTTTCCAAATGAACCAGCCTGCAGCAAACCTGATTGCAGAGGCGCTTGAACCTGAGGCGGTCGATAGTTTCGTCAGATTTAATTTTGTACCTGTAAACGTCGGTGAAGAAATTCCTATCTACCGATATATGAAAGAAGAAAGGCTAAATGTAGAGCCAGTGAAAAAGAATATTGGAGAATAAATTATTACAAGATCAGATAATGTAAGAATAATATACTTTTTACGGCCGCCTTTGATGGGCGGTTTTTCTTTTTAAGGGGTCAGACCCCCACTCATATGAAAGAAGTAGGAGAGAAGAGGCATTGCTATTGGTTGCAAAAAGAATGAAAGATAAGGGTAAGACCATAGAGAAATTTTCGACATTTTTTATCCATATTTGTAGATTAAAAGTAATGGTGATTATTTACTTTATATACTGTGGTCTAATTTTCCTAAGTTAGGTTTTTCATTGCAGAAACCTCTAAGTGGGCAAGAAAAAGATACTTTATAAGAGGCAGGCCGTGTATGGTACTCGTCCATTTGTTATGACCATCTTCCTGTTATCAGGGGAGTATTTGAAATCGGAAATAACTGATTGTTCAAAAAATAGCATCGTTTGTTGGATTGTTATGTTTTACCAAAACTGTTTATACTAGGGTTACTTTTTAATGCTGTAGATGTTAAAAATGACGGGGGGCTGAAGAATTGAAGCGAATATTTATTGGAATTGCTTTACTTTGTTTATGTATTGGGATTAATGCTGCTTGTAGTCGAAACAATACTCCAAGTAATTCGTCGCAGCAGCTGAAAAGCGGGACTGCAGGCTCAGAGCAAGCGAAAGGGAATGAAACAGACGTAAAACAAATGAAAAAAGGAATCACCGAATCGGAACCAACCGATAGCAAGACTGCAAAGCTGCTTCAAGAACTGCTTCGTTTTGATTCTACCAATCCTGGAGGGCAAACACTTGACCAGGCAAAATTTTTAAAAAAGCTCTTTGATAAGGCTGGAGCGCAAACGGAAATTATTAAAACCCCGGAAGGTCAGGCACATTTTATCGCTCGTTTAAAGGGAGATGGGAGCCAGCAGCCTGTGCTGCTTGCTGGTCATGCGGACGTCGTTCCCGCTGAAAAAGAAAGCTGGACAGTTGACCCGTTTGGAGGTGTTATTAAAGACGGATACGTGATGGGACGAGGAGCAATGGATTTCAAGGGAGGTCAGGCCGTTTTTGCCAGTGCCGTTTTAATGCTTGCGGAAAATAAGGTACCACTTACACGTGATGTCATATTTCTTGCAGAAGCAGACGAAGAAGCGGGAAAATATGGCACAGATTGGCTGGCGGAGCATCATTGGGACAAAATTAAGGCAGAGTTTGCCTTGAACGAGGGTGGCTGGATTTTTCAAGATGAGAACAAAAAGACCCGCCAAGTAAACATTACTGTACAGGATAAAATCTATGCCTCGATCAAGTTGACAGCTACAGGAAAACCGACCCATTCTTCGCGTCCGATGCCGGAAAGCTCGATCTCTCATTTGACGAAGGCCCTGGCAAAGGTGGCAGATTGGGATACGGATCCGACGCTGAATCCGATAACAAAAGAATATTTCCAGGCTCTCTCAAAAAGTGCAAAGGAACCGCTTGCTGGCTATTTGAAGATGCTCGTAGATGGAGATGATCCAGTAAAAGTTAGCGAGGCTGCTAAGAAAGTGGTCGAACTCGGCGAATATCCTCTTCTATGGCATGCGTTAATGCGGAATACTGTCGCTCCGACCATTGTCACTGCGGGAGTAAAGGAAAACGTCATACCTGGCAAAGCGGAAGCCATTATTAATACTCGTATCGTACCGGGTTCATCACCGTTTAAAGTGATGGAGGAGATTCGACAAGTCATCAATGATCCAAATGTAAAGATTGAGCTTTCAGGAGATATGACAACGGAAGAAGCGGCAGAATATTATGAGAAGAAGGCAAAGGAAGAGCCATCTTCGACTGAAACAGAACTCTTCAAGGCACTTGCGGAAAGCAGCAAAAAACAATGGCCTGAGGCTGAAGTTGCCCCGGCATTGTTTGAAGCCGGAACCGATGCAGCTCCATGGCGGGACAGAGGAGTTCCTGTCTACGGCATTTATCCATACCCGCTCGACAATGATACGTTAGAACGAATGCATGGTAACGACGAAAGAATTTCTGTGAAATCTCTTGATGAGGGAACTGAAATGATTTACGACACCCTTGTGAAAGTGGCCGGTAAATAAGGAGCATTTATCAAGAATGCTGGCTTTCAAAAGCTTAAACGGTCATTTATCACCACATCAACATAGCTGTTTTAGAGGAAAAATTGAAAGAATCCATGGCGTATCGACGGCGGTTTATAATAACAGATGGTGTTTTTAATTTGCCTTTAGGGTGAGGGGCCAGGTTGGGTATACACTCTAAAACTGGTCTCTCTTTTTATTAAAATAGTAGTCTATTAAAAAATAAAATTAGTTTTTACATTAAATTACTATTATTTATACGTTCCATCGGTATAATTTGTGATGAATAAGATATAAAAGGGAGAGGTAACATGAAGAAAAATTTATTGCTACGCAGGCTAGTTATTCCAACATTTGCTTCATTAATTGCTGTTGCTAGCCCACTAATAACACTAGGAGCAGCAGCAAAAGAAAAGGTACCCCAAGAAACTTCTCCATCAACATTACGTGAACCAGAAACGGGATTCCGTGTGTTACCCTATTTACAATCTCCAACTAGTACTTCTATGACCATTAGCTGGGTATCAGAGTTAAATGAACCTGGTAATGTCATTATTACTGGTCCTGGAATAAAGATGAAAAAGTTGATTTCTGCCCCACATTACATGGAATTAATGGAGTATACGGAAAAAGAATTAAAACAAGAATTAACGTATAACAGTGGAAATGGCGTAGTAGAAACGATTCCACAAGGCTCTTGGTTAAAATCAAATTCCAACTATAAACATTCTGTCACCATTGATGGGTTACAACCAAATTCAACCTATCATATTACCGTAAAACAAGGAAAAGGTACCCATACTTCTCGTTTTGAAACGTTTCCAGAGCGCGAAAATTGGGATAAATTAAAGCTTATTGCCTTTTCCGATTCTGAAACAGAACCGTTCGGGGCATTAGAACATCGTGAGTGGGAATTGCATACAGTCAATCCTTATGCTCCAGGTTCAGAGGAACGTCCGGGTAAAGGATCCGCTTTTGATAAAAAATATGGAAATGCTGCACGCAATAATATGTTTTTAGTTCGTTATTCACTCGATCAACAAACGGCTTTAAATGAAAACTTAGCTCATATCGAAAAGGAGGACCCGGATGCGTTAATAATCACTGGTGATTTAACACAAGGTTCAGGATATCAGCCTGGCTGGGATGAGTTTTGGCGACACTTTGCAGGTGAATTTACAGATATTGCTTCCAAAACGCCGATATTACCTGCTTTAGGAAACTGGGAAACATATGCAGCCATTAATAGCGGTTACGGAAGTGATGCGGATCGGACACCAGCAGTTATATCTCGTAATAGGTTCCATGAATACTTCGATACTCCTGGTGATGCAGAAAACCCTCAGTTTAAAGATTCGTATTACCGAACAGATATGGGGCCAGTGACATTATTAACATTGGATTCAACTAATGGAATTCCTGATGAATCAACCGTTACAAAGACTTTTACAGGTTCCGTATACAGTGGAAATGATTCTGTATTAAAGGAATTAGTATGGGCAGAACAAGGTGTGAATGGTGATCCGTACATTACGACAGATACACAAGGTGAATTTACAGCTGAATCTTATTACGATGCGTACACAAAGGTTTTCAAAGGAACAACAACTAAGGATTCAGACCTGCCAAACTTTAATCCAGGTACTGAGCAATACAAGTGGGCGGAAAGGCAATTAAAGGATGCACGCGAAAAGGGACAAATCATTCTAGTGCAATTTCACCATGCAGCCTATTCAAGTGGTGTTCATGGTACACCACCAAATCATACAAAAGCAGATAACCAATCTGGTGTGGCTATGCGTGTATATTCACCGTTGTTTGAAAAATATGGCGTTGCTACTGTGATTTCTGGACATGATGAAATGTTTGAACGCAGCTGGGTAGATTTAGATGGAGATGGAAGAGGTTTCCATTCTTACGACGTTGGTGTCGCGGCTGACGGTTTACGCGGCGAAAAAATGATTAAAGATGAAAACGGTAATTATGTGCCACAAGACTATAATACCTATACTCAATGGAGTGCAACTCAAGATGAGCCGGAATTTTGGCAAACGAATAAAAATGGAGTCAAGCAATTAATTGATGGCGGTTTGCATTACGGACATTTACAAATGGATTTCGTGAAAACTGCAAATGGTACGGAATTAACCTTAACACCTGTGTATATTTTCCCAATCCTGGATGATAACTATGACTTAGTTCGGACTGAACGCCGTGTCTATCATGATGTTCAAAAGATTCATTTCGATAAGATGGGAAATGTCATCCCAAACGTTGAGTTAATATCGAAATCCGATTTTTCTGGACGAAGAATCTAAAGATCTCAGCAGAAGAATACAAAACAAACAAAGATTATGAAAACTGGGTGTTAATCTGCGACTGAGAAAATATCAGGCAATCTCATTAATTGCGCAGGGACACTGGAATTGGTACATTAAAACATAAAACTCGCCGGGAATTTGGCGAGTTTTTTCTTTAGTTATTTAAATGGAGATTGTGGATAAAGCTGTGTTTAATTCCATATATATTAGTGCCTAGTCATGCCAAGAAAACACTTTCTCGTTCTTTTATATAAGAAACTTCCCAGGGTTGAATTTTTCGTAACCCTCTCTTCGACGATCAAAGGCGTCCTTGTCGATGACAGCGACGCCGGCAACGATAGCATTGATTAGCGATAACACTGCAGGACCAGTGTCAAGGGTGGATGTCGAGGATAGATTAATTGGCAGCAATGTATCGGCAAATTCCTCGAGGGGGGAGAGAACTGAGTCTGTGATACCAATGATATAGGCCCCTTGTTTTTTTGCTAGCTTTGCCAGGTCAAGTGTCATGGATGAATAACGGTGGAACGTGATCGCAACAAAGATGCTTTGATTGTTAAGTTTTGAAAATAAGAAGTTAATGTCGTCAACTCCAGGCTGGACTAAGTGTGCATTGCCTCTAACGATATTCAGTGCAAATGATAACCAGTGGGCAACGGCAAATGAGGTCCTAACTCCCGCAACTAAGATATTATCGGAATCATAGATTTTTTTAGCTACCCGATACAGATCCTCTTCATTTATTTGTTCGATGATCTTCTGAATATGTGCTTGGTCCCGTTGCATATTTTGAAAGAAGAAATTAGGCTGATTGGCCTCCCCTGCTTTCATGGCTTGATAGTCTTGAAAACTGCTTTTTTGAAAAATAAGAAATTGTCTTATCTCCGCTTGCAATTCGCTATATCCGCTGTACTCAAGCGCATAACAAAAACGAATGATGGTGGTCTCGCTTACTCCGACATCCTGTCCTAATTGGCTCGCAGATTTCATGGCCACTGCCTGTGGATAATCAAGGACATATTTTCCCACCTTTTTATGGCCGGAAGAGAGAGTGGGATATTTTAATTTAATTTTATCTTTAAAAGTACTCATTTCTAGTCAGCTCCCTAAGATTTTACAGCAAATAATTTGAAAATGAAGCAAATCCTTCCTTTTAAAACAAATGAAGCGATTGCTTCTACAATATCAAATTGAAGTTAACCTTACAATATTATTTTTATTAATAAGATTTTATTGGGAAAAATTCAGAATGATTATTGTGAAAAGACAGAATATATGGTAAATTCAATTAAAAAGTATAAACTTCATATTGCTGATTGATGAAGTATAAACTTTACCAAGCTGATGGTCCATGAAGAATATGCTTTTTTCAAAGATTAAAAGTTACTAATCTATAAGGGGGAAATGGTAAATGAAGAAGTTAAGCTTATTTTTCTTGGTATTGGTTCTAGCTTTCTCAATCATCGGCTGTTCGGGTGCTGACAAGACTGATTCGAAGAAATCTGAAGATGGGAAAAAGGATGCAGGCGGGGAACTTCAGGTTGCGTACAATGCTCAGCCGCCAACTTTAGATCCGCTTATGTCTACGGCAGTCGCAACACGTGATATTACAAGAAATGTCTTTGAATCACTTGTAACCTTTAATCAAAACTTTGAAGTCGAGCCAATGCTGGCTGAAAAGTATGAGGTAAGTGAAGATGGAAAAACCATCATGTTTGAATTAAGAAAAGGGATTAAGTTCCACAATGGCAAAGAGATGACAGCAGAAGACGTTGTTGCCTCCATGAATCGTTGGAAAGGTGCTACTGCACTAGGTAAATCCTATTTTGCCAAAGCAACATTCAAAGCAAGCGGTGAAAATGCGGTGGTATTGGAAATGCCGGAACGTCTAACTACAGCTTTAGCCATGCTGGCTGACCCAGGACAGGCTGCAGTTATTACACCGAAGGAAGTAGTTGAAGGGGCAACAGAGAAAGGGTTAGCTGAGTTTATCGGAACCGGCCCTTATAAGTTTGTCGAATGGAAAACAGACCAATATGTTCACTTAGAAAAGTTTAAAGATTATCAATCTCTTACTACAGAGAGTAGCGGCTTAGCAGGTAAAAAAGAAGCATTGCTAGATGATATCTATTTTCAATTTGTAACGGATGCTTCAACAAGATTAGCTGGAATCCAAACTGGCGAATATGATATAGCCAATGCGATTCCGTTTGATAATGCGGAACAATTAGAAGCAAATGAAGATGTAAAAAATCATGTAAACCACAATGGCTTTAATGGTGTTGTGTTTAATAAGAAAGCAAGATTCTTTAAAGATATTAAGGCACGTCAAGCTGTCAATGCGGCTTTGGATGAAGAAGAGATTCTAATGGCGGCATTTGCGAATGAGAATTTCTATGAATTGGAACATGGTCTAATGATCAAGGACCAAGTGGATTGGTATAGCGAGGCAGGTAAGGATCAATATAATCAAAAAGACACAGAAAAAGCGAAGCAATTATTGAAAGAAGCTGGATACAAAGACCAAGAAATTGTGATCTTGGCGAGCAGAGATTACGAAGACCATTACAATGCAGCAGTTGTTGTTCAGCAGCAGCTTCAGAAGCTTGGCATGAAAGTTAAGCTAGACGTGTATGATTGGCCGACTCTCCTCCAAAAGCGCGGCGATGCAAATGCTTATGATATTTTTGTCACTGGTTTCCCAACGGAGCCAATACCAGCTAAATATGACTTTTTAAATTCCGCCAGTGAGTGGCCAGGTTGGACAAATGACCCAAAAATGGATGATCTGTTAGACAAAATCAACAAAGCTGGTTCTCAGGAAGAAGCGAAGGAATATTTCGCACAGCTTCAAGAAGAGTTCTATAACTATTTACCGCTTATTAAGTTTGGAAATAAGACTACGATTACCACAACTCGATCCAACATCGAGGGTATGGGCTTCTTACAAGGAATTATCCTTTGGAATGTTAAGAAAAAATAGCTAGTTTTATAGAGGGAGTGGTGAGACTTTGAAAGGATATATTTTAAAACGGCTGCTATCGTTGATTCCGGTCTTAATGGTTGTATCCGTTGTTGTATTTTTAATTATCCATATGACCCCCGGTGACCCAGCGTCTGTTATTCTGGGTCCGGACGCCAGACCTAGTGAGGTAGCCGAGCTTCGTGAACAGCTCGGCCTTAACCTCCCTCTATACCAACAATTTGCAAACTGGTTTATTGGTATAGTGCAAGGCGACTTAGGATATTCGTATTTTATGAGTGAGTCAGTACTTGAAGCGTTTGTATCGCATTTGGGGCCGACTTTTTCTTTAGCAGTATTAGCTCAAGTATTTGCGATTGTGCTGGCGATTCCACTTGGAGTGATTGCCGCTAGAAGAAGGGGTTCCATTGTCGATCAGTCATTCATGGGGTTTTCTTTAGTGGGAATTTCCGTACCAAGCTTTTTGTTAGGATTATTCCTCATTTTATTGTTTGCAGTAGAGCTGAAATGGTTGCCGGTTGCCGGTTATAAACCATTAAGTAATGGATTGTTCCTTCACCTCAGGTACCTTGTATTGCCTGCGATTGCCCTAGGAGCAATGCAAGCTGCCTTGATCGCAAGGATGACGCGGTCGTCGATGCTGGATATTTTAAATGCGAATTATATTAAAACGGCTCGCTCCAAAGGGGTCAAAGAAAAGATGATTGTTTATAAGCATGCACTAAGAAATGCGTTTATCCCTATCTTAACTGTAATTGGCCAAACTTTCGGTACCCTTGTAGCAGGGGCTGCAGTAGTGGAAACAGTCTTTAACATACCCGGTATTGGGCAATTAATCGTCAATTCCGTGGAGCGACGGGATTTTGCTGTTATACAGGGGACAATCCTTCTAGTAGCCACCAGCTATGTCATGATAAATCTCTTCATTGACCTTTTATACGGTGTGATTGACCCGCGAGTGCGTTTAAGCAGGAAATAGGAAGGAGGCGCAAAATCATGCAACCATCACCGGTCAACCAAGAATTAGAATTATCAAGTGTTAAACACCATATAAAAAAAGAGCGGCGTGAATTGTTGCTTCGGCGATTTTTTTCAAATAAATTAGCTCTAACTGGAAGCGTCATTATTTTGTTTATTCTATTGTTTACACTTATTGGACCGCTATTAACCTCTCATGATCCATATGAGTTGGCCGCAAAAAAGAGGCTGCTTGCTCCTAGCGCGGAATATCTCCTCGGAACTGATAACTATGGGCGTGATTTGTTAAGCCGGGTGGTTCACGGGGCAAAAGTCTCTATAGGGGTAGGCTTTTCTGTTGCCCTTATTACATCAATTTTTGGAATGATGATTGGGCTTTACGCGGCATATTTCCGCTCATTGGATAATATTCTGATGCGTATATGTGACGGCCTGATGGCTTTCCCGGCGATATTATTGGCAATTGCGATTATGGCCGCATTAGGACCGCGGGTTGAGAACGTTGTCATTGCGCTAAGTATTGTGTTTACACCCTATGTGGCGCGTACAGTTCGTTCTTCTGCGCTTGTCGTAAAAGAACAAACCTATATTGAAGCACTTAGGTCACAAGGGGCCAGTTCATTGAGAATAATTTGGTCAAATATTGCCCCTAACGTAATTTCTCCATTGGTAGTACAAGCGACATTTATCTTTGCGGATTCAATCATTACCGAGGCCGCCTTAAGTTTCTTAGGGGCTGGTATCCCGGCACCGGCACCAAGCTGGGGGAATCTGCTCTATGATGGAAAAATGGTTATTTTTAATGCATGGTGGATGACGGTGTTTCCAGGTGTCGCTATCATGCTTACCGTATTAGGTCTGAACCTTTTCGGCGATGGCCTGCGAGATTTATTGGACCCTCATAATAATAAAGCGAAGAAATAAAGGTGCAAGGGAGGGCGGAATAGATGCAAGAAAAATTGCTGGAAGTAAAAAATTTAAGAACACATTTTCAAACAGAGCGGGGAGCCGTGACCGCAGTCGATGGAGTATCCTTTACGGTGCATGCCGGGGAAACGGTTGGTGTTGTTGGTGAATCTGGATGCGGCAAGAGTGTAACAGCGGAATCAATCTTACGGCTGCTCGATGAAAAATCTACTAGATATGATGGAGAAATTCTTTATCAAGGGAAGAATCTATTACATTTTTCTATCTCTAAGATGCAGGGGATTAGAGGAAATGATATATCAATGATTTTCCAAGACCCGATGAGCTCGTTAAATCCGGTTTATACAGTGGGGAACCAGATTGTAGAATCCATTCTCCTTCACCAAAAATGCAGCAAAAAAGAGGCCTATGCTAGGGCGATTGAAATGCTTCGTTTAACTGGTATCCCTTCACCTGAAAAAAGAATTCATGAATATCCACATGAACTTTCGGGAGGGATGAGGCAGCGTGTAATGATTGCAATGGCATTATCTTGCCAACCTAGGCTGCTAATTGCCGATGAACCGACGACCGCTCTAGATGTCACAACTCAAGCTCAGATTCTGGATTTAATCAATGAATTAAAGCTTGAATACAATATGGGAACAGTGATGATTACCCATGATTTAGGTGTTGTAGCCGAGGTTTGTACAAGGGTAGTGGTCATGTATTTAGGCCAGGTTATTGAGGAAGCTGGTGTGGATACGATCTTTAAGTCACCTTACCACCCTTATACAAGGGGATTGTTAAAATCAATTCCCCAATTAAATGGCAGTCGTTCCGAAAAGCTGCATGTCATTGATGGCAAGGTTCCAACACTGCATCAAGTTCCGAAAGGCTGCCGATTTGCACCAAGATGTGAATTTGCCAGCCAGAAGTGTAAAGAGCAGATGCCAGAACTCATCGAGGAAGAAAGTGGTCATAAGGTTCGATGTTGGCATTACAAAGAAATCACTGAGGCAGGGGAGGATCACTATGTCGGTACAAGCAGCTAACGAGGAAAAACCACTCTTGCAGGTAAGAAAATTAAAAAAGTATTTTCCGGTTACCAATTCGTTTGGCAAGGTGACTGGGCAGGTAAAGGCGGTCAACAATGTTTCTTTTGAGATGAAAGAAGGGGAAACTTTTGGCTTGGTAGGAGAATCTGGATGCGGCAAAAGCACAACAGGCAGAACAATTATGCGGCTCGTTGAACCGACTGAGGGAGAAGCGATCTATAGAGGAAAGGATATTTATAGATTAAAGGGAAATGAACTTATGAGCATGAGGCGGGAAATGCAAATGGTGTTTCAGGATCCTTATTCTTCATTAAATCCGCGTAAAAGAATTGGTCATATTTTAGAAGAAACATTGAAAATTCACCGCATTGGTAACAAAAAAGAGCGAATGGAACGGGTTATGGAAATGCTCAACCGAGTGGGTTTTCAGTCGGAGCAATATTATCGCTATCCACACGAATTTTCCGGTGGGCAAAGACAGCGGATTGGTTTAGCACGTGCCTTAATGGTAAACCCGAAATTGATTATTTGTGATGAACCGGTTTCAGCACTTGATGTTTCCATCCAATCACAGGTACTCAATCTTTTAGAAGAAATTCAAGAAGAATTTAAATTATCGTATTTGTTTGTTTCCCATGATTTAAGTGTAGTCCGTCATATATCAGATCGGATTGGAGTTATGTATTTAGGAGAAATGGTGGAGGAGGCAGAAACTGATGAGCTTTATGCCAATCCACTTCACCCTTATACTCGGGCCCTGCTATCGGCTGTGCCTGTACCTAATCCGGCGGTAAAAAGGGAACGGATAACGTTAAAAGGTGAAGTCCCTTCACCGCTAAACCCTCCATCAGGATGTGTTTTTCACCCGAGATGTCCACATGCAACAGAGATTTGCAAACAGAAGGTTCCAGTGAAGAAAATGGTTGCAGCGAATCATGCAGTTGCGTGCCATCTATATGGGTAAGGAGAGGATTGTTAAATGAAAATTGAAAAAGTGGTACTTAGAAAACTAAAAATGGATTTAAAGTTTCCATTTCAAACAAGCTTTGGAACTCAAACCAATCGAGAATTTATTATTACAGAGGTATATGATGGAACCGATGTGGGCTATGGGGAATGTGTTGTAAACTCCAATCCTTTTTATAATGAAGAAACGGTACAAACGGCGTGGCATATTATGAAAGACTTCCTCATTCCCTTTCTCTTTCAAAAAGACAAAATCAGCCATCCTGATGAAGTGAATAATTTTTTTAAACAGGTTCGTCGACATAATATGGCGAAGTCAGCTTTGGAAGGAGCTATATGGGACTTGTATGCCAAAAGGCAAGGAAAGCCCCTCGCGGAAGTGATTGGCGGCACAAAAGATAAGATTTCTGTAGGAGTCAGTATCGGGATTCAGGAAACAAAAGAAGCGCTTGTTGAAACGGTAGGCAAATATTTAGACCAAGGTTTTCAAAAAATAAAAATTAAAATCAAGCCGGGGAAAGATATCGAAATGCTACAGGCAGTTCGTGACAGGTTCGGTGATATCCCAATGATGGCGGATGCAAATTCGGCATACACTTTAAAGGACATTGATTTGTTTAAACAAATGGATAGTCTAGGGCTAATTATGATTGAACAGCCATTGGCTCACGATGATATTATTGACCACGCCAAACTTCAAGCGGCGATTCAAACGCCCATCTGCCTAGATGAGAGCATTCATTCTGTTGAGGATGCTCGAAAAGCAATTGAACTATGGAGCTGCAAAATTATCAATATTAAAATCGGCCGGGTAGGCGGCATCACAGAAGCTATTAATATTCATAATATATGTAAGGAAAATAACATACCAGTCTGGTGCGGCGGCATGCTGGAATCCGGTATTGGACGTGCATTCAACGTAGCAATTACAAGCTTGGATAATTTTACGATCCCTGGGGATACTGCTCCTTCGGCACGTTATTGGGAAGAAGATATTATCGAACCTGAGATTGAAATGGATGCCGACGGACAGATTGAACTGCAGAAGAACCCAGGGATTGGATATGATATTAACCAAGCCGCGTTGGAACGGTACACAGTAGAAACAGAAGTTTTTTCTAAATAGCTAGGACATAGTGGAAGTAATTTGCCGATAAACCATCGGAAATTGCTGGAAACGCTGAAAAGTGGTTAGTAAGCGGTAAAAATGTGCCAGTAAATCACTAAGAACCGCCGGAAAACCGTCGAGTAAGCAAAAATAATATATAAAGGAGATTTAATCATGACTCAAACAATTGACGTATGCGACCTTAAATCTCAAATCTATGATATTTTTGAACATCTACATCAACATCCGGAAGTAAGCTGGAAAGAGGTAAAAACAACTCAATATGTTGCTGAGATGCTTCATAAATTGGGAGCAGAGTCGGTGACGACGTTTGATGATTGTCCCGGTGTAGTCGCAGAACTTGGTGAGGGACCACTGACAGTTGCGCTGCGATCGGATATGGATGCATTATGGCAAGAAGTCGACGGGATTTGGCAGGCAAATCACTCCTGTGGTCATGATGCCCATATGACGCTCGCACTGGGTGTGTTTATGACGCTGAAAAAAATGAATGTAAAGCTGCCTGGGAAAGTTAAGTTTATTTTCCAGCCAGCTGAGGAAAAAGGTAATGGTGCCTTAAAGATGGTTGAAAAAAAGGTAATTGATGATGTGGATTATTTGTATGGTGTCCATTTGCGGCCAGAGATGGAAGTGAAAAATGGGAAAGCTGCTCCTGCTATTGTACATGGTGCTGGGATTTCTATAGCTGGTAAAATTATCGGCGAAGACTGTCATGGTGGCAGACCGCATCTTGGAACAAATGCGATAGAGGTTGGTGCAGCGCTAGTTCAGCATTTAAATGGGATTCACCTTGACCCTATAGTACCTTATTCGGTAAAGATGACTAAGTTTTTTGCAGGGGGAGAAAGCAGCAATATTATCCCAGGGTCTGCGGAATTCAGTCTTGACCTCCGTGCACAGTCGAATAAGCTAATGTCACAGCTTACTAAAAAAGTAGAAGAGACCATACAAAGTATCTCCGATTTGTATCAAGTAGAAATTACTTATTCATATGAATCCAATGTAGTCGCCGCAGAAGTAAATGAAGAGGCACAAGCAGTAATGGCTGAATCGATTAAACTGGTGCTCGGTGAAGATAATTTATTACCGCCAAGTGTGACTGCAGGAGGAGAGGACTTCCACTTTTATACGGTGAAACGGCCACATGTTAAGGCAACTATGCTTGGACTTGGCTGTGGATTAGCACCTGGTCTGCATCATCCGAAAATGACGTTTGACCGTGGGGCGTTATTATCAGGGATAGAAATTTTGACTAGGGCTATTCTTATTACGTTTGAACAGAATGGATTGAGGGCTGAATTTTAGACAAAGTATTGGATCTATTTATTATAGGAGGAACGATCATTGAAAATTGAAAAAGTGAAATTTGACCGATTAAAAATGCCTCTTCTATCGCCATTCCAAACTAGTTTTGGAACAGCAACTGTCCGTGAATTTGTTTTGGTTAGTGTCTATGGAGAGGGGCATGTCGGTTATGCGGAATGCGTAGCAATGGATGCGCCAGTATATAATGAAGAAACAATTGATTCTGCTATATATGTTGCCGAACAATTTATTATTCCTAAGTTGTTGGAAACCGAATTGGAGACACCGGATGATTTCTCAACTCTTTTCTCCTGGATCCGTAGAAACAATATGGCGAAGTCAGGAATTGAAAGTGCCATTTGGGATTTATATGCCAAGCAAAAAGGGATTCCCCTTTCAAAGGCATTAGGCGGAAAAAAAGAAGAAATTGAGGTCGGGGTCAGTATTGGAATTGAGCCGACAGTGGAAGGTCTTTTAAAGAAGGTAGAAGGGTTTCTAGAGGAAGGCTATAAAAAAATAAAAATAAAAATTAAACCGGGTGTTGATGTGGAACGGATTCAAGCTGTTCGTGAGCGATTTGGCTATGATGTCCCGCTTATGGCAGACGCTAACTCTGCGTATACACTTGCTGATATAGAGACGCTTAAACAGTTGGATCAGTACAAACTTATTATGATTGAACAGCCACTCGCTCATGATGACATTGTGGATCATGCGAAGCTCCAGCGCGAGTTAGAAACTCCAATCTGTTTAGATGAAAGCATACATTCCTTGGAAGACGCTAGAAAAGCGATTGAGCTTGGAAGCTGTAAGATTATTAATATTAAAATTGGCCGGGTCGGTGGTTTGACGCAGGCCAAAAAAATTCATGATCTTTGCCAAGAAAAAGGGATCCCTGTCTGGTGCGGAGGTATGCTCGAATCTGGTATTGGCCGAGCGCATAACATTGCGATTGCCTCTTTATCTAATTTCACCATTCCGGGTGACACCTCAGCATCAAAAAAATACTGGGCTGAGGATATCATCGAACCTGAAGTTTTCCTCAGTAAACCAGGAATTGTCACTGTTCCAAAAGAACCAGGAATCGGGTATAAACTCCGACAAGATGTTGTAGATAAATATCTATTAAGCTCAAAAGTTTATAGTAAATAGTGTTGTTTAATGAATATTGATGTTGAATCTATAATTCATAGAGGACTTTGGAAACCTTTAAATTTGGCTTAAACTAAATAATTTTTCAGTTATCAGGACTAGGGGTAAAACGCCCAATAAGTTAAGGTATTAACACGTAAAGTGTGTTTAAGGCGGAGGCATGTTGCTTCCGTTTTTTCCTTTTTAATTTTAAGGCTATATACTAATTTTTTTTGGAATCCGGAAAGCACTCATATTATGTATTTTTTCATTAGAATAACATTCATTTGTATTAAACAGAACAACTGATGTCCTGCTCACCAAATCCCTTTAGAGTGAAAAGGGATATGTGTTTGAGTTTTTAAAAAAGGGCAATTAGTATACCTTTGTTCAATCTGACATCGGAGCTCTTATAGCGTTACGCGATACACACATGCCTTTAAACGATACAGCTAAAGACTTGTAAATCTACAAAAAGAAAGAATAGAAGCAATCAATAAAACAGAGGTTGCGATACCTTGGAAATTTGAAAATTTACCCCCTCGACTTAATCAATTAAAAGGAATTACTGTTTTTCAAATTTTAATAAATTCCCGGGAAATATCTACAAATTATGAGTGGATATCGACAAAATATGGGCTCGTGTCACTACCCGAACTTGTCGAAGATTACTAGGTTTTGTAATGGATAGAAAATGATAAAGTGGAATTGCAACTGAATATTGTCAGGGTGGTTGGTTGGCGTCATCTTTCGGTTCGGGAAGGAGAGGATAATCATGGAAACATTTTTAAATCCTACGAGAAATTCTGAAGGGAATAATGCGGGAGACCGCCGCGGTTTTTTCAGAAAGGCGTTCTAACAGGAAAACCACCCCGCACTGTAGCAAGCAATAAGGGTGGTTGTCGAAAAAAAATATACACGAACAACCACCAATGTGACGGTACAGGCTGCAGGAACCATCTCAGAGCGTTTTGATGATTGTTCTCTAAAATTATAATACTTAATCTTCCTTATGATATTTTAAATCTACAAATCTTAATGCAAATAATGCAATAACAGCTGCTGTGATAATATAAACACCTATAGCGTAACCACTATCAAATGTATGAAGAAGATAAGTAGAAATCAATGGAGCAAATCCTCCACCAATCAAGCCCCTAAACATAAAAGTGATAGCTGAGCCGCTATATCTAAGATGGGCAGGAAAACTAGCAGCAATGACGGGGGCCAATGGTGCCCACATGGTAGAGTGAATAATAAAGGCGATAATAACAGCTAGGAAAATTAATCCTGTGCTTTTTGTATTTAGTAAATAGAAAAACGGTAAAGCCCATAGGATCAGTAGTACATTACCAAATCCGAGAATTTTTTTAGGATTGATTTTATCGCTAAAATATCCAGTTATAGAGATTGCAAATACTGCTATAACGGCACCTACAAGTGTTGCGTTAACGAAAATTGATTTATCAAGACCTAAATAGTTTATTCCGTACGTCGTCGTATAAAAAGCAAACACACCAAAAGCAATATCACTGCTGACATTTGATAAAACGCCCGATACTACTTGTTTAGGATAATCTTTTATGACCGAAATAAAAGGCAGCTTCGGCAATTCTTTTTCCTTAAGAACTTTTTGGAAGGAGGGAGTTTCCATTAAATTAAATCTTATCAATAATCCTAGAACCACCAAAACTAAACTAAGAATAAACGGTATTCTCCAACCCCATGTTTGAAAGCTATCTCCAGAAATCGCAATAAAAAGGGATGTGACAGCCGTACCTAAAATGAGTCCCAGAGGCACTCCAATTTGAGGCAAGGCAGCCATGAACCCTCTATTTTTTTTCGTTCCCCACTCCATTGAGATGAGTACGGAGCCTGGCCATTCTCCTCCAATCGCAACTCCTTGGATAAATCTAAATAGTGTAATTAATACTGGAGCCCATAAACCGATTGTATCAAATCCAGGTAATAATCCGATAAGAACCGTCGTTATTCCCATGATAATTAAAGTGGCTATTAAAGAAACCTTTCTGCCAATTTTATCACCAAAATGCCCAAACAAAATTCCGCCCAGCGGTCTTGCAATATAACCAATAGCATACGTTGAAAAAGTTAGTAAAGTAGCAACATAGGGGTCTTGATCTGGAAAAAATAGATGTGGGAAAATAATAGCAGCCATTGTCCCATAAAGGAAAAAATCATACCATTCTATCGTGGAACCTAAAACACTAGAAATACCGGCAATTTTTTGCTGCTTTTTGTGATCAACAGGAATCGAATCAGGTACGATACTATTAGCAAGTTTACTCATAAACATTCCCCTTTTCAAAAGTGATTTTTTATTTCCACTTATAATCCTTGTTTATATAAATGTGGTACCCTGCTAGAAAATACTGGAACTTGTTCTCGGGCCTCTTTTGTTTTTTCCACTTTAATTGAAGTGGATAATGTTTCTTCTTGGTTAGTGGAGCCTTCCAATAACGTGTCTCCCCAAGGGTTTACGACCATGGAGCTACCGCCAAACGTTACATTTTGGTATGAACCAACGTTGTTGCATGATACAACAAACATTTGATTTTCGATGGCACGCGTAATTTGAATGTTTCTCCAATGGTTTAGTCGGGTATTTGGCCATTCCGCGACAACAAATAACACTTCGGCTCCTTCCAATGCAAGGGGACGGATAATTTCAGTAAAACGTAAATCATAACAAATGATTAATCCCATCTTGACGCCTTCAAGTTCAAAAATTTCAGGAACTTTTTGACCTGCTGTTAAAAATTGGGGTTCATTTAACATGGGAACCAAGTGAACTTTGCTATATTGATAGACAACTTCCCCTTTTCTGTTAATGACTACAGCCGTGTTATAAACCTTCTCATCCATCTTATTGGCAAATGATCCGCCGATAATATTAATTTCAAATGTTTTTGCTATATCTTGTAGGAACGGTATGATGGTTTTTCCATGATCATCCGCATAATGGTGGATTTCCTCCAACGTATAGGAGGTAGTCCACATTTCTGGAAGCACAATGAGATCTGGCCTTGAATGTTTCACCTCCTTTTCAACCCAGGCCTTTACCTTTTGTTGATTTTCCGCTGGCTTTCCTGGGATGATCTCCATTTGGTAGATTGAGATTTGCATATTTATTCCTCCCTATCTATTCTTGTGATGGTGTATACTGCCTCAATTTTGTCCTCTCTTACCTTGTCAACAAAAACCATCTTAAATCCTGATCCATATTTGAAGCCATCCAATAAGGGAACAGTTCCAGAGAAAACAACGCTATTTTTCATGGGTACGTCTTTTTTAGTTAGGAAATTTTTTATTTCGTTTAATGGGATGATTTCATTAATCTTTGCCCTTTGATAATCTTGCCACTCTCCATTAACAAGAATTTGCGATGTTAACAATAGGTCATCCCAATGATTCACTACTTCATTTAATTTCCATGCTTTTTTTGCTATTGGTTTATCGCAAATTTGTTTCGATTGGTTGATATCAATTGTTTCCAATGAACGGTCAGTATGGTCGCTCCCAACGGTGATATATACCTCATCATCGTTATCACCAAAAATTAGTACAATCTCTGCTTCGCCGCTTGATTGACTTCCTAACACTTCAATTTCACCCGTTTGATTAAGGCTGTTTCTGCGTACAGGATAGAGGGCAGGGATTTCTTTTGGTCTCCGTACCCCGATTTTCTCTAATTCAATGATGTGTTCCATTGTTTTTTCGGTATTTCTACCGGCGTAACCAATACAATACACATGGTTAATTTTAATTTCCATTTCAACATTGTTAATTGTTAATGGTAATAAAATATTATTCATAAATACCTCCTGTGTTATTTTGATAGCGTTTACATTTGTGTTTTAAAAAAATTATGTTCCTTCAGCAATGTCAATGGAATCCTTGGTATTTATCAAATGATATTCCATTAACTTAGTTGCTTTATCTTGATCTTTTTCTAAAAGTGCTTCAATTATTTGAAGATGCTCTTCGATTACCTCCTCCATTCTCCCATTCTTTGCTAAAGCCTTATGGCCTATTAATCTTGTTAAATGATAAAGATTTAATAATATGTCTTCTAATAAATGCTGTTCAGCAAGGTTTAATATTTTCATATGAAATTTTTGATCAAGATCAATAAATTCAATTCGATTGTTTTGTTTTAATGCACATTGCTGCTGATCAACAATGTCTCTAAGGCTTTGAATTTGCTCTGGGGTAATGTTTTTCATTGCACATCTTAAACCTTCAGATTCAATAGAAACCCTTAGGAATATTATTTGCTCCTTCTCACTAGGGGAAATTTCTCTGACTTTTAATCCTTTCCATGGAATTGAAACTAATAAACCATCCTTTATTAAATCACCAACAGCCTCGCGTACTGGAGTCCGAGATGTGTTGAGAGATTGAGCAAGACTAGATTCAGTTAAAATTTCATCCTTTTTAATATTTCCATAAAAAATGGCGTTTTTAATTTCTTCATAGACAATTTCCTTCGTTGTCTTCATTTTTTCGATAGGGGTAAAATTTAAATCACTCATTATGTCCACTCCTAATGTATGGTGTATACACTATACAGCATATATTAAATTTTTTTAATCGTCAAACTATTTTGATAGTATTTTGTGTGAAATTATATAAAAATATGGTAAGTTCCTGTGCCGCCTAAATTTTGTCGGAGATTATGCTTTTTCAGGTTGCTAGAAAGTGGAGTGTGATAGTTTCGATCATTGAATAGAGCAAGTAGAATGGCTTTAAAGGTAAATAATTTAATCAAATGTTTGATTAAGATATCAGGTGTTTAATAAACTTTCTTTGTCATGCGATATTTGGAATTTTTTATAAAAAGCATTTGAATATTCATAATATTCCTCCTATAATTAAATCATAAATTGAACCAACATTTCACTTAATGGAATGCAACTTTAAGAGAACGCTTTAGTAGATTGGTAATTATCAGAATATATCCAGAAAAATTAATTGTAAGACATTCGCCATCTGAAATTTATCGTGATGGCCAAACGGATGAGGAGTTTTGCTTAATGGTGGATAACAAATTAAAAGCAAGGTGATTAGATGAACTTTACATGCAAGCCAGCGGGTGACCAAGCTGTATTGGTTGAATTTGAAAACATTATTGCTAAGGATACCAATGCTCGAGTGCGAAATCTTGCCAGTCTAGTAGAAAAAGAGACGAGTACAGGGTTCGGTGAAGTGATATTAGGTTACAGAACTTTGTTGATCCATTATGACCCTGTCAGACTTTCTTATGAACAGGTTGTGAAAAGATTAAAGCAGTGGGGGGAGATGGATTATAACTCTATTTCGTCGGCTAGCAGGACGGTCAGGGTACCAGTTTTATACGGAGGTGAGTGGGGTCCAGACTTAAATGATGTAGCTGTTCACAATAACCTTAGTCCTGAGGAAGTTATTTCGATACACTCTGGAGGAGAATATTTGGTATATTTCCTTGGCTTCACACCGGGCTATCCCTTTATGGGTGGCATGTCGGAAAAAATCAGTACCCCAAGGCTGCCGTCTCCTAGGGTTTCCATCCCAGCCGGGAGTGTTGGAATAGCGGGTAATCAAACTGGGATATACCCGGTTAAAAGCCCAGGAGGATGGCGGTTAATAGGCCGCACTCCGCTTAAATTGTATGATCCGGAGAGAGAAAAGCCATTTCTTTTTGAATCGGGAGACATTGTGCGCTTTGAAGTGATCACTTATGAGGAATTTATAGAAATCGAAGAGCAAAACGAGTTAAGTATATTTACTCTTCAGGGCTGATTCATTAACTTTATCCAAGTCATCGGAAAGGGGGAGGCCAACATATTTGAAGTAATGAAACCAGGATTATTGACAACAATCCAAGACTTGGGGAGACACGGATATCAGAAATACGGGTTAGCTGTGTCGGGTTCCGCTGATCCATACGCCCATCGGATGGCAAATATATTGGTTGGGAATGCCAAGGAAGCTGCATTGTTAGAAGTTACTTTGATGGGATTGAAGTTATTGGTCAAAGAGCCCGCTGTTATTGCCATTACCGGCGGAGATTTAAACCCGGTAATAAACGGAAAAGAAACTCCCATGTGGACGTCTGTCCATGTCAAAGAGGGTGATGTTATTCAATTTAAGGGTCCACGAACAGGTTGTCGTTCCTATTTGGCAGTAACTGGTGGTATCGACGTTCCTAAAGTCCTTGGCAGCCGGGCTACGGATCTTGTTGGACAAATCGGCGGGCTTAATGGTCGGATGTTAAAAAAAGGCGATATTATTCACGTTTTCCCTAAATCATTGGACGGGCGAAGGGGCAGGAAGTTATCCAAGGATCTAATCCCTCAATATGAAAATAACATTAATATTAGGGTTATTCTTGGCCCACAAGATGAGGCGTTTACAGAGGAGGGCATAAAAACATTCCTTTCTTCCACTTATATAGTTACTAAAGATGTGGACCGAATGGGATGTCGGTTGGAGGGCGCAATTATAGAGCATAAAGATACAGCAGATATTATTTCTGAAGGAATTTTTTATGGGGCAATACAGGTACCGAAAAATGGCCAGCCTATTATTTTTTTAGTGGGAAGACAGAGTGTAGGGGGCTATACAAAAATAGGTGGAGTCATCACGGTGGATCTGCCAAAACTTGGACAGGTGAAGCCGGGAGATTCTATTACCTTTACCGAAGTAACCATTGATAAAGCGCAAGAAGAGTTAAAACAGCAAAATCAGATTTTTAAAATATTAAGTGCTACCTGTTAAGGTGAAAGGAGAAAATAATAAATGAAGAAAACGATCGATTTGAATTGTGATATGGGAGAGAGCTTCGGTAATTATAAACTAGGGAATGATGATGAAGTTATAAAGTACATTTCCTCGGTAAACGTTGCGTGCGGGTTTCATGGTGGAGATCCGAATACAATGGACCATACAGTTAAAATTGCTAAAGAGTATGGTGTAGGGGTTGGAGCTCACCCAGGCTTTCCTGATTTGACGGGATTCGGGCGAAGAAATATGGATATACCGCGAGAGGAACTTATCAATCTCATTATTTATCAAATAGGGGCATTAGATATCTTTTGTCAAAAATATAATGTAAAAATGCAACATGTTAAGCCGCATGGAAGCATGAATAATATGGCTGATTCAAATGAACAAATGGCAATCAATATTGTCGATGCTATTCAATCTGTAAAGCCGGACCTTCCGATTTTTGTCAAGCCGAATTCGGAATTACACAGAATTTCAGAGAAAAAGGGCCACCCTTACAAATTGGAAATATTTGCTGATAGGGCTTATCACAAAGATTTTTCTTTAGTCTCCAGAAAAGAAGAAGGAGCTATTATCTCAGATCCTAACTTTGTTGCAGACAGGATAGTCAGAATGGTTACTAAAGGAAAAGTAAACGCTATCTCCGGAGAAGAGATTGAAGTCAACGGGGAAACTATTTGTGTTCACGGTGATACGCCAACTGCTTTAGAAATGATTAAAGTTATTAAAAAGCGATTAGAGGGTGCAGGTATAGAAGTTAAATCACCATTTGAGATAGGTTTTTAGAAGGATAGAATATACTCACCTATGTATGCAATTATAAAGTACACCTTCGGAAGCAAAATATTTTGTACATATTGTAATTATGGATTAAACCATAAATAGTGAGGGACTGGCCCTAAAAATAGGGCAGTCCCTTTTTACATCACAATCAGGTTTATTTATTCAACCAAACGTTGGTACCATTAGGGTTAACAATATTAATAGAACCGTCTGCAGGAATATCGAATCCTTGGACGTTTTGACTAATTGCAGCTGTTTGATCAAGATTATCAAATTCAATACGTGGATAATCCTTCATAATCAGTTTAATAGCCTCTTGGTATAAGGCAGCTCTTTCTTTTTGATCAACGGTTTCGGTTAGAGCTTTGTTTAATAAGGCATCTACTTCAGGGTTTTTGTAGCCTTTTCCATTACCAAGGGAACCAATTTGGTCGGAATGGAACGTTTTATTTAGGAAGAAGTATGGATCCGGATACCATGACCAGCCTCCGATATACATTGGCGCATTTCCTTTGGCTGCAAGCTCGCTTAGCGTACCCCATTCTGTTACCTTAACATCCACATCAATATTTAAATTTTCCTTCATTTGGTTTTGGAAAATCGTTGCATATGGAACACGAGATTCTAATACATAAAGCTCTGTTTTAAAACCTTTTGCATATTTTGTTTCAGCTAAAAGCTTCTTAGCTTCTTTAGGATCATATTTAGGCTTAAGCTTTTCCAAATCTTTGCTGTATCCCCATGATTCCTTTGGAAGTGGAGCATAGGAAACGGATGCGCCTCCCCATTGGCTGACACCTTTCACAATTTCCTCAACATTTGTAGCCTTATAGATTGCTTCCCTTACTTTTGGATCTGCAGTAGGTCCAATCATATTGTTTAAATCAAGATAGGTTAACGAAAGTCCTGGTTTTGATAAGAGGGTTAAATTCTTATCTGATTCAATAACTTTACGATTTTGACCTTTAATATCTGTAGCTATATCGATATCGCCAGAACGAAGAGCATTAGTCATCATGTTTGGATCTTTAATAATTTTAAAGGTAACACCATCAAGATAAGGCTTTTCACCCCAATATTTATCATTGCGGACTAAATTTACTTTTTGGTCTGTTTGCCAGTCCTTAAGTTGGAACGGTCCAGTTCCGACTAAATGAGCGCCGAATTGATCTCCCCATCCTTCTACTTCTTCTTTCGGAATAATGATATTTCCTGGGTCTGTAAGCATAGCTAATAGGGAAGCATTTGGTTTAGGCATATGAATCGTAACTTCAAATTTCCCAGTAACTTCTACAGAGTCAATACCGGATAAACGGCTTAATGCAGATTCTTTAGCAGAACGCTCTAGGCTATATTTAACATCTTCTGCCGTCATTTGTCTGCCATCTTGGTATTTCCCGGGTTGGAAATAAACATCTTCTCTTAACTTGAATGTATAGGATTTTAAATCGTCAGAGGCTTTCCACTCTGTTGCCAAGGATGGTTTGAAATCACTTAAATCCTTGTTATAAACAATGAGTGTATTCCCAATCGAACGCATAATTTGCGACTCATATGCACCAGTATATTTAATAGGATCCAGTGTGTTGGGGTTGGAGGAAAGGCCGACATTCAATATACCCCCACTTTTTGGTTCGTTATTAGCAGCTTGTCCATCGGAACCTTTTTTAGAGTCCGAACTGCTGCTGCAGGCACTGATCGCGAAAACAGCTGTTATCAATACAAGGATGAACAGGTATTGCTTGAATTTCTTCATAAAAATAAACCTCCTGTACAGTTATAATTTAAAGTTGATTCATATAATGAATCATTAATTCAATATTTGAATTATTATTTAATTTACCATAACCTTTAAGAGAATGTAAATAATTTTTTGAAATATATAAAAAGCTAAAAAATTTACAATAACACCATATTTACAAATAAAAAATCGAATGATAAAATTGTCACTATTCAAATAATGAATCATTGATTCGAATATTGAATAAAAAGGAGGAGGAAAATGGGTAAGTACATTGTCGGTAGAATTTTAAATATGATACCTACTTTATTAATAGTTGCTATCATTGTTTTTTTAATCACTCGTCTGCTGCCGGGGAATCCTGCAGCCGTCATGCTTGGTCCACAAGCTAGTGCGGCGGATATCAAAGCTTTGACAGAGGAACTGGGATTAAATCAACCACTATATATTCAATTTGTTGATTATATAGGCAATTTACTTCAAGGAGATCTTGGAAACTCCTTAACGTATAACAAACCGGTCATCGACTTAATTATGGAGCGCTTTCCAAATACTGTGATTCTTGCGGTTTGTGCCTTAATCATTTCCATCGTCATCGGGGTGCCAGCTGGCATTATTGCAGCAAGAAAGCAAAATTCCATTTTTGATTATCTTTTTACAACCTTTTCATTAATTGGTGTTTCGATGCCCATTTTCTGGCTTGGAATTATGCTCGTCTTGTTTTTTAGTGTGAATTTAGGCTGGTTTCCTGCCACAGGTATGGGTTCAATGGAAGCCGGTGCCGGTGATTTCTTCAGCCATTTAATCCTGCCAAGTATTGCACTCGCAACGATTCCTACTGCCCAGTTTGCTAGAATTACCCGTTCAAGCATGCTGGAGGTTATCTCACAGGATTATGTAAAAACAGCTCGTTCTAAAGGTTTAAGTGAGTTTATTGTCATTTGTAAGCATGCTTTTAAAAATGCATTAACACCTCTTCTAACGGTATTAGGTCTTCAGGTTTCGTCCATGCTTGGTGGAGCGGTATTAACAGAAACCATTTTCAGTTGGCCTGGGATTGGACTATTGATTATTGATGCAATTGGAAAAAGGGACTTTGTCGTTGTTCAAAACATGGTTATCTTTATTGCCTTAATCTATGTGGTTGTCAATCTAGTAGTCGATATTTTATATAAAGTAGTGAACCCAAGAATTAAATATTCATCAAACAAAGGAGGGTCATAAGTAATGTCAACAGGGCAGCAAGGAATCGTACTGGAACAAACTCATGTAAAAACTAAAAATGAGCACTCATTATTTAGGAAATTGATTCGCAATCGTTTTGCGGCTTTTGGATTATTTGTGATATTGCTGCTGATCTTAACAGCACTATTTGCTCCTGTTATTGCTACACATCCTCCTAATAAAATGAATGTAACCAAGACGCTTTTAGGAATTGGCGTAGAAGGACACATTCTAGGGACAGACAATTATGGTCGCGATATTTTTAGCCGATTAGTATATGGAGCGAGAATTTCCATGCTGGTTGGAATCGGGGCGGTACTATTTGGTGCCGTAGTTGGAACACTGTTAGGAGTTATATCCGGATATTTTGGAGGAAAGTTGGATTCTATCATTATGCGTTTCATGGATGGGCTTTCTGCTTTTCCTTTTATCTTATTGGCCATTACCTTGATGACCGTTCTCGGACAAGGCTTAGTCAATGTGATTATTGCGATTGGAGTAGGGAATATTCCGGGTTTTGCAAGAGTAGTACGCGGACAGGTACTGAGTGTTAAACATTCGGAATATATCGAGGTGACGCGGTCCTTAGGAGCTAAACATAGCCGCATTATCTTCCATCATGTATTGCCAAATAGTTTTGCCCCATTAATTGTTTATGCAACGATGAGTATCGCAGGTGCCATTATTTCTGAGGCCTCACTTAGTTTCTTAGGGCTTGGAGTACAGCCTCCAACTGCATCGTGGGGAAGTATGCTGCAGGATGGGAAGGACTTTCTAGTCTTAAATCCTCATATGGCCACGATTCCGGGTCTAGCCATATTGATTACGGTTGTTGGAATTAATCTATTTGGTGACGGGCTGCGCGATGCTCTTGACCCGAAAATGAAAGCCTAACATCAAAGGAGGCGTAACAGATGTCGGAGGAATTATTAAAGGTTGAAAATTTAGAAGTTCAATTTAAATCTGGCTCCGCGATTACTAAAGCTGTAAATGGAGTCAGTTTTACCTTAAATAGAAGAGAAAACATTGGGATTGTAGGCGAATCAGGATCCGGCAAAAGCGTTACGGCCACATCCTTGCTGCGTCTTATTCCCAATCCGCCAGGAATAATAAGCGGGGGAGCGATTCATTTCGACGGAAAAGATCTCTTGAAGCTATCGGAAAAAGAAATGAAATCTATTCGTGGAAACGAAATTTCGATGATATTCCAGGATCCATTAACGAGTCTTAACCCTGTATTCACTGTAGGGGATCAAATTATCGAATCGATTAAAACCCACCAAAAGGTTTCGAAAAAGGAAGCCAAGATAAAAGCTATCGAAATGCTGAAGCTTGTGGGAATCCCAGCACCGGAAAAAAGAATTAATATGTATCCGCATGAATTTTCCGGCGGGATGAGGCAGCGTGTGATGATTGCCATCGCCCTGTCATGTAATCCAAAGCTTCTAATAGCTGACGAACCGACTACCGCACTGGATGTAACGGTTCAGGCACAAATATTGGATTTGATGAAAAGGCTGCAGGATGAATTTAACACAGCGATCATTATGATTACCCATGATCTAGGGGTGGTATGGGAGCTGTGTGACAAGGTGCTTGTGATGTATGCAGGAAATGTCGTCGAGTATGGGACGGTTAAGGAAATCTATGATCATCCGAAGCATCCTTATACATGGGGACTTCTAGATTCGCAAATTACGGAAAGTGTCAGTGAGGATCAACCATTGACAACCATCCCTGGCAGTCCCCCGGATCTTAGGCAGGAGATAACGGGGTGTCCATTTGCGGCACGGTGTGCATATGCACAAGATGTTTGTTTTACTAACAAGCCTAAAATGACAGAGGTCGGAGAAAACCATTATGCTGCCTGTCATTTTCAAACGAAGGAAAACCGCTTAGACAGAAAGGAGAAAACAGCCCATGACAGAGCCATTGTTACAAGTTAGGGAACTAAAGAAGCATTTTCCATTGGAAAGCCCCATTCCTTTTGTAAAATCCAGACTAAGCGTGAAGGCTGTCGATGGGGTCAGTTTTGATGTTTATCGCGGTGAAACCCTAGGGGTGGTTGGAGAATCTGGCTGCGGAAAATCAACCATGGCTCGTTTAGTGAACCAGCTGATTACACCTTCAAGCGGGACGGTACAGTTTAAAGGTGAAAATTTAATCGGGATGGATGGGAAAAAGCTACGGGAAACGAGAAAATCCATCCAAATGGTTTTCCAGGATCCGTATGCCTCTTTGGATCCGAGAAAGACAATCGGGGAATTAATCGCAGAGCCCATGGTGATTCATCGTATTGGCGACAAGGCATCACAAAAGAAACGAGTAGAAGAATTGTTGGAAGTCGTCGGTTTAAGCCAGTATCATGCCAAACGATATCCTCACGAATTTTCCGGCGGCCAAAGGCAAAGGATTAATATTGCAAGAGCTTTAGTTTTGAATCCGGACATTATCATTTGTGATGAACCAGTGTCCGCGCTTGATGTATCTGTACAGGCACAGGTTATTAATCTATTAAAAGAATTGCAAAGGGAATTTGATTTAACCTATATTTTTATTTCGCATGATTTGAATGTGGTCCGATACATGTGCGACAGGATTGCCGTGATGTATTTAGGGAAAATCGTGGAAATGGGAACATACAAGGAAATTTATGAGGATCCAAAGCATCCGTATACAAAAGCGTTATTATCTGCTATTCCAAAAGAAAATCCACACGACCGGAAGGAAAGAATTATTTTAAAAGATTCTGTGCCTAACCCTATTAACCCGCCATCGGGGTGTCATTTCCACGAACGTTGTCCGGTTGCGATGGACAGATGTAAAAGGGAAGCACCGCAGTTAATCGATACGGGGAATGGCCATATTGCATCATGTCATTTACTTAACGAACAATAGGAGGAACGAAAAATGTCTTTTAAACATGTCATTGAGCTATATGAATTATTAGATAATCAATACGTAACAGGGGAAGAGGTTAAAGCCTATTTAGATGCGATTCAAGGAGAAGGGGAAGTGGTTGTTGAAACCGTTAAAGGGGAACTTGGTTCAACGGATTTTATTAAAATTACCATCCCTGGTAGAAATGGAAAGTCAAAAGGCGGAGATGCGGCAACATTAGGGATTATCGGGCGCCTTGGCGGAATCGGCGCTCGCCCTGAAATGACAGGTTTTGTTTCTGACGGAGATGGCGCTTTATCCGCTATTTCAGCTGCGGCTAAAATATTGGACATGACCAAAAAAGGGGATCAATTGAACGGAGATGTCATCATTACAACCCATATTTGTCCAACTGCACCAACCTTACCGCATGACCCGGTACCATTTATGAATTCCCCAGTCGATATTTTAACCATGAATCAGCACGAGGTAACTGCTGAAATGGATGCCATTCTCTCGATTGATACAACAAAAGGAAATATGATTCTGAACCATAAAGGCTTTGCTCTCACTCCGACTGTAAAAGAAGGCTATATTTTAAAAGTAAGTGATGATCTGTTACAGGTTTATACACAATCAACCGGAATTCTTCCTGTTACCATGCCTATTACCACACAGGATATCACTCCATATGGAAACGGTGTATTTCATATTAATAGTATCCTTCAGCCTTCTGTTGCAACATCTAGTCCAGTTGTAGGCGTGGCGATTACGACACAAACAACTGTTGCCGGATGTGGTACAGGTGCCACTCATTTAACTGACGTGGAGCAGGTTGTCCGTTTTGCAATTGAAGTGGCTAAAGTGTACGGCGATAACAAATGCTCTTTCTTTAACGCGGAGGAATTCAACCATTTAGAAAATCTATATGGAAAAATGACACACTTACAAACTAAAGGTAACCAGGAGGTTGTGAAATAATGGATACCACCGAATTAAAACAAAGATTAATAGATGAAGTGGAATCAAGAAAAGATGAACTACTGGAACTATGCAGTTCGTTAATTAAAATCCCAAGTGAAAACCCTCCTGGTGATTCCACAGAAATTAGCCAATTTATCGCCGATTACTTAGGTAAATTTGACATATCAGTCGAATGGCATGAGTCAGCAGATAAAATGTATAATCTAATCTCCACAGTGGGAAATAGTAACGAAGGAAAAAATCTGATTTTCTGTGGCCATACCGATGTTGTTCCTGCGGGAGATCGTTCGAAGTGGGACTTTGATCCATTCAGCGGGGAAATAAAAGACGGCTGGATGCTTGGAAGAGGGGCAAGTGACATGAAGGCAGGGCTTTCAGGTTTAATTTTTGCCACAACGATCTTAAAACGTTTGAATATTGAGCTCCCTGGAAGCTTGTCACTTGTCATTGTTCCGGACGAAGAAACTGGCGGTGAATTTGGGGTACCATGGCTTTTAGAAAAGGGCCTCGTAAAAGGCGATGGCTGTTTAATTGCGGAGCCGTCCTCACCAAGAAATCCAACGATCGGTCAAAAAGGTTCATACTGGTTTGAGCTTGAAGTGTTTGGCGAGCCGGGACATGGAAGCTTATCTCCGTTGGCTGGTCAAAATGCCATCAGTGATATGGTAAAAGCACTTCTTGAGGTTCAGAAATTATGGGATTTAACCATCGAAATTCCGGAAAGTGTTAAACCGTTAATTGAGGTAACCCACCGATACATGCGGGAAGTAGAGACCGAACGATTGAAATACATCGATGTATTTGAAAAAATCACCGTAAATATTGGCACTATTGAAGGCGGTACAAAATCAAATGTCATTCCTGAAAGCTGTAAAGTTCAAGTCGATTGCCGTTTGCCGTTTGGCATTACGCAAGAGGAAGTAACGGACATACTAACGGACAAATTGGATCAATTAGGAATTCGATATGAATTACGCCGCTTCGGTTTCAGAAGTCAAGCAAATTATACGGATGCCAATGATCCAGTATGTAAAGCGATTGTTGATAATATTACCTTCGTCACAGATGAGGAAGCGTATGGCGTGATGCAATGGGCGAGCAGTGATGCCAAACATTTTAGAGAATACGATATTCCAGTACTTCAATATGGTCCGGCCTATTTACCGACGATTCACGGATATAACGAAAGAGTAAAAACGGAACAAATCATTACTTGCGCAAAAGTCTATATTGCAGCTGTGATTGATTTTCTCTATTCCAAATAAGATGAGCGTTTAGAAACTTGAGGCCTTCTATTTTCATCCAGATTTATTAAGAATTTGGTATGATAGATTAGGATGTCTCAAGTTTTGTGATTGGGTGGGGGAGGATTATATGCTAAAGACATTAGATGATTCACTAAAGGTTATTCGGATGTTTACAAGAAGCAAGCCGGAATGGGGCGGAAGGGAACTTGCCCAAGAGATGAATATGGATCACGCAAAAATATATCGGATTCTTGAAACCTTTGAATCTAATAATTTCATACGGAAGGATCCAGTAACGAAGAAATATTCATTAGGTCTAGCTGCATGGGAACTAGGGATGAATATGTATAATAGTTTAAATCTGAAACAGATCATTCACCCTGTATTGGAGGAATTATTCAAACAGACGGGCGAATCTGTTTTTCTTACCTTACTAGATAAGGATCAGGCCGTTACCTTTGAAGCCATAGAACCTGATAATAAGGTGAAGTTCTCTGTATCAGTCGGAAGCAGGGCGCCTTTATATGTAGGTGCTTCTTATCGCAGTATTTTGGCCTTTATGCCGGATGATTTTGTTGAAAACTATTTAAATACGTACGAATTAAAGCAATATACGGAAAAAACAAAGACGAATCCGGACGAGTTAAGAGCGGAATTACAGGTGATAAGGGAAAATGGCTGGGGCATGAGCGAGGGAGAATACACACCAGATATTATTGCGATCGCCGTTCCGCTATTCCAACAAGATCGAATTATTGGTTCGTTAACCGTATCCGGACCGAATTATCGAATGTCGCAAAAGAAAATAAACGAATCGATTCCTATTTTAAAACAGGCTAGGGATGAATTAGCCGATATGATGGAAAAATATCAATTAAAGATACGGCTTTAACTATATAGGTGGCCAAAAGGCAGCTGCAAAATTTTGTAAAGGCTTACGGCCGCCTAGTATTCATAATATTAAAGGAGAGTTACAGATGCAAAAATACATAGAAGTAGCTAAATCTGTTCTCCAACAAAATTTGTATGTGAGAAAAGATGAGCAGGTTTTAATTGTAACGGATTCGGAACTATTGGACATAGCTAAGATTTTCCAAGCAGCAGGGACAGAATTAGGAAATGAAACGGTATTAATGGAAATGGCCACTAGGTCAAAGTCGGGAGAGGAACCTCCTCGTATCGTCAGTGAGGCCATGCGCTCCGCTGATGTTGTTTTTTGTATCACAAAACACTCGCTTACACATACAAAGGCAAGAAAAGAAGCCGCTAAAGGCGGTTCACGAATTGCCACCATGCCTGGACTGACTTTAGATATGCTGGAAGAAGGAGCCATTACGGCTGATTATTCGGAAGTGGAGAGGCTGACAGCGAAGTATTGTGAAATCCTTGAAAATGGCGAGCAGGTGGAAATTAGAAAAGGAAATGACACGTTAATCTTCACGATTAAAGGGAGAAAAGCGATTCCAAGTACCGGTGTGTTCCGGGAAAAGGGTGAATCCGGAAATCTCCCATCAGGGGAAAGTTATATTGCACCGCTTGAGGATTCGGCAAATGGTACAATCACCATTGACGGCTCTATTTCAGGAATTGGTGTCTTAAATGAACCCGTAACTTTACATGTTGAAAACGGAAGATTAGCAGCAGCAAGCGGTGAAAAAGGCAAACAACTGCTGGGACTTTTAGGTGACGGGGAGGGCCGTACCATTGCTGAGTTCGGAATTGGTACAAACAAAAAAGCCCGGTTAACCGGCAACGTATTAGAGGATGAAAAGGTCTTTGGGACCGTTCATATTGCATTTGGAAGCAACAAATCCTTTGGCGGCCAAACAGAAGCCGGCGTTCATATTGATTGTGTCATCAAAGAACCTATTGTGTTCATTGATGGAGAACGAATTGTTTAAGTGACCGCTAAATAAGGAACATTTATCAAGACAGTAGACAACCGGCACTATAAATCAGTGCCGGTTGTTATTTATTTTTATGGCTTTAATACAAGTGTCTGTCAAAGAGACCGAGCAAGGTCGTAACATAGCGGGCGGGATTCCAGTCGAGTAAGAGTTAGCCACTCACTCGCAGCGTGTCTTGGAGGATTGTGGGTAACTATTAAGGACCAACTGCTGTCATTTTTTAAAATTAGGTTTTAAACTAACGTTTGTTTTGTTTGATGATGGATAAATAATATATGAATAGGGCGGTCCTATATTATTGCCGCTCATTTTTTACTGCAATATAATACTCATGAAAGCCATTTGATCAATTGCACTTATAAATATTGCGGAATGTGGCTATTTAAAGGTGGGGATAGCGTGCCATTTAAAAATCAACACAAGTTACTTTCACCAATCGAGCTTAAGAACCTTATGGATGATCCCGGATATCAAACGGAACAAAAACCTATTGTTGTCTTTGTTGGGTTTGGTCAACCAACGGATTATAAGAATGGATTTATTCCGGGGTCCATTTATCTAGATACAAATTTAATAGAAGGTGGTCCACTGTGGAATCTTGTTTCCATTGAGCAGCTAGAAATCGTTTTAAATCAATTAGATATTTCTAATGAAACCACAGTTATTGTTTACGGACAACAAATCATGGCTGCCACTCGAGCTGCGTGGGCATTCATGTATGCAGGTGTAGAAGATGTTCGTTTGTTGAATGGCGGAATCGATGAGTGGAAAGCTCTTGGATTTCGTGTAGAAGAACATCCTTCGATCGTGGAGGCAAGCAAAGGTCCCTTTAAACCAGAACCAAAGTCAAACTATCTCTCTACAAGAAGGGATGTTGAAAAAAGTTTATACGATAAAGATTCTATTGTGGTTGATGTTCGTAGTTGGAATGAATATTCTGGTAAAGCCACAGGTTATGATTATATGAAAGAAAAGGGCCGTATCCCAAATGCCGTATGGGGATATGCCGGCTCTGATCCATATCATATGGAAGATTTTGAAGAAAAAAATGGTGTCCTCAAAAGGCTTAAAGAAATTAAAGAATTATGGGAGGAATCCGGAATTACCCCAGATAAAAAGGTGATTTTTTATTGTGGTACCGGCTGGAGAGCAAGTGAAGCGTTCTTTATTGCTCATCTTATGGGATGGCCCAATATAAGTGTATACGATGGAGGATGGATGGAATGGAGTCACGGGGACGGTTCTTCTGCATGATTCATTTAGGTTTTTAGAAATAACCCCCCCCTTTTACTTTCCTCTATTTCTCGACATTTTTTATCCATGTATGAACAAATTGCCACTTTCACATCATACTGTTTAAGTTCCTCAGCTACTTTTTGTAAATTCTCAAGCGTACGTCCAACAAGACCTACGTGAATGCCTTCCTGTGCAAAGGCAATTGCATTGCCATCTTTAGTTACGATGCCATCCATCATGAACCTGACCGTTTTTCCATGAACTTTCCGTTTATGCAAGTAATCGACTTTCATTATTTAACCGTTCAATTGAAAACAGAAAACTGGCGTAATTATATTCGTCAGGACAACCCCGTTGCAGCGGCTCTTTTAAGTAAAATGGGATATACTGAAAGGGAGAAAATAGAAGTAAAAACAGAGTTCTTGCAAATGGTGCTAAGAATGCAGCTAGATCCAGCCAGGTTGACCCTGCTGATGGGGTTTTTCGATACGTATTTACAGTTAACAAAGGAAGAAGAGGAAAAAGTAATTGAAGAGGTGAAAGCGATGAGTGCAAAAGAAGGCGAAAAAGTCATGGAAATCATTAGTTCGTATGAAAGAAGAGGAAGAGAAGAAGGGAGAGAGGAGGCACTGCTATTGGTGGCGAAGAAAATGAAAGAAAAGGGCAAGACGGCAGAGGAAATTGCTGAATTTACAGGGTTTCTGAAAGAGGAGATTGAGAAGCTATAGATATAAAGAGAGGTTCTAGTGTCATCCTATGGGCTTAAATTTTATTAGTGTATTACATCTTATGAAGCAACAGAGTTATGTTCCTCAAAACCCGGCTGAAGGACATTTTTAATAAGGCCCCATTTCTTAAAAGATGGTTGTTTTTTAATTCGCGGATATCCCCCGGCAATTCGCGGATAACTAGCTCAGATTCGCGGATATTAACCGAAAAAGCGCGGATAAACTGCAGGTTATGTCATTTTTAAAGAATCTTTTGGTGAAAAACGATGGGGCAGACCTGTCCCAAATTCAACAATCGACAGTCTGCCCCCATTCTTCCAGGTTGTTTATTTAAATCTTGTTTTTAATAATAACTTCTGTTACGGAAAGAGAAGCTCGTGGTTTAGTGTTTTCGATAATAATATCGGCTACATCATCAGGGTCCATCAAATGCTTTGTTTGCTCTGGTTCGTAAATGCCATCCCAAAATGGCGATTTCATTCCGCCCATATAAGCGCCTAACACCCTAATTTCAGTATCCCGTAGTTCAATTGCTAAACTCTCGGTAAATCCACGCACACCAAATTTGCTTGCGCAATAAACTGTCTCGTTCACTTTCCCTTCCACTCCAGCAGTCGATACGACATTTACAATCAATCCTTGATTCCGCTGTTTCATGTCAGGCAGTACTTCTTGTGTACAGAAAATTGTTCCCTTTAGATTAATATCAATCATATTGTGAACAGATTCTTCTCCAATATTTTCGGACAAATCGAATGCACCGACTCCTGCGTTATTAATCAATAAATCAACTGGTCCAACTGCTTCCTTAATCGATTGCATGACCTTTGCCACTTCTGATTTAGATGTAACGTCTACCTCGTAAATGGAATGGCTCTGGGTTAATGTTTCAGCCGTTTGATCAAGTTTTGATTTAGTCCTTCCAAGTAAACATACATGGGCTCCTAATTCAGAATATTTCTTTGCCAAAGAAGCACCTAATCCACTTCCGGCACCTGTAATAACGACAACCTTTATATCCATATGATACATTCCTTTCGCTTAAAAAATACATGACATCTATTGCGTGTTAACTATTTATAAATAGTTAATTTTATTTTCGAAAATTGCTGCGGTATATAAAATTTATTATACATTAAAGGATAATCTTCATCACCGTAAAGACTTTCTAATAGTAAGAAACACTCATTTTGACCAATTAATTTTTCCTTTTGATTGGCTAAATTGACGGTATGTGTATACTTTATTTCCATTTCCCCATGATTCGCATTTACATACGCTTGGTTCTCTAGAAAATTCAGCAGTTGTTCCTTATGATCTAGGTCCAAGGAAAGACTTTCTACCGTTTCCATGGACATAAACGTAAAAGCATAGCCTACTAAATTGTTCTCTTTTCTATACAAACGTTCTATAGCTGCTACTTCAGATACATCTTTTTTTAATACTTGTTTCGTATATTCTGTTTTCGTTTCCAGCCGGTAATATGTATCGATTCTATCAAAAGTACTTATATGGCACTTATGCATAGGGTTGCTTAATTTTTCTAATTGAACGCCAGCTTGTTGTTTGTAAAAGGAATCAATGACAAAGTTTCCTTTTCCGCGACTATTTCTTACTACTCCATCATCTTGCAAAAGTGCTAAAGCTTGTCTTAATGTTGCACGGCTGACCCCTAGCTTTTTTGCTAAATCTGGTTCTGATGGAAGCTTACTGCCAACGGGATATTTCCCTTTCGTAATTTGAAGAAGAAGCTCGTCATATACAAATATATATAGTGGTCTTTTCAATTTATCAGGCATAGTGGTATTCATTCAGTTCCTAAATTACGCTAGTTCCAATGCGATCTCCATCATTTTCGTAAACGCCGTTTGACGTTCTTCAGTAGTAGTCTGTTTTCCAGTTATTAAATGATCGCTAACTGTTAAAATGCATAATGCATTGACACGTGCTTGAATGGCATTCCAATATAATGCTACAGATTCCATTTCAACACTCAAAATGCCCATGTCTTGCCACTTTTTCATTGCTGTTGGGTCAGCATGATAAAATATTTCGCTTGATAAGATGCTTCCAATATGAACTTTCTGGCCTTTTTCATCAGCGACTTTTTTTGCCTTTTCCAATAGTTCAAAAGAAACCAGTTAATGGAAATTGTCCAGGTAAATTAAATTGATGGCCATAATTGGAATCCGACATTAATTAATTCCCAAGAATAAATCCCCATGCTTGCCGGACCCATTCCGGTTCCCATAACAGAGATTTTCTTCCCTTTGTATGTACCTGTATACCCTAACATTCCTCTCACTTCATTGAAGCATTGGGCATTATCTAAATAGGTTTCCGCAATAAACTTAGCTCTTAAAGGATCCCCAGGTAATAGAATCGTTTCAGCTATTTCTACTCCGTTCGGTTTAATATGAGGCGTTTGTTTAGTAGTATTCATCGTGTTCTTTTGCTCCTTTAGTGGTAGACATGTCTATTTTTTATACAAGCCAAAAGTATCATAATTTATTATTGGATGCAAGTGCTTACATGGTAGTTTTCCCCACGCAAAGTTTCATTTGCAGGAGCTTAAAGATTAATAGGGGTGCCCGATTTGCATTTGGTTCGAGGCATCCAGGATCACTCTGTCACCTGGATAAATAAGTATATATAAATTTTTATAAGTGTTTTTATTTTTTATCTGATAAATATAGGGATTTTAAATATTCTTGCCTGGCACCGCCCAATTTATTAAAAAAAAGAGTACACGTAAAGGGGAGGATGTCACAAATAGCAAAGAAGTGGATTTAGTTAGATGCTCAAGTTACAATATTCTCATACAAGAGTCTAGAAAGTGGGATAAACGAATGTATCGAATCGGCGTAGTTGGTCCGAGTTTGTCGGTAGAGAGAATTCTTAAACTAGCGAATGAAATGGAACAAGAAATGGAATTTATCCCTTACTCCTATACAGAGGCAAGGGAGGTAGAGATAATTGTAGGAGAACATGATAGCCAGGTTGATTTCTGGCTTTTTTCAGGATATATCCCGTATATGGTGGCTAAAAAGATAGTATCCTCAGATGAAAAAATGGTCTATATCTTCTCCACCGAATCTAGTACCTATAAAAGTTTCATGGAACTCAATTATTCTCAAGGGAGATTACTAGAACGGGTAAGCATCGACATGATTCCGGCCACACATGCAGTGGAAGGGGAAAGCTTGCTGCAATTAAAAGAAACGGTAAAAGATCTTTATGTGAAAACTTTTGAAGCTGACATTGATTCCAGGGAATTATTTAACTTCCATTATGATTTATGGAAACAAAAAAAGACTGATGGTGCTTTGACATGTTACCCAAGTGTGAATGAGGCGCTGCAAAAAGCAGGTGTTCCTGCCAATTTAATGTCACCTACGCGTATTGAAATTTTTCAAACCATCAGGATTTTTTTCGAAAAGATCAAGACTTCTTACTATAAAGATACTCAGATTGGCGTTGAAAAAATCGAGGTAAAAGACTTTGACTTGATTAAAGAGAAAATGGAGAAAACTTATCAAGTCCAGTATTTAGAGCTGAGGATGAAGGAAACGCTGATCCAGCTTTGTGAGAAAATAGATGGATCTCTCTTTGAGGAAGGAAATGGGCGATATACGATTTTTAGTTCCCGCGGTGCTATTGAAAGGGAGATTCAGTCATTAAAGGATAAAGCCCATTACTTGTCGCTTGAAGCGAAGACAACGGTTTCTGTCGGAATTGGATTTGGAAAAACGGTATTATCAGCGGAAATAAATGCTCATCGTGCTCTCCAACAGTCCAAGAAAAAAGAGGAACAAGGGATTGTTGTTATGATTCAGGATGACGAAACCATTATTGAGTCAGTTGGACAGGAGCAAGAACTGACTTATAGCTATCGTACGGATGATAAAGATTTTTTAGAGAAATTAAAGAAGGGAAGCATTAGTGTCAAAACGTTTAAGAAAATTGACGCTTTAATCCAAAAAATGCGCTGGCGTGATTTTACGACGAAGGATTTGGCTGCTAATCTTCAGATGAGTGAACGAAATGCCCAGCGGATTGTGGCTGAACTGTGTGATGCAGGTTTAGCGGAGAGTATTGGTGAAGAGTCGCATTACGACCGTGGAAGGCCCATTAAAATTTATCGATTGAAATAAGCATTCCTATTATGGATGCTTATTTTTTTTACGTTTGGAAAAAAAAACTATTGAATGGGGTCGGAATATTTCGTAAAATAAATATACAAAGCGAAAATTTCGCTAAATGTTCGTAAATATATTCCGAAATCTCCCGTGTTGTTATCCCTTAAAGATCAACATCCTAGATGTCACAGAAATGAAAGCACTTTCAAAATTATTCCAAAAAAATTGGGGGGACATTCTTTAACGATCGAATCCGAAAAATTATTTTATTTTTAAAAATAAGGAGTTGCATCATATGATATCAAAACGCACAAGAAATTGGATTCTAGCTCTACTTTTTCTAGGTTGGTCTTTAGGTAATCTAGATCGCTATATTATGAATTATGCCGTATTGTCCATTACGGAAGACTTACATTTGAGTGCATCCTCTACAGGGCTATTACTTAGCAGTTTCTTTGCCGGATATGCGATTATGCAAATGCCTGGGGGATGGCTGGCAGATCGATTCGGACCAAGGAAAGTTCTCCTTGCCGCAGTTATTCTGTGGTCAATCTTTACTGGATTGACTGGTGCAGCTTGGTCCCTAGCCTCCATGGTTATGATTCGTTTTCTATTTGGTATCGGAGAGGGTGGATTTCAGCCTGCCAGTTCGAAAATCATCTCGCTTACGTTTCCTAAAGCAGAACGTGCTCGAGCCATGTCGGTGATGCTTTCGTCAGGCGGTATTATCGCACTTATTATCCCGATTGCGTCCGCAGGGCTGCTTACGACGATTGGGTGGCGTACCACATTTGTCATAATGGGAGCCTCAGGTGTGATTATTGCAGCTCTTTACTGGTTCTTTATTAAACCTCCAAAGAGCAGCTCAGAAGGCAGTATCACCCAAACCGCTGTTTCGGGCCAAAAGGGAATATTCAGTTCGTTGTTAAAAACACCTATGGTATGGAATTTGGTTGTTGCCTATTTCTGTATTTATGCCGTTAACTGGGGACTTGCAGCATGGATCCCGACTTATTTAGTGAAGACGCGCGGTCTTGATTTAGTTTCACTTGGCTGGGTTCAGACAATTCCAGGTATCACTATGTTAGCAGGGATTTATTTAGGTGGTTATATCCTCGATAAGCTGCCAAAAGGCCGAGAAAGATTGGCAGGAGGCTTTGCGTGTGCCTGTATTGGGATATTGCTGTATTTAATGTTTACCGCTTCAAATGTCCCGACTTTTATTACGTATCAAACGATTGTGAACCTGTTTATTGCCTTTGTTATGACTCTATTACCAGCCATTGTGCTTAAACAATTACCGACGTCCGTCACTGGTACGGCTATGGGAATTGCCAATACAGGAGGTCAATTGGCTGGCTTTATCACCCCAATGGCGATAGGATTTATCGTTGATGCATTTAATGGTTCATTTTATGCTGCATTTTGGATGTTAATCGGGTTTTCCATTGTCTGTATTGGAGCACTTTTAACCATAAATAATAAAAAAGGAGATCTTCTTAAACAAAACGAGGAAGAAGCTCTTGCATTAGAAGCCTGATCCATAAAAAGGTATTTAATGCTGGAAAAACTTTTAAGGAGGTCTTGTAAATGAATTTACAAACAGTTGTTTCTCATCTTATCGAAGAAAAAAGAGACAAGATGATCGAGCTAAGTGATAAAATTTGGGAATGCCCTGAAATCTACTTTGAAGAACATCAATCATCGGAATATTTATGTAAAGCGTTGGAAGCTGAAGGCTTTCAGGTTGAGAAAAATGTTGCGGGCTTGGAAACGGGGTTTATTGGAAGCTATGGAACTGGTAAACCAATCATAGCTATTTTAGGGGAATTCGATGCTTTATCGGGCTTAAGCCAGAAAAAAGGCCTTGCCGAACATGCCCCAGTTGTTTCAGGCGGCCATGGGCATGGATGCGGCCATAATTTGCTGGGAACCGGGTCTTTTGCCGCTGCAGTAGCCGTTAAAGATTATATGGAACAAACAGGTTTGAAGGGGACGGTACGTTATTATGGTTGTCCGGCTGAAGAAGCGGGATCTGGTAAAGCGTTTATGGCTCGTGCGGGATTGTTTGATGATGTTGATCTGGCTTTTTCCTGGCATCCGTCAACAATACCAAGTATTTGGAACGTCAGCACGCTTGCAAACTACTCTGCGACCTTTATATTTAATGGGAAGAGCGCGCATGCTGCCGCTGCCCCTCACTTAGGCCGCAGTGCCCTTGACGCAGTGGAATTGATGAACGTCGGTGTCAATTATTTAAGAGAGCATATGATTCCGGAAGCGAGAGTGCATTATGCAATTACAGATACAGGCGGGACTTCACCGAATGTCGTACAACCCCATGCAGAAGTAGTCTATTTAATCCGCGCACCGAAAAAGCAGCAAGTAACAGAATTATATGAACGTGTTTATGATATTGCAAGAGGTGCGGCCTTGATGACTGGAACAACAATGGAGGTTGAGTTTGAAGGGACTGCTTCGAATTTAATCCCGAATACAACATTAGCAGAGATTATGTACAAAAATTTAACTGCTGTCGGTGTTCCAACTTATGATGAATTTGACAAGCTGTTTGCTAAAAAGATCCGGGCCACACTTTCCCAGGGAGACATTGATGCTGATTTGGCAGGGGTGGATAAAGAAACGGCAAAGAAATTAAAAGATAAAGCCATTACAGAGATCATTCCACCGCTCGGCGATGAGGCGGCATTATCGGGTTCCACCGATGTTGGGGATGTTAGCTGGGTTGTTCCAACGATGCAATGTTTGACAACTTGCTTTGCGCTAGGAACGCCTCTTCACACCTGGCAGGTAGTGTCGCAAGGTGCTATGCCTATTGCCCATAAAGGCATGCTTCAAGCCGGGAAAGTTATCGCTTGTACTGCGATTGAAGCAATGCAAAATCAAGTTATCATCGAAAAGGCGAAAGCTGAATGGAAAGAACGCTTGGAAGGGGAATCCTATGTTTCTCTCATTCCTGAAAATGTAGTGCCGCCTCAAAAGGAAGCCCGCGTATAAAATCAATTTATGATGAGAATTTATTTAATTCTCATCATTTATTTTTTGCGAAAGAAAGGAAAGATGGAATATGGCTATAGCAATCTCATTTGATCAAGACAAAAGGAATCAAGTCTATTTAGATAAATGGGTAGAGCACTATCGAACCTATGCCAAAGAAGGTCAATGTGCTTCATATATACCGGCCTTAGAAAAGGTGAATCCATCCCAATTAGGTGTTGCAATGGTCGGGCCTGATGGAACGGTCTTAAAGTCTGGAGAGTGTGAAGCCACTTTTACCTTACAAAGTATTTCGAAAGTCATCAGCTTTATAGCTGCCTGTTTAGATTTTGGGACTCCATATGTTTTGGATAGGGTAGATGTAGAGCCTACGGGAGACGCTTTTAATTCCATTGTTCGATTAGAAGTGCATAAGCCGGGAAGACCGTTTAATCCGATGATTAATGCGGGGGCCCTTACCGTAGCTTCCTTACTTGGAGGAAGATCGTCCCTGGAAAAGATAGAATCGTTCTTAATATTTTTTGAAAAAATGGTAGGAAAACGCCCATCTATCAATGAGGAGGTGTTTCAGTCGGAATGGCAAACGGCCCATCGAAATCGGGCCTTGGCTTATTATTTGAAAGAAACTGGATTTCTAGAATCAACTGTGGAAGAAGCTTTAGAGGTGTATTTAAAGCAGTGTTCTATTGTAGTCAATACAGAAGACATAGCCATGATTGGATTGGTTCTTGCTTATGACGGATTTCATCCTATTCGGAGGGAACAGATCTTCTCCAAGGAAGTGGCCAGGTTAACAAAAGCATTGATGGTCACATGCGGAATGTATAATGCATCTGGTAAATTCGCAGCCCATATCGGTTTACCTGCCAAAAGCGGCGTTTCCGGGGGAATCATGGCAGCAGTTCCGGCACGAGTCAGTTCTCCTGATTCTCCATTTCCACATGGATGCGGAATCGGACTTTTTGGGCCGGCTATAGATGAATATGGGAATAGCCTAGCAGGGAGTATGCTATTAAAACATATTGCAAGAGAATGGGATTTTAATATTTTCTGATGATAGGGTCAGACCTTTTGGTACATCCAGCGAGTCAAAGGAACTAATTCTTTGACTCTTATTTTTTGCTTTTCTTTTCAACGTGCGTATTAGGGTGGAGGTGCTATCTAAATGTTTCTATTGCCCATGGCATGAGAAAAAAGGGGGGCAGTAAAAAAGAAAAGGTATCTATTTGCCCGAAAACTGCCCCACAGAAAAGGCCTATGGGGCAAAAAACTCAGAAAAAAGAGCCTGAAAATTGTCCTAACAGTGTATATGTTTGCATATGGCACGCATTTTTAGTTTTGATCAACAGTTTGATAAGCTTTCTTTTATATAATAGGGGAAAAGATGGCGAAAGGAGAGGTGAAAATTGAAACAGAAAAGATTTACATATGTCATTCCCATCATGATTGTCGTTATGGCTGTGGCACTTTGGATGCTCAATGAAGAGTATTCAAACATACAATTAGGAATTAGACTGCTCATTTCAATAGGAGCAGCACTATTATCTGGAGTAATATCCTATTTTCTTTTTCCAGAAAATGAAGAAAAGAAAAGTCGTTAATTTCAGGGATTTGGGGTCAGTCCCCCGTTACGTTAAAGTGCCGGGGGACTGACTCTTTTTCCCCGAAATTTGTCGAAGATTGATAGGAATTTATATCTTAGAAGAAATTCTAAAAGGAATAATGCGTGAAACCAGCGCTCATTACTTTCGGAAAAACGTGCCTGTCATAGCGGCTGAGCAAAGTTGTTACTTTAATAGCGGTTGGGATTCTTAAGCGTTCTATTCCATCCATTTTTTGTAGAGCACATCAAATTTTCCCTGCAGCTTCATTTCATCCATCCACATTTCCAGGTAGCTGGCATAGATGAAATCACCGCGGGGGATCATATAACCTTTTTCACTCTTGGTGAAAGGTTTATCAGTTAGAGCGGCATACAGTCTTGGGTCAGCTTTGGCATACGTCATTGCTTCCACAGTGTCTGTGATCATCACGTCATACGTTCCGTCCGCAACCAGATGCGGGATATCCAGATTGTTTTGAACAACGGTTACGTTGGCATTGGTCAGATACTGACGGACAAACGATTCATTTGTTCCACCCGGATTTACGCCGACGCGCACGCTAGGCTTGTTGATGTCTTCAATGGTGAGGTATTTGTCTTTGTCTTCTGCACGTATCAAAGGGACCTTACCGAATGTAATATAGCCTTGTGAAACATAAGCTGTTTTTTGCCTGGCTGTATTACGGGTGACGCCGCCAACAGCGATATCAAACTTGTCCGCTTGCAGGTCCTTCATCATGTCAGGCCAAGTGGTTGATACAAAACGTACTTTAACGCCAAGGTCTTTGGCGAGTTCTTTTACAGCATCTACATCATAACCTTCATACTCATTTGTTTCTGGGTTCAGATAGGTAAAAGGCTTGTAGTCACCGGTCATACCTACCCGTATATATCCCCTCTCCATAATTTTATCTAACTGTGAAGCCGCAATATTCTTTTGATGGCCAGGTGCATTTTCGGATGCAGATTTAGCCAAAGCGTTAGGTGTGGAAATCAAATCGTGACCTACATAACCTGTACCTAGCAAGGATATACTGATCATTCCAGCTAGCAAACCCTTTTTCCAATTCTTAAACATGTGAGTTCTCCTCCATTTTCTTCAATAGTGTTAGATTATTTGATTCAATAGAGGCTATAGAATTCCTTCAAAGAAACAAAAATTCCGCCAAAGGTACTAGGATTAGGATGATGACCTACCATTGAAGGATGTATAGATTCGGCTATTAAATGGGGGTATAGTAACCTGGAAGTAGTCAACCTTTCTCCTACAGGTTAAAAGACTTTTCCTCGGTTCTTCCGACTGCCATAATCCTGTTTCCCTCAACTACAACGGGACTATGGATTTCATCCTTTGAATAAACGGTCAAGACAAAAAAACACACTGTGATTCAATACGTGAATTACAGTGTGTTTTGTTTGAATTTGTAGAGTTAATCCGTGTTTTTTTTAAAGATTATCCCACAATCGTCGGTTTTTGATCTACATCATTTTCTTTCCGGGAACGGAACCAAGAAACAATAATCGCGGCAATTAAGGTAAAGCCGAGGTATCCCATTACTGGATAAACAGTTCCGACAAGTTTGATGAAGCCAATGAAGCTGGCAGCGAAGGCAAGGACACCAAATACAACAACAGACAGTTTAAATTTCGGATTAGACGGTTTCATGATACGGGCAGAAAAGGCGTAAAGCATGCCAACTGCAGTGTTATAAATCATTCCGAGCAAGGCAATCGACATGAGTGCTCCAAGGACAGGATGAAGGTGATTGGCTAAAAGGAGCGTCGGCATGTCCACTCCTTGCAAGCTATCCATTTTAACAAACATTCCAATGTTAATAAGTAAAATTAATAGTCCGAGTCCAAGTCCGCCAAGAATTCCGCCTCGACGCGCTTCCTTTGCGTTTTTTGTGCTTCCGCCCATAACTGCCAGCATCGCGGCCCCTGCGGCAATATTATAAGACACATAAAGCAGTCCGCCAAGCAGCCAGTTTGATGTTGCCGCCGGTTGTTGTTTGGCAATTGCCTCCAGGGCGCTGAAGCTTTGGTCCATTGTAAACAGTGAGTAGCCGGTAATAATGATGACAAGAACCATTAAATACGGTGTAATCCAGCTGATGATGGTCAATACTTTTTGCACATTTAAGCATACTGTTAAAATAGTTAAGACAGCCATTACAACATTTCCCGCTATCGCCGGCAGCCCAAACTGCTGTTCAAAAATGGAGCCGCTTCCTGCCATCATGACAACCGCCACGCCAAATAAGAAGAAGGTAACAACGATGTCAACAACCACTCCCAAATAACGGCCGCAAATATGATAAATTACATCTTTATGAGAGTCCGTTTGCAGCTTGGAACCGAGCTGTGTCAACTGCATCCCCAAAAAGGCAAAGAAAAAAGTCGCAATCACGCCGCCGACGATTCCCATTAAGCCAAAGCTGGTGAAAAATTGTAAAATTTCCTGCCCGGATGCAAACCCCGCACCGACAATCACGCCGACGTAGGCCCCAGCTATTTGTAAGCTCTTTTTCATTATAAAACCCTCCGATTTATTTAATTGTTTAAAAATTATGAAAATTAAAGTTACAAGGAGGGGGCTGACCCCTCCAATTATGCTTCACTATTATGGGATGCAGAATCGCTAATAAAACCGTCAAATTCGCTAATATAAAGCTTAAATTCGCTAACGCTGATATCCGGATCGGGTGCATGCCAGGTTTTTTATTTTAGGCTGTTTTTCCGTAGTTTAAGCTCTAAAAAGGAATTATTCCGGATAAAAATATACTTCATTCATGGGCTTCGAAAATTTATCGGCGAAACTTCCACAAATATCGGCGAATCTGAGACAGTTATTGGCGAATTTTTCTCACAAATATCGGCGAATCTACACAGATTATCAGCGAATCCAAAATAAATATCACTTACTTAGAAAAAATCTGCTCCCGAACCGTCAATTTCTCAATCGTATTCAAATCAACATCATAACCGATTCCAGGTGCATTCGGAACGGTGATCAGGCCGTCATGGACGGTGACTTCCGGTTCGATGATGTCCTTTTCCCAATAGCGAGAAGAGGCAGCGGTATCGCCCGGCATTGTGAAGTTAGCCAGTGTCGTTAACGCGATATTATGAGCCCTGCCGACACCCGCTTCAAGCATGCCGCCGCACCATACCGGAAGCCCGTGCTTCTGGCAAAGGTCATGAATTCGTTTCGATTCCGTCAAGCCGCCGACCCGGCCGATTTTAATATTAATAATTTTGCAGCTTCCGAGACTAATTGCCTTACGGGCATCTTCCACTGAGTGAATGCTTTCATCAAGACAAATCGGTGTTGTCAGCTGTTTTTGTACCTGAGCGTGATCGACAATATCATCAGATGCGAGCGGCTGTTCAATCATTGTTAGGTCGAATTCATCGAGCTGTTTTAACAGGTCGATGTCGCTTAGACGATAGGCAGAGTTGGCATCAGCCATCAGCTGAATCGTCGGGAACGGCTTGCGGATTTCACGGATGACATCGACATCCCAGCCAGGCTTGATTTTGACTTTAATTCGGCGATAGCCTTGGGTTACCGCCCCGCTGATGATTGTTAAAAGTTCATCAACCGATTTCTGAATGCCGATGCTGATGCCCACTTCGATTTCCTTTTTCTCACCACCAAGGGCTGCTGCCAGCGGGATATTTTGGCGCTTGGCGTATAGGTCCCAAATTGCCCCTTCAATTGCCGATTTAGCCATATTGTTTTTCCGAATTGGCTCAAACAGGTCAAAAACCTCGTCCGGATGATTAATTTCCTTATCAAGCACGAGCGGGATGAGGAAATCCTCAAGAATATGCCAGTTTGTTTTTAACGTTTCTTCATTATAAAGAGGTGACATGAAGGCAACGGATTCACCCCAGCCGGATCTGCCGTTTTCATCCTGGACCTCTACAAGGATGAATTCTTTATCAAGGAACGTTCCGAAGCTTGTTGTAAACGGGAATTTCATTTTCATTTTCAAATGCCTTAGAATGACGTTTTTAATCTTCATTTCTGATCCTCACTTTCTAATGGAAGCGTATCGCGTTTTTTAACTAAATAATAATGGACAGGTTCATCCGCTGTTTTGACAACCTTCACTGCGGCATAGCCTTTATTAAACAGGGTTTGAAAAATACGCCTTGTTTTTAAGCGCCAATCAAGAGCTAGTTCAAGGTGATCTTTCTTGATTTCTTGAAAATGCTTTGGAATAGGGATGAGCCATGCTTCTTGTTCGTTTAACAAAGAAGCGTCAACATTGACTAGCTTTGGCTGGCCGGCCGCCGTCAGCTCGTACGGAATACGTTTGGCAGCAGCCGCATCGTCCATGTTACGCTCGGCTACGTGGCGGCTTTGAATCCACCACTCCACTTGGAATCGGTCGGAGGCTAATCCTTGGTTAAGTGAATCTTCCATGTCTCCGTAACAGTTTTCAATATAAGTGCTGCAAATCGCTTTTAATTTGCTTAAATTTAAAAAGGCATTCACGCTCTCGAGCGGGTCATACGTCCAGGTGATTACCTTGTAACCCTTATCAATGGCCGCTTGTTTTTGTGCCTCTTTTAAAAGAGCACCAATGCCTTGACCGCGCAGGCCCTCGTCGATCCCGAGCATATGAGAGCAAAGGTAGGTGCGTCCGTTTTGAAAACCGGCAAAACCGTAGCTGAAGCCAATCAATTTCTCACCTTGATAGGCGCCGACCATGATTCCGCCGTTTTTCACAGCCGTCAAGGTTTGATGAATCGGGATCGGCTTCATGTTCCATACGGCTTCCTCAAGCTGCTGCACTTGCTGGAGCTCATTAATGGTTGTAAGCTGTCGTAATTCAATTGTTTCTGCCATGTTGTGTTCCTCCCGTTTATGCCCGGAGGCTGCCGGTTGATGTTTTTCCATTGCAGCCGTCTTGCTGATTTTCTTCCTCCAGCCAGGCAAAGGTGTTCAGGATTGTTCTCGTTAAAATTTCGATGCCATCTATTAAAGCGTTCTGGTTAAAGCTCATCTTAGGGTGGTGCAATCCCGGTTGCAGGTCACAGCCAAGACCTAACATGGTGGCTTTTAGCTGCGGCCGCTTCACCGTGTAAAAATGAAAATCCTCACCGCCGCTTGTCGGGCCAGGCTCCACCAGATGCTCTGCTCCAAGTGTTTCCATAATGGCCTGCGCCATTAGCTCATGTGCGACAGGATGAACGCTGGCCCCAACAACTTCCGCTTTTGTTTCCAGTGGAATCTCCACCTCGTACATGGCGGCAATCGCCTTTGTGATGGTTTCGACTTTTTGCGTGATGAATTCCATTGCGTCATTTGTCTGAGCACGCAGATCCAAATGGAACGCGCCTCGCCCGGGGATAAGATTGCTGCTTTCCCCGCCAGCATGAAACTTTGTCATTTTCACCGAGTAAGGAACCATCGGGTTGACATGAATTTTGCTAAGCTCCTGTACAATGGAGGCGCCGATTTCAATGGCGTTCTTTCCTAAATGAGGTCTTGCACCGTGGGCATCCTCGCCTATAATTTCACCGGCGATGAATTTGGCGGCGCCGTGATAAATGGCAGCTGCTGCATCGCCTGATTGTAGTTCTTGGATTGGACGCAGGTGAACGCCGTATAGAAAGTCGAGGTCATCGATGACGCCTTTTTCCACCATGGCAAGCGCCCCGGTTCCTTTTTCTTCGGCAGGCTGAAAAATAAACTTCAGCTTGCCGCTAGGTTGATAGTTTAGTTTTTTCAAAAGCAAAAGAACGCCAAGGGTCATTGTCATATGGGCATCGTGTCCGCAGGAGTGATTGGCTTGAAACGTTCCATCGACCTCCTGCCAGAGTGCATCCATATCGCTCCTTAGTCCTACGGTGTAAGGCCCCTCTCCAAATTCAACAACCAACCCGGTACAATCATCAAAGGTTTGTACATGAAAACCTTCCGCTTTAAGCAGCCTGACAAGATAAGCCGTCGTCCCAGTCTCCTCCCAGCTTACCTCCGGATGCTCATGTAAATAAGCAAATATCTCACGAAGCCTTTGCTTCAAATCTACTAACTGCTCCTTCATAATTTCCTCCTTTTGGAATTTGGTGTCAGGCACCATCCGTGGACAATTGTCCGTCTGGAGTGGACACTTCCGCTCTTTATAGCGGTTCATCGTAGAATAGATGTTTGATATCGAGTGATTCATATTGTTGTTTCCGCTTTTCGAACCGTTGTTTGTCTTGGACGGATACTTTCGCCACGATTGCGTTTAACAATGAAAAGAGTGACGGTGTCGTATCAAGCGTTGATTTGCCGGATGGCGAGATGGTAAGCAGCACATCGGCAAATTTACTGACAGGCGCCACCGGCGAATCGGTGATCCCGATGACCGTCGCCCCCCGCTGCTTGGCCAGCTCAGCCATATGAATCGTTTCTTTTAAATAGCGGTGGAACGAGATGGCAACAAAAACGGAGCGGGCATTCAGCCGGTCAATCACGGCCCCGAGTCCGTCCGTATCTGATTTATATAAGAATATATTTTCCCGCATCAGCCCTAATGTGAAAGACAGCCAATGAGCCGGGGCAAAGGATGACCGCAGGCCGCAAATCAGGATTTGTTCCCCTTCAATAAGATGTTCTACGGCTTTCTGAACATCTCTTTCAGCCATTTGTGATGCGGTTCGGCTAATGTTTTGACAATCCTGTTCCATCACTTGGGCGAAAAAATGTGGCTCATCCAAGAGCTTCAACTTGTTCGAATAATATTGATCCAAGCTGCTTTTTTGCAGCAGCAAGGTTTCGCGCACCTTTTTTTGCAGGTCGGAAAATCCGTCATATTTCAAGGAATAACAAAAGCGGATGACAGTTGTTTCGCTCACGCCCACTTCTGTCCCAATTTGCCCTGCTGACTTGATCGCAAACTGTTGCGGCTGTTCCAGCAAATATTTAGCAATTTTTTTATGACCCTTGGAAAGCTCTGGAAACTTATCTTTGATGCTTTGTTCGAAGTCATGCATGTCAAACACCTTTTCCTGCTAATAATATAATGAAGTTGTCCATTCAAAAATTTGTAAGATGAAGTATAAACTTCACTTTGATAGTATAAAAAGTATCATGATTCTGAAAATTTAGCAACTGATAAACGGAAGAATTTTTCGAAAATTATAATAATAAATTGTAAAAATTGGCGGAATTTGTTAATTGCACCAAACTGCGGTCCTGCTAAACCTCACTTGAGGAATAATAAACTGCTACTGTCATTTTTTAAAATGAGGTTTTAAACTAACGTTTGTTTTGTTTGCTGATGGTTAAATAATATAGGCATAGGGCGGTCCCTTATTATTGCCGCCTAGTTTTTGCAGCATTATAATACTCATACAAGCCATAAGATAAATTGCACTTACATATTGTGGAATGTGGCTATATAAAGGTGGGGATAGCGTGTCATTTAAAAATCAACACAAGTTACTTTCACCAATCGAGCTTAAGAAACTTATGAATGTTTCCGCCTATCAAACGAACCCTATTGTTGTCTGTGTTGGGTATGGTAAACTAACGGACTATAAGAATGGGTTTATTCCGGGGAGCATTTATTTGGATACAAATTTAATAGAGGATGGCCCATTATGGAATCTTGTTTCCATTGAGAAGCTAGAAATCGTTTTAAATCAATTAGATATTTCTAATGAAACCACAGTAATTGTTTACGGGCAACAGATCATGGCTGCCACTCAAGCTGCGTGGGCATTCATGTACGCAGGTGTAGAAGATGTTCGTTTGTTGAATGGCGGAATTGATGGATGGAAATCTCTTGGATATCTTGTGGAAGAACATCCTTCGATCATGCCGGCAAGCAAAGGTCCCTTTAAACTACAACCAAAGTCAAACTATCTTTCTACAAGAAGGGATGTTGAAAAAAGTTTATACGATAAAGATTCTATTGTGGTTGATGTTCGTAGTTGGAATGAATATTCCGGTAAAACCACTGGTTATGATTATATGAAAGAAAAGGGACGTATCCCAAATGCCGTATGGGGATATGCGGGTTCTGATCCATATCATATGGAAGATTTTGAAGAGAAAAATGGTGTCCTCAAAAGTCTTAGGGAAATTAAAGAATTATGGGAGGGATCAGGTATTCCCCCAGATAAAAAGGTGATTTTTTATTGTGGTACCGGCTGGAGAGCAAGTGAAGCGTTCTTTATTGCTCATCTTATGGGATGGCCCAATATAAGTGTATACGATGGAGGATGGATGGAATGGAGTAACGGGGGCAATTCTTCTGCATCATTCCAACGAAAGTTCATTGTAATAAACTATATAGACACAATCCTTAATATAATTAAATGGAAAGGCTTCCCCCGAATACGACTGTTTTACCCTGCAGCTGCCAGGGACAAGGGGGACAGGTCCCTCGTCCCACGACAGGCAAAAAGGTGGGACAAGGTGCCTGTCCCCCTGTCCCATTAGCTGCACTCAGCCTTCACTATGTTAGCGGGTTCCTTTACGGGCTTCTTCCAGATAAGTGTTAAAGCTATTCCCAGAGTTAATATCACAGTCGCGAAGTAGTAAGGGTAGTTAATATCTATATCAAAAAATATCCCACCTAAAATGGGGCCGCTAATGTTTGCTAAACTTGTAAACATAGAGTTCATTCCACCAACGAAGCCTTGTTCGTTGCCGGCGATATTTGAAAGATATGAAGTAACAGCTGGTCGGAACAAATCAAATCCTACAAAAACAAGAAATGTAACAAGTAAAATAGAGAAATAGGAGTGAACAACGGTCATTAAAAAGACAAGGAAGGCTGATAGTATTAAACTGTATCGAATCAGTTTAATTTCACCCCAAATTCTTGTAAGCCGATCAAACAATATGACTTGTGAAATTGCACCCAAAATGGCACCACCTGTGATAACGATGGCTATATCGGATGGTTTAAATTTAAATTTGTGGTCCACAAATAGACTAAAGAACGATTCAAAAGCTGCTAAACCAAAGGATGCAATAAAGATTAAAATAAACGCAAAGAAATATTTTGGTGCAATAATACGTTTCAAGCCACTCCCGCTATATGAGCCTTGTTCATTATGATCTTCTTTACGATTCGGCTCAGATAATAAAATAATGGAAAGTATAGCCGCTAATGTACCAAGTGCACCTGCAAACAAGAATGGTACACGTGTTCCAAATTCCGCTAAGAATCCACCGATACCCGGACCAATAATAAATCCTGTACTAATGGCAGCAGACATATAACCGAGTGCTTTCGGGCGGGTATCCAGATTAGTAATATCAGCAATAAAAGCTGTGACAGCTGGCATAATAAAAGCAGCACTAATGCCACCCAAAATACGAGAAATAAATAACACTTCAATTTCTTTGCCGATCCCGAATAGAAATTCCGAGATACCGAAAATAAATAAGCCAATGACGATCATAATTTTCCTGCCCCAATGATCGACTGCTTTCCCTGCAAATGGTGAAACAATCAATTGAGCAATGGCAAATGCTGCAGTTAAATAACCCACTGTTGTCCCTGTTATCCCTAATTCATTCATCAGTGTAGGTAAGACGGGAATTACCAGACCGATTCCCAAAAAGGCAATGAATAAATTCATTAATAGTAGCCCTAAGGCGACTTTATTATTCTTCATTTTTTTACATTCTCCTTAACCAAACTACATACTCCAAAAAAAACGTAATGTTGTTTATCATTTATTTACAATTTTTATCCTAGTGTATATAGTTACTATATAGTCAAGGCGGTGCTGTCAAAATGAATAAAAAAAATGGTAAGTATTTAACTACTGGTGAATTTGCGAGGCTTTGTAAAGTAAACAAACAGACACTCTTTTATTATGATCAAATTGGACTACTGTCGCCCCTATGGAAAAATGAAAAAGGCTATCGCTATTATTCTATTCACCAAATAGAGCTATTCTTTGTTATTGATTTATTAAAGGATCTTGGTATGTCGCTAAATGATATTCAACATTATATGAAAAATAAATCGCCTGAAAGTTTTTTACAGTTAATGTATCAGCAAAAGCAAGAGATTGTGAAAATGCGTCAGGAGATTGAAATGAAGGAAAAAATGATTGATGCAAAAATAACCTTAATGGAAGAAGCGTCACACCTTGATTTTCAACAAGTTACACTTAAACAACTACCAGAAGCAACACTGTATCTAAGTAGAAATATTGAAAATATATCTGATGAACAATTTGTAGAGGTCATTTCAGATTTTATTAATGAATTGAGCATATCTCAGCTTGATTCGGGATATCCGATAGGTAGTATAACGAAACGAGAGCAGGTCCTAAAGGGGGAATACTCTAATTATAGCTTTTTATATATTGAGCAGCCAAATCCAAAGGTAGGTTATCCGTATTTTAAGGCTGTAAAAGGTGAATTTCTAATTGGATATCATATTGGAGATGAGGAATCAATCAATAAAACCTATAAGCGGCTGTTTTCAGAGATGGAACATTTAAATTTAGCATTAGGAAAGTATGTTTTTGAAGAGTATATTTACGATACAGTTGTCATGAATCATAAGGAACAATATGTGACCAAAATTATGATGCAAGTGGAACAAAAATAATCTTCTATTGTCCTTGAAATTCGAAGAGAAATTCTTAAAGGAATTTTGCGTGAAACTAGCGCACTTTTCTTTCGAAAAATGTTCTAGAAAACAAGAAAACCACCCCGCGCTGGCAAGCATAAGGGTGGTTCTCGAAAATAAATATACACAAACAACCAACACTCTGACAGTAGAGGTTGAAGGGAGAAGTGTTGGTAGCACTTTTCTTTTTTTATTATATATCGTAACTCAAAACGTCACCATACAAACTCAAAGTGAACAGTGAAGGTCTTTCCTGGGTCTGCAGTCTCCTCTACATTGGGGATTTTTACCCCTTCTAGGCTCCCGTACCCTTTCGGAACATAAAACGTAAAGCCTAGAGGATCTGCACCATTAGCAATAGCTTCAAAATATTTATTGATCGAATCAGGATTGCTGGTATTATCATCTACATCATTATCAGGAATTTTATCGCCATATTGGATATCATCACTATCAACGTTAAATTGAGAAATATTCCCTGTGTAAGCCCCTGCATTTAGAACTTTATCGGCATATTGGAAAGCACTCCCGTATAGAGAGCTAAGGCTGATGTTCTTGGGAGATTGGGATCCGTATATAAAGCTAGTAATGAGTACATACTGGGCTGTATGCCAGCTGGGCCACATGCCATTACCATAACTCATTCCTGAAATAAAAAGGTCTTCCTTTACGTTTTCAGATTGTGACATTATAAATGCTTGTGCCAATCCACCTTCCAGAATCATATCGCTCATAAAATTGTGACCGTGCGGGTTCCAATTTTCATTAGTATATTTTATTAGGCTATTAGTGATAAAATTACGTTTGAGATCGCCATATGGTTGAGTTGCCAAAATATCGAGAGAATAGGTCAGTATGACTATTTGAGCTGTCTCATTTCCTCGCCCCTTCTCATCGTAATCGATTACGCCGTCATCATTCTCGTCGAAGGTATCTATGAGATTTTTAAAGAGCGAGGTACCGGTTAGTTGATCGCAGGCTTTTGCATAACTAAAAACACCCTTTTGAAAATCCTGGAGAATTGTACCATAATTAAAATACATAGTGTGCGTCATAAGTTCAAGGAATTTTTTATCATCGATCCTGCCAAGATGACCCTTAATAGAAGCCAATGGTGTCCTGGTCAAACTATCCCAACCTACGACATAGTACTTCTGCTGTCCCACCCCTCGCTCCTCTGCATAACGATACAAGTTATACCTGAACAGAGGCGAATCAAGCCCAATTTGTGTTTCTATATTTCTTCCTTTAATAACGGCTTCAGGCGAATGATGGACAAACTCTGTAGGCCATTGATTTACCTTCTGAAGCTTCAGTGCTTGATCCATGGGAACCGTCTTGAAACAGTATCTGGCGCAGAAAAGATCGAGGGCTACACAATCCAAAGAGGACCAAACATAGCCTTCCGGAACTCTGACAGCAATTGGGTCACCATTATGGTTTAGATTTATAATATTTATACCATCAATAACATGCAGCATGAACACATTCTGGCTTTGCACTGCCAGGATCACGTCGGATTGAACTCCCGAAAGTCCATCCGTCTTTGTAGCGATATATTTTCCGGTCTCATCTTTGACAGGTAAATGAGTCTCAGGATCTATCTTTAAAACCCAGGGCGAATGTGGTAACTTATCTTTATAGCTCGGAACGATTTTGGACGAAGAATATTTCTGAGTAGGATAAAGGCCGATACCAAGGTTCTTGATCGCATTGGTTATCAGGTCTTGTGCATGCATTTTTGTTTTAGGGACGTTAACCAGTACGCAGCCTGGATAATCTTTTAAGTCTTTTTTGTCATGAGGATCTCCACCAACAATTACTTTGTGAAGGGTTATTTCCTTAAAAACAGTTCCACCGGGCACTGCTACCGTTCTTTCTTTTATGAACCCATCATGAAGCTTGTTCAGGTCATAGACCATCAGTCGATCTCGAGCTCTTCCTGGTGGAATGAACCTTCCTGCAACGCTGTCCTCGTAGCCTTTCATAGGATCATCTTTATGGGATGAGGGATGACGCTCTGATAGGTACTTGCGAACAAAGAAAAATCCCCACCCACCGTAGAAATCTCCACTTCGTCCTTCAATAATTGCTTCTGTTGTAATGATTTTTCCTTCGGTTTTGCTTAAAAGGGATGAAAATAAGAAAGTACTTGTAGAAGCCTCACCAATTGCCATCTCGTAATAGCTGATATTTAGTTTGTCGTGGAACCATCTCATTATAGCGGCGATTAAAGGCCATTCAGTCACTGCGGTTGCAGCTATGTCTTCGCCATGTGTTGTTGGATTGATCACTAATGGACTGACCAGGTTTGGTTTGAAAAACAATTTCTTACCCGACCTAATCTGTTTTTGCACCTCCTTACCAAAAGAAGTCTCCTTGTCTAGTCCTGCTAACGCATAGTTTAGATTTGAATATATATAATCAATCTTTTTTTTGATCTGTTTCCAGGCATGGTTATCGTTGTCATTGATGACCTTCTGGAGCAACATAGGTATTTCACCATAGGCTTTAGAAACATCCATCCTAACACCAGAGATAGGCTCTCCCTTATAATCGACATGCACTTTCCCCAATGGTGATTTGACAATTTCGGGCTTCAATTTATTCACTCACTTTCTGCAAAGATTTCGGACAAGGTGAAATCAAATAATTCTAATACGGTCCACGGAACTCCAAAATTTCATCTTTACTTCTAAAGATTATATCTGTCTTGGATGTTGATTAGCACTTCCTTAAGGCATAAACTTTGAAAGCGAAAATAATCGATTATTTCACCATATATCCCTATCTGTATATACTTATGCCACCTCATACTTGTCTTATAAAAAACTGTTTACCTAAAAAAATTCCCGTAGCGTTCAATATAATATTTACAACCAGTGAAGCAATTTTAATGATACATTCCTCGGAATCTAATCCATACAAAGTAATCATCCGATATATGTCGAGGTTTATAAAATTGGAGAGTTAAAGTTCCCGGAGATAACTGGGGAATTTGGTTGCAAACCCAAGGCTATCATACCCGTGTCTAATCCGTTTTTTGTTTCGTATCGCTAGGCGATATATATGAAAATCCCCGGATTTTGAACTTTAAGAAGGGGGGAATGGTATACGATATGAATCTGAAAAATAACAAAAGGTACCAATGAAACAGAAATTACAATACCCGATACATATCAAAATTTTGATTCTTGCCCACAATCATTTAAAAATCATAATGTTCATTGTAAAAGACAAACAGAAACGCATATCGCATGGTAAATTCAATTTATGGTGGTGTTATTCAAATTTCAACAAATTCCCGGGAAATATCTACAAAATATGAGGGGATATCGACAAAAATAAAAGCATTAAAATGGCCAATTATTTTTTTGTCGAAGATTGATGAATTTCAAGTGCTCAGTGTGTTAGTTAATAAATGTTCAAAAGTTATTTCCTTCAACCCCAGTGGCACTCTATATCAACTGCTTAGACATTTATCGCCCATTTTCTTGTATGTGTTGACCGTTTTTCTTTAGTTATACGAACGGACCAGTTTCTTCTACAAAGAATAGACGTTTAAAAGCCAAAAGGATCGGTTAATTATTATGATCCTTGAAAGTTTCCTTGGATTCATTTTGCTCTTCTATTTTCCTGAATTGAATATCATCACTGATTTTCCGTTCATGCTGGTTCTTCAATGTGAGTACAACCGCCTTCCCATCACTGGGCGACCCATCCGAAAAATCCATAGGAAATAGCGAGAAAAACAACATATAAAAGGAGAAATAGATAAACTGATCCCAAAAAACGGACTTATCCAGGATTCCTTCAGATACGAGATTTTGTATTAAAAATATACCTGCCAGATTGAATAATGATCCTCCAAGGTAAATGAAGGTGTTCGTCACACGGTTATCATGCCTTAACGATTTAAACTCGCAGGCCCCATTCCAAAAGTAATATCTCCTTAATTCCACATTCCAAAAGGAACATACGATCGGCCCGCATCCGATTTTGATTTTTTTCTCGGATCCCCCGAAAAGCGTAGCAAAAAAAATATGTCCGCTTAAATGGATAAGAGTAACCATCGGAAGAATCACAAAAAAAGAGATTAAAAATTTTATAATGTCACCGAATCCAAACATATCGCTCCCCCTACAATACAAGATGTCAATTCGTTTGAGTGTGTAAAGGATGTTATTTATGTACGTACCCGATAAACAAAGAATATAACTAAAAAATATTAGAGTATAAGGGGAAGGCTGGATCGATTAAAGTTCTTTAAAAGCTAAATCATTTGGACGCCAATATTTTTCCACGGCTAAAGGGGAGTTGCATTGAATTATCAAGAATAATCCTCTAAATAACCGAAGAGCTGGGTTTCAGGAAGTACCCGGGCAAAATCATGCTCATTTTCAGACTGCGTTCCTGTCTCGCCCTGAATTAAAACAAGCGCTTATTTCTTTTCGGAAAAAACTTTTTAGAAAACAAGAAAACCACCCCGCGCCGTAGCACTGCCATCACAAGCAAAGGGTGGTTCGCATAAATAACGTAAATTTCTACAACTATCTCCATGTTCCATGGAATCAACGGTGTGTTCTTCTATCAGCTATTTATAAATATTTAATTTTATATTCGAAAACTGCTGTGGTATATAAAATTTGTTATACATTAATGGATAATCTGCATTGCCGTAAAGGCTTTCTAATAGTAGAAAACATTCATTTCGGCCAATTAGTTTTTCTTTTTGATCGGCTAGATTCACGGTATGGGTGTACTTTATTTCCATTTCTCCGTGATTTGCATTCTCATAGGCTTGATTCTCTAGAAAATCGAGCAGTAGCTCCTTATTATCTAAGTCCAAGGATAACCTTTCGACCGTTTCCATGGACATGAACGTAAAAGCATAGCCTACCAAATCGTTCCCTTTTCGATACAAACGTTCGATTGCTGCTACTCCAGATAAATCTCTTTTCAATACTTGTTTTGTATATTCTGTTTGCGTTTCCAGTCGGTAATGGGTATCGATTCTGTCAAACGTGCTGATATGGCACTTGTGCATAGGGTTACTTAGTTTTTCTAACTGAACACTAGCCTGCTGCTTGTAAAAGGAATCGATAACAAAGTTGCCCTTCCCGCGAATATTTCTTACTAATCCATCATCCTGCAAAAGTGCTAAAGCCTGTCTTAATGTTGCGCGACTAACTCCCAGTTTTTTTGCTAAATCTGGTTCAGAAGGGAGTCTGCTGCCTACAGGAAATTCACCTTTTGAAATTAGAAGAAGAAGCTCGTCATATACATATATATACAGTGGTCTTTTCAATTTATCTGGTATCGTTGTATTCATTCAGTCAGTCAGTTCCTTTATTTAAGAAATGGTAAGAAAGAATGACCGTTTTCAGGCATTTCCACATCGAAATTGTCTGCGATCGTTGCACCAATATCAGCAAATGTATCATTTTCAGGTAATTTGCCAGAGTCCATTAATTGCTTCGAGTAAGCCAGCACGGGGATAAATTCACGTGTATGGTCTGTACCTGCAAATGTTGGATCATTGCCATGGTCAGCCGTAATGATTAACAAATCATCTTCTCGAATAGATTCTAACACTTCATCTAAACGTTTATCAAATGCTTCTAAAGCTTTCCCGTAGCCTTCCGGGTCACGGCGATGGCCATATAGGGCATCGAAATCGACTAAATTTAAGAAGCTCATTCCTGTAAAATCCTTCTCGATGACTTCGAGCAATTTGTCCATGCCATCCATATTGTCTTTCGTACGAATGGCTTCTGTAACCCCTTCACCATCAAAGATATCATTAATTTTTCCGATGGCGATGACATCATATCCTCCATCCTGCAGACTATTCATGACGGTTTTACCAAATGGTTTTAATGCATAGTCATGACGATTGGATGTTCTGGTAAAGTTCCCAGGCTGTCCCACATATGGTCTAGCGATAATTCGACCAATTAAATAGGCAGGGTCTTTGGTGATTTCTCGAACCTTTTCACAGATATCATATAATTCTTCTAGAGGGATGATTTCTTCATGGGCTGCAATTTGCAGTACAGGGTCAGCGGATGTATAGACAATCAAATCTCCCGTCTTCATTTGATGCTCCCCATATTCATCAATGATAGCTGTTCCACTTGCAGGTTTATTCGCTACTACTTTACGGCCTGTTATTTCCTCGATTTGCTTTATTAATTTGTCTGGAAAACCATTTGGATACACATTAAATGGTTTATCAATATTTAACCCCATGATTTCCCAATGACCTGTCATAGTATCTTTGCCAACTGATTTTTCTTGTAATTTCGTATAATAGGCAAAAGGTTTGTCCGCTTTTGGTACACCTGGGATTTCTTCAATATTAGACAGACCTAATTTCGCCAGGTTAGGTACATTCAGTCCATTCATATACTCTGCAATGTGTAACAGTGTATGAGAGCCGACATCATTAAATTGCTCGGCATCTTTTCCTTCTCCGATCCCTACTGAATCCATGACAATTAAGTGTATACGTTTAAATTTCTTCAAGCTGCTCGCTTCCCTTGATTTAATGTTTTATTGTCTAATTTACGACCAACTAATAGCCAGAATAAAATAATAGCTAATAGAGCAATTCCTGCAATAATCAGTATAATCGAACCATAATTCAATGCGACTGAATTAGCTGTCGTAAATTTTAAAAAGCCAAATTGTAAATCCTTCTTATCTATTAAAAACGATGAATACGTGAAACCAGCTGACATCGCAATATTGATGCATAAATTATAGAATCCTAATGCTGCCCCTGCTTTTTCAGTTGGAACTTTTTTAATACTTGTATCGATTAACGGCGCATATAACAAGGCAAAGCTGCATGAAAATAGGATTAGTGAAATAACAAATAATGCAATAGATGTATCTACAAAGAAGGTACCCATTAAAATACTGATCGTAATTAAGCTCATGGCTAAATAAACACATTGCTTGCTGCTTAAATATTTCCCTATTTTCCCTGATAACGCCCCAACTAATGCTGCTAACAAACATGCTGGAATGAACATCAATGAAACAGTATCCAATTTAATATTATATACAGTGGTTAACAAGAACGATAGTGTATTTAGCGCATAAGCAGCATAAGTAGAATAAATGATAAATGCTACAATTAATACAAATAAAAATTGTTTGTTTTTGAAGAATTCAATGGTGATAAAAGCATTTTTCTTTTTAGTAATATAAAATAAGAACACTATAACAGCTGCAATGAAGAGAATAAACAGTTCCCAATTGAAATAGGACATATACAACATGATGGAAGTAGCCACTGCTGCGATTAAAATAAGTCCAATAAAGTCTACATTATTTTTCTTTCTTTCTTCTTTTGGTAAATATTTAAGAATGAATGGCAGTAATAATAAGCTTAGTAAAGGAATTAAAAACAAGTTTTGCCATTGCAGATAAGTCGAAACAAATCCGCCTGCTAAGATACCAATAACTGTCGCCAGCTGGTAACTGCTCGTACTAAAGCCCATATATTTTTTTTGATCTTCCGGACTTGCGTATTTAGCGACAAAAATTAAATAAAGTGTTTCTGTTGCCCCTAAACCGGCAGCTTGAATGATTCTTGAAACAACGATTAACCAGTAATTCGTGTGTACAATGTAACCAAGTAAAGATCCTGCGCAAATTAAAATAATCCCCGCTGCCAGCAAATTTCGTACACTAATCGAATCAGAAAGAGATGAATAAACAACTGCACCGATCCCAATGACTAGTCCTGCCAGCGTTACTTGCCAGCTTACCGTACTTGCTGATACACCAAAATACTTTACTAAATCGGGAGAAATAATTTTAAAAGAGTTATCGATAACGAGTGAAAAAATCATTAATGTTAATATAACCGGAACTATTTTGCTTACGTTTACAATCGATTGTTTTTCAATTGAGCTATTCATGATGAATATACCTCCGCTAATATGCATGATTCTATGATGGTTTTTAATAAAGTTAATATAAGATAACGCTTTCCACTAAGTAATGTTGGCTTATCCGCAAGTGATGACTATCTATCGGCAAGTAAAAAGGTGCTACACGCAAGTAAATTACGAATGCGCAAGTAATGTAGTCATCGACGCAAGTAACAGCATGCTATCCGCAAGAAAAAGGGTGCTACACGCAAGTAAATTATGCATGCGCAAGTAATGTAGTCATCGACGCAAGTAACAGCCTGCTATCCGCAAGAAAAAGGGTGCTACACGCAAGTAAATTACGAATGCGCAAGTAATGTAGTCATCGACGCAAGTAACAGCCTGCTATCCGCAAGAAAAAGGGTGCTACACGCAAGTAAATCTCACCTGCGCGTGCAACAATTGTTATGACAAGCATCTTTCACATTTATGATGTGAAAGATGCTTGTCTAAATTACTCACCAATTTACGCCAGCTCTAATGCGATCTCCATCATTTTCGTAAATGCTGTTTGACGTTCTTCGGGAGTAGTGTGTTCTCCTGTAATTAAATGATCACTCACCGTTAAAATACATAGAGCATTTACACGTGCTTGGATGGCATTCCAATATAATGCAACAGATTCCATTTCAACACTCAAGATTCCGACATCCTGCCATTTTTTCATCACGGTTGGATCAGCATGATAAAATACTTCGCTTGATAAGATGTTCCCGATATGAACCTTCTGGCCTTTTTCATCAGCAACTTTCTTTGCTTTTTGCAAAAGTTCGAAGGAAGCCGTTAATGGATATTCTCCAGGTAAATTAAATTGATGACCATAATTGGAATCCGTTGCAGATCCCATGCCTAAAATAACGTCATATAAATTAATGTCTTCTTGCATGGCACCACATGTACCGATTCGAATTAAATTTTTAACCCCAAAGACATTAATTAATTCCCAAGAATAAATCCCCATGCTTGCCGGACCCATTCCGGTTCCCATAACAGAGATTTTCTTTCCTTTGTACGTACCTGTGTACCCTAACATTCCTCTCACTTCATTAAAGCACTGGGCATTTTCTAAATAGGTGTCCGCAATAAATTTTGCTCTTAAAGGATCCCCAGGTAATAGAATTGTTTCAGCTATTTCTACACCGTTTGGTTTAATATGAGGTGTTTCTTTTGTCGTAACCATCGTTTTTTTGCTCCTTTAGTTTGTTGAAGTTTAGACATGTCTATTTTTTAAACAAGTTAAAAATATCATAATTTATTGTTTGGTGCAAGCACTTTCATGGCGAACAGTACCTTGCTGAAATTAAGGTAAGATTTGGATTTTGGTGGGCGAGAGGTGCTGTATGGATGGAACCGCAATGGCAGCAGATGGTAAGCAGATTGCACATATTATCCGCAATCCGAAAAAAATAGTTACACCTAAAATGTAAGGAAGAAGTTACTCAAAATAGGAATAATAAACATGGTGGAAAATGGGGATGTTGCTTTAAATTATGAAGGAGGACGCCTATAGCAGTCCTCCTTCATAATTTAATAATTTGTTTCATATCAGGAATTCCCTTGGTTCTCTTTCTAAAAATAAAAACTAAGGCAAAATTATAATCGCATCAGCAACCGGGCGTTCACCGCTTGCATCCGATGGGGTGTTTATCAGCTGTCCATTGATCGCCATTGCGGTCGATCCGCCGCCATCTAAATTTATCGCATCCTTTGCCCCTAATGCTTTCATGAGCTTTGCGCTTTCTTCAAAACTGAGCCCGATACTTTTTTCAGGATTTCTTCCATCTACTGTTACCAATAATAAATTTCCATTTGGTTTAATTCCCACCAGCGTTCGTGGGTGTCGATAGATTCCAAAGCGGTAGAAGAACTCCTTATCATGGTAAAATCCTTCTTTTGCAGCTGTTAGGGCAATCTTATGATTTTCTAACAACTGCGGTCCGCCATTGATAATATTTGTCTGTTCATTTAGTGATACTTTTCCTTTTTCGCTAAACAGTTCGGTTTGAACAGATAATTTCATTCCAAGTTTGGCATGTTCCTTTAGCCATTCAACAGCCTGACCCGTTCCAGCGATAACGGATCCGTTCACCGGAATCTGTCCGCCGAGCTGCTCACGGACTGCGGTAACTTCGCCCGTTTCATTTAGTACTACTTCAAGTCCGTCTCCTGATGGTGTTTCCGTTCCGTATATCGATGTAAACTGTATTAATTCGCTCAAGTCTATACAGGTTACATCATGCATCGGCTGCTCAGAAACAAGATCACCACCGACACCGCCACAGTTTCGAATGAGGCCATTTTTTCGATTTAATCCATCTAATTCTCGCGTTGCACCATCTGAGGAGTGTACATTTAAATATGTAGATATTGATTTGATTTGAGCCTTTTCTTTGGTGCCAGATAGAATAAGGCTTGAGCGCTGGTTGATGGCTTCACTTATGAGCTGTCCATTTAGAACTGAAATCCCAGCAAGGTCTCCAGGTGTTCCATCTGTTGCTCCCACAACAAAATATCCTCCATTGATGGCTGCCAAGGCATTCAAACGTTGAGCGATACTGGATACAGTTTCTTTGCCACTTATTTGATCCATCGCGAGGGCCGTAGAAATTTTCCCCTTAAACTGATTCTTGTCAATCTCAAGTACTTGGATGGACCAAGGACCAGTAACACTTTCATCATCATAGCCTGAATAGGTTGTCTTTAACCCGGAAAAGCCGGCAGCCGCTATTTGTTTTCTTAACTGATCGGCCTCTGATTGTACCTTAAAGCTGCCAACACGAACTAAGTAGCCGAGTATCTCTTTTTCAATATCATTATGTGGACTATTCCTAATGGTAAGGATCATAGGCTTAAAGCCTTTGGATACAAGCCGATTTGCCATATCGTTTGCATTGGAATATTCAGCAGCGAAATCTACATCCACTGTAAAGTAACTCTCAGAGCTTTTTTCTCCCCTTATAATAGAGGTATGGGTTAGACCGGGGGCCAAAACCTTTGTATTTCTCTGTTCTATTAGACCAGATTCTCCAAGAGGAAGCTCCCTTGCTTGATTAAATTCCTGAGATTCTGCATAAGCAGTAGAGTCGTCTAGTTGAAATGAGGCTGTCATAGGTGATAAAACGGCAGCTAAAGTAAGAGGCACCAACATTATTTTTTTTGCTAGAAGTGTTTTCATTTTTTTCTCCTTTCAGCGTTTTTTCCATTCTAGCAAGGGAATGTTTGGATTAGATGGTTCTTTAGTAAAGATCATGTAAATTATTGGGGGAGGTAATGGTGGGATTTGAAGAGAAGGGAACAACATGCTAGCTTTAGGGATACTCTGAAGCTATATGCTGATTTTCATCAGCCTTACCCAAACAAATGAGTAAGGCTGACGAAAATTGTTAAATTGCTTTTTTAAAAGTAAGGGATTTTCCTTTTGTCTCTTTTACTACCATCATACTTAAAATTGAAATGATACTTGATAGAACTAAATAAATTGAAATTGGGATCGAGCTGTTAAATGTTTTTAGCAGACTTAATGAAATTAATGGAGCTAAGGAGCCTGCTAAAATGGGTGCTACTTGATAGCATAAAGACAAAGCTGTATATCTGATATGGGTAGGAAATAGCTCTGTCATTAAAGCTGAATATGGTGCATACGTCATCGATTGAATGAATAAACCAATCGTTATGGCCGTCATGATGATCCAGTCATTGCCTGTATCCATCATTGGAAACCCAATAAATCCCCAAAACGCTGTTAATATGGCTCCTGTAATATAGATGGGCTTACGTCCCCAAATATCGCTTAAGTGTCCCATTAACGGAATAAAGAAAAAGTGAATTGCATGGGCACCAAACATTAGTAATAAAATTTGTGAAGTATCTTTATTGACCACAAGTTTTAAATAACTAATGGAGAACGTTACAACCATATAGTATAAGATGTTTTCCGCAAAACGGGCCCCAATACCAGCAACAATCGCTCTTTTATGATATTTAATCACTTCTATAATACCTAATTGCTGCTCCTCTAATTGAGCTTGTTTTTCTTGTGCCTCTTTGAAAACAGGGGCATCATCTACACTTTTTCGAATCCAGAGGCCAATTAGTACTACAACTGCAGAGAACCAAAATGCTACACGCCAGCCCCAGTCCATAAATTGCTCGGTGCTTAAGCTTTTCGATAAAATTAAGAGAATAATAGTGGCGATTAGATTACCTAGCGGGACGCCTGCCTGCGGCCAGCTGGCCCAATAACCGCGTCGATCATCAGGGCTGTGCTCAGATACTAAAATAACCGCTCCTCCCCATTCTCCGCCAAAAGCAAAACCTTGAACTAAACGTAAACTAACGAGTAAGACAGGAGCCCAGTAGCCAATATGATTGAATGTTGGAATACATCCCATTAGGAATGTCGTAATTCCAACGATAATTAAACTAAGCTGTAATAATTTTTTACGCCCAATTTTATCACCATAATGTCCAAAAACTAATCCTCCAATAGGTCTGGCTAAAAAGCCTACTGCATAGAGCGCAAATGCAGCCAGGATTCCGTCGATAGCGCTTCCAGTCTGCTGGAAAAACAATTCTCCAAAAACTAGAGCAGAAGCGGTACCATATAAGAAAAACTCATACCATTCAGCTACAGATCCAATCATAGATGCAGCAACAACTTTTTTAAGCACCTTATTATCTGCTTTCACCATATTAACTCCCCCAAATTAGTGGGACAGAGGGACAGGTACATCGTCCCATTTGGGACAGGGAACCTGTCCCTGTGTCCCATTAGTTCATGTACCAAATTACTTTTGTTTGTACATATTGTTCAAAGGCTTCTAGGCCATTGTCTTTGCCGCCGAAGCCGGATTGTTTGAAGCCGCCAAATGGGGTGGTGATATCGCCCTCGCTAAAGCCGTTCACAGAAACGGTCCCAGCTTTAATAGCTCGTGCGACGCGCATTGTGCGTTGGACATTTTGGCTGTAAAAAGAAGCAGCCAAACCGTAAGAGGTGTTATTGGCAAGGGCAATCGCTTCTTCTTCCGTTTTGAAAGTGCTAACTGCTAAAATCGGACCGAAAACTTCCTGTTGAAACAAGGTCATTTCTGGGGTTACATTGTCAAAAATAGTCGGTTCGATGTACCAGCCGCTTCCCAGATCACCGCGAATGTTGCCGCCAGTAACTAAGCGGCCGCCTTCTTTAGGTGTGATGTCCAAGAACGATTTCACTTTCATAAAGTGTGCTTCTTCGACCATGGGACCGATGGCAACTGACTCATCCATGGGGTTACCTACTTTCCAGTCTGTTAAACCGGATGTTAATTTATCCAATAATTGATCTTTGATGGATTCATGTACGATTAAACGTGAACCGCAGCTGCAGTTTTCACTCATGTTCCAGAAGGCAGCAGATAGAATATGCGGAACTGCCGCATCCAAATCAGCGTCTTCAAACACCACTTGCGGGCTTTTGCCGCCGCACTCTAGGACAATTTCTTTGAGGTTGCTTTCTGCTGAGTACTTCAAGAAGTACCTGCCCACTTCAGTGGAACCCGTGAATGAGACAATGTCCACATCCATGTGCCTGCCCAATGGTTCTCCGACTTTCTCGCCCAAGCCGCATACCAGGCTTAAAGCGCCTTTAGGCACACCTGCTTCATAAGCAAGCTCAATCATCCGGAAAGCGCTAAGTGAAGTTAATTCAGCCGGTTTCACAATCACCGAGTTCCCTGCTGCTAAAGCAGGCGCCACTTTCCAAGCAAACATTTGCGCGGGAAAGTTCCAAGGCAGCACTGCTCCAACCACGCCAATAGGTTCAGTGACAATCAAGCCCAATGCATCGTGACCCGTCGGAGCCACTTTGCCAAAGATTTTATCAACGGCTTCAGCATACCAGTAAAATGTATCGATGGTTGCTGGCATGTCGGTATTCAAGCATTCGGTAATAGGTTTGCCGGCATCCACGCAATCCAACGCGGCCAGTTCTTCGCTGTGTTCTTCCAGTAACTGTGCCCAGCGAATCATCACTTTTTTGCGCTCGCCGGGGGATAAGTGGCTCCAAATACCAGATTCAAATGTATCTCTAGCCACCTTAACAGCTGCGTCAACATCTCGTGCGTCACCATCAGCAATATAGCCAATTAGACTGTTGTCGATGGGGGTGCGGTTTTCTAATTTGCCAGCTGTACTTGTATAACCATCAATTAAGTTGCCTGCCCATAGTTTGCCTTCTTCGGCGAGGGCAAAGACTTGTTCTTTTGTTACGGTCATTTGTCTCTCCTCCAGATTATTTTTTAAAGAAAGCCAGGAATTCTGCTTTTTCTTCTTCTGATATATCAGATAAAGGCAGGCGTACCGTACCAACCTCAATTTCACCCTTCAGGCAGCCAAGCTTGGCTTTTTGGTTGTAGTTGCCGGACTCCATTGAGTAAATAGCAGGGTAGATATCGGTCATGATTTGACGGGCTTTGTCCCAGTCACCAGCCTGCGCCGCATTGAACAGGGCTACCTGCTCCTCTGGGAACACATTACCTGCACCGGCAATCCAGCTTTTCGCCCCCCAGAAGAAAAAGTCCACGGGTTGATCATCACAGCCGCAAATCACTTCAAAATCTTCAAATGGGGTTTGCAGTAAGCGTAAAGCACGGCTAAAATCGCCGCTGCTTTCTTTAATTGCAACGATGTTCGGGTTTTTTGCGAGATGCACGACCGTGTCGTATTCAATTTCAATGCCAATGCGAGCAGGGAAGTTGTACATGATGATAGGTAAATCGGTTGCCGCAGCCACTGTTTCGTAATGGGCAATGACACCTGTTTGGTCAGGCAGGCTATAAGGAGTTGGCGCTAACATTAAGCCTTCATAGCCTAAATCTTTAGCTTGTTTGGCACGGTTAACCGCTCCTTCAGTTGATAAATCATTGATACCGGCGATCAAAGTAACGCGTCCTTTGGCGACTTCTGCAACGGTTTTTAAAACGCTTTCACGCTCTGCTTCGTTTAAGGCGTAATATTCGCCAGTGGTTCCACAGACCACCAAGCCAGTGACGCCTTTTTCGATAAAGGCTTTCGTCAATTGCTGCAGGGTTTCTACATCCAAGCTTTTGTCGTTTTTAAAAGGGGTAACTAAAGGAACCAAAATGCCATGAAAATTCATCTTCATTCTCCTCACATTTGTAATGTTATTTTGTAATAGATTAGTTGATATTGAAGTTTAGATTGAAGTGGTACTTCAATTATCTAGATATTAACACAGTGGATTTTCACTGTAAATAAAATTTTTAGAATATTTTATAAAAATCTCTCCTCAGATTAATTACAGTGCCACTTCAGTTCAATGTAAAAATTTTAATAGTACAATAATTATGGTTTGTGTGTTATCCTATCCATGCGCGCTCCTTTCATTAGGTCTACCAAACCTGATTGTAAGGAGTTTTATTATATTTTCGTGGCCCTGAATTTAACAAGTTAACCATTAAAATACACTTAATTTTTATGTAAAGGGAGTGGGGAAAAGTGAGCGATTTAATCGGAGTAAAAATAAAGAGTTTACGTAAAGAGAAGAGGTTAACATTAAAACAAATAGCCGATCGTACGAATCTTTCCATCAGCTTTATATCTCAAGTAGAACGTTCAAAATCATCGATCACGCTGGAATCGTTGAAAAAAATTTCTGAAGCACTTGGAGTTAATCCAAGCTACTTTTTTTCAGAAGCTGATAGGAAAGCCGAAACAAAGATTATGAGAAACGTAATTAGTATAACGAATACCCTTGATAACCAATTTTTTTACAAGGACTTATCGGGCAACATTGGAAATCCACAATTTAATCCTATATTAGTCTTGCTTAATCCAGGCGCTAATCGAGAGGATTCATATTCCCATTCGGGGCAGGAATTTCTTTACGTTCTAGAAGGAAAGCTTACTGTCCTAATTGACAACGAGGAACACGAATTGAATCCCTTTGACTGTATTTTCCTAAATTCCACAACCCCCCACAACTGGATGAATAAAACCGATTCGATCGTGAAATTCCTTTGTATTTCTAGTGTTCCTGTATAGCACGCTGGCACTGTTGAAATTAGAATTTCTCGACCATAGAAGGTCTGCTTAAATAAAGGTAATTAACGATGTTTTTTATTTGGAAAGGGAATTTGAACTTCATAAAGCGAATGAAGGACATTTTGGAGGCTGCTGGAGTTTTAGAAAGTTAATTTGTGAAAAAGGAAAAACGATGTGAGCCAGGCTAAATCGCCTGGCTTTTTGTGTTTTCTAGCAATACAAAATGTCGAACCTCTTTATTTAGTAATCTTTTGATCTTTTAGATTACTAGTTTCTATTTGCTCCAAAATTTGATATTTGGAGCCGGAAAAAATGATCAAACTAAGTTCCTTTAATGTAGTAAAACTTTACGTACATAAAATTATGCACAAATTATAAGAATATTACACTTATTCTGAAACGAATATCAATATAAAATTTTAACAAAAGCACTAATTTTTTATTACAAAGGGGGAAAAAAATGAGTATTATCGATGTTTCTGTCATTGTCCTGTATCTGTTAGTCATTGCCCTGGTTGGAGTTCTTGGAGCAAGAAGAGCTAAAACATCCGAAGATTACATCATCGCTGGACGGAATTTGAATTTTCCTATGTATTTCGGATGCTTAGCTGCTCTGACTCTTGGCGGCGCTGCCACCATTGGGACTGCAAAGCTAGGGTACCAATCCGGGATGTCAGGCATTTGGTTTGTTACTTCGCAAGGAATTGGACTAGCGCTTATTGGGGTTTTTCTAGCAAAAAAAATCTTTCAATTAAAAGTGTTAACGATTAGTGAAATGCTCGAAAATCGTTTTGGGGTAGAAGCCCGGCTGATTAGTTCCTTGGTTTCGGCTACTTATACCACGATGCTGACAGTCACTCAGATTATTGCAATTGGAAGCGTTTTAAATGTATGGGTTGGCTGGAATTTCACCATCTCTGCTTTGGTAGCAGGCGGAATTGTCTTATTCTATACCGTGCTTGGCGGCATGTGGTCTGTAACAATGACAGATATTGTTCAGTTTGCGGTGATGACTATTGGGATATTCTTTGTGATGTTGCCGATGAGTCTTGGCAAAGCCGGCGGATGGGAAGGATTGCACGCTAGTGTGCCCGCAGACTATTTTAATCTAAGTACATCAGGCGGAATTGATATTTTTAAAAGCATTTTGCTTTACGCTTTAGGGATTATCGTCGGTCAGGATGTATGGCAGCGTGTTTTCACTGCTCGCTCCTTAAAAGTTTCCCGTCTAGGTGCGTTTGCAGCAGGCGGATATTCCCTCTTGTATGCTGTTGCTGTTGCGATTATCGGAATGTGCGCGTTTGTCGTGATTCCCAATTTGGACACACCGCAGAATGCGTTTGCCAGTATGGCGGTAACAACACTTCCACCAGGAGTATTGGGGCTCGTATTGGCCGGGGTGCTATCTGCGCTAATGTCTACCGCGTCAGGAACATTGATTGCTTCTTCCACCTTACTAGTAAATGATGTTATTAAGCGTTTTATCAAACCTGACATGAATGAAAAGCAGTTTTTACGGACTTCTAGATTAACTACTCTAAGTATTGGTGTATTTTCAATGATTTGTGCACTCTGGATTCAAGATGTCCTTGTCGCATTGGATATTGCATTTGCCATTCTTTCGGGTGCTCTTTTCTTCCCAATCATTTTCTCCTTCTTTTGGAAAAGAGTCACGTCAAAGGCCGTCTTTTTTTCCATACTAATCAGTACGATCGCCATTGTAATTGGTCTAATTACAGAAGGAACGACATCTATTGTTCCCATCTTGTACGGTCTTGTGGCCAGCCTAGTAACCATTTTATTCATAACCTTTCTATCTAAACCAACAACAGGTCCTATCATGCAGAAAACAGATACTCGTCAAAATAGAGATGTGGTTTAGGCAGCACGGAGAGGGTTCTCATGCTTCTTTCAATAAATGATAACCTTGTCAAATAATCAGGGACCGGGCGGTTTTTGCCCGGTTTTTCTTATTGATGCAATCACATTAGCTATAACAACTTCAAGAAAATGGAATTTGGTGCCTGACACCAACTGTTAATAATAGGAAGATCGACTGCTGCCTCTATCGCTGGGTTTTAGTGGATTTTTTTTCGGTTGACCTTAAAATAGTCTACAAAAGAGTAAAAATTCCGACTATAAAGTTATTTCTTCAGGCTGGATAATAAAATTACAAACTAAAAGGGGGAAGGGAAATGCAGCGACCGCTTGAAAAGATTCGAGTGTTAGATTTTACGAGAGTACTAGCCGGACCGTATTGTACGATGATGTTGGCCGATATGGGTGCGGAAGTGATTAAAATAGAAAAGCCTGGACATGGGGATGATACGAGACACTTTGGTCCGTTTCAAAATGAAGAAAGCGGTTACTTTATCTATCTAAACCGGGGGAAAAAAAGTATGGCCCTGGATTTAAAAAATCCACATGCTATTGAAGCGATCAAAGAGTTAGTCAAACAATCGGATGTAGTCGTCGAAAATTTTCGACCTGGTGTCATGAAAAAATTGGGGCTTGATTATGAAAGTTTAAAAGAATGCAATCCGGGAATCATTTACGCCTCTATTTCCGGCTTCGGGCAATATGGTCCCTACAGTCAAAGACCAGCCTATGACCTTGTGGCCCAAGCCATGGGCGGGATGACCAGCATTACAGGCCATCCGGAAAATCCGCCGACCCGCTCCGGTGCCTCATTAGGGGACATGAGTGCGGCGCTTTATGCCGCATATGGTATCATGGCAGCCTTATTCCATAGAGAACGCACAGGAGAAGGACAATTAATCGACGTTGCCATGGTAGACAGCATTTTTGCTCTTTTAGAAAGCAATGTCATGCGTTATACGGTCGATCAGATTGTTCCAGAGCGGATTGGCAGCCGTCATCCGATCAGCTCGCCGTTTGATATTTTTAAAGCCAAAGACGGCTTTGTGGTGATTGCGGTGGCAAACGATTCTTTATTCAACAAATTAGCAGCCGTCATGCAGCAGCCGGAACTGGCTGAGGACCCGAGGTTTAACACAGATCCCTTACGAACTAAAAACGAAACTGAGCTGAAGGCCATTATTGAAACCTGGCTGAACAGCTACAGCGTGGAAGAAGCAGTCAAGCTTGTTTCCGAAGCGGGAGTTCCATGTTCACCTATTTTAACCATCGAAGACATTTGTGAAGATGAGCATACAAACGCAAGGGAAATGCTCATTGAAGTCGAACATCCAGTTGCCGGCCCAATTAAAATCCCGGGCAACCCTGTGAAGCTTTCGCGCACGCCTGCGGTTATAAAAGAAGCGTCCCCGTCGCTTGGCGAGCATACCGAAGCGATCTTAAAAGATGTGTTGAAATGGGAATCTGCTAGATTACAGGCTTTAGAAGGACAGAAAGTATAACGAATCCATTTATTTTGTAAAAAGTGAAATTGAAATATTTTTAGCAAAGCGAATACAGAAATAGCAAACTATTTAAAAAAGGAGAGACTTAAATCATGAATTTCGAATTAACAGATGAACAACAAAGTATAAGGGCCATGGTAAGAGATTTCAGCCGGGAGGTCCTGCTACCAACCGCGGCTGAGCTTGACGAACAGAACCGATTCCCGACAGAACATATGCCCAAACTGGCAGAACTTGGCTTAATGGGGATTGCCTATCCCGAACAAGACGGAGGAGTCGGTGCGGATTCTATTGCTGAAGCGATTGCGGTAGAAGAAATTACCTATGCCTGCGCGGCAACAGGGTCGATTTTAACCGCGCATTATTTAGGAATCGATGGCCTGTTTTTAGCAGCTGACGAAGAGCAGCGGCAAAAATACCTGGTCCCAGGCTGTACCGGTGAAAAGCTGTTCGCCTTTGGCTTGACAGAGCCAAACGGCGGCACGGATGTCGGCTCCATGAAAACAAACGCCAAATTGGACGGCAATGAATATGTCCTCAATGGCACGAAGCATTTCATTACCAACGGCGCCGAAGCAGACATTTTGGTAGTCTATGCCAAAACCGATACCGCTGCTGGAACGAAAGGAATTAGCGCGTTTATTGTCGAAAAAGGTACACCAGGACTTACATACGGAGCAGGAGACGACAAAATGGGGATCCGGGGTGCTCGTACCCATGAAGTGATTTTTGAAAACTGCCGAATTCCGAAAGAAAACCGGGTCGGAAAAGAAGGTGAAGGCTTTAAGATTGCGATGCAGGTCGTTGACCGCGGCCGGATTGGAATAGCGGCAATGGCTGTAGGACTATCGCAGGCAGCACTCGACCAAGCCGTATCTTATGCAAAAGAAAGAATCGCCTTCAACAAGCCAATCGCGCAATACCAAGGCTTACAGTGGATGCTCGCAGAAATGGAAGCAGATGTGGAAACGGTCCGAATGTATACGTACTACGCAGCCAGTCTGAAGGACCGTAAAGGCTATCGTATTTCAAAAGAAGCGGCAATTGCCAAGCTGATGGCCTCCGAAGCCTCGCACCGTGTGGTCCATAAAGCAGTGCAAATCCATGGCGGCTTCGGCTATATGAAGGAATATCCAGTGGAGCGGATGTACCGCGATCAGCGGATTTTGGAAATTTTTGAAGGAACTTCACAAGTTCAAAAGATGGTCATTGCCGGCCACTTGTTAAAATAATTGTTTCAAAAAATAGGGCTGGCTCGCGGAAGTTTACCTGTACCACGAACAGCCCGGTTCCAATAAGCCAATTAAGGGGCGGTTGTCACACCGAAATAGGTCAAATCATTGATAAACCAACATTTATAGAGGGAGGAAATACAATGGTGGCAATTAATGAAACAAAGCGAGTGATTAAAGCGCCGACAGGGACGGAGCTTTCTTGTAAAGGCTGGGTGCAAGAAGCGGCACTGCGGATGCTGATGAACAATTTAGATCCTGAGGTAGCGGAAAATCCGGACGAGCTTGTTGTGTATGGCGGGATTGGCAAGGCCGCGAGAAACTGGGAGTGCTTTGATGCGATCGTCGAATCCTTAAAGAAACTTGAAAATGATGAAACCCTGTTAATTCAATCCGGCAAGCCGGTTGGTGTATTTCGGACACACGAAATGGCGCCAAGAGTGTTAATCGCCAATTCCAATCTTGTCCCGGCATGGGCAAACTGGGATCACTTCTATGAATTAGAAGAAAAGGGTTTGATGATGTACGGGCAGATGACGGCCGGAAGCTGGATCTATATCGGAGCCCAAGGGATCTTACAGGGAACGTATTTAAGCTTTGTAGAGGCTGGGAAAAAAGCATTCGGTACGCCCGATTTAAGCGGCCGGTTTATTTTAACCGGAGGGATGGGCGGCATGAGCGGGGCCCAGCCGCTTGCAGGAAAAATGGCGAAAGGTGTCATCCTGGTAGTGGAGGTCGACCGTCAGCGAATTGAACGGAAAATCAAAGAGGGCTACTGTGATTACCTATGCGAAAGTCTTGATGAGGCCCTTGCGATGGTAAAAGAGTTTACCGAAAAAAGGGAGCCAGCGTCAATCGGACTTGTTGGCAATTGCGCTGACATCTATCCAGAACTGGTGAAACGCGGCATTATCCCGGACATCGTTACCGACCAAACGAGCGCCCATGATCCGATAAATGGTTATGTGCCACATGGCATGAGCTATGAAGAAGCACTGGCATTAAGGAAAGACCACCCGAAAGCCTACGAACAAAAAGCGATGGAGTCGATGGCTGTTCATGTTCAAGCGATGCTTGATTTGCAAAAAGCCGGAGCGGAAACGTTCGATTATGGCAATAACATCCGTGCTTATGCGCAAAAAATGGGCGTCAAAGATGCATTTGATTTTCCCGGCTTCGTTCCGGCCTATCTTCGCCCATTGTTCTGTGAAGGCAAAGGCCCGTTCCGCTGGGCAGCATTGTCAGGAAATCCTGAGGATATTTACAAAACTGATCAAGTGGCGCTTGAAATGTTTGGGCACGATCCTGCCCTTGTGAACTGGATTGAAATGGCCCAGAAAATGGTGAAATGGCAGGGGCTGCCGGCAAGGATCTGCTGGCTGGGCTACGGAGAGCGGCATAAATTTGCCTTAAAAATTAATGAAATGGTGGCTAGCGGTGAATTGAGTGCACCGATTGTGTTTGGGCGTGATCATTTGGATTGTGGTTCGGTGGCTTCGCCAAATCGTGAAACCGAAGCGATGCGGGATGGCAGTGATGCGATCGCTGATTGGCCGATTCTAAATGCCTTGATTAATACGTGCGGCGGCGCCAGCTGGGTAAGTATTCACCATGGAGGCGGTGTTGGCATGGGATACTCGCAGCATGCTGGACAGGTGCTTGTTGCAGATGGCACCGCGGAGGCAGCGCAGCGGATTGAACGGGTATTGGTTTCCGACCCTGGAATGGGGGTTATTCGCCACGCTGATGCGGGCTATGATAAAGCGATCAAGGTGGCAAAAGAGCGGGGTGTCCGCATTCCGATGCTTGAGCAATAAGAGGTATCAATCGTACGAAGGGAATAGGGAACCCCTCTATTCCCTTCGTCGAAAAAAGGAGGAAGAAGGATGTTAAAATTATTCGTGCTGCTGAAGCGCACGTTCGATACAGAGGAAAAAATCGTCGTTCAACAGGGGGAAATTGATCCGGGTGACGCTAAGTATATTATCAATCCATATGATGAGTATGCCATTGAAGAGGCATTGCTTCTACGTGAAAAGCATGGGGGAGAAGTGACGGTTGTGACGGTCGGATCAGAGGACGCGGAAACTGAGCTGCGGACGGCCCTTGCGATGGGCTGTGATAAGGCGGTTTTAATTGAATATGAAGAGGAGCTGGATCCACACATCAGTGCGAAAATTTTAGCGGCCTATTTTCAGGACAAACAAGCGGATCTCATTATGGCTGGGAATGCTTCTGTTGATCACGCTACTGGTCAGGTGGGGCCGCGTACAGCTGAGTTACTACATATCCCGTACGTGACAACGGTAACGGGCCTTGAATTAAATGGAACAAAGGTTACGGTTCAGCGCGATGTCGAGGGGGATACAGAAGTGATTGAGACGTCTTTGCCGCTGCTCGTTACGGCCCAGCAAGGACTAAACGAACCGCGTTATCCATCCTTACCGGGAATTATGAAGGCCAAGAAAAAGCCGCTAGACACACTGGAACTAGATGATATCGATTTAGACGAAGAGGAGCTTGCGAAGAGTATTCAGAAGGTACGGACTTTTTTACCTCCGGAAAAAGAAGAGGGATACGTGCTCCAAGGCGAACTGGCTGATCAAGTAAAAGAGCTTGTTTCTATTCTTTATCATGAAAAGAAAGTCATTTAAAGAGGAGGCTGGATGATGAAAAAAGTACTCGTGGTCGGGGAAGTTCGAAATGGTTCCTTAAGGAAGGTAACGTTTGAAGCGATTGCGGCAGCTGCCGCCGTGGCTGAAGGAGGGGAGATTGTCGGGCTGTTAATCGGGGGTAGACAGCAGGAAATGGCTGAAGAAATGATTCATTTCGGTGCAGACCGTGTTCTGCTTGCCGAGAATGAACAGCTTGACAGCTATACATCTGACGGTTATGGTCAAGCACTGCTGCAAATAATTGAGCAGGAACAGCCGGAAGCAATTGTATTTGGTCATACCTCATTAGGAAAGGATTTGTCGCCAAAAATCGCTGCCCGGTTGGATGCTGGATTACTTTCAGACGTCATCCATATCGCGGTAACAGACGGTCAAATCATTTGTACCCGTCCCATCTATGCTGGGAAAGCCTTTGAAGAAAAACATATAATCGATGGGCCTGTCCTGCTGTCGATTCGCCCTAATAATATCGCTGTCCTTAATAAAGATCAGACAAGACAAGGAGCGATCCAGTCGGTTAAAGTAGAGATAAAGAATTTACGTACATTTGTCAAAGAGGTTATCAGAAAGGCTGTGACAGGGGTGGACCTGTCCGAAGCTAAAATTATTATTTCGGGCGGCCGCGGTGTAAAAGGAGCCGAGGGCTTTAAGCTGCTTCAAGAGCTAGCGGATGTGCTTGGCGGTGCAGTCGGTGCATCCCGCGGTGCTTGTGATGCTGAGTACTGCGATTATTCCTTGCAAATCGGGCAAACGGGAAAAGTGGTAACACCTGATCTTTACATTGCTTGCGGTATTTCAGGTGCGATTCAGCATGTAGCGGGGATGTCCAATTCCAAAGTAGTTGTGGCCATTAATAAAGATCCGGAAGCCAATATTTTTTCAATAGCGGATTTTGGTATTGTCGGTGACCTATTTGAAGTACTGCCCCTGTTAACAAAAGAATTTAAACAAATCATCGAAACATCCGAAGCAGTAGTCAGTTAATAAGATAGTAACGGCGGAAGGAGGCATCACAGGTTTGAAAACGTATTCCTCACCAATCGGTAAAGAGCTTTCGTGCAAAAGCTGGGAGACGGAGGCTTTACTTCGATTATTAATGAACAGCTTAGATCCCCGGGTAGCCGAAAATAATCAACAATTGATCGTCTACGGGGGAACAGGGAAAGCAGCGCGTAACAAGCAGATGCTCGAGGTGATTATTAAGGAGCTAAAGCAGCTGGAACCCGATTGGACATTATTAATTCAATCAGGAAAACCAGTTGCCTCTTTCCGCACCTTCCCATTTTTCCCGCGGGTCGTCTCCTCCTCGTCGATGGTGGTGCCAAGCTGGGCTACATGGAAGGAGTTCTCATGCTTAGAGGAAAAAGGGCTCACCATGTATGGACAAGCAACCGCAGCCTCCTGGGCCTATATCGGGGTCCAGGGTGTCCTGCAGGCAACATTTGAAACCATGAGTGAAGTGGCCATAAGGAATTTTGGCGGCTCTCTCAAAGGGAAAATTGTCCTTACATCTGGCTTAGGCGGTATGGGTTCGGCCCAGCCACTTTCGGTTACAATGAACGGCGGTGTTGCTATCGTCGTAGAAATCGATGAGAAAAAGATTAAAAGGCGGCTGCTCAATAATTATTGTGACATCCTTGTACATTCCATCGATGAAGCCCTTTCACTTGCTGAGGAAGCGGCAAAGCATGAAAGACCGCTGGCCATTGCGCTTCTTGGGAATGCAGCTGATGTTTACAGTGAGTTGATTGGGCGCGGCGTGACGCCCGACGTGGTAACCGATCAAACAGCGGCACATGACCTGCTCCACGGCTATATACCAAGTGGTGTCACGTTGGATCAGGCGCAATTTTTACGTCATAAAAAGCCAGAAAAATATGTCGAGTTAGCCTCAAAAACAATCGTTACCCATGTACAGGCAATGAATGTGTTTAAGGAGCGCGGCGCGGTGGTGTTTGATTACGGCAACAACATCCGCGGCCAGGCGCTGAAGGCTGGCTATCAAGAAGCGTTTCAATTTCCAGGGTTTATTTCTGAATATTTACGGCCGCTTTATTGTGAAGGGCGCGGTCCGTGCCGCTGGATTGCCTTATCGGGCGACCCTAGTGATATTTATAAAATTGATGAAGTCATATTATCTGAGTTTCGCAGTGATGAGCGGATATGCCGCTGGATTCGTTATGTCCAGGACAAAATCTATTTCTACGGCTTGCCGGCACGTACATGCTGGCTCAACTACAAAGAGCGTGATCAATTAGGCGAAATCATTAATCACATGGTCGCTTCAGGACAGCTGTCAGCACCGATCGCCATCACACGGGACCATTCGGAAGGCAGCACGATGTCAGCTCCAACCCGGGAAACAGAGGGGATGATGGACGGCAGCGATGCGGTGGCGGATTGGCCGATTCTAACGGGGTTGTTAAACACCTGTGCCGGGGCGTCTATGGTCAGCATCCAGCATGGCGGGGGTGTCGGCATCGGCAACTCGATCCATTCCGGTATGACCGCAGTGGCAGACGGAAGTATAGAGGCGTTTGAAAAATTAAAGCGTCTGTTAAAAATTGATCCCGGCTTAAATATCATCCGCCACGCTGACGCCGGCTACCCGACTGCGAAAAAGATGCTGGAAACCTACGGGATTAATAAACCGCTTTAAAATCAACTCTTCTTGTTAGGGAGTGTTTTAAAAATGGCTCATACACTAGTTATTATTTCAAACGATGAAACAGCCATTGGGCTGATTGAATCTGTCAACATAGAGTACAAATTTCACTTTAACGTGAAAGTATATGATGCCGCGGGTGATTGGGTAAATAGACTGAGACAAAACCCCTGCCCGGTTCTGCTCCTTGATATGGATCAGCTGGACCGCTCCATCCTGGGGAGGAAACTCGCTGACTATACGATTGTTCTTAAATCGGAATTTACCATTCAGGAACAACGGATATTTTTTAAGAAGGGTGCGTTTGATTGCCTTACCAAATCCACGGACAAAACAAGTCTTTACTATTTGCTTCATGAAGTAAAAGCGGCAATGGCGAAAGAGGATAATAGTGATCGCAAAGCCAGGCTAGCAAAAGAATGTCTTATTTCGTTAAAAAGCCATCTCGCTTACGATTTAATTTTTGGCAATGTGAAAAATTCGAAGGAAATATGGGATCGCAGCAAGTGGGCCGGCTTATCAGTTGTTCCGAATACAGCGATGATTCTTCATATTGATGAATTTTTTCGCTTGACCAAAAACAAAAGCAAGCTTTGGGAGCAAACAATCCGGAATGAGATTATTGCGGCGATTCAAACGTTTCGGGATTTAGAGATTCGGGACATTTTGCCCGTCATTACCGCGGCTGACAAAATTACTGTGCTGCTGTCGATTCCATTGCGCAGCAGTCAGGAGGAATACAAGCAGTTAGCCGTCTCTTATGCAGAAAGAATGAAGCAGCATCTTAATGAAAAAACAGGATATACCGTTACCATAGGGATCGGCAGCTATTATGAGGACGCCCGCAATTTACATGTTTCCTATCAAGAAGCGTTACAGGCCCAAACCTATAAGTTTTTTTCTGGGACGAATGCGATTTTACATATAGCCGATATTCAGCCGTTTGAAAACGAGACCGCTTTACTGCCGAATAGTGAAATTGAAACGGTGGCAAGTAAGCTGACGGTTGGTGACTTTACCGGTGTCAAGGAAAGCCTTGAAAAGGTGTGGAATACTGTATTTACGCAGCAGAATGTCGACCCCGAGGTTCTTAAACTGCAAATTCTGGATTTGTTAACGACTTTAGCCAGGTCAGCCATTAATGGCGGGGCAAAGCCGCAGGATATTATTTCGATTCATCTTGAGTATGCCCGTGATTTACTGATGGTCGAGAATACGAGCCAAATGAAAAAGTGGTTCCAAGAGGCGATCAAACAGCTTCTGGAGCGTGCATTCCTAGACTATAACGAAGAAACGCTTAAATCCGTCCAAAAAGCGATTGCCTTTATTGAACACCATTACATTGAAAATATTTCCTTGGAACAAGTAGCCAGCCATGTACATCTAAGTCCCAACTACTTTAGTAATCTGTTTAAAAAAACAACCGGTTCTTCCTTTATTGAATATATTACCAATCTCCGCGTTGATAAAGCAAAATCTATGCTGATGGACCTAGACCTAACCATTTACCAGATCGCCAGCGCCGTCGGTTACCAAGATGCCCGTTACTTCAGCCGCGTCTTCAAAGCCATCTCCGGCAAAACCCCAAGCAAATACCGAAACTCCCTGCTCGGATCACAAGGGTAGATGGGGATGCGGGGTCAGACCCCACTCAGTTAAAGTTTACCGCGTTAAAGAGTGTAATAGAAGTCGGCGAATCTGGGTCAGACCGGAAATGCACAAAAGCTGCCGTAATTGGCAGCTTTCAATAGGAACGAACTACTTTATACGACAATGTAGCACCGACAGAACGATCACCTGCGGGGACGAACTTAATGATTAGACTTTGATTGATTAACCATTGAATGATAATCTTCTTGCCCAATAACCCCAAACAGCCTGCAAAGGTAAGCACTTACTATAATTTTCTTTCTAATTCGTTTAGACAAATACATCCAAATCAACTTCCTTTATTTTTATTATATTTAAGTTTTTACAAAATGTTTCCTTTATGCAAAAAAATTCCCCTGAAAAACAATGTTGCTCTCGTTAAAAAGTGGGACGCCTTTAGCAGTCCTCCTTCTCCTTTTTTATTATCTATCCATTTCTTTTCTGTATAATAGGGTAAAAAGGGGCCAGAAGGGAGAGGTGAAATTTGAAGCAGAAAAGATTTACATTTGTCGTTCCCATCATGATTATCGTTATGGTTGTAGCACTTTGGATGCTCAATGATGGGTATTCAGATATACAATTTGGCACTAGACTCATTATTGCAATCGGAGCGGGGCTATTCTCAGGAGTCATATCCTATTTTCTTTTTCCAGAGAACGAAGGGAAGAAGCGGCCTTAATTGGGGGCAGACCCCCACTCAGCTAAAGTTTAACGCATTAAATTGTTACAGACCTTCACTCACAGGAATCGACATTGTTTATCCCAGAAACAACGCTAACGTACTGTATTGTTGCGGGCTGGAGCCACTTTCAAATAAACGTTTGTTTGACTGACAAAATTTTTAGCTGCATTCCATATAAAACCCTTTAGCAGTGCGTAATTTGGCATTTTTAAATAAACGTTTGTTTGGTTGACATCCTTGAGAAATTTGTAGAACTGCTTCCGTTTATTTTTTGGGTGATTTTGCGAGTTTTATATCTTGGATTATATACGCGATATTTTTGGTTTATTTTTAAAAAAGTAGCCGTTCGTCCGCTTGGCACGATGGTTACTTTTTTTGTTTGCGACGATAAGGAGAACATCATGGGCAAATTTTTCTCCCAGTCATTCATCCTTCCTCTATCACCAACTCCCAGACCCGCTGTTCTACTATTCTCGTAATTCTAATTTTTTCGAAATGTATGTTTTGAAAAATGCTATAATATTAGTTGGTAAATCAAGTGTTGGCTTGAATATTTTTCAGAAATAATCATCTTAATAGTGTGTTTTTTAGCAGCGGGGTACTGTAATGACAAGAGTTTCTTTACGAATGAAGATATTTATTTTTTCATTTATTTTAGTGGTTTTTTCCGTTATGACAAGCGGTTGGCTCATGATCCTTAATATTTCCACTGCATTTGAAAAAGAGCTTGGGGCACGCGCGATAGCGATTGCGCGAACCGTTGCTCAGCTGCCTGATATCAAAACAAATGTCGGGAAAAATGGCGGAGCAAGAATTATTCAGCCAATGGCTGAGAGGGTGCGGTTAGCGACGAATGTTGATTATATAGTTGTTTTTGATATGGATCGGATTCGCTATTCTCACCCTTCCGAAAGCAAGTTAGGTACACCCTTTGAAGGCGGGGATGAATTACCTTCATTATCGGAGCATGAATATATTTCAAAGGCTCAGGGGGTTTTAGGCTATGCGATTCGCGCATTTGTACCAATTATGAATGCAGAAGGAGTAAAACAGGTTGGTGTTGTGACGGTTGGGATTATGTCTCCCACCCTTCAAAGTCTTATTTTGGAATATCAGAAGGACATGTTTATTTCATTGTTTTGGGGATTGTTAATCGGTCTTATCGGTTCCTTTTTTATCGCGAATCATCTAAAAAAACAAACGCTCAATCTGGAACCTTATGAAATTGCCCGCTTAGTGGAAGAACGTTCGAGTATGATGCAGTCGATGGATATCGGCATCTTGGCAACCGATGATAAAGGGAATATAACGTTTATGAATCGGTTGGCTATTCAATATACAAATTTTTTCGGGGAATCGATAAATATTTCCGAGCTATTTCCGGAAACATGGCTGGGCAAGCAATTTTCTATAAGTAAGGAAGTCGTTTACCGTCCTTTGCTTTGCCGGAAAGTGATGTACTTAGTTAAAATATACCCCATAAATGTGAATGGACGTCCTGTCGGTTCGTTAATCATGATGACGGATCGCAAGGAAGCCAACATGCTCGCAGAAGAATTAACGGGGATTAAAACACTTGTGGATGCCTTGCGCTCCCAAAACCATGAATATATGAATAAACTGCACAGTATTGCCGGATTGATTCAATTAGAACGATCGGATGAGGCCTTAAGTATGATTGTTGATGAGATTTCAGATGAACAAACCGTTATACAGTTTTTAAAAGATCATATTTCTGACTACTCCGTTCTTGGTCTTCTTTTGGGGAAAAGATCGCGGGCCAAAGAACTAGGGATTTCATTGATCATCAATGAAAAATCCTGTTTATTGGAAGTGATAAATGGATTTTCAAGCGGGGACCTGGTCACGGTGATCGGGAACTTATTGGATAATGCGATGGAAGCCTGTTTAATACGCGAGCAACGTATCGTCCATCTTTTACTCCAGGGAAATGCAACATTTCTATATATTGAGGTTCGGGATAATGGAAGCGGTTTACCGGAAGATGCGGAGAAAATTTTTGAATACGGATATAGCACCAAACAGAAAGAAGGCAGAGGAATTGGTTTGGCATTAGTTAAACAAATTGTGGAATCAAATAAAGGGAAAATTTCAGCTAAAACAGAACCTGATGGTGGAACGATCTTTTCAATAAAAGTGGGAGAGGGAATCGACAATGAATAAAATTTCTGTATTTATCGTTGAGGATGAACCAATTGTATTAGAGGTAAATATAGGGTTTTTGGAAAAAATGGACGAGTTCTCTCTTATTGGAATGTCTACATCCGGAAAAGATGCCCTGGAAAAAATAAAAAAGCTAAAGCCAAAGCTTGTCTTGCTAGATATGTTTTTGCCAGATATTTCGGGGTTGGATGTATTGGTCCAACTAAGAACGGAACGAATTCCTTCTGACATTATTATGATTACTGCCGCTCGTGATGCAGGTACGATCCAGGAAGTGATGCGGTTGGGAGCCATTGATTATTTGGTAAAACCTTTTCGTTTGCAACGATTCCAACAATCACTTCAAAATTACTGTAAAATGGTGGGCAAAATCGAATCACTTCAGATGTTAAATCAAGAGGATATTGATAAATGGCTGGGGAATTCAGAAAATGGAATTGATTTGCCAAAAGGCTTGAATGAATTTACCATGAAACAAATTTTGCTTGGTTTAGGGTCTGCGGAACCCCCGATAACGGCAGAACAATTAGGACAAAACTTAGGAATGGCCAGAGTAACAGTTAGGAAATATTTAGATTTCCTAGCTGGTAAAGATAAGGTACAAATAGAATTGCAATATGGGAATGTGGGGAGGCCGACGAAGTATTATTCATTAAAATAGGTACCAAACAAAGAGTTGTTCACAAATAGTGTAACAGCTTTTTGTTTGTGAAAAATCATTTTTGGAAATGGAAGTTTTTCCAAAGAGATACCATAAAGACCAAAAAGTTCAATAAATACATAATATTTTAAAAATAAAAATAGTCGATATAATGAGAATATCTTATTTGTCGATTAATTTGGAGGAAGAAATTGTACACCAAGTCTAGTTTAAAATTAATCGGATTATTATTGGTTTTCATGCTAATTGGCTGCGAATCCACTCAGTACCCTAAGGATTATGAGCAATTAGGTGAAGATGAACGAATTGTTATTCGATTTTCCCATGTAGTAGGTGAAGATACGCCAAAAGGTTTGGCAGCACGAAAGTTTGCTCAGCTGGTCAAGGATAGAAGCAATGGCTATGTTGAAGTTCAGGTTTTCCCAAATGGGTTTCTTTATAAAGATGGCGAAGAAATGGAAGCGCTTTTGCAAGGGGATGTGCAAATGATTGCCCCTGCAACATCAAAAGTGACTGAACTTATTCCCGAATGGTCTGTCATTGATCTGCCTTTTGCGTTCAACAGTTATGAAGAAGTGCATAAATATATTGCCAGCCCTGTTGGGAAAGGGCTTTCATCTAAATTTGACGATCACGGGCTTCTGATGCTGGGCATGTGGGACAACGGCTTTAAACAGATCAGCAATCGTGATCATCCCATCCTTAAACCGGCTGATCTACATAATCTAAAAATAAGAATCATGCCAAGCGAAATTTTAGAAAAGCAATTTATCAGCCTGGGAGCCATTCCTCAGAAAATTGATTTTAATACGGTTTTTACACACTTGGAAAAAAGTGATATTGATGGGCAGGAAAACACACTTTCCAATATTACAAGTAAAAATCTCCATTATCATCAAAATTATTTAACCATAAGCGATCATGGTTATCTGGGCTATTTATTGTTAATGAATAAAGAGTTTTGGGATAAGCTTCCCCAAAGTATTCAGATTTTAATTAAAGATACATTAAAGGAAGTAAGCGAATGGGAAATGGAACAGGCAAAGAAAACAAATGGTGAAAAACTGGCAGAACTAGAAGACTGTCAATGTATCGATATTTATCGTCTTTCAGATGAGGAAAAACAAGCGTGGGAAAAGGATTTTAAGCCGATATATGACTATTTTACCGTAAAGTATGGTGAAAAATATATAAAGGCTTTGCCTAAATATAAAGAATAATAATTTCAGTAATAAGGTTATTGTAATGGAATTTTACATGGATCAGGGGAAAGCCAAGTCGGATTCTATTACCCTAGTAACTTTTATTATATAAGTTTTTTAGTCAAAACAAAGGGGGAAAACGAAATGAAAAAGGTCATGTTAATTAGCATGATTAGTTTATTTTTATTGGTTGCCACAGCCTGTTCAGGTGGTTCCGGCAAGAAAACGACTGCAACCAAAGATGATCCGATTGTCATTAAATTTTCGCATGTTACATCGATTGATAGTGTAAAAGGAAAAGCGGCTGAACGTTTTGCTGAGTTAGTAAAAGAAAAGACGGAGGGAAAGGCAAAGGTAGAAGTCTACCCATCCTCGCAGTTATATGGAGATAATGATGAACTGGATGCCCTTGTATCTGGAAATGTTCATATGATTGCTCCGTCTGTTACAAAAATGGTTAAATTAGATCCTCGCTGGCAGTATGTCGACATGCCTTACTTATTTAAAGATCAAGAGCATGTGCACAAGTTTTTCAATAGCGACGTTGCCAAAACGCTCTTAAACAGCGATAAATTAGCGGCTAACGATGTTATGGGGATTGCCTTCTGGGAAAATGGCTTTAAGCATTTTACAAATAATAAACGTCCATTGAAAAAACCAGAGGACTTCAAGGGTATTAAGTTCCGTGCTCAAGCGGGAAAAGTGTTGGAAGCTCAATTTAAAGCTCTTGGTGCTGGAAGTGCTACTATTGCTTTCGGTGAAACATATGCAGCGTTACAACAAGGTACCGTAGATGGACAAGAAAATACGTACAATAATATTGATACACAGAAATATCAGGAAGTACAAAAATATATGTCATTAAGTGAACATGGCCGCTTGGATTACGCCGTGTTTGTTAATAAGACATTCTGGGATGGCATGCCGGAAGATATTCGTACAAAAGTGGAAGAAGCAATGAAAGAGGCAACAGAGCTTGAATGGAAGCTTGCAGGAGAAGAAAATGAAAAGAGCTTAGAAAATATTAAAAACTCCGGTAAAGTGGAGGTTATTTCTTTAACTGATGATGAAAAAGCAGCTTTGGCTAAAGCTTTACAACCGGTTTACGATGAGTTTGGAGATACAATTACGTCTGAGCTGATTGATGGCATTCGCAATCTAAAATAAGGACTTATGAGTGTCGATCAAGTCTTTTGATCGACACTCATTCTTTTCATTACGAAAAATTTTATGAAAGAAGGGGTGCATCATGAAGGGGTTAAAAAGAATTTGGAACTTCATTGAAGAGCTTTCCGCCGGTACATTCTTTTTTGCCGGAATTTCGCTCATTTTCTATGGCGTTATTATGCGGTATATCTTTAACGAACCAAAGGCTTGGGTTGAAGAGATTGTCAGGTATTTAATCATTTGGGGATCTTTCATCGGATTTGCGATTGCGTTGAGATATAACCATCATATTCAGGTGGATATTTTGTACGACAAGCTTTCGAAAGGTGCGAAACGTATCGTAGATTTATTTGCCACAATTGTATGTATTTTGTTTTGTTTTGCTTTTACGTATTACGGATTGATTCTTGTCGAAGCCAGATATTCTTCTGGAATGGTTTCATTAGATGTCGGCATTCCGATGTGGATCGTCTATTTAATATTACCGATATCTGGAATCTTATTTTTATTGCGATTTATTGAGCGATTCGTGAACCAATTGCGCGGGCAGGAGGAAAACTATGATAATCCTATTACTTAGCGTTTTCTTTCTATTGATGATTCTTCGGGTGCCGATTGCGATTAGCTTGGCAACATCGACAATGGTCGTATTGATGCTGACTGATTTTAACATGAACATGCTGCCGCAAAGGATCTTCACGGCACTTGATTCGTTCCCGATGATGGCGATTCCGGGGTTCGTTCTGGCAGGGGTCCTGCTTGCCCGTGGAGGAATATCAAAATATTTGATTGAGGCATTACGATCGTGGGTTGGACATTTGCCGGGGGGCTTATCCGTCGTTACGATTTTGGCCTGTATGATTTTTGCGGCCATTTCCGGTTCAAGTCCGGCAACTGCTGCTGCAATTGGTTCCATTATGATTCCGGCGATGGTGAATGCCGGATACGATAAGAAATATTCTATGGGTCTAGTGGCTGCCGCCGGTACACTTGGGATTTTAATTCCACCAAGCATTCCGTTAATTATTTATGGGATTACAGCAGAGGAATCGATTGGAAAGTTATTTATGGCCGGTGTCATCCCTGGTTTATTACTTGGAGGGGTACTCATTGCTTCCGCCATTTTTTATGCGAAGCGAAAAGGTTATGGACTTGGCGAGAAGGCCTCATGGAGTGAGCGGGGAAGAAAGTCTTTAAAAGCCATTTGGGGGGCATTTCTGCCATTCTTAATTCTTGGCAGTATTTATAGCGGTGTCGTCACACCAACGGAGTCTGCAGTTATAGCTGTATTTTATGGAATTATTGTTTCTGCTTTTATTTACCGGGAGCTTCATTGGAAGGATATTCGCCCGATCATAATTGAGTCGATTAATATTACGGCCATGATTTTCTTGATTATCGGAGCTGCAAGCTTGTTTGGTCTATATTTAACAAATGCCCAAATCCCCCATCAAATTGGTTCATGGATTGCTGACAGTGAAGTCAATAAATGGATATTTATGATCATTGTCAATATCCTGTTCTTTGCAATGGGAATGTTCTTAGAGGCAGTATCTATTATTCTTATTACTCTGCCAATCTTGCTACCAATGCTTAAACATTTCGATATCAATTTGATTCACTTTGCCATTATTATGACGATTAATATGGAATTAGGCATGATCACACCGCCGGTTGGACTAAACCTGTTCGTCGTAAGTGGGATTGCCAAAGAAAAACTCGGCAATGTCGTAAGGGGAGTCATCCCGTTTATTGTCTTAATGATTATCGTCCTCATATTCGTGATCATCGTCCCTGGATTATCACTTTGGCTGCCGGATAGAATGCAATAAAGTGAAACCTCAAAGAACGAGTAAAAGTGAAAAAAACCTACTGATGTATATTGGTAGGTTTTTCTGTTGCTAAGTTTAGGGGGAGGGAAATGTCCTTCATAAGTTCATTGAGTTCTGCTTTCGTACCATAAAAGAAAGGACCATTACTTAAGACATCTTTATTGTCAGCCATACTGATACACCATGTTTGTATAGAACAGTAGGATATGCGTCCAGAAAAAAACATTCGTGCCTAAAGACAACGAATGCCCTTTTTTAAAATGGAAATCTGAATCTAAGATGAAGAGAGAACAAAACATTAGCAGAGAAGATAGTAGAAGAATATTAACATATCAGTCACTCAGAAGTGTGTAGCAAGTCTAGAAAAATTCAATAAAGTCAAATGCTAAGTTAAGGAAAAATAAAGTATGGATCGCGGCGAAAATAACTCCTTGTTTTGACCATTTATTCATGGGTACCACTCCTTTTGTTATTTTTATTATAACACTTTGTCACAAAATGTTCAAAAATAATTTCCGAGGGATGTTGATTTTTTTACCATATTAGTATATAAGAACGGAATCAGTCACCCGTCCTAGTAAAGTTTTACCGAAATGAGGGTCAGTCCCAATGATAAATTCCAAATTTCTACATGTAAATTTGGGCGTTTCTATTATTTAATAATAAGGACATCCATCTCCGCTTTTTTCATTACCTTTTCACTGACACTACCCTCTAGCAGTTTTTGGAGCGCTCCTTTTCCGCTATTCCCCACAATAATTAAATCCACATCTTGTTCCGAGGCAAACTCACATAAGTCATCATTAACAGGTTTGCCGTCTAATGACTCAAATTCGGCAGGTACCCCTTGACTCATTAAAAATGACTTCGCATGATCCAAAATCGTACTGTGCCGGCTGGTTTCTAGAATTTCCGGGGGAAGTTCATTCTCAGGCAGGGGGATTGGAGATGGGTTCATTCCTCCATTTATACTTGGTACGACAGGATAAGTATAATTATAAGCGGTCATATTGTTTATGTGCTGTTCAATAACATGAGCAACTGTAATTTTACAGTCACGGTTCAGTGCATAGAATTGTGCGGCTCTTTCCAATGCTTTCATACTGTCTTCGGAATTATCAAAACCTATAAGAATATGATTATACATGTTCATCTTCCTTTCGTTTTAAGATTATAGAATTTATACCCTTTTTTCTTTTGAATAAAACTCGAGTGCCTGTAGTCTAACCCCTAAATCCTTGTGCCTGGTACCGCCCGCAATACGACCGAATAAATAGAAGCTGCCCCTAATTACACAAAGTAATTAGCGGCTGTTCGCTTATATCGAAGTGATTTGGAGTTTCACTTATATTATTTCGGTCGAACCGGTTTAATGAAGGATTCGAAGGGGAATTACATGGCGAGGAGGGATACCATGAAAAAATTCAATTTTATTTTAGCCGTTATTTTACTAGTATTAATGGCAGCCGGATGCAGCTCTAATGCTGACAATGAAAAAACTGCTGAAAATCAAAAGGGAACAACTGAAACCCAAACAGACAATAAACAGCAAGAGAGTCAAAGTGATGAAGAAATTTCAAACGGCAGTGCAAAGGTGATTACTGTGTTAGACAATTTAAAAACGAACTTGGAAACGAAAGCGGAAAACTCGGAGTTAATTCAAACAACCGGAAAAGAGCTGGAAGAAAGCTGGGATTCCATAGAAAAGAAGGTAGAGGAAAACTATCCGGAAGACTATAAAAAGATTGAAGAAAGTTTATATCCGCTCATTAGTGAAGCTAAAAAAGACAAGCCTGATATCGCAGCAATAGAGAAATTAATGAATGAAACAAAGGGAAAAATGGAGGCATTTAAAGAAAAAATAGAATCATAAATTTGGAGTTTCAGTACCTGTTACAAGAAAAAGAGGGGGCCAGAGTAAACCGAAATATAGCCAACCATCATCCTGACGGTAAAGGCTGCATGAGAAGTGTTGACAGCACTTCTCTTTTTTACTATATATCCCTTATAAATAATTTCTGCGGTTTTGAATACGTATTGACTGAACAGCCCGCATACCGCACAATCTATATATAGAACAAACCATTGTGATTATAGGAGTTTAACTTATGGAAATGCAGAATGTGATTGCGTTACTTGTTGCGCTTATTACTATCTTAAATATATTATTCGCTATTGTGGTTATTTTTGTAGAGAGAAGAGACGTCAGCTCTACCTGGGCCTGGCTGATGGTCTTGTTTTTTCTCCCGATTGTCGGCTTTTTTGTCTACATCTTTCTAGGCCGGCAGCTGAAGCAAAGAAATTTTTATCAGCTTGCAGAGGAAGAACGAAATTTTTTAAATGACGCTGTAAATATACAGCTCGAGCAGCTGACAAGTTCTGATTTTAACGAAAAGCCGTTGCTTAAGGAGCATGCCGATCTGATTACGATGAACATGAAGTCATCGAACGCCTTACTGACGGATGACAATGAAGTTACCATTTTTCAGCATGGGAGAGATAAATTCGAGTCGTTATTCGAAGATATTCAGAATGCCAAGAAGGAGATTAATCTCGAGTATTACATCATTCAGCGTGATTCTCTGGGGAAGAGGCTGCGGGATGAATTGACAAAGAAAGCGAAGGAAGGTGTCCGGGTTCGGGTTCTCTATGATGAAGTGGGCTCAAGGAGGATGGACCGTTCTTTTTTCAAAGAGCTGATAGACAGCGGCGGCGAGGTAGAGGTGTTTTTTCCTTCGTTTCTAAAATTAATCAACTTCCGTTTTAATACACGGAACCACCGGAAGCTCTGCATCATTGATGGAGAGATGGCCTATATTGGCGGGTTCAATATTGGGAATGAATATTTAGGACTCAATAAGAAATTTGGAAATTGGCGTGATACGCATCTGAAAATTACCGGCGATGCGGTGACACATATTCAAGGCCGATTTGTATTGGATTGGAAACAGGCCACAAAGCAAGAAATCATTGATTACGAGGCGTATTCAATCTCGGAAGAGCGGAATAACGGGAGCAGCGCGATTCAGATTATTTCAAGCGGCCCCAACTCGATGACTGAACATTTGAAAAATATGTACTTGAAGCTCATTATGTCGGCCAAGAGGAGTGTGTATATTCAAACCCCTTATTTTGTTCCGGACTCAAGCTTTATGGATGTTTGTAAAATGGCTCTGCTTTCTGGAGTGGATGTACGGATTATGATTCCGAATAAGCCGGATCATCCTTTTGTCCGCTGGGCGAACCTTGCCTATGCGGGCGAACTGCTGCCTTATGGTGCCAAGATTTTGTTATACGATAATGGGTTTTTACATGCGAAATCGATTGTAGTCGATCAGGAAGTAGCCTCTGTTGGCACAACCAATATTGATCTCCGGAGCTTTAGGCTTAACTTTGAAGTAAATGCCTTGATTTATGACGAGAAGATTGCGCGAAACCTCTATGATTTGTTCTTAGAAGATAGTCAAGATAGTGTGGAGCTGACTTTGGAACAGTATAAAGAACGATCTGGGACGGTTCGATTTAAAGAATCCATCTCCCGTCTGCTTTCTCCGATTTTATAGGGGAGACGGGAGTTGTACCAGGTGCCAACCACCCTCCTTCTCATACGTGTTACGAGAGGGACAAGGTTCCTGTCCCTCTGTCCCTCTTAAAATGGGACAAGGAACCTGTCCCCATGTCCCTAAGGTCTGTAATCCACATCAACCTTATCCTTTTCTTGATAAGGTGCCAGCATAAATGCTGCTTTAAAGATGGTATCTCCTTTATTGATCAAATAGTGGACCTTTTTTGGTTCGACGTGAATAAAATCGCCTTTTTTACAATAGAAAATCTCCTTGTCAATGTGAATCTCCAGTTCGCCCTCTAATATATAGAAGTTCTCCTCCATAATGTTATGATAATGTGCGGGAAAGTCCTGTCCCGGCTGCAGCACAACCACTCCAAAGTTCATTCTCGGACCTCTTAGAAGATACTTGGGCCCGCTGTCACCAAAGCGATATTCTCTTTCATTCTCGTTAAGAACAGTCATGTTGATTCCTCTCCTTTGCATACTTGATCCCGTATTAACGGGCAGTAAAACCCCCACTTATTGAAGTTTCACTTTATAAGCCCGGGGCAATCCACATATGATCCGTATATCCCTGGTCCGCCAAGTCTAAATGTACTTTATAAACGGATTCCCATTTTTGATATAGTTCATCGTAAACAGCTCGATTCGCCTCGTTTGGTACGAAGGTTTTTTCAAATTTAACAACCTTATTAATAGCTTCATTAAAACTCCCATAAACACCTGCTCCTACACCGGCACAAATGGCCGCACCAAGAGCCGTAGATTCCTTTACAACAGGAACTTTTACTTTCATATTTAGAACGTCCGCAACAATTTGGCACCACAGGTCACTTTTTGATGCGCCGCCGCCAAATACAATTGACTCAGGCGACCTATTTGTCGTTTTGGACACTTCCTCAATATTTCCCTTGGTGACAAATGCAGCATTCTCCATAATGGCGCGATAAAAGGTTGCTTTATTAAAGGAGCTATCAATTTTAAAATCTATGAAGCTCGGTGCCGCATGCTTCCATGAAAAATAATTCATTTTATCGGAAAACGTGCAGATCATCCCGTGGCTGCCGGCAGGTATATCGATCGCCCTTTTTTCCATTTGGGCGTAAATACTTTCCCCGGTATCCTTTTGGAGATGGGCTTCAAGCTCGCAAAACGAATCCCTGAACCATCTCATGATTAATCCGGGGAAGAAGGCGATCGCTTCATATTGCCAGGTGCCCGGGATGGCATGGCAATTCACCCGTACTTTGCAGGCATCATTGATTTCGACTTGGCTGGTGGTATATTCGTATTGCCAAAAGCTTCCGCCTAAAACAGCTGCATCCCCTTCACCGATAACGCCCATACCGATACAGCCTAATTGGGCATCGCCGCCGCCGGCTACAACGAGCGTTTGTGTGCTCAGTCCGGTAAGGGCAGCGAACCCCTCGGTTACATGGCCAATAATGGATCCGCTTTCATTTACTACTGGAAAAATGTCATTTCTGAGACCGACCCTCTCTGAAATACTTGGCTCCCAACCTCGTTTTTTCAAATCAAAGAGGCCGGTTGTACAGCCATTGGAAGGTTCAACGGAGATGACACCAGTCAGGCGATAGGTAATCCAGTCGTTCAGCATCGTCACATATTTGATATGGTTATAGATTTCAGGGAGATTTTTTTTCACCCAAAGGATTCTCGGGATGGCTCCTAAAGAAAATGTCTGGCCGGATATTTGATGAAGTTCGGTTTCGAGTGTGTCGCTGATTTTATAAAGGTTTGCCACTTCATCATTTGACCTAGAGTCTACGTTGGCGCAGGCCCAAAGTTCCTTGCCGTTTTGGTCATATAGGACAATGGCTTCGCGCATGCTGGTAGTGGAAATGGCTGCAATGTTTGCGGGGTTGATGCTGCTCTCTGTTAAAAGGTCTTTAATAAGCAGGATGATGATTTCGATATTGGTGTCGATGTCAAAGTCCATGGACCCTGGATATCTTGGATCCTCCTTATGGGTCCATTCTGATTGTGTACAAAAGAGTTCATTACCTAGTGTGTCAAATAAAATGACCCTGACGCTGCCGGTACCGGCGTCTATTGCCATTAAGTACTTTACCATGCCGCTTTCTCCCTTTCCATCAATTATTAAGGACTAAAGGCATTTTTCAATCTATTAGACTCTTGGCAACAACCTCATCTGTAATTAATACATCGATATACCCCCCTCTTAAGGCGCCGATGATGGCCTCTCTCTTTTCCAAACCGCCAGCAACAGCCACCACATGGTTCAGCGATTTTAAAAGACTGATCTCTGTACTGACTAGCTGTTTATGCAACTTGTAATCTATAACATTGCCATTTATATCGTAAAATTGGCTCAAAACATCACCTACAGCTCCCATCGATTTAATGATTTCCATGTCATTTGTGGTCAAGTACTCTTCTTTTACAATGGTGGCTCGCTCATTCACTGCCCCAATGCCAATAATGGTTATGTTTGAATACGGGATCATTTCCAGGATCTTCTTGATTGGTTTTTCATTGAGCAATTGTTTGGCAAGAGGTTCTGTCGATACCACTAATGGGGCCGGCATGATGTAATGATTGTAATTGGGATTTGAATAATAATCAGATGAAGAATCAATGGCTGTTGGTATATAAAATTTGACGCCCCCAGATAGGGAGACGAAGGTAACCTTATACTTTGTGGAGATATTTAGATGCCCCAAGGTTCGTGAAACGGCCTGCCCATATCCAACGTTAATCATGGTATCGCTGGTAATTCTGTCTTCAATGTATTGGGCAGCCGCCTTGGAAAGACTATCTAACGAATTTTGGCCGGCAGCGGGTACAATATATAAATCCTGCAAACCATATTGCTGCTTAATTTTATTTTGCAGATCCATGTCCACAACATGATCCAGGTTAATTTTAAATTGGATGATGTGGTTGGCCTTCGCAATCTCGAGGTATTTAATCACCTTCATTCTTGATAGGTTCAAAGACTCCGCTATCTCATTTTGAGTCATGCCCTCATTGTAGTATTTCCATGCGACGTTAATGATCAGGCTATTTTCGTAGGCCATGTTCTTCACTCTCTACCGTTTATTTTTTATACAAAAATTTCATATGGAAACTATTGTTTGATCTTATAACAAAGGACTCTGCAAATTTTGTTTAAGTCATTAGTGCTCTAATGGCTTCTGTTGCTGATTCACTCTTAGTACAATATCCTATTCGATGAATTTAAAGAAAAGAATGAAAAGTTTGATAATGAATAAAATGATGTTCCGTGAATAAAATGTATGGAACTAATGTGGAAAACGGTTACATCAACTAGTGCTAAGGTAGGGGGTGTTTGTGAAAGTGCCGCAGAACTTGGTGAGATTGGAGGGTATCCGAAAGTCATTTAACCGAAATACCGTTTTACAGGGGATTACATTAGAACTGAATGAGTCGGAAGTTATTTCGATTATCGGCGGTAATGGGGCAGGAAAGAGTACCTTGATGAAAATCCTCACAGGGATTTATCAGCCAGACTCTGGAACGATTGAGATTAGTGGTGAACGGGCAGGTAATTTAAATCCAAACTCCGCCCATGAAAGGGGCATTTATTTAGTGCCCCAGGAACCGCTGTTATTTCCAAATATGACCGTAGAGCAAAACCTGACGATTGGCTTTGGAAAAATTAAACACGAAGTAAGAGGAGAAGCAATCAAGCTTATTAAAGAATTAGGCTGGAATCTTGATTTGAAACGGCTTGCCGCTACCTTAAGTATTGCAGAACAGCAGCAGCTCGAGATTATCAAAGGACTTTTGCGAAGGTCAAAGGTATTAATTCTTGATGAACCAACCTCTACCTTAACATTTTCTGAAACAGAAGCTTTATTCAAAGTGATTGAGCAGTTAAAGAATTCAGGAGTTGGTATCTTCTATATTACACACCGTCTGGATGAGGTCTTTCAGATTTCCACACATGCGGTCATCTTACGGGACGGTCAAGTCACACTGAAAGGGAAAATAGACGAATTCACAAAAGACATGTTGATTCAAGGATTGCTTCCTGTTGGAAATGAAGCACATTATGAGAGTCGATTTGAAAAGCGAATGGCAGAACGCCAGGGGGAGGAAGCGGTCCTTAAAGTAGAAAACCTTGTTGGCGACGGATTTAAGAATATTAGTTTTGAAGTTTACAAGGGAGAAGTTGTGGGGCTCGCCGGGCTTGTTGGGGCTGGGAGAACAGAAATTGCTGAATCGATTTATGGAATTAACCGGGTGAAGAGCGGAAAGGTGTATTTGGACGGCAAAGACATTACCAATTTTTCCATCAATCAAACAATGAACAGCGGCTTAGCTTATATACCGGAGGATCGATTTTTGCATGGGGTATTTTCAATAAGTTCTGTACGGCATAATATCACGGCACAAATTATTAAACGGCATGGTCTTTTTACGAAGAAAAAGTTGGAGGAGCAAGTCGCCAATCGGTATATTGATCTATTAAGGATTAAGGTGAGTTCCCAAGACGATGAGATGAAATCGCTCTCAGGCGGAAATCAACAGAAGGCTGTTATTGCCAGAGCGCTTTCCATGAATCCTAAATTGATCATCATGGATGAACCGACAAGGGGAATTGATGCTGCGGCAAGGGGAGACATCTATTCCATCATGACGGAATTAAAAAACCAAGGAATTTCTATCCTGCTAATTTCCTCCGACCTAGAAGAAATCGAACGAATTAGTGACCGCATCTATGCAGTCTATCAGGGAACCTGCGATGTTTGTCTTTCCTTGGATGAAATTAATACGGCCAATGTGATGAAGGCAGCCTTTGGAACATATGAAGGAAGTGATCAGGAGGATGTCTAGGATGACAAACATAATCAAACTAAGGGAATTTAGAACCTTCCTATTTTTAATTGTTCTATTTCTCGTTGTAGGTTTGGTGAATTCTGACTACTTATCCTTGCAAAATATCGATAAATCGTTGAAAAGCAGCTTGCTTTATATTGTTCTCGCGGTCGGGATGACCTTTGTCCTATTAACGGGGAATTTGGATATTTCTGTCGGTGGAACGCTGGGCCTGACGGCTGCTGTTTGTGGAACGATTCTTAGGGATGGGGGCAGCATTTTGACCGCCGTGATTGTGGCCATCCTAATTGGAGCAGGCATTGGTGTGATTAATGGATTTGGTGTTATTAAGTTAAAAATTTCTTCCTTTATTATGACGCTGGCCATACTTTCGATCACACGAGTCCTCCAGGTTATTTATACGAACGGAAAATGGGTGGAAAATATCCCTGCGAAAGTAAAAGGGCTTTCTAACATAGGCATCTTCGGTATGAATGTATTGACGGTCATCGTGATAGTCGGCGTTATTCTGGTTCAGGTATACCTGACAAAGAGCAGCAAGGGGAGGTATTACAACGCGATTGGTGACAATAGGGACGGTGCTGTTTCCCTAGGGATTCCCGTCAATCGATATATTGCTTACTCGTTTGTTATTTCAGGTATCTGCGCTGCTTTAGCTGGGCTCATCTTTGTCAGCCAAATTGGCTTTGTCTCAACAAATGCCGGCGCAGGAATTGAGTTGACGGTCATCGCGGCGTGCGTTCTTGGCGGCGTCTCATTAATAGGCGGGATTGGAACGGTTGTTGGGGCAGCATTGGGAGCGATTATTTTAACATCAATCAACTCTGCTCTTGTTTATATGAAAGTACCAGCTTTTTGGAATAGTACGATTTCGGGTTCGCTGTTAATCATCATTGTCGTAATCGATGCCCTTCTTGCATTTAAAGCCAATCAAAAGGCAAGGAAAGTGAGATTAAATGCAAGAGTGCTGCAAAAGGAGGCTCACGATTGACATGTTCACAAAAATCCCGAAATGGCACCTCACTTTATTCGTTTTAATTGTGCTTGAAATCCTTGTTTTTGGGATGATTAACCCGAGATTCTGGAATATCTCCATCCTGTTAAATAGTTTTAACGACTTTATCGCGATTGCTATTATTGGTTTCTTTGTCACCATGGTCGTTATTACGGGAGGAATCGATATTTCGGGTGTCTCCATTATAGGGTTGAGTTCTGTTGTCACAGGACTTTTATTTCAAGTGGCAGGGCTTAATATCTGGGCTTCCGTCCTTTGTGCTGTTTTGACGGGCGGATTATGCGGTCTTCTAAATGGAGTGCTTATTGCCTATGGAAGGGTTCAAGCAATGGTGATCACTCTAGGCGGCATGCTTTTATATAGCGGAATTGCCATCGTGCTGGTGGGATTATCCGGGGTCAGCACCTATGAAGGGTTTACCGGCTTCCCTGAAAGTTTTGGCCAAATTGCCAATGGAATGGTTCTAGGACTCCCAAATGCCGTTATTATCTTTTTTATCATGTTTTTGGTGGCCTATATCCTTCTGCATCGTACAAGGTTTGGCAGATATGTCTATCTATCAGGAGTCAATCAAAACACTGCTGAGTACGTTGGGATTCATACGAGGAAAGTGTTGACGGCTGCCTATGTTTTGTCAGGGTTAAGTGCCGGTATTGCCGGGGTTGTATTAACCTCCTATTTAGGCAGTGCAAGATCTGATTATGGTGCTGAGTATCTGATGCCCATTCTAACTGTCGTTGTCTTGGGAGGAACTTTAATCACAGGAGGTAAAGGGGGTGTTGTCGGGACGGCATTAGCTAGCATCATACTGGGATTTATGCAGGTGGGTTTGCAAATGGCTGGAGTTGCGACCCAATATATTGGATTGGCTACGGGGGTCCTCCTCATTGTGTCGGTTGCGTTTTTGGGAATCAATCCGGATTTCAGATTTAACGTAAAGAGAATCATCACACATAAACAAAATGGGGGTTAGGCGGCAATGGGAAAATTAAAAACGATGAAATTGCTGATTCTTGTAACGATTGTGATGATGTTTGTGGCTGCATGCGGATCTAAAGAAGAAGGCGGCTCTAAAGACGGCGGGAAAAAGAAGGACGCGAAAGATATTCAAGTTGTTTTTATTCCAAAAATGACAGGGAATGCCTTCTTTGAATCTGGTAACGATGGTGCACAGGAGATGGCGAAGAAAGTTGGTTTTAAGGTGAAGTATGACGGGGCGCCGGAAGGTACGGTTGCCAACCAAGTACAAATCATTAACAGTGCTGTGAACAGCGGTGCGGATGCGATTGCCATTTCGTCTGTCACTTCTGATGGCTTAAATCAGGCATTGAAAAAGGCATTGGATGCCGGCATTAAAGTCGTTACATGGGATTCCGATGTTGATCCTAAATATCGTTCGTTATATATCAACCAAGGTACACCAGAAATCCTGGGTAAAATGCTTGTTGATATGGCTGCAGAACAAATGGATCAACCAGATGATGCGAAGAAAATTGCCTGGTTCTATTCAAGCCCAACCGTTCCAGACCAAAACTCTTGGGTTAATTATGCCAATAAATATATAAAAGAAAAATATCCAAAGTGGGAAGTTGTCACAACCCAATATGGTGATGCCAATGAACAAAAGTCATTGCAGGTCGGTGAAAGTATTTTAAGTTCTTATCCTGACATCGATGCTATTATATGTCCGGACTCCACTGCTCTTCCGGCAATGGCACAAGCAGCTGAAAATAAGGGATTAAAAGCAAAGGATGTTATTATTACAGGCTTTGCCTCGCCAAATTCCATGAGGCAATTTATTGAAAATGGAACCATTAACAATCATGGATTATGGGATGTTAAAGATCAAGGTGCCCTTGCTGTATACGTTGCCTATTGGCTGGCTCAAGGTAATGCACTAAAGGTCGGTGACTCTATCGAGGTTCCTGATATGGGCACAGTTAAAGTAGAGCCAAACTCCATTCAAGGCTACGATTATACCGCAGATGATTCAGGGATTATTGTGTTACCGGAGCGGATTGTATTTACGAAAGATAATACGAACGACTACAATTTTTAATGTTTTGATATTGTAGTAGCGGTTCCTAGAAGTAAAGGAGAGAGAAATGGCAGATATTATGGGCAACAAAAATGCAAAGGATTTTTCGGAGAATGTTCCTTTCGCTAATAATGGTCATTTTCATGTGAAGGGTGCGAACAATTATGATTGGGGAATGAAGGATCGCTTATCGAGAATTTTTAACCCGAAGACTGGAAAAACGGTTATGCTGGCATTTGATCATGGTTATTTCATGGGACCTACTTCCGGTTTGGAAAGATTGGATTTACTGATTCCGAGATTGGCAGAGCATGCGGATTGTTTAATGGGGACGAGAGGGGCGATTCGAAGCAGTGTCCCGCCGACCTATAATAAGGCGATTGCCTTAAGGGCATCATCAGGTTCCAGCGTTCTCCAGGATGACCTAAGCCATGAATCCATGGTCGTTGACATTGAAGATGCCATAAAGATGAATGCGAGCGCGATTGCGATTCAAACCTTCATCGGTGCAGATGGACAGAAGGAAACGATTGAAGAGTTAAACCGAGCCATTAATTTGGGGTTAAGATATTCGATTCCAACATTAGGTGTCGTGGCTGTTGGCAAAGCAATGGAGCGGACTTCCAGTTTCTTTTTATTAGCGACAAGAATGCTTGCTGAATTTGGTGCGCAGCTTGTGAAAACCTATTACTGTGAGGATTTTGAAAAAGTTTCCTCTGCCTGCCCGGTCCCACTGGTTGTTGCAGGCGGTAAGAAAATACCTGAAAAGGATGCCCTTACTTTGGCCTATAACGCGATTCAAGGCGGGGCCGCTGGTGTGGATATGGGGAGGAATATTTTCCAATCCGAATATCCTGAGGAAATGATTCAAGCTGTAAACAAGGTTGTTCATGAAGGGTTTACGGATAAACAGGGGTATGAGTTTTTCCAGCACCTCACAAACTAGTATTATTAGATCATTGTATAGATAAGTAAAGCCTCCGCTTTAGGGCGGGGGCTTTTTGTTGTAAAAGCTGAAGCGCTAAACTATCTAATTATGGTGACACCACATATTAATAACTGGCCTTGGCCTCCCACTCGATTGACAATTCTATTTCCTTTAGTCTATATTTTTAATAAAGAAATGAAACAACTGTTTCTATATTAGAAATAATAAAGGCCTGGAGGGATAGGATGATAACGTTAATCACGATTGGTCAAACTCCACGGGAAGACTTATTAAAGGCATTCCATTTAGGTGGAGTAAAAGACTTTCAATTAGTTGGCGCCCTGGATGATGTTTCCCAGGAAGAAATCAAAACGTTAGAAAAACTGCCGGGGGAAGAGAAATTATATGTTGTCTTGAAAAATGGCATGGCCAACATCCGTCACAGCATCATAGAACAATATGTTAAAAATCTAATAAAACAGTATGAGAATTCATCGGAGGCAATAGCGGTGCTTTGTATGAGTGAGTTTGCATGTACATCCGAACGAACTCCGATCATCTATCCATTTAATGTGATGACGGAGGCTGCAGCAGGAATTAAAGAGGATGATACCACCGTCATTTTGGTCCCGATCGAAGAACAGTTAGGGTCAGCGCAAGTAAAATGGGGCAATGTAAAAGGGAAGAAACATTTTGCAGCTATACATCCAAAATCTGCAACTGTTTTGGATGAAATTGAAAGAGAAATTGAAGACCATCATCCTACTAATATCATTATGGATTGTTATGGATTTGATTATGAATTGGTTGAAAAAATAGAAAATAAACATCACTGCACCTGCCATAATGTACAGCATCTCGTTGCAAAGAAGGTTAAACATGTCTAAAGATAGTTCAGAAATTTTGTTAACTCTAGATAAAGGATTGCAAGTAATTTCCCATTTATCGATGATCAATCGGCCTATATCGGTTGGGGAATTATCAAAAGAAGTGGAAATTAATAAATCTACATTGTTCAGAATTTTAAAAACACTACAAAGAAGAGGCTATATTTTTCAACAGGAAAATGGTGATTATGGTTTAAGAGCGGAGGAATTCTATATTCTTGCCGACCGCTTTGATCAAAATGAGGCCCTTCAGCGGACGCTCAGGCCGGAGTTGGAACGATTGGCTAAACTGTGTGGAGAGACCGTAACGCTTTCTGCCCTTGTGGATAAGAACGTGGAGTGTATTGATAAAATCGACAGCCAGCAGTCTGTGTATGTCACGCAAATTGTGGGGAGATATTCCCCCTTGCATGCGGCAGCATCTGGAAAGGCAGTGCTGGCTTTTATTCCCCAGACGAAAGTAGAAAAGATCGTCGGTAAAGGGGATTTGAAAAAGTTCACAGAATCAACCACTGTTTCAAAAGAGGATCTTCTAGAAGATTTAAAGGAAATAAAAGAGAAGGGCTTTTCTATTAGCCATGGGGAACTAGATCTTGGCGTTAGTGCAGTAGCTGCCCCTATTTTTTCAAAATCGAGAACGGTGGTAGGTTCAGTCAGTATTCTGGGATTTAGTCAAAAATTTACCGAGGAAAGAATAAAGGATTTATCGGTGATTTTGTTAGATGCGGCTCGCAATATGTCGGATTTATTAAACTATTAATGGGGTGTAGAAAATGGAATTGATCAATAAAGAAAGATTATGGGAAACGGTTCATGCATTAGCGGCGATTACAATCGAAGGAAAACCGTGGACAAGACGGTCCTTTACGGCAAAGTATAACCAAGGCCGGGAATGGCTGATGAATCAAATGCGCGAGATCGGTTTGGAAGTTGAAATGGATGCTGCATCGAATGTGATTGGACGGCTGATTGGGACCGATCCAAGTCTGCCGTCTATTGTGATTGGCTCGCATACGGATACAGTTCCGGACGGGGGAAGATTTGATGGAATTGCCGGGGTTCTCGCGGGGCTGGAAATTGCCCGCTCTTTAAAAGAGCAAAGCATCCAGCTTAAACATACGATTGAAATTGTTGATTTTACAGCAGAAGAGCCTTCGGAATACGGGTTATCTACGGTTGGAAGCCGTGCGTGGTCAGGCAATCTATCAGAGGCAATGCTGTCCTATACGAATTCAGATGGGCAGACACTTGCAGAAGCCATCTCCTTTGCAGGCGGAAACCCAAATGAAATTGAAAAGTGTAAAAAGGTAAAAGATAAGATTGCTTTATATTTGGAACTGCATATTGAACAAGGGCCTGTGCTGTTAAATAAGAATGCGAATTTAGGTGTTGTGACAGGGATTGTTGGAATTCAGCGCTACAAGATTTTTGTAGATGGATTGCCCAATCATGCCGGGACGACACCAATGGATATGAGAAATGATGCGCTTACAGCTGCATCTGAAATGACACTGGCTTTAGAGCGGATTGCTGGCGGAAAATATGAACATCCAGTGGTTGGAACGGTTGGGGTCTTCAATAATTTTCCAAATGCTTCAAACGTTGTGCCTGGAAAATGTGAATATCAGGTTGAAATCCGCAGCATTTCTGAAGAAGTGATTGGTAGGGTAGCAAGCCAATTTTTAGCGGAAGCGGATGCGATTGCGGAAAGAAGAAAAGTAGGGTTGAAGATTGAAAATGTTTCGCGTTCAAAAGCAATCATCGTCAACGATGAAATTAAGCAGCTATTAACTAACGCATGCAGGTCGATCACGGATAATGTCATTGAACTACCGAGCGGGGCTGGGCATGATGCAAATCAAATGTCACTGCTTGCACCTGTAGGGATGATTTTTATTCCTTGTAAAGATGGAAGAAGCCATTGCCCAGAGGAATGGGCAGAAAAAGAAGATCTTTATTTAGGAACGAAAGCGATGTTAAACGCAGTTTTAGAGTTTGCTAAATAAATCTTTAAGGAGGTCTATTAACTTTGGTTAATGGGCCTTTTTTGACTCTAAATTTTCTGATAATGGAGAATAAAACCACTTGCAAGATTGTTTTATGAAGTGTATTATCAAATATAGATAATACATTATCACTATTTGATAAAAGAAGGTAATATTGTGAGCGCAGAAAAAACGTTAGAAATTTTAGAGCTATTTGATTTTGAATCAAGAACGCTTTCGGTTCCTGAAATAGCAGCGAAGTTACAGCAGCCACAAAGCTCTGTGTACCGGCATATGCGGGTGCTGAAGGAAAAAGGCTACATCATTGAGTATTCACCAGGATTGTATAGTTTAGGCTATATTTTTTTAAAATTAGCGAAAATCGTCAAAATGGATATTAATCTGCCGGCCGTCTCCCAAGATGCGATGAGGGAATTAACAAGGACGACTGGAGAAACCTCAATTTTACTAGTCCCTTCGAATTTGCAGGCAGTTTGTTTAGCTTCTGTTCCGTCGGGGCATCCCATCAAGGTTTCATCTGAGCAGGGAACCATTGTCCCGCTTTACGGCGGTGCGTCATCTAAAGCTTTACTGGCTTATATGGGCGACCACGTGGTGGAGGAAATTTTTAGAAGCGGCATGGTAAAAAAACATACAGAACAAACCATTTTAAATCTAGATGAGATGTTAGGTCATTTACAAGAAATCCGGGATCAGGGTTATGCCGTTTCAAATAGTGAAATTGATTATGGGGTTACCGCTTTTGGAATGCCGATCTTTGATTGTGATGATAAGTTAGTTGCTTCTTTGAGTATTGCGGGACCAAAAGAACGTTTGGAAAATAAAGAGACAGTTGAAATTGTAAACGCACTCAAAAATGCAGTTGAAAAAATACAAAATCAAATTTAACAGGAGGGGTTTGAACATGAATAAAGTAGAACGCATTATTAGGGGGAAAATTGTTTTAAAGGACTCTGTTATTCAAGGTGAAGTGGGAATTAACGAAGGTAAAATTGTAAGTATTCATGAAGGAAAAGGACATTTGCAGTCTGACAATATCAAGGACTTTGGCGAGTCCTATGTATTTCCTGGAGTCATTGATGTGCATGTGCACTGTTTCAGCAACCCGAATGAGGGTTTTGTCTCGACAAGCACTTCTGCAGCAGCAGGCGGGATTACCACATTCCTGGATATGCCCTACGATCTGCCAAACCCAATCAATAATGTGGAGATTTTCAAAAAGAAAGTAGAGCAGTTAGAGAAGGAAGCTGTTGTCGATATTTGCTTATGGGGAACGATTTCCAAGCGGAATGGAACAGACCAAATCATTCCATTGGCTGAAGCTGGGGCAGTTGCTTTTAAAATGTCTACGTTCGAAACAGACGAATATCGCTTTCCGCGCATTCCCGATACGGAAATCCTAAAAGCCATGAAGTTAATTGAACAGACAGGACTAAGGGCAGCGTTCCATTCGGAAAACGATGAAATTATTGTTGATTTAATTGATCAGTATATTAATGAAGGAAAAGTTTATCCTAAAGCCCATAACGAAACACGTCCGCCATTAACGGAAACGAGTGCAGTGTTGAAGTTAATGGAATTTGCGTATTGGACAGGCGTTAAGCTGCATATTGTCCATGTCAGCCATCCAAGAACCATTGATTTAATCAAGCAATTCCAAGCTCAAGGGGTAAAAGTAACTTGTGAAACTTGTTATCCATATTTGTTAATGGATGTGGAAGATTTAGAAAAATACGGCCCGGTTGCAAAAAACAATCCGCCATTGAGAGAAAAAGAGGAAGTTCAAGGCTTATGGAAACATATTGAAGAAGGAAATATAGATCTTATCTCATCCGACCATGCTCCGTGGAGTGCTGAACAAAAAATAAAAGGAAACGATAATATCTTCCTTGCCTCTTCGGGACTTCCTGGTGTAGAAATTATGACACCGCTTATGTTCAACAGTACCGTTTCAAATGGGAGACTATCACCAAATGCATTTGCCAATTTAATGTCTACCCATCCGGCAGAAGTATTTTCTATTCCGGGAAAAGGGCAGATTAGTATTGGATACGATGCCGATTTCACCGTGATCGATCCAAATCAAAAAATGGTCATTGACCAAAATTCATTTAGATCTTTCTCTAAATTATCTCCATTTGATGGACAGGAATTAAATTGTAAAGTGATTTCAACCATCGTACGCGGGGAAGAGGTTTTTGACGGGGAGAATGTAACGCAAAATCCTGGATACGGAAAGTTTGTTCCTGGTTCTGCAGCAAAAGCAGCATTACCTTTATAAGCATAAGCGGGTAACCACCATTCAGATGGCGGAAGCCGTCATCTGGGTGGTTTATAAAAATATAAAAAATGAATGAGGAGATGAAAAGGATGAAGCCATATTATTTATTAGCCTTATTGCCTTTTATCGCCATACTGGGGGGAGCGGCTTTCGTGAATAAAGTGGAGCCGTATGTGTTGGGAATACCATTCTTCCTATTCTGGATTATTACTTGGGCAGTTCTATGTTCGGTTATTATGTTCATTATTTATCGACTAGATCCGATTAATAAGGAGGAGAGACAATGAATACGGCATTATTTATCATTTGTTTATTCTTAGTTGTCAGTATTGTGTTAGGTCTCCTCGCTAAACGCGGTAAAGATATGGGGATGGAGCAATGGGCGGTAGGAGGACGCGGGTTTGGTGGAGTATTTGTCTTCTTACTATTAGCGGGTGAAACCTATTCCGTTTTCACATTGCTCGGAACCAGCGGTCTAGCCTTTAATAACGGAGCGGCGGCCTTTTATCTGCTCGCTTTTACAGCCTTAGGAACCATTACATCCTACTGGATTTTGCCTCCGATCTGGAGATACGCAAAAGAAAACAACGTCGTCTCTCAATCTCAGTTCTTCTCGAAAAAATATAATAGTAAAGGTCTCGGAGTTTTTGTTGCAATTGTAGGGGTAGTTGCATTGATTCCGTATATTACCATTCTATTTAAGTCCATGGGAATTCTCGTTGCTGCAACTTCTTATGGTGCTATTCCTTCTACTGCTGCCATCTGGGTAGGAATGATTGCCTTACTGGTTTACGTTATGGTATCGGGAATCCATGGTTCCGCTTGGACATCTACCGTTAAAGATTTCCTAATATTCTTTGTAATCTTATTCTTGGGAATTTATTTACCGTTTCATTACTTTGGAGGCATTGGGGGATTATTCCATGCAGTGAATGAAGTGAAACCGCACGCACTAACACTTCCTGCGAAAGGATTAAGCGTCCCATGGTTTATTTCCACGGTTGCGATTAGCGCATTTGCCTACTTTATGTGGCCACATAATGCGCCAACCATCTACGCATCAAAGAATGAAAAGGCTTTCCGTTTAAACGCCGTCCTGCTTCCGATTTATGCACTCATGGTATTATTTGTTTATTTTGTTGGCTTTACGGCAATGGTTGAACTTCCAGGCCTAGAAAAAGGAGATTTAGCTTTATTAGAGCTTTCGATTAAAACGTTTGATCCGTGGTTTGTCGGAATTATTGGGGCAACTGGATTACTTGCTACCCTCGTACCAGGTTCCATGATGTTAATGTCCGCTGCCACCATGATTACCACAAACGTGATTGAACCTTTAAAATCCGATATCTCTGATAAAAGCAAAGCAGTTACTGCAAAAGGATTTGTTGTGGTATTGTCCATCCTTTGTGCTTTCTTTTCGATGAGTGACAGCAGTACATTGGCTACATTGTATTTGACATCATTTAGTTTAATAACACAAATGGCGCCTTCCTTGTATTTAAGTTTAAGAAAGAAAAATAATATCACCAAATATGGCTCCGGAATGGGGATGTTCATTGGCGTAGCAATCGTTGTCTATGTTACTTTTACAAAAACAACCATGGCAGGTCTATTTCCAACTCTTCCAAGTACCATCCAAGATTTAAATATTGGAATCATTGCGCTTGCTGCAAATATTGTGGTTATGTTTACCGTAAGTTTTTTTACAAAAAAATCTCTTGTTAGTGGGGAAAAAGGTGGAGAAAATTTACCTTCCGCAAAAGTTATCTAACAATAGATTTGGTTTTTATCCTGAGAAAACGCATCGAAGTAAAAAAACTGAGAACCCGCGCACTATGGGCGGGTTTCTTGAACAATAGAACACTAAAGGCGTCTGCGAATATTGCAGGCGCCTTATATCATGTTCTATTTTTTCTTTTCCAGTGTGCTAAAGTCTATAAATGGCGTTGCACCGCCCGTGACACTTGGTAGGTGACCGTCCCATTTTTCCACAGCCTTTTGCTGAACTTCAATTTGTTTCAATTGGATTAATTCCGGAGTGACTTCTTGTTTTTTCAACCTTAATGCTTCGGCTTCGGCACTGGCTTGTGTAATTTGCTGTTGTGCTTCAATTTTGACTCTCTCTAGATCTCTTTTGGCCTTTAAAGCATTTTGTTCCGCAGTTTGTTTCGATTCAATGGCTTTATTGAACTCTTCGCTAAACGCAAATTCCTTAATATTGATATCCTCTAGTTTCATATAATATTTGGATAGCTTTGTAGTCAACATGTTTTTTACTTCATTTGAAACCTCGGGGCGTTTCGATATTAGTTCCTCTGCTGTGTACTTGGCAGTGATTGCCTTTAACGCTTCTGCAATGGCAGGCTCTACAATGCGGGACCGATAATCCATGCCGATTTGTTGATACAATTTATTGACAGAACCCGGTTCAAGTGAATAGTTGACAGCTACATTAGTTGTAACAATTTGAAGGTCCTTGGAAGCTGCAGTTTGTGAACTTTCCTCTTTCTGCACCCGTACCTCCATCGGCTGCACTGTTTGCAAAAATGGAATTTTGAAATTAATACCCTCATCGAATATAGTTGGTTTAACAGCGCCTAACTGCAATAGAACTCCCCTGTAGCCGGAGGGAACTGTTGTAACAGATGCAAGCCCCAAAATAAGAGCAGCCGCTACAATCACACCACTTATTACATACTTTTTATACTTCATACTTACGCCCCCAATCCTTATTGTCTATACATCTCTATGAATCTTTACCTACAACTATGCCCCGGTTAAAATCAGCCCTCGGTTAAGTAATCTTTATAAAACTATCAAAAAGCTCCCGATTGTAGGTGCTAATTTGCATGAATAGTTAATCTTCGACTTATTGATAACAACCATTTACCGAGAACAAAAGTACTCGAAGATTTTTATATTAAAAATGCCAGACTATGGACCTAAATTATTTTTGTAGAATTTTGTTATTCATGGAAAAATAGTTAAAAATAGAGAATTTCGCCTCAGTACTATATTTTTTTAGTATGGTAGAGTGATTATTAAAATAAAATGTTGAAGGATGTGGTATTTTGAGGTTGAATGTAAAAATTTCGTTGATGGCGTTTATGTGTTTCATGGTTCTTTTACCAAACTCTATCTTTGCTCAAGAAGTTTTACAGAATGGAAGCGAAGGACAAGAAGTGTATAACTTACAAGATCGTTTAAGGCAAATGGGTTACTTTACTTCTCAGCCAACGGGATATTATGGGCCTGTTACGGCGGAGGCGGTTAGACAATTCCAACTGGATACTAGAGTCCTTTCAACTGGAGTCTTTGGACCTCAGACTAAGCGAAAATTAAATAATGTCGAAATGATGGCAAGAGTTGTCCATGGGGAAGCCAGAGGAGAGCAATATATCGGTCAAGTTGCGGTGGCTGCTGTTATTTTGAACCGTCTATCCGCACCTGGCTTTCCTAAAAGTACATATGACGTTATTTTCCAGACAAATGCATTTACAGCAGTCAATGATGGTCAATATTATTTGACCCCTGATTTCTATTCATATCGAGCAGTCATTGACGCTTTAAAAGGCTGGGACCCTACATACGGATCAGTTTATTATTATAATCCAGTCCTAGCCACCAATCAGTGGATTTTCACAAGGCAGACAGTACTTAGAATAGGAAACCACTTATTTGCCAAGTAAAGATGGGGACAGGGGGACAGGCACCCTGTCCCTATTCATATTTCAGGGACAGAGGACCTGTCCCCCTGTCCCGCAAACAGGAAAAAGGGCGTGCTACTGTTTGACTATCAGCAAAATAGTTCAGATTATCAAAAAATAATGCAGATAAAATCCAGTCAGTTTTTTGAATATTCGTGATAGTGTAAATTATGGCTTAAAAATACAACAATCTAAAAAGGAGTGGTAGAGTGAAGAAAGCGATTAGCTGCGTTTTTTTAATTACAGCACTGATTCTATCAAGCTTTCAAGTCCCTATACAGGGACAAGCCATGTCGAAAACGACTTCGGCAGCGGGAAACAGTGTGAACTATGATGGAGAGAGACGAATGAATTTTAACGAGAATTGGCGGTTTCAACGAGAAACAAATGGGAGTATTGCCGGAGCACAGAATCCCGGCTTTGACGATTCCTCCTGGCGGCAATTGAATCTGCCGCATGATTGGAGTATTGAATTAGATTTTAATAAAAATTCGCTTGCCACACATGAAGGTGGTTATTTGGACGGCGGAATCGGCTGGTATCGAAAAACCTTTACGATTCCGGAATCAATGAAGGGAAAACGGATTTCGCTTGATTTTGATGGCGTTTACATGAACAGTACCACCTATCTAAATGGGGAAATGCTGGGGACCTATCCGTTTGGTTATAATGCCTTTTCCTATGACATTACCGATAAACTTTATAAAGATGGCAGGCCAAATGTCCTTGTTGTCAAAGTCAATAACACCCAGCCGAGCAGCCGCTGGTATTCTGGTAGCGGGATTTACCGAAATGTCTATCTTACGGTGACCGATCCTATTCATGTGGCACGGTATGGAACATTTGTGACAACACCCAATTTAGAGAAAACGATAAAAGAAGACAGAGCTGATGTCAACATCAAGACGAAAATCAGCAATGATTCTGTCGAAACGAAACAGGTAAAGATTAAGTCAACCATTTACGATGAGGCTGGAAACGCCGTTCAGACAGTGGAATCGGAGGAAAAAGCAGCTGCAGCCGGCACGGTGACTCCCTTCGAACAAAATACAGTCATCAAGCAACCAAAGCTGTGGAGCATTTCCAAGCCTTATCGATATAGGCTTGTTACGGAAGTCATCGTTGGCGGTCAAACGGTGGATACGTACGAAACAAAATTTGGTGCCAGGTATTTTAAATTTGATGAAAACGAAGGCTTCTCCTTAAATGGAGAGTATATGAAGCTGCATGGCGTTTCGATGCACCATGATTTAGGGGCGCTTGGGGCGGCAACGAATGCACGCGGTGTGGAAAGACAAATGCAGATTATGAAGGATATGGGGGTCAATGCTATCAGGGTTACCCACAACCCGGCCTCACCTGAACTGCTGGAGGCAGCCAATAAATTGGGGCTATTCATTGTTGAAGAGGCCTTTGACAGCTGGGCCCAGTCAAAGAAAACCTATGACTATGGCCGCTTCTTCAATTCATGGGCGGAGCACGACATTAAGGAAATGGTCGACCGGGGCAAAAACGAACCAGCCATTATCATGTGGTCGATCGGTAATGAAATTTATGATACGACCAATGCCACCGGGGTGGAAACAGCACGAAATTTAGTGCGTTGGGTAAAGGAAATTGACACCACAAGGCCGACAACGATTGGTGAGGATAAAACCCGGGGGGATAAGGTGAATGTTACCCCGATCAACCGCTACATCAAGGAAATTTTTGATATTGTCGATGTGGTCGGACTGAACTACAGCGAGAACAACTATGACGGCTACCACAAGCAGAATCCGAACTGGAAGCTGTACGGATCAGAAACGTCCTCGGCAACCCGTTCGCGAGGTGTTTACACGCACCCGTACCAGAATAACCAAAGCACCAAGTATCCGGATTTACAGCAATCCTCTTATGACAATGACTATGTCGGCTGGGGACGAACAGCAGAAGACGCATGGAAATATGACCGCGACCTGAAGCATATTGCAGGGCAATTTATTTGGACCGGCTTTGATTATATTGGCGAGCCAACGCCATATTACAACTCCTATCCGGCAAAAAGCTCCTATTTTGGTGCTGTTGATACGGCTGGTTTTCCAAAGGATATTTTCTACTATTACCAAAGCCAATGGAAAAAGGAACCTATGGTCCACCTGTTGCCGCACTGGAACTGGAAGGAAGGGGAAAAGGTCCGCGTCTTAGCTTATACGAATGCAAGTAAGGTTGAACTTTTCCTAAATGGTGAATCGTTAGGGGAGAAGGGCTATGAAAACAAACAAACCTCCTGGGGAGCATCATACAAGGAAACAAAGGATGGAAAAACCTATCTGGAGTGGGCCGTCCCATTTAAACCGGGCAAGTTAGAAGCCGTCGCCAAGGATGAAAACGGCAAAGTGATCGCCCGCGATCAGGTAGTGACTGCCGGTGAGCCAGCTGCTGTCAGATTAATGGCTGATCGTAAGGTGGTCAAGGCGGACGGTACTGATTTATCGTTTATTACAGCAGAAATTGTCGATAGTAAAGGGATCGTTGTTCCGAATGCCGATCATCTGATTAAATTTAATGTAACTGGCCAAGGGGAATTGGCCGGAGTAGATAACGGAAACGCGTCCAGTGTAGAGCGATACAAGGACAACAAGCGCAAGGCTTTCAGCGGGAAAGCATTGGCGATTGTTCAATCAAGCAAGCTTTCTGGAAAAATGACGGTCCATGCGTCAGTAGCAGGACTTTCAAGTGATTCCACGAGCGTATTTACGGTTACGCCAGCGGATCATGATCAAAAGACCGCAGCCGGGATGGATGATGTTCGTCTTACTGTTGATGTCAATGAAGCACCAAAGCTTCCTTCAGAAATCAAGGTGTATTACAGCGACGAGAGTGCTGCTGTGAAAAAAGTGACTTGGGATGCGGTGGATCCAAAGCAATACAGCACTGTTGGTGAATTTACAGTGGAAGGCAGTGTCGAGGGAACCTCGCTTAAGGCAAAGGCGTTTGTCATTGTCAAAGGAATTGTCGCAGTCAAGCCTTATTCAACAGCCACAAAGGTTGGCGTACAGCCGGTTCTGCCTGAAAAAGCCACACTTCTTTACAGTGATGAAACGACCAAGGCAGCAGCTGTTACGTGGGATGAGATTGCTTCAGACAAGCTTGCAAAAGAGGGGCAGATTGTCGTCGAGGGCAGCGTCGAGGGAACAGACCTCAAGGCCAAAGCCTATGTCAGGGTGACAAATGAAGTAAAATCGGTGAATATTATGCTGCAGGAGCAGGGTTCAGCTTATCCAAAGCTCGAAGCTACTTTTACCAATCCAGATGACAATCTGCAGCATTTAAACGATGGAATCAAGAGCTATAATAATAACCCGGTCAACCGCTGGACGAACTGGACAAGAGCGCCGCGTGATGCTGGTGACTCGATTACGGTTGATTTTGGCAAGAAGCATGTGATCGATAACTTAGATTTATTTGTTTTTACCGACAGCGGCACGGTGGTTCCGGAAAAGGCAGCGGTCCAATATTGGGATGGAACGGCGTGGAAGGATGTCGAGAATCTAACACAGCCATCGCCATATGTGGTAGAGAAAAATAAACTTAGGTTTGATGCAGTGGAGACGGATAAGATGAAATTCCATCTGACCCCATCTGTGAAAGGGAAATTCCTTGCTTTAACAGAAGCGGAGGTTTACGCCGATCAGATTGCGATGGGTGCATCAGCGAAACTCGAAAATATTACTGTTAATGGGAAAGCGTTAGAAGGATTTGACCCAGCTAAAAAGAATTACGAACTAGTACTGCCATATGGAAGCGAGCTTCCTAAAATTGAAGCAGCTGCTGCCGACAATGCAACTGTCACGATTTTACCGGCATTCTCGTATCCAGGAACCGTTAAACTATTTGTGACCTCAGAGGATGGGAAGATAACTTCTGAGTACAGTATTCGAGTATCTACAGAGGAGCCAAAGCTCGTCTCCGCAGAGCTAACTGTGGACAAGACGAATCTCATAGAGGACGATGTCATTGACCTGAAGGTAATCGGTCTTTTTGAAAGCAAGGAAAAGATCGATGTGACCGACAGCCAGCCGACATATGAATTTGACCAGCAGATTGTGAAAATCGAAGGCAATAAGCTGTATGCGCTGGAAGCAGGAAAGGTTGAGGTGAAAGCGACGGTGACGTATAAGGGTGTGAGTGTCACAACACCAGCAGTTACGTTTACGATCGCGAAAAACCCTGCTCCGAAATACATTGAGAGCTTAGAGCCTGTCACGGTTGTTGTTAAAAAAGGAGAAGCTCCGGAGCTTCCGGATACGGTTGTGGCCCATTATAACCGGGGAATCCCGCGGGAGGTTAAGGTAAAGTGGGAACGAATCAATCCGTCTAAGTACCAGCAGCTAGGCGAATTTACCGTTTCAGGCACGGTGGCAGGGACAGACATAAAAGCCCAAGCAAAGGTGATTGTAAAAGGTGCCGTTGCTGTTGAGGATATTAGAATGGCTGTGCTGTTAAAGCAAATGCCTGAGCTGCCTGGCAAGGTTACAGTCTATTATAGTGACGGAGCAGAAGAACAAAGAGCGGTTAAGTGGGAGGAAATCCCGCAGGAGGAACTCGAGAATGTCGGTGAATTTACGGTCAAAGGTACGGTAAATGGAGTGAAGCTGAAAGCAACAGCCACTATTAGAGTAACCGATGAAGTCGGCGGCGAGCAGAATATCAGCCGGGCTAAAAATGGCTATGAATACCCGAAGGCTGAAGCTTCCTTTACCAACAATGGCCCAGGATCCAACGATCGAATCGAGGCGATTAATGATGACGTGATCTCGTACGAGGCTAATCCGCACAATCGCTGGACGAACTGGCAGCCGGTACCGCGTACAGAGGACTGGGTTTCTATTACTTTTGGAGACTATGAGCCAATGGAATATGATGTCGATAGCATGGAGATCCACTGGTTCGCGGATCATGGAACCTCGTATCCTGAGCGTTTCCAAATCGAGTATAAATCCGGTGATAGCTGGAAGGAAGTCACCAGCCTGAAAAGTGATCCAGCCTCTCCGGCATTAGGTAAGGCGAATGTTTATAGCTTTGATCGGGTGAAAACATCTGCGATTCGAGTGAAAATGACGGCACAAGCCGGCAAAAGCTTAGCTATCACCGAGATCAAAGTATTTTCAAAATGGCCAAAGGCAGGCAGCGAACCAGAGGTGACGGACATTAAGGTCGGAGGGAAGTCAGTTCTTAATGACTTCGAACAAAAAGGCGATCACTATGAAGTCACCATTGATGCAGGCGATGCAAAGGTGCTGCCGAAAATCAATGTAAAGTCGAAGGATCAAACGAGTATAACAATCGTACCAGCTGTAACCTCCCCATCCACAGCAAAAGTCATCGCCAAATCCGAGGACGGCAAGAAAGTGAAGATCTATAGTATTCATTATAAATAAGGGACAGGGGGACAGGCTCCCTGTCCCCCCCACGTGAAATGACAAGGGCTAAGCATCACGCTTAGCTCTTTTTCTTCATTTAAGAATGAGTGGAAAGTATTGATGAAATTGGAAAGTGCTAGTGAAAAAAATACCATTAAGTAATAAAATAAGAAAAAACGGGACACAGGCGGGACACAGGGACAGGCTCCGTGTCCCCGTTCAAATTCCAGGGACAGAGGACCTGTCCCCCTGTCCCAATCAAGGAGGTGTCTAAAGGATGAAGAGGTTCTTGTATGGCAGCTGTATTCTTCTGTTAAGTGTAAGCGTTACCCTATCTATCTACTTCACCTTTAAAGTGTTATCTATTGAGGCGCAGTCAAAGCCGATTCCTCCTAAAAAATACGACTATCATTTTGTGCTCGTACCTGAGGAACTCGATAATGACTACTGGCGTTTGGTGGAAAAGGGAGCGAAGGATGCAGCAAAGGAACATCATGTTCTTCTCGAATATGTGGGACCAGCACAAGCAGACCTTAAAGAGCAGATCAAAACGATAGAAAGGTCTGCTGCCTCAAGGGTCGATGGGTTGTTGACACAAGCATTAAATGAAAAGCAATTTACCCCGCTCATTAATAAAATTGACTTACAAGGGATTCCCGTGATCACCATCGATACTGATGCACCGAAAAGTAATCGGATTGCCTATATTGGCACCAATAATTATTACTCTGGCTTTATTGCTGGGCTTGCCTTGGCAAAGGATCTGAAAGGAAAGGCGAATGTGGCAATCATTACTGGCAGATTTGAAGCAAGTCATCAACAACTGCGCGTCCAAGGGTTCAAAGACGCAGTGAAAAACTACAAAGGAATCAAGGTCATAGCGATAGAAGAATCGAATATTTCGAGAGTACAAGCAGCTGAGAAAACATATACGATTTTAAAGGAACATCCGGAGGTGAATGCCTTTTTTGGAACAAGTGCCCTGGATGGAATCGGGATTGCAAAGGTCATTCAGCAATTTCATCGTGAAAACAGTACGTATATCATTAGCTTTGACGTCCTTCCTGAAACGATTGCCTATTTAAAAGAGGGGGTAATCGAGGCGACGGTTGTTCAGGAGCCATATGAAATGGGCTATCAGGCAATCAAAATGATGATTGCCCATCTAGAGGGAAAACGTATAGCCAACTCCATCTATACCGAAACAAAAGTCGTTTATCGAAAGGATTTACCCTTGGTACCAGAGCGCAATTATGAGGTGAGACGATAATGTTTTTTCGAATACGCACGAAATTATTACTCTACTTTTCTATTTTTGTCATTCTTCTCATCGCCTTTACCTTCTTTCTTTACAAAGGCAGCGAAAAAATCGTTTCGGAATATGATAAGAGTTTCGAGAAGTTTCTGTTATTAAATGATATTTCCAAACAAACCAATCGTGTCATGGGAAAATTAAATGCCTACATCAATGACAAAGACCCGCACTATTTGATCGAATATGAGCTTGAGAAAAAAATATTGCTTCGGCAGCAAAAGCGAATTCAACCTGAATTAATGGATGGCACGACCAATCCTATGATCCTCAACTATGACAAAATGATTGATAGCTTCCTAGAGGAATCAGTTTTAACGGTCGACCAATTTCAAAAGGAGCAGATCAATCTGTACTCAGCCCATTTGAATGAAGCAACGAAAATATCGCAATTTATCCAGGAATCTACCCTATCCATCTTAAACAATGAGCTCACTTCCTACCAAGATTTTTATAAGCGGATGAGCAGTCAAAATCATTACTTTAAACTCATGGGGCTTAGTTTATTTTGTACCACGATTCTATTAAGTGTTTTGCTTGCTGTCTTGTTATCGGGAGGCATTACCAAGCCGATTACGAGATTATCCCTTGCGGCAAGAGAGATTGCCAGTGGGAATTTTGCCGGCGAGCAAGTCAAGCTTACGACAAATGACGAACTGGGACTGCTGACAAAAACGTTCAATCAGATGCGAGAAAATATCCGGAGCTTAGTAGATGAAATAAAAGAGCAATCAGAGCTAGATCAGCTGTTAAAAGAAATGGAGTTGAAGAGCCTCCAAAGTCAGATTAACCCGCACTTTCTCTTTAATACGCTTAATATTGTTTCCAAAATGGCCTTTTTAGAGGATGCCCATCAAACATCAAGACTGATTGAATCAATCTCCACCCTGCTCCGCTATAATTTAGGCGATTTAAACAAGTCCTCCACGTTAAGGGACGAGGTGAAAGTAGTCAAGGAATATTTTTTCATTCAGCAAACGCGCTTTTCTGACCGGATCCACTTTACCACCCGGATTGACGAGTCGTGTTTATCGATCCCCATTCCCTCGTTAACCTTGCAGCCGATTGTGGAAAATGCTTTTGTTCATGGAATTGAGGAGTATGAAGCAGGTGCTGAGCTTTCCTTACTTGTCTACCGCGAAGAAAATTGCGTCATCGTGGAAGTCATTGACAATGGGATGGGAATGGAGGAGGTAACGAAAGAAAGATTGCTTGCCTTTACTCAAGGGTTGGAAGAGGAAGGCAGCTTCCAAGCAAATGCCAAAGGACATTCCACCGGGATTGGGGTAAAAAACGTCATTCGACGGCTGCAGCTTTTTTATCGTAAACAGGATGTGGTCGATATCCATTCAAAATTGGGCGAAGGAACCACTTTTCGCCTGAAACTGCCGATAGAGGAGGATGTAACTTGTTAAAAATAGTGATTGTTGACGACGAAATGCTCGAGCGAAAAGCATTGCAAAAAATCATCCAGGATCATCTGGAGCAAATCTCGATCGTAGGGGAGGCTGCGAATGGGCGCATTGCCATTGAAGTGGCCGAGGAAACAAAGCCGGATCTCATATTAATGGATATTAAAATGCCGGGAATTGACGGAGTAGAAGCGGTGAAACAAATTAGAAGCATAGATCCCAACATCCGTTTCATCATGATTTCTGCTTATGATACGTTTGAATACGCAAAAGAAGTCATGCGTCAAGGTGTAAAAGAATATCTCTTAAAGCCAAGCTCGAAACAGGATCTGATTGCAGCGATCGAAAGGGTCCGTGCGGAAATAATGGCCGAAAAAAGTTCAAATCAAGAAATCGTGAAATTGAAGCAGCAATTTGACAAAGCGCTGACATTGGCGCAGACCAAATGGGTGGCTTCTTTATTATATGATCAAATCCAGAATATTCAATTTGAGGATTGGAGTGAACTGCTTGGGTTTCATGTCCATGCTGGCTATGCAGTGATCTTTCATTTTCATGCCCCAGAGAATGTGATAGACAGCTGTTATTCTACTTTAAAAATGGTGGTAAAAGAAAAGGCAAACCGCGAAGTGATTGTTGGTAACATGGAAAACGGACAGGTCCCTGTGCTTTTTTTTACAAAAGAGACGATGGAAAAAGATAGGATGCAGCTGCACATTCGAACCATCGTTCATGTCTTTCAACATCATGTGAAAAAAGCCACTCTATATGCTGGAATTGGTCATTCCTATCCATCCGTCCAGGACCTTTCCAAGTCATTTCATGAGGCGGCTATTGCAGTCCACGCCCTCTTGGCCAATAAAAAACAACAATATGGGTTTGCGCCAAAACAAGCGAATCCGCCATTGGAGGCAGAAACCTCTCAGATTGAAAAACAACTGATGGAAAGTATTCGCCAAGGTGATCTTACACAAGCCTTATATTATTTTCCGCAATTTGTAAACAATCAGAGGGAGCTTGAGGATAATGTCAAAAGGGCGGAGGAGATGTTTATTCTTGCCGCTCACATGCTCAAGGAACTTGGAATCGATTATCAACGGAAAGGCACCTTTCATGACTGTCAGACGAATGAAGCCTTATGGCAGGAAGCGAAACTTCAGCTTACGAGGCTTGTTCAATTTGTTCATTCATGGCGGAACAGCCATTCCAAAGGTGTGCTGGTAAAAGCAAAGGAATATATTGACGCTCATTACCAGGATGTGTTGACACTGGAAGAAGTGGCTGAATATAGTGAGCTGAGTCCATACTATTTTAGCAAAATATTTAAAGAACGGCTTGGAATCAGTTTTATCGATTACTTAACGGAGGTTCGGATTGACCATGCGAAAAGAGCCCTTCTCAACCCTAAAAAAAGCCTAAAGGAAATTTGCTATCTGGTCGGATACAAGGACCCGAATTATTTTAGCAGAGTGTTTAAGAAGCAAGCCGGATTATCTCCAAGTGAATATCGAAAAAGGGCGATGCCTTAAAAATGTCCTAATATTTGCAAAATAGTGAAGATGATTCTCCCGCCGGCTCATCATGATAAGTGTTACATTTATTATGATAACGATTACAAAGGGGGAGAAATTTGGATGAAGAAAAAGCTTTCCATTATTGGCTTGTTATTCATACTCGTGTTCTCAATGGCGGCATGTAATTCAAAATCAAGCTCCGGTGACAGTAAAAAAGGTAATGAAAAAACCAAGTTAGACATTTTTAGCTGGTGGACTGGCGCTGGGGAAGAGGATGGATTAAAAGCTTTAATTGCTTTATTTCAAGAAAAGTATCCAGATATTCCGATTGAAAATGCAGCTGTTGCAGGTGGAGCTGGTACGAATGCAAAGGCTGTTCTAGCGAGCAGAATGCAGGGTAATGATCCGCCCGCAACCTTCCAGGTTCATGGAGGAGCCGAGCTTAATGATGGCTGGGTAGCTGCTGGAAAAATGGAACCGTTAAATGATTTATACGATGAGCAAGGCTGGAATGATAAATTTCCAAAAGAATTAATCGATATGGTGAGCAAAGACGGAAAGATTTATTCTGTACCGGTTGATATCCACCGTGGCAATGTTCTTTGGTACAACAAAAAGGTCTTTACAGACAATGGTGTAGAACCGCCTGCAACCTTCGATGAATTTTTCAAAGTGGCTGATCAGCTTAAATCGAAAGGTGTTACTCCGCTTGCCTTAGGAGATAAAGAGCCATGGACAGCGACCATGCTTTTTGAAGATATTCTTCTTGGCGTATTAGGACCTGATGATTACGGCAAGCTTTGGACTGGTGAGCTTGCATTTGACGATGCCAAGGTGAAAGAATCTGCGGAAATTTTCAAGAAAATGCTGGGCTATATTAATGAAGACCACAGTTCCCGGAATTGGCAGGATGCTTCTCAGTTAGTGTCAAATGGCGAGGCTGCCATGAACGTGATGGGTGACTGGGCAAAAGGCTATTTCGTCAATGATTTGAAATTAAAAGTAAATGAAGATTTTGGCTATATTACAACACCTGGAACAGATGGTTATTTCATGATTATTACGGATACATTTGGCTTGCCAAAGGGTGTTAAAAATCCTGATGATGTGAAAAAATTCCTAGGATTACTTGGTTCAGTTGAAGGTCAGGATGTATTTAATCCATTGAAAGGATCGATTCCAGCCCGGGTAGATGCCGACCCATCAATATATGATCAATATGGAAAAGACACCATCGAAGATTTCAAAACAGCCAAACTCGCACCAAGCTTAGCGCATGGTTCGGCGGCACCAGAAGGATTTGTCACAAAGGTCAACCAGGCGATTAACATTTTTGTTACACAAAAAGATGTTGATCAATTTATTGGCTCATTAAAACAAGCATCAGCCGAATTAAAATAAAATAGTGAAAAAGAGGATGGAGTGACTCTCTTCCTCTTTTTTTCCTAAAGGGGGGCATATGGTGGAAACTGTGCACCAAACGCAGTCGGAAGTAATCCTGCCGGTAAAAAGAAAGAGAAAATTGACAAAAGACCATCTGCTTGCGATTGGTTTTTTACTCCCATCCGTTATTCTAATTGCCATTTTTGTATATGGATTTATTGCTTGGACGGGATATGTATCACTTAGCAATTGGAACAGCCTTGTCCCAGACCTTTCATTCGCAGGCCTGAAAAACTATATCTATCTATTCAATGATTTTCGTTTCCAATCCGATTTGCGAAATACGGTTGTCTTTACGATTCTTTTTATTGGCTTTGTCATCATTATCGGCCAGTTACTCGCGGTCTTGCTCGATCAAAAACTGCGCGGCGAGTCTGTATTCCGTAATATTTTCTTTTTTCCAATGGCCTTATCCTTCGTCGTCACAGGGGTGGTGTGGCAATGGCTGTTAAACCCATCCACAGGCGTTAACTTATTTTTGCAAAAAATGGGCCTTGAATCCAAGTGGTATACCGATACGAATATACTTGCTGGATTTAAATGGGGGCATATTGAATTTGGGGTTCCCGCTGCGATTATTGCCGTCGTCATTGCGGCGGTTTGGCAGATGACGGGGTTTTCCGTTGCCATGTATTTAGCGGGGCTCCGGGGGATTCCCGATGAGGTTCGTGAAGCGGCCCGAATGGACGGAGCTACTGAATTTCAAATCTATCGAAAAATTATTCTGCCATTATTACAGCCGATTACGGTCAGTGTCGTGATTATCATGGCGCACATTTCGCTTAAAATCTTTGATTTAATTTATGCCATGTCTGGACCGGGTGCCAACTTTGTGACGGATGTCCCAGGTGTTTACATGTTTGAAACCACATTCCGGGGCAATTATTACGCAAGTGGTGCCGCGATTGCCATCATCATGCTGCTCTCGGTGGCCGTCTTTATTGTTCCTTATCTCATTTCAAGTCGAAGGGGTGAATCCTGATGACGGCCAGAAGAGTAACCGTGCCGATTTTATACCTTTTGTTAATTGCGCTAAGTTTGTTTTACTTAATGCCGATTTACGTTATGGTGGTCACAAGCTTAAAACCACTCGATCAGGTGACACTTAGCGAGATGTGGAAGCTGCCGACACAGCTTGACTTTAGCAGCTATGCCACATCTTTTGAAAAATTAGCCCCGAACTTCTTAAATTCGATTTACCTAGTCGTGCCTGCGACGCTTTTATCTGCTTTTTTTGGGGCGATGAATGGCTATGTGTTATCGAAGTGGAAATTTAAAGGGTCTAATACGTTATTTACGTTAATCCTATTTGGAATGTTTATTCCCTATCAAAGTATTTTAATTCCAATGATTCAGTTTTTGCGTGAGGTTCAGCTGTACAATACCATTCCGGGCTTAATCTTTATTCATGTGGTCTATGGTCTGCCAATTACAACCCTGATGTTTCGCAATTTTTATGCTGGGATCCCGGATGAAATGATTGAATCGGCTAAAATCGATGGAGCGGGTTTTTTGCGCATTTTCCAGCATATCATGCTTCCGTTATCGATTACGGGATTTGTGGTAGTCGCCATTTGGCAATTTACAAACATCTGGAACGAATTCTTATTCGCTGTGACCATCACAACCTCTGACCAGCAGCCCATCATGGTGGCCCTGCAAAACCTATCAGGAAGCCAAATCGTCCAATGGAACGTCCAAATGGCCGGCGCCCTCCTCGCCGCCCTCCCAACACTACTCGTCTACATCTTCTTGGGGAAATACTTCGTCAAAGGACTGCTCGCCGGATCGGTGAAGGGGTGAGGCGGGGACGGGGGGACAAAGGGACAGGCTCCTTGTCCCGCCGTAGTCCCTTCCCCCGGAATTGTTCTCAAAGTTGTCACAAGGAAATTGGACCACTTCGTCTAATTTAGATAGCTATGATGATAGGGATTGGCATGTGGGACGGGGGACCTGTCCCTCTGTCCCCCACAGATGAGGTGAGTTCATATGCCGCGAAGGCCGAGGAGGAAAAGCTGTAATGGAATCTATCATATTATGTTGCGAGGAATTAATCGGCAGGTGATTTTCGAGGATGATGTAGATAAGTTTAGACTGCTAGAAACGATTAAGAGATTTAAGGACATAAGTAAAATTAAGATTTTTAGTTATTGTTTAATGGATAATCACGTTCATTTATTGGTGAAAGAAACGGAGGAGCCAGTTTCTAGAGCTATTCAAAGGGTAAGCGCAAGCTATGTATTTTGGTACAATGCCAAATATGACCGTTGTGGACATTTATTCCAGGACCGGTATAAAAGTGAAAGTGTTGAGACAGTGCGCTACTTTTTAACAGTTCTTCGGTATATACACCAGAACCCCGTAAAGGCAGGCTTGGCGGATAATGTTTTTGAATGTAAATGGACAAGTATTCATGAATATATCCATCAATCTGATTTAGTAGATATCGATTTTGCCCTCAATTTGTTTTCCCCCGATAGAGGTAAAGCCATCCAACTATTTAGCGAATTTATGCAAAAGTCAAATGATGACCACTGTTTGGATAATGTGGAAAAAATAAAAATGTCGGATAGTGAAGTTATAAGTCACTTAGAAAAACTAGGATTTCCAAATACCAGTGCCCTGCAGCAAATGGAAAAAGAACAAAGAAATCAACTTATACTGCAATTAAAAGGGCTAAACGGAGTAACGATAAGACAATTATCAAGAATAACAGGAATATCAAAGAGTGTTATTGACCGAATTCATTAAGGGGACAGAGGGACAGGCTCCTTGTCCCTTTTTTACTGGGACAAGGGACCTGTCCCCGTGTCCACAGGTGACATCTAAAGAAGAAGCATATAAACTATTAGATAGCGTTTAATAAAAACTGCGAAGCAAGGGACGGTTCTCTTGCTTCCTTCTGCTGTTAGGAGTCTGAAGAACCGTCCCTTTGCTTTCTCAACTGGAGGTAAACTATGTATAATCATGAGCCGATTTTTTTGCAGCCTGTTTTTCAAGAGAGGATTTGGGGCGGGCAAAAGCTAAAACAAGAGTTCAATTATGAGATTCCGAATGATAAGACTGGCGAAGCATGGGTGATTTCTGCGCACCCGCATGGTCCAAGCGTCATCACCAATGGTCCGCTTGCTGGAAAAACATTAGCCGATGCCTGGAATGAACATAAGGAACTGTTTAATAAAGCCTCAGGTGATCAGGGAGAGTATCCATTACTTATTAAAATCTTGGATGCAGCTGACGATTTATCCGTTCAGGTTCACCCAAATGATCAATTTGCCCGTGAAGTGGAAGGCGTCCCTTATGGAAAAACCGAATGCTGGTACGTATTAAGCGCTGAAGAAGGGGCAGAGCTTGTGTTAGGCCATTATGCCAAGACAAAAGAAGAATTGGATCAGATGATTGACCAAGGAGAATGGGACAAGCTTCTAAGACGTGTGAAGGTAAAGGCGGGAGATTTTGTCTACGTTCCAAGCGGTACGATTCATGCCATTGGAAAAGGCATCGTGATTCTCGAAACGCAGCAAAGCTCTGATATTACTTACCGTGTCTATGACTATGACCGGACAGATGCAGCCGGCAATAAACGCGAATTGCATCTTGAACGATCAAAGCAAGTGACAACTGTTCCGCATCAGGATGCCGAAGTTGAGCAGACTGAAAAGGTTAATGGTGGTTTAGTCGAAAAGAAATTGGTGAAGGAGCAGTATTTTACTGTTTATCACTGGCAATTGGATGGCCAGGCTGACTGTGAAATGGATCAGGACTTTTTACAAGTGAGTGTTGTAGATGGTCAGGCTGCTCTTACCATCGATGGAAAATCCTTCAATGTAGAGAAGGGGACCCATTTTATCCTGCCGCATGGCATTCGCCAATTTACATTGGAAGGGAAAGCGGAGTTTATTGTTTCGCATGAATAAAAGGGACAAGGGGACAGGCTCCTTGTCCCTTTTTCAGGATTGGATTAAATGGCTGGGACAAGGGACCTGTCCCTCCGTCCCCGCCTGCCCCTGCACCTACTCCAGGGACGCTATTTCATTCGTTAATTCTTCAATCTTTCTTAAAAGCTCTTGCGCGTATTCTTGGGAGATCTTTTTACCGGATTGGCCCTTAACTTGGCTTCCAAGAGCCTGTAATCCATCGGCTGCTTTCTGTCTGTCGGCTTGATGCTTCTGGATTTGATTCGCTTTGGCAAGCAAACTGTTCAATAATCCGTGGTTTGTAATCTTGCCTTGCTCATAAGCTGTTTTGATTTCCTCATCTAAACTGTTGATCTCTGTTTCAATAAATGTTTCTTTTAGGACAAGGGCTGCCATCGCATTTGTTAGGTCTTCACTTGCTGCATTTACTTGGTCTTGGGTCGCTAGCTCATTGGCTAGAACTTCCTTTGCTTTTTCTAGAGCTTGAACAAATGACGCCCAGCTTCTAGCCGTATAGTCCGACGCTGCCTTTTCATTTGCTTCTGCTGCTGTCTTTTCTAATGCTGATTTATCTACCTTTGGCTTTTCATATTTCGGTGGTAAGGCAACATCCCCCTCAAGTCCCATTACTTCAAATTCATAAATTCGTGCGGCCCGATCGTCACCTTGAGTTGGTTTGTCCACCATCAGGCGAACATAACGGCCTTTTGTTGCAGGGACTCGGTCTTTGGTAATCCCGCTTTTATTGCCAGTAACTTTAACTAACTCTTTAAAATTCACACCATCATCACTGATTAGCACGCGGTAAGCGGACGTATTGCTGCCTGATGGCTCGCCGCCTTCTTCTGCATGTTTCATCCCAATCTCCGTGACTAAATTCACTCCGCCTAAATCAACTGTTAATTGGTGGGTCCCAGGACCATTCCCACACCATTTTGTATTCAATTTCCCATCAACAGCATATTGAGGCCGTTCTGATGGAGCACAGGAACTAGAAGCCGTTGCGGCTTTCCCAAGCGCGAGATTGGTTGTCATATTTTTGGCAAGATTGGAAACCGTTATAAGATCTTCTTTCAGCACTTCATCTTGCCCAAGAGGGTTTTTGCCCACAAGTTTAACGGTATAAAGTCCCTCATGTTCATAAATGACAGTTGGGTTCTGTTCTGTGCTTTTCTCGACCTTCGCTCCTTCAAACGTCCATTCTATTTCTTCGGTCGTCATGGAACTCGTATTTTGAAACTTTATTTCTTCTCCTGGTGCAGCGAACGTTTTAGAAACTTTAAACGAAGCAACCGGTAATGGGTCATATTCAAGGGCCTCTAGAATAAACGCAAGGGCCGTTTCTTCAGAGACTCTATTTCCTCGATTAAGTGATGATAAGCTGGCTTCAATCTTATTCTTTAATTCATTGTATTTATCAGTCTCTTTGTCTCTTTTCGCGAGAGCCATATCCAAAGCTAATTGGTCGTTTTCCCCCAATAGTTTAAGTTTGTTTAAACTTCCTAAAGCTTCACTTAAGATCTCCTGCGGCAATTGTTCCTTCAACTTGTCTGCCGCCTGGACCATATCCGCAAACTCTTTCGTTAAGAGATTGACTTCTTGTGTTGTATCTTGTCTTTTGGAAAGCTTTAACCAAAATTCATCCATTGTCTTTCGGATGTTTTCGGCATCGCCGCGCCCAATACTCCAAGAACCCGTCATCCGGGATGAATGATTAGCGAACGTTTTCATCTCAGGGGCAAGATCATGAAATAGGAGTTCGATGGCAGAATTCCATGACCGATTCGCGTCATAATTTGGTGTATTCCAAGAATAATCGGCTCCTGTAGCCAAGCTGATTTTCGAAAGGTTCGCATGTTCCATTGGGTTCATGGTAAAGAAATCCAGCTTTCCTTCAAGGCTGGTATCGATATTCACAATAGGACCAAGGGCGAGCTTGGATCTTAAATAATCGGAAACGGGATAATTCCACCAAACCCCAATTCGATCCCCATATACTTCGCGCATAAATTCAACATTTTCTAAAGGAAGTGCTTCAGACACAACAGCCTGACCTGTCCACATGACTTTAACATCTTTATCCAGTGCCCCTGAGAACGCTTTCGTATAAGCGCTTAAATCACCGATATCACCCATAGCATGGGTATCATACTCTGTTGGAACAGTGATAAGAGGCTTTACATCTTTCTTTGTTTTAATAAATTCTTTGTTAAAACGATTTAATAGATTTGCTTGTTTATCCCCTTGTTTATTGCCAATATCATCAAATAAAATCGCAAAGCTTCGCACCCCCATGTCATGTAGCGATTCACTTTTCGCCAACAGGGCTTTAAAATCATCTTCACCGCTTTGACCATCAAAGCGAATATCAATACCTGGAGAAAGCGCGAAGACAAAGTCAACTTTGTTCTTCTTTGCAGCGGTAATTAATTCCTCCATCCGTTTCATCTCACTTTCCGGATAAGGAATACGCCATTTTTCACGATGATACGGATCGTCTTTAGGGGCATAAATGTAAGTATTTAGTTTATAATCTCCATAGAACTTTATTTGGTCCAGGCGGTCTTGGTGGCTCCATGGCTGCCCATAAAACCCCTCAACAATTCCTCTGACACTCATTGAAGGTTCATCTGTTATCATTACGTTTCTTACTTCAAGGGTGTCATCCACTTTCTCAGCAAGCTGTATCAAGGTTTTTACCCCGTAAAAGGTGCCGTCCCCGTCCTTTCCTTTGACAAAGATGGTACCGCCTTTACTCGTGTCCGTTTCTTCAGCGTTCACAGCCAATGTATAACCCTCAGCTTTTAAGTCTGTACCATTCGGCAGCCCTAGCTGATTTTCCAATTTCGTTAGCTCTGGGTCGAGATCCGCTTCTTCACCTAAAGCAATCGTAGTTGACTTGCTATCAAAGTCTTCATTGATTTTGATATTATTTGCTTGTAAAAATTCTGTTAAAACCGTGAATGCCTCTTGATCAGCGACATCTTCTCCTAAAATATTAACAGTACTGCTAATTTGCAAGGACCCGCTTTTAACCTCTACTTTCTGAGGCATTGGAACGAGCCTGCCGCTTATTTCATTTACGTGAGATTGAACTGATTCTGCATAAACCTCAGATTGACTTCCAACCGCCAGGCTTGCGCTCATTCCTAGGTACAAAAATGAGCAGGCTATTTTTTTCCACATTGTTAACACTCCTATTCTTCCATTTTTAGATGAGTTTCAATTGGTCACAAAATTTTAACAGCGCTTTCACACCTCCTCAAATAAGATGAAATACCAATCAACGGGGGACTTTCTGCCACTCTGTTTGGTGGCCCAACGAATGTGGCCTATGATCATACCTGGTCACATACTATCATGGGGAAATTCTTTAGCTGAAAACGAAAAAAGGCATGGGGTGACAAAAGGACAGTAATCCTCTCAATCTACCACCATGCCTAATCGCATTAGTAACATGTGACACATATGAAATTATGTTTACGATATCATAGGCGGATATAGTGGTCAATCAATTATGAAAATTAAGACTTTTAACCCTGTCTCCGCTATCAAAAAAGTCAAAAGTTGTTATTTTTGCACTATTGTGGTTTTTCGAAAAATGGTAGTTTGGTCCCCTATGAACCTATTACCCTATTGTCTATAATACGCAGTATAGGGTGAATATCTATTTCGCATGTTACTGACTCGATCAGGCAGGGCGGCGCTTTGTAAGGAGGATTTCCTTCTTGCTTGGTGTTGCCCTGCCTTTTTTTTGTCGAACCTTGGAAGCGGTTTCTAGTATCCTGCTAAAACCGTAAAGACCGGAACATCTTGGAAACTGAGATTCGCCCCTTAGAGTTCAAAATGATAGAAGAGAGGTGGAAAAGGTGGTAAAAAGAAAAGCGATTAAGGCCGTTGTTTCAGCATGTTTGGTATCAGGGTTATTAGCTCCACTGGATATTCCAAAAATAGGGAAGGCAAAGGCGAGTGAAACCTACGAAATAACGGTATCCCCGATCCCGAAATCGTTAGAAAAAACAGACAAAGGCTTTCCACTGAATCCCAAAGTAGGCTTGGTGACGGAAACAGGGACCGACCCTGCGGCGGTTGCTGAATTGAAGCAAGCCTTAAAGGAGGCTGGTGTGACCACGGTTGTTGAGAGCAATATCAAGAACCCTATGCTCCAGGCACCTGTCATCATTTGGCTGGGAGAATTCTCCGACCCAGACGAGATGAAAATCATTCAGCAGTACACAGGTCTTCAGGATTTGGAAATGACAAAAAAGGAGGGGTATATTGTCGCCTCCAAGCACGGCACCAACAATAAGAAACATATTGTGATTTCCGGTCACGATGAGACGGGGACATATTACGGGACGCAAACCTTTGAACAAATCATGGTGGAACGGAAAGGAACGGATTGGATTCCTGAGGTGGAAATTAAGGACTGGCCGACGATGCCAATCAGGGGATCGATTGAAGGCTTCTATGGTGCGCCGTGGTCACATGAGGATCGTTTACGTCAGTTAGCATTTTACGGTAAGCATAAGATGAACAGCTATATTTATGCTCCGAAGGATGACCCTTACCACCGGGAGAAATGGAAAGAGCCGTATCCCGTGGGTAAGATAGCGGAGCTTGCACAACTTGTCAAGACAGCAAAAGAAAACCATGTCACCTTTACCTTTGCTATATCGCCAGGCAATACGATCACCTATTCCAGTGAGTCAGACCTAAAGGCATTGATCGATAAGGCACAGGCGATGTGGGATATCGGTGTCAGATCGTTTGCCTTATACCTTGATGATATTGATCCGAGTCTCCATTCCCCAGAAGACAGGGCGATGTTTGGCGGAGATCCGAATCCGCCGGCAGCGGCACAGGCGTACCTATTAAATCGATTTAACGAAGAATTTATTAAAAAACACAGTGGTGCAGAGCGCTTAATCACGGTGCCGACAGACTATTATCAGGCGGGAACCACACCTTACCGGAAGCGCTTTGCGGAGCTTGTTCAGTCAGACATTATCGTTCAATGGACGGGAATTGGTGTCGTGGCGCCAACGATTACATCACAGGATGCGGATAAAATTCATGGAATTTTTAAACACGATTTGCTGATTTGGGATAACTACCCGGTGAATGACTTTGATCGCAATCGCTTGTTCCTGGCGCCGCTGACCGGCCGGGATTCGGATTTAACGCCTGAACACGGTGTAATTGGCTTAACGGCTAATCCAATGAATGAGGCAGAGGCTTCCAAAATTCCGTTGTTTACCGTTGCTGATTATATGTGGAACCCGGAAGCTTATGACCCGGCTGATTCGCTTAAGCGGAGTCTGAAGGAATTTGCCGGAGCAGCCTATGAACCTTTAAATCTCTTTGTTGAAGCGTCGTATGCTACGAGTCTCAATAACAACCGGGAGCCGGTTTCAGAAAGAGTCAAGCCGTTAATTGAGCAATTTTGGACGGCTGCGGAAGCAAAGGACTCTCAGGCTGTTACTGCAGCAGGCGAAGCCTTGTTACAGGAATTCGCCAGGATGAAGCAGGCCCCTAAGCAGCTGCGAGAGAAGGTCGCTAATCCGAACTTCTTAAAGGAGGTCGACGGATATCTTAACAAGCTGGAGCTTTATGGACAAGCAGGTGAGGCGGCCGTTCACATGGTGCTGGCTCAACAGAACGGAGATACAGCTGAAGCGGCTGCCCAGCGATTGGAGCTCAAGCAATCGCTGACAGCGCTGGATAAAATCCCGCAGAAGCTGAGTATAGGCGTGGTGCCGACCTTCCTCGAGCGGGCGCTTAACGGGAAAAATCTAGCGGAGGGCAAAACCGCTGCCGCTTCTTCAAGTGAAGTCAGCTGGCTGACGCCGGACTTGGCGGTAGACGGAAACAACAATACTAGATGGGCCTCTTTGTACAGTGATAATCAATGGATCAGCGTCGATCTCGGGAAAGTGTACTCCATTGATAAAGTAAAATTGTACTGGGAAGCAGCCTATGGAAAGCAATATAAAATTCAAGTGTCAAAGGACGGCAATCAGTGGACAGATGTATATACAGAGCTAAACAGCAACGGAGGAACCGATGAAATTCAGTTCCCTGCCGTCGAAGCCCGCTACGTGAAGATGCAGGGCATCAAACGAGCAAGCGACTGGGGCTACTCACTGTATGAATTCAGCGTCTTTGAATCACAAAACTAGGATAAGGCAACGAGGGGGACGGTTTTTCGGAACCGTCCTTGCTGGAAGCTATTTGAGGAGGATAAACGAAATGGATTTTTTTAAACATGGAAAACAGGTGTTAGCGGCCTGTGTGACGTTCGGACTGTGTACGCTGTCCGCGTTTCCGGATGGAAGCGGGCAGGCATCAGCGGCGGCAGCAAGCGGCGGAAACCTTGCCTTAAATCCAATCCCGCAGGAGTTAAAACTATCGGATAAAGGGTTTCCGTTGACACCCAATGTCGGAATTGTAGTAGACAAGAAAACGGATAAACAAGCTGTCAACGAAGTGGTGGAGGCATTGGAAGCTGCCGATGTAAAACAGATCGTCCACATCGACGCTGGGGAGAAGGTGACAACCCCTGTTACCATCTGGATCGGCGGTCCTTCGGAAAACAAGGATTCAGCTGCTGTTTTAGATCAAATGGGAGTAAAAGGCCCGGAAGCATTGAAAAAGGAAGGCTATGTCCTCGCCTCCAGCAGCAAGGGAAAAAACCAAATTGTCCTGGCCGGAAAAGATCAGACTGGGACCTATTATGCAGCAAAGACGTTTACTCAATTGATCCAAGAACAACAAGGCAGGGATTGGTTCCCACAAGTTGAAATCCGTGACTGGCCTGAGATGGCCATCCGCGGTTCCATTGAGGGATTTTATGGCCCGCCTTGGACCCATGAAGATCGGCTAAAGCAGCTGGAATTCTACGGTGAGAATAAACTGAATACGTACATTTATGCACCGAAGGACGACCCTTATCACCGCGAAAATTGGCGCGAACCATACCCTAAGGAGGAGCTGGCGCGGATCAAGGAGCTCATTGATAAGGCACACGAAAATCATGTGAAATTCACCTTCTCGCTTTCACCTGGTCAATCCATCTGCTATTCCGGGGATCAAGATTTCGCCTTGCTGAAAAAGAAGATGGAAGCGGTGTGGGACTTAGGTGTGCGTTCCTATGCGATTTTTCTAGATGATATTGATATGAACTTAAAGTGCCAGCAAGATAAAGATCAATTTGGCAATGATCCGAATCCGGCAGGTGCCGCTCACGCTTATTTGTTGAATCGTTTTACGAAGGAATTTATTCGAACTCATGAAGGCGCAGAGAGATTAATCACCGTTCCAACAGATTATACCGGAAATGGGCCAACCCCTTACCGGGACAGGTTGGCTAAATTACTCGACAAGGACACGGTTGTGATGTGGACAGGTCAAAAGGTTGTGTCAGAACAGGTCACGGCAGAGGAAGCGGATGAGGTACACGAAGTATTTAAAACCGATATGTTATTATGGGACAATTACCCGGTAAACGACTATGACCGGAATAGCTTGTTCCTCGGTCCGATTGTGGGACGTGATGCGGATTTAGCCAAGCATGGGGTAGTTGGGTTAACGGCAAACCCTATGAATGAAGCCGAAGCTTCTAAAATACCTTTGTACACGATTGCTGATTATACATGGAACCCGGCGGCCTATGACCCGGTTGACTCGTGGAAACGCAGTATCCAATCCTTTGGTGGAGAAGCGGCAGAAACGCTGAAAACCGTTGCCGAGAATATGTATTCTTCACCCATTAATACGACAGAATCGCTTACTTTAACACCATTGATCGATGCGTTCTGGAAGGCATATGTCACAGGTGATGCCGATCAAGCAGCAGACCAGTTAATCGCAGAATTTAAAAAGTTCCAACAGGCTCCAGCAAAACTTCAGCAGGAAATGGACAACAAAAAGTTTCTTCAGGAGATAGAGCCTTATGTAGAAAAGTTAAGCCTCTATGGAAAGGCCGGGGAAACGGCCGTTCAATATGTCATGGCACAGAAAAAAGGCCAAACCGACCAGGCTGCGGCATATCGGGAACAGCTGATTACCTTGTTTAATCAATCTGAACAGATTCCGCAAAAGGTGGGGCAGGGGGTCATCAAACCATTCTTAGTGAAAAGTGCTTTAGTGGTGCCGCCATTAGAACTTACGCTTCAGCCTGTCATTGATCAATTCTGGAAAGCGTATGATAGCGGGAGCGGCAGCCAAGAAGCAGAGCAGTTAATCACTGAATTTAAAGAGCTGCAGCAAATTCCTAAATCAATTCGCAAAGACATTACGGATAAAGCATTTTTAACGGCTATTGACCCTTACCTGCAGAACCTTAGCGTCTATGGTGAAGCTGGAGAGGCTGCTGTTGACTACTTGATGGCAGACAAAAACGGCCAGTCCGATGAGGCTAATGCCTATAAGGATCGCTTAAAAACCTTAATGATGCAGGCGTATCAGCTGCCGCAGGAAATTGGCAAAGAGGTGATTAAGCCGTTCTTAATCAATAGCATGTGGCGGGATCTTGAAGTGGTCGATTACCGCATGTTAGACGGGGTAAATAAATCTCGTGGAGCCGGTCAATTGATTCAATATACGCCAGCCTATGGAGCAACCACCAGAACGAACCCTTGGGGATATGAAATTACGGTAGAGGATGGCAAGGTCGTAAAAAGAGGCGGGAATAATTCTGCCATCCCGACAAACGGCTATGTCCTAAGCATCCACGCGAATGACTGGCTGCGAGACAATACCACGATCGGCACCACGATTCAAATCGAAAACGGCGTCGTTCTGGTTATCTCTCCAGACAAAACAAACTAGCATTCTCTAAACTTATGTGAAAACAGGGCTGCGGCGTTTTATTACAGGAGGACGGAAATGGGCCTCTTCTAAAGTGAATTAGCTTCACAAATAGCCGAGGGAGTAGGGCTGTTGACAGCACATTGTCATAGCGCCTGCTCACTCGGTTTATTTTTGTCGCTTGTAGCTGCTCTGCTGATTCGACATGTTTTATGCCGTTTTTTGAGAATGAATCCTGATTCCAACAGGTTTGCTTCAAATTCAAATAAACGTTCGTTTAACTGACATATTTCTTTGGTGATTCTTGCACGAAACCCTTTACCAGCGAGGGAGATTATCGGTTCTAAACAAACGTTCGTTTGAAAAAATTGCCGGGGAAATTAGTCGAAATTTGTTCCACTTTTCTTCATGAAAAAAACATTCCTTGCAAGAGACTATTATATTTTATTGCGAAATTTTATGAATTAATTTTAGAAATAGTTAAAAAACTTAATTACATATTTATAACTTATTGACGAAGGAAATGGCCTGCGAATATGGTAAAAGAAAAGATTGGCAGACTGTCCTTACACACATAATGAATTTTTTGACAGCGCTTTCCCTCGCTTGATTGGGAAGGCCCAGGGTAGATGGAAGCAAGCTTTAAGAGCTTCAATATATAAAAAATGGGACAAGGGACCTGTCCCTCCGTCCCAGAAAAAGGGAGAGTTGGTATATGATTTCTTTGAAAAAGAGCCATTTGTGGATGGCGGCCTTTTTCGGTATGTGTTTCATTCTGTTATGGCCAAATGTAAGTTTTGCTAAACAGCCAGAATCATCTTATTGGTATCCGGAGCAGCTACTGAACTGGACGCCAGAGAAGGACCCGGACGCTGTGTTTAACCGCAGTCAAATTCCATTAGCCAAACGGGAAGTGTTATACAAGGTAAATGACAATGCTCAGTCAGAAGCAAAGTTAGTGGCTTTGTCCGCACTCAACCCGAATACAAGCGGCGTACCTTCTCAAGGCGGGAAGGATTTCTATGCCAACACATTTAGTTATTGGCAATATGTTGACCTCATGGTGTATTGGGCAGGTTCTGCCGGTGAAGGAATCATCGTTCCGCCAAGTGCAGATGTAATTGACGCTGCCCATAAAAATGGTGTTCCGATTTTAGGAAATGTTTTCTTCCCTCCGACTGTTTATGGGGGAAAGGCAGAATGGGTAAACCAAATGCTGACTCAGCGGGAGGATGGCTCGTTCCCTGCAGCGGACAAGCTGCTTGAAGTAGCTAGCTATTACGGGTTTGACGGCTGGTTTATTAACCAGGAAACCGAAGGCGGAAACGCCAACACAGCTAAAAAAATGCAAGATTTCCTAGTATATCTTCAAAAACATAAACAAAAGGATATGCACATCATGTGGTACGATTCGATGACAAATGATGGGCGTATCAATTGGCAGAATGCTTTGACGGATAAAAACAGCAGCTTTTTGCAAGACGGTAAAACCCGTGTTTCTGACAGCATGTTCTTAAACTTTTGGTGGCGCGATCAGCATTCCTCCTCCAACAAAGCTCAGGAACTTGGCAGAAGTCCGTACGATTTGTTTACCGGCATTGATGTAGAAGCAAGAGGTACCGGCACATCAGTTCCTTGGCAAGGGATTTTCCCTGAAGGTAAAGCCCCTTTAACCTCTTTAGGAATTTATCGTCCGGACTGGGCCTTTAAAACGGCTGAAACCATGGAACAGTTTTATCAAAAGGAAAATGAATTTTGGGTTGGCAAGACCGGGAACCCTGCCGCTACCAAGGAAAATGGTGCATGGAAAGGAATGGCACACTATTTTACTGCCAAAACGGCCATTGAGGAACTGCCTTTTGTCACTCATTTTAATACAGGCAGCGGTAAGTTCTTCACTGTCGATGGGCACCAAGTTAGTGAAAAGTCATGGAATAACCGCAGTCTGCAAGATATTCTGCCAACCTGGCGCTGGCTAAAAGAGGGCGGACAAGGTGTCAATGTTGATTTTGATTGGGAAACCGCTTATTACGGCGGAAGTTCATTGAAGCTTTCGGGTGCCATTGATCCGGACAACCCAACACATCTTAAGCTGTATAAAACCAATCTGCCAATTCAGAAGGATACAGAAATTGCACTGACATATAAAACAGATCTGAAGATGCCGAATATGAAACTCGGAGTAAGCTTCACTGACAATCCGAACCAATTTGTCTTTTTCAATGTGAAAAAGCAAAGTCATCAGCAATGGATGACCGATTCGTTTAAATTGAAAAAATATAGTGGTAAAAAGATCGCAGCCATCTCGCTGTTAGTTGAAAGTGACAAGAAGGTGGACGATTTTACAGCGAATATTGGAGAAATCAAGGTTTATAACAAACAAGAGAAGCACACTCCTATCGACTCTCCAAAACACGGGAAGGTAAGCGGCATTGATTTTAACAAAGGTATCTATGCGGATGTAGCGCTTGCTTGGCAGCCGTCTGATTCTGATGTAAGTCACTATGAAATTTACCGAAAGCTGCCAAACAATGAAAAAGAGTTTGTTGGCGCTACGCCGAATCATGTATATTACCTATCCAATCTGAAACGTGACGGGAAAGAAAACAGCACTACTTTAGAAATTGTGGCGGTGAACAAAGAGTTCAAACGAAGCGAATCTGAAGCTGTTACGTTCGAATGGCCGGCATATCCAAAGCCTGAAGCGGATTTCCGCGCAGATAAAACGGTAGCGGCACCAGGGGAGAAAATTCAATTTTTGAATGCCTCTTCAGAGGTAACGGAAGAAGTGGAGTGGCATTTTGAAGGGGGAACACCGTCTGTCAGCAATGAGAATAATCCAGTTGTTACGTATGAAAAAGAAGGTGTCTATCCTGTCACCTTGATCGCGAAAAACAGCGAGGGTGATAGCGTCCTCACAAAGGAGGCCATGATTACTATTTCCGAAGCTGCTAAAGATATTAAAAATGTGGCTTTGAATAAAACCGCCATCGCAAGCGGACAGTGTGCTCCGGCTGAAGCGGCAAAATACGCTTTTGACGGGAAGGTTAACAGTAAATGGTGCGCATTAGGAGACGCCCCTCATTGGTTACAGGTCGATCTTGGCGATCAATATGCCATTTCAAAATTCGTTATTCACCATGCACAAGCCGGCGGGGAGCCGGGAGCCTTTAACACCCAGGCATTTAGAATTGAAGTAAGCACGGATGGTGAAAATTGGACAGAAGCTGTGAAGGTAACGGACAATACAGCGGCTGTTTCCGAACACAGCATATCTTTAACAAATGCACGATATGTACGATTATGGACCGATAAACCGACCCAAGGCGGGGATCAGGCCGCAAGAATCTATGAATTTGAGGTTTATGGATTTTAGGGACAAGGGGCCTGTCCCCCTGTCCCTTCTTTAATTTAAACAGTAAACCTATTAATAGTTCACTATTTTGTAAGGGGTAAGAATTTTATAATAATTGAAAAGGCTTCCAATTTTGGGGGTGAAATTTTGAATAGGGAGGACACTATGAGGAGAAGACGAAATAAGTTTTACGGTCGTATGTTATCTGCATCTGCTGCTTTTATGCTGCTAAGTTCAATGGGGGTCCCTGGAGTAAACGCCGAGGTAAATGGGGACGGAACAGATGTCGTCAATGAGAATTATGCCGATCACCTAAGTCTAAAACCGCTGGCTCCGGCTTTTAGAGTGGATACATTGCTGAAATGGTCACCCGAGAATGATCCGGACGCAGAGTTAAACCGTGCCAGCGTCCCGCTAAACAAAGACCGTTTTAAAGGAACCCAGGTGAATCCGCTGGCGAATCCTAAGGCAGGGATTACTAATGCAGGAATTACCACTTGGAACCACGATGAGGCAAGCTCAGTCGGAAGTAATGAATTCAATGTATATGCATTCGATAACTGGCAATTGTTAGATTCCTATATTTATTGGGCAGGAACGAATGAAGGAATTTTTGCGATCCCGACTCCGGATATCGTGGATGCCGCTCACCGCAATGGCGTGCCTGTCTATGCCACACTTGGATTCCCATGGGGCCGATCCGCTGATGGAGTGGCCGAAATCGAGAAGTTTACCAAGCAGGAGGCCGATGGAAGTTTTCCGGTAGCTGACAAGATGATTGAAGTCGCGGAATATTATGGTTTTGACGGTTATTTCTTTAATCAGGAAACCTATGGTGTCAGCAAGGAAACGGCCGAACGCATGAATGAAATGATGCGCTATATTAAGCGCAATTCCAAATTAAATGTTAGCTGGTATGATGCGCAAGACAATAATGGTGCAATCAACTATCAGGATTCCATCAACAGCAAGAATGACATGTATGTAAAACCAGCGAAAGATGGAGTATACGCAGTTGATGAGTTCTTTTTAAACTATAACTGGTCGACGGCAAAAATTAACACGACGGTCGAAACCATGAAGGGGCATGACCGCAGCCCATTTGACGCTTATGCAGGGTTTGAACTGCAGCAGAATTCCTATAATACGAAAATTAATACGGATGCCCTGCTGGATGAGAACAAGCAGCCAAAGGTTTCCATTGCGCTTTATACGCCAAACTCGACCATGGGATTAGCGAAAGATCCTGCTGACTTCCATGAAAAAGAGAAAACGTTATGGACAGGGCCGCAGGGGGATCCAACCCTTGCTGATGATTCCGCCAATTGGAAAGGTATGGCCCGCTTTGTGACCGATTCATCTGTCATTGAGGAAATGCCATTTACCACCAATTTTAACAGCGGCCATGGAAAACAGTATTTTGTAAATGGAAAAATTGCCAGTGAACTTGAGTGGAATAACCGCTCTATTCAAGATATCATGCCGACTTGGCGCTGGTGGACCCGCCATGAAGGAAGCCGGATCCAAGTATCCTATGATTTTGATAACGCCTATAACGGCGGTAACTCATTAAAATTCAGCGGCTCACTTGATGCTGGTTCTGTCAATGATACGATGCTTTACAGCACAAAACTGCCTGTGACCGATTCAACAAAAGTCCGGGTCGTTTATCAAAATCCAACCGGTGCGGATGTGTCGCTTGGTGTGGCATACAGTGAAGATTATGCCCAGGATAAAATGAAATATTATTCCCTGCCAAAATCAGGCGACGGCTGGCAGACAGCGGTTGTTGACCTTGGCAAGGACGCTGGAAAAACAGCCTATGCATTAAGCCTCAAAGTCAGCAATGCGGAAAAAATGGACAACTATTCTCTTCATTTAGGCCAGCTATCCGTCTATGATGCCAATGCAGCGGTATTAACGAAGCCTGCCGATGTGAAGGTTTTGGAGAAGATAACGAAGACGGCATTTGAAGCCGAAGCTCGTTTAAGCTGGAAAGCTGAGAAAAATGTTCTCTATTATGAGGTTTACCAAGAGAATGCTGATGGGGTGAAAACACTTTTAGGAGTGACACCGAATGACTATTTCTACACGCCAAATATAACGAGAACCATGAAAAATGCATCGGCTGATAATATTACTTCACTGAAAGTGGTCCCTGTAAATCAGGATTACGTACGTGGGGAAGCGGCCGAAATTACTTTTGACTGGGGAATGGGAACGGATGCAACAGAGATTGAGAACAATCCAACATCACCTAATGTGGCACTTAATGCAAAAGTAACTTCTGTCTCTGCTGAAAATGCTGCCGAACCTGCCTCAAAAGCGCTGGACGGTACAGCAATCGGCAATAGCAAATGGTGTGCAACCAATGCGAAAAGCGGTTATATGACCATTGATATTGGCGAGTCGAAAACAATCCGCCGCTGGCGCGTAGAACATGCCGAATTTGGCGGTGAAGCTAGCAACATGAACGCAGTGGATTTTGAACTGCTTTATAAAAATGAAAACGGCGAATGGGTCAGCGCTAAACGGATTAAAGATAACACGAAGGCTGTGACCGATGTCATCTTAGACCAGCCTGTTACAGCAAGGGAATTTAAATTGCAGATTTATAATAGTGGTACTTCCCCTTGGGGAGCTATTCGTATCTATGAATGGCAGATGTTCGAAAATGCTGCTTTACCGAGAACGGAAAATATTATGATGCATTTTGTCACAGCAGAAAATAATGCTGGGGCTCAGGATCAGGTTACAATTGAAAGAGTAAAAAAGGGACAAACAGTCCGATTATACAACTCTCTGGATGCAAAGGATGCTCTGGTAGAGAAGACGGCAGAAAAAGACGGAACAGTCACATTTGATCAGCTGGACTTCGGCACTGAAGCTGGAAGAATCTATTATACTATCCAAAGTGAAGATGAACGGGAAAGCTTAAAGTTTAGCGTGGCATATCTAAACGAAAAGGTAACAGAAGTCATACATCAAATCAATAATCTACCAGATGTTAACGATTTGACGCTTGCGGATAAACACACCGTCAACGACTGCAAAGTAGCCTACAACAAGCTTCATCCAACACTAAGAAAACAAGTCACAAACTATGACCGCCTAATTCAGGCCATAGAGCGAATCCAGCAATTGAAGAAAGAATAGGGACAAGGGGACAGGCTCCTTGTCCCTTTTTGCATTGGGACGGGGGACCTGTCCCCCCGTCCCAACAAAAATCTATGGACTAATTTTATATCCACTGTAATAACTTTATGACTTGCCGCCATTCTATTGCGAGTTTGGGCAGGTTTTTTTATTGTAAGTAATGAGGAAATTAAATGTATTTGAAAATGACAGCGTTTTCGCATTGTTATATACATCATTGAAGGAGGGGAAGTCTTATGAAGAAGACAGCCCATATTATCTCGCATTCTCACTGGGATAGAGAATGGTATTTACCTTTTGAGAAACATCGCTATTACTTTATCAAACTCATGAATAATCTGATTGACCAATTCAAGAAGGAAGGGAACAACTTCAAATCCTTTCACCTTGATGGGCAAACCGTGCTGTTAGAGGATTATTTCGCTGTTCATCCGGAAAATCGTGAAGTCGTAAAACAATTAATTGAAGAGAAAAAGCTCTATATTGGTCCTTGGTATGTGCTCCAGGATGCTTTTCTAACAAGCTCTGAAGCGAATATCCGGAACCTGCAGATCGGCTTGAATGATACAAAGGCTTATGGCCATGCTGCAAAAATCGGCTATTTCCCTGATACGTTCGGCATTTACGGCCAGGCGCCGCAAATTTTAAAACAAGCTGGCATTGATACAGCTGCCTTCGGACGCGGTGTTAAACCCACCGGCTTTAATAACACGGTGTCGGACACACCAAACTTTGAATCACCGTATTCCGAGATGGTTTGGCAATCGCCCGACGGCTCCAGCGTCTTAGGGATTCTTTTTGCCAACTGGTATTCAAACGGAAATGAGATCCCTGCAAATGAGGAAGAAGCAAGGGCATTCTGGGACAAAAAGCTTCAAGATGCCGAGAAATATGCATCGACCAATCAATTATTGTTTATGAATGGCTGTGACCACCAGCCGCTGCAAAAAACGATTCCAGAGGCAATTGAAACTGCCACAAAGCTTTATCCGGATTATACATTCAAGCATTCAAGCTTTGACGAATATACAGAGGCATTAAAGAGCTCACTGCCTGAGAAATTGCAGGTAATTGATGGCGAATTGCGCAATCAGCGGACAGATGGCTGGTCTACGCTTGTGAACACGGCATCAAGCCGGATTTACTTGAAGCAATGGAACAACCTCTGTCAAACCCTGCTGGAAAAAACCGCCGAACCACTGGCGGCCATGGACTTATTAGCAGGAGGTACTTACCCGCGCGAATATATCCGCTTTATGTGGAAGTCGTTGATGAAGAATCATCCGCATGACAGCATTTGCGGCTGCAGTGTCGATGAAGTCCATCGTGAAATGGTTACCCGATTTGAAACGGTAGCGCAAATGGGAGAAGTATTTGTTAAGGAAAAGGCCTTAGAGCTTGCTGAAAAAATTGATACATCGCAAACACCGGAAGGCGGCATTCCGCTCGTTGTGATCAATACAACAGGATGGGAGAAGAATGACGTCATTACCGAAGTAGTCGACCTTGATAAAGTGTATTTTTCACAAATGCATTTTGAAAAAATACCAGGCTACTTAAAGGATAAAGAAACACCAAGTTACAAGCTGATCGATGATCAAGGCATGACCATCGACTACCAGCTAGACGAACCTGTCATCGAATTTGGCTATGACTTACCAGATGATAAATTCCGCCAGCCGTTTTTTGCCAAGCGGGTTAAGCTTTCATTTTTCGCAGAAGGTATTCCTTCCTTTGGATATAAAACATTCTACCTTGTGCCGGAAAAGGCACCGGCGCAGCTGATAGAGCCGAAAGAATTGGAAACGGAAACCAGCGGTATAGAAATGGAAAATGAATATGTTCATGTACAGTTCCATGAGGATGGCAGCTTTGATTTAATGCATAAAGAAACAGGTGAGTCCTTCCACCGCCTTGGTATTTACGAGGACACTGGCGATATTGGAAACGAATATATGTACAAGGAAGCAAAGGGACATGCACCGATAACAACCAAAGGTGTAAAAGCAGAGTTTACATTCCTTGAAAGGACTTCACTTCGGACAGTCCTAGAGTTTACTCAGACGATTTCAATTCCAGTTTCCGCGGATGACCGCTTAGCGATTGAACGGAATCAATTGATTTGGCATAAGGAAAGAGAAGCAGGCAGATCAAGTGAAATGACAGCCATCACACTTCGTACTGTTGTCACACTGACAAAAGGAATGAAAGGTCCAGCCTTTAAGCTGACGATTGATAACCAAGCGAAAGACCACCGTCTGCGCGTACTGTTCCCTACAGGTCTAAAGGCAGATACACATAAAGCCGACAGTATTTTTGAAATCGTGACCCGCCCGAATACGCCGGAGAAAGAATGGGAAAATCCAAGCTTTTGTCATCATCAACAGCGGTTTAGCAGTTTAGCAGATGACCAAATGGGCTTAACAGTGGCTACGGATGGTCTGCAAGAATACGAAATCCTGCCTGAGGACGGCACGATTGCGGTAACAGTGCTTCGTGCGACAGCAGAACTTGGGGACTGGGGCTACTTTCCGACACCTGAAGCACAATGCTTAGGATTGCAGACAGCAGAGTGGCAAGTACTGCCACATGAAAAAGATGTTGTTCAATCACAGGCCTTTGTCGATGCGTACCAATTCAAAGTACCGCTCGTTGTAGTGCAGCCAAATATCCATGAAGGTGTATGGCCAAAAACACATCAATTCGTTAAAACAGAAGCAAACGGACTTGCATGGTCCTCCATGAAAGCGGCGGAAGACCGCGATGATGTCATGATCCGCTGGTTTAATCCAGCTGAAGATAAACTGAGTCTGCACGCTTCTATCCAGGATTATCAATCCTATAAAAGTACGGTGCTGGAAGAGAAAACAAACCAGACAGAAGAACAATATGAAGCAGGAAAATATGAAATTATGACACTAGGATTTTATAAAAAATAATAGGAGTGGGGAAAATGACGGTTATGATTCCCGAATCAATGCAAAAGCTGATTCATCATGTGAAGGAGTTCTTTCCTGAGGATGAAAAATTGCAGCAAATGTTTGAGCAATGCTTTGTTAATACGTATACAACGACCTTGAAAAAGCAGGAAGATGGAAAAACATTTGTGATTACCGGCGATATCCCAGCCATGTGGCTTAGGGATTCAGCTGCACAGGTACGGCCATATTTACTGGCGGCTGAAGAGGACGCGGAAATGGCAGATTTACTCGAAGGCGTGATTCGCCAGCAGTTTGATTTTATCCTGCACGATCCGTACGCGAATGCCTTCAATGCAAGTGCCAATGGAAAAGGGCACCAAACGGACCGGACAGAGATGACACCACATATTTGGGAACGTAAATATGAAATTGATTCCTTATGCTATCCGATCCAGCTAGCGTACCTATTTTGGAAGTCAACAGGACGGACGGCCTTTATCGAAGAAACGTTCCAGGAGACGATTGAAACGATTCTTCGGGTGTGGAGAACAGAGCAGGATCATGAGACCCATTCTCCTTACCGCTTTGAGCGTTCGGATTGCCGGCAATCGGATACATTAATCCGCGACGGAAAAGGAGGGCGTGTTGTCCCAACCGGGATGACATGGAGCGCCTTCCGCCCGAGTGATGACGCCTGCACTTACGGATACCTTGTACCAGCTAATATGTTTGCAGTGGTTGTGTTAGGCTATGCAGCGGAAATGAGCGAACAAGTGTTGAACAATGCATCATTAAAAGAAGAGTGTCAGAAGCTTCGAGACGAAATCCAAAAAGGGATTGAGCAATTTGCAAAATTCGATCATCCGATTCACGGTGATATGTATGTCTATGAAACAGACGGAGAGGGCCGCATCAATTTAATGGACGATGCGAATGTTCCAAGTCTTTTGGCTGCACCGTATTTAGGATACCTTCCATATGGAGATGCAACATATACCAATACACGTCAATTTCTGTTAAGCAGGGATAATCCTTATTACTACGAAGGAAAATATGCCAATGGTATCGGAAGCCCGCATACTCCTGATCATTACATTTGGCACATTGCGCTGGCGATCCAAGGAATGACGACCACAGATGAAGCGGAGAAACAGCAAATTTTAGCTTATTTTAAAAACACAGATGGCGGAACCGGTTATATGCACGAAGGCTTTGATGCCGATTGCCCTGAAGAGTTCACAAGAGATTGGTTTGCGTGGGCGAACACGATGTTTAGTGAATTTGTCTTAAGTTTAACAGGGAAAGCCGTAAAGGGCAGTCCGCTTTATCAGCAATTAATGAAAAACAACAGTACGGAAGCTTAAGAAATTTTGGTTTTGAGGGGATGACGCAATGAAAAAAGTACCATGGATGATTGTCGTTTGTGAATGGATCTGGAAAGCCATATTAGTCAATTGGTGCTGGTTTGCTTTTACGATTCTAGGATTAGGGGTTTTGGGCTTTTTCCCTGCGTCAGCTGCCCTGTTTACTATTGTCCGGAAATGGCTGAGAAAAGATACAGATATCCCCGTCTTAAAAACGTTTAAGGACACTTATTTTAAAGAATGGAAAAGAACCAATGCCATTGGCCTTGTTTTTTATGGCATCGGCCTTTTCCTGTTTATTGATCTCCGGATTGTAGACCAAGTCATGACAGGTTTTTTGGCTAATTTACTATATATTTTCTTATACATTCTCGTATTTGTTCTATTACTATCGGTGGGCTACTTCTTTGCCATCTATGCTCATTATGAACTGTCAAATAAGGGATATATCAAACAGGCATTTTTGTTTGCGCTTACCAGCCTGCCGTCCACGGTATTGATTGTGATTGGCCTTACAGTGATTGGCTATGCAATTAATCAGTATCCAGGCCTTACAGCGTTTATTTCTGCGGTTGCACCAGCACTATGGATGATGAGAGTCTGTCTCAGCCGCTTTACCGCTTTAGAAAGACGAGCACAGCAGCAATAATAATAATGGCTGCCGAAATGAGAACTACAGGAGGAGTTATGTTGAAACTGTATATCAAGGGAGATTTATCTTCGGTAGAAGTGGGTCTAAGGATTATATCCGAGCATTTAAATATTGAACTTTCCACAGATGGCCACCCCATTTTAATAAAAAATGAAAAAGGACCATTAAAGGCTGCCAATCAAAATGGCCAAGGGGAAATTACATTTGAAAAACCGATCCATTTTTTCCGGGCTTTAGGGTTATGGGTTGAAAATTATCAAAAAAATATGGAATTCGCTGTATCAGAGGTTCCGCAGTTTAGCATGAGCGGTGTCATGCTTGATGCGTCAAGAAATGCCGTCCCGACTGTTGCAGATATCGAAAAACTGCTGCGAAGAATGGCTGTCATGGGATTAGACAGTTTAATGCTATATACCGAAGATACGTACGAAGTAAAGGAACATCCTTATTTCGGATATATGCGGGGAAGATATACGGCAGAGGAGTTAAGGGCATGTGACGAGTATGCCAGCACATTGGGGATTGAAATGATTCCTTGTATTCAAACATTGGGGCATTTGCGAGAAGCGCTTAAGTGGAACTATGCTGCAGGCTTTAAAGATACAGATGATATTCTGTTGGTCGATGAGCCTAAGACCTATGAATTCTTGGAAAATTGTATCAGAGCAGCTTCTGAAGCGTTTCAGACGAAGCGTATTCATATTGGAATGGATGAAACGTTTCAGCTGGGACTTGGGAAATATTTAGAAAAACACGGGTACGAGAATCATATCGAAATTATGAACCGCCACCTGCAAAAGGTTGTGGCGATTACCGAAAAATATGGCTATAAACCAATGATTTGGAGCGATATGTATTTTCCGTTATTTTCACAAGACAGTAAATATCGTGATGAAAATGGCGGGATTCGCGAGGATATTCTTGCCGGCATTCCGGATGTGGAGCTTGTGTACTGGAATTATTACCGCAAAGAGCAGGAAGTCTATGAAAAGGATTTCCAACATCATAAGGAGCTTGGGCGGATGCCGATTTTTGCCGGCGGGGCATGGACGTGGAATGGAATGGTTCCGAACTATGGCAAAGCGGTCGCGACCACTGAGGCGGCAATGGCTGCCTGTAAAAAGGAAGGGATCAACGAAGTCTTTGTTACTCTTTGGGGAGATAATGGGGCTGAAACGCCGTTCTCCACAGCTGATCCAATCCTTCAATTGTTCGCTGAACATACGTATCACGGGAAAGTTTCGTCTGAACAAGTGGCTGAGCGCTTTGAATTTTGCTGTGAGGGACACTTTGATGACTTTATGATTTTAAAGCATTTGGATGAAACACCAGGTGTCATGGAAGATAATATGAATACCTCCATGACTTCAAAGGTGACGTTATATCAAGATATTTTACTAGGTTTATATGATGAGAATATACGCGGACTGGAATTGGGAGAGCATTATAGAAAGCTAGTCCCTGAGATTGAAAAAGCTAAGCTTCATAATCCGAAATGGGAAAATCTATTTGGTTTTTATGAGCAGCTTGCAAGGGTTTTAAGTGTGAAGGCAGAAGCTGGCCTTCAGCTAAAGGAAGCTTATGATCAAAAAGACGTTGAGCAAATAAGGGCATTTATGGGTAAGCTTGATTGGATTCAAACCAATGTGGACGAGCTTCGTAAAAAGCACCGTGACATTTGGTTTGCAGCCTATAAACCATTTGGCTGGGAAGTCATTGATATTCGTTATGGCGGCGTGATCACTAGAATCGATTCCGTCAAATATCGCATCAATGAGTGGCTGGAAGGAAGAATCGCAAGTATAGAAGAGTTAGAAGAAAAAAGGTTACACCATGACGGCCCATGGGAAATTGTAGACGGCTTAATAGGCGGAAACATCTATCATCGAATCGTCACTGCCGGCAACTTTTCATTATAAGGGACAAGGGGACAGGCTCCTTGTCCCAGTCAAGTCCCGGTCATGTTCCGGTCCTGCCGGCTGGGACAGTAAACCTGTCCCCCTGTCCCAATTAACACACTTAGGGGTGAAAATATGTTTTTGACCGAAAGAAAGTTTGAAGCGCGTATTAATGAGTTAGAAGGGTATCGGTATCGCGATTGTATCGCGATTGAGCAATTTCTGACACATGAGGATGAGGGGAAGGTTGGTGCCTATCCTCCGGCTGAATATGATGGAGCGAGCACCATGAAAATCGGCGACTATTGGAAGGGCCGCGACCGCTACCTATGGCTGCATGCGGAAGTGGATGGCCACTTGCCAAATAACGGTCAGCAGGTCGTAGGGCTGTTCTCGTTTGGGAAAACTGGCGGCGGAAATAACTCCGGCTTTGAATCGTTATTATTTGTCAACGGCAAGCCATACCAAGGCGTCGATTCCAACCATGAGGAGGTTCTCTTTGATAAGGAGACTGCCGAAGGACCGATTCGTTTGGATTTCAGACTTTGGTCTGGACTTGAGGGCGGGGGCGTTCCCGTTGAAAATGAATTTAAACTAGAGACGGCGAAAATCGGCTGGCTTGATACCCGCGTCGATAACCTATACTATACACTTTTAGCTGCATATGAAGTGTTAAAGGAAACAAATGAAGCTGATTCCAATTACTCCATTTTAAAGAAAATGATGGAGGACACCTTACTGCAAATCAATTGGACGGAACCTGGAAGCGCTGAATTTTACGATTCGTGTTATGAAGCAGAAGAGAGCTTAACAAAAGCGTTGCAGGCTGTCGAGAAAACATCAGATATTACGATTCATACGGTTGGTCACACTCATATTGATGTTGCCTGGCTGTGGCGCTTAAGGAATACAAGGGAGAAATCAGCCCGTTCCTTCTCAACCGTTTTACATTTAATGAAGCAGTTCCCGGAATATCTATTCCTGCAAACACAGCCGCAGCTGTATGATTATATCAAAGCCGACTATCCGGACATTTACGAACAAATGAAAGCGAAAATTGCAGAAGGTCAGTGGGAAGCAGGCGGTGCGATGTGGCTGGAAGCTGACTGTAATATCCCAAGTGGTGAGTCGCTTGTCCGGCAAATCCTTCATGGGAAGAACTTTTTCAAGGAAGAGTTTGACGTGGATTGCCAATATCTCTGGCTGCCAGATGTTTTCGGCTACAGCTGGGCACTGCCGCAGATATTGAAAAAATCGGGCATCAACACGATGATGACCACAAAGATCAGCTGGAACCAATATAACCGGATGCCGCATGATACCTTTTATTGGAAGGGTATTGACGGCTCAGAGATTTTAACACACTTTATCACCACACCAGAACCATGGAATGGTCCGGATTCTTGGTTCTATACGTATAACGGCTACATTACCGCGAAGACCGTAAAAGGTGCTTGGGACGGCTATCGCGATAAGGATTTATCCAAAGACCTGCTGCTTTCTTATGGGTATGGTGACGGCGGCGGCGGCGTTAATCGCCATATGCTTGAAATGCGCCGTAGATTCGATCAAATGCCAGGCATGCCGAATGTGAAAACGTCCACTGCAGGTGAATTTTTTGAAAAACTGCATGAAAATGTGGAGAAGTCAACGGGCTATATCCATAAATGGGACGGTGAGCTATACCTGGAATATCACCGCGGTACTTACACGAGCCAAGCGTTTATGAAAAAAATGAACCGCCAGCTTGAGCTTTTATATCGTCGTGCGGAATTCCTTTCCTCATGGCTGTCTGAGAATGGCGCATGGATTGGCGATGCTGAGCTAAAAGATGGCTGGAAGATTATTTTACGAAACCAATTCCATGATATTATTCCCGGCTCTTCGATTCATGAAGTATATGAAGATGCGAGGGAAGAATACGCGGAAGCACTCCAAATTGTCCAGCAGGTGGAGAAGGAGATTGTGCAAAACGGAATTGATGCGGCTGACCGTTCTGTCGTTGTTTTCAATTCTACTCATCAAAAAGGCAGAAGAAATGTGTTCGTTTCTCAGTTTGCTAATTTCGCGGCAGGGGTTTGGAAAGACAGCAAGGGACATGCGTTAAACCATCAAAAACGTGAGAATGGCTGGCTTGTTGAAGTAGAGAGCCTCCCATCTTTCGGTGCCGTAACCTTATATTTTAAGCCTGCTGAAGCAGCTCCGGTATCATCGAATTTCATTTATCATGATCGAAAGTTAGAAACTCCGTATTATCTTGTTGAATGGAATGAGTTCGGCCAGCTGACGAAGATTTATGATAAGGAAGCACAGCGCCCGGTTTTAGCGGAAGGCGGGAACGGCAATGTCCTGCAAATTTTTGAAGACAAACCGCTTGCCCATGATGCCTGGGATATTGATCTTTTCTATCAAGAAAAAATGGAAGAGATCCGTGATATCGCGACATTTGAAGTGGTGGAAAATGGCGAGCTTTCCTTTAGTATTCTTGTTACGTGGAAATATCATCATTCGGAAATTTCTCAGCGAATGGTCTTCTATAATAATGACCGCCGGATTGATTTTGAAACCAATGTTGATTGGCATGAGAAGCGGAAATTGCTGAAAGCGTCGTTCCCTGTGGATATTCGTGCAACAGAGGCTACCTATGATATTCAATTCGGTAATGTGAAGCGTCCGACACACTGGAACACAAGCTGGGATATGGCGAAGTTTGAAACAGTCGGACACCAGTGGGCCGACCTGTCAGAACCAGATTATGGGGTTAGTTTGCTGAATGATTCGAAATATGGGTATGACATCAAGGAAAACGTGATGCGATTAACCTTATTAAAATCGGCTATCCATCCGGATCCGCAAGCTGATCAGGGGCAGCATTCCTTTACTTATTCGCTTTATCCACATTTAGGCGATTGGCGGGAAGCAAAAACAGTGGAAAAGGCTTGGGATTTGAATGAGCCGCTTCTTGCTGTTGAAGGGAAATGGACGAAGGAGGAATCCTTCCTTGAAACCGATTCAGACCATGTTTGGGTTGATGCCATTAAGCCAGCTTACGATGGTAACGGGATTATCGTCCGAGTACATGAATATGAGGGACGCAGAGGCAAGCTATCGTTGAACATCCGGAAAGACATTACATCATGGGTCGAAACGAATTTGATGGAAGAACCAATTGCAGCACAATCTACAACACCAATTGAGCTGGAAATCAAACCTTATGAAATTAAGACGATTAGAATTATGTAATGGTGGGACAGGGGGACAGGCACCCTGTCCCTTTTTAATACCCATTAAAATTATTGATAATTGGGACAAGGGACCTGTCCCTCCGTCCCTACCTTCACAATTTGTCCAGTTCTGCTTGACTCCAGTGCGGCTAGTATTACCTGAAGTGATTTCAGTCCTTCATGTCCGGAGATAGGGGGCTCCAAATCTAGCTGAATGGATTCTACAAATTGTTCAATAACATGTGAATTGTTTGATTGCATACCTCGGAAATCATGTTTAACGACTTCACCCGTGGCATATTGAACAATCAAAGAGTGAATGGGGTCATCCTCTAAACGAAGGATCGCCTTTTCCCCGTAGATAATCGTCGAGTTATTTTCCCCGCCTGCATATGTCCAGCTGGCAGCAAGTGTTCCGATGATACCGCTTTCGGTTTTCAAGATACAAACCGCATTGTCGTCCACGTTAGCAAAATCCTTCGCACTTGTTTCCACGAACGAGCCGACTTCCACGATCTCTTCACCGAGCAAATAACGTAGTAAATCTGATTTATGAACACCAAGATCACCCATGGCGCCGACAAATGCCCTTTCTTTTTGGAAGAACCAGCTGTTTTTCCCTTCTGCATTCCCAAGTTCCGGCCCGCCGTGACCAAATGTTGTTCGGAAACTATAAATTCTCCCGATTTCAACGCTTTCAATCAGCCTGCGTGCCTTTTGATGGGATGGGATAAAACGCTGGTTATGGGCAATCATCAATTTTTTTCCGCTTCGCTCTGCTACGGCAATCATCTCTTCTGCAGCTTGTTTGGAGGTTGCCATTGGTTTCTCACAAAGGACATGTAGACCCGCTTCTAATGCGGCAATGGAGACAGGTGCATGCAGGTCATTGGATGTACAGACACTAACTGCGTCCACCAGCCCGCTGTTGATTAACTCTTCAAAACTAGTAAAAGCTGAAGCGCCATAATTATCCGCAATCTTTCGCGCACGATCCTCATGAATATCGCAAACAGCCGTTATCTCTACATTTTGATGAATATTATACTCAGGCAGGTGGCGATTCTGGGCGATGCCGCCGCAGCCAATCACACCAACTCTTACTTTCTTCATTTTGTTGTTCCTCCTTTTAATGGCTCCAATGGATTTGAATATCCATAAATAGGTCTCTGGCAGTGCGCAGGAGCTGCCCACTTGACGGCATTAATGATGACGCGCTGAATTTGTTTGTTGTGATAGGTCGGATAGGTTTCATGCCCTGGACGGAAATAAAATACCTTTCCATTCCCGCGTGTGTAGGTACAGCCGCTGCGAAACACTTCTCCGCCTTCAAACCAGCTGATAAAGATCAATTCCTCCGGTTGGGGAATATCAAAATGCTCGCCGTACATCTCTTCTTGTTCAAGCTCGAGATATTCGGGGATTCCCGCTGTAATCGGATGCCCCGGATTAACGATCCAAAGGCGCTCTTTTTCCCCAGCCTCCCGCCATTTTAGATCACAGCTTGTTCCCATTAAAGACTTGAAAATTTTTGAAAAGTGACCAGAGTGAAGCACAATTAGTCCCATTCCCTCAAGAACCCGCTGCTTTACCTTTTCCACAATCTCGTCCTGCACCTCATCATGGGCAAGATGCCCCCACCAAATTAAGACATCAGTATTTATGAGGACCTCATCTGTCAGGCCGTGCTCTGGCTCATCGAGTGTAGCTGTTCTTACATCAAAGCCCTCGACCTGAAGAAATTCCGAAATGATGCCATGAATACCATTTGGATATAAACCGCTTACAATTTGGTTTTGCTGTTCGTGGCGGTTTTCATTCCATACAGTCACTTTCACCATTGATCTACTCCTTTCACCGCAATCATTGGGACAAGGGACCTGTCCCTCCGTCCCATAATATCTTTTCTATGGATAAATAAAAGTAGAATAAAGCGATTTCTAAGATTTTTGCAGTTAATCCTAAATTAGTCAACTATAAATGGGTCTCTATTCCTTATAAAATGAATGTATGGAAGTGCTTACATCAAGTGAGAGGAGGAAAAGCATGAAAAGAATAGCAAGTGATTTATATAAAAACAGAATATGGCTGCTTATGGTTTTACCTGGAACGATTTGGCTTCTATTATTCTCCTATTTGCCGATGTTCGGACAAGTATTGGCATTTAAAAAGTTTCGGATTGATCCAGATGGCTTCTTTGCCAGCGTTATAAATAGCGAATGGGTCGGCTGGGATAACTTTAAATATTTATTTAGTACAAATGATGCGTGGATTATTACCAGAAATACTCTTGTATACAATGTTATCTTTATTGTGGTAGGGCTAATTGCGGCGGTGGCAACAGCTATACTGCTTAGTGAACTTGTGAATAAGAGGTTATCGAAAATCTATCAGACTTCCATTCTTTTTCCCCATTTTATTTCATGGGTTATCGGGAGTTACTTTGTCTTCACCTTCTTAAGTACAGATCATGGCCTGTTAAATCATGTTCTTGGCTGGTTCCATGTCGACTCGATTTCATGGTATAGCGAATCTAAGTATTGGCCATTTATCTTAGTGTTTATGAGCCTTTGGAAAGGTGTAGGATATGGAAGTATCGTGTATTTGGCATCCATCGTCGGGATTGATCGAACGTATTATGAGGCAGCGATGATTGATGGTGCGTCGAAATGGAAACAGATTAAGCATGTCACCTTACCAATGCTGAAGCCATTAATGATTATCTTAACCATCATGAATATCGGCAGGATTTTCAATTCAGACTTTGGATTATTTTATCAGGTACCAAGAGATTCGGGGGCGCTTTATTCAGTTACAAATGTAATTGATACATTTGTATACCGCGGTCTTATGAACCTAGGGGATATTGGTATGAGTACAGCGGCAGGTCTTTATCAGTCGGCAGTCGGATTTGCGCTTGTTATGATTACCAACTACATTGTAAGAAAAGTGGATGAGGAAAGTGCATTGTTTTAATGTTCATTTCTTCGCGAAGGGAGGAAAAGTCGCCCGGCGGCTAACTGTATGCCAAAACTAGAACGGTCCCAATCATCGGTCGCTGTTTCAACGTCATTGGAGGAAATGAAAGGGGGTGGGACGAACCTCGGGAAGATAAGGAAAAAGTATCGCGACCCTCAAGCTATGCATCCGGTCGTAAATACGATTATTAGTGTATTGCTAGGTATTCTAGCATTCGCGTGTATTTTTCCTTTTATCTATGTCATTATCATTTCTTTTACAAGTGAAGAAAGTATTGTAAGGAATGGATTTCAATTGGTTCCGAAGGATTGGAGTATGGACGCATACCACTATCTGTGGAGTATGAAGGAGCAATTATTCCGCTCTTACGGTGTCACGATTTTTGTTACGATTGTTGGTACCGTTATCAGTGTATTGATGATTACCTTTTATGCTTATGCGATTTCAAGACCGCAATTTAAGTATCGCAGATTCTTCACATTCCTAGCCTTCTTTACGATGCTGTTCAGCGGCGGATTAGTTCCTACTTATATTGTAGTAACCCAATTCCTGCATTTGAAGGATACGATTTGGGCGTTAATTTTACCGCTTTCTATGAATGCCTTTTATATCATTATTATGAGAACGTTCTTCCTAAAATCAGTATCTGAATCGATTTTGGAATCAGCTAGAATAGATGGAGCAAGTGAATGGAGAATTTTTTTCCAGATTATATTCCCGCTTTCATTACCAGGGATTGCAACAATTGCGTTGTTCAGTACACTAGGTTATTGGAATGATTGGTTTACGGCATTGCTTTATATTAATGACCCAAATCTCGTGCCGCTTCAATCATTATTAATGAAAATTGAGGCAAATCTTGAATTTATGAGGCAAAATATGGATGTCGCTATCATGAACCAAAGCATATTTGATACCATTCCACAAGAATCAGCCAAAATGGCTATGGTCGTTATCGCCACTTTACCGATAGCAGTCTCTTATCCGTTCTTTCAAAAGTATTTTATTAGCGGACTGACTATTGGCGGCGTTAAAGAATAAAAAAAGAATAGGGGAGAAAAAGGATGAAGAAAAAGTTAGGACTTTTACTCGCATTAGTTTTATCCATTGGAACCATTCTTGCTGCTTGTACCAGTAAAGACAGTTCTACTTCGGATAAAGGCGGGAAAGATGGTCAGCCATATGAAATTAAATGGTATACCATCGGAACTCCGCAAAAGGATACAGACAAAGTATTTGCCGAAGTTAATAAGTATTTGAAGAAGAAAATCAATGCTACTGTCAAAATGACTCAAATTGACTGGGGCGATTGGGCACAAAAATCCCAAGTTATGATCAATTCAGGAGAACCATTTGATATTATCTTTACGAATGGTACTGATTATGTTCAAAATTCACAAAAAGGTGCTTTCCTGGCAATCGATGATATGTTAAATAAAGAAGGTAAAGACCTTAAGAATGTGGTCGATCCAGCCCTTTTAGAAGGAATTAAGGTTGACGGCAAAATTTATGGTGTTCCTACTAATAAAGAAGCTGCTAGACAATCTGTTTATACATTCAATAAACGCCTTGTGGATAAATATCACTTCGATCTGACAAAAGTAAAATCGTTGGAAGATCTTGAACCAATGTTGAAAACGATTAAAGAAAATGAACCTGGCATTACGCCTATGGCAACATTTAAAGCATATCTTCCATTTGATTACATCTTTAATAATGAAATGCCTTTTGCCATCCCATTTGAGGGTGACAGAGATCATGTTGTTAACCCATTTGAAACCGATTTAGCGATGTCAACCTATAAAACAATGCATGATTATTACAAAGCAGGATACCTTAAAGAAGATGCTGCAACAAGTAAAGACAGCTGGCCAATGGATGTAGAAAACTGGTTTGTCCGCATGGGTGATTCCCAGCCATATGCTGATTTACTATGGTCACGTTCCGCTAAATATGATGTTGTTTCAGTACCAGCTGAAAACCCTGTAACCATTAACGATTCTGTTTCCGGATCGATTCAGGCTATTTCAGCAACTTCAAAGAATCCTAAAAAAGCAATGGAATTCTTAACACTGCTTAACACAGATTCATACCTTCGTAACCTTGTAGACAAGGGGATTGAAGGGGTACACTATAAGAAGAATGAAGATGGCACAATTGAAGATCTTCCAGCACGTATCGATCGTTACAATGTACCAACTTATTCTTTAGGAAACCACTTTGTCCTATACCTATATAAGAATGATCCAAAAGATAAATGGGACAAATTCAAAGAGTTTAATGAATCTGCAACACAAGCACCAACACTTGGATTCCACTTTAACAGTGATCCGGTAAGATCAGAACTTGCATCGATTACAAATATTTCTAAAGAATTCTATCCAGCATTGGCAACAGGTTCTGTTGACCCTGAAGTATATTTGCCAAAATACAATAAGAAGTTAAAAGAAGCTGGTCTTGATAAAGTATTAAAAGAAATTCAAAAGCAATACGATGAATGGAAAAGCACGCAAAAATAAGCAGTAAAAATCAAGCTGGGGGGGATATTCCAGCTTGATTTTATTTCAGCCTAACCCGAGGATATCGAAATGGAACTAAGAAGAAAAGGTCGCTTTACCCAAAAAATATTTAATAAATTATTCTTAACATCTTCTATCACCATCATTGTGACTGTTATTGTTTTGATTGTTACAATCACCAACTATTATTCGGATATTATTATTCAAAAGGAAGTCAATATCAATACCAGAACACTTGAGAGAGTGGAGGATTACTTTTCTGCAAAAGATTCCGATATTAGCAGGGCGATCAGAGACCTTTATCTTAAAGGGGATATGATTGATGATATTTCCTTTGCCCTTCATAATGGCTATGAAAAATATTTAGAATATCGCTTAGATAAATTTTCAAAGGACAAATCTTTTACACCAAATAATATCGACACGTATTTTAATGGCTATTTCAGCCAGGATAGCGATCTAAATGCAATTAGTTTACGTTCATTGGAGAATCCCTCAATAGAGTATTTGTTAGTTAATAACAATATACGCTGGAATAAAAGCATTGTTGACCATGGGACAAATTCAGATCCGTATCTTTCGCAAGGAATACCGAACCTCAGTGGAAATGTCCTGCCTAAAGGGCGGATATTAAGAAACACGATTACCAAAAGGATTGAAATTAACAACCCGGTCACACTGAAAAAGATTGGTGAGATCTCGTTTTATTATTCAACCGATCGTTTAGATAAAATGTTAAAAAAGCATGAGGGGGCTCAAGCATCCTTCTTTTTGATTGATACGAATGGCACGATTGTTTATTCACTTAATAAGGGTATTCCTTTGGACATCATTAATCAAATAAAACAGGAAACAAATGAGACAAAATTACAGTTGAAACATGAAAATTATTATATTAACACCATTGCGAACAAGGGAGATTATACGTATGTAAGTGTCATCCCGGACAAAGGATGGCAAAAGTTATCGATTATAAGGGGAACGATGTGGGGCGTTATTATTTTCCTCATTTTTATTGCGATTTTAATCTCTTATTCCTTTACGATCAATTATTCACGGCGAATTAATAATATTGTTTCTATTATTCGCCAGGTAGAAAAAGGGAACCTAGATGCACGGATTCCCGAATCCAAGCATGAGGATGAATTATCAAAGATTGCAGTCAATATGAATTCGATGTTAACAGAATTGAATAATTATATAGAACAGTTTTACCTGCTTAATATGAAGCAGCAGCAGGCAGAATTAAAAGCACTTCAAGCGCAGATAGATCCCCATTTTTTATTTAATACGCTTGAAGCAATCCGGATGGTAGCAGTCGTAGAGGGCTCTAAGACTTCTAGTAAAATGATTTTTCATTTAGCTAAGCTATTTCGCTACTCGTTAGAGTCTAAAGACATGGTACCGCTGTATACCGAAATCGAGTATGTGAATCAATATTTAAAATTGATGCAGTTTAAATATCCAAATAAACTCCAAGTGCACATGGATATTCCTAGCGATGTAGAACAAACAACCGTGCAAAAATTAATTTTGCAGCCTATTATTGAAAATTATTTTGTTCATGGTTTTAAGAAGGATCGGAATGATAATGAGCTATCCATTCGTGCTGTAAACCTTGGAGACAAAATTGAGATACAAGTAGAAGACAATGGTAAAGGGATGACTGAAGAGGAACTATCCAACATTACTCATCATATCAATCGTGAAGAGGGCGATGAAATGAAATCTATCGGGTTAAGAAATATTCACCAACGTTTAAAAATTAAATATGGAAACCAGTTTGGGATTTCACTAAAAAGCATCACAAATCAAGGTACGATTGTCACACTAACCATTCCAGTGCAGGGGATTAACCATGTATAAGGTATTGCTGGCTGATGATGAATCGCTCATAACATTAGGACTAATGGCGCTGATAGATTGGGAAGATTATGGGTTTGAAATTGCCTATACAGCAGAAAGCGGGGAAGAAGCCCTTCGTTATCTTAAGGAGCATCCAATTGACCTCCTGATTACTGATATATTAATGGGTGAAATGACTGGATTGGATTTAATCAAAGAGGCAAAGGAAATTCAGCCTAAGATTAAGAGTATTATCTTAACGGGTTATCAAGAGTTTGAGTTTATTAAACAAGGGCTGCTATTAGGGATTGAGAACTATTTGGTAAAGCCTGTGGATGAAGAAGAATTATTGACAACAATCCAAAATGTCGGCCGGAAACTAAGTGCTGCACCTGTTTCCACGGAAGCTGGACCGGCAGAGGAAGAGGCAACCCTATTGGATAATACGCTTTGGCGTTTTCTTACGGGGGAAATTGATAAAAACGATTGTCTCGAACGAATATCATTATACAATGTCCAATTCGATCAATCCTTTTATAATGTGTCGATTTTAAATTTTGAACACTATCAAAAGACGGAGATTAAAAAGAATATTCGAGACCTTATTGAAGCGCAATATTCCGCTACATGTCTTTATAGTCCAAACCAGGAATTAATTATTATCTTTGGCGGACCATGTGAAGCAGATTTAGTGACATGGAACCAAGGTTTAGTGAAACAGCTTTGTGAAGAACAGCTGGGGACGGGGCTATTCTATTTATCTATGGGAAAAACGGTTAAGTCGATTGAGCTATTAGAGGAAAGCTTTAACACTGCAAGGGATTATAGCTTGCTGCAATTCTATTTAGAGCCAAACATGCTGATATCAGACGGGTCTACAATTGACAGACAGGAAGAGTTAAAGAGACAGCAGGAATTTAAAGAAAATATAGTGAAGCTGCTATTACATGCGGATGAAGAAGCATTACAAATGATTGATTTATTTTTTGATTGTTTAAAAAAGGAATCGAAATTTATTTCCCCGCAAGTGGCTAAAAAATATACATTCGATTTAATGTCTTATATTCACTTTTCCATCCAGCCGGACGATCTTTCTCATTATACGGCAGCAATTGAAAGAATCGTTTATAGCTCGGATATCGAGCTGATGAAAGCGATTTTACGGGAATATTGTTATGAAATAATTCTTTCTATTACTAATCAAGTTCATATGCGGAGCCCGATTGTGCAAAATGTTCTTCAGTTTATCCATGCCCACTATGATCAAGGATTATCCTTAAAAACGCTGGGCCAGCAGTTCCATGTCAACGCCATCTATCTTGGGCAATTATTTCAAAAGGAAGTAGGGGTTGTCTTCTCGGAATACATAAATCGCTACCGATTGGAAAAGGCGAAGGAATTGTTGAAAACTACTCATTATCGAGCAGGGGAAATTGGAAAGAAGGTTGGCTATTCCGATACGACTTACTTCTATAAACAATTCAAGAAAACGGTTGGAACCACACCAAGCGAGTGGCGGAAAATTTAACAAAAGAGACGGTGATAATTATGGACAAAATCTCACGTGAAAACTATCAATTTCCAAAAGACTTTTGGTGGGGAAGTGCAGCATCTGGTCCGCAGACAGAAGGTGCCGCAGATAGTGATGGAAAAAAGCCAAACATCTATGACTATTGGTACAGCATTGAGCCAGGGAGCTTTCATAATGAGGTAGGACCGGAGCATACCTCTGATTTCTATCATCGCTATAAACAAGATATCCAGTTAATGAAGGAAACGGGCCATAATTCATTCCGAACCTCAACTCAATGGTCGCGGTTAATTCCTGATGGTTTCGGGGGAGTAAATCCGAAGGCAGTTGATTTTTACAATAGTGTGATTGACGAACTGATTGCCAATGATATTGAACCATTTATGAATCTCTATCATTTCGATATGCCGATGTGTATGCAGGAAAAAGGCGGCTGGGAAAGCCGGGAAGTTATCGATGCCTATGTAAAATTTGCAGAAACCTGTTTTCGATTATTTGGCGATCGGGTGAAATATTGGTTCACCTTTAATGAACCGATTGTCCCTGTTGAGGCCGGTTATTTATATAATTTACATTATCCTAAAGTAGTAGATTTTAAGCGCGGGGCGCAGGTGGCCCACAATACCATTGTTGCCCATGCAAAAGCGGTAGAGGTCTTCAAAAAATTAAATATAGATGGAAAGATCGGTATTATCCTGAACTTAACGCCATCCTATCCAAGAAGTCAGGAGCCAGAGGATGTCAAGGCAGCCCATATAGCTGATTTATTCTTTAACCGCAGCTTCCTAGACCCGGTAACAAAAGGTGAATATCCAAAGGACCTAGTCGAGATTTTAAAAGAAAGAGAGCTGCTTCCAGCAGTGGAGTCTGGGGATTTAGAGGTCATCCGCAACAATCCAATTGATATTTTAGGAGTGAACTACTACCAGCCACGTCGTGTCAAAGCAAAGGAAGAGCCGGTGCCTGCCGGAGCTCCGTTTATACCGGAACATCTTTTTGACCCATATATTATGCCGGGCCGGAAAATCAATCCGCACCGCGGCTGGGAAATTTGTGAGGAAGTCATCTATGACATTATGATGGATATTCGTGATCATTATGGCAATATCCCGTTCTTTATCTCTGAAAATGGAATGGGTGTAGAAGGAGAAGAAAAATTCCGGAATACAGAAGGATTTATTGAGGATGATTACCGGATTGAATTTATTCAGGAACATCTGAAATGGGTGCATAAAGGTCTCCAAGAGGGAGCTAATTGCCTAGGCTATCATCTCTGGACTTTTATGGATAACTGGTCATGGGCGAATTCCTATAAGAACCGCTATGGATTAGTCGAAGTAGATCTAAAAAATAATTTAAACAGAACCATTAAAAAATCAGGCAGATGGTATAAACAGCTGTCTGAGAACAACGGTTTTTAACGGGACAGAGGGACAGGCTCCTTGTCCCCTTTGTTCTGGGACGCGGGACCTGTCCCTCCGTCCCTTCTAAAATTTTTAATGCAGGGGATTCCGATGATGAGAACTTATATGGTATTTGATATTGGCGGCACCTATATAAAATTTGCAGTAATGGACGAAGAAGCGAACAAGCTAAAAAGTGGGAAGATTCCAACACCTAAGGATGGATTAGAGACTTTTCTACAAACTATTTGCGATATTGTAGAAGAATATAAAGATACCTATGAACTCCAAGGAATTGCTTTGAGCTCCCCAGGTGCTGTCGATGTGAAAACAGGAATAATTGGCGGTGCAAGTGCGATTCCCTATCTACATGGAGGAGAGTCTATGACTGATCTTCTAAGGGAGCGGACGGGCCTTCTGATTTCGATTGAAAATGATGCCAATTGCGCTGCTTTGGCAGAAGGCTGGTTAGGGGCTGCAAAGGAAGTAGACTACTACATTTGTATTGTCATTGGGACAGGGATTGGCGGCAGTATTGTTATCAATCAATCTGTTTTACGCGGTGCATCGCTCCATGGCGGCGAGTTTGGGTACATGATTATGGGCGGGGCGCACGATAAGGGTAAGGATCCGCTTCAATCCACTTGGAGTCTATCTGCCTCTACAAATGCCCTTGTCAGGGAGGTTGAAAGGGAAAGATCAATGGCACAGGGTTCGTTAGACGGCGAAGCGGTATTTCGTCTGGCGGAGGCAGGGGATCCGATTGCTCAAAGTGTGATTGCCCAATTTTACAAAAGGCTGGCTATTGGAATTTATAATTTGCAATATGCTTTAGATCCGGAAAAAATCCTCATCGGCGGTGGGATTAGTAAACGCCGGGAGGTCATTGAAGGAATCAACCGCGAATTGTCATTATTAAAGGATGATATTTCAACGCTTCACATAGAGGTTGAAGCCTGTCAATTTGATAACGATGCAAATTTACTAGGCGCTTTGTTTCATTTCTTACAAGCAGTACGCAAGAAGTAACTTACTAAAGATTTGGAGGAAGTCAAAATGTATGGTGCGATTGAAGCTGGAGGAACAAAATTCGTTTGTGCCGTCGGGGACGAGTCTGGCACGATTATCGATCGAGTCAAGATCCCAACAACTGTGCCGGAGGAAACGATGGCAGAGGTCATAGCCTTTTTTAAAAAATATGAACTGGATGCGATTGGTATCGGTTCATTTGGTCCGGTTGATGTAAATCCTGAAAGTGAAACATATGGAATGATTACCTCTACACCCAAATTAGCATGGCGTCATTTTCCGTTTGTCCAAGCTATGAAGGATGCGTTTCCGGTACCGATCGGTTTCAATACCGATGTCAATGCGGCGGCATTGGGAGAGGCCGTCCACGGTGCGGCTAAAGGTCTGGACAGCTGCTTGTACATTACGGTTGGTACGGGAATTGGGGCAGGCGCAGTGGTTCAAGGACGGCTGCTTCAAGGATTGTCCCATCCTGAAATGGGCCATATTCTTGTAAGACGTCATCCGGATGATGAGTATCAGGGAAAATGCCCATATCATGGTGACTGCTTAGAAGGTCTTGCTGCTGGTCCTGCAATTGAAGAACGATGGGGTGAAAAAGGGATCAATTTAGTGGACCGAATGGAAGTATGGGATTTAGAAGGATACTATATTGCCCAAGCATTGATGCAATATATTTTAATTCTATCGCCAAAAAGAATTATTCTTGGCGGCGGCGTGATGAATCAGAAACAAGTATTCTCCTCTATTAATAAGTACTTGCAGGAGTTTATTTCTGGATATGTTACGCTGCCTAACCTAACGGAATATATAGTTAGTCCCGGCCTAGGTGACAATGCTGGAATAACCGGCTCACTTTTACTTGCACATCAAGCCTTAAGGGACAAGGGGACAGGCTCCTTGTCCCGTCGGGATAAATAGTTTTAAGGGTATATCAGTGACCGGACGGCAGTTATTTTAGAAGACTAGAATATGTGGTGGTTAAGCGGCATTTAGGAATGAAGACAATCAGCTTCATGTGATAAAAGTAGGAATAGGCTGTGTTCATTGTGAATTCAGCCTGTTTCTGTCTAAAAAACAGATGTGTTTTTATAAGTCTGGAATTAGTTTTTAAAAAATTCGTGTTACTTAATATTTTAGAAAATTTTAGAAATATTTTTATGTCCTAATTTATATGATTAAAGCATGCAAAAATATTTATCTAAAAGGAGGAAAAAATGTCCGTCTTTAAAAAATTGAAGTCGTTTTATCTTCCTTATAAACGGAACTTCATATGGTCAACGATTTTTCTAATGATCATGGCAGGTATTACAGTTATTTATCCAGTCATTTTACAACTGACCATAGATGATGTAGTGCTTGGCGGTCAATATGAATGGGTACCTTGGATTTCATTAGGATTTTTCACGGTAATGGCAGTTAAAGGATTGTCAGCTTTTATCCAGCATTATTTGGCAGATTTGTTCGGCGTTAAGTCGGTGTACAGTTTGCGAAATGCCCTATATGAAAAACTGCAGCGGCTGCCTTTCAGCTATTATGATAATGCGAAAACGGGCGATTTAATGTCACGTTTAACCGCAGATGTCGAAGGGTTTCGTATTTTTGTGTCATTTGGTTTTGCAGAAGTTCTTCGCTTTGTTATTCAAGTCGTCGCCAGTCTGTGTGTAATGCTCTATTATTCCGTTTCACTAACAGTAGTCACGATTGCCGTCCTTCCTTTTATCGGGGTTGCGGTCTATAAGTTTGATAAGGATGTACATCCGGCTTTTCGAGGTATTCGTGAGTCGTTCGGCCGCTTAAATACAAAGGTTCAAGAAAATATTAGCGGCATTCATACTGTTAAAGCGCTATCCAAAGAAGAAGTGGAGATTAAGCGATTTAATCAGTCTAATCAAGACTACCGGACAAAACAGCTTTACACTGCTTCTGTTTGGTCGAAGTACTTCCCTCTGATGGAGTTGATTGGAAATATATCTGTTGTCGTCTTGTTGGCGGTCGGAGGATTTCAGGCCATCCAAGGCAGCGTGAAACCGGGTGAGCTGGTCGCTTTTTATAGTTTGATATGGTACATTTTGTGGCCGATTATGAATCTTGGTTTCACCATTAATATGTTTTCCCAGGCAAAGGCTTCCGGTGAGCGGCTGTTAGAGATTTTGGAGGCAGATGAAACCATATTTGATGAGGAGAACGTAAGGGATAGCGGCAGGCTGGATGGGCATGTAACCTTTCGACATGTGACATTCAAATACGCTAAAGAAGAAATAGCTGCTTTAAGAGATATCAGCTTCGATGCACCTGCAGGTTCAACAATAGGATTGATTGGGGCTACGGGATCCGGTAAGACTAGTGTCATTCAGCTTCTGTCGCGCTTTTACGAACCGACGGGAGGAGATATTCTCATTGATGGGCGGTTTATTAAGGAATATGGTCTACACAAGCTCCGTTCGCAGATTGGGGTTGTCCTGCAGGAGACATTTCTCTTTTCTTCAACGGTGAAAGCAAATATTGCTTACGGAAATCCGGAGGCGACGATGGATGAAATTATCGATGCCGCTAAACGTGCCGATGCCCATGATTTCATTATGGAACTGCCTGACGGGTATGACACGATGCTAGGGGAAAGGGGAATGGGGCTTTCCGGAGGACAAAAGCAGCGAATTGCCATTGCGCGTGCCATTTGTACGAACCCGGCCATTCTCATATTGGATGATGCAACAAGTGCTGTAGACATGGAAACCGAGTTTCAGATTCAAAAAGCCCTTCAAGATGTTATGAAAGGGAGAACCACGTTTATTATTGCCCATCGAATTTCTTCGCTGCAGCATGCCGATGAAATTATCGTATTGGATCATGGAAGAATTATAGAACGTGGAACACATGAACAGCTTCTCGCAAGCAACGGGCCATATCGAAGAATTTATAACATTCAATACAAGGATTTTGAGACAATCGCGCAAAAGGCGGTAAGGTAGGTGATAGGTATGGAAGAAATTCGCAGGAAAAAACTGATACTAGAGCGGTTTCATTACGCTCAGGATCAAGTTATAGATAAGCCGTTTAACTGGAAACAAATGTGGCGCTTATTGCAGTATCTTAGACCATATGCAAAGAATTTACTGCCGCTTTCATTTTTGACGGTAGTTGTTTCAACGGTAGTTCGGTTAATCATTCCCATTTTGATTGGGGTATACACCCTGGATAAGGCCATTATTAAGAAAGATACAACTCTATTAACTCAGCTAGTGTTCCTTATTTCAGGATTATATGTTTTGTCATATATAGTGAATGCTTTAAGGATTCGCTGGATGAACAGGCTTGGCCAAAATGTCATTTATGATTTACGTAAGCATTTATTTACCCATGTCCAGACATTATCACATAGATTCTTTGATCAGCGCTCTGCTGGGTCGATTCTGGTGCGTATTATGAATGATATTAATTCACTGCAGGACCTGTTTACAAACGGGGTTATTAATCTGCTTACAGATTTCCTCCTGTTGTTTGCAACCATTTTTATCTTGTTTTCTTTAAATGCGAAACTCACTATTGCCATTATGGTCATATTGCCGATTATGTTTTTTATCTCCACAAGCTTGCGGAAAAAAATCCGCTTGTCCTGGCAGCAGGTTCGTTTAATTCAGTCAAAGATGAATTCACATTTAAATGAAAGCATTCAAGGTATTCGAGTAACACAGACATTTACTCAAGAAAAAGAAAACAGCCAGTTTTTCCAAGGGATCAATCAGGAGAATTATCAAACTTGGAAGCAAACAGTAAAGAAAAATGCGATGTTTGGTCCGTTTGTGGAGATGACGAATGCTGTCGGGACCGCTATTCTCATTTGGTATGGCGCGACGCTGGTTGCTAATGGTGAATGCACCATGGGGGAATTTGTTTCATTTGCTTTTTATTTAGGGATGTTCTGGGAGCCAATTTCCCGGCTAGGTCAGCTGTATAATCAGCTTTTGGTTGGGATGGCGTCTTCGGAGCGGATTTTTGAGTTTTTAGATGAAAGACCGATTGTAAAAGAGGCTCCCAAACCAGTAGTACTCCCTTCCATTAAAGGACAAATTGATTTTAAAGAAGTGGAGTTCTCCTATGATGACACAAGAAAAGCGTTAAACGGGGTTTCTTTTTCGATCAAAGCTGGCGAGACCGCTGCGCTAGTCGGGCACACTGGTTCCGGGAAGACGACCATTGCGAATTTAGTCAGCCGATTTTATGACGCGACTGGAGGGCAAATCATGATTGATGGCCATCCCATTCAAGAACTGTCTATCACAAATCTTCGTTCCCAAATAAGTGTAGTGCTGCAGGATACGTTTATTTTTTCAGGTACGATCATGGAAAATATCCGTTTTGGGAAACCTGATGCAAGTGATGAAGAGGTAATCGCGGCGGCGAAGGCGGTTGGGGCAGATTCCTTTATTAACAGGCTTTCCAATGGCTATCAGACAGAGGTGGAAGAACGGGGGAATGTGTTATCTGTCGGTGAACGCCAGCTTATTTCCTTCGCAAGGGCACTGCTGGCTGACCCGAAAATTCTCATTCTGGATGAAGCAACGGCAAGTATTGATACGGAAGCGGAAGTAAAAATACAACAGGCATTAAAAACGTTATTAAAAGACAGAACAGCCATAATGATTGCTCACAGATTATCTACCATCAGAGAAGCAGATCAAATTATTGTCCTCGACCATGGAAATATCCTTGAACAAGGAAACCACAACACGTTAATGGCAGAACAAGGAGTTTACTATGAATTAATCAAAGCACAATACAAAATGCTCACCTGAGGGACAAGGGGACAGGCTCCTTGTCCCTTTTATAATGGGACAGGGAGCCTGTCCCCTTTGTCCCAGCCCTTGTCATGCGTAGGGCTTTTTTACCGTGTTGAATTCTAAAGACTCATTTTTAATGTATTGACTATCTAAATAGTATTATTTTGGTAGAATGTGCAATATAGCAAGTGTTTTGAAGTATTTGCACATTTTGTGAAATGGAGGAAAAATGACATGAGAAATTATTGGACGAAGCTAATGCTAACCACGTTTTTGGCTATATTGCTGAGTGGATGCAGCGGGGATGTAAATTCAGAAGGAGAGAAAGATACAAAGACGAAAAATAATGCTGAACAGAGCGAGAAACAAGAAGGACAGGTGGAACCGCAGGCACAAGCAGAGCTTAAAGATGTAAATAATAAAACGATTGGCACTGTCAGCTTTTTAGTGGATGATGACAACCATGTTCAAATAAACGCCAGTATTGACGGTCTGGAGCCGGGGCACCATGGCTTTCACATCCATGAAAAAGGGATTTGTGAAGCTGATGCTAAGGATGGAGTATTCACAACCGCAGGTGGACACTTTAATCCGGATGGAAAACAGCACTCCGGGCATGCCGGGGACTTGCCTTCCCTATATGTTAATAAGGACGGCCGTGCTGAATATTCGGCTAGAATCGATCGTATGACGATTGATCAATTAAAAGAAAACAAATTAGCCGTCATTATCCATGCAAATCCCGATAACTTTGGCAATATCCCTGACCGTTACAAAACAGAGGGGAAACCTGGCCCTGATGAAGCTACATTGAAAGCTGGGGATGCGGGGGACAGACAAGCATGCGGAGTGATTGATAGCAAGTGATGCATGGGACGGTTCTCCTGCTTCATAATCTTAGATTTCTGAAGCATGAAGCGCCTATAAGTAACGTATTAAGGACCTGTGCGCTCTTTTGTAATAGAAGGAATAATTCCTGGTTGTCATTATTAAAAATTAGGTGGTGTGACCACCCGTTCCGCGAAAAAGCGACATACCTCACATGAGATATGTCGTTTTTTTCTTTGTAAAAACTACTTCCGGAATTGTCCACTTTTTAGGACAGTATTAAATGAGTGTAAAGAGTGCCTGTTTTTGTAGTATAAAAATAGAATAACAGTTTAATCCTATTGTATTAAAAATTAATTGTCTGGGTGGACAAACTTTACTGGTGGGTTAAAACCTTAAACTTCGACATCTTTTTAACTGATTCATTGGCAAAAATGAATAAGGATACGTACTGGGTCGAATGTTAAACGAACGTTTGAGTGATGTTGAAATAGAGATAGATTTGTAGAATTTTTTGGTTTTAATCAAATGAAATCATTTTCTGGGGAATAATGTGCTTTTTCCTGGGGTCTTTAAGAAATGAAACGACAAATTTTTGCTTGCTAGATCAACTATAACGTTGATTTAGAGGCACTTCTAGCAAATTTAAACAAACGTTTATGTAGATATTCGATTTGGAGAAATAGTCGGAATTTGAATGAACGGGCGGTTTTCACGCTTATTAAGAAGCGGAAAACGGCCCGTTCTTTTTATAATTGATGAGCCAAAAATAAAGCTAGAACTAGTTTTTTGTTATGTAAAATATCATAATAAATAATTTTAATCAGCTATTTGGGGATTCTTATTAGCTTTTTTTACTAATAGATTTGTTAAGTAGGGATACATCCAGCGGTCTAACCCGATTTTCCCCGCATTTAATCCAGCTGCCAGAATAAACATTCCAAGGAGAACCATCTGGGGATTAGTGCTGGTAGTTCCTGAAAACATATAAGCAAAATTCATCGTAAGCCCCATAAGTATAGCAAAATTGGTAAAAACGCCAAGGATTAAGGCGACACCAACTAAAAACTCACCCCAAGGTACTAATACATTAAAGAAATCCACATATGGTATCGCTACTTCTTTTAAGAAAGCACCCCACCAGGTTTGAACAGTCGGGTGGTCTCCAGACATTTTCTGCAGTGCTCCATACATAAAGCCACTTGCATCAAATTTTCCACTGGTAATTTTCCCCCAACCAGCTAATAACCACTCACAACCAAGATAGATTCGAAGCACGGCGAGTAACAGTGACGCAAAACGATTTTCTCTTAAAATTTGTAAAAACATTATTACAGCCTCCTTTTGATTGATAACGATTATCATTATCAATAAAAATTCAATTATAGTCAATAGGATGATAGACCTGAACTTAAATATGGGCAGTCGGCTCCTGCTCCCTTAATGTAGTCTTATCCATTTCGTAATCTGGGGGAAAATGGCATAATAAACTAATACTGTTTAATTTTTATAGGATTGTGGAGGGCGGATTATGAAAACACTTGCTTTGTATCTATTTGGATTTCTTCGTTTTATAGTTTTAGTGTTTACCATCATATTAAGTGTCTGGTTCTTTGGAGTCGCAATTTTTGCCTTGATTGCGGCGATTGGGGGAGAACGGGCAGATTGGCAGTACGCCCTTATGCAATACGTATATTTCTTTGGCTGCTGCATCGTGGTTGGAGTACTAGATGACATTAATTATAAGATCACAAAAGAAAACTATGATTTTGATTCCATATTCTTGTTTGAAGTATATATATTATTGATGTTTGCCCATTACAATTTGGTTAAAAAAATTTTCGTAAGAGGAAATAAGGATGGCTCTGCCGGTTGTTCTAGAAATGGTTAGTTTATCAGGTCTCATTTTTACCGGGCCTCCGGTTTCAGGAGCTGCTTGGTCAAAATCCAGCACTCATTTTACCCGAAGACCCTGGTTACATGAGCTGCACGGTCAAAATCAGTCCCTCATTTTCCCCTAGGCTCCCGGTTTTAAGAGCTGCGCGGTCAAAATCAGCCCCGCATTTTCCCCGAAGTCCCCGGTTTCAGAAGCCGCTGGGCAAAAACAAGCGAAGACTAGTGAATGGCTGTAGCTTCCCTCATTTTTTATCCTATAATTCTATCGTTCAAATAGGACTTTTTGATTAAAAACCATGTGACATGTAAATTTTAAGGAAAAATAGCAGGATTTTTGATTTTCATTACGGAATATATAAAACAATTACGCTATGAAAATGCCAATGGATTTTCCCCCACGACAAAATTTCCAAACGACTTGAAAAAAAAGAACCATTTTATCATTCCATCAAGCTATGAAAGAAGGTATAGGATATGAACGAGAATTTCTTTGCTGATTATAAAAAGTTTATTGTTGTACCGGAAGATGAAAAGCGAGTTGGAAAAGAAGTATTTGCCCCCGAGCATTATTCAGCCCATTATATCTTGACAATGTCTATTTTTGATACGCGGTTATCGACCTGGAGAGATGCCGGTAAATATGAAATAGATATTGAAAAAAGTATCAAAGCGGTACTGGAGGACTTCAATCAAAAGCAGCACAAAAACTACCATCTTGAATTGCTTGAATTGGATAAGTTTACAAACTACTTTATCTTGGCCCTTTCTTGTAAAACAAAATTTGAACAAGGCAAGGAAAATGACAGCATTGGTCATATTATTGATCACATGCTGATGAACCCTTTTTATGTAGGTCAAAAATGGTTTTCCCTCATTGGCGAAAAAGGCAGAGTCGAACGAAAACTCTTCTCTTACTCTTATATGGAATATAAAATGGACGCCCAGGACTATTCAACAAAAGAAGGAAAATATGACAATGTGTCCAAACTAATCCCCAAAAATGTAAGGAAGCATGGGGACGGTTCTTGTGCATCAATGCCAAATGAACTGGCACCGAATGAACTGAGCTTGGTTGGTAACAGGGAACAATAATAGTTATTTTCAAAAGATAACAGGGATTTTTTTACAAAAAACTGAATATATTTTGTGTGGGATTGAAAGAAGGAGGTCAAATATGTTTCAAACACTGGATGGTTTTTATCAATTATGGGAATTTGAATCAGGTGTTACCCAGAAAATTCTTAATCAGCTGACGAATGATTCTTTATCCCAATCCGTAACCCCTGAACATTGGACATTAGGAAGAATCGCCTGGCATAGTGTAACGGCGATTGCGGTGATTGCCTCTCAAACAAATCTATCTTTGGACTTGCCGGATAAAGATTACCCTGTCCCAACCTCAGCCAAATTTATCGCTGACAGCTATCAAACGGCAAGCAGCACATTGTGTCAGGCACTCAGAAGTCAATGGACTGACAAAAGTCTTACGGAAGTACATGACGTCTTTGGACAACAATTTTCCAATTCCCAACTATTATTTTTCATGATTCAACATCAAATTCACCACCGCGGACAAATGACCATTCTAATGCGTCAGGCCGGTTTACAAGTACCTGGTATATATGGGCCGTCGAAAGAGGAGTGGGCGGTGATCGGCCGGGAAGCACCTCAGATGTAAAAAATTGGGTGATGGTGTCAGGCACCGCTTGGCAGCCACCAGCCAGGGAGCATACAGAGGGGGACACGGTGCCTGTCCCCGTGTCCCACCGTTAAGTTGTAATAAATTGCCCGCCGTTGATGTGAATGATTTGTCCTGTCATGTAGGAGGAGTCATCGGAGGCGAGTAGAACGTATGCTGGGGCAAGTTCCGCCGGTTGTCCGGGGCGTCCCATGGGGGTATTTGTCCCGAACTTTTCCACCTTTTCCTCGTCAAAGGTGGATGGAATTAGCGGGGTCCAAATCGGCCCAGGCGCCACCCCGTTCACGCGTATCCCTTTATTCACAAGCGATTTGGCCATCGATCGAGTAAAGGTAACAATTGCTCCCTTAGTTGAGGCGTAATCAATCAATTGTTCATTCCCCTCATAGGCTGTAACGGAAGCAGTATTAATAATGGTACTTCCTTCTTTTAAATACTGCAGTGCTGATTTCGTGAGGTAAAATAGGGAAAAAATATTGGTTCGAAAGGTCTTTTCCAGCTGTTCCGGGCTAATCTCCTCAATACCTGGCTGCGGATGCTGTTCACCCGCATTGTTAACCAAAACATCTAAACCGCCTAGCTCATTTACGGTTTTTTGGATTGCTTCTTGACAGAAGGTCTCATTGCCGATATCTCCTGAAATGAGAAGACAACGGGCACCTTTCTCTTGTACCTCGGCCTGTGTATCTCTTGCGTCTTGATGTTCATCCTTATAAACAATGGCAACATCAGCTCCCTCTTTGGCGAATGCAATCGCAACCGCTTTGCCAATCCCACTATCTCCGCCGGTAATAAGTGCTGTTTTCCCTTCTAATTTCCCGCTGCCTTTATAGGAGGGATTGTTTTCAAGAGGTTGGGGGTCCATCTTAGATGTAATCCCTGGCTGTCGATCTTGATGCTGGGCAGGTTGTCCCGTTTTTTGACGATTTTCTAAATTCATTTCGATTCCTCCCATAGTTTAATAGATCATAGTTTATAACTACCCAAATATTCCAGTCATAAACTTTCTACGGGCTGTGTTCGTCATCTCCAGTTAGAAGGTGGCATGAAAGAAAAGAGCCTCATTCTATAAAACTCTCCATTTATTTAAATTGTGCATTTTGTCTGTTTAAAAAGTCCTCATTTAATATCCCCATCTCCTCGATATGGGTGCGGGTTCTGGAATCACCGAGCTGATAGAGCATGGCGTAAATGACAACCATTCGCATATCATATTCTGTATTTTGCGGATCATGATGATATTCAAGGAAAGGAACATGGGAGCGGATAAAGCTTTCCCAGTCTGTTTGGTAGTTTTCATCAAACAATTGCTTGAGATCTGCAATTTGACTGTCCGTCGCCTCAATTTTGAAATCCCAATCTGAAATGAAAGGGTCCCATGCTATTTCATGTGATTGAATATTAATATAGTAGCTCTGTTTTGGCTGTTCCATTCGATCATCTCCTATTTCTTTTAGTATGGTTTACCACAGAATAGATAGGAATAATCTTATTGTTTGGAAATATGTGCCTTTTTCACTTATTAGCTCTGTTTGAACAATTGATTTCATCCTTTGTTTAACATGTTCCAAAGTGCTCCTAAAAAAAAACGGTAGCAAGGGGAATGTCCCTTGGCTACCTATATCATCGATCCGATGCAGGGGTTAGTTGAGCAGCAACCTCAAACAGTAAACTCTCTATTAAGCGATCTTCGATGTCAGGGCTTATTTTCAGATTCTGCTTCAATCGGTCTACGGTTGTTTTCAACGATTGCCCCTTCGCTAGATGATTTGTAATATCTTGAAGGGTGGAGGAAAGAAAGTGCCGAGTTTCTTCACTCACTTCATATTTGTCAATCCAGCAATAGAGTTCATAGATGGCAGATGGCGCCAAATAGATGCTGCCTAATTTCCCTGATTCCTTCTCAGAAACCTGTTTATTCAGCTTCATTCTATTTTCAATCATGTTTGCGATGATCAATAAATTCTTGATGCTATGATCATTGCCTGTGCCTTGTAATTTCTGATGGACCTCTTGCAGCATTTCACGAATTGTATCTCGATTCATCTCCTCTAAGTCCCGGATTGAATCTTCCATCCTATAAGGGAAAATCCATTTATTGATAATTAGAGCAAGAAGAACCCCGCAGATGACCATGATAATGCGGTTCAAGGTTAAGATCTCTGTAGTGCCGGTAATAAGAGCAGCAGCACCAATCGCTGAAAACGTCACAAGAATCGTACTGTAACGATATTCTTTAATATAACTCATTAAATAACCAGCGATTAATATCAAGATCGTTCGGGCTGTATGACCTTGGAAGATGGTGAACAAAAGGGTAACGATGATGGCACCAACGACAGTAGCGAAGATCCGATCACGCATTTTTCTTTTCGACAATTCGTATACTGGCTGAATGACAGAAAGAATCGTAAACAGCATCCATCGGCCATCCTGTAAGTGGAAGTAATCAACCAAAAAGCTGCCAATGGTAATGCCTAGAGCCATCCGAACGGCATAAGATACCTTAATCGATTTCGTATGCCGAGGTACTTGAAATAACGATAGCCTTTGAAATTTTGCTGGGATCTGTTCCATTTTTTTTACGATGTTAACATGTTCTTTTTCAAGTGATTTTAAAGAAACTAAGGAATCTCGCAAAAAGTCCATGTTATTTAACATACGTAAAACAATTAAAGAATGGCTGTCATCCTGTTTATACTTACGAAAAATATGTGAAAAAGAATCATTAATCTCTCTAATGGTTACATCCTTCGAGTCCTCCAGGCTGTCTGCTGCTGCCTGTAAGAAGTCAATTGTGTCATTGAGCAGTTCATGCTCCGATTCCTCTTTCGTTACTTTATTCAATAATTGATTGATTCTTTCCAGGGAAGCGGATAGGTTTAAACTTTTTTGCCCTTCATCCGTTAAATAGAAATCTTCTTCTCGTTTATCGTAAATCATGCTTCTGATTGTACTAATATCAGCGGCAATTTGTTTGTCCAGATCCTCGTGGTCTTCCTCGTTTTTGATCTTTTCAATTTTTGTCACAAGGGCATTACAAATTGCTTGGATTTTCGTATAACTATTTTTAGCCATTTTGTTTTTGTTGACAACCATTTGTAAAACCATAATACCCACGGCTCCGGCGATTAGTGACACTAACCTGAGCGGCATTTCCGGTAGACCAACAGGGGTGGCCAATAGAAATAAATATTGTAGCGAAAACGGTAAATACAGCGGGTTTCTTAAATTGAAAATAAGAGAATAGCTGATCACGATCATGATCGTAAAATTGACCGGAATAGCCAGCCACATATTCATACCCGCAAGAAACGCAGCGATGCCAATTGCAAGATTTAACAGGATCAGCTTTAGGGTATTACTTATGGGATTATTCGTTAGGTCCCTTTCCAATAACATTAGCATGGCAGTTATAGTGGTTACCCCAATCAGGGTATTTTCTTTTCCAAAAACAGTACTAAAGAGGATTATAAACGCAACAATTACTACAAATAGTATCGTGTTCGAAATAATCGTTTTTTTATTCACCAGGTATATTCACTCCTATGATGTGTGTGAAGGGTATTTTAACATTAAACCATTTAACAGTAAAATAGTTTGAATGGTTTAAGTTAGACTGTGTATTTTTGCATTTCCTCCCATTTTATTATTATGGGTCATTCTCTCCTTATTACTTCAAGGTTTTATCTAACCACATCCAATAGAAAAAAATAACTAATTGACAAAAATTACATGAAGGGTTTAGAATTGAAATTACTTTAATGATTAAACTATTTTATTATTAAAGCAATTTTGGGAGGTGTGACATAATTGTCATCAACTAATCATGAGATTTTTCGGCAATTCGTTAAGCTTTATTGGAATCTATCCAGGGATATGAATTATATCTGGAAGGACATCTTTAATCGTCAGTTTCCAGGTTCGCAATCTCATATCTTATTTTTGCTTGAACGAAATGGCCCAAAGAAAATGTCCGAGGTAGCCGAGTTACTGCATTTAACTCCAGGGGCCGTGACAACGGCTTCAGATAAGCTAATTGAACATGGGTATATTGCACGTATCCGTGACGAACAAGATCGGCGTGTTGTTTATTTAGAAATGACAGGCAAAGGCAGGGAGGCCATCACTGAACTTCAAGAGGAAGGGAGGATGGCCATGAAAAAGGTATTTAGTCATTTATCTGACAAGGATTTGGAGTTTTTAATGGGTACCTTTGAGCAAGCCATCCAAAATATCAGCGATTTGCGAAAGGAGTACGATACATGATTCATCTGACAGAAAAGAAAAAAATCACGATTATGATCGCCATAATGGTCGCTATGTTTTTCTCGGCGATCAACCAAACCATTATCGGGGTAGCGATGCCGCGAATCATTGCGAAGCTCGGCGGCATGGATTATTACACCTGGGCCATTACGATTTATTTGCTGACGACAACCGTTGCTACTATTCTAGTTGGTAAACTTTCAGATATATACGGAAGAAAGCCGTTCATTTTAGCAGGTATCGGTTTATTCACGATTGGTGCATTCTTGTCGGGACTGTCCACCGATATTTTCCAGTTGATTGCTTACCGCAGTATTACCGGGTTCGGTGCGGGTGTTATTATGTCAACAGCCTTTACCGCCATTGGTGATTTATACCTTCCAAGAGAACGTGCCCGCTGGACAGGATTGATGAGCGGCATCTTCGGAATTTCCAGTGTGCTTGGACCTTTAGTGGGTGGGTATGTTGTGGATCATCTGGACTGGCATTGGGTATTTTGGATTTTCCTTCCGCTTGGAATCATCGCCTTCATGATGATTGCGTTCTTATTTCCGAAGGTTCCACGCAGAGAGGGAGAAACGATTGATTACCTTGGTTCCTTCTTCCTGACTATTACCATTGTTGCGTTACTGCTTGCTTTTAGCTTAGCAGGTGAGGGACCTGGGAAATATGCTTGGACTTCATGGGAAATTCTTGGTCTATTCGGTTTAACCATTATAGGACTTGCCGCCTTCATTGTAACGGAATCAAAAGTGAAATCCCCAGTGCTTCCGCTGTCTTTATTTAAAAATGATATCGTAACGATGTCGAATATGGCAGGGTTTTTACTAGGAGCAGGAATGATGGGTGTGATGATTTATGCCCCATTTTTTATTCAAGGGGTAAAAGGCATTTCACCAAGTGGTTCAGGGTATATTATGATGCCTATGTCCATTGTGATGGTGTTAGCTACCGCTTTTGCCGGGCAATTGATGACAAAGACCGGGAAATACAAAGGGCTGGCCATTGCTGGGTTACTTACAACCACCATTGGCATATTCTTACTTCACTTTATTACCATTGATACACCTATTTATCTATTAATTATATACTTATGTATTGTCGGAATAGGACTTGGCGCGAGCATGCCTGTTTTTTCTTTAACCGTCCAAAATGCTGTCCCATTAAGACAATTAGGTGTAGCATCGGCCTCTTCCCAGTTATTTCGTTCTTTAGGGAGTACGATTGGTATTGGGATTCTTGGTACCATCATGAGCTCGCGAATGGCATCAAGATTGACTGAAATGTATACTGGTCAATCGACTGGGCAATCACAGCTGCCGCCTGAACAAGCAAAACAATTTGGTGAGCTGATGAATCCACAAGTATTATTGGATCAGCCAAAATTGGAACAAATCCAAAAGCAGCTGCCAGCAGAAATCCTGCCATATGCCAAAAAGATGATTGCTAGTGTGAGGGAGGTTTTTAGTGATGCACTCACCTCGACATTTTTGGCCGGTGCCATCATTATGCTGGCAGCAGTAGTCATAGCAGTATTTTTAAGAGCCGTTCCATTAGTATCGGAAAAGGATCACCAAAAGCAGCCTCGGAAATCAGAAAAGTCTTCAGGGGCCTGACACCGTCGGAAAAAAGAGAAGTGGTTAAACAGCACTTCTCTTTTATATAGTTGTACTTATTCGCCTTAGTTAGAATAAAAAATACCCAATTTGCCAGAATGCGCAAATTGGGTATTTTTTTATTATTCGTTCCACACCCCGGCGTTTTCCAGCTTCTTTTTCCCTTTGAAGGCTAGAATGACAAGCACGATGTTGATGAGGAGCATGATGATAATGGTGTATAAAACAAGAGTGTAGCTTCCTGTTATGTCGTAAACAAAACCGTATCCAGGGAGGGCTACAATTCCAGCTAAGGCTAGACCGATGGCAACCGTGGCAAAAATTTGGCTATATTCCTTCGTCCCGAATACAGCCGAAGTCAGTAAAGGTCCTAGAGTTCCAATTGAAGAGGTAACAAATCCGAAAATACCGATCGCGAAACTGAAGACGACTGGATTTCCAGGTATCATGATTAATAGAATAATGGAAACTAAACCGCTGATCATGGAAAAAATAGCGGTATTTTTCGCCCCGATTTTATCGGTTAATGCTCCAAAGGCCAACGCACCAACCAGCATTCCAATCATAAACGCGCCCATTACCTTTCCGGCAAATTGAATATCATACCCAATCCCCATTGCATAGGGAGCGATATGCTGCGCAAAGCTGCCAATCGCTGTCATAAAGAAAAAGAATAATAATAAAGAATAAAATGCCAATGATTTTTTTGCAACAGCGAAGGTCACGCCTTTATTGGCTGCAGCAGTTTGGGATTCTTCGTTTTGCCCATGCTCCATCCCATACGGAAGCAAGCCTTTGTGCTCAGGCTTCATTCGAATGGTCAGCAGCACAATCGGAATCACAATGATAATCACGGTAACTCCTAGGATGATATAGGTGTTTCTCCAGCCCTGTGTCGGGATTAAATCACCAACAATCGGCTGAATGACGGCTCCAAACGCTCCTACCGCTGCCATCATAATCCCTAAAGCTAAACCATTATGCTTTTTAAACCAGCGGTTAATAATAACCGGGCCTGCCATCTGTGCAACAAAGATGGAACCGATGGCCATAGGGATAGAAAAGATATACCAGCCCCATACGGAATTCATGAATCCGAACATAGCGAACGAACCAGCTTGTAAAATAATCGCGCCAATTAAAAGCGCCCTAATATCATATTTGGCCATCATTTTACCCGCGATAGGCAAAAAGATCATGGTCGCAATCGATGAGATACTAAAATACAGTGTTAAGCTTCCCATCCCAATTCCAAGATCCTTAGAAACAGGTGTTAAAAACATGCCGCCAGCATTATTAATGCCGCCTCTGGCAAGACCAATCATGATGGATAGACCTAGTAATACCCACCAGGCAAAATGTATTTTCCCCTTTTTTTCTTGCTTCATAAAAAAATTCCCCTTTGTTCTTTCTTGATTTAGTCATAAAGGGGGGAAAGGCACGGCTTCACTAGTCGTGTTTTTCCCCAGTTAGCCGGCCATTAACGTAATTTAACGGAACCGCCATCTACCATGATTGTTTGTCCTGTTATATAAGAAGCATCTTCACTTGCTAAGAATACAGCAGTTCGTCCAATATCACTTTCAATTTCACCAAGTCTTCGTAACGGAATTTTAGCCAGCATTGCTTGGTAATATTCTGGATTGGCCTCTGCCCACTCTACCATTCCAGGTGATTTGGCAATTGGCGCAATAATGTTCACGTTGATTCCAAAAGGACCGAATTCATTAGCTGCTACACGAGTAATGCCGCGGATTGCCTCTTTTGCCGCCACATAAGAAACTTGATTCACGTCCCCATTAATGCCGGCCCCTGATGCAAAATTAATGATGGTTCCTTGTGTTTCTTTTAAGAAAGGCAGTGCTGCTTGCATAAAATAGAAGGTTGGATAGAATCCAGTATTAAACGATAAATCGAACTCTTTTTGTGTCGTTTCGGCAATAGAGCTCATTCTGGATGCATGGGCATTATTCACCAAAATGTCCAATTTTCCGAATCGGTCCACCACTTGTTTAACTAGATCAGCTAGTTTGTCATGCTCAGCTAGATTGGCTTGAATAAAGATCGATTCCGGCTGATAGGCTTGCAGCTCTTGAATCGTTTGCTTTCCGGCTTCTTCATTTAAATCAATAATGGCCACGGTTGCCCCTTCTTTGACGAAAGCGGTTGCAATTCCTTTGCCAATACCGCCTGCTCCGCCTGTAACAATGGCGGTTTTCCCTTGAAGTCTATTCATCTGACATATCCCCTTTGTAACATTTTTATAGTGTTAATCTTAATAGCATTTTCATAGTATACAACGTTGACTGATAAGTCAATCAAAAAAATATAGAAAATAAACCCAACTCAGTCCAGTATTTGTTTCAACGACAATGGCTGATAAAGGAAGATAAACAATGCTATAATAGATGTTATGATTTTAATAAGGCATCCATTGCCAGGTCGGTGCCATTCTATTGAACATAGCTAGATAAGTGAGGAATGAAGAAATGGCGAAGAGTGAAGAACAATTTAAAATGATACGAGATCAACGGTATGAGGAAATTAGCCATGCAGCCCTGAAGGTTTTTGCCCGGAAAGGTTATGCAGCCACTAAGATTAGTGACATTACATCAACAGCCAATATCAGCCATGGGCTGTTTTACCATTACTTTCAATCAAAGAAGCATATGTATGTTTCTCTGATTCTTAATATCCTTCAATTGTTTATTGAAACGGTGGAGGAAGCGGAAAATCGAAAGGGGACATCCCGGGACCAGCTCGCATGGCTTACGGACATTACTTTTTCAGGATCATTAGAGCAAGCCATCGATCGGCATCTTTTGGTGATGGAAGCACTTAAATCCGAATTCCTTTCAGAGGAAGAGAAACAAGAGTTCATTGAGAAATATAAGATATCCATGGAGGGAATCGCTCGAATCATTAAGAATGGGCAGAAAGAGGGACTTTTTATAGAGGGGGATCCAATGGAGCTGGCGATTTATTATCTTTCCTACTCTCAAGGTCTCACATTGTGGAATGCGAGAGGAGTCCATCCAATCAAGGTTTCAACGGAAACCGTTATGCGCCAGTTTTGCACTGACTACCCCTCGAAGATTTAACAAATACATTCCCTGTTGGGGCATTTCAAGTACGTTACAAAAGTGAGGAGGCGAAAAAGCCTCCTCATGTTTTTATTGTTCAGGATCTGCTCGATAAATTTTGACGATATTTACAACCAGTACTTTTACGATCGCATAAGCCGGGATAACGAAAATGACTCCGATAATCCCCATGAGATTTCCCGCTGTTAAAATCAACACAATAATTGTTACTGGATGGATATTTAACGACTTCCCCATAATATTTGGCGAGATGATATTTCCTTCGATTTGCTGTGCGACTAACATAATGATGGCTACGTAAAGCGCCAAAATTGGTTTTTGAAATAAGGCAACAAGAAAGGCAGGGATGACGGCAATGTATGGCCCAAGAAATGGGATGACGTTTGTAAACATACCAAACATCGCTAAAACAAGGGAATAATTTAAGCCGATCAATAAGTAGCCGATAAACAACAGAACGCCGACAATTACACTAACAAGCATTTGACCTTGAATATAGGTAGAAATCGTCTTGTCCATTTCTTTTAAGATGCGAAGAACATGTTCCTTTTTAGACCTCGGGAAAAACATGGCCACACTCGGCGCAAACCGATGACTGTCCTTTAGCATATAAAATAAAATAAATGGGACCAGCACAAGATAGAAGACGGTATTAATAAAACCTCCGATAAAACTGAAAATACCAAGAATCCCGCTTGCGATTTTTCCTCCACTTGCTTCCAGCCTAGATTGTATTTCTTCACTGGCGGTTACCAATCCCTCTTGAACAAAATTCGGAAAAGTGTTCTGATTCTCTTTAATATAGGCAATGAAATCATTCACGGTAGAAAACATGGCCGGTACATTATCCATAAATCGTTCTAATTGATCAGTGATGATCGGGCCAACTAATCTGATCACACCAAAGAAAAATAAACAGATGGCAGCATAGGCGGTCAAAATGGCTGCCCATTTGGGAGCTTTCTTTTTTATAAGCCATTCTACCAGCGGGCGGCATAGATAAAACAATATCCCCGCTACTACGAAAGGTAAAAAGATGGTTTTAAGCAAAACCACAATTGGAGTTAGGATATACTGATTTTTATTTAACAAAAGCAAAATTAACAAAAATAACAGGATGGCAATCATCCCTTTAAACCATCTTTTTTCTACTATCGACACTATATCATACCTGCTTTCTTTGGATCATGTTTTAAAAATAATATTACCATTTACGAGCGGCTAGTGCTATGTATAGGGCTGCAGGAGCTATGATCTATCATAAGATGCTAACTCGCTGACCGTGTGATCTATGGGCCTATTTACTCAATTATCATTCCATTGTGGTTCTATATTACTGACTATTCTAAAATATGTTGACCCCCAAATGTAAACGCTTTAGTATAAATAGTAAATAATTGGTTTCATGTTACTAGATGATACTAGGCATGGAAAACAAAGCGGGAATGCACTCGCTAGTTTTCCATGCCATTTTTATTTTTCAAAAAGAAATCTAGTAGCCAACCATAAAAAAAATTATCAAGGGGGTGTTGTACCCGAAAACTTAACCATTAACAAGGAAGTCGATGAATATTTTGAAAAAAACACACTAAATGGAGGAAGTCGATAAGGATGATTGGATTAACTTTTTGGAAAAAGGCGCTGGTCATGTCTACTAGTTTACTATTAAGTGTTCCTATGATCTATGGGGCAAATAAAGCATCAGCTGCCAGTGAAGTCACACCAGTTATGAACCCAACGCCACAGGAGGTCCACTTGACAGATAATGGTTTTCCTCTTACACCAAAAGTGGGAATTGTTACAGGGAAGGACACCGATGAATACGCGATTAAAGAGGTGGTTGGTGCCCTAGAAGCTGCGGAGGTAAAGGAAATTATCCGCTATAACGACAATAAGCAGGTCAAAACACCTGTTACGATTTGGATTGGCGGCCCAGATGAAAATCAAGCTGCCGCAGAAGTGCTGAACCAAATGGGTATTGAAGGTCCGGAAGCATTGAAGAAGGAAGGATATGTTCTGGCATCAAGCAGCAAAGGGAAGAACCAAATTATCCTGGCTGGAAAAGATCAGACAGGTACATATTATGCGGCCAAGACGTTTAAACAATTGATCCAAAAACAAAAAGGCAGGGATTGGTTTCCACAGGTAGAAATCCGTGACTGGCCAGAAATGCCTATCCGGGGATCGATTGAAGGATTTTATGGCCCGCCTTGGACACATGAGGATCGGTTAAATCAATTGGAATTCTATGGGGAGAATAAACTGAATACGTATATTTATGCACCCAAGGATGACCCATATCATAGGGAAAATTGGCGGGAGCCTTATCCGGAGAAAGAGCTGGCAAGAATAGCCGAGCTAATCGAGAAGGCACAGGAAAACCATGTGAAATTTACTTTTTCCCTTTCACCAGGTCAATCTATTTGCTATTCGGGCAATCAAGATTTTGACTTATTGATTAAGAAGATGGAAAAAATGTGGGATTTAGGCGTACGCTCCTATGCCATTTTCCTCGATGATATTAATAAAACATTATATTGCGAACAGGATAAAACTAGATTTGGTGAAGAGGAAGATCCAATAGCAGCTGCGCATGCCTATCTGTTGAATCGTTTTTCAAAAGAATTTCTTGGAACACATAAGGGTGGAGAACGGTTGATTACGGTTCCAACGGATTATGCTGGAAATCAATCAAACACCTATCGGGAGCGCTTTGCCGATTTGCTTGATGAGGATACGATTGTTATGTGGACGGGTCAGGATGTGGTTTCTAAGCAGATCACAGCTGAAGAAGCACAGAAGGTACGAGACATTTTTCAGCATGATTTGTTGCTATGGGATAATTATCCGGTGAACGATTTTGAGCGTAATCGAATATTCCTCGGTCCGCTCGATCATAGAGATGCTGATTTAACCAAAAACGGTGTCGTAGGATTAACAGCGAATCCAATGAATGAGGCAGAAGCTTCAAAAATCCCACTATATACGATCGCTGATTACAGCTGGAATCCAGCCGACTATCATCCGATTGATTCGTGGGAGCGCAGTATTCAGTCTTTTGGCGGAAAGGCAGCAGATGCCTTGCGGACATTTGCTGAGAATTCTTATTCGTCAACGCTTAATGACCAGGATTCGCTGACCTTAACGCCATTGATTGAAGAGTTCTGGAAGGCCTATGAGGCAGATGATACCGAACAGGCTGCCAATAAGCTCCTTGCTGAATTTGAAAAGTTACAAACGGCGCCCGAAAGACTGCGTCAAAACCTGGGAAATGAGAAATTCCTAAATGAAACCAAGCCGTATTTAGAGAAGATTGAACTGTACGGGAAAGCCGGTCAGCTGGCTGTGAAAGCTTTGGTCGCTGAGAAATATAATGAGACTGAGGCAGCTGGACAATACAGAGCACGATTAAAGTCCCTGTTGCAAGAAATTGATGCGATTCCGCAAAAAATTGGAGAGACTGCGCTAAGACCGTTCCTTGTACAAGGTATTTGGGGGCAAAATGTAAAGTCAAGAAAGCTGGACGGCATTAATACAAAGCGGGGAGCAGATCAGCTGATTTTATACACACCTGAGCATGGAGAGACAACTCGAACCAATCCATATGGCTATGAAGTAACCGTAGAGGAAGGCGTGGTGGTGAAGAGGGGCGGTAATAATTCCGCCATCCCAGACAACGGCTATGTCTTAAGTATCCATAATAGCAATTGGATGGAAAGAAACTGGCTTGATCTACACGCTGTAATTGGAGCCAAGGTCCTCATAGAAAATGGACAGGTGCTCATCACACCCCCAGCAGATCATTAAAAAGGGACAAGGGGACAGGAACCTTGTCCCTTTGGGTTTTAAGAGGGACAGGGAACCTATCCATGTGTCATGCAATCTTTTTGGTAACTTTGCCATTTCGCTATGATATTAAAAATGGCATAATATACTAATAGTATTTGAGTTTTTGGTGGTTGGCGGGTAAAGGATACACTTGCTTTGTATTCTTTAGTAATCGTTTATGAATAAGTATACATTTTACTAAAAGGAGGCCTGAAACAATGGTGTATCAAGCTGCAGAAAATCGTTATGAATCTATGAAGTATAATCGAAGCGGCCGGTCCGGGCTACAGCTTCCTGCCGTTTCACTAGGACTTTGGCATAACTTTGGTGGAGTGGACTCCTTTGAAAATGGACGTGCCATGTTAAGAAAAGCCTTTGATTTAGGCATCACTCATTTTGATTTAGCCAACAATTACGGTCCTCCAGCTGGGTCTGCTGAAGAAATGTTTGGACAAGTACTTAAGAAAGACTTTGCCCCCTATCGTGATGAAATGGTGATCTCCACGAAGGCAGGCTACTATATGTGGCCAGGGCCATATGGAGACTGGGGTTCTAGAAAATATTTGATTTCAAGTTTAGACCAAAGCCTAAAGCGCATGGGTTTAGACTATGTCGATATTTTCTATTCTCACCGTCCTGATCCTAATACACCATTAGAGGAAACCATGGCAGCATTGGATGCCGTCGTTCGCCAAGGCAAAGCCTTGTATGTCGGAATCTCAAATTATAGTGCCGAACAAACCGCTCAAGCAATTGAAATTCTAAATAGCCTGGGAACGCCACTGCTGATTAACCAGCCAGATTATTCTATGTTTAATAGATGGATTGAAGATGGTCTGCAGGATGTGTTAGAGGAAAATGGGGTGGGGTCGATTGTCTTTAGTCCACTTGAGCAGGGCTTGTTAACCAATAAATATCTAACGGGTATTCCAGCCGATTCCCGTGCAGCAAAGCCAACAGGTTTCCTTCAGGAAAATGAAATCACACCTGAGGTAGTCGCACGAGTGCAAAAATTAAATGAACTTGCTGCAGAGCGCGGCCAAAGTCTGTCACAAATGGCGCTTGCCTGGGTACTGCGCGGTGGTAAAGTAACCTCAGTCCTCATCGGGGCCAGCAAAGTAAGCCAAATCGAAGAAAATGTTGCTGCTCTTAATAACTTAGAATTCACACATGACGAGCTAAAGAGGATAGATAAAATTCTCAAATAGTTAAACGAAAAGGGTGTCCAAGGGGCATCCTTTTTTGTGTGAAAAAATGAATCATCCTTCTAAGTTAACTCTTTTAAAGGATTTTTCGGCTTTTTGGTCCATGGAACCATATTGCATTCCCCTTTTTAGAGGATTTATTACTATTTTGGTCAAAGGAAGCCCGTTGCATTCCCCTTTTTAGAGGATTTTTCACTATTTTGGTCAATGGAACCAGCATGCATTACCCTTTTTAGAGGATTTATCACTATTTTGGTCAAAGGAACCATATTGCATTACCCTTTTTAGAGGATTTATCACTATTTTGGTCAAAGGAAGCCCATTGCATTAAGGAATTATCACCTTTTGGGTCAATGGAACTGACAATAATCTTGGATATGGGTGTCAGGCACCGCTGATTTTGAGTGCCTGACACCGGGGCGCTTGTACTTTCCTTATTAGATTTTCCCAATATTCTTTGGATCCCTTATGATTCCGGGCTGGCCGGGGATCCAGTTGGCGGGGACCCCTTCTCCTGTGCTTCTGCCATATTGGACTCCCTGAATAATTCTCATTATCTCGTACACATTTCGTCCCACTTCCGGCGGGTATAGCAGTTTGGCAGCAATAATTCCTTCGGGGTCGATGATGACGGTTGCTCTGTACGAAGCCCCGATCTTCTCATTGAAGACCCTGTAGGCCTTGCTGATCGCCTGCGTCCGGTCGCTTAATAGAGGGAATTGCACCTTTGACACCGATGGGGAAATCTCCGCAAATACTTTATGGGAATAAACACTGTCCGTACTAATCGCCAGAACCTCCGAATTAAGATACCGTAACTGATCATAAATAGCAGCGACCGCTGCCAGCTCTGTCGGTCAGACAAAGGTGAAATCACTCGAATAAAAAAATAAAATCAGCCATTTTCCACGATAACTCTCCAAACTTACCTGTTTGATTTTCTTTTCCGCTTTGTCGTAAGCTTCTGCGGTAAATAAGGGCGCCGCCTCCGTAGGCAGTGCACAATAGGAAAGTCGGGAATCTTCTATTCTATCCTTGGACATTGAACATTCCACCTCATTTCATGCATGTGCAAGTCATTCCATACCTATTGTATGTCCGGGTTTTTGTCCCATTGAGCCTATTGTGTGTTGTACTTTTTTGCGGGTGGTTTTATAGAAGTGGTTGTTTTTACGATTCGCCGATAAATTTGCTCTTTGCGCCGATAAAAACAAAATATCGCCGATAAATGGCCCCGTTTCGCCGATATATACGAAAAATTCGCCGATAATATCATCGAATCTATTTTTTTGTAGCGTTAATTCTGTCTTATTTTTAAATACAGGCTGATATTAAATTCTGTACCGCTCTTTTTTAAAGGAAATAAGTAAAAAGTATCGAATTTATCTATAAAATTTATTTAATCTTGTAGGAGATGGAGAGCATGGGATTTTTTGATAAATTCAAGAACAAGAAAGAAAAAGATTTTATTGATGATATCGTTGCTAAATTGGGCTGCGACTGTTGGGTTATGGAGGAAAGGAATGCTGAAGATGTGATGAGGAGGTACCAACAAGCCTTAATTGAAGGCAAAAAGGAAGGATATACGCCACTTATCATAATTCCTTCGGAGAGGATGTTAGAAATCGTTGATCCCGAAGCGAGGGAATTTTCGACCGATGATCGCGAGACCATTTTATCTAAATCGAAGGATGTTGATGCAACAAAATTATTAAGGACCCTGCTTGATGATGTCATGACCGCTGACGAGGACGAAGAAGAGGATGATATTGCAGGCGAGTTTTCCTTTGAGGAACCAATAAGCCATTTCTTATCTATAGAAGAAGTAATAAATAAGAAAGTAATCGTAGCAAAGATTCCAACGGTTAAACCTTGGGAAGCAGCTGCTTGGGTTCCGATGGGCGGGTTTAATGAATGTCCTATGCCAGAAGAGCAGGCTGCCGTATTCCAATACTGGTATGAACAATATGGGGCGTTCCCAGCTCTAGTAACCGAGGACGTCTGGGAATTTTTCGTTGAGAACCCTCCTAGGACAAAGCAACAGTCGGAAGTGCTTGCTTGGGAGCAATTTGGATTTTGTCCTGATATTGTTTGGCAAGGGGTTGAATCCGTTGGTTCGCTTGCAGGCACACTTATGAATTCTTCCATATGGTATTTCTGGTGGGATTAAAAACGCGGTGCCTGACACCAATCTGCATGGGTCGATATCATTGACCATTTCTCATTAAATTTTAATCTTGACCTCATCGAATTCTCATTTATAAAAGTTATAGTTATTAACAACAGCATAGCACTTATAAGTTCTAAGTTATGTTTTTAGAATCGGGAGGTTATGATAATGTTTAAAAATATTGAAGTAAAGAAAATGTTTAAAGGTCATATCCATGAATGTCACCAGTTTAAAGTAAACATTAAAGGCAATAAGTTTGCCGGCCTATTAAAAGATAGAGAGATTCTTTGGTTCCATCCACATCCGAAAAATAAGCTTAATGAAGCATCTATTCATGCACTTGAATTAAAGGTTCAAGACATATTAAATTAAAACATCAAAAAACGACAAACACTAGACTGACTCAAAAGACCGTTGAAGGACGGCTCTATTGGGTCAGTCTTTTTGCGGGTTATGGCACTTCTTTTAATCCAAAATATTCCTGCCTAAAGGGAGGAGTAACTGGAGGTGCCTGGCATCTGGCATCTATAGTTTTTTGACAAATTCAGATTTTAGCTTCATGGCGCCGAAGCCTTCGATTTTGCAGTCGATATCGTGGTCTCCGTCTACTAACCGGATACTTTTTACTTTGGTGCCTTGTTTAAGGACAGTTGAACTTCCTTTTACTTTGAGGTCTTTGATGATCGTTACAGTATCTCCATCCGTTAAGACGTTTCCATGGGCATCCGTGATCCCCTTTTGGTCGTCACTCTGTTCAGCTGCTGCGGTTAGCGTCCATTCATGGCCACACTCCGGGCATACCAACAGGCTCCCATCCTCATAAGTATACTGTGAATTACATTTTGGGCAATTCGGCAAGTTACTCATCATTCACAATCCTTTCATACGTTCTATATCAAATTATACCTATCCCCCTAGTATTATCCAGCAATATGAATTTGCCTTGGCTTAGTAATCCTCCGCTCGGGTTTTGTTGTAGATGGATAGAATTATTTGTATCCCTTTATCAAGGAAGGAAATCGTTTGATTATGTCGAATTAAGGTGGGTGGAGACGCTTTAAAAAAACCTCATGATCTGTGGAGGAGTAGCTTTGGATACGATTACCCATACACTTTTTGGACTTTCGTTATATAGTTCCATTCATAAAGACAAGATGGATCGAAGAACAAAAAGAGCTTATTTATTCACCGCCATAGGAGCCAGCCAGATTCCTGATAGTGATGTGATTTCTCAACTTTGGGATTCAGAAGGGCTTTATCAAATGTGGCATCGCGGCATTACCCATTCAATTTTTCTTACACCGATTTGGGCGTTATTATTCTATGTGGTATGCATGCTTGTCTTTAAAGTTAGGGACAGGCGGTTATTTTTTCTAGGATGGCTTGCCGTAGTGATTCATGATACAAGTGATTTATTTAATGCTTGGGGAACGGGTTATCTTGAGCCTTTTTCTCAGACAAGAATTACCTTTGGTACCATCTCGATTATTGATTTTGTTTTCTGGGTAATTATTGGCAGCTGCTATTATTTATCAAGGAAGAAGGTCATGAAGAGACCCTATTATTTTCGAGTAGCGTGGGTCTTAATGGCTCTTCATGTTATCCTGCAAAGTGTGCAAGGCTATTATTTCTATCAAAAATACAATCAGGATTATGAGCAAATTGCCTTATCAGCTGGTTTTATTCCTACTACCTTTCAAGTCATCGCGAAACAGGAAGGAACCGTCACCATTTTTCAAGACGGAATATTTCAACCTAAGAAGACTCAGTATGTCCTCCAATCCAAAGAGGATGCAGATCTAGATTATTTATTTTCAAAAAGCCCGAAAGCCAAAACTCTCTACCAATGGTCACCCTTTGTAGTCGTCATTGATGACGGTAAGCAACTCGGTATTTACGACCCAAGATTCTATCGCAACGGCCAATCCTTTCTTTATGAATACATTACCCGCTAATTAAATTTTCAAGTCATAGGCTGCAAAGTGAAGTGTAACCAGCTAACGGGTTCCGTTTCCTGTTGTAAACATAACAAAATGTAATATAAAATGACCAGCAAATTAATCTAATTTGCTGGTCATTTTTGTTTGCATAATAGACTGCAGAAATTTTCTCATAAAAACAGGAGTTAGTCGAAGTGGCGTACTACAATGAACGGGACAAGTCAGTGGAATAAAAATGTAATTAAAAACTAATTCTAAACAAAAATGATAAGGAGATTTTTAAATTGGATATTATCAACCCAATGGATATAATGAAACCGATTAATTTAAGTACAAAAGAATTAGACGCATCGCAGCCATTAACAACAGTTGAAATGGGTAAACTTTGGGTTACTTATATGGGGAACAGTATGTCTAGTCAAATCTTATCTTATTTTCTTCAACATTGTGAGGATGAGTATATTAGGACCATCTTGGAAAATGGTTTAGCGTTAAGTAAAGATTTCTTGCAAAGGATAGAGGGAATCTTAAAGAGGGAAAATTTCCCTATACCTGTAGGTTTTTCAAAAGATGATGTAAATCTTGGTGCCCCACGTTTATACGAAGATGATTTTTACGTACAATATATAAAATATGCGGCTAAGGCCGGTATCAGCCTATATTCCGTTGCCATTCCGCTGGTAATGAGGGAGGATATTAGAGAATTTTTCGTTTATGCAAATCAATGCACCGATATCTTATTGGGACAAATTAATAATGTTTTAATGGAAAAGAAATTAATTGTTAAGCCTCCAATTATTCCTACACCTGAAAAACCAGAATTTATTAATAAACAAAACTTTCTTAATGGTTGGTTTGGGGATGTTAGACCGCTGCATGCAATGGAAATCGTCCACCTTTACGATAACATTGAAAATAACATAACAAGTAAAGCGTTATTATTGGGATTTTATCAGACGGTTAAGGACGAGAAAATAAAAGCTTTGTTTAAACGAGGTTTAGATATGACCGATAAAGCGGTGAAGCAATTTATTGAAAAGCTTCATAAAGAAAACTTATCAACACCGTCATACATAGACCATTTGGTGACAACATCAACCAATCCTCCTTTTTCCGATAAAATCATGTTATTTCATAAAGTGGACATGTTTTCCATGAAAATTAGGTCGTATGGGAACTCACTTGCAGTAAATGGAAGAAGGGATATAAGTACATTATATTTAAGAACTGTGACTAACGTCGGCCTATTTGTTGATGATGGTGCGAATATCTTAATTGATAAAGGATGGATGGAATCACCGCCAAGAGCATTCGATCGAAGTGAATGACAATCAAATGGAATGAAAGAACCTCCATTAAACAAGCCAGTTGAAAAAAGAATATAGAAAAGGAATAGGACAATGTGGCGAACAAAAAAGAAGCGTTGTTATGGAGTATTGCACTTCCGGGATTCAGTCAACTACTAAATGGTAAACCGTTAAAAGGTATTGTATTTGTCTTCTTGGAAGTTCTTATTAATGTTCAGGCAAATTTTAATGAAATAATTATTTTGAGTTTTCATGGGGAGATTGAAAAAGCGATCGAACATACTGATTATCAATGGTTAATGTTTTATCCCTGTTTGTATTTTTTTGCAATGTGGGATGCGTTTAAAGATGCAGGGGGAGGAAAAGAAAAGTACGCATTTCTACCATTTGTCTTTTCGGCATATTTTGTCACAGTTGGATGTATCTTTTCATCACATTTAAGCTTATTTGGGATATTATTTGGACCTGTTTGGCTTCCGATATTATGTGTGGTACCAGGCTTAGCTGTTGGAGCATTTATTAAATATTTAATGAGATGATTGGACCGCTTAGGAAGATTGATTTGGTTCTTCCGCTTTATGTATGTGCAGAAGAACCGTCCCCCTGCTTCACGTTCTAGTCTTTTTTATCCATTCACATTATGGTTTTCCTCATTTAATATAAAACATATTAATGAAGAGGGAAGGGAGATCCGTGTGAACACTGATCAAGCTTATGAATTGTTAATGGATGCAGGGGTTACAGAGGAAAAGAGTATTTTAACTGTAAGACGGTGGCTTCGTGAAAGGAAGATTACATTTGAGGGAAAAGGGCAGAACAAATCAGGGTACAAGTTTCATGATACAGTTCAGGCCATGAGCATGTTAACAGACGCTGGTATAGCCGAAAGTATGGGGATGCAAATTGTCGAGCGTTGGATAAGTGAAGGAAAGGTGGAAAACATAGGGCTGCAAACCCGCAAAATCGAGTACATATCTAATGGAGCTAAAATAAGCCGTTCCGACCATGTTCCCGAAGATTCCGATCCCATGATTCGCCAATTAAAAGTAAAGATAAAAGCACAGGATGAGCAAATAAAAGGAATTGAGCAGCTTCATCAGACTTCCATCCATTCGTTAATTCAACAACGAGATAAATTACAAAAAGAAATGATGAAAATAGAGAAGGAAAAAACGGAACTACAATACGAAACTAAGAAATTATTGCGGGAAAATATGGATTTGCGTAACGAATTATTAAAATTAAAAGAAGAACTTGCTAAAGGACATTACAAAGAGCGTAAACAGCCGCGGGGAACTCAACTTCCGCTTCAACCAAATGATTATCGGCAAAAATTAGGACTTTCCAAAAGCGCTAGTCAAAAAGAGATTTTAGCAGGATATAAGAAACTTTTAAAAATAACACATCCCGACCACGGCGGAAGCGCAGAGGCCTTTCATTATATTAAAACTGAATATGATGTTTATAAAAATAGTATGAAGGGATAATGAGTAAAAAGGAGATGCTTGTTCGAAAACAAGTGTTCATTTTACCGGGGATACGAGTGCTGGCACAGCTAGAATTTTGTCGGAATAATGCGTGAAACTAGCGCTTATTTCTTCCGGGAAAAACGTTCTAGAAAACAAGAAAACCACCCAAAAGGATGGTCTCTTTTTCCATTGTGAACTGAAGGGAAAAAAGCGACGAACCTATCGTCGATTTTTAATATGTCCTCAGCCGTTTGACAGGCAGCTTCCAATCAAATGTATACGAGAGAATACGCAAGCCGGTTACTATCACAAACAGGGTATATAATTGCCAAGGGTCAACGGCTATTTTTAAACCAATGATGACTCCGGCGACGATGGCCCAAACGGCGTAAATCTCAGCTCTGAGAACAATTGGTTTTCGTTTGGCAAGCAGGTCACGAATAATCCCGCCGCCGATTCCGGTAAGGACGGCGGCAACGATGACAGCGCTGAGCGGGTGGCCCATTTTTGTAGCATAAATAGCACCTTGTATTGCAAAGGCGGACAACCCAATCGCATCAAACATATTTCCCCACTTCTGCCAATGCTTTAATAGATTTGTTGGAAATAGAAAAATCGCCGTTATGGATAATAAAGCAATTTGAAATAGTAACCCCTGACTCCATAATGCCGAAACGGGGACGCCAATTAACAAATTCCGAATGGCCCCCCCTCCAAAAGCCGTAACAATTCCTAAAATATAAACACCTAAAATATCATATTCCTCTTCCATTGCCACAATTGCGCCACTGACAGCAAAGGCAATGGTGCCAATTATACTAAGTACTTCCCACGTCATTTTCTTCTGCTTTCTCCTCTATGCTGTAATACATTGTATTTACAAGTTAATTAAAGTGCAAACAGTATGATTTTAACACTTCCTCGGTAAAAAACAACTATATTTTCAAGATCTTTTTGGACGTGTAAGTTTTTCAGAAACCGGTAAAAACGCCCAGAGAATATTCCTCTGAGCGTTTGGTTTGATCGTTTTGTTTATTCAAGAAAGCTTCCGTTATTTTGCACTTTTATTGTAGTTTATTATATTCTTCTCTAATCTTTTCAACGGTTTGCTCGATTTGCTCTCCCCAGTGGTCATTTTTGGTGCTAAAAACAATATTCCCCTCTTTATCCATCATGCCATAACCTCTATAAGCCACACCATTCTTCTTCATTCCCATTTTTTCGATTAATTCTAATTTCGGATCGGAAATAAAAGAGAGACTATGTCCAAATGTTTTCTCCAATTTATCGTGCAATGTGCGTAGCTCTTCTGGTGAATCTTTGCTAATGACGAACATTTCAACGTTCATTCCAGCCAATTTACTTCTATTTTTATGCAACTGAACCAGCTGCTTTTGACAGAGAGTTCATTTATAGGTTGTAATAAAAAAGAATACTGTTGGTTTTTCTAAAGGAAAAGTCACCTCTTTTTGTTCGTGGTTTAATAAAGTGATTGGTTCGGTAATCGTCTTTTGTCCAAATGCTGATAATACTAGAAAAGAAAGTAAGGACAAGACTATAATTATAGGCCGCATTGTTAACTCCTTTCTTATTCAAATTATATTCATCCCCATTTTTCCTTATTAGAATGAACAAACTAATAAAACTCTATCCAGATTTTTTCTGAAATTCTCTTACGTTATGTATGCTGTTCATTAAAGTTAGGGCTGGAAATGACAAGTTTATGTTCTCCCTAGGATTCGACTTTTTTTATGGCTAAATGGACTTAAAAGTATTGTATTGATGCGGTTGGAGCTAATTTCAAATAAACGTTCGTTTGACTGACAAAATTTTCGGCATATAGCTAAGAAAGATTGTTATTTAATGCGGTTCTGCTGTTTTTACATAAACGTTCGTTTAAAAAAGGTGACCGTGGATGGCCGAATTGTTCCCAAATTTGTCACAAGGAAAAAGGGGTCGCTCGTCTAATTTAAAAAGGGGAAAAGAGGTGTAGGAAGGATGCTAATCGGATCCAAAAAGAACTTTATTTACGTTCCGAAAATTGGTTTAATTGAATTCATCGACTTTGCCGATGTAAAAAGACTATCAGAGCTATCGCCTGAAGAAATAGCAATACTCGACCTGACAAATAAGAAAGATGCCGGGGAGACAGATTCAGAAAGTGATCCTGATTTTTGAAAGCTGCATAAACTATAGGGAAGCCAGGTGGATATCCGCCTACATTTGCCTCCATGATTATGATTTAATTAGCGTTCGCTGCGGTAAAGCCATTACCAAAAGGAAAAAGCCCCTCGGATGAAGGGCTTTTTTCGTGTTTGCTTTTAATTAATAAAAGCAAGCTGCTCCTACGATGATTAATAGGATGAACAGTACAACGATTAGCGCAAACCAATTGCCGCCGCCGAATCCGCCATAACCATAACCACCGCAGCAGCCGCCAAAACCACCGTATCCACCATAACCGTATCCAAACATAAAATTTCCACCTTTCGTAAAGTTAATTTTTATTATTAAATATACCCGCCATATCCGCCGAATCCACCACAACCGCCAACAAAGGCAGCTCCAACAATAATTAGAAGGATAAACAGCACAACAATCAAAGCAAAACCTGCACCAGCTCCTGCTACACCATCCATGACATAAGCCTCCTTTTCCTCTATTTAATGTATCATATGAAAAAAAGTTCCAATTCGAATGGGCTTTTGTTGTCCTAGTTTTAGGAATGATGGATGGGGGACGGTTCTTTTGCTTCATAAAATAATGGAGAAGAACAATCCCTATGCATACTTGGATTTTTTCAGTGGACATTACCCTTTCAGAATGTTAATATTAATCCAATTATTTTAGCGCTTAAAAGTGCAAAAGTAGAGAGAGAAATCAACAAGGGGAGATGACGATCCATGAAGCATACTAAGATTATTGATTGTACGATTCGTGATGGCGGGCTAGTGAATAATTGGGATTTCAGCGTTGAATTTGTTCAAGACCTGTATAATGGTCTGAATGACGCCGGCGTGGAATATATGGAAATTGGTTATAAAAATTCCGCAAAGCTTTTGAATGCCACAGAGCCTAATCCATGGAGATTTTTGGATGATCAATTTTTAAAGGAAATTATTCCCGAGAAAAAATTCACGAAGCTATCGGCATTAGTCGATATTGGGCGCGTGGATCCAAATGATGTGCTGCCTCGTGAGCAAAGCATCCTGGATATGATTCGAGTTGCTTGTTACGTGCGTGAGGTAGATAAAGGATTGGAGCTTGTCCAAATGTTCCATGACATGGGTTATGAAACCTCTCTTAACATCATGGCCTTATCAAGCGTTCCCGAACATCAGTTGATTGAAGCGTTTGAAATGGTGAAGGAAAGTCCCGTAGATGTTGTTTATATTGTGGACTCCTTTGGAAGTCTAGACCCTTCCGATATCGAGCATCAAGTGAAAAAGTTCCAATCAATGCTTCCAAATAAACAGCTTGGCATTCACACGCATAACAATATGCAGTTAGCTTTCGCGAACACCATCACGGCGATGCGAAATGGTGTGACATTCCTTGATTCGTCCGTTTATGGGATGGGCCGTGCTGCCGGTAATTGTAATACAGAGCTTTTGGTTAGTTACATTCCAAAAACTACCTATGAACTGAAACCGGTTCTTGGTATCATTGAAAAACACATGCTCGAAATGCGTCAAAAATGGGAATGGGGCTATATTATTCCTTACATGATTTCAGGAGTTCTTAACGAACACCCACGTGTCGCCATGGCCCACCGCAGCAGCACCGAACGTGACAAGTTTGTAGAGTTTTATGATAAAGTAACCACACCAGAGTCTTCAGTAGCTACGGTTTAAAAGTCTTGTATCGGGCGCATCGCAGATATATCGTATAAAGTTGCAGATATTTCTTTGTAACTCGAAGATAAATAGCACCAACTCGTAGATATATACTCTGTCGATTAGAAAAACTCGCTAAAGTCACTCGCAAAAGGGAAGGGGTGTTACGATGGCACTGGACGTAACAGAATTACTAGGTGCTCCGTATGAAAATTTAATGGAAGCAAAAGTGGATAAAAGTCCGAGTGAAGTTGTGATTTCGAATGATAACGCCGAAACATATTATATTGTCGAGCGCGAGGTATACGAAGACAGCTTAAAACAGCTTGGATACGAAGTGGTAGTGTCTGACGGGGAGTAATTTTTCTCTCCGTTTTTTTGTGCCTGAATTAATGATGGAAAATTGAAGTAGTGTAGTGCAGCTTTAAACACGTATTATGACTTCCATAGAGCGCGCTGAAGTTGAAAAAACAATAAACTGCGTACTGTAATCCCTTAATAAAGCACGTCAGAGTAAAAAAATGAAGGAGCTGCGCACTATAAGAGAATCCTAGGACAAAGGCCAAAATAGCCTGACCCAGGGTTCAAAATGTCCTTCATAAGCCCGATGAAGATCAAAATAGCTGGGACCCGGGTTCAAAATGTCCTTCATAAGCCCGATGAAGACCAAAATAGCTGGGACCCGGGTTCAAAATGTCCTTCATAAGCCCGATGAAGACCAAAATAGCTGGGACCCGGGTTCAAAATGTCCTTCATAAACCCGATGAAGACCAAAATAGCTGGGACCCGGGTTCAAAATGTCCTTCATAAATCCGATGAAGGCCAAAATAGCTGGGAACCAGGTTCAAAATGTCCTTCATAGAGTGTTTCCCGAGTTCAAAGGCGCCATCCATAAAACCGGTTGGCGCCTTAATTTTTTAAGCTACAATTCTCACATCAGCTAGTCATGCTTTTTACGCGTACAAAACCTCTAATTTCCCAGTTTAATCCTCCAGCTTAAATGTATGCTTGAAATGAGCCTTGCCGTTTTCATCCTGAATTTCGACCGTGGCTTGCTTTGTCGCAGGGTCCACACGTAATACGCCAAAGTTGAAGAAGTTTCCTTCAGAATATAATCTTTCTGGACCAAATGTTGGGTCCAATGTCCCTGGTTTAATTTTTACAGCGCCAATCGGACCGCTGATCAGCTCGTGATAATCCGATTTTCCGTCTTGATTGGCATCATATTTAATCACTTCTGCAAAGTGAACATCCGTGGTAACGAAGAAGACATTTTTAATCCCTTTTTCGATGATAAAATCAGAGATTTCCTTGAACTCCTTCTCATATCCTGTTGGGTCATTCGGGTTGACGTTATCACCATTTGCCCAACCATCTCTCGCCATCGCTTTTCCGGTTGGAACGGAGATTGGCACAGAAGTCGCGACCAGCTTCACTTTCGAATCTGACTCAAGAAGCTGCTGCTTCAACCAGTCTAATTGTTCTTTTCCAAGCATTGATTTATCCGGTCCATCTGCCTGAGTGTTCGGGGAGCGGTAGCCGCGGTTGTTTAGGATGATCATGTCCATCGTATTGCCCCAAGAATACTTGTGATACAACTTGTCCGCTGCACTGCGTTCATTTGAAATCGGCCAGTAGTTCTTAAACGCCTGTAATCCAGCTGGTGTCAGCGGTTCGGATGGGCCAGAAAAGTCATTGATTACTTCATGGTCATCCCAGATCGCAAACGTTCCAGTATTCTGCAGGAGACTGCGTAATCCTTTGTCGGTACGATTTTCTTTATACTTTGCCCAGAAATCCTTTTCCGTTTGGGAAGGCGGATTTGGCACGGCCGGTGTCGCATTATCGGCATAAATCGTGTCGCCGCTGAACAGGAAGAAGTCTGGGTTTAATTTGGCCATTGCTTCGAATGATTTGAATGGCGGAATCTCTCCCTGACCGCCCGTATCTCCGCCCCAAACCATTGTCAATGGCTCTAAGCTGTTTTTCTCCGGTGCCGTTTTGAACTTTCCATTTACCATATACTTACTGGAAACCGCATGTGCCCGGTAAAAATAAGTGGTATTTGGTTGTAATTCGTTAACATCTACTTTTACGGTAAAATCGTTCTTGGCCTCTGCAGCGCTTGTTCTAACAATAGTATTGTGTTTGAACGTGCTGTCTGTTGAAATTTCAAATTGCACATTGGCTTTACCATTTGCCCGTGCCCATAAAATCGCGGAAGAATCGGTTATATCGCCACTAGCCACCCCATGAGAGATAAACGGCTTGTCCAGGAGATTTTCAAATTGGTCAGGAAAATTTGTGAATAGCCCGTCGACACCAAGGGAGAGGAGCGATACCATATCATGCTTAGAATTGACGGTATATGGGTGAACGTGTAGCTTGTTCTGATGAGCGGCTTCCATCAGCTTCGGAACCACCAGCTCCTTGCTCGGACCCACACCAGAAGCATAATCTGAGATTCGCTTCATCTCCTGATAAACATCTTTCCCTTTCAGCATACTTGCGTTATAAAGCTGAATCAGTTTTACATGAGGGACAAGATTATGTAACTTGCGAAGGCTATCTTCGCTGAAAGATTGGAGCAATAGTTTCTCATCATCTAGAACATTGGTTTTTTTCAAGATTTCTATTAATCTCTCTTCCATTCCCGGGTACACATTGGGGGCTTTTGTTTCTATGTAAAGGCTGGCTTTGCCATTTCCATGCTGCTTGACGAATTTAATGGCTTCCTCAAGTGTTGGCACCTTCTGGCCGATGTACGCTTGTTTGGCCTGATCCGGATAGGCTTTATTAAACCATGAGCCGGCATCAAGACGATTGATTTCGTCAAGAGTAAAATCCTTTACCCGCCATGGTGCGCGGTCTGGGTAAAGTTCCTTAGCATTAGTTGTTCGCGCTAGTGTTTCATCATGCATGGCAATCAGCTCGCCATCCTTGGTCATTTGTAAATCGAATTCGACATAATCGGCCTTCATGGTCATGGCCTGCTTGTAGGCAGCAAGTGTATGTTCCGGGCCGTATGCGGAGGCCCCGCGGTGGGCAATAATCGCAACATCAGAGGTAAGGGGCTTTAATAATGATTGTCCATTGTCAGTAGCCGTCATTTCAATTGGTTTCGCTAAAACAGCATATGGAGCAGCCGCTGAAACCGACAAAGACAGGCAAGCAAGACCAGCAATTAAACTCTTTTTCATCTTTCCATCATCTCCTACAAATTTTATGTATTACCATATTAAAAATATAGGAGCATTGTTGAGCCCGTGTTAATAGAGTATGAATAGTCTGTAAATGGGGCGAAAACAGGGCTTTTGTCCCATTGGGGTGCCTGACACCACGGATTTGTTGAGGGTTGTATCTCTTACACACTGCAACTCATTTTAAATTTTTTATTAAAAAAGGCTCAATACTAGAAAATCCAGTCCAAGATTTTGTAATTTTCAAATAGTCGGTGCTAATATTGATTAAAAGGGGTATGGTTATAAATTTTTGGGGGTATGTGAAATGGTGTTATTTTATGGTTTCGCAAGGGAAATAGGAATTGGTGTACATTATGAATAAAGCTAAACGCCTCTATTTTGGCTGGTATATTGTCATTACTGCCTCCATCATCGTTTTGCTTTCAATGGGAATGCGGATGGGAATCGGACCTTTTATCCATCCCATTATGGATGATTTAAAGTTGTCGCGAACGGAAATTTCTCTCATTGTTTCCATTGGCATGATTTTTTATGGAGTTGGCATGCCGTTAGCTGGTATTCTTTTAAAAACTTTTAATACCCGTATGGTGTTGTTGATGGGGCTGGCCATTGTATGTATTTCGATTGTATGGACGGTTTATTCTAAAGGGATGCTTTCCTTTCTCCTTTCTTATGGGGTGTTCTTGTCGATTGGGCTTGCCTTTTTAAGCAGTATTACCTTATCGCCCATTGTTAGCAAATGGTTTGTCCGCCAACGAGGGAAGGCGCTTTTTTATTTGACGACAGGTGGAATGGCTGGTTTGGCAGTTATGACCCCCGTTGAAACATGGTTGATTGGCCTTATGGGCTGGCATAATACGCTGTTATTATTGGGGGCAATCTTCCTCTGCATTGTTCTTCCGTCGGCGATTTTTATTATGCGGGAGGATGTTCCAGAGGAGGCTGATGGAGCAGGTGCTGACGGCGCGAAAATAAGACCTGTTGCCCCTGCCAATCTCACATTAAAGGATGCTTTAAAAACACCAACCTATTGGAAAATTGTGTTTGGCTTATTTGCTTGTGGATTTGGGATGAATCTATTAGGCTCCCATGGGGTCCCAATGTTGATGGACCATCATTTTGCACCAATGACAGCTTCCCTTGGAGTTGGGATAATTGGGGTTGTGGCGATCTTTGGATCATTGTTCTTGGCGCAGCTCGCCGACCGTTTTCCGCGAAAAAATATTTTGTTTTTAGTGTATGTTGTCCGAGGCTTGGGATTTTTCGGTCTTGTTTTTTCGGCGGCTACTTGGCAGCTCTTTCTTGTATCCTTTATTGGGGGATTGGCATGGTCCGGTTCCGTCGCCATGTCCACGGCAATTTTAGGTGATTTATATGGAGTACGGTTATTAGCAATTTTAAATGGATTGGCGTATTTTATCGGGCATCAAGTTGGAGCAGCCATCGGTTCGTTTTTGGGTGGCTGGGGGTACGAAGTGTTTGGAACACACCTATTATCGTTCAGTGCCGCGGGCATCCTCGCGCTTCTTGCCAGCTTAGCATCCATCACATTACCGCAAAGTCTATCATTCTCCAAGCCAACAGACCTGTATGATAGGCATAATATAACAAGTGGACAATGAGAAGGGGATGGTTCTCGCGTCTCATCCTAGAATGATATTTAGACAAAAAAATCCGGGCAGTTTTATTCCGCGTATGCTTTATTAAACCATAAGCCGGCATCAAGACGTTTGATTTCGTTAAGAGTAAAATCCTTTACCTTCCATGGTGCGCGGTTTGGGTAAAGTTCCTTGGCATTAGTTGTCCGTGCCAGTGTTTCAACAAGGATGGCAATCAGCTCGCCATCCTTGGTCATTTGTAAATCGAATTCGACATAATCGGCCTCCATGGTGATGGCCTGCTTGTAGGCAGTAAGTGTATGTTCCGGGCCATATGCGGAGGTCCCCCGGTGGGCAATAATCGCAACATCAGAAGTAAGGGGCTTTAATGATGATTGTCCATTGTCAGTAGCCGTGATTTCAATTGGTTTCGCCAAAACGGCATATGGAGCAGCAGCTGAAACCGACAAAATATTTATTGATAGATTGATAACATTCAGGATGTTTAGGAAGTATTCAAACCACTATTATGTATAAAATAAGATTGGATAATAAAAGAGAAAAGGTGATTAAATGAGTCGATACGCTGAGTTTGTATCCAACAACCATGATCAAAATGTGGAAGAATTAAAAGAATTGCTCCGGATTCCCAGCATTAGTTCCTTATCGGAGCATAAAGAGGACGTTCAACAAGCTGCTTCATGGATAGCCGATAAATTAAAAAATATTGGCATGGAACATGCAGAAGTTGTCCAGACAAAAGGTCATCCGATTATTTACGCCGACTGGCTTCATCAGGAGAATGCTCCGACGGTCTTAGTCTACGGTCATTATGATGTACAGCCTGTTGACCCTGTTCATTTATGGGAGACCCCGCCGTTTGAACCGACCATCCGTGATGAGAAGATTTTTGCGAGAGGAGCAACAGACGACAAAGGCCAGATGTTTTTACATATCAAAGCCGTGGAAACCTTATTAGAATCAGAAGGAAAACTGCCCGTTAACGTGAAATTTTGTATTGAAGGAGAAGAAGAGATTGGAAGTCCTCATCTGCCGCAGTTTTTAGCCGAAAATAATGAAAAATTATCCTGTGATGTAGTGGTGATTTCTGATTCTGATATGTGGGATAGAGGGGTTCCTGCGATCACCTATTCTTTAAGAGGTCTATGTGCACTGGAAGTTTCCTTAAAAACGGCTAATACGGATTTGCACTCTGGTATGTTTGGCGGTGGAGTTCAGAACGCCAATCATTTATTGGTACAGCTGTTGTCCACCCTTCATGATTCAAACGGAAAGGTAAATGTTGCCCATTTTTATGATGATGTCCTTGAACTAACTGAATTTGAAAAGGAACAAATTCAAGCATTGGGATTTGATGAAGAAAAGCTAAAGCAACAGCTAGGATTAACGGATTTGACGGGCGGGGAACACAATGTACCTTACCCAGAAAGAATTAGTTCCCGTCCAACATTAGAGATGAACGGTTTATGGGGAGGATTTCAGGGGGAAGGTACTAAAACGGTCATCCCGAACGAAGCGCATGCGAAAATAACCTGCCGTCTGGTCAATAATCAAAACCCTGAAAAGATTCAGGATTTGATCAAAAGACATCTGGAAGAACAGGCGCCACAAGGCTGCACGGTTAGCGTGTCTCTAGGGGATACGGGCAATCCATTTTTAACGCCGATCGACAGTCCGATGATTCAAAAAGCAGCCGAAGCATACCAAGACGTATACGAAAAATCACCTGTTTACAAGCGGGAAGGCGGCTCAATTCCGATTGTGTCGGATTTCAATCAATCCCTGAATGCACCTGTTGTTTTAATGGGATTCGGTCTGCCAGACGAGAATCTTCATGCGCCTAATGAACATTTTAACTTAGAAAACTTTGATAAAGGCATTTTAACGATTTGTTCTTTTTTAGAACAGTTGAAATCATGAGGGATTGACAGCATAAGCAGTTACGTTACTGTGGAAAAAGTGAAGGATCCCTTTTGATAATAATAAAACCATTCAATAGCTGTAGAAAAAACGCTAGGGTCATTCCTAGCGTTTATTCTTCTTTGGGAATAATCATGTTGAAACCAAGAAAAAAGTTAGCTTGAAGAAGAATCAAAAAGGGAATATGATAAAAAGAAAATTGTGCCATTGAAGGTGAACATTTTGAAGCTATTTAAAAAAGTTAATCAATATAAGACCATTCAGCTTAACCCGGCACACGTACTAATGCTGGGTTTTATGGCATTAATCTTTTTGGGGACGTGTTTATTTATGATTCCCGCTGCGACAAAGGATAGGCATCATCTCAATTTCATTGATGCTTTATTTGAAGCAACTTCTGCTGTTTGTGTTACAGGGCTTGGGGTAGTCGATACTGGAACGACATTTACTTTGTTCGGTCAAATCGTTTTACTTCTCCTTGTTCAACTGGGCGGCTGGGGATTTATGACGAGTGGAATTCTTACTTTTATCTTATTGGGGAAAAGGATTGGGTTTAAGCAAAGACTTCTGCTTCAACAGTCAATGAATGCTTTTTCATTGCAAGGAATCATCAAGCTTGTTCAAAAGGTAATTGTTATTACGTTAATTGTAGAAGCTATTGGTGCCATTTTTTTAGCGATAAGATGGTCACAGGAAATGAGTATGGGGAAAGCTATTTATTATGGAATATTCCATTCTATTTCTGCCTTTAACAATGCGGGATTTGGGCTTGAACCAGATAATTTGAGCAAGTGGGTCGGTGATCCGACTGTCAATCTTGTGATTACTTCCTTATTTATCATAGGCGGGGTCGGTTTTTTTGTAGTTGCAGACATTTTTGAAAAGAGGAATATATTTAAATTTTCCCTTCACACTAAAATTGTTTTAACCGTTACATTAATTCTGAATGTAGTAAGTACATTGATTATTTTTGCATTAGAATATAACAATCCTGCTACTTTAGGGAGCTTGGGAACAACAGAAAAATGGTGGGCTGCTTATTTTCAGGGAGTCGTTACTCGTACCGCTGGCTTTAATACTATTGATATTGGACAAATGACACCTAGTTCCCTTGTCCTTATGGTAGGATTGATGTTTATTGGCGCATCGCCTGGCTCAACAGGCGGGGGAATTAAAGTGACAACGTTTGCTCTATTGCTTCTCGCTCTATGGTCGGTTTTAACGAACAAGCAAGATATTAATGTATTTAAACGGAGAGTCCCCGCTTCACAAGTATTTAGGGCTTTATCAATCGCGGTATCAAGTATGATTTTTATTTTCATTATTTTCTTTTCCCTTACGATCACCGAAAGAGGAGCAGATGTAACGGCCATCATATTCGAAACCGTTTCTGCCTTTGGAACCGTTGGACTTAGTACAGGATTAACTGGTGATTTAAGCCATATGGGACGTATTTTAATCACCATCATGATGTTTATCGGAAGAGTGGGCCCCCTAACAATGGCCTTTGCCCTTGCCATTCGTTCCAACAAAGTATCAAAAATCCGTTACGCGGAAGAAAAAATCCTCATCGGATAAGTGTAAAAGTAAATATATATTATTTAGCTATGTGGGAAAGGGTAGCTAACTAAACATTTATTTACCCGCCTAGAGTGGGACTGTCCGGCTTTGATGAACGAAAAAAGTCAACGAGGTATATGGAGTCATAAAAACGCTGTTGATCTTTCATCAACAGCGTTTTTTTTCGTTGTAAGGGGTTTGGGTTTTTCATAACCTGCTTATGCTGTCATTTTCCCCTTGTTAAGAGGTTTTGCGGAAGCTTTTTGTTCCCATTGGTCGAGCAGGGCGGCGTTTGCTGTGTTTCCAAACACATTTAATAGAGTTCTAAAGCCATCGGTTAGACGGTCGATGCCGGCAACAATTGCGATGCCTTCAAGGGGAAGCCCTGCAGCTGTTAATACGGTTGACATCATGATAATTCCCGCCCCTGGCACGCCAGCAGTACTGAAAGAAACCACAATGGAACTGATCATAATCGTTGCAATCAGAAGCGGCGTTAATTGGACATCGAAAAGCTGGGCCACAAACAAGGCGTTAAAGCCTTGTAAAATACAGGCACCATCCCTTTTTAAGGCCGTCCCTAAAGGAATAGCGAAACTAGCAATCTCGTCTTTCATTTTATATTGACGCTGTGCATTCTCAATCGCGGCCGGGAGAGAAGCATTGGAACTTGCGGTGCCAAAGGCAATCCCGAAGGTTGGCAGGAAGCTTTTCCAAAAACGCGCGGGAGAAATTTTACACACATATAAAATGAGTGAATAGGCAGCCAGCATGATGCCGATTGCTAAAACCAGGCCGATTATGTACATCAGCAGCTTCTGTACCAAACCAAACCCTTGCGTTGCTATAACTGAACTAATTAAGGCAAATACTCCAATCGGGGAAAGCTTCAGTATAACGACAGTAATTTTTTCAATGATGTGATGGAAGCTTTCAATAAAGGAAAGGAATGCTTTTCCTTTATCACCCGCAAGGCGTAATCCAATAATAATAAGGATCGCCGTGAAAATAATTTGCAGTAAGTTTCCCGTTGAAAATGCCTCAAATGGATTTGATGGAATAATCGAAATGAGCCAGTCGATGATTCCTTGGCCTTCAGGTGCTTCCTGGGCACTGACTTTACCTACATCGCCCACAGCGGTTCCAGGCTTTAACACAGAAGCAGTGGCTATTCCAATTAGGAGAGCAACGATGTTCGTAAAAATATATAGAGTTAATAGCTTCCAAGTAAGGCGGCCCACTTTTTCTGTATTCTTAATGCTTAAGAATCCTACGATAAGTGACGTAAACACAATAGGTACAACAACAAACTGAATAATTCTAAGAAATCCTTTCCCTACTGGTGATAAGACATATTGATCCAACGTAGGAACAATGCTTGGAAAAAATACATTTAAAATTGCACCAAAGAATATGCCGAGCACTAAGCTGACTGTTATTTTTGTGGAAAGCTTCACAGATTACACCTCTAATTCATATTGGTTTTATAGGATTAATTATTTACCTAACTATAGTAAAGTGAATTATGGTTGTCAAGGTAAAAAACACATATTATCCTAAATATTTTGAAAACGGGAGGCGATGACGCGCGGGGACGGTTCTTGTGCTTCATCCTAGGATTATTTACTAGACAAAAAAACCGGGCAGTTTTTGCCCGGCTTCTCTTCGTAATAAAGGTGTTCTTTGGTAATGTATTTGGTTTTAACTAATGAATATTACGCTTTCTGAAATTCCCGCCCTTAACCTCTGCTACGTCATATACCGTTACAAAGGCACCTTCATCAATTTCATGAATGATTTCTTTAATTTTGCTGTCTTCTAAGCGATTGATAACACAAGTAATTTCCTTGAATTTTTCTTTGGAATATCCACCAAGAACTTCATTATACGTTGCACTTCGACCTAATCGATCACGTATAGTTTCTACCATTAATTCAGGTTGAGTGGTGATGATTTTAAAGGTTTTAGAGCCGCTTAAACCCTCCTCAACGATGTGAATCACTTTAGAAGCAATATAGTAAGCAATTGCTGACAGGATAGCCCCTTGAAAGCCGAATACGGTAGAAACAAAAATAAAGACAAATAAGTTCAAGAAAAGAATGAAATCACTTGTCCCAAACGGTAATTTTCGCGAAAGTAGTACGGCCAGCATATCAATACCATCTAGTGCACCGCCATTACGCAGGGCCAGTCCCATTCCAAACCCCAGAATAATCCCGCCAACCACCGTAACTAGTAAGGTATCCCCTTTAATAATAGCTGGCATATGATGCATCAGGGTGGTGCTAACAGCGAGTGAAGCAATTCCGAGAACCGAAAAAAAAGCAAAGCTTTTTCCGATTTGTTGATATCCTAACCAAATAAAAGGGATGTTAATAATGGCAATGAGAGCTCCTAATGGTAATCCAAATAATTCGGAACCAACAATACTAAGACCGGTTACACCTCCATCAGATACGTTATTTGGGATTAATACCGTTTCTAGGCCATATGCTGCAATAAAACCCCCAATCATGATGGCCAATCCTCGTAAAATTATTTTAAGTGTTTTGGGCTTCTGCTTTTTAATGTTGCTCATTTCATTCCTCTTTTCATACGCTTTTTCTTAGTTTAGTTTATCAAAAAAATCCTCTTTTAGTAGTCAACAGGGGGATGACGGCTCCTAAATGTTTAGATTTAGCAAAGCACGGAGGATTATTTACTAGATAAAAAAACCGGGCAGTTTTTGCCCGGCCCTTCTTAATGATAAAGCCCGTCCGTATAAACAGCAGTCATGGTTTCGGCGATTTCCTCGACGGTGCCTTGGTGTTCATTTCGGACGATTTCCCATAGATACATTTCGTTCGTGAAGAACCAGCCCTTAGCGACAAGCGTGTGGTTTAGCTCTGCTTGGGCCAGTCCATTTTTCTGGGCGAATGCGATGTCTTGTGAAATTCGCTGGATGAATTTTTCACGGATTGCTTTCCATTTCGCTGCAATCGATGACGAGATTCCGATGGCCTGCTCAAATAACTGCATCATGCTCCGTTCGGTTTCGGCCATTTTTAAAAAAGCAGTTGCCTGCGAAAGGATGATCTGCCGCGCTTCTTCCTTTGTATTTGGGGAAAAGGAAACCTCGGCAATGTCATAGAATTTTTCCATAACATCATCCATTAGCACCATTAAAATTTCTTCTTTTCCTTCAAAATGAACATAAGCGGTTCCGTAGCCAATTCCTGCCTTTTTGATCATTTGTGAAATCGTTGCTTTTTGAAAGCCTTCCACTAGAAAAACTTCCCTGGCAGCCTCCAGCAGCTTTTGCTTTGTCTTCATGGAACGTAAATGGCGTTTGTCGACCACATCATGTTTCTCCTTCATTTCCGTATCCTCCTGTACTTTCTACCATAAAGAATATCTAAAAATAAGTGCGGTTACAAGATTGTTAATTTTCTGAAATATAATATTGACATCATGTCATATTTATTGATATATTTTCTTCAAGTAATAAAAAGGGGGAATTTCATAATGATGCAACCAACTTTAGAATATGCAAAAAAACTAGATGACGCGGACTCTTTAAGGCAGTTTCGGGAGGAGTTTTTTCTCAAGCCAGGTTCGATTTATATGGACGGAAACTCGTTGGGGCTGCTTTCAAAGCGAGCAGAACGGACTTTGCTGGAATCGCTGGAAGATTGGAAGGAACAGGGGATTGACGGCTGGACAAAGGGAACACATCCCTGGTTTGATCTTTCTGAGAGATTAGCAGAATTGTTGGCACCCCTCGTAGGAGCATCAGCTGAGGAAGTGATTGTAACCGGTTCCACGACGGTTAATCTACATCAGTTAGTAGCGACATTTTATCAGCCGCAAGGAAAACGGACGAAAATTGTAGCTGATGAGTTGAATTTTCCTACGGATATTTATGCGCTAAAAAGCCAGCTACGCATCCACGGTTATGATCCAGATGAGCATTTGATTCGCGTAAAAAGCAGGGATGGCCGTGTCATTGAAGAAGAGGATATAATAGAAGCAATGACCGATGAGGTGGCTTTAGTGATTCTCCCGACGGTTCAGTATCGCAGCGGGCAAATTCTTGATATGAAACGGTTAACCGAGGAAGCCCATAAACGCGGCATTTTAATCGGTTTTGATGGCTGTCATTCCGTCGGGGCGATCCCTCATGCTTTTAGCGAGTGGGATGTAGATTTTGCGTATTGGTGTAATTACAAATACTTGAACGGCGGGCCGGGAAGTGTTGGCGGGCTGTATGTGAATCGGAAACATTTTGGTACGAATCCTGGTTTGGCCGGATGGTTTGGCTCCCGAAAGGATAAACAGTTTGATCTGGAGCATACCTTTACGCCTGCGGAAACAGCCGGGGCCTATCAAATAGGCACGCCGCATGTGTTAAGCATGGCACCGCTGCTTGGATCTTTGGAAATTTTTGCAGAAGCAGGGATTGAAAATATTCGAAAAAAATCGCTAGAGATCAATCAGTATTTCATGGAATTGATTGAAGTGGAGTTAGCGGGGCTTGGGTTTGAAATTGGCAATCCACGTGACGATGCACGCCGCGGCGGCCATGTCTGCCTTGAGCATCCGGAAGCAGCACGGATTTGTAAGTCATTAAAAGAAAACGGGATTATTCCGGATTTCCGCGCCCCAAACGTGATCCGCCTAGCGCCGATTGCGCTTTATACCTCTTATGGAGACGTGTGGAACGTGGTGCGAATTTTGAAGGAAATTATGACGGAAAAACAATATGAGAAGTTTGCTAATGAGCGGGAAATTGTGGCGTAGACGGAATGGAGCAACTCGCAAGTAACTTGTTGTTATCTGCAAGTAACATGCTGCTATAGGCAAATAATGCATGCCATACGCAAAAATTCGCAGATAAGCAGAAAAAGAAGCCGCGATACCTAAAAAGTGACGCTGCGGCTTCATAAAAAAAATTCCGATAAAGGAAAGGCGGGGACATATGGAAAGTAAGATGGAAAAGGGATTAAAGCGGGAACTCAAAACAAAGCAGCTGACGATGATTGCGATGGGGTGTGCCATCGGAACCGGGCTGTTCCTCGGCAGCGGTCTTGCCATTAGTACGGCAGGGCCGGGTGTCTTGATTAGTTATGCAATTGGGGCGTTTATTGTCCTCTTGCTCATGGGCTGTTTGGCGGAAATGACGGTTGCCCATCCCACATCAGGATCGTTCGGGCTAATTGCCGAAAAATACATCCATCCGATGGCTGGGTACCTCGTCCGCTATTCGTATTGGGTTGCCAACGTTTTGGCTGTCGGAGTCGAAGTAAGTGCCATTGCCGTCTATATGAAATACTGGTTCCCAACCGTGCCGGGAATTGTCTGGATTTTGTTTTTTGGAGCGGTGCTCATTTATGTAAATGCTACGAGCGTACACACCTTTGCAACCTTTGAATACTGGTTTTCGATGATCAAAATCAGTGCGATTATCGGCTTTATTTTACTAGGCGCTTATGTTTTATTTGGATCCTCTGGTCCTTCTAACATTGGTCCTGAAAATTTTACAAATGACGGGGGATTTCTGCCGTTTGGCTTTAAGGGTGTCTGGATTGCGATTTTTATTTCGCTATTTAGCTTTTTAGGAACCGAATTGATTGCCGTAACCGCCGGTGAAGCGAAGGATCCCGATGTGGCGGTGCCTAAAGCGTTGAAGGCAACGGTTTTCCGTCTTTCCACCTTTTATGTCCTGACGCTCGCGATCATGCTGATGATTGTTCCGTGGAAGCAGGCAGGTATCGATAAAAGTCCATTTGTAAAAGTAATGGAAATTTTGAATATCCCCGGTGCCTCTGGAATTATGAATTTTATTATTTTGACCGCAGCCTTATCGGCGATGAACAGCCAATTGTATGCTTCGACTAGAATGGTGTTCTCTTTGTCCCAAGCAAAATTTGCTCCTGCTGTTTTTGGAAAAGTTAATGGTAAGGGAGTTCCATTATTTGCTCTAGCTGTTTCCGCCGTCGGGATTATTGTCGCCGCGGTGGTCAGCGCCGTGTTCCCGGGAACCTCGTACGCCTTTATGATGGGGATTTCTATGTTTGGAGCTATTTTTACATGGTTAATGGTGTTTATTTCGCATTTATTTTTCCGAAACATGTGGGAAAAATCAGGGGGCCGCAAGCTTCCTGTGAGGATGATCGGGTTTCCTTATTTAACCCTACTTGGAGCGGTTTTGTTAGTGTGTTTAATGATTACAACATGGTTTACACCGTTTAAAATTTTGCTTCAGTTCGGGATTCCGTGGCTGGTATTTTTAACGGTTGTCTATTTCTTTTTTCATAAAAAGAGAGTGGATGCAGCTTCCCAGCAGGACATAGTGGTGAAAGATTGATTAGGGGGTCTTCAAAATGGATAACTTAGAGAATAAAAATTTAGAAAAAGGCATTCAATTAGACTTTCAAAAGGATATGTCATATGGTGATTATTTGCGGCTTGACCAGCTTTTGTCGAGCCAGCACCGGCTTTCGGATCACCACGATGAAATGCTGTTTATCATCATTCATCAAACGAGCGAGTTATGGATGAAGCTGATTTTGCACGAGCTGAATGCGGCCATTGCCTGCATCCGTCAAAATGATCTGGAGCCTTCGTTTAAAATGCTGTCGCGGGTATCGAGGATTCAACAGCAGCTCATCCAGTCGTGGAGTGTGCTTTCAACGCTGACGCCGTCCGAGTACATGCAATTTCGTGATAAATTGGGGCGCTCTTCAGGATTTCAATCCTATCAAAATCGCTTGATTGAGTTTGCGCTTGGAAATAAGAATGCTCGTACCCTTGCCGTCTATCAGCATCAGGAAGAGTTATATCCGTTGATGGTGAAGGCGCTAAATGAGCCGAGCATTTATGATGCAGCAATATTTGCACTTGCGGCGCATGGGTTAGAGGTCGATGAAAAAGCGCTGAACCGCGACTGGTCGCAAAACTATGAACCGAACGCAAGTGTCGAAGAGGCATGGCTGACGGTGTACCGCAACACGGACCAATATTGGGATTTATACGAGCTGGCGGAGAAGCTGGTGGATATCGGCAACCAGCAGCAGCTTTGGCGATTTAATCATATGACTACAGTCGAAAGAATTATTGGCCATAAAACAGGAACAGGCGGCTCGTCCGGAGTTACCTATTTAAAAAGAGTGCTGGACCAGCAATTTTTCCCGGAGCTGTTGAGCTTACGGACAAAGCTGTAAGAGGGGATGTGCTTGGTAATTCTAGCTGTTATTGAAGACAGTTATTGAGTAAATAGAGCGGATTTTGTCTCCAATGTGGCTTATTGGAGACAGTTTTCGTGAAAATGGAGAGAGTTTTGTCTCCAATGGTGCTTGTTGGAGACACTTTTCGTAAAAATAGAGAGAGTTTTGTCTCCAATGAAGCTTATTGGAGACACTTTTCGTGAAAAAAGAGTGGGTTTTGTCTCCAATGGAGCTTATTGGAGACACTTCTCGTGAAAAAAGAGCGGATTTTGTCTTCAATGGAGCTTATTGGAGACACTTCTCGTGAACATGGAGCGGGTTTTGTCTTGAATGAAGCTTATTGGAGACACTTTTCGTGAAAAAAGAGTGGATTTTGTCTTCAATGAAGCTTATTAAAGACAGTTTTCGTGAAAAGGAAGCGGATTTTGTCTTCAATGGAGCTTATTGGAGACACTTCTCGTTAAAAAAGAGAGAGTTTTGTCTCCAATGAAGCTTATTGGAGACACTTTTACAAAAATGGAGAGAGTTTTGTCTCCAATGCGGCCTATTGAAGACATTTTTTATAAAGACGCAGTAGATATTGTCTCCAATAAGACATATAGAAGACACTTTTCCATAAAATTAAGGCTGTTTTGTCTTCAATTGAACAGTTTTTTGCCTAAAAGAATAGTTTAGGAGGTTTTTACTCATGAATCCTTGGATTGATATTTCTCAGCCGCTGGATAACCGCATTGTTGTTTGGCCGGGGGACACCCCTTTTAGCTACAAAGTTACTTGGAGTAAAGAGGAAAGCGGTTCGGTTAATGTCGGGCAGATCACGATGAGCACCCACACTGGTACACATATTGATGCCCCGTTTCATTTTGACAATGATGGAAAGAGAGTCATTGAGCTTGATGTAAATTTATATATTGGCAGGGCCCAGGTCATCCATTTGCCGAAACCGTCATCGATTGGAATAAAGGAATTATCCGGAGTTGAGCTTGAAGGAGTCACACGCCTGTTAATCCGAACCGATGCATGGACCGATCGAAGTGTTTTCCCAGCTGCGATTCCAGAAATCGAACCCGAGTTAGCGTCCTATCTGGGAAATAAGGGAATCCGGCTGCTTGGCCTCGATTTACCATCCGTAGATCCAATTGATAGCAAAGAACTTTCAGCACACCATGAACTAACCCGTCATGGAATTCACATTCTGGAAGGTTTGGTGCTAGACCATATCGACTCAGGCGACTATGAATTAGCCGCCCTCCCGCTTTCACTCGTGGAAGCAGACGGGAGCCCAGTCCGTGCGGTATTACGGAGAGTGTAGGTATCACTTCTTGAAATAGAACATTAAGGGCTGGAATCCAATTCTAAAAAGAAATCGGGTTCCAGCCTTTGTTAATATAGTGATTAGTAGAAAAACTCCCTTCAATAAAATAAAAAACTTTTTAACAGAACAGATGTTTTGTTGTAGAATGAATAAAGCAGTGTTTTGGAAAGTACTACAACAAAGGTGGAATGACTATTGAACGGAACAGCACATGCAGCAATTGGAGCGGCAGCAGGATTTGTTGTTGCCAACACTCTTCATACATCTCCTTCAACTACTCTATTTTTAGTTGGATTAGGCGGAGTTTCGGCGTTGGTCCCCGATCTGGACATTGATGGGAAGCTTCGGGAAAAAATCACATTTTCCCATCATTTGATTCAGCTGGTTGCACAGTTAATTGGGATTTTGATGGTCGTTTATAGTTTCTTTGAGGGTTCGGCTGATGAGAGATGGATTGGTATGGGGATCGGCATAGTTATGATGGCCGTATCGGCAAAGATCAAGCAAAAGCATATGTTAACCATTACCGGAATCGGAGTCCTGTTGGGCGGAATTTCTTTACAGGAAACGTGGTTAATTCTGCTTGGAATCTATATTCTGATCGCGTCTTTTGTTTCACACCGCAGCTATACTCATTCGATTTTGGGAGTCCTTTTCTTCGGAATAATCGCTTCCAAACTAGAAGCGTCCCTCGGTATTAATGGTGTTTATTACACCTGCCTTATCGGTTATATTAGCCATTTAATTGCCGATTTAAAAATACTGCCTTTTAATAAACGAGGTGTGAAGCTGTTTTTACCTATTTCTTCGATAGAGATATAGATTTCAAGATTGGTAGGGCGGTTTCAAGAGACAATCGGTAATTTTTCTAATAAAAGTACATCCAGCTGGATGTGCTTTTATTTATCTTCAAAGATGGACTTAATATATTCCAATCCCCAAAGCTCCCCTCCTAATTACTTCTCATTGAATTCTAATCTTATTCTCATTAAATTGTTATCTTTAACCGTTATTGTTATAAACAAGGAAGCACGAAAGTAAAGTTAAAATAGCTTTCTAAAATTAAGGAGGTTATTATTATGTTTAAGAATTTTGAAGTGAAAACAATGTTTAAAGGTCTGTTCCACGAATGTCAACAGTTTAAGATAAATATTAAAGGAAAGGATTATGCCGGCCTTTTCAAAGCTGGAGAAATTCAATGGTTTCATCCACATCCTAAAAATAAACTGAAAGAAACACATCTTAGCGCTATCGAATTAAAGGTTCAAGACTTAATAAACTAAAACATAATAAAGATGCATGGGGAACGTTCTCATGCATCTTTTTTAATTTTTGAAGTGGAAGAAGCATCTCCATGCCTCACTCCTTAATAAGCAGAATGAGGTATAATGTAAGGGAGAAATTGAAGTGCAGACAGAATATCCAGGAATGATGCTGCTAATGCAGTCGGACCCAGCCAGAGAGCCTAGGGAAAATGCCAATCTTGTCCTCATAAAGCATTCATGAGGTTAATTTAAAATGAGAGGAAGGTCACAATGTACAATAGTTTAAAGGATTTAATACAGCACCCGGTATTTTACTTTTTTTCAGAGATTTCGAAGATTCCAAGGGGTTCCGGGAATGAGAAAGCGATTAGTGATTATTTAGTTCAGTTTGCAAAAGAGCGTCATTTGGAAGTGATACAGGACGAAGCCTTAAATGTCATTATCAAAAAGCCTGCCACCAATGGATATGAAGACGTACCGACCCTGATCATTCAAGGACATATGGATATGGTTTGCGAAAAAAATCAGGGGACTGTTCATGATTTTGAAAAGGACCCAATTCAATTGAGAATCGTGGAGGATATGCTTTATGCAACCGAGACTACATTAGGCGCCGATAATGGTGTGGCGGTTGCTTACGCCCTTGCTCTGCTGGATTCCAAGGAAATCCCCCATCCCGCCCTGGAAGTTGTCATCACGACAGAGGAAGAAACAACAATGGGTGGTGCTTTAGCGGTAGACCCAGCTAACTTTGCGGGGGAAATTCTAATTAATATTGATTCAGAGGAAGACCATAAGTTATTAGTTAGCAGCGCCGGCGGAATCAAAACAACGCAAGTCCTGCCAATTGTTTGGGATAAGGCACCGATGAACACAGCTGCATATTCACTCAGTGTTAAAGGATTAAAAGGCGGGCATTCCGGGATGTCTATTCATAAGGGAAGAGGCAATTCCAATAAAATTATGGGGAGAATCTTGGCAGGCCTAGCTGATGACGTCCCGTATTTCTTGCAGCAAATCAACGGTGGGGCAGCCACCAATGCGATTCCTCGTGAAACGGATGCGGTTATTTTAGTATCTGAAGATTCAATTGAAAAATTAGAAGCTAAAATCGATGAATGGAATAACATTTTAAAAAATGAGCTAAAAACGTCTGACCCAGAGATACATATTAGCTTGAAAAAAGCGGAGCCTGAGGTTCCTCGTGTTTTTTCGGAGCAAACAAAACAGAAAGCCATTGCTTCACTGATGCTAATTCCAAACGGTATTCAAAGCATGAGTATGGAAATTGCCGGACTAGTGGAGAGCTCGACCAACCTCGGAGTGGTAACCACAACTGAGACAGAGCTGCATTTTGAAAGTGATGCAAGAAGTTCAGTGAAAAGTTTAAAAGAAGATATTGTCAAACGGGCTCGCTTAGTAGCGGAAACGCTGGGCTGCGGGTTTTTAACGGAAAACGATTATCCAGAGTGGCCTTATAATTCGGATTCAAAGATTCGTAAAGTATTTGAGAAGGTGCACCGGGAAAAATACGCCAAGGAGGCTGAGATTATCGCCGTCCATGCCGGCATCGAGTGCGGTATTTTCATCGACAAAATCGCTGGGCTCGACGCAATATCAATAGGACCGAACATGTATAATGTCCACACACCAAACGAACATCTAAGCATCCCATCAACCATCAATAACTGGGAGTACTTCCTATCCGTATTAAAGGAAATGAAGTCTTTTGATTGGGAGGCGTAGTAACGTACGCAGAATGATGCATGGGGACGGATCTCATGCATCATTTTTTTGCAATTTTCTTTTCGGAAAATTGCCCAAGAAAACTGGAGTACCTCCGTTATTTAATGGTAGCCGTTTTGTTTTTTCGTTGGTACGTAGACAGGACGACTCCACCGACAATAAATAGAGAACCCAAAATTTCCGTACCCGTAATTGGTTTGGAGAGTAATATTAATCCCATAATCATGGTTACAAAAGGCTCTAAATTAGATAGAATTGAAGCCTTTGATGCATCAACATGTCGGATGTTGCTATTCCAAATCAGTGTCGCAATCCCGTGCACCACAACAGCTGTGCAAATTAGCAGAGCCCAACTCGACATGCTAGTGCTGATTCGTAAGGGGTGATCTAGTAAAAATACAAATGGAATTGACACCACCAATCCCACTAGATTCGAATATAAAGTAATGGTAAGCGGAGCTATTCTTTGAGAGAGGAGCCTTGTCAAAATAATCATTATAGAAAAGGTGACCATCGTTATAACGATCCATAATAACCCTTTATCGACATGTACAGAGGATAATTTTCCGTTTGTTACCACAAAGTAAATCCCTATAATGGCTACAATAGAACCCATCAGCATCCGAATGGTTAACTTTTCTTTTAGAAAAATGGCAGCTAGAGCACTAGTTAAAATAGGGGTAGTGGCTAAAATTAAGGCAGAAGTTGTTGGGTCCGCTGTTTGTAATCCTACAAAAAATGACCATTGGTTTATGAATACACCAATAACTCCTAGTGAAAAAACTATAAGTAAATCTGTTTTATTCAATTTGCTGAAGTGTTTTTTGTTTGCGGATAATCCAAATAATAATAATACAATAAACACAAGTCTAACCATGGTTAAAAGAGTTGGAGAAAAATCTTGTACTAACATCTTGCCAAATATAAAATTACTTCCCCAAACCACAACACAAATAGTTAGTAAAAAATATGCTTTTAACATAATAACCTTCTTTCTCTATTTAACTGGTTACGATACGAGTTTTTCCATCTAAACCATTGTAAATGTCTTTCATCCCCTATATTATTTTTCTTCCCCCAATTCACTACTCATTATCCTATATGGATTTTCACCAAAAGGAAAGGGATGTATTTAAGTTGCTAATAGTAGTAATAGTCTGAAAAACATCATTGCCATGCCCTAAATGAAACACAAGAACCGACCCCATGCCTCACTATAAAAATGCCAGACACCCATTTAGCGGTGTGCTTGGCATTTTTTTGTTTATAGAAAAAATTAGTTCTTGCCACAAATATTTATAATAGGTTACTATACAGGTAGTAACCTAAAACTGTAAATAATATTACCGAAAGGAGGTCCATCATTTTGAATTTTAGAGTGTACATGTTAGCCATTGTTTCGTTTGTAGTGGGGATGGCGGAATTGATTGTTGGCGGGATTTTGGATATTGTGGCCGACGGCTTAGGGGTGTCGGTGAGTAAAGCCGGCGAATTGATTACCATTTACTCCCTTGTTTTCGCTGTTGCCTCACCTGTGCTGTTAACCTTAACAGCTAAAGTGGAAAGGAAAAAACTATTTCTTTGGACGTTATTGATCTTTTTTGGCGGAAATATTCTCGCTTTTTTCAGCCCTAATTTCTTCATCCTTTTTATCACCAGAATGATTTCTGCAGCAACAGGTTCTCTGTTAATTGTATTATCGGCAACGATGGCCTCGAGCATTGTCAAGGAAGAGTTTCGCGCCCGAGCAATTGGCGTCATTTTCATGGGAGTCAGCGGGTCGTTAGTCATCGGTGTACCGTTGGGTCTTGTGATTGGAAATCATTTCGGCTGGCGCACGCCCTTTCTGTTCATTGCTGTCCTTACTCTTATTTCCATGGCGGGAGTGATGTTATTTCTGCAAAAAATGGCTCCTAAACCGATTATTTCAATCGGAAATCAATTAAAAACATTAAAGAAGCCAAAAATATTGTTTGCCCAGCTGACATCCTTGCTGTTTTTAACTGGGCATCTGACTTTGTATGCCTATCTCACACCTTTTTTACAAACAACCCTGCATTTAAATGCAGCATGGATTAGTATTTTTTATTTTATATTTGGGATCGCAGCCGTTTTTGGCGGCGGGCTGGGCGGATTTTTAGCCGACAAATGGGGATCGAAGAAAAGTATCCTAGCGGTTGTCGCGGCATTCTGTCTCGCCCTCTTGATTCTGCCTAACGTAACCTTCTCCATTACCCTGTTTGTCATAGTAATGATGGTATGGAGCATGTTAAGCTGGGCCCTTACACCGGCGATGCAAAATTATTTAATTGAAACATCACCGGAGATAGCGGATATCCAGCAAGGTCTGAATAATTCAGCGATGCATTTAGGAATTGCCGCGGGATCTGTGATCGGCGGTATGGTGATTAACCAGTCATCTGTTCATTATAATGCATCCATCGGCGGTATTTTTGTCGTGCTGGCATTCATTTGTTCGATTTTTTCACTAAGAGGAACACATGTAACCAATAAAGAAGTTCATGAACTATAAACAAGGAGGTGAACGGGATTTGTAAGGAGGGAGACCCTTTTTATAGATCCTGATGTGATGAGTGTTCATATTAATGCAAAACAAGGTGAAATTGCAGAAAAAATTCTGCTGCCGGGGGATCCGCTGCGGGCAAAGTATATTGCTGAAACATTTCTAGAGGATGTTATCTGTTATAACGAAGTGCGTGGTATGCTGGGCTTTACTGGAACATATAAAGGGGAAAAGGTATCCGTTCAAGGAACCGGAATGGGGCTGCCATCCCTCTCTATTTATGTAAATGAACTGATTCGCGAATATGGCGTGAAAAACTTGATTCGGGTTGGTTCCTGCGGGGCGATTCAAAAGGATATGCATGTCCGCGATGTTGTCCTTGCGATGACGGCTTCGACTGATTCGAATATTAACCGGCTCACTTTTTCTGGGGTTGATTATGCTCCTTGTGCTCACTTTGGTTTGTTAAATAAGGCCTTCCAAATTGGAACAAATCAGGGAATCAATCTTAAGGTCGGTAATGTCTTATCAGCAGATGTTTTTTATCGTGATAGCATTGATCTTGTTCAAAAATTAGCCGACTATGGGGTACTGGCGGTGGAGATGGAAACAACTGCCTTGTACACATTGGCCGCAAAGTACGGCGCACAAGCACTGTCCATTCTGACAGTCAGCGATCATATCTTTACCGGCGAGGATACAACAGCTGAGGAACGGCAGACAAGCTTCAATGACATGGTCACAATCGCGCTTGAAACATTAATATAGAGCAAAGGTGTCAGGCATCAAGAAAAGCGTAAGCGCCCGTTTAGCGACGTATGGACTCCTCGAAAATGCTAACGCATTTTCTTCGTGCGATGCTTATGCTGTCGAAGCCTTCCTTGTGGAGGGCTTCGACTGAGATAAAGGAAACACGAAGAACATTAGCGATTCGATGTTGACTTATCGTAGGGAGAAGACCGAAGTACACTAGTCGCTGGGCGCTGAAGCTGGACATGTGAAAAATTCACATGGTGCCTGACATCTTTTTAATAGCGCAGCCTTAGTAAAAGTTGTTTGATTTCTTCATCCTGCATTAACTGGTCTTCGTATCGTTTGGTGATGGTCGTTAAGGCGACATCATGATGGAAGAATTCAACGAAAAATTTGACAAATGGCGCTGATTTGGTGATCATCGCCTGCCACGTGCCGTTCTCTACACCGGCAAATAAAATCGTTTCTTCATCAATAATAATGAGGCGGTTTTTCTCCAATAATCGATGTTCCTCGGTGGGAGACAACGTATAAACGGTGGATAACGCGATTTCCTCTGCCGCCCCCCCAACGATCAGGGCTTCTACTTTGACACCGGATTGTTCTTTCTCCAGTAATATTGGCAAATATTCGGGCAGTTCATCTTTCCATATAGAAATGTGAATTGAATGTTGTGCCTCCTCCAATAGCTGCTTACATTGCAGCTTGATGGAAGAATCCATTTTTAAACTCCACACCCGGTCATCTTTTACGATTTTTTTGCTGGAATTGTTTTTTAATTTATTGATATTCGCTTGGAAATCCTTCGTCAGCTTTTCAATCACAAGATTCAACGGTAAAGCCGTGTAAAGCTTTTTCTTTTCGGAAACTGAATCTAGTACCATCCCTTTTTCGATCATTCTTGAAATTACTTCATATACTTTAGCTTTTGGGACCCCTGAGTGCTTCACGATCATCGAAGCGTCAAGAGGTTCAGGACTTGAGGATAAACATTCATATACTTTGCTTTCATATTGCGAAAATCCAAACTTTTGGAGCATGGCTCTAACCTCTTTTATGTCAATAATCTAATAATTTACAAACTAAATTTATCATATGGCATGAAGGTAGTTTTGTAAACGCTTTTCACAACCTCCTATGAATTACCATTAGAGGAAGTTACTTTTTTAAAAAAATAGCTATTTACTTGAATGGTTACTACTGCTATAGTAATCAATGTAGTTTATCAAATCATTATTATTTATTCACTTTTTAAAAGAAATGAAAACGCTCCCGTCCAAGACTTTTTTGGATGAAGGTGAACATTTCCGTCTAATATAAGGAGGAAATACTATGAGAATGGTTGACTTGATCGAGAAAAAACGTGATGGGTTTGAATTATCGAAAGATGAAATTCAATTTTTGATAAATGGCTTTACAAACGGAGACATTCCTGACTATCAAATGTCCGCCTTTTCGATGGCTGTATTTTTTCAAGGAATGACAAAGAAAGAACGCGTTTATTTAACAGAAGCGATGGTTCAATCTGGTGATCAAATTGATCTTTCCGGGATTGAGGGAATAAAAGTAGATAAGCACAGTACCGGCGGAGTCGGCGATACCACCACTCTTGTGCTGGCACCGCTAGTTGCTTCGGTTGGTGTACCGGTTGCTAAAATGTCAGGCAGAGGCCTTGGCCATACTGGTGGTACAATTGACAAATTGGAATCCATTGAAGGGTTTCATGTAGAAATTACCAACGATGAATTTACGGATTTAGTCAATAAGAATAAAGTAGCTGTCATTGGTCAAAGTGGTAATTTAACACCTGCCGATAAAAAATTGTATGCCTTACGAGATGTAACGGCGACTGTTGATTCTATTCCGCTGATTGCAAGTTCGATTATGAGCAAAAAAATTGCCGCAGGGGCAGATGCGATTGTGCTTGATGTCAAAACAGGCAGCGGAGCGTTTATGAAAAATCTTGAGGATGCGAAGGATTTAGCCCAGACTATGGTGGACATCGGAAACGGTGTTGGCCGTAAAACAAAGGCGATCATTTCCGATATGAGCCAGCCGCTTGGCTTCGCCGTTGGAAATGCGCTTGAAGTAAAAGAAGCGATTGACACGCTGAAAGGGCAAGGACCGGAGGATTTACATGAACTTTGCTTAACGCTAGGCAGCTATATGGTAGTTTTGGCGGAAAAAGCAGCCGATACGAATCAAGCGCGTGAAATGCTCGAAAAATCGATCCGAAACGGAAAGGCGCTGGAAACCTTTAAAATCTTCCTAGCCGCCCAAGGCGGGGATGCATCCGTTGTCGATGATCCGGCAAAACTTCCAACCGCTTCTTATACAGTAGAAGTTCTTGCGAAACAATCTGGTTATGTAGCTGAAATCGCTGCTGAGGAAATCGGTATTGCTGCGATGCTGCTTGGTGCTGGACGCGCGACAAAAGAATCGGTCATCGATTTAGCCGTAGGCGTGATGCTTCATAAGAAGGTAGGGGATTATATCCAACCAGGAGAGGCATTGGTGACGATTCATAGCAACCAGGAAAATGTAGAGGAAGTTATCGAAAAAATCTACGCTGCTTACAGGCTGGCAGATGAAAAAGTGGAAAAACCTACATTGATTTATACAGAAATTCAATAATTAAGAAGAGGATGAGAAGCATGACACAAAATCTAGCAGGATTAATTGATCACACATTATTAAAAGCTGATGCTGCAAAGGCAGAAGTGATGCTATTGCTTGAAGAAGCGAAACAATACAAATTTGCTTCCGTTTGCATTAATCCAACATGGGTCAAGACCGCAGCAGAATTCCTTCGTGATACACCAGAAGTGAAAGTCTGCACCGTGATTGGCTTTCCGCTCGGGGCTACGACATCAGAAGTAAAAGCCTTTGAAACGGAAAATGCGATTGAAAACGGCGCAACGGAAGTGGATATGGTTATTAATATTGGGGCCTTAAAGGACAAGCAATATGATGTGGTTGAAAAAGATATCAAAGCGGTTGTCGATGCAGCAAAAGGGAAGGCTTTGACAAAAGTGATTATCGAAACATTTCTGTTAACAGACGAAGAAAAAGTAAAGGCATGCGAGTTATCCGTTAAAGCCGGAGCAGACTTTGTGAAAACCTCTACTGGTTTCTCCACTGGCGGCGCGACTCCAGAGGATGTTGCTCTCATGAGAAAAACAGTCGGTCCTGATGTAGGTGTCAAAGCTTCCGGCGGCGTGAGAAGTTTAGAAGACGCTGAAGCTGTGATCAAAGCAGGCGCCAATCGAATTGGTGCTAGTTCAGGTGTAAAGATTGTGAACGGTGAAACTTCAACAGCTTCCTATTAATTCGTGAGTTTTCAGGACTGTGTCTGTTGGAACCAATATCGGCGAAACATAGTGAGATATCGGCGAAATGGAACTAGATATCGGCGAAAAGCAGCAATTTATCGGCGAATCTATAACAGTTATCGGCGAAGCGAAAAGGACGAGAGAAACAGAATCAGGCTGGCCAAAAGACCAGCCTGAAACCTTCAAAAAGAAAGGAAAAGGCTGAAATGGATATTCGAGCATTAGTAAATCAGGCAATTGAAGCCAGAAAAAAAGCCTATACTCCCTATTCAAACTTTCAAGTCGGCGCAGCCGTATTGACAAAAAATAACCACGTTTTTCGTGGCTGTAATATTGAAAATGCTTCCTTCGGATTAACGAACTGCGCTGAAAGAACTGCTATTTTTAAAGCAGTTTCTGAGGGGGATCAAGAGATTGAGGCAATCGTCGTGGTTGGTGACACCGAAGGACCGATTTCGCCTTGTGGCGCTTGTCGTCAGGTGATGGCTGAATTTTGTGACCAAGACACGAAAGTTATTCTAGCCAACTTAAATGGAGCCATCGAAGAGACAACCATTGCCGAATTACTGCCTGGATTTTTTTCATCGAAGGATTTAACGAAATAAGTACATTTTATGTATTTAGTGAAAGCGGATACGGCATCTTAAGAAAAGTACATCATCTGGAGGACTAACCGTGAAATATATCATTGCACTCATCGGTTTGCTTGTTGTTTTAGGATTAGCTTACGCAGCGAGCAATAACCGGAAACAGATCAAAATTAAACCGATTATTCTTATGGTTATTATTCAATTAATATTATCAGCATTATTATTAAATACGACGCTCGGTTTGGAATTAATCAAGGTGTTCGCCTCTGTTTTTAGCAAGCTGCTGGAATATGCGGGCGAAGGAATCTCCTTTGTATTTGGCGGACTGGCCAATAAAGGGGAATCTCCTTTCTTCTTGAATGTATTGCTGCCGATTGTGTTTATTTCCGTCTTAATTGGGATTTTTCAGTACCTGAAAATTTTACCGTTTGTAATGAGGGGCATTGGTTTACTGCTTAGTAAAGTAAACGGCATGGGGAAATTGGAATCCTACAATGCTGTAGCTTCAGCGATGATTGGTCAATCTGAAGTGTTTATTACCGTGAAAAAGCAGCTTGGACTCCTGCCTGCCAACCGCTTATATACGCTTTGTGCATCGGCTATGTCAACGGTGTCGATGTCCATTGTCGGTGCGTATATGACGATGATTGAACCAAGATATGTGGTGACGGCTCTTGTCCTTAACTTATTTGGTGGATTCATTATCGCTTCCATCATTAACCCGTATACCGTTAAACCGGAAGAGGATATTCTCGAAATTCAGGATGTAGAAAAACAGTCCTTCTTTGAAATGCTAGGGGAATATATCATGGATGGGTTTAAAGTAGCGGTCATTGTCGGTGCGATGTTAATTGGATTTGTTGCCTTAATTGGTGCGATTAATAACGTTTTTGATATGATTTTCGGGATTTCATTCCAAGAAATTTTAGGATATATCTTTGCGCCTATTGCCTTTATTATGGGTGTTCCGGCTGCAGAGGTAGTAGAGGCTGGCGGTATTTTGGCCACTAAGCTTGTGACGAATGAGTTTGTCGCCATGATGGACCTGGCAAAAGTAGCGGAATCATTCAGCCCGCGTACATTAGGAATTATTTCCGTATTCCTGGTCTCCTTTGCGAACTTCTCCTCTATCGGAATCATCTCGGGAGCTGTTAAAAGTTTAAACGAACAAAAAGGAAATACCGTAGCCAAGTTTGGGTTGAAGCTTTTGTACGGCGCCACGTTAGTAAGCGTATTGTCGGCTGTTATAGTTAGTGTCGTTTTATAAGAGTGAGGCACGGGGACGGTTCTTGTGGAACATGAGTGGAGTGAGGCATGAGGACAGTCTTACAGGGACAATTAGAAATTTTTTGTGCATAAAAAGGCACAGCAAATAGTTTTGAGCTAGCTTACGGGGTGGGTCACTCTACCCCCCTGATGGTAGCAGTTGCAGGGAGAAGTGTTCATAGCACTTCTCTTTTTTTATTGTACACTCATGATAAATATCGCAAGGGATTTTTAAAAAACTCTCTAAATTTGGAAGGAAAAGGGGAATGAATGTTGAATAGTTTAGTATAGATATTTTGTCATAGGAGGATCGTAATGGGAAGGTTGAGAAAAGTACATATTTATTTTGTTATTCTTTTTTTTATGTTGTCTTTTATTCCGGCGCAGGGGAAAGCTTTGGCTGCATCAAAATGTTCTAGGATTTCCCCACTAACCGATCCACTTGCTATTAAGATGGAAAAAGGGAAAATGGTTATTTGGGATGAGGTCGATCCGAAGTTATTAATTGCAAAAGCAAAATATGAGAAGCTGCTTAAAGCAAAAGGCTGGAAAATTACATACAAATCAGCTTATCGTCCATTCCAGTACCAGCAGCATTTTTACGAAATCATTCATGCACCAAACAGCTCCTGCAAACATGCTGAAATAAGAAAGCATAGTTTAGTCGGCTTGGTTTCACACCCTAGGCCAGATGCCCCCCATGTAGCAGGCATCGCCTTTGATGCGGTTGTCCGTGATAAAAAAGGGAGAGCGCTGAATGGAGCGGGATATGTGAGTGCTTCATTAGCTGCAGTCGTCAAAAAGGCGGGTTTAAAATTCCCGCTTCCAACCAGTGATGGTGTTCATCATGAATTGAATTCTTCAACTCCTGCGCCAAAAATGGAAGTGAAAATGAAAGCTAATGGTAAAATCCTTGCAGGGGCTGGCTTTAATGTAAGAATTGCACCACAGGCGACAGCTAAACGAATTGGCAGCGTAAATAAAAATAACAAAGTCCAAATCTTAGCAAAAAGAGGCGGCTGGTATAAAATCAAGTACGGCAAAGGTTATGGCTATATAATGGCTGTAGAAACGGGCTTGAAAGTTTTATAGCTGCATGGGGACGGTTCTTCTGCATCAAATATGGAATGAGGCACAAGAACCGTCCCTTTGCTTCAAAGGTTTACGGCGCGGAAGGTGTCGCCGCCTTCGATGGTGCCGTTTTGGAAGCCTTTGTAGAACCAGCGTTTTCTTTGTTCCGAGGTGCCGTGGGTGAAGCTGTCAGGCACGACGTAGCCTTGGGATTTTTTCTGGATGTTGTCGTCGCCGACAGCTTTTGCGGCATTGAGTGCTTCTTCGAGGTCGCCTTTTTCAAGGTAGCCCTTGCCTTGCACGTAGTGGGCCCAGACACCGGCTAAATAGTCTGCCTGTAATTCAAATCGGATGGAGTATTCATTGGTACGTCTTTTAGCTGCTGGGGTCTGTTCACCTAAATGCAAGAGTGTCTGTACATGGTGACCAACTTCATGCGCAATCACATAGGCCATCGCAAAGTCACCGGGTGCTTGGAACTGATCCTTTAGCTCTTGATAAAAACTTAAGTCGATATAGAGTTTATGGTCGCCAGGACAATAGAAAGGCCCCACCGCGGAGCTTGCTGACCCGCAGGCCGACTGAACGCTGCCGCTGTACAATACAAGCTTAGGATTTTCATATTCCAGCCCTTTCTTTTTAAAAATTTCAGACCAGACATCCTCTGTATCCGCAAGCACAACGGAAACAAAATCCTTCAGTTCCTTCTCCTGCGCCGTTTCTTCGTATGGAACGTTGGTATTAGAGCCATCATTCGATGACATGTTATTGATCAAATCGCCGGGATTGCCGCCAAGAAGGGTGAAGAGGAGAATAATAATCACCCCGCCAATTCCTCCGCCAAACACCATCTTACCGCCCATACCTCTCCGGTCTTCCACGTTTGAACTCTCCCGTCTTCCTTTCCACTTCATCTTTTTGCCTCCTTCCACATAAACGTCTTATAATCATTACCATAGTGTTATACCCACATAAGGGAAAATATATGAAGCCGTGGTGGTGGTCCTTCTGTTTCATTTGATGATTTTCGAAGGATGTAAAAAAGGGGGGATACGAGTTTGTTTTGATTGGATAATGCAAAGCAGCGTGGTTTTCTAACTCTAAGAAAAATCGATTATTTTACATTCAGCAGTGAAAAAAAAAGCAGTGCAACCTTAAATCTTGAAGGATGAACTGCTTTTTGAAGGTGAAATTTTGTTTTTATCGGGAGCCTGTACCAACTTTTTGAAGCACTTTTAATCCCTGCCCCATATCTGAAGCCAGTATATAGTTCTTATCGACAAATACTCCCCATACATTTGCTTTATCGGAAACATATGATCCAACTTCTGTAGGATTGGCAGGATCCGTGATGTCCACCATTCGGATACCATCGGAATAGTGGGAAAGGTAAAGCGTATTCCCTCTCACCTTTGGATCATGTACGGTATACGTACCAGTTTTACGTTCTCCTGCTTTGATTTGCACGGCCGAATTTACCGTCCTGAAGGTGCTTAGTAACACTGGGTTGCTTTTATCTTTGATATCATAGATGCGTACATATCCCCAGCCTCTTTCGAATCCAGGGTCATGAGGATCAGGATTGAATACTTCCCTCGTTTCAATTAAAACATTTCCTCCTTGTGCAAGAGCTGCGGAATGTGCGGCTCCCTGAACATTTCTCTCAAATTTTGTACGTCCTAGGAATTTTGGATTTTCCGGATCCTCGATGTTAAGTATGATTGTTCCTAAATCCCAATAGGATAGGTAGGCGGTTTTGCCTGTCTCGTCTGCAATAATACTATGCAAAAAGGCAGTCCTAGAGGCACCTTTTTCATCTTTAAAGGTATAATCACCGTTAAAGCCATCGCCAATCACAGTTGGGTCCCAATTTGCCAGTTCTTTTGGCTCTGAAGGATTTGATACATCTACAATAGAAAAGTCATGGACCTTTACGCCTTGGTCCTTATATCTGTGGGCCTGGTAGTTAGTTGCAAGCAATAGAACCCTATTGTTTTGTTCTGTCAGCCACATTTCATGGGTTCCAGTCGGAAGTTCAGTTGGGGTCTTCCAAAATCCAAGTTTCTTTGGCTTTTTCGGATTTGTAACATCATATAGGACAACGCCGCCATTGTCGGAGGTTTCTCCTTCATATCCGTATCGTTCTTTATCTACCCTTTGGACGCTGACTGCAGCGAGATCTCCCTTAAAAGAAGGGGTACTGACGGATTGGACAATGACTTTCTCCTGCCATGTTCCAGGAATATCATTTGCAATGACAGCGACTTCCTTTGGATTTGAAGGGTCTTTCATGTCAAAAATACGGACGCCCTCGTTGGTCATTTGCCCTCTATGAGTTCCAAGATAAGCATATCCCTTATAGGCATACACGTCAGCAGTTGTTGCAGGAGCTCCTTTTATGTCTTTTAAAGGAACCGCAGCTGTCTCTTTTAAATGCTGAAAGTTCTTAGAACCTTCTACTTGCGGCACACCGCCAAATGCAGATTCGCCCGCTTCAATATAACTCTTCTGTCCATCCTCACAAGCTAGTACAAGGCTGCCGCCTGCCAAAGAAATAGCCAAAGTAGCAGCAAGAATTTTAGTAGGAAACTTAACCATAAAAAACCTCCTATACCCTTATTTATACAAATATTAACTTATAAACCAGTTTGCAGGAAGTGAATAAAATACTGAAAATTAAAAAAATAATACCATCTAAACTCTTATTTTTATTGCACAAAATAGGAATATTGGCTTACTCGCTTGCGTGACTGGCACCACTAGAATTAGGGGAATAAAGGACAAAACGTAGATACATAACGGCAAAATATTTTTTGGTGCATGGGGACGATTCTTTTCCTTCCTATTGGGTCTAGTATTTGAATTTTCCAGCGACCTTATATTTTAATAAAGGAAATTAATAGTTTCGGGTAGAATAAATTAGAAGACGAAATATGCAGTAAAAAGAAACATTAAGGAATAAACTTAAAGAGTCATAGGGGAATAGGAAACAATTCAGACATCCTTCTTCGGGTGTCTATTGCTGTTTCATTTAGTAAGGCGTGCTTTTTCCCTAAAAATCCACGCTCTAGGTATTTTGATATAATCATACAGTTCATTGTGGCATCTAAAACTTGTTTTTAAGCGCCCTCTATTTATTTTTTAACGAATAACACTTTTTCGTAAAATTCTCCATTCCTTGTATGAAATTTTATGTAAAATGATAGGTAAAAGAGAATTTATCAAGAATATATGACATTTATTTTGTACATGTTAGGAGACCGTGTGAATGGTAAGGGAACAAACGAGATACTCTCGGCTTGCGGATATAACGAAAATTATTAATACAAGGTTGGAATTGCGTGAAGTATTACAGTATGTGACCTCGGCAATATCGGATGAAATTGTGCAGTGTCATTCGGTGGGGATTTTTTTACCGAACGCAGATGGAACTTTTAGAGGATTTGCAGGAAAACCAGAGATCATAAATGGCGTAAGGCTCGATTCACTGGTTATTGATCCTGAAAAAGATTTATTGTTCAAAGAAGTGATTGAAACTAGAAAAACGATTTACATCCCAGATACTTCGAAGGATCATCGTCCAGATCTGAGATCAATCAAAGCCTTCAAAATTAGATCTTTATTAGTCTTGCCAATCTCATATGAGCAAGAGTTGTTTGGACTCGTTTCTTTATTCGACTATGGAACTCCCATGGACCTTAGCGAATCCGAAATTCAAAGTGTGGAAGCTTATGTGAATATGGCGGCAGTCGCCATTCGAAATGCGAAAATTTTAACACAAAAGGAAACCTTGATTGCCGAAAAACAGTTATTACTAGATGCGACACGTGATTTATCATTGTGCTCCTCGGTACAGGAAAGCCTTGATAAATGTTTTTTTTACCTAGAGAAAATTCTAGACAGCCAATATATGGTGGCCTACCTTTTAGACCCAGTAGACAAAAAAACCATCAAATCAGCGAAGTTAAGATATGAAAGGGATTGGACAGAAGCAGAATGGCTGAGGTCCTATATGAATAAAATAATCGACAAATATGAAAGATCCGTTATTCGAAAGGTTATGAAAACAAAAGAAGCGTGCTTCATTCCCGACGTTTTTGCTGACAAAAGCCTAGAGGGTGAGATTTACCGGCGTTTCAATGTTAGGAATATACTCATGATTCCATTAGTTTCAACGGGGGAGGTTTTAGGGGTCGTAGCGGTGATCAATATAGATGGAAAAGGTGCCCCTTATCTACCATCTCAGATTCAGTTGGCTCATTCGATCGTTGATGCTACGGCTCCTACGTTCTCTAACCTGCTCTATATGGACCAGCTCGAAAATATGGTAGAAGACCGGACAAAGGAACTAGCGGCGGCGAATGAGAAAGTGACAAGTGTAATGGAAAGTATTACCGATGGATTCTTTGCGTTGAATAAAGAATGGGAGTTTATTTACATTAACGAACATCAGTATTTACCACAAGGGAAAACCGCAAAGGATGTATTTGGCAAGAAAATTTGGGAGGTCTTCCCGGAAGCTGTAGATACAGTCATGTATAAAGAATTTTGTCGGGCCATGGTCGAGCGGATACCAGTACAGTTCGAAATTGCTTCACCCTCTGATGATTATTGGCACGAAGTTGTGGCTTACCCATTTGATGAGGGAATCTGTTGTCTTTTTAAAAACGTTACGGAAAAAAAGAAGTATGCGAAGGAATTGAAAAGGTTATCCAGTCTAGAATTAATCGGGCAAATGGCGGCAGGAATCAGCCATGAGATTCGGAATCCGATGACAACAGTAAGAGGGTTTTTACAGTTTTTAAAAAAGGATGAAAAATATCGGAATCAAGATTATTATTTTGATTTAATGATTGAAGAATTGGACCGTGCAAATTCGATTATTACAGAATTTCTTTCAATGGGGAATACCAGGACGTCAGATTTACAGATGTTAGATTTAAATTCGATTATTCGTGATACAGCTCCCTTAATTAAGATTGATGCGTCTAGTCAAAATAAATCGATTAAAATCGAAACAGAAGAGATCCCAGAGCTGCTTTTAAATCGAAATGAAATTCGGCAATTATTACTCAACCTATGTCGAAATGGTTTAGAAGCGATGGACCCAGAGAAGATTTTAACCATTAGAACCTATAAAGATCAGGATCATTGCGTGGTTCTTGCGGTAGAGGATCAAGGCGAGGGGATTAAGCCTGAAATTGTTGAAAAATTAGGAACCCCTTTCTTCACGACCAAAGATAACGGCACCGGCTTGGGACTAGGAGTCTGCTACGCCATAGCAGCCCGTCATCACGCCCAAATTGACATCCAAACAGAATCAGAAGGCACCACTTTTAGTGTAAGATTTAAATTTTGAAGAACGAGTGATGCTTGGGGACGGTTGGATGGTTCTTGTGTTTCATTCAAAGATCTTAAGGACAAAACAGGCGGGAGCCAGGTCCAAAATGGTCCTCATAGGGTCGAGAAGGACAAAACAGGCGTGGGTCAAGGCTAAAATGGTCTTCATAGGGTCGATGAAGGACAAAACAGTCGTGGGTCAAGGCCAAAATGGTCTTCATAGGGTCGATGAAGGACAAAACAGGCGTGGGTTAAGTCGGAAATGGTCTTCATAAGGTCGATGAAGGCCAAAATAGCCGGGAACCAGGACCAAAATGGTCTTCATAAGTTTGATGAAGGACGAAACAGGCGTGAGCCAGGTTCAAAATGGTCTTCATAAGGCTGATGAAGGACAAAATAGGCGGGAGCCAGGTTCAAAATGGTCTTCATAAGGCTGATGAAGGACAAAACAGTCGTGGGTCAAGGCCAAAATGGTCTTCATAGGGTCGATGAAGGACAAAACAGGCGTGGGTTAAGTCCAAAATGGTCTTCATAAGGCAGATGAAGGACAAAATAGCCGGGAGCTAGTTTCAAAATGGTCTTCATAAGGCTGATGAAGGACAAAACAGGCGTGGGTCAAGTCCAAAATGGTCTTCATAGAGTCGATGAAGGACAAAACAGGCGGGATCCAGGTCCGGAATGTCCTTCATAAGCCCGATGAAGGACAAAACTGCCAGAAAGAACCGAAGATAATGCCCTTAACATAAAAAACCTCAAGGAAATTCTTGAGGTTTTTGTGTTAATCGGTACTTTTAAACTTGCCCGTTTTCTATTTCCATCCCCATTTTTGGAATACTTGGTGAGATGCTTCGGTTTTTAGGAAATCGACAAATTGTTGGGCTTCTTTTTTATTGTCCGTGATGGTGGCCAGGGCAATTGGGGTACCTCTGTATAGTTTTTCTGCTTCCGGCAGTTCGACTAGATCGGTGACATCCGTAAGTCTATAGTGCCAAGATTCATATGTAATCCACGCGTCGAGCTTCGAATTGGATTTCCATAACTCAATCGCTTCCGCACTAGACTTTACAGAAATATCAATGTTTTTGCTGATTCCGCCGATGAGTCCCTTTCTCCCTGCCAAGTCCTCCCATAATCCGAGCTGCCCAGCGCCATTGACATCCACAATTTTTACCCCGCTCTTTGTTAAATCTTCAAGCGAATGAATTTTTTTCGGATTCCCTTTTCGTACCAAAATCCCTGCGGCCCGTGGATATAATTCTGTCAGTGATTTTTCATTGATCATTCCTGGATTGCTGAGCATAAAGCTGCGCAGCATGTACTCCGATCCGCCGTAAATGATGTCTGCATCTTGTTTCGCGCTGTCAATCCAATTCGATTCTGGTCCGGCCGTCACGACCACTTTTATTCCGGTTTCGGCTGTGAATTTTTCCGCAGCTTCCTTCATCGGTCCCAGAGGCCCACCTGGTCCATACACTCTAATCACGCCATCGTTCTTTGCAGATGTTGGCTTCATTGAATGATCCATGTTCGCGTATACCGATATCCCGGCCGCCGCAAACATAAACAAAAAGAGAGCGCCAATCAACAACGTTTTTTTCATCCCTTTTCCCTCCAATAGTTTATATTTTCAATGTAGGAAACGGGTGGAGGAAGAAAACGGTTTGATAAATATTAAAAGTTAGGAAAAAAGTAACAGGTTCGAATGATAACAAGAACCGTCCCCATGCATCATCTTTTTCTGGTATATTAAAAAAGGTAGAGGGGGTGGTTTTGTGGGTGAGCGTTTTTTGCGGCGTGATTGGGTTGTGGTGATGGTAACGGCGTTGTTAACGGCGCTGGCTGGTGAGGTGAAACTGGTTCCGTTTGATGGGGATTTGTTCCGTTTTGGGCTGGGGAGCATTACCTTTTTCCTACTGATTCTTATTTGGCCCCCGGTGTCGGTGCTCCGGACGGGGATTGTGACCGGGCTGACGGTAGTATGTTTCAGGTCGGTATGGAATCTCCTGTTTGAAATCATGCCGCTAGCCGAAAGCTTTATCAATCATTTGCCGGCCTTTCTGTTTTATTTTATCTTTGCCCTTGGCCTTCATCTCATCGAGGTCAACCGCTACAAAACCTATCCGCTGTTGTTAGGCGCGTGGGCCGCTTTGTTTGAATTTTTCGGCAACGGAGCGGAAGATTTGATCCGGCATGAGTTTCTATCTCAAGCAAATCTTACCCTCAGGGAGTGGGCCATCCTTGCCGGTGTGGCCTTGCTACGGAGCTATTTTGCCATCGGGCTGTACGGCTCGATGATCATTTCCGAGCAAAAGAAACGGGTGGAAGAAATGCTCCGAGTGGGGGCGGAGCTGTATGTTGAAACCCTTTATTTAGAAAAATCAATTGACCACATTGAACAAATTACGGCTTCCAGCCATGATTTATATCGAAAGTTAAAGCAGGACAGCCACGACCTTGGAAAACAAGCGCTTCTTATTGCGCAAGAAATCCATGAAGTCAAAAAGGATTCCCAGCGAATATTATCGGGTCTGACAAAGGTTACTGAGCAAAAAAGAGATCTCGATTTTTCGCTGTCGGATGTTCTCAACCTCACTGTTCATGCGAACGAGCGGTACAGCCAGCGGTTAAAAAAAACAATTACTTTCCATGTTAAGCAGGAGGTTAATTTTAAAACCGACAAGCCGATTCCGCTGCTGGCGCTATTAAATAACCTAACTGCAAATGCCGTCGAAGCGATTGCTGACAGCGGCGAGATTCAGTTTGATATATTGGAAGAATCAGGAGAGATTTGTTTTTTCGTAAAAGATACAGGCGTGGGTATTCCTGATGAGGATGTTTCGATTGTGTTTGAGCCGGGCTACACCACGAAGTTTAATGACAAAGGCGTGGCGGCGACGGGGATTGGCCTGTCACATGTGCTTGACATTGTGCAGGCGTTTCAGGGGCGGATTGAAATTGAAACGCCGGACACCGGGACGATTTTTCAAGTGTGCCTGCCAGTGAACACCATACGAAAGCGAGGGGAATAGCGTTGCGTTATTTTATCGTAGATGATGATAAGGTTTGCCGGACGATGCTGAAAAAAATTATCAGCGACAGCCAGCTTGGCATGGTAATTGGAGAGGCCGAAAATGGCAGCGATGCGCTTTCGTCCGTCATGAGCTTAAGCCCGGACATCGTACTGATTGATTGTTTAATGCCGGAAATGGACGGGATTGAGGCGATGGAGCAGCTCCGGCGGAAAGGTTTTTCCGGCCAATTTATTATGATTTCGCAGATTGTTAATAAGGAAATGGTCGGGGAGGCGTACGAAAAGGGTGTCGAGTTTTTCATCCACAAGCCGATCAACCGCGTCGAAGTCGAAAGTATTTTAAAAAGAACCGCTGAGCAGGCGCGGCTGAAGGATTCCTTGCAAACGATCCGACAATCATTGGAGCAGATCGGTCTCACGCAGAATCCGCCGACTCGCAACCGGCAATCGGTGAAGGATATCGTTCTTTCGATTCTCAACCAAATGGGTGTAGTCGGGGAAGCTGGAAGCGAGGATATCACGGCGATTATTGAATTTTTGATTGAGATGAGCGACAGGCCTGTGCAGCTGCCGCCATTAAAGGATTTATATGAAGCGGCCGGGGCTAGAAGAAAGGTCCGCCATGCTGATATGAAAAAGGAATGCAAGGCCATCGAGCAACGGATTCGCCGGACGATTCTAAGCGCCATCAATAATTTAGCGTCTCTGGGGGCGATCGATTTTACGAACGAGGCGTTTGAATATTTTGCACCGCGCTATTTTGACTTTCAAGAGGTAAGGACGTACATGGTCTATATCCGCGATGAACGCCAGAACCCGCCGAAAATCAAAATCAACATCCGTAAATTTCTCCAGGTGCTGTATTTGGAAACGTTAGAAAAATATAGAGGTTGAAAAAATTTTCTTCGGGTGGGGTTTGTATTGCCCGAAAAAGAGAGCACTCTTCTAAAATGGTCAATGAGAGCTGGTTGCATTGCCCGAAAGCAGGATACTCTATAAAAGAGGTAAATGCAAGCGGGTTGCATTGCCCAAAAAGGAGGAAACTCTTTGAAAAAGGTAAATGAAAGTGGGTTGCATTGCCTAAAAAAGAGGAAACTCAATGAAAAAGGTAAATGCAAGCGGGTTGCATTGCCCGAAAAAGAGGGAACTCTATGAAAAAGGTAAATGAGAGTGGGTTGCATTGCCCAAAAAAGAGGGAACTCTATGAAAAAGGTCGATGAGAGTGGGGTGCATTGCCCGAAAAAGAGGAAGCTCTATGAAAAAGGTAAATGCAAGTGGGCTTAATTGCCAAAAAAAGATAAAAACCCACCAAAATGGTCAATGCAGCTATACGCCAGCGTCTAAAACAAAAATTTTTTCGAAAATAAATGTCGGATTGTGTAGGATTTTATAGGTTGCCTTTATATTAATCTAAAATACTAACCCCTAGGGGTTAGAAAGTTTGATAGAGGGGTGACCTTATAGATGAAATCCAAAATGAAAGCGTTTAAAGTTTCATTGGCAGTTCAAATTCTTGCAGGCTTAATTCTAGGGATTATTGTCGGTGCAGTATTTTACGGGAATCCAGCGGTGGAAACGTACTTGCAGCCGCTAGGTACCATTTTTCTTAATATGATTAAAATGATTGTTGTCCCTATTATTATCTCCACATTGATTATTGGTGTTGCGGGAACAGGTGACATCAAGCAATTAGGGAAGCTTGGCGGGAAAACGCTAATTTACTTTGAAATCGTAACTACGATTGCAATCGTTATCGGCTTGATGGCGGCGAATATTTTTAAACCTGGTGAAGGGGTGGACATGTCTTCACTAACCAAAGGGAATATTGACCAGTACGTGCAAACAACGGAACAAGTGCAGCACAACGGGATGATGGATATTATTGTCGGGATTGTTCCGAAAAATGTAATTGAGGCAATGGCTGCTGGCAATATGCTATCCATTATCTTCTTCTCCGTACTCTTCGGTTTAGGAGTAGCTGCGATTGGTGAAAAAGGAAAGCCAGTCCTTGCATTTTTTGAAGGCGTGGCAAGCGCAATGTTCTGGGTGACGAACCTGATCATGAAGTTTGCTCCGTTTGGTGTGTTTGGCTTAATGGGTGTCGCTGTTTCAAAATTTGGTGTGGCATCGTTAATTCCGCTTGGAAAATTAATGATTCTTGTGTATGCTACGATGTTATTTTTTATCGTTATTGTTCTAGGAAGCATTGCAAAATGGGCTGGCGTCAATATTTTTCAACTTGTCAAGGTGTTAAAGGATGAGCTGATTTTAGCCTATTCGACTTCTAGCTCCGAGACCGTATTGCCAAAGATCATTGAAAAAATGCAAAGGTTCGGCTGCCCGAGAGATATTGTCTCGTTTGTCGTTCCAACGGGCTATTCGTTCAACCTTGACGGCTCGACATTGTACCAAGCGCTTGCAGCGATTTTTATCGCGCAGCTGTACGGTATTGATTTAAGTATTTCACAGCAAATCACATTGGTATTAGTGTTAATGATTACATCGAAAGGAATTGCTGGTGTACCGGGAGTATCCTTTGTTGTCCTGTTGGCAACCTTGGGAACGGTTGGCATCCCGCTTGAAGGCCTTGCTTTCATCGCCGGAATCGACCGTCTGCTCGACATGGCCCGTACCGTTGTAAATGTCATCGGCAACGCACTTGCGACCGTCGTCATGTCCAAATGGGAAGGCCGCTTCGACACACTCCAAAAGACCAAATACCTTCAATCTATGCAAAAAACAGCATAAAGCAATGGGACATGGGGACGGTTCTCGTGTCCCATTTTATAAGATACAAAAGGGGAAATAGAGTAAGATCTATTTCCTCTTTTTTTTTTACTTAAAAAAAGTACCTTGAGGATTAACGGGTAAAATGGAAAAAGTGACGGGTAACGGGTGGATATTGACGGGTAAATTTGAAAAATCGACGGGTAAAATCACATAGTTGACGGGTAAATTCAATTTTTAGACGGTTAAATTTCAAATTAGGTATACAGGTAGGTGTATCCAAACCATCCAAGCCCCTCCTTATAAATCAAAAAACAAGTTTCCTCAGTTTTGCAGGACCATCCACCAATCATGGCGAATAAAAAAATATACCTAATAGTTTAAAAATTTGTTTGGAGTTGAAAATTTTGTCCCACTTACAGAAAAACGGCTGTGAAGTGATTCCCATTATGGTGCCAGTCTCTTCGTCATTAAAATCGGTAAATTTTTTCTTATATAAAAAGCAGCATTCTTTGACGCTCATTGATGCAGGATTTGATAACGAAGATTGCTGGAACGCCTTGCAGACGGCATTAACAGCACACGATTTAAGCATAAACGATATCACCCAAATTCTTCTGACCCACCATCATGTCGACCATGTCGGCTTAGTGAACCGAATTCTGAGTGAGCACCCCGTTCCGGTTTACGCCCACCCACTGTCCGTTCCCCGCTTAAAAAGGGACGATGACTTTATGGCGATGCGGGTGGAGTTTTTTGCAAAGCTTTATAAGGAAATGGGCTGCGGCGAGCAAGGGGAAAAACAAACGGCGTATTTGCAGCAGGCGCTGGAGAAAAATAGAACAAAGAAAATGGATGGTGAAATTCGCACAGTAAAAGGAAATCAGCTGCTTGATTTCGATGTCCTGTATGTACCAGGCCATGCGCCGGATCAAATTGTTTTTTACCAAAATGATAGCCAATGGCTGTTCGGTGGGGATTTATTACTTCAACATATCTCAAGTAATGCTTTGGTAGAACCGGATCTAGAGGGTCACCGGATGATGACACTATATGAACATTATCAATCATTAAAAAGAGTATTAGGGGTAAACGCGGATGTGATTTTTCCAGGGCACGGTATGCTGATTGAAAACCACAAGGCATTAATTCAAAAAAGGCTGGACGGAATCGGGCGAAAAGCAGATAAGTTCCTGGCATTAATTGAATCTGGCAGCACAACAGCCGCCGATGTCGCCAAAACGTATTACAAAGAAACCTACATTAAGCAATTTTCGCTCGTCATGTCCGAGGTTATCGGTCACTTGGATTACCTGGAATTGCAGGGGAAGGTTCAGAAAGAAATGGTCAGCGGGGTTTGGCATTATTCTGCGTGAAGCACGGGGACGGTTCTCTTGCTTCATCAACTGGGGGGATGAAAAATCAAAATTAAGGTTCGTTTTTTTGATGAAGGGCTGATAAGAGAGTACTTTTCAGTGTTGTCGGTTATTAGTTTGATTTTCTCATTTGTTTTGATTGTGGTGGAGATCCCAGGTCGTTTCAAACTGATAACTGGGGTGAGCCTTGTTTTATTTTTGCTTATTGTCTATTTGTTTTTATGGCTGAGGGCAAACTTTCTTCAAAAGACGAAACTGACGATTAACAATTCCACGGTGGAAATAAAGTTTGGGGACATTTTTGAAGAAAATGAGCTTAAGGTTATCGCCTTTAACGAGTATTTTGATACAGAAGTTGACAATTCCATCATTTCGGAGAGGTCGCTCAACGGGATGTATATAAAAAGAATGATCCCTGACGTTCAAGAGCTGGATCGTTTGATGGAGGACGATGACCGTTTAAAAGAAAACCTGGCGGCGGTAAATAGCAGCAGAAGCCGTGGGAAAAAGAAGCAATACAAACTGGGAAGTATTTTTCAGCATCATGATTATTTGCTAACGGCTTTTTCTAGATTTGATCACGACAATCGAGCGTTTTTATACATGAATGACTATATAAATTTCTTGCTCCATTTTTGGAATGAAATTGATGTAGTTTACAGCGGCAGGTCCGTATCCATTCCATTGCTAGGTTCGGGGATCACCAGATTTAAGGAATACAATCTAATCACCGACCAGGAGTTGTTAGAGTTAATCATTTGGTCATTTAAAGTCAGCAGAATCAAATTTACCTACCCTTCGAAGGTCTCGATAGTCATACATGAGTCGAAAAAGGATAAAATAAATTTATATACGTTAAAGTAGTACCAGAACCGTTCGTTCCAAAAAGAGGAAATTTGTGATATAATAATTATAGAAAATAGTTTTTTGGAGGAGTAAATGGCCAAAATCAAACCAAAATTATTTATCGGATCTGCAAAAGAATCGATTGAGTATGTAGATGCGATTCATGAAGCACTTTCACATGTTGCAGAGGTTACACCTTGGTCAGCAGGCGCATTTCGTCCCTTAGAATACAATATGGAAACCCTCGAACGTCAATTAGATGAGAATGATTTTGCTGTATTTGTATTTTCACCGGATGATGTGGTAAATATTCGCGGAACCATCACCTTTACGACAAGAGATAATACATTGTTTGAAATGGGGTTATTTTGGGGAAGGTTAAGAAGAGGACGAGTGTTTTTCATTATTCCCGGGTCCTTACCAGAGAGTGAGGAAATAAAAGGGTTTCGTTTACCTTCAGATCTAGATGGTCTAACTGTCTTAAGATATGAGACCCGCGGTGACAATAATTATGTGGCTGCTGTCAATGTCGCTTGCAGGGCGATTAAAAGAAAAATCACTGAGCTAAGCTTCTTCCAAGATCCAGTTAAGCTTTTAGAGGAAGCTCAAGCCAATATGGATAAGGATTACACCCTAATCCGTATTCTCCGAACTCTTTCTAAACGACTTCTAACAGACCCTTCTAAAAAATTTGAATACCTCCAAGAAGCTGTTAGAAATGCCTACCAAGCGCCCGATTTTTATTATGTCGAAGCAATAGGCGTATGGCAGGCGGAAGGGCAGGAAGGCTTAAGACAAATCGCTGGAAATGACGGCCAGGGGGAATTTTATCCCTTTAATGTAAATGAAGCCAGGGAAGACACAGAAAGAATTGTCGTCATCGACTGCTTCTTACAATGTACGGAGTTAGTTTTTCAAAAAAATAGTACTGCCTTTGATAATACCTATGTTTTATGTTATCCTATAGGGAACCAATTAGTTCTAACGGTTGCCATTACGGGAAAAAGGGTATTAAGTCAAGAAGAGATTGACGATATCTTTCTCGATAATTACAACCTACTAAGCACTATCAATACTATTTTTGGAGGTGCGTCTTCATGAACAGAGCTGTGGTATTAAAATTAAACAAAAATGCGTATAAAATTGGAGAAGCGGTAGCAGGCATCAGAGCCGTCATTCCTACCAAACACGGAAAAGAAGAATCCGGAAAAGTCATTTACAAACGTAAAGCGGATTACCACGAGGACCCGTATAAGAAGCGGGCTTAATTATAAAGAATTTGAAGAGAGGGGAGAAACCCTCTCTTTTTTGCTTTTCTTATGATGTATGGGGTGTTGGAATTTTCCGAAAGTATATTAAAATATAGAAGAATGAGTTTTGTTATGAAGGAGGAGGAATATTGTGAGAGTTGCTACGGCTCAATTGACGACAAGTACGGATAAGAAGGCGAATTTAGAAAAGGCGTTAGAATATATTGCGAAAGCGAAAAGTGCGGGGGCGGATTTTGTAATTTTGCCAGAATTTTATATGGTATTGGCGACCCCGGATTCGGGCTTACTGCCGGCAGAAGCAGCGGAACCACTGGACGGCCCGTTTGTTACCGCATTGGCAAAAGCAGCGAAGGAAAATGGAATCTATGTAGTTTGCGGTGTTTATGAATCTAAAGTGGACGACCCGAAACGCGCATTTAATACCACCGTTTTTATTGACCGTTCTGGGCAAATCGTACAAGCCTATCGTAAGACCCATCTATACGATGCCTTTAAATATAAGGAATCCGATACGATTATTCCAGGGGATAGTGAATACAAAGTAGTAGAAACAGAGTTTGGAAAAATCGGCCTGCTTGTCTGCTACGAGCTCCGTTTCCCAGAGATTGCGCGGCAGTTAGTGCTGCAAGGAGCGGATGTCTTGTTCGTACCAGCTGGCTGGGTGAAGGGGCCGCTAAAAGAAGATCATTGGCAAACTCTTCTTCGTGCGAGAGCCATCGAAAATACAGTATTCGTGTGTGGTGCCAACCTCGTCGGCGACATATTTACCGGTCGCAGCATCACCGTCGACCCAATGGGTATTATTCTATCAAGCGGCGGCGAAGAAGAAGCCTTGATTTTATCAGACATTGATCTAAAGCGGATAGAGCGCGTGAGAGAAAAGCTCCCAAGTGTCGCGAACCGTCGACCGGAGTGCTACATTTCAAGATAACTATTAGTGAAAGAAGGAACTCTATATAGGGTTCCTTCTTTTTGCTTTATAGTATAAATATTCCTATGCTTAGGGGTAGTTCAGTTAAGAACTGTTATTTTTTACACTTTGTGTCTAGCACCATAGAGTATGCACTACAAAATTAGTTATAAAGTTATATATTAAATTCGGAATATTTAGTATATTATGAAGATAAAATACTATATATGTAAAAACTACTTGGAATTTTATGTAATCTGGTCCGGACGTCATGATGTTGATGGAAATTTACTTATCTATCATGGAATACATAGTAGACTAACGGTTTTTTCAGTCTTTAGGATAGGGGGTGGTGGCTTTCTAGTAGTATAGGTAAAGTTTTATCAAGTAATTTATCTTGCATAATGCTCCAAAAAGAAGGTTTTGAAAGGGTGGAGAATTAAACAGAATTATTTTAGTGTGTGCAAAAAAGAAAATAAAAAGTGTGAAGGTGGTATTTATTTGAAAAAGAATCTCTTAAGTAAAAAAAATATGTTTATACTCTCTATTGTATTTATGCTTGCATTGGTAGGCTTTTCTTCAGGTACGCTCCCAAAACATCTTGATCCGCTAGCACCTGACACGATTTACTTCAACGGAAAAGTGATCACCATGGATGAAGATGCTGCTAATGCTGAAGCTGTTGCGGTCAAGGATGGCAAAATCATTGCAGTCGGTTCAAATAATGAGATTAGCAAGTTAAAAGGAAGCAGTACAAAAATCGTTGATTTAGAAAATAAAATATTATTGCCGGGGTTTTATGATGCCCATAGTCATTTCCCGAGCTCCGGAATGGATGGGACGGTTCAAGTAAATTTAAATAGTCCGCCGGTGGGACCGATTAAAACGATTGATGATCTAATCATTGCCTTGAAAGATCGGGGTATGGAAACCCACGAAGGTGAATGGATACTCGGGCGGGGGTATGATCAGACACTTTTAGCAGAAAAGCGTCACCCTACGCGTGATGACTTGGACAAGGTATCAACGGAACTCCCAATCTACATTGCACATACTTCAGGGCATCTAGCAGTAGCCAATAGCGCTGCCCTTAAAATAGCAGGAATAACGAAAGGTACTCCTAACCCGTCAGGTGGTGTCATTGTTAAAGATCCTAAGACAGGAGAACCTACAGGAGTATTAGAGGAATCGGCTATGGGTCTAGTAAGTAAGCATATTCCTAATGTTACAGAGGAAGAAAATCTTGCAGCGTTTAAAAAGGCTGTTCAGGATTATATCTCAAAAGGTGTAACGACCTCTATTATAGCAGGTGCAAGCAAACAGGGGCTTGTCGATTTGCAAAAATACCAGAAACAAGGGTTGTTGCCATTAAGGGTTACAGCTATGGGCTCTGGCTGGGGAGGAGTTATTTCACCTGGTGAATTAGGCGGTTTTGTCACAGGTTTTGGCAGTGATATGTTGAAGCTGGGCCCTGTGAAGATGTCTCACGATGGCTCCATTCAAGGGTACACTGGCTATTTGAGTCAACCGTACCATGTTCCGCCGGGGGATGACCCAAATTATCGAGGATATCCAGCACAAAGCCGTGAGGAATTAACGAAGCGGGTCGTGGAATTGCATAAGGCAGGATACCAAATTGCCATTCACGGTAACGGCGACGCCGCAATTGATGATATTCTTTATGCTTACCGTACAGCTCAGGAGAAGTATCCGCGCAAAGATGCCCGTCATCGTATTGAGCATTCGCAAATGGCTAGATTAGATCAATTAGATCAAATGAAGGAACTTGGTGTTACACCATCCTATTTTGTTTCGCATACATTTTTCTGGGGCGATCAACACCGCGATACATTCATGGGGCCCGAACGAGCTGCTATGATGAGCCCGCTTAAATCGTCCATTGAACGCGGCATAAAATTTAGTATTCACCTTGATACACACATAACTCCAATGGACCCGCTGCAGGCAGTTTGGTCTGCTGTTAACCGAATTTCAAGAAGCGGTCAAGTCATTGGTCCAGATCAAAGGATCACACCATTACAGGCACTTCGAGCAGTAACAAGCGATGCAGCTTGGCAAAACTTTGAAGAAAATATCAAAGGCTCAATCGAAATAGGAAAATATGCAGACTTTGTCATACTCCAAGAAAACCCACTAACAATAGACCCAGTAAAAATTAAAGACATCAAAGTACTCAAAACAATTGTAAACGACAAAGTAATATACGAAAACTAATGATGCATGGGGACGGTTCTCTTGCCTCATCCTCCAAATTGAGGAAGAGCAGGAGGTAAAAGAAAGGGGCAGGCCATTTCAGCCTGTCCCCTAACCTTGAAAATCAATGCTGTTATTCAAATATATAGCTTATTACATCTAAAGCCTGGTCAACCGTCTCAACCGTTACATTCGCTTTATTGGAAAGCTCCTTCAATGGATGAATTAACGATGCCGGTCTAACGATAATCGTAGGCTTGTTCAGCGCAATCGCCGTGCTAGCATCCATTGCCGTGTTCCACTGCTTATATTTTTCGCCGAATAGGGCAATCACGATATCCGATTTTTGCATCAATACCTGGGTTCTGAAATTATTGATATCAGACGCAGCGTCATCTTTATAATAATTTCCAGGCTGCTCGCCTAAAATTTCCTCACCGATATTATCGGAGCGGTCATGATTTGTCTGCGGTCCGACAAACACCAAAGGAAGATTCTTCTCCTTGGCTCTTTTTGCCACAACATCCCGCCAATCATCATGAATCTGCCCTGCCAAATAAACCGTCAACTCCATCCAAATCCCTCCATAGCTAGAATATTCTAACTCTATCATATACTACTTTTTTGGAAACGTGGATTTTTCCGCCTAGTGTTTTTCCATTCGTGGATGTAAAGGGGAAATCCAATGGTTTCAACGGTCAAAATAAAGTCGTGATTCTTTCCGCAAAGGTAACAAGAAGGAGGTCGCCGGTCAAAATAAAGGCGTAATTCTTCCCGCAAAGGTATCAAGAAGGAGGTCACCGGTCAAAATAAAGGTCCGATTCTTCCCGCAAAGGTACCAAGAAGGAGGTCACCGGTCAAAATAAAGGTCTGATTCTTCCCGTGAAGGTACCAAGAAGAAGGTCGTCGGTCAAAATAAAGGCGTAATTCTTCCCGCAAAGGTAGCAAGAAGGAGGTCACCGGTCAAAATAAAGGTCCGATTCTTCCCGCAAAGGTACCAAGAAGGAGGTCACCAGTCAAAATAAAGTCCTGATTCTTCCCGAAAAGATACCATGAAGAGAGCCAGCGGTAAAAATGATAGGAGACAATTAGAACAGATAATATTAATCCTCACAAAAAAAGTATGCTTCTCCATGGCGTGTTTAGTTCATAAACACTGCCATCAAAAAAGCATACTTTTATTTATGTGAGCTGAAATGGACCGGAGTATTAGTGAGTTCTCCTAAAACTGATCTCACCCATCCCCCAATACCTCAACCCATGCTTCATTACTTAAACAAGTTAATAGTAGTGATGATGATTGGCATGCCGAATACGTCGATCAAAAATGCGCCTACGATTGGAACGACTAGATAGGCTGTTCGTGATGGGCCGAATCGTGCGGTGACGGCTGCCATGTTGGCCATTGCATTCGGTGTAGCGCCTAGGCCGTGGCCGGTGAAGCCTGCTACCATGACAGCGGCATCATAGTTTTTGCCAAGCAAGCGGAACAATACAAATGTGCCGAATAGAACGATAAAGACAACTTGTACAAAAACAATCACTAACATTGGCAGCGCAAGGTCTGCAACTTCCCATAGCTTGATGCTCATCAAGGCCATAGAAAGGAAGATTCCTAGTGTTACGTCACCGATCAGGTTGATGCTCTTCATATCGATCGCTTTTGGATTGAATTTGTCCACAATGTTACGAACAATTACTGCGACAAACATCGCTCCAACATAGCTTGGAAGAACAAAGCCTGTAGCTGATGAGAACAGTTCACCTAAATACGTCCCTAATGCCATACAGAAGGTAATCATGAGTACTTGAATGAAAAACACATCAGACTTAATAGGTTCTACTTTTTCCTCAGCCCCAACTTCAACCTCTTGCGTTTCAGTTGGTTTCAGATTGTATTTGCCCACTAAATATTTAACGATAGGTCCGCCAACTAGGCCGCCGGCAACAAGGCCAAAGGTCGCTGCGGCAATTCCGATGGATAATGCGGAGTGGATGCCCATATCTTCAAGGGTTTGTCCAAAAGCGCCGGCTGCTCCGTGCCCGCCCTCCATGGAAACGGCCCCCGCCATCATGCCGATGAGCGGATGAATGCCGAATAGGGAGGCTAGCGAAACACCTATCACGTTTTGCATAAGTGCCAAGAAACCGCAGGCAATCCAGTAAATTACGAGCAGCTTTCCGCCAAGCTTGACAAGTTTAAAGCTGGCGCCAAGGCCGATTGTGGTGAAAAAGGTAAGCATAAATAAGCTTTGGAGAGAGGTATCTAAGGTAATTTGCAGCAGGCCAGTTGCCTTAAGGACCGTTGCAATAATCGCAAACAACAGTCCCCCGACAACCGGTGCAGGAATGCAGAACTTTTGCAGAAATCCAATTCTTTTTACAAAAAATGTCCCTAAAACTAAAAGTGCAACAGCTAAAAAAATGGTATTAACTTGATTCAAAGTTAGCGTCATCTTGGTGTCCTCCTAAAAATGCCATAATCGCTTCGTTGGTTAAATATGCGCCTAATTTTACAGTTCTTCCGTTTTCATCTAGAGCTGGGTTGACTTCACAAATATCAAAGGAAAGGGTTTTTTGATGGGATGCCACTGCCCGGATTAATGTCCGCACTGTCATTGGCGTTAACCCAAACGGTGACGGTGCACTGACTCCTGGTGCAAAGGCTGCATTTAACACATCTGTGCAGAGTGTCAGCATGATGTGATCGTGTTTTTCGATGAATTCGTTTAGTTCTGAAAGAATCTCATTCATTGAGCTCTCGGTCATATCTTCTTCATAAATGTAGTGAGCCCCAAGCTCGTCCGCCGTGTCAAACAGCTCCTGGGTATTGCCAAAACGTTGGATCCCGAGTACAAAATAATGGCTGTTTTCGTCTTGTTCTAGTATTTGCTTAAACATCGTTCCGGATGAAGGCTGTACTTCATATGAACGTAAATCGAAATGGGCATCAATATTGATAATCCCGAGTGTTGCCTCTTTCCCGATATGCTTCCGGACTCCTAAATAATGGCCATACAATGTTTCGTGTCCCCCGCCAAGAATAATCGGAGTAACGGACTTTGAAAAAATGCTGGAAACCGCGGAGCCCAATTCCTCCTGAGCCTTTTCAAGTTCATCGTTTTGACACATAATATTGCCTGTATCGATCAATGTGCTGCCTTCCTGCAGTTTCCAAGGCAGGCTTGCAAGCGCTTGCCGAATAGCGTTTGGAGCTTTTGCGGCACCCAACCGACCCTGATTGCGTCTGACACCTTCCTCACATTGGAATCCAATAAGGGCACAAGCTTTCCCAGGGGAAGGCTCTAATTTTTCCAGGTCAATTAATTCTACGATCTGATGGTAGCGAAAACTGCTTCTTCTCTCTGTATGGTCCGTTCTTCCGGTCCATAAATCTGGTGAAATATGTTGTCTCACGCTTCTCATCCTTTCTGAATCTTTTAAATGATTCGTACTTTAATTTTATAATGATATACTTATAATATCTAATATATAATTTGAATGGATTTATATTTTAAAGTTATAAATGCGAGAGGAGGATTCTGATGGACATCAAATCACTGCATTATTTTGTGACGGTTGCGGACCAGTTAAGCTACTCCAAAGCCGCGCAAATCCTGCATATTTCGCAGCCTTCGTTAAGCAATGCAATAAAAAATTTAGAAATCGAAGTGGGCTCGCCGCTGCTCGAGAGAAATACCAGAAAGGTCGAATTGACCGATGCTGGAAAAATTTTATACAAAAAGGCGGAGGCACTTCTTTCACAAATGAACATCCTGAAGAAGGAGATGGAGGAGGTAAAACTTTCCGGAAGCGGTGTCCTTCATATTGGGATGATTGAGTCCGTCAAGCATTGGCTGCCAAAAGTACTCAGTGCGTATCAAGAACAGTTTCCTTCTGTTACTATTAAGCTGATTGAAGTGTTGAGCGGCAAGGATGTAAAGGATTCGCTGCGGAATTATTCTTCCCATATCATCATTACCAACCAGTATGTTTTCGAGGAGGATATTGAATCGCATCCGCTATACCACGAACGCTTGGTGCTCGTTCTGCCAAAGGACCACCCACTAGCATCTAAAGAATCGATTGCAATTAAGGACCTAGAAAAAGAACCATTCATCATTTGCAAGGAAGGCTTCCAGACAAGAGAGGATATTTTAGAAGCATTTCACCTTGAACAGGCGGTGCCCAATCTCAAATATGAAATCGAACGCTTTGAAACGGCCATCTCATTAGTTAGGGGAAATCTTGGGATCACCATTATTCCAGAAAACTATCTGTACGGCCCAATCCATGATTCCGTCGTTTGGAAAACCCTTGACTCACACGCACTCGAAAGAACCGTCTATATCACCTATCTTAAAAATCGCTACCTCGCACCCGCCATTCAATCTTTCATACAATCTGTGCGGCAGTATTTTGAAGAGGAATGAGGAATGGGGACGGGCGGTTCTTCTGACCCATCATCGGGGCTAAGGCAGTAGATTATATCTATTTATTGTCAATCAAGATAGTTTGAGTTAAAGTAATTTCATTACATTTCAAGGAGCACCACTATGCCATTTTTGTCCTATTTTCATCCGATTGTATGGATTATTTTAACTGGAACGATTTTTACACGTATTGCGAGCTTCATGACCATTCCTTTTATGGCGATTTATTTGCAAAATGAGCTGGGTGCTTCGCCCTTAATGATTGGCGTAACATTAGGAGTTGCACAGCTAAGTGCGACCGTTGGCGGGTTTATTGGCGGATATTTCACCGATAAGTTAGGCAGAAAATTTATCATTCTGGCCACCGTGTTTATTTGGAGTGCGGTGTTTATAGGATTTGCGACCGTTCATGTGATTGGCTTGTTTATTGTGTTAAGTGCCATTAATGGTTTATGTCGTTCGTTTTTTGAACCTGCAACACAGGCCTTAATGATTGATTTTACAGAACCGAAGAAGAGGCGCCGCCTGTTTTCATTTCGTTATACAGCGATTAACATTGCCGCCGTCATTGGCCCATTATGTGGTGTGCTGATTTCCGGCATGTCCAGCCCAAAGGTACCGTTTTTCATAACGGCATTGATGTATGCCATTTATGGCGTTTTTTTGATTTTTCTTTTCAAAAAATATGAAATGAGCCAACAGAAGTTAGCTGAGAATCAAACCATTTTTCAAGTGTTTAAAGTGGTTATTATGGACAAAAAACTTTTATACCTGCTTGCGGGAGGAATCCTGATCAATCTGGGATATTCTCAATTCGATTCCACTTTGCCGCAGTATATCAATTTGAACATTGAAAATGGAGTTAAACTCTATTCCTATTTAATCACACTAAATGCAATTGTTGTGTTGGCATTACAACTGCCAATAGGCATTTATACTGAAAAAATATCGATTATCCGCAGCTTAATATGGGGGATTATTTTCTTTGCTGGTGGTTTGTTTGTTTTTGGGCTCGCTCATTCCAGCTGGGGATTTATTGCTGGTATGGTGATTTTCACAATTGGTGAAATTTTCGCCTTTCCAATGATGAATGCCCTAATAGAAGAAATTGCCCCTGCCACCCAAAAGGCAACTTACCTTGGCGCTTCGCAATTTAAAAATTTAGGAGGGTTTCTGGGTCCTATATTTGGCGGATGGCTTCTTGTGCACTTTGAAGCCCAATTGTATTTTGTTGTGGCTTTGGTCGTTCTAATCAGTATTATCTTCTATCGTAAGGCTTTATCGGAAAAAATTAGCCATACCGGAGATCGAAGTTATCACCAATAGAAATTCGGTCCGTGTTCTCGCGGGAAAGCATGGGAACGCGGGGCAAAAGTATGGGAAACGGATAGGGAAAAGAATAAGAATCAATAGGGGTGAAAGACAACACGTTGCTGTGTTGTCCTTTTTTGTGATAAAACAATTGCTTATTTTAGTCATCCTCAAATTTGTATGATTTAATGTGCACTTCTTTGGCAATCTCCCTTTCTCTGGTGTTCATTGAATACTTCAATGTGTACAACTTTGTGGATATTCCTTTCTCTGTGTTCATTGAATACTTCAATGTGCATAACTTTGTGGAATTTTCCTCGTTCTCGTGTTCATTGAGCGTTTCAATGTGCACAACTATGGGAATTTTCCTTGTTTTCGTGTTCATTGGACGCTTCAATGTGCACAACTTTGTGGATATTCCTTTCTCTGATGTTCATTGAATACTTCAATGTGCACAACTATGGGAATTTTCCTCGTTCTCATGTTCATTGAACGCTTCAATGTGCACATCTATGTGGATATTCCTTTCTTTGGTGTTCATGGAACGCTCCAATGTGCACATCTATGTGGATATTCCATTCTCTCGTGTTCATGGAACGCTTCAATGTGCATATCTATGTGGATATTCCATTCTCTCGTGTTCATTGAACGCTCCAATGTGCCCATCTATGTGGATAGTCCGTTCCCTCGTGTTCATTAAACACTCCAATGTGCACATCTTCCTTATTTTTACCAAATTAAAGTATATAGATATCCCTTCCTAAAAAACTAAACACCGTTCATATTCCTAAACTGTGTTTTTTTCAAATTCAGTTATGCTTATTCTCCCACGATCTTAGCATCCTTTAACATCTCGTCTGTTAGGGTGATTCCTTCCTGTTCAGCCGCTTTTTTGTTAATCATCAGCTGAAGGTTTTCCGGGAATCCGACGGGGATTTCGCTTGGTTTCTTACCTTTTAGAATTTCAACGGCCATTTTACCTGTCGTGTACCCTAGGTCATGGTAGTCAAATCCATAAGAGGCAAAGGTTCCGCGTTTTACTGAATCCCCTTCACCGACAAAGGTTGGGATTTTGTGCGCATTCGCTACCGTGATCACCGATTCAAGGGCGGATACGACAGTGTTATCCTTAGGAATATAGAATACATCCACACGTCCGACCAATGAATCAGCTGCCTGCTTTACTTCGGAACTTGCGGAGATGGTTGTTTCAACAGCTTCAAGACCAGATGCCTTTAGGGCTTCCTTCGCGTTTTTAACGTTGACAACAGAGTTTGGTTCACCGCTATTATAGATGATACCCACTTTCTTGGCATCCGGAATAAACTTTTTAATTGCGGCAATCGTATTCTTGATCGCTTCCGGGTGTGTATCAGAAGTTCCTGTTACATTCCCGCCTGGCTGTTCCAAACTTTTAACGAGCTGGGCCCCAACCGGATCTGTAATCGCGGTAAACAAAACTGGAATCGTCTTCGTCGAATTGACCACTGCCTGTGCGCTAGGGGTGGCAATCGCTAAAATAAGATCATTCTTATCTGCTACCAATTTTTGAGCAATCGGCATATTGGTATTCATGTCCCCTTGTGCGTTTTGGTAATCAATCTTTAGGTTCTTACCTTCTTCATAGCCGGCATCCTTCAGTGCCTTAATAAAACCTTCTCGTGCAGCATCAAGAGATGGATGCTCAATCAGCTGCGAAATGCCGATCTTCACGACTTTCTCTTTTTTCTCTCCAGCCGTTTCCTTGCTTCCGGCACCGCATGCAGAAAGCAATAATAGCAATCCGCACAAGATAATCGCTAAACTTTTTTTCATCTTCTTCCTCCCTCAAATTCTTAGACTACACCAAAGTAGTCTCCTATTTTTTCTATTTCTAGAAATTTATAATATTCAGATTTTAACACTATTATTTGAATAGAACAACATAATTTTAGGAAAATTCCGTCAAGTTACAGTTGAGCTTCTGAATAATTATGGTAGACAAGCTGCAATTGTGTTTTTGAAAACTATATGGTATAGATTTGAAATCACTGTTCTTCCTCGTGTTGTAAGAGTAATACTATAACCCTTTCATAAAGCGCGTTAGAGTAAAAAATGTAGAGGGAAAGCGCACTATGAGTCTTTCAAAGAGCGCATTACATACTTTGTAAAGTACTTTTTACGGTTTCATTTCCAAGCTCTACTAGCAATTGGGTATGATTTTTTAGTAAATCCTTTGCAGTGTTACTAAGGATCTCGGATTCTATACTCTTCCACTTGATAGGGTTAGTTTCAAAAGTACTATTGAATAGTAGATTAGACAAATTGACACAAACTAAATAGCTTGCATACGGATGTGGATGATCTCTATTAGTATCTGAATCTGACAGAAATTTTTGTATGAGAGTGTCATTATTGGACGGATGATAAATTAATTCCACTAGCTTAGCACGATATTCCAAGTCAAGAGAACCTAGATTAGGAAATTGATCATAATCATTCATATGCTGTGCTTCATGAGCAAGGTATGATATTAAAAAATTTGGTTTATCTAATTCAGTGGAATATCTTTCTTTTACACAATATAATCCATCTTTTGTTGCCCATCCTCCTGCTGCCCTTTCTCCAAAGGTAGCAAAGTGCAGCCAGCCATGCATAATGAAATCTTCCATAAAATAAACTGTTACCTTTTTCATGCCAGATGGAATTTGTACGTTATACTCACACTTTTCTTGTTTTCTCCAAATATACGGACCCCTAAAAGGAGGAGTAACTCCCCCAAGGAAATAAAATCCCCTGGTATTAAATTCCTTTTCTAATTGCATTTCAATTGAATCTAAATCCGTTTTATCATCATGGTCAGGGAACCATTCATTTAATTTGTTTATTAATTTATCTTCTGCTATTTCCACGTTTTCTCTTTTGGTCATCACTGAAATAAAGTACTGATAGTAGGCGTTTATAACACTTCTAATCCAAGGATCTTTTGTTTTGTATTCAAATTTTGGATTCTCTGAGAAAAATCGATTGGTATATTGTATTTTAATTCTCTCAATTGATTTGGCTTCGGGTAAATTGTTCAGATAATCCATTACTTTATTGATATCACCTTGTAAACAGTAAGAATACAATTCTTGTTTCATACGGTCGTTAACCCCATCTTTTTCCTAAAATTATAATAAATTACGAATTACTGTTCAATTTTTTATTAAAAAAAGCCCTACTAAAGAATCCCCTACATTTGCATAGTGAATAATTGAATTTTTAAATAACTCATGAGGGAAGTCTCCCCGAGTTTACATTTTTTTGAATTCGTTTACAACCTAAAAAAGGGGGGTAAAAACTCTATAATGTTACACTCGAGAGGCTTTTAAACAAAGGGGGAATTAAAAGTGAGTTCACAAAATGATCGTGCAGCGTCACGACGGATTACAAGTAACATTTTCAAGGGATCGCTTGGAAATCTAATTGAATGGTACGACTGGTACGTCTATTCTGCTTTTGCCATTTATTTTTCTGCTGAATTTTTTCCAAAAGGTAATCCAACCATTCAATTGCTCAACACAGCGGGAATTTTTGCTATCGGTTTTCTTATGCGCCCTATTGGCAGTTTGTTAATGGGAATATACGCCGACCGGCGTGGGCGCCGAGCTGCGTTGACACTGTCCGTCACCATCATGGCAGGGGGTTCTTTAGTCATTGCCTGTACTCCTGGTTATAGCAGCATTGGTATTCTATCACCTATCATTCTTGTTATTGCCCGGCTGATTCAAGGGATATCACTCGGCGGCGAGTATGGAACTTCCGCCACCTATTTATCCGAGATGGCGAGCAGCGGGCGCCGCGGCTTCTACTCTAGTTTCCAATACGTTACCCTTGTCGGCGGGCAGTTGGCGGCACTTGGTGTTATGATTATCCTTCAGCAGGTCCTTAGTGATAGTGAAATGTTATCGTGGGGCTGGCGTATTCCGTTTGTCATCGGCGCATTAGGAGCATTGGCTGTATTATGGTTGCGCCGCACAATGGATGAATCTGAACAATTTTCGAAAATGGGCTCAGAAACCCGTAAGAAAGCTGGAACTATTAAGGTCTTAATGAAATATCCTAAGGCAGTTCTAACAGTCGTTGGCTTAACGCTTGGCGGAACAATTGCCTTCTATACGTTTACCACCTATTTACAGAAATTTATGATTAACACGGTAGGAATCGATAAACAATCTGTCAGCTGGATTAATTTTCTGGCCTTACTCATATTTGTTGTACTGCAGCCACTCGCGGGTATGCTTTCCGACCGAATTGGCCGCCGTCCGTTATTAATAGGCTTCGGAGTATTTGGAACCATCCTGACTGTACCGCTCTTTATGCTTATGCAACAGACAAAAAATCCAGTCATGGCTTTTCTGCTTATGTTGGCAGGACTAGTGATTGTAACGGGCTATACATCCATCAACTCGATTGTAAAAGCGGAATTATTCCCAACTGAAATTCGGGCGCTAGGAGTAGGATTTCCGTATTCACTCACTGTAGCGATTTTCGGAGGATCAGCTGAGTTCGTTGCCTTATGGTTGAAGAATGCGGGAAAAGAATCTCTCTTCTTCTACTATGTTGCCGCTTGTATAGCAGTAAGTCTATTTACCTATTGGCGTATGGGTGAATCCTCTAAAACCTCCCATATTGAATCTGAACTAAATAATAGAAATAAATCAGCGTAAAACAAAATGCCCTGCAAGATTTTCTATAAACTTGTAGGGCATTCTTATTTATGGATAATATTAAATTTTTTGATGGATAAATTTAGTTTAATAAGAAAAAAGAACAATATGTTATAATCAGCAAGCAGGTAAGATTCATCACGTAATAGAAGGAGTTCATATGGTCATGCAAGTGCTTCAAAAAACACAAACGATAGTTCGCTATCAGAAACCTAACGGTGAAGCTTCTTATGGAATGGTTGAAAATGGCGAGATCTTACAATTATCCAGTGGTTTTACTGATATCGTAAATAATGATTTGAAATTTGATGGGGTAAAGGTTAATTATAGCGATGTGAAGATTTTAGAGCCGGTAGTCCCTTCTAAAATCGTTAATTTTGGCTGGACATATGCTGAACACGCAAAGGAAACTGGAGGGACGGCCAATCTCAAAGAGCCATTTTTGTTTTTAAAACCGACGTCTTCCATGATTCCAGATCAAGGTGACATTATCTTGCCATCCAGCGATTTAACGAAGCAGGTGGAGCTGGAGGGGGAAGTGGCAATCATTATTGGGAAACGAGCCAAAAATGTAAAAGAAGAAGAGGCAATGGATTATGTTTTTGGCTGTACGATCTTTAATGATGTAACGGCAAGAGACCTGACAAAAAAAGATCCTCAGTTCACACGGGGCAAAGGTTTTGACACTTTTGGTCCGTTGGGTCCGTGTATCGTGACCGGTTTAGATCCAACAAATTTACGAATCGTTACAAAATTAAATGGTAAAGTGGTTCAAGACGGTAATACAAGTCAGATGTCACTGTCAATCCCATTCCTCATTAGCTGGATATCACAGGTAATGACACTCGAACCAGGCGATGTTTTGGCAACTGGATCGCCTTCAGGTAGCTGCCCGATGAAGTCTGGCGATACTGTAGTTGTCGAAGTAGAGCAGATTGGTAAGCTTTGTAACTATGTAAAATAGTGATGCAAGGGGACGGTTCCCTGCTTCATTCCATGAAGCGGAAGAACCGTCCCCTTAATTCATTTAAAGCCCCTTACACTGACCTGTCAGAGAGCCTTCTATTTTGTTCGGTGCCCCGAAGTCATTTACTGTTAAGCTGTTGTCGCTGCATTGCAATTTTCCGTTGATGGAGTTTCCTGATAGGATTGGTCCGTAGCTGCCGAATTGTTTGTTTGCGGAAACTTGGTTGTTATCAGTTAGTGTGAGTCCGCCGTTGAAAGTATTTCCTGCAAATGTCACATTGCTGGCAGTTCTCGTGATTTCGGATTTGCCATTTACGGTAGTACCAAATAGCTGGATAAGGTTCGCCTTGTCAGCCTTCAACCCGCCATTAATCGTACTGTTGAAAATAACTAGCGATGCCCCGTCTTTCACCGTAACTCCTCCGCGAACCACTGCATCCTTAAGGCAGGTAACTCCTTTTGTGACAACTAGCCCGCCATTTTGATTGCCAGTTACAGTTGTTGTGCAATCCGGCGTATTCCCAGGCAGGACGGTCGCTTTAAACTGATCAGCATTTCCGATGTTTCCGGTAGCGTCAATGGCACGATGCTCTACAATGTGCGTACCGAAGCCTGGCACGAATGGACCACCAGGATCGCCTTCTTTATAGGATTGCTCAAATGTTGCTTTTGACAAGCCGCCAGTTCCAAGGTTGCCATATGTTAATGCCTTAACATCCGTACCAGAATGTGTGAACTTGAACGGAGTGCCCTCAGGTTTTTCAGGAAAACCAAAGTAATTGTACCAGCCATCGTGGTCCAAGCGGAACTCTCCAACAATGAATCCATTATGATCATCCTTAGGGTTAAGCCGCATATCAAACTCGTTAAAATAAACATTGTGCTCAACTTCGCCGTCTAACTTAACTAACGGCTCAGATAATGTTCGCGGTGCAGTTGGCAGGCCGTTGTCAATTGTCCAGTGAATCGTTTCAGATGGACCATTAGGATTGGCCGGGTCTGATACGGTTACTGTCAACTGGGAAGTTCCTTTAGGTAAAGCTAATTTTCCAAGATCAAGCAGCCTGCTGTTCTTTGTATTCTCTACTATTTTTCCATTAAGCTCCCAAGTTACATTCAGTACGCGATCGTTCGGGTTAGTCGTTTCAACGAATGCAACCTCGTCATATGCTAGTGGATGATCTGTGACGGAGGTATAGATGAATTTTGCCTCCACCTCTGTTTTCGACAGTGGTTTTCCAATTGTCCAATCTCTTGTCTGGGTCATTCTTGGGCCATTTAAATAGTTAGGATCGCGGACAAAATTGGTTTGATCTTTAACCGTGACCTTCACTTTATCACCAGTCTGAACGTTAAAGTCGGTGAGCTCGAGGTGGCGGCTATTATGCATGTCCTTAATCTCTTTGCCGTTTATTTCCCATGTGACGTCAAGGATATGGAATCTAGGATGCATCGTTTCCACCCAAACCATATCTTTTGGTCCAACCTCACCAACCGGAGTGGACGCCAGCGGCATTGCTCCGGCATTACGCATTCCGGTAATTCTCTGGGTCATCTGCTCGCGGCCAACCTGATCAAAATAGAAGCCGGTGTGGCGCATCATGGAATGCTCGCTTGGACGCCAAACGTTGGAATCGTAATAGACACCGCTCTCATGTCCGTCGTGGTCGGCTGCACGAATGATACCGCCGGATTCACTTTCTTCCCCAAGCCAGCGCCACCATTTGCTTTGTTTTGCAATCATTTCACTAGATGTAAGGCGGGTATGGTGGTTGGAACTTGGCTCTCTTTCTGGATGCGGGCCGCCTGGAACACCGCGATCATAGTAAGCATACTCATCCTGCAAGTTACCAAGAGAGTGCCCCAATTCATGTAACGATACTAACGGACCTTGTGGACTGCTGCCGGTGGTTGTTGCATGGACGCCGCCAATGCCGCCATATGTGAATGTATTTGCGATAGCTAGTGTTTGGATATTTTGTGCATTAGCAGGTATGCCTAGTTGAGGAGATACATAGTTGTTAAGAATATTGTTGCGTGCTTCTGTTCCGCCCGTGCCGTATGTGACACCGCGGGCAAGCTTGTCCGCCGGGCATTGGCTGGCAAATTGAAGTTTGAAAACTGTGTCGCGGCGCACGTTTCCGTCATCCGGGTCGCAGCTGATTCCTGAATCCTTTGATGGCGTTTGGACCATGTAAACATTGAAGTAATAGCGATAGCTGCGGAATGGTTCCACACTCCATTGGACGTTAAGATTTCTTTCAACATCCGCTTGAAATTTGTCCATTTCTTCGGCGGTATAGCCATCTCCCAAAATAATCAGATTAAGCCGATCCTTGGCTGGACCGGTTACTTGCAGGGGAACAATATTTACATCCCCAACTTTAAGTTCCTTTGCTGCATTGGTCTGTTGAAGCAGCTGCTGTTGCTGCAATTTCGGTGCCGCAGCTTGTGCCTGAGTGCTTGTATCCATCGTGGTAAAACCAGTACCCGAAACCAGCAGCGCAGCACTCAGCACCCCAGACCAAAACCATGATTTTTTCTTAACCATTCAACCCCGCCCTTCACTCATTTATATTTAGGCATACATGCCAAATCCATTTTGCCACACAATGTAAACAATTTCCATAAATATTTAGATTTTTCTGAAAAATGGTACAAAGGTCCCCATGTTTCATAATTGCTGCCCCAAAAAGCCATTCTATAAGGGATAACAGTTTAGGGGCGTGAGTACATGTCAAATACCGATATGTCAAAGTACGAGAAAAAAATCATCATTCGCAATATACGTGAGGAAGATATTGATGAGATTATAGCCTTGGGTAAGGTTTGCTTCCCTAATATGGAGCCGTGGAAGCGGGAGCAGCTGCTTAGCCATATTCGGATTTTTCCTAAGGGGCAGTTCTGTGTGGAATATGAGGACAAGATTGTCGGCTCCTGTTCTAGCCTGATTGTCAATTTTGACGAATATAATGACCAGCACACCTGGGATACGATCACGGACAATGGATATATCACCAATCACGACCCCGATGGCTTCAATTTATATGGGATTGAGGTCATGGTGGATCCGGAATATCGCCGGATGAAGCTCGGGCATCGTCTGTATGAGGCACGCAAAGACCTGGCTGTCCGATTAAATCTTCAAAGCATTATTATCGGCGGGCGGATTCCGAATTATCACAAGTATAAGGAGCAAATGACGGCCCGTGAGTATGTAAAAGCTGTGGAACAGCACAGCATTTATGATCCCGTATTGTCCTTCCAGCTCCTGCAGGGATTTACCATCAAACGAATCAATACACAGTACCTGCCGGATGATAAGGCATCTGCCTCGATGGCGACGTTGATGGAATGGAATAACGTCGATTATCGCCCTAAAAATAAGCGCATTTATCGGACGGCATTTCCGATTAGAATATGCGTTGTCCAATATATGATGAAAAAAATTGAGTCGTTTCAAGACTTCACCAGACAGGTGGAGTACTATGTGGACGTCGCTGCTGATTTTGAATCAGATTTTGCGGTGTTTCCGGAGATTTTTACCACACAATTGATGTCCTATCTTGAGGAAAAACGCCCGGATCGGGCGGTTCGTCGGCTTGCAACGTATACCGACCAATACATTGAACTGTTTACTGAGCTTGCGGTCCGCTACAACATTAACATTGTAGGTGGTTCTCATTTCGTGGAGGAGAATGGGAATGTGTACAATGTGGCCTTTCTGTTCCGTCGTAACGGCACGATTGAAAGGCAGTATAAAATTCATGTCACACATAATGAACGGAAGTGGTGGGGAATTGCGGAGGGGAACGAACTTCAGGTGTTTGATACGGATTGCGGGAAAATTGCGATTCAAGTTTCGTATGATATTGAGTTTCCTGAGCTTGCCAGGCTTGCTGTCGAGCGGGGAGCCAACATTATTTTTGTCCCGTTTTGCACAGAGGATCGGCAGGGCTACCTAAGGGTTCGTTACTGTGCCCAAGCCCGGGCCGTTGAGAACAACGTCTATACATGCATTGCCGGTACTGTAGGCAATTTAACACATGTGGAAAACATGGATATCCAATACGCCCAGTCTGGCATCTTTTCCCCCTCCGATTTCGAATTTGCTCGTGACGGCATCGTCGGCGAATGCGACGCCAACGTCGACACAGTCGTCGTAGGCGACGTCGACCTAGAAAAACTACGACGCTCCCGAAAGAAACGGTGATGCAGAGGGGAGTGGGCTTTTGCTTGAATGTATCCGCAAATATGAAACGATCTTTTACATGAATTGGTATCAATTAAGCATCATTTGCCTAACTAAGGGTGATAATAACAAGAGGCGTAAATGGGGTATAACATGAAAACATACTTTCAATTTCATTCAAAACTAGAGCCGTTTCGGGCTTTTTCGAAAGAGCATCTTATGACGATGGCGATTATTTTTATTCTTGGAATTCTACTGTTCGTCATGAGGAAGAAGCTAATGGAGGATGGAACACGAAGGTTTTTTCGAATCTTCTTGGCTTTTCTCTTATTGATTTTTGATGTATGGCAGCATCTTTGGCTGCTAACCGAGGAAGAGTGGTCCGCTAAGAGAGATTTGCCGCTTCATCTCAGTGACCTTGTTGTAATCCTTGCCATTGTTATGCTGATGACGAAAAGCTATAAACTTTTTCAATTCATGTATTTCGCTGGGATTGGCAGTTCCATTCAAGCAATCTTGACACCGAATCTTGGCAGGTATTCATTCCCGCACTTTCAATATATCGAATTTTTTGTTTCACATGGCGGGGCAGTGATTGCTTGTTTGTTTATGGTTGCGGCCTTTAACTATAGGCCAACTCTTAGAGGTTTGTGGGTAACCGTCCTTATTGTGAACCTATATGCAGCATGTGTCTTTTTCCTAAATAAGGTACTGGGGTCAAATTACCTCTACATTATGAAAAAACCAAAAACCGCCTCGCTTCTGGATTATCTCGGCCCCTGGCCATGGTATCTCCTTTCGATGGAGATCGTGATGATTGTGAGTTTTTATATACTTTATATTCCTTTTTGGAAGAAACGCGAGGACAGTTCTAGTGTATCATCAGGGGAATCACCATAATAAGTAAGGTGATGGTGAATCAAAGTAAAAAAATTGAGAATCCGCGTCCTATGAGCCATTCATAGAGCACGCTAGAAGAGAACTACTATTCAAGTAAACTTCAGAAAATAAGCAGCCGTTCTTACGATTTAACGGCTGCTTTTTAATATTATGGAAACACAAAGAACTCTCACCATATTTCAGCTACAACTTCGGCATCACTTTCCTAGCCCCCAGAAACAGCCATGTACCAAGGACAAATGGCATGGTCAGGGCAGGCAGGCCGTATGGCAAGAGCAATGAGCTGAGTCCTGCAGTGATAGGTACTGTTAGACAGGCGGCGACGATGCCTGATAACAGGGCATAGCGATTATGATCATTTTTAAACACACCTGATACGGCGATAATCGTTAAAATGGCGTTGTATCCGTAGAGTCCTAAGACGATTAACGAATGCTCCCCGCCTAATACATAGGCAACGAGGATGGCCGCGGCATTCCCAATAACTGCATATAAACCAAGTTTTCTTCCGCCCCAAAATACGGCAATAAATATAAGGATGCCAGACATGGTATTATCCAGGAAAAATACTTGCCCAATCCCATGAAAGATGCCGTCTATTAAATCGACTTTTCCTGCGATATTTAGCTGCCATTGTGATAAGCTTTGAGGCACTATGGCAGAACTTAAGGTAAGCCCCTTTAATTTGTAAGCAGCGAGCAATGTAAACCAAGTCAATACGATAAAGGGAAAAGTCAAAATAGGAACTTCTGTATTTTTCATAAAATGCATCATCGCAGCGGTAAAAATGGCAGCGGCAGCAGCCCCAATTAAAGCAATTATCCACATATAAGAGCCATTTAAAAATAATGCCAGTGCCATTCCTGTAAGGACAGAGTTATATCCCAGCAGACCTTGACGAATGGCATTTTCGTCGGCTCCTCCAAATTTCCCGACTAATGTACCAATCATTGCCGATAGTAAAGCAATAACCCCTAAATAAACAGAAGAAATCATGATGGCGATCAGAATTAGCAATCCAGTGATGACATTTTCAATCAAAATAACTTGAGAGATTCCTTTAAGAGACGTTGATAGAAAAGAAGAAAACTTTCCATCCATAATACTGCCTTTGTCTGTTTCCATACACCTTAAGCTCCTTTCAGGTTCCAATTCTCGGATAATTACATATTTTTTTACATACATATATTTTTATATATATAAAATTTGATATATCCATAGTACGATGATATAGTATTCTCCATAGGGAATCAATCGTGTTTTTTATTCAATTTATACCATTAACATAAAACACCTTACATCAAGTTATTAATGATTGAATATCTAACATCATTGATTCCTCCTTACAAATGACCCTTTTTACATTATCTGAGAGGGTTCTTTTTTATATATCCATAAAAAATAAGGAGGCTTTTCTATGAAACTATTACCACGCGAGATTGACAAGCTCATGATTGTCGTTGCCGCAGATCTTGCCAAGCGGCGTAAAGACAGAGGATTAAAACTTAATTACCCAGAAGCTGTCGCTCTCATTACCTATGAAGTGTTAGAGGGGGCACGAGATGGAAAAACAGTTGCCGAGCTAATGGAGTATGGAACAACGATTCTTTCACGTGAAGATGTCATGGAAGGTGTTCCAGAAATGATTCCTGATATTCAAGTAGAAGCAACTTTTCCTGATGGAACAAAGCTTGTGACTGTCCATAGTCCAATTAAATAACTAATGACGGGAGGAGTAATGAAATGATACCGGGACAATTATTTTTAAAAGAAGAAGAGATTATTTGTAACGCAGATCGAACTGCATCTAAGCTTACTGTCATCAATACAGGAGACCGCCCAGTTCAAGTAGGATCGCATTTTCATTTTTTCGAAGTAAATGATGCTCTTCGATTTAATCGTGAGGAAGCATTCGGAAAACGGCTTAACATTCCCGCAGGCGCAGCGGTTCGTTTTGAGCCTGGCGACGAAAAAGAAGTTGAATTAGTAGACTTTGCTGGGGAGCGCCGTGTTTATGGCTTTAACAATAAAGTGGATGGATCTTTGGAAAAGGGGTGCAGCAAATGAGTTTTAAAATGACTAGAAATCAATATGCTCAAATGTACGGTCCGACTACAGGGGATTCGATTCGTTTAGCAGACACAGATTTAGTGATTCAGGTTGAGAAAGACTACACCACATATGGTGAAGAAGTGGTATTTGGCGGCGGTAAGGTCATCCGTGACGGAATGGGACAGCATCCGCTTGTCACACGAGGTGATGGAATTGCTGATGTTGTTATTACGAATGCAGTTATTCTAGACTACACTGGCATTTACAAAGCAGATATCGGTATCCGCGATGGAAAAATTGCCGGCATCGGTAAAGCGGGTAATCCATTAATCATGAACAATGTGGATATAATCATCGGCGCTGGTACAGAAGTCATTGCCGGCGAAGGAATGATTGTTACTGCCGGCGGTATTGATACCCACGTTCACTTTATTAACCCGGAACAAATCCGAACAGCATTAGCTTCAGGCCTTACCACACTTGTTGGCGGCGGAACAGGCCCTGCAGCAGGTTCAAAGGCTACCACTGTAACCCCAGGTGAATGGCATGTTCACCGTATGCTTGAAGCAGCAGAAGGAATGCCAATCAATGTTGGCTTTACCGGTAAAGGCCAGGCTGCCACAGAAGAGCCGCTGGCAGAGCAGGTACGTGCGGGTGTTATCGGCCTGAAGGTCCATGAAGACTGGGGTGCAACTCCATCCGCGCTTGATAATGCACTAAAGGTAGCTGATAAATATGACGTACAGGTTGCCCTTCATGCAGATACTCTAAACGAAGCTGGCTTTATGGAAAATACAATGGCCGCTTTAAAAGATCGTGTCATTCATATGTACCATACAGAAGGGGCTGGCGGCGGACATGCTCCAGACTTAATTAAATCGGCAGGCTATATGAATGTTCTGCCATCATCTACGAACCCAACGTTACCGTATACGGTTAATACAGTAGATGAGCACCTTGATATGTTAATGGTGTGCCACCACTTAAACCCATCGATTCCAGAAGACCTTGCATTTGCGGATTCACGGATTCGAAAAGAAACCATTGCTGCCGAAGATATTCTGCAGGATATGGGTGTGTTTAGTATGGTCAGCTCTGATGCCCAGGCAATGGGACGGATTGGCGAAGTAATTTTACGTACGTGGCAAACGGCCGACAAAATGAAAAAACAGAGAGGGCTATTAGAAGGCGACAAGGAGCATGCCGATAATAATCGTGCGAAGCGCTATGTAGCCAAATACACCATTAACCCTGCCATCACTCATGGTATTTCCGAATATGTTGGATCCATTGAAGTAGGCAAAATTGCCGACTTAGTCGTTTGGGATCCTGCATTCTTCGGTGTGAAACCGGAAATGGTCATTAAAAGCGGCTTTGTGGTTGAAAGCTTAATGGGTGATGCAAACGCATCGATTCCAACACCGCAGCCGGTTATCTATCGTCCAATGTATGGCCAGCTTGGCAAAGCACTAGCGAGCACATCGGCAACATTTATTTCGCAGGCTGCTTTTGACGATAAAGTCCATGAAAAGCTTGGCTTGCAAAAAATGATTCTGCCTGTTCGCGGCATTCGCAAATTAACGAAAAAAGATATGAAGTTAAATTCAGAAACACCTGAAATCACGGTGGATCCGCAAACATATGAAGTACGAGTAAATGGGGAATTAATTACCTGCGATCCAGTTGATCGGGTATCCATGGGACAACGATATTTCCTATTCTAGAGGTGAAGGTTTTGATAGTTGAACAAATCGTAACAAATGTTGAACAAATGGATAAAGAAGAGGTGGCTAAACGTCATAAGGAAAAAGTCTACCTCGAAAGCGCCCATTTAGTGAAAAGAATTCAGCGTGTCACCACAGATCACGGTACAGAAATCGGCATTCGTCTAAAAGAGCCGCGTGACCTTGTTGCTGGTGATGTTTTATATATGGATGATAAAAATATGATCGTCATCGATGTGATATCAGATGACTTATTGATTATTTGCCCGCGCAGCCTGAATGAAATGGGAACGATTGCCCATCAATTAGGGAATCGCCACCTGCCAGCCCAATTTGAAGGGGACGAGATGCTTGTTCAATACGATTATCTTGTAGAAGAACTACTACAAAACCTGCAGATCCCTTACAAGCGTGAGGATCGCAAAGTAAAACAGGCATTTCGTCATATAGGGCATAGCCATGACTAATCAAATTCTATCATTATTTCAGTTATGTGATTCGAATTTTCCGACGGGGGCATTTAGTCATTCGTATGGGCTTGAGAGTTATATTCAAGAAGATAAAGTTCATGATCAAGCCTCATTCATGCAGTGGCTTCATGTTTATGTCAACGAGCAGCTCATCTATTCAGATGGGCTTGCTTCCCGCCTCGTCTATGAGGCATTAGAGAAGGAAGATTTAGATAAGGTGTGGAAATTAGACCGGATGCTGACAATGCAAAACCTGCCGCGGGAAACAAGAGAAGGAACACAGCGAATCGGTGACCGGATGTTAAATCTCGTAGAATCACTCTATGATATTCCGGCTCTGTCAGTCTATCGGGAACGAATAAAAGCCAAGAAATCATTTGGTCATCCGGCCATCGTTTTTACAATCGTTGGCCATCATCTAGGTGTTCCTAAATCAACCACCACTTTATATTATTTGTATTCTACCGTCTCAAGTCTTGTCCAAAATGCCGTGCGGGCGATTCCATTAGGACAGACAGCTGGTCAGAAAAGTATTCAGGAATTTCAGGGTGCATTAACCAAAGCAACAGAAAAGATTCAACAATTAGAGGAAGAAGATTTCGGGATTGTTTCACCTGGTCTGGAATTATCGCAAATGAAGCATGAACGAGTGAATATACGTATCTTTATGTCTTAATAGAAAGAGGAAGTGTTAGTAATGGAACCAATTAAAATCGGTGTTGGCGGACCTGTTGGAGCAGGTAAAACGATGTTAGTTGAAAAATTAACTCGACATTTACAAGATGAAATTAGTATGGCAGTGGTGACAAACGATATTTATACAAAAGAGGATGCTAAATTCCTAATGAACAATGGCGTGCTTCCAGCTGACCGCATTATCGGTGTTGAAACTGGCGGCTGCCCGCATACAGCGATTCGTGAAGATGCTTCCATGAACTTTGCTGCCATTAATGAATTAAAGGAAAAGCATCCGGATGTGGAATTGATTTTTGTCGAAAGCGGCGGCGATAACCTGGCAGCTACCTTCAGTCCAGAACTTGTTGATTTTTCCATTTACATTATTGACGTGGCGCAAGGGGAGAAAATTCCGCGTAAAGGCGGGCAGGGAATGATTAAATCGGACTTATTTATTATTAATAAAACAGATTTAGCTCCATTTGTTGGTGCCAGCCTAGAGGTTATGGAATCAGATACGAAGGTGTTCCGCGGCAACAAGCCTTTTGTTTTTACAAACTTAAAAGATAATCAAGGTCTTGATCAAGTTATTGAATGGATTAAGAAAAATGCGTTACTAAAGGGACTGGAGTAAAATGGGCGATTGGACAGGAATTTTACGTTTAGGTACCGAAGCAAGGAGCGGGAAAACCGTTGCGAATGATGTGTATTTCCAAGGGGCGTTTAAAGTCATGCGCCCTGTCTATCATGATGATTCAGGCCAGGCCTGCTATTATATTTTAAACCCGGGCGGGGGCTATTTAGACGGAGACCGCTATCAAATGAAGATTTCATTAGAGAAGCAGGCAAAGCTAACCTTAACCACCCAATCGGCAACGAAAATATATAAGACGCCCCAATCACATGCCTACCAAGAAGCTGAATTCCACTTGAAGGAAGGCAGCTATTTAGAATATATTCCCGATCCGCTTATCGGTTATCAAAACGCACGTTATAAACAAAAGAATGTTATCTATATGGAAAAAGGATGTTCTCTTCTATATTCCGATATCATTACCCCAGGATGGTCACCAGAAGGAGAAAAATTTAGCTATGATCTGCTTCAGCTTATCAATGAAATTTATATGGATGAGGAATTAGTTGTCTATGATCATATTAAATTAAATCCTGGATCGCAGAACATGGAAGGCTTGGGTTTAATGGAGGGCTTTTCCCATTTGGGTTCAATGATGGTGATTGATGAAAAAGTGAATCATGATTTACTTGATCGTTTATATCAGGCTTTACCTACTAACTCATTTGAATGTAAAATAGGATTATCGCTGCTGCCCGTTCCAGGCTTTACGGTTCGGGTATTAGCCAATAACACACAAGTAATTGAAAAAATATTTTCTGAATTACATTCGATTCTAAGTCAAGAATGGTTTAACAAAAAACCTAGTTTTTTAAGAAAATATTAATACTCATAACCCAGCAATTGTTATGGTTGCTGGGTTTTCACTAGAAAAGAAGAGTAGAGGAGAAAAACTTTATGGATGCAACATTATTATCCGTTCTGGCATTGGGCTTGGTTTTAGGAATCAAGCATGCCATTGAACCAGATCATGTCATTGCCGTATCGACGATTGCGAGTCAAAGCAAAAAGCTATGGCAGGCTTCTTTAGCTGGTGTATTTTGGGGGATTGGCCACACTGCTACTTTATTTATCGTAGGAATCGTTGTTATTCTAATGAAGGGTGAAATACCGGAGAAGTGGGCTATGTCTTTAGAATTTTTAGTCGGAATTATGCTTGTTACTCTTGGAATAAAAACGATCATCTCTTTTAAAAATATCCATATTCACACCCATAAGCATGATGGCGATGAGCATAAGCATGTCCATTCCCATAAAACCAGCGGCGAACACGATCATCCGCATAAACATAAAAAGACAACCTATTTAGGTTCCACGTTCATTGGTTTAGTACATGGTCTGGCAGGAAGCGGGGCAATGGTCCTGTTAACGATGAGCACGGTTAAGAGTGTCGGAGAAGCAGCTATTTATATCATTGTTTTTGGAGTAGGAACGGTTATTGGCATGATATTCTTTACGACAATCATTGGGATTCCGTTTGTGTTGAGTAAGAAGCGCACAAGCATCAGCGGGTCGTTAGGTATAATCACCGGTGTCATTAGTACTATTTTTGGTGTATACTATATGTATAATATAGGTGTTAATGAAGGTTTATTTCACCTTTGGATATAGAGTACTATATTTATAAGCACCGTGACACGTGGACTTGAGTACTTCTAGCGATGCCGCGGTTTACTAGATTGGGGTGATTGCTATGAATACTCTAGGATATGCAATACTTAGCGCGCTTGGCAGGAAGTCTTATTCGGGATATGAATTAGGAAAATATTTAGATAATGTATGGCCGGCCAAGCATAGTCAGATTTATCCATTGTTAACCAAGATGGAGGAGAAAGGGTTTCTAGTTCATGAGATCGTCGAGCAAGTAGGAAGACCGAATAAAAAAATTTTTTCGATTACCGAAAAAGGCAAACAATCCTTAGAAAAATGGATTGCTAAATCGCCTTCTGACCCAATTCATCGAGATGAGTTTCTCATTAAGATTTATTCTGCCTCATTATTAGGGGAGGAGAACTCGATCAAATTAGTCCATGAACGGATTGCCAAATTAGACGAATCCATTGCCTCTTTGTCAGGCAAAATCACAGAAATAGAACAAATGGAAGAGCTTGAGACGACATCAAAGGAATTTGGCCGCTACTTGTTATTCAGCCGAAAGTATCGGCTTGCGGAAGAAGAAAAAGCATGGTGCCACTGGGTGCTCGACAAGTTGAAAAATAAAAAGATAAAATTTACAGTATTATTCTTAGCATTTGCGGGAAGATTCAGCCTCCCGTTGGATGTTTTTTCGTGGGCTGCGATCATCTAGGAAGCATGTAGTTTGTGCTTCCTTTTTTTGTTTGTCTCCATGTAAAAATGTATAAATTTTTTAATTTGGTTACATACTAGGGTTATAGGCTAATATTTTTTTTGATGTGAATTATTATAAATTTTTGTTTATAAAAATTATATATGCTTGGGGCACTTTCCTATATGCTGTGCAATTTGTCAAAATTTGAAATATAATATTATTTGAATATGTAAACGTTTCCAACTATAATGGAAATAGGTGGATGGCGCGTGTGGCCATCGAGGTATTGTGCGTAGGGCGGGGCCAATACTTTGCAGGTATAAATAAATAATCATTCTCACCATAAAAATTTAAATGCCTTTTTATGAGAAGGTGTGTGTCTAATAACACTGGTCAGCTAAAAAGAAGGAGGAAGGGACGTGGACAATAGCAAAACTCTTATCGAGCTTTTTTTAAGGGAAGACCGCTTTGAACTAAATGATTATCTCACATTTCTGTTTAATCAAATTGCGGACTACTTTCCGGAAACAGCAGAAGAAAATATCGCCAATCAATAAACAAGGAAGCAAGGGGACAGTTCTCCTGCTTCCTTCTTTCTTTTTAAGAAAGCACTGGGAGCTTAAGAACCGTCCCTTTGTCTCATAGGTGTGCGATTTTTTCGTCGATATATTCCTTCATGAGCAGGTCGAGTTTGATGGAGAGTGAAATATAGTCGGGGCTGCCAGGGCCCGTTTGTTTATAAAGTTCGTTTTTTTCTTTTTTGACATCAGCGATTTCCATTAGCAGTTTCTTGTTTTCGTATGGAACTGTTTCTTTTGTTTTCATCATACACCTCGAAAAAGAAATTTTTTGACGGTGATTTTGGAAGGCATGATGACGTGATTTCCTTATGCTGCCAGATCTTTTTGGTAAAATTAATTCCAAAACCGTACTGATTCTAACATAGTCCATTTCGCTTTTAAATACGGAATCGAAAAGTGAAACAATTCGAAAAAGTGGTGCATAATATTGATATATTAAGTGTTGCATAGATATTTACCCTAAACGGCTATCAAATAAACAATAACTGTTTCGACAGGGTCCGACAAAGGGAAAAATATTTTATATTATAATAGCATCCTCAATAAAAGTAAAAATATTCTTAAATTATGAACAATTAAGAGGCGGAAGTAATCCGGCTTTTTTGTTGTTTATGAAATAGGAGAACCGTCTCAATGCATCATCCTTTATGCGAAATTTGTCGAGCGAATATGAAGGGGTTTACGGGATAATTAGGTGTCAATTTACTGAAAATTCAGGTATATTTGTTATGATTGTCTATTACTATTGAAAGGATGATTTTATGAAGAAGTTTTTTGTGGGCTGGCTGGCATTGCTGATGATGCTGTCGGTATTGGCCCAAACAGCTTTCCCGCTGTCTGAAGTGGAGGCTGCGGAAGACTACAAGGTTATTAAACTAGATGTAAGCCGGGATCTGTTCTCACTGACTGAGGCTCGCACCGTAGAGGTTCAGGCTGATTTTGGCAAGGACGTTGATTTAACGCAGCTACAATGGATGTTTGGCGGAAAGAGCATTAAAGATTGGAAAAAGTGGACAAGCGGTACCGCTTATAACGGTACCCAGTTTATTACGGTAAAAGAAGCCCCGCACTATGTTGATGGAACCACGACGATTAAAGCCACCCTTGAGTTTGGACTGCTTTATAACAGAAATGATTTATCAAACAGAACCATACGCACGCAATATCAACAGTTTATCGGTGATTATGAATTAGCCTTAGTTAATCCGGCGGCTAAGGCGAAGGCGGCAGCGACGGTTAAGCTGAATGTTTATGATGAATTCTTATTCTACGATCAACTAAAGCCGGCGATTGATCAAATTTTTGCTAAAGCAAAAGCAAATCCGGACAATAACCGCTACCTTGAGTATCACAGTCTGGGCAAGACTGTCCAGGGGCGCGATCTTCACTTTGTCATTCTGGCAAAAAATAAAAATGCTGTTGATAAATACTTAAATGAAACCCTGCCTACCGCGTTAGAAAACCCGGAGAGCTTGATTAAGAAATTAGAATCAGGAACGATGGGTGATTATCAAGTGCCGATTTGGATGAACAATATCCATCCTGATGAAATAGAAGGCGTCGATACCTCAGTTGAGCTATTGAAAAAGTTTGCCCTCGAGGATGAGGTAAGCTATAAAACAGGAAAAGGGGACAAAGAAACAACCGTTAAGTTAAATGTCGACAAGGTTCTTGACGATGTGATTTTTCTTTATATGTTTACCAACAATCCTGATGGCAGAGTTGCCAATACAAGAGCGAATGCCAATGGCTTTGACCTGAACCGGGACAACCATTATCAAACACAAGTGGAAACACAGCAGGTGACGCAAGAGATTGCCAGATGGTCCCCGCTGTCATTTGTTGATATGCACGGCTATGTGAGCGGATTTTTAATCGAACCAACGACACCGCCGCATAACCCGAACTATGAGTATGACCTGCTTTATAACGAAATGATTAACCAGGCGAATGCAATGGGCCAAGCGGGGATTGGCAATTCGAGCTTAACTTCCTATTTTATTCCGGCTGAAACTTGGGAGGATGGCTGGGATGATGCGACTCCGGCCTATACGCCAATGTATGCGATGCTTCACGGATCGTTAGGGCATACCGTGGAAGTGCCGACACTAAGTCAAAATGCGTTTCATGCGATGGTTGGTGTCGGGCTTGGAGCGGCCAAGTTTGTCTTTGATCATAAAGAGGAGCTGTTTAAAAACCAGCTTCAGATTTTTGACCGTGGTGTAAAAGGGATTGATGACCGTGCTGTCGACAAATATTTTGTTAACGCAGCCGGTGAATCAATTGGCCGGGTTAGAGGCGGTCATGATAACTTCTTCCCAGATTACTATGTGATTCCGACAGATGACAAGGAGCAAAAGAATAAGCTAGAAGCCTACAAAATGGTCAACTATTTACTCCGAAACGGGGTGAAGGTGGAGCAGACAACAAAAAATCTGAAGGTTGCAGGGACCATGTATCCGAAAGGGACCTTTGTCGTTTCGATGAAGCAGGCGAAACGGGGAGTTGCCAATGCGATGCTTTCTAAGGGTGAGAACTCATCGGACTGGGCGGCAATGTACGACCCGATTGTGACCGATTTCCCTGATCTAAGAGGCTTCGATGTTCGGGAAATTCGTCTTCCGGATGCTTTTAGCAACAGTACTATGAAGGTGACAAATGTCACTACTCCAAAAGGTGCTGTAGTAGGCAATACGCCAAAGCAGGTATTGGCAAATTCAAACAATGATACTATTAAACTAGTAAATGAACTGCTGAAAAACGGTGTCGTAGTTGAAAAAGCAACAGAAACAAAGGCTGGGGTCAATAGAGGTGACTTTATTGTCAGCACGAAGGACCTTCAGGTTTATGGGAAAAACTATTATTTTGAAGCGAAGCCTTTAGGTACCACGAATCAGCTGAAAACTGAACAATTGAGAAAGCCTAAGGTGACCGTCACCGGTTCCTCGCAATTGAATTTTTCTCTTAGAGAGCTCGGGTTTGACCTGGTTTCTCAAGCGGAGGCCGACGTCATTATTAGTGATAGCGCCAGCTTTAATCCAAGCAGCATTTCTGGAAAAACATTTTTGGGTATTGGAAATTCTGCCTTAAGGGCTGTGAAAAGCAGCGGGGCGCTTCCTGGGTTTGATTACAAAGCAACAGCCAATGGCCATGAAGGATTATTTAAAGCCGTTGTAAATGAGCACGTCCTGACTTCCGGCTACCAAAAGGAAGAGCTGCTGTATTCAACAACAGGATCATGGATTACCTCCGTTCCTGAAGATGCAGAAGTCTTAGCAAGCTTCAGCAACGCAGATGATTTCTATATTTCTGGCTGGTGGCCAGGCCATAAAGGCGCAAAGGGCCAAACACTGGCTTTTACGAAAAACTTTGAAGACTCGACGATTACCCTGTTCGCCAATGACCTTGCCTTCCGCGCCCACACACAATACAGTTACCGCCTCATCGCCAACAGCATCTACGCATCCGTGGGCACCGAGGTAATCAAGAAAGGCAAAGGAAAAATCAAAGGCAAAGAAATCAAAGCCCAGAATAATAAAGAAGAAAAATCATTCTTCGAAAAAGGTCGCGACCGCGACTAATGAAACAAGGGGAGGGTTCTTCTGCACCATGAATGATGCAGGAGAACCCTCCCCATGCTTCCTATCTAACGCTGTCGAAGGAAAACTGTCTCATAGGAAGGTTCTATGGGACAGACCGCAGCAATTTAGAAAAGAAATTGTCTCATAGAAAGGGGCAAATTATTTTATCGGTCCATGATTAATAAGTGACAATGCCTCATTAACCTCAAAGATTTTCCCGCGAATGTCCGTAATGCCGAAGCTATCCAGCCGTGCTGAGTGCATCGTTAAATAATTTTCCGCATCCTCTTTTGTTTCGAATAAATAGACACCGCCAGATTCTTTGGCTTCAGCATTCTCTGTCCAAATCTTCCAAATCACACCTGGCTCATCATTTATACTTTTTGCCAAATCCACAAATGCCTTAGACATTTCCTCACCAAATGGCCCATCCATTTTAAAATCTACTTGTAATAGATATGTCATGAGTACAACTCCTTTTGGTTTTTACTCATATTATCACATTGGATCTTAAGAAGCATAGATACGGTTCGAAACTGCTAGAAAAACTGTCCCGATTGTCACCCTGCTTTTTGAAAAGGCGTAAAAATAAACATTATATCAGAATAATATTCGTGTTTGGTCGAAATATACGGATAATTTTAATATAATTTATGGTAATGTTCGTATTTTGTGTTGACTAATTCTTTCATTCCCCTTAAGATAAAAAAGTGAAAATTGTCGAAAAATAGGAGTGGAAATATGATCTTCAAAGAGCAGTACTCAGAAATCCACCAAATTGCAAAAATGATTTTTGCAAACCCTGAGCTTGGGTATAAAGAGTATAAAACAAAACAAACAGTAGTTGACTTTTTAAAGAAGGTGAATCCTCAAATCGATCTTGAGGAATTCAGCAAAACAGGATTAAAGACAAGACTAAGCGATAACAAGCCATTCACGATTGCTTTCATCGCGGAGCTGGACGCGGTTTATGCCCCGTCGCATCAATGGTCGGACAAGTCAACAGGTGCGGCTCATAACTGCGGCCACTATACACAGGTAGCAATTGCCTTGGCGCTGTACAACTACTTCATCCAAACTGGGGCCCATCAGAAGTACGACTTTAACCTGGCGTTTATTTTTGTACCGGCGGAAGAATACTTGGATTTAGCCTACCGCGACGAGCTATTGGCTAAAGGCGAAATTTCTTATTACGGCGGCAAGCCGGAAGCGATGAAATTAGGCGTGTTCGATGATATTGATGTCGGGATTTGTGTTCATGCCATGGGCGGAGAATTCCCGGAACGGACAATCGAAGTCAACTGTGACCTGGCTGGATTTTTATATAAAAAATACACCTTCCACGGTAAAGCAACACATGCTGGTTTTGACCCGTTCTCAGCGAAAAACGCCTACAGCATGTCCACGTTATTTAATGTGGCATTAGGACTTGCCCGCCAGCAGCTGAAGGATTCGGAAATGGTTCGCATCAATCCGATTGTGATGGAATCGGATATGTCGACAAATGTGGTGCCGAATCAAATTACCGTTGGAAGCGATCTGAGGACACAATCAGTCGAGTATATGAAGGAAGCGGCTGCTAAAATGGATGACGCCGCCAAAGGAAGCGCAATGGCATTGCAAGGCGACGTGACCATCAAAACGCAAATGGGCTATCTGCCATTTAAACAGGATCGCTATCTGACAGAATTTGTTGCCAGCGCTTTTGAAAAAAATCAGGAAATCACAGCGATCCGTAAAGATACGCCAATCAGTGCGGCCGGTGATATCGGCGATCTATCATATATGTTCCCATGCATTCAAATCGGCTACAGCGGTTTTACCGGGACGATTCATGGTGATGACTTCATTGATATTGATCCTGAGTATATTTTCGAAATCTTCCCAAGATTCCTAGCGCAGGTTTTTGAAGAAATGAATGGAAGTATTGATCAAGCAAAGCTGTACAAGCGTTCCTACAAAGACTACGAAGAATTAATTCAATCTATTAACGAATAGGGGCAACTAACGATGAAATTGAACTTTATTTTATTGCTTATTTTTTCACTCCTCGTCATTACCGCGGCTGAAATGATCGGCTTTCAAAGCATTCCACTCGGTCCGATTTCGATTAACTTATTGCCGCTTGTGTTTGCGATTTTGATTTCGATGGTGCTCGGATTTGGCATTTTTCGAAAGGGCATTTTTAAAAAGATTTACAGTGAAAAAAATGTTTCCTTTGCCAGCAAGTATTTAATCTTTATCATGCTGCCGTTAATGGCACGCTATGGTGCAGATGTGGCGCCTAAATTGCAGGAAATTTTAAACATTGGCTGGATTTTCTTAATCCAAGAATTCGGTCATTTGGGCACCGTGCTGCTAGGTCTGCCGGTTGCACTTTTCCTAGGTTTAAGACGGGAAGCGATTGGTGCGACACTAGGATTAGGACGTGAAGGGGAATTAGCTTATATTTCGGAAAAATATACGCTGGATTCGGATGAAGGACGCGGTGTTTTATCGCTGTACATTATCGGAACTATTTTCGGCGCAGTATTCTTCAGTATTGTGGCCCCGATGTTATTGCATTTGGGGTATCGGGTCGAGGCGTTAGCGATGGCATCCGGCATGGGTTCCGGAAGTATGATGACGGCTGCTTCTTCGTCGTTAGCAGCGACCATTCCTGAAAAACAAAAAACGATTATTGCCTATGCTTCTGCCAGTCAGCTGCTGTCCAGCTTCATTGGAACCTTCGTAATGGTGTTCTGTGCAGTACCGTTGCAGCAATTTATGTATAAATTATTGACGAGAGGAAAAGGTGACAAGTCATGGAAACAAGCGGTTTAAATAAGTTTGTAAAATATGGTTTGGTAGTCCTTTTAAGTATAGCCTTGATTTTATTTACCCAAGAGATTAAGCTGTTGAAAAATCCAGACGCAACACCGATTTCATCAATGACCATTTGGGGTCTGCTTACGCTTTGGCTGTTCTCGGTAATTGGAATTATGATTTCTGAATTGGCCAAGAAACAGCCCATCGGTTTTATTAAAAATTTCCCTGTATTGGGCTGGGTATCGATTACTTCGTTGGTCTGCTGTTTAATGTCCGACACATTCGTAAAAGCTATTGGTTCGGTGGATTTCTTATCAATTACGACACCGATCCTTACATTTGCCGGAATCTCAGTGGTTGACCGACTGGCCGACCTGCGAAAAACCTCCTGGAAAGTGGCCATCGTCGCCGTTTTCGTCTTCATCGGCATCTACGTCGGTAGCGCCACCCTGTCCCAAATCGGACTAATGGTTTCAGGACACTAATGCATAGGGACGGTTCTCTTGATTCAACGATGAGGGGGCAGACTCAATCGCATTACAGGTTAGGGAAATTGTAATATTTAAGGGGCAATAAGGTTTTAATAGACCTTGCTGCCTCTTTTTTATGCCTATAAAGGTTAATGTGAAATTTTCTATAACCTTAGAAAAGTGTTGACCTATTCAAAACTTCTATAAAAAATGTGAGGCACAAGAACCGTCCCATGACTCACAAAATCATTCAGCAAAAAAGGAATACCAATAAGGTACGAGTACCGTCCCCATGTACATTTAAAATGTATATATTTGTAAGAGTTGCTGGTACAATAGGCTATAAGAGATATAGATTATGAGAGGGAAGTGGTGGTTATATTGAGGCGGTTCGTGGCAGTTATAACTGTCTTTGTGTTTGTTTTTTCAAGTCTTAGCGCGTTGCAGGTACGAGCTGCTGTAGTTGGACCTGTTATTAAGGCTGTAACCATTGACAAATGGGAGGCCGGTCCCGGTGATGATGTCACAGTAACTATAGATGTGGACGAACTGGACCCAGGCGACTTACAGATACAGGTTTTTTATCGGGGGCCTGACGGAGTTGCTCTAAAGAATCCGTTCGCCATATTCAATCAAGAAACAGGTAAATATGAGGCGAAATTCACGATTGGAAGCAAGGATCGGCCTGGCGTGTGGAAACTGGACCAGATCAATATCTGGGATAAAAAGTTTAATTCAGACTACCTCAAAAGAGACTATCTGCCAAACCCGGAAGATGCTGATTTGACCGTTGTCAATCCAGATTTTGATGTTACCCCGCCCGTTGTTCATTCCGTTAAGGTTGATAAGCAAAAAGTTACAGAAGGGGAGTCTATCACTCTATCGGTTGAGGCGTCCGACGAACAATCAGGGGTTTTGACTGTGTCCGTCTTCTACCGAAATGGGAAGTATGGAATAGGTGGAAGTGCAGATTTTAATCCCGAAACCGGTAAGTACGAAAGGGTTATCCGAATCGGTAGTCCTGCGGCAACGCCAATTGGTACATGGACATTATTAAGCGTAGAGGTAGAAGATCGGAATCACAATAGGGCGGAATTCTATTCGGTCCCATACAGTGATTCGTTTAAAGTGCTTGACAAGAACAGTACGGCTCCACCCCCGCCTGTCGTCAACGGTGTGTCCGAAGTTGATACCATGGTTACGGGAAGAACCGAACCCTCGACCGATGTTACCGTTAAAATTGGAGAATTAGAATACAAAGACACTTCAGATCAAAATGGTTATTTTTCCATAAGTATTCCAAGACAGGCGGAAGGAACCGTCATAATGGTAACGGCGATAAACCTTTCCGACAAGACAAGCCCTGCGTCAGTAATTATTGTCACAGATGGAACAGCACCCGACGTACCAACGGTTGATGCAGTGACAGATATCTCCGAACGGATCACAGGAAAGGCAGAAAAAAATTCAACTGTAGAGGTGACACTGGGCACTAAACTACTTGGGTCAACCGTTGCTGAGGATGACGGTTCCTTCATTATCCCGTTGGAAGCGAACCAACTCCTATTTTTTACAGGTCATGAACTATCAGTGACAGCAACGGACAAAGCAGGTAATCGAAGTCCAGCAGCAATTGTCGCTATTGGGAAAGGTTTACCTCCGTCGCTGCTAACCGTTAATGAAGTAAGCGATCGATCTACCGAAGTGACAGGGTCGACAGATAGTGGAGCTTTTGTAACTGTTACGATCGGCCAAGCTGCCTATACTACAGAAGCTGATTCACATGGAATTTTTAAAGTAGACATTCCAGTACAAAAAGCCGGTACAGAGCTCAGCGTGATTGCTAGTAACAGTTCCGGCAAGGCAACAAAACCCGTTATCCGTTATGTAGTCGACCGGACAGCACCTGAAAGGCCGGTCGTCAACTCGGTTTCTAATCTTTCCAAGGAAGTCCTTGGGAAGGCCGAGCCAAGATCAACGGTAACGATTACGATAGGAAAAGCAATTTTTGTCACCACAACTGGAGCAGACGGATGGTTTACGGCGGCCATTCCACAGCCGAAAGAGGGAATAAATATTACGGTAACAGCGAAGGACAAAGCTGGCAATGTAAGTAAAGCGGCTGTGGTTAAGGTTCTGGATAAAATTGCCCCTGCCATTCCAAAAGTTAATGCGGTTTCTAATCTATCAAAAATAATAACAGGCAAGGCAGAAGCGAAATCGACAGTAACCGCGATAATAGGGACATCAAAATATACTGTGGCGGCGGACGGCTCCGGCAATTTCTCGATTCCAATTCCACTAAAAAAAGCGGGCACGAAAATTTCAGTTACTGCTAAAGATGTTTCCGGCAATATAAGCAGTCCGCGCTTGTTAATGGTTCTGGATAAAATTGCTCCAGCTCCGCCAAAGGTGAAGAAAGTCTATCGAACTAGCAAAACTGTAACCGGAACAGCTGAGAAAAATTCCATCATTACGGTAAAGGTTGGAACTAAAACTATCGGCACTGTAAAAACAAACAAGAGTGGAAAATTCACCGTCAAAATCAAACCACAAAAGCGAAAAACCAAACTAACCATCACAGCCACCGATGCAGCCAAAAACAAAAGCAAACCTACGCTGGTGAGGGTTTATTAATGAGACCTGGGGACGGTTCTCCCGCTTCACTTTCTAGGAAGCGGAAGAACCGTCCCCATTTGCTTCTACTAGATTCCGATGCTTCATATGATAGAAAGAGATGGGGGTGTGGCTGATTGGATTTGCTGCTGACGAATGAGATTTTGGAGACGATTATTGATTGTGCGTATGAGTGGATTGTGGTGGTGGATACGGATGGGCAGATTGTGTATATTAATCAAAATTATTGCCAGTTTCTTGAAATTGAGAAGGGGGATGCGCTTGGCCGGCATGTGACAGAAGTCATAGAGAACTCAAGGATGCACATCGTGGCGCGAACGGGCAAGGAGGAGATTGCTGACCTGCAGTATATCAAAGGAAATTACATGATTGCTAACCGGATTCCGCTTTTTTCTAACGGGCGGCTGTTCGGTGCCTTAGGAACGGTTATTTTTCGTGATACGAAAGAGTGGAACAGAATGAACTCGCATATTAAAAGCCTGCTGCCCAAGCTGCAGACGTACCTGCAGGACTGGAATGAAAGCAGCGGTGCGAAATATACGTTACAGGACATTAAGTCGGTATCTACAGCGATGCACGAACTTAAGCAAAAAGTGAAAAGCGTGGCGTCAGGGGATATTTCCGTATTGATCCGCGGTGAGAGCGGGACCGGAAAGGAATTGTTTGCCCACAGCATTCACATCTTGAGCCCAAGAAGTCATCAGCCCTTCATCAAGGTCAATTGCGGCGCGATTCCAGAGCATTTGCTGGAATCTGAACTATTTGGGTATGAGGAAGGCGCCTTTACGGGAGCGAAAAAGGGCGGCAAGAAAGGGAAGTTCGTGCTGGCCCACGGCGGAACCATTTTTCTCGATGAAATTGGGGACATGCCTCTAAACATGCAAGTGAAGCTGCTCCGGGTCCTGCAGGAAAAAGAAGTCGAGTCGGTCGGATCATTGAAGCCAATCCCTGTCGATGTCCGAGTCATCGCCGCCACCAACCGCCCATTGGAAAAAATGATCGAGGAGAAGCGGTTCCGTGAGGACTTGTTTTACCGCATCCATGTAGTGCCGTTCAAAATTCCACCGTTGCGGGAGCGCCCGGAGGATATCCCATATTTGACAGACTATTTTCTTGAAAAAATTTCCCGGCGGGCCGGAAAGCGGGTCACGACGATTGATGAGGAAGTCCGCCGTGTGTTTGACCGTTATCATTGGCCCGGGAATTTGCGGGAGCTCGAAAATGTGGTGGAAGCCGCGGTGCATCTAACGGACGGCGAAAGAATCACCCTATCCTCATTGCCGGAATCTTTGATGGGCGACCCGAAAGTGTTGATTGGGCAGCTGTCGTTAAAGGAAATTCTGGAGGAGACCGAAAAGCGAATCCTCGAACGCACACTGGAACAGTTTCACCACGATAAACTTGAAGCCGCTAAAGCGCTCGGCATCAGCAAGTCGAGTATGTATGAAAAAATAAAGAAATATCGGCTGGAGGGTAATTTTTAATAGAGAATTTGAGAGGAATTATTGCGGGGAAATTGAATCCGCGAAATTATGGTGGAATTCCGCGAAATAAACGAGAAAGTCGGCGAAATCCCAGCCAAAATCGGCGAAATAAAAAGCCATGTCCGCGAAATAAATCGTAAAACCGCGAAAATCATAATCAGAACCTAAAAAGATAGCAATTTTTAACGCGCCAAAAGTATCATCGGCGGAATTATTTTGAAAACCCGCGGAATAAACGAGCAAATCGGCGGAATAAAACGAGAAAGCCACGGAATAAATCAAAAAAACCGCGGAATTCCATTCAAAACCCGCGGTATTCAACCAAAAACAAATTCCAAAATTCCGGAATCCATTCCAGAATTCCGGAATCAACAGAAAAACTAATTATGTAAGTGGTTACAAGCAACCTGCCATTCTACGATTCCAAATTTCTGGACAAGGAAACCCAAACCTTGATGGTAAATAGTAATTTTTCATCTTGGCATAGTGCTTGCATATATAAAGACAAGACAACAAAAAAGGAGGAGATTTTTTAAAAAGAATAATCCCAAGTTTAAAAAGAGATTTTTACACGAGAAGAATGGAAAGAATCATTTAGCAAAAGGGGGAAAAGCAATGCTAAGTATGATCGGCCTGATTGGGGGCTTAATTCTCTTAATCTATTTAACGATGAAGGGGATGAATTTGCTAGTCGCAGGGCCCTTGTGTGCGCTGTTCGTTGCAATCCTGAGCGGTCTGCCGCTGTTTCCACAGCAGGTTGGCGAGGGGGAAGCCAATTTAGTAGCGAACTACATGGGCGGTTTCTCGGGATTTGTGACCTCCTGGTATTTAATGTTCTTGCTGGGGTCGATATTTGGAAAGGTTATGGAGGACAGCGGGGCGGCTGACAGTGTGTCCAAATGGGTTGTTGAAAAATTGGGCATGAAGCATGCCGTGCTAGCGGTCGTGGCGGCCTGCGCCATTTTAACCTATGGCGGTGTTAGTTTGTTTGTTGTGGCATTTTCGGTTTATCCTATGGCGTTAAGCTTGTTTAAGCAAGCAAATCTGCCGCGCCGCTTTATCCCTGCTGCGCTGTCGCTTGGGTCAGTCACATTTACGATGACCTCTGCCGGGTCGCCGGAAATTCAAAACTGGATTCCAATTGAATTTCTCGGAACTTCGCCATATGCCGGCTGGGAGGTCAGCCTCATCGTTGCTGTGTTTATGGCTGTTTTTGGCTTCTGGTGGCTGAAACGCATGATTAAAAAGGCTGTCGCCAAGGGAGAAACTTTTATCACACGTGACAATGATCCTGCGGTGGAGGATAAAAAATTGCCGAATCCGCTGACGGGCTTGGTTCCGTTGCTGGTCGTCCTCATTATTTCCTTTGTTTTTCACGATACTCTCAAACAATCGGCACTTATTATTGCGTTGTTAGGCGGGGTAATCGCGACTTATTTACTGAATCGTACTTACTTTAAGTCATTTTGGAACGCGGTTTCCGATGGAACGATGGGCGCGCTGGTGGCGATTGGTAATACAGCTGCAGTGGTTGGCTTCGGCGGTGTTGCGAAGGCTGTTCCGGCATTCCAGCAAGCGGTTGAGGCGATGACCAGCATTCCGGGAAGTCCGCTCATTGGCGGCGCGATTGCGGTCAGCGTAATTGCCGGGATGACCGGTTCGGCTTCCGGCGGGCAGGCGATTGCCTTACCGCTTTTGGCTCCGCATTATATGGATATGGGTGTCAATGCGGAGGCGCTGCACCGGACAGTGGCAATTTCCTCGGGCGCGCTTGATTCGCTGCCGCATAATGGCTACGTCGTGACAACAATCCGCTCGATCTGCGGCGAATCTCATCAGGATGCCTACGGCGCAGTCGGTGCTTTAACGGTTATTGTTCCGGCGATAGGTGTCGTATTAGCGATCGTTCTATTCTCACTTGGGTTAGGTATTTAAGGTTTTGTGAGGGGGCGGTTTGTCCAGTCAACCCAGTGGGAATACTAATTAGGAGCTTTTTAAGAAACGGTGTCAGGCACCATGTGAATATTTCACATGGTGCCTGACACCACCTCATGGAGATTTCACCCAGCAGGGAGGATGTTTTTTTACATGGTAGAGGATAAAGTGGTTTTTATTACGGGTGCAGCGCGCGGGATTGGTTTTGAGATTGGAAAATCCTTTGCCCAAAATGGTGCGAGGGTTGTGCTTAGCGACTTGGACCGAAGCGGGCTGGGGGAAGCAATCTCCTCCTTAAAAGCAGAGGGGTTAACGGCGGTTGGAATAAAGTGTAATGTCACATACGAAAAAGAACTGAAAAAGGCACTGGATTACACTGTTGCGGAATATGGACGGCTGGATGTCCTGATCAATAATGCCGGCCTGCAGCACGTTGCCCCGATTGAGGAATTCCCAAAGGAAAAATTTGAACTGCTGGTGTCAGTTATGCTGACAGCACCGTTTCTGGCGATCCAACAGGTTTTTCCCATTATGAAAAAGCAAAAGTTCGGCCGGATTATTAATATGGCGTCGATTAACGGACTGATCGGATTTGCTGGAAAAGCGGCTTATAATAGTGCCAAGCATGGGGTGATTGGGCTAACCAAGGTAGCAGCCCTTGAAGGGGCAGAGCACGGGATTACGGTTAATGCGGTATGCCCGGGTTACGTTGACACACCACTTGTCCGCAACCAGCTGGCCGATCTTGCCAAAACTAGAGATGTCCCATTAGAGCGTGTATTGGAAGAGGTCATCTACCCGCTCGTTCCGCAAAAACGGTTACTAAAAGTAGAAGAAATCGCAAACTATGTCATGTTCCTAGCCAGCGACCAAGCATCAGCCATCACCGGCCAAGCCTGCGTCATCGACGGCGGCTACACCGCCCAATAAAATAGGGACGGTTCTACTGCTTTATAAATGAAGCGGAAGAACCGTCTTTTTGTTATAGTGGAACATTCGTTCGTAAAATCCTGGTAGATTAATAAATATTATGATAATCTTAATCTAGCAGCTACATAAAGTAGATGGGCGGTTGGCACTCCCTGCAAGGAAGGGGGTGTTCTAATGGTGACATACGAAGCAATAAACACGCTTTTGCAATTTGGCATTTTCCTTGCCACAGCCTTAGCATCAATTGTGGCAATCATCGCACTCGTCACCAACAGAAAAAAGAAGTAACCGCCCCTCTCCCGACCAAAGGAATAGGCATGTTACTTCTTTTTAGATCATCGATTCATATTCAATAGGTCAGCTGCTCTTCATGCGGCATGTAGCTGCTGCCTGACTGAGCACTCACCATGCTCGGTCTTTTTTATTATAAACTTATTATATAAGTAAATATACATAGGCGTCAAATAGTGAGACACGGGGACGATTCTCCTGCTTCATCAATGAAGCGGAAGAACCGCCCCCGTGCATAGTGCTCTTTTTTTAAGACTGTTTTGATTCGTCAGGCTGGATTAAGGCGACATTATTAGAGACATTGACTGAAATTATCTTTTCATTTTTGCTCCTTCTGCCTGCAATTGGGGTAACCAATTGAAAGCTGCCTTTAAATACTATACTAACTGCATACGTAACGATAAAGTTGACGATAAGTGAAATTAAACCGATATTTATGCCGAAGGCATTTATATGATTAAAGTGCATCAAGACAGCTGTTGCGGTCCCAGCAACCACACCGGAAATAATTCCTCTCGGTGTTACTTTCCGGAAGAAAAATACGGATAAAAGTCCCGGAACAAATTGAGCGAAACCGTAATAGGCCATCTCAATAATGTTAAGCATTAACTGCGGAACATAGATGGTGATGAACATCGAAATGAGAAGATAGACCAAGACGAAGATTTGTACCCATTTTCGCTGTGACCGTTCCGGAATATTACGAACCAAATTTCTTGAAACGACTCCACCAAGGTTTAAACTTATGACAGATAACACTAAAATCCCTGATAAGGCTGCACCCGCTGCAACCAAACCAACGAGCCAAGGTGGTAAAAGGGCTAAAGAAGCCGCAATAAATGAATTATTTGGCTGTTCCAGATTTGGAATCGCTACTAAAGCATAATAAGCGGTTACCACTAGAAAAGGATACATCAGCATATATAACGGCATGAACCGTTGCGTTTTCTTAACTGTTGCCTCCGATTTAGCCGTCATGACAGCAGCAACAATAAGGGCAAAGTTAAAAGCAATCGCCTGCACAAATGAAGTGGTGACAGTGTACACAATATCTTTCGGCTGATCGATGGTAACAGAGGCACCTTTCGCTTTTACAAGCGTAAACAAATCGGAAACGCTGCCAACCTTCACAATAACGACAATACCGACAACCACAATGGCACCGAACATGAGAATATCTTTTACAATCGAAATTAGAGCCGGAGCTTTTACCCCCGAAACAGAAATATAAATATAAGCTATGGCTCCTGAGATTAACACGGCAACCGTAGGGGAAAGGTTAAAGCCCAATGCACTTAGAGCAACAATCAATCCTTGAAATTGCAGCTGTGCCCACGGTATAAGAAAAATCAAAAAGGCAAGGGTAATAATCAGTTCCAGTCCTCGATGAGAATAATGTCCCTTAAAGATATCTGGCAGTGTCATGGCCCCGTATTTTTTACCGGCCCGCCAAATTAGTGGAGCAATGTAATAACCTACAGGATAGGCAAGTAATATATAAGCCAGGAACCAAATCCCATAACTTGGCCCCATGGCATAAATACCCCCTGGAAATCCAATCATCGTTCCAATACTGTAAACTTCCCCAACGGCCAGAAAGAAAAGAATCATGCCGCTAAATGATCTGCCGCCTACCAAGTATTCCTCCACATTCATTACATCTTTTCCGCTCCGTGAAAACACGGCGATAAGAAGAGTGAGAAGAAGAATAGCAATAAACACAACCGATGTCATCATTGATCCCCTCCTTCATCAAAACCGTCTTCATAAGCGTGGCGATCGAAAAAGTGCCACGAAATACATAAGCAAACGGTTGTTAATGGGAACCAAAGGAATACCCAGAAATAAAGAATGGGAAAACCTAAAACCGTGGAACCCATTTTACTAATGAAGGGAATAACACCCAAAACGGCTGCGAAAGGAATGACAAGTCCTACCAAAACGCTTGCAAACTGACGTGATAACACTATACCCCCACCTCCAATTGATTTATAGATTATTGTGAAACTAAAATACCTTTTTCATAGACGACCTTTCCGCCGATAATGGTCATCAATACAGAAATATCTTTAATTTCAATTGGACTCACTTTTGTTGGGTCTGCCTCAAGAATAGCAAAATCGGCCTTTTTCCCGATTTCAATGCTGCCTGTGTGGGCTTCATCAAAATTCAATTGTGCGCCGTATATGGTCATGGAACGCAGGGCAGTTTCCACATCAATTCTCTGGTCCGCTCCTAATACTTTTCCTTCACTTGTCAAGCGATTAACGGCAGCCCACACAGAAAATAATGGCGAAATAGGGGTGACAGGACAATCCGAATGCAAGGTGAATAACAGGTTGCGCTGAATAGCATCCGCTAACGGACTAATCCGTTTTGCTCGCTCAGGTCCTAAAAACACCTTTTCATGACGATCACCCCAGAAGTAAACATGGTTGATAAAAAAAGAACCTGCGACACCAAGCCTTGCCATACGGTCTAAATCTTCTAATGTAGCGGTCTGCACATGCTCAATCCGGTGACGATGATCATTCCGAGGTTCCTTACTTAAGGCATACTCTAAAGCGTCTAAAATAGAGCCAATCGCCCGGTCACCATTTCCGTGGATCGCAATTCGGAACCCTCTTCGATGTAAATCGTATACTTCTTCATTGAATTTCTGCTGGTCATGACAAAGATCACCATATAACTCGGCATCACATTCATACGGTTTCCTTAAAGCACCAGTTAGTCCTTGGATGGAACCGTCTTGAAACAATTTTGCACTGTCCAGCCTTGCCATGCCATTCGTGCGCCTTTGTATTTCCTCATTCAGTTCATCTGCCGTATAATTTGCAAACGGGCCAGTTGGCCGCAGCAGATCATGCATAACCATCAATTGCATGCGCAATGGATTGGCATCTCTTTCAATCGCTTGAAGATGAAAATCATAATCCTTGATTCCGCCTCCAAGCCCAACCCCGGCATCCGTATTTGTTGTAATGCCTTGGGCAAGATAATCCTCTATGCCTTCCTTTAACAAAGCAATTTGTTCATCGATAGATTTTTCAGGGATTTTCGAGTAAACACTTTCCATTGCATCGAACTCATAAAGAACTCCGTTTATCCTGCCTGATTGATCGCGTCCAAAATAACCGATGGCAGGGTCCGGCTGATCATCGGAAACTCTAGCCATTTGCAGTGCTTTTGAATTGGCGACAGCGAGATGGGCGCTAATGTGCTTTATGCAGACTGGATGATCGGGCGCGATTGCATCCAAATCCTCACGGGTTGGATGGCGTTTTTCTTGTATTAGGGTATCGTCATATCCATACCCTAATACCCATTCTCCCTTTGGAGTCTGTTCTATTTTTTGAAGAAGACTTTGTTGAATATCTGAGATGGTGCGGTTAAGTGGAGAGCTGCAATTTACTTGGTCTTTTGTAAGGGCGTACATCGGTAAGTGGTTATGTGTATCAATAAAGCCTGGTATAAGTGTTGCACCTTTTAAATCAATCATTTGTGTTGAAGCAGAACAGCTGACAGCATCTTTTGGTGGATTGGCTTCCTCCCAAATTCCGACTATCCGGCCATCCTTTACGGCAACGGACCCTGCGCGGTGCCCATTCTCGTCAAGTGTTAAAACATTAGCGTTCGTTAACAACAAATCAGCATGTACCAAAATAAATTCCCCCAATTTCGTTTTGTACTAAAAGAAAGCATGAGAGACCAGGTGAAAAGTGTACTTGTATGAAGCTAGAATCACTTTGTAATTCTTAAGATTCTAACATCATGACATCCGGACCTTTATAATAGGCACACCTCCTTCTGAATTATTATAAAATTCACAATTTTATTTAAACATGTCTTAAAAAATTTAACAATAAATTTGGGGTCGTTTGTATCAAAAACAGGAAAATCTTCCTAAAAAAGTTGTTGTGATATATCCAAAAAAAAACAAGAAATCAATGTGTTTTACCGAGTAGGGTAGAACAGATCGATTTCTTGCTGCACTTAGATGCCTATATTTTAGGTATGGAATCCTTATTCATTTTTTTCTTCTTTTTGGGCAACATCAGTTTCTCCTAAAAATGTTTCAACTGCTTTTTTGTTTTGCTCTAAATCTACTTCCAGCACCTCGCCGACATCTTGGTAGCGTTTATTTTCGAAACTTCCATTTTCAGGAATTCTTAATGTTTCAATCTTCCCGGCATTGTTTGTTAACATGTCTTTTCCAATCGTTAAAAGAGTGGAGGTTTCAATATTTGTATCCACATATGCCTTTGAAATTTCTAATAGTTTAGGAAGTTTGGTCACACTATTAAGGCTAATTGCTTCTTCCTTTAATTTCGAAATCACTTCTTGCTGTCTCTGGACCCGTCCGAAGTCGCTTAACCGGTCCTGGCGAAAACGGACATAACCGAGCAGCTCCTTACCATGCAGTGTTTGCTTCCCTTTGTCTAATGTCATTCCAATCCCTTTAGACATCTTATGGGGCACGTCCACTTCAATTCCATTTGGAACGAGAACATCAACTGCTTTTTCAAATCCCTTAAAGTCGACGATCGCATAATATTGGATATCCAGGCCGAAGTTTTCTTTCAGCGTCTGTCTTAGTAATTCCGGACCGCCATATGAATAAGCAGCATTCAATTTTTGCTGTCCGTGCTGTGGGATAGAGACATACATATCCCGCATAAATGAAATCAGTTTGACCTTATGTGCTTTAAGATCGTAATGTCCAACCATAATCGTATCCGTTCGCGCCTGTTTTTCGCCGCGTGAGTCACTTCCTAAAATAAGGACATTTACTTCGTCTGTTTTATTTTGCGTTTTTTCAAAAGGAGGACTTTCCTTTCCTTGAACGAAATGTTTTTCTTCTACTTTTTTAAATGGCTGATTAAGTGTATTTACTGTTTTTTCTATGTATTGATAAACTGTTAAAAGACCAATCACAAAGATTCCTAAGAAAAAAAGGGCGCCAAGTACTCTGCCCCATCTTACCCGGACCTTCCTATTCATCTGTGCCAAATTTGCACCACCCATTTTGCTATACTCTTAAGACAATCATTATTCCATAATTTGTTTTCACTTCTATGAACAACAGGTTACATATTGATAAAAACTTTATTACATTTGATGATGCATGGGAACGGTCTCCTTCCTCATGGAGCTTGGCTTTGGTAGAGACGATTTTATTGGATTCAAAGTAGGTTTTGTCTTTAATCGGAGGGCTTAAGGACAATTTTAAAAGGAAGGCCGCACGATTTGTCTTCAATAGAGGGTACTGGGGACAAATTTATAAGGAAAGCAGTTCGTCATGTCTTCGATAGAGCGTATTGGGGACAAATTTAAAAGGGAGTGAGCTCATTTAGTCTTCAATAGAGGGTATTGGAGACAAATATAAAAGGGAGTGATCTCAATTTGTCTTCAATAAAGGGTATTGGAGACAAAATTAAAAGGGAGTGATCTCAATTTGTCTTCAATAAAGGGTATTGGAGACAAAATTAAAAGGGAGTGATTTCAATTTGTCTTCAATAAAGGGTATTGGAGACAAATTTAAAAGGAGGGATCTCATTTTGTCTTCAATAGAGAGTATTGAGGACAAAATTAAAAGGGAGTGATCTCAATTTGTCTTCAATAGAGGGTATTGGAGACAAATATAAAAGGGAGTGATCTCGTTTTGTCTTCAATAGAAGGTATTGGGGACAAATTTATAAGGAAAGCAGTTTGTTTTGTCTTCAATAAAGGGTATTGAGGACAATTTTAAAAGGAGGGTAGCTCGTTATGTCTTTAATAGCCAATATTTTGGACGGTCTATTGTTTGATAAAAGACCGTCCCTGTGCTTCCACCTTACAACTTACTTTCTACCGCTTTCAATTTCCGTTCCATCGTATTTTCCTTATCCCGCCGGTCGTCAATCCGGATATTGGTACATACTCTTTGTGCGCCTTTTTGAAACGGCAGCTCATGCAGCTGCTGGACAATCTCAAGCAATTCCTTTAAATCGCCCTCGATTAACGTACTCATCGGCGTTAATTCATACTTGATTTTCCCTTCATACCCCTTCAAAAACTTATGTATTTCCGCCACATACCCGCTGACACTAGGTGTAGCTGTTCCCACAGGGATTACAGTAATATCAACAATAGCCATTATACTTCCTCCTAAAATTGGATGGTTCCTTTTAATATTAGCACAACACTAAGGGCATAGGAAAAGCAGTAGGGGGAGGGCGATTTAGAACGAAAGAATAGGTAAAAAAACGTCCCTTACACTTCCTTTTCAACCAAGGAAGCGCAAGAGAACGTGCAGTTCCGCTAAAAGAACTATCCCTATGCTCTATAGTGCCCTTTCCCAAAACCTTCCGCGAGTAATTCCGTCGATAAAGCTTTGGATGCCGGTAGTTTTTATGTTGTAAACTCCTTTAGCTTCTAAGCTGATGGGGCTGTATAATATCGCATTTGGATTGCTAAGGGAAAGGGCTAAAGGTTTGAAATGTTTATACGTAGTTTGAATAAATTCCAGTATAGGTGTCTGAATAATCTCCTCGTTACTGATTAATAAGGCTGCATCAAAAAGGCTGGAATCGGCTGTATCGTATGTGTCTGTCACTTTTAATGACTGATTTAATTTGTATATCTTTTGATCTACAATACTATAATTGATCTTATGATTAGCGAACATCTCAAGCCAGTTTGTCAGCGTCTCAACATCGGGTTTTCCATTCAGAAGAATCGCAACACTCTTGGTATCCGGTTTGTTAATGGTATTTGCCATACTAAGGGCAGGAGATACCTTCGCTGATTGTACTTCATAATTTTCTTCAGGAACTGGGGCACCAATATTCGCTGCTACTCCCTCTGCCAGTTGGCGGTCAATATGATTTATCAATGAAATGGCATTTGCCTTCACCATGTCCGATTTACATTTTCCGATCTCAAAGCTAAAGGCATCTTTAATATGCTGCTGCTCATGAGAGGTAAGGCTGTTATAAAATAATTTAGCCTGTGAGTAAAAATCGTGGAAACTCTCGCTGCGGCCTCTAATTTTTCGCCCGTCGATTTTCTCTTGATAATGCTCATAGCCTCCCTGGTCAGCGGGAACTGTTTCAGGCTGATTGCCATTTAGTCCGTTGCGATGATAGCTTGTTTGACCATGATGGATGGTCATTTGATGCATGCCATCCCGCTGATTATTATAGAAAGGGCAGACCGGCTGATTGATCGGGATTTGATGGAAATTTGGACCGCCGAGCCTGGATAGCTGTGTATCCGTATACGAGAATAACCGGCCTTGCAGAAGCGGATCATTCGAAAAATCAATACCCGGGACAACATGCCCAGGGTGAAACGCCACTTGCTCGGTTTCGGCAAAGAAGTTATCGACATTACGATTCAACGTCATCTTCCCGACAAGCTTCACAGGGACCTCTTCTTCCGGCCATAATTTCGTCGGATCTAAAATATCAAAATCAAAGCTGTGTTCATCCTCCTCTGGAATGAGCTGAAGTCCAAGTTCCCATTCTGGATAATCCCCTTTTTCAATCGCTTCATATAAATCCTGGCGGTGGAAGTCCGGGTTTTTCCCGGCAATTCGTTGGGCTTCATCCCAGACTAATGAATGAACACCTAGGGCAGGCTTCCAGTGGAATTTGACAAAATGCGCCTGTCCGTCGGCATTGACCAGGCGGAAGGTATGAACACCGAAGCCTTCCATCATCCTTAAACTCCGAGGGATTGCGCGGTCACTCATGTGCCACATAATCATGTGAGCCGATTCCGGATTTTGCCCGATAAAATCCCAAAATGTATCATGAGCGCTGGCGCCCTGCGGAATTTCATTGTGCGGCTCCGGTTTAACAGCATGGACAAAATCAGGAAATTTAATGGCGTCTTGAATAAAAAATACTGGCATATTATTGCCGACTAGATCAAAATTGCCCTCATCTGTATAAAATTTAGTGGCAAAACCGCGGACGTCCCGGACTGTATCGCTAGAGCCCCTTGAACCCTGGACGGTTGAAAAACGAACAAATACAGGTGTCGTTTTCGATGGATTCGTAAGAAAATCAGCTTTTGTATAATCTGCTAAGGACTCGTAAAGCTGAAATACACCATGGGCCCCAACACCTCGGGCATGAACGACGCGTTCCGGAATCCGTTCATGGTCAAAATGGGTCATTTTTTCGCGAAAGTGGAAATCCTCCATCAAAGTCGGCCCCCGTACTCCTGCCTTCAATGAAAATTCATCCTCCGCCATTTTAAGTCCCTGGTTCGTCGTTAAACCGGCCTTTTTCTCATTGTTGATCGTATATTGCCCCAACTGCTCCAACTTTTTATTTTCCATCTTGAAAGCAAACCTCCTAAAAACCAATTTGCTTTTTTAAGTACCCTGTTTATGCGGGATGAAACATGGGAGGGGAGAAGAACCCGCTCGTGTAGCTGCAAACTTCTATAGAACTCTTCTAGGGGACAACCCAAGCGTCCAAATCGAAAAAACAGTCCCATAACCTTCACATAACAAAAAAGGGACGGCTCTTCGCTTCCTAGTAAAAGGAAGCAGAAGAACCGTCCCCGTGCATCATCCAGATTTCCTGCCAAGGTAAGCTTCGACAATTCGTGGGTCTTCTAGTAAATCCTGTGCTGGGCCGTGGATAATGACTTTTCCGGTTTCTAGAACGTAGCCGTAGTCAGCGATTTTCAACGCCTGTTTGGCATTTTGTTCAACGACAAGCACCGTAGTTCCAGCATCTTTGATTTCCCGAATGATTTTAAAAATATCCGCGACAATCAAAGGGGCGAGTCCCATCGATGGTTCGTCGAGCAGCAGCAGTTTTGGCTTCGACAACAAGGCTCGGGCAATCGCGAGCATTTGCTGCTGGCCGCCTGAGAGCGTGCCGCCAAGCTGACTTTTTCGTTCTTTTAAAATTGGAAAGCGCTCCATCACCGTATCGAGATCCTTAGCGATTTCCTTGTCTTTCCGCTGATACGCACCCATTTCCAGATTCTCAAGCACGGTCATCCCTGATAAAATCGCCCGGCCTTCCGGAACCAAAGAGATGCCCTTTTTTACAAGCTGGTCTGGTCTTAAACCAGTAACATTTTCTCCTAAAAATTCAACCGTTCCATTTTTCGGCTTAAGCAAACCAGCGATGGTCTTCATTGTTGTCGTTTTTCCGGCGCCGTTCGCACCTAGAATGGTGACAATTTTGCCCTGTTCGACTTCCAGGCTGACCCCTTTGAGCGCTTGGATTTTTCCGTAATATGTCTCGATTCCCGATACTTTAAGCAATTTCATCATCCCCCTCTGATCCGAGGTAGGCTTCAATGACCGCCTGGTTGTTCTGGATTTCCTCTGGCGTCCCCTCAGCGAGCTTTTTCCCAAAGTTTAACACGGTAATTCGGTCACATAGCTTCATCACAAGCGGCATGTCATGTTCAATTAACAGGGTCGTGATGCCTCGTTCCTGAACCTTTTTAATCAAATAATACAAGTCGGCTGTTTCGGTATCATTCATCCCCGCGGCGGGTTCGTCCAATAGTAACAGCTTCGGATCACTTGCCAAGGCTCTGGCGATTTCGAGCCGGCGCTGCTGCCCGTACGCTAAGTTTTCTGCCACCGCATCTTCAAACTCGGATAAGCCCACCAATTCGAGAAGTTCGCGCGCTGTTACCCGTAATCGTTCTTCTTCAGCGCGCTGTGACTTTGTCCGCAGCACTCCGCTAAAGACACCTGAATGACTGCGGGAATGTCCGCCGACCAGCACATTTTCGAGCACCGACATCTGTGAGAACAGGCGGATGTTCTGGAAGGTCCGGCAGATGCCCTTATTAGTAATTTTATACGGCTTAGTGCCGGTGATTTTTTCATCGAAAAACGTAATTTCGCCCGATGTCGGAGGGAACATGTTCGTGATCATGTTAAACATGGTGGTTTTGCCCGCTCCGTTTGGGCCGATAAGACCGTAGATTTCGCCTTCCTTAAGGGAAAAAGAAACATCGGTTAACGCAGAGATCCCGCCAAAATTTTTAGAGATGTTTTTGATGTTTAGAACCATGCTTCCCCCCCCTTTTTGGCAGCTGCAGTTTTTGTAAAAGATTCACATCAATAATCCCTTGCGGACGGAAGGCCATCATTAGGATTAAAATGGCACCATAAATCATATAGCGGTATTCGCTGATAAAGCGTAATACTTCCGGCATTAAGGTCATAAAGCTGGCCCCGAAAATCGAACCCCAAATGACTTCGCTTCCGCCGAATACGGCAAAAATCAAAATCTCTACCGCACGATGATAAGAGAAATCCGCAGGACTGATGTAACCCATGACATGGGCGAATAGGGCGCCCGCAAAGCCTGATATAACCGCCCCTTGGACAAAAGATAAAACTTTATAGTAGGTAATATTGATTCCCATGGCCTCTGCCGCTTTTTCATCCATTTTAATCGCAGCAAACGCGCGGCCGACACGGGATTTATTTTGTCTGATAAGAAACCAGATTAGCAATATATTAATGATGACTAACAGAATCAAAACTAGTAAATAAACAAATTGGTTATTTTTCAAACCGATGGATAGCGGGTTAAAGCCGGCATCCCTAAAGAATTTCAGCAGTTCGCGGCCGATTTGCGGAATACCGGAAAGACCGACGGCCCCTTTCGTCAGCGATTCCCAGTTGATGAGGAATACACGAATGACTTCACCAAAACCGAGAGTGGCAATCGCCAGGTACACTCCCGTTAACCGAAGTGAAGGGATTCCAATTAGAATGCCGATAATTCCGGCTGCTAATGCCCCGGCAATAACACCGACGACGATCGGCATATCATAGTTAATCGTTAATAATGCTGATGTATAGGCTCCAATCCCCATAAATCCGGCGTTTCCCAAAGAAAGCTGTCCGGAAGAAAGGGTAACGTAAATGCTTAAGCCTAGAATAATATTAATCATAATAAACGAAGCGACTTGAAGGTAGTAAGGATTTATAAAATCTCCAAGCATATCATCACGGCCTTCCCTCAGATGTCTTTTGGCCGAATAGCCCCTGCGGCCGTATTAAAAGAATCACGATAATTGCAATGAAGGCAATGGCATCCCGATATCCTGAATCTCCATATGCGACAATGAGCGTTTCGGCTAAACCAAGGATCAAACCGCCCGCCATAGCACCTTTCACATTGCCCATTCCGCCAAGGATAATGATCGCAAGCCCTTTTAACCCCATAGATAAGCCCATTTGCGGGTTTACCGAGTTAAACGCCATCCCAACGAGAATGCCGGCAATTCCGCCCATTGCGGAGGCAATCACGACGGTCAAGGTGATGATTTGTTTCGTATTGACACCAAGAATGCTGGCTGTATCCAAATTTTCCGCTGTCGCACGGAGGGCTTTTCCTGCTCTTGTCTTTGACAGCCAATACGAAAGAGCCATCATTAACACAACTGAAATGACAAAAATCACAATTTGCACCACATAGATGGTGAGCGAACCAATTGTAAAATGAACTTCTGCAAATGCATTTTTAAATGGATGGTTTCCCGCTCCAAATAAATGATGCGATAGATTTTCCAGTAAAATCGATACCCCGATCGTGCTGATTAACGGGGCAAGGTGGGAAACGCCTTTCTTCCCGCGCAGCGGTCTTAAGGCAAAGCGCTCCAGCATATAGCCTAAAATAGCAGTGACAATAATCGCGGCGAAAAAAGCCATCCAAATCGGCAGTCCCAGTGTGCTTGTCACCATAACACCAATAAAAGCGCCAAACATAAAAATTTCACCATGTGCCATATTAATGATGCCAAGCACTCCAAAAACAAGTGTAAACCCAAGGGCAACGATGGCATAAATGCTACCAAGTGTAATCCCATTAATCAACTGCTCTAACAGCAAGACATCTCACCCTTTATTTCAAAATTTCTTATAATAAGCAGGGCACCATTACAGTGCCCTTTTATGTAGCTTATTGAAATGGTTGGAATTTTCCATCTTTAATAATCAAGACTGTTGGTTCCATGACAACGTCACCGTCTTTGTCAAAGGAGAAGTTACCAAGAATGCCTGGGAAGTCTTTGATTTTTGCTAAAGAATCACGTAGTGCGTCGCGGTCAGCTTCGCCTGCATTCTTTAATGCTTCGGCATAAATATAAAGCGCATCATAGGCTTGAGCCGCGAATTGGTCAGGCTTCTTGCCATATTCAGTTTCATATTTCTTTACAAAATCTTGTACTTTAGGATCTTGTTTTTCAGCAAACCAAGGTGTTGCTACGATTAAACCATCGGCAGCTTTTCCAGCGATGTCAATTACCTGCGGTGAGTTAAATCCGTTACCGCCTACAAATGGTACATCGATTCCAACTTTTCTTGCTTGGTCCATGATTACGGCGCCTTCATTGTACAGTGCTGAACATAGAATTAGATCAGGCTTAAGTCCTTTGATTTTTGTTAACTGCGCATTGTAATCGGATTGCCCTTTTTGGAAGGTTTCAATCGTTAAGATGTCAAGACCCATGTCTTCGGCAGCTTTCTTCATTGTATCAAAGCCGGACTTTGTGAATACGTCATCGTTACCGTAAAGAATCGCAACTTTTTTGGCACCGTATTTATCCACTGCTTTTTTGATTGATGCTGGGATTGCTAATGCTTCAGGCAGTGAGTTTCTGAACACATAATCCCCGATTTGTGGAATTCCTTCAGCTGTTGTAGAAGTACCCATAATCGGAATACCGTTCATGTCTGCTTCTGGACCGACAACGTTCATTTCGGTACTTAAAGTTGGTCCAATTAAGCCAACGATATCATCATTACTCATTAATTTTTGCCCGGCAGATAATGCCTGCTCCTGCTTACCAGCTGAGTCTTCGATCACAAGGTCGATTTTAACATCGCCTTTTGCGTTAATTTCCTTCTGAGCCATCTTAAGACCATTGGTAATTGCTTCTCCATAAGCAGCACCAGGGCCAGTAAGATAGGAGATGACACCAATCTTCGCATTGACCTTATCTCCTCCATTTGAAGCTGTTTTGCTTGATTTCTCTGAGCTATTGCCGCTGCATGCCGTTAAAGCAAAAAGCAATAAAACAGCCATTAAAAGAAATCCTTTATTAAGGACCTTTTTCATATTGTTTTCCTCCTATTTATTAGAAAATTTTAAAATATGTATCTATTAAATACCAAAATTATGACAAAGTAAATACTTTTCGACAAATTCACAGTCGTTTGAAAGGTGAAAATTGTCGAACTTTTACAAAAGCGTTTTCAATAGGATATAATATTATAAAAATTTTGAAAAAATAGGAGAGTGATGATGCATGGGGACGGTTCTTGTGCTTCCAAATCTATCAACTGTTTTTACGGAGGTTCCGTTTATTGAGAGGTTTGCGAAGGCAAGGGAGTGCGGTTTTTCGTTTGTAGAGTGTCAGTTCACGTACGCCTATTCTATAGAAGAAATTCGGAGTGAGCTTGAACGTCATGAGTTGTCGCTTGTACTAATTAATCTGCCGGCAGGTGACTGGGAAGCGGGTGAACGCGGGCTGGCGGTAAATCCAGACCGAATCGCTGATTTTCGAAAATCCGTTCAACAGGGAATTGAATATGCTACGGCTTTGAATGTTCCTCGAATTCATTGCATGGCGGGGATTGTTTCCGAGTCAGAGGACCAAGAAACCGCAAAACAGGTATACATAGACAATCTTCGTTATACCGGAAAGGAAGCGGCGGCTCGAGGGCTGACAATTTTGATTGAACCAATTAACCGGATTGATATGCCCGGGTATTTTTTACACGACATTCAGCAGGCAAAGGAAATTCTTGAGGCGGTGAATTTGCCTAATGTGAAACTGCAGTTTGATTTTTACCATATGGAAAAAATCTATGGAGATGCGCTCTCTGTGTACAAGCAGTATGCTCATCTCGTAGATCATATCCAGATTGCTGACGTTCCGGGGCGGCATCAGCCGGGGACGGGAGAGATGGATTATCAGGAGATTTTTAACTATTTATATAGTAACTATAATGGCTGCATTGGGCTGGAGTACTTTCCGCTTGGAAATAGTGAAGTGAGCTTTAAATGGATGACTTCGATAGCACAGGGGGGAAAATAGCGTGAAAATCGGGTTTATTGGAACCGGTGTTATGGGTTCCCGAATGGCGGGACGGCTGTTGATTAATGGATATCAACTGAAGGTTTACAACCGGACAAAGGAGAAAGTGCAGGCCTTGGTTGAGAAGGGGGCTGAGCATGCTGAAACCATTGCATCGCTTGCTGGCGAGTGTGACATTATTTGCACGTGCCTTTCGATGCCAGGAGACGTTGAGGAGGTTTATCTCGGCGGGCATGGGATTGTCAAACATGCGCGTCCGGGTTTAATTTGTATCGATTTTACAACCGTGGGAGCGGACACGAGTAAGGCTGTTTTTGAAAAAGCAGCTGAAAGGGGTATTGATTATTTGGACGCTCCAGTCAGCGGAGGTCCCGAAGGCGCGGAAAATGGGACTCTAACGATTATAGTTGGGGGAGATCGACAGGCGTTTGAAAAAGTTTCCTCTGTACTCGAAGCGTTGGGTGCAACGATTGAATATCTCGGACCTTCCGGGTCAGGCAGCATTGCCAAGCTAATTAATCAATATCTCGTAGCGGTTCATTCACTCGCTGCTTCGGAAGCGATGGTTACGGGAGCCGCGTTTGGCCTTGATTCTGAAAAACTGTTAAACATTTTAAAGGTAAGCTACGGAGACAGCAGGATGCTGCGGCGGCATATGGAGGAGTACGTGCTTGACCGGCAATTTGCACCAGGCGGGGCAGTGAAATATGTCCTCAAAGACGTCCGCTTAGCTAACCAGCTCCTTGAGCAGGCAGGACTAAACGAATTCACCGGCCAAATGGCAAAACATGCCTTCGAAACTGCCGCAGCCAAAGGGTTAAACGATCACGACATGTCTGCTGTTATCCAACCATTAGAAGAAAAATGCGGTGTAGAAGTGATGAAACATGCGGCCCCCTAGTTATTCAGCCTTCTAAAGAATTTCTTAAGAAGAAGATAGAAAAAAGACGATTTGCTAGTTTAAGAGCATTTCGTCTTTTTTTTGGTGTTGACGGGTAAATCGCCAAAATTAATGAGGGCATAGGGACGGTTCTTCTGCATCATCATAAATTGCAATAGCACCACTCCCCGTGCTTCCCCCGTTATCTCTTTAGTTTCGCTCGCGCTCCAGCACGCCAACCTTTAACCGCTGTTAGCGATACATGTTCTAGTTGAGCGATTTCTTTGATGGTCAGCTCGTAATGAATCGTATACCTTAACCACTTTCTTTGATTCTCGGTCAAGGATTGGCTGCAATCTTGTAAAAGGTCATTGTCCAACATTAAGCGGTCGTCCACATCAGTAGGGTCCTCAATCTGTTCCCAAAATTCTTCCTTGGGGCAGACGCATCTCTCTGCTTCCTTCACCGACTTTTTTATTTCCGTCATCATGTATCCTTTCATATAACTATAAGCATAGCCAGCGAAACTTCCCTTTTCAGGGTTGAATCGTTTGCTTGCCTCCCAAAGTGCTATTAGGCCATTCTGGTAAAATTCATTCTTGTTCTTGTAAATGTGTAATGAGTTAATAATTTTGTGAATCATCGGCTGATACTGTTCTGCCAGCTGTTCAAAGCTCTCCATTGCGATATCCCTTCAGGAAAGCGCGCTTGCCATGTATTCCCGGGTACCTTTACGATATCGGGAATAGCGGAAATGGTCGAACAGCCATTTTGCTATTTTGGTAACTAAAAGGGTATGAAAAGCCAGCATATAAGTGTTAAAAAGTTAACTTTGAAGGGGGAATTTGCAATTTCATAAGAAAATAGGGTTATTTTTGGTGCCTGACACTACCGAGCGATCTTGTCGTTTTAAGGTTGGTATTTCCGGGGAAATTGGTCGAAGTTTGTTAGTACTCCATCTTGAAATTCAGTCAGAAGCACGAAGGACGGTTCTCCTGCTTCATTTCAAGAAGCGGAGGCCGTCCCTATTTTACATCTTAAAATTGATATGTTACAAAGGTAACCAATGTACTAAGAATGGCTGTTGCAACCATTAAAGAAGCATAAAGAAGATTTTTCTTTATCTTTTTCTTTCGCAGGTGTTCTTCCGGTGTAATCCATAAACTTTTTGACATCAATGATTTCTCCTTTACATTTGATGGCAGCTGGCTGGCTTGTCATATTTAAAGACTTTAGCCCCTATAGCTTTGCGTCATCACCTTTCAGTGATTTTGCCCTTAAATTGTTACTTAACTATAATAACTGGGATTATGAATAAATGCATCATTTCTCCCTGAAAAAAGGTATTTATACCCAAATAATCATGTTTGTCAGAATGCTGTTATGTTATTCATTACCCATTATAGTTAAGTCATAAAACCCATTTGTATCGCCTAAGATAGTATATCGGCAGCTTTCGATAAAATGTTTAGACTAAATTGCCTTTTTTACGGAAAACCTTAGTGATGCACAAGAACCGTCTTCATGCATTATCCGTTCCGCAGGATGACGATGGTGACGCGGCGGTTGGCTTGGCGGTGTTGGTCTGTGTCGTTTGGATATAGTGGTTTGTATTCGCCGTATCCGGAGAATTGCATGCGTTTGGGTGCTACTTTGTGTGATTCGAAGTAGTGGAGTACGCTTGCGGCCCGGGCGGCTGATAGTTCCCAGTTAGAAGAGTAGATGGTATTATAGGCCGGAACATTGTCCGTATGTCCCTCAATATTGATTGGATTTGGGACAGTATTAATTAACCCGACGATCCCGTTTAAGGTTTTATACGAGCGTTCCTTTAACTCTGCCTTTCCGGAATCAAATAGCACCACTTCTTTTAACGACACTTCAATCCCTTTCTTTGTATCCCGAAGAGAAACCTTATCTTCCAAGCCGTTCGTGTTGATGTAACTTTCGAGCTGATGCTTCAACACATCCAGATCCTTGTCGTTATTTTTTTGTTCTGGCAGCCCTTTTCCCAGCTCCGGCGATGGCGGGGTTGGGGAAAGTCCGGCTTGTTCATTGGCAATTTTCGTTCCAGTTAATTCCGATTGAAACGATTCCATAATCGATTGATATTTTTCCTTGTCAATCGTGCTGGCCGCATACAAAACAATAAATAAGGCCAGAAGTAATGTCAGCAGATCGGCATATGGAATCAGCCATGATTCATCGATGTGTTCTTCGTGGTCCGATCCAAAGGAGCGCTTCCGTTTTCTCATGCTGATTTCACCTCTACATGCTCATCCTGCTCCTTTATTTCCACTGCCTTACGTTCAGACGGCGGGATATGGACAGACAGCTTTTTCTCCAAGGCGCTTGGCAAAACCCCTTGATATATCGCAAGCAGTCCCTCAATGATCAACAGCTTCAATTCCTGTTCTTGTTTAGAAAGCCGCTTCAATTTATTGGACAACGGATTCCAAAGCACATAACCGGAAAAAATACCGAGTAATGTTGCGATAAAGGCTGCGGAAATAGAATGACCGATTTTTTCAATTTCTGATAACGAACCAAGTGCCGCTATCAGGCCGACCACCGCACCGAGCACCCCCAAAGACGGAGCATAGGTGGCAGCTTGTGAGAAAATAAGGGCACCTGCCTTGTGCCGCTGTTCGATGGCCTCCACCTCATCCAACAAAACTTCTTCAATGAATTCAGCTTCATAGCCGTCGATAATCATTTCCAGCCCTTTTTTAAAAAACGGATCCTCCGCTGCTTCGGCCATTTCTTCTAAGGCTAGGAAGCCTTCTTTTTTGGAAATTTCTGCGCATTCTATGAGTTGTGCAATCTGTTCCGCTTTCGATGGGGCCTTTGGTTCAAATAAGGCAATTTTTATTAGCTTCGGAAATTTTTTAATTTCTCGAAATGGAAAAGCAATCAGCAAAGCGGCAGCTGTGCCGCCAAAAATAATCAGATAGGCCGCTGGATTGTTCAAGGAAGCAAGCGGCGCTCCCTTTAAAATCATTCCGAATCCAATAACAAGAAGTGCCAAAATAATTCCAAAAATACTAGACATAATTTTCTCCTTTAGTTTATCTTTAATTTAGTTTTCATAAAAAGCATCGTCCCTGACTCTCGGCGAAATTCGACACATATTATTTTTTCAAAACCAGTGAAAGGAGGATTTCATTGAAAATCGAACATGCACACGGAATCAATCAGGATCGCTTCATTTCCGTAAAAGAACGAGGGAAAGAATCTCCTTCCTTTCAACAAGTTTTTCAAGAGACACAAGTTGATTTAACCCAGGAGCGCCTGCAAACTCTTTTGAAAACACTGGACCGGAACGGGAACCGGCTTTCGACTTCCCAATCGGTAAATGATTTGTTAGCGTATAAGCATAGCGTTCAAGAATTTTTAAAAGAGGTTGCGCAGAACGGTTACTCCTTAAAGGAGTATCGGCAATTACAGTCCAATGGTCGAGAGAAGCGGCTAAAAATTATTAAACAAATTGATGAACAGCTTATTAAACTGTCAGAACAGGTGATGGAAAAACAAACATCGTCGATTCACCTGTTAAAAACCATTGGCGAAATAAAGGGATTGCTGGTCAATTTATACACGTAGAGGAGTGACAAAGTAATGCTTCGAGGAATCAATACCGCTGCATCCGGAATGATTGCACTGCAGCGAAAGCAAAACGCGCTGACAAATAATTTGGCAAATGTCGAAACCCCAGGCTTTAAACAGGATGCGAGCCCATTACGATCATTTCCGGAAATGCTGCTAGAGCGAATCAATCAGGCGGAAGGTACCGGAAGAGCTCCGAAAATCGGAACACTCTCGATGGGGGTGTATAATCAAGAAACATTGCCATTATTTTCGCAAGGGAGTCTTGAGAGTACGAATATGCCGTTTGATGTAGCCATTAATGACCAAGCACTTGCACCAGTAACGTCAAATGGTAAAACCATTCAGCCGGCGGCCTTTTTTGCTGTACAGACTGCGGATGGCAGTATACAATTCACCCGAAATGGCCGGTTTGCCGTGAATGGAAACGGGCAGCTTACGACCTCAGCAGGAGATTTGGTTTTAGGGAAAAATGGCCGACCAATTACGAATTCGGAACTTTCTAGCGGCGATCTATCTATTCAAGCAAATGGAGAGATTATTATTCATCCGAATAATCCGGCACAGGCAAGAACGATTGGCTCACTAGGTGTTGTCATCGTTAATAACCCGAATCAATTGATCAAAAAGGACAATGGGCTGTATGAGTTGAAAGGGGAAAGTAAGGCTATGCTCCAACAAACACTTCCGGCCGGTGTGCAACTGCAGCATAAAATGATTGAGCAATCGAATGTGGATACATCGCAGACGATCACCGACATGATGGCCAACATTCGTTTGTATGAGGCTAATCAAAAGGTCCTCCAAGCTTATGACAAAACACTTGAACAATTAAGTACGATTGGAAGGGTATAACCGGTATGAATACATCTTTATTAATCGCTTCAACAGGGGTTCGTGCCTATCAGGGCAAGCTTGATACGATTGCAAATAATATTTCCAATGTGGAAACAACCGGCTTTAAACGGAGAGAAGCTGCCTTTTCAGAAAATCTGACAGTTTCGATTCAAAACCAGGCAGAAACAAAACAGGAGGCCGGCCGCTTGTCACCGCTAGGGATTCGGACAACCTTTGGGTCCCGATTAGCTTCGTCAGGGCTGGATCTCACCCAGGGTACACCTAAGCAAACGGACCAGCCTTTTGATTTCATGATTGATGGCAAAGGATACTTTCAAGTAAAAAGAACAACGGACAGTGGTACGGAAATTTTGTATACAAGAGGCGGTGCGTTTAAGCAAACGCCAGTTGGAGCGGGGCGCTTTCAATTTGTTAACGCAAACGGGGATGTGCTGCTTGACCAAAACGGAAATCCGATTGAATGGGCCAGAGGTAAGAACTTTGTGGTGGCAAGTAATGGGACCATCGAAGGGACAAACCAGCGGCTTGGCTTGGTGGACTTCACGAATCCACAGCTGTTAAAAGAGGATGGCGGAGTTTATCGGTTAACGGAAGGAGCCGTTGCGACCATTCCTTCCAATGCGCAGATTAAACAAGGATTTCTTGAATCATCCAATGTTGATTTGAACCAGGAAATGACTGATATGATCAAAGCACAAAGGGGCTACCAAGCGAACGCCCGCGCCCTCAGCTATGCGGATCAGATGATGGGAATCGCGAACGGGATTATGAGATTGTAACTAAAAGGCGGCTGCTGCATTTTTTTAAAGTGCCGGCCGCTTTTTTTTAGTTTTTTTAGCATATCGGCGAATTTGAGTTACATATCAGCGATTTTACAGGTCTTATCGGCGGATTTATAGCTTTTATCGGCGAATCCCAGTTATATAAAAAAACATAAGAAAATCTCTAAACGTTAATGGGTCAACTGCCGATACTAGAGGTAAGGATAGAGTTAAAAGGAGCAGGTATATGAAAATCAATCCAATTAATCCAATCAATCGAATTGATGCTGCGTATCAAGCATATCAAAAGAATAGTCAGTCCCGGACGGAAGACACGAAAAAGACTCAAACTGACAAGCTGGAATTGTCGAACGAGGCCCAATTGCAAATCCAGAAAGAAAAAGATGCGAAAATTGAGCAATTGAAGCAGCAGATTGCTAATGGCACATATAAGGTCGACAGTGAAAAGTTAGCTGATAAGCTCCTGTCATTCTGGAAGTCAGGTGCAAAGATCGATGAATAAACTGACGGAAATATTGCAGATGTTAACAGACCTGCATATCACTCTATTAGAAACCGCGAAGAAAAAACAGGAAATTCTTGTATCTGCCGAGATCAATCCGTTAATTTCCGTAATGGCGGATGAAGCAAGGCTTATCAAGAAAATTAAAAAGGTTGACGAAATGAGAATGGAAGTGCTGGAGCATGACAATAAGTATCTCCCGCTTTCCAAACTAATCGAGCAGCAGCCGGATGAAGACCTGCACGCAGAATGGACATCAAAGCTTTTTGTGCTGCAAAAATTGTTTAAGGAAATCGACAAAGTCAACAAGCTGAACCAGCAGCTGCTGCAGCAAGCGTTAACCTACACACAGTTTATGATCGAGCAATTGCTGCCTCCATCCAAGGACTCTGGTCTTTACAGTGCGGATACCGAGTCCCAAGAGTCCAGAGAGTATGCACGGTTATTTGATTTAAAAGCATAGGGGAGAAAAAGAAATGTACTCAACCTTTCATGGCTTAGAAATTGGAAAAAGAGCGATTCTATCGCAGCAAACGTCACTCAGTGCTACCGGACATAATATTGCCAATGCCAATACCAAAGGGTACACGCGCCAAGAGGCTGTGCTGGAGGCCACTCGTCCCCTCGCTTCCCCCAATCCTCATAACGGAACAATTCCGATGCAAATGGGAACTGGTGTCGAGGTATCTGAGTTTCGACGGATTCGTGAGAGTTACCTAGATTCTCAGTTTCAAAATCAGCAGCAGCAAGCAGGCTACTGGGAAGCAAAGGCCGAATCGCTTTCCCATCTTGAAGATGTGTTTAATGAGCTCTCGGGTTCAGGTTTAAGCACGTCTCTCAATAAGTTTTGGCAAGGCCTGCAGGAGCTTTCGAAACAACCGGAAAGTTTATCGGCCAGGGTAGTGGTCATAGCGAACGGCAAAGAAGTGGCAGACCAGCTCAATCAAATATCTAGCGGAATTGCAGATTATGAAAAAAACTTAGCCGATCAGCTGCAGGCAAATGCCAAGGAAATCAATATGGCAGCTAGTGAAATCGCGTCTTTAAACCAGCAAATTGCCCAAAATATTGGTTCTGGCCAACAGCCGAATGATTTACTGGACCGCCGTGACAACCTGCTTGATCAGCTGTCAAAACTAGTAAATATTGACGTGAAGCCAACGGTTAATGGAAGGGTCGATGTGTCTATTAGCGGTGTGAAGCTGGTAGATGGCAATACAGCCAACACGTTTACTGTTGAACCTGAGGACGGAGGGGCGAAAATCGCCGGAACTGTTCTTCAATTGGATGGCGGTAAAATCAAGGGGTTGCTTGAAACGTACGGTTATAAGCTGGCAGACGGAACCGTTCTCGGAAGGATACCAGAATTAAAAACCAACCTTGATATTTTGGCCGTCGCGATTGCAGAAAGAATGAATGCGATTCATGCAAGTAATGAGGCTAGAAATTTGGATGATATCCAGGCTAGAAGTACAGATCCGAATGCGCCTTTGGAAAAACTCCTGTTCTTTGTAGATAAAGACGACCCAACTCAACCGCCGAAAAATGCTGGAAACATGATTGTTAATCCGAAGTTAATTAATTTCCCGGCAAAGTTAGCGGCCGCGACATCGGATAATATCGGTGACGGTTCAAATGCAGCGTTAATGAGCGATGCTTTTTTACAAAAAACAGACATTGGCGGTACGAACACGACTATTGGTGAATTCTATCAAAAGGTTATCGGCCAATTAGGAACCGACGTGCAGGCAGCCAAACAGTTAAGCGATAACGCGAATGCAATGGTTTCGATGGTAGATAACCAAAGACAATCCGTGTCCGGTGTTTCCATTGATGAAGAAATGACCAATATGATTCGGTATCAGCAAGCGTACAACGCGGCGGCCCGCTATGTGTCGGCTGTCAATGATTTGCTAAATACATTGATTAATGGGATGAAATAAAGCGTAGCTTTTGCTACTTGCGTATAGACATGCGTTACTTGCGCAGATGCGTGATTTACTTGCGTATAAGGCTACGTTACTTGCGAGAAGATTCATTACTTGCGTATAAGCATGTGTTACTTGCGGAAATGCACACTTTACTTGCGAATAAGCCGGCGTTACTTACAGATTAAAAAAAGAAAGGGGGAGAAGTATGCGAATCACCCACCAGATGGCAGCTCAGCACTTTATGCAAAATATTCAGCGTAACAATACAGCAATGGAGAAGCTGCAAGGACAAATATCGTCCGGGAAAAAGTTTGAAAAGATATCGGATCAGCCTAGTGCCACTTTGCAGGGACTAACCTATCGCACATCCTTGAGCCAGGTCGAACAATATCAAAAAAATGCCCAGGACGGCATCGATTGGAGCACGGCGATGGACGGAGCACTTGGGAATGTGACCGATGTAATGCACCGCGTTCGTGAACTGACGGTTGAAGCCAGCAGTGACACAATCAATGAAAATGATCGAAAAAATATTGCTGTTGAAATCCGGTCTCTGATGCAGCAGGTCGGGAATATTGCCAATACTGCTTATGGCAGCGGGTACCTATTTTCGGGAACAGACCTGAATACTCCGCCCTATCAAAATGGTGTTTTACAGCAGACGAATCAAATTGGCAAAGAGTGGACGATTGGCCAGGGAATTAGTGTGAATGGGAAAGTTCATGCTTCCGCCGTATTTGGATTCTCAGTAGATGGGAAAAACTTATTCGAAACATTGGAAGGCCTAGCGCAAACGTTAGAGAAGGGGGAAAATCCCGGCTCGTTATTGAATTCGATTGATAGCCAAACGGATAACTTAATTACCCAGCGCACTGTTGTCGGTACCAACCAAAATCTGCTTGAACTAGCGGCCAACAAATTGGATCAGGCGCAATTTTTAACGAAAAAAATGTTGTCGGATACGGAAGATACCAATATTGCAGAAGCGTTTACTGAGCTGACCCTGCAAGAAACCGCCCTTAAAGCAGCGCTAAGTGCCGGGGGTAGAACCATGCAGCTTAGCTTAACCGACTTTTTGAGATAGACATAGGTATCAGTGCTCCCCATCTTTTATATAAGATGGGGCATCTTATTTTTTTATGATATGAGGGGAATACATGGGGGAATTTCAGATTATTATAGCAATTGCAGCAATATTTATCATTGTTTCTTCTATTATTTATGCTATCCAACAACAACGGATTAAGAAACAAAGGAATCTGAAAAAAGCAGAAAAAAAGGAAAATCGTAGAGATAGTTTTAGGCTTCGAGTAGATTTAAAAAATTCCATTATGGAAGTGCTGAAAATAGGAAATATCGATGTAAATGAATTTGATGATTGCCAAATCAGCGATGTCAGCGCGGGCGGGGCTGGGATTGTTAGCTATTATGATCTGCCTTTAAAACAAAAAGTATATGTAAAACTTCACTTTTACCTGAACAACGAGTCATTCTCTTTAAACGGGAGGATTGTTCGAAAAGTAGAAAGGATTAATAAAAACAATTATTTCTATGGCATTCAGTTTCTCGATCTATCTATTCCAGAGGAAGAACGATTGATTAAAGAAATTGTAGCTTTGGAAAACCGCAGAAGACAAACGTCTATTAAATAAAAAATATTTCTCATCTCCTCTCTACAATACTATGGATCCTTCCGATACATAAAAGTACAGAGGGAAAATATTCCTCAACTATTAGGAGGTAAATAAAATGAGAATTAATACAAACGTAGCAGCACTTAACACACATCGTCAATTAACAGCTGCATCTAATCAAGCAGCAAAAAACATGGAGAGATTATCATCAGGTCTTCGCATTAACCGTGCAAGTGACGATGCAGCAGGTCTAGCAATCTCTGAAAAAATGCGCGGCCAAATTCGTGGACTTGAAACAGCACAAAAGAACGCACAAAACGGTGTTTCTTTATTACAAACTGCAGAAGGTGCATTAAATGAAACACACTCAATTTTACAACGTATGCGTGAACTTGCTGTACAATCTGCCAATGATACCAACACTTCATCAGACCGTGAAAAGCTTCAAGCGGAAATCAATACACTAGCTGAAGAAGTAGGCCGTATTGGCTCTACTACAGAATTTAACGGTAAAAAACTATTAAACGGATCATTTGATGGCACATTCCAAATTGGCGCGAACCAAGACCAAAACATGAGCCTTAAAATTGGTGATGCACAATCATACAGCTTAGGAGTAGCAGGTACAATTGGAATTGAACAATCCAGCAAGGTAACTGTCGGTGGTACAACAACAGGTGACACGTTGAAAGCTGGTACTTACAGTGTTTCTCAAAATGGCGGTAATTATGAAGTAAAAGACGAAAATGGCAAAGTGGTAGCATCTAGTACAGATGGTTTAACGTTTACTACAAAAGCATTTGATGGAACAGCAGGGGATGACACCTTTACTTTTGAGCAAGCTGTAACTTCAGGCACATTAAGTTACGATGGAACAACAGCAAAAGCCACGGCTGCGTTTACGAATAGCGGACTTGAAGCAGGAGCTTATACTTATAATGCAACTGATAATGTACTGTTAGATGCACACGGGGAAGTAGTAGCCCGCTCCACTGATGGTATTGCATTCAAGGGAGCAAGCGGTGCGACAGTACTTACTGCAACAGTAGCATTAACTGATGGCGACAGCCTTAAAGTTGGCGGTGTAGACATTTCTACTCAAGATGCAGCTAACAAGGCTATTACATCTATTAATACAGCAATTGAATCTGTATCTGCAGAACGTTCTAAGATGGGTGCGGTTCAAAACCGTCTTGAATTTACGAACAACAGCTTAAGCACAACAGCAGAGAACTTAACATCCGCTGAATCTCGTATTCGTGATGTTGACATGGCAAAAGAAATGATGACATTTACAAAGAATAATATTCTTTCTCAAGCGGCTCAAGCTATGCTGGCTCAAGCCAACCAACAACCGCAGGGTGTACTTCAATTACTTCGTTAAACGATTAATTGAACTTTACTCTCTTTAATATCTTTCATCTCTTTTTATAGTGCCGGAATCTTGTATTCCGGCCATTTTGCCTATTATTTATAAAAAAGGGGGTTTTTTTTTGCGTAAATTTAGATCCATTCCGATTATTGTAAGCATGATGCTGATCATTCAGCTTATCTTTCCCATCATCGGTGCTCTAGCTGCGGAGGTACAAGCTCCAGCCAATCTAAAAATCTATGAACGCTACCCTGGAAATGCTGTCATAGAATGGGATGCAGTTCCTAATAGCGCCAGCTATAAAGTTTACCGCTTAGATGGTGACACTAAAACTTTAGCGACTCAAGTTACTACTAACAAAGCTTTTATATCTTTAAAAGAGGGAACCTATACTTACGCGGTAACTGCGGTTGTGAGTGGGCAGGAGTCACCATTATCTCAGCCCGCTTCGATTAACATCGTTTACCCGGAAATGCAGGCACCAGGAAACGTAAAAGCATCTGTTGAAAAGTTTTATAATGCAACACTAAGCTGGGACAGTGCCAGCTATGTTCATTACTACAAAATCTATCAAGTGATTGATGGGGTAAGAAAGTTAGTCACTACGACAGAATTAACTACTCAAACCTTTAATACTTTACCTGAGGGGCATTATGTGTACGAGATTACGAGCTACAATAGTATATTCGGTGAATCAGCACAGGCTGCTCATGTTGAGTTCGATATCGTATACCCCGAGATGGAGGCACCTGCCGGCCTAACCTATTCAGTAGCTAACGGTAATGATGTGACCTTAAGCTGGACTCGCGCCAATTATGCAAATAAATACAATATTTATGAAGTTGTAGATAATAAAAAGACACTTGTTACATCAACGACGAATGTAAATGTAACGCTGTCGAATGTATCAGCAGGCAGCCATCGCTATGAAGTAACTTCCTATAGCACTACTTTTAAAGAATCCAAAAATGCTGCTGCAATTGAGTTTAATCTGATCCATCCAGTTGTGCAGACTCCTGGTAATGTGAAGTTCTCGATTACAAACGGGAATGATGGAACCTTAAGCTGGGGAAAAGTAGAGTATGCTGTTAACTACAAGGTTTATCAAATTATTGACGGTTCAAAGGTACTTCTTAAGCAGACGCCATATCAGCAGGTAAGTTTCCCTAATATGGATAAGGGGACTTATATCTATGAGATAACCGCTTATAGTGACCGTTTTGGTGAGTCAGCACCTGCCAGGCTGGAACAGGAGGTTGTCCACCCGGCTATGCAAAAACCTGATGCATTTACAGCCTCTATTTTAAATGTAAATACCATCTATTTAAAATGGAAAACAGTAGAATATGCAACCACCTATAAGTTGTATCAGGTAGTAAATGGGGAACGGAAATTTGTTTCAGACATAAATAATACCTATACGGCCATTAATAATTTACCGGAAGGACAATATGTCTATGAAATTACCTCTTACAGCGACCGTTTTGGAGAATCTGCGGAAGCGTCACGCGTAGAGGCTACGATAGTATATCCTAAAATACTGCCGCCAAATGTGCAGGTATACGTTAATCAGGAAGCGAAGTCTATTGCCCTATGGTGGGACGCAGTGGATTATGCCGACTCTTATGATATTTATCAAATCATAGATGGTAAGCGTACGCTAATTCAAAATACACCGAATAACCGCATTGTGTTTAACAATATGCCTTATGGTGCTTATACCTATGATGTAGTAGCGCGCAGTAAGTTTGGCGATTCAACTCCTTCCGAACAAGTTACTGCATATGTTGAACCAGTTTTAGAAGCGCCGACCACTCCAGAGGCATCTGTTAAAGGCGACGATGTCGTTCTTAGCTGGGATCCAGTTAAGGATGCGGATTCTTATAATGTGTATGAACAAGTAGACGGGGAACGTGTTCTTGTAGGGAATACCAAGGATCCTGAATTTACATTATCAGACTTGGAGTCAGGTGAACATACGTATATCATCGTTCCGGTTTCTCTATCAGGAAAAGAATCAGATAACTCTACTACGATTACAGTTGATGCCGGGGAAAAGGATACGACAGCTCCTGTAACGGAATCTAATGTAGAGGATAAGTGGTATCAAAGCGATCTAGCAGTTGAACTTACAGCAACGGACGATCTAAGCGGAGTAGATAAAACCTATTATTCTGTAAACGGATCAGACTTTAAAGAAGGAACCTCATTTGCAGTTAAGGACGAAGGTGTCAATGAAGTATCCTTCTACAGCATTGATAAGGCTGGAAACAAAGAAGAAGTCAAAACGGTAAAAGTGAACATTGATACGACAGCTCCCGAGACCACATCAAATGTTTCTGATAAGTGGTACCAAAGCGAACTATCTGTTGAACTGGAATCGACCGATGATCTAAGCGGAGTAGATAAAACCTATTATTCTGTTAACGGCTCAGATTTTGAAGAAGGGACCTCGTTTACCGTTAAAGATGAAGGTGTAAATGAGATAGCATTCTACAGTGTCGATAAAGCAAGAAATGTTGAAGAGACAAAAACAGTAAAGGTAAAAATCGATTCTACTGCCCCTGAGACAGTTTCAAATGTCACTGATGAATGGAATCAAGCAGAAGTGGCAGTTGAATTAACCGCAACTGACAACTTAAGTGGAGTAGATAAAACCTATTATTCTGTTAACGGTGCAGAGTTCGAAGAAGGAACCTCTTTTACCGTAAAAGACCAGGGTGTCAATGAAGTATCCTTCTACAGTGTTGATAAAGCTGGAAACGTAGAAGAAGTGAAAACAGTTAAAGTGAACATTGATACTACTGCACCTGAGACGACATCAAATGTTACTGATAAGTGGAATCAAGGCGAAGCAGCAGTAGAATTAAAAGCAACAGATGATTTAAGTGGTGTAGCGAAGACATTCTATTCTGTAAACGGCTCAAATTTCGTGGAAGGTACCACATTCACAGTTAAAGATGAGGGTGTTAATGAAGTATCGTTCTACAGTGTTGATAAAGCAGAAAACGTAGAAGAAGTGAAAACAGTTAAAGTGAATATTGATACTACTGCACCTGAGACGACATCAAATGTTACTGACAAGTGGAATCAAGGCGAAGCCACAGTAGAATTAAAAGCAACAGATGATTTAAGTGGTGTAGCGCAGACATTCTATTCTGTTAATGGATCAGAGTTCGCAGAGGGCACATCGTTCACCGTTAAAGATGAAGGTATAAATAAGGTATCGTTCTACAGTATGGACAATGCAGGAAATGTAGGAGAAGCAAAAACGGTTGATGTGAAGATTGATAAAACAGCACCAACAGTTTCTATTCCGCTAGAAAGTGAACAAAAGCTCGGCTCAACTTTCAAACTGGACTACATTGCAAAGGATAACCTTTCAGGGGTAGCGGTCGAAAAAGTTACATTGAACGGAAAAACTTATCAAAAAGGTGACAAAATCACATTGGATAAGCCTGGTTCTTACAAGCTTCTCGTTACCGTAACTGACGCAGCCGGATGGACAACACAAGTAGAAAAGACATTCGACGTCTATATTTCTGCTGAACTTGAGGTATTACCGAAAGTGATTAAAGGAAACAATGGCGTATTTACTGTTAAAGTTAATTTACCTTGTAAATATAACTCTTTCTCCTTTGATGTTCCAAGTGTAACGTTAAATGGAGTAGCCTCCGATCCAAAAAACAATGGTTTGCAAAAACAAGCTGAAAAAGGTCATTTCAAATTTGAAAGATCAGATTTTGATTGGAAAAAAGGCAAGGTTGAACTTGAATTCCGTGGCTATTTAGACAATGGATATTTAATCATTGCCAAAACAACTGTTGACGTAAAATAGCATGCTAGCCCTAGGAACTTATCCTAGGGCTGTTTTTATAGCTTCTGTTCACTTTTTAGCGAGAAAAATTAAGCCCCCTGTTCTATTGCCCGTGGAGGAAGAAAAAGTGCCGCAGCGGTAAAAAGACCCCCATTCTATTTCTCGCCTCCAATAACTTTTTCAAAAAAAACCCTCAAACCCCCTCTATTTTCTCTTCTAACCTGCCGATACTTATCCAGAGAATATCTTTCATGTGAGGTGACCACCAGTGAATTCCTCTATCACTAGGTTAACAGGGTTTGCGTCTGGGTTGGATACAGACTCGATTGTTAAAAAACTGATGAATGCCGAGAGTATTCCGCTTAACAAGTTGAAGCAGAACCAGCAAAAGCAAACATGGCTGAGTGATGCATATCGACAGTGGAACACTGATTTATTAGCATTTCGGTCGAATACTATTTTTAATATGAATCTATCAAAGACGTATAATACGTTTACTGTTACATCCAGCCAGGAGAATTCCGTTTCAGCCTCAACATCTGGAAGTTCCCTGGCCGGCACCTATTCTGTTGCCGTAAAGCAGCTGGCCGAATCGGCTGCGTTTACAGGAAGCAAAGTTCAGTTAGACCCAACAAAAACTCTTGGCAACTCAGTCCAAGGTTCAGCACAAGTAACAGCTGATACTTCCATCACGATGGATGTCTATAATGATCCGAAAAATCCTTCTGCATTTCAGTCTATGACCATCGATATTAAAACAACAGATACAGTCAACGATGTAGTCTCAAAGATTAATAATGCAAAGGATAGTAACGGAAAAAATTTAGGTGTGCAGGCTTTTTATGATCCAACATTACAGCAATTTATTTTAAAAACAAAGGAAACCGGAGCGTCCACAAAAATTGACCTCAGCAAGAATACTAGTGCCGAGAGTCAGTCGTTCTTAAGTAATACCTTAGGACTTGATACCACCAAATTGGTCGCTGCTGGTCAAAATGCAAATATTATTTTTAATGGGAATGAGATCACCAATTTAACCTCCAATAATGCAACGATTATGGGGATTAATTTTTCCTTTAAAAGCACAACGGTGGACGCAAATGGAAATGTAATGCCAAGTACAGTTACAGTTTCTCAAAACCCAGATGAAGTCATTAAAAATATTAAAGATTTTGTTGATAAATATAATAGTTTACTTGAAAAACTCAATAATGCGATTCAGGAGCCCGTCTATCGAGATTATCTGCCTCTTTTAGATGAACAGCGCGGTGATATGTCTGAGAAGCAAATTGAGATGTGGGAGGAAAAAGCAAAGAGCGGGCTACTCCGCAGTGACAGTATTCTCACAGATGTGGCGAACAAAATGCGTTATGCCATGACGTCGATTGTGGATAATGGCAGTCCTTATCATTCGCTTGCCTCCATTGGCATATCATCTAAAAGCTATCAGGACAAAGGGAAATTGTATGTCGATGAGGCCAAATTAAGAGAGGCTATTCAAGCCGACCCTGATGCTATAGAAAAGTTATTTTCACAGCTCGGAGATACGACTAAAGGAACGAATGGTGTCGTTAATCAAATATCTAATGTATTACAAGATGGCATGAAAAAGTTAACCAATAAAGCGGGTTATGCGGGAAATAGCCAATATGATCAAAGTGTCATTGGAAAGCTTTTATCGAATATGCAGGCAGATATTACACAGCAAACCAAGAAATTATCTCAAAAAGAAGACCAATATTATCGGCAATTCGCCGCCATGGAGCAAGCCATGTCAAAATTCAACTCCCAAAGCTCCTGGCTCTACCAGCAAATGGGCGGCGGGATGTAAAAATAGATTCGCGGATAATCGCCTTTAATGCGCGGATAACTGGCTCCGATTCGCGGATAACTCTCGAAAATTCGCGGATATTGTGTAAGCTGCCAAAAAAAGAAGACCGCCCACGCTAAGCGAGTCCGGCCTTATCTGTCAGCTTATTAAACTGGCTTTGAACGCCAGTAACCCAATGATTGTTTAATTGAGTCGGGTCATTGGCGGCGCCGACTGGGGCATATTTTGCACCGATTTGAGCGATGCTCTGCTTTCCTTGATTAAGATAATTTTGCCGAAGATTACGGGCCATATCAAAAATGCTGTCACGAATCGAATCATATGACTTTAAGCCGTTTTTGCCCATCATCCCGGCAACATTGTATTTAAAGCGAGCAGCATTAGAGGTTCCGTTTCCTGTTTCATGAATCGAGATTGCTGCCAGCAGGGCCGGGTTGATTTGATATTTTTCTCCGGCCTCAGCGAAGAAATGTCCGGTGTCTTGTAATACACCCTTTAAGTATGGGTTAAGCGTATCACCAGCAGTTTTCGCTGCATCCGTTAGTGACGCCTCGTTCGTTGTTTGTGAGATGACCGGCTGGCTAGTGACTGCTTCTGGAGAAAAAGAGTTCAAGCTCGTAAAGGGAAGTGCATCTAATCTGCTATTACTCTGTTGATTCATTTCAGCCTGTAATAGGGCTTGCTGCAGCAGGAGTTCAAAGGAGCCGCTGTTTAGACCAGATAAATTGGTACGATCATTTATTCCAATGCGTGAAATGTCCATCATGGTTTTATATAGCAGCCAGTTTGTGGACAATGATCCAACATTCATAGTTGTAATCTCCTTTGTAAGTATTTTTTCTTATTTTAACTCTATTTTATCATTCTGCAACAGCATTTTTCTATAAAAATACTAATTTGTTATATTTATCAAAAAAATGACAAGGAGTTGAAAATAATAGGTGGCAGATTTGGTCCAGCTTTCAGGTATACAGACAATAACCATGAATCAGCAAGGGAAAGTGGCAGAAAAAGAGAAAGAGGGAGCATCGGCTGGTACATTTGGGAGACTTTTAGAGCTCATAGGCCAGCAGGAGGATCAAGATAGCGAGCCAATGGGAGAGGCTAACACAGGACTCGTGTCGTCGTTTCTGCAGCAAAATGCAGTCATCAGTCCCATTTTACTCAGCGCCTTAACAGGTGAGAAACCGCAAATTGATCTTATGCAAGATTCACCAGAAAAGGCAATACCCGAGCATCTCCTTCCTCAAACAGCAAAGAGAGAGCCGACAATAACAAAAGAATTGCTAAATCATATCGTTCGTCATGCTGAAATAACTGTACAAAATGGACAAGGGGCAGAACCCAGAACCGAAGTCTTTTTTCAAGTAAAAGATATGGCCAATCCCGAAGTGCTGCAGAAGGAAAGGAAAATAACAACCGTTCAAATGGTACCTCAAGTGGATGCGAAGCAAAAAGAATTGAATCAACCAATACAATCAGACGGAAACCATCATCCTGATCCTATTAACATAATGAATCCAACAACGTCATCCCATGTTACATCAGGAGAAAAACAGGCACCTGTAGAAACCGTTCGGGCGGCCAATTTCAAGCAAGATATCCAGCAGATCATTCAATCGGCCATCCATGTAACCGGATCGGATGATGGCTTTGAGGCTATGTTCACCCTAGCGCCTAAGCATTTAGGTAAGGTCGATGTCAAGGTGACGATTCAAGATGGACAAGTGACCGCTGAATTCCTGACCAGCACTCCTTTAGGGAAGGACTTGCTAGAAACGCATGTCCAGACATTACGTTCAAGCCTGGAAACACAGGGGCTGCAGGTGGCAAAAATTGATATCTCACAGCAGCCGGCAAGCACAAACACAAACTTCCTGGGGACCTTCTCGCAAAGCAGCGGTGACTTCCATGGAAGACAGGGCCAGCAAGGTTCACGCAAGCGAAGTGAACAACATCTGATTCAGTCCGAAGAAAAGACTCGTGATTATGATATCCATACCGATTGGGTTTCCCAAATCAATACGACAGCATAATGGAGGGACAGCAATGACAGCAATCCAGTCTATTAATTCCTATACACCGGCTTCGAGCCGCACCCCGCAAAAACAAGAGCTGGGAAAAGAAGCTTTTTTAAAGATTTTAGTTACGCAATTACAAAATCAAGACCCGACAGAGCCGCAAAAGGACGGAGAATTTATTGGCCAAATGGCGCAGTTAAGTGTGCTCGAGCAGCTTTCGAACTTAAACAATTCGCTGACGGCTTATCTTGAATCAGGCAATAATATCAGCCAGCACTCCTATATGCTTGGAAACAAAGTGACCTGGACCAACCCGGAAACAAATGCACAGGAGAGCGGGATTGTAACAGGAATCAATTATAAAAATAATCAAGTTTACTATAAAATTGGCGATCAAGAAATTCTATCAAGCAGTATCACTTCAATGGAAATCAACAAACAATAGGGAGAGATTATCATGTTACGTTCACTAAATTCAGGAGTATCCGGGTTAAAAGGCTTTCAAACTAAACTAGACGTGATTGGAAACAATATCGCCAACGTAAATACGGTAGGCTTTAAAAAAGGCCGGGTTGTTTTTGAAGATATCTTCAGCCAAACAGTTAAATCAGCAACTGGTCCAAAGAGTAATCCTGTAACAGGGGCACCTATATCAGGCGGTACGAATCCAATCCAGGTTGGTTTAGGAACAAGAGTTGGCAGCATTGATACGGTTCATACACCAGGCAGCCCGACGACAACCAATATCGGAACCGACCTTTATCTAGATGGTGACGGATTCTTTGTTGTTCAAGATCAAGCCGGAAAATCTTTTTTAACGCGGGCAGGAAATTTTAAATTGGACAGCAGCAATCAATTAGTTAATCAGAACGGCATGTTTGTCTTGGATCAAACGGGAAATACCATAACAATTCCAAGTGGTTTTATCTCTTTTGCGATTGATCAATCTGGAGCAATTATTGGTGTGGATGTTGATGGAAACAGCGTGGACACAGGTATGAAAATTGGTACTGTGGCGGTCAATAACCCAAGTGGATTACTAAAAGCAGGCGGCTCGTTATATACCCTAACGCCTAATGCGGACTCGCGAAACATGGCTGGCCTGCTTGCAAGAGGGAGCGATGCCTCCATCATCTCCGGCGCCCTGGAAATGTCCAATGTCGATTTATCGGAGGAATTAACAGACATGATTACCGCGCAGAGGGGATTCCAGGCGAATGCCAAGATCATTACTGTTTCTGACTCCATTTTAGAAGAATTGGTCAACTTAAAACGATAGTAAAAAGAATGAGAATATCGTCCTGGATATTCTCCTTTTTTTTACAAAAAATATTATTATTCGATGTTATTCGTCATTTTGTGGGGGTTTCCAACAAAATGTATTTGAAAAAATATTTTTGTAATGTTATCATTTTCCTAGAATTATTTAAAAAATTGAAAAAGGCAAACCTGAGGAAACTCAGCGACGCAAAGCTATAGGGGCTAAATTGTCTTGACAATATGCCAGCCAGTTGCCGAAATAGATTGTCCTAAACTATCTATGTTTATTTGCTGTGGACGAGACTATTCTTCGGGGTGGTCTCGTCTTTTTTGCGTCTTTCTGGGTAATTATTAATAGTCTAAAAGGAATAAGAGGTGTGTAAGAATGGACAAAAGTATGCCGAATTCCTTGGCTTTTGGAGGCAGTACTGCTGAACCGAAAGTCTATGATTTTAAGAAAGCATTAAGGCTGTCAATGGAACAGGTGCGGGTACTGACGAGAATTCATGAGAACTTTGCTTACCAGCTGGCTTCCTTTATTTCTTCCGAATTACGTTCATTTGTCCAAGTCGAGGCCGCTACTGTGGAACAGATGCTGTACGAGGAATTTATTAACCAGCTTCCGGACACGACACTGTTAAGTGTGTTTGAATCTGGTGAACAAGGAATCCGCATGGCAATGGATATAAATCCGAAAATGGCCTTTGTGATGATTGACCGGCTTTTAGGCGGCAAGGGAACGGAAAGTGAGTGGGGGAGGACCTCCTTAACGCCCATTGAATCCAATGTATTAAAACGGCTTCTAGAAGGTGTTGTTCAAATCTTACAGAAAGCCTGGAGTGACATTATGGTTCTGCCGCTTCGCTATTTGAACATGGAAACCAATCCGCAGTTTTTACAATTGGGCATCCCGACAGAAACGGTCATTGTGATTACCTTTCAAATCACAATTGAAAAAATGGAAGAAACCATGCATCTTTGTATTCCTTACATATTATTGGAGCCGTTTATTCCCAAATTATCCTCCCATAATTGGTACGGTCATGGGAAATGGGCGAAAAACAAGGATGAAAGTGACTTTTTGCAGGAACGAATTGAACATTTAACGGTCCCGGTCATTACTGAATTAGGACGGGCAAGCATCACCATTGAGGAGTTGCTTGGCTTAAATGTCGATGATGTCATTCAGTTAAACCAGCTGGCGGATGAGCCGCTGCATATTAGGGTTAATGAAGAAATGAAGTTCCTTGCTCATCCGGGGATAAAGAAGTCAAGAGTTGCGGTTAAGATTGAACAATTGGTAGAAGGAGATGGAGCTGATGAATGAAACGGGGAAACTGACACAGGATGAAATCGATGCATTGCTTGCTGACCATAAACCGGGACCTTCCAATGAACCCTTCCAGTTTGCCGAGCTTGAGCCTGATGAAGCTGCTGGAAAAATGAACGACAACATGAATATGGATCTTCTCCTCGATATTCCGTTAGAGATTGTTGTTGAGCTGGGACGGACCAAAAAGAAAATCAGTGAGGTGCTTGAATTAACGAGCGGCTCGATTGTCGAATTAGATAAGATGTCGGGTGAACCGGTTGACATTTATGTAAACAACAAGCTGATTGCTAAAGGGGAAGTGGTTGTGATTGAGGAGCACTTTGGCGTAAGAATCAAGGAAATTTGCCAATCTCCGTTATAAAGAGGGCGGTGTTGAGATGATCGCGGAAAAAGAACTGCGGCTGCAGCAGTATTTCGAACTGTCGGTGAAGGTATTGAAGGTTTTACATCAAGGAGACGAAGAACAGGTGCTGGATTTGCTTGAGCAGCGGGATGTTTGTATTGCGGCCATTAATGAACTAGATGCAAAGGCCGGAAACCTGCTCATGAATGAAACGATGATAGAGCAGCTTAACAGAATTGCCGAGCTGGAAACAGAAATTCAGTCCCAATTGCAGCTAGCGATGAAAAAGCTTTCTAGCCGGGTACGCTCCGAGCAAAGAAATCAATATATCAAAAATCAATATGAAGACTTGACGGCTGTTTCAAAGGGTGTTTTTTACGACCGTAAGAAGTAAAGGGGGGATTTGTTGATGATCAATCGAAATGAGGTTTACCAAAGGAATCAAGTGCTAACTGCTAAACCGGAGGACTTAACGCTCATGCTCTATAATGGCGGCGTGAAATTTCTACATCAGGCAAAGCGGGCAATCGAGAACAAGGATCCGGCGAAGGCGCACTCCTTGATAATGAGAACGCAGGATATCCTGACGGAGCTTATGGTGACGCTGAATATGGAGTACGAACTGTCTAACTCTCTTTATTCTCTCTACGACTATATGAAGCAGCTTCTTGTTGAAGCGAATATGAGCAAAGATTGCGAGATTCTAATGGAAGTAGAGGGAATGTTCCAGGAGTTAAAAGCCACATGGGCAGAAGCGATGAAGTCAATGTAATGATGTTGTTGGTTTTCTAAAATAAGCGTACTTAAAGGACAAAACTCGCTCGAAACCTAGTGGAACTGTCTTCAATAATCGTTCTTGAGGACAAACGCAGCTTAAAATTAGCAAAACTGTCTTTAAAAAGCGTTCTTAAAGACAAAACTCGCTCGAAACCAAGTGGAACTGTCTTTAAAAAGCGTTCTTGAAGACAAAACTCGCTCGAAAACTAGCAAAACTGTCTTCAATAAGCTTTGTTGAAGACAAAACCAGCACAAAAACTAGCAAAATTGTCTTCAATAAGTGTTCTTGAAGACAAAACCAGTTGAAAAACTAGCAAAACTGTCTTCAATAAGTGTTCTTGGAGACAAAACCAGTTCAAAAACTAGCAAAACTGTCTTCAATAAGCGTTCTTGAAGACAAAATCAGCACAAAACCTATCAAAACTGTCCTTAATAAGGGTTCATAAGAATAAAACTAGTTCTGTCCTTAACCATATCAAAAGAAATGGGTGAAAAGATGAATCAGTTGATTGGAATCATGTCCAGTGCCTTAGATGCTTCTGCCTTACGACAAAAATCAATTTCTAATAATATTGCCAATGTTGATACCCCTAATTACAAGCCGACAAAGGTTTCCTTTGAAGAGCTGCTTCAGCGCGAGGTTCAAAGCAGTTTTATCGGGAAACGCACAAATGCCAAGCATATCGTGATCGGCAGCCCATCCGCCGCGCAGGTTCCAACCGCAAAATTGGAACGGGCAAACACTACTTTTACCAATAGCGGAAATGGTGTCGATTTGGATTATGAGACGGCGCAGCTTAGTCAAAACACCATTTGGTACCAGTCATTAACCTACGGATTGAACGAAGAATTTAATCTATTGAAAACATCTATTAGAGGAAGGGGATAAGAACCATGTCGATATTTCAATCGTTATCCATTAGCGGCTCGGCCTTAACAGCAAATCGGCTAAAGCTTGATGTGATTTCCTCTAATATTGCGAATGCCAACACCACTAGAGGCCGATATGTAAACGGAGAATGGCAGCCTTACCGCCGGAAGATGGTTGAGGTAACGCCGAACAAGCCCCATACGTTTACGAACTATCTTCGGCAGGAGCTTTCTCTTTCAGGAGTACGAGTGAATAAAATTGTCGAAGATACCACCCCTTTTCAGGCCGAGTATGATCCGTCAAACCCAGATAGTAATAAGCAGGGCTATGTGATGAGGCCTAATGTAGATGTCACGAAGGAAATGGTTGATTTGATGTCGACCTCAAGAGCGTACGAAGCTAATATCACAGCATTTAACGCGGGAAAATCGATGCTGTTAAAAGCACTGGAAATTGGAAGATAAGGCAGGAGGGATAGGAAATGAACATAAGCCAAATTCAAGGAATACAGGGCAGTTTTTTGCAAGGGACAAAAAGGCAGACCGACGCTGAATCATCTGTCTCTTTCGGAAATGTTTTACAAAAATATATTCAAGAAGCAAATGGTGCGGTAAAAGATTTTGAAACAAAATCGCTGGCATTAGCGAAGGGCGAGGCGATCAATCTGCACGATGTGACGATTGCCGCCCAAAAAGCGAGTATTGCGGTTACGCTAACGACACAAGTCCGAGACAAAGCAGTAGAAGCCTATCAAGAAATCATGAGAATGCAAATCTAGTAAAAATCTACCAGAGGAAATAGTGGAGAAGCATGAATCAACAACTACGTAACCTTAAAGAAAAGTATATAGAGTATTGGGATTCGGTCAGTAAAAAACAAAAGCTTCTGTTTGTCGGAATTTTTCTAGCTATTCTTCTTGCATTGGTTCTTACCATCTTTTTTCTATCAAAGCCAACCTATGTTCCGTTGTTTACCAATGAGTTGAGTCAAAAGGAAATTGGCGATATCAAAGCCGAATTGGAACAAGAAGGCTATACCGACTATAAATTGGATCGCAATGGAACCAATATTCAAGTGCCGAAAGAGGACGTCGACAATTTATTAGTTTCACTAGCTTCAAAGGGGCTCCCGAAAACGGGAACGATTAGTTTTTTCGATATGACCAAGGATTTGCAATTTGGAGCCACTGACCGACAGCTTGATGCAATGGAAAAAGAAGCCCTTCAAGGAGAAGTCGCTAATTTGTTACGGCATGTAGAAGGGGTAAAAAATGCAGCTGTGGTCATTTCAACCCCGCAGGACAGCCTGTTTGTCCGTCCGGATGAGAAAGAGCAAGCGTCAGCCTCCGTGGTTGTGGAGCTGGAGCAGGGGTATGAAATGGGACCAAAGGAAATACAAGTTTTGTATCATTTAGTCTCTAAAAGTGTTCCGAATTTGCCAAAAGAGAATATCGTGATGACGGATCAAGGCGGACAGGGATTGGAGCTGCCGAATCAATCCGCCGGAGCGGGAGCATTGGATAATTTTGATCAGCAGCGAAAGATACAAAAGGATATTGAAAATGATATCCAAAAGGACTTGCAGCAAATGCTCGGAAAGATCATGGGGCATAACAAGGTATTGGTTCAAGCGTTTGTGCGATTAAATTTTGATCAAGTAAAAACGCGTCAAGAATTAGTCGAGCCAGTTGTAGTAGACGAAAATGGAAAGAAAACAAAAGGTCTTGCCGTTAGTGTTGAAGAGATAAAGAAGGAATACAGCGGGAAAGATACCACCTCCGGAGTGACTGGAACGGGACAAACGGATGTACCTGAACAATATACCGCTGCCGGCCCTTCACAGGAAAATAAATCAAATGAAACAGAAAACCGAGTGAACTATGAAGTAAATCGGATCACAAATGAGATTATGAAAAGTCCTTATAAAATTGAGGATTTGACGATCAACGTCGGAGTAGAGCCTCCAGACCCTCAAAATCCGGCATCATTGACACCGGATACGAAGGCGAACATTCAACAAGTTCTTTCAAATGTTGTCCGGACGGCATTAAGTTCGAATACGGCTTTAACCAATCAAGATATTTCATCCCGGATTACTGTGTTCTCCCAGGCATTTGGGGGCAAAGCGGAAGCGCCAAAATTGGAACAAAAATCTGATCTGCTTCCACCATGGCTGTTATACAGTCTCATTGGGGCCTGTGGTTTGATTCTATTCCTGGTATTATTCCTGGTATTACGCCGCAGAAAAGCATCGATGGAAGAGGACGATCCATTTCCTATATTTCAAGAGCCTGTCTCCCCGCCTATTGAGATGAAAGAAGATGAAAAGGCAGCGATTAAAAAGCAGGTGGAACAAATGGCGCTGGAACAGCCGGAAGAATTCGTCGGACTGCTGCGAAATTGGCTTACACGGGATTAGGTAAAGGGGGAGTGATGAGATGGAACAGTACACAAACACCCAAAAGGCAGCGATTTTACTGCTTTCCGTTGGACCTGATGTTTCTGCAGGGATTATGAAGCATTTAGAAGAACGAGAGATTGAGAGTATTACAAAGGAAATTACCGAGCTGCGCAGGGTCACGGCTGATGTTAAAGAGCAAGTGATGAGACAATTTCATCAATTGGCGATTGACTCGAATATCGTGTCATACGGCGGCCTTGATACCGCAACAGATCTTTTGAAGCGTACCTTTGGCCCTGATAAGGCGGCTGGGTTTCTGAAGCGAATGGGCAATCGTACCAATAATCGGCCGTTTCAGTTTATACAGCATGTGGAATCATTGCAAATTTTCCATTTGCTCCAATATGAAAATGCACAAACAGTGGCATTGGTTTTATCTTATTTGGAATCAGAAAAGGCAGCAGAGGTGTTATCTAGCTTCCCTTCTGAACGGCAAATTGAAATTGCCAGAAGAATTGCGATGATGGACATAGCTTCACCGGAAATTATCCATCAGGTAGAGCAGGTTTTACAAGAGAAATTGACAATGACAAGCTCACAAAAGCAGGAAGCGCAAAAAGGTATCGATTCAATTGTCAGCATTTTAAGCAGCGTTGACCGCGGGACAGAAAAAAATATTCTCGAGACATTAGAAGAGAAAGATCCAGAACTCGCCAATGAAATCAAACAGCGGATGTTTGTCTTCGATGATATTGCCTATCTTGATAATCGTTCCATCCAGCGAATCTTGATGGATGTCCAAAATCAGGACCTCTATTTGGCACTGAAAATGACTTCACAAGGTGTCAAGGATGCCATTTATCGAAACATTTCGAAACGCCGTGAAGAAGGGCTTGAAGAATTGTTAAATGCGAATGAGCAGGTTCGCGTAAAAGATGTAGAAGATGCTCAGGGCCGGATTGTGACGATCATACGTAAGCTTGAGGAAGACGGTGCCATCATTATTTCTCGAAATGGGGAAGAGAATCGTGTCATCTAAGCTGGTAAAAGCACGAAACGTCATCGCCTACAATGGGCAAAAGCTGATAGGTGTACCGAAACCGGAGCCTCAAGCCTTGGAAACTGTGTCAACACAAATTGCAGATTCTCGAAAAGAAGCGCTGTTGCTGGAATTGGAGCAGCAAAAAGAACGGGCCCATAGGGAGTTAGCTAAGTGGCGGGCAGCAGAGGAGGAACGTTTTCTTCTAGAACTGGAAGAAGAAAAACGCCGGGGTTATGAGGAAGGCTATGGGCTGGGCATTGAGGATGGCAGGGATCATGCTGTAAAAGAGTATCAATTCCAGCTGCAAAAAGCTGCAGACATTCTAAAACAGGCCTATCAAGAAAAAGCGGCGATTATTCAAGAAGCTGAACCGTTTGTGATGGAACTGACGATGGAAATTGCCAAAAAGGTGTTACAGCAGGAACTGCGCACGCATCCAGATGCCCTCATCCATATTATTAAAGAAACGCTTGCGTCCGTTTATGAAACAGATTCGATTTCGATCGGTGTGGCACCGGAAGATTTCGCGTTTGTGCAAAAGCAGCGGGAGCAGCTATTGGCGCTCGACAATGGACAAGTCGAGATCAAAGTGTTTCCTGATTACTCAATCCAGCAGGGCGGCTGTATCATTCGGACTTCATCCGGAAGTGTCGATGCAAGAATTGACGTCCAGCTAAGTGAGATCAAAAAAGTGCTGCGTGCTTATCAACAGGAGGACCGTCGTGAGGAAATGGAATAGCAAACCGTATCTCGAGCTGCTGGAAACAATTAATCCAATCAAAATGAACGGGAAAGTGACACAGGTCATCGGGTTGACGGTGGAATCGCAGGGACCGGATGTGAAATTAGGAGATATTTGCCATATCTTTTCTCCGCAGCAGCAAAAACCAATCATGGCAGAGGTAGTCGGCTTTCGCAATCACAAGGTATTGCTGATGCCGCTAGGTGAACTTCAATCGATTGCACCGGGATGTGACGTGGTGTCTACCGGAAAACCGCTAACGGTGAAGGTGGGAATGGACCTCTTAGGAAAAGTGTTGGACGGCCTTGGCAAACCGATGGATGGGAGCAGTCTTCCGGCAGGGCTTCTCGAAGCGGGAACAGATAATCTTCCGCCGAACCCGTTAACAAGACCGAGGATCACGACTTCGTTAAGTGTCGGGGTACGGACAATTGACGGATTGTTAACGGTAGGTAAAGGCCAGCGGGTTGGTGTCTTTGCAGGGAGCGGTGTGGGAAAAAGCACACTGCTTGGTATGATTGCCCGCAATACGGAGGCAGATGTCAACGTGATTGGCTTAATCGGGGAGCGCGGCCGGGAGGTATTAGACTTTATTGAACGAGACTTAGGTGAAGAAGGGTTGAAAAAATCAGTTGTCGTAGCCGCCACTTCCGACCAGCCAGCACTAATCCGAATCAAGGGCGCAATGATTGCAACGGCGATCGCTGAGTTTTTCCGTGACCAAGGCTTGAATGTTAATTTGATGCTCGATTCAGTCACGCGTTATGCGATGGCACAGAGAGAAATCGGACTGGCAATCGGCGAGCCTCCTGCAACGAAAGGCTATACACCCTCTGTATTCGCCCTGCTACCGCGCTTATTGGAACGGGCTGGTACAAATGCCAAGGGTAGTATCACGGCTTTTTACACGGTGCTTGTCGATGGCGACGATATGAACGAACCGATTGCGGATACGGTCCGCGGCATTTTAGACGGTCATATCGTGCTTGACCGGAATCTGGCACGAAAAGGGATTTATCCTGCCATTGATGTACTATCAAGCGTCAGCCGGGTGATGAATGAGATTGTGACAAGTGAGCATATAAAGGCAGCAGAGCGGCTGAAGCAGCATATGAGTGTTTATCAGAATGCGGAGGATTTAATTCAGATAGGGGCTTATAAGCGGGGAACGGACCGTGAAATTGACCGGGCTGTCGATGTAAAGGATTGGATTGACGAATTTGTTAAGCAAGGGACACATGAATCCCCTCTGTACGAGTCGACTATTGAGCTATTGCTATCAAAATTTGGGGAGGATGCAGGATGACTTTTCATTTTCCATATAAGCACATTTTAAACCTTAAAGAAAAAGAAAAAGATCAGGCTTTATTAGAGATGAGCGTAATCGTCAGAAAAAGAGAAGCTGTTATGGAGGAATTTCAGTCCATCGATGGAAAGCGGCAGGGAGTTCTCGAACAGATCGAATCTGCAAGCGGGCAAATCTCGATTGCTGACATCCAGCGGCGAAAAGAATATTTTACCTATCTAACCCGGATGGCAGTTGAACTTGAGAAACAAATCCATCAAATCGACGAGGACATAGCGAGGAAAAACGCCGAGCTGTTAGCCAAGCAGCAGGAGGAAAAAACCTGGCATCATTTGCGAGACAAGGCGTTTGAAAAATACAGCCAGCTGCAGAAGAAATTGGAGCAGGAGGCAATGGATGAAATGGCGGCGATTCGCCATTTTCATCAACGGCTTTCATCTTAAACGAGCTGAATCCCTTTGAAAGGAGCGGGCAACTATGAAAGAACAAAAAACAGGAGCATATGGTGCGGTACAGTCGGTGCAATTCGCTCCGCTTATGGACCAGCCGCTTGCTGCTTCAGGAAAAAAACAAATTCAATTATTAACCGATGTGTCCCTTCAAGTTTCATTTGAATTAGGCAGAACGAAAAAATCGGTACGAGAGATTCTGCAGCTGCAATCAGGGTCGGTGATTGGACTGGAAAAGCTTGCCGGTGAGTACGTTGATGTTCTCGTTAATAAGCAATCGATAGCTGTTGGTGAAGTCGTTGTCATGGATGACAAATTTGCCATCAGAATAACAGATGTTGTTTCCAACAAAGAAATCGAGAAAAAAATTAAGTGAGGGAAATACCACGTGCGTACATGGAAAAAATGGCTAGGCATCATAATGGTTAGTCTTCTCGTATCCATTCTGCCTCTATCATCGGTTCAGGCAAAGGAAGGAACCGTATATGAGCAATATGAAAAAAAGACTCCAGCCGGTGAGAAGACCTCAGACCAAAACCATGATCTTCAAAATCCGTCAATCGTCCCATATGCCTTTAAATTTATCGGTTCCTTCCTATTAATATTAATTCTGCTGTTTATCGTTTTAAAATATCTTTCAAAAAAAACAGGTATGAACGGGAGAGGCGGACCGTTTCATGCACTTGGAGGACATTCACTCGGAAAAAATCGCTCGCTGCAAATGGTAATGATTGGCGACACCCTATACATTCTAGGTATTGGAGAAGAAGTCAACCTAATTCGCACAATCCCTCCCGGTGAGGAGCAGCGGAAGCTTTTAGAAACAATGGCGGAAAAACCGCTGGATACGGTTTCTAAATGGAGCAGTCAGCTTAAGAAATCCTCACAGGAAAAGTGGGACGAGCTTCTGTTAAAGAAGTTAAAAGAAGTAAAGTCCGATGAGCCGAAACGGCTAACGGACCAGCAGGGGAAAGGAGTGGAGCGGAGTTGAAAAAGCTCATCCTTCTAACACCATTCCTATTTTTGTTAGGGCAATACACAGTTTTTGCAGAAACAAACACTTCTGTTCTTCCGGGCATCCACTTGGATGCAGGCGCGGGAGATACAGAGGGGACGGCCTTATCTATTAAATTAATTATTCTTCTTACTATTTTATCTGTTGCGCCAAGTATTCTTCTATTAATGACTAGTTTTACAAGGATTGCTATTGTTCTATCATTTGTCCGGAACGCGCTTGGCACCCAGCAAATGCCGCCGAATCAGGTGATCATGGGGCTGAGTATAATTTTGACGTTTTTTATCATGGGGCCAACCTTCAACGAGGTCAATCAACACGCGCTTAAGCCCTTTTTAGCGGGAGAGGTGAGCCAGGAACAGGCTGCCGAAAAAGCAGCTGCACCGATAAAGGAGTTTATGGCAAAACAAACTCGTGAAAGTGATTTAAAGCTTTTTTTAGAGTATAGAGACACGAAAGACATCCATTCGATTCAAGACATCCCGCTGACATCTTTAGTTCCTGCCTTTGCGATAAGCGAGCTGAAGACTGCATTTCAAATGGGGTTTTTAATTTTTGTTCCATTTATGATTATTGACATGATTGTTGCAAGTGTATTGATGGCGATGGGAATGATGATGGTGCCGCCCGCGCTCATTTCACTGCCATTTAAAATTTTGCTGTTTATCCTGGTGGATGGGTGGCACTTGGTCGTTCAATCATTGTTCACAAGCTTTCGATAAGGAGTAATAGTATGACACCTGACAGCATTATGGGGCTTGCCCAAAGCTCCATCTACTTAACAATCATTACACTGGCACCAATTCTCGGTGTGGCTTTGGCAGTTGGACTAATTATCAGTATTTTTCAAGCAATTACGCAGATTCAAGAACAAACCCTTTCGTTTGCACCGAAGATAATCGCCGTTTTTGCCAGTTTGCTATTATTTGGTCCCTGGATGCTGACGCATCTCGTGGATTTTACCCGGAATATCCTGGCCAATATGACGCGCTTTATCGGCTAAGACGATGACAATTTTTTCACATATTCCGTTGTTTTTGCTGGTGTTTGTCAGGTTAGCCTGTTTTTTTACAACTGCCCCGGTATTTATGGATCGGCAGGTGCCGGCCGTCTTTAAATGGGGACTGGCAATTTGTTTCTCGATACTTGCAGGGACGCTGATTCAGCCTGTACAGGCAATCGAAATGGATGGGCTCTATCTGCTCTTAGTCTTAAAAGAAATGCTCGTCGGGCTGTGTTTGGGCTTTTTTACAGCTGTGCTGTTATATGCGGTGCAGCTTGCCGGGAGCTTGATTGATCTGCAAAGCGGCTTTGCGATGTCTTCATTGTTTAATCCGCAAACCGGCATTCAAGAGCCGCAAACAGGCAGGTTCTTCTATATGCTGGCGCTTGTGTTCTTCTTGTCAATCGATGGTCATCACCTCTTGATAAAAGGGATTTTGGCCAGCTATGATTGGATCGCTGTTCAATCGATGCTGCCCGCCACGGTGTCGGAGAATCTTGTCACCCTGTCACTGATGATTATTAAGAATATGTTCTGGATGGCGGTATTAATCGCGTCTCCGATTGTCGGGACCTTATTTTTAGTAGATGTGGCGCTTGGGATTTTAGCAAAAACAGTGCCGCAAATGAATCTGTTTGTTATCGGTATTCCAGTCAAAATGGCCGTCCATTTTATCGTTTTGTTTGTCTTTATGCCGGTTTTTTTGATTGTGATGGAAAAGCTCGTACAGACAATGGTTCACTCATTGGAACAAATATTAAAGATACTTGGGACGTAAAGGAACCATCGACATGTACTTATCATTAGATTTACAATTATTTGCTGAAAAAACAGAGAAGGCAACGCCGCAAAAAAAGAAAGAAGCACGAAAAAAGGGACAGGTTGCCAAAAGTACGGATTTATCGAATGCAGTCGTACTGTTAAGTGCATTTTCCTTCCTTTCATTTTATGGCGGAAGGGCGGCGGAACAGCTCTTGCTTGTGTTTCGCCGCGGCTTTAGTGATTGGCTTGTCGTGGACCTGAATCCATCAACGGTTACGATGCTGTTTGTTACTATTCTAAAGGATAGTGCGCTGATTGCTGCGCCTATCATTGCGATTGCCTGGATGGGCAGTCTGGCCTCAACACTGGCACAGGTTGGTTTTCTCGTATCATCAGAAACCATCAAAATGGACCTAAAAAAAATCAATCCGGTTGAAGGGGCCAAGCGGTTGTTTTCAACCCGCACACTGGTCGAATTCATTAAGTCGATTTTAAAGCTGGTCGTGATTGTAATGGTAGCGGGTCTGTTTCTTTGGAAGCAAAAAGCTGTGCTGTTGAAGTTGCCGCAAATGGAGCTGCTTCGGCTGGCCTCGTTTCTTGGATCGCTGATGGTGAAGCTGGGAATGGTGATTTCAGCTTCATACCTCGTTTTGGCTGTGGCTGATTTGGTTTATCAGCGGTTTGATCATGCCAAAAAGCTGCGCATGTCTAAGCAGGACATTAAAGATGAATATAAAAAGTCCGAGGGTGACCCGTTAATTAAACATAAAATCAAGGAGAAGCAACGGCAGATTTCAAGTAGCAGGATGATGCAGGATGTACCCCGTGCCCAGGTGGTAGTGACAAACCCCACCCATTTTGCGGTTGCCATTGCCTATGAAGCTGGGAAGACAAAGGTGCCAGTAGTGGTCGCCAAGGGTGCCGACTTTTTAGCGCAAAAAATAAAGGAAATTGCCAAAGAACATCGGGTGGTCATCATGGGAAATAAACCATTAGCACGAACATTATATGCCAATGTCGAAATTGGCGAAGAGATCCCGGAAGAACTCTTTAAAGCGGTCGCAGAAGTATTGGCCTATGTATATAAAGTCAAAGGGACATTAAACAAGCAGGGGGGGATTTAACGTGAATATGAAAAATATGGGGGTTCTCATTGCGGTCATCATGATTGTCGTAATGATGGTCATTCCATTACCAACGTTTTTATTAGATATTTTGCTCTTATTTAATTTATCCCTATCGATTATGATTCTCTTAATTACGATGAATACGAGGGAACCCCTTGATTTTTCCATCTTTCCGTCCTTGCTTTTGCTGACAACGTTATTCCGCCTGTCGTTAAACGTCTCCAGCACACGCTTGATTTTGACCAATGGAAAAGCGGGAAACGTAATTGAAACGTTCGGAAACTTCGTCGTTGGCGGGAATACCGTTGTTGGTTTTGTTGTCTTTTTAATCTTAGTCATTATTCAATTCATCGTGATTACGAAGGGGTCAGAACGGGTCGCGGAAGTCGCTGCCCGCTTCACCTTGGATGCGATGCCAGGAAAACAAATGAGCATCGATGCTGATTTAAATACAGGCATGATCAATGATCAGGAGGCTCGGCTGAGACGGAGGAAAGTCGAACAGGAGGCGGATTTTTACGGTTCCATGGATGGTGCCAGTAAATTCGTCAAAGGGGATGCGATCGCCAGCATTATTATCCTGATGATTAATATTATCGGCGGCTTCATTATTGGGATGACGATGCACGGGATGGACTTAACACAGGCCATCAATACCTTCACGCTGTTATCTGTAGGCGATGGGCTTGTCAGCCAGATTCCTGCCCTGTTAATTTCAACAGCCACAGGAATTATTGTCACGAGGGCGGCTTCGGATGGGAATCTTGGTGATGATGTCACGAAGCAGCTGCTCTCTTATCCAAGTCTGTTATATATCGTTGCCGGATGTATTGCCTTGCTTGGGATTGTGACACCGATTGGCATTTTCCTGACATGGGGGATTGGCGGCCTGCTCGCTTTTGCTGCTTATAGCATCCAGCATAAACAGACGACACAGGAGGCCGCAGAGGAAAACACGCAAAGCGAACAAGAGCTGGAAGAAGTGCGCAAGCCGGAGAATGTGTTTGCCTTGCTCCGGGAAGATCCAATTGAGTTTGAATTTGGGATTGGATTGATTGCGCTGGCAGATGTGAATCAGGGCGGTGACTTGTTGGACCGAGTGGTAGCGATACGGCGGCAGATTGCCTTAGATTTGGGCCTTGTCGTTCCGGTTGTCCGCATTCGTGATAATATCCAGCTTCATCATAATGAGTACGTAATAAAAATCAAAGGGAATGAAGTGGCCAAAGGGGAAATCCTGCTGGATCATTTCATGATGCTGAATCCAGGTGATGAGGAGCATGGGATTGATGGAATCGAAACCGTTGATCCTACGTTTGGCCTGCCGGCGCTTTGGATTACAGAGGAGAAAAAGGATGAGGCGGAGATGTTTGGCTACACTGTGATTGATCCAGCTTCGATTATCAGCACCCATTTATCAGAGACGATTCGAAAGCATGCACATGAAATATTGGGACGGGAAGAAACAAGCCAATTAATTAACCATGTGAAAGAAACGCATCCATCATTAATGGAGGAATTAATTCCTAATGTTCTTTCTGTAGGTGATATTCAGAAGGTGCTGCAAAAGTTATTGAAGGAAAATGTTTCAATTAGGAATCTTTCAACCATTTTTGAGGCGCTGGCAGATTACTCGGTTTATACAAAGAATCCCGATATCCTAACTGAATATGTCAGGCAGGCCCTTGCTCGCCAGTTAACGTCACAATTTGTGCGAAACGGCGTAGTCCATGCGATTCAGGTTGGTGCTGGAATTGAAAAGAAACTGGCGGAATCGATTCAACGGACCGAGCATGGTGATATTTTGACAATAGATCCGGAATCATCCAATCAGCTGATTCTTACTTTTACACAAAAAATAGAGCAAATGGCCCAGCTGGGGATCCGCCCGATTATTCTAACATCCTCGGGCATCCGGATGTATGTTCGGCAGCTGGTGGAACGCTCATTAGCTGATGTCCCAATTCTTTCCTATAACGAACTGGAGCCTAATGTCGAAGTGAAGAGTGTTGGAGTGGTAAATCTATGATTATCAAAACATATATCGTTAAAACGATAGCTGATTCTTATCCGTTGATTTTTCAGGACCTTGGGACGAATGCCTTTATTTTAAATACGAAGCCGGTTAGGGTTGGCTTTTTTCGAAAAAAACGAGTAGAGGTGGTTGCCGCAGTTGATATAATCGGTACGAAACAGGAGGAGCAGAAACCTTTTGTTAAGTCTGAAGCTGATGGGCAGCCACAGCAGGCAGGCTTGAAACCTCGTGCTGAGGAGCCTGTGCTGCCAGATGTATGGAAGGAACTGTCTGAAGTAAAGGGGCTGCTTTATTCATTGCTCAAAGATGACGCAGCTGCAGGCACTATACCGAAGCAGCTGGAAAAATGGGCGGCACGGCTGCGTGAGCAGGAAGTGGACGAAGAAGTCATCCAATATATCATAAAAAAAGTGAAGATGAAAAAGATGGACCTAGACAGTATGTCGGATTCACAAATTGAGAGGCTGCTGCTGGCGGTGTTAAAGCAGCTGTTTGAGGAAGGAATTGCGAAAGATCCTCTATCAAGCGCTTGTTTTATCACCTTATTAGGACCGACCGGGGTTGGAAAGACGACCACAATTGCCAAGCTGGCAGCAGCACGGGTTTTTCAGCAAAGGCAGAAGGTGGGACTTTTGACAACAGATACGTTTCGGATTGCTGCTGTTGACCAGCTTAAAACCTATGCTTCCATCTTACATGTTCCGTTAGAAGTGGTCTCTGATGCGGGGGAGCTGAAAGGAGCCATGGACCGGCTGAAAGGCTGCCATATCGTGTTCATGGACAGTGCCGGACGGAACTATTTAGAGGAAGAATATATAGAAGAAATTAATCAATATTTACGTTTTGATGTCCCGCAGGAAAATTACTTAGTTCTTAGTATGACGACGCGCTGGCGGGATATGCGCAAAATCGTCGAGCAAATGAAAGCTGTTCCGGTTGATAAGCTGATTTTAACGAAATGGGATGAAACAAGCTGTTACGGGGTGGCCCTCAATATGGTGTATCACTATCCGTACCCATTAGCCTATGTCAGCTTAGGGCAGGGAGTCCCGCAGGATATCATGGCGGCGGATGCAGCCTTTATGGCAAAAAAGATTTTAGGAGTAGATGAGGATGAACCAGGATCAAGCACATCAATTAAGACAGCTATCTAACTCCCTGGCACAACATAAGAAAATGTCCCGAGTGGTTACCGTGGCAAGCGGGAAAGGCGGAGTAGGCAAATCAAACTTTATTTTAAGTTTTGCCCTCAGCCTGATGGAACTTGGCCAAAAGGTTGTGGTGATTGACCTGGATATTGGGATGGCCAACCTGGATATTTTAATGGGGACAACGCCGAAGTATCATCTGCTGGACATGATTCTCGAACGGAAAAGTATTTGGAGTGTGCTGGAGAGAGGTCCGCAGGGACTGGAGTATATCGCTGGCGGCTCAGGGCTGAAAGAATTGCTGCAGTTAAGGGAAGAAGAACGGCATTATTTTTTTCGGGAGCTGGAAAAACTGCACGGCTATGCTGATCTGATTTTAATAGATACGGGCGCGGGTTTAACGGTGGAATCGCAGCAATGCCATCTCGCCGCAGATGAAGTCATTTTGCTGACAACACCTGAACCGACGGCGATGGCGGATGCGTATTCTGTGGTGAAAATTTTACATAGCCAGAAACCGACTATCTCCTTTCAATTGGTGGTAAATCGGGTTTCTCGTCAAAAAGAAGGGATCGAGGCAGGGAGTAAATTTAAATTTGCCGTCCAGCGGTTTTTAAATAAAGAAATCACCATCTTTGGCGCGATTCCTGATGATGCAGCCGTCATGCAGGCGGTATTAAAACAAGTTCCGTTTTATCTTGCTTATCCGAGGGCACAGGCGTCGTTGACGTTAAAGCGGTTAGCGCAAAGGTTTATCAACGGGGCCGAAGCTGTTCCTGCTGAAGACGGCGGGATGAAAGGGTTCCTTCGAACCATCTCCCGGATGTTTACATCATAATGTTCACTGACTGCTGTTTAGAATCTTGCAAATATGAAGAGAAAAACCAAGGAGAGGGGAATATAGATTGGAGAGGAATGTAGAGAAGGTCATCGATCAATATATTCCATTGGTTCATAGGGTTGTGTCGCAAATGAAGAGAAGTTTATCCAGTCAGGCGGATGAGAACGATCTTATCTCTTTTGGAATGACCGGTTTGTGGGATGCCGGAAAGAAGTTTGATCCGTCGCAAGGTGTTAAATTTGAAACATACGCCGTGCAGCGGATCCGCGGGGAAATATTGGACGGCTTACGAAAAACAGACCATGTCTCCCGGACGCTGCGGAAAAAGGAAAAAACCTACCGAGAGGCGATGGAAACATTAGAACAATCGTATCTTAGGCGTCCTACTCCAAAAGAAGTAAGTGAGTATATGGGCATCAGCATGAAAGAATATGAACAAACCCAATTACAGCTTTCTTTTATTCATCAAGACTCACTAGACCAGCCCAAAAGCCAGGAAGAAAACACAATGGTTCAACAAATCGAAGACCAGCAATCCATCAAGCAGGACGAATGGCTTGAAGCCAAGGAGCAAAAACAAATTCTAGCCGAATTAATCGACAGCTTACCAGAACGAGAAAAAATCATCCTATCCCTGATCTACTTTGAAAACCTGAGCTTCACTGACGTAAGCAAAATATTCGGCCTCCACAAATCACGCATCTCCCAGCTCCACAACCAAGCGATCAAAAGACTTCGCACTGCCATGGCGAAGCATGGGGACGGTTCTCTTGTTTCTTTTTGAAGCATGGGGACAGTTCTTCGTGCTTCTTTTTTTGATGAGGCATGGGGACGGTTCTCCTGATATATCAGCTGGTATGCCCCATAGGCTCGCTCTATGAGACAGTTTTGTGGATTACTCTTCAAGATTTGTCTTATAGGATAGTTCTATTGGACAGACTTTTCCCAGCGCTCCCGTAACTTCCAATAAAAAGGGCAGGCAAATATAAATAATCCTAAGGAAGCCTCAACCCATAAGAGTAGTTTTGATTCAAGGTTTGAGAATTGATGTGAGTTTTTAATGATTATGTACAATTGATCTGTCGCCTGTGCGGCACATAACGCTAAAATGATGACAAACGCTACTACTAAAAAAGATATAGTAACTATTTTGCTGCTGAATTTTAATAGTAAGACAATGCTGTTCATTATCAAGAAAAGCACTAGTAAACAGGAAATAATGAACACCCATTTTACTACATGCAGTTTAATCAGGGCAACAAAGAAACCAATCATCATGGAGCTTCCTAGTAACCATAGCAAAATGGTGTAAGCAATAAACATAAGTTGATCGCTATGCTTTAGTTTATCTTCAAAAAAAACAACGATAAAAATAGTTACTATTGCCATTACTCCCAAGGCCCAATAAAACACCGCTACTTTCTTAATCCAGGAATAGTAAGGATCTGGAAGCGCCAGTTCTACCACATCCCCATACACATCTGAATCTAAATGAGCAGTCATCACAAACCACCCAAACAAAAGAACCGCACCAAAAGCAACAATCAGCATCCCAACTGCAGGCACGAAACTTTCCCTAGAAGTTTTTTTCTTTCTCTTCAACTTTCATTTTCCTCCCTTACTAGTAATGCACGGGGACGGTTCTCCTGCCTCACTTATTACAACCATGCTATGACAATAACGTTAAGTTTTTTCTCTTGTGGTGACAAGAATGCTAGCTTAATAAGTATATCAAAATCAATAAGACACCGCTATTTGACCAGAACGAACGACGCATGGCAGAAATCTTTCCAGTTCTATTTCTTTTTTAATTTGGCAATAAAGATAATAGACGATAGAGGTTTCCGGAGGTTTTTTTAATGGCGGAATTAAAGTATTTGGAACCGACTGAACTGCTTGAGAAGATTTATGCGACATTGTGCTCGGAATATGAGGATGCCCAGCATTATGAGAACAAAGAGGATCAAGAAGAAATCAAAGTGACAAAGTCCCGGCTGACGAAAAAAATATTCAATGAGTTCGTGGTCGATGGAGAGTACTTTTTAACGATGGATTCGGAAACGTTCAATGAGCGGTATCACCTGTATGAAGGTGATTTTTTGCGGCTGATTAAAGAATGCGGCGAAAACGGTGTGGAGTATGAAACCTTCAAGCAAATTATTGATGACCTTATCGCCAGCGCCAAATTCCGGCTGCATGCGTTTGAGCAGCTGACCGATGAAATCCAGAAGCTGCAGGTGGTGGAGGAGGAAGAAGTAACGGCCGAGATGGGTAAAGAAGAGGAGGAGTAACTGAGTAAAGGTAAGGTCGTCCGGCTTACTTCAGCCTGAAATTGCTCAAATCCTCAGTTTCCTCCAAACCAATTGGCAGGTGATCTACTACCCCTCCAACAGTGTTAATTCTGATTTATGAACAAGCTCCACATTGAATCTGAATTCTACTTCCTGTATTTCGCAAAAATCCGATAAATATTGATAAAGAACTTTGAATTTCTTGCCTTGATACATCACTATCTTATTATTCAAATTGAACAGCCTCTTTCTTTATAGGATTGGTGCACATTTCGACGGGAAACTACACTTACTAAAACCTATGTCAGAATTTGAACAACTATGCCTGTTCTTGAAAAATAATCTTCACTTTTGTTATATATTCATTTTACTGCACGGAGATTGCACTTATATGAAGTCGATGTAAATTCTCGGTTAAAATTCCGCTGTCAAAAGGTTTCCGCGGCACATTGAGGCAGGAGAAACTGTCCCCATGCCTCATCAGCCCCTCACCCTGCCTTTTTTGAGGCAGAAGATCCGTCCCCATGACTCATGAAGGCGAAGCGGTTGGCAACGAGGGCTCCGAGAGTGAGGTTGACGACCATGTTGGCGACGGCTGGGACGGCGGCTATGGTGCTGATGTGTTCCATAGCAAGTGTTGATGATAGGGCGGTGTTGCAAATGCCGACATGGAATAGGATGGAGCGGCAGTTTGCTTCCGGGACTTTGAGCCAGCGGGCGACCCCATAGCCGCCGAACATCGGAATCGCAACCTGCAGGAATACTGCGGCAAAGATTACTGGCAGCTGCGCCAGCTGTTGGGAAAGCGTTGCCTGAGCGCTTGAAATCACCGACAACACGACGACAAATAAAGCCATCGTAGACAAAAAGGATGTATAAGGTCTTACCAATTCCACCTTCCCCGGCCACTTCCATTGCAAGAACAACCCCATAAATAACGGAATAAATACGATATAAATAATGTTTAAGAATAGCGGCAGAAACTCGATTTCAATCAACTGACCCGCAAAGACTTTTACCAGCGTTGGCGTCAAAACAGGTGAAATCACCGTATCCACGGATGCAAGGGTGATGCTTAGGGCAACTTCACCCCCGGCAATAAACGAATAAAGATTAGCAGAAGTACCGCTTGGCACTGTTCCGGCCAAAATCACTCCGGTGGCAAGCTCGGGTTCCCCGCGAAAAAACAAAAACGCAATCACGACTGTTACGCCCACAGTAATCGTCCACTTCAGCACACCGCCAAGAATCGTGTACCGCGGTGCTTTTAACACCGACTTGATGCTATCAGTCGAAAGCGACATCCCCATTAATAGAAAAATCATGCCCAGTCCCGGACCTGTCAAATGCCGAATCGAGGCAAACGCTTGCGGAAAAAAATAAGCAATCACCGACAATAACACAATCCAAACCGGCAAATACTTGGAAACGATCTTCATCACAACTTCGAACAATTTCACAACAACTGCCTCCTAAAATACAATGCCTCTAATAGAATGGATAACAAACGACTATGATTTGAATTCTTCCAGAATCCTACTCTATCAATATATTATTTCTATATTTTCACATATTAATCTAACAATTAAAAGCATTAATTTTTGCAAAATAACTAATATATTGACAATTCAAAAATATATAAATTATAATTAATTTCAGATAACGTAACTCGAGTTTCATAAAATGAAACTTTAATTTAGGAGGTGATTCCATTTTCTGAAGTTTTAAAAACAGTAGAAAAGGCTTTTAAATTAATTGAAATGATTGCCGAGCAGCCGATGACGTTTACAGAAATGATGATGAAGGCAGATAGTAATAAGGCTACAATTCACCGTTTTCTATCAACGTTTGAACAGCTTGGCTATGTCACAAAGGATCACCAGGAAAAGTATTACCTATCCCAACAGTGGTTTCAAATCGCTCTTAAGGCCTCATCCCATCTAGATCTTCTTCCCATCGCCCGGCCCTATTTAGAATCTATCACCGAGACCGTCAAAGAAAGTACCTTTTTGGCACTGCTTGCCGGTGACCAAGTCCAATATGTCGAAAAAATAGAAAGTAAATCTGCAGCGCGAATCGTTGTGAATATAGGCCAAAAGGCTCCATTATATTGTGTGGCTTCTGGCAAGGTGTATTTAGCACACCTCGATGAAAAACAACTACAAAAATATTTACATAGAAACGAGCTTAAGCCGTGTACAGAAAATACGATTACGAGTAAACAGGCATTACTGATGGAATTAAAACAGATCCGAACAAATGGTTATGCCATTGACAACGAGGAATGGGAAAAAGGATTAAAGGGAATTTCCTTTCCGATTTTTAACGCCAGACAGGAACTGGTTTGTGCTCTTTCCATTTCTGGTTTGTCCTATCGCTTTAACGAAGACGTTGTGAAGCAAGCTATTACACTCGGATTGGATGCTGTTAAGGAAATTTCTCTAAGATTAGGTTTTACCAATGTCAATGTAATATAAAACAAGGGGGAAAATGAATTGAAACGTTCAAAGTTATTATTAGTTTTTGTAAGCGCTATTTTGCTGCTTGCCCTAGCAGGGTGCGGAAGTTCAAAGAGCTCATCAGACGGTAAAAAAAGCTACAACTTAAAAATGTCTGTAACAGTATCGGAATCTTCTACGTGGTATAAAGCGGCCGAGAAATTTGCTAAAGAAGTGGAAGAGAAAACAAATGGAAGAATTAAAACAAAGATTTATCCAAATGAACAATTATCCGGCGGCGATTCTGCTAAAGGCGTGGAAATGCTTGTAAAAGGCTCCACTGATCTTAGCTATCATTCACCAATTATTTACTCTGTTTTAGATGCACGCCTTGGTGTCATTAGTGCCCCATTTTTATTTAAAAACCTAGATGAAGTCGACCAAAAGTTAAATGGTAAAGGCGGGGAAGCCCTTAAGAAAATCCTTACAGAAAAAGGGATTGAAACATTGGGATTTGGTGAGAACGGTTTTAGACAAGTTACTAACAGTGTACACTCAATAAAGTCACCGGAAGATTTGAAAGGATTAAAAATTCGTATTCCGGGCATCAAAATGTATACGGATTTATGGAGAGGTTACGGAGCTGATCCAACTGCGATGACATTCTCCGAAGTATTTACAGCACTTCAGCAAAAGACGATCGACGGACAGGAAAATCCAATTGATGTCATATCTTCTTCTAAATTAAACGAAGTACAGCCGTATATCACCATGTGGAACTATTCGTATGACCCGCTGATTTTCGGGATGAACAAAAAGAAATTCGACAGCATGAGTAAAGAAGATCAAGAGGTTATTAAAGAAGCGGCAAAAAATGCAAATGAATACCAAATTAAATTGGCTCGTGAAAAGGAAGCAAAGCAAATTGAAGAATTAAAAGCAGCTGGAATGGAATTCTACACCCCAACAGATGCAGAAATGGAGCAATTCAAAAAGGCCTCACAGCCAATTTATGAAAAGTATGAGAAAGAATGGGGAGCAGACTTGTTAAAAGCTTTCCAAGAAAGCTAACAGGGGGGATAGCATGTCAAAAGCCATTGCATATATCGAGAACACGATCTTGGCAATAACTCTGGCGGTCATGAGCATCCTGGCGTTTGCCAATATTGTTTCAAGATATCTCTTTCATTATTCTATTTCGTTTACAGAGGAAGTCACCGTTAACCTATTCGTGTTGTTAACATTCTTGGGGGCTGCGGCGGGCATTAGAAATAGTGCCCACCTCGGTTTTACCATGTTGTTTGACAAGCTATCAGGGGTGCCTAAAAAATTCCTCATTGTTTTTACCTGTGCATTAATCTCGGCAATTTTTCTTATATTCGTTTATTTTGGCTATGATATGGTGAGTTTTCAAATTGAATCGAATCAAAAGACCCCTGCTCTTGGCTGGAATCAATGGGTATTCACCTTAGGGTTCCCAATCGGCTGTTTGTTCGGATTATATCGAGCAATTGAGGCCGGTTTTCGTGAGTGGAAAGCCGCATCCCAACAGGAAAGCGGGGTTAAAGCATGACAGCCATTTTATTGTTTGGGATTTTCTTTATATTGGTGTTACTTGGAATTCCGATTGCAATATCTTTGGGAGTCTCCTCCATTGCGATTCTGCTTATAACCGGTGGGGTAAGCAATCTTGAAGTAGTGCCGGATATTTTATATTCCAGCGTGTCAAAGTTTACCCTTCTTGCCATTCCGTTTTTTGTGCTTGCTGGTGTCATTATGGACTATGCAGGTATTTCCAAACGACTGATTCATTTTGCAGATGTTTGTGTCGGTCATTTAAAAGGCGGTATGATTTTTGTAACTGTCATAACAGCCATTTTCTTTGCAGCGATTTCTGGTTCAGGTCCGGCAACGGTTGCGGCGATTGGCGGTATATTAATTCCCGCTTTGGCGAAAAACGGGGTGAAACGAAATACAGCGGGTGCCCTTGTCGCCAGTTCCGGTGCGATTGGGATCGTCATTCCGCCAAGTATTGCTTTCATTGTCTTCGCTGTTGTCGCAGGTGACCAGGCCAGTGTTTCAATCGGCCGCTTGTTTGTTGCCGGAATTATTCCTGGTCTGTTAATGGGAGCAGCCTTCGTCTTTGCCGCACTTTATGCTCGAAAAAAAGGCCTCAAGTCGGGAGCGCCAGTTCATGATGAAGTGGCAGCAACATTAGAAGGAAGACAGCGGGCATCTGGCAAGGAAATTTTGAAGGCTTTCCGTGATGCAATTGGCGGTCTATTGATTCCGGTTATCATTTTAGGTGGGATTTACGGGGGGATTTTTACCCCGACAGAAGCAGCGGTTGTTGCGGTGTTTTACGGGTTTATCGTCGGAATCTTCATTTATCGTGAGTTGAAGATATCTGATGTTTTCAAAGTTCTTTATGATGCTGCGATCCAAACAGCGATTATTACGTTTATCGTCAGTACGGCTTCCCTGTTTGCTTATATTATTACGACAGAGTCGATTGCCCAGACGATGTCGGATTCACTCCTGAGCTTATCATCGAATCCGATTATCATTCTATTAATTATTAATATTATTCTATTGATCGCCGGCTGCTTTATTGATGCAATCAGCGCCTTTTACATCTTTGTTCCAATTTTATTACCAATCATTATCCACTTTAACGTGGACCCAACGGTATTTGGGGTCATTATGACCGTAAACCTGGCGATTGGCTTGTTTACACCGCCTGTAGGCTTAAATTTATATGTAGCAAGCGGGATTGGAAATATCAAGATTCAAAGTATTTCAAAAGCTGTTCTGCCTTTTGTTATTGCTGCTGTAGTCGTACTTCTGTTGATTACGTATATCCCGGCATTATCAACATTTTTACCGAATTTGATGGGGATTAAATAAGGCTTCTTTTTGTAATTCGCGGATAAGTGGATTAGATACGCGGATAACTAGCTAAAAACGCGGATATTGCTGTGAGATACGCGGATAACTGCTTCGGAATCGCAGATAATGGGCAAAATCCGCGCAAAACTTTCAACGTATTTTTTTAAAAACAAAGGAGGGGTTTTGATGGGGAAATTAGAGGGACATGTTGCCATTATTACGGGTGCTTCCGGTGGGATTGGCGGAGGCTGTGCCTATAGACTTGCGCAGGAAGGGGCACATATTGTCATTGTCGATTTATTAGACGCTGCAGAAATGGCAGCACAGATTACACAGGATTTTTCAAATAGCAAGGTAAGGACGCATCAAATCGACATTCGCAACAATAACGAAATTCAAGCGGTTGTCGACCAAACGATTGAAGAGTTTGGAAAAATTGATATTTTGATCAATAATGCTGGAACTGCCGGACGTCTGGATATCGAAGAAATGACCGAAGAAATTTGGGAACGCGATTTGAATACGAACCTCAAAGCAGCGTTCTTTTTTATCCAAAAAGTGGTCTATCCTCATATGCTGTCCACCGGCTATGGACGAATTGTCAACATCAGTTCGATTTCCGGCATGAACGGAGGGCAGGTTTCTGGTTTTAACGAGGATAGCTGGAAGGGACGTTCGGGTCCTGCATATGCTGCCAGTAAAGGCGGGGTCATCGCTTTAACCAAATGGGTAGCTAAAGAGCTTGGTTCAAAGGGCATTACCTGTAACAGTGTGGCTCCAGGTGCTGTAGAATCAAGAATCACCGCTGGAATTCATTATAATCTTGATAGCCAAGTGATCAAACGAATGGGACAGCCGGCTGATATCGCCGAAGCAGTTTGTTATTTCTCTACACCGGAGTCCAGCTATACGACAGGACAGACACTCCGAGTAGATGGAGGCGCCGTTTTTGCCTAATGGCATCGACTATTGTTTGAGGGGGAAATGCGATGCGCCAGTCTCATGCTATATATAATGAAGAAAAGGGTATTTTAATTGGAAGTTTGGCAGCAGGAGAAGACCTGCTGCTAGGTATTTTAAAGCAGTGCGAAAAATATAACATTCAAGCAGGTTCGTTTCAATGCATGGGTTCGCTGGAGTCTGTTCATTACTGTATGTTTGGGAAAGACTCGAATGGAGAACTAACGTACACTAGTCCCATTAAAAAAGATAAGCCAGTCGAGCTATTAAGTGGAACCGGTTTCATTGGGGTGAAAGAGGACAACCGTCCGGATATTCATTTTCATGGTGTGATGATTGACGAACACGGGAAAATTCACGGCGGTCATTTTCTAGAAGGAGGCAACACTGTAGCGATTACCATTGAGTTTTCCGTGACAGTTGCCCCTAAAGCAAAAGCTGTTCGGGAACTGATTCCGGGGACGAAGTTTAGTGTGTTTAATTTTTATGGGGAGGAGGCTCAATAATTGGAAACGATCGCATCCTATGCAAAAAAGACGTTTCGGACATTTAAAGATAAACCTGCCGTGAAATATAAGGGGATTACGTATACTTATGGCGAGCTGGAGGAGCGGACGTACAAGCTTGTGTCGTTGCTGCAGAACAGAGGGATTAAAAAAGGCGACCGCGTGGCGATTTTGATGTCTAACCGTTCGGAGCATATTGAACTTGACCTTGCCTGTGCGTTTGGCGGTTTTATCAAGGTGCCGCTCAATTACCGCCTGCATCCGGAGGAACATGAATACATGCTCGAACAATCAGGTGCTGTCCTGCTGATTGGGGAACAAGAGTTGCTTGAGGCGATTTCAAGCACGATTGCCAAAATTACGGTTGGGGACATGTATGAGGGGCTGGTTGCTGAAGAATCTGTTCAATTCCTCGAAGAAGCGGTCAGCGAAAATGACCCTTTTGCCATTATGTACACATCCGGTACGACCGGAAAGCCAAAAGGAGTCACCCTGTCACACCGCAATATTGTCGCCGGGGCGTTGTCACTTGCGATGGCATGCGAAATCGGCTGGGATGACGTCATTGGACATGTCGCACCACTGACGCACGGCAGTAATTTTCTTTCTCATGCCTCTTGGCTGTTTGGATTAACCCAGGTGATTTTTGAAAAATTTGATCCGGAAGAGTCCCTGGATGAGTTGTACCGGGAGAAGGTAAGTGTGATTTTCCTCGTACCAACGATCGTGAACCTTCTTATTCAAAGTCCCAATTTTGATGCTAGTAAACTCGTACATATTAAAAGCATTAATATGGCTGGGTCGCCAATTGCGGCTGCGAAATTACAGCAGGCTTTGGATTTGGCTGGGGATAAGTTTGTTGAAACATACGGTCAGGTGGAAGCACCGATGGCGATTACCATTATGCCGCGGGGGGAACTTGGTGAACATTTAGAATCCTGCGGTTTAAGCGGACCTTTTGTTGAAGTGAAATTAGTTGATGGCAAAGGGGGGGAGGTTCCTCAAGGCGAAGTGGGCGAGGTGATTTGTAAAGGCTCGCTCGTGATGCAGGGATACTGGAATAACCCGGAGGCTACGGCGGACACTTTACGAGACGGCTGGCTGTACACCGGCGATTTAGGCTGGATGGACGAACGCGGTTTTTTACATTTAGTCGACCGCAAAAAAGAAGTCATCATCTCCGGTGGAATGAATATTTACCCACGGGAAATTGAGGAAGTGTTAAATAAACATGCTTCTGTGAAGGAAACATGTGTCATCGGGCTGCCTGATGAAAAATGGGGTGAAATAGTAGCTGCATTTATTGTAATAAAAGAAGGCCGAACTGCATCAGAAGAGGATATGCTGGAGTTATGTAAGCAACATTTAGGCAGTTATAAAAAGCCAAAGGTGATTCAATTTGTCGAGTCGTTGCCAAAGAGCTCGTACGGAAAGATTTTGAAGAAGGAAATGAAAAAGCTGTATGGGGGTGTTCATCAATGAATCATGTGACCGTAATTGGAACGGGGATTACCAAGTTCGGAACTATGGCCGATAAATCTCTGAAACAATTGCTTTTGGAAGCTAGTTTCGAAGCTTTGAAGGAAGCCGGGTTTCCAACGGTAGACGCGGTGTTTATCGGGAATTTCATGTCCGGTCCGCTTGCCAATCAGGAGATCCTCGGATCGCTTATTGCCCATGACTTAGGGCTGGGACCAATTCCGACGGCAAAAATGGAAGGGGCCTGTGCTAGCGGAGGAATTGCATTCCGTCATGCCTGCGAAATGATTGAAGCCGGTGTGTATAATACGGTTCTTGTGGCCGGCGGGGAAAAAATGAAGCAGGCGGATACGAATGTGGTCACGTCTGCGATTAATGCCGCGATGGATACCGACAGTAATGAGAAGATGGCGGGCCTATCCTTCCCAGGATTTTTCGGGCTTGTGGCCAATCGTTATTTTTACGAAACAGAGGCTTCGAAAAAGCATTTGGCAATGGTGGCGCTGAAGAATCGGGAATATGCGGTCCAAAATTCGATTGCCCAATATCGCGATCCGGTAGCATTAGAGGAAATTTTAGCTGCCCGAATGATTACCGAACCGCTAGGGCTGTTTGATTGCTCGCCGATTACCGACGGGGCTGCTGCAGTAATATTATCACGGGGACAGTCGGGGATTCGGGTGATTGCTTCCTCCCAGGCTTCCGGTCCGACACAGGCGCAAGAAGTGGAGGATTTGTTGACAATTGGTGCGATTAAAAAATCCGCTGAACTAGCTTATGAACAGGCTGGACTTGGACCTGACGATATTGATGTGATTGAGCTGCATGATTGTTTCTCCATGACGGAGATTCTCGCTTATGAGGCTCTAGGACTGGCTGCTCGGGGCGAGGGCTGGAAATTGCTCGAGAACGGTGACACGAAGCATGGCGGCAAGATTCCGGTTAACACAAGCGGCGGATTGCTTTCACGCGGTCATCCAATCGGGGCGACCGGGATTGCACAAATCTATCAAGTGGTCCAGCAATTGCGAGGGACGGCCTGCAACCAGGTGGACGGAGCGAGAATCGGTTTAGCACAAAATTTAGGCGGGACAGGGTCCTATTCTACTGTCCATATTTTTAGTAACGGGAGGTAAGGGGCTATGAAACTATCAGTACATGTTTGTGAAGAATGCGGGAACACAAGCGTTCCAGCGCGGCTCATCTGCCCTTCCTGCCGCGCCGTGGGTTTTAGGATAGAAGAAATTGAAGGCACAGGTTCGGTCTATACCTTCACTAAAATCAACATCTCTTCCGTCGAATTCAAACACCTCACACCCTACTACGTCGTACTAGTAGACTTAATCTCAGGCGAAAGAGTCACCGGCCGAATAAAAGAAGAAATCCAAATCAACGACAAAGTAGAACTAGTAGATATTGAAGAGGGAGCCTACATTTTCAGGAAGTGTGGATGATGCATGTGGGAGTGATACAGACCAAGGGGGGAGCCTCTTGGTTTTTTGATTTCATTGATACTAAGGTAAGCAGGATTAGGATATTTTTATAAAAGAATTTAGTGATTTTGTCTGTTTAATAAAGGGGTGTGGTGTTTGACGGGTAAAATGACAAAACAGACGGGTAAATTGCGAAAATTGACGGTTAAAATCTAAATTTTGACGGGTAAACAAAGAAAACAAACGGGTAAGAGGGAAGTAATAAACCAAGGGAAAGTGAAATCCCTTGGTCTTTTGTTTTTTTATGGAACAAGGTTTACCGCCAAGGTGGTCTCCAGGAAGGTACCCCATACTGCCCGTAAAAGGAAGTAGGGTATTGCGAAAATGGTGTGGTGTGATTTTGGTGGTTAGACTGAGGCAAGGTAGGGTAGTGCTGTGGTGTATGACCATGGGTATAGTGGTTATATTGTGCCATACAGCCGCCGCCAGGTTGTCCGGGATGTGGGCCTGTTACAATATGATGTGTCAATTCTTACACCTCTTTCAAAAGTTTACTTTATTGTATGAGCGAACAAGCATTGCGTGTCCTTTTAGGGATGTATGAATATGCCCTTTTTTGGTGATACACAAGAACCGTCCCCGTGCATCACCTATGACCAGGTGGGGAAAAAATATTCAAATAGATTCTTATAAAACTCAAAACTTTACATAAAATTCACAAAGCTTTACATTCTATTAATCCAACATTAATAAACAAGAATTATTCTTAGATATGTAGAAACTAGATAATCTAAGGGGGAGTTTTTCAATGAATAAGAAAAAGATGGCTAAAAAAGGTACAGCTTTCGCTTTAGCATTGGCTTTAACGATTCCTGCTCTCACACCAGCGGCGGCTGCAGGGAACAGTAAAGTAAAAATTGACTCTGTGAAATTTAATGGAATGCAAGCGCCCACTACAATCAACCAAATGGTAGATACATATTCAACTGCCTCTGTTGATGTAAAATACAGCAACGGAAAAGTGAAAAGATTTCCGCTTACCTATAAAAAGCTTTTTAAATCAGAAGATAAAGTGGCAATGAACAATGGAGAAATGATTTCTGCAGGTACCCCGATTGATTACTATGGTGACCCAATCATGGATCATAGCGTTCCTGGAAAACCGACACCGTTTGTTTCCGATGCACCGGATTCCAATAGCTTACTAAATCCGATTAACGGAAAATTGTACATGGTTACACACTATGAATATCAGACAATAGATGCTGCCGGCAACTCTGCCTACGGTGTTGTGCCAGCCTCCATGTCACTAACAACATTAGATCAAGATGAGAAAACCGGAGAGCTAACAACCAAAGAGGTTAAGAAGATTGACTTTTCCGCTGTCAACGGACTTTGGATTCCTTGTAACGGTTCTCTTTCTCCATGGAATACCCATTTAGGGTCGGAAGAATATGAGCCAGATGCGAGAAAATTTGAATTTGATGCTAAGTCATCAGCAAGAACTCAGGTTGAAAGCTTCGCCCAGCTTTACTTTGGTGATAAATCAAAGGCAAACCCATATTTCTATGGATATATCCCTGAGATCCAAGTAAAGAAAAACGGTAAAGTAAAAGTGGACAAGCATTACAGTATGGGGCGTTTCTCACATGAATTAATGAAAATGATGCCGGATAACCGTACTGCTTACTTTGGGGATGACGGCGGCAACACAGGCTTGTTCATGTATGTGGCCGATAAAGCGGAGAATTTAACAGCTGGTACGCTATATGCCGCGAAATTTAATCAAACTGGAACAGAAAATGGCGGTTCAGGAAAATTAGACTGGATTAAGCTGGGGCATGGCACTGACAAAGAAATTAAGCAGCTTATTGATAATGGAATTAAATTCAGTGACATTTTTGAAACGTCCGAAACACCACAAGAAGGATTTAAAGCCATTAAGCAATATTCCTATGGTAAAACAGAATATATAAAACTGAAGCCAGGGATGGAAAAAGCGGCTGCATTTTTAGAATCCCGCCGCTATGCAGCATATCTTGGTGCGACAACCGAATTCAATAAAATGGAAGGTGTCACTTATAACGCCAAGGATCAAAAGGTGTATATCGCGATTTCCGACCAAAGCGGCGGTATGGAAAAGGATACTTCAGGATCGGGACTTCCGGATGATATTCAATTGCCAAAAATTAAGTCTGGTGTAACCTATCAATTAGATTTAAATAGTGGACAAAAAGATCAAAACGGCAGCGGAATTCTTAGTAAATATGTAGCGACCTCGATGTCTGGTTTAGTTGCAGGGGAAGACCTCGCAACTCCTGATGCCTATGGAAATACCGCAAATGTTGACAAGGTGGCTAATCCTGATAACCTTAGCTTCTCGGAAGAAATGAGAACTTTATTTATCGGTGAAGACAGCGGCAAGCATACCAATAACTATGTGTGGGCGTACAATGTAGAGACAAAAGAGTTATCACGTATTTTATCGAATCCTGCAGGTGCGGAAGCCACTGGCTTGTTCGCAGCAGATGATCGTAATGGTTTCTCCTATATCATGAGTAACTTCCAGCACCCAGGAGATGAAGTGGACGGAAAAGATATTACTGCTGTAAATAAAGAAGAGTTATTAAATGCGTTGGAAAAAGAAATTGGTATTAATAAAACAGGCGGTATTGGCTATCTTTCAGGCCTTCCATCATTTACAAATATGCCAGATTTCACACCGCCTGCGGCTCCAGCCATTGACCGTGTAACGGATCAATCCACATCGGTGTCTGGAAAAGCTGAAGCAAATGCAACTATTAAACTTTATATTAATGGTAAATATCAAAAGAGCACCGTTGCTGATAAAAATGGCCACTATAAGTTTGTCATTGTAAAGCAAAGTGCAGGAACAGAAATAAAGGTTACGGCAACTGATGAAGCTGGAAATGTAAGCACCGCTAAGAGTTTGAAAGTAGTCGATAAGACAGCACCAGCTCGCCCTTCAGTCAATAAAGTAACCTCTGAATCTACTAGTGTTATAGGAAAAACAGAAGCGAATGTAACGGTTAAGCTCTATATCAATGGAAAATACCAAAAGAGCACCGCTGCTGATAAAAATGGCCAATACAAATTTGTCATTTCGAAACAGCGTCCCGGAGCAGAAATTAAAGTGACGGCAACGGACAAGGCTGGAAATGTAAGTAACGCAATGAGTATAAAAGTGGCCGATAAGACAGCACCGGCTAAACCTTCAGTCAATAAAGTAACATCTAAATCTACTAAGGTTACAGGAAAAGCTGAAAAGGGCTCAACTGTTTATATCTATCATGGAAAATCATATCTAGGCAAAGCAGTTGCCGATTCAAAAGGCAACTATTCCGTAAAAATCAAAGCAAAGAAAAAAGGCACAAACTTAACAATCTACGCTGTAGACAAAGCCGGCAACAAGAGCAAATCTGTTTCCGTTAAAGTGAAATAAGCTTTGGTGTCAGGCACCACTCGTGGACATTTGTACGCGTGGAGTGGACAGTTAAAAAAGCATAGGAAATGTTCTCCCCTCTAAAAATATCAAAGTGTCATCTACTATCCTAAAAAATGGATGGGGCTGGCACTTTCTTTTTTGGAGGGAATATTTGTATAGGAAGGCACCTGGATTAGGGGGAAGCAAGGCAAAACAAATGAGGGATGATGAAATGAGCACCAATCAGTGGAATGTGTATCTGGATGCCATTGATGCTGCATTTGAGCAGGGGATGGCGGCGAAGGAGGTTGTTTGTTCGATTACGACGGGTTTCCGGGTCCTTCCCGCACTGCGGAATGCGCCGGGGCTGAACCCGTACCATGCATCTGTGGCGGATGTCGGTTATGGATTTGATGCCGTAAGAGGGACGATTCAGCGGCTCCGTCACGGTGAAACGATTCCTCTAGCGAAAGAAATGCTGGTTCTAGATCTTGATACATTGCGAATCAGTGAAAAACAATTAAGTCCAAACTTTGAACTTGTGGCTGAAAAAGCAACACCCGAAACCTATTATTTAATTGAGCAAAGTCGTTACTTGAACGGAGTTATTGGTGAAAAAATCAGGGAGGCGACCATGTCCGGTAAAGCGATGCTTGGAGCGGAATGGGACGTGATTTTAAAGCGAGTCCAAAGGATTCAAGCGATCCCGCGGCTTTAGCAAAGGGATCTTACAAAAGGGAGAGTGGGAAAATGTCACAAGGCCCTTCTTTAATTTTGAGTAATGAGGAACAACGAGTATTGTTGGAATGGTGGGAGGCAACGGAACGAGGCGCTGTTGTGGTTAGAAAGCTTGTATCATTAATCACCGAACTGAGGCTCCACCCCGAATCAAGCCGGGCAGACGGAATGATTCTTTTATACCGTGCTGTTTCAGAGGTTTCCTACGGCTACGCCGGGATGAGGGGCTGCATCCGCCGTATTTTTGCCCGTGAGAATTCCGAGTTTTTAAGGAAAAATATCTCCAGATGTCACGGCTTTGCGAGGAAATTTTCTGTTGATACAAAGCTTCTGCTCGAACGGGTCGCCGAACAAATCAGAGGAACGGCAGCCCTTGAACTTGTTGACCGAATCCGAAAAACACTACAGGAAAACGACACCATCCTATCGGAAATTGAAACAAAAGCAGATGCATTTATAGGAAATGTATAAGGTATAATTTTGAATGGTACCTTGGACGGGTAAACAAGAAAAAGTGACGGGTAAATTCAATTTTTAGATGGGTAAAACAAGCAAACAGACGGGTAAAGGTGAATATGCAGTGGGAAATCCTCAAGATAGAGTAATTTCCCACTATAATCAAATCTATATGAGCATACTTATAAATTTAATAAACAAAAAACATCAAGACGGTTGTAATCAAACCAACCCATACGCTTAATAAAATGCAGTAGCCCATGATGTGGCGGATGTGCAGGCCGACGACGCTCAGGATGGGCAGGGCCCAGAATGGCTGGATGAGGTTGGTCCAGGCATCGCCCCATCCAACGGCCATGGCGGTGATGGCCGGGTTCACGCCAAGCTGTATGCCTGCCGGGACTTGCAGCGGTCCCTGTAATGCCCACTGCCCGCCCCCAGAAGGTGCAAGGATATTCACCAATCCAGCCGTCCAATAGGTGAAAATATCAAATGTATCTTTGCTGGCAACAGACGTCATTCCGTTGATAATCGCTTCTGCAAGCCCCGAACTCCCTAAAACAGCAATAATCCCCGCGTAAAATGGGAATTGAAGAATAATCGGTGAGATGGCTCCTGCCGCCTCTTTGAATGCTTTAGCATATTGAAATAAAGACCGATGCAAAATAAGTCCAAGTGACAAAAACAACATATTAATCATGTTTAAATCCAAATCTTTGCCGTTCACGAACCCATAAACGATGTACACCAGACCAATTAATCCAGTGATGATTCCGAGAACCGGGGTATTTTCCAAACGGGCAGCTGGAGCGTCCACCGCCGTTTCACTCGGCGTATCCTCGATGTCAGCTTTTTTTACGGGCGGGTTGTACGGAATAATATCTTTTTTCGGAGCCATTAGTACGATAAAAATCGGGATGGTGATTAATAGAGCAAAAAAGATAATGATCGTCCCCGGATGAAAAATAGTTTCCGATGTTGGAATGACTCCCATAACCTTTTCAAGAAAATGCCCCTTTGTTGCCACGGTTAGACCAATCGAGCTTGAAAGTCCCGCTGTATATAGGACGGTCGGTGTATAAGCAGCGGCAACCAATAATGGAAAATGGGCATTTTTGTTCCGTCTTCCAACCTCCCGGGCCATGATTGCCCCCACAACAACCGCGAGTCCCCAATTAATATAATAGGCCAGAGAAGAGATTAGAAAAGTAACGACGTAAGCCTGGTTGGCTGTTTTTACTTTGGAGGCTAATGCTTCCAACAGACGTCCGACAGCCGGAACAGAGGCTAAGGTCATACCGGTCATTAGCAAAAGCACCATTTGCATTGTAAAAGCGAGATAAACCCAGAAGCCGTCTCCAAACGATTGAAACAATTCCATTGGCGCCTGCGGCTTCATGAAAAAACCAACCACAAAAACGAACAGAGTCATCAACACAGCGATTACGAAGGCATCCGGAAGATACCTCTCCACCAGCTTCGAAAACCTTCCAGCCATTCTATTTAACATCGAGCTCACTCCCCAAAATTCGTGATGTATCTGTCAGTACATGCTATGGAGCGGACAAGCAGGATATTACCAGCAAGAAAATATTAGGGACTAATTTACTAGTTTATTCCAGTAAGAGGAAGAAAAGGGTGCCATACTTCTTTTTTTCACTATTTCCAAATTGTTTCGATTGATTAAAGCTATAGTTTCATATATCATGAATTCGAGATAATTTTTAAAAAGGAGTTTTTAATATAATGAATGTATTAGTAGTAAAAGCAAATAATCGTCCAGCTTCTCAAGCTGTTTCTAGTAAAATGTACGAAACGTTCATGGAAAATTTAAAAGGTGTGAACGTTACGACCTATGATGTGTTCGCAGAGGACATGCCTTACTTTGGTCAAGATTTATTTAATGCTTTTGGTAAAATGCAATCTGGTGAAGAGCTTACAGATATTGAGCAACGAATTGTTGCGGCAAAACAAAAAGCTATGGATGCCCTAAAAGCAGCTGACGTTGTCGTATTTGCTTTCCCATTATGGAACTTAACCATCCCAGCTAAATTACAAACGTTCATCGACTATGTCTATGCTGCTGGATTCGCCTTTAAATATGATGAAAATGGTCAATTAATCAGCTTAATGCCTGATAAAAAGGCTGTTATTCTAAGCGCGCGCGGCGGCATCTACTCTACACCAGAGACTGCACCAATGGAAATGGCAGCAACCTATATGAAAAATGTATTCGGCGGCGTATTCGGCATGGAAATCATTGACGAAGTCATCATCGAAGGCCACAACGCAGCCCCAGACAAAGCTGAAACTATTATCGCTGAAGGCTTAGCTAAAGTTGCGGAAGCTGCTAAAAAATTATCAGCTGTAACTGTTTAATAATACATGGGGACAGATCTCTTAACGGGTTCCCATACCTAACTTAAACAACAAAACGAGTGTCATATACAATTTGACACTCGTTTTTTATTGACATTAATTGGGGTGTTTACCTTAAGAAAAAGAGCTGCCCTAAAAAGGAACAGCTCTAGTGAAATAATACTAGTTCTTGCTAGGAGAAAAGCAGGTTACATTAAATATTATCGTCTTCCTATCAAAAATTGTTTAGCTTTTTTTAAAAATAATTTTTGCATCACAACAAAAATGATAAGAGTGCTTTTATTCTAATATGTTGTAAGCTTCCTCAATGGAATCCACAAATATACCAGGAAAGTTAATTTTCTTTACACAATTTTCAACCTGTATTCTTGAAGCTAAAGAGGAAGGTTTAATAATTATTACCTTTTTAAAATTAGCTATCCAATATAATTTTAAAACAAATTCAATATCATCCACTACATGATCAGCAACTTTTTCTTGTCCACGACCATCAATGATTAATTTATATCTTGAAGGGTTAATAGTATTTACAATCGTTTGAAACTCGCTCAGATATATTTTTGCATCTTCCACTTGAAAGAAGCCTTTTACCTTTACAAAAAAAATGCCTTTTTCTTCATCCAATTTAAAGGAATATAGTTTAGCCATAGGTTTTATTCTCCAAAGTGATTAAAATATTCTACTTTGGTACTATCATACAAAAAACGACTCAATTCGACAATCCTGTATAACTTATTTAGACTAGATTCTAGTTTTTTATTACAGAATACACGTGAATCTATTCACTTAACCTAACGGCAAATACTGTGAAAAAGTAGCAGAAGAACCCCCATGTCTTACTGCACAAGGGTTGGACCGACTAGGGTTTCGGGGTTTTGACCAAGAGCTAGGAGGCTGAGTTTGGCGTAGCCGTTTTGTTTGTATTGGGCTAGGATGTCTTTTAAGCTTTGGATTTCAGCTTCGTTTTTGAGCTGCTGGATTTCTTTTTTATATAGGCGAAGGACAGAGCCGTAGACAAAGTCCGGAGTGTTTTCGCCGGGTTCTTCATCCATTAATAAGCATCCCATGTATTGATATTTGAAATGCAAAGCTCGTGTCAAATAGATCATATCTATAAATTTTCCAAAAAGCTCCGGATGGTTTCGTTGAAAAACATTTAGTTCAGCTTTCGCCGTATTTAGCTCGTTAATATTTGATAAAGTAAGCATAATGAAATTCCTCCTATTATTTATCCCAAGGTTTTTCCAATGAAATGTAGGCCGCAAGTTCTTTACTTTTCTTTCTTCTTAATTTCCGGATTTCGGCTCTTTCTTTCGCAGTTTCATAAAGGAATTTTTCCTCTTCGGTTTCCGGAATCACACCCGGCACCGGAACAGGCATTTTGTTTTCATCAAGAGCGACAAAAGTCAAAAAGGCAGTGGCAGCCACGCGGCGTTCACCTGTCCCGATATCTTCCGCAATGACTTTGCAGAAAATTTCCATTGACGTTCTGCCTGTATAGGTGACAAATGATTCCACACAAACGGAATCTGTTTGATGAATCGGACATAAAAAGTCGATTGAGTCGGTTGAAGCTGTTACACATTCCTTCACCCGAGAATGTCTTCGTGCTGACAATGTGGCGGCATCGTCCAGCTTCTTCATTAAAATTCCGCCAAACAAAGTATTATAGTTATTTAAATCACAAGACAATACTTGTGCTGTATTCACAATCCGACTTTCACTTGCTTTTTTTGCATTCATATTATTACTTCCTTTCGTAAAAACCCTATATTCACGTTGGAAAAAGGATTTTTTGTTACGAAACAAGTGTAAGCCCAATGACAACTAATGTAAAATGGTTATATTTTATCCAAAGTATAGATGAAATCTATGTAAATGCTACCATTGATGCAAAATGTAAATAGTATGGTAATAAAAAAAGACGGCTTTTTCATGTATTGAAAAACCGTCTTTATCTTTTTGCCAGCTCTTGTTTAGTAAAGTTAAGCCACTCTTTGGCCGCGTAAGAAAGATATTGTTCTTTGCTCCAAATGATCGCCAAATGCCAGGAAATCGTTGGGTTCACCACCCTGATCGCCTTCACATTTTTCGGCAGATCGTGGGAAATACTTTCCGGCAAAAGTGCAATTCCAAGCTGGTAGGACACCATTTCCTTTATAAAATTCTGCTGCGAGCTTTCAGAAATAATCGTCGGCTGAAAACCGAGGTTGTTGCATGAGAGGATAATCCGGTCGTTCAAGGCAAAATCTTTATTAAACAAAATAAAGGATTCTTGGGCCAGCTCGACTAAATTGACTTCTTCCCGGTTCGCTAATGGATGTGATTCAGGAAGGATGAGCATCAAGTCTTCTTCTAGGATCGAAAAATAATCAAACAGTTCGAGCTTCGTTGGCAGCACAACAATCCCGACATCGAGCAGATTATTTTGGACGGCTTCCTCAATTTTTTTCGAGCCGTCTTCGACTAATTGAAAAGTAATGCCGGAATATTTTTCGTGAAATTTCCCGACGATTTTAAGAAAATCATGGGCATCGAAAATCGGCGGCAGCCCGATGCGTATATGCCCCTTTTTCAGGCCAAACAGGTTATCAAGATCGGTACTTAAATTTTTCATCGCATGGTCGACCAGCTTCGCATGCTCCAGGATAATCCGCCCGGCATCCGTCAAGGCCAGCTGCTTCCGCGAACGGTCAAACAGCACAACCCCAAGCTCTTCCTCTAAATTCTTAATCATCTTACTAATCGTCGGCTGCGTAATAAACAACTCATCCGCTGCCCGCGAAAAACTATTCAACCGTGCTACCTCAAGAAAATACTGCAAATGCTTAATATCCATATCCGTTTCACTCACCTTTGATATGCTGCATGGGGACGGTTCTTCTGCCTTATGTTAAGGATGATGCAGGTTGAACCGTCCCCGTGTTTCATTGGAGGGCCCCGACGTGTTTCCTTGCTCTGTCCACATAGTTTGTGAAGATGCCGTCTACGTTCCAGTTGATTAGTTTTATCATATCGGTTTCGTTGTTGACAGTCCAGCAATGGACAATGAGGCCGTGGAGGTGGGCGGTTTTAACGAATTGTTTGTTCATGTTGAGGTAGTTTGGGCCAACGCCATCTGCGTAACCGGAGATTTCCGAGAGGTTCATTTTGGCCGGTTTTTCTCCTAATTGAATCAGAACCAGTTCTGGAGCTTTTCTCCGCAAGTATTTTAAGGTTTCGGGATGAAATGATTCTATGACTACCTTCCCTTTTTCAGCCTGTGTCCCGATTAACTGATACGAACGTAGAACCTTCAGCAATTCATCAGCCATTTCCGGAAATGGCTCCAATTTTTTTATTTCAATATAATAATTCATCGATGTGCCGAATGCTCGAAAAACCTCGTCTACAGTGGGGATGGAAAGTCCGTTATAATACGGTTTTGCTTTTTCGGGAAACTTTTGATTAAACCATGAGCCCGCATCCAACTGTTTAATTTCTGCAAGTGTCAGCGAATTGACCTTCCCGCGTCCGTTTGTTGTCCGGTTCACCCGGTCATCGTGAATCGCAACAAGTTTTCGGTCCTTTGTCATCTGTAAATCCAATTCCAGATAATCTGTCCCTTGTTCCAAAGCGAGCTGGTACGCTTCCATCGTATGCTCCGGCGCATGACCGGAGGCGCCTCTATGTGCAATAATTTCCACTTTTCCGTCATTATTATTAGCAGCCGTTGCCACTATAGGGCTCACGATTAAACATAATAGAAAAATTAACCGCACTAAATCATCACCATTCATTTAATTTGAAGATTTATTATTTCCAATTGAAGCAGACTATATGTAGATAAGGTATTGGGCTTCTAGCTAATACGAATCTTTTGTTTGGTTCGTGAACATTCTTCCTTATATTCCTTTTAATGTTAAATACCTATTGACCAAAGATAGTTACGGTGTTTTAATAGGATTATAATGTGGTTGGGTCACTGAACCATTATCAAAGAAAGGAGTTTTCTTATGAGAGTTTTAATTACAGAAATCATATGGAATGAAGGGATTGAAGAACTCATTAATCAGGGTTTTGAAGTTGATTACGATGAAACCCTATGGAAAAAGCGTGAAAAACTTCTTGAAATGGTGAAAGATTATGATGCCATTATTGTTCGAAACCAAACGAGGGTTGATTATGAACTGTTAGATGCCGGCATTAGGCTTAAGGTCGTCGGCCGTCTGGGGGTGGGGCTCGATAACATTGATACCACGGCAGCTAAAAAAAGAAATATCCAAGTCGTCTATGCCCGCCATGCCAATGCTACCTCTGTAGCTGAATATGTCATGACGGCGATACTTAGTGCTAATCGCCCATTATATTTTGCTGATAAAGATATTAAAGCAGGAAATTGGGATCGCAAAAAATTTACCGGTCGGGAAATTGCCAATAAAACAATCGGTTTGATTGGCTTAGGGGAAATCTCCCACCGGGTTGCCAAGCGGGCTCTCGCTTTTGGGATGACCGTTATTGGTTATGATCCTTACATTACTGAGAATGATTTTATTGTTACCGAAACTGGGGTTCAAGTAAAAGAATCTTTAGAAGAGGTTTTATCAGAATCTGATTATATTTCCATCCATGTTCCTCTTACACCTGCTACCCATTATTTAATTTCTGAATCTGAATTAAAATCAATGAAAACTTCAGCCTATATTATTAACACATCAAGAGGCGGGATTATTAATGAAACGGCATTAGCTTCAGCCTTAATTAACCATACTATTGCCGGGGCATTTCTAGATGTGCTTGAAGTGGAGCCAATATCCTCGTCTAATAAGCTATTATTCTGTGAAACTGCTATGATCACTCCGCATATTGCCGGACTTACTCAAGAGTCCCAAATAAGAACTTCTGTGTTAGTGGCAAAGGAGGTAGGAAAAATAGTAAAAGGTGAACATTCTCTATGTACAATATAGAGAAAAAATTTTTAGAAGGAATTTTTAGAAAATTATAATATTATTATTGACGAACTGTTCCTAAAGTGGTTTAATAAAAATATAGAAATTGGTTGGGTCACTGGTCCAATTATAAGGAGGCTTTTAAATGGTTAACAATCAGGCAAGTACTCTATCGGAGAAGCAGGCGGAAACAGTTACCAGCACACACAAGTTTTTAATTCATCATCGCGGTGATCATGTAGGAGTAGCTACAAGCGAGATTCTTCAGGGGGAAAAGGTAGTCGGCATTTATATGGATGATAATACTGATGTGGTCGTAACGGCAAAAGGAGATATTCCTTTAGGCCACAAAATTTCCTTAGTCAACCTGGAAAAGGACGAACCAGTATTGAAGTATGGTGTTCAGGTAGGAATCACAACTGAAAAATGGGAAATAGGCGACTATGTTCATACTCACAATATTAAAACGGCGAGGTGGTAGGAAATGGTACAATTATACGGATACCGCAGAGAAAATGGAAAAGTAGGAATTCGAAATCATGTAATTATTTTACCAGTAGATGACATTTCAAATGCTGCTTGTGAAGCAGTTGCTAAACAAATTCAAGGTACACTTGCATTACCACACGCATACGGCAGACTTCAGTATGGTCCAGATCTAGATTTACATTTTAGAACAATGATTGGAACTGGATCCAACCCTAACGTAGCAGCTGTTATCGTTATAGGAATTGAAGAGAATTGGGCGAAGAAAATTGCTGACGGAATTGCTGAAACTGGTAAACCAGTATCCTACTTCTCTATTGAAAGAAATGGTGATTTAGAAACAATCCGTGCGGCTTCCTGGAAGGCGAAGGAATATGTTCAATGGGCCACTGAGCTACAAAGAGTACCAATTGAATTAAAGGATCTAACAGTAAGTATTAAATGCGGTGAATCTGATACAACGACTGGCTTAGGATCTTGTCCGACTGTATCACAGGCTGTTGACCGTTTAGTTGATGCTGGCGCAACTGTTTTCTTCGGTGAAACATCAGAATTAACAGGCGGCGAGCATTTAATAAGCGAGCGTATGGCTACTCCTGAATTACGTCAGCAGTTCATGGATATCTACAACGATTATGTTGGGGAAATTGAATCAAAAGGTGTTGATTTACTAGGTTCCCAGCCTACTCAAGGAAATATCGCTGGTGGTCTGTCAACAATTGAGGAAAAGGCCTTGGGCAATATTGCCAAAACAGGATCAAAAGAAATTATTGGCGTACTTGATCCTGCTGAAAAGCCGGAGAATGGAAATGGCTTATATTTCATGGACACATCCTCTGCAGCAGCAGAATGTATTACCTTAATGGCAGCTGGGGGCGCGGTTCTTCATTTATTCCCTACTGGTCAGGGGAACATTATCGGTAATCCAATTGAACCGGTTGTTAAGATCACGGCAAACCCAATAACTGCGGCGACAATGAGTGAACATATTGATGTGGACGTACAAGGGCTACTTTCCCGGAAGATTTCATTGGAAGAGGCCGGAGATCAGCTAATGGAAATGATTTGCCGTACTGTGAATGGCCGTTTGACAAGTGCTGAGGCATTAGGACACCGCGAATTTGTCATGACAAAATTATATCGAAGTGCATAATTTTTCTAGTTGACGGAATGTAGAAAAGGATACTGTAACGCTTACAATTTCTCCCTACACATTTTGATGTGTGGGGAGTTCACTTTTTACTGATAGATTTCCCCAAGGCATTTATAGCACGAAAAAAGAATAATTATTGAGGAGTTAATCAATGAGAACTTTTAGAGCAATTGATCTAAAGTGCTTTTGTGAAAATTTGCTTATCAGTTCAGGAATGAATTCTGAGGATGCAAAAGTTGCTGCTGATTCTATCGTAAAAGCCAATTTAGAGGGGGTTGCCAGCCATGGAATTAGCCGGCTCCCCATCTATGTAAGACGGTTTCGTGACGGGCGGATTAATGTAAATCCCGACATTCAAATTGTCCAGAAAACTGCTTCTGTGTTACTTGTTGATGGAAATAACGGGCTGGGGCATGTTGTCAGCCATCGAGCAATTATGAAAGGAATGGAAATGGCAAAACAAAATGGGATGACAGCAATTGCAGTCAAAAATAGCAATCACTTTGGGACTGCTGCTTATTTTTGCCAGCTCGCTTGCGAGCAAAACCTTGCCTGTATGGCTTTTACGAATTCTCCCCCAGGAATTGCTCCATGGGGAGGGAAAAGTGCCTTTTTCGGAACAAATCCCATTGCATTTGGGTTTCCAACAGGAAATGATCAGCCGGTCATTATTGATTTATCCACTAGTATTGTTGCTAGAGGAAAAATTATCTTAGCAGCTAAACAGGGGGAAGAAATTCCGGATGGCTGGGCTATTAATGAAGATGGTGAGCCGACCAATGACCCGGAAGCAGCCCTAAGAGGTTCTGTACTTCCATTAGGAGGTGCAAAGGGGTCAGCGCTAGCACTGGCAGTAGAAATCCTCACAGGTATTCTCTCAGGTGCTGCCTTTGGTCCTCATGTGAATAATCTTTATGATGACGAGGAAACGGAACCAGCCAATGTAGGGCATTTTTTCATCCTGTTGGATATTGATAAGTTTATGGATTTGTCGATCTTTTTTAAATCTATGGAGAACCTTCTGCATGAGATGAAGGAAGTACCACTGGCTCCCGGGAAAGGAGAAATAAGGTATCCAGGTGAAAGACGGAAAAGAGAGAGAGAATTGCGTCTTTTGGAAGGAATCTCCCTATCAGCTAGTGTTGAAGAAGAACTAATGAACATTGGGAAGGATTTAAGCGTCAAGTTCCCGGAACCGCTATATTTTGAAAAAATTTAATAAATCATGTAAAAAGGCTGTCTTTTGAACAGCCTTTTTTTCTGTATTTTTCTTAAGCCAAACAAATATTATAAATCCTTTGGACTTGTTTCTGATATTGAACGCTCCACACTTTCAATATGTTCTATCATATATTTTTGTGCTAGTTGAGAATCTTTTTGTTTGATGGCCTGTAAAATCTTTGTATGTTCCTGGATAGATTGTATGGCACGGCCTGGAATTTGTATCGACTTATTACGTGACTCAGATAATAAATCAATTAAATAGTTCATAATATTAACGAGGACCACATTATTGGATTTATTGGCTAGTGTCATATGAAATTTATGGTCTAATTCGGCTAGCCTTTGGTAATCAATCGTACCATTTACAATTTCATTTGCTTCGTCTACAATCTGCTCCAATTCAATAAACTGACCTTCATCAGAGTTTTCAATCGCCCATTTTACCGTCCATTCCTCGAGAATTTTTCGAACAGAGAAGAAATCTTTAATATGACTGGATGAAACAAAAAAAGCTTCAGTCATTTTTTGGATTTGATGTTCTGGGGAAGCTACAAATACTCCTGTTCCATGTTTAACGGTGAGGTATCCGTATGCTTCAAGAATTTTATAAGCCTCCCTTACCGTATTCCGACTTACGGAAAGTTCGATGCCCATATCCCTTTCTCCCGGGATTCGCTCACCTACTTCGTATTCACCCGCTTGAATTTTTTCTTTAATCCTGTCTGCTACTTGTTCCGAAATTCCTTTTCGATTAAATTGCTTGCTTTGCATTTATACCCCCAGCCTCCTTTTTATTTACGAATCTGATATTCTTTACTTCGAAGGTGTTAATAAAAGGGCAAACCTTGAAAGTTTTATGTTCATTTTACCGTAACGAAAACTTAGAAATTGTGTGAATTAGTACAGATATTTGACATTTAAAAATCTCAGGTTGAATAAGAGGAGCAATATATAAAGTATTCGTTTGTTTCTTAGCCGTTCAAAAGCAGGTAAAATTGGCATAGTGGCCCAACCAATATAAATTCATTAAATCATGTTTAATGTGATGAATCAATTAAATTTTTATCTAAAATATATTGATTTTTTAGAAAATTAAAATATAATTAAAGAGAACTGGTTGGGTGACTGAACCATAGAGCAGAATTTAATCATCGGTTCCGGGATGTTTTTTAAAAAGATGAAAAGGCTTACAAATGAATAGGGAGGATAGAAGATGAAAAAATTGTCTGTACTGATTCTAATGGTGTTAACGGTTCTCTTTATTAGTGCCGGCTGCTCGAATACGGCGGCAGGTAAAAAGTCAAAAGCTGAATATGTGTTAAGGCTGGGACATCTGCAAACGGAAACCCATCCTTATCATAAAGGGGCATTAAAGTTTAAAGAATTGGTTGAAAAAAAGTCAAATGGAAGAATTCAAATTGATATTTTTCCAAGTAGTCAGTTAGGGAACGGCCGGGACCAAATTGAAGGGGCCCAGATTGGCTCTATCCATTTTCATATTGGATCTGTTGCACCAGTTACCAATTTTGCCCCACAATTCAATGTATTGAATTTACCTTATTTATTTGAAAGCCGTGAACAAGCATTCAGAGTGCTAGATGGCGAAATTGGTCAGCAGATTTCAGCTAACTTACCGAATAGGGGGTTAATGAATTTAGGTTATATGGAAAACGGCTGGAGACATATGACCAACAATGTGAGAACATTCAAAACGGCGAAAGATGCTGCTGGTTTGAAGATTAGGGTCCAGGAATCCCCTCCTTATATTTCCTTCGTCAAGGCACTGGGTTCTACTCCGGTACCTGTACCGTTTGGTGAATTGTATACGGCGCTTGAGCAGCATGTTGTCGATGGGCAGGAAAACCCTTTGGCGCAAATTTACTTGAACAAATTTCATGAAGTGCAGAAATACCTTACATTAACCTACCACAATTATGATGCCGCAGTATTTATTATGAGTAAGACTACATTTGACACACTACCTAAAGACCTTCAAAAAGTGATAACAGAATCTTCAAAAGAAGCCATTCAATATGAAAGAAAAGTAGCTTTAGAGGATGAGAAAACCCTGCTTGATAATTTAAGAAAATCGGATATCGAAATAGAGGAACATCCTGATTTAGATTCCTTAAGAGAAGCGGTAAAACCAGTATATAAAGAATTTCAAGATTCTATCGGCAAGGATTTATTAGAAAAAATAGAAAAACTAAAGCAGCCATAAAACTGCTTGTTCAAACGGCTTCAATAGATGGAAAGATATAGCCCCAAAAAGTCGGTTTTAAAAAAATTATTTGGAGGTGCCTTATAATCATGAAATTTCTAACAGTGTTAAGCCAAAAAATAAATAAAGCCAGTCGATTTCTACTGATTGTACTTTTCGTGATTGCCTTTGTAGCTGCTGTATACTCGGTGTTTTCCCGTTTTGTATTGCAAAGTTCTTTTATGCGGAATATGCTTCCAATGATTGATTTCTCTGTTTTTAATTTTAGCTGGATTGAAGAACTTATTCGCTATTTATTTGTATGGATCGTTTTTCTGGGAATTGGACTGGTTTATAAAAGTAAAGAACATGCACAGGTGGAAATTTTACATCACTATCTGCCTGAAAAATTTAAAGGCAAACTATTAGTCGTCATAGAAGCTGTTAATTCTGCGGTATTTTTGTTTCTAATTGTCTTTGGCTGGAGAATCTTGAAATTTACAAGCCAGCAAATATCTCCATCAATGGGACTAAATATGACGCTAATTTATTGTGCAGTTCTTATCTGCTCCATTATTTGTCTCATTCATGCTGTTGTAAATATACTTGGCTTGCTGGAAATAAAAAACCAAAAGAATTCTGCACCAATCGAAACAATAGAAGAGATGCCGATTTAATTTATTAAAGGAGGGGTTTGAATGACGGTTGCTTTAGTTGTCCTTGTTGTTTTGTTTTTATTTATGTTTATTGGCGTCCCAATTGCAATTTCCCTAATTTTAGCATCCATTTCGGGATTTTTAGCTAGCATTTATTATATTCCATTAGAAGTAGTACCTCAAAGACTAATTACCTCTGTAGACTCTTTTCCACTTCTAGCTATTCCTTTCTTTATGCTGACGGGTGAATTTATGATGTCCGGCAGTATGGGACGAAGAATTGCAGCCTTTGCGTTTGCATCTGTTGGATGGGTCAAATCCGGGTTAGCGCAGGTTTCTACCTTAACAAGTATGTTTTTTGCAGGAATTTCTGGTTCAGGTGCAGCAGATACAGCGGCTGTAGGTAAAATGATGATTCCAATGATGGAACAAAAAGGTTATGATAAAGGTTTTGCTGCTGCAACTGTTGCAAGTGCGGGAACCATCGCTGTTGTTATACCACCATCGATTCCCATGATTGTTTACGGGGTAACGGCAGGAGTTTCAATTGGGTCTTTATTTACCGCAGGTATCGTTCCTGGGATTTTAATCGGTTTATCGATTATGCTGTTAAACTATTGGTTGACCAAAAAGAATAACTATTCCGAGGAAGCAACGAAATTTGAGTTCGCAACTTTTAAAAAGACATTTTTTGAAGGTATATTGGCTTTAATTTTACCTTTATTTATTATATTCGGGATCAGAGGAGGTATATTCACCCCAACAGAAGCCGGAGCTGCAGCTGCTGCCTATGCTTTTATTATTAATAAGTTTGTCTACAAAGATATGCAGTGGAAGGATGTGCCTGAAGCATTCATTAAGGCAGGCAAAATGACAGCTATGGTTGTGTTTATTATTGCAGCTGCTAACCTGTTTGGATGGCTGCTGACAGCGGAGCAAATCCCGCATCAATTGGTACAGCTTGTATCAGGATTCTCTGATAATCGCTACTTAGTACTTTTAATGTTCACCGTTATATTTTTTATTGCAGGCTGTTTCTTAAATGCTTCGGCCGCTATTACCATCTTAACACCATTATTATTACCGATTGCCATTGCCGCCGGAATAGATCCAATCTTCTTCGGTCTGATAATGGTAGTTAACCTGTCCATAGGACTTATTACTCCGCCGGTAGGGTTAGACTTATTTGTGGTAAAAGGTATAGCAGATGTTTCTTATGATAAAATTATTAAATCTGTCATTCCATTTATTATCGTCATGGTAGTGGATTTGTTAATTATTACATTCTTCCCTGCGATATCCATGTTTTGGGTTTAAGAAATGTGACGCAGGGAGCGGACTTGTATAAACACCAGAAGGGGTATATCTCTCAACATGGGGGAATTGCTCCTTTTTTTGTTAGCAAATTCCTTGATTCAAATGCCGCCATTTACCATTATGATTCATAACTTCTCCTAGTAGGGGAATAATTTACATATCGTGAAATGATGGTGATGATAGGATGAAATGGTTAAAAAGGAAGAGTGTTGATGAGGGGATGGAAAAGAAAGATTGGATACAAACATTAGCTAAATCCAAAGATTTTAAAAGTAGCTATTATTGTAATCAAAAAACAAATGTGCAATTTTGCCTTTCATTTTTCTCTACTTTAGTGGATGAGGAAATCGTTCAGCAAGGAATCCTTTCTCCTTTATTAAGAAGTGATTTTCATTCCATGGATGATTTAAAGAAAGTTATTCCACTAGAAGATATTCAAATTTGTGATACTCCTTCCAAAATTGAAGAAAATTTATGCAACGGCTTTGTGCTGCTGACAATTGAAACAGAGGAAGAGCGGTATGGTTGTATTGCAGCCAAAAAAGAAATTGTTCGTTCTTTAACACCACCCGAGGTAGAGATTTCTGTTGTCGGCCCAAAGGAAGCCTTCGTAGAATCCATGGAGACAAATTTAAACTTAATCAGAAGCAGATTGCCAATAAAAGAATTAATTGTGGAAGAATTTACAATTGGAAGTCTTTCTAAAACAAAGATTGCTGTCTTACATATTGAGGGTATTACGAATCAGGAGAATGTGAATACTGTCAGGCAGCGTTTAAAAGATGTTGAATATGATGCCATTACGGACAGTTCTTATATCGTACAGATCATATCGGATAACTCGAATTCACCATTTCCTCAGTTACTCGATACAGAAAGACCAGACAGAGTCGCGGCGGTTTTGTCCGAGGGGAAGATCGCCATTATTGTAGATGGTTCACCGCATGCTTTGATTACGCCGACTACTTTTGTTAATTTTTTCAGTGCCTTCGAAGATTATTTTTTAAATTGGATTATTGCTTCATTTTTCAGATTGCTTCGGGTGTTTGCCGTTTCTTTTTCCGTCTTGGTAACCCCGCTTTATGTGGCAGTCCTTACGTACCACTATGAAATTATTCCACATGATTTATTAGGTACATTAATATCATCAAGGAGGATTGTTCCATTTCCGCCAGTCCTAGAGGCGTTATTTTTGGAAGTGACGATTGAATTGTTACGGGAAGCGGGGGCAAGGCTGCCGACGAAAGTAGGACAGACTATTGGTATCGTGGGAGGGATTGTCATTGGGACTGCATCGGTTGAAGCAGGTCTAACAAGTAATGTGCTTCTCATTCTTATCGCACTTGCAGCTCTTGCCTCCTTTACGACACCGATCTATAAAATGGGCAATACCATCCGTGTCCTTCGCTTCCCTTTTTTGTTTTTTGCTCACCTATGGGGATTGATTGGTATCGTATTTTGTTTTTGTATTTTATTGGCCCATTTAATCCGACTTACCTCTCTTGGCAGGCCGTTTTTGGAGCCTTTTTATCCACCAAGAGTGATCGACCTAAAGGATTCCCTGATCAGGGTTCCTTTTAAAAACAGTGCAATAAGACCAGAATTTTTAAGAACGGAAAATCCCATACGTTTTAGTAAGAAAAAGGCAAAAATGAAAAAGGATATTGAGGAATGAATACAAGAGAAGGTGATGCCATTATGCAAGCGCAAACCATTCCTGACAGGCTGAAAATTTCCCCTTTCTTAATCTTTTATGCGATTATGTCCATGCAAATCGGACTTGGTGCGTTTGACTTTCAGCGGAGAATTGCTAAAGATTCCGGCTACGATGCCTGGATTTCTATTTTTTTTGTAGGTGCCTGCCTTCATATTATTCTTTGGATGATTTATAAAATTACGGAAACTGTTAACGGAGATATCGTGGCAGCCCATACGTATGTTGCGGGGAATTTTCTCGGGAAGCTATTATCACTTCATTCTATTGGCTATTTCCTTTTGCATTGTTTGGCTACTCTTCGAACTTTCATTGAAATTATCCAGGTTTGGGTGTTTCCTGAAATAAACATTTTCTGGTTCACTTTTAGTTATTTACTGCTTTGTATGTATATTGTATTTGGCGGACTAAGAACAGTTGTTGGAATTGCGTTCTTCAGCCTCGTCTTGCCTGCCTACCTATTGTTTACATTTAGTTTTAATTTACCATTTTCTAACTTTGAAAGTTTATTGCCTATTTGGGATCATTCCATAAACGATCTATTAAAAAGTTCCTTTCACATGACACTTTCCTTTATAGGATTTGAAATCGTACTGTTCCTTTACCCATTTATTAAGGAGCCACAAGAATCAAAAAAATGGGCACACTTTTCCTTGTTCACTACCACTCTTTTATACGGGGTTTTTTCGGTGTTAACTTTTGCCTATTTCTCGGAAGAACAGCTGCAAAAGTTATTGTGGCCAACATTAACGATGTGGAAAATTCTGAAGCTATCGTTTGTAGACCGCTTTGAATTTATTGGGATTGCAAACTGGAATTTAATTATCCTCCCCAATGTGTGTTTGTCAATCTGGATTGGCTCTAGGCTAGTGAATAGAATTTTTAATATCAGGCAGAAAAATGGGGTGTACCTGTTCGTTATAGCCCTTTTGGCCGCCATCAATCTTATTCATACACGGGAAGGGATTGAACGGTTAAACATTCTTGTGGAGAAAATAGGATTTGCCTTCACGGTGCTGTACATTCCGCTATTATTCCTTGCGGTCCAGATTACAAAGAAGGTGAAGCAAAAATGAAAAGGTTAATTTTTGTTATAATCACACTGTTTCTGCTGGCGGGATGTATTGAAAAAAAAATCATTGATGATATTAATATCGTCACTGGTGTCGGATTTGACTATTTAAAAGATAAACAACTAATCGGCACTTTTCTTACCCAAAATTACAAATCTGATAAAAGCATCAGTAACCAAACGTATTCCTCTAAAGCTGTTTTGAGAAGAGATCTTTTAATAAATGCGAATAGACAATCTTCACAGCCGCTTGTTACTGGCGGTTTGGGGGTTACAATCATTGGGGAGGAGCTTGGCAAGAGAGGGATTAAAGATCTATTAGATCCGTATCAAAGAGATGTTTCCATAGGGGCCAGAAACTTTTTTGTCATCTCTGAAGGAAAGGCTCAAACTATATTACAAGGACGTTATGGAACAGAGGGAAGTGGCGATTATTTATACAACCTTCTGGATTCTCACGTGAAAGGTAGAGATTTACCCAAAACGAATCTCCACTTGTTATTATATGATTATTATCAAAAAGGAAAAGATATTTACCTTCCTCAACTGAAACAAATAAGCGATGATCAGGTCGAAATAAGCGGGATTAGCCTGTTTAGAGGCGATAAAGCAGTAGATATTATTCCAGCCGAAAAGATGTTTTTTTTTAAACTGTTGGTAGATAAGTATAGTAACGGCAATTTTTCAGTCTCAAAGGAAAAGGGCGAGAAAGCATCTGTCAGAAGTATTCGCTCCATCCATAAATTTGAAATTTCAAAACAAAATCCTTCCCAAGTAACGATTCAAATTAAAATTAAGGGAACAATCCAAGAATATACAGGAAAGAAACTGCAAGAGACAAAAGAAATAGAGATGGTTCAGAAAGAATTAGAAAAGGAAGTGGAAAAGGAATGCTTACAGCTAGTAAAGAGATTCCAGGCTCAAAACATCGACCCGATTGGATTAGGACAATTTTATAAAAGTAAGAATCGGGGGTTTGACTTCAAAAAATGGGAAGACGATTATAAAAATCTAAATGTTAAAATAGACTGCAATGTCACTATTGCTGGTACAAGCACAATCAGTTAATCATTGGGACGGTTCTACCGTCCCGCCAAAAACGCATTTATTTCCTTGGGTCATAAAAAAATTAATCATCCCGAGCCCCCAAGAATACAGGACTCAAGATGGTTAATTTTTTTTTCTTGTTTTACTTTGCTTTTTTTGCCCCTTTTTCTTAGTGTTTTTGGCATTTCGGTATTGCGAGGGCGTGACATTTGCCACTCGTTTAAAGGATTGGGCAAAGAATGACTGGGAAGAGAATCCGGTTATAGCTGCAATATCTGAGATGGGGTAGTTAGTGGTCTCTAACAGAATTTTACTTTCTCTGATCCGGGTTTGAATTAAATATTCGATTGGGGAGACACCTACTGATTTCTTAAAGGAATGAGAGAGATAGTATTTATTAATATGACCGGCCTCCGCCAGTGTATCTAAATTAATATCCTCGCGAAAATGCTGCTTTATGTAATTTTTGATAAAAGCAACATCCTTGCTGATTTTTTCAGAAGAGGTCTTTTCTAAGTTGAATGCCTTTCTCCGCATCATTTTAAGGAGGAGGACCTCCAATAGGTTTTGAATGACCAGTTCATAATCTTCCTTTTGGTTTTCCACTTCTTCAACCAATTGCTGGATGTAAAACCGATAAACCTTTTCCTCCTGTTTAAAATTAAGAAAAGTAACCTGTGAACCAGGAGAATCCGGAGAAGAAAAGGCTAGCCCCTGAATTCCCAGTGCAATGTATTCAAGAGGGTCATTAGCGCAGGACTTTTCCGTGTGTTCGCTATTAGGATTAATGATGATTAAATCATTCTCAGCAACAGGAACCTCCTCATTGAAAAAAACAAACGTCCCTTTTCCTTTTATGATAAATAAGATTTCGGTAAAGTGATGCGTATGATTGGTGCTATGCCAATCCTTATCATATCGCGCTTTTGTAACATACAGAAGCTTAACAGGAAGATGCTCTCGATGAGCTGGCCTCACCTCATAAATCTCATTTGACAATTCATCCCCTCCTTATCAATTATGTAGGTATACGTAGAGACGGTTCTCGTGCCTCATTCTCTTAAGTATAATTTTTTTTAGCGGATTTTAACAATGAAAAGCAAGATACCTAAAAAACAGAACAAGATGTTTATTGTGGAAGCGTTTTAAGCCTCGTATACTTTAAGCTAGAGATAGGTATAAAGGAGGAGAGAAGGATGAAAAAGAAAGTTTTGATGGCAGGGATGACAGCTTTATTATCACTTAGTTTGATAGCTTGTCAGAGTGGTAACAGCACAAAGGTAGATTCAAAGGGCGGCAAAGATGCAGACGGAAAGCAGACTCTTCATGTGGCGGCGCTGGAATCTGCTTATGGTAAGGACATGTGGACAAAAATTGCTGACGCTTACGAGGAAGCGAATCCCAAAATTAATGTGGAATTAACCGTTGATAAAAACTTGGAAGAGGTTATCAGTCCAAATATGAAAGCTGGAAACTACCCTGATGTTGTGTTACTAGCAACGGGAAGAAAACTGGCACTTACCGAAACGTTAATTAAAGATAAAGCATTAGAAGACATTACCGATGTGTTCAATCAAAACGTCTTTGGGGAAGATGTCAAAGTGAAGGATAAACTGGTTCCAGGGTTTACGGAAACCCTTGCCACAAATCCTTATAATGACGGAAAAACCTATATGGCACCTATGTTCTACAGTCCGACAGGATTATTCTACAATGCCGCTTTATTTAAGGAAAAAGGCTGGGAAGTCCCAAAAACGTGGGATGAAATGTGGGCTTTAGGTGATAAGGCAAAAGCTGAAGGTATTTCATTATTTACGTATCCAACCACCGGCTACTTTGATGCATTCTTCTATTCCTTACTTTTAGAAGTAGGCGGACCAGATTTTTATAATAAAGCAATGCGATATGAAGATGGCATTTGGGAATCATCTGAAGCCACAAAAGCATTTGAAATTGTTGGCAAATTAGCAAAATACACTGAGCCGACTACTGTTGCCAATGCCAATGATAAGGACTATACAAAAAATCAACAATTGATCTTGGATAATAAAGCGTTATTTATGCCAAATGGAACTTGGGTAGTAGGTGAAATGAAGGACGCCCCTAGAGCAGATGGCTTTGAATGGGGAATGACTTCACTGCCTTCACTTGAAGATGGCGGCGACCGCTACGCTTTTACGTTCTTTGAACAAATGTGGATCCCATCCCAGGCGACAAATAAAGATGCGGCTAAGGATTTCTTAACGTTCGTTTATTCTGAAAAAGCGGCAAGTATTTTTGCTGAATCTGGAGCAATTCAGCCAATTGAAGGTATTTCTAGTAAACTATCAGGCGACAATCAATTATTCTACAGCATCTATGATAATGGAGCAAAAGCAGGTATGGGCGGTTTTGCGGCAACAGATGCAGTGGAAGGCGTCAGCATGGCTGATACTTTATTCAGAACCATTGACAGTATTGTTTCTGGGGATAAAACCGTAAAAGAATGGCAAAAAGCCGTTGAAAAAACCAGTGACCAATTGCGGCCTGCTTTAAAATAACGGATATAAACGCACAAGCAGTATAACGGTGAGCAGCCCTCTCACCGTTATATTTTTTAAGCGGTATTCCCAGCCTGAAGTGCAATGTGCAAAGGGTGCATGCGCTTTTCAAATCAGAGGTGATTGCAATGAAGAAAACGACAGAAAAACGGATATTTATCTTTGTTTGTACGGCTCCGGCACTGATTTTATTAACGATTTTTATGATTGTGCCCACGATTGAGGTCTTTCGAATGTCTATGTATAAATGGGGCGGATTTTCTAATAATCAGGTGTTCGTCGGGCTTGAAAACTTTAAAAAGCTCTGGAATGATATGAACTTTATCCATTCCCTGCAAAACAGTATCTTATTGATCGTCGTGGTCACACTCATCACGATGGTGATTGCCATTTTGTTTGCGTCAATTCTGACACGGGAGAAAATGAAAGGCAACAGCTTTTTTCGAATTATCTTTTACATCCCAAATATCTTATCGATTGTCGTCATTGCCGGTATCTTTTCAGCTGTCTATGACCCAACAACCGGCTTGTTGAATAATATGCTAGGTTTATTTAAGCTTGAAAGCCTGCAAAAATTATGGCTGGGCGATCAGCAAATAGCCATTTATAGTATCGGCAGGGCACTCGTTTGGCAGGCGATTGGCTACTACATGGTGATGTATATGGCTAGTATCGCAAGCATCCCGGAAAGCTTTTATGAAGCGTCCGCTTTGGAAGGTGCCGGACGGATCAGGCAATTCTTCAGTATTACACTTCCATTAATCTGGAATAACATTCGAACAACACTTACCTTCTTTATTATCAGTACGATTAACCTAAGCTTTCTGCTCGTCCAGGCGATGACAGGAGGAGGGCCTGACGGGGCTACAGAGGTATTTTTAAGCTATATGTATAAGCAGGCGTACACCAATTCTTCATATGGTTACGGTATGGCGATTGGCGTGGTAATCTTCCTATTTTCATTTGCATTGTCAGCTATTATCAGCCATGTCACCAAACGGGACGTACTGGAGTATTAGGGGGGCCATGAACAATGAAAAAAGACAAAAGCATGAGTGCAGAAAAAATTTATCGCATATTTATTTATGTCGCACTAATTACATTAGCCATTTCGATTATTATCCCGGTTGGCTGGGTGTTCTTAGCGTCGATTAAACAAAATAAGGAGTTTTATGGCAGTCCATGGGCGATGCCGAAAGGGTTTTATTTTCAAAACTTTATCGATGCATTCGAGAAGGCAAACATGGGCACCTATATGTGGAATTCAGTCTGGGTTACCGCTTTGGCGCTGCTAATCTTATTAGTGGTTGCCCTGCCTGCAGCGTATGTGCTGGCGAGATATACCTTTAGAGGCAGCAGATTGATGAATACGTTATTTAAAGCAGGCTTATTTATCAATGTGAACTACATTGTCGTGCCGATTTTCCTCATGTTATTGAACGGGGATACCTTTTTGCGGGGGCAATTTGGTGAAGGCTTTTTATTAGACAATTTGTTTGTTCTAGCGTTTGTTTATGCCGCGACAGCTTTGCCCTTCACCATATACTTGCTATCAAGCTATTTCCAATCGCTTCCTTCCACATATGAGGAAGCCGCAATGGTAGATGGGGCAGGTTATTTCAAAACAATGATAAGAATTATGATTCCGATGGCACGGCCGAGTATTATCGCCATCATTTTATTTAACTTCCTGGCATTTTGGAATGAATATATTATCGCCCTGACATTAATTCCCGGTCCTAATAAGACCCTGCCTGTTGGGCTGATGAACTTAATGGCAGCGCAAAAATCAGCAGCAAACTATGGGCAAATGTATGCCGGGATGGTTCTCGTGATGCTGCCGACTTTGATTTTATACATCATTGTGCAAAAGAAATTGACGCAAGGGATGACCCTTGGCGGTTTGAAGGATTAGGTTGAGGAGGATGATCATGAAAAAGACTAGAGGGCGCGTGACTCTGCCAAGCGAACAAAACTTTTTGAACGAAACAAAGGAATTGATGGAACTCTGGGGTGCGGATGCCATTCGCGATAGTGACGGAACGAAGCTGGATGATGAGATTAAACAGCTGGATGCGAAGATTTATACGACTTATTTTGTAGCGCGCGGGCATAATGAGTTTGCTGAAAAGCATATGGAAGAATGCCAGCAGCTTTACTTGATGAGCCAATTCAATACAGCACTGACGGATACGCTGGAAATTGAGTTTATGACGGGCTATTTCGAGGAACAATTACGTCCGGATTATCTTCACGATCCGAAGAAATATTGGGAAGTCATCGATCGGACAACCGGTAAGGTGGTTGATCCGTCTGATTGGAAAGTAAATGAAGAGGCTGACCGGGTTATTATAACAAAGGCGGTTCCTTGGCACGAATATACAGTATCATTTCTTGTATTTGCAGTCTGGGATCCTACGCAAATGTATAACCATATTACGAATAATTGGGGCGATAAGCCGCATGATATTCCATTTGATGTCAGGCAGCCGCATTCCAATGAATATATGAAAAATTATTTAACCCAATGGCTGAAGGATAATCCGGATACAGATGTCGTTAGATTTACGACGTTCTTCTATCATTTTACGCTGGTGTTTAATAATCTCGGAAGGGAAAAATTTGTCGATTGGTTTGGCTATGGTGCCAGCGTTTCAGTCGCCGCATTAGACGCCTTTGAAAAAGAAAAAGGCTATCGCCTTCGTCCCGAAGATATTGTAGACCAAGGCTATTACAATACTTCCTTTCGAGTCCCATCACCTGCCTTTTTAGACTATATGGATTTTGTTCAAAAGTTTGTAGCGGAAGAAGCGAAGAAGCTGGTGGACATTGTGCATGAAAGCGGCAAAGAAGCGATGATGTTCCTTGGGGATAACTGGATTGGAACCGAACCTTATGGAAAGCATTTTGAAAAAATCGGCCTAGATGCAGTCGTCGGGAGTGTCGGCGGCGGGGCAACCATCAGGATGATTGCCGATATACCGCATGTCTGTTATACGGAAGGCAGATTTTTACCGTATTTCTTCCCGGATACCTTTTATGAAGGCAATAACCCAGTTATTGAAGCCAATGAAAACTGGCTGACAGCCCGGAGAGCGATTTTACGAAATCCAGTCGACCGCATCGGCTATGGCGGTTATTTAAGCTTAGCGTATAAATTCCCGGATTTTGTCTCCTATATTGAGAAAGTGACGGATGAATTCCGGGAAATTTATGAAACGATTAAAGAGGTGAAACCATACAGCGGATTGAAGGTTGCGATTTTAAACGCCTGGGGCGGACTGAGAACGTGGCAGACCCATATGGTGGCCCACGCCTTATGGTATAAGCAAATTTATTCCTATTTAGGTGTTTTGGAAGCATTGAGCGGAGCTAGTGTAGATGTGACTTTTATTAGTTTTGATGATGTGGTCCGAGACGGAGTTCCGGAGGATGTGGACGTCATCATTAATGCCGGGGATGCAGGTACGGCTTTTTCCGGCGGCGTTCAATGGAAAAATGAGAAATTGGTTACTGCCATAAGGTCCTGGATCTATAATGGCGGAGGCTTTATTGGTATTGGGGAGCCGACAGCTTATCAGCATGAAGGCCATTATTTCCAATTAGCAACTGCTTTAGGTGTAGATAAAGAATTAGGTTTCAGTTTATCGACTGATAAATATTTTGTCACTCCGGTCAAGGAGCACTTTATTTCAGCTGACATTAGCGAATATGATTTCGGTGAAGGCATGAAGAATATTTATGCCCTGACAGAGGAGACAGAAATAATTGAGTATTCCGATGGGGAAGTCCATTTATCGAGCCATCCTTTCGGCAATGGCCGAACCGTCTATATCGCAGGGCTGCCGTATAGCGAGCAGAATACTAGGCTGTTGATGCGGGCAATGTACTATGCTGCCCATAAAGAACAAGAATTCCTTAAATGGCATGCCAGCAATGTGTACTGTGAGGTTCATGCCTATCCAGCCATTCAAAAGATGGCGATTATCAATAATTCGATGCAAGAACAAAAGACAATTGTGTATGACGGCGAAGGAAACGGGAAAGAAGTAACACTAGCACCTAGCGAAATACGGTGGGAGGCTATTTTACATGAAGGGTAAAATCTTAGTCGTCATAAAACTAATCGTATTGATCGTAAGCCTAGCACTAATCATCACCGGCCAAAAAACAGTCGGCAAACCCGAACTAGGACTTATGTTATTTGGACTCGCTGGATTATTGGGTCTGCTATATGATTATAATCGGAAATACGTTTAATTGGAAAAGTAAAACTTTAATGAAGCAGGATTATTCGCTTCGTTAAAGTTTTATTTTTTTTAAAATACTAATCCATTTTTGGTATTACTTTTGAAGGATATTTATGTTATTGGGTTGACCCATCAACCCGATTTGTTATATATTTAAAATGTTCAGAAATTTCATTAATCTCGATTTAAGAGTGAAAAAAGGGGTTGATCTTGTATTAGATATTTGAAGTCTGAGTAGTCAAAAGGGATCATTTTCGGGACACTTCATAATTACATTGGGAGGTTGAATATGCAAAGACGTAAAGCTAGGTTGAAAAAACTGGTGGGCTTATGCCTATCAGCAGGTATGTTGCTTTCAATGTTTCCATCCGCATCTGCACTAGCAGCAGAACCTAATTACTCCATAAATAATGTTTCTACTAATCAAACCTATAACACTATTGGAAAAGTAACTAAGATTACACAAGATGGCAATAACGTATACCTTACCATAGAAACAGGTGAAAAAATAAAAATTAACTTTCTAAAAAACAATGTTTTCCGTCTCCATTTAGATCCAAAGGGAGTTTTTGAAGAATATCCAACTCCCAACAAACCTGAGCATGAAACGAAAATCATCGATAAAAACGTCGGTGATTACAAAAAGCAATACGGGGACATTGATATTCAGGTCGATGAAAGTGATAACAGTGTTTATAAAATTTCGACCGATGCTTTGGAATTAAGAATCGATAAAGCTTCTTCGAAGATGAGCTTGTACGATAAAAAAAGGTCAAAAATTCTTTGGTCTGAGAGTGAACCGTTAAAACATTCCAGCGGGGGTACCGTTCAAACCCTTGATTCAAAAGAAAATGAATATTTTTATGGCGGAGGTCAACAGAATGGATTTTATGCCCATAAGAATAATTCCATCAAAATTGCCATCGGTGGAGGTTGGGATGCAGGTGCCGCATCAAGTCCAGTTCCATTTTATTTAAGCACTGAAGGCTACGGAGTTATGCGAAATACCTTTAAGCAAGGCGTTTACGATTTTGCGAAAACCGCTACTTTTACGCACAATGAAGACAGATTTGACGCTTATTATTTTGTAGATAATTCCATTCCAAAAATCATTGACGAATATACAGAATTAACTGGGAAACCAGCGCTTATGCCAGAATACGGTTTCTATTTAGGGCATGCTGACTGTTTTAATGGAACCCATAATGGCCATAAGGACCAAAGGACACTTCTGACGAATGGGCTAAATAACGTAAATCAACATGTTGAGAAAGATATGCCGTTAGGATGGTTTTTACCAAATGACGGCTATGGATGCGGGTATGGCGGATTGGATAATTTGAAGCAATTTGTTGATAAAACAAATGATCAAAAAGTCGAGGTAGGATTATGGACGCAAAGCAATCTCTATCCGGACCCTAACTTACCTGAAGACAGTCCATTGCGCAGGGACCTAGAAGGAGAAGTGAAAGCTGGTGTCAGGGCAATAAAGACGGATGTTGCATGGGTCGGGCAAGGATATTCTATGGCATTAAATGCAACTCGTCAAGCAGCAGAAGGTATAGAAAAATATTCTGGTGGTGCACGTCCATTCGTTATTACTGTAGATGGATGGGCCGGTACTCAGCGTTATTCAACATTATGGTCAGGAGACCAATATGGCGGTAATTGGGAGTATATCAGGATGCATATTCCTACTTACATTGGCGCCGGCCTATCCGGAAATCCAAACGTCGGCTCAGATATGGATGGTATTTTTGGCGGAGACCCAAAAGTTCAGACACGGGATTTTCAATGGAAGACATTCACTCCGATCCAAATCGATATGGACGGCTGGGCATCGGGAGGTACTGATTACAGCAAATCTAAAAATCCGTGGAATTACGGGGAACCATATACATCGATTAATAGAATGTATTTGAAGTTAAAGGCGCAAATGATGCCTTATAACTACACGATTGCTGAGGAATCGACATCAACATCGATGCCAATGGTTCGAGGGATGATGTTAGAATATCCAAATGATCCATATACGTACGGGACTGAAACACAGTATCAATATATGTGGGGGCCAAATTTGTTAGTGGCACCAATATATGATGGAAATTCTAATGCAGCTGAAGTACGAAATGAAATTTATCTTCCAGGTAAAAATCAAGTTTGGATTGATTATTTTACAGGCGATCAATATCAGGGAGGTTCGGTTCTTCATAACTTTAACGCTCCACTATGGAAGACTCCTGTATTTGTAAAGGCAGGAGCCATCATTCCAATGGCACCGGAAAACAATTCTATCAATGAATTGGATGGTTCGGAGAATAGAATATTTGATGTTTATCCATCAGGAAAATCTGAATTTACCCTTTATGAAGATGATGGTAAAACGGTTGACTATAAGGATGGAAAAAATACTAGAACAAAGGTCACTTCTGAGATTATCGGAAACAAAGTGGATATAACCGTTAATCCCGCAAAAGGAAAGGGCTATAAAGGGATGGTTAAAGACCGGGGCACAGAAGTAATTGTCAACACACGTGCCGTTCCCAAGAATGTAAAGGCTAAAATTAACAATAAAAATGTTAAATTAAGAAAAGTTACGACTGAAGAGGAATTTCAAAACTCAGAAAATGTCTACTTCTATAATGAACATCCCAACTTGAACAAATATTCGACAAAAGGGTCGCCGTTTGAAAAGACTGAGATTATGACCTCACCAAAGTTATATATTAAAGTCGGAAAAACAGATATCACGAAAAATACGGTTAGTTTTTCGGTAAATGGCTTTGATAATACTCAAAAGACAGAAGTAGTGGATAAGGCAGTACCAACTATTCCAACGGGGCTTCATGCTGATGAGGCTAATATTACCGACCAGGATATCAGATTAAATTGGGAAAAGGTTGAGGGTGAGAATACAACCTATGATTTAATGATTAATGGTGTTGTTCATACAAATGTGTTTAAAGCAAGTGACAGCGAGGAAGCACCATTCTTCTTACACTCAGGGTTAATGTCTGATACAGAGTACTCTTATCGAATCAGAGCAACGAATACAAAAGGGTCTTCCGTATGGAGTGATGAGGTCAAAATAAGAACGAAGCTTGACCGCTACCGAAATGTTCCGAAGAATATGACGGCAAAAGCGAATAGTCAACAGCCAGGGCAGGAAGCCGCTTTAGCTGTGGATGGAAAAGATGAAACATTGTGGCATACCGCATGGGGAGATGCTGGCAATAAACTGCCGCATACCTTTGAGATTGATATGAAGCTGGCTTATGAATTAGATAAGCTGGAGTATGTTCCAAGGCCAGACGCCGGGAATGGTACGATATTAAAATACAATTTAGACGTAAGCCTAGATGGAAAAACCTATAAAAGTATCATTACCGATGGAACATTTGAGAGAAATAAGGACACGAAAGTCATTCCATTTCCGGAAAATGTAGTTGCAAGGTATATTAAGCTGACCATTACAAACGCTGTGGGCGGTTTTGGCAGTGCACAGGAATTTAGGCCATACAAAAAGGATAAAACAGAAGGAACGGTTGTAGGCGAGAATATCCCAAATGGAAAAATTGACGAAGAGGACCTGCTTTTCTTTGCAAGCTATATGGGCGTTGACCAAACAGATACAGCTTGGGGACAGGTTTCAAAGGTTGATATTAATTTCAATGGGGTCATTGACACCTATGATTTAATGTACGTAGCTTCCCAATTGGGACAACAGCCGCTTCGGCCAACGGGCAAACCGGTTGCCGGACAATTAGATATCAGGCCTGACAAGGAGCAGTTAAAAGCGGGTGAGGAATTTACGGTAGAGATCATTGGGGCCGGCCTTAAGGATATTAATGCCTTCAATTTGGAACTTAAGCTGGACCCGAACAAATATGAAGTAGTAAAACAGGGCGAAAATATGGTTTCTTCAACCAATGAAACTGCCAAAATGTTAAATTACTCTGCAATGGCGGGGATTGGAAAATCTGAACAACGAATTATGGCGGCGTTTTCCAACAAGGGGACGCAATCAACATTGGAAGGAACCAAGACATTGGCCACGGTTAAGTTAAAGGCTAAAAAAGACTTAACTTTTGATATGCCGATCACCAGATCATTGCTCGTTAATACAGCCTTTAATATCATTGATAAAATTGGCCACGTGTTAAAGCCTGGTGAAGAACCGGGAGAGGTTGAACAGCCACAGGAGCCGAAAGAACTACAATTGTCCAATAAAGATATGTCGGTTACTGGTCCGGGTGAGAAGATGCAAGGCGGTGCTGCAGCTTTTGCTAAGCTGATTGACGGTGAGATCAGTGAAAGCTCCCTTGCGGAATTGAAATGGTTGATCACCGAAGCAGACGGAATTTCACTGCCGCTGCTTGTAGATTTTAATTTTAGTAAACCACAAGAGCTTTCCAAATTTATTGTATATAACCGACCTCAATATACGAACGGCAAAATTAAAAAACTAAGTGCCAAAGTATATACGGAAGCAGGGAAGGAATATGATTTAGGCGTAAAAACTGTAAACTCTAATGATAAATCGGTCACTTTTGATCTTGCTGGGGCTGCAATACCAGCCGGAACTAGATTTTCGAGGTTTTCGATTAACTTTGAGGAATCGCATAGCGGACCGCTTATGTTGTCTGTTGCAGAAGTGGAAGTTTTCGTGAAGAATCCTACTTATGTAGCTAAATGAAAATAAAAGCCTCTTATTACTTTTAGGAGGTTAGGGTTAACCTGTTAACCCTAACCTCCCATTCATTATTATGATTGGAGGGGAAATTAGTATATATGAAAAAGATGCTTTCGATGTTCTTATCTACTGCCGTTGCGCTAAGTGTTACACTTCCAATTGGCAGTCACTCAAGTTCAACAAAAGTTTCAGCTGCTGAGCCAAGCTTTATAAACATAGCAAAGGACACAGTAGAAATTGGAAATAATTCTATCACAAGGGTTATCGATGTGTCCGATTCTAAGTTGAAGACAAAAGCAGTCACTAACAAAAGAATTGGAAAGGACTTAGTTCCTAAAGAAGGTTCTGAGGATTTTACAATTCATTTGGTCCCCGAGAAGCAAACACCTGAAGATCCTGACACACAAAAACCTCAATCTCAGATTGATAGAAAGAATTGGACGGCAACGGTATCAGACTCTTCAGGCAAATCTAAAGATGGTGCAACAATGCTTGATGGCGATGACAGCACGTATATAGACTTTTATGATGGAAAAAAGGCCTGGCCATATGAAGTAGTTATTGACTTAAAGGAAGAAAGAACTATTGGATCGTTCGGTTATCAAAAACGGCCGGGGTACCAAGACCAGGCATACGGAATCAATGGAACACTAGGAAAATATGAAATTAAGGTTTCCAGTGACGGTGAAAATTGGACAGATGCCGGCACCGGTGAATTTTCATCTAAAGACTATAACTTGCATAAAGCAGGTAATCTCTACAATGTGGGAGATATGGTCTATGGCAATTTAACTGAGGCGAAAACAGCAAGATACGTTAAGATTGTTCAGCTTAGCGGTGCACTTTCTGATGATATTTCGTTTACCGGAGCTGAGATTTACTTGTTTGAGGATACATTTAAACGCACTCCACAGGATAACAGTGAACCCGATAAGAACACGATGAAAGCAAGTGAATTAACAATTAAACAAGTAAAGGAAGAAGAATACAAAACGGGGAAGCGAGTTCAATTTGTGTTTGAGGATTATGAAAAATATAACTCGGTATGGAACATTAAATACAATGTATTTGTAGAAGATAGCGCCCCGTATTTAAGAAGTAACTTGGAAATCAAATCGTCAAATAAAGATATTGCCATCGACTTTATCGATGTGGATCAATTCGTATTGCCTAATAATGTGGAGGGACTTTTTCATCACCCGCCGCTAAAAGATATTTCATCCATGTGGATTGGAAAGTATGAGCTAGTATTGGGTCAGCCGATTTATGCAAATGGAATGTTCTTTGGATCAGAATTTCCTGCCTCTGACACAGATGTAGTGAATAATAAGATGCAGGTGCGGTATTACTCAGGGAAAAATTTCAAAAAGCTGGCGGAAGACAAACAGCTCAATGCGGATGGAAGCTTTACGACTTGGAATAGCGTCATGGGAGCTGCGGACGGAACGGATAAGGATGTCGTTCAAACGGACTTTTTCGCCTATATTAATGATATCTCTACAAAGACGGAATTCCGAAAGCAATACAATTCATGGTATGACAACATGCTGGACATTACAGATGAGAGTATTGCCAACTCGTTCTATGGAACGGAAAAAGAACTGAGCAAAAATGGCGTAGAGCCTTTGGATTCCTATGTTGTGGATGATGGCTGGAATGCCTATGAAACTGTTAATTCCGCTGGACAGGAAACGAAATCGCCATATGATAACAAAACGGGATTCTGGGAATTCAACAACAAATTCCCTAATGAATTATACCCAGCCAGTGATATGGCAAAGAAATTTGCTTCAACGTTTGGACTGTGGCTTGGCCCTCAAGGCGGCTACAATTACTTTGGCGGGTTTGCCGAATTTCTTGAAAAAAATGGCACAGGTCATGTGACCAACGATTATTGGAAAAGCGTGGATGTGGGCTCCAAGACATATGTAAACAATCTGACAAAGCTTTTCTTGGATTATCAAAACAGATTTGATATTGAATATTGGAAGCTGGATGGATTTGCTCTAAGACCTTCAACCGATCCAGACAATCAGCACATGGTTGGCGGCGACCACAATATGTATTATACATCTGACCTCTGGGAGACATGGATTGATACCTTTAAAGCCATGAGACAGGAAAGGGAAGAAAAAGGCAGAAGTTTATTTTTAAACCTGACCTGTTATGTCAACCCAAGTCCGTGGCTGCTGCAGTGGGCGAATACAATCTGGATTCAAGACTCGGGCGACAATGGATTTTTGAGCACTTACGGCGGAACACAGGCAGAACAAATGATGTCATACAGAGACAATGTTTACTTTAATATTTTTAAGAAAAATGATCTGCAGTTCCCGTTGAAAAATGTGTATAATCATGATCCAATTTACGGAGTTTCCGCAGGTATTAAATTTACCGACGATGATTTTAGAAATTACTTGATGATCAACGCAACAAGAGGAACGGCATTCTGGGAATTATATTTTTCACCGAGCATTATGAATGATGCCAAGTGGAGAATAACAGCTGATGTTTTAGAGTGGGCTGAAAGCAATTCGAAGACTCTTGAAAAAGCAAAACTATTCGGGAAGCGTCCGGATCAGGGCGGTGTCTATGGTTATTCAGCCTGGAACGGCGGCGAAGGAATTGTTTCATTTAGAAATGCGGGCAATAAAGAACAGAGCTATTCGCTGACCTTAGATAACATAGTAGGTGTTCCAACTGATTTGAAAAACGCAAAGATGACTCAGATTTTACCGAGGGTTGATGAAACGAAAGTGGAGAATATGAGCTATGGGGATACACTAACGGTGACATTAGCGCCTCATGAGTCAAGAATTTACCAGTTTACCAGCAAGACAGAGCCACCTGCCAAGGCAATCTCTGTGAAGAATACAAATGAAAATACCGTGAAGGTAAAATTTGATCAGAGAATTCAAAATCCGGCTATCACAGTAAATGGGAAGCCTACGAAGGCCGTTGTTTTAGAGGATTACCGAACAGTAGAGCTGACCACTTCCAAAAAGATTGAAAAAGAAAATCAAATAGACATCAACATCGAAAATATTTGGGGCACTTCCGCTGACATCAAGCAGAAATTCCATGGGTATCCAGATGGCTATGCAGCAAAGCTGTTTGAGAAAACGGATATTGTCGATGGGCAAAAGTTACAGACTGTTCATTTTGAAAAACCAAATATAAATTTGTACGGGATTGATGGTAAAGAATATTCATTCAAGAAACAGATTTCATTAGTAGGGAAAGACGACTTTTCCATCTCATTTAAGTTCCGTTCTTCAGGCAATGACCAGTTAATTTTAAACCAGGAAGGTGCGTACTCTATCGCGATTGACAAAAAAGGATATCTCAACTTCACTGTGGGAGAGGACGTTGTCAATTCTAAGGCGATGGTAACGACTGTTGCTGAAAAGGCAAGTGGAACTTTTGGAACGAAGGAATACAAACCGACCACAACCACCCAAACGGTCAAGGGGAAAGTTGACGATGGAAACCTTCATGATGTAAAAGCCGTAAGAGAAGCAAATGGGATGATTAAGCTCTACTTGGATGGAGAACTCATCTCATCAAAATACGTAAAAGATCCATTCAAATTGCCAAATGGAAAAATTACGCTCGGCAGTAAGAAAACAACTATACAGATTGCAGATATAGAAATTAAAAATGAAGCAGTCGCGTATGATGAGGCAAAAAAATCCTATGAAGATCTGAATTTAAAGCCTGGATATAAGGAATTGGACAGAACGGGATATAAAGCATTTGCAGATTCAGAGGAGAAACAGGCGGGTGCGTACGAGGGGCCTGCTGCAAATGTACTAGATGGAAAAACATCTACTTGGTGGCATACACAATACAATGGAGGCATGACTAAGCCGCCACATTGGTTGACCATTGAAATGCCGGAGGCTGCCCCTGTCGATGCATATGAGTATGTAAGCAGAAACGGCAACGGTAATGTGAAAAAGTACGAATTACAGGTGTCTGATATGAATGAGGAAGGCACTTGGAAAACAGTCAATTCTGGTGAAATGGACAATGGCGGAAGCACATTGATTAAGTTTGACAAACCGATTAAAGCTAAGTTTTATCGTTTGTATATCACTGAAACATATGGCAGCCCGGCTAATACCTTTGCATCCGCTGCTGAAATAAAACTGTTTAAGAATATGGAAGGAACTTCTGATTTTTCAAAATTAGCGGCTGCTTATGAAGAAATTTATCTGTTGGATGTAAATCACTATACAAAACAAAGCTTAGAAAGCTCAGGATTTAATGGGTTGAAAGACAAAATTGTAAATGTATACGAAAATCCAAATTCATCGCAGACGGTAATCGATGAAGCTGTTTCTGATTTTACTCAAGACTATGAGGTAATACTTTCTAAACTGGAGCAAAAGGGACGCAACTAACCGTTTATCCACTAGGGTACAAGAGATAAAAGGGATCACAAAAAGTTTGATCTCTTTTATCATTACCTACACTCATGCTGTTGACCCATCAACCCATTTGGTGTATATTTGAATTGTTAGAATAATTTATATTAATTAATTTTTCAGAAAAACACGAGGGGGAAATTATGTGAGGAAAAAGGTAATCAGTGCTATTTCAATTCTGTTAGTTGCTGTATTATTACTTGCTGCATGCAGTAGCGATAAGGCTTCTTCTGGTAAAACCACGATTAAGTATTGGTCTATGTGGAACAAAGGGGAACCGCAGCAGGTTGTCATTCAAAAAATTATTGATTCCTTTGAAGAAGCTAATCCAGATGTAAAAGTAGAGGTACAATGGATGGGCCGTGAAGTTATGTCTAAAGTAAGAAACGCAGCTTTAAGCGGGGATGCGCCTGATCTCACAGAACAATCGGGGGCAGAGGTTGAAGGTGCATTAATTAAAAACAAGTTAGCAGAACCATTAAATGACCTACTCTCAATGAAAATTCCAAATGAAGGTACAGTGTTTCAAGATGTTTTTTTAGATAAAGTACTACCATTCTATCAACAAGGTGAAAACACTTATTTTATTCCATATGAAATCATAAGCTCTGGTTTTCACTATAATGAAAGCCTCTTCAAGGAATATGGAGTAACACCACCTGCCACTTGGGATGAATTTGTAGAGGTAAATAAGACGTTTAAGAGTAAAGGGTTGGCTCCACTTGCCCAAGATGGGAATATAGATTTTTATAACGCCTATTACTATTATTGGTTGGTAGAGCGACTGATGGGCTCGGGTGCTCTAGTAGAAGCAGCTGGAGATAAGACAGGTGAAACTTGGTCCCAGCCAGGATACCTGGAAGCAGCCAAAAAGGTTCAGGAGTTGGTCGATAACCAATTCTTTGCAGATGGATATAAAGGAAGTCAGTACCCTGCCGCCCAAACAGCATGGGCCAGCGGGAAATCCGCGATGATTTTAGTTGGAAGCTGGTTGTCAAGTGAAACCGCGGAATATTCTTCAAAGGATTTTGTCTATAAAGCTTTTCCCTTCCCGGAAGTTGCCGGTGGAAAAGGCGGGGCTGACCAGGCTGAACTCTATCTGATTGGATGGGCTGCTCCAAAAGGCGCTAATAAAAAAGCAGTACAGGATTTCTTAGCCTTTGCCATGCAGAAGAAATATCAGGAAGGTATTGTAAAAGATACAAAAAATATTAGCACAAGAAAAGATTTAGATGCACCAGAGGCTTTGGCTGATTTTAGGGATATTGTTGTAAATGCTTCAACCTTCCATAAGGAGTACGATGGTTTACAGGCAGAATATCCGGATTGGTGGAAAACCGTATTCTTACCGCTTGATGATAAGTTAATATTTGGTGAAATAAAAGCAGAAGAGTTTATTCAACAACTGGCAAAACAATCAAAAGAATTCTGGAGCAAGAAATAAAAATGTGTAAAAGCAGGAGGAGCGGGTGTTCTCCTGCTTTCTTTGAAAAACCAGGCATTGGAAAAGGAGGAGGAAATGTGAAGGCTGGAAGGAAAAAGCTTACTATACCCTATTTGATTCCGGCAGTTAGCCTTTATCTCATTTTTTTTATAGGTCCCGCAATCTATGGTATTTGGATCAGCTTCAATGAGTGGAGCGGTTTTACGGACGATATGAAATTTGTAGGATTGAAAAACTACGAAAAATTAATGGTTGATCCTATCTATTGGCAGTCTTTTTTTAATATGATACTTATTTTATTTGTTGGCGGAATTTTTGTTTTTCTCATTGGTTTTTTGTTTACAGCACTAATGAGCCAAGGGGTAGTTGCGAAAAAGGCAATTCGGGCAATTATCTTTTTCCCGCAAATCATTGCACCTATTGCCTTGGCAGTGGTTTGGAATTATTTGTACCGTTTTGATATTGGCTTTTTTAATTCGATTTTAACTTCGATAGGACTGAACCCGGTTAACTGGACAGGTCCAAACAGCATAATGATGTCGGCATTAATAGCCATAATTTGGTACAGTACTGGATTTTATGCCATTATTCTTTTAGCCGGAGTGGATAAAATTCCGAACACGATTTTTGAGGCTGCTCGAGTAGAGGGCGCATCTACATTCAAAATTTTTACAAAAATCACCCTTCCATTAATATGGGATGTTATGTCAATTGCGATCATCCTGTGGGGAATCAATGCCATTCGTTTATTCGATTTCTTGTTTGCATTTGGTGGAGCAGAGCCGCCGACAAGGATGTGGAATACTGCAATGTATCAATTTATTCTTGGGTTCGGTCAGCGGACACCTATTTATCAATTAGGATACTCAAGTGCAATTGCCGTAACAATGATCTTTGTTGTCTTATTATTTGTTGTGACGGGAAGAAAGTTATTCAAACGTGAAGTGTATGAGCTTTAGAACTATTGGGGCTAAGACGGAAAGGGGCTAGGTCAAGTGAAATTAAACGTACGTAGTGTGTGGTCAGCACTTGGAAAAACATTTTTATATGTATGGACGTTATTTATTTTATTTATAATAGGTTGGATTGTTTTAGCCTCCCTCAAAACAAATCGTGAGTTATTTGAAGGATTTTGGAGCCTCCCAGACTCACTTCAATGGGGTAATTATTTTACTGCTTGGGTGCAGTCTGATCTTGCTTCCTATTTTTTTAATAGTTTATTAGTCGTTACATTAAGTGTACTAGGGATTGTCTTGGTAAGTGCTCCTGCTGCTTACGTTTTATCTAGGTATAACTTTATTGGAAAGGAGTTTTTAACGAATGCTTTTGTAATCGGAATTGGTATTCCATATCAAGCGGTATTAATCCCTATTTATTTACTGCTAATAAAAATTGGATTAATAAATTCATTTATCGGCTTGATCATTGTTTATATTGCGTTGTCTCTGCCGTTTACAATCTTCATACTGACTGGCTTTTTTCAAAGTTTACCTTCGGATGTGGAGGAAGCAGCAATCATAGATGGGGCAAGTGAAAACGCCATTTTTTGGAGGGTGATGCTTCCTATGGCTCGTCCTGGATTGGTTACGGTAATGATTTTAAATGCCGTTGGATTATGGAATGAGTTTTTACTTGCAAAAGCATATATGAATGTAAATGAAAAATACACACTGTCCGTCGGGTTATACCAATTTTATCAATCGATGCAATATAATTCTGATTGGGTAAGTTTATTCGCAGGAGTCGTAATTATTATTTTTCCAATCCTTATTTTCTATTTATGGTTGTCAGATAAAATTATTGAAGGGATGACGGCCGGAAGTGGAAAATAACAATAAAGACATAATTGGTTAATTCTTAAAATGCGAACAGTTGAAGTTACTGTTCGTTTTTTTATGCAACTCACTAAAAAACAATATATCTAAAAATTTGGACAATATCTTTATTGAGGAAGCGTTCTCATGAAAGTAAGCTAGATTACGAGAGGGCGGTATTTGACGCCTTTAAAATATTAAAAGGGGGAGAAGAATTGAGAAATAAGTTTTTCAAAAGGGTTACGAGTACTCTGATGGCTTTTGTGTTGTTTTTGCCTATGTTTTTAACAGGGTTCACCCCGCCATTACATGCCACAGCGGAAGTGACAAAGAATGAGGGTGAACCAGTCGACATCACCGATCACCAGCTGGAGGAAGGAGATTTTAAAGTCATTTCCGGCGATGGAACTGTTACTTATAATGAAGATGGTTCCGCTACCTTCAAGGTTACTTCGACGCAAAAGAACCGTATTATCTACAATCAAATGAAACCGATAAAGAACGGGATTTTTGAAGCGGATATCGCCCCGGAGACCAGCGCCATGAACCGCTTCGGGCTTATTTACCGCGTTCAAGATCCATCAGCTTACACATATGTGGGAACAGGTGATACGAACAATCAATATTTTGGCGAAATCTTTGGTCCGACGAATACGTGGACGTCAATGACATCAGACGTACCATTAGAAGCATATAAAACCTATCATTTACGCCTCAAATTCACCGATGATGTTGCCACCTTGTATATCAATGATAAAAAGGTAAATTCCTGGACATTGTCAGGTGGTGTCGACAAAGCCGGATTACTAGGATTCGAAAAAAGCCGTGGCGCAGCAAACATTACGATCTCCAACATCAAGATAAAAGAAACGGAACCATCTAAGGCACCCAATACACCACCAGTTGAAGACACAATCAGCTCGGATTATATGGATGTTGCTATTGACCAAGTATTCCCGCGCGTTATTGAATACCGTGTAGGCAACAAGATTATGGATGGTCAAAAAACACCAGTTTACGGACTAAAAGTAAACGGCAATCTTTATTATCCGGAAGTTAGTTTTAAAAAGCTAAGCAAAAGCGAAGCCTTGTACACCTTAAAAGTTGTTGATCAAGATGAAGGAATAAATGCAGTTTTTAAACTGACCTTAAGGGTTGAGAAAAATAAAGTAGTTTATACATTTGATGAAATTAAAAATGCCGATAAGGCAAAAATTGAAACAATTGAATTTGCTGACCTTAACCTCATCTCAGTCAATTCAGCCCAAACCAACGCGAAGGCCAAATTAACGAACCTCAGCAGTGATGTGACAAAACCGGGAGATACCGATGTACGGGTCGATTCCTCTATGGGAGGCATTGGAACATCTTCACGGTACTATACAGCATTCCTGTCAACAGACCAGCTAAGTGCCGGTGTCTGGTCTAGCTCCGAGGTCAATGGTTATGGAAACTTGGTGGCTTCCCGTTATCAGAATGAAGACGGTTCGAAAGCTCTTGGCATTGGTTCCAGTCTGCTTTATTACCACAGAGAATTTATGCCGAACCCACAATCGAAACCGACGATTAAAATTACCATCGCCGAGGACTTGAATAGAGATGATCAGGTGGATTGGCAGGACGGTGCGATTGCTTACCGTGACATTATGCAAGACATTCCAGGCTCGGATAACGTAAATAATCTTGTAGGAACACGGATTGTTATGAATTTCGGCTCTCAGGTACAGCAGCCGTTCCTAAAAACTTTGGACAATGTGAAGAAGGTTTCCCTGGCAACAGATGGTGTAGGTCAAGCCGTACTGTTAAAAGGCTATGGAAATGAAGGGCATGATAGTGCACATCCGGATTACGGTAATGTCGGGGAGCGGATGGGCGGCGAAGCCGATTTAAAAACATTGATTGAGGAAGGCCATAAGTATAACACGGAATTCGGCGTCCATATTAATGCCCAAGAAACGTACCCAGAAGCGAAGGCATTTAATGATGATTTTATTGACGGCCCAAATTCAAGAGGGTGGGGCTGGCTTGATCAGTCATATACGATTAATAAACTAAAGGATTTGTACTCTGGAACACGTGCCAAAAGGCTGGATGAATTAAAGGCGGCTGCACCTGGGCTTGACTTTATTTATCTAGACGTATGGTATCAGGACCAATGGGAATCCGACCGCATTTCTGAGCAGTTTCATGACCGCGGCTGGCGTCTCACAACAGAGTTCGGTACGTCAGTGGCTAATTATTCCACATGGCAGCACTGGGCTACGGATAAGAATTACGGCGGACCTGCCAACAAGGGTATCAATTCCGAGGTCCTGCGCTTTATCAGCAACCACCAAAAGGATTCTTGGGTATTGAATTGGCCTGAGGCGGGTGGAACGGCGGACCATCCATTGCTTGGCGGATTTGAATTAGCCGGCTTCGAAGGCTGGCAGTCTGATAAGAATTTTGACCATTTTATTAGGAAGACGTTTGATACAAATGTACCGACAAAATTTTTACAAAAATATTATGTAACAAATTGGAAGACTATCGAGGGTGACAAAACGAAAACCAACTTGGAAAAAGAGATTAAATTGGCCGATCCAAGCAATGGTGATGTAGTGGCAGTTAAAAGGAAGGACAATTCCAGAGAACGTGTGATCACACTGAATGGAAATGTTGTTCTTGATGAACATGCTTATCTGCTTCCTTGGGTGGAGCAGGACTTTAAAAACCCAACTCCTAAAGCAGAAAAAATGTATCACTGGAATTTAAAAGGCGGTACTACAACTTGGACACTTCCGGAAGGATTTGTTGGTCCGAATCAAAAGGTTTATGTGTATAAATTAACGGATCAAGGCCGCCAAGATGTGAAGAAAGTCAAGGTCGTTAATAATCAGATTACATTAAACGCCGAGGCCGCAACTCCTTATATTGTCATCCCGGACAAGAAGGAGAAGGGGTTACAGATTGACGATTGGAGCAAGGCTGCACATGTTTATGACACTGGCTTTAATTCGGGAACGGTCAAAGATCCACATACTAAGGTTGCCGGTGATAAAAACAGCGTCACGGTTGTCAGAACGAATCAAACAGGCGATGCGCGTAACTTAAGCAGCGGAGATTATTACTTAAATATTGACAGTCCATCAGAAAACACATCCGTTTCACGCGTCATCACTGACCTTGTGCCAGGGAAGGATTATGTGGCGGAGGTTTATGTGCAAAATAATAGTGATGAAAAGGCAGAAATAAAAGTAGCTGTCGAAGATGGGAAGGAAGTTAGCAGCTACGTGCTGCGGAGCCTGCAAAAGAACTATGTTAAAGCAGATTCACACGCTTCCAATGATGGTTACAATAGCAAAATGCAAAGAATGCAAGTAAGTTTTACGGCTGCCTCTAAGAAGGCCGAGCTATTTCTTAGCCGTGATGCCGGGGAAGGAAATACGAAATTTGATGATATTCGGATTGTCCAAAAATCCTTGCACAATCAAGCTTCATCAAAGATCTTTGAACAGGATTTTGAATCTGTCGTTCAAGGAATTTACCCATTTGTGATTGGAAATACGGAAGGGGTAGAAGACAACAGAATTCACTTGTCTGAATTGCATGCTCCGTACACACAAAAAGGATGGGCTGGTAAAAAGTTAGTCGATGATGTAATTGCTGGAAACTGGTCTGTGAAAGTAAATACCGGAAACAAAGGGTTAGTGTACCGTACTATTCCGCAGCACTTCCACTTTGAACCAGGAGTATCGTATAAGGTGTCGTTTGATTATCAAACAACGGCCAATTCCTATCGCTTTATCTCTGGTGACCAGGAAATTGATGTCCGTGACATAGGGGCTGCCCAAGGCTTACGTTTAAATGACAAACTTTCGGCTTCCACCGAAACCAAGACGGCGGAATTTACGATTACCGGTTCAGAAAACGGCCAAACCTACATTGGGATCTTTAGTGACGGAACAACTCTCAACGGAGACACTGGGGCTGGAACATTCATCCTCGACAACCTGCGTATCGAACGTTTAGATTAGTATGATGCATGGAGACGGTTCTACTGTCTCATTGGGGGGCGATTCACTAGAATCGCCCCCAGCACATTTCTAGACGTCCTCAAAAGATGATGCACAAGAACCGTCCCCATGTCTCATGATGTCTTACTCACCCATCCTTTTTATGTTGGAGATTATCGAATTAACTCCTTCTGAATAGAGGAGGATGGGCTGTGTTTGCGGGAGTTGGATGTTAAAGGGATGAGTCATGGTGTTTTGCTGAATTTCTGCTTCGGCTTTTTGCAAGGGCCAAGGGTGATGGTCAATCTCGGCACTATAGATTTGCTGACGGGCGTCAACACTGAAAAGGCGGTAGCGCTCGGTCAACCAGTATTCAAAGGTTTCCTTGCCGGCAAAGTAAACCCCCGGAGAAGCCATGAAATTCCCGTTGAACTGGACGGAAAAAGCACTATTCCGATCATTTCGCAGACTATTGTAATAGTACCCTCCAAGATGATCTTGAAAAGACATAATCTGTGAATAATAATAAGGAAGTCTGTACCATTTCTTTGCCACAGTATAAGTAACCCAGTGCGGAGCATCAAGAGAAAGAAAGTAAACGCCCGACTGACCGCCATACCTGACATACGTCCGGACATTGATCTCCGGAAACTTGGCGAACAACGGCAGCCGCGGCAGCCCGCGAAGGTAAATCCCATCCATCACAAACACTACAATCCCGAGCCAGGCGTACCGTTCAAACGTATCAATCTCCAATTGTTCAGGGACAAACGGGCGAACCGACTCCACCGGTACCGGCCAATGGGCAAATAAAAGATTTTTCCATGATTGCTTCATGATCCATTTATTTGTTATCGAAGAAAGCTGCTGCGGGAAAATCATGAAAAAATCCTCCTTCATTTTTTTCTAAACCTCTTACGTACCCAAATTAAAAAAAGTAATAGCAGCGGGATCCCAATAATAAGCGGTAGTTCTACTATATATGGGAATATTTCTTGTCTAAACCTTCCATATTCTTCTTTGTATTCTCCTATAAAGAAAGTAGTAATAAAGACAAAGGAGGCTGCGGGAATAATCATCCGCCGATAATTTTTTATTTTAAACACATCAGTTACTCCCAATACGATAGCATAAAAATACAAGCTGATTTTTATAAAAAACCCTAACACAAATGTCCCGACCACAATGGAGTCCATGCGCTGAATAAAATTTCCGACATTGATTTTTTCAACCATATTGAGAAGCGGAATATCGGCAGCTTCTGCTCCTGAAGGGCCGATAACGGTAATGATTAGCATGAACGTCCAGCTAAGACTTAAACCGCTCAGGACTAAAGCGGCCGAGCCAGCTTTTCTAGCTGATTCCGGCCTATTAAGGTAAGGGAGGAACATCAAAAATAGAAAAATCTCTCCCATAGGAAAGGAGAAGGACACTAGGAAGGCATCTTTCAGGACGGGCAGCCAGCCATTCTCGAGAACAGGCTGAAGATTCTTCCATTTAATGATACCGGAAGCAATAACACTTAAATTTCCGGTTAAGCCGAATATAACCATCCAAATTAACAATATTTCCGCTGTTCTGCCAAGCACTTCAAACCCTAAATAGCAGCCGTACACAATCAGCAGAATCATGAGGAAACAAACAACGGCAATAGGTGTTTCCGATAAAATATGGGTGGTAATGGTATCGGCTAAATGACGTGTGGCAATAGCAGTTATATAAACAAAATAGCAAAGATAAACTAGTGATAAAGGAATGCCAATATATTTACTAAAAACTTTTACTAAGATTCCTGTTAAAGGAAGCTCAGGGTAGTGATTGAATATCTGACAAAATATAAAAAGATAAAGACAAAGGCTGCCCAGCATTCCAATGAAAATGGAAATCCATGAATCCTGCCCGGCATTCGGTGTCAAAGAAGTCACAATGGCACTTAATACAAATAAAAACATGAGAGAAAACATTTGCTTTTGATCAATCTTTATTTTGTTCATATATGATAATACCCTTCCGCTCATACACTGCTTTCCATACTCCCTATTTTTAACATTTACCTATTTCCTTAAACCTAATCCAACGCTATACGAAATCCAAGCCCCTGCCTAAATCACAATAAACCCAATTTGTTCCACAATATAGGGATATAGGTCCTTAAAGTGGAAATAATAACCCCAAATATGGAGGAATAAGAGGGATCCCGGATTGAACCTTTTTAAAAGTAAAAGTAAGCAGGCGCTAAAAGCAAAATGGGAGGATTTGCAGAAAAAAGCTCAGCACCAGAATTCACTGAAAAGTCCACCAAAAATGAGTTCTAATACAAAAATTCTCGCCAGTATCCACGGAAACATTTCTAAGGTAAAAGAAACGCTGGGAAATAGCGATGACATCATCGTACGAGAGATCAGGCTGGGAAAAGAGGGGAGGGTCAAGGGCTGTCTCCTTTATATTGATGGCTTGATTGATTGCGGGGCAAACCATAACTTTATTATGGAATCGTTAATGCTTAATTTACGTACGACGGATATTGAAGCAGCACAAGGGCTAACTGGTTTAACACTATTACAATACTTAAAAGAAATGGTGTTAACGGTAGGCGATATTCATGATATCGCGGACTTTGCGGGCTTAATTGAATCCCTGCTATCGGCAAAAGTGATTCTCTTATTTGAAGGCTATACAGAGGGCTTTGCCATTGAGATGAAAGGGGCTAAAGAACGGTCTGTTGAAGAACCGACGACTGAAACGACAATTAGAGGTCCTCGTGAGGGATTTACGGAAAATCTGCGTGTTAATACGTCATTATTACGTAAGAAAATTAAAGATCCTAACCTTTGGATTGAATCGAAGAAAATTGGCAAAGTCACGAATACGAATGTTTCTATCATGTATATTAAAGGCATTGCCAATGATAAAATCGTAGAAGAGGTCCGCCGCCGCCTAGATGCTATTGACATCGACAGTATTTTAGAATCAGGCTATATTGAGGAGTTGATTCAGGATAAAACCTGGACGCCTTTTCCTACGATGTATCATACAGAACGGCCGGATGCCATCGCGGCCGATTTGTTAGAAGGCCGTGTCGCTATTTTTGTTGACGGCACCCCATTTGTAATGACCGTACCAGTTGTGTTTCCACAGTTTTTGCAGTCACCTGAGGATTATTACAACAGAGCGGACATTACCACACTGCTTCGATTCCTGAGATATGTTGGTTTTTTTATCGCCCTATTGGCTCCGTCATTATATATCGCTATCACCACCTTCCACCAGGAAATGCTGCCGACGCTATTACTTATTACTCTTGCTTCTCAAAGGGAGGGTGTGCCATTTCCGGCCTTTGTCGAAGCAATAACAATGGAGGTCACCTTTGAAATATTAAGGGAGGCTGGACTGCGAATGCCGCGTGCGATTGGTCAGGCTGTTTCTATTGTCGGTACTTTGGTCGTTGGAACAGCCGCCGTCGATGCTGGCTTTGCCTCCGCTGCAATGGTCATCGTCGTGGCGATTACCGCCATTTCCAGTTTTATTGTCAGTAATTATGAATTGGCGATTTCCATACGAATGCTGCGCTTTCCGTTCATGGCCCTTGCTGCCTCTTTCGGTTTATATGGCATTATTGTCGGTTTAATTGCGATGATTCTTCATTTATGCAGCTTACGCTCATTTGGGGTCCCGTATATGGCGCCATTTGGTCCTTTTATTAAAGACGACCAGAAGGATGCGGTTTTCCGGATTCCGCGATGGGCCATGTTTTCCCGTCCGCGGCTGATTGGTAAAAATAATTTAATACGCGAACAGACCCCATCACCAAAGCCGGAAAATGGAAAAAAGTGAAGCTGCCCATTAGCAGCTTCACTTTTTTTGGTTATTATTCCGCTGAATAATGCTTCTTACTAAATGAACAGCGAGAAGGAATAAGGGAAGTAAGAATCCGTATGTTAACGCATATACTGGCCAAACTTCCGCATTAAAAGTATCAGCTATAACTACATTCGGATTAATGATTAAAGAAAAAATTAGCAGAACCATTCCAATTGGTAATGTTAGGGGGCGATGATCATGTAGTTTTAATGTTTGAGCAAGTCCAATAACTACAGCATAAAAATAAAGGGATAATTTAAAATAAAGGGAGATCATCCACATGCCGGCAATGATGGCTTCCACCCGTTGTAAGAAGTCTCCTATCTTCATCATTCTAGCTACAGCATAACTGGCATACATCTGATGAGCACTCAAATACGGACCTAAAACCATAGTAGTAACAACAATCATGATATTTAGGCAAAGACCGGCCAGCAGAATCCCCATATAAAAACTTTTACCTGCTTTTTTGGATGGTTGTACACAACTAGGAAAAATCATTAATAAGACAACTAAAGGTAAGGAAAATATACTAATATAAATAAAAATTGATTTTATTATATGTTTGATACTTGAATCAAACATGGGCTGAATATTCTTAATTTCAGCTTGGGGTAATACGACGACTGCTCCAAAAATAAAAAGAACAACAAAAAGGCCAAATAGGATTTCAGCTGAACGGGCAAGGGTTTCGAGTCCAAGGCGTATTCCCATAATGACAATGAGAACAAAAATAATTTGAATTGCCGCATTTGGTGTTTCTGGCATCAGCTGAGTTGACACGAAGTTTCCAACATCGGAAAGCGATATAGCTGATGCGTAAAAGGAGAAGAATATCAATGAGAAAGAAACCAGCTTACCGATCCATTTACCCAAAATGGTTTCATTCATCTCTATGATGGTCAAAGTAGGGTATTTTCTGCCAATCAAGTTGTATAATGCTACTAGCAATAAACTTGTACATGTTCCAATGAAAGCGCCAAGCCAAGCATCCTGTTCAGCTGCTTGAGCCATCGCCCCGGGAATAATCAAGATTGCTGTCCCAGTAGAAAATAATGTCACTAATATGGCAAATTGCCGAGCAGAAATTTTAACAGTATTCACCAAATTTCAACTTCCCATCAATGGTTGATTACTAATTATGAAAATGGAATAGAAAGAATGTTAAAGGATTTATTCCAGCCATTTATTCAGCAGTTCATAAAATGGTTTGTAAATTATTGTAAGTCCAGTGCGCGGGTTCGGTATATTAACTTGCAAGCTTACAGCAATGCCCATACCTACCGCGAATAATAGTATAAACGAAAAAAACCATGTTTCTCTTCTCAGCTTTTTCTTTATCAAATAGGGAACTTCCAATATTAAAATGATTACTGCTGCTGCTATGACCCCGGCAACTCCAAGCATCTATAAACTCCTAAAATCACATTTTAAATTATCACCTATATTATTCACCATACCGATAAGGAAATAAACGTCCTGTGCGGTCCAATGAATTTTTATTAAAAAAATAATTTCGAACGTTAATGGCGTAAAGTATCCAGCTTTTGGAGAGTATAAACGGTGACTAAAGTTCGAAAAAGGTGAAGCAAATGAAGCGAATCCTCCTTATCTTCTGTTCGATAAGCCTATTACTCCTCCTTACTGGGTGTTGGAACCGCAAGGAATTAAACGAACTCGCCATCGTGGTAGGATTGGCAATTGATAAGATAGATGATGAATATCTGATTACCGTTCAAGTCGTAAATCCGGGACAAATTGCAGCGAAGGAAGGGGGAGATGGGAAAGTTCCGGTAGTCGTGTATCAAGAAAAAGGCGATACTTTTTTTGAGGCAATTAGGAGGATTACAACCGTATCCCCAAGAAAACTCTATTTTTCCCATCTTCGATTTTTAGTATATGGGGAGGAATTGGCCAGGGAAGGAATTGGTGAGTCTATAGACTCTTTAACAAGAGATCAGGAATTACGGACAGACTTTTATATTACTGTAGCTAAAGGCAGAAGGGGCGGAGATATTTTAAAAGTGTTAACAGAATTAGAGAAAATCCCCGTCAATCAGCTATATGATTCCTTGGAGGCATCCCAAAAAGCATGGGCCCCGACGATTACGATTACACTAGATCAATTAATTTCTGAGTTAATAAGCGATGGAATGGATGCTAAATTAACAGGAATTATTATCACCGGCGATGAAGCGGAGGGAGAAGCGCTGGAAAATGTCCAGCGAACGGTTCCCCGGACAAGATTAAAGTACCAAGACATTGGCATTTTCAAAGGTGACCGGCTGGTCGGCTGGTTATATGAGGCTGAAAGCAAAGGGCTAAATGAAGCTTTAGGAAATGTTAAAAGTACTGTGATAGAGGTTCCTTGTCCAGAAAAGGGAATAGCTGCGATTGAATTAGTCAGGACTAAATCAGATATAAAAACGGTACTTTTAAAAGAGAAACCAAAAGGAATTGTCCGATACGAGGCAGAAGCGAATGTCGGCAATGTACAGTGCAGGACGCTCGATTTGACGAATCCACAAACTATTCGTGACCTTGAAATCAAAACTGAAAATGATATCAAAAGGAATATTCGTGCTGCGTTAAAATTATCGCAAAAAGATTTTAACGCAGATATCTTCGGTTTCGGCGAAGCCCTCCACCGCTCAAACCCAGATTATTGGAAAAAGATCAAAAACAATTGGAAACCACAGTACTATAGAAACCTGCAAGTGGACTTAAACATTAAAGTGAAAATCCGCCGAATCGGAACAATCAAGAACTCTCCTTATAACAAGATTCAAAAAGAATGAAGCCAGGGACGGTTCTCTCGCTTCGCATTGAAGCAAGAAAACCGTCTCCATGCTTCACGCAAAATACCGGCGGAGCAGGTAGGCAATCCATTTGCAATGAGGGTTTTGTCTGATGTTTTCAATCAGTCCTTTTACAATCGCCGGCGGAAACTTTGGTTGCTGCAGTTCCTCTTTAAGCAGCAGCAGAGATTCCTTTTCAATGGAATCTTCCATTTCTTCCACTTTTTCATCTAGCAAAGCCGCCAGCTGTTCCTTCGCCGCAGCTTTATCAGCGGGCTGCTTAAATTTAAACATCTCCACGAGTTCGTCTGAAACAAATGGAACAGTCGTGTGTTTCGCCAACAGATTTGTTTTTTCCACAAGCGACTCTGCCAAGAGCTTCAAATCCAATGGAACATTATAAAACACAAATAACTGGGAATACGTATTCATAAACCCTTTAATGCAATACATCAAATCGTATTTTATCCTGGCGATACGCTCGCCATATAAGCGTTCCAGCATGGATAGAATTGCGTCCGAGATTAATTGATCGTAGTACTGCATTTTTACAATCAGTTCTTTATTGAACGTTTGTGATTGTTCCTTGAATAGGACTTTTGCAAAATCGGAATGCTTATGAAAAGATTGATAAATCGTATAGTAAAATTGGTATAAAAGGTCCTGGTCCGCAGCTTGGCTGACTATGTGGTCAATATCTGAAGTAATCTGCATCATGAAATAATCAATCAAGGCGAAAATCAATTCATCCTTTGATTTAAACGATAAGTAAAATGCGCCTTTGGAAATTCCGCACTGGTCGGTGATTTGTTGTACAGATGTAGCCTCGAATCCCTGCTTTGCAAATAGCTCCAGGGCCGTCTCCATGATTAGTTGTTTTTTTGACATATGATCCGCTCCCATGGTCTTTTGTTTGACAAATGACTACTCGGTCATTATTATAGGTAATTGAGTTGAATTCGTCAATTAAAGGCAGGTGTCATCGTGAAAGGGTTTGTCAATTTTGTTATAAAGAATAAATTAGCAGTATGGCTGTTAACCATTATCATCACGGTAACCGGGATTTATTCAGGAATGCGGATGAATATGGAGACGATTCCGAATATCTCGATTCCATACTTAATGGTAACTGACGTCTATCCTGGCGCTACTCCCGAAAAAGTAATGGAAGACGTCTCCATGCCGATTGAAAAAGCAGTGGAAGGTCTTGATCATGTAAAGGCCGTGTATTCCAACTCGTATTCAAACATGTCGAGCATCCAGGTGGAATACGAATACGGGATCGACATGGATGAAGCGAAACGTGAATTAAAATCAGCGTTAGATAATGTAAAATTACCTGAAGGGGCGGAAAAACCGACCACTTCGTCCATCAGCATGAATATGATGCCGGTTGTCGCCTTAAGCGTCAGCAGCACAAAAGAAGACATAGTAGAATTAACCTCCACAGTCGAGGAAAGCCTGCTTCCAAAGATTGAGAAAATTGAAGGAGTAGCCTCAGCCACGATAACAGGCCAGCATATCGAAGAAGTGGACCTGACGTATAAAAAAGCAGAAATGGAAGAGCTTGGCTTAACGGAAGATAAAGTCAAGGACATGATCAAGGCAAGCAACATGTCGGTTTCTTTAGGACTTTATGAGTTCAAGGAAGGGGAGCAGGCGGTTGCAATTGACGGCAAATTCATGACCATGAAGGAATTAAAGGACATGCTGATTCCTGTCACGCCGTCAGCTAAAAACCCTTCGCCATTTGTCAAACTTAGCGATATTGCCGACGTGAAATTAGTCGGTAAAGTAAAATCGATCTCCCGGACAAACGGCAAAGATGCGATTGCAATTCAAATTGTGAAAGCTCAGCAGGCAAACACGGTTGATGTCGTTAACAAGGTTAAGGAGTTAGCGAAGGATGAAAAAGCGAAAATTGACGGCTTGGTCATTAATGTTACCCTTGACCAAGGGAAGCCAATCGAAGAATCAGTCGCAACGATGATCGAAAAAGCGGTATTCGGCGGTTTGATTGCTGTATTAATCATTCTGTTATTCCTGCGGGACTTTAAATCAATGATTATTTCGATTATCTCGATCCCGGTATCGATTTTTATGGCGCTAATGATTTTGCACTGGATGGATATCACCCTGAACATTATGACGCTTGGGGCGATCACCGTTGCCATCGGCCGGGTCATCGATGACTCGATAGTCGTCGTCGAAAATATTTACCGGCGCCTCCATTTAAAAGAAGAAAAATTATCTGGACGTGCCCTTATCCGTGAAGCAACGCTCGAAATGTTCAAGCCGATTGCATCATCTACATTAGTAACGGTTGCCGTTTTTGCCCCGCTGATTTTTGTTGGCGGAATGGTCGGCGAGCTGTTCGCGCCGTTTGCTTTGACAATGGCCTTCGCACTTGGCGCTTCGCTGCTTGTAGCGATCACCATCGTACCGGCATTGTCACACTTCTTATTTAAGAAAAAGCTTTACGGAGAGAAGACGGCGAAACGTCATAAAGAGGCGGGCGAGCTTGCCCAATGGTATAAATGGTTCCTGGAAAAATGCTTGAACCATAAAGTCATTACATCACTGCTTGCGATTATTTTATTGGCCGGCAGTTTGGCATTAACACCATTAATCGGCTTCAGTTTCCTTGGCAGTGAAGAAGATAAAGTGATGTACTTAACGTATACACCGAAAGCCGGCGAGCTTAAGGAAGAAACAATGGAAAACGTAAAAGTCGTCGAAGATCAAATGCTGAAGCGTAAAGATATTGATATTGTACAAATATCCATTACGGAAGCCGGCGATCAAACCGCTGTGATGATGGGCGGCGGCGGTGGCGGTGCCTTGATGTACCTCATCTTTGACCCGGATATGGAGAACTTCCCGAAGGTCCGAGATGAAATTGAGGACTATGTGAAAAATATCGGTCAGTCGGGCAAGTGGAGAAGCCAGAACTTCTCATCGATGTCTGGTGCGGAAAATGAAGTCAGCTACACTTTCTACAGTGAAGACATAAATAAGCTCAATAAATCTGTCAAAATGGCAGAAGATGTGATGAAGAAACAGAAGGGCGTCAAGGACGTGACCTCCAGTGCTGAGGATGCCTACGTTGAATACACTCTTCGTGTCCAGCAGGATGAATTGATCAAGTACGGTTTAACCGCGGGTCAGCTTGTGATGATGTTAAATCCAATGCAAAAACAAGATGTGTTAACAACGATTGAAAAAGACGGCAATGCTTTAGATGTCATTGTGCAGCAGGAAAAATCGAAGCAAAAGCCAAAATCAATTGATGAAATGTTAAAAACACAGATTCCAACAGCATTGGGTAAACCGATGCCGCTTTCTGACCTTGTTACAGTTAAAAAGGGAACAACCTTAAACACCCTTTCACGCAGTAAAGGGGAGTACTTTGCAAGTGTTTCAGGGAAAATTACCGATAAAGATGTTTCCAATGTAACATCCAATGTGAAGAAGGAAATTGATAAACTAGACTTGCCTAAGGGGGTAACGGTCGGAGTCGCCGGTGTGCAGGCGGATATGAATGAAACGTTCACCCAGCTCGGTGCCGCAATGCTGGCAGCAATTGCCATTGTCTACTTCATTTTGGTAGTCACATTCGGTGAAGGTCTCGCGCCATTTGCCGTCCTGTTCTCGCTGCCGTTTACGGTTATTGGCTCCTTTGTCGGTCTGCTGATTTCAGGCGAAACCATTTCCGTCTCTGTCATGATGGGACTATTGATGTTAATCGGGATTGTTGTCACCAACGCGATTGTATTAGTCGACAGGATTATCCATATGGAACGCGCTGGGCTGACAATGCGTGAAGCGATTCTTGAGGCCGGCGCAACCCGTCTTCGCCCTATCCTAATGACAGCGATTGCTACAATCGGCGCCCTCGTGCCGCTCGCACTCGGCGCAGGCGGCGGAGGGTTGATATCAAAGGGTCTGGCGATCACCGTTATCGGCGGTTTAACAAGTTCAACGCTATTAACACTAATCGTCGTACCAATCGTATACGAAATCTTATCCAAACTATTCAAAAAGAATAGGAGAGATATAGAGGAAAACTGATAAGGTTAGGAAGTATGTGAGATCATTCCTATATTACTTTCAATAAAAGGGGCCAGCCCTTGCTGCACAGTAGCAAGGAACTGACCCCTTTTTAATTCAATTTATTATTCCAAACTTTTAGATTGGTGATTTTGCTTGAAGCGAGAACACCGAACCGTCCGTTAATAAAGGTATTATCGAGAATGGTAAAGTTTTTTAAAATCTCCCCTGACTTGGTGGAGGTGATACTGATCATTGATGAATCATGGTTGGTTCCTCTGTAGCCGTTCTTCAGCACATTATTGATAATTTTAATATCGCTTGCATTAGATATATCAATCACTCTTGCGTAGCGGCCCACGCCGGTAATGGTGTTTTTTTCGATGGTCGTATTACTTGCATATACGGAAATGGCGGCCCACATGTCATAGGCATCATTTTCCGGGTATGTCGTATAGAAATTATTTTTATAAAAATTGTTGTAAATTTTATTTCCTTTGATAAGCGTGCCGGGGGATTGGATTTTTATTGCCCTTTTATGATTATAAGAAAAGATATTGTTTAAAATTTTTAGATTAACGTCCTCATCAAACCCCTGAATCACAATGCCATCGCCATCATCCTTTGGTCCAATGCTGGTAAAGGAAGAATGACTGATGGTTATATTTTTAGCGGCAGGCTGCTGTGTCTGTTCCGGGCTGATTAAAATTCCCCGTGCTACATAGTGATCCCAGCCCTTAATGGGGTTTCGGGCAAAGACATTTTGAATTTTACAATGATCAATGCTAATATTTCTTGTTCCGCCCTCAATGCGAATCCCGCTGACAGTTAGACGGGATAGGGAAGGGTTTTCAGGCTGTGTTATATGGTGGATACGGCAATTGGAGATAACAACGTAACGTGATCCATTGGCAATCGTCAGCCCTCTTAGGGATGTATTGCTTCCATTGAATGTCATCCCTTCAATATGGACATGCTGTCCCTTAATACGAAGCATCGTAAATAAATCAGCACCAGCTTTTAGGGCGGCCTGTTCCCCTGTTATTTCTACCCCGTCGTGAATAGCTATTTCCCTCGTAATTTTATATGTACCGGGTGGAAAATAAATTTTATGGTTACGGCTGTCCTGCATGGCCATCTCAATGGCCGTTGTATCATCCGTAATACCATCTCCCTCAGCACCGTAATCTTTTACGTTCACCGCCTTTGTTTGGTTGTACCAAATCATAAGTAATGTAGACAAGACTCCAATTAGAATAAATAGTAACCATTTTTTTCTTCTTAGCAATCTCCCAAACTCCTCTTTTACAAAAGAATTATAAATGTCCAATATCCGGCCCATGAATAACATATGTCACTGACCCCTGTTTTTTGCTCACTCTCTTATATATTATCTCCATAAATCACGTTTTTATCGTCTATCAACTATTGTTTTTCCTAAAAATAGTAGAAAGGGACTGAAAGGCTGACTGAAATAGGACGTCGGTGCAATCACTCTTTCGCATTTTTTAGGACTACGGTATCAAACATTAAAGAAAGTTAATTGAAGCAAAGGGAAATTCTGTGTCCTTTCCTTCAATTTTGAACTGGTAGGAAAATAAACTCATGGGTAAAACAAGTAGCTAGAGAGCTTTACCAAAGAAATCAATGAATCATTTGACCCTTTTTCCAAACTATGACCATTTACCAATTTTCCAAAAAACCCAACATCCTCCATTAGCATTCCATTAAAATGAAGCTTACATTTGGTTGATAAGGAGGATGTATAAATGTCTATTGAAGGACCAAGGGAGAGGAAATATATTTACGAGATTCACTTTTTGCGTGCGTTTGCCTGCCTGGCCGTTGTCTGCGTCCATGTCTCCGCGACAAACTATGGAATGAATAGTCAAACATGGAATGAGTTTACCTATTTTCTTAATCAATATGGGCGTTTTGGTACCCCTATTTTTGCCGTAATCAGCGGTTTTCTGCTGTTCTTTCAGGTAAGAAATAAAGGGTTTCACTTAGGCTATTTTTTAAAATCGCGTTTAACGAAGATCGTTATTCCTTTTCTCATTTGGAGTCTTGCTTACCGCTATCTCCTTTATTACTATGATCATCAAGCATTTGGAGATGTGCAAGCGGAAGTCGTTAAGATTTTACAGGGAAATTCCTTTTATCACTTATATTTTGTGGTGATTGTGATTCAATTCTATTTTCTATTTCCTTTTCTGCAAAAGCTGTTTCGTACGCAAACACTTATGATGATCTTTACTTTTCTATCGCTTTGGATCAGCTACCAGCTTTACGGATTTCAATCTGATATTAATGGACCGGTTGGAGATTTTCTCTCAAGCAAATCGTTTATGCCGGTTTGGATTTTTTACTTTGCTTTTGGCGGCTTTCTTGCCTACTTTTGGGATGAAATCGTTAGTTTTGCCGTCAAACGTCCGTGGAAGATGTTCACCATCGCCATGCTTATTTCGCTTGGAGCAATCGTAGAGTATAAGGTAAATGGGTATGTATCCAATCGAAGGTTAACCAATTTAGCCAATATTCCTTTGCTGTGTATTGCTGTGATTGGAATGTATCCGTTTTTTTCAAGATGGAATGTACTGAACAAATCTCTGACGATTATTGGGAAATACTCCATGGGCATCTATCTTATTCATCCCATGATCTTATATTTATTTGCTAGACATTTACCTCAAAACTACTGGAGTGTCTTTTATGTACCGCTGATGTTTATCTCTGTCATCCTGATCGCGGTGGTATTTATTAGAATTATCCAATTCATGCCTTTTAGTCAATTTGTGATTCCAGTGCCGAAAATGAGGAAAAGGCAGTCAATGACACAAAAAGAAATACATACCAATAAGATAGCTGTGTAGGGTGAATTATGAAAAAAGCCAAGCTAGAACTTGGCTTTTTTTTTACTAAAATAAGCTGTATAAAATATATCGAAAAGGGTATATTCTAAATCATAGGAATTTCAAAGAAAGCAGGATACGTCTATGATTCAATTTATGGAAGTTTTTCGCGAAACCTTTACATGGATTCATATTGGTGTATTAGCGGCGGGCTGCGGCTTTATCTATTACAACCTGTTTAGCAAAAATAAGTCTTAAAGACTTTGTTGTAACCGGGAAACAATCTGCTCAAGGTATACGCTTCGCTTATAGGCGGCATGATTGAACATTCGCTCGACAATCAACCGCGTAGCCTCGCTGCAGCTTAGAAGCTCCGCCTCTTGTAAGAAAAGCTGCATCGCTTCGTTGATGTTACTTAAAGCATCCGGATGATTCAGAACCGATACGATTTGCTTTTCGATCTGCTTGTTTTTGTTCAGCTTCAATACAAGTCCCCTTGATTTAAGAAAGCTCATATTCAATTCTTCCTGCCCAGGAAGCACGGAATGGATAAACACGGGAAGCTGTTTTTTCAGCGCTTCGCTTACTGTTACGCCGCCTGGTTTGGTTATCAAGGCATCAGCCCAATCATAAAGCTGATTCATTTGGGCAGGACTCGAAATATAGGAATATGGTTGAATACTATCCGAATTTAACGCTGTCACCTTTTGGTATAAAGATCGATTGGAACCGCACAGCACACGATATTCTACGGCATTATTATTCCTCGAATCTAGCAAAGAGGACAACTCCCCGAGCCCCAAACTGCCACCTGCTACTAGAACATGAATTTTCTCTTCCCTGGCTTTTTTCCTTTTTCTTTTTAAAAATTGGTCGTTGGTCACAATCCCTGTGATGACAATGTTTTCTTCAGGAACAGAGCTTGTCATTAAATGTTCCTTCGCCGACTTAGAGGGAACAAAGTGTAAATCCACCTGCTCTTTCCCCCATAAATGATTCAAGCAAAAATCCGTATAAATATTGACAACTGGGATGTGACATCTGTTATATTCTTTCAGTTTACTAATCAGAAACGATGGGAAGCTATGGGTACAGATCAACACATCCGGCTGTTTTTCTTCAATTAACCTTTGCATTATTTCTAAAAAAAGAGTTTCATAAACAAACTCAAGCAGCCTTGATTGCTGATAAAAAAATTGTTTGTAAAATGAACTATAAAACCCTGGCACTTTGGTAATCCATTTTAAGTAAAGCTGGGAAACAAGTTTTTCAAGTGTTGTATTTACGTAACTGAGAAAGTCCACCTTTTCGCAGTGAATCGAAGGGTCCAGTCTTTTGAATGACTCCATTAACGCCTGTGAGCTGCGATGATGACCGGACTCCATGGTGAAAAGTGGTAATATCAAGATTCTTTTCAATTCTAATCCCCCACCCATTTGGTCCTCCTCATAGCGGAGAGACTTTATAGTAATTTCGAAAGAGGCTTGTTTGCTGCTTTTCTAGCAGGCAGATAACTTCCCGCGATACCGATGAATAGACTCACACAGAACCAAAGGATACTCCCTTGCAAAGTAAGTTCCGAATTAAGCGGAGATTTTAACAGTACCTCGCCAATTTTGTTGCTCAACAATGCTTGCAGCGGGTAGGACATGGCAACGGAACAAGCCCAGCTCACTGTTGCAATCCATATTCCTTCGCCAATAAATAGCTGATAAATCCTTATCTTGCCGCCGCCCAATGAGCGAATGATGCCAATTTCCTTTTTTCGTTCCTGTACGTTAATGCTCATCGTCGTCATGAGGTTTAGGATGCCAACCCCAGCGAATAGAATACCGACCAACAAAAGTGTATAGACAATCAGGCGAATAATTTCCTTTGGGCGTGACTTCATGTCCTGCACCTGATCAGATGCTTCAATTTCTACATTATGAGCGGTAAGCCATTTTTCCACTCCCTGTTGCACCTTGCTTAGTGACCGACCTTTATCCTTTTGAATCAGCAGGCGGTTATGAGAGGAAGTATGGATCCATTTCGTGTAGGCGGGTTGATTCATATAAATGACTGGACCTGTCAGCTGTTGTTTCAGGATCCCTGTCACCTTCCATTTCTTTTCTTGCTGGCCGATTTGAATGCCTAAAGAATCTCCTAATTTAATATCCTTCAAGATTTGCTTAATATCAGAACTGATGACAATGCCGTTAGGAACTTGTGGATCAAGCCATTGTCCTTCTTCCATGTTCGGCACGATAAAGAGTGTTTGTCCGGGTACAGCATGTAATAAAACATTTCGTTTGGCAGAGTCATGTGAAATGACTGCGTTTCTAGAGGTCCAAGCCTCAGCCCCTTTTACACCATTTATATGGTTGACCGATTGAAGCAACCGTTCTGTTGGCAGCTGTGTTCGAATACTCCATTCCGAGCTATAATCCCAAAAGTGATTCATTTCTTTGAGTGTCAGCTGTAAAGAGTGATTAAGTGCCATACAGGCAATGATAATCGCTCCGCCAAAGGACAGCATCAAAATGTTCGTAATCAGCTGTATCTTCTTTGTTAGTGCATAACGAAAAGAGAGAACACGATAATGAAATTTGCGTCTTGAAAGTTTTTGTTTTCTCTTTCCATAGGGGCGGCTGATTGTCTGTAGTCCCTGAATAATCGGGGCCTTTAGTACCTTCCGAATCGGGAAAGAAGCAGCTAGGATTGGGATAAGAAAAGATAAGGCAAAAATTCCTGCCAGTACCTTTAAAGAAAAGGTAAATTCCGTTTCTCCTAAATTCAGTTCGTGGAATAAATAGCCGGTAAACAGATAGGAGATAACTCCCCCCAAGGAAACGGCTAAGATACACACGATTGAACCTAGCAATATGAGAGCGGCTGATAATTGCCTCCAAAGATAGCGCGATGCTGCCCCAAGGACCTTTTGAATGCTTAGATCATACACCTGATCGGCAACCATTCGTTGAAACAGGTGAATGTTTAATAAAAACCCAAGAAAAAAGGCAAATATGCCTAACAGTAGTAATAAGAGCAGGATCGTATTAACTACAGTTTTTCGTAGAGACAAGGTTTCCTGTGATAATTCAGCTCGGAAAACAGTAATATGTTTCAATTGCAGCTTTGTCTTGATTTGTTGAATCAAGTTGTTTTTCTGTATTTCTGAAAGAGGAGATTCAAAACTAACGTGAATGAGATTATCAGCCGTTGTCAGTTCTGCATCCGCTAATACCTCTTTTGGCACATAACCGTAGCCTAGACCGCTAAATCGAGTTGGAATTCGTGAAACATCTTCCACAGTGCCCTTAATGGTTAGCTGTTTCGGTTGTTTTCCGGGAATCGACATCATTACATGATCACCTATTGCCAGTTTAAAGTGCTTCAACGTTGATTTTTCAAGTAGCAGTACGTCGGATGAGCCCTTTAACGGGAGCGGTTTAGCTTGTATTTGGTTGATATGGAAAACAGGCTGAGCGGGTAAAGCGAGCAGTTCAAAGTTTTTAAACTGATGATGCAGCTTGATCCGTACTCTTACTTGCTTCTTGGCCTCCACCTGTTTGATTCCGCTGATGTTTGTTAAAAAAGAGATGTCACCCCTAAACGGAGACGTATAAATCGCCAGGTCCGCGGTATTACTCCTTTCCGCATTTTGCCGGATCCCTTGATTAAATACTTCATTTGTCTGAAACAAAGCACCAATGACAGCCAGGCAAATGGTAAGTGAAAGAACAATAAAAATCGTTCGCCCCTTTTGCCGCGCCAAATCTTTCCAAGCCTTTTTAATATAAATAGGAATCATTGTACCCTCAGTCCCTTATCGCGGTTGTCGGCTAAGCTGCTGATGACTTGTCCATCCTTTAGTTCCAATGTATGTGGCATCTGCTTAGCCAGGTCTCCATCATGCGTCACCATGACAATAGTTTTGCCATTCGCTGCAAGCTGTTGAAATAAGGAAAAGATATGGCTGGCGTTTTCACTGTCTAAATTTCCGGTTGGTTCGTCTGCCAAAATGAGCGGCGGATCATTGGCTAATGCTCGAGCAATCGCTGTCCGTTGTTTTTCACCACCAGAGGCATGGTCGGGAAAAAGATGCCACTTATCTGCTAATCCGACAGAAGCCAGTAATTCCTTAGCCCGCTCCTTTTTTTGACGCTTTTGAAAAGGGGAGGCAAATTCCATTGGAAGAATGACATTTTCAAGCAGCGTAAGGGTCGGAATTAGATGAAAGGCTTGAAATACAATTCCAATGTTATGCAGCCTCCATTTGGTTAATTCACGAGGAGAAAGACGTGAAATATCAGTGCCATTGATGTTTACTGTTCCAAAGGAGGGGGTATCGATTCCGCTCATGATATGTAATAGAGTGGTTTTTCCACTACCTGACTTGCCAATAATGCCGACAAATTCTTGCTTTTCAATTTGAAAGCTTACGTGATCGAGCGTATAGTACGGCTCTCCGCCGACCGGGAAGATTTTTGTTACATTTTCAAGTTTAATCATGGTACAGCTCCTTTCCTTACAACTGGCCGCTAGGGTCAGTCGAAATGATTTTAAGTCTAATTTAACCCTATGGACCTGTCTACTTCAATTAAGGAAAAAAGTGACATCGCCTTTTTCAAAAGGATGATAAGGACTTATTAGCATGAGGATAGTCAGTTTTTACCTATATTTACCAGAAAATATTTTTACAGGACGTGAAGAATTTCCTATATTTTTATCGAATTTTGTCAAAAATCGTCGAAATAGACGGTTTTTTTAGATAGCATTGCTTATTTTTATAGTTTTAGTTCTAAAATTTCCCTAATTTTAGCTAGCGACGCAACATTTTCCATTTTTTCAAAATTTAATTGTTAACCTTTTGTTAAGATTTTTACAAAGTTAAAAAGGTAGCTGGAATACGTAGTGTTTGTCCTTTTTTTGAGAGAAACGCAGAAATATAAAATAAACATTACAAAGCTTACAGATTATTTACTGGTTTTTGGAAACGATTCCATTGTTGTGAGAGCTGGACTTTGAAGCTAAGGAATGAAATGACAATGAATTTTGTCACAGGAAAAACGATAGATTGCAGGAAAAACGGAATATTAATAATCTAATTTTGACAATGGTTGGATTTGAAAATGCAAAACTTACATTTGAGAGGAGTGGTTGGATGGCAAACCTTGAACCTGAATTACAAGTACCTAATCCTAATGCGGGGCAGCTCAATCAGGGCATTCTTACAGAGAAAAAATTATCGATAAGGGAAAAGACATTCGTCATCACATTATTTGTTTTAACGGTAGCAGCCCTGTTTTTCGTCAATTGGACGGCTTCAGACCGATTTAATTTAACCATTGGCCTTTATGGATCGGTGATGATTACGTATCTATTAGGAAAAATGCTGCTTTCATTTAAGTATACAGAAGTGACAATGGAGCCTCCTGATTTAAAGGTATCTGTTGTGATTCCATCCTATAACGAAGCACCTGATGCTGTGTTGGGAACGGTAGAAAGTATCTTAAAGCAGGATTATCCTATTCATGAAATATTTGTCATTGATGATGGCAGTAAGGACCGATCTGCATATGAGGCAGTGTTAGAACTCAAGAAGAGTTTGATGGCGGTCAGTGGAGAAACAGCCTCCTTGTTCCCTGGAAGTACGCTTCCCAACATAATCGTTCACCGGCTTCCGGAAAACCAAGGGAAGCGCCATGCGCAAATCTGGGCATTCGAACGGGCAACAGGCGATATCTACGTAACTGTGGATTCGGACTGTACGATATTCCCTAATGCCATTCGTGAACTATTAAAACCAATGAATGACCCTGAAGTGATGGCGACTACTGGCCACGTTAATATCCGCAACCGAACAGATAATATTCTGACACGTTTAATTGATATGCGTTATGATAACGCCTTTCGCGTAGAGCGTGCTGCCCATTCTGTGACAAAAAATGTATTAGTCTGCAGTGGCCCTTTAAGTGCTTACCGCAGTGAAGTAGTCATGAAGAATCTTGAGCATTACGGGTCACAAACGTTTCTTGGCCAGCCTGTGCAATTAGGTGATGACCGTTGTCTAACCAACTATGCGATTAAAGAGGGCAAGACAATATATCAATCAACAGCCCGCTGTATTACAGATGCACCAACGACTTTACGAACCCTGCTAAAGCAGCAATCCCGCTGGAATAAATCCTTTTTTCGCGAAAGCTTAATTGCTTTGAAAATTGGGTTGCATAAACCGAATGTCTTTGTTTGGGTCATGCTAGAAATGTTCCTTTGGCTTGCCTTTGGTGTCTCTATTGTAATGGCGGTTTATCTAACATCCACCACGATGGGCTGGGTGATGGCGATCTATTACTTTGCTTATGTGACAATATCAGCTTATGCACGAAATGTCTTTTATGCCTATAAAAATCCACTTACTTTTTTAATGGCACCTATATATGGAATTTTATTCCTAATTTTACTTTGCCCGCTTCGTTTCTGGGCACTGCTTACACTGCGTTCCACCTCTTGGGGAACTCGCGGGTAATGTTGGGTATTATAAAATCTAATAATTTTATATAAATGGAGGGTATTTCTGTGAAAGTTCGTAAAGCGATTATTCCTGCTGCTGGTTTAGGTACTCGTTTTCTGCCGGCGACAAAAGCATTGCCAAAGGAGATGCTGCCGATTGTTGATAAGCCGACAATTCAATATGTCGTCGAGGAGGCGATCCAGTCTGGTATTGAAGACATACTTATTATTAGCGGAAGAGGCAAACGGGCGATCGAGGACCATTTCGATAAATCCTATGAATTAGAAGAAACTCTATTAAAAAAGGAAAAGTATGAAAAGCTGGTAGAAATTCAGGCCATTTCAAATCTGGCTAACATCCATTATGTTCGACAAAAGGAGCCGCTTGGCTTGGGACATGCTATTCACTGTGCAGCAAGTTTTATCGGCAACGAGCCATTTGCCGTCCTGCTTGGCGATGATATTGTCAAATCAGATACACCTTGTCTAAAACAATTAATTAATGTATTTGACGAATATCAATCTCCAGTCCTTGGGGTGCAGGAAGTGGATGCGAATGAAGTTTCTAAATACGGGATCATTGACCCTATTACAAATAAGAGCTTAGAAAAGGATGTCTTCCTACTTAATACAGTTGTGGAGAAACCGGCTATAGAAGAGGCTCCGTCCCGCTATGCGATTATGGGACGCTACGTACTTACACCGGAGATATTCGAAATTTTGGCTAAATTACCTCCGGGTTCAGGAAATGAAATTCAATTAACAGATGGCATTAAACAGCTAAATGAGAGCCAATGTGTTATGGCTTACAACTTTGAAGGTAAACGCTATGATGTTGGCGATAAAGTTGGTTTCGTTCAAGCGACCCTTGATTTCATATTAGAAAGAAGGGAATTCAGGGATCGTGTTAGGAGCTACTTGCGTGAAACCATTTATGCTGAAGAGCTCATCGTTTCTCCCTAAATCTTTTGAAAATGAATATCAATCTTTTTTGCTGACCAATTTACACTGCAATTACATAAATCAGAGGTGCTTTGAGGAGGAGTTGTATGAAGAACATATCGATCATTGGAACAGGCTATGTAGGATTAGTAACAGGTGTTTGTTTGGCCGAAATCGGCCATAACGTCACATGCCTGGATCTGGATAAGAAAAAAATTGAACTGCTTACTTTAGGTGTTTCACCCATTTATGAACCAGGACTGGATGAGTTAATGGCAAGCAACATGGAAAGAGGGAATCTCCATTTCACGTCAGATACGATGATGGCTTTAAGGGAGGCTGATGTGGTATACATTGCAGTCGGTACTCCGCAGCAAGGGGATGGTTCTGCTGATCTTTCATATGTTTTCAAAGCCGCACAGGACATCGGACAAAACATCGCGCGTGATGTCGTTGTCGTTACCAAAAGTACAGTTCCACTGGGCACCAACTACAAAATAGAGGAAGTAGTTAATGCCTATCTGCAAGGAAACTATCATGTAGACATTGTCTCTAATCCAGAATTTCTTCGGGAGGGGTCTGCTGTTCATGATTCGTTCCATGGGGACCGGATTGTCATCGGCGCCGACTCAACAGCAGCCGCTGATTTAATAGAAGAAATTAACCAGCCATTTGGTCTTCCTATTTTAAAAACCAGCATCAGCAGTGCGGAGATGATTAAGTATGCCGCTAATGCGTTTTTGGCAACCAAAATTTCGTTTATCAATGAGATTGCCGCTCTTTCTGAAAAGGTCGGTTCAGATATTGTAGAGGTGGCAAAAGGGATTGGGAAGGATGCCCGGATTGGATCTAAGTTCCTGGATGCCGGAATTGGCTTTGGGGGTTCCTGCTTTCCAAAGGATACGAGGGCCTTGGTGAAAATTTCGGAAGCGGTCGATCATGATTTTCGCTTACTGAAGTCTGTGATTGAAATCAATGACCGTCAAAAGACAGCTCTGGTGAAAAAAGCGAAAGAGCGATTTGGCTCACTTAAAGGAAAGCGGGTGGCGCTTCTGGGTCTTGCGTTTAAGCCCAATACAGATGATATGAGAGAGGCTGCCTCCATAAGTATCTCTAAAAGGCTATTGGAGGAAGGGGCGGAAATCATTGCCTACGATCCAATTGCTATTGAAAACGCCAAGAAAGTCCTTCCCCCAGAGGTTCAATTTGTGGAACAAATCGAAGATGCCATTAAAAAGGCTGATGCCGTTTTTATCGTAACAGAGTGGGAAGAAATTGTGAACAAAGCGCTGATCCTATCCAGCCTATTCATGGAAAAACCAATACTCTTCGATGGCCGTAACTGTTACACAGAAGAAGAAATAAAACAATACCCAGTTGAATATATCGCCATTGGCCGAAAACCGATCAAAAAAACAGCCAGCCTGTCCGCTGCCGCTTCCTATTAGGAAGAATGGGGACGGTTCTCATCTTCTTTATTAAAAGAATGTTGATTTTAAAGTGGCTGTGTTATATCAGACTATTCATTACGCTCCAATCAATAGAGCCAAAAGCAGAATGACATTTAGCACAGTCTTTAAAATAAAAAATGAAATGAATGGAAAGGATGTATGAAATGAAAAAAGCAGCAGCAGTTTTTCTAGCCTCTTCTTTAGCGTTTGGTGTATCAGGTCAGGTGTTTGCGGAGCAAATTAAGGAGCCGGCACCCGTTGTCCAAAATGTAGATGCAGCAAATGTATGGAAGGTAATTGACCATCTAAAAGCAACGGTTAACCTTCATCACGAAAAGTATACGGTTGTGTATGATGAGAAAGACGGAATCGTCACGGTCGACATCAAGAAGCATAAGGATCATAAAGTAATAGAGGTAACAGGTAAGGAAGCAAACCAGCGGGTGATTGATTTTATCAAAGACTTAAACCTCTCGATGGATCTAAGTAAAGAAGAAGTCATCAACCGTCTATCTGATGCCTTAGGCGTGAAGCCATCAGAAGTGGAAAAAGCGAATGCGAAGGTAGAATTTACGAATCAAGCCAAATTATCTTTCTCTTATAAAAAAGGTGAAAAATCAAATGTGGCGGATCCCTATCAAATTCATAAACTGAAAGTTCATGTAAAAGCGAACAATGGTACGCAATACGATGTTCATATGTCGGGGAAAAATTCTATGCAGGATACTTTTATTAAAAAGACCAAAGATGGCATGACCATCCTGAAAGGTTCACATGCACGAGATGAGTTCCAGCGAATTAAAAATGAGCTTACACCAACAAAAGACACCACCTGGAAGGAGTATGTATCTAAGGTCTCTGATGTCCTTGGTGTAGAAGTAACAGATATCACGAAGGCAGACGTAGATTTTCAATTCGAGAACCACGCAAAAGTAGATGTAAAGTTTCATAGATAAGGAAGCATGGGACAGTTCTCCTGTTTCATTGGTGTCAGGCACCCGCTGTTTAAGGTACAAAGCAGCGGGTGCCTGACTTTTTTGTAGGGAATTAATTATAGGATAACTCCGATAAGGTGCCCATTTACTCATTTAGAAATAGAAGAATAGTCAAAAAATATTGTCACCTGGCAACATTTAGTGTAAAATTACACTAAATAATTCTTCGGTTGAGGATCAATATGAATCATTTAAATCTCAAAACAATAAAAAGAGTTCTATGTATCATGGTTTTGTTATTGTCAGTTGTATTTTTAAGCTCGTATGGCATCCAAAGGTATACTCTTGCCCATTACCAGGATGATTTGTATGAAAATGGGGTCATCCAGGATGTTGCCAGGCTTTTACCGACAAAGATTAAGCGGCTGGAAACAGGCAGGGAAGAAGAGCAGATCGTGGATATTATTAAAAAAGCTAATAAAGACCATTTGCCTGTCAGTATTTCAGGAAACCGGCACTCCCAGGGCGGACACACCTATTACTCAAACGGTGTTGTATTGGATATGACCCAATACAACCAGATATTGGCGATAGACCCGAAACGAAAAACCATCCACGTCCAAAGCGGCGCCACCTGGGACCAGATCCAAAAGGCTTTGGCACCGCACAGATTAGCAGTAAAAGTCATGCAATCCCAAAACATTTTCACGGTTGGCGGTTCCATCAGCGCTAATATCCATGGCCGGGATATTCACCATGAATCACTTGGAAGCACGATTAATTGGTTCCGGCTTCTGCTGGCGGATGGAAGGGTTGTAAAAGTGGACAGGGAAACAAATTCCGAGTTATTCAATCATGTCATCGGCGGGTATGGGTTATTTGGAGTGATTCTCGATGTGGAATTACAGGTAACGGATGACGAGATTTATGAAATACAATCGAATACAGTTGCTGTCAAAGACTTTCCGGAATATGTGAAAAAGCTTAGAGCCAATCCTTACATCAAGCTGGCCTATGGCAGGATTTCTACCGCTCCCCAAACATTGCTGAATTCCTTATTTGTCGTTGAATACCATCATTCATTCGAAACATTGGAACAGAATGAAAGTTTACGAGTGTTAAAAAGCGATGAACAAACGTGGCTGACCGAGGAACTGCTAAATTTTTCACGCAAAACACAAATAGGGAAAGATGTCCTTTGGGATTTGCAAAAGAAATATTTTCTATCGTTAAATCATTCCAAGATCAGCCGAAATAACAGTATGCGGTCGGAAAGTGACTTTTTATTATATAAAAATCCAAACAATACAGATGCTTTACAGGAATTTTTCGTCCCGATTGATGAATTTCCTGCTTATATCGAAGACCTAAAGCGCTTCTTAGAAAAAGATAATATCAATCTATTAAACCTTACCATTCGGTATGTATCAAAAGATGACGGGCCGACATTATCCTATGCAAAGGATGACATGATTGCGCTAGTTGCCCTTTTTAATCACGGGAAGAAGAAAGAAGATGTGGAAAAAGCCCAAAGGTCGATACAAAATATAATTGATGTGACGATAAAACATAACGGTAGCTTTTATCTCCCTTACTATCCGTATGCGACAAAGGGGCAGCTGGTGCGGTCCTATCCGAAGTTTTCAACGTTTGTGGCGGCGAAGGACAAATATGACCCCAACGGCCTGTTTATGAACCTATTTTATGAGAGGTATCGAAATGAAGAATAAACTGATGATTCAAGGTGGTGTCGCGGTAATCCAGACCGCTATTTTCCCTTACTATCTCTTATTTTTAAAAAATATCGGACAGTCCTATGGGGTATTTGCCCTCCTGTATGCCACTTTCGCATTTTCATCCGGCATTAGTTTCTTGTGTCTCAACCTTCTGCCGGTGAAGCCATCAGTCCGCATCCTAGCCAGTACCGCTTTTGCCGGCCTCGGGTGTTGTATGGCGGTGATCCCGCTTGCCTCTACACTATTTCATGTTGGATTAATCCAAGGGGTCATGGGCATCTTCCAGGCGATTTATAAAATTTCGGAAAAAGAATGGATTAAACAAGAGAAACTAGAATGGAAATCGGATAATCTTCACCATTTTATCTTACAAATGATTATTGTCGGCACTATCCTTGCTACAGGATGGTTATTAGACTGGTTTTCTATTCATATGCTGTTCGAGCTGGCGGCCATATGGTACGGCGTAAATGCTTGGCTGTCGTGGCGAACGAATTTAGGGGACAAATTAGAGGGCCAACCCCAACTGGATAAGTAATGATCCAGCAAGGGGCTGACCTTTTCTACATCATACAGTCAACAGCTTCTGTTCAAACACCTTCACTGCCGCTTCGGCCACTTGAACATCATGTTGCACTGTGCTTCCGCTGACCCCAACAGCACCAACCACTTTACCGTCGCTCACAAGCGGAATGCCGCCGCCGAATACAACAAGCCGCCCGCTGTTTGTTGTATTTAACCCGTAAAGTTCAGCTGCGGGAACTGTTGCCGCGGCTAAGTTTGCGGTAGGCATTTTTAACGCCACCGAAGTCCAAGCCTTATTTTGGGCAATTTCAATACTCGCGAGCCAAGCATCATCCATCCGGTGAACCGCGATCAAATTACCTCCTTCATCTACGACGGAAATCACCATCGCTACACCAATCTTTTTAGCTTCCGCTTCCGCACCTGCAATCAATTCTTTTACTAGCTCTAATGTCACTTTACTCATATTAAAAAACCTCCCTCATTTTCATCAAAATTGAAATATGGAAAAACTTTATTTTCTAAATATCCCATGCGGATCAATAACAAATTTTTTCGACGCGCCCTGATCAAACTCTGCGTAAGCCGCCGGTGCTTGATCCAAGGAAATCAACGTGGCATTAACCGCTTTGGCAATCTGCGCTTTGCCGCTCAATATTGCCATCATTAAGTCACGGTGATATTTCATTGCCGGCGTTTGCCCTGTCACAAATGTATGTGCTTTCGCCCAGCCGAGTCCTAGGCGAACCTTTAAGGTTCCAATTTTTGCATCCTCATCAACGCCACCAGGATCGCCTGTTACATAAAGCCCTGGGATTCCCAAACGGCCTCCAGCACGGGTTACTTCCATAATCGAGTTCAAAACGGCAGCTGGAGCTTCGCCTGCACCGGCACCATGTCCGTGTGCTTCAAAGCCGACACAGTCAATCGCGCAGTCGACTTCAGGAATACCCAAGATTTGCTCGATTTGCTCGCCAAGATTTGGATATTCGCGAAGGTTAACCGTTTCACAGCCGAAGCTTCTCGCCTGCGCAAGCCGCTCGCTGTTCAAGTCCCCCACGATGACAACTGATGCCCCAAGAAGCTGTGCCGAATGAGCCGCAGCCAAGCCGACCGGACCAGCCCCGGCAACATAAACTGTCGATCCAGGCTTCACCCCTGCGCTGACCGCCCCGTGATAACCGGTTGGGAAAATATCTGAAAGCATCGTTAAATCAAGGATTTTTTCCAGTGCTTGATCTTTATCAGGGAATTTCAGAAGTTGGAAATCTGCGTAAGGAACCATGACGTATTCGGACTGGCCGCCGACCCATCCGCCCATGTCCACATAACCGTAAGCTGAGCCGGGACGGTCCGGATTTACGTTCTCACAAATATGCGTGTTTTGTTCTTTACAGCTGCGACAGCGGCCGCAAGCTATGTTAAATGGAACCGAAACAAGATCGCCTTTTTTAATAAATTCGACATCACGTCCAACTTCAATAACTTCACCGGTAATTTCATGACCAAGTACGAGGCCCGACGGAGCTGTCGTCCGCCCGCGAACCATGTGCTGATCGCTGCCGCAAATATTGGTGGTGACGACTTTCAAAATGACACCGTGGTCACATTTTCGCCCGATATTTAACGGATTTACCCCCGGGCCATCTCGAAGAATCAAATCCGGATAACTAATATCTTCAACTGCTACACGTCCTGGACCTTTATACACTACCGCCCTGTTTCCTGCCATTTTTGCGTTCCTCCATTCTTTTGCTTTTAAAAAAGTTTGGGATTTCCGATCGATAGAGCTCTCAGGTGAAATAATTGAATCTGAATATTTCCTATCTTAATTAATTGTAAAAAATAATGCTCTTTTCTGGAAGAACGCACTTTTTTGTGAGAAGGTTACTTATAGGATACTTTTAAGATACATAAGGAAGGTGGCGAATCGAATGGACGATTTGCGGGCAGAAGTTAGAAAGAAAATCGAAAACGGCGAATTTAATTGTGAAAAAGAATTTACCTTATCGCTCATCAACGGCAAATGGAAAATCACGATTATTTACTATTTAGCAAAGGAAGGCACCTTACGTTTCAGCGAAATCAAACGGCTATTTCCAAAAATCACACACAAAGTACTCACCACCCAGATCCGCGAACTAGAAGAAGACGGCATCGTCCATCGAGAGGTATACCCCGAGGTCCCGCCAAAAGTAGAATACTCACTAACTGAACTGGGCCGCAGCCTCATGCCCATCATCCTCATGATGTACGACTGGGGAAAACAACACATCCAATCCTTTGCCAAATGATGCATGTGGACGGTTCTCCTATTTGTATTTTTGCTGCACTGATTGTTGATAGCTTTATCGTAAAAAACCAATGATCTTATTAGCTGAATATTTTACCTAAATATATAAGAAGACTGTCAAGAGTGCGACGGTCTTTTTGTGTTTTGCATAACATGTAATTCTGTCCTCCAAACATCAGCATATAAAATTCATTATTTTGGAAAACATATAGCTATAAAACGCTTTTTGAAGCAGATTACCGGAGAACATGAATATGCCAAACATCATCTATTATTTAACTTTTGGAATGGTTGCTATTATATTTATCCTCTTTTTCTTTATGCTCCTTGGCTGGCGCTGGATTTTAAAAAAGGTAGTAAAAAAAGCAGGGACAATCATCCTAACGGACAGCTATCAAGAAAACATTATGGAGCTTATGCCCGGAATGCGGCATATGGGTATTCAAAATGTGCTGGAAAATAGCTTGCGCGCGGAGACAGGCGATGTCCTTCACCGTCCGCTTGGCTCTTCAAAAAAATGGCCGCACATCGATTCCATCACCTTCATTCCTGCTCAGACCACCCCGTTTCCCGTCGATGGCGATGAGGATGTGGATGTCCAGGCCACCATCGGTCCAAAGGCGAAAAAACCTCTGCAGCTCCAGATTCCGCTGATGATCAGCGGTATGGCCTATGGCATTGCCCTTAGCGAGGAAGTCAGACTCTCTTTGGCGCAAGCTGCCAGTAATGTCGGGACGGCCATCAATTCCGGGGAAGGTGCTGTTTTACCGGAGGAGCTGGAGAAAGCGGGTAAATATATTCTCCAGTTTTCTAAAACAGAATGGTCGAAGGATAAGAACCTCATTAAGCAAGCCGATATGATCGAAATCAAGCTGGGGCAGGGGGCGCTGTTTGGGACAGGCGGCAAAATTTCGCCTAAAAATCTGACAGGACGGGCCCGCGAGTTAATGGGCTTGAAAGAAAACGAAGATGCCGTTATTCATGACAACTTTTTTGAAAATCAAACATTAAAGGATTTAAAAGAACTCACCGAGCAACTGCGTGAGCTGACAGGCGGCGTGCCGATTGGGGTGAAAATGGGAGCTGGCGGCAAGATTGAAGAAGACATTGACCATGTGATCGAAATGGGTGTCGATTATATTGCAATTGATGGTGCCCAGGCGGCGACCCTCGGCGCTCCTCCGATTCTTGCAGATGATATGGGAATACCCACATTACATGCGATTGTCCGGGCTGTCAATCATTTGGAAAAAAGAAACATGCGCGACCAAATCAGTTTAATCGTCTCCGGAGGGCTGCTAGTCCCGGGTCATTTTTTGAAAATGCTGGCATTGGGGGCTGATGCCGTCTATGTCGGCTCGGCAATATTATTTACCGTTGCCCATAGCCAAACCTTAAAGGCGATGCCTTTTGAACCGCCGACTCAAGTAGTGTGGAATCAAGGAAAGTATAAGGACCAATTCAAGATTGAAGATGGAGTCAAATCAGCTGAGAAGTTTTTTACTTCAAGCGTTGAGGAGATGAAAATGGCTTTAAGGGCGATGGGAAAGCGCTCGTTAAAAGAACTATCGAAAAAGGATATCGTTTCCTATGACGAATTGACAGCCAGAATGGTCGGGATTCCCTTTTCCTTCGAGCCCTGGACAGAACAAAAGCTTGAGAAATCGGCCGAATAATGGAGCGATGAATATGCAAAATTTGTTCTTATATAGCACATTAACAATGGTGATTTTATTATTTTTCAGCGCTTTGTTTATGCTGATTGGTTGGCGGTGGATTATGAAGCTGGTGGTCAAAAAGGCAGGAACAATTATTCTGACGGACAGCTACCAGGAAAATATTATGGAATTGATGCCGGGACTGCGGCATATGGGCATCCAAAACACGTTGGAAAACAGCTTGCGTGCTTCTAGCAGCGAAGTCATTTATCGACCGCTTGGAGGTTCCTCCGTCAAGTGGCCCCATTTAGAATCGATCACCTTAATCCCCGCACAGACATCGCCATTTCCTGTTGATGGGGAGGATGAGGTAGATGTCAAAGTAACAATTGGACCAAATGCGAAAATACCAATGGAAATCGATATTCCGCTTATCATCAGCGGGATGGGATACGGTGTTGGGGTCAGTGAACAAGTAAGGCTGTCCTTAGCCCAAGCGGCCAAAAATACAGGAACGGCGATCAACTCTGGGGAGGGAGGAATCCTGCCTGAGGAATTAGAAGCGGCGGGAAAGTATATTTTACAGTTTTCCAAAACCTCTTGGGCAAAGGAAGAGGAAGTCATCAAGCGTGCCGACGCGATTGAAATCAAACTAGGGCAGGGAGCCATGCTTGGAATGGGGAAAAAAATCCCCCCCAAGGAATTACCAGGCCGTGCGCGTCAAATCATGGGACTTGAGGAAAATGAAGATGCCTTTATAATGGAACAGTTTTTTGAAAAACAGACATTGCAGGATTTGAAGAAAATGGTGGATGTCCTTCGTAAATTGTCTGGCGGTGTGCCGGTTGGGGCAAAAATTGGGGCAGGCGGCAAAATTGAAGAAGATCTTGATCATTTAATTGAAATCGGTGTTGATTTTATTACAATCGACGGCGGTCAAGCCGCGATGAAAGAGGCTCCTCCGATTTTATTAGATGACTTTGGCATTCCAACCTTACATGCCGTTGTCCGGGCCGCTAATCATTTGGAAAAAAGAAAGCTGAAGGGCCAAATAAGTTTAATTGTATCGGGCGGCCTGTTAGTCCCCGGCCATTTCTTAAAAGTGCTGGCACTTGGAGCGGATGCAATTAGTGTAGGTTCTGCTTTATTATTTGCGGTTGCTCATACCCAGGTCTTAAAGGCCCTTCCGTTCGAGCCGCCGACACAAGCGGTGTGGTATAACGGCAAGTTTAAGGATGAATTCACGGTAGAAGAAGGCGTCCAGGCGGCTGAGAAGTTTTTAACGGCGAGTATGGAAGAAATGAAAGTCGCGACGAGAGCGATTGGGAAACGCTCTATTAAAGAGCTGACCAAACAAGATTTAGTCTGTTACGACGAGCTGACAGCAAAAATGGCCGGGGTCCCGTTTTCCTTTGAAGCTATGAAAGAGAAGGAGTCAAGCTGATTACCGTGACCACCCTGTGCATGCTGGAAAATTTTTTAATTTTTACTCTATGCTTGGTACTAATGAAATGGAAACGCTTCATTATAGTAAAATACTATTTTCTGATGATTGACAAAATAAAAACACGTTAGTATATTTGTACTATCTTAATAATAGACTTTGAAAAAGCTTATCAAGAGTGACCGAGGGACATGGCCCGATGACGTCCGGCAACCCCCTATAATGGGAAGGTGCCAAATCCTGCAGAATGACTTTCATTCTGAAAGATAAGGCGAAATATCCGTTTAGATTTTTCGATGCCTCTTTCAGATGAAAGGGGCATTTTTTGCGTGGATAAGAGGCGAAGCGTCGCTAAAGAAAAGCGGTTGCCGAAGCGGAATACCTGCAGTGAACCGCTTGCTACTACCTTAGAAAAAAGAGGTAATCAATATGATTGAAATTCGGAATCTTACAAAACTATACAAAACAAAGCGCAGCACGGTTAAAGGTGTCGATGATGCATGGCGCTTTTTTATACTTTTGCCCATTGAAGGCTAAACTAGTTTAATGAGATAAGAAGTAGGAATAGTCCTATACTGCCTATTTACCAAAATCCCCAAACTATTACATTTTTTGTGCTATAATATAAAAAAATACTAGAAAAGTAGGGGAAAATCCATATGAAAAGTACTGGCATTGTCCGCAAGGTAGATGAATTAGGAAGAATCGTAATTCCAAGGGAATTAAGAACAAGCCTTGATATTCAAATTAAAGACCCTTTGGAAATTTTTGTAGACGATGAGCGAATTATCTTACACAAATATCAGCCATCCAATGTCTGCATGCTAACTGGAGAAGTCTCAAACGACAACAAACGCTACTCCGGCGATATCATCCTAAGCCCACAAGGAGCACAAGACCTTTATGAGGAATTAAAAGCAGCATTAGGCTCGAAATAAAACGGTGGTGTCAGGCGCCATGTGAATTTTTCACATGGTGCCTGACACCAAACAATGTACACCAATTTTGCTTGACTATTTCCATTTCACGGAATATAATTGAGTAAATTTTCAAATAAATACTAGTTTATAAAGCGTTGAAGAGGGAAAGTACGGTTTAGTTATTTTTCACAGAGAGCTTCGGGTGCTGAGAAGAAGCAAAGATACGAATCGGAAAAATGGCCTCAGAGCTGCGTGCTGAAACGATCTATCCAAAGGCGGAAGCCGATTAGCGAATAGACCGGAGTAGGTTCCGACGAGATTTGGTACTCGTTATCCATACCACAGTATAAAGAGCCGGGATACGCAAGAGCTCTAGTACTAGCAGAGGCTGTATTGCGCGAGCATACAGTGAATTAAGGTGGTACCACGTGGAGATTCAAACCACGTCCTTATTTATTTTTTATAAAAATAGATAGGGGCGTGGTTTTTTATTTTCTACAAACGGTACTAACAAGTGACTAAGTATGATACCGAAAAAGCATATAAGAACAAGGAGGAAAATAAAATGAGTAATAATCTTGTGTTACAGACTGATTTTGGTTTAAGTGACGGTGCCGTCAGTGCAATGTACGGTGTGGCGATTTCAGTAAACCCGGCGATCAGGATTTTTGATTTAACCCATGATATCCCGCAGTACAATATTTGGGAAGGCTCCTACCGCTTATATCAAACGGTTGCTTACTGGCCTGAGGGAACGGTGTTTGTTTCGGTTGTCGACCCCGGCGTGGGTTCTGAGCGCCGCAGCATTGTCGCAAAAACGGCCCAGAATCATTATGTTGTAACCCCGGATAACGGCACATTGACCCATATTAAAAGCAGCATTGGGATCACTGCAGTGAGAATCATCGATGAAACAGTCAACCGCCTGCCGCGTTCGGGTGAGTCCTATACGTTCCATGGCCGCGACGTTTATGCCTTTACAGGTGCAAGGCTTGCTTCAGGTGTCATTACATTCGAAGAGGTCGGTCCTGAGCTGCCGTCCAATTCCGTCATCGAACTTCCTAAACCGGAAGCGAGCATAACGGACCAGGTTCTTACCGGGAATATCGATATTCTCGATGTCCGCTTCGGCAATTTGTGGACCAATATTGACCGTATCCTTTTTCAGGATTTAGGAGCTAAGTATGGCGACTCGTTTGAGGTAACGATCGAAAACGACACCCGTCAGGTTTATAAAAATATCATGACCTACGGCCGGACATTTGCCGATATTCATTTAGGCGAGCCGCTGCTGTATGTAAATTCGCTAGATAAAATTGGTGTTGCCATCAACCAAGGCTCCTTCGCCAAAGCCTATCATGTCGAAACCGGCGCATCATGGAAAATCTCAATTCGAAAAATAGCCAAAATTATAGGAGGTTGAGAACATGGGTGGGAAAACGTTATCGATAAAAACAATTGTAGCGATAGGGATCGGTGCTGCGGTATTCGTGATTTTAGGACGATTTGCCTCGATCCCCACAGGAGTTCCAAATACCAACTTCGACACATCATACGGATTCTTAGCGCTAATGGCAATCATCTTCGGACCGGTTGCCGGAGGGCTGATTGGCTTAATAGGCCACACTTTAAAGGATTTTATTTTTTACGGCACTCCGTGGTGGAGCTGGGTGGTGGTCTCCGGCCTAGTTGGTTTCATCATCGGCCTGGCATCCAAGAAAATCAATATTGAGGCAGGAATTTTTAATACGAAAAAAATCATTTTGTTTAACGTCGTCCAAATCATCGCCCAGGCAATCGGCTGGTTTGCCATCGCACCGACACTGGACGTTCTTATCTATGCAGAACCGGTGAATAAAGTGTATTTGCAAGGTGCTGTTGCCGGGGGACTAAACATGGTAACGGTCGCCGTTCTGGGATCGCTGCTGCTTTCCATCTATGCAAAAACTCGCAGCCAGAGCGGCAGCCTGACGAAGGATGTTTAGATAAATTTTTTTAAAAAAAGGGTCAGCATTGGAGAATTTTTATGAAAAAACCACTCGTTCAATTCGAAAATTACAGCTTTCAATACCGCAGCCAGACGGCGCCAACTCTCCAGGATATTAATTTAACGGTCTATGAAGGGGAAAAGGTGCTCATCGTCGGTCCTTCCGGGTCGGGAAAAAGCACTCTCGGCCATTGTCTCAATGGCCTTGTCCCATTTTCTTATAAAGGGAACGTAACTGGAAGCCTGAAAATCGCCGGTGAGCAACCGAAGGACATTTTTTCCCAATCCAAGAAAGTCGGTACGGTTCTTCAAGACCCTGATGGGCAGTTTATCGGTCTTACAGTTGCCGAGGACATCGCATTTGCACTTGAGAATGATTGCACACCCCAGCGGCAGATGTTTGTAAAAGTAGAAGAGGTTTCAAAATTGGTAGGTATGGAACACCACTTAGACGCGGCCACGCATCATCTTTCCGGCGGGCAAAAGCAGCGCGTTTCACTTGCAGGAGTGATGGTCGACGACGTTGATATTCTCCTATTTGACGAACCGTTGGCGAACTTAGACCCGGCCACAGGAAAGTACGCAATTGAACTGATAGATAAAATTCATCAGGACACAAACAAAACCATCATCATCATTGAGCACCGGCTGGAGGATGTATTGCATCGTCCTGTTGATCGAATTGTTGTTGTTGACGATGGCAGGATCTTTAGCGATATGACCCCGGACGAGCTGCTGGCTTCACCAGTTCTTGAGCAATGCTCCATCCGCGAGCCATTATATGTGAAAGCGGCGAAATATGCCGGGTGCCGCGTGACTGCTGAGATGCGGCCGGCCCGCCTCGATACATTTCAGATGGATACTTGTAAAAATCAGCTCTTAAAATGGTATGAAAAAGTGGAAAACCCAGACACTAAACTGAAATCAGAAGTGATTTTGGAGCTGAAGGATATCCGTTTTGGCTATAAACCGAATCAGCCAACGATTGACGGTATTTCTTTTTCTATTGAAAAAGGTGAGATGGTCAGTATTGTTGGAAAAAACGGTGCTGGAAAGTCGACACTGTCTAAACTTATTTGTGGTTTTGAAAAGCCGGATGCTGGAAAAATTTATTACCGCGGGCGGGATATTAGCGGCGATAGTATCAAAGAGCGTGCTGAGAGGATTGGCATGGTGATGCAAAATCCGAATCACATGATTTCCAAAACGATGATTTTTGACGAAGTCGCGCTGGGGCTCATATCCCGCGGTGTCCCGGAAGCGGAAATAAAGGAACGGGTGCTGAAGACGTTGAAAATCTGCGGGCTGTATCCATACCGCAACTGGCCGATTTCCGCGCTGAGTTTTGGCCAGAAGAAGCGGGTAACGATCGCTTCCATCCTAGTATTAGAGCCGGAGGTAATTATTCTCGATGAACCGACTGCCGGGCAGGACCTTCGGCATTATACGGAAATTATGGAGTTCCTGATGGAGCTGAATCGAAAGGGAGTGACCATCATCATGATTACTCATGATATGCATCTGATGCTTGAATATACACCGCGCGCGATTGTAATTGCCGGCGGGCGAAAAATTGCTGATGATACCGCTGTAAATGTGCTGGCGGATACTCATATTATTACTGAGGCGAATTTAAAGGAAACATCCCTTTTTGAATTGGCTCATCGAGCGGGGATAGACGAGCATAAACAGTTTGTCGAACGGTTTATTGCCTATGATCGTGAGGTGCGGCAAAAATGGCAGTAGAAATGCTTTCATATATAGAACGGGAATCACCGGTGCACCGGCTGACAGGTGTCACCAAGCTGATTTGCTTTCTCATCTGGTCATCGATTGCGATGTTGACTTATGATACCCGCGTTTTACTTTTTTTGTTTCTATTTAGTGTTTTAATATTTATTGCTTCTAAGGTAAAAATAAGAGAAGTGGCCTTTGTCCTTCTGTTTATTTTGTTTTTTCTATTGATTAATAATCTCGCAATCTATTTGTTTTCACCGCAGGAAGGGGTGAAAATTTATGGGACAAGCCATATGCTTGTTGATATCGGAGGAAAATATTCAGTTACGCTTGAGCAATTGTTTTATCAATTCAATGTAACGCTTAAATATTTTACCGTTATTCCGGCAGCCCTGCTGTTTATCGTAACTACGAATCCAAGTGAATTTGCGGCCTCACTGAACCGTATCGGTGTCAGTTACCGAATTTCCTATGCTGTTGCCTTGGCGCTGCGCTATATTCCGGACATTCAACGAGATTTTCGCAACATTTCACTAGCCCAGCAGGCGCGCGGAATTGATATGTCGCGTAAAGAAAAACTGCCAAAACGTATCAAAAACGCGGCATCCATCATCATCCCGCTGATTCTATCAAGTCTCGACAAAATTGAAACCATCAGTAACGCCATGGAACTTCGCGGCTTCGGAAAAAACAAAAAACGCACCTGGTACCGATCCCGTCCAATCCAAAAAAATGATATCATCACCATCGCCCTATTCATAACAATCTTAACCATCTCCCTATACACCACCTTCCACGACGGCAACCGCTTCTACAACCCATTCCAATGAGGCACGGGGGGCGATTCTCGTGTCTCATTAATATTATTATATGGTGAGTAATGTTTAGAATTGGACGATGAAATTTGACGGGAGTCATATAAGGTTAGGAATTTTTTTAGAAAAAGTGTTGACTTACAGTGAATAAGAGAGTAATATTTATAACTGTCGCTGAACAAAATGCTTTGAAAAAGAGCAGATCACAAACGGCAAATATGATTTTTATTTCATCCCCATTTAATAAAATTTACTATTGATAAATAGTTTTTATGGTGGTATGATATAAAAGTTCGCTTCGAAACATATCAGCTGTTTTAAAGGATTGAACTTATTAAAAAAATGGTTGACTTGATTTAAGAAGCGTGGTAAGATAGAAAACGTCTCTTGAAAAAAGAGAAGAATTGTTCTTTGAAAACTAAACAAACAAAAACGTCAACAAACAATAATAATCGAGTTTCTTCTATCTTCATAGAAGAATTCGAGCCAACGTAAATTTATGAGCTAATCAACTTTCTTGGAGAGTTTGATCCTGGCTCAGGACGAACGCTGGCGGCGTGCCTAATACATGCAAGTCGAGCGAACTTGCGGGAGCTTGCTCCCAAAAGTTAGCGGCGGACGGGTGAGTAACACGTGGGCAACCTGCCTGTAAGACTGGGATAACTTCGGGAAACCGGAGCTAATACCGGATAATTCTTATCAACACATGTTGGTAAGCTGAAAGTCGGTTTCGGCTGGCACTTACAGATGGGCCCGCGGCGCATTAGCTAGTTGGTGAGGTAACGGCTCACCAAGGCAACGATGCGTAGCCGACCTGAGAGGGTGATCGGCCACACTGGGACTGAGACACGGCCCAGACTCCTACGGGAGGCAGCAGTAGGGAATCTTCCACAATGGACGAAAGTCTGATGGAGCAACGCCGCGTGAGCGATGAAGGCCTTCGGGTCGTAAAGCTCTGTTGTTAGGGAAGAATAAGTATCGGAGTAACTGCCGGTACCTTGACGGTACCTAACCAGAAAGCCACGGCTAACTACGTGCCAGCAGCCGCGGTAATACGTAGGTGGCAAGCGTTGTCCGGAATTATTGGGCGTAAAGCGCGCGCAGGCGGTCCTTTAAGTCTGATGTGAAAGCCCACGGCTCAACCGTGGAGGGTCATTGGAAACTGGGGGACTTGAGTGCAGAAGAGGAAAGCGGAATTCCACGTGTAGCGGTGAAATGCGTAGAGATGTGGAGGAACACCAGTGGCGAAGGCGGCTTTCTGGTCTGTAACTGACGCTGAGGCGCGAAAGCGTGGGGAGCAAACAGGATTAGATACCCTGGTAGTCCACGCCGTAAACGATGAGTGCTAAGTGTTAGAGGGTTTCCGCCCTTTAGTGCTGCAGCTAACGCATTAAGCACTCCGCCTGGGGAGTACGGCCGCAAGGCTGAAACTCAAAGGAATTGACGGGGGCCCGCACAAGCGGTGGAGCATGTGGTTTAATTCGAAGCAACGCGAAGAACCTTACCAGGTCTTGACATCCTCTGACACTCCTAGAGATAGGACTTTCCCCTTCGGGGGACAGAGTGACAGGTGGTGCATGGTTGTCGTCAGCTCGTGTCGTGAGATGTTGGGTTAAGTCCCGCAACGAGCGCAACCCTTGATCTTAGTTGCCAGCATTCAGTTGGGCACTCTAAGGTGACTGCCGGTGACAAACCGGAGGAAGGTGGGGATGACGTCAAATCATCATGCCCCTTATGACCTGGGCTACACACGTGCTACAATGGATGGTACAAAGGGCTGCAAAACCGCAAGGTCTCGCCAATCCCATAAAACCATTCTCAGTTCGGATTGCAGGCTGCAACTCGCCTGCATGAAGCCGGAATCGCTAGTAATCGCGGATCAGCATGCCGCGGTGAATACGTTCCCGGGCCTTGTACACACCGCCCGTCACACCACGAGAGTTTGTAACACCCGAAGTCGGTGGGGTAACCGTAAGGAGCCAGCCGCCTAAGGTGGGACAGATGATTGGGGTGAAGTCGTAACAAGGTAGCCGTATCGGAAGGTGCGGCTGGATCACCTCCTTTCTAAGGATATAAGCTGGACATATGAGCCAGACAATAAAAG
>NZ_KV440949.1:1218702-1716202 GCF_001636315.1 Neobacillus mesonae | reverse complement strand
CAATTTGATTGGCGGCATAGCCAAGTGGTAAGGCACAGGTCTGCAACACCTTTATCACCGGTTCAAATCCGGTTGCCGCCTCCATTTTAATGATGCGGGTGTAGTTTAGTGGTAAAACCACAGCCTTCCAAGCTGTTGTTGTGAGTTCGATTCTCATCACCCGCTCCATTATGGGCCTATAGCTCAGCTGGTTAGAGCGCACGCCTGATAAGCGTGAGGTCGATGGTTCAAGTCCATTTAGGCCCATCCCAAGAAGCAGAGGAATTTTTCTTCAGCTTCTTTTTTTCGTTTGGCGGGTAACATGCAAAAGCTGACGGGTAAATTAAAATTTTTGACGGGTAAACCCAAGATTTTGACGGGTAAACTCCAACATTCGACGGGTAAAGTAGTAAATCAGACGAGTAACCCGGTAAAAATCCTGGCAAAACCCCAATTCTATATTACAAAAACAAAAAGTGCCTGACACAACCCAATATTTTGGGCTGTGCAGGCACTTTTTTTCGTTATTTACCCTGATTTCCCTTTGGTACTTTGACAGTAGCAGTTTCTCTGATAGTGTTGCCTGCTTTGTCGGTTGCCAAATAGGTAATGGTGTAAACTCGTCCGTTACCATAACCATTTCTTTCGGCGCGAAGACTAAATTCAGTGTCCATTTTTCCGTAGTCAGCATCTTTGATATCATCTTCTGTTGAATTTTCTTCATTGACCGTAATGGATTCCAGTACAACTGAATCAATACCTGAAATAGCATCAGAGGAATCCAGCGTTACTTTAATATTTTCCATCTTATGATTTGGTACAGAAAGCAGCGGTTTATCAACGGTCACTTGAAGCTTTGGTGCCGTTTTATCAATATGAGCATCTAGTGATTGTATATCTTCCGTGTTACCGGATTGATCCACACTGCGGTACTCAAATTGAATTTTTCCTTCAGTAGATAGTGTCACTGGATTGGTATATGTTTTCCATTCCCCTTTATTGATTCTGTATTCTGTTTTACTAACGCCAGATTCGTCATCTGAAGCGTCCAGATTTACAGTCACATCTGAAGTATACCAACCGTTATTACCGGATGTACCGTTCATCTTAGCGGTCGTTACCGGTTTGGTCTTATCCTCGCGGGTAATCGTGACTTCCTTCTCTGCATGGTTTTGCGCCTCATCATCAACAATCAACTTTAACTTATTGTCGCCAAGTGTCAGGCCATCTAAAGAAATTTCAAACTTCCCGCTTTGCTCAAGGGTAACTGGCTGTATTTCAGAAGTTTCCCCGTTGCTGTTTGTTAGCTCATACTTAAGATGAAGCTTGGAGTTAACATCATAATCAAGGCCGAAAACTTCTTCAACAGTTGGTCCAAAGTCAATAAACTTGTCTTCCAGGCTTCCAGTATATTTAAAGCTTGAGCCGCTGGAAGTTATTTGGTCTTCCGCTTTGATAGTTGTCGGAGTCGACTTGACAAACACCGGACCAATCCAATCGTATTCTACAATAGCTGTTCCTAAAAGATTTAGCGTAGTTAACTCTAAAGCAAATACACTGTCAGGAGTTGTTTTCTTTATACCAGTTTCCCACTCGGTATAGCTTCCATTAAATGTGACTGTCTTTGGACCAGTTGATGTAGAAATAGTATTTATTAGATATCCGAGATCTCCACTTCCATAAGGTCCGCTGGTCTGATTTACAGCATCAAAGAGATTGATGTATGTTCTTCTTTGAGAATTCCAGAACTCATAGCGCACTGTCGTGCTTTCAAGTTTGCCGTCCCCGTTAGGCGAGATGACGTCGCTGTCAATCGAGAAGCTCTTAATTCCTGTTGGCGGTGCAAAGTTGGCCGCAAATGGTAAAGTTAAATTTGTTTTTCCATTCGTCAGCTTCACATAGCCAAGGATTTCATTTCCTGACGAGCCAGAACCGGCAGGAACATTTAAGGAAACCTTCAATGTCTTCGTATCTGAACCAGCTAAAGTAAAGCTTGGCTGATCCACTGTTACCGTTGTTCCGGCCAATGTGCCGCTTGCTTTTTTCGTTACTTGAATGTCCACTGTATAATCGCTGGCATTCCCAGTAAGATTTTTTACTATAATATCTCTTGTTACCGTAATCTTACTGCCTGTCGGAACATTACCAAATGTAATCGTACCTTTTAGGTTGTCGTATGTCTTATTGGAAAAAGTAGTCGTGTCCTTCGCATAGGCTAATGCTTCTGTTGTCGCAGCAGCAAGCGGCTGTACCCGCCCAGGTCCTTGGGCAAACACATCATACTTAGCAACATCCAGTTGTTTTGCAGTATTAGAAATCGCCGTTTTAATATCGAACGGACCCCAGTCTGGATGCTGGGATTTCAGTAATGCTGCCACACCCGCTACATGTGGAGTGGCCATGCTTGTCCCGGTAAAGCGCTCATAGGCTTCATCATATTTAGCATCCGGGAAATCCTTTATATAGGCTGGAACGGAGGACATAATATTTGTTCCAGGTGCTGATACGTCCGGCTTCAAATCGAAATTAGGGTTAGCCGGTCCTCTCGAACTGGAGCTATTGATATCATCCCCAGCTGTTAAGCTTGAAGTAATATTGCTAAATGTGACGGTTGCTTTTTTCGTTTGTAAGGCTGTTCTTAAGGCATTTCCATCGGTTGTTGACATATCAAATGCCGGTATAAAGGCAAACGAATCACCAAGAAAAACTCCTGCAGGTGCTGTACCTGTATTGTTATGGATGATCGTTGCGATTGCACCAGCCTTCTTAGCGGCAGCAATTTTATCAACAAATGGAATATTTCCTCCGCGAGAAATAAGCGCTACTTTTCCTTTAACATTTAAGCCTTCAAAATCCTTATCCACACCGTAGTTCGGAACTGCCACAACATCATAAGTTCCTGATAAAATTTTTCCAGGATCACTTCCGTATTTCCAGCCCATTAAATTAAGGTTATATGTGGCAGAAGATGCTCCCTCAACTTGAACATTGACATCGCCTTTCATTGACTTTTCCGGAATAGTGGAGTTCCCAACGGAAATTGCAAACGCGGCAGTTGCCGGTGACCCAATCGTTCCGCGATTTGAACCACTATTACCAGTTGCTACAACGGCAGTTACGCCTGCAAGAGCGGCATTGTTAATCGCAATGGCATCGGACGAAGTGGCAGAATTACTCGTGCTGCCAAGCGATAAGTTGATGACATCCATTTTTTCTTGGACGGCTTTATCAATTGCAGCAATAATGCCGGAGTTTGGCCCGCTGCCGTAAGCACCTAATACCCGGTAGGCATATAGATCGATTTTAGGGGCCAAGCCTTTAATACCATATGGATTTTTCCCTTGTGCAGCAATAATGCCAGCTACGTGTGTACCATGTTCGGTGTAAAATGAGCTGCCGTTAGAATCGAATTCAGCTTTATTGGATGGGCGATCTAGTGGTGACGTTTCATAGGGGTCGTCGCTCGCACGGTCACGAGTGTAATTGGACCGATTAGACTGATCGATGAAGTTATATCCGCCTTTGTATATGCCTTCGAATTCAGGGTGGTAATAGTCAATTCCTGTATCCAAAACAGCTACTTTGACGTTCTGACCTTGATAGCCTAAATCCCAGACGTTTGGAACATTGAGGAATTTCCCTGCAGTGTTTGGATCTTCCGTTGCAGCATCGCTTGGAACGGGGTCGCCTAATGCTTTCATTTCTACGTCAGGCTCGATCATTTTGACCCCATCAAGCTTTAATAGCTGCTTTAGCTGGTTTGCTTTCACTTTAAGGGCCAAGCCATTGAATGTGTAGTCATAGGTAAAACGGTATTTTCCTTTAATTCCTTTGTTGTTTACCTGGTCTTTGAACTTTTTTTGCTGTGCTCTGACTTTTTTCTTTACATTGTCTTCGTCTGTCTTCGTGAATTTCTTTCCTTTGACTTTATGAATTCCTTTTTGAAGAGCAACCGGCATTTCTGATAACTCGACAATGACAGCGACCTCTTCATCGCCCGTTAGGTTCTGTAAATCGGAATGAAATACTGGGCCGTTAAGGGCGGCAGCTTTGTGCTGTGCGATAATTGCTTTCATTTGTGATAGAGCTTCGCTGCTTAATTTGTCGTTTAGCGATGGAGTCTGTTCCGTTGCAGCCGAACCATACATTGGAAAAAATAAAGACAAAATTAATGTGAAAACTAGTAAACTGCTAAATAATTTTTTTTGCTTTGTCACCCTCAAATTATGAAACCCCTTTCATTTTTAAATTTCAATAAACCTAGAGCTGCTGCCTACTGATCACCTCACAATATGTATTAAGGAATAGTTGATTAATATTATGAATATTTGGAAATATTAGTCTACAAGAGTATTATATTACGGGAGTCCAAATAAAAGATAGAATAACATTTCGGGAAACTATGTCTATTTTTGCTGTCGGAAAATGGGGGAAATTAGGGGGAAATGCGGTAATGATTTCCCCTATCTTAAAAGTTAGTAGAATTATCGCGGACTCATTGGGGGATCCAGGCTTATTTCCTTGTTGGCATGGATGGATTGAATTTCGGGTGAGTGCAGCAATTGCCTTATGGCCACAGCAGGAAGGGACATGGCGACACCGTTTAGAGCTGAAGAGTACGTATTGGTAATCTTGTAAGGGATATGGGCACTCTCCAAATACCTTTTAACATCTCTTTGAAACCGGTGATGGCTTTCCTTCACATCCTGCTCCGCCTGTTCTAACGTAAGTGGCACACCCGCCATCTTTGCATGCGCGACCGCTGAACTCGCCGGCGGTGTCCTAAAAACAACAATCACAGACACCACGTTAATACTATTCAAATCAATCATCGGATCAACAAAAACACTAGGATACATCATTTCCTCTCCCTTCATAGAAAGAGTGTCAGGCACCATGTGAAAAATTCACATGGTGCCTGACACCTTTTTCCTTAATATAACAGATACTTATCTCTAGTTTCCATAAATTTTTTCAATCCTGGCTGCCATTCTTTTTTCATTTCTTCGATGGATTTGCCTGTTTCGATTCCGTCGCGGATGGAGCCGTTACCGACAAGCTGGTCGAAGAAGGAGACACCGGCGCTGTTGCGAGCGCGGAACTGGAAGTCATTTGGATACATATCATGAATCGTTTTTACAATGTATAGTCCAGTTTCAAATGGCTTGTAAGCATCACGGTTTGTCACATGGATTTGAATTCCATGGCTCAGCTGGTTCACATTCTTTGAAAATGTTGGTGTGAACGAAGCGGCACGGAATTTCACGCCAGGCAGATGATACGAGTTCAGCTTCGCTGCCAAGTCCGTGCTGTTAATAAACGGAGCCCCGATTAATTCAAACGGCTTCGTTGTACCGCGGCCCTCGGAAACATTGGCAACACCTTCAATCAAGGCTGCGCCCGGATAAACAAGGGCAGTATCCAAAGTTGGCATGTTTGGCGATGGCAGGACAAATTGCAATGGTGTGTCATCGTAATACATGTTTCGTTTCCAGCCGTCCATTTTTACAACCGTTAAATCAGCGCCGATTGCAAATTCTTTGTTAAAAAGTTTCGCCAGTTCGCCGACCGTCATACCGTGGCGGACAGGAATTGGATATTCGCCTACAAAGGAAGAGTATTTGTCTTCAAGAACCGGTCCCTCGACCTTTGTACCGCTGATTGGATTCGGGCGATCGAGGACGATAAACGGAATATTGTTTTCCTTCGCTGCTTCCATCGCCAGTGCCATTGTGTAAATGTAGGTGTAATAGCGGGTTCCGACGTCTTGAATGTCAAACAACAGTACATCCACATCGCTCAGCATTTCCGGGGTCGGCTTTTTCGTTGCGCCGTACAAACTGTAGACAGGAATACCAGTTTTCTCATCGATATATTTTTCTACATACTGCCCGGCCTGAGCATCCCCGCGGACTCCATGCTCCGGACCATAAAGCGCTGTCAGCTCAACATTGGGGTTGTTGTAAAGCAAATCTACGATACTATTAAGGTCCTGGTCGACACCAGTAGGATTGGTGATCAGTCCAACACGTTTACCTTTGATTAAATCCAGCTTGTCCTGCAGGAGTACTTCCACACCTAGGCGGAACTTCTTACTTTTCTTCTCTTTATCGTTTTTGGCGATGGCGGCTGAAACTGTAGAAAGCAGGAGAACCAGCGCCAGCAGCCCAGTCAGTAACTTTTTCAAAAATAAAACCTCCTCTTGATTCCGAAATTGGCGGGGAGGGGTGTTCCCCCGCCGTTGAGATGTAATTTTTTTCTACATAATGTAGGGCTAATTTTACAAAAGACGGTGCCTTTTTTACGTAATTTAAGATCTTTTTTACGAATGTTGGGATAAGATGGATAAACCTTTGGTGTTTTTACAAAATGCAGAACTTATTTTACAAAAATCACTGCCTTTTATTCGAAAACGCAACTCATTTATACAAAGTTTGGAATAATTTAGGCTAGACTCTTTTATTTCCACATAATCGGAAGTCAATTTTACAAAAAACAATCCCAATCTTACGTAAATCAAGCTCAATTGTACAAAGATTGGTAAAAAATCATGGCCTGGTCAATTAATAGCTCAGCCCATGCCCAAATCCATACATCACGCTGCCGTCTTGGTTATAAATCGTCACCGGCAGCTTGCCAACCGGCTGATTCTCACCAAAAATCGTGTTGACAGAAGCTTCGAAGCTTGCCGGACGGAAGCCGTATTGTACCAAGTAGGCATCGACATTTGGATAGGACATTACATCATACGGATTGCGAATCCCGACTGCGATCACTGGGGCATCTGTCGCATCAATTAACTGATTCGTCATCACCATTTGGCTGGCATTCGGTGCACGGCCGCCGACGCTTGATGTATAGGTCCCGACAATAATGGCTTTCGCATCCTTCACCGTAGCCAATTGTGCAGCGGTTAGCGGTCCGGAGGTGTTAATATAAACCACATTGTCATGGTGCTTTTTCACCTCATCCGCAAGGGTATCGACATAATAGCCGGAATAGCCGACAACAGCGATTTTATCCTTTGCAGAAACTTTCAGCGGAAGGGCGGCATTATTTTTTACAAGTGTTATTGATTTTGCTGCGGCTTCTGTTTCAATCGCTTTGTGTTCAGGCGAGCTGACAACCTTCACCGCATTTGCCACCTTTTCCTCAAGGCTGCTGCCAACTTCTTCCTTTACAATCCCTCTGTTTAATTTCAATGTTAAAATTCGCTCTACTGACGCTTCGATTCGATCCATCGAAATGTCGCCGGAATTTACTGCCTCATAAAGTCCCTTTGCTACCGCTTCAATTCCGACTGGCATTAACAGGATATCCGTACCCGCTTTGACTGCACGGATGGCGGCATCAACCGAACCAAAATGGTCAGCAAGCGCACCCATATTCATCGCATCTGTCACGATTACGCCTTTAAAGCCCATTTCCTCGCGCATCAGTCCCGTTAACACTTTATGTGACAGTGTGGCCGGCACAGCAATTTCCGTGCCATCCTTTTTCGAAATCGCCTTCGTATCATCAATTTTCGGGAAGGTAACATGGGCCGTCATAATGGCGTCAATTCCTCCATCCATTGCCTGCTGGAACGGATAAAGTTCCACCTTTTTCAACCGGTCGATATCATATGGAACTTCCGGCAGACCAACATGGGAGTCCACTGCCGTATCGCCGTGACCCGGGAAATGTTTCGCTGTTGAAGCGGTACCGCTTTCGTGCAGCCCTTTAATGTAGGCATTGCCCAAATTCGCCACTAGCTCCGGTGACTCACCGAATGAACGGACACCGATGACTGGGTTATCTGGATTGTTATTAATATCGAGTGAAGGGCCGAAATTCATGTTGATGCCAAGTGCATGCAGCTCTTCGCCGATGGCACGGCCGACTTTTTCTGCTGTTTCTTCAGAGCGTGTCGCCCCAAGCGCCATGTTGCCGGGGAAGTCAGTCCCTGTTTGCAGGCGGGTAACAATACCGCCTTCCTGGTCAATTGAAATCAGCAGCCCATATTTTTCCGCGGCTTCTTGATAAGCATGAACTAGCTTTGTAGTTTGCTCCGCTGTTACTGTATTTTCGCGAAAAAGAATCACGCCGCCAAGATGGTAATCATTCACGAGCTTCGCAATTTCGTCGTTCATGACGGTAACATTTTTTCCCTTCCATGTACGGAAGTCCGGCATCAGCATTTGTCCGACTTTTTCCTCCATCGTCATTTGCTTGATTGCCTCGCCGATTAAGTCATAGCGTGAGCCACTTTCCTTTTTCACAAGAATTTTCTCCTGGTTGCCTTTGTATTGAATGGAAATTCGGTCACTGTATGTTCCATCGCTGACTGAAATAAATGTTTTGCCGTTGTGGCCTTTTAACGTCACTTCCCCGTTCTTGACATCGGCTACATTTTTGTTTGATGACTTCCAGGTTAGATTTTTCGAAGCCAGCATGAAGTCCCCATCTTCATAAACGTGCAGCGGGTTCAGCTGAAGCTTATTGTCTTGCACGTCTCTTGTAACCTGCGGGACGTTCAAGTCAATGACGAGGTCCTTGATGTTTGTAGCAGCCTTTGCTCCCGTAAGAGGAATTCCCGTAACCGCCAGGATAATGGCCAATAGTGAAAAAATAATTTTTTTCATGGATTGCATTTCTCCTCTCTATTTAATGTGGTGCTTATTAGTGAGTTTCACCGGTCTATTAGCGGTTTTTTAAGTTTTATTAGCGATTTACAGCCTTTTATTAGCGAATTCGAGCGTTTTATTAGCGAATCCAACTTCCCCTTTTCTAATAGTTCCGCAACACCCAATCATTTTTCGAAAAATCAAGACCGCTGCCGGAATCAATTTTTGGATCAAGGATATAGATTCCACGACCGTTCACGGAAGAATCCGTTTGGTACACAAACCTTAGCTTCGATGCATCCTTAGGGATCACGATGGATTTCGCTTCCCAGCCATTGCTTGCACCTGTAAACGATGCGAGTCTTTGCCATCCGCCGTCGATCAGCACTTCCACTGCACCATAATCCGCCTGATTTTCAAGCCGGTGCCAAGTGGTAAATGTCAATTTCGCGTCAGCCTCAAGCTTCAAATCAGCTTCCATTACACGATTGATTTTATCGCCGTATCCGGCAAACCATGCAGAACCATTCCCAGGAATCGAAACCTGAATGGCATCAGCAACCTGACGAGCAAACAACCGCCGCGTCTGGTTCGTAGACACCGTAGCTCTCGAAGGATGAACCCGGTTCGTCAGCAAAATCGCAATCGTTTTGTTGTTCGGGCTGACGACAATCGATGTCCCGGTATAGCCCGTATGGCCGAAGGAGTAGGTACCCTCTGATAAAGCGTCCATGTACCAGCCTTGGCCGAGCTCCCAGCCAAGCCCGTGGTCATCACCAGGGAAAGCGGCATTCTGATTTTCCAGCAGCAATTTGACCGTCTCCGGCTTAAGAATTCTTTTTCCACCATACTTGCCGTCGTTGATAAAAATATACGCCAATTTTGCAAGATCCTGAGCAGTTGAGAACACGCCTGCATGTCCGGCGACACCATCGAGCGACCAGGCGTTTTCATCATGAACCTCGCCCCAAACGAGCCCGCGGTTCGGAGTCGCTTGGAATTCTGTAGCGGCAATTCGATTTTTTAACGCAGCTGGCGGATTGTACATCGTATCCTTCATTCCTAACGGTTCCGTAATATGCTCTTTAACGAAAACATCCTGGCGCTGCCCCGATAACTTCTCGATTAAAGCCCCTAGGGTGATCATGTTCAAATCGCTGTATTCATAGTTGGTGCCGGGTGCATTTTTTAACGGCTGATTAAAAACGATTTGAAGACGGTCTTCACGTGAATTCCCTTGTGAATAAAGTGGAATCCAGGCAGTAAATCCAGACGTATGGGTCAAGAGCTGGCGGATCGTAACGTTTTCCTTGCCGTTAGCTGAGAATTCCGGAATATACTTCGCAACAGGGTCATCAAGCTGGAACAAGCCTTTTTCAAAAAGCTGCATCACCGCGGTCGACGTAAAAATTTTACTGATGGATGCCAGGTCAAAAATGGTATTCTCCTGCATGGCAATCGGGTGTTCCATTTCTGTGAACTTGCCATCCGTGTATTTTGCTGCATATCCATAGGCATCGTGCTTCACAATCTGCCCGCCACGCGCGACAAAGGCTACTGCACCGGGCATAACATTTTCCGAAATAGCTTGGTTTAGTATTTGGTCGATTTGCTGGAGAGGGGCTTCCACCATGCCCGCGCCTCTAGCAGAGCCAGGGTGTAGAACGCCGGATGTCGGCAGGATGTTGGAATTCCAGGTGAAAACAGGGTGCGGCTTCTCGGATGGAACATTGGCTTTTTCCTTCTTTTCTATCGGTGGACTCAAAGGGACATCACCTCCTGCAAAGACCGTAGAAGTACCTAGAAAAATAGTACAAACAGAACTGAAAATAAGCGTTTTTCTAATCATATGTCCTCCCCTTATGAATGATTTCAATTGTAAGCGAAAGACGTATGTATCGCAAAACCCGCTGACAGCGCTTCCAATTGATAGTAAAAGCATATCGCCAATCCCACGGCTCCGTCCATGCCACCTAAGACCCATAACCACCAAAAATTAGGTAAAAAGGACCGTGAAGATAGATTTATTTTTTAAAATATTTAGTGAAATGGTGAAATTTTATTTCAAGATGCATGGGGGAAGGTTTTTTAGTGGCGATTTTATAAATCTTACAGTCCAAACCATCAAATCATTACTAGTTCATTTCATCTAAATTAGTAGAAGGAAAGCAGGGGACTAATCTTGTTATTTGTATCCTAATTTTCAGATAATTAGACAAAATTAGCATTTTTATTACAAAAATAGAAGTTTTTCTCCCCGATAATATAACACCTTTTGACCGAAGCTCTTAATAGAATAGTAGTTGTATGCGAAAATACTAGAGGAGTGATGGAGATGAAGAAGAAAAAGATGATGACAGGCCTGATGGCTGCTACACTTTGTGCTAGTTTAGCCACGCCGACTTTAGCAACGAATTCCCCAAATGGAAATTTGACCAATGAAAATCAAGTTTATTCTATTAAAGGGTTTACCGACCATGCGGAAATGATAAAAAGACTCCAGCAAATTGAGAAAAACAGCCAAGGCAGAGTAGCCGTAGAGGTAGTGGGCCAATCGAACCGCGGCAGAGATATTTACAAGGCGCGAGTAGGAAATGGAAAAAAAGTAGTCCTCATTGAAAGTGAAATTCATGGAAATGAAAAGACCGGAACAGAGGCGATTCTGAATCTCCTGCAATATGTTGGGTCTAGCAACTCCACTGAGGCAGAGAAGATTCGAAAAGAAATTACGTTGGTGGTGCTGCCAAAAATGAACCCTGATGCGTCCGAGCTCGACCGACGTGGAAATGATATGTCGTGGGCTGAAGTCATTGCGAAATTCCCGCAGCTTGCTGCAGCATCAAAACCGGCTTGGAATTATTATGCATCGGGAGTAAGACAGGAGAGAGATTATACTGGAAAGCCAGGCTTTGACGTAAACCGTGACTTTAATCCTAATTTAAATTACGCACCTAAAGCAGCAGATTTCCCTGGGGCTTCAGATAGGCCGGGCTGGTACATAACACCAGAGTCGCAAACGGTTAGGGATGTTTATAAGTCGCTGCAAAAAGAATTCGGCAAAGTCGACGTATTCATTGATTTACACCATCAAGGACAATATTATGTAGAGGGTACGGATGATCTTGTAACAATGTCATTATCAGCCGAATTTGTGCCGGACCCGCGGTCTGAAAAAGGGGTCAAGTATGCACAGTATGCTAAAAACTATAACGTTGACTTCTCTAAGCAGCTAAATCTAGCGGCATACAATGCACTTCAATCGATTGGTGAAAACTCAGTGTTTAACAATATTACGCTTTATCAACGAAATTTAGACCTTCCTGGAACAGCTCTTGGGAGCTTTGCCTTAAATGGCAGCGGCACGATTCTTTTTGAAGTAAGAGGGCAGTCTCATACATTAGGGCAAAAGAAGAAAGGGCAATTGGTGAAGGCAGTTGAAACAGGACTTTACGGAATTATTAATGGGGTAGCTGATGGTTCCGTAAATAAATTAAATCCGGAAGACTACGAAAAGATTCCAGAAACAGCCTATCAGCCGTCGCTCTAAGAATTTACTTGATGGATGCATGGAGACGGTACTCCTGTCTCATTTTCATAGCTAATATATAATTAAGGCGCTGTTTCCCGTTATTTTCATAATAGCGGGAGTCAGCGCCTTTTTATGTTTTGTCGAGGGAGGCAGTTAATCATTTATCAGATAAAGAGAATGGCTAGCCCAGTAAAGTTTCTTGGACTTTGTACAAAAACTTTCACCTTGTCACATCTATTGACAAACAATTATGAAAAGTGTATAAGTAATTATTAAGAAAGTTTAGAGGAGTTTTTTGAGTGGTACGATTGAAGGATATTGCGGAGTATGTGGGAGTTTCGATTTCGACTGTTTCGCGTGTGATTCAGAATGACCAGACGCGGAATGTAAACCAGGAGACGAAGAATAAGATTTGGCAGGCTGTTAAAGAGCTTGGGTATGTTCCGAATCAGCATGCGCGTAATCTGGTGAATAACAAGCAGGAGAAAACGAATACGAGAACTATGAAAATCGGCTGGGTGGCCAATCCTACACAGGCGGAAACAAACCCATATTTTGCAACCATATATCGAGGGATTCGTGACACCCTAACGGTTAATGATTACACCCTCATCAGCATTACTAAGGATGAACTGGAAAATGAGGCATTGCTGCTGGAGACCATTCATGATCTTGGGATTGAAGGGCTCTTGTTAATTGACAAAATTGATGACAGTCTAATTCAGTACATTCAGAAAACAATTCCATTAGTCGGGCTGGATTTCTTCTATACTGATAAAAATATTGCGGTTATCGATTATGATCGTGAAGCAGCAATGAAAGCGGTCGTTCAGCAGCTCGTCAGCCAGGGGCATCGTGATATCGGCTTTATTGGCGGCGGCATTAATGGCGATTATCAGGATCTTCACAATGAATTTCGTTACAAAGGCTTTGTGGCGGCGATGAAAGAAGCGGGACTTGAATTACATCCTGAATGGATTATTAATACCAAGTGGAAAATGGAAAACAGCTATGAGGCAATGAACCAGCTGATTCAGAGAAATACGGCGAATTTGCCAACTGCTATGGTTTGTGCCAGTGACCTGATGGCTCTTGCTGCGATGCGGGCGGTTATCGAAAATAAACTCAACATCCCCAAGGATATGGCATTTTTTGGTGTAGATAATATTGAAATGAGCAAATACTCATCACCGCCGCTTTCGACGGTAGAGATTCCAAAGTATGAAATGGGAAGTATGGCAGCGAAAACTATTATGGAAATGGTAGAAGGGAAAATTACTCTCCCAATCAAGATGACATTGCCCTTTGAATTGGTAATTCGTGATTCATCATTAATAAAACGGACCTAAGCGGTTCTTTTTTTTAAAAGCTTCGGAAAACGTTTGGATAATATACGGAAAATTTTCCGCAAGATATATAAATATGAGAGGGGAAATCAACATGAAAACAATGACGGCGATTTTAATTGGGGCTGGTGACAGAGGAGCGAGGGCATATGCTCCGTATGCCTTGGCATATCCAAATGAAGTAAAGATTGTCGGGATTGCCGAACCGTGGAAGGAAAGAAGATCGAGATTGCAGGAAACACATAACATTCCTGCTGAACATTGTTATGAGTCATGGGAAGAGGTTCTCGGCCTTGAACAAAAAATGGCCGACATTGCTATTATCTGCACCCTCGACCGGAATCATTTCAAACCAACTATGAAAGCGTTGGAACTCGGATATCATGTTCTTCTGGAAAAACCAATGTCCCCGGATCCGCTTGAATGTATTGCCATGGAACAGGCTGCGAAAAAGTATAACAGGCAGCTGACTATATGTCATGTTCTAAGATATACCGATTTTTGGTCAACTATCAAAAAGATCATTGACCGAGGCGATATTGGCGAGATTGTCTCGCTGCAGCTAAACGAAAATGTGGAATATATGCATATGTCACACAGCTTTGTCCGTGGCAATTGGAGTAATAAAGAAAAGTCAAGTCCAATGATTCTTCAGAAATCATGTCATGATATGGACATTATTTCATTTTTAATGGGCAAGGAGTGTAAGCGGATTAGTTCCTATGGTTCACTGATGCATTTTAAAGAAGAAAATGCCCCGGCAGGCGCACCACAAAGATGCTTGGACGGATGTCCCGCGGAGTTGGAATGTCCATTTCATGCTGGCAGATATTATCTAGGTGAAGGGAAGGGCTGGGCTAAGAAATTTACGGAAGATTGCACTAACGAAGGAATCATTAAGGCACTGCAAAAAACTCCATATGGAAAATGTGTGTACCGCTCAGATAATAATGTTGTGGACCACCAGGTGGTTAACATGGAATTTGAAGGTGGTGCGACGGCAACATTCAGCATGTCTGCTTTCACCAGAGAACAAACGAGGATTGTTCAAATCATGGGAACAAAGGGTGAAATTCGCGGAAACATGGAACAAAACAGTATTTCCATCTTTGATTTTTTGACCAAGCATGAAACCATCATTCATCTTGACAGCCCTGTGGGTGGACACGGCGGTGGTGACCATGGCATCATGAGAACTTTTCTCCGTGAAATTAAGCTTGGCAGGAGTGAGGACGGGGTATCCTCTACAGCAGCATCGGTACGCAGCCATTTGATGGCATTTGCGGCAGAAGATTCACGATTAAATATGGGACAATCGATTGCCATCGATGATTATTATCAAAAGTTGATAAAAGAACTCAACGTATAACATGATTGTTTGCACCACAAATTGTGGTGAATCAATATAAATTTAAGGAAAACGTTTTGAGTGGAGGTGGAAATCGTTATCCATAAAAAATTTTAATATAAATATGCGGAATATTCAAAAGTGCAACTCGATTAAAAACTATGAAACTATTAGGGAAGAAGGGAAATGGAATGAAAAAATGGTTAACCATGCTTTTAACAGTAGTCCTAGGGTTAATGGGGCTTGCGGGCTGCAGTGACAGCGATCAGGCTTCAGGTGATGGAAAAGTAGAAATCACATATGGTATTTGGGATAAAAAACAGCTTCCTGCCATTAATGAGATAATCAAACAATTTACCGAAAAAAACCCGAATATTAAGGTGAAAACTGAGATTACTCCCTATGGACAATATTTTCAAAAGCTTGAAACAGCAGCAACTGGCGGTGCATTACCGGATGTTTTGTGGATGAACGGTGCACATGTTGTTCAATATGCGGAAGGAAAAGTCATTCTTCCACTAAGCGACATGGCACAAAAGGATAATTATAGCTTGGATAATTATCCGAAATCATTAATAGACCTTTACACTGTAGGTGGAAAGGTATACGGAATTCCAAAAGATTACGATACAACGGGCCTCTGGTATAACAAGAAGATTTTTGATGAAGCCGGAGTATCATACCCGGATGAAACATGGGATTGGAACAAGTTAAAAGAAGCTGCGAAAAAGCTGACAAACAAGGACAAGGGCATTTGGGGATATGCTTCATTAATGGGAAACCAAGGCGGATACTATGATTTTATTTGGCAAAATGGCGGCTACATCATTTCAGATGATGGCAAATCAGTTGGGTTTGATCAGCCTGAAGCAATCGAGGCACTGAAATATAATATTAGTTTTATTAAAGAAGGTTTATCTCCAACACAAGCACAAATGACGGAAACAGCAGCATCTGAATTATTTTCTTCAGGAAAAGTGGCAATGATGTTCGATGGTCCCTGGATGGTACCGGAATATAAGAAAAACCCGGATTTAGACGTGGCGGTTGTACCTAAAGGAAAGAAACGCGCAGTTGCGATTCATGGTTTAGCAAATGTAATTGCGGCAAATACAAAGCATAAAGATGCCGCATGGAAGTTTGTTCAATTCTTAGGGTCTAAAGAAGCAGCGGAAGTCTATGCAAAGACTGGCACAGTTATTCCAGCCTTTAATGGTACACAGGATGCTTGGGAAAAATCAGTCCCGAATTTAAATCTTAAAGCCTTTATTGATGGTGCAGACTACTCTGTACCGCTGCCAAGTGTAAAAAATACTGGTGCTATTTGGCAATATGAGACAGATATCCTAAAAAAGGCTTGGAGCGAAGAGGTAAGTGTTGAGGATGCTGTTAAAGAATTAACGACCAAAGCTAACGAAGAACTTAATAAGTAATAACAATGGAAGCGAAGAAGCCCTTTTCTTCTCTTCCATTCTTGAAAGGGAGGGAAAGCAGTGAGAGAGGTGCCTCTTCAAAAAGATGTAAAAACCCCAAAAAAATTAAAGGTTACTAGCTTAACAAAAACACGGAAGCGTTCGGATTATCTTTGGGCCTATTTGATGATTGCTCCGACGATGCTTGGACTGTTTATTTTTTACCTTTGGCCTATCATCCAGACATTCTACTACAGTTTTACCGAATGGGGCGCGTTTGGCCAGTATGAGTGGACTGGGCTTGATAATTATAAGCGGATGCTTGGGGATTTAAACCTGCTGCAATCTTTTAAAAATACCGGCATTTATATCATTTTTACGGTACCAGTTGGTATTTTTCTATCAATTATCGTTGCAGTTCTCTTAAATCAAAAAATAAAGGGTAAATCGATCTACCGAACATTATATTTTCTGCCTGTCATTACGATGCCGGCAGCCATCGCCATGGTATGGAAATGGATTTATAACGCAGATTACGGTTTGCTTAATTATTTATTATCTTTAGTCGGAATCAAAGGACCCCATTGGGTCAGTGACCCGAACATTGCTCTTTATTCGATTATTGTCGTGGCGATTTGGAGCGGTATTGGTTATAACATGGTTATTTTCCTTTCTGGACTGCAAGGGATTCCGAAAATGTACTATGAAGCTGCTGAGATCGACGGCGCCGGTCCGTTTAGGGTTTTCTTTAAAATTACATTGCCGCTGCTTTCACCTGTCATTTTCTTTGTTTCAATTATGTCACTAATCGGTGCCTTCCAAGTGTTTGACTTGATTTTCATGATGATTGGTAAAGGCAGCACAGCCGTTGAAAGTACACAATCAATTGTGTATTTATTTTACCAGCATGCCTTTGTATTGAATGAAAAGGGATATGCTGCTGCCATCGCTGTTCTTCTGTTAATTGTGATTTTAATAATTACGGCGATTCAGATGGTTTTACAGAAGAAGTGGGTTCATTATGAATAAAGGAAGTGGTCCGATTGGAAAGAACAAAACAGCTTGTAACTAGTAAAACATTCCTGATCCATTTTATTCTCATTGTTGGATCGGTGGCAATGGTCGTGCCTTTTCTATGGATGATCCTTACCTCGTTAAAAACCTATGCAGAGTCTATTCATGTTCCCCCCGTCATTATTCCGGAGAACCTGCAATGGGGAAACTATAAAGAGGTATTTGGGCTGCTTCCATTTTTTAAATTTACGTATAATACCGTGATAATAACGGTAATTCGTACAGTCGGTCAGCTGTTTCTCTGCTCTTTAGCGGCCTACGCTTTCGCCCGAATTGACTTTCCCGGCAAGAACTTCCTGTTTTTATTAGCGTTAACGGTATTAATGGTACCCGGGCAAGTATTCTTACTGCCGCAATATATGATTATGGTAAAATTAGGGTGGTTGAATTCCTTACAGGCTGTTATTGTACCGGGCTTATTCAGTGCGTTCGGTACATTCCTCCTGCGGCAATTCTTTATGGGACTACCGAAGGAATTGGAAGAGGCGGCCAGGCTGGATGGCTGCAACCATTTCCAAATTTACTGGAGGATTATGCTTCCGCTTGCAAAGCCAGGTTTAATCGCATTAGGTATTTTCACCACTCTTTGGAGCTGGAATGAATTGATGTGGCCAATGATTGTCAATAGTTCTCCAGAATCTATGACCCTGTCAGTCGGATTATCTTCGCTCCAAGGTCAATACTTAACGAACTATCCGGTTCTTATGGCCGGTTCCTTTTTAGCCATTTTGCCAATGTTGATTCTGTTCATGTTCCTGCAAAAACAATTCATTGAAGGCATTGCGGTAACCGGTGGAAAATAATAAGGGTCTGTTCGGAGGTTAAAGCACTGCAATCTTTCTAAATCGTTGGGTTGACCCTATAACTTGGTGTGTTATAATAAAGTAACGATACTCATAGCTAAGATCTATGAGTTTTTTTAAAATATAAGTTGTACCAACAACCCATCATTATTAGATGAAACAGGAGGGGTGTAGAAAATATGAAAAAAGCCATCGGTATTGATATTGGCGGAACCAAAATTGCCGCAGGCATCATTTCAGAAACGGGCGAGTTGCTGCAGCGTGCTGAGGCCAAAAGCGATCCATCGGACAAAGAAAAGATGTTTACGAGAGTAGTAGAAGCGGTTCAAAAAGTCCTTAGAGATTCCTCCCTTTCCGTCGCCGACCTCGAGGGCATTGGTGCGGGTGTGCCAGGCAAGGTGGACCGGGAGCAGGGGATTGCCGTTTTTCAAAATAATCTTCCATGGGCTCAGTTCCCCATTGCCGCACGGCTGCGGGAACAGTTTGGGATAAAGCGAATAACCATTGATAATGATGTCTACATGGCGGCCTTTGCGGAGTGGAAGGCGGCTGAAGCGAAGCCCGACGAAACCTTTGTTTATTTCACTATTAGCACCGGTATCTCCTGCTCAATTATTCACCAAGGACAGTTTTTCCGCGGGGCTGGTTTTGCGGGTGAAGCAGGTTTAATTCCCATTCTGTCAAAAGCCGCCGGGAATAAGCTTGAGCGGCTGGAAAAGGCCTCAGCGGGACCGGCAATTGGAGCATTAACTCGAAAAAAGCTTCAATCCCCGGACCTGACAACGAAGGATGTCTTTGAACAATATCTAGCTGGCATACCCGAGTATCGGTCAATCATCGATGAAGTAACAGACAATTGGGTGCAGGGCCTTTACGCCATTTCCTGCCTGCTCGACCCGCACAAACTCGTGTTTGGCGGCAGTGTTATCGCGAACAATCCGTTCCTGCTTGATCTCATCAAGGAAAAACTAAAAGCCTATCAGATTCCCGAACAGCAGCATTTATTAAACAATCTGTCGGTCAGCGCCATCAAACAAAACAACGGTGTTGTCGGTGCGGGACTGCGGGTATTTGAAGAAATTTAAACACGTGAACTTATCGCGGATCAAGTGCTCGAATTCGCCGATAACTGTGCGTAAATCGCCGATATAGTCACTTGAATCGCCGATAAAGCCTCCCGTTTCGCCGTTATCGATCGAAAATTCGACGATATCAGATATTCTTCTAAACTATTAAAAAAGGAGTGTCACCATTGTTTACATTAAGTCCTGAAAAATTAATGCCGTTAGGGGCTGCGATTACAACGGCGGAAATTAAACAGCAGCCTGAACTGTGGGGTGAAACATTCGCCATTTATAAAGACAAACAGCAGCAAATTGAAGCTTTTTTACAAAACATAACAGTAAAGCATGACCGTGTTCGGGTGATCTTTACGGGGGCGGGAACATCCGCCTATGTCGGGGACACTATAATCCCCTATTTAAAAGGAAAAGTCAATGAACAGCAATGGGACTTGCAAAGTGTGCCGACAACGGCAATCGTGTCGAATCCATATCAATTTTTAAAAACGGACATCCCGACATTGCTGATCTCTTTTGCACGCAGCGGCAACAGCCCGGAGAGTTTGGCAACCGTGGATTTGGCGGAACAGATGGTTACAAATCTTTATCAGATTACCATTACCTGCTCAAAGGGAGGAAAGCTTGCACAGCGGGCCCAAGGTGATACTAACAATCTTCTATTATTAATGCCGGAACGGTCGAATGATCAAGGTTTTGCGATGACAGGCAGCTATTCCTGCATGACCCTGACTGCCTTGCTTATTTTCGATACGCTGTCGATTGAAGAGAAACAAGCAAATGTCGAAATAATCCGCCGTATGGGTGAGAGTGTGATCAACCGCGAGGCTGATATTCAAAGCATGATTGAGGCAGATTTTGACCGGATCATTTATCTTGGCTCCGGCGGCTTTGAAGGTCTGGCAAGAGAGGCACAATTAAAGATATTGGAGCTTACGGCGGGCAAAGTTGCCACCTCGTTCGATTCGTCACTTGGATTCCGCCACGGTCCAAAATCCTTTGTAAATGAAAAAGCACTTGTATTTGTATTTGTTTCGAACCAGCCTTATACCCGTCAATATGATATAGATATTTTAAACGAATTAAAACATGACAATATTGCCAGCAATGTGAATGCGATTGCCGTTGACGGCGAAACGAATTACGCCGGTCATACCTTCCTGTTCGACGCTGAAGGAAGTTCGGTACCGGATGCCTATCTGTCATTGCCGTATGTGATGGTTGGTCAAACAGTCGCCCTCCATGCTTCGATTAAAGTCGGCAATACCCCGGATACACCTTCGCCAACCGGCACGGTCAATCGTGTGGTGAAAGGTGTAACGATTCACGAGTATAAGTAATTTTCTTTTAAAAAAACAGAGGTGCAGCAGCGATGGAACAATTTGTTTATGCAGATCGATTTTTCCTGGAGTATCGAATTACGGGTCCGGGTTACTTGAAAATCGAAGACGGTAAATTTACCGCGTTTTTCAAAAAATTACCTAATGAGTCGGCAAGCATCATTGATTATGCCGGCCAATGGATTGCCCCGGGTCTGGTCGACACCCACATTCACGGTTTTCAAAACCACGACGTTATGGATAATGACGCGGAAGGGCTAAAGGCGATTTCCGAGGGGCTGCTTTCGTGCGGTGTGACGTCATTTTTGCCGACTACGCTTACCTCATCACCAGAGACGCTGAATAAAGTTGTAGCAATGATCGGTGAAAATTACACGGAAGTAAAGGGCGCCAAAATAAAAGGCATCTTTTTAGAGGGTCCGTTTTTTACAGAGAAACATAAAGGTGCCCAAAACACGAAGTATTTCTGCGATCCGTCGATTGAACTGCTGGAGGCTTGGCAGAAGCATTCGGGAGGCTTTATTAGAAAAATTGCCCTTGCTCCGGAACGTAATGGCGCAGTGGAATTTATTGAGCATGCCGCAGGGGACCGGATTGCTGTGGCGTTAGCTCATAGTGATGCCACTTATGACGAGGCGAAACAGGCGGTAGAAATGGGTGCTTCGATTTTTGTTCATACGTTCAACGGCATGAGCGGGCTGCACCATCGTGAGCCGGGAATGGCTGGAGCGGCAATGAATCTACCAAATGTGTTTGCGGAAATTATTTGTGACGGACACCATGTTCACCCCGCCGCAGCTAACATCTTAATGAACGCCCGCGGCCGGAAGGAAACAGTCTTGATTACCGACTGCATGATGGCTGGCGGGATGCCTGAAGGCCGCTATCAGCTTGGGGAGTTCCCGGTTGAGGTGAAAAACGGCGCTGCACGGCTTGAGACCGGAAGCTTGGCGGGAAGTATTCTGCAGTTAAAAGATGCGGTCAAAAATGTTGTTGAATGGGGTATTGCAACACCGGAGGAAGCGATTTATATGGCCAGTACGGCTCCGGCAAAAAGCGTGGGCATCGCCGGTGAATGCGGAAAAATCGCCGCAGGCTATGCTGCCGATTTTATTGTATTGACACCTGAGCTTGAGTTAATCGCGACCTATCTTGACGGTAAATGCCGGTATGATGTCAGGAATGAGGAAAAGCCATGATCTTAACAGTCACGATGAATCCATCGGTAGACATTTCCTATCCAATTGAAGATTTTAAACTGGATGATGTGAACCGCGTTGAACACGCCCGCAAAACCGCTGGGGGCAAGGGCTTAAATGTTGCGCGCGTCATCAAACAAATGGGTGAGGATGTCCTTGCTACTGGTGTTTTGGGCGGAACTATCGGCGATTACATTGTCCGGGAATTAATGAAGAGCGAAATTGCCAACCATTTTTTAAAAATCAACCAAGAGTCACGAAACTGCATCGCGATTCTCCATGACGGCAAGCAAACGGAAATTTTAGAATCGGGCCCGACCTTAACGGTAGAAGAAGGCGAAGCATTTTTGGAAACGTTTCGCCTGCTGCTGTCGGATGTTTCGGTTGTCACCATCTCAGGCAGTTTACCAAAAGGGCTGGAATCCGATTTTTATCGAGCAATGGTAGAGCTGGGCCGAGAAAAAGGAATTCCTGTGATTTTGGATACATCAGGAGAAGCGCTGAGGCAGGTGTTAACCCATAGGGTAAAACCGTTTGCTATCAAGCCAAATTTAACAGAACTGTCGCAGCTGACAGGCAGAGAAGTGGAACAAAGCGCAGCCAGTTTGCAACAAGTGCTATCAGCTGAAATGTTCCAAGGAATCGAATGGATTGTTGTATCCCTTGGCGGCGATGGAGCGTTCGTTAAGCAAGGTGCGGATTACTACAGGGTGAAGATTCCTGCAATTAACGTGGTAAACCCAGTTGGCTCCGGGGATGCTACCGTTGCCGGCATAGCTGTTGCGCTGGATAAAGAGCTGCCTGTTGCCGATGTGCTGAAAACAGCAATGACTACGGGGATGTTAAATACGATGGAGGCTGGAACAGGTCATATTGAATATAGCAAGTTTGAGCATTTTTTTAAATTAGTAGAGGTTAAAAAAATAGATTTATAGAGGTGATTGATAATGTTATATTTAACGAAAAATAAAGAGGAAGCCTTGAAGCGTTTATCGGATGAAAATGGAATTATCGGGGCGTTAGCAATTGACCAGCGCGGGTCTTTAAAGAAAATGATTGCAGCAGGAGGGTCTCACACGGTTGGCGACGAGGGGATTATCCGTTTTAAAGAATTAGTTTCCGAAGAGTTAACACCATATGCCACCTCGATTCTATTAGATCCAGAATACGGTCTGCCGGCGGCAAAAGTACGACACCCGGAGGCTGGATTATTGGTTGCCTATGAAAAAACAGGCTATGATGCCAATGCTGCTGGCCGCCTGCCGGATTTACTGGAGGAATGGTCGGTCCGACGCTTGAAGGAAGCTGGCGCGGATGCGGTGAAATTTTTGCTGTATTATGATGTTGACGAGGATGAAAAGATTAATGAGTTTAAGCATGTTTATATGGAGCGGGTCGGATCTGAATGTGCCGCAGAGGATATCCCGTTTTTCCTTGAAATTGTCACCTATGATGCCAACAACGATGATGTCAAGGGGCTGGATTACGCAAAAGTGAAGCCGCACAAGGTGATTGAGGCAATGCGGGAATTTTCCAAGCCGCAATATAAGGTAGATGTATTGAAGGTAGAAGTGCCGGTAAATATGAAGTTTGTCGACGGCTGTGGAGACGGAGAAAGCGCCTATAGCAAAGAGGAAGCGGCTGCCTATTTCAAAGAGCAAAGCGATGCGACACATCTTCCGTTTATTTTCTTAAGCGCTGGTGTAAGTGCGCAGCTTTTCCAAGAAACGCTGCGTTTTGCGAAAGAATCAGGCTCTACTTTCAACGGTGTCCTATGCGGAAGGGCCACTTGGAAAGACGGCGTTGCCCCATTTGCCCATAACGGTGAACAAGCCGCCCGCACATGGCTGCAAGGCACCGGTACTCAAAACATCCAAGAACTAAACCAGGTTTTGAAACAAACAGCCAGCCCATGGTTTGACAAAGTGATGCATGGAGATGGTTCTTCTGCTTCGTTGGTTTAGTGTTGTACTGGGGACGGTTCTCATTATTTTTATTCGTTAAGGCTCGCTGTAATTTCTTTTATAATTGTACCAGCTTTTCGGAATAGTGTAGATATTTGGTCAAAAAGTGTAGATATTATGTGTCAGTCCAATATTACTTGTTGGGTTGACGTCATAGGTTTTCATGATATAATTTCAGCAAAAGAAGTTTGGCAGGAAAGGATGCTTTGAATTATGGAACCATTGCAGCATGGAAGTGTGATTCCGCTTTATCACCAATTGAAGGAAAGGCTCAAGGAAGCGATTGAGACGGGACGCTGGACCCTAGGTGATAAAATACCGTCAGAAAATCAACTGATGGATCAATTTGGTGTGAGCCGCAATACTTCAAAAAAGGCAATTGAGGAGCTTGTTCAGGAAGGCATCCTATACCGAGTCCAAGGAAAAGGAACCTTTGTCGCTAAACCTAAATTACAGCAGTCATTGATGGGCTTTTACAGCTTTAGCAAGGTTTTAAAGGAAAAAGGATTGAATCCAAAGGATGTCATTCTAAAAATAGAAGAAGTGAGTCCAACTGAAAAAATTCGTGAGGCGCTGGAGCTCGGCGAGGACGAAATGGTCATTGAAATGAAACGCCTCCGTTGTGCCAATAATGAACCATATATTTTAGAATCGTCGTTCATTCCGAAAAGCGTGGTGCAGGATCCGAAGCAATTGAATCAGGTTGGTGAAATTTCATTATATGATTTATTTTCCCAACAATTTAATATTGTTGTTACCAGAGCAAAAGAAGCCTTTGAACCGGTTCTGATACGTGCCGAGGAAAGCGAATATCTTGAAACGGAAGCAGGTCAGCCGGCCCTTTTACTTGAGCGAACAGCTTTTGACGTCAGCGGCATGCCTGTCGAGTTTTGTATATCAATTGTCCGTGGCGATCGCTGCCGTTTTTATACTGAACTTACGTAAGGATAAGAAAGGACGGTTCTCCTGCATTATTTGATAATGTTGCGTGGGAGAAAGCTTCTCGGTTATCACATTTACCTATCAGCCATAAAATTAAAGCACCGTATCCCGTTAGTAATTTTCAAATAGCGGGAAACGCTGCTTTTTTTTGTATAATCCCTTCCGTGAAAGGAGTCCATATGAGCACAAGAACCGTCCTATGCCTCATGCTTTACAACCATCTCAAAATTAAATATTATTAATTCGAGATATATGCATTTCTTTTTGTGATCAAACAAATAACTATATAGTAGAAACGGAAAAGAGGGATATCATGATGGAACATTTCCACCGAAAACCGACTGTTTTTGTTGGTGTGGTTAATATAAAGGTGAAAAACCTGGATTATTCACTTAATTTTTATCAGAATATAATCGGGCTTCAAGTGCTGGAGAAATCTGACCGGAAAGCGGTTTTAACGACTGATGGCGAAACACCGCTGTTGATCCTGGAACAGCCGGAAAATGTTACAGCTAAAGAAGGGCGTACCTCGGGCTTATATCATTTTGCAATTTTATTGCCAACCCGTGCCGATTTATCTGTCTTTTTAAGGCATCTGATTCAAACCGGTTATCCACTTGGGGCAGCCGACCATTATGTGAGCGAGGCGTTGTATCTGAACGACCCTGATGGCAATGGAATCGAGGTGTATCGTGACCGGCCATCTTCGGAATGGACCTGGAATAATAGCTTGGTGGATATGGCAACAGAACAGCTTGACGCACAAGGGATTCTTGGCGAAAGCGACGCTGAGTGGCGCGGGCTTCCGGCTGGAACCATCATGGGGCATATTCATCTTCACGTGGGAGATTTGCAAAAAGCGGAAGAATTTTATACAAAAGGGCTTGGGTTTAATGTGGTCAGCTATTATCCACAAGCGGTGTTCCTGTCTACCGGCGGTTACCATCATCACATCGCAATTAACACTTGGCAGGGAACGGGTGCAAAGCAGCCTGCTGAAAACAGCGTGGGCTTAAATTGGTATACAATTGTTTATCCCGATGCTGAAGTTAGAGAGGCTGTTGTGAAAAATCTGCAGCAGCTGGGCGCATCTGTTCAAGCGGAAGCGGATTACGTTGTAACAAGCGACCCGTCAGGCAATCGGATTCGGCTTTTAGTGTGATTTGTGGAAGGTAAAATGTCCGGTTATACTTAAAGATAGGGTAGTCAATCAAGGTACCTAAGGGCTGACCCAGAGTGTTATCGTTTGTTCGGTGCGATCAATGAAGCACAAGAACCGTCCCCATGCATCAAAAACTTATGTTAAAATAAGACTAAGTTCATTTCAAAGTAAGGAGTAATTGAATTATGGCTATTTTAGTTACTGGGGGTGCCGGGTATATTGGCAGCCATACGTGTGTAGAGCTGTTGAATGCCGGTCATGAGATCATTGTTGTTGATAATTTCTCCAATAGTAAACCGGAGTCGTTAACTCGGGTGAAGGAGATTACTGGCAAGGAAGTTCCGTATTATGATATTGATCTTCTTGACCGCGACGGTCTTGATGAAATTTTTTCAAAGAATACGATTGAAGCTGTTATCCATTTTGCCGGTTTGAAGGCAGTAGGGGAGTCGGTGTCCATTCCGCTCCATTATTATCATAATAATATTACCGGCACACTGGTTCTTTGTGAGGTCATGAAAAAACACAACGTGAAGAATCTTGTGTTCAGTTCATCGGCTACGGTTTATGGCATGCCGGAGCGAGTGCCGATTTCTGAGGATTTCCCGCTTAGCGCTACAAATCCGTATGGGCGGACGAAGCTGATGATTGAGGAAATTTTACGTGACTTATATGTAGCCGATCACGACTGGAGTATTGCTTTACTTCGTTATTTTAATCCAATCGGGGCACATGAAAGCGGCCGGATTGGCGAGGATCCGAACGGGATTCCAAACAACCTTATGCCGTTTATTACACAGGTAGCCGTCGGGAAACTTGAACAGCTGCAAGTGTTCGGCAATGATTACCCAACCGTTGATGGCACTGGCGTCAGAGACTATATCCATGTCGTCGATTTGGCTATTGGCCATCTGAAGGCGTTGGAAAAAATCATGTCCGTTAGCGGCGTGGAGGCCTACAATTTAGGAACCGGAACCGGCTACAGCGTATTACAAATCGTATCCGCATTTGAAAAAGCTTCCGGTATTGAAATTCCTCATAAAATTGTGGATAGAAGACCAGGAGATGTGGCCATCTGTTATGCAGACCCATCGAAAGCGAAACAAGAGCTAGGCTGGACGGCTGAACGCGGAATTGAAGAAATGTGCCGTGATTCGTGGCGTTGGCAGAAGAATAATCCGGAAGGGTATTAACAACAAGGCCAGCATATTATTAACACAAAAAAGACGAGAGAGCAGTTACTCTCCGTCTTTTTTGTGTTTAATAAATCCAGTAAAACAAGCAAGGGCATTTTTTCATCAGTTTATTAGTGAATGTCCACCTGAGGCGGACATTTGTCCACGAGTGGTGCCTGACACCAAAAAATTAAGGCGTTACTTTCACAATTCGGCCTTCCGCTTTGTATTCGAATGGTCGTGGCAATGATTTAACAAATTCCAACGTGGCCTGCAAATCTTCTGATCCAATTTCCAATCCGTCTGAAAGTGTACCGATGCCGTATTTTGCATTGCCGTACATGTAGTTGTTGACGACAACAGAATATTCTTTCGCTGGGTCGATTTTGCTGCCATCTGGTAAGAAAATGTCGACCACTTTTCCAGTTTTCGCAAGAGGGTCAAATGTATACGTGTACTTGAAACCAGCAATATGGAAATCGAGACCGCGGTCGGTAATTTGGTTGTTTAATACTTCTCTTAAATCCGCACCGCTAAGGTTCACTTTATTTAATACATTTCCGAATGGCTGGATTGCAAACAAATCTCCAAAAGTGACTTCACCTGCAGCAAGATTTGCTCGAACACCGCCGCCATTCATTAACGCAAAATCAGAATTCATGGCAGCCTTCATACCGTCCGCAATTAAATTTCCAAGACCGTTGTCACCAAACTGACTGTCAGTTGAAGGATATGCTTTTTCAAGAGCTGTTAAATTGTCCCCTACAATCTCGGCCTTTATTGGTGCCACTAAATCTTCATATTTTTTCATAATCTCTGAAACCGCCGCATCCGGAATGTATTCAGATTGAAAAACCGTGACGATTTCCGCTTGCTTTTTCAAAACATCTCCTGTTACGGGATTTAATTCAAGGTCGACATCTGAAAAAGCAGAGCCGTAGGAATAGGCCTGGACGATTAACTTGTTATCCACTACTCGATTATTGTAAACATGGTTATGGCCTGCAAAAATGACATCGACTTCATCATCGATATTTTCTGCGATTCTAGAGGCATCGAACTTATCCGTATAACCTGTTTGCGCGGCCGGATTATGTGCTAACACAATGATCGCTTTAATACCTTGTGCCTTTAATACATCCGTATATTTGTTAATCGCGGCTGCTTCATCAGTGATCTGAAGGTTTTCATTCCCTTTTGTGACGATCATTTCAGGAGTTTCCTGCGTAATGACTCCGATAAATCCAATTTTTACACCGCCAACTTCTTTTACCACATAAGGTTTTGTGATTAATTCACCTGTTGATTTATCAAAAGCATTAGCTGCCACAATTGGGAAATTCATTCCGTCATAGCCCTTTGTCCCTTTTCCGTCTGGATGCTCACCGCCAGTAATCATTCGGCGCAGCTCCACAATACCTTCATCGAATTCATGATTTCCAAGGGTCCCAACATCCAAGCCCATTGCCTCCATTACTTCAACGGTAGGCTCATCTTGAAAAAGGGCAGAGATAAGCGGGCTTCCGCCAATCATATCACCAGAATGAACAAGTAATGTATTTTCATTGGTAGACTCGCGCTGCTTTACGGCTGCAGCAGTATACTCCATACTTCCTGCAAGCCGGCCGGTCACTGTTGTATCGGTATCAAGCTGGCCGTGTAAATCATTTAAACCAAGGAGCTGCACCTTTACCGGGTCAATGCCAAGGTCTAATTTAAAAATCCCAAAACCAGCGCTGTCTGTTTTTTCAGTATAGGAAATGTTGCTGCCTTCTTTAATATACTTTTCCGCTACTGGTGAAGTTGTAAATGTTACATTTACATCGCCGACTATTGGCGCAATCGACCAGTTATTGTCAGCAGTTGGCGTGATTTCTTTCATTTCTGTAATATAATCCATTAAAATTTGCCGGTTTTCATCGGCCGAGTCGACAACCAGTTCACTGCCTTTTACGCCAGGGAAGTTACCGCCGCCGCCAGCACGGTAGTTGTTGGTCACAACGATAAAGTCTTTATTAGGGTTAAGAGGCTTACCGTTATATGTTAAGTTCACGACACGACTTGAATTAGGGTTTACTACTTTCCCGTCTTTATCATATTTCGCCGGAGTGGTCACATCAATTTGATATTGCACTCCATCAATCACGTCAAAGTTATAAACAGGGAACACCGGATTCAATAAGGGCTGTTCTTCTGTTTTATTCGGATCAATGGTATTAAACTTGCCAGCAGACATTTCAATCCACTCTTTGACGACCGAGCCTTTGACCTTGATTGCCTTCAATGTATTGTCGTATAAATATAGGTCGCCTGCACTGCGGATGGTAAGGTCGCCTTTTTGGATTTCCGTGTACTCGGCTACACCGTTACGGCCAGCCTTAAACGGTGCACCTACAGAAAGGATTGGCAGATCTTTGTATTCCGGCTTGCTTTGGGCAATGTATTTTTCCACATACCATTTTTGTGCATTTGTAACGACTTGAATCGAAGGGTCATCCTGCACAAGGGAAAAATAGCTGTAAATGTCATCTGTTGTTTTGCCAATTGGCGTATTTACATATTTAACGGTGGCATCATGGTCTGCTTTAACGGCATCCACAATCGATTGAACCGGCTCCACCTGTGTCGGAGCATAGATTTCGCGTGTAGATGATTGTGAATCGGCAACCGACCATTTTCCTTTAATTTTTACAAGATTAAGGTCGATGATTCCTAGGGAGCCGCCGCCATAACCTGCTTGTACGGCAGGAACACCGTTGATGGTTCCTTTTACATTATCGACACCAGGAAGCGGTTTCCCATCAGCCCCTTTAAAAAGACCATCTAAATCTTTTTCCGTTTTTGCTGGGAATACTTTATGGGTATGCGAGAAAGTAATCGCGTCAATTCCAGGTACTTCACTTAGGCTGTAAATGACATCTTCCGTATTGTCTTTATTACCGCTGAAGCCAGAGTGCGCCATGGCAATGATCACATCTGCGCCTTCCTCACGCATTTGCGGAATGAAGTTTTTAGCGGTCTCGACAATATTCTTGGTGATGACTTTTCCGTCTAAATTAGCTTTGTCCCACTCGTTAATTTGCGGCGGAACGAAGCCGATAAATCCGACTTTGATAACGTGATTTTTCCCTTGTTCATCGACGACCTTTTTATTGATGATGCGATAAGGCGTAAATTTATTTTGGTCATTATCGGGATTGTCATCGTGGTCATCTACATAGACGTTTGCATTGACATATGGAAAATTGGCGTCATCATAGGCTTCTTCGAGAAAATCGAGTCCATAGTTAAATTCATGGTTACCCAATGTTGCCATATCATAGCCCATTTGATTCATGGCTTTGAATACTGGGTGAACCTCGCCGTCCTTTATCGGGGCGATTTTTGCAACGTAAGTACCAAGTGGTGTTCCTTGTATAAGGTCGCCGTTATCGACTAATAAGCTGTTGTCTGCTTCTGCACGGGCAGTGTCCACTAGCGAAGCCGTGCTGGCCAGGCCAACCTTTGAATATTCTGCATTCTTGAAATAGTCATAGTTTAGCAGATTCGTATGTACATCCGTTGTTTCCATTACACGGAGCTCTACTACTGGTGTTGGTGCTCCTTTTGATTGTGGGTCTTTTTTAGCGGCATTGGCTGATTGTGGTAATAAGCTAGGAGAAGCTAGTAAAATGACCGCTAATGATGCTGATAATAGTTTCTTTGCACTACGGGAGTGTCTTTTCTTCAAAACCGGTTCACCGTCCTGGTAAAAATATATTTTTTACTGCATAAAAAAGAGCGGATTTCCCCCTAAAGAAGAATAAAAGAAAATAGGTAATTCTTAATAGAAAAAACCTTGGGAAAAGGTACTCATAAATTTGTTCTTTATGAAGGGATTTTCTTTCTCTTTTTTCTTTTTTTTGACAAAATTTTCTCTTATTTGAGGACATCCACCTCCATCATAAAAAAATCTCCATCCTTCTGTAAGTGAAGGAAGTCTTGGGTAAAAATACCGACTCTGTAAAGTATCGCATTGATATGTAAATATTAGAGTCAGTTTTTATTAAAAGAATGTAAATTAGTAGGAATGAAGGATACCATCCCCCAAACCTAAAAAACTGCCCTTCATAAACAAAAGGACAGTTCTTTGCATTTATTAAAATGTCTACCGTTCGCAAGCAATCCCGTCTTTATCACGGTCTCTTGCTTTGTTCGCATCATAAAGTGCTTTGGAAACAAACGGCTTGTATTTTGTTTTCCCGCCTTTATTCTTCACCTTAGAAGATTTAGCCACACCGCCTTTATACACCTTATTCATATCCTTGCAATTCTTAAACTTTACAATCTTCGTCTTTGCATCAACAACCTGAGCAGAACCACCAGCCCCATAAGAAATCCCCAAAACTAATCCGAAAGACAAAACAACCTTCAATAAACGCTTCATCATACCATACCCCTTTGTAACATATTTCCACTCAATATCATAATAGGAGTTTACAATATTTTCAATATATATAATGTAAAAAAATAGTTTGGTGTCAGGCACCATGTGAATTTTTCACATGGTGCCTGACACCAAACAAGTATTTTAGATTGTATTTAGTTTTTCGAAACTTTCTCTTAATCTTAGCTCCTTGGTCATAGTATAATGGCTCTATAAGTCTAATAAACTATTACAGGAGAGGGAAAATGAAGAAGGTAGTCATCTTAGTGTTAACGGTTTTGCTGGCGGGGGTTTCGTTGCCGGCGAGAATGAGTGCGGAGGAATCTACTGGCACAGCAGTAAATGATTATATTCTGCAAGAGAACTCGGTTCCGGCAAAGGTTGAGTATAATTATAAAAGTTTTTTTCCGAAGTTAACTTATCGGAATGGCATCGGTGAGGTAGAGGGAGTTGTTGCCCACGAAACGGCAAATAATAGCTCAACAATCAACGGCGAAATTTCCTACATGTCTCGGAACTACCGGAAAGCCTTTGTTCATGCTTTTGTCGATGATTCGCGGGTCATTGAAATCCATTCGCCAAATTATGGGGCATGGGGAGCCGGCTCTGCAGCCAATCAGCGATTTGTACATATCGAACTAGTAAGAGTGAAGACATTTGAACAGTTTGCCCGCTCGATCAACAATTATGCTGCATATATCGCATCTATGCTTTACCACTATAACCTGCCGGTAATTGATTCGGAAAAAACAGGGTCCGGCACACTCTGGTCTCATAAGGCAGTAACGAACTTTCTTGGTAGCACGACCCACAAGGATCCGCATGGTTATTTTGAAAAGTGGGATTACAACTGGAATCAATTTGTCCAATTGGTCATGATGAAATATCAACAGCTGCCGGATAAGGAGGCTAATACGAACCGATTAGGACAAGTTCGCAGCAGCAGCGCCGCGATTTTTCAAAATTACAACGACAGCTCAAGGGCCGTGCAGGCCGGAACAGCTAATATCAACAAGACGTTTTTTATAAAAAAATTAGCTTTGGTAGAAGGGCAACTATATTATCTGCTAAGTGATCAGACTGGCGGTGAAAATGGGAACCGGACAGTCGGCTGGGTAAAGGCCGGGGATATTATTTCCTATCCAAATGCAGCTGTCGATCAAAGGGTAAAGACACTTTATTTTACCGGAAAAGGCAGTGCTTATAGTATCGCCTGGGGTGCCAAAAAGGATGTTGTGATTAATTCTCTATCAATTTATAAAGACAGAGAATTTAAGATTAATAAAACTGAAAAGGTCGGCAATAATGTCTGGTATCGCGGCAGTTTGGATGGCAAAACGGTGTGGATTCAATCTATTTACCTAGAAGCCAAAGTCGAGCGGACTACGAGCAGGTTAGGGAGAATTTCAAACGGCAGCGTCAAAATTTTTAAAACAATCGGTAATCCAGAAGGAGTCATTCAAGCTGGTTCGGCTACTACCGATAAGGTTTTTTACATTAAAAAGCAAGCCACGCTTAATGGGGCAGCATATTATTTGTTAAGCAGCCAGCCAAGCAGTGTTAAAGGGGTTATCGGCTGGGTGAAATCTACCGATTTGGCCAGCCACACACATGTGGGTGTGGATCAAAAGGCAAAACTAATGTATCTAACTGGAAATGGCAGCTCCTACAGCAAGCCTTGGGGAAGTGGGAAAGATACCATTTATAAGACTCTTTCCAAATATAAAAACAAAGAATTTAAGGTTAATTTAACGGAAAAGGTCGGGAATGACGTCTGGTATCGCGGCAGTCTGAATGGTAAAACGGTGTGGATCCATTCAAGCCATGTGAAGAAGACGTTGGAGAGTACGACAAGCCGTTTAGGCATTATTAAAAACAGCAACATTAAAATCTATAAAACGCTTGGTTCCGGTTCTTCCTATAAGGCCGGATCTGCCTATACAAATAAGGTGTATTATATAAAAAGGCAAGGAAAGCTGTCAGGACAAACTTATTACAGGCTGAGTAAAAATTCAAATGGCAGTGGTATGGTGGGCTGGGTAAAATCCACTGATTTAACTTCCAACCGCTATACCGTGACCAGTTTTCGAGCGAAAACAATGCGGCTTAGCAGCAAAGGCAGTGCCTACAGCAAGCCATGGGGCGGTACCAAAGATGTGGTTTACAGAAACCTTGCATCCTACAAAAACCGCAAATTCACCGCAAGGCAAACCGTCCAAGTCGGCACCACTCACTGGTATCAAGTAACACTCGCTGGAAAAACAGTTTGGATCAAAAAGTAACGTTTGGTGTCAGGCACTATGTGAAATTTTCACATAGTGCCTGACACCAATTTTTTTCTACTTCCAAAATTTACATCCGAAACCCAGCTTAAATTTTGCAAACCCTTTCTTGCGTTTTTAATCGTTTTCTTTTATACTTACTCATGAAAATAATTTTCATATTGGAGGTAAGTTTGATGAGTAGTTTCTTCGAGAAAGCGCAACAGTTTGGTAAATCGTTCATGCTGCCAATTGCAGTTCTTCCAGCTGCCGGTTTACTACTCGGAATCGGCGGGGCTTTGTCCAACCCGAATACGGTTAAAGCCTATCCATTTTTAGATATTTCTTGGCTTCAAAATATATTTACCATTATGTCCAGTGCCGGCTCAGTGGTATTCGCCAATCTAGCATTATTATTTGCTGTTGGTATTTCCGTCGGGCTTGCAAAATCTGACAAAGGAACAGCAGGTCTTGCTGGAGTTTTGGCATTCCTAGTCATGAACTCTACAATCTCAGCATTACTGACAATTACTGGGACAATGAACACCGATAACCCAGCTGCTGCAGGACAGGGGATGACACTTGGTATTCAAACGCTTGAAACCGGTGTATTCGGCGGTGTAGTTGTCGGAATCCTGACAAGCTGGCTGCATAATCGCTATAACAAAAAGCAGCTGCCACAGTTCCTAGGGTTTTTCAGCGGTTCGCGATTTGTTCCGATCATTGCATCATTTGCTGCTATTTTCCTTGGTGTAGCGGTATTCTTTGTTTGGCCGTTCATTCAAAAAGGAATTTTTCAAATGGGCGGTCTGGTTGAAGCAACCGGTTATATTGGAACATTTATATACGGATTTGTACTAAGGATGCTTGGACCATTCGGTTTGCACCACATTTTCTATATGCCATTCTGGACAACGAGCCTAGGCGGTGCCCTTACAATCGATGGAAAGCTTGTTGAAGGGACACAGCGAATTTTCTTCGCTCAGCTTGCTGACCCGGAAACACATAAATTCTATATTGGTACTGCCCGCTTTATGTCAGGGCGTTTTATTACAATGATGTTCGGCTTAGTCGGTGCCTGCTTAGCGATGTATCACACAGCAAAACCAGAAAACAAGAAGAAGGTTGCCGGCTTGCTTGCATCAGCAGCGCTCACTTCTTTCTTAACAGGGATTACCGAACCAATTGAATTTTCATTCTTGTTTGTAGCGCCTGCGCTATATGTCCTGCATGCATTCTTGGATGGTATGGCGTTCATGCTTGCGCATATTTTCCAAATTACCATTGGTCAAACGTTCTCAGGCGGATTTATTGATTTTATTCTCTTCGGTATTTTACAAGGCAATGCAAAAACGAACTGGATTATGGTTCCAATCATTGGTATTCCATGGTTCTTCGTTTATTACTTCTCATTTAAGTTCATGATTAAGAAGTTCAACTTCAAAACACCTGGCCGCGAAGAAGCTGGCGAGGCAGTGGTGAGTGTGACGAATAAAACAGAACGTGCTCAAGCGATTGTCGAAGGTCTTGGCGGTAAAACGAATCTGCAAAATGTCGACTGCTGTGCAACACGTCTGCGCGTAACGGTAAGTGATATCGGCCAAGTAAATGATGATATTTTGAAAAAGACAGGTGCAAGAGGCATCGTGAAAAAAGGTAATGGGGTTCAGGTTATTTACGGACCAGAAGTCACGATTATTAAAAACGAAGTAGAAGAATTGGTGGGTGAATAGAATGCTTGAAACAATTAAAGGCAGACTCGTGGTTTCGTGCCAGGCACTAGACCATGAGCCGCTGCACAGCTCGTTTATCATGGGAAAAATGGCGCTTGCAGCAAAGGAAGGCGGCGCCTCAGGAATTCGGGCCAATTCTAAAGAAGATATTATTGCAATCAAAAAAGAAGTAACGCTCCCGGTCATTGGTATTGTGAAACGCGATTATGACGACAGCGAAGTTTTTATTACAGCAACCAAACAAGAAATCGATGAGCTTTTGGAAAGCGGCTGTGAAATGATTGCGCTGGATGCTACAATGAGAAGGAGACCAGAAGGGGTTACAATCGAGGAGCTTGTTTCCTATGCCCGTAGTCAAGATCCAAATGTCCAGCTGATGGCTGACATTTCGACAGTGGAAGAGGCAGTTCAAGCGGAAAAGCTCGGCTTCGATTGCGTTGGCACAACTCTTTATGGCTATACAAAAGAAACAGATGGTCATAAACTATATGATGATGATTTTGCTTTTTTAAAAAATGTCGTGGAACAGGTATCCATTCCAGTTATTGCGGAAGGAAATATCATGACTCCAGAAATGCTGAAAAGGGCCTTTGAACTAGGTGTTTCTTCTGTTGTAGTTGGCGGTGCGATTACGAGACCGCAGCAAATCACGGCACGTTTTGCCGCACAGCTTCCTAAATAGGAGGCTGTGTATTCTTCGAAAAAGGATGTTTTTTCATGGCTTCAGTGTTAAACGAGATCCAAAGTATATATGCTTCTCTATCTGATAAGGAAAAAAATATCGCTGATTATATTTTGGCCAATCCGGAAGAGACCTCACGCAGTCACATTCAGGAGCTGGCGGAGGCAACCGGGGTGTCAGTCAGCACTATCACCCGGTTTGCAAAGAAGGTGTCGTGCCAGAACTTTGTAGAGATGAAGGTGAAGCTCGCCGGCGGCTCTGAAGTAAAAGAAGGCGACGGGATTGAACAAAAGCTGATTGCTACTTACCGAGAAATGCTGGCCGATGTCCAATCGCTGACAGACCCAAAGCCGTTTGAAACCGTGGTTGCCCATCTGATAAAGGCGAAAAGAATTTTTATCTACGGGTTGGGGAGCTCAGGTTTAGCTGCACAGGAGTTGAATTATCGGTTAAGCCGGATGGGGTTTGTTTCCGAGGCGGTGACGGACCCTCATTTGATGATTATACGAAGCACGCTATTGGAAGAGGGCGATTTAATCGTAGCTTTTTCACGTTCCGGTCAAACGAAAGACCTGCTGCAATCAGCACGGAAGGGAAAAGAACAAGGGGCGAAACTGATTGCCTTTACGGCGTTTGGCGAAACACCGTTGACCGAACTGGCAGATGCCGTTTTATGGACCGTCCACCCGCTGCGCAGCAACTTCATCCTAACCGGACTAGACATGAGCACCCTATACCTCATCGACCGAATCAGCCTACATTTCCTTGCCGACCAAAACAGAGAAAAAATGTACCTCAAAACCATCGAAGCCATTAAAGAACGATAGTGGTGTCAGGCACCATGTGAATTTTTCACATGATGCCTGACACCACTTTTTTCATCTCGAGAAATTATTACTAAAAGAGACCTCCATAATCCGAACTTTGCCAAATATGCCTAGGCGTACGGAGGAGTCGGCTACTGCGTGGAACATCCGGATGACCTGCGCGCCGCTATGAGGGCTTTCGCTGGAGGAAGGCACCTGCCCATTTTATGGATAGAAATGCTCATTTATTAGGTCAATGACATAGTCTGTGGTGTATAGAAAAATAAATGAAAGCAGGTGTCGGTATGCCTCCATTTTACGGCGGATTCGGTTATCCGATGATGGGCTACGGCTATGGTCCCTTTGGTTACGGGGGATTAGGAGGGTTTGGCGGTTATGGTCCTTACGGGTACGGCGGGTTCCACCACTACCCATACGGTGGTTACGGATACCACCACCCTTGGCACCATCATCACGGGTATGGATGGTAACGAATTTGGTTTTCTAAAAGACAAATTTAGCTGTTGAACTAGCGAAAATGTCCCATAGAAAGGCTCTATGGGACATTTTTACGTGAGGTTGGGGTGGTTTTGTCCCATAGAAGGTGTTTATGGGACAGTTTACTAGAGAAAAAGTTGAGTTGTGTCCTATAGAAAAATTTATGGGATATTCTTAATGGAAGTCTTGTTAGTTTTGTCTTCAATAAACCCTTTTAAAGACAATTTGATAGATAAAGCATCGGGTTTTGTCTTCAAAAAGCCCTCTTAAAGCCAATTTAATAGGAAAGGCAGCAGGTTTTGTCTTTAATAAGTGTTCAGGCTGCATATTAGACTAAAAACCTAGCGAACTTCCTTGGCACATTTCAATTTAGCGAAAATTTATCCTAGCACCCAAAAAACAAAAATAAGCCCCCATAGATTTATGTCCATGGGGCAAATCTTATCATAGTCTACCAAGCAAAAACCTATTCCTGCACAGCTTCCATCAACAAATCTACAATATGCACGCCCCGCATCTTAGAGGACAAACCTTCTCGTTCAATGCCCAGCTGCATTTGAAGCAGGCATCCTGGGTTCGCCGTCACAATCGTGGTCGCGTGTGTCGCCACCGCTTGTGTCATTTTATAATCGAGCATCACCATCGAGGATTCCGATTCGACTATATTGTAAATCCCAGCGGATCCGCAGCAGCGGTCTGCATCCTTCATTTCCTGATATTTTACGCCTTCGATCGCCTGCAGCAGTACACGCGGCGCCGAAGCGGTTTTCATCACATTTCGCAAATGGCAGGAATCCTGGTACGTGATTACCTGCGGCGGGAGCGCCAATTTCACCTTTTTATGAAAATCAACTGCTGCCAGCACTTCGGAAATGTCCTTTATTTTTGCAACGAAGCCTTTCGCACGCTCATACCATTCTGGTTCGTCCTTCAGCAAATGGTCATATTCAATTAAAAACGCTCCGCAGCCACCGGCGTTCGTGATAATAAAATCAACACCCAAATCTTCAAACGCCTGGATATTCCGCTTCGCCAGCTCCTTGCCGGTAGCTTTTTCACCGCCGTGACCATGAAGTGCCCCGCAGCAAACCTGTTCAGGCGGTATAACAACCTCACAACCCGCCAATTGCAGTAGCCTCATCGTAGCGTCATTTGTTTTTAAAAACATCGTATCCATCAAACAGCCGCTGAAAAAGGCTACCTTATGAACTTTGGGGCCGATTGCCGGCAAGTGATCCGGTCGATTTTTCATTTCCTTCATCATCGGCACCTGCGGCAGCACTTTTTCCATCATCTTTAAACTATCCGGCAGCAGCCCAAGAAAGCCAATCTTCCGTGCAATCGTTTGCAGGCCGGAGCGCTGATAAAAGCCAAGCAGTCCGACTGTTCGGCGCATCCGTTCAGGATGTGGGAATAACCCTTGAAAAACAGCCCCGCGAATCGCTCGTACCGGCAAAGAAAACCGCTTATTCTGGTTAATAATATCGCGTGCTTCTTCGAGCAAGTGCCCATAATTGACACCGGATGGGCAGACTGGCTCACACGCCCGGCAGCCCAGGCATAAATCGAGTGAGCGTTCAAAATCTTCATCCGGCTCAATCACTCCGTCAACAACCGCCTTCATTAACGCAATCCGGCCGCGCGGTGAATGCGATTCCTTGAAGCCAGATTCAATATAAGTCGGACAGGTGGGGAGGCAAAAGCCGCAGCGCATGCAGTTGAGCAGTTCATTCTCGTCCATCCGTTCTTTAAATTGCTGTTGAATCACTTCTTGTTCCTTCACCGTTGTCATCTTTTCACCACCACGCGCTTCCTACTGTCTTTGGCAAAAACTTTCCCCGGGTTCAGAATGTTATTTGGATCTAGGGCAAGCTTAATCGCCTTCATCACAGCGATTCCTTCCTTTTTCAGCTTCCATTCAAGGTACGGCGCTTTCATCGCGCCGACACCGTGTTCGCCGGTAATCGTGCCGCCTAAGTCAATTGCTTTTTCAAAAATCTCCGCAAAGGCTTTTTCCACCCGCTCCATCTCTTCATGATTGCGGGCATCGGTTGCACAGGTTGGATGGAGATTTCCATCTCCGGCATGGCCAAAGGTACAAATATCAAGCTTGTATTTGTCAGCGATTTCATTAATTGCCTGCACCATATTGGCAATTTCCGATCTTGGCACTGTGGCATCCTCTAAAATGGTCGTCGGCTTTAAGCGGGCAATCGCCGATAACGCGGCGCGGCGGGCAGTACGCAATGCTTCCGCTTCTTCTTCAGATGCTGCTAGCTGAATTGAAACAGCTTGCTCCACACGGCACATCTCCGCCATTTTTTTCAGATCCCGTTCCACCACTTCTGCTGGACCATCCTGTTCGATTAACAAAACTGCCTGAACATCTGTCGGGAGCCCAATTTGCGCAAAATCCTCGACCACTTTTAATGTCGGCTGGTCTAAAAATTCGAGCGTGGCTGGAATGATTTTATTCGCAATGATTTTCGAAACCGACCGGGCCGCGGCTGATAGATCTTGATACAGCGCCAGCATCGTTTTTTTCGTTTCCGGCATCGGAATCAGCTTTAAGGTGGCTTCCGTGATGATGCCAAGCGTTCCTTCTGAGCCGACCATCAGCCGGGTTAAATCGTAGCCGGCTACATCCTTGGCAAGCTTGCCGCCAGTTCTCATGATATCCCCATTCGGCATCACAACCTCTAGCGCAATCACGTAGTCGCGGGTAACTCCATATTTCAGTCCGCGCAACCCGCCGGAATTTTCATTGATATTGCCGCCAATAGTCGAGATTTTCATCGAGCTAGGGTCGGGCGGATAAAACAATCCCCGCTCCTCAACGGCGTTGGTCATATCAAGGGTAATCACGCCCGGCTGGACGGTAACAGTCAAGTTTTCCTCATCAATCTCCAGGATTTTGTTCATGTGTTTAAAAAGAAGAACAATTCCACCCTCTGTCGGGCAAGTACCGGCACAAAGGTTGGTGCCCGAACCGCGCGGCACGATTGGTATCTTATATTCATTGCAAACCTTTAAAACTTCCGCAACTTCTTGCGTATTTCGCGGGCTGATGACTGCATCCGGAAGCGACTGAAAATTTGGCGTCGCATCATAAGAATAGACAAGCCGCTCTGTTTTCGAGTCCTCAAAATTATTTTTCGTTACGATCGCAATCAGCTTTTCTTTTACTTCATGTGAGAGCATCCTATTTCCCCCATCCATAGATTAATAGCTATTTTAAGTATAAAAAAAACAGGCGGGCGCCTGCTATGGATGAATATACAAAAAATGAGGTTAAAATATTTATAAATTTAGTTTTTTATACAGTGCTAAATAAGCTGACCACCATGCAACAATACTTTAACTTCGAGTTCTAGATCTTAATATCAATTTTTGCATTTTTCTTTAACTCTTCTACCTGCAGAGCGAGTTTTTCCTGTTGCTTTTGCTGCTGAAGAGATTGTTCGATTTGCGGTTTTACTTCTTCTAGCTTTGGAACTTCTTTTCCAGTACTCTTTCCCTGTTCCGCATATTGATCATACGTTTTTTGAATTTCTTCATCGGTTACTTTAGCAGCCGGCACTTCTTTCTCAACATACTGTTTAAGTTTGATATCGTCAGCTATTTGGGTTTCAAGTGTTTTAACGTCCATTCCGAATTTTTTAAGAGCGGCTTGGAATTCCTTTTCTGTTTTAAACTGCTTTTTCATTTCGTCCAGCTGCTTCTTAATAGCTGCCTCTGAAGCTTTATAGCCTTTTTTATCTGCCTCCTGAAGAAGAAGGGTTTGTCCGACTAAGCTGTCAATTGATTGGTTTTTCGCTTGCTCTGCGCCTTCTTTGGAAGTCGGATCTTGTCCCATTTGCTGCATTTGTCCTTGTATAGATGCTAAAACGCTATTATAGTCGCTTCCTAAAATTTTTTTATCATTCACAATGGCTACAGTTTTGTTTTCATCTATTTGCTGCGCTTCTAAGTTCTTTTGCATTTCACTCATCTTTTTTTGCGGTTCCTTCTGCTGATCGGTTTCCGCTGTTTTTGCTTTATCATCATTTTTCGCTTCTTTACTTTTTTCATTTCCTCCGCATGCTGCCAAAACAACTGCCATTAGACCGGTTAGTAGTATAAACATCATTTTTTTCATAATCGATTACCTTCCTTAAGCTAGAAGTATAATTTTTCCTATAAAAAATTATCTAGTGCGCATTATAAAGTAAATTTTGTGAAAAGGAAACTTTATGCATTCTTTTTTAATATTTATCACAGGATTGAAATATTTTATTTTAATAATGGATGTCTGCGAAAAAACGCAACCCTAGCAAGAATTGTGCTAACTCTTCACTCATTAGCTGCTGGTTATACCGTCAAACAGGTGAGTGAATACAGCGCCGTTCACTCCTCCAAAAACAAAACCGCCATATATAAACAAAGCAAATCATGAATGCTGCCCGGGTTCAAGCCAGTTAGATCTTCCACTTTTTTTAACCGATAATGCAGCGTATTAATATGAATATGCAGGCTCTCCGCCGACTTTTTCAATGAATGATTTTGCCGGAACAATTCCTGCATCGTCTCCAGCAATTCTTTTTCCAGCAAAATTGGTCCAATCGTCCGCTCGATGAATTCTGATTTCACTGCAGTGCTTATCTCACCGCTAATCATTTCCAGTGTTAACTCTTTATCAAAAACAATCATTCCGTTGCGTTTGGCAATTTTCAATGCCCGTTCGGCCTGCCCATATGAACGGTACACCTCCCGTGCCGCAAACTGCTGCCCAACACCGGCTGCCGCCGTAATTCCGAAGCTTACTATTAAAAATTGTAAAAACTGCTCCAGCCGCTTCTTTACATCTCCACTCTCGGAACCATCCAATAACCAAATTACCCGTTCATTTCCGGATCTGGCGGCAACATCATTTTTATGTTTCGAAAGGGATTGAAAAATAGCGGCCCAAACATCCCGCGACAAAGGATCATTACCGATAAATTCAACAATTACCGCTTTCCGTCCCCGTTCCAAATCAACCCCCAGCATCCGCGCCCGTTCCTGCAAAGTATCACTAATCTCCTTTGACTGAATCCATTCCATCACAAATGTCTCCATTGCCCGTGAATGCCAGTCAAACTGCTCGGCATAGTAGTTCTCGCTGATCAGAAGCTCAGTCATTTTGCGGAGAATTTCCGCAAACGGTGTGACCGTTTCCGGGTTGCCAGTAATCCCGATCACCCCGATGACTTCCTGCTGAAAAAAGATTGGCAGGTTGATTCCAGCCTTCACGCCCTTCAAGCGGGAGGTATCACCTTCACTAATCACAAGCTTCCGTTTCCCTGCCGCAGCAATCAACGCCCCTTCATGAAAAGCCCCAACCCGCTCCAGACGAGTACTGGCAATAATCACACCCTCCGTATTCACAACAATAATCTCTTCATCAATTAATTTCCGAACTTCCCTGACAATTTTCTCCGCCAGCTCAGGCAATAGCATACGGCGCACCTCCTTTGGTGTCAGGCACCATGTGAAAAATTCACATGTCCAGCTCCAGCGCCTAACCCAGGCGCTTCCGCTTTTCTTGGTGCCTGACACCAATTATATCGAAACCAACAAACAAATAGGGAATACTATCTTTGAAATTTGAATTTAGAAAAAATATAATCGGATTAAAAAAAGATGACAAAGGAGAGGGAAGATTTGAAGTATCCATTATTGGCTGTCGATCTTGATGGCACATTATTTACGGATGAAAAAGAGATTCAAGCGGAAACAATAGAAGCTATTCATGAATACCGAGAAAAAGGCGGCAAGGTGGTAATCTCCAGCGGCCGTTCGCCGATGTCGACCAGATGGGTCGCCGAGACGATTGGAATAGATGGAGCCCCAATCATCGCCTACAATGGGGCAGTGATTCTCGATCAACATGGGGAAATCCATGAGCAATCTGTGTTTCAGCATGATACGCTATTAACCTTTTGGGAACTATGTGAGGCGGCCGGGCTCTATGCCCAGTTTTACGAAAGAGATACATTATTGGTTCCAGCCGTCAATGAATGGAATCAAAACTGGATTGAAAATAATATTCCGTTATTAGAAAAATCCGGCGGGAAGAGGGAAACGTGTGAAGGTTTGCGGAAAAAATGCGAGGTTAAAGTCATTGATCATTTCTATCAATATATAAAGGAAAAGCAGCCTACCATCACCAAAATAGCGGTATTTGATAAAGGAGAGAAGCTCCAAGATTTTTCTACTCGCTTTGCAGGTCTCGAGTCTGAGCTTGAAATTAGCAGCAGTTTTGGTTTTCGCAATCTGGAAATTACACCGAGCGGAATTTCAAAGGCATCTGCGCTAATAAAAGTTACCCAGCTGCTTGGTATTCCAATATCACAAACGGCAGCGATTGGCGATAACTTTAATGACTCGCTAATGCTTGAAACGGCAGGGTTTGGGATTGTGATGGGCAATGCACCGGAAGAGGTAAAACAAACCGCCAATGCTGTCACCGATACCAATAATGAAGCAGGAGTCGCAAAGGCCATAAGAAAATACCTCCTGTTATAATATTTTAAAATAACATTTCAATATTTTCATAAAAATATTGAAATCATATTTCAAGAAGAATATAATAAAGACATAGGTAATCGCTTACATCTCTGAAAACTAACAGGAGGACACAGGCTGATGAAAGAAAATCTTGGTTTATTAACGACTGAATCGCGCAACGAACAGTCGATGGAAATTGATACAGCAGAGCCGATGGAAATCTTAAGAATCATGAACGAAGAGGATCAAAAGGTGGCACTGGCTGTTAAGGAGGTCTTGCCGGAAATAGAAGCAACGGTAAAATTCGTATTCCAATCGTTTCAAAAAGGCGGCAGGCTAATTTACATGGGTGCCGGAACAAGCGGCAGATTAGGTGTGCTTGATGCGGTGGAATGCCCGCCAACTTTCAGTACCGACCCGGAAATGGTCCAAGGGCTAATCGCCGGCGGAGCAGGAGCATTTTTAAAAGCAGTGGAAGGTGCCGAGGACAGCCCAGAGCTTGGAGTGGAAGATTTAAAACAAATCGGCCTGACAAAAGATGATACGGTCATTGGCATTGCGGCAAGCGGACGGACACCATATGTCATCGGCGCGCTGAAATACGCCCGAAGCATTGGCGCAAAAACAGTTGCGCTTTCATGCAACAAAGATGCAGCTATCAGTAAAGAAGCCGATCAACGCATTGAAGTTATCGTCGGACCTGAGGTGTTGACCGGCTCCACAAGGCTGAAAGCGGGTACGGCCCATAAAATGGTGCTGAATATGATTTCCACTTCGTCCATGATTTTACTTGGTAAAGCCTATGAAAATCTGATGGTTGATGTTCATGTCAGCAACGAAAAATTGAAGGAACGGGCAATCGGTATTATTCAAAAAATCACCGGCGTGACCTATGAAACGGCCTTGGAGGCATTAGAAAACGCCGACCTTCAAGCAAAAACAGCGATTGTCATGATTAAAACAGGCAAAACAAAGCTAGTAGCGGAAAAGTTATTAGCCGATACGAATGGTAATGTAAAAAAAGCGATTGAGGCTGTTGAAAAATAAGAACAAGCTACGGGTCTCAAACTAAAGGAGGTGTTGTGAATGGCAGCAGGCGGTCTAAAAATGATTCAAAATATGCTCGAACAGCTTCCAACATCGGAACGAAAAATTGCCGAATATATCCTCGAGAACCCGCAATCGGTTTTAAATAGTACTGTCAATGATATCGGCATCCAAGCGAATACAAGCGGGGCCGCCGTCATCAGGCTTTGTAAATCTTTAGGCTTAAACGGGTTTCAGGACTTAAAGGTGAGAGTTGCGGGCGATTTGGTCAAACCTGTTGAACAGGGCTACCGTGATATCGAGCCGGAGGAATCGTTGTACTCCATTGTTCAGAAGACAACAAGCAACAGTATTCAAAGCCTGCGGGATTCGGAAGAAATGATTAACTATGGGGAATTGGAGCGAGCAGTTCAAACCTTGCTTCAAGCGAAAAACGTTCACTTTTTTGGCATTGGCGCTTCCAATATCATCGCCATAGATGCACAGCAAAAGCTGCTGCGAATTCATAAAGGGGCAACCGCTTTCTCTGATGCCCATCTGGTTGCAACATTGATTGCCAATGCCGGCAAAGATGACGTGGTGTTTGGAATTTCCTATTCCGGGGAGACGTCGGAAGTTGTTAAGGTAATGGCATTGGCAAAAGAGCAGGGAGTTAAAACAATCAGCTTAACGAAATACGGGCAGACTTCAGTATCATCTCTTGCCGATATCAAACTGTTTATCGCCAGTTCTGGGGAAGCTCCATTTCGAAGTGCGGCCACCTCATCCCGGCTTGCTCAGCTATATATCATCGATATTTTATTTTTAGCGATTGCAACGGCGGAATATGAGCAAACCGTTGAGTATATTGATAAAACAAGGGAAGCCATCCGGTTTTTAAAGCAAGGAAAATAGACGCTTTGGGAGGTGATGCCAAAACCTTTTAAGTGCTCTTTTTTTAAAAAATACAACAGAGAAGAGGGGAAAAACAATGGCTGGAGAGAACAAAGTTTTAGCGGAAAAGATTCTTGAGCAGTTAGGCGGCGCTAAAAACATTGCCAATTACACTCATTGTATGACAAGACTTCGGGTTACACCGAACGATGAGTCGCAGGTGAACAAAGCCGCACTAAAGAAAATTGATGGAGTCCTTGGCCTTGTAGAGGAAGAAACCCTGCAAATTATTATTGGCCCTGGAAAAGTAAACCGCGTGACCGAAGAGTTTGGTAGATTAGTAGACGCTGCCGGCGGGATTGATTTGAAAGCAAAGGCAGCTGAAAACAAAGCGGAAATTAACAAAAAGAATGCGACGCCGTTCAAATTATTTTTACGAAAAATTGCAAGCATTTTCATTCCTTTAATCCCGGCGCTTGTCGCTTCCGGATTAATTACTGGTATTTCCAAGGCGGTTATCCAGGCTGGCTGGTTAGCGGCAGATTCGCAAATCGCGATGATTCTAACCGTTATCGGCGGCGGGCTGTTTGGCTATCTCGGTATCTTAGTAGGTATTAACGCGGCAAAGGAATTCGGCGGATCGCCTGCACTTGGTGCCCTTGCTGGTATTTTAATCATCAACCCGGCGGCAGCGGGGATTAAGCTTTTCGGCATGGAATTGCTTCCTGGCCGCGGTGGTTTAATTGGTGTTCTGTTTGCTGCTATTTTTATCGCTTTAGTTGAAAAAAGAGTACGTCGCTATGTGCCGCAAGCACTTGATATTATTATCACCCCAACGGTTGCCTTATTGATTACTGGTATTGTAACTTATCTTGTTTTTATGCCGCTTGGTGGTTTTATTTCAGATGTGATTACAAAAGGATTAACCTCTGTACTTGATATGGGTGGCGTTGTCGCTGGCTTTGTTCTCGGTGCAACCTTCCTGCCGCTTGTTGTTACCGGCTTGCACCAAGGTTTAACGCCTATTCACTTAGAGCTGATCAACTCTATTGGCAATGACCCGCTTCTGCCAATTCTGGCGATGGGCGGTGCAGGACAGGTCGGAGCTGCATTTGCGATTTATTTTAAAACAAAGAAAAAGCGTTTGAAAAATGCGATTGGCGGTGCTCTTCCATCTGGTATCTTGGGAATTGGCGAGCCGTTGATTTTCGGGGTTACCCTTCCGCTTGGCCGTCCATTCTTAACCGCATGTCTTGGTGCCGGTGTCGGCGGTGCGTTCCAGGCAGCATTTAATATTGCTACTGTTGCGATCGGTGTTTCCGGTCTGCCGCTTGCCTTTATTGTTGTTCCAGGTCAGGTTCTCCTGTACCTTGTCGGGGTGTTAATCGCCTACGGAGCAGGTTTCTTGTTCACTTACCTGTTTGGCTTTAAAGATGAGATGGCTGGTGAATTTGATTGATCGGCATTTCCTTTTACTTGAATGACCCAAAGGCTGAAGAACGGATTATGTTTGCTGGCCGTCATGGTGTGAAGCGGGCGTTTACCTCGCTTCACATCCCGGAAGAATCCGGCGAATTGGCGGCTTGTGCCAAAAAGCTGCTTAAGACGGCGAAGGATGCAGGAATTGAAGTGTATGCAGATGTTTCGCTGCGGACACCTGCTCATTTAGGAGTAGAGAACTTATTTTCTTTGAAGTCGTTAGGTGTAAACGGACTTCGGCTCGATGATTTTTTCGACCACGAGTTGATTTTGGGTTTGGCAAAGGAGTTTAAGCTTGCTTTAAATGCCAGCATCCTATTCGAGGAGGATTTATTGCGGCTGCTTGAGGGCGGGCTTCAGCCTGAGCAGCTGATTGCCTGGCATAATTTTTATCCGCGGTGTGAGACAGGACTTAGTGATGAGTTTTTTGCTGAGCAGAATAGTTTATTTAAACGGTTCGGCATCCCGGTTTGGGCTTATATTCCCGGTGACGGTGAGAAGCGCGGACCGCTGTTTGAAGGGCTGCCTACGTTGGAAAAGCATCGCGGCGCGGATCCATTTGCTGCTGCGCTTGAGTTATATGGGTCTGGTGTCGTGGATGTGTATGTCGGCGACCCTGAAGTAAGCGAAGGGCTGCTTGAACAGCTAATTGCTTATGACCAGGATCGTGTGATTCCGCTTCGGATTAATGGTGAACTGCAAGGGGAATTCCGATTGCGGCCCGATTTTGCCCGTGATGTTCTGCGGTTAATGGATACTCGGAGAAGTGAGCCGGTTCCAGCTGATAATACCGTCAAGCGGGTTAAAGGGTCCGTCACAATGGATAACGACCGCTACGGCCGCTACCGCGGAGAAATCCAAATTACCTTGTGTGATTTACCTGCTGACGAACGAGTAAATGTCATCGGCCAGGTAACGGCGGAGGATCTGCCGTTGCTATCTTTGATTAGACCTGGACAAAAAATCAAATTTAGATGATGTGGAACGGCTCCTTCCATGGTGAAGGGGTCGTTTTTTTTTCTTTTTTGGTGCCGGACACCTGGTGTTGGCGGAATAATTGCGAATTTCCGCGGAATAATTGCTAAAATCGGCGGAATAATCGGCAGAATCGGCGGAATTAGTTCAAAATCCTGCGGAATGTTTGTAAAACTTGGCGGAATAATAAAAAGAAAAAAACTTTTAAAGCGAGGATTTCAATGAAAAAGTATCTTTTATTGTTATTCCTATTTTGGTCATTCCCGCTAGCAGCCGCGGCACAGCAGAAAATACCGATTTTGGTGTACCATTCGATCGCTGAATACAAAGGCAGCGGGCCTTCGAAGGAACTGTATGTTACCCCAGAAAATTTTGAAAAACAAATGACGTATTTACGAGACCACGGTTTTACATTATTAACATTTGAACGCTGGGAAGATAGGACAAGAGTCCACAAACCGATTTTTTTAACCTTTGATGACGGCTACAAAAATAACCTGAATGTATTTGAGGTCTTTCAAAGATTGAGCACGCCTCAATTTAAACCATCAGGTACGCTTTTTGTCATATCTGACTTTATCGGCCGCTCCAATCGTTTGACGGCAGCTGATTTAAAGCGGCTTGCGGAAACAGGTTATTTTTCCATCCAGTCGCATACTGCCACTCACCCGGATTTAACAACAATCACTGATTTTAACCATGAGCTCAAGGACTCTAAGATGAATATTGAACGTATTACCGGCAAACCGGTAATTGTGCTCAGCTATCCATACGGGAATTTTAATAAAAAAGTAGTGGAGGAAACGAAGAAGTATTATAAATTTGGCATTACGACTACGCCGGAGTTGTTTTACGAAAAAGGCATCAAGGACGAGCTCTATTATCTGCCGCGAATTTATGTGAAATATTCGACGACACTGGAGGAGTTTGTAAAAATAGTGGAGTGAAGTTTGTTTCGCGAAATAATTTGTGAATCCCGCAAAATTTTCGGGGAAGTCGGCGAAATAAATTCAAAAGTCCGCGAAATAATTTATAAAGTCGACGAAATAGTCAATGAAACCCGCGAAATAAATTCAAAGATCAGCGGAATTGCTAGAACTGCCTCCCAAATTTCAAGTGAGGTTGGTCGGTTCGGCGAAATAAATTCAAAAGTCCGCGAAATAATTTATGAAGTCGGCGAAATAATCAAAGAAACCCGCGAAATAATCTAAAAGCCCCGCGGAATCCAAAACAGCCCTTCTAAAAAAAGAAATCCCCATAGACGATGTCTACGGGGTTGCTTTTTCCAATTGAAACGGTTCTTGTACTATAGGTTTTTTTTGTTTCTGGCCTAAGAATAGGAAGACACCGATGAGAACAAGTACACCGCCGGCCATTTGCCAAAATGAAAGCCCTTCTCCTAAAATAAAATATGCAAGGACGGTAGAGCCGACCGGTTCACCTAAAATACTCATGGAAATGGTTGTGGCATTGACATAGTTCATCAGCCAGTTGTTGATGACGTGGCTGACCGTCGGCACGATGGCGAGCAGTACGAAAATGCCCCACTCCTTGGCCAGATAGCCGCTAAACGTCACGTTCGTTGAAAAATTATAAATCACAAGAACAATCGATGCACATGAAAACACGCAAAAGCTATAAATCCAGTGCGATAGATGTTTAACAATTGTTTGCCCAATAAATAGGTAACCTACAACCGCAATCACGCTAAAGAAGGAGAGAAGGTCCCCCAACATTGCCTCTTGACTCAAACCGAAGTCACCCCAACCAACCATGAACGCACCGATAATGGCGATGCCCATCGTCATTAGTGCAGATCCGGTGGTCCCCTCTTTAAAAAGGAAAAAGCCGCCGATCAGCGATATAATAGGCTGTAAGGCTAAAATAATCGTTGAGCTTGCAACGGTTGTGAATTTCAAAGAGCCGAACCAAAGAACAAAATGCAATGCTAAAAACACTCCGGAGAAAAATAAAAAGAGTGCTGTTTTTTTATTTATTTTCTTAAGCTCTTGCCGATTTTTCCAAACCATGGGGGTTAATAATAAACTAGCAAATAACATCCGATACATCGCCATAATGGAGGCCGGAGCGTCCGACCATTTTACAAAGATGGATGAAAAAGAAATCGCTATGATTGAGACTATAAGCGGCAGGCCTATGGATTTTGATTTTTCCTGTGTCATAGTTAGTTCCTTTCAAAATGATTATACTAAGATAATATACCATAATTTTAATGCTGAAGTTAGACCCTTAATTTTGGCAGAGTCCTAGATTGTGCAGCGGAAGAAAATTATAAAAATAAAAAGGATGAACAATTTATGTTAAAAGAAGTTTGTGTGGAGAATTTCACTGTCATTCCGGAAGCAGCCGAACGCGGTGCGGCCCGAGTAGAGCTTTGTGATAACCTGGCAGTCGGCGGCACGACGGTCAGTCATGGTGTTGCAATTCAAACCATTGCATACTGTCATCAAAATAATATTAAAGTGATGTCGATGATTAGACCAAGGGGAGGAAATTTTATTTATAATCAAGCAGAAATTGAAATGATGAAGGGAGATATTGCCCACCTAAAGCAGCTTGGGACTGATGGAGTAGTGTTCGGTGCTTTAAATGAAAGCTGCTGGATTGACGAAGAGGTTATGCTCAGCCTGCTGGAAGAAGCGAAGGGGCTCGAGGTAACTTTTCATATGGCATTTGACGAAATAAAGCCTGAATTACAATTTGACGCAATTACATGGCTTGCGGAACATGGTGTTACAAGGATTTTGACACATGGCGGACCGGCCGGCAGTAAAATTGAAAACAATCTGCCGCGGTTAAAGGAGTTGGTTGATTTTTCTAAGGGGAAACTCACAATCCTACCAGGCGGTGGAATTACGGACGAGAACTTAACTCATATTGTGAACGAGCTAAATGTAACGGAGGCACACGGGACGAAGATTGTCGGGAAATTGGAGAGTAAAATGTGAATAATAAAAAGGATTTTGAAAATTTGAGGGGATGAGAAGAAAACATTCTCATCCCCTTAAAAAAGGATTTAATGCAAGCAAATGTTTTACTAATTTAAAATAAATTACAAGGTTTTCCAAATTATTAATTAGGATCTGATTCACTAGATATTTCCGCCACCACCAATATTCGGTTTGATATCTTGGTCAAATATGACCCCATCAATCATTTCAAAATTATCAAAATTAGTATTCAAATTACCAGCAATTGCATTAGCAAAACCATAAATACCACCGATATTTAAATTATATTTTCTGTTGGCATCCATCCCATTAATCACCGTTTCACCAACGTTAATGGCCGAGCTTGGCTGGGGGGAATTTACATTTAAAGAACCTAAATTTATTATTGAGGGCATATTATTTTCCTCCCATTCCCATTCACTTCTTGTAACCTATGTTATGTAAATAATTTTATTTTGACTCAAAAGCTCATAGCCTAAAGAACTCATTTACTTATAGAACTGCTGCTAAGGCTTTTCTTTAATTTGAGAAAAAATTGCGATTTTCATCTTTTTATTAACCATTACAGGACGTATAATAGCGTTTAATAAATCACCATTTTCCCCAAAAATAAAAACCCTTTTAATCAAGGGTTTGCTGATCTTCGGGTAAAGGTTCCGCCGTGTTCTTTTTCTCTTCTTCATAATTTGTTAATGCCGCACTCATATGGGAAAAATCGTTATGGCTGCCATGGATGTTGCCCAATCCTTGGTTTGTTTTCTTGTTGCTTTTAAAATCTTCAATAAAATTATTACCGATACTAAAGCAGGACGCACTTTCAATAGTGCCTATTTTAATCGAACCGATATGAAAAGTTGGAGAAAGTATAGGAGAGGCCACAATGGATTCATCCTTCCTTTACCTTATTTTTTATCATAATTCCTTGTTTTAAGGTATTTTCGGTGCCTGACACCGAACCGATTACCTCGTTAACAAAGGACTCGTTTTGAAATTGTCTCAGGGTATTTTTTTTTCCAAGAAAAACGGCTGAGGATTTGCCTATGCTTGAAATTGTTATATCTCCGAGTGAAAGTTTCATCGCTGTGTGCCCCCTTTTTGAACATCCTATTCAAAAACTAGGCGAATGACACAAATTACGTGCTTCTTCTGGGCAGATAACACAATGACGAAGGCCAAAACATAATCTGTAGTAATAATAAATTGCAGGGTGGTGAGAAGGAATGCCCCATTCGTTTGAATTTAAATTTACAGGGAATATTCATGTCCACTCAATGGACCGGCAAGCGGGCATCTTTATTGGGGAGAGAAACAGTGCAGTTGGTTGGAGCGCCCATGGAAAAGCAAATAACGTAATTGGAGGAATCAGCGGCAAGTCTAATTTGCTCTATGAAAACGTATTGATCTTAAATGATCCAGATTTGATTGATACACCGATTGATGATCGAGATATCCATATGTCGATTGAAAACGAAGGGAAGGAAAAAACATCGAATTTCACGGTTGAGAGCGTCATTGTCAATTCGATGCAGCAAAATTCCCTCGTTTCTGTTGGGGAAGGACATGTCACGGGGATGGATGCTAATGAAAAGTCTAATGAACCTCATGGAAGTATCTACGGAAATGGAAATATTTCTTTAGGTAATTACAATATAAATAATGACCAGGATGTGCTGGATGCCATTATGGAGGATCAGGATATTAAAATTGCCAATGTTAATAAGGTGGAGTGAGGGAGTGCTTAATAACTTCTATAGATACTGCTCAATTCCGAAACCGATATCCTTTCGAGGTCTTGGTCATCTTTGATTCAGAAGATGACTCTTCAGGCGGATTTGTTTTGGAGGTTACTTCTTTTTTCAAGCTCTCCTTATCAACCTTTTCAATTAGTGATTCAGCAAATTCCTCGGAGGCGCTGATATTTGTTCCAATCAAAAGCTTTCCGCTTAATTGGTCAATCTCGATATTGTCTAAGCGAAAGACAATGTTTTCGAGATGATCGATTTGGACATGCTCAAGATGAATATTTTTCCCCTCGGTATCCTTTTGCTGCTTTTCCAAGAGCTCAATCAACCTGTCTAATTTCGCTAACAGAAGGGAGTTTGTGTTGTCCGTTTTTTCCGGCTTTTTCTTTTTAAAAGAAAAAAATTTCACGATCAACTCCCCCCTTCGTGCAGCGTGACCTAAAAATTTTCTGGTCACCATATTCCTAACTATATGAAAAAGTGTCCTTACTTATTCGGAGGCACCTTATCACTGAAGTGTGAGTATATTTCCCCCCGAGAGCCCGGAGTCAGGGCGAAAAATCTTCACACTTATAACATTTGACTAAAATATGGTACAATAGACTGCGGTTATTTAAAAAAGAGATTATTCGGTTTTATTTGGAATAAGTGATAGAATAAAGTGGGAACTCGGGAATCATATACCAATTCAGATGGGACAGCTTCCGTCTATTTATATTGATGACAAGGGTAAGGTGATATTAATGAAAAAAGTAAGAAAAGCGATTATCCCGGCGGCGGGTCTTGGGACAAGATTCCTTCCGGCGACAAAGGCGATGCCTAAGGAAATGCTGCCAATTGTCGATAAGCCGACGATTCAATATATTGTCGAGGAAGCGATTGCTTCAGGCATCGAGGATATCATTATTGTTACTGGTAAAGGCAAGCGGGCAATCGAGGACCATTTTGACTTCGCGCCAGAGCTCGAACAAAACCTATTAGAAAAAGGTAAAACCGATTTATTAGATAAGGTTCGTTATTCGACAAACCTTGCGGATATCCATTATATCCGTCAAAAAGAACCTAAAGGACTCGGCCACGCGGTTTGGTGTGCCCGCAATTTCATTGGGGATGAGCCGTTTGCGGTTCTTTTAGGGGATGATATTGTCCAAAGTGAGACTCCATGCTTAAAACAGCTAATCAATATATATGAAGAAACGCATTCATCGGTCATCGGTGTTCAAAAGGTACCGATGGAAGAAACTAATCGTTACGGCATCATTGATCCTTCCCAGCAAAATGGCCGCAGGTACCAAGTGAACAATTTGGTTGAAAAGCCAGCACAGGGGACTGCCCCATCTGATTTGGCGATTATGGGCCGCTATGTACTGACCCCGGAAATTTTTATGTTCCTTGATAAACAGCAAACCGGTGCAGGCGGAGAAATTCAGTTAACTGACGCAATTCAAGCCCTAAACCAAATTCAACGCGTTTTCGCTTACGATTTCGAGGGCAAACGCTTTGATGTCGGTGAAAAAATCGGCTTCGTCAAAACAACCATCGACTTCGCCCTGCAAAATGAAGAATTGCGTGAAGAAGTCATGGAATATCTAAAAGAAATTGTACGGGCAACCGAGCAATAATTGGTGCCAGGCACCAGCAAAAACTCCCCATCTTGGGGAGTTTTTTATGCACTGAATTACTTTAAAGCAAGAAAATACAATCTCCCTATTTCAAACTATTGCAACTATTAATCTAGCGTGATAATCTTGAAGGGTTGTTAATTTGTATAGAGGTGATAAGAATTGAACACCAAAGCGTTTTTCCTAGCATTTATCACTGTTATGATATGGGGATCATCATTTCCGGCCATTCAAGCTGGATTGCATGGAGGATATTCTGCAGGCCATTTGGTACTAAGCCGTTATTTAATCGCATCTGCTGCTTTTGCAGTATATGCAATGTGGCCAGGGGTTAAATTCCGGCTCCCTAGAAAACAGGACCTGCTAAAAATTGTTGCTCTTGGCTGGATTGGAATCAGCATGTATCATATTTGTGTTACCTTCGGCCAACAATCGGTTTCTGCTGGAACGGCCGCAATGATTGTGGCATCAACGCCGATTTTCTCTGCGTTAATCGCCGTTTTCATTTTAAAAGAACGGATGGGATTGTACGGCTGGATTGGCTTAGCCTTAGGCTTTATCGGAATCGGTATCATTACATTTGGGACATCGGGCGCATCGATTCAAAATGTAAAAGGGATCGTGTTATTACTTTTAGCTTCGGTAGCGACAGCAGTGTTATTTACTTTCCAAAAGTCGCTGCTCAGCCGTTATTCGCCTATGGAATTAAACGCTTATTTTGCATGGGCCGGTACAATTCCATTTGTGATCTTCTTCCCAAGGCTATTGTCAACTGTTCAACATGCAACACTGGAGGCTAATTTTTCAGCCCTTTATATCGCCATTTTTCCAACCCTGATTGGCTATGTTACATGGGCACTGGCTTTGCGCACGGGAAAAGCAAGCTCTGTTACTAGTTTTTTATACATTGAACCGGTGTTTTCCATTTTAATTGCGTGGATATGGTTACATGAACTGCCAAGCTATATTTCTATTATCGGCGGCACGATTGCTATTGTCGGTGTCATTGTTGTTAATCTGCTCGGTTCCAAAGAGCCTTCATTGGTGAAAAAAGAGCATACGGTTAAGGCAGCTTCATAGATTTTAAGGTTTTAAAATAGGTCATTCCTTCCTGATAATGGAGGGAGTGGCCTTTTTTGTTTCGAAACAAACACGGGTTTATGTGAAATTAGATTCATAGGCAATTAGGTAAAAAGAATGGTTTTTTTTGAAGGGTGTCGAAAACGGTCAAAAATACTTTTTCCTCATCGAATCTTGTCACTGAAAGAAGAAATATTTTGAAAGGAGGTGAAATAGTGCACTTCCGACATATTATTATTTCTGGTTTAGTGGCCTGTGGTGCGATGTTTTTGCAGAGCCATGCTTTTGCGGCGAAGAATGACGTAAAAAGTACACCTAATTCCTCAAATGCAGCGGTACAAGCTTCCATTAAAACGGAGCTTCCGGTCCAGGCTGGGAAGGTCACGGCTAAGGAAAAGTCTCCTGCTGCAGTATCGAAGGATGCAACTAAGGAAAAGGCTTCTACTGCAAAATCGAAAGCCGCAACTAATAAAATAGCTTCTGTTGCAACATCGAAGACTACAGGGAAAACCCAAGGACAACAAAAGCGCTCGCCAAAGGTTTCTTCTTTTAACAAGGAAGGATCCAAAAAGGCAGCTAAGTCTTTAAAAAAGGTACCGGAACATGCGAAAGGAAGAGTGCAGTCAGCTCTCAATAAAGCTGAAAAGGCTGTAAGAAATTCAAATGCTAAAAAAGCTGCAGCTGTTCCGAATAATAGTAAACCTGAAGACAAGCGGGAGTATAAAGAAACAAACATCTCTGCGGGACAAACCTTTCATCATGAAGAAGTTAAAGCGGATAAAAAAGCGCAGTTGATAAATACGGCTGAAAAGACTTTTAAGCAAAAGTCGCTTGTATCAACAACTAAGAAAAAGGTTATCCAAAAAAAGCCGTTTATTAAGAAACCGCTGCCTATAGAAAAGATCCCTGATAAGACCGGGAAGATTCCCGATGTTAATCAATCGTTGAACCAAACGCAGCGCACAAACAGTTCGAGCGGGTCGGCAAACGATCGGGTGGGTAATGGCTCGGGTACATTTAGCGCGGTGGATAAATGGTTTAATTGGGGCCTAAGCTTTGAAGTTCAACTCATTCAGCCTTATATTTCCCGGCTTGCTTTGTTGACAAATCAATGGGTGAACGCACCGCCGTCACCGCCGCCGCAACATGCTCCTATTTTTAAAAATGTTTCCCGTAGTTAATAGTCACGGAACATAATAAAAAAGGAGCGAATTTAAAAATGAAACATTATCTAAATCCAAATACAGTCGTGAAATCTTTTGTTTTAGCAGGGGCTTTATCAATCGGTGTTTTCGCTGGAGGTCATCTGACGGATGCAGCAGGTCCGGATCAAGCAAAAGCAAAGCATAGTGAACATAGTAAAACGGAAAATCATGTGAAGGTGCAATATACTGTTCATGTAAAGCACAATGAAAAAGCAAAGCATCACACAGAGGTTAAAGTTAAAGCACATGTGAAAGTGGAAGCTAAAGAAGAGAACAAAGCAGAAGCTAAAGAAAAAGAGCAGGCTAAGGTCAAGAAAGCCAGCAAATCACAGGCAAGTGTTCATGCCAGCGAAACAGCAAAGCTACATGCAGCATCAAATTCAGCTGTTCATAGTAAAGGGGAAAAAGAGACCTCAAAGGAAATGAAGGCTGACAAATCCCAAGCAAGCATTCATGCCAGTGAAACGGCAAAACTGCATGCAGCACCAAATTCAGCTGTTCATGGTAAAGGAGAAAAGGCAGAAAAAGCTCCTGAAGAAGAAGTGAAAAATCCTGACACTAATGCGGTTACTGAACCGGAAAAGGCTGAAGAAACTGTTAAGCCAGAAGATCAACAGGATGCTGTGAAAGATGAACAAGGTGAAGATGTTGATTCTGATGCAGCAGTAAAAGAAGATGATCAAGGTGAAGACCACGATTCAGTAAAAGAAGATGATCAAGGTGAAGACCATGATTCTGTAAAAGATGATGAAAAAGCTGCAAACGTTGAAGCAGATTCCACTGTTAAAACGGAAGAAAAAGAAGACGAGGATGAAGATTCTGATTCAGCAAAAGTTAACTTCGAAACTCATCCAATCATCGTGAAAACAAACGATGATGAAGATGATCATGCCGTTCTTGACGACAATAAAGATGACGATGCTGAAAAAGCTGAGACTGAAGACAAGGTAGAAGAAACTGAAAAAGTTGATGCTGAAGACAAAGCAGAAGAAACTCAAAAAGTAAACCCATCTGCAGCCAACAAAGCTAAGTCTCAAGCAAGCGCACACGCAAGTGAAACAGCAAAAGCTCATGCAGCAGCCAACTCTGCTGTCCTAGCAGGTACAAAAACAGCTGAAGAAACAACAGTTGAAAATAAAGCAGTAGAAGAAACTGCTGTAACTGCTGACACTGAAGAAACTACAGAAGCAGCTGTTGAAAGCGAAAAGGTAGAAGAAGGTACTCCAGTAGTTACTGAAGAAACTACAGAAGCAGCAGTTGAAAACGGTACTGAGGCAGTAAAGGAAGAATCTGCTGAAAAAGCACCGGAAGTTGTAAGTGAAGATCAAGAAACTGAAAAAGCTGATGCTGAAGACAAAGCAGAAGAAACACAAAAAGTAAACCCATCTGCAGCTAACAAAGCTAAGTCTCAAGCAAGCGCACACGCAAGTGAAACAGCAAAAGCTCATGCAGCAGCCAACTCTGCTGTCCTAGCAGGTACAAAAACAGCTGAAGAAACAACAGTTGAAAATAAAGCAGTAGAAGAAACTGCTGTAACTGCTGACACTAAAGAAACTACAGAAGCTGCTGTTGAAAGCGAAAAGGTAGAAGAAGGTACTCCAGTAGTTACTGAAGAAACTACAGAAGCAGCAGTTGAAAACGGTACTGAGGCAGTAAATGAAGAATCTGCTGAAAAAGTACCGGAAGTTGTAATTGAAGATCAAGAAACTGAAAAAGCTGAGACTGAAGACAAAGCAGAAGAAACACAAAAAGTAAACCCATCTGCAGCTAACAAAGCTAAGTCTCAAGCAAGCGCACACGCAAGTGAAACAGCAAAAGCTCATGCAGCAGCAAATTCAGCTGTCCTAGCAGGTGCAAAAACAGCTGAAGAAACAACTGTTGAAAATAAAGTGGCAGAAGAAACTGCTGTAACTACTGACACTGAAGAAACTACAGAAGCTGTTGTTGATAGCGAAAAGGTAGAAGAAGGTACTCCAGTAGTTACTGAAGAAACTACAGAAGCACCAGAAGCTGCTGTTGAAACTGAAAAAGCTGAAGACAGCACTGTTGTAGTTGAAGGAACTACTGAAACAAAATAATAAGGGTTTAGTATTTTATTAGATACGAGACCAGATAAGAGATTCCCGCCTTTCAACCAAGGCGGGGATTTTTGTTATTGAATCAACGATAGAAAAAGTGACTAATCATTTTAATCCAACCCAAAAAGGCGAGCCATAGTGGAATGCTTAGCGATGTACCCCATATCAGTCCGGTTAGGAAATTTCCTTGTTCATCCATGGAACCCACTCCCATTCATTGAAGGCTGTTCGTTAATTTCGATTTTTTTTAAAGTATAAGGAATCATGACGGGATGATAATAGTTGAGTATTTTTAATAGAATAGCAAAAAGGAGAGAAGAAAATTGGTGCAACTTGTCTGAATGGTGGAATTTGTTTTCGACATTTTGGGGGGATTGGAAAATGTAAAAGCAGAGGTATTTCCTTTAGATAATTGTTCCTTTAAACTGGATGATTTTTTCCTCCAGGCGGCTTATTGAAGACAAAAAACCCATCAAGTGAGGTGAAAATGTCCTCAATATGGCTTATTGAAGACAAAAACCCCATCAAGTGAGGTGAAAATGTCCTCAATATGGCTAATTGAAGACAAAAACCTCATCAAGTGAGGTGAAAATGTCTTCAAGACAGCTTATTAAAGACAAAATCCTCTTCTAGCAAGCTAGTTTTGTCTTTAATCTGGTTGTTATGTATTATTTTCCAGATTGTTTCCTCTATTAAAAAAGCCCCCATTATTCCTGGGAGCTTACTTCCTTTACAAAATCTTCACCGAAATTATTGGCCATGAATTTTTGTTCTTCCTCCTTGGATAGGATTCCATAGGCTTTTCCAATTGTACCATCTTGGTACCGCCAGAAATAATTATGGTCCTGGTCCACCTCATCAAATTGCCCTTTTTGCCATTTTTCAAGAATGGCTAGTAAATCCTCTTTTTTGTCAAAATGGCTCTTACTGACAATCTCGTAAACTTGCTGAATTGTATCGGGAATCATTGGCACAGCGCCCCATTTTTCCTTCGCTTTTACCTTTTGATGGGTCATCTTGTGCATCACATCGATTACGGCATCCTGGATACTATCTGCACCAATCTCAATCTCATATTGAACACCGCCAATTTTGGCTGTCTGCTCTTTCTCTTTGGTTTTTGCTTTCTTTTGGTTATTTGTTTTATCAGTGGCAGTATCTTGAACGGCAGCAGCCTGCTTATTTTCAGTATGAATCTTGTTGTCTTTTATCTTTTGATAGCCGTACTTTCCTCCAAATAAAACCACCAAAACAATAGCAGTCCAAATTAGCGTCTTCCTCATTTTCAATCCCCCTGTACTTGTTCTGGATGGTTCCACTTTAGCAGAAAATTCATAATAATTCCAGTGTCGAACGAAACATGAAGACGGTTCATATGAAAAAAGAGAACCGCCGCCATGCTTTACTATTACTCCAGCTTCACCAGCTGGTTTGTGATCAATTCTTGTTCTTTGTCGGCTGTTTCGTTTGAGATGATTTCTTCTTTTGCTAAGGTTTCGATGGCGTCGTGCTGGGCGTATAAGGAATGTTTTTTCAGGATGATTTGTTGTTGTGCTTTTAGATTAGGATGTTTTTCATAAAGCAGGAGCATTGCATCCTGTAATTCTGCCAATTCACGCTGATATTGCCCGATTAATTCTTGTGAAACGGGTTCTGAAATGAATAGGTTTTTCTTCACCTTATGGACTTCCTCGATGGCCGATTCCAAACGGTGGCTGCGGGCGATGAGCTCCTCATATTCCTTGTAGCTCTCTGTTTTTCTATTCACTCCTAATAGGGATAACAGGGGTTTGATGGAAAGGCCTTGCACCAGCAAGGAAAATAACACCACACTAAAGGCAACGATCAAGATATCCTCACGGCCGGCGAAATCCCGCGGCAGGCTCAGCGCCAAGGCAATCGATAGAGATCCCTTCAACCCGCCCCAGTTGATAATATGTTTCCAGGACGTGGGGAAATTTTTCGTAAATAATAAGCTGATATAAACCGCCAGGCTTCTGGAAACTAAGACAATCACATTCGCTAGAAAAATCAACGTCCATTTTTCGGCAACATTAATGCGAGTAATCTCTAATCCAACCATTAAAAACACGAGGGAGTTTGCCAGCAATGCCGTGACTTCCCAAAAGTTATTGATATTTAATTTCGTCGTCGGACTCATTCCGATTTTTGCTCCATAATTGCCTAAAACCAGGGCGGCGGTCACCACGGCAATGACACCGGAAGCATGTACGCTTTCACCGAGCAAAAAAGCGCTGTAAAACAGGATAAGACTAAAAATAATCTCTAAAGGATAGTCATCAAAGTACTTTGTTAAGATGGAAAATCCATAGCCTAAAGCACCGCCGACGATCACACCGAGGGAAATAACCTTGATAAATTCCCACACACCTAAGCCAGCCCCTTGAATCCCAAGACCGATATAGGTTAGCAGGGAAAACGCCGATATTTTAAAGAAGACAACGGCGAGACCGTCATTAAATAAACTTTCACCCTCGACAACAATCGCCAATTTTTTATTCACTCCGAGGCTTTTAAACATCGACAGAACACTTACAGGGTCAGTTGCACTCATTAATGCCGCAAAAACAAATGCCGCCGGAATCGAAAAGTTTAATAGCCAAAGACACAGAAAGCCTGTCACAATATAGGAGATCAAGGTCGCACCAAACGCTAGCGTTATGATAGGCCGTTTGTTCTTTTTCAAGTGGGAGAAGGACAGTTTGAAGGCCGCCTCACCCAATAAGGCAGGTAAAAATAAGGTGATAACCACAAAGTTAAATATCTCGCCCTTCGTGATAAACAGCTTTAAAGGCTCTAAAACAGGAATGTTAAAAAGTCCGATCAGCGCCCCAACAATCACAAGGGCAATGGGATAAGGCTTTTTAAACTTTTTCGCGATCGCCGTCACGCCGGCTGCCAGCATAATTAATATAAGACCAATCTCAAACGTGTAATGCAAATCCAAATCCTGCATCGCTTTATTCCACCCTTATCAGCTTCATTTTTTGCTGTTTAAAGCTGTTTTTAATAAAAATAAAGAACAAAAGATAGATGCTTAAGGTCATAAGGTAGACTGGGAAAGAATAGGCAAGCTTCCACTCTTTAAAGGTAAATAGGTCAAATTTTAAAGAGATAAATTCTACACTCAAAGAAATCCCGGCCCAAACGAGAATATACCAAAATATTTTTGTGCCCCTTACTGACCATCTATCGAAAAAATAAATAAAGATATAACCAAAAGGCGGATATAAAAACCAGGCGATAAGGTCAAACCATTCGTATTTTTCCACATCATTGATATCGTATAAGTCAATGCTGATGCCAGCTAGGATATGGTCGATGACATGGGCATACGTCATGCTGAACAGCAGCATAATTAGTGTAACGGAATGGGGAAATCTTTTCGGCAAAAGAAAAATAATAGCGTAAGTAATTAATAAAGAAATAAGAATAAACCATTCGTTACTGTCTATTTTTGAAGGTTGGACAAGCATTACTGTTTCAACTCTTTCACGATTAATTTTTGATATAAGAGATGGATGATATACGTAACAAGCCAAATCGAAAACCATTGAACGAAATCCAGCTTCCAGTTCCAGTCAATATATTTAACAGCTTTTACGTATTTAGTCAGGCTTTCAAAGCCAGCAATCACCAGCACGGCGAAAAGGGGAGGAACAAGCTTCAGCGGCTTTCTAGCAATGGTACTAAGACGGTCAATACTCCAGGTAACAATTATTGGATATAAAATGGTAAAGGTCAGATAAAAAGTGAAAACATCAGCGTGGTTATCAGGCAGCTTAAAAAGATGCAGATTAAGGATAGCGATATCCATAAAATTACTATCTACAAACACAACAACAATCATTATCATCGCTAACTCCAGAGCATTAAGGTTCTTCGGCATCACCGCAAAATAAATCACCGCCAAAATACTAATCGTCGAAAAAATAACAAAAGACACTGCCTGCTCCTTTCAATAGTGCATTAATGGTGCCTGACACCAAACGCAAATTTTGTCGAATGATAGATACTATTTTTAACCAAAGTGGCGGGAAATATCCACGGGAAATGGTGCCTGACACCACGGGGAAAAGTCTGTGCCAACTCGGTGGAAAATATGTCCAGCTTAGAAGGACAGTTTGAGTAATATAATTTAAAAAATCGTTTTTTCAGAGTATTATGGATATAGTGATTGTTTTAAAAGATAAGGAGTGATAGATATGAAAGCAGTCGTTCACGTGGGTCAAGCAGGGATGGAGGGGCTGTCAGTCCGTGAAATGGAAGTATTACAGCCAAAAGCTGGTGAGGTTAGGGTGAAACTGAAAACAGCCGGCTTGAATCACCGGGATTTGTTTGTACTTGTGCGTCATAAACCAACAGATCCGCCGCTTATTATCGGGTCAGATGGGGCCGGAGTGGTGGATGCTGTTGGTGAAGGGGTTACCGGTGTCCTAGTGGGCGATGAGGTTGTGATTAATCCGAGTCTTGGCTGGCTAGAGAAAACGGATGCCCCGCCGGAAGGATTTGAAATTCTTGGGCTGCCGTTCCATGGAACCTTTGCTGAGCAGGTCGTCATCTCTGCAGTAAATGTGGCTCCGAAACCTGAGCATTTATCATGGGAAGAGGCAGGGGTCTTATCATTGGCTGCTTTAACGGCATACCGTGCGCTGTTTACCCAAGGTCAGTTGCGTGAAGGCATGAAAGTGCTGATTCCAGGGATCGGCAGCGGCGTGGCTACGTTTTTATTGCAATTTGCCAAAGCGGCTGGTGCGGCCGTTTATGTAACCTCACGTTCGGCGGAAAAATGTCAGAAGGCGCTGGAACTCGGTGCGGACAAGGCATTTGACAGCAATGGAGATTGGGAGCAGGAGCTTGGCGGGGAAAAGGTCGACCTTGTGATTGAGTGTGTCGGGGCCGCTACCTTTAACAAATCGCTGAAACAGCTGCGTCCAGGGGGAACAGTTGTCACTTTCGGTGCTTCCGCGGGCGATGTCGTCGAGTTGAATTTACGCGATTTCTTCTACGGCCAATTCCGCCTATTCGGCACAACCATGGGAAGTGGAGAAGAATACAAAGAAATGCTCGACTTTATCACCAAACACCAAATCAAACCAGTCATCGACAGCATCTACCCACTCGAACAATACAAAGAAGCCCTCAACCGCATGGAAAACGCCCAGCAGTTAGGGAAAATCGGATTTTACATTTAAAGTAAATTGGTGCCTGACACCACTCGTGGACATTTGTCCTCCTGGGGTGGACAGGCGCTTTTTATGGGGATTTATTTTCTATTTAAGTAGAATTCTATTTTACTAGTTTGAAAAATAGAATATACTTTTGGTATTCATTTACTGATTGATTGTAGTTGCAAGTTAGTTTTTTATGCGAAGATTTATAAGGTGGGAAGCGGGGAATTGGTGTGAAGAAGTTTTGGTTGATGTTTTCATTGGTTACGGCATTTGTGCTGGGTTTTGCTTTTTATGGTAAACCTGCAGAAGCAGCGGGGTGTATCATTAAAAACAATCAGGTCCTTTGGGATGGGAAGGCTGTTTCTTTGAAGGTAAAGGGGAATGCCGTGGCTTTAAAGAAACAGGAGGCTCTTTACACCAAGGGTGCTAATGGGAAACTGCTAAAGAGTAAAAGCTATTTAAAAAAGGGCAGCAAAAGGCTGGTATACGCAAAAGTTAAAGCGGGTACCGTAAATTATTATTTTCTTGGCAGCAACCGCTATTTGAAAGCCAGTTCAAACATAAAGTACAAATCGCTGCCAACCGAAATTAAAAAATGTGTGGAGAAAAAGGTTTACAACGATACGATTACTAAAATTGTAAAAGGTGCCAAAGCGAAAAAAACACAATTTGAAAAGGTATTGTATGTTCATGACGCGTTGGCTAATCATATTACTTATGATTGGGCAGAGCTGAAGAATCCAAATGCGTATTCCCTTTCTCACAAGGCTTTAGGAGCATTAGTTTATCAAAAGGCGGTCTGCGACGGCTACACGGAGGCGATGAATGTAATTTTATCAAAATTACACATTGAATCCAAAATGGTGACAAGTGTCCCAATGAACCACGCTTGGAATTTGGTAAAGGTCGACGGACAATATTACCATGTGGATGTAACCTGGGACGATCAAGATGGCAGGATGCCGACAGTGTATATGTATTTTTTAGTTTCTGATAAAGAATTTAAAAAGACACGAAAGGGATTCTACACCATTGCGCCGCATTACAGTTGGTATGCAGGAAAAACGAAGGCAGTCAGCGAGAAATATGCCAATATCTCTAATCTCTATACAAAAAATAAATCCGTTTATCGGGACGGAAATTACTTTTATACCGTAGACGAAGCAAAAAATACAATCTACAAAACTACCTTAGATGGGCGAAACACTACGGTGGCTTCGAAAATAGACGGCAACATCTTTTGTGCAGTAAACAGCTGGATCATTGTGATGGAAACAAAATACATAAATGACCAGCCATACCTTGTCATTTCCAAAATAAAACAAAATGGCAAGGAAAAATATGAACTTACCAGAACCAACAGCTACTACCGCAAAATAGAATACGCCAACAACACCTTAACACTTACAACAGCAGAAGGAAAAACCTTAAAGTTTACGCTTTAGGGGGGGAGATTCAGTTGCTTCTTCGACGGTACCCTCAGTGGTACCTCAATGGTTCCTTCAATGGTGCCTGACACCACTCGTGGACATTTGTATGTCTGGGGTGGACATTTGTGGTCTGAAAGCTAAGATTGAAAAAAACGACGCATCATTTCAGAGATTGGTATCTCGTAAATGGTGCGTCATGAAAATCCTTCCCATTCCTATTGCCAAAAGAATTCCTGCTGCATCAATTCCCACATCAAAAAGCCTTCCGTCCCGGGTAAAATATAGTTGAAGAAACTCGGTGAAAACTGCATAAAAAGCCGATAAAAAAAAGACCGCACGCTTTGATTGAAATTTTATTTGGAGTAAAACAGTAAAAATGAAAAATGCAAATAAATGGCCGAATTTTTGTACCAGAAACCCGATTGCAATCTCCACGGGAGGCCGCGCCATAAACTCTGAAAAATTGGGAGCCGGATTCAAATGGAAGCTAACCTCCCCATTTGCCATTAAACCGTTAAAGCTCGCAGTACATGTACAAATTAAAATCGCAGCAGCCCATACTACAATCAAAAATCCTCGCATTACCAAAACCTCCTTCATATGAGCATGGGGAAGGTTCTTCTGCTTCAAACAAGAAATGAGGCAGAAGAGAATGTCCCTGTGCTTCTCGACAAAAAAAGGCCTAGTTTTAGGCCTAGTCAATTACCATTCATCATCAAATTCTGTATCTATATCGTCCATAATTCTCATTTGTTCCCATTCGTCCCGGGTAATTCCGGAGGATTGTACTTCGTTTTGAACCTCGGCGCTGTTCCACTCCTCATCCCAAGGATTGCCGCGATAGTTTGGGTCTGACAACAATTCCCTCACCTCCCATATTTAGCATTGCCTATTTGGGTATGATTTCATTCAGGAGGGGCGGTAATTTTGACGAGTGGGAAGGAAGGACTTTGGTCAGGCAGCAATGGCTAGCAGCCCGAACGAATGGGAAGTGAATCTTTTCAATCAAGTAGAGAATTTTTATAAAAAGGCCAGCAAAAAGAAAAACCGGCAGAACTTGTCCGCCGGTTTTTCAAAAAGCTATTATTGTAAGAAAGCTAATTGTATAAAAAACAATACTGCAAACACATAAAGCAGCGGATGGACCTCCCGCCATTTTCCTTTAGCCACTTTTAAAATAGGGTAGCTGATAAACCCAAGAGCGATTCCGGTTGATATACTCGATGTCAGCGGCATGCTTAAAATGGTCAAGAATGCCGGGAAGGCTTCATCAAGCTCGTTCCAGCGGATTTTGGCGATGCTGCCCATCATTAGGCTTCCAACGATAATTAAAGCGGGTGCGGTGATCGCGGAAAGTCCTGATACGGCGCTCACAAGCGGGCCGAAGAAGGCTGCTCCGATAAATAAAAAGGCAACTGTCAGCGAGGTTAACCCTGTCCGGCCGCCGGCAGCAACCCCGGATGTCGATTCAATAAAGGCTGTAGTAGGGCTGGTCCCAAACATTGCCCCTATCGCAGTCCCTAAAGAATCAGATAACAGCGCATGGCGGGCACGCGGCAGTTTGTCTCCCTTCATTAATCCAGCTTGATTGGCAACACCAATCATTGTTCCGGTTGTGTCAAAAATTGTGACCAAAATGAAGGAAAACACCACTGCATACAAGCTATGCTGAATGACATCACCGAAGGCTGTAATCGGATTGGCGATGATTAACCCTTCTGGCAGGGAGGGAAGGCCGACAAATCCCTTTTCAAAGGAAAGCTGTCCAGTAAAAAAGGCAACCAATCCAGTGATAATCATTCCGATAAACAATGCACCATTGACCCTAAACAACATTAAGATAAGGGTCACTGCAAGACCAATAAAGGTCAAAACAGCTGAATAAGTATGGAGATTCCCGAGACGAACCAAGTTGTCAGGGTCCGCAGTAATGATTTTTGTTAAACGCAAGCTGATAAACGCGATAAACAGACCGATTCCCGCTGTAATTCCGTACTTTAGATTTTCCGGAATGGCTTCAATTAATTTTTCCCTTAGCGGTGTTAAAGATAAAATGACAAAAATAATTCCGGCAACAAATACCGCTGCGAAGGCGGTTTGATAGCTAATTTGGTGCGAGCCGCCAACGACGGAATAGGCAAAATAAGCATTAAGCCCCATGCCAGGTGCGATGGCAATTGGATAGTTAGCGAAAAGTGCCATCCAAAGGGTGGCAACAACTGAAGCAATGATGGTTGCGGTAAAAACTTGATCAAATGGAACGCCAGCATGGGATAGAATGATCGGGTTGACCACAATGATGTACACCATGGTAAAAAAAGTGGTGAACCCCGCAAGTACCTCTGTTTTGGCGTTTGTATTATTCTCTTTCAATTTAAACATAATCGTCCTCCGTAAACACGAACAATAATAAAAGCAATAAATATAATATTCGTTTTCTGCTAAAATTTCAATAGTAAATAATATTTTTCCCTTATACATACGAAAAACATTTTATAAATTTTACCAATTGGTGCCTGACACCAAATAAATACACCAAATAAAAAAGACCTATGGAAAGGCCTTTTTGGGAAGAAGGGAGGGAATCGCAACAGGTTATGGGTTGAGATTTTGCCGTGTGGTTTCTAGATGCTGGATGGTCAAGTGAATCATTCTTTCATAGATATCTAAAATGGTTTGCCCGTAATCACTGCCGGGAACAGCCCATTTTCCGTTTAGGGCGATCCATGTCGGTGCTGAACCTCTGTCAACTAAATCAAAGCGGGGATCGACCAGCGGGTATTGGCCTGGCAGCTTTATCGTAGTGGCGTAGGCATATAGATGCTGAAGATGGGCAAGGACTCCTTCTTCCGGTGTTGCAAAGCTTGCTCCGCGAGCTTTGGATCCTGTTGCGCCTAACCCTGAAAAGTTATTTTGTTCAGGTCTAACATCACCAGTAAACCGAAAATAGTCTGTTTCAAGGATGGCTTGTGCGAAAGCCACATCCCCTCTAATTCCGTAATACTCCCCAAAGGTTAGATAAAAACTTCCGAGCTCCGGTGCCTTAGGGTTAATATTTTTAACAAAACGGTTCATATGCTCCGGGGACAGGAAGGTGGGACCTAAGATGGTAAATCCAGCAGAGTTGCCGTGAACTGGGTCGATATCGGGCCTATTCCCCGGATCCGAGCCGGTTCCTGAATTTCCACCGGTGCTACTGCCGGTGCTGGTCCCGCCGCCTGTGTTTCCACCCGTGCCTATAGCATTTCCGCTTGAACCGGATCTTTCCGGAGTTCCGCTAGTACTCTTATTTGGGCTGGTTTGATTGTCTGTGGTGCTGGTATTTTCAATCACAATGAATGAGTCGTCATAACCGGCTTTTTCCATTTTGCTTAAAAGTGCATCGGCCTGTGAACGGCTCGAAAAAGCCCCCACCCGGACACGGTACCAGGTTTTTCCTGAAATATTCGCCGTGACAATCGTTCCCGTCGTGCCAATTTTCTTGAGAGCGGCAACTCTGTCCTCGGCATTTTCTATTGAAGTAAACGACCCAACCATGACTTCATATACGGTTTCAGCCGGTTTGCTTGGGCTATCCATTACATTACGATTTTCAATTACAATGAACGAGTCGTTATACCCTGCCTTTTCCATTTTGCTTAAAAGTGCTTCAGCTTGGGAGTGGTTTGAAAAAGAACCAACACGGACGCGGTACCAGGTTTTCCCTGAAATATTCGCCGTGACAATTGTTCCCGTCGTGCCAATTTTCTTAAGAGCGGCAACCCTGTCCTCGGCATTTTCCCTAGAAGTAAAAGATCCAACCATTACTTCATAGACGGTTCCAGTCAAACTATCCGCCGGCTTACTTGGAGCTGCAGGTGTACTCGGCTTTGCTGGCTGTGGTGCTGGTGCCGGTGCCGGTTTTAGCGTTGGTTTTGGTGGAACCTTTGCTTTCAATTTAAGTCCAAATGCTTTGGCAAGTCCGTTCGCATGTCCTTGTGCTACATCCTGCCGCCAGGAGGATTGTTTCATTAATGCAGCATCATGGGTATTATCAATAAAACCGTTTTCTGTTAACATTGCCGGCATTTTTGATTCACGGAGCACGTGGAAATTGGCTTTTTTCTTTCCACGATCAATTAGCTGATTAATTTTTAACACTTCGGCATGGATGATATTTTGATATTTCGCTGTGGTGGAGGAGTTGGACAAATCGCGATAAATATAATCCTCGTAACCTTGGGCGGTATGATTGTCGGAATTGATGTGAATCGCTAAAAAGAAGTCAGCGCCCCAATTATTGGCCTCTGTTGTCCGTTCACTTAAACCTTTTGTGGTATCGCTTGAACGGCTCATTTTTACATCAATATTTTCAAAGTCATCAAGCAGGATTTTACGCAATTTAAGCGCAATATCCAATGTAATATCTTTTTCATTCAGCCCATTCCCCTGCGCACCTGGATCCTGCCCGCCATGACCAGGGTCTAAATAAAGCTTCATTATTCGTATCCTCCATTCCTCTAAAATGGTTTCACATATTTATCGTATGGGTAAAAAAACAAATCGTTCCAAAACTGGAGAGGACGCGGAACCAATACATTACCAGAACCAATACATTACCTTTTCATTATTTATATAGCGGGAAATTGGAAAATAGGGAAGGGGGAGGTTGTCAGGCACCATGTGAATTTTTCACATGGTGCCTGACACCCTTTTATTTATTCAGCGATCAGAAATGAGTCCTTGAAACTTGCTTTATGGAGTTGGGTAAGGCGTTCTTCCGCGTTACTGCGGTCGGAGAAGGCGCCAGCTTGTACGCGGTACCATGTTTCTCCAGAGATGGTGGTTGAATTGACGAATGCTTCGAAGCCTTTGTCATGCAGCAGCGTGACTAATTCATCAGCGTTTTCCCTTGATTTGAAGGAGGTAGCAATGACCTTATAGAGTGTTCCAGGGGAAGGGATTGGCGGCGTCGGTTCTGGCTGTGATTTGCGTTTAAGATGAAATATTTTTGCCAGGCCGTTTGCATGCCCTTGCGCGACCTTTTGGCGCCATGACGCCTGCTTCATAAGGGCGGCATCGTGGGCGTTTGTGATAAAGCCATTTTCCGTAAGGACGGCCGGCATTGAGGATTCACGGAGGACATGGAAGTTGGCCTTTTTCTTGCCGCGGTCTTTTAGTTCGTTCACATTTAAGACCTCTTCATGAATAATCCCTTGATTTTTTGCCGTTAAGGAGTTGGATAAACCAATGTAGATATAGTCCTCATACCCTGAGGCAGAGCTGGTTGCTGAATTAATATGAATAGACAAGTAGTAATCAGCCCCCCAAGCATTCGCTTCGCTAGTGCGCTGGCTTAAGCTTTTGGTGGTGTCACTTGTCCGGCTCATTTTCACTTGAACATTTTCATAGTCATTTTGTAAAATCGTACGCAGTTTGAGGGCGATATCTAACGTAACATCTTTTTCATTCAGTCCATGACCTTGCGCACCGGGGTCTTGCCCGCCATGACCGGGATCTAAATATAGCTTCATTGATTCCCCTCCTATTCAGTAAATTCCATTACACCAATATTTTATGGGGAAATGGCGGATTTCGCTCGGGTACCTGTCATACTTTATGCCTCGTTGGGTGTTTATATGAAGTATTTTCCTAGTCAACATTCACATAGAATTAACCTATAACAAGCGTATTTTTTCAAAAAATGTTATAATACAAAAGGTAAAATAGAAATTTATCTAAGGAGCAATGTACTATGATTCTCGTTGTCGGCGGAGCAGGCTACATTGGCAGCCATCTTGTAAAACAATTAGTAGAAACAGAAGAGGTAGTAGTTCTGGACAATCTATCGACTGGCCATAGGGAAGCTGTCGATAGCCGCGCTATTTTTGTAAAAGGTGACCTTGGCAATGTGGACGACTTAATTATGGTGTTTCGAAGCTATCCGATAAAAGCTGTCATGCATTTTGCGGCAAACAGCCTCGTTGGAGAGTCTGTTGTCGATCCTTTAAAATATTATAATAATAACGTTGCATCTACGATCATGCTTTTAAAAGTCATGCAGAGATTTAAAGTGAAAAACTTTATTTTTTCATCTACAGCCGCAACATACGGTATTCCAAATGTAGATATCATCGACGAAACCACCCCGACTTCACCGATTAACCCGTACGGCCGGTCAAAATTAATGGTTGAGCAGATTTTGGCCGATTTTTCAAAGTCCTACGGGCTTAATTATGTGGTGCTGCGCTACTTTAATGCGGCGGGTGCTCATAAATCGGCGGCTATCGGCGAAAGCCATGACCCAGAAACGCATTTGATTCCAATTGTTCTGCAGCATCTTTTGGGCCAAAGGGATAAGGTTTCCGTGTATGGCTCGGATTATGAAACAGAGGACGGTACATGCATCCGTGACTATATTCATGTGACAGACTTAGCATCTGCTCATATTTTGGCGCTTAATGCGCTGCTAAAAGGGAAAAAATCTGAGGAGATTTACAACTTAGGTAATGGTTTAGGATTTTCAGTGAAAGAGGTCATTGAGACTTGTGAGCACGTGACAGGCATCAAGGCAAACGTGGAAATGGCAGACCGCCGCCCGGGAGACCCGGCAAGACTCGTCGCATCCTCCCAAAAAATCTATGACGAACTAGGCTGGAAAGCCGAAAGAAATCTAGAACAAATCATCACGGACGCCTGGAACTGGCATCAAAAGCAAGAATACTAGAAAAGGAAAAGGGTGTTGGGTACCATGCGATTTCACACATGGTACCCAACACCCTTTATTTAAATAGAAAAAATCCCAAGTAAAACATGTTTACCTAGGATTTTGTTAAGGATTTGTTATTTTAGTATTTTTACTTTAACCGTTTTTCGTCCCCATTTGAGTGCTTGGGATTTGGATGGGATGAAGACGTCAATTTTGTTGCCTCTCATGGCGCCGCCTGTATCGCCGGCAACCGCATAGCCGTAGCCTTCAACATAAACCTTTGTTCCTAATTTAATCACTTTCGGGTCAACAGATATAACTTTTAGCTTTGGATTTTTTTTAAGATTTAATCCAGTTGCAGTTATTCCTGAGCAGCGTTTGCAATTGGCTGTGTAAGCAGTAGCTGTAACGGTCAGTGTTTTAACAACCTTTGGTGCTTTTGATTTGACAGTTGTTTTCTTCACTGGAGTTTTCTTTGTAGTTACTGCCTTCACAGAACTAGACACAACTAATTTCTGCTTTGGATGAATCATATCTGATTTAAGGTGATTCCATTTTTTTAGATTGGTCACCGAAGTTTTGTATTTTTTAGCGATTTTATAAAGTGAATCGCCGCTTTTAACAGTGTATGTATTAGATGCTGCAGATGCTGATGCCGCATGGCTTCCGAATAATACTAAACCTGCTAAACCTAATGTTAGTAGGAATTTCTTCATGTTAAAACCCCTTTCTATAAATAATAAGATAACACAGGAGTATTACAGAAATATTTCAGCAGTTTACTAGTTTGATGACAAATTGCGGTCGCAGACGTCATATTCTATTGAAATTTGTTATATTTCAAAAAAGCTTCCTTCAAATATTCCTAGTTTTCTAGCTTTTTCTTGAAAAATGGAGGAGGATTGTCCCTGATAATCGACAAATATAAAAGAATTGGGCTATTTTTGTAAAATAAATGGAATTTACAAAATGTTCGAATCCCGTAATAACTCCATAACTCCCATCAGTAGTAAGGTTTTTCTTCTATTCGGACATGATCCCTCATATTCTTTGATAAAAGACCTTTACCAAAAAGGGGACATTCGCCATGAGGAGAAAAAGAACGCCGCTTCCATTAATCGTGGCAGCAGTATTAGTGATTGGCATAATTTTTTTATTAGGAAAATGGTTATTCCTTTCGGCGGACAGGAATGCTGAGGCGGCAGTAGATGAATTTTATCGCTTTGAACGGGAAGGGGATTTCTCAAACTCATGGGAATTGTTTCACACCTTCATGAAAAAAAGGTTTAGTAAAAGCAATTATATTCAGGACCGGGCACATGTGTTTATGAACCATTTTGGCGTTGAGACGTTTACATATTCACTCGGGAAGCCAGAAAAATTGAACAGCTGGAAAATGTCCAAGACGGGGAAGGCTTTGGAAAATGTCTACAAAGTTCCGGTTATCCAAACTTACAAGGGAAAGTATGGGAACTTTGATTTGCAGCAGGATGTTTTTGTCGTCGAGGAAAAGGGAGAGTGGAAAATTCTTTGGGATTATAAACATTGAAGGAGCTGGGCCCTCATTTTGTGGAGGGCTCTTTTTTTGGAAAAAGAGGTTTGGTTTTTTTCTAAGAATGTAAAGAGGGTTTTTATTATTCGAAAAGAATTATTTACATAACGGCAAAAATTTAGAAGGTCAAATTCAGTATTAGCTTGAAGGGAACCTAATCGAAATTGCTATTTTAATAGGAGGATTTTCCATTAGGCTCCGAATTACATAAAAACTTTAAAACCTATATTTTGGAGGTACACAATGGGATATATTGAAGATTTACGAAAAATTGTCGGAACTCGGCCGCTCATTTTAGTAGGGGCCGTTGTCGGCGTAATGGATGAGCAGGATCGAATATTGCTGCAAAAAAGACCAAGCGGGGTGTGGGGACTTCCAGGCGGTTTATTGGAATTAGCAGAGTCTGCAGAGGAGGCCGGAAGAAGAGAGGTCTGGGAGGAAACCGGCATCGAAATCGGTGCGCTCGAATTAGTAGGTGTTTTTTCAGGAGAAAAGTACTTCGTCAAGCTGGAAAACGGCGACGAATTCTACCCGGTCACAATTGCCTATCGGACAACGGATATAAAAAACAAAAAAATTCGCATCGACGGCGTTGAAACACTAGATGCCCAATTCTTTGAACTCACAAACCTCCCAGCCGAAACAAGCGCCCTCGTCCGAACTATGATACAAAAATATACGAAATATGTGGAATAACAGTAAATAAAGATTTGTGTCGGGCACTATGTGAATTTTTCACATGGTGCCTGACACCGAAATACATATTCTTCCATAAAATGATCATACTATTTTTGGGTAAAGGTGGTGAGTGCACGGTGCAGCTCCGTTTACTGGAGACGTCGGATATTCACATATTCTTAGCTAATTACGATTATTATCAGACAAAAGAGGATAATAAGGTTGGTTTGGTGAAAACAGCAACACTTATTAAGCAGGCCCGCGATGAAGTGAGAAATTCCATGCTGTTCGATAATGGAGACCATCTTCAAGGAAATCCAATGGACGATTATTTGGCCAAAGTAAAAGGGCTGAAGGAAGGTGAGGTTCACCCTGTTTACCGACTGTTTAATATACTTGGATATGACGCGATTACTCTTGGCAACCACGAGTTTAATTACGGTCTTGATTTTTTAAACAAGGCGTTAAAGGGTGCGAAAATGCCGGTTGTCAATGCCAACATCTATCAGGCAGAAGCCATCGATGGAAAAAATAATCCCTACTTTCAACCATATGTCATATTTAAAAAGGAGGTCGTTGATGAGCAGGGGAAAAAGCTTACGATTAATGTGGGCGTAATTGGTTTCGTTCCGCCGCAAATTATAGACTGGGACAAGGCCAATCTTGAAGGGAAAGTAATCGTACAATCGATTGTCGAATCAGCCCATAAATGGGTTCCAATCATGAAAAAGAATGGTGTCGACGTCATTGTTGCTCTTGCTCATACAGGAATCAGCGCTGCTGCTCCATACCAGCCGGGAATGGAAAACGCGGCCTATTATTTAACAGAAATTGAGGGTATTGATGCGATTTTAACAGGACATCAGCATAATACTTTTCCAGGACCAGTATATAGGAATTTGCCTAATGTCAACATGAAAAAGGGAACAATCAATGGGAAGCCCGTCGTTATGCCAGGGTCATTCGCCAGCCATCTTGGGGTTATAGACTTACAATTGCAAAAGAGGAAAGGAAAATGGCAGGTCGTCGATAGCCGCAGTTCACTCTGGCCGATTGCCGATGAAAAAGGAAATTCCCTGGTGGAAACAGATAGGGCGTTAATGAAGACGATTTTACCAGACCATGAAGCAACGATTGGGTATGTAAATAAACCTGTGGGTGAAACTTCAGCACCAATTTTCAGCTATTTTTCACTGGTAAAGGATGACCCTTCCGTACAAATATTGAACAATGCCCAAACAGAATACTTAGTTGAAGTATTGAAGGATCCTGCTTACAGCAAATATGCCGGAATTCCAATTTTATCAGCAGCGGCGCCGTTTAAAGCAGGGGGGCGAGGTGGTCCAAACTATTATACCGATATTCCTAAAGGAACGCTGGCGATTAAAAATGTCGCTGATTTGTATGTGTATCCGAATACGCTTCAGGCAGTGCTAGTAAACGGGGCGCAGTTGAAGGAATGGCTCGAGATGAGCGCAGGTCAATTTAATCAAATTATTCCGGATGATGCGGGGGAGCAGCAGTTAATAAATCCTAACTTTAGATTCTATAATTTTGATGTGATTGACGGGGTTGAATACTATATCGATGTTACAAAGCCGGCGAAATATGATGTGAACGGAAATGTCTTGAATTCAGATACTAGCCGCATTGTAAATCTTACCTTTCAAGGGAAGCCTGTACTGCTGGAGCAAATGTTTATCGTTGGAACGAATAATTACCGGGCTGCTAGCACAACCTTTCCCGGAGTCAAGGAAAGCAAGATTATTGTGAAATTTCCGGACGAAAACCGACAGATACTCATGAACTACCTTCAAAAGAAGAAAATCATCAATCCGTCTGCTGATCAAAACTGGTCGATTGCAAAATTCAAAGGCAGCACGAGCAGCCAGACAATTGTATTCGACTCATCACCAAAAGCACAAAACTACGTCAGCCGCTTCAAAGACATCCGATACATCGGCCCATCCAGCGGCGGCTTTGCCAAATATTCCATTAACCTAACCGAATAACGGCAGTGTGACTGCAAATAAATTGGTCTTTTAAATTGGTGCCTGACACCATCCGTGGACATGATTCCGCCTGGAATGGACACAAAAAATGGCAAATTGCCGGCCTGAGGCGGGCAATTTGCCATGAATGTCTTTTTGTGGTGCCTGACACCACAGCAAAAAACATCTTTATTTCTTAAGATCTTCAATTGAGTCGATGTCCATGTAGGCTGGGACGACAAGGCCGAGTTTGGTGCCTTTTAGGTTTTCGCCGAGGTCATCGATTTTGTCTTTATATCTGTTGTAGTAGTCTTCGTGCGTGGATGGGAGCCAGGCGGCGACGATTGCATCCAGGCTTCCGTCAGCAACACCGGTCCACATTGGTCCTGCTTCAACTTGACGAAGGGTGACCTTGAATCCAAGGTCCTCAAGAACCTTTCCAACGACATTCGTACTGGCAATTTCACTATCCCATGCAACATATCCAAGCGTGATTTTATCTCCGGAAACCTTTTTCACGCCATCTGTCCATTTCGCTACTTTATCTCCATTATCCTTTACCCATTGGGCAGCCGCATCCTCCGGCTTTTCGCCATTCTGAATCGAACTCATCACAGCGGCCATATCATCAGGCGTCCAATTGAACTGATCCAATACTTTATAAGCTTCTGGAGCTTCATCTTTCAGCCCTTTTCTTGCAATCGTGTTGATCGTTTCATCTGGTCCGTATACACCTTTTGGATCCTCCAGATATTTCAAATCAAATTTGGCGAACATCCAGTGCGGAGTCCAGCCGGTTACAATAATTGGCTCCTGTTTGTCATAAGCTTTTTTCAAAGCAGCGGTCATCGCAGCGCTGGAGCCTTCCACAAGCTTCCAATCATCAAGCTTATATTCGTCAAGCACCTTAGCTGTAGCCTTCATCAGCCCAGCCCCAGGATCAATCCCGATAATTTTATAGTCTACAGCTTCACCAACAGTGGAAGCACCTGAGCCAGAACCTTTTTTATCACTTCCGGCCTTATCAGACCCGCAGGCAGCAAGCCCGATCGTTAAAAAGCCAGCTAGCAGCGGCATCATCCATTTTTTCTTCAGCTTAAGCATTATACAGTCCCTCCATGTTTTTTACTTTTTCCGATGTTCTGGGTTAAACGATCGAGAATAATAGCAATGACAACGATCGCCAGGCCAGCCTCGAAGCCTTTACCAATTTGAATTTGCGTAACGGCGCGATAAACATCAGCGCCAAGTCCAGGGGCACCAACCATTGAGGCGATCACGACCATCGATAAAGCCAGCATGATACTTTGATTAATTCCCGCCATGATTGTTGGCATCGCCAGCGGCAGCTGGACTTTCAATAATTTTTGGCTGGTGGTCGAGCCGAATGCCTCAGTCGCTTCGATAATATCGGCCGGCACCTGTTGGATTCCAAGAATCGTCAGCCGAATCGTTGGCGGCATGGCAAAAATAACCGATGCAACGACGCCAGGAACAACACCAATATTAAAGAAGAAAATCGCCGGGATTAGGTAAACGAAGGCAGGCATCGTTTGCATAAAGTCTAGGATAGGGGTGACGACCTGTCTTACAGATTGCTTTTGTGATGCCCAAATACCTAAAGGAATTCCTAATAAAATGGAAATAATAACGGCAGTTAACACAAGTGCCAATGTCTCAAGCATGGGGTCCCAGTAGCCAAGGTTGGCGATGAGAAATAAACCGATGAGGGTAAACAAGGCAATCGTTTTATTGGCAATTTTCCACGCAATTAAGGTTAGCAGAATCATAAATATATAGGATGGTATATAGCCGAAGCCTGCAACCATTCCATCAACAACTGCTTCTAGAACATTCGTAATTCCGCTAAAAGCAACATCGAGATTTGTTGTCAGCCAAGTGACAAACACGTCCACCCAATCCGCCACGGGCAGTTTTGGAAGCCAATTTTCCATATCAGTTCACCTCCCTGTCAGCGTTGAGTTTGTCGTTCTTTCCATTTGAATTCGTCCGGCCGGAAAAATTTAATTTGATGGTATTGTCTTGTGCTTTCTCTTTCACTGGTTCATCCGACCTGCTCGGAACATCATTACGCTCAATTCTATCAAGCTTTCCCGCGGCGGCTTCTGTTTTTGCATTCGTCCCCGCCTCCGTATTTAAGTCGATGTTATTTCCGGCAAGCGCACCAATCACCGCTCCTCTGACTAAAATTCCTAGTAATCTTCTATTTTCGTCAACAACAGCAACTGGAATGGAGGCCGTCGAAACTTTATCAAATAGATCAGTTAATAGCGTATCCGGCGAAACCGTAGGAACGTCCGCCTGTAAAATTCCTGTCAGGTTGTCTTTCCGCTCAAGAGCGTCATTGGCGTCTGAAGCGGTAATCGCTCCAAGCAGGGTTTTCTTTTTATCCACGACATAAATACTCGAAATTCCTAGTTCTTTCATATTTTTCAAGGCAACTCTAGGACCTTTTTCGATTGAAACGGATTCGGCCCGTTTCATGACATGACCGGCAGTTAATACTTTGGAAAGGTCAACGTCTTCTACGAATCTCTCAACATAGTCGTTCGAAGGGTTCATCAGGATTTCTTCCGCTGTTCCGATCTGGACAATAGATCCATCCTTCATAAGAGCGATGCGGTCACCGATTCTCAGCGCTTCATCTAAGTCATGAGTGATGAAGACGATTGTTTTTTTCATTTTCTCTTGCAGCTCGAGCAGTTCGTCCTGCATGTCCTTACGAATTAATGGGTCGAGAGCGCTGAAGGCTTCGTCCATCAGCAGGATATCTGCGTCATTGGCTAACGCACGGGCAAGACCAACCCTTTGCTGCATACCGCCGCTTAGCTGTCCAGGATATTGATTTTCATAGCCTTCGAGTCCAACGACCTTAAGAGCATCCATTGCTTTCTTGGTGCGGGTATCCTTTGCTACACCTTGGATTTCTAAACCGTATTCGGTGTTTTCAAGCACGGTTCGATGGGGGAGGAGTGCGAACTTTTGGAAGACCATACTGATTTTTTTGCGCCGGACTTGCCTTAATTGTTCCTTATTCATCTTGACGATATCCTCACCGTCAATGAGTACTTGGCCGGCAGTAGGATCAATCAGCCGATTCAGCATTCGGACCAAGGTTGATTTACCGCTCCCGGATAAGCCCATAATGACGAAAATCTCACCAGCCTCAACCGAGAAATTAGCCTGGTTCACTCCGACCGTAGCCCCGGTCTTCTTCAAAATACTCTGCTTCGACTCACCTTCACGCAAAAGCTGAATCGCCTTTTTCGACTTCCCAAACACCTTCGTCACATTCCGAACCTCAATTTTCTTCATAAACTCACCTTCCTTCACTAAATGGTATATTCTCTATTGGTACATTATCGAGGTACCATATTGGTGCCATTTAGATCTTTTTTTTAAACCTATTTAAATCCTTTTTAGATCTATATAGATCCAGTTTGGTGTCTTTTTGGTGCCTGACACTATCTGTGGACACTATTCCGCCTGGCGTGGACACATAAAATGGAAATTTTTACTTTCGTGTGCCTACACCAAAAGTTGTGACCTTCCTATTGTAGGTTTGATTGGATGTGTTTGGCAATGTTGGTAATCAGTTATATTCGTTCATAAAGTACGTACAGAAAAAACTGTACGTAATGAATTATAATAATTCTTATAATTGCTCCAAATTGCTCCCAATTCCTCCATATTTGAGTCCTTTACTTTTGGAGGAAACATGTTTAGTCTATTAGAGGACACGTATAGGAAATGGGTGTGAAAAGCAATAATGGACGGAGAGAAAAGGCTTGAACAAGCCCGTGAACGGGTGATTGATGCGATTTCGCAAAACATGCATTTATATGGAGTAACAGAATCCGTTGGACGTTTATATGGCGCTTTATATTTCCAAGAGGAGCCAATGACATTAGATGAAATGAAAGAAGAGCTCGGGATGAGCAAGACGAGCATGAGCACATCCGTTAGGAATTTGGTGGATTTGAAAATGGTTGGTAAAGTCTGGCGCAAAGGCGTACGGAAGGATCTTTACCAAGCCGAGCCTGACTGGTATCAAACCTTTATCGATTTCTTCACCATCAAGTGGCGTGCCGGCGTTACAATTAATGTTTCAGCAATGGAAAAGTCGCTTGCCGAACTCCAATTTCTGATAGAACATGATCAAGTGGAAGAACAGGTAAAGGCCCAAGCCCAGGCAGATATCGAAAAACTCACCTCCGCACTCGAATACTATGACTGGCTTAACCGCCTGGTTGACAGCTTTGAATCAAAGGAAATCTTTAAATTTATTCCGAAAAACGGCAGTGGTGCCTGACACCATTTGCCGTTTTTTTTTACATATAGGGGTTTGAATTTTCCGAAAACAAGAAGATGGATCATAATGAAACTTTTGTTATTCCCCGAATTGTTCCCTTGTTGTATCATGAAAATAGAATAAATGATACACAGGATGGCTTATTATGAAAAGAATATTGAAGGATTTATTATTAATTTTTGTGGGGGCTTTCGTGTTTGCCCTTGGTGTGAATTATTTTACCATTCCAAACATGCTGTCAGAGGGCGGCATCTTAGGGATTACCATCGTTGCGCACTATTTGTTTGACTGGTCCCCAGGGGTAGTAAACTTTGTCTTAAACGCGGTGCTCATTGTGGTAGGCTATAAATTTTTCGAAAAAAGAGCGTTTGTGTACACCCTGATTTCGATTGCGGCCTGCTCATTGTTTATGTTTTTAACAGAGGACGTGGGGAAACAATTAACCGGTGACACCCTCCTTGCTTCTGTGTTTGCCGGCTTTTTAGTCGGAGTAGGGCTGGGGCTGATTTTTCGCTCAGGCGGAACATCGGGCGGGACAACGATTTTAGCACAGCTGGCGAATCAATATTTTGGCTGGAGCATTGCTAAAGCTATGCTGCTTCTGGATGTTGCCGTCGTTGTCGCTTCAGTCTTTATTATCGGGCTGGAAAAAGCTATGTACACGCTTCTAGTGGTGTATATCGGTGCGAAGGCGATTGATTTTATTGTTGAGGGCTTGGATGAACGTGTTGCGGTGTTAATCATTTCCAATGAGCCAGAACGGGTCTTGAACGCGATTACGAAAAAAATGTCACGCGGCCTTACTGTATTAGACGGACACGGCGGTTACACTGGTCAGGACAAACAGGTATTGTACCTCGTGATTAACAAGCAGGAAATCGTCCAGTTGAAACATATTATTCGAGAAATTGACGAGTTTGCCTATGTTACCGTCCATAATGTCCATGAGATGATGGGCAAGGGGTACAAGGCAAAGGGCTCTTCTTGAAAAAACGGCTGAAGTTTTTGTTAGCTTCTTGATGTACAGATGGGCGAGATGCTGATCATCAGTGTCTACGGCTTCCCACCGGAAACCCTGCCCATCATCGCTGTCATCAGCACCCACCATCATTGACGCACCAGCCACACTCTTAAACTCCACCGGCAACACCGTCTGCGCCCTATTGGTCACCCGTTTAGTTGAAGGGAAACAGTGGCTCAGCAAAGCCGTGTTGCGATAAAATGAAATGTAGTAATCGCGAAGTTTAGGAGCGGTGTCAGGGACCATGTGAATTTTTCACATGGTGCCTGACACCGTTTTCCATTATCTTGAAAGGATGGTTTGATGGTTGTTGTGGTTTGGCGGTACCATTGGATAGACGTTTTCTTCTTCGACGACATCGAATTCCAATACCACTGGGCCGGTGAAGTTGAATGCCTTATTCATTACATGTTGTGCTTCTTCATCGGTGTGCGCTGATAGTCCCATCGCTCCGTAAGCGTCTGCCAGCTGGGCAAAGTTTGGCGAACACACTTTCACCTCGGAATATCTCCCCTGGTAAAACAACTCCTGCCACTGACGTACCATTCCTAAGTAACCATTATTCAAAATAGCAATTTTAATTGGCAGCTGGTATTTGACGGCGGTCATTAATTCTTGCAGGTTCATTTGGAAGCTGCCATCACCCGATACACAAATAACAGATTTCCCTGGATACGCACCCGCAGCTCCAATTGCTGCAGGGAGCCCATACCCCATGGTCCCTAAACCGCCTGAGGTAATGAGTGTCCGCGGCCTCGAAAAATTGTAATGATGTGCAGTCCAAATTTGATGCTGGCCGACATCGGTTACGACAATTGTATCTTTGTCGGTATACTCGTTCAGCAGTTGGATAACCGACTGCGGGCTCAAAATGCTGTTGTATTTTTCAAACCTTGGGACAGTCCGTTTCCACTCCAACGCCTCATTTGTCCATGCCTCTGAGTTGTCTCTAATTTTATGATAATCCAGCACTCCTTTAATCGTATCTAGGAACTCCTTCGCATCGCAGACTATCGGCAGATCGACGGGAATTACTTTATTAATTTCTGCCGGGTCGATATCCACATGGATTTTTTTTGACTTAGGCGAAAAGCCGCTGATTTTCCCGGTCACACGGTCGCTGAACCGGACTCCAATACTAATTAAAAGATCGCAATGGTGGACCGCTTTATTTGCCGCAAACGTTCCATGCATTCCTAGCATCCCCAGGAAAAGCGGATTTCCCGCATCCATCGCGCCGATGCCTAAAAGGGAACTGACAACTGGAATGTGTGCTTTTTCGGCTATTTCCCGTAAAACGGCTGCGGCATTGGCGGCAATCACCCCGCCGCCGATAAACAATACTGGTTTTCTGGCAGTTTCAATTAATTTTTTTGCTGGTTCAAGTGATTTTTCAATAAGGGGTCTAGCTGCGATTGTTCTGGTATGGCGGCTGTTGCTGTTATTAATCAGTTTCTCTGATGACGCTTGTTTAACTCCTTCGGGCTCTTCGGTTACTTCTACTAAAACCGGACCAGGTCTTCCTTCGCCAGCAATCGATAAGGCCGTTTGCAGTGTTTTGGAAAAATCAGACTGGTTCGGCGCATTAATTTTACATGCATATTTTGTAATTGGCATTGTGACACCACTTATATCCAGCTCCTTTATAGCTTCTTTCGGCAGCGGGTTAGAAGGGAGCAGCGGACCTGCGATCATTACCACTGGAACAGAATCACTGTACGCTGTGGCCATTCCGGTAATTGCGTTTGTGACCCCCGCGGCGGTGGTAACAAGAACCACACCGGGTTTTCCCGTCGCACGAGCATATCCGTCCGCTGCATGAACAGCCGCCTGCTCATGCTTTAGTTGATAATACCGTAGTGCTGCACATTCTGTGGCCATTGGCAGCGGCAATAGCCGTTCATCATCACAACCAAAGACACACTCCACCCCAAGCAAGCTTAATGATTCAAATACCAATCCGATTCTCGAAAACTCTTCTACCACTAACATTCCTCCACCTGATTTCTAAAGTTTTAACGAATATTTTAAATTATTTAACAACAACTGTATGTGAGATAAATCATGGTTTAGGAAGCTTTTTAAGGCGGTCCTTTTGATGACTTTTCTTGGCGCTCTTTTTTGGTGTCCTTTTTTGAGTGCCTTTTTGGTGCCTGACACCACTCGTGGACATTTGTACGCCTGTGGTGGACAGTTGAGTGAAAAAGTACATTGTAAAACATTTTGTTCCTAATTGCGAACGGTAATATGCTTTGTTATGATTAAATTGTTCATTATAACGTTTTAGGAGGGAGTGTTTTTGATGGTTGGCAAAAAGATTAAGAGTTTGGTATTGACGGGTGTGTTGCTTGTTTCACTTCCGGTAGCTGCTTTGGCCAAGGGTCCTGTAAAAAAAGTTATTGATTATGTTGCGCTGGGGGATTCCCTTGCAGCTGGGGTTACGCCTAATAACCAAATGGGTCTTGGGTATCCAGATTATCTCACAAAGCGCTTTGAACAATCGCAGTATACGGTGGGATATGACAATTTTGCTGTTCCAGGGTATATTTCGGGACAATTAGTAGGGGATGTTCTTTATAACGAGAAGGTGAGATCAGGAATTAAAGAAGCAGAATTTATCACTATTGATATTGGTGGTAATGATATTCTAGCTGCATTAAAGGTGGACCCAACAGGCGAAACAACTGTGCCAGCCGCGATTGCTGGTGTTACGAAAAATCTTAATACCATTTTATCAACCATCAATGACTTAAATCCAAAGGCTAAGGTATATGTAATGGGGTATTACAATACCTTCCCATATTTACCGGTGGACCATCAAGCTGTACTGCTGCCGTTGTTAGATATATTGAATAATCAAATCAAAATGGCTGCGACTACAAACGGAGATACCTTTATCCCTACCTATGATATCATCGCAAAAGATTACAAGACGTACCTGCCTAACCCTGCTAACATCCATTTAAGTCTAGAAGGTTACCAGATTGTTGCAAAGGAATTTTGGAAAGTGATTGATAAAAGCAAGAGCAATTTAAAATAAATTAAACCAGTTTTACGAGATGAAGCAGCAGTCCCTGGATGTTACTGTAGGGGGAGAGTTGCTTCTTTTTGTGCAAAGTATGTCGAAGATTGAGTGTTTCCCGGGAAATTTCGCTATTCTTGAAAGGATTTTAAAATATTTTCTTTAATGTAATGAAGCAAAGGTTATTTTTAAAATTTCAGCACCCTGAAGCACGCCTAACGTATGATATTAATGAGAAAAACAGGGGGGGCTGCCTTATGTATCCTTTTACCAATTACCATGATGCTATATACAGGCAATCCAATAAATTTATCAATGATATTGAAAAAGCTATTAATGGTGAGTATAGTGCTATTGATTGCTATGCCAAGCTGGCTAATTTAGCTCCAAATCAGAAGGAACGGGAAAGAATCCTTGAAATTCGTCAAGACGAAATCAGGCATTATCAACAGTTTGTCCAAATATACCGTGAGCTGACGGGCAAGGTTCCACAGCCGAAAATAGTAGAGGAGTGCCCTGGGCGTTATTTGTCTGGCTTAGAATTTGCCCTGCAGGATGAACAAAAAACGGTCGACTTTTATATGGAAATTGCCGACGCAGCAACTGATCAGTTAATTAAAGGAACTTTCCGAAGAGTAGCGATAGATGAACAAAATCATGCAGTCTGGTTTCTGTATTTTTTCACTAAAGCAAAATAACAGCTAAACCGAAAAAGCCCTTGTCTACTTGTTTTTTCAAGCAGGCAAGGGCTTTGCATTTTGCAAAAAATCCTTTCGGAAATTTTACAGGTCGTCGCTTAGTCACCGCTACCGTCTGAATCAGTACCGCCATCTGAGCCTCCGCCTCCAAAGGAATGATCGTTATCATTAGCAAATTCATTGTAACGTTCTTGTTGATATGCGTGTTCGGGATTATCAGAATTATTTTTCTTTTCAATAGTCGGAAAAATTAAAAATGCTAATATAATTAAAATGGTACCGAAGAACTCTTGGGTAACGAAAATAAGATAAACACCTCCGGCCAGAAACAGAACACCAACAATTCTTTGTATTATTCTAATACCTCTCAGAGACACTCCCCCTCTTTAAAAGCTATAGTAATAAATATTAGCGCCTAGCAATTTTTATACGCCCATACAAGCTAAAGGGCTTGTTGCTTTTTTGACCCGATATGTCACTATAAAAAGTTTTGTCTTTTTTGTTACAATTCTTTGAAGTGCCAATTTGGTTGAAAAATCTATGTATAATAAATAACAGGCAGACCCTCGGGTGTCAGGCACCATGTGAAAAATTCACATGGTGCCTGACACCGATAAAACAATAAATAAAGGAGTTGTTATTAGTATGGCTCGGAATGGTCGTATTTGGTTTGAAGGGGCGAAGTATCATGTGACCAGCAGGGGGATTAGACGTAGTTCGCTTTTTTTTGATGATGAAGATTATCAAAAGTATCTTTCCCTGCTGGAAGCGACGATGTACAAACACCCATTTAAACTCCACAGTTTTTGCTTGATGACGAACCACACTCATCTCCAGATTGAGACAATGAAAACCCCGCTCAGTACCATCATGAAGAAGCTTAACACCAATTATGCCAAGTATATTAACAAAAAGTATGAATTTACCGGACATGTCTTCGAGAAGCGTTATGGAGCCGAATTGCTGAATTCTCCGGAATATGAGATTGATGTCAGCAAATACATTCATTTGAATCCTGTTGAGGCAGGAATGGTTAAAGCACCGGAAGATTATCCTTGGAGCAGTTACCGCGCCTTCATCTACGGCGGAAAAATCCCGCTAGTTGACCCCAAATGCATTCTATCCTATTTTCCTGAACCGCCTTCCCAGCATTACCAACGATTTATGAAACTCACACCGATGGACAAGCTTTACTGGAAAGATGGCAAACTTTTCACTGTCAAAGACGGGGTAATACCATGTGGGCAAAAGTAACAAGCATTGGCTTAAAAGGCATGGAAGGTTATCGCCTAAATGTTGAGGTCAGCACCCGAGTTGGAGCCGATTCTTTTAAAATTGTCGGGCTGCCATACGCCGCGGTGAAAGAAGCAAGAGAGCGGATTATTGCAGCACTTGGTACACTGGGATACGTTATGAACGGACAAAAAATAATTATTAACCTGTCACCATCCGACCAGAAGAAGATTGGCTCGATGTTTGATCTGTCGATGGCGATCGGGGTCTTATCGAGTCTCCACGAATTGGAAGTAATAATCCCGGAGGATACCGGTTTTATCGGGGCCTTATCGCTGGATGGTGCGATTCAATCTGTTCAAGGCATGCTTGCGGCAGTGTTAGCGGCGAAAAAAATCGGCATCCGCAAACTCTATTTGCCTTTCGACGAAAAATTGCCGTCACTTGATGTTTTAGGTCTGGAGTTAATTTATGTCGAGTCGCTTCAAGACGTTATCGGGCATTTATCAGGGCAGTGGTCACCACCTTCATTTTTTAAAAAGAAACAGGAAGAGGTTCGATGCACAGAGTATCCTGATTTCCAGCAAATCATCGGCCATTCTCGTGCCAAATATGCTTTGGAAGTGGCGGGGGCCGGTGAACATCATGTCCTGATGACCGGACCGCCGGGGTGTGGCAAAAGCTTGTTGGCCTGGAGTTTCCCGTCCATTTTGCCGGGGCTATCGAAGGAATTCCGGCTGGAGGTTATGAGTTTATATCAATTGGCTCATGTATCTCAGCCTGAAACATATTTCCCGCCATTTCGGAATCCGCATCATTCCGCCTCAGGGATATCTATTATTGGAGGCGGTCAGTATCCAAAGCCGGGGGAAATATCTTTAGCCCATCGCGGTGTTTTATTTTTGGACGAAGTCGGCGAATTTTCAAAAAAAACGTTGGATATGCTGCGGCAGCCTTTGGAAACTGGTTTGATTACCATCAGCCGTACCCACGCTACCATTACATATCCAGCTTCGTTTATCATGGTCGCGGCAATGAACCCTTGTCCCTGCGGGTATGCAGGGGACAATGCCCATTATTGTACATGTTCCAAAAAACAGATCCTTGCTTATCAAAATAAGCTTTCTGGCCCTTTAAGGGATCGCTTTGATATTCATCTATCCCTGAAGTCGGTTGATTTGAGGACTGCGGGCGAAGATGGAGTGGAGAACGAGTCGTCCTGTGTAGTCCGGCAGAGGGTGGAAGAGGCGAGAAAGAGACAATATGACCGATACGGCAGAGAAATTTGTAACGGCCGGGTGCCATATAATGAGCTGATGAAAACTACTCCGTTAACCCAGGGGCAACAAAATGCACTCCAACAGCATCTCTACAAAAAAGGCTGGAGCAGCCGCACCCAAATCAAAATCATCCGCCTCGCCCGCACCATCAACGATTTACGAGGAGAAAACGCAATCACCGACGCAAGCCTTTGGCAAGCGATTAAATTAAATTCATTGGCGGTGTCTCCGGTGTCATCTACGGTGTCAGGCACCATCCGTGGACAAATTCGCTGATTTGTCCACGTGGGGTGGACATTTTGGTTTTTTAAGGCAGACCCTTGGAGGATGCTCCTTCTGGTTAGTTGTGCCTTATTTTTTCTTTAATATTCTCAGAGTGTGCGAGGAGGATCAGTATCAGGATGCCAGCCGCTAGAATACAAGTAAGCCAATCATATTGCCTGATTAATAGGAATACGGGAATAAAGAGAAAAGCCCCCAGGCCAGCTAAAGTAAAGCTTTTGGTTAAAGGATATAAAATGATAAAGACTGCCATAATAACAAGAGAAAGCAGCGGCTGAAATGTGATCATCCCGCCGATAAAGGTGGAAATCCCTTTGCCGCCCTTGAATTTTAATGTAATAGGTTTTAAGTGGCCAATTAAAGCAAGCATCAATCCAATAAGCTGGAAGGAATCTGAAAAATGAACCCAGCGGGCTGCCGCAACGACAACTGTTCCTTTTAAGGCATCGCCAAGAAAGGTCATGACAAAGACCTTTTTCCCGTGAAGGCGTCCCGCGTTACGGGCTCCAACGTTCCCGCTACCAAGCTTCCGCAGATCCTGCTGATAAAAGGCTTTCGTAACAATGTATCCGAACATGATGCTGCCAATTAAATAGGAGCAGACAAAATACAACCAAACTATAAGGACCACCCCCTTTGCCAATCTATGTTTATTTAAATATAGCATCAAGGCCTCTTCCATGGGACGAAAATACAGACTTTTATGTAAAAATATCCCATAGGTGGGTTCTATGAGAAAAACCCGGGCGCCTCGAAGCCGAGAGAGTCCCATAGCGAGGTTCTATGGGACAGATCGGGGTGCCGGGAAGCCGAAAGAGTCTCATAGCGAGGCTCTATGGGACAAATCGGGGTGCCGTAAAGCCGAGAGAGTCCCATAGCGAGGCTCTATGGGACAAATCGGGGTGCCGCCAAACGAAAAGAGAGTCCCATAGCGGTCACTAAGACGACCAACCAGCCTAAAGATTCCTGTAGCCTGCTTCACCGCTCCTAAGGCCCCACGCAATTTTTAAATAAACAGCAGCAAACTTAGTGCCATGACGGCCATCCCGCCGATGAGCCCATAAATGGATAGATGCGCCTCGTCATATCTTTTCGCCGCGGGTAACAGTTCATCAAGGGAAATAAACACCATAATGCCGGCGACCGCGGCAAAAATAATCCCGAACATTACTTCATTTAGAAAAGGCATTAGGAATAAATAGGCTACAAGCGCCCCGATCGGTTCCGATAACCCCGACAAGAATGAAAGTTTAAAAGCTCTTTTTTTATCACCAGTTGCAAAATAAACCGGGACGGACACGGCGATCCCTTCTGGAATGTTGTGAATCGCTATAGCCACAGCGATAGCAATTCCAAGCTTCGGATCCTGCAGTGCGGAGGTAAACGTGGCAATCCCTTCAGGAAAGTTATGAATCCCAATCGCCAGCGCCGTAAATGTCCCCATTTTTAATAAATCAGGCTGTTTTTCAGCACTAGGGGCCGTCATATCCTCGACGGTACGAAGCTCATGCGGGTTGCTCTGTTTTGGGATAAATTTATCAATAGAGGCAATCAGCAGCATTCCAGCGAAAAAGCCGGCGACAGTCAGCCAGTTTCCGGGGACGACCCCCATAGCGTGGACAAGGGCACCCTTTGCTTTAACAAAAATTTCGACCATTGACACATAAATCATGACCCCAGCGGAAAATCCGAGGGTTATGGAAAGGAATTTTGTATTGGTATGCGAGGTAAAAAACGCAAGCAGACTCCCTATTCCCGTCGCAAGCCCCGCGAACAATGTTAAACCAAATGCAAATAGCAGATTCGCCGTCATTTGTATGTCACTTCCTTTAATGGAATCGTCCTTATAAGTGTGTTTATTTAATAGTATTTTTATATGCCTACTCTCGGAAATGTTTCCTTGGAGAAACAACAGATTTTCTAACCACATTTAACCGGAGCCGCAGATTGGTTTTCCCATCACCAATGAATTTGTTATCATGTAAGTGTTGAGTGAATATTTTTTTGAAAAAATAATGTTTCGGAAGCAGAACCACTTGGAGGTTTTTATGAAAAAGAGTCCGTTAAAAGTCATGACGGTTTTTGGAACCCGGCCGGAAGCTATTAAAATGGCACCGATGGTAAAAGAATTAGAAAAATTTCCAGATAAAATTAAGTCGATTGTAACCGTGACGGCACAGCACCGTCAAATGTTAGACCAGGTGCTGCATATTTTTGAAATCGTTCCCGATTTTGACTTGAATATTATGAAGGAAAGGCAATCCTTGGTAGATGTGACCACACGCAGTCTTGAGGGACTGACTCGGGTTTTTGAGGAAGCAAAGCCGGATATCGTGCTGGTACACGGTGACACGACGACAACCTTTGTGGCAAGCTTGGCAGCGTATTACCAGCAAATCCCCGTAGGTCATGTTGAGGCGGGGCTCAGAACGCATAACAAGTTTTCGCCGTATCCTGAGGAAATGAACCGGCAGCTAACGGGAGTTCTCGCTGACCTGCATTTTGCGCCGACAGTTCAGGCTAAGGAAAATTTGTTGGCGGAAAATAAGCAGGAGGATGCCATTTTTATAACCGGAAATACCGCAATTGATGCATTAAAAACGACCGTCAGGGATCAGTATTCACACTCTGTATTAGAGCGGCTTGGCGCTGACCGGTTGGTTTTAATGACGGCGCACCGAAGGGAAAACCTAGGGGAACCGATGGAAAATATGTTCCGTGCCATACTAAGGATAGTTGAAAAGCATGAAGATGTGCAGGTCGTTTACCCTGTCCATATGAATCCGGTCGTGCGGGAAATCGCCGACCGCGTGCTGGGGGACAATGGGCGGATTCATCTGATCGAACCTTTAGACGTGATTGATTTTCATAATTTCGCCGAAAGGGCCTATTTGATTTTAACCGACTCAGGCGGAATTCAAGAGGAGGCGCCGTCGCTCGGTGTACCGGTACTGGTGCTGCGCGACACGACAGAACGGCCGGAAGGAATTGCCGCGGGCACATTGAAACTTGCCGGCACGGATGAAGAACGTATATTTGAACTGGCGGACGAGTTGTTGTCAGACCAAGCAGCCCACGACCAAATGGCCAAAGCCTCCAACCCATACGGCGACGGTTGCGCCTCTAGCCGAATCGTTGACGCCATCCTCTACCACTTTGGACACTTCGACCAAAGACCGGTTGATTTTAAAGGCTAGTGGAGGTATTAACGTAATGTCTGCTGTAGTGTCAGGCACCACTCGTGGACATTTGTACAGGTGTGGTGGACAGTTTTACTTTATTTGGTTTGGCCTGTTTTTATGGTTGAAAAGTAGAAAGAATGGCCCCCGACAATGCCCCTTTTGTCCTTAAGTGGACAAGGGGCATTGTTCGGGTGGAAGAGTGATTCAAATTATGAAAACAAAGACTAGGAGACAATTTCGATGAAGTTAAAGAAAATCCATCATGTTGCCATTATCTGTTCTAACTATGAAGTATCGAAGGACTTTTATGTCCGTGTTTTGGGATTGAAACCTATCAGGGAGGTTTACCGGGAGGAGAGGGGCTCTTATAAGCTGGATTTGGAGGTAGGAGGGCAGTACCAAATTGAACTATTTTCCTTCCCAAACCCGCCAGAAAGAGCAAGCTACCCGGAAGCGGCGGGGTTAAGACATATTGCCTTTGAGGTAGAAGATATAGAGTCAGCCGTTTCCTATTTAAAAAAACAGCAATTAACTCCAGAACCCATCCGGATTGACCCCACCGCCAACAAAAAATACACCTTCTTCGCCGACCCCGATGGCCTGCCCATTGAGCTTTACCAGTACTAGGCGTAGAAAAGCAATGGTGTCAGGCACCACTCGTGGACATTTGTACGCCTCCGGTGGACACTGCGAAAAGAGCGAGCCAATAAGCCGCCACTGGCCCGCTCTTTTAAAATGGTTAGGAGGTTTCTTCTAAAAGTGATTTCACCATTTTTTCAAGAAATAGTTTGATATGGTCGGCTCCGGCTACATGCTGACAAATCCACTTAAGCTCAGGAGACACGAGGCTGCAAATTAGCCGGGCGGCCATTGGATGCCCGCTCGGTGTGTTGTGCTCCAAGATGTTTTCAATCTTCAACACGATATCATGATCAAGGTTCCGCTGTACCGTCTTCAACCCCAGCTGTGCGCGGTGTGGTGCGTGCCGGCACAAAAGAACCCTGGTTAAATGATGCAGGACGTTTGTTAACATTTTTACTGCCCAAATGCTATTTCCCCTTGCGGCCGCCTTCTTATATTGAAAAAGAAACCAAGCAACATCATTCACATCATCACGGAACTCATCTTCAGACAGCTCCAAGCTTTGCGTGCCTTTATATGGATCTAGTAAATATTTTGGATCATATAACACTTTAAAGTAATCCTTTTCAACAAATGTATCTGCCGTAACCGTAAACAGGTCAATATGTATTAAGTCGTCATAAACAGCAATCATCTGTGGTGCAATTATGAAAAAATCATCATAAAAAATCACTCTCCGGTAAGCCTCCAAATGCTCCAGGCGCTGCTGTAAAAATAGTTTTTCTTCATCCTTCGCAACTAAACAATACAAATCAATATCCGAATACTCATCATGCTCACCTCGTCCCATCGAACCTTTTAAACCTGCACCAGCGGGTCAGCCTTCAAGCTTTCACAAACCTTCATAACAGCCAATTCCTGCGGCAGCATTTGCCTCACCTCGCAAATTCTTCTTCATTTCATATTCAACATTATAAAACGGTTTGGTTTTGGTGTCAGGCACCATGTGAAAATTTCACATGGTGCCTGACACCAAATGGTTTAAAATGGGGTTAAAATGACACGAACCCCAAAATACGTCTCAAGTCCTAGAAATGTTTCCGTTTGTAGTCTATAGCTTGCAGGAGTTTTTTATTGTATTGTTGAAGTAATAAGTGGAAATTACTGTGTGATGGGGCTAAGAGTGTTCCAAAAAATGAAACATTCGTTTGAATGGTTCGTATATATAGTAAGTTGCACTTCATACGTTAGTTAGGAGACGATAACCATGAACCCTATTTTATCGTTAGTTATTCGATCGTTTGTGGCTGTGCCTGTCACGGTGTTAACAGGGGTTGTCAGCTTTTTCATATTCGAGCAAAACTTCCTGCCGTCGATTGCGTATGCTATAGCAGGCGGTGTAATCATCCATTTCATCCTTTCTTTCACCATGGGCAGAAGTTTTTTGAAAAAACATCAGCTGACTAGAAAGGAATTTCGATACATTCGCAAGCATTTATCAGAGGCGAACAAGAAAATCAGCCGTCTCAATAAATCGCTTTTTTCAATCCGTGACCTTTCGACAGTAAAGCAAAGGATTGACATTCTTCGTGTCACTAAGAAAATACAGAAAATGGCTATAAAAGAACCGAAGCGATTTTACCATGCGGAGCTGTTTTATTTTTCACATCTGGATTCCATCGTCGAGCTTACAGAAAAATACAGCTTCTTAGCCTCCCAGCCGAAGAAAAGCATGGAGATTAATCAATCCCTCATCGAAACACGGCAGACGCTGAATGAGATGACAAAGGTGCTAGAACAGGATTTGTATCGTGTTGTATCCGATGACATGGAGCATTTAAATTTTGAAATTGACGTTGCAAAGCATTCAATCAAAAAACAAAAGGACTCGAAATTTCCCGAAGAGAATAGGTGGTTAAAATGAGCGAAAACAATCCAATGTTAAATAAACAGTCCGGTGATTTATTAAACGATATTCTGGCCAATCCCTTTGGCGACGACCAAATTGAGCTCGAGCCGAAAAGGCAGCCCGTACCGCAGACGGCAGAGGCAAAGCCTGTAAAGTTAATCGATGTGATACCGGAGGAGCACCGGGCAAAGGCCTATCAAATTGCGGAGCAAATTGACCCGACGAACCATCAAGCGATGATCCAATACGGCACGCAGGCTCAGGGGAAGCTTTTGACTTTCTCTGGTACGATGCTTGAGCACGTTCAGAAAAAAGATGTCGGTGAAATCGGTGAAATCATTAACGATTTAATGAAGCACCTCAATCAAGTGAATCCGGATGAATTAAAGGAAGGCAAGCCTTCCTTGTTTGCACGTATGTTTGGAAAAATCTCCGGATCCCTTCAGGAAGCACTTTCCAAATATCAAAAAACTGGTGCGCAAATCGACCGCATCAGCGTGAAACTGGACCGCAGTAAAAATGTTTTGCTGTCTGATATCAAATTGCTCGAACAGCTCTATGAAACTAACAAAGAATATTTCCATGCGCTTAATGTGTATATTGCAGCAGGGGAAATCAAGCTTGAAGAAATGCATGAAAAGATTATTCCTGAGCTGAAAAAACAAGCGGAAGCAACAAAAGACCAGATGAAGTTCCAAGAGGTTAATGACATGATTCAATTTGCCGACCGTTTGGACAAACGCCTTTATGATTTAAAACTAAGCCGGGAAATCACAATTCAAAGTGCGCCGCAAATCCGCTTGATTCAAAATACGAACCAAGCGCTTGTGGAAAAAATACAATCGTCCATTGTCACAGCCATTCCGTTATGGAAAAACCAAGTGGCGATTGCGTTAACGTTAATTCGTCAGCGCCATGCAGTAGAGGCACAGAAACAGGTTTCGAAAACAACCAATGAACTTCTGCTGAAAAACGCGGAAATGTTAAAAACCAATACCATTGAAACCGCCAAAGAAAACGAGCGCGGTCTGGTAGACATTGAAACCCTCAAGAAAACACAAGAAAACCTAATCAGCACATTAGAAGAAACATTACGAATCCAAGAAGAAGGCCGCAACAAACGCCGCCTCGCCGAACAAGACCTCGCCGCCATGGAAAACGAACTCCGAGTGAAACTGTTAGAAATCAAAGGGAAATAATAAAAAAGAGAAGCCACCGCTGTGCGGTGGCTTTTCAAGTGGTGTCAGGCACCATGTGAAAAATTCACATAGTGCCTGACACCACTGTCACTACTACTATTTATTTACCGGTACTGCCCTATAGTATTCCTCCAGGGTAATGCCGCGGTCTGTAATGTCTGCTGCGATTTTTTTGCCAACGTAGCGGAGGTGCCATGGTTCGTATTGGTAGCCGGTGATGGTTTCTTTTCCTTTTGGATAGCGGATGATGAATCCGTAATCCGCGGCGTTATTTTCGAGCCATTTGGCCTCCGCGCTGCCGCCGAAGCAGTCCTCCGCGGCACATTTCCCGTCACCGCCGGTTACATCAATGGCAAGCCCTGTTTCATGCTCACTCGTCCCAGGCAAGGCGCTGTAGGTTTGCGCGGCTTCATAGCCATCCATATTAACATATTGTTGAAACAAAACCTCCTGCAAAGCATGTGACCGATAAGCAGAGACACCAAGCAGCTTCACGCCGTCCTCCAAAGCCCCAGCAAATAACTCCTCAATAGCGGCGGCAGCCTCTGTACGCATTTTTCGTTTCTCTGATTTTTCTTGAAAAATAAACTCAATATCCGGGTCGACCAAATCCTCCGGTTCATAGCTCTCAGGCAGTTTATGCTGTTTGTTTACGAGCACGGGAATACTTTTCGGATTTGGGATAACGTTAATCGAGTCCTTATCGGAACCAGCTTTGGCTTTCACATTTTTATTCACCGGAACGGCCGCCTCGCCTTCGTCAGGGGCAATTTGCTTTTTCCCTAGAGAGCCTGCTGACATGCCAGTCAACAAACAAAGGCTGATGAGAACAAATTGAATTTTTTTCATGGAAAACATCCTTTTTAAAAATCACTTCTATTCTCAGCATCGACACGTTCTTATACTTTGAAACCTAAAAATTCCTCTCCAACGCAAAACACTAAAATTTTCCCAAGTCCAAGAAACCTTGCTGTGAGGCGTTCATAGGACTTTAGACCCTTTCATTTTATAAGTCAGTTTTTTATATTAAAACAAAACACATAAATCGTACGAAACGGCAAACCTATTGAAAGATGGGGACGCAAAGCTATAGGGGCTAAAGTCTTCGCGACGACGCTCGCCAGTTACCGAACACGAATCTCCTGCGATTTATGTAAACGGTTAAATTTGAGGAGGGGTTTTTTGTGTTGAAAGTTTTATTAAAGGGAAAGTATTTTTATCATATACTGCAACAGCGGCATAACGAACTGCTCCAGCAGGATTGCTTATGTGAGGAACTCAGAATCAAGTTAAGGGTAAAAGCTGTGTATCACAGCAGTAAAGCTGTCGAACTTGGATCAAGAATATAAACGAGAACAGCGCCGGGACCATCAATCCCCGGCGCTGTTTTTTTAAAATGCTGTTCATTTAGTGAGACATAACTTCGCTTCCGTCATCTTGACCATTCTTCGTTACCTTCAGTGCTCCAACAGCCCCTTTAGTTGCATGGTTGAATTGGTGTGTGACAAATGGGTAGCTGCCTTCCTCAGTAACTGTAAATTCGACCACTGCACCGCCGCTGGCTGGAAGCATGATGGTTTGCATACCTTTCATGTGGTTATAAGGATTTCCATCAACGTACACATCGTCAAACATGGTGCCGACTACGTGGAAGCTAGAAACTTCATTCGGGCCTACGTTTAAGACATAGAATCTGACTTTATCGCCGACTTTGGCAAGCAGAGGATGATCAGATAAGGCGCCAACTGTGCCGTTCGTATTCATATCGCCGTCCTTCAAAGCCTTTGTAGAAAAGACCACATATTTTGGAACACCGTTTGTCATATCATCTAAGTCGTTGTATTTGTACCATTCGTTTTGAATCACTACGTATTCGCGGTCAACCTTAGAATCAGTTGGATAACCATTCTTTGGTTTCACGATAATCATCCCGTGCATTCCGTTGGCAATATGGCCAAGAACAGGTTTTGTGCCGCAGTGGTACATGAATACTCCAGGATTATTTGCTGGATAGCTGAATGTCCCAGATTTATCCGGCATAACGTTAGCAAAATTTTTAGATGGTGCCGTATGAACAGCGTGGAAGTCCATGCTGTGCGGGATTGCCGGGTCCATATTTTTTAAGGTAAAATGAATGGTATCGCCTTCATTGACCACAATCACTGGTCCTGGGGCTTCACCGTTAAATGTCCAAGCTTTATATACATCGCCTTTAGCCAGTTCAATATCCGTAATCTGTGAGGTCATTTCAACATTTACTTCGTGTTTGCCAGTTCTTTTTATGTTAATCGGAGTTGGTTTCTGATTTAAATGTTCATGAGGGCCGAAAACTTGGGTGTCCGTTTTGGTTGGTGCTTGAGCCTCAACCTTTTTCTCAATACTAGGGTTATCCACATTTCCACAGGCGCTTAACAACAAGACGGAAGTAGCCAAAACCGCCGCAATCTTTGTCATCTTTCTCATCTTAATTCCCTCCCATTTAACTCCTAAAAATTTAATTTAATTATTGTTTACACCTTTATTTTAATTTTTTAAAAAACTTTCCAAGTGACTTAGGTCACTGATGAATAGAGGGTTGGTGAATACTTTGTGAACAAGTGAGCAAAGTATTATTAGTACCGTGATAACTGTAATAATGGTGATTAATACTTAAAAAGTCGGCCATTCTATATATAAATAAGGAGGATGACTTTATGAAAAAAAACACGGATCAAACAAGTGAAGGATTGTCCCAAATTATTGAAATTATCAACGCAAAAGGAGATATCGGTGAGTTAAAAGATATTGTAGAAAAATATCATGAAAGTGAAACTACAGAAGTAGAAAAGGACCTATAACAATAGGTTCTTTTTATTTCCCATTGTGGACAGTTATACAATAATTGTGGATAACAAGCATGGGAATGTTAATAACTAAGGTAGTTATGTGGATAACAACCTTTACCGCAAAAGCAGTTGTGGAAAAACCTCATATTTATGTTAATAACTTTGTGGATATCCATGGTATTTCGTTGATAAGTACACCAAAATTGTAGAAAACACTGTTGGAAACTTTAAAAACTGTATTGGTGTCAGGCACCATGTGAATTTTTTACATGGTGCCTGACACCACACCAAACCACAAAACCACCACCACGACCTATTTAGCGCCCTTTCTGAGGTGGACAACCTTCCTCTGCTTACGCTTAGGAATACATTATTACTAGTTCCGTGCGGGAATGGACGAGTGATTTTTGAGTGATGAGGAAGGGGAATTGTCGGTTGTGAGAATTTTAATAGTCGGAACAGGGTACGTGGGGACGACTACGGGACTTATTTTTTGTGAAATGGGCCATCAAGTTACCGGTCTCGACCTCGATGAGCGCAAAATAACAGCTTTGCAACATGGTATCCTTCATTTCTATGAACCGGGACTTGAAGAACTCTTATTGAAGCATGTTCAGGCCGGGAATATAACATTTACAGATAACACCAAAAAAGCAATTAAAGAAAATGATGTTATTTTTATCTGTGTCGGTACTCCGAAGCAGGAAGATGGAAGCGCTGACCTTTCTTATGTAAAAAATGTTGCCCAATCGATTGGGAAATATATGGAGGAGTATAAGGTTATAGTAACAAAAAGTACAGTGCCTGTAGGAACGGCCGAACTTGTCGGGGAGTGGGTAAAATCCGGACAGAAGGAGAAGGAGCCCATTTCCTTCGATGTTGTTTCAAACCCTGAATTCCTTCGTGAAGGCTCGGCGCTTTACGATGCTCTTCATCCTGACCGGATTGTCATCGGGACAACGAGTGAAAAAGCAAGGGAAACTATGAGGAAGCTGTATCAAGGCTTCCAATGTCCAATTGTTGAAACCAATCCAAAAGCCTCCGAAATGATTAAATACGCTGCGAATTCATTCCTGGCGATGAAAATATCTTTTATTAATGAACTGGCCAGGCTTTGCGATCAGCTGGGGATTAATGTGAATGATGTGTCTAAGGGAATCGGCCTTGATCACCGGATTGGCCATCACTTTCTAAAAGCAGGGATGGGGTATGGCGGCTCCTGCTTTCCGAAGGACGTATATGCCCTGCTGCAAACCGCAAAAATGAATGGAATTCCTTTGACCATTTTAGAAAAAGTAGTGCATGTAAATGCAGAACAAACACTATATTTAATGAACAAAATTAAACAGGGATTGGGCGAAGATTTGGCTGGAAAAACTATATCGGTCCTTGGGTTGTCCTTTAAAGCCAATACAGATGACACAAGAGAGTCGCCGAGTCTGGTCTTAATCGACAATTTACTAAAAGCACAAGCAAATCTTAAAGTCCATGATCCTGTAGTGAAACTCATAGAGGGAACTTACCCGCTTGGACCACACTGCCAGCAGCTGCAGTCAGTTGCCGAAACGGTGTCAGACACGGACGCTGTCATCCTATGCACTGACTGGGATGAATATAAGCAATTAGACTGGATGGCTATCAAACTACTAATGAAACAACCATACATCTACGACGGAAGAAACATGATCAACAAAGCTGCTGTTGAGGCATTAGGATTTCACTATACAGGGTTTGCTAATCATTAGGGTGTCAGGCACTATGTGAATTTTTCACATGGTGCCTGACACCCTTTAATAGTCATACCGTTACGACTTCCCCTCGATCCAGTACTGCACCGTCCCATCGATATGTTCCTCATATTGAATCTTTTCCCTATTTAACGCCTTCAAGAGGCTTTCCTTCGCAAGCTCTTGCTTTACATCCAGCTCGATTAGGAGCTTGTTTAGCTGCGAGGCATCATCTTGCTTATTCACAAACATATACTTAAGAATATCCAGCCGCTGTTCCATTACGTCCATGAAATCACGGTTATGTTCTTCAATTTCGGAGGGGACACTCAGAGCACCTGCATTCTTCACGAGCTCTGCTTGTTCATCTACGGCTGCCTCGAGTTCACTATCATTTTTCCCTATATAGTCGTTAAAGAGAATCAGACTTTTTTGGTTATATTGTTCCTCTTTTGCTAAATAACTGCTAATTTTCGATTTGGAAGGAATTGAAATTTTAATAACAACAATTGAAACGGCTAATAGAAAAATAACTAATCCGAAAGCAAGATAGATTCTTCCTTTTGAATACAGGACTTCAGAACTAGAAGGAACCCTTTCCTCACTATGGTGGCAGGCACCAGCTGCCTTCAACTCATCTAATTCTTGCTTCACCTTTTGCTGTGCAGGAGTCAGCATCTGAGCACTCCCTATCTACTTGTTTAATGGAAATCACTACTATATTACTATAAAATATGACATAAGTACCATTTATTTTTGGCAATTTTATAGAAATAGTAGCGTTCGAAAGTCTTGTATAATTATTTTATTATTTCGCAATATTATGATATATTTAATATACAAAATAACTCGATAATTATTTACAAGAAGGGAACGTTAGATTTGAGAAAACAACATGTCAATATGCAAATTTTGATTAATAATAATAAAAGGGAAATCCTTTCGAACGAGAAGGAAATCGCACGTATTGAAAGGAAAATTGATGAAAAACATAATAAAAATTTACAATTAACTAAATAAATATATATGAATAATGAAGGGAACCTGTGCCTGGCGGGTTCCTTTTTTGGTTTCCATGACAAATTCCGTCTCTCTCTCATTTTTATTTATTGAGTTTTTGTAAAAATATCTATTTTTAGGTATTTAGTCATATGGGTTTCGATGGAAATAGTGCTAAATATTGTAGATTAACTACGAATTTTTCACTAAAATATAGGTGAATAGTCCATTTCTAGGGGCTTCAAGGGAGAATGCTAGAGAAATAGGAATGTAAATTTCCTCTTTTGAAGGAGATAGAACTGCTTTTGAGTAATACATCTTAACCCTTGAAAAATTAAAAAGAGGGGGGAATGTTAAGCGTTTTGTTTAATGCCATTCCAGAGAAGATATAAGTAAATATCGAGGAGGAGAGAGGTTTGAAGCTTTTAAAAAAACAAGCGTTTATTTTTGCTGCCATTTTTACACTGATGGCAAGCTACGTGTTACCTTATCTTCATCACGCAAGTGCCGCTGAGAACTACATAACCGTAGCTCAAGCAATTGCAAACAACACTGGTAAGGCTACAGTGAAGGGGTATATTGTAGCCCATACAAAAGGAAATAAATCATATAACTTTAATGCACCTTTTAATGATGATTTTAATTTTGCCATTGCTGATAGCCCAACAGAAAAAGATATAACAAAACTTCTTCCGGTGCAATTATCATCCGGATATCGGGCAGAATTCGGACTCATGACCAATCCAGGGAATATCGGAAAACAGGTATTTGTTACTGGTTCACTGGAAACTTATTTTACCGTCCCAGGGTTAAAATCTCCAACCGCCATTAGCTTTACTGATGGCAGCGACCCAGGTGATCCGGGAGACCCAGGAGATCCAGGTAACCCGCCAGTTCCAACCGATGGCATCAAAATCAGCGCCATCCAAGGTGAGAGCCACACATCACCATATAACGGCAAAAATGTAACAGGTGTTACAGGAGTCGTCACCTTTATCAAAGATGGCAGCAATTTCTACATGCAGGACCCAAATCCTGATAATAACCCAAATACATCTGAAGGAATTCTTGTCTACAAAAAGACCCACGGCGTCAAAGTCGGTGACCTTGTATCCGTTGACGGACTTGTAAAAGAATGGGTACTTGAAGGCTACAGCGACATGCTTCAAACAGACTTAGCCACTACAGAAATAGATGCCAATGTAACAGGTGGAAAGGTAACACCACACGCAAACAATCAAGAATTGCCGAAAGCACTTGTCATCGGCAAAGACATCCACCCACCAACTCAAATAGTCGATAATGATCAATTCAAAGAATTTGATCCTGAAGAAGACGGCATTGATTTTTACGAAAGTATTGAAGGTATGCGTGTTGCCATCGAAAACCCAATGGCAGTTGCACCGCAAAGATATGGAGAAGTTCCGGTTATTGCCGCAAAAGTAGAAGGCAAGACCTATACAACTCCAGGCGGAATTCCGATTACGAAAGACAACATGAACCCAGAAAGACTACCGCTTCTATTCACAGTAAAGGACGAAAGTTACAAAGTTAAAACTGGGGATCATTACAAAGGAACAGTAACAGGTGTCATCACCTATACTTTCCAAAACTACAAACTCCTAACGAACAAGGCAGAACTCCCGCCTCTAGTGGAAAGTGATTATAAACAAGAAGCCACAAATATCGTGAAAAATGATGTCAAACTAACCGTGGCCACTTACAACATGGAGAACTATACAAAGGCCGATACTGGAAAAACAGCAAAAATTGCTGAATCCATTGTCGGAAATCTAAAAACCCCTGATATTGTTGGGTTAGTAGAGGTTCAGGACAATAATGGTGAAACAGCTGGGGGAACGGCTGCTGACCAAAACTATCAAGCGCTTATCGACGCAATTAAAAAAGCAGGAGGTCCCGCTTATAATTGGACAGACATTGAGCCTGTCAACAATCAAGACGGCGGAGCGCCAAACGGCAACATCCGTGTCGGATTCATCTATAATCCAGACCGCGTTGCCTTAAAACAAGGAACAAAAGGTGGATCAACACAAGCAGTCGGCTATGAAAATGGTTCCTTAACTTTGAACCCAGGAAGAATTGATCCGACAAATGCGGCGTTCTCATCCAGCCGTAAGCCATTAGCTGCAGAGTTTACCTTTAAAGGCGAAGACGTCATTGTAATTGCCAATCACTTTAACTCAAAAGGCGGCGACCAGCCGATTTTTGGAAAAAATCAGCCGCCGGTACTTGGAAGTGAAGCAAAGCGTGTACAAATTGCTTCTATTGTTAACAACTTTATTAAAGATGTTAAAAGTAAAAATGCGGATGCAAACGTAGTCGTTCTTGGCGACTTAAATGACTTTGAATTCTCCAATCCGTTAACAGCTCTTAAAGGAAATGAACTTACAAATTTAATCGAAAAAGTTCTGGCACAAGAAAGATTCACTTATAGCTATCAAGGGAATTCCCAGGTGCTTGATCATCTGCTTGTATCAAACAATCTAGCAAATCGTTCTGAAATTGACATTGTTCATTTGAACTCTCCATTCACACCTATGCATGGACGTGTGAGTGATCATGACCCGGTTATCGCCCAGATTGACCTAAAAGGGGAAATAACACCTCCGGGACCAAAAGAACTTGATCTGACCATCATGCATGTAAACGATACACATGCAAATGTGGAACAATATCCAAAGTTAACAACAGCGGTAAACGAAGTAAGAGCCCAAAAGCCAAACGCAATGTTAGTAGATGCAGGTGATGTATTCTCTGGAACGCTTTATTTCAACCAATACCTTGGTAAAGCGGACCTAGGGTTCATGAATAATCTTCGTTATGACGCCATGACATTCGGAAACCATGAGTTTGACAAAACATCTGAGATCCTTGCTGACTTTATTAAGGAAATGAAGTTCCCAATCTTGAGTGCAAACGTTAATGTCACAAAGGATCCAGTATTAGGACCTCTGTTTAAAAACGAAATCAGTACTGCAGCGGAGGGCGGAAACATCTACCCTGCCATCATCAAGACGATTAATGGGGAAAAGGTTGGAATATTTGGCTTAACAACAGAGGATACAACATTCCTTGCTAATCCTTCCAAACAAATCGTGTTTGAAAATGCGGCTGCAAAGGCAAAAGAAACAGTGGCTGCACTTCAAGCTGAAGGAATTAACAAGATTGTGGTCTTGTCTCATTTAGGCTACGGTCCTGATCAAGAGCTGGCCATAGCGGTTGATGGCATTGACATTATTGTCGGCGGACACACACATACGAAGCTGGACAAGCCTCAAATAATTGAAAAAGCAGAGCCGACGGTTATTGTTCAAGCTAACGAGTACCTAAAATATTTAGGAGTCGTTGATGTAACGTTTAATAAAGCTGGAGTTATTACTGCCCATGACGGCAAGCTTCTAGATATTAACACTTACAAAGCAGACCCGGATGCACAGGCAAAAGTCGATGAATTAAAGAAACCTTTAGATGAATTGAAGAAAACAGTGATTGGTTCTTCTAAAGTATTCCTTGATGGCGAACGCAACAATGTCCGCTATAAAGAAACAAACCTTGGTAACCTGATTACGGATGCCATGGCCCAAAGAGCCAATGACATTTTGAAAAATAACACCGTAATTGCGATGCAAAATGGCGGCGGCATTCGTGCCTCGATTCCAGAGGGCGATGTTACCCTTGGTCATATCCATACGGTGATGCCATTTGCGAACTTGTTAGTAACACTTGATTTAACAGGACAGGAAATCAAGGAAGCACTTGAGCACAGTGTCAGCAAGGTTGCGGATGGTGCAGGCCAGTTCATGCAAGTTTCCGGAATTCAATTTAAATACGACCCGGCCAAACCTGCATATGAAAGAGTCTGGGAAGTAAAAGTCAAAACAGCGGATGGCTTTAAGCCAATCGATTTAAAGGCAACATATTCGGTTGCGACTAATGCTTTCGTAGCTGACGGCGGCGACGGTTTCACGATGTTCAAGAAAGCAAAAGACGAAGGCAGGATCCATGAACTACTGATCGTCGACTATGAGATTTTAACCGATTATATCGCAAACAATAGTCCGGTTGCACCAAAAGTAGAGGACCGAATTATTGCTGCGGAGGAAATTAAATCTGGATGGGTAGAAATAGACGGTGCCTGGTACTATTTGGATAAGGATGGCAAAAAGGTTACCGGCTGGCTTGAGCTGGACGGCAAAACATATTACCTTGACCCAACAACAGGAGCTAGAAAAACGGGTAAAATTGTCATCGATGGTGTCAGCTATAATTTTGATACCAACGGCGTTGTAAAAGACGGCTGGCTGAAAAAGAACGGTAAAGTTTATTATGTAGATGCCGATGGAAACACGTTGACCGGCTTTGCTAAAGTAATAGGGAAAAATTATTTCTTTAACAACAAAGGTGAACTGCAAACAGGCTGGTTTAAAGTAAAAGGTAAAGAATACTATTCGAATTCAAATGGTGAAATTCAAATCGGCTGGCAAGAAATAGAAGGCAAACGTTACTATTTTGACGCCGATGGAATCATGCAGACTGGCTGGCTGGAGCTTTCGGGTAAACGGTATTACCTGGACAATAAAGGCATAATGCAAACAGGCTGGGTGAAGATTAAAGGCCAATGGTATTTCTTTGATGAAAACGGCGTCCTCCAGACAGAGGTGCCAAAAGGTAACGGAAAAGCGGTTTAGGAAAAGCATTAACTTTGCCAAAATAAGATTGAAAAAGGATGTCCTCCATGATTTGTCCCATAGGCGATTCTATGGGACAGATTTTATGATTAGAGCGCACGATTTGTCCATAGGTAGGTTCGAAAACTAGAAAACTACCTTTAATAAGCCCTCTTGAAGACAAAACCGGCCGCGAAAACAAGAAAACTATCTCCAATAAGCCCTCTTGAAGACAAGACCGGCTGCGAAAACAAGAAAACTATCTCCAATAAGCCCTCTTGAAGACGAGACCGGCCGCGAAAACAAGAAAACTGTCTCCAATAAGCCCTCTTGAAGACAAAACTAGCCACGATATCAAGGAAACTGTCTTTAATAAATAAGCTCTCTTAACCAACGAAGCTACTCAAAAAAACTTATAAACTGTCCTTCATAAGGACTCGTTTTAATAGAGAGAAATATGTAAAAAAATATCGAAATTTTTGATGTGAAAAAAGTGTTACAAATTTTACAATTGTGTTATCGTTGAAATAAATGGAAAGTAGTAAGGAGTGTTAATAGTGTTAAAACGTGCATTAATAAGTTTAGTAGTTTTATTTTTAGTATTTATGGCCTTCCCGCAGGCCCAGCCAGCTTCTGCGGCAAGTTCAAAGCAGCAATTAATTATCATTAATAAAAAGATTAATAAACTAGCATTCTATGAAAATGGCAAATTAATAAAAACATATTCTGTGGCAACAGGAAGAACGCCAAAATTGACTCCGGAAGGGACTTTTTACATACGAAAAAAGGTAAAAAACCGGCCATGGTATAAAGAGGGAATTCCAGGAGGTTCACCAAGAAATCCATTAGGGAAACGCTGGATGGAGCTCAGCAAACAAGAAAATGGGGGCTACCCATACGGGATTCACGGGAACAATAACGAAAGCTCAATTGGGAAACACGTATCCGGCGGCTGCGTCCGGATGCATAACTGGGATATTGAAAAGTTATTTGATAAGGTATTGGTAGGAGCAAAGGTGAAGATCACAACTTCTTCCCAAACCTTTAACCAATTGGCTAAACCATTTTTCAAAAATATCGATGTGAAGGCCCCAGTAATTTCGAAAGTTAACACAGTTTCGGACAAGTCTACAAATGTTTCTGGAAAAACAGAAGCAAAAGCAACGGTAACAGTTACTATTGGTTCAAAGAAATACAGTAGAACTGCCGATACAATGGGGAATTTTAATATCCCAGTTCCAAAGCAAAAAGCCGGCACAAAAATTTCGATTACAGCAAAAGATAAAGCCGGAAACGTAAGTAAAGCAAAAAGTGTAGTTGTTCTAGATAAAACAGCTCCAGCACTTACAGTTAAATCGGTGTCAGACAAAGTTAAAACAGTGTCTGTAAAAACAGAAGCAAAAGCCAATGTAACTATTACAATTGGAAAATGGAAATCTAAAGAAATTCAAGCGAAATCAACTGGATATTTCAATGTAGCATTACCAAACAAGCAAAAAGCTGGTACAAAAATTACAATCGTTTCAAGAGATAAAGCAGGAAACAAAACGACGAAGAGTGTGACTGTTCTAGATAAAACAGCTCCAGTTGTAGCTGTTGACCCTGTTTCAGATCAGTCAGCAGATATAACTGTTAAAACGGAAGCAGGTGTATCTGTAACTGTAACAATTGGTTCAAAGAATTACACAGCAAAAGCGGTAGATTCAAAAGGAACCTACAAAGTAGCAATCTCGCAGCAAAAAGCAGAAACAAATATTAAGGTAACCGTTAAGGATAAAGCAGGAAACACAACAATTAAAACGGTAAAAGTCGTAGATAAAACCGCTCCTGATGCACCAGAGGTAACTTCAGCTACATCTACATTGGTAACTGGAACAGCAGAAGCTGGATCGACAATTACCATTTATGCGAACAACAAAGCAATTGCTACTGGTAAAACAAATCCGGTTGGAAACTTCACAGTGGAAGTTAAGTCTTTGGAGGCTGGAACTGTAATTACCGTCACAGCAACTGATAAGGCCGGAAATGTAAGTAAATATAGTGAAGCTAAAACAATTGAACCAGCAACTGAAGAAGTAACAAACTAAGCTGCCATATCCCCTGCCTTAGGCCTAATGACAGGTCCTGGCAGGGGACTTTTTTTAGAAGTTTTAAAAAAAATATTTATACCAACCAGCCCAACCTCCAATGAACATGCCAAAATGTAATTCAATAGAAAGTCAATCTACTAGATTCATAACGGGGGAGTACATGTGAGGCCAAAATCGATATGGTCATTTAGTCTTTTTTTTCTATGTCTATTATTTATGGCATTGCCAGCAAGTGCGGATGAAATCACTGACCAGCCAAAACAAATAAGTCCGGATGTCCTGTTTCAGGATCAGAAAGAATTTGTCGATAGGGAGTTAATTGTAAAATTTGCTCCGGAAGTATCATCCGACGAGCGAGCTGCAATTCTGGGACAAGTAAATGCACAAGAGGATTCACAGCTGCTGGATGGCGACTTTACTATTGTGAAAGTTCCCAAAGGCTCAGATTTAAAAAACATCGCCAAATCATTAGTAAAGAACAAACAGGTTGTATTAGTCGAACCAAACTATAAGTTCACCAAGACCTATATACCAAAAGAGCCAAAGTTTCAGCAGCAATGGTACTTGAATAAAATTCAAGCGCCAAAAGCATGGGATAAAACGAAAGGCTCATCAGCGATTACCGTTGCGGTTATTGACGACGGCGTCCAGCAGAATCATCCCGAGCTAAAAGGAAAAATGGTAAAGCCGTACAATGCGGTAACAGGAGGTACCCAATACACTCCCCAATTACACGCAACACATGTTGCTGGAATTATTGCCGCAAGCTTCAATAAAATAGGAATTGCGGGGATTGCACCCAACGTAAAAATTATGCCAATCAATGTGTTTAGTGGTGAACAGGCAACATCTGATTCGCTAGTACGGGCAATCATATATGCCGCTGACCATAACGCAGATATTATTAATATGAGTTTGGGAAGTCCACGTTACAGCTACCCAATCGAAATTGCCGTTAATTATGCCAAATCTAAAGGTGTTTTATTGATTGCCGCTGCGGGAAATGATGGAAGCTTTCTTCCGGAATATCCGGCTTCATATGACAATGTTTTGAGTGTAAGTGCGACAGCACAGGATGATCAGATTGCTTATTTTTCAAATAGAGGAAATTACATTGACTTAGCTGCACCAGGAGTCAATATTTATTCATCTATTTCCGGCAGCTCTTATGCTTATGCAAACGGGACATCGATGGCCGCTCCGGTTGTTTCCGGTGTCGCAGCGCTTGTCCGTTCCAGAAACTCATTTTTAAGTCCCGGCCAAGTGGCCTCCATATTAAAAAAATCTACTGTTGACCTTGGAACAAAGGGGTGGGACTACCTATACGGCTATGGAAGAATCGATGCCAATAAGGCCGTCTCCAACACCTCACTACCGATTTCAAGCATCACTGTACCAAAAATATACACTATGAAGGGAACAAATAAAGCGGGTATCTCCTTCAGCACTTCCGGGAAGGGAAAGATTTCGCTGACGATTAAAAGCGCAAGCGGTACAACCTTAAGAACAGTCGCTGCCAATAAAGATACTTCAGGTTCGAAATTCACCCTTTATTGGGACGGAAAAACCAGCAGCAAAAAAGCCGTATCTTCCGGTACCTATAAAGTCGAAGTAAAAATGACAAATGGCAGAGCCACTGTCTACAAGAGTACAACCATTAAGGTTGTCAATAATATTAAAGCAGCAATCCTGGTGTCTGGTACCTATACTTTTTCACCAAAAGTCAGCGGAAAGATTACCATTCCTTACGAATTAACACAAAAGGCAAAGGTAACGGCAATAGTTAAGGATAAGTCGGGGAAAACGGTGAATACAATCCTTAACAAAAAGGCTTTATCAGCCGGCAAGAAGTCGATTGTTTGGAATGGGAAAAATTCAAAGGGGCAGCTGGTAAAGAATGGTTCTTATAATCTAGTTTTGTCGCTGATTGACAGCAAAAATAAAGCAGGAACACCTAAAAAGGTTCAAATCAATTTAGATACAATAAGCCCTGGTGCTAAGCTTACACTAAGCTCTTCAATATTTAAAATGGATAATAAGACGAACCACCAAGCAACACTGCAATTGAAGGAATCTGCCGGCGTTATTGTGTATGTAAAAAATGAAAAAGGTACAGTTATCAGAAAATTTAACAATAAGACGTCTAAACCAGCTACAATAGCGATTAGCTGGAATGGGAAAAACGATAAAAATGCACTCGTACCTGAAGGAAAATACTACTATTTTGTTCAAGCAAAGGACGTTGCTGGCAACACAACGACCGTTAACAGCAATCTTTTTTCACTTCAGGATTGGCGAGTACCTTCTATCCAAGCAAATAAGGATGTATATTTACAAACTAAAGGGCTGATGACGATTGCGTATCAGCTTATCAAATCAGGAAATGTGACCGTTGGTATTTATCAAGGCAGCAGCTTAATTAAAAAAATTAAAACAGATGCAGCGGAACTTGCTGGTAACCGCAGTTTTGAGTGGGATGCTACAGACGAAGCTAATCAACAAGTACCTGACGGAGATTATCAATTTAAAATCAAAGTAACAGATAAGTATAATTTGTCCCAAACCTTTACCGGAAATATCCATGTACAGATAACAAAGATTATCATTAGCTATCCTTCAGTAGTGACATTAAATCTGTACGAGACCCCGGTTAGTGAGGTCTATTACAAGCTTTCAAGCGCCGGGAAGGTAACAATTGAAATCTTAAATGAATTTAACGAGAATGTAAGAACCATTAAGCAGAGTGAACCCGTTAAAGAAGGGAATCAATATTTCAGTTGGGACGGCGAAAACGATGACGGGTATTATGAGTGGGATGATACCTACTATTATGTCATAACAGCGGAAAATGAATATGGTCGGATATTTAAAGCAAAAGGGAAAATGAGTTCCAGCGATAAGCCATCCTGGCTAAAAAGTGTATCGTTCCATGATGACCCGGAACATTATTATTATCACGACAAAATGAATTTGAGTTTTGATGTCACGCAGCCCTTAACGGCAGACCTGTATGTGTACGATTACGAAAACGGTCCGCTGCTCGAAGAAAACAGCTACTCCTTACAATCAGGAACAAATAATATTGTTTATACGAAACCTTCTTATTATTACTTATTTTATAAAATCTGTTACCGTGATTCCTTAGGAAATCAATATTGGGATGAAATTGATGAGTGGGATTATTTCTAATAATAAAAAAATCTGCCTAAGCAAATGTAGGCAGATTTTTTTACTATTATTTGACTTCAAGCTGTGCTTTTAACTCATCATGCAGACGCTGCTTTTCATCATCTGGAACGATGTAGTAATAAATTCCGTTAATTTTAGTGCCGCTTCCTTTAATCGTCATTTGATCGACACTGCCGGCAGCACCCCGATAGTTCTTTTGAATATCCATCATTTGGTCAAAGGTTAAGTTGGTTCTTACGTTATTTCCAAGAGCCGAGAAAATATTTTGGTATTTCGTTAAGGAAGATAGGCTTGCGCCTTCTCTAAGAACACCTTGAATGATTTCACGCTGGCGATGCTGGCGGCCGAAGTCACCTGAAGGGTCCTGCTTTCTCATACGAGTATAAGCAAGTGCTTTTTTACCATCCAATTCAACTTGCCCTTTAGGGAAATGGTAACCGCCTTGAGAGAAATCTAAATCATTATTAACGGTAATACCACCAACCGCATCAACAATATCCTTGAAGCCTTCCATATTCACTTTAATATAATAGTCGATCGGAATATCCAAGAAATGTTCCACTGTATTCATCGACATTTCTTCGTTACCAAAAGCGTAGGCATGGTTGATTTTATCAACTGTCCCTTTCCCGATGATTTCTGTACGGGTATCGCGCGGGATACTTAGCATTTTAACCGAGTTTAATTTCGGATTAACAGCCAAAACAATCATTGTATCGGAACGGCCTTTGTCCCCTTTACGCTGGTCGACACCTAAAAGCAGAACAGAAAATGGCTGCTTGTTTTGCAAGGAAACCTCTTCTGTACGTTTATCAGACTTTCGATCTATAGGCTGGTGCATCGTATCAACTGCATTTGTAAGTGATTTATAAACTGAAAAAGCATATCCGCCGATTCCAATTACAAGTAATAAAACAATGATTCCAGTAACGCGGAGCCATGTTCGCTTCTTCTTTTTCTCAGATCTCATTTAGTTAGTTCCTCCAAAAGTAAAATGTCAAACACATGTAATAGAATAGCAGATTTCGTCGGAATTTCATACATATATTTGAAATTGTGTTAAAAAATTATTGGCTGAATTGGAAAGATTTTTTGAGGAAATAGGTATAAAGTCATATTTTTCAAGATTAAAAAAAGTTTACAAAAACTTAAAAAAATAATCTTTAATTCTATAAAATAGACTGGTAGAATTATCATGCAATACAAAAATTTTGTCGAAGGGTGGAGACAGAGTGAAACGACAAATAAAAAGAAATAAAGAGAGGAATATGAAGAGAAAATTGCTTAACGGTTCTTTGGCTACAGTGTTAGCGCTTACAACAATCCCGTTAAATATTTTTCCTCATGTAGCAAAAGCGGCAGAAGCTGCTGACAGCACGGTGAAACTGCGCTTGCTTGAAACAACGGACCTTCATTCCAATGTGATGGACTACGATTATTATCAAGATAAGCCAACCATTGAGTTTGGGCTGGATCGTACTGCGAAACTCATAACACAAGCTAGAGCAGAAAGTGTTTACGACAATAACAGCAATTTAACGTATGAACAGAACTCCATGTTATTTGATGCGGGTGACTTGCTTCAAGGAAATCCTCTTGCTGATTATGTGGCAAAGGTGAAAAAACTAGGGGAAACGGAGCAGCATCCTGTTTTCAAAGCGATGGACATTCTAAAATATGATGCTGGTATCCCAGGTAATCACGAGTTTAACTACGGTTTGGATTTCTTGGACAATGCATTAGAGGAAGTTCCATATAAATTTGTAAACGCAAACATCTATGTGGATGACCATGACAATGACCCCACAAATGATAAAAACTATTTTACGCCTTACCAAATCCTTAATAAAGAAGTAATTGATGAAGCAGGAAACAAACAAACGATAAAAGTAGGGGTTATCGGTTTTGCTCCACCGCAAATTATGCAATGGGATAAAGATAATTTATCTGGTAAAGTGATTGCTAAGGATATGGTTGCAACCGCTAATAAATTCATTCCTGAAATGAAAAAAGCAGGTGCGGATATTATCTTAGCCATTGCTCACTCAGGCTGTGACATTGCGTCGGAAGGAAAAGAAGAAGCAGAAAATGCTGTGTATTCTCTATCTAAAGTTTCAGGAATAGATGCACTTCTCTTTGGACATGCACATGTTAACTTCCCAGGTGATACACAATTTGATGGTAAAGAGGATAAAGGAATCGATAATAAAAAAGGCCATATTAACGGTACTCCAGCCATGGAAGCGGGCTTCTGGGGCAATAACCTTGGTGTTATGGACCTTACATTACAGAAAGTCAACGGGAAATGGGAAGTGTCTAATTCTGAGGCAGCCCTTCGTCCGATATTTAAAACAAATGCTGACAAAACCAAAGTGGCACTTGTTGATGGTCCGGATCAACGAATTGTTGATGCTGTAAAAGATTATCACGAGGGAACATTAGAATATGTACGGGGGAAAATTGGAGAAACTTCCGCCCCAATGTATAGCTATTTTGCCCAAGTCCAAGATGATCCAACAATCCAAATTGTCAATAATGCACAAATTGATTATGTGAAAAAATGGATTGAAAGTAAGAATCCAGAACTGAAGGATATTCCTATATTATCGGCAGGTGCACCATTTAAAGCTGGTGGACGTAGCGGCCCATCGTACTATACAAACATTCCTACAGGGGAACTTTCCATTAAGAGCGCCAATGACTTATATTTGTATCCAAATACCTTAAAAGCAGTTGAGGTGGATGGAGCAACGGTAAGAGAGTGGCTGGAAATGGCTGCTGGTCAATATAATACAGTGGATCCAAATAAAACAGAACCGCAAAATATTATTGATGAAACGTTCCCTTCCTATAACTTTGATGTTATTGATGGGGTAAAGTATCAAATAGATATCACGCAAAAGCCTAGATATAATAAAGATGGAGATTTAGTCAATAAGGACTCTCATCGAATTGTTAATTTAAAAATGGCGGATGGAACATCGATAAAAGACGATCAGAAATTTATTGTGGCAACAAACAATTATCGTGCTGGCGGCGGCGGTAACTTCCCAGGCTTAAAAGGTGGAATTGGCAAAGTTGTAGTGGATTCACCAGATGAAAGCCGTCAGGTATTAATTGATTATATTCAAGCACAAGGTACAGTGAACCCGACAGTAGATAATAACTGGTCTTTAGCACCTGTTAATAATTCCGTTCAATTAACTTTCAAGTCTTCACCAGATGCGAAAGAAATCGCTGATGTTTCCAAGAACATTAAATCGATTGGTACTGTATCAGATGCGAATGGGACGTGGGGTAATTATCAACTTGGTAAAGATATTCATGTTCAATTGCTGGGAATTAACGATTTCCATGGGCAGTTGGATTATTCTACAACCGATAAGGCTACTGGAAAGAAAATTGGCGGAATTGAATACTTAGCCGGTTACTTGAAAGAAAGAGAAGCAACCAATCCTGACAATACACTAAAGGTACAAGCAGGTGACTTAGTTGGGGCAAGCCGTCCAGTATCTGCCTTGCTCCAAGACGAGCCAACTATTCGCTTTATGAATGAGTTAGGATTTGATGTAGGTACAATCGGTAACCATGAGTTTGACGAAGGCGTAACGGAAATGATGCGTTTAATCAAAGGTGGTGCTCATCCAAAAACCGTTGAAAATTATGGGCCATTTGAAGGGGCAAATTTCGATTATGTCGTAGCTAATGTTGTCGATGAAAAATCGAATGATCTTATTTTGCCGCCATATGCAGTAAAAGAAGTAGACGGCGTGAAAATCGGCTTCATCGGTGTTGTCACTACCGATACACCAAATATTGTAACGAAAAGTGGTGTAGAAGGCGTTAAATTCACGGATGAAACTGAGGCTATCAACAAATACGCAAAAGAATTAAAGGAGCAAGGTATCAGAGCGATTGTTGTTATTACTCATAATCCCGGAACTTCAAAGCCTGATGGTTCAGATCCAACAGGTGAAGTGGTGGAAATTGCGAAAGCGGTCGATCCGGAAGTTGACGTGATTTATGGAGCACATGACCATAAGTATTTGAACTCAACTGTAAATGGAAAATTACTTGTCCAATCTTATTCGTATGGAACAGCATTTTCTGACGTTGATTTAACGATTGATCCGGAAACGAAAGATATTGTCTCTAAAAAAGCCGAAATTGTAACAACCTTCCAGGATGAACAACATCTTGATGCAAAAGTTAAAGCCGAGCTTGACCAATATCAAGCAGATATTGCACCAATTGTGAATGAAGAAGTTGGTACTGCTTCTGATGATATCACACGTACAGCTAATGATGCGGGAGAATCTGCATTAGGTAATTTCATTGCTGATTCCATGCTGGCTGCCGGAAAAACTGATTTTGCCTTTATGAACTCAGGCGGTATTCGTGATGATATTAGAAAAGGTACGGTAACATGGGGACATTTATTTGCAATCCAGCCATTTGGCAACGATCTCGTGACGTTGAAATTAACAGGGGAGCAAATCCGTACTGTCCTTAACCAGCAATGGGTACCAGATAGAACAAGAATTATGCAAATTGCAGGTCTAACTTATACATGGGATGATCAAAAGCCAATAGGTGAAAAGGTAGTCGATATCTTCTTACCAAGTGGTAAAAAAATTGATCCTAAAGCGGAATACTCCGTAACGATTAATAACTTTATGGCTGACGGCGGCGATGGTTACACGGAATTTATCAATGGTAAAGATCGTGAAACCATTATGACGGACTTTAAAGCTCTTTATGATTACGTAAAGGCGCAAACGGAGAGCTTGTCTGCTCAAATTGAAGGCCGTATAAAAATGGTCGATTCAACAACAGCACCAATTGTTATAAATAAACCAGTCGTGAAGCAAGTAAGCGATAAAGATAAAGTAGTTCACGGAACAGCTCAGCCAGGCTTAACGGTTATTGTTTCAAGCAAAGAAGGGGTACTTGGAAGTGGAAAAGTAAACCAAGCAGGGAATTTCTCGGTTTTATTGAAGAAGACACAAAAGGCTGGCACTGTTTTAACAGTTAAAGTGAAGGATGTTGAAACTGGAAATGAAAGCCAATCTGTAGAGGTAAAAGTTGTTGACAAAACGCCTCCAGCTAAACCAGTTGTCAATCAAGTCAAAGACTATGATAAGAAGGTAATAGGTAAAGCAGAGACAGGATCAACAGTCATAGTTAAAGCAGGCAAAACAGAACTTGGTAAAGCTGTGGCAAAGGACGGCAAATTTACCGTTACACTAAAAGCTGCTCAAAAAGCTGGAACAAAATTAACGGTGACAGCAACAGATAAGGCCCAAAACGTTAGTGCATCTGTAACTGTTACGGTTGTTGACAAAACACCTCCAGCTAAACCAGTTGTTAATCAAGTCAAAGACTATGACAAGAAAGTAACAGGTAAAGCAGAGACAGGGTCAACGGTTATTGTTAAAGCAGGAAAAACTGTACTTGGTAAAGCCGTGGCAAAAGCCGGAAAATTTACCGTTACAATAAAAACGAAACAAAAAGCCGGAACAAAATTAACTATTACAGCAACAGATAAAGCTAAAAATGTTAGTGCACCTGTAACTGTAAAGGTTATTGATAAAACGGCACCTGCACCTGCTAAAGCAGGAAAGGTCACGATTAAAACAACTAAAGTAGTAGGTAAAGCTGAGGCTGGTGCTAAGGTTGAGGTACGAGTAGGAAAGAAATTAATTGCCTCTGCCACTGCTGACAAAAAAGGCAAATACTCCGTAATCATCAAGAAACAAAAAGCAGGCACTGTTCTTACCATTACTGTAAAAGATAAAGCAGGTAATGTTAGTAAGGCGACGAAAGTCAAAGTAAGTAAATAATTCAATAGAAAAGAATGCCTCCGAAATTTTTTCGGAGGTATTTTTTTGGAGTTGTATATTATGCAGCTCACCCTTTTGCAAAATATCAAATAGTAAAAACTATATAAATATATGGCTAAATTTGCTAGAATAATAGAGATAAAATACCAAGATATGATAAAAAAGGGTGGGGAATAGGTGAAGATAGGACATATTTTAAAGGGAATGCTCGTCGTGCTTTTAATGCTAGGGCTTATTTTGCCAGGTTTAGATGCAAGTGCAGAAGCAGCATCATCGAACTTTTCTACAAAACTATCTACTGAGTTGAAGAACTACATAAAAAAATCAGGCGGCACGGTTACACTTCAGTATAAGGATCTAACAACAGGAGTAGTTTTTCAAATAAACGGAAAAACATCGGGGCGCGCAGCAAGTACGATTAAATTGCCGCTTGCGATCTACATAATGGAGCAGGCCTCCCAGGGGAAAATTGATTTAAATAAAAAGCTTAAATACAAAAGCTATCATTATTATGGCGGCAGCGGCATTATTCAAAAAAAGAAGGTCGGGACTTCTTTTACCATTAGGGAACTGGTGAAATATGCGATGATTTACAGCGATAATATCGCCTTTATCATGCTGAAGGAATATGTCGGCCAAGACAAGTTTATCAAATATATGAAAAGCCTGGGCGGTCAGTATGCTTATCCAAACGGCAGTAATTTAACTTCCGCTAATGACTTAACGATTTATGCAAATAAGCTGTATCAATTTTCGGCGAAGAGCTCATATGGAAAAGAACTTGTCGGCTATTTGAAAAAAACGGTCTATAATACAACGATTCCCCGAGGAATTAAGGGAGTTTCTATTGCTCATAAAGTAGGGATGATTCCGGCGGATAGAATTTATAATGATGTGGCAATTGTTTACGACAAAAAGCCGTTTGTACTGGCAATTATGACGAAGAATATATCTTATGAGAAGTCACAAAAGGTAATCGCTGACTTAGCGGGGATTGTTTATAAACACCATAAGGCGAGGCCAGCTGCCAAAACGACAGCACCAAAGGAAACAACCCAATCACCAACGACTGTTGAAGTGAAAAATGGTTATGAAAAAGTTTATTCAGGAGGCAAATTAATTAAGATTAATCAATTTTATCCATCGACAAAACAAATTAAGTATAGTTTTTATCTAAATAGCGACCAGACGATAAAGTATGCGGCAGAGCTTGAAAAAAAAACGCAAAAGATTATCAGATATTATCACTATTACCCCAAAACATCCTTTGGCCAGCATGGGGACAAGATCCAATTTCTTTATGATGTGAATACATCCGGGTACGTGACGAAGGCAACGGAGAAAGAAAAAGGCACAAAGAGAGTATTGGGCTGGATTTACTATAAACCGAAAACGGTCTACGGACAGCATTCTAACCAAATCAGCGGTAAAACAATAAATGTTCCTATAATTAACCAAAGACCGGAACTGCCAACAGGCTGTGAAATCACCGCTGTTACGATGATGCTCCAGTATAAAGGGGCAAAAGTCAACAAAGTCGGCCTTGCGAAGGAAATGCCGCGGCACTCATCAAATCCAAACTACGGATATGTCGGCAATCCATTTACGAAACGTGGCTGGACGATTTATCCCCCGGCTTTAATGAAGTTGGTCAAAAAATACGCAGGCAGCTCTGTTAATCTAACCGGCAAAAGCAATACAACGATTGAAAAACAGCTGTTCAAAAACAAACCAGTCGTGGTGTTAGTATCACCGATGCACGGATTCTCCGTGCATGCCTTAGTACTAACTGGATATGATCAAAGCAATTATTATTTTAACGATTGCTGGACAGGTAAGAAAAATGTTAAAATCAGCAAAAAAGAGTTTAATCGGATTTGGGGGAATCAGAAAAAGAGAGCTATATCCTATTAGAGACAAAATAATCTTGGTTTAAAACAAATATGGAATGAACTTGATACGTTATCGAGTTCATTCCAAATAAGTTTAACCATTGCCTCAAGAAATACGCATTCTAACTGTTTCCATCTTATGCGAGCTTTTTAGTTCATTGGAGATTTGAAGCAGTTTCATTTCATATTGCTTTCTCGAGTTCCGGACAACAGTATCAGAAGGGACTTTAGTTATGAAATGATATTTAAAAGATTCTAAGGCAACGAGAATCCCTACAATTAGTCCTATGATGAAAAAAAGGAACGCCCAGATTGCAGAAGCAATGAAACCACTGCTAGTATATATTGCCAGGTATCCTTTTAATGTAGTAATAAATAAAAAAATAATAATGAGATACATGTATTGTTCCGACATTACAGAGACACGTAAAATCTCCTGCTTAAATAAATGGTTTATTTTTGAATGTGTTCATATTCGCCTTATCAGAACCGTAACTCTTGTAGAGGGCTATTTCATATTAATATTTGCAGTAAAAAGGGGTAGTCTTTTTAAATTTATGTTCGATAGAATTAAGAAATTTTTAAATAGGATATATTGCGAAACTGTATAAAGAAAATAAATTTTCTCTATATGTTTTAAACGTTATTTAAATCCCATTAAGGAAGATCATACTCCTTTTTGGGTTTTTTTTATAACTCGAAATGTAAAATTGTTTCCAACTGTGAAATAGTACTAGAAACAGAAGGGAAAATATAGTTTAAATAAACATGTAAAAAAATTTACAAAAGTATTACAAAAAGTTGTGTTGTTTGACAAAATTAAACAAAATAGGTATATATAATAAGTTAATATTACGTAGAAAAAAATATATAAATAGAATTATTTATAAAAGGAGACATTGGAATGAAAAAAGTACGTAAAGCAGTAATTCCAGCAGCAGGATTAGGGACACGTTTTTTGCCTGCTACAAAAGCCATGCCGAAAGAAATGCTACCAATCGTTGATAAACCAACGATTCAATATATAGTAGAAGAAGCAATTGCTTCAGGAATTGAAGATATTATTATTGTCACAGGCAAATCAAAAAGGGCAATTGAAGATCACTTCGATAATACTCCGGAATTAGAACAAAATCTTCTTGAAAAAGAAAAGTATGATTTATTAAATGAAGTACAATATGCTGCTAATCTTGCTAATATCCACTATATTCGACAAAAGGAACCAAAAGGTTTAGGTCATGCCGTGTGGTGTGCTCGAAAGTTTATTGGCGAAGAACCATTTGCAGTTCTTTTAGGTGCTGATATTGTTCAAAGTGATACCCCATGTCTAATGCAGTTAATTAATGAATTCGAAGAAACACAATCATCAGTTATTGGAGTACAACAAGTGCCTGATAATGAAACCCAACGCTACGGCATTATTGATCCTGCTTCACAAACTGGACGTCGTTATCAGGTATTTAACTTTGTAGAAAAGCCAAAACAAGGTACGGCTCCGTCTAACTTAGCAATTATGGGAAGATATGTACTTACACCTGAAATTTTTAAGTTCTTAGAAAATCAGGAAACTGGTGCTGGCGGCGAAATTCAGCTTACAGATGCGATCCAACAATTAAATACTATTCAGCGCGTGTTCGCTTATGACTTTGAGGGTAATAGATTTGATGTTGGTGAGAAGATTGGATTTGTAAAAACAACCATAGAATTTGCATTGCAGCATGAGGACCTTCGTGAGGAAGTTTTGGAGTATATAAATGATATTCTTACAAAGGAATTGGTTTTGAACTAGATTTAACATTAATAAATGGAGAGCCTATAAAAAGGGTCTCCAATTAAGGTTACCCTCTCTTAAATAACAAGGTAGGTTTTTAAGAACTAATTTAAATAAAACTTTACAACTAAATTTGGTTTAATAGTATGATTTAGTGGAACTTTCTTTTAAAATTTAATAAAATCCATTTCAAAGCTCCATATGCGTATCATTTTAGAATATTTCAATAGTATATATGTTCTTTTCTTTCTAATAGTTAATTCTAGTGTGTTACTCAGGAATAATGAAATAGATGGAATTAAAAGGAGGGAGTAATACTTAAATTGTATTTTTTAAATATTTTTTAAGTATGCAAAGTAATTTTATTTTGATAAAGGAGTTTTACATATGATTATTGAAAATATCTCAATTTTTGGAGATACTCTAATGATTTCGTTTGACGAATTAGCAGACGAAAAAATTATGATAAGTAATAAACTAGAAGACCGAGTGGCTCCAACAGTGTTACCGAAAATATATAATCTTTCCCATCAGAATAATAATGTAAGGATAAATATAAAAGATTTACTTGAAAAATTTTCAAAATCTACCCGTTTGCAATTATATGTACTAAGCCGGGAAAGTAATAGGTTAATCGATTACTCCTCAAGTGAAATAAATGAGTTGATTAAGAAAAAAGAAACCTATATTGTAAAAGTTGTTTGTAATCAAAACAAATTATTTTTAGATGTTGAATTTCCGGTTGAAACGTTAAATGCAGAAGTAAAACAAATTTCGCATTCAAAATTTCAATTTATAGGTAAAGGTGACTTTTCCGGGTATATTGTTTCCGCTAGGAAAAGGATTAGTGGAAATGTTTTTGATTATTTCCCTGATGATATTGAAATTCCAATTATTGATAATAGCTTTAGTGTCGATATGTCAAGGTTAACTGCTACTCCGATTTATGATGGAGATATATATGATTTTTATTTAAAGAATGAAAAAAATGATTATTTTCAAATCAGGGTTAATAATTTGGAAGGGAAATTTTACAAAGTAAATCAGTCAATGAAATTTAAGTTTTATAAAACAGGTAGGGAAACTTTGGCTATTCATTTTTCTCCTTCAATGAATTTCTACGCAATGGAAACGATAATAACTCCAAATACTTTAACAGTTAAAATAAATCAAAATTTTAATCAGGTAATTCCCAACGGTATTATTAAATCAATACTTATAATAAATTATAGTGAAAAGGGTTATTTAAAAACAGACTTTCTTGAATTTGAATTGAAAGAAGGAATAGAATTTTCTCAATTTCAAATTCCTCTCGATATTGCAAAACTTTGTGAGGGGTTTTCAAATAGATACTTTTTATTGGGAATAAAAGTTCAAGAGGAAAACAAACAATTCGTCCACTTAATCAAATATACTAATAGTGGAGGTTTCATTTCTTCAATTGATGGGTTAGAAATAAGTGGAAAAGACGGAATTCAAAATGAATGTGTTATCCAATGTCTTAAAGTAAAATCAAATAAACCAATAAATCTTGCAATATTAGGATCCTGTTACACAAGAAGATTATTTTCATCAAATGCTTTTTTTAATAAGGAATATAAAAACAGATATGAAATTGTTCTTACACAGTTCCATTCATCTTTAATCAGTTTGGCAGATGATAAAAATACAAAATTTAACCCGGAGCTATTTAGTGGATTTCATCCTATTGCGTTGGATTATGTTAAAACAGATTTTGAAAAGTCCTTTTTTCAAAAATTAAGAGACACAAAACCAGATTATTTTCTAATGGATGCATACACTGATTTTCAGATGGGAACATTTATATTTCCAGACGGCAGGAAAGTTACAGGTTCAACCTATATTCAAAAGAGAGGAGACTTTTTGCTTACGGAAAATTTAGAGGGGGTTCGATACATATCACCCTATAATTGTTCTAACTTTTTTGATATTTGGCAAGAGAGCGCAAAACTATTTTGCGAGAAACTAATTAAAGTAATACCCGAAGAAAAGATGATCATCCATTTTATTAATCCGAATACAAAGTATAAAGATAAATCTGGAAATATAAAAAATTATTCATCCAATTTAAACAGGACAAAATCTCTTATTTTTATTGCTGATTATATGCATAATTATTTAAAAAAGTTATTACCTAAAGCACAAACGATAGACAGTAGATATTTACCTTATATAGGAGATGAATCTACTCCTGATGGACTGCTAATCCACCACTTTGAATCAGGTTATTATAAAGAGGTATTGAAGTTAATTGATGAAGCAATTGTTAAAGCTATAGCAGCGAATAAAAGCTAAAAAACTTTCATTTCATTTATACTAATAAAGCAAATAACCTCCAAAGGGTTAAATTGGAGGTTATTTGCTTTATTAGTAATTTTAACCTTAATTAATATGTAAAGATTGCCTATTAATCAAAATCCCATCCATAACTCCCGTTAAAACAATGATTGTTTTTCCATTAATAATTTGTACTAATGCAGGATATAAGATACCATTATATTTATACATAAATATACCTTCATTTTCAAAGTCGTAGTTTAAATTGTTAGAAATAAGATTGGGATAGGAATTTTTAATCATATTTGCATAAGAAGAACGATTAAAATAGAAAACATTCTCAACTTTTCCCTCAAAATTAATAACACTAATTGCAGGTTTTCCGTTTCTTCCTCCTTGTGAAAAGATAATTAAATCGCCATAAATAGTCAACCCCTGTGGTTTTTCGAATAATACCTTCTTATTGTTTAAATGAATGGTATGAAGCAGCTGTGGAGTGCCTTGCATTACGCTTTCAAAATCATAAACAAAAATTGAATCTATTTTAGCATTGCAGGTCACGATATACTTTTTATTAAAATCATATCCAATTTTTGACCCTCCTAATAAAGTAAAGGACCGCTCTACCTTATTTTTTGTATAGTTAAAGATTGAGATTTTATCAGCAGGGATTTGTCGAACAAAAAAGCATAAATCTCCACTACTATTTTTAAACCACGGTAATCCCTCGGCATATGTGTTAGTTTGTATCGGCAAGTATTTTGAGCCTTTTATTTTTCCAGTCGACAAATTACGTATTTCTATTGTTAAAACGGTCCCACCATTGGATTGTCTAGCAATGTATAATTCATTTTCTTTTTGATTCACAGAAGCACCCTGTATCCAGGTCGTTGTATCAATTTCATCACGAACTGGAAAAGTAAGAATAGGTTTTTGATAATCTAAATACCTTAATTGAAAACTTGCACTCGAGTTAAGGTCCTTAGCTGCAAATCCTGACTTTTCATTATTCCCATTTTTGCAAAAAACAAAAGTGAAAATAACACCTATAATAACTATTAAATATATTGAGAAAGAGTATTTACCTTTCAAAATATAATCTCCTCTCTCATTATTCAATTGGGTGTAATAATTCTAATGAAATAAAAATATTAACCAAATTATTCTAATGGAAAAAGAAAAACAGTGCAAATGCATCTACGATTTGCACTGTACCCTTATTACCACAAAACTAAACGAAGTATTGGCCTTTTGTTATTATCTGACAAATCACATTTTCAGTTTGATTTAATTAATATTATTATAGAACATATTCATCGCTTCTTTATTATATTTACGGTAGTCAAATACCTTATAAGTCGGCTTTTCATTCATCACTTTTTCCATACCAGAAACTAAACCGTTTATACTATTTTCTACAATTTCACCATAACCATTTTCGAGAACACTTCTATTCCCCGGTATATCTGTAGCGATAATTGGCTTATTTAAAATCAAGCATTCTAATAATACCATTGGTTGACCCTCATGATTTGATGGAAGAACAAAACAATCGCAATCTTGTATAAGTGGGAAAGGATTGTCCAATTGACCCACTAAATGTATTTTATCCTGTAATTGCAATGAATCAATTTCCGCTATTAATTCATCTTTCAATTCGCCAGTCCCAATTATATACAATTCAATATTTGCATTTTTTTCATAAAATTTAGCGAATGCGTGGATTAATTTCTTTTGATCCTTTTCAGGAGACATACGTCCCATTGTTACAAAATTATATACTGACTTATTTGGAACTTGCTGTCCTTGGATATTAATCATATCATTTTGTTGAGTAATTGAATTACTTGTAATATAAAACTCTTTATCAGCAATTGCCATAGTATTTCTTAATTTAAGTGAATCTAATACATAATTATAATTAATGGAATTATGAACATACACCATTTTCTTATCGCTATTTAAAACTAAATGTTCAAGTTCTTTTTTATTCTTATTTCTAGTATGCTCTGCCACTGAAACAACATAGTCAAAATAATTATAAACAGGAAAAATAACATTTAGGTTTTCCTTATGCTTATAATGATCAGATACTACCTTTTCATATTCCTCCATCATCTCGTTGTGTTGGAAAATTAGCTTCTTTTTATTGTCATTTACAGCAAATAACATAGTCCAAAATTTCACATAACCACTAAAGTCAATAAGAATATCAAACTTTGAATTCCCAAACATTCTTTTATATTCTCTTTTATACATATCAATAATTTCTTCATCTAAATAATCTTTAGGACCTTTTCTATAGAATTGTTCGGCACCATAATTATATAAATAGTTTTGCTTATCTACTTCATTTAATAATACATTCATGCTTCCAATTCGATAATATTTTTTCACATTTTCATTTAATTTATTGAAATTTTTGGAGCTTTCTTCATCATAATTTGCTTTATCAGCAACCATAACATTATATTTATTATAATCAATATTATTCATTAGGTTTATTGCGGAAGTTGTTACTCCGTTATTTAAGAATCCACCACAATAAATAAGAATATTAGTCTTATTGTCAGACACAGTATAAGTATAACTTTCATCATTATTAAAAATTATATCTATTACCCGTTTTGAACTATTTCCATCTTCCATATAGGAAAACTCATTGATACATTTTTCTGTTTTTTCTTGATAAATGTCTTGATACTCATTAGCTGTTAGGACTTCCCCAATAAGTTCATTAATATCCCTACATATTGGACCTGGCATATCTTTTAGGTCTAAATAGAATCCCCGTTCATTTTTGTACTTTCTTTGATCATGTGCATAAAAAATTATAGGCTTTTTCGTAACCATAAAGTCAAAAAATATACTAGAATAATCTGTTATAAGTAAGTCAACAATACTTAAAAGCTCATTAGTATCAATACTATCTGGAACAATGTTTAAATCTAGCCCTATATCTTTAACATATTTCTGCATTAGTGAATGTACCCTAAGTAGGATTGTATATTCACTACCAATTTTTTTATTTAAAATCGTCATATCTTCAATTATCTTATTTATTTCACCAGAAACATTTCCTACTTCACCTCGCCACGTTGGGGCATAAAGAATTATCTTTTTATTTTTTTCACAACCTAATTGCTTTTTCAATTCTTTATTTTCTTCAAAAACTAGGTCCACTCTAGGGTATCCTGTTTCGGCTATTTTTCCTTTGTAGATACCACGTAAATCATGTGAATCAATTATCTTGTCTGCAGTAAATTTATTAGGATGAATAAGGTAGTCCGACTGTAAAAAGTTCCTCATTAAATTTTTATGTTGTCCTAAGGAACCTTTCATATCTTTCCCTAACGTTTTTAACGGAGTTCCATGCCAGGTATTTACATATACTTGACCTTCCTTTTTTATAAAATAAGGTGGGAATGATGTATTATTTATTAAATACTTACAACTTGCTAAATAACGTAAATATAAATCACTATTAACTGTTACAAATTCAACATTAGGAAGTTCAAAATATTCTTCCGGACAGTTATTTAAATCATTTAGTGCCCATACATGATGATATTCAGAAAATTTTGGATCCCTTATTAGCTGCTTAAAAATAGCGTAAGGGTTACACCCCATAGTTTTCCCATGAAAACTTTCATATAAAATTGTCTTGTCTTTTATTGTCAGAGTTTCGTAGTAATTTGTATAATCGACTTCACGTCTAAAAGTTGCATTTGTTTTATATTTTTTTGCAGTATTACTAGAAATTTGTCTATTACGTTCTAAAATAACCTGTTGTTTTTCTCTTAGTTCAGTGTCTATTAATGTATTCAAATTGCTTTTCTTTTTAACCTTTTTTGGCTTTCTTTGTTCTGATACGATAATTTGATAACCTGTTAACTTTTCTACTATATTCTTTGCCTTCTTAAGTGGAGCTTTCATTTTTTTATTCACTTTTGTGTCCCCTTTTTAATTAATAATTTGTTCAGTTATTACCTTTGGGGGTAAATCAGTATTACCAATTTCTTTATAGAACATCTTTAAAGCATTTTTATTATAATTTTCGTAATCAAATATCTTAGGTAATATCTTTCCAGACAAAAATTTCTCCATACCATGGATTAATCCTTCTTCACTGTTCTCTACTAATTGTCCAAAGCCACCCTTTAATATACTTCTTGAACCAGCAATATCCGTAGCGATAATTGGAATATTTAGTGTCAAAGCCTCTAATAATACCATTGGTTGGCCCTCATGATTAGAAGAAAGAATAAAACAATCACAATTTTTTATTAAAAAGAATGGATTTGATAGTTGACCTGTAAAAATTACACTTTCTTCTATTCCCAATTTTGAAGTAAGTTCTTTTAGCTTTGCTTCCAAAGAACCTTCTCCAATAATATATAGTTTGACATTATTATGAGTTCGAGCGACTCTTGAAAATGCATGAATGAGTTTTTCTTGATCTTTTTCGGGAGAAAGTCTGCCCATGTTAACAAAATTTATATTTTTTTTCATTGATTTAACAATACTTAAATCTTCTCCGTATTTTGCTTGGGTCAAAATTTTTTCATAATCTAAGCAATTATGAACATATACAGTTTTATCTTTAGATAAATATTTATTTAAATTATTTAAATTTACATCTCTAGTTTGCTCCGATACAGAGATAACTTTGTCAAAATATTTATATAATGGGAATATCAAATTCATCTTAGATCTATGTTTAAATTTATTATTAATAATTTTATAGTATTCAGCCTTCATATCATTATGTTGATATATACATTTTTTCTTAAATTCCCCAAATGCAAAAAGCAAACTCCAAAATGGGACATATCCACTGAAATCAACGACTATGTCAAATTTGACATTGCCAAATAATCTTGAAAATTCCCTATTATATAATGATTTTGGGATTAATTTGGTCAGTTTTTCATTTTTTAATCCTTTTTTCAATATAAAATTATGTTTATAATAATCGCTTAAAGTAAAATTCATACGTCCAGCCCTAAAAAATTTTTTTGGATTTTTATTTAGCTTTTTAAAATTCTCACTAGGGATAATATCTAATTTTTCCTTTTCAATAATTACAACATTATATCGTGAGTAATCTAAATTATTAAAAAGATTAATTGCAGATGTTGTAATGCCATTATTTAAAAATCCACCGCAATAAAATAAAATATTTTTTTTATTATTACTAACTTTGTATACATTTTTAGTAGTTCTTGAATTAAAAATTATATCTATATTACGCTTTGTTGCTTTTCCATTATCAAAATGGCAATATTTCAATATCATTTCTTGGAAGAGTTCTTTATAATTTTCTATTAAGCCCGGCAAGTTATATAATGAATTTAAAACATCATTTATATTTGTACAAATAGGACCCGGTAATTTATTTAGATTCAAGTATAAACCATGGTTCAGTTTATATGAATGTATATCAGGCATATAAAAAATTATTGGTTTTTTAGTTATTAAATAATCAAAAAAGATACTGGAATAATCAGTTATTAAGATATCAATAATTGAAAATAACTCATTAGTATCTACCCATTCCGGTACACAAATCCTTTTAAGATAATCATTTTTCTTAATCGTTTTATACATTAATGGATGGACTTTTAATAAAAGTTGATAGTCTGAGGGAATTTTTTCATTTAGTCCATGAATGAAATGTAGAATTTCATCACTAAAATCCTTAACATAGTTTACTTCACCCCTCCATGTAGGAGCGTATAAAATTATTTTTTTATTGAAATCAATATCTAATATGTTTGACAACATATTCATGACATCAATTTTATTTGAATTTAGTGTTAAATCGATTCTTGGATATCCCTCAACAACTATGTTACCGTCATATAACCCTTCCAAATCATGGGAATCGACTAAGGTTTCTGCGGTATATCTATTTGGATTTAATATATAATCGGTATGAAGGAAGTTTCTCTGAATGTTTTTGTGCTGACCAATATTCCCCTTAATATCTTTTCCAATAGTTTTAAATGGGGTCCCAAGCCAAGTATTAACATAAATTTGGCCTTCTTTTTTTTGAAAGTACGAAGGAAATGAAGTATTGTTAATTAAATATTTTGCAGAAGCAAGATATTTCAAATATTTATTACTGTTCACTTTAACAAATTCTACATTTTTCTTTCTTTTATATTGATGTACATGAAAATTATTAGTTGAATTTAAAGCCCAAATATGTTTATAATCGCCGTATTCCGGGTTATCAACCAAATTTTTAAAAATTGCATAAGGATTATCAATCATTCCTTCTCCGTGGAAGGATTCATATAAAATAATATTGTCGTTTATTCCTAATCTTTTATAGAAGCCGGTATACTTTATACTCTTTTTGAAATTTATATCTTTTAGCATTTTTATAAAAGGCTTAATAAAAAATTTTATAGCTGTGACTGTTTTTCTTATGATATTAGATATCCGCAATCTATCTTCACCTCCTGTTTTCTATTTATATATATAAATTTTTAGAATTACTTTAAAAAAAATATTATGATAATATGAAAATCCCAAAATAAAAAGTCAGTTCAGATAAAAACTTGTCCATAATATACTTGTGGCTGGTAATTAAAACTGGCCCTAAATATACTAGTCATTTCTCATGAACTAACTATAATTTCTGGTTTTGGTAGCTACTACTTAGATTCATTTGAATATAGGAAGACACTGCTTCAACCAAAATATTAAGTTCTCTTATTAATTAAAAAGGGAATAAAGAATCAAGATTTAACCCCCAAGATTGTTTTTGAGAAGTATTGTGGTCCTCCATTCATATATTCCACATCAATTAATTGTATTATTTTCTAGAAAAATGTCAATAAAAGCGATATTATTTAAGTGTGGAAGTTAATGTAAAAGAGGAAAAAATCTTAACAATTTTGGTGGATTTTATGAGTTGCTACTATAAGTTTGGTGCTCTCAATATACATTTTATTTATCATTTAATATTGTAAAATCAATTAATGTTACAAGAATCGAGAAAAATCCCAAAGTAAAAAATTTAGTTTTTTGGGAACAGATCAAGTGATTTTTATTCAGATAATCCTAAGTAACTAGAATAGATTTTGTGCTATTATCAAGGAAAGGGTTCCTTTTGCCACCACTGTATTAATTTAATTAAGGAGAAAACATGGATACCGCAATTGTTTTTAATAACGTCACGAAAAAATTTAAGATGTATAAAAAGACATCAGATAAGTTGTTGGATTTAATTTTACCAAATGGTTATGGTAAAGATTTTTATGCATTACAAAATATTAGTTTTGAAGCAAAAAAAGGGGATATTATTGGAATAATTGGTGTGAATGGAGCAGGTAAATCTACAATTTCTAACTTAATCTCCGGTGTAATTCCACCAACTTCAGGAACTATTAAGACTAAAGGGGAAGCAGCACTCATATCAATTGGAGCCGGTCTTAATAATCAATTAACAGGTAAAGAAAATATTGAGTTAAAATGCTTAATGCTGGGGTTTTCTAAAAAGCAAATTACTGATTTAATGCCAGAAATTATTGATTTTGCGGAAATTGGCGATTTTATTGATCAGCCAGTAAAAAAATATTCAAGTGGAATGAAATCAAGACTAGGCTTTGCTATTTCAGTAACTATTAACCCTGATATTTTGGTAATTGATGAGGCCCTTTCTGTAGGAGATAAAATTTTTGCTCAAAAATGCTTAGATAAGATGAACAGTTTTAAAGAAAAGGGCAAGACAATCTTCTTTATTAGCCATTCTATTGGACAAGTAAAGCAATTTTGTCAAAAGGCCCTTTGGCTTGAGGGTGGGCAAGTAAAGGCTTACGGCCCAATTAAAGAAGTAATTCCACAGTACGAAAAGTTTATTAAAGCTTTTAACAATATGTCGAAGGAAGAAAGAAAAACGTTTAATCAAAGTATAGCGGAAATGAGAAGTAAAAAACAGGAGATTGTCGAAGGCAGTATTGAAATGCAGAAAAATGAGGATGTCAGTTTTCTTAGCCAAGCTAGGAGCGATAATTCTAGGAAAAAGCCAAAACGAATTGGAAAAAAAGCAATAACCGCTTTTACAACATTAATCTTCCTAGCAGCCGCGCTTTTGATATTCTTAAAATGGAATCCGATGACCTATTTGAAGTCAGATAATCAAGAAAAGGCGTCAGCGGTAAAGGAAAGCGATGCATTAAAGAATAAAACTGAATCCAAACAAAATGAGCCAGTAAAGGAGACAGTTGAGGAGATTAAAAAAGATATACGTTACGTTCAATTGGCGACAGGTTTTGTTAGGGACACACCTGATTTAACTAATAGTAGAAAAATTGCGATGGTGGATTTTGGAGATACAGTTGATGTTGAGGAAACCGTAAAGGATCCTATAGAGGATATTAATTGGCTAAAATTCAAATTAGCTGACGGTCGTTCAGGATGGATTAGTGAAAAGTTAGTTAGTAAGCTGCAAACCCAGATAAATGAGGATAAATTAGTTACTTCCATAAGTTATATTGCTCAGCAAGACAAGTTTAGTGAAGGTTTATCATATCTTGGAAAGACTAAGCAAGAAACCGAGGGTATTGGGAATGGGTTAGTAGAGATGGCTTATGATCAAAATGGAATTGTTAATGAGATTACTATAGGGATTAATACAGTAATTAACCAAGAACAGTTGATATCCCAATTAGGAGAGCCAAGTCTTCTTCAAGGGGAAAAAGCAGTTTTATATCATGGGGAAAAACATGACTTTATTTTTTTCTCAAATGGATTTAATTTCAACAAAATATCAGTAAAACAAACTTCTGATAACGGGAACGTTTAAGAAGTAATTTTTAGGCTGGCATCCCAGCCTTTTTTATTGCAAATGAACAAATGCCCCTTTTTCTTTCCCTTCATTTAGTAATTTGATATCATGTTAAAGAGTTGAATGATAAGCAGCTTATTTGTTGAAATATAAAACGTATAGCTATATACGTTAATTGGAGGTCTTTTTATGGAAAATCAATTAAAGGTAATGACTGTTTTTGGGACAAGACCTGAGGCGATAAAAATGGCACCTCTTGTTAAAGAGTTAGAAAAACATAATGATGAAATTAAATCAATTGTTACAGTAACAGCTCAACATCGTGAAATGCTTGATCAAGTGTTAAATATATTTGAAATTACTCCGGATTATGACTTAAATATTATGAAAGACAGACAAACTTTAATAGATGTTACCACTAGATGTTTAGAGAGATTAAATCAAGTCCTAGCCGAAGAAAAGCCAGATATTGTGTTGGTTCACGGTGATACTACAACTACTTTTGTGGCAAGTTTGGCTGCCTTTTATCATTCAATTCCTATTGGCCATGTTGAAGCTGGTTTAAGAACGTATAACAAATATTCACCATATCCTGAAGAAATGAACCGGCAAATGACAGGGGTTTTGGCAGATTTACATTTTGCCCCTACTGGCCAATCAAAACAAAATTTAATAATTGAAAATAAAAAGGAAGAATCAATATTTATTACAGGTAATACAGCAATCGATGCTTTAAAAACAACTGTTAAAGCAAATTACTCACATCCTGTACTTGAAAAGCTAGGACAAGACCGATTAATCTTGATGACCGCTCATCGTCGGGAAAACCTTGGAAAACCAATGGAAAACATGTTCAGGGCAATTAAACGTTTAGTAGAAAAGCATGACGATGTTCAGGTTGTCTATCCGGTTCATATGAACCCGGTTGTTAGAGAAATTGCAAATCGTGTATTAGGGAATGATGAAAGAATTCATCTGATCGAACCGTTGGACGTAATTGACTTCCATAACTTTGCTTCACATGCATACTTAATATTGACTGATTCTGGTGGTGTACAAGAAGAGGCTCCTTCGCTAGGTGTACCGGTTCTGGTTTTACGAGATACAACGGAACGTCCAGAAGGGATTGCGGCAGGAACATTGAAACTTGCTGGAATCAATGAAGAGACAATTTTTGAAATGGCTGATGAGCTTTTGTCAGATCCGATTGCACATGACAAAATGTCCAAGTCATCTAATCCTTATGGAGATGGAGTGGCCTCACAAAGAATTGTGGAAGCCATCTTATACCATTTTGGAAGAACCGATATAAGACCTGCTGACTTTAATGTGAAATAAATGAGCTTTTACCAACAATGAGAGACACCCATTTTTGGGTTTGCTTGGGTTTTATACTGGAAGGACTTTTATATAGATAATAACCCCCTTGTCCAAATAGACAAGGGGGTTGATATTTAAAATAGGTTAAAATTTAAAATATGTCATATTTTTAATAAATTTTTAAAAGGAAATTAATTTTTTACATATTCTTGGAAACCTTAATTTAAAGGTGTAAACTTTTTGTTAAAATAACATTGCTATACCAAACCTATGAAATTTGATAAAATCGATAATGAAACTTGTCGAAATTTCAGGAGTGAAAAGAAATAAATGATAACTAAGCCAGAAAAAAAGGTATCAATAATCATCCCCTATTACAACTCCATGGAATTTATCGGAGATTGTTTAGATTCTGTAATTATGCAGAGTTATACGAATTTAGAAATCATTATTATTAATGATGGGTCGGACTTTGAAAATACCCAATATATTAAGTCACAAATTCAGGACTCTAGAATTATCTTTTTGGAAAATCCCCAAAATAAAGGAGTTGCTTTTTCTCGAAACAAAGGATTAAATGCAGTCACTGGGGATTACGTCTTTTTTCTTGATAGTGATGATTTCCTTGCAGAGAACGCTGTTGAATTACTTTTAAAAAATATTCAGGAATCTCCATTGATTCTTGGTGAAACAAAACTGATGCAAAGACCATCCGACATAGAACAGAAAAGGAAGAATACGGAAGTAGCTATAGAGAGAAAAGTTGCGAACGAATTTTTTGAAGAGGGCAGCATTCTTAATGTACTTATTAAAAGTGATTTTATTCGAGACCATAATATAAAGTTTAACGAAGAAACAAAGGGTTATACAGATATTTCCGGTATAGTTCCGCTTTTGTTAAATGTGGAAAATATACCAAACCTAAAAGTCTTAACGTATTACAAACGAGTTAGAAATGATCCGATTACAAATCCAAGTCTTATTCAAAGGCAAATAGATGAAAAGACTAATGAATTAATTGAAATGTATCATAAAATGGACCGGAAATTCGGTCAAATGGAAAAAATTAAGATGTATCTAGACAGTTTATTTTTAGGATTTTATCGAAGTCAACGTGTTAAAATTTTTGAAGAAAATAATAACTTTGACAAGCGTTTTGAATTAATTGAGTCAGTTGTAAAAGTTCTAAATCCTAAAATCGTTACTTCACAACCAATATATATTAGACGAGAACTTAAGCAGCTTATGATTGGAGATAAGGTTAAGTTTTTAAAGGCTTTTCGTTTTAACACGGAGCTTAGGGATATCAAAAATGCTGTACAAGGCTTTACAAGGCTTAAAAAATATATTTATAAAAAGTTCTTTCTAAGATTCCCGCTGAAAGACAATTACATTATATTTGAGAGTTTTTTGGGGAAAAATTATTCTGATAGTCCGCGAAATATTTATGAATATATCATGGAACATAATTTGGATTATAAATGTATTTGGGTATTTAATGATAAAAATAAAAAAATTCCTGGTAATGCTAAAATTGTTAAAAGGTTTAGCTTAGCATATTATTATTATTTTGCTGTTTCAAAATACTGGGTTAATAATATGCGTCAACCGTTGCACCTTATTAAAAGAGAAGGTAATGTTTTTTTAGAAACTTGGCATGGTACGCCTTTAAAAAAATTAGTGTTTGATATGAAGGATGTTTACTCCGCGAATCCAAGATATAAAAGTGATTTTTATTTGCAATCCAGGGCATGGGATTTTCTCGTTTCTCCTAATCAATATTCTTCAGAAATATTTAAAAGGGCATTTAAATTTAACAACGAAATGCTTGAATACGGTTATCCGAGAAATGATATTCTTTATTCTGCTAGGAAAGACGAAATCTCATCGAAAGTTAAGAAGTCATTAGGAATTCCCGAGGATAAAAAGGTAATACTATACGCCCCTACATGGAGGGATGATGAGTATTATGAACCAGGTAAATATAAGTTCCAGATCCAGCTTAATCTAAAAAAGATGAAGGAAGAACTTGGTGATAAGTATGTCGTGGCATTAAGAATGCATTATTTTATTGCTGACGATATAAATGTTGAAGGGCTAGAGGGATTTGCTTTTAATCTTTCTAAATATGATGATATTGCAGAACTATATTTAATCTCAGATATTTTGATAACTGATTATTCTTCAGTATTTTTCGATTATGCCAACTTAAAGCGTCCAATCTTGTTTTATACTTATGATCTTGAAAAGTACCGTGACCAATTGAGGGGATTTTATTTAGACTTCGAAAAAGATGCACCTGGGCCGTTATTAACGACAAGCGATGCTGTTATTGATGCCATTAATAATATTGATACGTTAAAGATGGATTATGCAGACAGATTTGATAAGTTTTACGAAATATTTTGTAGCTGGCATGATGGGAAGGCAACTGAAAAGGTGGTTAACCGGGTTTTTCTAAAAAGAGAATAAATAGATTAGGTAAAAAACTACTCTTTAGTAATTAATGAAGTTAATTTTGTGAGAAACACATCAGGAGTGTTGAGAAAAATGTATACAGTTTATAACCAAATAATCAATGTAGTGGAGTTAAATCCATCCATCATTCATCTTTTTAATGATCAAACAAAAACTTCTTATAAATGGCAAATAGATGATTTACAAAAAAATGAACCCTACTTTCTTTCTAATACCGAGCTGCCCGATCAACTTCTTTTAGAATATGCTATTAACGAAGTCGGTACTTTGTATGTATATTCGTATGACAACGAGATTTTTTTGTTGTTAGAAACTGATGGTACGTTTTCTTATAAGAAAAAATATAATTTAAACATACAAAACTTTAATGAAGCCCTATTTATTAGGCAGATTGGGTTAGCTAGCATTGAACTAGTTGACAAAGATGAAAATCAAGTAGCATTAGTTAACTCCTTTTTAACCACTACACCAGTAGAATGGAAATTTGAGTATAAATTAGAATTAGAATTTGAATCAGAGTTGGAAGAAAGATTTATTGTAATATCAAAGGTTAACTTTGGCATTTATAATCTTATTGTTTCTTATGATGTTATTAATAAAGAATTAATTATTGCAAAAATTGTGCTAAGTAATATAATTGACCACCCCATGTTATCAGTTGAGATAAGTAATTTTAATAAAATTACTATCGAAAACAAATATACAAATATTACGAAAAATATTAACTTTAGGAAATTTAATAAGCGTAAAGCAAAGAGAGTTTTTGATAAAAGTTCCATAAATGATTTTGAAGAGAAAAACATATTAAGTATCATCGTAATAAATAAATCAAGATATTATTTATTTTTAAGAAGTAATGGCATTTTTATCGCAAAAAAGAATCCATTTTTAGTTACTCAACATAGGGCAAAGCTTAGGACTGCTTTCTTTGGGGAAAATTTATATATCTTCGGCAGGTTTACTCATTATGCGCTTCATGCATTTAGAAAATATGACTATCTATATGTAAGAAATTCCGACCATCTTGTTGCTAAATTTCATCGACCATTTTCAAATATAAAATTTTTAAAGCGGTATGGGTATTTTAAGATTCCAATCTCTTCTTTAAATATTAATAATAGAATTCATAATAATTTATTTATCGGAGATAAAGATGTACTGATTCATAATTTGTATTTTAAAAGAAAAGAGGACAAAGTAAAGACCTATGTATATAAAAAGAATAAGGACTTAGTAAATGTTATACGTTCCAACTTACGTGGTTATATAACCTCAACCATTATTCCTTACTCTGAAGAATATTCATTCAAAAGCAGATTAAAAATAGCTGCAGCAAAATGGGTTTCAAGGATATTTAAAACTTCCAATAAACGTAATTTGAATTTGTTTTTTGAGAAAAAGAGTAATAAGGCTGATGAGTCAGCCTTCCGTGTTTTTGAGAAGGTGATGGAAAAACAAAGACCAAAATCCAAAAATTATTTTATCTTGAATAAAGACTCTGGTCATTATCCTTATATGAAAGAAAAATACGGAAGTAATATAATCGAAAAATACAGTTTTCGACACTTTCTTTCTATTTTTAATGCTGATTATTTTATTGCAAGTGAGCTTTCTAACCATGTTTTAAATGACCGTCTTTATATCGAAAGTTTAAGAAATAAAATTCAGTCCACCCCATTAGTTTTTTTACAACATGGAATTATGTTTGCAAAACCAGTAGATAATCCAATGGCATTTGGTTTTCATAAAGATAAAACAGCATTTAACGTTTACAAAACTGTAATAAGTTCTCATCTGGAAATTGGGGAATTTAAGAAAATGAATTATGAGGAAAGTGATTTGATCTTAACGGGGTTAGCAACATTTGATTATGCTAAACTTGATGAAGATGCAAATAAAATTGCTTTTATGCCAACATATCGATACTGGGAAGAAGGTTTAATCTATACGGATCAAATTGAGGAGACGACTTATTATAGAACAATCATTAAAGTGATTGAGGAGTTCAAAAAGGCAGGTTTAATAGATCGTTTATTAATTGTCCCGCATAACAAATTTTCTGAGTTTATATATCGGGATATGCCTGAGTATAGAAGTATTATATCGGATAATCCATCGGAGGCTTTGAAAAAGGCCCAAATTTTTATTACTGATTATTCTTCAGCCATTTACGATGCAATCGTTCGTGGAGCTTATCCAATTTTTTATTGGGAGGAAAAGGATTACTTGATAGAACAATACAAAGCTATTCCACCGGTCAATGAGGAAAATGCCCCAGGACCAGTTGTCTATGATGTAAAAACATTAGTTGCTGCATGTAAGAAGGCAATTCAAAATAATTATGATTTAGAGGAAGAATACCAACAAAAATATTTAAAGATAAATGAATTCAGTGACAGAAAAAACACAGAACGAATTATTCAGTTTTTAGAGTCTGATAACATTATTTAGAAAAGGATTGGAATTTAGCTTTCAAATTATTTTAGCTTATTTTGATTCGGTACAGAACTACCATAGTCTGTACCTTTTTTGTTTCTAAATTCCATTAATCCGAATGATCACTACAGCAAATATAATTCAATAAGGGGATACTATGAAATCTTTCTATAAAGTTTTGGGAAATAAAGTAATGTTACTTGAAAAATTCCTGAACCTTGTTGATAATGAAGTACATGAGAATACTTATTATAATTAAATAAAAGGATAAAAATGTATAAAAATATTTCAGCCATGTATAGGTTTCTTATAAAAGGTTAGGAGAGCGGTAGCGTTGCCATTTATAAAAAATTTATTAATACTCATTTATAAATATTTATTTCAAGTTGTTTCATTTTTACCAGCGAGGAAGAACTTGATAATATTTGAAAGTTTTCTTGGTAAGCAATATAGTGATAATCCAAGAGCTATTTATGAATACTTAAAGGTACATCATCCGGAATATGAATTGATTTGGAGTATTGACCCCCGTTTTGAAAAGGGGTTTCAGGAGATAGGGGTCCCTTATGCGCATCGTTTTTCTATAAAATGGCTTTTTATCATGGCGAGATCCAGATATTGGGTGACTAATAGCCGAATGCCTATATGGATTCCAAAGCCACGTCATACTTTATACTTGCAAACTTGGCACGGTACTCCTCTGAAGAAACTTGCCTTTGATATGAAAGACGTATTAATGCCGGGGACAACCAATGAAAAATACAAACAAGAATTTTATCAAGAATCAAGAAATTGGGACTATTTAATTTCTCCCAACCGTTATTCGACAGAGATTTTTAAACGTGCATTTAAATTTGAGAAAACTGTTATAGAATCAGGCTATCCCCGAAATGATATTTTTTATAAACCGGAAAGCGATGAGATTGCAAAAAAATTCAAGGAAACTCATCATCTTCCTAAAGAAAAAAAGATTATTCTTTACGCCCCAACATGGAGAGATAATCAGTACCATCAAGTTGGGAAATATAAATTGGAACTGCAACTGGATTTGTCTATTCTGCAGAAAGAACTTGGTGGAGAATATATTATCATTTTGCGGATGCATTATTTAGTCGCAGAGAACTTTAATCTCGATACATTTAAAGGTTTTGCCTATGATTTCTCAAAGTATGAAGATATTCAAGAGCTTTATTTAATCAGTGATTTGTTAATTACCGATTATTCATCTGTATTTTTTGACTATGCGAATTTAAAACGGCCGATGATCTTCTTTACCTATGATTTGGATGAGTATAAAGAGGATATTAGAGGGTTTTACTTTAACCTGGCAGAGAAGGCACCAGGTCCGTTAGTTAAAACAACTGAAGAAGTGATTGAGGCGATAAAAGGATACGAACATAATCAAATCTTTAGCAGAAAAATGGCTGAGTTTTATCAACAATTTTGTTATTTAGAAGATGGTCATGCAACTGAAAGAGTGGTTAAGGAAGTTATTTTAAAAAATAAATAATCATTTTTATAAGTACATGGCAGCGCAAAGGTAACTCTTGCATAAGCCATGTGCTTTTTTGTTTTTTTTTTAATGTTTCTTCGCTTTCTATGTATACCTGTTTATTTTGTGGAAAAAACTGTATTGTAGTGTATTTAAATATAGTAATTTTCCAAAGATAAACAGGATAAGGGAGTTGTAGAGATTGATAAACAAAAAGGTATTAAAAAGGCGAATGAGATTTGTATTAGGCCCGGTTTATCAGTATGCCGGAAACGCAAACCATCGAAAAAATTTTCAGTATGCACGTTACTTTGATAAGTTAAAGATAAAAGATAAAACCATTTTCTATGAAAGCAGGGATGGGAAAAGTATAACTGATAGCCCTTATGCTATTTTTAAGTACTTATTACAACATCCTGATTATAAAGATTTCAAACATATCTGGTCGGTGGCTGGCTTTAAGGATTTAAGTTACGTTATTAACAAGTATCGAAAGTTAAAGAACGTTTCCTTTGTTAAACGAAACTCAAAGGAATACCTGAAAAAATTAGCTACAAGCAAATATTTAATTAATAACTCTACTTTTCAGCCGTTTTTTACCCCAAAAAAGGATCAGGTATACATTAATACATGGCATGGGACCCCTCTTAAAAGCATGGGATTTGATATCCCTGGAAATCCGTCTAATTCCCAAAATGTCGTCCGGAATTTTCTTAGTAGTGATTACCTATTAAGCCCGAATGAGCATACAACAAACATGTTTCTAAACAGCTATAAGCTAAATGGAATTTATAATGGTGAAATCCTTCAAGAAGGATATCCAAGAATTGACCTTACCCATCATAGCGACTCAGAGCAAGTCAAAGCTCATTTGGCTGAGTTAGGTTTGGAAATCGATACAAATAAGCAAACGATTCTTTATGCTCCAACATGGAAAGGAGCAAACGTGGCTAAGGCGAAGAATGATATGTTTCAAATCATTGCTGACCTGACCTATTTAAAAAATCAAGTAGGGAAAGACTATAATTTACTTATTAAGGTGCATCCGTATTTATACAATACAGCAAGAGAATATGAAGAGGTAAAGGATTATTTAATTCCCGATTTTATCGATACAAACGAGCTTCTTAGCACGGTAGATATATTAATTACCGACTATTCAAGTATTTTTTTCGACTTTTTAGTGACTGATAAACCGATTCTATTCTATGTCTGGGATTATGATGATTACAATGAGGAAAGAGGACGCTATTTAGTGGATGATGAATTACCAGGCCCAACGTTGTTTACAATTAGGGAAGTGGCAGCGGCAATACAAAATATAGATAAAGTATTTTCCCATTATAAAGATGTATATAAACAAGCAAAGTCACGATTTACGAATCACGATGATGGGAAGGTAACAGAACGGATCGTTGACTATATTTTTAAGCAAAATAAAGAATCATTAAATGTTATCCGTGGTTTAGAAACGAATAAAAAGAAAATTCTTATTTATCCTGGAGGTTTGAAGAATAATGGGATTACTGCTTCTTTTATTAATCTAATGGATAACATTGATTTTGAGCGATATGATGTAAGTATTTTTATGAAACTGCCTCAATCTAAAGAAGTATTGGATAACATGGAAAAGGTCAATAAAAAAGCGAGGTTTCTGTTCCGCGGCGGAATCCCAATGTTCAACATTCAGGAAGTATATCGTGATAAGTTTGTACATAATCGCGGGGCATATACCCGGTTAACGAAAAAGCTTTATCCTGAAAAAGCTTATATACGAGATTACCAACGGCTATTTGGCAGAGCAAAGTTTGATTATGTAATTGATTTCAGTGGATACAGTCTTTACTGGGCAAAATTCCTTCTTGCCAGTGATGCAGAGAAAAAAATTTGTTATCTTCATAGTAATATGCATTCAGATAGTGAAAGGATCATTAATGGGCGTAGGCCCCATTTGATAAATTTAAGAGGGCTGTTTTCCGTTTATGACCGTTTTGACAAGCTTGTCAGTGTTTCGCCGGGAACGATGGAAGTAAACAAACAGAATTTGGCTAAATATGCGAATGAAACAAAGTTTGATTATGTAATGAATTCGATTAATTATGAAAAAATATTGCGCCTAGCGGAGGAAGAGGATTCGACTACAGATACTTCAACTCGTTCTCAACATGAAATGCCGATTATGAGCAATGGCATTTTTAAGTCTGCCGCGATTATTCGCCGGCCCCTAGATCATTATGTTTGGAATCGCCAGCCAAGTGTAAGCGGTGCTGAAAAACTTGCACCCGCCAAGCACTATTTGAATAAAGAAGTCGTTATCTTACGTGAAGCCCGAACGGGGACTAATGGTTTTTATAAATTCTCTTTCGGCGATCGGATTGTTGGCTGGCTCAATCAAGACTGTTTTGAGTTATTGCCGGACCGGATATTATCTCAAACAGAGGTAAACAAATTAGCCTTTGTTAGCCATGTTTATGGTCATGATATTTGGAGTAGACCTTATAAAACAGAAGGAACTACAAAAATATCACCCGCCAAAGACTATAAAGGAATGATGGTGACTGTTGATGTAGAGGCTAGAACCTATCATGGCCTCTATAGCAGGTTTTCGATTAATGGGAAGGTCATAGGCTGGATTGAATCGTCTGCCTTATCTCTTGTGAATGAAACCGCAGTTAGAGGAAGGTTAAAGGCTTGTGTTTACCAAATTTCCAATTACTTCCGATCCCGTTCCTTTGTCCCCAATCGTACACTGGAGGAGAAAAATTTATATGAGCTTGCAGTCATTTCTAAGCCGGGAAATTATGTGGTGTGGTCGAAACCTTATCCTAATCCCGACTGCAAAAAAGTGATGGATGCCAGTGAATTAGACAATGCCAAAGTGATTGTAACGAAAAGTAATAGGACTGCCAGAGGAACGTATTATTTTTTCTATAATGACGGGAAACGGGTCGGCTGGCTGGACCACAATGCTTTTACAATGATAAAAAAGCCGGTTATTTATAGTGAAAAAGCTGTCAAAAAAACTGCTGAAATTCAAATAGGAGACGGAGATGTAATTTGGTCTGAATTACCCGGTACTTCCGGCACAGAAAAATTGGTGGATACAGATAAATATAATGGCAAATTAGCAACGATAAATAAGGAAGCCCGTACCATTGATGAAGTTTATTATCATTTTAGTTATGAAAATGAGCCTATCGGCTGGTTAAATAAGCGCTCGTTTCAAAATATAAAAACTTTAGGTATACTACGCGGCAGCAGGTTTATTCCCGAACCATCGACGGAGCACTATAATTTTATCACCATGGGGAGGCTTTCTCCCGAAAAGGGACAGGATAATCTAATTCAAGCTTTTGCTCAACTGCATAAAGACAATAAGAACACAAAACTCTATATTTTAGGCGAAGGACCGTTAAGACCCGAGCTGGAAAATTTAATCACAGAGTTTGGAGTTGAAGATAGCGTATATCTTCCTGGACAGGTTGAAAATCCTTTCCGATTGATGAAAAAATGCGATTGCTTTGTATTATCTTCCCATTATGAAGGGCAGCCTATGGTATTATTGGAGGCAATGACTCATGGAATGAAGATTGTTGCAACTGATATCGTGGCCAATAGAACTGTCCTTGAGGATGGCAGGTATGGGATGCTAGTCGAAAACAGCATTGATGGATTGGAGAACGGTTTAAGACAGATGGTGAAAGTAGAATCTGATTATAAAGCTGATGTTTTTGTACCAAGTGAGTACAATAACCGTGCAATGGGTACGTTTTATAAAATTTTCGAATAATAGTAAACCCGAAAGTCATAACGATGATTTTCGGGTTTACTTTTTTTAAACATTTTTTAAGGAAATATGACTATTTTTGCATTTTGATGTAACAATTTACAAGAAAGTATTTAATAATTATTCATAATACAGGATAATAAGAGATAATTCGAGTTTCTTCGATTAAAAGATTACTAGAATTATAGAATTTTGCAATTATTTTTGTAAAGAGAAAAGGACGTGGATTCATTGAAAAAAATGGGGAAAGTAGTGGTGGTTCTTTCAACTGGTTTGTTATTTGGAAGTTTAAGTACTAGTACGACGATACCGCTTCTATCCAATAACATACATTATGCGGAAGCTGCCAGTTTAGTTAAGTTTAGTAAAACCTCCTATCAAACAACCGCAAATTTAAATTTACGGACAGGTTCAAATACAAAGACTAAGACCATCATTACAATTCCAAAAGGAAAAACAGTTACTTCATCACAAAAACTAGGCAGTTGGTATAAAGTTTCCTATACATACAAGTCAAAAGGAAAAAATGTTACGAAAACAGGCTGGGTGAGCGGGACATATTTAAAACAGAAGTTCTCCGGGATTACAAAATCATCGGTAACAAAGACGCTTTCGATAGCCAAAACTAACTTTCTTACGACAGCCAATGTGAATTTACGGTCTGGAGCGAGCACCAAGGAAAAAGTTATTCTAACCATTAAAAGAGGATCACCTGTGATTGCTACAGACAAAACGGGGAAGTGGTATAAGGTTACTTATTCTTATACTTCTAAAGGTAAGAAAATTAGCAAAACGGGTTGGGTCAGCGGTGACTATTTAAAAAAACAGTCAGCCACCGAAACTAAAACTTTAGTGACAAAGACAACTCCATATACCAAAACAAATTTTGTTACCTCTGAAAATGTAAATTTGCGGGCTGGAACAAGTACAAAAGAAAAAATCATTATAACCATAAAAAAAGGGAAAGTTGTTACTGCAAACAGTAAATCAGGTAATTGGTATAAGGTTACTTATTCCTATACTTCTAATGGAAAGAAGACGAGCAAAACCGGCTGGGTCAGCGGTGACTATTTAAGGGAATACAACCAGTACACCAATACACTTGGCACTTATTATTTTACGAAGAATTCAACAAAACTTTATTCAGCACCAAAAACAAAAAAGGCAATGGTTACAATTCCAAGCAAAAATGGAATGTATTCTAACCAAAAAGTTATTAATAGTATCGGGCAGATCTGGTATAAGGTATCTTATAATGGCAAATCTTATTATGTGTATAGTGGTGATGTAAGTAAAGCTTCCGTTAAATCCTTTGCTAAAATAAATTATCAGGTTAAAGTTAGTACATATGTTTATTCATCCTATGGAACTGTATTTACAAAGGTAGTACAGCTTCCAAAAGGTACGATTATTTCTACAACGAAAAGTATTGGAGATTGGGCTGCTGTTACCTATAAAGGGAAAACAGGTTATGTTTCTCTGTCTAATCTTCAAATCGCACCTAAAATAGAAGAGGGACCTGTGGAAAAACCATCTGAAGAGATTGTAGAAAAACCTATGGAAAAACCAGCGGAGAATACACAAGCTGCTCCCACTGAAGAGAAGACCTATTTGGTAACTGCAGATTTGAATTTGCGTAAATCAGGAGAAGGTACTCCACCTTTAATTACGATTCCTAAGGGAACTACGGTTACTTCATTAGAAAGATTAAATGATGAATGGTATCAAGTAACTTATAAAGGACTAACTGGCTATGTCTACTCCAGCTATTTAAAGGAATATGAATTAACTGATTACAGGTTTATTGACTTAAGAACTAAATCAACTGTAACAGCTCAGCAAATTAATGCTTATATTGCTGCCAATTATAGAAATACGGCAAACTATAAGAAACTTAGTGCAACAAGTGTATTACTTAATAAAGGCCAAGCTTTTATCGATGCAGGAAATCGATATGGGGTGAACGCCTTGTACTTAGCAGCACATGCCATCCATGAATCCGGCTTTGGTACATCCAACATATCATTAGGGAAAAATAACCTGTTTGGTTATGGTGCGTATGATGCAACCCCATTCGTAGGGGCTTACCGTTTTTCATCAGTTGAAGCATGCATTAATTATGTTGCCCAAAAAATGAAAGCTGATTATTTAAATCCATACGGCAAGCATTTTGAAGGGGCAATGCTTGGCTATCGGACAAATGATGCGAATGGAAAAAGAGTAGAAAGCAAGAGTATTGGGATGAACTTTTGGTATGCAAGTGACCCAAATTGGGGAAATGGCATTGCCAAGCACATGCAAAAAATCATGGCATTTAATAAAAAAGAGTATGAAAACTCCAAGATTGATTCAAATTATTTTTCCATTCCTGGAATTCCGGACGGGGGCGATCAATTTCCTGAAGGAATTCAAGTGCTGGCAAAAAAGGACTTATCGAACGATATAAAAACAAAAACTATTTTTACTCTGCTTGAAAAGACAAATGATTATAAAGTAAAAGTGCTGTTTAATGACAAACAGTCCACACTTAGTAATATAAGTTTTTCACAATATGACAAATATATTTCTGTACTTAACCTTGGAAGAGTTATTGATGCAACTACCTTAAATGTTCGTTCAACGACTGATACTACATCTAATGTAAACATCATCGGTAAATTTAAATTACATCAGTTTATTTCATTGACATTGGACGAAAATAATAAATTAATCATGGATCCATCGAAAAAATGGTATCAGGTTAACTTAGCAGATGGTAAAACCGGCTGGGTAAGTGCATTATATATTGTGAAAGAACTACAATAGTCCTGTGGCTGACTTACTAAAAGTCAGCCTCTTTGTTTAATTGGATAATATATGGAAAAGTTTTTGGTTGAAATTTAAGTTTCGTAGTTTTATAATGATATGGTGTAGTTTACAGAATTCGACTTTTATTGAATAAAAAATAATTCATTTTCCAACAATAAAATCAGGAGGATTATCTCTTATGAAAAAGGTGCTAACTTATGGAACATTTGATTTACTCCATTTTGGACATATCAATTTACTACGTCGTGCAAAAGATTTAGGTGATTATCTCATTGTGGGTCTTTCCACTGATGAATTTAACAAAGGGAAAAATAAGCAGGCTTACCACAGCTTTGAAAATCGAAAAATGATTTTGGAATCGATTCGATATGTGGATGAAGTGATTCCTGAAAATACATGGGACCAAAAAATCCAAGATGTCATTAAACATGATGTTGATATTTTTGTCATGGGAGATGATTGGAAAGGTAAATTCGATTTCCTTAAAGAATATTGTGAAGTTGTATACTTACCAAGAACTATCGGCATTTCCACTTCAAAAATAAAAAACGACTTAAACGTGGTAAAGAATGGCTAGAGAACTAGCCATTTCTTTGTATTTGTTTGTCTTTAAGTGTGTTTTTTTCTTTTTCAATCTCTTGCCACTTAAAGAAGACAAAACAACTTTTGTTATCAGTTTTGGTGATAACAGCCAGTATGTCTTGGAGGAAATGCAAAAGCATAATATTTCATCCGAAATAATCTTGCTTTGTAAAGGAAATAGCATAAATAAATTTAAACATTACCAAGGTATGAAAACAATTCCGTTTGAGACACTTTGTATCCTTAGCTGGATAAAGTCAGTTTATCATTTAGCCACTTCGCGTCATGTTTTAATCGATAACTATTTCGGATTTTTAGCGTCTGTTCAGTTTAAAGCTAATGTTGAATGTATTCAGTTATGGCATGCCTCTGGCGCGTTGAAGAAGTTTGGCCTAGAAGATGAGTCTATTAAAAATCGAAGTAAACGTGCTAATAAGCGCTTTTTGCAAGTATATCGTAATTTTCATAAAGTGATCGTCGGTTCAGATGTAATGGCTGATGTATTTATAAAGTCGTTCAATCTTAAAGATGGGAATATACTTAGGACTGGCATCCCAAGAACTGATTTTTTTTATAATGAAGAAGCAAAGCAAACGGTTTTAGAAAAATTGATATCTAAATATCCCGAATTGAGAGGGAAGAAAGTAATTTTATATGCTCCCACTTATCGTGAGGATGAATTAAATAATTTTTCACTTCGGCTTGATGTTGAAAAAATGCAACGTGAACTGGGAAATGAATATATATTAATGTTGCGGCTGCATCCAGTAGTACAAAAGAATTTGTTAAATTTTAAAATTGCTAATGGATTCTTGTATGATTTTTCTTCTGATAAATACGAAATAAATGATCTACTGATTGCGGCTGACATTTTAATTACTGATTATTCCTCGATTCCATTTGAATATTCTCTATTACGAAGACCAATGATATTTTTTACTTATGATTTAAAGGAATACAAAAAGAAACGTGGAGTTTTGACTGAATTCGAACAAAATTTGCCTGGGCCAATAGTTGAGCATACAGATGAGATTATTGAATTAATTAAACAAAATAGTTTTGACTTAAATGTAGTGGATTATTATGCTGAACAATGGAATAAGTACTCTACGGGTGAATCCAGTGCAAACTTAATTTGTTATATGTTTACGAATAAAAGCGCTATTATTCCTTTCAAAATGAGTTAAACAGTTAAAATGTAGCTTCGTGGCAATTTATTGCCCGAAGTTTTGTTTTTATTATGTTCATTTTGGGGAATTAATGTATAATGAACAGGGTTACACTTGTTAAAGGAAGGACAGTCTAAATGAAGTCAATGATCACCATTATAAAGGAGCAAATCACCTCCTTTTACTTGATCTTAAGGTTATCAGCATTTGAAATGAAAAGTGCCAATACTAATAACTATTTAGGGAGATTGTGGGAATTATTAAACCCTATGATTCAACTTGGAATCTATTGGCTTGTATTTGGGGTTGGCATGCGTAAAAATAAAGATATAATTATGGGTAACGATATTCATGTACCTTTTTTTATTTGGATGGTATCAGGAATGGTTGTATGGTTCTTTATAAACCCCACCATTCCTAAAGCATCAAAGGCGATTTATTCCAGATTGCAAATGATAGCAAAAATGAGTTTTCCGATGAGTGCGATTCCTTCATTTGTTATTATGGCAAATTTTTATTCGCATTTAATGCTTGTTGCTGTAGTTACAATCATTTTGCAATTTACTCGTTTTAAAATATCGGTATACTTTGTCCAGCTACCATATTTTATGCTGGCAACCCTAATTTTTTTGCTTGCTCTTTCACTAATTACTTCAACATTGTCGACCATTGTGAGAGATGTTCAGCAAATTATTCAGTCGGTATTAAGAATGTTGCTCTACTTATCACCGCTTCTTTGGCATACCGATAAATTAGTATTAAAAAATATTGATTTTACTTTTGTTCTAAAATTAAACCCCTTTTATTATATTATTGAGGGTTATAGGGCGTCATTATTGGGTACCTCATGGTATATATGGGAAAACTCATCCTTAACACTGTATTTCTGGGGAATAACCTTAGTCTTTTTCTTAATTGGCTCAGTATTACATTTAAAATTTAGAGATCGTTTTGTAGACTATTTATAAAGATATTAGGTATAGGTAAGAATGAAATATATGCCTAACTAATGTTTGAGGTGATTCCTAATGAGTGAATCCGTAATTGTAAAAAATGTTTATAAGAGATATAAAATGCATAAAAAGCCTACTGAGAAGTTATTGGACTTAATATTGCCAGGTGGCTATGGAGAAGATTTCTTTGCTTTGCAAAATATTTCATTTACTGCTCATAAAGGGGACGTAATTGGATTTGTAGGAGTAAATGGTTCGGGGAAATCAACGCTTTCGAATATTATTGCGGGCGTTATTCCTCCTTCTGAAGGTACAGTAGAAACGATAGGGCAAACTTCGATCATTGCAATTTCCTCGGGACTTAATAATCAATTAACTGGACGAGAAAACATTGAACTAAAATGTTTAATGCTTGGCTTTAAAAAGAAGGAAATTGAAGAAATGGAATCGGAAATTATTGATTTTGCTGATATTGAAGATTTTATTGATCAACCAGTAAAAAAATATTCAAGCGGGATGAAGTCGCGCCTTGGTTTTGCCATCTCTGTCACCGTTAATCCCGACATTCTGATTATTGACGAAGCATTGTCAGTAGGTGACCAAGTTTTTGCGCAGAAATCTAAGAATAAGATGTTTGAGTTTAAAGAACAGGGAAAAACCATTTTCTTTGTCAGCCATTCCATGGGACAGATAAAGGAATTTTGTGATAAAGCCATCTGGCTTGAGTATGGCGAAATAAAAGATTACGGTACGGTAAAAGAAGTTATCCCGGAATATGAAAAGTTCTTGAAAAAATATAAGTCAATGACTAAAGAAGAACAAAAAGCATTCCGAAAACAAGTTATGTTAAAACAAAGAGGTCTTGCCACAATTTAAATAATGCGGCCATTATTGGCCGCTTCCTAAAAATACCTAAATGGGCATCTGTGGTACCGCCAATTTAGGTTTTCTTTTTGGACATGCTAAAGTTAATAACGAAAATGAGGATTTTGGAATATGACAGAAAATCACGTATCTATACTAGGAATTGATTTTATAAATAAACCATTTCACGAAGTAGTCGATATACTTGCCGACAGTGTAGAAAGTAAAAGAAAATCCTTCGTAGTTACCGCTAATCCGGAAATCGCAATGTATGCACATGAGCATCCTGATTACAAAGCGATTGTCCAATCTGCTGACATGGTAGTTCCTGATGGCATCGGAATTGTGATCGCCTCCAAAATCTTAAATACTCCGATTCAGGAACGAGTTGCTGGATTCGACTTGATGGTACGGCTCCTTGAGCTTGGAAATGAAAAAAAGTGGCGGATTTATTTGTTGGGTGGAAAGGAAGAGACGAATAAAAAAGCTGTTGCCAATATCGCCAGCCGCTACCCGCAGCTGCAAATTGTTGGAAGTCATCATGGTTTTTTTGATTGGAAGGATGGTACGGTTACGGATGAAATTAAAGCCGGGAACCCTGATATTGTGTTTGTTGCTTTGGGCTTTCCAAGGCAGGAGAAATGGATTGTTCAAAATCTGCCGCATTTTTCAAAAGGCTTGTTTATTGGAGTCGGAGGAAGTATTGATGTGCTGGCGGGTGAGGTAAAGAGGGCTCCGCTGTTCTGGCGTAGACTGAATTTGGAATGGTTTTATCGATTGGTGCTGCAGCCGACACGATGGAAGAGAATGCTGGCACTGCCTCGATTTTTAGGTGAAATGTTTAAAATAAAAATGTCGGGGAAAACAAATTGAAACCTTTTAAGAAAACTTTCGTCGAATTTGTTGGACCAGCGAAACATAACAGTAACATTTTATTTAAATTGTAAATCTTTTGTTAAGTTCTTATGTATTCTAAGTAAATAATCTGTGCTATAATGAATGCGTTGTGTTTAGAAATATGTGCCTGTTTCTAAATAATCTTAGAGGGGCATTCTATCCATAAGGAGGGTCTACATGCTGTACCTGACCTTTATATTATGTTTTTTATGCTCCATTCTTATGACTCCGGTTGTAAAAAAACTTGCTTTTAAGGTAGGAGCTACGGACAAACCTAATCATCGCAAGGTACATCAAAAGATTATGCCCCGGTTAGGCGGCTTGGCCATATATCTAAGCTTCCTGTTAGGAATCTTGATTTTGCAGCCTGAAAGCCCTTATCCTACAGCTCATGCAGCCATTGTGGCTGGCGGTGTCATTATTCTCGTTACCGGCGTACTTGATGATATTTTTGATCTTTCAGCTCGGATTAAGCTGGTTTTACAAATAGCCGCTGCCTTAGTTGTTGCTCTTTGGGGCGGGGTAGATGTGGATTTCATTAATCTGCCTTTTAACGGGCGGATCGAATTCGGCATCTTTACTATCCCAATTACAGTGCTTTGGATCGTCGGTATTACCAATGCCATTAATTTAATTGACGGACTTGATGGTTTGGCAGCTGGTGTTTCTTCGATCGCATTAGTAACGATTACCGGTATGGCGGTCGTGATGGGAAATACTTACGTTGTTGCCATGGGAGTCATTCTTACCGCGAGTACGTTAGGATTCTTAAAATATAATTTCCACCCCGCCAAGATTTTCATGGGTGATTCTGGAGCCCTGTTTTTAGGGTATATGATTTCTGTATTATCGTTACTTGGTTTTAAAAACATTGCAGTCATCTCTTTCGTCGTACCGATTATTATCTTGGGTGTACCAATTTCAGATACGTTTTTTGCGATTATCCGCCGGCTGTATAATAAAAATCCACTATCAGCTCCGGATAAATCCCATCTTCACCACTGTATCTTAAAACTTGGCTACACACACCGTGAAACGGTACTGCTGATTTATGCGATGAGTGCCATGTTCGGACTTGCAGCCTTTATTTTCACAATGACAACGGTTTGGGGCTCTATTCTATTTATTATCATCCTGCTCATAGCCATCGAACTATTCGTCGAAAACATCGGCCTAATAAATAAAAACTATCGACCATTATTACGCATCATGGGTATGCTAAAAAACCGATAAGAAGCAAAGGGACGGTTCTTCTGCTTCTTATCGGTTTTTATTATATTACTTAAACCCGGCTGTTGGTTCTAGAGCAAGATTAATTTGGGCCCCAATTCAATTTCGTTATTGTGCTTTTTTTTGCGTTGAGATATATTCTTTCGGTATCGCATCATCATACGGCATATTGCTATGACCGTAGCTGCGATGAATCATCATATACAGTAAACCAAAAACTATAACTACAATTCCTGAAACAAGCACGATATAGTTATCATACCAAGGTGCATCCGGTGTTCTTGGCCAACACATGTTGACTATTGCAATTATTCCGTAGCTAAGTGCACCAATATTAACTGGCACCCCCCACTTGCCCAATTGATACTTACCACTTGGCTTCCATCCTTTTAGTCTAGCTCGAAGTGCAGCAAGGACAACCATTTGGAATCCAATATATATGCCAAGTGACGCAAAACTTATGATCTTTGTGAGCGCATCCTCAGACACTTTCGATCCTAGGACAATGATTGCTGGAATAATAGCTGCAAGAAGTAGCGCATAAGGTGGAATATGATTAGCAGATGAGAACTTTTTTAAGAGCCTGCTTCCTACAATCATGTCATCACGCCCATAAGAATAGGCAAGTCTGCTGGCTGCCGCCTGTAAACTTATTGCACATGAAAGGAAAGAAATCAATACAATACCCAGTACAATCTTCGCACCAAAAACACCAAACGCTCCCCTCAGTACTGTATCAACAGGGGTGACGTCCTTACCAGCGATAACTGCTGGAATATCTGTAACGGAAAGTACTAATGCAAGGCTGACAAAAACTGCGGCAGCACCGCCAATGTAAATCGTTCGGCGCATTGCCTTTGGGATTAACGCACCTGGATTGGGTACTTCTTCCGCAACATCACCACATGCTTCGAATCCAAAAAATAGAAAAGTTCCAATTAATCCAGCTGCTGCAAATGCATAAAAGTAGCTATGACTGCTCCCTGCACCAAAAGAATCAAAGAGCACGCCAAGACCGTGATGTCTTTGTGTGGCAAGTAACCAAACTCCAACTACAAGGGCACCAATAAGCTCAGCGGCAAAACCAATAACAGCTGCAGCTGCAAGAACCTTTGTGCCAAGAAAATTAATGATTGTCGATAGTACAAGAATGATTATTGCACAAAGAATGGTCGTGTTTACTGATACATCAAACCCCAAAATCTGCGCCAGAAATGGTCCAGCTCCATAAACGACACTTGAAATCGTTACAAACAAAGCGATTAAATAAACCCAGCCAGTCATCCACGCAAACTTCCGCCCCCATAATCTTCGGGCCCAAGGATAAACTCCTCCTGCAACAGGGAATTGTGCCACAACTTCACTAAAAACAAGTGCGACTAGTAATTGTCCTAGGCCACAGATGATAATACTCCAGATCATTGGCGGGCCGCCCTGTGCAAGTGCGAATACAAATAGCGTGTACACACCTACAACAGGAGAAAGATAAGTAAACCCAAGCGAGAAGTTTGCCCATGGGCTCATGTCGCGGCGGAATTCAGATTCATATCCAAGCGATGCCAGTTGCGCAGCATCACTATCATGATGTTTCCGCGTGGATTCTACCATTTTTTTGTTCGGATTTTTTTGCATTTTTTGAGCCTCCTTAAAATAGTAGAGATACCCTACTGTTGCAAATATTGTGCCAATTTATAAAATTTTAATAATATTAGGTAAATTGCAAATTTCAGAGAAATGTATTTTGTAATTGAAATTCATTTCTGCATTTATTATTCAATTGTGAATAATTTAAGATAAAGGTAGGTTAGTAGGAGATGACAAAATGAAAAACCCGGAGAATAATTCTCCGGGTTAGTTTGCAACTTCAGCTGTCTCGCTCGTTACATGTAAATGATCCTGCAAGACTTTCTTTGTTTCTTCTAATTTTGTCTGATCTAATTGGTAATAGTAAACGCGGTTGATATAAGAATCTTCACCGGCAAGGCTAAGTGTTTCAATATTTAAGTTGTTGCCTGCTTGCAGATAGCCTAAAAATGATTTCATTTGGTCAAATGTTAAATCTGTCTCCATGTTTTTCCCAACCGCTTCCATGACACCTGTGTAATTTCCAAGCGACTTTACAGAGGCAGCCTTTGAGATGACGGCCTTCATAATTTGCTGCTGTCTTTCGCCCCTTTGAATATCGCTGTCCTTTTTCCTTGTACGGGCAAACGCAAGGGCTTGTTCACCATCTAAATGCTGTTCACCTTTTTCGAGCGTAATTGCTTTGGCACGGTCCTTCGAGTCTTGTTCAGAGAAAGTATATGGAACGTCAACTGTAATTCCGTCAAGTGCATTAACAACATCGATAAATGCATTGAAATTCATTTTTACATAATAATCTACTGGAACATCAAGCAACTCTTCTACTGTTTCAAGCGTCAGCTTCACACCGCCATAGGCATGGGCATGATTAATTTTTGTATAAATATCCTTTTCCGGAATGTGAACGTAAGAGTCACGCGGAATGCTGAGCAGCTTGACCGATTTATCAGCTTTATTGAAAGTAGCCAGCATCAGTGCGTCTGAGCGGGCGGGTCCATTCTTCTTTCGCTTGTCGCTGTCATCGACCCCAATAAACAAAATCGAAGTCTTATCAATGGTCAGCGGCTTTACCCTCGCTGTCTCGCGTTCGATTGGTTTATAGGATTTATTCATCACAGATTCTGCTTTTTTGTACAATGTGCCGGCATAGACTCCCGCTCCTAAAAGTAATATTAAAATCGGAGCGACCAACCAGACCCAGCGCTTCAATCGTCTTTTTTTCTTCTTCTGAGTTTGTATATAGGATTGTCTATTGATAGACATACATTTCCTCCTTGATAAAAAGGTGTCGAATCATGGCTAAAATGATAAGCCAATCTTTATTTTATAATAGATTGCCAGATTGGTAAAATATTATTTTTTAAAGGCAATAATTTACTAATTGAACAGAAAAGCTCGACTATTTTCCCAATTGTATTTTTCTTCAAGTGGAAATATAATCATTCTCAAAGATAATGCCGTTACTAACTAATGGATTCTTCTAAATAAACGGTTTCGCCTTGCTGCAGTGTACATTGCCCGTTGGTTAGCTCAATCATCCAGTCCCGAAAGCTCTCAACCAGATGATCATTGACGAATGTTTCAATTTCAACTGTATCCAGATAAAGAATTTCTTTGATTTTATGCTCAGATGCCCTAAGTTCTTTCTCAATTTTCCCAAGCCATGTATAGTCGATTTTGACATGAACAACCTGCGTTAATTTTCTTTCGACAATTCCGACAGCATCAAGACCCTCAGAGGTTGATTTGCCATAAGCGCGAATCAGACCGCCGGCACCTAACTTAATCCCGCCGAAATAACGGGTAACAACCACAACGGTATCCTTCAGGTTTCGCTTTTTTAATACCTCAAGGATCGGTACACCCGCCGTGCCGCTTGGTTCGCCGTCATCATTGGCCTTTTGGATTTGGTCGTGCTCACCAATTAAGTAAGCTGAGCAATTATGGGTGGCATTCCAATGCTTTTTCTTAATTTCCTGGATAAACTCTTGTGCTGCTGCCTCGGTTTCGACACGCTTAACGTGGGCAATGAATCGTGATTTCTGAATAATGATTTCATGTTCACCGTATTCTTTAACTGTATAGTAATGAGATAACATCTAAAGTTCCTTCCTTTTTATGTGAATGGGAAGTGCTACAACAGCGTTCCCAACCCACATTTATTTTTTTAAAAAGCTTGTGAGTCAAAAGTCTTGAAATTTTTTTTAAAAAATAATGAAATATACCTTTAATATAGGTGTAAAGTTCGAATGATATAATAACTAAATAAAATGGGGTTAATTAAGTAATTAAAACCAGCAATATTTTTTTATTATACTATGTTTTCTAAGGTTTGAGGGCTTTCTGAGTGATTGAGCTGAGCAAAATTATTGGTATACGCTGCATATACAGGTAAAATATGTTATTGAGCCAATGGGGAAAATACGCCCCTGGAGGTAATGGAAATGAAATTAGAACAAATAAAGATTAAATCTATTGATGAGATTCGTGAGGAAATGATTGAAACTGTAACATGCAGTAAAAGTGACATTTTCCTTATTAGTGAACAATGCCGCCAAGATTATGAAAAACTGAAAAATGAATTAGCTGAAATTAAGCAGACGATGGCCAAGCTTATGGAAGAAGAGGGGCAGCTGCAAACACAGGTGAATCAGGCACGAAACAGGCTGTCACAAGTGAGCAGGGATTTTAAAAACTTCAGTGAGGAAGAGGTTCGAGTCGCGTACGAAAAGGCACACCAGCTGCAAATGGATCTATCGATTAACTGGCAGTTCAAAAAACAGCTGCTGGAGAAAAGTAATGACCTTGAGCATAGACTTATTGGTCTAAGTGAAACCATTGAACGGGCTGATCAGCTCATTTCGCAAATTTCCGTTGTCATGAATTATTTACAAAGTGATTTGAAATATTTCGGCGAGGCATACGAGAATGCAAAGGCAAAACAGGATTTTGGCTTAAAAATTATCGAGGCCCAAGAAGAAGAGCGAAAACGGCTTTCGCGGGAAATTCATGATGGTCCTGCGCAAATGCTGGCAAATGTCATTGTCCGTTCAGATTTAATTGATCGTGTTTACCGCGAAGATGGTCCGGAAGCGACATTAAATGAGATTCAGAGCTTCAAAAAAATGGTGCGTTCCGCGCTTTACGAAGTCCGTCGGATTATTTATGATCTACGGCCGATGGCGCTGGATGATTTAGGGCTTGTCCCTACTCTTAGAAAATATTTGCGGACCATTGAAGAATATCATAATCAGTCGCGCATTGATTTTGAAAATATTGGACTGGAAAACAGGCTGCCTACAAAGTATGAAGTCGCCCTTTTCCGAATGATTCAGGAGTCGGTCCAAAATGCCTTGAAACATGCCAATGCCTGCCAGATTAAAGTAAGACTGGAAATAAGTAATACAGCGGTTGCTGTCTTAATTAAAGACAATGGAGTCGGTTTCGATTTAAACAAGAAGAAGCCGGACTCGTTTGGAATCATTGGGATGAAGGAACGTGTCGACCTGCTTAATGGTGAAATTACTTTTGACTCAAAAATTGGTAAGGGAACTGAGATATTCATTCGTGTCCCATTAATCAACTAGTGTATTTTTAGTGGCGGCCATTCGCCGAAATTTAGTGAAATTTTTATAAGTGAACTGTCAGGAGGGTACAAGAATGACTACAAAAATTGCGATTATCGATGACCACCAACTATTTAGAGAAGGTGTTAAAAGGATATTAGAGTTTGAAAAATCGTTCCAAGTTGTTGCAGAAGGTGATGACGGTACAGAGGCTTTGGCCATTGTCGAAGAGCATCGTCCGGATGTCGTGATCATGGATATTAACATGCCGCAAATGAACGGTGTCGAAGCAACACGGGAACTAATTGAAAAGTATCCGAAAACAAAAGTCATCATCTTATCAATCCACGATGATGAAAACTATGTCACACATGCACTCCAAACAGGTGCAATGGGGTATTTATTAAAAGAAATGGATGCGGATGCCTTAATCGATGCTGTGCGTGTTGTCGCAGACGGCGGTTCTTACCTGCATCCAAAAGTGACCCATAATTTGGTCAACGAATATCGCAAGCTTGTGGCCGGTGTTGCCCGCGGCGGTTCGTATATTCCAGCATCTGATATCCGCCGCCCGCTGCATCTCTTAACACGTCGTGAGTGTGAAGTTCTGCAAATGCTGGCAGACGGAAAAAGCAACCGCGGAATCGGCGAGGCGCTATATATCAGTGAAAAAACGGTGAAAAACCACGTCAGCAACATCTTGCAAAAAATGAATGTAAACGACCGTACCCAAGCTGTTGTGTCGGCTATCAAAAATGGCTGGGTCGAAGTACGATAGGTTAGCTTTTTAAGAAGAGCACGCAGGCTTTAATATGCGTGCTCTTTTTATTGTTGAATTTTTTTGTAAAAATCGCATTTTAAGGATAAATAATGCAATTTGCCTTTGTTTCAGATAGAATATTAAACATGCAGATTATTAGTTGAAATAGACAAGGATGGTTAGCGATATGAAAACGGCAATTGTAACCGATAGTACCGCGTACATTCCGAAAGAAATACGTGAAAAATGGAATATACATATGATCCCGTTGAATGTGATTTTTGGAAACGAGGTCTATCAAGAAGAAATTGATATTACGTGGCCGCAGTTCTATGGAGAAGTCAGGACAAAGGAACTGCCGACCACTTCCCAGCCGCCTATCGGCAAATTTGTTGAGTTATTTGAGAAGCTTTCAAAGGATTATGATGCGGTCATCAGCATCCACCTTTCTAGCGGCATCAGTGGCACGTTTCAAGGAGCGGTAAGTGCCGGCACGATGGTCGACGGCATTAAGGTGTATGCTTTTGACTCTGAAATTAGCTGTATGGTTCAGGGCTTCTATGCGCTTGAGGCAGCCGAATGGGCTTCCCGCGGTGAGGGGGCGGAAGCGATCATGGCCCGTTTAGAAGAGTTGAAGAAATCAGCCCGCGCCTATTTTATGGTGGACGATTTATCCCATTTACAGCGCGGCGGCCGTTTGTCCGGCGCAGCCGCGTTTATCGGAAGCTTATTGCAGGTAAAGCCGCTGCTTCATTTTGAAAATAAAGTCATTGTCCCGTTTGAAAAAATTCGCACTCGTAAAAAGGCCATGAAAAGGATCGCCGATTTATTAGGCGAGGACGTATCGGGGGGCGAGGAGTATCGCGCCGTCATCATCCACGCCAACCGAGAGGAAGAAGCTGAAGTCTGGCGTCAGGAACTGTCGTTGTTGTATCCAAATGTTGAATTTGTAATAGGCTATTTTGGTGCGGTCATCGGCACCCACCTCGGCGAAGGCGCCATGGGCATGGGCTGGATGAAAAAATAAATGTTTAGTTTTGAAGTTTGCTACCATTCCGGCTTTAGGCCGGAATGGTTTTTTAGTTCTTTGTGCGGTGTGGGCGGAATTTGGCGAAATAATTGAGGAATTCCTCGAAATAATTGTTAAGTCCGCGAAAAAAATAGAGAAGTAGGCGAAATTAGTAGTAATGATCGCGAAATAAAACGGAAAACCCGCGAAATCCAGTCTGAGCATTAGTCTTGGCGAGCGCCCAAGCTAGGATAGATTCATTCTAAAAAGAGGTAACAATAAAAGGTTTGGCGAAATTAATGAGGAATTCGGCGAAATTATGGGCAAAGTCGGCGAAAAAAATCCAAAAGTCGGCGAAATAAATACGTAAACCGGCGAAATCCTGATGTAAATCCGCGAAATCCGTTTTGAGTATAAGCAGCAAGTCCAGGTGTGTTCTCAAACTAGGATAGATCCGTTCTGGAAGAGGTACCTTTAAAAAGGTTTGGCGAAATTAATGAGGAATTCAGCGAAATTATGGGCAAAGTCGGCGAAATAATTCAAAAAGTCCGCGAAATAAATCTGAAAACCCGCGAAATCCAAACCCGAACCAGCGAAATATATCTTTACCACTTTCAAAAGTCATAAAATAGCCATAAATAATCAGACAATCTGGAAGGAACTTTAGCATATTTTGTAGAATTTTTTTCATAAAACAGAAAGTGTGATGATTCCTTTGGACTTGAAAGAATTAACCCCGCCGCAAAGGCTCCTTAAGACAAAAGCATTAAAACGTCGATTAATCCCCGGCCACGAAAAACATCCTCAAATTGACAGTAGTCTGGCGAGAAGAAAGGCAGGATTTTGGGGCGAACAAATGCTAAGTACATACCTTAAACAGCTTCCAAATGATAAATACCATATCATCCATGACCTCCACCTGGAGCACAACGGTTTCCACATCCAAATAGACAACATTCTTCTATCACAGAACCTGATTCTCCCAATTGAAGCAAAAAATATCCAAGGTAGTCTATATTTTGATGATCAATTTAACCAGCTGATCCGGCCTAATGAGGATGGGATCGAAGAAGTATTTGAGGACCCTCGCGTTCAAGCAAGATGGCATCGGTCATTGCTGGGAGATTGGCTCAATAAAAACGGATTCCACATGCTCCCACATGATTATCTGATTTTTTTCGCCAGTAACAAAACCAACTTAAAGTCTTACCGCAACGGCACCATTAGGGATGCTCAAAAAATTTGCAAGGCTAGAGATATATTTAATAGGATTTATAGTTTGGAAAAGCAATTTAACCAAACAAAGATAAACTATAATTCGCTAGTGGAGTTGGGGAATTTATTACTCGCTCAGCATTGCCCGAAGGAAATTGATATTTTAAAAGAATTTGAGATTGATAAAACGGATGTCCGCCCCGGTGTTCTCTGCCCAATTTGTTTGCACATTCCGATGAGGTACGAAAGAGGAAAATGGCGCTGCCCGATCTGCCAAACCCTATCGGACGAAACATTCCCGGAGGCGTTGGATGATTATTTTTATTTGTATAAGCCAACCATCACCAATACTGAGTTCCGTCAGTTCTTTTTGTTTCCAACCGTACATGTTGCCCAAAAAAAGCTTCATTCTCTTCATTTACCATCAACAGGTACTACAAAAAATCGTGTTTATCTTTTATCGCCAAGGAAGGTGCCGCCATGCGATTTCGACTTCTAAACGGCAGGATTAAGGCTGTCAAAAACTTTTCAGAAGACTCGATGAAAATTACCCAAATCAATGATATCCCTCAACCGCCGCTTAATTCCAATTTTCAATTTAATCCCGAATTACAAAGGCTTCTCAGCGGAAAACAACTCCTATTCGACGACCTCCCATACCCGCTCGATGAAATCCAGATACATTATGACAATGGATATATTACTTTCCGAAGAGGAATAGAATATGACGGAAAAAAGCCGTTTTGCGTAAGATGCGGCAATAAAGACACGGTATGGTTCGAAACGTTTCCGTGCGCGAGATGCGGTGAAACCTGTTTCTACTGCCGCAAATGTCTCATGATGGGGAGAATCAGCGAATGTACACCGCTGATCGGCTGGAAAGGACCGGTGCCTGACACCGAACTTCCGCTCCAAATTATGGCCTGGCAGGGGACATTATCGGAAGGGCAATCGGAAGCATCGCAACGGGTAGCCTATGCCATTCTACATAATAAAGAATGGCTCGTTTGGGCAGTATGCGGGGCTGGGAAAACGGAGGTTCTGTTCGAGGGAATTGAAGCAGGTTTGGCTGCCAACAAACGACTATGTATTGCTACACCAAGGACAGACGTTGTTCTTGAATTAACACCACGTCTTAAGGCGGCATTCCCGCAAATTGAAATAGCTTCCCTTTATGGCGGGAGCAAGGACCGCCACAAGTTCGCGCCACTGACGATTGCCACCACCCATCAGCTACTCCGCTTCTATCATGCATTTGATGCAATTATTTTAGATGAAGTCGATGCATTTCCATATACGGCAGAGGAAGCGCTGCAGCATGCGGCCATTCAGGCGCGAAAACCGGAGTCAGCCATGATTTATCTGACGGCGACACCAAATGCAAAATGGCAGAAAGAATGTCACTCCGGTAAAAGAGCTTTTACCACCATTCCTGCCAGGTTCCACCGCTACCCGCTCCCTGTCCCGGAATTCCAGTGGTGCGGCAACTGGCAAAAGCAGCTCAAAAAAAACAGGCTTCCTCCGAATGTGCTTAAATGGGTCAAAGAACGGCTCAATAATGGTAAACAGGCACTTGTCTTTTTCCCGCATATTCCGTTAATGGAAAAAGCCCTTCCGATTCTAAGGCAGTTTACACCTAATATTCAAGCCGTGCATGCCGAAGACCCGCAGCGAAAAGAGAAGGTGCAAAAAATGCGCTCCAAGGAAATCCCGTTGTTGCTAACAACAACGATATTAGAGCGTGGTGTCACGTTTCCGAATATCGATGTTGCGGTTGTAGGAGCGGAGGATGACATTTTTTTAGAAAGTGCGTTGGTGCAAATCGCCGGCCGGTCAGGGAGGAGTAAGGACTATCCAGAAGGAGTGGTAACGTTTTTCCATTATGGAAAAACGGAGGCGATGCTTAGGGCGAGGAGGCAAATTGTTTCCATGAATCGAGAAGGGGTAAAGCGCGGACTGATTGATGTTTGAGGTTTTTGAAATAGTAAGATGAAATAGTTTATCCGCGAATTTTCCGGAAATATCCGCGAATCGGAGTCACTTTTCCTTGTTTCGATGGGGAATATCCGCGATTTTAAGCAAGATATCCGCAAATCAAAGAAGGCGATATTAAAATGAACTTATTCCAGCAAAACCACTGTCTTATCTGTCATGAAATAATCCTGCCAGATGTTGGCTGGCGGGCGCTTTTTTCTGTGGAGAAAGAACAACTGATTTGTGTAGAATGTGAACGGAAGTTTGAAAAAATTGACGGCGAAACATGCCGGATCTGCAATCGGCCCTTACATTTGTTAGATGCAAAGTTTCGCGATGATGATTTGTGCCATGACTGTTTTCGCTGGGAGGGGGATGAAGAATGGCGAGGATATTTGACGAAAAACACTTCGCTATTCCTTTATTATGATTTTTTAAAAGAGGTCATTGCGAAGTTTAAATTTAGGGGGGATTATGTGCTGGCGAAGGTGTTTGCCATGTATGTAAAAGTATTGGCGGCAAATATGAAAGCTGATTTATTTGTCCCCATCCCGTTGAGCGAAGAGCGGTTATATGAGCGGGGGTTCAATCAGGCCGCGGCACTGCTACGGGAAGCCGACCTGCCCGCGGCCTCAATCCTCACCCGTGTCCATTCGGAAAAACAATCCAAAAAGTCACGAAGCGAACGCATCCATCTCCCGCAAGTATTCAATCTCACACCCGAAGCAGACATTGAAGGAAAACGAATCGTACTGATCGACGACATCTATACCACCGGCTCCACCCTCAGACACGCAGCCAAGCTACTAAAACAGGCTGGCGCCATAAACATAGAATCAATTACGGTAGCAAGGTAAAAAATGTAAAATGGTGTCAGGCACCACAAAAAGATAAACACCCCAATTTGTCCACCTTGGAAGGACACAATATCTGGAAGAGTGTCCATGCAGGGTGGACAAATGTCCACGAGTGGTGTCAGGCACCAAAAAGACTGTCAGCTACAATAAGCTGCAGCTTCTAATGCCGGAGCCTGTTATCCGTCCTAGTACTTCATTCTTAGAGCTTTATTAGCATTCTCGATGTCATGTCCTAACAGCTTGCCTAGATCATAGGCAGGGTAGTAGCCGTGTTTGTGCATGTAGGTAAAGATGCGCTCGTGGCCATGGATGGCCCCTTGGAGCTGTCTGGTAAACACATGGCGTAAAGTAGGTGTCGCGGTTTCAGTGATGGCTCCAGCGAGATTGCGTACCAATGTCTTGGAAAGGGCAAGGAGATCGGCGGCAAAAAAGCCTAAATCTTCCCGCTCATCATCCTCACGCGCTTGATACCCTGGGGCTTGAGGGTAAAATTTAAGCAGCTCTTTCAAATTGCCTTCAAGGTCGTTAATGCACTTTCGGTAAAGTTCCTTGAGCTCATGATCTGTTACCTTATTAATGGACATCTTTAATTTCATTAACCCGGTCGATTGGAAAGCAACCATTTCATGCAGTTCCAACGTCTCATGCCAGGCGAGTAATTTTCTCTCTTCTTGTGTCATTATGGGCCCTCCTTTTCGTCATTCATATTTACCTTATTCCATGAGCATTTTACTGGAAAGTTGTCCCACATAATATTAAAATAAAGGAGAAGAAAACAATTTCTTCATCTTCTCAAAACAAGGGTTATGTCAGGCATTGTCACTATTTGCCCAATGTTTTTGTCATTAAATCGACTAATTTTGCTTGAGTTAGCAGGAGAATCATAGGGTAAAATAGAAATGTAAATACATAGCCTTAAAAAAGGAGGAGTCCACAGATGAATTATAACGTACGTGGTGAAAACATTGAGGTAACTCCAGCAATCAGAGAGTATGTAGAAAAGAAAATCTCTAAATTGGAGCGTTATTTTACTGAAGCACCCGATGCAAAAGTAAATGTGAATCTAAGATTCAATCCAGATAAAACATCTAAAGTAGAGGTTACCATCCCGCTGCAAAATTTAGTGTTGCGTGCTGAAGAAACCAACACCGATATGTATGCAGGGATTGACTTGATTTCTGACAAACTAGAGCGTCAAATCCGTAAACATAAAACAAAAGTAAACCGCAAGTTCCGTGAAAAAGGTGTTGAGCCTTTCCAATTAACAACAAATACAACGACAGAAGTTCATGACGATGATGATTTAGAGTTAGTCCGTACGAAGCGCTTCGACCTGAAGCCAATGGACAGCGAAGAAGCCATCCTGCAAATGAACATGCTGGGCCACAGCTTCTTTGTATTTACAAATTCCGATACAAACCGTACAAACGTTGTTTACAAGCGTAAAGACGGCCGCTACGGCTTAATTGAAGCACAATAACAAAACTCAGAAAACGCCGCCCTTATTGGGGCGGTGTTTTTTACTGTAAAAATTTGATATACCACTTTCTGAATCTTTTTTATAATAAAAATAAGATTACTAGAAAGTGGGTAACTTCATGAATTTTGATTTTCACTATAATCCTTATCCTTCACAGCGTACCACTGTGTTCGCCAGAAACGGAATGGTTGCCACATCGCAGCCCCTTGCTGCCCAGGCTGGTCTTGATATTCTTAAAAAGGGAGGAAATGCCATCGATGCGGCTATCGCAGCTGCCGCCGCTTTAACCGTGCTTGAACCGACCTCAAACGGAATTGGCGGGGATGCTTTTGCTTTAATTTGGACCAAGGGAAAGCTGTTTGGACTAAATGCCAGCGGTCCTGCACCGCAAAAATTATCCATCGAGGCGGTTAAGTCGAGGGGCTTTGAAAAAATTCCTGCTTACGGCCTGATTCCGGTAACGGTACCGGGAGCACCATCCGGTTGGGCGGAAATGTCGAAAAAATTTGGCCATCTTTCATTTAAAGAAATCTTACAACCAGCAATTGAATACGCGGAAAAAGGCTATCCGTTAACGCCGATACTCGGAAAATACTGGGGTTATGCCTATAATCGATTTAAGCAAAATCTTATCGGTGATGAATTCCAGCCATGGTTTGAAACGTTTGCCCCAAACGGACGAGCTCCTAGGATAGGGGAGATGTGGCGTTCACCGGCACATGCTGCTACTTTAAGCGAAATTGCTGAAACAGGGTCAGAGAGTTTCTATCGAGGTGCACTTGCGGATAAGATTGCTGCCTTTTCCGAACGCTTCGGTGGGTTCCTTTCCAAAGAAGATTTAGCGGCCTACAGGGCGGAATGGGTAGCCCCAATTAAAGTGAACTACCGGGGCTACGATGTATGGGAAATACCGCCAAATGGGCAAGGTTTGATAGCACTGCTCGGGCTGAACATTGTCAAAGGCTTTCATTTTACTGAAAAAGAAACCGTCGATACTTACCACAAGCAGATTGAGGCGATGAAGCTTGCTTTTACTGACGGAAAGGCCTGTATTACCGACCCTGTTCATATGAAAATAAAAGTAGACGACGTTCTTTGCGATGCATATGGGGAAGAGAGACGACGGGAAATAACCGAAAATGCCATTGAGCCGCTCCCATACCAGCCGCCGCGTGGAGGAACCATCTACCTCGCGACAGCAGATGGAGAAGGCAACATGGTTTCGTTTATTCAGAGTAATTATATGGGATTTGGCTCTGGAATTGTGGTGCCAGGCACCGGTATCGCCCTGCAAAACCGCGGTTATGATTTCTCGTTGGATTGTAATCATCCGAATGCTTTAAGACCTGGTGCAAAGTCATATCATACGATTATCCCGGGGTTTTTAACTAAGGGAAATCAGGCTGTTGGACCTTTCGGAGTTATGGGGGGATTTATGCAGCCTCAGGGTCATATGCAGGTGGTGATGAATACAATTGATTTTGGTTTAAACCCGCAGGCAGCGCTGGATGCCCCAAGATGGCAGTGGCTTGAGGGTAAGAGGGTCCAGGTTGAATCACATTTTCCTAATCACATTGCTCAGGCGCTAGCACGAAAAGGGCATCAAGTGGAAGTTGCACTTGATTCGGGCGGCTTTGGCCGTGGTCAGATTATTTGGCGTGATCCCGAAACCGGTGTGCTGATGGGTGGGACAGAAGCGCGGACCGACGGGGCCATTGCTGCCTGGTGAGTTGGTACAAAATACAGAGAATTTGCGAATTTATATAAGAGGAAAAACAAGAGATTTTATTAAGACAATCTCTTGTTTTTTTACTTTTGGAGATTTCTTAAATTAATTTCGCGGATTTCGCCCATAATTTCGCTGATTTTAAGAATGATTTCGCGGACTTTCGCTAGAATTTCGCGGAAAACTAAAAAAATTTCGCCACCCCGCCCCCAACAACATAAAAAAAGAGCACCAGCCCAATCGCCAGTGCTCAAAAATCAAAACTTATATCGCTGCTCCATGGCAGTTTTTATATTTCTTGCCGCTTCCGCAAGGGCATGGATCATTTCGGCCGATAGTTTCCTTGTTGACTTTCGGCTTCTTCTTAACCGTTTCGCCGTCTTCTTTCGGATTCACAGCATGACCTTGAGCAACCTCTTGCCGCTCGAGATTATTGCGGATTTCCGCTTTCATAATGTACATTGCCGTTTCGTCTTCAACAGACTCGATCATTGCTTCAAACATCGCGAAGCCTTCATGCTGGTATTCACGAAGCGGATCGGTTTGACCATAGGCGCGTAAATGAATTCCTTGGCGAAGCTGATCCATTGCATCAATGTGGTCAATCCACTTCGAGTCGACGGCACGAAGGGTAACCACTTTTTCGAATTCACGCATTTGCTCAGGATCGAGAATTTCTTCTTTTTCCGCATAGCGTTCTTTCGCTTTTGCAAAAATGATCTCAATCATTTCTTCAGAATCTTTTCCATTTAAGTCCTCTAACGTGATATCACCCTCAGGCAGCAGGTTAGCATGAACGTAATCTACAATGCCTTGCAGGTTCCATTCTTCCTCATCTGCATGGGCTGGTGCTAGGACGTTAACATGACGCTCGATGGAACGTAAAATCATGTTTTGAACAATGTCACGAAGATTTTCTGATTCCAATACTTCATCACGCTGTTTGTAAATGATTTCGCGCTGCTGGCGAAGCACGTCATCGTACTGCAGCAACTGTTTACGGGCATCAAAGTTGTTACCCTCAACGCGTTTTTGTGCTGATTCAACGGCACGAGACACCATTTTACTTTGAATCGGCTGAGTATCATCCATACCGAGTTTGGTCATCATGTTTTTCATATTATCAGAACCGAATCGGCGCATGAGCTCATCTTCCATTGAAAGATAGAACTGAGTCACACCAGGGTCCCCTTGACGACCGGAACGTCCACGCAGCTGGTTATCGATGCGTCGGCTTTCGTGACGCTCGGTCCCAATTACGGCAAGGCCGCCTAGTTCACGTACACCCTCACCAAGCTTGATATCGGTACCACGACCGGCCATGTTAGTGGCGATGGTTACCGCACCCTGCTGTCCGGCTTCCGCAATAATTTCTGCTTCTCGAGCATGATTTTTTGCGTTCAAGACATTGTGGCGTACGCCTTTTTTCAACAGCATTTTGGAAACAAGTTCTGATGTTTCAATCGCAACTGTACCAACCAGAACAGGCTGTCCCTTTTGATAACGCTCAGCAATATCTTCAACAACGGCACGGAACTTGCCATCCATGGAAGCGTAAATTAAATCCGCACGGTCGTCACGGGCAATTGGGCGATTTGTTGGAATAACGATAACGTTCATATTATAAATGTTGCGGAATTCCTCTTCTTCCGTTTTCGCCGTACCAGTCATACCAGATAATTTTTCATACATCCGGAAGTAGTTTTGGAACGTAATCGTCGCCATGGTCATGCTTTCGTTTTGAATTTCGACGCCTTCTTTCGCCTCGATTGCTTGGTGCAAGCCTTCTGAGTAGCGGCGTCCCTTCATTAAGCGGCCGGTGAACTGGTCAACGATGACAATCTCACCTTCCTGCACGACGTAATCAACATCCAGATGCATCGTGACATTGGCTTTTAATGCCTGGTTAATATGGTGATTTAAAGTAACATGCGAAATATCAAATAAGTTTTCAATGCCAAAAGCCTTTTCAGCCTTGCTGATTCCTTCTTCCGTCAGCATAACGGCTTTTGTTTTTTCATCATATGAATAGTCAACGTCCTTTGAAAGGGTGCGGACGAAGGCATTGGCTTGAATGTATAGAACAGTAGACTTTTGCGCCGAGCCAGAGATGATCAGCGGAGTCCGCGCTTCGTCGATTAAGATGGAGTCAACCTCGTCAATAACCGCAAAGAAAAGCGGGCGTTGGACCTTCTGCTCTTTATAAAGAACCATGTTATCGCGCAAATAATCGAAGCCGAATTCGTTATTGGTACCGTATGTGATATCAGCGGCATAGGCAGCCTGCTTTTCATCCTTATCCATGCTGTTCAAGTTTAAGCCGACAGTTAAGCCTAAAAATTCATACAGCTGTCCCATCTCGGTAGCATCGCGGCTTGCCAAGTATTCGTTGACGGTTACAACGTGTACGCCTTTTCCAGACAGTGCGTTTAAATAAACCGGCATAGTGGCGGTTAATGTTTTACCTTCCCCGGTTTTCATCTCGGAAATATTCCCCTCGTGAAGGGAAATCCCCCCCATCAGTTGAACGTGGTATGGATAAAGACCGAGCACGCGGCGGGCACCTTCACGGACAACTGCAAAAGCTTCTACAAGCAAATCATCAAGTGTTTCCCCTTTTTGGTAACGGGCTTTGAACTCTTCTGTTTTTTCACGAAGCTGTTCGTCGCTGAGTCTTTCGGTTTCTGCAGCAAGTGCGTCAATTTTATTAGCGAGCTTGTCCAACCGTTTTAACTCGCGCTTGTTCAGATCAAAGACTTTATTTAAAATCCCCATATTTGAAGAACGCTCCTTTTTTACTTAAAAAAGCAATTATTTTTTGAAAATCCAGTCAAATCTAGCGATACTTTTCCTTTTATATCTTACCATTTTAAAGGCAACAGTGACAACAATGTTGGCAGTCAAGGAAATTTTATCAGTGGGTGTAATAAAGTTTTTTTGTCATGTTTTTGTCAAAATTGACGGGTTTGTGACGTTTTATGTCGAATTCGTATTCATAGAGTGAAAGTCTTTTAAAAAAGAGAATGACATCGCATAAATATTTACATTTTAAAATAATTATTCATAAAACTCCAAACTTAATACTATTGCAATAGTGCTAAACAAACCCTTTCAAAACAACATTTATATGTTGTTTTTAGAGAAAAACGAAACCTTTAATATATGAAAAAATATTCACAAATTGTACATTGGATTATACCTGCATATTGTTAGATACTACCTTTAGAGAGGTATCAATGGAAAATAAATAGAGAATCCAATCATTATGGGAAGGGTGAGGATAGTGGCTTTTTGGGGAAAAAACAAAAATAAAGAGACCGATCCCGAATCAAGAGAAGAAAGAAAAAAAGCGGGCATAATCAAAAGACTCTGGCAAAAAGTCAGAAACATAGATTGGAAGGATCCGGTTACCCGCTGGAAATTGATGTTTATTTCACTGATTACGCTAATTGTTGTCGGTGCGGGCGGATACGGGGCAATTGCTTTAACGAACTCGCCAGCATTCTGTTCGAGCTGTCACGAAATGGCACCGGAATATTCAACGTTTACTGCCAGCGCCCACAATAATATTACCTGTGTGCAGTGTCATATAAAACCTGGCGCCATCAACATGCTGACCCACAAGATGAAATCGATGAAAGAGGTTTATTACCATGTAACCGGCGTACCGAAGCAAATTGTCCAAACAGAGGACGAAGCAGTTTCGGATGAAAACTGTTTACAATGCCACTCGAAGAACCGACTGGTGACACCATCTGGGGACTTAAAAGTTAACCATAAAGGCCATCTTGAAGAAGGTGTTCCATGTATCTCATGTCACGCAGGGGTCGTCCATGCCAAAATGGCCGCCCGGGGGATTAATACCGATGAGGTTCGTGGTGAATATACAAAAGAAAAAGCAGAAAAAATCATGGAGAAGAAATACTTATCTCCAAACATGGGAAGTTGTATTGACTGCCATGACAAGGTAAATAAAGGTGAAAAGCCTTGGAAAGACGTGGCTTACCTCGTGCCGCCAAACCCAGAGGAGATGGAGAAAAAGCTGGAGGAGAATACGAAAAAAGTGTCTGATAAGACCGAGTTGACGGAAGCTGCTGCTAACCAAAGTGAAGAGGCAGGGTTAGCCGAACACGATGAACAAACACAAAAGCTGATTCTCCAGGCAATTGGCAAGCAGCAAAAGAATGTCAAAATTTCGATGGCTTGCGAAACTTGTCATAAATCGACGGCTATTCCTAAAAACCACCAAACCGCAAATTGGAATAACAATCATGGAGGAACAGCTGTTGCCAAGTTGGATCAATGTATGGAGTGCCACCAGGATTCTAAGTGGAAACGTGATATTCCAAAAGAAGACATTGTTTCCATTTTGAAATTAGGAAATGAAAAGAAAAAATATACACCTAATTATGCATTGGCAAAAGAGGAATCTAGAATTAATAAGTTCTGCAGCGCCTGTCACACCGACCGGCCTGATAGTCATGGCGACAGTGATCAATGGCTGACGGCACATGCTGGCAAAGCGAAAACAGCTGATCAAAAAGTGCAATGCTTCGTCTGTCATGATCAAGAAAAGCCCAAACCTGACTCAACCCATGCAAAAGCACCAACAGATGTTTATTGCCAATACTGTCATAGAACTGGATTTAAAAACGACGTAAAAACTAACTAATCAAACTCTGGAGGGACGCTTTTATGGATAAAGAGCACAAACACGAGCGGTCGGCCCCTCCCCGTATTCGATATAAGCTGTTTAAAATTATGACTTTAACATTATTTTTTCTCATTGTCTTTTTATCGTTGGGGTTCTTCGGGCAGGAAGCAGCCACAAGCTCCAAGTACTGTGCATCATGTCACGAGATGAAGCCTGAGTATTATACGTGGAAGGCCTCAACACATGCCGAAGTAGATTGTGTTAATTGTCATAAGGATCCAGGGGTCAAACAGATAGCTAAGGCTCAAGTTAATGGAGCTGTAAAGAATATACGTAATGAAGCGATTACGACGGCAGCCATTATTCGCATGACAAAAGAAATACCGAATAGCGCCTGCGAGAAGTGCCATGATATGTCAAAACGCCAGGTTTCCGCATCCGGGGATTTGATCATTCCGCATGATCGGCATATAGAGAAAAAAATTAAATGTACACAATGTCATAACAATGTTGCCCATGGTAAGATTGCCGATCGAAACATGACGTTTAAAACAGATTATGATAAATGGGACAGTAAGGTGGGACAAGCGGCTATGGCCGATTTGAAATTCACTCTGCCGTCGATGCAAACCTGCATGGATTGTCATATAGCGAGGAAAATCACAACAAAATGTGAAGCCTGCCATGCAACTGGAATGGTTCCAAAAAGTCATAAAACAGCGGATTTTAAAACAACACATGGAATTATCGCGAAAAATGATTTAGAAAAGTGTAATTCCTGCCATAAATATATGTCTGCTGCGGCACTTGAGGGGTATGAAGACACATCGATTGTGGATCAGTATTTAAACCCTGATCAGAAGACGTCAAATAAAAATGAGCACACCTATGCGAAGGAAAATACGTTTTGCCAAAATTGCCATAAGAAACGGCCGGCCAGCCACGCTGTTTCGTTTATAGGAAACCATGGAACACTGGCAAATCAAAATCAGGAAAAATGCTATACATGCCATGACCCGAATCGAACCAATACATCCAGTAACAACACGATCAATTGTGCAACCTGTCACCAAATGAAACACCAGAATAATTGGCGCCAAGGGCACCCGTTCCCTGTTGATACTATCAAACGACCTGATGCAAGATGTTACACCTGCCATGTGAAACAAACATGTACATCTTGTCATAAAAAATAATCGATCAGGAAGTTATTGGCATTGGCTGAGATGTTAAAGCTCATAGTTGGGGCTTAATCATTTAAAAGACATGCATGCGGTTTCCCAATAGGTAACTGATGAAAAAAGAGGTGGATACTTATGGAGGCGAAAAAAATCCCTGTAATCGAAACAGATGAACCGTCACGAATAAATAGGAAGAAAGATTACTTTACCAAACTTCAAGCAACAATGATGATTATCGGAACATTGTTAATCAGCTTGATTGGAGGCTACTTTATATGTGATAAATTCGTCTGGACGGATAAAAATCAAAGCAGACTTGATGAACAAATTGCTTACTACGAGGATATGGTTAGTAAGGAGTCAAATAATCCAGAAAATCGTATTAATCTCGGTTACTCCTACCATTTAAAAGGAAGGAATGATGAAGCTGTAAAACAATTACAGATTGCCATTGATTTAGACAAAAAGAATGTGGGCGGCTATTTCAATTTGGGACTAGTTTATAACGACCAAAAACGCTATGACGATGCCTTAAAACAGTCCAAAAAAGCGGTAGAATTAGCGCCGAAAGATTATAAAGGCCATTTGTTGGAAGGCATGATCTATCGAAAACTGAAAATGTACAAAGATTCATTGGCATCTCTTGAAAAGGCGAACAAATTAATGCCTGCAAATACCGATATTATTTTTGAAATGGGAAAAGTCGCGGAGGATCAAGGCAAAGTAAAGGATGCCGAAGAACTCTACAAAAAGGCATTAAGCTATGATCCGCTTTATAAGCCTGCGTCGGAAGCATTAACGAAAATTGCATCCAAGGATCATTAAGAGGAGATGACCACGAGTGAAAAAGAAATCTGTTTATATATGGATGGGAACCATTGTTGTCCTTACGGCGGCTCTTTTTACCGGCATTACGTTTTTAAATTTGGATCCTGCCATTAAACCAATTGTCGCTGCGGCTAATCCAGCGGGGGGTACACCGGAGTTTAGGCAGGCGTTTTATGGAAACTTCGAAAAGCCTTTGAATAAACCGATGGATGTTGCGAAAATTGGCAGCCTGATTTACGCAACAGACACAAATAACCAAGAGGTCCAAGTATTTGACCAGTCAGGTAATAATATTTCAACGTTTGGTAAAGCTGGTTCAGATAAAGGGGAATTGCAATTTCCGTACGGAATCTCCGGTGATAAGAGCGGGAATATCTACGTAGCGGATCTCTACAACGGCAATATTTCAATTTTTGATACGGATGGAAAGTTTATCAAGTATTTCCCGGATCAAGACAAGCTTCTTAAAGCTCCCGGCGGTTTGCGGATCTATGATGAAAAGCTATATGTTACGGATATTAAAGAAAACAAATTGTTTATTTTTGATATGGACGGCAAAAAATCAATGGAAATTGGCAAGGCTGGTACCGGAAATGGACAATTCATTGCACCAAATGCCGTCGCCGTTGACAAGGAAGGGCAGATTTATGTTACCGATTCAGGAAATAATAGAATTCAAGTTTTCAATAAGGATGGTAAGTTTTTAAAAATTATTAATGGATCACAGGATGGAAAAGGTGAATCAATTTTTGTAAATCCAAGAGGTGTTGGTGTTGATTCAAGAGGAAATGTTTATATCGTGAGCAATATGTCCCATAACATTTATGTTTATGACAAAGATGGAAAAGAGGCAGAAGTATTAGGCGGAATGGGGACTGATAATGGTCAATTTTATTTGCCAAACGGCCTGTTTATAGATGAAAATGGGGCAATTTATGTCACGGATACAGTTAATAAAAGAATCCAAGTATTCTATTAACATTTGTATGACGTTAAGGGGGTGAGGCCCGGGAGGAAGGAAATTTCGTTTTGACAAGACGTAAAAGGTACAGAGAAAAACAGAGAGAAAGATTTTTTTAGGGAGGTTTTTAGACATGAGTAAGATTAAACTTGGTTTTTCTGCACTGTTAACGCTTATTCTACTTGGTATGTTTGCCGCGTTGGCCTCCGCAGAAGGTTTCACGGCAACGCCGAGCAACCCAGCACCTGGCATTAATGTTGGTACTGTTGATAATAATGGTGATGCTAATCAACACAGGACCCATGGCAATTTCCAAAACAATACGAACTCCTGCGGAAACTGTCATAGCGCCCATAATGGCAGTAACGAAACGTTACTTAAGTTTCAAAATTCAGAGCCCGATATGTGTTTATCCTGCCATGACGGTACAATGGGCTTCTATAACGTAAAAACAGCATCTGGCGCTGGTATTTTTAACAGTACACATGAAAGTGCTTCAATGCATGATGTTGGCAAAGGCATCCAGATTGGATCGGCTCCAGGGGCATATGCCAATAAATCTGTTGGTGAATTAGAATGCTCCAGCTGTCACAATCCACACGGATCTGTTAATGACAGGTTACTAAGTGAATCTGTCATTGGAGTTAGCTATTCTGGTGTTACAAAAGGAACAAAGTCTATTAATCTTGAATTGAAGGAAGACCCTGCTTATGCAGATATCAACAACAGCTCGACAATGTCTGGGTTAAAAATCACAACATCTGTCGGCCCTAAAGGCAACACTGACAAAGTGAACTATGCTAAATTCTGTGGTGCCTGCCATGATGACTACTTAGGCAGCAGTGGTGCTCCTAACCATACGAACCATTACGGACATACCACAAATAGTTCTTCTGCCGGAAGAAACTGTGCAAGCTGTCACTATGCACATGGTACCGATATTACAATGCTTAAAGATACTCAAGGAAAAACAATTGCTGATTATGTAAATGGTGGGTGGACTCAAGAAAAAGCTGAAGCTTATATGAAGGATGTAAGTGTGAACAGTAAAGGCGTGAAAACATCATCACTTAAGAAATATACCAACATGGCTGTATGCTGGACATGTCACCAATCTTCACATGCGATCGATACACAGCAGCCTGAAGATAAATACTTAACTGATGGGGTAGACAGATACGGCAACCCTATTAAACTATTTAAAGGTAAATCTGACATTAGATAAAAAGCTAACCAATAGCCCCACTATTAGTTAGCCGATGAAAATTGTAATGTAAATTAACAAGGTAGTAATAGTAATTATTACTGCCTTGTTTATTATTCCAGATTGATGCAAAATTGTCAAAAATCTTAAACTAATGAAGAAAATTAATGATGATTCAGTTGATATAATAAAATAAAACATTTTTTCTAGGTTGAGAGTAAAGAGAAAAGGATGAATATCATGAAAAGGATGAACTACAAACGGAAATTTGTTTTATACGTTGTCATATTGAGTCTTTTTATAAGTTCTTTCCTTTTGTATTCTCCTGAAACACATGTTTTTTCAGCATCTGGAGAACCGGAAATCACAGTAACGGCTCCAGCTGCGGGATCATTATTTGAAGTTACAACGGTTGAATTTACAGGAATAATTTCCGATGAACAAACCCCGCCAAATGAACTGATAGTAAAGGTATTTGAACAGCCGAAGAATGCTGAGCAGCCTATTGATATTACTGAGGATGGAAAGCTGACGATAACACCCCAGGCAAATTTTGCTGATTTTACTTATGTAAAAGATTTCAGTCAAGGGGTTCATAAGATTACATTTTTTGTATCTGATCAACAAGGTTTTAGTAATAAGTCAGAACAAACAATTACTGTTGGGCAGTCACAAACGACTGCTGCGGCTCTCGATGGGACAGCCGATTCTGCTCAACCAACTGCTGCAGGCGACAATCCTGCGGAAATGGATGGAAAGCAGCCTGGTACTGTTGATTCTGGTACAAGTGAACCTGATCAAGAAAATCCAAGTATGGACCAGCCTGCTTCTAACGAAACCACGGGAAATCAGCTCACTGTCAAAAAAATAGGCAATAGACCTTATATGGCAAACATGTTTCTTATACCACGAGGAAGGGCGGATCAATATACCCCTGGTAAAAAAGCTCCAAGAGGATTTCTGCCAGCTGAGGATATGACTAGAGTACCTTTGAATTATCAAATTTTAATTGAAGTTAGAAGTACCGGATCAATACCTGAAAATCAACCTTTGATAACGGTTTTTGGAGAAGCTGTTGAAGGGAAAGAAAAACGAATTAAGGAAACAATAATAGATGAAGACGTTACGGCTTATGTATATACCTTTACACCTGAAAAAACTTTTACTGCCGGAACAAGTTATGATGTTTACTTAAATCCAAATTTTAAAAATGATTTGGAGTTTAATATTATTCCTAGATTCCTTAAATTTACGACTGTCAGCGCCCATCATCAAGATGTAAAGGATTTTAATCAAGGAACCGGCGAACATATTGCCGACATCCCGGACGATCAGAGGTCTTTAGATTTTAATATTCATGGAAACTATTCGAATGTAACGAATGCCTGTGCCTATTGTCATAGCACTCATAATGGGGGAAATCCCAATCTTGAGGGAGGAACCATAAGGGCTAAAGAAGATAATCTCTGTTTGGCTTGTCATGACGGTACATTGAGCAGTACTGGTATCCCAGAAGCTGATAAGTATAATACTTCAAAATTTAAACATGCTCAGAATCATTTGGAAAAAGCTGCTGCATGTACGAGCTGTCATAATCCGCATATACCTGGGACACCTGCTAACCCGAACAGTTTGCAAAGCTACAAGGTTAAAGACCAAAATGGAATCCATTTTGAACCTTATACCTATAAAAAAGCAAGCACAGCAGCAGGCGGTGCTGACGATTTTTCATTATGTTTGAGCTGCCACAATAAATCAAAGAATAAGAATATCGCTCAATTTTACACAAACGAAAATTTCACTAATCAATCCGGACATAATATTATTAAAACGAAAGATAGCGGCAGCCGCTTAAAAGGCCAGCTGCCCTGCGCAGAATGTCATGAAACACATGGGTCTAATAACATAAAAATGTTAAGGGAAGACCTAGGGAATATTCAGCCAGATGAAAATCTAAGTAAATTTTCAAAAACAAGCGGAAGGTGGAATGCGGCGGCTGAACGCCAATTTTGCCTTGCATGTCACAAAACTAAAAATAATACTGTCCTATACGGGAGAACTGCTAAGTTTAATAAGACAATAATTGAACATCAAGGGAAAGATCTTGTATGTTCTCAATGTCATGGTGGAGAATCAAAAACATTTATCGAAGCAGCCCACGCTCCGAGTATAACTAATCAAACACCAAATGCAGAACCGAGTGCTTCTGAATTGGATAATCCGGTTAGTCAATAAAAAACGAGGGAATTCCCTCGTTTTTTTAAATTTTGAATTTCCCCCTATTTTCACGTTATAATATATGGTGGACAAGAACGAACAAGGATGTTGCGATTAAAATATTGTACATTTATTATAGAGGTGGAAAACATGGAACTAGCAGAAATTCGTAATACACTTGAAAAAATGGCTGTGACATTAGCTGACTTTAGGGGGTCTCTTTGACCTCGAAAATAAGGAAGCCAGAATTGCGGAGCTAGACGATATTATGCTGCATCCTGATTTTTGGAATGACCAGCAGGAAGCGCAAAAGGTAATCAGCGAGGCGAATGGCTTAAAGGACCAAGTCAATGAATTTCATGAACTCAATGAAACATTTGAGAATCTTGAATTAACCTATGAACTCGTTAAAGAAGAGGCTGATGAAGAACTTCAGTCAGAACTTGAAGAAGAATTAGGGCAGCTCTCAAATCGTTTAAATGATTTTGAATTACAGCTTCTTTTAAGCGATGAATATGATAAAAATAATGCAATCTTAGAGCTTCACCCGGGTGCTGGCGGCACGGAGTCGCAGGATTGGGGTTCGATGCTGCTCAGGATGTACACACGCTGGGCTGAGAGTAAGGGGTTTAAGGTAGTGACCCTAGATTATCTGCCTGGTGATGAAGCCGGAATCAAAAGTGTTACGCTTGGCATCAATGGTCATAATGCATATGGCTATTTGAAAGCAGAAAAAGGTGTTCACCGTCTTGTGCGGATTTCCCCATTTGATTCTTCAGGGCGTCGTCATACTTCATTCGTCTCCTGTGATGTAATGCCTGAATTCAATGACGATATTGAAATTGAGATTCGTTCGGAAGACTTGCGGATTGATACGTACCGTGCGAGCGGTGCCGGCGGGCAGCATATCAATAAAACGGAATCTGCAGTTCGAATCACGCACACACCAACAGGAATTGTTGTCTCCTGCCAAACGGAGCGTTCCCAGATTCAAAACCGGGAACATGCAATGAAAATGTTAAAGGCGAAACTCTACCAACGGGAACTGGAAGAAAAGGAAAAGGCGCTTGCGGAAATTCGTGGTGAGCAAAAGGAAATCGGCTGGGGAAGCCAAATCCGCTCCTACGTATTCCACCCTTATTCAATGGTAAAAGACCACCGTACAGGCACCGAGACCGGTAATGTTCAAGCGGTAATGGATGGTGACATTGATCAGTTTATCAATGCTTACCTGCGTTCGAGAATTTCATAATCAAAATAAAAGCCTTTGCCGGCAGAGTTTCGGCAAAGGCTTTTATTGTATGTACCCTAATGAAACCCCCTTTAATAGCAAATGCTATTAGAAATTTACTGATTTAACACGGCAGTTAATTGGCATTTACACCATTATTTACCCATGCTATACTCAGTAGCGGTTAAAAGCATTTTAGAGGGGAATTACACATGAATCGAATCAATCATCTAACAGAAACAAACCCCAAATTACGAATTGCAGCAGATTATTTATTGGTTCTTCTGGGCTCAGCCATCATAGCGATATCATTTAATGTATTTTTATTGCCGAATAAGGTGGCATCCGGCGGGGTCAGCGGCATTAGTACGATTTTGAAATCTGTCCTTGGGCTGGAGCCGGCGTATGTACAATGGGCGTTTAACATTCCATTATTTATCGCCGGAGTGGTTTTATTAGGAAAACACTACGGAGTGAAAACGTTGGCAGGGACTATTTTTCTTCCGTTTGTGGTGTTTTTGACAAAAAGCTGGGAGCCGTGGACACATGATGCTTTGCTAGGCGCTTTATTCGGCGGTATTGGTGTGGGCCTTGGACTCGGAATAGTGTTTCGCGGCAATGCCTCAACCGGCGGAACAGATTTAGCAGCGCAAATTATCAACAAATATACTGGTTTTACACTTGGAAGATGCATTGTGATGATTGATGGATTAATCGTCCTGACAGCAGCCATTGTTTTTGACATTGAAAAAGCGCTGTATGCCTTAATTGGCTTGTATGTTACCAGCAAAACGATTGACTTAGTACAGATCGGTTTCGGCCGGTCAAAGATGGCGATGATCATCACAGATAAGCAGGAAGAAGTACGCGAAGGGATCCTGAAGAAAATAGACCGCGGTGTCACAAAATTTTCAGCCTTTGGAGGATTTACCGATCATGAAAGGCCGGTATTAATGTGTGTCGTTGACCAAACCGAGTTCACAAAATTGAAACAATTGGTCAAAAGCCTTGACCCGTCTGCATTTGTCGTTGTTATGGACGCTGCGGAGGTATTAGGTGAGGGTTTTAAACGCGGATAATGCTGGTATAATTAAGCAGTGATGGCACTATTTTCACTTAGGGGGAGTAGCAATGAAGAAAAAATTAGGAACAGTAATAATGGGAGCAGCTTTAGTGATGGGACTTGCTGCATGCGGCGGCGGTTCTGACAGCTCTGATGGAGGGAAAGATACTGCCTCAGCTGGAGGAGCAAAAATATACGATCAAAAATGTTCGAGCTGCCATGGTGGAGATTTAAAGGGTGGAGTTGGACCAGACTTAACAAAAGTTGGGTCTAAATACTCAAAAGATGAGATTTTAGATATCGTTAACAATGGTAAATCTGGTGACAAAGGTATGATGCCTCCAGGAATTGTTAAGGGTGATGATGCTGAACAAGTTGCTGTTTGGCTGTCAGAAAAAAAATAAAATTCGATTTCTAAAAACACTCTGTCTATTAAAAGACAGGGTGTTTTTTTGTCGAAAATTCATTTAAAATAGTTCGACAAAATGAACGCTCTACGTGAAAAAAATAAGTCTGCTAATGGGGAGAATTGTAAGGATTTGTATTGTTTGAAACGAAACTGTAATATTATTTTAGCTTTTTTTGCCGATTTTTGATGTTATAATAGAGCCATGCGAAATTGTGCACACAATGTTTGTTATTTTGGTATGGATTGTAGATAAAAAATGAAAATTGTCGAATAATCATTATTCAACAATAATAATATGGGTGATAACTATGATTGAAATGCAAGAGGTATATAAAAAATACCGGAATGGCGTAACGGCCATCAACGGGATTGACGTTCGTATTAACCAGGGTGAATTTGTCTATGTCGTTGGTCCTAGCGGCGCCGGGAAATCGACATTCGTTAAAATGATGTACCGTGAGGAAATACCTACTTCCGGCACGATTTTAATGAACGGTGTGAACCTGGCAAAATTAAAAATGAAAAAAGTGCCGCTTTACCGCCGCAATATTGGGGTGGTTTTCCAAGACTATAAGCTGCTTCCGACTCTGACAGTCTATGAAAATGTCGCTTTTGCCTTAGAGGTAATTGAAGCATCGCAAAAGTATATCAAAAAGAGAGTCATGGAGGTTCTTGACCTTGTCGGTTTGAAGCATAAGGCAAGAATGCTGCCAAATGAACTTTCCGGCGGGGAGCAGCAGCGTGTTTCTATTGCCCGCTCTATCGTTAACTCACCGAAAGTGGTGATTGCGGACGAGCCGACCGGTAACCTTGACCCTGAAACAACATGGGAAATTATGAAAATCTTTGAAGAGATTAATAACCGTGGAACAACAGTTATAATGGCGACGCATAACAGAGACATTGTGAATACATTGAAACGCCGCGTAATAGCGATTGAAGGCGGAAAAATTGTTCGTGATGAGCAAAGAGGTGATTACGGTTATGAAAATTAGTACAATTGGTCGTCACGCCCGCGAAAGTATGAAAAGTCTTGGCAGGAACGGCTGGATGACGTTTGCCTCCGTTAGTGCCGTAACGGTAACGCTTATATTAGTCGGTGTCTTTTTCGTTATCATGATGAACTTAAATACAGTAGCCCAGACAGTTGAAGAGGATGTGCAGATCCGCGTCCACATTGATGTTGCGGCAAACAAGCAGGATCAGGAAACTTTAAAGTCAGCCATTCAGGCAATACCGGAAGTTAAGACGATTCAGTTCTCATCCAAGGAGGATGAGCTGAAAGAGCTGGTAAAGAGTATGGGTGAGGAAGGAAAGGCGTTTAAGCTTTTTGAACAGGACAATCCATTAAATGATGTGTTTATCGTTAAAACGAAAAAACCTACTGATACGATGAAAGCTGCTTCCAAAATTGAAAAACTTAATTTTGTGGCAAAAGTAAAATATGGTCAGGACAAAGTGGAAAAGCTGTTTAAATTTATTAAGGCCAGCCGAAATGTGGGGATCGTGCTGATTATCGGTTTATTCTTCACAGCGATTTTCCTAATCTCCAACACGATTAAAATTACCATTATTGCTAGACGAAGAGAAATTAAGATTATGAGGTTAGTAGGGGCAACTAATTCCTTCATTCGCTGGCCATTTTTCCTTGAAGGACTATGGCTCGGTGTATTAGGATCGATTTTGCCGATTATCTTAATTTCGATTGCCTACTATCGCGCATTTGATTATATAAACCCCAAGCTTAATGGCACGTTTATAAAAATCCTGCCGTTTGACCCATTTATGTATCAGGTTTCCGGTATACTTCTGCTAATGGGCGGTTTAATTGGTGTATGGGGAAGCTTGATGTCCGTAAGAAAATTCTTGAAGGTGTGATGTTTATCAGGAAGGGCCTGTTCATACAGTCTTTCCTGATTTCATTTTGTCATTTGTTATACCACCGTAAAAGAGATTTAAACAGTATACAGATAAAGAACGATTTACCTATACATAGAGAAATAGCAGTGGGAGGAAAAGTCGGATGAAACAGAAAGTTTTAACGCTTGCCGTGACTGCAGCGGTTGGATTCGGGACGATATTTGGCGGATATGCAGCGAAAACAGAAGCTGAATCAGTCTCCGAATTGAAAGGGAAACAAAGTGAAATTCAGAATAAGCGCTCAGGTGTAAAATCAGACATTAATAAAGTAAATGATAAAATCAATAATCTCCAGAAACAACAATCAGATGTAAAAGATGAGATGAAACGAATTGATTTTGCCATTAGTGATACAACTGAAAAAATTAACGACAAAAAGGCTAAAATTAACGCCACAAAAACTGAGATTAATAAACTTCAAGGTGATATAAAGGTAATTTTGGACAGGATGAAAAAGCGTAGTGAGCTTTTGAAGGAACGTGCCCGCAGTTACCAGGAAAATGGCGGTGCAGTGAATTACATTGATGTTTTATTAGGGGCGCAAAGCTTCAACGATTTTATCGACCGGGCCAATGCGGTAGCAACTTTGGTTTTGGCAGACCAAGAAATCTTTAAGCAGCATGAAGCGGATAAAATTGAGCTTGAGAAAAAACAGGAAAAAGTGAAAAAGGATCTTGCTGGTCTTGAGACCATGCTGGCTGACTTAAATAAGATGAGCCAAGAGCTAAAAGTGCAGATGGCGGAGAAAAATAAATTGCTATCAAAATTGAAGGTTCAAGAAAATGAAGCCCATGAGCATGCGATGAATTTACAGGAACAAGAAGGAATTCTTGCTGCACAAGAGGCAGCAATTCAGCGTTCTATTAAGTCTGAGGAAGATCGCCAGGCAAGAGCGGCAGCCGAGGCTAAGAGGGCAGCTGAAGCCAAAAAGGCAGCTCAAGCGAGACAGCAGCAATCATCAAGTTCCAGCTCAGGAAGCGGCGGTGGTGGTACTGTGGCATCAACTCCGGCAGTTTCCGGCGGCAGCTTCACAAGACCGGCTGCTGGTGCCATCACTTCCACTTATGGTGCCCGCTGGGGAACATTCCACTGGGGTGTTGACATTGCACAAGGCGGCACGGTTCCAATTGTGGCTGCGGCTGACGGAGAAGTGTATGTTTCTCACTATTCATCAAGCTACGGAAATGTAGTTTATATTTTGCATAACATTAACGGGCAAATGTACACGACTGTTTACGCACACATGAGATCGCGTTTGGTCGGTGCGGGGCAGCATGTTAAAAAAGGCCAGCAAATTGGAATTATGGGTAATACCGGTGATTCCCAAGGTCAGCATCTCCACTTTGAATTATACAAAGGACGCTGGCAATTTCATTCAGCGATTAATCCGATGGGAATTGTCCCATTGTAAAAAGAGTGAAGCATGATGCTTCGCTCTTTTTTTTGCATACGATCTGTTGATAGCTTTCACTTTTTGCGAAGTTCGCTTATTCGATTCATCAGAAAAACTCATAACTCGTCCATTCTTTACATAACTATTACTATTCGGGCATTGGATCGATGTAGTTTTTAATTAAAAGAATAGACATGTTTTTTTACAAGGAGGGTTTCGATGAATCGAAAAGGAATAGCCCTATTAATGACAATCTCCCTTTTGGCAGGCGCCGGTGGAACGTACGCCGGAATGCAGCTTTTAGACAATAAAAGCTCAGAGCTGGAAGAGGCGATGAATCCTAAAAGCATTACCGTAACATCTGATGGTGCTTCTGGAGACAATCTTGATAAGGTTGAACAGGCATATGACTTGATTCTTAAACGTTATGTGGAAAAGGTTGACGAGCAAAAGCTGGTGGAAGGTGCCATTCAAGGGATGCTTTCCGTTTTAAAGGATCCATATTCTGTTTATATGGACAAGGAAACGAGCAAACAATTTACCCAAACCTTAGAATCCTCATTTGAAGGGATTGGGGCTGAGGTCGGTATGGTTGATGGAAAAATTGTCATTATCTCGCCGTTTAAAAACTCACCAGCAGAAAAGTCTGGTATCAAACCAAATGATCAAATTTTAAAAGTGGATGGAAAAAGTGTTGAAGGTCTAGATCTTAATAAAGCGACAATGAAAATCCGTGGAAAGAAAGGGACATTCGTCAAATTAGAAATTGCCCGAAAAGGACTGAAGGATCCGCTTGAAATAAAAGTAAAGCGCGATGAAATTCCGCTTGAGACTGTCCACAGTGATGTGAAAATGCAAGATGGTAAAAAAATCGGCTATTTGGAGGTTACTTCATTTTCTGAGAATACAGCTGCTGATTTTAAAAAAGAATTAAAGGCGCTGGAAAATGATGATATTAAAGGGCTGATCATAGATGTTCGCGGCAACCCCGGGGGATTGTTAATCAGTGTTGAAGAGATATTAAAAGAGCTCGTGCCAAAGGATAAACCATATGTGCAGATTCAGGAACGCACAGGTGAAAAGCGCCGATTCTTCTCAACCATTTCGGAAAAGAAGGACTATCCAATTCTTGTGTTGGCAAACAAAGGAAGCGCTTCTGCCTCTGAAATTTTAGCCGGGGCACTTCAGGAAGCAGCAGGATATAAGATTGTGGGGGAAACTACATTCGGCAAAGGGACCGTTCAGCAGGCTTTGGAAATGGAAGACGGCAGTAATGTGAAATTAACCTTATACAAGTGGTTAACGCCAGACGGCAATTGGATTCACAAAAAAGGAATCAAGCCAGATGTTGAGATAGCACAGCCTGCCATATTTTCAACCCACCCGCTTCAAATTGAAGAGCCGCTCACGGAGGATATGAACAACGAGCAAGTCAAAAACGCCCAAGAAATCCTCGCCGGCTTAGGATTTGCACCTGGACGCAAAGACGGATATTTCAATTCAGAAACAACGACTGCGGTAAAAGGGTTCCAGCAATATAATGATTTGCCGGCAACCGGGGAAATTGATGAAGTGACAGCCTCCAAATTAGAGGAAGCGGTTGTGGCGGAAATGAAAAAGCAGAAAAATGATATGCAGCTGCAAACGGCTTTGAGGCTAATTGTTAAATAATTTTAGGGAAGCAGCGAACTTCATGTGGTGAGGTTCACTGCTTTTTTTGATTGTCGGAGGGGGTGTTGCGGTTTGGCGGATTCATTGTCATTTTTCGCGGAATTCAAGACAATTTCCGCGGAAATAGTACGAGAAACGGCGGAATAAACCAATAATTCGGCGGAATTATTGAAGAAACCGCGGAATAGCTTACGAAATGGATACAAATAGGTCTATCAAAAGTCATTTCGCGAAATTAATTAGATATTCCGCGAAATCCTTGCAAATTTCCACGAAATAAATCCGAAAGTACGCGAAAATTCTCTGAAAACCCGCGAAATTCCCTATTGAAAAACTCAACAAAAAATAAAATCTATGATAATTTATCTATTTCTATAACTAGCAATATGTTTTATAGTTGTAATTTGGTAAAATAAAGGGTAAGAGTCTATTTCATATTAAGTTAGATATTTTTTAATAGAGGCAGGTGGCAGGTATGGTGCAAATATGGCTTGTGGAGCTTCTGAAGGGAACAGGCAAGTTATTTCTTCATCCTGTTTTATACTATCTTGTATTTTTATCAGGAATTTTAGGGGTAATGAGAGTAAAACGTGAGCGGGAGAACTTTCATGTTAGGGCGCAAGATGCTTATTTCGAACTAAGACAACTCTTTCCCCAAGGGCTAATAATCGGTCTGGTGTTTTCCATCATTATTATTGCGGCAGGTATAGCTGTTCCTTTTGCTGCGGTCGTTCTTATTGCTGGCTTTACGATTCTATTATCACTTACGACCAATATTCGCTGGATGTCGCCGGCGTATACAGTCGGGGCTGCCTTTTTTGCCATCGTGTTATTTTCGCAAAATAACTGGTCAGTTCCTTTTTTCACAAAAGCATTTGAATCTATTAACGATATGGTTTATCCTTCAATCGTTATTGTCCTTGGCCTATTAATTGTTGCCGAAGGGATTCTGATTTTGAAAAACGGATATAAAGGCACGTCTCCAAAACTGGCAAAAAGTAAACGCGGACAAGTTATTGGGGTCCATGAGGTCAAACGCCTCTGGATGGTTCCGCTGTTTTTGCTGGTTCCGGGCACAGCCCTTCAGCTGCCTTTTGATTGGTGGCCGGTCTTCCATTTAGGAGCAACAGAGTATTCGTTGATTTTTGTACCCTTTGCGATAAGTTTTTATCAGCAAATTAAAGGAACATTGCCAAAGGCAGCAATTGAACGTTACGGGCGGCAGGTGACAACATTGGGTGTGTTGATTACCCTCCTGGCGGTTGCAGGTTATTGGCACCCGCTAGTGTCGATTATTGTTGCGGCACTTGCCTTAATCGGCCGTGAATCGTTAGCGTTAATTGCCTACTTAAAGGATGATAATCGTCCGTTTTACTTTTCGAAAAAGAATAACGGCTTAATGATTATTGGAATAATTCCGGAATCCCCTGCTGAAAAAATGGAGCTGAAGGTTGGCGAAATTATCACAAAAATCAATGGGTCAGCGATTCGGGATGAAAACACATTCTACGAGGCATTGCAGAAAAATCGCGCCCACTGCAAACTAGATGTCCTCGACACAAATGGCGAAATCCGCTTCGTTCAACGCGCCCTATTCGAAGGCGACCACCACGAACTCGGTATTCTCTTCGTCCTGGATGAGCGGAAATATGAAAAGGGTGCCTGACTGTATGTAAAACACCAAAAAAGAGCGGATTTCGTTCAATAAATCCTGGATTTCTACCAAAAAAGTCCGAATTTATTTTTCATAATTTAACGGAAAACGTTCATAAATAAACGGAACAAAATTTTAAAAAATTTTCTTGAACCATTCCATCATTCAATGAAAGTGTTTTTCATGTTTGAATGGGGTCTAAATAATATTATGCGAGAGAAGTAATTCTCTCGCTGTTTTTTTTGTCAGTAATTATGATCATTAATTCCCCAATAAAAATACTAAAGCCTTTAGAACAAGAAGTATAACAGGTTATATCTAGTGTGCTGCTTTTTTTAATAAATATGAAAATGCAAATTGGATATAATCTTTAGCAGGTACTAAAAGTAATGTCCTTCATTCCCCCGATGAAGGACTAATCCATCTTAAAGTTTGGGCGGAGTGTCCTTCATAATCGCGATGAAGGACACATCCGCCCCAGAAATCATAAAAAATGTCTTTCAATCATACTTTTTGACGGTTCTATGAACGCTCTCCACCATCACTTTAATTCAGCAATGATCTCGAGCAATAGGGCAGCGTAGTTTTTGTCAAGATGCTTGCCAGATTGAGCCTGAATTTCGTTTACCAGGGCTGTCAATCCGTTTTGGAATTGTTTTTCGTCTCCAGAAGCTTTTTGAAGCTGGTCAACCTTGGCGAGCAGGCTGTTAAGAATGCCTTTGTTGGTGATCAGCCCTAGATTAAAGGCTATTTTTAGTTCTTCATCTAAGCCGTCTATCGTCACTTGCGGGGCTTGGACCTTAGAATGCAATGAGAATTCAGCCGCACTTGCAAATCCGCCAACGCCATCTTCAATAATAAGTCGGACAAATTGTGTTTTAACCCCATTCAAATTAATGGTTCGAACGGACGGATTGCTGCTCCAAGTACCAGAAGCCGCTTCTTCATAGGTTTCCCCGTCAGTACTGACCTGTAGACGATATTTTAATATGCGTCCGTTGTCGCCGCTTTGTCTAGGAGTATAGACAAATTTGCCAAGTTTAGTTTTTTCAGCGAGCTCTATGTTTACTTCATAAGGGAGCGGCGGATTTTTGCTCCACTTGGAGTGCCAAAACGTGTTTACATTTCCATCAAACGCAAGCTTAATCGGCCCTTCAACATTCGTGTCCCCCTGGGATGTTTCTTCACTTGTGGCGGTAATTTTCATTGTTTTAGTGTCAATTCTTGTTGGGTCTACAAATTTTCCTTTTTCTACATGAAAGGAAGAAATGATACCACGAACAGAATCAGTTGCACTGCCAATTCTTTCAAGCGGTAATACCAGCGTATTGTAAGGCATACTTGTTTCGGTTGTTAGTGGTATTTCTTCACCATTCACAAATAATCTAGTTTTCTCAAATTCTGTTACAAATGTGAGCGTTGTTCTTTTACCACTAACTAACTTGTAATCGAAGGAATAGGATCGGTTTGCATAATCGTAACCTACATAGCCATCTTTATTTACGGCATAAATGGTTGCATTGGTTTTATTCGTTCCAGCATGGCTCTCTTCTGCCAATATTTGTGGACCGTTCGTATCCTTTAATGTCAGGGTGACATTCATAACAGCATTAGGTCCTAGATTGGTTAAACCCGTTTGTGCATAGCTCTTTCCGGTATTTAATTGAAGGCCTAGTTCAGCTGGTAAACTTGCATTAACTTTTTCTACAATGTCATAGCCATTTTTACTATTGTCCTTGTCACCTTTAGTAAAATCATAATCGATAACAGTTGAACCAACTGTCTTCACATCAAATTTTGGATTCGTATTTGGAGCAAACCCTGTCTTCTTCGCTGCCTCATTGAACTTTGTGTAAGGAACATGTGTCGTATCGCTTCCCCAATTCTTTTGAGCAATTGCAGGAATTGCCTCAAACACACGGTCAAACATGTCATAGGGAGTAATTCCGTTTTCAAGTTTTCCAACCTTGTCATTCCATAAAGCGAACATACCACCTAAAAATTGCGGGTTCGATTCATTGACAACTGTCCCATTAGAAAACTTATTTGGCTGATAGCTATTGTAAATGGTTTGCGGATTTAAGCGATCTCTATAGTAACCCGCTCTCGGCACCATATAAACTTGGCCGTCATCAATATTAATGATATTAAATCCTTGATTGAGCATTTGTTGAGGATTAGCCCACCCTGTATTCCAAACCTGCAATTGTACATCTTTAGACGTAACTGGTGCAGAGCCGCTTTTATTCGAAAGGCTTCCCCACAGGCGTACAGTTCGTTGCTTTTCGTCACGAACGAATTTCAACATATTATCGACATATGCACGATATGCTTCTGCACCTCCATAATACTCATCACTTCCAATATGGATAGGAGCGTTTTTAAATACTGGATTTTCACCATCCAAGTACTCATTATATATGGATTTAATAAACGGCAATGTATCCGGATGTGATAAATCAAGCATTGCTGCTGCTTCTTCAGGTTGTTTGCCGTTTACAATTTGACCCTTATAGTAAAGATCGGGCCTTACCTTAACCATAGATAAGGCATGTCCCGGTGTATCAAACTCTGGGACAATATCCACTCCATAATTCTCGGCATCCGAAATGAATTGATTAAATTCCCGCTTCGTATAATAACCATCTTGAGATGTTAATGGAACCCCATTTTCTCCAACTATGCTGGACTCCAATCTGAATCCGGCATAAGCATTTTTAATGGCATCTTCAATCGTGTCATATAAATGCATTTCTAATTCATTGTCATTTAAATGAATTTGGAAGTCATTCAATTTATAGTAGCTCATGTTCTTTACATAATCATATAGATAATCAAGATCAGTAAATTTACGGCCGACATCCAACATGAACCCGCGGAGTTTATACTTCGGATAATCGCGAATTAACCCATTTGAAATTGCATTCGAATCGCTTTGCTTCAAAAGTTGGTGCAGGGTCCTGGTTGCATAGAAAGCCCCCGTATACTCTTCCGCTGTCACGACAATATTGTTATTCTGAATTTCAATCCCATAGCCTTCTTTACCGTAAACACCTGCTGCATCCTTTTTAAAAATAATCGCATTGGTGTCTTTTGCCCCAATCGAAAGATTAAGTCCCTCTAGATCGTTTAAATCCTGTTGGAGAATTTTAGCAGCCTTTTGGAAAGCAGGATCCTTTACCACTAATGCAGTTGAATCATCAACTGTTTTTGTTCCCTCCAAACCATACCATTCTTGAAGGGCAGGGATGACGATTGGTTTTTCATTTTTCCCCTCATCTTTATAAGTTCCGTCTACAGAAACATTAAATTCCTTTGACTCGGTACTTTTATCTTTTTTTGTTAACTTCAGGGTTACTTTAACAGTTTTATCTGTTAATGGAGTAACTACATTTCCTTCTAAGCTAATGACAGGTAAAGCGTTGCTTCCCACAACAGCAATTTCTCCATTTGCCGCTTTTGGAATGTTGAGTTTTCCTTTTTCTTCATTTACCGTTAGGGAGGTGATTTGTTCTAGTGAAGTGATTTCTGCCGGTGCTTCATTATTTTTGGTGGAGTACACTTCCACTTCATTAATGCCAACATTCTGCCAGTTTATTGTGCCGCCATCATATTGGGTGATTTCTAGTTTTAAATATCTGGCATTCACAGGGCTTGGAATGTTTAGTATTTGGCGTTGAATGTCAGACTTTTGTGTCTGACGATAGAATGGAAAATATTGCGTTCCATCCTCTGAATAGGTCATGTTAAAGGCAATAATATTTGTTCGTTCCCAGTTAATTATGACTGACTGAACTTGCGTTAGGGCTTCGAGATCAATTGTCAACGTTCTTGGAACATTGTTACCTTTATCGGTGGACCAACGTGTATTCCAGTCTCCATCTACAGTATTACCGGGGACAAAGTTTGTTCCCGCTTCTGTATTTGAAGCAGACGCGGTTTTCCCAACCGCAGCATTACCGGTTTCGGCCACAACTGAATTTAAGCTTTCTAAAACTTCAAACTCATACACGGAGACAGCAGCCCAATCCACATCTTTTTCTACATTAGGGGAATTAGATACAAAATCTGTGATGACTAATCTTACTATTTTAGCTGTTTCGGCATTAGCCAGCTTAATGGTTTCTATCCATTGATTTTTACTTTCCGTAGAGTGATACACATTTTTAAAGTTTACACCATCATTGGACACCTGGATGGAGTATGTATTTACATTTTTTCTTTCCCAATGGATTTTAAATCCTTGAATTGTTTTTGCTTCGGGATACTCAACTTGAAGCCATTTAGGATTTTCCTTTGAGGCCAATCCTACTGTGCTAGCCCATCTGGAATCCTTATTCGTAAACCGATTATAATGTCCGTCAAAAGCTTTTTCCGGACCAAATGCTGCGGTTTCAGATCCTGATGCAGTGTAGATTGGCTCCGTGACTGCTTTAGCTTCCAGCGATAGTCCTGTCAAAAACGATGGTAGAATTAATAGAATAGTAAGCAGCACACTAATCGATCTTCCAAATAAACTTCGTGACAAACTTTTCAAAACGATATCCTCCTCTTAAATGATTTCTTAGAAAGGAAAGAATCATAAATTATCAATTCAAATTCTCTCCTCCCTTTTTCAAATAATGATAAGACAATTATCACAGCAGTAAAACGTTGAAACTCTTTCTCCTCCTTTTCATAAAAAATAAAAAGGCATGGGGAAATAAAAGGTTGTGAATTCCTTTTACTTACCACCATGCCTGTTCGCAACAGTAACATGTGATACATATGAACCAATCAGAACTAGTATACCTTTAATCAAATGAAAATTAATGAGCTAAAAGCACTGTTTTACAGAATATTCCGTCAAGTTAAACGAAGAAGGAGGAGCTCTCCCAGCTTAACCAAGGGTTTCAAAGGCTGTGCGCAGATTTTTTGAGAAGCATTGGCTTCTTTTGTTTTTTATTTTGGTCTAATTAAGAAATTTCTGCGTTGAAGAATATTACCACTTTTCAGAAAGTGGTGCTAAAATATAATAGGGTGAATATTATATGGCTGACAAATCATCATCATTAAGAGAACGTATTATTGAGACATCGCTCCGTTTGTTTGAAGCTCGGGGCTACCACAAGGTAACGGTTGATCAGATTGTAAAAGAAAGCAATACTTCTAAGGGAGGATTTTATCATAATTTCAAGTCAAAGGATGAGCTTCTTTATGTGATTCATGATCAATTTATTTCCTACATATTAGAAGAAGGAAAGAAAGCATATAAGCAATGGAATACGCCAACAGAGAGGCTGCATGGAATTATCAAATCCTTTGTTATGGTGCTTGATCTTTATAAATCTCAAGTTACTGTATTCTACCAGGAATATTCCTATCTTGCTCCTGAATATTTTACGGAAATTAAGGTGAAGAGGGACCAATATAAAGATTTAATGTTCAGGGTCATTCAGGATGGAATCGATTGCGGTGAGTTCCGAGAAGAACTGCCAATACCAATTATTTCGATGGCTATTTTCGGCGCGGTTAACTGGATTTGTAAGTGGTATAAAACCAATGGGCGTTACACGATTCCGGAGATTGCTGATATTTATGCTGATATTATTTTACATGCGGTCCTTACAAAGGAAGCAAGTGAGAACCCGAACTATTCTAGGTTCTTCCTCAAGTCTCATTCTGTGGACCTTGCTTTGAAAGATATTTTTTAGACAAAAGGGCTATGAATGAATAAGCTGCCCGGTTTTGTTTGTAATGAAAAACAATATATTGAGCAACCTATTTCTTAGGGATGTGAAAGAAAATAGCAGCACATCCCAAACTAGGGGGTGAAATAATTGGCTGACAACAAACGAAATCGCGATGATATCGATGCTGGTGAAGCACTGGGCACTGGTGCCGGTGCTGCTGCTGGTGCTGCAGTAGGCTCTGTTTTGGGCCCGCTTGGCACTGTTGCGGGGGCCATTGCTGGCGGTGCACTTGGCAATAAGGCGGGCGAAGGCGCCGATGGATCAATGGACCGTGCCGAGAATCGAGAGAATGAGTAGAAGTTCCGTTTATACTTAATTTGGATACATCAATAAGACTCCCGTGATGGGAGTCTTTTATAACTTCGTTTATAGTGTCCTGTATTTCTTTAATGCAAAGATATTTAATAGGATAAAGATCACAGCAAAGATTACCAAGGCGATCAGATCAGTGCTAATGTCACTTAGCCTCATGCCTTTATACATAACTGATTTTAAAGCATCGCCCGCATAATACATCGGCATTATTTTGGCAATCCCCTGAAGCCAGTCAGCCATTCCGTCCAGCGGAAAAATCCCAGCGAAAAATACTTGCGGAATTACGACAACCGGTATAAATTGTATCATTTGAAATTCCGAAGCGGCAAACGACGATAATAAAATTCCTAAAGAAAGGGCAACTAGCGCCAACAGCAGGTTTATCAGGATAACATGAAAAATCGAGCCAGCCAAGACGATGTCTAGTACATTAATGGCATAAAGTACGACGATCACCGTCTGAATGACAGCGAAGATTCCGTAGCCGGTCAAATAAGCGGTGACGATTTCCCATCTGCGGATTGGTGTTGACATCAGCCGCTCCAACGTTCCAGTTGTCCGCTCACGCAAAAGCCCAATTCCCGAAATAATAAAGACGAAAAAGAAGACAAAGTAGCCAACTAATATTGGACTTAGCACATCAAAAAAGACGGTGTTTTTATTACCGTAAACGTATTTTGTGTCAATCTGTTCCGCTGCCATCCCAGCCGCTGTCGGATTCTGCTGGATTAATTTTTTTTGCATTTGCGCCGCAGATACTTGATTCACCTTCATTTGCAAAGCCTTTGCCTTACTTGTGTCATCGTTACGCAGCGTTAAAATCATTTTTCCGGAATCAGGATCTGGCTGGAGCAAACCGTCCAGATCTTGATCAATCACCGAATCATGCTTGGCCTTCTCCAAATTTATTACCTGAATATCCGCTTTTTTAAAGCCATCCACAAGCTGCTCTTCAATCCCCACTACTCCCAATTTCGGATCAACGGTATTGCCATTAAATAAAAAGTACATCAAGGTCAGAATCAATAATGGTGCGACAAACATTAACGCCAGGGTTCGCTTATCTCGCAGCAATTGCCGAAGGATTCGTTTAATTAACGCCGAGATTCTCATGCTGCTTCACTCCCGCTTTTAAAAATACTTCATCCAAGCTTCCAACATGATACAAGTCTTTTAACTCATCGGGAGTACCACTTGCTATTATTCGTCCATCCCGTACCATCGCGACAACATCGCATCTTTCAGCCTCGTCCATGACATGGGTGGTAACGATAATCGTTTTGCCCTCTTCATTTTTGAGGCGCAAAAGCTCACTCCATATCGACAATTTTAACTCTGGATCAATCCCAACGGTTGGTTCATCCAAGATTAATAGCTTAGGGTCTTGAATCAAGGCAATGGCGAGCGAAAGGCGCCTTTTCATGCCCCCGGAATAGGCGGCAACTCGTTTCTTTAAATCGGCGGTTAAGTTAACTAAACCTGCGGCATAAGCAATTCGTTTACGCTGCTCCTCTTTATTTAATTTAAAAAGGGAGGCAAAAAACTTTAGATTCTCCTCACCGGTCAGCTCCAAATAAAGAGCATCGGATTGCGCCATATAGCCGATTTCCTGGAGGATGGCGAGATTCGGCATTTTTTCATCAAGCACCTGAATTGTCCCGCTGTCTGCCTTTTCCATGCCAACAATCATTTTGACCAAAGTCGTTTTTCCGGCACCGGAAGGACCGATTAAGCCATATAATTGTCCTAGTTCAATTGTCAAGTTTACATCGTTTAAAACAGACCTTTTTCCATAGCTTTTGTTCACTTTCTCTACTGAAATAGTTGGATTCAAGGCAATTCCTCCTGACCCACGGCACTGAACACCGTGTTGAATTTCTATACCATTATCTTAAAATGCGGATACATGAATTACAATGAACAATAATGAGTAAAGTGTTCATTGTTTAGGAATTACTTTTTCAATCCTGCCACGTGCCCAGGTCCCAGCAGCGTCATTTTTGCTAAAATTAAAGTCATTTCACGAGGGGATTTTTCCATTCCAGTTTCGAGCCAATGTTGAATGACACCAACATGTGCGGCACTGACATACGTTGTTAAAAACTCCACAGGAACCATCATCGCTTCGCTGTTGATTTCTTTTGCCATTTTGTTTAGAAACGTTTCGGTAATGAGTTCTCTAAGTTTAACTTGAAATGCGGGATCTCCCTTTGGTCCAAGGATCACCTTCATGAAATTGGCGTTTTCCTGAAAGTATTCAAATAGCTTTTGAATAATTGGGAATGGTTCATTCTGGCTGGTATAGGCAACCGCTTCTATAGGACTGATTCCATGTACGAGCTGAACAATCCCCTTAATGACTTCGTCTTCACTTTGCTCCAATAAATCATATTTATCCCGGTAATGTAAATAAAAGGTACCGCGGTTAATCTTGGCTCTCTCGGTTAAATCGCGGATAGTTACTCCTTCAAAGCCCTTCTCCTCGATTAGTTCTGTAAGAGTGTCGCGAATCAGTCGTTTGGTGCGATTTACTCGTTTTTCCGCTGCTCGTTCGGTCATTGTTATGGACTCCTTTACGATTCTTGATAGACAAATTATATGATCCAAATCTGAAGATAATCAACAGCTTGTTCATTACATTTATGGTATAACCGAATTCGTTAACAACCACGTTAAAGATAGAGCTTACTGACACTGCTATCATGCGTTAACGCATAACCGTAGTCCTAGATAAAAGTAATAAATGGAAAAGCTCTCCTTTTTTTATAGTGTTATTTTCACATGATGATAGGACTGATTTTCATAAACTAACTGAATATTCTTTACTTATTAATAACATTTCAACTATACTACGTTTTGTAACGTTACATAAAATTCACATTATTTAATAAATCGGCATGCTGAACATTAGCCATGAAGGAATAGGAGGATATTTTATGTGTAAACGGATTCTAGTTATTTTTACTGTTTTTATCTTAGTCTTTTCTACAACAAAGACAATGGCAAAACAACCAAATAATCATAAAAGTGTTACAAATAACAAGAGTGCCGTGAAAATTGTGAGAGACCAATATGGTGTTCCACATATTTACGCAAAATCGACAAAAGACTTATATCGTGCCTATGGATATACGATGGCACAAGACCGTTTATTTCAACTAATGATGTTTCGCCTCAGCAATGAGGGGAAGGTAGCCTCAGTTTTCGGGGAAAAGTACCTAGACCTTGATTTGAAAATGCGCCGGGACGGTTACAGCGATCGGGAAATAAAAAACATGATAGCCAAAATGGATCCGTTTTCGCAAAAAGTAATGGAATACTTCGCTGAAGGGATTACTCAGTATGTAAATGAGGCATTAAAAGATCCAGACCATTTATTATCGAAAGAGTTTCATGATTACCATGTTACTCCAGAAAAATGGACAGATGTTGATGTACTAAGATTGTACATGTCGTCGATGACTGTTTTTATGGATCAGGAACAGGAAGTTCAGAACGCTGCGATTTTAGAGAAACTAACAAAACAATATGGGGCTGAAAAGGCGGAAAAAATGTTCAACGATATTATTCCAGCTGATGACCCGGCATCACCAACCAGCATTATGGAAGCGAAAACAACTGTTCAGGCCAAGCACTCAAGGAATGTATCGCAAGTTTCTAAAGAGGTAACGGAGGCTGCCGCTAATCTCGTAAAGAAGCGGAAGGATTTCGAAGCCAACTCACATGAACTAGGTCTGCCGTTAAAAGTGGGAAGCAATGCGATGGTAGTTGGTCCTAAGAAATCAAAATCCGGGAATGCCATGGTGTTTGGGGGACCTCAGGTAGGGCTGACGGCACCGGGTTTCATTTATGAAGTCGGACTCCACTCCCCGGAAATTGACATTGAAGGTTCTGCATTCACCGGCTATCCGTTCATTATGTTTGGCGCAACAAAAGATATTGGCTTTACGGCTACCGCAGGCTATGGAAATGTCGTTGATATTTTCAAGGAAAAGCTCAATCCAGCGAACCCGCATCAATATTTTTACAAAGGTAAATGGCATGATATGAAAAAGCGGGTTGAGACCTTTGCTGTTCGTACAGAAGACGGTAAATCGAAAAAGCTAGAAAAGGTATTCTACGAAACCGTGCACGGTCCTGTCATTTATTTAGATGAAAATAGTCATTCTGCTTATAGTAAAGCATGGGCGTTCCGCGGAACAGAGGCACAGAGCTGGTCTGCCTATTTAGAATCAAACTATGCCCATAACTTGAATGAATTTGAGAAAGCAGCAAGGAAATACACAATGTCACTCAACTGGCATTATGCTGACAAACGGGGAAATATCGCGTATTTCCATGTTGGAAAAATTCCTAACCGCGATAAGCGTGTAGATGACAGGCTGCCAACTCCAGGTACCGGTGAATATGAGTGGAAAGGCTTCCTAGATCCTAAAAATAACCCGCATGTAATTAATCCTAAGGCTGGTTTTGTGGCCAACTGGAATAATAAACCCGCTCCAGACTGGGGTAATGGGGAGCAAAGCTTTAGATGGACCGCGGATCAAAGGGTCCAGCAATACATCGACCAAGCTAAAGAAGCTGATAATATCACTTTAGAAAAAATCAATGACTTTAACTATCATGCAAGTCTTGCTAATTTGCGAACTAAATGGTTTAAGCCATATTTATTAGAAGCGCTTAAGAACAATCTCGATAAGAATCAAAAATATGAGGAAGTTTATCACTATTTGAAAGACTGGAACAACCTTAATGAAGATTTGAACAAGGATGGAAATTACGACAGCCCTGCTGTTACGATTTTCGAAGCTTGGTGGTCCCGTGTAGTTGAAAACTTATTTAAAGCGGACCTTGGTGAAAGTTATGGCGAGTTAAAGCCAATTATTGACCAGGCTTATGGCTGTGGTGTATGTTTACGAACTTTCCAAGGGAAGGATGCAAAAAAACCTGTAGGCTATGATTGGTTAAACGGGGAATCCCGAGACCAATTGATTCTTGATAGCCTTGATCAAACAATCAGTCAATTGGAAAATAAGACAGGCGAGAAAATGGACCAATGGTTAACCAAAGCACGGACAACAGCCTTTGGCGGTAGTTCATTTATCGGATTCCCGCATGGGCTTGGTTCTGATAAACCAATTCCGGAGATGAATAGGGGAAGTGAGAATCACTATGTGGAAATGACCAAAAAAGGTCCACATGGCTTTAACATCACACCTCCAGGCCAGATTGGTTTTATCAGTAAATACGGAACGGTTCATCAGCATTATGCAGATCAAATTGACATGTATGCCAATTGGGAATTTAAACCGATTCTTTTTACTGAAAAAGATGTAAAGGCGAATGCTGAGTCGATTGATTATTTACAGTTTAAAAAATAGGAACATCAAAAGCGCCCAGGGACGTACATTCGTTTCTGGGCGCTTTTTATTCTGAAATTCAGTTTTTTGTCATATTAGTTAATTAGTGGATTTATAAAGCATGAGTCGTGCGGTCAGCGGCCAAGGGATTAAAGGCAGAGGGGGAAGATTCATGTTTTATTACACACTGTTGCTTAGCGGTCAATTAGCTTGGAATATACCGCTGTTAATGGGTCTGCTGCTAGTCGCCTTTCTATATGGGATTCTCGTTACCTATTTTACGAATATAAAAATATTTGGACGTCATCCGCTATTGTTTTTTACCAGTTTAGCCATTTTATATATAACAATCGGCAGTCCTTTGGCGGCTCTAAGCCATCTGACCTTTAGCACCCACATGGTCCAAATGAGCATTCTCTTTTTTATTTTTCCGCCGCTTTGTTTATTGGGTATTCCGGTGCGTTCTTTTCGAAAAATAAGCGCAGCTGGGGTGGCTAATATTTTTCCAAAACCGATGGCTGCTTTATCGGTCTTTGCTGTGTTGTTCTTGCTGTACCATGTTTCAGCTGTTTTAACGTTTCTGTCGCAGCATCCAGCTATTCAAAGTAGCTATTTATTAGTACTGCTGGTCCTGGCTTTCCGTATGTGGATGCCCATCGCTGTACCTGATCATACTAATGCCAAAAAGAAACGCTTTGCTTTTCTCAGCGGGTTATTCTTAATGCCGGCTTGTTTGCTTTTCATCGTAAATGCCTGGATGGGTGGTGGCAACACGCCATATTTGGCGCAAATGACCGCGGCCCTTTGTATGCCTGTTTCTGGTCTCGATAACTTGCACATTCTGCCTGGTGGTTTTCATTCACAATGGGACCAGCTGCTGGCAGGGGTTTTAATGCTGGGGATGCATAAATTATCCATTCTGTTAACTTTTTACCTAGAAAAGAGAGTACAACATTGGGAAATGGGGAAAAGAAACATAAAGGAGGAATTCCTATCTATAAAAAACAAGAACGAGGGTTGATTTGGCTTACCTTGATTGTGGCATTTGTATTGGGGTTGTCAATTATTGGACGGATTTTTTCGGGATAAGAGAAAGGTGATTGAGAGATGGGAAATGAAGAGGCTGTATTTTTTAGCCGGGTTTTAACAGAATTGACGTTGTCCTTTCATATCATTTATGCAACCATTGGAGTTGGCGTGCCGCTGATGATTATGATTGCACAATGGGTGGGGATCAAAAAACAGGATGAACACTACATTTTATTAGCCAGACGCTGGACGCGCGGCTTTGTGATAACTGTGGCGGTTGGCGTTGTGACAGGTACGGCGATTGGTCTGCAGCTTTCGTTGTTATGGCCGAATTTTATGGAACTGGCGGGAAATGTGATTGCGCTGCCTTTATTCATGGAAACATTCGCTTTCTTTTTCGAAGCGATTTTTTTAGGCATTTATCTCTATACATGGGACAGGTTTAAAAATGCGAAACGGCATTTGCTCCTGTTAATTCCGGTTGCACTTGGGGCGTCCTTTTCGGCTATTTTCATTACAATTGTCAATGCCTTTATGAATGCGCCGCAGGGTTTTGACTTGGTGAAAGGGCAGCTCGTGAATGTTAGACCGCTCGTGGCAATGTTTAATCCGGCCATGCCGACCAAAGTGGCCCATGTGTTGGTGACCGCCTATATGACCTCCGCTTTTATTCTGGCCGCGATTGGGGCTTATCGTTTGTTAAAAGGCTCCAACCATACATATCATAAGAAGGCGTTATTTTTAACGATGAAGCTTGGTTTTGTTTTTTCCATTGCAACGGCCATTATCGGAGATTTCTCTGGCAAGTATTTAGCGGAATATCAGCCGGAAAAATTAGCCGCCGCTGAATGGCATTTTGAAACAGGAGAAGGAGCGCCGCTGATTTTATATGGAGTTCTCGCTAATGACGAAGTGAAATATGCGATCAAGATTCCATATGCTCTCAGCTTTTTGGCCCATAGCAGCTTATACTCCAGTGTGATTGGATTAGATCAATTTCCGGAAGAGGATATACCGCCTCTTTATATCCACTATTTGTTTGATGTAATGGTGACGATAGGCATGTGGATGGTTGGTCTGTCCGTCTTTTATTTGCTTGGTATGTGGTTAAAATGGAGTTTCATTGAGGCAAAGTGGTTCCGCTGGCTTATCGTTCTTGGCGGCCCGCTCTCGATTATTGCCATTGAAGCTGGATGGTGGCTTGCAGAAGTTGGCAGGCAGCCATGGATTCTTAGGGGAATAATGCGGACACATGAGGCAGCCACCAGCAGTGGACAAGTGGATGTGATGCTTTGGCTTTTTGTCGGGCTCTATTTAATTCTAGGAATTGGCAGCGTTCTAGTGTTATGGAGGATGTTCCGTAAGAATCCAGTGGAACGCGAATTGGCTGACCGAGCGGCAGAGAAAGCAGGGGATCAAAAATGGATCTTGAAATAATTGGGATTACTGTCTTAGGTGTGTTTCTTTTTGGCTATATCATGGTAGCGTCGATTGATTTTGGTGCCGGGTTCTTTAACGCTTACAGCACCTTAACGGGCAAGCAGCATATTTTGACGAAGGTGATTCAACGATATTTGTCCCCAGTATGGGAAGTAACAAATGTCTTTTTAGTGTTTTTCTTCGTCGGGATTGTTGGCTTTTTTCCAAAAACCGCTTATTATTACGGCTCGACATTGCTTGTGCCGGCAAGCATTGCGATTATTTTGCTGGCCATCCGAGGTTCTTATTATGCCTTTACCATCTATGGCGGTTTGAAGCATCGCCGTTATACCCTTTTATACGGACTTACTGGTTTGTTTATTCCGGCTTCCTTGTCAATCGTGCTGGTGATTTCCGAAGGCGGTTTTGTCACGATGGAGCATTTTGGACCAGCGCTTGATTACTGGACGTTGTTTACTAGTCCGTTATCGTGGAGTATCGTCGTTTTAAGTTTGACATCGGTGTTGTATATTTCGGCGGTGTTTTTAACATGGTATTCGCGGAAAGCAAAAGACTGGGGAGCTGTGAAGCTGCTGCGAAAATATGCGCTTGGATGGTCGCTTCCGGCGATTATCACGGCAGCTGGCATCATTGTGGAGATGCGGACCCATAACCCGGAACATTATGACCGGCTTGTAGATTTGTGGTGGATGTTTGCGCTATCGGTGCTCTTGTTTGCCGGTACGGTGTATTTGCTGTGGAAGGGAATTGCCTATGGCTTGGCATTTGTGCTGTTGACCGGGCAGTTTGCGCTTGCCTTTTTGGCGTACGGCATCTCCCACTATCCGTACTTAATGTATCCGTACTTGACTATTTATGACAGCTTTACGAATGAAGCGATGGCAACTTCCTTGGTGATTGCGTTTATCGCTGGGCTTGGGCTTCTGGTGCCGTCATTGTATTTATTGTTGCGGCTGTTTCTGTTTAACAAAGAGTACGTGCAGGGCAATCGTGATGATCATGTGTAGGGAGGGGGATGTCTGTGGAGAGTTTCTTTATTTTTTATGCACCGTTTCTTGTTGTGGTGATTTCGATTTTGGCGGCTTTTTGGCTGGCCCCGATGGATCGGGCAGTGAGGGATAATGGGAAGAGCGGGCGGAGATAGTTCTATCGCCCATTGGGTGTGTGTTGGGTGGCGTTATTTGTAAAAATAGGTGAGTTCAATTGCCCGCGTAGGTTGAAAAAGATGGTGCAACGGTAAAAATAAAGCGTTGATTTTGCCGGTACCGCCACCCAAGAGTCTTAACGGTCAAAAACCAGGCATGATTTTGCCCGAAGATACCCTCAAGAGGAGCAAATGTTAAAAATAAAGGGTTGATTCTGCCCGCCACCGCCCACCCGAGGGCCTAAAAGGTAAAAATCGAGTATCGATTCTGCCCGCTCCTCTCCATCCAAAGCTCCAAACGGTCAATAACAGCACCTGATTCTCCCCGTAACTCCGTTAAAAATTCAACAGCGGGAAAAATGATTTTCTACCCCCTTTTAATTGGCTTTTGTGTGAAAGTCTACTAAAGTATAAATATAGAATTAACACAGGGGGAGATGAAGATTGCCACAGAATAATCAAAACAAGCTATTGGAAATTCTATTAGTCTCAACAAGACTTGGGCTTACATCATTTGGAGGGCCTGTTGCCCATTTGGGATATTTCCACGAAGAATATGTCCGCCGGAAAAAATGGCTTGATGAAAAAAGTTATGCCGATTTGGTGGCGCTGTGTCAATTTTTACCCGGCCCGGCGAGCAGTCAGGTTGGTATCGGAATTGGTGTCCAACGAGGCGGTCTCCTTGGAGGAATTCTAGCATTCATTGGCTTCACTGCACCATCAGCCATTGCTTTAATCCTGTTTGCACTGTTGTTAAAAGGATTGAACATTCATGACGCAGGCTGGATTCATGGGTTGAAAATTGTCGCAGTCGCAGTCGTTGCCCATGCTATCGCAGGAATGGCCCAAAAATTAACACCTGATAAACCGACGAAAGCGATTGCCCTATTTTCCCTAACACTTACACTCTTGTGGCAGACTGCTTTTACACAGGTCGGAATTATTGTCTTGGCTGCTGCTGCCGGTTTGATTCTGTTCAAACAAACCAAAGAAGAACCATCAGGTAACATTTCAGTTGCCATCTCACACCGGTTTGCCGCCATTTGCTTAGTATTATTTTTCAGCTTGCTAATTTTCCTTCCAATTTTAAAAGAATTCACATCGTCCTATTGGCTTGCATTATTTGATAGCTTCTACCGCTCGGGTTCATTGGTGTTTGGCGGCGGGCATGTGGTACTGCCATTATTGGAACGGGAATTTGTACCCACAGGTTTGTTAACGAAAGAAGAATTTCTTGCGGGATACGGTGCGGCGCAGGCCGTACCGGGGCCGTTATTCACGTTTGCGGCGTACATTGGGGCAGTGACGAATGGATGGGTGGGCGGTCTTGTCGCAACGATTGCGGTCTTTTTACCGGCTTTCCTTCTTATATTAGGAACATTGCCTTTTTGGAACCCAATGAGGCAAAATCCGAAAATCAAAGGGGCGTTAATCGGGGTAAATGCAGCAGTGGTGGGCATTTTGATTGCGGCGTTCTATAATCCGATATGGACGAGTTCCATTTTAGCACCGATAGACTTTGCTATTGCGGCTATTCTTTTTAGTATGCTTGCATATTGGAAACTGCCGCCATGGGTGATAGTCGTTACGGGTGCGGTCGGGGGCATTTTATTTTTATGAAAATGCCTTACCGCCGCACCCTTTTTAATGGAAAAATAAATGCCGTTTTATGCGGACAATAATGGACAAGCTGCGGACCTTCATCCACACCAAAAGGGGTAACTAAATTCGTCGCCAACTTGATCTGAGCTTTGCTGATCTCCCAGCTTTCGTGGCTAATATTTCCCTTCAACAAAAACGGTCCCCACGTTGTAAATAGGCAATAACGCTCCAAAAGCCAATTACCCAAGGTTCCCGGCTCAAGCCGCTCGCCTGGACCGCTGGACACCCTATATTGCAGTGAATATTCCCCATTTCCTAACATCCGCTTACTGTTAAAAATAAACTCACGGTCCCTCTTAAAAAAGGAAATCCTAGCCAGCACATATGGCAATGCCGTCATCCTCGCACCAATAATGCTGGGCAAATGATTAGCATCCAGTGAGAAAAAATAAACTCCTGCCGTATCTCCATATTTGACGTACGTCCTTACGTTTAATTCTAAATAACGGTTCAGAAACGGGATCTCCGGCAGAAATCGGAATCTTTGATGGTTGACCCGAAACGAGAGAATCGTCAGCCAGGCCTTACCGTCAAATAAATCCAGGTCCAGTTCAGCCGGAATAAATCCTCGTAAACGCTCAGGAGCCGCCTCCCAGTGGCAAAATAATATATCCTCCCAAGTCTGCTTCATAATCCAGCCCATTTTTAGAAAACTCCTTATAAAGTGATTGACATTCAAACCTGTATTTGAATATGATATATTCAAACGAATATTTGAATGAAGAAGGTGGACCAATGAAAGAGAGCGATGTTTGTGAGATTACCTGTGTAGACAGCGAGAAAACCGAACGCGTCCAGCAGGAACTTGCCCAAACCAGCCATATCATTGAAGTGACGAAACTTTTTAAAGCATTATCGGACGAAACCAGGATGAAAATCGCCTATGCGCTCACGCTTGAAGATGAGCTATGTGTCTGCGATGTTGCAAATATTGTTGGGGCTACAACAGCAACAGCATCGCATCATTTGCGTCATCTCAAAAACCTTGGTTTAGCGAAATACCGAAAAGAAGGGAAGTTAGTTTATTATTCCCTTGATGATGACCATGTAAAACAATTAATTCAAATTGCGCTTGAACACCAAGAAGAGGTGGCCGAACGTGAGTAAACAAGAAGGGGAGCGGCAATGGTCGAGGCGCTTGTTAAACATGTCTAGCGAGTCTTAGGTTTTTCCTGAGCGCTGTTGTGACTTTAAATGGTCTACGGCTCATGCGGGTAAAAGAGTACACTTAAATTTTACGATTCGCCGATAACTTGCAAAATTTCGCCGATATAGATGCTGCTGGTTCTGTACAAAGTAAGGGGGTGGATTTCGTTGAACAATCATTGGAATCAATGGATTTACAGTCTGTGGTCGCCTGTATATGATTATTTTTTCAACAAAGGGCCATTCTTAAAGGCTAGGCGCGAGGTGTTCAACGGAATAAACTTTCAGCCCGGAGATAAAGTTTTATTTGTGGGTGTCGGAACCGGTGCAGACCTTGAACTGATTCCCGTTAATCAACTGGAAATAACAGCCATTGATTATTCAGAAGAAATGCTCCAGCAGGCGAAGAAGAAATTCTCGTCCGACGTGATCAAGTTTTATCAAATGGACGCTCAAGAATTACAGCTGCTCGACGACTCATTTGATTATGTGGTAGCAAGCTTAATTCTTTCCGTTGTCCCGGATAGCAGCAAGGCCTTTTCAGAAATGATTCGAGTATCGCGGCCGGACGGACTGATTGTTATTTTCGATAAATTTTCGTCAAAACCTTCGCTTGTTAAAAAGTTGATGCGTCCCATCGTTAAAGTTTTTGGAACAGATATCGGTATCTCGTTTGAAAAAATAGTTGAAGAACACGATGGCCAAACGATTTTTTTATTAGAAAACCATCCCGTCCTATTCGGCGATATGTATCGAAACATAAAGATTAGAAAAACTAAAGCTTAATTGGAACATTTTCGGTTTAGGCAAGAGAGAAATCAGGGGGCCGCATGGGCTGCGGTTCTAGGGGGGATAATTATGGGTCACCATCATGGACATGGACACGGACACTCACATGGCCATTCACATACAAACAACAAAAAAGCGTTGTTCAGTGCATTTCTATTAATTGCAGCCTTTATGGTTGTCGAGGTAATCGGAGGATTTTTAACTAACAGCTTAGCACTGCTTTCAGATGCAGGCCACATGTTGAGCGACGCGGCGGCATTGGGTTTAAGCTTCTTTGCCATTAAGCTAGGGGAAAAGGCAGTTTCACAGGAAAAAACATACGGTTATAAACGATTTGAAATTATTGCCGCAGCACTAAACGGCTTAACGCTAATTGTAATTTCCCTGTTTATATTTTACGAGGCCATTCACCGCTTTTTTGCCCCGCCAGAAGTGCAAAGTACGGGAATGTTGATTATTTCTGTTATTGGATTATTGGTCAACATTGTGGCCGCTTGGATTTTAATGAGCGGTGATAAGGACGAAAACCTAAACGTCAGAAGCGCCTTTTTGCATGTGATTGGCGATATGCTAGGCTCGGTCGGGGCCATTATTGCGGCGTTGTTAATTATGTTTTTTGGCTGGGGAATTGCTGACCCAATTGCCAGTGTGATTGTTGCCGTATTAATTCTCATCAGCGGCTGGCGGGTGATGAAGGATTCCTTCCATATTCTAATGGAAGGAGCACCAACGCAAATAAACTCCAATGACGTAAAAGCGGCGTTGCAGAAGGTTCCGCTCGTTCAGGAGGTTCATGATTTGCACATTTGGACGATCACTTCCGGATACCCGGTATTAAGCTGCCACATCACCATCGCCAATAATGGAATTCATGATGAAATCCTTGCCCAATCACAAAAAATATTACATGACGAATTCCATATCGAACACAGCACCATCCAAGTCGAAAAAGCAGCAAATGGCTGCCCCAGCCCGCATGGAACCTGCAACTAAACAATGGTGGTGTCGCTGCCGCAGTGCCGATGCGGCAGTACTAATTTGGTGCCTGACACCACTCGTGGACATTTGTACGCCTGGGGTGGACACTGTAATAGAAAAATGTACAAAACCTTATTTTCATGTGGTACGATAAATACCGTGAAAATAAGGTTTTTGCTTTGTTTCTGAAAGATACGGGAACAATAGCGGTAATCATTTCGCATTATAGCAGCATTTGATAAGGAGGAATCCTGGTGAAGAAGCCAGTTAATCCCAAGGATAAGCGGTTTAAGATTGCCCATCGGGAAGCGCTGATTGGCGTTGTTCTGGTGATCATTAATTTTCTTTGGTGGTATGGGTTTGCTTATGGGCTTGGTTCGGACAAGGTGGAAGAATATACATACATTTTTGGGCTGCCGGCTTGGTTCTTTTATAGCTGTATTGCTGGATTTATTGTGATGGTGATCCTTGTGAGCATCACAGTAAAATTCCTATTTAAAGATGTTCCCTTTGATGAAGAAGAGGGGGAACGCAGATGAATTGGGGCGTTATTGCACCATTAATAATTTTCTTACTAATTATTTTTACTGTCGGCTTTTGGTCGCATAAATTTGTACTTAAATCCAATTCCTTCTTGGAGGAATATTTTCTAGGCGAACGGCAGATGGGCGGATTTATCCTCGCGATGACAATGGTCGCGACATATGGAAGCGCCTCAAGCTTTATCGGCGGTCCCGGCGTAGCCTATACTCAAGGTCTTGGCTGGGTTCTCTTGGCCATGGCCCAGCTAGCCACCGGCTATTTTACACTAATGGTCTTGGGGAAAAAGTTTGCTATTGTTGCGAGGCAATATAAGGCCATCACGTTAATAGACTTTTTGAAAGAGCGGTATCAAAGTAAGACCGTTGTCTTGTTATCAGCGGCCAGCATTATTATTTTCCTGTTTTCCTCTATGACCGCCCAGTGGATTGGAGGGGCGCGGCTTGTTGAGAGCCTAACCGGTTTACCTTACAAAACGGCATTATTGATTTTTGCTTTTTCTGTCTTAATCTTTGTTATTATTGGCGGATTCCGGGCAGTTGCTTTGACCGATGCGGTTATGGGGGTTGTCATGTTTGCCGGTACGCTGGTTTTGTTGATTGCTACCATTAAAGCAGGCGGGGGCATTCCCAAAATCATTTCCGATTTAGCGGCTGAAAATCCGAACTTAATCAGCCCATTTGGGGCAGAGCGAACATTGACACCATCCTATGTTTCTTCCTTTTGGATTTTAGTGGGAATTGGAGTTGTTGGGCTTCCGCAAATCACCGTCCGGGCGATGTCATATAAAAATTCCAAAGCGATGCACAGCGCGATTATCATTGGGACGATTGTCGTCGGCTTTATCATGCTTGGCATGCACTTAATTGGGGTTTTTGCGCGACCGGTGCTGCCTGGTGTTAAAATTGGTGATACCGTCATGCCGTTATTATCGATGAAGGTACTTCCGCCGTTTGCTGCCGGAATTGTTCTTGCCGCACCAATGGCAGCGATCATGTCGACCGTTAACGCTTTATTAATTCTCGTCAGCTCGGCGCTGGTGAAAGATGTTTATTTGAATTACATTAAGCCAAATGCCGGCCAAAGCCATGTGAAAAAAATCAGCTTTAGTGTAACGGCCATCATCGGCTTGATTGTGATTATTCTCTCTTTAAGTCCGCCCGATTTAATCATTTGGCTAAATTTATTTTCCTTTGGCGGTCTTGAGTCGGTGTTTATTTGGCCGGTTATTTTCGGCTTGTACTGGGCAAGGGGCAATAAATATGGAGCGATTGCTTCAATGGTTTTAGGAATGTGTTCTTATATAATATTGGACCGTTTTTATCCAAATGCCTTCGGAATGCACACCGTTGTTATGCCGATTTTGATTTCAATGATTGGATTTGTGGTTGTCAGCTATGCTGCGAGCGTTAAAACCGTTAAATAAATGGCATTTTAATTGCAATTTTTCGAATTAATTCCTAGAATAAATGGACAGGAAATTAATTAAATGAGGTGCACTCATTTGGAAATCGTAATCATTAGATATTTATCAGGGTTTATTTTGCCCGGCCTGCTCGTGTTATTGTTCACACGCGTTACCTATAATCGGATAATTGGTCTTGTGCTAACCGTTGCTTTAATTGCGGCTTCAGTTTATAAGGGGTACACCAATTCCTTTATTTTAATTGTTGTCGATGCCCTATCACTGACGGCCGGCTTCTGGCTCGCCGCCAAAATGAAGCCCCGCACACCCAAAAACGGATAATTCATTCAAGGTCTGTCTTTTTTAAGGCAGGCTTTTTTGTTGATGAGGGATGAGGACTTTTCTTATGCATCATTGCCTGTTGTGTTTTAATCGCCATCTAAGCCTTTAATATAAAAAAATCGAATATTAGTTCGCATATTGTTGGTTTGTTTTAGGGGGAATGTGGTAAAATGATATTATTGAATTTTTCAAAGTAGATAGACCGGGAATTTAATTTGGGAGGAACTTTTCGTGGAGAACCAATTTGAATTAGTGTCAAAATATTCACCCCAAGGAGACCAGCCGGGAGCCATTAAAGAGCTAGTTGAAGGCATCCGCCAGAACAAGCGCTATCAAACACTTCTTGGCGCAACTGGTACGGGGAAAACATTCACAATTTCCAACGTGATTAAAGAGGTAAATAAGCCCACTTTAGTCATTGCACATAATAAAACGCTGGCTGGCCAGCTATACAGCGAGTTTAAGGAATTTTTCCCGAACAATGCGGTCGAGTATTTCGTCAGTTATTATGATTATTATCAGCCGGAAGCCTATGTACCGCAGACAGACACGTTTATTGAAAAAGACGCCAGCATTAACGATGAGATTGATAAACTGCGTCACTCGGCAACATCCTCGTTGTTCGAACGCAACGATGTCATCATCATTGCCAGTGTTTCCTGCATCTATGGTCTCGGTAATCCGGAAGAATACCGCGAAATGGTGCTTTCCCTCCGAACGGGAATGGAGATTGAACGCAATCAGCTGCTGCACCGACTCGTTGACATTCAATATGAACGGAATGATATCGATTTTAAACGGGGAACATTCCGTGTCCGCGGCGACGTGGTCGAGATTTTCCCGGCATCCCGAGACGAACATTGCATTCGTGTAGAATTTTTCGGGGATGAAATTGACCGGATTCGTGAAGTTGATGCCCTTACCGGCGAAATTATGGGTGAGCGCGAGCATGTGGCTATTTTCCCGGCATCCCACTTCGTTACCAGAGAAGAAAAGATGCGGATAGCGATTGAGAATATTGAAAAAGAACTCGAGGAACGACTCGCAATCCTTAGGGCTGAAGACAAATTGCTTGAAGCGCAGCGCCTTGAACAGCGCACCCGCTACGATTTGGAAATGATGCGGGAAATGGGCTTCTGCTCGGGCATTGAAAACTATTCGCGCCATCTCACCTTAAGACAGGCTGGGGCAACACCATATACTTTATTGGATTATTTTCCTGAGGATTTTTTAATCGTAATTGATGAATCCCATGTTACATTGCCGCAAATCAGGGGAATGTTCAATGGTGACAAGGCGAGGAAACAGGTGCTGGTCGATCATGGCTTCCGCCTGCCGTCAGCTCTCGACAACCGCCCGCTGATGTTTGATGAGTTTGAAAAACATATCCATAATATCGTGTTTGTATCAGCAACACCGGGTCCATTTGAGATAGAACACACCCCATTGATGGTTGAACAAATTATTCGTCCAACCGGCTTGCTTGATCCTATCATCGATGTGCGTCCAATTGAAGGGCAAATTGATGACCTCATCGGCGAAATTCAGGACCGGGTGAAGCGGAACGAACGTGTCCTCATCACGACGCTAACGAAAAAAATGTCTGAGGATCTGACCGATTATTTAAAAGAAATCGGAATCAAAGTTCAGTACTTGCATTCGGAGGTAAAAACGCTCGAGCGGATTGAAATTATCCGTGAGCTGCGCCTTGGTACGTACGATGTTCTGGTCGGAATCAACCTGCTCCGGGAAGGTCTGGATATTCCAGAAGTATCACTGGTGGCGATTCTCGATGCCGATAAAGAAGGCTTCCTCCGTTCCGAGCGTTCGCTGATTCAAACAATTGGCCGTGCCGCCCGGAATTCTAATGGCAGCGTCATCATGTACGCCGACCGTATGACTGATTCGATGGAAAAAGCTATCAGTGAAACAAAGCGGCGCCGCAGCATTCAAGAGGAATACAATTTGAAGCATGGCATTACGCCGAAAACGATTCAAAAGGGTATTCGCGATGTCATTCGCGCCACCCATGCGGCGGAGGAGCAGGAGGAGTACAAACCAACTGCTGCGTTTGGCAAGATGACGAAGAAGGAAAGAGACAAATTAATTACCGACATGGAAAAAGAAATGAAAGCCGCGGCCAAAGCGCTTGATTTTGAACGCGCCGCCGAGCTTCGTGACTTAATTTTGGAATTGAAAGCGGAAGGATGACCTGCACATGGCGATGGAAAAATTAATTATCAAAGGCGCCAGAGCCCATAATTTAAAAAATATAGATGTCACCATTCCGAGAGATCAGCTTGTTGTGATAACAGGACTTTCCGGGTCGGGAAAGTCCTCGCTTGCGTTTGACACGATTTATGCCGAGGGACAGCGCCGATACGTGGAATCGCTGTCGGCCTATGCCCGGCAATTCCTCGGGCAAATGGATAAGCCGGATGTTGATACGATTGAGGGATTATCCCCGGCGATTTCCATCGATCAAAAAACGACAAGCCGTAACCCGCGCTCGACTGTTGGAACAGTGACCGAAATCTATGATTATTTACGGCTTTTATTTGCCAGGGTGGGACATCCGACCTGCCCGAATCATCATATTGAAATCTCCTCGCAAACGATTGAACAAATGGTGGACCGGATTCTTGAATATCCGGAACGGACAAAGATGCAAATTCTTGCACCGATTGTTTCGGGAAGAAAAGGCATGCATGTCAAAGTGTTCGAAGATATTAAAAAGCAAGGCTTCGTCCGCGTACGTGTAGATGGAGAAATGCTAGACCTCAGTGAAGACATTGAGCTTGAGAAAAATAAAAAACATTCAATCGAAGTCGTCGTCGACCGAATTGTTGTCAAGGAAGGAATCGCTGCCAGGATTGCCGACTCACTAGAAACCGCCCTCGGTCTTGGCGAAGGTAAGGTCATTGTGGACGTCATAGGGGAAGAGGAGCTGATGTTTAGCGAAAATCACGCTTGTCCACTCTGTGGTTTTTCCATCGGGGAGCTAGAACCGCGGATGTTTTCCTTTAACAGCCCGTTTGGCGCCTGTCCGGAATGTGACGGACTTGGCTCCAAGCTTGAAGTAGACGTCGATTTGGTGATTCCAAATAAGGATTTAACACTTAAGCAGCATGCCATTGCCCCGTGGGAGCCGACAAGCTCGCAGTATTACCCGCAGCTGTTGGAAGCGGTTTGCAATCATTACGGAATTGATATGGATATCCCTGTAAAGGACATTCCCGAGCATTTGCTAGAAAAAGTTCTTTACGGTTCTAAGGGTGAAAAAATTTATTTCCGCTATGAGAACGATTTCGGCCAAATCCGTGAAGGCTATATCGAATTTGAAGGCGTCATCCGCAATGTCGAGCGCCGTTATAAGGAAACAAGCTCTGACTTCATCCGTGAACAAATGGAGAAATACATGGCGGAGCAGCCTTGCCCGGCATGTAAAGGGTACCGTTTGAAAAAGGAAACGCTGGCCGTTCTTATTAATGGCCGCCATATTGCTCAAGTAACCGACCTTTCGATTGAAGAGGCACGCGACTTCTTTTCAAACCTAGTGCTGTCTGAAAAAGAAACCCAGATTGCCAGATTGATTTTACGAGAAATAAATGAACGGCTTGGTTTCTTAGTGAACGTTGGGCTCGATTATTTAACCCTAAGTCGTAAAGCTGGGACGCTTTCCGGCGGTGAAGCACAGAGGATTCGCCTAGCAACCCAAATCGGTTCCCGTTTAACCGGCGTTTTATATATTTTAGACGAGCCGTCTATTGGTCTCCATCAGCGGGATAATGACCGCCTAATTGGCACGTTGCAAAACATGCGCGATATTGGCAATACATTGATAGTCGTTGAACATGACGAGGATACGATGCTCGCTGCCGATTATTTAATTGATATTGGTCCAGGTGCTGGAGTTCACGGCGGGGAAGTAGTGTCTGCCGGGACGCCTGCTGAAGTAATGGCTGACCCTAACTCGCTGACAGGCCAATACCTTTCCGGGAAGAAGTTTATCCCGCTGCCATTGGAACGCCGTACAGCGGATGGCCGTTACGTGGAAATAAAGGGTGCTGCCGAGAATAATTTAAAAAATGTCAATGTCAAAATTCCGCTGGGAATGTTTATTGCAGTTACGGGTGTTTCAGGTTCTGGAAAAAGTACACTCATTAATGAAATTCTGCTGAAGTCCCTGGCTCAAAAACTAAATAAGGCTAAAACCAAGCCAGGCCAGCATAAAAGCATTAAAGGGATTGAACATCTGGAAAAGGTCATTAATATTGACCAATCGCCAATTGGTCGGACACCTCGTTCCAATCCGGCAACCTATACCGGCATGTTTGACGATGTCCGTGATGTATTCGCGTCCACAAACGAAGCAAAGGTCCGCGGATACAAAAAAGGCCGCTTCAGTTTTAACGTAAAAGGCGGCCGTTGTGAAGCCTGCCGCGGCGACGGGATTATAAAAATTGAAATGCACTTTTTGCCTGATGTTTATGTTCCTTGTGAAGTATGCCACGGGAAACGTTATAACCGCGAAACGCTGGAAGTAAAGTATAAGGGTAAAAATATATCTGATGTTCTTGAAATGACAGTTGAGGATGCGTTAAAGTTTTTCGAAAACATTCCTAAAATTAGTCGTAAGCTGCAGACAATCTATGATGTCGGACTTGGCTATATCAAGCTCGGGCAGCCGGCAACAACGTTATCAGGCGGGGAAGCCCAGCGCGTGAAGCTCGCTTCTGAACTGCACAAACGTTCAAACGGTAAATCGTTCTATATTTTGGATGAACCGACAACAGGCCTTCACGTCGATGATATTTCCCGTTTACTAGTTGTGTTGCAGCGGCTGGTTGAAAATGGCGACACGGTTCTAGTCATCGAGCACAACCTTGATGTCATTAAGGCTGCAGATTATCTGATTGACCTCGGACCAGAGGGCGGCGATAAAGGCGGTACCATTATCGCAACCGGAACGCCGGAAAAGGTCGCTGAAGTTTCTGGTTCGTACACCGGAAAATATTTAAAGCCAATTCTTGAACGCGACCGTTTAAGGATGAAACAGCAAATCGAAGACAAAAGTGCGATCAAAGCATAAAAAAAGAGCTGAAACTTGATTATATTGGTTTCAGCTCTTTTTTTATGCTTTTGAAATGGAATTTGGCGAAATTATCGGCAAAACCCGCGAAATCGAATGCGTTCAGCGAAAACTTTTGAAAAACGGCGAAATAAATGCGAAAGTCAGCGAAATAAATGCGGAAACCGGCGAAATAATTGCGAAAGTTCGCGAAATAAATGCACAAATCCGCGAAATAAATTAAGAGGTCCGCGAAATCCCCATCAACACCCACCTCACAAATAGGACAAGCATGTAATTTTCCAGTCGTTGTAAAAAAACACGAAACTTTCATCTTCACAAATCGTACATATAGATAGAGGATGGTGGGACGAGATGGAAACGAGAAAAGTACTGTCAAGTTTGTGTTACTTTAGTATATTTTTTGCGGGGTTTATTTTTCCATTTATAGTCTGGCTGGCTAGCAGCGATCCCGAAACAAAGCAGCATGCGAAAAAGTCGTTGATATCGCATTTGATTCCGATCATTCCAACGATCTTTGTCGTCATTGCGGTTGTATATGAAATGGTCAATTATCAAAATGAACTTCCGATTTTTACAATCATCGCGGCTATCGTCACAGGGCTCGTTTGGATTGTAGTTGTGATTTATAACATTATTAAAGGCGTAAAGGTACTAATCACAGAATAAGATGGAATGGGGAAAAATAACTATAGTTTGAGGTGGGTAAAATGAAAGAGGAACGGAAACGGATTTTAAAATTGGTGGAAGATGGAAAACTGACGGTGGACCAAGCGTTAACCTTATTAGAGGAATTAGAAAATGCACAAAAATCGGCCGACCAGAAAAAAGAGCAAATGATTAACGAACTTTCAACCGTTGTGCAATTTGAAGAGGCCAAGAAAGAAGACCCTTTCCAAGCGAAGTATCAATCAACGAAGGAGAAGATTTTTGAATTTGTCGATTCGGCTTTGAAAAAAATTAAGGAATTTGATTTCGATTTAAATTTTGGCCAATCCGTGGATATTTCGCATATTTTTCATCACGGGGATGTTGATCTCAAGGATATTGATATTGATGTTGCAAACGGGTCAGTCAAACTAGCCGCGTGGGACCAACCGGATGTGCGCGTGGAATGTCAGGCGAAGGTGTACCGTGTGGAAAATCAGGAACAAGCGCGACAAAACTTTTTACGTGATGTTATTTTTACAGTAGAGGGTCAAAAGCTAAAATTTAATACGCAGCAAAAATGGATGAAGGTCGAAGCCGTTGTGTTTGTACCGAAAGCACAATACGAGCGGATTAGAGTGAGACTGTTCAACGGACCGATTTCCGGCAGTGAGATGAACGTCGACGACCTCCGCGTAAAAACGGCGAATGGCCAAATCGCCCTGGACCATGTACATGGAAAAAGGGGAGAAATTGAAACAGCAAATGGTAAAATTAGCATTCTGACCAGTCAAATCGATGAGCTCGAAGCAGAAACTATCAATGGTGCAATCAATCTGGAGGGTGATTTTAAAAAGACGGAAGCCCAATCGTTCAATGGAAATATCAATTATAACCTCAGCGGCGATCGTTGTGAATGGATACATGCGAAAACAACGTCAGGCGCAGTTGATCTATTTGTGCCGGAAGCATTGCCGATCAATGGTGAGCTGAAAACGAATCTTGGCGGCTTTAATTTGAAGCTCACTGGTGTGCAGATTCTGGAGGAGAAGAGTGAGATGATTCAGAAGCTGCTTCGCTTCCAATCCGTCAATCATCCTGATAAAATGTTGAAGATCTATGCAGAAACAAAAACAGGTACGATTAGTTTGGAAAAAGCAACAGAGTAAATTTTAAAATATAGGGGATTTTTACATGAGATGGCTCATTGGATGTATCATTAATGCAGTTTTGTTCATGGCACTAGCCGGTTATTTCCATGAAAGCTTTTATTTGTCAGGATTTACAGCAGCCCTTCAGGCAAGCGTTTTGTTATCAATCTTAAATGTGCTGGTCCGTCCGCTGCTGATTCTGTTCACATTGCCGGTCACCGTGTTGACAATGGGATTATTCTTGTTTGTGATCAACGCGATGACGCTGGAACTGACGGATTACTTGATGGGCGATGCCTTTGAGATTGATGGCTTTGGCATGGCACTGTTTTTCGCGGTGCTGATGTCACTCGTAAACCTGGTCATTCAAAAAACCATTCTGGAACCATCAAGGTCCTCTAGGAAAAAATAATGAAAGGTGCGTATCCATTTAAAAATGGTGCGCACCTTTTTTAATCTCCGAAAGTATGGTTCTCGCTCGAAAAATGGTAAAATGAAAAAAATATATTTTTTTGAAAAATAGAGAGGCTGTTAAGGAGGAAAATTTTCTTGCCAAAAGTACGCACTAAAGATATATTGGAAAAATTTAAACTTGAATTAATCAGCGGCGAAGAGGGAATTAACCGCCCCATCACCATGAGCGATATTTCTCGCCCTGGAATCGAGATGGCTGGTTATTTTGAATTTTATCCCGCTGAACGCATTCAGTTTCTAGGAATGACGGAACTGTCCTTTTTTGCAGAACTCTCTCAAAGAGAAAAGGTGTCAAGAATGGAACGCTTATGCACGGACATCACACCTGCGATTATTATCACCAGAGGATTAGAGGTGCCTCCTGAGTTAATCGAAGCGTCTGAACGGGAATCCGTTCCAGTGCTAAGAACAAACATGAAAACCACTCGTTTCTCAAGCCGGCTGACCAATTATTTGGAGAGTAAACTGGCGCCTACCACGGCAGTTCATGGAGTTTTGGTCGATGTATACGGAATCGGTGTATTAATTACCGGAAAAAGCGGTGTCGGAAAAAGTGAAACAGCGCTGGAATTAGTGAAACGGGGCCACAGGCTGGTTGCTGATGACTGTGTCGAGATACGCCAGGAAGACCAAGATACACTAATTGGAACCTCACCGGAGCTAATTGAACATTTACTCGAAATCCGCGGCCTGGGTATTATCAATGTAATGACCCTGTTTGGCGCCGGTGCTGTCCGCAGCAATAAACGGATTACCCTGGTGATTAACCTGGAGCTTTGGGATCCGAAGAAGCAGTATGACCGCCTTGGATTAGATGAAGAGAAAATGAAAATTATTGATACCGATGTGACCAAACTGACGGTTCCGGTCCGCCCTGGACGAAACCTGGCCGTTATTATTGAGGTTGCGGCAATGAATTACCGGTTAAAACGGATGGGTGTCAATGCGGCGCAGCAATTTACGGAGCGTCTCTCCGACGTGATTGAAGAGGCCGACCATGATCATGATCATGAACATGAAGATATGGAATAGGAAGAGGAGATTTAGATGAACAACAGTCAAAATCCACCAATCGATCAATATCCGGCATTGGACCCGATTGCCTTTAACCTTGGCCCAATCCCGGTGCATTGGTACGGAGTCATCATCGGCTCTGGTCTTGCTCTAGCGTTGTATATTGCCATCCGGGAAGCCAATCGAAGAAAGCTGCCCCAGGATACGTTTGCTGATTTAATGCTGTGGGCCATTCCAATTGCCATTATTTCCGCCAGGATTTATTATGTTATTTTTGAATGGGATTACTATTCCCAGCACCCGGCCGACATCCCTAAAATCTGGGGCGGCGGGATTGCGATTCACGGGGCGCTGATTGGTGCGGTCATTACAGCGATTATTTTTACAAGGAAACGTGGAATATCGTTTTGGAAGCTGGCTGATATTGCAGCACCCAGTATTATTTTGGGGCAGGCGATTGGCCGCTGGGGAAATTTCATGAACCAGGAGGCACACGGCAGAGAAGTCAGCCGCTCCTTCCTAGAAGGACTACATTTACCTGATTTTATTATTAATCAAATGGAGATAGACGGAGTTTACTATCATCCTACTTTTTTATATGAATCACTTTGGAACTTTGCCGGATTTATTTTACTCATCTTGCTCCGCCGGGTAAATTTACGCCGCGGGGAAATGTTCCTTAGTTATGTCATTTGGTATTCAATCGGCCGCTTCTTTGTAGAAGGCATGCGGACAGACAGCCTAATGCTTGGCAGTCTGCGAATGGCCCAAACAATTTCAATTGCATTGATTATTGTTGCAATTGCGATTATCTATTACCGCCGCAAAAAGGGACATTCAGATGTCCGTTATTTAGATGAAAGTAATATATAAAAGGGAGTTTTGGGGAAATGCTTCTTAGTTCTGTCAAAAAAGGGTTCATGGTTGGCTTAAAAACAACTTGGACATTGGGGAAAATAATTTTTCCAGTTACTCTCATCGTTGCCATGCTCCAGTACACACCGGTTTTACCGTGGATTATTAAGCTGCTAACTCCGGTGATGAAACTGATTGGCTTGTCAGGAGACGCTGCCATCCCGCTCGTTCTAGGAAATTTCCTGAACCTTTATGCCGGAATTGGCGCCATCCTGTCACTAGACTTTTCCGTCAAAGAGGTTTTTATTTTAGCTGTCATGATGTCATTTTCACATAATTTATTTATTGAGTCTGGGGTAGCCATGAAAGCCGGTGTTAAACTGTGGGTCATTCTCACTACAAGGCTCGGCTTGGCGTTCGTGTCCGCTGCCGTCATTAATCTAGTCTGGAGCGGCGGCAGTGAGCCTGCCAAATACGGGCTGATAGAAGCGAAGGCCGCGCCGGCGGATACGTTTGCGGGGATGTTCCTGGAAGGTTTGGAAAAAGCCGGGCTTGGCATCCTGCAGCTGGCAATGATTGTCGTCCCTTTAATGGTCGTGATTCAAATTTTAAAAGACTTGCAGTGGCTTCAAAAGTTTTCAAAGATGATGGCTCCGATTACTCGCTCACTAGGGATGAAGGAGAACACTTCGACGACCATGGCGGCTGGGCTTGTGTTTGGGTTAGCTTACGGTGCCGGTGTTATGATTCAGGCAGTAGAAGAGGACGGGGTCAGCAAAAAGGATGTAACCTTGGCCTTTATTTTTCTAGTCGCCTGTCATGCTGTAGTCGAGGACACGCTCATCTTTGTGCCACTAGGTATTCCGGTATGGCCTCTATTTTTAATAAGGCTCGGGGTGGCTGTTGCTCTAACTTTAATTGTCGGTACGATCTGGCAACGAACGGGCCTGATTCAAAGAAAGGAAACAATAAATGGATAATAAAATTACGACGCTGTTATTTGATTTAGATGGAACCTTAATTGATACAAATGAATTAATCATCGCAACGTACCTGCATACACTTGAAAAATATTATCCGGGTAAATATGGACGCGAGGATGTTCTGCCGTTTATGGGACCAACCCTTCATGAGGCGTTTGGCAGCGTGGATCCGGAGCGTGTAGAGGAAATGGTTGCGGAATACCGGGCATTTAATCTCTCTCAGCATGATGTACTTGTTAGAGAATTTCCCGGTGTATATGAAACAATAAAAACATTAAAGGAAAAAGGCTACAAGCTTGCGATTGTGACGACAAAACGTGAGGATGTGGCTATAAAGGGCCTTCGCTTAATGAAGCTTGATGCTTTTTTCGATGTGGTGGTAGCGATGGATCATGTGGAAAAAGTAAAGCCGGATCCCGAACCGCTGTTAAAAGCACTGGAACAGCTGGAATCGGCTCCTTCTGAAGCAATCATGGTCGGTGACAATTATCATGATATTTTAGGCGGGAAAAATGCCGGCACACTGACAGCTGCAGTGGCTTGGTCACTTAAAGGCCGTGATTTTCTGGCAAAATATGAGCCTGATTACATTTTGGCCGAGATGCCTGATTTATTAACCATCCTCGGGGTATGAAAAGATGAGGAGGACAACCCGCTACCGCGTTGAAGGCGCCAATTCTCTCTGGCATGTCTATAAAACCGTTCCTTTTTGGAAGGTCGTCAAAAATTTCATCGTGATCCAAATGGCTCGCTATACACCGTTTTTAGGAATGAAAAATTGGCTTTACCGTACACTTCTTGGCATGAAAGTTGGAGAACACACGTCATTCGCGCTAATGGTCATGCTCGATGTCATGTTTCCGGAAAAGATTTCTGTCGGCCGCAATACGGTCATTGGTTATAACACCACGATTTTGGCACACGAATATTTAATTAAAGAATACCGTCTCGGCGATGTAATCATTGGCGACGAAGTTATGATTGGCGCTAACTCCACCATCATGCCGGGTATCACGATCGGCGACGGGGCAATCGTCTCAGCCGGCACCCTCGTGCATAAGGATGTCCCGCCCGGCAGCTTTGTAGGCGGCAACCCTATGCGGGTTATCTATACAAAAGAGCAGCTCGCCGAACGCTGGGCTGACGATGAGATATATGGAAAAAGATGAAAAGTCTGGTCTGAACGACCGGGCTTTTTTTTATAAAAAGATGGGAAAAATATGTTTGGCGGATATATGTGGAAGTCAGTGGAAATCTTGTGTAGGGTTTGCGATATAAATGAGGAATCGGCGAAATTCTGGTTGAAGTCGGCGAAATAAATGAGGAAATCGGCGAAATTCCGTCCAAAGTCCGCGAAATAATTACGGAAAACAGCGAAATCTTATGCAAACTCCGCGAAAATAACGCCAAAACCCGCAAAATCCAATATCAGCCAAACTTTTTCGTTGACGAAAATCACCTCAAGGTATAAACTACTAATTAATTATCTTTAACTCTCTAATATATTAGCAGACTAAAGTGAAACGAAAAGGATGAGCAAAATGAGCCGCTTGTTTATGTTTGAAAAGCCGTTAGGGATGCGCGATACCCTGCCGGAATTATACGAAAAAAAATACCGGGTACGCATGCATTTGGCGGAGACGTTTAAGCTTTGGGGCTATCAATTTATTGAAACCCCAACTCTAGAATATTATGAAACGGTTGGCACAGCCTCGGCGATTCACGACGCCCAGCTGTTTAAATTATTGGATAAAGAAGGGCACACGCTGGTGTTAAGACCGGAAATGACAACACCTATTGCCCGAGTTGCGGCATCAAAGCTGCTTCAGGAAGACCTTCCAGTCAGGTTAGCTTATTCAGCTAACGTTTTCCGGGCTCAGCAAAGAGAGGGCGGACGCCCGGCGGAGTTCGAACAAATCGGCATTGAGTGCATCAACGAAGAAACCATATCCTGTGATGGCGAGGTCATTGCCTTATTGATTTCCTCCCTCAAAAAAGCAGGTTTGGATCAATTCCAAGTCTCAATCGGCCATGTCGGTTTTGCCCAGGAATTGTTTGTCCAAATTTTAGGAACAAACGGCAGGGCTAGCGTCTTACGGAAATTTTTATATGAAAAAAATTATGTCGGCTACCGCGAGCATGTTCAGTCATTAAACCTTTCGTCGATTGATAAACAAAGGCTGCTCAAGCTGCTGCAGCTTCGCGGCGGGGAAGAAGTACTGCAATATGCCGCAGACATTATTGAAAACGGCCAAGGAAAAAAGGCGATTAGCGAGCTGCAGGAACTTTGGGAAGTAATCAAGGACTATGGCGCCCAAGACCATGTGAAATTTGATTTCTCGATCGTCAGCCATATGAGCTATTATTCCGGTATTCTATATGAGGTCTATGCTGGGAATGTCGGCTTTCCAATCGGGAATGGCGGCCGTTACAGTTTAATTGAGAAATTTGGAAAAAATGCTAGTGCCACAGGCTTTGCTGTCAGACTTGATATGCTGCTGGAGGCATTGGGCAGCAATCAGCTTGAAAACGATACGCATTGCATTTTTTTCAGCCAGGAGCGGCGCAGCGAAGCGTTTCAACTAGCAGGCAAAATGCGAGAGCAAGGTCAAAAGGCTGTTCTTCAAGATATAACCGGGGTAAACAATCTTGATGCCTTTACGAAGAAATTTGCTGAAACTACCTTTTTAATTGGTGGACGAAGTAATGAATAGAGGTGTTCCTATGAGTGAGATTCTGACTATGGCCATGCCAAAGGGGCGGATTTTTGAGGAAGCGGTGGAATTGCTTCGGAAAGCGGGATACAGTCTGCCGCCGGAGTTTGACGATTCACGGAAATTGATTATTGATGTCCCAGAAGAGAACTTGCGGTTTATTTTAGCTAAGCCGATGGATGTTGCCACATACGTGGAGCACGGCGTCGCCGATGTTGGCATTGCTGGTAAAGACGTTTTATTAGAGGAAGAGCGCGATGTTTACGAATTGCTTGATTTAAAAATTAGCCACTGCTATTTGGCGGTTGCTGGGCTGCCAGATACCAAAATGAATGATGTAACGCCAAGGGTAGCAACAAAGTACCCGAATGTGGCCGAAGCCTATTTCCGTGAACAAGGCGAACAGGTGGAGATAATCAAATTAAACGGCTCCATCGAACTTGCCCCGATCATCGGTTTGTCCGACCGTATTGTCGACATTGTCTCAACCGGCCGGACGATGAGAGAAAACGGACTCGTCGAATATGAAAGAATTGTCGATGTGACCTCACGGCTGATTGTTAATCCAGTCAGTTACCGAATTAAAGACGAGCAAATTGACGAGTTAGTCACACGGCTTTATGGAGTTGTTTAAGGTGGGTGGGTTAAAAATGAAAATACTAAAAGTGAATGATCTTATTTCAATAAAACGTTCGGTGGAAGCCGGAACTTCTGAACAGCAGGCTGCCGTGAAGACGATTATTGCTGATGTCCGTACCCGTGGAGATGAGGCGATACGAGAGCTGACGGAAAAATTTGATCAGGTACAGTTATCTTCTTTTTCAGTAACGGAACAAGAAATCGAAGAAGCATATGGCAAAGTTTCCGAAGAATTTGTTGCGATTGTGCGCGAAGCAGCGGCAAATATCCGCTCCTTTCATGAGAAACAGCTCCGTCCATCGTGGATGACAACAGAAGAGAACGGAACGATTTTAGGGCAAAAAATTATCCCTTTAGATTCAGTCGGTGTATATGTACCAGGCGGAACAGCGGCCTACCCATCATCCGTGCTGATGAATGTGTTGCCGGCAAAGGTTGCAGGGGTTAAGCGGATTGTTATGGTGTCGCCTCCTGACCGTCAAGGCTGCATGCCTGCGGCTGTGCTAGTAGCAGCGAAGGAAGCAGGTGTGGAAAAGATTTATAAGGTTGGCGGAGCCCAGGCAATTGCCGCGCTTGCTTACGGAACGGAATCGATTGCATCGGTAGATAAAATTACCGGTCCGGGAAATATTTTTGTCGCTTTGGCTAAGCGTGAGGTTTATGGCGATGTTGATATTGATATGATTGCCGGACCAAGTGAGATTGCCATTTTAGCAGATGAAACGGCCTTGGCCGATGAGGTTGCTGCTGATTTACTGTCGCAGGCGGAGCACGATCCAAGGGCCTGCAGTGTATTGGTCACACCTTCAATGGCGCTTGCGGAAGCAGTTTCGGCGGAGGTTGAAAAGCAGCTTACCGTGCTGCCACGACGAGAGATTGCAGAGCGTTCGATTGCTGATTATGGTGCCATTTACGTTACCGCTGATTTGGAAGAGGCGGTTGAGGTTGTGAACCAGCTGGCACCGGAGCATCTTGAGGTGATCACAGCCAATGCCATGGAGCTGCTGGGAAAAATCCGCCACGCCGGCGCGATTTTTATTGGCCGCTATAGCTCGGAGCCTGTCGGCGATTATTTTGCCGGGCCGAACCACGTACTTCCGACAAACGGCACAGCAAGGTTCTCCAGCCCGCTAAATGTTGATGATTTTCAAAAAAAATCTAGTGTGATTGTTTACAGCAAGAAGGCTTTTATGGAGAATGCCGAAAAAATTGCCGCGTTTGCACGCATGGAAGGACTCGAAGCCCACGCCCGAGCTGTGGAATCGCGGCTTAAGAACGACTAAGTTTGTTCTTAAAGACAAAACGCATCGAAAAAAGGTGAAAGTGTCTTAAATAGGGCTTCTTAAGGACAAAACGCATCCAAAAATTAGTGAAAATGTATTTAATAAGGCTTCTTAAAGACAAAACGCATTGGAAAAAAGGTGAAAGTGTCTTTAATAAGGCTTCTTTAGGACAAAACACATCGAAAAACGGGTAAAAGTGTCTTTAATAAAGACAACCCGAAATAATATTCGAAATCAAAGGAGGTATTCACCCTCATGGAAAGAATCGCAAGTATAGAACGCAAAACAAACGAAACCAATATAAAGCTAGCATTAGATATAGACGGTGAAGGGCAATCAACCCTCGAAACCGGAGTCCCATTCCTTACTCACATGCTCGATTTGTTCACCAAGCATGGCCAATTCAACTTAACAGTAGATGCCAATGGCGATGTTGAAGTGGATGGCCACCACACAACTGAAGATATAGGCATTTGTTTAGGACAGGCACTTCGTGAAGCGTTAGGGGACAAAAAGGGCATTAAGCGTTACGGGAACGCATTTGTTCCAATGGATGAAGCGCTGGCGCAGGTTGTTGTAGACCTTAGCAACCGCCCGCATCTCGAAATGCGCGCCGAGTTTCCTGCACAAAAGGTCGGCACCTTCGATACGGAGCTTGTACACGAATTTCTCTGGAAACTGGCACTTGAAGCCAGGATGAATCTACATGTCATTGTTCATTATGGAAAAAACACACACCATATGATCGAAGCAGTTTTTAAAGCTCTGGGACGCGCGCTCGACGAAGCAACAACAATTGACCCGCGCATCAAAGGTGTTCCATCGACAAAAGGGATGCTTTAAAACGAACGGCACACACATATACAGCAACATTATCCAAAAAATTCAAGGCGGTGTCAGGCACCATGATAGGAATCGTAGACTACGGCATGGGAAACCTGTTCAGTGTAAGCAAAGCGCTTGAACGGCTCAACGCCGATTATTTTATAACTTCTGATAAAGACAAACTGCTGCAAGCGGATGCGTTAATCCTTCCGGGGGTGGGTTCCTTCCGCGATGCAATGAAATTGCTGCCGGCAGCAACGATTAAGGAATTTGCCGCTTCAGGAAAGCCGCTGCTTGGCATTTGCCTTGGTATGCAGCTACTGTTTGAAAGCAGTGAGGAGAATGGTTTTACGAAAGGGTTGGGGCTGCTCCCGGGCAGTGTCCGCCGTTTTCCTGGAACAACAAACGACAGCAGCACAGCATACAAAGTACCGCATATGGGCTGGAACCAGCTTAAGTTTGTAAAACCATCACCGTTAACAGCAAACCTAAATGAAGATTACGTGTATTTCGTTCATTCTTATTTTATAAATGCTGAAAACTCGCCGGTCACCATCGCAAAGACAAACTATCATGAACAAGTGGCGGCGGTTGTTGGGAGAGATAATATTTTTGGCATGCAATTCCATCCTGAGAAAAGCAGTAAGCTTGGGATGGCGCTGCTTGATAACTTTTTAAAAATAGCTGCAGAAAGGAACGCGGTTCGATGAGTTTAACGATATATCCGGCTATTGATATGCGGGGCGGAAAATGTGTCCGCCTGCTGCAGGGGGATTATGATAAGGAAACCGTATATGGGGATTCACCGTTTGATATGGCCGCCCAATTTGCAAATGATGGTGCAGAATGGATCCATATGGTTGATCTCGATGGTGCCAAGGACGGCAGGCGGGTAAATGACCGTTTTGTGATTGAGGCGGCCAAAAAACTGCCAAACGTAAATATTCAAATCGGTGGCGGAATTCGTACCGAAGCAGATATTGTGCACTACTTGGAAAATGAGGTCGACCGCGTAATTATTGGCAGTATCGCCGTTAACAATCCGAAGTTTGCCATAGAAATGATTAAAAAGTACGGCGAAAAAATCGCAATTGGCATTGATGCCAAGAATGGTTTTGTCGCGACCCACGGCTGGCTGGAAACATCCGAAGTGAAGGCCACTGAGCTTGGCAAACGCTTTGCTGAGGCAGGAGCGGAGACGTTTATCTTTACCGATATCGCGACAGATGGAATGCTGTCAGGCCCCAACATTGCCGCAGTCTGCGATTTGGCTGAGGTAACCGGTAAGAACGTCATTGCTTCAGGTGGGGTCAGCAGTCTAGATGATCTCAAAGAACTTGCAGAGGCACAAATCATCAGCGGTGCTATTATAGGAAAAGCCCTATATGAAAAACGGTTTACATTAAAAGAAGCGTTGAAAGAGGGGAGCTCGAAATGACACTTACAAAAAGGATCATCCCCTGTCTTGACGTAAAAGATGGCCGTGTTGTCAAAGGGATTCAGTTCGTCGAGCTGCGCGATGCCGGTGACCCGGTGGAGCTTGCACGAGTATATGATGAGCAGGGTGCAGACGAATTGGTGTTTTTAGATATTTCCGCCTCGGTGGAAGGCCGGAAGACAATGGTCGAGGTAGTTAAAGCGGTAGCCTCTGAGCTTGCTATTCCATTCACCGTCGGCGGCGGCATCAATTCTCTCGAAGATATGAAAAAAATCCTCCGAGCCGGCGCCGATAAAGTGTCGCTGAACACAGCAGCGGTTCAAAATCCGGCGTTAATAAAAGAAGGCTCAGACTTTTTCGGCTCGCAGTGCATCGTAGTCGCGATTGATGCGAAATTCGACCCAGACATCAACACATGGCGCGTCTACACCCATGGCGGCCGCAAACCTACTGATAAAAAGGTAATCGACTGGGCCAGGGAAGCAATGGAGCTTGGCGCTGGAGAAATTTTGTTAACGAGCATGGACAGCGACGGTGAAAAAAATGGCTTTGACTTAAAGCTGACGAGAGCGGTTAGCGATGCGGTAACCATACCGGTCATTGCTTCCGGAGGTGCTGGAAATGCCGAACACTTTGCTGAAGCGTTCAACGAAGGAAAGGCGGATGCAGCTTTGGCTGCTTCGATTTTTCACTATAAAGAAACCTCTGTCCAAGAAGTGAAAAGCTATTTGAGTGAAAAGGGAGTGACGGTTCGATGAATTCGAACGAAATCAAATTTGATGAAAAAGGACTACTTCCGGCGATCATCCAAGACGCTGAAACATTGGAAGTATTGACGCTTGCTTATATGAATAAAGAATCGCTTGAAAAAACGTTGGAAACCGGTGAAACATGGTTTTACAGCAGATCACGCCAAGAGTTATGGCATAAAGGAGAGACTAGCGGCAATACCCAAACTATCGTGGAGATGAAATATGATTGTGACAAGGATGCGCTGCTTGTGCTCGTAAAACCTAAAGGTCCGGCTTGCCACACAGGTGCTGTCAGTTGTTTTTCCCAAGAAGTGACGGAGCGGAAAACACACTTAGGAGAGTATCAGATTTTACAATCGCTAGAAACGGTCATCCAGCAACGTGAGAAAGAGCGTCCGGAAGGCGCCTACACCACCTATCTTTTTGAAAAAGGCGTCGATAAAATATTGAAAAAAGTCGGTGAAGAGTCCGCCGAAGTAATTATTGCAGCGAAAAATCGCGATCCTGAAGAGTTGAAGTGGGAAGCGGCCGACCTGCTCTATCACTTGCAGGTGCTGCTGGTGGAACAGGGGCTGCCGTTCAAAGAAGTGTTGAAAACGTTAGAAGAAAGACACAAAGGAAGAGACCGGTCTTAATGCTGGTCTTTTTTTTTCGATTTGTGTTGAAAAATAGCCTCCATAAACATTTTCCATCGACACCCTGCCTAAATCCCTTCTCGTTCAGCCCTTAAATGTGTTATACTACATAGGTTATTAAAAGGATGATGGAGGACTTCATGAGGAAAGACGCAAAAGCAAGAATGCAAAAGGGGAAAATTGTTTCATTTGTACCTACGGGGGAATATTACTTTAAGAAGGGGATCAAGGCATACCATCGACGTGATTTCTTAAAAGCAAAAAAATATCTGGGACGGGCGCTGCAGCTTGAGCCGGGTGAACCGATGATTGCATGCCAGTTGGCGATTGTGTCAACCGAACTGGGCGAATTTGAACATTCCAACCGACTCTTACACCTCATCCTTGAAGATTTAGACCACGAAATGACTGAATGCCATTATTTTTTAGCGAATAATTATGCCCATTTGGGATTTTTTAAAGATGCATACCATCATGCGACGCTTTACTTACAAATGGATCCTGATGGTGATTTTGCGGAAGATGCCGAGGAACTATTGGAGCTTCTCTCGTTTGAATCGGAGGAGCTTGAGGATGAGCTATACGGACAGGATGATTTAATCATCAAACAGGAGCAGGCCCGCGACCTGTTGGAATCAGGTTATTTTCCAAAAGCGATAGAGCTGTTAAAGGAAGTTGTTGAAGAATATCCGGAATACTGGTCCGCTTATAACAACTTAGCGCTTGCCTATTTTTACCTTGGCCAGGCGGAAAAAGCCGAAGACATCCTTAACGAGGTGCTGGAACGGAATCCGGGGAATCTTCATGCACTGTGCAATAAAATGGTGTTTGCCCACTATCAAGGGCGCATAAAATATGTGAAACAGATGATTGATTCTTTGAAAAAAATTCAGCCTCTGTTGAGTGAGCAGCAGTTTAAGCTTGGAACCTCTTTCGCCCTGGTCGGCGAATATGAACTCGCTTATTTATGGTTGAAAAAACTATATAAAACCGGCTTTGATGGGGACGGCCCATTCTATTATTGGCTATCTTATTCCTCCTATCATGTAGGTTACGAGAATTTTGCTAGGGCCATCTGGAAAAGGCTTCTTGAGATGAATCCGGAAAAGGAAGGCAGCGAACCTTGGGCAGAGGATCAGGAGCAGGCAAACGGGTTTGAAGATATTTCTGGTTCGATTTTTCAAAAGCTGGAAAGTGACTATGTTGAAGAACGACTGTTTGCGTTATTTTTGACATCTGTTTCAAGTAAAAAGGATGAAATCATCACTTCGAAAAGGCTGTTCCAAAACCATAAATTTACCGCCTTGGAGAAAGAATATATTTCGCTCATTCGTTCCGGCAAGCCGTCGGCAACAGCGGATGCTCAGGAAATCGCCGAACTTTTTTATCAAAACTACCAGCCGATTGGGACGATTGAAGCAGGTCTTTATTTAATGTGGTTTTCGGTGTTTGTTGAAGCGGCAAAAGCTGGCGTCGCCTTGAAAAACAAACGCGCCTGGGCGGGAGCGGTTGAGTATGTCTGGCACAAGCTCCGCAGTGAAAAAGTATCACAGCAGGAGGTAGCCAGCCGCTACGAAATCTCCTCTGCCACCGTCGGAAAATATGTAAAACTGGTCAATGAATTTTTAAATTAAAAATCCGAGCAGATTTTTGGACTATATAACAATTGTTTATTACGATTAAGTGGTAATACTAAGCTTAATCGTTTTTTTATATAATCCAGCTGCAGCGTTCATAAACAAGCGCTTTTGCTGTTTGAAATAAGGAGTGGAAAATTCATGACAGAAGAAAAAATTTACGATGTCATAATTGCCGGAGCTGGTCCTGCAGGGATGACAGCAGCTGTTTATACATCACGTGCTAGCCTTTCAACGCTAATGATTGAACGGGGTATGCCTGGCGGGCAAATGGCCAACACGGAAGATGTCGAAAACTATCCGGGCTTTGAAAGCATTTTGGGTCCTGATTTATCTACCAAAATGTTTGAGCATGCGAAAAAGTTTGGTGCCGAATACGCATACGGTGATATTAAAGATATTGTCGACCATGGCGATTACAAAGTTGTAACGGCTGGTTCAAAGCAATATAAAGCCTATTCTGTGATTATTTCAACAGGTGCCGAGTATAAGAAAGTCGGTGTTCCTGGCGAGCAGGAGCTTGGCGGACGCGGAGTTTCCTATTGTGCCGTTTGTGATGGAGCCTTTTTTAAAGGGAAAGAGCTTTATGTTATCGGCGGCGGCGACTCAGCGGTGGAAGAAGGAGTGTATTTGACTCGTTTTGCCTCTAAGGTAACGATTGTACACCGCCGCGATCAGCTGCGGGCACAAAAAATTCTGCAAGACCGTGCATTTGCGAACGAGAAGGTCGACTTCATTTGGAATCATACCATTAAGTCCATTAATGAAAAAGACGGAAAAGTAGGCAGTGTTACACTTGTATCAACGCAAAATGGCGAGGAGCAAGAACTGCCAGCAGATGGTGTATTTATTTACATCGGCATGGTCCCGTTAACAAAGCCATTCGAAGCTCTCGGTATCACCAATGAAAATGGTTATATTGAAACAAATGAAAAGATGGAAACGAAAGTACCTGGAATCTTTGCTGCCGGTGACGTTCGCGAAAAAACACTGCGCCAAATTGTTACGGCAACAGGCGACGGCAGTATTGCTGCACAAACTGCACAGCACTATGTTGAAGAATTAAAAGAGGAAATGAAATTAAAGAAATAAAACTTAACTCTTTTTTCATTTAACTGTAACAGTAGTGAAATAAAAATAAGGTATGATTAGAGAAATTGACCCCCTTTAATTTATATACTTTTTTGTGCGCAGGTCCAGCAGCCTGTGCTTTTTTTTGTCTTTTCTACGGGCGCTTGCGCTTTTCTGTTTTAACAGAATTATCAAATTTGTATTCATTGTGACTGTTTCTTAAAAATAGTATAATGAGTAGAATAAATTATACAGGATATAAGAGCGATTTGCTCTTTTAAAGAAGGTGAATAGGGTGCAGCGTGTTACCAATTGTGTCTTGGTCAAGGATCAAAAAGTATTATTGCTGCAAAAACCGCGCAGAGGCTGGTGGGTAGCTCCTGGCGGGAAAATGGAGCCGGGCGAATCGGTACGTGATTCGTGTATCAGGGAATACCGTGAAGAAACAGGTGTATACTTAAAAAATCCGCAGTTAAAAGGGATTTTTACGATGATTATGAAGGAAGGGGATCAGCTTCTTTCGGAATGGATGATGTTTACGTTTATTGCGACAGAATCAGATGGTGTCGACCTTGATGAATCTGAGGAAGGAAAGCTTGCGTGGCACCCGTTCGACGATATCAAAAATCTGCCAATGGCTGCAGGTGATCATCATATTATTGACTATATGATCCATGGAAAAGGAATCATTTATGGCACTTTTACCTATACAAAAGACTTTCAGCTAATTAGTTACCGATTAGATCCGAGCTAGAATATTTAGGAGGAATTGAATAATGAGTACCGGTTCGACAAGTGATGTTCAAATCGTGATAATTACCGGAATGTCCGGCGCCGGAAAAACTGTTGCCGTCCAAAGCTTTGAAGATTTAGGGTTTTTCTGTGTTGACAATCTGCCCCCTACATTGCTTCCAAAATTTCTAGAACTAATGAAGGAATCCGGGAATAAAATGAATAAAGTTGCCCTTGTCATGGACCTCAGGGGACGGGAATTCTTTGATCATCTGTTTAAGTCATTAGATGAATTGGCGGAAACCTCATGGGTGACGCCAAGGATACTATTTTTAGATGCCGATGATGCTTCATTGGTCAGACGATACAAAGAGACTAGAAGATCCCATCCGCTGGCCAAATCAGGGCTGCCGCTTGAGGGTATCACTCTTGAAAGAGAGCTGTTAGAGGAATTAAAGGGGAGAGCTCAATTAATTTACAACACTTCCCAGATGAAACCACGCGAATTACGTGAGAAGATTGTAGAGGAATTCACTGCGAATAAACAATCGATCTTTACCGTCAATGTCATGTCATTTGGCTTTAAATATGGTATCCCAATCGATGCGGATCTAGTGTTTGATGTACGCTTTTTGCCAAATCCACATTATATTGAACATATGCGTCCGAAAACAGGGCTGGAGGAGGAAGTTTCCAGTTATGTTCTGAAATGGAATGAAACGCAAAAGTTTATTGAAAAAGTGACGGATTTGCTCACATTTATGCTTCCGCATTACAAACGGGAAGGAAAGGCGCAGCTGGTCATTGCCATTGGCTGTACCGGCGGGCAGCACCGTTCGGTAACATTAGCGGAGTATATCGGGAAGTATTTCCAAAAGGATTACAAAACCGTCATTTCGCACCGTGACATTGAGAGGAGAAAGGAAAAAACAACATGAGCGATTATGGTCAGCCACGAATTGTCGTCATCGGCGGGGGAACAGGGCTTCCTGTTTTGCTCAGGGGCTTGAAACAGTTTCCTGTTGAAATAACTGCCATTGTGACGGTTGCCGATGATGGCGGCAGTTCCGGCAGAATCCGTGAAGACCTGAATATTCCGCCGCCCGGTGATATCCGTAATGTGTTAGCGGCCCTTTCGGATGTTGAACCATTAGTGGAGGAAATGTTTCAACACCGCTTTAAAACATCGAATGAGCTATCAGGACACTCGCTTGGCAACCTCATTTTAGCAGCCATGACCTCTATAACCGGCAATTTTGTTTATGCGATTCAGGAAATGAGCAAGGTATTGAATGTCAGAGGCAAGGTTTTGCCGGCTGCCAATCAAAGCGTTGTTTTGCATGCGGAAATGGAGGATGGGACTGTCGTTTCGGGTGAATCAAAGATACCTTATTCCGGGAAAAAAATAAAAAGGGTATTTTTGACACCGGAAGATATTCGTCCATTACCGGAAACGCTGCAGGCAATCCGCCAGGCTGATTTAATTATCCTCGGCCCAGGAAGTCTTTATACGAGTATATTGCCGAATCTTCTCGTTCCCAAGCTTGGTGACGAGGTATGCCGTTCGTCCGCTAAAAAGGTGTATATTTGTAATTTGATGACACAGGCTGGAGAGACACATGGATTTTCCGCAAGTGATCATATTAAAGCGTTTTACGAACATATGGATTGTGCTTTTATTAATACAATTCTTGTGAATAATAAGGAAATTCCGCAGGACGTACAGCTCCGTTATAAAGAAGAGCTGGCCAGCCCAGTTGCTTATGATATGCCGCAGCTGTTTGAACTGGATCTTGAGGTCGTTCATGCAGATATCGCAAACCTGGAAAATGGTGCGCTCCGACATGATCCAAAAAAGGTGGCAAAAATTTTATATAACTTGCTGATTAATGAAACCAAAAAGCGTTATAAAGCGTAAATATGTTATAGAATTATGAAAATATAAATATTTTTGAAAACATTTTTAAAACTGTTGTTAATGGAGGTGAGGGAGATGTCTTTCGCTTCGGAAACGAAAAAGGAATTAACTAATCTGGAAGTGAAAAGCTGCTGTATTCGTGCAGAGTTATCAGCTCTTATTCGAATGAACGGTTCCCTTTCCTTTTCAAATCGCGGAATAGTTGTCGATATTCAGACCGAAAATGCAGCGATTGCCAGGAGAATTTATACTTTATTGAAAAAAAGGTATGATGTTCAAGTAGAATTATTGGTAAGAAAGAAAATGCGCTTGAAAAAGAATAATGTGTACATTGTCCGTCTCACCCAGCAAGCAAAAGAAATTCTGGAAGATACATTCATTTTAGGTGAAGGCTTTACGTTTATTCATGATATATCTCCTATGCTTGTGAATAAGAAATGCTGTAAGCGGTCTTATTTACGCGGCGCCTTTCTGGCAGGGGGGTCGGTGAATAATCCGGAAACGTCATCCTATCATTTGGAAATAGCATCGCTTTACAAAGAACATAACGATTCTTTATGTGAGCTGATGAATACCTTCGGGCTGAACAGCAAAACGCTTGAGCGCAAAAAAGGGTTTATCACATACTTAAAGGAAGCAGAGAAAATTACCGAGTTTTTGAACATAATTGGCGCTCATAATGCTTTGCTTCGTTTTGAAGATGTTAGAATTGTCAGGGATATGCGCAATTCTGTGAACCGTTTGGTCAACTGTGAAACGGCTAATCTAAATAAAACAATTGGTGCCTCAATCCGGCAGGTAGAAAATATTCGTTTTATTAACCAGACGGTTGGGCTGCAAATTTTACCAGATAAGCTGCGGGAGATTGCGGAGCTGCGTTTGCAGTATACGGATGTCACGTTAAAGGAACTGGGGGAAATGGTTTCCGGTGGTTCGATTAGTAAATCGGGCATTAATCATCGTTTGCGAAAAATAGATGAAATTGCCGAAAAGCTTCGAGCTGGGGATATGCCCATTAAGAAATAATTCATTCATCTTTGTGAAAAAATAAACAAAATAGATAGATATTGAGGAGGATTTCAGATTATGATGGAGAAACAAGTGGAAGTAAAATTAAAAACGGGGTTACAGGCACGGCCGGCTGCTCTTTTTGTTCAGGAGGCGAATCGCTTCTCCGCGGATATTTTCTTAGAGAAGGACGGCAAAAAGGTTAACGCTAAAAGTATTATGGGGTTAATGAGCTTAGCAGTAGGTTCAGGTGTTGAAATTACGATTATTGCAGATGGCGATGATGAAGAAACGGCCATTAATGAGTTGAGTGATTTCATCGAAAAGGAACATTGATTTTGTAACAGTATGCAGCAGGGTATGGCCAAAGGGACCAGCCCTTTTTGCGTTACAAAAAAACAACCGGCAAAAGGCTGCCGATTGTTTTGAGATTTATTACTTTTCTTTTTTATCAAGGATATTACGGCTGATGATGTTATCAATTAGTCCGTATTCTTTTGCTTTATCAGCTGTCATGAAGTTGTCGCGGTCAGTGTCGCGCTGGATCACTTCAATTGGCTGGCCTGTGCGTTCAGCTAAAATGCCGTTTAATTTTTCACGCAGGAATAGAATGCGCTTTGCGGCAATTTCGATTTCTGTAGCCTGCCCTTGAGCACCGCCAAGTGGCTGGTGAATCATAACCTCGGCATTTGGCAGGGCAAAACGTTTGCCTTTTTCGCCTGCTGCCAGTAAGAAAGCACCCATGGATGCGGCCATACCGATACAAACAGTTGATACGTTAGGGCGAATATATTGCATCGTATCATAGATCGCCATACCGGCTGTAATGCTGCCGCCAGGGCTGTTAATATAAAGGGTGATATCCTTTTCTGGGTTTTCTGCCTCCAAGAAAAGTAACTGTGCGACAATACTGTTGGAAACATTATCGTCGATGGCGCTGCCGAGCATGATGATTCGGTCTTTTAACAGACGAGAATAAATGTCATAAGCTCTTTCGCCGCGGTTTGTTTGTTCAATAACTGTAGGAATTAAATTCATTTTCTTTCCTCCTTTGGATTGAAAAGGCTTAAAACTATGTATAGTTATCATACACTGATGGTCAATAAAGGTCAAACAATACACCTTTATTTTTGTTCGACAACTTTCCCTCTAACAAGGATATCCAGTCTTTCGTTATTTAAAACCTATTCCCCTCTTGCAAAGATAGAGATAATGTCATATAATATGTGAGTCGCTAATATTTTGCCCTCGTGGTGTAACGGATAACACGCAAGATTCCGGTTCTTGTACTGGGGGTTCGATTCCCTCCGAGGGCGTTATGAAAATCTCCTGATCATTTAATGACAGGAGGTTTTTATTTTTATCGATACCTCCCTGTTTCCTCTAACTTCTACTAAAGCAGTAATTCAGACAAAACTATCCAAAACGAATTTTCCGATACACCAAACCGCCTCTTTCATGTAAAATAGTCGTAGGGGGGAGAGAAATGAATTTAAAAGCAGGTTTATGGCAGCAGCAGACGCTCAAGCTGGCGATGACCCAGGAGCTGTCTCAGGCAATTGCTTTATTGCAATACTCAGCTCAAGAATTGAGTGAGTTTTTGGAAAATAAAGCACTCGAGAATCCTTTATTACAAATAGAGAATGTCAATGTGCAGCCAATGAATCCCCTGATTGACCGAAATCGGAAAAAGCATCAAAAGGCGGAAAAGAATTGGATTGAACAAATCGCTGCAAAATCATTTTCACTTGAAGAGCAATTACTATCACAATTAAATATAAAAGCTTTATCTAGGGAACAATTACGAGTTATTCGCTATTTAATCCAGCATTTGGATGAAAACGGTTACCTTGCTGATGATCTGCATGAGATTGCGTCAAAGCTGAAAATTAGCAGCGAGCTGGCCGAAAATTGTTTACTAATGATTCAATCGCTCGAGCCAGTAGGGATTGGAGCACGAAATTTGCAGGAGTGTCTGCTCATCCAAGTAGAATATGAAGATCCCGATAATGAGCTGGCAAAAAGAATTCTTACAGACTATTTCGTCCCGTTTGCTGAGAAGAAGTGGAAGCAAATCGCCAAGGAGCTGCAGGTGTCATTAAAGGATATTCAAACTGTATTCGATGAAATCCAATTATTAAATCCAAAACCGGGCGCCATGTTAGGCCGTGAAACATCTGCTTACATTATTCCAGATGTGATTATTGAACAAACCGTTGAGGGCTTGACCGTCCGTATGTTTGACGATACGATTCCTAAAATTACATTTAATGACCAATATTTTAATAAATTTAAGGACAAGGACCAGCAGGTAAGCCGTTTTTTACAAGATAAGCTGCAGGATTACCAATGGATCTTAAAAAGTATTGAACAGCGCAGGGAAACATTAACGAGGGTCGTCGCTAAAATTGTCGAGAAGCAAACGGCCTTTTTCCAAAAGGGGCCGCAAAATTTAGTGCCGATGACAATGAAGGAGCTGGCTGCTGAGCTGGATATCCACGAATCAACCGTGAGCCGGGCTGTCCGTGAAAAGTACGTGCAGACACCAATTGGCACCTTCACATTGAAGTCGTTTTTTACAAGCACAATCCAAACCGTCTCGGGGGATGAAAATACCTCATCCACTCAGGTGAAAAACGCCATCAGCAAGCTGATTGACAACGAAAACAAAGAAAAGCCATTATCCGATCAGGACATCGTGGAACAACTAAAAACAGCAGAAGGAATCGTTGTATCACGCCGAACCATCGCCAAATACCGCGACCAGCTTGGCATCCCGTCCTCCTCAAAACGGAAACGGTTTAACTAGTGTTAAGAAAGGAACATAATTTTATGCCGCAGACGATTGTTACGATTTATTCTCGCAGCCGTTGTCCTTTGTGTGATAAGGCATTGGCGTTGCTGCTTGAGCTTAAAGAGGAGTATGATTTTGATCTTGAAGAAGTGGATATTGAATCGAGTGATGAATTGACGGAGCGTTATGGGTTGATGATCCCGGTTGTTCATATCGACGGTGAAGAGGCAGCCTATGGATTTGTAAATAAATTTGACATAAGTAATCGTTTACAGCAAAAAAAGGAAATCTAAATGTTTGAAATAAGTTTTCACTCCTGTTACAATAAAAAACGTAGCAAGAGTGATTTTTTTTGCGGCTAGTGGGACATAATATGTCTATGGTGGACATTTTTTGACCAACAACATATTATAAAGGAGTAAACACTTATGCAGTCCTTCATCGATATCACAAAAAGATTATTGCCTGATTTCCTGCCAGTTCTGCAAAAAAGGTATTCCATTCTTCGTTCAATCGGATTTATGCAGCCGGTAGGGCGCAGAAGCTTAGCGGCAAGTCTTGGTTTAACCGAAAGAGTTCTTCGTAGTGAAGTAGACTTCCTCAAAGATCAAAATCTTATTACCGCAAATAATATCGGGATGAGTTTGACGCTGGAAGGACGAAATCTGCTGGAGGATTTGGAAGGCTTGATGCGTGAACTTAAAGGAATTGATGTCCTAGAATTGGAGCTTAAGCATCGTTTAGGAATCAAAAAGGTAATCATCGTACCTGGTGATGGAGATGAGTCGCCACTTGTTAAACGCGAGCTTGGCAAAGCCGCTGCTGTTTGTATGAAAAAGCTTCTTCAAGGGGAAAATATCATCGCTGTGACCGGCGGTTCAACCATGGCCGCAGTTGCTGAACAATTAACTCCTGAATGCGGTGATAAGAAATTATTATTTGTTCCGGCACGTGGCGGTGTTGGTGAAGATGTGCAAAATCAAGCGAATACCATTTGCGCAATTATGGCAAACAACACCCATGGAAAGCATCGAGTTTTCTATGTGCCAGATCAGGTTAGTCCGGAAATTTATCATTCCTTGATTAAAGAGCCTGACATACATGAAAATTTAAAGCTGATACAATCCGCTAACATGGTTCTTCATGGGATTGGAGACGCTATTAAAATGGCTGGGCGCCGAAAAAGTTCCTCGGAAATCTTAAAGAAGCTTGAAGAGGCAGACGCTGTAGGAGAAGCGTTTGGCTATTACTTTAACGAAAGCGGCGAGATTGTCCATAAGGTGTCAACCATTGGCATGCAATTGGAAACACTTGAAGGAATCCCGAATGTGCTGGCTGTTGCCGGAGGGACTTCAAAGGCTAAGGCAATCAAAGCTTATATGAAACAGGCACCCGCATCTACCATCCTCATCACGGATGAAGGTGCAGCGGGATCATTAGTTAAATGGTAGTTTATAAAATTTTTTAAATAAATGCTTTACCCAAATAAAGGAGGAAATTTATCATGACAGTTAAAGTTGGTATTAATGGATTTGGTCGTATTGGACGTAACGTATTTCGTGCAGCGTTAAATAACGATAATGTGGAAATCGTGGCAATCAACGATTTAACAGATGCAAACATGCTTGCCCATCTTTTAAAATATGACACTGTACATGGAACTCTTACAGAAGATGTAACAGTTGATGGCGAATACTTAGTGGTTGGCGGTCATAAAGTAAAAGTTCTTGCTGAACGCGACCCTGCACAGCTTGGCTGGGGCGACCTTGGTGTAGAAGTTGTTGTTGAATCAACCGGCCGTTTCACAAAGCGTGAAGATGCTGCGAAGCACTTAGAAGCAGGCGCTAAAAAGGTTGTCATTTCTGCTCCGGCAAATAACGAAGATATCACCATCGTTATGGGTGTTAACCAAGATAAATATGATGCAGCAAACCATCATGTCATTTCTAACGCTTCTTGTACAACAAACTGTTTAGCTCCATTTGCTAAAGTGTTAAATGACCAATTCGGAATCAAACGCGGTATGATGACAACTGTTCACTCTTATACTAACGACCAGCAAATCCTTGACTTACCGCACAAAGATTACCGCCGTGCCCGTGCAGCTGCGGAAAATATGATCCCAACAACTACTGGTGCTGCAAAGGCTGTTGCTCTTGTATTGCCTGAGTTAAAAGGTAAATTAAACGGTATGGCAATGCGCGTACCAACTCCAAACGTTTCTGTTGTTGACCTTGTAGCTGAATTAGAAAAGGACGTTACTGTTGAAGAAGTAAATGCTGCATTAAAAGCTGCTGCAGAAGGCGAATTAAAAGGCATTTTAGCTTACACTGAACTTCCATTAGTATCACGTGACTTTAACGGTGCAACTGTTTCTTCTACTATTGATGCACTTTCAACAATGGTAATTGAAGGAAACATGGTAAAAGTATTATCTTGGTACGATAACGAAGTTGGTTACTCCAACCGCGTTGTAGACCTTGTTGATTACATCGCTCAAAAAGGACTATAATTTTTGGTTAGCATTGGTATTTTTAAGGCAAACTGTTTATAATATTTATGGTATTCCATGGGGAGTAGGGGGGATTCCCCCTCTCCTTTTTTAATGTAATTTGCTTTAACGACTTTAAAGCATAAAAGCCATACATAGGAGGTCCTTTCGATGAACAAGAAAACGTTAAAAGATGTCGATGTCAAAGGGAAACGCGTGTTTTGCCGGGTAGACTTCAACGTGCCAATGCAGGATGGAAAAATAACAGATGAAACCCGGATCCGTGCAGCACTGCCAACTATTCAATATTTGGTGGAACAAGGTGCAAAAGTGATTTTAGCCAGCCACCTCGGCCGCCCAAAGGGGAAAGTGGTCGAAGAAATGCGCTTAACCCCAGTGGCAGTAAGGCTTTCTGAGCATCTTGGCAAAGAAGTAAAAAAGGCTGACGAAGCATACGGTGATTCTGTTAAGGCATTAATTGACACGATGCACGAAGGCGATGTTTTGCTGCTTGAAAATGTTCGCTTTTACCCAGGTGAGGAAAAGAATGATTCAGAGCTTGCAAAAGCATTTGCTGAGCTTGCCGATATTTATGTGAATGATGCCTTTGGTGCGGCACACCGGGCACATGCCTCTACTGAGGGAATTGCTCACCATCTTCCGGCTGTCAGCGGCTTCTTAATGGAAAAAGAATTGGATGTACTCGGTAAAGCTCTTTCGAATCCAGAGCGTCCATTTACCGCAATCATAGGCGGCGCGAAAGTAAAGGACAAGATCGGTGTTATTGAAAATCTGCTTGAGTTAGTAGACAATCTTATTATCGGCGGCGGTCTTGCTTATACATTCGTCAAAGCGCAAGGGCATGAAATCGGCAAATCATTGCTTGAAGAAGACAAAATCGAACTTGCCAAATCCTTCATGGAAAAAGCAAAAGCAAAGGGCGTTAACTTCTATATGCCGGTTGATGCGATTGTTGCTGATGATTTTTCGGCAGATGCCAATACGAAGGTGGTTGCGATTGAGGAAATTCCGGCTGACTGGGAAGCACTTGATATCGGTCCAAAGACAGCGGCTATCTATCGTGATGTAATTGAAAAATCAAAGCTTGTTATTTGGAACGGACCAATGGGTGTATTTGAAATCGATAAATTTGCAGGCGGAACTAAGGCAGTTGCCGAAGCGCTTGCTGCTGCGAAAGATACGTATTCTGTCATCGGCGGCGGTGACTCAGCGGCGGCGGTTGAAAAGTTTGGGTTAGCCGATCAAATGAGCCATATTTCAACTGGCGGTGGCGCCTCACTTGAGTTTATGGAAGGAAAAGCACTTCCAGGTGTTGTTGCTTTAAACGATAAGTAAATTGACTCTAATTCAGTAATATAAGCTTAACAAATTTTATTGTTGGCAAAGGCGGTGTAAGCAGAGCTAAGCTTCACAAATTTAAAGTGAAATATTAAATTATTGAAGCTTTAAATAGGTGATCCAATACGCTTTATGCGACGCTCCGACCCTTGCCAAATGGAAAGGGATGTCCAGCATGCGTAAACCGATTATTGCAGGAAACTGGAAAATGCATAAAACACTTTCTGAAGCGAAAAGCTTTGCTGAAGAAGTGAAAGGACTTGTACCTGCTTCAGAACAAGTGGATTCCATTATTTGTGCTCCAGCATTATTTTTACAAAGCCTAGTAGAAGCTGTAAAAGGTACAAATGTAAAAATTGGTGCACAAAATATGCACTTTGAAGAAAGCGGTGCTTTTACCGGTGAAATCAGCCCGAAAGCACTTGAGGACCTTGGCGTAGAGTATGTCATCATCGGACACTCAGAGCGCCGTGAAATGTTGAATGAAACGGACGAAACCGTGAATAAAAAGACATTAGCAGCTTTCCAATACAATTTAACTCCAATCGTTTGCTGCGGTGAAACATTAGAGCAGCGGGAAAACGGCGAAACAATGGAGTTTGTTGGCGGACAAATTGAGAAGGCATTAGCCGGATTAACCGAAGAGCAAGTGAAACAAACCGTTATTGCCTATGAGCCAATCTGGGCAATCGGAACCGGGAAGTCTTCTACTTCAAAGGATGCCAATGAAGTATGTGCGCATATCCGTCAAACAATTACTAAGCAATTTTCCGACGAAGTGGCACAGGCGGTCCGCATTCAATACGGCGGCAGCGTGAAGCCTGCGAACATTAAAGAATATATGGCAGAGCCGGATATCGACGGTGCTTTAGTCGGCGGTGCAAGCCTAGAGCCACAATCATTCATGCAGCTATTGGAGGCGGGCAAAAATGAGTAAAGCCCCAGTAGCCCTAATCATCTTAGATGGTTTCGGATGCCGCAATGAAACAAAAGGAAATGCCGTTGCTCATGCGAAGAAACCGAACTTCGACCGTTTCTGGAGCACCTATCCGCACTCCCATCTAACTGCGAGCGGTGAGGCAGTCGGTCTTCCAGAAGGACAAATGGGTAACTCAGAAGTCGGTCACTTAAATATTGGTGCCGGCCGGATTGTTTACCAGAGCTTAACGCGGGTCAACATTGCTATCCGCGAACACGAATTTGAAAAAAATGATACTTTTCTTGGTGCCATGAAGCACGTGAAAAAGCATGGCACAAGCCTTCACTTGTTTGGCTTATTGTCTGACGGCGGGGTGCACAGCCATATTGATCATATGTTTGCGCTGTTAAAGCTTGCTAAAGACGAAGGTGTTGAAAAAGTCTATATTCATGCCTTCCTTGACGGTCGTGATGTAGGACCACAAACAGCACCAACATATATTCAGCAAACACTGGACAAAATGAAAGAGTATGGTGTCGGTGAATTTGCAACGATTTCCGGGCGCTATTATTCTATGGATCGTGATAAGCGCTGGGAGCGTGTTGAAAAATCTTACCGTGCTATGGTGTACGGAGAAGGTCCAACCTACTCGAATCCGTTAGAGCTTGTAGAAGATTCCTACTCACATGGGATTTTTGATGAATTCGTCATTCCATCCGTGATGGTGAAAGAAGACGGCGAGCCTGTAGCAACAATTCAAGATAACGATGCTGTGATTTTCTATAACTTCCGTCCGGACCGGGCAATTCAAATCTCGAACACCTTTACAAACGAAGACTTCCGTTCGTTTGACAGAGGACCAAAGCATCCGAAGCATTTACATTTCGTGTGCTTAACCCACTTCAGCGAAACGGTTGACGGTTATGTGGCGTTTAAACCAACAAACCTTGACAACACATTAGGTGAAGTCTTGTCGCAAAATAATTTGAAACAATTGCGGATTGCTGAGACCGAAAAATATCCGCATGTCACCTTCTTTATGAGCGGCGGTCGTGAAGCGAAGTTCCCTGGAGAAGAGCGGATTTTAATTAACTCACCAAAAGTTGCAACCTATGATCTGAAACCGGAAATGAGCGTCTACGAAGTAACTGATGCGCTGTTAAATGAAATCAAGGCTGACAAATTCGATGCAATTATTTTAAACTACGCTAACCCGGATATGGTCGGTCACTCAGGTAAACTTGAGCCTACGATCAAAGCGATTGAAGCGGTGGACGAGTGTTTGGGTAAAGTTGTTGATTTAATTCTCGAAAAAGGCGGAGCAACGATTATTACCGCCGACCATGGGAATGCTGATGAAGTGGTAACACTTGAAGGCAATCCAATGACTGCCCACACTACAAATCCTGTGCCGGTCATTGTCACAAAACCTGGGATCGAATTACGCGAAGGCGGCATTCTCGGTGATTTGGCGCCAACTGTGCTGGATCTTTTGAATGTTGAAAAGCCTGCAGAAATGACAGGAACATCGATTATAAAGTAAACTCGTATTGATGCAAAAATAAATAATTTTTTTAAGGAGAGAAAGACATGCCATTTATTACTGAAGTATATGCTCGTGAAGTATTGGACTCCCGCGGTAACCCAACAGTTGAAGTGGAAGTATACACTGAATCTGGCGCTTTTGGCCGCGCATTAGTTCCAAGCGGTGCTTCTACCGGTGAATATGAAGCAGTTGAACTACGTGACGGAGACAAGAGCCGTTACCTTGGCAAAGGTGTTCTTAAAGCGGTTGAAAATGTTAATGATATTATTGCTCCAATGCTAATAAGCGAAGAGTACAGCGTTCTTGACCAAGTCGGCGTGGACAAAGCGTTAATCGAGCTCGACGGTACAGAAAACAAAGGAAAATTAGGTGCGAACGCAATTCTAGGTGTTTCTATGGCTGTTGCCCGTGCTGCTGCTGACTATTTAGGACTTCCTTTATACCAATACCTTGGCGGGTTTAACTCTAAGCAGCTTCCAGTCCCAATGATGAACATCGTAAATGGCGGCGAGCATGCTGATAATAACGTTGATATCCAAGAATTTATGATCATGCCTGTAGGTGCTCCAAGCTTTAAAGAAGCACTGCGCATGGGTGCGGAAATTTTTCATACATTAAAAACAGTTCTAAAAGGCAAAGGCCTTAACACAGCTGTTGGTGACGAAGGCGGTTTTGCACCAAACTTAGGTTCAAACGAAGAAGCCCTTCAAACCATTGTAGAAGCAATTGAAAAAGCCGGCTATAAGCCAGGCGAAGAAGTTATGCTTGCAATGGACGCTGCATCTTCTGAGTTCTACAGCAAAGAAGACGGCAAATACCATCTTTCTGGTGAAGGTGTTGTCAAGACTTCTGAAGAAATGGTTGCTTGGTACGAAGAGCTTGTTTCTAAATACCCAATCATCTCAATCGAAGACGGCCTTGATGAAAACGACTGGGAAGGCCACAAGCTATTAACTGAGCGCATCGGCGGCAAAGTTCAATTAGTTGGTGACGACCTATTTGTAACGAATACAAAGAAGCTTGCTGAAGGTATCGAAAAAGGTATTGGCAATGCCATCCTTATCAAAGTGAACCAAATTGGTACACTAACAGAAACTTTCGATGCTATCGAAATGGCTAAGCGTGCTGGCTACACTGCAGTTATCTCTCACCGTTCTGGTGAAACAGAAGACAGCACCATTGCCGACATCGCGGTAGCAACTAATGCCGGACAAATTAAAACAGGTGCACCATCCCGTACAGACCGTATTGCTAAGTACAATCAATTACTTCGCATCGAAGACCTGCTTGGCGAAACTGCTCAGTACCATGGAATAAAATCCTTCTATAACTTGAAAAAATAATAACTTTTTAAAGTTAAGGCATCCATGATTTGTGGGTGCCTTTTCTCACAAAGGAGGTAATGTTTCATGAAACGTCTATTAGACTGTACTGCATCTGATTTTGCCAAAATGTCGGGAAAAGAGCTTAAGCAGGCCATTCTAGCATCAGAGGGCCGGACAATGGTCGCCGAAGTCATCGGAGCCGTCACCCCGTACTACCCAGCTGTCACCAACGCCGAAATGGCCGCAGCCTTTGGCGCCGACCTCATCCTGCTCAACTTCTTTGATGTCTTTAATCCACATTTTGAGGGGTTATCCACAACGGCGCCTGACACCATTGTGAAAGAGTTGAAAAAACTTGTCGGCAGGCCGATTGGGTTGAATTTGGAGCCTGTAGATATGGATGCGGTTCAAATGGAGACTTTACATGAGTTGCCAGAGGGGCGGATGGCAACGGAAAAGTCGCTGCGGAAGGCGAAGGAATTAGGCTTTGATTTTGTCTGTCTTACAGGAAATCCAAAGACAGGTGTATCCAACACGGCGATCACCAAAGCGATTCAAGTAGCCCGTAAGGTTTTTGGAGAAGATGGTTTAATTATTGCTGGAAAAATGCATAGTGCCGGTGTGGCCGGTGAAGCAGGCGGTAGCTTGATGTCAACTGACACCTTGCATTCGTTTATCGAAGCAGGCGCTGACATTATACTCATTCCTTCTCCAGGAACCGTTCCAGGATTCACTGTTGAAAAAACAGCAAAATTAGTTGATGCCGTTCATGAAAAGGGTGCACTGGCGATCCTTACAACAGGAACAAGCCAAGAAGGTGCCGACGAAGCAACGATTAAGCAAATTGCCTTAAACAGCAAAATGGCAGGTGCAGACCTCTTCCACATTGGCGACGCCGGTGCATCGGGAATGTCCATACCGGAAAATATTATGGCCTATTCGGTTGTCGTGAGAGGGAAACGCCATACATATGTGAGAATGGCCTCTTCTATTTCAAGATAATTACCAAAAGTTGTCGCAATATTCTATTGTGAAACGGGAATTTTTATGGTAAATTTAATGTACTGTGTTATGTGTCTACAGGAGGTGGCCTTCATGCATACATTTTTAGTCGTATTATTAGTAATTGTAAGTATCGGATTAATTGCAGTTGTACTACTTCAATCAGGCAAAAGCGCTGGACTATCCGGTGCCATTTCCGGTGGTGCAGAATCATTATTCGGTAAGCAAAAAGCACGGGGAATTGATTTGATTCTTCATCGAATTACGGTTGTATTAGCCGTTTTATTTATCTTACTAGCACTTGCCGTTACTTACTTTAAAATTTAATATGAAATGATCGAAACCCGGCCATTGTGCCGGGTTTTTGTGTCTGCCTGAAAATGTTTCACGGAATATATGGTTATAGTTGGCGGAATAAACGTGAAAATCAGTGGAATAAATCAGAAAAACCGCGGAATACCATCAAAATCGGTGGAATAAACTTAAAATCTGGGTGGTATCTAAACTAAAAAGGGTAGATTGGCGAAAATAATGCAGAAGTTCCCGAAATTATTGTGAAAATCGGCGAAATAAATCCAGAAACCCGCGAAATAAACATAAAACTTCGCGAAATACGATCCAGCTTGCGCGGAATCGATATAAGAATATCCCGGATAAAAAGCTCACTTCCACATCTATCAAGCCTTTTTTCTGGATTGTTAGCGACACCATTGCTTAAACTAAAGAATAGCAATATTTGCATCAAAGGAGTTTTTTACATGAAAATTACATTACCAAAACCATTTACCTTTCAAGGCGGGAAGAGGGCCGTTCTCCTGCTGCATGGCTTTACCGGTAATTCATCTGATGTGCGAATGCTGGGACGTTATCTTGAGAAAAGAGGCTATACTTGCCATGCGCCGCATTATAAAGGACATGGTGTGCCGCCGGAGGAGCTGGTCCATACTGGCCCTGAAGAGTGGTGGCAGGACGTCTTAAACGGGTACAATTTTTTAAAAAATAACGGTCACGAGGAAATTGCGGTGGCAGGACTTTCCTTAGGCGGCGTATTTTCCTTAAAATTAGGATACACTGTACCTATAAAAGGAATTGTGCCAATGTGTGCGCCGATGTATATAAAAAGCGAACAAGTTATGTACGAAGGGGTCCTCGAATATGCCCGGGAATTTAAAAAGCGAGAAGGAAAATCGGACGAGCAAATCGAATTGGAAATGAACGAGTTTCAAAAAACACCGATGAACACGTTAAAAGCACTTCAAGGATTAATCTCAGAAGTCCGGAAAAATATTGACATGATTTATGCGCCAACCTTTGTGGTTCAAGCCCGCCATGACCATATGATCAACCCTGAAAGTGCTAATATCATCTATAACGAAATCGAATCAACAACAAAAGAAATCAAGTGGTACGAAGAATCAGGTCATGTGATCACGCTTGACAGGGAAAGAGACAAGCTGCACGAGGATGTGTACGCCTTTTTAGAAAAACTGGACTGGCACGATTAGAAATCCGATTGAGGAGGGATTGCCATGGAAGAAAACATTCAAAAGCACATCAACAGGCTTTTGCAATATATGAAGGACGAGGCCTATAAACCATTAACTGTTCAGGAACTGGAGGAAGCCTTTGGCATACAGGATTCGGGCGACTTTAAGGAATTTGTTAAAGCGCTCGTTAATATGGAGGAAAAAGGATTAGTCGTCCGTACTAGAGCTAATCGTTACGGACTGCCGGAAAAAATGAACCTTGTACGCGGAAAGCTGACGGGCCATGCCAAAGGGTTTGCCTTTGTGGTTCCTGATGAACCTGGTATGGACGATATTTTTATCCCGCCGACAGAAACAAATAACGCGATGCATGGGGACACGGTATTAGTCCGCGTGTCCTCAGAGAGCGCCGGACAGCGCCGTGAAGGGAGCGTTATTCGAATTATTGAACGGGGGGTGCAGCAGATTGTTGGCACCTATGTTGAAAGCAAAAACTTTGGCTTTGTGATTCCCGATGATAAAAAATTCGCTAGTGATATCTTCATCCCGAAAGAGGCATCCAAAGGGGCGGTTGAGGGGCATAAGGTGGTTGTTAAATTAACCACGTACCCTGAAGGAAGAAAAAGTGCCGAAGGGGAAGTAGTCACGATCCTTGGCCACAAAAACGACCCCGGTGTTGATATCCTTTCAATTATACATAAGCACGGGCTGCCAATGGCCTTTCCTGATGAGGTTTTACAGCAGGCGAATGCCGTGCCTGACACCATCGACGAAAGTGAATTGACGAACCGGCGTGATCTTCGCGGTGAGACGATTGTCACGATTGATGGGGCCGATGCGAAGGACCTTGACGATGCGGTTACGGTGACTAAGCTTGAGAACGGCAATTACAAGCTTGGCGTTCATATTGCCGATGTCAGCTATTATGTAAAGGAAGGGTCACCGATTGACCTTGAAGCAGCCGACAGGGCGACGAGTGTTTATTTAGTTGACCGCGTTATTCCGATGATTCCACATCGCCTGTCGAATGGGATTTGTTCCTTGAATCCACAGGTTGACCGGCTTGTGTTATCGTGCGAAATGGAAATCGACTCAGTGGGCCATGTGGTTTCCCATGAGATTTTTCAAAGTGTGATTAAAACAACCGAGCGGATGACCTATCACGATGTGAACAGAATCCTTATAGATAAGGATGAGGAAACGAGAGCCCGCTACGAGCCGCTGGTGCCGATGTTTGAATTAATGGAGGAACTGGCAGCCATCCTTCGTAATAAGCGGATGACGCGCGGTGCGATTGATTTTGATTTCAAAGAGTCAAAAGTACTTGTCGACGAAGAAGGCAAGCCGACTGATGTCATTATACGTGAACGTTCAGTGGCGGAGCGGCTGATTGAAGAGTTCATGCTAGCTGCCAACGAAACCGTTGCGGAGCATTTCCACTGGATGGAAGTGCCGTTCATTTACCGAATTCACGAAGATCCAAAAGAAGATAAGCTGCGAAAGTTTTTCGAGTTTATTACAAACTTTGGCTATATCGTAAAAGGGACGGCCAATCAAGTGCACCCAAGGGCCTTGCAGGAAATTATTGAAGAGGTGCAGGGTAAACCGGAGGAAATGGTCGTTTCCACTGTAATGCTGCGCTCGATGCAGCAGGCCAAGTACTATCCTGAAAGCATTGGGCACTTTGGGTTATCGACGCAGTTCTATACCCACTTCACTTCTCCAATCCGCCGTTATCCAGATACGATTGTGCACCGATTAATTCGGACTTACATCATTGAAGGCAAGCTGGATGAGGCAACGCGGGAAAAATGGAATGTCGACCTGCCTGACATTGCCGAGCATTCTTCAAAAATGGAACGCCGTGCAGTAGATGCGGAGCGGGATACCGATGAATTGAAGAAGGCCGAGTATATGGAGGATAAGATTGGTGAAGAGTACGATGGTATTATCAGTTCGGTAACAAACTTCGGGATGTTTGTCGAGCTGCCGAATACGATTGAAGGCCTTGTCCATGTCAGCTATATGACCGATGATTATTACCGTTTCGATGAGCGCCATTACGCGATGATCGGCGAACGCACCGGGAATGTCTTCCGTATCGGCGATGAAATCACCGTCCGCGTGGTAAAAGTAAATAAGGAAGAGCATTCCATTGATTTCGAGATTGTCGGCATGAAAGGCACACGCCGCCGCGAACGTCCTGATACACCGAAGGTTTTTAAAACAGGCAGCGAAACACATAAACCGCGGAAAAACAAGGAAGGCGGCAATAATCAAAAGCCGAATGCCTCGGGTGAAGGGAAAAAGCCAAAAAAGAAACGTAAATTTTATGAGAATGTCCCAGTGTCTAAGAGCACGAAACGGAAAAAGAAGAGGTAGATTAAGTTTTATAGGTGTCTACGTGCAGGAACGAGCATAAAAAAGCAGTGCAAGGTCACGTAGAAGGGTTCTACGTGACCGAACAGGCATGAAAAAGCAGCGCAAGGTCAAGTAGAAGGGTTCTACGTGACCAAACGAGCATAAAAAAGTGGTGTAAGGCCACGTATAAGGGTTCTACGTGCCCGAAAGAGCATAAAAAAGTGGTGTAAGGTCACGTATAATGGGTCTACGTGCCCGAACAGGCATGAACAATCAGCGCAAGGTCACATAGAAGCGGTCTACGTGCCCGAACAGGCATGAAAAAGCAGCGTCAGGTCACATAGAAGTGTTCTACGTGCCCGAACGAGCATGAAATAGCAGTATAAGGTCATTTAGAAGTGTTCTACGTGCCCGGACGAGCATAAAAAAGCAGTGCAAGGTCACGTAAAAGTAATCTTGTGTGTATGAACAAGCGAGACAGCACTAATGAGAGGGCTCCATACGAGCTCTCTTTTCGTTGTACTGAACTCCGCGTTTCTGTTACAATAAAATCCAGAGATGAGGTGAAACTTTTATGCCAAGAGGAGTAGGAAAGGTAGTTGCCCAAAATAAAAAGGCGACGCATGATTATTTTATCGAAGAAACGTACGAAGCCGGCATCGTCCTCCAAGGGACCGAAATCAAGTCCATTCGTGCCGGGCGAGTTAATTTAAAGGATTCTTATGTCAGGATTCAAAATGGAGAAGCCGATTTATTCGGAATGCATATCAGCCCATATGAGCAGGGAAACCGATATAATCATGATCCATTACGAACACGGAAACTGCTGCTTCATAAAAAGGAAATTAATAAGCTATATGGAGAAGCTAAAGAATCCGGCTATGCACTTATTCCATTAAAGCTTTATTTAAAAAATGGCTTCTGTAAGGTTTTAATTGGTCTTGCAAGGGGTAAGAAAAACTATGACAAGCGTGAAGACCTGAAGAAGAAGGAAGCGAAGCGTGAAATTGAACGTGCCTTCCGCGAGCGTCAGAAAATGTAATTTGGTTTATCTTACAATTACTTACAATTGCAAAATTCACTGAGTATGTTATAATAAGTTTGTCGCTGAGATAAGCGATAGAAACTTTTGCTCAAACAACTTGCCAGTTTCCTAACGTTCTTGCTGATCATCAGCACTTTTATAATGGGGACGCTACGGATTCGACAGGGGTAGTTCGAGCTTGGGTTGCGAGTCGAGGGGATCGGCCTCGTTAAAACGTCAAAGCCAATAACTGGCAAAACTAACAACAACTTCGCTTTAGCTGCCTAATTAAGCACTAAGCGGTTCGCCCCTCCATCGCCTGTGTGGTAGGGTAGCGGACTCACTTTTAGCAGGCTACGCCGGATTCCACCGCCTGAGGATGAAGGAAGAGAACAACCAGGCTAGCTGACCGGCCGCCCGTCGATAGGCAAAAGGCTCAGCGAAACACGAATATATCGACTACACTCGTAGAAGCTTAAGTGCCGATATCTTTGGACGTGGGTTCGATTAATAACTTAGTCGCCTTGTATGGTAACATACAAGTGAAAATCCGGCTTTATCGGTGAAACCTAAGTCGCAAAAAATGCGATAAGGCAATGCCGAGCGGTATGTGGAGTAATCCAACAGCCGTGTATCGACTTATAGGCTGCCATTCTAAATGGTAGTACTAGGATGCGAAATCCTGCCGAAAAAGGTAAATATATATTTCGCATAAGACGCCGGGGGACCTGCCTGATTGATAGCAGGTTCAAGATATAGTCAGTGCCATGACGAAAGCATGGAAGAGCACGTCCCACCGTCTCCACCATACATAAGGTGGAATACAAGACTAGCATTCAAAATGCTGGTCTTTTTTATATTTAAAAACCCAAATTATCCCCCTTTTATAAAACACTAATGGTAAAATTATCTAAAGGGGGGGATCTAAATTGAGTAATTTAATTATAAGAAAACTCACAGCTACCTTCTTCACAACAACATTTATTTCAATGCTTTTCAGTATTATAACGGTTAACACAACTGCCGAAATTGTCTATAACAAAGGCGAGCATTTTGTTGGCTGGTTCTTCATTTTTTTTATGTACATTGGTGCAATTATTTTAATTTATGGAAATTTGGTTTCTATTGGAATTGAATACATTCAAAGAAGGTATTTTCAGCAAAACGACCTGCTTTATATAGTGATTGTCGGGCTTTTTGGCTTGGCAAATGGTGTGTTTTTTCAAGAAAGAACACTTGCCATTTATGGCATGCTTGCAGCGGTTTTATATGGAGTAATCGATAAGTGGCTATCCAGGAAAAAAAGGAGAGGTGTCATAGTTCTTTTACCAATAGCCTTACTTTTATTAATTTGGGGTTATTTCCATCTCACTTCCCCGCCGATGCCGCCATTCACAAAAGAGGATGCGGTGGCATTTGCTACTTCCGGGGAAGGGACGGTTATCAACGAGTTTCCGAAAAAAATCGGCAAATGGGAAGAAAACATTAACGGTTACCTAATAACTAAAGAGACAACTGCAAAAGAAATTGAAAACGAAATATATATCGTCACTTTTTCAGAAAGCTGGAAAAAAGGAACCGAAAAGGGAAAATGGCAATTAGCTTATAAAGTAGAACGTGGCAGCCTATCAGGTATCGGCGGAAAGGGAAGTTTACCGCCGTACTATAACAAAAATTGAGTACATCAACGGTACTCAATTTTTTATATTCTAGTTTAGTTCCGCTCGAATCTTCTAATACTATCGATAGAATAGCCGAATTCCCCAGAGGTGAAGCATTTGGAACTCATTTACCGTGCGGTGGTCGTCTTTTTAGTTGGATTTTTGTTTTTAAGGCTGACAGGAAAAAAGGCTGTCGCAGAAATGCACTCGTTCGATTTATTGTATATCTTTGTGCTTACGAATATTATCAGTACTCCTGTGGAAGTAGAGAACCTTGGAAAAGCCATCATCTATTCCGCAATCACGGTCATTATTTATAAAATTATCGTCCGTTTATCGTTACATAACAAATTAAGATGGCTCTTATATGGAAGCCCTACAGTCCTAATTCGGAACGGTGATATTGATCGTAAAGGGCTGAAGAAGGGCAGAATGCCCATAAATGAATTATTGGCACACTTACGTGTAAAAGGGTATACGGATACGCAAAATATTGCCATTGCCGTAATGGAGGAGACCGGCGAGATAAGTGTAATTCCCAAAGCGGAATATCGCCCGGTTCAGCCGAAGGATTTAAAATTAAAAGTAAAAAAGGAATATTTGCCGATTCCACTAATCATGGACGGTCAAATCATTTCTCATAATTTAAAATACCTTGAGTTAGACATTGAGTGGCTTATGAAAGAGGTGAAAAAAAAGGGAGAAAAGGTAGAGGACATTATGCTGGCCGTATTTTTAGAAAATAGAAAGCTGTTTATTGATAATAACAAAATCCAACATAATCATAATAGTGACCCTAATTACTATAAGCCTGGGAAGGATAATTGATAAATTTCCCACCCCAACTAAGCATATTCCCTTTTTTATGAAAATATCATGGGTAATAAAGCTGCATAAGGGGTGGGGGAATATGGCAAGGGTAGGTAAAGACGATTTTGTTAACGGTTTTGTTCCGCACCATAATCATGGCTCGGTTGATTATACATCGATGAGTTCAGAGCACGTTCATCAATGTTTAGATGTTACATCACCACCAATCCAAACTCAGGATGGAAGCCACATTCATTATACGGAAGGGTATGTGATGTTTGAAAACGGTCATAGCCATCACTATAAGGCCTACTCGGGGCCGGCGATCCCAGTAGGAAACGGCATGCATGTTCATTACTATGATTTTTTTACTAGTGAGGATGACGGCCACAATCATCGTGTCACAGGGGTAGACAAACCTGCGCCGGGAAATAGATAAAGCAAAGCGATTTTTCATTTTTTAAAAATTAGAGTTGAAATAAAATTGGAACTTTTTATTACTTTGCAGTATGATAGCATTATACTATCAAAGAGATGGTATACCTAATAGAATAAGTGGGAACAGGTTCCTTGGATGCTTATGTTCAAGGATGAAAAGGGAAGCTCGGTGTAAATCCGACACGGTCCCGCCACTGTAAAAGGGAAATCAACGCATGTTTAAACCACTAATCGGGATGATTGGGAAGGTATGCGGCTGGTAATGATCCTTAAGTCAGGAGACCTGCCTGTTTCGACAACGCTGTAAACCTACGGGAGATAGGGAGGTGTTAGATTGACTGCTAATAATACAAGGGCGGCGTATGCCGTGATCGATATTAGGCTTTTCTAACTTTCTATTGAAACGTTAGGAATGCCTTTTTTATTTGAAAAAATAGGAGGAACTTGAGAGATGAAGAGCAGTAATTTAGGGTACCCAAGGATTGGGGAAAACCGCGAATGGAAGAAAGCTTTGGAAGGATATTGGGCAGGGAAAATAACAGAGTCCCATTTTCTAGTACAAATGGAACAAATTCGCCTTAACCACTTACAAAAACAAAAGGATGCGGGCATTGATCTGATTCCGGTAGGGGATTTTACTTTTTATGACCATATACTTGACTTGGCCGTGATGTTTGGCTTTGTTCCTAAAAGATATGAGTACGAGGATGGTGCTGTGCCGCTTTCAACCTATTTTGCGATGGCGCGTGGCAGTGATAGGGCAGTTGCCTGTGAAATGACCAAATGGTTTAACACGAATTACCATTATATTGTCCCGGAACTGGGTGACCGGAAACCAACACTGACTGAAAACAAGCCGCTGCATGCCTATCGTGAAGCAAAAGAAAAGCTAGGGATTGATGGAAAGCCCGTCATCGTGGGTCCTTATACGTTTTTAAAGCTGTCCAAAGGGTTTGGACCAAAAGAATTACCGGCACTTATTTTGCAAATTGTTCCCCTTTACATTCAAGTTTTACAAGAGCTAGCGGCAGAGGGAGTACAATGGGTGCAAATTGATGAACCGATTCTCGTTACATCAGTTACAAAAGATGAAATGAGAACAGTCCTCTATATCTATAAACAGTTGAACGAAGCGGTGCCGAAGCTTAGAATCATGCTGCAAACCTATTTTGACGCAGTTGAGCATTATGAAGATGTTGTGAATTTACCGGTTGCTGGGGTTGGCTTAGATTTTGTCCATGGTTTGGAAGGGAATCTGCAAGCAGTAAAAGAACATGGATTTCCTACGGATAAAGTGCTTGGAGCTGGTGTAATTGATGGGCGGAATATTTGGCGCTCCGATTTATCGGTAAAAAGGGAACTTGTCGAGACTCTCAAGAGCATCGTACCAAAGGAAAGTTTATGGCTGCAGCCTTCATCCAGCCTGCTGCATGTGCCTGTTACAGTCCGTTATGAAAACGAGCTGAATCCGACGGTAAAAGAAGTATTGGCTTTTGCTGATGAAAAAATAGTAGAAATAGTTTCCTTAGCGGAAAACGTTGTGAACGGGGGAGAAGAGCCATTTGCTCAATCTAAAACAGCACTTGCCCGCTTGAACCAATCAGCGGATAGAAATAGAAAAGAAATTCAAGAAGCAGCTGCCGCTTTCATTTCTCAGGATGTTCAGCGTAGTTCCTCCTTTGAACAACGTCAGGAAATACAAAAAGCGTGGAACCTGCCGCTCCTTCCGACCACAACTATTGGTAGTTTTCCGCAAACGTTAGAGGTTCGGCAGGCGCGAAGAAAATGGCGGCAAGGCGAATTGACGACAGAAGAATATGATCAATTTATTCAAAAAGAAATTCGGAAATGGATTGAAATTCAAGAGGATATCGGCCTTGATGTATTCGTTCATGGTGAATTTGAACGGACGGATATGGTTGAGTTTTTCGGTGAAAAATTAGGCGGATTTGCGTTTACCAAGAACGGCTGGGTGCAATCCTACGGCTCTCGCTGTGTAAAGCCGCCAGTCATTTATGGGGATGTTCAGTTTCTTCAGCCAATGACGGTTAAGGAAAGTGTCTTCGCACAGTCTCTAACTAACAAACCTGTTAAGGGCATGATTACTGGTCCGGTGACAATTCTAAACTGGTCTTTTGTCCGGGATGATTTGCCTCGGTCGCATGTAGCTTTTCAAATCGCCCTTGCTTTAAGAAACGAAGTGGAGGCTCTTGAGACAGCAGGGATTAAAATGATTCAGGTGGATGAACCGGCATTGAGAGAAGGCCTGCCGTTGAAGAAATCAGCATGGGATGATTATTTACAGTGGGCGATAAAGGCCTTTCGGGTGACAAACTCTTCCGTTGCGGATATGACGCAAATCCATACCCATATGTGCTATTGCGAATTCCATGATTTTATTGGAGCTATTGACCAGTTGGATGCCGATGTCATCTCGATTGAAACATCGCGAAGTCATGGGGAGCTTGTTTCCGCCTTCCATCACAATGCCTACCATAAAGGAATCGGGCTTGGCGTCTATGATATCCATAGTCCGCGGGTGCCGTCATGTGAAGAAATCAACGAAGTGATTGAACATGGTTTAAAGGCTCTTGAAAAGGACCAATTCTGGATTAACCCCGATTGTGGATTAAAAACTAGAGGGATGGAAGAAACCGTTCGCTCTTTAGCCAATATGGTGACAGCGACACATATAGTTCGTGAGCGCTTAGGTGTGAAAAGTTAAATATACGGAGTCAAAACCAAAGGTATAGCAATTGCCTTTGGTTTTTTCCTCCTCTTTTTCGAAAAGTAGATTTACAAGATCGAATAATATATGTTAACTTATTTTATATATTAGTTAACATATATTTTAGGAGGGAACAAATTGTCAAACCATTTTTGGATTACAGGAACAGATACTGACGTCGGTAAAACATTAGTTACTACATACTTCATGCGCTATTTTCAATCAAAGGGAGAAAAAGTCATACCGTATAAGCCAATTCAAACCGGTTTGATTGTTGAAGATTCAAAGCAATACTACGGCGATACTGAATTCTATCAAAAATTCACTGAAACACCGTTAGCGGCTGAGGATTTGAACAGCTATTCTTTTGTAGAACCAGCCTCGCCTCATTACTCTGCTAGATTAGAGGGAGCACAAATTAACGAAGAGGTGATCTTAGACCATCTCGAGGAGCTAAAGTCAAAGTACAACCGTGTCATATGTGAAGGGGCAGGGGGCCTATACGTTCCCATTGATGAGCGGCGAAACTATCATTTTCTAGACTTGATCAAAGAATCGCGGCTGCCTGCAGTAGTAGTTGCCCGCACTACATTAGGTACTATCAACCATACATTACTGACTTTTAAAGTTTTAAAAATGAATGATATTCCAGTAGCTGGGATTGTCTTTAATGGATTCGAAGGCACCGAGCTTGAACAGGATAATATCCAAACAATTAAGCAAATTACACAACTGCCAACATTAGTCATTCCAAAATTAAAAAGTCTAGCAGAGTTAAAAACGCTGGAACTGGAAGATGATTTGTTTTTTGAAAGGGTGATGCATGTATGATCTCACATTTGCAAAAACGGGACTTAGCACATGTTTGGCACCCATGTTCACAAATGAAGGATTACGAAGAATTCCCGCCGATTGTCATCAAAACCGGGAAGGGGATTTATTTATATGATGAAAACGGTAAGCAGTACATTGACGCTGTTTCCTCCTGGTGGGTGAATTTATTTGGACATGCCAATGAACGGATCGGCAGTGCGCTGTCCCAGCAGGCATTTCAGCTGGAGCATGTTATATTTGCAAATTTCACTCACGAGCCCGGGATCTTATTAGCGGAAAAACTTGCGGCGCTTACGCCTAAGGGTCTGACGAAAGTCTTCTTTGCTGATAACGGTTCATCCGCAATTGAAGTCGCGTTAAAAATGAGCTTTCAATATCATGCACAAAAAAATAAACCAAATAAAAAGCGATTCCTTGCCTTAACAGATGCCTATCATGGTGAAACTCTCGGTGCGTTATCCGTCGGAGGGGTCGGGCTGTATAATGAAGTTTTTCAACCGCTTTTATTGGATACAGTTCGGGCTCAGGGACCGGATTGCTTTAGATGTCCATTTAATGAGAGGCCTGAAAGCTGCAGTACACCATGTATTTCTTTTATCGAGGAAAAATTAAAGCAGCACCACGAGGAAATTAGTGCAATTATCATTGAGCCGCTCATCCAAGCGGCAGCGGGGATGAAGATGTACCCGCCTGCGTACTTAAAGAACCTAAAGGAGCTGTGCTTGAAATATGATGTCCACCTAATCGCCGATGAGGTAGCAGTTGGATTTGGGAGGACAGGGACGATGTTTGCTTGCGAGCAGGCGGGAATTACCCCGGATTTTATGTGTTTGTCCAAAGGCTTAACAGGCGGTTATTTACCAATGTCAGTCGTATTAACGACAGATGAAGTTTATCAGGCATTTTACGATGACTATGAGACAATGAAAGCCTTCCTCCATTCGCATAGCTATACAGGTAATCCGTTGGCATGCCGGGTGGCACTTGAGGTATTGCGAATTTTTGAAGATGAGCAGTATATCAAAGTCAATCAAGAAAAAAGTGCCTACATGAGGGAGCTGGCCGTTCAAACCTTCAGCCACCTGCCGTATGTGGGTGAATATCGGCAAACAGGTATGGTCGGAGCGATTGAATTGGTAAAAGATAAAGCGACAAAAGAACCTTTTCCAAGTGCGGAACGGGTCGGCTATAAAATTTATCAGATTGCTTTAGAAAATGGCCTGCTTTTACGTCCGTTAGGAAACATCCTTTATTTCATGCCGCCATATGTGATTACAAAAGAAGAAATCAAAACGATGATCGATCTGACAAATGAGGCGGTCCAGGAATATTTCAGCAAGGCGGTGCTGGAGTATTAAAACGTCGAATTTAGCAGCCGTATCGTTGTTTGCCGCCTTAACTGCCATTGGTGCTTTTATCAAAATTCCTCTGCCATATGTTCCGTTTACCCTGCAGGTGCTGTTCGTCTATTTAGCCGGCAGCCTCTTGGGGAGTAAAAAAGGAATGCTGAGCCAGTTAGTGTATGTTGGCATCGGCTTAGCCGGTGTACCTGTTTTTACACAAGGAGGCGGTATTGGTTATTTTCTTCAGCCGACATTCGGTTACTTGCTCGGCTTTATTGCAGCTGCCTATGTTGTTGGCTTTATTATTGAACGGATTCAAAATCCAAAAACGATTCATTTCATCCTTGCGAACTTAGCGGGTATATTTGTCGTGTATTTAATCGGTGTCCCTTATTTATACCTGGCACTGAATATATGGATGGGGGTTGCCAGCAGCTGGGGACATATTTTGTTGGTCGGTTTTGTCTATGGTATTGGCGGGGACATTATCTTGACAGTCCTTGCGGGAATGTTAACGATGAGACTATATAAAGCATTTCATTCGATTCGGAATCGTCAGGTGAATGTCCAAAAAACTATGTAATCTTCTTAAAAATAAGCTATCCCTCTACAAACGAGAGGATAGCTTATTTTGTTCGGTTTTAATGCTTCATATTGTTGTTTGGATACATGTTGTTCATCCCGGCGTTCATTCCTGCATTCGTGTTCATATTCATGTTCTGAGTTTGCGGAGATCCCTGTGCAGGGGCAAAGGAATTAAGAATTTGCTGCGTATCCTGCTCAGACAGCTGAGGTACCTGGTAATAATGATTTTTATTTTGATAAACCGAAATCTCATAAGCCATTTCAATGCAGTTCGGTACAGAATCAGCGAGTACACGGCGGACAACCGGGTTGGTGGTTTCAAGTGCCGCCATTGTCTTTTGAGATGCCCCAGATTTACAAGCAGCAAGCATACAGCCTGAAATAAACTCATCCGAGATTTCAGTCATGGACTGCATCGGCTTTTTCGGCTGAGATGGCTTCAATCCATAAACGAAGTCATTTCCTTGAGTCATATTATAGCTCTGTGTCCGATGTGCTGGGTCCTGTCCTGTTTGGAAACAGTCCAGCGTGATGTTATATTCATCCTGCATAAACTTATATTGACGATCCAAAATGGCAAGCAACTCTTGATCCTTGATTTGCGGACGAAGCATTAAGTATTGATTCATCGTACCGATGGAACCGGACAACACTTCATGTACATCAAATACCTCATGACCGCCGTGATTCAATTGCGGTGGTACAGCCCCAGTATGCATATTTTGGTGCATTTGCCCCTGTTGATTTTGCATCATATTCTGTTACCTCCTAGTGGGAAATTGACTTGCCAATGATATTATGTGACCCCTTCGAAAAGATATACTAGGATTGGTTTGTTTCATAACGGGATATATTTCCTATTAATGAGCTCATCCTAAACATTGGTTTGCAGGGTTCAGGTTTAAATAAAGGAAAACTTGATATTGGCGAAATCCATTGAGAATTCCGCGAAATAAAAAGTAAAGCCGGCGAAATAATTTTGAAACTCCGCGAAATTCCATTACGAACTCGAATGGAATCCAGCTTGAGTGCAAATCGCAAAGTGTGCACAAACTTTGGAGAGTACACACTAGAAGAAGTAATTATAAAGGGTTGGCGAAATTAATGGAGAATTCCGCGAAATTCTTGTTAAAATCGGCGAAATAAATACCGAGGTCCGCGAAATAAAAAGAAAATTCGGCGAAATAATTCGGAAAACCGGCGAAACCCCATTGTTAACCGCCGGAATCCAGCCTGAGCGCTAATCTCACAGTGAATACAAACTCTGGTAAGTGTGCTCTAGAAGAGGTAACTATGAAGGTGGTGGCGAAATAAATGAAGAATTCCGCGAAATCACACACTAATTCCGAGGAATTCCAAAAACTCATCAAAAAAAGAGCTGGTCTCCCAGCCCTTCTTAAATCACAATTTTACCCATCGCCAGCATAACAATCGCTAAAAACGCCAGCAACACAAAAATACAAGCCCATACTAATTCAAACGGTTTAAATGCCTTTTGCCCCTTTTCCTTCGCGGCAAACAAGAAAATCAGAATACCAAGTGAATACAAAATAGATGTAAGTAATAAATAACCGACCCCAGCCGCATACAAGATCCAAATACCATAGATTGAAGCGATGATACCAACAACCATTTGTCCCGTTTCTCTTTTCTGCCAGCTGTATTTAGCTTGATATAAGGCAGAAAATAGATATGGTACTAAAATAGTCGAACTCGCCATGGAAAAAGCGAATCTGTATGGCTTATCGGAAACCAAAAGGGTCAACAGGAAGATTTGAATCAAAACTCCTGTGAAAATAAGCGAATTGATTGGCACGTTATGCTTATTTTCTTTTGTAAAAAACTTCGGAAACGTTCCATCTTTACCTGCTAAATACGGAACCTCTGCGGAAAATAACGTCCAGCCCAGCAAGGCGCCCAATAGGGAGACAATTAAGCCGAGATTTACAAACGCGGCCCCCCATGGACCGACAATGCTTTCTAATACATACGCCATTGAAGGGCTTTTTAACGCTGCCAGCTCCTCGCGCGTCATCACCCCTAAAGAAAGCAGCGAAATTAAAACGTAAATGGTTAAGGTGGAAATCACCCCAATTACAGTCGCTTTGCCGACATCCCTCTTCTTTTGTGCCCGGCGTGAGAGTACAATGGCACCTTCTACTCCGGTGAACACCCATAGTGTGACCAGCATCGTGCTTTTCGTTTGCGTCATAACATCTTTAAAGTTAAATATCTTGCCGCCCCAAAAATCTTTCGTAAATATATCAGTATGAAAGGCAAAAATGGCAATAATGATAAATAGAATAATTGGGATCAACTTCGCTATAGTGACCACTATATTCATGATGGCTGCAGTGTGAATCCCTTTTGAAACAAAGAAAATCAACAGCCAAAGGAAGATGGAGGCCCCAATTACGGAAGCTAAATTCGCGCCATTGAACATCGGCAGAAAATAGCCGATTGAACTAAATAGCAAGGTAAGAAAAGCGACATTTCCAAGCCAGACAGACAGCCAATACCCCCAGGCGGAGTTAAACCCAAAGTAGCTGCCAAAACCAGCTTTTGCAAAACTGTAAATCCCGCCTTCCAAATCGGGTCGTTTATTCGTTAAATTTTGAAAAGAAAACACTAACGCCAGCATCCCGATACCGGTAATAATCCATCCCAAAATAATCGCCCCGGCATTTGCGCCCGCAGCCATATCGGTGGCAACATTAAACCCGCCGCCGCCAATCTGCGACCCAATTACCAAGGCGATTAAAGCAAATATCCCAAGTTTATGATCTTTGTTGTCCATACTAACCATCCTTCTAAGTAAAAGAATAAATATCAGTGTTAACCTTATGTTAGCTAAAACCAGCATTATCCATACTACACTATTTCGTGTTGGGGGACATCAATAAAAAGTACCGCAATTTAAAGTTTAAATTTTCAACAAATAAAAAAGACCGCAATCTGAATTGAATGCGGCTTTTTACCTTAAAGTTTAATAATTTCTCCGATTTTTAAATCATGCCTTTTGATGGTTCCAGAGGGAAGTTCGATAACAGAGTAAGCATTTTTAATTGGCTTTACAAATCTCCAAGGTTTAAGATCTTCAACCATTCTGACGATCCGTCCTTCTTTGGATAAAAACACAGCATCAATAGAAAAATTCATAAAGCACATATGAATCGAATTACAAGGAATAATCCACAACCCTTCCTCTTTTAGCTCCACCTTTCGAAACATAAGCCCTCTCAATCTCTTAAAAAATGAATCCGCCAGTTCAATAGAGTAAGGAATTGTTCTTATTAATGAGTTCATCTTATTAACTCCTATCGTTGATTTGTTCTATATATTGAATATACTATTTTGTTGGAATGTTCTCAATAATAAACTTTGTAGAACTTTGTCGTACGCTTTTTAGAACAAAATTACTATAAATCTATTTACTTTTTAGTATTAACAGCCTATTATTATCTCAAGGGTTGTTCATTAAATAGAACAAAAGACGATGTGATAGAACGGCATGTGGAAGATGTTGTTCTATTAATTGAACAAAACTAAAAAACAATAAACCAATTAATAGGAGGAAAAACACATGTTCAAGAAAATGAAGGATCTAGTAGTAAAAGAAGAAGGACAAGCAATGACAGAGTATGGGTTGATTATTGCATTAATTGCAGTTGTGGTAATGGGGACAATTGCTACATTGGGAACAAATTTAAATACTAAATTTCAAGAAATTGTTACGAAGTTAACTTCTTAAAAATTTTATATTTATAAAAAAATAATAAATGCCCTGCTTTTAGTTTATTAAAGCAGGGTTTACTTTTAAGAAGAGGTGAGGAAATAAATGAAAATTATTCTTTTGCTAATTGTTCTTTTTATAAGTCTTTATACCGATTTAAAATCAAGAAAAATACTAAATATTGTCACCCTACCTACCATTTTATTTGGAATTGTTTATAACATTTATAACATGGGTATGGAAGGCTTTCTCTTCGGTGGTAAAGGATTTTTAGTCGGTATCGGACTTTTACTAATCCCTTATTTACTAGGTGGAATGGGTGCTGGTGATGTAAAACTGATGACAGCAATTGGTACATTAATGGGCGTAAATTTTGTTTTTTATTCGTTTATTTATACTGCTTTAATTGGCGGAGCTATTGCTATAGTCCTCATTATTAAACAAAGAGGTTGTATAAACTCAATGAAATCCTTTTTTTATTCTGTAATTTTTCTACGCAGTAATCTCGGGTCGATTCTAATACCAAAGGAAAAACATTCAAGTATTTCATTCCCGTATGGAATAGCTATTGTCTTAGGAACACTATGTACCCTGGTATGGGGTGGGTTTTAATGAAATCCGAAAACGGTCAATCACTAGTAGAGTTTGCTCTTATTTTACCGGTCCTCGCAATGTTATTATTCGGAATTGTGGACTTTGGTCGCATTTTTCATGCATATTTAACAATCGATCATGCTGGACGGGAAGCTGCACGAGCAGCTAGTGTTGGTAAATCAAAAGACGAAGCGGAACAAATCGGGAAAAATGCAGGGAGTAGCATTAATTTAACAAATGTAACAGTAACTGCAGCATCATCTGGTAAAAATGCTACAGTTGTAATCACGTATCCGATCACTTTCCTTACACCAATCATTAAAAATATAGTCGGAGAAATTACATTAACGGACACCACAGTAATGAGGGTAGAATGAATGAAAATATTATTAAAATTATTAAATTTGAGAGATGAAAGCGGTGCGACCCTGGTGATTGTGGCCCTATCGATGGTTGCACTTATGGGTTTTGCTACTTTAACAATAGATGGCGGAAGGCTTTATTCAGAAAAGAGTAAGCTCCAAAAGGCAATGGATGCTACAGTTCTAGCAGGTGCTCAAGGACTCCGTACAAGCGAAGCTAGGGCTAGAGAGATAGCTGAGGAAGTTTCTGAAGAAAATGGTTTTAAAGTTTCCACTACTGATGTAACCTTTCCCACCGGAGATTCAATAAAGGCGGCAAAAGAAGTAAATGTTCCTATGACATTTGCTAGAGTAATAGGAATCAATTACGCAACCGTCGGCGCAACAGCAACAGCTAAAGTCGCTCCTTTAAAAAAGGCTAGTGGCGTCGCTCCAATAGTGGTGGAGGAAAAAGTGATCCCTGGTGTGACAAGTTTAAATTGTACAAATCCGGGCAATAAGCATGGGAATTGTGGATTTATTAGGTTAGGAGACAATAAAGGGAACAGCGACCTTGCAAATGCAATATTAAATGGAGGAACATACCAATCAGGCCAACCCGTTGACACGGAGCCAGGTGGAATGGGTGAAACAATCAAGAATGCATTCCAAACGCTAATTAATAATGACAAAGGCAAAATACAGTGTCAAAAGGCAGAAACTGCTGATAATTCTTGCGATAGGGTAATTACAGTAGTTGTGATTAAAAACTGGGAAGGTTGTAAAGGACAATGTGAACGAGATGTAATTTATTTAGCATCTTATTGGATAAAGGAAATTAAAGGAGATGAAATTATAGGAGAATTTATAAAAAGGGTAGGTTCAGGAGAGATTGAAAGTGGAACAGGAACAGGAATTGGAGAATACGCCCTATATGGCGTCAAACTCATTGAATAAAAAAATCAGCTCTAGTTGTAAAGTAGGAGGCACACTATGAACACAAAAAAAATCTGGCTAGTTTCACTAGTCCTAGGCTTAGCAGTAGCAGGCTTTGTTTACATATCTGTTTTCGCAAAAAATACCTCATCAACTCCAGTAAATGCCTCTGCAAGCCAAGAGACAAAAGAAGAAAAAGAAAAAGAAAAAAAAGCCGCCGAGGAGCTTGAAAAAGCCAAAAAATCAGAAAAAGAAAAAGCCCTACAAAGGGACTTCGCTAATCCTATTGTCGATGTAGAAAAAGGAAAACGAGCTATATCAATCAAGGTTGGCTTAGAAACGGGTGTTTCCGGATACGTTGCTCCAAATTCCATGGTTGACGTCGTAGCCTATGAAACTACCAAAGATGAAAAAAAGGATAAAAAATTTTTATCGGCAGTCCTTGTGCTTGAAAATGTGAAGGTGCTTTCTTCTGGTAAGTCGTCTGATCCTAAGGAAAGCGCACTTAACTATGAAACAGTCACATTGGAGGTTACTCCAGAACAGGGCGTCATGCTTAGTTTGGCTTCCAGGGATAAGAATGGATTCTACTTAATGCTAAGAAATTCTGAGGACACAAAAACCGGAAAAGAATGGTACAAGCAAACAAGAGAAATCATTAAGGAGGATGATAAGTAATGAACATAAACTGGGTTTACTTTTCTGATACGAATTCTCCGCCGGGGGAAATCCAAACTTATTTAGAAAAACAGCATTTCCAATTGGTATCAACAAATGAAATTAACAAGCTGCATTCCCTTGTGATCGGCAACCATCAGACGGTGTTATTTTTAAAAGCGCATACACTGTTTAATGTGTACGAGCTTTGCCAGGAAATTTCAGCGCTTTACCCGCATGTTTATATCATTTTAATTGTTCCTGATAACCTCGAGAATCTTAGAAAAGCGATGCTGATGGGGGCTTCGGATACGCTTCGTTCATCCTATGAGCTAAGTGAACTGTCTGAGGCGATATCCCATGCAAAGAAATTCATGCAGCATCGGGCAAAGATGGATCATACTAACTTAAACCAAATCTCAAAAGAAAAAAGTAGAGTCATTGCCGTTGCTAGTCCAAAGGGTGGAGTGGGTAGAACGGTTCTATCGGTTAATCTGGCGGTATCGTTTACTAGAATGGGCAAAAAAGTTGCCGTGGTTGATGCAAACCTGCAGTTTGGCGAAGTGGCCATTTACAATAATGTGAAACCAAAGCGGTCGATATATGAATGGGTCAAGGAAGGATATGGCCGAGATCATTTTTCCATTACTCAATATATGACCCAAGTAGAAGGAAATGTCGCTGTGCTTGCGGCCCCGCCAAGGCCGGAATTCTTTGAAGGGATTACAGAAAAACATATCAGAGAGGCGATTGAAGAGGCTAAAAAGTTTTATGACATTATTATAATCGATATGCCCGTCTATTTATCCGAGATTCATTTGCGTTGTTTGGATATGGCGGACGAAATCGTGCTGCTTACCCTTAATGAACTGTCTAGTCTGCGTCTTGCCCAGCTTTATTTAGAAACATTAGAAACTATTAATCTAAAAGATAAAGTAAAGCTCATCCTGAATCGTTTCGTGAAAGGGCAGGCTCTTGAGCAAAAAAGAATTGAAGAAATTTTAGCGAAAGAAGTTTTTCACATCTTACCTGAGCATGTGAAAATTGTTGCCCCCTCGATCAAAGCAGGACAGCCATTTATTCTGTCAAATGCCAGAAGCAATATCGGAAAATCTGTTTTGAATTTGTCCGAAAAGCTTGCTCCAAAAGACGACGGAGCAACACCAGGAAAGAAAGAGAAAAAATGGTTTAAAGTTGGAAAGTAGGTGAACGAAAACGTGAGCTTATTTAAACGATATTTAGATGAGGCTAACACGGTAACTGCGGTTAAAAATCATGTGGAAAAGCCTGTTTCAAAAAAGTCCCAAGAATTTTGGGAGGTAGAAAACGACCTTTATAATTACCTGCTGGCAGAATTAAAAAAGTTTCCAAGTCAGGATAAACAAACCGAGAACAAGAAGATTGAAGAATTATCGGAGGCTTTTTTTGAGCAGGAAGGCACAAGGCTGACGTTTGAAGAAAAACAAGAGGCTTTGGCCTATGTAAAAGATGAATTGCTGGCATATGGACCGATTACTCCCTTACTAGAAAACCCGCATGTTAGTGAAGTGATGGTCAACCATTTCGATGAGGTTTATTATGAGAAAAACGGGAAGGTTTATAAGAGCCAAGTGAATTTCATGGATAATCAGCATGTCATGCGTGTAATCGAGCGGATTGTATCTCCAATTGGCCGCCGTATTGATGAAAGCTCACCAATGGTGGATGCCCGCCTGCCGGACGGTTCGCGTGTGAATGCAATTATCCCTCCACTTGCGCTGAAAGGACCAAGCCTGACGATTCGTAAATTCTCCGAAACTCCTTTTACAATCAGGGATTTAATCCACTTTGGCACGTTAAACGAAATGATGGCCGAGTTTCTGGAGGTTTGTGTTAAATCGAAGCTAAATGTCTTTATTAGCGGGGGTACAGGTTCAGGGAAAACCTCTACCTTAAATGTGTTATCTTCATTCATTCCGAACTCGGACCGAATTGTGACGATTGAGGATGCTGCTGAACTTAGGCTTTATCAGGATCATATTGTGTCACTGGAATCCCGGCCGCCGAATATCGAAGGAAAAGGCGAAATCACCATCCGGGACTTAGTCCGGAACTCACTGCGGATGCGACCGGATCGAATTGTCGTAGGTGAGGTCCGTGGTGCGGAGGCGCTGGATATGCTGCAAGCGATGAATACTGGTCATGATGGCGGTTTAAGTACCGGCCACGCCAATTCCCCAAGAGATATTCTATCCCGTTTGGAAACGATGGTGTTAATGGCGGGATTTGATTTGCCGGTTAAGGCCATCCGTGAGCAAATAGCTAATGCCCTCGATATCATTGTCCATCAATCGAGAATGAAGGATGGTACGAGAAAGATCACCCATATTACTGAGGTATTGGGTCTCGAAGGCGAAACAATCGTCCTCCAGGATCTGTTCGTCTTTAAAGAAACAGGTTACACCTCTGATGGCCATATTGAAGGGAAATTCATCAGCACCGGCATTCGTCCAAGCTTTAGCGAGCAGCTGGAGGTAAATGGCTACAAAATACCAGCCTCATGGTTTGCCGGAGAGTGGCAGCTATGAAAATCGCCTTAGAAATAACCATCATTTTTATTGCCACTACGATATTAATGTTTATACTTTTAAAAAGTTATTCATATAAAATAAGAATCTCCAATCGCATCAAAGAATTTTTACCCTCACCGGAAGTTACGAAAGATATAGGACTCCATGAAAAAAAGCCATCGTTTTTAAAACGTTTCTTACTATCTGTTGCCAATGTTTTCAAAAATGTTCGGTTTAGTGAAAGTACCGAAAAGATTTTAGCAGAAGCTGGCAGTCCTCTGAAACCTGAAGAATTTTTTGCTTTTCGAATTTTAACAGCTGTGGGTTTAGCACTGTTTATCGGTTTTCTTGGACTACCGTGGTATTCGTTAATTTTCGTGGTAGTCATCGGCTTTATTTTACCAAAAGAGATCATGAAACAAAAAAGGAAAAAACGCTTGGCGCGAATCAATTATCAATTAATTGAAGTATTAGGCATGACAGCGAATTCCATGAGAGCGGGCTTTAGCTTTATGCAGGCGATGCAGCTGGTCGGAAGGGAAGTCCCAGATCCGCTTGGGCCGGAATTTGATCGAGTTGTTCGTCAGGTTGGCCTGGGGGTACCGTTGGATAATGTATTTCAAGAAATGGTTGAGAGATTGCCAAATAAAGAGCTTGAGGTGGTCGTAAGGGCTATTCTAGCACAGCGGAAAAGCGGCGGGAATTTAGCTCAGCTGCTGGAAACGATGGAGGATACGATCCGCGGCAGGGTTCGGATTTTAGAAGAACTACGGACATTAACCTCACAAGGGAGGATGTCATCATGGATCATCACCTTGCTTCCGGTGGCGCTTGGTTTGTATTTAACTCTGGTAAACTGGGAATATTTTTCCCCGATGTTTCAGCACCCATTAGGCTGGATGATGCTTTTTGTAGGCGCAGCGGCCAATATTATCGGCTGGGTATTCATCCGGAAAATCATCCAAATTGAGGTGTAGAAAATGCTGAATGTAATTTTATTGTTTTTAATGGCAGGATTTTTTACCACATTTTTAGCCGCTGTTTTAGCAACTGTTTTTAAAAAGCAGTTGGCCTTTCAAGTACGAATTCACAAGTATTTTGGCGAAACGGTAATATCAAAGGAAAACCCTTTAAAGGAAAGAAAAGGCGGCCGGTTAAAAGAGCTCTTCGGTGTTTACTGGAGCAAAGGAACTAAAGTTTTAAATAAACGTCTGTCACTGAACGAAAGAAAGAAACTGGATATGCTGTTGCGGGATGCGGGCTATCCGTTTAAATCGCCGATTGATTTTAGATTGTTTCAAATTGTTCTAAGCGCAGGAATCAGCCTGCCCACTTTCTTCTTCATATTGCCTTTAGCCGAAAATAAACTATTAGTCTGGATAATGATCTTTACCTTGGCAATGTTAGGGTTCCGTCTGCCGGTATTTTTTCTAGGAAAGAGGAAAACGGCGAGAATTAAATCGATAAATACGGCGATGCCGGATTATTTCGATACCGTCAATCTTTTATTGGAGGCCGGGATGGGGCTGGATTTAGCCTTGGCGGAAGTCTCGCAAAAAATTAAAGGCCCCTTGGCAGATGAATTTTTACAAACATTAGAGGAAATGAAGCTTGGAAAATCAAGAAGGGAAGCATTTTACGATCTTCGTAAACGAGTTCCCTCAGATTCCTTTCAAAGCATCATTACTGCACTAATTCAAGCGGATCAGCTGGGGATTGGGATGGCGAAGGTATTGGGGAATTTAACCATTCGAATTCGTGAACAGCGACGAGAAGCAGCCCGGGAGCAAGCCATGAAAGCCCCGGTAAAAATGCTGTTCCCAATGGTGTTTTTTATCTTTCCTTCCCTATTTATCGTTATTTTAGGCCCTTTGGTCATTTATTTGGTAACGAAAGGACTTGGAGGATAGTTGGGCTTGAACCGAATGTCGGGAGTTGAATTTGAAGGAGAGATACGATGGATGGTAGTAAACTTAAACAATTACGCGAAGAAAAAGGTTTTTCTTTAACCAAATTAAGTGAACTTACGGCTATTTCAAAGTCCTACCTAAGTTTAATTGAACGGGATATTCAAACAAACCCTAGTTTAGATATAATAGAAAAAATTTCGAAAGTGTTAGAGGTAGAAGTTGACTATTTCATAAATAACACTGAACCTTTAAGAAAAAAAAGGACCTCCGTCAAAAGTACATTAAAAGTGGAGATTGAGTTATCGGAGGACCAGCTAAGCCCACAAAAGTTAAAACAAATTCAACAATTAATAAATGTAATTAATACAGAGTAAAGAGAACAGTTTCGATGTTCTCTTTTTTAATTATGAAATTATAATCTTGTGGAGGATTGAAAGGAAGCTAAGTACTGTTAAACTCCCTGCGATGGAGAAAGTCCATTTAAGTAGATTATGTTGAATCTTTGAAAAAAGAAATGAAACTAATAGACCACCCCAGCAGAGGAGCACTAAAATAAGGAAGCTATCAATGACAATGAAAGGCAGTTCTCCCCAATAAACTAGTCCTCCCAAGCTACAGCTAATTAAAAGTGGTATAAGAAAGTCCGCTGCTCTCGTAATAACCGGCTGTGCATTCTGTTTAAGTGCCTTTCCTAAAACCATCGGATAAAGAAAATACGGCAGTACTAAACCAAAGCAAATCCCCGTAACGAGCCTCCGCACATTTGAGCTTTCAAATACATGGGTATAGGAGCCCAAACCATCCATTATCATCGGCGCCATCAATAATAGAAGAAAAAAGCTTGTTCTGATTGTCGGGATGGTGATGTTTGTTTTTCGTTTAGTCATATGTAAATAAAAAAGGGAAGAAAAGATCCCGATATAGATGCCGGTGTCTCGGGCGCAGACGGATAGTGTTTCGCCCGAAGCAAGGAGTGAACGTTCTTCGATTTGGTGACAGATCGCCCTGCCAAAAAAGTGGAGAATCTCCTGCAACATTTTGAACACTCCTTTGCCCCAAAAATCTGAGTTGGCGAAATCCTGTTTGAATTCGGCGAAATAAAATGAAAAGTCGGCGAAAACTCATGCAAAATCAGCGAAATAAAATCAAAAGCCCGCGAAATTCCGCACAAAATCCGCGAAATAAATTCAAAAACCCGCGGAATCTCACAAAAATCCCGCGGATACCAAACCAACCCCTAATATTAATACCCCGAAAATGCCGGCAAGACAGACATTGCCGATAGTGCAAACCAACATACACAGCTAAGAACAATCGAAACAATGGCGACGATTAAACAATTCTTGCCGACAGCTTTTTTATCAAGTTCTTGGTCATTCATCCAGATGATCCCTAATATAATTCCAACAATTGGAATAAAAAATGATACCAGGTAAAGCAAAAATTTGAGTCCACCTGACATACAATCACCTCCATGAATCACTTTCCGCTAATTGAAGACACTTATCCGCCAGTTGGGAGCGGCTATCCGCCAGTTGGCAGCGTGTATCCGCCAGTTGGGAGCGACTATCCGCCAGTTGGCAGCGTGTATCCGCCAGTTGGCAGCGGCAATGCGCCAGTTGCGAGCAGTTATCCGCCAATTAACAGCGGCTACCTGCCATTTACAGCACCGACCGATCACACAGCATCAATTCAAAAAGGAAAATTTCTTGCTCAATGAAATGTATGTAAGACATGGTGTAAAATTGCCTGTCTAGATTTTTGGAAATTTAATATTTAATTGTTACCTTTTCTTCCCATTTCAGTTAGAATAAAGATAGGAGATTTTGTAAGAACTTGTCTAAATATCTATTAATATATCGACTTTTTAATAGAAATGTAATATTTTTAATATAATAGAAACAATTTGAGTGGAATATCGTCTATAATGGGGAAAGGGAAATTAAAACAGCTGTGAGGGATAGAACAATGAGGAAATTTAGGCGCGGTTGGCCGTTTTGGTCTTTAATTCTGGTCGTTCTGATTGGAGGTTTTTTTGCCGGACTGTCGGCGACTAGTTATTTTCAGGCAAAAGCGGCGGTAAAACCTATTAATCAATCAAAAAATGAATATCGTAATCAAACAAAAGCAACACATATTACGTCAGAAATGATTAAACAGTACACCAAGGATTTTAAGCTGGAAAAAGAATGGATCCACAAACAGCAAGAAAAAGCATTTGCGTGGAGAAACATGAACGAGATTAGTCAATCACCGGCAAAGCCAACAAAGCCAGCAAAACCAGCTAAAGATATAGCCACGGCACCGCCTGCCAAAAAAGATAAAACTACTCCAGCATTACCAGTGAAAAAAACATCCAAACCAGGCAAGTCTAAACAAGAAACGACAAAACCGGCAAATAGCGGTAAAAACAAAAAAACAGTTTATTTAACATTTGATGATGGACCGTCTGCCATCACAGGAGATATTATTTCGCTTTTAGAAAAGCATTCTTTTAAAGCAACATTCTTTATGATTGATGGAAATATCCACCGCTATCCTGAGGCTGCTAAATTAATGGTAAAGTCCGGTGAAGCAGTGGGACTTCATAGCGTATCACATGATGTAAAACGATTTTATGCTTCAGCTCATTCGGTTTTAGGCGAATTAACACAAAATCAACATACGTTAAAGGAGGCTTCCGGTGTTGAAACCTACTTAATCAGGACGCCTTATGGCAGTATACCTGGGATGAAACCGGAATACCGGAAAGCAGTGGATGAAGCTGGGTATTTAATGTGGGACTGGAATATTGATAGTAAGGATTGGTATTATAAAGACGGACGATATGTGAACAGTGTAATCGAGCAATTGAACAGAATGAATCATCATCAGGGACCGATCGTGATTCTTCTGCATGAACGGAATGAAACGCTTGCGCATCTGCCAAAACTGCTTGATTATTTAAGCAAGCATGGTTATGTAAGCCAAGCGATTGACAGCTCGATGACACCATATCAATTCCATGCAAGGTAATACTTTGTTAAGGACAAATTACCTAATTGTTTGATATAATTGACGTGTGATTTGATTACTTTTTATTCTGAAAATAATGGGGATCGATAATGGCCTATGATCAATAAATTTATGCAAAGCAGCTCCTTTAAACGAATTTTAATTTTTGTGTTCATTGCGATTATTTTATATGCAATGAAGTCGATGATTAACTTAATATTACTTACTTTTATTTTTACTTTTTTAATGGATCGGTTAGTCCAATTCATTGAGGGAAAAATTCCCCTTAATCGAAAACTGCTTGTGGTTATTTCATATTCAAGTATTGTAGGATTGCTTTCGTATGGATTGGTTATGTACCTGCCAATGATTGCAGGTGAAATTTCAACATTAATTAAGCAGTTAACAGCCTTTTACACGTCAAAGCATGATAACGTTATATTGAATTACATTGTTGAACGGATTGAAAAAATAAATGTTACCAGCTATTTAGAACAAGGTGTCACCTATTTATTAAAATCGTTTAGTGATATTAGTAAAGTAGGGATTCAAATTCTGATGGCCTTGTTATTGAGTTTATTTTTCCTGCTGGAAAAGCCGAGATTGATTGAGTTTACAAAAAAATTCAAAACGAGCAAGGTTTCGTCTATCTACACTGAAATTGAATTTTTTGCCAATAAATTCGTTAGAACGTTCGGAAAAGTAATCGAAGCGCAATTGATTATTGCAGTGGTCAACTGTATACTTACCACCATTTCTTTATGGCTGCTTGATTTTCCGCAGCTTGGCGGGTTATCAATCATGGTCTTCGTGTTGGGATTGATTCCTGTTGCAGGTGTGATTATTTCATTAATTCCGCTGGTTATTATTGCTTATAGTATTGGCGGAATGATGAAGGTGCTTTATGTCGGGATTGCCATTGCCGTGATCCATGCTGTAGAGGCTTATATTTTGAATCCTAATTTGATGAGTTCGAAAACAAACCTGCCAGTGTTTTATACGTTTATTGTTTTGATTTTTTCAGAGCACTTTTTTGGCATTTGGGGATTAATTGTAGGGATTCCGGTGTTTGTCTTCTTACTGGATATCCTCGAAGTGACAGATAATGAAAAGGTTTAATCAAAAAGCCCGCTAGCATGGGCTTTTTTTATTAAATCATGGTATCTTAATGGTAAGAACATAGAGGAGGTTCAGGGAATGAGCGAATGTAAATTAGACCACTCACATGTAGATGTCAAAAGTAAATATGAGTCACAAGCGGAATTTTTACCGGAGGATATGAAGCCATTATTTGAACAGTTCTTTGCAAAGGAGCACACACAGGATTTATTAAATGAAGTGTTTCATTTGTTGAAAAAATACGATTTAGCGGACGAACAAGAACAAAGCAAACGAAATAACCGGCTGTATTTAGTGTTGAATAACGTATAAGTTAAAGGGACCTGCGTCAAGGTCCCTTTTTATTTTCCGAATTAAAAATGGCAGTGAATCATGAAAAAGGGTATATTATAAAAAAATAATTTTTTAGAAAAGGGGATACGATGGGAGAAATACTGCAGCTATTAAAGAGAGGAAATAAATCAGCGATGCTCGCCGCGATTATTAACACCATTATTGCGGTGATTAAAGGAACGGCTTATTTTTTTACCGGCAATGTCGCAATGTTTGCGGAAACCATGCATAGCTTAGGGGATGCGGCTAATCAATTCTTTGTCTTTGTCGGCTCTGCCCTTAGCAAGAAGGCTCCAACAGAGAAGTTTCCAAATGGGTTTGGCCGCTTGGTTAATTTAGTGTTATTAGGGGCTGTATTAATTGTTGGGATTATGGCATTTGAAACAATTCGGGAAGGGTATCATCATGTTGTCCATCCTACGAAATCAGGCGGCTTTCTTATTAATATTTCCGTCCTGGCAATTTCCACTATCCTCGAAACCTTTGTCTTATTTAAAGCCATGAAGGAAATTTTGCATGAGCTTGATATTCAAGCCAATGGCCTAAATGTTTTCTTTAAAAGCTTTGCTAATTTAGGCAGAGCTAAACCGGCGACAAAGCTTGTTTTTATGGAGGACATGGTTGCCACTTTAGGCGGCTTGCTGGCCATTATCGCCGTGGTCATTTCACATTTTACCCAGCTGCATCAATTGGAAGGGATTGCCTCTATTCTGATTGGGGTAATGATGTTTTTTGTCGTAGGGAAAGTCTTCCTTGACAATGCTGCCGGTGTGATCGGACAAGCGGATGAGGAAATGGAAAATAAGATTGGTACGATCGTTATGGAGGATCCGGATGTCAAGGATATTCAGTCCATTACCGTTATTAAAGAAGGAGAAGACCTTCATGTTGAACTGGAAATTGAAGTCGATCCGAAATTAACAGTGGCCGCTGCCGATGATATTAAAGACCGCCTGGAGGAAAGAATTTTAACTGAAAAAGGTGTTGTTGATGTCACAATCGAATTTGATGAAGAGGATGGAGTTATGTCCTGGAAGGATGACCATGGAAAGGACAATTCTTAAAGATTGTATCCGTTTATTAGAATAATCCTCCTATAAATAGGGAATCTAACTTTATAGACTTTTTTTAGGGGAGGATTTCGGATGGTTGAGCGGAGTATTAGGTTATCAAGCGCAGAAATTGCCGGGTTATGGGAAACTTATCTGCAAGAGAATTTAGCGGTGTGCTTGATCACCTACTTCATGCATCATAATAAGGATGGCGAGATCAAACCTTTATTGCAGGATGCTTTCGATTTATCTACTAAGCATGTCGAACAAATCACAAGCATTTTTAATGCTGAAGGTATTCCGATACCAGACGGATTCACTGGAGAAGATCTTGATTTAACAGCTCCCCCATTGTTTTATGATATGTTTGGATTGAGTTTTGTTTATTCTATGAGCCGTATGTCTATGATCAACACAGGGTTTTTAACCGCCAATGTAGCCCGTAAGGATATAATGGATTTTTTTGTTACGATGATACGTAATACTTCAGAATTGTATCGGGACTCAACAAATCTTATGTTATCAAAGGGGATATACGACAGGCCGCCCATGATTCCTTATCCTGATGATGTTGAGTATGCTAAAAAACTTTCCTATATCAGCGGATTTGGGAAAAAACGTTCCATTAATGTCGCGGAAATTTCGGAGATTTTTTTTAATATAGAACGGAATTTCTTCTCTGTCTTACTGTGCATGGGTTTAATGCAAGTTGTTAAGGACAAAGAAATTCATCAGTACATCGCAGACGGGAAGAAAATTTCTGAAAAACAAATTAATACTTTTAATGATATTTTAGAGAGGGAGCAGCTGCTAGGAATTGTCACAACATCTGTTAATGTAACAACTTCGACTGTATCCCCATTTTCTGACCGACTGATTGTCACATTGTTTAATTCTTTAAATGGTATTGATGTTACCTTAATCGGGCATGCCTTATCATTAGCCATGAGATCAGATTTGGCTGCTTATTATCAAAAATACATTATTGAAGTGTTAGCCTATTCCGCAAAAGGAGTTAAACTTATGGTAGAACGCGGCTGGGCGCAAATGCCGCCGCAAGCACCAGACAGAAGGAAGCATGAGAAATTGTGAAATAGGTTCGCTGAAATCATGATTTCGCGAACCTTTCTCTTTTGTGCTTTAGTGTTAAAACTGGTGGTCATACTTTATTATTCCCAAGGCTTTCTAGTTGTTAAGTAGGCAGCTAAATCTTTACTGTGTACCCTGTGTTCCTTTCGTCTTTCTGCTCTTGCTTTCCCGGTTTCAAAAAGTTTTTTCTCCTCTTCTGTCTCCGGAATGACTGCCGGAACCTGAGTCGGCCTGCCATGTTCGTCAAGGGCAACAAAGGTTAAGAACGCTGTTGCGGCAATTTTTCGTTCGCCTGAAATCATATTTTCCGCGATAATTTTGACGAAAACCTCCATGGAGGAAGTGCCTGTCCAGGTAACAAATGATTCGAAGCAGACAGAATCCTTTGGTGTAATAGGACTTAGGAAATCAACAGAATCAGTTGAAGCTGTTACACACTCTTTTCTGGAATGCCGTGTGGCTGAGAGTGATGCCAGCATATCGGCATCACTCATCAGCTTGCCGCCAAATAATGTATGATGGTCATTTACATCATTTGGAAATACCCTCATAGTTCTCACAACCCTTGATTCGTTACATGTTTTTGCTTCCAAAATTAACCCTCCAATACTTTTACTAAGCTATTCTTTATTTTACCCTAACATTTTTGAATGTCTCTTTTTACTGAAAAGTTAATTTTTGTGGTACATTAAGAGTAATGAAGGCTAGGAGGGGTATAAATGAGTTTGCAAGCACAGATCATGAAGGACTTACATGTTTCTCCTACTATAGAACCGAAGGAAGAAATTCGTAGGCGAATAGACTTTTTAAAAAATTATTTAGTGAAAACGAAGTCGAAAGGATATGTCTTAGGGATTAGCGGCGGTCAGGATTCCACGCTTGCGGGAAGGCTGGCACAACTGGCTGTCGAGGAGCTGCGCAATGAAGGAACCGAGGCGTTATTTATTGCAGTCAGGCTGCCATACGGCTTGCAGCAGGACGAGGACGATGCTAAAAAAGCCTTAGCCTTTATTAAAGCGGACCAAGAAATGGTGTTTAATATAAAAGCGGCGGTGGACGTGGTCCAAAAGGAATATGATCAATCGACCAATGGGCAGCATTTAAGCGACTATCAAAAGGGAAATGTGAAGGCTCGAATGAGAATGATTGCCCAATACGCGGTTGGCGGTATGGAAGGGCTCTTGGTGGTCGGGACGGACCATGCGGCTGAAGCTGTAACAGGGTTTTATACAAAATATGGCGATGGCGGGGCGGATGTTCTGCCGCTGACGGGTTTAACGAAAAGACAAGGAAAAGCCTTGCTACAGAAGCTTGGTGCAGAAGAACGGCTTTATTTAAAGGTTCCAACGGCAGATTTGCTGGATCAAAAGCCTGGACAAGCGGACGAAACGGAATTGGGAATCACCTATGATGAACTGGATGATTACTTGGAAGGAAAAACTGTTTCTAAAGAAGCGGCCGCTAAAATCGAACAGCGTTACCTCATAACAGAACATAAGCGAAGAATGCCTGCCACAATGTTTGACCAGTGGTGGAAGTAAGGAGAAGGGGGCTTGCCATTGGTGCAGCCTTCTTTTTTATCGGGAAAAACACTGCCATAAAATTTTCATAAAGTTGCAACAACCTTAAGCGTCACAACCTTAAAACCCGTTTTATAATAAGTAAAAAATGTAAAAGAATAGAGGTGATACACATGAAGAAGCAGTTAACTGAAGGGAAATTTCTACTCTACTCCGTTCTAGCTATAATTCTCCTGATGGTCTTTCATTTAAATCAGCCGCAAATTAATATCTTTTATAACCATGAAAATTATGTCGGAATTCATACCCTTTTAGAATGTATTAGTATTAGCATCTCAGCCACAATCTTCTTTTATGGACGCAAGGTTTTTCGCCAAACGAAATCAAGCCGAATGTTGCTGTTGTCGATTACCTTCTTTCTTGTTGGCGCGATTGACCTGCTCCATACGATGTCCTTTAAAGGAATGCCCTTTTTTATTACCGAAAGCTCAGTAGCAAAAGCGACTTGGTTTTGGGTCACAGCAAGAATGCTTCAGGCGTTCTTGATTTTATTGGTCCTGCTTCTCCCGGACAGGAAGCTAAAAAGGGATGTACACAACGCTTCGTTTATATTTGGAATGATCATAGTCTGTACAATTGGCTATACTATCTTCCAATTTGAACAAAGTCTGCCTGTCTTAATGGTTGAGGGAGAAGGGACAACCTTTGTGAAAAATGTAATGGAATATGCTGTTAGTTTCATTCAGTTTATTTGTTTAATTGTTACCCTCTATCAATATCACGAACAAAAATGTGAAGCAAAACTTTCGATTGCATTAGCATTAGTTTTTTTACTGTTAACGGAGTTAGTTTTTACGATTTATCAAAGTGTCTATGATATTGACAATTTCACGGGCCATATATTAAAGACCCTTGGATTTTATTATATTCTGAAAGGATTTTACTTTTTGGGTTTGGGGGAAGGAAAGGATGACGGCCTGAAAGCCTTTGGACTTAAGCCTGTCGAAGTGGCAAGAATGAAAGACGAAGTCAGTTAATTCAAATGTTTGTTCACTTTAACCTGCCGATTTTTCAAGGCGGGTTTTTATTATGAAAAAATGGGGAAAATAATCGCAAGCTAGTAAGGGAGGTTTTTTGATGAAAAAATTATTAATCATCTTTACGCTTGTATTAAGCTTTATGTTCGTATTGTCCGCATGTGGCAAGGATGATGCCAAGAAGGATAATAAGAAAGACAATAAAACAGCTGAAAAAGCAAATCAAGATTTACTTGCAAAAGTGAAGGATGACGGAAAAATTTTAATCGGTACGGAAGGTACATATCCGCCATTTACGTTTCACGATACGAGCGGAAATTTAACCGGTTTCGATGTTGAACTTGCAGAAGAGGTCGCCAAACGGCTTGGGGTAAAGGCGGAATTCAAAGAGACTCAATGGGATGCTTTATTCGCCGGACTTGATGCCAAGCGCTTTGATATGATCGCCAACCAAGTAGGAATTCGCCCGGACCGTCAGGAAAAATATGATTTCTCCGATCCTTATATTACCTCGACCGCTGTTTTAATTACGAATAAGGATAATAATAAGGTCAAATCATTTGACGATATTAAAGGATTAAATTCTGCCCAATCGCTAACAAGCAACTATGCGGACATGGCGAAAAAGTATGGAGCCAATCTGGTGGGGGTTGATGGCTTCCAGCAGGCTGCAGAGCTGCTGGCACAGAAACGGGTCGATGTGACGATTAATGATAACATTGCCTTTTTAGACTTTAAAAAACAAAAGCCTGATGCACCGGTGAAGATTGTTGCGACAAGTAATGATGCATCAACAAGCGGCTTTATGTTCCGAAAGAAAAGTGACACACTCGTAGATGCCGTAAACAAAGCCCTTAAAGATATGGTGGATGATGGCACGTATAAAAAAATCTCAGTGAAATGGTTTGGTGAAGATGTACTTAAGTAATGTTGCCGCAGATCCCGATAGAACGGCAAGGCTAATAGAAATTGCTAAAACCTCCCTCTGGCCGCTGCTGGAGGGAGCTATTTCAAATACCATTCCGCTGACGATCATTTCGTTTATTTGTGGGCTGCTCCTTGCGGTTTTGACCGCGCTGGCACGGATCTCACATGTTAAAATACTGCAAATCATTGCCCGCGTGTATGTATCGGCCATACGAGGGACGCCATTATTGGTTCAATTATTCATCATCTTTTATGGCCTGCCAAATGTCGGGGTAACGCTTGATCCATTTATTTCAGCGGTCATTGGCTTTTCACTTAATGTTGGAGCTTATGCCTCGGAAACAATCCGGGCTGCGATTTTGTCGATTCCCAAGGGACAGTGGGAGGCTGGATATTCAATCGGTATGTCCTATTCCCAAGTGTTAAAGCGAATTATCCTGCCTCAGGCTGCCAGGGTATCTTTACCGCCATTATCCAATACCTTCATTAGTCTCGTAAAAGATACCTCTCTTGCATCTGTCGTACTGATTACCGAGATGTTTCGCCGGGCCCAGGAAATTACCTCCAGAAATTATGAATTTTTATTGGTTTACACCGAAGCTGCCCTAATTTATTGGGTCATTTGTTTTTTCCTGTCTGTACTGCAGCAGGTAATGGAAAAGAGATTGAACCGATATGGGGTGTAAACTGATGGTTAGAACGAGCGTTGAAAAAGGGGTTTTTCGATGATTTCAATCAAAGGGTTACATAAGCAATTCGGACAGTTAGAGGTATTAAAAGGAATAGACCTTGAGGTGGAAAAAGGGAAGGTAGTTGTAGTAATTGGTCCGTCCGGATCAGGCAAAACCACGATGCTGCGCTGTTTGAATGTACTGGAGATTCCAACGAAAGGGATCATCACCATCGACGAGCAGACGCTCGATTTTTCCAAAAACGTATCGAAGAAAAATATTGCTTCGTTTCGGCGGATAACGGGAATGGTATTTCAAAATTATAACTTATTTCCCCACAAAACCGTTTTAGAAAATGTAATGGAGGGTCCGGTTATTGTGAAGGGAGAGGGCAAGCAAGCAGCAAGTAAAAGAGCACAGGGATTGCTTGAAAAGGTTGGGCTGGGTGATAAATTGGACTTTTATCCATCGCAGCTTTCAGGCGGGCAGCAGCAGCGGGTAGGAATCGCCCGTGCCTTGGCAATGGAACCGCAGGTCATGCTGTTTGATGAACCGACATCTGCCCTTGACCCTGAGCTTGTGGGGGAGGTTTTAAAAGTGATGAAGGACCTTGCAAAAGAAGGGATGACGATGATCGTCGTGACGCACGAAATGCGATTTGCCCGTGATGCGGCGGACGAAGTTATTTTTATGGATGGCGGCGTAGTGGTGGAAAGGAACAAACCGGAAGAGATGTTTGAAAGTCCAAAAGAGGAACGAACAAAGAGGTTTTTGAATATGATTATGTAAGTAAGTTGCTGCAGCTATAGTGCTGCGGCACTTTTTATTTTTAAATAGAAAAAAATACCCAAATGTTAAATGAATCATTTATACTATAATTAGGAAAAATTTGAAACCTTTCCTTGTTTTATCCGTATTAATACCATACATAACTTTTTAAAAAGAAGGGATGATGCCTATACTTCTTTAAGCTAGTAAAATAGAATTTCCGTTGTATGTCTTACCTAAATCTTAAAGGGGTGATGCATATGGAACTTTTCGGTCTGCCATTAGCAACGATTTATTTGTACGCACTCATTATCTCGGGAATCTTGACCATTATTTATGTCTTATTTGCTGATGTTCTGCATTTTGACACTGGTGACGGGGGTCTCCACTTTTTAAATCCGGTTCTCGTCTTTGCCTTTATTACCATTCTTTCAGCCAGCGGCTACTTATTTGAACGTTTATCTTCGCTTCATTATTTACTCATTTTAGGAATTTCAGCTGTTATTGCTTTAATACTAGTCACATTATTAAATGTTTTTATTTTAGCACCTTTATCCTCAGCTGAAGAATCACTCGTTTATAAAGAATCCGATCTGCGAGGGCGGATTGGAGCAGTGATCACGTCCATCCCGGCCGATGGGTTTGGCGAGGTTTTAATTGAAAGCGCCAGCGGCAGGATTGCCAAGCCGGCATCCAGCTTTGATGATGTATCTATCCCTGATGGTACAAAAGTACTGGTAGTCCAGGTTAAGAATGGAGTGCTGCAAGTTTCAGTCCACCAGGAAAATGAAAGTTTTATATAGAAGGGGGTTAAAACCATGGAATTAGGAGTATGGGTTATCATTGGTATTGTTGCACTTATTTTAATTGCTTTAATTGGTGTTTTTGTTACAAAGTATAGAACGGCCGGACCTGACGAAGCATTGATTGTCACAGGAAGCTATCTTGGCAGCAAAAATGTTCACGTCGATGAATCCGGTAATAAAATCAAAATCATTCGCGGCGGCGGCAGCTTTATTTTGCCGGTTTTTCAACAAGCACAGCCTTTAAGCTTGTTATCTAGCAAACTAGAAGTTACTACTCCAGAAGTTTACACCGAGCAGGGTGTACCAGTTATGGCTGATGGTGTGGCGATTATTAAAATCGGCGGCTCGATCAGCGAGATTGCTACAGCAGCAGAGCAGTTCCTTGGAAAGCCGAAAGATGATCGGGAGAATGAAGCGAAAGAGGTTCTTGAAGGTCATTTACGTTCGATTCTTGGATCGATGACAGTCGAAGAAATTTATAAAAACCGTGATAAGTTCTCCCAAGAGGTACAGCGGGTTGCGTCTCAAGACCTTGCGAAAATGGGTCTGGTGATAGTTTCGTTTACGATTAAAGATGTCCGCGATAAGAATGGCTACTTGGATGCGCTCGGAAAACCGCGCATTGCCCAGGTCAAGCGTGATGCCGATATTGCTACGGCTGAAGCAGAAAAAGAAACCAGAATTAAAAAAGCGGAGGCAGCTAAAGAAGCGAAGCGCTCAGAATTAGAGCGTTCAACGGAAATTGCTGAAGCGGAGAAAATTAATCAATTAAAGGTCGCGGAATTCCGTCGTGAGCAGGACATTGCTAAGGCACGAGCCGATATGGCCTATGACCTTGAAAGTGCAAAAGCAAAACAGGATGTTACCGAACAGGAAATGCAAGTTAGAATTATTGAAAGACAAAAGCAAATTGAGCTCGAAGAAAAAGAAATACTGCGCCGTGAACGTCAATACGATTCCGAGGTTAAGAAAAAGGCCGACGCCGACCGTTATGCTGTTGAACAGTCTGCTGCGGCGGAAAAAGCGAAACAAATGGCCGAAGCGGAAGCAAACAAATACCGTATTGAAGCAATGGCGAAGGCTGAAGCTGAACGTGTCCGTATCGATGGTTTAGCTAAAGCCGAAGCGCAGAAAGCACAAGGTCTTTCTGAGGCTGAAGTCATCCGTATGAAAGGTTTGGCGGAAGCGGAAGCGAAGGAAAAAATTGCCGAAGCGTTCGAACAGTTCGGGCAGGCTGCGATTCTCGACATGGTCGTCAAAATGCTTCCTGAATATGCGAAGCAAGTGGCTGCCCCGCTTTCTAACATTGATAAAATTACCGTTGTGGATACTGGTGGCGGTTCCGGGGAAAACAGCGGCGCGGGTAAAATCACCAGCTATGCCACTAACCTTATGGCAAGCCTGCAGGAGTCGTTAAAGGCATCAAGCGGAATCGATGTGAAAGAGCTGATTGAAAACTACTCCGGTAAAGGCAATGTGAAAAGAAGTATCGAAGACCTAACCGACGAAATCAAGAAACAAGATAATTAAGGTGTAATCAGAGGCATCCAGATCAATTCGATTCGGATGCCTTTTTATTTTTGTTAACCAGTTCTACTGTGATTTCCCGGGCCATTACTTGGCTTTGGGACTTCGTGCTCTTGATTAGGAGCTTTTCGCTGGATTACGCCTACACCGATCAAAGTTAGAACCCCGCCGGCTAACGAAATCATTGTAGGAATTTCACCAAGCATCAGCCATGAAATGATTAACGCCGCTGCTGGGGTTAAATATAATGAACTTGTTGCCTCTGAAGCCCCGACTTTTGAAGTGATATAGGCTAAGGCTAAATAAGGGAGGACGGTGGGAATCAATCCAAGGTAAACCACCGCTATTGTCGAACCAGCAGAAGCGGCAAGTACCTCCCTCCCTAATCCCGGCAAGAACGGCAGCATAAACAGCGTTCCGGGGATAATAGTGTACACCGTAAAGGCAATAAAACCATATTTTTGTAAATACTTTGCCTGATATACAAAATAGAAGCTTTCACCCAAGGCTGCGGTAATAATAAAAAGAATTCCGATGAAATAGGCTGTTTGGGTGTGACCCGTCCCGAACGAGATGAGAGCAACCCCCGAAAATGCGATTAGCGAGCCGATCCATCCTGACTTAGTAAATTTTTCTTTTAAAAAAGCAGCGGCTAACACGGTGGAAAAAATAGGAGCGGTTGATACTAGTAAACTAGCAATCCCAGCGCTGACCATTTGTTCACCATAATTCAGTGCCGAATGGTAGACCGTAAAGCCTAAAAAGCCCAGCAATAAAATAACCGGAATATCCTTTACATCTGGAAGTCTAATTTTTTTAACAGCGGCAAAGATGATTAGTGTAGTCGATCCAATCAAAAGCCTCAGCAATGCGAGGTGTTCCGGACTATATGATCCAAGCGCTTCCTTAATTCCCGCAAAAGCTGAACCCCAGGCAACGATGATGATGGTGTAGGCAGCGATAACTTTCCCGTTCATGGTATACCTCATTTCGTTCTTTTTATTTATAATAAGATGGAAAAGGATTGAAATCGCCAACCAATCGGCGACGAAAAAAACCAACAAAAAGATGGATGATATATATGAAAAAGATGCCTCGTTATTTTCAAATCGCCCGCTGGATTCGTGAAAAAATTGATCATGGGGAATGGGTGATTGGCAGTAAAATCCCTACGCAAAGGGAAATCGCTAAACAGTTTGGCGTGAACAGAAGTACGGTGGTTACAGCGATTGAAATCGTCAAATCAGAAGGGCTGCTGGAAGGGAAAACAGGCAGCGGAATATATGTAGTAAATAATCAATGGTCCTTACTATCGGCAATTTCCCCGCCGGACTGGAGCGATTATACGAAATGGTCCTTGCAGCCTGCAAGTGAACATATCGTCCAGATGATCAATGAATTGGAGAATAGAAAGGACTTAATCCAGTTAAGCAAGGGAGAACTTGGTCCCGAGATGTTTCCTCATACTGAAATAACAGAAGCGATGGGAAAGGTGACACTCCAGCTGCGGGAGTTTGGTTATGGTGACGGGCTCGGGGACCTTGGATTAAGAACAGAGATTAGCAGGCATCTGCAAACCATTGGATTGAATATTGCACCCGATAGTATCTTGATCGTTTCCGGAGCGTTACAGGCGCTGAAGCTGATTACGACCGGAATTTTAAAAAGAGGGTCTACCGTTTTTCTTGAAAGCCCATCGTATTTGCGTTCGATTAATCTGTTTCCGCAAGAAATGTTGATAAGAGAAATACCCATGGAAGCAAATGGGTTAAGTATAAAAGCGTTATTTCAGCAAAAGTTCCCTAAAAACTCGTCGGTTTTATTTCTAAATCCAACGTTCCAAAATCCGACAAGTACAAGCATGGAGGTAGACCAGCGAAAACAATTATTGGAAAAGTGCCAATTCTACCAGATGCCAATCATTGAGGACGATATTTTTCGAGATTTATGGATCGATGCACCGCCGCCAGCTCCTTTAAAAGCATTAGATAAAAATGGCCAAGTATTATATATCGGCAGTTTTTCGAAAACGATTGCGGCAGGGCTAAGAATAGGGTGGCTGGCCGGTCCGGAAGCCGTTATTAAACGGTTAAGTGATGTCCGGATGCAGACCGATTATGGTTCAAGCTATCTTTCACAGGTGCTGGTAAAAGAGCTGCTAGCTTCCGGTTTGTACGAAAAGCATTTACAAAAGGTCCGCAGCAGGTTAATGGAAAAAAGGGATGAGCTGCTTCGTTTACTTAGCCTTCACTTAAGTGATGTCGCCACCTGGTCAAAACCATCTGGAGGATTTTTTATCTGGGTTATTTTTAAGAAAAAGATAAATATGTCAACCCTGTTTAAACAATGTCTGGCTGAGAATGTAGTGATTAATCCTGGTTATATTTATAATGATCGCCAGCCAACGTTAAGACTATCCTATGCCTATGCCTCTTTTGAAGATATGGAAGCAGGTGTCCTGGCGATAAAAAACAGTTTAAAAAAGAATGCCCCGACGTAAATCCGGCCGGGGCATTTTATATTGACAGAGAGTTTTTGGGAAGGTATAGAGCGTAATTCCTTACTGCTATTTCATCTTAGCGAAAAAGATTGAAGAAAATATGAGCAAGTTATGATGATTTTGTGAAGTTGCCGAAATTCAAGTTCCTCCATGATATAGTAAAATTATGGGGAGTGGTGAACATGAAGATTTTAATCGTTGATGATGAACGAAGAATTATAGAAGTTCTTGAAGCTTACCTTGAGAGAGAAGGCTATGAAATACATAGTGCTGATAATGGAATTGATGCGTTAAAAAAGACAAAAACAATCATTCCTGATTTAATCATTTTGGATCTCATGCTCCCGGACATTTCCGGGGAAGAGGTATGTCGTTTAGTTCGGAAAGAATCGGATGTTCCAATTCTAATGTTAACCGCCAAATCATCGGAAGACGACCGGATTAATGGCATTGTCATGGGTGCCGATGACTATTTAACGAAGCCATTCAGCCCCCGGGAAGTCGTTGTAAGGGTACAAGCGATCCTAAGACGTGTAAAAAAAGCAGATAAAGTCGACCGTATCGAATTTAATAGAGGGAAGCTGGTGATTGACCTAATGAAAAAAGAAGTGACGATCAACGGTCAATATATTACGCTTACCCCAATTGAATATAGGCTATTAACCAATATGGCACAGAATCCTGGAAGGGTATACAGCCGGATGGACCTGCTGGAAAAAATTCAGGACGAGGGAATCTATTATGAAGGCTATGAACGCAGTGTTGATACCCATGTCAAAAATCTTCGAAAAAAAATTGAAACAGATTCACGGCAGCCAGAGTTTATCATGACCGTCTTTGGAATGGGCTACAAATTCGGAGGGGTATTAGATGCTGCAAACACTCCGGTCTAAAATCCTTTTCTACCTTGTATTAACCTCGATGATTGGAATTTTGATTGTCAGTGTTTTTATACAATACGGATTTGAAGAAAGCTTTCACAGCTATCTAGATCGAAATCGGGAAAAGAAGATTGATAGAGTCATAACAGAAATTGAAAAGGATTATCGAAAGAATGGACATTTTACCAGCGACCCGGTGTTTGGCCTGCTGCATGAGCATGCGATGACCGATCAGCTTTATTTTCAGTTATATGACCGGTATGGGAAGCTTCAGATGGATTCTTCCAATATTCGCGGGATGCTGAACAGTTTAGGGCTGACAGAACCGGCAGCAGCCGGGGAGGAATGGCACTCGAAAACCTATATCATCAAGGTTGACGAGGCGATTATCGGCAAGCTTGTCGCCATCTATCCTGAGGGCTTGATTGACGACGAATATACCTTTATTCAAACGATTCAATTATATATTTTAGCGGCAGTTTGTTTAACGATCGTGCTGGCGATTGTTTTCAGTATGCTTTTTTCAAAAAAATTAACTTCTGGACTACAGAGGCTGTCTTTTGCTGCCAATGAACTGCAACAGCATAACCTGAACGTTAGGATTCCTTTAAAAGGGCTGCCAACAGAGGTAAAACACCTTGCAATCTCCTTTAATGATCTGGCGGAGTCGTTAGCTAAGGAAGCAATGCTTCGCAAGCAGTTTACCGGAGACCTTGCCCACGAACTGCGGACGCCGCTTGCAACATTAAGGAGTCAAATTGAAGCGTTTCAGGATGGAATATGGGAGCCGACACCGCAGCGCCTTGAGGCAAGCCATGAAGAACTGATGCGGTTAGTCCGGCTTGTTAATGAAATGGAAAAGCTGCTAGCGGCAGAAAATCCGCAAATGAAGCTTGAAAAAATTGAAATGGAAGCTGGCAGTGTGCTGGCCGCACTCGGTGAAATGTTTTTACCATTGTTTAAAGAGAAAGGGGTTCGACTGCACATTGAGAAGAGTTCCTCGGAGGAATTATTTGAAGCAGACAAAGATAAATTGATGCAGATTCTCTCAAATGTACTAAACAATGCCTTGAAATATACCCCCGCAGGAAAAAATGTCACCATTTCGGTTGTAACGGCTATAGGTGGATATGTTGGGTTTTCCATTCAGGATGAAGGCGCGGGGATGAAGGACGAAGATATCCCGCATATTTTTGAACGCTTCTACCGCGGTGACAAATCGCGCGACAGAAAAACAGGGGGAATCGGAATCGGGCTTTCCATCGTAAAGGCATTAATGGATGCCCATAAAGGAATGATTAAGGTCAAGAGCAAATTGAATAAAGGAACGAGTATAACATTGTGGTTCCCAAAGAAAGAGTAAAGGCCGCTGCATCAAACGAATGCACGGCCTGCGGGTGTTACTTTAGTAAGTCATTCACATTGTATACCTTGCCGCTTTCAACATCGCCGCTAAGGATTAAATCAATTAAGGCATTTGCTACGACATGGGCCGGTCTCAGCATGCCTTTTTCCTTGTAATCTTTAAATTGCTCCAAATTTTTAAACGCTTCTTTAGAGGATGAGCGGATTGTCTCCTGCATATTCGTATCCATAATCCCCGGACTGAAGGCAATTATTTTATTGTTATTGTTCTTTTCCATCTGTTCAAGCGCGGCCGTTTGGGTAAACATATTGATCGCCGCTTTTGAGCTGCAGTAAACGCTCCAGCCTTCAATCGGACGTTCCGCTGCCCCAGAGGTAACATTAATTACCTGAATCTTTGTGTTGCTCAGCTCAGCTTCTTTAAAAAATATATTTGTAATCATCATCGGTGCAATCACATTGACTTTAATATTACGGACAGTCGGGGTTAAATCTAAATTTCCCACCGTCTCAATCGGCTCAATGACGCCGGCATTATTAAACAGTAAAATTTCTGTCGGTTCCTTTAGGAAAATACAATGAGCAATTTCCATAAACACTTCCTGCACTTCTTTTTCCAAAGAAAGGTTACAGGAAAAGTGTCTGTAGAATGTTCCTTTTTCCAGGGCAAATTTTTTAAGATCCTCATTTTCTGTCCGTGAAACAGAAACAATCGCCATTTGTTCATTAATCAAGCGCTTTGCAATCGCTTCACCCAAACCCTTTGAAGCACCGGTAACAATCGCATATTTCAAAATAACTCCCCCTGACTAAGCAGTTAGTATGTAGATTTACTTATCATATTGTAAGCCGCTGGGAATTTTTAATCAATAAAAAAGGGGCTAGGGTGCCTGGCACCTTAGCCTAACGTGCAATCGGATAGAACTTCTTCCACTCATTTAAGAAGGATTGAGTAGAAGAATTGGGATATTCAAGGACCCGAGGGGTGGGTCCGGATTGCTGTACTTCACCGCTGACGATGATGGCCAGGCGGTTTGTGAGATAATGAACCTCCATGAGGTCATGGCTGACAAACACGGCTGTAGTGTTTGTTTCTGAAATGATTTGCTTGAAATCTTCCATTAACTTAATTTTTGTCGGAAAATCCAATGCTGAAAAAGGCTCGTCTAGAAATAAAATTTCCGGCTCGACAATCATCGCCCGAGCCAGGTTGACGCGCTGTGCCTCGCCGCCCGATAAATACAGGGCATTTTTTTTCGCTAAATGACTAATTCCAAATAGCTCCAGCCAATGGGAGACCTTTTCCTTTATTACTTGTTTAGGAACTTTCCTTAATGTTAAACCAATTGCTATATTATAAAAAACAGTGCCATCTAATAGTAATGATTGCTGCAAGGCAATTGAAAATTTTCGTCTCAGTTCAAGCGGCACATCCCCTTGTGTTACCGCTGCCCCTTGATATAGGATATCGCCGCTCGATGGGCGGTTAAGAAACGCGAGCAGCTTCAGCAAAGTGCTTTTTCCTGCACCGTTTGGACCCATTATTCCAAGAAATTCTCCTTCCTGAATCTGAAATTCAGGAATTTCGAGAATTCGCCTGTTTTGGGCTTGATACGTGATATTTTTCAGCTCAATTAACGGTGTCATGAAAAACGTCTCCTTTGCTGCAAAAATGTTAATGCTGCCGTTATGAACAGCGCTACCGACAGCAGAATAAACGATAGGGCAAGGGCGATATCAAAATTTCCCTTTGATACCTCCATCACAATCGAGGTGGTCAATATCCGGGTATCTCCTTGAATATTGCCTCCGACCATCATCGCTGCACCCACTTCGGCAATGACCCTGCCAAACCCAGCCATTATCGCTGCCATAATCGCAATTTTGGATTGCTTGATTAGAATCGTTAAAGTCTGCCACTTTGTCGCGCCCAATGCCTTTATTTGCAGCAGCATTTTATCGTTTATTTGTTGGAAAGCAGTAGCGGTTAAGCTGGTGACAATCGGCAGTGAGACTAATACCTGTGCCATTACGATAGCTGTTGGTGTGTAAAGCAATGTTAGCTCGCTTAACGGACCTGAACGCCACAGCAGCATCGTGATCCAAAGACCGGCGACGACAGGCGGCAGTCCCATGCCAATATTAATAAACATTAAAAGTATTTTTCGGCCTTTAAATCTCGTTAAGCCGAGAAGAATGCCAAACGGTAATCCGAAAAGGGTGCTTGTCAGAATGGAAATCAGACAAACCTTCAGCGTCAGCCATGTAATCGCAAATACTTCCTGATTACCGGTGAAAATCATCTCTATCGCTTTCTTTAGTCCCTCGATTAACAATTCCATAATACCCTCCAGGATTCACCAGGTGTTGTTGATAGAGTTGGGGCGCTGGGAGGCTGACCCCTAATTGTCGCAAAAAAGTGGTTGCAATTCAATTGTCGGAAAGTGCCTTCCAACTGTCGGATAAGGCCCTCCAACTGTCAGAAAGCGCCCTCCAACTGTCGGATAAGGCCCTCCAATTGACGCAACCCCGCCGTCAACCATTACTCTGTATAACTAATAAACAATGATTGACCGTATTCCTTTTTACCAAAGTCTTCAATCACTTCTTGGGTTTGCTTATCTACCATAAAGTTGGCAAACTTTTCAGCATCTTTGTTGTTTACTTTATCGTGTTTTTCCGGATTAACTTGCATGACGTGATAGATATTCATTAAATCGTCTGCACCTTCAACGACAATTTTTAGAGTATCAAGATTTTTCTCTTGGGCAAGCCATGTAGCGCGGTCTGTTAAGACATAGCCTTTTTTCTCAGCGGCGACCTGCAAGGTTTGTCCCATTCCCTGACCTGTTGAAACATACCAATCACCTGCTGGCTTCACCCCGGCCGCTTCCCAAATGCTTAGTTCCTTCTTATGTGTACCGGAATCATCGCCACGGGAAACAAAGATTGATTTTGAATCAGCAATTTTCTTCAATGCATCTTTAATATCTTTTCCGCTTACACCGGCAGGGTTTTCACTAGGACCAACTAACACAAAGTCGTTGTACATTACGCGTTTGCGGTTGATGGCATCGCCTGAAGCAACCACTTCTTCTTCCGCTTTAGGAGCATGAACAAGGAGCACATCTGCTTCGCCTTTTTTACCCATTTCCAATGCTTGTCCGGTTCCGACAGCGATTGTTTTTACTTTTACATTGTTTTCCTTTTCAAACATTGGAATCAGTACGTCAAGCAAACCGCTGTCCTGGGTGCTAGTTGTAGTAGCAAGAATCATTTCCGTTGGTGCAGCTTTCACTGGTTCCTTTTTATTATTTGCAGCTGCATCTTTTGTGTCAGTGCTGCCGCAGGCTGATAATACGAAAAGCATAAGAGCACCGAGTGCGATGACTAAACGATTTTTCTTCATAAAAGTTCCTCCGTCTTGGTTGTTTGATAGATAATTTTTCCTAAATTTGTAATATCGTAGCCTTCAAGGTCCGTTAAGCTATCTTTGAAGCCTGCTGATTGCAGGTAATTAATCAGAGCGGTTAAACTTTGCTTATTTTCATGGGTAAAACGGAAAACAAGATCAAAATTTTCATTTGCCACCGGAATAAAATCGAGTCCCAGGTGGCTGGCTGCCGATTGAATGCCAAAAGCGGCATCGACAATTCCTCTGCTTATGTATGACGCTGCGGACAAATGATTCCATTCCTCATTGTCATAGCCGTTAATCATCCGTGGATCAATTCCGAAGCCTGCGAGCTTAGAGTCTAGTAAAAAGCGGGTGCCCGAACCTTTTTGGCGGTTGATAAATTGAATATCTTTTCTTGTTAGGTCTGTGAAATCGTGAATGTTTTTCGGATTGCCTTTAGAGACAATGAAGCCTTGCTCCCTCGAGGCAAGCCGCATGACTAAAATAGATTCGTAAATAAATATCTGATGGATAAATGGAAGATTATATTCTTGTGATGAAGGATCTAATAGATGGATGGCTGCGATATCGCATTGGCCGCGGTATAGCAGCATTAAACCTTCCAGACTGCCTATGTAAGATGGTTGAATCTGCAAGTTTATTGCTCGTGCTGCTTGTTTTGAAAAATGTTCGACTAGAAAGTCATGACTGCCAGATAGTCGGATCGATGCAGCCAAACTGCCTGTGGCCGCGGTCTGTTCTATTGGTCCTTTCTTGGCAGGTGCTTTCGAGCTCTCTTTAAATCTTTCAATCTCTGAATGTTCAATGCGCATTTTGTTTCCGATTTTAAAGGCCTGAAGTTCTCCGCGTTTGATGAGTTCATATACAGTATGTTTGGAAATCTGAAATACTTTAGCGACCTCGTCGGGAGTGTAGGCCTTGTCCTCCATTTGTCATCCCTCCTTTTTTCATAATTTTAAAAAAATCATACCATAAAGAATGTGATTTTTGTTAAGTTTTGTTAGGTTTTATTAAGTTTTGTTTGGAATTGTCACGGAATGTTCAAGCCTCTTAAGACGGGAATGTTGAAAGTTCATATATTTTTCAACTATCGTGCAATAGTAAGCATGTCGATGGGTGTAAGATAGTAGTGGGTAAAAATTACTGGATAAGGGAAGGGATCCTAATGTCGAAGCTTTTGTATATTACAGCTAATCCCAAAAAGGACGTTAAGCTATCAAAAGGTGCACAAATCGGTGAAGCATTTTTGGAGGAGTTTAAAAAAGTGCAGCCGGATGTAGATATTGAGCAGATGCACTTATATAGCATGTATATCCCGGAAATTGATATGGATTTATTGTATGGCCGCGCGAAATTGTCGTTTATGGGCTACACGAAGGAGCAGCTGCCTGAAGCTGAACGCACGAAATTGGAAAAAATGCATGCTTTGGCCGACCGTTTTATTGCGGCTGATTACTATGTATTTGTTACGCCAATTTGGAATCTCGGTGCTCCAGCCATCTTAAAATCGTTTATGGACTGCCTGTTTATAACAGGAAAAACGTTCACGAACACGCCGGAGGGTCCCAAAGGGCTATTGACAGGTCGGAAGGCTCTTCACATTCAGACACGTGGCGGCGTCTATTCCACTGGTCCAATGGTGGAATTTGAAATGGGTGACCGTTATTTACGGAAGGCACTCGAGTTCCTTGGCTTCGACTTGATGGATACAGTTATAGCAGAAGGGATGGATCACTTTCCAAAACTAGTGCCGGAAATTATCGCGAAGGCAAAAATGGAGGCAACGGCGGCGGCGAGGGAGATGGCAAAAAAGCCAGTTACTTTATAAAAAAGAGCGGCTCTACCATAGGTTCGAGCCGCCATTTTATTGTATTTAGTAATGTTTTTGCCCTCAGTAAATTAGCGTTTGCAAGTAAACACAGCGTAAACGCAAGTAATGCCGCTCTCTGTGCAAGTAACCGACGCCTATACGCAAGTGAAATTTTAAAGAGACCCAGGTTTCAAAACTTCCCCGTAAACTGAAACGCAAGCACAATCAGCCCTAACGCCCAGACATAAATGGCAAATGGCTTTAGGGAGTGATTTTTCAAAAAGCCAATCATCCATTTGACAGCGATGTAGCCGAAGAAGGCGGAGGAGATGATGCCTACTAGCAGGGCGGATAAGGAGATTTCTTCGCCGCCGCCGCCGAGCAAATCCTTTGTTTGCAAAACGATTGCCCCGGCAATGGCCGGTGTTGACAATAGAAATGAAAAGTAGGCGGCTGTTTCGCGGTCTAATTTGCGCCACAGGGCGGCGACAATGGTCATTCCGGAACGGGAAATCGCTGGTAAAATCGCAACAGCCTGAAACGTACCAATAATAAAGGCATCCCTGTAGCTGATATCGTCCATCCGCTTATACCCATTTTTTGCAGAATCAGCCATCCAAAGGAATAATCCGGTCAGCAGGAACTCCCATCCAATTGTCACCCCGGTTTTTGAAATCTCCTCAATATAATCTTTAAAGGCAAGTCCGAGAATCACCGCTGGAATGGTGCCGACAATTAATAAAAACGTTAATTTGCTAAACGGGTTTCGAATGATTTTGACAAACTCATCCTTGTAAAAAATAAACACAGCAATCAATGTTCCGACATGGAGCATCGTATCAAGCAGGAGGCCCGCTTCCTGTAAGCCAAATAAATTTCTCCCTAAATAAAGATGCCCTGTACTAGAAATAGGCAAAAATTCCGTTAACCCTTGAATAATTCCAAGAATAAGTGCTTCTAGTTTTGTTAACATATCTTCCCTCTCATTCCGATTGTAATTAAGCCTGTACCTAATGGATATGCAAATATCTCTCGGACTATGAAAATAACAAAACAAAATGTGTGCAATGGGAACGCCTTCTCCCATAGAATAGAATCATAGTTATTCGAGAGGAGATAAGCATAGTGGAAATGAAACACCTTCACTTTAATACGTCAATTGGAGCCAAGAAGCCGGAAAGTATCCGCAACAAAGAAGCTGCCTGCCCATTTTGTGCCAGAGATGAACTTACTAATATCATTGAAGTCGATGAACCGATCATTCTCTTGAAAAATAAATATCCGGTTTTAGAAAATGCTTATCAAACCGTGTTAATCGAAAGTGATGATTGTCATGGTGACCTTTCAACATATCCGAAGGAACATCTGCACAAATTATTCCGATTTGGGATCGAACATTGGCTTGATTTGGAAGCATCGGGAATATATCGTTCGGTTATTTTTTTCAAAAACCACGGGCCATTGTCGGGAGGCTCAATTGCTCATCCCCATATGCAAATTGTCGGGCTAGACGATATCGATTATAAAGAAACCGTCGATCCGGAAATGTTTGAAGGAATTGTTATTGCCGAAGAGGAAAATGGTCCAAGGTTTACTTTATCAACAAAGCCGCGCGTGGGATTTTATGAATTTAATATCGAAATGACTGATGCTTGCTATCAAGAAAGATTTGCCGAGTACTTACAAATCGCGGTTCATTATATCCTGAATCATTTTCCGTTTAAGGCAAATAGCTATAATGTGTTTTTTTATCATATTAATGGAAACATTTATGCCAAAGTGGTGCCGCGGTTTGTGACAACTCCGCTTTATATTGGCTACGGTCTGCCGCAGGTGCCTAACAATTTGGAATGGATGGCGGAGGAGCTGTCGCGCATCTACTTTAATGTGCCGCTAACCGTATAGAAAAGGGGCGGAACTCCGTAATAGTATGGGTAAATTCATCCATCGGGAAGTTAGAAGTTGTGATTTCACTTTTTTAAAAATATAATGGAGGAATGTAAAAGTTTTTTCAAGGTGGGCACTTCTCATGACTTCCAATAAAAATACAACTTCAAAACTTGACTATAGTCTTGTTCTTATATTAATGCTTTTGTTTCTGGCCAGCTGTGCGGCAATTTATAGCGCGCAGCAGAGTGGACAATATGATCGTAACTTTTTAGTAATGCAAATTGCCTGGTATGTTGTCGGCAGTATCATTATTGGAATTGTTATGCATTTTGATTCCGACCAATTGCGAAAGCTGACATGGTATGCTTTTGGATTTGGAATACTCCTGCTCATTCTCTTAATTATTGCGCCGGAAAGTATCGCTCCTAGAATTAACGGCTCAAAGAACTGGTTTCGCTTTCCTGGAGTTGGGACCATCCAGCCGTCGGAGTTTATGAAAATATTTCTGATACTCGGTTTGGCTCGTGTGATTGATGACCATCACCAAAAAAACGTCATAAAGACGGTACAAACGGATTTTTGGCTGTTAATTAAGCTGGGGATCGTTACGATGGTGCCGCTTGTGCTTATCATCAAGGAAGACTTGGGAACAGGGCTTGTGTTTTTAGCGATTTTATTAGGGATGATTTTTATATCAGGGATAACCTGGAAGATACTGGTTCCGATATTTTCGACTTGTGCCGTTTTGATTGGTACGGTATTTTATTTTGTTCTATGGAATCCTGAATTTCTTGAGAAATATCTAGGGGTAAAGCAATACCAATTCGGCAGAATTTATTCCTGGCTTGACCCTTACAATTACCAAAGCTCTGCTGGCTACCAGCTGATTAAGTCGATGCTCGCGATTGGTTCGGGGCAGACGAGCGGTAAAGGGATCGGCAACCGCGAAGTTTACTTGCCGGAGAGCCAGACGGACTTTATTTTCAGCGTCGTTGGAGAGGAATACGGTTTTATCGGCGCAAGTATATTAATCAGTTTATTTTTCTTGTTAATTTACCATATTACTAAGGTTGGCATGGAAACAAAGAATAACTTTTATACGTATATTTGTGTCGGAGTCATCAGCATGATTACCTTCCACGTGTTTCAAAATATCGGCATGACCATCGGTGTGCTCCCAATTACCGGGATTCCGCTTCCGTTCATCAGTTACGGGGGGAGTGCGTTAATGGGGAATATGATGGCGGTTGGGTTAGTTTTTTCCATCCGCTACCATTATAAAAAATATATGTTCTCAACCAACTCATAACAAAAAGAGCAGGCGCCATTTAAATGGCATCCTGCTCTTTTTTGCATTTAAGCTGTAATACGCTGGTTTTTTTGCTGTGATTTTTCCTTCGCTCTTAACTGTTTAAACGATCTTGTCTCCGCTACAACAACGCCTGACAAGAAGACAAGTCCAATTAAGTTCGGGATTGCCATTAAGGCATTAAAGATATCGGCAATCGTCCAAACCAGTCCTAAGTTCATGCCTGCACCGATTAACACAGTGGCAACATACACTACGCGGTAAATCGTAATCGATTTATTTCCAAACAGATACTCAAAACATTTCTCTCCGTAATAAGCCCAGCCTAATACAGTAGAGTAGGCAAAAAGGATAATTCCAATCGTGACAATCCAGCCGCCGCCCGGAAGCAGCTTGTTAAATGTTTCGGTTGTTAGGGCTGCACCAGTCAGCTTATCATCCATGAACATGCCGCCCATAACAAGAGTGATTCCTGTGATAGAACAAACAACGATCGTATCGAGGAATGTACCAGTCATGGAGATCAACGCCTGGCGTCCTGGATGGTCTGTCTTCGCTGCAGCTGCCGCGATTGGGGCAGAACCCATCCCAGCTTCGTTTGAGAAGACGCCGCGTGCTACCCCGTAACGGATTACGGAACCAATGGCCCCACCGGCAACTGCTTGTCCTGAAAATGCATCGGAAAAGATTAGTCCCAGTGCATGCGGAACAAGATCAAGATTCATCACGATAATAGCAAGGCCGCCTAACACATAAAAAATTGCCATAAATGGAACAAATATAGATGTTACTCTGCCAATACTTTGAATACCGCCTAAAATAACAAGTGCCGTAAAAATCGTTAAAATAATACCAGTAATCCATGGATTCAAGCCAAAGCTGTTTTCAACAGCAGCGGCAACGGAGTTCGACTGTACCGAGCTGCCGATTCCAAAAGCAGCAATGGAACCGAAAAGGGCGAATAGGACAGCAAGCCACTTCCAGCCTAAACCTTTTTCTATGTAGTACATCGGACCGCCTGCCATTAGACCGTTTTTACCAACTGTACGATATTTAACGGCTAAAATGGCTTCTGCATATTTAGTCGCCATTCCTACAAGGGCAGTCACCCACATCCAAAGAACGGCACCAGGGCCGCCCAAAACAACCGCCGTAGCAACCCCGGCAATATTACCAGTACCAATGGTTGCCGCAAGCGCAGTCATTAACGACTGGAAGTGGGAAATATCGCCTTCAGAAGTATGGTCCTGATCTTTTTTCGAGAAAGCTAGCTTTAATGCATAAGGTAAACTAAAAAACTGGTAGAAGCCAAGCCGCAATGTTAGCAATAAACCAGTACCAACGATTAAGATTAACGTCGGCGGCCCCCAAACGATACCGCTTAGCCAATTAAGAAAATCTGTCATTCCATTCACCATCCCTTTTCTTTATCTTTTTCGAAATGAGTTGTCCGAATAGGACAATAAAACAAAAAATTCTAATAATATATTAAAGTATAAAAAACACTATTTCAATATTAGGAATGTTATAAATATATATATGTAATTTTTGTTTGTGTTCTGTTACTATACAAAATCAGATTTGATTACTTGTTATATAACAATGATTATACCTTTATTAAACTAATAATGTCTATCATTTTTTAGAAAAGAATTTATATTCAATCAGTGAGACAGGAACCGTTGCCATGCTTCATGTAATGAAAATTGATATACTATAATTACAAGGATGTTAAGGAGGAAACGCTAAGATGGAGAAAGAATTTTTTCAGCAGCTCGACGCTTTGCTTGAAAAATACAGCGAGCTATTAGTAGGAGAAACAGATGAAGAAACAAAAGAAAAAGTAAAAGCTTGGGCCATGTATTCCCACATCGCCAAATCCATGCCCCCGCTCATCGCCCACTGGAGCGCACTATACCCGGATGCTCGAGCAGAAATGAAGCAAATCATTCAGGAAATCAAGGAACTCAATGAACAGCTAAAGAAATCTAAACAATAAATGGTAAACGGTGTCAGGCACCATGTGAATTTTTCACATGGTGCCTGACACCAAATTCCATTTTTCTCCACTCTAGTCCTTTTTGTATTGGCTGTTTTGGCTGTTTTGTTTGTCGATGCCGCTTGCTTCACGGCCTGGGCCGGCGTTGCCTTTAACGCTTGCGGCGCTGACGCCTGCTTTGGAAGGATTTTTCTTCATTCTCGCCATGGTTATCACCTCATCCATAGAATGCCCTGTGCAAACAATTTTATCTAATGGAGTACGGAAAGTTATTTTTCAAAAAAATTTCAATTTTCCACGATTACTGATTGCACAATTTTTTGAAATCTTTTATAGTTAATAGTAACGAAACTCATTCGAGGGTAAATTTTTTTAACCAAAAAATGAATGAGTATTCATTCAAAATTAAGAAGGGGGAGACAATGTTGAACCAATTGATTAAAAAAGCGGCTGTTTTAGGATCAGGAGTAATGGGATCGGGGATTGCAGCACATCTTGCGAACATCGGAATTCCAACACTTCTTCTGGATATCGTCCCACGTGAATTAACGAAGCAGGAAGAGGCAAATGGCCTTACATTAAAAGATATGCAAGTGCGTAATCGAATTAGTACTGCAGCTATCCAAAAGCTGTTAAAACAAAAACCGGCGCCATTAACACTGAAAAAGAACCTTGACCTGATTGAAGCGGGAAACCTGGAAGACGATTTAGTGAAATTAAAAGATGTGGACTGGGTTATCGAAGTTGTGGTTGAAAACCTTAATGTCAAAAAGCAGGTGTTTGAAAAAGTAGAGCAATTCCGTAAACCAGGAAGCATTATCAGCTCCAATACATCGGGAATATCAGTAGAGGCAATGGTAGAGGGGCGCTCCGATGATTTTAAAAAGCATTTTCTAGGTACGCACTTCTTTAACCCGCCGCGTTACTTGAAATTATTAGAGGTAATCCCAACACAATATACGGACCCGGATGTGCTTTCTTTCATGAAAACGTTTGGCGAGGATGTTTTAGGCAAAGGTGTTGTCGTCGCCAAAGACACACCAAATTTTATTGCCAACCGCATTGGGACTTACGGCCTTTTAGTAACTGTACAGGAAATGCTGAAGTCCGGGTTAAGTGTCGGGGAGGTAGATTCGATTACCGGCCCATTAATTGGACGGGCAAAAAGTGCCACCTTCCGTACTCTCGATGTCGTCGGATTAGATACATTCTATCATGTCGCTGGCAACGTCTATGAAAAGGTTGAAGGGGAAGAGAAGGAAGTCTTTGAAGTACCGTCATTTATGAAGAAAATGGTCGAAAACGGCTGGCTTGGCAGTAAATCCGGTCAAGGCTTCTTCTTGAAAAAGGGAAAAGAAATCCTTGAACTTGATCCAAATACGCTCGAATACGGTCCGCGTAAAAAGCTTTCGACTCCAGCTATCGAGCTTGCGAAGCAGGAAAAAGGGACGGGAAATAAAATGAAAGCGCTTGTTTATGCTGATGACTGTGCCGGACAATTTTTATGGAACACCTTTGCAAAGTCTTTCGTTTACTCCGCACAGCTGCTTGGTGAAATTGCCGACGATATTGTGGCGATTGACCAGGCAATGAAATGGGGCTTTGGCTGGGAAATGGGTCCATTTGAGACATGGGATGCCATCGGTGTTGAAAAATCTATACAGAAGCTGGAAGCATCCGGTTTAGCGGTGCCTGCGTGGGTAACGGAAATGCTCGCAAAAGGATTTACCACGTTCTATAAGGAAGAAAACGCAGAACTTTACTTCTACCATAAAGGCGAATACAAGCCGATAGAGTTCAATCCTAAGGTAATTGACCTTAAAAAGGTGAAAAAGCAAAAAGGTGTCATTAAAAAGAACAGCGGCGCAAGCCTGATTGATATCGGTGATGGTGTTGCCCTGCTTGAATTCCACTCGCCGAATAATGCGATCGGCATGGATATCGTCCAAATGCTGAACTTTGCAGTAGATGAAGTGGAAAAGAATTATAAAGGACTTGTAATCGGCAACCAAGGCAAGAATTTCTGTGTCGGCGCGAACCTTGCGATGATGCTGATGGAGGTTCAGGATGACAATATTTATGAGCTGGATTTGATTGTCCGCCAGCTTCATAAAGCATTATTAAAAGTGAAGTACAGCTCGAAGCCGGTTGTTGCCGCACCATTTGCAATGACACTTGGCGGCGGCGCGGAGGTTTGCCTGCCTGCTTCCCATATTCAAGCAGCATCGGAAACATATATGGGACTTGTGGAGACAGGTGTCGGCCTGCTTCCTGGAGGCGGAGGAAACAAAGAGCTTTATATGAAACACTTAGAAAACATTCAAAGTGGGGTTCAAATTGACCTGCAGCAGGTTGCGAATAAAGTTTTTGAAACAATCGCCATGGCAAAGGTTTCTACATCAGCAGATGAAGCACGCGAAAATGGCTTCCTAAGCAAATCCGACGGGATCAGTGTAAACGGCGATCATCAGCTATATGATGCAAAACAGGCAGTGCTGGCATTGCATGAACAAGGCTACAAACCAAAAGTGCGCCGCAAGGTTCCAGTCACAGGGGAATCAGGCTATGCGACATTATTGCTCGGGGCCGAAGCAATGAAACTATCAGGCTATATCTCAGAGCATGATTTAAAAATTGCAAAGAAAATTGCTTACGTTATTTCCGGCGGCAAAGTGCCATTCGGAACTGAAGTGGATGAGCAATACTTATTGGACTTGGAAAGAGAGGCCTTCTTAAGCCTAATCCAAGAGCCAAAATCGCAGCAGCGCATGCAGCATATGCTTTTAAAAGGCAAGCCTTTACGAAACTAATTATCTAGGGGCCAGCCCCCATTAACATTAGAGGTATTATTACTAAAATATTTCGTAGGGTCAGAACCCTTTATCCATTTTCATATTTTTATAAATTGAAAGAAAGCGAGGGAACTTGCATGAGAGAAGCGGTTATCGTCGCTGGAGCGCGAACTCCAGTAGGGAAGGCAAAGAAGGGAACGCTTGCCCATGTTCGTCCTGACGACTTAGGAGCATTAGTAGTAAAAGAAACATTAAAGCGCGCAGGAAATTATGAAGGGAATATCGATGATTTAATTATTGGCTGTGCCATTCCTGAAGCGGAGCAAGGGTTGAATGTAGCCAGAAACATCGGCGGATTAGCAGGGCTGCAGCATACGGTTCCGGCCCTCACCGTCAATCGTTATTGTTCGTCCGGCCTGCAGACCATTGCATATGCAGCGCAATCAATCATGCTCGGTCAGACGGACACAGCGATTGCTGGCGGGGTTGAGTCCATGAGTATGGTGCCTATGACCGGACATGTCCTTAGACCAAACATAAAGCTTGTGGAATCAGCACCGGAATATTATATGGGCATGGGCCATACCGCTGAAGAGGTAGCCAAAAAATACGGCATTACCCGCGAAGAACAGGATGCCTTTGCCGTAAGAAGCCATCAGCGCGCGTACAAGGCAATCCAGGAAGGAAAATTTGCCGACGAAATCGTACCGGTTGATGTAACTCTTCGCTCTGTCGGAGGCGATAATAAGCTGGTCGAAAAAACGATTCAATTTACCCAAGACGAAGGTGTCCGTCCGGATACAAATCTTGAAACGCTAGCGAAACTTCGCCCGGCATTTTCGGTGTCAGGCACCGTAACGGCGGGCAACTCTTCGCAAACAAGTGACGGTGCGGCTGCCGTAATGGTGATGGATCGTGAAAAAGCGGAAGCGCTTGGGCTGAAGCCACTCGCCAAATTTAGGTCATTTGCCGTTGGCGGCGTTCCACCTCAAATTATGGGGGTAGGTCCGGTTGTAGCGGTACCAAAGGCATTGAAGCTTGCCGGTCTTGAATTATCGGATATCAATCTATTTGAACTAAACGAGGCCTTCGCATCGCAATCTATCCAAGTGATTCGCGAGCTTGGGCTTGATGAGGATAAGGTGAACGTCAACGGGGGAGCCATTGCACTTGGCCACCCGCTTGGCTGTTCCGGAGCAAAGCTGACTTTAACACTTATTCATGAATTAAAGCGCAGAAACGAACAATTTGGCGTTGTTACAATGTGTATTGGCGGCGGCATGGGTGCTGCCGGCGTGTTTGAATTACTTTAAATAAATGATTTCGGGGATGTAGTTTAAGCCCCATCCCTGAAAAAAGATTAGGAGGAATTTTTTATGACAGAAACTAAAAAAATCGTAAAAGGCGGGAGCTTTTTAATTGAAGATATTTCTTTTAATCAAGTGCTAACACCGGAGGATTTTAACGAAGAGCATTTAATGATTGCCAAAACAGCCGATGATTTTATTGAAAAAGAAGTGCTGCCGCAGCTGGAATACTTAGAAAAACATGAGTTTGACCGGACTGTAAAGCTATTAAAGCAAGCCGGCGAGCTTGGGCTGTTGGCAGCTGACGTGCCTGAAGAATATGACGGCTTAGGCTTGGATAAAATCACCTCATCGCTTTTAACTGAAAAAATGGCGAAAGCTGGCGGTTTCTCACTTTCACATGGTGCACACGTTGGGATCGGCTCACTGCCAATCGTTTTATTTGGAAATGAGGGGCAAAAGAAAAAGTATTTACCCGCCCTTGCTTCAGGTGAAAAAATTGCCGCTTATGCCTTAACCGAGCCAGGTTCAGGTTCCGATGCTCTTGGCGCAAGAACAACAGCTAAATTAAATGCAGAAGGCACACATTATATCCTTAATGGTGAAAAACAGTGGATCACCAACGCCGGCTTTGCCGATGTGTTTGTGGTTTATGCAAAGATTGACGGCGAGCATTTCACTGCATTTATCGTGGAAAGAGACTTCCAAGGCGTTTCCACTGGTGCCGAAGAAAAGAAAATGGGAATCAAGAGCTCATCTACTCGCACGTTAATTTTAGAAGACGTTCCAGTTCCGGTTGAAAACCTGCTTGGTGAATATGGCAGAGGACATGTTATTGCCTTCAATATTTTAAATATCGGCCGTTATAAGCTTGCGGTCGGCGCTGTCGGAGGTTCCAAGAGTGCATTGGAAATGACCGTTAAATATGCAAACGGCCGCCAGCAATTTAAAACACCTATTTCTCAATTCAATCTAACAAAAGAAAAATTTGGAACGATGGCGTCAAAAATTTATGCGGCAGAAAGCTCGGTTTACCGTACAGTTGGTTTGTATGAAGACAACCAAGGCCAGCTTTCCATTGAAGATGCGAAAGACATTAAGAAGGTGGCGAATTCTGTTGCGGAATATGCCATTGAATGTTCGTTAAATAAATTCTTTGCAAGTGAAGTGCTCGATTATGTCGTTGATGAGGGTGTTCAAATACACGGCGGCTACGGCTTTATGCAGGAATATCCAATTGAAAGAGCGTACCGCGACTCCCGTATTAACCGGATTTTTGAAGGTACAAACGAAATCAACCGTTTACTGGTTCCAGGAACGCTTGTGAAAAAAGCAATGAAGGGCGAGCTGCCATTATTCCAAAAAGCGCTTCAGCTCCAAGAGGAATTAATGATGCTGATGCCGGAAGAACCTGGTGATGAACCATTGGCACAAGAAAAATATCTTGTCAGAAACGCGAAGAAAATCGCCTTATTGGCAGCCGGTTTAGCAGCACAAAAATATGGCAAAGCCCTTGAAAGAGAGCAGGAAGTGTTAGCAAATATTGCCGATATTATCTCAGACGTATACGCAATGGAATCCGTTGTATTACGTACGGAAAAAGCAATTGCCGCAGCCGGCGTTGAAAAGACTAACCAGAAGCTTCTCTACACACAAATCTTCTGTCAAGAAGCATTCAATCATATTGAAGCAATTGCCAAAGAGACACTGGTTGCGGTCGAAAAAGGCGACATGCTGCGGATGATGCTGTCATCGCTACGCAAATTCACGCGCCACACGCCAATTAATGTAATCGCGAAAAAACGCGAAGCAGCTGACGTTCTTATTGAAGCGGAACGCTATGTAGTTTAAGGGTTTTTAGTACGGGTCTCCTCTGTTCTTTGAGGGGGCCCTAATTATTTTTAAAATTTTTTTGAACTAGAAGGATTTTTTACGAAATATGTCGAAATTGTTTGTTGGAATAATTTATTGACCGTTAGGAATTTGAAAAAGAATATGGTAATATTCAATTGAAGGTCCTGTGGCACTATTTAAAAAAAAAGGGGCGTGAAATGGATGTCTCTGACGTTTTATTGGTATCCAAAATGCGGCACATGTCGAAATGCAAAGAAATGGCTGGATGCCCACGATCTTTCTTATGAAGCTATACATATTGTCGATAATCCTCCGTCTCGTGAGGAATTGGAAAAGCTGTACCGAAACAGCGGTTTAGAATTGAAAAAGCTTTTTAATACAAGCGGTCAGAAATATCGTGAATTAGGCCTCAAGGATAAAATCAAGACTGCTGATGAAGCCGAACTTCTTGACCTGCTTGCATCCGATGGCATGTTGATCAAACGCCCGGTATTAACCGACGGGGAACATGTCACAGTAGGCTTTAAAGAAGAAGAGTATGAGAAAATGTGGCTGAAATAAGCCAGCCGGCTTTACTTACTTGGGAAATCGATCACAATCGATGATAGATTTTAGAAAAAACATGGAGGGATTGTTAGCTATGACTACACCAAAGGAATTGCGTTACTCTGAAGAACATGAATGGGTAAAAGTGGAAGGAGAAAAAGTCCGCGTAGGGATTACTCACTTCGCACAATCTGAGCTTGGAGACATCGTTTTCGTTGAGCTTCCAGAAGTTGGCGATGAAGTAACATTGAACGAGCCATTCGGCAGCGTTGAATCTGTTAAAACAGTTTCCGAACTTTACGCTCCTGTAAGCGGTAAAGTTGTGGAAGTAAACGAGGACTTAAATGACAGCCCAGAATTTGTCAACGAGTCTCCATACGAAAAGGCATGGATGATTGTAGTTGAATTATCAAACAGCAGCGAGCTTGATGAGCTAATGACTGCTGAACAATATGATCAAATGACACAAGAAGACTAATTCTAGTTTTTGATATGGAAAGCACCCTCTGGTATTGCGGGTGCTTTTTCTATGGGGGAAATTTCCACGATAACTCCGTATTTAATGGGAAAACTAGCTTGTAAGCAAAAAACTATTTTAAAAATGACAATAATGATATTGTTAACATACATAGCATAAGCACTCTTTAAGTCATTAGAATATGTTAACAGTAAACCACTACTATCAGGTGATGGATGATGAATTCGTATGTTGACAAAGTTCTTATTGTCGAGGGAAAATCGGACAAAAATAAGGTGAAAAAGATTGTGAAGGAACCGGTGGAAATCATTTGCACAAACGGGACCATCAGCCATACAAAATTGGATGAATGGATCGAGTTCTTGGACGATAAGGATGTATATATCCTTGTTGACGCAGATGAAGCCGGTGAAAGACTGCGTAAGCTGTTTAAACGTGAATTTCCAAATGCTGAGCATTTATATATAGACCGGATGTATCGCGAAGTCGCGACAGCCCCGGTGCACCATTTAGCGACAGTTTTAATAGGTGCAAATATTGATGTCCACACAGAGTTTTTAGAAATGGGATAATGTTTTATGAACGAATGGAATCGAAGTGATTTAACTTTATTTATAGAAAAAGGCAGAACGGGTTTAGTGTATTTTTTTACCCCGCTATGCGGCACCTGCCAGCTTGCCGGAAAAATGCTGCAGGTGGTTGAAAACTTGGTTGACCTTGAAATGGGGAAGATGGATTTGAACTACTACCCGGATCTCGCCGAGAGGTTTGCGATTGAAAGCGTGCCTTGTTTACTTTTAGTTCGCGACGGTCAAGTGGTTAAAACAATCTATGCTTTCCATTCCGTGCCGTATCTTTTAGGGGAAATTAAGGTGGAATTGATGGGAACAGATGCCTGAGATGGGGTATCTGTTTTTTTGTTTAAAAGGGGATGTTAAGCTTTTTTTCGAGAAGATGGCGCTAAAAGGTATAACTGAAGATGGTTTTCTAATGCCTGCGGGAAAGGAAAAAAGGGCGAGACGGTAAAAAGAGAAGGTTTCAATTGCCCGCGGGAGATGAAAAAGGGCGAGACGGTAAAAAGAAAAGGTTTCAATTGCCCGTTGAGGATAGAAAAAGCGAGAAACGGTAAAAAGAAAAGGTTTCTAATGCCCGCGGGAGAAGAAAAAAGGGCGAGACGGTAAAAAGAGAAGGTTTCAATTGCCCGTTGAAGATGAAAAAAGGGTGAAACAGTAAAAAGAACCGTTCCCTATTACCAGCAGAGGATAAAAAAGTCAGTCTATTGTAAAAAGAAAAATCCCCATAATAAAAGGGTTCAGCATTATTCAAAAAACTGAACCCTAAACCACGTAATTAATTCAATATATAAAATATCTGTATGTTGTCTTCCCCACCGACCTACAATTCTTCACCAAAATCCGCCGAATCCTTTTCTTGGATTTTACAACTTTACACGATTTGTGAACTAAAACAGTTGTTATTTTCATCTCTGGAAACAACAGCTGCAATTCCCGCACATGTCGGAGCACAGCGGATTCAACCGGTTCGCGATGCCCGCATTTTTTACAAACGATGAATTGCCCGTCCTCTTCCGTCTCAAGCGTAAGACACACTGCACAAATCATCCTTTTTTACATCTTATTAAACTCATAAGAAGGAAGCTTCATATTTGAGGACACTGGTTTATGAAGTGAAATTAATTGCTGGGCGAGCCACTCATGAGACTTATTTAATTTTGAATGGAACTTGTCCAATTTTTTTATAAGACGATTCACTTGGGTCGGGTATACAATTGGATAATTGCTTGCATGAGGGTAAACTCGGGGTTGATGAAGACTAGGCTGGCCTCAACACGAACATCAAATCCAAGTTCTTGTAGCAATTTAATAAACAAAGATTCACACCTTTTTAACTGTGAAAGCGAATCTTTAACGATATTTCCCTTTATGCGATACAGCTTGCCATCTTCATAGTAATAGTCGCCCTCATAATTTTTCACATCGTAAAGATAAATGATTCCCTGAAAAATTACGGTGGTGTCGATTTGGAATTCACTTCCACCTACTTCCAGCAACAGCCCTTTTAAAACGATACAGTCGCTTTGAAGCTTGTCCGTCAATAAGTCAAATGGCAGTTCACCTTCAAAGCCTTTTTCTAGCCCGTTATAATTCCATCGTTCTAGTTCTGCTAAAATCATTCTGGCATTTAATGACCTTAAACTGATTAAGTTGATTGGCGGTATCCGCAGCTTACTTCTCATTTCTCCACATCCTTTCGTTTACGCAGCACAATACTATTTTAATAAACAATCCCCCTTCCAGGCCGCATAATTTTTATACAATTCATGAACAATAGAAAAATTAAAAATTTCTATATTTACAAAATGTCCCCTCCGGATTATGATGTTTAGGGATTCGAAATACCTGAAGGAGAAACAACGATGGCCTTTTATCATAATTTGGCGGTTCAGTTTCGTACATATAACCGAAATGTTAAATTAAGTTTCATGGCCAACATCCTTACGCAAATAGGCTTAGGTATATTTATGGTCATTTACAACTTTTACATACGTAAGCTGGGATACACGGAAGCGGTCAACGGACAGGTTATTGCCATGACCTCGCTGGCGACAGCGATCATTTTAGTGCCAGCGGGCTTGGTGAGTGACCGGTTTGGAAGGAAGCGGGTTATCTTTTACGGGATTGCTGTTTCGGGCATGATTCTCTTTTTTAGAAGTATTTTTGCCGACCAGAGTATGTTAATTTCCCTAGCCTTTACCAGCGGCCTTACAATGGCTTTTCTCCAAGTGTCGGGAATTCCTTGGCTTGCTGAAAATTCAACGGCGGAGCAGCGTGTTAATTTGTTCAGCCTGCATTTTGCCTCGATGACAGCAGCTAATGTGATAGGCAGCCTGCTTGGGGGACTGTTGACTGATCTATTTTCACTTGTTGTTAGCGACCTTCACAGCATTCGCTATTCATTGATGATTGGCGCACTGATTTATTTATCCGGGATCATCCCGACAACGAAATTTCAAGAGATTCCGAAAAAAGTAGAAAAAGCAGCCCAGAAAGTCTCGTTTAAATGGCAAAACGATGGGATGAAGCTGATTGTGTTATTTGCGATTGCCCAAATGCTGATTGGCTTTGGAGCGGGGCTGGTTATTCCATATTTAAATCTGTACTTTGCGGACCGGTTCAGCGCGTCAACGACTTCCATCGGCTTTATTATTTCACTCGGGCAGGCTGCGACAGCATTAGCGATGTTCATTGGGCCGCTTGTGGTTAAAAGATTAGGCGAGGTCAAAGCGGTTGTTTATCTGCAGCTAGCTTCCCTGCCGTTCCTGCTGCTTACCGCCTATACGAACCATATATGGCTGGCGGCCATTGGTTTCCTGTTCCGCCAGGCGTTGATGAATGCCGGAAACCCGATTCAAATGTCGTTAATGATGTCAAAGGTTAACGATTCGATGAAGGGGCTGGCCAATTCCATTAACCAGATGGTGTTTAATCTTGGCTGGGCGTTGATGGGACCTGTTTCTACCGGCATTGTAGTTCAATACGGCTCGTACTGGGGCTACGCCTACGTATTTACCATTACTGCCGGGCTATACTTAATTGGATCTATCTATTTCTTAATCGTTTTCAAAGGATTTAAGGAAAAGGGGCAGAGTGTCGCCAAGATAAGTTAATAGCTCCGGTTACAGTTGGAAATTACACTTTTTCGTTCAAATGAGTGGAATTTGGTGCTATACAAACCCCCCTTACCCTCTTTCAAATCCAAGTTTATCTAAAAACCGACATATTTCTCGGGAAATCAGCGGAAAACGTCGAGGGATTCTAAAAGGATTTCCGTGTTCAATACTGAATTAGTTAAATAATTCAGTATTGAACCGGAGTGATGATCATGATTGAGATACTTAGCAAATTCGTTCGAGCATTGGAACATCAGGCCCATGTCCTCCCGCTTATTCGGAAGACAGACTTGCAGCTCCATCTCGCAGTAAACGATCAAACGGCTGTACTGGTTTTCCATAATGGGGAAATATTTATAAAGCCTGACGCAGTAAATCAACTTTCAAGATTTAAAATTTCTGGAACCAAAGATTCTTTCAAGCTTCTTTTAGAAGGAAAGGAAAAATTGCGAATGCTGGAGCGGACCGGCCGTTTAGAGGTGTTCGCACCGCTTAGGACAACGCTATTACTTGAATCCATTTTTTACCTGACCAGACCAGATGATTATTTAGAAAAAATAATTTAATCAAAGCTATTGACTCGGAATTGAACGAGGTGTATGATACTTTTAAATATTCAATAAATACCAACAATTCAATAAAGGTTCTTATCAAGAGCGGCGGAGGGAACTGGCCCTATGATGCCCGGCAACCGGTTTTATACACGGTGCCACATCCAGCAGGGCGCATGCTCTGGAAGATAAGAAGAGCGTGGCCCTCTTCTTAGGAAAGGGCCTCTTTCTTTTAGAAGAATTGTGACAAAAGGAGCGAGTGTAATGGCTGAGAATCAAAAGAAGTACCGTTTTGAAACATTGAGTGTTCATGGAGGTTTGTCACCGGATCCGGTAACGGGTGCGCGTGCTGTGCCGATTTATCAAAATAATGCATACCAATTCAAAAACACGGAGCATGCGGCAAATCTATTTGCATTAGCCGAGCCTGGTTATATTTACACTAGGATTCATAACCCAACAACAACTGTGTTTGAAGAAAGGGTTGCCCTGCTTGAAGGCGGCCTTGGGGCACTTGCGGTGGCAAGTGGCATGTCGGCAATTACACTGGCCATTTTAAATATTGCAGAAGCTGGAGATGAAATTGTCTCTGCCTCAAACCTTTACGGAGGAACCTATAATTTATTTGCCGTAACGCTTCCTAAATACGGCATCAATGTAAAGTTTGTTGACCCGAAAGACCCGGAAAATTTCCGCGCTGCGATTACGGAAAAAACAAAAGCGGTTTTTGCCGAGACGATTGGAAACCCAAGCTTGGCTGTGCTTGATATTGAAAAGGTCGCTGATATTGCCCATGAGTCAGGTGTACCATTAATTATAGATAATACTTTTGCGACACCATATCTTTGCCGCCCGATTGAATATGGCGCTGATATTGTAGTCCACTCTGCAACGAAGTGGCTGCTGGGCAACGGAACGACAACTGGCGGGATTATTGTAGACGGCGGTAAGTTCGATTGGAATTCATCAAGATTCCCGGGCTTCACAACACCGGATGCCAGCTACCATGACCTGGTTTATGCAGAAGCAATTGGAGCAGCGGCATACATCGTAAAAGCTCGCGTTCAGCTGTTACGAGATCTTGGGCCGGCATTAAGTCCGCAAAATGCTTTCCAATTCGTCCTTGGACTTGAAACCCTTCATGTACGGATGAAGGAGCATGTCGCAAACACTCAAAAGGTTGTAGAATATTTAACAAATCACCCTGCGGTGGAGTGGGTTACGTATCCGGGGCATCCTTCGCACCCTGACTACGAGCTTGCGAAGAAGTATCTGCCAAAAGGTGCCGGTTCAATGGTAGTGTTTGGGATTAAAGGCGGTAAAGAAGCTGGGGCTAAACTAATAGATTCCATTAAAATCTGGGCCCATGTTGCTAACGTTGGCGATGCCAAGAGCTTAATTATTCACCCGGCAAGCACAACCCACCAGCAATTGGATGCAGAGGGGTTAAAGGCAGCTGGTGTATCTGAGGACTTGATCCGCCTGTCCATTGGGATTGAAAATGTGGATGATCTGATCGAGGACCTCGAGGATGCAATTGAAGCGGCAACCGGCTTAACTTCTTTAAAAGCAAACGCCTAAAAATTAACCGGGCCATTGTGAGAGAAATTCATTGACACTTACTATTATCCGTGTTACGATTTCAGTTGTATTTTAAAAATAGTACTTTCTTAAATGAATATAGGAATGCTTATAAGCTCTTATCAAGAGAGGTGGAGGGATGTGCCCGATGAAGCCCGGCAACCGTCAATTTATTTGAAATGGTGCCAATTCACACAAAGCGATTGCTTTGAAAGATGGGAGAAAGGTTTGATTCTTTATGCCTTTCTGCCTGTGCAGAAAGGCATTTTTAATAGAAAAATAAGGGCTTAAAATCAAGTCCAATCGTAAAGCTAGAATCTTTCCTTAGAAAAAATCAACCCCTATATTTATTAGGGATAAAAAGCAGGTGATATGATGATTTCAATCAAAAAAGTCCGAAAAATATTTCCATCCAAGCAGGGACAGTTAAAAGCCGTGGATGATGTTAATTTGGAAATTAATGAGGGTGAAATTTTCGGAGTAATTGGCTATAGCGGTGCCGGGAAAAGTACGTTGATCCGTATGTTAAATGGTCTTGAGCTGCCGACGGAAGGATCCGTTACGGTGGCAGGCCGGGACATTTCCAAAATCAAAGGCCGGGAACTTAGGAAAGCACGTCAGGAAATCAGCATGATTTTTCAACACTTTAACCTATTATGGTCCAGGACAGTCAGTGAAAATATCGCCTTTCCGTTGGAGATTGCCGGTGTAAAAGGACCGGAAAGAAAAAAACGCGTCGATGAATTGATTAAGCTTGTCGGCCTTGAGGGCAGAGAAAATGCCTATCCATCGCAGCTAAGCGGCGGGCAAAAGCAGCGTGTCGGGATTGCTAGAGCGCTTGCCAATAATCCAAAGGTTCTACTCTGTGATGAGGCGACTTCAGCGCTTGACCCGCAAACAACCGATTCTATTTTGGACTTATTAGTGGATATCAATAAACGGCTCGGTTTAACCATTGTGTTGATTACTCACGAAATGCACGTCATTCGAAAAATTTGCCACCGAGTTGCGGTTATGGAAGGCGGTAAAGTAGTGGAGATTGGACCAGTTTTAGAGGTGTTCCGAAATCCGCAGCAGCCAATCACGAAACGGTTTGTCCAGCAGGTAACAGAGCCGGAGGAGACAAAGGAAACCGTTGAGCATTTACTTAAACAATATAAGTCGGGCCAGATTGTGCAGTTAACCTTTATTGGTGACTCTGCTGAACAACCGCTGATTACAAACTTAATTCGTCATTCAGATGTCAGCGTCAATATTTTGCAGGGGAAAATCTCGCAAACACAAAGCGGCTCATACGGAACACTTTTCATCCATATCGATGGGGACGAGCAGGAAGTAAACAATGCGGTCGATTTTATTCGTTCTCAGCAGGTAGGAGTGGAGGTGGTTTCAAATGGCTAAATATTTTCCAAACGTTGATTGGCAAGTGATGTGGGAGGCTACCAGCCAAACCCTCTACATGACAGGGATATCAGTAATCGTAACCTTTATTCTAGGAATTATCCTTGGTATGCTGCTGTTCCTAACTTCAAAAGATAATTTATGGGAAAATAAACCGATAAACACGGTAATCAGCGCCATCGTTAATATTTTCCGTTCGATTCCGTTTATTATATTGATTGTATTATTAATCCCATTCACGATGTTTCTCCTTGGGACAATGATTGGTGAAAAAGCAGCGCTGCCGGCACTTATCATTGGAGCAGCTCCGTTCTATGCGAGAATGGTGGAAATAGGCTTACGGGAAATTGACAAGGGTGTTATTGAAGCGGCAAAATCGATGGGAGCATCAACGGGTACAATTATCTGGAAAGTACTTCTCCCAGAATCAATGCCAGCTCTGATTTCTGGAATTACAGTAACAGCCATCGCGCTTGTAGGTTATACAGCAATGGCTGGGGCAATTGGAGCCGGAGGATTAGGAAATCTTGCGTATAACTACGGATTTCAGCGAAATCAAAATGACGTAACAGTAGTGGCAACCGTTATTATTCTCATCATCGTATTTGTGATCCAGTTTATTGGTGATTTAATCACTTCAAAATTAGATAAACGATAAAAAGGAGATAGGGAAAAATGAAAAAAATACTAGGAAGTCTTTTAGCATTTGCACTTGTACTTGCATTGGCAGCCTGCGGTACTTCTGAAAAAAAATCCGAACAAAAATCAGAAGGAAAAAATGGGGACAAAACTGCAGAAACGACAAAATTGGTTGTTGGAGCATCACCTGTACCACATGCTGAAATTTTGGAGAAAGCAAAACCAATTTTGAAGGAAAAAGGTATTGATTTAGAAATCAAAACATTTACCGATTATGTTTTTCCAAATAAGGCTCTTGCTTCAAAAGAATTAGATGCAAACTACTTCCAGCACATCCCATACTTAAATTCACAAATCAAAGAATTTGGCTATGACTTTGTTAATGCTGGCGGTATCCATATCGAACCAATCGGGATTTATTCAAAAAAATATAAAAAACTAAGTGACCTTCCTAAAGGTGCACACTTGATTATGAGTAACTCAGTAGCAGACCACGGCCGTCTTTTATCATTGCTTGAAAAAGAAGGCTTAATCAAATTAAAGGACGGCATTGATAAAACGAAAGCAGAAATTAAAGATGTTGTTGAAAACCCTAAAAAACTTAAATTTGATGCGAACTATGAAGCAAAGCTGCTGCCGCAAATCTTTAATAACGGTGAAGGCGATGCCGTGTTAATCAACTCTAACTACGCAATCGATGCCGGTTTGAACCCTGTAAAAGATTCAATTGCAATTGAAGATAAAGAATCTCCATATGTAAACATCATTGCGGTTCGCAAAGGGGATGAAAACAAGCCTGCGATTAAAGCACTTGTTGAAGTTCTTCAATCGAAAGAAATTCAAGACTTTATTCTTGAGAAATACAAAGGTGCAGTCGTACCTGCCCCTACAAAATAAGCATGTACATCAAAGAAAGTCAGTCGATGAACTGGCTTTCTTTTTTTATCTGATTAAAGCAGCTGGAAGCTTCTATACTTTTACTTTTTTGTTACATGAAAATAGATTATCTGGCAAAAAATAGATTTTGAATACCCATGGAATTTGTGCGAAAAAAAGAGTAATATTTTAATCGAGTTATTTTTACATAATTCTTTTCGGAATTTTCATGAAATAATATTCCCTCATTCTCATTTGGCATAGTTCCAGTGAAAATGCCGTTTTAGTTATTACTGCATAAAGGTTGCTAATACTTTTCATATGTTATAAGATTGTAATGAGAATAAAATGAGAATGAAGGGTACAGATCTTCATGGTCTGCAAGATACAAAATATTTTCGGAGGTATAAATATGGCTGGATCAACTTTAACAATTAAGGACCTACATGTTGCAATTGAGGGGAAAGAAATCTTAAAAGGTGTTAACCTCGAAATTAAAGGCGGCGAAATTCATGCCATCATGGGTCCAAACGGAACTGGTAAGTCAACTTTATCTTCTGCTATTATGGGACATCCAAAATATGAAGTGACAAGCGGAAGTATCACTTTAGATGACCAAGATGTATTAGAAATGGAAGTAGATGAGCGCGCTCAAGCTGGTCTATTTTTAGCAATGCAATATCCAAGTGAAATCAATGGTGTGACAAATGCTGACTTCCTGCGTTCGGCTATCAATGCCCGCCGCGGCGAGGGAAATGAAATTTCATTAATGAAATTTATCCGTCAAATGGATAAGCAAATGGAATTCCTTGAAATGGATTTAGATATGGCGCAGCGTTACTTAAATGAAGGCTTCTCAGGCGGGGAGAAAAAGCGCAATGAAATTCTTCAATTAATGATGCTTGAACCAAAGATCGCCATTTTGGACGAAATTGACTCTGGTCTTGATATCGATGCCTTGAAGGTCGTTTCAAAAGGGGTTAACCAAATGCGCGGTGAAGACTTCGGCTGCTTAATTATCACTCACTATCAACGTCTGTTAGACTATATTACTCCTGACCATGTGCATGTCATGATGCAAGGCCGTATTGTGAAATCTGGCGGACCAGAGCTTGCACAGCGCTTAGAAGCGGAAGGTTATGACTGGATTAAGCAAGAACTTGGCATTGAAGATGAAACAGTTGGGCAAGAAGCTTAAGTTTTAGGTTAGGAGGATTAAGATGACAACTGAAACAAAATTACCATTTGATAAGGCGTTCGTCAGCTCTTTTTCGAGTGCTACGAACGAGCCTGCCTGGTTTGCGGAGCTTCGTCTGAAGGCATTAGAGCAATTCGAACACCTGCCAATGCCAAAACCGGAAAAAACTAAAATTGATAAATGGAATTTTACACAATTCCAACAGCATACAGTTAAAAGTCAGGCTTATTCGTCTCTTGCTGACCTTCCGGAAGAAGTAAAAGCATTAGTCGATGTTGAGGCTGGCAATCAAAATCTTTATATTCAACGGAATCAAACGCCTGCATATTTAACTTTATCAGAAGATCTGAAGAATAAAGGCATCATCTTCACAGATATCTTCACAGCTGCAAGAGAACATGGCGATCTGTTAAAAAAATATTATATGACGCAGGCCATCAATGCTGATGAACATAAACTGACAGCATTGCATACGGCACTTGTAAACGGCGGCGTATTCGTTTATATACCAAAAAATGTGGAAATCTCTGAACCAATTCAAGCTGTGTTTGTTCAAGATGACGCGGAAGCTAATTTGTTTAACCACGTCATCGTAGTAGCAGATGACAATAGTTCTTTAACTTACGTTGAAAACTATATTTCCACAGTGGAAGAGTCTAATGCTTTAGCGAATATTTTAACTGAAGTAGTAGCTAATACGAATGCACGTGTTCAATACGGTGCTGTTGATAACCTTGCAAAAGGAATCACCACTTATGTGAACCGCCGCGGTGTGGCCGGCAGAGATTCTGAGATTGATTGGGCTCTTGGCTCAATGAACGAAGGGAATACGATTTCCGAGAATACTACCAACCTGCTTGGGGACGGTTCAGTCGGCGACACAAAAATGGTTGTTGTTGGCCGTGGCGACCAAACACAAAACTTTACAACGAAAGTGGTTCATTTTGGTAAACACTCTCAAGGGAATATCTTAAACCACGGTGTTGTAAAAGAAAGTGCAACTACAATTTTTAATGGAATTGGGAAGATCGAGCATGGGGCTTCTAAATCTGATGCCGAGCAAACATCTCGCGTTCTAATGCTGAGCGAAAAAGCTCGCGGAGATGCGAACCCAATCCTATTAATTGAAGAGGACGATGTTATGGCTGGGCACGCTGCCTCAGTAGGACGCGTTGATCCGCTTCAGCTATATTACCTAATGAGCCGTGGTATTCCGCAAATAGAAGCAGAACGGTTGGTCATTCATGGTTTCCTTGCACCGGTTGTTAACCAGCTTCCAATTGAAAAAGTGAAGAAACAATTAACCGAAGTTATTGAAAGGAAAGTACGATAATGAATATCCAGGATATTCGCAGTCAATTTCCGATACTAGACCAGGAAGTGAATGGCAAGCCACTTGTTTACCTGGACAGCTCCGCTACTTCACAAAAGCCAATTCAGGTAATCGAAGCGGTTATTAAGTACTACCGCGAATACAACTCTAATGTTCATCGCGGTGTTCATACGCTGGGAACAAAGGCAACAGATGCTTACGAGGGTGCACGGGAAAAGGTTCGTAAGTTTATCAATGCCAAGTCAACTCAAGAAATTATTTTTACCAGAGGGACGACAACCTCACTAAATACGGTGGCTGCAAGCTATGCTGCAGCCAACCTTAAACAAGGTGATGAAATTGTTATCACCTATATGGAGCATCATAGTAATATCATACCGTGGCAGCAGGTGGCAAAACGAACAGGTGCTGAGCTGAAGTATATTCCACTGCAAGAAGATGGAACAATTTCTTTGGATGATGTTCGTGCAACGATTACAGATAACACAAAGATTGTCTCTGTAATGCAGGTGTCAAATGTTCTTGGCTCGATTAATCCTGTGAAGGAAATTGCTAAAATTGCACACGATCATGGTGCCATCATGGTTGTGGACGGTGCTCAAAGTGCGCCGCACATGAAAATTGATGTGCAGGATTTAGATTGTGATTTCCTAGCTTTCTCCGGTCATAAAATGTGTGCGCCAACCGGGATTGGTGTGCTGTATGGCAAAAAGCATTTGCTTGAAAATATGGAGCCGATTGAATTTGGCGGTGAAATGATTGATTTCGTTCATTTATACGAATCAACATGGAAAGAGCTGCCGTGGAAATTCGAGGGCGGTACGCCGATTATTGCTGGTGCGATTGGCCTCGGCGCCGCGATTGACTTTTTAAATGAGGTCGGTTTGGACAATATTGCCGAGCATGAGCACAAGCTTGCTGCATACGCGCTTGATAAATTGTCTTCTGTTGAAGGCATTTCGATTTATGGTCCGCATGATGGTGCTAAGCGTGCTGGACTCGTTACGTTCAATATAGCAGATGTTCATCCACATGATGTGGCAACCGTTTTGGATGCAGAAGGAATTGCTGTCCGTGCCGGCCACCATTGCGCTCAGCCCCTTATGAGATGGCTGAAACAGTCGGCAACGGCTCGTGCAAGCTTCTATCTGTACAATAATGAAGAGGATATTGATAAACTCGTTGAAGGGCTTGTCAAAACAAAGGAGTATTTCAGCGATGTCTTCTAATATAGATTTAGATGCACTATACCGAAGAGTGATTATGGACCATTATAAAAAACCGCGTAATCGTGGTATTTTAGAAGATGGCAGCCATACGATTAATATGAATAACCCAACCTGCGGCGACCGTATTCAGTTATCGTTTAAAGTGAAAGACGGCATTGTTGAGGATTGCCGCTTTGAGGGTGAAGGCTGTTCCATTTCGATGTCATCCGCATCGATGATGACACAAGCGATTAAAGGAAAAAAAGTGGAAGATGCATTGAAGCTGTCCAAGATTTTTTCTGATATGATGCAAGGCAAGGAAGTTGATGAAGACCTTGATTTAGGTGACATCGAGGCATTGCACGGTGTTTCGAAATTTCCTGCCCGTATTAAATGCGCTACATTAGCATGGAAAGCGATGGAAAAAGGGTTAAACGAAGGGGAACAAGAATAAGACGGTCAGGAAAGGGATTTTTTGCGGTCCCTTCCTGATTCGACTATGAAATGGAGGAATACGACGATGGCAAAAAAAATGCCTGAAATCGGTGATTATAAATACGGTTTTGCCGATAAAGACGTTTCCATATTCCGGTCAAAACGCGGTCTAACACGTGAGATTGTTGAAGAGATTTCAAAGATGAAGAATGAACCTCAGTGGATGCTTGACTTCCGCTTAAAATCTCTTGATATTTTCTACAGCAAGCCAATGCCAATGTGGGGCGGAGATTTAAGCTCGCTTAACTTTGACGAAATCACTTATTATGTTAAACCGTCTGAGAAGTCTGAGAAATCATGGGATGAAGTACCAGAAGAAATTAAAGCAACTTTCGATAAATTAGGAATTCCAGAAGCAGAACAAAAGTATCTTGCTGGTGTTTCCGCTCAGTATGAGTCTGAGGTTGTTTACCACAACATGAAGGAAGACCTTGAAGAGTTAGGAATTGTCTTTAAGGATACAGATTCTGCATTAAGAGAAAATGAAGATATTTTCCGTGAGCACTGGGCAAAGGTAATCCCGCCTACTGATAACAAATTTGCAGCACTAAACTCTGCAGTATGGTCTGGCGGCTCTTTCATCTATGTTCCACCAGGTGTGAAGGTAGATACTCCATTGCAGGCGTATTTCCGAATCAACTCTGAAAACATGGGACAATTTGAAAGAACATTGATTATCGTTGATGAAGGCGCAAGCGTACACTATGTAGAAGGCTGTACAGCACCAGTTTATACAACAAACTCTCTTCACAGTGCGGTAGTTGAAATCATCGTTAAAAAAGGCGGCTACTGCCGTTATACAACGATTCAAAACTGGGCTAACAACGTTTACAACCTTGTAACAAAGCGTACTGTCTGTGAAGAAAATGCGACTATGGAATGGGTTGACGGTAACATCGGTTCGAAATTAACGATGAAATATCCAGCTGTAATCTTGAAGGGTGAAGGTGCCCGCGGCATGACTTTATCAATTGCAATCGCTGGTAAAGGTCAAGTCCAGGACACAGGTTCTAAAATGATCCATTTAGCACCTAACACATCTTCGACAATTGTTTCGAAGTCCATTTCTAAGCATGGTGGAAGTGTAAACTATCGCGGCTTGGTACATTTTGGCCGTAAAGCAGACGGCGCTCGCTCTAATATCGAATGTGATACGTTGATTATGGATAATCAATCTACTTCAGATACGATTCCATACAACGAAGTGTTGAATAATAACATCTCACTTGAGCACGAAGCAAAGGTTTCAAAGGTTTCTGAAGAGCAGCTTTTCTACCTAATGAGCCGCGGTATCTCAGAGCAGGAAGCAACTGAAATGATCGTAATGGGCTTCATCGAGCCATTTACAAAAGAATTGCCAATGGAATACGCTGTTGAAATGAACAGATTGATCAAGTTCGAAATGGAAGGGTCTATTGGTTAATATTTTTGAAAAAAAACCCGCTTGCCGCTTTTCGGCAGGCGGGTTTTTGTATGGATGGCTCCGCTATTGTCGGTCAATCATCTCCAACTGTCGGATACCCCTTTTTAATTGTCGGATAAGCATCTCCAACTGTCGGATACCCGCTTTTAACTGTCGGCCAATCATCTCCAACTGTCGGATACCCCCTTTTAATTGTCGGATAAGCATCTCCAATTGTCGTACACTCTTTTAAATAAGTAAAAAACTCCTTTTTTAAAAAAAGGTTATGCTATTATTAATAAATGGAGGTGAGTTTATTGATCTACATTGGTGTTACAGGATGGGGAGACCATGATAGCTTATATCCGAATCTAACTTCATCGCGGGATAAGCTGAAGGAATATGCTGGTCATTTTCCAATTGTCGAAGTGGATACCGCATTTTACGCGATTCAGCCGCAGCGAAATGCCTTAAAATGGGTCAATGAAACGCCTGAATCCTTCCAATTTATCGTGAAAGCCTATCAAGGGATGACTGGGCACCAGCGCGGGGAAATCCTATTTGCATCGAACCAAGAAATGTTTCAGGCATTTAAAGAATCCCTCGAACCATATATTGTGAATAATAAATTAGCAATGGTATTGTTTCAATTTCCGCCGTGGTTTGATTTACGAAAAGAAAATGTCAATTATTTAAGATGGTGTAAGAAGGAAATGAACGACATTCCTTGTGCGCTCGAGTTCCGCCATCAATCATGGTTTATACCGAAGTACCGGCAGCAAACCTTAAGCTTTATGAAAGAGGAACAATGGATCCATAGTATTTGTGATGAGCCTCAATCTGGCGAGGGTTCGATTCCGACAGTTCTAGAAACAACATCTTCCGAAAAAGTGCTCGTTCGGTTTCATGGAAGGAATGTTCACGGCTGGCAGAAGCGGAATGCAGAGAATTGGCGTGAAGTCCGCTACCTTTACCGTTATAACGAGCAGGAACTAAAGGAGTGGGCATCACAAATACATTCTTTAGCCGAATCTACCAAAGATGTATATCTTCTTTTTAACAATAATTCAGGCGGCGATGCGGCTGACAATGCAAAGCAAATGATACAGCTTTTACGTATTGAATACGAAGGACTTGCGCCAAGACAGCTTGATTTATTTTAACAAGCGGAACCCCGGGTCACGGTATGCAACCTCAACTTAGACTATAGAAGGTGAAAATATGGAATGGATTATCTTAATTTTAGTTGGAATCGCGGCGAGTTCATTAGGTTCGCTGATTGGCATGGGGGGAGGAATTATTGTTGTTCCTGCCTTGCTCTATTTATCGACACTGGCTACCTTCAGTCATTTAACCCCGCAGGTAGTGGTGGGGACATCGCTGTTCACGATGATTTTTACAGGCCTCTCATCAACGTTAGCCTATGTGAAGCATAAAACAATCGATTATAAAAGCGGATTAATCTTTCTGATTGGAAGTGGTCCGGGGAGTATTTTAGGGGCCTGGGTAACGGAAAAATTAGACCTGCACTCATTTAATATTTACTTTGGTATATTTATTCTGTTTGTTTCCGTTATTATGGTCATTAAGGATAAATTAAAGCCGCTACCTTTTAAAAAGGATACGGGGATTGTCCGAAGCTTCACGGATAACAGCGGCAAAACCTTTGAATATGGTTTTAGTCCGGTCTTAGGTGTGATTATTTCGTTTATTGTCGGTTTTTTATCAGGTATTTTTGGCATCGGCGGAGGCTCATTAATGGTCCCGACAATGATCTTATTATTTTTCTTCCCGCCCCATGTGGCAACCGCGACCTCAATGTTTATGATTCTACCGACTTCTGTCCTTAGCTCGATTACTCATATTGCCTTGGGGAATGTAAATTGGCTTTATGCACTGGCATTGATTCCAGGAGCATGGATTGGGGCGAAGGTTGGGGTATACTTAAATACAAAGCTTAAGAGCAAAACGATTGTTCTGATTATCCGGATCATTCTAATAGTTGTAGCAGTCCGGCTTATTTATCAAGGAATTACAGGGTAGTGTTCATATGGAAAAAATTCATCTTTATCATACAAATGATATTCACAGCCATTTAGAACATTGGCCGAGAATTCAGCAATTTTTAAAACAAACAAGAGAACAGCATACAGCGACGGATGGAGAGGTGTTCCTCTTTGATATCGGCGATTTCATCGACCGCTGGCATCCCTTAACAGATGCCACAATGGGGAGAGAAAATATCCATCTCCTAAATGAAAACCAATATACGGCCATTACGATCGGCAATAATGAAGGAGTTAATCTCCCGCATGAGGCGTTGAATCATTTGTATGATGGTGCTCATTTTGATGTGCTAGTGGCAAATTTTTATCATCAAGATGGCAGAACTCCAAACTGGGCCCGGCCGTACAAAATTTATCAGACTAGAGCAGGAACAAAGCTTGGCGTTATCGGCTTAACGGCTAACTTTTCACATCTATACGGATTGCTTGGCTGGGAATGTACCGATCCCTTTTTGGAGTTGAAAAAGTGGATTAAAGAAGTAAAAGCACAGGCAGATATAGTGATTTTGCTATCACATCTGGGGCTGGGGGATGATGAACGAATGGCGGAGGAATTTCCGGAATTGGACATTATTCTAGGTGCCCACACCCATCATATGCTTGAAAAAGGAGAACTCATTCATCATACACTTCTAGGGGCAGCTGGGAAATTTGGTTATTATGTTGGCCATATTACGGTTGAAGTAAACAGGCAAAAAGAGATTGCAAACAAAGAGGCAATTTTATATGAAATTGACCAGCTTCCGTCAGTGGAAAACGAGGAAGAACAGATTCAAACATACCTTGATGCCGGCAAAAATCTGATGCAGAACAAAGTGACCACCTTGGATAGGCCGCTTGAATGCGATCCATTTAAGGAAACAAAGTTTACTCAAATTTTATCTCAGGCAGTTAGAGAGTGGTGCGATTCGGATTGCGCGATGATCAATGCCGGTCTTCTTTTAGGACGGTTGTCAGGAGAAGTAACTGAGTATGATTTATTATCGATTTGTCCGCATCCCATCAATCCATGTGTGGTCAAATTGACGGGATACGAATTACAAAAAGTCCTTACCGAGTCATTGGATGAAACACTACATAACCGGGAGATTAAAGGTCTTGGTTTTAGAGGAACGGTTCTGGGGATTTTCGTTTATGATCAAATCGAATTCCGTTCCGGCACCATTTTTGTGGGCTGCGAGGCAATAGATCAAAGTAAGACCTATACGTTAGCACTTCCAGATATGTTCACGTTTGGACATTTTTTCAAGGATGTATTGCCGGCAAAAGAAAAAAAGTATTTTCTTCCTGAATTCCTGCGTGACATTTTAAAGTGGAAGCTTGAAAACTAGTCCTTTGCCTAAGACACTATTTTTCCTTTATTAACATAGTGTGTTAATAAGGAAAGGAGTGTGGAACCCTTTGATTGATCTATCGCCAATTGAAATAAACGGCCACACGTTTCTAGCGGTTTCCGTTTTGCTTCCTAAAACAACGTTACTGGCGGTTTCAAGTGATAAAGGCTATATTATGTGCGGTGCGTTAGATGTGGGACTATTAAATGAAAAGCTGAAGGATCGTAAAATTATTGCCGGCAGGGCAGTAGGAGTTAGAACGATTGAGCAGCTGCTGGAAGCACCGCTTGAGTCTGTCACATTAGAGGCAGAAGAATTGGGAATCTATAAAGGGATGATCGGCAGAGACGCGCTGCTTAGAATGATTTAAAAAAGCTTGCTTCGATTAGCAGGCTTTTTTATTATCTTATAAAAATGTAGGAATAAGTTTTTTGGGCTAGTTCACCTTTTTAAAGCATACATATAGCTTGAAGAGGTGATGATTCTTGGCTAAATTCCGTAAAAAGCGTCTGCGGCGAGGAACGCTGCCATTCCGATATGTCATGCTGCTATCATTCGTTTTTTTTCTGTTGTCCACAGCAATTGGGGTATTACTTGTTGATAGAGGGATTAAACCGACATTAATGCGTTATGCCGAATCTGAAACGCGCAATATTGCTTCGATTGTGATTAATAGGGCCATCACCAAACGAACAACGAATGTTGGAGACAACAATGATGTCATTATTGTGTCAGCAGGGAAAAACGGTGCTGGGCAAAATGCACAATTGAATACGGACTTAATTAACCGGGTATTGGCCGAAACAACAGCCCAAATTCAAAAAAATATTAGAGCTGCCAAACAAGGGCAACTTGCCTCCTTAGAGCAGCTTACAGATGTAGAAATCGAAACGGAAGACAGCTCCTCCGATAATGCAATTCTTTGGTACGTTCCATTGGGAAGAGCAACAAACATCGCCTTGTTGGGTAACTTAGGACCTAAAATCCCAGTGAAATTTCAAGCAGTTGGTGAGGTCGAGCCGGATGTGAAAATCAAAACAAAAGAGATGGGAATTAATAATACATGGATAGAGGTTTCAGTCGAAATTGAAGTCTCTGTTCAAATTATCACACCGTTTGCAACTGATATTACAAAGTTAAAACAGAGTATTCCTGTTGGCAGTACGCTTATATACGGAGATGTTCCACAATTCTATAACAGCGGCGGCGGCCTAATACCATCGGTGCAAATTCCAGCAGACGAAAAAGGAGATAAAAAATCGAAAAAGAAATAGAAAGACTCGGGTGTCAGGCACCATGTGAAAAATTCACATGGTGCCTGACACCCGCTTTTTATATACATCACTATTTTTTCTTTCTTAATTCGATTCGTTCAAGCTGTTTCCATCTTGCTAAGTGTGGATAAGGATCGAATGACCATTCTGAAATTCCGTTATCTTTATACATGCCGTAGTGCAAGTGGGGCGGGAATTTCCCGGACGTTCCCGGCGGTCCATAGCCTGAGCTGCCAACGCCTCCTATTACCATGCCGGGTTCAACGACTTGTCCGACATGTATATCTTTGGCAAAACCGCTTAGATGGGCAAAATAATGGTACGTGTTATTAATATCACGGATGCCGATTCGCCATCCTCCATATTTATTCCAGCCCTTTATTTCAACCACTCCGTAACAAGTTGCCCTGACAGGAACGCCATATCCCGCAAAAATATCGGTTCCTTCATGAGACCTCCGGCCGCCCCAGCCGCGTCTATCCCCCCACGTGCTGCGATAGCTATGGTTGCTATAAAGGGGAACAGGGAAAACTCTCTTGTCTAAATCCAGACGGCCGAAGTGACGGTAGAGTTTGGCATAGGTGGAAATACTTCCAACAGTGCGGTCGCGTTTATAATAATTCCATAAACCGATTTTTAAATTCTCATGGTCAACACCGTATGACAGCAGATAATTGGCCATGGTATATAGAACATCCTCATCGTTGTCTATACTGGCCTTGCCATCTCCATCTCCATCAACGCCGATCCCGTTAAAAAATTGAATGATTGCTGGGTTTTCTTTAGACGGGTTAGGATTCGCCGGCCCCGCCCATACCTCCGGACGAAAATAAATCCCGAGTAATCCGTTCGGTTTCGGCAAATCACGACGCACAAGGCGGATATTTCTCTCGTATTGGTCGATGGCTGCTAAGTAATACCAAGGGATCTGCGTCACTGCTTCAACTTTTTCATAGAGCCTCATTCTTTCCTGATATGGATTTGGAATAGCTTCTTTGGCATGAACCTCCCTATGGGGGACCGCAGTCATAAAACAAACAAGAAAGGCTCCTATAAATAGAACAATTCGCAAAGGAATCCTCCTTCCGATTAATGTACAGGTTTAGTTTATGAATTATAAGAAATTTCATTATCACTAATAAATGGTAAGTTTCAGCCGAAAATTTTACTCCTTCATGAAAAGAACATGCCTGCTTGTCGTTCCGGATGCAGTATGATAAAGTGACAACAGAGGCAGTAATTTTGAAAAATAGGGGGACGAAAATGAGCAAAAAGGAAGAAGTTCTCAGAAAGCCGGACTGGTTAAAAATAAAATTGAACACGAATGAATCCTATACAGGTTTAAAAAAATTAATGCGTGAAAAAAACTTACATACGGTTTGTGAAGAAGCGCGCTGTCCTAATATTCATGAATGCTGGGGAGCACGCCGGACAGCTACCTTTATGATCCTTGGAGATACCTGTACACGTGCTTGCCGTTTTTGTGCAGTTAGAACCGGACTGCCAACGGAACTAGACTGGGCAGAGCCGGAAAGAGTCGCTGATTCTGTTCAATTAATGAATCTTAAACATGTTGTGGTTACTGCGGTTGCCCGGGATGATTTAAAAGATGGAGGGGCAGCTGTTTTTGCTGAAACTGTTCGGGCCATCCGCCGTAAAAATCCATTTACCAGCATTGAGGTTCTTCCTTCTGATATGGGAGGAAAGGAAGAAAACCTTCGAATTCTGATGGATGCAAAACCGGATATTTTAAATCATAATATTGAAACAGTAAGGAGTTTAACACCAAGGGTTCGTGCCCGTGCACAGTATGACCGCTCACTTGAATTCCTCCGCCGTGCCAAAGAAATGGAGCCAAGTATTCCAACCAAATCAAGCTTGATGGTTGGTCTTGGAGAAACAAAAGAAGAAATTATTCAGGTAATGGATGACCTAAGGGCAAATCATGTTAATATCATGACCATTGGTCAATACTTACAGCCAACGAAAGCACACTTAAAGGTACAGAAATATTACAGCCCGGAAGAATTTAATGAATTGCGGGAAATTGCTATGAGCAAAGGATTTAACCATTGTGAAGCTGGTCCGCTTGTTCGTTCTTCTTACCATGCTGATGAACAGGTAAATGCCGCTGCCAAACACAAGCAGATGCTTGGAGAACAAAGTCAAAGTGCTCAGGAAGCATAAAAATAAAAAAAGAAGGAGTTCAGTCCATTTAGGGTCTGAACTCCTTCTTTTTGTTTAGTTTATCGTGTCATTCCACGACCTTGGTCTTCTTTCGAAAGCCCATTAGCGTCTTCGCCGGTATTAACAATGTTTCCTTGTGGAGATTTTTTCATTTTATTGATGACATAATTCACCTGGTCTCGAGCTTTACGATTAGTGGAGTCAAGGCTGGCGAGATTTTCCACATCCTGAATTAAAGCCTTATTATCCGTAACATAAACGTGGAAATATCTAGGAACAACGGACATCGCCGTTCTTTTTACCTGGTCTGCCGTCATATTCCGATCTTTTGAATCTGTATCATATGCCACCAATACCTCTTTATCGGTAACAAGTGTGGCGGCATCATGGACATTGGGGAGATTGACACTGTATTTGCTAATGAGATGAGCTAATTGTTCACGGTCAATCGCTGTCCGATGATCATTTGTCGTATTATCATTCATAATCGGGCTTTTTTGATGACGTACAAAGCCATAGTCATTGCTGACATTACGAACTCCCGCTCCGGCACCTTCGCGATATAATTCATGCCGTTTGTTATTAACATTGATGGTATTGCCGGACTCCTCATAAATATCATTGTTGCCCATATTTTTTTGACACCCAGTCAGCGCTGTAATAGCACATAAGCCTAGGGTGATGGCTATTTTTTTCAAATGAAACACCTCCTTTTATTAGAATTACCAAAGCCAATATTTTTTTTCTTAGTAATTGATGGGTTATCGGTTATAATGGAAAGTATACGTAAGTGGCAAAATTAGAGGTGAAAAAGCATGGTGATCATTAATAACACCACATATGAGCTTATTCAGGAGTTTCGGGACGGCTTTAATGAAGAAGCCCTAAAGGCAAGGTACAGCGATATCTTATCCAGATATGATTATATTGTGGGTGACTGGGGTTATGGACAGCTGCGCCTAAAAGGATTCTTCGACGACCAAAATCAAAAAGCAACCTTTGATACAAAAATCAGCACACTAAGCGAATACCTATTCGAATACTGCAATTTCGGCTGCGCTTACTTTGTATTAAAAAAGGTGAAAAAGTAAAAGAGGTGTCAGGCACCATGTGAATTTTTCACATAGTGCCTGACACCTCGTGTATTATTGATGTATTTCATCATATGGCGGCTGTTCGTCTGTGTTCGGGTCGTCGTGGGTTGGATGGGATCCTTCCATTTGCCGCGGTAGGTCCTGATGCAGTGATTTGTTTTCATAGTTGAAAGCACTGTAGCGGCGCTGTCCTTCTTTCCATGGTGTACTTTTGAGCTGGACAGGCTCATCTTTCCTGAATGGCGACCCCACTGGACCGTCTGGAAATTCTTCAGCAGTAAGATAATTTCGCTGTTTTTCGACATTGGAAAGGTCGAAATACTGTCTCTCATTTTTATCGGCCATGTCTCTCACTCCTTTGAACTTAGTATTGCTAAGAACAAGAAAAACATGTGCACCAATAAAACTTAGACAATTTCCATTAAAAATGAACGCAATTCCTCAGCGTCCGCTTCATTTAATTGAAAGGCAAATTCTAAGTAGCCTTCTTCCTGCAAGTCATCCTGTCCAATGATGGCAAAGCGGTTTCCCTGCATATCGAGGACAAGATGTTTTCCGTAATGACGACCTGTTTGAATGATTGCTAAATCAAAACGCTGGTGTTCACCAACGAAGCTTACAAATCTTGTTTTCGTGTCCTCTTTATCATCATATAGAAAAAAACGTTCTGTCATACGAGACGGTCTCCTTTGTACACATTTTTCACATCCTCTTAATAGTAACAAATAAAACATGATAATGGGAATATTTATACCGTCAGAAAATCTGGCAAAAATATTTGTAAGGAAAATACGAATATTGTCAAAATATGTTACAATATACCTAGAAATTAAATCTTCTGGGTTGGAAAGGGATGAATGTATGGTCCACCGCTTTTTAAAAAATGCCAAAAGTCGATTGGGAAAGCTTTTTGATGGGTTCCATCCCTTTTCATCAAGGCGCTTTTACCCGCCTCCCTTTATTTTGCGCAATCCTATATTAAAGGGAGTAACCGGTGCCATTCATTCCGGAAATGAAGTGGCGGTGCTGATTTTTAATCTGCAAAATATTAATGAGCTAGCAATCAGTCTCGGTGTCAGGGAGCATTCCCAATTAATGAAGACGATAAAGAAATACTTCCGCCTTGCTGTATTTAATGAGCTTGAGCAGCGGGACATCATTAGTCTTCACGATTTTTACGGAGATGGACTTACTTTATTTATACAAATTAATTATGAGCGGCAATGGACTTTCGATATCAATTTCATAACAAAAAATATCGTTCAATTTGTTGAGAACAAAGTTTATCAATTGTATCCTAAAGTCGAATTATGTTTGAATACCGGCTATATGTTTGTCGATAAAGACCATTATTCGATCCATGACTCCATCGTAAAAGCCCATAGACAGGCTATTGCCATCACTGAAAAAAGCTTGGGAATTGATGGACAAAATTTAGTCCAATTGATGAATCGTCTTTTAATAAAAAAAGAGGTCATTTTATTAGCTCAGCCGATTATTGATGTGGCTACAAATGAAGTGCGGGCGCTGGAAATTCTTGCACGCGGACCAAAGGACAGCCCCTTAGAAAGCCCTATGCAGCTTTTCTCGGTGGCAAGGCAGACTGGAAAGCTGTATGAATTAGAAATGATGGTGATTGAAAAAGCATTGGAACAATTAAAGCAGTCCAAATGGCGCAAAGACATTTTTCTTAATTGTACACCTATGACACTCAGTAATATTCGTTTTACAAATGATTTAAAAATAATATTGGATAAATTCATTGGGATTTCGCCGTCAAAAATTACCATCGAGGTGACTGAAAACGAATCTATCGAAGGATTGAAGTATTTTATATATAATATAAAGAGGCTGCGCCTAATGGGATTTCGTATTGCCGTGGACGATACAGGGGCGGGATATTCCAGTCTGCAGACAATCAGTGAAATTATGCCGGATATTATCAAAATTGACCAGTCCGTCATTAAAAATATCGATAAAAATGCCTTGAAGGAATCGATGTTAAAAGGGCTGCTGCTTGTCGCAAAAGAAGCTGGTTCCCTGGTTGTCGCTGAAGGAATAGAGAATGAAGCAGAGGCTTCAGTGCTGGCAAGAAATAATGTAGATTTGGCTCAAGGCTATTTTTATGCCAGACCCGCAACACTAATAAAAGGCATAGCAACATAGAACCGATAAGGAAGTGTAGCAAAAATGTATTTTGTTGACCGTGAAAAAATTGAGACCACATTACAGTACTTAGAAGCACAGATAAAGCTGTTTTCGAGCAGAGAAGAGTGGCAGACTCCGTTGGAAAAAGCGGCCATAGAACGCGTGACGCAGATGTGTGTGGAGTCCGTCTTGGATGTGGGCAACAGCATGATTGACGGATTTATTATGCGAGACCCGGGAAGCTATGATGATATTATTGATATTCTGATGGATGAAAAGGTTATTTCATCGGAAACCGGAGAAGCGTTAAAGCATCTGATTAGTTTTCGCAAACCGCTTGTTCAATTCTATACTGAACTTAATCATCAAGAGCTGCTGGAGCAATTCTCCAAACATTTATCGTCCTTGACCACTTTTGCAGTAAATGTCCGAGACTACCTGGAAAATGAATTAGGACCTGTTTCAGCATTTAAAAACTAACCGGACCGTATTTACGGTCCTTTTCTACATACTGGAGTGATTTTATGAAAAAGTATAAAGGGTACTTAATTGATTTAGATGGAACGATGTATCGCGGCTCTGAGCGGATTGAAGCGGCATCCGATTTTGTAAAACGATTAAAGGAAAAAGGAATTCCCTATTTATTTGTGACCAATAATTCTTCGCGGACACCGGAGCAGGTTGCGGACAAGCTGATTCAATTCGATATTCCCGCAGAAGAAAAGCTTGTTTTTACAACTAGTCAGGCAACGGCGAATTATATCTATGACGTAAACAAGGATGCCTCTATATATGTTATCGGTGAAGAGGGCATTAAAGCGGCGATTGAAGAAAAGGGGTTCCAACAAAGCAGTGAACATCCGGATTTTGTCGTAATGGGGATCGACCGCTCCATCAACTATGAAAAACTTGCTGTTGCCTGCTTAGCTGTTCGGAATGGTGCAACCTTCATTTCTACAAATGGCGACATTGCGATTCCAACAGAAAGAGGTCTGATGCCGGGGAACGGATCCTTAACCTCGGTTATTTCCGTTTCTACAAAAACAAGCCCGATATTCATTGGCAAACCCGAATCCATTATTATGGAACAGGCATTGAAAGTATTGGGAGCACCAAAAGAAGAAACGCTGATGGTCGGTGACAATTACGATACCGATATTTTAGCAGGAATGAATGCCGGGATGGATACACTTCTCGTGCACACAGGCGTTACAACCAAAGAACTGTTGGCAGGGTATGACAAAAAGCCGACATACACCATTGATTCATTGGATGAGTGGGAGTTTTAAACAAAACAGGATGGCTGTGCTTGGAGCACACCATCCTGTTTTTTAATCCTTACGATCAACACCTGCAGCCCGGTGCGCAAGTCTGCTTGAAGCAGCCGCTGCAATCGCACCAACAATATCATCCAAGAATGTATGACATTCCCCTGTCGATTTATCATTTAATCGGGCTAAAATACCCGGCTTTTGCTTATCGATATAACCATAATTTGTAAAGCCGATTGAACCGTACACATTAACAATCGAAAAGGCGAGAATTTCATCTACCCCGTACAGGCTCTCATCTGTTCCGATAATCGATTGCAGCGGCTCCTCCAGCATCCCTTTTTCCGCCAGCATATCAAGCTGAATCCCTGTAATGATGGCGTTTTGCACCTCGCGCTTGGAGAGAACCCGTTCCACGTTGGCAACACAATCTTCAATTTGCAGGTTTTCATGATACTTCTCCTGCAAATAAAATACTAATTCCGCAATATCCTTGATTTGGACGCCTCTTTCCGTTAGCCATCTGCGTGCAGTTTCTTCGGTCAGGTCAATTTTTTTGTTATCTGCCATTCCTTAGATCACCTTTTCTGTATATTTTAGCAAATCCAACTCTATTAGTTTATAATATGCAATTTTATAAAAAACAATCAACCAAAACACCCTGCTGTTTTAGTAATTTTTAAAACGCAGGAAGGCAACAAGTTTTGCTTTTAAAAACATATATATGAATTTAGAAGCACGGATGGAAAGAGGTGAACAGCTTGTTATCGAAAATGTTAGAAACCCATTATGGGATGGTCGCTAAAGAACAAGTAAAAATAAATTCATTTGATGCTTTTAAAGGAGCTGGCTGGGTGTACTTAATCGCTAATTCACGAGGGCGCTCAGAAGAGGATTTAAAGGAATTGAACAGTTTGTCTCAGCATTTAAGGAGCTATGGAGATCAAAATGTTCCGATGATCCTGCCGTCAAAGGACGGAAAATTTATTACTGCTTGGGAAGGGCAAAACTATAGTGTGTTCGCTATCAGGGAGGTGGAACGCCAGCATCGGCAGACCAAATTAGGGCGAAAGCTGGCGAAATTTCACGAGCGCGGTAGAAGGGTGCCGTTCCAAATTGAACGGTCCTCAAGGATTGGGCAGTGGAAGGTATTATGGGAAAAGCGCCTGGAACAGATGGAAAGGGTATGGAACGGCTTGTTGTTTCAAACACCGGAGGATGAATTCGAAAGGATGTTTATTGAAACATTCCCTTATTATATGGGCTTGACGGAGAATGCCATTCAATATTTAGTGGATACAGAGCTGGACGATGAACCATTAGAAACTGATAGCGGTACTGTTTGCCACACTCGCTTTTCCGGGAGGTCATGGGGAGGTGCTTATCTCATCAAAAATCCGTTTGAATGGGTTTTTGATCATCGCAGCCGTGATTTGGCTGAATGGTCAAGGGAACGATATTTCCGCAATATCCAGACATATGATGTGGAACTAAAACAGTTTTTTGCCGAGTACCAAAGTATTGCTCCGTTATCCTCGTTCTCATGGCGCCTGCTGTATGCCAGGCTTATTTTTCCGCTTCATTATTTTGATTGTGTGGAAGATTATTATTCAACCCATTCCGAACAGGAAAAGAAGGTATTAGAAGAGAGTTTAAGTAAAATAATTCGGCAGTCTGCAGAAAATGAACGGTTTTTAGCAGGATTTTATCAAATGAGCGGTGCGCCAATAAATCGAATGAACCTGCCGCAGCTGGAATGGTTGTATCACTAACAGAAACAGGAAGCGTATGGTAAAATAGACAAAAAGAACAATGAGAGGGAATGAAGGATGAGGCCTTACGTTTATATTACTAGAAAGCTTCCTGATGCGGTCATTAAGACGCTAAAGCAAAAATTCACTGTAAACATGTGGGATCATGAGGATATATCAGTCCCGAAGGATGTTTTACTTGCCGAGGCAAAAAAGGCGGATGCATTATTAACCATGCTGACCGATGCTGTTGATGAGAGTGTGTTATCTGCTGGGGAAAGACTAAAGGTTATTGCAAATATGGCGGTTGGTTTTGATAATGTTGATATTGAAGCGGCAAGAAGGCGCGGAATTGCGGTTTGTAACACGCCGGATGTATTGACGGCTTCTACTGCAGACCTTACCTTTGCTTTATTGATGGCAACAGCTCGAAGAATGGAAGAAGCCGCCCGGTTTGTGAAAGAAGGCAAATGGAATAGCTGGAGCCCGTTTCTTTTAGCCGGCCAAGATGTTCACCATAAAACGATTGGAATTGTTGGCATGGGGAAAATCGGTGAAGCAGTGGCCAAAAGAGCTGGCGGTTTTGATATGAACATTCTTTATCATAATCGTTCCCAAAAGCCGGAAGTGGAACACAAGCTTGGGGCTGTTTATGCAACCTTTGATGAGCTCGTGTCTAAAGCTGATTTCATTGTTTGTTTAACTCCATTGACGCCGGAAACAAAGAATATGTTTACGATTGATGTTTTTAGAGAAATGAAGAAAACGGCTGTATTTATCAACGTATCCCGGGGGCCGGTTGTAAATGAGCAAGATTTATATGAGGCATTGACTACAGGAGAAATTGCCGCAGCTGGGCTGGATGTCTTTGAAAAAGAACCGATTGGCCGAGAGCATCCGTTATTAACACTTAATAATGTTATTGCCTTGCCGCATATCGGAAGTTCCACAATCGAAACACGAACGGCCATGATGACTCTCTGCGTCGAAAACATTGAATCCATCTTAACCGGAAAACCACCCAAAACACTTGTCAATAAAGAATGGCAGCCTGTATAAAAGACCGGGTATAAGCGGTCAAAAAAAAGCGATTGCTTCTTAAATGGCAATCGCTTTAACATTCGCATTAAAATACTTGCTCAACTTCGACAACGCCTGGAACTTCTTCCAAGAGCGCTCTTTCGATTCCTGCTTTAAGTGTGATCGTTGAGCTTGGGCAGGACCCGCATGCACCTAACAAGCGCAGTTTCACAATACCATCTTCAACATCAACTAATTCACAATCCCCGCCATCGCGAAGAAGAAATGGGCGTAATTTATCTAATACTTCTGAAACCTGTTCAAACATTTCTTGTTCTGACATTTTACTCGACTCCTTTCCTAATTATATTATACTGATACCTGTAGTAAAAATCCATTATCAGAAATTGGACTAATACCTAAAAAGTATTTTCTTAAGTTTAACCTAGGAATATAGTAAAATAAAAGAAAACGAAGAGGAATGATTTTATGGAATTTACCGAGGTTGAAATTGTTCTTTATGGTGCCGAACAATTATGTCCAAGCTGTGTGAACCTGCCATCTTCTAAAGAAACGTATGAATGGCTGGGAGCGGCGATTGCAAGAAAGTTTCCAAATCAGCCGTTTTCAATGAGTTACGTTGATATCTATCAGCCGCCAGAAGACGGTGAAAAAGGGGAATTTGCCAAAAGAGTTGTGGAAGAGGATATGTTTTACCCAGTAGTGGTCATAAAAGAAAAAGTGGTCGGTGAAGGAAACCCCCGCCTCAAAACCATCTTTGCAGAACTGGAGAAATACGGATATAAAGCTGAATGATGGAAAGATGAAAGGTGTCAGGCACCATGTAAAAAAAATTCACATGGTACCTGACACCTTATTTTATTAACCGTTATGGAACTTATATAACCAAAGTATGCCTGATTTTAATAGGCGGGCTACGCGGCCTGTGATGGCGCGGTCGGCCATCATTCCGAAGCCTTGTTTCTTTCCAAGAGAGCCGAGGACACCTTTTAATTTAATTGGCGGAAATTCAGCTGGCGGCTCTTCGCCGTTCCAGCGTTTGCGCAATACTTCTACAATTTGTACCGCTTGTCCTTCAGCAAGCTGCGCGCTTGGAGCATGAGGCAGGCTCGCACAATCACCAAGAATAAAGATATTTCCATCATTTGGCAAATGATGGCGAGGAGTAATCACTAATCTGCCAGATCTGTCTTTTTCCGTATCCATGTTTTGGACGACCTTATTGGCTTGAATCCCTGCTGTCCAAACAATAACATCACATTTTATCGGTTTGTCATTGTTATACAACGTATTTTCTTCCACTCGAGTGATATTGGAATTATTAATAATTTCAACATTATGCTTCACAAACCAATTTTCAACATATTTACTTAAACGGTCTGGGAATGCGGAAAGAATATGTTTTCCACGATCGAATAATTTAATATTTAAGTCGCTTCGGCTTTCACTAAGTTCGCTGGCAAGTTCAACGCCGCTAAGGCCCGCACCGACAATGCCAACTACTGAGCCAGGTCCTAAATTATTTAATGCGGAATAAGTCTTGCGGGACTTTTCAATACTTTGAATGCTATAAGTGAATTGATCGGCACCCGGAACATTATGGTATTTGTCCTCACAGCCTAATCCGATGATGAGATCATCATAGGAAATTGATTCATCATCTTTCATTAATACTTTTTTATCCTGCGGTTCAATACTAATGACCTCACCATACTTCACAGTGAGCTGAGGATGCTCTGGAAAGTCAACCCGCACCTCTTTATCCGATATTGTACCGGCGGCTAAGGCATAGTATTCTGTTTTTAAACAATGATACGGGACGCGGTCAACTAATGTGATTTTTACATCTTCTGGCAGGTTATTTGGCAAAAGTTCGCTGAGGATCTTCATGCCGCCATAACCGCCTCCAAGAATAACAAGATTTTTCATTTTAATTCCCCTTTGTGAAAGCAATAAGAAATTTTTATATTTATTTTGTTCCAATAGCAGTGTTTAAATTGAATAATTATCGTGGGATATTATTGTAATATGTACTCTCCCTTTTAACACACAATATTGAGTATATCGAAAGTGTGTCAAAATAACAACACTTATACCGATTTATCTTGACAAATATGCCAAAGGCATGGTAATTGACGGTTAAAGGGAAAAATAGTAGGATAAGTAGTTGTGGAGAGGTGAACATATGATAAAACCGATCATTGAATTCTGTATTAGTAACCTTGCAAGTGGTTCACAGAAAGCACTGGAAAAATTAGAAAAGGATCCTGATTTGGATATTATTGAATATGGCTGTCTCGGTTATTGCGGGATTTGCGCCAGAAATTTATATGCACTTGTGAATGGAGAAGTTGTCACCGGAGAGACCCCGGAGGAATTGGTTGATAATATTTATCAATACCTAGAGGAAAATCCGATGTTTTAATGAAATGGGGAGTGGAAACTCTCCATTTTTCATTTGTATTCATATACTGAAAGTAAGGTCAAATTATTTGAGTACTGACCAAACGATGTTATACTGTAGAAAAGCCTTATTATTTAAAAGGAGGGGTTTCCTTGAGTAAGGATATTGTTATTTTAACAGAAGCTGCATCACTGCAGATTAAAGATATGATGAAGCATAATGAAGAAGAAGGAGCTTTTTTACGTGTCAATGTAAAAGGCGGCGGCTGCAGCGGATTATCATATGGTATGGGCTTTGACCATGAGGCAAATGAAGCTGACCATCAGTTTGAACAATATGGAATTACCATTTTAGTTGATAAAGAAAGTGCCGCCATTCTCCAGGGAACAAAAATTGATTATAAACAATCCATGATGGGCGGCGGCTTTACTATCGAAAATCCGAATGCCATCGCATCATGCGGCTGCGGGTCATCATTCCGTACGGCAACAGCTGCCGGTACACCGGAAGAGTGTTAATAATAGGTAAAGGCGTCCAAATAATGGGCGCCTCTGTTATTTTATTTATCAAACATGGATGAACTGTGTAATGGCTGGATTTTAGCTTTTGGATCGATGAAGGCTTTTGCATTATTCACGGCTGTTGGGGCTTCTCCGAAACCGGAGGCGATTAATTTGACTTTGCCATCATACGTACAAATATCGCCGGCAGCATAAATGCCTGAAATGTTTGTCTCCATTTTGGAGTTTACGATAATGGAGTTCTTTTCAATAGACAATCCCCATTCCTTGATTGGGCCAAGGGAAGATACAAAGCCATAGTTACAAATAACAGCATCTACATCAATCGTTTCTTTGCTCTTGTCGGTAACGCCTTCAAGCACTACTTGGTTGATGCCATTTTTATCACCAATTAATTCGGAGGGAACAAATGGTGTTTTTACGTCTACTTTTGAATTAAATAAGTTTTCAACGCTATGCTCGTGGGCCCGGAATTTATCACGGCGGTGTACAATCGTTACTTTTTCAGCGATAGGCTCAAGCATTAAAGCCCAATCAACTGCAGAATCTCCGCCTCCAAATACGACCACTTTTTGTCCGGCAAAAAATTTAAGGTCATTGATAAAATAGTAAAGATTTTTCCGTTCATATTGTGCCGCACTTTCAAGCTCCAAGCGGCGTGGCTGAAAAGCGCCATTTCCAGCAGTGATAATGACTGTTTTGGAATAATGTACTTCTTTATTTGTAGTCATTTTAAATATGCCGTTTTCTTGTTTTTCAAGCTTTTCAACGGATTGCTCCAGTGCAACTGTGGGCTCGAATTTTGCCATTTGTTCTTTAAGGTTATCAATTAATTCTTGAGCGCGAACCTTTGGAAAGCCCGCAACATCATAAATATACTTTTCCGGATACAGGGCTGATAATTGACCGCCGAGCTGCGGCAAGCTTTCAATAATTTTCACTGATGCCTGCCTCATTCCCCCGTAGAAGGCAGTAAATAGACCGACGGGACCTCCACCAATAATGGTAATATCATAAAGATTCTGGTCTTCGTGCATTATGTATCCCCCCAACTATTAGTAACAATTTCTTTCACTATCATACCATAAAAAGAAAATTCTAACATCTCCCATGGAAATATTCGGTTAAGTCCTTAGTATCTATGATATTTATCCAAAGACGGATTATTTCCTATAAATTAGGTAAATAATTTGCTTAAATTGCTTGAAATAAAGTGGAAAGTAGCATAAGATGTATTAGGGAATATTGTTAAGATTTTGTGACAAATTTAGTACATTTTTATGGAAAAGCAGGAAAGTTCAACCTTTTTTTAATAGAAAGATAGAATAACGATTTTTAATCTGGAAATCGTTTATTTCTTTGTAGATGTTCGTGAATTTTATCACATACATTTTCTTGCTATTTAAAATAAAAATGTACAATAAAGTGGAAGATAATAAAAACAAAAAAAGGTGGAAGTGATAAAGTTGAGAAAGCCAAAAATCGTTATCCTTGGTGCCGGTTACGGCGGGTTGTTAACGACTGTACGCTTGCAAAAGCTGATTGGTGTTAATGAAGCGGACATTGTGTTAGTCAACAAAAATGATTACCATTATGAAACTACCTGGTTACATGAAGCTTCAGCTGGTACACTTCATCATGACAAAGTACGTTACGATATTAGTGCAGTAATTGACCGTAGTAAAGTGAATTTTATTCAAGACACAGTTGTTGAGATTAACAAAGACGAAAAGAAAGTTATGTTAGAAAAAGGTGAAGTTGAGTACGATTACCTTGTGATTGCACTTGGCGGTGAACCTGAAACATTTGGTATTAAAGGCTTGAAAGAGTTTGCATTTGGAATTACGAATGTCAATTCTTCCCGCCAATTACGTGAGCATATTGAATACCAATTTGCAACATATAACATGGAAGAAGTTAAAGACGACAATCGTTTATCAATTGTTGTTGGCGGTGCGGGTTTCACAGGAATTGAATTCTTAGGTGAATTAACTAACCGTATCCCTGAACTTTGCCATGAGTATGATGTTGATCAAAATAAAGTGAAAATTACCTGTGTTGAGGCAGCACCAACCGTTCTTCCTGGCTTTGATCAGGAACTTGTCAACTATGCTGTATCTCAATTAGAACGAAAAGGTGTTGAATTTTTAATTGGTACAGCCATTAAAGAAGCAACATCAGAAGGCATTTTGGTTGCCAAGGGTGATCAAGAGCCGTGGGAAATTAAAGCTGGGACAGTCGTATGGGCAGCAGGTGTTCGCGGTAACGCAATTATTGAAAAATCAGGCTTTGAAGCAATGAGAGGGCGCGTTAAGGTTCAGCCTGATCTTCGTATCCCTGGTTTTGACGCTGTATTTGTCATTGGTGACAGCTCATTAATCATCAATGAAGAAATTAATCGCCCATATCCGCCGACTGCACAGATTGCCATGCAGCAAGGTGAAGTTGTTGCTCGTAATATTGCCGCTTTAATTCGCAACAAGCAGCAGCTTGAAACCTTTAAATTTGACAACAAAGGTACAGTTTGCTCATTAGGTGAAGACGATGCTATTGGTGTTGTATTCGGTAAGAAAATTACCGGTTCTAAAGCTGCCTTCATGAAAAAAGTCGTAGATAACCGCGCGCTTTACATGATTGGCGGAGCATCGCTTGTATTGAAAAAAGGTAAATTAAACATGTTCTAATAGTGAGCTTTTAAAAAGACAGGGATTTCTCAATCCTGTCTTTTTTTGTTAATCTTTTCACATTATTTCTAAAAATTTTGAAAATTTAAGTAACGATTCAAAAATAAAAGAAAACTTACTATGTATCCGCTTTCTGGCTGGAATTTTGCGTAAATATCATCCTTTTCATTTTGACGATTTCTTGATATATTATCTGAAAATTAAGTTAATAAAAAGGAGTGAAAAAGATGACAGCGAAAAATATAGAAACAAAAAATTGTGACTATTGTTCAGGGGCCGGCTATTTCCAATTAGTTCTTGGAGGATCGGAAACTTGTTCCTGCTGCGGGGGAACTGGAAAGAAAGCAGAATAATGTCAAGAGAACAGCTTCTTCGAATTGTCGAAGGAGTTTTTCTTTTGTCACGTCTTATTCAAGTGATAATTTTATTGACTCCCTTTCTTCCATTCAGTACACTAAAAGTTGATGTGTAGAGGGGGATTCCAATGAACATTGTTGTTTTATTAATATCAATCTTATTATTTTTTGTCTTATTTTTTGGTATTGGTTTTATCTTAAATATGATATTGCGCATGACTTGGGTAATGGCCGTTATTTATCCAATCGTTGCTATTTTAATTATCGATAAAGTTCGTTTTGTAGAATATTTTACGAACAGTAAATATGCCTTCAAAGAGCTAGGACATCGGTTCACTACCTTAGCCACTGCTGATATAATTATATTATTAAGTGGATTGGCGGGCGCAATCGCCTCTGGAATTACGATTAAGCTTTTACGAAAAAATGGATATCAAATGTTTTAAAGACCTTTTTCCAAAGGTCTTTTTTATTTTTCCATTCCTTGTCTGAATAATTCCTTCCTTCTTGGGAATGAATATTTTGGGAGGAGTGAAAAATTTTGATGAATATAATGAAAAAATGGACAAAGCGGTTTGTCATGATCTGTCTTTTTTTGATGGCCTTATTTGTAACATTCCAATCCCTTTCCGGTGTAAATGCGAAAATTTTGATTGACCGCTTAGAAGATGCACTTGCAGCCAGTGAAAATGTTTCCGGTACCCCTTCATTAGAAGATGCTTTTGATTGGTCCAAATATCCTAAGTATACCGTTACTGCAACGGGCTATACAGCAGGATTTGAATCAACAGGAAAAAATAAAGGCCATCCGGAATATGGAATTACCTATTCTGGAGTAAAAGTGAAACGTGACCTATTTTCTACCATTGCAGCTGATTTAAGTGTCTTCCCAATTGGGACGATTCTGTTTATTCCTGGTTATGGCTATGGTGTCGTAGCTGACAAGGGAGGAGCAATCAAAGGAAATAAATTAGACCTTTACTATGAGACAGTTGAAGATGTTTACCGGTTATGGGGGAAAAAACAGGTCGATGTGTATATCATCCAAAAAGGTAATGGCAAATTGACCGAAAAGCAGCTTCTGGCGTTAAATGAAGATAAAACAATGCAAGTGTTCCGTCAAGCTTATATTAAATCTGAGAAAAGATAAGACAGGCTGCCCGCCTGTTTTTTTGCGTTGTCGGCCGCCATTCCTTAAAATAAAGTAGAAAGGCATGGAAAGGTGGAGACTGGGATGGAAGATTACCCACTCGAGTATTATGAGTTTTTTGTCAGCTTTAATGAAGGCGATTATTATACATGTCATGATTTGCTTGAAGAAATGTGGATGACGGATAAGCAGAATTTATTTTTAAAAGGGTTATTACAAATGAGTGTTGCCATCTACCATTATGAATATGGGAATGTTAAGGGTGCTCGGATGATGATGCTCACTGCCTATTATTATTTGCAGGACTACCGGCCAAAGCATTGGGGTTTGGATTTAGAGAAGGTGTATCCGTTTATCGAGGAATGCTTGATGACATTTCCGATAGATATTGACAGCATCCCATACGAACGGATTGATGAGCTGCCAAAGCTTTCGACATTAGTTCTTTATCTAGAAGATGATTAGAAAGTCGAAATGATTCTGTTTCTTCGCTATAATTAAATACGAATAATGCGGAGGTGAATGTGGATGTTTCAGGTGAAAAAAGAATTAGATTTAACGGCTGAACATGAGGGCTTGGTTATTGGTCTGTTTGATAAACCAGAGAAGTTTTTAGGTCATTTGGCAAACCTTGACGAGAGCTTTAACGGTCAATTAACTGATCTTGTTAAATCAGGAGATATTTCAGCCAAGCTTAAAAGTATCAGTAAAGTACATAGTTTAGAAAAAATTGGAGCTAAAAGAATTTGGTTTGTCGGTCTTGGCAAGGAAAAGGAACTATCCTTTGATAAACTGCGTGAGGCTTTTGGCAAGCTGTTTAAAGAAGTGAAGGGCAGTAAATTAACGCAGGCAGCTGTTTATCTGGATTCCTTCGTTACGGATGAATTGGATGCCTTAGATGCGGCCCATGCTTTAAGTGAAGCATGCGAGCTTGCCACCTATCAATTTGAGGGATACAGGCAAAAATCCAATGAACCGGAGAAGCGACTTGAAAGTCTCACGGTTTATAGTGCATCAGATGAAGAAGAGGGCGTTAAAGCTTCCTTAACGGTTGGCTATGCTTTTGGGAAAGGAACCAACTCTGCAAGAACGCTTGTTAATACTCCAGGGAATATGCTGACAGCAAACGACCTCGCAAACTATGCTGCTGAATTAGGAGCAAAATACGATTTTGAAGTAGAAATTTTGGATAAAGCAGACATTGAGAAGCTTGGAATGGGGGCCTTTTTGGCTGTAAACCAAGGTTCAGCTGAGCCGCCAAAAATGATTGTGCTGAAATATCAAGGAAAAGAGGAATGGAAGGATGTTATCGGCTTAGTCGGTAAAGGGATTACCTTTGATACGGGCGGATATTCGATTAAAACAAAAGCCGGTATTGTTGGGATGAAAACTGATATGGGCGGTGCGGCTGCGGTCCTTGGGGCAATGGAAATTATCGGGGAAATCAAACCGGAGCAGAATGTTGTTGCCGTCATTCCTTCAACTGATAACATGATCAGCGGTGGTGCCTTTAAGCCGGATGATGTCATCACATCAATGAGCGGTAAAACAATCGAGGTATTAAATACGGATGCTGAAGGGCGTTTAGTATTGGCTGATGCGGTTACTTACGCAAAGCATCACGGAGCAGGGTATTTAGTAGATGTTGCAACATTGACCGGCGGTGTGATTACCGCACTTGGCCTTCATACAACCGGCGCGATGACGAATTACGAGCCGTTATATGAGCAAGTATTAGAGGCTTCGATGGAAGCTGGGGAGCAAATGTGGCAGCTGCCATTATTTGAATCGGAGAAGGAGCGGGTGCGTAATAGTGAGGTCGCCGATTTAAATAACTCGCCCGGCAGAGAAGGACATGCTATTGTTGCAGGTGCCTTTATCGGTGAATTCGCTGAAGGTACCCCTTGGGTTCATTTGGATATTGCCGGGACTGCTACTGCTTCAAAAGCCCATGACCTTGGACCGGCCGGCGCAACAGGAGCCATGGTCCGCACACTGGCATTGTTCGTCGAACGGTTTGAACCGATTGAAAAATAATTGCTAACCTCCCTCAAAAAAATTTAGAGGGAGTTTTTTCCCTAATCAATAGCCCGCCCACTCCAAAAGCCTCCTTTCAGCATATGAAATAGTATAGGCAAATATAAAGGAGGTAAGGGCCTACATGTACCCATATTATCGAAGTCCCTATCCGGTTGCTGACCAAAGGTTTGTCGGCGCCTGGGGATGGCCGTTGTTGGCAGTCGGCGGGCTTGGCTTTTTAGGTGGATTAATTGGCGGCGGTATCGGAGGCGCTTGGGGAGCTTCCACAGCGCTTCGTCCTCCATTCGCCTACGGCTATCCAGGTTTTGGAGGATACCCAGGCTTCGGCGGATACCCAGGCTTCGGCGGATACCCGGGTTATTATTAGCGATTGAAAAAACAGCTGCGGCTGTTTTTTTATTTTAAAAAAGGAAAATGGTGTTGGAAAAAAGAATAGTTGTTATTGACACTATATAAGACGGAGGAATGAAAATGATTGAAAATACATTAATCGCGGCTTTAGGAATGGAAATCACGTATTTGGAAGAGGGAAAGGTTGTCGCGACGATGCCGGTTGATGAGAGAACTCGTCAGCCCTTTGGTATCCTGCATGGCGGTGCCTCTGTCGCCTTGGCGGAAACAGTAGCCAGCCTCGGTGCTTATGAGCTGGTGGATAAGGAGACGGAGGCAGTGGCCGGACTTGAAATTAATGCAAACCATATCCGTTCAAAAGCAGAAGGGATTGTCACAGCGGTAGGAACCGTGCTGCACCGCGGCAGAACGACCCAGGTTTGGGATATAAAAATAACGGATGAACAAGACCGTCTGATTTGCGTATCAAGATGTACCATGGCGGTTATTAAAAGGAATAAATAAAGGATTCGGGTGGGGAAATTCCCCATCCGTTTTTTGTTTTTTATTGTAGAAAAATTTAAAAAATTCCACCGAAAATCTGTTATAATGAAAGATATAAAAAATAGAAAAAAAGCACAGTTTTTTGTACAGGTTTGTCAATATAATGTAATAAGAATTTTTATTATGAAAGGGGTGAAGATGATGAGAGCGAAGCGGCAGTATTTGTTTATTGATTTTGAATTTTCCATGCCTGAACGAAATGTCCGCGTGAAAGATTTTTTTGCGGAAATTATTGAGGTGGGTATTGTCGCCGTCGTAGATGACCAGATTATCGAGCAATTTTCTTCTTATGTGACTCCTCTTAAATTCCCGAAATTATCCGAACGTTGTAAGTCATTCTTACATATTACACAGCAGCAAGTGGATTCTGGGCTTTCTTTTTACGATTTTATCCGGAAACTGGAGGAATTTAATAAAATTAATCTAGAAACCATGATTGTCACTTGGGGAAATATGGATATGAAAGTGCTGCGCCATAACTGTTTACAAGCAGGGGTTAAATTTCCGTTCCAAGCCGCAGAATTAGACCTTTCCATGGAATATAAGCGGTTCTTTGGTGACCAAAATCAAACAGGCCTTTGGAAGGCGGTTCAGGAATATGGTAAGGAAGGGACAGGCAGACACCATCGGGCACTTGATGATGCCTTGACTACCTACAATATATTCAAGCTCGTTGAAAAGGATAAACGTTATTTGGAAAAACCGAAACCAACAACCATTGGGGACAGGGTGGATTTTTCAAAATTATTAAATGAATTTGCTTAAATGGCCAAATCAATTCATTCGATTTGGCCATTATTATTATCCTTTAAAATAATCCTTTTCCAAGGATTGATACATTTGAAGACTTTTCTCAGCCCACTCAGATGTATTTTCCACAAGCTCCTCTTTGGCTTTATCCACCGCTTCTTTTAAAGAATCCAAATAATTTGGTACTTCACCTTCATATGGCTTCACCATTTGTTTTGGGATATTCGCTTGTTCCCTGAATGCCAGTGCACGCCGTTCGTGGAAAATCAGCACATCGGCATTTTTCGGGCTATGTAAGTCTCCCTGCATTGGATGCTTTAAAACACCAAGCACTCTAACCAGATAATGCTGCGGACGAATATCGGTGATTTCCCCAATATATTTTCCTGTCTTATAAATTCCTGTGACAATTGAACCAATTTGTACTTCAGCCATAAAAAACACTCCTAATCGGTAGTTTACTACTTCCATTTTAGTATGAAAACGATAAAATGAAAAACATAGTGTAATAAAGTGAAAATTGGAGGGAAGATAAATGAGAAAGAGCTTGATCAATTTATTCACTCTTTTAGCAATTGTTCTTGTACTTTCCGCATGCGGGACAAGCAATAATACCAAATCGGAAAAAGAAACAAGTTCTGCTCCTAAAACAGAACAAAAGGAAGGGGATCAAAAAGTGGCCAATTCTGTATATCCTCAGCTTTCAAATGATGTAGCTGAAAATGAACGACTTGTGGAAATGGAAACATCGATGGGTAGTATTAAAATTAAGTTATTCCCTGATTATGCTCCAAAAGCGGTAGAAAACTTTGTCAAGCATAGTGAAGAAGGATATTTTGATGGCTTGATTTTCCACCGGGTAATCAAAGATTTCATGATTCAAGGAGGAGATCCTAACGGCAATGGAACCGGTGGCACGAGTATTTGGGGGACTCCGTTTGAGGATGAATTTACGCCTAATTTGTTTAACGTTAGAGGGGCTCTTTCGATGGCAAATTCCGGTGCTAACACGAATGGCAGTCAGTTCTTTATTGTACAAAGCAGCAGGCTTGATCCTTCGATGAAAGAACAGATGGAAAAAGCGGGTTATCCGATGGAAATGATTGAGGCGTATGCTAAACATGGCGGTACACCATGGCTTGACCATCGCCATACGGTTTTTGGACAGGTGATTGAGGGAATGGATATTGTCGATAAGATTGCGAATACGCCTGTTGATGAGAAGGACAAGCCAAAAACGGATGTTGTCATACAAAAAATAAAGGTATTAAAATAATCGGTTTTCTTGGATGAATGACTTTTTACTGTTATAATTACTTTCTGGATAGGTCCTTTAAAAGAAAGGAAGTAAGAAGATGTTTCATTCACTAGTATTGTCGCTGTTTTTATATTTCCCTGAAGATAAATCAGAATATATTCCGGCTGCTATTAGTTTTGTGATTTTTTTAATTGGTGCTTTTATTACGATGAGATTAATTGTGAAACACTCTAAAAAAGAAGCGGCAAAAGCAAAGAAATTAGAAGAACAAATTTTAAATAATAGAACGTCTGATAAGAACAGCTGAAGCAGGCTGTTCTTTTTTGTGCTTACCCTTATCGTATAAATTTTCAGGGATTTGCCTATACTAATGGCAAATTGTCGATTTTGGGGGTTGTGGTTTTGAAGAGAATTTGGGGTATTATTCCGTTTCTTCTTTTGACTGGATGTATGGAAAAGGAAATTACGAAGGCGAATGTGAAGATGTATAATGCGGACGGTGATTCGCTGGGTACGATTGAATTGCAGGAGCAGTCAAGCGGTGTTAAAATGGCCGTGAATTTAAAGGGGCTGCCGCCTGGTGAGCATGCGATTCATATTCATGATACAGGAAAATGCAAGGCACCTGATTTTAAATCGGCAGGCGACCATTTTAATCCGGAAGACAAGGAGCACGGTCTTCTTCATCCAAAAGGAGCGCATGCTGGTGACCTGCCAAACTTGATTGTGGAAGATGATGGGTCTGTCAATGCTGAATTGATGGCACCTAATGTAACATTAAAGGATGGCAAGAAATCAGTGTTTACAAAGGAAGGGACGTCTATTGTTATTCACCAGGGGAAGGATGATGGCATGACACAGCCTTCTGGTGATTCCGGTACGCGGATCGCTTGCGGGGAAATATCTAATGATAAAAAGAAACCAGGTCAAAAGGAAGCGCAGGATGATTAGAAAAGCATAGGTGCCTGAGTTGAACAAATAAAAAGAGGGTTCTTCCATACACTGGAAAGTGCCCTTTTTTTATTTTTATAGGTACAAACCTAAGCTTATCCGAAAAATTGTACATACACTACCATGAGATTATTTAGGAGGGATTTTCATGGAGAAAAGACAATACGGCGGGGGATTAGGACAGCTTCCACAAATGGGCTATCCGCAAATGGGAGGCTATCCGCAAATGGGAGGCTATCCACATATGGGGGGCTATCCACATATGGGAGGCTATCCACATATGGGGGGCTATCCACATATGGGAGGCTATCCGCAAACAGGTGCAGGACTTCCACAAATGGGCGGTTACCCGCAAATGGGTGGTTATCCATCATCAATGTATCCGTCTTACGGACAACGTAAGAATAAAAAGGATAAGAAATAATAAGATTTACGATTGAATTAGTGTCTAATGAAAGGCCTGTTCCTAAGGGACAGGTTTTTCAACTTGATTTCTTTCTTTTTTTTATTAAAAATAGGTTTAGGATTCTTCATGTGATAGGAGACATGTAAAGATGGACAATAAGTTATTTTATAAAGACCAATACATAAAATCTTTTTCTGCGGCTGCGATCAAACAGGAACAGGATGAAGATGGCGGCTGGTATGTCGTTTTAAACCAAACTGCGTTTTATCCAACCGGCGGCGGCCAGCCCTTTGATACTGGAACAATCGGCAGTCAAGAAGTTGTAAATGTGGAAGAAATAGACGGAGAAGTTCGCCATTATCTTAAAGCGCCGCTGGAAAAAACGGAAGGTGAAATTCATTGTACTCTTGATTGGGATAGGCGGTTTGATCATATGCAGCAGCACTCCGGCCAGCATATTTTATCAGCGGCGTTTGACCAATTATTCACCTATCAAACAGTCGGTTTTCATCTAGGAAATGATATTATCACAATTGATTTGGCGACAGAGACATTAACGGAAGTGGAAGCGGCAAAAGCCGAGGAGCTGGCAAATCAAATTATTATTGAAAACAGACCGATTGAGGTAAAATGGGTAACGGAAGAAGAGCTGTCCCAATATCCTCTGCGAAAAGAGACGAAAGTAAAGGAAAATATCCGGCTTGTGATCATTCCTGATTTTGATTATAACGGCTGTGGCGGAACCCATCCGCATGCAACTGGAGAGGTTTGTGCCATAAAAATATTAGATTGGGAGAAACAAAGGAAGAATATTCGCCTTCAATTTGTTTGCGGCAATCGGGTAATGAAGCAATTGGGACAAAAGCAAAAGCTATTACTGTCTTTAACTAGGCTGCTAAATGCTCCTGAAACTGGCATGGAGCAGGCCGTTACTCGTTTGATGGAAAGCGGTAAATCATTGGAGAAATCACTGGAGACGGCCCGTGAACAGCTTCTTCGGTATGAAGCAAAGGAAATGATGGCCAAGAGCGCTGAGCCATGCCAAATGATCAGCGGTGTTTTTCACAATCGTTCGATTCAAGAGCTGCAAAAGCTGGCCCGGTTTATTGTGGCGGAGGATGTTAATGCACTAGTAGTAGCGGCGGCGGAAAATGAAGACCGTCTCCAGCTTGTATGTGCAAGAGGCGCTGGGAGGACAGAGAATATGAAAGACTTAATTAGCCAAGCGTTATCCTCGATTAACGGTAAAGGTGGAGGAAATGCTTCATTTGCCCAGGGCGGCGGTGAACTTTGTTTTTCAGGAGCGCAAATTATCGGGCAGCTGGCCGAGTTTTTAAAAAAGGATCCTTTGCATAAGTCCTAAAAAACTGGCGGCAAAGGATGAACATATTTATTAAGTAAATAATAAAAATAATATTTTACACCATGAGAGGATGGATCAGATTGAGCAAACAACAAATTGGTGTGGTTGGTGTCGGTGTAATGGGGAAAAGCCTTGCCCTAAATTTTGAAAGCAAAGGTTTCTCCGTTTCTATTTACGATCTTTCAGAAGAAAGAATAAATGAAATACTAATGCAGCATAAAGGCAAAAACATCGTCGGTACCACAAAAGTTGAAGCATTCATTCAATCGCTGGAGCGCCCGCGTAAAATTCTATTAATGGTAAATGCCGGAGTTATTACTGATAAAGCGATTGAATCACTGCTGCCGTATTTAGAAAAAGGGGATATTCTGATTGATGGCGGCAACACGTTCTATCAAGATACGATCCGTCGAAATAAAGAACTGGCCGAAAAAGGGATTCTTTTTATTGGCGCAGGGGTGTCAGGCGGAGAAGAAGGAGCCCTTAAAGGTCCTGCGATTATGCCAAGCGGCCAGAAAGAGGCCTACGAGGCCGTTGAACCGCTATTAACATCCATTTCAGCGAAGGTTAATGGAGAGCCGTGCTGTACATATATTGGTCCTGATGGTGCAGGGCATTATGTGAAAATGGTCCATAATGGCATTGAATATGGCGATATCCAGCTCATTTGCGAGGCCTATCATTTAATGAAATCGCTGCTTGGATTGTCAGCTGCGGAATTCCATAAAGTATTTAAGGAATGGAACGAAGGTGAACTTAATAGCTATTTAATTGAAATTACCGCTGATATTTTTACAAAAGTTGATCAGGAGACCGGAAAACCATTAGTTGATGTGATTCTTGACCGGGCCGGACAAAAGGGTACTGGCAAATGGACAAGCCAAAATGCACTTGATATCGGCGTGCCATTATCGATGATTACCGAATCCGTTTTTTCACGTTTCCTATCAGCGATGAAAGAGGAACGGGTCAAGGCAAGCAAAGTGTTAAAAGGACCGACCCAGAACAAATTTATCGGCAATAAACAGGAATTTATTGAACAAGTTCGTAAAACGTTATATTTTAGTAAAATTATTTCCTATGCTCAAGGCTTTTCACAATATAAGGCCGCTTCGAACGAATACGGCTGGGACTTGAAGCTGGGGGGAATTGCGAAAATCTTCCGAGGCGGCTGCATTATCCGGGCAGCATTTTTGAATAATATTACGGATGCCTATGACCGCAATCCCAATTTAGATAATCTGCTGCTTGATTCTTATTTCCAATCGATTACCGCTGATTATCAGGATGCTGCCCGTGAAGTAATCGCTACAGCAGTTAAGACTGGTATTCCTGTTCCGGGGATTTCTAGTGCTCTAGCGTATTATGACAGCTACCGCACTGAGGTACTTCCGGCTAATTTACTTCAGGCACAGCGGGATTATTTTGGCGCTCATACCTATGAGCGCATCGACAAGGAAGGTACCTTCCATACTGATTGGCTGGAAAAATAAGATTGCCCCAGACGTGATTTTCACGTCTGGCTTTTTAATATATGGATATTTTTGTATACTTAAACTAAATTGATGAAATGGGGGCGTTGTTAATGGGTTTTTTGGATGGATTGATGGGAAATGCTTCGGAAGTGAATGTTGCTGATATTCAAAAGGATTTTGCAAAGGTTTTGGCACCGAGTGAAAGAATCGAACGGGCCTATAAACTGATTAGGGATATGTTTATCTTTACCAACAAGCGCTTAATATTAGTGGATAAGCAAGGAGTAACCGGCAAAAAGGTGGAGTACCATTCTATCCCGTATAAAAGCATTACGCATTTCAGTATCGAAACCGCAGGGAATTTTGATTTGGATGCTGAACTGAAAATTTGGATCTCCGGCAACGCGCTGCCGCTGCAAAAACAATTTAATAAGAACTTAAACATTTACGAGCTGCAAAGTGTATTGGCGGAGTATGTTTTGAAATAAAATTTTTAATATTAAGGGTCTGACCCCACAATTCATATAGTGGGGTCAGACCCTTTTATTTAGTTATTTAAAGGCCATTTTTAAACGATTAAGTCCTTCGATTACGTGTTCCTTTGGACAAGCAATATTCATTCTGACAAAGCCTTCGCCGCCTAGGCCGTATTTTGTACCCGGCTCTAAGGCAAGCCTTCCTTTTTGAAGCAGTGAGGCCCGCAGTTCTTGATCTGACAACCCAAGCTTGCGGCAGTCAAGCCAGAGCAAGTAGGTTCCTTCTGAATCGATACAAGTGATTTCCGGCAGATTTTCTTGTAAAAAGTTTAATACATACTGTTTGTTATCCTGTAAGTATGCCATTAACTCTTCAAGCCACGCTTCCCCCTCAAGGTATGCCGCTTCCATGGCAATGATGCCGAAAGTATTAAGGGTGAAGAAGCCTTGACGTTTTAACGTATCATCAAATTGTTTACGTAATGTGTTATTTTTAATAATCGCAACAGAAGCCTGAAGACCTGCTAAATTAAAGGTTTTACTTGGAGCAATGCAGGTAATCACGTTCTCTGACAATGTCTCCGTTATGGATGCGATTGGTGTATGTTTATATTCTTTGTAAACCAAATCGGAGTGAATTTCGTCTGATAGAATGAGGCAGTTATACTTTAGGCATAATTCCCCCATTTGGAGCAGTTCATCCTTCGTCCACACACGGCCGCCAGGGTTATGAGGGCTGCATAAAAGGAACAGCTTGCAGCCTTTCTTCAGTTCTTCTTCAAAGGCGGCAAAGTCAATCCTGTATTGATTCCCCTCCAGGATCAACGGTGAATTGACGACGGTTCTGTTATTCTGTTTAATCATTTCGAAAAAAGGTGTGTAAACAGGAGATTGCAGCAGCACCCGGTCGCCTTCCTCAGTAAACGCCTGAATGGCGGTACTGATGGCCTGCACCACACCGCTGCAATATAACAGCCAAGAACCATCAATTGTCCAGCTGTGTCTTTTTGACACCCATGCTGCAATTGCCTGCTTCGTTGATTCCGGGATAAATGTATAGCCAAAAACCCCGTGATCGGCACGTTTTTTGATTGCCTCGATAACAGCCTGGGGTGGTTTAAAGTCCATATCCGCAACCCACATTGGCCACAAATCAGTTTCGCCAAATATCTCTTTCGTTGCTTCCCACTTGACTGAAGCTGTGTTCAAACGGTCAATTTTTTCATTAAAGAATGTCATAAACTGGCCCACCTCCAATATTTTCAACGAACCTACTTCTTATGATAAAATATTTTCAGCAAATGTTAAAATAATAGGGGTTACGATTATGAGAAAAGAAGTGCAGACAAACTTAAAGTTAGTCGATTTATTAACGGAATGGAACCCGTTTCAATTAGATAATGAAAGTTATGAAACAGAAATAGCCGATTGTATTCAAGCCGTTCATATGTACGAGCATCCATTAACCTTGGCGAAGAAGATTCAAAGTATTTATGAGTTTTCATTTGAAAAAATCATACCGCTCGAAAGCTGTATGGAAATAGCGGTGGAATTATTAAAAGTGATGGAGGACCAGGATTCCTGTTCCATTTAATTTTGCCCAAAAAAAAGTGGACAATCCGATTGGTTGTCCACTAAAAAAGGGGGGAATACTAGAAAGCTTATGTCATTATATTTGCCAAGTTTCCCCTTTCTTATACTTAAAAAGCGAAAAAAGCGGAAATATTTTTCCCGCTTTTTTATTAGCCTTTGGCAGGCTCGCTGTTTTTAAGCTTATCTAATAGATCGGATGCCGCAATATCAAGAACAGTAGATAACTTTAAAATTGTTTGTGTACTAGGAATTTGTTCTCCAGATTCATAATTCTCAATCGTTTGTGTGCCCACTCTAACTTTTTGCGCTAATTCCTCTTGTGTCATCTTCCGCATTTCTCGTGCCGTTTTGATTGTTTGACCAATTGTACTCATACTGTTCACCTCTCATAGTTATACTTTCCTATTATAATTTTATCATGATTTCAAATTTTTTTCTTATTCTTAATTTGAATATTATGTTACGATTTTCTTACATTGTCTATTTTTTGCTAAAATTAGTGATGATTGTCCAGGTTAGTTTTTGATTTCCATTCCCTTATTATGATATAATTTTATACTGCGTATATAGGGGTGTAAATTATTATCTATTTAGGAGTGTTTTCATGAGTGGAAATATTGAAACGGGAAGTATTATAACAGGTAAAGTAACAGGTATTCAGCCATATGGGGCATTTGTAGCATTAGACGAAAATACACAAGGACTTGTCCATATTTCGGAAATTACTCATGGATATGTAAAAGATATTCATGATCACCTTAAAGTGGGCGACGAAATTAAGGTGAAAGTGTTATCAGTTGACGAGGAAGCTGGAAAAATCGGCCTTTCCATTAAGGCGACCGAAGAGCCCTCCGTTCAAGCTGCACGTCCAAGAAAGCCGCGCAGACGCCAGGCTGCAGCGATTATTCCTGAAGGTGAAGGTCAGCAGGGCTTCAACACGCTGAAAGAAAAACTTCAAGAATGGATTGACCAATCCCAGGGTGAAGATTTAATTAAAAAATAATAAAGAGTGGAAAGAAGCCTAAGATTCTGTGAGGATGAGTCTTAGGCTTTTTTGTGTGGAGTTTTAGCCGGGGAAAACGGGTCTTTGTTAAAATTTTGTAACATTCTTTATCAGCTCCTAGGCTACAATAGAAATATATGACCAATTAGAAGGCGAGGAATGAGAGTGAATACAAGTGTAAATTCACAAAAAATCATTGAGCAAACAGAGAAATATGGCGCCCATAACTATCATCCGCTGCCAATTGTTGTATCACGGGCAGAAGGTGTTTGGGTGGAGGATCCGGAAGGCACTAAATACATGGATATGCTTAGTGCCTATTCTGCTGTAAACCAGGGTCATCGCCATCCAAAAATTATCCAAGCGTTAAAGGACCAGGCAGACAAAGTTACCTTGACTTCACGCGCCTTTCATAATGACCAGCTCGGTCCATGGTACGAAAAAATCTGTAAGCTAACAAACAAAGATATGGCGCTGCCTATGAATACAGGGGCTGAAGCTGTGGAAACTGCCTTTAAGGCGGCACGCCGCTGGGGCTATGAGGTTAAAGGAATCCCAGATAACCAAGCGGAGATTATTGGCTGTAACGGTAACTTCCACGGTAGAACAATGACAGCGGTGTCTCTGTCATCGGAAGAGGAATATAAACGCGGATTCGGTCCGATGCTGCCGGGAATTAAGCTGGTTCCATACGGGGATATCGAAGCTTTGAAACAAGCGATTACACCGAATACAGCCGCCTTTTTAGTAGAACCAATTCAAGGCGAGGCAGGGATTGTGATCCCTCCGGAAGGGTACATGAAGGCGGCATATGAGCTTTGCAAGGAAAATAATGTATTATTTATTGCTGATGAAATCCAGGCCGGCTTAGCACGTACCGGAAAAATGTTTGCCTGTGAGTGGGAAGGGATTGAACCGGATGTTTATATACTTGGAAAAGCGCTCGGCGGCGGGGTATTCCCGATTTCTTGTGTTGTGGCCAACAAAGATATTTTAGGTGTATTTAACCCCGGTTCACACGGGTCGACCTTTGGTGGGAATCCAATGGCCTGTGCGGTTTCCATCGCTGCCCTTGATGTTTTGATTGATGAAAAATTGGCACAAAAATCATTAGAGCTTGGGGAATATTTTATAGAGAAATTAAAGCAGATTAACAACCCTATGATTAAGGAAGTTCGCGGCCGCGGTTTGTTCATTGGTGTTGAATTGAACGAAGAGGCCCGCAAATATTGTGAGCAATTAAAAGAAGAAGGGCTGCTATGTAAGGAAACACATGAAAGTGTGATTCGCTTTGCACCGCCGCTTGTGATTACTAAAGAAGAATTGGATTGGGCGATTGAGCGGATTCACAAGGTGCTTGGATCGTAATAAATGGTAAAAGAAAGCCGGGAAAAGCAGTCTTCTCCCGGATTCCTTTTATCTGGTTCGATTCACTTCAGACTCAATGACGAACTCTTTCTCCTGTTTAAAAAATAATCCAAGGTTCACCAGCCCTGCAGCTCCGATCAAACCATAAATGATCTTGGCCAGTTCATCATTTCGGCCGCCAAAACTACTCGAGATTAGATCTATCTGAAAAAAAACAAGTAACCCCCAATTAATCGCGCCGATAATGGTCAGCATTAGGGCGATGCGTTGAATGGGACTCAAACTGCTTCCCCCCTTTTTAAATTTTTATGATTAGGATTAGACGGAGGTAAATATTCTATTCAAATCAATTTGGCAAACTAGTTTTTTGCAAAATATCGTATTTTACATAATAATGAAAAATGAATTGGAGGGATCAATTTGCAAAACTTTACATTTTATAATCCAACAAAATTGATTTTTGGAAAAGGGGAACTTGAACAGCTAAAAACAGAGGTTCCGAAATACGGGAAAAAGGTGCTCCTTGTTTATGGCGGTGGCAGCATTAAGCGGACCGGACTTTATGAAAAAGTGACCAGCCTGCTTCAGGAAATTGGAGCGGAAGTTTTTGAACTTCCCGGTGTCGAACCTAATCCAAGGATATCAACGGCACGAAAAGGGGTTGAGATTTGTAAGCGGGAAGGAATTGACTTCTTGCTTGCAGTTGGCGGCGGCAGTGTAATTGACTGTACTAAGCTAATTGCGGCCGGGTCTAAGTATGATGGCGACCCTTGGGATTTAGTTGTGAAAAAAGCATTTGCGACCGAGGCCCTGCCGTTTGGCACAGTTTTAACGATAGCGGCTACTGGTTCAGAAATGAACTCAGGATCAGTCATTACAAACTGGGAAACAAACGAAAAATATGGCTGGGGAAGTCCTGTAACGTTCCCGAAATTCTCCATCCTGGATCCGGTGAATACTTTTTCTGTTCCAAAGAATCAGACCATTTATGGCATTGTTGATATGATGTCGCATGTTCTGGAACATTATTTCCACCTCGACGAAAATACCAATTATCAAGACCGGATGTGTGAGTCCTTGCTGATCACGATTATGGAAACTGCTCCTAAATTGCTTCAAGACTTGGAAAACTATGATGCTCGCGCAACGATTCTTTATGCGGGGACAATGGCTCTGAATGGTACTTTAAATATGGGTTACCGCGGTGACTGGGCTACCCATAATCTTGAGCATGCTGTGTCTGCCGTTTATGATATTCCACATGGCGGCGGGCTGGCGATTCTCTTCCCGCACTGGCTGGAGCATAACATCAAGGTAAAGCCTGAGCGCTTCAAGCAGCTGGCAGTTAGAGTATTTGAAGTCGATCCAGAAGGGAAAACTGCAGAACAAACAGGCCTAGAAGGAATTCGAAAACTGCGGGATTTCTGGACCAGCATCGAGGCTCCAGTCCGTTTGGCTGATTACGACATAGATGACAGCAAAATCGACATCATGGCAGACCGAGCAATGGCAAACGGAGAATTTGGCAATTTCACCAAATTAAACCGCCAAGATGTACTGGCAATTTATCGTGCAGCACTATAAAAATTAGCTGGGTGTCAGGCACCATGTGAATTTTTCACATGGTGCCTGACACCCGATTGAAACCTTATAAAATTGGTCGCGCTTACAAGATGGAGGTTTCTTGCTAATCTATCTGGCATAGGTTAAAGTGATTATTGAAAATAAAATAATGGAGGATCATAGATGACACACGTTCGTTTTGATTACTCAAAAGCACTGCCATTCTTTGGTGAACATGAGCTTACTTATTTACAAGACGCTGTCAAAGTCGCCCATCATTCACTACACGAACAAACTGGGGCAGGGAGCGACTTTTTAGGCTGGATTAACCTCCCGACAGACTACGACAAAGAAGAATTCTCTCGGATTCAAAAAGCTGCGGAAAAAATTAAAACTGACTCAGATATCCTTTTAGTCATCGGGATTGGCGGTTCCTATCTTGGAGCGAGAGCTGCAATCGAAATGCTGAACCACAGCTTCTACAATGCCTTGCCGAAAGAGAAACGCGGCACACCGCAAATTATTTTTGTTGGAAACAGCATAAGTTCTACATATATGAAAGATGTAATTGACCTTCTTGAGAACAAAGACTTTTCGATTAATGTGATTTCTAAATCAGGTACTACAACTGAACCTGCGATTGCCTTCCGGATTTTCCGTAAGCTGTTAGAAGAAAAATATGGAGCAGAGGAAGCACGTAAACGAATTTTTGCTACAACAGACAAAGCAAGAGGGGCATTAAAAACTTTAGCAGACGAAGTAGGCTATGAAACCTTTGTTATTCCGGATGATGTCGGCGGCCGTTACTCGGTGCTTACAGCAGTAGGCTTACTTCCAATTGCGGCAAGCGGTGCGGATATTGAAAAAATGATGGAGGGGGCTGCTAAAGCACAAGAGGACTTTAGTAAATCCGAGCTAAAGGAAAATCTAGCTTACCAATACGCTGCTGTCCGCAATATTTTATATAACAAAGGCAAAACTATTGAAATGCTGATTAATTATGAGCCAGGTCTTCAGTATTTCTCTGAATGGTGGAAGCAGTTGTTCGGCGAAAGTGAAGGGAAGGACCAAAAGGGAATTTATCCTTCTTCCGCGAACTTCTCAACAGATTTACATTCTCTTGGGCAATATGTCCAAGAAGGACGCAGAGACCTTTTTGAAACAATCGTTAAGGTGGAACAGCCGCGCCATGAATTAACCATTGAAGCAATGGAAAATGATTTGGACGGATTAAATTACTTAGCTGGTAAAACGGTTGATTTTGTCAATAATAAGGCGTTTGAAGGCACAATGCTGGCGCATACTGATGGCGGTGTACCAAACTTAATCGTCACGATTCCTGCGATGGATGAGTACACATTTGGCTACCTGGTTTATTTCTTCGAAAAGGCATGTGCTATGAGCGGCTATTTGCTTGGTGTTAACCCATTCGATCAGCCGGGTGTCGAAGCCTATAAAGTCAATATGTTCGCCCTTTTAGGCAAACCAGGATTCGAAGAGAAGAAAGCAGAACTTGAAAAAAGGCTAAAATAAAAACAATACTTTTTAAAAGGAGTTTGATTACGATGGCAGAAAAACAATTTACAATCATTGATGAAACAGGTATTCATGCAAGACCGGCAACATTATTGGTACAGGCAGCCGGCAGATTTAATTCTGAAATCAATATGGAATACAAAGGCAAAAGTGTCAATTTAAAATCAATCATGGGCGTTATGTCCTTAGGAATCCCTAAAGGCGCAGAAATCAAAATTAGCGCTGAAGGCAGCGACGCCGACGAAGCCCTTAAAGCACTAGAAGAAACACTTGTAAACCAAGGCTTAGCAAAATAAAGAACACTAGGGTGTCAGGCACCATGTGAATTTTTCACATGGTGCCTGACACCCTTTTCAGTTAATTACAATGAGTTCATCCTGTCTCTCTAGTTTATAAGAGTGGGGAGGGTTCAGAATGATGTCCTTCCCTCTTTTGATTCCAATGAGGAGAGTGCCTTTTTGCTGAAATCCCAGATATAGTTCTTCTAAGTTCTTTCCTAAATCTGTTTCGCTGATCGGATTGGCTGATAATCTGCATTCCTCAAAATGTTCGATTACATGGGATAACAGCCCGTCCCCGTTGGAGTGGAGACTATTCATCATGAACACACTTGTTAATTTATTGGATTGAATTACTTCATCGGCCCCCGCTCTATAGGCATTAATAACTTGTTCAGCGGTTAATATTTCAACAATACATTTTACATTCGGACAAAGCCCCTTAATGGTCAGCAGGGTCAAAATGCTGTTCATATCTGCCTGCAATTCATTATTTCCACGGTCCGCCGTGATCAAAACCTTCTCCGCATTTGCAATATCGCTATTCATCATGGTGTCATCCACATGAGGCTTCCCCTGGATAAAATGAACAAATTTTGATTTCACCGGGATCGTCTCCAGTGTTTCGTCGACTAGCACAATCATTTGCGGTTTGCTGCACTGGGTCAGCTTTGTTACCAACTCCCGTGACCGCTCATTCCAGCCGACAATGACAATATGGCCTGTTCCTTTAAAGGGAAGCCTTCCTTCTGTAAAAGCATCTTGTTTCGTTACAGCGGCTGCCGCCAAAGTTCCGAAGTAAGAGGAGACAATCCCTGCGCCTAGTAATATTAAAATGAGCGCCGTCAGCCGGCCCCAGAGGGAATGGGGGACATAATCCCCATACCCAACGGTGGAGGCAGTTATAATCGCCCACCAGATGCCATCAAAAATAGTAGGGAACGTAGACGGTTCTAAAAAGTGTATGGAAATGCCAAATGATAGAAAGACAAAGATTGCCATTAATAGGATTCTAAGTAACAGCGGCATTCGCCAAAAACGGATAAATACTTTGTTCGTCAGTTGCCCCACCTCTTTTCTGATCTATCATCTAGTGTTAACCAAAAAAAGGATTATCATAAAAGCTAAGTTTGGAGTTGAACAAGAATAATTTTGTAACAATAAGCAAAGTTTATAGGGAAAATGACCGATTTTTATAAGGGATTTTAGAGGTGTGAAAAAGTAATGATGGAAACAAGAAAAGAGCGAAGATATCTAATCTTTGCTTTGGTTGTAATCGCAATCTACCTTTCGCCGTTATTTATCTTACAGGAAAATGCTCATATCCGTGTTCATGACAATTTGGATTCCAATCTTGCCTGGTATAAGGTCCTTGCAAGAAGCGGCGAGCTGTTTGGCGGCGTCAATGGGGCCATTCCTCAAATCATTAACGGTCTTTTATCCAGAAATGCTTTTGGGACAGAATATAGTGTCATTGTCTGGCTGTATGCCATTTTTCCAACGATGGTCGCCTATGGTTTCAGTCAGGCATTAACAAGAGTAGTTGCTTTTTTCGGGATGTATTTGCTATTAAAAAAGCATTTGCTGCCCGGTGAAAGATGGATGACGCTGAACGTTGCCGCATCACTGGCATTTGCACTGACGCCATTCTGGCCTTCGGGAATGCTTAGCACTTTAGGGATGCCGCTCGCACTATGGGCCTTCCTTAATATTCGCAATGGTGAAGGGACACTCAAAGACTATCTCGTTCTAACGTTATTGCCGCTTTACTCCAGTATTGTCTTAGGCTTTTTCTTCTTTTTAAGCGCGATGGCGGTCTTTTGGCTTGTTGACCTTCTCAAGGGAAAGGGCTGGAATTTTCGTTTTCTTTTTTCAATCGCTTATATGTCGTTTGTATATATGATTGTGGAGTATCGTTTACTATTTTCGTTTCTATTTAAAGGCGAGCCAAATAGCCGGGATGAATATTTTCATGCCGAACTTCCTCTTTGGCGTGTTGCACGTCTGACACTGAAAAATTATGTGTTTGGTCATACCCATGTTATGACAGTACATACGTTATTTATCCTGCCCGCTACTTTAATTGCGCTCTACTTTGTTTTCTCTAAGAAGCTGTGGAAGCAGGAAAAGTTATTTGTCTTTCTATTTACATTGAACTTTGTATTGTCGCTGTGGTATGCGTTTTGGTTTTATGAAGGATGGCTCCCCATAACAAAGAAATTTCACTTTATGGATACGTTTAATTTTGCCCGCTATCATTTCTTAAGGCCGCTTGTGATATATGCCAGCTTTGCCCTAGCATTAAAAATAATTTCCCTTCAAGGGTTCAGCTGGTCAAAAACAGCAAAGTGGCTCGCGGTGATGCAAATATTGCTGCTTGGTTTATTTAATGACGAAATTATTTATCAGAAAAAACCATCTGTGAAGCAATTCTACGCGGAGGAATTGTTTCAGGAAATAAAAGAACATATCGCCCTGCCACAGGAGGAATACCGTGTGGCCAGTATTGGGATCCACCCCGCGATTGCACAGTACAACGGTTTTTATACGCTTGATACCTATAATAATTTTTATCCATTAAGCTATAAACATGAGTTTAGAAAAATAATCGAACAGGAATTGGCAAAAAATAAAACCATCCGCAAGTATTTTGATAAATGGGGCGGGCGCTGCTATATTTTTACAGCACAGCTTGGGAAAAGGTACATGATTAAGAAAGACTCCAAACGGCACTTAAGGGATTTACAGTTAAATACCGATGTGTTTAAGGAACTCGGGGGTACCTTTATCTTTTCGGCGTTACCGATAGATAATGCGGAGGAAAATCAATTAACTCTTGAAAAAGTATTCGTATCAAAGCTTTCTGCATGGAAAATTTACTTGTATAAGACAATGTAGACATCGGGGGTATGCAGCATGAAGGATACAGTCCTTACTATTGTGGTACCATGCTATAACGAGGAAGAAATTTTGCCGGAAACGATAACCTGCCTTCAGGAGCTATTAGATGAGCTGACGGCTGAATCGCTTATTTCCGACCGCAGTAAAATTCTGTTCGTTGATGATGGAAGTAAGGATCGGACATGGGAGATTATTTATAAAGAAGGCTTGAAAAATAAATATGTGAAAGGTCTTAAATTAGCCCGCAATGTCGGTCACCAAAATGCGCTGCTTGCCGGACTTGAGGCGGCTCGGGACCTTTCTGACTGCGTTGTCTCGATTGACGCGGATCTTCAGGATGATATTCGTGTCATCCGTGAGTTCATGCTCAAGTTCCATGATGGCTGTGAAATCGTTTATGGGGTGCGTAAAAGCCGGGAGACAGATACGTTTTTTAAACGAAGTACCGCACAGAGCTTTTATAAGCTGATGAAAGGCTTAGGGGTTGACCTTGTTTATAATCATGCCGACTTCCGGCTCATGAGCCAGCGGGCCATCAAGGAACTGGATCGTTTTAAAGAGGTAAACCTGTTTTTAAGGGGGATTGTTCCGCTTATTGGCTTCCGCTCAGACGTGGTATACTACGACCGCTTGGAAAGGAAAGCAGGTGAAACGAAATATCCGTTCAAGAAAATGCTGGCCTTTGCCTTTGACGGCATTACCTCATTTTCGATTTCACCGATTCGCTTTGTTCTTGTCATCGGTTTTGTTTCCTTTCTAATGAGCCTTGCATTTGGCAGCTACTTTTTGGCTTTAAAATTTTTAGGGGCTACCCAAACCGGCTGGACATCGCTGATTACATCGATTTGGCTGATTGGCGGGCTGCAGCTTATTGCGATTGGCTTAATTGGCGAGTACGTCGGAAAGATTTATAAAGAAGCAAAGCAGCGTCCAAAGTTCATTGTTGATATTGATACCTTTAATCTATCGGTACCAAAACGTCAGCTGCTTAAGCGTAGGGAGGAAGAATTTGTTTATCGTAAAGTTTCTGAAACCGGTAAATAGTGATTTTATCCGTTTTCTCCTGGTTGGAGTCGTAAATACCTTAACAGGTCTGCTTATTATGTTAATTCTTTTAAATTCCTTGGGACTCTCTTACTGGATTTCAACATTCACAGGGAATACGATCGGGGCTTGTGTCAGTTTTTTATTAAATCGAACTTTCACATTCAGGAGCACGATCTCCTTTCAAAAAGGGATTCCGCGTTTTTGTGCAATTATCTTCATTTGCTATTTTAGTTCTTATTTTTGCAGTGAAAAGATCCTTCAGGCAGCAGGACAAATATTTACTGCAGATCAGGCCATGTTGCAAAACGGCTCAGTCCTGTTGGGAAGCGGATTCTATACGATTAGCAATTATTTTGGTCAAAAATATATTGTGTTTAAGAAAATAACAACTGCCTAATGATATTTTAATCGGGTTTTGTTCTCGCGGAATGATTTATGAGCACAAACCCGTTTGTTTTTTTGTGGTACAACCTCCTATTGCTGAATAAGAATGTGTAGACAGGCTTTTTTAACAGTAGGGGGAGAACTTAGATGAACGTGTTTTTGAGCTATATTTTGTTAGGTTTGTCACTGGCGGCGCCGATTGGTCCTGTTAATGCCGCCCAAATCGACCGCGGGATTAGAAGCGGGTTTTTACACTCGTGGCTTGTTGGAGTGGGGGCCGTTGTCGCTGACGGTATTTATATGCTGATTGTTTACATAGGGGTTGTCAAGTTTCTGGAAACAGAATTCATGCAGAATTTTTTATGGCTGTTTGGCTTTTTTGTTCTTATCTATACTGGGATTGAAACGATGATGAATGCTGGGAAAATTCATTTAGAGTATGCCAGGTCAAAGGAACCGCTATATAAATCATTCTTTACCGGCTTTTTTATGTCGATTTCCAATCCGTTAACGATATTGTTTTGGCTTGGGATTTACGGCTCGGTTCTTGCCAAAACAGCAGCTACCTATGAAACCGCACAATTAGTGCTTTATAGCAGTGCCATTTTTATCGGGCTATTGCTGTGGGATATTACGATGGCAAGTGTGGCCAGCAGTTCTCGAAAGTATTTGACCTCACAGTTATTGGTTACAATTTCACTTTTGTCAGGCGCTTCGTTAATTGGTTTCGGTATTTATTTTGGCATCCAGGCATTTCAAAATTTATTTGGTTAAAAAAGCCAGCGTGTAATAATACGCTGGCTTTTTTACGATGTCGGCCACGGGTATAATACCCGCTTTCGTTTCTTTTTCCATTTCGTATTCATAATCAAGGTGATGGCGCCGATTACTCCGATGAATGCTAAACTGATAAAAAATCCTGGTCTGCTTGTATCATGAAACAATGTTCCGCTGACAGCGATTAAAATAAAGACGGTTCCAATAAAATATTTAATTTTATCCATTTTCTTTAGCTTTAGCAGTTTTCGGGGCGAAGCCAGAATAAACATCCAGTTATAAAGAAGCATCAGCCCGGCTGCAGTAGTAATGTATTCATATACTTTATTTGGCATTAACAGGGCGGAAACAACAGAAGAGGCAATCCCAAGCATGGTTAGAATTAACGTCGGCAGCGGTACCTTCAACTTTCCCTTTTTTGAAAAACTAACAGGTGCGTCGCCTTCTTCGGCCAAGGTTACCAAAACACTTGTCACACCATATAGTGATGCGGTCATAGTTGAGAATCCGGCAATAATCAAGGCGCCGTTAAAAATATGCGGTACAAATGACAGATTGTAAGCATCCAAGGCGATGACAAACGGGCTTTCCTTGTCATTAAATTTATGCCAAGAGACCATCATAACGGCAAGTCCGATGGAAAGAGCATAGATAATCATAAGGGAAAACAGCATGACCCGTCCTGCTTTAGGTGCATCCTTTGGGTCCTTTAATTTTGTTGCCATTAATCCTAATATTTCAATACCTCCAAAGGCGTAATAAGCAAAAATAACGGCAGACCATAATCCAAGGATTCCTCCAGGAAGAAGCTCCTTTTTGCTGTTGGGATATTCGATCGGTCGGTCCCCGTCAATTATGCCAAATATCGCAAGCAAGGCAATAATGATGAACATGAGAATGGCCGATATTTTTATCACTGCTAAAATGTTTTCCAGTTTATTTAATAAACCTACACCAATTAAAATAACGACAAGTCCAAGAATGGCGTAGCCAGCCGCAAACAGCCAAAGCGGTACTTTGGGAAACCAAAACCTAGAAAAAATCGAAAGGGCCGTCATTTGGCTTCCCATGATCAAGACTTCTGATACCCAGTACACCCATCCGCTGCTGAAGCCAGCCCAGCGGCCGTATGCTTTTTTTGCGTAGGACCTAAATCCGCCTTCTAAGGGCTCTTGTGCGGTCATTTTTGAAAGGGCATCAAATACCATATATGTGCCAACAGCGGCAATGACATAGGCAATTAACAGAGAAGGCCCCGTCATTTTGATTGCCAAGCTTGAGCCAAGAAAGAAACCTGTACCAATTGTACAACCGATCCCAAAAAGAGATAACTGCCACCATTTCATATTATTTTCCTGTGCCCCAGACTTAGATTTACTCATCAAGATACTCCTTTATGAACGGCCCGCCCCAGGTGATTTATCAGTGTCACTTTGATTATTATAGTCCCGGTCATTTAACCCAGGCTTTTGGTTTCTATCGTTTCCTAAGTATTCCGGTTCATGCTTTTTCTGTACCTTTCTGAATTTGTCGAAATCTGGATTAATCAACTGAATCTCCTCATTTCCTAAGCAATTTACTCTCTTTTAAGATACACTGCCGGCACGTTCTTATGCGATTAGTTCCATGGTTTTTGATGGAATTAAATATTTAGTACATAATCAACCGCAAAACAAATGAAAATAAGGAAGAGCTATTAAAACCTGCAAATAAACTTGTGGAAATAGATTTATTAATAAGCGTTTTTCTCTGAAAGGAGCATATACCATGTTATCAACAGAAAAGCTCGCAGATTTACGGTTACAGCTATTGGCGGAAAAGGCGGAGTTACAAGAGAACCTTGAACAGAATGATCATTTCGATTATGAACGCGGCTTTTGGCATGAGTCGATGGGGGAATTGTCCAGCTACGACAACCACCCAGCCGACGAAGGTTCATCTCTTTTTGAAAGGGAAAAAGACAATGCCCTGCTGGAGCATTATAAAATTCAGCTCAGCAATATCGATAAAGCACTTGAATCAATGGAAAATGGAACGTATGGAAAGTGTGAGGTGTGCGGCAAAGAAATTCCGCTGGAACGCCTTGAGGCATTGCCCAATACAACTTATTGTATCGAACATAGTCCAGACCAGGTGACTTCGCATAATCGTCCAATTGAAGAGGGAGTGCTAATGCCCCCGTGGGGAAAATTTGATATGGATAATAAAGACGAGGATGTTGCCTTTGATGCAGAGGACTCCTGGCAGGCTGTTGCTGAATGGGGAACATCTGAAACACCGTCCGACCTTGCATTTTCTCAGGATGACTATCAGGATATCTATATAGAGGCGGATGAAAATATTGGTTATGTTGAGGATTATGAAAACTTTGTAGGCAATGATATGTACGGCAAAAATGTAAAAGTCTACCCAAATCCGCAGCATGAGCAGTATGAAGAGGCTTTAGATGAAGAAGGCATCATGACAAGTTTTGGAGATCTGCCGGCGTTTGAGCATGATCCGTATGTGGATGATGATAAGTAAGTAAAAAGAAAACAGCTTTTAATGAAAAAAGCTGTTTTCTCTAGTTTTACCCTTGATCGCCGCTGTTTAGTGGAATATCTTGACCATCTTCAGTTTCAATGACAGCACCGATTTCGCCTTCAGCATAAACGTCGCTCACCTGCTCATGTGTTTCTGCTAAGCCTGCAGATAGGGTATCTTTTTCCTGATAATAGCTTGGATGATAGAAACTCCCGGCCACTTCTTTTTCAGGATTCGCTTTCTGGTTTTGTTTGTCCAATGTATAACACTCCTTTGTAAAATGGATTCAACGGTATTTTCTTCTTTTTTGCTAAGTCTTACTCATAAAAATAAAAGGAGCTATTGAACATGAATAAAAGAAATGAGTTTCCAACCCGTGAACAGCTGGATGAAGCCTTCCATTTCCTTCATGACCAAATAAACAAAATCACCATTATCGAGGACATCGAGATGATGAAAAAGGAAAAGGATGGAGAAGAAGGGGATCTTGTTTGATTTTGCCCGGACCGAGGTGTCAAAGGGTGTCCGCGGTCAAAATGAGGGTCTGATTTTGCCCGCATCGAGACCCAAAAGGTGTTCCGGAAAAATAAAGAGTTAATTTTCCAATGAGAATTGTTTTAAGGAATTATTTGCGATATAGTAGCTATTGTTCGAAAGGATAACAAAGGTGGTTTACTATGGTCATGAGAGAAGCCCTGGCTAAGAAAATAGCCTGGATTAGTGTGATAAGTAATGTGATCCTTACGTTAGGAAAAATCCTTATTGGCTGGTATGGAAAATCTGATGCTGTTTTTGCAGACGGGATCCATTCCGCCGCAGATGTGTTTGCCTCTGTCATTGTGCTGTTGGTCATTAAAATCTCCAATAAGCCTGCCGACAAGGAGCATCCTTATGGCCACGGAAAGGCAGAAGTCATTGTTTCAGAAATTGTTGGGATTCTGCTGTTGCTTGTATCCATCTATGTTGTGTATGAAGGTATTTCGGGTTTCTTCCAAGAAGTCGAATCACCAAGTATTCTCGCAATGTGGGTAGCTGTTTTTTCATTTGTCGCAAAAGTGATTTTATATCGTAGTTCTTTACGGGTAGCCGAGCAGCATAGCAGTAAAGCAATTGAAGCCATTGCCTACGATCACAAAGCTGATATTGTGGCATCAATTGCTGCAGCGATCGGGGTACTGTGTTCTATTATCGGCCAGCGGCATGATATTCATTTATTACTATACGGAGACAAGGTTGCAAGTATTTTTGTCGCCTATTTAATTTTTAGAATCGCCAAAGAGATGTTAACCGAGGCATTTGATATTTTACTTGAGCGGAATATTAACACCGAAACGATTCAGGAATATATTACTATCATCAAAGGATTTCCAGAAGTAAAGCGCATTGACCGTATTAGGGCGAGAGAGCTTGGTCATTATGTTTTGGTTGATTTAAGAATCTCAATTGACCATTATAAAACGATAAAAGAAGGCCACGATCTTGCTAAAACAATCAAAGGAAAATTAATGGATCAGAATGATAATATCCATGAAGTGCTGATTCATTTAAACCCCTATTTTCCCGAGGGAAAATCATGAACATTTAAAAAAGGTATTTGTGCTTTCAAGATTTTGGGTTTATGATAAGAAAGAATAATATAAATCCAATTCAGCGGTCAGAGTCGGCTGCTGATAAAATTTAAACGTGTAAAGGAGTTGATATTTTTGAGTTATCCCATAGATCCGGATCCTAGCAGTAGGTACGGGGAAGTCAATGTTTTCTTTGAATTGATAATCAAGAATATCAGCTCTCGAAGGGTTGTTGGCTTCCTCGATTAATGTAAGCGGGGAGGTTTTAACATGTTGGAAATTTTTAAAAGCACCGAAACTAGAGTGTTAGAAAAGGTTGATGTCATATCAAAAGGCTGCTGGGTCAATATGTTTGCTCCAACGGCCGATGAGATTTACAAAGTATCAAATGCGGCCCAGGTTGACGTCGATATTATTAAAGACGCACTGGACGATGAAGAACGTCCAAGAATTGAACGGGATGATGGCAGGGTCTATATCATTGTCGACTTCCCTTATATTGTCCACGATGAATCCGGTATGGCCGCGTATGAAACCATTCCAATTGGCATTATCCTGACCAATGATAATATTATTACTGTTTCCTTAAAGGATTCTCCAATTATTGATGAATTTCGCAAAAACCGTGTAAAGGAATTCTTTACCTTTAAAAAGACACGTTTTGCTTTACAGCTTTTGTTTGTCATTTCATCCTATTACCTTCGCTATTTAAAGCAAATTAATAAGAAAACAAATGAAATTGAAAAGGTCGTTCACCAATCATTAAAAAATAAAGAATTGTATGCTTTTTTAGCATTAGAAAAAAGTTTGGTTTATTTTACGACCTCACTCAAATCAAATAAAGTCGTTTTGGATAAAATTTTACGCTTCAATTATTTAAAAATGTATGAAGAGGATAAGGACTTATTAGAAGACGTTATTATTGAAAAAACACAGGCGATTGAAATGGCTGAAACATATCATACCATTTTAACGGGAATGATGAATGCTTTCGCTTCAATCATCTCCAATAACTTAAACATTGTGATGAAGTTTTTAACCTCAATAACTATTATTCTTGCATTACCGACTATGGTCGCAAGTTTCTATGGGATGAACGTGGATATTCCATTTCAGCATGTTGCTTATTCATATGTAATCCCGCTTGTCATTGCTGGTTTTTTTGCTTTTTTAACAGCCTTTATTTTTTGGAAAAAGAAATATTTTTAGAATGCCAGTCCCAAAGGGCTGGTTTTTTTATTTTTTTTATTAAAAAAAACGATTAGTTTTGCACAAAAAAATAAAATTTTCCCAACTTTTTAGAATGATAATTATGTACTTTCACCATTGAAATTTGAATAAGACTAGTACAGCAGTGTACGATTGTGAATTTTAGGTGGAGGGAGATTTGAAATGAAAAAGAGGAAAATTTTTGGATCTGCGGTACTGAGTGTGGTGATGGGGGTCTCAATGTTTGCTACGGCGGCATTTGGACAAACAAGTGAACAGGAATCTTACCGGGTATTAATTCAAGGGCCAACCGCTGAAAAGGCAAAAGCAAAAGCAAATTACGGTGTCCGCTGGGATTTTTCGGACAAAGGCTTTACTACTACGGTTAATGCCAAGCAATATCAGGCCCTATCAAAAAATAAAAATTTAAAGATTGAAAAGCTGCCAGAACTGCAGCTCAACGCAAACCCGGATCAAAAAGGGAAACCGGGCGCAGATGCTAAAGCGGTTCCTAGTGACCAAACACCATGGGGGATTGAGGCCATTTATAATGATGCCGCTATCGCCAAAACCTCCGGCGGCAGTGGTATAAAGGTTGCAGTTCTTGATACGGGAGTCTTCAATCACGTGGATTTAGCTGGCAATATTGAGCAATGTAAGGACTTTTCACAAAATAAATCCCCTTTAATTGAGGGAAGCTGTTCCGATGGCAACGGGCATGGCACGCATGTTTCAGGAACGGTGCTGGCGAATGGCGGCAGCAATGGTACTGGAATTTACGGTGTAGCTCCAGAAGCAAAGCTTTGGGCTTATAAGGTGTTGAATAACCGTGGCAGCGGGTATTCGGATGATATTGCCGCTGCAATTCGCAAAGCGGCTGATGAAGGTACTCGTACTGGGGCGCATGTCATCATTTCAATGTCACTTGGCTCAAATTCAAAGGATTCACTAATATCCAGCGCGGTTGATTATGCCTATAGTAAAGGTGTACTGGTAGTTGCAGCTGCCGGAAATGACGGCCCAAATGCTGGTACAATCGACTATCCAGGCGCCCTAGTTAATGCGGTCGCAGTAGCGGCTTTAGAAAATGTTCAGGAAAATGGCACTTATCGGGTAGCTGATTTCTCATCAAGGGGAAATGCGTCAACAGCTGGCGATTATTTAATTCAGGAACGGGATGTTGAACTGTCTGCACCGGGCCGGGCAGTAGAATCCACATGGAATAACGGCGCGTATAATACAATCAGCGGAACATCCATGGCGACGCCACATGTTTCCGGGCTGGCAGCAAAGCTTTGGGCGGCAAATCCATTATGGTCCAATCTCCAGCTTCGTAATGAGCTGCAAAACCGGGCAAAGGCCAATGATATCAAAGGCGGTCTTAGCGCTGCCACAGGTGATGACATTGCCTCAGGCTTTGGCTTCCCACGAGTAAAATAAACAAATATTAGAGGCCATTCGGGGAATAGTTTATTGTGTGTGTAGGGCGGTATATCTGTCGGATAGTGTAGAATGTTGTCAGAAAAAACCGCTATTATAGACGTAAATACCTGGATGGCCCATATATTTGAAAAAGAGTCTAAAAAGTCTGACAGGAGTGGGTCCTTTAGTGTAAAATAGAAAGAAATGACAGACAAGCCGGGTGATAAAATTATGGAATTTGGAGCCCTCATTAAATTCTATCGAACTCAAAGAGGAATGACCCAGGGAGAACTTGCGAAGGGAATTTGCTCAGTTCCCCATTTAAGTAAGATAGAAAACAATTCAAAAGAAGCAAATGAAGAAACGGTTGCTCTTCTGCTAGAACGATTAAATATCAGCATGAAGGAAATGGAAGAAAACGAAGAGCAAATTAAATTCCTGTTAAGAGAATTCAGCAGCCATATTAATTTTTATTTAAAAGATCAAATTGAAGATACCTATCAAAAATTGAAAGACATAGAACACTTTATACCCTTTTCTAAGTATATCTATATTTGGGAACTTTATAAATACAGATATTTATTATTTAAAGGTTTACTAGATAAAGCGGAGTTGCAGCGAGAACTTTTACATAAGCAAAAGAAAAATTTTTCCCAACATGAAGACTATTTATTTCGTTACTATAATGCGGTATTTTTAATGTGGAAGGGCCAATATAAGAATGCCGATGAGATCCTTGATGATTTGTTTAATGAAAATAATAATGAGTCTTTTAATGGGGAATTGCTCTATCATCGGGCATTTATTAAGAGTTCATTGGAGCAGTCCGGTCATGCAATCCATTTTGGCAAGCTGGCCTTACAAATTTTTATGAATGAGTTTAATTTTATTAGAATTCTCCACACACTCATGCTGCTAGGGATTAATTATACCCATTCCAATATATATGAAGAAGCACAGGCTTGTTTTCAGCATTTAATTAGGAATGCAGAAATAGTTAAGGAAGAACAATTACTCCCTCAGGTTTTTCATAATATGGGGTATCTGCAGCAAAAGATGAAGAATTTTAAGCAGGCACTTTATTATTATCAAAAAAGCTTAATGTTACAACCAGATCATAATCACGACTATCTAGTTACTTTATATGTTGTTGGAGAACTCCAATACTCTTTAAAGTCGATTGAAAAAGCTAAGGCGTGCTTCGAGGAAGTAAGTTCTTTGGCAAAAGATTTGGGCAATAAAAAGTTCTCGCTTTTAGCTGAGTTTTACTTACTCAAATTAGTCTCATCAGATAAAGGATTTAAATACTTGGAAACAAAGGTAATTCCTTTTTTGGAAGGGGCAAATGAGTACGCTGACGATCTAATTCTTTTTTATAAAATGCTTGCCGATTATTACAATCAAAAAGGCATGATAGTAGAGGCAGTAAAATATTTAAATAAAATAACAGAGTAATTAGGAGGAAAAAATTTATGAAGAAAATTGCAGTATTATTATTTTCATTATCATTGGTATTTCTTTTTTCTACAAATAAGGGTGTAGAGGTACAAAAGTCTTTTAATGTTGCAGCTGATAGCAGCACGCAATCATATCCAATCCACCCGCCAATCGGTTGATGATTAAATCCCTGAATCTTCAGGGATTTTTTTGTGCCTAATTAGCAATGATTCATTGTATATTAGGGTATACTGTATATGTGTTTTTTAATATGGCTGTGAGTCAGGAGGGTTTATGAGTGCAATCATTTGTAGTAAGTTTTCATCAAGAGGATAATGTTGATACAATGCAGATTCAGAAATTAAGTCAAGAGGATTTTGACAAGGCTACTGAGGGCGGGACAAGGCATTTATTTGAGCTTGATACGAATATCGGCTTTTTCGTCTTTTTCGATGGCGCCGATAAGGATGGTGACATTTCCTACATGATGCTGCAGTATGAAGAGGACAATGAAGAGCCTTCAGCCTGCTATGCGTTCCAATTAAGCGATTTTTACGAATTTATGGCATTGTATCTAAATGATTTGGAATTTAACGAGGAAGTAGAAGAGGAGGAAGATGAGGAATACGGCCCGATTCATCATCTTGCCCACCTATTATTTCATATCATTGAAGAGGGCAGAGATCTTGAAGTATAAAAAAAGCACTGGACCTACTATTAAGGTTCCAGTGCTTTTTATTAGCTTCTTGCAGATTCTTTTTTTATTTCAATACGGGCTTTTCCCATGAAAAAGATGGTGATGGCAGCGAGCGCAATCGGAATCAAAGCGAGCAAGAAAGTATGCGTAATCGAAGCTGACATTGCATGAATAATTTTATCTAAGATAACTGGAGGGATTTTCGCCCTTTCACTAGCTTGGAAAATTTCCCGTGGATCGCCCATTTTAAAGGTTTGACCGCCAGCCCCGCCCATGCCTTTAAAAGCTTCTTTTAACTGGTCTGTAAAAACATTATTTTGTATTGTGCCAAAGATTGTGACTCCAAGCGTCATCCCAAATGAGCGCAGGAAGGAGTTCGTCGAATTGGCTGTACCCCTGAATTGCGGCTCAAGGTTATGAATCGAAGCCGTTGGAAGCAAGGAGAAGGAAAAACCGACACCGAAGCCCACTAAAATCATAAAAATGGTAAGTAACAATCTAGAAGTATCAACGGTCATTGTTCCAAGTAAATACATACCAATTACATAGGAAATGATAGAAATAACCATCAAATTTCGATAGGAGGTTTTCGTTGAAAAGATCCCTCCAATTGCACTTCCGGCAACCGACCCAAGCATCATCGGTGTTAAAATCAAACCGGCATTTTTTGCCGTACCACCATAAACAGCTTGCACGTAAATCGGAATAAATACAGTTAAAATTATAAACGTTCCCCCATATAAAAATGCCAGGATTTGCGAGGTAGCAAACAGCCTCCGTTTAAACAGCCACAACGGCAAAATAGGTTCCTCCGCCTTTACTTCGGCAATGAAGAACACAATAAATAGGATTAAAAAGCTTGCGAACAAGCTGATAATTGGCGTTGAGTCCCAAGCATATTCTTTTCCGCCTAATTCTAACGCAAACATGAGACTGACAACAGAAATGACCAATGTAATGGCGCCAAGCCAATCAATTTTTTGCTTCACATGCTGTAATGATTCATGATAATAGCGGGAAATTAAGATAATTGAAACTAAGCCGAGCGGGATGTTGACATAGAAAATCCAGTGCCAGCTAATGGTATCAGTAATATAGGCACCTAAGAGCGGACCTAACACGCTCGATGTTCCAAAAACAGCACCGAGAAGGCCTGTCATTTTGCCGCGTTTTTCAGGCGGGAAAATATCAAACACAATCGTAAAAGCAATCGGCATCAGCGCACCGCCGCCAATCCCTTGAATCGCCCGAAAAATACTTAGCTGCACGATGGTTTGAGCAATACCGCATAAGGCGGAGCCGATTAAGAAAACAATCAGACCAAAAATAAAAAAGCGTTTTCGGCCGTACATATCTGATAGTTTACCGAAAATCGGCATTCCCGCCATAACGGCTACCATATAAGCGGAAGTGACCCAGACAAACTTATCAAGCCCGCCAAGGTCTGAAACGATGGTCCCCATCGCCGTAGCCACAATCGTGTTATCCATGGCCGACATGAGAATCGCAAGCAGGAGACCGGCAACCACGGGCTTGATATTCGAATCTTTATTAATCATACAATATCTCCTTGTAATAGGAATTTTTTTGAAATGCTATAGAAATTTTAATGAGAAAGGGAGGAACTGTCAATGGGATTTTTGTGGGAAAAGGTGTCAGGCACCATGTGAAATTTTCACATGGTGCCTGACACCAGTACGTTTCGTTTCTATGATTTTAAAATATCATGGTCGACGTAGCGTTCGCCGTTGATTTCGCTGATGACGTTGATGGCTACTTTTGCTCCGTCTCCGGCGGTAATAATGGTATGCATGCTTACGCCGGCGATTGTACCTGCTGCCCAGATGCCTTGGATATTGGTTTTTCCGGCAGCATCTACATCAAGGATTGTTTTAATTCTTGGTTCTGTACCCGGTTTGGTTTTTAAACCCACTGTTTCCGCTAAATCTGCCATCATGCCTGTTGCAACAATGACGTGTTTTGCTTCATATTGGTTTTGATCGCTTTCTACTCTAAAACCGTTCTCAGTTTTGCTGATATTTGTAACGGTACCTTGGACAATTTCTGCGCCAAATTTTTTGGCTTGTTCTTTGCCGGTTTCAACAAGAGCCGGGCCGGTAACTTCTTTCACACCATAATGGTTTTCAATCCAAGCTCTTTTCGTTATGCTTTTATCGTTATCAACAACAAGTGTTTTTTTGCCGGCTTTTGCTGTGAACAGGGCAGCGCTTGCACCAGCAGGGCCTGCACCAATAATTACAACATCAAACATATTAAAAACCTCCTAATTAGAATTTTTTAACATCCATATTATCAACTAAAGAATGTAAAAAGTAAAATAAACTGCTTATTTTGTAACTTTCGAAAAGCGAAGAAAAGTTATGCTTGAAATTTTCCCGGCTTCCATATACCGTAAAATTAAAGGGAATTTAGGTGATGTCATGATTGAAATTAAACCACTTGGAGATACGGCTATCAGGATTTCTTTTGGCAGCGAAATATGTGAAGCAATTCATCAAAAGATTCAACAGTTTAATACAAAGCTGCAAGCCGCTAACATCAGAGGGATTGTTGAATGTGCACCGGCATATAACACAGTTGCGATCTATTATCGGCCGGAGGTCATCTCTTATCATGTGTTAATGAATCAAGTAAAAAAAATAAATAATAATTTGTACAATGCGGCTGCTGTTCAACCGATAGTTTATGAGATTCCAGTCTATTACGGCGGTGAAACTGGACCTGATCTTTCGTACATAGCGGAGTACCACAAATTGAGGGAAGACGAGGTTATTAAACTTCATACCAGCTATGAATATCTCATCTATATGGTGGGGTTTGTTCCTGGATTTCCGTATCTTGGCGGTCTTCCGGAGCAGCTGGCGGTGCCCCGTCTTGAACATCCGAGACCAAGTGTAGCAGCCGGGTCTGTAGGAATCGGAGGGAACCAAACAGGGATTTATCCAACAGCGGTTCCATCTGGGTGGAGAATAATAGGTATTACACCCATCAAGCTGTTTGACATTGAAAAAAAGCAGCCGAGTCTATTTTCACCGGGCCACTATATTAAATTTTTCCCAATCGATAGACTGGAGTTTGTCAGCATCAAAAAGCTTGCAGCGGAGGACAAGTTTACGGTTACATCTTATGATAAGGAGTTGGGAGAATGATTGATTTAAACAGCGACCTTGGTGAGAGTTACGGTGCCTTTAAAGTGGGCAATGACCATGAGGTATTAAAATATATTTCGTCCGCTAATGTGGCCTGCGGTTATCATGCGGGTGACCATAATGTGATGTTTGAAACCGTAAGATTAGCGAAAAAGCATGGAGTGAGAATCGGTGCTCATCCTGGGTTACCGGACTTGGCCGGATTTGGCAGAAGAAAAATGAATTTAACTTCGCGCGAGATTTACCATTTAACCGTTTATCAGGTCGGGGCATTAGCCGCAGTATGTAAGGCTTACAATGTTTCTCTTTCCCATGTAAAGCCGCATGGAGCTTTGTATAATATGGCTGCGAAGAATCGAGACATTGCGGGGGCCATTGCTCAAGCGGTGGCTGACTTTGATTCTTCTATCGTCTTATACGGTCTGGCTGGAAGTGAGTTAGTGATTGCCGGAAGGGAAAAAGGGCTTAGAGTGGCTGAAGAAGTTTTTGCAGACCGGACCTATCAGCCCGATGGAACATTGACATCAAGGCAGGAAAAAAATGCGATGATTCATCAACCTTCAGAGGCGATTGAAAGAGTGATTCGAATGGTGAAGGAAGGAATAGTCCACGCCGTGGATGGTACGGATATTAACATTAATGCTGATACGATCTGTGTTCACGGTGATGAGCCGCAAGCGCTGGAATTTGTCGCCTCCTTAAGGGAAGCCCTTATAAATGAAAATATCCCGATTAGAAAAAGCTGGGGTAAAAAGAGATGAAAACGGCTATTTTTCAAGTGGTGAAACCGGGGCTCCAGACGACGCTCCAAGATTTAGGCAGAGATGGTTATCAAGTATATGGAGTCAGTCCTTCTGGAGCAATGGATCGTTTTTCAATGCAAATCGCCAATATTTTAGCAGGGAATACGGCTGGGGAGGCAGTCCTTGAGACTGCGTTTGCTGGACCGGAATTAGAGGCCTTAAACGATATCACGGTGGCCATTTGCGGCGGGGATTTTTCGCCAAAGGTGGACGGACGGGATGTCCCACTATGGAAGAGTTTTCTTTTGCGAAAAGGTCAGCTTTTGTCCATTGGTCCATGCCGTAGAGGAGCGAGAACCTATGTAGCGGTTGCGGGGGGATTTGAAGTTCCGAAGGTGTTAGGTAGTAAATCCACTTTTTTGAGCAGCGGGTTTGGCGGATTTGAAGGCCGGGCGTTGAAAAAGGGGGATGTGCTATTTGGCAGCTCAATGATTCGGACGCCGTTTAAAGCGCTGCATCCTAAGCTGATTCCGCAATATTCAGAGGATATAAATGTCAGAGTTATCCTTGGACCGCACGAGGCGATGTTTCGAGAAGAGAGCATTAGAAAGTTTTTCTCGGAAAAATATGTGATTACCGCGCAATCCAATCGAATGGGGTATCAATTAAAGGGACCGAAATTAGAGCATATTGAAGGCTCAGACATTATCTCAGATCCGATTCCGTTTGGAGGCATCCAGGTCCCCGCAAGCGGACAGCCGATTATCCTTATGGCAGACAGGCAAACAACGGGCGGCTACACAAGAATCGGCACCGTCATTTCCGTTGATCTGCCGCTGATTGCCCAAGCGGTGCCTGACACCAATATTACCTTCACCACGGTGAAAATAGAGAAAGCTCAGCGATTATATTTGGAGCAGCGCAGACTGCTGAAGCATTTGTCGCTGGCTGCAAAATAAAAAGAACCATCATTTCCGTCGTGGAATTGGTGGTTCTTGTGTTTTTGCTTGTATATATGATCTTTTTTCGTTTTGCTTAATCTTGTACGCATATCGGAAAAAACAAATGGGCACCGTTTTATTTCCGGATTCATGTTGCCTTCACGTATAAGTTTGCTACGTAATTTTTTGGCTTTGGATTTAGCCATTGGAAACACTCCTTCAAATGGATTTTCCTCATTATATATCATTTGAAGGAATGAGTAAAAATAAATTTACAATTCCTGTGCTTTTGATTGCTGGAATTCAGCCTCTACTTTAACAGAAGCCCGCTTTTTCTTAGTATGAAGGAAATAATATAAGACAGCCCCAATTAACACATAGAAGGAAAATAGAAAGTACAATGAACTGTAATCCATCTTTGCGGCGATTATACCGACCACAAATGATCCAAGCGCCATCCCAGTATCATAAATGGATAAGAAGGTTGCGGTGGCCAATCCTCTTTTTCTCGGTTCGGCATCTTGAATCGCAATTGTTTGAAATGTTGGGAAAAGTGTTCCCCAGCCAAGACCAATGATCCCAGCGGAAAGGAGGAATGTGAAAGCTTCGCTGCTCTGACTTAAAATAAACAATCCAATACCAAATAGAACAATACATGGATAGGTGATAACATTTGGACCGTATGCATCAAGCCATTTTCCAGTAAAAGGTCTTGATATCAAAAGGACAATCGCATAAACCACAAAGAAGAGGCTTGATACACTCTCTACATGAATTTCACTCGCATAAATCGAAATAAATGAAAGCAGCGCGGAGTAGACAATGGCCATAAAGCTTCCAACAATCGAAATTGGAACGGCTGAAGCTTCAAATAAGCCTTTGATTGAAAAGGAAGAAAGCACCTCGATTTCGTTATTTTCTTCTGGTTTGCTGTGTTTGACACTAAGAGCAGCCAGCAGTGAACCTAAAGCAACTACACCTGCAAGAATGAATAAAATTTGCGATCCCCATAGCTGAATGGTCATTAATCCCACAAAGGGTCCCAATACCATAGCCATATTAGTTGATAAAACAAAGTATCCCATTCCTTCACCGCGGCGTGATCCTGGTATGATTTCAGCAACAATTCCTCCCATAGCCGTTGTTGCCATCCCAAAGCCAATCCCATGTAAAAGGCGAATAATTAAGAAACCGGTAATGGTTGACGGGATAAAATAAAAAACTGCCGCTCCCGTAAATAGAATAACTGCGGTGAGCAGCACCTTTTTATTCCCGGCCCGCTCAAGCCATTGTCCGGCGATAGGGCGTGTTATGATAGCTGAAAGCAAAAATATTGTCGTCATTAATCCAGCTTTAGATGCACTCGTATGTAACTCATCTAACGCAAAAGTTGGCAGTGTAACCAACAGAATATAAAAAGAAAAGAAAACAAAAAAGTTACTTAAAGAAATACTGATAAAATTTTTCGTCCATAGTTTTGGTTTACTTTGGCTCATTCAATCCGCTCCTTTTAATAGTTGTTGTAACCAGTTGTTTTGTAACGTGAAAAGCTCTTCTTGGGAGGTTTCGGAAAGATATTTAAGCAAATCATGGTTCATTTTATTTACGGCCTGTTCCCATTTTGGGTATTCCCGTAATGCTTCATCAGTCAGTTGTATATGTTTTTCCCGTTTGTCCTGACCCGGCACCTGCTTAACATAACCTTGCTTGACAAGCCGCTGAATCGTCCTAGTCATTGGCGGTGCTTCCACAAACAGATAATCGCAGAGTTCCTTTTGTGTTAAAGAACCTTTCTTATTTAAAACAAAAATAACGGCCCATTGTGAACCGTATAACCCCAAAGGTTTTAATGTTTCATTGAGTTTGTTGGTTAGGTGTCGTGAAAGCTGATGAAGTGTATGGAATAGTTGTTGATTGATCATGGATACGCTCCAAATTTAAAATTAATTACCTAGGTAAGTATAGTAGTGGGAGGATTAAATGTCAAGAGATGTACATAAATTGCTTCGTTGAAATGGGGTTGGCAGAAACTTTTTAATAATCGACGGGATCTGTCCCTAAACGGCGGAATAAAATAGAAAACCCGCGGAATAATTTAAAATATCCGCGGAATAAATCCCAGAATCGGCGGAATCCAAACAAAAATCCCGCGGAATCAAATTGAACTCCGCGGGACGCACCTAACTCTATCTCAATACATTAAAATACCTAGCTTCTGGGTGAGCAAAGACTATGGCTGATACTGATGCTTCCGGTTCCATCATGCAGCCCTCGGTTAACTGGACGCCGATTTCCTCTGGATGAATCAAGCCAAATAGCTTCTTCTGATCCTCAAGTTCTGGACAGGCCGGATAGCCGAATGAGAAGCGCTGTCCCTGGTATTTCGCCGCAAACCGCTCCTGCATCGTGAACTCAAGCGGATCCGGGAAGCCCCAGCGGTCGCGCATCTGCCGGTGAATAAACTCAGCAAGACCTTCCGCACTCTCAAGCGCCAATGACATAAGGGCATGGGATTCAAGGAAGCGGCCTTCCGCTTTCAATTGTTCAGCCACTTCACGAATGCCTCTTCCGCAAGTAACGTTAAAGAATCCAACATAATCCATTACACCGCTGTCAACCGATTTTAAGAAATCAGCTAAGCAAAGATGCGGTGCTGAATCCTGACGAGGGAAATCAAAGGTTTCAATTACTTTACTATGGTTTTGAGGGTCATAGATATAAATTTTATTCCCATCAGACTGTGCCGGGAAAAATTGATACAAGGCACGCGGTGTAATCCAATTGTTCGCAATGGCATCGGCGATTAGCTGGTCCACCATATTCTTTACCTTCCATGCCTTTTCATCCTTCTCGGCAAGTAATCTAGAGATTTTCCCTTTTACGCCTAGATGATGACCAAGCAGCATTTGCATATTAATATATGGTTCAATATGGGATAAGGAATATGATTTGATCACATGCCTAATTGTATCTTTTGGAACAAATACTGGAACCTCTGTTGATACCGCTGGCCGAACTTTTACAGCTACTGATGCTGAAGGGCGGACTGGCAAATCAACTGGTACACTTGCCTTAGCCAATTTTTCTTGCTTCTCGGCGAACAGCTTTTCTTGTTCACCAGGCGTTTGCAGTTGGTTGGCAAGGGATAAGCCCGTCATCGCATCCTTTGCATAAAGAACGAGCCCGTCATACTCTTTCGCAATTTTTGTATCAGTAAACTTCCTTGACAGGGCCGCACCGCCGACAAGAATTGGCAGTGAAATTCCCGCTTCCTTCATATCTTGTGCGGTTAGCACCATTTGCTGTGCTGATTTTACCAAAAGTCCAGAAAGCCCGATCATATCCGGCTTTTCCTCGCGAATCGCTTTTATTAAATCGGCTGGTGAAACTTTTATACCTAAGTCATGGACATCGTATCCATTATTACTCAAAATAATGTCTACAAGATTTTTACCGATATCATGGACATCGCCTTTGACGGTTGCTAATAAAACCTTACCTTTAGATGCTGAAACATCGCCCTTTTCCATATATGGCTCTAAATATGAAACGGATGCCTTCATGACCTCGGCACTTTGTAAAACTTCGGCAACAATGAGCTGGTTGTCATTAAACAAACGGCCAACTTCTTTCATCCCGTTCATTAATGGACCGTTGATAATGTCAAGTGGAGCCGGATATTCGGCAAGGGCCAATTCCAAATCTGGTAACAGACCTTCTTTTGTTCCTTCGACAACATAATACGCAAGACGCTCTTCAAGGCTTAGATTGAGAACAGTCGTCTTTGCTTCCTTCTTTTTACCACGATAAAAGTCAGTAAATAACGCTAGTGTTTCATCATTGGTTTTGAATAACAGATCTTCCGCTAATTTAACTTCCTCTGGTGCGATGGAAGCGAATCTTTCTAGCTTCTCTGTATTAACGATGGCGTAATCAAGCCCGGCCTGGGTACAGTGGTACAAGTATACGGAATTCAAAATCTCCCTGCCAACCGGTGGCAGCCCGAAGGAAACATTACTTACACCAAGGATAGTTTGCACGCCTGGCAGCTGTTCCTTGATAAGCCTGATTCCATCAACCGTTGCTTTCGCAGAGCCGATGTATTGCTCGTCACCCGTGCCTACAGGGAAAACCAATGGGTCAAAAATTAAATCCTGCGGTTTTAGCTTATATTTATTGACCAATATGTCATAAGAGCGCTTAGCAATTTCAAGCTTCTTGTCAGCAGTTACCCCCATGCCTTTTTCGTCAATCGTTCCAACTACGACTGCTGCACCGTAGCGGTGAATCAATGGAATGACTGCTTCGAAACGTTCCTCGCCATCTTCAAGGTTGATGGAATTAATAATGGCTTTCCCTTGTGAATATTTGAGTGCTTTTTCAATGACTTTCTCATCAGTGGAGTCAATGACAAGCGGTACTTTCACTTTTTTAACGACTTCTTTAATAAAGTTTTCCATATCCTCAAGTTCATCGCGGTCAGGGTTGGCTAGGCAAAGGTCAATAACATGGGCACCGCCTTTTACCTGGGCGCGGGCAATCTCAGCTGCCTCTTCATATTTCTCTTCCACAATAAGTCGTTTGAACTTGCGTGAGCCGATGACATTTGTTCTCTCGCCGACAAAAATTGGTCTTAAAGTTGGATCGTCATAAATGAATGGTTCAATCCCAGAAACCATGTGAGTATTCGTGTCGCCAAATTCCCGTGGTGCAAAATCTTTCACTGCATCCGCCATTGCACGGATATGGTCCGGTGTTGTACCACAGCAGCCGCCGACAATATTCAGCCAGCCATGAGCGGCAAAATCCGATAATTTTTTTGCTAACGTTTCCGGTGTTTCATGGTAATGTCCTTCTTCATCCGGCAGACCGGCATTTGGATAACAGCTGACTGCTGTACCCGCTAATCCAGCCAACGAACGGATATGGTCCTGCATGAATTCCGGACCGGTGGCACAGTTAAGGCCGACAGCAACAGGGTTCATATGCTCAACAGAAATATAGAACGATTCAATCGATTGTCCTGCAAGCGTTGTTCCCATCGGTTCAATTGTTCCGGAAATAAATAATGGCAGTGTTTTTCCTGTTTTAGTAAAAGCGTTTTGAATTCCGACATAACCAGCTTTAACATTCAGCATATCTTGGCTTGTTTCAAGGAGCAAAAGGTCAACGCCGCCATCAATTAAACCGATCGCCTGCTCTTCGTAAGAGGCTGATAGGGCATCAAAAGTCGTTCCGCCAGTAACGCTCAGCGTTTTTGTCGTGGGACCCATCGAACCGGCAACATAACGTGGCCAATTGGCTGTAGATGCTTTTTCAGCTTCCGCCACAGCGATTTGCGCCGCTTTTTTGTTTATTTCATATGCTTTAAAACCGAGATCATATTCATCAAGGACGATACTGGTGGCCCCAAAAGTATTGGTTTCGATAATATCAGCCCCAGCCTCTAAATACTCGCGGTGAATCCTCGCAATCACCTCTGGAGTGGTTAGGTTTAAGTTTTCATTACAGCCGTCATATTGCTCTCCGCCAAAGTCTTCTGCAGTAAGCCCTGCTTGCTGGAGCATTGTTCCCATTGCTCCGTCCATAATGAGGATCCGTTTTTTTAATTGGTCAGTAAATGGTCGTTTCGACATAGCTGTTCCCCCTCAATTTACGTGCTCGCTCTTTAGTGTAAAGGGCCAGTTCAAGTGTTAGTTCATATCGTAAAAATGGTGTAATCAAATAGATGCCATTGAATAAGTCCAACGCAGCATCAATTAATTGCTTCGTAATTTCTACTCCTTCACGGGCAGCTTGAAGCGGGTTATCGTTCAAGGCAAACATTCGCTCACGAATGGAATCAGCAATTTTAATCCCCGGTACCTCATTATGAAGAAATTCAGCGTTCTTGCTGCTTGTTAATGGCATTAGCCCAATATAGATAGGGGCTTCTAAATGTTTTGTATGTTCATAGACTTCCAACAGCTTTTCTTCTGAGAAGACGGGCTGAGAAATAAAGTAGTCAGCACCAAAGCTGATTTTTTTCTCGAGGCGTTTCACCGCTTTTTCAACCGAGCGGACATTAGGGTTAAAGGCCGCTGCAACGCTGAACGCTGTTTTCGCCCCAAGGTCTTTTCCGGAAAAAGATAAGCCCTCATTCAGCTGTTTAATCATTTGAATCAGTTCAAATGATGAGACATCATAAACAGAAGAGGCACCTGGGAAATCTCCTACTCGTGCAGGGTCGCCAGTGATCGCCAAAACATCATTCATGCCGAGGGTGTGAAGTCCCATTAAATGGGATTGAAGCCCGATGATGTTACGGTCACGGCAAGCGATATGAATAAGCGGGCGCATTCCCAACTCTTGTTTTACTAAATATCCTAATGATTCATTAGAAATTCTCACGGTTGCAAGAGAATTATCTGCAAGTGTTAACGCATCAATCCCGGCTTCTTTAAACGCCCTTGCCCCTTCGAAAAATTTATCCGTATTCAGCTTCCTGGGCGGATCTAATTCTACAATAACAGACGAGCGCTTTTTGACAATTTCCTGAAGCGGTTCATATTCTCTTTTCGGTTCATGTTCTTCAATCGATATTTGCTTCCGTTCTAATTTTACCACTTTTTCGACAATAGGTGTACGGTCCTTCAGTCCGGTGGCGAAAGCTCTGATATGCTCAGGTGTTGTTCCGCAGCAGCCGCCGAGAAGCCGAACACCTTGATTTCGAAAGCTTTGTGCTGACTTTCTAAAGTAATCGGCATCGCCTTCATAATGAAATTTTCCATCCGTGTAGGCTGGAAGACTGGCATTTGGATAAGCGGAAAGAAGCGCATGCTTCGGCAGTTCAATTTGCTCAAGGGCAGCCAGCATATGGTATGGACCAAGCCGGCAGTTGAGACCGACAACATCAGCCCCCAGTCCCTCCAGACTTTTTAATGCCTCGTTGATAGGGGTGCGATTTTGCAGCACTCCCGGCTCCTGAATCGAAACTTGGGCAATAATCGGCAGCTTCGTTTCTTTCCGGGCAATGGCTAAAACCGTTTCAAGTTCTTCTAAATCATAAAAGGTTTCAAGCAGCAGCCCGTCAACTCCTTCAAGCAGGAGGCAGTATAGCTGTTCGCGAAAGCTGCGTTTAATTTCTTCTATTGTAATCGATTCAGGCTTTATGCCGCGGTTCCCGCCCATAGTTCCAAGAACAAATGTTTGTGATTTGGCGGCTGCTTTCGCATGCCGTACCGCTGCACTGTTAATTTCCTTTACTGAATCCTCAAGACCGTAGCGCTGCAGCTTTAAATAGTTGGCAGCGTACGTATTGGTCTGAATTACATCAGCCCCGGCATCAATATAGGCTTGATGAATGGTTTGGATTTGCTCCGGATGGGAGAGGTTCAGCTCTTCAAAACAGCTGCCTGTTCCATATGAATAAAGGAGCGTTCCCATCGCACCATCGGCAATCAGAATTTCCTGTTGTAATTTTTCTAATAGATTCATTATCATTCTCCTTGCTGCAAAACCAATTCATTCTGACTGAGCTGATCCAAGCTTCGGGAAAAATCTTTGATTAAATCGTCAGGATTTTCAAGACCAACCGATAGACGGAGCAGGCTGTTTTTAATGCCGCGTTTTTCCCGTTCCACTTGCGGCATGGCTGCATGGGACATTTTTGCGGGATACGATAAAATAGACTCCACCGCCCCAAGGCTGACGGCAAAGACAGGAATCTTCACGCCAGAAACAAATTCCCTTAGTGCCGCTTCGCTTTTAAGCTCAAATGACAATACCGCTCCTGCACCTTGTGCCTGCACATGCTGCAATTGATAATGAGGATGGTCGGTAAGTCCAGGATAATATACATTTTCAATCAACGGATGAGACTGTAAAAAATCTGCTATTATTAATGCGGCTTTTTGTGAATGCTCAAGCCGGACACTTAACGTTTTCAAACCTCGAAGCACGAGCCAGGCATCTTGAACGCCTAAAATCGCACCGAAGGAATTTTGTAAAAATCCAAGCCGTTTAGCTAGGTCTTCATTATTTACAACAGCCAGTCCGGCGACAACGTCACTGTGGCCGGATAAGAATTTCGTCGCGCTATGAAGAACAACATCAGCCCCAAGCTCAAGCGGTCTTTGTAATGCTGGTGTCAGGAAGGTGTTGTCGACAAAGGTTAAAGCGCCGATCTCTTTTGCTAAATTGCTGATTGCCCGGATGTCTGTTACCTTCAATAAAGGATTCGACGGTGTTTCAACATAAAAAGCCTTTGTATTCGGACGGATGGCCTGTTTGACCTGTTCCAACTCAGTCATATCAACAAACGTATGCTCAACGCCAAAGCGGGAAAGCACCTCTGTTACCATACGGAAAGTTCCGCCATATACATCCTCGGTAATCACCACATGATCTCCGGCCGATAGTAAAAGAAAGGCAGTAGAGATCGCAGCCATCCCGGATGAAAAGGCAAATCCTTTCACGCCGCCTTCAAGCTCGGCAATGACATCCTCCAGCGCTTCCCTTGTCGGGTTTAAACTGCGGGCATAGTCGTATTTTCCGAATTGGTCAACATCAAATTGGTGAAAGGTTGAGGCGTGCTGAATCGGCACACTTACCGCTCCTGTAAGAGGGTCCATTTTATGCTGATTATGAAGCAGTCTTGTTTCAAAAGTGAATTCTTCCTTCGTCATTGTACTGTCACTCCTTCACTAACTTTGGCAAAAGCCTGACTTAAGTCATTCATTAAATCTTCTGAATCTTCAATTCCGACGGAGAAACGCAATAAACGATTGCACACACCTTGCTGGATCCGAATTTCCTCCGGGATGTCAGCGTGTGTTTGCGTTGCTGGATAAGTGATAAAGCTTTCCGTTCCTCCTAAGCTTTCCGCGAACGTAATCAGCTGTAAATTCTGTAAAAATGGATTCACCCATGCTTCGTCCTTGATTCGGAAGGAAAGCATGCCACCACGGCCAGGGTAAAGAATATCTGTAATAGCATCATGGTTTTTGAGAAATTCCGCAATGGCTTTTGCATTTTTCTCATGTCGTTCCATTCTTAGGGACAAGGTCTTCATTCCCCGCATTAACAGCCATGAATCAAACGGGCTAAGGACACCCCCGGCACCATTATGATGAAAGGCAAGTGACGCACAAAGCTCCTCACCCTTAGCAACTATTAGTCCGGCAAGTACATCATTATGGCCGCCTAAATATTTCGTCGCACTATGAATGACAATGTCTGCACCAAGCTTGATTGGCTGCTGCAGGAGCGGGGTGTAGAAGGTGTTATCAACAATTAATAAAATTCCGTGCTTTTTGGCAATTGCCGAGATGGCGGCAATGTCTGCCTGCTGCATAAGCGGATTTGTCGGTGTCTCAAGGAAAATGGCCTTCGTTTGTGGTGTGACTTTGCTTTCAACCTCTTCAGGACAACATGTGTTCACATAGTGACAATTCAGGCCCCACTTTTTAAATCCTTGTTCCAATAGACGGTAGGTGCCGCCATATAAATCTTCACTTACCAGCCATTCGTCACCGGATTGGAATAATGATAGAATCGTAAAAATTGCTGCCATGCCGGAGCTGCAAGCAAACCCTTGGTCGCCGGCTTCGAGGTCGGCAATTGTTTTTTCAAGCAGCTGTCGAGTTGGGTTCCCTGTTCGTGAATAATCAAACCCGGTGGATTGCCCGATTCCTGCGTGGCGGTATGCTGTTGAAAAATAAACCGGCGGATTCACGGTTCCTGTCGCTGTCTCACTGCGATTGCCAATTTGAGCAAGTTTAGTATCAATTTTGTACATAGTGCACACTCCCTAGATAAAATAAAAAAGCCTTCTATAAGAAGAAGACTTTTGCATATGCGATCAATTGTCATTCTTCTTATCTTGCAAATTAGTCATTTGCAGGACTTAGCACCTTTTCAATGAAAAAACATTGAAGGTTGCTGAGGTTTCATCGGGCCCTTCCCTCTACCTCTCTTGATAAGAATTTAATATTTAGATTATTTATTAAATTTACTACAGTAAAGCTGTGGTGTCAAATTAATTTTCCCCCACTTTATTTACCAGAAAGAGAAATGCTTCTCCTATGCAATGACAATTGTTCCTTAAAGGGAACAAAATTCTTCAATTTTTTCAATTTTAGTCGAATAAAGTAAATAGAAATAGGATTTTTTTTCTAGTTCAAAGGAGTTATAATGTTCTTAATAAAGAAATAACCAGCGGAGAAAAAAGAAATAATTAGCTGCGTTTTTTTTTAGTTTATTAGTTTTATATACTGAACAATTTGTCTTTTAAAGTGTTATTTGTGGTGATGTCTCCTAGCCGATATCAAAGGAGGCACTCGGTCATGCTGTGGGTTGGATTAAACCTTAGACGCAAGTCGTCAAAAGTGTGATGTGAGGAAGGGTTAGATGCCCTTATAAAAATTAAGGATTTTGATTAGCCGTGCTTAAAAAAGCCTGATAATCAAAATCTTTAATTATGCATGTATGCTGCAGTACTTTTTAAAGGGGAGAGATTATGACCTATCTACAAAGGCTGTCGTTATTTTTTCTTGCTGATTCTTGCATTGTCTTAACCGCTATTTTTTTTAGCAGATTTTTAGTTGACGCCACTACTAATGTTGTAACCATACCGATTATCATCACTTCTTTATCCATACTTTTATGTCATCATATCTTCTCATTTTTTTTCAAACTTTATAAAAAGGCATGGGAATATGCCAGTATTGGAGAACTGGTCATTATTTTCAAGGTCGTTACTTTTTCTATTATTATTGCTGCTCTCTTACAGAAAATAGTTTTTGCTGAGATTTATGTTCGACTTCTGGCGGTCACTTGGGCACTTCACATTTTGTTAATCGGCGGATTCAGGCTTTGTTGGCGAATGTGCAGCGATCCTGTTAAAAACAAGAACATTAATAAAACAAGAACATTGATTATCGGAGCTGGTTCTGCGGGGACCATGGTTGCAAGACAGCTTTTAAATAACCGGGATGCTGATCTATTCCCAGTTGGATTTATTGATGATGATGTTTACAAACAAAAGCTTCATATTTTAGGTGTTCCAGTTGTAGGTGGTGTTATTTCAATTAAACAAGTTGTAAAACAGCTTGAAATAGAAAATATTATTATCGCAATTCCTTCATTAAGTAAAAAAGAGCTAAATATTATTTTTGAAGAATGTACAAAAACTTCAGCTAAAACGCAAATTTTGCCAATGTTGGAGGATTTGGTAACAGGAAAAGTATCCGTTAATCATTTTCGCGATGTACAAGTGGAAGATCTTTTGGGCAGAGAGCCAATTGAGTTAGATATTAAAGCTATTTCTAAATCTGTAACCGGAAAAACGGTTTTGGTGACAGGGGCAGGCGGCTCTATTGGTTCGGAAATTTGCCGCCAGATTATTAAATTTAATCCGGGCACTTTAGTTCTATTAGGACATGGTGAAAACAGCATTTATTCAATTGAAATGGAACTGAAGGGAGAGTTAAAAGAAAGTCCAGTTAAGATTATCACGGAAATTGCCGATACGCAGGATGCTGAGAAGATGAATTCCATTATAAGGAATTATCTGCCTGAGGTGATCTACCATGCCGCAGCACATAAGCACGTACCTTTAATGGAACGAAACCCTGATGAAGCTGTGAAAAATAATGTTATTGGGACAATCAATGTGGCGAATGCAGCTAATTGGCATGGTGTCAAAACCTTTGTCATGATTTCAACGGATAAAGCCGTTAACCCGACTAGTGTAATGGGTGCAACCAAAAGGCTTGCAGAAATGATTATTCAGTCAATGGACAAAGAAAGCAAAACGAAATTTGTTGCTGTTCGTTTCGGTAATGTCCTAGGAAGCAGGGGCAGTGTCATTCCCTTGTTTAAAAGGCAAATAGAAAAAGGCGGTCCCATTACCGTCACACATCCAGATATGGTTCGTTATTTTATGACAATCCCAGAGGCATCAAGACTTGTCATTCAGGCAAGTGCCCTGGCAAATGGTGGGGAAATCTTTGTTCTCGACATGGGGGATCCTGTAAAAATTGTTGATCTTGCTCAAAATTTAATTCGATTATCGGGTAACACCGTTGAGGAGATTGGAATCGAATTTACTGGCATAAGACCAGGGGAGAAGCTTTATGAAGAATTACTTAATGAGAATGAAGTAAATGAGGAACAAATTTATCCAAAAATCTATGTTGGTAAAACTTCGGAATTATTTATTCAAGAAATTAACCATTTACTCCTACATTTTCAAAGTCTAGAGAAGGAAGAGCTGAGGGAAATGCTGTTAATGATTGCTAATAGAAACATCCATTCAAATGAAGCCCTATCAATTTCTATTTAATCATCAGCCTAAAAATTAAGGTCTAGGAGGTGAAGGTGATGTCACAAACAACCGTGAAGAAAAGAATTCTTCTATCCCCTCCTCATATGAGCGGAATAGAAATGCACTATATTAATGAAGCCATCGAAACGAATTGGATTGCTCCATTAGGTCCAAATGTTGATGCTTTTGAACGGGAGATAGCCGAGATTGTAGGTGTTAATGGCGCTGTTGCGGTCAGTTCGGGAACAGCCGCCATTCATTTGGCGCTTTTATTATTGGGAGTGCAAAAAGGAGATCTTGTTTTTTGCTCCAGTTTAACCTTTGTGGCCTCCGCAAATCCAATTCTGTATCAAGGTGCGATACCTATTTTCATTGATTCGGAGCCGGAAACATGGAACATGTCTCCTGTTGCATTAGAAGCAGCTTTTCGACAGGCTGCAGTTTCGGGAAAATTTCCTAAAGCTGTCATCATTGTCAACCTTTATGGACAATCGGCCAAAATGGATGAACTAGTCTCCATTTGTAATCAATATAATGTCCCAATTATAGAGGATGCGGCGGAATCTCTCGGCTCATTGTACAAAGGTAAGGCTAGCGGCATTTTCGGGGAATTTGGCATCTATTCGTTTAATGGCAATAAGATCATTACCACTTCAGGCGGCGGAATGCTTATTTCCAATAATGTTGAAGCGCTGAATAAGGTCCGCTTTTTGGCAACTCAAGCGAAGGACGCAGCCCCCTATTATCAGCATAGCAGGCTTGGGTTTAATTATCGCATGAGTAATATTTTAGCCGGAATCGGCAGGGGCCAGCTTAAGGTTTTGCATGAAAGAGTAAAAGCAAGAAGAGCTGTTTTTAAAACCTATCAGGAAGAATTGGCCGATATTTCTGCTATTGCCTTTATGCCGGAATTACAACAAACGTTTTCAAACAGATGGTTGACGGCCCTAACCATTAATGAAGAGGCTGCAGGTTTATCTGCGGCCGAGTTATTACGAATATTAGAAGCGGAGAATATTGAAGCAAGACATATATGGAAACCGCTTCACCTGCAGCCACTTTTTGAGCAATGTCAATATTATCAGCATAACTGGAGCGAAAACATTTCGGAAAAGCTTTTTCAAACAGGAATATGTTTACCATCAGGATCCAATATGACAAGGGATGATCAAATGAGAGTGATTCGATGTATTAGAAATTCACTGGGTACAGGATAAAAGTCGGAAATAAAGAGGGACTCGGATGATTGGAGAAAGAATAGCAAAGATTCGAAAACAAAAGGGTTATACCTTAACTGAACTGGCGGAGAAGACGAACATTTCGAAATCATACCTTAGTAACATGGAGCGAAATTTGAACCAGAATCCTTCTCTTGCCATTATTAAACGGATTGCTAAGGTACTTGATGTTGATATGATGACACTTTTAAAAAACGGTACAGACCAGAACTCCCTTCATCATATCGAAAAGGAATGGGCCGAGTTTATCCTTGAATTAAAGGATATGGGAGTGGAGAAGGAGCAATTAAAGCAATATAAAACGTTAATTGAATTTATTAAGTGGAAGAACGAGAAAGAAGAATCGGGATAAACAAGTTTACCCTTTCACGAGGAAAAAATTTGGAGGATTTTATGGAGAGTACCCTCAATTTAATCGATATATTTAAGATTTTGAAAAAACGCTGGAAGTTAATTAGTCTCTTCATTTTTGGTACCGGTGTTGTTAGTGCGGCGGTCACGTTTTATGTATTGAAACCTGTATATCAAGCATCAACACAAATACTTGTGAATCAGAAAACCATAGAAAACCAGATTGATTATACGTTATTGCAAAGCAATGTCGATTTAATCAATACTTATAGCGGTATTATTAAGAGTCCGGCTATTTTAGAAAAAGCTATTGATAAACTTAACATAAATATAAGCTGGGAGGAACTGAATCAGAAAATTAAAGTAAATAATCAGGATAATTCACAAATCTTTTTGGTAACTGTTGAAAACACAAATGCAGAAAAGGCTGTTGAAATGGCAAATACCATTTCGGAAACTTTTCAGAATGAAATCCAACATATTATGAGTGTGAATAATGTCAGTATTCTTGCAAAAGCGGAATTAAAGAATAATCCAGTGCCTGTAAGACCGAAACCGTTGTTTAATATTACCATTGGAATAGTAATAGGGTTTTTAGCTGGAATCGGAACTGCTTTGCTGTGGGAGCTTTTTGACAATACACTTAAGAACGACCAGGATGTCGAGCAGTATCTTGGGCTGCCCGTCCTTGGTTCTATTCAAAAAATTCCACGTGTTCATAAAAAGGGGATCCGTGATTTGAAGGGTCAGAAAATGGAGGAGGAAACCATTGTCTCGTAAACTAAAAAATAAAGTTAATAGAAATGTACACCTAATTGCTTATAATAATCCCCAATCACCTATTACCGAACAATATCGATTAATAAGAAATAATTTAAACTTTTCATCTGTAGATAAAGAAATTAAGTCCATTGTTGTAACATCACCAGAACCCTCCGATGGAAAATCTACAACGGCAGCAAATCTAGCAATTGTCCTTGCACAGCAGGGAAATAAGGTGCTTCTTGTAGATGCGGATTTAAGAAAACCTTCTGTTCATTACTCATTTAATATCGGTAATATAGAGGGATTGACCAGTATTTTGACAAAGAAAATGAACGTTGAGCGTGCTGTTATTAAAACAAATATAACAAATTTGGAGGTGTTAACAAGCGGCCCAATTCCCCCAAACCCTTCTGAATTATTAAGTTCAAGCTCATTAGATTTTGTGTTAAAAGAACTTAGAGAAATGTATGAATATATTGTTTTAGATACTCCACCGTTACTTGCTGTTACGGATGCCCAAAATTTGGCGAATAAATGTGACGGCGTTGTGCTGGTAGTATCAAGTAAAAAAACAAAAAGAGATCGAGCTTTAAAAGCTAAAGATTTATTGGAAAAAGCAAATTCATTTCTATTAGGTGTGGTTTTGAATGGGGTAGCTGCTAGAAAAACTAATTATTACGGTCATTACAATTAAAAGTTTCAGTTTTGAGGGAGATAGAAAGGATGTGTGTACAGAAAAGTGATAAATACAATAAAATCTAACACTTTAAAAAAACAAAATAATATCTTTTTTATCCTTTCTATTTTTTTTACCTCTATTTTATTGCATCAATCTAATGTCGTATTTGGTGTAAACATATCTTTTGCCGATCTTTTTTGTCTCTTTATATTGCTGTTTTTAATGTTAAACAAACAGTTATTAATGCCTATTGGACCGTTACTATTTTTCTTAATTATTTCGGTTCTTGTTCTGGCAACTGCATATTTTTATATTCCGATAAAATATGATATTGCACCAAATTCTATTAGAATCATCAGTGATTATACCAAATTATTGGCAACCTTTAGTTATTTTATTATTGGCTATAATTTAGCAACTATAAACTTATTGAAACCTGCTGTCAGGTGGTATTCATATTTTGGCCTTTTCATCGGCATGGCAGGAATAGTCATAACCATTTTAAATATTAGAGTTTTTTCAGAGATTTTATTTTTTGGAGAAACAAGATTTAAAGGGCTAATGATTGACCCAAATTATTTTTCTGTGCTTCAAATTACCGCACTTGTTTATCTTACAAGGTCAGAAAAGATAAAAGCGCGATACAAGATTTTAGCTGTTTTTATTATGATATTATCAGTCTTAATTTCAGGATCCAAGACAGGAATAATTACGTTATTTAGTTATTTTATTCTAAGGACAGTTGAATATTTTTTTCTGACAAGAAAGAAATTAAGTACCTTAATCTTTCAATTGTTTTTTACCATATCTTTGGTGGTAACGATCCTAGTATTTTTTGATTCATTCCAAATCATTTTCTCTTATCTATCTTCAGCAATCCCTTCATTTTCAAGGATACATTTGCTTTTTTCAGATTTTATCAGTGCCATTTCTGAAGGCGGCTCCGGGAGAGAAGACACTTGGAGGGCAGCCCTTCAAGTCATCCAATTATCCCCAGTAATTGGAATTGGGATTGGAACGTATACAACAATTGCTTGGGAGATGTTTCATTATAATAATGTAGCCCATAATACATTTTTACAAATATCTGCTGAATGGGGAATTCCGTTCGCGGTTATTTTCTTTTCCTTTGTGTTTTTTTTACTTGGGAAAGCAACAAGGTACCGCAATCAAGCATCTGATTTAAACATCATTTTAAGGGATATGATCTTCATCTTGTTAATCGGTTCATTGGCCATTTCATTGAATAATGCACGGGTACTTTGGTTATTCCTCGGGGCATTGGTATTTTCCTTAAATGGAAATAAAAGGATGAATTCAGGAATCCAAATCTAAAAATTTCGGTGGTAAACATGATAAGGAAAATTCGAAATTTTATTAACGAAAAGAAAAAACTAAAGACTTGTTTTTTGGAAAATGGTAATTTTATGAGCCCCGGGAACTATGTTTTTGATGACTCAATAAAGTACATTACAAGAAATGACAGAATAACACAAAAGAGAACATCAGAAATCCTTAAACATGATTATTACAGGAAAGCCACAACCAGATTTTTAATATATTTATTAAAAAAAACAATTTTTAGGAAAAGTATATTTATTCCTGAAAGGGAATTGGCGATAAAGGATTTCACTGGAACAGTTTATTTGCCGATTCGAAGTACAAATGGATATAGTGACAAAAAGATTTTTGACTTTGCACATAAAAAAGTGCTTTCCGTATTCAGTGAAGAAAAAGATTATCAATCTGTGATTAACAATTACCATTATTTTAATCAACATTTTCCAATGCCTGAAATCTTAGGGACAAATGCTGGGGAATTATTAATCATGGAGGAACTAATCATATGCCAGCCCTCCGAAACCTGGAGAGATGAGGATTGCTTCAATATAATGAAAGATATTTTTTGCCGTTATAAAGAATATTTTTGTGATTGTAAACAGAAACGGAAGTACTATTTCACTATTCCAAAAGAAGTATTTAATTCTACGTTAAATAATGAAGAAATAGATTTTATTAGGAGAGAGATGAATCAGGAAATATTGCTAATGAGTTTTCCAAACTTAATGGTACATGGAGATTTATGGACAGGGAATCTTCTCCTTAAGAAAGAAGAAAAAGTATTTATATATTATATTGACTGGGAATATTCTAATGAACTTATCTTTTTTTATGATTTCTTTAATTTAATGTGGATTGAGATTTATATGAACAATAATTATAAATATTTCAATAGGTACCTTAATGGGGGATTTGATCAGGAGCTAATCGAAATTTTTTCAATTTTTCAGCTGTCATTTAGACCGGAATGGAGATTGGATTATTTTCATTTGTATTTTCTAAATTTCTTGCAGGTTCGTGGGATTCATTTTAATTGGGTGGACAGACAAACATATCTAAATAGATATAAAAATTTATTAGTAGAATTTGGAATATAGAAGGCGATTAAATGAAAAAAACAGTGATCCTCCTAATGCTATTAACATTATTTTCAAAAGTTTTAGGTTTTATAAGAGATATAGTTTTGTCCTATTTTTATGGGGCATCAACGATAAGTGATGTTTATTTAATCTCCTTAACCATTCCAACTGTCATCCTTGCCATTATTGGAAAAGGGATATCAACTGGATTCATTCCGCTTTACTCACGGATCGAAGACCTTGAAGGAACGAAAAAGGCAAATATTTATACTAATAATTTGGTAAATTTAGTATTGGCTATTTGTTTGATTATATTTATTGTTTGTTATTTGAATACGGAAACAATTGTAAAGCTGTTCGCGGCAGGATTTAGCGGGGAAACATTAGATTTAGCAGTCAATTTTACCAAAATTTCATTGATAAGTATTTTTTTCACCGGAATGATCTATGTATTTATAGCTTTTCTTCAAACTAAAGAAGTATTTTTAATACCAGCAATTATTGGGATTCCAGCAAATTTTATTGTAATTGGGTCCTTTTTTTTAAGTTCAAAAACTAATATCTATGTATTAGCGGCGGGTGGTGTAATTGCAGCTGGAGCACAATTTATCCTTTTATACTTTTATGTATATAAAAATAATTATCGATATAAGCTGCAATTAAATATAAAGGATTATCATTTAAGAAAGATGATGCTTTTAGCACTTCCAGTTATTTTTGGTTCTTCAGTAGCGCAGATTAACATTCTTGTTGACCGTACCATTGCCTCCTATATTTCCGTAGGGGGCATTTCTGCTTTGAATTATGCCAATACCATTTATTTAGTTGTATTAGGGGTTATAGTTTCATCGATTACCACGGTCTTGTATCCAAAAATATCCAAAATGGCTGTAACAAATAATATAGAGGGAATAAAAGGGCATTTATCAGAGGCAATAAGTGTTATAACCATTATTGTCCTGCCGGCTACAGTAGGTTATATGATTTTTGCTAAACCCATTGTTCAGTTGTTATACGGGAGAGGGGAATTCGATACACAAGCAATAACAATGACCGCAAGTGCCCTTTTCTACTATGCTATTGGTCTTATTGGTTTAAGCTTAAGAGAGATTTTGTCTAACGTATTTTACTCTCTTCAAGATACAAAAACACCTATGGTAAACGCGGCCATTGCTTTAGGAGTTAATATTGGATTGAATTTTATTCTTTCAAGATACATGGGGATCGGAGGTCTTGCACTTGCTACAAGTATCTCGGTTATTTTGTGTTCACTGTTGTTGTTCATTCAGTTATGGAGAAGGATTGGAAGTTTTGGAGTTAAATTATTCACACAGTCCTTTTTCAAAATTGGATTTGCTGCCCTCATTATGGGAGTGGTAAGTAAATTTTCATTTAGCCATCTAATCAATAATATAGGATTGCCCTTTGCTTTATTGGCATCCGTAGTTGTTGGGATGGCTTTTTATTTTGTTCTAATCTTTTTTATGAAAATTCCGGAGGTAAATAGTTTCATAGACGAAATGAAAAATCGTTTTCGAAATTTCTCAAGGGTAAGAAAAGTTTCTTGAATTTTGGCAGTGATGAATAGTTTGAATTATAAGGACTTACGAATTTTCGTAAATATATTTTTGGGAATGATTCTAATGGGGGGATTTAATGAAAATCTTATATGTCACTACAATATCGGATACTGTCAATTCTTTTTTAATCCCACATATAAAATATCTGATTGCTAATGGTAATGAAGTTGGAGTTGCTTTTAACACTGTTCAAGCAGTTAGTTCTGAATTAGTTCAAGCAGGCTGCAGGGTTCACCAAGTTACTTTTCAACGAAATCCATTTAACAGGGATAACCTTATAGCTTATAAGGAAATAAAAAAAATTTTAAAAGAAGATGGCTATGATTTAGTGCACGTGCATACCCCAGTTGCATCCTTCATCACAAGATTAGCTTGTCGAAGAATTAAAATAAAAGTTCTTTATACTGCACATGGGTTTCATTTTTTTGAAGGTGCCCCAAAGAAAAATTGGGCTGTCTACTATGCACTGGAAAGGCTTGTTGCAAAATGGACAGATGGAATCATTACCATGAATGACGAAGACTTTCATGCGGCCAAACGCCTTAAATTAAGAAAACGGAATTCTATTTATAAAGTTAACGGTGTAGGACTTGATTTATCCAAGTTTCTGCCCCAAACACCCGAGAGAAAAAAAAAACTGCGGCAAATATATGGCTATCGGGATGAAGACTTCATCCTAATTTATGCAGGGGAACTTAGCTTTAGAAAAAATCAGGATCTTTTAATCGAGGCAATCAGTATGATAAAAAGTCAGGTACCAAATATTAAGCTGCTGCTTGCGGGTGATGGCAGTTTATTAGAAACCTATCGAAATTTGGCAGTGAAGCTGGATGTACAGGGTCATGTGGAATTTTTAGGTCAACGAGATGATATTGCTAATTTAATGGCAATTTCTGATATTGCCATTTCCTCATCGCGGCAGGAAGGATTGCCCGTTAATGTAATGGAAGCAATGGCAACTGGTCTGCCATTAATCGTAACAAATTGCAGAGGGAATCGGGATTTGGTGAAAAGCGGCCAAAACGGAATTGTTATCGGGATTGGTGATACAAAAGCCTGTGCCAGTGCAATATTGGAGCTATTCTATTCAACAGAGCTAAGGCAAACTTATTCAGAAAATAATACACAGCTTATTAAAATGTACTCACTTGATACAGTTATTAATGATATGAAAGACATATATTTCAAACAATCTCTAAATAGTTAATTCTGAAGTTGGAGTGTAGTTTTTATACTAATTGAGGGGCTGGGAGGATGAATAAAAGGGTTTCAATCATAATGGGGATCTATAATTGCGAGAAGACATTAGATGATGCAATCCGTTCAATCGAAAAACAAACATATAAGAATTGGGAATTGGTAATGTGTGACGATGGCTCAACTGACCATACCTTAGAGATTGCTAACCAATATGTAAAGAGGGATGAGAGGATTAAGCTGCTGAAGAATAATTCCAATTTAGGTTTGCCTGGAACTTTAAATAAATGTCTACAGTTTTGTAATGGTGACTATATTATGAGGCATGACGGTGACGATATTATGATTGAAAGCCGTATTGAAAGACAAGTGACATACATGGACCACCATAATTGTGCCGCTTGCGGGTCAGGAGTTTATTTATTTGATGATAATGGTGTATGGGGAATCAGACAGCCGGAATTAAAACCCGGTAAGCATGTTATGATTCTCGATACGCCATTTATTCATCCTACAGTCATGATGAAACGGGAAAAGTTAATAGAAGTCGGTGGATATTCTGATAATTATATAACAAAACAAAGATTGGAAGATTATGATCTATGGTTAAAGTTTTATGAGAAAGGCTGCAGTCTCCATAATATTCAAGAACCATTGATTTATTATAGGGAAGACCAAAACTCATACAAAAGAAAAAGCAGAAAATTTAGGATTACGGAAACAAAAGCTAGATTGGATGCTTGCAGACGGCTAAATATACCCTATTTAAAAAGATTGCTTGCATTCAAACCTTTAATCATTATGTTCATCCCTAAGGCAAGCCTGAGGAAATACCATGTTTGGAGGGCAAAGAAGGGATATTTTAACGTGAATATAAAAACTCAAGAAGGGATTTTTGAAAAGGGGAATGGCTAATGAGTTCTATACCTCGTACTGCGTTTATACTGCAAATTCACCGCAGCCCTAATCAAGTGAATATGTTTCTTAAACAGCTAATTGCTGAAGACCAGGCAGACGTGTTCATTCATATTGATAAAAAATGTTATGAACAAATTAAGGGTGAAATCATTCCACATCCAAATGTTACCGTTTTATCGGAATCCATCAATTGTGAATGGGGTGATATAAGCCAGGTTGATGCAACTCTTTTATTATTGAAGGAGGTCCTCGCTGCTAATAAAAACTATGATTTTATCTGTTTAAGAAGTGGTCAGGATTTGTTAGTAAAAGAAGGCCTAAAAGATTTTTTACAAGTGCACTCCGAAAAAATTTTTATGACTTATCGAAAAATGAATAATGGGGAATTAAGCCTAATGAAAATCAATTGGCCGAAATTTACCAGAAGAAGATACACCACGATTCACCCAATTAGACTATATAGAAGATTATTAATAAGTTTATATCGTAAAGGAATTAATCTGTTTCCTAATATGGGTATGTGGCCTAGTGAATTCTCTTTCTATAAAGGTTCACAGTGGTTTACAATTCCACTTGAAATTGCCCGCTACATGCTTACATTTTTGGAAGAAAACAAGTGGTATTATAGCTATTTTAAAAATACATTAGTGCCAGATGAAAGCTTTTTCCAAACACTGATCATGAATTCACCTTATAAAGATGAAGTGATGAATAATAATTTATTTTTCTTTAAATGGGGAAAGACATTGAGTGAAAGAAACTCACCACAGGACCTAACCAGTTTAGATATTCACACGATTAAAAATTCCGATCGCTTTTTTGCACGGAAATTTGATGATTCCACGGATTATGCTGTTATTCAATATTTTGCTGAACGGATAAAGCTTGAGAGAAAGGATTACAGCCAAATGGCTAATATGGGGGAATAGTTAATGAATCACTTAGCTAAAAGGTGGAAAGAAAGCAAAATTGATAGGGCAGGCCAACCAACTCTAATAATGGATCATTATACAACTGCCCAACTGGCTCAACAGTTTGGGTCTTCTTTTTATTTGCTTGATGTAAATAAATTAAGATCCAACTATCAAAAAATTAATAATGCCTTTAGCAGCAGATACGAAAAGTTTGTGATTGGATATTCCTATAAAACAAATTATTTGCCTTTTTTATGCAAAGAATTAGATCAATTAGGCGCATATGCTGAGGTTGTTTCGCGGCTAGAGTATGATTTGGCCCTGAAAATAGGAGTTAAACCGGCCAAAATTATTTTTAATGGGCCAGTAAAATCATATGAAGATATTGAATTTGCTTTGGAAAATGGAAGCATTATAAATATTGATTCCCTCTATGAAATAGACTATGTAAAGACATATTGTTTGAAAAAACAGGATAAACCTATAAAGGTGGGGCTTAGGGTAAACTTTGACATTGGTAATAATGGAAGAAGCGTTCTTCAAGAAGGATATGAAGTAAGCAGGTTCGGAATTTGTGTTACAAATGGAAACTTTCAATATGCCATTGATCAACTGAATAAATTTGAAAATGTTCAAATAGCCGGGTTGCATGGGCATTTTTCTACAAGCGGAAGAAAGGTCGAAACGTACCATGAAATAACAAAGAAGCTTTGTGAACTAGCGAAAGAAAATATTGCAGATTCCGTTGAATATATTGATATTGGCGGAGGCATTTATGGAGAGATACCTGCTTCCTTTAATATGCAAGCTCCAAGTTTTGATGATTATGCAGATGCTGTTTGTTCCGTTATGAATGCTGAGTTTACTGGGTATGAAAAGAAGCCTTATTTAATATTAGAACCAGGAATTTCAATGGTGGCTAATACATTTAGATTTGTGTCTAAGGTAATTGAGACAAAAAAAGTTCAGGATAAATATTTTGTTCTTATTGATGGCAGCGTGCACAATATTAAGCCAACCATGCATAAACTTAATCTGCCAATGAAAATTGTAAGGCAAAGTAATGATGAAAAAAAAATTGCAGCATATAACATCGTTGGTTATACCTGTATGGAGAAGGATTACTTAGCACATGATGTCCTAGGGGATTTGCCATTCAGAGACGATTATATCTTTTTTGAAAACGTTGGGGCGTATACGATTGTGTTCAATCCTCCATTTATTAAGGAAAGGCCGTGTATTGCAGCCTTTGACGGCGATGACTATTTTATCGTACGTAAAAAAGAAAGTATCAATGAGTTTTTTAATGAAGATATTTATGTTTTTTAATAATGAATCTGAGGGATGGATATGAATATTTTATTATGCAGTGCAGGTCGGAGAGTTAAACTAGTTAGATATTTTAAAGAGGAGTTAGGTAAAATTGGCGGTAAGATCATTGCAATTGATTGTGATCCGTCAGCGCCTGCATTACATTTTGCCGATTGCTTTGAAGTGGTTCCACGCATCACCGACCCAACATATTTAGAACAAATCAAATACCTATGCAAAAAGTATGAAATCAATGCCGTATTAAGTCTTATCGATCCAGAATTAAGTCTCCTGGCAGAGGCAAAGGATGCTCTGGAGAAAGAACAAATTAAAATAATTGTATCAAATAAAGATGTGGTAGAGATTTGCTTTGATAAGCATCGCACTTACAAATTTCTTTTGCAGCATCAACTGCCAGCGATTCCAACCTATTTAAACCTTAATGAGATTGAAGCGGCTATTTATAACAACATTCTCCAATTTCCATTGATTTTAAAACCTAGGATGGGGAGTGCAAGCATTGGTATAGCCATTATTCATTCTATGGCAGAACTTCAGGCTTTATGGAAAGATGATGGCTCTTTAATTGTACAGCCATTTATGGAAGGACTTGAGTACGGGGTTGATTGCTATGTTGATTTAATCAATTTCCAACCTGTAAATATTTTCAGTAAGAAAAAAATTAGGATGAGGGCAGGAGAAACTGATAAGTCTGTTGCCATCAGTGATGATAGTTTATTTCTTTTAATTGACAAGTTGGTAAAAGTTTTAGGCCCAATTGGCCCTATAGATATTGATTGTTTTAAAACAAAAAAGGGGTTTGTCATTTCAGAAATAAATCCACGATTTGGCGGAGGATATCCTCATGCGCATGAAGCAGGACAAAATTTTGTTCGTAATTTAATAAGAAATCTTGAAGGAATTAGTAATAAAACTGAAATTGGAAATTACTCAGAAGGATCAACCATGATTAAATTTGATGATGTAATTTTGCTAAATTCTCATAGTTTTAAAAAGGTAAAAGTGTAATGAAATAAAGGGGGGCTTCAATTTGAAAAGATTCATAGATTTACTTGGATCAATCATTTTGATACTAGCCTTTTTACCATTCATGGTGATAATAGGTGTGGTGATACGAATTCGAATGGGATCCCCTGTTCTTTTTAAACAAATGCGCCCGGGACTTGATGGAAAGCCTTTTTATATTTATAAGTTTCGAACAATGATAGATGAAAGGGATAAGAATGGGCAAATAATCCCCGAAGAATTAAGATTAACGGCATTAGGAATTTTCTTAAGAAAATATAGTTTGGATGAATTGCCGCAGCTTTTCAATGTTTTTAAGGGAGACTTGAGTTTCGTAGGACCAAGGCCGCTTTTAATGGAATATTTACCATTATACACTAAAGAGCAGGCGAGAAGGCACGAGGTGAAACCGGGCATTACCGGCTGGGCGCAGGTAAACGGACGTAATTTAATTAGCTGGGAAGAAAAATTCAAATTAGATGTTTGGTATGTAGAGAATCAATCGCTCTTCCTTGATTTAAAAATTTTAATTTTAACAATTAAAAAGGTTCTTATAAAAGAAGGAGTATCGGCAATTAACCACAGCAGTATGGAAGATTTTAAGGGTTAAGAATAGGCAGGCTGATAGATAACAGTTCCAATGGCCAAAATAAAAAAGTTCTAGGGATAAACTTTATTTTATCCCTAGAGCTTTTTCTACGCATCCAAAAACTTCACACAAACCGGATAAGGCACCGAAATATCTGCATCGAGTAACGTCAGTCTTCCCGACTCCTCATCCCTTCTATATAACACAAGATTCCCCGATTCCTGATTAGACCCGACAATAAACTGTTCACTTGGATCCAGTTCAAAATCCCGAGGCCAGTCACCTTCTGAAGAAACTCGGTCCACAAAACTTAGTTCTCCAGTTGTTTGATTCACACTGAACACTGCTATACTGTTATGTCCACGATTGCCGGCATAGACAAAACGGCCATCTGAAGAAATATGGATTGCACTTCCTTGGTTGTTTTCCTTAAAGTCCTCAGGAATGGTGGAAATGTATTGTTTTTCAGAAAAACGCCCATTTTCATAATCGAGTCCAATTACTTCTGAGCTGAATTCGGTCATGATATAGGCATATCTGCCGTTAGGATGGAAGACTAAATGACGCGGACCGCTTCCGGCCTTTAATGGAAGCAGTTTAACCTTTGTCAGCGTAGCATCTTCTTCTACCTTGTATGTAATTAAGGCATCGATTCCCAGTTCAACCACCGCAAGATATGCTTCATCCGGAGTTAAGTCAGCATAATGGGAATGTGGTTTATCCTGCCTTGGGTCTGGACCGCGGCCTTCGTGCTTCATTGTAGAAACTGCCGGTAGAACAGAGCCATTTTCCTGGTTAATAAGATGTGATTCTACTGACCCTTTATGATAATTAGCGCTGAAAACATACTTATTCTTACCATCAACACTCACGTAGCATGGAGATGCACCAAGGGACAACTGGCGGTTAATTTCTGTCAATTCCCCTGATGGGCTGATAGAAAATGCTGCTAAGCCGCCGTTTTCTCCATCTTTCACAACAGAATAAAGATATTGATTGTCACGGCTAATGGCTAAATAGGTGGGGTTCTCTAACTCAGCAGCCACCCGAATATCCTCTATTTTTCCCTCTTGCGTATTTAAGGTAAAGGAATATATTCCTTTGCTATCTCCTTTGGTGTACGTTCCAATAAATCCTTTTAGTTTGCTTTCTGTCATTATCAACTTCTCCTCAAGATTGTTATTTGTTATATTTTATCAAACTTGGCGGGAATTTATAAAAAAACAACCTTGGCTTTGAATAAGAAATAATAAAAATATTAAACCCTATCTTTTTGAATTATCTAAAATATATAATATTAGTAAAGATGGAGTTTAAAATGAATTAAGGGGGAATATGTAAATGAAAAAGGTAAAATGGGGCATATTAAGTACGGCAGATATTGCCCAAACTCAAGTAATGCCAGCAATATTACGAGCTAATAATGCGGAAATTCATGGTATTTCAAGTTTAAGCGGCAAAGCGAAGGAAACTGCTTTAAAATTTTCCATTCCAAATTATTATGGAAGTTATGAAGAAATGCTACAGAATCAGGAAATTAATGCTGTCTACATTCCAGTACCAAATCATTTACATAAAAAATGGGTAATCGAGGCAGCTAGATATGGAAAGCATGTACTTTGTGAGAAACCAGCAGCCCTAACAGTCGAAGAAACATTGGAAATGGTGGAGGTTTGCAAGCAAAATAATGTAAAGTTTATGGAAGCTTTTATGTACCAATTTCATCCGCAGCATAAACGGGTTCAAGAAATTATTGAATCAGGTGAAATTGGTGATTTAAGATTCATGCGAGCAAGTTTCTCGTTTAATTTGGGAGACAAACAAAACAATATCAGGATGAAAAATGAAATGGGCGGCGGCAGCATTTATGATGTAGGGTGTTATGGGATTCATGCAATCCGAAACCTCCTTAAGTCTGAGCCAGAGGAGATTAAAGTAATTGCCAATATTGATCCTCAATCAGGTGTGGATTTGTCTGCAGTTGTTTATATGAAGCTTGAAAATGGTCTAAATGCTGTTTTTGATTGCGGTATGGATATGGCTTTTAGACATGAATATGAGATTGTTGGTACGAAAGGCCGCGTGGTTGTTCCTAGGGCATTCCGTCCGGATTTAAACGATGGTGAGGGACTGCTCCTAATATACTCCGAGCAAGGATTTCGTAATGAAAAAATAATAGCGGATCAGTACAGAAAACAAATCGAACATTTTTCACAAGCAGTTTTAGAGGACAGACTCCCTTCTTATAGTTCTGAAAATACGATTCAAAATATGAGAGTAATAGAGGCTTGTTATCAGTCAATCAAATAGCCGTAAAAAAGAAATATTGCTATATAGAAATATTTCTTTTTTATTTGTAAATGTTCAAAAATAAATAAAGATGTAATATAATAAAACAAAAGTAAATAAAAATTTTTAAATTTTAAAATAATTATTTAGGAAGAAGGGATGGTTTTAATGGAATTTTATATTGATACAGCAGATTTAAAAGAAATTAAATCAGCGGCAGAATTGTCTATTTTAGATGGAGTGACTACCAATCCAACAATTTTATCAAAACAAAATTTGCCTCCAAAGGAAGTAATCGCTGAAATTAATGAAATGGTGAATGGGAAGGTATGGTATCAGGTTTCAAGTGATACGGCTCAAGACATGATAAGCGAAGCCTTAGAAATGGTTTCCGTCATTAGTAGGCCAGTCATTAAACTTCCGATGGGTTTAGAAGGTCTTAACGCTTGCCATGCTCTATCCAAAGAGGGAATTGATACAAACATGACGTTGATTTTTTCTGTTTCTCAGGCGATATTGGCTGCCAAAGCTGGTGCCGCCTATGTTAGTCCTTATGTAGGAAGAGTGAACGATACTGGCTGGTCGGGGTATCAACTAATAAAAGAGATTGTTAGTGTCTATGAAACACAGAAATTCAATACCAAAGTAATTGGGGCTAGTTTAAGGGGTACACATGATATTGTGGAGATGGCGATGCTCGGTGCAAGAGCCGTTACGATGCCATATAAGATATTTAGCGGACTGTTTCATCATCCTATGACCGATATTGGAAGAAACCAGTTCAACCATGATTGGAAAGAATATAAAGAAAAGCTGATGAGTCAATCAGTGGAGGGATAACGATGCCAGCGTACATTCTTGCTCATGATCTCGGTACGACAAACCATAAATGTGTTGTCTATAGTGAAAATGGGGAAATTGTAGCATCCGCTACAAGGAAGTACCCCACCCTCTATTCACAAGGAGGAATGGCTGAGCAGAATCCTGATGATTGGTGGGGAAATTTCCTTGAAACGACTAAACAAGTGCTGGAAAAGATTGATCCTATTCATATTGCGGGAATTTCCTTTAGCGCGCATATGAATGGCTGTTTGCCGGTTGATGATAACGGACAACCTTTAATGCGCTCCATGATTCATGCCGATACAAGAAGCAGTGAAATTGAAAGGGACGTATATGACAAAGTATGTGAAGACCAGTTTTATCAACTTACTGGAAACCGGATTGATTCCCGATATCCATTACTAAAAATATATTGGTTAAAACATAGGAAACCTGAAGTTTATAAAAAAGCTAGATTTTTTCTGCAAGCTAAAGATTATCTAGCCTATAAACTGACGGGAGTATTAGGGGTGACCGATTATTCGGACGCTTCCTTAACAGGAGGGTTAAATCTTAGCACAAGAAGATGGGAAGATTCTTTATATAGTGAATTAGCTTTAGATGTTACGAAAATGCCCAATCCAGTCCAGTCTACTGAGATTGTGGGCTATGTCCAAAAAAGTGTGGCCAAATTAACGGGTTTGATTGAAGGGACACCCGTAGTTATTGGTGGAGGAGACGGTGCGTGTGCCACTGTTGGCTCAGGCTGCGTAAGCAAGGGGGACACATATATTAGTATGGGGACAACCGCATGGGTATCAAAAGTAGTAGATACCCCGTTTATTGATCCTCAAAAGCGCGTCTTTACTATTTGTGATCTCAATCCACACTATTATAATGTTCTGGGCACGATGCAAACAGCAGGTGGAGCTTATGAGTGGGTGATGAAACAATTATCTTCTATTGTCGACTGGGATGAAGTAAAGGTTGTTCCTGAGTATGATCAATTTGAAAGACAGTTGAAACAAGTTCCTGCCGGTTCGCGGGGATTGATTTTCCATCCCTATCTGCTTGGGGAGCGTTCGCCTATTTGGAATGATAAAGCCAGGGGAAGTTTCTTTGGGATGAGTTTAGAGCATCATCGTTTTGATCTGGCAAAAGCGGTGCTAGAGGGAATTGCGTACTCTCTCGGCAGTATTTATGAAGTCATCAATTATGATGGTGCTGAAAGAGAAATTAGCATGATTGGCGGGCTCGTAAAGAGTGAGAGTTTTATCCAAATTATTAGTGATGTTTTGAGTCAGCCTATACTGATTAAAAGGAATGCATCAGAAGCAACAACTATTGGAGCAGCCATTGCGGGTGGAGTAGGAATCGGAATGTATCCTAGTTTTATGGCTGCAACCTCTATTATAAAGACAAGTCAACACTTTACCCCAATTGAGCACCATCGTATCGTATACAAAAAACAATTTGAACAATTTAAGGAATTATATCATCGTATACAAGATTTCCAATTCGCAAATTAAGATATGTGGATGAATAAGCCTAATACCGATCGGTTTCCTAACTGATAGTATTAGGCTTTTTTGTGAAATATTTAGTAATGTTTTAAAATTATAAAAAATTGATGAAAAAATGTTTGTTTTCATATAAAATAAAGATAAACGGAAATAAACAGTAGTAAACAATATATAGACAGGAAGGGAATGTGTGATGTTAAAAGGGATTCCCAAGATTATTAGTCCAGAACTGATAAAAATACTGATGGAAATGGGTCATGGTGATGAAATAGTCTTAGCAGACGGAAACTTTCCTGCCGCATCGAATGCTGAAAGATTAATTCGTTGTGATGGCCATGGAGTACCAGAGTTATTAGAGGCAATTTTGAAATTTTTTCCTTTAGATACATACAGTGACCATTCGGTTTCACTCATGCAGGTAGTAGAAGGTGATGCGACTCAGCCGAAAATTTGGGATGATTATTGTGCAGTTATACAAAAATATGATTCACATTTTTCTTCCTTTAAAATGGTGGAGCGATTTGATTTTTATGAGAGATCTAAAAAAGCTTACGCCATTGTTGCTACTGGGGAGAACGCTCTATATGCGAATATAATGTTGAAAAAGGGTGTAGTGGTGGATGAAGAATGAATGAGGGGAGGGAAGCTTTTTGCTTGTGATTGAGAGGCAAAATAAGATTGCTGAAATGGTAAATGAGCGGGGGAGTATGAGAGTCTCCGAACTCAGCAAACTATTCAGTGTAACGGAAGAAACGATCCGTAGAGATTTGGAAAGGCTTGAAAAGGAAGGATATCTTCGAAGAACACATGGCGGAGCTGTGGGAACGAAGGAGTCCTCTAATGAACTACCTTATGTTCAAAGGGAAGTGATGAATATCGAAGAAAAAAAACAAGTGGCAGAAATCGCTCTAAACTATATTGAACCTTATGATCGAATCATATTAGATGCCAGTACTACGGCAATGTATATGGCCCAAGCATTGCCTGATATTCAGCTGACGGTTCTAACGAATTCCTTAAAGGTAGCAACAGAGTTATCTAGTAAAAGGAAAATAACTGTTCATTTAACAGGTGGCATGTTATGGTCTGATTCATTATCATTTGTTGGGCCGCAGGCAGAAAGGGGATTGTCTAATTATTATGTTGATAAAGCCTTTTTTTCCTGTAAAGGAGTGGACCCAGAATGGGGCGTAAGTGATTCAAATGAATTACAGGCATTAGTGAAGAAAAAGTTGCTCGAAATCTCTAACAAATCCTTTTTGTTGGTCGGTCAAAGTAAATTTGGTGTCAAAGCATTTTCACCAATCTGTCAATTAAATCAAATAGATGCCATCATCACAAACTCTGCCATTCCAGAGAGTCCATATTTAAAAAAGATAAAAGATATGTCCAAAACATTCATACAGGTCTAAAGTATGAAATGATCAATTATATATGTAGGGATAATGGAATAATATTTTTAAAATTTTTAATAAACAGAATTGATTTTATTTTGTTTTTTGATTAAAATAAAAACAAATAAACAAAATGAAAGATATTTTTTGTACCGAAAATTTGGATTTATATTGCTTTACTTCGATTATTTTTTTAATTTCTATGTAAACGATTTCAAGATTAGATGAGATAGTAGGTGGTAAGGATGGGTGAAATATTACTTGAAATGAAGGGGATTAGCAAGGCTTTCCCTGGGGTACAAGCATTATCAAAAGTCAACTTAGAATTAAAATCAGGAGAAGTTCTCGCGCTTTTGGGTGAAAATGGTGCAGGGAAATCTACCTTAATGAAAATTTTAACAGGGATTTATCAAAAGGATGAAGGATCCATTTTGTATCAGGGAAAAGAAATTGAGGTCCCAGACACGAAAACCGCGCAAAACTTAGGCATTAGCATTATTCACCAGGAATTAAATCTAGCCCCGGATCTTACTGTTGCTCAAAATATCTTTATTGGAAGAGAGCCTAAAAAAGCGTTTAACCTTTTATTAGACGAGAAGAAGCTTAATGATCAGGCTCAAGAGCTATTTGATCGGTTAAATATTCAACTGAATCCTCGTGAAAGAATTGGAAATCTAACAGTAGCGAAGCAGCAAATGGTTGAAATTGCGAAAGCACTTTCCTTTGACTCGAAGGTTCTTATCATGGATGAGCCGACAGCCGCATTAACCGATTCAGAAATTGATTCTTTATTTACCATGATTAGAAAGTTACGTCATGACGGGGTGGGCATTATCTACATTTCTCATAGAATGGAAGAATTAAAGAAAATTACCGACCGAGTGACGATAATGCGGGATGGTACATATGTAGGCACTGTATATACTCAGGAGACCACAGTGGACCAAATCATTTCTATGATGGTTGGTCGTCAAATTTATCAAAATCAAAAACCTGAGATTAAAAATAATAGTTCCGAGAAAGTGCTTGAAGTGAAAAATTTGAACAGGGGCACCAGTATAAAAAATGTAAGCTTTGAACTTCGCAAAGGTGAAATTCTTGGATTTGCTGGTCTAATGGGGGCTGGAAGAACGGAAGTAGCCCGGGCCATATTCGGTGCAGACAAAATTGATTCAGGTGAAATTACAATTAAAGGGCAAAAGGTGTCCATCAAAAGTCCAACTGATGCCGTTTACCACGGAATTGGTTATTTATCAGAGGACCGAAAACAGTACGGTTTAATGCTTGAGATGGATATAAAGGCAAACGTGGCCATTGCGTCTATGCAGGATTTTTTAAGCGCTGGCTTTATGAAGGGGTCACAAATAAGCGAGCAAGCTAACGAGATGGTTGAATCCTTAAAAATCAAAACACCATCGGTTCACCAGCTGGTTAAAAATCTATCTGGTGGAAATCAGCAAAAGGTTGTCATTGGGAAATGGTTAACGAGAAATTCCGATATCTTAATTTTTGATGAACCTACCCGTGGTATCGATATTGGGGCAAAAGATGAAATTTATAAGTTATTAAACAGTCTAGCTGAACAAGGGAAATCGATTATTATGATTTCTTCGGAACTCCCTGAAATATTAAGAATGAGTCACAGAGTCATTGTGATGTGTGAGGGAAGGATTACTGGAGAGTTAATAAATGATGAACATATTAGTCAAGAATCAATTATGTCACTTGCGACAAAACGAGTAGGGTAAGTGGTCTGCAACTTGATTTTCTAAGGAGTGTTAATGATGGAGACACAATTAGTTTCAAATGATAAGAAAAAAATCCAAATGAAGTCAAATGCCATTCAGCAGTTTTTAGCATTTGCAAGTTTAATCGTTCTCTTTATATTCTTTTCGATCGCTTCGCCGAATTTTTTTCAATTTGATAATGTTATAGGAATCCTTCTTTCTACGTCTGTCATTGGGATCCTTGCTTTAGGTGCTACATTTATCATTATTACTAGCGGAATCGATCTATCTGTCGGAACGGTTATGACTCTATGTTCGGTCATGGCGGGTATCTTTATTACAAGTATGGGGCTCCCTGTTATTATCGGAGTGATTGGCGGGATTTTAACCGGTGCGGTAGCGGGACTTTTAGCAGGTTTAGCTATTTCAAAAATGAGAATCCCTCCGTTCATCGCTACACTAGCAGTGATGATGATTGCAAAAGGGCTTGCGCTAGTCATTTCTGGTGCTGCACCAATCTATTTTACTGCTATACCCGGCTTCACCAAAATAGCAATGGGCAATATTATTCCAGGAGTTCCAAACGCAATAGTGATCTTCTTTCTAATGGCAATCATTGGGGCGATTCTATTAAATAAAACAATTATTGGCCGATATACATTTGCTATTGGTAGTAACGAAGAAGCAACACGCCTATCGGGTGTGAATGTGAATAAGTGGAAAGTGATTATTTATATAATTGCCGGCATTTTTACTGGTGTTGCTGGAATTGTGATGGCTGCACGTCTCAATTCAGCACAACCGGCCTTAGGTCAAGGATATGAATTGGAAGCGATTGCAGCTGTAGTTATCGGTGGAACTTCATTAAGCGGTGGTAAAGGGACAATTCTAGGAACCGTAATTGGCGCCTTAATTATGAGTGTCCTAACAAATGGTCTTCGAATTTTATCTGTTCCACAGGAATGGCAGACAGTTGTAGTAGGTGCCGTAATCTTGATAGCTGTTTATGCAGACGTCTTAAGAAATAAAAAGTCTAAATAAATTTTCCGGTATTACTCTCATTAGAGAATAATATATTAATAATTTTAGGGGGTATATCATTTGAAAAAGGTAAGTAGTATTTTCTTAGGGGCAATGCTTTTATTCTCGTTAGTTTTAAGTGCCTGCTCTTCTGACAAAACAAATTCCAGTACTGGGGATACTAGTTCTGGCGATAAGAAAGACGGTAAACCTTATGTAGCTATTATTTCAAAAGGTTTCCAACATCAGTTTTGGCAAGCTGTAAAACAAGGAGCTGAAAAGGCTGCCAAGGAGTTTGATGTTACGATTACATTTGAAGGACCTGAAAGTGAATCTCAAGTAGATAAGCAAATTGAGATGCTTCGTGCAGTGCTTGATAAAAAGCCAGCTGCTCTAGGCTTTGCGGCGCTTGACAGCCAAGCGGCAATTCCTCTATTACAAGAAGCTAAAGATAAAAATATTCCGATTATTGCTTTTGACTCCGGTGTAGAAGGCGACCTGCCTTTAGCAACAGCTGCCACTGACAGCCGTGCAGCCGCTGCTCTTGCTGCAGATAAAATGGCTGAATTAATTGGAGGAAAAGGCGAAATCGCGGTAGTGGCACATGACCAGGTAAGTAAAACAGGAATTGAACGTCGTGACGGTTTTGTTGATAGAATCAAAGAAAAATACCCTGATATTAAAATTGTAGATATTCAATACGGTGGCGGTGACCACCTGAAATCTACTGATGCAGCAAAAGCTATTATGCAGGCACATCCAAAACTTAAGGGTATTTTCGGTACAAATGAAGGATCAGCCATTGGTGTAGTTAATGCTGTATCTGAAATGAATAAAAAAGACGTTGTAATTATTGGTTTTGACTCAGGTAAACAACAAATTGATGCTATTAAGAGTGGTTTAATGGCAGGAGCCATCACACAAAATCCAATTGGTATTGGCTATGAAACGGTAAAGGCTGCAGTCGATGCCATCAATGGTAAGGAAGTTGAGAAAAATATTGACACTGGTTTCTTCTACTATGATAAATCTAATATTGATAATGAAGAAATCAAAGCTGTTCTTTACGAATAAAAATTACAGAGATGCTTTCAATTTGGGGGCATCTTTTTTGTCGATTCTAAAACAAATTTGTTCACTAAGATAAGTTGATTTAAATTATTTTATTTTTACAAAAATATTGAGTTCTTTTGTTATTTTTGATAAAATCAACACAAGTAAAGATAAATAAAAATAAATTCACAATTCTTTTTTACTTTTTGTTTGTTAACGCTTACACTTACTTGTTTTTCTTTTGAGGTTTGTGAGATATATCTGTTCTGTATGTGTCTATGATAGTAATAAAGAATAGGAGGAATTATAGATGACACTTAAAGGAAAAGTCGCAATTGTAACCGGTGCAGGAAAGGGAGTTGGCAGGGAACTTAGCAAAAGGCTGCTGTCACAAGGGGTTTCTGTTATTGGAGTCTCAAGGAATGAGGAAGATTTACATGATCTGAATCTTGAAACAAAAATAATTCAGAATAGTGCTGAATCGACATTTATCGCATTATCGGGAGATGTTTCAGTAGTAGAGACAGCTGAAAAGGCCATACATATTGCCAAAGAGCGGTTCGGGAAAGTTGATATTCTTGTAAATAATGCCGGCGTAGGTAGATATGGTCCACTCGACGACCTTAGCATTGAGGATTACGACGTGATGATGAATAGCAATATGAGGAGTACCTTCCTGTTTACAAAAGCTGTCCTTCCTTTTATGAAGAAAAACAAATATGGGCATATTGTAAATGTTGCCTCTGTTGCGGGAAAGAAAGGCCTTCCAAATGAAACCATCTATTGTGCTACGAAATTTGCACAAGTGGGCTTTGCTCAAGCCTTGGATCACGAGGTGCGCTCGTATGGGATAAAAGTTAGCAGCGTTTGTCCCGGAGGAATTAACACCAACTTTGCGATGGGAACAGGTCGTACATTGAATGATCCTGCTTTAGATGACTTTCTTGATGCAGAGGATGTAGTAAAGGCTATTTTATTTATTTTGGAACAATCCCCAAAAAGTAGAATTATAGAATTGTTTATGAGACCAATCTCGGAACCAATTTAATAGAAAAGATCAATGAGGTGAGAATGTTGTCAAATGTAATAAAGGATTTAAAGCAGTATGCTGATAAAATTGTACAAACAGGTTTAGTGGTGGGAGCAGGTGGGAATTTGAGTATGCGTGATGGAAATATCATGTATATTTCTCCAAGCGGCTTTGATTTACAGGAAATTGAAGCTCATCAATGGGTACGAGTTGATATTGAAACTGGAGAAATTCTAGACAATTTAAAGCCCTCTTCTGAGGTTCTCATGCATTTAGAATGTTTTCGTAAACGCCCTGATATAACAGCCGTGCTCCATGCTCATCCAAGTTATTCAGTAGGTGTTTCTTCTGCGGGTAAAGATATCCCATGTCAATTTCCAGACTTTCCTGCAATGATTCGGAATGTCTCATATTTAGAGTATTTAATTCCAACGACTGAGGTATTGGCGGATGCCGTCGCCGAGGTGATTCCGGATACAGACGTCGTTGTTATGAGAAACCATGGAGTTCTGACAGTCGGAAAGTCCATGAAGGAAGCTTATTTCTTTTTGCAAATCATAGAGGAAGCGGCGAAGGTTTATACAATCTCTTCTACAGTAGGGGTTCCGCGAATTTTAACTGAAGAAGAATGTCAAGCCTTAAGAAATCTATCGTCTGAAAAATATCGATCAGAATTATTGAAGGAATCTAAGTAAAATTCCAAAGGGAGTGAATCAATGAAAAATGTATGGGCTTTCGATTTAGGAGCATCAAATGGCCGATTAATGGTTAGTCAATTTGATGGAAATTACCTTCATTTGGATGAAATCCATCGATTCCCAAATCAACCCGTACAGTTAACCGGGCACTATTATTGGGACATTCTTAGAATATATCAAGAAATGAAAAATGGAATGGTTAAAAGTATCCAAAAGGGATTTAGGACGATTGAAAGTTTATCCATCGATACATGGGGCGTTGATTTTGGTTTAATTTCTGCTAGTGGAGAGCTTTTGGGAAATCCATATTCCTACAGAGATCCCCATACAAATGAAAGTTTAAAAGAAATAGTAAAAACCATACCAAAGGAAGAACTTTTCACTCGAACCGGTGTTGAGCCGGCAGCAATCAATACTATTTGTCAGCTGAATGCCATTAAGGAGAACAATCCAGGTTTGCTGGAAAGGGCGGAGACTCTTTTGCTGACACCCAATTTATTAAGTTATTTATTTTCTGGTATGAAGGTTAATGAATATACCATTAGTACCACGACATCGTTATATAACTTTCAACAACGCAATTGGGACTTTTCTATAATGGAGGCGCTAAATTTCCCCAAGCATTTAATGGCTAATATTGTTGAGACCGGAACCATCATTGGCTCTACTCTCGATTCGGTCAATCAGGAAGTAGGTACTTCACCTGTTAAAGTAGTGGCAGGGGCCGGTCACGATACAGCCTGTGCGCTCGCGGCATTACCGATTAAGGTAGAGAATGCAGCATTTATGAGCTGCGGAACGTGGATTTTGATGGGGGTTCAGGTAAGTGAACCAGTCGTCTCGAAGGAAGCGTTGCAATGGGGTTTTACTAATGAAGGAACAGCTGATGGAGAATACCGCCTGCTAAAAAATACGATGGGATTATGGCTCATACAAAAATGTCGGGCAGCATGGCTAAATGAAGGGATAAGCATTACATACGAAGAAGAGGGACAGTTAATTCGGAATTCAAAACCATTTCAAAGCTTGATTGATCCGGACGATCCTGAATTCTTTAACCCGGAGAATATGCCAAAGAAAATAAGGGAGTATTGTGTTAAAAAAGTTCAACAGCCACCAGAAACTAAAGGAGAGTTCCTGCGTTGTATATTAGAAAGCTTATCCCTCAAATATCGCTGGGTGATTGAACGATTGGAACATTTGACAGGCAAGCGGATAGAGGTGATTCATATGGGCGGAGGCGGCATTCAAAACGAATTCTTATGTCAATTTACCGCCAATGCTACTAATCGCCGGGTAGTTGCCGGTCCTGTTGAAGCAAGTGCGATTGGAAATTCGCTATCCCAATGGATCGCCCTCGGAGAAATAAAGGATTTGAAGGAAGGGCGGGAAATTGTTGAGCAGTCCTTTCAGCTACGAACCTACGAACCGCAAAATCAAGCAGATTGGCATGATGCCTATGGACGATTTATTAAGTTATTACATTAAGAAAAGGGGTTTTTTTTATGAGCGTAATTAAGAATAGATATTATGGCCAACTACCTAAAATTGGGATCAGACCTACAATTGATGGAAGAAGAAATGGTGTTCGAGAATCATTAGAAGAAACGACCATGAACCTCGCAAAATTGGTTGCTGGATATTTAAGTGAAAATCTAAAACATTATACCGGGGAGCCGGTTCAATGTGTCATTGCCGATACTTGTATTGGTGGAGTAGCAGAAGCGGCGCAGACAGCTGAAAAGTTTGCACGAGAGGGTGTTGGGGTGTCCATTACGGTTACACCATGCTGGTGCTATGGTTCTGAAACAATGGATATGACTCCTGACATTCCGAAGGCTGTTTGGGGCTTTAATGGAACCGAACGACCTGGTGCGGTTTATTTAGCTGCTGTTCTTGCTGCTCATAATCAGAAGGGGATCCCTGCCTTTGGTATATATGGCAAGGATGTTCAAGATGTTGGGGATACAACGATTCCGGATGATGTAAAAGAAAAACTGCTGCAATTTGCAAAGGCTGGTCTTGTAGTTGCTACGATGAAAGGTAAATCTTATCTTTCAATGGGAAGCGTTTCCATGGGGATTGCAGGCAGTATGGTTCAAGAAAGCTTCTTCCAAGAATATCTAGGAATGAGAAATGAATATATTGATAGTACGGAATTTATTAGACGTATGGATAAAGAAATCTATGATAAAGAAGAGTATGAAAGAGCGTTAAATTGGGTGAAAGAAAATTGCAAGGAAGGTCCGGATCATAATCAAGAGAATATGCAGCGGTCCAGAGAAGAAAAAGATCGCGATTGGGAAATAAGCGTGAAGATGGCGTTGATTGCAAGAGATTTAATGGTTGGAAATCAAAAGCTAGCAGAAATCGGTTATGGGGAAGAAGCGTTAGGGCATAACGCCATTGTTGGAGGGTTCCAAGGACAACGTCAATGGACAGACCATTTCCCAAATGGCGACTTTATGGAAGCTATTTTAAATTCCTCCTTTGATTGGAACGGTATACGTCCTCCTTACCTCCTTGCAACAGAAAATGATAGCTTAAATGGAGTGACAATGCTTTTTGGTCATCTGCTAACAAATACAGCGCAAGTATTTGCCGATGTTAGAACCTACTGGAGCCCGAATGCAGTAGAACGTGTGACCGGGTATAAGCCTGAAGGGTTGGCGGAAAATGGATTTATTCATTTGATTAACTCAGGTCCAGCAGCCCTCGATGGAACCGGAGAACAAACCAAGGACGGAAAACCAGCCATGAAACCGTTCTGGGAAATTGATGAGGAGGAAGCACAGAAATGTCTTGATGCCACTTTATGGCGACCATCCTCTACAGGGTACTTCCGAGGGGGAGGCTACTCAAGTGATTTCTTAACAAAAGGCAGCATGCCTGTTACCATTGCCAGAATCAATCTTGTGAAAGGGCTAGGACCGGTCCTGCAATTAGCTGAAGGTTACACCGTTGAATTGCCGAATGAGGTGCATGATCAGCTTGATAATCGTACAGATCCGACTTGGCCCACGACATGGTTTGTACCAAATTTAACGGGTGAAGGTGTATTCAAAGATGTTTATTCAGTGATGAACAGTTGGGGAGCTAATCACTGTGCCATGAGCTATGGTCATATCGGTGGTGACATTATTACACTGGCATCTATGCTACGAATTCCTGTCAATATGCATAATGTCCCAGAGGCTGAGATTTTTAGACCAAGCGCTTGGGGAATGTTCGGCACGAAGGATGTAGAAGGATCAGATTTTAGAGCTTGTCAAAATTTTGGTCCATTGTATCGCTAATCTCATACTGGAATAAAAACCCCTGATCAATGTTCAGGGGTTTTTATAAGAAGTTTCCATTCTTTTAAACCACAATCGAAAAGAGGTTTTTTAATGAATACTAGAAAATATGCTATCGGTGTCGATTATGGAACGGAATCAGGAAGGGCCGTGCTTGTGGACGTTTCTACTGGAGAAATAATTGCGACACATGTCACAGCTTATAAGGATGGGGTAATAGACCAACACTTGCCTCATTCCTCCATTATCTTGGACCAGGATTTTGCTTTGCAAAATCCGAATGATTATCTAACAGTACTCTCCACCTCTGTGCCCGAAGTCATCAGAGCCTCTGGAATCAGCCCGGAAAATGTAATTGGCATAGGGATTGATTTCACATCTTGCACTATTTTACCGACTGATGGCCATTTGGAACCTCTTTGTTTCAAAGAACAGTATAAAGAAAATCCCCATGCATGGGTTAAGCTATGGAAACATCATGCTGCCCAGGATGAAGCCAATCAAATTAATCAAATCGCCCTAGAGCAACGAGAAGAATGGCTAAAGCGATATGGGGGGAAGATTTCCTCTGAATGGATGCTGCCAAAGGTCTGGCAAATTATAAATGAAGCACCGGAAATATACAACGAGGCTGAATATTTTCTTGAGGCGGCTGATTGGGTCACATCCACATTGACCGGTTCTATTAAACGTAATAGCTGTGCAGCCGGTTATAAAGGCACCTGGCATAAAAAAGAAGGCTATCTTTCACCGGAATTTTTAAAGCAGCTTCATCCGGAATTACAGGACCTATATGAAACTAAGCTAAGAGGTGAGGTAATTCCAACAGGAACGAAAGCCGGTGAATTGACGGCTGAAATGGCGGAATTAATGGGGATTTGTCCAGGTACTGCAGTTGCTGCGGGGATCATTGATGCACATGCCGGAGTACCAGGGGTAGGGGTAACAGGCACTGGAAGTATGGTTTTGGTAATGGGGACATCTACTTGTCATATGCTTTTAAGTGATAAGGAAGTGTATGTAGAGGGAATAAGCGGGGTTGTAGAGGATGGAATCATTCCCGGACTGTTTGCCTATGAAGCCGGCCAAGCAGCTGTCGGTGATATATTTGCTTGGTTTGTCGACCAAAATGTCCCGGCATATATTAAAGAAGAAGCCGAAAATGCAGGATTATCTGTTCATTCATTATTAGAGAAAAAAGCAAGCATTCTTAAACCAGGTGAAAGTGGGCTGCTTGCCTTAGATTGGCATAATGGAAACCGAACTCCATTGGTAGATGCTGATTTAACAGGCCTGCTCGTAGGTGTCACGTTATCAACAAGACCAGAAGAAATCTATCGAGCTTTAATCGAATCCACGGCGTTTGGAACCCGTTCGATTATTGATACCTTCCGTCATAATGGGGTAGAAATAAAGGAGCTGTACGCTTGTGGCGGCCTCCCACACCGTAATAAGCTGCTCATGCAAATATATGCTGATGTCACCAATATGGAAATAAAAATCTCTGACTCTACGATTACTCCAGCTATCGGGGCGGCTATGTTTGGTGCTGTTGCAGCCGGAAGCCAGAACGGAGGCTATGATTCTATTGAAACAGCAGCCGGAAAAATGTCGAAGCTTAAAGAGGAAACCTTTAAGCCGATCCAAGAGAATGTTTTAATCTATGAAAAATTGTATAAGGAATATATTCATTTACAGGAATATTTCGGTCGTGGTGAAAATAATGTAATGAAACGTTTAAAAGAATTAAAACAAGGATAAGGACCATAACCTCAAATAAACAAAAGGTTAATACACAAAAAATAAAAGAAAACAAAACAATAAAATTTATATTCAAAAATAAACAGAAATATCTTATAATAAAACAGAGGAATACAAATGTAATCGGAGGGATACGGATGGTTAAGAATTATTGGGATACTGAAAAGGCTGCACAAATTACAAAGGGTGTAGAAGAATTAGTGTATCGTTCCAATTTAATTGGCTCTGATCGTGCTGTATGTAATTGGGGTGGCGGTAATACATCGATGAAGACGATAGAAAAGGATTTCCGCGGACGTGATATAGAAGTAATGTGGGTAAAGGGCAGTGGCTCTGATTTAGCGACGATGACGGCCGGAAATTTTACAGGACTAAGGCTGGAGGATATTAGGCCATTAATGGAACGGGATGAAATGTCTGACGAGGAAATGGTTGAATATCTCTCCCATAGCATGATCAACAGCAAGCATCCAAGGGCATCCATTGAAACATTATTGCATGCTTTCCTGCCATTTAAGCATGTTGACCATACTCATCCGGATGCTATTATTAGTCTTTGCTGTGCAGACAACGGCAGGCAGCTGGCTGAAGAGATTTTTGGACATCGTTTTGTTTGGGTTCCTTATATTCGCCCTGGATTCACCCTTTCCAAAATGATTGCAGAAGGCGTAAAAAATAATCCAAATGCCGAGCTCGTATTAATGGAGAAACACGGTCTTGTCACCTGGGGTGAAACGTCAGAGGAATCCTACAATAAAACGATTAACATTATTAATGAGGCTGAACAGTATATAAATGAAAAAATAAATGTAGAAACGCTATTTGGAGGACAAAAATATGAATCTCTTTCTCATGAGGAAGCTGCTCTTATTTTAGCAAAAGTGATGCCTGTAGTCCGGGGTGAAGTCAGCAGCGATACGAAAATGCTGTTAACCTATGACCGTAGCGCGGATGTCCTGCAATTTGTAAACAGTAAGCTTGCATCTGAACTTTCGCAGGTTGGAGCGGCTTGTCCAGACCACTTAGTTCATACAAAACGTACCCCGCTTTATATTAATTGGGACCCGCAAACAAAGGATGTAGAAGCATTAATTACCAGTATTAGGGAAGGTATAGCTAGATTTAAAGTGGAATACAAGGAATACTTTGAGCGCAACAAACATGAAGGGGACAAAATGTTTGAACCGGCCCCACGTGTCATTCTTATTCCTGGATTAGGTATGGTAAATACGGGTAAGGATGTTGTGAATTCAAGGGTAAGCGGCGCTCTATACCATCGGGCTATTGCAGTTATGAAGGGTTCTACAACACTAGGAAACTTTGTTTCTTTAAGTGAGAACGAATCCTTTAATGTGGAATATTGGCCATTAGAATTATATAAACTATCTCTTGCTCTGGCTGAAGCCGAATTTTCTAGAAAAGTAGCCTTTATCACCGGTGGTGCAGGCGGAATTGGCAGTGCAACAGCTCGCCGTCTAGTATCTGAAGGTGCACATGTTGTCTTAGCTGATTTAAATCTGGAAGGGGCAGAAAAAGTAGCAGCTGAAATTAATGAAACATATGGGACGGGCCGGGCAATTGCGGTAAAAATGGATGTTACTAAAGAAGAAGAGGTTCAAACAGCCTTTGGCCAAACAGCACTTAATTTCGGTGGTGTAGACATTATTGTAAATAATGCAGGTCTTGCTACATCTAGTCCAATTGATGAAACCACACTTCAAGAATGGAATTTAAATATGAATGTGTTAGGAACGGGCTACTTCTTGGTTGCACGTGAAGCATTTAAGCAAATGAAACAGCAGGGCATTGGGGGCAGTATGGTATTTGTTGGTTCGAAGAACTCTGTTTATGCCGGAAAAAATGCAGCTGCATACAGTTCTGTAAAAGCTCTGGAAACCCATTTGGCAAGATGTATTGCTTCAGAAGGAGGGGAATTTGGAATTCGTGTGAACTCAGTTCTGCCGGATGCGGTTCTCCAAGGCTCTGCTATTTGGGGATCGAGATGGCGTGAGGAGCGGGCTGCAGCCTATGGTATTCATCCTGATCAATTAGAAGACCATTACCGTAAACGTACTACATTGCTTGTAAATATATACCCAAGCGATATTGCGGAAGCAATTGCCTTTTTTTCTTCATCAAAATCAGCTAAAACAACTGGATGTATGATAACAGTTGACGGTGGGGTACCTGCCGCATTTACGAGATAAAATGCTATTACAAAGATGACTCCAAATTGCTGGGGTCATTTTTTCTCGAAATATACAGACGCAAAGGAGCAGTAGTAATTTTTAATTGGGAACCTATTAGATTTTCAAAAGATATGATATATTATTTATAAAAATAAACATATAAATAAAAGCATACAAAAGAAAATAAGTGGTTTTTATGAGGAAGGGTGCGGGACTAGTGCTTGTAGCTGAAAGGCAAAGGAAGATTGTAGATTTAGTGAATGAACGGTTAAGTATTAGGGTTTCGGAGTTGAGTAAAATTTTTTCAGTCACAGAAGAAACAATCCGCCGTGACCTGGAGAAACTTGAAAAAGAGAATTTGTTGGTCCGAAGCCATGGCGGGGCAGTCAGTATTGAGAAGGAGCAAAAAGAGACCTCCTACTTAGAAAGAGAAATTACGAATGCCGCTGAAAAGAAGGCAATAGCAGAGGAAGCTGTTCGTCTTATTGAGCAAGGGGATCAAATAATATTAGACGCTAGCACCACAGCGTGGTATGTTGCGAAGGAATTGCCGGATATGCCTTTAACGGTTTTGACAAACTCGATAAAGGCGGCAATCGAGTTGAGTCCAAAAGAACAAATTAAAGTAATTTCTACTGGTGGCCTATTATCAACCAATTCGCTCTCATATATAGGACCACTAGCTGAACGTTCGCTTAGTATGTATCATGTTAATAAAGCATTTCTATCATGTAAGGGAATTCATTTAGATAAAGGCTTAAGTGACTCTAATGAATCCCATGCATTATTAAAGAGAAAAATGATGGAAATTGCCGATGAAACAATCTTAATGGTTGACTCAAGTAAATTTGGAACACGTGCTTTTTCTCAAATTGCCTCATTATCTGCCATCGATTCTATAATTACTGATTCAAAAATAGACGAGCAAACAAAAAAGCAGTTTTCAGAAAAAATGATTAAGATAAGAATTGTAGATTAGATTACAATCTGCCCAGGATATATTAATTCAACCAAAACAAAAAGCGAGTGGAGAAATGCTATTTTTCCACTCGCTTTTTGTTTTGGCATTCTTCATGCATGTGGCTTGATTTTAAGTTATGAAATATGTCGAAAGAATTAATAGATAGCACAAAAGATTAATAATAAAAAATATTCAAAATAAAACAAACATATGATAATATGAATTCAGACATAAATAAACACAACTAGGTACAAATAAAAATTGAAGAAACCTCTTTTATTAATTCTTACTCCATTTATAAGAGTAAAAATCTTGGTTTTGTTTGAGGAATCCCATTTGAGGGGGAATGATTATGAATCAGCTTTAATAAGATTTTGGTTATAATTCCCGGTAAGCGCTTCCGAGTGATTTGATTTTGCTTTGGAAAATTTAAAAAGAAAGTGGGGATGTAATACGTGTTTATTGGTATTAATTCGAGAAGCTTCAGAAAAAAAATAGCAGGAGCAAGATGCACAATAAAATCAAGTAAACAAATTTTAATTGCATTTTTGGTCATGTTATTGGTTACTTCGGGTTTTCCATTTTCACCTAAGTCGACAGCTGCTGCTTTAACTAGCAAGGGATTACTGGATGTAAAGTTTAAAGGGCAATTTACAGAAAAAGATTACACAAAAGAAGAAGATGAGAATGTTAATAGTAAATTAGTTCGGCGTTCAGGCACAGAACAAATAATAGAGAATCAGGGTGTAAATTTAAAAGGTGGTACTGATGGTATTGACTTTAACCCAGAAGTATCTCTTGGGTCTTCGACGGTCGATCAAAAAGTTGTTATAGAGGCTGGGTTTAAACCTGATTCGGGTCAAAGCATGCTTAATACTTTGATTTCGATCGGTGGTAATATCTATGTCAGATACAGGTCTGCAACTGAGTTAGAGTATGGATTTGAAGTGAATAATAATGGTAAATGGACCTCTATAAAAAAGAGTATTCCAGCTCCAGAAGCCGGAAAGGATCATAGAATTGCAGTAATCTATCAACCTACTGATAGCGGAGCGGAACTTCTTGTATATCTGAATGATCAACAGCTCCCAGCTGCTGTTTCTACAAACGGAAAACCACCAAGAGCAAATACTTCTTACGCAATTGGTTTTGGAAATGAAGTTCATACAGGCGGTCTAAACCGTGGGTTTAAAGGATTGCTATCGCGTACGGTAGTCACAAGTTTCGAAGGGGATTTTCATCCATCAATTCTTAAAACAATGGTAATTCAAACGGAGGAACAAGAGACAATTAGTGGTGAGTTTCTTGATGTGGGATTTGGGGGAGTTTTTTCAACCGAAAAAAATTACACCAATCCAACTGGAGAAATTATGGATGGAGGGTTAACACGTAGGACGGGAAATGAGGAAATCGATCAAGGCAGATTAATTCTCAATGGCGGCAAGAGTGGCATTGATTTTAATCCAAGGGTATCATTTCTTGGAAAAAATACGGTAGACCAGTCTTTTGTAGTGGAAACTAGGTTTAGACCAGATGCGAGTCCTGAGAATTATAATACATTAATTTCAGTTGGAGGAAACATTTACGTTAGATATACTTCCGCTACTACCCTCGAATATGGGTTCGATGTTAATAATAGTGGTTCATGGACATCTCATAAAAAAAGTATTGCTGCACCTGCAGCCGGAAAGGATCATGCAATTGCCATTGTGTATGAGCCTTCAGTAACAGGTGCAACACTACGTCTGTTTTTGAATGGGGTTGAACAGCCATCGGTATCCTCATCCCTGGGAAAACCTCCACGGGCTGGCGACTTAAAGGCGGAAATTGGTTTTGGTAATGAAGTTCACCCGGGGGGAGCGGACCGTGGCTTTAAAGGATCTCTTACTCGGGTAGTGGTCACAGCATTTAAAGAAGATTTTACTCCCACACTTCTTAAAACAATGAAACTATCACGTGTTGAAAGAAGTTTATCCGTGTTTGGAATCAGCTCTCTGGATGGAACAAACTATCAGCCCTCAAATGATGAAAACATCCAAGGAAAAGTTGATATTTACGGTGGAACCATTACCGGACTTGGCCGGATTAAAATGGCTGGTGACCATTCACGCATCGTATATAATCCAGCCACTTCTATTGAAGCTGGCGGTTACCTTGCTGAGGATTCCATTACTGAAATAGTTGCTAATCCTGATTCTATTAAGCTGGGCGGGGTTCTCATCGATCTAGGCGGGGCAGTAATCGTTCGCCGCTCACTCGAGGGTGAATCGCTTGATGTCTTAGTTAATAATCAAATAGTAGGAACAGCGGATATTTCCGGAAAACTTACTGGAGGTTTCATCCATCTTTCAATGCTTTATCGAAATAATGGAGACAATAAGGCATCGGTCAGCCTGTGGTGGGGACAAAATCAGTTGGGAGATACCATTACTTTAACGGAACTGCCAAAAGCCGACCATAACACGATTGGCTTTGCTGGAACCGCTGCTGAAACGCAGGCAACAAGTCTTGCTGGTGAGGTTTACGGAGCAGCTTATGCCAAAGTGGAAGGAGATTTTAGAACGGATTCACTTGGTTTACTGGGAGGGCCATGTGTCGTGCCGACTGACTTGGAACCGGGAAACCGCATTCAAATAAAACCTGGAGAGTGCGCAGCCGCTATAGCTGCAAAAGCATCATATGTTCGTCCGACACCAAAGCAGGTTGCTTGGCAGCAGTATGAACAAACCGCTTTCCTGCATTATGGAATTAATACCTATTACGACGTTGAATGGGGTAATTTCAACGAGGATCCTAATAAGTTCCAGCCGACTAGCCTTGATACCGATCAATGGGCAAAGACGTTGAAGGAAAGTGGTTTTAAGATGGCTGTCCTTACGGTAAAGCATCATGACGGTTTTCTGTTATATCCGTCCAGGTATACGAAATTTGGCGTAGCCGGCAGCAGTTGGAGAGACGGTAAAGGCGATGTATTGGGTGAGTTTGTTCAATCGATGAGAAAATATGGAATAAAAGTAGGTGTGTATTTATCACCTGCAGACCACAAGGCATATACTGATGGCATTTTTGGAAATGGGAGTACCCGGAAAGAACGGACTATCCCGACCATGGTTGAAGGAGATAACCGTGCTGGAAAATCTGAATTCCCGAGTTTTAAATTATCTGCCACCGATTACGGCCAATTCTTCCTCAATCAATTGTATGAAGTACTAACACAGTATGGTGAGATTGATGAGGTTTGGTTCGATGGTGCCCAAGGTCATATTCCTAGCAGTGCCTATGAGAAATACGATTGGGACAGTTACTATAAACTAATTAATGAGCTTCAGCCGCAGGCAGTTATTGCTGTTACCGGACCAGATGTACGCTGGGTTGGCAATGAGTCAGGCTGGGCTCGGGAAAATGAATGGAGTGTTCTTGCGGCGGGAACAGATGCGGATGGAAGACAGTATTACTATCCTTCCTATCAGTCCCCGGATTTAGGCAGCAGGACTGCGCTTACAGATGCAGCAGCAAATGGAATGAAGTATTTGACGTGGTGGCCTGCAGAAGTAGATGTCAGTATTCGCTCGGGGTGGTTTTACCATGCTAATCAGCAGCCTAAATCTTTGGCACAACTTAGAAACATTTATTATCAATCAGTTGCTCGAAACTCGGTGCTTCTTCTAAATATTCCTCCTAATAAGGAAGGAAAATTTGCTGAGTCAGATGTAGCCAGACTTAAAGAATGGCATGAATCGATTAAACGAGATTTTGCAATAAACTATACCAAAAAAGCGACAATCAAAGCTACTAATAGTGCTGAAGGTGCAAATCCAAACGTTGTTAAGGATGGAATTTACAATACTTCGTGGGAGACTGCATCCGAGCAGCCAAGCACGATTACATTCAGTTTTGAAAAGGATGTCACTATTGATAAGGTTGTGTTACAAGAAGACATCAATCATGGTCAACAAGTAGAATCATTTGCGATTGATGTTCGTACGGAAACAGGGGATTGGAAGCAAATTTATACAAACCAGGCGATTGGGTATAAGCGAATCATTTTGCTGTCAGCTCCAGTTTCTGGAAAGGAATTCCGGGTACGCATTTTAAAATCAAGAGGCCCTGTTCATATGTCTGAAATTGGTTTCTATCAAACTCTTCCCGAAGGTCAAGAAATGGTAGATAAATCTGAGTTGGATTCGCTTATTCAAGAGGCACAGAATGTTCTTGCTTCAGCAACGGAAGGAGTAAATGTAGGTGAGTATCCTAAGGAAGCAAAGGATGCCCTTCAATCAGCCATTTCTATAGCCAACGATTTGATGATTGACCCAGTTGCTACATGGGAACAGGTGGATATCGGGATTGAAGCATTAAAAGAGGCATTTAGCAAGTTTGAGACTTCAATAAATGTCGAAGGAGATAAAGCTAAGCTTACTGCTTTAATTGAAACCGTGCAAAATGTTTATAAAACAGCGGTAGAAGGAGATAAAATCGGAGAATATCCTTCCGAATCGATGAAGCCATTTAGTGATGCAATTGAAGCAGCTAAAAAAGTTGAAAAGGTTCCTGCAACACAAAAGCAAATCGATGATGCACAAAAAGGATTACAGGAAGCATTTGACACGTTTAAGTCGTCCATTAATGTAAAAGGAGAAAAGGCTGATTTAACTTCGCTCGTTGAAAAAGTGAATGAAGTTCTCCGTCGTTCTAAGGAAGGAACAGATATTGGCGAGTATCCAAAGTGGTCTGAGAAAACTCTCCGAGAGGCAGTAAAAGAAGCACGGAAGATAGAAAAAGATCGGGCTGCAACACAACGACAAGTAGACGCTGCAGTAAAAGCATTACAGGAGGCGCTTGGTCGGTTTGAATCGTCGGTAAATAAATAAGATAAGTAGAGGAAGGCTTCTTATAAGACTTCCTCTCTATTAAAATATCTACCATTTATTAGGAGGGTGAAAATTTGAAAATAAAAAATTTATTAATAGGAAGCATACTTTCTGGCACTCTATTGTTCTCTTCTTTTGGCGGCATTGGTTCCAATGTAGAAGCAGCACAATCTTCATCTAGTTCTTCTCAGAATTTACATCAATCCACTAAGGACCTTACACTCTGGTATCGTGAACCTGCTGTTAACTGGGAAACCCAAGCATTGCCGATAGGAAATGGGTATATGGGTGGAATGGTATTTGGCGGTGTAAAACAAGAACGTATTCAATTCAACGAAAAAACTCTTTGGACTGGCGGTCCGAATAGTTCTAGTGACTACACATATGGTAATCGTGAAGGCGCTGCTGACCATTTAGCTAGTATTCGAGAAAAGTTAGCGAAAGGTGATAAAGGCGGAGCTGAAAGGGAATCTTCTCAATTTCTTACAGGCTTACAAAAGGGATTTGGTGACTACCAGAATTTTGGCGACATTTATTTAGATTTTGCTTTGCCAAGTAATGCCTCGTTTTCAAATTATCGCAGGGATTTAAATCTTAATGATGGTATGGCTCATGTAGCTTATACCTATGAGAATGTTGACTATAAACGAGAATATTTTGCAAGCTATCCAGACCATGTCATGGTTATGCGTCTAACTGCCAGTGAGCTGGGAAAACTTACTCTTGATGTAAGACCAACCAGCTCACAGCAAGGTACTGTTACCGCAGCCGATAATACGATTACAATCCGTGGTCAAGTAGCTAATAACGGAATGGTTTATGAAGCAAAGTTTAAAGTTCTAAACGAAGGAGGCACGCTAACTCCAGAAAATAACAAAATTAAAGTGACAAATGCTGACGCTCTTACAATAATTATGACGGCGGCTACCGATTATGAAAATAGATATCCCGATTACAAAGGAGAAGATCCTAATAAAAAGGTAGAGGAAATTATCGCAACTGCATCTGAAAAGTCGTATGATCAATTGAAGTCTACTCATATCAAAGATTATCATGCATTGTTTAATCGCGTAGCCCTTGATTTGGGTGGAAAAGAGCCGCAGATTCCAACAAATGAATTATTAGCAAATTACGGTAAAACAAATGACAAGTATCTGGAAGAATTGTTCTTTCAATACGGGAGGTATTTGCTAATTGCATCCTCTAGACCTGGCTCGCTCCCTGCTAACTTACAAGGAGTATGGAATAATTCAAATACACCTCCTTGGGATAGCGATTATCATTTTAACATCAATTTACAAATGAATTATTGGCCCGCAGAAGTAACCAATCTTTCAGAAACGGCAATTCCATTAGTGGATTATGTTGATTCGTTAAGAGAACCTGGAAGGGTTTCGGCAGAAAAACACTTTGGGGTTACAGGCGGAGGATGGACAGTTAATACAATGAATAATCCATTCGGATTTACTGCTCCAGGCTGGGGCCTCGGCTGGGGCTGGGCACCAAGTGCAAACGCCTTTATTTCTCAAAATCTTTGGGATCATTATAAGTTTACTGATGATGAAAAATACTTAAAAGAAAAGATTTATCCAGTAATTAAAGAAGCAGCAGAATTTCATAGTAAATTTTTAGTGGAGGATGAAAATAAAAAGTTAGTGGTTTCACCATGCTGGTCTCCAGAAATAGGAGGTATTTCTGATGGATGTGCATTTGATCAGCAGTTGGTATATGAGTTGTTTTCAAATGTAATCGAGGCTAGTGAGATTTTGCATACAGATAAGGAATTCCGACAACAACTAATAGCACAAAGGGACCGGCTATTTGCTCCTATTCAGATTGGCCGATATGGTCAGGTTCAAGAGTGGAAAGATGATATAGACGATCCTGCTGAACAACATCGTCATGTGTCCCAGCTTGTAGCTCTTTATCCAGGAACAATGATAAATCACAACACACCTGAGTGGTTAGAGGCCGCAAAAGTAACCTTAAATCATCGTGGTGACGAAGGGACCGGCTGGAGTAAGGCAAACAAAATTAATCTATGGGCACGTTTGTTAGATGGAGATCATGCCTATAAAATTCTCCAGGGACAACTTACTGGAAGCACATTGACAAACTTGTTTGATACCCATCCTCCGTTTCAGATAGATGGAAATTTTGGCGCAACATCAGGAATTGCTGAAATGTTAATTCAAAGCCATGCTGACTCTATTCATCTATTGCCTGCCCTCCCTAGAGCATGGAAAGATGGTTCTTATAAAGGGCTTAGAGCACGGGGGGCATTTACAGTGGATGCCACATGGAAAAACGGTAAGCCAACCCAAGTAAAGTTATCATCTGATGACGGTAATGAAGCAAAATTAAAAAGCCCTATGTTTAACTCTCCAATTTCAGTAATAAGGGTCGGGGATCATAAAAAAATGAAATTTATCAAGGATGGTGACACAATTACTTTTAAAACCCAACCAGGGAAAACCTATATAATTGAATCTTTGATCAATATTCAACTGGAGTCTCCTAGTAGTTTAACAGCTGGAAGTACAACTAAAGTCAAAGTGAATTTAACAAACCCTGGTTCTGTACCGTCCTCTCCAGGTGAGATTGAATTTACAGTTCCCGAAGGTTGGAAAGTTGAACCTATGAAGGTAGCTTTTGAAACTATTGAACCCGGTGAAACTCGTTCTGTGGAGGCTTTGTTGAATGTTCCAAACAATACGGTATCAAAAAACTATTCGATTATGGCTGGCATCAAAACCGATAGTGGAACATTAATTGACTCCAATGAAATAAAAATAACACCTGCAGTTTCTATTATTTCGGCAAAAGCCGATCCGGATTCAATTAATGGAACAAGTGGCTCTACAAAAATAAATGTAAAGATTCAAAACGAACTAAATGAAACTATGGTACCAGGGAGTATAGAATTGGAACTACCTGAGGGATGGAAGGCTCAACCATTGAATAAGGCATTTGATTTACTTGGAGGACAAGAGGAGACCTTATCTTTTGAGGTTACTACGCCTAATGATTACCAAGGAATGGGCGAAATTGGAGTTTCAGTATTAATAGGGGATACCAAAGTTGCTTCGTCCAAAGTTCAGGTGGTTGTTGGCGGTGTCTATCTTAGTGATATTCCATGGGTAAAAGCTACTGTAGGCTGGGCACAGATTCAGAAGGATAAAAGTATTGATGGGAATCCACTTTCATTGTTAGGACCAAGTGGGCTGGTTTTCTATAAAAAGGGTATAGGAACTCATGCAAAATCTGAGATTACCTATGATATATCAAACATAAATTATAAACGGTTTAATTCGTATGTAGGAATCGATCAGGAAGCTAGTGGTAAAGGCGGAACAGTTGTTTTCCAGGTGTTTCTTGATGGGAATAAGGTATTTGACAGTGGGATAATGAATTATTATACTCCTGCAAAATTTGTAGATGTTGATATCTCTGGTAAAAAAGAATTGAAGTTAGTTGTCGGGGATGCTGGAAACGGTAACGGAAACGACCATGCTGACTGGGCAGATGCCTGGTTAAGCAACAATTGATTTTCAAATTCAAGACTTGAAATTAGAAATTTACATTAATAAAATACCCGATTTGTTACTTTTGGCAAATCGGGTATTTTAATTAAGTTTTTAGAAGAACAGTGTTTAAAGAAGCGTTTTTTTGTTAGGAAAGAAACCCTTTTATTTGCAATATTTTCGGAGATAGGTAATATTTAAACTATCTGAGACAAAATTTTTATGGCTCATTGTATATAAGTTTTTTAAAAGGAGTTTGATCATGGCAAATAAGAAGAAAAACACGAAGCAAGCAGCAAAATCCTCATCTAAATTTGTTTTTTGGATGATTGGTTTAGTGGCTGTTTGTTTGTTGGCCTTTATTTTTTTAAGTAATCAATCCGATAAGAAGGATAAGGCAACGACGAAAACTAATGATATTGATTACTCGAATCAGCCGTTTCTTGGTGACGAGAACGCACCGGTGTCGATTATTGAATTTGGGGATTACAAATGTCCGATTTGTAAAGACTTTGCCCATAATGTTGTCCCTATGATTCAAAAAGAGCTTGTGGATACAGGGAAAGCAAAGTTTTATTTTATGAATGATTCATTTATTAATATTGATTCCAAACGTTCAGCCCAATTTGCCGAATCGGTTTTTCAAGAGCTGGGAAACGAAACGTTCTGGAAATTCCATGAATTGCTCTATCAAAAACAGCCGGAAGACACCAAAGCTGAAAAGCAAGATATTTTTACCGAACAATTCTTAACTGATACGCTAAAAGAAATGGCCAGCGAGAAAGATGTTGAGAAGGTAGTGAAAAACTTTAAGGAACAAAAATCTATGGATGCTTGGCAAAAGGATATGGATTACGCCGGAAAACTTGGTGTAACTGGAACACCGACAATGTTTGTAAACGGCAAGATGTTCACAGGAAAAACGATGGATGACTTGAAGGAAATGGTAGAAAAAGCGGCGAAGGAGAAGTAGAATGAACAAATCACTGCTGCTCTCCTGGATTGCCGCGATTATTGCAACACTTGGAAGCCTGTACTTTAGCGAGGTCATGCATTTTATCCCATGTACACTGTGCTGGTACCAGCGCATCTTTATGTACCCGCTTGCGATTATCTTAGGAATAGCAGTTTACCGCAATGACACCGGGATTTATAAGTATGCCCTGCCAGTATCTATCATTGGTCTGCTGATCAGCGGCTACCATACATTGCTGCAAAAGGTGCCTGCGTTAAAACAGTTTGAAATGTGCACGACAGGAGTTCCGTGCTCAAAGGACTATATTAACTGGCTCGGTTTTATAACCATTCCATTGCTCGCCTTTGTTGCATTTGCTATTATCACAATTTGTATGGCAGCGTTGGCTCGCAGTCATAAGGAATAGACTCTTTCCGTAAAATACCACAGACCAAAAGGTGCTGTGGTATTTTTGTTTCAAGAATAGAAGAAGAGTAAATTTTTCCCTTTAAAACGCTAAACAAATAGTGTAACGTAGAAAACAAAAATAACTATAAAAAAGAGAGGAGAGGCAATGAATCCATTATCAAAAACAACCCAGTTATTAGCGGGGCTTCAATGGCTGTTTTTCATGTTTGCTAATACCGTGGTGATCCCGCTGACAATCGGAGATGCATTTGATTTATCATCTATTGAAGTTGCGAGCGCTTTGCAAAGGTCATTTATTTTTACCGGAGCAGCTTGTATTCTCCAGGCCGTTTTTGGCCATCGGTACCCGCTGATGGAAGGACAATCTGGATTATGGTGGGGCGCCATCTTAAGCCTAAGTGCATCGGCTTCGGCAGCAGGGATTAGTGTATCGGAACTTGGCGGCGGGCTTGCCGTGGGGATTATCCTTTCGGGTATTCTCCTCACGATCCTAGGGGCGCTTGGAATCGGGAATGTATTGAGGCGTTTATTTACTCCTGTTGTAATGAGTACCGTCTTCTTTTTACTCGCCAGCCAATTAATCATTATTTTTACTAAAGGGATGCTAGGGCTGACGACAAGTGATGAAATACATATTCCAACAGCAGGTTTATCGATTTTCCTAATCGTGTTAACAGTATGGCTTAATATAAAGGGACCAAAAGCAATTCGAAACTTTTCGATTCTAATTGGAATAGTTACGGGCTGGATTATTTACGTATTATTTTTCCCTGCCGAGGCAGCTGACGAACATGTTACAACGAAACTCTTTAACCCATTTCCATGGGGAAAGCCAACCTTCAGCCTAGGTCTTATTATTATGGCGGTACTCACAGGATTAGTGAACACGACGAATACAATCGCATCAGTTAAAGGGGTGGAGCCGCTGCTTCGAACGACAACTACAGATAAGCAATATCGTAAATCATTTGTTCTAACTGGATTAAATTCAGTCGTTTCGGGCATATTCGGAATGGTTCCATATGCACCATATGTGTCCTCGTTAGGATTTTTACAATCAACACTTATCTTTGAGCGTTTGCCGATGATTATTGGCGCTGCGATGTTTATGATTCTTGGTCTGGTACCATCTCTTAGTCATCTATTTTCAACGCTGCCGATCAGTGTCGGGGATGCGGTGCTATTCGTTGCCTATTTGCAATTATTTAGCGGGGCCCTCAATAATTTAGAGGGGATCCGTTTTTCGCAAAAAACAATCTATCGAATTGCTGCACCTGTCTTATTAGGGATGGCTATCATGAATATTCCCGCGGAAATGTTTGGTTCTATTCCAATGCTTGTCCGGCCGCTCATAAGCAGCGGATTGTTAATGGGAATTATCCTCTCAGTGGTGCTTGAAAATACGATTAACTGGTCGAAGCTAGAGCAGGTTAAGAGTCCTAAAAAGGAAAATGCAAGGAATATTGGATAAGGGGTGTTGTGTTTAACTGTCGGATAGCGCTCGCTAATTGTCGGATAGAACGGCCAACTGTCGGATAGCGCTCGCTAATTGTCGGATAGAACGTGCCAACTGTCGGATACTTCTCCTCAATTGTTGCATAAAAAAAGAGCTTCCCCCAAACAGGGAAGCTCTTCAAATTTAACTATACTGTGGACGCAGTGTTTTTCGTTTATTGACATGCTGTTCTGCACCAAGGGCGGCAATTGCACCGTCCGCTGCAGAAATAACAGCCTGTTTTACCAATGTTCTACGGGCGTCACCGCCGGCAAAAACCCCGTCTACGCTTGTCCGAAGATTTTCATCAACCGCAACATAGCCTTCTTCATCACGCTTTACAGCATCTTTTAAGAAGTCTGTTCCTGGTTTCAAGCCGCCAAGGTAAAGGAATACACCATCAACAGCCCAAATTTCTTCTTCCCTTTTATCATTTAGAACGACGATTTTCTCAACGCTGTCTGTCCCTTGAATATCCCTGATGCGATGGCGCTTATAAATTTCAACATTTGGTTTAGCTTCTAAACCGGAAAGATCAACATCGCCTTTTAATTTAACAACAGGGATTAATAATTTTACCGTTTTACAATACTTTGCTAGTGTTTCTGCTTCATGAACCGCTTCTTCATTGTCCCCCATTACAACAACAACTTGATCCTGATAGAAAGCAGCATCACAGGTAGAACAATAGCTTACACCCCGCCCGGTGAATTCTTCTTCGCCTTTAATTTTGCTGGATGGCGCTTTTGCCCCGACGGCAATAAAGACACTCTTCGCTTTAATTGTTCCTTCGGCGACTTCAATCTTTTTGATCTCATCAGAAAAATCGACCGAAAGAACATTGGAGCGTATAAATTCTGCCCCGAAATCCTTTGCTTGAGCCTGCATTCTTGTTAACAGTTCTAGCCCGGTCAGCTCTTCACGGACACCTGGATAGTTGGCGATTTTATGAGTAATGGCAAGTGTGCCGGCTTTTGGCGCTTTATCAATAACAAGAGTTTTCATTTTGCCGCGGGCCGCATAAACAGCTGCGGATGCTCCGGCTGGGCCGCCGCCAATTGTTACAAAGTCAAATACTTCTTCAAGGACTCGATCCGTTACCGGTTTAAAAATTGAATTGGCATTTTCTTCGTTGCTTTCCTGCTGAGGGGCAGCTGCTGCCGGTTTAGCTTCAGCCTCTGAAAGTCCGAGCAGCTTGATAAACTTTTTCTCCTGGAATCCTAACACAAGCTTTCCATTAATAAATGTTGCGGGGGTGCCATAAATTTTTCGTTCTTTTAGTTGGTCAAAATATTCTTTATGTATAGAAGCGTTACGCTCTTCATATTCAAACCCATGTTCCTTTAAATAGGTTTTAACTTTTTCACAATAAGGACAGCCTGTACTGCTATACACAATAATTTCTGGGTTGGCCATTATGAAAACCTCCTAATCCTTTTCTTATTATTAATAATAATATAATTACTATTTAAAAGTCAAACCTTTTTAATAATTATTCTAATTTGTTTCAAGCTAAGCAAAAAAGCCCAACTGGGAATAGCTGGGCCTTAAAATGCTTTTCTTCTATTATATTGCTTTTCCAAGAAACGCTGTCAGCATCCAAACATGCTTTTCTAAGCTGGAGTGGATGGCAAGCAGCATGTCACCTGTCGTTTCATCATTTTGTTCATCGGCCAGGCTCATGCCTTCCTTTAATTCCCCAATGATAATTGAGAAATCATTGATGACAGACTGAACCATTTCAGTTGCAGCTTCTGTGCTAGTAGCTTCCTGAATAGACGAAATTTCTAAACATTCCTTCATTGTAGCAACCGGATTGCCGCCGATTGCCAGCAGGCGTTCAGCTAATTCATCCACATGAGTTCCGGCCTCATTATAAAATTCCTCGAATTTAGCATGAAGAGTAAAGAATTGTTCACCTTTAACGTACCAGTGGTAGTTATGTAATTTCATATACAGGACAGACCAATTGGCGATTTGCTTATTTAGAACATTGACTAACTGATTGTTCATCTTAAAGAAACCTCCTTTTCGTTTTCTCTATATATAATTACCAAATATTTGATGAATATCCTTCCTCCATTCAATGAAATACATGACAATTTAGTGAAGGTTACATCCATTATATTACAGACCCTGTGTTACACCGTTGAAACAAATTGTAATAAAGTATCCTTAATTATCCTTAGGTGGGAAAACATCGGAATTAAAATGATAGAGGAGAAAAATTCCAAGGGTTGGATAAACATTATCATATTAACTATGAATCTATCTTTTTTATACTTGCCACTTTTTGGCTAATGAATAAGTATGTTACAACTGATAGCCTTGAATGTAGAGAGACGAACGAAACTAGGAGGTTATCAAATGAATAAATTTAAAAAACTATTAATCTCAGCAGGGTTAATTTTATCAATGTCAGCATTTACGTTAAATGGTATAACAGAAGCTGCGACTACTACTCATAAAGTTCAATATGGTGAAACGTACTGGAAACTCGCGGTAAAATTTGGGGTACCGGTTAAATCATTAATGCAAGCAAACAAGGCAACAAGTTCATATCTAAATGCAGGTAAAACTCTAGTAATCCCTAATTCTTCAGTTACAGCGGCTGAAAAAGACTTAATGGCACGCCTTGTACGTGCGGAAGCTGAAGGTGAACCATATGCTGGAAAAGTAGCGGTAGCAACGGTTATTTTAAACCGCGTAGCAAGCGCTGATTTTCCAAACACAGTTCGTGGCGTAATCTATGAAAAATCCGGCGGTCACTATGCGTTTACACCAGTGATGAATGGCGCCATCAATAAATCAGCTGATGCAGTTTCTAAACAAGCAGTAAATGAAGCACTTGCATTTAGAGGCCAAGGCAACGGATCCCTATTTTTCTATAACCCAAAGACTTCAGTAAGTAAGTGGGTGGCAACACGCCAGGTTACCGTAAAAATTGGGAACCATGTCTTTGCAAAATAATGGATTAAAAATAGGCTTTGTAAAAATGAAAATATTTATACAGAAAAAAGCAGCGAATATGATGTGATCGCTGCTTTTTTGTTTGCTTAAAGATTTATGCAAATCGGAGTAAGTTATGCAAAAATACATAATCCATGCTTGAGTTTTTTTGCAATGTCCTTAAAATAATGGCTAAGTAATATTGGTACGAAAATTGCAACTATTTTAAATAGTTATTTAATTAATTATGAAGAGAGGAGGAAGCTTAGAAAAACGTTTTTTTATTATAGATGTAATGTAAGGGGTTACATTGTTGATTTTAAGAATAGGAGGCTGATAAATTTGGGCAATACTACGCTAAAACGGTCTTTAGGGTTATGGGCAATTGTTGGTCTTGGATTAGGTTATATGACACCAACCATCGTATTCGATACTTTTGGAATTGTCTCAGAAGAAACAAATGGAGTTGTTCCGCTAGCATACCTTACAGCACTGATGGTTATGTTGTTTACGGCAATAAGCTATGGAAAAATGGTACAGGTTTTTCCGAGTGCAGGCTCAGCGTACACCTATACAAGGGAAACGATGAATCCGCATCTTGGCTTTTTAGTCGGTTGGGCGGCATTGCTCGATTATATTCTACTGCCAATGGTTAATGCTTTGATTATTAGGATTTATATGGTTTCAGTATTTCCTAGTGTCCCGGCATGGATTTGGGTTGTTACATACGTTGCAGCAGTTACTGCTATTAACGTATGGAGTATGGGGAAAACATCAAATTTAAATTCCCTACTCGTCGTATTTGAAATAGTGTTAATTGGCGCATTTATTGTCCTAGCGTTTATTAAGCTTTCTCAAGGGATGGGACAAGGAACAATCTTTACAACGGATCCGCTTTTTCATTCCAATGTTCAGCTTGGTGCAGTCTTAACAGGGGCAACAGTGGTTTGTTTCTCCTTTATTGGCTTTGATGCGGTAACAATGTATGCTGAAGAAGCTGTTGACAAAAAAACATTGCCGCGGGCCATTATGTTAACGGTCTTTATCGGCGGGGCCATTTTCTTTGTGGCAGGTTATTTTGCTCAGGCGTTATTTCCAGATATTTCAGGTTTTAAAGTGACTGACGATACGCTACCTGAAATTGGCTTATATGTAGGAGGAACACTTTTTCAACTTATTTTCCTTGCCGGCGCTTTTGCTGCTACGGTTGCATCGGGTCTTGCTTCACATGCCAGTGTATCCCGTCTGTTATATGTAATGGGGCGTAACGGCGTACTGCCAAAGCGGCTTTTCGGATATGTACATCCAAAATTTCGGACCCCGGCATTTAATGTCATCCTTGTAGGGGTTGTTTCCCTGCTTGCCATTGCTCCGAGCTTAGAATTAATCTCTTCATTTATCAACTTCGGTGCCTTGATTGCCTTTACATTTGTTAACTTGTCTGTTATTGCGTATTTTATCTTCCGTCAGAAAAGATATAAAACCGGGAAAGATCTTTTTTCCTACTTAGTTATGCCCATTCTTGGAGCCGCTTCCACGGGGATTCTTTGGGCTAACCTGCAGGCTGATGCCCTTATCGGCGGCATTGTTTGGGTCATTATCGGATTTTTCTATCTGTTATTTCAAACAAAATTTTTTAAAATCAAAACGGCTGATTTTGCTTTCGAGGATGCCGATCGAAATACATCACTATAACAAGCATGAAGGAGAAGTTAAATTGCTTCTCCTCCTTTTTTTACCATGGCACAAAACTTGCAAGAGTATATATTGAATTTTCAAAAAAGGAGAGTTGATACTATTTGGAGAATGTTACCCTTAAACGTTCACTAGGCCTATGGGCAATTGTTGGTCTTGGATTAGGTTATATGACACCTACCATAGCATTTGATACTTTTGGGATTGTATCCAAAGAAACCAATGGTGTGGTTCCGCTGGCGTATATTACAGCGTTAACCGTTATGCTTTTTACAGCATTTAGTTACGGGAAAATGGTGCAGGTTTTTCCTAGCGCCGGATCGGCTTATACTTATACAAGAGAGACAATGAGCCCGCACCTCGGCTTTATCGTCGGGTGGGCCGCATTGCTTGACTATATCCTGCTTCCAATGGTTAATGCCTTAATTATTCGGCTCTATATGGAGTCGATATTTCCAGGTGTTCCCGCCTGGGTGTGGGTCCTTAGTTATGTTGCGATTATTACTTTGGTGAATATTTGGGGGATCGGAAAAACATCAAGTTTAAATTCAATGCTTGTTTTGTTTGCAATTATTTTGATTGTAGTTTTCATTGTCCTAGCCTTTATTAAGCTGTCGCAGGGGATGGGACAAGGAACGATTTTTACAACGGAGCCGCTTTTTCACGCCAATGTTCAATTAGGGGCTGTATTAACGGGGGCGACGGTGGTTTGCTTCTCGTTTATTGGCTTTGATGCCGTTACAATGTACGCAGAGGAAGCTGTAGATCAAAAAATAATGCCAAAAGCCATTATGCTAACAGTTTTTATTGGCGGAGCGATCTTTTTTGTTACAGGGTTTTTCGCGCAGGCTCTTTTCCCGGATATTTCAAACTTCAAGGTAACGGACGATACCCTGCCTGAAATCGGCTTATATGTTGGCGGCACCCTGTTTAAGCTGTTTCTGATTGCCGGTGCTTTTGCCGCTACTGCTGCATCGGGATTAGCATCCCATTCAAGTGTATCAAGGCTTCTATATGTAATGGGGAGAAATGGGATGCTGCCGCGAAAACTGTTCGGTTATGTACACCCAAAATTTAGAACTCCCGCCTTTAATGTTGTCTTAGTTGGGATTATTTCGTTACTAGCTATTACCCCAAGCTTAGAGCTGGTCACTTCCATCATTAATTTCGGGGCCTTGATTGCCTTTACATTTGTTAATTTGTCGGTCATTGCACACTTTGTGTTCCGCTTAAAAAGGTATAAAACGGGCAAAGAACTTTTTTCTTATCTTATTATGCCAGTAATTGGTACAGGCTTAACAGGAGTTTTGTGGTCCAATTTGCATTTGGACGCTCTGATTGGCGGCATTGCCTGGATTGTGATTGGGCTCCTTTACATGGTTTTTCAAACGAAAATCCTTAAAACTAAAATATCAGATTTCCATTTTGAAGAAGTTGGATAGAAATTATCTTGATAAAATAGAAAGCGCATTCAATGGAATGCGTTTTTTTTGCAGTCTGAAATTATTCAAATTTGCATAATAAAGTCATTTTTACATAGGGTTTTTATTCAGTTATGCAATATTTGGTGGAAAAGTCCTAAAAAATGTAGTCAATTAACGCTTTTCTATGTTGGCACGGAAATTGCTTAATATCTTTATAACAATTCAAAATTGAGGTGTTAATCATGACTATTCATTCATTAGATGTCAAAAAGGAAGAGATTTTAACAGAGAAGGATAACGCGCTCGTTGAATTTCAGGAGACGCTGAGGGAAGCCGTTGAAATCATGAATTATCCAAAGCAGGTATTTGAATTTCTAAAGAAACCAATGAGATTTTTGGAGGTCAGCATCCCTGTCCGAATGGATAATGGTCAAACTGAAGTTTTTCAAGGGTTTCGTGCCCAGCATAATGACGCTGCGGGGCCGACTAAAGGAGGCATTCGCTTTCATCCTGATGTAACAGCGGATGAGGTAAAGGCCTTGGCGGGCTGGATGAGCCTAAAATGCGGCATCACGGATTTACCTTATGGCGGGGCAAAAGGCGGGATTATTTGCGATCCGCGAAAGATGAGCCAGGACGAGCTGGAAAGGTTGAGCAGGGGATATGTGCGAGCAGTAAGTCAAATTGTCGGACCGACTAAGGATATCCCCGCTCCGGATATGTATACGAACTCGCAAATTATGGCCTGGATGCTTGACGAATATGATCACATTCGTGAATTTGATTCACCTGGGTTCATTACTGGCAAGCCGATAGCCCTTGGCGGCTCTAAAGGCAGGGAGACAGCAACCTCTAAAGGCGTATTGTATACATTACAGCGAGTTTGTGATTTACGAAAAATGTCTTTAAAAGATACCCGGATTATCATCCAAGGCTTTGGTAATGTCGGCAGCTATCTTGCTAAATATTTATATGATTTAGGGGCTAAGGTCATTGGCATTGGCGATGTATTGGGTGGTTTATATGATGAGAAGGGTCTGGATATTCCATACCTGTTGGAAAATAGAGACTCCTATGGCATCGTATCCAACCGTTTTGACAACTCCATTACGAATCAAGAGTTATTAGAAAGAGAATGTGATGTTTTAATTCCTGCAGCGATTTCCGGGGTAATCCACAAATATAATGCCGAGAGAATAAATTGCCAAATAATCATTGAAGCGGCAAATGGCCCTACGACAAAGGATGCGTTAAAAATACTGGATAAACGGGACATTTTGGTTGTTCCTGATATTTTAGCCAATTCCGGTGGAGTAGTGGTCTCTTACTTCGAGTGGTGCCAGAATAATCAAGGCTTCTATTGGACAGAGCAGGAAGTCGATGCTCGTCTGAAAGAAAAAATGAATGCAAGCTTTGAAAATGTTTATAACACAGCGAAAAAGTACAATGTCAATATGAAAATTGCAGCTTATATTGAAGGAATTGGGAAGTTAGCTGAAGCTTCAAGACTGAGAGGCTGGCTGAAATATTAATCAAATAAGGGGGTATAAATGAATGAAACTTGAAATTTTATCCGAGCAGAAAGAGCGTCAGCTGCTGCACTACTTTTGTCTTATTTCAAATAATCATCGCTATGATTTAGCGATTGGCTATTCAGAACATTTTTTCGGAAAAGCGATGGTAACTTCGATTCAGACAGGAAAGATGGTACTGCTCTGCCAGGATGATACCTTTAGCGAGCATCACTGGGCGGAAAAGCTTGGAATACAAGAAGAGGATATCCCTGAATTTCAGGAATTCTTTGGGCTTGTTTTACAAAGCGGTCCATTTCAGGAGCAATATTAAAATGAGGATAGAAGGTGACTACATGTATTTTGGTGTCCTGCTAAGCCCTTGTTATGGAAGAGTAGAATCGATTCCAGTTAAAAATTCGGCCAGAATTTACGAATGGGAACCATTATTCACGATTAGACGGGAAGATGGCAGTTACGAAATGGTTCAAACGTCCTTAAGTGGAAAGATTGAATCAATTGAAGTGCAGGAAGGGGATGATGTCATCCCAGGAATGGTACTCGCTTACGTAAAAGAGGATTTATTTGTTACCGGCAGTGATTAAGTGGCAGATGGGAAGATGTGGTGCGTATGGGACCATGTCTTCTTTTTTTTAGAATACTATTATAAAAATTCAGAAACTGATGGTAGTATAGAAATAATAAGGTTACAAGGGGGAAGTAAAAGATGTTTTCCGTCGCAAAGGAAAAGATAAAGCCGATAATATCAGTCGCCGTTGATGAAAGTAAGGAAGTTTTCCGTTCAACCTTAAGAAACCTTAAAGAACCATTTATTTTCTTAAAAAAACAAGACCAATTATTTGCTTATGCGGCATTGAATAAACAATTGCAAATGAAGCTGGAGAAGGAAGGCTATTTACAGGAGATACTCCTTGAATACACAAAACCGATTGAAAGCATTTGCAGCCTTAGCGGGCATATTTCATTTACTGATTTATTCCAAATCATTGGGGAACCGTTTGCCCTTATAAAATCGGAAGACGGCAGTTCACAAGGATACATAAGCCGGGAGGATGTTTTGGCGGAGCTTTTTAAGCAGGAAAATAAGAGTGTGGACCTGCTCAAAATTCTGCTTACTTCGATTCCCATGGGGATTTTTGTATTGGATAGAGAAAAGCAGATTATTAATTGTAATGAATCTGGTTTGAAAATGATAAGATCCTCTGCGGATGAGGTGTTAAATTCTTCAGCAGAAAAGATTTTCAGTGTGGATCACCTGAACAATGTTTTTTCTACCGGTAAAACCCTGTTGAATCACCTTGAATTTACGAACGGTGTTGGTGTTCTCGTTGATTACAGCCCAATTGTTGGGTATGACCACCGGGTTGAAGGGGCGGTTATTGTTGTTCAGGACCTGCCAATGGTAGAAGAAATGGCGATGGAAATTGAATATATTAAGGACCTTAATAAAGATTTAAATGCGATTCTTTCTAGTATTTATGACGAAATTCTTGTGGTCAATGCAAAAGGAGAGTTAATCCGCTACAGCGAAAACATTATTCAAGATTTCTGGCATGTGGATTTGCAGGAGCTTATAGGCAAAAATGTTCTTGAACTCGAGGACCAGGGACTGTTTACACCATCTGTTACAAGGCTGGTAATTGAAAAGAAGAAAAAGGTGTCAGTTGTTCAAGAAACAAAAAGCGGCCGGAAAATTCTTGCGGTCGGCAACCCGGTATTTAATGAAAAGAATGAACTGGACCGGATTATTGTGGCATCGCGGGATATTACCGAAACAACAAAATTGAAAAGCGAATTGCAGGAAATGAAAAAGATTTCCGAACAATATAAAAAGGAATTAGATAATTTTAAAAGCAAAGACCGTTTTTTAAAGAAGCTGATATATTGCAGTCCGAAGATGGAAAAAATCATGAGTCAGGTACAAAAGATTGCGGAGTTTTCCTCAACAGTTCTGTTAAATGGGGAATCCGGAGTGGGGAAAGAGGTTATTGCACAGGCAATTCACCATCTAGGAGGACGTTCACATAAGCCGTTTTTGAAATTAAATTGCGGAGCGATTCCAGAAAACCTATTGGAAAGCGAATTGTTCGGCTATGCTAAGGGTGCATTTACCGGTGCCGATAAAAACGGCAAAGACGGCTATTTTAAACAGGCAGATGGCGGGATATTGTTCCTTGATGAAATCGGTGAAATGCCAATGCACCTGCAGGTTAAATTGCTGCGAGTGCTGCAGGAACAGGAAGTTATTCCTGTAGGAAGTACAACGCCGTTTAAAATAAATGTACAAATCATTGCCGCGACCAATAAGAAATTAGCCAAAATGGTCGAGGAAGGCACCTTTCGAGAAGATTTATACTATCGCTTAAACGTAATTCCAATTCAAATTCCGCCTCTAAGGGAACGAACCGAGGACATTTCCCTGCTGGCATTCCATTTTCTGCAGCAGTTAAATGAGAAGTATAACCGGAATTACCATTTAACACCCGATGCTGTTAATGTTCTTGAATTTTATTCATGGCCGGGGAATGTCAGGGAACTGCAAAATATAATTGAAAGATTAGTAGTGACGGCCGATCATCCAGCGATAGATGCAGAATTCGTCAGCCAATTCTTATCATTGGGCTATGAAAATAAGAAAATGAAGCCCGTGATTACAAGAGTCATTCCACTACAGGAAGCCATTGATCATGTCGAGGAACAGCTAATTATGATGGCAATGAAGCAATACAAAACAACCACAAAGGCAGCAAAAGCCTTAGGAATCAGCCAATCATCCGTAAGCAGAAAATATCAAAAAATCCTAAACGATAAAAACATGACGGTAGAAATATAAAAAATGCAGAGGGGTGTCAGGCACCATGTGAATTTTTCACATGGTGCCTGACACCCTTTCGCTTTATGCAGGGAAAAATACTATTATGCAAAATTGCATAAATTTAAAGATCTAACCGCAGGCACTTCCGCTTTTCTAAGTTGGCATGGTTCTTGCAACAATAGATAGTGAGGTATTTAAAAGGAGGAATCGAAAATGGTTGAAGTAAAAGCGAAAGTGATGAATCTGAAGATGTATATTGATGGCGATTGGAAGGATGCCGCAAATCAGGAAACGCGTCCCGTCGTAAATCCGGCAAACGGTGAAGTGATTGCTTATGCTCCTGAAGGAACAATCGAAGATGCCCGTGCCGCTATCTATGCAGCCCGCAAGGCTTTCGATGAAGGTGTATGGTCTGGATTATCAGCACAAGAAAGAGCCTCCTATTTATTAAAAATTGCCGACAAAATTGATGAATATGCCGATGAATTCACACAACTTGAAACAATGGATAATGGGAAGCCTTTAAGGGAAGCCGGTTTTGACGTTGCCGACGCGGCGGCTTGTTTCCGTTACTATGCAGGATTGATTAAAGCGCCGGATGGTCAAACCTATCATGTGGGCGATCCCATGCAAGCAATGGTTGTCCGCGAGCCTGTAGGTGTATGTGGTCTTATCGTCCCATGGAATTACCCGTTGTTAATGAGTGTTTGGAAAATTGCCCCTGCGCTTGCTGCAGGCAATACCATCGTGTTTAAGCCATCAGAAGTGACCCCGGTAACACCGAAAAAACTGTTTGAAATTTTTGAAGAAGTTGGTCTTCCAAAAGGTGCAGCCAATATGGTAATGGGTGCTGGTCCAGTGGTCGGGAATGAAATCGCTTCCCACCCAGAGGTAGATATGGTTTCCTTTACCGGCGGCACTAAAACAGGAAAGCATATCATGAAGACCGCCGCTGACACGATGAAAAAAGTGTCGCTGGAATTAGGCGGCAAATCGCCTAATATCATTTTTGCTGATGCTGATTTTGAAGTGGCTGTCGATTATGCTTTATTCGGCATCTACGCAGGATCCGGGCAGGTCTGTTCAGCCGGTTCAAGAATCCTTGTTGAAGAAAGCATCTATGATCAATTCGCAGCCCGCTTTGTCGAGCGTGCAAAACAAATTAAGGTGGGCCCAGGAAATGACCCAGCTACAGAAATGGGGCCGCTTGTAAGTGCGCAGCATTTGGAAAAAGTGCTTCATTATATTGAGCTTGGAAAACAGGAAGGGGCAACCATTGCCTGCGGCGGGAATCGCATCGTAAGTAATGGCTTAGAAAACGGTTATTTTGTAGAGCCGACTGTATTTGTAGATGTGAAGCAGGATATGCGAATCGTTCAGGAAGAAATTTTTGGTCCTGTTGTCGTCATTCAAAAGTTTAAGGATGAAGCAGAAGCCGTGAAGCTTGCCAATGATACGGTTTACGGGTTGGCAGGAGGAGTTTTCTCAAACGATGGAGCCAAGGCGTTACGGGTCATTAAAAAGCTCCGTGCCGGGATTACTTGGATCAATTCCTATCATCCTACTTATAACGAGGCACCATGGGGCGGCTACAAACAGAGCGGTATCGGCCGCAGCCTCGGAACATTCGGCCTTGAGGAATTTCAGGAAATTAAGCAAATCAATATCAATCTGCAGGTTGAGCCTGTTGGCTGGTTTGAAAACTAAAAATAAGGTTGGAACTGTTTTAAGCGGGCTTGACCTTTTTTACCTCAATTGTAGATATTTTTATAGATTTTGAAGATATATTAAAAAAACTGTAGATATTGTCATAGTTTTTGTAGATATTAGGAGAAAAATTGTAGATATCTGTAGGGAAATGTAGATATCGCCACAATTGGTGTGAAAAAACTAAACGCAAACCCTAAAACACGATTAAAACCTAATAATAAATGAGGAGCGATTAATATGAGTATCGATTTAACACGAGAGACTAAGAATGAGCAGCTGCAAAATGTGACCGAATATATTAACAAGGTTTTAAGTTTAGTAGAAAAGGAACAAATTACGAAGGAAGATGCAGCATGGATTACGAAGGAAACAGTTGACGGCTTCCGTGAACATGTTAATCCTGGTTTCCTTGAGTACCGCAAAACGGTTACAGAAGGCGGTCAATTTGCGGCAGTTGAATGGTCCGATAATGGTGCCTGCTTTAAAGATGTAAACGGAAAAGAATATATCGACTGTCTCGGCGGCTTTGGAATTTATAACGTCGGGCACCGCAATCCAAAAGTCGTGAAGGCAGTGACGGATCAATTAAAGCGGCAGGCGCTCCACAGCCAAGACTTGCTTGACCCGTTAAGAGCGATGCTGGCAAAAATTTTAGCTGACATTACTCCTGGCGATTTAAAATATGCCTTTTTTACTAACAGCGGCACGGAGAGTGTTGAGGCGGCATTGAAGCTTGCCAAAATGTACAGCGAGCGGACGACGTTTATTTCAACAACCCGCGCCTTCCACGGAAAGAGCCTCGGGGCATTATCCGGTACGGCAAAAGGAATGTTCCGCAAGCCATTCCTGCCGTTAATCCCTGGCTTCCGTCATGTACCATTTGGCGATATTGAAATGATGCGGAAAACGTTTGAAACGTGTGCGCTTGTCGGTGAGGATGTGGCGGCTGTAATCTTAGAGCCGATTCAAGGTGAAGGCGGAATTATTCTGCCTCCTGAAGGCTATTTAAAACAAGTCCGTGAGCTTTGTGATCAATATGGCGCATTGTTGATTTTTGACGAAGTGCAGACAGGAATGGGACGTACTGGAAAAATGTTTGCAGCGGAATTATATGATGTGGTGCCAGACATTATCTGTCTTGCCAAAGCCTTTGGCGGCGGCGTGATGCCAGCCGGGGCGATTGTTGCGAAGGAGGATGTGTTCAAGAGCTGGTTCCCGAATCCATTCATGCATACAACTACATTTGGGGGCAACCCATTGGCATGTGCTGCAGCAATTGCCACAATTGGTGTATTAATTGAAGAAAACCTGCCGGAAAGAGCGGCTGTTGTTGGTGAATATTTCCTTGAAGAGCTGAAGAAAGCGGCGGCGGAACATGAAGATAAGGTGCAGGAAATTCGCGGTCAAGGTCTAATGATTGGGATCGAATTTCATAAGGATGAAATTGGATATGAAGTATCAAAAGGAATGTTTGATCATGGGGTCCTTGTTGCCGGTACTCTCATCAATTCCAAAACAATCCGTATTGAGCCGGCCTTAACCATCAGCTATGAAGAAGTCGACAAAGTGGTCAACACCTTCAAACAAGTATTGGAGCAAGTAAAGGAAGTATAATCAGTCAAGTTTTTTCTAAAAAGCAATCGGTACATGTTACCGATTGCTTTCATTCCTACTAAAATCAAACATTTAAAATATATATATTACTGGGGGAGATCAAAATTGGACGATCGATTTGTTAAGCAGGAAACAGCCATACCGGGACCAAAATCATTAGCAATATTAGAGCGGAGAAAGCAATATGTGCCAAGGGGAATCAGCAATAATTGCCATTCCTTTGTAAAAAGGGCACAGGGGGCGGTTGTTGAAGATGTTGACGGTAATTTCTATATTGATTTTGCTGGTGCTATTGGAACGATAAATGTCGGTCATTCCCACCCAAAAGTGGTCGAGGCTATCCAAGAACAGGCAAGTCAGTTTATTCATACGGGATTTAATGTCATGATGTATGAATCCTATATTGATCTTGCAGAGAGGCTATGCATGCTGGCACCTGGCGATTTTGCTAAAAAAGCGGCCTTTTTTAACAGCGGCGCGGAGGCTGTAGAGAATGCCGTGAAAATTGCCCGCAAATACACGAAACGGCAGGGAATTATTTCTTTTACGAGAGGCTTTCACGGTAGAACCTTAATGACGATGACAATGACAAGCAAGGTAAAGCCTTATAAATTCGGCTTCGGTCCTTTCGCTCCTGAAGTGTATAAGGCGCCGTATCCGTACGTTTACCGCCGTCCGGAAGGGATGAGCGAACAGCAATACAGCGACATGATCATTGAACAGTTTGAACAATTTTTACTTGCTGAAGCTGCCCCAGAAACCATTGCCGCTGTTGTTATGGAGCCTGTTCAAGGGGAAGGCGGCTTTATCGTGCCTGATATAGCTTTTGTTAAAAGAGTAAGAGAAATCTGTACGCAATATGGAATTCTTTTTGTCGCCGATGAAATTCAAACGGGGTTTGCCCGGACAGGTAAATACTTTGCCATTGATCATTTTGGCGTTGTCCCTGATTTAATGACCATTTCAAAGTCGATGGGGGCAGGAGTGCCGATCAGTGGTGTAATTGGACGAGCTGAGATTATGGATGCCGCAGAGATTGGTGAAATCGGTGGAACTTATGCCGGAAGTCCGCTTGGCTGTAAGGCGGCGCTAGCGGTGCTGGATATTATCGAAAGCGAAAAACTCAATGAACGGGGCGAAATGCTCGGTACTAGAGTGATTGAAAAAATGAAGCAGCTTAGCTTTCGCTATGACTGTATTGGCGAGATCCGCGGCTTAGGGACCATGTGTGCGATGGAAATCGTCAAGGATAAACAGACGAAAACACCTGATAAAGAAGGGGTAGCAAGGCTGGTAAGAGCAGCAGGTGAGCGCGGACTGCTGTTATTAAGTGCCGGGCTTTATGGAAACGTTGTTCGTCTTCTGATGCCGATTACCATTACAGATGAACAGCTTGAGGAAGGATTCCAAATACTTGAAGAAGCCTTTTCAGTCGTTTATGATAAAAATGTAACTATACTTGCTGGGAGGTAATGAAATTGGATGTCGTGAATCAAGGGTATCAAATTTATCCGATGTATCTTGATGGAAAATGGGTCGGCAATGATTATGAAATTTTTACCGAAGTGATCAATCCAGCAACAAAAGAAGTAGTAGGAGCCATTCCGACTGGCGGGGCAACGGAGGCAAAGCAGGCGGTTGATGCGGCGCACCGTGCTTTTAAAACGTGGTCGAAGAAAACCGCTGAAGAACGCAGCCGTTTACTTATGAAATGGCATCAATTGATAGACGAAAACAAACATGAGATTGCTAGAATTATGACAATTGAGCAAGGCAAGCCGTTGAAAGAGGCACTTGGCGAGGTACAGTATGCTAATGGCTTTATCTCTTGGTATGCAGAGGAAGCGAAACGTGTTTATGGCGAAACCATTCCAGCATCCCATCCGAATAAGCGGATCCTCGTTCGTAAAGAGCCTGTAGGGGTTGTGGCGGCCATTACACCGTGGAACTTCCCGGCTGCCATGATTACAAGAAAGGTAGGACCTGCACTGGCTGCAGGGTGTACATGTGTGGTCAAACCGGCGAACCAGACACCGCTCACTGCCTTAAAAATGGCTGAGCTTGCTCATGAAGCGGGGATTCCAAGCGGAGTTATAAATATTATTACTGGTAAATCATCTGAAATCGGGGATGTTTGGCTGAATGATCCACGCGTGACGAAGATTACCTTCACAGGCTCAACCGAGGTTGGTAAAACTTTGATGCGCGGGGCTGCTGAGAATGTTAAAAAGGTATCGCTCGAGCTTGGTGGTAATGCTCCATTTATCGTTATGGATGATGCCAACTTAGCTAAAGCCGCGGCTGGACTTGTGCAGTCTAAATTCCGCAACGCAGGTCAAACCTGTATTTGTACAAATCGTGTTTATGTCCAAGAGAGCGTGGCAGAGGAGTTTACTAATCTATTCAAAGCAGAATTAGAGAAACTAAAGGTGGGTAATGGACTTGATGAGGGAGTAGATATCGGTCCATTAATCGATAAATCAGCATATCGAAAAGTTGAAGCGCTTGTTAATGATGCGGTTAAACACGGCGGTAAGGTTGTCTATACCGGATCGAAGCCTGAGGATATAAACGGCTTTTTCTATGCGCCAACAATTTTAACGGATATTAATGACGATATGGAATGTATGCGTGATGAAATCTTCGGACCGCTTGCACCGATTTCAACCTTTAAAACAGAAGAGGAAGTTATTGAACGGGCAAACAATTCACGCTTCGGATTAGCTGCTTATGTCTATACCGAAAATCTAAGCCGCTCCTTTAGAATTACCGAGCAGCTGGAATATGGAATTGTCGGTTTAAACGACGCTCTGCCATCAGTCGTTCAGGCACCGTTTGGCGGCTACAAAGAGAGCGGTCTTGGCAGGGAAGGCGGTCATTTTGGAATTGATGAATTTTTAGAAGTGAAATATATTTCAATTGGGTTGGAATAATTTAATCTTTAACAAAGCCGCGGCTGAGAAAGAGTTATAGCCGCGGCTTTTTGTTTACCTGAAATAACTTTATATTTGTAATACTGCTGTGTTACGATAAAGTGAAAAAGAGTTGCTTTGGAAATGGGGGCAGGACTTTGATTAAAACGATTATGTTTGATGTTGATGGAGTTTTGTTGAGTGAGGAACGCTATTTTGATGCATCCGCACTGACTGTTTGGGAAATGCTGATGAGCCCAAACTACTTGGGGCTTTCCCCTAAGAAATTTAACACGAACCCCAGCGAAAAGGAAATAAAGGATATCAGAGAAACTGTATTCCAGAATGATAAGGTTCTAAAGTTTCAAAAATCCCGCGGCTTAAACGCCAACTGGGACATGATCTATCTTTCCTTCAGCCACCAGCTCATCACCTTACTTGCACAAATCAAAGTAAATGAGTTGGATAAAATAACCAAATGGTGTCAGGCACCAATTAATCGTGGTGTATTAGTGGAAATTGGCCAGGTACTCGCCCAATACGAAGTTAAGATTGATTTTAGTTCGTTTATAGCGGATTTTGAACAGTCGACAGCGATGAAGGATGGGCTGCTTGGGCACCTTAATGTTCTTGTGAGGGAGAAGCTGGGTGTGGAGACCTCTATTTTTGAAAAAGGAGAGCTTTGGTTTGTCTGCGAGCATGTTTCTCAGGAATGGTATGTCGGTGACGAGCACGTTCTAGCCTCAACCGGAAGGCCTTCGGTACAAACCGGTAAACAGGGCTTTCTGGCGAACGAAACCACATTAGCTCCGAAAGAGGAAATTGCCGAGCTGTTTCAGTTCCTGTCTTCATCTGGATATACGATCGGAATTGGAACGGGCAGGCCTGAACTGGAAACGATTCAGCCGTTTCAACATTTACAATGGCTGCAATATTTCGATGTGAGCCGAATTGTTACTGCTGATGATGTTTTGAAGGCGGAAAAAGAAAATGCTGATCAGTCTTCGTTGTCTAAACCGCATCCATTTACATATATCATGGGGCTTAAAGGAAAGGGTGCATCTGTAAAGGAATGTTTGGAAACAGCTCTGCCGATAGAAAATAGTGAAACTGTCCTTATTGTCGGCGATTCATTGGCAGATCTCTTAGCAGCAAGACAATTGGGCTGCCAGTTTGCCGCAGTCTTAACAGGACTGTCGGGAAAAGCTGCCCGCGCAGAATTTGAGAAGCATAAGGCGGATTATATTTTAGATTCTGTTCTTGATGTAAAAACGATTTTATAACAAAAAAGAGGGATAGCATGACAAATGCAATCCCTCTTTTATATAACCTTAAATACTTTCCACCTTCTGCGGTTCCCCATGCCCAGGTTCAAGAGCATCCATGTTGGTTAATTCCAGCAGTTGTGCTTCCTCTAAACCGTCGATATGAGTTAATTCACGCAGCACCTCGGCACCTAGGCCTTTATCAAGAGTCAGCACCATGATCGCCTCACCGCCAATCTCCGCCCGTCCTACCTGCATTGTCCCAATGTTAATTTGATAGTCCCCTAGTAAGGAGCCGACCTTTCCGATCATGCCCGGCACGTCTTGGTGTTTGATATATAATAGGTATTTTTCCGGTTTTACATCAATTCGGTATTCGTTAATTTTCACAATCCGTGCACCGTAACCATTTAAGACGGTGGCACCAATGCGTGCTGTTTCGGTACCTTGGGATACGGATAGCTCCATATAGTTAGCAAATCCTTTATTAGTGGCATTTTTTTGCACATTATAGGAAACGCCCTGCTCCTTCAGAAGATGAAGTACATTAATGAGATTCACAGAATCGCTTAAATGATAGGATAATATTCCCCGCAGTAATGTACGAGTCAGTAATTCAGTGTCTTCATCTATTAAATCACCATAGTAATGGATATTAATTTTTCCGGGTGCCTGCCTTTTCAATAATTGAATCACCAGCTGGCCGATTTGATCCCCAAGCAGTAAATATGGCTGCAGTTTTGCCTGGGTTTCACCGGACATTTGTGGCATATTCACAGCATGTTGAATGGATTGTGTTTCGAAAATATCAATAATTTCCTTGCTGACCTCCTGGGCCACTTTTTCCTGTGCTTCAACCGTCGATGCCCCTAAATGTGGTGTAACAATGATATTTGGGTTTTGCAGTAATTCAGGGTCAGCAGCTGGTTCTTTTTCAAAAACATCGAGCGCCGCTCCGGCTACATGACCTGATTGAATCGCCCGAACCAAAGCTTTTTCATTAATAATCCCGCCGCGGGCACAGTTAACAATACGGACACTTTTCTTGGTCTTGGCTAAAAACTCATCATTAATAATTCCTCTTGTGTCATTGGTGAGCGGGGTATGGACAGTGATAAAATCAGACTCGGCGGCGATTAAATCAAGGCCAGCCTTTGTTATGCCCAGCTTTTTCGCACGCTCTTCCGTTAAATAAGGGTCAAAGCCCAAAATATTCATGCCAAAGCTCTTTGCTCGTTTGGCTACTTCTGTACCGATTTTCCCCATGCCGACAACACCGAGTGTCTTTTTGTACAATTCTACCCCTTTAAAGGAGTTGCGGTCCCACTCACCGGCCGCTGTTTTTTGGTGTGCTTGAGGAATCTTTCGGGCCAATGCCAGCATCATCGCCAGTGTGTGCTCGGTGGCGGCAATAGTATTGGCTCCCGGGGCATTAATAACAATTATTCCTTTTCTAGTGGCGGCATTCACATCAATATTATCAACCCCGACCCCTGCACGGGCAATAACATGCAAACGGTCTGCAGCTTGAAGCAGTTCTTCCGTCACTTTGGTTTGGCTCCTGACAATTAGGGCATCGTAGGTACCAATAATATTTTTTAATTCTTCTGTATTCAGGGTTGGCTGACGGTCTACGATAAAATGCGGGTGATCTAACAAACTTTTTAAACCAGTATGGCTAATTCCGTCTGTAACAAGTACTTTATACATTTCCTTCTAATCCTCCCAGCTCTTATTAATGATCGATCTTCCTTCTTATAACTTTAATGATACTCCCATGCTGCTTATTACTTTAAAAACAAAAACGCCCCTCATAACAGACATAATGGTCTTGTTATGAGGGACGTGAATAAACGTGGTGCCACCCTCTTTTGCCGCAAAGTAACATACACGGCCTCGGATCAGGTAACGGGTTCAACCGGGCTTGCCTACTATTCACAGTTCAGCAGCCAGTTCAGAAGGGCTGGGCAAGATCAAGCTTTAGCGTAAGTTGCATAAAACCTTCTCACTTAAGAATTGACACCGGTTTTCAGCGGCCACCGGCTCTCTGAAGCCAATTCTTAATGCCGTCTTCATCATCACTATTATTTTATAAAATGAAATTATAGAAATTTCAAAATTATTAAATATAGGGATTATTCTACATTCCTTAATCCGTAATGTAAAGGGGCAAAAGATAAAAAATTTCATACATTTTTCGAGAAAAATTTTCCCTGTAACAATGAAACTCAAGAGCGGTGAGGTGGTAAGCGGTTACACCAAGTTTAAACTCGAAATATACCTATTGTAAAAAGATTCAGAGAATCATATAATGTCTACAACAGAAATACATTTGTACACAGTGGGAGGACACTTAAGGAGGAGGGGGAAAGGATGAAATCAATCTCGATTGGTTTGTTAGGTTTAGGTACTGTCGGAACGGGTGTTGTTAAAATTATTAAGAATCATCAGGATCAATTGATGCACCAAGTAGGATGCCCGGTAGAAATAAAAAAGATCCTAGTACAAAATGTACATAAAAAGAGACCAGTTGAAATTGACCCAAATATTTTAACTTCAAATGCTGATGATATTTTATTTGATCAGGATATTGATGTTGTAATCGAGGTAATGGGCGGAATTAATGCAACAAAAGACTATTTGATTACGGCGCTCCGTCAGGGAAAACATGTAGTTACGGCCAATAAAGATTTAATGGCCCTGCATGGTTCCGAACTGCTGACTGTTGCTTCCGAATATGGCTGTGACTTGTTTTATGAAGCAAGTGTCGGCGGTGGTATCCCTATTTTAAGAGGATTGGTTGATGGGCTGGCATCGGACCGAATCACGCAATTGATGGGAATTGTCAACGGAACTACTAATTACATCTTAACGAAAATGACGAATGAAGGAAGATCCTATGATGAAGTTCTGAAAGAAGCGCAGGAACTTGGATTTGCCGAAGCTGATCCAACTTCGGATGTCGAAGGCTTGGATGCGGCTCGTAAAATGACAATCCTAGCGACATTAGGATTTTCTATGCATATCGATTTAGATGATGTACAAGTACGCGGTATATCGAATGTAACCGAAGAGGATATTAAATATGGTAAGAAGCTAGGCTACACAATGAAGCTGATTGGCTATGCCCATCGCGAAGGCGAAAAGGTTGAGGCCAGCGTTGCGCCTACATTCTTGTCCAACAATCATCCGCTAGCTTCTGTCCAGAATGAATATAATGCCGTATATGTATATGGTGAGGCAGTAGGCGAAACGATGTTTTACGGACCGGGAGCAGGAAGTCTGCCAACCGCGTCGGCTGTTGTTTCCGACTTAGTTGCGGTTATCAAAAATTTGCGAATCGGTGTCAATGGAAAGAGTGCGGTAACACCGCAATATCCGAAGCGGTTAAAGGAAGACAGCGAAAAGTATTCAAAATATTTCTTGCGGATTCATGTGCAGGATGAAGTAGGTGTCTTTGCTGAAATCACCACTATTTTTGCGAAACATGGGGTAAGCTTTGAAGAAATCCTTCAGCTGCCAATTAAGAAAAATGAAACATCTGAAATTGTATTAGTAACACATCAAGCATCACTAACAAGCTACGAACAGATTTTACAAGAATTACATGATTTACAAGCAGTCAAAAAAGTAAAAAGCACATATAGGGTTGTGAGGAAATAATGATGAGATGGCCAGGATTATTAGAAGCATATAAAGAATATTTACCAATCAATGAACAGACTCCTAAACTTACGTTAAATGAGGGGAATACACCGTTAATTAAGCTTGATAGGCTGTCCCAGGAATGGGGAGTTGATCTTTATGTAAAGGTGGAAGGCGCCAACCCGACCGGTTCCTTTAAGGACAGGGGGATGGTAATGGCGGTTGCCAAAGCGGTTGAAGAAGGCAGTAAAACCGTCATCTGTGCTTCCACCGGAAATACATCCGCCGCTGCCGCTGCATATGCGGCACGCGCAGGAATCAGCTGTATCGTTGTCATCCCTGAAGGAAAAATCGCAATGGGGAAACTTGCTCAAGCGATGATGTACGGGGCGGAAATTATCGCCATTGAGGGAAACTTTGATCAGGCATTACAGATGGTTCGCAACATTAGTGATGTAGAACCGATTACACTTGTTAATTCCGTTAATCCTTTTAGACTTGAAGGACAGAAAACAGCCGCCTTTGAAGTTTGCGATCAGTTAGGTTTTGCACCGGATATCTTGGCGATTCCGGTTGGAAATGCCGGTAACATCAGCGCATATTGGAAAGGGTTTAAAGAATATAACGATAAAAAAGAGACAGGGCTGCCAAGAATGTTTGGCTTTGAAGCTGCAGGGGCTGCCGCGCTCGTTCACAATCGTGTATTTGAAAATCCGGAAACCATTGCTACCGCAATTCGGATCGGTAACCCGGCAAGCTGGAATTTGGCTGTCAATGCCGTTCAAGAATCTGATGGGCAGTTTGATGAGGTGACAGACGAAGAAATCGTTGCTGCTTATAAAAAACTAGCTTCAACCGAAGGTGTTTTTGCTGAACCTGCTTCATGTGCATCCATTGCGGGCGTTTATAAAAGTCTCCAAAATGGCAAAATCACCAAGGGATCAAAAATTGTTGCCGTCCTAACAGGTAATGGCCTAAAGGATCCGGATACTGCCATCAATAGCAGTCTTGTGACACCAACCCAATTGCCAAACGACGAAAAAGCGGTGGCGGACCATATTCGAGGGGTTGTAGCCAATGGCTCAAAATAATCGCCTGCTGATTAAGGTTCCAGCAAGTACTGCTAATTTAGGACCCGGATTTGATTCTATGGGCCTGGCTCTAAATTTGTATTTAACCCTTGAGGTTGAAAAAAGCGAGCGATGGGAATTTTATTCTTCCAATCAGGAACTAGCAGAGCTTCCAAATGGCGAACAGCATTTTATTGCGCAAGTGGCTCTAGGGGCTGCAAAGAAATATGGAAAAGAATTATCCCCATTTAGAGTACAGCTTGAAAGTGAAATTCCGCTGGCACGAGGGCTAGGCTCCAGCGCATCCGCCATCGTTGCCGGGATTGAACTTGCCAATTTGGGCTGTGGCCTGAATTTAACGAAAGAAGACAAGCTCCTGTTAGCAACAGAGCTTGAAGGCCATCCGGATAATGTCGGTGCTTCCATATATGGTGGTCTTGTCGTCGGCTGCTATCAACAGAACGAAGTCGATATGTTGTCTTTTACAAACTTACCAATTGAGGTTGTTGTGGCTATACCAAACGAAACTTTATTAACAAAAGATTCGCGAGGTGTCCTGCCTGATACTTTTTCGCGAAGTGAAGCCATCCAAGCATCTTCGACAGCGAATCTTCTGGTTGCGGCATTGTTAAGCGAAAATTGGGCATTAGCGGGTAAAATGATGGAGTGCGATCGTTTTCACCAGCCATACCGGAGGCCGCTTATACCATTTTATCAGGACGTAGAAACAGCCGCTAAGAAAAATGGTGCATTTGGTACGGCCCTAAGTGGTGCTGGTCCAACTGTCATTTGCTTTACGGAGCAGGGTAAAGGTAAAAAACTTGCTCGTAGCCTGCAGCAGAGTTTTTCGGAAATGGCAATAAAGCTGCTAGAAATTGATTATTATGGAAGTATTGTGGAAGATTGTAAAGAACAATATTCACTTCAACGAAAGAAACTTGTTTAAGCATAAGGAAGGGCGGCGCTATTGCTGCCCTTTTCCCAATAGTTTCGGATTTTGGGTAATTTTTTATTTTTGAAATATATTTTTTCTTAACAATGTTATAATTTAATGGTGTAAAACGTTAAAACGGGAGTGAAGTAAAATGAATCTGCAAGTAAAACGTGCTTACAACTTTAATGCCGGCCCATCTGCCCTTCCACTTGAAGTGTTGGAAAAAGCGCAGCAGGAATTTATTGATTTTCGCGGCACTGGCATGTCTGTGATGGAATTAAGTCATCGCAGTTCCGATTATGAAGCAGTGCACAATCAGGCAAAGGACTCTTTGAAAGAATTGCTGTCCATTCCGGAGGATTATGAAATCCTATTTCTCCAAGGCGGGGCAAGCCTGCAGTTTTCAATGATTCCAATGAATTTCTTAAAGCCGGAGCAAAAAGCCGGATATATCCTGACCGGTTCTTGGTCAGAAAAAGCCTTCAAAGAGGCAAAGTTATTTGGAAATCCTTATGAAGCAGCAAGCACAAAAGAAGGTAATTATAGCCGGATTCCACAGCTGGATGAATTGAATTATAATGCCGATGATGCCTACCTCCATTTAACTTCTAACAATACCATTTTCGGTACCGAATGGAAGGAGTTCCCTAGCGTAGATGTTCCTTTGATCGGTGATATGTCAAGTGATATCCTGTCAAAACCAGTGGATGTCAGCAAATTTTCGTTAATCTATGCTGGTGCCCAGAAAAACCTTGGACCTTCAGGTGTCACAGTTGTGATCGTTCGTAAGGACTTTATCGAAAAAGCGAATAAAAATATTCCGACCATGCTGAAATACAGTACACATGCGGATAATAATTCCTTGTATAATACTCCTCCTACTTTTGGTATTTACATGCTTGGTGAAGTGTTAAATTGGGCTAAGAGCATTGGTGGGATTACAGAAGTCGCTAAGCGAAATGAAGAAAAAGCTAAATTGCTTTATGATGTAATTGACGAAAGTAACGGCTTTTATACAGGGCATGCTGAAAAAGACAGCCGCTCGTTTATGAACGTTACCTTCCGAGTGAAGGGTGAGGAACTAGAAAAGAAATTCTTGGCTGAAGCGGGTCAAGAAGGGTTTGTTGGTGTAAAAGGCCACCGTTCCGTTGGCGGCTGCCGTGCATCTATCTACAATGCTGTTCCATATGAGGCCTGCAAAGCGTTCAGCGAATTCATGAAACAATTCCAAAAAGGCAACGGATAAAAGAAACGCCTTGAAACTATTTTAATTTTTGATATCTTCATAAAAACTGCCCGTTGGCGGGCAGTTTTTCCTTACATTTCAATGGTATTTTTTTAAAAATTGCTCAAAATCAACCTTGCTGAGTGGTTTGCTAAATAAGTAGCCTTGCATTCGCATACAATCCTTGGAAAGTAAAAATTCCTTCTGGTATTCCTCTTCGACACCTTCCGCGATGACATCAAGATGAAGACTGCGGGCAAGATTAATGATTGCCTCAGGAATCTCCGTATTTCTAAGGTCTTTGTCAATATTTTGAATGAATGACTGATCAATTTTTAAGGTGTTAATAGGTAAATCTTTTAAGTAGCTTAAAGAAGAATATCCTGTTCCGAAATCGTCAATCGAAACCGCGATCCCGAGATCCTGTAAGGACTTAAGAGTATGGACAATTTCACTTGAATTCGATAAAAGAATACTCTCGGTAATTTCAATTTCTAATTGCCCGGGTGGAAGTTTACTTTCAGCCAGTATGTCCTTTACTTTTTGGAGCATTACGCAAGGCTCTTGAAATTGCATCGCCGAGAAATTAATCGAAATGGTTAACGGCTGTGAGAGGTTCGAATTCCAGTCACTTACCTGTTTGGAAGCGTGTTTCATTACAAAATCCCATAATGGCTGAATCAGCCCCGTATCTTCCGCTATTGGAATAAACACTTCCGGTGAAACAACCCCGAATTCTTCATCGGTCCATCTTACAAGAGCCTCCGCTCCAAAAATAGTTCCCGTTTTCGCATTAATTTTTGGCTGGTAGAAAACCTCAATTTTTTCATTTTCTATTGCGTTTCTCAAATGTGCTTCTAATCGTGGCCTTTCTATTTCAGATGGATTTAACTTTTGGGAATAAACGGTGACTCTATTGCCGCCTTTATTTTTCGCAGAATACATCGCAACATCAGAATAAATAATGAGCGTGTCGATATTATCTGTATGCTCCGGATACATACTAATTCCGCAGCTTGCACTGAGATAGATTTCATTATCGTTAATGGAATAGGGTCGTTTTAAATTATTCACCAATCTTTCGGCGGCTGCCTGAGTTTCAGCTAGTGTACGGTTTTTTAGCAAAATAATAAATTCATCGCCGCCCTGTCTCGTTAAAATGGCATTCTTGTCATTTGGAAAACAATCCTTAATCCGATCGGAAACTATTTTTAAAATTTCATCCCCTTTGTTATGCCCAAATGAATCATTCACCTGCTTAAATCGATCCAAATCAATAAACAAAACGGACACCGTTTCTCCTGTCTCAGTTGCATGGTCAATAATTTGTTTCAATTTTTCTTGAAAATAGCGTCGGTTTAACAGCCCCGTTAATGGGTCATGAAAGGCCTGGTATTCAATCAGTTCTTTACTTCGATTTAAATCCTCTACATAGCTGCGTAAATGTTTTGACATTGCATTTACGTTTTCTGTCAAAAGACCTAATTCATCTTTACGTTTCAAGTTTAAGATTTTCCCAAACTTCCCTTGGGCAATTTCATTCACCTGGTCCACGATATACCCGATTGGCTGAGTAATCGATCTGGAAAAAATAAAGCTGATAATTAAAACGATAATCATAATAACAATAGAGAGAAGAATATGGACAAAAAGTTCATGAGTCAGCTCCTCCTGAATTAACCCATAATCGTATACAAGACCGATGACAAATGGCAGATCATTTTTTGAAAACACAGGTACAAATGTTTTCATGATCATTTTGCCTTTAAGATATCCTTGATAAGTTTGATTTTTTTTCGAATTAATGGCTTTTTTGACCATCGCAGCGTCGGTGGCAATGTTTTGATATTGATATTTTCCATACCATATCGGCTGGGCTGAAATTCGAATATATTTATTTCCGTTTAAATGAACGATTTCTTCTTTTTTTCCAAAATTTTTTGGATTAAATACGGTAATCTCTAATATCCCTTCTTCTTTCGTAAAATCACGGATGATTTTCCACGGACCGAATCGTTTTTCATAATCAGTTACTTTATCGCGAAAATAGGGATTGATTATATAATTCGTGGAACCGTCATAATAATAGCCCCATTTATCAATATGATTTGGGTTGGAAGAAGCGACTTCAATCGGACCAGTCCAATAATTTGGCAGGGTGAGCCCTTTTCCAACAGATACCGGTTTCAAAGCAAAAAGCTGCATATAGGCGTCATACCAATAACCCCAGCCGTTTGTGCCCATTCCGATTTCTTGACGGTCAGACGATCTTACTCCGACAATGTCATCTTTCGTTTTCGCCAATAAGGTAATATGGGAGACCCCGGATTCTTTCGCCAGCCTTTTAAGCTGTTCATTGGTTATATCCTGATAATGGGGTGGAAGAGCATTCTTTATAACTAATGATGCTGTTCGTAAGTCTCTGCCAAGGATATCTTCAACGTACAGGCTGCTATTCTTAGTGTTTTTCACTTGGTAGGAAACTTCCTGCACGATCATTTTGATTATTTTTTTATTGTAATCTAGCAGCTGATTTTTCGAACGCATATAATGAAAGACATTATTAGTTAGCAAGATGAAAAATACTAATAAACAGAATATTAATGGAATCTTTTTCTTAAGCGACAATTCCCCACACTCCCAACAGCTTTCTTATCTATCTATTTTTTTTGAATAAAGATATTTTTATTAACATAGAAAAAATTTCGCTTCATATCTTGATTGTTATTGTTTTCTTTTTACGCTCGTACCCGATTTAGACGTAATATGGTAAAATAGTGTAAATATTATGAAAAAGGGAAGGGGGATATGATTGAAGTTCCCGCTTATTCAAACTAAACTGCGGATTCCTGCGATAAAGGATGATTTTATCAGAAGGGCAAAGCTCACGAAGAAAATGAAAAGAATTCCCGAATTTCCCTTTGACTGCCGGTTTCGGAAAAAGTACCGCGCTTGCTTTATTTATGGGATGAAAAAATTCCAGGCTGCTGGTATTCTCTCCCCTCAATGGATGATGACATCCTTCCCTTTCTTACTTATATTATCCATTCTATCCGTCAGGTAAACAAGGAGTTTGGAATGGAATTATCTGTTTATATAGCAACAATGGACCGCTATATTCGCGAAGAAGAGCTGAACAATAGTGGCAGCATTTATTGTGCCTAAACTGCATGCCTCTTTGAACGAAGAGGTATTAAAAGACTATTGCAGCCAGAAGCTGGGACGCTATAAAATACCAAAACGTTTCATTTTTGTAAAAGAACTTCCTAAAACTCATGTTGGAAAAATTGATAAAAAGAAACTAAAGGAAATGCACTGCAAAGTATAAGCCACAACTAAGCTGTATACAATTTCAGGTATAGGAATTGTATACAGCTATTTATTTATAGTGAAACTTTAATCTTTGATCCCATGTAGCCACTCTTGATAACATTCGCTGCAAAGTGTTTCATCTCTCTCCTGGTTGGAGGCAACAAATGAGACATAATGCATTTGCCTTTCTTCAAGATCATTCGAACAGTAAAAACATTTCTCAGCCATTTTTATACCTTCTTTCTACTGTAGTTTTTGGGCTAGATTGATGGCAGTATCTGCTGCTGTTAAATCAAGCTGCAGCTGTTCACTTAAATCATGTGGATGATAATAGCCTTTTGCCATCATATAATTAGTAATTTTCTCATGAGTTGCAATCGCATCATTTAACTGTTGTCGTAACGCAGTTTTTAATTCCGGTGTCGCCGTTTCGGTAATGGCGACAGTATAATTTCTCACAGCTGCCTTTGCTGATATAAGAAAATCGGTCGCTATCACCTGGTCAGTCAAGCCGCCCATTCCCACAAGGTTCTGGATTAATTGATTCACACCATATCACCCCGATTCGTTAAAAACTTTTGGATTTGCTGGATATGCTGAATTCCCGCAGCAGCATCTGCTTCCATTATCGTTTGTAATTCTTCATCCTCCGCCAATTTGCTCATCGTTGTTGTTTTCGTTAAACAAAGGTTCTTAAATGCTAATAATTCATGTAAATCCAATGTTTCATGAAGTGCCAAATGCTTTACCATCTAGTCTGCCTCCGCTATAGGTACTTTTTTCACTTTTATCATTTCGAATGCCCTTATTAATTATTCATTAGTTAGCCTGCATAAATAAAAATAGTTAAGGGGGAAAATAAGGCAGGAATGTATATGGAGGTGTGTGTATTGGACCACTTAGCATTGCATGAAACAATGGAGACACATGAGATGATTAACTTTAAAACGGTCTGTTTATTGAAATCAAAACTAATGCAGGGAATCTGTTTTGATAACGAGCTTAAAGCTCTAATGGAAAAAGATGTCCAGCAATCAAAACAAGATATCAATGAATTAATGCAGTTTTATAAAGATAGCCAGTTATTACAATAATGGGGTGAAATGGATGGAGGATTTTTTAGATCCAAGAAATGCAGAAGGAATGCCAAATTTAGCAGATTCAGCAATTGCAATGGATTTTTTGCTTGGAATTAAAACAGGGATTCGCAATTATGGTTTTGCCATTAGCGAAACGGCTCATCCGGAACTTAGAAGGATTATGCACCGGCAAATGGAAGCAGCCATTGACCTGCATACGGAAATATCCAATTTAATGATAAAAAAAGGCTGGCTGAACCCTCACAATATAAAAGAACAAGTCCCTGTTGACTTAAAGGCTGCTGAAACGGCCATACAAATTTCAGAGTTAAATCTATTTCCAAATGATACTGACCGCCAAGGCATGTTTGCAACACCGAACCAATAGAGGAGGAGGGGCCAACGATGAAAGCTGTTACATATCAAGGAATTAAAAATGTGGAGGTTCGTGAGGTAAAGGACCCAACAATCAAAAATGCAGACGATATAATTGTGAAAATTACCACCTCCGGAATATGCGGTTCGGATTTACATTTGATTCATGCGATGATTCCCAATCTGCCGACTGATTACGTGATTGGTCATGAACCGTTGGGGGTTGTCGAGGAAGTGGGACCAGAGGTTACAAAATTAAAAAAAGGTGACCGTGTGATAATTCCATTTAACGTTAGCTGCGGTCATTGCTGGTATTGCACTCATGAATTGACGAGCCAATGTGATAACGGTAATCCTCACGGTCAGGGGGCAGGTTTTTTTGGTTATTCCGAAACAACTGGCGGCTATGCTGGCGGCCAAGCGGAATATATGAGGGTACCGTTTGGTAACTTTACCCCGTTTAAACTTCCGGAGAATTGTGAAGTTGAAGATGAAAAGTTAGTGCTTCTTGCCGATGTGATGCCTACTTCATATTGGAGTGTGGATCATGCCGGGGTGAAAAGTGGAGACACTGTTATCATCCTTGGCAGCGGCCCGATTGGCTTAATGGCTCAAAAATTTGCATGGTTAAAAGGGGCAAAGCGGGTGATTGCGGTTGATTACGTCGGTTACCGTTTAGAGCATGCCAAACGGACGAACAAAGTAGAAATTGTTAATTTTGAGGACCATGAAAATGTCGGTGATTTTCTGCTGGAAATTACACAAGGCGGTGCTGATGTTGTGATTGATGCCGTTGGGATGGATGGGAAGATGACACCGCTCGAATTTCTCGCATCCGGTATGAAACTCCACGGCGGAGCGATGAGTGCGATCGTGATTGCAAGCCAATGTGTCAGGAAAGGCGGAACGATTCAAATAACAGGTGTATATGGCGGCCGGTATAATGCCTTCCCGCTTGGGGATATTTTCCAGCGCAATGTTGACCTGAAAATGGGTCAGGCGCCGGTTATTCCATATATGCCAGCATTGTATAACATGGTGAATGAAGGGAAATTTGATCCGAGCGACATTATTACCCATGTCCTGCTGCTGAATCAAGCAAAGCATGGCTATGAAGTGTTTGATACGAAGACAGAGGATTGTATTAAAGTGGTGTTGAAACCTTAAGAGGGCTGAAGCTTCAGCCCTCCTAAATCAATTTTCTTGCCTGTTCAATAAACAATTTTGATAAAATAGACTGTGTTTTATTGACATTATAAACAAGATGGAAAAATCGTTCATCTTCAAAACCGTTTATTTCATGGATTTTCAGCAGGTTGTGCTGTGCATATTCTTTTGCAGCAAATTCTGAGATAATAGCTATCCCGATATTTTGCATCACAAACTGCATCAGGCTTTGCCCGGAATCCGTATAGGCTATAATATTCAATTCGTCTTTTGAAATATTATTTTTCCTCAGATATCTTTCTAACATTGCATTTGTCCCTGAATCGGCATTTCTCATAATAAATGGGTATTGGAGGATGTCGTCAATCTTGACGGGACCCTTTAAATCCATTTGAGTAGATGTAATGAGTACAAGCTTTTCTTTTAATAAAGGAATATATTGCAGCTTGTCACTTTCATATTGATTCCCCACGATGCCTATGTCTGTGCTCCCATTTAAAATGTTTTCCACCGCAATTTTGGATGAAGATTGATTGATTTGAAAAATGGCATTAGGGTACTTCTCCCTGAATTTCTTTATCATTTTAGGCAGTAAAAACTGACCCGGAACGGAACTTGCGGCAATATGAATGACTCCCCGGAAATCATTCATCCCCTGCTTTAAATCAAGTAAAGCTTGGTCTTTTATCAATAATAGCTTTAATGCCCATTGATATAATCGTTCTCCATAAGGTGTAACAATCGTTTCTCGCCCAACCCGGTCGAACAGTCTTACATCAAGCATTTTTTCCAATGCTTGAATATGGGAGCTGACGGTTGATTGGCTTAAGAAAACATCCTCGGCCGCTTTGGAAAAGCTCTTATGTTCAACCACTTTTGTAAAAACATACAGCTGGTGTAAATCCATCCGAATTTTCTCCTTTTATATTCGTATAATCGATTAGTAGTAATTGATAGAATAGATAAATTGAATTTCTTCTAGTGTACCACTTTTTTATAATGAAATTGACTTGCAATTTTAAAAAAAGGAGAGGGGAACCGATGGCCCAAGAATATCAAGCAGATTTACTCTATGATGCAGGCCCGACAGGCTGTGGTGAACTAATCATGAATTTGTTCCTAACCATGAAAAAAATGGAGAGCGGACAAATCATAAAGGTGATTTCATATGACCCAGGTGCAAGGGAGGACATCCCCGCATGGTGCCGGCTGCAAACCAATACTCTCCTTGAACGTCAGGATTTTGGCAAAACAAGTCATTACTATATTGAAAAAGGTTAAACACTGCCTTTTACATAAAAATCTATTGGGGGAATGAATCATGGCTGGAAAATTTTTAGTTAGCTTAACAAATGCAAAAAATAATCCTGATAAAGCAACAGTTGGTTTTGTTGTTGCAAATGCGGCGGTGGCATCAGGCCAAGAAACGGTTGTATTTTTAAATGTGGAAGGTGCGTATCTTGCTTCAAAAGGGTATGCCGACGACATCCATGAGGAAGGTTTTGCCTCATTGAAGCAGTTAATGGAGCAATTCGTCGAAGCAGGCGGCACACTCTGGGTATGCAGCCCCTGCTTTAAAAAACGCGGCCTAGACGAGGAAAACTTGGTAGAAGGGGCAGTCATTGTCGGTGGCGCCAAATTAGTAGAATTCTTAAGCCAAGGTGCCGCATCAATTACGTATTAAGGTGATAGGTATGGTTAACCCACATGCGGTTTGTGATGGCGGCGATTTAGATTGCGGCTCAGGTCTTTTATTAATCATTAAAAAAGCAATGGACCCGCTTGAGGGCGGGCAAATCTTAGAAGTGCGAAGCAGAGAACGAACGGTTGCCGAGGATCTGCCAGCCTGGTGCCGGATGGTTAACCATCAATTTTTGGGTTCAGAACCTGGTGAAAATACGACACGTTATTTTATTTCAAAAGGAGCAGCCCAAGAAGAATTAGAACAGGACTTGCAAGCGGCCAAAGGCTATCAATGGAGTGTCCGTGTTCAAGGTGAAAAAGATCTATCGGCGAAAATTCATTCGCGAAATCATAGTTTCATTGCCGGGCAGCCGGCAGATTTCAGTCCAAGAGTCAACGCGCCAAGTGCCATTGATTATCTCTTGGGGGCGCTTGCTTCGTGTTTGACTGTGGGCTTTAAAGCCCAGGCCTCGCGCAAGAACATTGAGATTGATCATCTTGAACTTTCATTAAAAGGCGGTCTGGAAAATGTGTTATACCATCTGGAGTTGGAACAGGAAGGGAGCGCAAGGATGAAACAGATTGCCGGAAAGTTTTATGTATCATCTTCTGAAGATGAAGTGGTTCTGGAAGAACTTTGGCGTAATACATTGGACCGTTCTCCCATCTATCAAACTCTTATAAGAGCTGTTCCAATTGATATAAAGCTTGCAATTGTATTTTAACCTTGAAGGTATCAATCGGTATAAATCTTGCAATATTAAACTGGGGGAATAACAATTATGACATTACCGATGTTTCCCACCACGGTAATTGGCAGCTGGCCAAGGTCAAATGACGTGCAAAAAGCGATGCGTGACAAGCGTGCCGGGAGAATAACAGAAGAAGAATTTCAAGCAATTGCCAATCAAGCAATTTTGCAGATTTTAAATTGGCAGGAAGAGGCGGGGATCGATATTGTTTCCGATGGTGAACAGCGCCGTGACAATTTCATTTCCTTTGTTGCGGAGCATTTAAACAATGTCCGGATGCTGTCGGTTTCGGAGCTTCTAGAATACGTAGAAGATAAAGCAAGCTTCGAAGAAATTCTTGGTACCTTGGATGTACCTGCATTTTCATTGTCGAATCCCGCTGCTGCAGGAACAATCAGCCGCAAAAAGCCGCTCGCTCTGGACGATTATTTATTTTTGAAAAAGCATACTGATAAACCGGTTAAAGTTGCACTGCCCGGTCCTTATTTATTAACCAGGGCAATGTGGGTAGAAGGACTATCAATGGATGCTTATCCTACGAAAGAAGACTTGGCAATTGATATTGTCCGGGTACTGCGGGAAGAATTAGAGGACTTGATTGCCGCGGGAGTTGAATTTGTTCAATTCGACGAACCCGTATTGACAGAGCTTGTGTTCACGCAGAAAAATGCCAATCGTACCTTTATGTGCGGGGCTTTAACTGCAAAAGCGGATGCAGAAGAGGAAATTGCCTTTGCGCTGGATGTGATGAATCAGGTGACAGAAGGCATGCTTGACCGTGGGACGCGAATCGGCGTTCATGTTTGCCGCGGTAACTGGAGCACACAGGAGGACGTCCTGTTGCGCGGCCCGTACCATCCGTTAATTCCTTACCTGTCCAAAGTTCAAGTTGATCAGCTGATTCTGGAATATGCCACCCCTCGTGCTGGAGAAATTGATGCGATTATAGATTTTGGCGGCAAAGAAATCGGCTTTGGAATTGTAAACCCACGGACTGAAGTTGTTGAAACAGTGGATGACATTGTGGAACGTGTTCAGGAAGTAAGGAAATACATTTCGGATGATAAAATCTTTTTAAATCCAGACTGCGGCTTCGGTACCTTTGCCCAACGCCCGATGAACAGCGACGAAATAGCAGTCGAAAAGCTAAAAGTCATGTCCGAAGCAGCAAAGAAATTAAGGGAAATCATAGTAGTTTAATTTGGGGTGCCTGACACTTGCTGAATTAGTGTCAGGCACTTTTTATTTTTACCGGTGTGCACTTGAACGAGAGGGTGATGGTCAAAATGAGCTGTTGATTTTGCCCGTGTGGAGGTGGAAAAGGGTACGTCCGGTCAAATAAAGAGCTGATTTTACCCGAGTAGAAGTGGAACCAGGTATGGGTGGTAAAAAGACTCTTCTAAAACACAAAAAGCCGCTGAGCCCTCCTCAACAGCTTTCACCCGCCAATCAAAGAATCTTAAACACCTACTGCTCTCGTTTCTGTCATCAAACACTGCTCCAAGATCCATGGCCACTCCCCATGGCCGGAAGCAGCATTGATATGCCCCATGTTTGGAAAAATTATTGAAGGCAAGCCAATATTTTTATAACAAATGGTATCCTCCAGACTGCAATAAGGGTCATTGGATGAATGGACAAATAACGTTTCTTCGGCTGCGACATATAATGATTTCCGATCCAACGGAACAGGGAAAAACGATTGTGCTTCCGATAGAATTACTCTTGGTGATGGTGGTGCGACAAGAATTGCCCGGCTAGCAATATTTCTCTTAAATCGCGCTGCATAATGAAGCCATAAGATGCAGCCTAAACTATGGGTAATCACAGTCAATGGCTGGTGTTTAGGAATCAAGTCTAAAGTGGAAGCTAAATCCTTTAACCAAACCTCTTTATTCGGTGAATCAAAGTTAGAAAAAACGGGATAGAACACCTGATAATTTCGGGCCGCTAGTTCTTCAGCCAGCCATGTTTGCCAATGGTCTTGACCACTTCCCCCTAAACCGTGCAGAATAAGAAAGTTCCGTTTATTCAACCTGATCCCCTCCAATTAAATTTAATTTATACTAATCCGATTAATAAACTTGGTATTGAGTTGATTATATCTTTTTCCAACAATAATGGCAATTAATTTAAAAAAATAATTGTAAATTGCCGGATAAACAATCAATATAAACAGAAGGACATTTAGAAAGCAGGGATATTTTTGATAGATTTTTCGTCATTAGAAATTTCAAAGACTTTAATTGATACATTACGCAGCAATGGGATTGTTAACCCATCTCCCATTCAAGAGCAAGCGATTCCAGTCATCATGAAAGGGCAGGACATTATTGCACAGGCACAAACGGGAACAGGTAAAACATTTGCGTTTATCTTGCCAATCCTTGAAAAAATCGACCGAGATGCAGAACATGTTCAAGCCCTCATTGTGACTCCAACTAGAGAATTAGCGCTGCAAATAACCGAAGAAATCGATAAATTGGCCGCCAACTTAAGCCATGTTCAGGTGCTAGCTATGTACGGAGGACAAGACGTCGAAAAACAGCTGAAAAAATTGAAAACAAACCCGCAAATTGTAGTTGGGACACCGGGAAGAATCCTCGATCATATTCGAAGGGGAACCGTTCAATTAGACCACGTCTCCTTCCTCGTCTTAGATGAAGCTGACCAAATGCTGCACATCGGCTTTCTTAAAGAAGTAGAGGATATCATTAAGGAAACGCCGGAAAATCGGCAGACTATGCTGTTTTCAGCAACGATTCCCCCCGAAGTACGGGCATTAGCCAAGAAGCATATGCGGGTACCTGAATATATTCAAATTGAAAAAACACAAGGTCCGGCCGAAAATGTAAAGCAGATTGCTATTCATACAACCGATCGAGCCAAACAAGCAACGCTAATCCAGTTAATTGAAACCTACCGTCCCTATTTGGCGGTCATTTTTTGCCGGACAAAACGCAGGGTGAGCAAACTTTATGAGGCGCTGAAAGGACAGGGCTTTTCCTGTGATGAGCTGCATGGAGACTTAACCCAAGCAAAACGTGAGAGGGTAATGAAGAGGTTTAGGGATGCAGAGATTCAATTATTAATTGCCACCGATGTTGCGGCTAGAGGATTGGATGTGGAGGGTGTTACCCATGTGATTAATTATGACATTCCTCAGGATAAGGAAAGCTATATTCACAGAATCGGACGAACTGGCAGGGCTGGAATGGAAGGAATGGCAATCACCCTTTATTCTTCGGCAAACAGACCAACACTGGACCTAATTGAAAAAGAACTCAATATTCGCATTCAAAAACAAAGTGCCGGAAATGCAGAGCAGGAAAATAATAATCAAAAGAATACACAACAAACGAAAGAACGTACTACAAAGCCTAGCACGGTAAAAAATAAACGAAGGAATACATCATCACAAACCTTTAATAAAAAAAGAACGAATGCCAAAACGGAATCCAGGAGAAAATCAAAAAGATAATCATTATTGAAATCAAATGTATGATAAAAGCAATAAAACTCAGCGGCATTGCTGACCGCTGAGTTTTATTATCCAATTTTATAAGCTTTTTTGCAGTCTGCGTACTGCTCATCCCAAAGCTCTTTCATCTTCATCCTGCCTTTGTCAATCTCCGGATTAAACTGAATCGCGGCTTTCTCTCTGACGATGCGGACGTTTTGTACTGCTTGCTGCAGCGATTGATTAGTTCCTTTTCCGGCAGCTTTGGCAATTGCCAGCCCGGCGATCGTCCCCTGAGCCATAGCAATTTTTCCACTTTCAATCCCGGTAATATTCCCGGCGACAAACAGACCTTCAAGAGGCGTTTCCATCGTTTCTGAATGGCATGGAACATGTCCGCCAAGTTCAGGAATATATTGGAACGGGCAGCCCGCAACTGCGGCAATCTCTGCGAGAGGATACAATCCACCGGCAATACAAACGAAGTCCGCTTCATAAATCTTTTCGGTGCCGGGAATGATTGTGCCATTAACATCTATATCCACCACCCGTACTCCCTCAACCTGATCCTTACCAATGATTTCAAGCGCAGCTTTTCGCAGCTGCATTGGTGTGCCGTTTATCTTTACACCGTTCTTAGGATAAAACTTCATTCCCAGTTTTCTGAACCAATCCTGTTTCATCAACCGGCTTCCGAATCGCAGGAGCGGCGATGGGGCAAGACGGGCCGCATGAAGCAGTGATTTCATTACCTCGTCAGGTTCACCGGCTTTCTGGCTTAACGGACTTTTTTCTGGCAGGATAATCCGGTCAACATTGATACCCGCCAGCTGAAGCTCATTCAAAATCGCAAACGCTAAAATATTTGCTCCAATAATAATTCCTTTTTTGCCGACTTGGACGCGATGCACATTTGTCATAACCTGTGCTGCCCCGATCGACATGACCCCCGGAAGTGTCCAGCCGGGAACAGGGATTGGATACTCAGCAGCTCCGGTAGCGGCAAGGACAAAGCGGGCCGTGAATGTCCCGGCATTTGTATGGACATTCATAAGCTGGTCTTCTTTTTCTAAGTTGTATACCGACACACCACAGCGAATATCGACAGCTAATTTTATTGCTTCTTGATGAAGAAGTTCGGCTTCTTTAATACCATTCCACCATTCACCTGAGGGTTCTTGGTGAAGCTGGCCTAGCAATCTTCCACCCGGCTTGATAAATTCGTCAAGAACAGTGACACGCAGCCCATTTTTGGCACAGGCAATGGCGCCTGCCAATCCTGCAGGTCCCGCTCCAATTACAATGACATCACTCATGCCTCTTCCACCATCCTTTTGACGATATTCGGAAGCTGCTTGCCGCTTTCCACTTCCATATCCTTTTCAACTACTGTTAAGCAGGCTCTAATGTTTGCCTGCCCGTTCACGGTCACCCGGCATTCCATGCAATGTCCGATATTGCAATAGATTCCCCGGGGTGTACCGCTTTCTTCATGCACCCTTAATTTTCTGACATCGTTTGCAAGAAGTGCAGCAGCGATCGTTTCATTTTTGTAAGCTTCATATGTTTTCCCATCAAATTGAAAGGTAACTTTGTTTCGATCTTCAATTTTTCCTAACACTGGATGGTCTAGTATTCTGCTCATTTTATTTCACCTACCGATCCAAATGTCACCGGTCTAATGGGAGGCTGGTATTTTAATGGAATATCAGCTTGTGTAATATTCGGTATTACACTTTCAATAATGTTGTCCACCGCCATCCGGCAGGTACGGCCGCCGCAAAAGCCCATTCCGGCCCTAGTTCGTAATTTCAGTTCTCTTGCTGTACATTTATGCTCATGTGCCGTTGACAGCAATTGTCCATAGGTAACTTCTTCGCATCTGCAGATTACTAAATCATCATGTTTTGTCATTTTGCCTTCCTCCTCTATGAACTTCTATAAAATTACCATGCAAAAATCGTACCAACATTTTGAGGAGGAGGAAAAATTAGTCCAATCCGAGTCGTTTTAGGCGGTTATATAAAGTGGCTCTAGTGATACCGAGCCGTTTCGCACACTCCAACTTGTTGCCATTGACAATCTTTAATGCCCGCTGGAGGATTTTTCGCTCGTGCCGATCCATTTCTTCCTGCAGTGACAGGATTATATGTTGCTTCTCCTGACTTTCAATCGAAGGTAATAGCTGATTATTTAAAGCAGCGGTCCTGCTCGCAGAAAATAATAGGTATTCTTTTCTAATGACCCCATCGGTAGCGAAAACAACCAGCCGTTCAACAATATTTCGAAGCTCTCGAATATTGCCGGGCCATTCATATTGCAGCATTTCCTGGAGCACTTCCGGTGAAATTTCATGGATCGGGCGTCCGTATCGCTGGGAAAATTCATTTAAAAAATAGTGCGTTAGTTCAATAATATCTTCATATCGTTCACGTAAAGGAGGAATGTTTAGGGTAACAACATTTAAGCGGTAATAAAGGTCCTCACGAAACTTCCCCTCCCGCATTAATTCGTGTAAATTACGATTCGTTGCGGCAATTACTCGGAAATCAATATCGATTTCCTTTTCACCGCCAACACGATAATATTTTCGCTCCTGCAGCACCCTTAGCAGCTTTACCTGCATATCGAGCGGCATTTCGCCGATTTCATCAAGAAATAAGGTGCCGCCTTTTGCTAGTTCAATTTTTCCTTTCTTTCCTTTGTAATCAGCCCCCGAAAAGGCCCCGCGTTCATAGCCGAATAATTCACTTTCAAATAAGGAAGGCGGGATTGCCCCGCAATTGATGGAAATAAAAGGGGCATTCGGCTCTTCGCTGGCATCATGAATCGCTTTGGCAAAGACCTCTTTCCCAGCTCCGCTTTCGCCTAAAATTAACACCGTGGACTTTACGGTACATACTTTTCTCGCCAATTCGATCGTCGTTTGAATTGCTGAACTTTTTCCTTTAATGATATAAAACGGGTCCTGTGAATGTTTATAGCGGGCCACCTCTTGCTCTAAACGGTGAACTTCATGCGACATGTTAAACAGCTTTTCGTTAAGCAAAACTTGATTGGTAATGTCCGTCTCTGAAACCACTGCCCCAATAATCCGATTTTTATAATAAACGGGGTTAGAGTTAATTAACACAAACAGGTCCGACCTTGGCTGATGGTACTGTCCATGAATTCTTTTTCCAGTATGTAATGTTTGCAATATTTCCAGCTTGCTGCGGTCAAAAAATTTGGTGATCGGATGGCCCAAAATCTCCTCTTCTTGGACTGAGAAGATTTTTTCCGCCCCTTTTGTCCAGGTTCGGACACGTTCATTCGCATCGATAACCGTTACCGAGGCATCAGAAGTATTTATAATGGTGTCGTAAAAAGCATGTAACTGCCTATAGGTGTTATAAAGAAAATCAATCATTTGAGCAGCGGTTATACACGCTGAAGGCTGCTTATTTTGATCCAGCAGGACAATGACAGAATGATGCTTAAATGCTTGGATCAGCGATTCTGTTGAAACATCTTCATTTACGGCTTTACAAGGAATCAAAGCCGCATTCTCGGCTGTTTGGTAAAAAAAATCTTCGTTCCGTTGTATCAGGTTTTTAACAGCAGCTGGTTTCCCCAATGAACTTTTCAGAATTTCTTTTGCCGATTGGATCGTAAAGCCCATAAAACCCCTCCTTAAAATGTAAAAAAATCTAAACACTGTAAATATAATTATACACCTAATGGCTAAAAATTTTAAATATTTATACTAATATAGAAACAAAACTTACAAATTTCTTGGCACGCTTTTTGCATTAAAAGAATATGAGATTTTTTTATGAAAGGGGGATGGGCTGTGAAGCATTGTGATGTTCTTGTGATCGGCGGGGGAATCATCGGCTGTTCCATTGCCTATTACGCCTCAAAAGCCGGCAGGGATGTGACCATCATTGAAAAAGGGGAATTTGTCAGCGGGACATCCTCACGCTGCGATGGCAATATTTTGGCGATTGATAAAGATCCTGGCTTTGATAGTCAAATGTCGTTGGTCAGCCAGCGTTTAGTGGATGATTTAAGCAGAAAACTAGATTATAAGTTTGAATATCGTGCACCTGGCAGCATTCTTGTTTGTGAATCCGATGAGGAAATGGAGGCCGCCAAGCAATGGGTAGACCGTCAAAAGGGTGCCGGACTGCCGTTTAGAATGTTGGACCGTGAAGATATCCGGCAAGAATCTCCATTCTTTGCAGATGATTTATTGGGTGGATTGGAGTGTGCGACGGATTCAACGGTTAATCCGTATTTGCTTGCATTTGGATTGCTAGAAACAGCTAAGAAGCAGGGGACAAAAGCGATTAAACAAACAGAAGTAAGAGAAATAAAGCGTGAAAACAATTTATTTATCGTGAATACATCAAATGGAGTATTTACGGCCGATCATCTGGTTAACGCAGCGGGTGTCTGGGCACCAAGGATTGGAGAAATGCTGGAGCTTTCTATACCAATCAAACCAAGAAAAGGCCATATCGTTGTTGCTTCGAGGCAGCAGCATGTCGGATGCCGTAAAGTGATGGAGTTCGGCTACTTAATTTCCAAATTCGGCGGGAAGCGCAGGGTTGACCCGTTAACGGAAAAATACGGTGTAGCCCTAGTTTTTGAACCTACTGAAAGTCAAAACTTCTTAATCGGCTCAAGCCGTGAATTTGTCGGGTTTAACACGAAAGTAAACAACGAGGTCATTAAATGCATTGCAAATCGTGCCATCCGTTTTTATCCAAAAATGGCCGATATGATGGTGATTCGCTCCTACGCTGGACTTAGACCATGGACGGAAGATCATTTACCAATTGTTTCACGCGTGGAGGGAATTCCTAATTTCTATATTGCAGCTGGTCATGAGGGTGACGGCATCAGTCTTGCTGCAGTTACCGGAAAGGTGATTGAGGAACTGATTAATGAAACAGAAACTTGTATTCCTGTTGAACCGCTCCGTTACGACCGATTTAAGGAAAGGGTGTTAACTAGATGAGGGCACATAAAGTGTTTACCACCATTGATACACATACAGGCGGAAATCCAACGCGGACTGTGATCAGCGGTCTCCCGGGGTTAATCGGAGAAACGATGTCCGAGAAAATGCTCTATATGAAAAGGGAGTATGACTGGATTCGCAAATTGCTGATGAATGAACCAAGAGGACATGATGTAATGTCGGGAGCCTTGCTGACGGAACCATGTCATCCTGATGCTGATATCGGTGTGATTTATATTGAAACCGGCGGATACCTGCCAATGTGCGGGCATGATACGATTGGCGTTTGTACAGCCTTAGTGGAGTCGGGGCTGATTCCTGTTCAGGAGCCGATTACTTCATTAAAGCTGGATACACCGGCGGGACTGGTGGAAGTTGATATATTAGTAGAAGGCGGCAAGGCAAAGGAGGTTTCTTTTTGTAATATCCCGGCCTTTCTGCTGAAAAGTGTTTCTGTTGAGGTTGAAGGGATTGGCAGAGTCTATGCTGACATTGCTTATGGCGGGAATTTTTATGCCATAATCGATGCGAAATCAGTTGGACTAGAGTTAGTGCCTGAGAATGCTTCAACGATCATTGATAAGGCGATTACCATTCGAAATGCAATTAATGAAAAAACGGAAATTGTCCATCCGAAATATCCGTTTATCCGGGGCTTAACCCATGTCGAATTCTATACCGAGCCAACCCAGAAATTAGCGGATGTGAAAAATACCGTAATTGTTCCACCTGGCGGGATTGACCGCTCGCCATGCGGTACAGGAACTTCAGCTAAACTGGCTGTTCTTTATTCAAACGGGGAGATTGCCATTGGAGAGGAGTTTGTTCACGAGAGCATTGTAGGATCGTTATTCCGCGGACGTGTTCTGGAAACGACCAATGTTGAGAATGTTGAGGCGGTTGTGACGGGAATTTCCGGGTCCGCTTGGCTGATGGGAATGCATCGCTTCTTTTACCATGAGGAAGATCCACTTAAAGAAGGATTTTTACTGATCCCACCTATGGAAGAGCAGGAAACGGAGGATGTGAAATGAAAATTGAAAAGGCTTACTCAACCATTGATGTTCATGTTGCCGGCGAAGCATTCCGGATTATTCACAACATACCGTTGATCCATTATCGATCACTTGAAGAGCTATATGAAAAATTTCCGGAGGTCTTTCACGAGGAGAAAAATTTGTTATTAAATGAGCCTCGCGGATTTGCCGGATTAAACGGCTGTCTTGTTGTTCCGCCAATAAATCGTGAAGCAGATGCGGCGGTTGTCTTTTTCAATCATGAGGGGACAGTGCCTGTCCATTATGGAGGAATTGTTGCTGTTATCACCGCTTTACTAGAGTGTGGGCAGCTAAAGGCTAGGGATACCAATCGCTATTACGTTGAAACCGTTCAGGGAGTGATCCCGGTTACCGCCATGATGGAAAATGAAGAAGTGGTGGCAGTTCATCTTGAAAGCGGATTGTGTCATGTTGTGGAAACAGATATTCCACTATCCCATCCACAGTTCAAGACGAAGTATTCCCTAGTCCACGCGGATCAATTGTATGCTGTATTTAACAAACAGGATTTTACGTTCAATATTCAACTTGAGGAGCTGGCAGATATCAATAGGTGGGGACAAATGGTTTTACAATCTCTTGACCCGCGGGTAAAAGCGGTTGTTTTATTAGATGATACTAGAGCCGATAGCCGCCATATTAAAACTGTTACCTTCCGTCATGACAGCTATATTGTCCGGTCACCAGGTTTTGTTCCGACGCAGGTGTGTTTTGCTAGTTTAGTTGCAAAAGGAACGGTTTTGGCAGACGGAATTGTTGTAAATGAAAGTATTTTTGGAAGTAAGCTGCAGGCAGAGGCACTTAACCAAGAGGATAGTGGCTATCGATTTAAGCTGACAACCCGTGGCTTTATCACCGGGATGCAAACATTTATTTTGGATCCAACCGATCCATTAGCAGCTGGGTTCTTATTAAAATAAGGGATAAAAAGGACTGCTATTTCTCCTTGGTGGGAATAACCATCCTTTTTATCATACCTTTCTTTGCCACCGGCAAAAAATAAAACATTTTATCGGCATTATTTTTTGAATATTCAATATTGACATCGTTTACCTAAAATCCTTTAAATGTGAAAGGGGTTCACCTATGGAAGGAATCATTAATTGGTTGGTCGATCAAGTATGGGGTACTGGTCTTGTTGTTTTTGCTCTTGGTGCAGGATTATTTTTTTCAATTATGACTCGTTTCGTTCAAATTCGGTATTTTAAAGAAATGATTATGCTGTTGTTTGAAGGCAAGAGTTCTGAGAATGGGATTTCCTCATTTCAGGCATTTTGTTTGGCTTTATCCGGCCGTGTCGGGGTAGGAAATATCGCCGGTGTCGCTACCGCCATTGCTTACGGCGGACCGGGGGCCGTGTTCTGGATGTGGATCATGGCCTTATTGGGCGGTGCTAGTGCCTTTATTGAATCAACGCTTGCCCAAGTATTTAAGAGCAAAGTGGGCAATGAATACCGCGGGGGAACCCCTTATTTTATTGAAAAAGGGTTAAAGCTCAAGTGGTTTGCGGTCATCATGGCCATTGTGGTTACCATCTCCTATGGATTCTTAACCCCTGGTGTTCAAGCGAACAGTATTGCCTCGGGTATGGAAAATGCTTTCGGTTTAAACAAGACGATTACTGGTATTTTCTTAGTCATCTTACTAGGTGCGATTATTTTTGGCGGCGTTAAGCGGATCGCCAGTGTTTCGCAGATGATTGTTCCATTTATGGCTGTGGGTTATGTTGTCGTTACCTTCATCGTGTTGGGAATGAATTTTGCAAAAGTTCCTGAAATGTTTTCATTAATCTTCTCGAGTGCTTTCGGCTCCAATCAAATATTTGGCGGTATTGTCGGGACAGCAATTGCCTGGGGAGTAAGGCGTGCGATTTTCTCCAATGTTGCCGGCTGTGGTGAAGCCACCTACAGCTCTGCAGCGGCTGAAGTAACACATCCTGCTAAGCAAGGATTAGTCCAAGCTTTCTCTGTTTATATTGATACAATTGTCGTATGTACAGCAACCGCATTAATGATTCTAGTTACGGGAATGTACAATGTTACACCTGAGGGTAAAGACCCTATTATTCAGCCATTGACAAATGTCGATCCGGGTCCTGCCTATACCCAAATGGCAGTCGAAACCGCCCTTCCTGGATTCGGCCCTGGATTTGTTTCGATAGCTATTTTCTTCTTTGCGTTTACCACCTTAATGGCCTATTACTATATTGCCGAAACAACGTTGGTATATTTAAGCGGCAAGCGGGAGCTGCCTTGGCTGAAAACCATCCTGAAGGTTGTCATGCTGATGATGATCTTTGTCGGCAGCGTGAAATCAGCATCCATGATGTGGGCCCTCGGGGATATCGGCTTCGGTTCCATGGCATGGCTCAGCCTTTTAGCCATCCTGCTCCTGACAAAGCCAACTTTAAAGATTTTAAAAGATTATGAAACTCAGAAGAAAGCGGGGAAAGATCCAGTGTTCGATCCCATTAAAGTGGGAATCAGCGGTGCCGATTTTTGGGAGGAAAAATGCAAAGAAGATCGTGCTTCTAAAGATAATAGATCAATTGGATAAGAATAGGGGTTTTTTATAAGGAATACGGACAGCTTAAAAAAATTTGAGCTGTCCGTTTCTACCTATATAAATATAATCCAAGCGTAAATACATAATAATTTTTGGGAGGAATAAGGATGACGCTATTTACAAAGAAAGATCATATTGTCGAGAATTTTCATGGCGTAGAGGTGGCAGATCCGTACCGTTGGCTCGAGGATGCCGATTCACAAGAGTCACGGGAATGGACGGAGGCACAGAATCACAGAACAAATCAATATTTAAGTAGCTTTACAGAAAGGGAACAGGTAAAGGAAACCTTAACAAATCTGCAGAATTACGCAAAATATTCGTTACCGCAAAAGGAGGGGGATTATTATTATTTTCATAAAAACGATGGTCTCTTGAATCAGTCAATTTTTTATCGATCTAAATCGCTGGAGAAAGATGACATCGAAATTGTCCTCGATCCTAACAGCTTAAATGAGGAAGGAACAGCAGCGATCACAAATATTACTTTTAACGACGACGGTTCAAAGATGGTTTATGCCATTTCTTACAACGGAAGTGATTGGCAGGAGGTAAGAATCCGCGATCTAATAACAGGCAAGGATTTCCCAGAGGTATTGAAAGGGTGCAAGTTTAGCAGTTTTGCTTGGAACAAGAATAGGCGAGGTTTCTATTATAATCGCTATCCACAGCCAGGAACCGTTCCTCCGGAAGAGGAGAGCTTTTACAATCGAGTATACTGGCACCAGGTCGGGACGGACCAGGAAGAAGATCGTTTAGTTTATGAAGACCCTGGACACAAAGAATTTTCTTTTGCACCTAGGTTTTCTGATGATGATAAATACTTACTATTAACCGTATTTAATGGAACCGAGCCGAAGAACCGAATTTATTATCAAGAGGTGGAAGGAAAAGGGGAATTTATCCCGCTTATTAATGACGGAGAAGCTTATTATACTTTTCTGGGAAATGACGGTGTGGATTTTTACTTTTTAACCAATCGTGATACACCGAAAGGAAAAGTAATTTCAGTAAATCTTCATCGTCCGAAAATGGAAAATTGGCAGGAACTGATTTCGGAACAAGAGGATCCTATTTCCTTTATAAAAATAATTGACCACAAGTTTGTTGTTTGTTCGATGCATAATGCCTATGATCGATTAAAGGTTTATGACAAAAATGGAGTATTTCAACAGGAAATTTCATTGCCGTCTTATATTACAGTTACAGGTATCACGGGCGAGAAGTCTTCTCAGGAAATGTTTGCCGGCTATACATCTTTCCTGTATCCAACTAAAATGATCAAGTGTGATATGAAAAATTATCAGATAACCCCTGTGTTTGAAACGGCTGAGCAGAATGAGGCAGATGCTTATGAAACGAATCAAGTTTGGTATCGTTCTAAAGATGGAACGAAGATTCCGATGTTTCTAACTCATAAAAAAGACCTCGACTATACAGCTGACCATCCGGTGTTACTATACGGTTACGGCGGCTATAATATCAGCCTGACTCCAAGTTTCTCACCTGCTCAAAGAATGTGGATTCAATCAGGGGGAATATATGCAGTCGCCAATATTCGCGGCGGCGGTGAGTTTGGCGAGGATTGGCACCTGGAAGGGATTCTAGAAAAGAAACAAAACTCATTCGATGATTTCATTGCTGCTGCCGAGTGGTTAATCGAAAATCAATATACCAATCCAAAAAGAATCGCCATCATGGGAGCTAGCAACGGCGGTATGCTTGTTGGGGCATGTATCACCCAGCGGCCTGACTTATATGGTGCCGCGCTTTGTCTTGTACCGGTAACCGATATGTTAAGGTTTCACCGCTTTACAGTGGGGCGTTTTTGGACAACTGAATTCGGCAATGCCGAAACAAATCCCGAGCAATTTAATTTTATGTTCAAATACTCACCTTTGCACAATGTTAAAGAAGGTGTAGAATATCCGCCGACACTCATTACCACGGCGGATACCGATGATCGCGTTGTCCCGCTGCATGCCAAGAAATTTGCTGCAGCCTTACAAGCGGTCCAGAGCGGAACCAATCCGATATTATTAAGGGTTGAAAAAAATGCCGGGCACGGACTTGGTAAACCGACTTCAAAAGTTATTGAAGAACAGACAGACCTGTACACGTTCTTGTTTAAGGAATTGAGGCTTGATCTTTAACACATCATCTTTAGCATAGTGTAAAAAAAGGCACCCTTGTCCGGTGCCTTTTGTCATCATTTATTCTTTCATTCTAGGGTCAAAGGCATCACGTAGGCCGTCCCCTACAAAGTTAAACGCTAAAACAGTAAGCAAAATTAAGAGGCCTGGAAATAAAGGGTACCACCATGAAGTAATCAAGATATTAAAATTTTGCGCGTCCTGGAGCATATTTCCCCAGCTTGGTGTTGGCGGCTGGACGCCTAATCCTAAATAACTTAAGGCTGATTCCCCTAGAATAACTCCCCCTACGCCTAGCGTTGCTGAAACAATAATCGGCCCCATGGCATTCGGCAAGATATGTGAAAAAATAATTCTTGAACTGCGAATCCCCATGGTTTTGGCAGCTAACACGAATTCACGTGTCCGTAATGTGAGAAACTCCCCCCGGACTAATCGTGCCGTTCCTGTCCAGCCAAATAAAGCGAAGACCATGATCAAAGTTGTTAAGCTCGGCTGAAAAATAGTTACCAGTGTAATCAATAAGAAAAGGGATGGAAAGGAAATAACAACGTCAACAAAACGCATAAGAATCGCATCGATGAATCCTCCGTAGTACCCTGCAATGGATCCTACAAGGGTGCCGATAAATATTGAGCCTGCAACCGATAAGAAACCGACCATCAATGAAACCCGGGCCCCATATAGAAGACGGCTCAGCGTATCCCGGCCAAGCGTATCTGCTCCAAGTAAGTACTTTTTACCCGGTTTGGCAAGCTTATCTAATAATGATTGATGACTTGGGTCAAAAGGAGCCAAAAGCGGTGCAAAAATGGCCGCCCCAATGACAATAATCAAAAAAACGGCGCCCGCCACTGCCAGCTTATTTTTCATAAAGCTGCGGAAAATAATCTTTCGCATTGTGTCAGGCGGTTTTGGTATATTTTGTGATGGCACCAATAATGGGCGAGCCGTATTGGCTGTTACTTTCTCTTGGGGTAAAGACATTGGTAATTCCTCCTAATATTCGATTCTCGGGTCAAAGATGCAGTACAAGATATCAGCCAGCAAATTCCCGATGACGACCAGCGCAGCGGCAATCACGGTGATGGCCATAATAACCGGATAATCTCGTTGAAAGGCGGCATCGAAAAATAATAAACCGATCCCCGGCCAGCTAAATATTTTTTCTACAATAACAGACCCGCCGATAAAAGAGGGCAGCATCAGGCCGAAAATGGTGATAATCGGTATTAATCCATTGCGCAGTCCGTGTTTAAAAATGACTTTTCGCTTTTTGAATCCTTTTGCTCTTGCAGTTCTTATGTAATCCTGCCGCAGCACTTCAATCATACTTGAGCGTGAATAGCGGATGAGTCCAGCCAAATCAGCGATTGAGAGAACGAAAGCAGGTAAAATTAAATGGTGGATCCTGTCCCATATGCTGAATGGCGCATTTAGCGTAGCCACTCCGCCTGTCGGAAACCAAGGTAAGTTAACAGCAAATACCATTATAAGCATAATGCCAATCCAAAAACTTGGGGTAGCAAGCCCTAAAAAGGAGCCAAATGTAATCGAATAATCAGTAAGAGTATTTTGTTTTGTTGCTGAAAGCACACCTAAAGGAATGGAAATCAACACAGCTATTAAAGTAGAAACACCCATTAATAACAAAGTGTTCGGAAGTCTGCCCATAATCATTTCGCTGACAGGTATTCCTTGTCGTATTAGAGATTCCCCGAAGTTCCCTTGAATCATCTGCCCTAACCATCTAAAATATTGGACATAAATGGGGTCATTTAGGCCATATAATTCCTTAAATCCTTCTAAATTCTCCGCTTTAATTCTGGGGTCGATTAAAAGCGCTGTCGGGTCACCGGGTGCAAGCTTAATAATCAAGAAAGCAAGCATTGTAATCCCGAGAAGCAACGGAATGGAGAGCATCGTACGGCGGATTATATATGAGAGCATTGGTTCTCCTCCTTAACATGATTTTGAAGAAACACGGAAGGGCTGAACTGCCCTTCCGCGTCCCCGACTATTATTTTTCAAAGTACCATTTTTCAATTTCAAAATAAGTGTTTGCAGTATTATATATCGGGCCATGAAGCTTAGGATTTATTATCATATGTCCGTTTGGATAGTATAGGAATGTCGCTGGCTGGTCTTCTGCCACTATTTGATCCACCTCATGCATGATTTTTAGGCGTTCCTGTTGGTCTACGATTCTTGTATTTTCTCGAACAAGCTCATCAACCTTTTGATTTGAATAAGCTTGATAGTTTAGCCCTTTTTCAATTTCATTTGTATCCCAGAACCAGGTCGGGTCTGGGTCGCTTCCAATTGACCAGCCGGCTACAATGGCATCAAAGTTCCAATTAGGAGGGCTAGTTTCTTTTACATAAGCACTCCATTCTAACAATTGAATGTTAGCCTTAATTCCAATCTGTTTAAATTGTTCTTGCACAACCTGAGCAATTTTTTGTCGTGTTTCATTAGCTGAAGTTGTTTTAATCGTGAATTCAAATTTCTTGCCGTCCTTTTGCAGGATGCCGTCAGAACCTTTCTCCCAGCCGGCCTCTTTTAATAATTCTTTTGCTTTATTCACATCGTATTCAAATTTCGGCATATTCTCATTGAAGGCCCAGTTTGCCGGACTTCCTGGTCCATGTGCAACCGTGCCATCTCCGTTTAAAATGGCTTTAACAATCGATTCCTTGTCGATCGCATGTGTTAAGGCAATACGGACATTACGGTCTTTAAATAATGGGTTTCTTAGGTTATAGCCGAGATACTCCCATGAGTTGCTTGGACCCGAAAGTATTTTTACTTTTCCTTGCTCTTCTAATTTTTTTGCCGATTCCATTTGTTCAGGTGCAATACTCGTTAAACTGATTTCTCCCGTTTGCATTTGAGCCATTAATGCATTTGAGTCTGGAACAATTTTGTCGATAATCCCGTCTAACTTTGGTTTGCCAAGAAAATAATCATCATTTGCGGCTAACTTAATATATTCGCCGTCTTTCCACTCTTCAAACTTGAATGGACCAGTCCCAATTGGATTTTTTGTATTAAATTCGTGTTTACCTAAATCCTGAATTGGAACATCGCCTAGAATATGCTTTGGCAGAATCCCGCTTGTTCCAACGAAAGCCAGAAACGGAGCATACGGTTCTTTCAAAGTTATTTTTACTGTGTAATCATCCACTTTTTCCACTTTTGTAATGGTTTCGAACGATAGGCCCCGTGGTCCTTTATAATCCTTGCTTAATGGAATGCTATAGGTAAAGACGACATCATCTGCCGTGAAGTCCTTGCCATCATGCCATTTCACACCTTTTCGTAATTGGAAAGTCCATGTTAAACCGTCGTCCGAGTTCTCCCATTTTTCAGCCAGGTCCGGAACCGGATTGAATTCTCGGTCGATTGTCACAAGACCGCTGTAGATAAATCCTTCAATCATTGAACTGGATGTGTCGGTAGAGTATAACGGATTAAACAGCGTAGGTGACGCGGTTGTTCCAAGGACTAAGGTACCGCCTTGCTGGACTTCTTCTTTACCGCTCTTTGTGCCGTCTTTTTTCGTGTTGCTTCCATAGTCAGTTGATGTTTCAGCCGAACACCCTGTGATTAGTAGGAAAAGTATTAACAATAGCGATCCTAAACTAAATACAGATGATTTCTTTTTCAAATTTACCCCTCCATATCTTTTTAACATACCTAATCTAATGAAATGATAAGAGCGCTTACAGCATCACCCCCTTTTAAGGAAAGCCCAACCGTCTTATTCATAAAGATGACAAGCGATGAAATGGTTTGGCTGCACTTCTTTAAAGGCAGGGACTGCTTCACGGCAGGCTGGCATGGCATGTGGGCATCTTGTATGGAACACACATCCTTTTGGCGGATTTGCCGGACTTGGCAGATCTCCGGTAAGGATGATCCGTTCCCGCTTTGCCAGTCCATTTTTCCGGGGAACAGGGACAGCCGACATGAGTGCCCTAGTATATGGGTGAAGCGGATTCGCAAATAGGTCCTCCTTATTTGCCAGTTCCATCATTTTTCCTAAATACATTACACCAACACGGTCAGAAATATGGCGGACAACACTTAAGTCATGCGAGATGAAAATATACGTTAACCCAAATTCAGATTGCAGGTCTTCCATTAAATTAATGATTTGCGCCTGAATGGAAACATCCAGTGCTGAAACAGGCTCGTCTGCAATAATTAATTCCGGTTTGAGTGCTAGGGCTCGGGCAATTCCGATTCTCTGCCGCTGCCCTCCGGAGAATTCATGAGGATAACGGTCTTTGTATGTACGATTAAGTCCTACGGTTTCAAGCAGTTCTTCAACTTTTTCCCATCTTTCGTTATTGCTCCTGTAAAGCTGATGGGCCGCTAATGGCTCAAGCAGAATTTTACCAACTGTTTTTCTCGGATTGAGAGAGGCAAACGGGTCTTGAAAAATCATTTGAATTTGCCGTCTTATCATCCTTCTAAGCTGATTTTCTTTTAAACTGGTAATATCAGTATTATTAAAATGAATGCTGCCATCGGTCGGTTCATACAGCCTTATAAGCGTTCTGCCAAAAGTGGATTTTCCGCAGCCGGATTCGCCGACAATCCCTAAAGTTTCCCCTTTTTTAACTGTCAAATTCACGCCATCAACAGCTTTCACATGTCCGACGGTTTTTTGCATGATCCCCGCCTTAATCGGAAAGTATTTTTTTAAATCTTTTACATGCAAAATTTCCGGTTCACTTGAAGGCTTAGGTCTTTCGTTTTGGTTTAATTGCTTACCTGTGTACATGCCGTCTCCTCCTCATACAAAAAACACCTAACTAAATGGGGTGATCCCAAATCTTTCAAAGAAGGATTTTCTTCAAAACAGCGGACGAATGCTTTACTGCATCTTGGTGAAAATCTGCATCCCTTTGGCATATTATCAGGAGTTGGAACATTTCCTGGAATGGAAGAAAGCCGATTGATTTCTCCCTCAATTTGTGGAATCGATTGAATTAAGCCAATTGTGTAAGGATGTTTAGGGGCATCGAATAGGTCTTCAATGCTTGCTTGTTCAACAACTTGTCCGGCATACATGACAATCACCCGTTCAGCCAATTCAGATACGACCCCTAAATCATGTGTGATTAATAAAATCGATGTATCGAATTTTTGACTCAATTCTTTCATTAAATCTAATATTTGTGCCTGGACGGTTACATCCAAAGCGGTTGTCGGCTCATCGGCAATTAATAGTTTCGGGTTACAGCTCATTGCCATGGCAATCATGACCCTTTGCCTCATCCCGCCGGATAAACGGTGGGGGTAATCTTTAACGATTTCCTCTGCCCGCGAAAAACCAACCAGCTTTAATAGTTCAATTGCCTTCTTCATAGCCTCTGAATGTTTCATCTTCTGGTGGTATACCAATACCTCCGCCAGCTGTTCACCAATAGTCATAACAGGGTTAAGCGAAGTCATTGGCTCTTGGAAAATCATCGAGACCTCTTTGCCGCGAATTTTGCACATCTCATCTTCACTTAACTTGGATAGATTGACTCCGTTAAATTGAATATTGCCGTCAATCGCCCCAGGTGTGGGGACTAGTCCCATGATAGAAAGGGAGGTCATGCTTTTTCCGCAGCCGGATTCACCGACGAGAGCAACTGTTTCCCCTTTTTTGATTGCAAAATTCACATTCTCTACGACGGTTACCTTTCCTTTTTTATAGTCAAAAAAAGTGGTTAGATCTTGTACTTCAAGTAAATTAGTCATAATTCACCCCGCTGCTTTTGTAGTAGAAATGATTTTATTAAAAATTTAAAAAATTCTACCTTTGACTGATGCAATAATTGTGCCATTTGATAGATAACAGAGGGTCATTATTGTTACTGGATATTAAAGGGAGCAAACGATGTATAACTTTTTTTACATTTTTCCAAATATTATACATATTCGTGTCTAGGTTATTGGACAGTTCATTCCCGGGATTAATTATTAAAACATTCAGAATAGTGTTAGAAAAAAGTTGGTATAGAATTTGCAAGAGGTAAAAGGTAATTAGGTATATGAAAATAACGGGGGTGTCGAAATTTTGTTGAAGTATATTTTTAGCAGAATAGGATATATGCTAGTTACTTTTTTAGTAATTGCAACTTTTACATTTTTATTAATGCAAACATTGCCGGGGTCACCGTTTAATGATGAAAGATTATCAGAAACACAGAAAGAAAGGCTATATGAAAGATATGGGTTGGATGAACCTGTACCGCTGCAATACATTACTTACATGAAAAATATCTTTAAGGGGGATTTTGGTGTTTCGTTTCAATATGACGGGCGCTCCGTTTCGGATATCATCGGTGAGCGTATTGGGGCATCTGCTGTACTGGGGGCACAATCGTTAATAGTCGGAACAGTGTTTGGAATCATTTTAGGGATTATTGCTGCACTAAAACATAATACCGCTATTGATTACGGTTCAATGATCATCTCGGTTATAGGCATATCGGTACCTAATTTTGTCTTTGCGGGATTGCTTCAATATTGGGTTGGAGTTCGTCTCCAATGGCTGCCTGTTGCCTTTTGGGAAGGCTTTGAATATTCCATTTTACCGACAATTTCATTAGCGGTTTTTGTGGTTGCGACAATTGCTAGATTCATGCGGACAGAAATGCTTGAAGTAGTAGGTCAAGATTATATTGTAACAGCGCGGGCAAAAGGGTTGAACAGTTTTTCAATTATTTTAAAACACAGTCTCCGTAATGCGGCAATACCAATTGTAACAATATTAGGGCCAATGGCAGTATCGTTATTAACGGGGACATTAGTAATAGAGAAAATCTTTAGTGTGCCGGGACTTGGTGAGCAGTTTGTTAAGTCCATTATGACGAATGATTTTCCGGTAATCATGGGGGTAACCTTGTTTTATAGCATTCTATTTATTGGGATTGTTTTGATTGTAGACATCCTTTACGGAATTATCGACCCAAGAATTAGATTATCAGGAGGGGCCAGATAATGATAATAAAAAATAAAGAGCTGTCAGAAGAATGGTTTTTACCCGCAAAGAAGAGAAGTTCCGCAGATCAGATCACGCGTCCTGCTAATACATATTGGCAGGATGTGTGGAGACGTTTTCGTAAAAATAAGGCAGCTTTAACGGGGTTAATTCTTATCTCTATCATTTTGCTTCTAGCGTTATTTGGACCATATGCCAATAATCACGGTTATGATGAACAAAATTTATCCCGTGCAAATTTACCACCTAAAATACCAGTCTTGGAAAATATCTCTTGGCTTGGTTTTAGCGGTGTTGATATAAAGGGGGTAGATAAATATAAAGAAAATAATGTTTCTGAATATTACTGGTTTGGGACAGATAATTTGGGCAGAGACCTTTGGACGCGAATCTGGGAAGGAACACGCATCTCCTTATATATTGCCTTCTTGGCAGCGGCCATTGATTTACTTATCGGTGTGGCTTATGGTGGTATTTCAGCGTATTATGGCGGTCGAATCGATAATATCATGCAAAGGGTTATTGAAGTTTTAGTAGGTATTCCACATTTAATTGTTGTAATCCTGTTAATCTTGGTTTTGCAGCCAGGGATTATAACCATTACTTTAGCAATGGTTATAACAGGATGGGTAGGAATGGCTAGAATTGTTCGCGGACAGGTTCTAAAGCTAAAAGAACAGGAGTATGTTTTAGCCTCCAAAACGTTAGGAGCAAAGAACACAAGGATGATTTTGAGACATTTAATTCCCAATTCCCTGGGGCCTATTATCATTACAACGATGTTCACTATTCCAACAGCTATTTTTACTGAAGCATTTTTGAGTTTCATAGGTCTTGGGCTTCAGCCGCCAATCGCTTCCTTAGGAACCTTAATAAATGATGGTTATAAATTCTTACGGATTTATCCACATATGCTTACTTTTTCGGCGATTATTATTAGTTTGATCATGATCAGTTTTAACTTGGCAGGAGACGGGCTCCGAGATGCCTTGGATCCTAAAATGCGCAAATAGGGGGCAAGGTTGTGGAAAAAATACTAGATATTAAAGATTTGCAAGTATCCTTTGACACCTATGCAGGTGAAGTCAAAGCAGTAAGAAGTGTTTCTTTTCATCTTAATAAAGGCGAGACACTTGCCATTGTTGGAGAATCAGGATCGGGAAAATCGGTTACCTCCAAGAGTCTAATGAGGTTATTGCCAAATCCTCCCGGACGAATAACCTGTGGGGAAATTCTGTATGAAGGGAAGAATCTCGTAGCTTTATCAGAAAAACAAATGCAAAGCATTCGGGGATCTGATATTTCAATGATTTTCCAAGATCCTATGACATCCCTTAATCCAACCATGACAATTGGGAAACAGATTATGGAAAGTATTTTAAAGCATCAAAGACTGCCAAATAAACAGGCGAAAGAAAAAACAATTGAACTGCTTGAAATGGTTGGAATTCCAAACGCGGCAAAAAGATTTTCTGATTATCCACATCAATTTTCCGGCGGAATGAGACAGCGGGTTGTCATAGCAATGGCCATTTCGTGTAATCCTAAAATTTTAATCGCTGATGAGCCAACAACTGCCTTGGATGTTACAATCCAAGCACAAATTTTAGATTTATTAAAGGATCTTCAGAAAAAAATGGGGACCGCGATTATATTTATCACTCACGATTTAGGTGTAGTGGCTAATATTGCTGATCGTGTAGCGGTAATGTATGCCGGAAAAATTATTGAAATCGGAACCGTCGATGAAGTATTTTATAACCCGCGGCATCCGTATACATGGGGTCTTCTTGGTGCGATGCCAAATGTAAATTATCGTGATGAAGAATTAATTACTATTCCTGGAACACCGCCAGACTTATTAAAGCCGCCCGCTGGGGATGCATTTGCACCCCGAAATAAATATGCTTTGGAAATCGATTATCACTTAGAACCGCCAATGTATAAAGTATCAGATACTCATTATGCAGCAACATGGTTATTACATGAGAAGGCGCCGCAAGTTATTCCGCCAGAAAAGATGAGAATACAAGACCATTCTGCTTCTCCTGAGACAACAAAAACTTGTGTTCAAAAAAAAACGGATTCGAAAGAGAAACTTCTAGAGATAAGGAATTTAAAGAAATATTTCCGGAGCGGAAAAAATCAAATTTTGAAAGCGGTGGATGGATTAAACTTTGAAATATTTAAAGGCGAAACCTTTGGTCTAGTTGGAGAATCGGGATGTGGAAAATCAACAACAGGAAGAATCATAAGCCGTTTATACCGTGCCACAGATGGTGATGTTTTTTACAATAACGAAAGTATTTTTGGAAAAAAGTCGGATAGTCAATTGCAGGCTCTTAATCAGAAAATCCAAATGATATTTCAAGATCCTTACTCGTCGTTAAATCCCCGACTTACCGTGGCAGACATTATTTCTGAAGGAATGGATATTCACGGGCTGTATAGCAATAAAAAGGAGAAAATTGAAAGTGTATATGAGCTTCTAGAAACTGTAGGACTAAGCAGAGAACATGTGAATCGTTATCCACATGAATTTAGCGGTGGGCAGCGCCAGCGAATAGGGATTGCAAGAGCATTAGCCGTAAATCCCGAATTTATTATTGCAGACGAACCAATTTCCGCCCTTGATGTCTCCATTCAGGCACAAGTTGTCAATTTAATGAAAAGGCTGCAAAAGGAAAAAGGGCTTACCTATTTATTTATTGCCCATGATCTTTCGATGGTAAAATATATTAGTGACCGGATTGGCGTCATGTATAAGGGAAGAATTGTTGAGTTGGCCGGAAGTGACGAACTGTATCAAAATCCATTGCATCCTTATACGAAATCTCTCCTATCCGCAATTCCGGTACCAGATCCAAATATTGAACGTCATCGTAGGAGAATTAAGTTTGATACTAAATTTGCATGGAGTGGCGAGGGAGAAGAACCTATATTAAGGGAAGTAAAAAATGGCCATTGGGTGGCATGTACCGAACTTGAATATTCTAAAATAAAAAAACAAGGATCAAAGGTTATTTAAATCCCGTTAGAAAAGGGTGACCAAATTATCAGTAATATTATAAAAATGACCCTTTCAGTAATCGTTTTGTCCGTAATATCATCATTGATTATAGGGCATGTATCTTGGGTGAAATTCATAAATTATTTATTTTTCATTTCCTTATTTATGCTTATGGCTGGCGCCAGCTTGTTAGTATTTAAAGGGGGGATGTTTAATGGGATTATTTATAGTTTTACAAAGTTTAATAAGAAATTCTCAAAAGTGGATGGTTATGTTGCCGAACAAATTAGTGATTTGCAAACTCCTTCAGTAAAAAATAGGGGGAATTATTCCATCACGTTTTCTCTCCTTATTTCGGGAGGAATTATGTTTCTATTTACACTTATGACATCAATTATATAAGTAAAACGCCTGGGTTTTGATAACCCAGGCGTTTTACTTTAATTATTTACCATCAATAAAAGTCCACTTATAACTATAGGTTGAATTTTGGTGTGCGACGATTCCTTTTACGTATGGTTTAACAAGATAAGCTTCACCTGCTTGATACATTGGTGAAATTGCGGTGTCTTGATCTATTAGAATACGTTCAGCTTCTTGTAAATCGGCGATACGGCCAGCCAAATCTGAAAAATCAACCTGGGCTTTCTTAATTAACTTATCAAATTCATTATTTTTATAGCTTTGCCAGTTGTAAGGACCATCTGAGAGATGAATGGACAGAAAATCAATTGGGTCTGCTAGATCACTGCGCCATCCTGAATGTGTCATATCATATTCTTGTTTTGCTTCTAGAGCCAGTTTTTGTTTATTTGGCTGCTGATTAATTTTAACCGTAAGCCCTGGCAAGTTTTTCTCGAGTTGATTTTTAATATATTCTGCTACGGCTTTTCTTTGCCCGTCATCATAGCTCAAAAACTCAAGTTCAATCTTGTCAGTACCTAATTCTTTTAACCCTTTTAGCCAGTATTCTTTCGCTTTCTCAATACCTTCTGTGTGAAAACTGCCGTATTTATTTCTGAAGTCTTTACCATCGGGGGATACTGCCTGTCCCTCTGGAATTAAGAAATATGCAGGTAATGACCCATTTTTAAGAATCTTCTCGGCAGCTTCCTTCTTATCCCATCCCATATCAATAGCTTTCCTAATATTTGGGTTGCTTAAATACTTATTTTGGGTATTAAAGCGTATAAAATATATTTCTCGTTTCATGGTTGTTTGAAGGTCTTGATGATCACGGTACAAATCAACAAACTCAGATGACAAATTGGTGAAGTCGACTGCGTTTGAATCATAAAGATTTACACCAGCAGATACATCTTTAACTACTTTATAGTTAATTGTCTGGAGCTTTACTTTGTTTGCGTCCCAATAAGATGGATTTTTCTTAAGTACCCAGCCTTCTTCATGCTTCCATGAATCGAGTAAAAAAGGACCGTTATAAATCAGGCTGTCCGGCTCGAGAGCATATTTATCTCCCTGAGACTTAATAAACTCTTCATTTTGTGGATAAAAAACGATATTTGTCAATTTATCAAGGAAATATGGAATAGCTTCTTTTAACTTTACCTCTAGGGTGGCGTCATCAAGTGCTTTTACACCTAAAGCATCAACTTTTCCATATAGGTTATTATTTTTGTCTTGGATTTCAATTGCGTTTACAATATTGTCTAATTCATAGGCATGAGGTGAAAGGGTATCCGGATGAAGGGCGCGTTTCCAGGCAAACACAAAATCGTGTGCAGTTACTGGTGTTCCATTGCTCCATTTTGCATCTTCTCTTAAGTGGAAAGTATAGGTTTTACCATCATCACTTACTTCATGATCTTTTGCAATCCCAGGAGTAAGCTTCTGGTTAGGGTCATAACGGTAAAGTCCCTCCATAATATTCATCATAATAGTTGCTGATAGTCCGTCAATAATTCCATTTGTTTTTAATGTTGGAATTTCATTAGCGGCGAATAAATTTAGCGTTTGCGTTTCAGGGTTTGCTGATTGCCCCTTTTCGTTTTCGCCTGTTCCTACTGGTTTACTAGAATTAGTGCTTTTTCCATAACATCCAGTCAAACTAAAAACAATGAGAAGTGAAAATAGTACAAAAGCTATCTTTTTCATCTACTGCTCATCCCCCTTTTTAAAATATTCAGACATTTATATTGCAAAAAGCATGCCAAATAGAAGATAAAAAGAATTTAACCCATTTTATAAAGGGTGTACAAAAAAATAGACAGTTAATTGTCTAAAAATTTTGAAAGTGTATAACAAAATTAAATGATGAAATAGCTTTGCTGGGTCCTGATTTAAATTTCTAAATAAAAATTCAGTGGCACAAAAATTGCATTTATAAATTTTGAAAAATAAATGTGAGGTGAAATCAATGGACCGGGTTCAGAGGCTAAGGGAGAAGATTCGTGAATTAGGCATTGATGGGATGATGATTATCCATCCATGGAACAGAGTATATATGTCCGGTTTTACAGGGAGTAATGGCGTTATCCTTATTACTGAAAATGAAGCGAAATTAATAACTGATTATCGCTATATCGAGCAGGCCCAGCAACAAGCTACAGGATATGAGATTGTGCTGCACTCCGGTCACACAGGCCACAAAGGGCGAATCTTTGATGAAGCAGCTGTACAGATAAAGCAAATGAAGATCACCAAGCTTGGATTTGAACAAGAGCATTTATCTTATGGAATGTTTGTTAAAAATAAATCTTCATTTTCAGCTGAATTAGTGCCAACAAGCGGAATAATAGAAGATCTACGGATGATAAAATCAAAAGATGAAATAGAAAAATTAAGAGTGGCAGCAGAAGTAACGGACAGTGCGTTTTTACATATTTTAAACTTTGTCCGTTCGGGAATATCGGAATTGGATGTTGCAAGGGAGCTTGAGTCATTTATCAGAGAGCATGGTTGTACGAACACAGGTTTTTCCCCGACTGTTGTTTCGGGCTATCGTGGATCAATGCCGCATGGCCGGGCAAGTGAAAAGCTAATTGAAGATGGCGATATGATAACCATTGACTTTGGTGCTAACTATCAAGGTTATTGGGCTGATATTTCAAGAACAATTGCGGTTGGTAACCCATCCCCCGAATTGTTAACGATTCATGATGTTGTTCTTACTTCATTTAAAAATTGTGTTGCCAATTTAAAACCCGGATTAACAGATCAAGAAGTAGATGCCTTAATGAAAGAAAATATTATTATGCATGGTTACAATGATCGTTCTGGTACCGGCACTGGGCATGGAATCGGTTTGGAAGTCCATGAACTCCCGCTTTTCTCGGTGCTAAAAGAGAAAACCTTAACAGAAAACATGGTGATCACTGTTGAACCGGGTATTTATTTACCTAATATGGGAGGAGCAAGGGTCGAGGACGTGATCCTAATTACCGAAAATGGCCGTGAAGTATTGACACCATCCACAAAAGAACTAGTAATTTTATAGATTTTGCTAAACAAATCTTCAGCAAAAATAAAATGGAGGGGAAAAAATGAATTTCAAAAAAATGTATACAACCGTGGATATGCATGTTTACGGAGAACCGCTTCGTATTATTACCGGAGGATTACCGGAGATTAAAGGACGGACTCAATTAGAACGGCGAGGCTACTGTATGGAGCACTTAGACCATCTCCGCGAGGTACTTATGTATGAACCTCGCGGACACCATGGGATGTATGGATGTATTATTACACCTCCTGCAAGTCCACAAGCCGATTTTGGTGTATTATTTATGCATAATGAAGGCTGGAGTACGATGTGCGGACACGGTATTGTAGCTGTTGTCACGTACGGAATTGAAACTGGCGCTTTCGAACTGTCAGGCGGCAAAGAAAAGTTTATCATCGACAGCCCGGCAGGCGAAGTTATTGCCTATGCAAAATACAATGGAAACCAAGTTGAATCTGTTTCATTCGAAAATGTACCCTCGTTTGTCTTTAAAAAGAATCTTCCCGTCAAAATAGATAATCATGAATTTCAAGTAGATATTGCATTCGGAGGAGCCTTCTATGCGGTAGTAAATAGCCAGGCATTCGGTTTAAAGGTGAATTTCACCGACTTACCGAAAATACAAGCGTGGGGAAAGAAAATCAAACAGTTTATAGAAAGCAATATGGATGTAAAGCATCCGCTTGAACATGGTCTAAAAGGCATTTATGGCGTCATTTTTTCCGACGATCCAAAAGAAAAGGATGCAGACCTTAGAAATGTGACCATTTTTGCGGATGAACAGGTAGACAGATCGCCGTGCGGTACAGGTACCTCAGCCCGACTTGCAACTCTTGTAGAAAATAGTGTTCTAAAAGAAGGTGGAAGCTTCGTCCATGAGTGCATCACGGATGGACAATTTATTGGTGAGGTACTGTCAAAGACGAAAGTAGCGGAATATGATGCAATTGTTCCAAAGGTTACCGGTCAGGCATTTATAACCGGATTCCATCAATTTGTAGTAGATCCGAGAGATCCGTTAAAGCAAGGTTTTTTACTCGGATAAACATGATGAAATAGGAGTGCTATTATGAGTAGTCAATATGAAACAAGATTGGTTAAATTAGTTCAGTATCTCGAAGCAAGACAAATAGAGTTAGCAATCATTAATTCCCCGAAAAATGTCTATTACTATACAGGCTTTAATTCAGAACCACATGAACGATTTATGGCATTAATTATTGACTTGCGTAAAGTAAAAAAGTTTTTATTCGTTCCAGCTCTCGATCTTGAGGAAGCAGAAAAAAGCTCGTCGGTTGAAACAATTATTCCAATTTCAGATGATCTCAACCCTTACCAGGTGTTAAAGAATACAGTCGAAGAAGGAGTAAAATCAATTGGATTGGAAACAAAAAATATCAGCTTATTTCAGCGGGAACAAATAAAACATTTCTTCGGTGATTTTCATTATCAAAACATTGGTGAATTTATTTCTAGTGAAAGAATGAAAAAATCTCATGATGAATGCGCTAAGGTTCAAACGGCAGTTTATGCAATCGAAAAAGTGTTAAGCGAAGGAATTAAACGATTTCAAACAGGGATGTCAGAGTTAGAGTTAACGGCTGAATTGGAATTTTTAATGAGAAAATTTGGCGCAGAAGGACCGTCTTTTTCAACCATAGTTTTATCAGGCAGCAAATCATCCTTGCCGCATGGTCGCCCAGATCAGAAGAAAATTCAGCACGGAGAATTTTTATTAATTGATATGGGAGTCCTCTTGGATGGATATTGCTCGGATATTACGCGCACCTTTGTGGTGGGAGAAGAAACCGACGAACAACGAAGGATTTATAATATTGTCCGGGAGTCGGTACAAGCCGGAATTCATGCTGTAAGGGCTGGAGTGCCTGCTGCCACCGTCGATCTTGCATCCCGGAATGTGATTAAAGAAAATGGGTATGGCCAGTATTTTAATAATCGAGTTGGTCACGGTTTAGGTATGGAAGTTCATGAAGAGCCATCGATTCATGAAAAAAATGAAATGCTCTTAGAACCAGGTTATTTATTTACGATTGAGCCGGGGATATACATTCCGGGATTTGGCGGGGTGCGGATCGAAGAAAATGTTTATATAAACCAACAAGGTGAAGCAGAAGTATTGACATCCTATCCAACGGAATTAACTAGCATAGATTAATGTATAAACATAAAAAGCCTGTCATATATATGACAGGCTTTCCTAATCTGAAAGTATGGAGACTATCGGGATCGAACCGACGACCTCTTGCATGCCATGCAAGCGCTCTCCCAGCTGAGCTAAGCCCCCGTATCTTTGATACAAAAGTTATTATATCTGCTATTTATCTTTCTTGCAAGAGGTAAATTTAAAAAAGAAGGAGTCAGCGCGATTTATAGTATTTCCTAAATAGTTAAACCTTTATTAGAATAGACTTATAAAAAGCGGGAATTACCCATTACATAACGATATGGAACCTGGGGAGGGGTATGGCATGCATAGTATTTTTAATAATGAAATGGCAATCATCATCATTCGGTTGTCCTTAATTGTTTTATTAAGCGGATTTATTGGGTTTGAAAGAGAGCTTAAAAACCATCCCGCCGGACTAAGAACGCATATACTAGTAGGTGTAGGATCCTGTTTATTAATGCTTCTATCATTATTTGGATTTGAAGAATTTATTAATTCTCATCCACAGTCGACAAGGTATGATCCAAGTAGAATTCCCAGTTATGTTGTTTCCGGAATCGGTTTTCTTGGTGCGGGCACCATCTTAGTCCATGGCGGGGTCACGGTAAAAGGACTAACAACGGCCGCAAGCATTTGGACAGTTGCCGGGCTGGGGCTTGTGGTTGGAGTCGGAATGTATTTCGAAGCGGTATTGGTGACGGTTATTATAATAACAACATTGTTATTCTTAGATAAATTGGAAACGAAGTTAGAGGTATTATTCAAAAAAAGAGATGTACCCCAGGAAAGTTATTTAATCTCCATTGTAATTAACAGGGAAAAAGAGAATCTCCATCTAATCAATCAGCTATTTCTTGATAAGAAACTTGAGGTACAAAAATTTAATATGGAAAATAGTGATTGGGATGGTTCAGTTGTGAAATATACTTTTAAAGTTAAAGTGCCGAATACAATTAATCAGATTGAAATTATGGAAAACCTCCAAGACTTAAGCAATGTTCAAAAAGTTCAAATTGAGAGCTGAGGATAAAAGTCAAGATGATCTCTTGGCTTTTTATTTTTCTATAATTTTTTTAAAAATTATATTGCAATCATTTGTTGTACATGATATATTAAGACTCGTCCTCTTCAAGAGAGAGTAAAACAACGAAAAAAACAAATTTAAAAAGTTGTTGACACTGAGAAGATGGATATGATAAATTAAAGAAGTCGCTTTTGAGCGATTGAGAAAAAATGTTGGATAAGAAAAATAATTCCAACTCAATTGTTCTTTGAAAACTAAACAAACAAAAACGTCAACAAACAATAATTATTCATCTCTTTATGAGATGAAGCCAACGTAACATTTATGAGCTAATCAACTTTCTTGGAGAGTTTGATCCTGGCTCAGGACGAACGCTGGCGGCGTGCCTAATACATGCAAGTCGAGCGAACTTGCGGGAGCTTGCTCCCAAAAGTTAGCGGCGGACGGGTGAGTAACACGTGGGCAACCTGCCTGTAAGACTGGGATAACTTCGGGAAACCGGAGCTAATACCGGATAATTCTTATCAACACATGTTGGTAAGCTGAAAGTCGGTTTCGGCTGACACTTACAGATGGGCCCGCGGCGCATTAGCTAGTTGGTGAGGTAACGGCTCACCAAGGCAACGATGCGTAGCCGACCTGAGAGGGTGATCGGCCACACTGGGACTGAGACACGGCCCAGACTCCTACGGGAGGCAGCAGTAGGGAATCTTCCACAATGGACGAAAGTCTGATGGAGCAACGCCGCGTGAGCGATGAAGGCCTTCGGGTCGTAAAGCTCTGTTGTTAGGGAAGAACAAGTATCGGAGTAACTGCCGGTACCTTGACGGTACCTAACCAGAAAGCCACGGCTAACTACGTGCCAGCAGCCGCGGTAATACGTAGGTGGCAAGCGTTGTCCGGAATTATTGGGCGTAAAGCGCGCGCAGGCGGTCCTTTAAGTCTGATGTGAAAGCCCACGGCTCAACCGTGGAGGGTCATTGGAAACTGGGGGACTTGAGTGCAGAAGAGGAAAGCGGAATTCCACGTGTAGCGGTGAAATGCGTAGAGATGTGGAGGAACACCAGTGGCGAAGGCGGCTTTCTGGTCTGTAACTGACGCTGAGGCGCGAAAGCGTGGGGAGCAAACAGGATTAGATACCCTGGTAGTCCACGCCGTAAACGATGAGTGCTAAGTGTTAGAGGGTTTCCGCCCTTTAGTGCTGCAGCTAACGCATTAAGCACTCCGCCTGGGGAGTACGGCCGCAAGGCTGAAACTCAAAGGAATTGACGGGGGCCCGCACAAGCGGTGGAGCATGTGGTTTAATTCGAAGCAACGCGAAGAACCTTACCAGGTCTTGACATCCTCTGACACTCCTAGAGATAGGACTTTCCCCTTCGGGGGACAGAGTGACAGGTGGTGCATGGTTGTCGTCAGCTCGTGTCGTGAGATGTTGGGTTAAGTCCCGCAACGAGCGCAACCCTTGATCTTAGTTGCCAGCATTCAGTTGGGCACTCTAAGGTGACTGCCGGTGACAAACCGGAGGAAGGTGGGGATGACGT
>NZ_KV440949.1:336202-1213702 GCF_001636315.1 Neobacillus mesonae | reverse complement strand
TATTATCGCGGGGTGGAGCAGTCCGGTAGCTCGTCGGGCTCATAACCCGAAGGTCGCAGGTTCAAATCCTGCCCCCGCAATACGGTCTGGTAGTTCAGTTGGTTAGAATGCCTGCCTGTCACGCAGGAGGTCGCGGGTTCGAGTCCCGTCCAGACCGCCACTAAATTGTGGCTCAGTAGCTCAGTCGGTAGAGCAAAGGACTGAAAATCCTTGTGTCGGCGGTTCGATTCCGTCCTGAGCCACCATTTTAATAAAAAATAAATATAGTAATGGCGGGTGTGGCGAAGTGGTTAACGCATCGGATTGTGGTTCCGACATTCGTGGGTTCGATTCCCATCACCCGCCCCATGATGCGGGTGTAGTTTAGTGGTAAAACCACAGCCTTCCAAGCTGTTGTTGTGGGTTCGATTCCCATCACCCGCTCCATAATGGGCCTATAGCTCAGCTGGTTAGAGCGCACGCCTGATAAGCGTGAGGTCGATGGTTCAAGTCCATTTAGGCCCATCCTATTATTATTCCGCAGTAGCTCAGTGGTAGAGCTATCGGCTGTTAACCGATCGGTCGTAGGTTCGAGTCCTACCTGCGGAGCCATATGGAGAAGTACTCAAGTGGCTGAAGAGGCGCCCCTGCTAAGGGTGTAGGTCGGGTAACCGGCGCGAGGGTTCAAATCCCTCCTTCTCCGTTCCTATTGGCCCCTTGGTCAAGCGGTTAAGACACCGCCCTTTCACGGCGGTAACACGGGTTCGAATCCCGTAGGGGTCATAATCAAAACCTGATAACTTATGTTATCAGGTTTTTTTGTTTTTTAGCATGAAAAATTCCAACGTTATCTGTCTCTTTTCCACATGCAATCAAAAACCAATCTCCTCCAGACGGTCTATCTATGCCTCTTAATAATCCTTGCTATAACTATCCTTTTCATCAAACAATAAAATGAAAACGCTTAAATTACTATTCAGTGAATAATATTTTTTGAAAAAAGCAATATTTTTCTGTCGAAACACAGAGAAATAATTGTCGAATAAGGTTGAAACCCGGGGAAAATTGAACTTTTAACAAAGATAGACGTCGAAATTGTCTGAAAAGATAAAAAAGTATTTTGAGGAATATGACCCAATTGCATATATAATTGTATTTTGAAATACATATTCTCAGATGAGGAAGAGGAGAATCATGACAGTCAATACATTTTTACCAACTGACTATCAGCTGCATCTATTTCATGAGGGAAACCTTTTTCAAAGTTATCAGTTATTTGGTGCCCATATCGTTAGTGATTCCCATCAACAATATACACGATTTTGTGTTTGGGCCCCAAATGCCTTTCAAGTAAGACTTGCAGGCGATTTTAATAACTGGGATGGCCGTGGATATGAATTGCAGAGGATGAATGAAGAAGGCATATGGATCATAGTCGTTGATCAAGATCTGAAAGGGCAGACTTATAAATATGAAATTACGACTAAATCAGGGGAAACGATGCTTAAAGCAGATCCATTTGCCTTTTATTCTGAAGTAAGACCGAATACTGCATCTGTCGTTTATTCCCTGAATCAATATAAGTGGCATGACAGCCAATGGATGAAACGAAGGTCCGATAGTAATTCCTTATCGGAGCCAATCATTATTTATGAAGTCCACTTGGGATCATGGCGAATAAAGCAGGACGGCAGCTATCTTACATACAAAGAATTGGCCGAGGAGCTGATTCCTTATGTAATTGAGCATGGTTTTACACACATCGAGCTGCTGCCGCTTGTCGAGCATCCGCTCGATGACTCTTGGGGCTATCAAGGGACAGGGTATTATGCTGTTACTTCAAGATACGGAGAACCAAACGAGTTTAAATATTTTGTTGACCAATGCCATCTTAATGGAATTGGGGTCATCCTTGATTGGGTACCGGGCCATTTTTGTAAAGATGCTCATGGATTATACCGTTTCGATGGTACACATCTATACTCCTATGAACATGCCGCTGATAGGGAAAATATTGTTTGGGGAACAGCGAATTTTGATCTGGGTAAAGGAGAAGTTCAAAGCTTTTTAATCTCTAATGCATTATTTTGGATGAATGAATTCCATATCGACGGTTTTCGGATGGATGCAGTTGCAAATATTATTTATTGGCCGAATACCGGTGATGAAAAACGTGAAAATCCATTTGGTATTCATTTCTTAAAAAAGTTAAATCAAGTAATTGAACAATACGATCCACATTTTTTAATGATTGGTGAAGACTCCACGGAATTCCCCCATGCTACTGCACCGGCACGCTACGGGGGATTAGGTTTTGATTATAAATGGAATATGGGCTGGATGAACGATGTTTTGGAATATATGCAAACTCCGCCTTTTGCAAGGTCACATGTCCATTCAAAAATAACGTTTTCACTTTTGTATGCTTTTTCTGAAAACTTTATGCTCCCATTTTCACATGATGAAGTAGTTCATGGGAAAAAGTCCTTGCTTGATAAGATGCCAGGTAACTATTGGGAGAAATTTGCCCAGTTTAGGCTGTTACTTGGCTATATGTTTGCCCATCCAGGGAAAAAGCTGCTGTTTATGGGATTTGAATTTGGTCAGTTTGCCGAGTGGAAGGATAAAGATCAATTAGATTGGAATTTGTTGGATTATGAAATGCATCAGAGAATGAATCTATATGTAAAAGTACTGATACAGGTTTATAAACGCACTAAAGCACTTTATGAACTGGATCATTTACCGGACGGATTTGAGTGGATTGTTGTGGATAATGCAGAGCAATCAATTTTCACATTTATCCGAAAGGGGAAAAAAGAAGAGGATTTGTTAATCTTTGTTTGTAATTTCACAGGTGTAGCATACACGGATTATAAAATAGGGGTTCCCGCCCCAGGGCCATACCGCGAGATTTTTAACAGTGATCAATTGGAATTTGGCGGCAGCGGCGTCATCAACAAAAAGACAATAATGGCGGCTTCTGAGCCATTTCATGGGAAACCATATTCACTTCATTTATCAATAGCCCCGTTTGGGTTTCAAATGTTAAGACCAGTGAGAAAACGGAAGGAGCGTAAAGGGAATGGTAAAGAAAAAATGCGTGGCCATGCTTTTAGCAGGAGGGAAGGGGAGCAGGCTGAATGAATTGACAAAGGATTTGGCAAAGCCTGCTGTACCATTTGGAGGAAAATATCGCATCATAGATTTCACCTTAAGCAATTGTGCTAATTCCGGTATCGATACTGTAGGAGTATTAACGCAATATCAGCCACTATTATTAAATTCTTATATAGGGATTGGCAGTGCCTGGGATCTCGATTGTAAAGATGGGGGAGTAACAGTATTGCCTCCGTACAGTGAGTCATCTGAGGTTAAATGGTATACCGGTACCGCAAGCGCTATTTATCAAAATTTAAATTACTTAAAGCAATATCAGCCTGATTACGTTTTAATTCTTTCAGGCGATCATATATACAAAATGAATTATGAAATGATGCTTGAATTCCATATTGAAAAGAATGCCGATGTGACGATTTCCCTAATTGAGGTACCTTGGGATGAAGCGAGCCGGTTCGGCATTATGAACACGGATGAGGATATGAGAATAGTAGAATTTGAGGAAAAGCCGGCTCATCCTAAAAATAATCTTGCTTCCATGGGTATTTATATTTTCAGCTGGAATATACTTAGGGAATATTTAGAAACAGATGCACAAAACATTGAGTCAAGCCATGATTTCGGAAAAGACATTATTCCATCGTTACTGAAAGATAGGAAAAATCTATTTGCTTATCCGTTTAAAGGGTATTGGAAGGATGTTGGTACTGTCGAAAGTCTTTGGGAGGCCAACATGGATCTGTTAAAGGATGATTGCGGCTTAGATTTATTTGATAACAGCTGGAGAATCTATTCGGTTAACCCTAATCAGCCGCCGCAGTACATTTCACCGGATGCTGTAGTAAAAGAGTCCTTAATAAACGAAGGATGTACCATTGAAGGAGAGATTGAGCATTCTGTCCTATTTCAAGGGGTATCTATTGGCACCGGCTCAATTGTGAAGGATTCAGTGATCATGCCGGATACGATTATAGGTGAAAATTGTTTCATCGAGAAAGCAATTGTACCACATGATGTTCTGATTCCTGACGGGACGGTTATTCGTTCCTTTGACGGCGAAGTAATACTTGTAACGAAGGAAATGTTAAACGGTTTATATCCAGCATATTAGTTAATGTTTTTAACCGCCAGCTGGTATCGAAGCAGTTCGATTTCAGCCGGGCATGGAATAGAGAAACTGGAGGGACTTTGGAGTGAAGAGAAAGCTATTAGGAATTATTGATGCTACAACCTATCATGAAGATTTAGAAGATTTATTAACTCACCGTTCATTGGCAGCACTTCCTTTTGCCGGGAGATATCGAATCATTGACTTCGTGCTCTCGAACATGGTGAATTCAGGTATAAGAAGCGTAGCGATTTTTCCAAAAATGCAGTACCGTTCCTTAATGGATCATTTAGGTTCGGGGAAGAACTGGGATTTAAACCGTAAGCGTGATGGCCTGTTCTTTTTTCCATCAGCAATAGTAGACAGCGAGTATACTAGAGTTGGTTCATTTGACCTGTTTGCTGCTAATATGGATTATTTTTATCGCAGTACACAGGAATACTCATTGATCAGTAATTGTTTTACCGTCTTTAATATGGATTTCCGTCCATTATTGAATTGGCATATGCGCTCAGGCTGTGATATTACCGAAATCCATCATAAGGATGGAAGATCGCTGGAATTATATCTTATTAAAACTTCACTCCTTATAAAGCTGATTGAAACAAGGCATCAAACAGGGTATACCTGCATGAAGGATGTTGTTCACTCTCCACATCATGGGTATTCAATTTGCCACTATGATTATAGCGGCTATGCAGTCATGATCGATTCAATTGAAACCTACTTTTCTACCAGTATGAATTTACTGCAAAAGAATCTATGGAAAAATCTATTCTTAAAAGAACAGCCCATTTTAACAAAAGTAAAGGATGAGCCGCCAACGAAATATGTAAAAGGCTCCGATGTAAAGAATGCGATGATTGCAAATGGGGGATTAATCAACGGTTCAGTGGAAAATAGTATCGTTTCCCGCGGTGTGAAAATAGGAAAAGGAACCGTCATAAAAAATTGCATTATCATGCAAAAATGCCACATCGAAGATAATTGCTATTTAGATTCGGTCATTTTAGATAAGGATGTCAAAATTGAAGCAGGGACTAAACTAATCGGAACAGCAGGGTCACCATATGTGGTTCGTAAAGGGACGAAGCAAGGAGCGTTGATGAACTCGTGAAAGTATTATTTGCCGTATCAGAATGCGGACCATTCGCAAAATCCGGGGGGCTTGCGGATGTTGCCGGTTCACTTCCAAAAGAGCTAAAAAGTTTGGGTACTGATGTAAGAGTTATTCTGCCCAAATATGGCACGATTGCCGAGAAATATAAAAAAAACATGAAAAAGGTAAAGGAGTATACCGTTTCAGTCGGCTGGAGAAACCAGTATTGCGGGATTGAGGAATTAATTTACCAAGGTGTTACCTTCTATTTTGTCGACAATGAGTACTATTTTAAACGAGAAGGGCTCTATGGCTATTTTGACGACGGTGAACGGTTTGTCTTTTTTAACCGAGCGGTACTCGAAGCAATCGCCCAACTGAACTTTTTCCCGGATGTGCTGCATTGTCATGATTGGCATACTGCTATGATTCCTTATCTCCTAAAAACTGAATACTATAAGGAGCGAGGGTACGGGCTGATTCACACCGTTTTTACAATTCATAATCTCCAGTTCCAAGGGATCTTCCCAAAGGAGGTTTTGGGAGATTTATTGGGTCTTGAAGATCAATTACCTCATTATCAGAAGCTAGAGTTTTACCGAAACATAAATTTTATGAAAGGTGCCCTTATCGCTGCGGATAAAATTACGACGGTTAGTCCTACTTATAAAGAGGAGATTCAAACGGATGTCTATGGTGAAAAACTCAATGGACTTCTAAAGGAAAGAGATGACGACCTGAATGGAATTTTAAATGGGATAGATGAAGATTTTTATAATCCTGTTCAAGATCCGCTGATCTTTCAAACTTACAGTGTAAATGACCTGGCTAAAAAAGCGGTAAATAAACGCGAAGTCCAAAAGCAATTTGGGCTGAGGCAAAGTTCGGGAACACCGCTGTTAGTCATGATTTCAAGGCTTACCAAACAAAAAGGGTTTGATCTTGTAAAATGTGTATTAAGAGAAATTCTTCAAGAAGATATACAAGTGATTATGCTTGGAACTGGTGATTATGAATATGAGGACTATTTCCGTCAAGCGGCAAGGGTTTATCCGGAGAAGCTTAAGGTGCACACCGGCTTTAACGAGGAATTAGCACATAAGCTGTATGCTGCGGCAGACCTCTTTTTAATGCCTTCCCTATTTGAACCATGCGGCCTTGGACAGTTAATCGCTATGAAATATGGGGCCATTCCAATTGTCAGGGAAACTGGTGGTTTGAATGATACTGTTAAGGCATGGAACGAGTTTAGCGAGCAGGGGAATGGATTCTCATTCCAAAATTTTAATGCCCATGATATGTTATACACCATTCAAAGGGCACTTGGTTTTTATCATAATAAACAGGTATGGCAGAAGATTGTCAAACAGGCAATGGAAAAGGATTTTAGCTGGGCACAGTCAGCTTTTAGTTATAATCAGCTCTATGCCGAACTTGTCTCAAGGAGTGAATCACATGTTTTCTTCGAAAGAAAAATTTAAGCATACCTTTTTAAAAAGGCTTGAGATGCTGTTCGGGAAGAGCTTTTCCGAAAGTACGCCACGGGATCATTATCAAACGCTTGGTCATATGATTCGTGAATTCGTCAGCAATGATTGGATTACAACCAACGAACGTTATTTAGCTACAAAGAATAAACAAGTTTATTACTTGTCGATTGAGTATTTATTAGGAAAGCTTTTACGGCAAAATTTAATGAATCTTGGTGTTGAGGGAATTGTCGAAGAGGGACTCGGGGAGCTTGGAATTGAGTTAACGGGGCTAGAAGAATTAGAGCCTGATGCAGGCTTAGGAAACGGCGGCTTAGGAAGACTTGCCGCCTGTTTTTTAGACTCATTGGCTTCCCTTAATCTTCCGGGACATGGGCATGGTATCCGCTATAAGCACGGTTTATTTGAGCAGAAGATTGTCGATGGATATCAGGTGGAGCTGCCGGAGCAATGGCTGAGGAGCGGTAATGTCTGGGAGGTTCGCAAAGCGGATTTGGCGGTCAGTATCCCGTTTTGGGGCAAAGTAGAAAGCAGAAATGAAAACGGCCGGCTCGTGTTTCGTCATTTACATGCCGAAACGGTTACTGCTGTTCCATACGATGTGCCTGTAGCCGGCTTCAACACGAACACGGTCAATACGTTACGGCTCTGGAATGCTGAGCCGGCACAATTCCCGTTTCATAAGGATGTTTTAAAATATAAGCGGGAAACTGAAGCTATTTCAGAGTTCTTGTATCCAGATGATACGCATGATGAAGGGAAAATCTTACGGTTGAAGCAGCAATATTTTCTCGTATCTGCCTGTATTCAATCGATTTTAAGGTCCTATCGGAAACAGCACTCAAGTCTTGAACAGCTGCATGAATATGTTTGTATTCATATTAATGATACCCACCCGGTGCTGGCGATTCCAGAATTAATGAGAATCTTAATAGATGAAGAGGGGCTGGATTGGGAACAGGCATGGCATATTACCACAAACACGATTTCATACACCAATCATACAACCTTGTCTGAAGCGCTGGAGAAGTGGCCAGTTCATATTTTTCAGCCGTTGCTGCCAAGAATTTATATGATTGTTGAGGAAATAAATGAGCGTTTTTGCCGTCAGCTCTGGGAAGAATCCCCCGGTGACTGGGAACGGATCAGCCAGCTTGCGGTTATTGCCGACCATTATGTCAAAATGGCTCATTTGGCAATTGTCGGCAGCTTCAGTGTGAATGGAGTGGCAAGGCTTCATACGGAAATCTTAAAGGAGCGGGAAATGAAGCCATTTTTTCATCTCTATCCTGATAAGTTTAACAATAAAACGAATGGGATTGCGTACCGCCGCTGGCTGTTAAAAGCCAACCCGGCACTTTCAGCTCTTATTACAGAAAAGATTGGATCATCATGGACACAATCGGCACATGAACTGACACAATTACTTCAATACCAAAATGACCATACTTTCTTAAGACAGCTGGAAAAAATCAAAATAGATAATAAGCAAAAACTTGCAGACATCATTTATAAACAAAATGGTGTAGCGGTTGATTCAATGGCCATTTTTGATGTTCAGGTCAAGCGGCTCCATGCGTATAAAAGACAGCTGCTTAACGTCTTGCATATTATGTATCTCTTTAATCGCATCAAAGAGGATTCAAGCTATGAAATGACGCCAAGGGTGTTTGTTTTCGGGGCAAAGGCATCACCGGGGTATTATTATGCAAAAAAGATTATCAAATTAATCAATACGGTAGCTGATAAAGTTAATAATGACCCGCAGGTGGGTGATCAGCTGAAGGTGATTTTCTTGGAAAATTACCGCGTCTCTTTAGCGGAAAAAATTTTCCCGGCGGCAGATGTTAGTGAGCAAATATCAACCGCCAGTAAAGAAGCGTCTGGAACAGGTAACATGAAGTTTATGATTAATGGGGCCTTGACATTGGGAACGCTCGATGGTGCGAATGTTGAGATTCATGAGCTTGTTGGCGACGATAATATCTTCCTTTTTGGCTTAACGGCGGAGGAAGTGCTGCATTATTATCGTCATGGAGGATATGAATCAGTTGAATATTATCATCTTGACCAGCGGATCCGCGAGGTCGTGGATCAGCTGGTCAATGGCTTTTTCCCTGATGTGTACAATGAATTTGAACCGATTTTTGATTCGCTGCTAGGTGAAAATGATCAATATTTTGTGTTGAAGGATTTTGCTGCTTATACTAATACACAGGAAAAAGTTGGGGAAGCATTTAGGGACACTCTTGGCTGGCAGCAAAAGAGTCTTATAAACATTGCCCATGCAGGTTATTTTTCAAGCGATCGTACGATTAAGGAATATGCAAAAGATATTTGGGGAATACGTCCGCTTTATTAGAAACAAAAAAGCTTCTGCTGATTGGCAGAAGCTTTTTTGTTTTATGAGAAGAAATGTCCAACAAAAATACCGATTGCGAATAGAAGACCAAAAATGGTATTGGTTTGGGCTGTAGCCTTCATTGCCGGTGCCATTTGAATCGGCATACTGCCTTTTTTAAAGACTTGAATTGCTTTAAATGGTTTCACTGTGCTCAAAATAACGAGCGCTGTCCAAATCGGTGCTGTACCGCTGATAATGAGCCCAAGAACCCATAAATAAGAAAAGGCGAACATGACAGCAAGTAATGTAACAGCTTTTTGCTTGCCTAATAACACGGCCACAGTTTTGCGGCCATTTTCTTTATCACCGTCAAGATCGCGAATGTTATTTGATAAATTAATCGCACTAACCAAAATAAAAATAGGAATGGAAAAAAGAATGCTTCCCGTCGTAACAGTTCCAGTTTGGATGAAGAAGGCGATTAAAATAATGAACATTCCCATGAATAATCCTGAAAACAATTCGCCAAATGGCGTATAAGAAATTGGCAGCGGACCGCCTGTATATAAATAGCCGACAGCCATACAAATGAGCCCGACCAACGCTAAATACCAGCTGCTATTCATGCAAATGTATACCCCTAGTAATAAGGCAATTGCGTAACAGCCTAATGCAAGCTGCATGACAGTTTTAGGCTTAATGCCGTCCCGGACGATTGTTCCGCCAATCCCTACCGAATGCTCTGTATCAAGACCGCGTTTGAAATCATAATACTCATTAAACATATTGGTAGCCGCTTGGATTAAAAGACAGGCGATTAACATGGCAAAGAAAAGACCAAAATGAATGTTTCCCTCTTTGAGTGCAAGTGCAGTACCAAGTACAACCGGTACAAATGCTGCAGTCAAGGTATGGGGACGGGTCAATTGCCACCAAACTTGAAAGCCTTTGTTTGCTTCAACAACCGGCTTGGAATTTCCCTGTAAATTTGGCTGCATAAACTGTTCTCCTCCCTTTATATAGATCAAATTCCTCTATTTCAATTATATACTTGTCCACACATTAGTGTATGGAAATAAAACTTTAGTGTCAATGAAATTTTACTATCAAAACTAGAAGATAATACCTATCTGATTATAAACAGATTTTTGGTGGGAAAATGATTAATAAAACAAGACGTTTTTAACCTTTTGTTTCGAAATTTGGCATATAATAAGGAATGAACAGGATAAGTAGTGACAAGTGTTGTTGACTTCTTTACAATTGAAGTTGTATCTTAAAAAGGTTTATAAAATGGATGGACAACAGTCATGGAAGAGTGTAACCGCCTTTTGGCATATGCTGGACATCGGCTGTCTTGGAGGGATTTGTTTTGCTTACCATTCAGGGAACGGAAATAAAAGACAGAGGTATTACAGCTGTCAAGAAAGCACAGCAGCTAGGCCGCCCCGTACTGCTTAGTGAAGTATATAAATTGGATTCGATTAATCCTTTATCATTTTTCAAAATAGGAAGTGAACGCTTCTTAGGGGAAAGGTTTTTCTGGAAAGACCCAAAAGGTGAAAATATCCTTATTGGACTTGGAATTTCAAAACAAATTCAGTCGGATCAGGCTACTGACCGCTTTTTTCGTGTTGGAAAAGAGTGGGGTGATCTTCTAGAGGATAGTCTCATTTTTAACGAATACGTCGAAATGGGTGTCGGACCGGTGCTTTTTGGTGGCTTTTCTTTTGATCCAAACAAGGAAAAGACGGAACTATGGTCAAAATACCCGGACTCATTATTCTATTTACCTAAATATTTACTTAGCATCATCAATGAAGAGGCATATTTGACAACGAGTATTGTTTGTATGCCGCAGGATGATCATACATTATTTGAAAGAATATTGGATGAACGGAATGAACTTTTGCACTCACTTTATCAAAACAGTCAGAATGAACAGGCTGTGCTTCTCGAAACGAAGGAAATCGCGCCTGAACAGTGGAAGCAGTCTGTGAATGACGTCGTTAAGGAATTAACCGGCGGTCCGTTAAAAAAAGTCGTATTAGCCCGGGAATTAAGGCTTATCTTTGACAAGCAAATAGAAGCAGAGACCGTTTTGGAGAATTTATATAGGCAGCAGCATGAAAGCTTTATTTTTGCCTTTGAATCAAATGGGGACTGCTTTTTAGGGGCAAGCCCGGAAAGGCTGGTTAAAAAGCAGGAAAATGAAATTTTATCAACATGCCTTGCCGGTTCCATCTCCCGCGGTAAAACAGTGGAGGAGGATGTACGCTTAGGCGAAACGCTGCTCCATGATCAAAAGAACCTGATTGAACATCAATATGTGGTTGAAATGATTAAGGAGGCTTTAGAGGAGTCATGTGAAAAAGTGATAATTCCTGATCACCCGCAATTGATGAAAGTTAGGGATATCCAACATCTGTATACCCCTGTGATTGGAGAGGCACGCAATGATACATCATTACTGCTTCTGGTTGAAAAACTTCATCCGACTCCGGCTCTTGGCGGTCTCCCAAAAAGGGAAGCCGTCGAAAAAATCAGGCAGGTTGAGGTGCTTGACCGCGGTTTTTATGCCGCACCGCTTGGCTGGCTCGATTATCGCGGCAACGGGGAATTTGCCGTTGCGCTTCGCTCTGGCCTGATTCAGGGGAATGAAGCCTCATTATTTGCCGGCTGCGGTGTTGTAGCAGATTCCAAATCGGAAAGTGAATATTTAGAGACGGGCTTGAAATTTAGACCTATGCTTAGAGCCCTTAGGGGAGAATAATATGAGTCATCAAGAATCATTAACCGTATATTTAGCTGCCTTTGTTGCAGAGTTAGCACATTCCGGCATTACGGATGTTGTTGTAAGTCCGGGGTCAAGGTCAACACCGATGGCCTTGGTCATGGCGGAGCACCCTGATTTGAACGTTCATATTCATGTTGATGAACGCTCCGCTGCCTTTTTTGCGTTAGGTATTGCTAAAGTGACTAACAGGCCAGTTGCCATTCTCTGCACATCCGGTACAGCCGCGGCTAATTATTTCCCAGCTATAGTAGAAGCCCATTATGCACGGGTTCCATTATTGGTACTGACGGCTGACCGGCCACATGAATTGCGGGAAATTGGAGCCCCGCAGGCGATTGATCAAATGCATCTGTATGGCCATCATGTGAAATGGTTTGCGGAAATGGCACCGCCCGAGAAATCAGAAGAAATGATCCGCTATGCCAGGACAGTAGGCTCACGTGCTATTGCTATTGCTGCAAACGCGCCAGCTGGACCAGTCCATTTGAATTTTCCTTTCAGGGAGCCGTTGATTCCGCTTTTGGATGATAATCTTTTTAAGATTACGGAGCGTCCTAAAGGATATGTGAAGGTTCAAAACGGAGATTTAACTATTTCAGAGAAAGCTTTTGGGCAGATCGCTGAGCGATTGAAAGGAAAAGAGCGGGGAATTATTGTTTGCGGGAACATTGCAGATGAACAATTTGCTTCTTCCGTAACCCGTCTGAGCGAAAGATTAAATTTTCCAATCTTAGCAGACCCGTTATCACAGCTTCGAAGCGGGAAACATGAAACTGACAATATCATTGATACATATGATACCTTTTTACGCAATGAAGACGCAAAGTTTTTTCTTAAACCGGATGTCATAATTCGGTTTGGGGCCATTCCGGTTTCCAAAGCATTAACCATATTTATTAAAGAAAACCCAAATGCTGACCACTATATAATCGATGGGGGCGGCGGCTGGAGAGACCCGGCTGTTTTATCCACTGATATGATCTTTTGTCAGGAAACTATTTTCTGTGACAAGCTTGTATCTCAGTTAAACGACAAATCTGCTTCAGGATATTTGCATGATTGGCAGCAGTTGAATGCGTTGACAAAAGAAAATATGACGAGGGTAGAGGAATTGACGGAATTAAGTGAAGGCAAGCTATTCTATCAGCTAGCGGAGATGCTGCCGGAGGGTGCGACACTGTTTGTTGGTAACAGCATGCCGATTCGTGATTTGGACAGTTTCTTTCTTAATAATGAGAAAAATATTAAAGTGATGGCAAACCGCGGGGCTAATGGAATTGATGGGACAGTTTCAACAGCGTTAGGTGCAGCGCTTTACTCAAAATCATTGTATCTGGTGCTTGGGGACTTAACCTTTTTCCATGATTTAAACGGCTTAGTGGCAGCGAAGAAATTTCATATTGATATTCATATTATTCTTGTCAACAATAATGGCGGCGGAATCTTTTCATTCTTGCCGCAGGCGGGGCATCCAAAGCATTTTGAGCTGCTTTTTGGTACACCGTTGGATATTGAATTTGAACATGCTGTAAGGATGTTTAATGGTCAATTCACTAAAATAATGGATTGGAATCATTTGCGGATTGAATTGGAAAAATCGCGCGTGTCAAAAGGTATAAATGTCTATGAGGTCGCAACAAATAGAGACAGAAATCGCGATGAGCACCGTGAATTCTGGCAGTCTGTTTCCCAGGAAATATCGAATTTTGTCAAGGATGAAAGACGATGAATATCTCAGCGGGCGGAATCCGTTATCATGTTGAGATGTACGGCAGCGGGTTTCCGCTTGTTTTATTACATGGATTTACTGGAGATTCATCAACTTGGTCCCCCTTTTGTAAGATATGGGGCAGTCATTCCCGGCTCGTAATACCTGACATCATTGGGCATGGGAAAACTGAATCTCCAGGTGACCCGGACCGTTATCATATAGAAAAGGCTGCGGCAGATCTTAACTCGATTTTGGATAAGCTCGGGATTCAGGAAATTGACCTGCTTGGCTATTCAATGGGGGGCAGACTGGCCCTCTCCTTTGCGCTTCTATTTCCGCAGCGGGTACGAAAATTAATCTTAGAAAGTTCCTCACCTGGTCTTCAAACGGAAGATGAAAAAAAACAGCGCTGTATGAAAGATGCGGGACTTGCTAATTTTATTATAGAAAAGGGAATACAGGAATTTGTCGATTATTGGGAGGACATTCCTCTATTTGCTTCGATGAAACGACTCCCACAGGTTAATAGGGAAATAGTGCGAAAGCAGCGGTTAGCTAATTCTCCTATTGGACTCGCTAATAGTTTGCTTGGCATGGGAACGGGCTCTCAGCCTTCATGGTGGGGGCGCTTAGAACAGCTTGAATGTGAAGTGCTATTACTGACCGGTGCCGAAGACCAAAAGTTCTACGGGATTGCAGAGAAGATGGTTAAGAGTTTAAAAAAAGGGACTTGGATTACCGTTGAAAATTCCGGTCATGCAATTCATGTGGAAGATGGAGAAAAATTTGGTACAATAGTAAGTGACTTTTTGTCGAATTAGAAAAATCATAAGGAGGTTATTTTAATATGGCAGTAGAATGGATTCCCGGCCGTAAATATGAAGAAATTATATACGAAACGTATAATGGAATTGCAAAAATTACGATAAACCGTCCACATGTACATAATGCTTTTACACCGAGAACCGTCATGGAATTAATCGATGCTTTTGCAACTGCACGTGACGATTCTAATGTTGGGGTTATTATTTTGACAGGTGCCGGAGATAAGGCGTTCTGTTCCGGCGGTGACCAAAGTGTACGCGGTCATGGCGGCTATGTTGGCGAGGACCATATCCCACGTTTAAATGTGCTTGACTTACAGCACTTAATTCGTATTATTCCTAAGCCAGTTGTTGCAATGGTTAAGGGTTATGCCATTGGCGGCGGTCATGTTTTGCATGTTGTCTGTGATTTAACGATTGCAGCTGAAAATGCGGTCTTTGGCCAAACAGGTCCAAAGGTAGGAAGCTTTGATGCCGGTTATGGTTCAGGTTATCTTGCAAGGATTGTCGGTCATAAGAAAGCCCGTGAAATTTGGTACTTATGCCGTCAATATAATGCCCAAGAGGCGCTTGATATGGGCTTAGTTAATACAGTTGTGCCGCTTGAGCAGGTGGAAGAAGAAACGATTAAATGGTGCGAGGAAATGCTTGAAAAGAGCCCGACTGCCCTTCGTTTCTTAAAAGCTGCGATGAATGCGGATACCGACGGCCTTGCTGGTTTACAGCAGTTTGCTGGTGATGCTACATTGCTTTACTATACAACAGATGAAGCAAAAGAAGGCCGTGATGCCTTTAAAGAAAAGCGGAAGCCAGATTTTGGCCAATTCCCGCGTTTCCCTTGATGAGGAATTCTTTTAAACAGCTTGATGGACTCCATCAGGCTGTTTTTTATAAAAGTAGGTGAAATTTATGCAAACTATGCCCAACTTTCTAATGAAGCGTGCTTTTTTAACCCCGGAACGGATTGCGGTGTATTTCCGTGATCAGGCGATTACATTTGAGGAACTTTACATTCTCTCTGTAACAACGGCCGGGCAGCTCCAGAAGCTCGGGGTAAAAAAAGACCAGTTCATTGCTGTTTTATTAAAAAACCATCTAGACACAGTCGTAATCTTATTTGCGCTACAGCTGTTGGGAGTCAAAACGGTGATTCTAAACAATCGGTTAACACCCGCGGAATTAGCTTGGCAGCTAAAGGATTCAAAAGTATCTGCACTCATTCTAGATGATGTGTTTTCACATTTAGAGCAAATGTTGTCTCAGGAGCTTTCCTCCTTACATACATTCACAAAAACCAACTTATTCTCACAGGAATCAATAAGTACGGAGCTTCAAGAAGAAATTAGTCTGGATGAAATCTGCACGATTATGTATACATCAGGTACGACAGGAAATCCAAAGGGTGTCATGCAAACATATGGAAATCACTGGTGGAGTGCAACCGGTTCGGCATTAAATTTAGGGGTGACTGATCAAGATTGCTGGTTGTGCACAGTGCCGTTATTTCATATTAGTGGTTTTTCAATTTTGATGCGCAGCGTTATTTATGGGATGCCGCTTGTCCTTCATGAAAAATTTGATCAAGAGCGGACGATTCAAGATATTAAAGAGAAAAAAGTAACGATTATGTCTGTTGTCGGAACGATGCTGACACGTATTGTTGAAAGTCTAAAGGGAGGGCAGCTGCCGCAGCAGTTTCGCTGTATGCTGTTAGGTGGAGGACCGGCACCGCTCCCATTATTAAAGGCTTGTGTGGAGAAGCAAATACCTGTTTTTCAAACGTATGGAATGACAGAAACCTCCTCGCAAATTGTTACCCTGTCGCCGGAATACAGTTTGAGCAAGCTTGGTTCCGCTGGAAAACCATTGTTCCCGTCGGAAATCCGAATTGAACGAACCGAAGGCAGCAAAGCTCAGCCGGGGGAAGCAGGGGAAATTATTGTGAAGGGTCCAAATGTAACTAGAGGTTACTTATACCGGCCGGATGCAACGGAAGATAAAATCCGTAATAGCTGGCTGTATACCGGAGATATTGGTTATTTAGATGAGGATGGGTTCTTATATGTCCTTGACCGCCGCTCTGATTTAATTATCTCTGGTGGAGAAAACATTTATCCTGCAGAAATTGAAGCGGTATTATTAGCTCATCCAGAGATTCAAGAGGCGGGTGTCACTGGTCTTAATGACCCGCGATGGGGACAGGTGCCTGTGGCATTTATCGTAACAAAGAATGGTGAAGAATTGTCATCTGATGAGCTGAAGCAATTTTGTCGAGAACAATTAGCCAAATACAAAGTTCCAAAAGATTTTTATTTTACAGATCAACTGCCAAGAAATGCCGCCAAAAAACTATTGCGGAGAACCTTGAAGGAATGGCTCGATGAAGGCAGGTTCAAGTAATGAATTTGGCCCTTATTGAACTATTCATTATTGAAATGCCCTTGAAATCGCCTTTTATTACCCATTTAGGCACCGTCCGTGACCGTGAAGGTATTATTGTTAAGGTAACAGACAATGACGGAGTTTCAGGAATGGGAGAAGGGGTTGCTTTCTCCACCCCGTGGTATACTGAAGAAACCGTGAAAACAAGTATCCATATGATTTCAGATGTTTTAATTCCATTACTGAAGAAACATCCTGTCAACCACCCTGAGGAAGCTGCGGCGCTTTTTCAATCAGTTCGTAGAAATAACATGGCAAAAGCGGCAATAGAAACAGCCCTCTGGGATTTATATGCGAAAAAAAAAGGTCAGCCGCTATCAAAAGCCATTGGCGGTACCCGGGAAGTTGTTGCTTCCGGGGTAGTTGTGGCTGTGGATTCGATAAAAAATGCCCTTAAGCAAATTGAAGAATATGTAGCGGAAGGATATCAAAGGATTAAGGTGAAAATCAATCCACAGCAAGACTATGAATTTTTAGCTGAAATACGAAAGTGTTATCCTGACCTGCCAATAATGGCCGATGCTAATTCTGCTTACACATTGAGGGATCTTGATCGGCTAAAAGCGCTCGATGAATTAAACCTAATGATGATTGAGCAGCCTCTTAGTCCTAATGATATTATCCAGCATGCCGCGCTGCAGAAGGAGCTGCAAACGCCGATTTGTCTGGATGAAAGCATAGTCAACTTTGAGGATGCGAGAAATGCAGTGGAATTGGGAAGCTGTAAAGTCATTAATATTAAGGTTGGGAGAGTTGGCGGGCTTACAGAAGCTAAGCGAATTCATGATTATTGCTTTCAACACAACATTCCTGTGTGGTGCGGCGGGATGATTGAATTTGGGATATCCCGAGCCCACAATATCGCTCTTGCGTCTATGCCGGGCTTTTCGATTCCCGGGGATATTTCTTCTTCCAGCCGTTTTTGGGAAGAGGATATAATTGCTCCAGAGATAACGGTAGAAAATGGAGTTACTCAAGTTCCAACAAGTCCTGGTATTGGCTTTAAAATCAATGAAAAAAGACTGAAGGAAACGACTACGGCAGCAATAGACTTTCAATTATAAAAAAACCAGGCAGGCTGCCTGGTTCCTTATAAATCTGTCGGTTCAAATGTTTTACAATCTGTTTCTTTCGTGGAGTCAGCAGTTTTACCGGTATGACTGACAACATAAATACTCTCTGCGCTGCATTTATTTCCCTTTGCCCAAAACGAACAGTTGTTGACTTCACATAATACATCTTTTGCCACTTGTATCACTCCTTTTAGGTTCGGTAATACAGTATTAGCATGAGAAAAAAGGACGGTAATCAAACTTGTAAACAGAAGGGAATCCTGCAGAGTGCTGGTAAAAACGCCAGTTTATTTCTGTTTAATCATTTAAAGCCTTTTTTAAAGTTTCCAGGTTTTTTTCCATTAACGAAAAGTATGTTTCTTTACCTTCAATATTGTCTTTTGTTAAAATAGCTAAATTATGAATTGGCAGGGCGCTTGCGCCAATTTCCTGCTGAACAATTTTTCCTAATTTAGATTGGACATTTTGTTCAAATAAAATATACTTTAACCCTTCGCGGTCGGCTAAGGATATGATTTTTTCCAGCCCCTTCTGTGTTGGTTCATTTGTCGTTGATAAGCCGGAAATACTAATTTGTTCTAGGCCGTAGCGTTTTTCCCAATATCCAAAAGCAGCATGGGTGACGATAATTTGTTTATGCTTCCCCTTTGAAATGGTATCTGTAAATTGTTGGTTCAATTTATCTAAATCTACGGCAAGCTTTTGATAATTTTGATCAAAATAATCTTTTTGCTGCGGCATTTTTTGAATTAAGTGATCGCGGATGACACCGGCCATTTCTTTTGAGTACACAGGATCGAGCCATACATGCGGATTAATATCACCATGGTGATCGTGGTCAGGATCTTCTTCATGATCCGGGTCTTCATAGCTGCTGTCTTTTGGAAGCTGGAGCTTTTCAGCAGCAGGGACCAATGTGACATGTTCGTTTTTTAATGTTTCCTTTGCCTTTTCAACAAATCCTTCCAACCCAAGACCAATGTAAAAAAATAAGTCTGAATCAGCGAGTTTCATCATATCCTTTTGCGATGGTTCAAAGGTATGTTCATCAGAACCTGGAGGATAGATGGTATTTACGTTCACATATTTACCGCCAATTTGTTCCGTAAAATATTGCAGCGGATAAACTGTAGTATAGATTTGCAGCTGACTCTTATTTTTGGAAGGCGCTTCGTTTGCACACGCCGATAAAATAATGCTTAATGGTAAAATAAAAGAAAGAATAAAAAGTAATTTTTTCATAAAGTCCCCTCTCGATTTAAATCGTATTTATTACGATTTAAATTCGAAAAAAATATTTTCTAATTTTACGTAAGCTCCTTACTAAGGTGTTTACGTTCGCTTTTTATAATACGTAACGATTCCGATTAACATTTGTATCTTACAAGAAAAATGAAGAAATTGCAAGAGTAAAAATTTGTTTAAACCCAGTGATTTTTTGTATGCTAATAGGAGAGAGAAAGAGGGAGTGGCGGCAATGAAAAATGAAACCATTTTACAAGAAATCCTGACATTTAACGGAAATTTTGTAGAAAACCACGAATATGAGAAATATGAGACAACAAAATATCCAAACAAAAAAATGGTCATTTTAACCTGTATGGATACTCGGCTTCTAGAGCTGCTGCCCAAAGCTTTAAATTTGGGAAATGGTGATGCAAAGCTGATTAAAAATGCTGGTGCACTTGTCTCGCATCCATTTGGAAGTATTATGCGGAGTATTTTAATCGCCGTATACGAATTACAGGCAAAGGAAGTTCTGGTCATAGCCCATCATGATTGCGGGATGAGCGGATTAAAGGCGGAGCCTGTCCTTGAACACATGAAGGAGCAGGGCATTTCTGAGGAAACATTAAATACGTTAGCTTTTTCCGGAATCGATATTAAAGAATGGCTTCATGGTTTTGACAATGTGACGGATAGTGTCAAGCATAGTGTAGGCATTATCAAGCAGCATCCGTTAATGCCGAAGGATGTTCCTGTACATGGCTTAGTGATCGATCCAAAGACAGGAAAGCTTGACCTGATTGTTGACGGGTATAACGGTTAATGCTTCTTTCGCTGTTTCCAGCTTTCTGGTACCGGGTCCAAACCTCCAGGATGCAGCGGGTGGCATTTTAAGATTCTTCTGATTGTCAGATACCCGCCTTTTAAGGCGCCAAAGCGCTTAATGGCTTCAAGGCCATATTGAGAGCATGTCGGATAAAAACGGCATGTAGGCGGTTTTAAAGGGGATATTACGACTTGGTAAAAGCGTATAAGGGAGATAAATAATTGTTTCAACATCTTGCTAGCTCCTTTAATTGGTTATCTTCAAGATACCATAGTTGTAACAAGTTAATACATTATTTTGCACATAAAAAACTCGCCGGAAGCGAGTTTTTTATTTTCCATTTTTTTCTTCACTGTTCTTCATATAAGGATTATTTTCGATTGGATCCGGATCGACAGTGTGCTTAATAGTATAGGCTTTTGAAGTTGTTAGAACAGCAAGTAATAGGACAACAAAAACAATGACAATGGATACGATTAGAACAATGGTCAATTCCGCCATTCCCCCTTTTTTGTCCAGCTCCAGCACCCTAGCGGCTAGTGTCCTTCGCTCTCCGCCCTACGATAAGTCAACATCGAATCGCTAACGCTCTTCGTGTTTCCTTTATCTCAGTTGGAGCGCTCCACAAGGAAGGCTTCGTCAGTATAGGCATTGCACGAAGAAAAAGCGTTAGCTTTTTCGAGGAGGCCATACGCCGCTGACCAGGGCGCTTGCGCTTTTCTTTCCAATATTGTACCATGTTTGCCGAAAATAAAAAGGAAACTGTTTTTTCAGTTTCCTTAAAGGTTGAATATGTACAATTAATGAATATTTCGGGGATAGTAGGTATGTGTACGCTGCTGCCCATATTGTTCCTGTGCAAATTTTCCCTTTAAACTTTCAATTAAGTAAAGTCCCATCAAATCATATAGCTCCTGCTTATCCATTTCATGTATTAATCCAATAAGATCCTCATATGACATTTCCTCTAAGAAAGCAAATGTCAGCATATCAATATCCTCTTCATCACCTGTAAGTTTGTTTCGATACATTTCAAATAATTCATCAATTAGTTTCATATCCAAACACCTCCTATTTTTTTATTCCATAGTTATTCCATTCCCATAAAATGATGAAATAATCCATTATCATTTCACTTTCAATTTACAGAAAAATCTGTCTTTTGGTTTTTTTTATTATATCGTATTTCCCCTTAAAAAATGAATCGAAATTTGACGGAGAATAAATTTTTTATTTTTGTGGATTACTAAACTTAAAAGGGGTGGGAAGATGGACGAACAGAAAAGAACGTATTATATCGATGTGGGGTCAGGCGAAATATCACGAAGTGCCACCGCATCTACTTGGAGTTTTAAAATTGAAGCAACTGATGTGGAAATCGGGCAGCTTAGGGCTTTAATGGATCAAAATTATTTAACTGAATGGAAGAACTTTTTCAGGGCGCATGTTCCTTATGTGCAGTATCATTATGATCGTCAAAATGATGAATATGACAGCACCATTCAGCAAATTTATGGCATGCTGTATCAGCTTGGCGATGAAGAAGCAAAAAATCATATTGAAAGTATGAATATTTTACCGCAGGAGCAATAAATAATCAATTTGGGAAAATCCAATTCGGATTTTCCTTTTTCGTTTATAATATATGTATTAACTTACAGGTGGGTTTTATGATGAAACAGTTTTTAGATGATCATGGGAAAAAAGTGGAATTAGCTTTTTCAAAGAATGCTTTCGCCGAAGAAGCCCGGCATGTTTTAGTACTATGCCAATATGATGGAAGCTGGCTGTTAACCAAACATAAAAAAAGAGGGCTTGAATTCCCCGGCGGCAAAAGGGAAGCAGGGGAAACAATTGAAGATGCAGCCAGACGGGAAGCTTTTGAGGAGACTGGGGCTGCTTTTGACCAGTTAGAACATATCGCAGAATACAAGGTAACCGAAGAAAAAGGCTCTTTTGTGAAAGCTGTTTTTTGGGGAAGGGTAAAAAATATGGAGAAATCCGACAGCTACTTTGAAACGAACGGGCCGGTGCTGGTGGATGGTGACCTCCTTCACTTACGGTTCGGTCCGGAATACAGTTTTATCATGAAAGACCAAGTCGTGCAGGAATGCATAAAATATATTCAGCAACAGCAAAAAGAATAGCAGATAGCCTGTAAGCAATCCGCTATTCTTTAATTAGTTTTTTCTCTAAAAGATCAACCAGCTGATACATAATGGTAGCAAATACGGCAATCACAAGCAATGACAAGAATACGAGGGTGAAATTGAAAACTTGGAAGCCGTAAATAATCATATAGCCCAAGCCTTTGGAGGAGACAAGGAATTCACCGACAATAACCCCTACCCATGAAAGGCCAACATTTACTTTTAGGGTGGAAATAATGGTCGGAAAGCTTGCCGGCAATATCGCTTCTTTAAAGCATTCGTAGCGGGTGGCGCCAAAGGTTTGCAGTACCTTTAAATAGTTTGGATCGACCTCTTTAAAAGAGGTATAAACTACAATGGTGGTAATAATTACGGAGATGATTGCCCCCATTGCAATGATGGATGGATAACCGGGACCCATCGCCACAATTAAAACCGGTCCCAAGGCCACTTTGGGCATAGCGTTTAAAATGACAAGATACGGGTCTAGGACTTTTGAAATCATTGATGACCACCAAAGAATCGCCGCTAGCAGCGTACCAAGCAGGGTACCCAAAATAAATCCAAACACAGTTTCTGTTAAGGTGACTCCTAAGTTGGTTAGCAGCGAACCATCCTGAATTTTAGTTATTAATAACGCCCAAATCTTGGACGGAGAACTAAAGATCAGCGGATCAATCCATTGCTTTTGGCTGAAAAGCTCCCAGCTGCCGAAAAAGACAAGGAAAATAATGATCTGATATAGGAGGACCCATCTTTTTTCAATCTGTAATGACCTTAAATAATTTTTATGGAGGAGCTCCACTTTATTCATTTTGTTGTTCAAGGGACTCCAACTCCTTCCATATGGCTTGAAATACAGCAGGATAAGCTTCATGATTTCTTACTTCAAAAGGGGATAAATTTCGTAACACATCAGGGATTTCAAATATTTTATGAATTGTTCCAGGCCGCGTCGACATTAAAAACACTCGGTCGCTCATAGCAATGGCTTCCCCGATATCGTGGGTAACAAGAATTGCTGTTTTATGAAACTCTTTTAATGTTTGTGATACTAAATCTTCAAGCTTAAGCTTTGTTTGATAATCCAGGGCGGAGAATGGTTCATCTAACATCAGCAGTTTTGGTTCAGTGGCAAGTGTTCTGACTAAGGCAACACGCTGCCGCATGCCCCCGGATAGTTGTTTTGGCAGTTGCTTTTCAACCCCGCCGTTTAACCCCATTTGTTTTAAAAGGTTAAGAGCATAGGTTTTGGTTTTTGAATTTAGCCGTTTGGATAATTTCAACCCTAATAGAATATTTTCTTCAATTGTTTTCCAGGGAAACAGGTAATCCTGCTGGAGCATATAGCCAATTTCATTTTTGGAAGTAGACACGGGCTTGTTTTCCAGCAAAATGGATCCTTCTGTTGGCTTGAGCAGACTGGAGATAATTGATAGCAAAGTTGTTTTTCCACAGCCGCTAGGGCCGAGAAGGGAGATAAATTCTCCCTCCTCAACGGTAAACGAAATATTGGAGAGGGCCGTGGTGGCAGAGGCTTTGGTGAAATACGTGTGATGAATTTCGTGAACTTTTAAGAAGCTCAATGGTACGGCCTCCCTTTCCTGTTTATTTTTTTATTACCTTCTTTGCTACTTCGGTGTTGACAAGTGTTTTATAATCGATTTCTTTCGGTAGCTCTCCTGCTTCATTCATAATGTTTTGCAGGTTATTCCACTCTTCTTCATCTAAGATAGGGTCTGTTGCGAAGCTGCCTTGACTCTTATAACGGTCAACAACGGTTGTCATAATCTCAAAATCAGTATCAGGGAAGTATGGCTCCACCGCTTTGGCGATTTCTTCAGCGCTGTGTGATTCAACCCATTGCTGGGCTTTGTAAACAGCTTTTGTGAATTTTTCAATCGTTTCTTTGTTTTGTTTCATATAGCTTTCTTTCGCCATAAAGGTTGTATAGGGAACATGACCTGACTCTTTCCCGAAGGATGCGACAATGTAGCCTTTACCTTCCTTTTCAAAAATGCTGGCGGTCGGTTCAAATAATTGAACAAATTGGCCAGTGCCCGAGGCAAAGGCATTGGCAATATTGGCGAAATCGATGTTTTGGATCAAGGTTAAATCCTTATGCGGGTCGATGCCATGCTTCTTTAATACGAACTCGCCAACCATTTGCGGCATCCCGCCTTTTCGCTGACCGAGGAAGGTCGTTCCTTTTAATTGATCCCATGAGAAGTTATCGATTTTTTCTCTGGCTACAAGGAATGTTCCGTCGGTTTGGGTGACTTGGGCGAAGTTGATGACCGGGTCATTAGAGCCCTGTGCATAAACATAAATGGATGTTTCTGAACCTACAAGAGCTACATCGGCACCGCCGGAAAGAAGGGCCGTCATTGTTTTGTCACCGCCTGGAGTAGTTGTCAAGGTGACATCCAAGCCTTCTTCTTTAAAAAATCCTTTTGCTAAGGCAACATATTGAGGCGCATAGAAAATGGAGCGGGTCACCTCGGCAATACGAACTTTTTCCAGTTTCTTTGGTTCTTTTGCAGAATCATTATTACAAGCAGCTAAAGGAATCATAAGAATAGCGATTAATGCTAAGGAGAAACTGATTTTTAGCCATCTTTTCATCAAATATAAAACCTCCTCAATCTGGGCTGATTACCTATGATAATGTATGAATTACGTAAAAATGTGTGAATGCGTGAATGCCTAGTGAGGAAATATTTTTTAAAGGGTCGATACATATGAATATAAACAACGGAGAAATTTTAGAGGTTATACGATTCCCTTCCCCTAATCCAAATGTTAAATTAAAGGAAATCACCTATCTTTCAAATGGCTTAAGGGTGAAGGGAATGCTGGCGGAACCGAAAAATGAAGTGGTGACTGACGGTTTCCTTTATTTACGAGGCGGGATAAAAAATGTTGGTAAAGTCCGTCCCGCCCGAATTGCCCAATTTGCACAAGAGGGCTTTATTGTGTTTGCTCCATATTATCGCGGGAACCAGGGCGGGGAAGGAAATGAAGATTTTGCCGGAGATGACCGTGAAGATGCTTTTGCTGCGTTTCAGTTGTTGAAATCACTTCCAACCGTTAAACAAGTCCATATTTTTGGTTTTTCACGTGGCGGTGTCATGGCCCTTCTGACCGGGATTAAGTTTCCTGAAGCCGCATCATTGTGCACATGGGGCGGTGTCAGCGACATGAGCTTAACCTATATGGAACGGAAGGATTTAAGAAGAATGTTGAAAAGGGTAATAGGCGGTGCACCTTCGAAATTTCCCGAAAGGTATGAGAGTAGGACACCGCTTTATGAACTTGAAAAACTGGAGGCGCCGGTCCTAATCATTCACGGTGTTAACGACCATAACGTGTCCATCGAGCATGCTTACCGTCTGGAACGTCAGCTTAAGGAATTGAACAAACCTGCCGAGTCTTGGTATTTTGACGAATTCACCCACTATTTTCCCCCGGCAGTAAATCGAAAAGTAGTCCAAGATTTAACGAAGTGGATGAAAAATCAGAGCAAAAGATGGTAATATAAAGGTATAAGATAAAAGAGGAGCGGATTTTTATGGGAATGCCCCTTGAATTAAACACCCTGATTGTAACAAAGGGAAGAGAGCAGAGAGTTGAAGAGAATCTGTTTGTGTTAGAAAAAAAGGGATACAGACTCTATCCGATTGAAATTCCATTAGAAGTAAGAAAAACACTCGACACCAACACCACTGGTTCAGCGTTAATTAAGAAAGTAGAATGGGAAAACCACAAAACAACGATAACATATCAATTAGTTTCTTTGAACTCGACAAATTAAGCAGGTTTATGACCTGCTTTTTGTTTTGTTTAATATCGGGATTGCTTTTCGCGGTTGGCCAGGGGTTATTAAACTATAGTTTTGTGCTGGAGTATATAAAGAAGAAAAAGCCGTTTATCAACATCTTAATGGAAAGTACAAAGGAACCATTTATAGATGACAGCATTGAATTCTTGAAGACATCATATAGTCAGTTAAAATAAAAAATCAGATGCAAAAACCCCCGCGTGATTTTCTTCATCACGCGGGGGTTTTATATTTAAGCGACCGGGCCGCCTTTTTCAGCAATTTCAGCAGAGACGTTCGTAAACTTCTTAAAGTTCTCCTGGAATTTAGCTGCTAATTCCTTTGCCTTCTTGTCAAAGGCCTGAGGGTCCTGCCATGTTTTACTTGGCTGCAGAACTTCATCCGGTACACCGGCGATATGAAGCGGAATATTTAAACCAAAGATTTCATCTTTAACTGTTTCGACAGTGTTTAACTCTCCTTCAAGAGCCGCCTGCACCATTGCTCTTGTGTAAGAAAGCTTCATCCGGTTACCAACACCGTATTCGCCGCCCGTCCAGCCTGTATTAACAAGGAAGACATTGACATTATGCTCAAGAATTTTTTCTCCGAGCATCTCGGCATAACGAGTTGCCGGCAGCGGCAAGAACGGAGCTCCAAAGCAAGTTGAGAAAGTGGCTTCAGGAGATGTGACACCTCGTTCTGTTCCGGCAAGTTTTGATGTATAACCGCTTAGGAAATGATACATCGCTTGTTCTTTTGTAAGCTTAGCAATTGGCGGCAGCACGCCGAATGCATCTGCAGTTAGGAATACGATTGTATGCGGGTGGCCAGCGACACTTGGCTTCACAATATTGTCAATGTTTTCAATTGCATAAGCAGCACGGGTATTTTCCGTTAATGTATTGTCATCATAATCTGCTATTCTTGACTCTTGATTTAACATGACATTTTCTAAAACGGTACCAAAACGAATCGCATTAAAAATTTGCGGTTCTTTTTCTTCTGAAAGGTTAATACATTTTGCATAGCAGCCGCCCTCGATATTAAAGACTCCATTGGAAGACCAGCCGTGCTCATCATCGCCAATCAGCTTGCGGTTTGGATCAGCAGAAAGAGTTGTTTTTCCTGTTCCAGATAAACCGAAGAATAGGGCAACATCGCCTTCCTGACCAACGTTGGCAGAACAGTGCATAGAGAAAATATTATTTTCCGGAAGCAGGAAATTCATGACGGAGAAAATTGATTTTTTCATTTCTCCGGCATACTCTGTGCCGCCGATAAGAACAATCTTTCGTTCAAATGAAACGATGATAAAGGTTTCTGAATTCGTACCGTCTACTGCAGGATCCGCTTTAAAATCAGGGGCAGTAATTACTGTAAACTGTGCATCATGTGCAAGTAATTCATCTTCCGTTGGACGAATGAACAACTGATGGACAAATAAATTATGCCAAGCATATTCATTAATGACTTGAATAGGTAAGCGTGATTTTTTATCGGCACCGGCAAATCCTTTAAAAACAAAAATCTCTTCTTTTTGCTTTAAATGATCCAGAACTTTATAATATAAGTTTGTAAATACTTCTTCTGAAATAGGCTGATTTGTTGAACCCCAGTCAATTTTATCTTTCGTTGAGTCTTCAACAACAATAAATTTATCTTTAGGTGACCGGCCTGTATATTTTCCGGTGGAAACGCGTACTGCTCCTGTTGATGTTAACGTTCCTTCATCTCGGGCTAATATCTTTTCAACTAACTGAGGAACAGATAATTGCATTTGAATATTATTTTCTTTTAGCAGCTGACTTAGTTCATTTGGAACGTGAACTGAATTCATCGATCGAAACCATCCTTTGCTTGTTTTTAACAGATTTAATCTGTAATTAGTATAACACATTAAAATCATTAGTCTATACTAATTGGTGAAATAATGTTTGTTTTTTTTCAATATATTCAATGAATAGGTAAAAAGACAGGATTAATTATTTTTCATGGCCACATTTCCATAATTTAATAAAATATTCATTGACATAGCAGGATATAGTACGTTAAGGTTTAAATTGAACGGATACTCTCTTATCCCGAGCTGGTGGAGGGACAGGCCCTATGAAACCCAGCAACCTGCAATGACGAAAATGAATCCATTTCCTATGGGCATTTTCCGAAGCAAAGGTGCTAAACCTGATGCAAGGCTTGGCCTTGAACGATAAGAGCGAAAGGAATGCAAAATTGTGTATGAAACCTTTCCTCAATTTAGGGAAGGTTTTTTGTTTTAATCATAACTTTTATTAAGAATTCACCCGGGGTTTATTGACCTTTAATAAATTTCCCATTTTTACTTCATAATACTAGGGAATGAGTTCCGTTTCAATCCGAGGTTAAACTATACTATCAGCATTACTTCAACAAGATAACCTCACTTATTTCTATAATATAGGAGGAATTCAGATGTCCACAAAACGTCGATTGTTTACTTCTGAATCAGTTACAGAAGGTCATCCGGATAAAATATGTGACCAGATTTCTGATTCGATTTTAGATGCTATTTTGTCTAAAGACCCTAATGCCCGCGTTGCCGCTGAAACATCTGTCACAACTGGCTTAGTCCTTGTAGCGGGGGAAATTACGACTTCTACATACGTAGATATTCCAAAGATTGTTCGGGATACCATAAAGGGAATCGGATACAATCGGGCCAAATATGGTTTTGATTCCGAAACTTGTGCCGTCCTTACTTCCATTGATGAGCAGTCCCCGGATATTGCAATGGGGGTTGACCAGGCTCTTGAAGCCCGCGAAGGACAAATGACGGATGAGCAAATTGAAGCGATTGGGGCGGGAGACCAAGGGTTAATGTTTGGCTTTGCCTGCAACGAAACAAAAGAGTTAATGCCGCTTCCAATCTCGCTTGCTCATAAGCTTTCCCGCCGGCTGACAGAAGTACGTAAAGAAGATATTCTTCCATATTTACGTCCGGACGGTAAAACACAGGTAACCGTTGAATATGATGAGAATAATAAACCGGTTAGGATCGATACCATTGTCATATCAACACAGCATCATCCGGAGATTTCTTTGGAACAGATTCAGCGCAATATTAAAGAACATGTTATTAATCCGGTTGTGCCAAAAGAACTAATTGATGATCAGACTAAATATTTCATCAATCCAACAGGCCGTTTTGTTATTGGCGGACCTCAAGGGGATGCCGGCTTAACTGGCCGTAAAATTATTGTTGATACGTATGGCGGTTATGCCCGTCATGGCGGCGGTGCCTTCTCAGGGAAAGATCCAACCAAGGTTGACCGTTCTGCTGCCTATGCTGCCCGCTATGTAGCGAAAAATATTGTTGCCGCGGGACTTGCTGATAAATGTGAAGTGCAGCTTGCATACGCAATCGGTGTGGCTAGACCGGTTTCGATTTCTGTTGATACGTTTGGTACTGGAAAAGTAAGTGAGGATGTATTGGTTGATTTAGTCAGCCAAAACTTCGACCTTCGTCCGGCCGGCATTATCAGGATGTTAGATTTACGCCGTCCGATTTATAAGCAAACCGCTGCATACGGTCATTTTGGCCGTTCAGATATTGATTTGCCATGGGAACGTACGGATAAAGCAGAAACACTTCGCCAACAGGCAGAAAATCGATAATCATCAAGGGAGTTGCATTTACATGTAACTCCCATTTTTAATTTTCGTCTAATTTTTTGTTCAGATGCGGGTGTTTAGGAATAAAATGTTTAAGTAGGACTATGGAAGTAAAAAATGATGATACCGTAAATTTCCTCGTACTCACAGTGACATTTTTCAAAAAAAAATGGTACTATAAGTTAGTTAAAGGAAAAGGGGCAAAGCGCTGCAAAAGTGAAATAATATTTAAAATTGTGGAGCAGAAATTTCTCAACTTTTGATTTAGTTCACTTTAGCTCTGCTCACACCGCCTTTTGGCGATATATAATGAATTGAGTAGGTGAGGTACATAATGTGCGGATTTATCGGCTGTGTACATGACAAAGCACAAAATTATACTGACGAACAAAAACATCGATTTAAAAATATGAATGATATCATTACCCATCGCGGACCAGATGATGATGGGTATTATTTAGATGATCATATTCAATTCGGCTTCCGCCGTTTAAGTATTATCGACATTGAAAGCGGACATCAGCCGCTTACTTACGAAAACGAGCGCTACTGGATTATTTTTAACGGTGAAATCTACAACTATGTAGAGCTTCGTGAGGAACTTTTAAAAGACGGATTAACGTTTCAAACAAGTTCCGACACTGAGGTAATTATCGCCCTATTTAGTCACTTAGGAGAAAAGGCGGTAGAAAAATTACGAGGCATGTTTGCCTTCGTTATTTGGGATAAACAATCTCAAACACTTTATGGTGCCCGTGATCCATTTGGCATTAAACCATTCTTTTATCTCGAGGACAGTGAAAGAACTTTCTTTGCTTCTGAGAAAAAGAGTATTTTGCTTGCATTAGAAAATGATGTATTAGATTATGACTCTCTGCAGCATTACTTAACATACCAGTTTGTTCCCGAACCAAATACAATGTCTGCCGGTATCAAAAAGCTTGAACCAGGACATTATTTTACAAAAAAAATCGGTTCTAAGATGGAAATCAAACGTTATTGGAAGGCACATTTTGCACCGATTCAAAAATCGGAAGCCGATTTCATTAAAGAAATTCAAGATGTGCTGTTTGATTCGGTGAAAATGCATATGCGCAGTGATGTACCGGTTGGTTCATTCCTTTCAGGCGGTATTGATTCATCCATTATTGCTTCAATTGCGAAAGAATTCCATCCAGCAATTAAAACCTTCTCGGTCGGCTTTGACCATAATGGTTTTAGTGAAATTGATGTAGCTAAGGAAACGGCGGAAAAGCTTGGGGTAGAAAACATCAGCTATATCATTTCTCCTGAAGAGTACATGAACGAAATTCCGAAAATCATGTGGCATATGGATGACCCGCTGGCGGACCCTGCTTGCGTACCGCTTTATTTTGTAGCCCGCGAAGCAAGAAAGCATGTGACAGTTGTCCTTTCCGGTGAAGGTGCAGATGAACTGTTTGGCGGCTATAATATTTATCGTGAACCGCAAGACTTGGAGATTTTTAACAAAATCCCTCACGTATTCCATGGCTTATTGAAATTGATTGCGAACATGATGCCAGAAGGAATGAAGGGGAAAAGTTTTATTGAACGCGGAGTAACCCCAATGGAAGAACGCTATATTGGGAATGCAAAAATGTTTACCGAGGAAGAGAAGCGGGAATTATTAAATGTATATCGTGAAGGACTGAATTATACTGATATTACGAAGCCGCTTTACCGTGAATCAAAAGGCTATGATCCGGTAGACCGGATGCAATATATTGACATTCACACATGGATGCGCGGCGATATTTTACTTAAGGCAGATAAAATGACGATGGCTCATTCATTAGAACTCCGTGTTCCATTCTTGGATAAAGCTGTGTTCGAAGTGGCTTCAAAAATTCCAACCAGCTTAAAAACTGCTCACGGAACAACCAAATACATTTTACGAAAAGCCGCAGAGGGCATTGTCCCTGACCATGTGCTAAACCGTAAAAAGCTTGGTTTCCCGGTGCCGATTCGACACTGGCTAAAGGCAGAAATGAATGATTGGGCGAAAAACATAATTCGTGAAAGCGGAACAGATCATTTAATCAATAAATCCTATTTATTGAAGCTGCTTGATGACCATTGCCTCGGAAAAGCGGATAACAGCCGCAAAATCTGGACTGTTCTAATGTTCATGGTATGGCATCAAATTTATGTTGAGAATGTGTACTCCTTCCAGGATGAATTTAAGGCGAAAAAAGTACTCGCCAAAAATTAATGAAAAATATAGCACCCCGCAGCGGGTGCTTATTTTTTTAAAAGGGGCTTATAATACTGCCTTTATGGTAAAATAGAGTAATGATATATCGAATTTATAGGAGGAAGGTAGTATGTGGAAGTGGGAAGCAGAAGGGGAAGCAAAAGCCGTTATTGTGATTGTTCACGGTGCGATGGAGCATCACCGCAGGTATGGCTGGCTGATTGAAATGTGGCGTTCATCAGGCTTCCATGTCATCATGTCCGATCTGCCGGGGCAAGGAATGACAACACGAGCCAACCGCGGACATATTCACTCCTTTGATGAATACATAATTGAAGTAAAGGATTGGGTACAGGCAGCCTATCGTTATGATTTGCCGGTATTTTTAGTCGGGCATAGCATGGGAGGACTCATTTCCATCCGTCTTTTACAAGAAGAAAAATTGAATATTGCCGGTGTCATTCTTTCGTCCCCATGTTTAGGACTAATTAAAGCACCATCTAAATTTTTGGAGCTCATATCCAGAATTTTAAATATCGTGTTCCCATCCTTCAGGATTAATTCCGGCCTGACTGTTCAAATGGCGACAAGAAACGAGGATGTAAGAGAAGCCGATTCCAATGATACGCTTTACGTGACAAAGGTTTCTGTAAGATGGTATCGTGAACTTGTCCATGCCATTAAACTGGCATTCCTTAATCTCGAAAAAATCCAAGATGTGCCAATGCTTGTCATGCAGGGCGGCGATGATAAAATTGTCAATAAGGTTCCTGTAAGGGATTGGTTTAACCGCGTCCCATTATCAGAAAAGAGATTTAAGGAATGGCCGAAATGCTATCATGAGATTTTTAACGAACCTGAACGGGAAGAGGTTTTTGAATACGCTAAGGATTTTGTGTTAAGCCAGTTAAAATCGATTGGTTATATTGTATAGAAAGGTTGTAGTTTCCATGAAGCCATTCACCCTTATGTCCAGGGTATATCGCAAAATACTGCCAGCTGTCCACCAAGAATTGGCCTATTGGAAAAGCCGTGCCAAAAAGATTCCAAATCCAGAGCTTAGAAAACAGGCTATGGCCAGTATTGAGCATAAAACCTTCCACTGTGAGGGGGGAGGAATTCTTGCGCTGACGGCCAATAAACGGTATAAGCAGGCAGTAAAGTTCATTGTTGCCTATCAAACAATCAGTGATTATCTAGATAATCTTTGTGACCGCAGTACTTCCCTTGACCCCGAGGATTTTGCGGCGCTTCATGAGTCGATGTCTGATGCACTTGTCTTGCATGCGGATAAAAAAAATTATTATCGATTGCGCGAAGACCAGGATGATGCTGATTATTTATATGATTTATCGGAAACATGCCGCGCGTGTTTACGGGAAATTGAACATTATGATTTAATTAAAGATTATTTGCAAGAGCTTTGTCAGTATTATTGCGATCTGCAAATTCACAAGCACGTAAAAAAAGAAGAACGGGTACCGCGTCTTGAAAAATGGTTCCAGCATTATCAAGATGAGCTTCCGGAAATGGAATGGTTTGAATTTTCCGCATGCTCGGGATCGACATTAGGAATTTTTTGTTTAATTTCTTATGCCATGCGTGAAGACTTTACAGCAAGTGATGCCTTGAATATCCGCAACGGATATTTTCCGTATATCCAAGGCTTACATATTCTGCTGGATTACTTTATTGATCAAGAAGAAGATAAAGCCGGGGGCGATTTGAACTTTTGCTTTTATTATGAAGATCAGGAAACACTGTTTAACCGCTTAAAACATTTTGTAATGGAAGCGGACAAGCATACAGAGCTGCTCCCACACAAGAAGTTCCATCAATTGATTAACCGAGGACTGCTTGGGATTTATTTATCCGACTCCAAAGTCCGCAGACAGAAAAATGTTAAAAAGCTCGCAAAAGGTATCATCAAAACCGGCGGCTGGGTCAGCTACTTCTTTTATTTTAACGGCCTAGCCTACCGTTCCCTGCAAAAATCAAAACTATGATGCATGTGGGACGGTTCTCCTGCATCATAAAAAAATAAACCAAGCACTAAGGTGCCTGGTTTATTTTTTCTCAATCGCCACGATAAATGGCGGATTATGCTGCTGGTTGATAAATTGATATTGCAGAACATGAGCGGTCTTTTGGTCTAACTGGCTGCAATGCTTTAGCAGTGCGTCCCGTTCCGCGGCACCGCCTTCATGTCCGTGGTAAATAACCAATACAATAATGCCCTCGGAAGCCATAATTTCAAGCAGCTGGTTTATCGCCCTAATCGTCGTTTCCGCTTGAGTTACCACGGTTTTATCGCTGCCTGGCAGAAAGCCGAGATTAAACACAGCTCCGGTTATTTTTTCATGCTCACCGGGAGGGATAAAGGCAGCCAAGTGTTCATGACCGTTTTGAAAGAGAACGACACGTTCAAGTAAGTCTTGCTGTTTCAAACGCTCTTTCGTTGTTGCAATCGCTTGTTCCTGAACATCAAAGCCATACACTTTGCCAGTTTCGCCGACGAGTTCAGCTAAAAACACGGTATCATGTCCGTTTCCTACAGTCGCATCAACCACGACATCTCCTTCGGAAACAGATTTTTTCAATAAAACCTTTGCAAATGGAAGAATTCGATCCAGTTTCATCGTTATTACTTAACACTTCCTTGATAAAACTTACCCTGCCAGCTGTTCCGGCGTTTTAGCTCCGCATCAATGGCATTTAACACTTCCCATTTATTCACGCTCCACATTGGGCCAACCATTAAATCAATTGGTCCATCCCCGGTAATACGGTGAACAATCATTTCCGGCGGTAAAATTTCCAATTGATCGCATACTAAGTTTACATAGTCTTCTTGTGAGAGGAATTCAAGCATCCCTTTTTCATATTGTTTGACCATTGGTGTTCCTTTTAGCAGGTGAAGCAGATGAATTTTAATACCTTGCACATCCAATTTCGCTACTTCGCGGGCGGTTTCCATCATCATGTCATAATTTTCGAGCGGCAGGCCATTAATAATATGAGAGCAAATCCGGATTCCATGCTTTCTTAGTTTATTAACGCCATCAATATAACATTGAAAATCATGAGCTCGGTTAATCAGCAGGGCTGTCCGTTCGTGTACGGTCTGAAGTCCCAGCTCTACCCATAAATATGTTCTTTCATTTAATTCTGCCAAATATTCGACTACATCATCAGGCAGGCAGTCCGGGCGGGTTGCGATTGAAAGTCCGACAACACCGTCCTGCTTGAGAACCGTTTCATATTTTTCACGCAGCTCCTCAACCGGTGCGTGCGTATTCGTGAATGCTTGGAAATAGGCCATGTATTTGCCGTCTTTCCATTTTGTATGCATTTTTTCCTTTATTTCATTGAACTGCGTCTCCAAACTCTCCGCGCGATTGCCGGCAAAGTCTCCTGATCCTGCTGCACTGCAGAATGTACATCCGCCGTGGGCAACAGTACCGTCACGGTTCGGACAGTCAAATCCGCCATCAAGGGCCACTTTAAATACTTTATGGCCGAAATGCTGTCGCAGATGGTAATTCCATGTATGGTAACGCTTATCATCAGAAGCATATGGAAAAGGTTGTGTCTGAAGCATTCAGCAAACCTCCTTATGAATAAAATTTTGCATAAAATTAATTTTATCATGAAGCGTAAAGCATATCCAAATGTAATTGTTTCAAGATTTTTCCCAGTAATTATTAATCTGTTTACGTAATAGGAAAATGATTGGAGAACACAATAAGAAATGAAGCAGTACGCTTCATGGCAGTGTTGACTTAAAGGGGGTTCTTAGGATGGCTACTCGTGATTCAATGACAAATTTAACGCAGCAGGTGGAGGACACAATCCGTTATGCTGAGGAGCAATATAAACAAAGCAGCCTACAGGAACAATATAACGATGACAATTATTTTCAAGCCTTACAGCGGCTGGAACAAACCTATCAAGATATTGCGACAATGGCTCATAGTGCCAACGGACCTCAAAGGGAGCAGCTACACCGTATGCGGCTGCAAATTCAACAATTGCAAAACAGTTTGATTCTACAGGGGTCAAGAGGAGGAGAACAGTTTTGAAAAAGCGTTCTAAGCAGCAAAACCCTGAACAAAAGACTCGAAACGGCGTAAACAATCAAGATCTTGAGCTTGGGCAGGAAACGGATTTGATTAAACAGGCAAAAAAGAAAATCGAAAATACAGGCGGGCAGCCGGTAAAATCTAAAATGCACCAAGAAAAAGAGCAATCGTCTTAAAAATGTCAAAAATCCTTCAACAGGCTGTTGAGGGATTTTTTTTGCAAATTTCATTGCTTCAGTTTGAATAGGTCAATTTCACACCAAAAACAAATTGTAAATAGAGGTAAAATTTGTTCACAATTTAGCAATAACTGCATTTTAGGGCGTGATATACATCACAGATTAGAAGTGATGTAAATGGTTTAAATAAGGTGAAGATTACCAGCTATGGATATTACCCTACAAATATTAATGTGAATCTATTCACATTAATATTTATCCTTTAGGGGATTAAAGTGCAAATGCGCTTTAATACATAAAAACAAAGAGAAAAGAAGTTATGGGAGGTGACGAAAATTGTTTAAAAAGCTTTTTAAAATGCCTAAAAAATGGCTGCTTGTATTGGCGTTGATTGTTGGTGTTTTTTTATCCTTTTCAACTGTGAAGTCCATGGACTATTTGGATTCACCTGGGTTTTGCCAAAACTGTCACACGATGCAGTCGCAGTACGCGTCATTTATGGACTCCACCCATGCGGAACTGCAGTGTAATGACTGCCATCTGCCGCATAAAAGTGAAGCTGGTAAACTATTTTTTAAAGGTCGTGCCGGGATGACACATATTTATTACAACACACTCGGAAAAAACCAGATACCGGATGTAATTCATGCAACTGAACGAACGAAAGGCATTATGAATGATAACTGTATCTCCTGCCACAAAAGTACATTAACAAACGTATCCCATGATGCAAAGGATAGCTGCACATCATGCCACACAACGGTACCGCATGGAAAAGGCTTTAAGGATGATCACTATAACAAGCCGCCTGTATCAGGAGAATTATTAAAAAATAAGGGAGGATTTTAAGAATGGCTAGGATCAAGTTTGGGGTGTATCTTCTCCTGCTGGCACTTGTGCTTGCTGTCTCTGGCTGCAGCAATCAAACCAGTAAAAAAACCGCTTCTGCAACGGGAGGCAAGACAACAGGATTATCAGCTGATGAGATCAGCAATGAAGCGTTCAAAGACTTATTTCCACTTCAATATAACAGCTATTTGAAAAATAAAAAAATGGAGGATACCAAGTACGGAGGTTCGGTTAAACGCAGCAAATATGATCCCGATAAAGAACCCCTATTACCGATCCTTTTTAACGGTTATGGATTTGCCACAGAGTATAATGAAGATCGAGGGCACGTGTATGCCTTAGATGATATTCGGGATGTCAAGCGAATTACTGATAAGTCTGTCGGCTCTTGTTATACATGTAAATCGACAGCTGTTCCAAAAATGATTAAGGAAATGGGCGACGGTTATTGGGGGGCTAATTTTAATAAAGACATTTGGCCTAAAGGTGAAAAAATGGGTCATTCGCCAATTGGCTGCTCAGATTGTCATGACCCGAAAACAATGGATTTGCGTGTTACCCGTCCTAGTTTTTATAAGGCTTTAAAAGCAAAAGGTGTCAATCTTTCCAATCCAACAAAAAACGAACTGCGCAGTTATGTTTGCGGCCAGTGTCATGTGGAATATTATTTTGCCGCTTCAAACAGCGAAGTCACCTTCCCGTGGACAAATGGATTTAAGCCAGAGGAAATGTATGAATACTATAATACGATTGCCAAGAAAAATGGCTTTGAAAAGGACTGGATCAGCAATGTTTCCGGCACACCAGTATTAAAAGCGCAGCACCCTGAATATGAAACACATATGTCAGGCCCGCACGGAAAAGCAGGGGTGTCCTGTGCAGACTGTCATATGCCGTATGAACGTGTGGACGGAAAAAGAAAGATCTCATCTCACTGGTGGACTTCACCCCTTAAAACGATGCAGACCTCATGCGGCCAGTGCCATGGTGACCGCGATTTAGATAAGTTAAAAGAGCGCGTAATGGAAATTGAAGACACGCATATTAACGCCTTGCATGAAGCGGAAAATGTTTCAACCTCTTCACATTATTACGTGAATAAAATGATTACCTCCGGTGTCAGCAAGGAGAAAATTAACCAGGCTCAGGAATTTGTTCGTAAAGGTCAATGGTTCTGGGACATCGTCGCAGCTGAAAATTCCGCGGGCTTCCATAACCCGCAAGGTTCGATGGATTCTCTAAGGGTATCAATTGAGGAATCCAATAAAGCGATCCGCCTCGCAACCGAAGAGCTTGTGAAAAAAGGTGTCAGCATCGAAGAATTGAATAAAGAAATTGAAAAAGTGAAAAAGTCAGTTGCGGCAGAAAAAGTCAATGAGAAGAAGAAGGATCACGCAGTCAACAACTACTTCCCGGCGCAAGCCCCAGTCGTACCAACACCGCCAAAAAAATAGACCCTTTTACATGTCCACTCTATTCGTCCCGCCAAGAAGGAATAGGGGGTAATAAAAGAGTCCTTAATGAAATGATTTGGAAAACACTGTTTCTCTATTGAGAGCAGTGTTTTCCTATGTTTATTTTGCAAAATGAAATGCGTACTTGTCAATTGCAGATGGTTGAAAATATCGTTTGCGGAATGATGGTGAAAGTCCGCGGAATATACCATAAAATCGGTGGAATTCCATTCGAAATCGACGGAATAAATCCGATAATCGGCTCAAATCTTTTTCGTCGATAAATGGTAATGAAAAAAGATTGCAACGTTCCTAAAAAACGACTAAAATAACCTAGGATATTGAATATTTTTTAGATAAAGGAGCGTTTTTCATGCCACGTGCCCTATGGCTCTTGATTATCGGGATGGCAGTGAATGTAATAGGCTCTTCTTTTTTATGGCCTTTAAATACAATCTATATTCACGATCATTTAGGAAAGTCCTTGTCGGTTGCAGGACTTGTGCTTATGCTGAATTCAGGAGCAAACGTAATCGGAAATCTGTATGGCGGCAGTTTATTTGATAAAATTGGCGGCTATAAATCTATTCTTCTGGGAATCTTTATCTCATTGTTTGCTTTGGTCGGATTAACCATCTGGCATAGCTGGCCGCAGTATGTTGTGTTTTTAACCATTGTCGGGTTTGGAACGGGAATTATATTTCCAGCGATGTACGCCATGGCTGGATCTGTATGGAAGGAAGGCGGACGTAAAGCATTTAATGCAATATATGTTGCCCAAAACCTTGGGGTTGCTGTAGGTGCTGCACTTGGCGGGATTGTGGCGGCTTATTCGTTTCAACTGATTTTCTTAGCAAATACGATTATGTATATCCTATTTTTATTGATTGCTATTTTTGGATATAAAGGCATTACCGTCGAATCAACAGGGCAGAGCAGTACTGAGAATGGGGTTCAGACCAGCAGTAAAACGAGTCTTCAAGCATTATTGATTCTTTGTGTTGGATACCTGCTGTGCTGGGTTGCCTACTGTCAGTGGACTACAACAATTGCCTCTTATACACAGGAATTAAATATGTCACTTAAACAATACAGCCTTTTATGGACAATAAACGGCGCTGTAATTGTACTTGGACAGCCAATATTAAACGGGCTGCTAAAGCACTTATCGGCTTCTCTTAAAGTTCAAATGCTGATTGGGATCGGTATATTTATCGTATCATTTTTAATTGCCGGAAAAGCGACAGCTTTTACAGGATTTCTTGTCGCAATGATTATTTTGACAATTGGAGAAATGTTCATCTGGCCGGCGGTCCCAACCGTTGCCTTCAACCTTTCCCCAAAGGGACGCGAGGGCTTCTACCAAGGAATCGTCAACAGTACAGCCACCGGCGGCAGGATGATCGGCCCATTACTCGGCGGAATCATCGTCGACCTATACAGCATGTCAGCATTATTTATCATCCTTTTAGGACTATTCCTAATTGCTATCGTTACAACTGTTATTTATGACCGTAGTTTGAAAGTGGTGTCAGGCACCATCCGTGGACAAATGTAACGATTTGTCCACCCCACGTGGACAGTAGGGCCCATTTTCCCTATTGTCCTTTTTATTGCTAGGATCTATTTATGTGTGAAATAAGAAAAATCTTGTGCCTGTCATTTTTTGATGTTTAAATTGAAGAAAAAGGGTACATAACAGAAATTAGGCTCAAGTTTACTTGCATCCTGTTAGAAAATTTAATAAAATAACAATTACATCATAGTTTTTTGAATATATAATAACCGTGAGTAGGAGCAGTAATGGTGGACACCTGTTTTTAGAGAGTTGACGGCTGGTGCAAGTCAATCGGGAACATCATGAACTCGCCTATGAGTTGCAGACACGAAATGAAAAGTAATGTTTGCCGTTTTCCGCGTTAAGGATGAATGAAGCGAGTGCATAAGCACTAATGTGGGTGGTACCGCGGGAGATACATACAAACCTCTCGTCCCTGTGTGGGATGAGAGGTTTTTTATTTTATCTAGCTGCAGCGCCTAGGGGCTCGAGGTCACAAGCCAATCCGTCAAGAAGGGTAAAAAACAGCCTTCTCGCCGGCTCGTCTTGTGGTTGCCGCCCCTAACCAAGGCGCTTCCGCTTTTATTTTTCTATAGGAGGAAATCGTTATGAGTTTCGATCATCAACAAATCGAAAAAAAGTGGCAAAAGAAGTGGGAAGAAGAAAAAACGTTTAAAACAAGCGAAGAATATGACAAAAGAAAATTCTACGCTTTAGATATGTTTCCATACCCATCAGGGGCCGGGCTTCATGTAGGACACCCTGAAGGCTATACGGCAACAGACATTTTATCACGAATGAAACGGATGCAGGGGTATAACGTGCTCCATCCTATGGGCTGGGATGCATTCGGTCTCCCAGCAGAGCAATACGCTCTTGATACTGGAAATGACCCGGCGGAATTTACAGCGAAAAACATTGACACCTTCCGCAGACAAATTAAAGCGCTTGGCTTCTCATATGACTGGGACCGTGAAGTGAATACAACCGATCCGGAATATTATAAATGGACTCAATGGATTTTTCTAAAGCTTTGGGAAAAAGGCCTTGCCTACGTTGATGAAGTACCCGTTAACTGGTGTCCGGCTCTTGGAACTGTATTGGCTAATGAAGAGGTTATTGATGGTAAGAGCGAACGCGGCGGCCACCCGGTAGAACGCCGGCCGATGCGACAGTGGATTTTAAAAATTACGGCCTACGCAGACCGGTTATTAGAGGATCTTGAAGATTTGGATTGGCCAGAAAGCTTAAAAGAAATGCAGCGTAACTGGATTGGCCGTTCTGAAGGTGCCGAGGTGACCTTCCAAATTGAAGGACACGAAGGAACATTTACCGTATTTACGACGCGTCCTGATACACTTTTCGGAGCTACCTACGCTGTGCTTGCTCCTGAGCATAAGCTCGTAGAAGAAATAACAACTGCAGATCAGCGCCAAGTAGTTGAGGCCTATCTTGAAAAAATTAAAGCAAAAAGTGATCTAGAGCGTACTGATCTTGCAAAAGAAAAAACTGGCGTCTTTACTGGTGCTTATGCGATTAATCCGGCAAACGGCGAAAAAATGCCTATCTGGATTGCTGACTATGTCTTAGCAAGCTATGGTACAGGTGCCATCATGGCTGTTCCTGCACATGACGAACGTGACTATGAATTTGCAAAGAAATTTGACCTGCCGATTAAAGAAGTCGTTGCCGGCGGAGATGTTGACAAAGAAGCTTATACAGGTGACGGTGAACATGTTAACTCTGACTTCTTAAATGGTTTAAATAAAGCAGAGGCAATCTCCAAAATGATTTCCTGGTTAGAGGAAAAAGGTATCGGCACGAAGAAAGTAACGTACCGCCTGCGCGATTGGCTGTTTAGCCGCCAGCGTTATTGGGGCGAGCCGATTCCGATTATTCAATGGGAAGATGGTACGATGACGGCTGTTCCGGAAGAGGAGCTTCCATTGACATTGCCAAAAACAAAAGATATCAAACCATCCGGCACTGGCGAATCTCCGCTTGCCAACATCGAGGAATGGGTAAATGTCGTCGATCCTGTTACAGGCAAAAAAGGCCGTCGTGAAACAAACACTATGCCGCAATGGGCCGGCAGCTGCTGGTACTTCTTGCGCTATATTGATCCAAAAAATGATAAACAACTGGCTTCCCCTGAAAAATTAAAGCACTGGCTGCCTGTTGATATTTACATTGGCGGTGCGGAGCATGCCGTACTACACTTGTTATATGCCCGTTTCTGGCATAAATTCTTGTACGATATCGGTGTAGTGCCAACTAAAGAACCATTCCAAAAGCTTTTTAACCAAGGAATGATCTTAGGCGAAGGCAATGAAAAGATGAGTAAATCAAAAGGAAATGTTGTCAATCCTGATGATATCCTCGAGAGCCACGGTGCTGATACGCTTCGCCTTTATGAAATGTTTATGGGACCTTTGGATGCATCAATTGCATGGTCGACAAATGGCCTTGATGGATCCCGCCGCTTCCTTGACCGTATCTGGCGTTTATTTGTCGAGGAGGATGGTGAATTAAATCCAAAAATCCAGCCAGGTGAAGATTCATCAAGCCTAGAGAAGGTTTATCATCAAACCGTGAAAAAGGTGACTGAGGATTACGAAGCACTTCATTTTAATACAGCCATTTCACAAATGATGGTTTTCATTAATGAAGCTTATAAAGCTACAGTTATTCCAAAGACATATGTGGAAGGCTTTGTTAAACTGCTTGCACCAGTTGCACCACATATTGCAGAGGAACTTTGGGAAAAATTCGGGTCTAACGAAACCATTTCTTATCAAGCATGGCCTGCTTACGATGAGGCGAAGCTAGTAGATAATGAAATTGAAATTGTCGTTCAAGTGAACGGTAAAGTGAAAGCCAAGCTAGTAGTCCCAAAAGATGCAAGTAAAGATGCACTAGAAGGTATCGCCATGGGCGACGACCGCGTCAAGGAACAAATCGACGGAAAAACCGTCCGCAAGGTTATTACAGTACCAGGAAAACTAGTTAATATTGTTGCAAATTAAAAATTAGCTACGGTGTCAGGCACCATGTGAACATTTCACATGGTGCCTGACACCTATGAACAATCTCTTTTCTGAAAGGATGAACGTGATGGACGAAATAAAGATTATTACGCCAGAAGATTTACAAAAGAAACTCGAAGCCGGTGAAAAACTCGAGCTTGTGGATGTTCGGGAAGATGAAGAGGTGGAGGAGGGAATGATTCCTGGGGCCAAACATATCCGCATGGGTGATATTCCAGCACACCTTGATTATTTTGACATAGATAAAGAATATATTTTTATCTGCCGTTCCAGCCGCCGCAGTGAGAATGTCTGCTATTACCTGCAAGAGCAGGGCTATAAGGTTCGTAATATGATTGGTGGCATGCTGCAATGGACTGGAGAAACAAAATAACCGATTCCGTTTTTGGAATCGGTTTTTTCAATTCTTTAGTGCATAGGCGAAAGTTTTTGCTTGTCTTTTAACAGCATAATTCCAAGAATAATAAATGGCACGATATGATAACTGCAAGCCAGGTCCCTTGAAAGTCTGTCCCCATTAAAAGGCCATGCAAAGTAACAAAGACATATAGAACTGGATTTAAGGCATGAATCTTTCTCCATGTTTGATAGCCCATTTTCTTGAGAGTCTTGGAGGTTATAATGGTCATAATTCAATCAGGTGGTGCTGCCATTTACTGTTCAAAAGTCAATGGATGGTCCTTGGCCATCCTGATTAAAGGCTGAAGATGAATCCCCGTCGAATAATTCCTGCCCTTTATCATTATTAAAGTTATCTAGTGATTGTCCGTCAGAATTACGGTTTGCACTTATACCCTGATTCGTGTCCATTTGCTTATTATTTGTATTTCCATTAGATAACCCAAGGTAAGAGACCATTCCGGCTACTAAGGCTATGCTGCCGAAGCTGACTCCCCATGAGATTTTTTGCTTTTTATTCATTGAAAAGCTCCTTCCAATTGTGACTTCAAGAAGAAGTCTACAAGCTGAAGCTTAAAATATACTTAACTTTTTCATTTTGTTAAATTTTAATTTTCTGAAAAAATGGCCATAATGATAGAAAAAAGAAAGGAAGAGTCTATTGATTCAGGTTAAACTGTTTGACCGAGAGCATGAAAAGGATTTGGAAAAGGAAATGAACCGCTTTTTAAAGGGGCTGGATGAAAAGAGTCTATTGGATATTAAATACAATGTGGCAGCAATGACTGAAGAAGAGCAGGAAGAGCAAATTTATTGTTTTTCCGCGATGATTATTTATAAGGCCTGACAAAAAAGTCAGGCCTTAGCAGTTAAGGCGGCATTCGTTCCCGCCAGCCTGCCGGTAACAAGTGCGGAGGTAATATTATAACCGCCAGTATAACCATGAATATCGAGGATTTCACCGCAGAAATACAACCCGTTCATGAATTTCGAGCCCAACATTTTAGGGTCGATTTCCTTTACAGACACCCCACCGCCAGTTACAAAGGCTTTTTCAAGTGACAGGGTACCATTCACTTTAAACTGAAACTGTTTGCTGCTTTTGGCAAAACTGCGGATACTTTCATTAGAAATGGTCCCGCCTTGCGCACTAGGATCGATTTCGTTATGTTCCAAAAGAAAAAGTAAATAGCGTTCAGGAAGCATCCCTTTTAATGTATTTTTGATACTCTTTTTCGGTTCCGCTTTTACTAGCTTTACAATTTCTTTGAATAACTCTTCTTCTTTTCGATCCGGCAGGGCATCCAAGCTCATCGTAACCTGTGATAAGTTCCACTTTTTCATCGCCTTTACGACAAACTGGCTGCATCTTAATACCGCCGGGCCGCTGATTCCAAAATGGGTAAAAATCATATCCATACGATGGCTGATTAGCGCCTTGCCTTTTGGATTTAGTACACTTAATTCAATGTCCCGTAATGATAAACCTTGCAGTGTTTTATTCTGAATAAATGGCTCTCCTGATGTAACGGGCACTTCTGTTGGAAATAAATCAGTAATGGTATGTCCAGCTTTCTCCGCCCAAGCATAGCCATCGCCTGTTGAACCTGTATGGGGTACAGATTTGCCGCCGACAGCAATCACTATCGATTTGGCATAACACTTTTGCCCGTCTTTTAATAAAACAGCCGAAACACGTCCATCATCATACATCACATCGGCAGCCGGGCTGTTTTTATACACCCTGACATTGAGTTTTTCTAATTGCTGTAATAAGGCATCAACGACCGATTGCGCCTTATTGGATACCGGAAACATCCGGCCATGGTCTTCTTCCTTTAGGGCAATCCCTAAACCTTCGAAATACTTAATAATATCTTCATTATTAAAAATCGAAAATGCGCTGTATAAAAATTTTCCGTTCCCAGGGATATGCTTAATAATTTCATCTATCGGGAGCCGGTTGGTAACATTGCAGCGCCCGCCCCCTGATATCGCAAGCTTCCTCCCCAGCTTCTCTCCCTTATCAATCAATAGTACCTTTGCGCCTTTTTCACCGGCAGCAATCGCCGCCATAAGCCCCGAAGGACCGCCGCCAATGACAATAACATCAAATTCCATACTTCCACCAACTTTGAAATATATTCATTTCATTATAAACATATCTATTAAAAATAAACGAATTTCCAATGATTTTTCGCAAAAATAACTTGGTTGTTAGTAGCATCGCGGGAAAAGAAGTTGTAAACTACTAATAGTGTGCAAAAAAGGTCGAATTTTTTGGACCTGATGAAACACACCTATTTCTTCAGTCAGGAAGGGATTCTATGCAGTCTAAGCTTTTACGAGGCACGTTTATCTTAACATTAGGAACAATACTTTCAAAAATTCTTGGTTTAATTTATGTTATCCCGTTTTTTCAAATAGTTGGCCGGGAAGGAACTGTACTTTATCAATATTCCTACGTTCCATATACTATTTTTATTAGTGTCGCAACGGCAGGTGTACCGCTGGCTGTTTCTAAATTTATTTCAAAATATAATGCTTTAGAGGAATATGCGGTTGGCAGAAAGCTATTTAAGTCTGGATTAGTGATTATGCTGACAACCGGATTTGTTGCCTTTTTAATTATGTATCTCGCTGCACCGACTCTTGCTAAGATGAGTACCGGCGGGGAAGCTAATTTAAGAGATGTCACCGCTGTCATGCGGGCTGTCAGTTTTGCCCTAATTGTTGTACCGTTTATGAGTTTAATTAGAGGTTACTTTCAAGGGCACCAATCAATGGGGCCTTCAGCCCTTTCACAAGTAGTGGAACAGATTGTCAGAATCGCCTTCGTTCTCTTGGGCGCATTTGTGGTAATGAAGTTTTTGAATGGAAAAATTGTGACAGCTGTCAGCGTGGCCACATTTGCCGCATTTATTGGAGCAATTGGCGGGCTGGCTGTATTATTCTGGTATTTGTATAAAAGGAAGTCATATTTAAATCAATTGCTTGAACAAGATAAGGGTACAATTAATATTTCACTTAAAGAAATCTATAAAGAAATCATTATGTATTCTTTTCCATTTGTTTTAGTTGGAATCGCCAATCCCTTATTTCAGGCAATTGACCAATTTACCTTTAGTAAAGCATTAGTTCAAATTGGGTTCACAGAGAAAATGGCAGATGCCTTTTTTTCCATGCTAAACTTTGAATCACATAAAATTGTTATTATTCCTGTTTCACTTGCAACAGCTTTTTCATTAACTCTGGTCCCAAGCATTACGAAAGCATTTGTAGAGGGCGACAAAAAAAGCATGGTTCATCAATTGAATCAGTCGTTTCAGGTGCTTCTGTTTTTAACATTGCCTGCAGCAATTGGGTTGTCCTTACTGGCAGAACCGGTTTATACAGTCTTTTATCAGCATGATCTAATCGGTAAAGAAGTTTTAAGCGCGTATGCACCAGTTGCGATTCTCTTTTCTTTATATTCTGTAACAGCAGCTATTTTACAGGGCATCAATGAACAGCGATTTACAGTGCTCAGTCTGCTAGTAGGCTTACTAGTCAAATTATCGTTGAACATTCCGCTGATTAAAATGATGGAAACTAGAGGGGCGGTTTTAGCAACCACACTTGGATATTTAGCAGCGATTACGATTAATATCTTCGTCATTAAAAAATTTGCCAACTATCCATTCCGTTTTGTTTGGCGCAGAAGTTTATTGATTGTTATCTTTGCCGGATTGATGTGGGCCGGAACAGAAGGGGTCTACCAGCTATTGCAGTTATTCCTGTCACCTGCATCAAAAATACAATCGGTGATTATAATTGTCATCTGTGCTGGGGCAGGGGCCGCGATTTATTTCTATCTTGCTTTAAGATCAGGTCTGGCAAGACGCTTATTTGGTACAAGATTAGACCGGATGATGACAAAATTAAAGTTGCCTGGAAGGAGACGAAGCGTTGAGAATTGATAAAATGCTTGCCAATCTTGGCTATGGCAGCCGCAAGGAAGTAAAGCAGCTGTTAAAAAGCGGCGCGGTTAAGGTTGATGATGCGGTGGTCAAGGATGCGAAACAGCATGTTAATCCGGAAACGGAGATCGTTACACTTAATGGTGAGATAATTGAGTATAAAGAATTTATTTATTTAATGATGAACAAGCCGCCGGGGGTTTTATCGGCAACAGAGGATAACAACGATGAAACGGTGATTGATTTATTGGAGCTTGAGGATCAGGTTTATGAGCCGTTCCCGGTCGGCAGACTTGATAAAGATACCGAGGGACTGTTATTGATCACAAATGATGGTCAATTGGCACACCGCCTGCTTTCGCCAAAAAAGCACGTCCCTAAAACGTATTTTGCGGTGATTGATCAAGAAGTAACAATAGAGGATGTTAAAGCCTTTGCCCAAGGTGTCGTCCTCGATGATGGTTATAAAACAAAGCCCGGTGACCTGAAAATCTTAAAGTCCGGGATTCGTTCCGATATTGAATTAACGATTACAGAAGGCAAGTTTCATCAGGTAAAGCGAATGTTCCAAGCCGTTGGAAAAAGGGTTGTCTACCTGCAGCGGATTTCCATGGGACCACTTGCTTTGGACGAGACACTCGAGCTAGGAGAATATCGGGAATTGACGGATGAAGAAGTAGAGTTATTAAAGGAATATCAGGTGAAATGAATTGCATTATGCCTTTGATTAGACGATGAAGGACAAAACGTGGTCTTGGAATATGAAAATTATCCTTCATCAAGCTGATGAAGGACATAACTTAGTCTTGAAATATGGAAAATGTCCTTCATCACGGGTATGAAGGACATTTTTTGTCCTAGAAATATAAAACTGCCCTTCATAAATATCGGATAGAATCAACTTTTAAAAAAATTAAGTACAAGCTCATTAAAAACTCGAGGCTTTTCCATATTAAGTATGTGTGCCGTTCCGGGAATTACAACCTTTTGAGAGCCTTTAATTTTTTTATGAAGAAAGTCGGCAATGGCCCTAAAATCTGGGAAATCAACATCAGGGGTTATGATAAGTGTTGGTTTTGTAATGTTGCATACCCTATCAATTGTTTTCGTTTCCGGTAGAATCATTTTCCATTTTCTTTTGCTAAATTTGTTCGCAGCATAGTGGAATACTTCTCTATAATTTCCGGTTTGATTTCATCAACAGATCGAAATGGACCAGCAACCCATGCTTTACACATAAGTTCAATTACCTTCTTTTCGTCCATGCACTCTCGTAATTTTGCATTATACTGCTGCCGTTCAGGTGAAAATTCACTCCAGCCTAATAAACCCGTTGATACAAGAATTAATTTTTCCACCAATTCAGGGTAGGTCAAGGTAAAACCCATTGCAAGATTTCCGCCGACGGAAAGGCCTATGATGTTAACTTTCTCTACTCCTAAAAAAGCTAATAAATCTTTAATGTCCTCCACAAGTGAAAAATCCTGATTATGTGCTTCCGATTTTCCTGCTCCCGCATAGTCAAAGCGAATAACCTGAAAGTCCTTTGCTAATTCTTCAAATTGATAATCCCACATTCTTGAATCAAGCGGATAGCCATGCAGCATTAATACTGGCTGCCCTGCACCTTTCACTTCATAATAAAGCTGCGCCCCATTGACTTCGACAAATCCTGTTTTCATTTTTTTAGCCTCCTATTTCTCCTCTATAAGATAATGATTCAATCTCGACATCATCCAATTCGCCTTTCATAATTCGCTGTACATCTTTAATCGTGGTTTGAAGCGCTACCGCAGCACCTTGTATTTTTGTAATAGGTTCCGCAATGAAAAATGGCTGTGAAAAATAAGCCTCTAAGCGCAAGCCGCGATGATAGGTTGACTTATCTGATTCTGGTACACGATCCCTGCCAAGAAATCTTAATTCCCGGTAGCGTCGTAAAATTTTTTTAGCCTCCTGCAAGGCTTGCAGATGCACCTTTGAAAGATGCCCGCCTTCTGCCAGTACCGAGGTAGAATAAAGCGGATTGATGGATGGATAGATTTTTCGTGAGACAAGATCTGCATCAAATTGCAGAAGGGTGTCTAATGGACCATATGGTTCCTGTTCATCCACGGCCTCGCCTCTTAAGTCTACTAAAATGGTAGTTGGGACAATTCCCTTCTCCTTAAGCTCCTCCAAAAGTGTATCAATTTCTCCGCTTAAAACGGTTTGCCGGTCAGCAGCAAGCAAAATAGGCTTCTTGGAGACTGTGAGCATATTTTCGAGAACCTCATTGGGGGAGAAACAGATAAATTCTGCTGCATCTGTAACATCACTCAAGCCAATTGCATCTTCCATTGGCTTTAGGAAAAAAGTTTGGTAGCTTCTTTCGTTCATTCTGTGAAAAATCTCAGCTAAAAGAACCAACTGGCCCATTCCAGGCCTGGCCACAAATCCAATAGTGCCGCCAAGGGTAAGCGGTGCAAAAAAATCTATTGCTTTTATTCCGGTTTCTAACATTTCCACGGTATTCCCCCGGATAATCAGTTCATCTACAGAGCATTCGGCTAGATCTGCCAATGCCACAAGCGTCCGTACTTCGGCACGGGCTAGGGGGATTTTACCGGTACAAAGATTCGAAACCGTTGCCGGTCTAAGTCCTGCTGCTGCCGCAGCAACTGTCAAATTTGGCACACGCTTTCGTAACAATTCTACATTTAATTTTATTTCGTCCATTTTAAGAACTCCTTTAGAATTACTCCTTAGAGAAAAAATTATTACGTTTAATAGTAATATATATTCTGAATATTCTATTTTTCAATAATAAATAACAAAAAAAGGCAAAGTGCGTGGAATTTCCATGACTCTGCCTTGTACCTGCAAATGATTGATAAGATATTGAGTTTAAAAACTACTTTTCTTCGTAAAAATCATACCCCTCGATATTCTTAATCCAAAGCCTTGCATTTTTTCCGTTCCCGTTGGCGATCCATAAATCATTTTGTGCTGAGGCTATATCCTGTTTCCGGAGCCAGGTGAGTTTTTGAGCGTTTGGAAGATAAATGGGATCATAATCACCATAGTCTTTTGGTGGATGGGAAAGCTGTGATTGAGTCAGTTCACCAATTTTAATCAAGAATAACGAAGGGTCTGGACGCTTTTTCTCATCATTTGACCAGCCGCTTTCTTTGACTCGGGAAACGACGATAGAATGATCATCCTTCCATGTAAACCCTAACTCCGCAAAGTTTGGCGGTGTAAGGCTAAGCGATTTAAACGAAGGTAGGTCCGTAACCTTCATATTTTTATTCGTAAACCCAAAGACAATTCTGCCAGAACCGGCAATATAGCCTAACCGATTTTGTACATAAGCCCATTTTGGAGTACCGACTTCCCAGATAATATCATCCAACACTTCGAACTTTTGTCCATCGGCAGAAATTACGCAAGCGAAATTGCTATCCATTGACCAAGAGGCAGTAGGACTGACCATAAATGAAATCCATTTTCCGTCGGGAGAGAACCGGAAATCCGTTGCATCAATAGCCAACAGTGTCATGTCGCCTTTCTTTAATTCGCTTGGGATGGTATAAAACTTCTTCACGTTTTTGGTCAGACTAGAGATTTTGTCTAAGTCCTTTTCCAATCCGATTTTATAAAGAACCGGATCGGTCCAGCCGTCCGGCATTAAAGTCGCCCCAGATGATGCAATGAAGGACCGGCCGTCCGGGAACCAGCGATAATCACCGACACCGAGGGCGATATTATAAAATTGTTCAAGATTGGAAACATTTAAGACGCCGCCGCTTTTAAACGCCAGCAGGTTTTCCGTTGGAGACCATTGTGGATTTGTTCCAGTATAAGTAATTCTTTTATGCTTTTTCGTTTTCGTATTATACACCCAAATTTCCGTTTGATTTTCCAGGTCGGGTCTTAGTTTCTTTTGCGGTTCCACTTGGTAGACAATCCAAACACCGTCATAAGACCATTGCGGCGAATATAGGAATTTTGTCGCTTCCTTTGTAATTTTTTCTTCTTTACCGTTTATTTTCGTCCATAGATATCCTTCCTTAACAAATGCCGCTTTTACTTTGTTATTCTGTGTTTCTGCTTTTGCAAAGCCGGGTACTATTAGAAAAACAAATAACAGCCAAATTAGTTTTTTCATTGTGTCACCTCAATGTTAATGTCCTCAACAATTGGTGAAATATGATAAAAATTGCATATTATCTGCCAGCGATTTTGTTTAAAAAAAGGTAACCCGATATTTTACCTAAACTTTGGGTATCTTACTAAATAAAGAATCTATGGGGGGAAGTGTTGATGAAATTAACACATGAAAAAGCGATTGAGTTACACGGCTTTAATAATTTAACCAAGTCGCTAAGCTTTAACATGTATGATATCTGCTTTACTAGAACGAAAGAAGAGCGTGAGGCTTATTTAAAATATATTGATGAGCAATATAGTGCTGAAAGATTGACAAGAATTTTACAGGATGTCGCCGATATTATTGGTGCACATGTCTTGAACATCGCTAGTCAGGACTTTGAGCCTGCGGGGGCAAGTGTAACATTTTTAGTATCGGAAGCACCAGTTGAAAATCCGGCATCTGAAATTTTTGAGGAATCACCCGGACCATTAATGGAATCAGTTGTTCTTCAATTAGATAAAAGTCATGTAACGGTTCATACATACCCTGAATACCATCCGGACGAGGGGATCAGCACATTCAGGGCCGATATAGACGTCTCCACTTGCGGAGAAATTTCACCTTTGAAGGCATTGCACCATTTAATCCGCTCCTTTGAGACTGACGTGATGACCATTGATTACCGGGTCCGCGGCTTCACAAGGAACAAAGACGGCTACAAATTATTTATCGATCATGAAATCAGCTCCATTCAAAATTACATTCCTGATGACGTGATTGAATTATTCGATATGATTGATGTGAATGTCTATCAGGAAAATATTTTTCATACGAAATGCAAGCTGCGGGATTTTGATATTAATAACTATCTGTTCGGATATACAAAAGATAAATTGTCGCAAAAAGAAGTAGATGAAATAACAGAAAGAATCAAGCTGGAAATGGATGAGATTTTTTACGGAAAAAATATTGTATAGAAAAAAGAGCTTCGGAAACCTCCGGGCTCTTTTCCATTATTCGTCCAGTAAATGGTGAAGCATTCGATTTTTATCATCGAAAAATTGCTTCATCATCTTGTAATGATTTGTTTCTTCAAGCTTACTTTCGATAATTCCGGTATCTGTAAATTCAAAAATTTTCGCATCGGGGTATGCCATTATGATTGGAGAATGGGTCGCGATGATAAATTGGGAATTATTCTGAACCAAATCATGAATCCGCGTCAGCATGGACATTTGCCTGAGAGGCGACAGCGCTGCCTCCGGTTCGTCCAAAATATAGATCCCATTTCCGCCAAAACGATGAAGAAACGTAGCAAAGAACGCCTCACCATGAGACTGCTCATGAAGAGAAACACCGCCAAAGGAATCAATCACCCTGCGCCCAAGGCCTTCCCGGTCCATTTCCTCAATATTGGAAGCTACATTGTAAAAGCTTTCAGCCCGCAGAAAAAATCCATCCCCTGGTTTATCCACTCCTTTAATGAGTTTGAGATAATCCCCAAGCGGAGAATGAGAATCATAGGTAGAAAAATGAAAGTTTAAGGACCCTCCCTCAGGATTAAACCCTAAGGCTACGGCGACGGCCTCCAGTAATGTAGATTTACCCATGCCATTTTCGCCGACAAGGAAAGTGACTTTGGGGTGAAAATGCAGCTCATCTAAATTTTTTACACATGGAAGATGAAAGGGATACCGATTAAAAAAAGGAATCTCATTTCGTTTTAATTGAATGCTTCTTAAAAATTGGCTGTTCCAATACATTTTTTTACCTCGGGTCTGCTATTTACCAATATTGTACCAATAGTGTGAAACCTATATCAATGGAGAAACGTAATAAAAATACAGGGGGGATTGGGATGAGTAATCAAACTGTATTTTTTAAAGATAATTTCTTTTCCGCAGGAGTGACAGAAATTTTTAATAGTGAGAAAGAAAAGGTTGGCGAACTTGATTTAAAAAGCACCTTTTCTTCCAGTGTGGATGTACTAGATAAGGATGGACGTCCCGCAGTAAGCGGCAGTTTTGGCTTTTTTAGCAATAAGTGGAGGGTAACCACGGCGAGCGGTGAAGACTTGGGAATCCTTAAACAGATATTTACGTTCATGTCGAAAAAATATGAATATGATGCTTACGGGCGCGGGGTATATCTTATTCATTCTGAAGCATTTTCGCGCGAGTATGATATTTTCGACGAGCAGTCCAACCAGATAGCCAAGTTTGAAAAGGTTAGCGGCTTCTTCGCTTCGCCTGCCTTCCAATTAACAAATTACAGCGATAAGTTATCAACTGAAGAACTAATAGCAGTTGTTATGGGGGTTAATGCGATTCAAAAGCGCAGAAGCAACAATGCCGCTACAGCTAACGGCGGCGCAGGAAACTAAGCATATTTTTACAGCCTATCCCATACATTTGGAATGGGAGGGGAGTTTGTATGCAATTTTACTATGGCCAGCAAATGCCATTAAGGATATTAGATGAAGCGGAATTTTGGAAACATCAAGAGGAAGAGCATACAGTTGTCATCCGCGAGCTGGTAACCGGGCTCGAGCCTGAATTTGTCGATGCTTTGAAAAAATGGGAGAAGGCACTCGGGGAAACGCACCAGCAGGTTATCCGCTATATTGAATCAGTTGTTCGCTCCGGATATCAGGTATCAGAACAATTGCAGCAGCAAGTGATGGAACTCGTTTCCTATTGCCTGCAGCAAAGTGAAGGGTTCATTCAGTTGTGTCAGCAAATTAAAACACATAGCGCCGCCGTTAGTTCAAATCACACAGCTAAAGTAGTACTCGTGCACATCATCCGTGAATCCGAGTACTTCATCGGAATTGCCCAGGCACTCCTAACAAGCAGACAGCAATAAAATAAAAGTGATATTCCTTAATGGGATATCGCTTTTTTAATTGTTGGAATCAAGTTGACGGGTAAAGTAAAAAAATCAACAGAGTCTATTATCAACCGAAAAAAACATTAGGACCTCCTCTGCAATTTTCATGGATCTATCATCTTGATATAGTCTACACAAAAGAAAAAGCCAGCATGTAATGGCTGGCATTTAAACTGTTACAGTATTAGTCTTTCGAGTAATAAATGAAAACAGGATTAACAATCCAATGGTTATAAGACTGACTGTAGTTCCTGTTATATTATTTGGGTTAAATAAAAATCCAATAAATATTACGCCCAAGGCTATGATCGCGAACCAGGTCGTATAAGGGAACCATTTTACCTTAAAGGATGGCTGGTTCAAGTAATGTGGCCTTAATTTCAACTGTGCAGCACAAATACTCATCCAAAGGAGCATGACGGTAAACCCTGGAATCGTCATAAGATAGCTGATGACCTCACTTGGTGTTAGGTAAGCAAGGAACACACCAACCAAGATACAAAGGCTAGTCAACATAATACCAACAAAAGGAATTCCTTTGCGGGAAATTTTTGCAAGCCCAGCAGGTGCTACACCACTTTGGGCCATTGAGAATAATGTCCTCGAAGTGGCATAAATTCCTGAGTTAGCCGCTGACAGTACCGCCGTTAAGAGCACGAAATTCATAATATGTGCCGCCCCAGGCAGACCTGTTACACTAAACACTTGAACGAACGGGCTGTCCTCGCCGGTTACCTTGTCCCATGGCATGATTCCGCAAATAATGAGGATGGGGAAAATGTAGAAGATTACTACCCGCCAAACAGCACTTTTAATGATTTTTGGTAATACCTTCTCAGCATTCTTTGTTTCGGTAACAGCCACACCGATTAATTCAGCCCCGCCATATGAAAACATAACCACTAAAAAGGCGCTGAATGTACCGCCAATGCCGTGCGGGAAAAATCCGCCATGGGCTGTATAGTTTGAAATTGGGTTATGAATGCCGCTTGGAATGACGCCCAAAAGTAGTAAAAATCCTAAAACAATAAATGCTGTTAAAGCAATAATTTTCACACTGGCAAACCAAAATTCCATTTCACCGTAATATTTTACTTGAAACAAATTAATTCCAATAATGACTACTGCACAAATGAGGCTGAGCAGCCATAATGGTGTTTGCGGTAGCCAGAATTGCAAAAAGCTCCCTGCTGCTAATAATTCTACTACAGTAACAATTATCCAGTTAATCCAGTAAAGCCATCCAACCAGAAAAGCAATCTGGAATCCAAATGCTCTGTTTACTAAATGCTGTACATTGTGGTTGGGGTAAGCGAGTGCGAGCTCGCCTAATGCTGCCATAATAATAAAAAGTAAAAGACCGCCAATCAGATAGGCAACAATGACACTTGGTCCGGCGATGTTAAGAGTGTCAGAGCTTCCTTTAAAGATCCCTGTTCCAATCATTCCCGCTAACGCGATAAATTGAACGTGACGCGGTAATAAGCCTTTATTTAAATCTTGTTGTTTTTGTCCCATGATGCACCTTTTCTTACTCCGCTTAAACGCTTTTAAGCGCTAAAGTATTTTTATATTAATATATCATTTTTTTTTAAAATGTCAATCCCGATTGTTTAGTAGAACAGTCAGCAACGTAACAAAATAGCACGCGAGGATTCGCGTGCCATTCTTATCTTATTATTCACTGATTTTACAATATTACGATGACATCTTCACTTTCTTTTGTGTTGTTGTCCATTTTCCGCGGCTTGGGCTTTTGACCAAGTCATTATAGGCTAAGACATTTAAATCTCGTTGTATGGTGCGAGGAGTGATACCAAATTCCTCTACAAGTTCCTGCGTCGTGACAATGCCGTTCTTACGAATAAACATGTAGATACATTTGATGCGGTTTAACATCCGGTTAGTTGAAGGTTTCAAAGAACCACTCCCTATCCTTTTTTAAAACCTAGTGTCTATCCCTCTACCGACAGCCTTTTTGAAGATTGCTCTTCAACATATGTAGTTTTCTTTTCCGCGCAGACATCTCCTTTTATATTTATAGAAGGTTAATTGTGAATACCTAGATGTCATACATCTACTTTTATTGTACCCACAATTTCTGAAAATTTCTACCGCAAGGGTATAATTTGTTCCATTAATTTGAAAAAAGTTGTGAAACACCCCTTTAGTTTAATTACTTATTATTAAGGTATGGTGGATAGTAGTAGAATTATGATTGGTTATTTGAATTTTCTGCAAATTTCTAAATTCATTTTTTCTTAAATTAATATTTCGTTTTTTCGGACAAAATTGATAAGATACTTTTATACAAATAATGGGGGTGTGAGCAAATTTGACAAAAATTGATTGGATGAGTGAGGTCGAGAAAAGGATAGAATCCCTTATTCAAGACACGCAAGGTTTATTACATATAAAAAGCATATTGGACGAGGCGAATGCTTTACCGGAGGCTCCTCTTGGGAAAGGAGTAAAAGAGGCATTAGATTACATGCTTCAGCTCGGTGAAAAGGATGGCTTTATTGCGAAAAACGTTGGAAATGTCTCGGGGCATCTGGAGTTTGGCGAAGGAAAAGAACTCCTTGGGGTACTTTGTCACGTCGATGTTGTTCCAGAGGGCGACGGCTGGACGAGTGACCCATTTAGAGCGGAAATCCGCGATGGGAAAATTTATGCACGTGGTGCTTTAGATGATAAGGGGCCGACAATGGCTGCTTATTATGCGATGAAAATTGTGAAAGATATGGGGCTGCCCCTCGAAAAACGTGTGCGGATGATCATCGGGACAGATGAAGAAAGTGACTGGCGCTGTGTCGAGCACTATTTTAATCATGAAGAAATGCCGACATTAGGGTTTGCACCAGATGCGGATTTTCCGATTATTAATGCCGAAAAAGGAATCTCTAATTTTGATATCGTCCAAAATGCAGGCACGCCAGACGCATCAAATAATGCTATTAACGTATTGAGCTTCGCTTCCGGAAAACGATATAATATGGTGCCGGATTATGCTAAAGCCGTATTAACCGTAAAAGCAGATAAGAATGAAATTACCAAGCAATTTACGAGTTTCATGAATCACCATGACTTAGATCATCATTTCACTTCAGAGAATGAACAGCTCATTTTAGAAGTGAAAGGGATTTCGGCTCATGGTTCGCTGCCGGAACATGGGAAAAATGCCGGTCTGTATTTAGCTGATTTTTTATCAAAGCTAAGACTTGATGCGAAGGCAGCTCAATATTTTCAGTTAATATCTCGTTTTCTGTTTGATGATTCAAGGGGTGTCAACCTAGGGATTGCTTATCGTGATGATGTTTCTGGTGATTTAACGATTAATCCAGGTAAATTCTTATATTCACAAGAGTCTGGTGGCAGCGTTGGAATTACTTGCAGATATTCTGTAACAAATAAAATGGAGGATACGAAGAAAAAGCTGGAATCACTACTAGCAAAAGAAGGCTTCGGTATCGAAAACTTCTCTGATTCCAAACCGCACCATGTGGATGAAAAAGAATTTTTAATCCAAACATTGAAAAGGGTTTATGAAGAACAAACAGGGGAAAAGGCAGAATTAATTGCCATCGGCGGCGGGACATATGCCCGCTCATTAAAATCAGGGGTAGCTTTCGGACCATTATTCCCCGGACGACCGGATATTGCCCATCAAAAAGACGAATATATGTATATTGAAGATTTGTTAAGAGCCACTGCCATTTATGCGCAAGCCATTTATGAATTAGCACAAAATAAATAGTATGTCAAAGGGAGATGGGGAAACATGAAGTACGCAATAGTAAATGACCATATCATTAATCGAGAAGAAGCAAAGGTAGATATTGAAGACCGTGGTTATCAATTTGGCGATGGGGTATACGAAGTAATCCGTGTGTACAACGGAAAAATGTTTACTGTGAAAGAACATATGGAGCGGTTTGTTAGAAGCGCTGAAAGTATTGGCATCAAAATCCCTTATGCCTCTGAAAATATAACGAAAATGCTTGAGGACCTAATTGAAAAAGATAATCTCAAGCTTGGAATAGTTTATATGCAAATTACTAGAGGAGCAGCACCGAGAAATCATGCATTTCCAGCGGATGATGTTGTCCCGGTGATAACAGCGTATACGAAAGAGATGCCGATCCCAGAGGCTAATCTGCAATCAGGTGTGAAAACAATTTTAACGGAAGATATCCGCTGGCTGCGCTGTGATATTAAAAGCTTGAACCTGCTGGGAAATATTTTAGCGAAACAAAAAGCTGCGGAACAGGGCTGTTACGAGGCTATCCAGCACCGAGGACAGGATGTAACGGAAGGAAGCTCTTCTAACGTTTATATTGTGAAAAATGGGACAGTGATCACACATGAATCAAATAATCTGATTTTAAAAGGAATCACAAAGGATGTAATCTTGAAGGCTTGTGCTGAAAACGAAATCCCGGTCGAAGAGCGCACCTTCTCACTTGAGGAACTGGCACAGGCGGATGAAGTCTTCCTATCCAGCACAACCAGTGAAGTAACTCCTATCGTGGTCATTGACGAGAAAAAAGTAGGCACCGGGTCCCCAGGTCCTATCACCAAAAAATTACAAGCATTGTTCAAACAAGAAATCGAAAACCAATGCGGCATTATATAAAATTTCTTAGACAAAAGACGTGGATATGCTGCTCCACGTCTTTTTAGCAGTTAAAAAAATCTTTGTCTAAAGCTAGATACAATTGGGTGAAAATAGAATAAAATGATAAAAAGGAATGAAAACATAATGGGACACACTCACTATTTCTTTGCGGTTAGAATCCCAGAAGAAACGAAGAACAGTATGAAGCAGCTGATTGAAAACTGGCAGGAAACCTTCCCTTTCAGCCGCTGGGTGCATCATTTGGATTTGCATATCACATTGGCATTTCTCGGGAATGCTGACCCTGAGCAACTTACTGCGGCTCAAAACCTAGTAAGAGAGGCTTTAAAAGATGAAAACTCCTTTTCTCTACAAATCCAAGGGCTTGGGATATTCGGAAGGGAAGATTCCCCGAGAGTGTTATGGGCTGATACTGCGAAAAGCCAGGAACTTCAGCTGATTAGAAACCAGGTTTTTTCAGCCTGTGGGCAGGCCGGATTTCAGCTGGAAACGAGACCGTTTCGCCCCCATATAACACTGGCAAGAAAATGGAATTCAATGACACGATTTGAGAAAGTCTTGTTAGATAAGAATTCTCCTAAACCACTTAATTTCAAAGTAACAGACATCGTATTATATCAAACATATCTTAATCGTACACCGAAGTATGAAGCTATAGCTATTTTTCCATTAAAGTCAAGGTAATGAATAAAGTAATGAATGGAAATATCAAGCATAAAAATATAACACTTGAATCGATTCTAGCGGTTTCGAGTTTCATTAACATGATCGGTGCAGGCCTTCACATGTTGATAAGAATGCGGAATATAAAGAAGCTGATGTAAAAGAGAGGGATTCGAATGGTATCCATTAAGAGGGATTTTCTAGCCTATTTGGACGAGATGAACTTGATTACGATTCTTCTTCCCCTTTCGTACCACCAAGGCTTGTCTTCGTCATTTTATCTTACAGATAGGCCTGGGAAGAGTCGATTGCAAATTGTGAAAAAGTTTTTAATAGAAGGACATTATAAATATGTATGTCAGTTTTCAGAAAAATATTGTTTTGGAACACAATATTGGATCATTGATGAACATGGCGGGAAAACGGACCTTCAAATTGGGGCCGTGATTAGAACCAAAGCGTTTGACCAAATGTTTTATTATAGCGGGACAGATTTGGGAGTGACTTACGAACCGGAAAGAAGTTGTTTCAAGCTGTGGGCCCCAACCGCGTCACAAGTAAAGTTAAAATTATGCTCAACCAAAAGCTGTTATTCTGAGATAGTCAAACTGAAGCGGGAAGAGAAAGGCGTCTGGACGGCAATTGTGCACCGCGATTTGGAATGTTATCAATATAGTTTTCTTATCCAAATAAATCAGGAATGGCGAGAGGCCGTAGATCCCTATGCGAAGGCGGTTACAGCAAACGGGAAATGGGGAGTGATCGTCAATTTAAGAAAAACAGATCGCCCGAAAATGGATCTCATACCCATTGAGAGTTCGGTTGATGCCATTATTTATGAAACACATATAAGGGATTTCACCATCCACGAAGACAGCGGCGTTAAGGATAAAGGGTTGTACCTAGGCGCGGGTGAACTGGATACAAATGATAACTCAGGCGGGCAGACTTGTTTGTCATATGTCAGAGATTTGGGCATTACCCATATAGAGTTTCTTCCGTTTCATGATTTTGAAGGTGTTGATGAATTAAATCCACATCAAGAATATAACTGGGGGTATAATCCCCTTCATTTTAATGCTCCAGAAGGCAGTTATTCCACTGACCCCGCTAACCCCTATTCCAGAATAATAGAATTAAAACAGTTAATCGATCAAGTCCATCGGTCAGGACTTAGGGTAATAATGGACGTGGTTTATAATCATGTGTACAGTCGTGAACAGTCCTCATTTGAAAAGATCGTCCCAGGCTATTATTTCCGGCACAATGAGATAGGGATGCCGTCAAACGGTACTGGTGTCGGGAATGATATCGCTTCAGAACGGCTGATGGTACGGAAATTTATCGTAGACTCGGTACGGTTTTGGCTGGAGGAATATCATGTTGACGGTTTTCGTTTTGATTTAATGGGAATTTTGGATATTGATACAATGAACGAAGTGAAAAAAGTATGTGATGCTGTTTCAAAGGATATCATCGTGATTGGAGAAGGCTGGAATTTAAATACACCGCTCCCCTTTAAGCAAAAAGCCATTATTGCCAATCAGAAAAAAATGCCGGGAATTGCTCAATTTAACGATCGATTTCGCGATACGATTAAAGGCAGTACGTTTAATATCTATGATAAAGGATACGCCATAGGAAATGACCAATACCTCGATGCCGCATTCGAAGTCATTACCGGAAGCATAGGTTTTAATGAAGAACAAGGGCTGTTTAATGAACCGGTTCAAACGGTAAACTATATTGAATGCCATGATAACCATACATTATGGGATAAGCTTCAAGTCTGTCAGAAGGAAACGGACGAAGCAGTGAGACAGAGTTATCATCGCTTGGCAACGGGTATTGTCATTTTATCTCAAGGAATTCCTTTTCTTCATAGCGGTCAGGAGTTTTTCCGGACTAAACAAGGAGACGGAAACAGTTATCGTTCTCCTGACTCCATTAATAAGCTTGATTGGGCGCGAAAAAATAAATATAAAAATAATGTAGAATACATTAAAGGGCTGATTAGAATTAGAAATGCTTATCGATGCTTTCGTTTCCGGACAGCAGCGGAAATTCGGACTCAGATTCGCCCGTTTACCGTGGCCCCTCCACTTCTAGGGTGCATTCTTAATAATGGAGAAGAGAGTCTCCTATTAGTAATCAATCCATCTGCCGAAAGCCGATCAATTGTTCTTCCAAGTGGCGAGTGGGCGGTGCTGGTTAATGATCGCTATGCCGGAAAAACGCCAAAAGGAGATACTTTCCAAGAACGGGCAAAGATTGCCCCCATTTCCTTAAATGTTTTCTTTAAAAAGATGACTTGACGAAAAAAGGCAATTGGAGATAAAATTTATAAAGATGGCTATTGTAGAAAAATATATCAATAGCTTTTTTTTATTTTACATTTGAAAAACTTAATTGGAATTGGCTGTAAAAAAGGTAGAACCTTTGGACGTCTGGGTTTTACCTCTGAAATAATTGGTCCTTTTCATCCGCGGGTTAGGTATGAGGACCCCCTGCCACCAATAGAACGGCATAAATTGAAGGTGAACAATGTTGGAACATATATTAGGACAAGAGTGGGAAATAAGTCCTGCTGGCGGCGCCACTGGTGAAGCGTTTTATGCAAGGTACGAGGATCAAAGTCTATTTCTGAAACGAAACTCCTCCCCTTTTCTGGCTGTGTTGTCTGCTGAGGGAATCGTCCCAAAGCTTGTTTGGACGAAAAGATTGGAAAACGGGGATGTCATTACTGCGCAGCAATGGCTTGAAGGACGGGAACTCAAGCCGCCTGAGATGAACCAAGAGTTAGTTGCTCGGTTATTAAAGAAAATTCACCGTTCAGAGCCGATGCTTGGTATGCTCAGCCGCTTAGAGAAATCTCCCTTAAATCCCGAAATGTTTTTTCAATCGGTAATCAGGGAAATTGATACAGAAACCCTTTCTTTGCCAGAGGTAAAAGAAGCACTTAATTTCTTGGAACAAGAAGTTCAAAATGTCCATTGTGATGAAAAGGTTGTTTGTCACGGTGATGTCAATCATAACAACTGGCTGCTTACGGAAGACAACCAGTTGTACTTAATTGATTGGGACGGAGCTTCGATTGCCGACCCTGCGATTGATTTAGGAATGCTTCTTTACTTATACATTCCCGAAAAGAATTGGCAGGATTGGCTGCAAATGTATGGGGAAGAGCTTACTGACAATTTAAGACTGCGAATGAAATGGTATGTTGTGCTTCAAACGATTTCATTTATACAATTTCATAAAAATAAGACTCGTTTTGAAGAAATGAACTATTGGATACAATTTTTACATGAAATCCTTTAGTTATGAAAACTGATCGATATTATTAACCCATTGTGATAAATTTTCTTGGTTGGATAAAATATGCTGGTCTAAATCAGCAGTCTGCGCCCCTGTCTGGCTGTAATAGTAAACATCTTGTAAAATGTTTTTTACATTTTGATTGACCTGCGCATTTACCATCAGTGATTTGGTTAATCGTTCCAGTTGTTCACATTCTGCTGTTGACCCGCAGCAATCGGTTTGATGATTATTTAATATATCTTTCAGTAATGTTACTTGGTCTTGATGACTTAATGGCATATCGGTGCACCCTTTCAAGTGAAATGAAAAAAAGAATTCACATTTAGGTTGTGAATTCTTTTTTTGTTTATACACTTGCAAGAAAAATGGCTTCATGATATGTTGTGAACGAAAACGAAATGATTTATTAGGAGTGCCAATATGAGACTTAGAAATAAACCTTGGGCAAAGGATAAAATAGCGCAAAATCCACAATATGTTGTGCCAAATCCGGAAGATTATAAAGGGAAATGGCATGAGGCGTTCGGTAATCAGCAGCCGCTTCATATTGAAGTAGGAACAGGAAAAGGCCGATTTATTACAGAAATGGCAAAAGCTCATCCAGATATTAATTACATCGGAATCGAGCTGTTTGACAGTGTCATCGTCGCGGCATTGGATCGCTTAATTGAGGCAGATCTGCCAAACCTTAAGCTGTTGAATGTCAATGCGAATGATTTAGCAAAATATTTCACTAAAAATGATGTACATCGTGTCTATTTGAATTTTTCTGACCCATGGCCAAAAACCCGTCATGAAAAAAGAAGATTAACGTATAAAGATTTTTTAAAGCTTTATGAGGATATTATGGTGGACGGCGGCGAAATTCATTTTAAGACGGATAATCAAGGCTTATTTGAATACTCACTAATGAGTTTTTCGGCTTACGGCATGTTATTAAAGTTTATCAGCCTTGATCTTCATAAGAGCGATTTTGAAGGCAATATGATGACAGAATACGAACAGAAATTTTCCGAACAAGGCAATCGCATTTATCGCTGTGAGGTAAAATTTCAACCGAAATCAAAAGACAACTCTTTTTAATAGGGTTGTCTTTTTTTATTTTTCTTAATTGTCGCACAATGGTAAACTGTAAAAAAGGAGATGAGAAAATGGATACATTGAAGATAGGGAGCGTCTCCCTTACATGGTTGTCCGGCGGGGTAACCAATTTAGATGGCGGTGCAATGTTTGGAGTAGTTCCAAAAGCGCTTTGGTCAAGAAAATACCGGGCAAATGAAAAAAATCAAATTGAGCTGCCGACTGATCCTATCCTGATTCAAGTTGACGGAAAAAATATTTTAATTGAATCAGGACTGGGGAATGGAAAGTTAACTGAAAAACAAATCCGGAATTTCGGGGTAACAAAGGAATCGGAGCTGGATACTTCATTAGAAAGCTTAGGACTTGATGCAACGAAAATTGATTATGTTTTAATGACCCATCTGCATTTTGATCACGCCTGTGGGTTGACAAAGCCTGTAAACGGTGAGTATGTATCGGTATTCCCGAATGCGAAAATCATTACATCGCAAATTGAGTGGGATGAAATGCGAAATCCTAATATTCGGTCAAAGAGTACATATTGGAAAGAAAACTGGGAAGTGATTGAAACACAGGTCGAGCCATTTGATGAAACTTGGAGTTTAGGCCCGATTACCATGGTTCATACAGGCGGCCATAGCAATGGCCATTCCATCATTATTATTGAAGATGGCGGTGAAATGGCGATTCATATGGCGGATATTTTGGCTACACATGCCCATCAAAATGTCTTATGGGTGATGGCTTATGACGATTATCCGATGGACTCCATTGCCGCAAAAGGAAAGTGGCAGCCATACGCTATGGAGAAAAATGCCTGGTTTACTTTTTATCATGATGCTGTGTATAGGGCAGTTAAATGGGGAGAAGATGGGCAGATTATTGAGTGTATTAAGCGATCGAAATAGCATAAGAAAAGGTGTCAGACGCCACTATTGTAGCGGTGCCTGACACCCTTTTCCATTTTATCCTATGATGCCGATAAACGTTGGACATCAATCAGGGTTCCGGTGGAAGCATCGGCGGTAAATTCGTATTGCTCGTTAACCCCGTCAATGTTCTTTGATATTCCGCCCTTGTACACCTGATAATGAATATCGTGTTTTTCATACGGTTCTGCGGCCATATGAATCCAGGAACCCGTAATAGGTCCAGTTTGAGTAAATTGTTTTTTAACGTTTTCCAATACCTTTTCAGGTGAAACCTTTGATTTTTTTAAGATAATTTCACGTGTGGCATAACCGCTGAGAATTCCAACTGCGGCACCTACGATAAACGACTTCCAGTTCATTTAGCAGGACCTCCAACATCAATATGGAAAAGATTACATATTGTATTCTCTCTTCAGTATATCGTATTTAGTAGTAAGAAGGTAATATTACAATTATTGAAAATGAATTATTGGTATGTAAAACATTAATTCTGTAAAATAAGATGTATACATAATTATTTAGTTCAATCAAAAAGGAGTTTTAGGTCATGAATGAACAAACGTTAAAGCTTTTTCAAACGTTAACAGAGCTTCCTGGGGCACCAGGAAATGAGCATGCAGTCCGTAAATTTATGAGAGAGCAGCTGACACCATATGCTGATGAAATTGTCCAAGATAAACTAGGAAGTATTTTTGGTATCAAAAAAGGCAATGAAAGTGGTCCAACGATTATGGTTGCAGGTCATATGGATGAAGTTGGTTTTATGGTAACTGCTATTACAGATAACGGGATGCTTCGATTTCAACCGCTTGGCGGCTGGTGGAGCCAGGTACTTTTAGCGCAAAGAGTTCAAGTCATGACAACCAACGGGCCAATAATTGGGGTGATCGGCTCAATTCCACCGCATTTGTTAGATGAGTCTAAGAAAAATAAACCGATGGAACAAAAAAATATGCTGATTGATGTGGGGGCTGATGACCGGGCCGATGCCGAAAGAATGGGGATCAAGCCGGGACAGGCGATTCTGCCAATCTGTCCATTTACTCTGATGGCAAATGAGAAGAAGGTTTTAGCAAAGGCTTGGGATAACCGCTATGGCTGCGGCTTAGCGATTGAATTGCTGCAGGAAGTAAAGGATGCAACTTTACCGAACATCCTATATTCCGGAGCGACCGTGCAAGAGGAAGTAGGGCTTCGCGGCGCGCAAACGGCGGCAAATATGATTAAGCCCGATCTCTTTTTTGCCCTTGATGCTTCTCCTGCCAATGATGCAAGCGGAGATAAATCTGAATTTGGCCAATTAGGGAAGGGGACCTTGCTTCGGATTCTTGACCGTTCAATGGTCACACATCGTGGAATGAGGGAGTTTGTCCTGGATACTGCGGAAACAAACAATATTCCATATCAATATTTCATTTCACAGGGAGGAACGGATGCCGGCCGTATCCATCAATTAAATGAAGGAATTCCAAGTGCGGTAATAGGAATTTGTTCGCGTTACATTCATACACATGCCTCCATAATTCATGTGGATGATTATGCGGCTGCTAAAGAGCTATTGGTGAAATTAGTTAAATCCTGTGATAAAACAACTGTGGATACGATTAAAGCAAATAGTTAATCTTAATTTTAATGGGGGCGTTTCTTTAAGATCCGCCTCCTTTTGTGATAAAAGGAGAGGTATGCAGCAATGAAAGTGATCATAGGGTCGAAAAATCCTGCTAAAATTGCAGCTGTTAAAAATAGCTTTAGCGAGCAACAGATCGAATTTAGTTCACTTGATATTCCATCAGGTGTCAGCGGTCAGCCTTTTTCAGACGAGGAAACGATTAAAGGGGCGATTAATCGGGCGGCAGGGGCCCTTCGAGAAGGAAATGGCGACATTGGCATTGGCCTAGAGGGCGGTGTCCAGGAAACAAGCCAAGGACTGTTCATATGTAACTGGGGAGCTTTGGCGGCGAAAGGAATGGAGCCAATCATTGCGGGTGGTTCCCGAATTTTGCTTCCCGAGGAAGTAGCAGCAAGGCTCCGCGCTGGAGAAGAACTAGGTCCGGTTATGGAAGAATATGCGAAAAAGAAAAATGTCAGCAAGCAAGAAGGAGCAATTGGTGTGTTTACCAATTGCATGGTTAACCGAGCGGAGATGTTCACCCATGTAATGAACCTCTTAATCGGCCAATACACATACCAACAAAAAATAAGTGTAAAATGAATCACAGCAGTTTTGAAAAGAGACCAGTGACTGCACTATTTTGGATATAGCGCAACGCCAACGGAAAGCGAAGCGCCTAGAGCGGAAATTTACATAGTGCTTTCTGTTGGACTAGCAGATAATCTAACTGCTATGATGTGAAGGATTCTTAAATAACATTAGGGCAAACGGAGGCGTTGGAAAAATGAAACATTTAGAAACGATGGAGCAATTTGAACAGCTTCGCGATCAAGGAAAAACTATTTTTATGTTTTCTGCCGGCTGGTGTCCAGATTGCCGCGTCATAGAACCAGTATTACCAGAAATAGAAGCAAACTTCTCTGAGTATACATTTATTCATGTTGACCGTGACGACTTTATCGATTTATGCCAGCAGCTTGATGTATTTGGCATCCCAAGCTTTATCGCCTTTGAAAATGGCAAAGAACTTGGAAGATTTGTCAGTAAGGATAGAAAAACAAAAGAAGAAATTGAAACCTTTATTAAAGGTTTAAAATAATATCTTCACCTCCTTCGCTTGGAGAAGGAGGTTTCTTCATGTAAAATAGGGGAAACGGCTCCTGTTAATGGAGGGGGAACAACGATGAAGATGGATAGTATTAAAATGAAACGTGAATTAGAGTCCCGCTTAGGCCGGGGCGACCGCATCATTACATATGACCGCGAAAAAGACCAGCTGCGAATTGAAAGTAAAAAAGTCGGAAAAGGGATCACACTTTCCCTTGGTGGAATTGTTGCCAAATGGCATAATGAAAAAGATACGGCGATTGATGAAGTGGTTTATTATGTAGAAGAGGGACTTAAGGCAATGGAGAGCCCCATTCAACTAAGCGACCATGAAAAAAGAATTTTTCCTGTTATTCGCTCTGCCTCATTCCCCGCGGAAGCGGAAGAGGGGGTCCCTTTTTTAATAGATGAACATACAGCTGAAACAAAAATCTATTATGCTTTCGATATGGGGAAAACATATCGCCTAATTGACTTGAAGATAATGGAAAAGGAAGGCTGGGACCCTAATCGAATCAGGGAAATCGCTTTATTTAATGTGCGTTCATTATCAACACCAGTAAAGGAAGATCAAGTTGCCGGCAATTTCTTTTATTTTCTAAATACCAATGACGGATATGACGCAAGCCGGATTTTGAATAAAGGATTCTTAAATGAAGTTGAGAAGCAAATTACCGGAACAATGGTTGTCGCAGTTCCGCATCAAGATGTATTAATCATTGCGGATATTCGCAATGACCGCGGCTATGATGTATTGGCCCAAATGACAATGAGCTTTTTCGCAGGCGGCCGGGTGCCAATCACAGCCCTCTCATTTTATTATGAAAATGGCGAATTGGAACCGATTTTTATCCTTGGGAAAAATAAATAACACATTGGGAGAAGGGACCATTTCATTGGTCCTTTTTACATCGACTTTTTCCGGTATCATCCAAACCGGAATAGAATTTGACTAATTCCACAGAATTGTGTCGAAAAAATTTTAATTACTGATAAAATAGAATGATAGATGAAGTAGAAAGAGTGATAGTTTTGAGCTGGATCCAAAACTTGTTTCAAAAATTTAAAAAAGATGAAGAAGATGAATTTGACAAGTCCTTTTTTCATAATGATAAGACGGGAGATCTTTCACCGCCTGTCAATTATGAAAGTATAAAAGAAGTCGATGTTAAAGTTTCCTATCAATATCCAAAAGGAGCTCCTTCCTCTTCGTTGATTATTGGTAAATCAACTAGAGAAAGAACGAAAGATCGAAAAACGAGCTCCATTGAAGCCAGCAGCCCTGAAAAGCCAAAAAAGCCTGCTGAAAAAAAAGAATTGCCAAAACCGAAAACCGAGCCGCAATCTAAACCGCGCGGTCCATTTCACCCAACTGAAATTCCTTCTCCGGTATTTGGGTTTAATCGGCCGCGTAAGTCTGCTCCTGCTTCCATTATTGAACATGAGTTAAGTCATTTTTTACAACCAGAGGCTGAATTAGAAGAAGAAATCATAGAAGAAACAGCTTCAGTCATTCTTCAGGAAGCTGGACAAGAAGCTGCTGTTGCCGTTGTGAAACAAAATGAGGAACCTCCAGCAATCATAAATAAGATTGTTGAGCGGGCTGAAAAGGATTATGAGGAAGAAAATACATATGACGAGCCCGTATTGTACAGTGAAACAGAAAAATCAGCTGTTGAATCACCAAATGAAGATGCGGTGGAACCATCATTTTTAAAAGAAGAAAATGTAGAGAAGAGAAAATCAGCAAGGTCAGAAAGATCACATTTGCCTTTTAATGTCATGATGTTAAAACAGGATAAGGAAAAATGGGAATTACGGCAGCAGACAAATGTAAGACCGAATATGACCGAACGAGAACCAGAACAAGTGAAAACGGTGCAGGAAGCAGCTGCGGTACAAAGAACAGTAGCTGTTCAAGAAACAAGACCCCAGTTTAAGCAGCACCCAGCTTTAGCTGTACATTCAAATGAAAGAGGGCAATACCAATTCCCATCCTATAGTTTGTTAAATCCACCGGTTGCGAAAGGGAAGGATACAGAGTGGCTCTCTGGACAGGAGGAACTGCTTAATCAAACATTGCAAAACTTTAATGTCAGTGCAGGCGTTGTTAATGTTACTCAAGGTCCCTCGGTTACCCGTTTTGAAGTACAGCCTGAACCGGGAGTCAAGGTGAATAAGATCACGAACTTAAGCGATGATATTAAACTTAGTTTGGCAGCAAGAGATATTCGGATTGAAGCACCAATTCCAGGCAAACATACGATTGGGATTGAGGTGCCTAATCAAGCATCAAGACCGGTCTGTATTAGCGAAATCATTCAAACCGACATTTTCGATGAATCTGAATCAAAGTTAACCGCTGTTCTTGGTCTTGATATTGCTGGCAAACCAATCGTTACCGATTTGAAAAAGATGCCGCATGGGCTGATTGCAGGAGCGACTGGATCGGGGAAAAGTGTATGTGTGAACTCCATTTTAATTAGTTTGTTGTATAAGGCGACACCAGAGGATTTACGTCTTTTGCTGATTGACCCTAAAATGGTTGAACTTGCCCCTTATAATCGGATTCCACATCTTGTCAGTCCGGTTATTACGGATGTGAAGGCTGCTACAGCCGCGTTAAAATGGGCTGTGGACGAGATGGAAAGGCGCTATGAATTATTTGCCCATACAGGAGTACGAGACATTAATCGGTTTAATGACTTGGCCATGGAGCATAAGCAATATTCAGATAAACTGCCTTTTATTGTCATTATAATTGATGAGTTGGCCGATCTCATGATGATGTCGCCCGCAGATGTAGAGGAAGCGATATGCCGGATTGCTCAAAAGGCAAGAGCATGCGGCATACACTTAATCATCGCGACGCAAAGGCCGTCGGTTGATGTTATAACCGGGTTAATCAAGGCCAATATCCCAACAAGGATTGCTTTTTCAGTATCATCACAAGTTGATTCTCGTACCATAATTGATATTAGCGGCGCGGAAAAGCTATTAGGACGCGGTGATATGCTGTTTTTAGAAAATGGCTCTTCAAAGCCTGTCCGCCTGCAAGGAACATTTGTATCTGATGAAGAGATTGATCTTGTTGTTGGTCACGTTAGAGAGCAGCGGGAACCTGATTATTTATTTGAGCAGGAAGAGCTGTTAAAAAAGGCGCAGGTTTCCGAAGGTGAAGATGAGCTGTTTTTTGAGGCTTGTGAGTTTATTATTGATCAGGGAGCAGCATCTACATCAAGCCTGCAACGCCGTTTTAAAATCGGTTATAACCGTGCGGCCAGACTGATGGATATGTTAGAGAAAAACGGCTATATTACAAGTGCTAATGGCAGCAAGCCACGTGAAGTATTGATTTCGGAGGCTGACTTGGAGGCCATCCAAGAGGACAGCTATAATATGTAAACGGTTAGTATGCTTTATCAAGAAGGACAAATAATAATAGTAAATTAGACCATTATTCTTTTAAGCCTGAGTTATAAAATAGTTTTTATAAATAAACAGTGTTATAATATTAAAATGTAATTTGGTGAAGCGAATTGACGCTTCTAAAGCTAAGCTTTTGATTATTAGCAAATACAGACAAATGTCATATACTGTTTTACAGTATTACGTTGGTTGGAGGTTCATCTATGACTATTTACCATTTTGTAGGTATAAAGGGGTCAGGAATGAGTGCACTCGCACAGGTGCTGCATGATATGAAATATGAAGTGCAAGGCTCCGATTTTGACAAGCACTTTTTTACACAGGTTGCCCTTGAAAAATCAGGAATAAAGATTCTTCCCTTTCAAAAAGAGAATATAAAGCCGGGAATGACGATTATTGCGGGGAATGCTTACCCTGATACACATGAGGAAATTCAAGAGGCGATGAAGCTTGGACTTCCTATAGTACGTTACCATCGCTTTTTGGGCGATTTTATGCAGAATTTTACAAGTATAGCCATTACGGGAGCGCACGGGAAAACTTCGACAACCGGACTCTTGGCCCATGTAATTTCGGGAATGAAGCCGACTTCTTTCCTCATTGGGGACGGTACCGGTAAAGGGGAGAAGGATGCAGAGTACTTCGTCTTCGAAGCCTGTGAATATAGAAGGCATTTTCTATCTTATTTCCCTGACTATGCTATTATGACGAATATTGATTTTGATCATCCGGATTACTTTGCTAATATTGATGATGTTTTTTCAGCGTTTCAAGAAATGGCGATACAAGTTAAGAAAGCCATATTTGCCTGCGGCGATGACGAGCAGCTTCAAAAAATTCAGGCAAAGGTTCCTGTATTGTTTTACGGATTTGATGAGGGAAATGATTATCAAGCCAAAAACATTGTTAAAACAACCACTGGAACGAGCTTTGATGTGTTTATCCGCAATACATTCTATGATACTTTTTCAATTCCGACATTCGGCGACCACAATGTGTTAAACGCATTGGCTGTGATTGGTTTATGCCATTATGAAGAAATGAATGCGGAAGCAGTCAAGGAAGGATTAATCACTTTCCAGGGAGTGAAAAGGAGATTTTCAGAAAAAGTAATCGGTTCCCAAATATTAATTGACGATTATGCTCATCACCCAACTGAAATCAAAGCAACCATTGATGCAGCAAAGCAAAAATATCCTGACAGAAAGATTATTGCGGTATTTCAACCGCATACCTTTACTCGAACCCAAGCGTTCCTTGAGGATTTTGCCGATGCTTTGAGTATGGCGAACAAAACGTATTTGTGTGAAATTTTTGGTTCTGCTCGTGAAAATCATGGTCAATTATCCATTAAGGACCTGCAAGATAAGGTGGCCGGATCCGAAATTCTATCGGAAGAAAACACTTCCGTATTGAAACAGCATGATCACAGTGTCATCCTGTTTATGGGTGCTGGAGATATCCAGAAATTCCAAGAATCTTATGAAAAACAATTAGTGTAAAATTCAGGGGTGCCATCAATTTGGCATCCTTTTTGTTTAGTATGATGTAGAACTTTTCTATGAAAAATTTTAACTGACGTGCAGGAAATTAAGACAAATGAATGGAAGTAGTATAAGATATAAGCGGGGTTTAGTTTCATAGCAGATGGGTAATACATAGATATAGAAGAAGTCGGAGGTCGGAAGATGCAAATAATTTTATACTTAAGCGTTGCCTTAATAGCTGTGGCGTTCCTTGTGCTGGTCATTTTTATTTCAAAAACTCTTAAAACACTTCAGGGCACACTCGACAGTGTATCTGATACATTAAAAGGAGTAGAAAAGCAGCTTGATGGTGTAACAAGAGAAACCACATTACTTTTACAAAAAACAAATACCCTTGCTGAGGATCTCCAGCAAAAGTCAGCCAACTTAAATAGTGTGGTAGATGCCGTGAAAGGTGTAGGGGTTACTGTCTCTAACTTTAACGGTACATTGCAGAACATAACGAAAACGGTTGACATTCAAGTAGAGGAAAGTAAGGAGAAGGTTTCCCAAATCATTCAATGGAGCAATGTCATTTTGGAATTAAAGGACAAATGGCAGGAAAGAAAAGAAGCAAAGAAGGAAGCCAGCTTGCAGGTTAAACAGAAGGTTCGTTCATATTAGAAAAATAAGGAGTTGAAGTTTATGTCAAATCGAGACTATGAATCACGGGAGTCAAATCAAGGAAGAAATGAAGGATCTGCCGGCAGTTTTTTACTAGGTGCAATTGTCGGCGGTGTTGTCGGTGCAGCGGCTGCGCTATTATTTGCACCTAATAACGGTAAGCAATTGCGCAATTCCCTTGGCAGCAATGCTAGTTCTATTATGAGTAAGACAGGTCAGCTGGGTGAAACAGTAAAGACGAAGAGCAATGAATTCGCTGCCAAAACTTCCTCTCTATCACAAGGGCTAGTCCAGCAATCTAGCGAATTAATTAATAAGGTAAAAGGAAAAACAGCCGGCAGCGATGAAACTGGCAAAGAAACAGAAACTAACTATATTTCAATCGGCGGTTCTGAAAACCCCAAGTCAAAGCGTGAAGACAAAAGTACAGCAACTGATGATCAAATAAGAAAAAAATTAGAGGAAGCCCAAATGGCCTTCGACGAAGAAGAAAACAAGATTAAACTATAAAACAAAATATTCAGTGAAAATATTACTGCTTAGTTGATTGGAGCGGAAGGCGAAGCTCCTAGAGCGCAAATCAAAAGCAGGTAATAAAAGAGGTCTGTTTAATTGTTATGCAAACGGTGAAGTGATAAAATTACTTCACCGTTTATTTTTTGGGAGGAAATAAAAATGATGAAAAAAATTGAAACAGCTGAACAATTCAATGAATTACTAAAACAAGAGGGTAAATTTTATTTTTTTAAACATAGCCTTACATGCCCAATCAGCCATGCCGCCTATCAGGAATATGAAAAATTTACCTCTGAATACCAAGAAACTCCAAGCTATTATTTAGCAGTACAGGATTCACGCTCATTATCCAATGAGATTGCCGAAAGATTCCAAATTAAGCATGAATCACCGCAGGCAATATTATTTTCCGAAGGGAAAGCTATATGGAATGCCTCTCATTGGAAAATCACCAAGAAGTCCTTAACAAGCGCACTATCGGAAAATCAATAAATAACTGTGAACCATCCTGCTTTGGTGAAAAAATAGAGCACAAATTGAAATACTATGACATATAATAATTAAATATAGCTAGACCACTTTAACACTTAAAAGCGTCTAAGAGGTAAAGTAAAAAGTGATGACAAAGGAAACTTTTTCAGTTATAATTAACCCTAATATCAAATTGTTATAAAATTTCAAATATAAGTTTGTGAGCCAGTAAACAAATATCTAAGACTAGATATATTCATACTGATTTGCAAAGAAAGGATGGGACGATTATGGGCAATAATGAATTAGATCAGTTAAGAGAGCGAGTGGACGAAGTAAACTTGGAGTTATTAAGGTTAATCAACGAAAGAGCCCAGCTCGTCCAAGAAATTGGGCATGTGAAGGGCAGCCAAGGGGTATACCGCTTCGACCCGGTACGTGAAAGAATGATGCTTGATAAAATTAAGCAAAACAATGATGGTCCTTTTGATAATGCAACGATTGACCATATTTTCAAGGAAATTTTCAAGGCAGGTCTTGATCTTCAAAAAGATGACCATAAAAAAGCCTTACTTGTTTCTAGAAAGAAAAAACCTGAAGATACTATTATTAACCTAAAAGGTGAAAATATCGGTGATGGTAAACAGCATTTCGTATTTGGACCATGTGCTGTTGAATCGTATGAGCAAGTGGCTACTGTTGCCAAAGCGATGAAGGAAAAAGGCTTAAAGCTTTTGCGCGGCGGTGCTTATAAGCCTAGAACATCCCCTTATGATTTCCAAGGATTAGGTGTAGAGGGTTTAAAGATTTTAAAGCGTGTGGCAGCTGAATATGATATGGCTGTTATTAGTGAGATTGTGAATCCTGCTGATATTGAAATGGCTGCCGAATATCTTGATGTCATTCAAATTGGCGCCCGTAACATGCAAAACTTTGAATTATTAAAGGCTGCAGGTGCTATTAATAAACCTGTTCTCTTAAAGAGAGGACTAGCCGCAACAATTGAAGAATTCATTAATGCGGCCGAATACATTATGGCACAAGGAAATGGCCAGATCATTCTTTGTGAGCGTGGAATTAGAACATACGAAAAAGCAACAAGGAACACCTTGGATATTTCCGCTGTACCGATTTTAAAACAAGAGACTCACTTACCAGTAATGGTCGATGTGACACATTCTACAGGCAGAAGAGATTTACTTCTTCCATGCGCGAAAGCCGCAATTGCAATCGGTGCAGACGGTGTTATGGCTGAAGTGCACCCAGACCCGGCTGTAGCCTTATCCGATGCCCAGCAGCAAATGAACCTAGAACAATTCGACCAATTCTATAGCGAACTAATAGCATCCAACTTCGTCCGTATTTAATCGAACGCATTAAAACCTTCTGTTTAAACTGACAGAAGGTTTTTTGATACTCAATTATAAGCGAATGCCTGGAGCGGAAATCAACATATTTTAAAGAAAATGTAAAAAATGTCGCAATGTAATTGCGGCTTTTATGTTCTTATCGTATCATTAATACATAATTTAGAGATTGTTTACTTTATCACAAAAGCATATAGAAGTCGATGGGCATTAACGCCGGATAATATGACTAGATTTTCGCTTCATGATGTAAAATAAAGAAAACAATGTTCGTATTTAGGAGAGTGTTATTAGTGAATAATATTACGATTTATGATGTAGCCCGTGAGGCAAACGTGTCAATGGCTACCGTTTCCCGTGTAGTTAATGGGAATCCAAACGTAAAACCGGTTACCCGGAAAAAAGTTTTAGAAGTTATTGAAAGACTTGGATATGTACCAAATGCGGTGGCAAGAGGACTGGCAAGTAAGAAAACAACAACCGTAGGGGTGATCATTCCGGATATTGCTAACATCTTTTTTGCTGAATTGGCCCGCGGTATTGAAGATATTGCTACGATGTATAAATATAATATCATCCTTAGCAACTCTGACCAAAATAAGGACAAGGAATTACACTTACTTCATACAATGCTTGGCAAGCAGGTAGATGGCATTGTCTTCATGGGCGGGCATATTACCGAGGAGCATGTCGAAGAATTTGAAAAATCTCAAGTGCCGATTGTTCTTGCAGGATCAATTGAAGATTCTGAAACAATTCCTTCAGTCAATATTGATTATGAACAGGCTGCGTATGATTCTGTTAAAGAGTTTATTGAAAGGGGACATAAACAAATAGCCTTTGTAAATGGCCCGCATTATGAACCTGATATTGCCGTTAAGAAACTGGACGGCTATAAAAAAGCTTTAGCGGAAGCAAATATTCCTTTTAATGAAGAATTTATTCTTGAAGGGGATTATTCGTATGATTCTGGGCTTGAAGCATTTGAAAAAATGTTAGAGCTTGATGAGAGGCCAACAGCTATTTTTGTTGGCGCGGATGAAATGGCGCTAGGTGTTGTTCATGGTGCCGAAGATAAGGGATATCATATTCCAGATGACTTTGAAGTGATTACCTCCGACAATACAAGATTGTCATTGATGGTGCGTCCTCAGCTTACAACGATTGTCCAGCCGCTATATGATATTGGTGCGGTTGCTATGCGTCTTTTAACTAAATTAATGACGAAAGAAAAAGTAGAAAATCAAATTGTGGTTCTGCCGCATCGAATTGAGCACCGACAATCAACAAGAGAACAATAAATATTTATAGTAAAGAGGCTGCTTCTTTTTGAAGAAGACAGCCTCTTTATTTAACCTGTTTCACTTTTTTTCTGAGATCGAATCGGGTATAACGCTTTTTCGAGTGTATTTAAATTCTTTTCGGTGATTTCTGGCTTTCTAGGAATAGGAGGATATAAATTTTCCGGGTCATCCCATTCCTTTGGCAGTTCAACAGGAGATTTTTTCTGCCAATATTCAAGCCAGTCGGCCGGCAAGCTTCCATAACAAATTCGATTTTCTGTCATCTCAAGCCAAATCATTGCCCACGCTCTTGGAACCACTCGCCAAATATCATAACCGCCACCGCCTACTGCAATCCACCTGCCCCCACAATATTGATGTGCGATTTCATGTGCGAGCTTTGGTATTTCCCGATAAATTTTCATTGTAGCGGATAAATGTGTTAATGGATCATAATAGTGAGAATCAACCCCATTTTGCGTAAGAATGACATCTGGTTTGAAAAAATCAGCAACCTCTCTAATCGCGTGAGTATAGGCATGGAGCCATGATTCATCCTCGGTAAAGGCATCCACCGGAATATTAAATGAATATCCGTATCCTGCCCCCTGGCCACGCTCATTGATATTCCCTGTACCAGGGAATAAATAACGACCGGTCTCATGAATTGAAAGGGTGCATACATTTGGTTCGTCGTAAAAGGACCATTGGACGCCGTCACCGTGGTGGGCATCTGTATCCACATACAATACACGGGCCTGATATTTTTCAAGTAAATATTTTATCGCGACAGAACTATCGTTATATACACAAAAGCCTGATGCTTTTCCTCGAAAACCATGATGCAATCCGCCGCCAAGATTTACAGCATGTAAAGCTTTGCCCGTCATTACCTGATCAACGGCAGTAAGTGTTCCGCCAACCAAAAGAGAGCTTGCTTCATGCATGTTCGAAAATATCGGAGTATCTTCCGTTCCAAGGCCGTAATTTTCAGCAACTTCCTTTGAAAGCTTCCCATTACCGGCTTTTTTTACGGCTTCAATAAAAGCAGGATCATGAATCAGCATTAACTCTTCATCTGTAGCCATCCTTGGAGGAATAATTTGCATAGGGTCTAGTGCATCAATTTTATTTAATAAGTCTATTGTTAATTTTAGCCGGAATTGGTTAAAAGGATGATGTGTGCTAAATTTATAATTTAGCAGTTCTTCTGAAAAAACAAATGCGCAAGAATCTGTCATAGAGAAATCCCCGGCAGATTTGGCCATAGAACATGATGGCCGGCTTCCTTCAAATCTTGTACTAAACGGACAGGATTCATCAATTGGACCCTTACCACCAGTATTTTGTATTGCTCATCCTGCTTATCCGGGTAAACTAAAACACTAAGAATATTGGCATTGCGTTTACGAATAATTTCTGCAATATCTGAGAGGATTCCTGTAATGTTAGGAACTCTAATTTCAATTTGCGACCCCGGCTGATGGGCGCCGGTCAGCTCTACCATCGTCCGCAGTATATCCGTTTCAGTAATGATTCCTACGAGCTTCCGGTCTTTAATAATCGGAATGGCGCTTATTTTATGTTCATAAAAAACCGCCGCCGCCTCTTCCACAAAGTCCAGCGGGTGCCCGGTAATAACATTTTGTTCCATTATTAGTTCAAGCCGTTTCTTTAAATCATTGGGATTCTCATTTGTTCGAAACGTAGATGGGGTGACCTCTTTTAATCTGGAAATAGTCACAAGACCGACTAAATTATCTTCTTCATTAATAATCGGTATATGACGGATATTATTGGTTTCCATTACACGAATGGCATCCGCAATCGTATCGGTCGGATGCAATGTGACCACTTCTGTTTTCATAATTTCTTCTACAATCATCTGGTATCCCCTCAATTTCTAATAGATTCAAGAAGGAAAAGAATGAATACGTTAATACATTAAACGGTTCAAAAAGCGAAGACGGTCGAATTTCTGGACGGTTTCAAGGTCAATCCGTTTTCCGATTCTCGCCATCAGACAGTTTGCAGGGTGAGAGCAAATCTCCGGGTCATCGGTGGCATACCACTCTAACCCGCCGGCATTCATCATCTTTTCCATGATTTTTCGGTACTCCCATACATTTAATTTCGTCCCTTTTAAGTCCCAGTGCCAATAATATTCTGTTGTAATAATTACATAATCCTCCATTGCATCATCCATCATCGACACAATTAAAAGGTTTTTTCCGACGGCACACCCTCTGAATTGCGGAATGACTTCAATGGCACCTAATTCTATTAAATTTTCCATTTTTCCTTCAGACCAGCGTTCAAGCGGGTCAGGATAGAGAAAGGTTACATAACCAACAATGGTGTTTTGGTGCCTGGCAATGATAATTCTTCCTTCCGGCAAGTCAGCAATTCCAATTAACGCTTTATGCTGCTGTTCCGGGGGGCGGAAGGCTATTAAATCTTCGTGAAAGTCATAGCTTTTTAGTATTTCAGAAGAAATTGGACCCTCAATTATTAACGTGCCATGCGGAGTTTTTAACTCCTTAGCATTGTAAATTTTTTTATGTTCCATTAGGTCACCCCTAGAAATCTATCGTGTAACAATTCTATTATACATAATTTTGCAGAAGAAGAAGACATTTCACAAAATTTTCAGTAAGATGTTAAAATTACTGATGTAAATAGTGTTTGTAAGGGGAAATTGGAAGTTTTTCAAAAAAAGTATTTTTTTAAAATTGTGAATAGTCCTTATTTGTAATATAATAATCTCAATAACTTAAAAGGGGGAGATTTTAGTGAAAGTGGAAGCGTTGCCAGTTGTACAAGGGGAGCATAATTTACACAATTATGAAGAAATGTACGAACAATTTAACTGGAAAGATGCAGAAAAGGTATTTTCCTGGAGCGAAACAGGGCTTGTCAATATGGCCTATGAGGCTATTGACCGCCATGCTGAAGGCTTCCGGAAAAATAAGGTTGCTCTCTACTATCGTGACGGGTCAAGAAATGAAAAGTACACCTTTAAAGAAATGAAGGAACTTTCAAACAAAGCGGGAAATGTGTTAAAGAATTATGGTGATGTAGAAAAAGGTGACCGCGTATTTATTTTTATGCCGCGCTCTCCAGAACTCTATTTTACTGTTCTAGGTGCGATTAAGCTTGGCGCAATTGTCGGTCCTTTATTTGAGGCCTTTATGGAGGGGGCTGTTAGAGATCGTCTGCAGGACAGCGGGGCGAAAGTATTAGTTACAACTCCGGAGCTGCTCGGCCGGGTTCCTGTTGAAGAGCTGCCTGAATTAAAACATATTTTCGTAGTCGGTAATAATGTTGAAGAACAGGGGAATTTAATTAATTTCCTTGAAAAATTCGAAGCTGCCAGCACTAAACTAAACATTGAGTGGGTGGAGCGTACCGACGGTCTAATCCTTCACTATACATCCGGGTCAACCGGAAAACCAAAAGGGGTTCTGCATGTACATAATGCAATGATTCAGCATTATCAAACAGCAAAATGGGTTCTTGATTTAAAAGAGGATGATGTTTATTGGTGTACAGCTGACCCAGGATGGGTTACAGGGACATCCTACGGAATTTTCGGTCCTTGGTTAACCGGAACATCCAATGTGATTATCGGTGGACGTTTCAGTCCTGAATCATGGTATAAAATGATTGAAGACTTCGGTGTTACCGTTTGGTACAGTGCGCCAACGGCATTCCGGATGTTAATGGGCGCCGGAGACGAGCTGGTGAAGAAATTTGATTTAAGCAGCCTTCGTCACGTATTGAGCGTTGGCGAGCCATTGAATCCAGAAGTCGTAAAATGGGGTGCAAAAGTATTCAATAAACGGATACATGATAACTGGTGGATGACGGAGACTGGTGCACAGCTGATCAGCAACTACCCATGTATGGAAATTAAGCCTGGTTCGATGGGGAAACCAATCCCAGGTGTTGTTGCAGCGATTGTGGATGACCAAGGCAATGAACTGCCTCCATACCGAATGGGCAACTTGGCAATCAAAAAAGGCTGGCCTTCGATGATGCAGACGATTTGGAATAATAAAGAAAAATATGAATCTTACTTCCTGCCAAATGGAGACTGGTATGTTTCAGGAGATTCAGCCTATATGGATGAGGACGGCTATTTCTGGTTCCAAGGCAGAGTGGATGATGTCATCATGACAGCTGGTGAACGTGTCGGTCCGTTTGAAGTAGAAAGTAAGCTAGTCGAGCATCCTGCTGTTGCCGAGGCTGGCGTTATTGGTAAACCGGACCCTGTCCGCGGTGAAATCATTAAAGCGTTTATCGCGCTTCGAGATGGTTACAGTGCTTCAGATGAGTTAAAAGAAGAAATCCGCCAGTTTGTCAAAAAAGGCCTTGCTGCCCATGCGGCACCAAGGGAAATCGACTTCCGCGACAAACTGCCGAAAACACGCAGCGGTAAAATCATGAGACGTGTCCTAAAGGCATGGGAATTAGATTTACCAACAGGTGACCTGTCAACGATGGAAGACTAATTAGAAAAAGAAAGACAGCACAATCCAACGATTGTGCTGTCTTTTCTTATATTTAATATTTAATTAAGGTGTATTTCTTTTTACCTCTTCTAATGATCGTAAACTGTCCTTCAATTCTATCCGCTTCTTGCAGCACATGGGCGGTGTCGGTAATTTTTTCACCGTTTACCGTTACGGCCCCATTGGAGATATCCTCACGTGCCTGACGTTTAGATGGTGAGATTTTAGCTGTAACTAACAGGTCAACTAAATTTTCTTCCCCTTGAGCCTCATATGTTGGAACATCCTTAAAGCCTTGCTTAATCTCAGCAGCAGATAGATTTGTAACATCGCCGCTAAATAGAGCACCGGAAATTTTAATCGCCTGCTGCAGTGCTTCCTCTCCGTGAATAAGTCGGGTCATTTCTTCTGCCAGCGCCTTTTGCGCCTTACGAAGATGCGGCTCTTCCTTTACACTGACCTCAAGTTGGTCGATTTCTTCATGTGATAGGTATGTGAAGTATTTTAAGTATTTCACAACATCAGCATCCGCTGTATTAATCCAGAATTGGTAGAACTCGTAAGGGGTTGTTTTTTCAGGATCCAGCCAAATGGCGCCGCCTTCCGTTTTTCCAAACTTAGTGCCATCTGCTTTTGTCACAAGAGGAATCGTCATCCCGTAAGCTTTAGCTTCTTCTGTATGCATTTTGCGGATTAACTCCAAGCCCGTTGTAATATTCCCCCACTGGTCACTTCCGCCAATTTGCAATTTACAATTGTGGTGATCGTATAAATGGTTGAAATCCATTGCCTGCAAGATTGTGTAGGTAAATTCCGTAAAGGAAATCCCTGATTCAAGGCGGTTTGCAATGGTATCTTTAGCAAGCATGTAATTGACCCCGATATTTTTCCCAATATCGCGCAGGAAGGTAACAACGCTCATTGAACTAGTCCAATCATAGTTATTCACCATGATTGCGCCGTTATCACCATCAAAATCAAAAATTGCTGCCAGCTGCTTCTTAATTCCCTCGACATTTTTCTCAACTGCTTCCAATGTTTGCAGCTTGCGTTCTTCGCTTTTACCGCTTGGGTCCCCGATTAAGCCTGTAGCACCGCCAACTAATACGATTGGTCGGTGCCCATGCTGCTGGAATCTTCTTAACGTTAAAAACGGTACTAAATGACCGATGTGCAGACTATCAGCAGTTGGGTCAGCTCCACAGTATAGCGATATTTTTTCGCTGTTTAATAATTCATTCAAGCCTTCTTCATCTGTTTGCTGATAAATAATTCCACGCCATTGTAAATCTTGTAATAAATCCATTTGAAAAACCTCCATTAAAAAAATAAAAACGCCCCTGCAATAATGCAGGGACGATCAAATCGCGGTACCACCCAGCTTGAGGAAAATTCCTCCAACTCAAATAAATAACGGTTTTGTCCGTTTTCTGCTACTAATATGACTAATAGGTTCACAGAAAAAGCTCCAGGATGTAATTCATTCTTCTATGTGTGACAGCTTTCACCGGCCGCTGCCTCTCTATTAACAGGGATAGAAGAACTACGATTGTTTCCCTTCAATGCTTTTTTATAAAAAAATTTTCTTATAGTCTTTTTTAACATAATCCTTAATCCTTGTCAAATTGGAAATGGAAATTTCAGAAAAATGTTGAATGTTGTCAAACATTCTATTATTGATATGCTATAATGAAAGGTGATTTAAAATGAGGTGATGCACTTAATGAATGAAAAATGGCAAACTTGGATGAAAAAAGCCAAATCCATCTTTACCTTGCTTACCCATAGAAAAACGGTTAAAGGTGCCCGAATTACCTATTCGGTTGTTTGGAATTTAATCCTTCTAGTTCTGACAGTTGTCATGATTGGAGGCTCGTTTGCAGCTGGTGTGGGGGCCGGTTATTTCGCTTCACTTGTAAAGGATGAACCTATCCGTTCATACGACAGTATGAAAAAGGACATTTATAATTACACAGAAACATCGCAATTATTTTTTGATCATAATGTCTATTTAGGGAAGCTTAGAACAGACCTCGAACGTGAAGAAGTGAAGCTTGACCAAGTTTCAGATAATTTAATCAAGGCAGTCGTAGCGACAGAGGATGAATATTTCTATCAGCATCATGGCGTTGTTCCGAAGGCTGTCTTTAGAGCCCTTTTTCAAGAGGTGACAAACTCCTCCGTTCAATCCGGCGGTAGTACATTAACACAGCAGCTAATCAAAAACCAAATTTTAACGAATGAGGTTTCCTTTCAACGAAAAGCAAACGAAATTATACTTGCGCTCCGCTTAGAGAAATTCTTTGATAAGAAGGAAATATTAGAGGCTTACTTAAATGTTTCCACCTTTGGCAGAAATTCATCAGGTAAAAATATCGCCGGAGTACAGGCGGCCGCGAAAGGTATTTTTGGCAAAAAAGCCAGCGATTTAACATTACCGCAGGCTGCTTTCATTGCCGGTTTGCCGCAAAGTCCCTTTGGTTATACACCTTTCACAAGAGAGGGAACGGTTAAGAACTATCTTGAACCTGGACTGACACGGATGAAAACGGTCTTAAAGCGTATGTATGATGGCGGTTATATCAATGAAAAGCAGTATAAAGAGGCTTCTGCCTATGACATTACAAAGGATTTCATTTCACCTGTACCAAATCCTATTGAGAAATATCCTTGGCTGACGTTTGAAATTGAGAGCCGGGCAAAAGAGGTTTTAACCACGGTTTTAGCCCAAAACGACGGCTATTCTGAAAAGGAACTAAAAAAGGATGATTCTCTTTATTACAAGTATAAAACATTAGCAAGCCATAATTTACGGCAAAATGGCTATAAAATTTATACAACAATTGATAAGAAAATTTACGATGCCATGCAAAAGGTAAAGGACAATTATCAATGGTATGGACCTGATAAGCCGGATAAAATTAAAGACCCGGAAACAGGCGAGTGGAAAACTGTGATGGAGCCTGTGCAGGTTGGGGCAATGCTGATTGAAAATAAAACCGGGAAAATTATCAGCTTCGTCGGTGGAAGAAAGTATGACAGCGATCATCAGCTGAACCATGCGACAAATGCCATTCGCCAAAATGGTTCGACGATGAAGCCGCTGCTTATTTACGGACCGGCCATTGAACTTGGCAAGGCGTCTCCAGGAACGCCGCTTCCGGATGTAGCCTTAAGTCTGAATCCTGCAAGCTCAAGTCCTTGGCCGCATAACTATGATTTAAGATACAGTGGTTTAGTTTCCGCGCGTTATGCACTGGCAAAATCGTATAACGTTCCAGCAGTAAAGCTTTATAAGGAAATTGTGAATCAACGGCCAGCCAAGTATTTAGAAAAAATGGGCTTTACTTCACTTACAGAAGGGGACTATACGAATCTGGCAACAAGTATTGGCTCAATGACTAATGGTGTAACAATAGAAGAAAATACAAACGCCTTTAGCACCTTTGCTAATGGCGGGAAATTTGTTGATGCCCATTTGATTGATAAAATTGTCGATAAAAACGGCAAAACTATTTATCAGCACAAGGTTAAGAAGGTGGATGTATTTACACCGCAGACAGCGTATCTAACACTTGACATGATGCGTGATGTTATCAAAATGGGGACAGCTGCTGGAATTAGAAGCAAGTTAAACTTCAGCGCCGACTGGGCAGGTAAAACTGGTACGGGTAATCAGTATATTGACTCCTGGTTTGTTGCTTCCAACCCAAGCGTAACATTTGGCATTTGGCGGGGCTATGATACACCTAAGTCACTGAAGACTGGCGGCATGTCATACAGCCAGCGGACAAATAACCTTTGGGCCCAATTAATCAATGCAGCATATAAAATCAGACCTGAATTAGTTGCCCCTAAACAATCGTTTAAAATGCCGGGCGGGATTGTTAGAAGGTCATATTGTGCTGTTTCCGGAATGCTTCCATCAGCTGTTTGTTCAAAAGCAGGACTGATTGAAAGTGATTATTTTAATGTTAATAATGTTCCTACAAAAGTGGATGACAGCTTACTTGAAGCAAATTACGTCACCATTGGTGATAAAAGGTACTTAGCTTTGAATTCCACGCCAAAAGAGTTTACCCAGTTTGGTATGATCTTAAACCCTGATTTTATCAAGCGGATGGTGGGACCTAATTTCCATAATTACAGCCAGCTGATTCCGCAGCGGGATCGCTGGGGGAAAATCCTGGTGTCAACCTCCAAAATGGCCGATAATGGAAAAAAACCAAATCCTGTCGGGTTAAAGGCAAGCGGGAACACGTTAACATGGTCGGCTGCTTCTGATAATGATGTTGTTGGTTACAGGATCTATCGCGGCGGCTCGAAAGTGGGCAGTATCGTGAATGGTTCAGCGCGCTCATTTGCTGCTGGAAACGGTGCCTACTATGTAACGGCTGTCGATATTGCCGGAAAAGAATCGGCACCATCCAATGTAGTGGAAATCGGGGCGCCGGACAAACCTGAGGACCAGCCGGTCGCAGGGAAACCAGGTGAAAAGCCGAAAGATAAACCAAATGACAAAAAGAAAGATAAACCGGCCGGAAAGCCAGATGAAAAACCATCAAAAAAACCTGAATAATGCTTGCCGTAAAAAGTCTAATACAAAAAAGCACACGTTAAAAAATACGTGTGCTTTTTGCATGTATGAGCAATTAAAGCGAAAAAAACTCCCCTGGCCAAGATGGCAGGGAAGTCTTCCTGAAAATTAACGAGAGTAGAACTCAACGATTAATGTTTCGTTAATTTCAGCAGGTAATTCAGAACGCTCTGGTAAGCGAGTGAAAGTACCTTCTAATTTGTCAGCATCGAAAGTTAAATAGTCAGGTACGAAGTTGTTAGCTTCGATTGCTTCCTTAACTACATCAAGGCTGCGTGATTTTTCACGAATGCTGATTGTTTGTCCAGCTGCTACACGGTATGATGGAATATCAACGCGAGAACCATCAATTAAAATATGTCCGTGGTTAACTAATTGACGTGCTGCACGACGAGTGCGGGCAAGACCTAAACGGTATACAAGGTTATCAAGGCGAGATTCAAGAAGGATCATGAAGTTTTCGCCATGAACGCCGCCCATTTTACCAGCTCTAACATATAAGTTATGGAATTGGCGCTCATTTAATCCGTACATATGACGAAGCTTTTGCTTTTCTTGTAATTGCAATCCGTATTCAGAAAGCTTTTTACGTTGGTTTGGACCATGTTGTCCAGGTGCGTAAGGGCGTTTTTCTAATTCTTTACCTGTGCCGCTTAGAGAAATTCCAAGACGACGAGATAGTTTCCAGCTTGGGCCGGTATAACGAGCCATAATATGACTCCTCCTTCGTGTTTTTATTCTGGTAAAATAAAAACCGTTAAGACACTACAATAACAGTCATTTTGTTTTCATGCACCATCGCCCTAGCAGCAGAGGGTTACACGATGCACCATCGTAAGAATAAAAATAAAATAATCAGGCACTAAGCCTTCTGCTTTTCTTATGAGGAACAAAATGAAACAATTAAAGTTGTTCTTTAAGGCTGCAATATTTTACACAAAAGCTATTATATAATTTTTATACTAGTAAAGTCAAGAAGATTTCAGGGTACAGGAAGAAATCAACGATTTTCTGAACTTTAAATTTAGTATCTTAACGATAATAATGTATTTATCATATAATATAGTATAGTGAGAGCGTTTCCAATGGAGAGGAGCTGCCAAAATGACGGATAAGAAAATAAGATTTGAAACAGAAGTTATACATGCCGGTTACCACCAAGACGAACATAATGGAAGCCTGGTGCCCCCATTATACCAATCTTCAACCTTTACATTTCAAAATGCCGAACAAGGGGAAAAAAGGTTTTCAGGACTAGAGGACGGCTATATTTATTCAAGATTAGGAAACCCGACAGTCAAAATATTGGAGGAGCGGATTGCGGCACTTGAAAAAGGGGATGCGGCACTCGCCTTTGCGTCCGGTATGGCAGCAGTCAGTGCTGTACTTTCAGATTTAACGAAAACAGGCGATCATATTCTTTGTTCACAAGGAATTTACGGCTGTACATTTGGACTCCTGCAGTTATTTAAAGAAAAATATGAAATTACTCATGATTTTTCTGCAATGGACTCACCGGAAACCTTATATAAAGAAATTCAATCCAATACTGCCGTTATTTATATTGAAACGCCAATTAATCCAACGATGAAGCTGATTGATTTAGAAATGGTCGCCAAAGTCGCTGAGGAAAAGGGAATTCCAGTTGTCGTTGATAATACTTTTAGTTCACCATATTTGCAAACACCGCTGACAAAAGGCTGCGATGTCGTCATCCACAGTGCAACCAAATTTATTTGCGGACATGGTGACGTGATAGCTGGCCTGGTTATTGGCAAAAAAGAATGGATTCAGCATGTTGCCCGGACAACCCAAAAGGATATGGGCGGGATCATTTCTCCTTTTGATGCCTGGCTCTTGCTTCGCGGGCTAAAAACTCTGCCTGTGCGGATGGATCGGCATTCCGATAATGCCAGAAAGCTATTTGATTTTTTAAGAAAACATCCGAAAATCGATACGATTTATTATCCGGGTGACCAGGAACATCCAGACTACCATATCATGCAAAAGCAAATGAGGCAGCCTGGTGGAATGATTTCTTTCTCTGTAAAAGGGACGAAAAAAACAGCGCAGCAGTTTATGAATCAGCTGCAGTTGATTAAAATTGCTGTAAGCCTGGGGGATGCTGAATCGTTAATTCAGCATCCGGCGACGATGACTCATGCTGTTGTACCCGAAGAAGAACGCCGGAAAATGGGAATAGAAGATACGCTGCTAAGACTTTCTGTAGGTCTAGAGGCATGGGAGGATATAAAAGAAGATCTCGAACAGGCTTTAGGAAAAATATAAGAAAACTCGCCCGGTAATAGGGCGAGTTTTTTAAATGTATTCTGTTAAGATGGCGATAAATTCCTCGAGTTCTTCCTGATCAAGTTCATCGAAGCGGTTTGTTTCCGGTGAATCAATGTCCAGTACTCCGATTAATTGATCATCTTTTATAATTGGAACGACAATTTCAGATTGAGAGGCAGCGTCACAGGCGATGTGACCTGGGAATTTATTGACATCCTCGACGCGTACTGTTTCTTTCTTTAGCGCCGCAGCCCCGCAAACCCCTTTCCCAACAGGAATTCTGACACATGCTGGCAGCCCCTGAAACGGCCCTAAAACAAGTTCATCATTAGTATCCATTAAGTAAAAACCAACCCAGTTGATCCGTTCAAAAAAATGATTTAATAATGCTGCTGCATTGCTCAGATTTGCAATCTGATTTGTTTCACCATGAAGAAGGGCGCGCAATTGTTTTTTTACAAGATCATAATTTTCCTCCCGCGTCCCTGTGTACATTTCGACGTTAAACATGACATTTCACCTATTTTCATAAAATTTATAGTCTATTTTATCAGAAATCAAAGAAAAAGAGCAGACTTTGTCGACTTTTTCATGAAGGAATCAATTGTGACAACAAGAATCTATAGTAATAAGGGAGTATGGATGTTCCAAAGGGGGAAAACCAATGAAGAAGAATTCGAAGGATGCAATTGTAAGGGCTGCTATTCTATTGTTTAATTCAAAAGGATATTCTGGAACGTCGATTAGAGACATTGCCAGTTTAGCAAAAGTAAATACGGCTGCGATTGCCTACCATTTTGATAATAAAGCGGGACTGCTGGAATATTGCTTTACCCATTTCTTTGAACAATACATTCAAAAAATTGAAGAAGCTTATTTTTCTATTGATAAGGGTGCGCAGATCTGCTTAAAACAAGTCACAGGGGATCTGCTTCAATTCCAATGCGAAAACATCCAGCTTGCCAGCTTTGTGTACCGTGAAATGTCAGTCGATTCGCAGGTTTCCCGGGAAGTCATGTCCACTTATTCGTTAAAGGAAAAATATTATTTCCAAAAGATTTTTGAGAGGGGCTTTGAATGGAACGAATTTCGCCCACACTCCATTCCCTATTTAATCACACAGCTAAAGGCGCTGCTAATGATGCCATTTATTAATACCCATTATATGCGGGAAGTATTGTATGTTTTTCCAAATGAAGCGTTCTTTGTCCAAAAATATTTAAAAGATATTTATTTTTGGATTGATAAGACATTATGTTCGGATCTTCCGGTAAAAAAGGGTGCAGTAATCAAATAGCGATCATTCGCTATTTTTTTTTACAAAAATATTGAAAATAATAGTCAAAAATTGTCGTTAACATGGTATCATAAAGGCATTGAACAAACATTAGCGAATTTATTTATAGATATTTGAAAAATGGAATTATCTGTTGGTTGGAATAGGAGGCTTACACGTGATATATATCATTGGACCATTCATCCTCTTACTAGCATTGTTTTTAGTGGGATATATCATAAAGAAGAAGTATTTTAAAGAAATGGATCGCCTGGAGGCATGGAAAATTGACTTGTTTAATCGTCCGGTGCAAGATGAGATGTCGAAGGTAAAGCAGCTCAATATGACAGGGCAGACAGAGGAGCTGTTTGAACGCTGGCGAAATCAATGGGATGAAGTAGTAACCATCAAGCTTCCAAATTTAGAAGAAATGCTATTTGATGCTGAAGAGTACATAGATAAGTACCGTTTCAATAAAGCAAAATCGGTTCAGCAGAACATCGCGGCCCAGCTGCAGGAGACTGAAAACCAGATTAATAGTATATTGGAAGAATTACATGAGCTTGTTGGCAGTGAAGAGAAAAATCGTGAAGAAATTGAACAATTGAAGGAATTATATCGTGATTCAAAGAAAAGGCTGCTGGCACATCGTCATAATTTTGGAAAGGCGGAAAAGCAGCTAGAATCCACTCTTGAAGAAATTACGGAAAAGTTCCATGAATTTGATGAAAAAACGGAGCATGGAAATTATCTTGAGGCGCGTGAAGTCGTGCTTTTAATTCATGATAAGCTTGAAACGATTCAAAATAATATGAACTTAATTCCACAGCTGCTGATTGAAAACCAATCACTACTGCCTAATCAGCTTACTGAAGTTGTTGGCGGCTTTCGAGAGATGAACGAGCAGGAATATTATTTAGAACATATCAATGTGGAAAACGAAACAAAACGATTGCAGGAAAAGCTGGATGAAAATATCGGCCTTATAGAAAATGCAGAAATTGAAAAAGCGGTTGAAGGGACAAAAGAGGTTAAGGACCGAATTGATATTCTTTTAGACCTTTTAGAAAAAGAAGTTCATGCCAAGCATTTTGTGTTAAAACATAAAGAACTAGCAGATAGTCTTCTTTTCACTGCTGAAGCCGAAAATAAAAGTCTTTCAGAAGAAGTGCTCCATGTGCAAACAAGCTATCAAGTACCGGAACAGGACCTTGAGATTCAAGGGAATTTAGAAAAAGAACTAATAGCTGTTTTTAAACGCTACGATATTTTGATGGAGAAAGTAAGGCAAAATGAAACAGCTCAATCCGTCATTAGTGAGGAACTTTCCGATATAAAAGAGCAGTTAGAATTAATTCGTGAGGAGCAGCAAACCTTTGCTCAAAAGCTTCAAGCACTGCGTAAGGATGAATTTGAAGCAAGGGAAAAGGTGAAGGAATTGACGAAAAAAGTCGCTGAAACAGTCCGGCTTGTTCAAAAAAGCAATGTTCCGGGCCTGCCGGAAGATTATAAATATCTTTTTGAGGATGCAAATGAAAGTATCCAGAATGTAAGGGTTCAGCTTGAAGAAAAGCCCCTAAATATATCTGCGCTCAATCAATACTTAGAAATGTCGGTTTTATCGGTAGAGAAACTAGTTAATTCAACTATTGAGTTGATTGAAAATGTTATGCTTGCGGAGCAGGCAATCCAGTATGGAAATCGATATCGGAGTCATTATCCTACGGTTGAAAAAGGACTGTCGGAAGCAGAAATGGCGTTCAGACGCTATAACTATCAAGAAGCATTGGAGCAGGTAGCGGCAACACTTGAAGGAATTGACCCGGAAGCATTAAAGAAAATTAAAGCCGCGATTGAATCAGCATAATGTATGGAAACCGGATTGACCAAATATTGGTTAACCGGTTTCTTTACTGTCTGGCTTTTAAAATTTTGTACTTTTATGATAAGATTTATTTCGTTAAAGAGAAAGGTGAAGACCATGATTTATTTAGATAATAGCGCAACAACCAAGCCATATAAAGAAGTATTGGATTCCTTTGTAACTGTATCGAGTGAATATTTTGGAAATCCATCCTCACTGCACAGCTTTGGAGGCCAGGCCGAAAAGCTTCTATCGCAAGCACGGGAACAAACAGCCAAGCTTCTAGATGTGAAAGCAAACGAAATTTATTTTACTTCAGGCGGTACAGAGAGTAACAACTTAGCCATCAAAGGAGCCGCCTATAAAAATCGCAATCGTGGAAAGCATTTAATTACTTCAAGTGTTGAACACCCCTCCGTTCGTCTTGCCATGGAACAGCTTGAAGAGGAAGGATTCGAGATTACCTATCTGCCGGTCGATGGAAATGGCAGGGTATCAGCAGAGGAGCTGGAACAAGCGATTCGGAAAGATACCATTTTAGTTTCAATTATGCTTGTGAATAATGAGGTAGGCACAATTCAGCCAGTTAAAGAAATTGGCGAAGTGTTAAAAAGGCATTCTACAGTTCTTTTTCATGTTGACGCGATTCAAGGGGTAGGGAAGGTACCGCTTCATTTACATGAATATGGAATTGATTTTTGTTCTTTTTCGGGACATAAGTTCCATGCACTGAAGGGAACAGGGATCCTTTATGTGCGGGATGGTATTAGAATAACGCCATTATTTTCCGGAGGCAATCAAGAACGAAAGCTCCGCAGCGGAACAGAAAATGTAGCAGGGGCGGTTGCCATTGCTAAGGCGCTGAGAATGACATTGGCAAAAAGCCCAGATAGGATTGGCGCAATGAGAGAAATTCAAAGCATGCTGCGAACGGAATTAAGCAAAAATGAATTCATCCGGATTAATACACCGGTTGATCACGCTGCACCGCATATTATAAATTTCTCTTTAAAAGGGATCAAATCAGAGGTTTTTGTTCATGCACTTGAAAAAGAAAAGATTTTTGTTTCAACAACCAGTGCTTGTTCCTCTAAAAAGAAATCTGCTAGTTCGACCTTAATCGCAATGGGATTACCGGAGGAAATCGCTGAAAGCGCGATTCGACTCAGTCTTTCATTTAATAATACTGTCCAGGAAGCAGTGGAGACAATTAATGTGATCAAGAATACCGTAAAACAATTAGAGAGGGTAATGAAATAAATGAATTATGACCGAATATTAATCCGTTATGGGGAAATATCTACTAAAGGCAGGAATCGAAATAAATTTGTCGATAAACTAAGAAAAAGCGTTCGGATTGCCCTATCCGAGTTTCCAAAAATCAAAATAGAAGCCAGCCGCGACCGAATGTATGTTGTGTTAAATGGTGAAAATGCCAAAGCGGTTATTGAAAAGTTAAAGCATATTTTTGGTATTCAATCCTTTAGTCCAGCCATTAAGGTGGATAAAGAAATTGAAACAATAAAGCAGACTTCACTTGAATTAGTACAAGCTCTTTATCAGGATGGTCAAACCTTCAAGGTTACAGCAAAAAGATCTGATAAGACATTTGAATTAAATACAAATGAAATAAATCATGCGATTGGCGGGCATTTATTGCAAAATATCACTGGCTTGAAGGTTAATGTGAAACAACCTGATATTAATTTAAGGGTTGAAGTACGAAGCGACGCTGTTTATTTATCCTGTGAAACCATTCCTGGCGCCGGAGGGCTCCCAATCGGTTCCGGCGGCAAAGCCATGCTAATGCTTTCTGGAGGAATTGACAGCCCGGTAGCAGGGTATTTGTCAATGAGAAGGGGATTAGAGATCGAAGGGGTTCATTTTTTCAGTCCGCCATTTACAAGTGAGAGGGCTAAGGAAAAAGTGATCGATTTGTCAAAGAAATTAGCTGAAATTGCCGGCAGCTCCATTACGCTGCATATCGTACCGTTTACTGATGTCCAGCAGGCTATTCGCGAGCAGGTTCCGGAAAATTATACGATGACCTCTACAAGAAGAATGATGCTTCGGATTACCGATGAAATTAGAAAAAAACGTGAAGGGTTAGCGATTATTACAGGAGAAAATCTTGGGCAGGTAGCAAGTCAAACCCTTGAATCGATGTATGCGATAAACGAAGTGACTAATACACCGATTTTACGTCCATTGATTTCAATGGATAAGAACGATATTATTAAAATCGCTGAGGAGATTGACACGATGGATATTTCCATCAGGCCATATGAGGATTGCTGCACGATTTTTGTCCCATCATCTCCAAAGACAAAACCAAAGAGAGAAAAGGTCAATCAGTATGAGAGCTACTTTGACTTTGAACAATTGATTGAAGAGGCAGTTCAAAATGTTGAAACAGTGACAATTAAACCAGGTGAAGAAAATCGCCAAGAGTTTGAGGAGTTATTTTAATAGCACTTTTTATATAATATGTGAACAATTACCAAATAAAATTAAGAATTATGCCATGTGATTTTACACATTATATACTCACAAGGAGGTGAAAATCACATGGCAAACAACAACTCCAACCAATTATTAGTTGCAGGTGCTGAGCAAGCTCTTGAGTCAATGAAAGTTGAAATTGCTCAAGAATTTGGTGTAAACCTTGGTGCTGACACAACTTCACGCGCTAACGGATCTGTTGGTGGTGAAATCACTAAGCGTCTCGTTTCTATGGCGCAGCAGCATTTAAGCGGCTTTTCCCGCTAATCATTAACAAAATATAATGGCTACAAAGAGCGAAGGATTCCCTTCGCTCTTTTTATATGCCCCTCAGCAATATTTTTTTAATAACATTTTTAAATTTTAAAATAATTTTGTATAATTAGTTGAAAGACATATTCTTGAGGGGGAGTAGTATGAACCGGGAAGATTTAATTGCACCTGAAAAGTATAATCTCGTCACCGAAGTAGAGCGTTTTGCGAATGATCCGCACACAGCAGCATTAAAGTGGGAAAATGAGTCTGGTGAAACCAAACAAATTACATATGAGCAATTGATAAAGCAAGTCAACCGGGCAGGGAATGTGTTTAAAGCAAGTGGTTTAAATCAAGGGGATGTCGTACTCGTCATTGTTCCACGGCTTATCGAAGCCTATGTTGTTTATTTGGCAGCATTAAAGGCTGGTATGGTTGTCATTCCAAGCTCTGAAATGCTAAGGGAAAAAGATTTACAATACAGAATTTCGCATGGAGATGTAAAAGCTGTCATTAGCTATTATCCGTATGTTGATCAATTTGACGATATTACTTCCGAACAGCCGCTTGTTAAATTTTCAATTGGGGCAAGCGAAAAAGGATGGATTCATTTAGATGCCGAAATGGAGGCAGCAAGTGAAGACTTCCCGATTGCGGATACGCTTAGAGATGATATGGCCTTTTTATCCTATACCTCGGGGACAACCGGAAATCCAAAAGGGGTTGTTCATACCCATGGCTGGGCATTCGCTCATTTAAGAACAGCCGCTTCAAAGTGGCTTTGCATTGAAGAGGGTGATACTGTCTGGGCAACGGCAGGTCCGGGATGGCAAAAGTGGATTTGGAGCCCGTTCTTATCTGTACTTGGTTCGGGAGCAGTCGGACTTGTCTATAACGGAAAGTTTGAACCAAACAAATATTTAAGCTTGCTGCAAAAATACGACGTTAACGTGCTTTGTTGTACACCTACAGAATATCGGTTAATGGCAAAGGTAGATAATTTAGGAGAATACCAATTACCAAATCTTCATAGTGCAGTTTCTGCCGGAGAACCTTTGAATCGTGAAGTAATCGATACATTCAGGAAATATTTCAATATTGATGTTCGTGATGGTTATGGTCAAACCGAAAATACACTGCTCGTTGGGGTAACAAAGGGTATGAAACTAAAGCCTGGTTCTATGGGGAAACCAACCCCTGGCAATCGAGTAGAAATCATTAATGATGAAGGCGAGGTTTGTGCAGTTGGCGAAGTAGGGGATATTGCTGTGCATGTGGAAACTCCTGCCTTATTCAAAAATTATTATAAGGATCCGGAAAGAACCGCCATGCAGTTCCGTGGTGATTATTATGTCACCGGCGATAAAGCAAAAATGGATGAGGAAGGTTACTTCTGGTTTGAGGGCCGAGGTGATGATATTATCATCAGTTCCGGTTATACAATTGGGCCATTTGAAGTTGAAGATGCCCTTGTCAAGCATCCTTTTGTCAAGGAATGTGCGGTTGTTGCTAGCCCTGATGAAATCCGCGGCTTTATTGTTAAAGCTTTTATTGTTTTAAGAGAAGGAATTAACGCTGATGAACCGAAATTAACTAAAACACTTCAGGAGCATGTAAAAGAATTAACAGCACCATATAAATACCCAAGAAAGATTGAATACGTTGCTGAGCTTCCAAAAACAACCTCGGGTAAAATTCGCAGGGTTGAACTCCGTCAAAAAGAGATGGAAGCGTTAAAGAACTAATCAGGGTTTCATGTTCTGATGAATAAGAAAGCAGGCGGCTGCCTGCTTTTTTAAGTGCAAGTCAAAAATTGGAAGCAAAAGATTCCCCTATTTTAGTAAATTCAAGGTATAATAGAGATTATTTCGATTATAGAAAGAATAGGGGCTTGGGAAACAATGAAAAAAAATGAAACACAGCTTGGTGCACTCCATGCCGGCTTTTCCTATTTTTTATGGGGATTATTACCGATCTACTGGAAATTTTTAGATGATATTAGTGCGGAAGAAATTCTTGCTAACCGGATTTTTTGGTCGTTTATCTTCATGCTGTTTGTCCTTTTGTTTGCAAAAAAGTGGGGATTATTTCTGGGGACGATAAAAGGTTTTGCCCGCAATAAAAAACAGCTGTATGCCTTAATCTTCGCTTCGATTCTAATTAGCGGAAATTGGTATATTTATATTTGGGCTGTGAATAATGGGCATATTGTCGACGCAAGTCTTGGATATTATATTAATCCGCTGGTTAGTATTTTATTGGGAATGATGGTTCTAAAGGAGAAATTCTCTCCAGTCCAATATATTTCTTTCGGGTTAGCAGCAATCGGTGTATTGATCATTACAATCTCGTATGGCAGGTTTCCATGGATTGCGATTGCCTTGGCATTGTCATTTGGTTTATATGGCTTGGTTAAAAAACTGATTAATGTGGACTCGTCTGTAGGATTAGCGTTAGAGACCTTGGTAATCACACCGCTGGCAGCCGTCTATATAATTTATTTGTTTATCCAAGGAACCAATGCGTTCCTTACTTCGGGAACAGAAACCATTTGGCTGTTAATCGGCGGAGGGGCGGCAACTGCCGTACCACTTCTTTATTTTGCAAAGGGGGCACAAAAGATTCCATTATCATTACTAGGTTTTTTGCAATATATTGCACCAACCTTAATGCTGCTTCTCGGAATCTTTGTGTATCATGAACATTTTTCGAAAGTATATTTTATTTCATTCTTATTTATTTGGTCAGCATTAACCATATATTCCCTTTCTAAAACTAAACTTTTATCGTCAAAAGGATTTAATGAAAAACAAGCATTGTAACGAAAAAACCTTATCCGTCAAGGATAAGGTTTTTTTGTTAAAGAAAAGTTCTTTTAACTTTTTCCCAAAAGGAATTATCTTTTAATTTCAATGTTTTTAACTTTTTATTACTTAATTCAATCTGGATGTGATCGACCTCGCGGATACTTAATGCTTCATTATCCATCCCCATTGTCGGATGGTCGTTTGTTTCCGATACGACCTTAAGCGTAAGTTTTCGCTCAGCGCTTAAAATAAATGAAGAGCCGAGCGTTCGATAGCTGTTATTATTGATGGATGCTACTTCACTTACTTGCATGCAGGTCAAAAGCGGATCGACAATTGAACCCTTCACTGACTTATTATATGCGGTACTTCCGGTAGGTGTAGCCACGATTAAACCATCGCCGCGGAAGGTTTCAAAATGAAGCTGGTCAATAAAGACGTCTATCACTAGTGTTTTAATAATAGATGAGACGATGCTGAATTCATTAAGGCAGTTAAAGGTTCCTTGGCCGTCAACTGTGACATTGATCAGAGGGTAACGACGAACTTCAAGCTGTTCATTCATCATCGCTTCAATCATATTCGAAGAATCTTCAATATGAAAATCACAGTACATATTTAAGTGATTCTTTGTCGAAATGCCCATATAGAGGCAATCTTCTCGAAATCCTGTTTTTCTGACAGCTTGCAGGAATGCCCCATCATCGCCAATACTGGCAATAATATTTGCCTTACGGAAGTCGTTTACAATAGTGAAACCATACCGTTCAGTTGCTTCAAACAGCGGGTCCGCTTTTTTTACAATGTCATCATCACGTTTGTAGTAATAATAAATATTTTTTCTATCTGCCATGATACTGTCCCCTCCTTGGTAAATCATGAAAGAAATCCTCAATTTTTACCCATTTTACCATTAATTTTTGATAAAATAAGGCTTGACTTGAATTTAGTTTAGCACTTTTTTTCAAACAATATGAAAATGACGTTAGTCAGATAAATAGAGAAAACAAGGGGGATAAAATGATGAATGGGAAGCGCTGGGCAGCATTAGGAATTGCTGCGGCCTTATTTTTTATTTCTGTAGTTATAAACTTTTTATCAGCTTTTGCATTTAAAGGAATTGAAACAAATATCAGCGATTTATTTGCGTCGGAAGAGCAGCCGTTCACAGAAGAGATTATCGATGATGGGAGTGAGCTTAAGAAAATTGTGGTTCTCGATGTGGATGGGGTTATCCAAGATACAGGTGATTCAAGTTCTTTCTTTCAAAGTGCCGGATACAATCATCAATTGTTTTTGAAGCAGCTAAAGTACATTAAGGATGATGATACCGTTAAAGGGGTGATCTTAAGGGTGAACTCTCCCGGCGGCGGCGTGGTGGAAAGTGCGGAAATTCATAAAAAATTAATTGAACTTCAAAAGGACAGCAAAAAGCCGGTTTATATTTCAATGGGATCAATGGCAGCATCAGGAGGTTACTATATTTCAACCGCTGCTAAAAAGATTTATGCAAGCCCGGAAACCTTGACTGGCAGTCTAGGTGTCATTATGGAAGGAATTAACTATAAAGGGCTGGCCGATAAATATGGTGTGGATTTTGTCACCATTAAAAGCGGTAAATACAAGGATATCATGAGTCCGACGCGCAAAATGACGGAGGAAGAACGCAATATCTTACAATCGATGATTGATAATTCCTATCAAGGATTTGTTAAGGTGATTTCAGAAGGTCGTCATTTGAGTGTTGATCAAGTTAAGCAAATTGCCGATGGCAGAGTGTATGACGGTCGCCAGGCAAAAGAATTAAAATTGATCGATGGTTTCGGCTATTTGGATGATGTCATTACCCAAATGAAAACCGATGAAAAACTAAAAGGAGCAAAGGTTGTCCGCTATACAGAATCGCTTGGTTTTGGTTCTTTATTTTCATTCCAAGCTAAAAAATGGATGGGTGACAGTACAGAAATGGCAGGGTTGATGAAGGTTCTTTCAAAACCTAATTCCCCAAGGCTTATGTATCTTTATGCGGAATAGAGGTGAGAAAAATGGATTCAAATGAAAGATATAATGAAACAAATGAACTTCCTTCATATGGTTTTGAGTCTCAAAACAAAGATACAGAAGAAACCTATAATTTACATAAAGATACAATCGGTCAAGCAATTAAAGCCGGAAAGCCTGTTGTTCGCTATGCCGGTTTTTGGATGCGGTTTTGGGCCTATCTTCTTGATTTAATAGTTATAGGAAGTATCGTCCGGTTGTCAATTAATCCTGTTTTTCGGCTCTTGGATCTATCATTGGCAGAATATAGTATGTTTGCACCGATTTCGATTGCTTCGGCGGTGATCTTTTACTTATATTTCGTTTTAATGACGAAGTATTTTCGGCAAACACTGGGTAAAATGGTGTTCGGCTTAAAAGTCATTGATTTAAAAGGTGATCAATTAACTTGGGGAACCATTCTTTTTCGTGAGTGGATTGGCCGTTTTATTTCCGCCACCGTCGTTATTGGCTATCTCCTTGTTGCCTTCCTGCCGAAAAAACAAGGCCTTCATGATCTTTTTACAGATACGACAGTCATTCACATCGAATCATAATTTGCAGCCTGCCAAGGAAAGTTGGCAGGTTTATTTTTTTTGTTAGAGGAGATACTAGCAGGCGGAAAGGTTGTGAAAAAATTGATTTGGCTCTATATTTTCTTAACCGTTTTTGTGCTTTTATTTATACTTATTGTCTTTACTAAATTAACCATCATCGTAAACTATTATCATCACAATGATAATGATGATTTAAAAATCGAGTTTCGGGTATGGTTTGGGCTGATTAAATATAAAATCAATGTACCGCTGATCAAAATTGATGATGATTCGCCAAGCGTGGTTGTCAAACATCATTCCCATATTGGGGAAGCCCCTGGGGGAAAACCGGATCATAAGGTGGAACAAATTACGAAACAAAAAGTAATGAAAAACTTCGAAAAGGCTAAAGAACTGTTACAAAAGGTTGTACGTATGCACGTGATTGTCAGGAAATTTCTTCGTAAGATTAGTATTAAAAAATTTGAATGGCAAACATTTATTGGTGTAGGCGATGCCGCCCATACAGCAATTGCTGTCGGTGGATTATGGGCTTTGAAAGGGAGTATTGTGGGAATCCTCAGCCATTATTTAAAACTGACAGTCACACCGCAATTAGCGATCACACCCCATTTTCAGGCTGCAGTGATTCAGACTAAGGTTTTATGTATTTTTCAGTTTCGAATCGGGCATGCTATTTTAGCAGGATTAAAGTTGATTAAATACTGGAGAGGCGGAAAATCCCGCATCCCAAATAAAGCAAATTTTTCAAATGAAAAAACGAAATTCGTTTGAAGAAGGAGGAAATTAAGATGGCAGATCATCCAATTCAAGGTTTGATGACCACTGCAATGGAAAGCTTAAAAGAAATGATTGACGTTAACACCATTATCGGGGACCCTGTAGAAACTCCCGATGGCAGTGTTATTTTAACCGTTTCAAAGGTTGGCTTCGGTTTTGCCGCAGGCGGCAGTGAATTTAATATGAGTGGCGGCTCAGGCGGTCAAAATCAAGGACAAGGTCAAGGGCAGGGACAGAGCCCCCAGCTTCCATTTGGCGGTGGAAGCGGTGCAGGTGTATCGATTACACCAATCGCCTTTTTAATTGTTAATTCTTCCGGCGTAAAAATGCTTCATTTAGATGAAAGCACCCATCTGTACGAGAAAATTTTAGAACTTGCTCCACAGGCAGTTGATAAGATTCAGCAGATGTTCTCGAAGAAAAACGAATCTAACCAACAATCGGGAAATAATCAATCGGGAAGTAATAAGCCAAAAGTAGATTTGGATATTGACGTAATTCAATAACACGATAGACGGCTCGCCAGACGGCGAGTTTCTTTGCGACTTGAGGCACAAAATGTTATTTACTAAAATCATATTAATTGCAAAAATAATTCTGACAGGATATATTTACACTGTACATAATGATGCAGAGGCGCATGGTTTTATGACTGCACTGCTCGATAGAACAAAGGAGGATATTAAAATGGCAAACGTTACATTTAAGGGGAATTCAGTAACTTTACTTGGCAATGAAGTAAAGGTTGGGGACAAGGCGCCAGATTTTATAGTTTTAGCAAATGACTTATCAGAAGTTACTTTAAACGATACAAAGGGGCAAGTTCGTTTAATTACTTCTGTACCTTCACTTGATACAGGTGTATGTGATGCTGAAACACGCCGTTTTAATGAGGAAGCTAATAGCTTAGGAAATGTGAAAGTATTAACAGTAAGTGTTGATCTTCCATTTGCTCAAAAACGCTGGTGTGCAGCAGCTGGAATTGAAAACGTACAAACATTGTCTGACCACCGCGACCTTTCATTCGGTGAGGCATACGGAGTTGCAATTCAAGAATTAAGATTATTGACTCGTGCTGTATTTGTAGTTGATTCTTCCGATACTGTTACATATGTTGAGTATGTAAGTGAAGCAACCAACCATCCAAACTATGAAGCAGCCCTAGAAGCAGCTAAGAGTGCGAAATAATAAATACAAAGCATAATGGGGCCTCGTCCATTCGACGGGGTCTTTTTTAACTTGAAAAAGGGAGGAAAATGATGATAGCGTCTCCAGTCGAACAATTATTTACATTATTTAATGAAACCGCACTTCGCCTGCAGGAAGAATTACAATGCACCTTTCTGGAAGCATTAGCCGAAACCGGCGAAAACCTATTCCAAGGCTCCATCCTCCAAGAGGAATTAAGCGAAATAACAAAAAAAGGGTTAAAAAAGCAATATGAAACAATCAAATTAGAACAGTATACAAATGAAGATATCCGCAAGGCATTCCAATTAGCCATACTAAAAGGAATGAAAGAAACAGCACAGCCTAATCATCAAATGACTCCAGATTCGGTTGGCATGCTGACTGCTTATCTTGTTGGAAAGTTCGTCAAAGCCCCATCATTTCGCTTGCTTGATCCCGCGGTTGGTACTGGAAATTTATTGTTGACAGTATTAAACCACAGCGAAAAGCAGGCAGATGCCATCGGAGTGGATATCGACGATCTGCTCATAAAGCTTGCTTATGTAAATGCTAACCTGCAGGAGCAGCCGGTTCGCCTCTTTAATCAGGATAGTATAGAGCCTCTTTTTATTGACCCCGTCGATGCAGTCGTTGGTGACCTGCCTGTTGGCTACTACCCTAATGATTTTAGAGCTGCGGATTTTGATATAAGGGCAGACGAGGGCCATACATATGCACATCATTTATTTATCGAACAAAGCATTCGCTATACTAAGCCTGGCGGATATTTATTTTTCATCATTCCCAACGGTTTATTCGAAAGCGAACAGGCCGGGAAGCTTCATAATTTCATGAAGGAACATCTCATTGTCCAAGGACTTTTGCAGCTTCCGTCCAGTATGTTTAAAAATAAAAATGCAGCCAAAAGCATCTTTGTTGTTCAGAAAAAGGGAGAGGGCGTCAAGCCTCCGAACCAGGCTCTATTGGTTGATTTACCGAGTTTATCAAATAAGTTTGAAATGGACAAAATTTTGATTAAAATTGAAAAGTGGTTTAAAGAAAATAAGGGATGACATCATAATACTGGTGTCATTCCTTTTCTTTATGAAAACTCAGAATACATTTATATTTCGATGTAATCGTTTTACTGTAAAATATCCCTTGAAATGTAGTATGGACAATGATTAAATGAGGACTTGGGGAATGAAATTAAGGGCAGATTGCAAAAAATAAGTTGATATATATAAGTGGGTATATGTAATAAATGTGTTCTATAAAAGGAGCGATTAAATATGGCAAAAATCATTGCGATTAATGCTGGTAGTTCTTCTTTAAAGTTTCAATTATTTGAAATGCCCGGCGAGGAAGTCATTACAAAAGGTTTGATTGAAAGAATTGGTTTAAATGATTCTATTTTTACAATTACAGTGAACGGCGAAAAAATTAAGGAAACTATTGATATTCCTGACCATGAAGTGGCCGTTAAAATGCTTTTAGATAAACTGACATCTCTTGAAATTATCAAATCGCTTGGTGAAATTGATGGAATCGGTCACCGTGTAGTACACGGCGGTGAGGAATTTAATGATTCTGTTGTTATCACCGAGGAAGTTTTGGCAAAAATTGAGGAATTATCGGAGTTAGCACCATTGCATAATCCAGCCAATGTGACTGGTATTAAAGCGTTCAAACGTGTCCTCCCGAATGTTCCGGCGGTTGCAGTATTTGATACAGCTTTTCATCAAACAATGCCGCAAAGTTCTTATTTGTACAGCCTTCCATATGACTACTATAAAAAGTATGGTATTCGAAAATATGGTTTCCATGGAACAAGCCATAAGTACGTTTCCATTCGAGCTGCCGAAATGCTGGGACGCCCGCTTGAACAGCTTCGTCTCATCTCCTGCCATTTAGGAAATGGAGCTAGTATTGCTGCGATTCAAGGGGGAAAATCGATTGATACATCGATGGGCTTTACTCCTTTAGCAGGTGTGACCATGGGAACACGGTCAGGAAATATTGACCCGGCATTAATCCCATTTATCATGGAGAAAACAGGTAAAACTGCCGATGAAGTTCTTGAGGTGTTAAATAAAAAGAGTGGTATGCTGGCTGTCTCAGGATTTTCAAGCGACCTAAGGGATATTGAAATTCAAGCTAGTCAAGGAAACAAGCGGGCAAAACTTGCTTTAGATGTGTTTTCTAACCGAATTCATAAATATATCGGCTCATATGCTGCCCGAATGTATGGTGTAGACGCAATTATCTTTACAGCTGGAATCGGTGAAAACAGTGATGTCATCCGTGAAAATGTGTTAAAAGGATTGGAGTTCATGGGGGTTTACTGGGACCCTGCGCTTAACAAGGTGAGAGGCGAAGAGTCATTCATTAATTACCCTCACTCCCCGGTGAAAGTTTTAGTTATCCCTACAAATGAAGAAGTAATGATTGCCCGTGATGTGGTTAGATTAACGGTAAATCATTAAATGCAAAAAAAGCAAGGGTTCTTCCCTTGCTTTTTTATTGTCGTTTATTTATGTGATATACTGGAAATAGAACCATTTTGAGGAGGGTTCGCGATGCCGCTGACAGATCGGGAACAGATTGTCATGAATGAAATACAAGATTGGGAAAGAAAGCTCTTAAGTTATGAACCAAATGATTTCCAGCTAACATATGAAAAATATTTGGAGCGCTCCTTCTCCTTGCTGCCTGAAGGAGTTCAACGTCAATTTTTTTCGGTTATCGATACTTGGCTGTTCCATTTACATGGCATTATTCAAGGATCCCAGCTTCAAATGGATGCGAAAGAACGAATAAAGCAAGCGGGAAGAATTTTTAATAAAGAGATTGAAGAAATTGAGGATATGAGCAGTTTATCGATTGACCAGCTGCAATACATAGCGGAACAGCAAATTGCGAGACACCGATTCTATTCATTTGCCCAGGGCGGGTTAGCAGGTACCGGTGAGACGCTTCTATTAGGTGCTGATATCCCGTCAATGGCGGTCATAAATTTGAGGGCCGTACAGCTAATTGCTATGACCTATGGATATGAAATTAATACGCCCTACGAAATGATGACTTCATTAAAAGTTTTTCATATCGGGACGCTGCCTCCGAGAATTCAAAAAGAAGGTTGGTCCTTATTAATAGAGGAACTGCCAGTTGATAATAGCCATTATTTTTATAAGGGTAAGGAAGAAATTACAGATATCAATTGGATTGAGCAGCCCGTACAGCAATTGTTTAAGGGAATGGTCATAGCGTTGTTTAGAAAAAGGATGATCCAAGGGATTCCGCTGGTAAGCATGGCCATTGGAGCAGGTGCCAATTACCAGTTAACAAGAAAAGTAACGGACTTGGCCCATAAATACTATCAATATCGCTACTTAAAGGCGAAAGAGGAGTTATAGAACAATGAGTACCCAAGAACATAAGATGAAAGCACCGAAGTCGGTCAATTGTAAAGTGATAACAGTCAGTGATACAAGAGATAAGGATACGGATAAAAGCGGCAGGTTAATGATTGAGATGCTTGAAGATGCAGGGCACAAAATCGTAGACTATATTGTAGTCAAGGATGAGGCGGGGGCAATTAAAGAAGCAATTATGCTCGGAGCAGGAAGAGATGATATTGATGTGATCCTTACAAACGGCGGTACAGGGATTGCGAAGCGGGATGTAACGATTGAAACCGTTCAACGGCTGATTGAAAAAGAAATCGTCGGCTTCGGTGAGTTGTTTAGAATGTTAAGCTATCTAGAGGATATTGGTTCTGCAGCCATTTTATCAAGGGCAATTGCCGGCGTCGTCAACAATAAGGCGGTATTTTCCACTCCAGGTTCATCAGGTGCTGTAAAGCTTGCAATGAATAAATTAATCTTGCCTGAGATTGGTCACGTTGTAAGAGAATTAAAAAAAGACTTATAGAAAAACTCCCTCTGAAAAAGGGAGTTTTTCTAATGGTGCATCTTTGTTGATATCGTTTGGTTTGCCCGGTACCACAACCATAAATCATTGATGATGGATGCGAGTTCGGCTATTTCGCTATTCAATTGACAGGAGCGAGGAAAATCACTTTCATCATTTAGCTGTGCTTGTTTCTTATTAATATCGGCTTCAAGTTCTACAATACGATCGGGAATAGAACCGCGGATTTTCTCCCAATGGAAGAGAACCTCCTCTTGTGTATCCTTGCTATATTCGTCCCAGTCCAGCGCAAGCTCTGGGATGAAAATACCAAGACGCTGGTCATAGGAAAAATGTTCTTTCATTGGTATGCCTCCAAAATCGTGTAATTATTTTCATTGTACTACACATCGCGGGAGCATTGGGCAAAAATAATAAAAAAGCACGGGAGCAAAATGCTGCCGTGCTTTAAATCTTATTCTGAATCTTTTTCTGTCCTGATAACAAGGACATCGCATGGGGCATAACGGACAATATGTTCAGACACGCTTCCGATAAAGAATCGTTCCACCACATTTAATCCGGTTGCACCACAAAGGATTAAGTCGATACTGTGTTTCTTCGTGAGATCCCTTGGGATTTTTACTTTAGGAGAGCCGAAGTCAATTTCATAATGAACATTTGATAAACCTGCCTCTTCTGCCAGCTGTTTGTAATTCTCAAGCATTTCTTTAGCAAGCTTTTCCGCTCTGTCGCCAATAACGGTGTCATAGGCTTCAATCAGTGCAAAAGACCTTGTATCTACTACATGAACTAACAGCAATTTTGCATTATTTCTTTTTGCTATCTCGATTCCCTTTTTGAATGCCCTATCGGCTTCTTTTGAACCATCAATTGCGACTAAAATATTTTGATATTTAAGTCCCATGATTATCATCTCCTCACCTTGATTATACAATATTTAACAACGTATAATTGTTGCAACTTTTCGAACAATAATGGGGTAACTAACATTGAAAGGGAGTTTACATAATGGGCAGGATAGAGCCGAGCAAGCAGTTTTCGTTTGAGTTTGATGAACAAGGAACAAACATGGTAAGCGAGCAAATTATGGATTCTTATAATAGCGGTTTTATTGATCATGATAAAGCAGCTGATGAAGGAGAGGACTTTTTTTCTGCTGAAGACTGAGTAAATCGACAAAAGGCTGTCTAAAATGGACGGCCTTTTGTGCGTACCTAAGGTAATTATTTTAAGAAGTGTATTACCCTAGACATTATGAGGGCTAATGCAAATTCTTTTGCATTTCAATATTGGTTAATTTTTGATAAGATGGTAGTGTTTACAATAATCTTTTGGAGGTTATGTGCATGCGGATTGGGGTACCTAAAGAAATTAAGAACAATGAAAACCGAGTGGCCATGACACCGGCGGGAGTTGTGAATCTAACGAAATTCGGGCATGAGGTTTTTATTGAAAAAGGAGCGGGTCTTGGTTCTGGCTTTAGCGATGAGGATTATACCTCTGCCGGGGCAAAATTAGTTGACACAGCTGCGGAGGCATGGGCGATGGAAATGGTGATGAAGGTTAAAGAACCGCTTCCAGATGAATATCAATATTTCCGCGAAGACTTGATCCTTTTTACATATTTACATTTGGCGCCGGAGCCGGAATTGACTAAGGCATTACTGGACTCGAAGGTCGTAGGAATCGCTTATGAAACGGTACAGCTGCCAAACCGCAGTTTGCCGCTTTTGTCGCCGATGAGCGAGGTAGCAGGACGAATGGCTGCACAGGTGGGCGCGCAATTTTTAGAAAAGATATATGGTGGTATGGGTATTCTTCTCTCTGGCGTTCCAGGTGTTCAAAGAGGGAAAGTTACGATTATTGGCGGCGGTATGGCTGGAACGAATGCCGCGAAAATGGCGGTCGGTTTGGGAGCAAAGGTAACGATTATTGATCTGAATCCAGAGAGGCTGCGGCAGTTAGACGACATTTTCGGCTCGGAAGTAACGACGTTGATGTCTAACCCTTATAATATTGCCGAGGCTGTGAAAGAGTCTGACCTTGTCATTGGTGCAGTCCTTATACCGGGAGCCAGAGCACCTAAGCTTGTAACCGAAGAGATGATTAAATCAATGAAGCCTGGCAGCGTGGTTGTGGATATTGCCATCGACCAGGGCGGTATTTTTGAAACAACGGATCGAATTACTACACATGATAATCCAACATATTTGAGGCATGGTGTTGTCCATTACGCGGTAGCAAATATGCCTGGTGCAGTGCCTAGAACATCAACCATTGCGTTAACAAATGTAACCGTTCCTTATGCAGTCGAGATTGCCAATAAAGGCTACCGCCAAGCTTGTTTAGAGAATGAACCACTATTAAAAGGAATCAATACGCTAGATGGCTATGTTACCTATAAGGCAGTCGCTGAGGCTCACGGTGTAGAATATAAAGACACTAGAGAGCTTCTGCAATAAACGAAAAAACCAGCATCGAATCGATGCTGGTTTATGTTTTCGATAAGTGCAGCCGCAATTGCCGTACTAACTATAAGAAAGTTTTAAACCACCACTCCTCAAAGTGGGTGTTCGCACGAAGCTTCCTGCATGTCCTCCATGTCGTATAGACAGAGGCCTGTCATTTTGGCTTTGTTAAAAAAACTCCCTATTACAGCTTAAAGGTTAAAACTTTATTATCATTACGTACAACGCAGCTTGTATAAGTATATTACTGCAAAACGTTCAAAAATTCAATGTAAATAATTGTAAAATTAATTATTTAATTATTTGCAGTTCTTTCGGGAATTTCGTCAATACCTTCACGCCATCAGCGGTAATATAGACATCATCCTCAATTCGTACGCCGGCCACATTTGGGACGTAGATTCCCGGTTCAATCGTGTAAACCATACCTTCTTCTATGACGAGCTGATTGGTTTCAGTCATAGACGGATATTCGTGTACCCCTATTCCCAAGCCATGTCCAAGACGATGCGGGAAATATTCTCCATATCCGGCATCCGCAATAATTTTTCGCGCTGTCAAGTCAACCTCGGCAGCTGTGACTCCCGGCTTGCTTGCTTCGATGGCAGCTAATTGTGCCTTTAAAACCGTATCATAGATTTCCTTTTGCTGGTCGTTAATATCACCGTAAGCAACAGTCCTGGTAATATCGGAGCAATAGCGGTCAACGACGACACCTAAATCAAAGAGAACGAAATCGCCTTTTTGAATTTTTGTTTCCCCAGGGTTTCCATGGGGGGATGCGGCATTAGCACCGGTTAACACCATTGTTGAAAACGACATTTCAGTCACGCCTTTTTCTTTTAGGGCGTATTCCAAGGCATTTAGCACTTGAAGCTCGGTTTTGCCTTCTTTAATTTCGCTCGCTCCGAACTGAACAGCATAATCGGCAAGCGCACATGCCTCCTCGATGGTTTTTAATTCTTTCGCATCTTTAATCATCCGCAGCATTCTTACTTTTTCTTCCGCGGAAACAAAGACTGCTTTCGGGAATAAATGCTGAAGCTGTTCGTAGCGTTCAACGTTCATATGCTCTTTTTCGATGGCAGCTTTTGAAATATTGCTGATCCTGTTGTTAATAGATTTATGAATCAATTCCCAAGGATTTTGAATATCACTGTAGCCGATAATTTCCTGTTCCCAGCCTGAGTTTCTAGCATCATGAACTTCCATTGCCGGGCAGACTAAAAAAGGCTCCGCCTCTTGGAATACTGCCAGCGCCAACAGCCGTTCGTGCGGGTCAGTATAATAACCGGTTAAATAAAAAACATTCTCTGTAGAGGTTAGGAAGCTAACTTCAATTTCATTTTCCTTCATCCAGGTTTGCAGTTTTTGTAATCGTTGATTCATTTTTATTGCCTCCTTCATAAATAAATCCTATTTGAGAGTATCAATTCAGCATTAAAAAGTAAACATCTGAAGCTTACTAGTCTTAAAATGAATAGGAAAAGGGTATAAATAGAGAAGGAATTTTCATGTTTATATGGAAGTAGATATTGTAGTATTTTTTAAAGGAGCTGGAAGAATGAAAATCTCATACCACGGACATTCGGTTATTCAAATTCAGACAAACGGAAAAAACATTATAATTGACCCTTTTATTACCGGAAATAGTTTAACGGATTTAGTGCCTGAGAAAGTGAAGGCTGATGCGATTCTTTTAACACATGGACATAATGATCATGTCGGTGATACCGTTGCGATTGCGAAACAAAATGATGCCCTTGTAGTGGCGAATGCAGACCTTACAACATTTCTTAGCTGGCAGGGGGTTAAAACCCATGGAATGAATATTGGCGGTGCCTGGCAGTTTGATTTTGGAAAGGTTAGGCTGACTCAAGCCTTCCACGGCTCGGGCTATGCTACTGAAAACAATGAAATCATCTATTGTGGAATGCCTACGGGAATTTTGTTCAGCAGTGAAGGAAAGACGATTTACCATGCCGGTGATACAGGGTTATTTTCCGATATGAAGCTGATTGGCGATCGTCATCCAATCGATGTTGCCTTCCTGCCAATAGGCGATAATTTCACGATGGGGCCAGAGGATGCAGCCTACGCGGCAAAATTATTACAGGCAAAGCTGGTCGTGCCGATTCATTACAATACATTCCCGCCAATTAAACAAGATCCGCAACAATTTATTGAAATGCTGGAAGACAAAAATGGAAAGGTAATGAATCCTGGAGATGTAATTGAATTATAATCATGGATTCACATACTTTTTTTTCCCCTATTTGCATAAAGATAGAACAAGCAGTTCTATTAGGGGGAATGAAGTTTGAAGAAAAACAGATATTTGCTATGTCTATTATTATGCGGGTTTATGCTTTATTTTGCTGTGCCGCGGCTTTCAGTAAGAGCTGAAGGTGCAGAAGGGGTTTTCGCTATTGTTTGGCTTGCGTTTGCCTTGATGGTGATTGCCGGTAATCTAACCGCCCTTTTATACGCACCAAAAAGGCAGGTACAAGGACGCGAGCCTCAAGGTTTAAAACGAAAATCCCGCTCTTTCTGATATCATTGTGAGAAACCGCATTGAATCAAGACTTTTAAAACTTTATAATGGAGTTTAGCATAATTCTGGCAAGGAACCAGAAGAATACGAATTCATGCATAAAGGGTGAAGGTCTTGGCTACAAAACATGAACAAATTTTACGATATATTGATGGACTTCCAATTGGGGAAAAAATTTCAGTCAGACAAATTGCCAAAGCGATGAGTGTGAGCGAAGGAACAGCTTACCGGGCAATTAAAGAGGCTGAAAATAAAGGATATGTAAGTACGATTGAACGGGTAGGCACCATCCGAATTGAGCGGAAGAAGAAAGAAAATATTGAAAAGCTGACGTTTGCCGAGGTCGTAAACATCGTTGACGGTCAGGTTTTAGGCGGCAGAACGGGTTTGCATAAAACATTGAAGCAATTTGTAATTGGTGCCATGAAATTAGAGGCGATGATGCGGTATACGGACGCAGACAGTCTTTTGATTGTCGGAAACCGTACACAGGCCCATGAACTGGCACTAAAAGCAGGAGCGGCTGTTCTCATAACGGGAGGATTTGATACTGAGGAGCATGTTAAAAAACTTGCTGATGAACTCGAACTGCCGATCATCTCCTCCAGTTATGATACGTTTACTACTGCAACCATGATTAATCGGGCGATTTATGACCAGTTAATCAAAAAAGAGATTATTTTGGTGGAAGATATTTTAACGCCGCTTACGGATACCTATTACTTAAAAACATCGGATAAAGTTTCCACATGGCATGAGTTAAATCAACAAACGACACACAGCAGATATCCTGTTGTTGATCTAAACTTGAAGATTCAAGGTATGGTGACAAGCAAGGATATCCTTGGACAGGATAAAGAAACCGGAATTGATAAAATCATGACCAAACATCCGATGACAGTAACGGGGAAAACAAGCGTTGCTTCCGCTGCCCATATGATGGTATGGGAAGGGATTGAAATGCTTCCTGTCTCAGATGACTCAAGCCGATTAGAGGGAATTATCAGCAGGCAGGATGTTCTGAAAGCCCTGCAAATGGCTCAAAGGCAGCCTCAGGTTGGTGAAACGATTGATGATCTTGTCACTAATCAGATGGAGGTACTTACTGAGAAATCAAAAGGAGATGCCGTTTTTTCATTAGAAGTCACGCCGCAAATGACGAATCATCTTGGAACTATTTCCTATGGTGTATTCACAACAATTGTTTCCGACGCGGCTAATCGGGTTTTAAGAGGCTATAAAAAAGGTGATTTAGTTGTAGAAAATATGACGATTTACTTTATAAAACCTGTTCAAATGGAAAGCAGACTGGAAATTTATCCGAAAATCCTTGAAGTGGGCCGGAAATTTGGAAAAGTGGATGTAGAAGTGTTCAATGAAGGGATTCTCGTAGGGAAAGCTATGATGATGTGTCAGTTAATCGATAGGCAGTAATAAACGCCGTAAATAATAAAGCCGCTTCCGGGTGAGAAGCGGCTAAATTTTTAGTTTTGCATGTCAAGTTCTTCGGCCTCTTCGATTGCGAATGGAAGGTAATGCTTATATTTTTTAAACCCAACCAGGGCAAAATAGGCTCCATAAAGAGTAAAGAGAACAGCAATAATATAATTAACGGCGGATTCGGCAATGAAAAACAAATGGTTTAAGCCAAATAAGCTGACAAACAAACCAAGGGCGATGTTGGATTTGGCCGAAAGCCATTTCTTTTCAACAGGACGGTTGCTTCGGAAGTATTTTGTTTTATAAAATAAATAGAAAGCAAGTAAAATAATAATGAGAAAGACAAAGATAAACATTGTAAATGACTCCTCCAGATTTCGACATCATTATTATTGTAACTTTAAATAAAGGAAAATGCCACAAAAGGTTCAACCTTAAAAGGTGAAGGAGCGCTTATGAAAGAGAAAATTTTAGAAACTATTAAACAGTATGAAACCATTATTGTTCACCGCCATGTACGTCCGGACCCTGATGCCTACGGTTCTCAAGGAGGATTAGTAGAGATCTTGAAGGAATCCTTTCCGGAAAAGCAAATTTATGCGGTTGGACAGGATGAACCTACGCTTCAATATATGCGGATGCTGGATGTAATTGACGATGAAGTGTATAAAGGGGCATTGGTTATCGTGTGTGACACGGCCAATAAGGAAAGAATATGTGACTCCCGCTATACTTTAGGGGACAAATTGATTAAAATTGATCACCACCCGAATGAAGACCCGTATGGGGACCTATTGTGGGTTGATACAAAAGCAAGCTCCTGCAGCGAGATGATTTATGATTTTTATCAGTTCGGTAAAGAGCAAGGGTTAAAGTTGAATGATGAAGGAGCAAGACTGCTGTTTGCTGGAATTGTCGGGGATACCGGCCGTTTCCTATTTCCAAGCACGACTGAGAAGACCTTTACTTATGCCGGAGAGTTAATTCATTATCAGTTTTCCCGTCCGGAATTGTTTGACAAAATGTATGAACTTGAGCCAAATCTTATAAAACTTAAAGGCTTCGTATTACAAAATTTTGAATTTATGTCAAATGGCGTTGCCTCTGTTAAATTGACAAAAGAACTGCTGGAAGAATATCAGGCCAGACCAGCGGAAGCATCTCTATTAGTGGGAATTTTGGGAGACGTTAAAGGAATCAAGGCATGGGTATTCTTTATTGAAGAAGCAGACCAAATAAGAGTAAGGCTCCGCTCCAAAGGCCCGGTCATTAATGGTATTGCCAGGAAATTTAAAGGAGGCGGACACCCGCTCGCAGCCGGCGCATCCATCTATTCATGGGATGAAGTGCAGGATGTTTTAAAAGAGTTAAACAAGGTATGTGAATAGTTTTAGGTGTCATTGTTGGTGTCAGGCACCATGAAAAGCTGCAGCGCCTAACCAAGGTGCTGCAGCTTTTCATGGTGCCTGACACCTTTCTCTATTCATCAAATTGAATTTCCAGCTGGATTGTTAGTGTAGTGAAGATAATCATTTCTTTTACTTTGAGTTTATATCGTTTGTCGTTTATTTTAATAGGTTTGTTTTCAATGATTTTTTTAACCAAGTCTTTACTTTTGGCGACTGTTTCTAAATCCTTTGCCAAAACCATTTTGATGTCATTGCGGACTGCTTCTTCTGTTTCAAAGACACTGAAATCATCGAGCTTATATCTTTCCCAATTAGTGATCTTGATTTGGATATTTTGAACAGTGATTTTTGCTAAGTTACGGTTATTCAATTCTTCATAGTCTTCCTGCCAAATTTTAATATCATTATTTAGTTCGGTAATATCATTCTGTTGTTTACGGATCAGTTTTGCATTCTCCTCCTGCCAAACTCCAAAAATATATAAAAAAATACACCAGCTAATGGCACCGCCGACAGCCATCCCCGCAAAAAAACGCTGCCACGAAGGTCTACGATAATATGGAGGAATTCTCATGACGAAATATGCTCCTGTGTCATCCAGTTAATAATCAGTGCCCCCGTTTGTGCACCGCCTAAAGCAGAAAGAATTAATAAAAATTGTTTAAAAAGGTCCTTTGTATCTGCATTTAAGAAGCCTCGTTCAAATGTATAGACGGCATCGAATGTACCTCCAATCGCCGCAACAATCGCCCATATTCTGAGTGCTGTTGATAAGCGATAGACAGTTGTGAGCGGAGGCTGTCCAGTTAAAAAAGAGGCAATTCCACCAATTAATGCACCCCCGAGCAAAACCCCTAAAGCGATAAAGTAACTTTCAATAAAAGCGGGAAAAAAGCCAATTTCTTTCATGCTTTCCTCAGTCCTTAATCTAGATAAATGTTGTTTCTATCATTTATATGGACAGGCGGTAATAAATATGAATTTTTAAATGAGAACATATTTTCTTTTTTTCTAGCAAAGCTCTATAATGGAAGATAGGATCATGTATATATAAGGGTGTGATGAAATGGCTTTTATTCACCTGCATGTTTATAGCGCGTATAGTTTATTAACCAGCACGGCTTCCGTCCATGAGTTAATTGATAATGCTTTTGAAAAGGGATTTCGTGCGCTTGCTCTAACTGATAGAAATGTAATGTACGGGACGATCGAGTTTTATAAACTATGTAAACAGAAAGGAATTAAACCGATTATTGGTTTGACTGTGGATGTGGCAAGCACCAATAGGGAAAATGAAACCTTCCCGCTTGTCCTGCTGGCTGAGAATGAAACAGGATATCAGAATCTGTTGAAAATATCGAGTGCTGTTCAAACAAAGGCTGACAATGGACTGCCGTATAATTGGCTGCGTCATTATGCATCGGGACTCATTGCGCTTACGCCTGGTGCTGAAGGGGAAATTGAACAGGCACTGGCGAGCGGTGAAATGGATATTGCAAGAGAGTTAATTCGAAAATTTGACGCCATTTTCCGGAAAGGCAATTTTTATCTTGCTTTGCAAAACCATCATTTACAACAAGAGGATAAAATAAAATCTCAACTGATACAGTTATCAAAAGAAATGAATATTCCTCTCACTGCAACTAATCAAGTCCACTATTTAGAAAAAGCTGATATGTTTGCACATGAATGTCTGTTAGCCATTAAAAACGGAGATAAACTCCAGGATGAGCATCGGGAAACATTAGGGAACGATCAATTCTATTTGAAGACGGCAGCCGAAATGATTGAGTGTTTCGCGGACCTTCCCGAGGTTTTGGAGAATACACTTTCCATTGCTGAAAGATGCAATGTCAATATTGAATTAAATAAGACATATCTTCCCGCTTTCCCGACGAAAGACCCAGAGGTTTCCGCAGATGAATATCTGGAAAGGCTGTGCCGGAAAGGACTTCAAGAACGTTTTTCCTCGCCTTCGAAAGAATATATTGACCGGCTGATGTATGAATTAGCGGTAATCAAAAGAATGAGATTTAGTAATTATTTTTTAATTGTATGGGATTTTATGAAGTTCTCGAGGGAGAATGGAATCCTAACCGGTCCGGGACGTGGTTCTGCTGCGGGTTCCCTGGTATCCTATTGTTTATACATCACAGATGTTGATCCGATTAAACACAATCTATTATTTGAGCGCTTTTTGAATCCGGAACGCATTTCGATGCCTGATATTGATATAGATTTTCCGGACCACCGTCGTGACGAAGTGATAGAATATGTTGCAAGAAAATACGGCGAGCTTCATGTTGCCCAAATTGTAACGTTTGGAACGCTTGCCGCTAAAGCTGCGATAAGAGATACAGGAAGGGTTTTTGGCTTAAATCCAAAAGAGCTCGATTCTATTTCTAAATTAATTCCGTCGCGCCTGGGAATTAATTTGGCAGATGCCTTGAAAGAATCTGAAGGTCTCAGGAAATTTATTAACGAAACACCACTTAACAAAAGGTTGTATGAAACGGCATTGAAATTAGAGGGCCTGCCTCGGCATACGTCCACACATGCTGCAGGTGTGGTAATAAGTGATAAACCGCTTATCGATTTAGTTCCGATTCAGCAGGGGTCTAATCATGTTTATTTAACCCAATATTCTATGGAATATTTGGAAGAAATGGGCCTGCTAAAAATGGATTTTCTCGGGCTGCGAAATTTAACATTAATCGAAACAATTTTAACTTCCATAAAACGTCAGACCGGAAAAACATTGGACATTCGCTCTGTTCCATTAAATGATGTCAAAACATTTTCGTTATTGGCGGCTGGAGAAACGACTGGTATCTTTCAGTTGGAATCAGAAGGGATGAGAAAGGTGTTAAGGCGGCTTAAACCTTCATGCTTTGAAGATATCGTTGCGGTTAATGCGTTGTATCGTCCAGGTCCAATGGAGAATATTCCACTATTTATTGATAGAAAGCATGGACGCATTCCGATTGAATATCCTCTTCCCGAATTAAAACCGATCCTTGAAAATACGTATGGGGTCATTGTCTATCAAGAACAAATTATCCAAATTGCTTCGAAAATGGCGGGTTTTTCACTTGGTGAAGCCGACTTGTTAAGACGCGCTGTTGGAAAGAAGCAAAAGGATGTGTTAGACAGGGAGCGAAACCATTTTATCGAGGGAGCTTTGACAAATGGTTATGAAACTGCCGCAGCCAATGAAGTTTACGACTTAATCGTTCGTTTTGCCAATTATGGATTTAACCGGAGCCATGCCGTTGCTTATAGTATGATTGCATATCAGCTCGCATTTTTAAAAGCGAATTTTCCAGTTTTTTTCATGGCCGGCTTGTTAACATCAGCGATCGGTAATGATACGAAAATTTCGCAATACATCATGGAAGCAAAACAAATGGGGATCATCATACTTCCTCCATCCATCAATCAAAGCAGCTCTTCCTTCCAGGTTGAAAACGGTGCAATCCGATATAGTTTAGCAGCTATAAGAGGTATAGGGATAGCGGCATTAAAGGAAATTTTTCAGGCAAGAAGGAAAAAAAGATTTACCGACTTATTCGATTTTTGTATCCGGGTTTCTAGTAAAGCAATAAATCGAAAGACACTGGAATTTCTTGTACACTCTGGCAGCTTTGATGAATTTGGCGAGGATCGGGCTGTTTTGCTTGCAAGTCTTGATGTGGCCCTTGATCACGCACAAATATTTAAGCCGGAAGATTCTGACCAATTTGATTTATTTGAAGGAGAATTTAATCTTAAGCCGAAATATGTAATAGTAGATCCAATCAGCCAAGAACATAAGCTCTCGTTTGAAAAAGAAGCGCTGGGTCTTTATCTTTCTGACCATCCAATCTCCGTTTATGAAAAAGAGTTGATTCGAAGTGGTGCACATCCTTTATTTCAACTAAGAGCGGGCGTGTATAAAGTTTTTACAGGTGTTTATATTTCAGCAGTCAAAACAATTCGGACAAGAAAAGGGGAATTAATGGCGTTTTTAACGCTCAGTGACTCAAGCGGAGAAATGGAAGCAATTGCTTTCCCTAATGTATATAAAAAGGCAGCAGCGTTATTACAACAAGGTGAATGCGCCTTGCTTGAAGGGAAAGTGGAGGAAAGAGAAGGGAAGCTGCAGTTTATTATTCAACAGGCTCATGAAATGGTTAAATGGCTGAATACAAAATTGGTGAAGCAGCCGGTATTATATTTAAAAATCAGCAAAGAAAAGAATGAAGATCAATCTCTTCAACAACTGAACCTGCTTCTTGGGAACAATAAGGGGAATACAAGTGTGATATTGCATTACGAAGCCAACCGAAGAACAATCAGGCTAGGGGACGATAAGGCAGTGAATCCAACCCCGAATGTCCTTCATTCGTTGAGGGAAATTCTCGGTCCGGAAAATGTGGTTCTCAAAGATTAAATCTTTACAACTATCGAGGTTATGTTATATTGTTAAAGGGATAAGTGTGGTCTGACCACTATTGCCATTGCGATTTTTTTACTAATAGTAAGTAATTTTATTAATGTGTGTAATTATTTGAGGGGTGACATTTCTTGACTTTACGAGAAGAAGCGTTACATATGCATCGTATTAATAAAGGAAAATTAGAGTCCAAATCAAAGGTACCTGTCCGGAATGCTCATGATTTAAGTTTAGCCTATTCACCAGGTGTTGCTGAACCATGTAAAGATATTTATGAAAAGCCGGAAACCGTTTATGACTATACCATGAAAGGAAACATGGTGGCGGTTGTTTCCGATGGTACTGCTGTTTTGGGGCTGGGTAATATCGGGCCGGAAGCTGCATTGCCGGTAATGGAAGGGAAAGCTGTATTATTTAAGAGCTTTGCCGGTGTAGATGCTTTTCCAATTTGTTTAAATACAACAGATGTAGACAAAATTGTTGAAACTGTGAAGCTTCTTGAACCAACCTTTGGCGGTGTAAACTTAGAGGATATTGCAGCGCCAAATTGTTTTGTGATTGAGGAAAGACTAAAAAGGGAAGCCAATATCCCGATTTTCCACGATGACCAGCATGGTACAGCGATTGTAACAGCTGCCGGTCTTGTTAATGCGCTTAAACTGATTGGCAAAAAAATGGCCGAAATTAAAGTTGTCGCTAATGGAGCTGGCGCTGCTGGAATAGCCATTATTAAATTATTACATAGCTATGGTGTCAGAGATATCATTATGTGTGATACAAAAGGAGCTATTTACGAAGGCCGTCCTCATGGCATGAACGCTGTAAAGGCAGAAGTCGCAAAGTTTACAAATCGTGATAATTTAACCGGGAGTCTCGAAGATGTTATTAAAGGAGCCGATGTTTTCATCGGAGTTTCTGTTGCAGGAGCCTTGACAAAGGAAATGGTTGAATCCATGAACCCGGATGCAATCATTTTTGCGATGGCTAACCCAGTACCTGAAATTATGCCTGAAGAGGCTAAGGCCGCTGGAGCAAAAGTAGTAGGTACCGGTCGTTCCGATTTCCCTAATCAGGTTAATAATGTTCTTGCCTTCCCTGGCATTTTCCGCGGGGCACTCGATGTTCGTGCCACCCATATTAACGAAAAAATGAAAATTGCTGCGGTTGAAGCAATTGCTGAACTGATTCATGATGATGAATTGAGTGCAGATTATGTTATCCCAGGACCTTTTGACCCGCGCGTTGCTCCGAATGTAGCTGCTGCGGTTGCTAAAGCAGCTATGGAAACAGGAGTGGCTCGGATTAAAGTGGATCCTGAAGAAGTAAAGGAAAAAACAAAGAGACTCGCTCTTATCGGTAAAAGCGAGTGAATGAATAAGTGGCAAATTCAAAAGTATACCTTAAGATCGTACAACATTTACGTGAAATGATTAGTGCTGACGGGCTTAAACCCGGTGATAAAATACCTTCTGAACGGGAATTATCAGAGCGCCTGGATGTCGGGCGCTCTTCAGTTCGGGAAGCACTAAGAGCATTGGAACTGCTTGGATTAATTGAAACCAGGCAGGGGGAAGGGACTTTTCTCCGTGACTTTCACGGCCATCAGCTGGTGCAGATCCTCAGTACCTTTATATTGCAGGATGAGAGGGCAAAAAGAGATGTTTCTGAAACCAAAAATATCATTGAAATTGATTGTCTTCGGCTGGCATTAAAAAGGATAAGCCATCAAAATCTTGTAAAATTAAGTGAGTGGGCAGAGAATGTTGAAAGCTTTGATGATGACGAGTTTTTTTATCGCATCATTTTACTCGCGGATAATCACCTCTTTCTAAGAATTTGGTTAATCCTTAAGGAATATTACTATTCATTACTTCAAATTCCTCCAACATACAAACGTGAGGATTATTTATTTTTATTGGCAGCTTTAGCTGAAAAGAATGAAGAAAAAATGATAAAAGCTTATTGTGAATTACGAAATTTGTCTATTTAGCAGTGACAAATACTAACAAATTTTGAATTCTTTTTATTTTATAGTGGGAATGATACAAGCCCAAAAATATAGTGGCATTTATATACATTAGTGGTCTGACCACTTTTCTTCATCTAGTACGTATGAGATTTAAGGTAGATAGAAAGACTGCTGAATAGATTTAATTGGGCTGCTTTCTATCAGGCAGGTGTTACACAAGGGAGGTTTAAAACTTGGCGCTTAAAGATCTTTTTACAAAAAATCAGACCAAAAAGAAAAAATATGCTACCATTCCGACGGAAGCTGCAAAACATGATGTTCCCGAAGGAATTATGACAAAATGCCCTTCATGTAAGAAAATTATGTATACAAAAGAATTAGTGAAAAACCATAAAGTATGTTTACACTGCAAGTATCATTTTCAAATGAATGCCGGAGAACGAATTGAGAGCTTTATTGATGAGGGAAGTTTTGAAGAAATTAATGAAAATATGATTTCAAAAAATCCGCTTCAATTCCCTGGGTATATGGAAAAGCTTGAAAAAGACCGGCAAAAAAGTAAGCTGAATGAAGCGATAGTGACTGGGATTGGAACTGTTGGCGGGCATAAAGCAGTTGTTGCCATCATGGATGCTTCTTTCCGTATGGGCAGTATGGGATCAGTTGTTGGCGAGAAAATTACCTTGGCGATTGAAAAAGCAGACGAGCTGTCTGTTCCTTTTATTATTTTTACTGCATCCGGTGGTGCTAGAATGCAAGAGGGTGCAATTAGTTTAATGCAAATGGCTAAAACAAGTGTGGCGCTAAAGAAATTCAGCAACAACGGCGGCCTGATTATTTCAATCATGACCCATCCTACCACAGGCGGTGTTTCAGCAAGTTTTGCCTCTTTAGGGGACTTTAACTTTGCGGAGCCGGAAGCGTTAATTGGTTTTGCCGGCCGAAGGGTAATTGAGCAATCCATTCGTGAAAAGCTGCCGGAGGATTTCCAAACGGCTGAATTTCTTTTAAAGCATGGCCAATTGGACGCGATTATTTCGCGTTTGGAGCTGGCTGAGAAAATAGCGAGTATTCTTGAAATCCATCAACCAGGGGGTGAAATCAAATGGTAGGTGAATTGGAATTCGAACGTCCGTTAATTGAGTTAAGAAAAAAGATTGCCGAATTAAAAGAGTTTACCAAAAACACTGATGTTGATTTAAGCTCAGAAATAAGCAAATTAGAAGCCCGTTTGGTAAAACTTGAACAAGATGTATATGAAAATATTAAACCTTGGGACCGTGTGCAAATAGCACGCCACCCTAATCGTCCAACAACGCTGGATTATATATCTTATTTATTTGAAGACTTCTTTGAATGTCATGGCGACCGTGTATTTGGTGATGATGAAGCAATAGTTGGCGGGATTGCTAAATTTAAAGGTCTGCCAGTAACCATTATTGGGCATCAAAGAGGAAAAGACACAAAAGAAAATATCCGCAGAAACTTTGGCATGCCGCATCCGGAAGGCTATAGAAAGGCTTTAAGATTAATGCATCAGGCTGATAAATTTAAGCGGCCGATCATTTGTTTTATTGATACAAAGGGTGCTTACCCGGGAAAAGCTGCCGAGGAGCGCGGGCAAAGTGAAGCGATCGCTTATAACTTATTTGAAATGGCTGGCCTAAAGGTACCGGTTATTTGTGTTGTGATCGGCGAAGGAGGAAGCGGCGGCGCACTTGGATTAGGAGTCGGCAACCGGATTTATATGCTGGAGAACTCCACTTATTCTGTTATTTCTCCGGAAGGTGCCGCGGCTATTTTATGGAAGGATGCTGCGCAGGCGAAACGTGCAGCCGAAACGATGAAAATTACCGCCCCGGATCTAAAAGAATTGGGCATCATTGATGAAATTATTCCGGAAATTAAAGGCGGAGCCCATAGAGACGTTAAAAAGCAGGCAGAAGAGATTGAACGTACTTTGTTGTCATCCTTAAAGGAATTAATGAAATTGTCTCCGGATCAATTAATCGAAGACAGGTACAATCGTTTCAGAACAATTGGAGAGTATGGTATCGTTAATGATTATGTTGGTGTGAAATAAAAAACGTGCTCATTTTGAGCACGTCTTTTATTTATGTGAAAATGGATCTTTTAGCCAGTTTTCATAAAAAATTCACAATCCAGTTGGAGATAACGGTTACATTCATATATAAAGCGATTTCAATTTATTGACTATTCTGCGAATTAGAAATAGCAGTGTGATAATGTTGTGAAGACCCCGCCTTCATGTTATTTTATAAATATTCAAGGGTTTTATGTAAATAATATATAAAGGTTAAAATCCTGTTTGAACTCTAATGCACTTATAAAAATGCTTTACATAATTCTTTAATTTCATTTTGAGGTGAGGATCATGAAAAAAATTGGGGTACTTACGAGCGGCGGCGATTCTCCAGGGATGAATCCGGCAATAAGGGCTGTTGTCAGAAAGGCCATTTATCATAATATAGAGGTTTACGGAATTTATGGAGGTTACTCAGGCCTGATTTGCGGGAATATTAAAAAGCTTGAACTAGGTTCTGTTGGCGATATTATTCATCGTGGAGGAACGATGCTTCATTCTGCCCGCTGTCCGGAATTCAGAACAAAAGAAGGGCAGCAGCAAGGGATTGATCAATTAAAAGCGTTTGGAATTGAAGGACTCGTCGTAATTGGCGGTGATGGGTCTTACCGCGGTGCTAAAGCATTAACAGAACAAGGCTTTCCATGCATTGGTGTTCCCGGAACAATCGATAATGACATTCCTGGGACAGATGTTACGATTGGATTCGATACCGCATTGAATACGGTTATTGATGCTATTGACAAAATTCGTGATACGGCGACTTCCCATGAAAGAACTTTTATTATCGAAGTAATGGGTCGGGATGCTGGAGATATCGCTCTTTGGTCAGGTCTTGCCGGAGGTGCGGAAACAATATTAATTCCGGAAGAAAATTATGATATGAATGAAATCGCTGAAAGGCTTCATAAAGGACAGGAACGCGGTAAAAAGCATAGTATCATTGTGGTTGCTGAGGGAGTCTGCAGTGCTGTCGATTTTGCCAAACAGCTGAAAGAGGCTGCTAATTTAGACACAAGGGTATCGGTATTAGGGCATATTCAACGCGGAGGTTCCCCAACAGTCCAGGACAGAGTACTTGCAAGCAGATTAGGAGCAAGGGCGGTCGAACTGCTGATTGAAGGAAAAGGCGGCAGGGCTGTTGGAATCGAAAAAAATGTATTAGTTGATTACGATATTGTAGAGGCGCTTAACAACAAACGTCATCAATTAGATTTGGAATTATATAAACTTTCGAAAGAACTATCCATTTAGCTTTTTGAATGCATCAGACTATAAACTTCAAAAACGATATAACCAGCTTAGGTAGGGAGGAAAAAGAATGTTACGAAAAACAAAAATCGTTTGTACGATAGGTCCAGCAAGTGAAAGTGTTGAAAAATTAGAACAATTAATGGATTCAGGTTTGAATGTTGCTAGGTTAAATTTTTCCCACGGTGATTATGAAGAGCACGGCATACGGATTCAAAATATTCGCGAAGCAGCAAAGCTGACTGGAAAAACGGTCGCCATCTTACTTGATACAAAAGGACCGGAGATTCGCACAAATAATATGCAAAATGGTGCGATTGAGCTTAAAGCCGGGGAAAATATTATCATTTCCATGACAGAAGTCGAAGGGACAATAGAGAAGTTTTCTATTACCTATCCTGGGTTAATCGATGATGTTCATGTAGGTTCTAAAATTCTTCTTGATGACGGCTTGATTGGGCTGGAAGTTTTAAAAGTGGATCAAGAAGCAAAAGAAATATATACAAAAATTCTGAACAGCGGTACGCTGAAGAACAAAAAAGGTGTTAATGTTCCTGGGGTTTCTGTAAATTTACCAGGGATTACCGAGAAAGATACAAACGATATATTGTTTGGAATTGAACAGGGAATCGACTTTATCGCTGCCTCCTTTGTCCGCAGAGCAAAAGATGTACTTGAAATCCGCCGCCTTTTAGAAGAAAATAATGCAGCTCATATCCATATCATTCCTAAAATTGAAAACCAAGAAGGTGTCGATAATATCGACGAGATTCTAGAGGTTTCTGATGGACTAATGGTTGCTCGTGGTGATTTGGGTGTTGAAATTCCTGCTGAAGAAGTGCCGCTCGTACAAAAAATGTTGATTAAAAAATGTAATGCATTGGGAAAACCAGTCATTACGGCGACACAAATGCTTGATTCCATGCAGAGAAACCCAAGACCTACCCGTGCCGAGGCAAGCGATGTGGCAAATGCCATATTTGACGGTACAGATGCGATTATGCTATCAGGAGAAACAGCTGCCGGACTTTATCCTGTAGAAGCCGTTCAGACGATGCACAATATTGCTTCAAGGGCTGAGCAGGCATTAAATCATAAAGAGATTTTATCTCACCGCAGCAAGAATACAGATCATAACGTAACCGATGCAATTGGATTATCTGTTGCTCATACAGCATTAAATTTAGAGGTTAAATCGATTATTACTCCGACAGAAAGCGGTCATACGGCTAGAATGATCTCTAAATACCGACCAAAAGCAGCGATTGTAGCGGTAACGGCCAGTGAAGCAATTTGCCGCCGTTTATCACTTGTTTGGGGTGTTTATCCACAGCTCGGAAAGTTTTGCTCTACCACAGATGAAATGTTAGAAGTTGCTGTTGAAGAAAGCTTAAACAGCGGGATTGTAAAACGTGGAGACTTAGTCGTCATTACCGCCGGTGTACCGGTTGGCGAAGCAGGCACGACAAACTTGATGAAGATTCATATCGTCGGCGATATCATTACAAAAGCTCAAGGAATCGGCAGGAAATCTGCTTTTGGTAAAGTAGTAATTGCGCATAATGCACAGGAGGCAATCGAGAAGGTTAAGTCAGGTTCCATCCTGGTGACAATTGGTTCTGACCGTGAAATGATGCCTGCTATTGAGAAATGTGCCGCGCTTATAACCCAAGAAGGCGGTCTAACCAGCCACGCAGCCGTAGTAGGATTGAACTTGGGGATTCCGGTTATTGTCGGCGTAGAAAACGCCATAACGCTGTTTAATGAAGGACAAGAGGTAACAGTCGACGCCGCCAGAGGCTTCGTCTACAACGGCCACGCAAGCGTCTTATAATATAAAAGAACGTCAGCCCTTTACTGGAGCTGACGTTCTTTTAAGCTTCTTTTCCCTTAATATACGTCCAAAGATCATGAAACACATGAGCACGGTACAATGTATTAATAATGACAAGTGTCACAGGCCCGATTATCAATCCCAAAAACCCAAACAATTTAAACCCGACAAACAAAGCAATCAATGTCGCTAACGGATCCAAACCAATACTCGAAGATAAAATTTTTGGCTCCATGACCTGTCTCTGGACTAGAACGATTATGTAAAGGATCCCTAAGCCAATCGCAAGCCCCATATTCCCGCCAATTGCTTCATAAATAATCCACGGAACAAATACAGCTCCCGTTCCAAGATACGGGATGATATCGACAATGCCGGTAAGTAACGCTATGGTAATTGCATAATCGACTCTAAGAATCAGCAAACCAATCAAAATAATTACCGTAGTGATCGAGATAAGTGTCAACTGTGCTTTAATAAAACCAAACAGCGCCTTTTTTAAATCAATAAACACAGTTCTGCCGCTTGTTTGCGCTTTTTTCGGCAAAAGCCTGCCGCCCATTACAGTAAAGCGATGCCAGTCTTTGCTGATAAAAAAAGTTGCTAGCAAAGAAAAAATAAGAACCGTCGCAGCGTTTGGAATCCAAGAAAAGAAGTTTGGAATATTGCCAAAAAGATTTTTTATGAAATCGCCGACAGTTGATCCGATAGTTTTACCTACATTTTGGATATTAGAAATAATTGTATCCTGCTGCCCGGTGCCAAGCTGTTTAAACATAGATGACAACTGATTATATAGTGGAATAATTTGGGCAGTAAAATATGTTTCAATATAGTTAATTAAAGTATCCAGATGCTGTGGCACGACTTTTGCCAAATAGTTTGCGCCGGAAACAACTTCCGCCACCAGCAGTGTGACCAATCCCGCAAATACAGCAATAAGAATAATTAATGCCACGACAACCGCTAGTGCCCGGGGCATTTTTGCCTTTTTTTCAAAAAAATTAACCAGCGGGTTAATCATAAAAGCAATGGCAATTGCAATAAGAAATGGGTAAGTTACTTTTGAGACATAAAAAAATGCAAGCAGGGAAAAGACAACAACACCAACAACCAATAAAAACCTTAGCGTTCGGTAAAGGTACTTAGGATTCAATATTAGACCTCCTAAATTAAAGTCATTAACACTTATTTTACCATTTATTAAATGGCTCTGCATAATTTACCAAATGGTATTCTTCGACAAATACATACGTTTTTAAATGAATAAAAGTTTCAAGAAATATATACCTCTTGTTTCTACTTTCGAAAAATATTATGGTAAAATAATTTATGCGAAGAAATGGTGAAATATTTTTTTGTATTTTGGAATGCTTTCCATTCACAAAAATCTGATTATTGTTTATAATAAGCTTGTAAGCGTATCCTTTCATACATAAACTTTTTTTTATGGTGGATACTTGTAAAATAATTATTTATTGTGAATGAAAGGGCAGACATTTATTTGTTCCATTCTCGAGCAACCGCTCAGTCTAAACGTGGGTCAAAAGTTCGGCAGGATTAATGAGAAGAAATTTTTGTTAAGCCATTTCATCCAAACAAAGGCTGAAGCCTATAATGGCTTCGACAAACCATCTTTTTTAATAAAATATGGGTAATGGGGAAATTTAGAAAGCGAAGGAGAGATTTATGATGACAGTTACACGTGGTCTAGAAGGGGTAGTGGCAACAACTTCCTCTATCAGCTCAATTATCGATGATACACTGACATATGTCGGCTATAACATCGATGACTTAGCGGTAAACGCAAGCTTTGAAGAAGTAATTTATCTGTTATGGCATCTTCAATTGCCAAACGCTGAGCAGTTAGCAGAGTTAAAAAAACAGCTTGCTGAAAATGCAGCCCTTCCAAAGGAAATAATTGAGCATTTCAATATGTATCCGATTCAAAAGGTACATCCAATGGCAGCTCTTCGTTCAGCAGTTTCTTTATTGGGTCTTTATGATGAAGAGGCTGATGTAATGGATCCTGAAGCAAATTATCGTAAAGCAATCAGATTACAGGCGAAAATGCCTGCCATTGTTGCTACATTTGCTCGTGTAAGAAAGGGTCTTGAACCGATAGCGCCTAGAAATGATTTAAGCTTTGCAGCTAACTTCCTTTATATGTTAACTGGAAAAGAACCGGAGCCAATCGCTGTTGAAGCAATGAATAAGGCACTTGTTCTTCATGCCGATCATGAATTGAATGCTTCTACATTTACTGCTCGTGTTTGCGTAGCGACATTATCTGATGTATATTCCGGTATTACTGCTGCAATCGGAGCTTTAAAAGGACCGCTTCATGGCGGAGCAAACGAAGCTGTTATGAAAATGCTGACGGAAATTGGTACACTTGAAAATGTGGAACCATATATCCGTGGCAAACTTGAAAAGAAAGAAAAAATCATGGGCTTTGGACATAGAGTATACCGTCAAGGTGATCCACGCGCCAAACATTTAAAAGATATGTCTAAGAAATTAACTGAGCTGACTGGTGAACCTCACTGGTATGAAATGTCTGTTAACATTGAGAAAATTGTTACAGGTGAAAAGAAATTACCGCCTAATGTTGATTTCTATTCCGCATCTGTATATCACAGCTTAGGAATTGATCATGACTTAATGACACCAATCTTTGCTGTTAGCCGTGTTTCAGGATGGCTTGCTCATATCCTTGAGCAATATGAAAACAACCGCTTAATTCGTCCACGTGCGGAATACACCGGTCCTGGCATGCAAAATTACGTTCCGATTGAACAAAGAGGATAATATTTTACTTTTATACGAAAAATTGATTCAATAGATATGGATGTCTTGGGTTAGGGGCGAGCGGCCTCTAACCTTTGGCTCAGTCTACACACTTTATTTCAAAGCTTTTTACATAAGCAGGAGGGAGACATAACATGCAAGGAGAGAAAATCACAGTAACCAATGGAGTTTTAAACGTTCCAAACAATCCAGTTATCCCATTTATTGAGGGTGACGGTATTGGACCGGATATTTGGGCTGCTTCCGAGAGAGTTTTAAATGCAGCGGTTGAAAAAGCATATAAAGGTGAACGTAAAATAGTCTGGAAGGAAGTTCTAGCAGGTGAGAAAGCCTTTAATCAAACCGGTGAATGGCTTCCTAAAGAAACTCTTGATATAATCAATGAATATTTAATTGCCATTAAAGGTCCATTAACAACTCCTGTTGGCGGCGGTATTCGTTCATTAAATGTGGCATTACGTCAAGAATTAGATTTGTTCGTTTGCTTGCGTCCAGTAAGATGGTTTGAAGGTGTTCCTTCTCCGGTTAAGCGTCCACAAGATACAGATATGGTAATCTTCCGTGAAAATACTGAAGATATTTATGCTGGAATCGAGTATGAAAAAGGTACTGAGGCAGCTAAGAAGGTTATCGATTTCCTTCAAAACGAAATGGGTGTTAATAAAATCAGATTCCCTGAAACGTCAGGTATCGGTATTAAACCTGTTTCCCAAGAAGGTACAACTCGTCTTGTACGTGCAGCCATTAACTATGCGATTAAAGAAGGCCGCAAATCAGTTACACTCGTGCATAAAGGTAATATCATGAAATTTACTGAAGGCGCGTTTAAAAACTGGGGTTATGAGCTTGCAGAAAAGGAATTTGGCGATAAGGTATTTACATGGGCTCAATATGACCGTATTAAGGCTGAGCAGGGAACAGACGCTGCCAACAAGGCACAGGCTGATGCAGATGCCGCAGGAAAAATTATCGTAAAAGACGCGATCGCTGACATCTTCTTACAACAAATCCTTACTCGCCCACGTGAGTTTGATGTTGTAGCTACAATGAACCTAAATGGAGACTTCATTTCCGATGCACTTGCAGCACAAGTAGGCGGAATCGGAATTGCTCCGGGTGCTAATATCAACTATGAAACTGGGCATGCCATTTTTGAAGCTACACATGGTACTGCACCTAAATATGCAGGTCTTGATAAAGTAAACCCTTCATCTGTTATTTTATCAGGTGTATTATTGCTTGAGCACTTAGGCTGGAATGAAGCAGCGAATTTAGTTATTAAATCAGTAGAAAAGACAATTGCATCTAAAGTTGTAACTTATGACTTCGCTCGTTTAATGGACGGTGCAACAGAAGTAAAAACTTCTGAGTTTGGTGATGAGTTAATCAAAAATATGGAGTAAAATCTCCGTATATTTGAAGAATAAGGGCTGTATTCCAACAGCCCTTATTCTATATATCTTATGCTTACAAAAGGGGATGGTTATTATGTCATTAAAACGCAAAAAGGTTTCTGTCATTGGCGGAGGATTTACTGGAGCAACTACTGCATTTTTACTTGCTCAAAAAGAACTTGGAGATGTGGTTTTAGTTGATATCCCGCAAATGGAAAACCCGACTAAAGGAAAAGCTTTAGATATGCTTGAAGCAAGCCCGGTTCTAGGTTTTGATGCAAATATTACTGGTACCTCTAACTATGAAGATACAAAAGACTCCGATATTGTTGTTATTACTGCAGGTATTGCCCGTAAACCCGGCATGAGCCGTGATGATTTAGTGCAAACCAACCAAAAAGTAATGAAAGCTGTAACGCAGGAAATTACAAAACACTCTCCAAACTGTACAATCATTGTCTTAACTAACCCTGTTGATGCCATGACCTACACCGTGTTTAAAGAGTCAGGATTCCCTAAAAATCGGGTAATCGGCCAATCAGGTGTTCTTGATACAGCCCGCTTCCGTACATTTATTTCACAAGAATTAAATCTCTCTGTTAAAGATATTACCGGCTTTGTTCTTGGAGGACATGGCGATGATATGGTACCGCTTGTACGCTATTCCTATGCCGGCGGAATTCCATTGGAAACGTTAATACCAAAAGACCGTTTAGAGGCAATTGTTGAGCGCACTAGAAAAGGCGGCGGGGAAATTGTAAACCTGCTTGGAAATGGTAGTGCCTACTATGCACCGGCAGCTTCATTAGTTGAAATGTGTGAAGCAATCTTAAAAGACCAGCGCCGCGTATTACCAACGATTGCTTATCTTGAGGGTGAATATGGCTATGAAGGTATTTACCTTGGGGTCCCGACAATCCTTGGGGCAAAAGGAATTGAGAAAGTAATCGAACTTGAGCTTACTGCAGATGAAAAGGCTGCTTTAGACAAATCTGTTGAATCTGTTCGAAATGTAATGAAAGTGTTAGTATAAAGTACAAATGATTCGGGTAAGGGGTCTTTATGGTTCTTTCCCGAATTTCTTTTTCGATAAAATGAAATCGTTTTCAAAGGGAGTGTTTTGTTTGCTATTAGGAAAAAAGCGAAAGCTTGGGAGAAAAATTGAAGAAATCTCTGTTGGGGAAAAACTGTCTATAACAGAAAGAATTGAAGATAAAGATCTTCTTCTTTATTTAGGTTTGACTGATGATGCTAACCCTCTTTATATTCAACATGACTATGCTTCACAAACTCCTTTTGAAAAACCAATTGTCCCTAGCATCATGCTAACAGGGATGGTTACCTCAGCTATTTCAAAATACTTTCCCGGACCAGGAAGTCATGTGTTAGGGCAAGAAATTGAATTTCCTAACCCTGTTTATCATTATGGGAAAGTAGAACTGCTATTTGAAATAATAGAAGTAAATCTCCCTGAACATTATATCGTGCTACGTATTATTGGCAGAAATGACAAAGATGAAACAGTAGTAATTGGAAAGGTAAAGGTTTGTCCGCCGCATCGTCTGCGGGAAATCCATTCCGCGGCATTAGAAAATTTTTAATATAAACATAGAGTAGGAATGTACCATGAGCAGGAGGGTGAGGCCCCCGCCGGCTGAAGTGCATTCCTTTTGTTTTTTTAGAGCAGGGTATGATAAGTATTCTTTTCAAATTTATATTATAATGAAAATAAGTAAATTTTAAGTAATGAATAGCGGGGGATACGGATGAAAACAAAGGTTCTTGTAGTCGATGATGAGCAGTCAATTGTTACGCTGCTTCAGTATAATTTGGAGAAGGCAGGTTTCGAAGTTATAACAGCAATGGATGGTGCTGAGGGAAAACGTCTGGCTGAATTGGAATCACCAGATATTATCGTTTTGGATTTAATGCTGCCTAAATTAGATGGTATGGAGGTATGTAAGCAGCTTAGACAGGAACGAATAATGACCCCGATTTTAATGCTGACGGCAAAAGATGATGAGTTTGATAAAATATTAGGTCTTGAGCTTGGGGCGGATGATTATATGGTGAAACCATTTAGTCCTCGGGAAGTGATTGCACGTGTCAAGGCAATTTTAAGGAGGACGCAGGTGACAGTAGAAGCTTCGAGTGAAACCGCTGCAGACGAATTATTGATTGAGATTGGAAGTTTGAAAATCTTTCCGGAAAAATATGAAGCTTATTTTAAAGAGGACCTGCTGGAACTGACCTTAAAGGAATTTGAATTACTGTTGTATTTAGCCCAAAACAAGGGACGTGTATTAACCAGGGATCAATTGCTAAGTGCTGTTTGGAATTATGACTTTGCTGGTGATACTAGAATTGTTGATGTACATATTTCTCATTTAAGAGAAAAAATCGAAAAGGATACGAGGAGACCTGATTATATAAAAACGGTCCGCGGACTGGGCTATAAACTTGAGGAGCCGAAAGGAGAATGACCAAATTTCGAACAAAGCTTCTAATTGCCCTCATAACGCTAATTATTTCCGTTTTGATTGGCTTAGGAATTTTGCTTGGTCAGTTATTTAAAAGCTATTACTTACAATCTTTTAATGAACGATTAAAGGTGGAAAAGAATCTTCTTAGTTTTTATATCGAGGAAAATGGCGGGGTATCCGCTTTTAAAAAACAAGATGTGTCTAAAATCAGCGGTATGTTAAATGTCAGGGCAACTATTACTGATCCACAGGGGAAAATTTTGTACGACAGCGGTGAATTGGAGGATTCCCCATCAAACGGCTTAAAGCAAATCATTCAAGATGTAATTAAGAAAAAGATCGAACAAGAGGATCGCTTTGAAGAAGGCGATGGTTACGACCTTCACTATTATTGGAAGGCACTGATGAAAAACGGACAAAAGGAAGGGTATATATTCCTAAGTACAAAAACCAATGAGCTTAATCAGGCATACGGGCAAATATGGTGGATCCTGTCAATTAGTTTAGGAATTGCCCTTATCGTGATCCTTTACCTTGGGATCCGGATTACCTCCCGCTATACAAAACCAATTGAAGAGGCAGCAAATGTTGCAATTGAATTGGCGAAAGGAAATTATCGAGCAAGAACGTCAACAGGTAAATTAGATGAAACGGGAATGCTTGGTACCTCCATTAATCGGCTGGCTATGAATCTGCAGGAACTGGTTAAGGCGCAGGAAATGCAGCAGGACCGTTTGACCGCTTTAATTGAAAATATCGGTGCGGGATTAATTCTGATCGACAGCCGCGGCTATATTAATTTAATCAATAAGGGCTATATTGACATATTTCATGTCAATCCTAAAGATTATTTAAGTGAATTGTATTATGAAGTGATGGACCAAAAGGAAGTCTGTCAAATAGTTGCCGAGGTGTTCAGGACAGAGCAAAAGGTTCGAAAGCAATTATTAATACCGTTAAATATTGAAAGAAAGTATTTTGATGTTTATGGTGTGCCAATCATCGGTATTAATAATGTTTGGAAGGGTGTAGTCCTGGTTTTCCATGATATAACGGAATTAAAAAAGCTGGAACAGATGCGAAAGGATTTTGTTGCAAATGTTTCTCATGAATTAAAAACACCGGTTACATCGATTAAAGGATTTGCTGAGACCCTTATGGATGGGGCCATGAATAATCAACAAACGTTAGAAGCCTTTCTTTCGATTATTTTAAAAGAAAGTGAACGTCTGCAAACCCTCATTCAAGATTTATTGGAGCTTTCAAAAATTGAACAGCAAGGTTTTAAGTTAAATCTGCAGCAAGTTGACATTAATAAGTTACTGGATGAAGTAAACGATCTTCTTACAGGGAGAGCGCAGGCTAAGCATATTAAGCTGGAATATAATCGGCTGTCTAAATCGGTGTTCATCAATGGAGATCTTGATCGTTTAAAACAGGTATTTATTAATTTAGTCAGCAATTCCATCAATTACACACCTGAGGATGGCCATGTAGAGGTTGTTTTGCAAGACAATGATGAATATATCCGAATACATGTCATCGATTCCGGGGTAGGAATAGAAAAGGAAGAAATACCGCGGATATTTGAACGTTTTTACCGGGTAGACCGTGCAAGGAGCCGAAATTCTGGCGGAACAGGTCTCGGGCTTGCCATCGTTAAGCACTTAGTCGAGGCGCATCACGGAAATATAATCGTAAGGAGCGATATTGGAAAAGGCAGCGAATTTATTATTGAACTAAAAAAATAACAAGAGATTTAAGAAGGTGAAATCAATGGAAAAGAAAAAGCTAGTCCTGATAGATGGAAACAGCATTGCCTATCGGGCCTTTTTTGCACTTCCACTTCTGAATAATGATAAAGGAATCCATACAAATGCTGTTTATGGTTTTACAATGATGTTAATGAAAATTTTAGAAGAGGAAAACCCCACACATATATTGGTAGCGTTTGATGCTGGAAAAACAACATTCCGCCATAAAACCTTTGAGGAATATAAGGGCGGCAGACAAAAAACGCCGCCGGAGCTATCAGAACAATTTCCATTTATTCGTGAGCTGCTTGATGCCTATGGAATTTCAAGGTATGAACTTGAAAATTATGAAGCAGATGATATCATTGGAACTCTTTCCTTAATGGCAGAAGCGGATGGTTATGAAGTTAAGGTTATTTCCGGGGACAAAGACTTAACACAGCTTTCTTCAGAAACTACTACTGTGGGGATCACTCGAAAAGGGATTACTGATATTGAGGAATATACACCAGAGCATATTAAGGAAAAGTATGGACTTACCCCAGAGCAAATTATTGATATGAAGGGGTTAATGGGTGATTCCTCTGATAACATCCCTGGTGTACCTGGTGTAGGTGAAAAGACTGCGATCAAGCTGCTAAAGGAATTTTCAACGCTTGATAATTTGGTTCAATCGCTTGATCAAGTAAGTGGTAACAAATTGAAAGAAAAGCTTACGGAATTTAAGGATCAGGCCATTATGAGCAAGCAGCTGGCAACAATTGAAAGGAAAGCTCCTATTGAAGTGGAATTGACGGATATTGGATATGAAGGCCTTAATAGAGAAAAGGTAATAAATCTTTTTAAAGAGCTTGGTTTTTCCTCATTATTGGACAAGCTGGGTGAGGATGCGGCTGAGGCAGAGCCGAATCAGCTTGAAGAAATTGAATTTATCATACCCGATGAGATTACGGATGATTTATTTGCGGATGATAACTATTTTTATGTTGAGATGCTCGATGACAATTATCATCATGCTGAAATTATTGGCTTTTCCTTGGTCAATGAGAAGGGCGCTTTCTACCTGCCAACTGAACTTGCCCTAAAGTCAGCCTCGTTTAAAAAGTGGGCAGAGGATGATGCAAGGAAAAAAACAGTTTATGATGCAAAGCGGTCAGAGGTTTCTTTAAGAAGATATGACATTCATTTAAAAGGAACTAATTTTGATATTTTGATTGCGTCTTATATCATTAATCCTTCAGAGGCGCAGGAAGACCTGGCGGCAATTGCAAAGAAATACGATATTTCAAATATCCAATCCGATGAATCCTTTTACGGAAAAGGAGCGAAACAGAAGGTACCGGAAGCGGGAATGCTTGCCGAAAATCTTGTGCGAAAAGCAGCCGCAATGTCCAAACTGAAAGAAAAGCTTGAGGATGAATTAAATAGTAATGAACAATATGAATTATTTATGGACCTTGAGATGCCATTATCGCTGATTTTGGCGGATATGGAATCATTCGGGATTAAAGTGGAGCGAAGTCGTCTTGAGTCCATGGGGCGGGAATTGGGTTTAAGGCTGACCGAAATTGAAGAAAAGATTTGTGAGTTAGCTGGCGAAAAATTTAATATCAACTCACCCAAACAGTTAGGTGTCATTTTATTTGAAAAATTAAACCTGCCTTCCTTGAAGAAAACAAAAACAGGCTATTCAACATCTGCTGATGTATTAGAGAAATTGGCGCCTCATCATGAAATTGTTGAACATATACTTTTATATCGACAATTAGGCAAGCTGCAGTCAACATATATTGAAGGGCTTTTGAAGGTTATCGATCCGAAAACGGAAAAGGTTCATACAAGATTCCAGCAAACATTAACGGCGACAGGTAGATTAAGCTCGATTGATCCGAATCTGCAGAATATCCCTATTCGCCTAGAAGAAGGACGGAAAATTCGGCAGGCCTTTGTTCCATCAGAAAAAGGCTGGGTTATTTTTGCCGCTGACTATTCACAAATAGAATTGCGCGTTCTTGCCCATATTGCCGGGGACGAAAAGCTGATTCAAGCATTTAAGGATGACATGGATATTCATACGAAAACAGCGATGGAGGTATTCCACGTCGATAAGGAAGAAGTAACCTCTAACATGAGACGTCAGGCAAAGGCGGTTAACTTCGGAATTGTTTATGGTATAAGTGATTATGGCCTTTCGCAAAACTTGGGAATTACCCGAAAAGAAGCTGGTCATTTTATTGAACGCTATCTTAACAGCTACCCAGGCGTACAAGAATATATGGATACTATCATTCAGTCTGCAAAGGAAAAGGGCTATGTCACGACATTGCTGCAAAGAAGAAGGTATATCCCGGAAATTACAAGCCGAAATTTCAACTTAAGAAGCTTTGCTGAACGGACGGCGATGAATACACCGATCCAAGGCAGTGCCGCTGATATTATAAAAAAGGCAATGATTGATATGGACGAAGCCTTAAAAGAGAAGAGGTTAAAATCACGCTTACTTTTGCAGGTGCACGATGAATTAATTTTTGAAGCACCTGAAGAGGAAATTGAGATTCTAAAAGAGTTAGTTCCACTAGTCATGGAAAATGCTGTTGAACTAGATGTGCCGTTAAAGGTGGATTATGCTTACGGTCCAACCTGGTTCGATGCTAAGTAAGGGAGATATTCGTAATGCCTGAACTTCCAGAGGTTGAAACTGTTCGTAAAACGCTAAAAAAACTAGTTGTCAATAAGACAATTGAAAATATTACTGTTTTTTGGCCGAAAATCATCAAGTATCCGTTAGAGGTGGAGCAATTTATCGATGCCTTAAAAGGGGAGACGATTGTTGATGTCGGCAGAAGAGGGAAATTTTTAATTATTTATACCAATCAATTTGCCCTTGTGTCTCATTTAAGGATGGAAGGGAAATATGGACTTTATCCCAAGGAAGATCCATTTGACAAACATACACATGTCATTTTTCATTTTACAGATGGGACGGAACTAAGATACCGCGATGTACGTAAGTTTGGTACTATGCATTTATTTAATAAAGGTGAGGAATTCGAGAAGCTGCCTCTGGCCGATTTGGGACCGGAACCTTTTTCTGAAGCCTTTTCGCCCGCCTACTTACAAGCGAATTTAACAAAGACCAATCGAAAAGTAAAACCGGCCCTGCTAGATCAAAAACTGCTTGTCGGATTAGGTAATATTTATGTCGATGAAGCCCTTTTTCGTGCGGGAATTCATCCGGAAAGACTGGCAAGTTCGCTGAAGAAGAAAGAAATTGCCCTGCTTCATCAAGAGATTGTTGCTACATTGTCCGAAGCTGTTGCTAAGGGCGGCAGTACTATCCGCTCATATGTGAACTCCCAAGGGGAAATCGGCATGTTTCAGCTTGAATTATTCGTTTATGGACGAAAAGGTGAAGAGTGTAAAAAATGCGGCGGTCCCTTAGTGAAAACAACTGTAGGCGGCAGAGGCACCCATTATTGTCCAAAATGTCAAAAGCTTAAGAAGTAAAGGGGGACTTTAAGAAGAAGAGAATAATGAAACACACCGGATAGGCTCCTGCCATATACTATCGTAGTGATTTTGCAGGAAGGAGTCCTAGACAACATGAGTCAATTATTCTCACTTCTGATTTTAGCCTTTGCTCTAAGTCTTGACAGCTTTAGCGTCGGCTTAACCTATGGCTTAAGAAAAATGGTTATGCCGCTTAAGTCTGTTCTAATTATTGCAACCTGCTCGGCTCTTTCTATGTTAATTGCCATCTCAATCGGACATGGGCTTGAAAGAGTATTATCACCAAGGTTAACAGCAAGCCTTGGAGGCTTAATTTTAATAGCTTTAGGGGCGGGGGTTTTGTATCAATTTTTCCGCCCTGACAAGGAAAAGGAAGTTCTAAAGCAAGAAAAAACAATTGTAAATTTCGAAATACGTTCCCTTGGATTGGCCATTAACATTTTGAAAAAACCGATGTCTGCCGATTTCGACCAATCTGGAACGATTACAGGGATTGAGGCCCTGATGTTAGGGTTAGCATTATCGCTGGATTCCTTTGGTGCGGGGATAGGGGCTGCAATGCTGGGGTTTTCACCGATCTATTTGGCTGCAGCGGTTGCAGTGATGAGCTCACTGTTTGTGCTGATGGGTATTAAAAGCGGCCGTTATCTACATCGGTTTGAATGGGTTCAGCGGTTTACCTTCCTGCCGGGGATTTTATTAATCATTATTGGTATTTGGAAAATCTGATGGGTTAGAAAGGAAATTAGTATGACATTAATTGTCGGTTTAACAGGCGGGATTGCCAGTGGAAAAAGTACAGTATCTAATATGCTAAAGGAAATGAAGATAACCGTCATCGACGCAGACGTGGAAGCACGCCTTGCAGTTCAAAATGGTGAGCCGGCATATATAAAAATCGTGGCTGAGTTTGGCAGGGAGATTTTACTTCCTAATGGAGAAATTGATAGGCCTAAGCTAGGTTCCATTATTTTCCACCAAGAAGAGAAAAGACAGCTTCTAAACCAAATTGTTCATCCTGAAGTTAGAAGGCAAATGAATGAAAAGATCGACCAGGCGAAAAACGCCAATGAAGAAGTCATTGTGCTTGATATACCGTTATTGTTTGAAAGCAAATTAACCTTCATGGTCGAAAAAACCATCCTTGTATATGTGGACGAAGAAACACAGCTTAAGCGGCTAATGGAGCGAAACAACTTATCACCAGCAGACGCAAAAGCAAGAATCGATTCACAAATGCCTTTATCTGAAAAAGTAAGCTTAGCCGATGCAATAATCGATAACAATGGCACAATTGAAGAAACGAAAAACCAGCTCATGAAGACCCTTGCAGAATGGGGAATTCAATAGAAATAGCATAAAACAGTTTCGTTAAACGGTGTCAGGCACCATGTGAAATTCACATGGTGCCTGACACCGTTTTTTGAATAAAAAAACATTTTAAAAATACACTTTTTATTCATCACAATTAAATATAAATGTGTTATACTAATACCAACAGAACAAGATAAAAAGTATAACATTAATGCGGAAGGGGCCGTACAATGAAAGCGAGAATTGCAATTAATGGTTTTGGGAGAATTGGAAGGATGGTTTTTAGACAAGCAATCCTTGAAGATAAACTTGAGGTTGTAGCAATTAATGCGAGCTATCCGGCAGAAACATTAGCTCATTTAATTAAATATGATTCCAATCATGGAATTTTCCAAGGAGAAGTACTTCCTTTAGATGATGAAATCCTAGTTAACGGCAAGCGTGTTAAACTATTAAGCGACCGTAATCCTGAACAACTTCCATGGAGAGAGCTTGGAATTGACATTGTCATTGAAGCAACCGGGAAATTTAATTCACGGGAAAAAGCAGCACTGCATTTAGAAGCTGGGGCTAAAAAGGTTATTTTAACAGCACCAGGTAAAAATGAAGATGTAACAATCGTAATGGGTGTAAACGAAGAGGCGCTTAATATCGAAGAGCATGATGTTATTTCTAACGCATCTTGTACAACCAATTGCCTTGCGCCTGTGGCCAAAGTGTTAGATGAGAAGTTTGGAATCGAAAGCGGTTTAATGACCACTGTTCATGCTTATACCAATGATCAAAAGAACATAGATAATCCACATAAAGATTTACGAAGAGCCCGTGCATGCGGACAATCAATCATTCCGACTACCACTGGTGCGGCAAAAGCATTATCACTTGTGCTGCCGCAATTAAAAGGAAAATTACATGGAATGGCGCTTCGTGTTCCTACACCAAATGTGTCGCTTGTTGATTTAGTGGTAGATCTGAAAACAGACGTGACTGTTGATGATGTTAACAATGCCTTTATCGAGGCTGCTGATGGTCAATTAAAAGGAATTTTAGATTTCACTTTGGAACCTTTAGTATCGATTGATTTCAATACAAATGAAGCTTCCGCAACGATCGATGGCTTATCAACAATGGTTATGGGAACTAGAAAAGTAAAAGTCCTTGCTTGGTATGATAATGAATGGGGCTACTCTACACGTGTTGTTGACTTAAGTCTATTCGTTGCTGCAGAAATGGCGAAAATGTCCCAAGTAAAAGTGGCTAATTAAATAATAATTTTAAACAGAAATCAGTTAAGAGGTGTATTTGTGTACACCTCTTTTTATATTTTTCCGCTAATGCTTTATAATACATAGTAATACATATTATTTGGAGGAGGGGGCCCATGGCGTTACTGCTTGGTTTATTCACTCGTTTTAAAAAAGAAATTGAGACTTCCGATCATCAAGCCGATGATGTGTTAAAAACCCATTACTATAAAGCAACCTTTAATCAGGTGTTTGATTCGGTTGAAAAAATGTTCCGCGATGATGCGGATTGCCGAATCTCAACCGTTTCTAAAGAGCGCGGCGAACTGGCTATTGAAGTCAGCAAACCATTTTCCTGTTTCCTTGTGGCGACAGTTGTTTCCGTTAGACCTATGGAAACAGCCGTTGACTTTGCGATTTCATCTGAAAAGTTTTCGCTGCTAGGGATTTATCCTGATTTGAGAAAACGAATCAACTCATACTTTAACAAGCTTAACCAATTACATACGAATATCGGGACAAAAAGAAATTAATAGATACTTCTACTTGTCCAAACGTTCACTTTTTTATAAGATAGGAGTAAGAAAACTATCGGATTTTGTCAGGGAATTTTGTAGTTAAGAGTTGGAGTTGATTATACAATGAAATGCCCTTCATGTCAGCACTATGGTACTCGTGTACTAGATTCTCGACCGGTTGATGAAGGACGAGCCACAAGAAGGAGACGGGAATGCGAAGAATGCGGCTACAGATTTACAACTTTTGAAAAAATCGAAGAAATTCCCTTAATTGTCGTTAAAAAAGAAGGAACTAGGGAAGAATTCAGCCGCGATAAAATATTAAGGGGCTTGATCAAGGCTTGTGAGAAGCGGCCGGTAGCCCTAAAGGAATTAGAAGACATTACACATGGTGTTGAGAAGGAGCTCCGCAGTCAGGGGATTTCAGAAATAAAGAGTGAGGCAATCGGGGAAATGGTCATGGACAGACTAGCCCATGTCGATGAGGTGGCATATGTCCGCTTTGCCTCCGTGTACCGCCAATTTAAAGATATTAATGTGTTTATTGAGGAATTAAAAGAATTAATAAAAAAAGAAAAATCATAAGGAGCAAAAGGGGGCTTTGGCTCCTTTTTTATTCCAAAAGGAAAGGTGAAAAAGTATGGCGCAGCATTGGCAGGAAATTCTTCCGATTGATCGTTATATTGTATCGGCAAACGGGCTGCTCCATGAATATGACCGCAAAGTGCTGACGTTCTTGTACCAGCCCTTAATTGGTTCAACCTGCTACAGCTTATATATGACGCTATGGTCAGAGCTTGAGGAAAACCGCTTATGGGCCGAATCATCGACACACCACTTATTAATGAATCTATTGGGGATGAATTTAAAGCAAATATACGAGGCAAGGATGAAACTTGAAGGTATTGGACTGTTAAAAACTTATGTCAACACAGAGGACGGGGAGCGCTCCTTTATTTATGAGCTGTACCCGCCGCTTTCACCGGAACAGTTTTTTTTAGATGGGATGTTAAATATATATCTATATCGAAAAATAGGAAAAAATCATTTTGCACGCTTAAAGCGTTTTTTTACGGATCAACAGATTCCTAAGGGAAACGGATTCGTTGACATCACGAAGGCGTTTCAGGATGTGTTTGCCTCAGAAACTCCGGAAAGGATGCAGTATCTTCAAGATGCTTCAAGTGATTTAGACATCGAGGAAAATGAACGATTTATTGGACGTCATGAACAGAGAGAAATTCAAATTGATACGAATTCTTTTGATTTTCAATTATTAATGGCTGGTCTGAATGAATCTCTAGTCCCTAAAAAAGCTTTAACGCCAAAGGTGAAAGAGGTAATCAGCAATCTGGCGTTTCTTTATAGTATTGACCCGATCCAAATGAAAAACATCGTTTTAAGCGCTGTAAATGAATCAAGCGAGATTGATGTTGAGGAACTGCGAAAAGGGGCGCGGGACTGGTATCAATTTGTCAACTATGACCAGCTGCCGAGTCTAGTTGAACGGAGTCAGCCAGCTGCACACCGGGTCCAGGCTGCAGAACCAAAAACGAAGGAAGAGAAATTTATCCGCTATTTGGAAATAACCTCCCCATTACAGTTTTTGAAAGACATTTCCGGAGGGGCAGAACCTTCTAAATCGGATATCCAGATTATAGAAGATGTAATGTTTAAACAAAAACTCCTGCCAGGCGTGATTAATGTATTGCTGCATTTTGTCATGCTCCGGAATGAGATGAAACTGACAAAGGGATATGTTGAAAAGATCGCCAGCCACTGGGCGAGGCTTCAAATAAAAACGGTTAAAGAAGCAATGGACCTTGCCAAGAAGGAGTACCGCACTTATCTAAGTTGGGCGGAAAACAAAAAGACAGGCAATAAAGGGACAAAGCAAAAACCAATACGTACGGAACTGCTGCCGGAATGGTTTGATGAAGCACCGTCCAAACAACAGGGAAACCCGAAAAAGGCAAATAATAACGACTTAGAGGCGAAAAAACGGGAAATTGAAGAAATGCTGAAGGCATTTGATGACTAGGTGGTGAATTGTCATGGAAAAAATAAATCAAACACTGAAACGGTTAGCCTCAAATGAAAATTTTCAAAAGCGGTATGAACAAATGCGGCGGGAAATCCTCGAAAATCCCGATATCAAAGCTTTTATCAGGGAAAACCAAGGTCATATCAATGCGGAAATGGTTGAGAAAAGCCTGAATAAGCTTTATGAATATATCAATCAAAGCAAAGAATGCAGCAAATGTGAAAGTCTTGACGGCTGTATCAATATGATGAAGGGATACCATCCGGAATTAGTGCTAACAAGAAATTCCATTGATATCCGTTATGACCGCTGTCCAAGGAAAGTTATGGATGATGAAAAGAAAAAGAATGAAAAGCTGATTAAAAGCTTACATGTTCCAAAGGATATTCTGTCCGCAACGTTTGAGGATTTTGAACAGGATGCTGATAGAATCGATGCGGTTAAAAAAGCTGCTGCCTTTTTAATGAATTATGAGCTGGGAAAACCAATCAAAGGCCTATATTTCTACGGAAAGTTTGGGGTCGGAAAATCGTATTTATTAGGAGCTATTGCGAATAAATTAGCCAAGAAACAAATCTCATCGATGATTGTCTACGTTCCTGAATTATTTAGAGAAATGAAAAGCTCCATTGCCGATTCGACTTTAAGTGAAAAAATCGAGGCGCTCAAGAAAGAACCGATATTAATGCTTGATGATATTGGAGCGGAGTCGGTTTCGAGCTGGACGAGAGACGAAGTATTGGGTCCAATCTTGCAGTTTCGGATGCTGGAAAGCCTGCCTACCTTTTTTACCTCCAATTTTGACCTGCAGGGATTGGAGCATCATTTGGCTCATAGTCAGCGCGGTGAAGAGGAAAAAATGAAAGCTCGAAGATTAATGGAAAGAATCCGTGCGATCAGCGAACCAGTCCTTGTAGAGGGGCCGAACCGCCGAAGTTAAATAAAATAATTATTTTTATCAGGATTGCCAGAGTTTTCAGGCAGTCCTTTTTCTAATGTATTGTCCAGCTCCAGCGCCCAGCAACTAGTATGCTTCGCTCTTTTCCCTACGATAAGTCAACATCGATTCGCTTCGCTCATCGTGTTTCCTTTATCTCAGTAGAAGTGCTCCAGAAGGAAGGCTACGACAGCATGAGCATCGCACGAAGAAAAAGCGTTAGCTTTTTCGAGGAGCCCATACGTTGCTAAACGGGCGCTTACGCTTTTCTAGTCTATTTTGGTCAAGTCCCCCATATATATTTAAAACAGAGATTTTGGTAAAAGGGGGGATTTGGTTGGTTGAAATCATCTTCCAAAATAGGGTGGATGCAATTCGGTTTTTTAACTATTTGCAGAAGTGGTTAAACAATGATCCGGACTATGAAAATATTCTTCTGATTGAAGATCGACATATAGTAAAGCTTTTTAATTCTTCTTTCACCAATGATAAACAAGAGGCGGTTAAAAATGCCTTTTATGAGTTCGTTACGAATATCAAACGGGATGATTGGCTAAGGGACATTTTGAGAAATCATTATTACTTTGAGGACATTGAGGAGCAGCAGCAAATCCTTGAGATTCTTTATTCTATAATGGACGGCCAGCGTGAAGACTTATCCGTTTTCTTAAAAGAAACCAATTTAGATCCGGTCGTTCGGGAGGCGATTGATCATGTTTTCCGTGATAATGTCTCATTTTCATTTGATTCGTTTTTGAAATTCCGGCTGCGCTCTTATTTGCAGCTGCTTGAAAACTATGTCGAGATATCAATTGATGAATACAAATTGGAGCAGGAGTATCAAATGTTTGTTCATATGCTCCGTGAGTTTTTGGCGGATCGTGAACCGAAAAGAAGAGTGCTGCATTTGCTGTTAGATGATGATATCACGTTCTATGATGAACAATTTGTAGAAATTAAACGAGGGGAATTAGCGAAAATGATTGACCGAAAGCTTTTGGTGAATCATCCAGTTTATATTGATTCTGCCTCGATTGCCCCGCTGTTGTCTCTGGCTCCGACGAAAATCTTTCTTTACACCAAAAATGCCGAGGCACCATTGGTTAGAACAATCAAAAATATTTTTGAGGAGAGAGTGATGATCAAGTCTTATCAGGCACTGCGGGAGTTAAGAAATTCAAATACGGACAATACTTCCAATGAGAAACAAGCCTAAAAGTAAAAAAGGATTAAAAAAATGTGCGTATGAAGTTGATTTTTTAATATTTAATCATTATAATAACGTACATAGTTATTTATCGTAGTAAAAAGTAATGATAAGGACAACAGTATTTGTTTACGGTTTTTAGAGAGGGAGGCCGCGGCTGAAAGTCTCCTAACACGAAAGAATACTTACCGCCTTTAAACTTCAGCAGTGAACGTTCTTTTTTCAAAGATACAAGTAATTGTTGACGGTCTCAAGCCGTTACCTGACCAAAGTCAATTTCATTCGCAGCCATGCTTGCTGAAGTTGAAAAATTTGGGTGGAACCACGTGTTAATAATAACTCGTCCCTATTCACAGGGACGGGTTTTTTTATTTTTCTGAGCGTTTTTAACGCCGAATTAAAAAGGAGGAATTAAAATGTCAGACGTTGTGAAAATTTCGTTTCCCGATGGAGCAATAAAGGAGTTTCCTAAAGGAACAACAACCGAAGATATTGCTGCATCCATCAGCCCAGGACTGAAGAAAAAGGCAATTGCCGGCAAATGGAATGGAAAAATGTATGATCTTCGCCGTCCAATCCTAGAAAACGGGGCAATAGAAATTGTGACCCAAGATTCGCCGGAAGGATTAGAAGTACTTCGCCATAGTACTGCCCATTTAATGGCGCAGGCGGTGAAAAGACTTTATCCCAATACAAAGTTTGGTGTTGGTCCTGTAATTGAAGGTGGATTCTATTATGATATGGATTTAGAAGAGTCCTTAACTCCAGAAGACCTGCCAAAAATCGAAAAGGAAATGGCAAAAATCGTGGGTGAAAACCTTGAAGTTGTCCGTAAAGAAGTAAGCCGGGCGGAAGCTGTCCAGCTTTTTAAAGAGATCGGCGACGAGTACAAGCTGGAACTCATTGAAGCTATTCCTGAAGATGAAACGGTAACAATCTACGAGCAGGGAGAATTCTTTGACCTTTGCCGCGGTGTACACGTGCCATCAACAGGGAAAATTAAAGTATTTAAATTATTAAGCATTGCCGGTGCTTATTGGCGCGGTGACAGTAATAATAAAATGCTGCAGCGCGTATACGGTACAGCCTTTTTCAAAAAAGAAGAATTAGAGGAGCACCTTCGTTTGCTTGAAGAGGCAAAGGAGCGTGACCACCGCAAGCTTGGAAAAGAACTTGACCTTTTTACGACTTCCCAAAAAGTCGGCCAGGGGCTGCCGCTGTGGCTTCCTAAAGGTGCAACAATCCGCCGTATTGTTGAGCGTTATATTGTTGATAAAGAAATCAGCTTAGGCTATGACCATGTGTATACACCAATCATGGCCAATGTGGAGCTTTATAAGACTTCTGGTCACTGGGATCATTACCATGAAGATATGTTCCCGGTTATGGATATGGACAATGAACAATTGGTGCTTCGCCCTATGAACTGTCCGCATCATATGATGGTGTTTAAAAATGCGATTCACAGCTATCGTGAGCTCCCAATTCGTATTGCTGAGCTTGGCACAATGCACCGTTATGAAATGTCCGGTGCCTTATCCGGATTACAGCGTGTTCGCGGAATGACTCTAAACGATGCCCATATCTTTGTCCGTCCAGATCAAATTAAGGAAGAATTCCAACGGGTTGTTCAATTGATTCTTGAGGTTTATAAGGATTTTGATATTAAGGATTATTCCTTCCGTTTATCCTATCGCGATCCACAAGATACAGAGAAATACTTTAATGATGATGCAATGTGGGAAAAAGCCCAAAGCATGCTGAAGGAAGCAATGGACGATCTTGGTCTTGACTATTTTGAGGCTGAAGGAGAAGCAGCTTTCTATGGTCCGAAGCTAGATGTTCAAGTAAGAACTGCCTTAGGCAAAGACGAGACACTTTCCACTGTTCAGCTTGATTTCTTGCTGCCTGAACGTTTCGATTTGACTTATGTCGGTGAAGACGGCAAACAGCATCGCCCGGTAGTAATCCACCGCGGAGTTGTTTCCACAATGGAACGCTTTGTCGCATACCTGATTGAGGAATATAAAGGGGCATTCCCAACATGGCTTGCACCGGTACAAGTTCAAGTGATTCCGGTATCCCTGGATGCTCATTATGATTATGCAAGAAAAATTCAAGAGCAGCTAAAAGCAGCAGGCTTCCGTGTTGAGTTGGATGGCCGTAATGAAAAAATCGGCTACAAGATCCGCGAAGCACAAATGCAAAAAATCCCATATATGCTCGTCGTGGGTGATAAAGAAGCGGCTGAAAACGCCGTCAACGTCCGAAAATACGGCGAACAAAACTCAGAAACAATGGCTTTTGCCGACTTCACAGCAGCACTTAAAGCGGAAGTTAATAGAGGTTAATTATGAAAGGGGGCTTCAGGCTCCCTTTTTGTTTTAAAAAAATGGTTGAATAATTTTTTGTTTCTTGTTAAAATAAATTTCGTTGTCGTAATTAAGTTCATTTGACATTCCGTCTTTCAATATGATATAGTAGCTAAGGTATAAAAATTGAATACAAATTTTGGGGAAAAGAAGAAGCACCCGCTTCTCACCTGATTGACGCTATATAAAGCAGTTGCCAGGTTTAACATGGACTTTTAGTTTTTAACTATGTTCGTAAGTGTGGGTGCATTCATCCGCACTTTTTTATTTGCCATTCTTCTTACTAGATTGCAAAAACATAATCAACCTGTTCAAACAATATAGTGTCAGTAGTCAGGTTGGAAGTGTAGGCCTGTCAGATATCTTGACCCAAGCTGTATTCGTGATTAAACCTTGGAGGTGGCTAACTATTAGCAAAGACATGTTGGTAAATGAGGGTATTCGCGCTCGTGAAGTCCGCCTGATTGATCAAAACGGCGAACAATTAGGAATCAAGTCGAAAAACGAAGCGCTGGAGATTGCCGGAAGAGTGAATCTTGATTTAGTGCTTGTGGCAGCAAATGCAAAGCCTCCGGTAGCCCGGATTATGGACTACGGCAAATTTAAATTCGAGCAGCAAAAGAAAGAAAAAGAAGCTCGAAAAAATCAAAAAATCATTACCACTAAAGAAGTACGTTTAAGTCCAACAATTGATGAGCATGACTTTAATACAAAGCTTCGTAATGCCATTAAGTTCTTGGAAAAAGGCGATAAGGTAAAAGCTTCTATCCGTTTTAAGGGTCGTGCGATTACCCATAAAGAAATCGGTCAGAAGGTATTAGATCGGTTTGCCCAAGAGTGCAAGGAAGTAGCTGCAATTGAGTCACATCCTAAAATGGAAGGCCGCAGCATGTTCCTCGTTTTAGCACCGAAAATCGAAAAGTAATAAGGAGGATATCCCAATGCCAAAAATGAAAACACACCGCGGCGCTGCAAAGCGTTTCAAAAAAACTGGATCTGGTAAATTAAAGCGTGACCACGCTTATACTAGCCACTTATTCGCAAACAAATCTACAAAAGCAAAACGTAAATTACGTAAATCATCTATGGTTTCATCTGGCGATTTCAAACGCATTCGTTCTTTATTAACTAACATGAAGTAATTCGAAAGTCTCGATTTATTTAGGAGGGAAAATCAATGCCACGTGTAAAAGGCGGTACAGTTACTCGCAGACGTCGTAAAAAAGTTCTTAAATTAGCTAAAGGTTATTTCGGTTCAAAACATACATTATACAAAGTTGCTAACCAACAGGTTATGAAATCATACAACTACGCTTATCGTGATCGTCGTCAGAAAAAGCGTGATTTCCGCAAACTTTGGATCACTCGTATCAATGCAGCTGCTCGTATGAACGGTCTATCTTACAGCCGTTTAATGCATGGTTTAAAGCTTGCTGGTATCGAAGTAAACCGCAAGATGCTTTCTGAATTAGCAGTAAGCGATGCTAATGCATTCAACCAATTAGCAGATGCTGCAAAAGCACAATTAAACAAATAATTTTTTATAAAGGCCATTCTCAATGATGAGGATGGCTTTTTCTATAAGGGAGAGGGGGGCCAGGGAATGAATGGACAAACTTTATTATCAGCGGCTCTTATAATCATGAATATTGCTGGTTTTTGGATCATGGGCGCTGACAAAAGGCGGGCGAAAATGCATCAATACCGAATAAGGGAAAGGACATTATGGCTTGTTGCGCTATTTGGAGGCGCTGTTGGGTCTACGGCAGGGATGCAATTTTTCCGGCATAAAACAAAGCATATTGGCTTTAAAATGGGTTTTCCGATTCTTGCCCTTATTGAAATAGTTCTTTTTTTAAAAATAATAGGAGTGTTTTAACCATGGCTTATAACTTAAAAGTTAAATTAATAAATGAGGATGCTAAATTACCATTTCAGGCTAATCCAGGAGATGCAGGATTAGATTTGTTTGCTGCTGAAGAAAAGCTGATTAAACCAGGAGAAGCGGAATTGATTAGTACAGGGATTATTATAGAGCTTCCTGAAGGCACTGAAGCGCAGGTAAGGCCAAGAAGCGGCTTAGCATTGAAACACTCAGTAACTGTATTAAATAGTCCTGGTACGATCGACGAAGGTTACAGAGGGGAAATAAAAGTCATATTAATCAATCATGGAAAAAAAGACTTTAAAATAGAAAAACAAATGAGAATCGCCCAAATGGTGATAGCCCCGGTTGCAAGAGTACATATTGCTCAAGTTGAAGAGTTATCTGATTCTAAGAGAGGCGCAGGAGGCTTTGGATCCTCCGGTGTTAAATAATATGAAAATTATTGTCACTAAATTGCCTAATTTTGATAAATATTTGTAACAGATGTAAAAGCTTCCTTATGTATAATAAAAGTAGTAATCACAAAAGTTTATAAGGGAGTTGGCAGTTATGTTAACTGTTTATTCGAGAATAGTAGTACCTTATGATGGTTCAGCATTAAGTCAAAAAGCCTTGGAAATGGCTATAAAGCTTACAGAACAGGATAAAAGAATTGAATTGGATGTGCTTACCGTAGTCAACAAAGAAATTACAGGAAAGCCTGTCTATAACCTTGAACTCGAGCAGGAAACCCAACGTAAAGCCGCAGCGGAATTACAAACCACGATAAAGGAAAAATTAGCATCGCTTCCAAATAGAACGCGAACTATTGTATTAGATGGAAATCCACCGCAAATGATTTTGGAATTTGTAAAGCAAAATGGTTCAGACCTTATTATCATGGGGAGCAGGGGGTTAAGCGTACTAAAGGAATTGCATTTGGGAAGTGTCAGCCATCACGTAGTGCAAAAGGCTACATGCCCAGTATTAATTGTAAAATAACCGCCTTTAATAAAAAAATGTGGAGGTTAAACATACAAAAATAGGACGAGGATAATATGTCCATTAAGTAAGGCATATATCCTCTTTTTCTTGCACGAAATACTTCTTCTATTATAATTTTCACTCTGAAAGAATTTCTACACAAGTAGAGAGTCCCCCATATAATAATCATCCCCGTCAATTTCCCTCCAGGACAAAGACATATTTTTAATAAAAACGAAGTAAATTATCTAAGACAATAAAATAACGATTCGCGAAAAATTTGTAAAACTATTTTGAACTTCGATATAATTAATACGGTTACATATAGTAGAAAAAGGGGGCAAACAAATGGCAAAGTTAGACGAAACATTGACCATGCTGAAGGATTTAACCGATGCTAAAGGAATACCCGGTAACGAGCGTGAAGTGCGCGATGTTATGAAGAAGTACATAGAGCCATTTGCGGATGAAATCACAACCGACGGTCTTGGCAGCTTGATTGCAAAGAAGGTCGGAAAAGAAGGCGGTCCAAAAATTATGGTGGCCGGCCACTTGGATGAAGTCGGCTTCATGGTTACGAAAATTGATGATAAAGGATTCTTGCGCTTCCAGCCTGTTGGCGGCTGGTGGGGCCAGGTTATGCTCGCCCAGCGAGTGACAATCGTAACTAGAAAAGGCGATGTAACCGGAGTGATTGGCTCAAAACCACCGCATATATTATCACCGGAAGCACGCAAGAAACCAGTCGAGATTAAAGATATGTTCATTGATATCGGTGCAGCCAGCCAAGAAGAAGCTGAAGGATGGGGTGTCCGTCCCGGCGATATGGTAGTACCTTACTTTGAATTTACCGTCATGAATAATGAGAAGATGCTGCTGGCAAAAGCCTGGGATAACCGCATCGGCTGTGCAATTGCGATTGATGTCTTGAAGCAGCTGGAAGGTGTCGAGCATCCGAACGTTGTTTATGGCGTTGGGGCCGTACAGGAAGAAGTAGGTCTTCGAGGCGCAAAAACAGCTACATACAAAATTGAGCCGGATATCGGATTCGCTGTTGACGTTGGTATTGCTGGAGATACTCCGGGAATTTCAGAAAAAGAAGCAATGAGTAAAATGGGCAAAGGTCCGCAAATCGTGGTGTACGATGCGTCAATGGTATCTCACAAAGGCTTGCGCGATTTTGTTACTGATGTTGCGGATGAGTTGAATATTCCTTATCAATTCGAGTCCATTCCAGGGGGCGGTACAGATGCAGGTTCAATCCATTTAACTCATAATGGTGTACCGGCACTGGCAATTACGATTGCAACCCGTTATATTCATTCCCATGCAGCTATGCTTCACCGTGATGATTTTGAAAATGCTGTGAAGTTAATTGTTGAAGTGATTAAACGTCTTGATCGTGAGACCGTTGATAAGATTACGTTTGAATAATTTTTTCTGTCTTGGTCCTTTGAATCGGGGTTGTGTATCTTATAGAACATGGTCAAAAAGTCGAAGTATAAAGTATGGGGCATAAAATGAAAAAAGCTGATCCTTTCTTGATATTGGATCAGCTTTTTTCTTAAACAAAAATAATCTCCTTAGTCAATCGGAAATCTCTCGGAGTGATTCCAATTACTTTTTTAAAGGTTGAACTGAAGTAATTTGGTGTGTTAAAACCTGCTATGTCAGATATTTCTTCTATCGTTTTATCAGTATGTCTTAACATCCAAACTGCTTTTCTTAGACGAATAAAGGTAATATATTCTGAAAATGTATTCCCTGTTTCCTTCTTAAACAAGCGTATGAAATGAGAATAACTTAAATTAACATGGCTTGCTACATCTTTTGCGGTTATTTCATCTGAAAAGTGATCTTCCATATATTCCGTACTTTTCTTTATATCAGGCTCTTTTGTAATTTCTTCAAAATATCGTAGTGAAACTTTATGATATGGAGGAAGCGCTCTAGCAATTTTAGATTCATTAAAAGAATGATGCAAAAGCAGTGGGTCACTATATAGCGAACCGACACCAATATAGATTTGAATTCTATACTCCTTTAACAGACGATCTACGATTTTTTCAAATGTTGCGCGTCCTTCTTTCCATTCTTTCACACAACTAATAGGATCGGTTTGACGAAATAAAACAATCAAAGATCTGCGAAAAGGAAGAAAATATACACGCGGAACAATTCCTTTAAATGTCTGTCTAAAATTTGTGCAAATGAGCTGAACCGCCTGATTTTCATCAATAGGGTGGCCATCGAGATGAATGAATCCTTGCACATAACAAACGGTATTAGGAAATTCGTTTTCATTAAACAGCGATAATGATTCAATCATCTCACTTTCCGAATGAATATCCTCATGCAACAATCTTCTTAATATATAATCTTCCATTGATTCATTAAGTTTCATCTTTGTTTTATGTACGGAGATAATTTTCTTACCTTCTACTTGAATCAATGCAATTTTTTGTTGATCAAGCACTTTAATTGCTTCGCTAATACTTCGAAAAAAGGCTGATTTCTTGACTGGAAATAATAATAAAGATTGAATTTGCAAGCGTATGGCTATTGGAGAGGTGTTCACCCATTCTTCATCAAGTAACAATATATAATAGCAATCATAATGCTTCTTTAATCGGTTTACTTTCATCCAATCATATAAGCCGCTCACTTGAACAATTTTTATATGAATGGGCTCATCTAAATAAGCTTGATTAATAACGGAAAGACGATCTTTAAATCTTTCTTGGAGCCATTCCTTAAGCAAAGGATTGATAGCTGGATTCACATATGAAAGACACACCTTATACTTCATTCTCCACCCCCTTATATAATATAACGTGCTAATATGACAAAAACAAGCAATTTTTTATAATATTCAGATATTATATCGTAAGGGTTTCCATTGGGTTTATATATATAATGTGGAAAAAGGAGGAGATATTTGTGGAAAAAGAATATGAATTGACGGATCAGTCACACGGAACGATTGATGTAGCTGAGTTATCCCCACTAGATTCTGACACAAGCGCAATTATGAAATCAGAATTTCGTACAGGTATTAAACTTTCTTCTTTCTATTACGTGTTTATTTTTTTCATCCCAGTCATTAATTGGTTTTTTAAAGACTTTGCCTTTTTCAAATTTTGGGGAGGAATGTCCGTGACTTGGTTTTTAACAACGATTGCCGGAATGGGTATGGCCTTTCTAATCGCTTATATCCATACGAAGCGTTATGAAAAACGATTGGCACAATATGAACAATCAGTTCATGGAAATAAAGGAAAAGGAGGGGTCACGGCATGATCCAAACCTTACTAGAGCCTAAATATTTATTTACTTTCATCTTGATGGGTACGATCATTTATATTACATACCTATCGAAAAAGAGTTCCAGCGCCAGTGATTTCTTCGTCGGCGGTCGATCGTTTGGCTGGTTTACAAACGGTTCTGCAATCGCTGGAGACTACTTAAGTGCTGCTACCTTCCTAGGGTTAGCCGGTTTAACTTTCACCATCGGTTATGATGGGGCATTCTATACGTTTAGCTTTTCTATCGGCCTAACGCTTCTTGCTATTTTCGTTGCAGGGCCATTAAGGAAATTCGGTGCATTTACAGTAGCTGATTTCGTTGCCTATCGTTTTCACAGTAAACGGGCTCGTTTAGTAGCGGTACTGGTCGTCCTTTCGATTTCTGGATTCTATGCCGCTCCACAGTTGCTCGGTGCTGCTCAAATTTTAAGCATGTTTTTTGATACTTCCTATGAATTCGGTATTATTTTTACTTGTTCCGTTATGATTCTATATGTAGGCGTCGGAGGCATGAAAGGAACAACTCTTAATCAGGCATTAGAACTATGGATCCGCCTCGGTGCTTTCGTTATTATGGTAGGTGTAGCCATTTACGGTGGATTGCATTACCAAAAAATCTTAACTGCTATCACTGAATTTAGCGGTACAATTGCTAACACATCTCAATTTACACAAGACGGCAAAGATGTGGCAGTAGATGGACAAGCTTGGTCAACATCCGGAGTCATCACACCTAACTTCATACACACTTTGTCACTCGTCATTGGTTTATCTTTAGGAACTATTGGTTTACCGCATATTTTATTACGCTTTTATACAAATCCAAGCGCTAAAGCTGCACGTAAATCTGCATTAATGGCGATTGGTATTGCTAGTGTCTTCTTCTTATTCGCCGTTTTCCTAGGAGTTGTAGGAAGAGCTTTATTTATCGAGGGGAATGTCAGTCCTGAGGTAATGAAACATTTAATTACCGGTGGAGACAATATGGTTGTGCCATCCATCGCGGAAGCACTTGGCGGAAAATGGTTGCTAGGACTTGTAATTGCCGGTGCCTTTGCCGCGATTTTCTCTAACCTTTCCGGTTTATTTATTGCTAGCTCCGGAGCACTCGCTCACGATTTATACGCTTCTTTTTCTAAAAAAGAATTAACACAGAAGCAGCGTGTAATTGCAGGAAAAGTTTCCATCATCATTCTTGGTGTGTTATACGGTACCTTAGGCTTATTAGTAAAAGGAGCTTCGATCGGTCATTTAGTTGCTTTAGCATTTACAGTAGCTGCAAGTACATTTACACCAATTTTCCTATTCGGAATCTGGTGGAGAGGAATGACAGAAAAAGGAGCAATTGCTGGTCTTCTTGTCGGATTAGCCGTTTCCATGTTTATGATTTTCTTTGCCTCTGCTTTACCACCCGCCTTGCAGTTTAAAGTACCAGGCATCATCACTGTACCAATCGGCTTCTTAACGGTTTATATCGTGTCTAAACTAGACCGCCAAGTACCAAAGGATGTCAATTTATTCATGAAAAAAGTTCACTCAAAGCAAAGGGAAGTAGCTTAATTCGATTTCAAATAAAAGAAACTGGAGCAGCATTTGCTGCTCCAGTTTCTATTTTAGGTGAAAATTTATTTAATGGCCCTGTACCTTAATTTTAGTGTTTTAACCCATTTTCAAGGGTAGTAAGCATTTCTTTTTTATCTGTTTCGGAAGAGTTTTGCCAAATAACTTCAAACAGAACACCAAGGCCAGGCAGCATTTTCTCTTCGCCGCTTTGAATCGCATCAACAATTGTATCTTCTAATTGATCTTGAGTATTTCCGGAAACATTGTGAATAACCGCATTTCGTAAATTTAAATTCATCTCAGCACTCTCCTTTAAAGTCCAATCTTTTTCAATAATATGATTTTCTATTTTTGGTGTTATTATGTATTTTAGATATAATATTAAAATCAAACGTATATTAAAGGGGAAAGAATCATTGAAATATATTCAATCATCACAAAATCCGCAAGTCAAACAATGGAAAAAACTGTTGACGAAAAAAGAACGTGACCGCTCGGACACCTTTTTAATCGAAGGCTTTCATTTGGTCGAAGAAGCTCTCAAGGAAAACCAAGTAGTAGAAGTTATTATTTCGGAAAAAATCGGGATGCCGTCCCGGTTGGATATCGGATCTGCATCTGTCACGATGGTAACTGAAGAAATAGCTGATTCACTGTCTGATACAGAGACCCCGCAGGGCATATATGCCGTTTGCCGCCAGCTGAAAACAGATGATGGTGTTTCGAATGCTAAAACATTCTTGCTGATTGATGCAGTTCAGGACCCGGGAAATCTGGGAACGATGATTCGCACAGCTGATGCCGCAGGAATTGATGCGGTGATTGTCGGACGGGGCAGCGTAGATGTTTATAATTCAAAAGTTTTACGATCAGCACAGGGAAGCCATTTCCACCTGCCAATTATCAGAGGAGACTTACAAACCTGGATAGAGCAGCTGCAAGGGAAAAATATTCCTGTTTACGGTACAGCGCTAGAGGGTGCATCAACATATACTGATATTCCAGCGGCAGAATCATTTGCTTTGATGGTTGGTAACGAAGGCGGCGGTATCAATAAAGACCTGCTTATGAAAACGACGGCAAACCTGTATATTCCAATTTACGGCAAGAGCGAATCACTGAATGTTGCCGTTGCCACAGGAATTCTGTTATATTATTTGCAAAAATAGGCGAAACTTGTTTGAAAGGTTCAAAAAATTATTATATAATAGTGAACAATGTTAATGAAAATAAAAACGATGACGGAGAAAAGTATTATACTTTTTTGACCATCAAGGGAGAAAGTGCCGCGACTGGAAGCACTTTTATGGGAAAGGTATAAGAAGTTCACCTCCAGAGTTGGCATCGGGACCATTTCGATTATGAAATGTAAAGATGCATCGGCAAAAAGCCGTTATCCCAATGAAGTGAACACTAGTGAAGTACATAGGTGTTTATAAGGGTGGTACCGCGACTATAAACCTCGTCCCTTTTAGGGGATGGGGTTTTTTTGCTTTTTTTAAGTGGTGCCTGACACCAAACTATAAGGAGGAAGAGGATCAATGCAAGAGCGTTTAAAGGAATTGCAGGCAGAAGCGATTCAAAAGGCTGCAGAGGCTGCGAGCTTAAAGGAATTGAATGATATTCGCGTTGCTTACTTAGGGAAAAAAGGCCCCATCACTGAAGTATTAAGAGGAATGGGTAAGCTTTCAGCAGAGGAGCGCCCAGTGATGGGAGCACTTGCTAATGAAGTTCGCGAAGCTATTGCAGTTAAAATTGAAGCAAAACAAACGGAGCTTGAGGAAGCAGAAGTTCAAGCGAAATTAGCATTAGAAACGATTGATGTTACGCTGCCAGGCCGCCCTGTTAAAGTGGGTAATCATCACCCGTTAACCAAAATCATTGAAGAAATCGAAGACTTATTTATCGGAATGGGTTATGAAGTGGCGGAAGGTCCGGAAGTAGAGCAGGACTATTACAACTTCGAGGCTCTTAACCTGCCAAAAGGACACCCTGCCCGCGATATGCAGGATTCTTTCTATATCACGGAGGAAATTTTATTACGTACCCATACATCACCAGTGCAGGCGCGGACGATGGAGAAACATCAAGGCAAAGGACCAATCAAAATTATTTGCCCTGGTAAAGTGTACCGCCGCGATAATGATGATGCGACTCACTCCCACCAATTCATGCAGATTGAAGGATTGGTTGTCGGCGAAAACATCCGCATGAGCGATTTAAAAGGAACACTGGAAGTATTCGCTAAGAAAATGTTTGGCGAAGACCGTGAAATCAGACTGCGCCCAAGCTTCTTCCCGTTCACAGAGCCATCAGTTGAGATGGATATTTCTTGTAAAATGTGCGGCGGACACGGCTGTAATGTCTGTAAGCAAACCGGCTGGATTGAAATTCTTGGCGCCGGCATGGTTCATCCAAACGTACTCGAAATGGCCGGCTATGATCCGAAAAAATACAATGGATTCGCTTTTGGAATGGGGCCCGAGCGGATTGCAATGCTGAAATACGGTATTGATGATATCCGTCATTTCTATACAAATGATGTACGTTTCTTAAAACAGTTTGCGATTGAGGAATAGGAGGTAGAGGAAATGTTCGTTTCATATAAATGGCTCCAGGACTATGTTGATTTAACTGGAGTAACTGCAAAGGAACTCGCTGAAAAAATCACGAAAAGCGGGATTGAAGTTGAAGGTGTAGAAGTTTTAAATGAGGGAATTAAAGGAGTTGTCGTCGGTCATGTTCTTGAGCGCGAGCAGCATCCAAATGCCGATAAATTAAACAAATGTCTTGTTGACATTGGTGCTGATGAGCCGGTACAGATTATCTGCGGTGCACCGAATGTTGACAAAGGGCAAAAGGTTGCTGTCGCTACAGTCGGAGCGAAACTGCCAGGGAATTTTAAAATTAAAAAGGCAAAGCTTCGTGGCGAAGAATCCAACGGAATGATTTGCTCGCTTCAGGAGCTTGGCATGGAAGGAAAAATCGTTCCGAAAGAATATGCGGAAGGCATTTTTGTTTTTCCAGCTGATGCAGTAGTCGGGACTGATGCGATCGCCGAGTTAAACAGAGACGATGAAGTGCTTGAGCTCGGGCTTACGCCTAACAGATCAGATTGCCTAAGCATGCTTGGCGTTGCCTATGAAGTTGCAGCAATTTTAGGAAAAGATGTAAAGCTACCGGAAACGAATGTTGAAGCGGCAGCTGAGAAGGCTTCCGATTATGTAAAAATTGTCGTCGACGTGCCGGAAGACAATCCGCTATATGCGGCAAAGATTATTAAAAATGTCAAAATCGGACCGTCACCGTTATGGATGCAAACCCGCTTAATGAATTCCGGAATCCGTCCGCACAACAATGTGGTCGATATTACAAACTACATTTTGTTAGAATACGGACAGCCGCTTCATGCGTTTGACTACGACCGACTAGGATCAAAAGAAATCCTTGTCCGCCGTGCGAACGATGGCGAGAAATTTACAACTCTGGATAATGTCGAACGAACTTTAACATCTGACCATCTTGTCATTACAAATGGCACAGAACCTGTTGCTCTAGCTGGTGTAATGGGCGGTGCTAATTCCGAGGTTACTGATGATACGACTACTGTATTGTTAGAAGCCGCTTATTTTAACGGTCAGACTGTAAGAAAAGCATCGAAAGATCATGGATTACGCAGTGAGGCCAGCGCACGCTTTGAAAAAGGTGTCGACCCTAACCGCGTTCGCCCAGCTGGTGAAAGAGCGGCGTACTTAATGGCTAAATACGCTGGCGGCGAAGTGTTAGAAGGTGCCGCTGAAGTTGACACTTTAACAATTGAACCAGCCGTTGTTTCTATTACCCTTGAAAAAATCAATCGTGTATTGGGTACAAATCTTGGAATGAGCCAAGTAAAAGACATATTCGACCGCCTGCAATTTGAGTCTTCGGTTGAAGGTGAGACAATTACTGTCACAGCTCCAACCCGCCGTGGTGATATTAAAATAGAGGAAGATTTGGTGGAGGAAGTGGCTCGCCTATATGGTTACGATCATATTCCGATGACATTGCCAGTGGGCTCCTCAACACCAGGAAGATTATCAGCGTATCAAAAGAATCGCCGCGTTGTCCGTCAATATCTTGAGGGAGCCGGTCTTTATCAGGCAGTTACTTATTCATTAACGAGTGAAGATAAAGCGGCGCAATATGCACTTGAGACACGTGAAGCGATTCATTTAGCAATGCCGATGAGCGAGGACCGCAGTGTGCTCCGTTTAAGCTTATTGCCACAGCTATTAGAGGTTATGAAGTATAATAGTGCCCGTCAAAATGACAGCTTAGCTGTATATGAAACGGGTAATGTCTTTTTAGCAAATGGTGCGGATACCCTTCCTGAGGAAAGAGAGCACTTAGCAGCGGCCATCACCGGGCTTTGGACCAATCATTCCTGGCAGGGGGAGAAGAAGCCTGTTGACTTCTTTGTTTTAAAAGGTATTTTAGAGGGATTATTTGCGAAACTTGGTTTAACGGATAAGGTAGAGTATGTTCAAGCACAGGTAGACGGTCTGCATCCAGGACGAACAGCGGAAATCAAGCTGAATGGTTCTGTAATTGGCTTCATCGGTCAAGTTCATCCAAGCGTTCAAAAGGATCTGGACCTAAAAGATACGTACGTATTCGAGCTTTCCTTAAAAGCCGTGCTTGAAGAGGAAACGGAAGATTTACACTATGTTTCCATCCTGCGCTTCCCTTCCATTACAAGAGACATTGCCCTCGTGGCAAACAAAGAAACGGTGTCAGGCACCTTGAAGAATATTATTCTCGAGGCCGGCGCTCCGCTTCTGAAGGAAGCATACGTCTTTGACCTATATGAAGGCGATAAGATGGAAGAAGGCAAGAAATCAATTGCTTTCTCATTGAAGTACGCTGACCCTGAGCGGACTCTTACAGATGAAGAAGTAACAAAGGTTCACGAAAAAGTGCTTGCAGCATTGGAAGAGAAGGCTGGAGCAGTATTACGGGGATAATATTTGGGAAAAGCTAGCTTTCGGGCTAGCTTTTTTTTGCGTAGATTTTAGATTCGCTAATAAAAACGTGTTTTTCGCTAATAAAAGCGACAAAATCGCTAATATCACCCTAAAATTCGCTAATAAAAGTTTTTAAGAAAAATATTTTTTACAAACCTCGTCAAATTTCTGCAGGAATTTCGACTAGCTCGCAAGAAATTAATAATCAAAATTGAAAGGAGTGATTATTTTGATCGTAAAAGCAAGGGCAATTCCATTAAAACTTCTGATTTTGGCAGCAATTTTGCGGCGGCTTCCGCTAAACCATGAAAAATACCAGGCAATTTTAGAAGAATTTAAGAGGAGAGAGGCCGGATACCAGGGGGAGGTATCATTGGATTACTACTATAGATTCCTGCCGCAGCAAAAATATAGAATCTTCCACGACTTAAACCTACCAGACGGTGATTATAACTGCCAAATTGACACACTTCTAGTTTCTCCAGAATCTGTTCTAATTGTTGATGTAAAGAATATGGCTGGTAAATTAATTTTTGACACCGAAAATCAACAGTTTATTCAAATCAATCATGACAAAGAAAAAGGTTACCCAGATCCAATCGCCCAGGCGGAAAGACATAAAGAATACATCCGAAAATGGCTCGCTGCTAACGGTTTTCCGCCGGTACCAATTGATTATATAGTGGTCATCAGCAATTCCCATGCTATATATTCGATTAGGGGTCCTAACGCCCGCATAGTAAAGCCCCGTGTATGCAAGGCCGATGCGTTTCTCAGCAAAATGCAAGTTTTAGTAAAAATGTATCCAGACCCAATTCTCAGCGAAAAAGACCTTCGAAAGATTTGCCGACTCCTAGTGAAAATGAATACCCCTCCAACAAACTTTCTTCTATCTAAATATGGGATTGATCGGTCCGAATTGCTTCCTGGCGTCCACTGTCCCAAATGTAAGCTTCTTCCAATGATTCGTAAAAAGCACAAATGGTATTGCCCGCGCTGCGATTATTATTCTACAGATGCCCATTTAGGTGGATTAATGGACTATTTCCTATTATATGAGATGAAAATTACAAATAAGCAGTTTCGGAAGTTTGCACTTGTACATTCAATTCATACAGCCAAAAGATTATTAGTTTCTGATAAATTAAGTTTTTCGGGATCCAATAAATGGAGGGTTTATTTTCCGAAAACATTTCCTTGGTAAAAATCAAATCGCTAATATACCGCATAAATTCGCTAATAAACACGCTAGAATCGCTAATATAACTAAAAAAATCGCTAATAAAACTTTTTATAAGCAAATTTATAGTAATAACTGTAAGTTAAAATACAAAAAATCTGCCCCGCAGCATAATCGCCGGGGCAGATTTCTCTAAATCGTGTATTTTTCAAAGATTTCATCATATTTTTTCGCTAATTCGAAGTCTAAATCTGTTAGTCCGCCGGCGCTCCAAGTGGTAAGCCGTAATGTGACTAACTTGTAGTCGATCGAAATGAAGGGGTGATGCTGCCGCTCCTCTGAAAGCTCGGCAATATCATTTACAAAGGCAACGCCCTTTAAAAATTCCCGAAAACGATACCTTTTCAAAATAAATTTTCCGTCTAATTTCCAGCCGCTTAACCTGCTAACATACTCATCGATCTCCATCCCATCTAACCTCCGCATACCGAAGCCTCCCTCTCTTAACCCCTTTTCTTCCGAACAAGTGCCATTGCCTTGTCTGTATTGGCGAAGTGAAGTTTTACAAATGAACTAAGGCTGTCTGGCCCCTTTTTCAAAATAAGCTTTGCCGCGGCTTCATCAACGAGAGAACCGGCACCTTTAGGAATTCGGAAGCCGGCTGCGTCACTCAGCTTATCTATATATTGAATAAAGACATAACGGGCGAGGATGCTGGCAGCGGCCACGGCTAAATGGATGCCCTCCGCTTTCGTGCTAAAATAAACATTTTCACGGGCAATTGCTTTTTGTCCCTTCAGATGCAGAAAATACGTGCTTTGCTGGACAAATTGGTCAATTAAAATGGCCTCTGGTTTTTCAGGTGCAATTTTCTCCAAAACTTTTAAGATTGCTTGATTGTGAAGCAATGCCTTCATTTTTCCCTGAGACATCCCTGCTTGCTGGACTTGATTATATTTATCATTTTTTAAGGTCATCAAACTAAAAGGAACAACATCTTTAATTGACTTTGCAATCTCAATGATTTTTTCATCGTTCAAATCCTTGGAATCCCTCACACCCAATTCTTTTAATATCGGAATATGTTCTTTTTTCACATAGGCGGCTACAACGGTAATCGGGCCGAAAAAGTCGCCTGTGCCGACCTCATCGGAACCAATCACGGACATTTGTCCAATCCCTGTAGGAACATTACCTTTTGCCGCTGACTTCGATTTGCCAGCCGCCGTATGTCCGGAAATACCCGGCTTGCCAGCGTTACCTAATTTTCCAGCCGCTGGAGCCCCAGCATCCTGCCATCTTCCGGCTTCCCTATCACAATCATTACCTTGAAACAATACTTTACCCGATTGGTAGGCCGTGATCGTGCAGCCGGAGGTTTTGGCGACAAACACACTCCCAGGAGGATTCTTACCCAAGAGCTGTTTTTCATAAAATTTATTCATTGCATTAATCGATTCTTTACTACAAATTAAAACAATTTGTCCCATTATTTAACACCACATTTCTTTTGACTTTTCCGTTTATTTCGTTCGTGTTATGATAAAGTGTAGGATTCTTTGATTGGAGGCATTGACGTTGTCGAATACACAGAAAAATAGAATATCCGTTGATATATTTGGAACTCAATACGTTATATTGGGAACAGAAGGCAAAGACCACATTCGCCATGTCGCATCATTAGTTGACAATAATATGCGGGAAATCAGTTCCAAGAATCCAGGGTTAGACGTAAACAAGCTTGCTGTATTAACAGCGATAAATGCAGTCAATGATTATCTTAAAATGAAAGAAGAGTTAGAACGGCTGCAAACAGAACTACAAAAAGAAAAGGAATTATAAATATGTTAGATTTAGCAATTATTATTTTTCTCGTGATTGGTTTCTTTGTAGGCCTAAAAAGAGGCTTCATCTTACAGCTTGTTCATTTAACAAGTTTTATTATCGCATATGTGGTTGCCTATTTGTACTATGGAGAGTTGGCTCCTAAATTAACGCTTTGGATTCCATACCCTACTTTTGGGGACGATCCGACATTAAAAATCTTAACAGGCTCAAGCGATATGGAAACTGCTTTTTACCGAGCGATTGCGTTTGTGATTATCTTTATTGCGGTAAAAATTGTCTTGCAGATTATCGGCTCCATGCTTGATTTTATTGCCCATCTGCCGGTTCTTAAGCAATTTAATATTTGGGCTGGCGGCATTCTAGGCTTTTTAGAAGTCTACTTAATTATCTTTATTGTATTATATATTGCTGCGCTCATTCCAATTGAACATTTCCAAACATTGTTAGATCAATCGTCTTTAGCAAAGACTATTGTAAATTACACACCGATTCTTTCGGAACAAGTAAAAAGCTGGTGGATTGATAATACAGCTGCGTGAACTTCTCTGTAGCAGAGAAGTTTTTCTATTGTCCAGCCCGGCGTCTAGCCACAAGGCGCTTACGCTTTTCTTTTGATGGGCAAAATAATAATGTGATTTTAAGGCAGGTGGATACCATGAAAGTAAATAAAAAAGAATTAGTACATCTTTTAGAGATGATTGCGATTTATATGGAATTAAAAGGAGAGAATCCCTTTAAAGTTTCAGCTTTTCGGAAAGCTGCAGGAGCTTTGGAAGCGGATGACCGAAGCTTATCGGAAATTGAGGATTTCACTGCGATCCCCGGGATTGGTAAAGGGACAGCCGCTGTTATTGATGAATACATAAAAGAAGGCACTTCATCCGTTTTGAAGGAACTTAAAGAAGAGGTGCCTGCCGGCTTAATTCCGCTTCTGCAGCTGCCGGGGCTTGGCGGTAAAAAAATTGCCAAACTGTATAAAGAATTAGGTGTTACCGATGTTGCCAGTTTAAAAGAAGCGTGCCAGGCGGAGAAGGTTCAAGCGCTTGCAGGTTTTGGGAAAAAGACCGAAGAAAAGATTTTAGCAGCAATTGCTAATGTCGGTACAAGACCGGAACGGCTGCCACTCGCGTATATGCTACCGGTTGCGGAACAGATTGAAGCAAGGCTGGCTGAAATAAAAGAAATTAATCGCTATTCACGGGCGGGTAGTTTAAGAAGGATGCGGGAAACTGTAAAGGACTTGGATTTTATCATTGCTACAACCGAGCCGGAATCAGTACGCGAGCAATTATTATCGTGGCCAAGCATTAAAGAAGTCATCGGTGCCGGTGATACAAAGGTTTCGCTGGTTTTTGAACTTGATTATGATATTTCTGTGGACTTCCGTATCGTGAAACCGGAAGAATTTATCACCACCTTGCACCATTTCACCGGATCCAAGGACCATAATGTCCGCATGCGCCAGCTAGCCAAGGAACGCGGCGAAAAAATAAGTGAATACGGTGTCGAAAACAGCGAAACGGGCGAGATAGTAACATTCGCTTCAGAAGAAGAATTTTTCAAGCATTTCAATCTGCCGTTTATTCCCCCAGAAATTCGCGAAGATGGGAAAGAAGTAGAAACATTTTCAGTCAATGAGGGGTTAATCGAATTATCCGATATAAAGGGCGATCTCCATATGCATACGACATGGAGCGATGGAGCTCATTCTATTGAAGAGATGGTGGAAGCATGCCGGGCCCGAGGCTACCGCTATATGGCCATTACCGATCATTCACAATATTTGAAGGTGGCAAATGGACTTACTTCTGAGAGATTGCTGAAGCAAAACGAAGAAATTAAAAAATTAAATGAAAAATACGATGATATCCTGATTTTATCTGGAGTTGAAATGGATATCCTGCCGGATGGCACTTTGGATTATGAGGATGATGTGTTAGCGGAAATGGATTTTGTTATTGCTTCGATTCATTCTGCTTTTTCCCAGTCTAAGGAAAAAATTATGGAGCGGTTGAAAACGGCGCTTAAAAATCCGCACGTTGATTTAATTGCCCATCCAACAGGCAGGAAAATTGGTCGCCGCGACGGATATGATGTTGATATTGATCAGCTGATTGAGCTGGCGAAGGAAACGAATACAGCATTAGAATTAAATGCAAATCCTAATAGGCTAGACTTGAAGGCGGAATATTTGAGAAAAGCTCAGGAGGCGGGCGTAAAAATTTTCATCAATACCGATGCCCATCGAAAAGAAACATTAAGCCACATGGAAATCGGTGTATCTGCCGCTAAAAAAGGCTGGATAAAAAAATCAACGGTGCTCAATACCCTTGAACCGCAGGAATTGCTTAACTTTTTGCATAACCGACATTGACCAATTAAGGAGGGTTAACCTCATGCAAGAAAGAGTTTTAAAAGTATTAGAATTTACCAAGGTGCGGGAGCAGCTGCTAGAGAATGCGGCTTCTCCGCTTGGGAAGGAAAGAATTATTAACTTAGTACCGTCCACGGATTTTGCGGAGGTGGTCAAGCTTCAGGCAGAAACGGATGAGGCGGCAACAGTGTTTCGAATTAAAGGCAACATCCCATTATCGGGGATTCATGATATTAGACCGCATATTAAGCGTTCTGTCATTGGCGGTGTGTTAAGTCCGCATGAGCTGATGCAAATTGCCAGCACGATTCATGCGAGCCGGCAAATGAAACGTTTTCTTGAAGAAATTGACGAAGAACGCACGGAAATACCGATTTTAAAGGAACAGGTGGACCAGATCATTCCGCTTACGAACCTTGAACAAGATATAAAGCAGGCAATCGATGAAAGCGGCGAGGTTTTAGATGGGGCAAGTGACCTTTTGCGTTCCTTAAGGCAGCAGCTTCGTTCGAATGAAGCACGGGTACGTGAAAAATTGGAAAGTATGATTCGTTCCTCCAATGCCGGGAAAATGTTGTCTGATGCGATTATTACCATTCGTAATGACCGTTTTGTTATTCCGGTTAAGCAGGAATATCGCAGCCACTACGGCGGGATTATTCATGACCAGAGCGCATCAGGGCAGACATTATTTATTGAGCCGCAGGTGATCGTCCAATTAAATAATCAGCTGCAGGATATTCGCGTAAAGGAGCAGCTGGAAATTGAACGGATTCTTACTGAACTGTCAGCAAATGCCGCAGAATATGAGAGTGAACTGCAAATCATTGTAAAAGTAATGGCAAATTTAGATTTTGTTTTTGCCAAGGCAAGATATGGGAAAAAAATCAAAGCTGCCATGCCGGCAATGAATAATGAAGGCCGGATAACCTTATTTAAAGCAAGGCACCCATTAATTCCGATGGACGAAGTTGTAGCTAATGACATTATGCTTGGGCAAGATTATACAACAATTGTCATTACCGGACCAAACACGGGCGGGAAGACCGTTACGTTAAAGACGCTTGGCTTATGCTCACTAATGGCGCAGGCAGGCTTACAGGTTCCGGCCCAGGACGGTTCAGAGCTTGCTGTATTTGACTCTGTTTATGCTGATATCGGAGATGAACAATCGATTGAGCAGAGCTTAAGTACATTCTCCTCACATATGGTGAATATTGTAGAGATTTTAAATAGAGTTGGTTACAATAGTCTCGTTTTGTTTGACGAGCTTGGTGCCGGTACCGACCCGCAGGAAGGCGCGGCATTGGCGATCTCGATTTTAGATGAAGTTCACCGAATCGGTGCAAGGGTTGTCGCTACAACACACTATCCGGAATTAAAAGCCTATGGCTATAACCGTGAAGGTGTATTGAATGCCAGTGTAGAATTTGATGTGGAAACATTAAGCCCGACCTATAAACTATTGCTTGGCGTGCCTGGCCGCAGTAATGCGTTTGAAATTTCCAAACGTCTTGGCCTGAATGAGAAAGTGATCAGCAACGCTCGTTCACACGTAAGTGAGGACACAAATCAAATTGATAAGATGATTGCATCATTGGAAGCAAGCAAGCGGCAGGCAGAAATTGAGCAGCAGGAAGCGCGAGATTTTTTAAAGCAGGCGGAAAAACTGCATAAAGACTTGCAAAAACAGATGATAGAATTTTACGAGAAAAAGGATTCGATGCTTGAGAAAGCCGCCGAAAAAGCTGAAGAAATTGTGGATGAGGCGAAAAAAGAAGCGGAGCATGTTATCCGAGACCTTCGGAAAATGAGGACGGATAAGGTTGCTGAAATTAAAGAGCACGAATTAATTGATGCCAAAAGACGTCTCGAAAAAGCAGCTCCTGAGATAACGAAATCAGCTAAGCTGGTGGATAAGAAAAATAAAAAGCAAAAGTATATGCCTGGAGATGAGGTAAAGGTTCTTTCATTTGACCAAAAGGGTACATTAGTGGACAGAGTGTCGGTTGATGAGTGGCAGGTTCAAATTGGAATTTTAAAAATGAAGGTCAAAGAAAAAGATATGGAATATCTTGGTGCCCCCGCCGAGGTCAAGGAAACAAGACCGCTTGCAATTGTGAAGGGGAGCGATTCTCATGTTAAACTAGAGTTAGACCTGCGTGGAGAACGGTATGAGGATGCCCTGTTAAAGGTAGAAAAATATATCGACGATGCACTGCTTGCAAGTTATCCGCGCGTATCGATTATCCACGGAAAAGGTACAGGCGCCTTAAGACAGGGAGTACAGGAGTATTTGAAAAACCATCGTTCTGTCAAGAAAATCCGCTTTGGTGATGCCGGTGAAGGTGGTACAGGCGTCACTGTAGTTGAATTTAAATAATGTCCGGGGAGTTCTTGCAATGAAGCACTTTTGGGAAAATGAGTATGTTCAAATTGCAGCCTATTACAGTGTCGTTATTTTATGTATGATAGTTTTTTTAGCGATATTTGAATTAGTCACTAAATATAAAAATTGGGATGAAATTAAAAAGGGCAATCTTGCCGTAGCCTTGGCAACCGGTGGAAAGATATTCGGTGTTGCTAATATCTTTCGTCATACAATTGAAGCGCACACTTCTCTGCTGTCGATGATTGGCTGGGGGATTTATGGTTTTTTCTTATTGTTAGTCGGCTATTTTATTTTTGAGTTTTTAACACCGAAATTTCATATTGACGAAGAAATTCAAAATGATAATCGTGCTGTAGGCTTGATTTCGCTGATTATTTCAGTTGGGCTGTCCTATGTAATCGGGGCAGGCATTTCGTAAGAGGAGAATGGAAAAAGTGGAAACTTTAGCTAAAGTATTGATCGGCTTATGCGGCGTGTTTTTACTAATTGGAATTATTTATATGGTGTTTTTCGCCTAAAATTTTTGTTGCTGTACAGACAGTCAGCAAACCATTAAAATCACCGCTGGACTAATTGTTCCAGCGGTGATTTTTTTATACTTTGGAACAAAGTAATTGTGCAAATTATCAGAACATTAATTGTTAATTAGTAAGTACTGTAATATAATAAAAGGAGTAATTGGAATTATTTAAAAGTTTAATAACAGAGGAGGTTTTTGAATGACGGAATCTAAACCGTGGTTGAAATTGTATCCGAAAGAAATTCCCGCAGCCATCGATTACTCCTTTGAATCAGTACAAAAATACCTTCAAGATTCAGCTGGAAATTTCCCCGATAAAGCAGCACTGCATTTTATGGGAAAAGAAATGACCTACAAGCAGCTAAATGAAGATGCCATAAAGCTAGCCGGATATCTGCAGGAACATATAGGAATCGCTAAAGATGATCGGGTTGCCATCATGCTTCCGAACACTCCTCAAGCGGTCATAAGCTATTTTGCGGTCCTGATGGCCGGCGGAATTGTCGTTCAAACGAACCCATTGTATACGGAGCGTGAGCTCGAATACCAAATGAAGGATTCAGGGGCAAAGGCAATCATTACGCTTGATATCCTCTACCCGCGGGTCACTAAAGTTATGCAGCATACAGAATTAAAGCACACCATTGTAACTTCCATCAAAGACTACCTGCCGTTTCCGAAAAATCTCGTTTATCCCTACATCCAGAAAAAGCAATATGGAATTGTCGTCAAAGTAAAACACAAAGGAAACTCCCACCTGCTTTCCGAAATTTTAAAAATGGAACCGCTTGAATTGACAAAATATGAGATTAATCCTGAAGAAGACTTAGCACTGCTGCAGTATACAGGCGGCACGACCGGTTCACCAAAAGGGGTCATGCTGACTCACAAAAACCTAATGGCGAATACCACCATGAGTGAAAAATGGATTTATAAACGTAAACCAGGCGAGGACACCCTTCTCGGCATTGTTCCATTCTTCCATGTATATGGCATGACGGTTTGTATGTTATTATCCGTTAAAATGGCCTGTAAATTGCTGATTATGCCAAAATTTGATGCTCTCGACACATTAAAGGCAATCCATAAATACCGGCCGACGCTGTTCCCTGGTGCGCCCACCATTTATATTGGGCTCCTCAATCATCCGGATTTACAAAAGTATGACCTATCATCCATTGATGCATGCATCAGCGGGTCTGCACCGCTGCCGGTGGAAGTTCAGCAAAAATTCGAAGAAATTACAAAAGGCAAACTGGTGGAAGGTTATGGACTTTCAGAAGCATCGCCTGTTACCCATGCTAACTTTTTATGGGATGTGGAACGGGTAAAAGGCAGTATTGGTGTTCCATATCCTGATACAGATGCAAGAATTATCTCCTTAGAGACTGGTGAAGCATTGACTGCAGGAGAAATCGGTGAAATAGTCGTTAAAGGTCCGCAGATTATGAAGGGCTATTGGAACCGTCCTGAAGAAACTGCTGATGCTTTAAAAGATGGGTGGCTTCATACTGGAGATCTCGGTTATATGGATGAAAAAGGCTTTTTTTACGTGGTTGATCGAAAGAAAGATATGATTATCGCCGGTGGATACAATATTTATCCGCGGGAAATTGAAGAAGTATTATATGAACACCCGGCTGTATTGGAGGTTGTTGCGGCGGGAGTGCCCGATCCATACCGCGGGGAAACGGTGAAGGCATACATCGTCTTGAAAGACGGTGCAGCGGTTACACAAGAAGAAATGAACCAATATGCAAGGAAATACCTCGCTGCCTATAAGGTCCCAAGATTATATGAATTTAGAAAAGAGCTGCCTAAAACGGCCGTAGGAAAAATTTTAAGAAGAACGCTAGTGGAAGAAGAAAAACAAAAAATAGATGAAGAAAATAAAAAGCATGCCTAGCGAAAAGAGTTATAATTTTTTTTTTTGAAAGAAAGGCTTGTCCCGCTGTCATTTTAAAGATATTATAAAGAAAATTACCCAGTATTTCTTGACAGAAATACATATAAAAATTATTATAAAAATATGAATGATGATTCATTCATATTTTTACTTTTTTATTATAATAATATTTTTCTTCAAAGGGGGGATAAAGATTGTGAAGAAGTCGAAACCAAAATACATGCAAATTATTGACGCAGCTGTCATTGCCATTGCGGAAAATGGCTATCATCAGGCACAGGTTTCAAAGATAGCTAAACAGGCTGGAGTAGCTGATGGTACGATTTATCTTTATTTTAAAAACAAAGAAGATATCCTTATCTCGCTCTTTGAAGAAAAAATGGGAAGCTTCATTGAAGAAATAGATAATTTGATAGCAGGAAAACAGACAGCAACGGAGAAGTTATTAATGATGGTTGAAACTCATTTTGAATTGCTTTCACGAGATCATCATCTAGCAATCGTAACACAGCTGGAATTACGCCAGTCAAATAAGGAATTGCGATTGAAAATTAATGAAGTTCTTAAAGGTTACTTAAAGGTGATTGATAAGATTCTAATTGAAGGTAAGGAAAATGGTGAGTTTTCAAGCACACTAGATGTTCGTCTTGCCCGGCAAATGGTATTCGGTACAATTGATGAAACCGTTACATCATGGGTGATGAATGAAGAGAAGTATGACTTAAAGGCCCTGGCATCCCCAGTCCACCAATTGCTTATTAATGGATTTGGAGGCCGCTAGAGCAAGAACCTTATTTTATGGGAGGGGATTCTCTGGTATGGAATTTTTAAAATGGACCAGCGAAAACAGTATTGCCACGATCACGATTCAGCGTCCTCCGGCTAATGCACTTTCATCAGGCCTCCTGCGGGAATTATCTGCGGTGCTTGATGAAATTGAACCAAACCGTGATATCGGAGTCATCGTGATCCATGGAGAGGGACGCTTCTTCTCAGCCGGTGCGGATATTAAGGAGTTTACTACGATTGATTCCGCTCAAGGATTTTCTGATCTTGGCAAATTCGGACAAGATTTATTTGACCGCATGGAGAAATTTCCGAAGCCGATCATCGCGGCGATCCATGGGGCAGCACTTGGCGGCGGCTTAGAGCTTGCGATGGCATGTCATATCCGGCTGGTAAGCGAAACAGCGAAGCTCGGACTGCCGGAGCTTCAGCTAGGCTTGATTCCGGGCTTTGCCGGCACACAGCGTCTGCCAAAGTATGTCGGTACAGCGATGGCGGCAGAAATGATGTTTACTTCGGAGCCAATTACCGGTAAAGAGGCTGTCCAATATGGTTTGGCAAATCATGCCTACCCTGAGGCGGAAGTATTGGAACAGGCTTATAAGCTGGCTGGAAAAATTGCTAATAAAAGCCCTGTTTCCATTAGTGCAGTTATTAAACTATTAAACTATGCCAAAACGGAAGAATTCTATGATGGAATGAAGAAGGAAGCCGAGTTATTTGGCAAAGTGTTTGTTTCGAAGGATGCAAAAGAGGGTATCCAAGCCTTTATCGAAAAAAGAGAACCGCATTTTAAAGGTGAGTAAACTTACCTGTATAGTTGGATTTAGGGTTAATATTTTTTTAACTTAAATTTTTTTAATCTTTCAAACTGAAAAAATGTTTGAATTTCATAGGAGGGAGCTAGACCATGAACATTTACGTGTTAATGAAAAGAACGTTTGATACTGAAGAGAAGATTGCCCTGAGCGGAGGGAAAATCAACGAAGATGGCGCAGAGTTCATCATCAATCCTTATGACGAGTATGCTATTGAGGAAGCGATTCAAGTACGCGATGCCCATGGCGGTGAAGTAACGGTCATCTCTGTCGGTAATGAAGAAGCTGAAAAGCAATTACGTACTGCTTTGGCCATGGGGGCTGATAAGGCAGTCCTTATTAATACAGAAGACGATGTTGAAAATGGCGACCAGTTTACCACGGCGATAATTCTTGCTGAATACTTGAAGGACCAAGACGCTGATTTAATTTTAGGCGGTAACGTAGCGATCGATGGCGGGTCTGGTCAAGTTGGTCCACGTGTGGCTGAACTTCTTAACATTCCTTATGTAACCACTATTACAAAGCTTGAAATTGATGGCAGCAAAGTAACAGTAACCCGTGATGTTGAAGGGGATGCTGAAATTATCGAAACAAGCCTGCCGCTATTAGTAACGGCGCAGCAGGGTTTAAATGAGCCTCGTTATCCATCACTGCCTGGAATTATGAAAGCGAAGAAAAAGCCGCTTGAAGAATTAGAGCTTGATGATCTAGATCTTGATGAAGATGATGTAGAAGCAAAGACAAAAACAATTGAAATTTACTTGCCGCCTAAAAAGGAAGCAGGAAAGGTTTTATCCGGCGAATTAGCAGATCAAGTAAAAGAACTTGTCAATCTTCTTCACACTGAAGCAAAAGTAATTTAATCGTTCTTTTTCATAAATTTTTGTTACTAGGAGGTAAACTCAAATGTCTAGAAAAGTATTAGTTTTAGGAGAAGTGCGTGACGGCGCGTTACGTAATGTATCATTTGAAGCAATTGCTGCGGCGAAAACTGTTGCAGAGGGCGGAGAAGTTGTCGGGGTTTTAGCTGGTGAGGCTGTAAGCGCTTTAGGCACAGAACTTGTAAAATACGGTGCAGATCGTGTGGTTGTAGTGGAAGATGCGAAGCTTGCGCAGTATACTTCAGACGGATTCGCACAGGCAATACTTGCCGTTATTGAACAAGAACAGCCAGAAGGCTTAGTATTCGGCCACACTGCACTTGGAAAAGACATTTCACCAAGGATCGCAGCGAAACTGTCTTCCGGTCTTATTTCTGATGCAACGGCTGTAGAAGCTGCTGGCGGGAATATTGTCTTTACAAGACCGATTTACTCTGGAAAAGCGTTTGAGAAGAAAATTGTAACGGATGGTTTAATTTTTGCTACGGTTCGTCCAAACAATATTGCTCCATTGGAAAAAGATGAAGCAAGAAGCGGTGAAATAACTTCCCTTTCTGTTGACATTAAGGACCTTCGCGCTATTATCAAAGAAGTAGTAAGAAAAGCAACGGAAGGTGTAGACTTAAGTGAAGCAAAAGTAGTCGTTTCCGGTGGACGTGGTGTGAAAAGTGAAGATGGCTTCAAACCGTTAAAGGAATTAGCAGATATATTGGGCGGCGCAGTTGGTGCGTCTCGCGGGGCATGTGACGCTGAATATTGTGACTACTCATTACAAATTGGTCAAACCGGAAAGGTTGTTACACCAGACCTTTATATTGCTTGTGGTATTTCTGGTGCCATTCAGCACCTTGCTGGTATGTCTAACTCCAAAGTAATTGTGGCAATCAACAAAGATCCGGAGGCAAACATCTTCAAAGTGGCTGACTACGGTATCGTTGGTGACCTATTTGAAGTTGTTCCGATGTTAACGGAAGAGTTTAAAAAGCTGAAAGTACATCAATAATAGTTATTGGCGAGTGGTGTAGAGGCCGCTCGCTTTTTGTATAGTAATTTGTAAACAGGGTAGCTTAAAAACGAAGCATAAAGGCGGTGTGAGCAGAGCTAAACTACTCAAATTTATCTGAAGCAATGTTGGAATTTTTCAATAGAAATGATAAGTTGAATAACTATTGCGACGCTCCTCCCTTTTTCCTTTAAGACATATTATTAGCGTGATTTTCCAAACGATGTTATACTTTCGGTAGTATTTGAAGAAATATTTAGGAGGTTACTGAATAATGGCAATTTCTCATGTAACAGATCAAAATTTTACCGCTGAAACAGGCTCTGGCCTAGTGCTTGTAGACTTCTGGGCACCATGGTGCGGACCTTGTAAAATGATTGCTCCAGTATTAGAAGAACTTGATGCTGAAATGGGCGATAAAGTAAAGATTGCTAAGCTTGATGTGGATGATAATCCACAAACTGCTTCTAACTTTGGTGTTATGAGCATCCCAACACTTATGGTGTTCAAGAACGGTGAAGTGGTTGACAAAGTTGTCGGCTTCCAGCCAAAAGAAGCATTAGCTAGCGTATTAGAAAAGCACATCTAATTCAAATACTTCATAAAACCTTTACCGGAAACAATTTGGTAAAGGTTTTTTACTTTTTCCAAGGGAAACCTGCTTTCATTTATGGAAGGTTTGTTTTAATATTGATAGAAAAGAGACCGACGGGGAGGAGTGGCCCGATGAATGAAACCATTAAACAAAAATTAACGCTGCTGCCTGATCAGCCTGGCTGCTACCTAATGAAAGACCGTCAGGGGACAATCATTTATGTCGGTAAAGCAAAGGTGTTAAAGAACCGTGTTCGTTCTTACTTTACCGGGTCGCATGATGGAAAAACGTTACGGCTGGTACAGGAGATTGAAGACTTCGAATATATTGTAACCTCTTCAAATATTGAAGCATTGCTGCTTGAGCTTAATTTAATCAAAAAATACGATCCAAAATATAATGTCATGCTGAAGGATGATAAAACCTATCCGTTTATCAAGCTGACCGCGGAAAGACATCCTAAGCTGATTATCACAAGAAAAGTAAAAAAGGATAAAGGCAAATATTTTGGACCATACCCAAATGTCGGTGCAGCAAATGAGACGAAAAAGCTCTTAGACCGGATCTATCCGCTACGAAAATGTGCAACCCTGCCTGACCGGATCTGTTTGTATTATCATTTGGGTCAGTGCCTGGCACCATGTGTAAATGAGGTAAGCGAAGACCAGTACAAACAAATGACGGATGAAATTACCCGTTTCTTAAATGGCGGGTATAAGGAGATTAAAAAAGAACTGACCGAAAAAATGACGGCTGCCGCTGAGGACTTGGACTTTGAACGGGCAAAGGAATATCGCGATAAAATTATCCATATTGAAACGATTATGGAGAAACAAAAAATTACGATGACTGATTTTACCGACCGTGATGTCTTTGGCTATGCGGTTGATAAAGGCTGGATGTGTGTTCAAGTCTTTTTTGTCCGGCAGGGGAAAATGATTGAGCGTGATGTCTCGATGTTCCCAATCTATAATGAACCGGAAGAAGAAATATTAACGTTCCTCGGTCAATTTTACCAGCAGCCGAATCACTTTAAGCCAAAAGAAATTCTCATCCAAGATGATGTGGACTTGCACATGGCAGAACAGCTCCTGGAAGTGAAGGTGCTGCAGCCGCAGCGAGGGCAGAAAAAAGAGCTAGTGAAGATGGCGATTAAGAATGCAAAAATTGCCCTGAATGAAAAATTCTCGCTGATCGAAAAAGATGAGGAACGGACGATTAAGGCGGTGGAAAATCTGGGAGAACTTCTCGGCATTTACACACCGCATCGGATTGAGTCATTCGATAATTCAAATATCCAAGGAACAGATCCGGTATCGGCCATGGTAGTGTTTATTGATGGTAAAGCAAATAAACGCGAATATAGGAAGTACAAAATTAAATCCGTCAAGGGACCCGATGATTATGAATCAATGAGGGAAGTTACGCGCAGACGGTATTCCCGGGTGCTGAAGGAAAATCTTCCGCTGCCCGATTTAATTATCATTGATGGCGGAAAAGGGCATGTGGAAGCAGTCAGGGATATATTAGAAAATGAACTTGGCTTGGATATTCCATTAGCAGGGCTGGTAAAGGATGAGAAGCACAGGACTTCACAGCTTTTGTATGGAAATCCTTTAGAAATTGTCCCGCTGCCAAGAAACAGCCAGGAATTTTATTTATTACAGAGAATTCAGGATGAGGTCCACCGTTTTGCCATTACGTTTCACCGGCAAACACGTGGGAAAACTGCTTTCCAATCCTTATTGGATGATATTCCCGGTATCGGTGAGAAGCGGAAAAAATTATTGCTTAAGCATTTTGGTTCTGTGAAGAAAATGAAGGATGCGGGCTTAGATAAGTTTACAGCGATTGGACTGCCAGAAAATGTTGCCGTGGAATTGGTGAAAAAATTACAGTCAGAGTGATTGTCAGATAGTTTGGGCTATGCTATAATTAGGAAAATTTAATTTACTATCACTTTTATACGCTAAAGTGAAGGTAGAGGTGCGAGCTTCAATAGTAAAGGTTCGGAGAAGGATGGGCTTCGATGAAGAACCTTGAAAGGGTATGTTCGCCGAAGCGGGGAAAGACTCATTGCTTTCTTTGCTGGTCCTGTGTTGAATAAATACAGGATTGTCAAGACGAATTGTCTTGGAGAGCTATCTTTCATTGTCTGCACAAGAACTTTTTTCTTGGTGTCAATCAAAGCAATGGGATATTCTCTCATTGCTTTTTTTATTGTAAAGATAGTTCAACATCATTAACTGAAAGTAGGGGAAGAGATGGGATTAATTGTCCAAAAATTTGGCGGCACTTCCGTTGGGAATGTTGAACGAATTTTAAATGTGGCAGGATGTGTAAAAGAAGAAACTGATAGAGGAAATCAAGTTGTGGTGGTTGTTTCCGCGATGGGAAAAACAACAGATCAGCTTGTTAATATGGCGAAGGAAATTTCAGGGCAGCCAAGCAAGCGGGAAATGGATATGCTGCTTGCAACCGGTGAACAGGTGACCATTTCCTTATTAGCCATGGCGTTAAAGGAAAAGGGACTTGAGGCTGTTTCCTATACAGGCTGGCAGGCAGGAATTGTAACCGAGCCGGTTCACGGAAATGCCCGGATTACCAAAATCAACACTGAGGCAATTGAGGGAGAGCTTAATCAAGGAAAGGTTGTCATTGTCGCGGGGTTCCAGGGGATCACGGAGTCAGGTAACATTACGACCCTCGGACGCGGCGGATCCGATACAACGGCCGTAGCGCTAGCGGCAGCATTAAATGCTGATAAGTGCGATATTTATACAGATGTTACCGGGGTTTTTACCACTGACCCAAGATATATTCCAAGTGCCCGGAAATTATTATCAATTTCTTATGATGAAATGCTGGAGCTCGCTAATCTAGGCGCAGGAGTACTTCATCCAAGAGCAGTCGAATTTGCTAAGAATTATCAGGTTCGCCTTGAGGTCCGTTCAAGCATGGAAAAAGTAGAGGGAACAATTATTGAGGGGGAAGCTACAATGGAACAGAATTTAGTAGTAAGAGGCGTTGCATTCGAAGATGAAATTACACGGGTAACGGTCCTGGGGCTTAGCAATTCTTTAACCAGCTTATCGACGATTTTTACCACTTTAGCAAGCAATCAAATCAACGTAGATATCATTATTCAAAGCACAACTGAAACAGGAGCATCCAACCTGTCATTCTCCATTCATACTAAGGACTGGCTTGAAACATTAAATGTATTAGAAGACAACAAATCGGAATTAAGCTATGAACAGCTTGACGCGGAAAATAAACTAGCCAAAGTATCCATCGTCGGTTCAGGCATGATCTCAAATCCAGGCGTAGCAGCCCAAATGTTTGAAGTCCTGGCCGCCAACAACATCGCCATCAAAATGGTCAGCACATCAGAAATCAAAGTATCCGCCGTAATCGAAGAAAAACACATGCACAAAGCAGTAGAAGTTCTCCACGAAGCATTTGAACTTGGGAAATAAAATGGGAAACGGTGTCAGGCACCATGTGAATTTTTCACATGGTGCCTGACACCGCTATAGTGCGTCTCGCTGGTCCCATTTGACGGTGAAGCGGACTTTGTTGGATTTTTTGTTTGGGTGTTCAAAGGTTTCGGTGATGACTTGTTTTTGCTGTTCTATTTGCTGGGCAAGGAAGCCTGCTTCGAGCTGGAAGAATTGCTCTGCTTTGGTTTTGATACGTGACACAATGAGCGGACTGATTAGTTCGAATTCCATCTCGTTTTTCGATTCGTTTTTGAGTTCAAGCTGGCCCCACGAGGCTTGTTCGAAAAATTCAACTAGTTGATCGTAATCATCTATAGGATATTTGCGGGCTAGAAGCTTTCCTGCCCAATATAAGATCTCAGGGGTGTCTTTACCTAAAATTTCAGGTAAAAGAGTTTCCCGAATTAATTCATAACCAAAGATGGAAATGGACCGTGGCTCAACGGAATTTATTATTTGATTTGCAGCTGTGCTTTCTTTCACATGTTTCCCCTCTTTCTACCATTCTATTATATACAAATTAGATTAAGTTTCAGTACAGTTTTTAAAAAAAGGGTTAAGATTCAGAGGATTATTATTTTCCAATATTTTATTGTATTTGTTATGATAATTTATCATTCCCAAAATGATGCGGTTTCCTACCGTAAGATATTGGAAAATAACAAGTGAATATTTTCGCTGCATACGGACAAATCTATCGTAAAAAGGCATAACTAATGGGCTCTATTATAATAGTAATATATTTAAAATGTTTTGTTTAAAACATAAAGTTTTGTGTATCCGTTTCCTTGACGCTATATGATGTTGGGAGTACAATGGACATGTCACATAATTGTCACACTGGCGCTAAGTTTTAGGGGTAAAAATTGGGAAAAAAACTTAACGTCATGGTAAAAATTTAAAGGGGGTTCGTTTGATTAATGACGGGTAGTCGCGAGTTTTTTAATCGGAGATTGCATTCATTATTAGGAGTTATTCCTATTGGCCTATTTTTATTGGTGCATCTCACAGTCAATCACCAGGCAACAGGAGGAGCAGAATCATTTAACAAGGCAGCAGATTTCATGGAAAGTATGCCATTTCTGCCAGTCCTCGAAATTTTATTAATCTTCTTGCCATTATTATACCATGCCATTTATGGTCTTTACATTGCCTTTACAGGTACTGCTAATACAGGAAGATATGGCTTTTTAAGAAACTGGATGTATCTAATGCAAAGGATCACTGGTGTGCTGACTCTTATCTTTATTGCATGGCACGTTTGGGAAACACGTATTGCAATGATGTTTGGAACACCGCTTAATTACCAAATGATGGAGGATATTCTTTCTTCACCATTTATGATTGTTTTTTATGTTGTTGGAGTACTTTCTGCTATTTTCCACTTTTCAAATGGATTATGGTCATTCATGGTTAGCTGGGGTATTACGGTATCACCACGCTCACAAGTCATTTCTACATACGTAACTATGATTATTTTTGTAGTTTTAGCTATTGTAGGAATGCAAGCTGTGTTTGCTTTTGTTTAAAAAAGGTCTTGAACGGAAAAATATTGGATTTAGAATATAGGAGTGAGTTACGATATGAGTAAAGGCAAGGTGATCGTAGTCGGCGGTGGATTGGCTGGCTTGATGGCAACGATTAAGGTTGCAGAACATGGAACACCTGTAGAATTATTTTCACTTGTTCCTGTGAAACGCTCTCACTCTGTTTGTGCCCAAGGTGGTATTAATGGAGCAGTAAACACCAAAGGTGAAGGAGATTCACCGTGGATTCACTTTGACGATACAATTTACGGCGGAGATTTCTTAGCAAACCAGCCGCCAGTTAAAGCAATGTGTGAGGCAGCACCTGGAATTATTAATTTATTTGACCGTATGGGAGTTATGTTTAACCGTACTCCTGAAGGGTTACTTGATTTTCGCCGCTTTGGTGGGACACAGCATCACCGTACTGCATTTTCTGGTGCAACAACTGGTCAGCAATTATTATATGCATTGGACGAGCAGGTTCGCCGTCACGAAGTAGCAGGTCTGGTAACAAAGTATGAAGGATGGGAATTCTTAGGTGCAGTCGTTGATGACGATGGTGTTTGCCGCGGTATTGTTGCTCAAGACTTGAAAACAATGGAAATCAGATCATTTGCAGCTGATGCTGTCATCATGGCAACTGGCGGTCCTGGAATTATCTTCGGTAAATCAACAAACTCTGTTATCAATACAGGTTCTGCAGCATCTATTGTATATCAGCAAGGTGCATACTACGCAAATGGTGAGATGATTCAAATTCACCCGACAGCCATTCCTGGTGATGACAAGCTTCGTCTTATGAGTGAATCAGCCCGTGGTGAAGGCGGTCGTATTTGGACTTACAAAGATGGTAAACCATGGTATTTCTTAGAAGAAAAGTATCCTGCATATGGAAACCTAGTACCACGTGATATTGCAACACGTGAAATTTTCCATGTCTGCGTTGATGAGAAATTAGGTATTAACGGCGAAAACATGGTATATCTTGATTTATCGCATAAAGACCCACATGAATTGGATGTTAAGCTTGGCGGTATTATTGAGATTTATGAGAAATTTGCCGGTGATGACCCGCGCAAAGTTCCAATGAAAATTTTCCCTGCTGTTCACTATTCAATGGGCGGTCTATGGGTTGACTATGAACAAATGACAAGTATCCCTGGTCTATTTGCTGCAGGGGAATGTGATTATTCACAGCACGGTGCTAACCGCTTAGGTGCAAACTCCTTGCTTTCTGCAGTTTATGGCGGCATGGTAGCAGGACCACATGCAGTGAATTACATTGAAGGACTAGAAAAGAGTTCTGATGCTGTATCTTCTACTATTTTTGATCGTAAAGTTAAAGAAGAGCAAGAAAAATGGAATGCAATTATGGCAATGGATGGTACTGAAAATGCTTACGTCCTCCATAAAGAGCTTGGCGAATGGATGACAGATAACGTTACAGTTGTCCGTTACAATGACAGGCTGCTAAAAACTGACGAAAAAATCCAAGAGCTTTTAGAGCGCTATAAGAAAATTAATATTAATGATACAGCTAAATGGAGTAACCAAGGAGCTGCTTTCACTCGTCAATTACAAAACATGCTGCAGCTGGCTCGTGTTATTACCATTGGAGCGTACAATCGTAATGAGAGCCGCGGTGCTCACTATAAACCTGATTTCCCTAAACGTGACGATGAAAACTTCATGAAAACAACAATGGCTAAATTTGTTGATTCTAGTTCTGCTCCAGCTTTCCATTATGAGGATATAGATATTTCCTTGCTTAAGCCAAGAGAGCGCGATTACACGAAAAAGCACTAAGAGAAAGGGGAGTAGGAAAAAATGGCAGAAACTAAAATAGTGAAATTTATCATAACCCGTCAGGATACTCCAGAATCTGCTCCTTACGAGGAGGAATTCGAAGTTCCGTATCGTCCGAATATGAACGTTATTTCGGCATTGATGGAGATTCGCAGAAACCCTGTAAATACAAAAGGGCAAGGTACCGCACCGATTACTTGGGAAATGAACTGTCTGGAAGAGGTTTGTGGTGCTTGCTCAATGGTTATCAATGGAAAGCCGCGCCAAGCTTGTTCAGCATTAGTGGACAAGCTGGAACAGCCGATCCGTTTGGCACCGATGAAAACATTCCCTGTTGTCCGTGACCTTCAAATTGACCGCAGCAGAATGTTTGATTCATTGAAAAAAGTAAAAGCATGGATTCCAATTGACGGAACCTATGATTTAGGACCTGGTCCTCGTATGCCTGAAACAAAACGTCAATGGGCATATGAATTATCTAAATGTATGACTTGCGGTGTCTGCTTAGAGGCATGTCCAAATGTGAATAGCAAATCAAACTTTATGGGACCTGCTGTCTTTAACCAAGTTCGCTTATTTAATGCACATCCAACAGGTGCGATGAATAAAGCGGAACGTCTTAACGCCTTTATGGAAGATGGCGGAATGCAAGGCTGTGGTAACTCACAAAACTGTGTACAATCATGTCCGAAGGGTATTCCGATTACAACTTCAATTGCTGCTGTTAACCGTGATGCATCATTTCAATCATTTAAAAACTTCTTCGGCAGTGACCGTGGCTGATTATAGCGAAAACCTTCTTTCCAATTTTGGAGAGAAGGTTTTTTATTTACTAAAGAATCAAATCGTTTTGTTTGCTATAATATAGCTCAAGGATTGAAAAGGACGGTATCGGATTGTGAAAGCAAAACTGCCATTAATATTAATTTTAACAGGATTAATCATTATTGGATTTGCCGCTTGGCAGCTTTTAAAGGTGAAAATGCAAACAGATGCCTCGATTAAACAGGCAAAGGAAATAGTCGCGAATAATAAGTCAGTAGAACCGGCTGAAGCGAAAAAGCAATTAAGCAGCCTGGAAACGGGAGATACAGCAGGACTTTTAGTTATTCCAAAAATTAATGCGGAGCTGGCCATTATTGAGGGAACGGATCCGGATGATTTAGAGAAAGGGGTCGGTCATTACAAAGGCTCTTATTTTCCGGATGAAGCAGGACAAATCATTCTATCCGGACACCGTGATACCGTATTCCGGCATTTAGGCGAGCTCAAACTTGGTGACAGCCTAGAAGTACAAATGCCATATGGAAATTTCACTTATGAAATTATTAATACAAAAATTGTTAATGCGGATGATACCAGCATTATCACCTTGCAGCGCGACCATGAGGAATTAATTTTAACAACATGCTATCCGTTCCGTTTTGTCGGAAATGCACCGGAACGATATATTATTTATGCAACGCGAAAATAAAGTATTTTCAAAATACATAGATTATAATCAAAAAATTGAATTGAAAAATAGTAATAGAGATGATAGTCTATAATTGAAAAAGTGAAAACGGTTCCACTGTTTTCACTTTTTATTTCACTTTTGTGCAAACGTTTTCGCAAAAAAATAAAATGTAGGGGGGATTTCTTTGAAACGGGTATATTCATCATTGATTATCTTGGTAATGTTGTTTAGTACTATCATTATACCGTTTGCACACGTAGCGCGTGCTGCAGATGAGACGTATGAAAAAGTTGTACTCCGTGGCAATGCTGAATCATTAGATTGGAGTTCTGATGATCATCCGCTGACTTATGATGCGGGCTCTAGAGTATGGAAAAGTTCAGCTATTCCATTGCAGGGCGGCAAAGAGGTTGAATACAAATTTGTCATGAATAACGAATGGATGCCGGGTGAGAACCTTCGATTTACACCGCCGCAAACCGGTGATTACATTTTTGTATTTCACCCTGATGAACAAAGAACTGTTGACGTTCAGCTTGATTTTTCCAAGTTTACTGGAAAATTAACCTTGAAGGTAAAGCTGCCGGCGAACACGCCTGATTGGGCGGTGCCAACCATAGGTTCCAGTTTAAATGGGTTTAATTACACGGTGACCCCATTAACGAAGAATCCGGATGGGACATGGTCTGTATCATTGGCTGGGAATAATGGCGAGGAAATTCAATATCTTTACTCCTTAGGAGATGCCAAATTTACAGAAGATCGAGAGGAAAAAAGGAAAGCGGTTTTTACAAACGAAGGAAAAGTCTATGAGGATACAGTTTCCGACTGGAATGTTGTTCCTGTAGCAAAGGATGTTAAAAATAATAATTCATATTTGCCTGAGCTTCCAACTAGTAATGATGATGTAACCATCAGTGTCTCGGTGAAGCACTATGGATCAGTTGACAGCGGGGCTATATATTACACAACTGATGGTTCATTTCCGAGTGGAAGCCGTGGAACTGCAGCTGACAACACTAAGGTAGTGAAGCTTGAAAAAGGTTCAGAATCATCTGCTAATGGACTAACAACAACGATTTTTAAAGGAATCATTCCAAAGCAGCCAAATAGAACGGCCGTTAAATATATAACCGATGTATGGAGTGAAGCAGGGGTTGGTTCGCAATTTGCGGATTCAAACAGTCAAAATCCGGACGATGCAACACCATTCGGATATTACGTTGATCAATTTACATCACCGCAGTGGGCAAAGGATGCCATCATTTATCAAGTTTTTGTTGATCGATTTAATAACGGGGACACCACAAATGATGACCCAAGTACAAAAGACCTTCCTTATGATGAACAGCTGAAAGGTTGGATGGGAGGAGACCTTGAGGGTGTTTTAAAGAAATTAGATTACATTAAGGGGTTAGGTGTGAATACCATCTGGATTTCTCCGGTATTTGAAGGACCTTACTCCCATGGATACCACCCGGCCGATTTTATGGCGATCGACAAACGATTTGGCGATAAGGCAACAATGAAGAAATTAGTGGATCAAGCCCATGCTATGGGAATGAAGGTTGTCTATGATTTTGTTGCCAACCATACATCATCTAAGCATCCATTTTTTGAGGATGCCAAAGCGAAAGGTGAGGGCAGTCCGTACTATAACTGGTATACCTTCACAGAATGGCCCGATAAATATAAAGCATTTTCGGGGATAGCCGAATTGCCGGAGCTGAACAATGACAACCCTGAAGTAAGGAATTATATCATTAATACAGTTGTTCCTTTTTGGTTGAAGGACCTTGATTTTGACGGTCTCCGTTTGGATTATGCCAAAGGACCAAGCTACAGCTATTGGGTTGATTTCCGCCACAAAGTAAAAGAACTCAAACCGAATGCGTACATCTTCGGAGAAATTTGGGACAGCCGTGAAAAAATTAATTCTTATGCTGGCGAGCTTGACGGAGCCATAGACTTTGGAATGAACGATGCTCTTATGAATGCTTTTGCGAAAGACCGTTCCATGGTGGATCTAAGTAATACCGTGAAGGAGAATGCGGTAACATATCCTCGTGAATATGTCGTTTCGTCATTCCTTGACAGTCATGATAAACCGCGATTTATCTACGAAGCCGGCGGAGATGTGAAAAAAATGGAGCTGGCAGCTGCTGCTCAGTTTACACTTCCGGGATCGCCAATCATCTATTATGGAGATGAAGTCGGCCTTTCGATGAGCAAAGATCCAAATTCAGTAGCTGATTGGAAGGACCGTTATTATCGTGAAATGATGCCATGGACTCCTGAAGCCCAAAATGCCGAACTATTAAATCATTATAAACAGTTGATTAAGCTGCGAAATGATATATCCGCATTTCGAACAGGGTCATTTAAGTCATTATTGGCCACTCAAAATATTTTTGCATACGAAAGAGCAGATCAGAATGGTCAATACCTAGTTGTCATCAATAAAGGTACCACCAGCCAAGAAATTGATGTCAATCAGTTATATAATCAAATAAAAATTAATGATGTAAACTTAAAGGACCAGTTAGGCACAGAAGAAATAAATAATGATAGTAATGGAGATTTAAAGTTTACGAGCGAAGGCCAGTCGTTTAAAGTATGGAAGGTTGAAGGCCAGCTGCAATACAGTGATACACCAATTGACCGTAATAAAGTATACAAAGACGTTGTACTTAGAGGATCTGAGCCGCCGCTTGCTTGGGGTGGCGCAGACCAGAAGCTAAGCTATGATGCGGTGCAAAAGGTTTGGAAGAGTCAGCCAATCGCTTTAACAAAAGGCAAAAAGGTAGAGTTTAAGTATGTAAAAGATGGTCAGTGGATGGAAGGAGATAACCTCACCTATACACCTGAAAGTACCGATAAATTTATTTTTGTATTCCATGCACTTGATGAAAGAAAAGTAGATGTCCGTGTGGCTGAACAAAAGGTAACAACAAAGGTGAAAATTCACTACCAGCCAAAAGCAGGAGACATAAAAGATTGGAACCTATGGGTTTGGGGTGAAGGAAAAGAAGGTAAAGTATATCCGTTTACCGGTGAAGACAAGTATGGTAAAGTGGCTGACGTAGAAATTGATGGTGATTTTAACCGCGTAGGCTTTATCGTTAGAACCGATAGCTGGGAAAAGGACGGCGGCGACCGGATCATCGACAATATTTGGAATGGAACTGAGGAAGTTTGGGTAAAGGCCGGGGATGACAAGGTCTACACAAGTCCTCCGGATGGAGAATATCGTGAATTGCCAACCTACGATGAATTAGAGGTAACCTTTAATTATTACCGATACGACTCAAATTACGATGATTGGGATATATGGGTATGGACTGATAAGTCAGATGGCCAGGCGGTTCCATTAGCAAATATGACTTCCATTGGTAAACAGGGAACATTGAAATTAACGAATTTAAATGGGGCAACAAAGGTTGGATTTATTGTCCGGAAAAAGGATTGGTCTGCAAAGGATATTGACGGTGACCGCTTTGTCACAAAGTTTTCTCCGGATGGCAAGGCCGAGGTATGGCTTGTTCAGGGGCAGGCGCGAATATATGATAATCCAGCCAAGATTGAACGCAATCCAAGAATCGTGAAAGCAGCAATTGATGAATTAAATCAGATTACTTTAGAAACGAACTTCCCATTTGCGATAAATGATCAAGAAAATGCGGGAATCCAGTTAATTGGGGCCAAAATTGCAACAGTTGAACCAATTGGGAATTTGGCAAATGGACTGACAAATAAAGTGAAAATTACAACGAAAGAGGATCTGGATTTAACAAAGGTTTACAAAGTCAGCAAAGAAGGTTTCGGAGAGGCAACCGTTCAAATGGGCAAAGTGATTGGAAGTAAGTCTTTCGAAGAACAATTCTATTATGACGGTAATGACCTTGGTAACAGTTACTCGAAAGAAAAAACGAGATTCCGATTATGGGCTCCAACAGCTGCGGAAGCGAAACTAGTTACTTACGAAAAATGGGATGCAGGAGCTGGAATAGAAATCCCAATGATCCGTTCCGAAAAAGGAACATGGATTGTTGAATTAACTGGTGATCAGAATGATTTATTATATACCTATAAAGTAAAAATTGGCGATACATGGAATGAGGCGGTTGACCCATATGCCCGTGCTGTTTCAGCAAATGGCGATAAAGGGGCTGTTATTGAAATGGCTGCCACAAATCCGGATCGTTGGAATAATAAAAAGCCCCAGTTGAAAAATCCGGAAGACGCGATCATTTATGAAGCTCATATTCGGGACTTGACAATTTCCCCTGACAGCGGGGTCAGCGAGCAATATAAAGGGAAATTCCTTGGTGTTGCCCAGGCGGGGACGAAAGGTCCGAATAAAGTAAAAACCGGTTTAAGTCATATAAAAGATCTTGGTGTAACCCATGTGCAAATTTTACCAATGTATGATTACAATACGGTTGACGAAACAAAACTGAATCAGCCGCAATTCAACTGGGGGTATGACCCGAAAAACTATAATGCACCTGATGGATCTTATTCAACTGATCCATATACACCGACAGTAAGGATAAAGGAAATGAAAACAATGGTGCAAGCGTTTCATGATAATAATCTGCGTGTCATTATGGATGTGGTTTACAATCATATGTATAATGCCGCAGAATCCAACTTTCAAAAGCTAGTACCCGGCTATTACTTCCGTTACAACGAAGATGGGACACTGGCAAATGGCACGGGGGTAGGAAACGATACCGCCTCGGAACATAAAATGATGCGGAAATTCATAGTAGATTCTGTATCATATTGGGCAAAAGAGTACCATATTGACGGTTTTCGATTTGACTTAATGGGGATTCATGATATCGAAACAATGAAACAGGTTCGCGAAGCCTTAAACAAAATGGATCGTTCTATTATAGTTCTTGGGGAAGGATGGGATCTTAATTCGCCGCTTGCCCCTGCACTGAAGGCCAACCAAAAGAATGCCTATAAAATGGAGGGGATCGCTCATTTTAACGATGATATCCGTGATGGATTGAAAGGAAGTGTATTTGATGAGCATGACAAAGGTTTTGTCAATGGAAAGCCGGGAATGGAGGACCGCATTAAAAAAGGTGTTGTCGGCGGTATTGAATATAATGAAGCGATTAAAACGTTCGCCGATGAACCTGGAAAAACCATCACCTATGTGGAAGCTCATGATAATTTAACTTTATGGGATAAATTGAAGAAGACAAATCCAAATGACAGTGATGATGTGCTCAAACAAATGCATAAATTAGCTTCTTCGATTGTCTTGACGTCACAGGGAATATCCTTTATACATGCCGGACAGGAATTTATGAGGACAAAAGGCGGCAATGAAAACAGCTATAATGCACCTGATGCTGTAAACCAATTAGATTGGACCCGCCGTAGTCAATTCAATGCGGAAGTGGAATATGTTAAAGGATTAATCAAAGTTCGGAAAAAACACCCCGCATTCCGGATGACAACCGCTGAGGACATCAAAAAACATCTTAAATTTTTAGATGCACCGGCAAACGCTGTGGCTTTCTATCTTGATGGAAATGCGAATGGGGATTCCGTAGAAAAAATTGCTGTCGCCTATAACGCTAACCGTAAGCCAATCGATATTACGCTGCCTGCAAATGGAACTTGGAAGTTAATCGTTAACGGTGAAGAGGCTGGAACTAAAGCAATTGACATCATTAAAGGAAATAAAATTAAAGTTCCCGGGCTAAGCACTTATGTTTTAACACTGGGTAAGTAGGCAAGCCCTAAAAGTGAAAGCATTCATTTTCAAATTTAAAGAGGTCCCTGTTATTTTGCAGGGACCTCTTTTTCATTATTGCTTTCTTAGTTTATTAAAAATCATTATTTATAAAGCAATTACAGTCACTACCTAAGCACACTATACATATGATATGGTGACTAAATATATACCCACCCCCGGTGCATAACTGGCGAAGGCAAGGAGGGTTACAATACTTGAAGGAGAATGAATATACTCACAAGCCATTACTCACCAAACGAGAAAGAGAAGTATTCGAACTGTTAGTACAAGACAAAACAACAAAAGAAATCGCTGGTGAATTATTTATAAGCGAGAAAACGGTTCGGAATCATATTTCGAATGCAATGCAAAAGCTTGGTGTTAAGGGGCGATCACAAGCAGTTGTAGAACTCCTTCGTATGGGAGAGCTAGAACTTTAAACATGGCCGGCATCCGTAATGGATGCCGGTTCCTGCTTTGTAAGGATGTTATTTTGGGTGTCAGGCACCATGTGAAAATTTCACATGGTGCCTGACACCCATTCAATGATTTTGCTTGAATTTTTTGCGGAAAAAGTGGAAAATAAGGACAAGCTGATAGATTTATTTGTTTTGATGAGAGCATATTCTAGGAGTGTAAAATAAATGAAGGTTGAAAATTCTGAGAAAATTAACGGGGATATTGTTGCGAATATTGAAAAGGATTTGCGTTATATATCCGGAATCATCAAGCAAAAAGGCAGGGAAATGCTAAGTAATTATAAGATTACGCCGCCGCAATTTGTAGCCCTGCAGTGGCTTTTTGAAGAAGGAGATATGACAATCGGAGAACTTTCCAATAAAATGTATTTGGCATGCAGTACAACAACTGATCTTGTCGATCGTATGGAAAAGAACCTGTTAGTTGAACGGGTAAAAGACCCGCATGACCGGCGTGTGGTGCAAATTCATTTGCTTGAAGAGGGAAAACGAATCATTGATGAAGTGATAAAAAAACGTCAAGCGTATTTGACGGAAGTATTAAAAGACTTCTCAATGGAAGAAATTCAACTTCTTCAAAATAATCTAGCAAAACTGCACCAGGAAATGCGATAACGCAAAACTCATTAGATTCCCTTTAATAGGGGAATGTATGGGACACAGTTGATTTTATGAATAAAAAATGAGGCGAGATGTTTTGAAGCAGGCAATCGGTGTGATCGATTCAGGTGTTGGCGGGTTAACAGTTGCTAAAGAAATAATGCGGCAGCTTCCGAATGAAAAGATCATTTACTTAGGAGATACGGCTCGCTGCCCGTATGGTCCAAGAACAACTAAAGAAGTAAAAAGATTCACATGGGAATTAACCAACTTTTTATTGAAAAAACATATAAAAATGCTTGTTATTGCCTGTAATACGGCGACAGCAGCGGCGCTGGATGAAATTCGCCGGGAGCTACCCATTCCTGTCCTGGGTGTCATTAATCCCGGGGCCCGTGCCGCGGTCAAGCGGACAAGGAATTATCGGGTTGGTGTAGTCGGTACGGAAGGAACCGTGAAAAGCGGTGCTTACGAAAAAGCGTTGAAGTCTCTTAACAGCCATCTGTTCATTAAGAGTCAGGCGTGCCCTAAATTTGTGCCGCTGGTGGAAAGCGGTGAATATGGCGGACCGATTGCGGAGAAAATTGTCAGTGAAGCATTAAAACCATTATTAGATCAAAATCTTGATACTTTAATATTAGGCTGCACCCATTACCCATTACTTGAACCGCTGATTAAAAAGGAAATGGGTGAAAATGTTAACGTTATTAGTTCAGGGGACGAAACAGCCCGCGAGGTTAGCGCCATCTTAGAATATAATGGTCAATTGGCAACAGGTGAAAAAGCGCATGTACACGAATTTTATACAACTGGTTCAACATGGATTTTTTCAAAAATTGCATCCCAATGGCTCGAAGAACTCTGCCCGGTTAACCAAGTGAAAAAAATTAAACTATGAAGAGCTTCCTTTAAAAGGAGGTTCTTTTTTTGAAATTTGTCCAATTTTTCTTTCCGAAGACGGTCTAATTTTTTCGTAGGCTCGTATATATGATAGTACAAACTGTCTTTGGGGGGAAAAATATGTTTAAACATAAGGGGAAAATCCTTGGATACACGGTACTTACTTCAACCATTATGCTGTCTGGGTGCGGTCTTTTAGGTGGTGAAACAAAACAAAAAATTGATCCGCCAAAAACAATCTCCGTTGCCGACCAAAAAGAAAGTAAAAAGTCCAAGGCGGAAAAAACAGAAAACAGCGTTAAAACAGAACTTTATCTTATTGATAAAAACGGCTATGTTGTACCGCAGACACTAAACCTTCCAACAACGAAATCCGTAGCAACCCAAGCGCTTCAGTATTTAGTCGAAGGCGGCCCTGTCTCTAACGAACTTCCAAACGGTTTTAGAGCGGTATTACCTGAGTCGACGGACCTTTCTGTCGATATAAAAGACGGAGTGGCAACAGTTAATTTTTCAAAAGAATTTAAGAACTACCAGCCAGAAGATGAGATGAGAATTCTCCAGTCTGTGACCTGGACGCTGACTCAATTTGATAATGTGAGCGCTGTTAAACTAAAAATGAACGGCCATGAGCTAACAGAAATGCCAGTCAAAGGAACACCAATCAGTGAAAATCTCTCCAGGGCCTCAGGCATAAATTTTGATGTAGCAGATGTTATCGATATTACAAATACGAAACCAGTTACTGTCTATTTCATCGGCGGTGAAGAAGGTTCCTATTACTATGTACCTGTGACACGCAGGGTCAGCAACAACCAGAAAGATCCGGTCGCTGCTGCCGTTAATGAATTAATTAAAGGGCCAAATGAAAAATCGAACCTTGTTTCTGATTTTACGCCAGATGTAAAGCTTCTGGATGAACCGAAATATGAGGATGGCAAGGTAACATTAAACTTTGACGAGAACGTTTATGGCAGCTTCGAGGAAAAAGTGATTTCCCAACACCTGGTTGATGCCCTGGTGTTAACATTAACCGAGCAAAAAGGCATTGAAAAAGTTGCTGTACAGGTTAAAGGGAAGGCTGAAATAAAGAACGACCAAGGAAAGAAGCTTTCTGAGCCGGTAACCCGCCCAGAAAAAGTCAATACAGGTAGTTTTTAAAAAAGTATTTTTGATATACTATATAATGGACTATGAAGGAGGTTGGCTTGGGGCCGCCTCTTTCTTATTTATCGAAAAAAGTGATTGAAACTAAGGAGGAAAATGTTGTGCGCGTTGATGGAAGAGAACCGCTGCAATTAAGGCCGATACATATTGAAACCAATTATTTAATGCACCCGGAAGGCTCGGTGCTGATATCCGTAGGAAATACAAAAGTGATTTGTTCCGCCAGCATCGAGGACCGTGTCCCTCCTTTTATGAGAGGGGAAGGAAAGGGCTGGATTACTGCTGAATATTCGATGCTTCCGCGGGCTACAGAAACAAGAAATATTCGGGAATCGTCGAAAGGAAAGGTCACCGGCCGGACGATGGAAATACAGCGCTTGATTGGGCGGGCGCTGCGGGCAGTTGTTGACCTAACGGCGATTGGGGAACGGACGGTTTGGATCGACTGTGACGTCATTCAGGCAGACGGCGGCACAAGAACGGCTTCGATCACGGGGGCATTTGTCGCTATGACGCTGGCATTAAACGGATTAGCAGAGAAAAGGTCATTAGCAAAATTTCCTATCACCGATTACTTAGCTGCAACTAGTGTCGGAATTCTTAAGGATAATCAAACGGTGCTGGACCTTAATTATGCCGAGGATTCAAAAGCACATGTGGATATGAACGTAGTTATGACCGGCGGCGGTGAATTTGTCGAATTGCAAGGAACAGGCGAGGAATCAACATTTTCCTATGAGCAGCTCCAAGGATTGCTGCATGCCGCGCAGGAAGGGCTTATGGAGCTATTTGAACAGCAAAAGGCTGCGCTAGGAGAAGAAATTACAAAAAAAATTGAGGCCCGCCGGAAGAAATAGGCTGGGCTGTGTGAATTGCAGATATATAATAAAAAAACAAATTAACGATTCGGTCCTGTAGACGGGTTCTACGTGCCCCAATCAGCTGAAATAGTGACGGTTTGGTTACGTAGGCGTGTTCTACGTGCCCCGAGTAGCAGAAAAACTGACAGTTCGGTCACGTAGTCGTGCTCTACGTGCCCCAATCAGCTGAAAAACTGAAGGTTCGGTCACGTAGGCGTGCTCTACGTTCCCCAAGCATCTGAAAAACTGAAGGTTCGGTCACGTAGACGCTCTCTACGTGCCCCAATCAGCTGAAATAGAGACGGTTCGGTCACGAAGACGTGTTCTACGTGCCCAAAGCATCTGAAAAACTGAAGGTTCGGTCACGTAGACGCTCTCTACGTGCCCCAATCAGCTGAAATAGAGACGGTTCGGTCACGTAGAGGTGTTCTACGTGCCCCAACCAGCTGAAAAACTGACAGTTCGGTCACGTAGAGGTGTTCTACATGCCCCAAGCAGCTGAAATAGAGACGGTTCGGTGACGAAGACGTGTTCTACGTGCCCCAAGCATCTGAAAAACTGAAGGTTCGGTCACGAAGACGCTCTCTACGTGCCCCAATCAGCTGAAATAGAGACGGTTCGGTCACGTAGAAGGGTTCTACGTGCCCCAACCAGCTGAAAAACTGACAGTTCGGTCGCGTAGACGCTCTCTACGTGCCCCAATCAGCAGAAAAACTGCAGGTTCGGTCCCGTAGACGTGATCTACGTGCCCAAAACTACTTAAATTATAAAAAAAGAGGCGTTTACGATGAAAGAAGTTATTATTGCTACAAAGAATCCAGGAAAAGCGAGAGAATTTGAACATATTTTTTCACCACGAGGAATCGTAGTGAAGACGTTGCTTGATTTTCCAGAGTTTCCGGAGGTGGAGGAAACAGGTACAACATTTGAAGAGAATGCTATCTTAAAGGCGGAAGCAGTTTCAAAGGCATTGAATAAAATGGTTATTGGCGATGATTCCGGGCTGATGATTGACGCTTTAGAGGGCAGACCCGGAATTTATTCCGCCCGTTATGCCGGCGAACCAAAAAACGACGAAAACAATATTGATAAAGTGTTATCGGAATTAACCGGCGTCCCTGCAGAAAAAAGAACGGCAAGATTCTATTGCGCTTTAGCGGTCGCCGTTCCCGGGCAGGAAGCATTCACGGTGTCAGGCACCTGCGAAGGCCGAATCCTCGAGGAACGAAGAGGGACCAATGGGTTTGGCTATGATCCAGTCTTTTTTGTACCGGAAAAAGGGGTTGCGATGGCGGAGCTTTCCTCCGATGAAAAAAATAAAATCAGCCACCGCGCCAATGCGTTAATGAAACTGGATGAAATGCTGGATTCGCTTTTGGAAAGAGCTGAGCGGTCATGAGCAAGGTGCTTATCGTCAGCGATAGTCATGGTTTGACGAAAGAGCTGGAGTTTATAAGAGAACGGCATCTTCAAGAGGTGGATTTAATGATCCACTGCGGTGATTCACAGTTAATGCCCGACAATAAAGCGATAACAGGATATTTCACGGTGGCGGGAAATTGTGATTTTGGCAGTTTTCCAGAGGAGCTGATCTCCGATGTTGCCGGCAAGAAATTCTTTATTACCCATGGCCATCGTTATTCTGTGAAATCATCACTGATGCCATTAAAATATAAAGCGCAGGAAGTAAGTGCAGATATTGTTTGCTTTGGGCATTCGCATGTTCTAGGTGCCGAGGTGGTAGACGGAACTCTATTTGTAAATCCAGGCAGCATTCGTCTGCCGCGCGGGCGCTCTGAAAAAACATATGTAATCCTCGATTTATTAGATAATAGAATTAAAATGTCAGTCTATGAATCAAACGGACGGGAAATCGCCGGCTTAGTCAGCGATTTCACACTATAAAATTAACGGGGGAAATGTCCCCCGATGGTTTTAAAAAAATTATAAAAAAGCTGTTGACTTTTAGGTATTACGATAATATAATAAATCTTGTCCTTGTTAAACAACTAATATGTCCCAGTAGCTCAGCCGGATAGAGCATACGCCTTCTAAGCGTACGGTCGGGAGTTCGAATCTCTCCTGGGACGCCATACTACATACCAGACATTTAACTCACCTTTTGGGTGAGTTTTTTTCATGGGGAAAAGTGACAATGAAGCGTGCTGCCAACGCGGAAGCAACACTCGCATCGATTGCTCTGTTTCACATTTTGCCTTAATAATGCTAAACTAAATTTCATCAAATATGCCAAAGGGCGGATTTAGTAATGAAAAAACGGGAACGTGTGAAAAGAAAAGATAACGTAGTATTTTTTCCCGGCATTGAAAAAAGGTTAACAGACAAAGGCTTAGAGAGTCTGCACAATAAAAGATTTTCCGAAGCTATCGACCTTCTGGAAGAGGCCAGGGAGCATGATCCAGATAATGATGAGATTTTAATTGGATTGGTCATGGCTTATTTTGAAGCTTCCGCCTTTCAGAAAGCAAAGGTACTGGCCAAGGAGATGCTTCATAAAGGTGTCGGCGACTATTTTCAAATGGTTGATTTATATTTGACGGTATTGATTCAGCTGCATGAATATCAAGAAATTATCACTACCATCGAGGCGCTGCTGGATGAAAAGGAAGTACCGCCCGAGAAGTATGATCATTTCTTAACGATTCTGCAATTCAGCCGTAAAATGGCGTTGAATCATCCCCCTGAAATGCCAGGATCAATGGAAGAAGAGGATAAGGACCAGAAGCTGGAGCTTTTTTCACTGAGCACACTTAATGAACAAATGTTATTGGTTTCAAGTCTGGCTGAGAAAAATATTCGTCCTTATCTGGAGGAAATAGAAGAATATTTAAAAGCGGAAGCCGGGCATCCATTTCTTAAATCGATTCTTTTAACCCTGTTGAAGGAACAGGAAATCGATCGCCCAATCATCATCCAAAAACTTGCAATGGAAAGTACGGTCGTACCTGCTGGGCTCCCAGAAGTAGGGATGCAGCCGAAAATGCTGGAAGTGAAAGCGGCATTAGAAAAACGATTTGAAAGCTCGAATCCGGTCCTCTATGAAAATATTACCTCATTAGTCGAGCGCATTTTCTTCATTAGTTATCCAATGGACTTGGAGCCTAGAAGCGCTAATGCCTGGGCCGCTGCCGTTCATTTATTGGCAGAGGAATACCACGGAATGCAATCGGATATCACTGAATTAGCCATTGAGTATGGGGTAGAGTCTAAAGAAATAGAGCTAGCGATCCGTCAAATTGACCATATTGAGAAAATTTCTTACCCGAATCTATAGCCTGGGCTGTTGAAAGAAACAAATCCTATGGTATAATGTAGGGGTTGCATTGTGTAAAAAAGTATATTTTACATTAAAAATTGGGACATGACTTGGTGGACAAGACATATGCCTGAACTTAATTCGTAACGAATGTAATGAGAATAGATGTTGGAGGGAAAAAGTATGACTGCTAAATGGGAAAAGTTAGAAGGAAGCCGCGGCGTTCTTACAGTTGAAGTTAGCGCTGAAAAAGTTAACAAAGGCTTAGATGCGGCATTCCAAAAAGTTGTTAAACAAGTAAATGTACCAGGCTTCCGTAAAGGGAAAATGCCTCGTGGTATGTTTGAAAAGCGTTTCGGTGTAGAATCACTTTATCAAGATGCACTTGATGTTCTACTTCCAGAAGCATATGGCGAAGCAATCGAAGAAACAGGTATCGAGCCTGTGGATCGTCCGGAAATCGACATTGAGCAAATGGAAAAAGGCAAAGAGTTAATTTTCAAAGCAACTGTAACTGTTAAGCCTGAAGTTAAATTAGGCGAGTATAAAGGTCTTGAAGTTGAAGAACAAGATACTGCTGTTACTGATGAAGATGTTCAAAAAGAACTTGAAACACTTCAAAGCCGTCAAGCAGAGCTTGTGGTTAAAGAAGAAGGAACAGCTGAAAACGGCGATACAGTTGTTATTGACTTTGAAGGCTTCGTTGATGGTGAAGCATTTGAAGGCGGTAAAGCTGAAAACTATTCATTAGAGCTTGGTTCTAACTCTTTCATCCCTGGCTTTGAAGAACAGCTTGTAGGTGTTGCTGCAGGCGGCTCTAAAGACGTTGAAGTAACTTTCCCTGAAGAGTATCATGCTGCTGAGCTTGCAGGCAAACCAGCAACTTTCAAGGTTACAGTTCATGAAATCAAAGCAAAGGAACTTCCTGCATTAGATGACGAGTTTGCAAAAGATGTGGATGACGAAGTTGAAACATTAGATGCATTAAAAGAAAAAATCAAAACTCGCCTAGAAGACAGCAAGAAGCATGAAGCAGAGCATCAACTAAGAGATTCTCTTGTGGAACAAGCTGCTGACAATGCAGAAGTTGAAATTCCAGAAGTAATGATTGAGAACGAAGTAAACCGCATGATGCAAGAATTCGAACAACGCTTACAAATGCAAGGTATGAACCTTGAGCTATACTTCCAATTCTCTGGTCAGGACGAGAAAGCTCTTCGTGAACAAATGCAAGAGGAAGCTGGCAAGCGTGTGAAAATCAACTTAACATTAGAAGCAATTGCGAAGGCAGAAAACATCGAAGCAACTGACGAAGATGTGAATGCTGAGCTTGAAAAAATGGCTGGAATGTACAACATGACTGCTGACAACATTAAAGCTGCTCTGGGTGGAGTTGAAGGCATCAAAGGTGACCTGCAACTTCAAAAAGCAGTAGAATTTCTTATCGAAAATAAGAAATAATTTTTAGATTCCCACAGGGCACGATTTTTAGTCGTGCCTTGTTTTATACATTTTTTCAATTACATATTATAATTAGATCAGGGAACATTTTTAACAATAGGCAGGAATAATGTAAGATCAGGGCGAATTAATAATTCCAAGAAATTAAAGATTTATTTTTAAAAATTATGGCTATGATTAATGAGTACATTATTTTTTAAATCGCGTTATCACAAACAGGAAAAACATATAACGATAAAGCTTTTTATTTCCAGTCTATTGTCTAAATGTGATACAATGCAAAATACATACTATTCAAGAAATAATAATGTTTGTGAGAACCGCGACTTATAATAATGGGATTTTACGTTTCAAGGGGTGAAAGGTTTGTTTAAATTTAATGATGAAAAAGGACAATTAAAATGTTCGTTCTGTGGTAAAACCCAGGATCAAGTCCGTAAATTAGTAGCGGGACCTGGTGTTTATATATGTGACGAATGTATCGAGCTTTGCACAGAAATCGTTGAGGAAGAGCTTGGCTCAGAAGAAGAAGTTGAGTTTAAAGATGTTCCAAAGCCAAAGGAGATTTGCGAAATCCTCGATGAATATGTAATCGGCCAGGATAAAGCAAAAAAGGCGCTTTCCGTTGCTGTTTACAATCATTACAAACGCATCAATTCCAACAGCAAAATTGATGATGTAGAGCTTTCAAAAAGTAATATCTGTATGATTGGACCTACAGGAAGCGGTAAAACGCTATTAGCCCAGACTTTGGCACGGATTCTAAATGTTCCTTTTGCCATTGCGGATGCCACATCCCTTACAGAGGCCGGCTACGTAGGCGAAGACGTAGAAAATATTTTATTAAAATTAATTCAAGCTGCTGATTACGACGTGGAAAAGGCGGAAAAAGGGATTATTTATATTGATGAAATTGATAAAATTGCCCGTAAATCCGAGAATCCATCGATCACACGAGATGTTTCCGGTGAAGGCGTTCAGCAGGCATTATTGAAAATTCTAGAAGGTACGGTTGCCAGTGTTCCGCCTCAAGGCGGCAGAAAGCATCCGCATCAGGAATTTATCCAAATTGATACAACCAATATCTTATTTATTTGCGGCGGCGCATTCGACGGGATTGAGCCAATTATCAAACGTCGATTAGGCCAGAAGGTCATCGGTTTTGGTTCCGAGTCAAAGCAAACAGAAATTTCTTCAAAAGAACTGCTTTCTAAAGTGCTTCCTGAAGATTTATTACGCTTTGGATTAATTCCAGAATTTATTGGTCGTCTTCCGGTCATTGCCAGCTTAGAGCAATTAGATGAAGCTGCATTGATAGAAATTTTAACGAAGCCGAAAAATGCGCTAGTTAAGCAATATCAAAAAATGCTCGAAATTGATGATGTTGAGCTTGAATTTGAAGAAGGCGCACTTAATGAAATTGCCAAAAAAGCAATTGAACGTAAAACAGGTGCCCGTGGTTTACGCTCAATCATTGAAGGCATCATGCTTGATGTGATGTTTGATCTGCCATCCCGTGATGATATTACAAAATGTATTATCACGAAGGAAACAGTTGAAAATAACAGCGTTCCAAAGCTTATCTTAGAAGACGGAACGGTCATTGTTGAAGAAAAATCAGCTTAATTGTTATGAAAGACTCGGTAAAGTTTGCCGGGTCTTTTAATTTTTTTGTTTATTCCACCAACCTGCAGGAAATACTTATTATTATCAATTGAGTAATTTGGTGCAGGAGGAATAGAGATGAGTTGGACGGGGATTGCCTTATTTATACAGCTTTTTTTTGGTATTATTATCGGACTATACTTTTGGAACCTGTTAAAAAATCAGCGGACGCAAAAGGTTTCGATTGACCGGGAATCACGAAAAGAAATGGAACAATTACGGAAGATGAGGTCTATTTCCTTAACAGAACCTCTTTCTGAAAAAGTAAGACCTACAAGTTTTCAAGATATTGTCGGGCAAGAAGATGGGATTAAATCATTGAAGGCGGCCTTATGCGGACCGAATCCACAGCATGTTATTATTTACGGACCGCCAGGAGTTGGAAAAACTGCTGCAGCCAGATTAGTATTAGAAGAAGCAAAAAAGAATGCGAAATCACCTTTTAAACGAGAATCAGTGTTTATCGAGTTAGATGCGACAACAGCGCGGTTTGATGAGCGGGGAATCGCTGATCCGTTAATCGGCTCCGTGCATGACCCGATTTATCAAGGAGCAGGTGCGATGGGACAGGCCGGGATTCCGCAGCCGAAGCAAGGAGCAGTAACAAATGCCCATGGCGGCGTACTATTTATCGATGAAATTGGAGAACTGCACCCAATTCAAATGAACAAGCTGTTAAAGGTTTTGGAAGATCGGAAAGTATATTTAGAAAGTGCGTACTATCATGAAGAAAACACGCAAATTCCAACGCATATCCATGATATTTTTAAAAATGGTCTGCCGGCTGACTTCCGTTTAATTGGCGCCACAACGCGAACCCCGAGTGAAATACCGCCGGCGATTCGCTCACGCTGTATGGAGGTATTCTTCCGGGATTTAACACAGGAGGAAATCGTCAAAGTTGCGAAAAAAGCGGCAGCAAAGGTGAAAATGGATATTAATGAATCTGGTGTACACACGCTTTCTACATATGCTAGAAATGGCCGTGAAACGGTGAATATGATTCAAATTGCCGCAGGACTGGCGATTACCGAAGATCGTAATTTTATCAAAGATGAAGATATTGAATGGGTCATCCATTCCAGCCAGATGACCCCGCGCATGGAGCGGATGATTAACGAAAATGCACAAATTGGTCTCGTTAATGGACTGGCAGTTTATGGACCGAATTCAGGGGCATTGCTTGAAATAGAAGTAACCGTCATTCCGGCAAAGGAAAAGGGCACGATTAACATTACCGGGATCGTGGAAGAAGAAAGCATTGGCGGCCAGGGGAAATCAATTCGCCGCAAGAGTATGGCCCGCGGCTCGATTGAAAATGTTATTACTGTTTTACGCTCAATGGGTGTACCGGCAAATGACTATGATATTCATGTGAATTTCCCTGGCGGCATTCCAATAGACGGACCATCTGCCGGGATTGCCATGGCGACAGGAATATATTCTGCCATTTATAAAATCCCAATCGACAATACGGTTGCGATGACAGGTGAAATCAGCATTCACGGAAATGTGAAGCCAATAGGCGGAGTGTATCCGAAGGTGAAAGCGGCAAAGAAAGCCGGAGCCAAAACCGTTATTATTCCGGAAGAAAATATGCAAAACATTTTAAATGAAATCGAAGGGATAAATATCGTCCCAGTCACAAATTTGCGTGAAGTATTTGAAATCGCCCTAGTAAACGGCATGGGCCAGCGAAATGTCATACCTGCATCAATCGAACTGACGAAAAAGGAATCGATTTAAAAATAAAGACATTGTTACTTTTCGACCCTTTTAATGGAGCGGAAAGCGAAGCGCCTGAAGCTGAAATCAACAAGAAATTTTATAGAAGAAAAAAACTTCGGTTTGGAAGTAAAACAAACCGGAGTTTTTATTTTTAAACAGGGGAAAATAAAGTTATCGCGCAATAACTAAGCTAAGTTAAAATTAGACACTAAAAAACAAATAAGATAGAATTGTACAAAGACTATATTTACTGGAGGTGCAGTACTTTGACGAATATGAACGAAATGAACGTCCCCCTCCTGCCGCTTCGAGGCTTGCTTGTTTATCCAACAATGGTCCTACATCTAGATGTCGGACGTGATCGGTCAGTACAAGCACTTGAAAAAGCAATGGTAGATGACCATTTAATCTTTCTAACCACGCAAAAGGATGTCTCCATCGATGACCCTTCGGAGGAGGACATCTACAGCTATGGCACTTTAACAAAGGTAAAGCAAATGTTAAAGCTGCCAAATGGAACCATTCGGGTATTAGTAGAGGGACTCAAACGGGCGAAAATCATTTCTTTTTTTGATGAAGAGGATTATTATTCCGTCGAGATCTCGACATACGAAGATCCTGTAACAAAGGATCCCGAAGATCAAGCATTAATGAGAACGATGCTGGATTATTTCGAGCAATACATAAAATTATCAAAGAAAATTTCCGCTGAAACTTTTGCTTCTGTTGCTGATATAGAAGAACCAGGAAGAATGGCGGATATCATCGCCTCCCACTTGCCAATCAAGCTGAAGGAAAAGCAGGAAATATTAGAAACAATCGATACAAAAGAAAGAATGAATTATGTCATTAATATCATTCATAATGAAAAAGAAGTTCTCAATCTCGAAAAGAAAATTGGTCAGCGGGTAAAGCGTTCAATGGAAAGAACGCAAAAAGAATATTATTTGCGCGAACAAATGAAGGCGATTCAAAAAGAATTGGGCGATAAAGAAGGCAAAACAGGTGAAATTGCCGACCTGACGAAGAAAATTGACCAAGCTGGCATGCCGGAGCATGTTCACCAAGCAGCCATGAAGGAGCTTGACCGCTACGAAAAGGTACCATCCAGTTCAGCGGAAAGCGCCGTCATCCGCAATTATATCGAATGGCTGATTTCCCTGCCATGGTCTAAAAAGACGAAGGACGATATTAATATCGCGCGGGCAGAAAAGATCTTAAATGCAGATCACTACGGTCTTGAAAAAGTAAAGGAGCGTGTCCTAGAATATTTGGCTGTTCAAAAGCTGACAAATTCATTAAAGGGCCCGATTCTCTGTCTTGTTGGACCTCCAGGTGTTGGTAAAACCAGCCTTGCCCGGTCTATTGCGACCTCATTGAACCGTAATTTTGTCCGTATATCTTTAGGCGGTGTCCGCGATGAATCAGAAATTCGCGGGCATAGAAGAACATATGTCGGGGCGATGCCAGGACGAATCATCCAAGGGATGAAGAAGGCAGGCACCATTAACCCGGTATTTTTACTTGACGAGATTGATAAAATGTCCAGTGACTTCCGCGGCGACCCTTCAGCAGCGCTGCTTGAGGTATTGGACCCAGAACAAAACCATAATTTCAGCGACCACTACATCGAAGAAACCTATGACCTATCTAAGGTTATGTTTATTGCCACTGCGAATAATTTGGCAACCATTCCAGGACCGCTGTTAGATCGTATGGAAATTATCTCAATCGCCGGGTATACCGAGCTTGAGAAGGTTCATATCACCCGCGATCACTTGCTGCCAAAGCAAATCAAGGAAAACGGACTTTCTAAAAGCACGCTGCAAGTCCGCGATGATGCCATTTTAAAAACTGTCCGCTATTATACCAGGGAAGCCGGAGTCCGCAGTCTTGAGCGGCAAATGGCAACAATTTGCCGGAAAACAGCGAAAATCATTGTTTCCGGTGAGAAAAAACGCGTTGTAGTGACAGAAAAAACGGTGGAAGAATTTTTAGGAAAACCAAAATTCCGTTACGGCCAGGCAGAAACCGAGGATCAAGTAGGCGTTGCAACCGGTCTTGCTTACACAACGGTCGGCGGCGATACGCTGCAAATCGAAGTGTCGCTTGCGCCAGGTAAAGGTAAGCTTGTTTTAACCGGTAAATTGGGCGATGTGATGAAGGAATCCGCTCAAGCAGCGTTCAGCTATGTTCGCTCAAAGGCAAAAGAATTAGGAATCGAAGAAGATTTTCATGAGAAATATGATATCCATATCCATGTGCCTGAAGGGGCAGTGCCTAAAGATGGCCCATCAGCAGGGATTACCATGGCAACGGCACTTGTTTCAGCGTTAACCGGAAAGCCGATTCGCCGCGAGGTAGGAATGACCGGGGAAATTACCTTACGGGGACGAGTACTGCCGATTGGCGGGTTAAAAGAAAAAACTCTAAGTGCCCACCGTGCCGGCCTTACGAAAGTAATTTTACCGAAAGATAATGAAGTCGATATTGAAGATATTCCGGAAAGTGTCCGCAATGAATTGGAATTTGTTCCGGTATCGCATGTGGATGAAGTATTGAAACATGCTTTATTAGAAGGAGAAGCTAGATGAAGGTAACAAGTTCAGATATTGTAATTAGTGCGGTAAAACCGGAGCAGTACCCGGATGTCGATTTACCGGAATTTGCTCTTGCCGGCCGCTCGAACGTGGGTAAGTCGTCTTTTATCAATAAAATGTTAAATCGTAAAGGGCTTGCGAGGATCTCCTCCAAGCCTGGAAAAACACAAACATTGAATTTTTTCCTGATTAACGAAATTCTGCATTTCGTCGATGTTCCCGGATACGGCTATGCCAAGGTTTCAAAGACAGAGCGTGCCGCTTGGGGTAGGATGATTGAAACGTACTTCACGACCCGCGAGCAGCTACGGGCTGTTGTGTTGATTGTTGATTTACGCCATCCGCCGACGGAAGACGATGTAATGATGTATAATTTTCTAAAGCATTATGAAATCCCCTGCATCGTGATTGCAACAAAGGCCGACAAAATTCCAAAAGGCAAATGGCAAAAGCACTTAAAAGTAACCAGACAGACGCTAAACCTCGAGGAAGGCGACCACATGGTCATTTTTTCCTCCGAAACAGGAGAAGGAAAAGACAAAGCATGGGCCCTTCTTGAAAGTTATATGTAAGATTATTCTAAAGGGTGTCAGGCATCATGTGAATTTTTCACATGGTGCCTGACACCCTTGTTTTTGGTTATTTTTTGCGTTTTAAGAGAAAATAGATACCAATAACGATTAGTAGTGCGGGCCAAAATTTCCAAATAAAGCTGAAGCCGCTTTGGAGTAAACCAAAATAGCCGGCAATTTGATCATAAAACAGCAGCAATACCGATATGATGAGAAAGAGGAATGCTTGAAACAAGCCGGTGTTTGTTTTTTGGAAGCGCATAAAGAAACCAATCGAAATAATTAAGATCAGCATCCCGATATGATTATGCGGCCAGAAGTCGACTCGGCCGACGAGCTGAAAATGGAGCCCAAAGCCGAACATAATAATTCCAGGCAGAATCGCTTCCGCATCCTTTGCCCAAAAACCTTGGCCTAAGAAGGCAACACCGACAATCATGATTAACGTCGGCCATGTCGAATATTCTAGAAAAAACGAAATACCTGTTTGCTGCAATAAAAAGTAGGCGCCAAAGCCAATTAAGATAATTCCAGGAAAAATGCGTTGGTTTTTCATCGTAAACACCACTTCCAGTAAGGTTCACTTGAATCCTGTCGAATTTTTTGGTACTGTACATAGGGAGATAAAATATATAACAGGTTCTATTCAATTTCCTATATTATCATATAGTTCATTTTATGTTCACATTTTTCGCTAAGAAAGCGAAAAAAGACATGATATAATCAGACTAGTTATTACTGTCATCATTTTTGGGGGTGTCTTTCGACATATGCATATTTTAGTGATCGGCCTTAACTATAAAACTGCCCCTGTAGAAATCCGTGAGCGGTTGACATTCAATGAAACCGATCTTGTGGATGCCATGAAACAATTAAAAACGAAAAAAAGCATCCTGGAAAATGTCATCTTATCAACTTGTAATCGAACGGAAATTTACGCTGTAGTTGATCAATTACACACAGGCCGCTACTACATTAAAGAGTTCTTAGCGAACTGGTTTGGAATGGAGCAGGCGGAATTCTCGCCGTTCTTATTCATTTATGAAGAAGACGGTGCTGTGGAACATTTATTTAACGTAACCTGCGGGCTCAACTCTATGGTCTTAGGGGAAACCCAAATTCTTGGACAGGTCCGCAATAGCTTCATGAATGCGCAAGAACAGGGAACGACCGGTTCCGTGTTCAATCATTTGTTTAAACAAGCGGTTACCTTGGCGAAAAAAGCCCATTCAGATACCGAAATTGGCGCGAATGCTGTTTCTGTCAGCTATGCTGCTGTTGAGTTGGCAAAGAAAATCTTTGGTTCCCTTGCCAATAAGCATGTCCTCATTTTTGGCGCCGGGAAAATGGGAGAATTAGCTGCCCAGAATTTGCATGGTAATGGTGTGAAAAAAGTAACGGTGATTAACCGTACTTACGATAAAGCAAAAGATCTCGCCAGCCGCTTCAGCGGTGAAGCTAAATCAATCGATGAGCTTCAGAAATCACTGATTGAGGCTGATATTCTGATCAGTTCAACTGGAGCTAAAGACTTTGTCATTACAAAAGACATGATGGCACGTGTGGAAAAGAAGCGGAAGGGTAAACCATTATTCATGGTCGATATTGCCGTGCCGCGTGACCTTGACCCGCAAATTTCCGAACTGGAAAATGTCTTTTTATATGATATCGACGACCTGGAGGGTATTGTCGAAGCGAACTTGAAGGAGCGCCAAAGGGCTGCTGAAAAAATCATGCTGATGATTGAAAAAGAAATCGTGGACTTTAAGCAGTGGCTCGGCATGCTTGGTGTCATTCCTGTCATTTCGGCGCTAAGAGAAAAAGCACTGGCCATCCAGGCAGAAACGATGGAAAGTTTGGAGCGCAAGCTGCCAAACCTATCGGATCGCGATAAAAAAGTATTAAGCAAACACACGAAAAGCATTATCAATCAAATGTTAAAAGATCCGATCTTACAAGCGAAGGAACTGGCGGCAAGACCTGACCGGGAACAGGCAATGGATTTCTTTATGAAAATCTTTAATATTGAAGAGCTTGTAAATGAACAACAGTCGAATTCAGCCGAAATGAATAAACGGCCGGTAACAGAAGCGCAGGCTTCCTTTCAGTCATAAGGGGGCCATCCGCTATGCTTAGCGTCTTTATGACGAGAGTTCATGAGGTGACAGTTGTTCTATATGCCTTCAGTGTGCTGCTATATTTTTTCGATTTTATTCATCATAACCGGAAGGCAAATCGGATTGCCTTCTGGTTACTTGCATTTGTATGGGTTTTGCAGACGGTTTTCCTTATTCTTTATATGAAAGAAACAGGAAGGTTCCCAGTTTTAACGATTTTCGAGGGGCTTTATTTTTATGCCTGGGTATTAATCACATTGTCACTTGGAATAAATCGATTATTACGGGTCGATTTTATCGTTTTTTTTACGAATATTCTTGGTTTTATTGTCATGGCCATCCATACATTCGCACCGATGCAATATCAATCCCATGTCATGGCCCAGAAGCTGGTATCGGAATTGCTGTTAATTCATATAACGATGGCGATTCTCTCATACGGGGCTTTTTCCTTGTCGTTTGTCTTTTCAGTCTTATATCTGCTCCAATACGATTTATTGAAAAGGAAAAAATGGGGAACAAGACTTTTACGGATTGCCGATTTGGAGAAACTAGAAAGATTATCATACATATTAGCGATCATCGGTGTTCCAATGCTTTTGTTAAGTTTAATCCTAGGTCTGCAGTGGGCATTCTTGAAGCTCCCCGGCATGCCTTGGTATGATGCGAAAATTATCGGTTCGTTTATATTACTAACCGCCTATAGTATCTTTTTATATTTACGGACAGTGAGGAACGTATACGGGAAAAAGCTTGCCTTATGGAATGTGGCATCTTTCCTGATTGTATTAATTAACTTTTTCTTATTCGGGCAATTATCATCCTTTCATTTATGGTACTCATAACTTTAGGAGGCAGTCATGCGAAAAATTATTGTAGGTTCTAGACGCAGCAAACTAGCATTAACACAAACCAACTGGGTGGTCGACCAGTTGAAAAAAATTAATCCAAGCTTGGAATTCGAGGTAAAGGAAATCGTTACAAAGGGCGATAAAATCTTAGATGTAACCCTTTCAAAAGTCGGCGGCAAAGGCCTATTTGTCAAAGAAATCGAACAGGCGATGCTGGATAAAGAAATCGATATGGCAGTTCACAGCATGAAGGATATGCCGGCCGTATTGCCAGAGGGCTTAACAATCGGCTGTGTGCCTTTCCGTGAAGACCATCGTGATGCTTTGATTTCAAAAGGACATATCAAATTAGCAGACCTGAAGCCGGGAGCAATCATCGGTACCAGCAGTCTCCGCCGCAGCGCCCAGCTGCTGGCAAAACGTCCGGATCTTGAAATTAAATGGATTCGAGGCAATGTTGATACGAGATTAGCAAAATTAGAAACAGAAGAATACGATGCCATTATTTTAGCAGCGGCAGGTCTTTCCCGCCTTGGCTGGGCATCCGATGTTGTTACAGAGTTTCTAGATGCAGATGTGTGTATTCCTGCCGTAGGTCAAGGGGCTTTATCAATCGAGTGCCGTGCAGACGACAAGGAGCTTCTCGAGTTATTTGAGAAATTCACATGTAAGAAAACAGATAGAGCCGTCAGGGCAGAGCGAGCTTTCCTGCAAAAAATGGAGGGCGGCTGCCAGGTGCCGATTGCCGGCTTTGCACAAGTAGAAGATAACGACGAAATTGTCTTAAATGTATTAGTCGGTACACCAGAAGGCCAAGAAATTTTTAAAGAAGAAGTAAGAGGACAGAACCCAGAAGAGCTCGGTATTAAAGCTGCTGATATCTTGATCGAAAAAGGAGCGAAAGACCTAATCGATCGAGTTAAGCGGGAGCTCGAGGGGAAATGATTGAGGTTCCCCCTTTATTTAACAAAAAAGTTCTCGTTCCAAGAGGAAAGGATCAGGCAAAATCTTTCTCTAAGCTTGTTAGGGAATACGGAGGGATTCCAGTTGAAGTCCCTCTGATTGCCTTCCGTCCGATTGAAAAAAATCACTGCCTTGAGCAATGTTTATCGAGGCTGGGTACATATGATTGGCTTATTTTTACTAGTAATGTGACGGTTGAAACGTTTTTTTCGTTTGTTGAAGCTGGGGCCGGGGATGGTTCCGATTTTGGAACCAATGTCGGAAATAGGCTGCCGAAAATTGCGGTTATTGGAAAACGGACGGAAGCCGTGTTAAAGGAAAAAGGGATTCCGGTCGAATTTGTGCCCTCGGTATACGTTGCAGAGGCATTTGTTGAGGAATTCTTGCCGTTTGTTCAAAAGGGTTCACGGGTATTAATCCCAAAAGGGAATCTTGCACGCGATTATATCGCTTCTTCATTGGCTGAGGCTGGGGCCAAGGTCGATGAGGTTGTTATTTATGAAAACTACCTGCCGGAAGAAAGCCGGGGGAAGCTGGCGGAGATGCTTGGCAGCGGGCTGCTGGATATCTTGCCATTTACAAGCCCTTCAACCGTGGACCATTTGATGGCTGTAGTTCAGGAATATGGTCTTGCTGAACGGCTTAACAGGTGCATCATCGGCTGCATCGGCCCAATCACCGAGAAGCGCCTGCGAGAATATGGCCTGCCGATTCATGCCTCACCAGAGGAATATACGGTGAGGGAGATGATGAAGAGTTTGGTAAGGTTTTTGGGGGAAGAACAGAGTTAAATTTCTATTGAGTCCTATGGATCGAGGTTTCATTGCCCGAAAACAGGAAAAAGCAACATCCACCGTCAGGAGCAAAATTAAGTACTCTAAACTTGGACAAAAAATCTACAGAAATCCGTCATATAAGTAAGCTAAAACCTTTTAATATACAATGTTAAATCACCTTGGAGGTATGTAAAAAAATGGAACTTCAATTTTCACGTCATCGCCGCCTGCGGTCAAGTGCCAGCATGCGCGCTCTTGTTAGAGAGAATCACTTAAGAGCGGAAGATTTTATTTACCCGTTGTTTATTTATGAAGGCGAAAACATTCGGAAAGAAGTATCATCTATGCCTGGAGTTTTCCAAGTATCCATGGATCATCTACATGCAGAAATGGAAGACATCGCTGCCCACGGAATTAAAGCTGTACTGTTATTCGGTATCCCTGCAACAAAAGATGAGTGCGGCGGACAGGCTTACCATGACCATGGGATCGTCCAAGAAGCAATCCGCTATATTAAAAAACACTTCCCTGAAATTCTTGTTGTTGCTGACACATGCTTATGTGAATACACAAGCCACGGTCATTGCGGCGTTGTGGAAGGGGAGAAAGTTTTAAACGACGAATCACTTGAATTACTTGTTAAAACAGCTATCAGCCAGGCTCAAGCAGGCGCAGATATCATCGCTCCTTCCAACATGATGGACGGCTTTGTTGCCGCTATCCGTGAAGGCTTGGATGAAGCTGGTTTTACCGAAATTCCAATCATGTCATACGCTGTTAAGTACGCTTCAGCATTCTACGGTCCGTTCCGTGAAGCAGCAGAAGGCGCACCGCAGTTCGGCGACCGCAAGACCTATCAAATGGACCCTGCTAACCGCATCGAAGCATTCAGAGAGGCAGAATCCGATGTCGCAGAAGGCGCAGACTTCCTGATTGTGAAGCCGGGTATGCCATACCTTGATATCGTTCGTGATGTTAAAAATAACTTCAGCCTGCCAGTAGTAATCTACAATGTCAGCGGTGAATATTCGATGGTTAAAGCGGCTGCCCAAAACGGCTGGATTGATGAAAAAAGCACGGTTCTTGAAATGCTTGTAGGCATGAAGCGCGCCGGTGCCGATCTCATTATTACGTATCATGCAAAAGACGCCATTCGCTGGTTAAAAGAACAATAATTTCTGAAATGAGGGAATAGGATGCGTTCGTATACAAAATCTATTGAAGCATTTAAAGAAGCCCAAAAATTAATGCCAGGCGGGGTAAACAGCCCGGTCCGTGCCTTTAAATCGGTGAATATGGATCCGATTTTCATGGAACGGGGAAAAGGCTCGAAAATTTATGATATTGATGGCAATGAATATATCGACTACGTTCTTTCATGGGGCCCGCTGATTCTCGGCCACTCCAATGATCAAGTTGTTGAAGCATTGAAAAAGACTGCTGAGCAGGGAACAAGCTTCGGTGCTCCAACATTATCGGAAAACAAATTAGCTAAACTTGTCCAGGACCGTGTACCTTCAATTGAAATTATCAGAATGGTCAATTCTGGAACGGAAGCAACAATGAGTGCCCTTCGTTTAGCGCGGGGCTACACTGGCCGCAATAAGATTTTAAAATTTGAAGGCTGTTACCATGGCCATGGTGATTCCTTATTGATTAAAGCTGGTTCTGGTGTCGCAACACTCGGTTTACCTGACAGCCCTGGTGTTCCTGAAGGCGTTGCTTCCAATACGATTACAGTGCAATACAATGACCTTGAAGGCGTTAAATATGCGTTTGAGCAATTTGGTGAAGATATTGCATGTATTATTGTTGAACCAGTAGCTGGAAACATGGGTCTTGTACCGCCGCTACCAGGTTTCTTACAAGGATTACGTGACATTACGACCGAATACGGGGCATTGTTGATTTTTGATGAAGTCATGACAGGTTTCCGAGTCGGCTATAACTGTGCTCAAGGCTACTTCGGCATCACACCTGACCTAACCTGCTTAGGAAAAGTAATCGGCGGCGGGCTTCCTGTAGGAGCTTACGGTGGTAAAGCGGAAATTATGGAAAAAATCGCACCAAGCGGTCCAATCTACCAAGCTGGTACCTTGTCCGGTAACCCGCTTGCGATGACTGCTGGTTATGAAACATTAAGCCAGCTGACACCGTCTCACTATGAAGAATTTGTCCGTAAGGGTGACATGCTTGAAAAAGGCTACAAGGCTGCAGCTGAAAAGTATGATATTCCAATTACCTTTAACCGCGCCGGCTCGATGATTGGTTTCTTCTTCACTAACGAAGATGTCATCAACTATGAAAAAGCCAAAACATCGAATCTGGAATTCTTTGCAGAGTACTACCGTCAAATGGCGGATCAAGGCGTATTTCTGCCGCCTTCCCAATTTGAAGGATTGTTCCTATCAACAGAGCACTCTGATGAGGATATTGAAAAAACAATTAAAGCGGCAGAAGCTGCGTTTTCGAAGCTCAAATAATTGTTGTTATGATAAAGCACTCGCCATGTTTGGCGGGTGTTTTTATATGTTTTTTTATATGTTCTGCGAAATAAACTTTGAAAAGGGCCAAATTCTTTTCAAAATCGGCGAAATAAAATCAGAAATCCGCGAAATCCTTCTCAGAATCCGCGAAATAAACTCAAAAATCCGCGAAATCAAACTCTCCAAAATTCCATACACCCACACAGTCCGGAAAGAAAAACGCATTTCTTCAATTCTTTTCCTATCAAGTTATCATAAATAAAAATAACTTTTCATAAAGTGTAAGTGACATGGTGATTTTTGCGTGAAGGAAAAGAAAGGAGGAGTCGCTTTGTCCCAGGAGAATCAATCGTCACTAAGATTTTCCTTGGAGGAGTCTTTGTGGTTTCGAAAAGGACAGGAAGTCGAGGAGCTACTGTCCATTTCACTCGACCCGGACATTACAATCCAGGAAAATGATCAGTACGTAACCATACGAGGTTCGCTGGAACTTACCGGCGAATATAAAAGTTGTGAAGTAAGCAATGAAAGCCAGGATGAAGGTTACACCTCTCACAAATTCGTTGAGACGGTGGAGGAGCGAGAGGAAGGAAATTGCGAATTTTCTCATCGATTCCCAGTGGATATTACAATCCCAAATAACCGGATTCAAAGTATTTATGATATCGACGTCCTCGTGGAATCGTTTGACTATTCCATCCCGGAACGCAGCTGTTTGAAGCTGTCAGCAGAATTAACCATCAGCGGTCTTTACGGAACTGAACAGCAGATGGAACAGCAGCAACAGGAGGAACAAGAACTTGAGCTGCTACATCGTAGTCATGCCGTTCAGGAAGAAGAAATTGAGGAGCAGCCTGCAATCCCAAGTCATTATGCAAATAATTTCTTATTTGAGACAGAAGCAAAAAAACAGCAGGAGGAAGAGCCAGAGGTCGCATTTCCCAAATTTCCAACCTTCAACTATCAACCGGAGGAGCAAGAGGAAGAAGAACAAGAACAGGACCAGTCATCGTGGCAATTCCAGGAGTATAATCCGTCTGCAAGTCAGTCTTCATGGCCATACCAGGAAGCGAGAAGTGAAGATAATCATCCTGTAGAGGTTGAGGTCGAAGTAGAAGAAGAAATCGTTATCGAGAACGAACATTACGAAGAGGAAAGTTCGTCATCCTCACCTGAAGAGCCTAAACAGAAGAAGAAGTTATTCTCAAAAAGTAAAACGATGACTTTGACTGAATTCTTTGCCCGCAAGGATGAGAGTACTGCACAGGTAAAACTAAAGATGTGCATCGTTCAAAAAGGGGATACGGTCGACAGTCTTGCCGAGCGCTATGATGTATCCGTCCATAACCTGCTTCGCGTAAACAATTTAGAACTCAATCAGGACGTATACGAGGGGCAAGTGTTATACGTTCCGGCAACACTGGCGAAAAAATAATTTTTCACAAAAGAGAGCGAGCGGGTTAAAAACGGCCTGCTCTGCTTCTTTTTTCATTAACTAACCAAGGTCCACCCTATTTAGATTTTCAAAGAGAGAGTTGAGTTCATATGAATGACTCGAATTGGCTTGAAACAATCGGTCCTATACTCAAGCATTATCAGATTGAACCACAATTTGTTGAGGACTACGGCAGCATTCAGAAGATTTATTCAAACAAAGGCACGTTTGCTTTGAAAAAAATCTCCCCTGCGAATGGGACAGATTTCATTCGCCACGTGCATTTTTTATATCAAAAAGGGTTTAACCGAATTGTTCCGATATATCCGACGATGGACGGACGGTATGCGGTTTTACATGGTCAATACCTTTATTACCTGATGCCATGGATGACCAATGATAACCGCGATCCCCAAAGTCATCAGCTGTTTAGGGAGCTGGCGCGGCTCCACACACTTTCTGCAAAAGAAATCACGATCAACAAGGAAGAACGTATCGAACATTATGAAAAGACGATACAGCAGCTGGATAAGCATCAGGAGTTTCTCGACGGCTTTATCGATGTATGCGAAAGGCAGGCGTATATGTCGCCATTCGAATTACTATTTTGCTTGTATTACAATGAGATCAGCCAGGCATTGCGCTTTTCAAAGGCAAAATTTGAAGAATGGTATGAAAGCACAAAGGAGAACGAAAAAGCCCGTATGGTGGTGACCCATGGGAAGCTATCACCTGACCATTTTCTATTTGATGAAAGAGGCTACGGCTACTTTATCAACTTTGAAAATGCCACTTACGGTTCACCGATCCATGACTTGCTGCCGTTTATCTCCCGGACGTTAAACAGCGGGCCGAAGCGCAGCGATGAATCGGTTGATCTGGTCTATCATTATTTCAAATATTTTCCTTTTAAAGATGAGGAAAAGCTATTATTCTACAGCTATTTAGCCTACCCTATTCCCATCATCCAAACGGTGGAAAAATATTATCGTAAGCAGCGTCCGAAAAATGAATTTAAATATGTAAAGCAGCTGCAACAGCGCTATTGGCATTTGAAAAATACCGAGTATGTCGTCATGCGGATGACGGAAATTGAAGCACAGCAACAGGCCAAAGAAGCTGCAGCCGAGCAAGCAAAAGAAGGAGCCCAAGAGCAGTAATAAACCTGCAAGAGGGCTCCTTAAATTATTTCAGACCAAATGGCAACTGCAATCACGATAAAAAGGGCTAATAATAAGACATCAAAAACGGTCGGAAGAAAGAGTGTTCGGATGAACTGGAAAATGATAAAGGGAACGATTAGTTGCCCGCTCCATTTGCGAAACGTTTGAAACCAGGGACGGTATTTATACTTCTGAAAATTCCTCACCGGAAAACCTCCCCTTTCCCAAATTTTACATTTAGTTTATGTATATTCCCAACTTGTGTGAATTCCCCAAAAACTTCACAAAAGAAACCCTCAATTTATCAAAAATTCAGATTGAATTGTTAGTCAGGAAATGGAATAATTGGTATGTCTAAAGAAGTAGGTATAAAGGAGTATAAAATTATGTACTGGTTTATTGTGCTGTTTCCGCTTTTAATATACCCTTGGGGCATCGATCCATATTACACAACGACGAAAGCAAATTATTTATATTTGTTTGTATTAGGCTATTGGCTGTTCATCTTTTTCAGAAAGAAGCAACGTACGCTGATTCCAGAAAAAGGGGAGAAAACACCTTTTGCTTTATTAATCATATTTTTATGTTTAATTGAAATTTCCACTGCTTTTTCAAACTATACATATACCTCTGTCCACGGTACCATTGATCGGAAAGAGGGGTTAATCACGTTTTTTTCATATTGCAGTATGTTCCTTTTTTCCTACCGGCTCCTGGATATAAGGAAAGTTACTAAACTAATCTCAGGGGCAGCAATCGTCTCCGCCATAGTCTCGATTTATGCTATATTACAGCATTATTCTTTAGATTTTCTGCCAAGAAATAGTGCAATGCGTAATTATTCCGGCACTTATACATTTTTTGATAATCCAAACTTTTTCGGGTCTTATCTCGTATTAAGCTTCCTAATATCATTGACAGTTTACTTAACAGTCAATAAAAAGAATGTAAACATCTTTTATTTTCTAACGCTTTGTTTGACATTTATTGCTTTGTTGTTTTCAAATACCAGAAGTGCCTATTTGGGCATATTTTGCGGAACAGTCTTTTTAACAGTTTTTGTTGTATATAAAAGAAAACATCTTTGGAAAAAATGGTCTTTGCTAGCGGTATCGTTATTATTAATAGCTGTTATTATCAATTTTTCTGAAAAAGGCCACTATTTTAACAGGGCAAGTACGATTTTGTCGGAGTCATATCAAGTGGTAACGAATCAAAGTACTGGCTATGAAGGGTCTTCAAGGCTGTTTATTTGGAAAAAATCATTGCCGCTTGTAAAGGATTTTTTCTGGATAGGATCCGGACCGGATACATTTGAATTTATTTTCCCAGCAACACCCGAGGAACGCCAAATATATTTGGGAGATGCTAATATTATCGTTGATAAAGCGCATAACGAGTATTTACAAATAGCTGTTACATTAGGGACACCGGCACTTTTGGTTTATTTATTGTTCGTGTTTTCGATTTTAAGCAAGGCTTTCCAAGCGGTAAAAAGAGCAGCAGACAAAGAAAAAGTAATCCTGCTTGGTCTAATATCAGTAGTCATTGGATATTTAATTCAAGCATTCTTTAATATAAGCACCGTCCCTGTTGCTCCTATTTTCTGGGCGCTTCTAGGAATTACTTTGGCAAAGTCAGAATCGCTTCTTAGAAAGAATACACTTCCTGTTACACATATTGAAAAGTCTATTAGTGCTTAATAAAATAGTCCAGGCAGTTTCTAATTTTTCTTCATATGGTATAGAATAAAAAAAATTGGCAATCATGATTGACGTAATCCATTCTTTTGGATAGTATAACAATATAAAAATGAAAACAAAGCTGTGACAGGGAAGAGTACGATGCCAGCCTGCTTTAAGAGAGGGAAATCATTAGCTGAAAGATTTCCTAAGAGGTACATCGGAAGGTCGCCCAAGAGCTTCTTCTGCGAAATAGGCCACAAATGCCTTATTAGTAGAAGACGGATGAAATCCGTTATCCGATGAAGTGCCAATCATCTGTTTGATTGGAAAAAAGGTGGTACCGCGAAGCAAACTCCATTCGTCCTTTTATGACGAATGGGGTTTTTTATATTTTTACGGTACTTTTATAAATATAAAGGAGGCAAATCAAATGGAAACACAGGAATTAACAATGCCTACCAAATACGATCCGCAAAGTATTGAAAAAGGTCGTTATGAATGGTGGCTCAAAGGTCAATTTTTTGAAGCGAAAGACGATGAGGGCAAGCAGCCATATACCATTGTCATCCCGCCGCCAAACGTTACAGGTAAGCTTCATTTAGGTCATGCATGGGATACAACTCTGCAAGATATTCTTACCCGTATGAAGCGGATGCAGGGATATGATGTGCTTTGGCTCCCTGGTATGGACCATGCTGGGATTGCAACACAGGCAAAGGTTGAACAAAAACTCCGCAGTGAAGGGAAAAGCCGCTATGACCTTGGCAGGGAGAAATTTGTTGAGGAAACATGGAAGTGGAAAGAGGAGTATGCTTCTCATATCCGCGACCAGTGGGCAAAATTAGGATTAGGTCTTGATTATTCACGCGAACGTTTCACGCTGGATGAGGGCTTATCGAAGGCCGTTCGTGAAGTATTCGTTACGTTATACAACAAGGGCTTAATTTATCGCGGCGAATACATCATTAACTGGGATCCGTCCACCAAAACGGCATTATCTGATATTGAAGTTATTTATAAGGATGTTCAAGGTGCTTTCTATCATATGCGCTATCCATTAGCGGATGGTTCAGGACATATTGAAATCGCAACTACACGTCCGGAAACAATGTTAGGAGACACAGCAGTAGCCGTTCACCCAGAGGATGACCGCTACAAGCACCTAATCGGGAAAACCGTGATCCTGCCGATTACCGGCCGGGAAATACCGATTGTTGGCGATGACTATGTAGATATGGAATTTGGCTCCGGGGCAGTAAAAATCACACCTGCACACGACCCTAACGACTTTGAAATTGGCAATCGTCATAATCTTGAGCGTATCCTTGTGATGAATGAAGATGGCACTATGAATGAAAAGGCCGGAAAATATCAAGGCATGGATCGTTTCGAGTGCCGAAAGCAAATCGTTAAAGATCTGCAAGAGCAAGGCGTTCTATTTAAAATTGAAGACCACCTGCACTCTGTTGGTCACTCTGAGCGCAGCGGTGCCGTTGTAGAGCCATATTTATCAACACAATGGTTCGTTAAAATGCAGCCGCTCGCAGATGCAGCGATTGAACTTCAGAAAAAAGAAGATAAAGTTCACTTCGTTCCAGAGCGTTTCGAGAAAACGTACCTTCACTGGATGGAAAACATCCGCGACTGGTGTATCTCAAGACAGCTATGGTGGGGCCACCGAATTCCGGCATGGTACCATAAAGAAACGGGCGAAGTGTATGTTGGTCATGAAGCGCCGGCTGACATTGAAAACTGGGAGCAGGACAAAGATGTTTTAGATACCTGGTTCAGCTCAGCACTATGGCCATTCTCAACAATGGGCTGGCCTGACAAAGAGGCGGCTGATTTCAAACGCTACTTCCCAACAGGTGCTTTAGTAACTGGTTACGACATCATCTTCTTCTGGGTATCAAGAATGATTTTCCAAAGTGTTGAGTTTACCGGCGAGCGTCCATTTAAAGATGTTCTCATTCATGGATTAGTTCGTGATGAACAGGGACGGAAGATGAGTAAATCCCTTGGCAACGGTGTTGACCCAATGGATGTGATTGACAAATACGGCGCGGATGCACTGCGTTACTTCCTATCTACTGGAACATCACCAGGCCAAGATTTACGCTACAGCACTGAAAAGGTAGAAGCAGTTTGGAACTTCGCCAATAAGATTTGGAACGCTTCCCGCTTTGCCTTAATGAATATGAACGGGTTAACATATGAGGAAATTGATTTCAGTGGTGACAAATCAGTAGCTGACAATTGGATCCTGACTCGCTTGAATGAAACCATTGATCATGTGACAAAGCTCTCTGAGCGCTACGAATTTGGTGAAGTTGGCCGTGCGTTATACAACTTCATATGGGATGATTTCTGTGATTGGTATATTGAAATGGCGAAGCTTCCTCTTTATGGTGAGGATGAAGCAGCTAAGAAAACAACACGTTCCATCTTAGCCTATGTACTTGATCAAACCATGCGTCTATTGCATCCATTCATGCCATTTATAACCGAAGAAATTTGGCAAAACCTTCCGCACTCCGGTGAATCCATCACAACCGCGACGTGGCCTGAAGTTAAACCAGAGCTATCTGATGAAAAAGCAGCACAAGAAATGAAGCTATTGGTAGAAATGATTCGCTCTGTACGTAATATTCGTGCTGAAGTGAATACACCGTTAAGCAAAAAAATCAAAATGCTTGTAAAAGCCAAGGATGAAACCATCCTGAAATCAATTGAGAAAAACCGTGCTTATATCGAGCGATTCTGTAATCCTGAAACATTGCAAATGGGAACAGACATTGAAATCCCTGAAAAGGCAATGACTGCGGTGATCACAGGTGTGGAAATCATCCTGCCGCTTGAAGGGTTAATCAATATTGATGAAGAAATTGCCCGTCTTCAAAAAGAATTCGAGAAGTTAAACAAGGAAGTAGAACGGGTTCAAAAGAAATTAGGCAATGAAGGCTTTGTGAAGAAGGCACCTGAAAAGGTTATTGCTGAAGAACGAGCAAAAGAGAAAGACTATCTGGAAAAAAGAAATATTGTGGAAGCCCGTATTAAGGAATTAAGAGGCTAATAAATGGTGAGACGAATTCTAAACTAGGATTCGTCTCGCCTTCATTTTATTAAATAAATTGGGGTGTCAAGAATGTTTACTACCTATAACGAAGCCCTAGAGTGGATTCATGGAAGACTAAGGCTGGGCATTAAACCGGGATTAAAACGCATGGAATGGATGTTGGAGAAGCTGGACCATCCGGAAGGGAAGATCAATGCAGTCCATATAGGCGGAACGAATGGTAAGGGATCGACCGTAACATTTCTCCGCTCCATTCTGCAGGAAGCTGGATATAAAGTTGGAACGTTCACCTCTCCATATATTGAACATTTTAACGAACGCATTAGTATCAATGGAAAGCCAATCAGCGACCAGGATTTGCTGGACCTGACCAATTTAATCGTCCCGCTTGCTGATGAACTGGAAGAAACAGAGCTTGGCGGACCATCTGAGTTTGAAGTGATTACAGCAATGTCTTTTTATTATTTTGCTAATAACCCGGAAGTGGATATCGTCCTATATGAGGTGGGACTGGGCGGCCGTTTTGATTCTACTAATGTCATTAAACCTTTGACATCCATTATCACCAATATTGGTCTTGATCACACCAGTATCCTAGGTGATACATACGAAAAGATTGCCTTTGAGAAAGCCGGAATCATTAAAGAGGGAACACCAATTTTTACCGCGGTTAAACATCCGGGAGCGATGAAGGTAATTGAAGAACAAGCTGATAAAATGAAAGCACCTTTATATAGCTTAGGTAAGGAATTTAACATCGGCGGTCATCATTCTGTTTCAAAAGGGGAAGTCTTTACCCTGCAAACGGAAGAAAAAACTTTAGAAAAGCTTGAAATCAGCATGATCGGGCAGCACCAGACTGAAAATGCATCGTTAGCTGTATGTGCAGCTCAATTTTTAAATAAGAAGGGCTTATTCAACATTTTCGAGCAAGCCATTCGAACCGGCTTGAAGCAAGCATACTGGCCGGGAAGATTTGAAATTCTCTCCGAAAGCCCGCTTGTTATCATCGATGGGGCTCATAATGATGAGGGAATCACTACATTAGTGAATGAATTATCGTCTAGGTTTAAAGACAAGAACATACATATTGTCTTTGCGGCATTAAAGGATAAAAAATACGACAAAATGATTGGCAAACTTGACAAAGTGGCAAGTCAAATTTCGTTCGTGAATTTTGATTTTCCACGTGCTGCGGATGCGAAAGATTTTCTGAAAATCAGCCAATGTGCAAATAAAGTGGCCGTTGATGATTGGAAGTCCTATCTTGGTGAAGAAATTCAGAATCTTCAAGGCAACAGCATGTTAGTGGTTACGGGTTCTCTTTATTTTATCTCTGAGGTAAAACCAATTTTATGTCATTTTTTGAAAAATAAGACGATTTCTTTGTGACAAGCTTCTCAAAATTTGGTAAAATAGTCTTATCTATAATTACTCATATTTAGAGAGGAGGGGACCCTGTAGATGGAAACTACACCACAAATAAAAAAAGCGATTTTTTTGTTGTGGATCTTATTGGTTCCAGCAGGTTTATGGTTTACATATAAAATCACCCCTCCTCATCATCCAGGCAGCTGGACTGCTTTGTCAGGCTTTTTGCTGTTAACATTAGTGGTTGCGGCAATGCCTATTGTCATCAACAAAATGTTCATTTTCTTAATCCAGTGGGTCGCGCTTGCAACCTTTTTACAATTTGGATTATTTGTAGAAATCATTTTTGCTCAAGCCGCCGTCATAGTATTACTCTTACGTTCAAAGGTGTTTGGTAAGGATCAATTATTCCGCTACCCACTAAATCTATATATGATCTTTATCGTTTCGTTCCTTAGCGGTGTAGTTTATTATGCACTTGGCGGGGACGTTATGCCCAAACTAGCAGGGAATCCTGATGCAGTATGGCTTGTAGTGCTCTATGCTTTTATGATTTATGCCTTAAACCAGGTCATTGTCTCGATGCATTTGCACTTTATTTATAAAGAGCCTTTTTTGGGGAAGGATTTATTTGTTGAAACAATTGCTACAATCATAACATTCCCAATTGGTATTGTGCTGTACATATTATATAGGGAGGTTGGAATAATAGCCCTTCTTTTAGTTGGGGGCCCTTTTATCAGTGTATCGGTCTTTTTCAATCTTTATTATTCGAGTCAAAAGGTCAATGAATATTTGCAAAAGGCTGCGGAAATCGGCCATAAAATGGCCGCGCATCTGAATGTGGACGATGTTATTAATCTATTCATTCAAAAACTTTCTGAAACGTTCCCTGTAGATTATGCCTATATTTTAGAAGTTTCCGAGGATCAGCTTAAATTGATCCGCAGGATGGAAATGGGAAAGGCACTATCAAATGATATGAGGCTATTACGGAAAAATGAAGGCGTCAGCGGTTTAGCTTGGACAAACTGCAAACCTTACCTTTTTTCAAAAAGAAAGGAATGGCATCAATATACGAACGGCTATATTCCAGAGGATGCAGAAAGCATATTAAGCATGCCTATCGAAAGAAGTAATAACCTAATTGGGGTGCTTGTTCTTGCCTCAAAAGAAAAACATGCCTATGAGAAATACCAGTTAATGATCTTAGAAATTCTTTGTTCGTACTTTGCTGTGGCAATGGAAAATGCCAAACATTACGAGCAAACCAAAATACAAAGTGAACGCTGCTCGTTAACGAAATTATATAATTATCGTCATTTCGAAAGCTTGTTAACGAAGGAATTTGAATTGTTGATGCGCTTTGAGCGTAGCCAGCTGTCCTTAATTATTCTGGATATTGATCATTTTAAAGCGGTTAATGATACATACGGTCATCAAAGCGGTAATGAAATTCTATATGAATTAGCCGGCAGGATCAAACAATTGGTAGGAGACCGTGGAACAGTGGCGCGTTATGGCGGAGAGGAATTTGTCATACTCTTGCCTGATTCCGCAAAAGAAAATGCATACGAAATAGCTGAGCAAATTAGGCAAACAATTGATAAGTGGCCATTTACACTTCACCAGTCTTTGGACCATACACAACAGCAGGTTAATATTACAGTATCGATTGGAGTTGCAACCGCACCTGAGAACGCGGAGGATGCGCTGGCGTTGGTCCGACATGCTGATAGGGCACTTTATGTGGGAGCGAAGAGAGCTGGACGGAACCGGGTGGCGGAGTATTCGTCTTGTTAAAAAAAGTGTGATTGTAGTATAGCAACTACAATCACACTTTTTTTAATAATCAACATCACTAATTATCGGACTAACTTCATTGCCCCAATTAATTTGGAATGCTGGAGGTACATATGTCCCGCATTCCTTCTTGAAAGTTTCCAAATTAATATTACCTTCTCCTACAACCTCTTTGTATTCGTATTCATTTCCTGTTTTCTTTGTCCATTGGTATACCTTCCCAAGTACTATAAGATTCTCAGGTTTATCGACTGTTTTACTATCGTTTATTTTTAAATCACCGTGAACACACATTTTTGAGGAAGATATATTTAGTTTTTGAACCGTTGCATTTTCACCGACATAAACAAAGGAACTATTTGTAATATCAAATTGTTGTAAAACTGATAAATTTTTTCTAACTAACAATTTTGACATAATATCAATTTTTAAGTTTTGTTGAAATGTTGCATTACCATTAGTTTCGATTTGCATTTTTGTTTGACTATTCATGTTTTTACCAACGATAATATCACCGTCTGCATGAATTTTAATATCACTAATATTATTTTCGTTCCCCTGTCCTGTAAGGGTAAGCGTACCAGTTGTGTAAATTGTCTTATTACTTGAAAGTAAATTATTCCCATCAAAACTTGTGTTAGCTTCAGTGTAAACTGGATTACATTCCTCTAAAATTTCACAAAGCGTTTCTGGCTTAATAATATTATTATATGTGGGGAGTAGGTAATCATTAGGGTTATTTGTTGTTGGCAAATTAATAATTGTATCTAAGTCTAAGTACATTTCTGTTAAAAGTGTCGTATCCTTGCCATCCTCATTTCCAATGACCTTAAAACTAATATTTATTTTATAGGAATCAGAAGCTGGATCAGCTGTTGCAACGAAATCTTTCATATAAAATGATGCATTGGGATGGTCATCAATTTGAACTGGAGCTAAAGTAGTACCAGTTGGGATTAAACTTTGGAGTTTTTCAGCCATTTTGACAGTTGCTTCCTTTTTAAAGTCTGTTGTCGTAGATGCTCCGGGGTGACTCATAATTGAACTTACGTAAGTATTTACCTCACTCCGTTTTGATTCGTACATTTTTTGAATTTCAACTTGATAATAGGATATTCCCATTTCAGCTGCTGAAACAGTAGTGGCTTTTTTTTCAATCATTTTATTTTGTTTTGTGGTTGATAAAGCCTGTCCCATAAATGAAAGGGCAAGAATCATAAAAACAGTTATAATGAGTAAGACTGTTACTAGTGTATAACCTTGCTCATTCTTAACACTCTTCATTGGTATTTAACCCCTTTAATTCGATAGAGATAGGTATCCATCGTTATTTTATTATTTGGATCATTCTTAACACTGATAGTAATTTTTAATTGAACGTCATTATTTGCTCGATTAGGAACGATGGGAGGAACTACTGAATTTTTTATGTCATATTTAAAACACATATTTGGATGGCTGAAGATCTCAGTTTCTGTTGAATTATCTTTATTTATAATTTCCACTTTAATTTCACAATTTGAGTTAATATTCTTTAAGTTATATTCTTTAGCGGTTTGGTGAATCCCTAATAAATTGTTAATTAAAAGGTTCATTTCTTGTTGCATCTGGTTTTTGGAAATTGCCTTTTGCGAAAAGTTAAACCCTTGGAAAAAAATGCTCCATATTATAATACTTACGATAGACATTATTACTAATGTTGCCAAAACCTCTACTAATGTTAAACCTCGCTCATTTTGATTCAATTTTATTCTCTCCTTGTTATGTATCCGTAAGTTTCAGCAATAATGTTTCCTTTTTTATTTTGAAGTTTAATAACAATTTGGTGAACATGTAATACACTTGCACTTTTATCAGGGGATTTTTTTATTTTGATTTGAACATGATACTGATTTTTGTCGGTTTCAAAATAATAGTAGTTCGGATATTTATTATAATCAAAATGTGTATAATTAACATTTTCGTTGACGTACGAGGGAGTGAAGCCGATTATTCTATCAGATTGAGAAATAAATGTTTTCACCTCATTTGATTCCTGCCAACCGACCAGAATCTCTTTAGCAATATTGATTGCCTGAGATTTTTCCTCGTTTTGTTTATTCATAAGTCCCATTTGAGGGAAAAATCCCATAATTGATATTAAGATAATTGATAAAATAACAATTGATGCGAGAACCTCAACTAATGTTACGCCTTTTTGATTTTTTAATAATTCCATAGAATTTAAACCCTTCCTAGCGAAAAAATTTCATTCTAAAATAATCTAGATAATATCTAATGCATCATTGGTAATAGAAAACAAAAAAACAGTAGTTAGTACCCATAAAAGTTTTTCAGCTTCTTTTAAAATCGTTAAGAGTATTATACAATATTTAGTAGACGAATTTTGTCTAATTTTTGCATAAAACCACAAAAAAGTTATTTTTATGATGAAAAATGTAGTTTATAGTACATAAAGACTAGTGAAGGGATAGTGAATAAATGGTAACGTTTATATGGGCCTTTTGTTCTATGGTTGTTTTAATGTTAATTTTTTATTTTTTAAGAATTGGATACTCTTTAAAAGCGAAAGCAATTTTAGTATCCATTAGTTTCTTGTTATCATTAGGCGGTCTCACAGTGGTTGCCATTATTCCACTATGGCAGACTGCGTTATTACTGTTATTACTTAGTATTTCAGCAGCTTATTTCATGAATAGCCGGATGGGGGCGCTATTTATGCAGCAAAAGCCTGCATTTGAAGAAGTAGCTGACAAGGAGTTAGACCTACAGGAACAAATAGATTCTTTAGAAAATCGAAATAGTATAAATTTAGTTAAAATTGACGAACAGCCACTAACACCTAATTTAATATCAGGTGAAATGAATCGAATTTCCAATATTATTGAGGATACACAAGGTAACGAGCTTGATATTATCGTTGAGGATATTTCGCTTATTTCCGAAAACGAAACTGAGTTGGAAATCAATGATCCTACAGAAAATACTAGCTTACAAGAAAATGAAAGTATAACGGCTGGGAAATTCGCAACTAATGCAATGGATGATTTGTTGGGTGATATTGCATCTGTTGAAATTCAAAAAAGAACCAATATTACAGATAAACAGGAAGACCCTTTGGATGCTTCACTATTTGATTTTCTTCTTGCAGAAAAAGAAGTCGCGCCACATAAAGAAGAAATACTAGAAACATCAATAGATAATGACTATCTATCGGAAATTGAAAGTTTATTAGAATATGAGTCCACTGATTCATTCAATAAGGAGGAAGATATTATTATTGAAGAAATTGATGATCTTCCTGTTTTTGATATTCAAGATGCAAAGAATCTAGGTAAAGATGAAGATCAGCTTGATGATTCTCTTTTCGACTTTCTTCTTGCCGGAAATAAAGAAGCAAATCGTGATGATGAACTGGAAGCAATTGATCAAAAAGAAAAACTCAGTTTGCAAAAGTAATTTTGATATTATTATTTGGGGTTTGAATGGAGGAAAAGGTTTGGGCAAGAATCAGCAGCTGATCAAATTATTTGTTGTATTGCTCTTTTGTACAGCATTTATCTTTAGTTCCTCCCATTTTGGGGCAAAGGCATTTGAGAGTATGACAAATGCAGACGGGAATTTCTCTGACGGTACATCAATCGGAGTATTGGATATTTCGGGGGAAACTTCAGAAGAAGCTAGAGGTTTGTTAGAAGAAAAATTTCCAGAATGGATTAAAGAAGCAAAAATCGAACTGCAATATGGTGAAAAAATTACACCATTTGATTTAAATGATTTTCATCTTGATGCCCAACAAACGGTAGCATCAATCAAAAACGGGCAAAAAAATACGGCATTCATTACAATTGATAAAAGTCAAGTTAGCGCACAACTGGAAATACTTTTTCCTAACCTAAAAACTAGTGATATTGACATGGATAAACTGACAACTAGTTTAAATGCGACAGCTTCTCTTTTTGAAATAAAAGCTCAAACTTTTAACTTGTACTCTGATTATCTAGCATTTGACAAAATAAAAAAGGATGCTGTCCTTAATAAAGTAACCGTTCAGCTCAAAGAGATCCCTGATAACCTGGAATCAATCATTCAGGAAAATCCTAAAATCGATATTCCGGAAGAATCAACGTTCTCTTTACTTGAATATGCTAAGAATCACAAAATTACCCAAGATGATGCATTAAACGTGATGGCTACCGGTATTTATGAAGCAATAATGCCAACCAACTTTTCAATCATTGAAAGAAATATTGGGACTGAGCTCCCCGATTACGCACATTTAGGATTTGAAGCTAAGATCAATCCAAGTAAAAATACTGATTTAATCATCGCTAATCCGAATAAAGCAAAGTACTCACTGCATCTAACGCTGGATAATAATCAGCTAAATGTGATTTTAAAAGGTGAAAAGTTCTTCAATAACTATGAAATCAGCCTGCAGAACAAGCAGACACTGACACCAAAGAAAATAATTCAGTACAGCCCTCAGCTGCTCCCAGGAAAGATAACTATCCAAGCAAAAGGGAAGGATGGGCAGATTGTACAGATTTATCGTGAAGTCTATCAGGATAACGAATTAATTAAGAGTGAGTTAATATCAGAGGATTATTATCCAGCAGTATATCAAGTGGAAATTCATGGCCTTGGAGTCAGCAAGCAAAGTACATCGACCCCAACAACTGGAAACCAATCGAATGATCAAACAACAACAACTAACCAAAATAGTGGTACCACAACATCTCCTTCTGAAACAGAACAGCAGGATACAGATAACAGCGATCTATGGGGAAAGCCGAATGAACAGCCAAAGTAGAGGAAGGGAATGTATATGAAGCAAACACGAAAACTACTTGGTGATTTATTAGTAGAAGAGGAATTAATTACACCCGAGCAGCTAAAAGTGGTGTTAAACGAAAAAAGCCCAAATCAAAAACTGGGGGAAGCCCTTTTACAAAAAGGCTTTATCAGTGAACAGCAGTTGATCGAGGTACTAGAATATCAGCTTGGGGTCCCGCATATCAGCTTAATCCAATATCCATTTGAAACGAACCTTTTTACGTTGATTCCAAAAGAAACGGCGAAACGGAATTTAATTATTCCGTTAAAAAAAGAAGGGAATAAATTGTTTGTCGCAATGGCTGACCCAATGGATTTCATCGTCATTGATGACTTGCGTCTATCAACCGGATTTCAAATAGAACCGGCGATTGCGACAAAGGACGACATCCTAAGGACCATTAATAAATATTACAATATTGACGATGGTTTGGAGGAACTGCTGGACGAATTGCCGCAAAATGAGCGAGGCAGAACGGACGATATTACCGATCAAGACTCGCCGATTGTCAAGCTGGTAAACCAGATCATGACAAGTGCAGTGCTACAAAAGGCGAGTGATATTCATGTTGACCCGCAGGAAACGAAAATCGTTGTCCGCTATCGGGTTGACGGTGTATTAAGGGTTGACCGAACACTGCCAAAAAGCATGCAAAACGTCTTGACAGCCAGGATTAAAATTATGTCCAACCTGGATATTACCGAGCACAGGATTCCGCAGGATGGCCGGATTAAATTAAATTTGGATTTCCATCCAGTAGACCTTCGCGTTTCAACACTTCCAACGGTGTACGGCGAGAAAATTGTTATGCGTCTGCTTGATATGGGTTCCACCTTAAATGATCTTAATAAGCTAGGGTTCAACACATTAAACATGAAGCGATTCAATCAGATGATTGAACAGCCAACAGGAATTGTATTAATTACAGGGCCAACCGGGTCCGGTAAATCATCTACCTTATATGCTGCATTAAATAAAATGAACAGTGATGAAGTGAATATTATTACCGTTGAAGATCCTGTGGAATATCAGCTTGAAGGGATTAATCAGGTTCAAGTGAACACTAATGTCGGGATGACCTTTGCGGCAGGACTTCGTTCGATTCTTCGGCAGGACCCGAATATCATCATGGTAGGGGAGATTCGTGACAAAGAAACAGCCGAAATTGCAGTCCGCGCATCTTTAACTGGTCACTTAGTGTTAAGCACATTGCATACAAATGATTCACTAGGAACGGTAACACGGCTGATTGACATGGGGGTTGAGCCTTTCTTACTTGCCGCTACGTTAAGCGGTATTGTAGCACAGCGTCTCGTTCGGAAAGTATGCCGTGATTGTATGGAGGAGCATGAACCATCCAAACGGGAAATCGAAATTTTTGCCCGCCGCGGGATGAAGATCGAGAAGATTATTCGTGGTAAGGGCTGTGCCTCGTGCAATATCACCGGATACAAAGGCCGGGTTGCCTTGCATGAGGTGCTCGTGATTAATGACGATATTCGACGAGTTATTATGAATGGCGAGAATTTTCAAAAGTTAAGAGAAATAGCGATTAAAAATAAAACCATCTTTTTGATTGACGATGGTTTGTTAAAAGTGAAGCAAGGATTAACAACAACCGAAGAAGTATTACGTGTTGCCATTCTGGAATAGGAGTAGGGTTGCATGAAAGAGAAAATTGACCAAATATTAAAGGCGGCGATAGAGTACAAAGCGTCAGACGTCCACTTAACTGTTGGAGTACCGCCGATCTTGCGTATTAACGGAGATTTAAGAAGGTATGGGAGTGATATACTACTTCCCGAAGTTACAGAAGGAATGGCTCAGGCCATTATTCCGGAAAATCTATGGGAGCAATTTAAAGAAAAAGGAGAGCTTGACTTCTCTTACGGTGTCCCGGGTGTTTCGCGGTTTCGTGTTAATGCCTTTCATCAACGGAAAAGTGTATCTTTGGCCCTTCGTGTAGTAGCATCAAAAACACCTACAATTGAAGACCTCCAGCTGCCGGGAATAATTTCAAAATTAGTTGAAAAACCGCAGGGACTAATCCTTGTTACAGGACCGACAGGAAGCGGTAAATCTACTACACTTGCATCCATGATAGACTACATGAACCGAACAATGCGAAAGCACATTATTACATTAGAAGACCCAATTGAGTACCTTCACCGGCATGGGAATTCAATCATAGACCAGCGTGAGGTTGGCTTTGATACGATATCCTATGCCAACGGTTTAAAAGCCGCTCTCCGTCAGGACCCAGACGTGATTCTAGTAGGGGAGATGAGGGACTTGGAGACCATACAGATTGCGATTACAGCGGCAGAAACCGGCCACCTTGTGTTATCTACACTACACACATCCAGTGCCCCGACAACAATCAACCGGGTCATTGACGTCTTTCCGCCTGCTCAGCAGCAGCAAATCCGTATCCAGCTATCATCTGTTCTAGTGGGGGTTATTTCACAGCGATTATTCCCGACATCAGATAAAAAAGGCAGAAAAGCAGCAACAGAAATTTTAGTGAATAATCCAGCAATCGCCAACCTCATTCGCAATGAAAAGATTCACCAAATCCCAAGTATCATGCAAACGTCCCGTGCCCAGGGAATGCATACGTTGGAGATGAGTATAAAAGACCTAATTGACCGCAACCAGATTCAATTAGAGGCAGCATCCCAATTTTTACATGAGAAAATGATGCAAAATGCCTAGGTTTAAATATTCGGGGCGTGACCGAAAAGGAAAGCGGCAGGGCACCGTGAATGCCACCTCTAAGCGGGAGGCAATGGTCAAATTAAATGGAGATGGAATCCGGGTTATTGAAATAACAGAGGTTCCGGAAACGTTATTAACAAAAGACCTTTCCTTTGGAAATCCAGTTAAACTTCAGGATTTTGTCATTTATTTACGGCAATTTGCCACTCTTTTAAAGGCCGGAGTAACTGTCGTAGAGGCAACATCTATTCTTGCTCATCAGACGGAGAGTAAGGCTTTAAAAAGGGCATTATTTGATGTTGAGCAGGAGCTACGAGAAGGGAATCCACTTTCTAAGGCAGTCTCAAAACATAACAAAATATTTAATTCGATGTTCGTTAATATGGTCACTGCCGGTGAGGTCAGCGGTAATTTAGATGGAACGTTGGAACGGTTGGCTGAGGATTTTGAAAAACAGCATTATACTAAACAAAAGATTGTTTCAGCCTTAACATACCCAGCGGTTATTGGTATTTTAGCCATTGGTGCGGTTATCTTTTTATTAGTTTCGGTTGTTCCAACATTCGTAAATATGTTTGCTGAAATGAATGCTGAACTACCTGGAATCACTAAATTTGTGCTTTCTTGTAGTGAATTTATGCAATCATTTTGGTGGCTAATTGCATTGCTTGTCATCTGTATTGTTTTATTCTTTATATATATTAAGAAGAATAATCAAACAAAATACTATTTGGATTATGCACTATTGAAAATGCCGGTATTCGGTAATGTACTGCAAAAAGTAGCTTTGGCACGTATGATGAGAACTCTAAGTACACTATTTTCTAGCTCTGTACCAATTCTCCAGGCCATGTCCATTGTAGAGAAGGTAGTAGAAAATGAGGTTATTTCAAAAGTAATCCGCGAATCCAGAAACACTCTTGAAAAAGGTCTTTCGATGACAGAACCAATGGAAAAGCACTGGGCCTTTCCTCCTTTGGTTACTCAAATGATTTCAATCGGTGAGGAAACTGGGGCTTTGGATGCAATGCTAGCTAAAATTGCTGAATTCTATGAAAAAGAAGTAGAACAGGTAACGGACCGGCTTAAATCTTTAATAGAGCCGATTATGATAGTTCTTTTGGCAGGGGTAGTCGGAGTTATTGTGCTATCAATAATGATGCCAATGTTCTCCATGTTCGACCAAATGAGCTAAAAAATAGTGTTTTCATCCTTCTTGTAACAAAAATGTTAAAGTTAGGACAAAATTTGCTAAAAACTTCTTTTCAATATATGACAGATATTGTATACTCATAGAGAAATAATACTAGGTTAAAAGAACCAGGAGGGGATGGAGAAATGGTAAAAAAGTTAGGTTTGAAACTTAAGGAACAAAAAGGTTTTACGTTGATTGAATTATTGGCTGTTATTGTTATTTTGGGGATTATTGCGGCGATTGCGATTCCTGCTATTTCAAATGTTATAAACAAGTCGCAGGAAAAAGCTAATGCTGAAGAAGGATTGCAGATTATTAATGCTGCAAAATTAATAATAGCTAACAATGAAGCAACAATTGATTCTACCACTTTAAAAGTTACTATTGATCGGGATCCTGCTACTGGTGTAGGTCTAATGGATTATCTTGATCGTGTGGATGCAAAAAATCCATTCCAAGTTGAAGTAAAGAAAGCAACTGTTGCATCAGGTGGTAAATTAACTTATACATTAATTAATCATCCTGCTGCAGATGCGCCAAATAATGCTACTGGTGATACTGGCAAGTCAATTTCAGAACAAGATCTTATAGATAAAGCTAAATAATGATTAGCAGTGTACTTTTTGTCTATGGTCTTCTACTAGGATCTTTTTTCAACGTTTTCGGTCTGCGAGTACCAGAAAAGAAATCTATTGTAACACCAAGGTCCGCATGTCCAACCTGCGGGCACCAAATAAAACCATACGAATTAATTCCAGTAGTATCATACTTAATCCTAGGGGGAAAATGCCGCGGCTGTAAGTCGCGGATTTCCCCTATCTATCCAATCTTTGAATTGTTAACAGGAATCTTGTTTGCAGCAGCACCATACTTTACCGGATGGTCAGGAGAATTATTAGTAGCCTTAACGCTAATATCCATGTTTATGATTATCACAGTTTCAGATATTCACTATATGATCATCCCTGATAAAATTTTAATTTGGTTTGCAGGGATTTTTTTATTGGAACGAATTATTTGGCCGCTCACCCCTTGGTGGGATAGCCTTTTAGGAGCAGTCATTGGTTTTATCCTGCTGCTGATCATCGCCATCGTCAGCAAAGGCGGAATGGGTTTTGGTGATGTGAAACTTTACGCTTTACTAGGCTTGGTACTTGGTACTAAACTAGTATTGTTATCCTTCTTTTTTTCAACACTATTTGGAGCTGTCATCGGCGGGCTTGCCTTACTTTTGAAAATTGTCAAACGGAAGCAGCCCATTCCATTTGGACCGTTTATCGCGGCTGGAACGTTAACAGCTTATTTTTGGGGATCGGAAATAATTTATTTTTATATACAATTCCTTCAAGGATTTGACTAAGGGGTTTTTTGAATGGCTTTTTCCCTGTTTTCACCTAAAAACCGAATAATGAACCTTGTCTTAAATGACCATTCGATTCGCCTGCTTGAATTAAAACAGGTCAATCCGCCTGCCGCACAACGGTGGAGTGAACGCTTTTTGCCGCCTGGCATCATTCAAGATGGGAAAATCATTGACAAAGATTCCTTATCGAACATCTTGGACGAGTGCATAACGGAATGGAAGATTCAAAGGCGCCAGGTTCGCTTTCTAGTACCGGATCCACTTGTTATTATCCGGAAGGTTTCAATACCGGCGGAAATTCAAGATGATGAAGTAAAGGGATATCTTTATTTAGAACTTGGCTCGAGCATCCATCTGCCATTTGAAGAACCAATCTTTGATTATTACCCGCTTACGAATAACGGGCAATCAAAGGAGCTTTTATTATTTGCAGCACCAGAAGAGAATGTCATGGAGTATTCTAAACTATTGTCTAAGCTAAAGCTTAATCCGGTGGCGGCAGATATTTCGCCTTTAGCGTTGTACCGTTTGTATTATCAGCTTGACCGGGCCGGTACGGATGAAGTTCTGTTTACCGTGCAATTTGACTTGACGAGCGTCAACCTCTCCATTTTTCAAGACACGGTTCCGCTGATCATGCGCCAGTTTCCGCTGACGTTTAACATGGAGCAATGGAATATAAAACATGATGTTTCAGGGGCTCTTGTCTATAAATATATTGGTGATGAGGATGAACTGGTGCTTCAATTTGAAGATATTTTTCGTGAGATTAATAAGTTAAGTGATTTTTATCGCTACTCCTTAAACAGCGAAAAACATGATATTACTAAATTTCTGTTAAACGGGGACCATCCGATGCTCCAAGCCATTTATGAAGAAATGAAAGAGAGATTTGAAATCCCCGTTGAAATGATGTCGCTTACCTCAGAAGATAAGGATCAAACTGGTTTTCCTGTCAGTCAATTCTTGCCATTAGGTCTTGCGTTAAAAGGGGTGCAATGATGTTAGTCGATATTAACCTGCTCCCCCAAAAAGAACCAAAGAAATTTGCATTCATTATTACTTTATCCAGTTTACTAGTGATTTTATTAATCGTAGGCAGCTTTTACCTTTGGAAGATTAATGCTGTTAAAGACGAAATTGCTTCAGTTGATAGAAATATCTCAATGACGACCAAGGTTGTTGAGAAAACAAATCAAGCTGCTCAATTGAATGAATCAGCTAATTCAATCAACCAATTAAAAACAGCGATTGAATGGGCGAAGGAATACCCGATTCAATCCGTTCCGGTCATGAGAAATCTGACTGCGTTATTGCCTGATCGCGGTTTTATTCAAAGCTTCGGTTATACAGAGGAAGGTACCATTACGTTAACGATACAGTTCGATACTGCTAGGGAAGCGGCATACTTTTTAGATAATCTAAATGAATCCAAATGGGTTCAAGAAGCAAGCTTAAACTCCTTAACGACAGTAGCCTTGCCTGAGGCGGAAACCTCGGGACAAGCGACCACGACAGTTAATACTAATAATGGAACCCAGAATAATGGAACTGTTTCAAATACTACTGGGGACCAAAGTAATGGTCAGACAATCAATAATACTAATACAACAGGAACTGCTGACTCATCTCAAAATACTAATATAAGCAGTACTACTAATACTGCAGTATCCACAAACAACAGTACGGAGAAGAAAAAGGTTAATAAAGATATTCTTCCTCGTTATAATGGACAATACGAGATTAAACTTAATAAAGATGTTATGAAAGAAATGATTAACAAAGATAAGAAAACGGAGGAAGGGGTGACCGGCTCATGAAGCTTAACGCCTTCAAAAGGAATAAACTTATAATCGGAGCCGGTGCACTTATTTTAGTGTTGGTTATTATCATTGCTCAGTTTACTTTTCTTTCTCCGTTACAATCTGATCTAGAAATGAAGCAGCAATCCTTAAAATCTGAACAAAAATTGCTGGAAATTGCCTCCCGAAAAAATACGGTCGATACAAAGAAAACAATTCAGGATACAAGAGAGCTGCAAAAGAAGCTGCCCGTAAAAGCGCTGGAAGAACAGCTCATTTTGGACTTAGAAAAGGCTGAAACCGTTTCGAATAGTAAAATAAACTCAATGGGCTTTGCTAAGGATGCCGATGTCGGTACCGCACCTGATCAGCCAAACGGGCAAAATGCAAATGATCAGCAAAACACCACGAATGAGGATACCGCAAATCAAACCGCTCAAGGAACTGATGGACAGCCGCCAGCACTGCCAACGCCAGCAGGAATGAAAAAACTGACAGTAAACTTGGCGGTTGAATCACCAAGCTATAAAGATTTTGAAAAGTTTGTTGGGACGATTGAATCTTTAAAGCGCATTGTAATGGTAGAGTCAATTAGCTATGCGGGCGGCCAGGAAATAACTAGTGTTGACCAGGAAGATCAGCCGTTAAGCTTCAGCCTGACCATTTCCGCCTTTTACATGCCAAACTTAGCTGACTTGGCTGCGGACCTGCCGAAGATTGATGCACCACAAGGGGCTGGAAAGGATAATCCATTATCACAGTTTCCAGTTGTTACGAATAACAATCCTTAGTTAACTCGATCTGCGAACTTTTAAATAATTTGGCGAAACTCTACGATAACAAGACGACAAAAGTCTTGTTATTTTTTTTTTTCATTATGATAGGATGGAACAAATTAGCTATTTATAGAGAAAGGAGTACGCGCTGTGGACAAGCCTAAAAAGGGCACAATCACGATTAAAATAAATGGAGACAATAAAGCCTATCAGGAAGAACTTCGTAAAGGCGAGACGAAGGAAAGCGGCCCGGTAAAGGATAAAATCGTAGAATTAGATCCTAACAAAATAGAAGAGGATACAAAATTAGAAGTGGCAGCAGCACAGGAAAACGAGGAAGAGAGCTTCGACTGGATCATTCCCGAATCAATGGAGAATGACGAAGAGGATAGTAAGGTTCCGATGGCTAAAGGAAAGGGGAAGGGAAAAGGCCAACAAAAACCAAACAACAAAAAAACGGTTTCGTTTTCAAATTATTATAAAAAGAAAAACGGCAAGCCAATCAGTTCCATTTTGGTTACGGCTGTTTTTGCGATTCTCATTGGGACAACCATCGGTGTATTCATGCTCAAACTGCTGAACGGCCCTCCTGTTGAAAAGTCAGTCACCACCCCGCCAGTCATTGAGGAACCGAAAAAAGAAGATACTAAGAAGCCTGCTGCCGGCACAACATCGATAACAATCAAACAGCAAACAGCCTTTGTTGTTCAGGGCGGCGTATATGGTTCGAAAGAAAGTGCTGATAACGTTTCTAATCAACTAGCCTCTCTTGGCGTTCCAACCCAAACAATCAATATGGATGACAAATTCTATATTTTTCTTGGGGTGACGCACACCATTGAGGACGCTAAATCATTGGCTGCACAATATAAAGCAAACGGAGTGGAAGATGCCTTCGCAAAACCGTTTTTACTAGAAGAAAAGAATCTTTCCGGTCTTAACGCAAATGAAAAGAACTTTTTAGATGCGATTCCAACCATTTATGAAACTCTTTCTTTAGTTACTTCGGGTGCGCTATTAACCAATGATCTGTCCGAAGATGGGAGCAGTGCATTAGCCATAATTGAAAAGAAATTAAATACAGGGGGAATTACGAATAAAAAAGTAACAAGTTTAAAATCCGAATTACAAGGTGCGGATAAAAAAGTAAAGGAATTTGAAGGTTCAAAAGATGCTAAGAGTTTAAAAGAATCTCAGCAGCACTTATTGAATTTTTTAGCTGCCTATTACTCACTGTAAATCTGTTAAAACAACCTATGTCAAAAGTCGCTATTTTCCGGGAAATTATTTTATCAAAATAGCCTGTTCCAAAAGGGGCGGGCTTTTTGGAGTGACAAGATTAGGAACGTGGGCAAAATTACTGCATAATTTTCCAAAATTCATCAAAATTTAATGATATAAAAATTGTTTGCTTCTTCGATTTCTGATACCATTAACATGTATCTCCCTTTAGAAGCAAAAAAGGTAAGGTGATGACATGCAGAACCTCATTTTAGCCTCTTCTTCTCCACGGCGAAAAGAACTACTAGAAAATCTCCATCTAACATTCGCAATTTCAAGCAGTGAAGTTGATGAGAGCTTTGATCCAAAGCTTTCACCGGAAGAAGTAGTTATGGAATTAGCTGATCGCAAAGCGAGAAAAGTTTTTCAAGACCATCAAGACGCTTTTGTAATCGGCTCAGATACGGTAGTGGTTGCGAATAATCAAATCCTAGGGAAGCCAAGCGATGAGGCGGAAGCTATTTCAATGCTACAAACTCTTTCAGGAAAACAGCATGAAGTCTACACAGGTGTATCCATTGTGTCGCAAGATAACTCGACGAAGTTTTTCGAAAAAACAGAAGTATGGTTTTGGGAGTTAACGGACGACTTGATACGTTCATATGTGAAAAGCGGTGAACCGCTTGATAAAGCAGGAGCATATGGTATTCAGCAGCTAGGAAGTATGCTTGTCAAAAAAATACACGGGGACTATTTTGCAGTTGTCGGTCTGCCAGTTTCACGGACGATACGGGAATTGAGACGGTTAGGCTATCAGCTGCCGTATTAGGCCATCATTAACTCCCTGCCACTTAGGGAGGAAAAGGTGTGTCTACCAAAACATTAATGATTCGTGATTTTCCGCAGGATGAACGGCCAAGAGAACGTTTTATACTTCACGGGCCTCAGAGTCTTTCGAACCATGAATTGATTGCGATCCTGCTGAGGAACGGTACGAAGGATGAGTCAGTGCTGCAGTTAGCAAATCGTATGCTGACCCATTTTGAAGGGCTGCGGCAATTAAAATCCGCAACACTGGAGGAAATAACCGAAATCAAAGGGATTGGCACGGCCAAGGCGATTCAAATTCTTGCCGCTGTAGAAATTGGCCGAAGAATTGCCAATCTGAACTTCACCGACCGTTATGTGATTCGTTCACCGGAGGACGGCGCCAAATACGTTATGAACGATATGCGCTTTTTAACGCAGGAGCATTTTGTTTGTTTGTACTTAAATACAAAGAACCAGGTGATTCATAAGCAGACGGTTTTTATTGGCAGCTTAAATGCTTCGATTGTCCACCCGCGGGAGGTCTTCCGTGAAGCATTAAAACGCTCAGCCGCTTCGGTCATTGCGCTGCATAATCATCCTTCTGGGGACCCCTCGCCAAGCCGTGAGGATATAGAAGTCACGAAGCGTTTAGTTGAATGCGGGAAAATTATCGGCATTGATTTACTCGACCACTTAATCATTGGGGAAAATAAGTTTGTTAGTTTGAAGGAAAAAGGATATGTATAAGTCTATGTTTTTATTTGACGTTGCGATATAATATTGGTTATGATTTTTTAGGATGTTTTTTGAAATAGCTTATTACTATTTTAACAATAAAGACATGATATAAAGGTCATACCTGCCTAGTTAAAGCAATTCGTATCAGAAAGGGAGATACACACGATGTTAGGAATTGGAACAAAAGATCTTGGAATTGACTTGGGTACAGCCAATACCCTTGTGTACGTAAAAGGTAAAGGAATCGTATTACGCGAGCCGTCAGTGGTGGCGTTGCAAACAGATACAAAAAGCATTGTCGCTGTCGGAAATGACGCGAAAAATATGATTGGCCGGACGCCGGGCAATGTAGTGGCATTAAGACCTATGAAGGACGGGGTAATTGCTGATTTTGAAACAACTTCAGCATTAATGAAGCATTTGATTCGTCAAGCGGTCAAAAATAAAGGACCTTTTGCAGGTAAACCATATATAATGGTCTGTGTTCCATCAGGAATTACCGCGGTTGAGGAACGCGCTGTAATCGATGCGACAAGACAGGCTGGGGCTAAGGACGCATATACGATTGAAGAACCGTTTGCAGCCGCAATTGGTGCCAATCTTCCTGTTTGGGAGCCAACCGGCAGCATGGTCGTTGATATCGGCGGCGGTACGACTGAAGTAGCGATTATTTCTTTAGGTGGTATTGTAACCAGCCAGTCGATTCGTGTGGCCGGTGATGAAATGGATGATGCAATTATTACTTATATTAGAAAAAATTATAATTTATTAATCGGTGACCGGACTGCGGAAACGATTAAGATGGAAGTCGGTTCGGCCGGTGTTCCTGAAGGGATCGACAATATGGAAATTCGCGGCCGTGACTTATTAACCGGTCTGCCAAAAACAATCGAAATTACACCGAAAGAAATTTCCGCTGCTTTAAATGATACCGTATTTTCCATCGTTGAGGCAGTGAAAAATACTTTGGAAAAAACTCCGCCTGAACTTGCGGCCGATATTATGGACCGTGGCATTGTCTTAACAGGCGGCGGGGCGCTGCTTCGTAATTTGGACCGTGTGATCAGCGAAGAAACGAAAATGCCTGTATTAATCGCTGAAAACCCGCTCGACTGCGTGGCCATCGGTACCGGCAAGGCGCTTGATAATATTCAGCTATTTAAAAACAAAGCGAAAGAATCTAGATAAAAGAAAAGCTCCAAGCGCCCGCTTGATGACGTATCCTTGTCGCTAAACGGGCGCTTAAGCTAGACAGAATCGAGAGGTGTATCATCATGCCACAGTTCTTTTTGAATAAACGTCTGATCATTTTGCTAGTCAGCATTATTGTTCTCGTGGCATTGATTGGGTTTTCTTTAAGGGAGAGAGAGAAACTATCCTGGCCGGAGCAATTTGTCAAAGACACGACTGGCTGGGTTCAATCCCTGGTTTCAAAGCCCGCCAACTATATTGGGGGCTTTTTTGAAAATCTTCAGGACTTGCAGAATACATATAATGAGAATAAAGAACTAAAATCACGGGTTGAGAAAATTGCCAGCCTTGAAGCGGAAGTTCAAGCGCTGAAAAAAGATAACAGTGAATTACGTGACATTCTCGGTGAAAAAGAGACCCTGAGAGATTATGAAACACAACCAGCTACCGTAATTGGCAGGAATCCTGATCGTTGGCATGAAATGATTATCATTGACAAAGGTAATCTAAAAGGCATTAAAAAGAATATGGCGGTTATTACCGCAAACGGGTTGATTGGGAAAGTGAAAAGTGTCAACCAATTTAGTTCAACCGTACAGCTGTTAAGTGCAATGGATCCGAAAAATAGGATTTCCGCTGTGATTCAAGGCAAGGATTCTAATGTATATGGTTTTGTTCAAGGATTTGACGACAAGCAAAAGCTGCTTCAAATCAAGAGCATCCCATCAGGGGCAAAGATTGAAAAGGGACAAACGGTTACCACCTCTGGACTGGGCGGTGTTTTTCCTGGCGGTTTAATGATTGGTAAAGTCGTCGATGTGAAAACAGACCAATATGGATTAAACCAAATGGCATTAGTAAAGCCGGGGGCAGATTTCTACGATGTGCAAAATGTCATTATTATTAAACGTTCGATGACGCAGCCAGCTAAAAAAGATATATCGAACGGGAAGGAGGAGGAATTGTGAGGAAATTCCTTCTTCCCCTTTTATTTATACTGCTTTTTATTGCCGAAAGTCTTTTTGTACAATTTTTACCGGGAGATTTTTTCGGGGGGAATCGAATTTTAGCGCCCCGTTTTTTATTTTCCGCCTTGCTCTTGCTGACGATTTTTGTTGGCAGGAAAAAAGGGATTATTTACGCAGCCATTTTTGGCTTGATATTTGATATTGTTTATATTGAAATTATCGGCATTTATTTATTTCTCTTTCCATTTGTCGCCTATGTTATTTCCAAAATTATGCATGTCTTGCAGGCTAATATCATCGTTGCCTACTTTGTCTCGATTTTGGGAATCGCGCTTCTCGAGATTGGCGTGTATGAAATGGATTATTTGATTCACGTAACAAACCTAGATTTTCTAGACTTTTTAAATCTGCGTTTATATCCTACATTAATACTGAATGCGGCATTTTTGCTAATCTTCATTTATCCTTTAAAACGCTACTTTGAAAAGTATGCCGAAGCATTAAGAGACGAATAATCCTCGGTAAAAAAAGGAGAATGGACAGTTCGTGTCGAATTTTATTAAGATATGGAAATAACTCCTTCGGGTCAGGCGGGTTCTGTCTGTGATTCCGAAATTGTTTTCTTGTTATGAGGTGAATTTTTCTCCATGAAAAAACGGCAAAATGTTACAATAAAAGGTACAAAGGATGGTCTGGTTCTTCGTCTCGATGACAGCTGTTCCTATGATGAATTAAAGAGGGAGCTGGACCAGAAGCTTTCGGCAAATACTAGAACTCAGGAAGAGCGCCAATTAATCTCCGTCAAACTGGAGGTCGGCAACCGTTACGTAACCGAAGAGCAGCGAGAGGAATTAAAAGAGCTGATTCGGCAAAAGAAGAACCTCGTTGTCGAGGATATTTACTCAAATGTTATTACGAGGGAAGAAGCGGACCAGGTGCGGGCAGAAAACGAGGTTGTCACCGTTTCAAAAATCATTCGATCCGGACAAGTTTTACAAGTCGCGGGTGATTTATTGCTAATCGGCGATGTCAATCCGGGCGGCACGGTCATAGCGGGCGGGAACATTTTTGTCATGGGAGCATTAAAAGGAATCGCCCATGCCGGATTCTCTGGAAATGAACAAGCTGTGATTTCCGCATCCAGTATGAGACCATCCCTGCTGAAAATCAGCGATACGCATTATTCGGCACCGGATTCCCTTCCTGCAGATGAAAAACATGACATGGTATGTGCCTACATAGATGATGAGAACCATCAAATCAAAATTGATAGATTACAAGTTTTAATTCAGTTAAGACCTAATTTAACGAGATTAGAAGGGGGACATTAGAGTGGGAGAAGCAATTGTAATTACATCCGGCAAGGGCGGCGTCGGTAAAACGACAACCAGCGCCAATATTGGCACAGCGCTCGCCCTCCAAGGCAAGAAGGTATGCTTGGTTGATACAGACATCGGTCTCCGAAACTTGGATGTCGTAATGGGACTTGAAAACAGAATTATCTATGATCTTGTTGATGTGGTCGATGGACGCTGCAAAATCCATCAAGCATTGGTGAAAGACAAACGATTTGATGGCTTATTATACTTATTGCCAGCTGCCCAAACTGTTGATAAAAACGCCGTTACGGTCGAGCAAATGAAGAAGCTGATGGATGAATTAAAACAAGATTATGATTATATCATTATCGACTGTCCTGCAGGCATTGAGCAGGGCTATAAGAATGCGGTGGCCGGTGCCGACAAAGCAATCGTCGTAACAACGCCAGAAGTTTCTGCCGTACGCGATGCCGACAGAATCATTGGCCTGCTTGAAAAAGAAAAGCATATGGAAGCCCCGAAGTTAATCGTGAACCGTATTCGCAACCATATGATGAGAAATGGCGATATGCTTGACTTAGATGAAATTGCGGAGCACTTATCAATAGGTCTTATCGGCATTGTTGCTGACGATGACGAGGTCATCAGAGCTTCGAATCATGGGGAGCCGATCGCTTTAAATCCAAACAGCAAAGCCTCTATTGCCTACCGCAATATTGCGAGGAGGATTCTCGGAGAATCAATCCCGCTCCAGCCGCTTGAAGAAGCGAACAAAGGCATGTTTGGCCGGATTAAAAAGTTTTTTGGTGTACGGTAATATATTTAGCCTGTCTGCTATTTTTGGTGGACAGGCTTTTTTGTCTTTTTTGATTTCCGAGAAGGGGTTGCATTGCCCAAAAAAGAGGAAAAATTGTATTTTCGGTTAATGGAGGCGGGTTGCATTGCCCGAAATGGGGAAAAGATTGATATTTTGGTCAATGGAAAGGGGTTGCATTGCCCGAAAAAGAGGAAAATTTGTATTTTCGGTTAATGGAAGGGGGTTGCATTGCCCGAAAAGAAGAATAGGTTGATATTTTGGTCAATGGAAAGAGGTTGCATTGACTGAAAAGAAGAAAAGATTGATGTTTTGGTCAATGGAAAGAGGTTGCATTGCCCAAAAAAGAGGAAAATTTGTATTTTCGGTTAATGGAGGCGGGTTGCATTGCCCGAAATGGGGAAAAGATTGATATTTTGGTCAATGGAAGGGGGGTTGCATTGACTGAAAAGAAGAATAGGTTGATATTTTGGTCAATGGTGAAGAGGTTCATTACCCGAAAAGAGGAAAATGTTGCTTCTGTGGTCAATTGGTTAGGATACCTTTACAATTTGGGTGAAAAACACCTAATTAAAGATGCAGATTTCCTTTTTAAAGAATAGATCTTTATTTACGTGCCCGTCCAGCGCAAATACTCCGTCTCAAGGTAACGTAGAAGGCGTCTACGTGCCCATCCAGAGTAAATATCCCGCCTCAAGGTAACATAGAAAGCGTCTACGTGCCCATCCAGAGTAAATATCCAGTCTCAAGGAAACGTAGAAGGCGTCTACGTGCCCGTCCAGAGTAAATATCCCGCCTCAAGGAAACGTAGAACGCGTCTACGTGCCCATCCAGCGCGAATTCACCGCCTCAAGGAAACGTAGAAGGCGTCTACGTGCCCGTCCAGCGTAAATATCCTGACTCATGGTAACGTAGGCCCCCTCTACGTGCCCCTCAAGCGCAAATCCCTCGCCTCAACGTAACGTATCCTCCATCTACGTGCCCAAACAACACAAAAATTCCGCCCAAAAGTAACATAGCCCCCACCCTAATCCCACTCTATAAAAAAAGCAGCCAACAACAACATCCTCATTCAAAACCAGTCATACTCCCCTCACTCCCCACATAGACTTGTACAAAAGCTCGTAAAGGATTGATGGGTATGGCGCGGTCTACGGCGGATGAAATACGGCGACGAATTGCCAAGAGAAAGAAAGGTAAAGGAACAACAGGAACTGGAACAGCCGGGAAAAGACAAGAGCACCAATTATTATGGCCCGGTGATGATGAGTCCTACGGATACAACTATATTTCCCCATCAGATGGAGATGATGATGGACATCCTCTGTTTAAAAAAGAGGTCTTCTTTTTCAAAATATTAGCTTCCATCCTGTTGTTTCTAGTGGTGGGCATCATGTTCCGCAGTGAAATCCCGGCTTTAGAGCCGGCGAGAAATTTTGTTGTCAAAACAATGGACAAGGAATTTAAGTTTGCCACCGTTTCCAAATGGTATGAGGATAAATTTGGCAAACCGCTTGCTTTGCTTCCGTTCACAGAGAAGGAACAATCAGACACGAAAGAACAAGTCCAAAGGGGAGCTATTCCGGTTACTGGAAGACTCCTTGAAAACTTTGAAAAGAATGGCCAGGGAATCATGATTGAAACTGGAAAAGGAGCTCCGGTTCAAGCAATTAATGGAGGTAATGTCCTTTTTGCCGGGGTAAAAGAAGGATTAGGGAAAACCGTCATTGTGCAGCATGGGGATGGATCGGAAACGTGGTACGGAAATTTAGAAAGTATTAAAGTGAAATTGTATGAATATATCGAAAAGCGAACGGTGGTCGGAACGGTGTCGGAGTCTGGCGGTGAAGACAAAACGAAGGGTCAATACTATTTTGCCGTTAAAAAGGATGATAGTTTTATCGACCCTGTAAAGGTGATCCGCTTTGAGTAGATTGATTTCTCTACTGCGGCTCGTCTATATCCATCCATTGCTGTGGCTGATCATTGCCCTGTCCATTGTAACGGCACATTTCCGCGAAGTTTGTATGTTATTCGGAATTATTTTTATTCATGAAATGGGGCATGCAGCCGCAGCTTCTTTTTTTTCCTGGCGGATAAAAAAAATCACGCTCCTGCCATTTGGCGGTGTGGCGGAGATGGATGAGCATGGCAACCGACCGCTAAAGGAAGAAGCAATTGTGGTGCTTGCCGGGCCGCTGCAGCACGTCTGGATGATGGCGGCGGCATATGGGCTCTTGTCGCTAAACATCATACCAGATGACTTATATCAGTTATTTATTCAATATAATTTGATGATTCTTGTATTTAATTTATTTCCGGTTTGGCCGCTGGATGGCGGAAAGCTGGTATTTTTAATGCTCTCATTAAAAAATTCCTTTGCCAGGGCTCATCAAATAACATTATATATTTCCCTGATAAGTCTGGCCGTTTTTTCAATGGCCATTCTGCTGACGGCGCCAGCGCATATTAATGTATGGGTTGTGATTGGCTATCTGCTATTTTCCATCTACTATGAATGGAAGCAGCGGCGCTTTATTTTCATGCGCTTTTTACTAGAGCGTTATTACGGCAATAAATCCAATCCGGATGAACTGGTGCCGATTCAGGCAAGGGAAGAGGATTTACTGATTCATGTTTTGGAAAAATTCCAGCGCGGCTGCAAGCACCCGATTTTGGTGGAAGCAGCAGGAGAGAAAAAGGGCACTTTGGACGAAAATGAACTGTTGCATGCTTATTTCACGGAAAAACGGTTAACCGATAAAATCAGCGACCTTCTCTTTTTGTATTAAAAGGTTATAATAATACCATCTGAGAAAAAAGCGAGGACGTTTGGTTTGGAAAGGTTAATTGTTAATACCGCTTCACGTGAAAAAAGGTTTGCCCATATTAGAGATAATCGAGTGGAAAAAATCGTTTTTGACCGGCCGGAGCATCGTTCTTTGGTCGGTAATATTTATTTTGGGACGGTTACGAAGGTGCTGCTGGGAATGAATGCGGCCTTTATTGATATCGGCATTGAAAAAAATGCTTATTTACACCGTGACGCAATTCCTGCTTATGTGGCATCCCAGGAAAAAGAAAAGAATATTACTTCGTTCGTTCATCAAGGGGAAAAAATGCTCGTGCAGGTGGACAAGGATGCGACGGGGACGAAAGGTCCGAAAGTGACTGGTATTATTGAAATTCCAGGGAAACATTTGATTTACATGCCAAAAGGGCATTATGTGGCGTTTTCCAAGAAAATCGCCGACGACAACCGAAAAGAACAGCTTAAGAAACTCAGCAGCCAATTCAAAACGGAGGAAGAAGGACTTATTTTTCGAACCTCAAGCGAGAATGCGGCGGAAATCGAGCTTCAAAATGAACTCCACAAATTAAGGCAGCAATATTATGATCACCTTCACCAAACCTCTTCATTGAAAAAGCCGGGATTAATTTTTCAAAAAGATCATTTTAGCGAAATGATCGAAGAGGAAGTCTCGAGAATAACCGATGGTGAAGTAATCGTAGATGATTTGACCTTAAAAAAGCTGCTTGACCATGGAAAAGTAACAGTCAGCTACTACAATGGAAAAGAAAATATTTTTTCGGCTTACAAGGTGGAATCCGAAATTGAGAAGGCATTAAAGCGAATAGTTTGGCTAGATAACGGCGCCTATTTGATTTTTGACGAAACAGAGGCGCTGACGATCATCGATGTAAATACCGGAAAATTTTCCGGGAAGGCAGATTATCAGGATACGGTGTTTAAAACGAATCAGCTTGCCGCGAAAGAAATTGTTCGTCAGTTAAAACTTCGCGATATAGGCGGTATCATCCTGATTGATTTCATTGATATGAAACGGGAACAGGATCGGGATAAGATTCAAAACACGGTCGAGCGGGAGCTGGCGAAGGATGAGAGAAGGACTAAAGTTGTCGGCTTTACACAGCTCGGTATCCTGCAGCTGACAAGGAAAAGAACGAAGGTGGCGATTTCCGAGGCAATGCAGGTAAAATGTCCTGTTTGTAACGGGACTGGCCGGGTGTTAAGTGCTGAGACAGTTGCCTTCCGACTTGAGAGGGAACTGTTAGAACACCGCCATTCGGAATACGAGGCTGTGCTTGTTGAAACGACAAATGAAGTGAAGGATGCATTGATTGGTCCTGACCAATCCTACAAAGAGGTTTTAGAAGAAATCCTTCATTTTAAGATTTATTTTTCCATCCAGCCTTCGATTGAACATTATTATATTTTAACGCAGTTCGGGGAAGAGCAGGAGATATCATCCAAAGTAAACTATTGACATAAAGCTTTGGATTATGGTAGGATTTTAATGTTGTTTGTAGCACCCGTGCTACAACCGCACATACCAGGTTATAAGATTTTGCCCTCAAAAGCAAACACCTGCAGATGGCGAGTCTGAGTTTATAAGGAGGTGCAGTTATGTACGCAATTATCGAAACTGGCGGTAAGCAAGTGAAAGTTGAAGAAGGCCAAGCAATCTACATTGAGAAATTAAACGTAGAAGCTGGTGAAACTGTTACTTTTGACAAGGTTCTTTTCGTTGGCGGCGAAACTGTAAAAGTTGGAAGCCCTGTTGTTGAAGGCGCAACTGTTACAGCTAAAGTTGAAAAACAAGGCCGTGCGAAGAAAATCGTTGTTTTCAAGTACAAAGCAAAGAAAAACTATCACAAGAAACAAGGTCATCGTCAACCTTACACTAAAGTCGTCATCGAAAAAATCAACGCGTAAGGTGTTGGAATTTAGATGATTCAAGTAGTGATTAATCGTACGAAATCCGATGAGATTCAGTCGTTCGAGATAAGCGGGCATGCTCTATTTGATAGGCGGGGCAAGGATATTGTCTGTGCCGGAGTATCGGCCGTATCAGTTGGCGCCATTAATGCGGTGCATGAGCTGACAGGTGTTACTCCTGAAATTGATCATGATTCCGGTTTACTTCGCTGTGTGGTTCCGGATGAACTTCCGGAAGATACAAGCGGAAAAGTGCAGCTTCTCCTCGAAGGCATGATTGTTGCACTCCGAACGATTGAAATTGATTATGGGAAGAACATAAAAATTACCTTCAAAAAGCAGGAGGTGGAATAACATGCTATTAAAATTAGATCTTCAGTTGTTTGCATCTAAAAAAGGGGTAGGTTCTACAAAGAACGGACGTGACTCTATCGCAAAGCGCCTTGGTGCTAAGCGTGCAGACGGTCAATTCGTAACTGGCGGTTCTATCCTTTACCGTCAACGCGGTACAAAGATTTATCCAGGTGAAAACGTTGGCCGCGGCGGAGACGACACTCTATTTGCAAAAATCGACGGCGTTGTAAAATTCGAGCGCTTTGGTCGTGACCGCAAAAAAGTGAGCGTATATCCAGTAGCTCAAGAAGCTTAATAGCTGCCTGAAAACTCTAACCCGGTCGGTTAGAGTTTTCTTTTTTTCAATAACTTCATCAAGAAATCTTCAAAAAGTTCTTCATAAATTCAGACATTTTCCCTGTATACATAGAAAAATTGCTTACGCATGGTTGTTTTTTTGATATACTAACAGCAAATAGTTTTTCGGATAACGAAATTGGGAGCGAAGGTATGGAGAAACAATGGGGTATAATTGAGGTGCTGCGGCATTCACGTCATGACTGGATGAATAAGCTGCAGCTCATAAAGGGGAATATCGATTTAAACCGGATTGACCGTGTCAAAACGGTTATTGATGAGATCATCATTGAGGCACAGAATGAGACGAATCTCTCTAATCTGCCAATCAAGGGGTTTGTTTCACTGCTATTGAAAACGAATTGGGAAAATCCCACGTTTGAACTTGAATATGAGGTATTAAACTGCAAGGAAGCAGTGATGGTAGATGACGAGGCCTTAACAAATTGGACAAAGCAATTTTTTTCATGTTTAAATAAAGCAATAGAACCATTTCAGGAAAATCATTTATCAATTACGATAGAACCGCAATCAAATGGGCTTCGTTTCTTTTTTGATTTTAGCGGGATAATAATGAACAGAGAATTGATTGAGAAATTCCTTGCTGAACAAACTGCCCAGTTTGAATCGGCGGTTAAGGAATTTTCGGATAATGAACTCACATTGGAGATTTATTTGCCGGCTGTTTAGCCCGGCAGAGCCAAGCGATTCTCTGTTATTTTTCTACGACCGGAGGATTTTAACGTATGTTTGTCGATCAAGTAAAGATTTATGTGAAAGGCGGGGACGGCGGCAATGGCATGGTCGCTTACCGTCGTGAAAAATATGTACCAAAGGGTGGTCCTGCTGGCGGCGACGGCGGTAAGGGTGCCGATGTAGTATTTAAGGTTGACGAGGGTTTACGGACGCTGATGGATTTTCGTTATCAGCGCCATTTTAAAGCATCGCGCGGCGAGCATGGTATGTCTAAGAACCAGCATGGCCGAAACGCCAAGGATATGGTTGTAAAAGTCCCGCCTGGAACTGTGGTGATGGACGCTGAAACGAAGATAGTAATCGCTGATTTAGTTGAGCATGGCCAGCAGGCTGTCATCGCTAAAGGCGGCCGCGGCGGTCGTGGTAACTCACGGTTTGCGACACCTGCCAACCCGGCGCCAGAAATTGCTGAAAACGGCGAACCGGGTCAAGAGCGCGATGTCATTTTAGAATTGAAGCTTTTAGCTGACGTTGGGCTTGTCGGATTCCCTAGTGTTGGGAAGTCGACATTGTTATCGGTTGTTTCATCGGCAAAGCCGAAAATTGCCGAGTATCATTTTACAACCATTGTTCCTAACCTTGGAATGGTGGAAACCGAGGATAACCGAAGCTTTGTCATGGCCGATTTGCCTGGATTGATTGAAGGGGCGCACGCCGGAGTCGGTTTAGGGCATCAGTTTTTACGTCATATTGAACGGACAAGAGTTATTGTCCATGTCATTGATATGGCCGCGACAGAAGGCCGCGACCCGTTTGATGATTATCTGACAATCAATCGTGAATTAAAAGAGTATAACCTTAGGTTGACAGAACGTCCGCAGATTATTGTCGCGAATAAAATGGACATGCCGGATGCCGAGGAAAATCTGCAAAGGTTTAAGGAACAGCTGGAAGAGGAGTATCCAATTTATCCGATTTCTGCGATTACCCGAAAAGGATTGCGTGAGCTGCTGTTTGCCGTAGCGGATAAATTAGAGGAGACACCGGAATTCCCGCTTGACCACGATGAGGATGAAGGAGTTAACCGTGTCCTATACAAACACGAAGCAGACCCGGATGCCTTTGTCATTACAAGAGAACCGGATGGCAGCTTTGTACTTTCCGGTGAAAAACTTGAAAAACTGTTTAAGATGACTGATTTCTCACGTGATGAATCTGTCCGCCGCTTCTCAAGACAGCTTCGCGGCTTGGGAGTAGATGATGCACTAAGACAAAGAGGAGCCAAAGACGGGGATATCGTTAAATTGTTGGAATTTGAGTTTGAATTTATTGAATAGAAAGTTTCCAAAAAGGTAGAGATGATAATGGACAACTTTGAAAAGAAATTTTATTTAGTCCGTGAAGATGTGCTGCCGGAAGCGATGAAAAAAACACTTGATGCCAAAGAAATGCTCGAACGCGGAAAAGCAGAATCAATTTGGGATGCTGCCCAAAAGGTGGATTTAAGCAGAAGTGCCTTTTATAAATATCGGGATACGGTTTTCCCGTTTTCTACGATTCAAAAAGAGCGCTTGGTATCATTGTTTTTTCATCTGGAAGATCGTTCTGGAACATTATCGAAGCTGTTAAGTATTGTGGCCGCTTCCGGCTGTAACGTGTTGACGATTCACCAGACGATTCCGCTGCAGGGGAGAGCGAATGTTACACTATCTTTAAACACATCGGAAATGGAAAATGATATTGAAGCATTGCTTTCTGAGTTAAGAAAATTGGCATTTGTCGAGAAGGTTGAGGTGCTGGGAACAGGCGCGTAGAGGTTTATCCTCGGTTGCGGTTCCTGGCTTTCTTTTAAGAGGGGAGTAAGAGAAGTGAAGGTAGGTTATTTAGGCCCAAAGGCAACATTTACGGAATTAGCTGTGAAGAAAGTTTTTGAAAGATTCGAACATGTTCCGTATCAGACGATTCCGGGATGTATGGACGCAGTTTCTAACCATGATGTAGAGCTTGCTGTTGTCCCTTTGGAAAACGCATTAGAAGGATCTGTTAATATTACGCTTGATTATTTAACGCAGGTTGCTGAACTTCCGATTATCGGGGAAATTACGATTCCAATTAAACAGCATTTAATGGTTCACCCGCAGAATGCAGAGAGCTGGCAGGATGCTGAAAAAATTTACAGCCACTCCCATGCGATTGCTCAGTGTCATAAATTTTTACATAAACACTTTAAGGGAGTGCCGTACGAAAGTGTTTCCTCCACAGCTGCCGCAGCCAAAATGATTATGGAATCACCAGAGCAGAACGCAGCTGCGATTGCCAATGAATTGGCGGCAAAAGAATATGGGGCAACCATCGTTGAGCGAAGTATTCACGATTTTGACTATAACCATACCCGGTTTATTGTTTTATCCGAACAAAATATTGATTTTCAAGTTCTCAGCGGTTCATCCCATTACCGTACAACATTAATGGTAACCTTACCGTCAGACCAGGCGGGTGCCCTGCACCAAGTGTTGTCTGCATTTGCTTGGCGAAAAATAAATCTCTCAAAAATTGAATCAAGACCAATGAAAACTGGAATTGGTAATTACTTCTTTATTATTGATTTGGAAATGAAGCTAGATGATGTGTTAATTCCAGGAGCAATCGCGGAAATGGAAGCTTTAGGCTGCAGTGTGAAGCTGCTCGGAAGCTATCCTGCGATCATGGTGGATTTGGATTAAGAAAAGGACCTCTCGTAGGTCCTTTTTATGATTCCAGCAATATTCCTTCTTTATAAAGCGCGGCTTCAGCTTTGTCGAGGGCTGACTCAGTTGCGGCTGTTAATGTATGTAAATGAATGCCTCCGGTTAATTCTGAAAGCAGCGGCGCTTTAGTTGTTTTAAGCTTTTCAATGAATTGCTTTACTTCCTGTCTGTTTGACACCATTATGGAGGCTGTTAAATCGCCGTAAATGGCATGCTCAATTTTAACATCCTTCACTGTAACTCCGTAGTCCACAATGATATTAAGCTCTTTTTCGGTTTCAGCCAGATTATGACGGCAGGCGATGGTTCGTTCATAAACTACATTACCAGTCCGCTGCTGTAAAAACATATACCCTTGGCTTGTTGCGATGATCGGCTCGCCCCTAGCTTTAAGCAGCGTAATATCACCGACGATTACCTGCCGGCTTACATTTGTCTTCTCGGCTAATTCACTGCCGGTAATTGGATGGCTGCTATCTTTTAATAGTTGTAAAATAAACCTTCTCCGTTCGTCCCCTAGTATCTTTTTTTGTTCCATTATTTAACGCTCCTTAACATGTTACATGCTTACATAGTACCATACAGATTTTTAAAAAGAAACGCAGTTAACCTGGAGACTGAAGCTTGGATAAACATATTTTTGGAAAAACCAGCATAAGTTTTTGTGAAGAATGATAGCAATTTGCCCATTTCCACATACACTATATGGACTTATGCCATAGGAGGGAAATCAGAGTGAAGATCCATATCGTACAGAAAGGGGATACTCTTTGGAAGATCGCCAAGAAGTACGGCGTGAATTTTGAAGAGCTGAAAAAGATGAATTCACAGCTCAGCAACCCTGATATGATTATGCCCGGAATGAAAATAAAGGTCCCGACAACAGGTGGAACTATCAAAAAAGAAGGGCCAATCAAAGCTGAGCAGCCGTTTGCAAAGGAAGTACCAATTAAGGAGGTACCGATCAAAGAAGTTCCAATTAAGGAAGTCCCAATTAAGGAAGTTCCAATCAAAGAGCAGCCAATTATCAAAGAAGCACCCAAAGCGCCTTATACCCCAAAAATGCCTCTACAAGTAGTTCCTGAAATCGATATTAATAATTATTATATGACCAATATGACGAATATGACGGTAAAACCGGAGCTGCCGCCAAAACCGGCTAACATCCTTCCAGAGGTGAAGGAGGTTCCAAAGAAAGAAATGCCAATTCCGGCACCGCTGCCGGTACCGGAATGTCCGCCGGTGCAAGACTACTGCGTCCCGGTTACTCCAGTTATGCCAGGACCGGGTTTCTGTCCGCCATTTGGGGGTATTCCAATGCAAATGCCTTGCCCGCCAGTTCAGGCACCAGCTCAAATGATGCCTGTATCCAATGCGGTGCCGAATATGCTCCCTAACATGACGCCGAATAATCCGGGTCCAATGATGGGCGGAGCTTATATGCCACACTATCATGATGAATCATCTGCCTTTATGCCGCAAATGCCGATGAATCCTGGGTATAACCCTGGTTATAATCCCGGGTATAATCCCGGTGGACCGGTAATGGAAGGCACATATCCACAAGGGGCAGCACCGGGCTTCCAACAGCCGATGGGAATGGAGCCTGGGGCTTATGGAATGCAGCAAGCCTACCAGCCAATGCCAGGAGCTTATGGCGGTATGCCGATGGGGTATGGTCAAACACCAGCAGGATACGGTGAAATGCCTGGGGGGCATCCAGGAGGATATCCAGGAGGGTATGGTGAAATGCCTGGGGGGCATTCAGGAGGATATCCAGGAGGGTATGGTGAAATGCCTGGAGGGTATTCAGGAGGGCATATGCAGACTCCGGGTGCGGGAGGCTTTCCCGCAGGAATGGAATTTACTCCAGGAGCACCGGCAGCACCGGGTATTCCCGATGGAGCTTATGGGCCGGGAGCAGGCGCCCCATACAGCGGCGGATACCAGCCATATGGGCCAACACCATATGGATATCCACAAATGATGGGCACTACACCATACACCAGAGGACCGGAATTTGATTATGAATCTCCGGAACGGGCTTCTCAGGCTATGGGAGCTCCAATACCGTTGATGCAAGAAGCATCGGTACAAGGTTTACCGACAGGAGCCGGAGGGGATTGTGGTTGCGGCCCTGGACAGCCAGCAGGTATGCCGGTAGATTTTGTACCGCCGACACCGCCGATTTATAGCGCACCATATACAGGACCCAATGATGTCGCCCAGCCACCTTTTATGAATCCATATGGGATAGGACCAATGGGAACAAGTTCTTACGGAATGCCAGGATACCATGACGAATCGAGTTAAACCGTCAGAAAACATGCATGGAGACGATGCTTATTTTGATCGTCTCTTCTCTTATTTTCAGTCGCAATTTCATGAAAAAGTGGTTGACATGACCCCGCTGCAAAGGTCTGTTCTTTTGTTAAAAACAGAAAAAAACCTGTATGTCATGAAAGGATATCAATCTAACCGCAGGCTGAAACTGCAAGAAGCGTTCACGGCGACACTCAGAAAAGAGGGTTTTTCCAACACGTACGCCTTTTTGGACACCACCGGCAAAGAACAGCTGTACTTTGAAGGTACTTATTTTGGCTGTATCGAATATATTTCCCCTAATAAATCAACTTTTACTTATTATGAGCAGAAGGACCGCCGAGAAGGGCTTGATTTATTGGAGAAATTTCACCAGACTACCGCTTCATTTGAAGCAAGATACGAGAGGCTTCTCTCAAAAGCAGACTTAACTGATAAATGGAAAGAAAGACTAATGATCTTTTCGAATAACATCCCATTTCTCAGATATTTTATGAATGAGCCGTTTATTTCGGAAATGGTTGCATGGGCCGACTGGTCCCTTAACGGGATGGAAAAGAACATCAACTATTTTGAAAAAGAACCGTACGTCATTCTACATGGGGATGTTGCCCACCATAATTTTTTACGCGATAAAAAGGGAAAGCTGTATTTAATTGATTTTGACTTAATTAGCATTGGTCCCGCAGCTCTTGATTATTTACAGTATGCTAACAGGATTCTTCCCTATATCGATTGGTCATTAAATAAACTTGGCAGTTATAAACAATTTCGAAGTTTGCTTCGTGATAAAGCATTTTTATATGCGCTTGCCTATCCTGCTGATATTTTACGCGAATGGAATCGATTAGTAAGAGAACAATCTTATTCCAATCAAAAGAAATTACAGCAGGTCATGGACTTATCGATTGGCCAGTTTTATGCCCGGAAAAAATTTTTTCATCAAATTAAAGGCGTTTTGGAGTAAAGTCGTTTTTTTAGAAGAATGAAATCCTCCTTATGTTAACACCCTAATATTGAGCATGCTTATGTGCTCAGGATTAACGTGAGGGGGTTTTTCGCTTGAACAGGAACCGATGGAGATTTGCGCTTTCTGCTTTAATGATTGTTGGAGCAGCGGGCTGTGCCAATAATAACAGCAAGGGTGTCAATGATGCCAATAACCTGGCCCGGCCAATGGGGTATTACTCCAATGAAAACCACCCGGACAACAGCAACGCTTTATATCGAGACAATGATGGCGCTGTCACAGAAATGATGGATCATACCTTAGGGGATGAAGACCGAAATTTTAATCAACAAAGTAGAAACGATTTTCAAACAAGGGACAAAAATGGGCATCCAATAAACCCGACGACACCATTGGCGAAAACGGATCGGAATTTTTTCCAGCGTGATAACCGTTTTAGTACAAGTGACATGAATTACCATGGTCACTTAAATCGTAAAATGGGCAATAACGAGACATATGTTGGTCATGGGTTCCAGGAAGATGTCACCGATGCCATTAGGGATAAGGTGGCAGATGTTGCTAATGTCAGAAGCATCCGTAATGTGGCTTACGGCCATTCCGTCTGGATCTCAGTACGTTTAGTGGACGAAAGTAAAGCAGCAGCTTCCAATACAAAACGCGCAATCAAAAGAGCGGTCCAGCCATATGTCCCTGGAAAGACGGTGAAGGTCATTATTGATGAAGGTACTTTTGGACGTGACCGTAACATCAATAATGATATACCGATGAAAATACCGAAATCGGTTAAATAATGGTAAAAAGGCAAAGCTTTCCTGGCTTTGCCTTTTTGAATGGAAAAATGATTACTGGGAAAATTAGAAAGGGTTAAGCAGGAATCCCAAGCTTTCGAATAAAAAGGCAAAAAAAGGCTAAACTAGAAATGAAAAAGCTTGTTAATTTTTTAACATAAGAGGTGAGAGGCATGAGGTTCATTAAAAAAGCTATAATGCTCTTTTGTTTCGCCGTGTTTTCTGTTATTCTCGTCAATTTAGGAATGACACAAGATGGTTTCGCTGCATCAGTGGAGACCAAGCAAGCGACGGAACCTCTGCATATTACAGTCATTTTGGAACGAGTTTATTTGGATGGAGAAGTCAGTCAAGAGATTGTTCACGAGACAAGCTGGTCAATGGAAAACTTCTGGACTAAGTATGATGCTTGGACGTTGAAGAGTCGAGATGAGTCGACAATGGTATTTACTAGACAAATGGATGATATTTCACCTTTGTTAAAAGCAAATGGCTATTTCGGCATAACAGAAGACGGCGTATTGACGATTTTTAACGGAAGACCAAGAAGCTCTAAGATCATTCAATCATTTTTTCAACTAGATATGAAAAAGCTTGAGAGTAATAAGCAGGAGGAATTGCTGCAAGGAATTCCTATAAAAACTAAGGACCATTACGTAAAGGTATTAGAAACATTTAAGCCTTACTCCGTCACAAAAGAATAATATGGATGGAAAATCAGACTGACGAATATATCAGCCTGATTTTTTTTATCTTTCAAGAGAGGGTATTAGCGAATTTTTAAAGTATAATAGCGAATTTGAACGTTTTATTAGCGAATCGTAACCCTAGCACTAATTTCTTCAACTACACTTCGAAAATATGTTAGAATGGAATACAGTGCGATTTTCGCATGGCAGTGTCAATAGATTAGGGGAGAGAAGCGGATTGTTTGAATTTATCAAAGGGACCGTTGATTTTGTCGGACCGGAATATATTGTCATCGAAAACAACGGAATTGGTTTTCAAATATCGACGCCGAATCCGTTTATTTATGCCGGTAAAATGGAAACAATGGTAACGGTTTATACATACCATTATGTTCGTGAGGATGTAATGGCACTATACGGCTTTGAAACGAGAGAAGAAAAGAAGCTATTTACCAAATTATTGAATGTTTCAGGTATCGGACCTAAAGGGGCGCTTGCCATCCTTGCTTCCGGCGAGGTCCAGCAGGTTGTAAATGCAATTGAAAATGAGGACGAGAAATTTCTCGTTAAATTCCCTGGTGTCGGCAAGAAAACAGCCCGGCAGATGATTCTTGATTTAAAGGGAAAATTGCAGGATGTCGTTCCCGACTACTTTCCGAATTTATTCAATGCGGATCAGCTTCCAATACATACAGAATCAGCGAATACGGCCTTTGAAGAAGCGGTTCTTGCCTTAAAAGCACTTGGCTATTCTGAAAAGGAAATAAGGAAAATTTCACCTGAATTACAGAAGGAACAGCTATCCACAGACCAATATATTAAAAAAGCCCTGCAGCGGCTATTAAAATAGGTGATCGTATATGGAAGAGCGGATCATTTCCAGTGAAGTTAATGAGAGTGAAGTGAGTTTCGAACAAAGCCTGCGTCCGCAATCACTTAGGCAATATATCGGACAGGATCAGGTACGGGAGAACTTGGAGATTTTTATCAAGGCCGCAAAACAGCGGAGAGAAACCCTCGACCATGTGCTGCTTTACGGACCGCCCGGATTAGGAAAAACCACTCTTGCAATGATTATTGCTAATGAAATGGGTGTGAACATTAGAACAACTTCAGGACCGGCAATTGAAAGGCCTGGTGATTTAGCGGCGATCCTTACCGCACTTGAGCCAGGGGATGTACTGTTTATCGACGAAATCCATCGTCTGCCGCGTTCGATTGAAGAGGTGCTGTACCCGGCGATGGAGGACTTTTGCCTCGATATCGTTATCGGCAAAGGTCCAAGCGCGAGATCAATCCGCCTTGATTTGCCGCCTTTCACCCTTGTGGGAGCAACGACAAGAGCCGGCTCGCTGTCGGCTCCGCTGAGAGACCGATTTGGAGTTTTATCCCGTCTCGAGTATTATAAAGAAGAACATCTGACAAGTATTGTGCTACGGACTGCCGAATTGTTTGAGACGGAAATTGATCATCAATCAGCAGCGGAAATTGCCAGAAGGGCGAGGGGAACACCGCGTATTGCCAACCGCCTGCTAAGACGTGTCCGCGACTTTGCCCAAGTGAAAGGGGATGGGGAAATCCATCTCTCGCTTGCCAAAGAAGCGCTAGAACTGTTGCAGGTGGATCAGCGCGGCCTTGACCATATTGACCATAAGCTATTAAAAGGGATTATTGAAAAATTCCGCGGTGGTCCGGTTGGGCTTGATACAATTGCGGCTTCTATTGGTGAAGAGTCGGAAACAATTGAAGATGTGTATGAGCCTTATTTATTGCAGATCGGCTTTCTCCAGCGGACGCCGCGCGGACGTATGGTAACAGCGGCAGTCTATCATCACTTTGGTATGGAGGTGCCTGCGCCTTGACAGGATTATCAAAAACATTGATGATTATTGGCGCGGTTATTTTTCTAATCGGCTTATTGATGCCATTTTTGCATTTGGGGAAGCTGCCGGGTGATATTGTTGTGAAAAAAGGGAATACAACCTTTTATTTCCCGGTGGTTACCTCAATTGTTGTAAGTATTGTACTATCCCTTATATTTTATTTCATAGGGAGATTTCGTTAAAGTTAGGATGTTTGAAGATGAAAGTAGATTTGTTTGATTTTCATTTACCAGAAGAATTAATTGCCCAGGTTCCGCTGAAGAAAAGGACCGACAGCAGGTTAATGGTACTGAACAAGGAAACAGGTGACATTCAGCATGAAGTGTTTAAGGATATTACTAAGTATTTGCGTGAAGGGGACTGCCTTGTTTTAAATGATACGAAGGTACTGCCCGCACGCCTTTTTGGCGTCAAAACAGATACTGGCGCGAAAATTGAAGTGCTGCTGTTAAAACAGCTTGAAGGTGATGAGTGGGAGACACTTGTTAAACCGGCAAAGCGCGTGAAGGAAGGTACAGTCGTTGAATTCGGCGATGGTCTGCTCACAGCTGTTTGTACCGGGGAATCTGACCACGGGGGACGGACATTTGAATTTAAATATGAGGGAATTTTTTACGAAATTCTTGATCAGTTAGGTCAAATGCCATTACCGCCTTATATTAAAGAACAGCTTGATGATCAAGACAGGTACCAAACGGTTTATGCAAAGGAACCAGGTTCAGCGGCAGCGCCGACAGCCGGGCTTCATTTTACTGAAGAATTGCTGCAGGAGATTGCCGGAATGGGCGTTCATATTGCCTTTATCACGCTTCATGTTGGTCTCGGGACCTTCAGGCCGGTAAGTGCGGATGATGTAGAAGGACATGATATGCATGCGGAATTTTATATCATGACTGATGAAACAGCAACACTGCTCAATAAGGTTAGAAACAGCGGCGGCAGAATTATTACAGTTGGTACGACCTCGACAAGAACGTTAGAGACGATTGCCCACGCTAATAACGGACAATTTATCGGATGCAGCGGCTGGACGGATATTTTCATTTATCCCGGCTATGAATTTAAAGGGATTGACGGAATGATTACAAATTTCCACCTGCCAAAATCAACTTTGATTATGCTTGTCAGTGCTTTGGCCAGCAGGGAGCATATTTTGCACGCCTATAATACCGCTGTAGAAGAAAAATACCGTTTCTTCAGCTTTGGTGATGCAATGTTTATCGTTTAGTGGATAAAGAGCGGAGCGCCGCATAAAAGAATCACTTTAGCAAAGCTTGCTATAAAAAAATAGATTCTTCACTTAAATAAGTTTTTGCTGAGCTCTGCTCACACCGCCTTTAGGAAGGAGAAAACAATTTGACTGCGATTCGTTACGAATTAATTAAAACGTGTAAACAAACAGGCGCACGTCTCGGCAAAGTCCATACACCGCACGGTTCCTTCGATACCCCGGCGTTTATGCCGGTTGGAACATTGGCAACCGTGAAAACAATGGCTCCGGAAGAGCTTAAGGGGATGGGTGCAGGGATCATTTTAAGTAACACCTATCACTTATGGCTTCGCCCGGGACATGAAATTATTAAGGAAGCAGGCGGCCTACATAAATTTATGAATTGGGACCGGGCGATTCTTACTGATTCTGGCGGCTTCCAGGTGTTTAGTCTAAGTGAATTCCGTAAAATTGAAGAAGAAGGCGTCCATTTCCGTAATCATTTAAGCGGGGAAAAATTATTCTTATCCCCGGAAAAAGCGATGGAAATCCAAAATGCCCTTGGTTCTGATATTATGATGGCTTTTGATGAATGCCCGCCATACCCAGCCACATTTGAATATATGAAAAATTCAGTGGAACGGACTTCAAGATGGGCCGAGCGCTGTTTACAAGCGCATCAGCGTCCTGAAGATCAAGGGTTATTCGGCATCGTTCAAGGCGGGGAATATGAGGAACTGCGGAAGCAAAGTGCGCAGGATCTTGTGTCTCTTGATTTTCCAGGTTATGCGATTGGCGGCCTGTCAGTTGGTGAGCCGAAGGATATTATGAATCGCATGCTGGAATTCACTACACCGCTTCTGCCAAGTAATAAACCGCGTTATTTAATGGGTGTCGGATCTCCGGATTCCTTAATTGACGGGGCCATCCGCGGTGTGGATATGTTTGACTGCGTCCTGCCGACGCGGATTGCACGAAACGGAACATTAATGACAAGCAAAGGCCGCTTAGTCGTGAAAAATGCTCAATATGCTCGAGATTTCGGTCCGCTTGACCCTGAGTGTGACTGCTACACATGTAAAAATTACAGCAGAGCCTATATCCGTCATTTAATTCGCTGCAATGAGACATTTGGAATTCGTTTAACATCTTACCATAATCTCTATTTTCTGTTAAAATTAATGGAGAAAGTCAGACAAGCTATTCAAGAAGACCGGCTTGGTGATTTCCGCGAAGAATTTTTTGAGCGTTACGGGTTTAATAAGCCAAACGCAAGAAATTTCTAATAGATGCTATTTTGAAAGGAGGGGAACAGTATGCAAGGTGGGTTAGGTACAATTCTTCCATTGATTCTAATGTTTGTGTTGTTTTATTTCTTATTAATCCGTCCACAGCAAAAACGCCAAAAAGCAGTTCAACAGATGCAAAGGGACCTAAAAAAGGGTGATAAGATTGTCACCATTGGCGGTTTGCATGGCATCATCGATTCGATCGATGAAAGCAAAGCCGTAATTAAGTGTGGCGATGGCAGCCGTCTTACATATGATCGCAATGCGATTCGTGAGGTAACGGAAGCAGGTAAGGAAGCACAAGCTTAAAAAAGCATAAAAAAGGAAGCCGATTTATTTTTGCGGCTTCCTTTTTTTATACTTGATTTTTGATTCGCGGATAACGTGAAATTTATGCGGATCTAGAGTTATTAGTGGAAATATTGACTCCGAGAATGCCGCCCATCATTGCAATTAATGTATAACATGTATGATAAATTAATTGTTCGGCGTCGAATAAGCGGTCGTACCCCAAGAATTGAAATAAGAATACAATCAGTGAGTAAATCAGCCCCGTGATCCCGCCAATCAGCCAGCCCTTTTCCTTTCGCTTTCCTCCGGATAAAAAGCCCCCGCCAAACAATGCAATAAATGAGATTGCAGTAACGATGTATTGAAGCGATGTTTCACCGGCGGATGTAAATCTCATAATTGAAGATACAATTAGGCTGGAGACAGCTGCAAAGGCAAAAATAAAGATTAACCCGTACAAAATTGATGTACCAAAGCTTTTTGACTCGATTTTTCTCTCCCCCTTAAGCCTCGTGGCCAACTATTATTTATTTGTTTTTTTAATCTGTTAGCAATGGAACAGATTCTTTCCTAGTACAAGCATATTCAAGCTCGTTTGAAAGTAGAATTAAAATTTTCATGGCAAGATAGCAGATGTTGAGTTGGGATTTTATTCCGGAAATGAAATGTTAAGGATTGATAAACAATAAGAGTTGTAACGTTTTGAAAGGGGAGTCCAAACGTGATAGTTTATTTAAATATCATTTTTAGAACTTTGATTTTATACATCGTTCTGCTTTTAATATTTAGATTTATGGGGAAGCGGGAAATCGGTGAACTTAGCATCTTGGATTTAGTTGTCTTTATTATGATAGGTGAAATGGCCGTGATTGCAATTGAAAATACCAAAGATCCTTTATTTCATACAATCGTACCTATGATTTTGTTAATGGCGATTCAAATCACACTTGCCCTTATGTCATTAAAAAGTAAAAAATTTCGTGACCTTGTAGATGGGAAGCCTACGATTATTATTAATCGGGGAAAGGTTGATGAGGAAGCCATGAGAAAGCATCGTTATAATTTTGATGATTTAATGATGCAGTTGCGCGAGAAAGATGTGAGAAGTATTCAAGATGTGGAATTTGCTATCCTAGAGACATCCGGGAAATTATCCGTTATTGAAAAAATGGAGGATCCCACGAAGCCAAAGAACCCGAAAAAAAATGGCGATATTACGATTCCTCTGATTATGGATGGAAACATTAGGGAAGAGGGGCTTAGTAAAATTAATAAAACGAATCTCTGGCTTCGGCAGGAAATGAAAAAGAAGGGATACCGTGATATAAAAAAAATATCATTTTGCAGCTATGAAAACGGGAAGTTTTTTATTGATTTAAAGGATTATGAATAAAAGACACGCCTATCCCTAGTGCGTGTCTTTTAACTGGCTGTGAAAAATTTCCCAATCCACGGAATTCTAATGAGATCATCCTTTTTAATTAAACCTAGGATTACAAGCAAAAAGGCATATGCAAGCGTCATGGCAATTAATGAAATTAATACTCTAATAATCAAAAGTTCGTTGCTCATGAAATTTTCAAAAAGCCAATAACCAACCCATCCTGCCGCCCCCATGACGAGAAACCCCTTTGCATAATCGCGAACATATATAGAAAATGATACTTGTTTCATGACTGTTGCCAAATGAAGAAAGGTAACTAATACAAAGCCGACAATGATCCCCAGCGCTGCCCCGGTAATGCCAAATGACGCTTGTGAAGCCAATACAAAGATAACTGCTGTTTTTACAACCGCCCCGATTAAGCTGTTAATCATTGCCGCTCTTGCAAGGTTTAGCGCCTGAAGCACGGCTTGCAATGGGCCTTGGAAATAATAAATGATAAAAAACGGTGCCATCAAACGGACTAAATAAGAGCCTTTTGTTGAGCCATACATCAGCTCCATCAGTGGGTCCGCGAGTACATAAAGCACAATAACGGCTAATCCCCCGGATAAAAAAACGAACCGTAATGCCTGCTCTAAGCGGTATTCAATTAGTTTATAGTTTTTCCGCGAGTTGGCTTCACTGATTGCCGGTACTAAGGATGTTGCCAGCGAAAAAGTAACAAAAGACGGCAGCATTAACAGCGGCATGGCATAACCGGTCAACGACCCGTATTGTTTAGTTGCTTCCCCTGCTATGACTCCTGCAATCGCCAAGCTATGAGCCACAACAATCGGTTCAAAAAACCACGAAATTGACCCAATCATCCTGCTTCCCGTCGTGGGCAGGGCAATCTCCATTAAATCTTTAAACGTATCCTTTCCCGCTTGGATAAATTTGAAAAAGTTTTTCCTCAGCCTAAAGCGTTTCTTAAATTTAAATGTCGTTACCAAATAAATAAGGGAAACCAATTCACCCAAGACGGAAGCCGCCATCGCGGCAGCGGCCGCATATTCAATACCATATGGAAGAAATGCTTTTGTCATCACCGCAATAAGGGTGATTCTGACTACCTGCTCTAAAATTTGCGAGGTAGCGGAAGGCTGCATATTCTGTCTCCCTTGAAAGTAGCCCCGTAAAACGGAAGATACGGCTATAATCGGAATCGCCGGTGTAATCGCGATTAATGGGTAAAATGTTCTTGAATCTGTAAACATGGTAGAAGAAAGCAGCGGTGCTAGCATTATTAACGCAGGTGTAATAACGATCGATAACGTTATTGTAATCGCAAGAGATACGACTAAGATCTTTTTTATTTCTGCATAATTGCCCTTTGCTTCGGCTTCGGCAACATTTTTGGAGATGGCCACCGGCAGACCCAGCTGAACGAGCGTCACAACAAGGATAAATGTTGGATATGCCATCATATATAAACCGACACCCTCTTCACCAATGCTGCGTGCTAAAACAATTCGATAAATAAAACCAAGGACTCTTGTAACAAGACCTGCAGCCAAGAGGATAAAAGTTCCTTTTATAAATTTCGACATTCAACTTCCCACCTTCTCAAAAAAGAGGAATTCATATACAATTAACTATATGCACCATGGTGGACAAAGCATGACAAGTTAGGCGTTAAACTTGAAGGTTCAAAACAGGGGAGGCAGTTTATATGGAGCAGGGCCATGCATATGAGGGATTTCGGACAGAAGTAAAGCCGGCATTAGTCAGTAAATTGGACGAGTTTCACTTGCTTGGGTACGATTCAGTAACAGTTATTGAACTATGGGATTTTCTAACAAAGAAAAAGTGGAGAAAAACGAAGGAAGAAATTCATCTTTATGAAATCATTGAGGATATTCTCGCTGTAAAGGTGAGTGATTTCATTAGCTTTGCTACCATTGAGTCTTATAAAACTGCCGAGTTTTCATTAAACGATGAAGACGAATTGAAAGAATTATTGAAATAAATTCTCTAACTACAGACCGCTTTTCATTTTTTGTAAATTGACAGTTATTCCTGATTATTTCATAATGAAAAAAGCGGCTTTATTTTACTTAAATAATGCTTGTACGTTTCTGTTTCAGGCGCGCGCATTAAGGGAGGAAAAAATACATAATGGTAAAACGAAGTAGAATCGTTGCTTTCTTTTTACTTGTACTGCTCTTTGGCAGCACAATTGGAGTAACGGCAAAAGACATTGTACACAATATTAAGCTTGGATTGGATCTCCAAGGCGGCTTCGAGGTTTTATACACGGTTGAGCCGGCGAAAAAGGGTCAAAAAATTGACAAAGACGTAATGGCCAGCACCGCTGAGGCGCTTGATAAGCGGATTAATGTTCTTGGTGTAAGTGAGCCAAGTATTCAAATTGAGGGTAAAAATCGGATTCGTGTTCAGCTTGCCGGGGTAAAGGACCAGAATAAAGCCCGTGAAATTTTATCCACTCAGGCCAATCTATCCTTCAGGGATATCGATGATAAGCTGATGATGGACGGCTCCGACCTTAAACAAGGCGGCGCAAAACAGACTTTTGATGAAGAAGGAAAGCCAAGTGTATCTTTAACATTAAAAGATGCTAACAAGTTTGCAAATGTAACGAAAGAAATTTCCAGCAAGCCGTACGGTACAAATCTACTCGTGATCTGGCTTGATTTTGAAGAAGGAAAAGACTCCTTTAAACAAGAAGCTGGTAAGAAAAATCCAAAATATTTATCAGCACCAACAGTTAAAGAGGTATTTAACCAAAATACAGTTTCGATCGTTGGTAATTTTACAGCGCAAGAGGCTAAATCATTGGCTGATTTATTAAATGCAGGATCATTGCCTGTGAAACTTATAGAAGAGTCCTCTACTTCCGTAGGCGCTACATTTGGTGAAAAGGCATTAAATGATACTATTTTTGCAGGAATCATCGGGGTTGCGATTATCTATTTGTTTATGCTTTTCTATTACCGTTTCCCTGGTTTCATTGCTTGCGTAACTTTAAGCATCTATATTTATTTAGTCCTATTAATCTTTGATTGGATGAATGGAGTGCTGACGCTGCCGGGTATTGCCGCGATTATTCTCGGGGTAGGGATGGCGGTAGACGCAAATATCATCACCTATGAAAGGATCAAAGAAGAGCTTAAGGTTGGGAAATCGATTAAATCTGCCTTCCAAGCAGGGGAGAAAAATGCGTTTACCTCAATTCTTGACTCGAACCTGACAACGATCCTAACAGCTGCCGTTCTTTTCTTCTATGGTAATAGCTCTGTTAAAGGGTTTGCAACGATGTTAATCATCAGTATTCTAATGAGCTTTTTAACTGCTGTTTATGGTTCACGTCTATTCCTTGGCCTATGGGTGCACAGCGGCATCTTTAAGAAGAAACCAAGCTGGTTTGGTGTTAAGCAGTCTGACATTCATGACTTAAAGGAAAACTTTGATACATTAGACCTGCCAACTCGTTTCGATAAACTAGATTTTGTAAAGAATCGGAAGAAGTTTTTTACCATTTCAAGTGTCCTGCTTATTGCTGGTTTAATCGTTCTGATTGTCATGCGTTTAAACTTGTCGATTGATTTTTCAAACGGGACTCGTGTAGAAGTTTTGTCTAATAAGCCATTAACAACTGAAATCGTTAACGATGCGTTTAAGGAACAAGGTTTAACAACGGATGATGTTGTCATATCTGGTGAAAAGCAGGAAAGGGCCGCAGCAAGGCTGGTTACCGTTCTTTCTAAGGATCAGATTGCCAAGTTGAAAAATGATTTTAAAACAGAATTTGGTTCCGAGCCAAGTATAAGCACCGTTTCTCCAACCGTTGGGAAGGAATTGGCGAAAAACGCCATTATTGCTTTGATCATTGCTGCCATCGGAATTATCATTTATGTTAGTATTCGCTTTGAATTATATATGGCTATAGCGGCGGTTATCTCCTTGCTGCATGATGCCTTCTTTATGGTGGCGTTCTTCAGCATCACAAGACTCGAGGTAGATTTAACGTTTATCGCTGCTGTGTTAACGATTGTTGGTTATTCGATTAACGATACCATCGTAACCTTTGACCGAATGCGCGAAAATATGCAAAAGAAAAAACGTCTTAAAACTCCGGCTGATATTGCTGACGTATTAAATGTAAGTACCCGGCAAACCTTAACACGATCGATTAACACTGTATTTACTGTATTAGTTACTGTCATTGCGCTCGTTATCTTTGGCAGCGAGTCAATCCGTAACTTCTCGATTGCGTTATTTGTCGGCTTAATGGTTGGGGTATATTCCTCCATCTGTATAGCTGGTCCACTATGGTATGTCTTTAAGACACGGGAGCTTAAGAAAAAAGGTGTTATCAAAACCGTGAAAGAAAAGAGAAAATACTCAGATCAGCCACAGGTGTAATAGCAAAAATGAAACCGCAGATTTGTTCTGCGGTTTCATTTTTCTTATCGCAATGATTGAAAGCGGGTTTGCGCTCCTGTATAATAAGAAAGTCTGAGAGGTGAACGTGAAAGATGTTAAAACCGAAAACTAGATGGGTTGTGCGTGATTCTGACCGTCACAAAGCTGAACAGCTTGCATCTGAATTAAACATTACTCCTCTTGCTGCATCATTGCTTGTTAACCGTGGATTTGATTCTGCATCCTCCGCACGGTTTTTTTTATTTGGAAAGGATGAGTTTCACGATCCCTATTTGTTTAAAGGAATGGATATTGCCGTCAAGCGGATTCGAACTGCGATAGATGAGAAAGAGCCAATATTGATTTTTGGGGATTATGACGCTGATGGAGTCAGCAGTACGTCTGTATTAATGCTGACACTTAAAGATTTAGGTGCTGACGTTCAGTTTTATATTCCTAATCGTTTTACAGAAGGTTATGGTCCGAATGAAGCCGCTTTTCGACAGGCGGCCGAAACCGGTATTAAATTGATCATAACTGTTGACACCGGGATTGCGGCGGTACATGAGGCCAATGTCGCGAAGGAACTGGGAATTGATCTCATCATTACTGACCACCACGAACCGGGACCCGTCATTCCGGAAGCACTGGCCATCATTCACCCGAAACTCCCAGACAGTACGTATCCGTTTCGGGAACTGGCAGGTGTCGGTGTTGCCTTTAAATTAGCCCATGCACTTTATGGCAGACTGCCGGAGCATTTATTTGAAATAGCCGTTATTGGAACGATTGCAGACCTTGTTTCTTTAACAGGGGAAAATCGTTTAATTGCCAAAAGAGGTCTGGAAAAATTAAAAGTAACGAAAAATATTGGTCTTCGGGCTATTTTTAAACTAGCGGGTGTCGATCCGATGACGATTAACGAAGAAACCATCGGCTTTACGATTGCTCCCCGAATAAACGCTGTTGGGCGGTTAGCGGATGCCGATTTAGCAGTAGATCTTATTTTATGTGAGGACTCGGAAGAAGCTGAATATCTTGCTGAAGAGATGGAAGGTTTCAATAAATCACGGCAGTCTATCGTTCATACCATAACAGAGGAAGCAATTGCTGAGGTAGAAAGCAACTATCCAATTGACGATAATAGAGTCCTAGTTATCGGGAAGGAAGGCTGGAATGCCGGGGTAATTGGCATTGTTGCCTCGAAGCTGGTAGAAAAGTATTATCGTCCTGCGATTGTTTTAAGCTTTGACCCGGAAAAGGGTTTAGCGAAGGGGTCCGCCCGAAGTATTCCAGGATTTGATCTGTTTCAAAATTTATCAACGCTAAGAGATATCCTTCCGCATTTTGGAGGCCATCCGATGGCAGCAGGGATGACCTTAAAGCTGGATGATGTGGCAGAACTGCGTGAAAAATTAAATGCCCGTGCATTTGAATTGCTGACGGAGGAAGATTTTATTCCGGTCACGTATCTTGATGAAGAAGTGCATTTGGATGAGGTTCATTTATCATCATTGGATGAAATTGCCATGCTTGCGCCGTTTGGGGTAGATAATCCGAAGCCCAAGGTACTTATTAATAATGTTGAAATCGCTAATATCCGAAAAATTGGCAGCGAACAAAATCATTTGAAAATTACTGTTAATGATCCCGCCGGAAATTTGGATGGTGTAGGGTTTGGGCTAGGAGCAGTGGTGGATGAAATTTCTCCCGCTTCAAAAATATCATTAATCGGAGAATTATCCATCAATGAATGGAACAATATACGTAAACCACAAATTTTTGTCCAAGACATCGCTGTGAATTCGTGGCAGTTATTTGATTTTCGCGGACAGAAGCGGATTTATAGCATTCCATCAACCGTTCCGGCTGAAAATAGACAGATTATTGTTTTTAATAAACAGTATGTGGAAAAAATGAATTCACATCTTGGTGTGGAGACGATTTATATTGAGGATGCTGAGGCGGCAAAAGCGTTTGACGGCTACCATAAAAATATTGCCTTAGTAGACTTCCCGCCGTCTAAGGAGATTCTCATCCACTTATTGAAAGGGAAAGAGCCCGCACGTATTTATGCTTATTTTTACAAAGCATCGAGCGACTTTTTCAGTACTGTACCAACACGGGAGCATTTTAAATGGTACTATGGCTTCTTATTGAAAAAAGGACCTGTTGACCTTAAGCGCTATGGAGATGATATTGCGAAACTTAAAGGCTGGTCGCGGGAAACGATTATCTTTATGTCAAAGGTGTTTTCTGAATTAGATTTTGTTACAATAAACAATGGATTTATTACCTTAAATAATCAACCACAGAAACGCGATTTAACTGACTCGAAAACCTTTCTGCAAAAGCAGGCACAATCAGCTCTTGAAAAAGATTTATTGTTTTCCTCCTTTGAGGAATTAAAGACTTGGTTTTCGAACATTATCGAGGAATCAGTTGAAATTGAGGAGGAAGTTAAACAATGGATTTAAAACAATTTGTAGCAATCGTTCCGGATTATCCGAAACAAGGAATCGTATTTAAGGATATTACCCCATTAATGAATGATGGCGAAGCTTATAAATATGCAACAGATCAAATTGTTGATTATGCTAAAGATAAACAAATTGATATTATTGTCGGACCTGAAGCTCGCGGCTTTATTATTGGCTGTCCAGTGGCCTATGCACTTGGAGTAGGGTTTGCACCGGTACGAAAAGAAGGCAAGCTTCCTCGTGAAACGATAAAAGTCGGCTATGGACTTGAATATGGTAAAGATGTATTGACTATCCATAAAGATGCGATCAAGCCTGGACAGCGCGTGTTGATCACTGATGATTTATTAGCTACCGGCGGTACAATTGATGCAACAATTCAACTAGTTGAGCAGCTTGGCGGTGTTGTGGCTGGAATCGCTTTCTTAGTTGAATTATCTTATTTGGACGGCAGGAAAAAACTTGACGGATATGATATCCTATCATTAATGATGTATTAACGATTGTAAGAGGGCACTCAAATGGAGAGTGCTCTCTTTATATAGTGTTTTATATTTCACCTAAGTAACAGAAAAATCGACATAAATTTCATTTTTTACGAAAAAAAGTTTGAATCTCTTTACATCTACGCGATTTTTTTCGATAATAGTAACAATCATTCTAATTTAGTAACTGTTTTTTCAGACGATTCATTGAATATCAAATACTCTAATAAGCCGTTGATAGCTTATGATAATGAGATAAAAATAAAGGTGATTTTTATGGCGAATGATCAAGTGTTAACAGCCGACCAAGTCATCGACAAGACTAGAAAATACTTAAATGAAGAGCATGTGGCACAGGTCAAGAAAGCCTATGAGTTTGCCAAACATGCTCATCGTGAACAATATCGAAAATCGGGCGAACCGTATATCATCCATCCCATTCAGGTTGCCGGGATTCTGGCAGACTTGGAAATGGATCCATCAACGGTCGCAGCCGGTTTTCTTCACGATGTAGTGGAAGATACCAGCGTAACCTTACAGGATATCGAAGAATCTTTCAACGCTGAAGTGGCTATGCTTGTCGATGGGGTAACCAAATTAGGGAAAATTAAATATAAATCGCACGAGGAACAGCAGGCCGAAAATCATCGGAAAATGTTTGTCGCCATGGCACAGGACATCAGGGTGATTCTGATTAAGCTTGCTGACCGTCTGCATAATATGAGGACGCTCAAACATCTTCCGGCTGAAAAGCAGCGTCGGATTTCAAATGAAACACTTGAAATTTTCGCACCTTTAGCCCATCGTCTTGGAATCTCCAAGATTAAGTGGGAGTTGGAGGATACGGCACTACGCTACTTGAATCCGCAGCAATATTATCGGATTGTCAATTTGATGAAAAAGAAGCGGGCAGAGCGGGAGCAATACCTTGATGATGTCATTGATGAAGTAAAAGACAGGATGAACGAAGTTTCTATTAGGTCGGAAATTTCCGGACGCCCTAAGCATATTTACAGCATTTATCGGAAAATGGCATTGCAAAATAAGCAGTTTAACGAAATATATGATTTGCTTGCCGTCAGAATTGTGGTAAAAAGCATCAAGGATTGTTATGCCGTCTTGGGAATTATCCATACGTGCTGGAAGCCAATGCCTGGCCGTTTCAAGGATTATATTGCCATGCCTAAGACAAATATGTATCAATCGCTGCATACAACCGTTATTGGTCCTAAAGGGGACCCGCTGGAAGTGCAGATCCGCACATTTGAAATGCACCGGATTGCGGAATTCGGGGTTGCCGCGCATTGGGCATATAAAGAAGGCAAAACGGTTAATGACAGCTCGACCTTTGAGCAAAAATTAACTTGGTTCAGGGAAATTTTAGAGTTCCAAAACGATACGTCCAATGCGGAAGAGTTTATGGAATCGTTAAAAATCGATCTTTTCTCTGATATGGTGTTTGTTTTCACTCCAAAAGGCGATGTTATTGAACTCCCATCTGGTTCGGTTCCGATTGATTTTGCTTACCGGATTCACTCTGAAATTGGGAATAAAACCATTGGTGCTAAAGTCAATGGCAAAATGGTCACGCTTGATTACAGGCTTAAAACCGGTGATATCGTCGAGATTCTTACCTCAAAGCATTCCTATGGCCCAAGCCAAGACTGGCTGAAGCTGGCGCAAACTTCTCAGGCTAAGAACAAGATTCGTGCCTTCTTTAAGAAGCAGCGCCGCGAGGAAAATGTGGTCAAAGGGAAAGAGCTCGTTGAACGAGAAATTCGCAATATGGAGTTTGATATTAAAGAAATCTTAACTTCGGAAAATCTTAAAAAGGTTGCTGAGAAGTTTAATTTTACCAATGAGGAAGATATGTATGCGGCCGTCGGCTATAATGGTGTCACAGCCCTGCAGGTGGCGAACCGCTTAACGGAAAAATGGCGTAAGAAACGGGATCAAGAGCAGGCTGAAAGCATCACCAATGCGGTTGCAGATTTAAAAGCATTCCCGTCAACGAAAAAGCGGGAATCCGGTGTCCGTGTACAAGGCATCGATAATTTACTCATACGCTTATCGAAATGCTGCAACCCGGTTCCTGGGGATGAGATTGTCGGCTATATTACAAAGGGCCGCGGAGTTTCCGTCCATCGCGCCGATTGCACTAATATTGATACCAATGATGCACAGTCCCGTTTGATTCAAGTAGAGTGGGAATCTTCATTGAATGACCGCAAGGAATACAATGTGGATATTGAAATCAGCGGATTCGACCGCAGGGGACTTCTTAACGAAGTCCTGCAGGCTGTGAACGAGACAAAAACGAATATTTCTGCAGTAACCGGCAAGACGGACCGCAATAAAATGGCGACGATCAGTATGTCGATTGCCATTCATAATGTGAACCATTTACACAAGGTTGTCGACCGGATTAAACAAATCCCGGACATTTATTCTGTCCGCCGGATGATGAATTAAGGAGTAATTGTAATGCGAGTTGTTCTTCAGCGCAGTAAAGAGGCAAAAGTTACAGTTGATGGGGAAATAACCGGACAAATCTCAAAAGGACTCGTTCTGCTAGTTGGGGTTACCCATGATGATACAGTGGAGGACGCCGCCTATTTAGCAGATAAAGTTGTAAATTTACGAATCTTTGAAGATGAAAATGGAAAAATGAATCTTTCCCTGCTTAATGCAGGCGGAGACATTCTTTCTGTCTCCCAATTCACCCTTTACGGTGATTGTGCAAATGGGAGAAGACCGAGCTTCATTAACGCGGCAAGACCTGAGCATGCCGTCCAAATCTATGATACATTTAACCAAATGCTACGCGACAAAGGCGTCAAAGTCGAAACCGGAATCTTCGGCGCTATGATGGACGTCCAGCTAATCAACGACGGTCCCGTTACGTTGATTGTCGAAAGCAAAAAGTAAAATAAGGGTGTCAGACACCATGTGAAAATTTCACATGGTGCCTGACACCCTTCGTTGTTAGTTATGCTCTTTAAAGTATTGTACGAGTCCGTTGTATAGACCGGTTGCGGCGTTTGCTTGGTACGTGTTGGAATTTAGAATGGCTTCTTCTTCGGGGTTGCTTAGATAGCCGAGCTCGATTAATACGGCGTTCTGGCTGTTTTCTCTAATGACATGGTAGTCTCCGAAGCGGACGCCGCGGTTGAATAATTTGGTTTTTTCCACTGTTGCATTGAACAGGGCAACAGCAAGTGCCTTTTGATAGGCATGATAGTAATAGCCGGTCGTACCCCGGAGTGTTGGGTCCAGATTGCTGTCATAATGCAGGCTGATAAAGGCATCTGCTTGATTGACCTGACCCATCATCACTCTTGATGAGAGTGACAGATAGGTATCTGAATTCCTGGTCAGAAAGACGTTTGCTCCAGCGGCTTTTAGTTTATCATAGAGCAGATAGGCCGTCTTCAACGTCAGCTTTTTCTCGAGCGTACCATTTGCCCCGGTTGTACCGTTGTCTCCTCCTCCATGGCCCGGATCAATAACGATGGTTTTATTTTGAAGATAGTTTTCAGATCCTGCCTTAGTAGCAGTTTGTCCATCACGATTAATAAACTCCGAGATTACCCAGCCTCTTAGACCGGCATAGCCAATTTCCAGCCAATTATTTTGGCTATGATAAATTGACACCATAGTCCCTATTCCTAATTTTCCCACTACGGTGCTTGTGGCCGATGGCTCCAAGCGGATATTTAACGTATCGGCATTCACGTATCCAATGACGGCAGCAGCAGGTTTTACTTGAGTATTTTGCGGTCCTTGAGACGAACTCTGTGAATTTTGTGTGTTTTTTGGAGTAGCTGCGGTAGGCTGTGCTTGCTCATTGTCTTTCACTACCAGCCATTTAACAAGCCAGCCGGTTTTGGAAACAGCGAAGCGGATTTCTATCCAATCTCCTTGCTCTTGTACGATTTCATATTTTTCACCTCGTTTGGCGATGGCTGTTAAAGGATAACTTAAATCGGGACCGCTGCGAATATTAACAACATCGGTACCAATCGTTACAGTTTCCCCGCTGCCTGCTGCATAAGCTTTTCCATGTGGCAGGAAGGCTTGACAAATTAGAATGACGATTACTAGAAATAGGCAAGATTTTTTCTTCATGGTCTCCTCCCTAATTAAAATGTCCATATTCATTTTAACGCAAAATATTCTGAAAATCATTCCTCTTATGCCAATTTTGGGTAAAAATTAGTGGTTGATGAAATTTTTCGATGACTAATGGAGATAATAAACAGCAATGGAAGACATGTTGAGGAGTGAGGAAAATGCGTGCGAGCGAAAAAGGAATGAATGTACAATCCATGGAAGGACGGCTTTTCGGCGTTGATTTTCATGATTTTTTACAAAAGGAGCAGCATTCGACCCCGGTTGAATTGGCATCGGAATTTGGCCTATCGATGAGGGATGTCAGAAATTTAAAAAAACACCTTGAGAGGTCTTAATCTTTACTTGACATTACTACAGTTGCTCCGTATTATTATTAAATAAACTTAAAACTTGAAATAACCAATGATGGAGCACAGTAGTTAAGGCCATTTCCATGAAAAGAGAAGAAATGCCCCAGGCTGAAAGCATTTCTGCATGAATCTTAATGAAGGAACACTCCGTAGGTTTCTCTCTGAAAAAGCCAGTCTCTAGTAGGAGAAGAACGTAACAGGCGTTAACTGTTTGAGAGGAAAAGCATGGATCAATGCTTTTCAACTAGGGTGGCACCGCGGATCCAAACTTCCGTCCCTTGTATTATTACAAGGGGTGGGAGTTTTTTTATTTGCCTTGAAAACCATCATGGCGTTTCATTTTTTCAAAGGAACCCATTACATAACCATTTTTTTAAAAGGAGGACTTACAAATGTCTATCAGTATACCTAGAGGAACACAAGACATTCTGCCAGGTGATGTCGAGTTATGGCAGCAGATTGAACAGAAAGCAAGAGAGCTTTGTGAGAAATACCAATATCAAGAAATCCGTACCCCGATTTTCGAACATACTGAACTTTTTTCCAGGGGCGTTGGTGACACGACCGATATTGTTCAAAAAGAAATGTACACTTTTGAAGACCGCGGCAGCCGAAGCCTTACACTAAGACCTGAAGGAACTGCTCCGGTCGTACGCTCATTTGTGGAGAAAAAAATGTTTGGCTATGCCAAGCAGCCGGTGAAGCTTTATTACATGGGACCGATGTTCCGCTATGAACGCCCGCAGGCAGGACGTTTCCGCCAGTTTGTCCAGTTTGGCGTAGAGGCGCTCGGAAGCAACGATCCGGCAATTGATGCAGAAGTTATTTCCTTGGTGATGAATTTATACAAAGAAATGGGTCTTAAAAAGCTGAAGCTGATCATTAACAGCCTCGGTGATAAGGAGTCTCGTCAGGCACACCGGGATGCCTTGATCCAACACTTCCAGCCAAGAATCGGTGAATTTTGTTCCGACTGCCAAAAACGGCTTGAGAAAAATCCGCTTCGTATTCTTGACTGCAAGGTTGACCGCGACCACGAATTAATGGAGAGTGCACCTTCGATTCTCGATTATTTAAATGAGGAGTCAAAGGTTTATTTTGAAAAAGTTCAAAAATACTTAACGATGCTGGATATTCCTTTTGAAGTGGATTCTAATCTTGTCCGCGGCTTGGATTATTATAATCACACAACGTTTGAAGTAATGAGTGATGCCGAAGGGTTTGGCGCCATAACCACACTTTGCGGCGGCGGGCGCTACAATGGTCTTGCTGAGGAACTTGGCGGACCGGAGACACCTGGGATCGGCTTTGCTTTAAGTATTGAACGATTTATCGCAGCTCTAAAAGCAGAGGGCGTTGATACAAATATAAATGAGGGAATCGATTGCTACTTGGCGGCCCTTGGCGAAGAGGCAAAGGATTATACCGTGGGGCTCTTGCAAAAGCTGCGTCTTGCAGGTTTTTCCGCAGAAAGAGATTATCTCGACCGTAAATTTAAGGGGCAATTTAAGGCAGCTGACCGCCTAAATGCTCGATATGTCGCGATACTTGGCGATGATGAGCTAAAGAACAATATTATTAATGTGAAAAACATGGAAACAGGAGAACAAGTAGAGGTAGCACTTGATTCTTTCATTGAATATTTTCAGGAGCTGCAACAATAAGGGGGATATAACAGTGATGTTTGGCAGGACGTATTTTTGTGGTGAAGTGCCAGAAACAGCAGTTGGCGAAAAGGTTACATTAAAAGGGTGGGTCCAAAAACGACGCGACCTTGGCGGGTTGATCTTTATTGATTTACGCGACCGAACAGGGATTGTACAAATTGTCTTTAATCCTGACGTTTCCAAAGAAGCATTGGAAATTGCCGAGTCCATCCGCAATGAATATGTGCTCGATGTGGTGGGGACGGTCGTAGCCCGCGACCCGCAGACAATTAACGAAAATCTTAAAACTGGGAAAATTGAGCTTCAGGTTGAAACGGTAACAGTTATAAATGAGGCGAAAACTCCGCCATTTATGATTTCCGATAAAACAGATGCTTCTGAAGATATCCGTTTGAAATACCGCTACTTGGACTTCCGTCGTCCGGTTATTTTTGAAACATTAAAAATGCGTCATCAGGTGACTAAAACCATCAGAAATTTCCTTGATTCGGAGGGGTTTTTAGATATCGAAACACCAATTTTAACAAAAAGCACACCTGAAGGGGCCCGTGACTATTTAGTACCAAGCCGTGTGCATCCAGGTGAATTCTATGCCCTGCCGCAATCGCCGCAGCTTTTCAAACAGCTGTTGATGGTCGGCGGAGTTGAACGTTATTATCAAATAGCCCGCTGCTTCCGTGATGAGGATCTTCGTGCAGACCGCCAGCCGGAATTTACGCAAGTCGATATCGAAACCAGCTTTTTAAGCCAAGACGATATTATAGCATTAATGGAAAACATGATGTCTAAGCTCATGAAGGAAGTAAAAGGAATCGAAGTTACTGTTCCGTTCCCGCGGATGTGCTATGACGAAGCGATGAGCCGCTACGGTTCAGATAAGCCGGATACCCGCTTCGGACTTGAGCTAGTAGATGTTTCCGAAATCGTCAAAGAATCGGGCTTTAAGGTGTTTGCTTCGGCAGTTGCCGGGGGCGGTCAAGTAAAAGCCATTAATGTCAAAGGAGCAGCTGATAAGTATTCCCGGAAAGACATTGATGCCTTAACCGAATTTGTGGCCGTATATGGCGCTAAAGGCCTTGCATGGTTAAAGGTCGATGTCGAAGGACTTAAAGGACCAATTGCCAAGTTCTTCTCAGAAGAAGATTCGGCAGCAATCAAAGCAACATTAGAAGCAGCTGAAGGTGACTTATTGTTATTTGTTGCTGATAAGAAGAGCGTTGTCGCTGATGCTTTAGGAGCTCTGAGACTGAAGCTTGGTAAAGAGCTTGATCTAATTGATCAAAGCAAGTTTAATTTCTTATGGGTTACAGATTGGCCGCTGTTAGAGTATGATGAGGAAGAGGGACGTTATTATGCAGCCCACCATCCATTTACGATGCCTTTCCGAGAAGATTTGGAGTTTCTTGACAGCGATCCTTCTAAAGTACGTGCCCAGGCCTATGACATTGTATTAAATGGCTATGAGCTTGGCGGCGGTTCCTTAAGGATTTTCGAACGTGACATTCAGGAAAAAATGTTTAAGGTTCTTGGTTTCACACCAGAGGAAGCACAAGAGCAATTTGGGTTCCTGTTAAATGCCTTCGAATATGGAACACCTCCACACGGCGGAATTGCCATCGGTCTCGACCGCTTAGTGATGCTTCTTGCCGGAAGCTCAAACCTAAGAGATACGATTGCTTTTCCAAAAACAGCAAGCGCGAGCTGTCTGTTAACTGATGCACCAGGCGAAGTTTCAGAGGCGCAACTAAAGGAATTAAATTTGGCACTAAATGTTAATAAATAACAAGAATTCGCTTTCAAGAAATCTTGAATGATGCTTCAAAATATGCTAATATAAACTCAATCAAAGAAGAGTCCTGAAATGTACGTTGTGTTACCTGAAGTTTTGACCGAACATATTTTTATTGGGAGTCCGGAGTTTCTTGGTTGCGCAAATGCCCCGCTCATTGACGAGTATGGGGACTTGCAATATCAGGAATAGAACACCCACCTGCTGTGTGCGGGATCAAAACAAGGGATCTAAAGCGACGGCATTATTGGGACTCTTTTCTTTTGCGATTTTAACCTCCTGCTGGCTGCGGGGGGTTTTTATTTTGCAATTTATGTTCATAATTCCTATAAAAATACTTGTTTTTATAGAATGGTATGATATATTTTTTAAGGTGAAAAATAAAAAAAATCAATTTGAATAAATTTGGAGTGAACATCATGCTGCATCAATTTTCTCGTAATGAGCTTGCGATCGGTAAAGAAGGTCTTGATATCATGAAAAACAGCACCGTTGCTGTCCTTGGCGTCGGCGGTGTTGGTTCATTTGCGGCGGAAGCGCTTGCCCGCTCAGGCGTAGGCCGCTTAGTTTTAATCGATAAAGACGATGTGGATATCACAAATGTAAATCGCCAATTGATTGCACTGCTTTCCACTATTGGCCGGCCAAAGGTTGAAATCATGGAAGAACGGATTAAAGATATTAATCCCGATTGCGAAGTGATTTCGTTAAAAATGTTTTATACCGAAGAAACCTATGAAGAAATTTTTGGCCATAATTTGGATTTTGTCGTCGATGCATCTGACACGATTATGTATAAGATTCATTTGATGAAGGAATGTTTGAAGCGTGATATTCCAATTATTTCCAGCATGGGTGCGGCTAACAAAATGGATCCGACCCGCTTCAAAATAGCTGATATCTGGAAAACTCACACGGACCCGATTGCTAAGGTGATCCGTACGAAGCTGCGAAAAGAGGGGATACGCAAAGGGATTCCGGTGGTCTTTTCCGACGAAAGTCCAATCGTCATTCGTGAAGATGTCCGGAAAGTAGTCGGCAACGATGAGGCCGAGATTCGGAAGGCAAAAATGCCGCCATCGTCAAATGCGTTCGTGCCGTCCGCATGCGGCTTAATCATGGCAAGCTATGTTGTAAGAGAGCTTCTTAAGGATATTAAGATTCAACGTGTGAGCGATGAGAAATAGGTTTGGTTTGTTTTGGTTTGGTTTGAGGGCCCTGAATCTTTCTTTGATGGTTTGGGGTTTTTTTATAAAAAGATCATTGCAGCTGTGTTCCATTGCCGAAAAAAGGGGGAAACTCTTTAAAAAAGGTCAATACACCGTGGTTTCATTGCCCGAAAAAGATGAAACTCATTGAAAAAGGTCAATGAACTAGGGTTCCATTGCCTGAAAAAGGGGAAACTCATTGAAAAAGGTCAATGGACTAGGGTTCCATTGCCCGAAAAAGGTGAAACTCATTGAAAAAGGTCAATGGACTAGGGTTCCATTGCCCGAAAAAGGTGAAACTCATTGAAAAAGGTTAATGGACTAGGGTTCCATTGCCTGAAAAAGGGGAAACTCATTGAAAAAGGTCAATGGACTAGGGTTGCATAGCCCAAAAAAGGTGAAATTCTATGAAAAAGGTTAATGGACTAGGGTTCCATAGCCCGAAAAAGGTGAAACTCATTGAAAAAGGTTAATGGACTAGGGTTTCATTGCCCGAAAAAGGTGAAACTCATTGAAAAAGGTTAATGCACTAGGGTTCCATTGCCCAAAAAAGGAGAAACTCATTAAAAAAGGTCAATGCACCGTATTTCATTGCCTCAAAAAGAGAAAAATCCTCCAAATTGGTCAATTGACTAGATTTACCATCAACCAAAAAGAGGAAAAGAGTACTCATAAATTTTATATGTAATATCTAAGATGTCTATCACCCACAACTACAAAATTTTTCTTAAGGACTTCCCTAATTACCTTTTTAGAATGAATCACCATACACCATTCATATACAAGATTTGTAGTAATTTTTAAATTTGGAAACAGTAATTGAATTTCTCTTACGCTGCGTATTATAGCAGTTTCGACGTCCTCTTTATACCCACATATACACGTAAAGTACTTTCCACTCACTGAAGGAACAAAAGACTGACACTTAGCACAGGTCAACCCTTTTTCAACTTGGTGGTATTCATAAGGCGGCAGACGTTTATATGGCGAATCGGTTTGATGCATCGAAATTAATAGTTCAGCAAGCTTTTTGTGACGCTCATTTAATTTTGAAGGTATCTTATTAAGTTTCTCCATAAATTTATTTAACTGTGTTGGATAAACAATTGGTTCATTCAATGGGGCTTGATAAAGTGTGAATTCAGGGTTAACAAAGGTGACGTAGCCTTCAAGAGGTAAATAAAACCCATGTTTTTTAAGTAAAGGATTAAGTAATGATTTACTTCGTTTCAACTGGTCTAGTGCATTTTTTATTTCGTCTTTAGCTAACGTAAAGAAGCCTTTGGAATCATTATCATAATAAAAATCACCCTCGTAGTTTTTTACTTCGATTGGAAAAATTTTATCTTGAGCAATAATTGTAGTGTCAATTTGAAATACAGAGTTGTTAAATTCCAGGCATAAATCGTTAATTATGTAGAATTTGGGCTGTAGGTCAGCGGTTAATTGATCAAAAAACATTTCACCTCTATAGCCTTTTTCCAGATAGATGTAACGTTTTTTATCTTTTACTGGGAGAATCATTCGATTATTTAAAAATCTCAGTATTTTTAGTTCGTCAGACTCAACACGCGGTTTTAATAGTATCATAAGTCCTCAGGCACTCCCTCTCATAATTGTGGGTCTTACAACCAATATTTTATAGAAAAATATTGAAATATGTAGAAAGATAATTGAACCTTTTGTTAACATTTAAAAACATAACAAAACAGGAAAATTCCGCCACAATAAGGTAAACTGTAGTAGCAGCAATTTGCAGTAGAGGGGAGTACGAGTTTGGAATCTATTGTTGAACTTAAAAATGTAACTAAAGTGATTAAGGGAAGAACGATCATTGACAATATTAGTTTTCAAGTAAATAAAGGTGAGGTGTTTGGATTCCTTGGGCCGAATGGTGCCGGGAAGACTACGACGATTCGGATGATTGTCGGGTTGATGGGAATCTCTTCTGGGGATATCACTATCGGCGGCTCAAGCATTAAAACGGACTTTGAAGCGGCGGTCGGCCATATCGGAGCTATTGTTGAAAACCCGGAAATGTATAAATTCCTTACCGGTTATCAAAATCTTGTTCACTATGCACGGATGTCGAAAGGGATTACGAAGGAAAAAATCGCTGAAACGGTGAAGCTGGTTGGCCTAACAGACCGGATCAACGACAAGGTCAAAACGTATTCGCTCGGAATGAGGCAGCGGTTGGGGCTGGCACAGTGCCTTCTGCATGACCCGGATGTCCTTATTCTTGATGAGCCGACAAATGGGCTCGATCCCGCTGGAATTAGAGAAATTCGCGATTATGTCAGGCTGTTAGCCCGTGAAAAAAATATGGCGGTTATTGTTTCAAGCCACCTTCTGTCGGAAATGGAAATGATGTGCGACCGGATTGGCATTATTCAAAATGGGAAATTAATCGATGTGCAGCAGGTAAAAGAATTTGTCAGCGGCAAAGAGACCTTTTATGAGCTAGAGCTTACTCCAAGTGAAATAGCCCTCGATTTAATTCGGTCATCATACCCTGACGTTCGGACCAGCCTGTCAAGAAACGGAATAACCGTTGAGTTGCCCAAGGAAGAAATTCCTAAACTAATAAAAATGCTAGCGCAGGCAGAAGAAATTCAAATTTATGCAGTAAAAGAAACGGCAAAAACGTTAGAGGACCGCTTCCTTGAAGTTACGGGAAATAAGGGGGCTGAAAACCGTGATTAATTTAATCAAAAATGAATGGATGAAGATTTTTAGACGGCCGGGGACTTATGTGATGATTACGATTCTGATCATTGCCACGGCGATAGTCGGTGCCTTTTTTAAATATCAGGAAAAAGGGCCGGAAGTGATTGATCAGCATTGGACCCAAAATTTGCAGCAGGAGAATGACGCTTTAAAGCGGCAGCTGCAGCAAAGCAGCTCAAAAGTGGAGCAGCAATTTTTCAAAAAGGAAATTGCCATTAATGAATACCGGATCAAGCACAATTTTCCGCCTCGTGAAAAATATAATGTTTGGACATTTGTGAAGGATGCGTCAGAACTCATCATGCTGGCGGGGTTATTTACCATTATCATTTCCGCGGGGATCGTCGCAAGTGAATTTAACTGGGGCACTATCAAGTTGCTGTTAATAAGACCGATTAACCGGAGCAAAATATTAGCTGCTAAATATATTACGGTCATCCTGTATGCTCTATTTCTATTAGCTATACTGTTTCTATTCTCAACGATACTTGGGGCGGTTCTTTTTGGCATGCCGGATAAATCAATACCGTATTTAAATTATTATAATGGCCATGTTACTGAGCAAAATATTGTCATCCATTTGTTAATTTATTATGGCTTAAGCTCCATTGATATGATTATGCTGGCGACAATGGCGTTCATGATTTCTTCAGTATTTCGGAATAGTTCGCTGGCGATCGGTTTATCTCTTTTTCTATTGTTTACCGGAGCGCAATTTACTGCTTTGATCTCACTTAAATACTCCTGGGCAAAATATATATTGTTTGCCAATACGGATTTAATGCAGTATTTCGAAGGAACACCATTGGTAGAGGGAATGACATTGCCCTTCTCGATTCTCATGCTGCTGCTTTATTTTGTGATTTTCCAGCTTTTAGCCTTCGTAATATTTAAAAAGCGGGATGTAGCTGCGTAAAAAACAATTATTCCCATTGCAATTTACGCCTTTTTGTATAAAAATTATACTTTAGGAGAAAAGCTCGACTTTTTTCAACAACAAATTTGTAAGAATAAACCCAAATGCTTATATCTTGCAAATATAATCAGATAGGGGTAGAGAATTATGACAGAAAACAAACCATATAGAGTACTGCTTTATTACATGTATGTACCAATCGAAAATCCAGAGGAATTTGCCGCACAGCATCTGCAGTTTTGTAAAGACCTTGGTCTAAAAGGACGCATTCTTGTGGCGGGTGAAGGGATCAATGGAACTGTGTCTGGGACGATTGAGCAGACTGACCAATATATGAAAACCATGAAAGAGGATGCACGTTTCGCGGAAATGGTGTTTAAAGTGGACGAAGCAGATGTTCATGCCTTTAAAAAAATGCATGTCCGTCCTCGTTCCGAGCTTGTAACACTTCGCTTAGAAGATGATATTGACCCAAATCAAATTACTGGTAAGCATTTAAGTCCAAAAGAGTTCTTTGAAGCGATGCAGGATGACGAGACGGTTGTCATCGATGCGAGAAATGATTATGAATTTGATTTAGGTCATTTTAGAGGGGCGATTCGTCCCGATATTAAAGCCTTTCGTGAGCTTCCAGAATGGATTCGCGAAAATAAGCAGCAGTTCGAAGGGAAAAAGATTTTGACCTATTGTACAGGTGGTATTCGCTGTGAAAAGTTTTCCGGCTGGCTGGTTAAAGAAGGATTTGAGGATGTTGGGCAATTGCATGGTGGAATTGTAACCTACGGAAAAGACCCGGAAGTACAGGGGAAATTGTGGGATGGACAATGCTATGTTTTTGACGAACGGATTAGTGTTCCTGTTAACCAAACAGAACATGTTATAGTCGGAAAAGATTATTTCACCGGCGAACCATGTGAACGTTATGTTAATTGCGCTAACCCGGAATGTAATAAACAAATCATTTGTTCCGAAGAAAATGAGCATAAATATTTACGCGGCTGTACACATGAATGCAGAGTGCATCCAAGGAATTTATATGTGAAGGAACATGGTTTAACAAATGATCAGGTTGAAGAGAGATTAAAGGAAATTGGTGAAGATTTAACTGTTACACAAGGATAAATTAATAGTTAATAAAAATCCCCTTGTAAAAAATTTTCAAGGGGATTTTCATATTTATTTGTTTCGCGTCAGCTTTTCATAAACAGCCGCAAATGCTTGCTCGAATTTGCCGGTTTTCTTTGGTTCGTAATATCGTTTATGACGCAGTTTGTCAGGAAGATATTGCTGCGGCACCCAGCCGTTTTCGTAATCATGCGGATATAAATAGCCGATACCACGGCCAAGTTCCTTTGCCCCCTGATAATGGGCATCCTTTAAATGGTCCGGGATCTCACCGCCAATTCCTTTGCGAATATCTGCGAGGGCTGTATCAATCGCCAAAATGGCAGAATTGGACTTAGGCGACAAACAAAGTTCAATAACGGCATTGGCAAGTGGAATCCTCGCCTCGGGGAAACCGATTCTTTCCGCCGTTTCAATCGCCGCCAGGGTGCGTGCACCTGCCTGCGGGTTAGCCAAGCCGATATCTTCATAGGCAATGACAATTAATCGTCTGCTGATGCTCGGCAGGTCGCCTGCTTCAATTAGCCGTCCCAAATAATGCAGCGCGGCATTGACATCGCTGCCGCGGATTGATTTCTGAAAAGCCGAGACCACATCATAGTGGGCATCACCATCCTTATCGGCGGCGATACTTTTCTTTTGCAGGCATTCTTCAGCTGTCTGAACATCAATATGGATGACGTCATTTTCGTCTCGATCTGTCGATAAAACGGCAAGTTCCAGAGCGTTTAACGAACTCCTTACATCACCGCCTGAGCCCTGTGCGAAATGATGTAAGGCTTCCTCTGAGATGTTCACATTCATTTTTCCTAATCCGCGTTCTTCATCCTGAAGAGCACGCAGCAGTGCCTGTTTTACCTCATCAGGGGTTAACGGCTTCAGTTCGAAAATTTGACAGCGGCTGCGGATGGCCGGGTTAATTGCATGATAAGGGTTGCTCGTTGTTGCTCCAATCAATACGATCATTCCGTTTTCCAAATATGGCAAGAGGAAATCCTGTTTGCCTTTATCTAAGCGGTGCACTTCATCAAGGAGAAGTATCACTTTACCGGACATTTTTGCCTCAGCAGCGACGATTTCCATATCCTTTTTATTATTGGTAACAGCGTTCAATGTTCGAAATGCATACTTCGTGCTGCCGGCAATCGCACTGGCAATTGACGTTTTGCCAATTCCCGGCGGACCGTACAAGATCATTGACGCAAGCTGCTTGGCTTTGACCATTCGGGCAATTATTTTGCCTTCGCCGACAAGATGCTGCTGGCCGACAACTTCTTCAATTGTTCGTGGGCGCATGCGAAATGCTAATGGTTTTTGCATGATAATCATCTCTCCAGGTAAACTTCACTCCTTATACAATACCATTTTCGCTTGAAAAAGCATATTGAAGAAGAATATGATATAATTTCTAATGCCTATCTATTTACTGCGGATTTTTATATAAAAACAAAAATAACCATCTTTACCGACGAATCGTAGAAAAAATTTACACGCATCGTCTTTATTTGATAATGATATTAGGATAAGGAGTGGATGGAATGAAAATTTCAACTAAAGGACGTTATGGACTTACGATTATGATTGAACTTGCAAAAAACTATGGTGAGGGACCGACTTCGCTAAAAACGATTGCCCAGGCAAATGATCTATCAGAGCATTATTTAGAGCAATTGATTGCCCCTTTAAGAAATGCCGGGCTGGTGAAAAGTATCAGGGGGGCATACGGCGGCTATATTTTATCAGATGTTCCGTCAAAAATTACGGCTGGTGATGTGATCCGTGTATTGGAAGGACCAATTACGCCAGTTGAAGGAATTGAGGATGAAGAACCGGCAAAGCGCGAGCTGTGGATTCGCATTCGCGATGCCATTAAAGATGTATTGGATAATACGACACTTGAAGATTTAGCCAGCCATAGTGAAGATAACGATCTTGAAGGTTATATGTTTTATATTTAATGACAAAGTTATAGAAGAGAATTATTTTGATTGAAGGTGTAAAGATGGAAAGAGTCTATCTAGACCATGCCGCTACCTCACCGATGCACCCAAAGGTTATTGATAAAATGCTGCGGGTGATGAATGAAACGTTTGGAAATCCATCCAGCATCCATTCATTTGGCCGGGAAGCACGGCATTATCTTGATGTGGCCCGTGCTGCACTCGCAAATAGCATTGGGGCAAGGGAAAATGAGATTATTTTTACAAGCGGTGGTACTGAAGCTGATAATATGGCGCTATTTGGCGTAGCTGAAAACTATCAGAATCTAGGAAAGCATATTATCACAACTCAAATTGAACATCACGCGGTTCTTCACGCCTGCCAAAAATTAGAAAAGATGGGCTTCGAGGTCACATATTTATCTGTAGACGAGACAGGGCGGATCTCATTCGCCGAACTCAAATCGGCATTACGGGATGACACCATCTTAGTTTCCGTGATGTATGGCAATAATGAGGTTGGCACGCTGCAGCCGATTACGGAAATAGGACAGCTTCTAAAGGAGCACCAGGCGAAATTTCATACGGATGCGGTTCAGGCTTATGGGATTGAAAACATTGATGTGAATGAGAGCGGAATTGACTTATTATCCGTTTCCGCTCATAAAATAAACGGACCAAAAGGAATCGGTTTTCTTTATGTCAGATCCGATGTGAAAATTACCCCGCGTTTATTTGGCGGCGAACAGGAACGAAAAAGGCGCGCTGGAACGGAAAATGTCGCCTCGATTGCAGGGTTTCATGAAGCAGTTGTAACAGCTTCTGGGGATTGTGGAGCAAAGCGGGAAAAATTCCTTGGCTTTAAAAAATTATTAATCGAAACATTGCAGCAAAAAGAAATTGATTTCGCTGTAAACGGATTGCTTGAACAATCATTGCCGCATGTATTAAACTTAAGCTTTCCGGGAACAAATGTCGAGGCTATGCTGGTCAATTTAGATTTGGCCGGAATTGCGGTATCAAGCGGTTCTGCTTGTACGGCCGGTTCAATCGAGCCGTCGCACGTGCTTGTTGCCATGTTTGGCAAAAATTCGGAGCGGTTAACAAACTCTATCCGCTTTAGCTTCGGTTATAACAATACAACGGAAGAAATCATCAAGGCTGCTGAAGAGACTGCTAAAGTCGTTTCGCGTCTTAGAAAATAAATTGTAAGGCCTAATTTAGGCAAAGAGAGGTGAATCGAAGTGGAAAGGAAAGATCCAAAAGATATCCGGGTTGTTGTCGGTATGTCCGGCGGTGTCGACTCCTCCGTTGCAGCGCTGTTATTAAAGCAGCAGGGCTATGATGTCATCGGGATTTTCATGAAAAACTGGGATGATACCGACGAAAACGGGGTATGTACGGCGACAGAAGATTATGATGACGTCATTCGAGTTTGTAATCAAATTGGCATTCCATATTATGCCGTTAACTTTGAAAAGCAATATTGGGACAAGGTCTTCACTTATTTTTTGAATGAGTACAAAGCTGGCCGGACGCCAAATCCCGATGTGATGTGTAACAAGGAAATTAAATTTAAAGCCTTCCTTGAGCATGCAATGAATTTAGGGGCAGATTATTTGGCTACAGGACATTATGCCCGTGTTGAGTTCCGCGACGGCGAATACAAAATGCTGCGCGGTATCGATGAAAATAAGGATCAGACTTATTTCTTGAACCAATTAACACAGGAGCAAATCAGTAAGGTCATGTTTCCAATTGGTAATCTTGAAAAATCAAAGGTTCGTGAGATTGCTAAGGAAGCGGGGCTGGCAACGGCAACAAAAAAGGACAGTACCGGAATTTGTTTTATCGGTGAACGGAATTTTAAAGATTTCCTAGGTCAATATTTGCCGGCACAGCCAGGTAATATGGAAACCTTTGACGGTGAAGTAAAAGGACGGCATGAAGGTTTGATGTACCACACGATCGGCCAGCGCCATGGACTTGGTATCGGCGGTGCCGGTGAGCCGTGGTTTGCCATTGGTAAGGACCTTAAGCGAAATGTTCTTTATGTAGGGCAGGGCTTCCACCATGAAAAGCTCTATTCTGATTCTATTATTGCAACAGATGTCAGCTGGGTCTCGAATCGGGAGAAGCCAGTAGAATTTGAATGTACTGCAAAATTTCGCTACCGTCAGGAAGACCATAAAGTGAAAGTTAGAATATTAGAGGATAACAAAGCAGAAGTGATATTTAACGAACCGATTCGTGCTGTAACACCAGGACAAGCCGCTGTTTTTTACATTGGCGATGAATGCCTTGGAGGAGGAACGATCGACGAAGTATATAAAAATGGCGAACGTTTAACATACGTTGGCTAAATTGATGAAGTAAGGTGTCAGGCACCGAGAAAAGCTCCAGCGCTGGAGCTAGACATGTGAAATTTTCACATGGTGCCTGACACCCTTTTTTATTCCTGCAGTGCACTATGTGGTGTGATGCAGCGAAATGATACGGGGGATGACAAAACGATTGAGGTGTTAACATTGCCGTATGGTGTCAGCCGGTCTATGAGGCTGCTTAGGTGGTCCATTCCGGTAACGGCTGCTTTTAGTAAATAACTGACGGCGCCTGTTAATCGGTGGCATTCCACGATATCGGGATCGTTTTTAATCCATTCCTCGAAATCTATATAAGAAAGTATTTTTATTTCGCTCAATTGAATATACACAACTACATCGCGGCCAATTTTCTTTGGACATATCCGGGCGCTAAAACCATCTATAATCCCCTGTTCCTGCAATCTGTTCAATCGTTCAGTAATGCTTGGGCGGCTAAGTGATAATTGCTTTGACAATTCACTGATTGTCATCCGTGCATTTTCTTGAAGGAGTTTCAGCAGACAAATATCGATTTGATCCATAAAAATGCCCTCCTTTTAAAAATGAAGTTTTTTCATTGAAAACTTATTCAAAATGTATAATGTGGACTTGAAAATTATGCAGATTGCTATGTAATTGGCTTTATATTTTCACTATCATAATAGTATAAACACAAATTTCTAAATAGTTCAATAGACTTAATTATTGTTATTTTCCCATCATTCGTAAACCAGTTCAAGAGGTTACTTTTTTTTACTAAAAAAATGAAAGCGCTATCTTAAACTGGCGGTAAAAAACAATGGAGGTATCATGATGAACGCAATGAAGGCGCAAGAAGCATCAGTAGAATTAACCGTTTTAGAGAAAATGCAGGAACATGAGCAGATTGTTTTTTGTAATGATCCTAGTACAGGACTGAAGGCGATAATTGCCATTCATAATACAACGCTTGGTCCCGCATTAGGCGGCTGCCGGATGCGTCCATATGCTTCTATGGATGAAGCTTTGGAGGACGTTTTAAGGCTGTCAAAAGGAATGACATATAAATGTGCCGCTGCCGATGTCGACTTTGGCGGTGGTAAAGCAGTAATCATCGGTGATCCATTAACGGATAAAACACCTGCAATGTTTAGAGCATTTGGCCAATTTGTCGATTCCCTCAATGGCCGTTTCTATACGGGAACGGATATGGGAACTTCAACAGAGGATTTTGTTCATGCTTCAAGGGAAACAAACTGTATTGTTGGCATTCCCGAAGCATATGGCGGCAGTGGGGATTCATCCGTTCCTACCGCACTTGGGGTGATTTATGGGTTAAAAGCAACGAATAAAACCATTTTCGGCAGCGAAGACCTATCAGGTAAAACCTATATTATCCAGGGACTTGGAAAGGTAGGCTTCAAGGTAGCGGAGCAATTGCTCGAAGCAGGTGCCGATCTTTATGTCAATGATATTAATCTGTCATCTATTAAAGCGATTCAAGAACGCGCTAAGCAATTAGGAAGAAATGTAGATGTTGTAAGTGGGGATGAGGTATATACCACAGCGGCTGACGTCTTTGTTCCATGCGCTTTAGGCGGAATTATCAATGATGTAACAATAGACCAATTAAAAGTAAAAGCAGTAGTCGGTTCCGCTAATAATCAGCTGCTTACAGAAAAACATGGTCAAATGTTAAAACAAAAAGGAATTTTATTTGCCCCTGATTATATGGTCAACGCCGGCGGTCTTATTCAAGTAGCTGATGAACTATACGGCTATAACAAGGAGCGCGTGTTGAAGAAAACAAAGTCAATCTATGACTCATTGTTAGAAGTATATAAGCAAGCAAGATTAGATGATATTACAACCATTCAAGCGGCCAATCGGTTATGTGAAAAACGTTTGGAGGACGGTAAAAGGTTGAATAGCTTTTTCTCCCATACAAGGCGTCCTAAATGGAACATTGGTAAATGATGGAATATCAAAAAGAAGAGGTGATTGATATGTTAGCTGAGTTTCCAATTTTGCAGATTGTGGATGAAAACGGCAACTTAGTAAATGAACAATACAAAGAGCAAATAACAGAGGAGCTAGTAAAACAATTTTACTATCACATTGTCCGCATCAGAACATTTGACCGCAAAGCTGTTAATTTGCAGCGCCAAGGGAGACTTGGGACATATGCTCCGTTCGAGGGGCAGGAGGCATCACAGGTGGGCAGTGCGCTGGCGCTTTGGGAGGATGACTGGATCTTCCCGACTTACCGGGATCATGGGGCTACGTTAACGTTTGGGGCCGGTATGACACGGACGCTGCTGTATTGGAATGGACGTATGGAGGGCTGCGTGCCGGAGGATGGCAAAAAGATTTTTCCTCCTGCTGTTCCGATTGCTACACAAATACCGCATGCGGCAGGGGCGGCGATCGCGGAAAAACGGAAAGGGACAAAAAATGCGGCGATTGCTTACTTTGGCGACGGAGCGACTTCTGAAGGAGATTTCCATGAAGGGTTAAATTTCGCCAGTGTGTTCCAGGCACCGGTGGTTTTCTTTAATCAAAATAACGGTTTTGCAATTTCTGTTCCAATTGAAAAGCAAATGAATTCAAGGACGATTGCACAAAAGGCAATTGCTTATAATATGCCAGGGATAAGGATCGATGGGAACGATGTTTTTGCTGTTTATTTTCACACGAAGGAAGCGCTTAACAGAGGGCGAACCGGAGGCGGTCCAACTTTGATTGAAGCCGTGACCTGGCGATATGGCGCCCATACAACCGCGGATGATCCAACAAAATATCGGAATCAATCAAAAAGCGAGACGATTAGACAAACCCGCGACCCGCTGCTTCGGATTGAGAGATATATGAAGAGCAACGGCTTCTGGGATGAAAAATGGATTCAGGAGATAACAGAAGAAATTGCAACTGAGATTGAAGAGGCGGTTAAAGAGATGGGGGATTATCCGAAAGCAGATGTAAGCGATTTATTTGACCATGTTTTTGAACAACCAACATGGACGATCGCCAAACAAAAGGAAGACTATCTTCGATTAATTGGGAGGGAAGTTTAATGGTGATGGATAAAGCAGTAGTCAGCCGCTCCACGAAAACGAACCAATTAACACTGATTCAGGCGATAACTGACGGGTTACGGACCATGCTGCAGGAGGATGAAAGGGTCCTTGTGATGGGAGAGGACGTTGGTAAAAACGGCGGTGTGTTCCGAGCTACCGAAGGCTTGTATGAACAATTTGGTGAAGACCGAATCATCGATACGCCGTTAAGTGAAGCAGGGATTATCGGCACAGCTGTCGGAATGGCGGTAAATGGCATTAAACCAGTAGCAGAGATTCAATTTTTAGGGTTTATTTACCCAGCCTATGAGCAGATAATGACACATGTGTCAAGGATAAGGATGCGAACCATGGGGAAATACTCCGTTCCGATGGTAATCCGAGCCCCGTATGGCGCCGGCATCCGTGCCCCGGAAATTCATTCGGACAGTGTTGAGGCACTGTTTACGCATATGCCAGGGATTAAGGTTGTCTGTCCATCATCCGCTTATGATGCGAAAGGCTTGCTAATCGCAGCGATAGAAGACCCGGATCCTGTCTTGTTTTTAGAATCGATGAGGATTTACCGGGCCAGCCGGGAAGAGGTTCCAGAAGGTAAGTATACGGTTGAAATCGGAAAAGGAAAAAAGCTTCAGGATGGCGACGACGTTACCTTAATCGCCTGGGGCGCAATGGTGCCGGTGGCTGTAAAGGCGGCAGAGCAGGCGAAAAAACAAGGAATTAACTGTGATGTGATTGACTTAAGAACCTTATATCCGATTGATAAAGAGATTATCGCGGAATCTGTTCAAAAAACAGGGCGTGCGGTGATTGTCCATGAAGCACACCAAACAGGCGGATTAGGTAATGATATTATTTCAATTATAAATGATACCTCATTCTTATTTATGAAATCGCCAATAGAACGTGTAACAGGTTTTGATGTTCCGGTGCCGTTTTATTCCTTAGAGGAACATTATCTGCCGACACCGCAAAGGGTTATCAAGGCAATTGAAAAAGTGGTGCATTTCTAGGAGGGAAGAACAATGGTTGAAGTGAAATTGCATGATATTGGGGAAGGGATGACCGAAGGGGAGGTTATCCAATATTTTGTAAAAGTCGGCGATGTGGTACAGGTAGATCAGCCGCTTGTAGAAGTTCAAACCGACAAAATGGTAGCCGAGCTCCCATCCCCTGTTTCGGGTAAAGTCAAAAATATTGTCGTCGATCACGGCAATGTGGTGTCCGTTGGAACAACACTGCTTGTATTGGAAGCGAAGGACATGAAAACGGAGCAGCCGGTAATGGAAGCCGTAGAAGAAAACGTACTTGTAAAAGAAGAATCAGTTTTAGAACATATAGAAGCAAGAGCCCCCAAGCATGAAAAAAGATTCGTGATGGCAGCTCCTTATACGCGGAAAATTGCCCGCGAGTTTTCAGTAGACATCGAAAAAATTATCGGTACTGGCCCGCACGGAAGAATTACCGTAAAAGATGTATATGATTATGTGAAGAAACGCGACCAGGTTCCTTCAGCGTTGGAAGTGCCACAAGCTTCCAGTAATGGTTCACAAGGGCAAACCAAAATAGAGCATGAGCGCCAAACAAGAAAAGGAAGAAATGACCTAATACAAGATCATCAAAAGCCGGAAGTGATTCCTTTTAGAGGGCGTCGTAAGCAGATTGCAAAAAAGATGACCCAGTCCCTGTTTACCATTCCGCATGTGACCCATTTTGAAGAGGCGGATTTAACAGAGCTGCTGGCTTATCGCAATGAATTAAAAGAAATGGATATTCATATATCAGCTGCTGCCTTTTTTATAAAAGCGATTACGCTTGCACTTAAGCAGTATCCAATTTTCAATGCCAAGCTGGATGAAGAGAATGAAGTGATTTATTTAGAAAAGGAATACAATATCGGCATCGCTACCGATACGGAAGACGGTTTAATTGTCCCTGTTATTCACCATGCAGACAGGTTGTCTGTCCGACAAATTCACGATCAGCTCAAAACTTTAACAAAAAAGGCGCAGGAGGGTAGATTAGAGCCTGCGGAAATGAGAAACGGGACATTCACAATTAGTAATGTCGGCCCATTAGGAAGTATTGGGGCTACTCCGATTATCAATTATCCGGAAACAGGTTTAATAGCTTTCCACAAAACAAAGAAAATGCCTGTTGTCATGGAAAACGATGAAATCAAAATCCGCTCAATGATGAACATGTCCATGTCGTTTGACCACCGCGTTGCCGATGGAGCTGTTGCAGTTGCTTTTACTAACCGTTTTAAACAGCTAATTGAAAACCCGAAGCTTTGGTCGATTGAATTAGCATAAAAGAAATAATCATAGCACTTTTCGAAATACTTTTCTTTACAATAGTTGAAGCTTAGAAATGTGGGTGGAATGAATAATGAATGCAAATAATGCAAGACTGCAAAAGAGGCTGCTGCCGCGGCATATTAGTTTGATGGCAATGGGGGGGGCAATCGGCACCGGGATTTTTAAAGGAAGTGCGGAAACGGTATCGATTGCCGGTCCAGGCGTTATTTTCTCCTATGTGTTAGCAGGGTTATTTCTCCTCGTTGTGATGGGGGCCATCGCCGAAATGGCGAGCGCCTATCCCAATACGAATATTAAAGGATTTGTTCAAAAGGCATTCGGCAAACGCGCTTCTTTCGTGATGGGCTGGATGTATTGCTTCATGTGGTTGGCAGTGTGTGTAATTGAAGTGGTCGTTGCCGGCAGCTTCCTCCAGTACTGGCTTCCAGCTATCCCTCTCTGGTTATTGAGCTTAGGGTGTGCAGCATTTGTCCTAGGAATTAATATGATGAATGTGAAGAACTACGGCGAATTCGAATTTTGGTTTGCCGGCATAAAAATTGTCATGATTATGGTATTTATCATTCTCGGTGCCTGCATCCTTTTCGGACTTATCCCAACGGACAAAACGGGTTATTTGCAAAACTATGTCAATCATGGCGGATTGTTCCCAAATGGCTGGATGTCAATTTTTCCTGCTTTGTTAATCGTCATGTTTTCCTACGGGGGATCTGAATTAATCGGAGTCACAATTACTGAAACAAAAAATGCCGAACAGATTTTGCCAAAGGTCATTAAAAGCTTCATTTTACGAATTGTCCTTTTTTACACATTACCAATTCTGATTATTTGCGGTTTAATTCCTTGGAATGAGCTTAGCGGGCAGGCGAGCCCATTTGTCCAGGTTTTATCAATGGTAGGCCTGCAAAGTGCGGCACATATTATGAATTTTATCTTGATTACCGCTGTTCTATCGGCAGCCAATTCAGGTATCTATGGCTGTACAAGAATGCTGCATTCCTTAGCAACTGAAGGGGAAGCACCCAAATCATTTTCCTATGTGTCCAAAGAAGGGGTTCCTGTTGCTAGTTTATTGTTGACGGCGGTTGTCTTGACTGCAGGGTCTATGGTCGCCTTTATTGCACAGGATCAAGTATTTACGATCCTAATGGCTGTTCCAGGATTTGTTGTTTCATTAGTTTGGACCGGGATTTGTTCCGCCCAGCTGAAGCTTCGACGAACCTATTCAAAAGAACCAAGCTTTAAAGTATGGGGATTTCCGTACATTACTGGGGCGACATTAGTATTTTTATTCATCATCTTAACAGCTTTTGTGCTCGATGGACAAAACCGAGTCAGCATTATGGCATGCCTGCTTATCTTTGCATCATTAATCGCCATCTCCTTCGTAAAATTTAAAAAGGGGATGGAAATAGATACAACGAATGAGAACAAGAGTGCTGTATAAAAAGATGTACGAAAGCCAGGTTAACGCCTGGCTTTTTGTTATGAAAAAGAGCTATCGAGCTTTCCATAAAAACGGCGAAATATGGTATACTTCCATGTAGAATGGAGTTGAACATAGTGGATAAAAACCAATTAGGTGTACAATACATGCAGGACGGCAGCTTAGAAGAAGCCGCAAAAGCCTTTAATGAGGCTATTAATGAAAACCCAAACGACCCAATCGGATATATCAATTTCGGCAATGTATTAGCCGCCTTAGATGAAAATGAAAAAGCATTGAAATTTTTTCAAAAAGCAATCGAATTAGATGAAAATGCACCGACAGCGTATTATAGTGCCGGCAGTCTTTTTTTCAATAATGAACAATTCACTGAAGCCAAGAATATGTTTGAACTTGCCATGAAGAAAGGGCTGGAATCAAGCGATAATTACTTCATGATAGGGCTGTCGCTGATTCATTTAGAGCAAAACAAACTGGCTTTACCCTATCTCCAAAGGGCGGTTGAGCTAAATGAAACAGATGCCGAGGCTCGTTTCCAATATGGACTGTGTCTTGCCCAGCAGGAGTTTATTGATGAAGCGATGGCGCAATTTGAAAAATGTATCGAGCTTGATCCAAATCATTCCGATGCATATTACAACCTAGGTGTTTGTAATGCCTTTAAAGAAGACGCTGAAAAAGCAATCAGCATGTTTGATCAAGCACTGAAAATCCAGCCTGACCATCTTTTAGCCGGACATGCGAAAAAGATAATCGAACAAAGCTGATAACAGACGAATAGCCGCGGAAGGAGGGAGAAGCATGGCAAATCAAGAATCATTGGATTTATTTGGGGAACAAGGGCGGTTTATAAAAGGAAGACCGATTGTGACCATTTTTCATAATGAACAGAACCTTTATACCGTTCTAAGAATCCGCGTTGATGAAACTAATCATACATATCATGATAAAGAAGCGGTCATTACCGGCTATTTTCCGAAAGTTTACGAGCAAGAAACCTATATTTTTTACGGCGAATTTAAGGAGCACCCAAAATTCGGCCTGCAATTTCAAGCGAATCATTTTCGCAAGGATATGCCGCAGTCAAAGCAGGGGATTGTTGCCTATTTGTCAGGGGAAATGTTTAAAGGGATCGGTAAGAAAACGGCCGAAAATATTGTCGAAACATTAGGGGAAGACGCCATCTCCAAAATCCTTAATCAGCCTTCGCTGCTCGATTCGGTTCCAAAGCTCCCTCCCGATAAAGCGAAATTATTATACGATACATTGATGGAGCATCAAGGCCTTGAACAGATTATGATTGCCCTCAATCAATTTGGCTTTGGTCCGCAGCTGTCCATGCGAATATATCAAGCATATAAAGAGGAAACGCTAAGCATCATTGAAAAGAATCCTTATAAGCTTGTCGAGGATGTTGAAGGAATTGGTTTTGGTCGGGCCGATGAGCTCGGCTACCAGCTGGGAATGACCGGAAACCATCCCGACCGAATAAAAGCAGGCTGTTTATATATGTTAGAAAACGAATGTATGCAAACCGGACATGTTTACATGCAAACAGAGGATTTACTTGAACGTGTAAAAGCGCTGCTTGAAGAAAATAAACGTGATCAAATTGATTATTTGAATATTTCTAATGAGATCATCAAGCTTGAAGAAGAAGGAAAGATCATTGGTGAAGAAAAAAGGGTTTATTTGCCGTCGTTATTTTATGCGGAAAAGGGTTTGGTAACAAATATTCAGCGCATTTTAAAACAAACGGAATATAAGGACCAATTTCCTGAATCGGAATTTTTGCTCGCTTTAGGCGGTTTAGAGGAAAGGCTGGGTGTGCAATATGCACCGACGCAGAGGGAAGCAATTCAAACCGCGCTCATGTCGCCGATGATGATTTTAACCGGCGGACCTGGCACAGGTAAAACAACTGTCATTAAAGGGATTGTGGAGCTTTATGGGGAATTGCACGGCTGTTCGTTAGAAATAAAAGACTATCATAAAAAAGATGAGCCGTTTCCCTTCTTACTGGCAGCTCCTACCGGCCGGGCGGCTAAAAGAATGAGCGAATCGACAGGGCTTCCGGCCGTTACAATCCACCGGCTGCTCGGCTTTAACGGAACAGAAGGCTTTGAGCGGGAAGATACGAGTCCGTTAGAAGGAAAAATTTTAATTGTTGATGAAACCTCCATGCTTGATATTTGGCTGGCCAATCAATTGTTTAAGGCCCTGCCTGAGAATATCCAAGTCATTCTAGTTGGTGACGAGGATCAGCTGCCATCGGTCGGTCCGGGGCAGGTTTTAAAGGATTTGCTTCATTCAGAACGGATTCCAACGGTAAAGCTGACAGATATTTACCGTCAGGCAGAAGGATCCTCGATCATTGAGCTTGCCCATGAAATTAAAAAAGGACGGCTGCCTGCTGATGTGACAATAAAGCAGGCGGATCGTTCGTTTATTAAATGTTCAACTGCACAGGTGGCACAAGTGGTGGAGAAGGTTGCCTTAAATGCCAAAACCAAGGGGTATTCAGCTAAGGATATTCAAGTGCTTGCCCCGATGTACCGAGGACCTGCAGGAATTGACCGCTTAAACGTATTATTGCAGGAAATCTTTAATCCTAATCCTGACGGCAAACGGAAGGAAATTGCTTTTGGCGAAGTGAAGTACAGGATTGGCGACAAGGTGCTCCAGCTAGTAAACCAGCCGGAGAGTAACGTATTTAACGGGGATATCGGTGAAATAATATCTATTATCTATGCCAAGGAGAATACCGAAAAGCAGGATATGATTTATATTTCTTATGAAGGAAATGAAGTCGAGTATACGAGGCAGGATTTAACTCAAATTACTCATGCCTATTGCTGCTCAGTTCATAAATCTCAAGGCAGTGAATTTCCGATTGTCATCCTTCCCGTCACGAGAAGCTATTACCGCATGCTACAGAGGAATTTGATCTATACAGCGATTACCAGAAGTAAGCAGTCGTTGATTTTATGCGGTGAACCGGATGCGCTTAAGATGGGCGTTGAACGGGCAGATGAATCGAAGCGGTTAACGACATTATCTGAAAAACTTCAGGAAGCTATTCCACCAATGAATAGCAAGGTTGAACAGAGCGCAAAAGCGTCTGCAGAGATGTCCTTAGAAGAAGAATTAATGCAGGTAAATCCGATGATTGGGATGGAAAACGTTACACCTTATGATTTTTTATAAGGGGTGTTTCAAGACCATTTGAAAATACTATGAAAACTTGTCAAACCAAGGGTTAAAGTCATTTTTTAATTGAGTTTAAACAATCCCTTTTCTTCCCGATTTGGTTTAAAAAAATGTGACTTTCGTGTGACTTTTAAGCAGAGTGTGACTATAAGTGTGACTAAAAATAATTGTTTACTGCCGATAATATTATCGGCAGTTTTTTTCAGTTCGCATCATTAATTGTCCGGTATTGCCATTTAAAAAATATTAAGAAACAAAATGAACCTTTTTTACTGTTAGAAATTCTCCGTCCTTATTCAGTTAAAAGGAATACTGATGAAATTTTTGAATAATAGTGGTAAATAAGAATAGTCAAGTAGAGGTGTTAAATGATGTATTACAGATATTTAACAAGAAAAGAGCGTGAAAAAATTACCGAAATTGAACATAAGATCAAAGCGGCTAGGAGTGTAACAGAAGTTCAATTATACAAAGAGCAAATTGGTCTTATTATGGAACGTATTTGTATAAGGCGAAAATTCGAACTAGATAAAAAACATAATGAATAAGCAAGGCATTTCATGGTATTCTTTACAAAGAAAGGAGAAGTGAAATGTCTTTTTTGTTGAATATGTTTTGTAATATTATGGATAATACATACTTCGAAAATGAATATGGTTGGATAAACCAATTGTTCATTCCAATTATTTGCGGTGCACTTGGTTGTTGGGTACGATTGCTCGTTGCAATGGTCACCCCGGAAGGTGCAAGCATCAAAAAGGAAAAGCAGAAAGAAATTCTTAAATCATACTCATGGATTTTTTTATTAGTAGGAGCAATTGCAGGGTTTACTGCTGTTAATCTAATTAATCCACAGGGCTCGTTTGGACAGGTTAGCACTTTATCAATAATTGCAGGATTAAGTGGAGTTACATTTCTGTTGAGAAGTTCCCTTGTTGAAGGTGTTTTTGAAGAAAAAATTCTTTCAAATTTTAAAAATGAAACTTTGGACGAGCATACTTCGGTGAAAGAAGAATTGATATCTGATGAAGACCTTAGCCTCGATGAACTTGCTAAGATGATCAGTAAAACATATAATATAAGTAAGACATACGTAGATGATGACGAACCCTACATTGAAGAAGATGGACCAGAAATTACTGAAGATATCGATGAATCTGGCAGAAATTACGATGCTAGTCAGACGGAAACAAATGGACAAGCTGATGAATCTGAAAACGATAAAAATAATCATAAAGCAGATGGATTTGATAACTCTAAAGATAAGGGGTGATGAGCAATGGCAAAAATAAACTATTGGGATTTACTTTCTAATAAAGAGAAAATGCAAATTGACCTGCTTGAAAAACAAATCGAATTTGCTAAATCAATTGAAGAAGTAGAACGGTACAAGGTTCAAATTGGAATGATTATGGCTCAGATTGTAAAAAGAGCTAGAAGAAATCCAAGGGACGTACGTGTAAGTAAAACACCTATTCCTCCTAAGGAATCGAATAGAAGGAAAGTTCCATTATAAAAACAGTCCGAAACCTACGGACTGTTTTTATAATATTTTTTATTTATATATCCAGACATATTCTTCCGCCAAATAACTATTTTGAAATTGTTTAATGGATTCATCACTCACATCCTCGTTGTAGTATTCAACATACTTTTCTTTTAAAAATGTTTTGTAATTATTTGTGTTTAATTTCAAGTTTATAAACTCATACTTTTCGACCGGAAAAGCATTGCGATAAGGCATTTTGCCGGGTGACTTGTAGTGGTACACTTCGAACCGCTCATCTGGGTGGATCACCGAAATATCCGGTTTAAAAAACAATGCTCCGGCGTGCTTTAAATTCAAAAGATCCCATTTTAATGCCAGTAGATTTTGGGATTTTGATGATGCATACTGCATTTGGTATAAGGAAAATCCTCGCATATATTCACCTCCTGTTATAACGTTGGCAGGGGGAAACAAAGTGCGCAAACGGCAAATTGAGTAGTAATTTTAAGAGAAAAAATACAAATTGATTGAAGAGGAAAAAGTACCGGTGATAATCGCTAATTATGAATTTAATTAAAAGTATATTTCTGTAAAGAAAAAGGGGCGATAGTCGCTCCTTTTATAAAGTTATAAAAAATTTATCTTTGGGAATCATAAAAATCAATTTCTTTCATGTAAAACATTGTTGTAGAAGGATTAATAATTTGAACCTTTTTGACATTTTCCATTCTTGGAATGGTAAAATGCTCTAAACAATGGTAATTGAACTTTATTGAACCTTATGAAATTTCTGGTCCCAATTTAATTTTTTCGTTCTTCTGTAATCCTTTAATATGTTTATTTTTTTTCAATTTTTCAATTTGTTTTGCGTTTAAATGTACACTTACAATAGGATATAAGTAATCATCGATTTTTTCTCCTCCTATATTTTCTATTTCCTTTAAATTTTCATATCTAGAATATTTTTTATAAACTACGACCAAGTATTCCTCTTTTTTTTCTTCTTTTTTTTGCTTTTCTATTATTAAAAATGTTGAAAAGTATAGAATACAAACAATTATAATGAGCAATATTTGTTTCTTTTTCATATATTCTCACCACCACCTTTTTTACGATATTATCCATAAATAGGTTTTTGTAAAGACATAATATAAAAAGAGCAATCAATTTACTCTTTTTAATTATCCATAAAATTTTTACTTTATTAAATCTTTTACGGAACCACCATCTGGTCGAAACTCAATCAATTCGTTTTTTTCTATTTCTCTAATATGTTTGCTTTTTTTCAATTCTTTAACTTGGCTTTCATTTAAACGTACATTTACAGTTGGATAAAAATATTCGCTAGTTATTTCCCCTCCTATCTTTGTTATTTCATTTAAATTTTCATATCTAGTATAATTTTTATCAACTAAAACTAAGTACGGCTCTTTTTTTTCTTCTTTTTTTTGCTTATTTATTATTAAAAATGTTGAAAAACATATAACGCAAATTATTATAATGAGTAAAATTTTTTTCTTTTTCATAAAAGTTGTCACCACCTCTTATCCGATATTATCCAGAAATAGGTTTTTGTAAAGCATATTATGTATAACTATTACATAACCGGTCATACTAATATTATCTCGATAAGGATGGTGTCATTTTTGGAAAAGAGGAATGATGTCTTTGATTCATTTTATGAAAAAAAGAGTAGGGATAAAGTAGAAGAAACCCACACCAGGACAACTTTTTTAATGCGCAACGATCTTTTAAATAAAGTGAATTCATTGTCAACAGAAAAGGGTCGGGGATTTAAAACCCACTTTTTCAATCAAGCGGTCGAAAATTTATTGAAAGAAATTGAATAAGGACAAAAAAATAATATTAATTTATAAATTTGGGAGGAATATAAATGGAGCAAAGAATTGAACAAGAGTTTGGATTAGGTCCAGTTTTAGGTCAATATTTTTCAGCAATACCTGACGAAACAATTCTTTCAATTTCCGATATCTCTGAGCTCTTAGGGAGAAGCGAGGAAACTATTAGACGTTGGTGCCGCGAAGGAAAGCTGCCGAGCTACAGTTTTGGTGGGAAATACGGCATACTTGGCGCCGAGTTTAAAAATTTTATATTGAACTCGAAAAAGAGATCTAAAAAGGTAAGAAGAGATTTCCAATGTCATTAAAACTTTTTTGCATTGCTTTTTTTAAAGAGCACAAAGTAAAATATTTTATTCAAAACGAACAAATTGTTTTTCAATGTTATAAGTGTAATTCTGAAGCTGTCATGGAACAAGATACAAATTGGAGTTGTACTTCCTGCGGTTTAAAAGGCAGTATGAAAAATTTAATGGATACCTTTAAAAATAATAAAGATAAAATGAAAGATTCAAAGCCATTTTATAATCCCACAAATGAACGCCATGATATAACAAAATTATTGAATAAAGTAATTAAAGAAAATAGTGGAACAAGATTAGAGAAAGACCTTATAAAGATTTCTGAGAAGTTCCAACTTCTAATGGGTTATATGTTAAAAAAGGATATTGAAAATCAAAATATAAATACCAAAAAAAGGATGGGATGAATTCCCATCCTTTTTTCATATGTAATCGTATTATAATTAAACCATACGACACTAATACTACGAAAGACACTAAAGATACGAAGACCACTAAACAGACGATAGTTACGAAACCCACGAAAAACGTGATTTCCTTCAAAAGCTCGTTTCTGAGCATTGAAAGGAAATGGTATTTTTCGTGGGTTTCGTGACCATAATAAAAGTGGAGGGATTTACATGGAAAGCATTCTACATGCACCACTAATGGAAGTGAAAACAATTGAAGAAGCGGAGAAAAAATTAGGGAAGAAGTTGTACACTACAACGGAATTATCGTCGACTAAGGGTCGCCATTTTGACACGATGAAAAAATTGATTGATGAAGATGTTGAATGGTTCAAACAATTTTATTTCGTTCCCGGCAATAATATTGGTCCTATTTCTCGTAAGGGTAGGATCTTAAAATATGTCTTTTTGTTAGATGACTTTTATGAATTTGAAAAAAGGAATTTAACACTTTATGCCATCTCCCAAAAATTAAACATGAGTCATATCCAACTAAAAAACTGGATTGAAAAAGGATATTTTGGGGAAGTTCCATGTTATCGCTGGACCGAGCATACTTTATGGTACAACGAAAGACATATTTTGGATAATGTGGATAGAGCTCGAAAAATGGCTTCTCAGGCTGAAGAAAATACCAATAAATTTCGTTATTCAAGTATTGATTATGACCAATATCTTCCTAATAATATTTTATCCTTGATTGATAAATATATCTAACACCGTTTATCCGTTACACCTGGAATTGTATTGGATGGTTTTGTTCTGAAAAAGGATGGGTTTAAAAATGATAAAGCCGCAAAACGCGCTTGCGAAGAAATAAAAAAATCATTAGTGAAAATAATCGCTGCACGAAGTGGTATAAGTATAAAATCATTCCGGGAATTGAATGAAGAAAAGCTTAAATCATATAACCCGTCCTCATTTTCTCTCGACTCATTTGGAATTGAAGATTTACAAGCGTTAGCTTATGGTATTAGCAATGATACCTTTCAAAGTCATTATTACTCACCATTGGTACCATTCATGCAATTTTTCCTAATGGAAGAAGAAAAAAAATACAAAGGAAAAATTAAAGACGGTAATTTTGACTTTTATACAAAAATGGAAGAAACGGAAAAGTTCAACGAACTAAGAACTTCTATCCTGACAAGTTTGAACCAAGTTAATGTAAAACGTAGCCAAAACGACAACGATGAGTTAAAAGTGTTTTTGACCAAGGAAGAATATTGTCAGGTTTTCAATCGAGTATATGAAGCATCAAAACAAGGATTGCAACGATCTGTTTTATTGGAGATAGATTTCAAACTCGGTTTAAGGCGGTCGGAAATAAGTTTACTTGCGGTCGAAGATTTCTGGATCGATGAAAATGGCTTTTTAAACACTGACGATGAAGGATACGGTCGTCTTCATTTTCCAAAAGAAAAAAGTAAAGGTTTTTACAGTCCCAGTCCTTCTTTTGGTAATCTTGTACCTCCGAAGGTTGTTGAGTTGATAAATCTTTACCTTAAAAACGTACTCTATCCTAAGTGTCCTTTTAGTGAGCATGCTAAGTATGCGGGGAAAACTTTTATAGGTAATAATTCTAAAAAGGTTTATAAAGATAGCCATGGGTTTCTCTTTAGAAAAGAAGGATATTTTTATAATCCTGATAGTAACTTGACACCAGCTTCTATCGGAACTTATTTTAGAAATATTAGGGATTTATTAACTTTCCTTCCGAAAGAAAAACGAGAAGTTTTTTCAACCCATGATGGGCGGCACACTTTAAACGAATGGATTGAAACCTCCATCGTCATTCCAAAATTAAATGAAAAAAGAGATTGGGCAGCAGATCTGCAAATGAGGCATTCAGCAAAGTCTACTGACGTTGGTAAAAAACACTATCGTATGAAACTGGATGAAGAAACTTATAAAACCATTATAGATGCTTCTATTAATTTCCCTTATGATTTGAGAGAACTTGAAAAATGGGAAATTGATCTTGGTTACAAATCTGCAGATGAAAAGCGCATCGATGATAATGGTTTAATAAAGATTCCAACCGCAAAACAATTCATCCCCGTTAAGAGGGTTGCATTAACCGCTGATGAAAAGGAAAAACTAAGAATACGCTCAAACGAACTTGAGGAATTGTTAAATAGTACCTGTCAAAAACCAGTAAATTGGTCAGCTCATGAATGGTTAATGAAACGAAACGGGTGGCTGAAAGAAAAAGAGGAAATTGACAGCAAACTAATCAGTTAAATTTTGATTAGGGAGAGAGAAACATGGAGTATAAAGAATTTGAACGTAATATTTCGTTTTATAAACAATTGGGTATCAATATTCCTTTTTATTATGAGTTAATCGATGACAATGCGATTCTAACACCAAATGAAATCTCTGCTATCTTCAATCGGAATGTTGATCGGGTCAGACAATGGTTTAATCCCGGTTTGAAGCATGGTGCTCTACCTTCGTTTGATCCAACAAGACACAAATGCACCGGTCTTGATTTAAAAGAATGGCTTTTCAAAAAAGATATAAAGAAATTTATGAAAAACAAAAAGTTTAAAGAACTTGTTTAGGTACAGCTGCCGGCGTTCGGTGGCTTTTTTATATATTAAAAAATTGAAAAGCAACTCATTTTAGAGTTGCTCAAGTGTCCGGTATAATTTCGTGAAAGCTTGATTAAGATTAAATAAGTTGAAAATTAGACCTTCTTTAATGTACCTACATAATTTACAGTTATAAAGTGTACCTCCCAAAAAGGGTCCCTGATAGAAATGAGACCCTCGTAAAATTATTATTAAGAACAACAATTGTTCAAATTTTCTTTTGTCTCTGGGGTAGCGCAGCAGGAAGAAGCATTTTCATCATTCACATCGACGTCAGCTTTTGTATAGAAGAACTCCCACTCGTTCCCATCCGGGTCTTGAATCCAGAATTTATCTTGGAGGGCATAGCAGCATGTAGTATTGATTTCATCGAACTGGGATTGAATCCCCGCCTCAGCAAGCCGATTCTTATGAGCCATAACTTCCTCTGTACTTCCAAGTTGAATACCAAAATGTCCGACCTGATTTCCACTTACTCCATCACACAGATTGAGAGTAAAATTAAGCCCTGGTTTTTCAAGAAGAAATTTTGCGTAATCCGGCTTTACTCTAACCGGATCAACGCCAAAAAGCTTACTGTAGAATTCAACAGACTTTTTAATATTCGTGACGTTAAGACCAACATGAGCATATTTCATTTTGACTTCCTCCTAACAATTTATTTTGAACAGCAGGTGTTTTTTTGTTCATCTTGCGGTTTTACTTCTTCAATTTTTACATTGCAACAGTTGGACTTTTTCTTAAAAATCTTCAACACAATACTCACCTCCTTTCAATTAAACAAGATAAAAGATAAAGCCTGACAGGGTAGACATCACAAAGACGGACAATACAAAGGCGGCAACTAATCGCTTTTTAAAGATAGATTTGAGCAGAATTACTTCTGGAAGGCTTGCACCTGCCGAACTGATGATCATCGCCATTACAGGTCCTAAAGCCATTCCTTTAGCAATAAGGATCTGCGAGATAGGAATCATGCTGGAAAGACGGATATACAATGGAATGCCAATAATCGCTGCAATCGGAATGAGCCACCAACGATCTTTTCCAAAAACATTTGATATCCATTCCGTTGGTACTAAACCATGAATGACCGCACCAATTGCTGCTCCAAGGATTAAATATGGATAAACAGTTTTCATAAGGCTAAGCGTTTCTGTTAATGCATACTTCAAGCTGAATTTTTGATGCTCTTCATCATATCCTGTCATCACAACATTTTTAACCGATTTTTCAAACCCTAGTTTTTCAAGGGTGAACCCGATAATGATAGAAAATACAGAGGTTAAAACGGTATAGATGATGGTTACCTTCCATCCCAAGGCTACTGTCATAATCGTCAATATTGTAGGGTCAAGAACAGGCGATGAAAATAAGAAAATCATGACGATGCTAAAAGACATTTTTTTCTTTAACATGTTCACAACAACAGGAATCGTCGAACATGAACAAAATGGTGTAATAAAAGCGAACACAATAGCAGCGAATGCCCCGATAATTTTATTCCTGCCAGATAATTTCTTTTCTATCTTTTCATAAGGAATTAACCCTTGTAGAAGACTGATGATAAATGAAATGGCAATAAATAATACTGTTAACTCAAGGGCAATCAACAAAAAGCTTTTAAATGTATCTATCCACATACGTATCTCCTCCTTGAAATTATTTGTAATTTGCAAGTATTAATTTTTATTAAAAGAGCAAGTTTTCTTGCTCAAAGTAATGGTTTGCAACAAACAGTTGACTTTGACATTGCGTTATTTAAAAGTTTGACCGATTTTATTACCATATCTCGTTCAAACTCACTCAAATTAGAAAAAACCTCATTTAAATATTGGTTCATTTCAGCGTCAATTTTGGCTGCCACGTATTTCCCTTGTGCAGTTAGCGTTAACTGAGAAACACGTCTATCTTCAGGAAGTGGTGTTTTTTTAACCAGTTCCAATTTGATTAGAGTTTGAATCTGCCGGCTAAAAGTCGTTATATCCATCCCTATAGATTCTGCAACCTGCTGCATTGAAGGTTTGTCATTACGCATGATCTCATATAGGATATGGCTTTGTACAAGGGATATCTCATTTCCTCCAACCTGGCAGCAATTTTTATTCAAAAGTCCAAAACGTCTTGTCATAACTTGAAACAATTCTCGAAGATCTTCCATATTTTTCACCTCTGATTTATTTATATACTAATTATTTGCTTTTTGCAACTGTTTTTCCTTTAAATTTGGAAAAAATTTTATATAATGGTTATAAGCCTAATAATTTCGGGGGGATTAACTTGAAAAATGAGTTTAAATCAAGACCGGCTAAAGAAGACGACTTGGAATCAATTTTAAACATCTACAATCAAGGAATTGATGACAGAATTGCAATATTAGAGGAAGATAAAAAAGATATTGAATATATGAAAGAATGGTTCGAAAACCATAAAGAGCGTTATGCAGTTATCGTGGTTGAAAAAGATAATGAGGTAATTGGATGGGCATCATTAAATCCATATTCCAACCGATGTTCTTATTCTGGTGTAGCCGATTTATCGATCTATATCAAACGGGATTATCGAGGAAAGGGTGCAGGTTCATTTTTACTAAAGGAAATTGAACAAATTGCAATAAAAAATAGCTTTAATAAAATTGTGTTATTTACATTTCCGTTTAATCATTTGGGTCAAGGGCTTTATAGAAAAAATGACTACAGGGAAGTCGGGGTTTTTAAGAATCAAGGCAAATTAGACGGTCGCTTTGTTGATGTATTGATCATGGAAAAGGTTTTTGAAGATTATTAAAAGCATTTTGTATTGAATTTTATAAAAGACCAATATAAAAAAGGGTAATCTTCATTGCAAAATCGAAAACTAGGCAAAATAAACATTGAATTAGGGTTATTTTTAGTTCCTATTGCTCAAGAAATCAAATGGTATAATAAAGGAAAATAATTATTGTTGGACGAGGTACTGGCTTTGGAGATGAACTGTGCAATTGTATAAAAAAATATGTCGTTAAAAAAACCATCTCAAATCTGAGATGGTTTTTAACCGTTATACCTGCTGATTCTGCTGATTTTCTTGAGTAGGAGGATTAGAACTATTTTTTAAACTTTGATCAAGAGCAAGTTGTAAAAAAACAAACGCTAAAGCTATAAAAGGCATTCCGATTTTAATATTTCCGCTATCTGTTAAATAATTATTGATAGCAAATTTAAAGAAAAATATATCTGCAACAAATAATGTCATAAAAATTATCGTGAGTATCAAAATGCCCCACCAGGAAAAATAAAGAAATTTCTTGTTCAATCTTTGATTTACACTAATTAATCTTTTAGATAGCCTAAAAAGTGTAAATCCAAGGCTAAAAAAAGCAATATCGAGAATCACTTTTTCGTTTTGAATTACTAAACCTACCACAAGTAATACTACACCTAAAATAACTAAAAACCATTTCATCCTTACCCCTCATTTCCCTTTGTTCCCCACATTTACCAATCTTTATTATTAAATAATATAAAGATTTTGTAAATCATAATATTTCTTTAAATTAAAAAGACAAAAGAAAATGATAGTAAAGTGGAAATAAGTAAAATTCCTTTTAATTTATTTTCAGAAATACTTGTAAATAGGTATGATAAGATTATTGTAAAGCTGATGCCGAAGAATAAAGATAAACAAATTTTGAAGACTATTAAAAATATAGATACCAATCTTTCACCCCCTAATTTTTGTTTATATTTCATTTAAAAAATTATATTTGATTTTGAAAATCCCTTTGAACAACTATGGGAGGGTGTGATACCAATATTTACCATAAAGGTTTCGAAAATTTAAATTTGTACCATAATAGTAGTGTTCAAAAAACGACCGTTTAATTGACTTATTTTCAGAAAACTAAAACGTGCAATTTTTTTGTTATAATAAGAATAAAAAATGTTCGAAAAAGGGTACGAAAAGTATAATGTACGTAAATGATTGAATCACCCCTTTTCCGGACATAGATGGAGGAAAAATTGAAATTAGGATATGCAAGGGTATCAACTGACGATCAAGATATGCTGATGCAAATAGAAGCGCTGAAAGCTGCCAGTGTGATAGAAGAAAATATATTTAAGGAACATGTATCAGGCATGAAAAAAGACCGACCGGAACTGAAAAGATTACTGGAATACGCCCGTGAAGGGGATGAGATTGTTGTGTTCAAGCTCGACCGAATCAGTCGTAGCCTAAAGCACTTGGAAGAGCTTGTAGAGGGTTTTAATATAAGGGGAATAGAATTTATTTCCCTACATGAAAAAATTGATACAACAAGTGCAATGGGCAAATTCTTCTTCCGCATGATGGGTGCAATTGCCGAGCTTGAACGAGATATTATTTCGGAGCGAACAAAAGAGCAATTGGCTGCTAAAAAGAAAAACGGTATAAAACTCGGTCGACCGGCAGTTGATAACGAAAAATTAGAAATGGCATTAGCGCTGCACGAATCAAAACGCTATTCCGTAAAAGAAATAACAGAAAAAGTCGGCATCAGCCGCACAACATTTTATGATTATTTAAAAAATCGTCCTGCTAATTAGGGCGATTTTTTTATTATTTTCTTTCTTAAAAATAAATGTAATACTTATTTCCTGATAATGTATTTTTTCTTGTTATAATGTAAATAAACAGAAATTAATATTTAAGGGGGAAGAATAATGGTTACGCAGACTCAATTTTTGGAATTATTAAAAGATATCGAACCGAGCAAAACAACAAAGGACGATGCCAGTAAATCGCACACCGCACTAAGGGATTTTCTTCAAAAAGATGAGGATTTTAAGCCTTATCACATTTCAGATTTTTTATCTGGTTCATACAAGCGAAATACAGCTATTCGACCAAGAACTGTGGATGGGGTAACTGCGCGTCCTGATGTTGATATTATTGTTGTAACAAATCATTCCAAAGATGACGAACCTCAAGATGTAATAGACTTACTCTATGATGTCTTGAAAAAAGAATATTCGGAGATTCGTAAACAAGCACGTTCTGTTGGAATTGTTACAAATAAAGCGGACATGGATGTAGTACCTATTATTGCGCCTGATGGTATGGAAGGAACGCTATATATTCCTGATAGAAAAAAAGAAGAGTGGCTTGAGACAAATCCGCCCAAACATACTACATGGACAACGCAGATGAATGAAGAAAGTTCAGGGACATTTAAGCCCCTTGTGAAATTAATGAAGTGGTGGCGTCGTGTCAATCCAACAATTTCAAAAAAACCAAAGGGATTTGTCATCGAATGTATTGTGGCTGAATGTATGGATAAATCTGAAAAAAATTACGGCGAACTTTTTGTACAAACACTAGAAGAAATTGTCGCAAAATATAAGGTTTATATTGACTTAAAAATTCTTCCACGTATTGAAGATCCAGGGGTAGCAGGAAATTCTGTTACAGATGGAATGACATTTGAGGCATTCAAAGGGTTTTATAACAAAGCTAAGGCTCATGCTGAAATAGGAAGAAAAGCATTAGATGAAACAGATGGAGAAGAATCTTTAAAATTGTGGAGAAGTATTTTTGGTGATCGATTCCCTAAAAATAAAGGTACATCCAATTCATTGTTAAAGAATGCATTGGTTCCTCCTGCATTATCGTTCCCAGATCGTCCTGTTGAACCTAAAAAACCAGGAGGATTTGCATGATGTCGATTTGGTTTTTAGAAAATCCTAATCGCTTAATAGACGAGCGTAAAGAAATCGAACAACTGCAATTAAATCAAGAGTGGTTGTTAGGTGTAGAGTGGTCAATAAAAGGAATTGGGATCGCTGTTAAAGTAAAAATGGGAGCTCATGGTCACATTTATGAAATGGAAATGGAATATCCGTCTATTTATCCATTTGCCCCGCCAAGTGTTATACCCATAGATAAGGAGCAATGGTGGACAGAGCACCAATACACAAATGGAACTCTTTGCTTAGAATGGGGACCAGACAATTGGCATAGTAGTGTGACAGGGGCTAAAATACTAGAAAGTGCCTATCGATTAATAAATACTGAAAATCCCAAAGGGAGTAATGACCGCAAGGAGCGGTCTTCCGTCCCTTCAAGGCACTTACTTACTATGGGACAAGAATTGAGAAAAGAAAAAATTAGGTTATACCTAAACCAATCTCTACTAGAAATCATCTTAAATTTAAGCCATACTAACCATCAAGAAATGGATTTCCAATTTCTCTTTGAAAATAATGCTACTATATTGCATATTATCAAAATTTATAATGAATCAATGGTTATTTGGGAAAATGAGTATTTACCAAATGAACTAAAAAGAAAATTTTTAGGAAAAGCACAAGCCTTTTTAATGAATTGTTCATTGATAAAAAATAAAAAAATGGTATCAATAGAAGAGATTAAAGCCTTTTTGATATCAAATGGAATTAAAGGAGAACAAATAAATCTTGATATTGAACGCGAACGATTATTTTTGTTTATTGATACGGATGGAAAAATATATCCATTTATAAGTTTCAGTGATGACGACAAGCTTTATAGAGCATCGGCTGTAATAGAAAATGAAAATGTAGATCGCCGCCAATCTGATTTGAATTTGTTAAAAGACAAAAAAGTGGGAATCGTTGGATTAGGTTCTTTGGGAAGTAAATTAGCCAATTCACTTGCCCGAACGGGAGTAGAGAACTTCTTACTTATTGATGATGATGTTTTCTTAGCCGGTAATATTCAAAGGCATTCTCTTGATTGGAGAAGTGTTGGTACTCATAAAATTGATGCAATAGAAAATCAACTTAAACTTATTTCAACTTCAATAAAAGTTGATGTGTCTTCTATGAACTTAACAGGACAAGAATCAACATCAGCCTTAAATGCTGTTATTTCTCGGTTAGGAGCCTGTGATATTATTATTGATGCAACAGCTGATAGCAAAGTATTTAATTTGCTATCAGCTGTATGTACAGGATATAACAAGCCAATGGCTTGGGGAGAAGTTTTTGCTGGTGGCATCGGCGGTCTTATAGCAAGAAGTAGACCAAATTTGGATCCGAGTCCTCAAATAATGAGGAAGGCTCTTTTTGAAACAACACAAAACGTCCCCGTGAATAGCCAAGAAGACGCTAGACCATATGAATTAGAAGTTGAAAGCGGTGAAGTATGGATAGCATCTGATATTGATGTTGGTGTTATTTCAAACTATTTAGCTGGATTAGTTATCGACACGCTGAAAAATGGAAATTCTGATTACCCATATTCAATGTATTTAACCGGATTAAAGAAAGCATGGATATTCGAAGAGCCATTCGTAACGTTTCCAATTCATACAGATCATTTAAATGAAGAAAAATCACCAGATGAGGATAATCATACCACAAAGGAAGCAATGGAATTTATTGTGTCATTACTTAAGGGTAAAAACGGTGATTAAAGTTATTATTCCTACAATTATTAAACAAAGATTGGAAAATGAGCTTAAAAAGGCTGGAAATCGTGAAATCGGCGGCATCATAATGGGGGAACACATAAAAGATAATACATTCAGGATTTATGATATCACGGTTCAAACGCAAGGTGGTTCATGGGCAAGATTTGTGCGGCAACTCTCAAACTCAGTAAAAAATGCTTTTCACCATTTTTTTCAGAAAACTCATTACCAATATACTAAATACAACTATCTAGGAGAGTGGCATTCACATCCTTCTTTTGCGCTAACACCAAGTCAAAACGACGTACAAACTATGCTGGAGCTTGTGAACGATAAAAATGTAGGGGCAAACTTTGCCATTTTATTAATAGTAAAATTTGATATTGAATTAAAAGGGGACATTACTCTTTTTGTTCCCGATTATCCAATTTTAAAAGGGGAACTGTTGAGAGAGGAAGAGGTTGCACATGAGCGAAAATAATATATCAAGACCATCATTATTAGAACCTGAATCTACCGGAGGAGACATTGCCGATGGTGGATTTGAATTTCAGAGAAATATCATTTTAAATAAAATTCCTTATTGGCTTTCATTTGAAGGTTTTACATCATTAATCTGGGAATCGATAGGCGATATTGAAGCGAAATTTTTTATTCCAGGAATAGGATTGGTTAATGAGGCAGTAGAAGCAAAAAATCATTCAGTCACACCTACAGAATTTTGGGCAGAAATTGAACGATTTAAAAGAATAGATAAAGGCAGCCCGGGAACATATCGTTGGTTTACCCTATCTTGCACAGCCGTTTCACCCACTATCAATCCTTTAATCAATGGATTAAAAAGAATTAGAAATCCTTATCCTTTTTACGATAATTCATCAGGGATTTTTCAAAATTCTTATGATGCCTATAAAAATATTGTTTTGGGAATGGGAAAGGACGAAGAAACTGCTGAATTTATATTTAATAAAGTTCTAATTGAAAATACGTGGGGCTCACTGAATGCGCAGTCCGAAGGAATGTTTTCTGATAGCTTATCAAAGAACTTTCCTGTATTTGATGATCTACCAAGGAAAAAAACAAATATCGTTTATAGCAGTTTAATCGATTTACTAGTATCAAGAAGAAATGAACCTGTTGCAAGAAAAGAAATTGAAGAAAAATTATCAAGTGTTTTTGATAACCCGAATGATTTCTTAAAGTTTACATTATTAGAAACAAAAATTGATAACGATGAATTAAGTGGCAAAGAGATTACTTTTCAGTGGCATTCCTTTTTCGGAGGAAAGGATAGAGTATATCCATCAACAGAAAAATGGCAAAGCCAAATGATTAAAGAATTGTATGAGACAAAAGATTGGATTAAAAGAAACAGAAATAACCTGAATATTCTCTTAAATGGTAACAGAAGAAATTCGACTGCGATGGCTATTGGGCATACATTTTCCGCTGTTGCAGGCTTTAACATAACAATGGAACATAGGGGGAAACTTTGGGAAACTCATCAACACCCAACTTTAAACACTCCAGACTATCCAATAAAAATCAATTTAAATGCTGAAAATTCTAAAAAGCTAATAGTAGTGGTTGCGATTATGAAAGAGAACATGAAAGAAGAAGTCTTATCATTTTTGAAAGAAAGTGGCGAAACTAACAATTCGGTATTAGAAATAACATCATCGATACCAATTGTATCATCCGACCAAGCAAATAAAGCGATCAATCAAATTAAAGAAAATGTAAAAAATAATTCTGCAAAAATTGGAGCAGAAGAAATTGAATTCTTTTATGCAGGACCCTCCCATTTTTCATTGTTTCTAGGTCATCGTTGGAATGCGATGCCTAAAACACAATGCTATGAATGGATAGGCACAGGTAAATATATTCAATCAGTTACACTGATATAAAGTCTTATTATTTAAAGCTAAAATTGCTAATAATGTATTTAGTTATACATTTTATGATAAAAAATCGTCCTGCAAAAAAGGGCGATTTTTTATGGATTTTATTTAATCTCACATTTTATAAATGTTAAATAGATTCCACTTATTCAAATAATTTATCTAATCGATTAACAACATTTTTATTATGAGTAAAGTCAACAAATTCACGGATTGAATGTATTACTTTCCCTTTTTCATGGGTTTTTTCATCTATTTCGCAAATTTTGATAAAAATATCGCGATAATTTTCTAAAAAGACGGTTAGTTTTCTTAAATCGTCTGCTTCCATGTTTTCGGCTTGAGCCGTTAGGTTGGCAACGTACATCTTTTTTAATTCTTCACAATTTATTTTTGCATTTAATTCTTTTTCACTCATTTCTGATAATCCAAAAATATTTTTATATTTATTTTCGAACTTTAAAAGTTCGAACAACCTTATTAATACGGTTTGCGAAGGTTTTTTGTAAACTCCCTTTTCTAACTGCGTAATATATCCTGCACTTACTCCGATCCCTCTAGCGAGTTCCCTTGCGCCGATATTTCTTTCAATTCTTTTTTGCCTGACTAATTGTCCAATAACAACCGGATTTATCTCCACCGTTTTTTACTCCTTTTTACTTCCTTTTTAAATATCATTATAAGCAATCAAAGTATACAATATTCAATTTTTGCCATAATAAGGTTTGGTCCAGTAAGCGATAAGCAAAAGCAATATACGAAAGGAGGAGGTTCAATTGACTGAAAAAGTGATGTTGGATGTTCGGGATGTCATGGTTGTTACTGGATTGGGGAGAAATAAAGCATATGAACTGATGAACAGTGATGCATTCCATGTCACAAAAATAGGGAAGCGGCTACTGGTTCACAAAGATAATCTGGAGAATTATTTAAAGGGAGAAAAAACCAAAAGGAAATCCCGGTGGTAATCGGTGCAACCTCCATAGGTATATGATAAAGTATTTTTAGTCACACTTATGGTTTGCACTCCAATTGATATAAATGGAGTGACGGACGATGAGCAGTATTAAAAAAGATGAAAAGAAAAAAACCTGGTACTTTGTCATAAGTGCCGGGTTTTATCCTGACGGAAGAAGAAGGCAAATAAAACGTACAGGTTTTGAAAAGAAGTGGCAAGCAGAGGAAGCTTATTTAGCAATTAAAAATGAACTTCAACAAGATATATTTCCTGACCCAAACAACGTCACTTTTGAAACCTATTTAGAAAAATGGAAGAAAAGGAAACGAAACCAATTAGAGGAAAGCACTTATGATCGTTATGAACGTATGTGGAGATTACACATACTTCCGGCAATTGGTAAAATGAAAATTCAAAAGATTAATCAATTAGTTATTCAAAATTTAATTGATGATTTATCTTTTAACCAAGGATTTGCAAGAAAATCCATTAACTTAGTTACTACTATATTAAATGGTGTTTTCAAAATGGCTATTACCGAAGGCATTATTAAAGAAACTCCCGTTAGAGATTTGGAGTTACCAAAAATGTCAAAAAAACCAATGACTATATGGAACGAAAAAGATATTGAAACATTTTTATCTTTCGGAGAAAACATTAAAAAAAGAGGGAAATACTATGTTGCTGTTTTAATGGCGCTATTCACTGGAATGAGAAAAGGAGAAATTTTAGGTTTACCATGGGATAATGTAGATTTAGAAAATAAAGTTATCCATGTTAAACAAATTCTTGAATCCAATGGCAGGCAAATTAAATTAACAACAAAAACCGGAGTTTTTAGACAGATTCCATTTGATGATGTATTAAAGGAAGAATTAATTCGTCATAGGGAATTTCAAAAAAAGGATTCTCCGAATAATCCACTAAATTTAGTTTTTTGTACTCGAACCGGGAAAACTGTAGTCGAAAACACAATTAATGATGTATTAAATAATTATTGCAAAAAGCTTAATCTACCAAGAATAAGAGTTCATGATACTCGTCATTCTCACATTACTAATGTGTATTCATTTAGGAGCAAATGTAAAGCAAGTACAAGAACGCGCTGGACATACAAAGGCTTCTATGACATTGGATATATATAGTCATGAATTCCCTAATCAACAACAATTTATTGTAGATAAAATAAATACCAAATTTAAAAGAACGTGACTTTTCTGTGACTAAATCAAATAAAGACTGAATAATTACTTGTAAATAAAGGGGTTGGAGCCATTCCACATTGGAAAACGTTTCACCTTATGATTTTATGGTAAATGACTGAAACTAAGAATGTTCGAAGGAGGTGTCACTCTTTGCGAACATTCTCTTTATTGAAAGGTCAGCCTGTTTTTGAAACCAAGAGTGGCAGGAAGATCGGAGAAGTCACGGATTTGTTTCTTTCAACGACCGGCACTGTGGAAGGTTTATTAGTCAAAAAAGGCGTTTTCTTCAAACAATCCTGTTTTTTGGATATCCAAAATGTGTCATCTTTCGGTTGGGACGGGGTCATGATTGATGATGAGAATGCTTTGGAAAAGCAGAAGGAAGGTTCGGAATATACATCAGCCCATTCTATCGAAGGAATGATGATGCTCTCAAAGAGCGGCAACTCGCTTGGACTGTTAAAAGATGTATATTTTCAGGAAGAATTGGGCACAATCGTAGGGTATGAAATCACGGATGGTTTCTTTTCGGACATAATGGAAGGCAAGCAAGTGATCCACACCCGAGAGCCCTTAACGATCGGAAAGGATGCCATCATCGTCGATGTAAATCAAACGTGAGGTGTCTTTCCATGTTTAAGTGTCCTAATTGTGCGAGCAAGGATATCGGTAAAATCGGCATTAACCAATATTATTGCTGGAACTGTTTTATCGAACTTTCTGTCTCCAAAGGAATTATCAACACCCATCAGGTCGAAGAGGATGGTACATTAAGTTCCCTAGATGATTTGTTTGAAGAAGAAGAGCGTCGTTACACCCTTTAAAGCGGCATACGCAAAATAAAAAAGAGGTGAGACGTATGAACAAAATGATGACGTCGATGATTGCTTTCGGAGCAGGAATGGCGGCCTATAATCTGGCACAGAGAAATAATCTGATGTCAGGACGGCAAATGAAACGAATTCAAAAAAGAGTAAAACGCGCATTATTTTAAGTGATATCCCCCTCAGCAATTGAGGGGGTTTTTACATATTTCCACTCAATGTCTCGAAAAATAACAGAAAGGGGGCATATTCGTGGATATTCGTATGAAATGGTATTATCGCATCGGTTTTTTACTCCTTTTATTAATTGTCATTTATTTCTTTCTTAAAGTCCGTACTGTATGGCTGCCCATTATAAGAGTAGCGGCCATCATTGCCACACCCTTTATCATTGCGGGGTTTATTACCTATTTGCTTCACCCGATAGTAGAGAAACTGCATGAAAAAGGGCTGAAGCGCGGCTGGGCGATTCTTTTGATTTATATCATTTTCTTTGGCGGAATAGGAATTGCTCTGTATAAGGGAATCCCAGCAATGATTGATCAATTAAAAGACCTTTCCGAAAGTGCGCCGCTATTTGCGGAGCAGTACCGCGAATGGATTCAAACACTGCAATCCCATACAAGGGAATGGCCGGATGGACTGCAGACAAGAGTAAATGATGGAATTGATGCCTTTGAAGAAAAGCTGGATTCGCTGCTGTCGACGATTGTTAACATATTAGTTGATTTTTTAAATTCCGCCTTACTTCTCATGCTGATACCATTTATTGCATTTTATATGTTGAAGGATTTTCCATTGCTTAAACGTTCAATATGGTATATAACTCCGAAATCTTGGCGCAGAAAAGGTGCCCTGTTTTTAAAGGATGTCGATAAATCACTTGGCAGCTATATCCGCGGGCAGCTTCTTGTCTGTATCATAATTGGCGTGATTTCAGCCCTCCTATTTTGGATTTTTCATCTTAAATATCCTTTGCTGCTGGGCCTAATAATCGGGGTCACAAATGTCATCCCCTATTTTGGCCCGATTATTGGAGCTGTCCCTGCTGTGATTATCGCTGCAGTGTCCTCAGGGAAATTAGTCATTATTACGATTGTTATTGTTTTCGGGCTGCAGTTCCTTGAAGGAAACATATTATCGCCATTTATTGTTGGGAAGAGTCTACATATGCATCCGTTAGTCATTATGATTGCCTTAACGGCAGGTGGCGAGATTGGGGGAATCCTAGGGCTGATTTTTGCTGTTCCTGTTTTAGCGGTATTAAAAGCGGGCATTGTTCATGCGAAAAATCACTTTGTTGATGTGAAGAGAAATGAACAGCCAGCAAATGGCGGCGAATAATTGACAAACGTTTTACTGGTGGATATAATTCGACTAGAGAATATATGTGAAACATGTTGAAGGATCGAGTATGTTGTAGACCATCTGCAGCACATAGTGCAAAAGAGAGGAGCTTCCATGGCTGAGAGAAGTTCTAGATGAAGGACAACAGAACGCTAATCCGGAGTGCAGCTAATACCTGCCGTCCCCTTGCGTTAAAAGGTTATTGAGAGATGAGTGCATTTTGTGCTCGTAATCAGGGTGGTACCGCGAGTCAAGCTCTCGTCCCTGTCAGGGGATGAGGGCTTTTTTATATTCTTTTAAGAAAATAAAGGAGGCTAAATGATGACAAATTTAACTGGCTCACAAATTCGTAAGATGTTTTTGCAATTTTTCAGTGAAGAAAAAGGGCACCAAATTGAACCAAGTGCTTCGCTTATTCCTCACGATGACCCGTCATTATTATGGATTAACAGCGGTGTGGCAACATTAAAAAAATATTTTGACGGCCGCGTAGTGCCGGAAAATCCACGAATCACCAATGCGCAAAAATCAATCCGGACAAATGATATTGAGAATGTTGGAAAAACGGCACGTCACCATACGTTTTTCGAAATGCTAGGTAATTTCTCCATTGGTGATTATTTTAAGAAGGAAGCGATTGAATGGGCGTGGGAATTCTTAACCGATAAGAAATGGATCGGCTGGGACCCGGAACTATTATCCGTGACAGTTCATCCGGAGGATCATGAAGCATATGACATCTGGCATAATACAATTGGTATTCCTGAAGAGCGGATTATCCGTCTGGAAGGGAACTTCTGGGATATCGGCGAAGGTCCAAGCGGCCCGAATACGGAGATTTTCTATGACCGCGGTCCGGAATACGGCGATGACCCGAACGATCCGGAATTATACCCGGGCGGTGAAAATGAACGCTATTTGGAAGTATGGAACCTTGTATTTTCACAATTTAACCATAACCCGGACGGCACGTATACACCGCTGCCAAAGAAAAATATTGATACCGGAATGGGCTTGGAGCGGATGGCTTCAGTAGTTCAAAATGTACCAACTAATTTTGACACAGATTTATTTATTCCAATTATCCGGGCAACTGAAGAAATCTCCGGCGTGAAATATGGTGTGGATAAGGAAAATGATGTTGCTTTTAAAGTAATTGCTGACCATATTCGGACAGTTGCTTTTGCTATCGGTGACGGAGCGCTGCCATCGAATGAAGGCCGCGGCTATGTATTAAGACGTTTGCTCCGTCGTGCGGTTCGTTACGCAAAGCAAATTAATATTAACCGTCCTTTCATGTATGAGCTTGTCCCTGTTGTCGGGGAAATTATGGCTGACTTCTATCCAGAAGTAAAGGATAAAACCGAATTTATTCAAAAGGTCATCAAAAATGAGGAAGAGCGTTTCCATGAAACCCTTCATGAAGGCTTAGCAATTCTAGCCAGCGTGATTAAAAAAGAAGAGGAAAAAGGCAGCGATACCATAAGCGGAGAGGATGTTTTCCGTTTGTATGATACATATGGCTTCCCGGTTGAATTAACCGAAGAGTACGCCTTCGATGCAGGCATGAAAATTGACCATGAAGGCTTCGAGGCAGAAATGGAGGTTCAACGCGAACGTGCCCGCGCCGCTCGTCAGGATGAAAATTCAATGCAGGTTCAAAGCGGTGTCTTACGAGATATCATGTTAGAAAGCAAGTTTGTTGGTTATGATGAATTAAGAACCACTTCTACTATAATTGCTATTATTAAAAATGGCGAGCTGGCTGCTGAAGTATCGGCTGGTGAAGAAGTTCAAATTATGCTTGATGTAACACCGTTCTATGCTGAAAGCGGCGGTCAGATTGCCGACCACGGTATGATTGAAGGTGAAGGTGTCAGCCTGTTTGTCAAGGACGTCCAAAAAGCGCCAAACGGACAAAACTTGCACAAAGTAGAGGTTAAAACCGGCACTTTAACGACCAATCAGCAAGTAACCGCAATAGTTGATGCTGAAAATCGCGCCAAAATTATTAAAAACCATACAGCAACCCACCTGCTCCACCGTGCTTTAAAGGATGTGCTGGGAGAACATGTTAACCAGGCCGGTTCACTTGTTGAGCCAGAGCGTCTACGTTTTGACTTTTCGCATTTTGGTCAAATTAAACCGGAAGAACTGGAGCAAATTGAAAAGATTGTCAACAAGAAGATTTGGAGCAGCATTGAAGTAGACATCAGCTTAAAGCCGATTGCTGAAGCAAAAGCAATGGGTGCGATGGCGCTCTTTGGTGAAAAATATGGCGATATTGTCCGCGTTGTCAAGGTTGGGGATTATAGCCTGGAATTATGCGGCGGGTGCCATGTTCCGAATACATCTGTGATCGGTCTATTTAAAATTGTCTCTGAAGGCGGTATTGGCGCCGGTACGAGACGGATTGAAGCCGTAACTGGTGAATCTGCATACAAGGCATTAAACGAGCAGATTGGGGTATTAAAAGAGGCTGCTGAAAAATTAAAAACAAGCCCAAAAGAAGTAGTCAACCGGATCGACGGATTATTGTCCGAGGTTAAGCACTTGCAGAGAGAGAATGAATCCCTTACTGCGAAACTTGGAAATATTGAGGCTGGAAGTCTTGTGTCAAAGGCGAAAGAAATCAATGGTATTACCGTGTTAGCAGCGAAGGTACAAGCAGCGGACATGAATAATTTACGAAATATGGCAGATGATTTAAAGGAAAAGCTCGGTTCAGCCGTAATCGTACTTGGCAGTGCCCATGACGAAAAGGTTAATTTAATTGCCGCGGTTACAAAGGACTTAATTGAAAAAGGTTATCATGCCGGAAAACTGGTCAAAGAAGTTGCTGCTAAATGCGGCGGCGGGGGCGGCGGGCGTCCTGATATGGCACAAGCCGGCGGTAAGGATCCGCAAAAACTTGATTCTGCATTGCAATTTGTCGACGAATGGGTAAAATCTGGTTTGTAATCTCGACAAAGTAGTGTAAAATATAGGTAACAATTACAATTCGAGGTGTACTTTACATGAGCTCATTTGACAAAACAATGAGATTTAATTTTCCTGAAGAACCCTTTGAACATGATGTAAATGATGTTCTTTTCCAGGTCTATGAAGCGTTAAAGGAAAAAGGGTACAATCCTATTAATCAAATTGTCGGTTACCTTTTATCAGGAGATCCAGCGTACATTCCTCGTCATCGTGATGCCCGTAATATAATTCGTAAGCTGGAACGTGACGAAATTATTGAGGAGTTAGTCAAATCCTATCTTAGACAACAACGAGAGGTTTAATAGAATGCGTGTAATGGGTCTTGATGTTGGCTCAAAAACAGTGGGTGTTGCCGTCAGCGATGAGCTGGGGTGGACAGCACAAGGCCTCAAAACCCTCCATATCAATGAAGAAAAGCAGGAGTTTGGTTTTGAGGAAATTGGTCAATTAATAAAAGAGTATCAAGTTAGTCAAGTTGTCGTTGGTTTGCCAAAAAATATGAACGGCACCATTGGTCCCCGCGGTGAAGCGAGCCAAGCCTATGCAGCGGAGATTGAACAAAAGTTTAACGTACCAGCTGTTTTGTGGGACGAGCGGCTTACAACCATGGCTGCGGAGAGGGTTTTGCTCGAAGCCGATTTAAGTCGTAAGAAAAGAAAAAAGGTAATTGACAAAATGGCTGCAATGATGATCCTTCAAGGCTATCTTGACAGCAAAAAATAATGAGGTGAAGCAATGACACACGAACATAACCATACAGAAGAAGAAGAACGCTATATTACACTTGTAAATGACAATGGCGACGAAGAATTATTTGAAATCCTGTTAACTTTTGAATCGGAAGAGTTTGAAAAGTCCTATGTATTATTTTATCCTGTAGGGGCTTCAGAGGATGAAGAAGACGGAGAAGTCCATGCATATGCCTATATTCCAACCGAAGACGGCGGTTTTGGCGAGCTCCTGCCAATTGAATCGGACGAAGAATGGGATATGGTCGAAGAAGTATTTAATACTTTCCTTGACGATGAAGAAGAAAATGAATAATATTGAAAGAACCAGCTGACAACAGCTGGTTCTTTTATTGTACTTTGAGAATTGTCTAGCTACAGCGCCCAGCGACTAGTGTCCTTCGGTCTTCTCCTACGATAAGTCAACATCGAATCGCTATCGCTCTTCGTGTTTCCTTTATCTCAGTCGAAGCCCTCCACAAGGAATGCTTCGGCAGCATAGGCATCGCACGAAGAAAAAGCGTTAGCTTTTTCGAGGAGGCCATACGTCGCTAAACGGGCGCCTCCGCTTTTCGTGTGAAATTGACAATTCTCTTACTATATGCTGAAATAATTACGATACCCAATTTATTCTCAATTTTAGGATGGTTTTGTACCCGGGGTACTCAAAGGGGGAGTATAATGGCAACAGATAAAAAAGATATCATACGGCAAAAAATGCTGGAATCACAAAAGGAAGCTAGGGTTGTTAGAAAAATAGTATTAATTGTTTCGATCATATTGGTATTATCTATTTTTATTATTGGCGGTGGAGGGTATCTCTACATAAAATCGGCACTTGAACCGATTGATCAAAATAGCAAGGTTCAGAAAAAGGTAGATATTCCAATCGGCTCATCCGTAACGGGTATTGGAGAAACACTTGAACACAACGGCATTATTAAAAATGCGAAAGTGTTTAAATATTATGTGAAGCTTAAAAATGAAGGTGGATTTATGGCCGGAGAATACGAACTGAGTCCATCGATGGATATACCTGAAATTGTCAGCCGCTTGAAAACAGGAAAGGTATTAGCAAAGGCAGCTGTAATAATGACGATTCCTGAGGGAAAACAGCTGAAAGAAATTGCTGCCATCATGGCAAAAGCAACCAAACAAAAAGAAGCTGATGTATTAAATCAATTAAATGATGAGTCCTTTGTTAAGGGATTAATGGCAAAATATCCTAATCTCTTAACAAATGAAATTCTTAATTCTCAAGTAAGGCATCCGCTTGAAGGGTACTTATACCCGGCAACCTATTCTTTTTATAAGAAAAATCCAACTGTCGAAGAAATAGTAACGGTCATGCTTGAGAAAACACAGGATATTTTGGCAAATTATCAAGAGGAAAGAGAAGCTAAAAAACTGTCTATCCATCAATTGTTAACAATGGCTTCCTTAATTGAGGAAGAGGCGACTGAAAAGGTGGATCGCAGAACGATTTCCAGTGTGTTCTATAACCGGATAAAAAAGGGCATGCCGCTGCAAACGGATCCTACCGTTCTATATGCTCAAGGAAAGCATAAACAAAAGGTATATTATAAGGATTTAGAAGTTAATTCACCTTATAATACCTATAAACATAAAGGCCTGCCGCCGGGACCTATCGCTAATGCCGGGAAAATTTCCATTGAGGCTGCGCTTGACCCGGAAAAAACGGATTATTATTACTTCTTAGCGACGGCTGACGGTAAGATTATCTTTACAAAAACGTTAGATGAGCATAATAAAGAGAAAGCAAAGCATATTTCCAACAAAAAATAGTTTTATAAACGGGGGATTTGTTCGCAATCCCTCTTTTTTTATGGTAAAATAGATCAGGTGTTTTATAAATGACCTAAAGCGTAACTTACAGTTAGCTTGTTCGTGGTGTTATTGCCCTAAAGCATCGGGCTTGGCAGCTCGCGGCACGTTATTTTCTGTGTACGCTATTTTTTCATGTCTAAGGAGCAGTATTTTGGTAAGAATGCTGTATTAAAAGGATTGAGGTGACGCAGCTTGTTAAATGAGAAGCTGCATTTATATATTGAGGGGTTAGTCCACGAGCGGAATTCGTTATTAACGGAAATGGAGCAGTATGCGACCGCTCATAATATACCAATTATGGAACTTACAGGGATCGAAACGATGCTTCAGCTGCTTAGAATACATCGTTCAAAAAAAATTCTTGAGGTGGGAACGGCGATCGGCTACTCCGCCCTAAGAATGGCGTATGGAATTCCAGAAACACATATTGTGACCATAGAGCGGGATGAAGAACGGATTCAATTAGCGAAAGAGTTTATTGGACGTTCAGGGCTGGCACAGCAAATTACCTTGATTGAAGGCGATGCCCTTGATGCAGCTGAGGCAGTCAGCAGTCATGCCCCGTTTGATGCGATTTTTATCGATGCCGCAAAGGGACAATACAAAAAGTTTTTTGAGATTTATTCTAACAACTTATGCGATGGTGGAATGATCATTACTGACAATGTTTTATTTAAAGGACTTGTAGCTGAATCAGAGATCGAATCGAAAAGAACCCGTAACCTAGTGAAAAAAATTGATGAATTCAACCGCTGGTTAATGGATCATCCGGATTTTGATTCTGTCATCCTACCTGTCGGGGATGGAGTGGCTGTAAGCAAAAAAAGAGGTGAGAGGAAATGACAAAAACTGAATTACTTGTAACACCGACGTCAGTTGAAGATATATTGCCATTAGCTGAGGCTGGGGCAGATGCCTTTGTCATTGGCGAACAAAGATATGGATTACGGCTTGCCGGGGAATTCAGCCGTAATGATGTCGAGAAAGCGATTGAACTCGCACATTCCCAAGGGAAAAAAGTGTATATCGCGATGAATGCCATTTTTCATAACGAAAAGGTGGATGAGCTGCCTGATTATCTTCGCTTCCTTTCTTCTGCCAATGCAGATGCAGTCATTTTTGGCGATCCAGCTGTGTTAATGGCGGCAAAAGAAGCGGTACCTGAGATGAAGCTTCACTGGAGTACTGAAACAACTGGGACAAACTGGTATACGTGCGATTATTGGGGCAGAAAAGGTGCAAAAAGAGCTGTTCTTGCACGAGAAATTAATATGGATGCGATTGTTGAAATTAAAGAAAATGCCAAAGTTGAAATTGAAGTGCAGGTTCATGGTATGAGCTGCATGTTCCAATCTAAGCGCTCATTGCTTGGCCACTATTTTGAGTACCAGGGCAAAGTAATGGAAATTGAAAATCGCAAGCAGCAAAAGAACATGTTCCTGCATGATAAGGAGCGGGAAAATAAATACCCAATCTTTGAAGATGAAAATGGTACTCATATCATGAGTCCTAATGATATTTGTATCATTGATGAATTGCAGGATATGTTAGAGGCTGGTGTCGATTCTTTTAAAATCGATGGAATTTTGAAGACACCGGAATATATTGCTGCTGTAACGAAAATTTATCGAGAAGCGATTGATTTATATGACCAGGACCCAGATCTTTATGAAGATAAAAAGGACGAGCTGTTAGCGGCAATTGAGGAAATTCAGCCGGAAAACCGTCCATTGGATACAGGGTTCTTTTTTAAGGAAACAGTTTACTGATAGAAAAGCGGAAGCGCCTTGGTCAGTGGCGTATGGCCTGGAGCGCTCCAACTGAGATAAAGGAAACACGAAGAGCCGGAGGCGATTCGATGTTTGACTTATCGTAGGGCGGAGAGCGAAGGACACTAGCCGCTAGGCGCTGTAGCTAGACAAATTAGGAGGAGTTCAAACGTGAATACAGTCAAAGAGAAGATTTCTGAAATCATCGATGGAAAACGTGTAATTGTTAAGAAGCCGGAACTCCTTGCACCAGCAGGCAATCTAGAAAAATTAAAAATCGCCGTTCAATATGGAGCCGATGCCGTATTCATTGGCGGACAGGAATATGGCCTTCGTTCCAATGCTGATAACTTTACGCTTGAAGAAATGAAGGAAGGCGTGGAATTCGCCAAACAATATGGAGCAAAAATTTATGTAACGACAAACATTTATGCTCATAATGAAAATATTCCTGGTCTAGAGGAATATCTGCTGGGATTAAAAGAGGCAGGAATTGCGGGAATTATCGTAGCCGACCCGCTTATTATTGAAACATGCCGCCGTTTAGCTCCTGAAATTGAAGTTCACTTAAGCACACAACAGTCGCTTTCCAACTGGAAGGCGGTTCAGTTCTGGAAGGAAGAAGGATTGGAGCGGGTTGTACTTGCACGTGAAACAAGTGCCGAGGAAATTCGTGAAATGAAGGAAAAGGTAGATATCGAAATTGAAACCTTTATTCACGGTGCCATGTGTATTGCCTATTCTGGACGCTGTACGTTAAGTAATCATATGACGGCACGGGACTCTAACCGAGGCGGATGCTGCCAGTCATGCCGCTGGGATTATGATTTATACAACCTAGAGAGCGAGGATAATGAGCTGCCTTTATTTGCCGAAGGGGACTCCCCGTTTGCTATGAGTCCTAAAGACTTAAACCTGATTCAATCAATTCCTAAGATGATTGAACTTGGAATTGATAGTTTGAAAATTGAAGGACGGATGAAATCCATCCACTATATCGCTACCGTTGTCAGCGTCTATCGAAAGGTAATTGATGCTTACTGTGCAGACCCAGACAATTTTGTTATTAAGCAGGAATGGCTGAAAGAGCTTGATAAATGTGCGAATCGAGAAACAGCACCGGCATTTTTTGAGGGTGTTCCGGGGTATAAAGAGCAAATGTTTGGTAATCATAGCAAGAAGACAAGTTTCGAATTCGTGGGCCTTGTGTTAGATTATAACCCGGAAACACAAATGGTTACGCTGCAGCAAAGAAACCATTTTAGACCAGGGGATGAAGTTGAATTTTTTGGACCGGAAATTGAAAACTTTACTCATGTAATTGATAAAATTTGGGATGAAAAAGGGAATGAACTTGATGCGGCTAGACATCCCCTGCAAATCGTCCAATTCAAGCTCGACAAACCGGTTTATCCGAACAACATGATGCGAAAGGAGAACTAGCATGATGCGAAAACCGGTTGTTATTGGTGTTACCGGTGGCTCAGGGTCCGGAAAAACGAGTGTAACAAAAGCTATATATGAAAGCTTTAAAGGTCACTCCATTTTAGTCATTGAACAGGATTACTATTACAAAGACCAGAGTCACTTGCCGTTTGAGGAACGGTTAAAGACGAATTACGATCACCCGCTGGCATTTGATAATAATTTATTAATAGAACATCTTGAAAAGCTATTACGTTATGAACCGATTGATAAGCCGGTTTATGACTATGCCGTTCATACACGCTCGGATCAAGTGATCCATGTTGAACCGAAGGATGTTATTATTTTAGAAGGTATTTTAGTGCTTGAGGATGAGCGGCTAAGGAATTTAATGGATATAAAGCTGTTTGTCGATACTGATGCCGATATTAGGATTATCCGCCGGCTGACTCGTGACATTAAAGAGCGGGGCCGAAGCTTTGATTCGGTTATTGACCAGTATACGAATGTGGTAAGACCGATGCATAATCAGTTTATTGAACCAACGAAGCGTTATGCGGATATTATCATTCCTGAGGGTGGTCAAAATCATGTTGCTATTGATTTAATGGTGACTAAAATTCAAACAATTCTTGAACAAAAGTCGTTTTTATGAAACAATAGCAAAAGAAAAGAAAAAGTATCCATGAATGGATGAATAAACATAGCAGCGCGCCCTGACACTAGGACGCGCACTATGTATTATGCTAATTGGCATATTTCTACATAAATAACGAAAACACAATCTTTCGGGGGATTGTGAAGACTAGAAGGAGTGAGGGTTTTGGCTACAGAAAAAGTATTTCCAATGACACAGGCGGGAAAAGAAAAACTTGAGCAGGAGCTCGAATATCTGAAAACGGTTAAACGTAAAGAGGTAGTAGAAAGAATTAAAATCGCCAGAAGCTTTGGTGATTTATCTGAGAACTCTGAGTACGATTCCGCGAAAGAAGAACAGGCATTTGTTGAAGGAAGAATCACCACTATTGAAAATATGATCCGCAATGCAAAAATTATTGCAGAAGGGGAACTTGCCGGAGATTCCGTCGCATTAGGACGCTCTGTAACATTTATCGAACTGCCGGATGGCGAAGAAGAGACTTATGCAATTGTAGGAAGCGCTGAAGCAGATCCATTCGAAGGGAAAATCTCTAACGATTCTCCTATTGCCAAAAGCCTAATCGGCAAAAAAGTCGGCGATGAAGTATCTGTTCAAACACCAGGCGGAGAAATGAACGTTCGTATTGTTTCAATTAAATAATGAATGATAGTTTGAAAATTCGAAACCTCGTCAAGACTTTTGACGAGGTGTTTTTTTATGTGGAGGAGACGAACGCTTGGCTTGCTGTTTATTTGTATCTTTGCTTTCATTCTTCTGTTAGTTAGATTAATGCAAATTCAATTATTTAAAACCGAGGCATTCTCAAAGCATAATGTTAATTTGTTGGAGGAAAGTGTGAAGCAGCGCACACAGGAGCTGGTGATTGATAATGGCAGAGGGAATTTCCTTGATCGAAATGGCGAACCGTTGACACATAAGAAGGCAACGGTGCTTGTACTTTTTCCATTTTTAAAAAAGACGGATTGGGACGTTGAAAAGGTTGCAGATATAACAGGAATCTCTCAAGAGGCATTAGAGGCATCTGTAGAATCAGCTAAAAAGCCGTTTGCATATGGAAAACCCGATCCTGTGGAACTAACAAGCTTTCAGATGAATCAAATTAATGCTTTAAAAATTCCTGGGGTTTTTGCTGTTGAAAAAAAGTTTGAGAGAACAGAGGTGCCGGCAGAGCAGCTGCTGGGCCTAACCGGTGAAAATGCCAAGGAATTAAAAAAACGCTATCCCGATAAAGAACTTTCGGAAAAAACGTTAATAGGTGTATCTGGTCTTGAGGAAAGCTTTGATGAATTTCTGCTGCCAGAGGGAAAGTCCAAGCTAGTTTATCATGTTGATGGCGGCGGCGCACCGTTATTCGGAATAAATGTTAAATATGTTGATCCTGCTAATCCATTTTACCCGGTCAACATCCGCACAACGATTGATAAAATATTTCAGCAAAAAGCGGAAGAGTTAGTTGACCATTATCAAATAAAAAAGGGCGGCTTGGTTCTTCTGGATATTGAAGACAATAGTGTGCTTGCTCTTGTTTCCCGGCCTGTAATGAATAAAAAGGATCCTTATAATGGGGCGGGAATCGTCAATCAAATGTTAAAGCAGCAAATCATGGGTTCCGTGTTCAAAACAGTCACAGCGGCTGCGGCAATTGAAAATAATTTAGATAATCCTAATGTGCTATTTAATTGCAGCCAAAAGATTAATGGTAAACCGGAGCGGAAATATGATTATGGGATGCTGAATTTTACTGATAGCTTTGCTAGAAGCTGCAATCGGACCTTTGGTGAATTAGCAAAAGATCTGCAAAAAACGGATTCGAATATGCTGGAGCAGTTTGCATCAAAATTATCATTGACCGGATCTGTTGGTTGGCAGGGAGATATTTACCATACAAGTGATTTTAAGCAGCTGCCTGATGAAGATAAAGGCCGGGTATTTGTGTCCGATGAGGCACGTAAGGATGCCAACTTTGCCGCAATGTCGGGAATCGGCCAGCATGAAGTGCGCGGCACGCCGCTCTCTGTGGCTAATATGATGGCGACGATTGCCAGGGGCGGGCAAAAGGAAATGGTAAGGACTGTTTCCAAGATTGAATATAAAAATGGGACAACAATGGTTGATTTTCCGAAAAAGGATCTCAAAGGCGACACGATCTCCCCTTATACAGCGATGAAGCTGCAAAAGTTATTGCGTGAGGTGGTTGTGAACCCAAACGGCACAGGCAGATGGTTCAAAAACCTGCCTTATGAGGCTGCCGGGAAGTCCGGGACAGCGGAAACTGGGAAATTCGCCGATGGAAAACAGCTGCACAATAAGTGGTTCGCCGGTTATTTTCCCTACAACCAGCCGAAATATGCTTTGGTCACTGTAAATTTGGATGTTCCAGACAATGAGGGCGGTGTAAATCTGTTATTTGCCGATATGGTGAAAATGCTTTACGAAGTAAATCATTAAAAAAGCAGCCAAGCTTTTGTAAAAAAGTATTTGGCTGCTTTTTTTGAAGGGAAAATATTTCTAATGTCGAAATAAAAGGAGGTACACATATAAAATTCAGGAGGATTCTAAATGTCAGAAGCAAGAGGAATAAAATCAGACGATTTATATGAGTTAATATCTGTGGCTAATCCACAGTTTTCTCCAGATGGGAAGTCCTATGTTTATATACAGACAACGATTGACCGGGAGACAGATGAGTATCAGTCACATCTTTTTTTTAATACTGCAGGAAGTAAGAACAAGCCGACACAATGGACATTCGGCAAAGGCAAAAATCATTCACCCCGTTGGTCGCCGGATGGAAAAACGCTTGCTTTTGTTTCCAGCCGCAGCGGAAAAAGTCAAATTTACTTGCTTAGCCTGAATGGAGGGGAAGCAAGACAGCTCACCTTCCTTACGGGCGGAGCGGTAAATCCGGTTTGGTCGCCGGACGCTAGTAAAATTGCTTTTAACACCTCTTTAAAAGCCGGTCAAACGATATTTGATGAGGAAGAAAAAAAGGAAGAGAAAGTAAAACCGCTTGAAGTATCGAAAATGAAGTATAAATCTGATTCTGAAGGGTTTTGGAACGGGCAGTTCAGGCAAATTGCCATTGTTGATGTAATGAGCGGCGAGCTGGCTCAGCTGACAGAAGGGGAGCACGATTTCAATCTGTTCAACTGGTCTCCGGACGGCAGATATTTGGCAATAGGGGCTGATTTAAATAATGATAACGATTTCTCTTTTAAGGAGGATCTATATTTATTAGAAATCGGTGCAAAAGAATTAACTGCAATTACTAATGGGACAGGTTATTTTTTCGGTGCAGAATGGTCTTTGGATGGCAGTTATATTGCAATGTTGGGGCATGAACGGCAATTTAAAAATGCTACCCATATGAAAATCTGGTTATATGAAGTTCAAACAAAACAGCTATCTTGTTTAACGGCAAATTGGGATGTACCGGTGGGGAATTTAATGGTTGGTGACTTTCTCCAAGGGGTGCAGGCACCAACAATTAGCTGGACAAAAAATAATGATGGGTTTTATTTTATTGCGACCGCACGCGGCAATACGAACATTTATTACACTGACCTATCGGGCAGTATCAAAGAGATATATAGCGGCGAACATCATGTATACGGGCTGTCTATTCATCGAGACACCGAAACAGCAGTAGCAGCGATCAGCAAACCGACAGACACGGGTGATTTATATTACATTTCATTGAGTGACAGCAAATTGATTAAAAGACTTACTAATGCCAATGGGGAATTTCTATCAAGAATTGACTTATCTCAGCCGGAAACAATTGAATTTGAAGGTGCCGATGGCTGGAAAGTGCAAGGATGGCTGATGAAGCCGATTGGTTTTGAAAAAGGAAAAAAATATCCGTTGATCCTGGAAATTCACGGCGGGCCGCATATGATGTTCGGAAATACATATATGAATGAGTTTCAAATTTTGGCGGCACAGGGATATGCTGTCCTGTATATTAACCCTAGAGGCAGCCATGGCTATAGTCAGGAGTTTGTCAATGCTGTCAGGGGCGATTATGGTGGTAATGATTATCAGGATTTAATGCATGGTGTAGATTATGTATTAGCAAACTATGATTTTATCGATGAAGACCGGTTAGGAGTCACCGGCGGCAGCTATGGCGGGTTCATGACCAACTGGATTGTCGGTCATACGAACCGCTTCAAAGCAGCTGTGACCCAGCGCTCGATTTCGAACTGGATTAGTTTTTATGGTGTCAGTGATATTGGATACTATTTCACGGAGTGGCAAATCCAAACGGAATTAGCGGATATCGAAACACTTTGGAAGCATTCGCCGTTGGCATATGTTCATCATGTCGAAACGCCACTGTTAATTTTGCATAGTGAAAAAGATTACCGCTGTCCAATTGAACAAGCGGAACAATTGTTTATTGCTTTGAAAAGGCTCGGAAAGGAAACAATGTTTGTTCGTTTCCCAGATGAAAACCATGAGCTGTCACGAAGCGGTAAGCCGGAACTGCGAGTAAGTCGTCTAGATTATATTATAAATTGGTTTAAAGAATATCTTTAGTCGTTACAGAAAAACTGTAATGCTTCCTCAGGACTTACGTTTTTTTCCAATATCGGCACTATTGGGGGATTTTCCTTCAAGTTCTCTGCAATTCATGTTAGAATATTCACAGCCTTGTTTTTAGGAGGGAAATTACATGAATAACGATCTGAACCAATATTCACGTTCAGGCAACCGGGCAAAACGACGAAAAACTAATCTTGTCTTAAATACCTTAATCATCATTGTGCTCGCATTAATAATCTTTGTTGCGTATAATATTTTTGTTTCAGGGAACGATGAAACGGCATCAACAAAGAAGGAAACACCGAAAACAGAACAAAACCAGGCCGTAAATAAAGAGAAAAAAGATAATACCACTTCATCTGAAGAAGAGGCAGCACAAGAAGTAACTACAAACGAAAATGAATCATCTCAAGATCCAGCAGCTGATGAAGAGAAACAGGCTGAAGAGGGCTCAAATGCAGAGGAAAAAGCGGACGACTCCAAGAAGGTTGTTTCCGATGGCGGGAGCTCCGCAAATGTACAAAGGACGATTGAGAATCCAACATGGAAACCGGTCGGCACCTCACAAACCGGGGAACATGCGCCTGTATATGATTCAAGTTCCGTTGATTGGCAGGAAATGTTGAACGCGATTACGTATGCTACAGGTCTTGATCAAAATAATATGACCGTTTGGTTTTTAGGAAGAGACCGCAGTACAACGAACGCTTCGATTGGAACCGTCTCTTCAAAGGATAAACAACAGAAATATAAAGTTTATATTAAATGGGTAGACGGTGAGGGCTGGATGCCGACAAAAGTAGAAGAATTAGCTGAGATTCCAAGATAACATCGGAGGGTAATCAATGAAGATAGCAATCATCGGAGCAATGGAAGAAGAAGTCACCTTGCTAAGAGATCATATTAAAAATCGCACGCAGGAAACTGTGGCGGGTTGTGAATTTACGTTTGGAAACATGAATGGTGCAGATGTCATCCTTTTAAGGTCAGGTATAGGTAAGGTTAATGCGGCCATGTCGACGACTATCCTGCTGGAGAAATATAAACCGGACTGCATTATTAACACCGGTTCAGCCGGAGGGACAAACCCTGAATTAAATGTCGGTGATGCAGTTATTTCAACGGAAGTCCGTCATCACGATGTCGATGTTACCGCATTTGATTATGAATACGGCCAAGTTCCCCAGCTTCCTGCAGCTTTCACCGCCGATGAAAAATTAATGGCAATTGCTGAGACAGCAGCTAAGGAACTGAATAATTTTCAAATTGTGAAAGGGTTAATTGCATCAGGAGATTCTTTTATGGAGGATCCAGAACGAGTTGCCTTTGTTCAATCGAAATTTGATAACTTACAAGCAGTCGAAATGGAAGCATCGGCAATTGCCCAAGTTGCCCACCGCTTCGGCATTCCATTCGTCATCATCCGATCACTATCAGACATCGCGGGAAAACAATCAGAAATATCCTTTGACCAATTCATCGACAAAGCCGCCACCAATTCTGCCACATTAGTCATGAAAATGGTCGCTGCACTCGCATAAGATGTCAGTGGGTGTCAGGCACCATGTGAATTTTTCACATGTCTAGCTCCAGCGCTTAGCCCCTCGAGTCATAAGTCAATCCGTCCAAAAGGTTAAAAAGCAACCTTTAGGCCGGCTCGTCTTATGCTTGTCGGGGCTGATCAAAGCGCTGGAGCTTTTCTTGTGCCTGACACCCATTTTTATTTTTTTATTAAAAAATTTCTATAAAATGGTTTACAAATGTGCAATATGTGGATATACTTACCGTAGTAAGTAAAAAATTCCAAAGGAGGTCGAAGAAGATGATTTTAGTATATGGCGTAAAAGGATCTAATGGAGCAGTTAAAACTTTATATTTGAATATCACGCATTCGACCAGATTGGAATGGATTGCTTAACTATTTAGTTAACCTACAATACATATCCATGCCGCAGGGAGAATGACGCCTTGCGGTATTTTTGTGCCATAAAACACCAATTGCCACAAGGAGTGACTTCTTGCGGCCTTTTTGTGCCCTTTTTTACCACATTTAAGTGCCAAGTGGATATGAATGGCATACGTTAGAAATTGTTGGTGTAAGTAAAATTTTTAAGGAGGTGATCAAGTATGACCCTGAATATCTTATTTTTCTCGATTACAATTAAAAAACGAAAAATCAATCTTCAAGAAGCAGTTAACCAGGAAAAGGCTGATAAGCTTTACGAACAAAACAGAGACCGTCAAATGACCATTCATCATTTCATGTAATGGCTTTGATAAAAAAGGAAGTGAAAATCATGACTTTAAATATTTTGTTTCTAACCATAACCATTAAGAAACGTAAAGTTAGCGCAAAAGAAGCTGCACACCAGGAAATGGTTGATAAGCTTTATGAACAAAACAGAGACCGTCAAATGACCATTCATCATTTCATGTAATGGCTTTGACAAAAAAGGAAGTGAAAACATGACTTTAAATATTTTGTTTCTAACCATAACCATTAAGAAACGTAAAGTTAGTACAAAAGAGGCTGCACACCAAGAAATGGTGGAGAAGCTTTATGATCAGCATAAGGATCGTCAAATGTCTATGTACCGCTTTATGTAAGATGTGATTCAACAACAAAAATAAAAGAAAGGTGGGTTTTAATGATGATGTATAAAGTAAAAGGCCGAGGAGATAGCATATGGGGTATGAAAGATACCACCTAGCTGGGCAAAAATAAAGCAGGAGGTAAATGAATAATGCCATTGCATATAATATTTCTGTCCCTCATTTTTAAGGTCAGGAAAAAGGAATAATATCCTAACGTAAATGTTTTGTTAGTCAATGCTGAATCGGTGTTTGTTAACATAATGTTCAAATTTCCAGTAGATAGATACTGTGAAAATATGATAAATTAAAGTTAAAGACGGATCTATCTAAGGGGTGGAGAACTATGTTTTTAGTAGTGGTTGCCTTCGTTATTACTGGTGCCATTGGCTGTATTATATCCGCTGAATTAAGTGCTGAAAATTAATAATGATAAATGAAAGGCATCGACCGAATTTTTCTGGTCGATGCTTTTCATTTTCTTGATCAGGCTCTTCCGGCTTAATCCTCATTTCCTACAAACGACTGACTTTTTCGATATACCATTGCATCCATCGTGGCGCATAATTCCTCGCCGCTAAATACATGAATCTTGTACCAGCCAAGCTTATGGTTTTTCTTAACTTCCTCTGCGGTGGCAGTAAGTTTTTGTCCCAATTTGCCCGCAGACATAAAATTGACATTTGTCGTTACTCCCAGAGCAGTTTTTCCATAGGAGTTGCTAGCTGCCGCAAAAACATAATCCGCCAAAGAAAAAATAACCCCGCCATGAACGGTGCTATGGGAATTTAACATGTTTTCATTCGGAATCAATTCAGCGGCGGCAGTTCCAGGCCCAAGATCAGTAAGCTTCATGCCAAGGAAATTTGCATACGGTTCATTTTTCATAATGTTTACGATTTGGTCATAATGCTTCTCGTGTAAAGCGTGATCATCTAATTTAACTGCCATCATATTATCCCCTTCATAATCAAATCATTATACAACGATTTATTAACGTTAAAACTATAATTGTAATATACCATTTTAATTAATTAGTATCAAATTTCGGAATTAACAAAATAATCTTTATGACAAAACCGCTTAAATCCCTTATATTTATTAGTTTTCTCCTATATTAAAACGGTTTCAGTAATAAAAAAATTCAGTAAACAATATTGACATGGTGCTAATGTGGTATTAATCTATAAATATATTACTAAATTAAAACAACCGTGTTATATGTGTTATTTAATTAATAAGGAGGCTTTAATTAATGTACAATCCAGAAATCGAAACAATGAGCCGTACTGAGATAGAAAAATTACAATTGTCCCGCCTTCAGCAAACGGTAAATAGAGTTTATGAAAATGTGCCGTTTTATAAAAGTAAATTTGATGAACTGGGAATAACACCTAATGATATCGAATCATTAGAAGATGTGAAAAAGCTGCCATTTACAAAGAAAAAGGATTTACGCGATCAGTATCCTTTTGGATTGTTTGCAGTTCCAATGGATGAGGTAAATAGGATTCATGGCTCCTCAGGAACTAGTGGAAAACCAACAGTGGTTGGCTATACAAAGAATGATATTAAGAATTGGGCTTCGATTGTTGCACGTGGTATAGTCACAGCTGGTGGGAGAAAAGGCGATATTTTCCACAATGCATATGGTTATGGATTATTTACTGGCGGGCTTGGTCTTCACTATGGTGCAGAAGAACTGGGAGTAGCGACAGTTCCTATTTCTGGTGGAAATACGGATAGACAAATTACAATAATTGATGATTTTAAGCCAAGAGGTATTTGTGGCACGCCATCATATATTTTAAATATTGTGGAACATATGGAACAAATTGGGATGAATCCTCGTGAAACTAGTCTTGAATATGGGATCTTTGGCGCTGAACCTTGGACTGAAGAAATGCGGGCAACTTTAGAACGTAAACTGGATATTAAAGCTATCGACATTTACGGTTTAAGCGAAGTAATGGGTCCAGGTGTTGCCATCGAGTGTATTGAAGCCCAAGATGGTCTGCATATTGCTGAAGACCACTTTTTCATCGAAGTTCTTAATCCTGATACATTGGAGCCTGTGGAAGATGGTCAAGATGGTGAACTTGTTTTTACCAGCTTAACGAAGGAAGCGTTGCCAATTATTCGTTATCGTACTGGAGATATCGCGTCCATTACCCGTGAAAAGTGTAAATGCGGCAGAACCCATACGCGGATGTCACGCTTAAAAGGTCGTACAGACGATATGCTTATTATCCGCGGTGTAAACGTTTTCCCTTCGGAAATCGAACGTGTTTTGTTACAGATTGAAGGACTTGTACCAAACTATCAAATTCATTTAATTAAGAAGGGCAGCCTTGATAGTGTTGAACTCCATGTAGAGATAGAAAATGAGCTTTATCAAAAGGTTGGGCAAGATTTAACACATTCTGAAATACAAAAATTGAAACGCGGCATCCAGCACCAAATGAAAAACAGCTGTTTAGTAACGATGGATACAATTATTAATAAACCAGGCAGTCTTCCTCGTTCTGATGGAAAAGCAAAGCGAATTGTTGATAAAAGAAATGCAGAACCCGTAGCTTAATATTGAAATCGCTTTATTTAAATGTAAAGTAATGCCTTGACCATACTGCTAAAACATCAATTAATAGTTGAATGTGTTAGCAGTATGGGCGGCCAGGATAAATTTTTACTAATATTATGTTATTGAAATAAAGGGAATATTCTTGAATTTTATATAACAATAAACTATAATAACGTTAATAATACGTTATATAATGTAAAGGTGGTATGGACATGAGTGTTCTAGAACGAGAGTTAAATGAACATGAAAAGCTGGAACAGTTTATCGCTAAAATCGAAGCTGGAGATAAGATCGAGGCTGATGATTGGATGCCAGAGGAGTATCGATTGGCGCTAATCAAATTAATCTCTATGCATGGTATCAGTGAAATTATGGGCGCACTTCCTGAAAAAGAATGGGTCCCTAAAGCTCCTTCATTAAGACGGAAATTGGGAATCATGGCTAAAGTACAAGATGAAATGGGTCATGGTCAATTACTTCTTCGCGTGGCAGAAGATTTATTAAAGCCTTATGGAAAAGACCGCGGCGATTTAATGAACGACTTATTCAGCGGTAAATTAAAGTTTCATAATGTCTTCCATATGGCTACCAAAACATGGGCAGATGCAGGTGTGATTGGCTGGCTGGTTGATGGCGCAGCGATTATCACACAGACAAATATGCTGAATGCATCATACGGCCCTTATTCTAGAGCACTTCACCGGATTTGTGCAGAGGAAGTATTCCATGCGCATCACGGAGAGTCCATCATTATGGCGCTGGCAGAAGGTACTGAAGAGCAAAAACAAATGCTCCAAGAGTCCCTAAACGGCTGGTGGGAAGCGCTGCTCATGTTTTTTGGACCAGCAAGCAGCTCAACAACGGGTTCAAGTAAGCAGGATATTACCATTAAATACAAAATTAGAACCAGCACAAATGAAGAGCTTAGACAGAGCTTCTTTACGAAATATATTCCACGGATTTTATCATTAGGATTAACGATTCCAGATCCGACATTACGATTTGATGAAGAGCAGCAGTTATGGATTTACCAGCAGCCTGATTGGAGTAAGTTCAAGGAAATTATCACTAACAATGGTCCGCGATCGCAGGCTCGTTTGAATTTAAGAAGAGTATCTTATGAAACAAACGCATGGGTACGCGATGCCTTAAGTGCGGTAGCAAATTAACGAAGGGAGAAGGTAAAAAATGGAGCAAAAGAAAACTTTTTATCTTGAATTTGAAGTCTTCAGTAAACGGACACCTTCTTCAGCATTTCAGCATCAATTCAGTTTATTGGCGCCAAATGCTGAAATGGCTATGATCATGGCTCAGGAAAACTTTATGCGGCGGGAGCCTGTAGCAGATATATGGGTAGTCCAGCGCGAGCATATCCGCGGGCTGTCAAGTGAAGAGAAGGTATCGCTGCAGCGCTTAGATAATAAGGATTACCGGGAAATGAAAGGGTACGGATACCTGAAGAAAAAATGGCGTTTTTACCAGCAAAAAATGTTTGATGAAAAAGAAATTCTATCATGGGCCGGAGGTAACAAACATGACTGAGCTAAACTTAGCAGCCAACTCAGAAAATAAAGATGCAGTAGTAAGTTTGTTATTTCAGCTTGCAGATGATGACTTCCTATATTCCTTCAAAGGGTCTGAATGGCTCGGTCTAGCACCGCATATAGAAGAAGATGTTGCATCTTCTTCTATCAGTCAGGACAGCATGGGACATGCCGCAATGTACTATCAATTGCTAGAAGAATTGGGTTTAGGCAGCGCTGACTCTTTAGCACACCTAAGACCGGCTAAGGAACGTAAGAATAGTATTCTAGTCGAGAGACCAAATGGTGAAGGATATTATATGGAAGTTCCTAAATATGATTGGGCATATGCGGTTGTTCGAAATTATTTTTATACTGCAGCAAAGAAAATAAAAATAGAATCATTGAAAAACAGCTCATATCAACCATTGGCAGAGGTAGCAGTAAAAGTGAATATAGAATTATATTACCACTTACTTCATTGGAAAACATGGTTCGTTCAGCTATTAAGCTCAACAGATGAAGCAAAGCAAAGAATGCAGGCCGCTATTGCCCAAGTTATGAAAGATTTTGGTGACGTATTCTCATTAGGAACTGACGGTAAGAAGATTGTTGAATTAGGCTTAATTGAAGAGGAAAGAACGCTTGTTCAAAGATGGCAGGAACAGATGAAAGCTGTATTTGAATCACTCAATTTAGAGATTCCTGAGATTCCAGCTGTACCGGAAGCAAATGGACGGAATTTTGAGCATACAAAGGATTTAGAAACGGCAATTGCCACACTTTCAGAAGTTTATCGAATAGATACAGCAGCCTCTTGGTAATCCACAATTTCACATTTCATCAGAAAGGGGTGTAATCATGCAAATGGCTACGGATTCACTGGAGAAGAAAGTATTAGGCGTGTTAGAAGAAGTTCATGACCCTGAAATTAACACAGTGAGTATTATCGACCTTGGTATGGTAGAGGAAGTGAATGTTCAAGACTATGTGGTGAATATCAAAATTCTCCCGACCTTCTTAGGCTGTCCAGCACTTGAATTGATAAAGGAAAATATAAAAAAGGCAGTTATTTCTATTGATGAAGTAAAAGAGGTTAACGTTGAATTTATTAACCACCCGCCATGGACTTCAGATCGTATATCTGAAAAAGGCAGAATGGGATTAAAGGCATTCGGAATAGCTCCTCCACCCCGTCTGATGGATAGTGATGGCTCCTGGCATGTGGATTGTCCGTTTTGCGGCTCCACTTATGTGACAATGGACAATATTTTTGGTCCAACAGCATGCAGAAGTATCTTGTACTGTAAAAGCTGCAAAAACCCTTTTGAAGCAATGAAACCAATTTCAACATTGATGTAAATCGTGGTTGATGGATAGCAGGCTCGCAAATTAACATTCAATTATATAAAAAGTGAGGAGAATGAAGATGGCAAAATTAATCGCTTTATATAAACAACCTGAAGACAAGGCAGCTTTTGATGAACATTACAACAACGTTCACGTACCTATTACGAAAAAAATCCCTGGTCTACGTGAAATTAAAGTAACAAAATTTACCGGTACGCCAATGGGCGGTGAACCTCCTTACTATTTAATGTGCGAAATGCGCTATGACAGCATGGAAGATTTACAAAACGGTATGCGCTCCGAAGAAGGAAAGGCTTCTGGTAAAGATTTAATGAAATTTGCCGGCAAGCTCGTTACTTTAGTAATCGGGGAAGACGATGAATGAAATCATATGAATTTATCGAAGCCTCCCACAACGATGGAGTTGCCTTAATTGAGTTAAACAGACCTGCTCAATATAATGCGCTCAACCGCAAAATGGTGGGTGAAATCGTCGATGCAGTGGAATCCTTTGACCGGAATGAAGAGATACGCGTCATTGTCCTAACTGGTAAAGGGCGTGCTTTTTCAGCCGGAGCTGATATTGATGAAATGGCGGGAGATAACCCTGTCAAGCTTGAGCTGTTAAATCAATTTGCCGAATGGGACCGCCTGTCATTGATTAAAAAGCCGATGATCGGTGCAGTGAAAGGATTCGTATTTGGCGGAGGATTTGAATTAGCGTTAAACTGTGATTTGCTTATTGCCGCAAGCGGCACGGAATTTGCCTTTCCTGAAGTAAATCTAGGCGTGATGCCTGGAGCCGGCGGTACGCAGCGTTTAACGAAAATAGTGGGCAGGACAAAAGCGCTTGAATGGCTGTGGAGTGGAAGCAGAATACCAGCTGAAACAGCCATTCAGCATGGACTGATCAATCGTATTGTTTCTCCAGAGCTGTTAATGGAAGAAACTATGAAAATGGCAAAGCAAATAGCCCGTCAAGCACCACTTGCCGTCCGCTTAATTAAAGATGCAGTTAATAAAGCAGTCGATTACTCACTTTACGAAGGAATGCAGTACGAACGGAAGAACTTCTATTTGTTATTCTCATCAGAGGATCAAAAAGAAGGCATGACTGCATTTATTGAAAAACGGAAGCCGGACTTTAAAGGGAGATAATCATATGTATGAGACCATTACTTATTCAATAAACAATGGAGCTGCTTGGATTACATTAAACAGCCCCAATACCCTAAATGCCTTCGTTTCTAAAATGAATCAAGAAATCACCCATGCCATTAAAACCGCCTCCGGATCCGAAGAGGTCCGGGTCATTGTGCTGACTGGTGCAGGGCGCGGCTTCTGCTCCGGTCAGGACCTCTCTGAAGTAGATGAGAATATGGATCACGGTGAAGTGTTGAGAAGGCATTATGGACCAATGATGAAGCAAATCTATCAATGTGAAAAACCGATTATTGCCGCTGTCAATGGCGTCGCCGCCGGTGCTGGGTTCAGCCTCGCGCTGGCCTGTGATTTCCGCTTGATGTCGGACCGTGCCAGCTTCCTTAATGCGTTCGTTCATATCGGTTTAATTCCGGATTCAGGTAATAGTTATTTTCTTACTAGATTGGTAGGAGAAGCACGGGCTCTTGAAATTTCAGTTTTAGGTGAAAAAATTCAAGCTGAACAGGCATTATCATTAGGATTAGCAACGAAGGTGTTTCCGGCTGATCACTTTGAGGCGGAAGTTCAGCAATTTGCCGAACGGCTGGCAGTAATGCCAACAAAAGCCATTGGTTTAATAAAACGGACGATCAAAGCAGCCGGTAACCTTTCCTTCCAAGATTATTTGGAAGAAGAAGCTCAAGGACAAAGAATTGCCGGATTAACGAAAGACCATCGTGAAGGTGTGCAAGCTTTTATTGAAAAAAGAAAACCGGTATTTGTCGGAAAATAACAGGAGGTCAACGAAATGTCTACAGTACAAACTAACGAAGCAGTTACATTAAAAAGAGACTTTTATCACTTAATCATTAATGGTGAAAAAACAACAAGTTCAAATGGTCAAACCATTAAAACATATAATCCTGCAACTGGAGAATTAATTGCCGAAGTGGCAAAAGCAAGCCAGGAAGATGCTGAAAAGGCAGTACTAGCTGCCCGCGAGGCATTTGATCATGGGAAATGGCGTAAATATCCAGTTGGCCGCCGTTCACAAGTATTAAATAAGATTGCTGCAATTATGCGTTCTCGTTTTAATGAGCTTGTTGAATTAGAAATTTTAGATACTGGAAAATCCTTAGCTGCGGCTCAAGGACAGGTATCGCAGGCAATTGAGGATTTTGAATTTTACGCGGGTGCCATTGTCGGCCACCGCGGAGTTGTCAATAACATGCCTGGTCAATTCCATAATTACACAGAAAAAGAGCCTGTCGGGGTATGTGCACAAATCATCCCATGGAACTATCCAATGATGATGGCGGCTTGGAAAATTGCCCCTGCAATCGCGGTCGGCTGCTCTGTTATTGTGAAACCAGCGAGCTTAACTCCTTTAACCGCTATTATTCTAGGGGAAATCTGTTTAGAAGCGGGCGTTCCTGCAGGAGTGGTTAATATTGTTCCAGGATCTGGCTCAGAGGTTGGAAACTATCTTGTTGAACATCCAAAGGTAGATAAGGTTGCTTTCACTGGTTCTACTCCGATCGGAAAAGATATTATGAAAAAAGCATCTGATACATTAAAGCGTGTAACACTTGAACTTGGCGGAAAATCTCCAAATCTAGTATTTGAAGATGCAGACATTGATGCGGCAGTTGATGGCTCTTTATTTGGAATTTTCTACAACACAGGTCAATCTTGTGAAGCTCGTTCTCGTTTGTATGTACATGAAGACATTTACGATGAATTTGTAACTAAATTTGTTGAGAAAACGAAAAAGCTTGTATTAGGTAATCCGTTCGACAAAGGAACGCATGTAGGTGCTATTATCGACCAAGGACAACTAGATGTCATTGATGGCTATGTGAAATCAGCTATTGATGAAGGAGCGACCATCTTAGCGGGAGGAAAGCCTGCTAAAGTGGAAGGCTACGAAGGCGGCTTCTGGTATGAGCCAACCGTCATTGCTGATGTTGATCACAATATGACTGTTGTTAAAGAAGAAATTTTTGGCCCGGTGGTTGTAGTCATGAAGTTTAAGGATGAAAAAGAAGCGATTCGTCTTGCCAATGATACAGAATTTGGCTTAGGTTCTGCGGTTTGGTCGAAAGATGGTGCTCGTGCAACCCGCGTTGCCAACCAAATCCAAGCAGGTATCGTAATGGTGAACTGTCCATTCTCCGCTTTCCCTGGAACACCATTCGGCGGATATAAGCAATCTGGTTTTGGTCGTGAACTATGTATCGAAACACTGGATCTCTATACTGAAACAAAGAGTATTATCTCTTATTATGGAAGTCGTCCATTAAATCCACTAGGAGTTTAAAAACCTAACTGTACGAATGAGACATAACTTTCTCATTCGTACTTCTTTATTTAGGAATAGGAAAAGGGGAGATCTGGAATGCAAAATATTGTTGTTGTAGGTTCTGGTGTAATGGGACGCGGAATTGCTTATGTTAGTGCAGTTGGCGGATTTTCCGTTTCATTGGTAGATGTAAATGAAAAAGCGTTAGCGAGTGCCAAAAACGAATTGGATTCTATTTTTGCTAAAGGTCTTGAAAGAGGGAAGCTTTCCATTGAACAGGAACAGCAGGGGAAAGCCAATTTATCATATGTAAGCGATCTGTCTAAGGCTTGCTCGGCGGCAGATTTGATTATTGAAGCAGTACCGGAAAAGGCAGAAATTAAGAAGCAGGTATTTGAAACAATGGAAGAGCATGCACCGGAGCATTGCTTGTTTGCAACAAATACTTCGACAATGAGCCCAACAGAAATTGCCTCTTATGGAAAACGGGCTGACAGGACCATTGCGATGCATTTCTTTAATCCAGTCCATAAAATGCCGTTAGTGGAAATTGTACGAGGGTTGGAAACAAGTGATGAAACCGCTGAAACAATTAAAAATGTGGCAGTGAAAATGGGAAAAGAAACAGTGGTCATTAATGAATTCCCTGGTTTTGTAACCAGCCGGATCAGCTGTCTTGTCGGAAATGAAGCATTTTATATGCTGCAAGAGGGCCTTGGGACACCAGAAGATATCGATAAGGCCATTAAGCTAGGGTTAAATTATCCAATGGGTCCGTTCGAACTGGTAGATCTTGTTGGACTTGACGCACGTTTAAATAATTTACGATATTTGCACGAGAAACTAGGCGAGAAATATCGTCCGGCACCGTTATTGGAGCAATATGTGCGGGCAGGAAGATTAGGTCGCAAAGTGGGTAAGGGCGTTTACGATTATAGCAAAAAAGAAGAGTTGGTGAAAAAATGAAAGAAGTTGTCATTGTAGATGCGGTTCGAACACCGATTGGCAAGTACAAAGGTGCATTAAAGACTGTCCGCCCCGATGACCTAGGGGCAATCGTCATCAAAGCCTTATTAGACAGAAATCCTAATCTGCCTGCCGATCAAATTGAAGATGTTGTGTTTGGCAATGCCAATCAAGCAGGGGAGGATAATCGAAATGTTGCAAGAATGTCCGCCTTGCTTGCCGGACTTCCTATCACCGTGGGCGGCACTACGATTAACCGGCTTTGCGGCTCAGGTCTGGATGCGGTTATTTATGCAGCGAGAGCGATTGCAATCGGCGAAGGTGATATTTATATTGCTGGCGGCACGGAGAGCATGACGCGGGCACCGCTTGTTATGGCCAAACCCGATGCCGAATTCCCAAGAGGCTCTATGGAGCTTCAGGATACGACAATTGGCTGGCGTTTTACGAATAAGAAATTGGAAGAAATGTACGGGGCGGAATCGATGCCGCAAACAGCTGAGAATGTCGCACAGCGTTATGCCATTTCACGTGAAGAACAAGATCAATTCGCGTTCAAAAGTCAGCAGCGCGCAAAAAAGGCGATGGAAAATGAACGTTTTGCCGATGAAATTGTTCCTGTCTCCTTTAAAGATCGCAAAGGAAATGAGGTAGTTGTGACACAGGACGAGCACCCGCGTCCGGACACTTCATTAGAAAAACTGGCAAAATTAAGACCAATTTTTGAAGGCGGTACGGTTACTGCCGGCAATGCTTCAGGGGTAAATGACGGCGCCTCCGCGCTACTCTTGATGAGTGCTGAAAAGGCGAAGGAGCTTGGCTTAAAACCACTGGCAAAATATGTCGTTGGTGCTGTTGCCGGCCTGGAACCCTCGGTGATGGGGCTTGGTCCGATTTACGCGACTAGAAAAGCATTGAACAGAGCGAATCTATCAATTGAGAAAATCGGCATAATTGAATTAAACGAAGCCTTTGCATCACAATCGATTGAGTGTATAAAACAGCTTGAGCTTGACCAGGAAAAAGTCAACGTAAACGGCGGTGCAATCGCATTTGGACATCCTCTTGGAGCGAGCGGGGCAAGAATTTTAACAACGCTTGTCCATGAGATGAAGAAACAGAATGTACAATATGGCCTTGCTACGATGTGTATTGGAGTCGGTCAAGGAATTGCAGCAATTGTAGAAAATATCAATGATTAATTTAGATGCCCTTATATAGCCTGCTATTTAAGGGCTTTTTAATAAATATGGGAGCTGATTTAAGTTATGGAAAACGTGTTATTCCATGTAGAAAATCATATTGGTTATGTAACGGTCAACCGTCCTGAAGTACTGAATTGCTTTAATTATGATACATTGCATGAACTTCAAGAGGTTGTTACTGATATTTCTTTAAACCCGGATGTCCATGTCGTTATTTTCACAGGAGCCGGGGAAAAGGCATTTAGTGCCGGAGCCGATTTAAAAGAAAGAAAAACATTGAATGAAACAGAAGTAAGAAGAAATGTGAAAGCGATTCGTGATGTGTTTAACAGCATTGCACAGCTCCCCCAGCCTACGATTGCCGCTGTTAATGGCTATGCCCTTGGAGGAGGCTTTGAATGGCTGTTGTCATGTGACTTCACCATTGCTGTGGAAGGTGTTTCAATGGGGCTGACAGAAACAAGCTGGGCGATTATTCCGGGTGCAGGCGGTACTCAGCGTCTGCCGCGCTTAGTTGGTGAAACGAAGGCAAAGGAGTTAATTTTCACAGCGAAAAAAATAACTGCTGAAGAGGCACGTGATTTAGGGATTGTTTTAAAGGTTGTACCAAGAGGTGAACTGCTGTCTTCCTGTCAGGAATTTGCGGTAAACATCATGAAAAATGGGCCGGTTGCTATCAGGCAGGCGAAATATGCGATTACACGGGGAATCAATACGGACCTGCAGACTGGTTTGGAAATTGAAGCAAAGGCCTATGAACTTACAATACCGACAGAGGACCGTGTTGAAGCTTTGCGGGCATTCAGTGAGAAGAGGGCACCCCAATTTAAAGGAAAATAGATTGTTTTTTTTAAAATAAACCTTATAATTATATAACGTCCGTATTTATAATGTAATACATAGGGGAATGGAGGTGGAAATCATGGCTGAAAATACTCGTTCGATGATTTTTACCATATATGGAGACTATATTCATCATTATGGAAACAGAATTTGGATTGGCAGTTTAATTCGTTTGCTAAAGGAATTTGGCCATAATGAACAGGCTGTTCGAGTCGCAGTCTCACGGATGTTAAAGCAAGGCTGGCTGCAGTCAGAAAAGAAAGAAAATCGCAGTTATTATTATTTGACAAAGCTTGGGGTAAGCCGGATTGAGGAAGCGGGAAAACGGATCTTCAAGCTGAATCCAAATGAATGGGATGGCAAATGGCGAATTTTAATGTATACCATTCCGGAAGAGAAAAGACAAATTCGTGATGAGCTTAGGCAGGAATTATTGTGGAGCGGTTTCGGCAGCTTTTCCAACGCCTGCTGGATTTCACCCAATAACCTCGAGAAAGAAATGAAGCTCTTGATTGAAAAATACGATATTAGTGAATATGTTGATTATTTTGTTTCCGAGTATATTGGTCCGAAGGATAATCAAAATCTTGTGGAAAAAAGCTGGCAGTTAAATGAAGTTGTTGATAAATACGAAGAATTTATTATTAAATACAGCAAACAGTTTATTGCCAATCAGGATATTATCAATCGCGGGGAAATGTCCGATGCTGAATGTTTCGTGGAGCGGACAAAGCTCGTTCATGAATATCGGAAATTTCTGTTTATCGATCCCGGCCTTCCGAAAGAACTATTGCCGGAAAACTGGAACGGAACCCTGGCTGCGTCGTTATTTAACCAATATTATCGGATTCTTGCAGAACCAGCCAGCCGCTTTTTTGAAAGTATTTTTAAAAAGGACAATGATATTGACAAAAAAGATGAATCCTATGATGCGAACTACCATCCATTTATTGTCCAGTAATCATCAAGCAGCTTTTCTTTCTTTTGAATGAATGGCTGCTTTTTATGAATGGCACTAGTACCCAGTCCTGTAAGGGAGGAAATACAAATGAGCTATGTCCATGAATTGCTTTCTATCAAATATCCGATTATCCAAGGCGGGATGGGTAACATCAGCAATGCCCAGCTGACAGCGGCTGTATCAAATGCCGGCGGGCTTGGAACGCTTGGAAGCGGAACGATGACTCCGGAGCAGGTAGAAGCGATTATTGTTGAAACAAAGGAAAAAACAGACAAGCCCTTTGCGGTTAATATACCGATTAATGTAAGCCCATACACAGAAGAATTAATTCAACTGGTGATTAAACATAAAATTCCGGTTGTATCGCTATCTGCAGGAAATCCCGCACCATATATTAAGCTTTTGCATGAGCATCATATTAAGGTAATTGTCATTGTTGCTGCCGTTAAACATGCCAAAAAGGCAGAGGAGGCAGGGGCGGATATCCTTGTAGCAGAAGGATTCGAAGCTGCGGGGATTAATTCCAACCTTGAGCTGACCACGTTTACACTGATTCCGCAAATCTCAAGACAGGTGTCTATTCCGGTTCTTGCTGCCGGCGGAATAGGTGATGGCAGGGGATTAGCAGCTGCCTTGATGTTAGGCGCGGCGGGTGTACAGCTTGGCACTAGATTAATAGCTACTAAGGATGCGCCGTTTCATTCAGCCTATAAAACTAGACTGCTAGAAGCAGACGATAATGAAACCGTTATTTTAGGGCGTTCAGTCGGTCAAGTACGCCGGGTATTAAAATCATCATATGCAAAACAAATTATTGATTTGGAGCACCAAGGGCTGACCGTGGAAAAATACTCTCTAATGACATCGGAGGATCATCATATAAATGGCGCTATCCATGGTGATGAGGAAAACGGATTTATGAACAGCGGCCAAGTTGCAGGATTAATTGAAGATATTCCCACTGTTAAAGAATTATTAGATGGAATGATGAATGACGCCAGGGCATTAATGGAGGAACATCTGCGTCAATTTACATCGCTGTAAAGAGCGTTTTATTTAGGGGGGTAACAAATGGGTGATATCATAAATGGATTTGATCTAATGGATGTTGTAACAAAGGGTGTAAAGCCTCCAAACTGTGATGAGACTTTACAAATTGAAGTAACAGATGCACATGATGGAATTGCGCGGGGAATTTGGCGGGTGGATGAAAAGTTTATCAATGGTCTTGGAGTTGCCATGGGCGGTTTTGTTGCTTCCGCAGCTGATATTATGATGGCGTATGCGGTTGCTTCCAAAATTAATAAGGAACAAACCTTCACTTCTATTGATTTACATACAACATATCATCGCCCTGTAATGAAGGGAGATGTAATTGTGGAGGCAAAGGTCGAAAGAATTGGAAGACGCACAGCTTATCTCGTTGCCGACCTATTTCAAAACGATAAGAAAACCGCCAGTGTTGTATCTTCTGTGCTGATTATTAGCAGATAATATGAAAAGGGGAAGGAAGCCCTTCCCCATTAACACTTAACCTTCAGTAAGTGTTAAGAATTCATCAATATCATCTAGACAGATGCCAACAGCTTTTTGCCAGAAATCCTTTTGTGTTAAATTTACCTGCAGATGCTTTTGTGCAAGGTCCTCTACGGTCATTGAGGCCGTATCTCTTAATAAAGCAATATACTTTTCTTCATATCCTTTTCCTTCTTCAAGCGCCTGCGCGTAAATCCCAAGAGAGAACAAATAGCCAAAAGTATATGGGAAGTTATAGAATGGTACGCCCGTAATAAAGAAATGCAGCTTCGAAGCCCAGAACAGCGGATGATACTCCTCTAAGGCATTGCAATAGGCATCTTTTTGTGCTTGAAGCATTAATTCATTTAAACTTTCCACTGATACTGGACCTAGCTTTCTTTCTTCGTAGAAACGTGTCTCGAACAGGAAGCGGGCATGTATATTCATGAGCAGTGCCACTGTCCTTTGAATTTTATCATCAAGCAGTACGAGTTTCTCTACCTCATTCTTGGCGTTTTTAACAGAGGCATCGGCGACAATCATCTCTGCAAATGTTGATGCTGTTTCGGCCACATTCATTGCATACATCCGATTTAAATGGTGAACGCCCCTCATTGAATAGGTGTGAAAACCATGTCCAAGCTCGTGGGCAAGGGTTGACACATTCGACGGTGTTCCAGAGTAAGTCATGAAAATCCTTGATTGTTCACTTTCAGGGAAGAAGGTACAGAAGCCCCCAGGAGCCTTCCCTGGTCGGTCAGCAGCTTCGATCCATTGGTCTTCAAATGCTTTCTTTGCAAAAGCCGCCATTTTTTCACCGAATTTGGCAAAGTTTTGTTCAATAAATTCGGCTCCTTCTTGATAGGACATCTTTGATTCGGTATTACCGTATGGAGCATCTAAATCAAACCAGCTTAATTTCTTTAACCCTAAAAGCTTTGCCTTACGTTCTAAATAGTCAACTAGCTTTTGCTTATTCTCTGAAATCACAGCCCACATTGTTTCAAGCGTTTCCTGTTTCATTCGGTTGATTTTAAGCGGCTCCGCAAGCACATTTTCCCAGCCTCTTTTGTCATATACGGTTAATCGAAAACCGGATAAATGATTTAATGTTTTCCCTAAGAAGTCAGCTTGTTCACCCCAAGCTTGTTCCCAGTTTTTAAAAATAGCCGCACGGACCTCCCGATCAGGGCTTGAGAATTTATTAAACGCCTGGCCTACAGAAAGCTTCTGCTCTTTTCCATTTTCGATAAAAGGAACTTTTATTTTGCTGACGATGAGATCGTACAGCTGCCCCCAGCTGTGGTAACCGTCAACTTCAAGAGAATTAATGATTGCTTCTTCTTCTTTTGAAAGCATTTCCTTGGCCCGCTCACGGCGCTCGGTTAATACAAACGAAAGGTTTTTCAATTTTTCGTCGGCTAGAATTTGTTCCCATCCCTCGTCTGTAATCGTGGTTAACAGGTTTTCAAATGCACCGATTGCTGTATTAAATGATGCTCTTAAACTAGTAACTAATGCATCCAGCGTGTACGCGTTTTGATCCGCGGTATTTTGCGCCTGTAAGCAGCTGATAAAAGCGCCTGCCTGACGCAGCTTTTTGGCTGCCGCCTCGAAGTATTCCAGCAGTTCCTTAAGGTACTTGCTGTCTTCCGGTGAATTTTGAGGAGTCCAATCATTCACTCTTAGATCAAATTGTTTTATTGATTCTTCCGTATGCTTTAGATGGTTTTTGAAATCACTAGAGTCGCTGCCGCCTTTAAAAAACACATCAAGATCCCAAATATCTGAGTATGTAACCGCTGTCATAAAAACTCCTCCTTCTAAAATATGTACAATACTATTTTATCTGTAATTTTCCAAAAAATCTAATACCTGAATTATAAAAAAGCTTATGCGAACTGGCATAAGCTTTTCGAGTATGTTAGTAAAATGATGCATACCACCACCATGCCCCGAAAATTACTAACAGGATAAATAGAACGATGATCACTGCAATCCATATCCCGCCCCAGCCTCTGCGTCCGCCATATGGGGAATACCCATAAGCTGGGGAACCGAAGGAAGGATACGGATAACCATAAGTCATACAAAAACCCCCTCTCGCCTTTTTTTACTAAGATATGTAGTTATTTATCCATTTGAATAGGCATAAGCGGAAGATTGGGGAATTAGTCCATATAATTTGACATTGGTCATAATCCTGCGGTATAAGTGGAAGGATAAGGATTTCCGGAGGGAGAACTAGTGAAAAGAAAAGCACTTTTTAGTTTTTTAACCATTATTTTAATAGTTGCCGCAGGCTGTTCTAATAAGAATGGACAGGAGACAAGAACAAGTAAGGAAAATAAAGGGCAGACCTCGATTCCGTATGAAATTGTGGAAGCTAAGTCACTAAAGGTAAGCCGTATTTTTGGAATTGGTTACCCGGGGAATGATCAAGGTCTTTATATCGCTTCTAATAGCGGCATAAAAATTAACCGTGCCGGAAAATGGTTAGAATCCAACGCCAACCGTCATCAATATATGGGGTTTCAGGCTGTTGAATCAGGATTTCTGGCAAGCGGGAAGCCGGAAAAGGGGACAGAATATAAAGGTCCGCTGGGGATTGTGAAAAGCAATGATAAAGGAAAGAGTTTAGAAAAGCTCGCCTTTTATGAAAAAGCAAACTTTCACTTTATTGCAGCAGGCTTTTATGGAACCAGCCTATATGTAATAAACGAGAAGCCAGTTGAGCCGCTAAGCTTGGGAGTGAATTACTCGCTGGATAACGGTAAGAGCTGGAGGGAAAGTACCCTTAATGGTTTTAAAGCGGATTCGTTTGGCATGATGGCTGTTCATCCGAAAAATGGCAATGTTTTAGCAATGGCAACCAGGTCGGGTATTTATTATTCAAGCGACAGCGGGGATTCGATGAAGCTTGTTACTGAGCCATTAATGGTAACAGCAGTGACATTCCTTGGTGATTCGCTGTTGTATTCAAGTGTGGAAAATGAAAAGATTATGTTAAAAACATTAAACCCGGTAACTGGTAAACAAACAACGCTGAACTTTCCATTTTTGGATTATGATAATCCCATTACCTATTTAGCAGTTAATCCGAAAAATCAAAAGCAAGTGGCATTTGCCACATATAAGAATGATTTATATGAAACAACGGATGGCGGGAATAAATGGGTCAGCCTCCTTCTAAACGGTAAAAATGAGCGGGATTAATTCTCCCGCTCTTTTTTTATACCATTAGCTTAGTTTTTCTTTTTGCGCTCTTTTTCCGCTCGGTAAAATTCATGGAACATTTTCATTAGGGCCCGCTTTTCAATCCTGGATACATAACTCCTTGATATGCCAAGCTCTTTGGCAATCTCCCGCTGTGTTTTTTCTTTTTGCAAATCAAGACCAAAACGGCCTATAATAACTTCCTTTTCACGACTATCTAAAACCTCAATATATTTTTTGATTTTTTCAAGCTCCATATTAAGCTGAATCGTATCAATTACATCCTCTGATTCTGATTTTAAAACATCGATTAATGAAATCTCATTTCCTTCTTTATCCTGGCCAATTGGATCATGCAGGGAGACATCTTTTTTTGTCTTCTTTAAAGCACGTAAATGCATTAAAATTTCATTTTCTATACAGCGTGCGGCGTATGTGGCGAGTTTCGTTCCTTTCCCCTCTGAATAGCTTTCAATCGCTTTAATCAGGCCGATGGTTCCAATGGAGATCAGATCCTCAGAATCCTCTCCGGTATTTTCAAACTTTTTGACAATATGTGCCACCAGGCGTAAATTATGTTCAATCAGCATATTGCGTGCATGCGGGTCCCCTTCTGCCATTAACCGTAAATATTTACGTTCTTCTGCAGCGGATAGGGGTTGAGGAAAGGCGTTGTTCTTTACATAAGATACAAGAAATAAAAATTCCTTCATTAGATAACCAAGAGCCGTTAAGATTCCAGACATCCATATCCCCCCCGAAACTTTGGACTATAGCCTATTATTAATTCCTATGAGAAAAACGTTAAATTGTGTCTGTCCAAAAAATTTTATTTGGCCGTCTCCGCAAAATGAAAAAAAAGACTCACTCGGCAAAATGCTTTGAGTAAGTCTTTTATAATAATTTATTAAATGATATGGTGAATTTATACCTTTTTAAGCTTAAAAGTACTTACCATGAGGAAGGATAGGATCATAATAGTAAATAAGAACGTTTGAGATGGCAGATAAGGAATGGCTAAATAACTTAATGTGGCAAGACACCCTGCAGCGGTGATGGGCAGTCCTGTAAAATAGCCGTTGCTTTCGGTAATATTAAATCTTGCTAACCTAAATGCCCCGCAGCCGATGTAGAAAACAGTGAAAAATGAACCCGGTCCGCCAAATTCGTGCAAAATTCCTTGATATAGTAATAGTGCTGGGGCTACTCCAAATGATATAATATCACTCATGGAATCCAATTGTTTGCCGAGCTCGGATTCGATATTAAATTTCCGGGCGATCATCCCATCAAACCGGTCGGCCAATGCAGCGATAAAAATGAGGAGCAAGCTTAATCGTAAATTGCCATCTAAGGCAAACACAATAGCAAAACCGCCTAGCGATAAATTGGTAAGTGTCATGACATTGGCGGTTTGAGATTTCAGTTTCTTTATGGTCTGGTCAAGTACATCGAATAAAAACACTTTTACTTACCACCCCTTTCAAGTTAGTGATTTCTTTTTGGCAGTTTATTCTATATTATTTAATTGTAATGTTTTTATGTCTATTCGTAAAGAGTATTTTTACACTTTTTGGGGGTCTTTTCATGCTTCAGTTGTTTTATCGAATGCTAATTGAATTAACAAATGGCAGGTGGTCCTCTGCCATTTTAAAAAGGTTTGCCCGCTCGCCAATCAGCCGTGTTTTAGTTCCTTCTTTCGCAAAAGTCTACCATTTAAATCAGAAGGAGATGGAGAAAGCCTTACGGGATTATCCGACTTTGCATGATTTATTTGTTAGACAGTTAAAAAAAGATACAAGACCAATAAATCTAGATGCGAACGCCGTTGTCAGTCCAGTTGATGCTGTCATCGAGGATATTGGGGCAATTACAGAGACAAGTGATATTTTTGTAAAAGGAAAGACATACTCGATTGGTGAAATGCTTGGAGACAGGGATGTTTTAACGAAGTATCTTAATGGAACATATATGATCCTATATTTAAGTCCAAGCCATTATCATCGAATCCATAGCCCTGTCGACGGCACGGTTACTAAGCAGTGGACGCTTGGAACCAAATCGTTTCCTGTCAATAAATGGGGGTTAAGATATGGAGTCCGCACACTTGCAAAGAACTACAGGGTGATTACAGAAGTGAAAACAGCTGCCGGCCATGTAGCAGTTGTCAAGGTCGGTGCTATGTTTGTCAATTCCATTGAGACTACATATAAAGGTTCGGAGTTGAAAAAGGGCGGTGAGATAGCCTATTTCACTTTTGGGTCCACCGTTGTATTATTATTTGAAAAAGGGATTTTTCAAGTTGATTCATCCATTGGAACTCCAAAGGAAATAAGAGTAGGAGAAAAAATTGGGGTTCTCCATGAAAATAAATAAACGGCGCGAATTTGCGCCGTTATTAAATTTGACAAAAAAATAGCCCTTTAAAGGGCGGTTTAGGAAGATAATTTAATTTTATGGTATAAGGAACGACGGCGGATCTCCATTTCAATAAGATTAATAAAATCTTCACTTAAGTCTAATTCCTTTGCTTTATAGTAAGATTCGATTAATAATTCATCCGACAGTTTGCGCATGTCAGGCTCCACCTCCAATTATGAAATTTAAAGTTCTATTTGCCGTAAAGGATTCATAGAATAGTATGTTCAATAGGTGTACCCTTAATCTACCAAATTTATTCCTTTAGAACAATCGTTCTAGTTGTCCACAAATACAGGTGGATAACTTGTGGTTAATTTGTTTATAAGGTGAGGAAAAGTGGTTGATTCAATGGGTATAATGTTAATAACTTTATCCACAGAAGGTAAAAATGGAGAAATTTGTCGAAAACTTTTTTGTAACTTTCCAAAATACGTCACATTACTGTGAAAAACACTTCTCGTTGCACGTTTTTATTTGGACAAACCTCATGTATTGTAATGTTTTGATAAACAATAAGAAAAGCATATATTCTTTGAAACGAAGGTTATAATTGGTTAGAATGGTACAAGGAAAGCGGAAAGTTTGATTTTATTTAATGGGGTGTTAACTTAGTGTTAAAACAATTTTTGCCGAATGAACATTTTAAAAGCGTTCTTGAAATATCACCCGAACAATTAAAAGCAAGGGGGATTAAGGGGATTATTACAGATTTGGACAATACGCTCGTGGAGTGGGATCGTCCAAGTGCCACTCCTCAGCTTGTCCAATGGTTCGAAGAGATAAAAAAGCACGATATTTTAGTTACCATCGTTTCTAATAATAATGAACAAAGGGTGAAGGCGTTTGCGGACCCTCTGAAAATCCCTTTTATATTTCGGGCTAGGAAGCCGATGTCAAGGGCATTTAATCAGGCTTCAAGACAAATGGGAATTAAAAAAGAAGAGACCGTCGTGATCGGCGACCAATTACTAACCGATGTACTTGGCGGGAATCGCAGCGGCTTTCAAACGATTCTTGTGGTGCCGGTTGCCCAGACTGATGGCTTAGCAACAAAATTTAACCGCTTTGTGGAACGAAGAATTATGAATTGGTTCCGAAAAAAAGGCATGTTACAGTGGGAGGATTAATCAGTGAGTGACCCAAAACAACAAATTTGTATCGGCTGCGGAGTAACGGTTCAGACCGAAAACCCGGAAATGATCGGCTACGCGCCTGTCTCCGCTTTAGAGAAAGAAACAATCATCTGCCAGCGCTGTTATCGCCTAAAGCATTATAATGAGATTCAGGACGTAAACTTAACTGATGATGATTTTTTAAAAATTTTAAATGGAATCGGCCAGACGGATGCGCTGATTGTAATGGTTGTCGATATTTTTGATTTTAATGGCAGCTGGCTTCCGGGCATCCATCGTTTTGCCGGAAACAACAAAGTTGTTCTTGTAGGCAATAAGGTGGATCTCTTACCGAAGTCCGTCAAGCATAATAAGCTGATTCACTGGATGAAGCAGGAGGCCAGAGAGCTTGGCTTAAGGCCGGAGGAAATCTTTTTGGTGAGCGCCGGAAAAGGCTGGATGATGAAGGAAACGGCGGCAGCCATTGATAAGCTGCGAAACGGCAAGGATGTCTATGTGGTAGGATGTACAAATGTAGGGAAATCTACCTTTATCAATCGAATAATCAAGGAAGTAACGGGTGAAGGCGATGTGATTACCACTTCACATTTTCCTGGAACGACATTGGATATGATTCGAATCCCGCTTGATGATGGTAAAGCGTTGATCGATACTCCGGGAATCATTAATCACCATCAAATGGCTCATTACGTTGACAAGCGGGATTTAAAATTGATTACCCCGAAAAAAGAAATTAAGCCAAAGGTATATCAATTAAATGAAGGCCAGACATTATTTTTCGGCGGATTGGCTCGGTTTGATTACATCGGCGGCGATGAGAAACGGTCTTTTGTTTGTTATTTAGCCAATGAATTGACAATCCACCGGACGAAAACAGAAAAAGCCGTTGAGCTTTATGAAAATCATCTAGGGGAATTGCTGGCGCCGCCAAGACCTGAGCAAGTGGAGTCGTTTCCTGAGCTGGTTAAACAGGAATATGTCATTAGGGAAGCTAAAACAGATATTGTCTTTTCAGGACTCGGCTGGGTCACGGTGAATGAACCTGGGGTAAAAGTAGCTGCTTATGTGCCTAAGGGCGTGGAAACGGTTTTACGAAAATCTTTAATTTAAGTTGAATATGGGATGGGAGAATGGATGAAGAAACTATATGCGGTAATCGGGAACCCAATTGGACACTCGATGTCTCCAATTATGCATAATGATTTATTTTCATTTTATCAAATTGATGCCAGCTATCTTCCTTTTCAAATAAAAAGTGAAGACCTTAAAGATGCAGTAGATGGGTTTAAAGCGATTGGCATTGGCGGATTTAATGTGACGGTACCTCATAAAACAGCTATCATCCCGCTGCTTGATGAAGTGGATGAATTAGCGGCAAGCATTGGGGCGGTTAATACGGTGGTCAATGAAAATGGAAGGCTAAAGGGGTATAATACGGATGGGCCCGGTTTTTTAAAAGGACTGCAAGCGTTTATGTCTGGTGCAGCCAGCAAAAAAATTTTATTGATCGGTGCTGGCGGTGCGGCAAGGGCTATCTATTTTACCTTAGCAATGGAAAAGCCGGACGCAATTGATATTGCTAACCGCACAGTGGCAAAAGCACAGAGTCTGATTGATGATTGTCCATATTCCGTAAAATCCGAAGCTTGTACATTAGATGAGGCAGGTAGAAAACTAGGGGAATACGATTTAGTTGTACAAACGACATCAATTGGAATGGCGCCAAAAATTGCCGATCAGCCGCTGGATTTAAGCAATATTAAGAAACATTCTCATGTGTGTGATATTATTTACAATCCCTTAGAAACAAAACTTTTACAAGATGCCAGCAACAGGGGGGCTAACGTTCAAAACGGTATAGATATGTTTGTCTATCAGGGGGCCCTTGCATTTGAAAAATGGACAGGAATTTTCCCTGATGTAGAAAGAATGAGGGAAAATGTACTGAAACAACTAGGAGGTCTACATGTTAACAGGTAAACAAAAAAGATTTTTACGTTCAAAAGCCCACCACTTGGATCCAATTTTTCAAGTCGGTAAAGGCGGCGTAAATGAAAATATGGTTAAACAAATTGCCGATGCTCTTGAAGCGCGGGAACTATTAAAGGTAAGTGTTCTGCAAAACTGTGAAGAAGATAAAACCGTTGTTGCTGAAGAACTAGCTGCCGGGACCGGGGCAGAGATTGCTCAAATTATCGGGAATACTATTGTTCTTTACAAGGAATCGGTCGAGAATAAACAAATTACTCTTCCATAAAGGGGAGTCTTGGATGAAGAAAGTCGGGATTTTGGGCGGTACCTTTAATCCGCCGCATATCGGACATCTATTGATTGCTAATGTAGTTCTGGAAAGTCTGGAACTTGATGAAATATGGTTTATGCCTAATCATGAGCCGCCGCATAAAAAGAAGCCGGATTCGGTGAAGGATCAGGACCGCGTCAAAATGCTGGAGCGTGCAATTAGAGGCAATCCATCTTTCCGTATGCAGCTGATTGAACTTGAGAGGGAAGGACCTTCCTATACCATCGACACAATGAAATTGCTAAATGAGACTTATAAGGATCATCAATTCTTTTTTATTATCGGTGCGGATATGATTGAATATTTACCAAATTGGCATCAAATTGATGAGCTCTTGAAGCTTGTGCAATTTGTTGGGGTTAAACGGCCGTCCTATAGCCATCAAACGGATTATCCGGTGTTATATGTAGATGTACCTGCTATTGATGTATCGTCAAGTATGATCAGAGACAGGTTTAAGGACGGAAAGACGGTAAAATATCTTCTGCCGGAGGATGTCATCTCTTATATTAAGGAGAACCAGTTATATGGAACGTGAAAAAGCATTAAAACTTGTTAAAGAACAATTAACCGAACACCGTTATCAGCATACCTTAGGCGTCATGGAAACGGCAATTTCTTTAGCAGGCCGTTACGGTGCTGATGAAAAGAAGGCGGAGCTGGCTGCGATCTTTCACGATTATGCAAAATTCCGGCCAAAAGAGGAAATGAAGCAAATCATTAATGAACAAGGATTTCCAAAGGATCTGTTAGAATATAATGCCGAGCTTTGGCACGCACCTGTTGGGGCATACTTAACAGAAACAGAGGCAGGGATAACAGACCGGGAAATTCTTGATGCCATTAGATGCCATACTTCCGGAAGACCGGGAATGAGTATCCTCGAGAAGGTTATTTACTTAGCCGATTATATTGAGCCCGGCCGGCATTTCCCAGGTGTGGACGAAGTCCGGGAGCTGGCGAAGGAAAGCTTGGACAAAGCATTGATTAAATCGATTCAAAATACGATTTTATTTTTATTAAAAAAGAATCAAATGGTCTACCCGGAAACATTTCATACGTATAATGATTTAATTAAAAATCAGGAGGCTTGATGAATGACAAATCAAGAATTACTTAATCTTACCGTAAAAGCTGCAGATGACAAACGCGCGGAAAATATAATAGCGCTTAACATGCAGGGGATTTCTCTAATTGCCGATTATTTTATTATCTGTCACGGAAATTCTGATAAACAGGTTCAGGCAATTGCACGGGAAATACGTGAAAAAGCACAAGAGAATGGCTTTGAAGTGAAACGAATGGAAGGCTTTGATGAAGCGCGCTGGGTGTTAATTGACATTGGTGACGTGGTGGCACATGTCTTCCACCGCGATGAAAGGGTTTATTATAATTTAGAACGGCTTTGGGGCGATGCGCCGAGGGTAGATGTCCTTAGCGGGTCAAATTCATGAGCTATGAACAATTTGCTTATTTATACGACGAACTGATGAGTGAGGCCCCGTATGACGAGTGGGTCCGGTTTGTCAAAGAAAAACTAGAAAACTACGGCAGCTTAAGTGGCTCAAGAAGCACTGAACCGCTTCGGATCCTTGATTTAGCTTGCGGCACTGGGGAACTGTCTGCCCGTTTTGCAAAAGAAGGATTTCAAGTCACAGGAGTCGATTTATCTGAAGATATGCTGATGGTTGCCAAGAAAAAAGCGGATGCAGAAGGGTTAGCCATTCCGTTTTATCAGCAGGACATGGCGGAACTTGAAGGTTTAGGGTTATTTGATGTGGCTGGCATTTTTTGTGACTCATTAAATTACCTGAAGTCCGAGCAGGAGGTGGTTGACACCTTTTCTCGTGTATCCGTTCACCTTAATCAGGGCGGGTTATTCATTTTTGATGTTCATTCGCTATATAAAGTTAACGAGGTATTCCTTGAACGAACCTATGCATTAAATGATGACCCGATTTCGTATATTTGGAATAGTTTCCCCGGTGAAGAGCCGAATAGTGTAGAGCATGAGCTCAGTTTTTTTGTGTTGGATGAAAATGCTGGTAAATATGACCGAATTGAAGAGTTCCATTATCAGCGGACCTTTCCAACAGAGCAATATTCAGCTTGGCTTGATGAGGCGGGCTTTAAGCTGCTTGATATCAACGCCGATTTCGAACACATCGCACCTCAGGCAGATTCCGAAAGAATCTTTTATATAGCACAGAAAAAATAAAGCCATCTTTAAAAAAAGATGGCTTTTTAATATTTTATATGCAGGAATTTAGCGGAAAAAGTCGAATTATAGGTTAGAGTTAGAGAATTGCATTTCAACTTTTTCTAGATCTTCTTTAAACTTCTCATGGGTTGCTTGGAATAAATGTTCAAACACATCCCCAAGTTCATCTTCCAATATTTTTATTCCTTCCCCGGTGATACCGCCTTTAACGCAAACTTTTTCCTGGAGTGATGGAAGGGTATAATGCCCTTGCTTTAATAACTCGCCAAGACCGACAGTCATTTCACTTGCTAATGCAGTTGCTGTTTTAGTATCAATATCAGTTTTTTGAACGGCTGCGGTAATAAAGCGTTGAAGCAAATAGCTGAAGAAGGCAGGTCCGCAGCTGACAATATCAGATGCAACTCTGGTTATTTTTTCATCGATTAACAGCGGCGTTGAAATATTTGCCATCATTTGTTCAATTTTTAATTTCCATGGCATTTGGCAATTTTGACCATAAGTAATTAAGGAAATGCCGGTTAATGCCCGGTTCGTTATACTTGGAATTACTCTGGCAACAGAACATGTTACTTTTGATTCAATTTGATTTGTACTGATTGGGCTTGTGATCGATATAAGACATTTTTCCTCGTTTAAATAAGGATTAATCTCATCGATGATTTTAAATACATCTAACGGTTTAACACAAATAAAAATTAAATCGGATTCTGCTGCAACTTCAATTGCGTTGGCTCCCACTTTAAGTTCTTTATATTTATCTTTCAGCACCATCGCTTTTTCTAATGTTCTATTTGTGATCATCATTGAAGAAGGGGATATCGCCTTTCCATCCAGCAAAGCTTCCACTAGGATTCTCCCCATATTACCGGTACCGATGATACCTGTATTCATGATTTCCACCCTCCTTCACATAGCAGTTTCTTTTATAACCATATGATTCCCGTTAGTAAAATATACCTTTAGAAAGGATGGATTCCGATGAAGGAATGGTTAATTGAACATAAGCTTTATGTGGCTGCTGCCGTCTTATTAACAATTGGCGGGTTTTATTATTTTAACGACAGCAGTGCATCACCGGAGCAGTCTCTGCAAGCTGCCGCCCAGGAAAATAAATTAGAAGCAGTGTCGGAAAAACCAGATCAAGAAAAGCAGGATATAAAACAGCCTGAAACCATCATGGTTGATGTCAAGGGCCAGGTAAAACGGCCAGGGGTGTATCAGGCAAGTGCCGGCGAACGGGTGATTGATGTCATCGGCCGGGCAGGAGGTTTAACTGCGAAAGCCGATCAAACCCAAGTGAACTTTGCTGAACACGTCCAGGATGAAATGGTGATCTATATACCCTCTAAAGGGGAGGATGGTCTTGCAGTCCCAGGGATAGCTGCCGGGGGCCAAATCACAAATGGAGGAGCCTCGAATCAGCAGGGGAAGATAAATCTTAATAAGGCAGACACAGCAGAACTGCAAACCATTCCTGGGATTGGCCCGGCAAAGGCAGCGGCGATAATCGATTATCGCGAAACAAGCGGCGGCTTTAAGACGATTGAAGATTTAAAGAATATTAGCGGAATTGGTGATAAAACGTTTGAAAAATTAAAAGACCTTGTAGATGTCCGCTGAATGTTTCCATTGACCGTATTGGATAAACCACATTACACTAGAAAAGGATAAATTAATCTAAGGGTGGGAGAAAGATGAATCGGATTTCGTGGGATCAATATTTTATGGCTCAAAGCCATTTGCTTGCACTAAGAAGCACTTGTACACGCCTGACTGTTGGAGCGACGATTGTTAGAGATAAACGGATTATAGCCGGCGGCTATAACGGCTCGATTGCCGGCGGGGACCATTGTATTGATAAAGGCTGTTATGTTATCGATAACCATTGTGTCAGAACCATTCACGCTGAAATGAATGCTCTCCTGCAATGTGCCAAATTTGGTGTGCCATCGGAAGGCGCAGAAATTTATGTAACGCATTTTCCTTGTCTGCAATGCTGTAAGGCGCTTATTCAGGCTGGTATTAAAACGGTTTATTATGCTGAGGACTATAAGAATCACCCATATGCAATTGACCTTTTTGAACAGGCAAATGTCAAAGTGGAAAAAGTAGAACTAACTGAACCTGTGGTTGATTTTCGGAAAATTAATCAGTAATAAAATCATATACGCCGGTATAAATCCGGCGTTCCTTGGTTTTTTAAATTTCCAAATGGAGAAGAGAATTATGAATGGAAAGTATCTTTATTTTGCGCTGGCCGCCCTATTAGGGGTTTTGACCGCCCTCGTTACGTTTCTCCCTTTTCTATTATTGGCGATTTTTTATTTCTGCATCCTTTATACATATAAACGTTTTAAAAAAGTGCACTTAGTGGTTAGTATTGGAGTTTTCATCCTCTTTTTAGGTGTAGGTCATAGGGCCGAATTATTTAATAAAACAATCATTCCAGAATCAACGTCCACATTCAACCTCGAATATACACAGCTTCCTAAAATCGATGGAGCCCTCCTGCAGATTGAAGCAATCGACATAACCTTCAAAGAAAAGCTGCTAATCCGTTACCCAATAAAATCAAAATTAGAAAAAGAGAATTTGATACAGCAGAATTTCTTTCAACGACAGTGCAGAGTGTCAGGTACCATGAAAAAACCGAAAATTTCCAAAAACCCCAATGCTTTTGATTATCGTCAATATTTAGCCGATAGAAATATCTATTGGATCATTGAAGCGAACAGGAGCCTGCTTCAGGATTGTACTAAAGTAAAACCTTCTTTCCTGTCTTTGTTAAAACAGCTTCGCTATACCGGCATCCGCTTTTTGGAAAAACATTTTCCGGCAGATATTGCATCCCTATCCGCTGCGTTAATTTTCGGTGATCGGACGATGCTTGACCCAAACTTGCTCGGTGATTATCAACAGACTGGGATTGTCCATTTGCTTGCCATATCGGGGCTGCATGTCTCCTTGCTTATTGGCATGTTTTTTTATCTAGGCATTCGTTTTGGTGTGACAAGGGAATATATGACCGTTCTCTTACTCGTACTGCTGCCCGTTTATGTGGTCCTAACAGGAGCGTCGCCGTCGGTTATTCGGGCAGCTTTAATGATTTTTCTTGTGCTCCTGACCATAAAATTCAAGGCTTATATAAAATTGATGCCAATCGATGCCATTAGTCTGGCATTTATGCTTTATTTGTTTGTGAGTCCAACGGTGTTATTTGACGCAGGCTTTCAGCTTTCATTCTCTGTTAGCGGAGCGATTATTTTGGCTGCCCCGCATATACTTGGGCGATATAAGGACTACGGTTTAAAAATGCTGGTTACCTCGATTACGGCACAGCTAGCGGCGCTGCCTTTTTTACTGTACCATTTTTTTGAACTTTCACTGATAGGGATTCTAGCAAATATGTTATATATCCCGCTTTTTTCGTTTATCTATCTTCCAGGTCTTTATTTGCTGTTTATTATTCAACTATTATTCGGAACATCACCGCATATCATAATTCAATTTTTTTTAAAAACAATCAACTTATCAAACGAAATGATTGCTCACCTCTCTGATTTCCGTTTTCTTTCCTTTATTCCTGGCAGGCCAAACAGTTGGGAGATGTTTATTTATATAGGGATAACTTTCTTCATATTTTATCTTTGGGAATTGAAGGACCCGCGGAAACAAATTCACCTATTAACGGCAATTATAGTCTTATTTGCCTTCCAGCCCATATGCAGCCGCTTTAGCCCTGTGGGTGAAGTAACGATGATTGATGTTGGGCAGGGGGATAGTATTTTGATCCACCTTCCGCATGATAAAGGCAACTATCTTATTGATACCGGCGGAACCATGAGTTTTCACGAAGAACAATGGCGTAGACGGATTAAACCTTATGAGGTAGGCAGAGATACGGTTGTGCCTTTTTTAAAAGGAAAAGGTATTACGAGGATTGATAAATTAATCTTAACGCATGGGGATATGGACCATATTGGCGGATCGCTGTCGATTATTGAAGCGCTAGACGTCAAAGAAATTATACTCCCGGCAGTCATTGAATCATCGGAAACGGAGCGGGAAATTATAATTGCCGCAAATAAGAAGGGTATTCCAGTCATCAGATCAGCAGCAGGAGATCGATGGAGTGTGGGTGAAAACCAATTTTACATTGTAAACCCGGAACGGAATTATTCCGGTGAACGAAACAGCGGCTCACTCACAATCGTAGCCTATTTAGGAGGATTAAGCTGGTTTCTTGGAGGGGATCTTGATCAAGCTGGTGAAGAAAAAATCATAAAATCCTATCCTCATTTAACTGTTGACGTCTTGAAAGCGGGTCATCACGGCAGTAAAACATCCAGTGCTGACGGCTTTATCCGGCAAATAAAACCTAAAATTGCCCTTATTTCGGCAGGGGAGAAAAATCGCTTTGGCCACCCTCATAATGAGGTTTTAAAGAAGCTGGAACAGCAGCATACAAAAATTTATAGAACGGATTTGAACGGGGCGGTTACCTACCGTTTTTATCATCGTAAAGGAACCTTTTCAACCTATTTGCCATAGTATAAAACAAAGAAAAAGAGACCGTTTCTAACGCAGTCTCTTTGATAAAGCTATGTAGCCAATCATTAAGAACCGATTAGCTTAATGACTGTTGCAATAATAAACATGATGGCGAAGAAACCAAATGATACGCCAAATCCAACCCCAGAATCAATTGCATCGTTACGTACACTTTGCGGATTTTTTTCAAATTCGTTCACAGTCTACCCCTCCTATTTCACATTATAGTATAAGCGATTTATTATAAAAAATCCAGCCTGCCTTTGACACGTTTTCCTTTACTGTCAAGAGTTGTCATCATAGCTTGACTTTGATAAGGCTACAATAAGGTTACTAAGCAATGAGTCCCGCCTGATTAATGGCAGTTCCTAGGGCTGCCCCTCAGGCGTTTATCATAGATCGGGAATTGGCACTCTGGAGAAGCTGTCAATTCCCTTTTAATTTTACAGAAGGAATTTATAACTTGTCAAATTGTCCGTGCTTCATTACGATATTATAGAGTGAAGTTAGGAGGACGCTTGCCAATGGTATTAGATGCTTGGCGGAAAATTAAACAAAATTCAATAGCTCCTGTATATTTAGTATATGGAACGGAAGCCTTCTTAATCAATGAAACAAAAACACTGGTCTTGAATCAGGTTTTGAATGAAGAAGAAATGGAATTTAATTTTGCTGTATATGATTTAGAGGAGACACCAATTGAAGCAGCTATAGAGGACGCCGAAACATTTCCATTTCTGGGAGAAAGAAAAGTAATCTTTTTACATAATCCGGCCTTTTTAACTGCCGAAAAATCAAAAGCCAAAGTGGATCATAATTTACCACGGTTTGAAGCTTATTTACAGCAGCCAGCACCTTATACGGTGATGGTTCTCTCGGCTCCGTATGAAAAATTAGATGAGCGGAAAAAGATTACTAAAGAGCTGAAACGAAAAGCTGAAGTCGTGGAAGCGAAGAAATTAAATGAACATGAATTAAAAAACTGGGTTAAAAATCAAGTTAAGTCCCGCGGGTTCGAAATTGACGATGATGCGATTGAACGATTATTGACTCTTGTAGGGACAAACATGTATATGATCTCCAGTGAATTAGAAAAATTTGCTTTATATGCTGCCGAGGAAAAAAGAATCGACCGCAGCCTCGTCGAAAAATTAGCGGCAAAATCGCTCGAGCAAAATATTTTTACATTAATTGAAAAGGTAGTTCAGCGAAGGCTTGATGAAGCATTACGAATCTATTACGATTTATTGAAGCAAAATGAAGAACCGATAAAAATTCTGGCGCTCTTGGCCGGACAATTTCGGTTAATTTATCAGGTGAAGGAACTGTCACGCAGGGGGTATGGGCAGCAGCAAATTGCCGGATCCCTTAAAACCCACCCCTTTCGTGTAAAGCTTGCCCTCGGGCAGGCAGCGGGATTTACGGACGAAGAGTTAGTACATTTAATCGGCTTGCTGGCTGATGCGGATTACAAAATGAAAACAGGCGGGATGAACAAATCATTGCTGATTGAAATGCTCTTGTTCCGTTTAAAAAAATAATAAAAAAACGATTCCTTTAAATAGGAATCGTTTTTTTATTATTATAGCGCATTGATTTTTGTCATTAGACGTGCTTTTTTGCGGGCAGCAGCGTTTTTGTGGATTAAACCTTTCGCAGCAGCTTTGTCTAAGTTGCTTGCAGCAGCAACTAGAGCTTCTTTCGCAGCAGCAGCATCGTTAACAGTAACTGCAGCTTCTACCTTTTTAACAGCAGTACGCATTGCAGATTTTGCCATTGTATTTTGAGCATTACGAGCTTCGCTAGTTTTAACACGCTTGATAGCAGATTTAATATTAGGCATTACATTCACCTCCTGTAAAGAATCGAGACTATATGAACTCGACTTACATTCATAAACGATTATTCGCAACAAGAGATATTTTATCAAACGAAATACCATATTGCAATACAGAATTCTATTGCTAAACAAGATAAACTTGCATGTTTTATCTTAAACAGGGAAAAACTAGGAATTAGTTTTATCTAATAGGAGTGATTTATGAATGAAAGAGTCAATAGATTTAAGTAAATATTCCATTCGTACGGATTTGGCGATTGAGGCAAGGGAAATGGTCATTGCACAAAACACTGTGGACCAGGAGGAAAATCTTTCTCATATTGAAGGAGTCATTATTAAAGAGAAAGATGTAGAGGATATAAAAATTTCTTTGGTTGAAGTGACAAAACAAGGGGAAGCGGCAATCGGCAAAAAAGCAGGACGGTATTTAACGTTGGAAGTGCAAGGGATTCGAGAACAGAATACAGAGGTACAGCAAAAAACAGGCGGAGTCTTTGCCCGGGAATTTGCCCATTTCTTGGAAAACGCAGGGATTAAGAAAACTGACTCCTGTCTCGTTGTCGGGCTTGGAAATTGGAATGTCACGCCCGATGCCCTTGGACCTATGGTTTGTGAAAATCTGCTCGTTACCCGTCATTTATTCCAGCTTCAGCCGGAAAATGTAGAAGAGGGCTACCGTCCAGTTAGCGCGCTGGCACCTGGTGTTATGGGGCTGACTGGAATAGAGACAAGCGACATCATTTTTGGTGTGGTAGAAAAAACAAAACCTGATTTTGTTGTTGCGATTGATGCTTTAGCATCAAGGTCAATTGAACGAGTTAATTCAACCATTCAAATATCTGATACAGGGATTCATCCAGGTTCAGGCGTGGGAAATAAACGCAAGGAGCTAAGCAAGGACACGCTCGGAGTGCCGGTATTTGCTATTGGTGTGCCTACTGTCGTGGATGCGGTATCGATCACCAGCGATACAATCGATTTTATTCTAAAGCATTTTGGCAAAGAGATGCGGGAAGGAAACCGTCCTTCAAGATCACTTGCTCCGGCTGGCATGACTTTTGGAGAACGCCGAAAGCTGACTGATGAAGATTTACCGGAGGAGCAGCATCGAAAGACATTTCTCGGAATCATTGGAACGCTTGAGGAGGATGAAAAGCGAAAGCTCATTTATGAGGTCTTATCACCGCTGGGTCATAATTTGATGGTTACACCAAAGGAAGTGGACGTATTCATCGAAGACATGGCCAACCTGCTGGCCAATGGTTTAAACGCTGCCCTCCACAGTATAGTAAACCAGGATAACGCAGGATACTATACAAGGTAAGGATTAAATTCCACCAAAAAGAGACAAAAGTGGTTCTATCAATTCTAGTAACGTCATAGGATTTACTAGAATCTGCTATGCGAGGTGGAACCATGAGAAGAGCTTCAGAAACATTTGTAATCGTACAAGGGACAAGCTTACTAAAAGTTGCAGCCGCGCTATTTCTATTTATGCTATTGATTTTCTCTATTAGTGGATTATTAACCTCGTTAAAGCCACAATACAGATTAACATCAACATCTGTGAATCAAGCGGCAACAAATGTAAATGGCGAACTGTTATATCAACTGATGGGCTGGGAAAATCACCATTTCTTAACGGTAAAACCCGATGCCGCGTCACCAAATTTAACAAATCTTGTCTTTAAACTTGCAAGTAATATTAATCTTGATGATCCGCGAAGCCTTTTAGGACGTGAACTTCCAGGTTTCTTTCAATTCGACGGACAAATTCTTGTTGCCGGTGAAGGGACCAATTATACGAACATGCCAATGGAATCAGCACCGCCGATTGAGATTATGAAAGCAGAACGCGAGGCATCCCTGCAGAATTTAGAGGATTTAGAACAGCCGCTTGAAGGGAAAAAACCCGCTGTACCGGGACAAACTACCGGGAAGCGAAAGGTCGTTTATTTATATTTCACACATAATCGTGAATCGTATTTACCATATCTAAAAGGTGTTACGAATCCTAATTTGGCACAACATTCAAAAATTAACGTAATGAACATTGGCGACCACCTAAAAACAAGTCTTGAGGATCGAGGAATTGGAACCTTTGTGGATAAAACAGATATTCAGGAGAACTTAAATAAAAAGAAATGGGATTATACACAATCCTATCAAGAATCAGGATTGGTTGTTAGGGAAGCAATGGCTTCAAACCGGGATTTACATTATTTTATTGATATTCACCGCGACTCGCAGCGAAAAGGCAAAACGACAACGACGCTTAACGGTAAAGCTTATGCTAAGCTTGCATTTATTATAGGCGGCCGAAACCCTAATCACGAAAAGAATGAAAAATTAGCAAGGGAGCTTCACAAACGGTTAGAGGCTAAGTATAAAGGTTTAAGCCGGGGTGTTTTTGTTAAGCCAGCAGGTACCGGAAATGCAGTTTACAACCAAAACCTTTCTGAAAATGCCATTTTAATTGAATTCGGCGGGGTAGATAATACTTTCGAAGAATTAAACCGTTCGGCAGATGCTCTTGCGGAAGTATTTAGTGAATTCTACTGGCAGGCTGAAAAGGTAAATTCTGATACGGATCAGTCAACAAATAAACAATAGAAATAAGGGATTATGTATGAAGAAATTTATGCTGAAAAGCTTTGTTGCCGCTGCCTTAATGTTTATCTCTGTGCTTACCGGGATGGAACTCGCGAATAATGGCATTCATAAAATGAAGGGTTACAACGACCCCAACTTTCAAAATGCGGTTTCAATTCATGAAAATGACAAAGATTTTCAGGCGACATTTCTTGGTAAAAATATATCAAGCCATGATCTTGAAGCTAAAAAGAAGAAGCTGGAGGAAATGAATGCCTTTAATTTCTTTTCTTCGATGGGTAAAAAAATGTCTGAAGGCATGACAAACGCTTCAGAAAAACTGATTCAAAAAATAACAGAGTAAAAAATAGCGGCGCCAAATTGGTGCCGCTATTCGAATTTAATTGAATCTTGAATTTCCTGCTGATATAATCAAAAATAGTCTACGTGTGGCGTGTATAGTAGGAGTGAACGACATGAACAGAGAAGAAAGACTTAAACGACAATCGAAAATCAGAAATTTCTCGATTATTGCTCATATTGACCATGGAAAATCAACTTTGGCGGATCGGATTTTGGAGAAAACCAATGCATTATCCTCCCGTGAAATGAAAGAGCAGCTGCTAGATTCCATGGATCTGGAAAGGGAACGCGGGATAACGATCAAATTAAATGCCGTCCAATTAAAGTACAAAGCACAAGACGGAGAAGAATATATTTTTCATTTAATTGATACACCGGGACACGTCGACTTTACGTACGAGGTATCCCGCAGTCTTGCAGCATGTGAAGGGGCTATTTTAGTCGTGGACGCTGCCCAGGGAATTGAAGCCCAGACATTAGCCAATGTGTACTTGGCACTTGATAATGATCTGGAAATTTTACCGGTTATTAATAAAATTGATTTACCAAGTGCAGATCCTGAAAGGGTTCGCAATGAAATTGAAGATGTTATCGGGTTGGATGCATCCGAGGCTGTTTTGGCATCCGCTAAGGCGGGCATTGGAATTGAAGATATTCTTGAACAGGTCGTCAAAACGGTTCCTGCACCTTTAGGAGATCCTGACGCACCATTAAAGGCGTTAATTTTCGATTCATTATACGATGCCTACCGCGGCGTAATCGTCTACATTCGTGTGGTGGATGGGACAGTTAAAGTCGGTGATAAGATTAAAATGATGGCAACTGGAGCGGAATTTGAAGTGACTGAAGTAGGAGTCCACAATCCGAAAGCAGTGCCTCAAGATGAACTAACTGTTGGGGATGTTGGCTACCTGGCCGCATCGATTAAACATGTTGGGGATACACGCGTCGGTGATACGATTACTAACGCGAAAAAGGGCGCTGCTGAGCCGCTTCCGGGATACCGCAAGCTGAATCCAATGGTTTATTGTGGCTTGTATCCAATTGATACCGCTAAATTCAATGATTTGCGTGAGGCACTGGAAAAGCTGCAGCTAAATGATTCCGCGCTTCAGTTTGAGCCGGAAACCTCGCAGGCGCTTGGCTTTGGCTTCCGCTGTGGATTTTTAGGACTGCTCCACATGGAAATCATTCAAGAGCGGATCGAACGGGAATTTAAAATTGATTTAATTACCACGGCACCTAGCGTTATTTACCATGTTCACATGACAGATGGCGCACAGCTCAATGTTGATAACCCATCTAATATGCCAGATCCGCAAAAAATTGACCGGGTTGAAGAGCCTTATGTTAAAGCGACGATGATGGCGCCAAATGAGTATGTTGGTGCGATTATGGAACTATGCCAGCAAAAGCGTGGAATTTTCGTGGACATGCAGTATTTGGATGAAAACCGCGTCAGCATTATTTATGAGATTCCGCTTGCAGAAATCGTCTATGATTTCTTTGATCAATTGAAATCAAACACTAGAGGATATGCTTCATTTGATTACGAGCTGATCGGTTATAAACCGTCGAAACTGGTTAAAATGGATATATTGTTGAACAATGAAAAAGTCGATGCCTTAAGCTTTATCGTTCATAAAGATTTTGCATATGAGCGCGGAAAAGTAATTGTTGAAAAATTAAAGGATTTAATTCCAAGACAGCAATTTGAGGTTCCGGTACAGGCTGCTATTGGCACAAAGATTGTAGCCCGCTCAAGTATTAAAGCGATGCGTAAAAACGTACTGGCCAAATGTTACGGCGGAGATATTTCCCGTAAACGGAAGCTGCTTGAAAAGCAAAAAGAAGGTAAAAAACGGATGAAGCAGGTCGGTTCAGTCGAAGTACCGCAAGAAGCGTTTATGGCCGTGTTAAAAATGGATGATAGCAATACAAAAAAATAAGCGAATGGGAGGTTGGACAAGCCGTTATGCTGTCTAGCCTCTTTTTAGTTATACTATTGATTTACAGGATACGCTTAGTTCCTGTTGTGTAAGGAAGGTGAAATAAATGAAAGCAGCCTATCTTCATATCCCGTTTTGTGAGCATATATGTTATTATTGCGATTTTAATAAAGTATTTTTAAAAGGTCAGCCTGTCGATGACTATATAACAGCTCTTGACCGGGAGATGAAACTCACGCTGGAAGAAGCACCGGCAGCTGAGCTGGAAACAATTTTTGTCGGCGGCGGGACACCAACATCATTAAATGAGCGGCAGCTTGAGCGTTTTTGTGACAGTATTAACACGAATTTACCCAAAGCAGCAAATCTTGAATTTACCTTCGAGGCAAATCCCGGTGACTTGTCAAAGGAAAAACTACAAATATTAAGGAATGCTGGAGTAAATCGAATCAGCCTTGGTGTTCAAACCTTTAATGATGAATTATTGACCAAAATCGGACGGGTGCACAAAGCAAAAGATGTTTATCAAACGATTGACAAGATTAAGTCACTTGGTTTCGAAAATATCAGTATTGATTTAATTTATAGTTTACCGACGCAAACATTGGGGGACTTTAAAGCGTCATTATCTGAAGCCTTTTCTTTAGAGCTTCCACATTATTCGGCCTATTCATTAATCATTGAGCCAAAGACAGTCTTTTATAATTTGCTGAAAAAGGGAAAACTGCCAACTCCTGGAGAAGATCTAGAGGCGCGAATGTATGAGGTTGTTATGGAGGAAATGGAGAAGCATGGTCTCAATCAGTATGAAATTAGTAATTTTGCCAAACCCGGCTATGAAAGCAGGCATAATTTAACCTATTGGGAAAATGAGTATTACTTTGGTTTTGGCGCCGGTGCCCATAGCTATGTAAATGGATATAGGCGTTCGAATATCGGCCCATTAAAAAAATATATCGATTCCTTAAACAATGGTGAGCTGCCAATTTTGGATAATCATCAAGTTACCCTCACTGAACAAATGGAAGAGGAAATGTTTTTAGGATTACGAAAGACTTCAGGAGTACAAATATCTAAATTTGCGCAAAAATACGGCCGGGGCCCGTTCGAGATTTTTGAAAAGGAATTAAACGAATTATTGTTAAAAAAATGGATAGAAGTCAGCGGCGATAATATATTTTTAACAAAACAAGGGCGGCTTTTAGGAAATGAAGTTTTCCAAATGTTTTTAGGTGTGTTTGATTGACACCATCCTCTCTTTTTTGATAATTTATTAATATAATTAGCACTCGGGTTTAATGAGTGCTAACAGAGGTGATGAATGTTGTTAACAGATCGTCAATTATTAATACTTCAGGTGATTGTTGATGACTTTATTCGTTCTGCACAGCCAGTCGGCTCAAGAAGCTTGTCGAAAAAGGAAGGAATCTCGCTGAGTTCTGCGACCATTCGAAATGAAATGGCAGACCTGGAGGAAATGGGATTTATTGAAAAGACACATACTTCTTCGGGAAGGGTTCCATCTGAAAAAGGTTACCGTTACTATGTTGACCATTTGTTATCACCTCAATCATTGACTAAGCGTGATATTTCTATTATTCAATCGATTTTTGCTGAGAAAATTGTTGAATTTGAGAAGATTATTCAAAGGTCAGCAAGCATTTTATCGGATTTAACGAATTACACGTCGATCGTGCTGGGACCAGCTGTTAGTATTAACAAGCTGAGAAAAATACAAATTATTCCTTTGAATAAAGAAACGGCAGTTGCGATTTTTGTTACCGATACAGGTCATGTTGAAAACCGAATGTTTTCCTTGCCGCCATCAGTGGATGCCGGCGATCTTGAAAAAACGGTAAATATATTAAATGATCGTTTAAGCGGAGTTCCTCTGGAGGATTTAAATAATAAAATCTATAAGGAGGTAGCAATGCTATTAAAGCAGCATATTCATAATTATGACTTAATGCTGCATACGTTTGCCCAGCTCCTAAAAATGCCAATCTCGGAAAAATTATTCTTTGGCGGTAAAACAAATATGCTGAGCCAGCCGGAATTTCATGATATTACGAAAATTCGCGACTTAATGACGATGATTGATCAAGAAGAATGGATCACCAATATCATTCGAAATAATTCGAAAGGAATTCATGTGAAAATTGGCAGTGAGAACAACAATAAGATTATGGATGACTGCAGTTTAATCACAGCAACCTATTCGGTTGGCGATGAAAAATTAGGTTCAATTGCGATTCTTGGCCCAACCAGAATGGAATATTCCCGGGTGATTGGTCTGATGCAGCTGTTAAGCCAGGATTTAACCTCGGTATTAACAAGGCTGTATCAAAATAATTAGCTCTGGTAATATTGAGTAAGGGTGAAATACCAATTTGTTTCACCCCTTTTATCATGAAAATAAATGATTTCAATAGGATGAAATGCTTTAAGGGAGGTGAGCATGTTGATGAATGAAAAAAGCCAGACAATGAATCAAGAAACCGAAGAGCTTAAAAATGAGGATGTAAACCTTGCTGAAGAAATAAATTCAGTTGAGAAGGAAGGCGTAACTCCGGAAGAAAGTACTGCCACAGAGGCAAATGCGGGCGAACAGCTTGAAGAGCTTCAAAAAGAAATTGGGCAGTTAAAGAGTAAGCTGGAAGAGGCGGACAACCGTTATTTACGCTTGCAGGCTGATTTTGATAATTTCCGCCGTCGTACAAAATTAGATCAAGAAGCGGCAGAAAAATATAGAGCACAAAATGTTGTGACAGATTTATTATCTGTCTTAGATAATTTTGAAAGAGCACTTCAAATCGAAGCCGATAATGAACAAACAAAATCATTGCTTCAAGGGATGGATATGGTTTACCGCGGCTTATTAGAAGCTTTGAAAAAGGAAGGCTTGGAACCGATTGAAGCTGTTGGGAAAGAGTTTGATCCGCATCAGCACCATGCAGTTATGCAGGGTGAAGATGGAAACTTTGGACCTAACACTGTGATTGAAGAATTCCAAAAGGGGTATCTTCTTAAGGACCGTGTCATCCGTCCATCCATGGTGAAAGTCAATCAGTAATCTACATATAATTTTAAGGAGGAAAAGGGAATGAGCAAAATTATTGGTATTGACCTTGGTACAACAAACTCCTGTGTGGCTGTACTTGAAGGCGGCGAACCAAAAGTAATTCCGAATCCAGAAGGGAACCGCACGACTCCATCTGTTGTTGCCTTCAAAAATGGTGAACGTCAGGTTGGGGAAGTGGCAAAGCGCCAGGCGATTACAAATCCAAATACAATTATTTCAATTAAGCGCCATATGGGTACAGCTCATAAGGAAGAAATAGAAGGAAAACAATATACACCTCAAGAATTATCTGCTATTATTCTGCAGTATTTAAAATCTTATGCTGAAGACTATCTAGGTGAACCTGTAACAAAGGCAGTTATTACTGTTCCTGCGTACTTTAACGACGCTGAACGGCAGGCAACTAAAGATGCAGGGAAAATTGCTGGTCTTGAGGTAGAGCGGATTATCAACGAACCGACCGCTGCGGCTCTTGCGTATGGCCTTGATAAAACGGATCAAGATCAAACCATTCTAGTATATGACCTTGGCGGCGGTACTTTTGACGTCTCTATTCTTGAACTTGGTGACGGCGTATTCGAAGTAAAGGCAACTGCAGGCGATAATCGTCTTGGCGGTGATGATTTTGACCAAGTGATTATTGATTATTTAGTTGAACAATTTAAAAAAGAAAACGGCATTGATCTAGCCCAAGATAAAATGGCTGTACAACGTCTAAAGGATGCAGCTGAAAAAGCTAAGAAAGATCTTTCTGGTGTAACCTCTACACAAATATCTTTACCATTTATCACTGCAGGTCCTGCGGGTCCGCTTCATCTTGAAGTATCTCTAACAAGAGCAAAATTTGATGAACTGACAGCACATCTTGTTGAACGTACAATGGGACCAACACGCCAGGCTCTTAGCGATGCCGGCCTGTCGGCTTCCGAAATTGATAAGGTTATTCTTGTCGGTGGTTCTACTCGTATTCCAGCAGTGCAAGAAGCGATTAAAAAAGCGACTGGAAAAGAACCTCACCGCGGTGTAAACCCTGATGAAGTGGTAGCGATGGGGGCAGCAATCCAAGGCGGTGTTATTACCGGGGATGTGAAAGATGTCGTATTGCTTGACGTTACACCACTTTCACTTGGTATTGAAACAATGGGCGGTGTTTTTACGAAGTTAATTGACCGTAATACAACGATTCCAACTTCAAAATCACAAGTTTTCTCAACTGCTGCGGATAACCAGACAGCTGTAGACATTCATGTGCTACAAGGGGAACGTCCAATGGCAGCGGATAATAAAACACTAGGACGCTTCCAATTGGCTGATATTCCACCGGCACCACGTGGAATTCCACAAATTGAAGTAACATTTGATATTGATAAAAACGGTATAGTAAACGTTCGTGCGAAGGACTTAGGCACAAACAAAGAGCAGCAAATTACAATTAAATCTTCAACTGGCTTATCAGATGATGAAATTCAAAAAATGGTCAGAGAAGCAGAAGAAAATGCGGAAGCAGATAAAACTCGTAAAGAAGAAGCAGAGCTTCGCAATGAAGCAGATCAGCTAGTCTTTACAACTGAAAAAACATTAAAGGATCTTGAAGGCAAGGTGGATGCCGCAGAAGTGGCAAAAGCAAATGAAGCCAAGGATGCTTTAAAACAAGCCATCGAGAAGAATGACTTAACCGAAATGCGTACTAAAAAGGATGCATTACAGCAAATCGTTCAAGACCTGTCAGTAAAACTTTATGAACAGGCAGCACAGCAGGCGCAGGCACAGCAAGGCGCTCAAGATACAGACGGCGCTTCAGCAAAAGATGACAATGTCGTTGATGCGGAATTCGAAGAAGTAAAGGATGACAAATAAGCAGAAAAACCAAAATGTGTGTATCTGTTAATGAAAAGTCAAAGTCAGATTCCTAGACTTTGGCTTTTTCATTGATTATCGACAGTACGACTAGATTCATATGTTTTTTTATTGCTTTCTACTTCTTCACGATGTTAAAATAAGCTTTATGTGACAGATTCGGGAGTGGTAATCATGAGTAAACGGGATTACTATGAAGTGCTTGGTGTCAGTAAAAGTGCTTCTAAGGATGAAATAAAAAAGGCTTATCGTAAGCTATCGAAAAAATATCATCCAGATATTAATAAAGAACCAGATGCAGCCGAAAAATTTAAAGAAATTGCGGAAGCTTACGAAGTATTAAGTGATGACCAGAAAAAGGCGCATTATGACCAGTTCGGACATACTGATCCAAATCAAGGCTTCGGCGGTTTCGGAGGCGGTTCAGATTTTGGCGGCTTCGGCGGTTTTGAGGATATCTTTAATACCTTCTTTGGCGGCGGCGGCGGCTCTCGCAGAAGAGACCCAAATGCCCCTAGACAGGGTGCTGACCTGCAGTATACAATGACGGTTTCTTTTGAAGAAGCAGCTTTTGGCAAAGAAACCGATATCGAAATACCAAGGGAAGAAACATGTGAAACTTGTCATGGCTCAGGTGCTAAACCTGGAACAAAGCCTGAAACCTGTAAGCACTGTAATGGTTCCGGGCAGGTAAGTGTTGAACAAAACACTCCGTTTGGTCGAATTGTGAATCGCCGGACCTGTCATTACTGTAATGGTACCGGTAAGGAGATTAAACAAAAATGTTCAACTTGCGGCGGCAGCGGTAAGGTGAAAAAGCGTAAAATAATCCATGTGAAAATTCCTGCAGGCATTGATGATGGACAACAATTAAGAATGGCCGGACAAGGGGAAGCCGGGATGAACGGCGGTCCAGCTGGCGATCTTTATGTTGTTTTCCATGTCCGCCCGCACGAATTCTTTGAGAGAGACGGCGATGACATTTATTGTGAAATGCCGATCACATTTGTTCAGGCTTCTTTAGGGGACGAAATTGAAGTGCCAACCCTCCATGGAAAGGTTAAATTGAAAATTCCTGCGGGTACACAAACAGGTACAAAATTCCGTCTCAGAGGAAAAGGTGTGCCTAATGTCCGCGGATATGGAGTTGGGGACCAGCATATCCAAGTACGGATCATTACGCCAACAAAATTAACGGATAAACAAAAGCAGCTGCTGCGTGAATTTGCGGAGATCAGCGGCTCAGCACCGCTTGGTGACCATGAAGAAAGCTTTTTCTCAAAAGTAAAACGTGCCTTTAAAGGTGAGTAAGGATTGGAGTTGGTAGAATGAAATGGTCTGAAATTAGTATCCATACAACAAACGAAGCGGTCGAACCTATTTCTAATATATTGCATGAGGCCGGGGCGAGCGGTGTCGTCATTGAAGATCCATTTGAGTTAACGAAAGAAAGGGAAGATCAATTCGGCGAAATCTACCAACTCAATCCAGGTGATTACCCGGAAGAAGGCGTCATTGTGAAGGCCTACCTGCCGGTCAATAGTTTTTTAGGTGAAACGGTTGATGCGATTAAAGACTCGATAAATAATTTAATTATTTATAATATTGATATTGGTCTTAATAAGGTTACCATCAGTGAGGTTAATGAAGAAGAGTGGGCAACTGCTTGGAAAAAGTATTATAATCCGGTGAAAATTTCGGAGCGATTTACCATTGTTCCGACATGGGAAATTTACAATCCAGTCAGCAGTGACGAATTGATCATTGAATTGGACCCTGGCATGGCTTTTGGAACTGGTACTCATCCGACAACGGTTATGTGCATTCAAGCACTGGAAAGAACAGTCCGTTCTGGTGACCGGGTGATTGATGTTGGAACCGGATCTGGAGTGCTGAGTATTGCTGCTGCAATGTTAGGTGCAGAAGACATAAGAGCCTATGATCTTGATGAAGTTGCTGTCACTCAGGCGCGATTAAATATTAAGCTGAATAAAGTTAACAATATTGTGTCAGTTAACCAAAATAATCTGCTTGATGGGGTCGAGGAAGGTTCAGCGGATGTTATTGTTGCCAATATTTTAGCAGAGGTTATCTTAAGATTTACCGATGATGCTGCCAAAGTATTAAAGCCTGGCGGATCTTTCATCGCATCGGGGATTATTCAGCCGAAAAAGGATCAAGTAAAGGACTCGCTGATTGCATCGGGATTTGAAATTATAGAAACAATCTTGATGGAGGATTGGGTAGCGCTAATTGCTGAAAAAAAATAATCCAAGAAAATGGGGTCTCTCATATGGGGGACCCTTGAACCATTTATTTGAGATAACAGCTTTCCTTATTGATTAATCTTTAGTAAAATAAGGAGTAAAACGTTTTAGAGAGGGTGCAAAAGTGTGCAACGCTACTTTGTTAACCATCGAGCAAAAGATGACAGTTTTAAGATTGAGGGAGACGACCGTCATCATATCATCAAGGTAATGCGGATGCAAATTGGTGATGAAATCATTTGCGTCGATAAAGATGGAAAGCAGGCGGTGTGCCGGCTTGTAGAAATTACCGATGAAACAGTTGTTGCAGACGTTGTACAATGGAAAGAAGGGAATTCGGAGCTTCCGATTTCCATTACGATCGCCAGTGGACTGCCAAAGGGGGACAAGCTGGAATGGATTATTCAGAAGGGTACGGAATTAGGTGCACACCAGTTCCTACCATTTTCTGCGGCACGCTCGGTTGTTAAATGGGATGAGAAAAAAGCAGCCAAAAAAATAGAAAGATGGCAAAAAATTGCTAAAGAAGCTGCGGAACAATCACATCGCTCGAAGGTTCCAGAAATTATAAGCCCGATGAGCTTTCATGCTATGCTCGAAAAAAGTAAGGATTTCCAATATAAATTAGCTGCTTACGAGGAAGAAAGCAGGGAAGGCGAATCATCTAACTTTTCTTCATCACTTAAGCAAATGCAGCCGGGAGATTCAATACTGTTGGTATTTGGTCCTGAAGGCGGGTTAGCGGATGAAGAGGTTCAAAAGTTAAAAAGTAACGGATTTGTTCTCTGCGGGTTAGGTCCGCGGATTTTAAGAACGGAAACAGCCCCTTTATATACATTGGCGGCAATTTCCTATCATTTTGAATTACTGAGGTGAGTTAAATGCCAACAGTCGCATTTCATACACTTGGTTGTAAAGTTAATCACTATGAGACTGAAGCAATCTGGCAATTGTTTAAACAGGAAGGTTATGAGCGGGTTGATTTTGAATCAACTTCTGATGTATATGTTATTAATACTTGTACGGTAACCAATACAGGTGATAAAAAAAGCCGTCAAGTGATTCGCCGTGCAGTTCGGAAAAACCCGGATGCTGTTATTTGTGTAACCGGCTGTTATGCTCAAACATCGCCGGCTGAAATCATGGCAATTCCTGGCGTTGACATTGTCGTTGGAACACAGGACCGGATAAAAATGCTTGAATATATTGAGCAGTATAAAAAAGAACGACAGCCTATTAATGGTGTCGGGAATATCATGAAGAACCGCGTCTACGAGGAGCTTGACGTCCCTGCATTTACAGACCGGACACGGGCATCATTAAAGATTCAGGAAGGTTGTAACAATTTCTGTACCTTCTGTATTATTCCATGGGCCCGCGGACTAATGAGATCACGTGATCCAAAGGAAGTAATCAGACAAGCCCAGCAGCTAGTTGATGCAGGGTATAAAGAAATCGTCTTAACGGGTATCCATACTGGTGGATACGGCGAGGATATGAAGGATTATAATTTGGCGATGCTTCTTCGTGATTTAGAGGCAGGTGTAAAGGGATTGGAGCGTCTTCGTATTTCATCTATTGAAGCAAGTCAAATTACCGATGAAGTAATCGAAGTCATCAAACATTCTAATCTTGTTGTCCGCCATTTGCATATTCCAATTCAATCTGGTTCGAATACCGTGCTAAAAAGGATGCGCCGTAAGTATACGATGGAATTCTTCGCTGAAAGATTGGAACGTCTGAAAGAAGTGCTTCCCGGCTTGGCGGTTACATCGGACGTCATCGTTGGTTTCCCGGGTGAAACAGAGGAAGAGTTTATGGAGACATATAGCTTTATTAAAGAACATAAATTCTCTGAACTTCATGTATTTCCTTATTCAAAGCGAACTGGCACACCTGCAGCCAGAATGGAGGACCAAGTAGATGAGGAAATCAAGAATGAACGGGTCCATCGCTTAATTACCCTTTCGGACCAGCTGGCAAAAGAGTACGCATCCCAGTTTGAAGGAGAAGTACTCGAAGTCATTCCTGAAGAAAAATTCAAGGAAGACTCAAATTCAGGCCTTTACGAAGGTTATACCGATAACTACATGAAAGTCGTCTTCCCAGCAACAGAAGATATGGTTGGGAAAATTGTCAAAGTGAAAATTACTAAAGCAGGCTATCCATACAATGAAGGACAGTTCGTTAAGGTAGTCGACGACCGCATGTCCTTAAAAGACGAAATCCTTTCACAAGAGGAAGCAGCAATCTAAAACGAAGGTGTCCCAAAATTCACAGGGACACCTCTTTTTAATTTTGTTACTAATATCCTATATATGGAGGCATTTTCTTGCTTTGTAATGAATGTTGCCGCCAACAGCCTCAATTGGAAACACTTTCCTCATTTTTGTACCGAGTTATGTCGCCAATAGCCTTGATTGGAAACACTTTTCAGCTTTTTACACTGAGTTATGTCGCCAACAGCCTTGATTGGAAACACTTTTCAGATTTTTATACTGAGCTATGTCGCCAATAGCCTCGATTGGAAACACTTTACTCATTTTTGTACCGAGTTATGTCACCAATAGCCCAGATTGGAAACACTTTTCAAATTTTTACACCAAGCTATGTCGTCAATAGCCTTGATTGGAAACACTTTTCAAATTTTTACACTGAGTTATGTCGCCAATAGCCTTGATTGGAAACACTTTACTCATTTTTGTACTGAGTTATGTCGCCAACAGCCTCGATTAGAAACACTTTACTCATTTTTGTACTGAGTTATGTCGCCAATAGCCCGATAGCCCCCAATTCCTACAATTTTGTTATTCCAATTTAAATTCGGTTATTCAATGAATTAGTTACATCCCACAAGTACCCATTATTCTTTAATTATAGGGGTTCTCGGCTTCTTATCATGCAAGAATAATATCATCTCGCCGAATTTTACGGCAAATGGCAGTACAAGCAGTGAGGTAGCGACATTAAAGATAACGCTTATATGTGCCAGCTGGACATCCTTTTTGCTGGCCATTAACGGGGCGAATTCCGTTAGCCACGGGATCAGCGGGAGAAATAGCAGGACACCGAAAACGTTAAGCCAGACGTGGGCGTAGGCGGCGAGCCTCGATTCGCTGCCGCCTCCGATCGCGGCTATCAACGCGGTAACACATGTACCGATATTGGCCCCAAAAACAATTGCAATGCCTGCATCAAGCTGCAAGAGCCCCGCTGATAAAAATCCCATAGCGATTCCCGTCATCGCCGTACTTGACTGGATAATCGATGTAATAATGGTGCCTGTGAGCAAACTTAAAATGATATTATCATTTATTGATAAGATAAAATGATGAATGGCTTTCATGGAGGTAAGGGGATGGGCCAACATCTCAAACCCTTTCATCGCCGTAAAAACGGAAGCAATCCCGAAAAACAGCATCCCAATACTCCTTATTTTTTTATTTGGAAATAAGATCATAGCAGCGCCGCCGACCGCAAACGGAACTAAAACAGCGTCTAAGTTAAAGGTAATCAGCTCGGTTTTAAATGTCGTGCCGATGTTTGTCCCAAGAATGATACCGATTGATTGCGGAAAGGTCATGATCCTTGCCGAAATTAAACCAATTGTAATAACCATTACCGCCGAACTGCTTTGAATAAGAGCGGTAATAAATGTTCCTGTCAGCATTCCTTTTAAAGGTGAGCTTGTCAGTTTAATCAGCCACGTTTTTAATTTATTGGCAGACAAATTAAACAAGCCAAAGCGTATAATGGTCATTCCAAAAATAAATAATAAGATACAAAGAACAAATAATAATATGTACAGCATTGTCTTAGGCCCCCCTTCATTCATTGTATGGTCTATGCTGAAGGGACATGCCATTTACTTTCGATGAAAGGCAAGCTGTAAAAAATATTCTTTCACCGAATAAAATTTGAATTGTCTAGTCTTAGATAAGTTAATTTCAGTTGACCTAGCTTCAAGGTTATATTATAATTGCAAGGTACATGGATTGATGTTAGTGTGTTGTGTTTCGGAGGGAGGGAAAGAGGATGTCTAAAACCGTCGTTCGTAAAAACGAATCGCTTGAAGATGCTCTTCGTCGCTTCAAACGTTCTGTATCAAAAACTGGTACTTTGCAAGAGGCAAGAAAGCGCGAATTTTATGAAAAACCAAGTGTAAAACGTAAGAAAAAGTCTGAAGCAGCTAGAAAACGTAAGTTTTAAGAGGGTGTAATAAATGAGTCTTCTAGAGCGTTTAAATAATGACATGAAACAAGCGATGAAAAGTAGGGAAAAAGACAAACTCTCTGTCATTCGGATGGTCAAAGCTTCCATGCAAAATGAAGCCATTAAGCTTGGAGTAAAAGAACTTTCCGATGATCAAGAGTTAACGGTCCTAACTCGCGAACTTAAACAACGCAAAGACTCCCTCCATGAGTTTGATAAAGCAGGCCGCGAGGACCTGGTTGAAAAATTGCGCAATGAGATCGCAATTGTCGAATTGTATATGCCGAAGCAGCTGTCTGAAGAAGAACTTGCTGAAATCGTCAAACAAACGATTCTTGAGGTTGGCGCAAAATCAAAAGCAGATATGGGAAAAGTGATGGCTGCTATTATGCCTAAAGTAAAAGGTAAATCAGACGGCTCACTTGTTAATAAATTTGTACAACAACACCTTTCATAGTATTCTGACATCGGGACCGCAGGCAAATTGTCTGTGGTCTTTTTATTTATTACCAATAATAAATGAAACCTTATAGCGCATTAAACGTATTATTGATTATAGAAAGGGGGCTCACATAAGAATGACTGCATTTCTGACTGACCCGATCGTTGTAACCGCTCTCTTAACCATTGCGGGAGTAGGTATGATCCTTGAACTATTTTCACCGAAGTTCGGTATCGCGGGTTTCATTGGTTTATTTGCGTTAGTATTATTCTTTTATGGACATTTCCAAGCAGGGCTTGCTGGGGTTGGAACCTTAACATTATTTGTTGTTGGAATCTTATTAATCTTTTTTGAGCTATTTCTTCCCGGTGCAGTAGCGGGGACTCTAGGTTTTGGTGCTTTGCTTTTCAGCTTTTTCCTGGCTGCGGAAAACCCTTTGCAAATGGGTGTATCCATTCTCATTGCAATTATAATTTCAATTACGGTATTCTTTTTAATGATTAGGGTGTTAGGAAAGAAATTGATTCTGTTTAATAAAATGGTATTGTTTGATACCGCTAAAAAGGAAGACGGCTATGTTTCGAATATTAACCGGACAGATTTGCTGGGACAGGAAGGAATTGCTTTGACCACCTTGCGCCCGGCGGGTACGATTGTGATTAATAATGAGAGAATCGATGTAGTCAGTGAAGGCAGCTATATTGAGAAAAATGTACGGGTGAAAGTCATTAAAGTAGAAGGGGCCCGAATTGTAGTACGCGAGGTAAACTAGAATTAGACTGGAGGTAAAAAATATGGATTTTATTACAGGTGGAACATTTTTTATTGTAGCAGTAGTTGTAGTTGCTTTAATTTTCTTTGGTATCCTGCTATCTTTCATTCCGGTGATGCTCTGGATTTCAGCGCTTGCCGCAGGAGTAAGAATTAGTATTTTCACACTTGTTGGGATGAGACTCCGCAGGGTTATTCCCGGCAGGGTGGTAAACCCGTTAATTAAGGCACATAAAGCAGGGTTAAAGGTGACAATTAACCAGCTTGAAAGCCACTATCTTGCCGGGGGTAACGTTGACCGGGTTGTAAATGCCTTGATTGCGGCACAACGAGCCAATATTGAATTAACCTTTGAACGTTGTGCCGCCATTGACCTTGCCGGCCGTGATGTGTTGGAAGCCGTACAAATGAGTGTTAATCCAAAGGTAATTGAAACACCGTTTATTGCTGGTGTTGCCAAGAATGGTATAGAAGTAAAGGCGAAAGCAAGAATCACCGTCCGCGCCAATATCGATCGTCTTGTCGGAGGTGCCGGGGAAGAAACGGTGGTTGCCCGTGTCGGTGAAGGTGTCGTATCAACCATTGGTTCTTCTGAAAGCCATAGTAAAGTGTTGGAAAACCCTGATTTGATTTCGCAGACTGTGTTAGCAAAGGGGCTGGATGCTGGTACAGCCTTTGAAATTCTTTCGATTGATATAGCGGATGTGGATATTGGCAAAAATATCGGTGCTGAGCTGCAGACGGAACAGGCGGAAGCGGATAAGCGGATTGCTCAAGCCAAAGCTGAGGAGCGCAGGGCGATGGCTGTTGCTCAAGAGCAGGAAATGAAAGCGAAAGTACAGGAAATGAGGGCGAAGGTAGTAGAAGCGGAGGCGACGGTTCCTCTTGCGATGGCAGATGCCTTGAAAACAGGGAATATTGGTGTAATGGATTATTTGAACTTTAAAAATATTTCCGCTGACACAGATATGAGAGGATCAATTGGGCGATTAACTGGTGAAAAGAAGGATGATAAGTAACGTAGTGCCTGGTCTGTAGGAAGAAAGAGGTGGCCATATGGAGATTCTATTTTTTATCATTATAGCGGGAATCCTCTCAAGTATTTTTGGAAAAGGCAAGACTAACAAACAGGATCATAGAAGAAATAAGCCAATTTCCTTTGAAACTTTCGAGGAAATTAAGACCTTTATGCAGAATGAAACGAATAAAAGAACAAAACCGGTCCAGAGCGAAGCCCAGCACCCTCTGCCATCAAATCCAGAATTGATCAACCGGCAGAGAGTAAAACATAAAGTACAGGTTCAAATGCAGGAACAAGAAAACCAAAACCTTCAGAAAGAAGGAGTAGAAGCACTACCAAGAGTAAAAGAGCATCGTTACATTGAAACAGCTGAGGAGAAAAGTTTCTTACAAGAAGAACCGGATGCCAGCATGATTATAAATGGGATTGTTTGGGCTGAAATACTTGGAGAGCCGCGCTCAAAAAATCCTCATTTTACTCGAAAAACGTAATTCTTTTTCATGGGAAATAGAAACGCAAATGGAAAAAGATGTGCTAGAACCCCGCGTCATTTCATAAACATGAGATGAAAGGGGGTTCTTTTTTTTATGGCAAAAACATGGGTCGGGCGGGTTCGCAGCTGGATAACAAAAAACATGGATCTTCCTCAAGATGTCATGATGGATTTACCCCGAATCACAATGATTGGACAAATTCACATATATATTGAAAATCATCGCGGCTTACTGGCTTTTACCGACAAAGAACTCCGACTGTTGTTAAAGCAGGGGCAATTATTGATTAAAGGGAAATCCTTTGTGATTAAAACAATTTTACCTGAAGAAATCTTACTGGAAGGAAAAATTGATCAGGTAATCTATATAAATGAAAATCCGGGAGGAACAAAATGAAGAACCAGTGGATCGTTTTTTTATTTGGCAGGGTTACTGTAAAGGTTACAGGTAAAGGCATCGAGCGATTGTTAAACACCCTCATGCGCAATGGAATTCATATTTGGAATGTTAAAAGGCATGGAACCGATACTATCACCTTTAAAATAAAATTACAGGATGCTTTGTCATTAAGACATTTAGCGAGAAAAAGCGGCTGCCGCATTTCCTTTTTGGGAAGAAGCGGTGCACCGTTTTTAATAAAGCGTATGTTAAAAAACAGCGGCTTCTTGATTGGGGCAGCGATGTTCCTTCTAATTGTGTTTCTTTTATCAAATGTTATTTGGGGAATTGATATAAAAGGGGCAAAGCCGGCAACGGAATATCAAATCCGTCAAGAATTGGACAAGATAGGAGTTAAAATTGGCAAGTTTCAATTTTTTGTTGACAACGCGGAAGGGATTCAACGGCAGCTTACCAATAATATTGGTGAAATTACGTGGGTTGGTGTGGAGTTAAAGGGGACAACCTACCATCTGCAGGTCGTGGAGAAAAATGAACCGAAGCAGCCAGAAAAGCTCTCCCCAAGGAATCTTGTTGCAAAAAAGAAGGCGGTTATCGTTAGGATGGATATTGATGATGGTCAAAAAATGGTTGACAAGAATGACTATGTTGCGAAGGGACAGCTGCTTGTGTCTGGTGTAATTGGACAAGAAGGGGAGGAACCGCAGCTTGTAGCAGCGAAAGGGGATGTTTGGGGGGAAATTTGGTATATGGGCCATGTGGAACTGCCAATTAAGTCTGCTTTTAATGTTTATAATGGGAAGGAGAAGAGGAAATATTCACTTTTACTTGGGAGTTTTGAAATTCCTGTCTGGGGTTTTGGAAAACCTGAATTTAAAGACTATAAAACGGAAAAGACTATCCATAAACTTCACTTTCTAAAATGGGAATTACCGATTTCTTATGTAGACAAAACCATCCGTGAGCGTGAAAAATACATCCGAACTTATACAGAAAAAGAGGCAGAGGAAAAAGCAATCGAGATGGCACGAAATGACATAAAAAAGAAAGTAGATGACGATGCTATTTTTAAAGAGGAAAAAATTTTACACAAGAAGATAAAAAGTGGTAAGGTTATACTAGATATCCATTTTAAAGTTATCGAAAACATTGCAGTCGGGCAGCCGATTACCAAGGAGATTCATGAATGACAGAAAAGTTAACGACTATTAATGTACAGCTTGAAAATCCGGCAGAGGCAATTTCTTTGTTAGGTAATTCTGATCAAAATATCAAACTGATTGAGCAGGAGCTCGATGTTTCCATCGTCACACGCGGAGAATCTGTCAGTTTGTCCGGGGACGAAGAAAAGGTCATAATGGCCGGACAGATTCTAGATAAATTAGTGTATGTGATTCGGAAAGGGATTACCATCAGCGGGAGAGACGTTCTTTATGCGATTCAAATGGCGCAAAAGGGGACACTTGATTATTTTGTAAATTTGTATGACGAAGAAATTGGCAAAAACGTTAAAGGGAAAACAATTCGAATCAAGACGCTTGGCCAGCGACAATATGTAATGGCAATCAAGAGCAAAGACCTAGTATTTGGGATTGGACCAGCTGGAACGGGTAAAACCTATCTGGCGGTCGTCATGGCCGTAAACGCGCTGAAAAATGGTCAGGTGAATAAAATTATTTTAACAAGACCGGCTGTTGAAGCGGGGGAAAGTTTAGGGTTTCTGCCAGGGGATTTAAAAGAAAAGGTGGACCCATATTTAAGGCCGTTATATGATGCCCTTCATGATGTATTGGGAGCTGAGCATACACAGCGGCTGATTGAACGTGGTACGATTGAAATTGCACCGCTCGCTTATATGAGAGGGCGTACATTGGATGATGCCTTTGTTATTTTAGACGAGGCGCAAAATACGACCAATAAGCAAATGAAAATGTTCTTAACCCGTCTCGGCTTCAGCTCCAAAATGGTCATTACCGGTGACCAAACTCAAATTGATCTCCCAAAAGGGGCTAAATCAGGATTAGTGGAAGCAGAGGAAATTTTGCAGAATGTAAATGGTATCTCCTTTGTTTTTCTGGAACAAAGCGATGTTGTCCGACATCCCTTGGTGGCGAGAATTATTCAAGCTTATGGGGAAGCTGACAGCACAACTTAATGATGGACGAACCAAAAGGAGGTTCCTGCTGGACAGGGATCTCTTTTTTATTTCATAAGAAGGTGAAACTTCTGCAAAAAACTGTTATCATTTTACATAGAGTAATGAATGTTAAGAGGCCGTGGTTGGAGGGATATAGTTGGATATGCTGCAGCAACACTTCATACGGATACGAAAACTTCTAGATATTACGTTTTTTCGGGTGCTCTTTTTTCTAATACTGGGGGTTCTCTTATTCACTGCTATGTATAGCAATGTAAAACCGGAGAAATTAAATTTAAGCCTGTTTTCAATTGCAGAAAAAACGATTCGCTCTCCGGGAACGGTCGAAGACAAGAAAAGTACAGAAATGAAACGGAAAGAAGCGCGTGACCAAGTTCAGGATGTTTATGCCGTAAAGAAGGAATACACCCAAAATCGCGTCGATTTAATTACCTCTATCTTTGATACTGCTGCTGAGGTAAATGATGAAGTAAAGGACGAAATGGATAAGCAGACTGACGAAGAAATGAAAGAGCCAACTATTACGGATAAAATTGAAAGGTTAAAAGGAAAACTAACCTCAACCGTTAACAAGGATTTATCAAACCAGGTTTTTTCCGCTTTGGTTCAAGCAAGTAACGAGGAATTATCAATTGCCAAGGATTTAACGGTAACAGCGATTAATAATGTCATGACCAAAAGAATTTCCGCTGATGAAGTGGAGAATGCCAAAAAGCAAGTGGAAGAAGAACTAAAATATACCACGTTAAATGATAATTTAAGGCTTGCCTCGATCAATCTTGGAAGATATGCCGTCATTCAAAATGAATTTTATGACCCCGGCGCAACGGAAGAATTACGCCGTCAGGCAGCTGAAAGTGTGGAGCCTGTCAAAATTCTTCAGGGACAGATTATAGTTGAGGAAGGGAAATTGATTAATCAAGAGATTTACCGTCAGCTGAAACTTGTCGGTCTTTTGCAAAACGAAAAGTCTTTTAGACCGTTTATAGGTTTAATAGCGTTAATTTTAATTATTTTGTCGGGGATTTATTATTATTTTTATCAATCAAAATCACATCCTGAAAAGAAGCAAACCGATTTATTGTTGTTTGGGATCATTTTTGTACTTTTAATATTTATCATGAAGATTATCAGCATGCTGCAGGGGTTTAATTATTCTTGGATTGGCTATTTGTTCCCGGCTGCAATGGGCGGTATGCTAATTAAGATTTTAATCGACGAAAAGCTTGCCATTCTTATGTCGCTTGTCTTGGCGGTATGTGGAAGTATATTATTTAATGAAGGGGTTGCCGGTTCTCTGAATTTTGCTGAAGGGTTGTATATTCTCTTTAGCGCGTTGGCTGCTATCCTATTCCTCAGCAATCAAAATCAGCGGTTGAAGATTTTACAAGCTGGGACTTTTTCGGCCCTGGTCAATCTTTTAACCATTATCGCGATTGTGTTCTTGCCGAACGGGCAGTTTTCTGGTCTTGAATTTGGCTATTATTTTATAACAGCCCTCGCCTCAGGAATAGGTTCTGCCGTATTAACCATCGGTCTATTGCCGTTTCTAGAGGCCAGCTTTGGGATCCTTTCCACTATTAGATTAATTGAACTGTCGAATCCAAATCACCCGCTTTTACGAAAGATTTTAATGGAAGCACCTGGTACATATCATCATAGTGTAATGGTGGCTAATTTATCAGAATCCGCTTGCGAAGCCATTGGGGCTAATGGACTTCTGGCACGTGTGGGAAGTTATTATCATGATATTGGTAAAACACGCCGGCCAAACTTTTTTATTGAAAATCAAATGCACGGTGATAATCCTCATGACCGGCTGCCGCCTGAAAAAAGTGCTAATATTATCATTGCACACGTAATAGACGGTTCTCAGATTTTAAAAAAGCACCATATGCCAAAGGAAATTGTTGAGATTGCAGAACAGCATCATGGGACAACCCTGTTAAAATTCTTTTACCATAAGGCAATGCAGGAGAATCAGGAGACAAAGGAAGAGACTTTTCGCTACCCTGGTCCCAGGGCACAGTCCAAAGAGTCTGCAGTTGTAGGCATTGCAGATAGTGTTGAAGCAGCAGTCCGTTCATTATCAAAGCCGACTCCTGAATTAATTGAATCATTGGTGCGAAAAATTGTTGCTGATCGCCTTGCGGATGGTCAGCTAAATGAGTGTGATTTAACATTAAAAGAAATTGAAATCGTCACCCATACATTATGTGAAACATTAAAAGGGATTTTTCACTCTAGGATTGAGTATCCAGAAATGACTAAGAAGGTGAAGGAAGCATGACTTTATTAATTGACAGCATGGATGAGACACAAGAATTGACAGAGCAGCAAATGCTTGAAATTGAGCGGCTGCTTAATTTTGCGGCACAGAAACAAAAGATTGAGGACCATAGTGAGCTTTCTGTTACGTATGTTTCCAATCAAAAAATTCAAGAAATTAATCGGGAATACCGTGATAAAGATGCTCCTACAGATGTCATTTCATTTGCGATGGAGGAACTTGGGGAAGGTGAAGTGGAATTAGTTGGTGCTGATCTGCCTCGCGTTTTGGGGGATATCATCATTTCGGTGCAGAAAGCAAGGGAACAGGCGGAGGAATATGGCCACGCTTTTGAAAGAGAGCTGGGGTTCTTAGCGGTTCATGGCTTCCTTCATCTTTTAGGCTATGACCATATGACTGAGGCCGATGAAAAAGAAATGTTCACGCTGCAAAAGGAAATTTTGAATGAATATGGACTTAAAAGATAAGCATACATCCCATTCACTTTTACATTCTTTTTCATTTGCGATAACTGGAATGGTAACCGCCGTAAAGCAGGAACGGAACATGCGGATTCATCTGTTAAGCTCCGTTTTGGTAATCCTGATTTCTTTTTATTTTTCAATTACTAAAATGGAGTGGCTGTTCATTCTATTTGCCATTGGCGGTATGTTTTCCTTGGAGATGATCAATAGCGCGATTGAAAGGGTTGTGGACCTAGTAAGCCCCGAGTATCATCTCTTGGCAAAACAGGCAAAGGATCTAGCTGCGGGGGCAGTATTGGTCTTTGCCATTCTTTCCATTTTGGTTGGGGCTGTCATTTTTTCACCTCATATTTTAAGGCTTTTTAGCTGGGGTTGATTGAAATCGGCTGTAAAAATAGGTAATATTATTGCAACCGATTCTTAAATTAAATTAGACTTTTGTGAAAATTCTAATTTCTTTATTACTTTTTTGCTACAAATAATGATTTCAATCTGATTTTAATGTAAAATAAAGTAACAGCAAGCTTATTGCTGGAAGGGAAGAAGACTAGTGACAATCGAGCAGTTAATTGTGGAAGCAAAAAAAGCAAGAGAAAAAGCATATGTTCCTTATTCAAAGTTTGCAGTTGGTGCAGCTCTTTTAACAACAGACGGCAAAATTTACCATGGCTGTAATATCGAGAATGCTGCCTATAGCATGTGTAATTGTGGAGAGCGAACTGCCATTTTTAAAGCGGTTTCAGAGGGCGATCGTGATTTTCAAATGCTTGCAGTCGTTGCCGATACGGACCGCCCTTGTTCGCCTTGCGGTGCCTGCCGCCAAGTAATAGCGGAATTATGTCCTCGAGATATGAAAGTGGTTCTTACAAACCTTAAAGGGGATATTTTAGAACTAACAGTTGAAGATTTATTGCCCGGTGCATTTACAGCGGAGGATTTACATGCAAACTAATGTAACTGATAATAACACGTATAAATCAGGGTTTATTTCAATTATTGGCCGGCCGAATGTCGGGAAGTCGACCTTTTTGAATCAGGTAATCGGTCAAAAGATTGCAATCATGAGCGATAAACCGCAGACAACCCGAAATAAAGTTCAAGGTGTTCTAACACTTGAAGATTCACAGATGATTTTTATTGATACACCAGGTATTCATAAACCTAAACATAAATTGGGCGACTTCATGATGAAGGTAGCCCAGAACACACTAAAAGAAGTCGATTTGGTTCTTTTCATGGTAAATGCCGAAGAAGGATTTGGACGTGGTGAAGAATTCATAATAGAAAAATTCCAAACGGTGAAAACACCAATCTTTCTTGTAATTAATAAAATTGACAAAATTCATCCGGATGAATTGCTATCCATTATTGAATCATATAAAGAAAAATATTCATTTAAAGAAATAGTTCCAATCTCTGCATTAGAAGGAAATAATGTTGAGCGCCTGCTTTCGCAAATTAAATTATATTTGCCAGAAGGACCGCAATATTACCCTGCGGACCAGGTGACCGATCATCCGGAGCGGTTTATAATTGCGGAGCTGATTCGCGAAAAAGCCCTGCATTTAACAAGGGAGGAAATTCCCCATTCACTCGCTGTAATGATTGATAAAATAGAGCGTCAAGAGGGCAAGGACCTAATTCATGTAATGGCAACAGTAATCGTTGAACGTGATTCGCAAAAAGGAATCATTATTGGAAAAAAAGGCGGTATGTTGAAGGAAATCGGCAAGCGCGCCCGGGTTGATATTGAAAATTTGCTGGGAACAAAGGTATTCTTAGAGCTTTGGGTAAAGGTACAAAAGGATTGGCGCAATAAAATGTCCCAGCTTCGGGAGTACGGCTTTAACGAAGATGAGTACTAACTAATCCACCCTAATTAAAATATTTATTAAGATTTAAGATTATGCATGGACAACATTTACAAATTTTTCGTCTTATGATTTTAACGTCGGCAGGCTATGATAATTGTAAGGTGCAGGACCTGAATTTACGCTAGTCTAAAAATTGAAAGGTGGGGTTTTCGTGTTGGATTTAACGTGGAAAGTATTTACCCAGACAGGTAATATTGACACATATCTTCTCTTTAAAGAACTTGAGAAGGAAAACCAAGAAATACCCGGTAATTCGAATGAAGAGCTAGCACAAATTGATTTTCCTACTTTCTAGCAGGCCGCACGTTTCTAGAAGGTGACACTATGCTTCAGAAATGTGAAGGCATCGTTATTAGGTCAACAGATTATGGTGAAACAAATAAAATTGTAACTTTGTATACCAGGGAATGGGGGAAGGTCGGTGTTATGGCAAGAGGAGCCAAAAAGCCGAACAGCCGGCTTTCCTCCGTAACCCAGCTGTTTACGTACGGCTATTTTCTAGTTCAAAAGGGAACCGGCTTAAGCGGATTGCAGCAGGGGGAAATAATCACTACTTTTCGTTCCATAGCTGAGGACATTTTTTTGACAGCTTATGCCAGTTTTATTGTTGAATTAACTGATAAATGTACGGAGGAGAAGAAACCAAATCCATTTCATTTTGAGCTGTTATATCAAACGTTACATCTAATGAATGAAGGCTATGATCCGGATATTCTTATGAATATTTATGAGATGAAAATGCTCAATGTATTAGGGCAATATCCCGTATTGAATCAATGCTCCGTTTGTGGAAGTTCAGACGGACATTTTTCTTTTTCAATCCGCGAGGGCGGTTTTATCTGCCACCGTTGTTTGGAGCAAGACCCCTACCATATTAAAATATCACCAGCGGCTGTTAAATTATTGCGGCTGTTTTATTATTTTGATTTATCACGCTTAGGCAGTATTTCCGTTAAGGAAACAACCAAAGCGGAGCTCAAAAAAGTGATTGATGCCTATTATGATGAATATTCCGGATTACATTTAAAATCAAAGAAATTTCTTGATTCCATGGCCCATTTCCGAAAACTTTTATAGCTATATGTTGACAATAGTTCTTGTTTTGGTTATATTTTCATTAAATTAATAATTGCTGTGAAGGAAAGTAGTACTTAGAAGTTTTCTATAAAAGCGAACCTAGGGCGGTGCGAGCTAGGGTATAGAACACTAGGGAAGGCATTCTGGAGCAAACGTGTATTGAACACATCTTAAAGAGGCTGGCCATTGGCCGGCAAATAGGGTGGAACCGCGGGTAAACTCTCGTCCCTATGCTTTAAAGGCATAGAGTCGGGAGTTTTTTTATTGAGAAAAATAGAATAAGGAGCTAATGAACATGACTGTAACAATGGAGCAAATCGTATCTCACGCAAAACATAGGGGCTTTATTTTCCCAGGCTCTGAAATTTACGGCGGACTCGCTAACACTTGGGATTACGGTCCGTTAGGGGTTGAATTTAAAAATAATATCAAGCGGGCTTGGTGGAAGAAATTCGTGCAGCAGTCGCCATATAATGTCGGTTTAGATGCCAGCATCTTGATGAATCCAAGAACATGGGAAGCATCCGGCCACATTGGCAACTTTAACGATCCAATGATCGACTGTAAGAATTGTAAAGCGCGTCATCGTGCAGATAAATTAATTGAAAATGCGCTGGAGGAAAAAGGAATGGAAATGGTCGTCGACGGCCTGCCATTCGATAAAATGGAAGAACTGATTAAAGAACATAATATTGCCTGCCCAGACTGCGGGAGTCATGATTTTACCGGTATCCGCCAGTTTAATTTAATGTTTAAAACATTTCAGGGGGTAACGGAAACAAGCACAAATGAAATTTTCCTTCGTCCTGAAACAGCTCAAGGTATTTTCGTAAACTTTAAAAATGTTCAAAGAACAATGAGAAAGAAACTGCCTTTTGGTATTGCCCAAATTGGAAAGAGCTTTAGAAATGAGATTACACCAGGTAATTTCACCTTCCGCACAAGAGAGTTTGAACAAATGGAGCTGGAGTTTTTCTGTAAGCCGGGTGAAGAACTGCAGTGGTTCAATTACTGGAAGCAATTTGCCGAAAAATGGCTGCTGTCATTAGGCTTAAAACAAGAAAACTTGAGACTGCGCGATCACTCAGATGAAGAACTATCCCATTATAGCAATGCTACAACTGACTTTGAATATAAATTCCCGTTCGGCTGGGGAGAGCTTTGGGGCGTTGCGTCAAGAACTAATTATGATTTGAAGCAGCATATGGAGTATTCCGGTGAGGATTTCAACTACATTGATCCAGAAACTAATGATAGATATATCCCATATTGTATCGAGCCTTCACTTGGTGCAGACAGGGTGACACTGGCATTTTTAATCGATGCTTATAATGAGGAACAGCTGGAAGATGGTACTTCAAGAACGGTGATGCACTTCCATCCTGCAATAGCACCATTCAAGGCGGCTGTATTACCATTATCGAAAAAGCTATCAGAAGGTGCAAAAGAGGTATTTGCGACTCTCGCTGAGCATTTTAATATTGACTATGATGAGGCTGGTTCCATCGGAAAACGTTACCGTCGTCATGATGAAATCGGTACGCCATTCTGTATCACATATGATTTTGATTCTGTCGAAGACCAAATGGTAACGGTCAGAGACCGCGATACAATGGAACAAACACGATTGCCAATTACCGATCTCGTCCGTTTCTTAGAGGAGAAAATTAGATTTTAATATTTTTAGTAAAACTGCCAATGGTCAAATAATGGGTGGTGATTACAATAGAACTGACAAAACGTCAAGAACATATATTGCAAATTGTTAAGGATAATGGACCAATTACAGGAGAACAAATTGCAGACCAATTAAATCTTACAAGAGCCACGCTTCGGCCCGATCTTGCAATATTAACAATGGCTGGTTATTTAGATGCCAGGCCGCGGGTTGGTTACTTTTACACCGGAAAATCCGGCACACAATTATTAACTGAAAATCTGCAGAAAATCTACGTCAAAGAATACCAGTCAATACCGGTTGTCATTAACGAAAATGTCTCGGTTTATGATGCAATTTGCACTATGTTTCTAGAGGATGTAGGAACATTATTCGTTGTAGACCAAAGCACACAATTAGTGGGTGTTTTATCTAGAAAGGACCTGCTTCGCGCGAGCATTGGAAAGCAGGACCTTACATCCATTCCAGTTCATATTATTATGACCCGGATGCCAAATGTTACAATGTGTGAACGAGATGACCTATTAATTGATGTAGCGAAAAAACTAATAGAAAAACAAATTGATGCCCTGCCGGTGGTCAAAAAAACAGACAAAGGGTTTGAAGTAATTGGAAGAATTACGAAAACGAATATTACAAGGGCATTTGTTGCATTAGGGGAAGAATAAAAGAAAGGCTCATAGAGGAGATGATGAAAGGAATGAACTCGCCCATTATTTATGTCGTATCCGACTCTGTAGGGGAAACGGCTGAGCTGGTAACGAAAGCCGCTATTAGTCAGTTTAATGGCTCAGGAATGACTCTAAAACGTTTTCCTTATGTAGAAGATAAGGAACATATTGATGAAGTATTGTCTCTTGCCTTACTGGATAAAGGGATGATTGCATTTACTCTTGTAAAGCCTGAAATGCGAACATATATGAAGGAGCAGGCAAAACAGGAAGGAATTGTGACGGTTGACCTTATTGGTCCAATTATTGATGAGATTCAAGCCTTTTCTGGGAAAACGCCTTTATTTGAACCGGGGCTTGTTAGAAAACTAGATGAGGATTATTTCAAAAAAATTGAAGCAATTGAATTCGCTGTAAAATATGATGATGGCAGGGATCCACGTGGTATATTAAAAGCGGATATCGTGTTAATCGGGGTATCGAGAACATCTAAAACTCCCTTATCCCAGTACCTTGCACATAAACGTATAAAGGTTGCCAATGTCCCGCTTGTTCCAGAGGTCGACCCTCCAGAAGAACTTTATAAAGTGCCGAAAGAAAAATGCTTTGGTTTAAAAATCAGTCCGGAAAAGCTAAATCATATTAGAAGAGAGCGGTTAATTTCATTAGGTTTAAATGATCAAGCGAGCTATGCTAATATAGACCGGATTAAAGAAGAACTGAACTTTTTTGAACAAATCGTAGGAAAGATTAACTGCCCTGTTATTGATGTAACAAATAAAGCAGTGGAAGAAACGGCGAATGTAATTTTACATTATATTTATAAAGGGAAAGCTTGACACATAATCTTTTGATTATGTGTTCTTTTATGCTGGAATGGTACGAAATTCGGCGGCCAAACTTCTCTTTTATAATAAAATATTTCGTATTAAAGATAAAAAAAGTTATGGCAAAATGATAATAAATATACTATAATAAAAAATTGTGATAAAAATGAATCTTTTAGGTTTAGACTTGCATGTGAACGAATAAACTATTTACTGTGAGATGTCAAGTGATGGAACCTTATCAATACCTAAAAAAATTCGACATAAACTCTTTTTTTCTATTTTCAGATAATCATCGGCGCGTTTATGATTCGAATGTATGCATGATTATCAAAACGTATTTCCATAATGTTTTCTTTGATAAATTAAGGTGTTTAAGAAGGAATACGCGGAGTGATGTAGAATTAATAAAAATATAACAGGAGTTCCGACAATTTAAATTGATGCAGATTCTTGCCCAGATGAAACGGAAATTGTCGAAATTACTTCTGCATATAACACAAAAATATTTTTGTTGCCTCCTATAACCATCAAAAGAAAGCTGGGTACATACATCATTTGGGAATATGTTGAGGAGAGTTTGGGAAAGGGTGTTTATGGAAAGGGTCCAAAACCTTTTAAGCTGCGGACCGATTAAGATTCAAATGTTATTAACAAAAAAATGTCGAATTTTGAAGGAATTTAATTTGTTCATGTTGAATACCTATAGCAAACTGGAGTTGTTTTTTCATGGCAGATCGTATTGCCGAAGATAAAATAAACGAAATTCGTCAGGCTGTTGATATTGTCGAAGTAATCAGCGATTATGTGCAATTAAAAAAACAGGGACGAAATTACTTCGGATTATGTCCTTTCCATGGAGAAAGTACCCCATCTTTTTCGGTATCACCTGATAAACAGATTTTCCATTGCTTTGGCTGCGGTGCCGGAGGAAATGCTTTTTCTTTTTTAATGGAGCTTGAAGGAATCTCGTTTCAAGAGGCTGCAATAAAACTGGCAGCAAAAGGAAATATCGTGCTGGAGATAAATTTAAATAACCAGCAAAAAGAGAAAAAAGTTCCTAAAGAACTGCAGGCAATGAAAGATGCTCATGAGCTGTTACGTAAATTTTACCACCATTTACTGGTAAATACAAAAGAAGGACAGCATGCATTGGAGTATTTATATGGGAGAGGTTTTAGCCAGGAATCGATTGATAAATTTCAAATCGGCTATTCCTTAGCCTCATGGGATTTTGTAGTAAAATTTCTTTCGAAAAGAAGTTTTTCCCCCGAATGGATGGAAAAGGCTGGACTAATTATCAGGCGCGAAAGAGATGGAACATATTTTGATCGTTTCAGGGATCGAATTATGTTTCCGATATTTGACCGAAATGGAAATACGATTGCATTTTCCGGGAGATCACTGGGGGGCGATGACCCCAAATATTTAAACAGTCCCGAAACAGCAATCTTTAATAAAAGTAAAATTTTATACAATTATCATCAAGCGAAGGCAAGTATTAAAAAATTTCAGTACGCTGTTTTATTTGAAGGTTTTGCCGATGTAATTGCAGCGGATCGAGCCGGGATAGAAAACGGCATTGCGACAATGGGTACATCCTTAACGGATGAACATATTGCATTATTACGTCAAAGCGTTCAATCTATCGTGATTTGCTATGATTCCGATAATGCCGGCATTGAAGCTGCTTATCGTGCCGGAAGACACCTGCAGGATGCAGGTTTTGAGATTAAAGTGGCAGTGATGCCGGACGGGCAGGATCCTGACGAATACATTAAAAACAATGGCCCGGACAAATTCCGCCACGAAGTGATTGAAGCAAGCTTAACGTGGATGGGCTTTAAATTTCTTTATTTTCGCAGGGGAAAAAATCTGCAAAATGAAGGAGATAAGCTTAGCTATATCGAAGAAATAATTAAGGAAATCAGCAAATTGCCATTGGCTGTGGAAAGAGATCATTATTTAAGGCAGCTGGCGGCTGAATTTTCCCTTTCATTAGAAGCATTGAAGGAGCAGCAAAAACAGTTTTATTTTGCTGAAAAAAGAAATGCGAAGGTGCAGGGCGAGCAGCAGCAAAAGCCCGTAATTGTTGTAAAACCGGCAAAAGAGTTAAAGCCTGCTTATTATACCGCGGAACGGTATATGATTGCCCACATGCTGAAAGATCGGGATTTAGCGTATAAAGTACAGGAACTGCTCGCGGGGAATATGTTTAATATTGATGAACATCAGGCAATAATAACATATCTAATCGAATTTTACGAAGACCATTTGGAACCTGACTCCGCAGCATTTTTAACCTATATTCAAGATGACAATCTGAGAAGAATAGTTGCAAATATTGAAATGCAATCCGTTACTGATGAATTAACTGGTCAGGAGTTATCAGATTGTATCAAACAGGTGTTGAATTACAAAAAATTGTTAAAGATAAAGGAAAAAGAGGAAGAACAAAAAGAGGCGGAGCGGCAAAAAGATTATCTCTCTGCTGCTGTTATCGCTAGCGAGATTATTCAATTGCGAAAATCATTATAGATTATTTTATTGTTTTTGATTCTGGAAGGAGGGTTTCCTATGGCTGCTGAAAAATCAGCACGGTCACAGGAGGTCGAAAGTGAATTGACCTTAGAACAGGTGAAACATCAATTAACGGAGGTAGGAAAGAAAGTCGGTGTCCTTGCCTACGATGATATTGCCGAAAAAATGGCGCATTTTGAATTAGATTCACATCAAATGGATGAATTCTACGAATATTTGGGTGACCAAGGAATTGAATTGGTCGGTGATAGTGAAGAGGAAGACCCAAGCATCAAGGATTTATCCAAGGAAGATGATGAATTTGATTTAAATGATCTTAGTGTGCCGCCAGGGGTAAAGATCAATGACCCGGTTCGTATGTATTTAAAAGAAATTGGCCGTGTTGACCTGCTGTCTGCTGAAGAGGAAATCGACTTGGCTCACCGCATAGAACAAGGGGATGAAGAAGCCAAGCGGCGTCTCGCTGAAGCAAACCTCCGATTGGTTGTCAGTATCGCCAAACGCTATGTAGGGCGTGGTATGCTATTCCTTGATTTAATCCAAGAAGGAAATATGGGATTGATAAAAGCCGTAGAAAAATTTGATTATCGTAAAGGTTTCAAATTTAGTACGTATGCCACATGGTGGATTCGTCAAGCGATTACCCGTGCAATTGCCGACCAAGCACGGACAATCCGTATACCTGTGCACATGGTAGAAACGATTAATAAACTGATCCGCGTACAGCGGCAATTACTTCAAGATCTTGGGCGTGAACCAACACCGGAAGAAATCGCCGAGGATATGGATTTAACGCCGGATAAGGTAAGAGAAATTTTAAAAATCGCCCAGGAGCCAGTATCATTAGAAACACCAATCGGTGAAGAAGATGATTCGCACCTTGGAGATTTCATTGAGGACCAAGATGCAACATCTCCATCTGAACATGCCGCTTACGAATTATTAAAAGAGCAGCTTGAAGATGTTCTTGATACGCTGACTGACCGTGAGGAAAATGTCCTTCGTCTTCGTTTTGGCCTTGATGACGGCCGAACTCGCACTTTAGAAGAAGTCGGCAAGGTGTTTGGTGTAACCCGCGAGCGAATCCGTCAAATCGAAGCAAAAGCTTTACGGAAGCTGCGCCATCCTAGCCGCAGCAAACGTCTAAAGGATTTCTTAGAATAAACTGACTGAAATAGTTTACTTCGTTTTCGGAGTAAACTATTTTTTTATTATTTTACTGAATTGTCTCTCACTTTGCAAATGGGCAAATAAACTTTTTTTGGAAATTTACTTTTTAAATAAAGGGATTTTTATTTAATATTGTTAACATGAATAAGTATTTTAAAGGAAATAAATATATTTAAATAACAATTTATTTTAAGAAATTTTTAAATGTTGAGAATTCTGTTCCGTTCCTTTTATAATATAAATGAAAGCGTATACAAAGTATCGGGGGGATGGAAATGAATTTTGATTTAACGACAGAGCAGGAAATGATCAAACGGACCATTCGTGAATTTGCCGAAGAAGAGGTTGCGCCAGGTGCAATCGAGCGTGACAGAACAAAACAATTTCCATTAGATATTTTTAACAAATTATCAGGATTGGGGATGATGGGTCTTCCTTTTCCAGAAGAATATGGCGGAGGCGGTGCTGATTCTGTAAGCTTCGCGATTGTCGTGGAAGAATTAAGCCGTGTCTGCGGCTCCACAGGAATTACATACTCAGCCCACATTTCTTTAGGAGGGGCACCGTTACATTTGTTTGGGACAGAGGAACAAAAACAGAAATATTTAACGCCTATTTGTACTGGTGAATCATTCGGGGCATTTGGACTGACAGAACCAAATGCAGGATCTGATGCCGGCGGGACAAAAACAACGGCTAAAGTGGAAAATGGTGAATTCGTCATCAATGGCAATAAATGTTTTATTACGAATGCGAGCTATGCCAAGCATTTGGCACTTACAGCTATAACCGGAGAAAAGGACGGAGCGAAGGAAATCACTGCGATTATTGTTCCGACAGATGCAAAAGGATTTTCTATCATAGATAATTATGAAAAAATGGGTCTTCATTCTTCTAATACAACTGAACTTGTGCTTGAGGATGTTAAAGTTCCTCTCGAGAACCTTTTAGGAAAGGCTGGAGAGGGGTTTAAACAATTTTTAATTACACTAGATGGCGGACGTATTGGAATAGGAGCGATGGCCGTAGGGATTGCTCAGGGGGCGTATGAGAAGGCGCTGGCATATTCGAAGGAAAGAAAGCAGTTTGGAAAAACAATTTCCTCTTTTCAAACAATCCAATTTAAGCTGGCAGATATGGCAATGAAAATAGAACTAGCACGAAATATGGTTTACAAGGCTGCTTGGTTAAAGGATCAGGGCAGAGCATTTTCTAAGGAAGCAGCGATGTGTAAGCTATACGCATCTGAAATTTGTATGGAGGTTACAAGTCAAGCGGTTCAAATTCACGGGGGAAATGGCTATATGAAGGATTACCATGTTGAAAGAATGATGCGTGATGCCAAGCTGCTGGAAATCGGCGAAGGAACATCCGAGGTACAAAGAATGGTTATTTCACGATTAATTGGTTGTTAAAAAATTGAAAATGGGGAGGATAAGAAGAGGCTGCGATAGCCTCTTTTATCTTTTTAAAAAGATTATCGTAAGAAAATAAGTTTAGGGCTTTTCCTTCTGTTGATTTTAAAGTAAAATAGTAGTTGTTTGTGGGAGGATTTTTATTTAAATAACATGTTTACGTACATAAGGGAGGTTTTATCATGAAACGAAATCCGGTTGTTCCTTTCATTCTCGTGATGGTCTTCGGTATTGCTCTCATCTTTATTTTGTCATTCAAAGGTGTAGGCGATATGAAAGAAATGGCGAAGGATAAAGGCGAGGGTAAAGGTGCAGAAAAAACAGAAGTTGCTGCAACAAACCCTGAAGACATTTATAAATCCACTTGTATTGGCTGTCACGGCGATCAATACCAAGGCGGAGTAGGTCCTGCATTAAAAGGAATTGGCAAAAAGGTTTCTAAAGACGAAATCAAGGATGTTATCCAACATGGTAAAGGAAACATGCCGCCAGGACTTGTAAAACCAGAGCAGGCTGATGCGATGGCTGATTGGATTTCCAAACTTCAGTAAAATCCGGCTTAAAAAGAACCTCGTGTTCATAGCTGCTTCCAGTTTTATATGTAAAAAATATAGTTAGTACCCGAGGTCCTTTGCATCTGTAAAGGACCTTTTTTATACTAGATGTAAAAGTGTGGTGTATTTGTTGAATACTGATAAACTATCAGCCCGGCTTTCGGCTGTGGCGAAATATGTACCCAATGGAGCAAAAGTAGCGGACATTGGTTCCGATCATGCGTATTTACCCTGTTATTTAGCAAAAAACAATGGAATTTCCTTTGCTGTTGCCGGTGAAGTGGCACAAGGTCCGTTTCAGTCTGCTGAACGGAATGTTTCAGCAGAAGGGCTGTCAGAATTGATTTCAGTCCGCTTAGGAGATGGACTGGAAGTGATTCAGCCTGATGAAGTGGATTGTATAACTATAGCGGGAATGGGCGGGGCGCTAATTGCGAGTATTTTAGAAAACGGAAAAGAAAAGCTAAGGGCAGTGAAAAGGCTTATCTTGCAGCCTAATATAAGCGCGATTTCTATACGGAAATGGTTTTTGGACAATGGCTGGGTGCTTACGGCTGAAGAAATTCTAGAGGAAGATGGAAAAATTTACGAAGTGTTAGTCGGTGAACAAGGCGATGCGCCAATGACTCCATATGGTCAAAATGTGGAAGCTGGTTTATTACTTGGCCCATATCTCATAATGAAGAAAAATCCAGTTTTTAAGAAAAAGTGGCTCGGTGAAAAAAATAATTGGCAGCGAATTTACCATCAGCTCGAAAATGCCGCTGAAAGCCCCGATACCTTGGAGAAAAAGCAAGAATTGATACATAAAATACAACTGGTGGAGGAGGTAATACCAGATGAAAATTCCTAACGGTCATGAAATTATTCAATTATTTGAACAGTTCGCCCCAAAAAGCTTGGCGATGGAAGGGGATAAAATCGGCCTGCAAATCGGCCGCTTAAATAAGAAGATTGAGCGTGTCATGGTTGCTTTGGATGTGCTTGAAAATGTCATTGATGAAGCGATTAAAAAAGATGTTCAGTTAATTATTGCCCATCATCCGCCGATTTTCCGCCCGTTAAAAAATATTGTTACTGACACGACACAGGGGCGGATGATTGAAAAACTGTTAAAACATGATATTGCCGTTTATGCTGCTCATACAAATCTTGATGTAGCAAAAGGGGGCGTAAACGATTGGCTTGCTAAAGCATTAGGAATTGAAGATTCGGAAGTATTGGTGCCGACGATTGATACGAAGCTTAAAAAGCTTGTTGTTTTCGTGCCCGCCAGCCATGCTGAGCAAATCCGCCATGTACTTGGAGAAGCGGGAGCTGGCTTTATAGGCAGATACAGCCACTGCTCGTTCTCTACAGACGGCACAGGAAGGTTTATGCCTGGGGAAGGCACTAACCCCTATATTGGGCAGTCAGGGGCGTTAGAGGCAGTGGATGAAGTTCGGATTGAAACGATTGTACCAGAACCGCTGCTAAAGAAAACACTTTCCTTGATGATTAAAGCCCATCCGTATGAAGAGGTGGCCTATGATGTCTATCCTCTTGAAAATATAGGTGAAGTATTAGGTTTAGGAAGAATCGGAAAAGTAAGCGAAATGACCTTAGCTGAGTTTGCCGAAAAAGTGAAAACCAACCTTGAGGTGGAAAGAGTTCGGGTTGTTGGCGATCTAACTTCAAAGGTGAAAAAGGTGGCAGTGTTAGGCGGCGATGGAAATAAATATTTCAGTCATGCTAAATTTAAAGGGGCAGATGTGTATGTAACGGGTGATATTTATTATCATACAGCGCATGATGCCATGATGCAGGGCTTAAATATAATTGACCCGGGTCACAATGTGGAAAAAGTAATGAAAAAGGGATTAACTGTAACACTTCAAAACATGTGTAAGGAGGCTGGCTTTGAAGTAGAGATTTTCCCTTCGGAAGAAAATACGAACCCATTTCAGTTTATTTAAAAAAATGGTAAAGGTGTCAGGCACCATGTGAATTTTCACATGGTGCCTGACACCTTTTAGTTGACTATTATCCTACCGAGATTTTATCCAGTAAGTCCGCATCAAACTGCTGGCTGCGCAGCATGGCAATTTCAAACTGATATGGAGCCTTTTTATTGTTTTTATCTTCCCCTACATAAGGAGTTTCTAAAATCTTCGGTATGTCCATTAATTGTGGATGATGGACGATATAGTTGAGCGCTTTAAACCCGATATGTCCGAAGCCAATGTTTTCGTGGCGGTCCTTACGCATTCCGACAGCATTTTTACTATCGTTAATATGAAGCACTTTCAGCCTGTCCAAGCCGACAATTTTATCAAACTCAGATAATACACCGTCGAAATCTTCAGCGATATTATATCCCGCATCATGCGTATGGCAAGTATCGAAGCATACTGATAAGCGATCATTATAATTAACACCATCGATAATCATAGCAAGTTCTTCAAATGATTTACCACACTCTGAGCCTTTTCCGGCCATAGTTTCTAAGGCGATTTGAACTTGTTCCTTGCCGGTTAAAACCTCATTAAGGCCTTCAACAATTTTCTTAATTCCCGCTTCTGTTCCGGCGCCGACATGGGCACCGGGATGAAGGACGATTTGTTTGGCTCCAATAGCCTCAGTCCGTTCAATTTCTGAATGCAAGAAACGAACACCTAATTCGAATGTATCCGGATTAGATGTATTTCCGATATTGATAATGTAGGGGGCGTGGACAACTATTTCGTCTATGCCATGCTCCTCCATATGCTTTCTGCCTGCCTCAATATTTAAATCTTCAATTTTTTTTCTTCTTGTATTCTGCGGGGCGCCGGTATAAATCATAAATGTGTTTGCCCCGTATGAAACGGCTTCTTTACTAGCGGCTAGGAGCATTTCTTTCCCGCTCATCGAAACATGCGACCCTAGTTTTAACATAGCTTACCTCTCCCTTTCTACTTACTTTTTTTTCTGATCTAATTTCCGCTTCCGCTTTTTGATTTTGTCCATTTCGGCTTGCATTTTCTTTTTATAGCCGGGTTTTACCTTCTTCGGTTTTTTTACGATTGACTTAGCGATTAAGTCTGCCTCATCAGCTTGTCTAACGCGCATTTTTCGACGGTTTCGGTCTTCGAGTTTAATAAACTCGTCCTTTTTTAAATCAACATTTTGAAATTGGATTCCCATTTTTTCAAGCCGGATTAAGGCATCTTCATCTGATAAATCATAAATTGTTAAAGCAATACCGGCACTTCCTGCTCTGGCAGTCCGGCCAACCCTATGAACATAAAAGTCTAAATCCGAAGGGAGTTCATAGTTAATGACATGGCTTACACCTTCGATATCAATTCCCCTTGAAGCAAGGTCTGTTGCCACAATATATTGATACTCCAAGTCTTGAATTTGCTTCATCATTTTTTTACGTTCTCTAGGGGGTAAATCCCCGTGTACGCGGCCAACCTTTAATCCCTGCTCATTTAAATAGTCCGCCACTTCTTCAGCCATTTTCTTTGTGTTCGTAAAGACGATGGCTAAATACGGGTTAAAGGCAAGGAGGGCATCATGAACCAGTTCTTTTTTTCTCCGATGCCTTGATGGTAAAAGATAATGCTCGAGATTTTCCGCTGTTTTTCTTCTTGGTTCGATCTGAATGACTTTTGGGTTTTCCATGTATTTCTTTAAAAAAGGTTTGAGTTTCTCCGGAATCGTTGCGGAAAAAACAAGCATTTGCAAGTTTTCGGGCATTCTTGCTGCAATCTTGTCAACATCTTCAATAAATCCCATATCCAGCATCATATCCGCTTCGTCGACAACAAGGATTTTGGAGGTGTGAACAAACAAAGCTTGTTCTGCTGTCAGATCACTGATTCTGCCTGGTGTTCCAACGACGATTTGCGGCTGCACCTTTAATTTTTCTATGGTCCGCTGTTTGTCCGTCCCGCCAATAAATAATTTTGTAAGAATGTGCTGTTCCTGGTTAGTGTGTTCTGTTATCTTCACAATTTGCTGATAAATCTGAGAAGCAAGCTCTCTTGTTGGGGCCGTGATCACTGCTTGAACTTCATTTAGTTCCGGTTTTATCTTTTCAAGGATTGGAAGAACGTAGGCCAGGGTTTTTCCTGTCCCGGTTTGGGACTGGCCAATCGCACTTTCACCGCTTAAGGCGAGCGGGATCATTCGCTCCTGTATCTCTGTAGGCTCGAAAAAGCCGAACTGTTGAATAGCCTCCATAATAAATGGCTGCAGCTTAAAACGTTCAAATCGATTTTCCTTCATTTAATTACTCCTTATATAACAGATAGAATATACGTATGAAAAAACATTCACTTTTCTTTCATCATGTAATTATAGTAAAGTTTCTTATAAATCTCCAGTTAACATTCCTTATATTATCATCTTTTACTGCTTATAAAGTTTTAAACCACTTTTTTCAGGCGGCTTCTGTGTAAATTACCTAAACAAATTCAAAATAGATGCATACCTTAGAACAAGGATAGAAATGTAATTTTCGTGCTTTGGGAAGGCATTATTTTATTCACTCATTTTCCTGTAAGCTCGAAATGATTGAAAGGAGGATTAAGTATGCTGCCAGGACCAAGAATGCCGATGCAAGGTGGAATGTTTGGCGGGGGAAATATGATGGGCTCCGGACTTAACCTATTTGGAGGCGGCCGGCCACCCATGATGGGACCGCAGGGGAATCCCTTAGGCGGATTAATGGGTGGGGGAGCACGACAAATGGGCCGCGGTGGAGGCGGATTACTTTCAAGACTATTAGGGAGAGGTGCTGGTGCCGGGGGACCGGGAGGATTTATGGGACCCATGCAAGGAGCAGGGAATTTGATGGGAGGAGCGGGAAGGGCCGCAGGTGGAGGCGGATTACTCCAATCCCTTTCTGGGTCAGGAGGGGGCGGAGGTCTTGCAGGCTTTCTTAATAATACCCAGCAGATGATCAAAACCGCTCAAACAATAGGCCCAATGGTTCAACAGTATGGGCCATTGGTAAGAAACCTTCCAGCCCTTTGGAAGCTTTATCGTGGATTTAAGGACTCTTCAAAAGATAAAACGGATGAGTCAACCGATACAAAACAAGAAAGTTCGAGTATTGAGTCAAGTAATACTAAACTAAAGGAAAGCACTACAGCAAAAACGACCGTCAAAAGAACGAAACGAAGAACAAGCCAACAGCCAAAAACAACCACCCAACGTGAACAGCCAAGTTCAACCAGAAAATCAACACCACCCAAAGGATCTTCAAGGCCTAAATTATATATTTAAGGCTGAGGTGTCGGGCACCATGTGAAAATTCACATGGTGCCCGACACCTTATTTATCTTTGTATTATTTCTATTAGTTATATATAATAAACGTATAATCTAGTATCAATAGCCTTTTTAGGAGGTTTAAATAATGCAAGTTATTAAAATTTCACCACGTGGTTATTGCTATGGTGTTGTTGATGCCATGGTGATTGCCAGAAATGCCGCTTTAGATAAAACTCTTCCCCGTCCAATCTACATTTTGGGGATGATTGTCCATAATAAACATGTGACGGATGCCTTTGAGGAAGAAGGAATTATCACCCTTGATGGAAATAATCGTTTGGAAATATTAGAAAAGGTTGATAAGGGGACGGTTATTTTTACTGCCCACGGAATCTCTCCGGAGGTCAGGGAGCTGGCTAAGAAGAAAGGGCTCGTGACGTTGGATGCGACCTGTCCTGATGTGACGAGGACACATGTCCTGATTGCGGAAAAAGCGAAAGAGGGCTTTTACACAATTTATATCGGTAAAAAAGGGCATCCAGAGCCTGAAGGCGCCCTGGGTGTAGCCCCAGGTATGGTGTATTTAGTTCAAACACCTGAAGACGTCGAAGCCCTGGACATACAGCACGATAAATTGATTGTCACCAACCAAACGACAATGAGTCAATGGGATGTCCGTGACACGATGGAAAAGGTAAAGGAAAAATTCCCGCATGTTGAGGTGCATAATGAGATCTGCCATGCGACGCAAATTCGTCAGGAGGCTGTGGCAGAACAGGCGCCAGAAGCCGATGTTACGATAGTAGTCGGCGATCCGAAAAGCAATAACTCTAACCGCCTTGCCCAAGTGTCCCAAGAAATTGCTGGAATCACTGCCTACCGGATTGCGGATATATCGGAACTTCAGATTGATTGGATCAAGGATGCTAGAACGGTTGCGGTAACTTCCGGTGCTTCTACGCCGACACCAATCACAAAGGAAGTCATTTCATTCCTTGAACAGTTTGATCCAAACAATGAAGCAACGTGGGAACGAAAGAAAAACGTCCCATTAGCAAAAATCCTTCCAAAGGTAAAAAATTAAATTAATACTAGCCGCTTCTAATTAGAAGGCAAAACAAAGAAATGCACAAGAGATTAATAGACCCAATCTCTTGTGCATTTAATTTTTGGATTAACTTTTTGCCAGTTCCATAAATAATTTATTTACTTCCCGTGCGGTCTCCGGCCCAGCAGCTTTGGCGATTTCCTTGATTAATTTGGATCGTTCCCGGTCATCAAAAATATTAATATTTTTTCCTTTTAAGTATTCAGCTATCTTTTTTGCCTGCCCTCGATTTACGGTAATATTAAATTGTTTTGCATACTTCAATAGTTCTTCAGCAGTGATTGTATTAATTTTATGATTAATAATACTTTCAAAAATTCTCACATTGATCACTCCTCCATGATAATTTATGAAGAAACGGAAGGAGTGTGACAATTGATTTTCTACGTACCGTAACGGACTTTACAATCTAAAGCAGCTATTGTATACTACTGTAAGTTAAATCGGAATGATTCTTATATTAAAGGTGAGAGTGCAGATTATGCAACCTATTATTGAAATAAACCATTTATTTTATCGCTACGAAAAGGATCTTGTTCTTGATGACATCAACTTGTCTATTCCGGAAGGGTCCTTTTTAGCCATTGTCGGTCCAAATGGTTCGGGTAAATCGACTTTACTTAAACTCATTTTAGGCTTATTAAAGCCGCAAAAAGGCAATATTTTATTGTTTAATCAAGATATCAGCAAATTTAAGGATTGGCAAAAGATTGGTTATGTTTCCCAAAAGGCCAATTCCTTTAATACCGGCTTCCCTGCCACTGTCTTTGAAGTCGTGGCAAGCGGCTTAACTAAGCGGATTGGGATGTTTAAGTTTTTTAAAAAGGAACATGGTGCTGCTGTGGATGCGGCGTTAAAGGCTGTTGGCATGGAGCAATTTCGTAACCGCAATATTGGCGAACTCTCGGGCGGACAGCAGCAGCGGGTGTTTATTGCTCGTGCGCTTGTCAGTGATCCAAAGCTATTAATTCTAGATGAACCGACAGTTGGTGTGGACGTCGAGAATGTTAATTCTTTTTACCAAATGTTAAGTGATTTAAATACAAATCGAGGAATTACCTTGCTGCTTGTAACGCACGATATCGGGACAATTTCGGATAAGGTATCCCATGTTGCCTGTCTTAATAAGCACTTGCATTTCCATGGTGAAACAAGTGAATTTGAACAGATGAGAATGGAAGAGTTGTCCAAGACATATGGTCACGATATACACCTGCTTTCCCATCAACACGAACACGGAGGTGTATTAAGGTGATCCAAGGGATTTTTCATTATGAATTTTTGCAGAATGCCTTCCTGACAGGCATTCTAATCGGCTTCCTTGCTCCATTATTAGGGGTGTTTATCGTTGTTAGAAGATTGTCACTGATTGCCGACGCTCTTAGCCATGTTACTTTAGCGGGGATTGCGGCGAGCCTCTTAATTGAACGAAAGTTTGCGGTAATGGCGGGGTTAAACCCGCTTTACTTAGGAATGGTATTTTCTGTCGGCGGTTCATTGTTTATCGAAAAGCTTAGGGGTGTTTATAAGCATTATCAGGAGCTGGCAATCCCGATTATCCTCTCGAGCGGCATTGGCCTGGGGGTTATCTTTATTTCCCTTGCCAACGGTTTTAATACGGACTTGTTCAGTTATTTATTTGGCAGCGTAACAGCAGTAAGCAGAACTGATTTAGCCGTTATTTTGATCATCAGTGTGGTTGTTGTTGCCACAATAATTCTTTTGTATAAAGAATTATTTATTTTATCTTTTGATGAGGAGCATGCAAAAGCCTCCGGGATTCCGGCAAAAACAATTCATTTTATCTTTATTGTGATGGTTGCTCTGGTGATTGCCGCTTCGATGAGGATTGTCGGTATTTTATTAGTGTCATCTTTAATGACCCTGCCGGTTGCAGCCAGCATCCGTATTGCCAAGGGGTTTAAACAAACAATCTTTTTTTCAATCCTGTTTGGGGAAATTTCCGTACTTGGCGGATTATTTTCAGCCTATTATTTAGATTTGGCTCCTGGTGGTACGATTGTCATGATTGCCGTATTGCTTTTAGTATTGACGATTTTTTACAAAAAATTAATGATAAAAAGGCATGTGCAAAAGGAGATCGGGCTCGATGAACGTTCATGAAGCAATTCAATATTTGAAGGAAAACGGATTTAAACAGACGGGTAAAAGGGAAGATATGCTGCAGGTGTTTGCGGATAATGATAAATATTTGACAGCCAAAGATGTTTTTGAACAGCTAAAGGATGATTATCCCGGGTTAAGTTTTGATACGATTTATCGGAACTTGGCTTTGTTTGTGAATATGGGGATTTTAGAGATGACGGAATTGTCGGGTGAAAAGCATTTTCGCTTTACTTGTACAGTTCATCAGCATCATCATCATTTTATTTGTTTATCTTGTGGTAAAACGAAAGAAATTGAGACTTGTCCGATGGATGAGTTAATCGAAAATTTAAAGGGATATGAGGTTTCAGGACATAAATTTGAAATTTACGGGAAATGCCCGGAATGTGTTCAATGAAAAAACAGCTTGCAGCAGTAGCTGCAAGCTGTTTTTTTGACTATGATAAGGCAGTTTGGTATGAGTTTTCCTGCTGGCGCAGCCAGTTGTCTACCCAGTTTAATGCCTCGTTCCAATTGTGAACACGGATCACTCCATTTGGAATTGGATCTTGGTTATAAGGGGTATTAAATAAAATTACAGGAATCCGGCATTCCTCATGGATGGCAACGGCATTGTCATGCTTGTCCTCGAAAAAAATATCGATGTTGTGTTTTTTTGTCGTTTCGACTTTGTCATGTGATCCAATTAATTCAATATGATGAAATGTCAAATTATGATCAATGAACCATTGTTTCGTTACATCGAGTAAATGGGGGCCGCGTGCACTGATGAAAAATAACTCATGAGCCCTTTTCCACTTGTCTAATGCTTTTTTTGCTCCTGATGCGATGGGGGATCCTTGATAAATCATCGGTTCATTTTCGGAAAACCAGCGGGCAAACTCATCGCTTGGAACGTTTACAAAAGGCGTCAAATCATATTGAGTAATTTCCTCATAGGTAATATTCATATCAAATGCTTTATTGATAAAAGGAATTAAGGAGGTTGGACAAGTAACCGTCCCATCTATATCAATTCCGAATCTTTTTTTCATTTCTCGCTCACCTTCAATGCTTTACATTACTTATAATTTTACCAAAGAAAAATGAATGATAAAGATATTTTTTTGTGAAAATTTTTCGGAAAAAGAAACCCTGCCTATTTCAGTTAAACTTTGACATAGTAAAAATGGCTAAAAGGTAAACAATAATAAATGCTCCTATTACTGAAAGCGAGGGATGCAAATTGGCGGAGAAAACTGACAATAACGTAAAGGAAGCCTTCAAAGGTTCCATGATTGGCGAAGGGATCCCTAGTTATCCTTCCGACATAGGGGAGGAAGTTGCTTCCGAGAACGATACACCTGTACCAACTCAAACCTCGAGCTTTAGGGAGGAAACTGCCTCAGAAATCGGGGCCTCGGTGCCGCTGAGGGTTTCGTTGAAGAAGGATGACCAACATCCGCAAAGAGGTGCTGCTGTACCGATCCGTTCGAGGACCTATCAGGAAGAGACGGCAGCAGAAATTGCCGCTCCAGTTCCGGTCATCCGCGATCGAGCACGGGACGACAATAGGGAAAGAGCAGCAGGTGGTGCAGGTCTAGGAACAGTTGCCTTAGCATTATCGATCTTATCGCTGTTTGTATTGCCAATTCTGTTTGGTGCCGCTGGTATTGTCCTTGGAATTGTAGCAAGGAACCGGGGGGCTAATAGCCTTGGCGCATGGGCAATTGGTATTGGAGCGGTATCGATTATCATCGGTATCTTTATTCTTCCATTTTTTTAAATCAAGCCATATAGTGGTAAAAAACCCGGCATACATTTGCCGGGTTTTTTTTCTAATTTATTTTGATACCTTTTCTTCTTCTGCTTTTTTCTGAAAGTATTCTTCAGCAACTTTGTCAATTTCTTTTTTCAATTCTTCGACCATTTGCGCTTCTGGGACTTTCCGAACGATCTCACCTTTTCTAAATAACAGACCTTCGCCGCGGGCACCAGCGATGCCGATATCGGCTTCACGTGCTTCACCAGGTCCGTTAACGGCACAGCCAAGAACAGAAACTTTAATTGGCGCTTTAATATTAGAAATGTATTCTTCGACTTCATTGGCAATGCTGATGAGGTCGATTTCAATTCTTCCGCAAGTCGGGCAGGAAATCAATGTTGCGGCGTTTGAAGAAAGGTGGAATACTTTTAACAGCTCCCGAGCAACCTTTACTTCTTCCACTGGGTCAGCACTTAAGGAGACACGCAGCGTATTTCCAATTCCTTTGCTAATAATGGCCCCTAATCCGGCCGCACTTTTTACGGTACCGGAGAACAATGTACCGGATTCGGTAATTCCTAAATGCAGCGGATAATCAAATGTACGCGCTGCTTTTTCATATGCTTCAATGGCAAGATTGACATCAGACGCTTTCATTGAAACGATAATGTCGTGAAAATCTAAGTCCTCAAGAATCTTGATGTGATGGAGCGCGCTTTCCACCATTCCATCAGCGGTTGGATAGCCATACTTATCAAGAATTCTTTTTTCTAATGAACCGGCGTTAACACCGATACGAATAGGGATACCGCGTTCTTTAGCGGCTTTAACGACAGCCTCGACCTTTTCTCGTCTGCCGATATTGCCTGGATTAATTCTAATTTTATCCGCACCGCCCTCAATCGCCTTAAGAGCTAATTTGTAGTCGAAATGGATATCAACGACAAGCGGAATATTGATCCGTTTTTTGATATCAGCAATGGCATTAGCGGCCCGTTCATCCGGACATGCGACACGGACGATTTGGCAGCCTGCGTCCTCTAACCGCTTAATCTCCGCTACTGTTGCCTCGACATCATGTGTCTTGGTCGTTGTCATACTTTGAATAACTATCTCATTATTCCCGCCGATTGTTAAATTGCCAACTTTAACCGGACGGGTTTTGGTACGATGTATAATTTCACCCACGTGTAATTCGCCCCTTTTAATATTTTCAAGTAAGCAGGGATTTTAATTAAATCTATGTTATTGTATCAATGTTCCGCTATTTTTGACAAGAAGAAGGATTCCTCGTCTTAGTTTGAGTAGTCCGGGAAATGATATGTAACACCGATTTTTATTTTTTCTGGGGACTGTCCTTCGTTTAACTTTTTAAAATCATTAATTAAATCGGAAATGGAGACTGGAAGTGATTTGCCCAGCTGGTGTTCAACAACAGAAATAACGGTTTGTCCCGGTTCGACTTTAGCGTCAAAATAAGGTAATGTCATTTTCGGATTTTGAATCGCTTCATTTATTTCTCCATGTTGATTGACGGATTTTTCTACATGTTGATTTGCCAAGGAGGGAAGTGTGCCGACGGTTAAATCGAAATAAATGACGTATATGACTAGAACTGCAATTAGAACTCCAACAAAATTTTTCATCGGACAAGCCTCCATAAAGGAATTTGTACATACGTATGCTTGTCCACAGATTTATAGAACAAAAAAAGCAGCGGTTTAAGCTGCTTTTTTTGGCCTTGGTATTTCTTTGATTGCTAAAAGTAAGACGATGACGGCAACGAACCAATTGATGAAGAATGTATTTGGAACGGTCGTTTTAAGTGCCGCCATAATTGTGAAGAATAACGTCGGCAGTGTTTCACTGTATGCGGCCATTCTCCACAAGTGACGGTAGGTAAGCTTTCTGCCGGCAATGTTTTTTAATGCCAAACCAATAAGGGCAAGAATGGAAACTTCAATAAAGCTTGATGCACTAGTAAATAAATAAATGAAAATCGATATAACTGGGATGATGATACCCTTTAAGCCGCTAATGCTATCAATCAATTTAAGAAGTTCATCTTTATTAATGTTTAAACCTTCCATCATTGAGTATGCATATGAATCACTCTGACCACCAGCTGATAATACAAATTCATCTTTTAAAAGTCCAAAGGCATTCCCTTCGTCAGCAACATGTTCCGGGGAAATTGTTCCTGTCGGGTCAAGAAAAAAAGTAAAGCCGTCATTATTAATGATAACCGGTACCTTTGTATCTGCTGATAACTGACCATCTTTAATGGTGAAATCAGGTGCTTCGTCTTTTATAAAAGCTTTCGCCGAGTCTAGTCCAGTAGACAATGCTGAACTTAAATAAAAAATAGAAGGCAGAACGGAAATAAAGGTGAGAAGAAAGACATAAAGAATGGTTTTTCCGATGCCTTGGAAACGAAATAAGGCAATATCCTTAGGAGAATAGATACTTTTGACTAGCTGCTTAAAAATATTCATAAAGACCACCTTTGCATAGATTCACCATTCTATTTTAGCCTTTGTCCAGACGATATACAAGAATGAGCTGAGCAGAAGAAAACGCCGTCTCTTTTGGGAGGCGGCGTTTTCTATTTAATTGATTCCACAAATTTCAAACGAGCAGTTTTGGCAGTCTACTGCATCCTTTAAATAACCCAAATTTTTAATCGTAAATTTTTGGTTTTCATAGGAAATAATATTCAGTTCACGTAAATCCTTTAGTGAGCGCTGAATGACTTCTCTTGTTCCGTAGGTTAAATTAGCTAGTTCTTGATGCGTTAATGGCAGGTCGATGAGAATTCCTTCCTTTGTCATGACTCCATATGAATTGCACAGGCGAATAAGGATGGAATACAAGCCGCCTTTTTTCCCATTCATTATTAAATCTTGGCATTTCATTTGTGCTTTTAAGTAGCTTGTACTTAACCAGGTGACGAGCGCATTCATGGCTTCAGCATCTGTTAACACATAGTCTTCGAACTGTACTCTCTTAATTGTGAGCAGTTCGCAATCGGTCAATGCTTTCGCGTAAAATTGATAATGTGGATTTGCATTAAATAATGGATATTCAATAATTACTTCCTGTTCGTTTAATATTTTAAGAATGAACTCTTTTCCTCGTATATGAACTCTTCCGAGGGCAATGCTTCCTGATAATAAAAGGTAAACATTTTGGGCCGGATCCTTTTCATGAAACAGGACAGTACCTGCCTTTACCTTTTGAACGGGCTCGATTTTTTTAAAAAACTGTAATAAAAAATTATAGATTAAAAAGCGGGTTTCATCCATTTGTGCCACTCCCTTGATATCTTTACAGCTTGATTAAAAGAAATTGCTGGTATATTGTCAATACAAAATAGGTATAAAATGGAAGACTCTTTAGGGGGGGATGACAAATATCGTTGGCAGAATGCATATTTGATCATTCATGACAATTTTTCGAAAAATAAAATTAGAAGCATAAATTCTTTGTTAAAGGATATTTTATATATGGTGAAACAAAGCTTTTTATTTGAATCTTATGGTTAACTTTGGTATCTTAAAACTAAAGCTTTAGAAGAATTCTTAAATCATAATTCTTTTAAGAATGACGACTAAAGCCAAAAAATATTTTACATAGGAGGAATTATCCATGGCATTTGAATTACCAAAATTACCTTATGCAGAAGATGCACTAGAACCACACATTGATAAAGAAACTATGAACATTCACCACACAAGACATCACAACACATATGTGACTAATCTAAACAATGCCTTAGCAGGTAATGAAGAATTGCTTTCTAAATCAGTTGAAGAAGTTATTTCTAATCTAGATGCAGTTCCTGAAGCAGCTCGCACTGCAGTTCGTAACAACGGCGGCGGTCATGCTAACCACTCATTGTTCTGGACAATTCTTTCTCCAAATGGCGGCGGTGCGCCAAGCGGTGAACTAGCTGATGCAATTAACAGCAAATTTGGCAGCTTTGAAAACTTCAAAGATGAGTTTGCAAAAGCAGCTACAACTCGTTTCGGTTCAGGCTGGGCTTGGCTTGCTGTAAACAACGGCGAATTAGAAGTAACAAGCACTCCAAACCAAGACTCTCCATTAATGGAAGGAAAAACTCCTATCCTTGGCCTTGATGTTTGGGAGCATGCTTACTACTTAAAATATCAAAACAAACGTCCTGACTACATCGGCGCATTCTGGAATGTAGTAAACTGGGATGAAGTTGCTAAGCGCTACAGCGCAGCAAAATAATTAGAAAAGCGGAAGCGGCTGTTTAGCGAAGTACACTAGTCGCTAGCCGCTGGAGCTAGACAATTCTCGAAGTTCAATAAAAAGGCAGCCTTGGCTGTCTTTTTTTATTTCCCTCAAATGTGAATAAGAACAACGGCCTTGTTGAAAACTACCTTTTAAGAAAAAGGGGAGTTTTTTGATGGCAAAAAAGTTTAAATTTCTAGGTGATGTTGAATTAACAAAAGACTTATCATTATTACTAATTATCGGCGGTTTATATTCATTGAGTGTGGCCCTATCGAACACGTTTGTGAACATTTATCTATGGAAACAAACAGGCAAGTATTCAGATTTAGCTTTGTATAATTTGGCAGTCGTTGTGTTGCAGCCGTTAACCTTTATTTTGGCAGGGCGATGGGCTAAAAAAATTGACCGGGTGATCGTCCTGAGAATTGGTGTCATTTTTTTAGCGCTTTTTTATCTAACTGTATTAATAACGGGAACAAAGGCGGCTGATTTTTTATTGCTGCTTGGGGGTCTATTGGGAATAGGCTACGGATTTTATTGGCTGGCTTACAATGTGTTAACCTTTGAAATTACGGAGCCTGAAACAAGGGATTTTTTTAACGGGTTCTTGGGGATTTTGTCTTCCTTCGGAGGAATGATCGGTCCTATCGCTGCCGGTATTATCATTACAAGATTCGAAAAATTTACTGGTTACACGATTGTTTTTGGCATATCACTAGCACTATTTGCCATAGCGGTATTCATGAGCTTTTCGTTGAAGCCGCGGCCAGCACATGGAGATTATTGTTTCACAAGGATCTTTGAGGAAAGAAGGAAAAATGAAAATTGGCGGCTCGTTACAAATGCCCACTTTTTCCAGGGGTTGAGAGAAGGAACGTTTCTATTTGTCATTTCGGTCTTCGTTTATATTTCGACTGGAAGTGAAATGGCACTAGGCACCTATGGTTTACTTAATTCGGGAATTTCATTTATTGCCTATTTCCTAGCCTCAAGGCTGATTAAAAAGAATTTCCGCAAAAAGGCGATTCTCATTGGCGGGTTATTGCTTTATGCCGCAGTCATCCTAATCGTCTGGGAGGTAACTTATGCCAAATTATTAATTTATGCCGGGATCATTGCCATTGCTTATCCGCTTCTCCTTGTTCCTTATATTTCAACTACATATGATGTAATCGGTCTTGGATGGAAAGCTGCAGAAATGAGAATTGAATATATCGTTGTCCGAGAGATTTTCTTAAATATTGGCAGGGTGGTCTCGATTTTAGCCTTCCTTTTAGCAATTACCTTGTTTAATGAAGAGAAAAGCATTCCCATTTTATTATTGGTGTTGGGCGCGGGACATACATTAATTTATTATTTTATGAAAAAGGTTCAATTGCCCCTGCCTACGCGATGAGAAAAAATAAACTCATCGCGTTTTTTGTATTGGTACGGTCGAAAAAAATTGGTAAGGGTTCTTCATAGAAAAATACAATTAATTCGGCTAAAATAGAACATGTTATGAAATGCCTTGAAAAGGATGTGTTGATCAACATTGAATAAAAAGAAAAAGAAGAAAAAGTCACATGTTCCTTTTCGCTTGAACATGTTGTTCTTTGTTGTGTTTTTGCTGTTTTCAATTTTAATTCTCCGTCTTGGCGAAATTCAAATTGTATTTGGTGATGATTTTAAACGTGAAATCCAGCGGACCGAAGATATTACTGTAAGCAACCCGGTACCGCGAGGAAAAATGTTTGACCGCAATGGGAACGTGATTGTGGATAATACGCCATTGAATGCGATAACCTATACGAAATATCAGAATACAAGTCAAACCGAAATGGTAGAAACAGCGGAGAAATTAGCCAAAATCATTAATGTTGATACTAAAAAAGTGCGTGACCGCGACAAAAAAGACTACTGGATGATCAAAAATCCAGAGGAAGCAAAGAATCTGATTACGAAAAAAGAATGGTCCTATTATGATGATAAGAAATGGGATTATAAAAAAATCTATAATTTACAGCTTGATAGAATTAAAGAATCTGAGATTAACCATTATTCAAAGGAAGATATCAAGGCCATAGCGATCTTTAAAAAAATGAACAGCGGCTATGCGCTGGCACCGCAAATTGTTAAAAATAAGGATGTATCTCCTAAAGAATTTGCTGCTGTCAGTGAAAATCTGGAGAACCTTCCTGGTGTTGATACGACAACTGACTGGGAACGAAAATATGTATTTGGCGATACGTTAAAAACGATTATCGGAAATGTTTCGTCATCCGAGGAAGGATTGCCGAAAGATGATCTAGAAAAATATATGGCAAGAGATTACAGCCGGAATGACCGTGTCGGGAAAAGTTATTTGGAATTTAAATATGAAGATGTTTTGCATGGACAAAAGGCAAAAGTAATCAATAAGACTGATAAGGCCGGAAATGTCTTATCCCAAGAAGTTGTTTCAGAAGGTCAGCGTGGTAAAGACCTTGTCTTAACAATCGATGCCGAACTTCAGAAAAAGGTTGAAAAAATCATTGAGGAAGAGATGTGGGATGCGAAAAGACGATTTGGTAACACTGGTCTTATGGACCGCGCGTTTGCCATCTTAATAGATCCGCATACTGGTGAAATCCTATCTCTAGCAGGTAAACAGCTTGTCAGGGATAATGATACCGGGAAATTAGAAATGCGGGACTATGCTCAAGGTACATTTACGACTTCATACAACGTAGGTTCCGCAGTAAAAGGGGCAACCATCCTAACCGGGTATAAAACCGGGGCAATTTATCCTGGCGAACCTATAATGGACGCACCAATGAAAATTGGTCAAACAGTTAAAGGATCATGGAGAGCAGGCGGTTTCGGGCTAATCAATGATCTTACAGCGCTAAAAGTTTCGTCGAACGTGTATATGTTTAAAACGGTAATTAGAATTGCAGGTGGACACTATGTTTATGGTCAGCCGCTATCAATTAATCCAGCTGCATTTAATACAGTAAGAAAATCATTCAGTCAATTCGGTCTTGGTGTTCGGACTGGAATTGATCTTCCAAATGAGATGACCGGTTTTCCAGGTTCAGAAACAATTCCTGGTAAACTTATGGACCTTGCCATCGGACAGTATGATACGTATACACCAATTCAGCTTGCTCAATATGTATCGACGATTGCCAATGGCGGCAATCGGATGCAGCCGCATGTAGTCAAGGAAATTCGTGAACCAATCATGGATAATAATAAATTAGGTCCGGTTATTGAAGAAATTCAGCCGAAGGTATTAAACACCCTCGATATGAAGGAAGAATGGATAAAGCGGGTACAGCAAGGATTTCATATGGTCACACAGACTGGTGGTACAGCCAGCTATTTCAAAGGGGCCTCCTATGACCCTGCTGCAAAAACCGGAACAGCCCAAGCCTTTTACTATGGTTCCGATCGCAGCAAATGGGGAACACCGGTGATGAACTTAAGCCTTGTTTCATTTGCTCCATATAATAATCCGGAAGTGGCCATTGCTGTTGTGGTTCCGTGGGCTTATCAAGGCAACACTGGTCCTTCTATAAATGGCAATATTGGCAAAAAAGTATTAGATGCCTTTTTTGACTTAAAGAAAGAGCGTCAATCGGATAAAGGAAAAAAAGGTGACGAGCAAAACACTAATAACACTAACCAATAATATGTTTCTTTAAGAAACCTGTCTCGAATGTGAGACAGGTTTTTTTGCGTTTATGACGGATAATTCGAGTTGAATTTACAAAAGATGATAAGAAGATACATAAATCGATTTACAAAAGCTTAATATAAATTTACAAAGCCTTTACAATTCGTTAAAACGCAATTTACAGTAGTACTTTATTCTTATACATGTAAGGCAGACAAACATTATCAACCATAAACCTTAGGGGGAATCAAGAAAATGAAAAGTTTGAAGAAGTTTAGCCTACTAACAGTATTAGCCGCGTTAATGGTATTTATGGCTGCATGTGGAGGCGGAGCTACAAATGGAACAGATAAAAAAGATAATGCAGCACCAAAAACTGAAGATAAGCAAGAACTTTCCGGCTCACTAGTCGTTTCTGGTTCATCAGCCATGCAGCCGTTAGTTGCAGCAGCTGCCGAAGAATTCATGGCTGAAAATCCTAAAGTTGATATTCAAGTCAATGCAGGCGGTTCTGGTACAGGCCTTTCCCAAGTAGCTGAAGGATCTGTCCAAATCGGAAACTCAGACGTTTTCGCTGAAGAAAAAGAAGGTATTCCTGCTGACAAGCTTGTCGACCATAAAGTAGCGGTTGTAGGTATGACTGCCGCAGTTAATCCTAAAGTTGGCGTTAAAGATATTAAAAAAGAAGATTTAATCAAAGTATTCACTGGCAAAATCACTAACTGGAAAGAACTTGGCGGAGCAGATCAAAAAATCGTTTTAGTCAACCGTCCTGATTCATCTGGTACTCGTGCAGTATTCAATAAATTTGCTCTTGATGGGGCAACACCTGCTGAAGGAATTACAGAAGATTCTTCTAATACGGTTAAAAAGATTATCAACGAAACTGAAGGTGCGATTGGTTACCTTGCATTCTCTTACTTCACTGACGATTCAGTAACACCACTTGCCATTGATGGTGTGGAACCAACTGAAGAAAATGTACAATCCGGTAAATTCCCTGTTTGGGCATACCAGCATTCTTATACAAAAGGTGAAGCTGAAGGCTTAGCAAAAGCGTTCTTAGATTATCTAATGTCAGACGATATCCAAAATACTTTATTAAAAGATCAAGGATACCTGCCTGTTACAAAAATGAAAGTAGAACGTGATGCTAAAGGTAATCAAAAAGATATCTAATTGAACATATGTGTATTGCAAAAAATAAAAGGGTAAATGCTCAAATGCGTTTACCCTATTACGACGTATTTAAGAGGAGTTTGGTTTAATATGGAAAAGCTTCTTCCAGCACAAGATAGATTACTTAAATCGAAGAGAAGCAGACTAGGTGGGGAATTTCGAGGTAAATTCTTTGTCATATTGTGTGCTGTAATCATGATATCAGCTACGATTGCTATTACCATTTTCTTGGGTACAAAAGGACTGCAGTCCTTTACGAAAAACGGAATAAGTGTAATGGAATTTTTAACAAGTGCTAAGTGGAATCCTACCGATAAAGCGAATCCGGCATATGGTGTACTGCCATTTATTTTCGGTTCCTTTGCGGTTACTTTTCTCGCTGCTCTAATTGCGGCACCATTAGGGATTGGCGGTGCGATCTTTATGACAGAAATTGCCCCATCCTGGGGAAGGAAAATCCTCCAGCCAGTGGTAGAATTGCTAGTTGGGATTCCCTCAGTTGTCTACGGTTTTATTGGATTAACTGTTTTAGTTCCATTTATTAGGGAGCATGTAGGCGGATTAGGATTTAGCTTGCTTTCCGGAATGATTGTCCTTGCGATTATGATTTTACCGACAATTACGACAATCGCGACAGATGCTATGAGTTCACTCCCAAATCATTTACGTGAAGGATCCTTTGCTTTAGGTGCAACGAGATGGCAAACCATTCGTAAAGTATTAGTACCTGCTGCCATGCCTTCATTGTTAACAGCGATTATTCTTGGTATGGCACGAGCATTTGGTGAAGCTTTAGCCGTTCAAATGGTCATCGGTAACGTACGTAACTTACCGACAAGTATTTTGGATGCATCAGCAACACTAACAACGATTATTACATTAAATATGGGACATACCACTTATGGCAGCGTGGAAAATAACACTCTGTGGTCGATGGGCCTTATTCTATTAATCATGTCCTTCGCGTTTATTCTTCTTATTCGCTATCTATCATCAAGGAGGAAATTACGATGAATAGTAAAACAGCCGATCGTATAGCAACAGGGGTTTTTAGTGCCATCGCCATTATTATTACAGCAATTCTTGTCGGACTATTTTTCTATATTTTCGTTAACGGGTTTAAGTATATTTCGTTTGATTTTTTAACAACTCCTTCAAGTAACGTAAGGGCTGGCGGAGGAATCCGCGACCAATTGTTTAATTCGTTTTATATTTTGTTCATTACGATGTTGATTACCGTCCCAATCGGGGTAGGCGGCGGGATTTATATGGCCGAATACGCGAAACCGGGGAAAGTAACAGACTTAATCCGGACATGTATTGAAGTATTATCATCCTTGCCTTCTATTGTTATTGGTATGTTTGGTTTATTGGTATTTGTTAACACAACTGGATGGGGTTATACAATTTTAGGTGGCGCACTGGCATTGACAGTATTCAATCTGCCTACAATAGTGCGTACGACAGAAGATGCTATTAGAGCCGTACCGCGTGATTTAAAAGAGGCGAGTCTTGCATTAGGAATCACCCATTGGCATACGATTAAAACCGTTATTTTGCCGGCGGCCTTTCCATCGATATTAACCGGGGCTATTCTTGCTGCCGGCAGGGTGTTTGGTGAAGCGGCAGCACTATTATTTACAGCTGGGCTATCTACTCCAAGACTTGATTATGCAAATTGGAATCCATTTTCAGAACAATCACCATTGAATATTTTCCGCCCTGCAGAGACGTTGGCGGTTCATATATGGTCAGTGAATACTCAAGGGTTAATCCCTGATGTGGAGGCAGTTTCAAGCGGATCTGCTGCTGTACTCGTTATTTCTGTATTGATCTTTAATTTAGGAGCCCGTTGGATTGGAAGTATGATTCACAAGAGGGTCACCGCAACTAAATAAAAAGGTGGGAGTCGAATGGTAACAGCCTTAAAGGAGAGAACAACGGTGGATGTAACTATTCCAAATAATAATAAAGACCGGCAGGAAAACATATTAGCGGTAAACAATTTGCAGATTTTTTACGGGGAAAAACGGGCAGTTAATGGAATTTCAATGGAAATTGAAAAAAACTCCGTGACGGCATTAATTGGTCCCTCAGGATGCGGCAAGTCCACTTTTTTACGCAGTATTAATCGAATGAATGACCTGATCCCCGGGGCAAGAGCGGAAGGAGAAATCCTTTACGAAGGTCTCAATATTTTGTCTGAAGATATTAATGTAGTAGCATTACGCAAGGAAATCGGCATGGTATTTCAAAAGCCTAATCCGTTTCCGAAGTCGATTTATGAAAATATTACGCATGCACTTAAATTTGCTGGAATTAAAAAGAAAAGCAAGCTGGATGAGATAGTCGAAGAAAGTTTGCGAAATGCAGCACTCTGGGATGAAGTGAAGGATAGGCTTCATAAATCAGCCCTTTCACTTTCGGGTGGACAACAGCAGCGGCTATGCATTGCCAGAACCATTGCAATGAAACCGACTGTTATCCTCCTTGATGAGCCGGCATCCGCGTTAGACCCGATTTCCAATGCAAAGGTCGAAGATTTAATTGTTGATTTAAAGAAGGATTATTCCATTGTTATTGTGACACATAATATGCAGCAGGCATCCCGTATTTCAGATAAAACCGCGTTCTTTTTAAACGGTGATTTAATTGAATATGACAATACCGAAAAAATCTTTACCAATCCATCTGTACAAAAGACAGAGGAATACATTTCCGGCCGGTTCGGATAAGGGGGAACACTAATGGCGATACAGACATTAACGAGAGATATCTTCGATGTGAAAGACCTTAATCTATGGTACGGTGACCACCATGCTCTAAAAGGTATTAACTTTCCAATTCAGAAGAAAGAAGTAACAGCCATGATAGGACCGTCAGGCTGCGGAAAATCTACTTTTTTAAAAACCCTTAACCTTATGAATAAAATGGTCCCAAATGTAAGAATTACTGGTGAAATAAATTTTGATGGAAAAAATATCTTAAATCAGAAAACAGATTTAGTAGAATTACGTAAACATGTGGGCATGGTTTTCCAAAAGGGCAATCCCTTTCCACAGTCGATTTATGATAATGTTGCTTATGGGCCAAGAATTCATGGAATTAAGAAAAAGAAGCACCTTGACGAAATTGTCATAAAAGCATTAATGGATGTAGCCTTATGGGATGAAGTGAAGGACCGTTTATCTGCGCCAGCCCTTGGATTATCCGGCGGACAGCAGCAGCGGTTATGTATTGCCAGAGCATTGGCGACAAAGCCGGATGTGCTGTTAATGGATGAGCCAACCTCTGCGCTTGACCCAATTTCAACTTTGAAAATTGAGGAACTCATTTTTGAGCTGAAGGAAAAATATACGATTGTTATTGTGACACACAATATGCAGCAGGCAGCAAGGGTTTCGGATAAAACAGCCTTCTTCTTAATGGGTGAATTAATTGAACTTGATGAAACTTCAAAGATCTTTTCAATGCCAAAGGATTCACGTACGGAAGACTATATTACAGGAAGATTTGGGTGATCGTCATGAATACAAGATCCAATTTTGATCAAAGTTTAAAAGAATTAAAAGCACTGCAATTAAAAATGGCCGGTGAAGCAGAAACAGCCATTAAAAATGCCATGCTTTCTTTATTAAATCAAGATATTGAATTAGCAAAAAAAGTGATCAATGGCGATAATCTAATTGATAACCTGGAGTATGAAATTCATGAGAAAGCGTTGATGCTGATAGCACGGCAATCACCAGTTGCCAAAGATTTGCGCAGACTGCATGTGGCCTTAAGAGTGTCATCTGAAGTAGAACGGTTAGGGGATATTGCCGTTAACATCGCCAAATCAACTGTTCATATTGGAAATGAGAAGCATGTAAAAGAACTAATTGATATTCCAAAAATGATGGAAATGGCATTGGAGATGGTAACTGATGCAATTACCGCTTTTTATTCCGAGGATCAGGAACTTGCCAGAAAATGTGCGGAAAAGGATGACCAGGTGGACGAAATGTTTGGCGATTTGGTCAAGGAGCTTCTAACTTATATCCCGCAAAACCCCGATTTTACGAATCAAATTATTCAACTGGCATTCGTGTGCCGATATATTGAAAGAATCGCAGACCATTCCACGAATATAGCGGAGAATGTCGTATACCTTGAAACAGGGAATCGATTCAATCTCAATGCCTAAATCAGCATGAACATTCAGAAGATGAGACAATCGTACTCATCTTTTTTTTGTCGAATTCTTTTTATAATTCTTTATTAAATCTGTCATAAATTATCGTTTTTATCACTTTTTTTATTCTTCAAAAAAATTTCCCTGTCTGGACACTACATTGATAAAGGTGGGGCAAAATCCGACAAATTGCGTTTATTGTATGCCTTCCAGTGTAATGGTACCATTAAATTACGAACGATTATTCACACTTTTCAAAATTGAACATATATTAATAGATTAGGAGACGGAAGAAATCATGCTTAAAGATATTATTAAATTGAGAAAGGATGGGCTTTCATTTCGGAAAATAGCCACCGAATTAAATACAACGGTCGGCAAGGTCCAATACCGCTTTAATAAATGGGCTGCAAACCCGGAAAACACCAACGGGCTAGTGACAAGCCAAATAGAGAGGGAAATAGAGAATTCTTCAGAAAGTAAGTCGCTAACTTCCTTAATTCCTAAAAAGGGAGAGTTGGGTATACGATTAGTTACACATCAAAGAATAATTATTTTTTGGAATATTTCCGCGATTCCTCATAAAGTAATTCAATCTTATTTTAACGTTAGTTTAACTGAACTCGTTTCGACTGTAAGGATTTATGATGTAACTGATATCATTTTCGATGGAACAAATGCCCACCATTATTATGAAGTTACCGTGCCATACCGAAATGGACATTGGTTTGTGAAAGGATTAGCGGCGAATCGAAGCTATGTAGCCGAATTAGGTGTTCTTGTTCCGGCCACTGGCTATTTTCCTCTTATAAGATCCAATTGTGTACAAACTCCAAAACTTGAATTTTCTGGTAATCCATTGAACCATGATCAGCTGGAGTTGCTGCGATATGAAGCCAAACCTCCGCAATGGAAGGACCGTGTAAGTACTTACAGTTATTACGCTGAAGAAAGTTATATGGAGGAGAACAATGGTTAACGCTGTAACGGAAAAAGCTAAGTTGAATCATCAGTCTGTACATCAGTGGCAGTTAAAAATCCTGCTGCTTTGCTGGGAGTATCCTCCGAATGTTGTTGGCGGGCTTTCGAGACACGTATTTTGCTTGGCAGTTCAATTGGCAGGTCAGGGCCATGAGGTACATGTGCTAACTGCAGGTAACGGCCGCTTGCCGGGTTATGAAAAGACAAACGGGGTTCATGTTCATCGGGTGAACCCTATCAATGCTCATGATGAACATTTTCTTGTCTGGATTGGCGGCCTTAATTTAGCTATGGCCTTTAAGGGAGAACAATTGGCAGAAGAACTTAAGTTTGATTTGATTCATGCCCATGACTGGCTTGTAGGTGCGGCGGGTATTGCCTTAAAAGAAGTTCTAGGTATCCCGCTTTTGACCACGATACATGCAACCGAACATGGGAGAAATAATGGGATTCACAATGAAATTCAGCAATTTATCCATGAACAGGAGCTGGCATTGATGTCCGCTTCAGAGGAAATGATTGTTTGCAGTCAATATATGAAGGAATCGCTTATGAATATTTTTCATATTGAGGAGAAAAAAATGATGGTAATTCCAAATGGGATTGAACCCCCTAGGAATGAAATTGAAGAAGAATCAGTTTTTCCGGAGCTGACAAAGCGAAAGTATATTTTCTCAATTGGAAGAATGGTTAAGGAAAAAGGATTCGAAACGATAATAAAAGCAGCAGAAATGGCCAAGGAAAGAGAATACAACTACTTTTTTATTGTTGCCGGAAAAGGGCCGTTGCTTGAAACGTATAAGCGTCAGGTAGAAGAACGAGGATTAGCACAGCAAGTTGCATTTATTGGCTCTGTAACAGATGAAGAGCGGGATGCTCTTATTAAGGGCAGTGAAATGATTGTGGTACCAAGCGTGTATGAACCGTTTGGAATCGTTGCCTTAGAGGGAATGATCCAAGATAAACCGGTGATTGTTTCGAACGCAGGCGGAATGAAAGGAATTGTCAGACATTTGCAAACGGGCTTGCTGATGAACCCAGGGGATGCCCAAAGTTTGCTTGACCAAATTGGCTTTCTTGTAAATAACCGAAAAACCGCTTGTGAAATTGGTATAAATGGCGGCAAAGTAGCTAGAGGTCTTTACGGATGGGGCAGAATCGCTGCTGAAACGAGCAGATTGATGGAGGATATGGTCTTGAATACACGAGCTAATATGAATGAGACGACTCAATAATGAAAAAAGGTGTAATAATAAATGATTAATATTATTGAATTACAAAAAATGAAACAGTTTTCCAAACGGAAGTCTTCAATTGGGCAGCTTCAATTAATTCCAGGTATTTGGATAAATGGAAAGTATTTTTGGCTCCAAAATCAGATGGAAAAGGTTATTTATGAAGAAGGGCTCATCATAAAAATAAAACAAAAACCGATTCACTCTAAAATTCACTATTACCGTGTCTTTGTCAGCAATCACAGTAATCAAGCAAAGGACGTAAAAATTCTGGCGATGCACCATTTTCAAAATGTGAATCAGGATAGTCTCGCCTTTGTTTCACCAACTGAGCAGCGAATTTTTCACCACTCTGAAGAAAAGGTGTTTCTGGTTAATTTAAAGCACAATGAGTCGGAAGTAAAAGAATATACTACAATGCCGCTATGGAATGTGTATACCGACCAGATTTGGAGTTCCTTAGATAACGGAACTTTAAGGTATCAGCCAATGGCGAAAGGACCTGCTGCCAGTATCCTTGCGGAAAACATAACCGTCTACCCGCAAAAGACTGAAACGCTAAGCTCATGGGCGATTATTGGAAAGAATAAAAGAGAAGTATTAGCAATAGAGCAAGCACTTTTAAAAATTCACTAGCATTTCCTTTTGAAAAATGATATTATAGAAAAGTCGTATGAACGAACAAGCTTAATCGTTTGGAGGGAAAGAAACATGCGTGTGAATATTACGTTAGCTTGCACTGAGTGTGGAGACCGTAACTATATTTCAAACAAAAATAAACGTAACAACCCAGACCGTCTTGAGCTTAAGAAATATTGCCCAAGAGAAAAGCGTACAACTGTACACCGTGAAACAAAATAAACAGCAGGGGCTTTCCTGCTGTTTTTTTGTGCATTCAAAAAGGAGGTTTAACAAATGGATGATAAAAATACCATTCGGAAACAAGTGAAAGATACTCTCTCTCAACTGTCAAAACCGCTTTATGAAGATTATTCCTATAAAATTGCATGCCGATTATTTGAAGAAGAAGAGTGGCAAAAAGCAGATGTTATCGGTGTTACGGTGTCAAAGCCTCCTGAAGTGGATACATACCAAATAATCCGGAAAGCATGGGAAACAGGGAAGACTGTGGTTGTTCCAAAATGTGTTCCTAAAGAAAAAAAGTTATCTTTTAGAACGCTGACAGAATTTTCTCAGCTTGAGTCGGTGTTTTATGGTTTATTGGAGCCGGTTCCGACATTGACAACAGAGGTCAGCCCAGAGCAAATAGGTTTGTTAATTGTTCCGGGGCTCGCTTACACAAAGGCCGGGTATCGCATCGGGTTTGGCGGGGGCTATTATGACCGCTTCTTAACAGATTATACCGGTAACACTGTTTCGCTGGCATTTAAGGAACAAATGATTTCTGATTTCCCGGTTGAGAAGTATGATCTTCCGGTTGGCAAAATTATTACACCAAATGACGTCATAAAGACGGTATGATGAAGTCTCTATTAATGCTCGCGGTCATGTTCTTTTTAGGTTATGCGGGCTACAGGGTGCATTCATTAAGCAAATCTGGTGCTATTGCTGCCGCTGTTGTTGGATATGCAATTTACTTAGGCTTTGGATATAAAGGATTATTGATCTTAGGTGTATTTTTTGTAACCTCAAGCTACTGGTCCAAATATAAAAGTGCGGCAAAGGAAAAAATGGAGGAAAAATTAGCGAAGGGCGGGGCAAGAGATTGGCGCCAAGTATTCGCTAACGGGGGAGCTGCGGCGCTGTTTAGTGTCATATATTATTTTAGCCCTGCATCTATTTGGCTGATTGGCTTTGCCGTTTCACTTGCCAGTGCCAATTCAGATACGTGGGCTTCGGAAATCGGCAGTTTAAGCAAGAAAGCTCCGCTCTATATTCGTACATTCAAACGGGTTGAAAAAGGGACATCTGGAGCGGTCAGCGGGTTGGGGACGATCGCTGCATTATCGGGGTCCTTCCTAATTGCGCTGATTAGTGTATGGAGCTTAAAATTAGATATTCTGGCGGGAGGAATTGTCTTCCTGTTTGGTTTTATCGGGAATGTCATTGATACTTTGGTTGGTGCCTTCTATCAACAGTTGTTTGTGTGCAGACTTTGCGGCCTTGAAACTGAAAAAAGAATGCATTGCGGGCAGAGAACTACGAGAATAAAGGGAATTTCATTAATTGAAAATGACATGGTCAATTTCCTTTCAGGTTTAATCGCAGCCATATTAGCGATGGTTGTGCTTCACTTTTCCTTTTTTTTGTAACAAAATTGATACAAAGATACCGTTTACATCGCGCATTTACGATAAATAAAAATGGTAAAACGGTGTACAATTTAATTGGATAGGTATTTGAAATAACCAATAGGGGGAATTTCAATGTTAAATCGAGTGAATCGGGTGGCCGTGATTGGAACTGGATTTGTAGGTTCAAGCTATGCATTCGCCCTTTTAAATCAGGGCATTACGGAAGAGCTGGTTTTAATAGATGTAAATAAAGACAAGGCCGAAGGAGATGCGATGGATCTAAATCACGGGCTTCCATTCGCTCCATCGCGGACAAAGATTTGGTTTGGAAGTTATGCAGATTGTCAAAATGCGGATGTTGTTGTGATAACTGCTGGTGCGAATCAAAAGCCAGGCGAAACAAGATTAGACCTTGTAGAAAAAAATACGAGGATTTTTAAAGGTATCGTCGAAGAAATTATGGAAAGCGGATTTGATGGCATCATTATTGTTGCGACAAATCCCGTCGATATTCTTACTTATGCAGTTTGGAAGTTTTCCGGTCTGCCAAAGAATAGGGTGATCGGTTCAGGAACCATTTTAGATACGGCGCGTTTTCGATTCTTGCTGGGAGACTACTTTGATGTAGATACCCGTAATGTTCATGCCTATATTATTGGCGAACATGGTGATACGGAACTTCCTGTTTGGAGCCATGCGGATATTGCTGGCACAACAATTTCAGAATGGACAAAAAATAAACAGGGTTATCATCAAAAAGACCTTGATGAAATTTTTGTAAATGTTCGAGATGCTGCCTATCAGATCATTGAGCGAAAAGGGGCAACCTTTTATGGTATTGCGATGGGGCTTGTAAGGCTGACTAAGGCTATTTTGGAAAATGAGAACTCGGTGCTCACTGTGTCTGCATATTTGGAAGGGGAATACGGGCATAACGATATTTTTATCGGTGTTCCGGCAGTAGTCAATCGCAATGGTATAAGAGAGGTCGTACAACTGGATTTAAGCAAGGGCGAACAGGAGAAATTTAATCATTCCGTTCAAGTGTTAAAGAAAACTATGGAGCCTGTCCTGTTTAATAATGATTGATAAAGTTCGTAACTTTTGGATAAAATTCCTGCCATTTTCACAGAATAATGACAGGAGGGATGCACAATGTCCAGAATGCTTACATCAATACTTATGATCGGGTCGATTGGTTACTTTGCGTACCGCTACAGGTTCCGTCTTATTAATCTGCTGCTGGCATCAGGCTGGCTCCGAAGAGTAGCGCTAGGGTCAATTATGAGCTTTCCTGGTGTTAAAAATAAAATGTTAAAGACTGTATTTGGACCATCTGAATGGTAAAAACCATCAGATGGTTTTTATTTTTCCCTTTAAGCAGGGTGTTTGTTTCATGTCCTATTGTGTTTTTGACTATAATAGAGAAAGGACTTTGATAGAAAGCAGGGGAGAAATGAGTAATAAAGAGGAATATATCTTTTGGAGCTTAGCCAATACATGTATTACTGACCTTGGCTATCGGATCATCCAATTGTTTGAAAACCAAAAGGAACTTTGGCTTGAAAAGCTGGAAAATAAAACGGCTCCAATCATCCGGCTGAAGCAGGAGGATGTAGATTGGAGCAATGAATTGCAGCGGGATATTGAGTTTACCGCTGCTAATGGAGAAAGAGTTCGGCGCCAGTTAAACCGCCGTGAGCTTGAAATTCTGAACATTTATATTAGTGAATATCCTCCTGTGGATGAATATGAATTTCGGCTTGAAAAACCATATCTACACACTGAAGGGAATAAAACTATGGTTAGCTCCATCTTGCTTGCACAAGGGATCATGGATAAGGGATTTGAGCGATTGTCAGGGAGGCTGGGAACAGCTGCTCCCTTCCCGGAAGCAGGGGAGTCCACTGAATACGATGTTCAGATTTTAAAGCAGCAAACGTTGGCGGCTGCTGTAAATCAGGTAAAGGCGGAACGTGACATATTATTTAACAGCAAACCATTTTTTACGTATGCTTTGATCTTTATTCAAGCGGCAGTTTTTTTGTGGCTGCAGTTAAACGGTGGAAGTACGAATTCCTCTACACTGATTAAATATGGGGCAAAAGTAAATCAATTAATCTACGATGGACAGTGGTGGCGGTTTTTCACACCGATCTTTCTCCATATCGGCTTCTTGCATCTGGCTCTTAATTCATTTGCTTTATATTTCCTTGGAACGGCAGTTGAACGGATCTATGGGAATACGCGATTCTTGTTTATTTATTTGTTTGCTGGTGTGACAGGGTTTATTGCCAGTTTTATTTTTAGTCCCAATTTATCCGCGGGTGCCAGTGGTGCCATTTATGGCTGTTTCGGTGCATTGCTTTACTTTGGTGTGATTCATCCGAAGTTATTTTCCAGGACAATGGGTATGAACTTGCTGGTGGTGCTTGGGATTAATCTCGTATTCAGCTTTACCGCGCCAAGTATTGACAATGCCGGACATTTAGGCGGATTAGCCGGCGGTTTCCTAGCAGCAGGTGTCGTTTATTTTCCAAAAAAGAAAAAGTTTATCCTGCAACTTATTTTTCTAATCCTATCGGCAGCCATAACGTGGGGGGCGATTTCCTATGGTTTTAGTCCATACGTCAAATCACAGAATGAACCCTCCGCCTTACTAGCTGCCCAGGAATATATTAAGCAGCATGATTATGATCAGGCTTATCGGATTTTAAAGGAATTTGAGAAGAATGCCGCTGAACCATCTGATAAAACATATTTCCTTTTGTCGTATACGGAAATTAAAAAGGGCATGCTGAATGATGCCAAATTACATTTGCAAAAGTCTGTCAAACTAAATCCTGAATTTCATGAAGCCTATTATAATCTTGCGCTTATTAACCTTGAGGAAAATGATTTAGAAGAGGCGAAAATGAACGCAGAAAAGGCCGCAAAACTGCAGCCTAACCATAAGCAATATACTGATTTAGTTCATGAAATCAATCAGCATCTTCAATCATCTGGCGCAGGAGAATAGGTTCACCCTTGGCTGTTTCCGTTAAAACTAATAAATGTGTTTTATCTTTAGCCAATAAGATGAGAGGGATGGTACTGCCTGTGGGCTCCGCCTTGGTACCATCCTGTTTTGTGATGCCAAGGAAATAATTCTTATACAGCCCTTCCCATAAACGTCCAATCATTTTGGCTGTTTCATCCTTTGTGAAGCCTGGGAAGGTGCCGTTAGTTTTTTTGGAAAATTCATTTAAAGGGTAAGCTATATATTCTTTTAAGCGAATGGCATAGTACCTGACGCCTTTATTCCAGCTATAACGGAGCATTCGTTCGGTTTGTTCTTCTAATTTCCCCTCTGTTACTCCAGAGTTTTTCTTAATAACATATAATTGGTCCTGAGACATGGCCTGGGCGCTAAAGATTTGACCACCTTTTTCATGCAATTCGGCATAGTGAAAGGTAATTGCTTGGAGATATGAACTTGCTGGGACGGGCACCTGTTTTTCTTGAGTTATGGTAGCCGTGTGCTGCCTCCAGGCTCCTAGTTTTCCGATCAGCCGGCCGTTCGAGTACAGCAGCCCGGCATCCTGACGCAGATAGGCATGGCGGTCAAGGGTGGACTTTATTTGCCAGAAAACAGTGTTTTGATCTACCGACTTTAGCGAAGTATCGAAATTAGTAAAAGAAACATTTGGCTTGATTGGAAAAAAGGTAATGCTTTCAAGAGCCTTTGGCTGCTGGGCATTATATATTATTGCACTTGAAGCAGAGAAGATGAGAATGATTCCAAATAATAAGTAATAGCTTTTTTTCACGAATGTTTTCATCCTTCCGGTTTGCAAACTGTTTGTCCTAGTATTGTTATATGGGCAAAAGCAGCTTCAAATGACTAAAATATACTTTTTATCGAATGGAACTAGCGGGTAAGAATGCCTTGAGGACCGTCCCTTCAATGGGTTATACTTTTTGATGAACTAACTCTCTAGTAATATAAAGGCAGGGGGGACCGTTAGATGAAGACAGTCTATGAGATCCAGCAATATTTAAAGCGATTTGGTACGATAATCTATATTGGGGACCGGGTTGCAGACCTGGAGTTGATGGAAGCTGAATTAAAGGAGTTATATCAATCACAATTAATGGAAACACGGGATTTTCAAACAGCCCTTTTGATTTTAAGACATGAAATTCAAATGGAGAAAGATAAAAGAAAAGACGGGTGAATGAAATTGACGAAACAATGGATAGCTGGTGTGGATTTAGGCGGTACAACTACTAAAATTGCGTTTATTACATTGGACGGTGAAATTATTAAGAAATGGGAAATCCCGACTGACAATAGCAATGAGGGTAAAAACATCACCGTAAATATAGCAAATTCTATTTCTGAGAAACTAAAAGAGCTTGGTCAAACAAAAGACCAGCTAGCTGGAATTGGAATGGGGGCACCTGGACCTGTTAATTATGAAACTGGTGTTATGTTAAACACAGTTAATTTAGGCTGGCAAAGTAATTTTCCATTACAGGCCAGTCTTGAACAGGCCGCGTCACTTCCAGCTTTAATTGAAAATGATGCGAACTGTGCAGCGTTAGGTGAGATGTGGAAGGGTGCTGGCAATGGTGCAAAAGATATTGTTTGTGTAACATTAGGCACAGGAGTCGGCGGCGGCGTTATTGCAAATGGAAATATTGTCCAGGGTGTTAATGGCGCTGCCGGTGAAATCGGTCATACGACTGCTATTCCTGAAGGAGGAGCTCCATGTAATTGTGGAAAAACCGGATGCTTGGAAACGATCGCTTCAGCAACTGGAATTGTACGATTGGCAAAGGAAGCATTAAGTATGCCGGGGGTGGCAGGAGAATTAGCAGAAAAGTATAGTTCCGATGGCAGCGTTTCAGCTAAAGATGTATTTGATTGTGCCCGTAATGGTGATTCTATAGCAATAAAAGTGTTAGATGAGGTTGCCTGCCATTTAGGATTGGTGCTGGCGAATATTGCGAATACCCTGAATCCGGAAAAAATCGTTTTAGGCGGTGGTGTTTCTAAAGCAGGAGATATTCTTTTGAATGCTGTAAAAAGCCAATTTGAACGCTTTTCCTTCTCGTCTGTGAAGGATTCAACAAAACTAGCACTAGCCACCTTAGGGAATGATGCCGGCGTTATTGGTGCCGCATGGTTAATCAAAAATAAATTATTAGAGTGTTAACCAGCCTGCGTTATGCAGGTTTTTTTGTACACAAAATGTTCACAAAAAGTAATGATTTTTTTAAAAAGAAAGAAGGAAAAGATAGAAGGATGTCGAATTTTAGGTATTGAGAAAATATGAAAGGCGGTGTTTCCAATTGTTAGTGAAATTGAAATTTTAGCTAACAGAATTATTACTGATGCGGCAAGAAACCAGGCGACAGATATTCACATTATTCCTCGTAAGAATGACACCCTAGTGCAAATTAGGTTAACAAACAAACTGATTCCTCGATTATCACTTCCGAAAGATGAATGCGACAGATTGATTTCCCATTTTAAATTTACAGCAAATATGGATATCGGAGAACGCAGACGCCCGCAAAGCGGTGCGATTGTTTGTGATGTTAACGGACAACTAATGGGTCTAAGGCTGTCTACCCTTCCTTCCAACAACAGAGAAAGCCTTGTCATTCGCCTATTGCCGCAGCAAGATCAAATTCCTTTTCACCAGCTCTCACTCTTTCCATCGATGACACGAAAATTATTAGCTTTGCTCAAACATGCACATGGTTTAATTATTTTCACTGGGCCAACTGGGTCTGGGAAAACCACGACCTTGTATTCACTTTTAAACGAAACTGCACACCTGTTCCATCGCAATGTGATTACTCTTGAAGACCCAGTTGAAAAAAATTATGATTCGGTCCTCCAGGTTCAGGTGAATGAAAAAGCGGGGGTGACTTATGCTGCAGGTTTAAAAGCAATTCTTCGACATGATCCGGATATTATAATGGTCGGGGAAATCAGGGACGCGGAAACTGCAAAAATTGCCGTCCGCGCAGCTTTAACGGGTCATTTAGTTTTAAGCACAATGCATACCCGCGATGCGAAAGGTGCGGTCTTTCGTTTGGAGGAGTTTGGCGTAAACTGGTTAGAGGTGGAACAAACTTTAATTGCCGTCACCGCACAAAGATTAGTTGAATTAACCTGCCCATTTTGTGAAGGCGAATGCCCACCGCATTGTTATTCAGGCGGCAGGTGGAAAAGAGCAAGTGTGTTTGAACTGTTATCGGGAAGAAATTTATCTGCCATAATGAGAGCGGCAATGGGAGAAAAGATTGACACAAATTATCGGACATTAAAAGATGTGATTAGAAAAGGGATTGCGCTAGGCTATATTCAATCCTCTGAATATGACCGGCTGGTGTATGATGATGAAGAAACATAAATGGTCTGTAAATGAACAGGCAAGCTTTCTAAAAAGAATTGGTGAGCTTTTAGCCAGGGGGTACCCAATTGCTGAAACAAATGCACTTATAGATACTAAGGTAAAAATTCGATGATATCAACGTTTGTGTAGTGAAAAAATATTTTTTTGGACACAAAACTGTACTTATTATTTTAATGATTTACATAATTCTGATGGTATACTTTCCTTGTATTTTTATTATTGTTAGGGGGAGTATTATGTTTCAAACTATTAATGGTGTCCAAATTAGTGAACATGAAGAAACAAAAGCAAATCCTAACCTCTTTGAAAAACGCTTCGAGATTGAATTTCTTGACCACGTGTACCTGAATAATTTAGTTTGTTTAGACTTAATTAATATTAATGTAAAAGAGTTTAAGAGAAAATTCGGTAGAAAAATAGTAGTAGACCACGGAAGAAAGTGGATGTATGTGGTCAAACATAATGACTATGTGGAGAATAGAAAAAAGTACGGAAAAGTTTGTAGCATTATTCATGAGAAAATTGGGGGTTATCTAAAGAAAGAATACGGTTTTGACCCAACCGGAATGTTTGTTGTTGACAGTATGGGTACGGTGTATGTAATGCCTTAGTGTATGCTTCCAATTAAATAATAATTTTGACCAATTAATTGGCCATACGAAAAGGGCAGTACAGAACCAAAGATTGATATTGAATACGAGTAAGTAAACAGTAATTCCGTATAGACCGGTGAGTAACTTTAATAGAATATAAAAATAAGGGCTTCTCATATTAACGAGGAGTCTTTTTTATATTCTTTTTTTTTACAAGAAATGCTATTATATTGGTAGATTAGATATGAGAAAATACTCATACGTGGGGGAAAATATGTTAACTTTTATTAAGCAAAACGGTTTAACTATAATTAGCATTTTAGTATCAGCTTTTCTATCAATTTATATTTATTTAAAAAGTAAAAAGAAAAAGCAATTAGCCTATGACGTGGAATTTCAACGACCAGTAGTAGAAAAATTAACTAATGATATAAAAATCTTTTACAAAGATAATACAGAAATAACAGAAACTCTAAAAATGATATCTATTCGATTTATTAATAACGGAAATGAACCAATTAAAAGGGATGATTTTGAATCAGATATAATCCTTAGGTTCAAAAAAGAAGACGATTTTGTTCCTACGGTATATGAAATATCATCCTATGAAACTAGTCCTTCATACTTGGATATCCAGACATTTAATGAAGATTTTGGGAAGCTAACAGGGATTAAGCCTTTACTTTTAAATCCTAAGGATGAGTTTACGATTAATGTACTTATGACAAATTATAAAGGATTAGAAGTTTCGACCCGTATAGTAGGAGGAAGTACAGAAATATATAGAGAAAATCAGAAGAGATTTTTCAGAATTTTAGAAAAATCTTTTACAGGTGTAGCTGTAATTATGATAATCCTTTACCCTATTGCCTTAATATACAAATTTTTTTTCAAATAAACATCTTTATAATGGTGATGCCTGTAAGTTGAAAAGAAGTTTGGCTTTAAATACAGGCATCACTTTGTTTATTTCTTATAACCCCTTAGGATGCTTAAATTTATCCAGATAAGATAAATCAATAGCCTGTTTCTTGATAATCTTTTGCACTTCTTCATGGGTAAGGGCTAAATACACACTGTTATGGCGGTTTAAATGGCCAATTATTGGGGCTGAATCAACTTCAAATATGTTATAAACAGTCGACTTAATCCCAGCTGCCACTTCTATACCTTGCATTAGTACGTCAATTTCTTTGTACTTGTGAAGTACTTCAGCTTCAGCCTTCATAGTTTCCACGTATTCACGTTTGGCGGCCATCATTTTACTGTAAACCTTATTACTGTCAATGGCCCTTTCATCATTGAAAATCTGTTGATACTGTTTAAGTTCTTTAGCGGCCTGAAATTTATAGCGGTTAAGGGCCTGATTTAAAATCACGGCTTCTTCCTGTTTCTCTATTAGTTCCGCTTCAAGTTTAGCTAGATTCTTTTTCAGTTTTGCTTCCAATGCTGTATTTCCATCAATAACACGCTGTATTGAAGCTTCCGGCAATTCCTTTTCCTTAATGAATCTGATTTCAAGCTGAAGTTCTTCAATCCTTGTAGAACAGGAATCTATTCTTTCATTTAGTTTATTAACTTTAGTATCATATTCGGTTAAAAACTGTTGTACTTTTTCTATAGCCTTCACCTTACTTTTCACCTTCTTCATGAATGATTGCTTCAGGGTAAAGGGATTGAAGCTTAAAAGCATCTTGGCGACTTACTGTTGCTTTTCCGTCAACGAACTTTATGTTTCCGCATCTATAACCATTGAAGCGTACAATCTTCTTCATATTGTCTACATAGCTAATAACTGGCGGAATTTCCACCACTACATCATTCTGTTTTTTAAAGTACTCACGGATGTAGCTAATTCTATCTGTGTTACTCATTTGAATTTCCCCCTAATATGAAAATTTGATAATCACTTGCTGGCTGCATCTTATTTACAAATTCATATGCACTAATACTTCTTTGAATTGACCGATTCAGGGCCGAAAAGTATAGCTTACGGCTAATCAGATGCCTAGCGGCAGCGTTATATTTCCGCTTGTTATCCGTACTTTTAAGCGTGTTTAAACCCACTTTTGCCTTTGCTACATGCTGGTTTAGTAATTGTTTAAAAGTACCCTGATTTCCGTAACTTACAAGCTTGAAAGGCTGGATAGAAAAATCAATCTGAAGCTGTTCTAACTGGCTTTCCAGTAGTTCTAGTTTAAGATTTCTAGTATCTGTTGAAATTTCACTGCTGTTCCATTCTTGGCTAATATCAATAAGTTCCTGAATCAATTCATCAATAAGTTTCATGTTTGCACCTTCCAGTTGTATTAATCATTTTGTTAATCAGTATCAATTCAGTCGCTTCCATGCCAAGCTGAAAGAATAAATCCAGTAGAATTTGCCGCTGGTAGTCCTTGAAGCTATCATGTCTTAGCATATAATTGATAGCCGGCCTAGTAACACCGAATCGAACGGCTATAGACTTATACCCTAAACCGTACAGCCTTAACAGGGCCTTAATTGTGGCACTGTCTAACAGCATCAGTAATTCCGCTTTATCGTATTTCAATATAGTTCACCCCTAATTCTAAGTACAAAAAAGAACAAGCCACCTAAAAAGATGACTTGTCCAAAATGAAAGAAATTGGCTAAAATGGCCAAAAAGTTAAAGTACCTTGTCCTAAAGGTATTAGCTGTAGAAATGGTGTGATTCATTCCTACATACTATAAGGTGCATAACTGCCCTAAAGTTCTATTCAAAACTAGTGTCTATTTTGTGAAGGATTATTATGGGAATTAATTTGAACCCATTTTTATAAACCTAGTGGTAGTAAGAGATTCAGAACTTTCATTTTCAGTACTTTTTATAGTACTAGTATCAGTACTTTCACCAGTATCAATTTTTTCTACTTGGCCGCCAAAAATGGCAATCTGTGAAGCCGGAAGCACTGTATAAACACTATTCCTAAAGGGGCCGTGCTTTTCCATTTTACGACTAATAATGGGTTTACCATTAAATCTGATGGCCAATAGTTCATTAACTACTTTATTCACTGTTGTTTTACCGACACCGCTTTTTTCAGCTAACTGTTCCTGTGTTGGCCAACATTTACCGTCTTTATCCATATAGCTACAGATAGTTAAAAGAACCTTTAACTGATTTCCTGAAAGCTTTGCAATCAAGTCGCTTTCAAAAGCTGACAGGTAAACCCTGATAAATAATTCTTCCTTCTTTGTACCGCCCTTTGATTTATTTGACATTAAAAGTCACCCTCCATTTTGTTATTTCAATTCAATAACGGAAGGTGTTTCAGTTTCTGACATAGGGTAGTAAAAATTCTTTACTAGGGTTATTTCACTTTTTGTAATTAGCTTATTTCAATATCTGTAATTACCTTGCTTCAATATCTGAAATGTAACTATAACCAATAAACTATAACCAATAACAATAGCCAATTAACTAAGTAAAGATTTCTATATAAAAGATTATCTATCAAGGTGCATAGCTATAATCACTATAGTAATAGCACCATTAATAGAATAATAGCTTTCTACTTCAATAACGATATTTTAGGCAATTTCTGACATAAATATTTTAGGGCCATTTTTTTTATCTTCTTTTGTCAGGATTCACTATAGATTCCGTTATTGATATAGAAGGCCCTGATAGTTCCGGTAACTATTGTGTTTTCACTACTCATTCCTATCACCTTATTGAAGCCCTTACTGGTTTTTCCCAACTAGTAGGGGCTGCTTTTGTTTAGGTAAATTATCATTGAAATGTACTGGAATATGTAGGAAGATTAACCTATATGGGATTTATTAAAGGTGGGGGATGTAGTTCGTGAGGAAAACATATATTTTAGTACTCTTACTTCTTTTATTAGGCGGATGTAGTAGTGACAAAACGGCTAAAAGGGTGATTGATGCAATAGAAAATGAAGAATTTTATACAGCAAAACAAATATATCAAGATGCAATAGATGAATCAGATGCACCGCTTGAAATTGAAGAATCCGTTGCGGAAGCGGTTCATGGATATATAAATGATAGTTATGATGAAGTTGAAGCGGATAGTGGAAAGGAATCAGCTTTTTATTATCTATTAACCAATGTCGAAAATATAGGAATCGAGGATTATGACCTAGAAGATACCATTAAATACTATAAAGGCATAATTGAGGATAGTGATAGTTATGTAGAAGGTGATACAAATATTGAAGATAGTAATGAAGAAGTATCATATGAAGAAGATAATTACATTGAAGAAGATATAGATGAAGAAGTCATACAGGACAACCCATACACAGCTACAGATATTGACCATAATTGCACTGATTTTGATTCCCAAGAAGATGCACAGTTATTTTTTGAAGCTAATGGTGGGCCTGAGTATGACCCACACGATTTAGATAGAGATGGAGACGGTATTGCCTGTGAATGGAACTGATATTAGGATAAACTGATGGCTAATATGCTATCAGTTTATTTATTTCCAGCAGTATGGATATGAAAAATAATCATAAAACCCCATCGGATTGCTGTGTGATTCCGTGGAGTTATGTTTTTAATTTTTGCTGGTTCACAATTTTATTTTGTAATGTGTGATATACCTGATTAAGTCAGCTTAGTTAATTCTTTTACCAGATTTTTGGAATCCTTGAAACTTGTTGCAGTTGTCAGTTCCTCCCCTGATGGCTTCATCTTTTTTGGGGATTCAGAGGTTCGGAATCATCAAAAAATTAACACATTTGCAATGTGTATTGTAATATTTGTAATGCGTTCGTATAATAAATATCGTCTTAAAAGACTGGATAAGTAGGCAAAATGTAAACACTACAACTTGGGGGAATATAATAAAAATGAAAAAGCTTTCTATAATAATCTTATCTCTATTAATAATTTCTTTAGTTTCTGGATGCCAGAACAATGAGTCAAAAGAAGCAAAAAAGACAGATACAACTTCTGTTGATAAAAAAGATGAGGAAGTTCAGAAGAAAATATATAAACAAAATGAAGAAGCATTTATTACAAATGAAAACGGGGAAAAAATTTATTCATTAACGATTAATTCTGCAAAGGCAATAGGTGTTCCTGCTGATTATGTAGAGGAGATGCCAAAAGATACGAAAAAAATTTTAGTACTCGATTATACTTTTAAATATATTAATGAAGATAAAAAACTTGAAGATGGTTTAAGGATTAACCCATGGGACTTACAAGTTTTTGACGAAAATGGAATGTCTATTGAACATATCGACCTTGCAGGTAGTAACTATCCTTTTGATGCAGATATATATTTCACTGAGGGGTTAAATGCAGGTAGAAGTAAACAAATATATGCAGGGTATTCCTTAAAAAATGATACAAAAATTATTCAGATTGATTTTAAAAGTCCTTCTTTTAAAAGGAACCTTACATTTGAACTCCCAATTGAGGGGCGATAAAAATAACCAATAATAACGCTGGGAGAATATTCTCCCGGCTTTTTTTTGTGTAAAATAAAGAACACACGTTCTATAATGAAAAGGGGTGATAGTAATGAAATTTACCTTGGAAGTCCATCTAAACATTGAAGATACAGGGATATTTTCCGGTGGAAATTTTTATGCCAAGAATAAAAGTGAAGTTCCAAGGGTTGCTTACCAGTTCATACAAGGCATTAAACAAGAAACCGGATATCGTAAAACTTTAATCGAAAAAGTGATTGTAAACGGAACAGTTGACATAACAGAGGAAGTAAAAGAAATAGAAAACCGACCGATTCCCCCTATGGATGATATTTTTTGGTAAAAGCTGATTGTAATCCTAGGAGATTGGCTAATTTCAGAAATCACTGAAGGGAGATTTTGTTTATATGAAATAAAATGAAAATTTTTGTTCTACTTCATTTATGCTGTTAATATGGATATAGGACAGTTTACGAGAGGTGACAAACTTTGATTGTATGGGAAAATGTGAATCCCACTAATTTTGAGAAATTTGTATATTATACAATTTCTAAATTTGGTTTTAGAAACAGACAATGGTTTGGTAGAGGTGGAGGAGATAGAGGAAGAGATGTTGTTGCAACAACTTATGAGGAACTTCCTTTTAATTTAGGCTATGAAAGGAAATGGGTTTTTCAATGTAAAAAATGGGTACGTATGCCTGCAAACCATCTAATTATTAATGAGATTCTGACTGCTTCACAACATTCACCTGATTTTTGGGTTCTGGTTATACCTGTTGATTTAACTGCAAGCCAAATAGATTTCATACATTTTTTAAATAAAAGTTATCCCTTTAAAATAATTGTTGTACCATTAGCATCTTTAGAAGAAATAATTAGGGTCTATCCTGAATCTAAAGATATATTATTAAACGGAACTTTAATTGAAGGCGAGGATGATTAAATGTACAAGCTGTTCTATGATGAAACAAAAGAAGAAATATATCAAATAAGCCCAGATGGCAAAATGGTTGTAATAGCAGATTCCTTTCCGTCAAAACCAGAGTTCTCACCAGACAAAAATAAAGCTATTTACATATCCCCTTTGGAATGGGAATGTCCGGGTAGTTTGTATCTTTATAACCTTGAAAATGGCTATATTACAGAGTTGGTTTCGCCAGATAAAAACCAAAACATACCTAAATATGCAATTTGGTTGGATAATTCTACAATTGTTTTGATATATGGCTTTGGTTGGGGAACAGTTAGTATGGGAGGAAATGTTTACACCATAAATATAGAGGAACGTGAACTAAAGCAAATTACTAACTATTCTGGAGAGATTCAAATTACAAAATTAGAACTTAACTCGGACTTTGTAGAATTAATAGGTATTAGGTATATCGATGAAAACTTTAATGAATTTGTAGAATATCGCGATAAGATATTCTTAGAAGAAATAAATAATAAGAGTAACAACAAATATTAATGAAGGATGCGGCTGATTATTCAGCTGTTTTTTTTTACAGTAGTAAGTACCTGTAAACAAAGCTATACCAAATGAAGCCCACCGTGGGGCATGGATTTAAAATCCTTTTGTGTATTAAAACCTTGATGTAAAGGTGTTTTACTTGATAAATTAGGGCATGGTCTGAACTCGATATGATTTCCATCAGTTTTTAACAATAATAAAATCTTACCCAAAACTTATAAGTATTGACACCGTTTTTTAAGTCCAGTAAAATCAAGGTATTTAATGGTGTCATAACTTAGTTTCAAAAGTAAAGGGGAAGATACATAGTGAAATATGGATATGCAAGGGTAAGCACAGTGGCCCAAGATTTAGAATCACAGTTACTTACACTAAAAAAAGAAGGCTGTGAAGAAATCTATTCGGAAAAGTTCACCGGAACTAAAGCTGATAGGCCGCAATTTAAAGCCCTATTAGAAAAACTTGAAGCTGCTGATACGCTGGTAGTTACTAAGCTGGATAGGTTCGCACGTTCCACCACAGATGCAATAGAAACGGTGAAAATGCTGTTTGAAAAGGGTGTTAAAGTCCATGTGTTGAATATGGGATTAGTTGAAGATACACCTACAGGAAACCTTATATTTACCGTTATGAGTGCATTTGCACAGTTTGAAAGGGATATGATTGTAGAACGTACACAGGAAGGCAAGGCCATAGCTAAACAGCGTGATGATTTTAGGGAAGGCCGCCCTAATAAATTCACTAAGAAACAGCTAGAACATGCTTTGAAACTGTTAGAATTCAATTCATATAAGCAAGTGGAAGAAATGACTGGAATTTCAAAAAGTACTCTAATCAGGGCCAAAAAGAAAAGGGAATCAGGTGAATAAGATAATATGCTTACTTGCATAACGGCCGGTAAGCTTCTTATTTGGGGTTTATATTCCTTATAGGAATGCGAAACTGAAGGGCCTGTTATAGACGAATATAGCCGCTTAAAGTGCCCTTTATGGCTGATTAAATTATAAAAAATCTTTCGTATTCCCTTTGATGGCCGCTGAAGCATTGGTAAAAAATGATTATAAATAATCAAAAATATAGTTTTAAATAGTTATCCCCCCCCCACACGGGGGAAGGGGGGATATTTGGACTGAAAACTACACCTTGAAAATTTTTTTGCTAGAAAAAATAAATCGGCCCCTTTAGTTCCTTCCTAGTGCATAGGTGGCCGGATATTAGCTGTTTAACTTTTTATTCCGTTCTATAAGCTGTTCATTCACTTTAACCAGTAAATCATAATTCTTTTGCTGTTTTTCTTTTAGTGGAGTAAGCCTTTCTTTCATATCATCCAAATTACTCTTTACTTCAGCAAATCCTTTTTGCATATCTTTATTCATTTCTGTAAGCTTATCAAGAATCTGTTTTGCTGCTTTTTCATCCATCATTCACAACTCCTTAGTGTTATTATAAAGTGTTTTTAACTAATCCTACTACTGTATCCCAACACCCTAATAAGGAATTAATTTTTTTCATTATTCATAGTCTTAAAGAAATCATCTAATAAATTATTTATTAATTCACATACTCCATTTTCCCCATATAATTTACGATACTCATTTAAAACTTCTGCTACATCTTCATCTACCTCGAAATTAACCTTAAACATATCATTAGTATTTTCAATATTTGATGCAGAATTGCTAGAATTCATTTCTGTATCTTTTAACATTAGTAATCACCTCTTTTACAATTATATACTCTTAATCCAATAGCTTACATCTATAAATTAATAGGAATTGTTAATCTCTAGACTTCTGCCGTGTCCTACAAATCTGTCGGCACCTGTATCCTATAAATTAATCCGTTTGCATTTCCCCAATAATCATAAAGCTATGTCAGAAATTGAAATCTACCCCGTTATGTCAGTGTAAGACAAATCACTAACTGAAAAGGATGAAAGTTAAATGATGAATAACCTACAGTCTCAAAATTGGGTTAAGAAACAAAATAAAAAGTGGAAAAAAGAAGGGAGTGAATTAAGACAAAAAAGAAAGGCTTTAAATGTAAAAGTAAAGGATATAGCTTCATTACTGGGTGTTTCTGAATCCCGTATTTATAGCTTAGAAACAGGTAAACCAATAAGGGATGCAATCCTTTTTCGTAACGCTTATGAATTAGCATTAGAAAAACTGACATTTAGGAAGGGCTTAGTATTTGAAGGAACCGCTGTATCCGGAGAAGATGATGGATTGTCCTTTAAAGTATTGAAAAAGAAGCTTCAAAATTGGATGCAAAATTGATTAAGTGAGGTAAGCCATGAAACCGCTGATTAATTACAGTGGTTTTTTTGTGTATATTGGAAGGATTTCAAAAAATTCCAGAATTACAGTAAATAATTACTAGTACAATAGAATGAAAACGGTAGATTTTCACAGAGTATTTTTTTAAAATAGAATTATAGGAAAATGAAGGAAAATTAGATGCTTTTAAATATTAGGGGTGATTTTGTGAGTAAAGTCAAAAAATTCCAATGCGATAAAGTTTTAGCTAATCAAGTTGAAGAATCCATAAACGAATATCTAAATGAAAATGGTTATCGGGATTCCGTTGGAAAGGGTAACGGTTTTTGTGAGTGGATTTTATACAATATTTTTGAGTTAACGGAAGATAAAGTAATTGAAGCAACAGAAATAAGTGGGAAGTTTGATAATGGAATTGATGCAGTTTTTGAAAATCATGGTGAACTACATATACTTCAAAGTAAATATTTGACTTCCCATAGTATAGATTCTGTACAAAGGTTTATTGCTGATTGCCAGAGAGTGTGTACTGAAAAACCTACTTCAGATAGGGATGCTGTTAAAGAATTATGTTTGAAAGTAATGAATGCATATAATGATAATGAACCAATAAATTGTTATTACATTACAAATAGTGAAATAGATGAATGGCATGATACGCAAATAAATGCAAGCCTAATGAATAAAAGAGATGACTTCCAAAACCTAAAGTACGAATTCTATGATTTTTATAATATTGTGGAAAACATTGAATTGAAAAAAGGGTTACTTCCAAAAGAATTTAGAGATAAAAAAATAGAACTTCGAATAGAAGAAAATTTTTCAACCTTTGAAACTTATGTGGCTAAGGTTAGAACAAGTGATTTTGCACATTTTGTTAATGAAGGTGGCAACCTTCTGTTTCACTCTAATATCAGGAACTACTTAAATAGCACGCAAATAAATTCAGGAATGAAAAAGACATTAAAAGAAGAACCTGAAAAATTTTGGTTCTTCAATAATGGAGTAACTATTGTTTGTGATAAATTTAATGAAAGAATGGGAAGTTTAGAGTTAACAGCACCTCAAATTGTAAATGGATGCCAGACAGCTAAAACGATAGGTGATTTTTATAAATATAAATCAAAAAAAGAACTTGCTGCATTACACTCGGAAGGCCATTTACTGGTAAAGATTATAAAAACACAAAAAAGCACTGACGAAAGTAAAAAGAAACAATTAAGAGATAATATTACAAGGTTTACTAATAGCCAAAATGCAGTACGTGGTTTAGACTTTTATGCGTTAGACGAGTTCCAGCAAATGTTAACTGGTAAATTTGAAAAATTGGGTTACTATTATGAGATTCAAAGAGGTTCATTTATTGCATTAAATAGTGTTAAACAAAATTCATATAAAGGTAACAAAGATTATGAGTACTTAATTTCAGGAATAAAAAGTAAGAAAAAATATGTACTTCCCGCTAAGGAGGTGATTCAATCATTTACAGCCGGAATTAAACTAATGCCTGATATTGCTTACGGAAGGGCAAATGAATTAACACCAACGGGTAACAAGTGGAAGGATATTATGAATGATGAAACAAAGGGATTACCATTAGAACTTTTTTTATTTCCATATTTAACTTTAAAATATATTAAAGAAGAACTTGGATATAAGACTGGTGCATCAGATTTTAAGGTTAACTCAGCATTCTTATTTATTGCGACATATTATTTATTATTGACTAACTTAGTTAATACCATTTTAGGTACGCAGTATGAATCAGCAGATAATATAGATATTGAGATAATAAAAGATATATATAAGAAAGAAGCCCTTAACAAGAAGTTGTTCATAATTACTCACGGTATTTTAAAAATGTTCTTTCAGGATTCAATTGTTGAAGATGCAAAACGTGATAATCTTAGGGGCTTTATTCAAAACAAAATGAAGCAAGGGAAGAATTTCTGGTCAATATTAGAAAGAAAAATTGAACTTGAAATTAATGAATTGCCGATTTCAAGTAAGGAAGTATACGAAGAATTGAAAGTGATTATTCAATTTAATAGCAAAAAGTAATCCGAAGGAGAAAAAATTAATTCAAACTATTTATGTTTTTATAGTTGATTTCTTATAAAATGAAAAGCAGCTGATTATTTCGGCTGTTTCTTTTTTTGTTTTTTTTGCTTATTAAACCATTTGAATATTGATAATCAATTTACCTTTACCCTATGGTACAGAAGGGGAGAAAGGCCCCCCAATCTGTTAGAAAAAACTTATATCTTGCTAATTAAAAATATTTAGCTTTAAAGCTTTACAGAAGCCTTCAAATCCCGGATAAATAGTTTCATGGGTAATATTCATTCTTCTTAAATTTAGCCAATATTCTTTAATTGCATCCTTTTTAAATATAAGTTTAATAGCAACAAACTTTTTGTTTAGTTTCCCATCTACAATAGAATATTCATTAAGAATTTCATCGAAGGTTTTATTAATCACACTTGGTACGATAAATAACCCTTGCTGCCTTCTAATTCTCTCATTCTTTTGAAATGGTTCAAAACTAAAAATAAAATGTTTATTATGTTTCATAATTCTAGAAAAAATTCTTTGCTTTATTTTAGAATAGTTTTCATCAAATCTTTCTTTATCAAAATTCTCTAGTTCCTTTACATTTAATGCGAAAATAGAAAAATCCTCTATTGCACCATCTAATGCAAAGAAAGCCGCAATATAAGGCGAATAAGTCCAATCTAATAATCTTGTAGGTGCCCCGTAGTGTTGCATAATAGACAAAGTTTCGAGTCTATAGTTAAACCGCTGAGGTGAATCATCGGTTCTTGGTTCCTTTAATTCATAAGGAGAATAGAGGGGTGAACTGCCGTAATATTCCTTTATCATCTGTTCTTCATATTTCATACATTTTTTGTTGTCTAGGTTTTCATGAAATGACGTGATTTCCCTGTAAAGGGAAGATTGAAGATTCCAAGAGGATGACCTTTGACCACGATATATCCAATCATTTAAACGGAGTCCTGAAATATACTCCATAAATTGTTGCCAATTATCTACCTGAACTTCTTTCCACATATTAATCCCCCAAATAATAAAAGTTTCTCTATATTACTAATTAAATCAAAATTAGAAATGGAATCCAATTCATATTTGTCAGTTTCAATAAGTGGGTGACTGTATAGATGAAGAAGTATAAAAGAAACCACCGCATTTATTACGGTGGCTACATATATTATTTAGTTGTAATGTTAAGATGGACATATATTTCTTTAGTAACTTCTACATTACCTTCTTCATCTACCCAAGTATGTTCATCATCCCGTCTATAATATATCTTATCAATTACCAACTTTAATAAACGATTCACTTCAGGAAAATCTTCAGGCTGTACCGCTGGCATCTCTTCCCCAATGGGCATTGTAAGCTTACCTTGTCGTTTCTTAGTGATTCTTTTAACCTCTTCTATCCAGTGTACTCTATCTTGCAGCTTCTTCCTTAAACCTTCTGTATCAACAGCTAATAACCGCTTTTCTAATTCAACTATATTGGATTCTACTTCTTGAATTTCCTTTTCAATATCAGCCTTATCAGATAGGTATTCTTCTTTAGTGAATACTCCGTCTAGGTATTCATCCCTAGCACGTTTCAGCTTTTTGTTAAGTTTAGACTTAGAAGAATTTAAGGCATCAATCTGTAATGTTATTTCCTTGGCTGTACCTTCTGAAGAAATTTCCAAAGCCTTTTCCCATTCTTTACGGAAATGTTTTTCTACACTGATTAATTCATCCCAAAAATACTCTAACAAGGCCTGTTCAGTGATACCACGCATACCGCAACGACACTTTTTAACCATTAGATTTCTAGCTGGATTAAACTGAAACCCTATCTTTGCACCACAATTACTACAATATAACAAGTCTTTTAGAATTGTCCTTACTTCACCCCTTGCACGGTTCCTAACCTCATTGTCACCGCTTGTCCGTTCTTTAATTGCATCCTGTACTTTTAACCATTGTTCTAAGGAAACAATTTTAGTGAAAGCATCAGGTACTTCTATTACGTTAGTAATATTCCCTTTCTTATCAGATAATTTAAATATATTTGTACCAGTGTATTGTTTGTTTTTTAAGATGTTTTGAACTGATTTAAAGGCAAATTTACCGCCACTACTACTTTTTAGACCCCTAAGATTTAATTCCTTAACAATCTGTTTCATACCGTAGCCTTTTTCAGCTAGGTCATAACAAAACTTTACGGTTGAAGCATTTTCATTAGGCTGTAGAGTACGAATCTTATTTTTTATTACTGCATCATATCCAAATGGTGCTTTAGCTGATACATATTCACCACGTTTAGCTTTTTCTATCATACCTGTTCGCATCCGGTTTCTAATTACCCTGTATTCATTACTATTAACTGCCGCCTGAATATCATATAACAATCGCTGGGAATCAATAGTAAGGTCAATGGTTTCTTTAGGAGTAATGATTAAGACATTATTTTCAGCTAGTGTATCAGCTATTATTTGCGAGTATTGTCCACTTCTTGCAAGTCTTGATACTTCAACAGTAACAACTGCATCATACATTCCTTTATCCACATTTTCTAATAACCGAATTAACTCTTTTCTTTCTTCAAATTTACTAGCACCTGATATTATTTCCTCATAATTATCATAGGTGTATCCTTTTTCCTCACATAACCGTATTGTAATTTGTCTGTGGTTACGTAAGGTTTCATCAGTATCTCCTTCATTTCGACTTTTACGGTTAAAAATTGCTACATGGTATTGTTTTACCATTGATATAAATACCCACCTTTATTTGTAATCTCTTAGCTTAGGACTTTAATATTTAATCAACAATTAAGGTTATAAGGTAATTATATCAATAGTTATCTATAAGTTCAATTGATGACGCAATTGAGTCCATATCATTGCATTTACCTGAGTACCGGAAGGGGGAGTTACATGATTGCTTAGCGGAATTACAAAAAGGAATTCCGTTTCATGAATGTTTAGAACATCTCGGGTTTCATCAAGATTTAATCGGCTACGTCTATTTTGCCGAACAGCACGGCAGCTTTGCCGATGCATTGCTCGAAGGAAGCAGCCTGGCACAATTAAAGGATAAAGATCTTAAGAAACTGTTAAAATTACTTCAATATCCAATGCTATTGATTATGATTACCGGTTTACTTTTTGTTTTTGTACAAAAAACACTGCTTCCAAGGTTTACGACTTTGTTTACATCACTTGGTTTAGAAGCAAATTTTTTTACGAAGGTTATTTATGCATTTGACGCCTATTTTCCAATTGTCATTGAAGTGCTGCTTGTGTTCCTAATGTTAACAGCAATTTATTATTTTTACAGCTTCCGTAAATTATCCGTTTTGAAGCAGCGGACACTCCTTGCCCGCCTCCCAATAATCGGCAGAATCCTCAAATTGCTGTTTACCCACTATTTTTCCATTCAATTAAGTTTTCTATTATCCGGCGGTATTTCTGTTTCCGAAGCACTGATTCTTTTTGAAAAAAATAAAAAACAACCCTTCTACAGCGAATTGGGAAGGGATATTAAATTAAAGCTTATTACCGGCGAAAGATTGGAAACGATTGCTGCCTCCTATAGTTTCTTTGAGAAGGAATTTCCAATGATTGTTAAACACGGTCAAGAAAATGGAAAATTAGAACAGGAATTATTATTTTTCAGCAAGCATTGCGTTGCAAACATGGAAGAAAAGATTGAAAAAAGCTTAAGATCCATACAGCCGATTCTATACTTATTTATCGGCTTCCTTGTTGTGTCAATGTATTTAGCCATCCTTTTACCGATGTTTCATTTATTGGACGGAATATAAAAAAACTGGAGGTTAACAAAATGAAGAAAAAAATGGTCAATAGTGAAAAAGGGTTCACGCTGATTGAAATGATGATTGTCATGTTGATCATCTCTGTCCTGCTGATTATCACAATTCCGAATGTTACTAAACATAATTCTAATATCAATGAAAAAGGATGTCAGGCCTACGTGAAAATGGTACAAGCAGAAGTACAGGCATATCAGGTAGACAAAAATAAAATTCCAACACTTACGGAGTTGAAAAGTGAAGGGTATATAAAAGATGATAAACAAGGCTGTCCAAATGGTAAGGCAGTTGAAATCAATGCAAGTACTGGTGAGGTCACAGTCGCCCAATCGACTGAATCATAATGAAATCAGCCCAAAAAGGGTTCACCCTAATTGAATCCCTTATTGTACTTTCCATTTTTATGATTCTTTCAACCGTAACAGTGTTCTCTTTAAAGCCGGAACATACCATGATGGAGGACGAGGGTTTCTTAACACGGATGCAAGCTGATCTTTATTTTGCTCAGAACTATGCAATGTCCCATCAGCATGAAGTATCTTTGAGATTTATTCCAAGTCAATATAAATATAAAGTATCCGAGGGAACAGAGCAGTCGCTTATTTTAGAGAGAAGCTATTCACAAAATTTTCGTGTGACGGAGGGTTCCATACCATTTACAATCGTTTTTCTCCCGAATGGAAACGTGAGAAACTTTGGCTCTCTTTATATTCGAACAAAAACAAAGGTATATCGGTTAACTTTTTTGATTGGCAGGGGACGGTTCTATGTTGCGGAACAATAACGGCTTTTTCCTATTGGAATTATTATTGTCGCTCTCGGCTATGTTTATGATTTGCATCTATTTCATCCCATTATTAATCGATATAAGAAATCAGACTATGGTATTAGAAATAGAAAAAACGTCACGGCAGATTATGTATGAGGAACTGCAGGCAAAATTAATTAATTCACAAGGCTTTGCGGATCAAGTGTTTATTCAAAATAATGTTGAGTACCTGATTCAATGGCGAGGAATTGAGGAAGGTGAAGAGAAGGAGGTATGCGTGAGTGTTGATGGGAACACAAACGGTTCCAAAATGGAAACTTGCGGAAAACTCGAATGAAAAAGCATTTACACTAATAGAAGCGCTCTTCGCTTTATCGATTTTTATGATTATTATTTTCTTTATTTCCCCCATCTTTCATCTTTTACTTGGTCAAAAGGAGAGCCAGGTTAGGCTTCAAGCGATGGAATGGGAGGTTTTTTGCAACCAGTTAAAAAAAGAAATCCGCTTATCAACGCAAGCAAAGCTCGGATCTGGCGGAGTTACGTTAATTTTAACAAAAGATTCGGAAACAATATCTTATGAAAGATACGAAACCTATTTGCGAAGGCGGGTCAATTCTACGGGACATGAGATTGTCCTGCAAAATGTTTCACAGTATTCCTTTATACTCTTACCAAATGCAGTTAAAATAACTGTCATCGATAAATGGGGAAAAGAGCACTCCGTAATTGCTTATTCTTTAGTGGAATGGAAAAAGGATACATGAAGCATAATGAAAGTGGTTTTACGTACCCATTGATATTAATCCTTCTAATCATTTTTTTGCTCTTTTTCTCCATGAATGTTGAACGGCTCCTTTCCGAAAGAAAATTAGTCCATGAAAGTGAAACTGTCCTAAAGGAGGAATATTATTATCTTACCACAGTAAAAAAAGTTGAGAAAATGCTTGAAACTGAAAGGGGCATTCCTGCAAAGGGCAGTATCTACTATCAATTTGGTGAAATGAGTTATCAGACAGATCCACCTGCCGGAAACAGTCAAAAAGTTTACTTTTCACTAAAATTTAAATCGGGATTAACAGTAATGGGTAATGGTGTTTTTGACCTTAGCACAAAAAGGTTAATTAAATGGACGGAAATGCAATAGACTGTTTGGATAGGGGGACATTTGGGCATACTTGATATGAATTATAAAGGCAGGTGTGTCCATTGAAAACAAACGATTATGTAAAATATATGACGCAAACGATTGTGAAATATGCGGACCAGCCGAAAGAGGAACGGAAACGACAGCGTCAGGAAAAAAAACAAACGAAAGCATCATTCTGGTATCGCTGGTTCGGAATTTTGCCGTACGTGGTCTATACAGAAGTAAAGCGGAGACGGAAACATTAAAATAAATGCAGTGGATGACCCTGAGTTTTCATCATTTGAATGGAAACTTAGGGTCATTTTATTCCACTTTTGCCCTATTTTAGAAGAATTGTTACAAACTATCGACGGTAATTGTGAACATTTTCTAAACATATAGTGTTTACAGTGTAAACCTCATTCCCTCTTTTCTAATGCTGTATTATAATGGGAATAAATTATGGGGGCTGAGGTGAGCCAAGATGGAACAAACATTAAAGATTACCAACGTTTTATCAGATCCAACACGGTACTATATTTATCAATACATTACAAAACGGCATAAAGAGGTAACGGTTCAGGAAGTAGCGGATAATTTCAATATCCACCCGAATGTTGCGAGGCTGCATTTATCAAAACTTGAGGATGTCAACATGCTTATTTCGGAAACAAAGAAAACTGGCAAAGGCGGAAGACCTAGCCGATTATATCGTCTATCTGACGATGTCATCCAGCTGCATTTTCCATTCCGTGACTATATGCTGTTATCAAAGGTAGCAATTGAAACCATGCTATCGCTTGGAGAAGTTGGAAGGCAGGCGCTGTTTTTAACGGGTAAGCGTTTTGGGACAGAGTTGATCGAGCAAGAATTGGCTAAAAGGTCGCTTGGCGATGAATTAAATTTCGAAGAAAAGCTAACGATATTAAAAAATGCTGCTACACTTGCTGGTTTCTATCCTGAATTTGATGCTAATGCTGATCAAACAAAAATTTATTTTCAAATATTTAATTGCCCATTTAAGGAAGTGGCGGAGGAACATGATGATGTTTGCAGTATGCACCATGAATTCTTAAAAGGGATGTTTGAAGTCTTGTTTGATTCTGTTGAACTTTTGGAGAAAGAAAATATGATTTCCGGCTGCGATGCATGCTCATATCAGGCACTTGTCACAAACTAAATACGAAACCATTATTTACATTACCCCGCCTTTTACTTATAATATTGTATTGATGGTATTCGTAGGGTAAAAGGAGGGATACATATGGATCGCATGTTTAGAGTGTGTGGTTTCTGGACTGGTATTTTTACCGTAATGTTTTATCTTGGCGACATGGATAAGACAGCAATGCTTTTCCTAGCCCAAACCGGGTTCTTCGTTCTACTTAGTTATTTAAAGCTTTCAGAGCGTATGTATTTACATATTTTCGCAGCTTATTTAACTATTTTCTTCGCTGGATTCACATACTGGACTACGTTCATGATGCCGCTTGGCGGAGGACATTGATGATGAAAAAACGCCGGAATAGCTTCCGGCGTTTTTTCATTTTTATTCAAATATTTGTTCTATAATAGGATTCAGGCCCTTTTGTTGAATTACGATATGGAAGAAGGAGCTTATTCCACCAGGCATAATTAAACTGCGAATGGCTCTATTCCTGCGGCTGATCTCTGAAAATGGATTCGGATCATAATGATCCTTCAATTCCTTTAAGATGCCGGTTTTCAATAAAAATTCATCCTGTCTAAGCATTGTGATGAATTGCAATTGGAATTGTTCCCCTTTTTGAATCAAATGATCGAAGTGGATATGGGTTGTAATGTCCATATCTCCAGGGTGAAGCAGCACATTTTCAAGCATCTGATGCTGATGAAAGCCGCGCAAGCTCCCCTTTGCCCTCCTTGGGTCCTGCCATTCCTCATTTGTATAGCCATAATCGGCTGTGACGACTATTCCCCTCTTTAGGAAAGAGGAAATTTGCTGCAGCATTTCATCCATTGCTAACGGAATCTCAAACCGCTGGCCATTATAAAGGGATAAATTATTTTCCTCTATAAATAAAAGAATTTCCTTATTCGCTAATGGCACTTTTTGTTCAGTTAATTGTCCTTTATTTAAACCAATCATGACTTCTTTAAGGTTTCCATTTTCTTTTTCAATGACATGAACCGGCAGGGCATCAAAAAGTTCATTGGAGAAGATCATGCCCTCAAAATCGTTTAACTTCGAAACGGAATCCATCTGCTGAATGAACGGATAATCTTTTAATAATTCCCTTTGCAGTTTCCTATGATAGGAACTTGTTTCAATAATTATGTATTGGATGGGGGTTTTTATTGTTTCTGTCCACTCCTGTAAGAATGCATGGGCAAAGCGTCCATTCCCGCCGCCAATTTCACAAAAGATAGCCGGTAAATCATTTTTATGACTTACAAATGAAAACCATTTTGCCATTAGCCGACCGTAAACATCAGAAATATTACTGGTGGTAATAAAATCACCCTGTCGGCCAATTTTTTGTTTTTCCTTCATATAGTAGCCGGATTCGGGATGATATAGGGCTGCTGCCATAAAATCAGCGTACGAAATTAATTGGTTTGGTGAATTAGAAATTAAGTTCTGAAAATAGGTAATCATATATACTCCTCTTGAATAAACACTATTGACATGGTGAAAACTTTATTATATTGTAGAATTAGTAGCTTAACAATATCCCCTCCCATTATATGAATAGAACATCCCCCAGAAAGACCCTTCTCAGGTGAGAAGGGTCTTTCTATTTTGACCTTCAAAATCCGTTAAGAAAGGGATTGCTGTCCATTTCATTGGCAATGGTGGTAACAGGTCCATGACCGGATAGTACATAAGTGTCCTCAGGCAGTGTCAGAAGCTTATCATGGATACTTTTTAACAGCTGTGAATGATTGCCTCCCGCCAAATCAGTGCGGCCGATGCTCCCTTGGAATAACGCATCCCCTGAGATCACGACACCTTCTTTTTCAAAATAATAAGAAACACTTCCTGGTGAGTGCCCAGGTGTATGATATACACTCATTATAAAATCGGCGATTTTTAATGTTCCTTCATCGTTTATAATGTGGTCAGCTGGATTCACTTTTATTGGCTCAATTATTGGGAAGAACTGCGATCCGTTTAACGCTGGGTCCCCAAGCCATTTTTCCTCCAGCTTATGGACATAAACAGGAATTTTATACGTTTCCCGCACCACATCGACCGCGCCGATATGGTCAAAATGGGCGTGTGTTAATAAAATTGCTGCAGGCTTTAATCCCCTAGTATTAAGCAAATTAATAAGCTTCTTCGCATCACCGCCCGGATCAAATACTAAACAAGAACGATCCGGATTTTCTACAATATAACAATTTGTTTGAATACTCCCTAAAGGAAGCTGCTGCCATTTCATCATCTGTACCTCCCAAAATGAATGCTTTACGTTTATTTTACACTATCCTTTAGGAAGAGAAAAAGAAATGCCATACTTTAAAAATAATGGTGATTGTAAAGAATCCTTTTTTGCCCTCGACAAATGATTGAAAAAAATATAAAATAGGAATCGAATGTATATAATATTGTTACATAACTTTTTTCAAACATTGGGCAAAATAGTCGTAAAGGGGGATTATTCATGGGATTGGTTATTATTTTTGCATTAGTGGCCATACTTGCTGCAGTAGGTGGATTCACTGCACTGAAGAATAAAAATCTTTTAGGTGCATTTTGGGGAGTCGCTTCATTCGTAGTTTTTGGCTGGTTTGCTGTCATGACTTTGATTCATTCGGGATTTCCTACAGGTGCGCACTAAAAAAAGACTGTCAATTGACAGTCTTTTTTTATTCCGCTAATGCTTGATAAATTTTCTTCTCTTGAAGATTGATAATCTTCTCAAAGCTGTTACCATAAAGCAGGGATTTACCGGAAGGGGATATTGCGATTGGTTCATTATCCAGTCCCTCAAGAATCTTCCGTTGTTTTTGTGTCTTGATGTCATATTCCATCAGATTAAAGCCTTCATCATAAGAGTCGGCTTCACCGCTGCTAAGAGGCTGCAGTGTGATAAACTGACCGGTTGCATCATTATAATCAAAAAAGGGCATTAGCCAATCCGAATAGTTTGATAACTGCGGTGTAGTGAACTCCCATAATTTTTTCATCCCGTTTTCGTAAAAAGAATAATTGGCTTTAGAGGATTCCTGTTCGTTTATTGTTACGGTCATAAGCAAATCCCTAAATGCAGTAAACTGTATAACATCTTGGAACAAGTTTGTCTGATTTCCATTGGCAAGATCCTTTTTGATTAAAGGGGCAGCTAAAGCCGGCTGCTCATGGTCCCAATTAATAAAGGCAATTTGTTTGGCGGTAAGCCATTTAATAAAAGGCTGCGGCAGGGGAATATCTGTTGTCGTTGACTTTTTTATATCAATCAGCATAATTTGAAAGCTCCAATCCTCGTTAAATTTGGAGACGAGGATTTCCGATTCGTTATAAGGATTCCATTCAAAAACCAAATCATAAGAAGCAATGGACTTTTTTAGCTTTGCATTTCCTTTTGTATCTAGGATAGTGACTTCTCCTTCATATGACGAAGGTGCGGAATGGACTAATAAGTACTTTTTGGTTGGACTAAGCTGTATGGTAACAATAGGGTGGTCACTGCGATAAATTAATTCGCTTTTGCCTGATATAAGATCATAGCGGTAAACGTTGGATGCTTGCTGGAGATTGGTAATATAAAGGATCTCTGTGTCGGAAAGCCAGCCGGCTATTTTGTAGAATTCACCCTCTGAAATCGATATAGGTAATTTCCACTCGCGTACTTTGGCGGGAGAAGCATTATTAGGTTTTCCACTCGCTGCCGGTTTTTGCTTTGGCTGCTCCTTATGCGAACAAGCGCTTATCAATTGAGAAAATAAAATCAAAAAAATCGCCAAAACAGTCGAACACCTGCTAAATCGAAACAAATCATCACCCCGTCCAATCCTTCTATAATGTTAGTACGATTATATGACAAATAAGTTTCAAAAAAAGGGTGTCAGGCACCATTGAAATATTCACATGGTGCCTGACACCCTATATCGCTTTCTCAGTTAGGTAAAAGAGGCCGCCGTTGATGAAGGTGATGTTTATTTTGGGTTCGTATTGGTCTTGGAGTGCTTTTTTTTCGGTGTCGTAGCTTTCGTTTTCTTCTTCAATGTCTTCATAGAAATGGTCCAGAAGCTGCAGGTCCTTTTCCCAGCGCTTTCGTGCTTCTTCAGCCCATGTATGGTCTTCTTTCATGATATCTGTTTTTAAATAGTTTTCAATTCGCTGTATTCCGCTTTTTGGTCGTACCAAAGGTGATAATGTAAAGGAATAATCCGGTATTTTTGGTGTTAACGGTATATTCAAGAGCCGGTCATGGAAATTTTCGACCATCGCTCCGTTAATCAGCTGCAGACCAATCGATTTAAACTCGTCACGTTTACGGTCGCATTGATATGATATTTTCACATTCAAACACAGCCACGGGAGCAGCGGGGTTTGCCGCTGACCGTGTTGATGATTTTCATATAATCGAATATACCGGGCTAAATTCTTTGACGAAGCAAAAATTTGGTGAAGTCTCGGCGAACCGAGATGAATGATTTCTCCCTTAAGTTGATCAGGAGCCTCCTTTTGATTCGTGATAAGAGTCAGCTTCATCGGATTCGGAGTGCCGCCTGTTTTCTCTAAATAATGCCAGTAAAATGGGCGGTTCATCAATTCTTTATCAAGTGCGATGGTTAATTGAACTGTTAAGAACCCAGACTTATTTTCCAAAATAGGACAATCATTTGCTTTAAAATATTGTACCAGAAAGTTATGAATTTCCTGCTGCTGCATGTGAATCTCCCTTCCTCATATTTTCGGCAAATTCAATCATTGAAGACAAGTTTTCCATTTTGATTCGCATTTCGCCTTCGGAACTGGAGGCACCGAATATGTCTATTAAATGATCCTCGATATTGCCAAACTCAAGTTTTGTTAATATATCGTCGAGCTCACCGATTACGCGCTCGAATAAATCAATTTTTTCGTATAGAAGCTTTAAGATATGCTCTTCAACAGTATCCTTTATGGCGAAATTATAGATTTTCACATCGTTTTCCTGTCCAAGACGATGTATTCTGCCGATTCGCTGTTCAAGTCTCATCGGATTCCACGGCAAATCAAAGTTAATAATATGGTGGCAGAACTGCAGGTTAATTCCTTCACCGCCCGCTTCTGTTGCAATGAGAACTTGTGCATGCTTTTGAAAGAGCTCACGCATCCAATCCTTTTTCCCGCGCTTAAATCCGCCGCGGAAAGGAACGGAGGTAATCCCATTTTGTTTTAAATACCATTGCAGGTATAATTGTGTCGCGCGGTATTCTGTAAAAATGATCACCTTATCATTAATATTGTTGATTAATTCCAGTGCTTTTTCTGCCTTTGTATTTTGCTTTACTGCTTCTACTTTTTTAATTAAAAATTCAATTTGCTGCTGGAAGGCTGTGGTCGGGTTCTCTTTTCTTTGCAGCATGTTTTTTAATGTATAGAATACCGCTTCTCTGCTGCTGCATGCTTCCCGCTGCAATGTCATGACAGAAAAGGCGCTTGTTGCAAGCCAATCATCTTCATTCTTTAAGCTGCAAATTTCCTCATAGAGCTCCCGTTCTGACTTGCTGAATTCAATGGGAATGGTTTCTACATACCGTTTGGTCCATTCAATTCCGGTATCAGCACGACGGTTGCGAATCATCACTTTATTGACCAATTCTTTTAAATGCTGATTATCGTTTAAGGAACGGGCATCCCGTTTATATTTTTCATAAAAGGCTGTTTCGTTCCCTAAGTGACCGGGCTTTAATAGTGAAACGAGATTAAAAATTTCTTCTACCCTATTTTGAATCGGTGTAGCGGTCAAAAGTAAGCAAAACTTCTTTTTCAAGTTCTGCACAAATTCATAGTTTTTCGTCTTATTATTTTTTAGCTTATGTGCCTCATCGATTATGATTAAGTCATAATCCTGCTGGTAAATAAGATCCCGGTGCGGGTTGCGCTTGGCAGTGTCAATGGAAGAAACAACAACATCACACTGCTCCCAGACATAGCTCTTTTTTTGTGTAATCGCGGGAATGAAAAATTTACTGTTCAATTCCTGACCCCATTGTGTCACAAGTGAGGCAGGCACTAAAATCAATACTTTTTTGACCAGACCGCGAATCATATATTCTTTTAAAATTAATCCGGCTTCGATCGTTTTCCCAAGACCAACCTCATCAGCCAGAATTGCCTTGCCGTTCATGTTTTCAATTACTTGTTTTGCCGTTTCAAGCTGATGCGGCAGCGGTGTTAAATTTGGCAGATGCTTTGGAGCCTGAAGTCCTTCAAATTCGGGAATCACCAAATGCTTTTCGACTTCAATGGCCAGTTTAAAAAGCTCCCAATCCCCCCAGGGACCGTCGTCATCTATTCGATGTAAAAGACCATCCTGCCAAGAGGAATCAAATTCTATTTCTATAGACATTGTTTTCAGCTCCTTTTTATAAAATCTTATTGCCCAAAATGTGCGTTAATGGTAGGATGATAATAGCTTTGAAGGTTTTAAATATTTAAATACGTTAATCTAATTTTTTTTGTATAATTAGTATGACCGAATTGGAAAATATTATAAATGCGGATGATAACAAGGGGAGAGACTACTCATTGTAGCGCCGAAGGAGCAAGCAGAAACTGTGAATCTCTCAGGCAAAAGAACTCTTGTTTGACGCGGCTCTGGAGAGTGCTGTGAATACAGCCACCCAAGGGGAAAGCCATTTTAGGTTAAACTTTCAGGTGCAAGGACAGAGACTTCCTTATGTTCAAGGGAGGTTTCTGTCCTTTTTTATGCTTTCCAACAGCCTTCAATATTAGAAAATTAATATCGGGATTTACCTCTTTTAAAAGAGTTTATTTTAACAATATATTAAGGGGGATTTAGGGATGACAGAATTAAAACGTACTCCGCTGTTTGAAGTCTACAAGGAATACGGGGGGAAAACGATTGATTTCGGCGGCTGGGAGCTTCCTGTCCAATTTTCCAGCATAAAAGAGGAACATGAGGCTGTCCGCACAAAGGCAGGGTTATTCGATGTTTCCCATATGGGAGAAATTGAAGTTAAAGGTTCTGACAGTTTAAATTATTTACAAAGAATGATGACAAATGATATTTCCAAAGTCAAAAATGGTGCCGCTCAATATACTGCAATGTGCTATGAAACTGGCGGAACGATTGATGACCTGCTTGTGTATAAACTTGAAGATGAGCATTATCTATTGGTTGTAAACGCTTCTAATATCGAGAAAGACTATGAATGGCTAGAAAGACATTTAGAAGGTGATGTAACGCTAACAAACTTGTCAGACACAACTGCTCAAGTGGCACTGCAGGGACCTCTTGCAGAAAAGGTTCTTCAAAAACTTACGGCAACGGATTTAAGCGGCATTGGCTTCTTCAAATTCCAGCAGGACGCCCGAATTAACGGCAAAAAGGCACTTGTATCCAGAACCGGCTACACTGGAGAGGATGGATTTGAGGTATATTGCCAGGCAAATGATGTAGTGGAGATTTGGAAGGACATTTTAGAGTCTGGTAAAGAAGAAGGGGTTCTCCCTTGCGGCTTAGGTGCTCGTGACACTTTGCGATTTGAAGCTAATTTGGCGCTTTACGGTCAAGAACTATCAGCAGAAATTTCTCCGCTTGAAGCAGGTATCGGTTTTGCCGTTAAGTTAAATAAGGAAGCTGATTTCATTGGTAAGGACGCTTTAGTAAAGCAAAAAGAAAATGGCATCCCAAGAAAAATTGTTGGGATTGAAATGATAGACCGCGGAATTCCTCGTCACGGCTACCCTGTATATAAAGGGGAGGAGCTAATCGGGGAGGTTACTACCGGAACACAATCGCCAACATTAAAGAAAAATATCGGGCTGGCGCTGATCTCCTCTGAACATGCGGTACTTGATGATGAATTAGAAGTAGAGATTCGCGGCAAACGATTAAAAGTAAAAGTTGTTCCAACACCTTTTTATAAACGAGGAAAGTAAAACATGAGGGGAGCTAAGGTTATGAAACATCGCTATTTACCTATGACTGAACAAGATAAGAAGGCAATGCTTGAAACAATTGGTGTTTCCACCATCGATGAGCTGTTTAGTGATATTCCGGAAAAAGTTAAATTTCAAGGTTTGTACAATATTAAACAGGCAAAATCAGAGACGTCTTTAACAAAAGAACTATTTAAACTTGCAGGTAAAAACGCTGACCTTAAACAAAATGTGTCATTCCTTGGTGCAGGCGTATATGACCATTATATGCCGATTATCGTTGATCATGTTATTTCAAGATCTGAATTTTATACAGCATATACACCATACCAGCCGGAAATTTCCCAGGGTGAGCTGCAGGCGATTTTTGAATTCCAAACAATGATTTGTGAATTAACAGGCATGGAAGTAGCAAACTCCTCAATGTACGATGGCGGAACGGCACTTGCTGAGGCTGCAATGTTGAGCGCAGGCCATACAAGACGTAAAACAATTGTTGTTTCTAGTGCAGTCCATCCCGAATATCGTGATGTTTTGAAAACTTATGCAAAGGGTCAATACATTGAAGTGGTTGAGGTTCCTGTAAAAGATGGTGTTACAGATGTGAACGTGTTAAAGGATTTAGTAAATAAGGACACGGCAGCTGTAATCGTACAATACCCTAACTTCTTTGGCCGTATTGAGCCATTAAAAGAGCTTGAAGAAATCATTCATGAACAAAAAGCGATGTTTGTTGTCTCTTCTAACCCATTGTCACTTGGGGTATTAACACCGCCAGGGAAATTTGGGGCTGATATCGTTGTCGGTGATGCACAGCCGTTTGGGATTCCAACAGCTTTTGGCGGACCACACTGCGGTTATTTTGCAGTAACAAGCAAGCTAATGCGGAAAGTTCCCGGCCGTCTAGTCGGACAGACCACTGATGAGGAAGGACGCCGTGGTTTCGTTCTAACCCTTCAGGCACGGGAACAGCATATCCGCCGGGACAAAGCAACATCCAATATTTGTTCAAACCAGGCATTGAATGCTCTTGCAGCTTCTGTAGCAATGACCGCCCTTGGTAAAAGCGGTGTCCGTGAAATGGCTGCTGCCAACCTTCAAAAGGCAAACTATGCGAAAAATGCATTTAAAGCAGCTGGCATCGAAGTGGTTTATGACGGTCATTTATTTAATGAATTTGTCGTTAAACTAAATAGTCCGGTTAAACAGGTAAATCAAAAACTGCTGGAAAAAGGGATTATTGGAGGTTATGATTTAGGCCGTGATTATCCTGATCTAGCACACCATATGCTAATTGCTGTTACAGAACAGAGAACGAAGGAAGAAATCGATACTTTAGTGAAAGAATTGGGGGATATGTATGCATAATCAAGATCAGAAGCTGATTTTTGAACTTAGTACACCAGGCCGAATCGGATATAGTCTTCCGGAATTGGATGTCCCGGAAGCAGATCTAAATGGTCTTCTTCCCGAGGGATATGTACGAGAGGAAGAGCCGGCACTTCCGGAAGTATCAGAGCTTGATATTATGCGGCATTATACTTCCCTTTCAAAAAGAAATCACGGCTTAGATTCAGGCTTTTACCCATTGGGCTCTTGTACAATGAAATATAATCCGAAAATTAATGAAAGTGTTGCGCGTTATAATGGGTTTGCACATATTCATCCGCTTCAGGATGAAAGTTCTGTCCAAGGGGCTCTGGAACTTTTATACGACCTTCAGCAGCACTTGAAGGAAATTACTGGTATGGATGAAGTTACCCTTCAACCTGCCGCGGGAGCTCATGGTGAATGGACTGGGTTAATGATGATTCGTGCCTACCATGAAGCAAATGGGGATGCGTTGCGGACCAAGGTTATTATCCCAGACTCTGCCCATGGAACAAACCCTGCTTCAGCAACGGTTGCAGGACTTGAAACGATTACCGTAAAATCGGATGAAAATGGCCTAGTTGACCTTGAGGATTTAAGAAGAGTGGTAGGCGAAGATACAGCGGCATTAATGCTGACGAATCCAAATACACTTGGCTTATTTGAAGAACATATTTTGGAAATAACAGAAATTATCCACGAAGCAGGCGGAAAAGTATATTATGACGGAGCAAACTTAAACGCAGTTCTTTCCAAGGCCCGCCCAGGGGATATGGGATTTGACGTTGTTCACTTAAACCTGCATAAGACATTTACTGGTCCACACGGCGGCGGCGGTCCTGGTTCAGGCCCTGTAGGTGTTAAAGCTGACTTAATCCCATTCCTGCCGAAACCGATTGTTGACAAACGCGGTGATGAGTATGTGCTGGATTATGATCGTCCGCAGTCAATTGGACGCGTGAAGCCATTCTATGGAAACTTTGGCATCAATGTTCGTGCGTATACGTATATTCGCTCAATGGGTCCTGACGGCTTGAAGGCTGTGACCGAATATGCGGTCCTAAATGCGAACTATATGATGAGAAGACTTGCCGAGTATTACGATCTTCCGTTTGACAGACATTGTAAGCATGAATTTGTTTTAAGCGGTAAGCGTCAGAAGAAATTGGGTGTCCGGACTCTTGATATCGCCAAACGTCTGTTAGATTTCGGCTATCATCCGCCAACCATTTACTTCCCATTAAACGTGGAAGAATGTATCATGATTGAACCAACTGAAACAGAATCAAAAGAAACCCTTGATTCCTTTATTGATGCAATGATTCAAATTGCCAAGGAAGCGGAAGAAAATCCAGAAATCGTTCAAGAGGCACCGCATACAACGGTTGTCGGCCGTCTTGACGAAACAACAGCTGCTCGTAAACCAATCTTAAGATATCAAGCTTAATATTTAAAACAAGGGATGATTTGAAAACGAATCATCCCTTGTTTTTTAAAGGCATTTAAAAAGACTCCGGATTCACCCAGAGTCTTGTCATCACTATTTTTTTGCTTTAACCTTGCCTGTCCATTTTTTAAATCCGCCTTGCAGCTGGGTCAGATCTTTATACCCTTTTTTGTGTAAAAATTGAGCTGCACGGGCGCTGCGCATCCCGCTTTGGCAGTATAAATATACCGGCAGATCCGGGCGGATTTCCTTCATCCGCATTCTCATTTGTGACATTGGAATGTTACGTGCGCCTAAAATATGCCCGCCTTCAAATTCGTTTGGTTCACGAATATCTATGAGCTGTGCCTTTCTATAGCCTGCACGGAATTCTTCCTCGGTAACCGTTTTGACAATTTTCTTTTGGTAAAAAAAGGTGAAAACGGAGTAAATAATAACCGCAGCAATAATAATTAATAAAACATAAAGTGAACTCAAAATACTTTCTCCTTTCAAGCTGTACTCCACTAGTTTTTATTATATAAGTCATTTACTTAAAGATAAAGAATTATGACGAAAATTCTTTTGATAAAATAATGCCAATACAATCTAGTTTGCATTCGTTTTCGATTTTGATAGACTTAAAAGGTAAAATATTTCATTTAAATGAGGTTTTTGAATGGAAAAAGAAAAATGGCATTTTATTGATACAGGAAACAGCTCTCCGTCATTTAATATGGCACTTGATGAGGCATTGCTGGATTGGCACAGTGAGGGGAAGATTCCACCAGTGATCCGTTTTTACGGCTGGAATCCACCGACGCTTTCGATTGGCTATTTTCAAAAGGTAGAGAAGGAAATTGATATGGATGCCGTCAAAGAGCACGGTTTAGGCTTTGTAAGACGGCCTACAGGGGGCAGAGGGGTGCTGCATGAGCATGAGCTTACTTATAGCGTGATTGTGTCAGAAGAGCACCCTGAAATGCCTAAAACGGTCACAGAAGCTTATCGAGTGATTTCGGAAGGGATTTTAAAAGGGTTTCATCATTTAGGTCTTGATGCCTATTTTGCGGTTCCTAAAACAGCGGAAGAAAGGGATGCACTAAAAAGTCCGCGTTCAGCTGTTTGTTTTGATGCACCGAGTTGGTATGAGCTTGTGGTAGAAGGCAGGAAGGTCGCCGGAAGTGCGCAGACGCGGCAAAAAGGAGTTATTCTTCAACATGGGTCCATTCTTTTGGATTTGGATGAAGATAAGCTGTTTAGCTTGTTTAAGTATCCAAATGAGCGGGTAAAGGAACGGATGAAGAAATCATTTAAGGATAAAGCGGTCGCAATTAATGCCATCAGCCCAAGACGGATTACGCTTGAAGAGGCAAAAGAGGCGTTTTATAAAGGTTTTGCTGAAGGGCTGAACATCGACCTTGTACCGTATCAGTTATCAGAGGAAGAATTGGCATACGTTCAGCAATTGGCTCGTGAACGCTATGAAAATAAGGATTGGAATTTTAAAAGGTAATAATTAGAAAGCGGCGGCGGCCGCTTTTAATTTTTAGCAAGCCGCGAAATTTGTTAAAATTCCTCGTTTTTAATAGAAAAATCGATTAAAGCTTTTATTTTCTTTAAAATCTATTTAATTTTAGGTTTGACAAAATAAATGTTTTTTGCTCAACATACAATATATAGTGGTGTCGAAAAAATCTAAAACACTATATGTTGATTTTTTCTGTCTTGTTGTGGTACCTTATGTATATTGAAGCAACTAGATATTGCAAATATTAACAGACTAGAATCTATCAGATAGCAAATAGATTTTATTTTTTAGAAGGAGTTGTTCTCATGTCTGTTGTGTTTAGACAAAAAATGAATATTGATTTTGAAAGGTTGAATGAGGATATCCGCCTATTTCCCCAGGTACACCCAGTTACCCCGGATATGAAAATAACTCACAAGGGTGTTTCGCGCTTAGTTATGTTGGATCGATACACCTTCAAAGATACGGAGAAAATTACCCTCACCAAAGGAGACTTTGTTGTTCTGACGATTAAAGAGGATCCAAAATTTCCAGCACGAGGTTTAGGAACCATTGAAGATATCGATTGGGAGAAGAAGAAAGCAAAGGTATTAGTGGAAGAGGAATTTAGAGGCGTTCTGGATGATCCTGAAGAAGCTGGTACAGGCGTGATTTTACGTTCACTTGATGTAATTGAAAAACCGCTTGAACTGTTCTATGAGCAGATTGCACGCCGTGTGGCGACAGGTCTGGCGGCAGTTGAAGAGACGGAAAAGAAGCGGATTGAGTGGACGGAGAAGTTCTATCAAGAGCTCGTTAATCTGAACTTTATTCCTGCGGGACGCGTTCTTTACGGTGCAGGGGCAAACACAGATGTAACGTACTTTAACTGTTACGTCATGCCTTTCGTAGCAGATTCCCGCGAAGGAATTTCTGATCACCGAAAGCAGGTTATGGAAATCATGAGCCGAGGCGGCGGCGTCGGTACAAACGGTTCAACATTACGTCCAAGAAACACTCTGGCACGTGGAGTAAATGGCAAGTCATCTGGTTCAGTTTCGTGGTTAGATGACATTGCAAAATTGACTCATTTGGTTGAGCAGGGTGGCAGCCGCAGGGGCGCCCAGATGATCATGTTGGCGGACTGGCATCCGGATATCATAGAATTTATTATTTCTAAGATGCAAAATCCTAGGATTTTACGATTCTTAATTGAAAATACAAAAGATGAAACGATTAAAAAACTGGCGAAAGATAAATTAAAGTTTACTCCTTTGACTTCACAAGAAATCGCAATGTACCAAGGGATTGTAAACTATAAGAACATTCAAGGTTACGGAGGTTTCAGCGAAGGTATAATTTCTGATGCTGAGGAGAAATTGGCGACAGGCGGAAATTATACAGTCCATAATCCAGAATTCTTGACTGGAGCAAATATTTCTGTTTGTTTGACAAAGGATTTCATGGAAGCCGTTGAAAATGACGGTGAATATGAACTTCGTTTCCCATATGTGGAACACTATACTGAAGAGGAAATGAAAATCTATAATGAAGAATGGCATAAAGTAGGCGACGTTCGCGAGTGGGAAAAACTTGGATACAAAGTACGTGTCTACAAGAAGATTAAGGCGAAAGAACTTTGGAACTTAATCAACATCTGCGCAACTTACTCAGCAGAGCCGGGAATCTTCTTTATTGATAATGCTAACGATATGACCAATGCAAAGGCATATGGCCAGCAGGTTGTTGCAACAAATCCGTGTGGGGAGCAGCCTCTTGCACCATTTTCCGTCTGTAACCTTGCTGCAGTTAACTTAGCAGAAATGGCAGACAAAGAAACGAAAACAGTTAATTTTGATAAATTGAAGAAAACAGTAGAGGTTGGTGTCCGCATGCAGGATAACGTCATCAACGCTACACCATACTTCTTAGAAGAAAACAAAAAACAAGCTCTTGGTGAACGCCGTGTTGGTCTTGGTGTTATGGGATTACACGACCTTTTGATTTACTGTGAAACAGAATACGGTTCACCAGAAGGTAATAAACTAGTTGATCAAGTGTTTGAAATCATTGCTACTACGGCCTATCGAACTTCAATTGAATTAGCGAAAGAAAAGGGAAGCTTCCCATTCTTAACAAGTGAATCTTTAGAAGAGACTAACCGCTTAAAACAGGCATTTATTGAAACAGGATATATGAAAAAAATGCCGGATGATATCCGACAATCGATTTTAGAAAACGGAATTAGAAATTCTCATTTGCTAACCGTCGCACCAACTGGATCCACCGGGACAATGGTTGGGGTATCCACAGGACTTGAGCCATACTTCTCATTCTCTTATTTCCGCAGCGGTCGTCTCGGGAAGTTTATCGAAGTAAAGGCGGACATTGTTCAAGAATATCTAGATCAGCACCCAGAAGCAGATCCAGGAAGCCTGCCAAATTGGTTTGTAACTGCGATGGAGCTTGCTCCTGAAGCACATGCTGATGTTCAATGTGTTATCCAGCGCTGGATTGACAGTTCAATCAGTAAAACTGTTAACGCACCAAAAGGATATAGTGTGGAACAAGTTGAGAAAGTTTACGAGCGTCTATACCGTGGTGGAGCCAAAGGTGGTACTGTTTACGTAGACGGATCGCGCGATTCTCAAGTATTAACTCTTAAAGCAGAAGAAAATACTAATGAGCAGTTGTCTATGTTTGATGAAAAAGAAAAGAAGCCAGTCGTACTTGTCGACACGATCAGCGATCTTCGTTCAACAAATGTAACCATTGGCTCCGAAGTAGGCAACACTTGTCCAGTATGCCGCAAAGGAGAAGTTGAAGAAATTGGCGGCTGTAATACATGTACCAACTGCGGTGCACAATTAAAGTGCGGTTTATAAGATTTAATGAAGGTGTGGATGCAAGTCCACACCTTTTAGTTATGGTTAATGGAGAGATTAATTTTTTACAAAAAATTCGAAAAGTGAAAAATAAAGTCGAAATTTGTAATAAAACTGTAATCTTCCTGTCACGGCGGTGTTACTCATTTTTTGTATGATAACGTTATCATAAATCGCCAGGGGGATTAAACAAGATGTTGAAAAAAATCGTTGCAGTTTTTGCTATGACTATTATTCTAAGTTCATTGTTTTCTGCTATGGGAGGTAAAGCCGAAGCGGCTTCATATCACACCAAAGCAATCTCCGTGGCAAAAGCGAATTTGGGAGTCCCATATAGATGGGGAGGAATTTCACCAAGAGGGTTTGACTGTTCGGGTCTTGTGAAATACTCTTACGGGAAAGCGGGAAAAGTTTTACCACGTACAGCATCTGACATGTTCTACAAACAAGGTAAACGTGTTAGCTCTTTACAGGTGGGAGATCTGATGTTCTTTGCTCCAAACAAAGCGAGCAAACCGACACATGTAGCTATTTACATCGGTAACGGTAAAATGATTCAAGCAGCATCTTCTAAAGGTGTATCCATTACTTACACAAACAATGTCTATTGGAAGCCGCGCTTCATTGGCGCTAAGCGTATATAAATAAAGGAAGAGCATCGGAAATCCGGTGCTCTTTTTGGACTGTAGATAAATGACTTTTACGAAACTAAAACCGATTCATCATACTTTGCCGTTCCACATTCATTCCATTTGAACCGTTCATCATCCCTCCTTCACCATGGCAAGCCTTGTACATGTCCTTTAATTCATCTTTTGAGAAATCAGGGTGCATTTTTTGCATAAATGGCAGCATTTTTTCAAAACTCAAAACATCACTTTGCCCACTATTTCCGGCCGCAAAGACAGCTGTTCCAGCACCAAGGATTAACGCTGCACTCAACATACCTACTGCAAGCTTTTTCACTTTTAATCTCCCCTTTCATTTTTTCGTCTTCATCATACTGCTGAATTATGAAGAATTCATGAAGCTTCTGCGAAAAGTGAAAATATTTATCAAGATTGTGACAAAAGTTTGAAAGGGTTTTGCAAGAAAAAATCGAATTGATAATATATGAAGACTTTGTTACAAAAAATCGAAGATAAATCAGGACAATTCGTTGAACAACGTTTTATTTCGACCATTTCTGCAGTTGATTATGTTATCATTTTTCTAGAATCATGATAGCTGGGATGGTGTTATGTATAATTTATTTAACAAAATTAGCACATTCATGAGTGAACCCTTTTTTACGATGGCGAATAATTTAGAATCATGGCCGCTTGCTTTTGCATTTATTTTAGGGGTAGTCGGCGCACTTGCCCCATGCCAGCTGACGGGGAATATTAGTGCGATTACTCTTTACGGAAATAGTTCTATTCAAAAGAAAATTGTATGGAAAGATGTTTTCAGTTTTACATTAGGAAAAATCACAGCTTTTTCATTGCTGGGTGTTTTAGTTTGGCTTCTGGGAAAGGGGATTGAACAGCAGCTGACAGAATATTTTCCATGGATGCGAAAGCTGATGGGACCGTTATTAATTATTGTTGGGATTTATATGCTTGGTTTAGTAAAATTCACTTGGACGTTCAACTTGTTTAAAGGGAAAAAAGAATATAAGCATGAAAATGTTTTTGGTTCTTTTATGCTTGGCTTTAGTTTCTCACTTGCATTTTGCCCGACGATGTTTATCTTATTTTTTGTTACATTAATGCCGGTTGTGTTATCAAGTTCCTATGGATTTATCCTTCCATCCATATTTGCCCTAGGTACAGCATTACCAGTTTTATTGATCATCTTTTTAATATGGTATTTTGGTGCAAGCGGACTTTTAATGAAAAAAGGGAGAAGGATTGGAACAATCATTCAAAGGACAGCCGGAATTGTCATGATTTTGTTAGGAGTTTTTGATACCCTGACATATTGGTTGTTGTAAATACAAAAATATCGGAAAAAATAATGAAGGAAATTAGATATAACTCTTTACATAGGGTGGGGGGGTATGGTAATTTAATATTAGAGAAACAATTTCACTAGTTACGAAGGGAAGGATATAGATGGAAAAGGTAACATTAAACGTACAGGGAATGTCTTGCAATCATTGTGTTAAGGCGGTAGAGGGCAGTGTTGGTACACTGAATGGTGTTAACACTGTAAAGGTAAACCTGAAAGACGCAACGGTTGCTGTTGAATTTAATCCAGAAAAAGTAACATTGGATCAAATTAAAGAAACGATTGACGATCAAGGCTATGATGTAAAATAACCATTTCAAAAGACGTGCTAGTTATTAGCACGTTCTTTTCTCAAAAATATATACCCATATGGGGTATGGGGAGTTGGCTTTTATGACTCAAAATGTAAAGGAAACAAATCTGCAAATCTCCGGTATGACATGTGCCGCGTGTGCCACTAGAATTGAAAAGGGATTAAATAAACTTGCGGGTGTAGAGTCAGCAACCGTAAATCTTGCTTTGGAAAAATCGGCAATTAAATATGATTCTTCGCAAATAAAGGTTGAGGATATAGAAAATAAAATTAGGGACTTAGGCTACGATGTGGTGACGGAAAAAGCAGAGTTTGATATTACCGGCATGACCTGTGCTGCATGCTCTGCCAGAATTGAAAAAGGCCTCAATAAACTTGATGGTATTGTAAAAGTGAATGTGAACTTGGCGTTAGAAAAAGCAACGGTGGAATTTAATGGTTCAGCCTTATCCGTGAACGATATTATAAAAAAGGTAGAAAATCTAGGTTATGGTGCACAAATAAAAAAAGATACAAAAGAAGCGGTTGACCATCGGCAAAAGGAAATTGAAAAGCAAAAGAGAAAATTCATCTTTTCGGCTATACTATCATTACCGCTTTTGTGGGCAATGGTTAGTCACTTTTCATTTACTTCATTCATCTGGGTGCCAGATATATTTATGAATCCATGGTTTCAACTGCTTTTGGCAACGCCGGTCCAATTTATCATTGGCGGACAGTTTTATATTGGTGCCTATAAAGCCTTAAAAAATAAAAGCGCAAATATGGATGTACTCGTTGCTTTAGGTACATCTGCTGCTTATTTTTACAGCTTATATTTATCAATCATGTCTCTCTCAGGCAGTTTGCACACAGTTGAACTGTACTATGAAACAAGTGCCGTGCTGATTACATTAATCATTTTAGGAAAGCTGTTTGAAGCAAAGGCAAAGGGGCGTTCATCAGAGGCAATTAAAAAACTAATGGGCCTCCAGGCTAAAACAGCTGTTGTTGAACGCGGGGGAATGGAACAGGAAATCCCGCTTGAGGAAGTAGTTGTTGGTGATATTCTTCACATTAAACCAGGAGAAAAGATCCCGGTTGACGGAAGAATTATTGAAGGTCAGTCAGCAATTGATGAATCCATGCTTACCGGTGAAAGCGTTCCGGTTGATAAAAAAGCTGGCGATGAGGTAATCGGTGCCACCATTAACAAAAATGGATTTTTAAAAGTTGAGGCGATTAAGGTTGGCAGGGATACGGCATTAGCCCAAATTATTAAAGTGGTAGAGGAAGCTCAAGGGTCTAAAGCGCCAATCCAGCGTCTTGCTGATAAAATTTCCGGGGTGTTTGTCCCAATCGTCGTTGGTCTGGCGGTTTTAACCTTCATTATTTGGTATTTCGTCATTTCGCCTGGTGATTTTCCGGAAGCTCTAGAAAAATTAATTGCTGTCCTTGTTATTGCCTGCCCTTGTGCATTAGGTTTGGCAACGCCAACGTCAATTATGGCTGGTTCAGGAAGATCAGCGGAATTTGGAATTCTCTTCAAAGGCGGCGAACATTTGGAAATGACCCACCGCATTTCAACAGTCGTATTAGATAAGACAGGAACTGTTACAAATGGTACACCAGTTTTAACTGACATCTTTGTTGAAAAAAATTTTACTGAAAATGACTTTGTAACCTTGGTGGGTTCTGCTGAGAAGCAATCAGAGCATCCACTGGCCCAAGCAATTGTTCAAGGGATTAAGGAAAAAGGCATAGCTTTAAAAAATGCAACCGAATTTGAGGCAATTCCCGGCTTTGGAATAAGAGCTGTGATTGATGGAAAAGAAATCCTTGTTGGTACTAGAAAACTAATGAGTCAACATAATGTTCCAATTGCGAATGCACTTTCCAAAATGGACGGTTTAGAACGTGCCGGAAAGACGGCTATGCTGGCAGCGATTAACGGTCAGTTTGCCGGTACAGTGGCGGTAGCGGACACCATTAAAATCACGTCGAAAGCAGCCATCAGACGCCTCCAAAAAATGGGGCTGGATGTTATCATGATTACCGGTGATAATCAGAAAACAGCAATGGCAATTGCTGAACAGGCTGGTATTGAACATGTCATTGCGGAAGTACTGCCGGAAGGAAAAGCTGAAGAAATCAAGAAGCTCCAGGCTCAAGGCAAAAAAGTGGCAATGGTTGGCGATGGAATAAATGATGCTCCGGCACTGGCTGTTGCTGATATTGGGATGGCCATTGGCACCGGTGCGGATGTGGCGATGGAGGCTGCTGATATCACCCTTATTCGCGGTGATTTAAACAGTATCGCCGATGCCATTTTTATGAGTAAGAAAACAATCGCCAATATTAAACAAAATCTCTTCTGGGCCCTTGCCTATAATTCTTTGGGCATCCCGGTTGCTGCACTCGGCTTTTTAGCCCCATGGTTAGCAGGAGCAGCGATGGCATTCAGTTCCGTATCCGTTGTTTTAAATGCGTTAAGGCTACAGAAAGTGAAACTATAAAACTATAAAAGAGCACCACTTTTCAAGAAGACTGACACATATTCTCAGTCTTCTTTCCTTTTCAAGCTGTGTTATCAAAAATTTTCATCTTGTCCGTTGTACTATTTTAGGATGCAGCTGCTTAAAGTGTAACAATGATTACATCTTTAGGGGTGGCTGCCATGAATATAGATGGAGTTTTTTCCGGAGGAGGTATAAAGGGGTTTGCATTGATTGGTGCCTATGAAGAGATTGAACGCCGTGGCTTCAAGTTTGTCAGAGTGGCAGGGACCAGCGCCGGGTGTATCGTTGCAGCTTTAATTGCTGCAGGTTACACAAGTAAAGAAATCTACGATCTGGTGGATGAGCTGGACCCAACCAATTTATTAGACTCCAGAAAAACGATAATTCCGTTCAAATTTGCAAAATGGCTTTTACTCTATTGGAAATTAGGACTATATAAAGGGGATGAACTGGAACAATGGCTTGAGGAAAAGCTGGAGGCTAAGGGCCTGAGAACATTTTCTGATTTACCTCCCGATGCACTGCGGTTGGTTGCCTCAGACCTATCGAACGGACAAATGGTTGTATTACCGGAAGATTTGGAGAAATACGGTATTTCTCCAGGGTCCTTTTCCATTGCCAGGGCGATTCGAATAAGCTGCAGTATCCCCTATTTCTTTGAACCTGTAAAAATGCGCTCGATTGATGGTATTAATATACTTGTAGACGGCGGAGTGTTAAGTAATTTTCCGATGTGGCTATTCGATAAGGATAATGTAAAAAAAGTAAGACCCGTTTTAGGAATTAAGTTAAGCGCTAATGAATACGAGCATCAAAAACATAAAATAAATAATGGGATTGAATTATTTGGGGCCTTATTTGAAACCATGAAGGACGCCCATGATGCCCGGTATATTTCAAAAAAGCATGTAAAAAACATTATTTTTATTCCAACAGAAGGAATTTTTACGACGGAGTTTCAGTTAACGGATGAAAAAAAGCAAGCGCTTTTTCAGTTTGGAAGAGAACATGCCAAACGTTTTTTGAGCAAATGGACATATTAATGACCAAAAAAAAACGAGCGTTTATAATGACGCTCGATTTTTCTTTTTCCCCTTTTTTCCTTCAATAACAGTGAGATGAGCAGGAGATTTCCGTTTGGTTTTATTTTTCTTTAAAGGGGAAATTCGGCCTAGGGAGCTCTTTGTATTAGAGTCTCCGCTCTTATGCTGCAGCCGTTTCTTAGACTGCCTAGCAGCTTTCAAAAATGCCCGCTGCTCTTTTTTTTGAGGGCCCGAATTTGAAAACTTCCGAACGAGAAAAAATATCGCAAATCCGATTAATGCCATAATGGCTATTTTCTGAATAAACCCAGCGGGATTAGACGTGAATGAGCCAACAAGACCTATTAAGGCAAGAATAACAAGCCCCCCTATAATAAGGACGGATGTCCGATTTTTCAAGAAAGCCACCTCCCTCTATGAGCATCTTAAGCATTTTTTTTACCTTTTAAACAAGTAATAACCAAAATTTAGATAATTTCTTCATTTTTCATACTGAATTCCGTTTCTGATTCCTTATTTAATAATGCTTGAAAGGAAAGAATTGCCACCTCTACCTGTTCATCATCAGGCTCCTTCGTGGTTAAGAGCTGGAGCCAAAGTCCTGGCAGACCAAGATATTTCAAGACTGGGACATTTCTTAATTTATTGGTGAACTGCAGTACTTCAAAGGAAATCCCTAATACCACAGGAATCAGCAAAATTCTGTCGACAATCCGCAGCCATAGCGGTGTTGTAGGAACAAGCAGATAGACAAATAGTCCTACAATAACGGTAAAGAGAATAAAACTGCTGCCGCAGCGGTAATGAAGCCTAGAATGGGCCTGAACATTTTCTACCGTGAGCGGGACACCGGCCTCAAATGTATTAATGACCTTATGTTCAGCACCATGATATTGAAATACCCGTTTGATCAGCGGCGTTAACGAAACAAAATAAATATAGGAAAGAAGCAGGATAAGCTTAATCACACTTTCAATGACAACTTGAGCCACATCTGATGGGAAAATGGGTCTCATAAAGTTTGCTAATAAAGCAGGTACTAATGTAAAGGCCAATTTACCAATGACAAAGGAAATAACGCCGATAACGGCTACTCCCAAATACATTGTTAATTTCGAAACTTCTTGTTCTTTTATTGTATGATCATCTTTTGGATCGACGTCATACCTTTCCGATGAGAAATTTAAATGTTTTGAGCCGTTTGCGCTTGCTTCAATAATCGCTACAATCCCGCGAAGAAACGGAATCTTTTTTAATTTTGCAAGAACAGGATTAACTTTTCGCGGAACATGATAATAATCAATGGAATGATCTTTTCTTCTGACAGCGGTGACATAGTGATGTTTACCGCCAAACATGACACCTTCAATGACAGCTTGACCGCCGTATACTGGTTTTTGAGAATTGGACATGTATTTGACACCAACCTATATACAAAGTTGCACATGAGCAGAAAGTTGAAGAAATCTGTATGTACTTAATTGTATTCTACTAGAAAAATAAAAAATCCTCTAGGATTGACATAATCTTTCCATTTAAAATCCGAAAAATATTTTTTTATGCAAGTGATGGGTATGCTAAGGGCATAATACAAATGAAAATGTATTGGAGGTTGTTGCAATGACTAACGAAAATGGAGCAGCTAAATATCCCCAACCAATGGCTTTTCCTGTAATGGTTTTTTGGACTGGACTATTTGGGGGGATTTTTTGGGGAACGGTTGGTTTTATTACTTATTATTTAAATTTTACGGAAATCCGGCCCAATGTCATCCTTATTCCATGGGCGCTTGGAAATTGGAAATATGGATGGGCTGGAACTGTTATCGCAATCTTGCTGCTCGGAATTATTTCGATTGGTGTTGCTTTCATTTATTCAGTTCTTTTAAAACGATTTAATGGCCTATGGTTCGGAATAGGATATGGTGTCATTTTATTTTTTGTCGTATTTATGCTTTTAAATCCGCTTCTTCCTGATATAAAACCGCTTATCGATTTAAATCGAAATACTATTATTACGTCTGTTTGCCTATATATCATCTATGGGATGTTTATCGGTTATTCCATCAGCTATGAATATCGGAATAAAATAGAACAGGAAAAAGAAGAGGCAAGTTAAGTTGATATTAGTCGGATAAGGAATGGTTGTGATAAAATAATTGTGTCCGTCTGTGGAATTGAAAAGGAGAGTGGAGACGATGGAGAAATTAACAAAATTAAGAGAAGAATTTGCAGCACATGGAATTGATGGGGTTCTAATCACAAGTCCTTATAACCGCCGCTACATATCTAATTTTACAGGTACTGCTGGAGTTGTATTAATCAGTACCAATCATGCACAATTCATAACTGATTTCCGTTACGTTGAACAGGCTGCAAAGCAATGTGAAGGCTTCGAGGTTATTAAGTTTTCCGATACAATCCCAAAAGAAGTTGCTGAACAGGTGAAAAAGTTAGGCATCAAAAAGCTGGGTTTTGAAGAAGATTATTTAACGTATTCTTTATTTAAAGTATATGAAGAAGAATTGAAAGCTGAACTTGTACCGATCGCTGGGGTAATTGAAAAATTACGCTTGATTAAGACTGATGCAGAGATTAAGATAATAAAGGAAGCCGCGGATATTGCTGATGCTGCTTTTAAACATATTTTGGATTTCCTAAAACCGGGTAAAACGGAGATGGAAGTGTCGAATGAGTTAGAATTTTTTATGCGAAAAGCTGGAGCGACTTCTTCTTCTTTTGATACCATTGTTGCTTCAGGAGTTCGTTCAGCGCTTCCACATGGTGTTGCAACTGACAAGGTGATTGAAAAAGGGGATATGGTTACACTTGACTTTGGTGCCTATTATAAAGGCTACGTATCCGACATCACCCGGACAGTCGCTGTCGGTGAACCTGACAGCAGGTTAAAAGATATTTATCAAATTGTTCTTGATGCACAGCTGCGCTGCATGGATGGCTTGAAACCAGGCTTAACCGGAAAACAGGCAGATGCATTGACAAGGGACTACATAACTGAAAAAGGGTTCGGCGAGAACTTTGGACATTCTACCGGTCATGGAATTGGACTTGAAGTACACGAGGGACCTGCCCTTTCTATGAAATCTGACTTTGTCCTCGAACCGGGAATGGTCGTAACATGTGAACCGGGAATATATGTTCCAGGACTAGGCGGTGTGCGGATTGAAGATGATACGCTTATCACAAACGATCATAATGAAGTCCTTACTCATTCAACCAAAGATTTAATTATTTTGTAATGTTTTTAGGAGGAATTTAAGCATGATTTCAGTTAACGATTTTCGTACAGGGTTAACTATTGAAGTAGACGGCGGTATTTGGCGGGTTATGGATTTCCAACACGTTAAACCAGGTAAAGGGGCAGCGTTTGTTCGTTCCAAGCTGCGTAATCTTCGTAATGGAGCTGTCCAAGAAAAGACTTTCCGCGCTGGTGAGAAAGTAGAGAAAGCTCAAATCGACAACCGTAAAATGCAATATTTATATGCAAGCGGCGATCAGCATGTATTTATGGATATGGAATCTTACGAGCAAGTAGAACTTCCTGCATCAAACATTGAGTATGAACTAAAGTTTTTAAAGGAAAACATGGAAGTTCATATCATGATGTATCAGTCCGAAACTCTTGGAGTGGAACTGCCGAACACTGTTGAGCTTGAAGTAACTGAAACAGAGCCTGGAATTAAGGGTGACACTGCTTCCGGCGGTTCGAAACCTGCCACTATGGAAACAGGACTTATTGTTCAAGTGCCTTTCTTCATCAACCAAGGTGACAAATTAATCATCAACACATCAGAAGGAACCTACGTATCCAGAGCTTAAGTTTAAAAAGCCTTAGTCCAGATCATTCGTATTTGGACTAAGGCTTTTTTACTTTTTTTATCATAAAATCTTCACGAAATAGTAATAATTAGCGCGCTTTAACAAGATTCCTTTTTGTTAAAATGAAATGGAAATCACAATATTATGGGAGGGGTGACACGGTAATGAAAAAGTTTTTCTCGTTAATGATCCTTTGCGTAACGATGGTTCTAATTGCGGCAGCCTGCAGCTCGAACAAGGCGAATGTAACACTCGATAAAAAACACAAACCGCTGCCGGATTATGTCCTAAATTCCTCAGACAAAATTAAAGAAACCTATATTATGGTTTCTAACTATCCTGAAGTGGTTGCAAATGTTCCTTGTTATTGCGGCTGTTATGCACAGGATGGACATAAAAGTAATTTAGATTGCTATATTGACCACTTCGGCGACAATAGCGCTGTTGAAGAATGGGACCCAATGAGTATATCTTGAGATGTTTGTATTAATATCGCCCGGGAGGCGATACAAATGCATGTTGATGGAAAAAGCCCTAAAAAAATTTACGAGTATATTACAAAGAAATATGAAGACTTTGGGGAACCGACTCCAACACCTGAACCAAAATAAGAAGGTGAGTTCCTTCGATGAGAAAAATTTTAATCGGCAGCTATATTCTTGTTATGTTCATCGTCATTTTTGCTATTAGTAATGGCGAGCTTATTGACGGCAAAAAATCAAAGGCTGTTGCAGCGGGAGAAAAACTATATCTTCAGTATTGTCTTGCCTGTCATGGAGAAACTGGAAAAGGTGAAGGGAAACGAGCCGGAACAGCCATCAATAATCAACATTTTTTAAGTTCTGTATCAGATGAAGATTTATATAATTATGTCAAGTTCGGAAGAAAAGATACGGATATGCATGCATATGGCACCAGCTTGTTAGATGAGGATATACATAAACTCGTTGTGTTCATAAGACATTGGCAGACTGAAAAGATTTCTTTTGAGGCACCAAATGTAATAGCAGGTGATCCAGACCAGGGCAGGGGTAAATATAATTTATACTGTCTCTCCTGCCATGGCGAGGCCGGAGAGGGAAAAATAAAAATGGGTACAGCCCTGGCAAATCCCCAATATTTAAAGTATACATCAGACCGGCAAATTTGGATTACCACAGCCTATGGGCGGGAAGAAACCAGAATGGGGCCGTCCCTAAAAGGACTGGAAGGCGCCCGTCAATTGAAGAAGCAGGATATTAGCGATATTGTAAGCTATATCCGCTCATTAGAACACAAATAATGGCCTAAAAACCTGAATCCTGAATATGGGGTTCAGGTTTTTTGTACTTATTTCCACAATTAGAAAATGTGAACATTTTGTGGTTAATTTTTGTCGAAATAGTAACGATTTTCATCGGTTAACAAAATGTTCAAGAGTCCAGCGGCCATAAGCGATCGATTACGATTATTATTTATTTCAAAGAGGACTATAGTAAAAAATTAGCACTTTCATTATGTGGCTGAAGGGTTAAGGAGGATTACTATGCGAAAAAAGAAGTGGTCGGCCGTATTTGTTATTGCATTATTTTTGTCAAATTTGTTGATTCCTAGAGCCGATGCAGCATCCGCTTATTCTGCGGAAAAGTTTCCAATCAAGGAAATGCAGATCCAAGTCATGCCGGAATTTGACTATCCAGAGGACTGGCCGTCAAGAGATATTCCCTCATTACTTATCGGTGAATACGGAACAATCATCAATAAGAGCGGTCAAGATTATGACGGGAAAATTGAAGTAGCTGTTCCAGCTGGGGAAAAAGGATTTGAAGCCTTTTTGGTAGCCGAATTCCCGGAGGAAAATAAACCGGAAGTTCAACGCCCTTATGATGTGGACAAAGAAAATGGCATCATAAGCTGGAAGCCGGAAAAGCCGATTAAAAACAATGAGAGTTACAAATTTGTGATTGAATATTACACCAAAACAATTGATGTAAAGGATAGAAAAAGATTTACATACGAGTTTAAGAATAATAGCAGCATAGAACAGCTGGATGTCATTTATTATGCACCCATGAATGCTAAAGAAATTCAAATGGAGCCAAAAGCGCAGGAAAGCTCAAAAAATGAATATGGAGAAGATCTTTTTTTCTACCAATACAAGAATATTAAAGCCGGAGAGACATTAAAGTATTCCTTCTCTTACAAGAAGGATGGTACGGAGTCCTCAATGGAAGCAATGAGCAAAGTGCAGGTGCCAAAGGATGAGAACCATACGGGGGTTAATGGTTCGGCTACTGACCAAATAACAAAGGGAACATCAAGTACAACGGATAATTCAAATCGTCCGCTGATTGGCTTAGGCGGCGCCTCTATTATCGGAATGGCAATCATTCTCGCCGGGATCTTTGTTTATTTAGGGCTTAAAGCAAATCCTTCAAAAACGGGGAAGGGGTCTGGGCAGAAAAAACAACATGAACAGAAGTCTTTTTCAAGGAAAACTGAAATTAAAAAAGATACCACAGAGGCTAAAAAGGAACTGCGTAAAAAACTGCTGACAGGCAAAATGGACCAAGAAACATATGAAGAGGAAATGAAAAAATTAATTTAACGGGGTGATTGGAATGAAAAAGAACACGATGGTTTTATTGGGGAGTTTTATTATTGCTGGCGCCATTATATTTCTGTTAATGGCTGCGACCCCGGGTTCGAGCGGCATTGAACTGACGATGAAACAGCTGTTAGCCAGCCAAGAGCAGTACAAGGATGATTTTGTTACCGTAGAGGGATTGCTGATTGAAGACTCCATTAAGTGGAATCCTGACAAAATCGAATTGAAATTCGATGTCAAAGACAGTGACGGTAATATTATGCATGTGATCCATAATGGCCCAAAGCCTGATAACTTTTCCGAAGGTGTGATTACGATTCTCCAAGGCTCTCCAACCGTTAAAGATACCTTTAAAGCAGAAACGGTTAAAACAAGATGTCCTTCTAAATATGAAGGGAAAGATATGAAAGACTATGACCCTGAAACACATAAAGAAAAGCTGAATCAACCACCGAAAGAAAAATAAAGGTAAACACAAGAAGGTGACAAAATGTATTTATTTGCCAATGCAACTATTTATATAGGATTTGCAATTGCAGTTTATTCACTTCTAATTATGACGCTTGGAATTAGTACGAAAAATCAAAAGCTGGTAAACAGCGGCAAGGGCGCCATGATTTCCTTATTTATTTGCGCCGCGCTGGCGATACTTTCAATGTTTTATTTGCTGGCAGCATCTCAGTTTCAATACGAATATGTATATGACTACACGAGCAGCGAGCTCCCGGTGATTTATAAACTCACTGCTTTATGGGCTGGAAATGCCGGTTCTTTATTACTTTGGACCTTCTTTTTAACCTTGTATGCATTGATGGTTGCTTTTTCAAGGAAAATGAAGGGAAACCCGATGGTTCCATATATTTCGGCAATCCTTATGGCTAATGCGGTGTTCTTTTTCTTTATTTTATCATTTGTTGCCAAACCGTTTGTTTTATTGGATCAAGTTCCAATGGAAGGAAAAGGCTTGAATCCGATGCTTCAAAATCCCGGCATGATTATTCATCCGGTTACTCTTTATCTTGGTTATGTCGGTCTAGCGGTTCCTTTTGCGTTTGCAATGTCGGCTTTGATCTTGAAAAACGTCGATGATTTCTGGATTAAAATGACCCGGCGGTGGACGATTATCGCTTGGTTATTCTTAAGTCTAGGAAACATTTTTGGCGGACAATGGGCCTATGTTGAGCTTGGCTGGGGCGGTTATTGGGCATGGGACCCTGTGGAAAATGCTTCCTTTATGCCATGGTTGACAGCGACAGCATTTCTGCATTCGGTGATGATTCAAGAACGGAAAAATATGCTCAAGATTTGGAATATCAGCTTAATCATCGTTTCCTATGCTTTAACTTTATTTGGAACTTTCTTGGTGCGAAGCGGTGTCCTTACTTCTGTTCATGCCTTTGCCAACTCGAATTTAGGATTATACTTCCTTATCTTTATGGCAATCGCTGTCATAGGCGCACTTTATGTACTGATGAGCAGATATAACCTGCTTAAACGAAGTGCAGGGGAATTTACTTCCTTTGTGTCCAAAGAAAGCAGCTTTTTAATTAACAACCTGTTACTTGTAGGGGCTGCCTTTGCGGTGTTTTGGGGAACCATTTTTCCTTTAGTATCGGAAGCGGTGCGCGGTACAAAGGTTACTGTCGGGCTGCCATTCTTCAATAAAGTGGAGGCTCCAATTCTTCTATCAATGATGTTTGTTATGGCTGTCTGTCCGCTTCTTGCATGGCAAAGGTCAACGGTGAAAAATCTAAAGAAAAATTTTATGATTCCTGCGATTTTAGCCGTCGTTGGAATGGTGTTAATGATTGTATTGGGGATTCAAAAAGCCTGGGCCGTCATTGGCTATGGGGTTATTATTCTATTATTCATTACCCACTTTTTGGAGTTTTACTCCGGAGTAAAAGCGCGGCGAAAAATGACGAAGGAGGAGCCTCTCACGGCCTTATATCGGTTAATGATTCGAAACCGCCGCCGTTACGGAGGATATATTGTTCATTTAGGTATTGCGTTTATCACTATGGGAATCATCGGTTCGCAAAACTTCGACATGGAAACAATGAAAACCGTTCCACTAGGGGGCTCTATCGAGTTAAAGGATTATAGGCTTAATTATGATCGCTTAGACCAAAAACGGGAAGGCATCAATGATATTGTTTATGCGGACTTAACAGTTTTTAAGAATGGCAAAAAACTAGGAACCTTCCAGCCGGAAAAGGTTTTTTACGGAAATTGGGAACAGCCCTCCTCTGAGGTCGCAATTATTTCATCGTTAAAAGAAGATTTATACATTGTGTTAAGCGCATGGGAAGATGACGGCAAGGCAACCTTTGTTGTTAAGGTAAATCCAATGATGAATTGGTTATGGGTTGGGTCGGTCATGATTGTAATTGGTGCATTGTTCGCCGTTTGGAACGGCAAATATGGAAATGTTACTCCAAGATACACTGGAGTCCGTAAAGAGGTGTCTTAATATGAAAATAAAAATATATCTTGGGCTCCTCTTAGCGTTGTTCATCTTTCAAGGTTCGTTTATTCGTGCGGAGGGTAAGGAATTTGACTACAAGTCGGCTGAATTTAAGGCGGTTGCTTCTCAGTTTGCCTGTACATGCGGCTGCGGCCAAGATCATTATGAATGTGACCCTAATACATGTAATCTCACAAAAGACTTTAAAAAAGATTTAGTCGAGATGATGAATAAAGGCTGGGATAAAGATAAAATCCGCAAGTATTATATCAATATTTACGGGGAAGAAATCTTAACTTCACCGGAGAAAAGCGGCTTTAGTTTAACGGCCTGGATTCTGCCGTTCGCGGCGATTGCCGCTGCTGCAGCGGGGATAGCCTTAGTCATTCGTAAATGGGTGAAACGAAAAAGTATCGATGAACCGGAAGCTGAAATTAAAAAAACTGAGGATGAAGTTGAAGATGAGATTATTTCTTCCATTATTGATGAAGAACGCAAAAAGTATCTGTAGGATGTGACTATAATGCAAGATATTTCAATCATGTCGCTTATTTTTACCGCCGCATTGACACTTGTTTGTTTGTTTTTGATCCTATCGCCATTTTTTAAGCTGGGTTCATTGAACTTTCATTTTCACAAAAGCGGACAAGAGTTCACAAGTACGAAAGAGGCATTGTTAACAACCTTGAATGAGCTGGAGTTTGAGTACAAAATGGATAAAATATCGGCGGTGGATTATCAACATTTGAAGAAACAATATGAGGCTGAAATCACGAGAATTATGAAGGATGAAGAGCAAGCGGCAAAGAGTGCCGTTGACAGCGACATAATGGCTGAAGTGGAAAAAGAAATCGCCGCGGAGATGAAGAACTACAAAAATAAAAAGGGGGAAGGAAAGTGATGAGGAAAATCACTATACTCCTCCTCGGATTGCTGCTAATACCTGTCAACGGATTAGCGGCGGGGGATTCAAAGGTGTCCGTTGACGTGCATTATCTCGTGGTCAGTGCAGCTGAGGATGGTTCGACAAATATGATGAACATGGTGAATTACACCAATCAGTCGGAAAAGGACTATACAGGAGAGGGAAGCGGCGAAGCTGTTTTGCATGTAACCCTACCGAATGAAGCAAAGGATTTAAATTTTTTAGATAATAAAATCGCGTTTAAACAAGTTGATAAAGGTTTTATTACTACTACGCCAATCCTTGGAAATCAAACGATGGTACTTCCATACAGCTATCGCATGCCAAAGGAGCAGGAAATAAAGCTGACCGTCGACTATCCGGTACAGACCATGCAAATTCTCGTACCTGAGGGCAGAGGCAGTATTGAAGTTAAGGGGATTCAGTCTACTAATCAAGGTCTATTCAAATTTGATGACCAAAATTATTGGGGATATAGCATTGAAGGTATAATGCCGAAACAAACCTTTACTATCGTATATAACAAAGATGTGCAGCCCGCTGCCGACAGCGGTAAACAAAACCAGACTGCAAGCACTGCTGGCAGTAATAGTACCGTGACCCATACCGCTCCGGCCTTTCATAATCCAGGTCATTTAAGAATGTGGGCGCAATCACCTTTTCACAGGTTTAATCCGCATGTATTTTTGATTATTTTAAGTGCCATTATCATTGCTGGTATTTCCTATTACGCCTATTTCAGGAGAAAAGCGCGATTGGGAGAGGAAAGACTGGGAGCCGATCAGGAAGAAAGGGCATTCAAATTATTGATGGCAAAGCAAAAAGCGATAATGGATAAAATTATTGAATTGGAAGATACCTTCGGTGATGGAAAGCTTACAGAAGCTGAATATCTGGCCAAGCTTGATGCCTATAAGCAGCATTTAGTCCAAGTGAAATTAAAGTTACGGGATTTCATTGACTAAAAGCGGAGGGGAGGTTCAAAAAAATGATAGAAATTAAGAACTTGACGAAGCAGGCAGATAATAAGCTGATTTTACGCGGCATTGACCTTACCATCCATAAAGGGGAAACCGTTGCTATTCTCGGACCGAATGGGGCAGGAAAAAGTACGCTTCTAAAAGTGCTTGCTTCCTTAATTAAACCAACATCGGGACTTGTCACAATTAATGGTTTGAAATGGAAAAGAAACCATCTCCAAATCAAAAAAATGATAGGGTACCTTCCCCATTCCAGTCTGCTTTATGATCATTATTCACCTATCGAAAATCTCGTCTTCTTCGGTAATATTTACGGTATTAATGATGTAGAGCAACGGGCTGTAAGGCTGGTGAAAGAAGTAGGATTATCCTTCTTTTTAAATGAACCGGTAAAGAACTTTTCACGAGGAATGATTCAGAGAATTGCCATCGCCCGGGCTATTATCCATGAACCGGAAGTTTTACTGCTGGATGAACCGCATACCGGTTTGGATCAAGGGGCAATCTCAATTCTAAATAATGTGATAATTTCTATAAAAGAAAAGGGAACGACTACCTTAATGGTTACGCACGATTTCAAACAGGCAGCCGAAATTTGTGATCGAATCATCATTCTGAAAAACGGCAGAATTGCTGATGATTTCTATATTGAAAATCAAAATCTTGGATTTGTTTCGAAAAAATATCAGCTGCAGGTGGAGGGAGCATCATGAATGTCTTTCGTACAGCCGTCCTGCTCGCAAAAAAAGATTTGTATTCTGAATTAAAAACAAAACAAATACTTGTGACCCAAATCATTTTTGCTGCCCTTGTAATTGTTGTTTTCAGCTTTGCTTTTGACCCGTCAAACAACACCACAAAGGCAGTCATACCGGGAGTTATCTGGGTTATCATTGTGTTTGCCGGGATATTAGGTCTTAACCGCTCGTTTATTTCAGAACAGCGAAATGATACGATGCAGGGGCTATTGGTTGCACCTATGGAGGCTGCCAGTATTTATTTGGGGAAATTTCTTGCCAATTTTACGATGATTCTAGTGGTGGAAGTGATTTCCATTCCATTTTTATTTCTGTTATTTGATTTTAAATTTGTTGGAAGCCTGCCCTATTTTCTAGTTGTCATTTTTCTTGGAAGCTTTGGGTTTATCACAATTGGAACGTTTTTGGCGGCACTCGCGGCAAATTCCAAAAGCAGTGAAATGCTCTTGCCGTTATTACTATTTCCGATTACTACCCCAATCCTCATTGGGGTGGTTCAAGCTACCAGAATTATTTTGACGAACATGGAGAAGTTTTCAAGTGCACTAGCGTGGATCCAATTAATTACTGCTTATGATGTCATCTTTTTTGTGGTTTGTTTCTTATTAATTGATTTTGTGCTGGAGGTATAAGTATGAGTATGAATCTCGAACGTGAGAAACAGGTGCTTCCCGTCGCCCCGTTGGCAGGTTCCGGCAGCGCCAATTTATCAAAAGCTTTATTCGGAGCAACAGTTGTTTCCATGCTCATGTCGCTTTATTTTATCTTTATCTATGCGGCGGAAGAAAAAACAATGCGGGCAGCACAGAAAATCTTCTATTTTCATGTAAGCTCCGCCTGGCTTGCGTTTATGGCGTTTTTTGTGACATTTGTGTTTAGTATTTTGTTTTTGATAAAACGGAAACGTATTTTTGATATATATGCCTATGTTTCCGCAGAGATTGGTGTCGTGTTCACTATAATCGTGTTAACAACGGGTCCAATTTGGGCAAGATCTGCCTGGAATACGTGGTGGGTATGGGAACCGCGCTTAATTACAACTTTAATTTTATTTTTCATCTACATTGCCTATATCATGATTCGGCAAATGGATGGTGTGTGGGATAAAAAAGCAAGGCTGGCAGCCGTATTCGGAATCATTGGCTTTGCTGACGTACCAATTGTCTTCTTTGCGATTCGCTGGTGGCAGACAAAATTCCATCCAATTGTGTTTGGCGACGGTCCATCTCAAAGTGGCGGCGGAATTGAGGATTCGATGCTAGTTGCATTGCTGGTGACAATCACTGCCTTTACCATTCTATACTCCTATTTACTTTATAAGGGGGTATCGTTTGAAAAAATGAAACTTACGGTTGAGCAATATAAAGAAAAATTAAGAGCGAAAATGGAGGAATAGATCATGAATTACGAATATATGTTAGGCGCTTATTCTGTTGCTTGGGTGGTTATTTTTGCTTATATGTTTATTCTAGGAAAAAAACATGAAAAACTAAAAAAAGAAATTGAATTTTTAAAGCAACTAGATCAATAGAGGAATGGTCTGTTATTTAGGTGAACCGAAAAGACTTAAGGGTGTCAGGAGGATAAAGCATGAACCAGCGGGTTATTAAATCACTTGTGATGATTCTAATCGTGGCGATGTTCGGCTTTTTTGGCTATAGTATCGTCACTAAGGGTGAGCATACGGATGTTGGCGATCAAGCTTATAATTTTGAACTGCCAAATATTGATGGCGGTACCACCAAGCTTTCCGATTATAAAGGGAAAGTGGTTATCTTGAATTATTTTGCCACCTGGTGTAAGCCATGCAAGGATGAGTTTCCGGAATTAGCGGCATTTCAAAAGGATTACGGTGACAAATATCCCCTTCTGATGATCAACCGCGGTGAAACTATCGATAAAGTAAATAAAGTGACAAAGAATAATCATGAAGGCATGAATTATTTATTTGATTACAATGCTAAGGTTTCAAAACGCTTTAATGTAACCGGACAGCCGGAAACATTTGTGATTGATAAAAAAGGGGTTATTCGCGAGCATTATAATGGCGCAGTAACCGAAATGCAGTTATATAATTGGGTGAAAAAATATGAGGATTGAACCATTTGGTTCAATCCTTTTTATTGTGCAGGTAAATATTGAAATTCGGCCATTATATTTGCCTTTACCTCAATTTGGCCAGGCTCAAATTGGGTGGAGCTGATTCCTTTGACAAGTGTTTCCGGCTGATGGGTTAGCGGTTGTACAGTCGTACCACTTTCTACAATTAAACTTGGTGTTGGAATTAAGTGTACATTGAGTGTTGAGCCAATCGTTTTTGCTTTTTCAATGCAATCGTTTATTGCTAATTGAAGTGCCTGTTTATAATAAAGGTCTTTGTTCTTTACCGTGAAATGGACATTGGAGACATAATTTACACCACTTTGAACAGCTTCATCGACTACTTTGCCAACTATAGATAAATCTTCTATTTTCACTTGGAGTATATTAGTAACTTTATATCCCCTAAAAATTTGCTTTCCTTCAATATAGTCATAATCGGAATCAATTCGGTAATCAAACGTTTTAATCCGCTCATGGCTGATTCCCTGTGACACAAGCGAGTTTATAACACTTGTGCTTTTTTTAGTATTTTCCTTCTGGGCAGCAATTAATTCCTTGTTCTCAGTAATCACGCCTAGATTTACTGATGCAGAATCGGGCCGTACTTCTACTGTGCCCTCACCATTAACCTTCATTACAAACCACTTTTGCCTTGGCGGTCCAAATTGATTTTGCGGCCGGTAGTTGTACATGGCATTCCCTCCCTAACTAGTTTTTTTCTATAGATTACGGCTGATAAATAGTAAATGTTCCTCCGTTTTATACGCTCCTTTTAGAAGAATTCTAGTAAAAGGAAATAAAAAATAGAATCAAACTTTTATTTTGCCAGTTTTGCAAGTCATATTGTGTCTATTGGGGCATACATTTTAATTAATGAGACAGGCATGACAAGGAGGAAAGTGCAGTGGAAATGATTTTGAACTTTTTACCTAAAACAATTGCCGACCAAATCAATCAAATCCCTCCTTATATGAAAGAAGATCTGGAAGAAATCCGCATCCGCATCAATAGGCAGATTGAACTGACTGCGAAGGGGGAGACGAGGTTTCTCTCATATATCATTCAGCCGGAAGATGCCTTTCATTTAATGAATAAAATCAGCCATTTCTCCATCTATGCTCTAGAGGAAGAGCTTAAGCGGGGCTATATCACTGTTGCCGGGGGGCATCGAATTGGATTAGCTGGCAAGGTGGTTTTGGAGGCCGGCAAAGTTAAGGCCATTCGTGATATCTCATCCTTTAATATTCGTATTGCCAGAGAAAAAATTGGAATTGCAGAGCCAATTATTCCTTATATATTTCACGGAAGATGGATGAATACGATGGTGATAGGCCCGCCGCAAACCGGAAAAACAACATTATTGCGCGATATAGCCAGAATCATATCGAGCGGCAGCGAGACCAACCGAATTGCTGCCAAGAAGGTTGGGATTGTTGATGAACGCAGTGAGATTGCCGGTTGTATAAATGGTGTACCGCAATTGACTTTCGGGATTCGGATGGATGTATTGGATGCCTGCCCAAAGGCAGAAGGCATGATGATGATGATTCGGTCAATGAGTCCTGAAGTTCTGATTGTCGATGAGATTGGCCGTAAAGAAGATGCTGATGCGATTCAAGAGGCTGTTCATGCGGGGATTAACTTAATCATGACAACTCATGGGTCAAGCCTCGAGGAAATCCGCAAACGGCCATCATTAATGGAAATAGTTCAACAAAAAATCTTCGAGCGGTATGTGGTACTGAACCGAAAATCGGGTCCGGGTACGATAACTCATATTTTAGATGAGAGCGGACGGGAAATACAGGAAAAAGTGAGTGTGACATAGATGGTTAAGCTTATAGGTGCCGTATTCATAATTGTAGCAACCACCGTCATCGGATTTGAAGCTTCAAGGCACTTTAGCGACCGCCCGCAGCAGCTTCGGGCTTTAAGGGCAGCACTGCAATCGCTGGAGGCTGAAATCATGTATGGTCATACTCCATTACATGAAGCCGCAAGGAGGCTTTCGGCACAGCTGGCAAAGCCGCTGTCAACTTTTTTCGACAGCTTCGCAAGGAAATTAACCGATACAGAAACGACGGTAAATGAGGCGTGGGAAACAAGTTTACGAGAGGTTTGGAAATCAACTGCGCTAAAAAAAAGCGAGTTTGAAATCATGAAGCAGTTTGGTGAAACTCTGGGCCGCCATGACCGCTTTTCCCAGCAGAAGCAAATCATGTTAACTCTTTCTCATCTTGAAAGAGAAGAGGCAAATGCCGTACAAGCCCAAATGAAATACGAAAAAATGGTTAAAAGCCTTGGGTTCTTATCGGGCCTATTACTGATTATTTTATTATTTTAGGGGGAAAAGTCATGGGTTTAGAAGTGGATATTATTTTTAAAATCGCTGGTGTAGGAATTGTTGTTGCCTTTTTGCATACGGTCCTTGACCAGGTGGGGAAAAAAGAATATGCCCAATGGGTGACATTGTTTGGGTTTATTTATATTTTGTTCCAAGTCGCCTCCATCGTAGATGATCTTTTCCAAAAAATAAAATCGGTATTCTTATTTCAATAGAAAGGGGGGCTCTGCCATTGAAATTATTAAAATAGTCGGGGTAGCCCTAATTGCCACCTTTCTAGCCTTGATTATTAAAGAGCAGAAACCAAATTTTGCTTTTATGCTGACTGTCTTTGTCGGCTGTGTGATTTTTCTTTTTTTAGTGGACAAGATCTTTGAAATTATCCATATGCTTGAGAGGCTTGCAGTGAATGCCAAAGTAAATCTTGTATATGTAGAAACCATTCTTAAAATTATTGGAATCGCCTATATTGCTGAGTTTGCCGTCCAGATTACCAAAGATGCGGGACAGGGAGCGATTGCCTCGAAAATCGAATTAGCTGGAAAAGTGATTATTCTGGCAATGGCAATCCCGATTCTGACTGTATTGATTGAAACGATTATCAAACTTATTCCGAGCTAATATCGTCCTAAATGGGGTGTATAAATTGAAGCAGCGTTTGCAGATGATTCCTATGATTATTCTTTTCATCTTTTTTTTCTCAATTTCAAATGTCCATGCAGCCCAAGGGTCTCCAGATGAGGTTGAAGCAAATGCGCCGCTTTCGCCGCAGGAGCTCGTAGATAACCAGTTGGAATCGCTTGATTTAACAGAATTAAAACAGTTTTGGGAGGATATCACCAATAAATATGGAGGGTTCCTGCCAGAGAGTCAAAAAGGCAGCTTATATGATTTTATAAAAGGGGAAAAGAAATTCTCCTTTAAAGAGTGGGGAAAGGGATTTTTAAAGTTTGCCTTTCATGAATTTGTTGCAAATGGGAAATTACTAGGTTCATTGATTATGCTGGCAATTTTCAGTATGTTTTTGCAATCGATGCAAAATGCCTTTGAAAAAAGCAATATTAGTAAAGTCGCTTATGCCATTATCTACATGGTTCTAGTCATTATTGCTTTGAATAGTTTCCATATCGCCATAAGCTATACAAATGAAGCAATCGGGACAATGATTTCCTTTGTCCTGGCGCTGATCCCGCTTCTGCTGGCGTTGATCGCCGCATCCGGAGGTATTGTTTCGGCAGCCTTCTTTCATCCGGTTATACTGTTTTTAATGAATATGAGCGGAATGTTTATGCAATATGTGATTTTACCGCTCTTGTTTTTAGCAACCCTGTTAAGCATTGTCAGTACTATGTCAGATCAATATAAAGTAACCCAATTAGCAGCGCTGCTAAGGAACTGGAGTATCGGCCTGATGGGGCTTTTCTTAACAGTATTTCTCGGTGTTATTTCCGTCCAAGGGGCATCAGCTGCTGTAACCGATGGGGTAGCGATTAGAACAGCTAAGTTTATTACAGGCAACTTTATCCCGGTTATAGGCAGAATGTTTACGGATGCCACTGATACCGTGATTGGTGCCTCCGTCCTGTTGAAAAACTCGGTTGGGATTGCCGGAGTGGCAATCTTAATGATTATAGTGGCATTTCCGGCTGTAAAAATATTACTTATTTCCTTTATCTATAAGTTCGCTGCGGCAATTCTTCAGCCCCTGGGCGGCGGGCCGATTATTACCTGCCTTGACATTATCAGCAAGAGCGTCATATATGTTTTCGCTGCGCTAGGGATTGTCTCATTTATGTTCTTTCTCAGTATTACGGTTATTGTCGCAGCCGGAAACTTGACGATGATGATGAGATAGGGGGCTGGAAAATGGAATTTATCACAGAATGGGTAACGAATATTATTCTATTTATTTTGTTAGCTGCTGTCATAGATATGCTGCTGCCGAATTCAAGCATGCAAAAATACACAAAAATGGTGATGGGTCTGCTTCTGATCGCGATTATTCTTACTCCTATATTCAAAGTTATTTCTAAGGATTTTGAAGCAGCCTTTTCATCCATTACCGTTAAACAAGGTCCGGAAGAAAAAAATATGAAAAATTTAATAGATTTAAAGAAAAAAGAAATACAAGCCTCACAACATGCATATATTTTAGAAGAATTGGCTGTCCAACTGAAAAAGGACGTTAAAGAGGAGTTGATGGAACAATACGGATTGGAGATAGCAAAAATTGATGTAGTAATGGACACAGGAAGCGATCAAGCAAATTCAGAAAACCTCCAAAAGGTAATAGTTCTTCTTACGCAGCCGGAAACGGGCGTGGAGACAGTCGAAGCGGTTAAACCGATCGTCATTAATACAGAAAAGCCTCTTCCATCTCAAAAGCCAACAGAGGAAGCAAAACAAATTGCCGCATTCTTATCACAAAAATGGAATGTAACAAAAGAAACAGTAGAAGTTTCGATCGAAGGGGGGGTTCATAACAAGAATGGATAATAATAAAGGTCCATTTTCATGGCTGAAAAAGCGACTTAAATTAGATGATAAAACAGATAAGAAACCAGGCAAAATGCAATACATGTTCCTGGTTCTCCTAATTGGAGCAGCCTTCATGATTGTTGGCAATATTGTGTTTAAGACGGATTCGTCTTTATCAGATATCCCAGCAGCTGCCAATCAAAAAACTGAGCCTAAAGATGTTCCCGTATTCGGTCAGAAAAAAACAACCGGAAATAAATCAATCGCTGAATATGAAGAAAAGTATGAAGAACAGCTAAAAAAGGCTCTTGAAGAAATGCTAGGTGTCGATGATGTGACGGTAGTCGTTAATATTGATTCAACCGATCGAAAGGTCCTAGAGAAGAATACCAACACGAAAACACAAACGACGGAAGAAGGTGACCGTGAAGGAGGACAGCGAAAAGTTCAAGAGGTTTCAACAGATGAACAGCTTGTCATAATCCGTAACGGTGAAAAAGAAGTGCCAATCATCGTTGAAACAAAAAAGCCTAATGTCCGCGGTGTACTTGTGGTGGCAAAGGGTGCAGAAAATATTGAGGTAAAAAAATGGATTAAAGAAGCTGTGACAAGAGTTTTGGACGTTCCAAGCCATCGGGTCTCAGTTATGCCTAAAAAATAAAAGGGGTGTTTTTACATGTTATTAAAGAAGCAAACAGTTTGGCTATTAACAATGTTGAGTCTTGTGGTGGTATTGTCAGTGTACTATATTACATCTCCGGAGCAGCAAAAAAGTGACCTTGCCGCTGTAGAAGAAACTGCAAAAGACAAAGTGGAGAAAAAGCAGGCGAACTCAAAAACAGATGCAGCCGACGATCAAAAGGTCATCACATCCGTTTCGGGTGATGCTGAATTTGAAGAACTGCGGATGAAGCTTAATGATGAGCGCAGTAAGCAGGAAGAAGAACTAACATTAGAGATGGCTGCCACTAACCTGCCAGCAGATGATAGAAGTAAAATTAAAGACCAAATGGATCAGTTAAGAGAAACAGCTACTAAAGAAGAACTTCTAGAAATGATGATTAAAACGATGGGATATAAAGATGCTCTTGTTCGTGCAGAGGGGGAGAAAGTAAAAGTGACGGTAAAGTCTAATAAAAAACCTTCTGCTTCGGAAGCAAATAAAATCATTTTAGAGGTGAAAAAAGAAATGAATGAGGCTAACTTCGTCTCAGTGGCATATCAACCTGCGAAATAATAAGGGTGAAAGGGAAAGCGATGGTGCTTTCCTTTTTTCTTTGAGTTCCAACAATCTAATTTCACATTTTTAGTAAAAAATATTAAGATAGAGATAGTCACTTATGTTGTAGTCATTCAGTAATATTAGCTTATTGAACTTTTATCTGGTATTATCGTATAGTATTAATATCTAGTCTTAATTTAAGTTGTTCAAAGGGGTGTAACCTAATGTTAAAAGTACAAGAAATTCGTGAATTAATTAAATTAGTTGATCAATCAAGCATTGATGAATTTGTTTATGAAAATGAGGGTTCAAAAATTAAAATGAAGAAAACCGGCAGTGTAACTGTTTCAACTGTTCAGCCGGTTGTGCAAGCGGCACCTGCGGCTGTTCAACCAGCTCCAGTTCAAGCAGCTGCCCCTCAGGCACCGGTTGTCCAAGAAGTTAAACAGGAGGCTCCTAAAGCCGAACAAGCAGCCGACACAGAAAATTTACATAAAATCACATCGCCAATGGTTGGTACCTTCTATGCTTCACCAAGTCCGGATGCCGACCCGTATGTATCAGCAGGATCTAAGGTATCAAAGGATTCCATCGTTTGTATTGTGGAAGCTATGAAGCTGTTTAACGAAATCGAAGCCGAGGTAAACGGTGAAATTGTTGAAGTGCTTGCGAAAAATGGACAATTAGTTGAATACGGACAGCCTTTATTTTTAGTAAAGCCTGAATAAGGAGCGGTAAACAGGATGATTAAAAAACTGTTAATTGCAAACAGGGGAGAAATTGCCGTCAGGATTATTCGTGCCTGCCGGGATATGGGGATTGAGTCCGTTGCTGTTTATTCGGAAGCGGATCGTGAAGCTCTTCATGTGCAGCTGGCGGATGAGGCCTACTGTATTGGACCCACTGCATCAAAAGACAGCTATTTAAATGTAACTAATATTATCAGTGTTGCGAAATTGACAGCTTGCGATGCCATCCATCCAGGATATGGTTTCTTGGCGGAAAATGCCGATTTTGCTGAGCTATGCCGCGAATGTAATATTACCTTCGTTGGACCAAGTCCAGAGGCAATCACCAAAATGGGAACTAAGGATATTGCCAGGGAAACGATGCGTGAAGCGGGCGTCCCAATTGTACCAGGCTCTCAAGGAATCGTTAATGATATCGATGATGCTCTTGAGCTTGCGGAAAAAATCAAATATCCAGTCATTATTAAAGCAACAGCAGGCGGAGGCGGTAAAGGAATCCGCGTTGCGAAAAACGAACAAGAATTGATTAAAGGAATCAATATTACTCAGCAGGAAGCGTTAACTGCTTTTGGCAACCCTGGTGTTTATATTGAAAAATATATTGAAGATTTTCGTCATGTTGAAATCCAAGTGCTTGCAGATAATTATGGCAATGCGATTCATTTAGGTGAAAGGGATTGCTCCATTCAGCGCAGATTGCAAAAGCTGTTAGAGGAAACACCGTCTCCTGCTCTTGACGGAGAAATCCGCGAAGAAATGGGTAATGCAGCGGTTAAAGCAGCAAAAGCAGTTGATTATTCGGGCGCAGGGACGGTAGAATTTATATATGACTACCGCAACCGTAAATTTTATTTCATGGAAATGAACACGAGGATTCAGGTGGAACATCCGGTAACAGAAATGGTTACCGGCATTGATCTTATTAAAGAGCAAATCCGTGTAGCTAGTGGTGAAAAGTTATCGTTATCCCAAGGGGATGTTACCTTTAATGGCTGGGCGATTGAATGCCGAATTAATGCGGAGAATCCGGAAAAGAATTTCATGCCTTCCGCCGGAAAAATCAAAATGTATTTACCTCCTGGCGGGCTAGGTGTACGAATTGATTCTGCTGCTTATCCGGGGTATACGATTCCGCCTTATTACGATTCAATGATTGCTAAAGTAATTGCCTATGGAAGCACCCGTGATGAAGCCATTGCCAGAATGAAAAGGGCACTTAGTGAGTTTGTTGTTGAAGGAATCCATACAACCATTCCATTCCATTTAAGACTGCTTGATCATGAGGATTTTGTTGAAGGTAACTTCAATACCAAATTCCTGGAATTACACGAAATCATGAAGTAGTTTAATAACTGGAGGTGTTTTGAATGAGCGAATTAAATATTTTAGAGATGGAGCAAGGGAATAATAGTCATGGAAAAATTGAAATTGCTCCTGAGGTAATTGAAGTAATTGCAGGTATTGCAGCTTCTGAGGTTGAGGGCGTTTCAGGGATGCGCGGCAATTTTGCAACGGGAGTTGTCGAACGCTTAGGAAAGAAAAATCATGGAAAAGGCGTCAAGGTTGAGCTGACGGAATCTGGAATTATCATTGATGTGTACTGTTTAATGAAGTTTGGTGTCTCAATTCCAGCTGTTGCCGGAAAGATACAAGAAAATATCCGTCAGGCATTAATCAATATGACAGCTTTAGACCCTGAGGAAGTAAACATCCACATTGTTGGGGTCCACTTCGACACACCAAAGCAGGAACCGGTTATTGAAGAAGAAGTTTAACTTGTGAAAGCCAAAGGATCAGATCCTTTGGTTTTTCTTTTTAGGAAATGGCAATTTAGGGTGCAGAGTAAAAATAGTTATGCTATTATCATTTTGTTAAATACTATAATATGATAAAAAATTGTCAAATGTCAGTTACTATATTTAAAGGAGAACACGATATAATGAAAAGAAGAACAGCTAGAGAAAAGGCGTTACAGGCTCTATTTCAAATTGATGTCAGCAATAGTGAGCCATCATCAGCGATTGAACATGTTTTAGATGGGGAGGCGGGAGACGAATATTTAACAGGTCTTGTTTCAGGGGTTGTAGAGAATAAAGCGAAAATTGACGGATTAATCGTAGAAAACCTTGAAAAATGGTCTATCGACCGGCTGGCAACTGTTGATCGTAACTTGTTACGAATAGCTGTATATGAATTGATGTTTTTACAAGAGGAAGTACCTAAGAATGTCATTTTAGATGAAGCAATTGAAATTGCCAAAATATATGGAGATGACCAATCAAGCAAATTTATTAATGCTGTTCTATCGAAGGTGAAGCAAAATCTATAGGAAACATCATTAGAATTTATTAGGGGAGGAAGAGCGAATGACTGCTGAAATCATTAATGGTAAAGAAATTGCTGCAAAAAAAAGAGAAGAAATTGCTAAAGAGGTATCGAAATTAAAAGAAAATGGTGTCACGCCTGGCTTGGCTGTTATTCTTGTTGGTAACAATCATGCTTCACGTACATATGTAACAAATAAACAAAAAGCTTGTCAGGAGCTGGGGATGCACTCTCTATTAATTGAATTGCCTGAAGAAGTTTCGGAAGAAGAGCTGCTGGCTAAAATTGATGAGCTGAACCACGATGCTGAAATCCATGGGATTTTGGTGCAGCTCCCGATTCCAAAACATATTGATGAGAAAAAAGTAATCGAGTCGATTTCTCCTTCAAAAGATGTTGATGGTTTCCATCCGGTAAATATCGGCAGAATGATGACCGGCCAAAATGCATTCCTTCCATGCACACCATATGGCATTATGGTGATGCTTGAAGAAACAGGGATTTCGGTTGCAGGGAAACATGTAGTTGTTGTAGGCAGAAGTAATATCGTCGGAAAGCCGGTAGGGCAGTTAATGCTTAATCAGCATGCAACCGTAACCTATTGCCATTCCAGGACAAAAGATTTAAAGTTTCATACGAAACAGGCAGACATTTTAGTAGCGGCGGTAGGAATCGCAAACTTCATCAAAGCCGAACATGTCAAAGAAGGCGCGGTTGTCATTGATGTAGGTATTAACCGTAATGAAGAAGGAAAGCTTTGCGGCGATGTAGATTTTGCAGAAGTAAGCGAAATAGCAGGTTTTATCACTCCAGTACCTAAGGGAGTAGGTCCAATGACAATCACAATGCTGATGTATAATACTTTAAAATCAGCTGAGGAAAGCATCAATCGCTAATTCATTTATCTTGTCCTTATCTTTTATTTGTTTAGCCCTCTTTTTAATTGTTTTAGCGGACAAAAACAAGGGCTAAATATATAATAGGTAAGGACAGATTTTTTTGTTCTAAAAAGAAGGTGCTATGATGGAAGAGCAGCAATACTTATCTGTAAATGCTTTAACCAAATACATAAAAAGGAAATTTGATGCAGATCCCCATTTACGTGATCTACATGTTCGTGGTGAAATATCAAACTTTAAACAGCATTCAAGCGGGCATATGTATTTTACACTAAAGGATGAGAAGGCCCGTATTCTTGCTGTCATGTTTGCCAGCCATTCCCGGGCGATGAAGTTTGTGCCGGAGAATGGCATGAAGGTGATTGTGAAAGGTGATATTACCGTTTACGAACCAAGCGGACAGTATCAAATCTACATTAAAGAAATGCAGCCGGACGGTATTGGTGAATTATTTCTTGCCTATGAGCAGCTTAAGCAAAAGCTTGAAGCTGAAGGATTGTTTGCTTTGGACAAGAAAAAGCCGCTTCCGCTATTTCCAAGAACAGTCGGGGTGATTACCTCCCCAACCGGTGCAGCGATTAGAGACGTCATAACGACTATCAAACGGCGCTATCCAATTGTGAATATCCTTGTTTTCCCGGTTCTCGTCCAAGGTGAACAGGCCGCCCCATCTATTGCAAAGGCAATAGAAAAAGCCAATGCCGGGATGGATATCGATATTTTAATTGTCGGACGCGGCGGAGGATCGATTGAAGAACTGTGGGCTTTTAATGAAGAAGTGGTAGCCCGGGCAATTTATGCTTCCTCCATTCCGATCATCTCAGCTGTAGGTCATGAAACGGATTTTACAATTGCTGATTTCGTGGCCGACTTAAGGGCACCTACACCAACCGGAGCAGCTGAACTAGCCGTCCCCCATATAGATGAATTAATGGACCGTGTCCTGCAGCGGCAAACACGGCTGATTCGGGTCATGCAGGAGAAATTCCGTTTTGAGAAAGAACGCCTAACAAGGGTTCAGAAATCTTATGCCTTCCGTTATCCGCACAGATTGTATGAACAAAAGCTTGAGCAGCTAGACAAATTAACAGAAATGCTAGTGCGCGGTGCTTCACGATTATCGCTTTTGAAAAATAATCAGCATGAAATTCTTTACAAGCGGCTCGAGCGAAATAATCCTAAAGAAATGATTCGGGAAGCAAAATTGCGAACAGAGAGGGGGCAAAAAGATTTGATCCGCTCAATGGGGCAGATTTTAGCTAAAAAGCAAACGGATTTTGATCGGATGATCGCTACATTGCAGGCGTTAAGCCCACTGAAAATTATGGAGAGGGGTTATAGCCTAGCCTATACGGAAGATAACCATCTCATGAAAAGTGTCAGCCAAGTAAAGGCGGAAGATCGGGTACAAATCCAGCTGACGGATGGCAGCTTGTTTTGTAAAGTGGAGAATGTAAAGGAGAACGAAAAACATGACAACTGACAAAAACGTAACGTTTGAAGAAGCGATGTCAAAGCTTGAAAAGATTGTTGAAAAACTTGAAGAGGGCGATGTCCCGTTAGAAGAAGCAATTATTTTTTATAAAGAAGGTATGGAATTATCCAAACTTTGCCATGATAAATTGAAAAGCGTTGAGGAGCAATTAACGCAAATTATTACAGAGGATGGACGGCAGGAGAGTTTTTCCATTGGCGAGGAGGAATAGGGTTTGAAACTTCGAGATTTAGACGAATTTTCTACGAAATACAAACAATTATTGGAACGCGAGCTTCGACGATTAGTTGAAGAACTTAACGCTCCAGCTATTATAAAAGAATCAATGATTTATTCTCTAGAAGCTGGAGGCAAACGGATCCGTCCTTTACTGTTATTCGCAACTCTTGACGCATTCGGGACAAATCCCGAAAATGGACTTGCAGCCGCTGCCGCAGTAGAAATGATCCATACTTATTCCTTAATTCACGATGATTTGCCAAGCATGGACAATGATGATCTTCGCAGAGGAAAACCAACGAATCATAAAGTGTTTGGTGATGCCATTGCAACACTTGCCGGAGATGCTCTGTTAACATACAGCTTTGAGGTAATAAATAAAATCCCAAGCGATGTCGCCTCTCCTGAAGTAAAATTGAATGTAATCGTGGAAATGGCGAAGGCGGCGGGAGCAGAAGGAATGGTTGGCGGACAGGTCGCTGACATGGAGGGCGAGGAGAAAACATTAACCCTTGAGGAGCTTGAATATATACATATTCATAAGACAGGAAAGCTGTTAAGGTTTAGTGTTTTAGCCGGGGCGATGCTAGCGGGAGCAAATCAAAGCATGCTCAACAACTTGTCACAATTTGCCCACCACCTAGGGCTTGCTTTTCAAATTCAGGATGACATCCTTGATCTGACAGGGAATCAACAATTGATGGGCAAGCCGGTAGGGAGTGATACAGCAAATCATAAAAGCACGTATCCCCTATTGTTATCACTTGAAGGGGCGCAAGATGCCTTGCAAACGCAAATTAATCTGGCAAAAGAATATTTAGCTAAAACAGCATTAAATACGGAACTCCTTCTAGAAATTACAGATCTGGTGGCATCTAGAAATCACTAACCAACGGGAATTTGAGACAATGTAGGAACTGTGTTATAATTGTTTTCAATGTTGATACGTTGTAAAGGCCGCCCGCACGATTGTGTTAGCGGCTATTTTTAAGGATAAGGCGGTTGAGAGCTAAACCTCTCGAATCTAAAGTTTAAAATTTTTAACTTAACGAGTTAAGTGGATTTTTTTATGCCATGCTCCGCCCCTTTACTTCTAGAAGAAAAAGTATGAAAGTGAGTGGTCCATCAATGGATCTATTATCAATAAAAGACCCGTCCTTTTTAAAAGGAATGTCAAATAAAGATCTGGAAGCCTTAAGTCAGGACATTCGTCAATTCTTGATTGAAAAGCTTTCAGTTACCGGTGGTCATATCGGTCCCAATTTGGGGGTTGTAGAATTAACGATTGCCTTGCATAAATGTTTTGACAGCCCGAAGGATAAGATTATTTGGGATGTCGGCCATCAATCTTATGTACATAAGATTCTTACGGGCAGGGCATCAGAATTTGATACATTAAGGCAATATAAGGGACTATGCGGCTTTCCAAAAAGGATTGAGAGTGAGCATGACGTATGGGAAACAGGCCACAGCTCAACATCTCTCTCAGCTGCGATGGGAATGGCTATTGCCAGGGACCTAAAAAAAGAAAACAATTACGTCATCCCTGTGATTGGTGATGGAGCACTTACCGGAGGAATGGCTTTAGAAGCCTTAAATCATATTGGACATGAGAAAAAGGACATGATTGTCATTTTAAATGATAATGAAATGTCTATCGCTCCAAACGTAGGTGCTTTGCATAATATTCTTGGGCAATTACGGACTGCAGGAAAATACCAATGGGTTAAAGATGAACTAGAAGTCTTATTGAAAAAGGTTCCTGCTGTCGGCGGCAAACTCGCTGCAACAGCTGAAAGAATTAAGGATAGCCTAAAGTATTTATTTGTTTCCGGCATGTTTTTTGAGGAATTAGGGTTCACCTATCTCGGACCGATTGATGGCCATAATTTTGAAGCTTTATTTGAAAATTTCAGTTATGCCAAAAAGACCGAAGGACCAATTCTTCTTCATGTTATTACGAAAAAAGGAAAAGGGTTTCGTCCTGCCGAAGCGGATACAAAGGGAACTTGGCACGGAACCGGGCCATATAAAATGGACACCGGAGATTTTGTTAAGCCGACTAAAAAGCAGCCTCCTGCATGGAGCAGTCTTGTAAGTGAAACAGTACGTAGGGTAGCCCGCGATGATGAACGGATTGTGGCGATTACCCCGGCGATGCCGGTCGGTTCTAAACTTGAAGGCTTTGCCAGTGAATTTCCTGAACGGATGTATGATGTCGGAATTGCCGAACAACATGCGGCAACCGTTGCTGCGGGTCTTGCGACACAAAACATGAAACCATTTTTAGCTATTTATTCAACATTCTTACAAAGGGCATATGATCAGGTTGTCCATGATATTTGCCGGCAAAATTTAAATGTCTTTATTGGCATTGACCGTGCCGGACTTGTTGGGGCCGATGGTGAGACCCACCAAGGTGTATTTGATATTGCTTTTTTAAGACATGTTCCGAATATCGTGTTAATGATGCCAAAGGACGAAAATGAAGGACAGCATATGGTATATACCGCACTGAATTATGATAATGGTCCTATTGCCATGAGATTCCCACGCGGCAATGGTCTCGGGGTACCGCTTGATCAAGAACTAAAAACGATTCCGATTGGTACATGGGAAGTTATTAAAGAGGGCTACGATGCTGCTATTTTAACCTTTGGAACGACTATCCCAATGGCTTTGGATGCGGCAATGAGACTTGAAAAGAAAGGTATTTCTGTTAGAGTCATCAATGCCCGGTTTATTAAACCATTAGACGGAAAAATGCTTACTGCGCTATTCAATGATAATATTCCGCTGCTTACAATTGAGGAAGCAGTGCTGCAAGGCGGATTTGGCAGTGCTGTATTAGAATATGCACAGTCTCAAGGTTTTTACCATACGTATATTGACCGAATGGGCATCCCGGATGAATTTATCGAACACGGAGATGTTTCCTGTCTTTTAGAAGAAATTGGCTTGACTGTCGATGAGGTTGTCAAAAGAATTTCAATCATGGCTGGAAAAAAGCAACAAAGGGCATAAACCATGAAGAATAAAGAACGATTAGATGTTTTACTTGTAGAAAGAGGCCTATGTGAAACCCGGGAAAAAGCGAAACGTGCTGTTATGGCAGGACTAGTATACGCTAATGAGGAGCGGCTGGAGAAACCGGGTGAAAAAATTAAAATAGATACTCCGCTTGTTGTCAAAGGAAAAATAATGCCGTACGTCAGCCGTGGGGGATTAAAGCTGGAGAAGGCATTAAAAGTATTTGATGTGGTAGTTGCTGATAAAGTCCTTCTAGACATTGGTGCTTCAACAGGAGGGTTTACCGACTGTGCCCTGCAAAATGGTGCAAAAAGCTCTTATGCCCTTGATGTCGGCTATAATCAGCTTGCCTGGAAGCTTCGGCAGGATGATCGGGTTGTTGTAATGGAACGAACTAATTTCCGATATGTAACTCCTGCAGACCTTGCAGGAGAAATGCCGAACTTTGCAACAATTGATGTTTCTTTTATCTCATTAACTTTAATTTTACCCGTCTTAAAAACACTTCTTGTTCCCGGCAGTGATATTATCGCGTTGGTGAAGCCGCAATTTGAGGCAGGGCGTGAGCAGGTTGGGAAAAAAGGGATTGTCCGCGATGCGAAGGTTCATCTTCAGGTCATCCAAAAAATTATTGATTTCTCAATGGGACATGGGTATATGATCAAGAATTTATCCTATTCACCTATTACAGGGGGAGATGGGAATATTGAATTCCTGCTCCATCTTAATTGGGAAGGAGAAAAGGAATACGGTGCAAATCAGCTTCCAATTACTCCTGAGGAAGTAGTAAATGAGGCACATAAGGAATTTCATACGAAACAGACAGAAGGATAGGCAGCTCTTGCTTATCCTTTTATGTATTTTCGTGTATAATTATTAGGGACAAATGTTCAATTTTGGTAGAATGAGCTTTAAGGAAATGCGACACTATACTACAAAGTTCTCAGGTAAATCATTGGGGTGACAATATGAATAAAGGTCAACGTCATATTAAAATTAGGGAAATCATTGCAAGTAATGATATTGAGACACAGGATGAGTTAGTCGATGCTTTAAAGGAAGCCGGCTATAACATAACACAGGCTACTATTTCCCGTGATATTAAAGAGCTTCATCTGGTCAAGGTTCCGTTAAGTGATGGCCGCTATAAATACAGCTTGCCGGCCGATCAAAGATTTAATCCATTGCAAAAATTAAAAAGGGCATTAATCGATGCCTTTATTCGTCTTGATTCAGCTGGACACTTATTAGTAATGAAGTGTCTGCCTGGAAATGCGATGGCAATCGGAGCACTCATTGACCATTTGGATTGGGACGAAATTTTAGGGACAATTTGTGGTGATGACACGATTCTTATTATTTGCCGGACACCGGAGGATATTGATGTCATTACTAAAAGGTTCTTGGAGATGCTTTAAATAGGGGGAATAACTCTTGCTAGCTGAACTTTCAATCAAAAACTTTGCCATTATCGAAAACCTGTCAATCTCCTTTGAAAAAGGTCTTTCGGTTCTGACTGGAGAAACCGGAGCGGGAAAGTCCATAATCATCGATGCGATTCATTTATTGACAGGTGGCAGGGGGTCGGCTGAGTTTGTACGACATGGTAAAGATAAGGCAGAGATAGAAGGTTTATTTCAAATTGATGAGATTGGTCATCCCGTGTATAAGAAAGCATTGGAATTTGGTATCGAAATAGAAGAAGGTATGGTTGTATTACGTCGTGATATTTCCCGCACCGGAAAAAGCGTATGCCGCATAAATGGGAAATTAGTCACGATAGCGGTGCTTCGAGAAATAGGTGCGGCCCTTGTTGATATTCACGGCCAGCATGAACACCAGGAACTAATGGATGAAACACGACATCTTCCATTGCTCGACCAATTTGGTGCTGAAGAGATTGCCGCATCAATGGAAGAATACCGCCAAGTCTTTCACCGGTTTGAACAAACGCAAAATAGGCTTAAGGCTCTAAGTGAAAATGACCAGCAAATGGCTCATAGGCTAGATTTAATTCTATTTCAGTTTGACGAAATTCAAAAAGCGGATTTAAAGCTGCATGAGGATGAGGAGCTTTATGAAGAAAAGCAGAAACTGTCTAATTTCGAAAAAATTTATGAAGCACTTCAATTAAGTTTTAACGCCTTGCACGGGGACCAAAAAGGGCTTGACTGGGTCGGGATGGTCATGGGGCATTTAGAGGATGCAGCTGCAATAGACGGGGCATATAAGGAAATCTCCGAAGCGGTAGCCAATTGCTTTTATCAGTTAGAGGATGCGGCAAGGACACTAAGAAATGAATTAGACGTTTTGGAATTTGATCCGCAAAGATTAAATGAAATAGAAGACCGTTTGAATGAAATTAATCAATTAAAACGGAAATATGGGAAAACGATTCAGGAAATATTGGAATATGCGGCCAAAATTGAAGAAGAAATTGAGACGATTCAAAATAAAGAAACGCATATCGATGAGTTGGAAAAAGAAATAGCTTCCATTAAAAAGGATTTAACCCTCGAGGCGAAACAGTTGACAGCACTTCGCCAAAAATGGGCAGAAAAGCTCACAGGGCTGATACATAAAGAATTAAAAGAATTGTACATGGAAAAAACGGTTTTTAATATTCAAATTACATCAGAGAATGACCATTTTTCTAAATATGGGGCGGATCATGTGGAGTTTTATATTTCCACCAATCCTGGTGAACCGCTAAAACCTTTATCGAAAGTGGCGTCCGGCGGTGAATTGTCGCGGATTATGCTGGCGTTAAAAAGTATTTTTTCCAAGCATCAAGGAGTTACCTCAATTATTTTTGATGAGGTGGATACTGGGGTAAGCGGCAGGGTTGCCCAAGCGATTGCTGAAAAAATTTATAAAGTAGCACTCGATTCACAAGTATTATGTATTTCACATTTGCCTCAAGTAGCGGCAATGGCCGATACTCATTTGTTTATTTCTAAGACAGTCAAAGATGGCCGAACTTCAACTGCGGTTACACCGTTAACCGATCAAGAAAAAATTAAAGAAATCGGGCGAATGATTTCCGGAGTGGAAATAACCGATTTAACCAAGCAGCATGCAGAGGAATTATTGCAATTAGCAGTAAAAACTAAAAAAAATTGAAAAGCTATCCAAGTTGGGTAGCTTTTTTATATAGAACAAAGTTATAAATGACTGTTAAGGAGGCAAAATTATAGATGTAGCCATTTTCAGTGCCGCAAAAAGAAGCGAGGAGAGTGAAGAATTTGAAGCTAGAGATGATTAGAAAAATTATTGGTGGAATTCTCCTTGTTTCATTAATCAGTATTATTTTTTTTCAACCTATGCGTCAATATGTAAGCATCCCAAAAACAGTTACAATGTTTGAAGGACAGGACTATACAATCAATAAGGCTGCTCCGGTTACAGCCGCTCTCAAATCTAATACAAATATTACACTTGAACAGGAAAAAACAGCTGTTTCATTAAAGGCAATAGAAACTGGCCAAAATGAAATGCTTCTGGAATATGCAGGAATTCCAATTAAAAAGGTCGATGTAAAAGTTTTAAAAGATTTTCGAGTAATTCCCGGCGGACAGTCTATTGGAGTAAAATTAAATACAGTTGGCGTCCTAGTGGTTGGTCACCACTTAGTCAATACGACGAATGGAAAAAAGTCCCCAGGTGAAATAGCAGGAATTAAAGTCGGCGATATTATAACAGAAATTAATGGAAACAAAATTGAAAAAATGACGGACGTTGCCCCTTATGTTCAGGCAGCCGGACAAAGTAAGGAAGCCTTAAATTTGGTTGTCAGTCGTGAAAAAGGCAAATTTACAACAAAATTAACTCCATTAAAAGACAAGGGTGAAAATACCTACAAGCTTGGATTATATATAAGGGATTCCGCTGCAGGTATTGGAACAATGACTTTTATCCACCCTCAATCGAAAAAATACGGTGCACTCGGCCACGTTATTTCAGACATGGATACAAAGCAGCCAATAGTTGTGGAAGACGGGCAGATTGTCCGATCGACGGTTACATCGATAGAAAAAGGGAGCAGCGGAGACCCTGGTGAAAAATTGGCACGCTTCTCCAATGATCGTGAAATCGTTGGAAATATCAATAAAAATAGTCCTTTTGGTATCTTTGGCAAATTAAATAAGGATTTGGCCAATGGTATTATGGATAAGCCGCTTCCTATTGCATTATCACATCAAGTGAAGGAAGGGCCAGCAAAGATTTTGACAGTAGTAAACAATGATAAAGTTGAGGAATTTAACGTTGAAATTGTCAGTACAATCCCGCAGAAATTTCCGGCTACAAAAGGCATGGTGATCAAAATAACAGATCCAAAACTATTAGAAAAAACAGGTGGAATTGTTCAGGGGATGAGCGGCAGTCCAATCATTCAAAATGGCAAGCTCATCGGAGCTGTTACCCATGTATTTGTAAATGACCCCACTTCCGGGTATGGAGTTCACATCGAATGGATGCTGAATGAAGCGGGAATTAACATATATGAAATGCCAAAGAATAAAGCAAGCTAATTCATGTTCAAAAGAAAAACAAAGCAAAATAGGCCCTCTTTCCTATTTTGCTTCTTTTTACATAAGTGTTATTATGACAAATACTTGCATATTATTGGATAATTTGCGATTTAAGTCGAAATAAGAAGAAAAACGAAGAAAATATAAGATTTTATCACTATTTTAAGAAATATTAAAAAAATGAAAGGATTTTTAGTTGCATTGTCGAATTTCTTATTTAGAATAGAATTAAAGGAAGATAAAGGATAGCAACTAAAATAGAGATTGGATATGACTTGAGGGAGGAACTGAAGTTGAAGAAAATAAAAGTTTGTGTCGTTGATGACAATAGAGAATTAGTTGGATTACTGGAGGATTACATATCCTCTCAAGATGATATGGAAGTGGCAGGGGTAGCTCATAACGGACAGGAATGTTTAGATATGCTGAGTACAACTGAACCTGACGTTTTAGTATTGGATATCATAATGCCGCATCTTGACGGTTTAGCAGTTCTTGAACGTATTCGTGAAATGAAAAAGGGAATTCTGCCAAATGTTATTATGTTAACGGCTTTCGGGCAGGAAGATGTAACGAAAAAAGCGGTTGAACTAGGTGCGTCATATTTCATATTAAAACCATTTGATATGGAGAACTTAGGCAACCATATCCGCCAGGTAAGCGGTAATAATCATTCTATTTCAGCAAGAAAAAGTCCATCACCAAGTTATCGTTCACAAGCCGATTCTAAACCAAAAAATTTAGATGCCAGCATTACCAGTATTATACACGAAATTGGGGTACCGGCTCATATAAAAGGGTACTTATATTTGCGGGAAGCTATTTCTATGGTCTTTAATGATATCGAACTGTTAGGGTCCATTACAAAGGTGCTGTATCCTGACATTGCCAAAAAGTATAACACTACAGCAAGCCGTGTAGAGAGAGCAATCCGCCACGCTATAGAAGTAGCATGGAGCCGCGGAAACATTGATTCAATCTCCTCTCTATTCGGTTATACTGTGAGCATGTCTAAAGCAAAGCCGACAAACTCCGAATTCATTGCCATGGTAGCCGATAAACTGCGCCTGGAACATAAAGCTTCTTGAAAGGAATAAAAGCCTCGGGCACGAGGCTTTTTTTTATCTTTGTGCCAGCGCGGAAAGCAAAGTGCCTTAAACAGAAATTACATATCTTTCTTAGTTGTTAATTTAAATGAGAATATAATAAGGCATATGCATAATCTGTTCTATAGGTGGTTCTAATTATTAAAATGGGGCTCAAAATGACAATCACTCCAAATTACCGTTAGGAAGTGAAGAAATGACACAGATATTTGCTCACCGGGGATACTCCGCTTTATTTGCCGAAAATACAATGAGTGCCTTTCTTGAAGCAGAAAAAGCTGGTGCCGATGGATTAGAGCTTGATGTTCAATTAACAAGAGACGGTGAAATTGTCGTAATCCACGATGAAAAGGTAGATCGGACAACAAATGGACATGGATTTGTGAAAGATTTCTCGTATAAAGAAATTAGTAGGCTGAATGCTAATAAAAAGGGGATAAAAAAAGAGCCTATTCCGTCGCTTATTGAAGTTTTCGAATGGCTTAAGACAAATCAGTTAATTTGCAATATTGAAATGAAAAATGGTTTGTTTCCTTATGAAGGGATGGAGAAAAAGGTAATCGATCTAATAAGAAAATATGAATTATCCAATCGGATTATTATTTCATCGTTCAATCATTACAGTATTGTAAACAGCTATCGATTGGCTCCGGAAATTGAAACAGCCCCGCTTTTTTTGGAGGCGATCTATATGCCATGGATTTATTCGCAATCGATACGAGCCAAAGGAATTCATCCAAAACATTCCTCCATTCCGGATCATATCATCTCTACTACATTGGATAATGGCATAGCGGTGCGGCCTTATACCGTGAATCGAGAAGTTGATTTAAAGCGGTTGTTTAGGCTTAAATGCACGGCGGTCATTACCGATAACCCCGTAAAAGCATTAAAAATAAAAAAACAATATGAAAAGAGACCATAGCGGCCTCTTTTTTATTTTTTATGTTGTTGTTGTTTAAATCGGGCTTGGACTTTATTGCGTTTACGGTCACGGTGGAAAATAAATCCTGCAACAAACCCCAGACCAAGTACGAATAATACTAACCCAGCAAGAAATTGCAGCAGTAAATGGGAAAATGGCGGCTGAAGTACTCCAAAAGTCATATCACGCATTAATTTAATCCCAAACGCAGCTAAAAAACCGGGGATTAATAGTATGATAAGGGCGATTATACGTGTCATAAATAAATCCTTCCATTTTTAATTTACATCATTCCTATTATCTCTCTCAAGGAAATAATAGTCTATAGATAGAATTTGTCAAGAATTCAGTTTCACGCTACAATGAATATGAAAAATATTGCATGAAAAAAATTTCTATCATCTAAGGGGTGAATCATGCAAAACGTAATGATTGTTGGTGCCGGCAAGGGTGGTACGGCCATCTTAAAAATTGTAAAAGAATCTGAGGTACTCCATGTTGCCGCTGTCATTGACCGAAATATCGACGCACCGGGAGTAATGCTGGCCCGGCAGGAAGGGATTCTAACAGGTACTGATTGGAGGCCGTTTTTGACGGACCAAATCGATATTATTATAGAGGTTACCGGGGATGAACAGGTATTTCAACTTTTACGAAATGAAAAAGATAAACAAACAGTTTTAATTCCTGGCAGCGTAGCCTTTCTCGTTGCACGATTATTGGAAGAAAAAGAAGAGCTAATCAGGAAGCATCAATATGAAACCTATCTTCATGAGCTCATTCTTAATGCCACAAATGACGGTATGGTTGTCATCGATCATGAAGGCTATGTCATTTTGTTTAACAACAGGGCAGAAGAAATGATAGGTGTTAAAAAAGGGCGGGTGTTAGGAAAGTATGTGACTGAAGTCATCCCGGAAACCCGTTTACCGCTTATTCTTGAAACACGCCAAATTGAGACAAATCAGGAAATGGTTTTAGCAAATGGTTTGAAAATTATTACAACCCGTATTCCGATAGTTGAAGGGAACGGTAAACTAATCGGGGCGGTTGCCGTTTTTAAAGATATCACCGAGGTAGTGAATCTCGCGGAAGAAATCACAGATTTAAGGGAAATTCAAACGATGCTTCAAGCTATTATTCATTCAAGTGATGATGCAATTTCTGTTGTTGATGAAAAGGGAAAAGGGATTCTCATCAATCCCGCCTATACCCGCATTACAGGTCTTTCTGAGGAACAGGTGATTGGAAAGCCTGCTACAGCAGATATTTCTGAGGGAGAAAGCATGCATATGAAGGTACTGCAAACAAGACGGGCAGTACGTGGTGTGCCGCTGCGGCTCGGACCGAAAAAGCGTGAGGTCATTGTGAATGTAGCACCTATCATTGTTAATGGTAAATTAAAAGGAAGCGTTGGCGTCGTACATGATGTGTCGGAAATGAAATCCTTAAGTAAGGAGTTGGAAAGTGCCAGACAGCTGATCCGCAAGCTGGAAGCAAAATATACATTTGAGGATATTATCGGAAAATCCGATGAAATGTTACTGGCGATAGAACAGGCCAAGCTAGGAGCGAAAACACCGGCAACGGTACTTTTGCGCGGGGAATCGGGGACAGGCAAGGAGTTGTTTGCCCACGCCATACATAATGCGAGCGATCGTAAGTATAGTAAATTTATTCGAGTGAATTGTGCCGCTATTTCGGAATCGCTGTTGGAAAGTGAATTATTTGGTTATGATGAAGGTGCTTTTTCCGGTGCCTTAAGGGGCGGAAAAAGAGGGCTGTTTGAAGAGGCGAATAATGGAAGTATTTTTCTTGATGAAATCGGCGAATTATCAGCAAATACCCAGGCTAAGCTGCTGCGGGTTCTGCAGGAGGGTGAAATTATTCGTGTCGGCGGTACAAAACCGATTACGATCAATGTCAGGATCATTGCCGCAACGAATGTCAATTTGGAAAAAGGTATTGCTAAAGGCACGTTTAGGGAAGACTTGTATTATCGCCTAAACCGTATGCCAATCCATATTCCGCCTCTCAGAAGCCGTAAGGAAGAAATTCCGGCTCTCTGTGAGCGGCTGATTCAAAAAATAAACCGTGATTATGGAAGGAACGTTGAGGGAATTACTGAAGCGGCGTTATTGCAATTGATGAGATATGATTGGCCCGGAAACGTAAGGGAATTGGAAAATATTCTCGGGAGGGCAATGATCTTTATGAATTATTATGAAACGCAAATTGATATTCACCATTTGCCTGAATTGAAAAATAATAAACAGAGTAATGAACATAGCGAAACAAATAGTCCGGAATACATTGCTGTTGGGCGGTCTCTATCGGAAATGATAGAAGAATATGAGGCTGGTATTATTGAGCAAACCTTATCCCGATTTAATGGGAATAAGACCTTAACAGCCAAAACCTTAGGACTGTCTGTCAGGAATTTATATTACAAGCTTGAAAAATATAAACTTGAAAACAATGGCATGCAATAATTTTCATGGTATGAAGAATTTTGCATTGGAAGGAAGAAGGGAATAAAGCGTTTTCATAACTTTTTTTTGGCATGAAATTTGCATATTAATTTAAGTGAATGACAGTACAGGAAGAAAGGGTTGATGACAACTTGTTGCTCGATTCACTAATTGAAAAAGCAACCCAAGCTAGCACTAAAACAGTTGCTGTTGCCGCTGCAGAGGATTCTGAAGTCATCAAGGCGGTGGTCGAAGCATCAGAAAGGAATCTGGCGCAATTTATCCTTTATGGAAATCAAGAGAAAATTAACATGTTATTGGAATCATACAATCACAATATTAGGATTGTTCATGCAGAAACAACAGCATTAGCTGCAGAGCTTGCTGTCAAGGCTGTTTTTACCAAAGAAGCCGATGTACTAATGAAGGGAAATATACCAACGAACACCATTTTAAAAGCTGTACTAAATAAAGAGTATGGGTTAAGAACAGGTAATATTCTTTCACATACAGCGGTGTTTGAAATACCTGATTACGATCGGTTAATTATTATTACCGATGCGGCGATGAACATTGCGCCAAATTTAGAGCAGAAGGCGCAAATTGTCAAAAACGCTGTGTCAATCGCCAGGTCGATAGGGATTGATCATCCAAAAGTAGCCCCCCTTGCGGCAGTTGAGTCAGTGAATCCGGTAATGGATGCTACATTGGATGCAGCAGCTTTAACTGTTATGAATAAGCGCGGGCAAATTTCCAGCTGTATTATAGATGGGCCGCTTGCGTTAGACAATGCAGTATCGATCATGGCTGCGGAACATAAAGGAATCCACAGCGATGTCGCTGGGAAAGCGGATATATTATTGGTACCGACTATTGAGGTTGGTAATGTATTATATAAATCCTTAATCTATTTTGCAAAAGCAAAAACAGGTGCTGTCATTGCCGGGGCAAAGGCGCCAATTGTTCTGACATCGAGGGCGGACAGTTCAGAAAGCAAGCTATATTCACTTGCATTAGCATTGTGCTGTGCCAAAAATTAGGGATGTTAATATGTTTATACGAAAAGGCTAGTTTCTGAATATGAAGAAGTAAGCTTTTTTCTTACTACGAGGAGGAAATGAGACATGGAAATTTTCAAGTACTTAGAAAAATATGATTATGAACAAGTGGTATTTTGTCAAGATAAACAATCTGGATTAAAAGCAATTATTGCGATTCATGATACGACTTTGGGACCTGCTCTTGGCGGAACAAGAATGTGGACCTATGCATCAGAAGAAGCAGCAATTGAAGATGCGCTTCGTTTAGCAAAAGGTATGACTTATAAAAATGCTGCTGCTGGATTAAATCTTGGCGGTGGTAAGACGGTAATTATCGGCGACCCGCGTAAAGACAAGAATGAAGAAATGTTCCGGGCATTCGGACGCTATATTCAAGGACTTAACGGCCGTTACATTACTGCAGAGGATGTAGGAACAACTGTAGCTGATATGGATTTAATCCATGAAGAAACAGATTATGTTACAGGAATTTCGCCTGCATTTGGTTCTTCAGGTAACCCTTCACCAGTAACAGCATACGGTGTTTATCGCGGGATGAAGGCGGCAGCAAAAGAAGCCTTCGGAACAGATTCGTTGGAAGGAAAAACCATCGCTATTCAAGGTGTCGGTAATGTTGCGTATACCCTTTGCCGCTATTTGCATGAAGAAGGAGCTCAACTGATTGTAACCGATATTAATAAAGAAGTTGTCAATCGAGCGGTGGAAGAATTTGGCGCAAGAGCAGTTGATCCGGACGATATTTATGGAGTAGAATGTGATATTTATGCACCATGTGCCCTAGGAGCAACCGTCAATGACGAAACAATCCCACATTTAAGGGCTAAAGTTATAGCTGGTTCAGCAAATAACCAATTAAAGGATACAAAACATGGTGATATCATTCATGAAATGGGCATAGTCTATGCACCTGATTATGTCATTAATGCAGGCGGAGTTATTAACGTGGCAGACGAATTATATGGTTATAATCATGAACGGGCAATGAAAAAGGTGGAAACCATTTATAACAGTATTGAAAAAATTATTGACATATCAAAACGAGACGGCGTTCCAACCTATGTTGCGGCGGACCGTATGGCTGAAGAAAGAATTGAAAGAGTGCGTAACTCAAGAAGCCAATTTTTACAAAATGGCCACCACATTTTAAGTCGCAGAAGATCAAGATAAAAGCTTTGTAGGCTAAAGGCAAAGCGTTGAATGAGATAATTCAATGTCTTTGCCTTTATTAAAGCTTATTGGAGGTATTACTATTGCCAGAAAATGAATATCGAATTCTTATCATCAACCCGGGTTCGACATCCACCAAGATTGGTATTTTCGATAATGACATTTCCATTCTTGAAAAAACGATTCGGCATGATACCGAAATTATCAATTCTTTTGCTAATATTATTGATCAATATGAATTTAGGAAAAACACCATATTAGAGACATTGGACTATGAAGGAATTAATATTTCTAAGTTAAAGGCAGTCTGCGGCCGAGGTGGTCTGCTCCGCCCGATAGAAGGCGGAACCTATGCTGTCAATGAGCAAATGCTAGCAGATCTTCGGACCGGTTATTCCGGACAGCATGCCTCAAACTTAGGAGGAATCATTGCCTTTGAAATTGCCTCTGCTCTTAATATTCCAGCCTATATTGTTGATCCGGTTGTGGTCGATGAACTGGATCCCATCGCAAGAATTTCTGGATTTCCGCTAATTGAACGAAAAAGTATTTTTCACGCATTAAACCAAAAAGCGGTGGCAAGAAGAGTTGCAAAAGAATTGGGCAAAGATTACAATGCCCTAAATTTAATTGTTGTTCATATGGGCGGAGGAATTACAGTCGGGGTTCATAAACAGGGCAGGGTGGTTGAGGTTAATAATGGACTGCATGGTGAAGGACCGTTTAGCCCAGAACGCGCAGGGACAGTACCAGGCGGCGATTTAGTAGCCCTTTGTTTTTCGGGGGAGTATTACCGCGAAGAAATAATGAAAATGCTTGTCGGTCAAGGAGGACTTGTCGGCTACCTTGGCACAAATGATGCCGTCAAGGTGGAAGAAAGAATAGCGGCAGGAGACATAGAAGCAAAATTAATTTATGATGCAATGGCCTATCAAGTTGCAAAGGAAGTTGGTGCAGCAAGTGCCGTTCTGTCAGGTAAAGTAGAGGCCATAATTTTAACAGGCGGTTTAGCCTATGGAAGGGATTTTGTAACAGCGATCTCCAATCGAATCAATTGGATTGCCGATGTGATTATCCAGCCGGGTGAAGATGAACTGCAAGCATTAGCGGAAGGGGCGCTTCGCGTTTTGCGAGGAGAGGAAAAGGTAAAAATATATCCCGGAAATTTAAAAAAAGCTAAAATATAAATGTTCGGAGGAAATCAAAGTGGCACATGAATACGATTTGGTGATATTAGGCGGCGGTACCGGCGGTTATGTAGCGGCAATTCGCGCTTCACAGCTAGGTTTAAAAACAGCAATTGTTGAAAAAGGAAAACTCGGTGGTACATGTTTACATAAAGGCTGCATACCTAGTAAAGCGCTGTTAAGAAGTGCGGAAGTATACGCAACAACCAAGCGCGGTGAAGATTTTGGGGTCATGACAAGCGATGTCACACTTAACTTCGGAAAAGTACAAGAACGAAAAAGCAGAATTATTACCCAGCTTCATAAAGGGGTACAGCATTTAATGAAGCAGGGAAAAGTTGATGTGTATGAAGGAATTGGCCGTATTCTTGGCCCGTCCATTTTCTCGCCAATGCCAGGGACGATCTCGGTCGAAATGAATAATGGTTCTGAAAACGAAATGCTAATCCCTAAAAATGTGATCATTGCAACTGGGTCCAGACCAAGAACCCTTCCTGGTCTCGAAATCGATGGGGAATATGTGATGACCTCCGATGAAGCTTTAGAAATGGAATCCCTACCTAATTCCATCATCATTGTCGGCGGCGGTGTCATTGGAATTGAGTGGGCATCGATGTTGTCTGACTTCGGAGTGGAGGTCACGGTAATTGAATATGCGGACCGGATTATCCCGACGGAAGATCATGAAATTTCAAAGGAAATGCAGCGGCTGCTTAAGAAAAAAGGAATTAAGGTTGTCATGAGTGCAAAGGTTCTTCCCGAAACACTGGTGAAGGCTGAGGGTGTGACCATTGCAGCGGAGGTTAAAGGGGAGGCTAAAGAATTTAAAGCCGAAAAACTTCTTGTTTCCGTTGGCAGACAGGCAAACACCGAGGGAATTGGCCTCGATAATACTGATATTCAGATTGAAAAAGGTTTTATCGTAACAAATGAATTTTTCCAAACAAAAGAATCCCATATTTATGCGATTGGTGATTGTATTGGCGGATTGCAGCTTGCACATGTGGCTTCACATGAAGGAATCATTGCGGTAGAACATATTGCCGATCAAAAACCTGCACCGTTAGATTACCGACTCGTGTCCAGATGTATTTATAGTAATCCAGAGGTTTCAAGTGTCGGCATTACTGAGGCAGAGGCCATTGAAAAAGGGCATAAAGTGAAGGTGGGTAAATTTTCCTTTAGGGCTATTGGGAAAGCGCTTGTCTTTGGGGAATCGGATGGCTTTGTTAAAATTATTGCTGATGAAGAAACAGAGGATCTGTTAGGCGTGCATATGATTGGGCCTCATGTGACAGATATGATTTCTGAGGCTGGTCTTGCTATGGTGCTTGATGCTGTGCCATGGGAAATCGCCCACACTATTCACCCGCATCCAACCTTGTCTGAAGCCATCGGGGAAGCAGCGCTCGCTGTGGATGGAAAGGCGATTCACGGGTAAGTTTAAAAAAGAATTTTTTTGATTAAAAAGAGAATGGAAAAAGGAATCGGCTTGTTGGATGCCGAATTCTTTTTCCTTAGTTTCTAATATCTAGACTATACGTAGATGAAATGTTTGATGTAAATAAATGGGAGGTTGGTTAATATGGTAGAAAAGCGTCATGAAGCACTAGGCTTGAGCGATGAAATAGTGTTGGAGATGTATGAAACGATGCTTTTAGCGCGCCGTATAGATGAGCGGATGTGGCTGTTAAACCGAGCAGGGAAAATTCCGTTCGTCATCTCATGTCAAGGGCAGGAAGCAGCTCAAGTCGGAGCCGCTTTTGCGCTTGATCGTGAAAAAGATTATGTACTTCCATACTACCGTGATATGGGAGTTGTATTGACATTTGGAATGACCCCGAAAGAACTGATGTTATCCGGTTTTGCTAAAGCAGAGGACCCGAACTCAGGGGGAAGGCAGATGCCAGGGCATTTTGGCCAAAAGAAAAATCGGATTGTGACTGGTTCATCACCAGTAACAACGCAAGTACCGCATGCAGTCGGTGTTGCACTTGCCGGCAAAATGGAACGGAAGGATTTCGTATCTTTCGTAACCTTTGGTGAAGGCTCTTCAAACCAGGGAGATTTCCATGAGGGCGCTAACTTCGCCGGTGTTCATAAACTGCCGGTCATTTTCATGTGTGAGAACAATAAATATGCCATTTCAGTACCAATTGAAAAGCAATTGGCCTGTGAAAAGGTATCAGATCGTGCGATTGGCTATGGGATGCCAGGTTTCACAGTTGACGGCAACGACCCGTTAGAAGTATACAAAGTTGTAAGAGAAGCGGCAGAACGAGGACGCCGCGGCGAGGGACCAACTTTAATAGAAACTGTTTCTTATCGATTGACCCCACATTCCTCTGATGATGATGATCGCTCTTACCGGGCACCGGACGAAGTGGCTAAGGCGAAGACAAAGGATCCAATCATCACATTTGGAGCTTATTTAAAGGAAACGGGTGTAATGACTGATGACATGGAAAAAGCAATAAATGATCGTGTCATGAATTTGGTCAATGAAGCTACTGACTATGCAGAAAATGCACCGTATGCAGCGCCAGAGGATGCGTTGAAATATGTTTATGAGAATTGAACGGGGGGATGAAACATGGCAGTAATTTCATATATTGATGCTGTAACAATGGCTATTCGGGAAGAAATGGAGCGAGATCCAAAGGTTTTTGTACTCGGCGAAGATGTAGGGAAAAAGGGTGGAGTCTTTAAGGCGACCCAAGGATTATATGAACAATTCGGTGAAGAAAGAGTAATAGATACTCCGCTGGCGGAATCTGCCATTGCCGGTGTCGGTATTGGAGCAGCGATGTATGGAATGCGTCCGATTGCTGAAATGCAATTTGCTGATTTCATCATGCCGGCGGTTAACCAAATTATTTCAGAGGCTGCGAGAATCCGTTACCGTTCCAATAATGACTGGAATTGTCCGATTGTCATTCGGGCGCCATACGGCGGTGGTGTTCATGGTGCGCTTTATCACTCACAGTCAGTTGAAGCCGTTTTTGCTAATCAGCCTGGCCTTAAAATCGTAATGCCTTCAACACCTTATGATGTAAAGGGTTTGTTAAAAGCTGCGATTCGCGATAATGATCCGGTTCTGTTCTTTGAGCATAAGCGGGCATATCGATTAATTAAAGGCGAAGTACCTGCAGAAGATTATACGTTGCCAATCGGCAAAGCTGATGTAAAGCGTGAAGGGGAAGACATTACCGTTATTACCTACGGACTTTGTGTTCATTTTGCCTTGCAGGCTGCCGAGAAGCTTGCTGGTGACGGGATCTCAGCACATGTTTTAGATTTACGGACAATTTACCCGCTGGATAAAGAAGCCATTATCGAAGCGGCCTCTAAAACTGGCAAGGTGTTGCTGGTGACGGAAGATAATAAAGAAGGCAGTATCATGGGCGAGGTTGCGGCGATTATTGCCGAGCATTGCTTGTTTGAATTAGATGCGCCAATCAAGCGTCTGGCCGGACCGGATGTCCCGGCAATGCCTTATGCTCCGACAATGGAGAAATTCTTTATGGTCAATCCTGATAAAATTGAAAAAGCAATGCGTGAATTAGCTGAATTCTAATTGATCTTAGCGGAAGCTCAAGCTTAGGAGGTTATACTATTGGCAGTAGAACAAATAAAAATGCCGCAGTTAGGCGAAAGCGTAACCGAAGGCACAATTAGTAAATGGCTGGTTAACGTCGGGGACAAAGTTAATAAATATGATCCCCTTGCTGAAGTCATGACGGATAAAGTAAATGCGGAAGTTCCATCATCATTCGCTGGGGTTATTAAAGAGCTAATCGCGGCAGAAGGCGATACATTAGCTGTCGGCGAAATTATCTGTACCATTGAAATAGAAGGCGGAGCAGACATTAGTGCAGAAGCGTCTGCACCCGAAAGCAAGCAGCAAGCGGTCTCTGATTCGAATAAAGCTGTCACTGCAGCGGAACAAGGAAGCAAAGCCCGCTACTCACCTGCAGTACTGAAACTTTCCCAAGAACATGGGATTGATTTAACACAGGTGTCAGGCACCGGTGCAGGCGGCCGTATTACGAGAAAAGATATTTTAAAATTAATTGAATCTGGGAATATACCGGCAGCAGGGCAGCAAACAGCACCTGCCAAGGCGCAGGCTGTCAGCCCAGAGCAAGTTAAACCTGCTGTTCCAAACCAAGCACCAGCAGCACCAGCCCAAACAGCACCAGCTGCCAATATTCCTGTTGCGGCCGGTGATATTGAAATTCCGGTGACTGGTGTCCGTAAAGCGATTGCGGCAAATATGCTGCGAAGCAAGCATGAAGCACCGCATGCGTGGACGATGGTGGAAGTGGATGCAACGAATCTTGTTGAATATCGTAATATGCTAAAAGACGAATTTAAGCAAAAGGAAGGCTTCAACTTAACTTTCTTTGCCTTCTTTGTTAAAGCTGTTGCCCAGGCGCTGAAAGAATTCCCGCAGATTAATTCGATGTGGGCAGGGGATAAAATTATCCAGAAGAAAGATATTAATATTTCAATCGCCGTAGCAACAGATGACGCCTTATTTGTGCCGGTTATTAAAAATGCCGATGAAAAAACAATTAAAGGAATTGCGCGCGAAATTTCAGAGCTTGCTGTGAAAGTAAGAAATGGTAAACTTAAGGCTGAAGATATGCAGGGAGGCACCTTTACTGTTAACAATACAGGCTCATTTGGCTCCGTCCAATCAATGGGTATTATCAACTATCCACAGGCAGCGATTTTACAGGTGGAATCCATTGTGAAGCGACCAGTTGTCATGAACAATGGAATGATTGCGGTTCGCGATATGGTCAATCTTTGTTTGTCGCTTGACCATCGCGTATTAGACGGTCTTGTTTGCGGTCGCTTCCTGGCAAGAGTAAAAGAGATTATCGAAAATATTTCAAAATCGAACACTTCGATATATTAAAAGCGCCGCTGCCAAATTTGGCAGCGGTTCTTTTGTACACTTTATAGCGATCTCCTAAGATTTTCTTTTCATTGCCTGATAACCAATTGTATCCTAAAATAAAAATATACACACACGGAAGGGGGAGAGAAGTTTGGAAAAAATGAGGAGTCAGCAATTCCCAAATAGATCAATAGATGATTGGAAAGTGAAAGCTGAGCAATCCTTAAAAGGGAAAAAAGTAGAATCGTTACAAAGTAATTCATATGAATCAATTACTTTGAAACCGCTTTATACACAAGATGACGAACTGCCTGTATCGGAGTATCCGGGCGGGGCTGATTTTAGAAGGGGTACAAGCCTGTTAGGCCATGTTACGAATGAGTGGAAGATTGCGCAGCGAATTCAATATAAAACTGCTGATGAACTGAAACAAAAACTTGAGGATGCCTTTACGAAGGGACAAACTGCGATTTCATTTAACCTTTCGAACGAAATAGCTGATAGATTTTTAGAATTACTCGGGGAAAAGGTGGAAGACTATCCATTCGCAATTAATACTAAGCGGTTTCAAACCCAGCTGCTTGCGAATCTATCAAGCGGGGCCGAGCTGAGCGGTTATATTGCCAGTGACCCAATTACCTTATTTGCTGAAGAAGGAACTTTTGAAATGGAGGCGCTTCAAGATTGGGTATTGGAAATCAAGCAGGCAGACCGTTATTTTCCTAATTTACGTACCGTTCTTATTGATACAACACCATACCATAATGGGGGGGCTAATGCCGTCCAAGAACTGGCGGCTGCCGCAGCAACAGGCGTCTATTATCTTGACAAGCTGACGGAGAGTGGTATGGAGTTTGATAGAGCCCTTTCTAAAATGGTATTCCAGTTTTCCATTGGTTCAAACTTCTTTATGGAGCTTGCAAAGCTTCGGGCTGCCAGGGTTATATGGAATCGGATTACGGAACTGTATGGGTTTCCTGAAAATGCCAGGGGTATGCAAATTGCAGCCGAGACCTCAAGATTTACAAAAACTGTTTATGATTCGCATGTGAATCTCCTTCGTACGGCTAACGAAGCGTTTGCAGCCGTCTTAGGCGGGGTTCAATATTTGCATGTGGCTCCTTTTGATGAACTTGCCGGGGCAAGTCCATTTTCAGAAAGAATTGCTCGTAATATGCAGTTGATTTTAAAAGAGGAAGCACTATTAAATAAGGTAGTTGATCCTGCCGGCGGCTCTTGGTATATAGAGACGTTGACAAATGTGCTGGCTGAAAAGGCATGGGCGCTCTTCCAAAAGATTGAGGCAAAGGGCGGCATCTTAGAGGGATTAAAAATGAACTGGCTGCAGCAAGAAATTGATGAAGTCTTTACGAGAAAGAAACTGGACGCTGAGACTAGAAAACAAAGCATTGTCGGCACAAATGTGTATGCAAAACTTGATGAGTCCGTTACCTGTACAAAGATTGAAACGGTTAAAGATCAAACTAAAATAGAAATCATTCCGCAGAGAAGATTAGCGGAACCATTTGAAGAACTTCGCAGAAAAGCAAAGTTTATAGAGAAACACAAAGGTGCTGCACCAGATGTCGGACTTCTTTGCCTAGGCCAATTAAAGCAGCATAAAGCAAGGCTCGATTTTATGAAAGGGTTTCTGTCTGCAGGCGGAATTAAAACGGTAGAAAGTACACCAATTTTCACAGTTGATGAAGCAAGACTTTATTTAAATGAACAGCCATCTAAATTCATTTGCATCTGTGGTACAAACGAACAGTATGAATTGTTTGGTCATGAAATTTTAGCAGCATTAAAGCTGGATTTCCCTGAGACGACATTTTTACTAGCAGGTCTCCCAGATAAGGAAAATCAAAATCAGTGGCTTACGGAAGGAATTCAGCTGTTTATCCATGTGAAAAGCAATTGTTATGAAACGCTTGCTGCTATTCTTGAAGCATTGGAGGTGACCGTGGATGAAACTGAAAAAGCCTGATTTTCAAAATACGAAACTATTTAATGAGAAGACCACAATGACCAAAGAAGATTGGCAGAAAAGGACCGAGCAAGAAATTGAGGATTCTATTGAAAATTTACTGTTTGAAACAAATGAGCAGATTAAGCTGAAACCGCTTTATACGAAAGAAGACAGAGAAGGAATCGAACATCTTGATCATCTGCCGGGTCTGCCGCCTTACACAAGAGGGCCATATCCGACGATGTATGTTAATCGCCCTTGGACCGTCCGACAATATGCTGGTTTTTCCACTGCAGAGGAAAGTAACGCTTTTTACCGCCGTAACCTGGCTATGGGTCAGAAAGGTTTATCGGTCGCGTTTGACCTGGCGACACACAGAGGGTATGATTCCGATCATCCGCGTGTGGTTGGAGATGTTGGGAAGGCCGGAGTTGCCATTGATTCCGTCCTTGATATGAAAATATTGTTTGCTGGGATTCCGCTTGATCAAATGTCTGTTTCAATGACCATGAACGGTGCTGTTTTGCCGGTACTTGCCTTTTTCATTGTGACTGCCGAGGAGCAGGGGGTAAGTCAAGAAAAGCTTTCTGGAACAGTTCAAAATGATATTTTAAAAGAATATATGGTCCGGAATACGTACATTTACCCACCGGAAATGTCGATGAAGATTATTGCCGATATCTTTGAATATACGTCTAAATATATGCCGAAGTTTAACAGCATAAGTATTTCCGGCTATCATATGCAGGAAGCGGGGGCGCCGGCAGATTTAGAATTGGCATATACCTTGGCGGATGGCCTGGAATATGTAAGAACCGGTCTGAAAGCGGGGATTGATATCGATTCGTTTGCCCCAAGGCTGTCGTTTTTCTGGGGTATTGGGATGAATTATTTTATGGAAGTTGCCAAAATGCGGGCGGCCAGGTTGATTTGGGCTAAAATGATGAAGACATTTGAGCCGAAAAATGAAAAATCAATGGCCCTTCGCACCCATTCGCAAACATCCGGCTGGAGTTTAACCGAGCAGGATCCATTTAATAATGTCACGAGGACGCTGATTGAGGCTCATGCAGCGGCAATGGGACATACACAATCGCTGCACACCAATGCACTTGATGAGGCAATTGCATTGCCAACTGATTTCTCGGCTCGGATTGCCCGCAATACCCAGCTGTTCCTGCAGGAGGAGGCCGGAATTATACAGGTTATTGACCCATGGGCCGGCTCGTATTATGTGGAAAAATTAACCGATGAACTCGTTAAACGAGCATGGAGTCATATAGAGGAGATTGAGAATCTTGGCGGCATGGCAAAGGCGATTGAAACCGGGCTTCCAAAGATGAGAATTGAAGAGGCTGCGGCGAGAAGACAGGCGCAAATTGATTCCGGCAAAGAAACGATTATCGGTGTCAATCGCTACCGCCTTGAAAGGGAAGAACCGATCGATATTTTAGATATTGATAATACAGCGGTCCGCTTAAAGCAGATTGCAAAATTAAATGCACTGAAGGCAAGCCGAGATGACCAAAAGGTCAAAGAGGTGCTGGAGGCATTAGCCGAAGCAGCTGAAACTGGAAAAGGAAACCTATTAGAGCTTGCTGTCAAGGCGGCGCGTGCCCGGGCAACACTTGGTGAAATTTCCGATGCCATCGAGAAGGCCTGCGGTAGACATAAGGCGGTAATTCAGTCCATAAGCGGTGTTTACAGTTCCGCGTTTAGCAACGAAGAGGAAATTAAAGTTGTGAAGCAAATGTCTGACGAATTCCTTGAAAATGAAGGAAGAAGGCCAAGAATACTGATTGCTAAGATGGGGCAGGACGGCCATGACCGCGGTGCTAAGGTGATCGCTACAGCCTTTGCCGATCTCGGCTTTGATGTGGATATCGGCCCATTATTCCAGACCCCGGAAGAAACGGCAATGCAAGCAGTTGAGAATGATGTCCATGTGATTGGGATGAGTTCGCTCGCGGCTGGGCACAAGACTCTTCTGCCGCAGTTGATTGAGGAATTGAAAAAACTTGGTCGTGATGATATTTTGGTTGTTGCTGGCGGCGTGATACCTGCACAGGATTATCAATTTTTATATGAGCATGGGGCAGCAGCGATCTTTGGACCAGGGACGGTGATTCCGGTAGCAGCGCAAAAGGTGATTAGAGCAATCTATGAACAGCTCGGTTATGAGGAAGTGGCAAACTAAATGACGGGCGATTATAAACCGGAATGGAACGATCCAAATAATCCCGAGCTTTGTTCGAGTGTGGTAAGAAAAGGGGAGGCCCATAAATTACAGCAGGCCACTCTGCAAAAAAACAGCCGCTTTACCAAGCGTAAAGCCTCTGAGCTTGGGACAGATGAATTATTCAATGGTGTCCGGGGTGGAAACAGGGGACTCCTGGCAAGGGCAATTACCCTGATAGAGAGCAATGCTGAGCATCATTTTCATGAGGCCCAGGAGCTCTTGCAAAGACTGCTGCCATACAGCGGCAATTCGATACGTATCGGCATAACAGGGGTGCCGGGTGCCGGAAAAAGCACGTTTATCGAAGCATTTGGCAATTATCTTTGCAGCTCAGGGCTTAAGGTGGCTGTATTAGCAATTGACCCAAGTTCTAAGCTAAGCGGCGGCAGTATTCTTGGCGATAAGACAAGGATGGAACAGCTGGCAAAGAATCCGCGGGCGTTTATTCGTCCTTCACCATCCGCCGGAAAGCTAGGCGGTGTCCATCGTAAAACAAGAGAAACGATGCTTATTTGCGAGGCTGCAGGCTTTGACGTGATTTTAATTGAAACTGTGGGTGTGGGGCAGAGTGAGGTCATTATCAGGGATATGGTCGATTTTTTCATGCTTCTTGTCTTAACAGGTGCCGGGGACGAGCTGCAGGGCATGAAGAAAGGGATTATGGAGCTGGCAGATGCGATTATTGTTCATAAGGCGGATGGTGAGAATAAAACGAAAGCAGAAAAGACGAAGCATGAATATAATCGGATTCTTCATTTTCTTCAGCAGGCAACTAAAGGCTGGGTGACAAAAGCCCATTCATGTTCGTCTTATACTCAGGAAGGCATCAGTGATCTTTGGGATGTGATTAAAACCTTTGAAGCAAAAGGAAGATCTTCAGGAGTTTTTGAGGAAAGAAGAAAAGGTCAACAACGTGAATGGCTCCATTCATTAATTTCTGACCAGCTTCATTACCAATTTTATCATAATCCAGAAATAAAGAATCTGCTGCCGAAATTGGAGAACGAGGTCATTGCCGGAGAAAAGACGGCTGCCTCCGCAGCAGGAATTCTATTGAATAAATTTTTTACTTAATAGTATGAATCTATGAGACGATTATCTTATGATAACCGTCTCGTTTTTTTAGAAAAATTTACAATTTTTTTATATCTAATTAATTAAATATATGGTAATATATTCTAGTGATATTTTGATAGAAAGGCGGAGCATTAAAAGAGAGATAACATTCCTTGCTGCAATTTAACCCAAAGCATTACCTAAAAAAAGAGGTTGGAGAGTGTACCATGTTAAAAAAGCTGATTTTAGTCATTATGGCATCTGTCTTATTCATTACAGGCTGTCAATCCATTAAGGGCGTCGACCTTAACCAAATGATTCTGAACAATTCGAAAGTTAAATCTGCTGAGAGCAAAACGACTGTTTCGCTGCAATTAACCGTAAATAAAAGGAAAGCAAAAGATAAAGAGTTTTTAAAGGTAGTAGACCTGCTTAATAATGCTAAATTAGAGGTTCAGACAAAATTGCAGAATAGCAGTACAGCATCACTTTCTGGTAATATTGTTCTTCGGCAGGGAAAAATCCCATTCCGGATGTACATGGATAAAAAGAAAGTAGTTCTTTTACTTGATAATGCTTCAAAACCAATTGTCATGAAGGTTGATAACAGCGGTGCCCAAGACAAGTGGCTTCAAGATTTACAGACCAAATTATTAAGTCCTATCGTGAAAAATTTGCCAAACCCTACACAAATTAGTGTTAAATCGGCAACTGAAAAGGTCCATGGGGAAACTGTAAAAGGTTACAAGGTAAATGCAACGGTCAATTTCAGCGAGCTGCCTAATCTCTTTATTGCTCTGCTTGATAATTTAGCGAAAGATCAAAAGTCGTTAGAAGAATTAGCGGCTGCCGTTAATGAATTAAATAAGATGACTGGCGATAATTCCAAAGTCACTGCCCAGGAACTGCAAGAAGGATTAAAGCAATTCAAAACAGAATTTACTGCCGGAATTCTTCCGGAAATGAAAAATTCAGGAATGCTTACAAAGTATAACTATTTAAAAACGAGCATTCTAGTAGATAAGAAGTTTTATGAACGGAAATCTTCATCTACTTTCAATATGACGGGAATTAAAGATGAAAGCGGCCTGACTGGTATCCGTATCAAGGTTGTTAATGAAACTTGGAAGATTAATAAGAAGGTAACCGCAACAAAAATCCGTTATGGCAAATATTTAAGTGAAAATGCATCAGAAGCACAATTTCTTAATACATTAGACAAACGCCGAAGCGTTCTTTACAGTGTTATGACATCCTTTATGTATAAACAATCTGCTCCAGTAAAGGGATCACAGGTGAAGGTAACAAATAATAAGCGTAAAGCTGATACAGTATTGGTAAAAGGCATTAAAAAAGGCGATGTCATCAAGCTTTATACAGCAAGTAAAGGTGGAAAATTATTAACCGGCAAACAGGCAGCAGGCACAAGCACAACGTTATCTGTCAAACAGCTTGGAAAAAAATCAGGTAAAGTATATGTCAGCATTATCAGAAACGGCAAGGCGGAAAGCGCCCGTACTGCCGTAAAATATAAAGCTGAAAAATAATTTAGGAAATGGACAGGGAGCTAAGGCTCTCTGTCTTTTCCTGTTATTCTAAAATAATAGGAAGTACAATTTGAAATAAGGACATTTTTACTGTTAATATGTAAGTATAGGTTTATTTTAAAGGAGTGATTGATCAATGGGTATGGATTTCAATTTTTTCATGAATGATGTTGTCCGCCAGGCGCGTCAAGAAATCGTCTCAGCGGGTTATGAAGAGCTGACTACTCCAGAAGATGTAGAAACAGCGCTAAATAAAAAAGGTACAACTTTAGTCATGATCAATTCGGTTTGCGGCTGTGCTGGTGGTGTTGCCCGTCCAGCGGCAGCATATGCGATTCATTATGATAAGCGTCCGGATCATCTTGTGACTGTTTTTGCCGGGCAGGATAAGGAAGCAACCGAAAAGGCAAGAAGCTATTTTACCGGTTATCCGCCATCCTCGCCATCATTTGCATTGCTGAAAGACGGCAAGATTTGTACCATGGTGGAAAGACATCAAATCGAAGGCTTTGATCCCGCAATGGTTGTCACGAGATTACAGCAGGAATTTGATAAATATTGCGAGGAAATTTAAAGATCTTTTATGAAAGTCAACTTCATTATGGAGTTGGCTTTTTTAATGGGAAAAATTACAGTAAAAAAACATAAGGGAATTTTTAAAAATATATTTGCATAATTATTAATATGTGTTAAAATTCAATACGTTGAATAAATATTAATTTTGTAACCAATGAATCTATTAAAATAAGCTTACAAATTAGGGGGAATACAAGATGAAGAAGGTATTAATACTATTGTTAACGATGGTAATGGCAATTGGTCTTGCAGCCTGCGGTACGAGCGAGAAGGCAAGCAAAGCGGGTGAAGGTAAAAAGGTGTTAGTAATGGGAACATCTGCCGATTATGCACCATTTGAATATATCGAAACAGAAAAAAGTGATGAAATTATTGGCTTTGATGTTGATTTAGCAAAGGCGATTGCGGGTAAACTAGGCTATAAAGTAGAAGTTAAGGACATGGAGTTCAATGGATTGGTTCAAGCACTTAAATCTGGACAAGCTGACTTTGTTTTAGCAGGAATGACACCGACAGAAAAGAGAAAAAAGAATGTCGATTTTAGTGATATTTATTATACTGCCGGATTTATGATTGTTTCTAAAAAAGATAGCGGTATTAACAAACTTGAAGATTTAAAGGGGAAGACAGTGGGTGTTCAGCTTGGTTCTATTCAGGAAGGACAAGCTAAAGAGATCGCTAAAACAATTGATATCAAAATTGAAGACCGTAACCGTATTCCAGATCTAATCCAAGAAATTAAATCAGGCCGATTTGATTCAGCTATCATTGAAGATACAGTGGCGAAAGGGTATCTTACAAATGAGAAGGATTTAGCAGGTTTTACCTTTGAAGCCAAAGGTGTAGAAGGTTCGGCAATAGCGTTTCCGAAAAATAGTGATTTAACAGAAAAGTTTAATCAAGAATTAAAGAAAATGAAGGAAAATGGCGAACTGGATAAATTAGTTGTGAAGTGGTTTGGCGGAGAGCAAAAATAATCTTCTTGACCTAGAGACGTTTGGAAAGATTTCTCTCTTCCGGACGTCTCTGCTATTTTCGATAGAAAGGAAAGTATCTGCATGGATTTGGATTTTATGCAATTTATCCCTTCAATACCCTATATCCTAAAAGGAATCCTTGTTACACTGAAAATTGTCGTTTTAGCAGCCGTGCTGGGATTTGTTTTTGGGGTAATATTATCTCTGTTTAAAATCAGCAAAATCAAACTGCTAGGCTGGTTTGCTGACTTTTATACATCGATCTTCCGCGGTACACCACTTGTTTTGCAGTTAATGTTAATTTACTTTGGATCACCGCAGATTTTTGGTTTTCAAATTGAACCGTATACTGCAGCAATCCTTTCTTTTTCACTCAATTCAGGTGCTTATATTTCAGAAATTATCAGGGCCGGTATCCTGGCCATCGATAAAGGACAGCAGGAAGCCGCAATGGCTTTAGGCGTCCCTTACGGAAAAATGATGTGGGATATTATCCTCCCACAGGCATTGAAAAACATTTTGCCGGCACTAATGAACGAATTTATAACACTTACAAAAGAATCGGCGATTGTTACAACAATCGGTGTAATGGATATTATGCGTCGTTCTTATCAGGTGGGAGCGCAGTATTACTCTTATTTTGAACCATTAATTATGGCCGGTATTATTTATTATTTAATGGTTATTGCCTTAACCTTCTTAGGTAAAGCGGTGGAAAGGAGGATGAGACGCAGTGATTAAGATAGAAAATTTGTATAAAAGTTTTGGAAATCTTGAAGTCTTAAAAGGAATTTCAACGACTATTAAGGCTGGAGAGGTCGTCGCCATTATCGGGCCATCTGGTTCAGGGAAATCTACCTTTCTGCGCTGCATGAATATGCTCGAGACTCCTACTAGTGGGGAAATTTGGATTAGTGATCAAGAGGCGACTGATAAAAAAACAAATATCATGAAGGTTCGGCAAAATGTCGGGATGGTATTTCAACATTTCCATCTCTTTCCTCATAAGACGGTGCTGCAAAACCTTACGTATGCACCAATGAAGGTCAAAGGGCTGTCAAAGGACCAGGCGGAGAAAACCGCTCAAGAGCTGTTAAAGAAAGTAGGTTTGTCGGAAAAAGCAAACGAGTATCCAAAAAGATTATCCGGCGGACAAAAGCAGCGGGTTGCCATTGCCAGAGCTCTAGCGATGGAGCCTGAGGTCATGCTGTTTGACGAACCGACGTCCGCACTAGACCCGGAAATGGTAAAAGAAGTATTAGAGGTAATGAAATACCTTGCTCATACCGGGATGACGATGGCTATTGTTACCCACGAAATGGGATTTGCTCGGGAAGTAGCTGATCGCGTGCTGTTCCTTGACGGCGGTGTCCTGGTTGAGGATGCTCCGCCTAAGGAGTTCTTCTCTAATCCGAAGAGCGGAAGGGCCCGCGAATTTTTAGAAAAAATGCTTTAACGAAGATGGTCTTAACGGATCATCTTTTTTGTTTAGGTTGAAGGAAGCGAATGACTGGCAGGTGACCTGAGCAAACTAGGGGAAAAAGGAAGGTGGATGTAATTGACGAACATTTTAACGCCGCTCCTGCTTACTTTTTTTCTTTCACCATTATGGCCATTAGGACCGAATCCCTTACCAGGTCACCCGTTTGTGGTTATTAACAAGAGTACGAACGAACTTGCATTAATTAACGATAACAGGGTACAGACGGTTGTCAGTGTCGGGACCGGCAAAACGGAAGAACTGACACCTGAGGGACTGTTTACGATTATCGTAAAAGCAGAGAAACCCTATTATCGCCGTGGAAATATTCCCAGCGGGGATCCTAAAAACCCTCTTGGAGCAAGGTGGATTGGCTTTGATGCCAAGGGAACAGACGGCAGAATTTACGGGATCCATGGAACAAATCAGCCGTCGACGATTGGAAAATATGTCTCCCAGGGCTGCATCCGCACACAAAATGAAGTTATCAGCTCATTATTTCCTCAAATTCCCCTAGGGACGAAAATACTCGTGACAAGAACGAAAAAAACGTTTGAAATATTGGCCAGGGAGCATGGAGCCATTAAATAGAAAAAAGGGACTGTTCAAACAGAACAGTCCCTAATTTTATGTTAGGATAAGAATTGACCGATTCCAATAAGGAGGGTGGATGCCAGCATTGCGAACAACATTAAATAGACGATAATTTTTCTCTTTTTTTTATTTTTCAAAATGAATTCCTCCTATAATCTTTTCATTAATTATATTGTACAAGGAAAAACTTGAATGAACAACGGAAACAACTATGCAATTTAGGAAGGATTTATGAACTTTTTCACGAATACAATAAATGTCGAAAATTATTTTACTATTGAACAGAGGGGTAAAAATGATTAACAAAGTTGACCATATTGGCATTGCGGTCAAGTCAATCGAAGCAGTATTGCCATTTTACACGGAAGTATTAGGGCTGCCTTTATTAGGGATTGAAGAAGTAGATAGCCAAAAGGTTAAAGTGGCCTTCTTAAAGGCGGGAGAGACAAAACTGGAATTGCTTGAGCCAATGTCACCGGAAAGTGCGGTGGCCAAATTTATTGAAAAACGCGGTGAAGGCATACATCATGTTGCCCTTGGAGTTAAATCCATTGAAGAAAGAATTGTCGAATTAAAGGAAAAAGGAATTCGCATGATTGATGAAAATTCCCGGCTGGGTGCAGGTGGTGCTGATATCGCTTTCATGCATCCGAAATCAGCAGCTGGGGTGTTATTTGAGCTTTGTGAGAAGAAAGAGAAGAAGGGGTAATCGGAATGGACATCTATGAGAAAATTAATGAACTATATGATAAACGTAGAGAGGTAGAGCTTGGCGGCGGGGACGAACGCATCGAAAAACAGCATGAAAAGGGGAAATTAACCGCTCGGGAACGGATTGAGCTGTTAGTAGATAAAGGTACCTTTGTCGAATTGAATCCGTTTATTGAGCATCGAACAACTGATTTTGGCATGGATGAACAAAAAGGTCCCGGCGAAGGGGTTGTGACTGGTTACGGTAAGGTGAACGGCCGCCCGATTTATTTATTTTCTCAAGACTTTACAGTATTCGGCGGTGCCCTGGGGGAAATGCATGCGAAAAAAATTGCTGCCGTTATGGATTTAGCCGCAAAAAACGGGACACCTTTTGTCGGCTTAAATGACTCAGGAGGCGCACGTATTCAGGAAGGTGTCGTTTCCTTAGATGGGTATGGACATATCTTCTATCGCAACTCAATTTATTCAGGGGTAATTCCACAAATCTCCGTCATTATGGGACCATGTGCCGGCGGAGCGGTTTACTCTCCGGCAATTACGGATTTTGTATTCATGGTGGAAAAAACGAGTCAAATGTTTATTACCGGTCCAAAGGTAATTGAGACCGTCACCGGCGAGAAAATCTCTGCTGAAGATCTTGGCGGAGCAAATGTACATAATACAATCAGCGGCAACGCACATTTCAGCGGGGCAACGGAAGAACAGGTGCTGAAGCAGGTTCGCCGGCTGTTAAGTTATTTGCCGCAGAACAATCAAGAAATGCCGCCATTGGCTGCTGTGGAGGAGTCAGGTGATTATCGTCCGGATTTAACCGATGTGATTCCCTTTGATGCTGTCCGGCCATATGATGTCCGAAACGTCATTGAGCAGGTGGTAGACCGCGAGTCGTTTATGGAGATTCACAAAGATTTTGCGAAAAATATTGTTGTAGGCTTTGCCCGAATCAAAGGGGAGACGGTGGGTTTAGTTTGCAATCAGCCGAAAGTGATGGCAGGCGGTTTAGATATTGATTCCTCTGATAAAGCAGCGCGGTTTATTCGTACTTGTGATTCTTTTAATATTCCGATTATAACCTTCGAGGATGTAACCGGATTTTTCCCGGGAGTTAAGCAGGAGCATGGCGGGATTATCCGCCACGGAGCAAAAATATTATATGCCTATTCCGAAGCAACCGTTCCGAAACTGACAGTTATTTTACGAAAAGCTTATGGTGGTGCGTATGTAGCCTTAAATAGTAAATCAATTGGGGCTGATCTCGTATTCGCTTGGCCGAATGCGGAAATCGCGGTAATGGGACCGCAGGGGGCAGCAAATATTATATTTGCTAAGGAAATTCAAAACAGCGAGAACCCAGAGCGGACAAGACAGCAGAAAATTGAGGAATATCGTGATAAATTTGCGAATCCGTACGTAGCAGCCTCAAGGGGCATGGTCGATGATGTCATTGATCCACGCGAAACTAGAATAAAAATTATTCAAGCATTGGAAATGTTGCGCAATAAGAAAGAATTAAGGCCATACAAAAAACATGGAAATATCCCGTTATAAATTTATTGGATACCTGTCATTTGAAGCGGTGAAATCGAAAAGGTATACTGATATAGTGAGTACATAAATGGAGGGGTCAACTAATGGTGAATCAAGAACGCCTGTTAAATGAATTTTTAGAGCTTGTCCAAATTGATTCGGAAACAAAATTTGAGACAGAAATTGCCAAGGTGTTAAAACAAAAATTTACGGATTTAGGTCTTGAAGTATTTGAAGACGATACAACCTCAGTAACAGGGCACGGCGCGGGGAACTTAGTATGTACACTCCCAGCAACAAAAGATGGTGTCGACCCGATTTATTTTTCCTGTCATATGGATACGGTAACGCCTGCGAAAGGAGTTAAACCTTCAATTAAAGACGGCTATGTTGTTACTGACGGTACAACCATCCTTGGTGCCGATGATAAAACCGGTATCGCAGTCATGCTTGAAACCATCCGTTTATTAAAAGAAAACAATCTTCCACACGGGTTGATTCAATTCGTCATCTCTGTCGGAGAGGAATCAGGTCTTCATGGGGCAAAAGCATTAGATCCGGCATTATTAAAAGCGAAATATGGCTATGCCCTTGATAGCGACGGCTTAGTTGGTAATGTCGTTGTGGCCGCGCCAACACAGGCAAAAGTAAAGGCTGCTATTTACGGTAAAACAGCTCATGCTGGTGTGGCACCGGAAAAAGGCGTTTCAGCCATCACGATTGCGGCAAAATCAATTGCGAAAATGCCGCTTGGTCGAATTGATCATGAAACAACAGCAAACATCGGCCGTTTTGAAGGCGGACAGGCGACCAATATCGTTTGCGACCGCGTTGATATTCTAGCAGAGGCACGTTCGCTGATCCCTGAAAAAATGGAAGCACAGGTAGCCAAGATGAAAGAAGCATTCGAATCTGTTGCTGCAGATATGGGAGGCAGAGCGGAAGTGGATGTAGAAGTCATGTATCCTGGGTTTAAGTTTGACGAAGGCGACCAGGTTGTAGAAATTGCTAAGAAAGCAGCAGCAAAAATTAACCGCAGCTGTGAACTGCAGCATAGCGGCGGCGGCAGCGACGCCAATGTCTTTAATGGCTTCGGTATTCCGACCGTTAACCTTGCTGTCGGCTATGAGGAAATCCATACAACTAATGAGCGCATGCCGCTTGAGGAACTATACAAGCTGGCGGAAATGACCCTGGCAATTATCGATGAAGTAACAAACCAATAATTTCATTAAAGGAGAGCCTGGTACGTTAGGCTCTCCTTTTTGCTATAATATAAAGGCAAGAATGATTTAAAAGGATGTGTCTGCATGAAAGAGATGTATCCAAAAAACGGACGAGTCATTTTACATGTTGATATGAATAGCTTCTATGCCTCGGTAGAAATGGCCTATGATCCCACTCTTAAGGGAAAGCCGCTGGCGATTGCCGGAAATGTTGAGGAGCGGAGAGGGATTATTGTTACCTGCAGCTATGAGGCGAGAAAATTTGGTGTAAAAACGACCATGCCCCTGTGGGAAGCGAAAAAACTGTGCCCTCAGCTGATTGTCAAAAAGCCGAACTTTGAGCGTTATCGGGCTGCATCCATTGGCATGTTTGAAATATTAAGGCAATATACCTCCCTGGTGGAACCTGTTTCTATTGATGAGGGCTATATGGATATTACTGAAAGCTTTGAACTGGGTACTCCCATCGAGATTGCCGAAAGTATTCAAAATAGAATTCTCAAACAGCTTGACTTACCCTGCAGTATCGGAATAGCCCCGAATAAATTTTTAGCTAAAACGGCTTCTGATATGAAAAAACCGCTCGGGATTACAATCCTTCGCAAGCGTGATATTCCTGCGGCCCTCTGGCCGCTGCAAGCCAATGAAATGCATGGGGTTGGTAAAAAAACAGCAGAGAAGCTCAAAACCATCGGGATTCACACCATTGGGGATTTAGCGAAAGCAAATGAGCTGCAGCTAAAAAGCCTGCTTGGCATTAATGGAATTCGCTTGAAAGAGCGGGCTAATGGTTTTGACAAACGTCCTGTCGACCCGGAGGCAATTGAGGAATTTAAAAGTATCGGGAATTCCACTACTCTTCCAAGGGATATCAGCAATCAGCAAGAACTGTTCCATGTACTGGAATCACTGGCGGAAACAGTGTCCATCAGGCTGAAACGAAAAAATGTTTTAGCAGCTGTATTAGGCATTACCATCCGTTTTAAGGATCGAAAAACGATTACAAGAAGCAAAAAGCTCGCTAATCCCATTTATCATAAAGACGATATTGCTCAAATTGCCAAACAGCTATTTCTAAAGCATTGGAATGGAGACCCGATCCGATTATTAGGGATCACCGGATATGACTTAGTAGAGGTAGATCAAGCGTATAAGCAATTGGATTTATTCTCCTATGAAAAAGACGCGAAAAAAGAGCCGTTGCTTCATACACTTTCAAGCTTACGTGAAAAGTTCGGGAAACATATTATCGAAAGTGCCGGGTCCCATAAGGTTGACCCGAAACATGATATTGGAACCGCCACAAGCTTTAATAAAGATTTTCTTCGTTCGTTGCCGCATCAAGATGAGGAACCAGAATAAAAGCTCCACTTGCCTAATTTTCTTAGCATGTGGAGCTTTTATAGTTGTGTTAGATTTTCTTATTTACAAGTATCGACGTCTAGGTCAGCTACCGGCCACCAGAAAAAGCCGTCTTTTTCCAAGAGTTTGTCGGCTGCTTCCGGGCCCATTGTACCGGAAGCATAGTTTGGAAAGTCAGCCTTTTCATTGGCCCATACATTTGAGATCTTATCAACAAATGCCCACGAATAAGCAACCTCGTCCCAATGAGTGAAATTCGTCGCATCGCCGCGCATACAGTCGTAAAGAAGCTTTTCATATCCTTCCGGTGTATTCATGGCGTTTGTTCCCGTATTAGAAAAGCTTAGCTTTACCGTTTGGGCATCAAGATGGCCTCCTGCATGCTTAGCATTCAAGTGCAGGGTAATGCCTTCTTCCGGCTGAATGTGAATCACTAACAGGTTTGGATTCAGCATTTTTTCCGGCTGATAATATAAATTCATCGGAATATCCTTGAACTGAATAACAATTTTCGTTGACTTGGTTTCCATTCTTTTTCCTGTTCGGATATAAAATGGAACACCGGCCCAGCGGAAGTTATCAATCATGACTTTTCCGGCCACAAACGTTTCCGTATTAGATTCTTGATCCACCATTGGCTCGTCGCGGTATTTCGGAACTTGATTCCCGTTAATGGTACCGGCATCATATTGGCCGCGGACAAAATAATTTTTTACCTCTTCACCCTTGATGGTCCTTAGTGAACGGAATACACGGACTTTTTCGGAGCGGATTTCATCGGTTGTCAGGCTGATTGGCGGTTCCATCGCCAATAGCGCCACCATTTGCAGCATATGGTTTTGCAGCATGTCGCGAAGCGCACCGCTTGATTCATAATAACGTCCACGTTCTTCAACCCCTAGGCTTTCACTGGATGTAACCTGAATATTAGAAATGTAGCGGTTATTCCAAAGTGGTTCAAAAATCGCATTAGCAAAGCGGATGACCTCAATATTTCGGACCATTTCTTTTCCTAAATAATGGTCAATCCGATAAATTTCTTCTTCGGAAAAGGCAGTTCGAATTTGTTTATTTAATTCCTTTGCCGATTCTAAGTCATGACCGAACGGTTTTTCAATAACAAGGCGCTTATAGCCTTTTACATCTGTTAATCCATCTGATTTCAAATGCAAAGCAATCGGACCGAAGAATTCCGGAGCCATTGCCAGATAGAAAATCCGGTTGCCGTCTAGCTGGTAATGTTCATCAATTTCGTCCGCCAGCTTTCTTAAAGCTGCATATGAACTTGAATCAGCAACATCATGTGATTGGTAGTAAAAATGGTTAACGAATTGTTCAATGTCTTGCTTTTCGCCTAACGCAGCTGAGACCGATTCTTTTACAGATTTTTGAAACTCATCATTTGAAAGGGTTCTTCGGCCCACTCCAATAACTGCAAACCGTTCTGATAATTTGCCGCGTTCAAATAATCGGTAAAGGGAAGGGAATAGCTTTCGTTTTGCCAAATCACCTGTTGCCCCGAAAATCATAATCAATGAAGCCATGTTTTGTTCCACGATTTCGTTACCTCTCTTCTTGCAGCTTACCCGCTATGTATTTATGACCAAAAATAATAGTATCTGTTTCTCTTAGATTTCTCAAATATATTGATTTGCATGTATGAAATTACTTGAACGAACAAGGATTTTGGGCAATTAAAGGGCATTTGTGCTATATTATCCATATTGGATATTTGGGATCGGAGGTTTTGTTGTTGGATATATTTTTCTTAGGGACAGGCGCCGGGATGCCGGCGAAACTTCGCAATGTGACATCAATCGCGCTTAAGCTGCTGGAGGAGCGCGGGGCGATTTGGCTGTTTGATGCGGGCGAAGCTACGCAGCATCAAATTTTACATACATCAATCAAACCGAGGCGGATTGAAAAAATTTTTATCACCCATCTTCATGGCGACCATATATATGGTCTTCCCGGATTATTATCAAGCCGCTCGTTTCAAGGCGGAGATACAGAGGTTACCGTATATGGACCAAAAGGGATTAAAGAATTTCTGCAGGTAAGTCTGTCAATCAGCCAGACGTATTTGAAATATCCGTTAACGGTAGCAGAAATTGACGAGGGTGTGATTTTTGAGGATGAGCAATTTTTGGTAGAGGCGAAAATTTTGGATCATGGCATCACCTCTTTTGGTTATCGGGTTGTAGAGAAAGACAGACCAGGCACATTGCTGGCTGATAAGCTGATGGAGGCGGGGGTGCAGCCGGGACCAATTTTTCGAAAGATAAAGAACGGTGAAACAGTTACGTTGGAAGATGGCCGGGTGATTGAACCGGAGGAGTTTTTAGGACCTGCACAAAAAGGGAGGATTGTAACAATTCTAGGAGATACCAGGTTTTGTGAGAACGCGGTTTCGCTGGCGAAGGATGCGGACCTGTTAATTCATGAGGCCACCTTCTCGAAGGGAGAGGAGAAGCTTGCTTCTGATTACTTTCATTCGACAACCCACCAGGCGGCAGAGATTGCGAAAAAGGCCGGATGTAAGCAATTATGTTTGACTCATATTAGCTCGCGGTATGACCGGGCGGCATGGCTGGAATTAGCGGCCGAAGCACAGGAAATATTCGAGAATACCGAAATAGCCGAGGATTTTAAGGAAATTACAATTCCATATAGATAGGTATGCCTAAGGACAGAATGGGGTGCGTCCCTCGAAAAATGTCTTTAATAACAAAAGGGTCTCATATAGTTCTGAGACCCTTTTGTTTTAAACTAATTACCATCCGCGCTGGTACTGCTTTGGTGCTTCCATTTCAACACCAAGCTCTTTCGCGGCAGTCCGCGGCCAGTACGGGTCGCGCAGTAATTCACGAGCTAAAAAGACTAAGTCTGCGCGATCATTTTGTAAAATTTCCTCCGCCTGAATAGGAGTGGTGATTAGGCCAACCGCACCGGTATCGATTCCGGCGCCATGCTTAATTGTTTCGGAAAACGGCACTTGATAGCCTGGATATACATTAATGCGTGCCGGGACAACGGCACCGGAGCTGACATCAATTAAATCAACACCCTGCTCCTTCATCCACTTGGCAAATAATATGTAATCTTCTGGTGTTAACCCGTCTTCATGGTAATCATTCGCGGAAACGCGGACAAACAACGGACCGTCCCAAACGGTTTTCACCGCATCAATCACTTCCCGAAGAATGCGATAGCGGTTTTCAGCATTTCCCCCATATTCATCCGTTCTTTTATTCGATAGTGGAGACAGGAATTCGTTAAGCAAGTACCCATGTGCGCCGTGAAGCTCAATCACATCAAAGCCAGCTTTCTTCGCCCGCTCCGCACCTTTTTTAAATGCTTCAACAGTTTGTTCAATATCTGCTTTCGTCATTTCCTTTGGGGTTTTTGATTTTTCGTTAAAAGCGAGGGCTGATGGGGCAATAATTTCCCCCTCTAACTCGGCTTTCCGGCCGGCGTGGGCCAGTTGAATGCCCATTTTAGCGCCATGTTCTTTTGCAAGTTCAACAAGCTCTTGGAGCCCTTTAACATGTTCATCGCTCCAAATCCCCAAATCCTGCGGTGAGATTCGCCCCTGTGGTGTAACCGCGGTTGCTTCAACAATAATGAGTCCCACTTGTCCGACTGCTCTAGACGTGTAGTGTGTACGATGCCAATTTTGCACATGCCCATCTTCGTTGTGGCTTGAGTACATGCACATTGGTGACATGACAATTCGGTTTTTCATTGTGACACCCTTAATACTATAAGGGGAAAATAATTTTACTGTCATTCTCAAAAACCTCCTTCAAAATTTTCCACTTTTAGTATAGCAAAGACATACGAAATCATGTGCAATCTATGCTCTATCTTTTTCTCTTAGTTCACTTAGACGATAGGTGGTTCCCCGCCAGACAATCCCGCCGCGCTTAAATGTCAAAAAGCTTGCCCGGATAATCGAATAAATAAACAACAATGCGGTAATCGGTAGTACGAGAAACATAGCAGGGGAGAAGACGGTCATTCGTTTGATGATGAAAAAGTAATGAATCCCGCTTAACACGATATTTCCTAAGCTCAGCAGGGCAATTATTTTATTGTCTGAAAAAACAGCAATAAACGGCAGGACATTGGTGGTGAACACACCAAATATTGCGATAAACACCATGCTGATTCGGTAATTTAACCCGGCAAATGTATTTTTCTCTAAACCGACAAATGCCTCCTTTAGGCTTCCATACCACTCTACTTCTATTAACGGCAATGCCGTAACAATTCGCTGCCTGTAACCGGCTTTTTTTAGTTTCATGCCGAGCTGCAAATCGTCATCGGGGCGCATTTTTATTTTTTCATGGGTGCCAAATGCCTCATAAGCTGACTTTCGTAAAAGATTGAAAGCCCCAATGCCGGTGCCGATTTTCGATTTTGGGTTATTGGCCATCCACGGACGCTTATAAAAAGAAAACCCAAAGAGAAAAAAGGCCACAAATGTTTTAAGCCAAAAGCTTTTAGCGTTAAGGTTTGGGGCAGCGGTTAAATGATCCAGCTGGTGCCTTTCAAAGTAATGCAGCGCTTTGGTGAAAGCTTGCGGTTCATATTTAACATCCGCATCCGTAAACAACAGCCATTTTCCAGATGCCTCAAGAGCTCCAGTATATAAGGCGTGATTTTTTCCGAGCCAGCCTTCCGGTAAGGTTTCAATATGGATGACGGATATTCGTGCGTCTAGCTCCGCCAATTTGTCCATAATAGCTCCTGTTTGGTCAGTGGACCGGTCGTTTACGAGAATCCATTCCACATTTTGATAGGTTTGCTTCAGCTGGCTCAGAATGCTTGCTTTTATTTGCTTTTCTTCATTGCGTGCCGCCACAATGACAGATAATAACGGACCTGTTTCTAAGTTCTTTTCCTTTTCTAATGCTTCTAGATTCCGCAGGCCAAGAAGGGCATCCGCTAGAAATCCGAGCCAAACAAGAATCCCAATGGCGAATAGCACGGTAAGTATGATTTCCATCTTTCCAAATCCTTTTTTGAAATGTTATCTTCAGTATATGAAAGATGCAAAGAAAGTACCAGAAAGGGGCACCTGTTAATATACTTTAAGCTGGGAACATAAGGCATCGCCCATTTTTTTTGACTGAGTGGCGGCAGCTTTGATACAGGAAATAAAAGCTTGCTGAACTCCGTTTGCTTCCAAGATTTGCACCCCTGCTTCGGTAGTTCCGCCTGGACTTGTCACTTCCCGGCGCAGCTGTTCTGGCGGCTTTGCTGAGCTTTTGACCATTTCCGCCGCACCGATTAATGTTTGCACAATAAGCTGTTTTGCTATCTGTTTTTCCAGGCCGATTTCTACTGCACTCTTTTCCATTGCCTCAATCAAATAATATATATAGGCCGGGCCGCTCCCAGAAAGTCCGGTTACGGCATCGAGCTGGCTCTCCTCGACGAAGGCGGCCAGGCCGACCGTTTCGAACAGCTTCCGTGCCATTTCCAGCTGGCTTTCCGAGACACGTTCGTTTATCGCAATGGCTGTTGCCGATTTTCCCACTGCTGCGGATGTATTTGGCATGGCCCTTGCAATTGCCAGCTGCCGTCCGGCCAGCATTTCAATCGTATTCATGGAAACACCGGCCAGCACGGAAACAATCAGCATTTCTTCTGTTAAATATTTACGGATTTTATCAATTGCCGTCGCAGCATCCTTTGGTTTCATTGCCAGCATGACAATATCAGTATCTATAAAAAGTTCATTTAAATCATAAGACCCGTTGATCCCGTAACGCTCTTCTAAATAATCCAGCCTTACCTTGTTAGAGTGGTTGGTTACCCAGACGTTTTTTCGATTTACTAACCCATTTTCTAAAATACCTGAAATAAACGCTTCAGCCATGGAACCGCCGCCGATAATTGTCATTTTTTTCATGGAAAATCCCCCTTTTAGTTTTTTTAAAAAAACAAAAAGACCCTTCATCCTTAAAGGACGAAAGGTCTAAGCTTCCGTGGTACCACCTTCATTTACCTCATGCAATCTTGTTCCCTGCCGAGGTTCACTCGATTCCGTTAACGCCGAAATACGTTAGGTTTGCCTAAATGCTCATAAGGTAGGTTCAATGATCAAGAGGGCGGTGAAGCCTTTCAGCCTGCTGAGCTTCACTCTCTTTCGCCGTTTCCCATTTACTGGCCTTACTCATTGCATAAAACGAATCAAAGTTTTAATAGTGATTATGCAAGAAAGACAGGCTGTCTGTCAAGAGGTAAGTTTCCGGAATTTTTTGTTTTTTGAAAAATGATTTTGCGAAAATAATGACATTTATAAAAAAAATCGCTACACTTTATATTATAAAATTCATGAACCTGCATTATATAACGATAATATTAAGGAGTTTTTAATTTGATTAAATGGAATAATGGGATTGCAAAAATCACTCTGCCAACTCCTTTTCCGGTCGGAGATGTGAATGTTTATTTGATTAAGGGAGAAAAACTAACACTTGTCGATGCAGGTCCAAAAACCGAAGAGGCTTGGAATTCTCTTAATGAGCAGCTTGGCGGGTTACAGCTGACACCGGAGGATATTGAACAGGTTATCCTTACCCACGATCATCCGGATCATGCCGGGCTGCTCGATTTTTTTCCCGATTTGCTAGAGATATATGGCCACCCGTTAAATGAGCGTTGGATTCATCCGACAGAAGGTTTTTTTCGTGAGATTGAGAGCTTTTTTAAAGAGCTGTTTCAACGCGCGGGTCTGCCTAAGGAGTATCTTCCGCTTATTGCAAATACGAAGGAAATGTTTAAATATTCCTGCAGCCGCTCCCTGACGGGTCACTTGCATGAAGGAATGACACCGCCTGGACTTTCGGATTGGAAGGTAATCGAAACGCCTGGGCATGCGCAGAGTCAAATCGCCCTTTTTAGAGAAAAAGACGGGGTGCTAATCGGCGGAGATGTCATTTTAGCCCACGTCTCTCCAAATCCGCTGCTCGAGCCGCCGGTACCCGGTAATGAGGAAAGGTCCAAGTCCCAGCTGCAGCATAATCATTCGATGCTGAAGCTATTATCTTATCCAATCCAAGTAGTTTACGCAGGACATGGTACTGAGATTTTTCAGTTAAAAGAGCTGGTTGAAAAACGGCTTTCCAGCCAGCATGAGCGGGCAATGAAGGTTAACGGCTGGCTGCAGGATGAGCAATTGACGGTTTTTGAAATATGTCAGCGTTTGTTCCCGTCTGCTTATAAGCGTGAGTTGTTTATGACGATGTCGGAAACGATTGCCCAGCTTGATTATTTAGCTTCCCTTGGAGAAATTATCAGGGAGGGGAATCAGCCTGTATTATTTCATTCCAAGCAGTCTAATTGAGGTGGGAAAATGCTCAAGGAACAATTAAAAAATAAAAATATCGTGATTACAGGCGCTTCAGGCGGAATAGGGGCAGAGATCGCAAAGCTTTGTGCAGCGAGCGGGGCGAATCTTGTCTTGCTTGCCCGCAGTCTTGATAAACTAAAGCTGCTCGAGGCCGAACTGGAAGCGCAGCATCATGTGAAAGTAGAAGTTTTTCAGCTTGATGTCTCTGATACGGATCAAATCCAAGAGGTTTTTCAGCAAATATTTGCGGTGATTCAGGATATTGATATTCTTGTAAATAATGCCGGCTTTGGGATTTTTCGCGAAGCCCACGAGGCATCGATTGATGAAATCAAAGGGATGTTTGAGGTGAATGTTGTCGGGTTAATGGCCTGCACCAGCATGGTATTGCCAAAAATGCGCGAGAGACGCTTCGGTCAGATTATCAATATTGCTTCTCAAGCTGGAAAAATCGCTACCCCGAAATCAAGTGTCTATTCTGCTTCGAAGCATGCCGTGCTTGGCTATTCCAACGCTCTTAGAATGGAGCTATCGGACTATAATATTCAAGTCACAACAGTCAACCCCGGGCCGATTGCGACAAACTTTTTTAATATCGCGGATGAACAGGGGACGTATGTGAAAAACGTCCAGCGGTTTATGCTGCAGCCTGAATTTGTCGCCCGAAAAGTGGTCGGCAGCATGCTGACGAAAACACGCGAAATCAATCTGCCACGCTGGATGAATATGGGCAGTGTGGTTTATGTTCTTTTTCCACGATTATTTGAGAAAATTGGTAAACGAATGCTTAGTAAAAAATAATGATCAACAATAAAAACCGCGGGTAGCGGTTTTTTTGTTGAAGATTAGTTTAGTACTTCACTTTGTTAAAAAATCATATACTGCATCATTAACTACTGCGTATAAATCATCATCTAGGGCTGATTCGTTTGCCTGAAGGATCTTATTTGTCAATTCCTCCAAATCTTTATCGGAAAGCGGTATCGAATCGCCTTCATAGTACTGTTTAAAACAATTCTTAATCATCTTTTCAACAAGCTTTTTTTCCATCAGCACACACCTCTTCAACATTATATCTTTTTCTGGCTTATTGAAAAGATGAAAAAAGAGACTTAGCCGAATATTTGGTCAGGCTTCTCAAAATTAGATGCAAGCTTCATATTCTCTCATAATATTGTTGATGATTGTTTGAACCGGCAAAATTTCTTTGATTTCATGCACTCTGGCACCTGCAAAAACAAGACCATTTTCACAATCCCCGTTCATAGAAGTAATCAATGAATCAAGTGTACAAAAACGATAAGAACAATCCTTTAGGCAATCAATGCATTTCTTAATTTTTACCTTTTTTTCATCAGAAATAAGATCGGTGAAATGGTTCTTAATGGCACGGCCTTGGAGACCTACTGTTGTTTTTACTAAAATCGTATCTTCCTGCCGGGCCTCTACATATTTTTCTTTAAATGATAACGGTGCATCACACTCTTCGCTGGCAGCAAATCTTGTTCCCATCTGAACTCCAGAGGCCCCAATCCGTAAGGCGCGGGCGAGGTCTTCTCCAGTCAAGATACCTCCAGCAGCAATGACTGGAATTTTAACCGCCTCAACCACCTCTGGCAGTATGTCAAACAAAGGCCGTTCGGTTCCAAGGTGCCCGCCAGCTTCGAAGCCTTCGACAACAACTGCACTTGCCCCAAGACGTTCCGACATCTTCGCAAGCCGCGCTGAAGATACAATTGAGATGACGGGAATCCCTGCTTCCCTGCCCCAAGCATACATATCTCTTGAAATGCCGGCACCTGATATAATGAAATCAACTTTTTCTTCAATAGCTGATTTCATTTTTTCAGCAAAGTCATTCATGGCAAAGAGAACATTTACTCCAATATACCCGGAATTCGTTATCCTTTTCCTCGCCTTCCTTATATGCATTCTCATCTCCTCGACGGTTATCCCTGTTCCTGATATGATTCCAATTCCTCCTGCATTGGCAACGGCAGATGCTAGGCCGCTTAAAGAAATACCGACCCCCATTCCTCCTTGCATGATCGGAACCTTTGGCATCATGTGTCCTATTTTTAATTGTGGGAAATTCAAGAAAAAACCCCATTTCGTTTTTATTTTTGAAGCAGAATCTTAAATACTCATTCATTGTAGCAAGATGGTTTCAATAACACAGTGAGTAAATTAACACCTGCTCCTAAAAGTTGATAATATTTTTTTTGAGAGTAAAGCCTTCTTATAAATATACAAAAAATTCCCATTGAATACGAACGAATATTCGTATAAGATATAGAATATAATAAGGAACGGATGTTCGATAATTAATTGTGAGGGAAAAGCTATGATCGATTACAGCACGTTACCGCATAATAAAATTTTATGTGTAGACATGAAGAGCTTTTATGCCAGCTGCTCCGCTGTTATGGAGGGGCTTGATCCTTTGGACTGCTATATCGCCATTGTCGGCGATAAAGAGCGGCAGGGGAGTGTCGTACTTGCGGCTTCCCCAAAGCTAAAAAAAGAATTCGGCATCAAAACAGGCTCGCGGTTGTTTGAGGTTCCTAAGGATCCGAGAATTCGAATTGTGGAACCGAAAATGGCCACCTATTTGCGGATTTCCACTGAAATTACCCGTGTCTTTAACCGCTATGTTCCGAAAGAAGCCATCCATGTCTACAGCGTCGATGAAAGCTTTATTAAAGTAGATGAGGTCTTGCATTTATGGGGGGATGCCCGCACGATTGCGGAGAAAATCAAAAATGATATTGAACGGGAATTCCAGCTGCCATGTACCATTGGAATTGGCCCTAACATGCTGTTAGCGAAGCTTTCCCTTGATCTTGAAGCGAAAAAGACATGGATTGCCGAGTGGACGTATGATGATGTCCAGGCAAAGCTATGGAAAGTATCACCGCTGAGGGAAATGTGGGGCATCGGCCGCCGGGTGGAAAAAACATTAAATGGCATGGGCATTTTCACCGTCGGTCAGCTGGCCCGCTATGATTTAGACATGCTCGAAAAGAAATTTGGCATTATGGGCAACCAGCTTTATCATCATGCCTGGGGAGTCGACCTTTCCGATTTAGGGGCCCCGATTATTGAAGGGCAGATCAGCTTTGGAAAAAGTCAAATCCTCTTAAGAGACTACAAAGACGAAGAAGAAATCAAGCATGTCATTTTAGAAATGTGTGAGGAGGTTGCACGGCGTGCGAGAACCCGCCGCAAAGCCGGAAGAACGGTCAGCCTCGGAGTCGGTTACAGCCAGGACGAATTTGGCGGCGGTTTCAATCGTGCGAGAACAATTAAGCAGCCGACAAATGTCACGATGGAGCTTTACCGTGTCTGCCTTGAATTGTTTCACGAGCATTATAATGGCAAGACGGTCAGGCAGATTTCGATTTCACTTGGTAACATTGTCGACGACTGTGAACTTCAGCTGGACCTATTTGACATGGGGGCTTACAAAAGGCGGGAGCTTGGCTATGTTGCCGATTCCGTCCGCCGGCGCTTTGGACCAGGTTCTTTATTAAGAGCTGTTTCTTATACATCAGGAGGAACGGCAAAACACCGGGCCACACTTGTTGGGGGGCATAAAATGTAATGAGAAAAGCGGAAGCGCCTTGACCAGGGGCGACAAGCACAAGTCGAGCCGGCATGAAGGCTGATTTTTGGCCTTCTTGACGGATTGGCTTGTGACCTCGAGCCCCTAGGTGCTGGAGCTGGACATGGAAAGAAGGAATACGTATGATTCGCGACCGTGGGAGAATCAAATGGACGTCGATGATGCTTCCTGAGCATGTGAAACTGCTCAGAGATTGGGTCAAAGAGGACCAGTATGAACAGCAAAAGGAAATGGATGAACAGCAGCTTGAGCTGATGAATGAAATCTTAGCTGAGGCGATTGAATTCAATCAGGATGTAACCATAACTTATTACCGAAACCGTAACTACGAAATTGTGATTGGAAAAATCCACTATTGGGATGAGTTGTCACACAAGCTCCATGTTGTGGACCGCTTTGCAGAAGTACACCGCATTTCGATAGATGCTATTGCTGACATCCGGCTGACAGAATAAAGAGCGGCTTCATGAATAGAAAGCCGCTCTTTTATCTTAATCCTCTTTTGGCACCCGAACCTGGGATTCAAAATTCCCTTTATGGGAGCCGTCGCAAAATGGCTTATTCTTACTCATGCCGCAGCGGCAAAGCGAGAAGGATGGCTTTGTTGTATAAATATTGCCCTCGCCGTCTAATAATTCCACATCACCAGTGATTCTTAATGAACCATTATCATTTACCTTAATTTGTACCTTTGACATGTTAGCAAGCACCCCTTGTAAAATATTTATATATAACTGAGATTAACTGGAATCCTAGGAAAATGCAAACAAAAGTCTATGAGCAAAAAAGATTCCGCCAAAAGTTACATATGATAATATCATCATATGTCGAGTAAGGAGGAGTTAAAACGTGGAAATTTTCATTACAGAAGAGGCCGCTGCAAAGATTAACGAAAAAGCCGCCGGACGAGTTGGTTATCTGAAGCTGAAATATGATACAGATGGCTGCGGCTGAGCAGTCAGCGGGGTTGCCGCCTTGTGGTTCACAGGCGAATTAGATAATGATGATATCGAAATTAAGACCAATGACAGATCAGTGTATGTTGAGAAATCAAAGCTTGTATTTTTTGATGAGCAAATGAAAATTGATTTTTCCGGAAGCACAAACAGTTTCCAGCTTAAAAGTCCGCAGCAAATAATTAACGGACGGATGGGCTTCATCATAAAAGACAAAACAGACTGAACCTCAAGTGGTCAGTCTGTTTTAACATGGTAAAGCCTGATCAACATATTTTTGCAAAAATTCATCCACGACCCGTTCATAATCGCCTCTGTTTTCGTTGAAGGATTGGGCATGCTTTCCTTTTTCAGCGATATAAAGCATCTTAGGGCCCTTCTTATGCTCAAACAATTCCTTTGTCATTGAGGGCAAAATAAAATCATCTTTGCGGCTATGGATAAACAGGACCGGGTGTTTGATATTTTCAATTACCGAAATCGGCGAAACATGGCGGATGGAATATTTGTCGCGGAAACGAAGAATAGCATCCCCAAGAGGAAGCAGCAAACCAGGCATGATTTTAAAATCCTTTTTGATGACATAGGAGAGCTGCTGCTTAAAATCAGAGAACGGACAATCGGCAATATAGAAATCAGCGCCATCCTCAAGCAGACCGGCGTATAAAAGCATCGTCGCAGCCCCCATCGATTCCCCGTGAATCCCTAATAAAATATCTTCCCCTTTTTCTTTTTTCAGCCAATCAACTACTGCCTTTAAATCGAATTTTTCATAGTGGCCGAAGCTTGTTGTTTTCCCGCCGGATTCCCCGTGGCGGCGATGGTCATAAATCAATGTATTAAAGCCGCGCTCAAGGAACAGGTTTGCATATTTGATCGAATTGACTTTCGTTTCCGTCACGCCGTGCGCAATAATCACATAGCGGTTCGTTTGATATGGTTCGGCAAGTACCGCTTTAATCGTATAGCCAAACGGGGAGGAAATGTCGATATGCTGTCTTGGCAGTGTTTTTAATTGATCGGGATTCACTCTGCCCGCATCTTTTTCCCTCCTTAAGATGAAATCCTCGTCTTTCTTTTTCATATACATGAGGCGGTTGGTGAAATAGAGAGCGAGTGCCAGCCAGAAAAATAATATAATGAACAGGGTACGAAATGCCTTTTTCAAAAAATGGCACCTCCAAGAGAGATATTTACATAAATTAGCAAAGTTAATTTTACCATAAGAAAAGCCGCATATACCAATGAGCGGCTCTTAAAGGTAATTATTGTTCTGAGTTCTGTCGTTTTGTCGGATGAATGGCTTTTTCAACTTCTTCAGCGGCAATCATCCGCTTGCCGCCTCCTGCTGATTCCGCATAGTTTTTTCCTGCTGCACTGTTCCCTTTTTCTCTCTTTTGGCTCATAAGTGAATCCCCCTTCGAGATAGTTTCATCTAATAAGATGCTTTTAGGGAAGGAAGATTATTCATGGCTTTAGACGTTTTGCGCATGAAGGCGGTAATAGCCGCTTTCAATTTGTCTGGAAACATGCGGGCGGACCAGTTCGATTGCATCAAGAAGCTTTGATAAGTCAATCCCGGTCTCGATGCCCATCCTTTCGAGCATATAGGCAACATCCTCCGTTGCCGTATTGCCGCTGGCGCCGGGAGCAAACGGACAGCCGCCAAGACCGCCTGCTGATGTATCAAAGCGGTCAATGCCAGCCTGAAGGCAGGAAAAGATATTGGCCAATCCAAGCTTTCGTGTATCGTGAAAATGAGCCGTAATAAGGGTCATTGGAAACTCTTCTTTTAATTTAACAAAAAGCGAATAAGCCTCGTTCGGTGCCGCCATACCGATTGTATCGGCGACACTTAATTCATCAACACCGGTATTTACAAATTCACGGCAAAGCTGAAGGGTATCGCTTTCGTTGATTTTTCCCTCGTAAGGGCAATAAAATGCCGTTGAAATGCAAGCCCGGACAAAGTAACCTTTTTCTTTCAGTTCCTGGATGATGGGTTTCAATTCTGCCATACTGTCTGAAGTCGATTTATTGATATTTTTTTTATTAAAACTGTTACTGACCCCGACAAACACGGCGATCGCCTTGCAGCTGGTGGAATAGACCCTGTCAATTCCTTTTCGGTTTGGGGCAAGAACAATATTTCTGGTTTGTTCATCAAGGCAGTCGAGGACAATGTCAGCTGCATCTCCCATTTGCGGCACCCATTTTGGTGACACAAATGATGTCAGTTCCATTTCCTTGATTCCGGCATTTCGAAGCTCGTGGATAAATTGTTTTTTTATTTCAGTAGGCACAAATTGTTTTTCGTTTTGTAGTCCGTCGCGCGGTCCTACTTCGATGATCGTTACTTTTTTCGGCAATGTCAGCATTCTCTTTCCCCCTTACCAGTCATATTTCAATTGTAGTAGCAGTAAATTTGAAAAATCAAGAATAAACGGAATTTTAGCAAATTTTTATGCTAAAATGAAGGAAATAATGATAGGGGGAGAAAGTGTATGACTGAAGTTATAATTGTAAGCGCTGTCCGAACAGCACTGGGCAGTTTTAATGGCAGTTTAAAAAATATTTCGGCACCGGAATTAGGCGCGGTTGTGATTAAGGGAGCGTTAGAACGGGCAGGTGTCAAACCGGAACAGGTTGATGAAGTAATCATGGGCAATGTTCTTCAAGCTGGTCTGGGGCAAAACCCGGCAAGGCAGGCTGCGATGGAGGCAGGGATTCCTGAAAGTGTTTCCTCAATGACGATTAATAAGGTATGCGGTTCCGGATTAAAAGCTGTTCACCTTGCAGTCCAAGCTATTTTAGCCGGTGATGCCGATATTGTAGTGGCTGGGGGGATGGAAAATATGAGCCAGGCTCCGTACATATTAAAAAACGCCCGCGAAGGTTTTAAAATGGGGAACCAAACATTGATTGATACGCTTGTATCAGACGGGCTTACCTGTGTTTTCAATGATTACCATATGGGCATTACAGCTGAAAATTTAGCAGCAAAGTATGCGATTACTCGTGAGGAACAGGATCAATTTGCTGCATGGAGTCAGGAAAAAGCGGTAAATGCCATCGAAGCGGGCAGATTCATCGAAGAAATTGTTCCAGTAGTTATCCCGCAGCGCAAAGGGGAGCCGATTGTATTTGCAGTCGATGAATATCCCAAGAAGGGCACAACCGCAGAAAAATTAGCAGGGCTCCGTCCAGCTTTTAAAAAGGATGGTACGGTTACAGCGGGTAATGCCTCTGGGATTAATGACGGGGCGGCCGCCGTTGTCGTAATGAGCCGGAAAAAGGCGGATGAACTGGGTCTAAAGCCGCTTGCATCGATTAAGGCAAATGCCAGCGCAGGTGTAGATCCAAGCATTATGGGCATTGGTCCAGTTCCGGCGGTCAAAAAAGCACTGGAAAAAGCAGCTGTTTCAATCGATGACCTAGAGTTAATTGAAGCCAATGAAGCCTTTGCGGCGCAGTCATTAGCGGTGGACCGCGAGCTTCATTTCAATAAAGAGATTTTGAACGTGAACGGCGGGGCCATTGCTCTTGGACACCCAATTGGGGCGAGCGGAGCACGAATTCTAGTTACATTAATCCATGAAATGAATCGAAGAAATGCCCGATTAGGCCTAGCCGCGTTATGTATCGGCGGCGGGCAGGGGGTAGCAACAGTAGTAGAGTTAGTTTAAATAGAATGGAGGGCAGGCTGATTTTATTAACGGCTTGCCTTTTTATATGAAATTCGCCGCATGTGGTTGTATAATATGAACAAAATCTTCTTTAAAGGAGAATCATATATGAAAAAAAGGCAGCAAAAACCAACAAAGAAAAAAGAGGATTCACCATTAACGCTTAAGGATTTGATTAATCCGGATTTAATGAAACAATTAAAGGACCAGCAGGAGCAGTTAAAGGCTGAAGAAGAGAAAAGAAAAGAGCAGGAAGAGCAGAGAAAGCGTGAAGAAAGAAAATTAAAAGAAAAGAATAAATCCTTTGAAGAGCTGTTAAACGAAAGCGGTATGAATTGGAAGGAATTTAAATAAGAGAGCCTCCATGGCTCTCTTTATTTAACGATGCTCCTGATAAACATTCGCTTTCGTCCATTCTTTAATCAAAGCAGCTTCTTCTTCGGTTAAAGGATTACTTCTGACCGCTGCAGCATTACTTCGAACCTGTTCAACACTGCTGGCACCCGCAATCACGGAAGCAACGGCCTGGGCAGCTAGATTATATTGTAATGCAGCCTCGGTAAACGACCTTGCTGCAGCTGTTTTTTCTTTTAGCAGCGGTAAAACTTTGCTTAATTCCTCGAAGCTGTAATCTAAATATCCCTTTTCAGAAGCCTTTTCCAATAGTTTCTCACTCAACAGACCTTTAGCTAACGGTCCGCGGGTCACAACGCTGATCCCATGTTCAGCAAGAAGCGTCAGGGCCTCTTCTTCAGGCCGGCGGTCTAACATGCTATACTGCATCATTACCGAAACGATATTTGATTTTTTCACATATTCACGAATGACATTCGGTCGAATTGAGGAGATTCCATAATAGCGGATATAGCCTTCTGCCTTTAACTCCTCAAACGCTTCAATTGTTTCATCAATCGGGTCATTGATTGTACCGCCATGCAGCTGATATAAATCAATATAATCAGTGCCGAGCCGTTTTAAGCTGTTTTTCACTGCTTCCTTTATATAGGGTTTTGAAGGCTCCCATGTCCAGCTGCTTTTGTCAGCATTCCAGCGGTTGCCGACCTTCGTTGCAATGACCACTTGTTCGCGTACATTTTTTAATGCCTTCCCAACCAAACTTTCATTTACACCAAAATCATATAAATCTGCAGTATCGAAATAATTAATTCCCTCATCAAGCGCCGCTTCAATTATTTCCCGGGCTGTTTTTTCTTCCGTCCCGATCGACATGCAGCCGAGACCTAACTCAGTCACAAATAAATCAGAATTCCCTAGTCTTCTTTTTTTCAAAAAAAATCACCCCTCATCTTTCTACAATTTTAGTAAAGATTGGGGCAAACTACAAACAGCAAATCTTATTTTGAGGCAGTTTTTCGTACCCATTCAGCAACGGTGGCATGTTCCCGATTATATTCCTTTAATTTTTGCAGTACTTCCCAGCCTTTGCCGACAAGGATGATTCCTTTTTCATGGACGTACACCTTCATCCATAACCCTCCCATTAAAGTATGGTAAAATGTATGACGTGAAGAACGGAATAGAACAGGAGTTGACAATAATGAATAGCCTTGAAGAAAAAACGCTCCATAGCAAAGAAATATTTTCGGGGAAAATCATCACCGTCGAGCTGCAGGATGTTAAGCTGCCGAATGGCAAGCAGGCAAAACGTGAAATTGTGAAACATCCGGGCGCCGTAGCCGTTATAGCTCTTACCAATGAGAATAGAATCGTGATGGTCGAACAATACCGCAAAGCATTGGAAAAAATTATTGTCGAAATCCCCGCCGGCAAGCTGGAAAAGGGGGAGGAGCCGGCAAGCTGTGCCCGCAGGGAATTAGAAGAAGAGACTGGCTATGTCTGTGAATCATTGGAGCCGCTTCTGTCTTTCTATACATCGCCGGGATTTGCGGATGAAATCGTTCATGTTTTTTTAGCGAAAGGTTTGACGAAAAAAGAAAATCCCGCTGCCATGGATGAAGATGAGTTTGTAAATTTAAAGGAATTAACTCTTGAAGAAGCGATACAATACGTAAAAGAACAAAAGATATATGACGCGAAAACAATTTACGGGGTCCAATACTTACAATTACAAGAGGCGTTGACTACTAAATGAATCGCTATTATGTAGATTTACATATTCACATTGGCAGAACGTGGACGGGCAAGCCGGTCAAAATTACCGGAGCGAAGTCGCTGACGTTCACAAATATTATTGAACATGCAAGAAACATAAAAGGATTAAATATGGTCGGGATCATCGACAGTCATTCACCTGAAGTGATTATTGAAATGGAGAGCCTGATTGAAAGCGGCGATGTGTACGAGCATCCGGACGGCGGGCTTGTCTTTGGTGACCTGACTGTTATTCCAGGTTCGGAATTAGAAATTTATGACGAAGGGTGCAATGGTCCAATCCATGTGCTTTGCTTCCTGCCAAATCTTTCGGCAATGAAGGAATTTTCAAACTGGCTGTCCGGTCATTTAAAAAATATCCAGTTAAGCTCGCAGCGTGTTTATATTACAGGACTTGTTTTACAGAAAAAGGTCAAAGAAATGGGCGGTATTTTTATCCCAGCCCATGTGTTCACTCCGTTTAAAAGTTTGTATGGTAAAGGTGTGAATCAATCGCTTACAGAGGTGTTTGACCCTGATTTAATTGATGGAATTGAATTAGGCCTGAGCTCGGATACACAAATGGCCGATCAAATTGGGGAGATTCACCGCTACACTTTCGTGACGAATTCCGATGCCCATTCATTGGCGAAGATTGCCAGGGAATATCAAGTGATGGCAATGGAGGCACCTACTTTTGCAGAATTGCAAAAAGCATTAAAAGGGGAAGACGGACGAAAGATCCTTGCTAACTATGGTCTGGACCCATTGCTTGGTAAGTACCATAAAACGGTTTGTGCGCAATGTCTGCACCCGGCGGATGAAACTGACCAAATTTGTACACAGTGCGGCAGTAAAAAAATTATTAAAGGGGTAGCAGACCGTATTCTTGAATTGAAAACGGAAGATAAAAGTCCAGCGTATCGGCCGCCATATGTGCATCAAGTACCGCTTGAATTTATCCCGGGCCTTGGTCCACGGCTTCTGGAGAAATTGGTCGATCATTTTGGCAGTGAAATGGCCATCCTCCATGAGGTTCCATATGATGCCTTAAAAGAGGTAGTGCCGGAAAAAATCGCCGATCTAATTTTAAAAGCACGGGAAGGAAAGGTGCTTCTCGCAGCAGGAGGAGGCGGCAAATACGGCAAAATCGCCGAACAATAATTGATTCCAAAGGGTCTGACCCCTCTGACAATTTATTCTGTCAGAGGGGTTAGACCCTTTGGTTTAAAACTCTACTTTTTTTTAATCATAGAATTGCTAGATTCGCATAGAATGTAGTAATTCGATTGAAAGCAGGAGGAATTATTGATGAAAAAACGATTGTTCCAGTCCAATGTAGCCGCTTATTTCCGTGAACATTCCTCAATCTTCTTATTTATTGTCGTCTTATTCCTAATGGGAGTTATTTTTGGGGCGATTGTTGTCAATAGCATGAGTTATACCCAGAAAGAGGATCTATTCTATTATTTATCACAATTTTTCGGTCAGGTTTCAGATGGGAAAGTTGCCGAGCAAAACGATTTATTTGCACAAAGCTTCTTCCATAATAGTAAATTTATCGGCCTGATTTGGATTCTTGGGATTTCCATTATTGGACTTCCGGTCATACTTATACTCTTATTTGTAAAGGGAATGGTTGTCGGCTTTACCGTTGGATTTTTGGTCAGTCAAATGGGATGGAAAGGATTTATGCTGGCATTCGTATCGATCCTGCCGCAAAATTTGATTATCATTCCAGTGTTTATTATTATGGCAGCATTATCAGTCATCATTTCATTGAAAATGATCAAAAAGCAATTTATGAAAAAATTTGCCCAGCCGGTGATGCCGCTATTTAAAGGATATATATTTGCCCTTATCGCAGCTGTCGTCTTTATTTCAGCAGCATCAGGGGTGGAGGCCTATTTATCACCATGGTTAATGAAGACTATTATCAGTTCTTCAGGATTAAAATGATTATTAAATAAAAATTAATATTGAATGTAGTTTATAATAATTTTATTTTGAATCTCCCCTTTCATCTGTTATAATGAAAAATAACAGTGGCGAGGGAGGGACGATAGGCATGGAAACTAGACTTGAGAGAATTAAAAAGCAGTTGCACTCAGCAAGCTATAAACTCACACCTCAGCGCGAGGCAACCGTTAGAGTTTTACTAGAAAATGAAGAGGATCATTTGAGTGCAGAAGATGTGTACCTCCTCGTAAAAGAAAAATCGCCTGAAATTGGATTAGCAACTGTTTATCGAACATTGGAATTATTAACTGAATTAAAAATAGTCGATAAAATAAATTTTGGCGACGGCGTATCCCGCTACGATCTAAGGCAGGAAGGTGCGGCACATTTTCATCACCATCTTGTTTGCATTGAATGTGGTGCTGTCGATGAAATTCAGGAAGATTTGCTGGAGGATGTTGAAGCGATTGTCGAGCGCAGGTGGAATTTTAAGATAAAAGATCATCGTCTTACCTTCCATGGCATTTGCCATCGTTGTCAAGATAAAGTTAAAGAAGCTAAAGCTGATGAATAAACGAAGGTCCTTTTTTATGTAAAGGACTTTTTTTATTTTCCCATATTCTTAGTCAATATGTATAAAACTTGTCCATTTTGGCATACCTTTTTAGTAGGAAACATGTATAAAATGGCATTCACCTGCGATTAAATAAGAGTATGGGGGAAAGAAAATGATTCCATTAATAAAGGTGATTCTGCAAACAATAAAGGTATTTATCATATTCACTGGGTGCACGGTACTCTTTTATTATGGTATCATGTGGATATCAGAAGAATATCAAAATTATCATCGCTATGATGAACCGGAAGGATCGGCAATAAGCGTTTCCAACCCGGTAAACCAAGGCAATTCTACCTGGTTTGAGCGGTTAAAATTGTTTTATTTAAATGGGGAGTAAGGCGATGGAAGAACAAATACAGCGTTTTTTGCAATTTTTAACGGTAGAAAAAGGACTCGCGCAAAATACCATTTTATCCTATGAGCGCGATTTAAAAAGCTATATTCATTATTTAAAAGAGGTTGAGTCAATTACAGACCTAAATGAAGCCGGCCGGGTCCATATCGTTCATTTTCTTAAATTTTTAAAAGATCAGGGGAAATCTTCGAAAACAATTGCTCGACACATTGCGTCCGTGAGAGCTTTTCATCAATTTTTATTAAGAGAAAAAATAACCGAGCAAGACCCTACGGTCCATCTTGAAACACCAAAAATAGAAAGAGAATTGCCAAAGGTATTGAGCCTGCAGGAAGTAGAAACTCTTTTAGACGCACCGAAACCGCATGATCACTATGGGTTAAGAGATAAGGCGATGCTTGAGCTGCTTTACGCAACAGGCATAAGGGTAAGTGAACTCATTAATTTGGATGTTCATCATATTAATTTACCGATGGGCTTTGTCCGCTGCATTGGGAAGGGAACAAAGGAAAGAATTATCCCGCTTGGAAAGACCGCTGCTGAGGCAGTCATGCATTATTTAGATGGGGGCCGGGCATTGTTTAATTCTAAAAATGCAGACGAAAATGCCCTTTTTTTAAATCATCAAGGCAGCAGATTGACTAGACAGGGATTCTGGAAAATATTAAAGAAATTAGCCAGGGAAGCAGGAATTGATAAAGACATGACACCCCATACCCTAAGACACTCGTTTGCTGCTCATTTAATTGAAAATGGGGCTGACCTGCGGGCGGTACAGGAAATGCTTGGTCATGCAGACATTTCAACCACACAAATTTATACGAATGTGTCAAAAACGAAATTAACGGATGTTTATCGGAAATTTCATCCTCGAGCTTAATAGAATAAAAGAATTAAATAATAGGTAAAGTTCAAAAAGCTGCCAAATTTTTAGGTAGCTTTTTTCTTGTAATTTCTCACTCATTTAGTAAAATAAAGATGTCAGACTTCTGACGTGTAAAAGCATTTTTTTAGGCTAATCCTTCCTATTACGGGAAACATATGGTTGTAAAGTATTGAGAAGCTTGTAAACGTTATCAAAATCAGTGAAGGCTCGAGAGTTTATCCGAGCTTTCGCAGTACGAAAAAGGAGGAAAATTGAAATGGCCTTAACTACATACAAACGTATTTTTATTATCGTTATGGACTCGGTTGGCATTGGTGAGGCGCCAGATGCGGATAAATTTGGTGATAAAGGGGCGGATACGCTGGGCCATATTGCTGAAAAAATGAATGGTCTGCATATGCCAAACATGGGTAAGCTTGGTTTAAGCAATATCCGCGAACTAAAAGGAATTGATAAAGCGGTGCAGCCGTTAGCTTTTTATACAAGAATGATGGAAGCGTCAAACGGAAAGGATACGATGACAGGTCACTGGGAAATCATGGGGTTAAACATTAAAACTCCGTTTCAAGTTTTCCCCGAAGGCTTTCCTGATGAGCTGCTCTCTGAGCTAGAAAAGCGCACCGGCCGGAAAGTAATCGGCAATAAACCGGCAAGCGGGACGGCGATTATTGAAGAACTTGGTGAAGAGCATATGAAAACAGGGGCGATGATTGTTTACACATCTGCTGATTCAGTGCTGCAAATCGCAGCCCATGAAGATATAATTCCGCTTGATGAACTGTATCGCATTTGTAAAATTGCAAGGGAATTGACACTTGATGAGAAATATATGGTAGGCCGTGTTATTGCTCGACCATTTGTTGGAGAGCCGGGTAATTTTAAACGGACGCCTAACCGTCATGATTACGCATTAAAACCGTTTGACCGCACGGTGATGAGTGAATTGAAGGATGCCGGCTTTGATGTGATTGCCATTGGAAAGATTTCCGATATTTACGACGGTGAGGGAGTGACAAACGCGCTTCGAACAGTATCGAATATGGATGGCATGGATAAGCTTGTGGAAACCTTAGAAATGGATTTCACGGGAATCAGTTTTTTAAATTTAGTTGATTTTGATGCGCTTTATGGACACCGCCGCGATCCTCTTGGTTATGGCAAGGCACTTGAAGAATACGATGCACGCCTCCCGGAAGTATTCGCAAAAATGAAAGAGGATGATTTGTTAATCATTACCGCTGACCACGGAAATGACCCGATTGCACCTGGAACAGATCATACGCGCGAATATGTTCCATTACTTGTATACTCTACAGGAATGACAGGGGGTAAAGAACTCCCACTAAGGCAGACATTCGCTGATATCGGCGCAACGGTAGCAGAAAACTTCCAAGTAAAAATGCCGCACTACGGCAAGAGTTTTTTAAATGAATTAAAATAATAAAAAATTAATTACCCTCGTAAAGTGGTGAATAAATGATGAGAATGGTCGACTTAATTGAAAAAAAGCGTGATGGTCATGAACTATCAACCGAAGAAATTAATTTTATTATTAGCGGATACACAGACGGTACAATTCCGGATTATCAGGTAAGTGCCTTGACGATGGCCATCGTGTTCCGTGGGATGTCTGAACGAGAACGTGCTGATTTAACAATGGCCATGGTGGAATCAGGTGACCAAATCAACTTATCGCAAATTGAAGGCATTAAAGTAGATAAGCACTCTACCGGCGGTGTTGGCGATACAACAACGCTTGTTCTCGGGCCTCTTGTAGCGGCAGTTGGTGTCCCAGTCGCGAAAATGTCAGGGCGCGGTTTAGGCCACACTGGCGGAACGATTGATAAATTAGAATCGGTAGAAGGTTTCCATGTGGAAATTGATAATGATGAATTTATCCAGCTTGTTAACAAAAATAAGATTGCTGTCATCGGTCAAAGCGGAAACTTAACGCCCGCCGATAAAAAACTATATGCCCTTCGGGATGTAACCGCAACTGTAGAAAGCATTCCGCTGATTGCGAGCTCAATTATGAGCAAAAAAATTGCGGCCGGGGCTGATGCCATTGTCCTTGATGTAAAAACAGGGGCCGGTGCATTTATGAAGACATTAGATGATTCTCGTGAGTTGGCACATGCAATGGTTCGGATTGGGAATAATGTCGGCCGAAGAACGATGGCGGTGATTTCCGATATGAGTCAGCCGCTCGGGTTTGCGATTGGCAACGCGCTGGAGGTCAAAGAAGCAATCGATACACTTAAAGGGGAAGGTCCAGCTGATTTAACTGAGCTATGCTTAACACTCGGCAGCCATATGGTCTATCTGGCTGAACGAGCAAATTCATTGCCAGAGGCGCGGACAATGCTTGAGAAGGCCATGGAAGACGGTTCAGCACTTGAAAAGCTCAAAGTTTTCTTAAGCTCCCAAGGCGGTGACGGATCCATTGTTGATCATCCTGAGAAATTGCCGCAGGCGAAATTTATTGTCGAGCTCGAGGCGAAAGAAGACGGCTATGTCGCGGAAATTGTGGCTGATGAAGTAGGTACAGCGGCAATGCTGTTAGGAGCAGGAAGAGTGACAAAAGAATCTGTCATTGATCTGGCTGTAGGTCTCGTATTACGTAAAAAAATCGGTGACCATGTAAAAAAAGGCGACTCCCTTGTCACCATTTACAGCAACTTCGAAAATATCGACGAAGTCAAACAAAAGCTGTACGACAATATCAAGGTCACATCACAAAAAGTAACAGCACCAACCCTCATACACGAAGAAATCACGGAATAGGGTGTCATATTTGGTGTCAGGCACTATGTGAAAAATTCACATGGTGCCTGACACCTTTTTTTATTTAATTCACAGGAAATTATTGTATAAAGTAATTTATTTTGGAAAAAATGGTGGCTATAAAGATTGGAGGGTTATGTGTATGAGACGTGTGGTTTCTATTACTGCAATATTAGTTTTGCTTTTGGGTTTACCGCTTCCTTCTGCTTTTGCAGCTGAAGAGAAGAAGAGTACTGAAATTGTCACTGATGTCAGGTCAGCTATTTTATTGGAAAGAGATACAGGGAAAATCCTTTTTGAGAAGAATAGTAAGGAAGAGCTGCCCCCGGCAAGTATGACAAAAATCATGACGATGCTATTAATCATGGAAACGATTGATAAAGGGAAGCTTTCCTGGAACGAAAAAATTCGCACAAGCGAGTTTGCGGCATCCATGGGTGGTTCCCAAATTTTCCTTGAACCGGGCGAGGAAATGACGACGAAAGAAATGTTGAAGGGAATCGCGATTGCTTCCGGAAATGATGCTTCTGTAGCGATGGCGGAGAGAATCGCAGGCTCAGAGGAAGCATTTGTCGACATGATGAATGATAAAGCAAAAGAACTTGGGCTGAAGCATACCGTCTTTAAAAACACGACAGGATTGCCTGAAAGCGGGCACTACAGTTCCGCTTATGATATGGCCATTATGGCAAAAGAACTATTAAAATATGAAGACATAACTAAATTTACGGGAATGTATGAAGGATATTTACGTGAAAATACGGATAAAAAATTCTGGCTGGTCAATACAAATAAATTAGTCCGCTTTTATCCGGGTGTGGATGGATTAAAAACCGGCTTCACGGCAGAAGCAAAATATTGTCTGACAGCAACAGCCGAAAAGGAAGGTATGCGCGTTATTGCGGTTGTCTTTGGGGCGCCAACATCTAAAGATCGAAATGCTCAGATCACGAAGATGCTCGATTACGCCTATAGTCAATTTCAAACTCATCCTATGTACAAGCGCAACCAAGTGATTAGCCAAGCAAAGGTAAGCAAGGGACAGGAAAAGATAGTCGAAGCGGTTACTAGTGAATCATTATCCCTGCTGACTAAAAAAGGTGAAAAAACAAAGGACGTTAAACAAAAAGTTATCATTCAAAAAAATCTAAAGGCTCCAGTTAAAAAAGGAGACAGGGTTGGAACAATTAAACTGATCAGGGATGGAAAAGTTGTGCTGGAGAGTCCGCTCGTTGCAAAAAACGAAGTCAAGGAAGCTAGCTGGTGGACTCTATATAAGCGGGCATTCGGCATGTTTACAAAAGCAGGAAAATAAAATTAAATTATATCATTGTCGAAAGCGGAAGCATCTTCACTTCTTTTAGCGAAAAACGACTAGTTTTGTATTTAAGGAAGGAAATTAAGCCACAAAAAGCGAATTGACTCACTATACCAAGAAGCATAAGCACAAGGCTGCTTACGCTGGACAAGACGAAGGAGGACTAGGGATAGTGAGTCTATCGATTGAATTTGAAACAAAACATGATGTTTTATGTATCCGGTTAAGCGGTGAATTAGATCATCACACAGCCGATGAACTTCGCGAAAAAGTGACAGCTGTCATTGAAAGAGATGAAATTCGTCATATTGTCTTGAATCTTAAACAGCTTTCCTTTATGGATAGCTCTGGTTTGGGCGTTATTTTAGGAAGATACAAGCAAATTAAACAGGTCCACGGTGAAATGGTTGTTTGTGCCATCTCCCCAGCAATTAAGCGATTATTCGATATGTCCGGCCTCTTTAAAATTATAAAGATGGAACAGACAGAGGAATTTGCCTTACAAAGATTGGGGGTGGCTTAATATGAGAAATGAAATGAGCTTGCAGTTCAGTGCCTTAAGTCAAAATGAATCATTTGCCCGGGTCACTGTTGCTGCCTTTATTGCACAATTAGATCCAACTATGGATGAGCTGACAGAAATCAAAACAGTCGTTTCTGAGGCTGTGACGAATGCGATTATTCATGGCTATGAAAACGATCCAAATGGAATTGTTTATATCACTGTAATCATTGAGGACAATTTTATAGATATGACAATTAAGGATGCTGGCGTAGGGATTGTCGATGTGGAAGAAGCTCGTCAGCCATTATTTACAACAAAGCCAGAACTAGAACGTTCCGGAATGGGTTTTACCATCATGGAAAATTTCATGGATGAGGTTGAGGTTCTCACGCAGCCAGGTCGAGGAACCGAGGTTAGACTACGAAAGCATTTACAATCATCCCGTAAAATGCTTTGCAATTAAGGAGACTTGCCAATGGATGTGGAGGTCAAAAACGACAAAAATCAGACGTATTTAAAGGATCATGAAGTCAAGGAGCTAATTAAAAGGAGCCAAGCAGGGGATCAAGAAGCAAGGGATACCATTGTGGAGAGAAACATGCGGCTTGTATGGTCTGTCGTACAGCGTTTTCTTAACAGAGGGTATGACCCGGATGACCTTTTTCAAATTGGCTGTATTGGATTATTAAAATCAGTTGATAAGTTTGACCTATCCTACGATGTGAAGTTTTCCACCTATGCTGTTCCAATGATTATTGGGGAAATCCAACGATTTATCCGCGATGATGGAACTGTTAAGGTCAGCCGTTCACTGAAAGAAATGGGGAATCGAATCCGTAAAGCAAAGGATGAGTTATCCAAAACGCTTGGAAGAGTCCCTACCGTTAATGAAATTTCTGAACATCTTGAGCTCTCACCGGAAGATGTCATTTTAGCTCAAGAAGCGAGCAGGACTCCGTCGTCCATTCATGAGACAGTTTATGAAAATGATGGTGACCCGATCACGCTTCTTGACCAAATAGATGACGGTAACGAAGGCAAGTGGTTTGATAAAATTGCTTTGAAGGAAGCCATTCGTGAACTGGATGAACGAGAAAGGCTAATTGTTTATTTAAGGTATTATAAAGATCAGACACAATCTGAAGTCGCCCAGAGACTGGGGATTTCCCAGGTACAGGTGTCAAGGCTTGAAAAGAAGATTTTACAGCAAATGAAAGACCGCATGGACCTCTAAGTCCATACGGTCTTTTCTTTTTACTGGAACAATAGAACTGTCCTCACTTGACATTCACGCAATTTTTTTGATAAAAAGCCATTTTTGACACACACTATTTTTATTAGAATTTTGCTTTGTGGGAAGTGAAAAGTTTGGAGAAGACAATTTACATCCGCATGCGTAATCGCGTTCAAACCCGTCCTAGGGAAACCATTTATCTTAAGGACGCTGCCCAAATCATTGCAGATGATCTTGAACTTGGAAAGCTTCAGCAAATCGTTATTCATCAATTATCTGAAAAGGACGGAAATATTGTTATCATCGACGTGATGAAAGTGATTGAGTTAATAGCAAAACAATTTGCGGAATTGGAAGTTCAAACGATCGGCCCTGCCCAAACGATTATCGAAGTAGTGTCAAAGAAAAAAGGAGTTTCCATTCCTTTTTTTCTTTTAATATGGTTTTTATTATTTTTCGGTTCAGCCTTGACACTAATGAACTTCCACGATGACGTAAGTATGAGGAGTGTACAGGAAAAAATTTATACGATCATTACCGGCAAAAAGGAAACGAAACCACTGCTTTTTCAAATTCCCTATTCTATTGGGCTTGGTCTTGGGATGATTCTCTTTTTTAACCATGTATTTAAAAAACGGATAAATGATGAACCGAGTCCGCTTGAAGTAGAAATGTTTAATTATCAAATGGATCTGGATAATTACGTGATCCTTAATGAAAACAAAGAAAGTATGAAACGAGTACATGACGATTAAAATAGCGGCCATTATTTTTATAGGATTTGCAAGTGGATTATCAGTAGGTTCCGGATTTGTTGCCTTTTTAACTGTACTTGGAATTATCCCAAGGCTGACTCAGCTTACGAAAACGATGAAAATGATTCAATCATATGAATGGGCAGTTGTCATTGGAGCGCTTACGGGAGTAATCGCTAGTTTAAGGGATCCAGCTTTAAATATTTCCGCCTATTTTCTAATTCCCCTTGGTCTTACCGGCGGTGTCTTTATCGGAATGCTGGCGGCGGGTCTTACGGAAGCATTGAATGTCTTTCCAATCCTCGCCAAAAGAATTCGCTTGGATGGAGAGATTGTGATTCTTATCATGGCGATTGTATTCGGGAAAATCTTCGGTTCTATTTTTCAATGGATATACTTTGTTCATCGATAGAGTTTTCATATGAAAGGAAAATTAAGTATGAACACAAGAAGACGTGTCATTTTAGTAACTGATGGTGATGAACATACAAAGAGGGCACTCGAGCAAATTGCTAAAGAAATCGGTGCCAGATGTATTTCCAAATCACAAGGCAACCCGTCAAAATTAACGGGGCCAGAATTAGTCAAGTTAATTAAACAAGCTCCGTATGACCCCGTATTAGTGATGTTTGACGACAGCGGCATCGTTGGTGAAGGAAGCGGAGAAAATGCCCTTAAATATGTTGCCGTGCACAAGGATATCGAAGTGTTAGGGGCAATTGCCGTTGCCGCCAAATCCAGACATGAGGAATGGGCAAGAATTGATGTAAGCATTGACCGCGACGGCGAGTTAACCCCATATGGTGTAGATAAATTTGGTATACCTGAGCTTGAAATTGGAAGAATAAATGGAGATACCGTCTATTGTCTAGATCAGCTAAATATCCCAATTGTTGTCGGAATTGGCGACGTCGGCAAAATGGCGCGAAAAGACTCCTATAAGCTGGGGGCGCCCATTACTAAAAAGGCTGTCGAACTAATACTTGAAAGGAGTGGTTTTTTTGACACAAAAGAAAGTGGAAAAATGGCCAATCCCGATATCTGTAAATGAAGTTGAGCATTATATGAAACAGCGTGTAGGTCTCGGTGTAAGCTTTGACATCGGGATTCGAAAGCTAAAGATCTTGAAAAAAGATGTTCATATTTATTATGTAAATGGTTTAACCGATACGATGTACATTATTCAATTGATTAAAGAACTGGTGGGCATCAATTATCATGAGAAGACAACCGCTGATCTATATAAGCTGATTGATAATAGACTGGTTAATCAATCAGTGGAATATACACAGGAACTGGATAAACTTGTCACTCAGGTGCTATCCGGTTTAATTGGTGTCGTCGTTGAGGGTGAAAATACAGCATTTATTATCGATGTCCGCAGCTATCCTGGCCGCTCGCCAATGGAACCTGATACAGAAAAGGTGGTTAGGGGGGCCCGTGACGGATTTGTTGAAAATATTGTGATGAATACAGCTTTAACAAGAAGAAGGATCCGTGATGAACGGCTTCGCTTTGAAATGCTTAAAGTTGGAAAGCGTTCCAAGACAGATGTTGCCCTTTCTTATCTCCAGGATGTTGCCGATCCGGACTTATTAAATATCCTTAGAAAAGAACTGCAGGCAATTGATATCGATGGAATTCCAATGGCAGATAAAACGCTCGAGGAATTTATTGTCAGGCAAGGGTGGAATCCATATCCTATTGTTAGATATACGGAAAGAGCCGATGTAGCAGCTGCCCATATATTAGAGGGGCATGTTGTCATATTTTGTGATACATCACCAAGTGTCATTATTACACCAACAACATTTTTTCACCATGTTCAGCATGCGGAAGAATTTCGTGAATCGCCGGCGATGGGGACGTTTGTCCGCTGGACGCGTTTTTTAGGTGTGTTCACTTCTATCTTCCTATTGCCATTATGGCTCTTACTTGTGTTAGAACCGTCATTTTTGCCGGAAAAACTGTCATTTATCGGGCCAAATAAGCAAACGAATATTCCGATATTGATTCAATTGTTTATGGCAGACTTTGGTATAGAATTTTTACGGATTGCTGCGATTCATACACCGACACCGTTATCAACGGCCATGGGCTTAATTGCTGCCGTATTGATCGGCCAGATCGCCATTGATGTCGGTCTTTTCGTACCGGAGGTCATCCTCTATGTGGCGGTAGCTGGAATCGGAACGTTTACAACACCAAGTTATGAATTAAGTGTTGCCAATAAAATTGCCAGAATGCTGTTAATGCTGCTAACGGCCTTCTTCCATCTTCCGGGATTCATGATAGGTGCAACATTATGGCTTATTTACCTGGCACAAATGCGTGCACTAAACACACCGTATTTATGGCCTTTCTTGCCGTTTGAACCGAAAGGATTCCTGCAAATTATCTTCCGCAGGGCAATACCTGGTTCAATACTAAGACCAAGTATTGTGCACCCAAGAAATCGCTACAGACAGCCGCCTGAAAGTTGAAAATATTGAAAGAAAAAATTGCAGAATGGGAAGAGTTATGCTACAGTAATTTTAATTAAATTAAGGATGAATAAGAAAAATAGGCAGTATCTTTTGCGGATTCTGTCTATTTGTTTATTATCTTTTAAGATTGTCTACATAAACTGTAGTGAGTCGTTATGGAGAGAGGGAAGGGAATGTATTTTTACGGAACAACAGGAGTCAATAATAACGGACATTTGGAAATTGGAGGAGTGGATTCCTTAGAATTAGCAAAAAACTTTGGCACTCCCCTATACGTTTATGATGTTGCCTTAATTCGAGAAAGAGCCCGCGGATTTAAACAAGCCTTTGAAGAACAACAGGTAAGGGCTCAGGTGGCGTATGCGAGTAAAGCATTCTCGACAGTGGCAATGGTACAGCTTGCTGAGGAAGAAGGGTTATCACTGGATGTTGTTTCCGGCGGTGAATTGTATACAGCAATAACCGCGGGATTCCCTGCTGAAAGGATTCATTTTCATGGCAACAATAAAAGCAGAGAAGAATTGGAAATGGCATTAGAACACCAGATCGGCTGCATTGTGATTGATAATTTTCATGAAATAGAGCTTTTAAAAGATATTTGTTCAGAAAAATCAACGAAGGTTAATATTCTATTAAGAGTGACGCCAGGTATAGAAGCCCATACGCATGATTATATTTTAACTGGGCAGGAGGATTCCAAGTTTGGCTTTGACCTGCAAAATGGCCAAGCTGAAGAGGCACTTGCAGAAGTGCTGCCGTATGACTATTTTAATGTCCTCGGACTTCATTGTCATATTGGTTCGCAAATTTTTGAAACAACCGGTTTCTTGCTTGCCGCTCGAAAAATTGTCGAGAAAATGACGGAATGGAAGCAAAAACTTGCTTTTGAAGCGGAGGTTTTAAATTTAGGCGGCGGTTTTGGAATCCGTTATACAAACGAGGATGAACCAATTCCTCCGGCGCAATATGTAAGTGCGATTATCAAAGAGGTTAAGCTGCTAATTGACCAAAATTCGCTGCAAATGCCGGAAATCTGGATTGAACCAGGACGCTCTCTAGTTGGTGATGCAGGAATAACACTTTATAAAATTGGGTCTTCTAAGGATGTTCCGGAGGTTAGAAAATATTTAGCGGTTGACGGCGGAATGAGTGACAATATCAGACCAGCTTTATACCAAGCAAAGTATGAAGCGGTTCTCGCCAATAAACCGTTAGCCCAAACAAGTGATACGGTTTCCATCGCCGGAAAATGCTGTGAATCAGGGGACATGCTGATATGGGATTTACCTTTGCCGGAAGCTGGAAAGGATGATCTTCTCGCAGTTTTTTGTACCGGTGCATATGGCTATTCCATGGCAAATAATTATAACCGGATCCCAAGGCCTGCGGTTGTGTTTGTAGAAAATGGAAACGCAACTCTCGTTGTAAAAAGAGAATCATATGAAGATTTGATCAAATTAGATTTACCATTGAAATAAAACAGAGCTGCCGAGAATTCGGCAGCCCTTTTTGGTTATGAAAAGATGGATTTGATCCAATCAATTAACCAAATAAAGAATTGCTTAATTTTTTCAAGAAAACCTTGCCCCTCTTCGGAGTGAAGAAATTTTGAGATACGATCCTTTGCCTTGTTCAATTGATCGCTAACCTGATTCCAGTCAATATCCAGGTTCTTTAGTTTATTAAATAAGTCAATAAGTCGCTGCATTTCTTTTTCACTTAAGCTGACATTCAGGTCTTTGGCCGCTTGTTCAATAATTTTTCGCAGTTCCTCATCGTTTTTCGGTTTGTTTTTTGCAATTTCTTCTTTTACTTTTGCAATTAATGCTGCGGCATTCTCTTCTCCAATAGAGTCTCCCAGCTTAGCGGTTTCGACCATTTCCTGATTGGCTGCTTGTTTCACTTCTTCCGGAATGGTTTTGTCTGCAGAGATTTCGTATGCTTTAATAATCCCTGTCAAAGCGGCGGTTCCAGATACGGAAATCGGAGCAGTAATGTAAATATTTGCATCTTTTACGCCCGCGGTAATTAGGGCATTGACATACATTTCATCGGTAACCCAATTAATATTTTTCGTTTTCACCGTTATTCCAGAGCCTTTTGGGGCAATCGTGATGGCAGACGAAGAAATGGCCTTAGTGCCAATCAGAGATTTTGCGATATATTTGCCTAGGTATTGATGTTCTTCTTGGTTGGATACTGTGACAATCTGCACATCCTTTGGCGCACCCATTTCTGATAAGAGGCCGTTTTTTTGCACTTCCGTTAAATTTTCACCAAGTGTGACAATCATGTCACCCTCAGCCATGTCGGCAAAACTTTGAATAGGATAAATAAACATACAGATACTAAACAGCAGTATTAGTAGTTTTCTCATGAAATTCCTCCTTGTTGTTGGCTTGCACTTGCTCTAGTAATAATATAACCGATTCCATAATATTTAACGAAAAAAACAAATTAGAAGTTTCATAGTTGACCTTAAAACTATAATTTTTTGCGGAAAATGGATTATTTTTATGATTTGTTGTAGAATGTAGCCAATGAGTAATTTGTTTGGGAATAGTATCTGGCAGCCGGAAACTGTATAATTATTTTGGGGGAAGGTTTTTTATGAGAAGAAATAATTGGATATTATTTGGTATTCTAGTAGCTATTTCCTTAATTTGGGGAGCCATTTACTGGATGTTTATCGTTCCAAAATAATCGGGCATTTTTCATTTTACTAAAGCGGTTTGGGTATGCGAGCTGAAAGAACATTATCTTTTTAACCTACATATAATAAATAAATGGTTTATTATTTGATTTTTTTGGAAAAAATATACTATTGTTAAACCGATTGCATCGTTCGGTTTATTTAATTTAATGAGGGGTCAAAATGTTAATTCGTTATAAAAAAACATTTGAAAAAATCGCCATGGGATTAATGTCCTTTATGCCGAATGAAAAGGATTTAAAGAAGCTTCAGCAGACAATGAAGGAATATGAAGCGGAAGAAAGCAGACAGCTTTTTTTATGGAAAGAAGAAGATATTATCGGACTTCTTGGAATTGTTTTTCATCCAGATCGGAATGCAATAGAAATTCAACATATTTCTGTTAATCCGTCTCATCGGCTTCAAGGTGTCGGTAAAAGAATGGTTAAGGCACTCAAAGAAATGTATCCTGACAAAGAAATTATTTCGAATAAAGAAACTGCAGCATTTATTGAAAAATGTGATGTATGTTAAACAGAAAAGAGGCGGCAAATACTTATTTGCCGCCTCTTTTTGCTGTCAGCATTCTATTCCGTTCCTCAATAACATTAGTACGATCCCGTAATGAATGACGGTGAATCAGGCTGTCGTTTGTTAAATCACTATCTTTTCCCCATTCAAAGCCATGCTCACGGCAGCTTTTCAGACATGTCTCCAAAAGGTGAGGATCATTTAGCGGGAACGAAAAGCTCGTATATTCCTTTTCTGTTTCAATCATTCGTAATCGCTCGTTTATTAATTCAAATAACACAGTACCATCTATTCCTAACATAGATAAAGAATCAGGGTGTGTACGGAATATTCTCAGCGCTTTTTCCAAAGTTCTTTTTGCCCCTTTGAAATTCCCTCTGCGGTGATGATAGGTTGATACCGCAAATAAAATAAGCCCGACCCATTGGGAGTCTTTATTTCCTGGATCGATTTCTTTCCAATAGTCCTCAAGAATTTCATGACATTCAAAGTAATCCCGATCCCCATGAAAATGGATTAAAAAATCGATATATTCTTTTGGATACAACAGATTTCCCCCTATTTCTTTTTACTCCAGTTTATCACATTAAGACTTTCTAAATTGTATTACATGAAATTAAAATGCCCGTCAAAGATGACGGGCACTTCGTTTGCTATCCATTAAAGGAATTTTTCCTTTTTATATTCGGCATACCTCGTTAAATTACCAAACCCAAGCCGCACCAACGATAATTAATAAAATAAACAGTACGACAATTAACGCAAATCCGGCTCCGAATCCACCTGCTACAAAACCATCAGCCATAACGAATACCTCCTATAAAAATTTTTTATACTCCTCAATAGGATTGAATGGTATCATTTTTATACAAAATGATTTTTTTCTTTACCTAAAGAGGTTCGCCATAAGGCGAGTTTTCCTTAACATCATATGTAGGGGATTTGTCCAGTGTTATGGGCGAATATCATGAATTCACGCAATGACCACTGTCGTAATTATTTTTTTATTGGATAACCTAAACGAATCCTCTATAATAGTCAATGAATTAATTTCGAGAATTTTGGTGAAAAGTTATGCCGTATCAGGTGAAAATAGATGCCTTTGAAGGCCCGTTGGATTTATTGCTTCATTTAATTAATCGTCTTGAAATAGATATTTATGATATTCCGGTGGCTCAAATAACTGAGCAGTATCTTCTATATATCCATACTATGAAGGAACTGAGGCTTGATATCGCAAGTGAGTATCTAGTAATGGCCGCAACCTTGCTAGCTATTAAAAGTAAAATGCTTCTTCCTAAACATGAAGAGGATTTTAATGAAAATGATGAAGAAATTTCGTTTGAGGAAGATCCGCGGGACGAGCTTGTAGAGCGTCTGGTTGAATACCGCAAATTTAAAGAGGCCGCTCAAGATTTGAAATCAATGGAGGAGGATCGGGGGCTGATGTTTACAAAGCCTCCAAGTGATCTGTCGGTATTTGCTAAGGAGATACAGCCAAGCAAATCAGAAATCAATGTATCGTTGTACGATATGTTGGCAGCCCTTCAAAAATTAATGCGCAGAAAGAAACTGCAAAGGCCATTGGCAACAAAAATTGCCCGTCAGGAAATATCGATTGAAACTAGAATGTCTGAAATTATGGATGATTTAAAACAGCTAAAAGGACGGAAAAATTTTAATGATTTATTTCCTGAGCCGACAAAAGGACATATTGTTGTGACTTTTTTAGCATTGTTAGAGCTTATGAAGCGGAAAAAGATTGATGTTGAGCAGGATGGGAATTTTGGAGAAATTTATGTGGAAGCTGCAAAGGAAGGGAGAGAAGTGGTTGGAAATTATTAATTGGACAAGCATCCTTGAAAGCCTGTTATTTGCGGCCGGGGATGAAGGACTTACATTGAAGCAAATTGCCGAGGTTTTGGATGTAGATGAATTCGAGGCAAATGAAATTATAGAGGACCTAAAGCGGGAGTATGCCGACAATGAAAACAGAGGGATTATGATTGTTCAATTGGCAGGGACATTTCAGCTTGCAACCAAGAAAGAAAACGCTGATTACTTAAAAAAGCTTGTGGATTCTCCAAACACATCAACATTATCGCAGGCAGCCCTCGAAACATTAGCAATCGTTGCTTATAAACAGCCGATTACACGTGCTGAAATTGAAGGAATCCGCGGTGTAAAGACGGAAAGACCGCTGCATACACTGATGGCAAAAGCCTTAATTAAAGAGGTAGGGCGAGCAGAGGGCGCCGGCCGCGCTTATTTATATGGAACAACGAAAGAATTTCTTGATTATTTTGGGCTGAAAAGCTTAGAAGAGCTTCCGAAGCTTCCGGAAAAAGTTGAGGAAGACTATGTCCAGGAGGAAGCCGACCTGTTTTTTGAGAAATTTCAAGAAACCTTAAATTCTTAACATATCAAACCCAAGCTCTTTTATGCTAAAATAATAGTTATGATATGTATCTATAGGATTTAATAAGGAGCGGGATTAAGTTGCTAATTAAAGAATGTAAAGGATATGAATTGGAAAAAGCAAAATCCAATACTTCGGAAGATTTCTTTAACAGGAGTGAACTAACCTTTGTGGAAGATGGGGTTGAAAAAACACTTCATGTATTGTATGTAAGATATTTCGAAGAGATTTTTCCGGAATTTACGCCTTTTAATCAGGACCCAGTTTTTGCACAGGATGGCTATGAGGTGAATTTCAAGGATATTGTAGCCCTTGTATGTCTCCTGAAAAATCCAGGGTTACGAGGCCGGAAACGAATTTATATTAATTCAAAACATGAATTTGCTGCTTATTTTCAAGATGTTAACTTCGTTAAATTACCTGAAATTTTCGCGGCACTGCATCAAAAGAATGAATATGAGCTGCGCTCGCCGCTGGAATTCATTTTGCAGCCGCAATAAAAAAATCTGTAAACAAAGGCTGGTCCACAAAATGTGGGCAGCCTTTTTTGTTCTTTATCGTTCCGCCGCCACATACCTTTAATAACAAATTGGATGTAAGGAAGTGGTAATGGATGAGCCGTTTCAACCGTTACGTCAATGAATTATTTAAATGGAATGGGCAATTGAAAGAATTTCTTCAATCGGAGCAGATTGAACGGGATTCAGAGTTATGGGAGAAGCTGGACATGTTTACTGAGTTAATCGAAAGGACTGACCAGGAATTAACGACTGAAGAGCTGCTAGACCTGCAAGTGAAAGCAGAACGTATTCATGAGGAACTGGAGGCCTATTTTAATAGGAAACAAGGAAATGTGATTGGCACCATTATGGTTGTGGAAAAGCAAATTCCTCCCGGAGGACATTCTCTCCCTGATCTTCCGTACGACTATAACGCTCTCGAACCTTATATTTCCGAGGAGATTATGAGACTTCATCACGACAAACACCATCGCGCCTATGTGAATGGGTTAAATAAGGCTGAGCTTGAACTGAAAAAGGCAAGGGAGTCGAATGACTTCTCATTTGTCAAGCATTGGTCCCGCGAGCTAAGTTTTCATGGTTCCGGTCATTATCTTCATTCTATTTTTTGGCGGAATATGAGTCCAAATGGCGGTGGGAAACCACAAGGTATCTTAAACATCGAAATCGAAAACTATTTTGGCAGCTTCGATGCTTTTAAAAAACATTTTTCGGAATGTGCTAAACAGGTGGAAGGGGGCGGCTGGGCATTGTTGGTTTGGTCGCCCAAAGCGAGACATCTGGAGGTGTTACAGACGGAGCGGCATATGCTTTTAACCCAGTGGGATACGATTCCGCTGCTTGTTCTGGATGTTTGGGAGCATGCTTACTACCTTCAATATAAAAACAAGCGGTCTGAATATGTGGATAATTGGTGGAATATCGTTAATTGGCATGAAGTTGAAATGAGATTGGAAAAAGCGGCTGATATAAAGTGGCCTGAGATACAGGGATTTTAAGACGGCTGGTAAACCTGATGCCGTTTTCTTTCCGTTATTGTCATATCATACCTTGTCCTGCATAAAATTTAATAACTAAAGAGAGGGACGAGGTATACCAATGAGAATGATACGGAAGCAAATAGTTTTTCTTCTATTGATTACTTTAGTCTTTGTAAATATTCCTCAAAAAGTGGATGCTTCCATAGGGGTAAGCGCCGCCAGTGCCGTGCTGATAGAACAGGAATCCGGACGTATCCTTTTTGAGAAAGAAGCGCATACGAAGAGGAGAATTGCCAGTATTACAAAGATTATGACAGCAATTCTAGCAATTGAATCAGGAAAATTAGATCGAACGGTAACAGTAAGTGATAGAGCTGTAAGGGCGGAAGGCTCCTCTGTTTATTTAAAACCAGGGCAAAAAATAAAACTAGAGGACTTGGTGTACGGCTTAATGCTTAGATCTGGAAATGATACAGCTGTTGCCATTGCTGAGTATGTTGGAGGCAGTGTGGAAGGCTTTGCTTATTTAATGAATCAAAAGGCAAAGGAGATTGGAATGGTGAATACCCATTTTGCCAATCCGCATGGGCTGGATGATCATGAAAATCATTATTCAACCGCCTATGATATGGCACTGTTAACCCGTTATGCCATGGAAAACAAAACCTATCAAAAGATATCCGGTACCAAGGTGCATCGGGCTCCAAATCCGAATGAGGCCTGGGATTATAAATGGAACAACAAAAACCGTCTTTTGAATTTGTATAAGTATTGTACTGGCGGAAAGACAGGGTTTACAAAACGGGCTAAAAGAACGCTGGTAACAACTGCAACAAAGGGCGATATGGACCTCATCGCCGTCACATTAAATGCCCCAGATGATTGGAATGATCATATTTCGATGTATGAATATGGTTTTCAGCAATATGACATGGCCGAAGTTCTTTCAACCGGGAAGCTGGATCTTGAAAAAAATAAATATTATAAGAAAAATCCATTATATATTAAAAAATCAATTCTCTACCCGGCAACAAGTAAGGAAATGGGGTTATTCACCGTCAAATATAAATTGTACAAGCCTGAGAAGAATTGGAAGGTAACGAGAAAAAGCGAACGAGTCGCTGGAAAAGCGATTGTCTATTTAGACGGAAGAGCAGTACAGGACACACCTATTTTCTATCAGAATAATCCAGAAAAAAAGAAAGGCTTCTTTAATTTTATGAAGGATATATTTCTTTCCATTATGGGTGTGAAATTAAATGGTTAATTATATTTGGGTAGGTATGACAATTATCGGTATAGTATTTGCTTTGATCAACGGAACAATTGAAGATGTGAACAAAGCAGTTTTCGATGGAGCCAAAGAGGCGGTAACGATTTGTATAGGATTGATTAGTGTCCTTGTCTTTTGGCTTGGAATGATGAGGATCGCTCAAGAATCGGGGCTTTTGGAGAAATTGTCAAAATTATTTCGCCCGCTGGTCAAAATGATCTTCCCGGAGGTGCCGGTAAATCATCCCGCGATGGGTTATATTTTGTCCAATATGATTTCTAATATGTTCGGCTTGGGAAATGCTGCTACACCACTTGGAATCAAAGCAATGGAAGAACTGAAGAAATTAAATGGCGGCAAAAATTCAGCTAGCCGTTCGATGGTTACTTTTTTGGCAATTAATACCGCTAGTATCACGATTATCCCGACAACGGTTATTGCCATTCGAATGAATTATCATTCCGTATCACCTACAGAAATTGTGGTACCAACCATTATGACAACTTTACTATCTGCAATCGGTGCAGTTCTAATCGATCGCTATTTCTATTATCGTAAAAGCCGTAAAGGATGATGAGGTATGGCAGTGCTTACGACAATTTCAATCACATTTATACCGCTTTTAATTGGTTTTATTCTGCTATACGGTACGTTTAAACAAGTACCAACCTATGAAAGCTTTGTGGAAGGCGGAAAAGAAGGTATTAAAATCGCTGTACAAATCATTCCTTTTTTAGTAGGAATGCTGGTTGCCATCGCTATTTTTCGAGCATCTGGGGCATTGGACGCGTTAATGAATCTGCTGCGCCCACTGATGAAAACAATAGGGGTTCCGGCGGAAATCGTACCGCTAATATTTATTCGTCCGATCTCCGGAACCGCGGCCCTTGGCATGACAAGCGATTTAATAGCAACCTACGGACCGGACTCTTTTATCGGCCGGCTTGCTTCCATTCTGCAGGGGAGTACCGATACAACCTTTTATGTTTTAACGGTATATTTCGGTGCCGTGGGAATTAAAAAAATGGGAGATGCCTTAAAGGTTGGGCTATTAGCAGATGTACTAGGTATTATCATTTCCATTGTGGTTGTAACGTTAGTTTTTGGAACAATTTAGAATAATACTTTGTTTGCAGCAGGTCTGATTATTTCGGACCTGCTATTTATTTTTCTTCAATAATAGTCTGTACTTTGAAATGTAAAGAATTTATGTCATAATTCAGTATGGTGTATGATTAGTTAGACCCATGAATGAATTTTTACAACGGCTGTGTATAAGCACATACTTGGTTGATTATTTTGAGGTGAATAGAATGGAACGATTGCAAAAGGTTATAGCCCGTGCCGGAATTGCATCAAGAAGAAAAGCGGAAGAGTTGATTAAAGAAGGCAGGGTTAAGGTTAATGGAAAGATCGTCACGGAGCTGGGGGTAAAGGTTGCTGCTTCCGACCGTGTTGAGGTTAATGAAATACCGATTGAGCGTGAGGAGTCGGTTTATTTTCTGCTATATAAGCCAAGAGGAGTTATTTCCAGTGTAAGCGATGATAAGGGCAGAAAGGTCGTAACCGATTTCTTTGCCGGTTTGAAAGAAAGGATTTTTCCAATCGGCCGTCTCGATTACGATACATCTGGATTGCTGCTGTTGACGAATGATGGGGAATTCGCGAATTTATTGATGCACCCTAGAAGCGAAGTGGAGAAAGTGTACGTTGCTAAAGTCAAGGGTGTTCCCCTAAGGGAGAATCTTAGAAAATTAGAAAAAGGGATTCGGCTTGAGGACGGTAAAACAGCACCTGCCAAAGTCAAGATGCTCTCTTTTGATAAGAAAAAACAAACGGCTATTGTTGAAATTGCCATCCATGAAGGCCGGAATCGCCAGGTGAGAAGGATGTTTGAGGCAATTGGTCATGAAGTATTAAAGCTTAAACGTGAGCGCTATGGCTTCTTAACATTAAGCGGATTAAAAGCAGGAGAGGCAAGAGAACTGACTCCACATGAAGTGAAACAATTGCGGGCTGCTGCGATGGATGCCGGCAATAAGCAAAAATAATGGAAATCTGCCTTTTTTAGTGTTAATGGAACATCTCGCTGAAAAAGTTCATAGAAACGTCACAATTATGATCGTCGGTAAACACTATGCCAATAATGAAAAATGTTATAATTTAGCTTAACTGTGTTATGTATGTAATGGAGGGGTGAATATGAAAAAACGGCGGTTAATCATGCGATCCATTATCCTCGCTGTTTTGGTAGCAGCCGTTGCTTATACGCTTTATGCAAACTTTATGAAGGACCATGCCGAGAAGGTAGCAGTAGGCAGCCTCGCACCTGACTTTGTATTAACTGATATGCAAGGAAATAAGCATAAACTTTCAGATTATAAAGGTCAGGGTGTCTTTTTGAACTTTTGGGGAACTTGGTGTCCTCCTTGTAAAAAGGAAATGCCTTATATTAATAACCAGTATCACCAATTTAAAGACAAGGGTGTTCAAGTTTTATCTGTCAATATTCAAGAATCGGAACTTGCGGTTAATCAATTCGCCGACCGTTATAGGCTTGATTTTCCAATTGTGATAGATACCGATAAGGAAGTTATGACCACTTATGGTATTGACAATCTTCCAGCGACATTCTTGATTGATAAAGATGGGAAGGTTGTAAAGTCCACTACCGGTGAGATGTCTGAGGATATGGTTAGGGATTTTATGGAGAAAATAAAACCATAATGGTTACAGGGAGTTTGTTATCATGAAAGATGTAAAATGTGAATGCGGGCATGTCAATCCTCATGGTACAGTGCTATGTGAAGCGTGTGGGAAAATTCTTGATGAGGAGGAAAATAAGAAACAGCTGCTTGACATGCGTTACGAGGGCAGTGCCCGTCGCTCACAAACCTATTCGAAAACGTTTGTCGATAAAATATGGAACTTTTTTTCGTCTGTTAAGGTTGGGGTTTGGCTGATTGTCATTACCTTAATAGCTTCTATTTTAGGAACGATTTTGCCGCAGAAAATGTACATAGACCTTCCGCCTGAAGTTTATTATGAGCAGGAATATGGCTGGTTTGGAAAACTATATTATCAGCTGGGCTTTGACGACTTATATGGTTCATGGTGGTATTTATTGCTGATTGCGATGATCGGCATTTCGCTTGTCATTTGCAGTCTGGACCGAGTAGTCCCTCTATACAAGGCATTAAAGGCTCAGCGGGTATCAAGACATGAGGGCTTTTTAAAGAGACAGCGTGTTTTTGGAATAAATAAAAATCCTGATGAAAACGATATTGCCCTCGTTAAGAAGCAATTAGCACAAAAGCGTTATCATGTTCGAGAGGAAAATGGGGATTTATTGGCAGAAAAAGGACGATTCTCACGCTGGGGTCCATATGTCAACCATGTGGGATTAATCATTTTCCTTTTTGGAGGAATGCTTCGTTTTATTCCAGGGGTGTATGTGAATGAAAACCTATGGGTTCGTGAAGGAGAAACCGCTTTAGTTCCAGAAACAGGTGAACAATTTTATTTACAAAATAATAAATTTATCTTGCAGCATTATGATAAGGAAAAAAATAAAACATTTGAGAAAGCGCTGGAGCGAGCCGGTGACGTTGTGAAAAACTATCAATCCAATGTCGTCTTATATCGACGCTCTGGTGAGAAAATCCCTGGGGAAAAGCCAAAGCTTGAGAAGGTTAAGGATTATAAGGTTCGTGTTAACCATCCATTAACATTTGAAGGCTATTCCATTTATCAATCATCTTTTCGAAGTGAAATGAGCTCCATGACATTTGCGCTAACGAATAAGCAGACACAGCAATCTTTTGGGGAGCTTACCGTCAATCTCCAAGATCCAAAGGAAACTTACGATTTGGGGAATGGGTATTCCGTTAAAATTCTCAATTATTTTCCTGATTTTGAATTTGCCAAAAACGGAGAACCTAGCACGAAGTCGCGGGTGCCAAATAATCCGGCATTTATCTTCCGAATGTATTCCCCGGACAAGCCAAAAGGGGAAACTAGCTTTGTTGCTATCAGGCAGACAATTGAGCCATTTGGCGATAATACTTATAAAATGTCGTTTAAAGGAATAGGAACAAAAAATGTTTCCGGGTTTACGGTTCGTAAGGATTCATCCTTATGGGTAATCATTATTGGAGGAATCCTCTTTATGATTGGTGTTATTCAAGGTGCTTATTGGAATCATCGCCGTATTTGGATACAGCATAAGAACGGGGAAGTTTGGATTGCAGCCCACACAAATAAGAATTGGTATGGATTAAAACGCGAAATTGAAAAAGTGCTTGAGAATACGAAGCTGGGTCAACCGGAGGATCAACTTCAACGTGAAGAGACTGACAAGGAGGGAGCTTAGTTGGCATCAATAAGTAGTAATTTATTATTTATTTCTTTTATTCTTTATTTAATTGCTACCCTGTTTTTTGGAGGTGCAATTAAGGAAAAGAAGAGTTTAAATGAAAAAAAGGCAACCAATAAATGGGGGAAAATTGCCGTATTTTTAACTATCATTGGTTTTATCGCACAGCTGGGATATTTCATTACCAGGTGGATTGCTGCCGGACATGCCCCGGTTAGTAATATGTTCGAATTTACAACGTTTTTTGGTATGGCATTAGTAGGGGCATTCATTGTTATTTATTTTATTTATCGAACAACACTTCTTGGTTTATTCACCATGCCAGTGGCAATTTTAGTCATTGCTTATGCCAGCATGTTTCCAAGAGATATTTCACCGCTCATTCCAGCACTGCAAAGTTACTGGCTTCATATTCATGTAACGACAGCAGCAATTGGGGAAGCAATTCTTGCAATTAGTTTTGCGGCGGGGTTAATTTATCTTGTAAAGGCTATTGATCAAACCAAATCAAGCAAGAAAACATTTTGGCTTGAAGTCATTATGTTTGGATTAGTGACTGTGATTGGGTTTGTCATTGTGTCCTCGATTTTTGCCGGTACGGGATATCAAGAAAAGTTTAATTGGATTGATAAACACGGTAACCAGGCAGAGGTTGAATATTTGATGCCTGCTTTAACAGGGCCGCATAAAGGGGAATTATTGACAAAAGACGGCTTTAAACCATTGGTTGAAATGCCGGCATTTATAAATGCTAAAAAGTTAAACACTGTAATCTGGTCATTTGCTGCAGGAATTATCCTTTATGGATTAATTCGATTAATTCTTAGAAAGCGGATTGGAGCGTCACTCAAACCGCTTGTAAAAAATATTAAACTAGATTTTGTGGATGAAATCAGCTACCGATCCGTCTTAATTGGTTTCCCTGTTTTCACTTTAGGGGCATTAATTTTTGCAATGATTTGGGCACAGGTGGCTTGGTCCCGTTTCTGGGGCTGGGATCCAAAAGAGGTATGGGCTTTAATTACTTGGCTATTCTATGCTGCCTTTATGCATTTAAGGCTGTCAAAGGGCTGGCATGGGGAAAAGTCCGCATGGCTTGCCGTAATCGGCTTCGCTATCATTATGTTTAACTTAGTTGCCGTAAACCTCATCATCGCCGGCCTGCACTCCTACGCCGGTTCATAATAATAAAAAAGCCTTCACTTATTTTTAAAAAGTGGAGGCTTTTTATAAAATGGCAATAATAATAATTGACCTTATATTATTACTGATTGGAGCAGAAATCATCTTTTTTATAATTTGTCATATAATTGACACTTTTTCAAGCGTTTATTAACACAGAACATATAGCAAAATTGGAAACCATTTTGTAAAATAAACACCATGGGGGGATTATTAATGGAAAAAGACGTTAAGATTTTAGTTGTTGATGATGAAGAAAGAATTCGCCGCTTATTAAAAATGTACTTAGAGCGGGAAGATTATATTATAGATGAAGCCGAAGACGGAATTGAAGCTTTATCCAAAGCAACCTCTAACGAATATGATGTCATTCTCCTTGATTTAATGATGCCAGGTAAAGATGGCATTGAGGTATGCCGCGAACTGCGTGAAAAGAAGGCTACACCCGTCATCATGCTGACGGCAAAAGGTGAAGAAGTAAATCGGGTGCAGGGCTTTGAAGTAGGAACAGATGACTATATTGTGAAGCCTTTCAGTCCAAGAGAGGTTGTTTTAAGAGTAAAGGCCCTATTAAGAAGAGCGTCTCAAACAAGCTTCTTGCAGACAGAACCAACTACAAAGGATGTCATTGTATTTCCTCATTTAACAATCGATAACGATGCCCACAGAGTAATGGCTGAGGGTAAAGAAGTCAGTTTAACACCAAAGGAATATGAATTGCTTTATTTCTTAGCAAAGGCACCTGATAAAGTATTTGATCGAGAGCAATTATTAAAAGAAGTCTGGCATTATGAATTTTTTGGCGACCTGCGCACAGTTGACACACATGTCAAACGTCTTCGGGAGAAGCTAAACAAAGTGTCTGAACAAGCCGCAAGAATGATTGTAACCGTTTGGGGTGTCGGCTACAAATTCGAGGTAACTAATGGATGACCTTTTTACGAAGTGTTGTTGGTAAGCTATGGTTTACCATTCTATTATTGGTTTCATTTGTTCTGTTTATTTTAACGGTTATGCTGCTTGAGTTTTTTCAAAACTATACGATTGAACAAACAAAGGAAGATTTAACCAATACAGCAGAAAAAATTGCCCGGATTTTAGAAGAACACCCTGATGAAAAGCAATCGATTGGACTGGAGATATCCTGGGAAGTAATAGACAAAGTGACCAAGGTAGTGATTATCAAAAATGATCATGAAGTTTATTACTCCCCAAACACGGAAAATCATCAAAAATTAACCATAGATGATATTAAGCATGATTCGGATTTATCAAAAGTATTTCATCAAAACATTACGGTGGAAAAGGTTTCAAATTTATCAACAAATAGCTCTCCTAATGATGAAAATGCCAATTATTCCATCATTGGTGTTCCGCTGCATCTGTCAGGAGATCATGGTGCTGTTTTTATTTATCAATCATTGGAAGTAATGAAGGATACGTCAAGGTCTACAACAAAGTTTATTTTACTCGTAGCTGGTGTTGCAATTGTTTTGACTACTATTTTCGCCTTCTTCTTATCAACAAGAATTACTGCGCCGCTTCGAAAAATGCGGGAAGCTGCCTTCGAGGTTGCTAGAGGTAAGTTCGATACAAAGGTTCCGATTCTCACACATGATGAAATCGGTGAACTGGCGACAGCCTTTAATCAAATGGGCAGACAATTGAAATTTAATATGAATGCCCTTAATCAAGAGAAAGAGCAGCTATCAAGCATTTTAAGCAGTATGGCCGATGGGGTTATCACCTTTAATCGGGATGGGACGATCCTGATTACCAATCCTCCTGGGGATCGGTTTCTTCAATATTGGTATTATGAAAAAGGCGGCAGTACCGGTTCCGAAGCTATTCCGACTCAAGTGATGGAGCTGTTCCAAAAGGCAGTAGAAACGGAAACAGAGCAAATGGGAGAAATATCGGTTCAAGGGCGTCATTGGGTGATCCTTGTAACGCCGCTGTACAGTAATCGATTTATCCGCGGTGCAGTTGCAGTCCTTAGGGATATGACCGAGGAACGACTCCTGGATAAAATGCGAAAAGATTTCATTGCAAATGTTTCACATGAACTTAGAACTCCTATTTCAATGCTGCAGGGCTATAGTGAAGCGATTGTAGATGATATTGCTGAATCCCAGGAAGAGAAGAAAGAAATGGCAAAAGTCATTTACGACGAATCGCTCCGAATGGGCCGCCTGGTAAATGAACTGCTTGATCTGGCGCGAATGGAAGCAGGTCATATTCAATTAACAATGGAAGAAATTAATCTTTCAACCTTTGTTAAACGGATTATTCATAAGTTCCAAGGATTAGCTAAAGATAATGATATTTATTTAGCTGCCGAAATTGAAAGTGGAATTGAAACCTTCTACCTTGATCCTGACCGAATTGAACAGGTTCTCACAAATTTAATAGATAACGCAATAAGGCATACCCCAAAAGGCGGGTCCGTTAAATTAACGCTTGGACTAGAGGATAAGGGGATTCGATTGAATGTGCAGGATTCAGGATCCGGGATTCCGGAAGAAGATCTGCCATTTGTCTTTGAACGCTTTTATAAGGCTGATAAAGCTAGAACGAGAGGGAAGTCAGGAACAGGTCTAGGACTTGCCATCGCTAAAAACATTATCGACGCCCATAAAGGCGCAATTTCAGTTCATAGCAAGCTTGGTCAAGGAACGACATTTTCCTTCTTTTTGCCTCGAAAATAGGAAGATATAAAAGGTTTTTGGCGATTGTTCTTGATTCACGGGAAACATTTAAAAGATCATCTAATCTTAAGATGATTCTTTTAAATGTTTTTTCTTTTTGTTTTTCTAAAAAGCACCTTCCTTTTTTTTGAATTACAGTCTATATTTAATAGATGAAACCTTTAATACATATATAACGACTAATATAATGAACGGGGAGGGGAAATGATGGACTCCGTTTTCGAAGAGCTTTATAAAAAATACCACCAAGATGTTTTTCAATTTTTATTTTATATGGTTAGAAACAGGGAACAGGCAGAGGATTTAGTTCAAGAGGTTTATATAAGAGTTTTTAAGTCCTACAATCGGTTTGAAGGAAAGAGCAGTGAGAAAACATGGCTTTTTTCAATCGCTCGGAATGTCGCCATTGATTATTTCCGCAAACAAAAAGGCTGGAAAGACAAACTGATGGAAAAATTCGATTGGTCAACAAGCCAGGTAAGAGATAATGACCCTATACCGGAGGAAATTACTGTTCAAAGGGAAGAAATTCAATGGGTATATAAATGTTTAGAGTATTGTACGGTCGATCAAAGGGCGGTTATTATTTTGCGTTTTTTACAAGATTTATCCATCACCGAAACTGCGCAGGCGTTGGGGTGGACGGAAAGTAAGGTGAAAACAACGCAGCATCGCTCGTTAAAGCAGATTAAGAAACATATGGAAACCTTGTATGCAAAGGAGGGAGTAACCAGTGAAAAAGTCAGAGTGGAGCGATAGAGAAATTGAGGAATTATTAAGGCAAATGCCAAAGATACAAGATCATCGCGATCCTCGTGACATTTACCAAAATCTTTCCTTTAAAAAGCGGAAATCGTTTCCGTGGGTAGTGCCAAGTATCGCGGCGGCTGCGGCATTATTTCTTATTATTATACTTGGGACCAAATTACTGGACGGACCAACGCCAAATTACTCTTTAGATCAGTCCAGTGAGAAAAAAACGGCTGAACAGCATATTACCATGAAAAAAGAGGATTCTTCAGCAAAGGATAAATCATTATCGCGAACAGAGAATTTTGATCGAATGAGTGAAGGTCCGCTGAAAACCGCCGTTTATGAAGATGAAATCGGAAACGGCAAAGTAATTACCTACTGGATTCCAGACTCGCAAATCCAGAACTTAATTCCTGTATCAACAATCGTTAAAGAACCGCAAAATAAATCATGGCTGGATTTATTTAATGAGCACATGTCACAGTTGAAGGAAGACGCATGGGGCTTAAGTGAGTACTATCCCATTAACGGGGAATTCAAATATGATGAACAGAAGCAAATTCTTGAAGTAAATGTTTCGGAAGACCATCAGTACGGTCAAGGGGCTAGTAATGAGCAATTTCTTGATATTATTAAAAAAGATATAGCATCCAATAGCAATGTGAAAAAGGTTAAATTGTTCACAAATGGGAAACCGGGAATTGAATTTGGTAATACCGGAATTAAATATGAGCTGAATATTCAACCAGAAAAAAACCATGGTTATTTATTTTATTACCCTGATCAACATGAAGTGCCATATCTTGTACCAACGAATGATTCGTTTAAAACGATTAAGGATGCAATCGCAGCCATGAAAAAAGATGATCAAACTTATGGGCTCAAAAAATCCATGCATCTTGAACTGCGTGATAAGGATATGACAATTCAAAAAAATACGTTACATGTATCTGTGGAAGAAAATGCCCAATTAAAGAATGACCAGCTTACATTGTTTTCCTATGAGGCATTATTATTAACCGCTAAAGAATTCGGTATAGAAAAAGTGATGGTTAACAATGCTCCTATAAAAAATATTGGGCCATTTGATCTTTCTAAAGAAAACAAGGTACCAATTGCACCGAACCTGCGTAATGTAGAATAAAGTTTTTAAATCAACCATTTTGGTTGATTTTCTTTTTGGCTGACTAGATTCAGCGCCTAGCCCCTCGCGATCACAGTCAATCCGTCCAAAAGGTTAAAAAGAACCTTTCGACCGGCCTCTATTGTACTTGTCGGGGCTGACCCAGGCGCTTACGCTTTTCTTGTTTTTTTTTGTATAAAATAGCTGTTGTCTCCAAATTATAACAAATATGTTCTGTCCGCCTCTGTGTAATGTTCTAAATAAGAATTATTGAACATATCGTGAGGAGGAGAGTAATGATTTTAAGGAGGAAATTGGAAAGAAAATGCGTGATTACATAAGGAGATTTCTAATTGCCATTATTATGGCGCTTTGTGTAAGTCTGTTATTTTTAGGCGGGAAACACTCGCAAGCAGCCGATTTACCTGATTCAACGGGTCATACTCATTGGATATGGCCCGCTGATGGTGTTGTTTCGGATACATTTGGAACAAGAATGGGAAAACATAAAGGAATTGATATTGCTGGTAACATGGATACCCCTATTCTTTCTGTGGAGGATGGGATTGTGGAGAAATCCTATTTCTCCGATACATATGGACATGTAATATTTATTAAGCATCCAAAAAATTACGTAACAGTATATGCCCATTTAAACAAACGCTTCGTAAAAGAAGGGCAAAAGATTAACCAAGGCCAAGTGATTGGCAAGATGGGTCAAACTGGACAAGCTACCGGTACACATCTGCATTTTGAGTCACACCAAATGGAGTGGAGATATGATAAGAAGTACGCCATAGATCCTGAAAAATTATTAGGCAATACCGAAGTTGGAGAATTTGTCCGCGGCGGGGTAGCCAGTAATGGAGTTATTATGGTAAGCTCACCGGTACGTGAAAGGGCAGAAAATAATGCAGTAAAACAGGTAAAAGCCAGTAAATATATTGTCCAATCAGGCGATACATTATATTCAATTGCGATAAAGAAGAATTCGACTGTTGCCAGAATTAAAGAGATAAATGGTTTAACTTCGGACTTAATCAAGCCAAATCAAGTGTTAATTATGAAGTAGGAGTTCAAATCCGCAGACCTAATAGTCTGCGGATTTTTCTTTGTCCCTATAATTAGAAAGAAACTGAAACGTATTGATGACTTTTGCTTAACAAAAGTGGGTTTTTTCAGTATAATAAGGTTGTAATTTCATATCGATCTATCTTCGGGGCAGGGTGAAATTCCCGATCGGCGGTATTAGAGGTACTCTTAAGCCCGCGAGCCTTTTTAAAGGCAGGATTTGGTGAGATTCCAAAGCCGACAGTATAGTCTGGATGGGAGAAGATGGAGGTTCTGCGGACGTTCAAAAAATTTTATTGATTGGACGTTTATTAAGCGTGCCTTAAATTTCTCCCTCAAGTATGCATCTTGAGGGATATTTTATTTTGTGCGTCTGAATGCTGAACCTCTCTTCCTAACATGATGGATCAAAAAAGGAGAGAGGAAGATGAAAAAGATGGGGAACACAAAGATCAGGGTAATGGTATCAATCGGAATGCTCAGCAGTATCGCCTATTTATTAATGCTTTTAAATTTCCCGATGCCGCCATTTCAAAGTTTCTTATTAGTGGATTTTAGTGATGTACCGGCACTGATTGCTGCTTTAATATTTGGGCCAATTGCTGGGATATTAGTTGAGTTTTTCAAAAATTTTCTTGATTTTGTCATGACTGGCAGTCCAACAGGAGTTCCAGTAGGACATATTGCTAATTTCCTTGCAGGAGTTTTGTTTATATTGCCTACTTATTATGTTTATAACAAGCTTAATACGAAAAAAGGGATGACAATAGGTTTAATCACTGGAACGGCTACAATGTCCATATTAATGAGTATTTTAAACTACTATTTCATTTTACCGGCCTATACGGCTTTAATGGGTTTTCCAGATTTACGCTCTTATGTTGTAGCTGGAATACTGCCTTTTAATATTATTAAGGGAATTATGATTTCAATCCTCTTTATGTTGTTATTCATCCGGATGCAGAATTGGATTAATAAATTATCTGTTGTCAAACATGTTTAATAATAATAAAAGCAGCCATTGCAAAGTGGCTGCTTTTTAATTGTAGTGAAAAAAGGACATATAAAAACCCTCGCTTTAAAGGGCGAGGGCAGCAGCTTAAAATATCTACAAGCTAAATATTATTCGAATTTTGTTGGATTGCCATCAAATGGTTCGTCAGCAACCTTGATTGAATCAGTTGGGCAGCCTTCGAATGCATCCATCATGTCATCGATTAAAACATCTGGAATTTCAACAATTCCTTCGTTATCGTCAAGAGTTACGAATGCAATTCCTTCATCATCGTAATCATAAATGTCAGGTGCAGCAGCGCCGCATGCGCCACACGCGATGCATGTTTCCTTATCAACAATAGTGTACTTAGCCATCAAAAAAACCTCCCAGTGATATTTCAAAAAGAATTATAATCTGTTTACCTGCTTAAAAAGCTCGTAAACGCTTTTCTCCCCTCTATTGTAAAACTGTATCGATAACTTTTCAATAGAAAAATAATTATTAACGCTTGGGTTTGTATTTTTTCGTAACTTCCTTATTTTTGAGCAACAAGATTCCTCATTTCATGTTAAAATATATAAAGGTTTTAGACGGAAAATGTCGAAACGATTAAAAATGTGGTGATTTGAAATGGCGCAAGGTAATGCCATAATTCTTTATTGCTTAAAGCAGTTGAAAAGCGAAAGAACTATTTATTCTATTTATCACCTGCTAAAAGGGAAAAAATCTTCTCAGACAATACAGGATGCCCATTTATTTAGTTTGAAAAAGTTTTTCGGAATTTTTGATTTTTTGACACGGGATGCTTTTGACCAAATGATTGAAACACTTCAAGCTCAAAAGCTTATATACAATTGCGGTGAGCAGCAGTTTCTGCTGACTTCTATGGGAGAGGCACATTTAAATAATATTCCAATCCCACGGGAATTAAACGGCTGGGAATATCATCAGGTATCGGAAAAGTTTTGGAGAAGACTTTCTTTGTTAATTCAGGTAGTATCAAACCTTGAATATCAAGAAACAAACTACATACCGATCCAAAAAAATAAAGATATCCATATATGGTTGAAATCCGTTCTTATACAAATAAAGGTCTCGAAAAAGGAAATCGGCGCTAAGATTTATGCGGAGCTAATTGAATGTTTCAGGCAAAATCAAGAAATTGACCCTTCTATATTGATATTCCGCTTATCAGGATATCAACAAATTGGATTAACCCCAATGCAGGCAGCGCAAAAATTCTCAATGGATTTTTATGATTATCACCTGCAATTCATCAATATTATTCATTACATGATTCGTAAGGTAGGTCAGGAACCTAAACGATTTGCATTACTTGTGCATCTTTATAATGGATTGATACAGCAGAATGAGCTAACTCAGTCCTCTAAAAAAACGTGGCAGCTATTATCTCAAGGTCATTCCATTGAAACAATTGCCCATATACGCCGGTTAAAATTAAGTACGATTGAAGACCATCTTGTTGAGATTGCCTTACATTTTAACGAATTTCCAATTGATTCTTATGTTGACCAAACATTACAAGAAGAAATTATAACGATTTCCAAACGTATAGCATCTAAACAATTGAAGCTGATAAAAGAGCATGTGAGGCAGGCAAGTTATTTTCAAATCAGGCTTGTTCTGGCAAAGTATGGTGGTTAAACAATGGAATTAGAGAAATTATTAAAAAAATATTTCGGATATTCGACTTTTAAGACAGGACAAAAGGAAGTCATTTCGGCAATTATAAATGGAGAGCATACATTAGCCATGCTGCCCACGGGAACGGGGAAATCATTATGCTACCAGCTGCCAGGATATATCTTTGAGGGGCAAATATTAATTATCTCACCGCTTCTTTCGCTTATGCAGGATCAAGTGGAGCAAATGAAACGGCTGGGAGAAAAGCGGGTCGTTGCCCTGAATTCATTTCTTAGCCATCAAGAAAAAGAAGAGGTGCTAAGGGTATTAAATAAATATAAATTTATTTTTATTTCACCAGAAATGCTGCGTGTTCCTTATATTATAAAAAGACTTCAAGGCTTATCCCTTTCTTTATTTGTCGTTGATGAAGCCCATTGTATTTCCCAATGGGGTTATGACTTTCGCCCGGACTATTCCAAATTGGGGGAGATTCGAAAGCTGCTCGGGAGCCCTTTGACACTTGCCTTGACGGCAACAGCAACCGTTAAGGTGCGTCAAGATATTATTCAATCGCTTGGACTGACAAAGGTGACAAAAGTAGAATCAACGATAGACCGACCCAATATCGCGTTTTACGTAGAAGAGATTGCAGATTATCGTGATAAAGAAAAACGGATCCTTGCCCTTGTTAACGAACTGCAAAAGCCAGGTATCATTTATTTTTCAAGTAAGAAGGCTGCAGAGCACATGGCAGATCTTCTTGCAAATGAGCTGAACTTTCGCTCAAGTGTTTATCACGGTGGTTTAGAACAAGATACAAGAATATTGATTCAACAGCAATTTATTCATAATCAGCTCGATATCATTTGTGCAACGAGTGCATTTGGTATGGGAGTTAATAAAGGCAATATCCGATTTGTTATCCACTATCACATGCCGATGCAAATGGAATCCTATTTACAGGAGATTGGCAGAGCGGGGCGTGATGGCGCCCCAAGCATTGCAATCTTATTATATTCACCGGGAGACGAACAGCTGCCTATCCAATTGGCCGAAGCGGAATTGCCTTCAGAGCAGCAAATTGATTGGTTGTTTTCCAGGCCTGATTTCAACCAGATGACATCTGACGGAGCATTTGTGCTGTCTGAAACATTAAAAGAGCTTGGTGGTTTCAATGAGGTACAAGGTAGGATTATCGAGGAATTGGTTAATCGTTCTAACCAAGAGATAAGCAGTTTGCAGTTAAAAGAATTCGTTAAAGGTTTTACGAAAAAAAGATTACAAGCAAAAAGAAATCATATTTTTCAAATGAAGCAGTGGGTTGAAGTAAAAAACTGCAGACGTAAATATATTATGGAATATTTTGATGACCGTTTAGCAACAGATGTTAACCTATGCTGTGATCGATGCGGCTTGGATTTAACTCATTTTCACTCGGCTAATGCTCACCAGCTGCTTGATGCAGGTGACGGTACATGGATCGAATATCTGCGGAAACTATTATTCAATAGCGAGATGAGTAAATGAAAAATAAATATAACGAAATCATTTCCAGTTTATCAGATAAAGAATTGCTTTATCATTTATATTTAACCCAAGCAATCATCCTTGCTATTTCGTTGTTTCTTGGATGGATCTTATTTGATGAGTTTTCTTTTTTAGATCATTTTCGCTTAAATGACCCTAATATTCTAAAGGTAGGTTTTACGGCAGGAATTGCTGTGGTCATTTTTGATATTGTCATGATGAAATGGCTTCCGCGGCATTTTTATAATGATGGCGGTTTAAATGAAAGGATTTTTAAAAAACGGAATTCTTTTCATATTATTTTCATTGCTGCAGTTGTCGCTTTTAGCGAGGAATTATTATTTCGCGGGATCATACAAACATCGGCAGGGTTAATGCTGGCAAGTATCATTTTTGCTATTATTCATTATCGTTATCTTTTTAATTTGTATTTATTTGTAAATATTGTGTTACTCAGTTTTTTGATCGGTTTGATTTACGAATGGACTGGAAATTTTGCAGTGACCATTATGATGCATTTTGTCATAGATTTTTGTTTAGGTATATATATAAAATATACACGTTCACCGAAAATGGAAGATGAATAGGATAAACGAGGAGGGGGCTGTCATTATGAATAGTGAAGAACCATATAGAGAACAAGCCGAACGATTAAAGCAGCGGATTCAAAAAATTAATGATACTACCAAAGTTGATGACCATCTGCCGCCTCGGGAGCAGCTCCACCGCCGCAAGAAAAAGAAAATGAAATGGAAACTTAAATATCCGGTTATTCGGCTGTTGGTGCTATTTTTTGTCTTACTTCCTGTGATTATTTTTAGTGCGATTTCTTATCTTGATGGTAAAAAAATGAATCATGTAGAAAAGACAAATGTCAGTCCTGTTGGTTATGAAACAATCAATCTCGACCACTCGGGTGACGAGGATGAAATAAATCAAGAAGAACAACCTGATGAACCGGACGTTCAAGAAAAAGATGATCTCGAGAAGTCTGATGATAAGGCGGTTAAACAAGAGCAGCAAAAAGTAGAGGGGACTACCAGAATGAATGAAGTCAGTCCTGCCAGTCAAAAGCCAGCTTCCATAGTCAATGAACCAGAAAAGAATATAACCAAACGGGCAGAGTCAGACACAACAAAGCAGCAAGCCGTTCCAAAAAAGGAAACAAGAATCATTTATCATAAGGTACAGCCGAAAGAAACGCTTTATCGTATTGCGATGACATACTACCATTCTCCAAAAGGAATGGCAACAATCAAGGAAGCTAATCATATGAGCAGTGACCAGGTAAATGCCGGACAGGTATTGAAAATTCCCGTAAATAATTAACCGACCATTTTTTTGGCCGGTTTTTTTGTTGGAAAAACATAATTTGAGGGACAAGTTCATATGTTTAATAGGGAGAATGGAGGGGGAACAATGGATGCTCCAATTCAGTTGTTAGAAAACACGGACCCTGCAACAAAGCAGATGTTAGAAAACCTAAGAAAAAGAAAAGAGAAATTTGACATTGCTGAAAAACGTCATTTTTTTGCAATCTATGGAACACTAGGTATGGCATTCTTGTTCTTTTGTTATTTTTATTTTAACATTGCGCAGCACTATTCCTATTCTTTTTTTGCTATGTTTTCAGCTTCGTTAAACAATACGGTAAATATGTTTTTATTAGCGATGACGTTGATTAGCTATGGGACGATGAATGTCCTCCGGCAGCAGAAAGATAAAAAAGAAAAGGAATACCAAGAGTTAAGGTGCGAAATCGTCGACCGCAGCAAGGACTTATGGAAACGGGAAGAGGAATGGAAGAATCGTCATCTAATCTTTGAAGTGATGAAAAAACACTATGATATCAATCTTTATCACGAAAAAAAATAAGAGGCAGAATTAAACTGCCTCTTAAAAGATTTTCTTCTTTCCTTGTTCATCCTTTAATATTTCAACAGCTTCTCGGAATCGCTGGGCATGAATGATTTCCCGTTCCCGTAAAAAACGTAAGCTGTCATTTATATCTGGATCATCACTCATATTGATAATCCATTGATACGTGGCTCTAGCCTTTTCTTCGGCGGCAATATCCTCATATAGATCGGCAATCGGGTCCCCTTTTGCTTGAATGTATGTGGCGGTCCATGGGACACCGCCGGCATTTTCGTAATATAGTGCTTTTTCATGGTTAGCATAATGTGCGCCTAAACCGGCAGCCTTCATCTGTTCAGGTGTTGCATCCTTTGTTAATTTGTAGACCATTGTCGCAATCATTTCGAGATGGGCAAACTCTTCTGTTCCAATATCCGTTAACAAACCAATAACTTTATCGGGGATTGTATAGCGCTGGTTTAAGTATCTTAACGCAGCAGCCAGTTCACCATCCGCGCCGCCGTATTGCTCAATTAAAAATTTTGCTAGCATCGGGTTACATGTACTAACGCGAACCGGATATTGCAGCTTTTTTTCATATATCCACATAGATTCTTATCCCTCCCAATCTGCCAAAATAAAGGTATCGCTAACCGGGTGCTTCCGCTTTTAAACCTGCCACGGCCATGGGGAGTTATCCCAATTCCAGGGGTGTCCGGAATAACTGTTGCCAAATTGCTGTAACGGTCCAAATTGACTTTCGAACTGCTTTTTAATTCGTTTTCGTTCCTGTACATAGTGATTAAATTGATTGACCGCATCAAGGTCATCATTATGGGTATCCAAATAAAGGGTAAGCTCGACTAATACAAAATCAACAGCTTGCAGCTGCTCCATTAATTGATAATATTCAGCTGGTACTTGTTTCATGGCGACTGCCTCCTCTTTCCTTGCTCATAAGGACCATACCAAGGATCATAAAAGGCTTTCCAAAGCGTACCGGCTCTTAGTGCTTCCATTGGAGAAAATTGCGGCAAATTTGGCGGTTGAAACCCCATATATAAATGCGGCGGAGTAGAATAGGTTTTTTCGAGTAATGGTTGACAGGGATCATATGGACTTACGTAAGGATGATAGGTTTTGAGGTGAGTATTCATTCGTTACCCTCCCTTAATATTCAGCATCATTTAAACATATGATTTCATTTATTATAAAATGACATAAATCATTACGAAATAAGAGGGTATTTAACAGTCATGTCGAAGTATAATAAGGTGAAAGTACTATACTCTAGAGGTGATGGGATATGTTTGTAAAACATATAATGATACCAAAGTATGAATGTATTACTGCCCAAGAAAATGACACGTTAAAAGCTGCCTTGGATAAGCTGGAGCAGCATCAAATTGACGGACTCCCGGTTTTGCAGGGTGAACGCTATCTAGGTGTAGTCACACGATATGGTATATTCCAAAATTTTTTTAATTCTAACAAACAAAAGGAAGATTACCTCACGACAACCTTTATGAAAGACATTGCGACTCACCATGACCAATACTTAATTGGTACGGAACTGTTCGAGAGAACCATGCTTGATTTAAAGGATTTTCCTCTGCTTGCGGTTGTCGATGAAAATCATGTCTTTCAAGGCGTGGTTACCCGTTCGGATGTATTGGGTTCCTTTGAAAGTGCATTTGGAGTAAATCGTCCAGGAGTTAGAATTGCCTTTACATCTGTGGAAACGGAAGGAAGAATTGCCCGTCTTTCTGAAATTGCTCATCATTTTCATGAGCATATCATCTCACTAGTTACTTTCGATGAAACCGATAAATTGGTCCGAAGAATTGTCATGAAGATTGAAAAGAAAGATAATATCGATAAATTCGTTAAGAAACTCGAAGAACATGGCTTCCGTATATTAAGTATTCAGGAAGTTTAGATATTTTAAAGGAGAAAGATTTTTCATCCCTCTCATACATTGTTATGGAGGGGTTTTTTGCCTTTAATGGAGTGGGTGACTCGGTTCAATTAGTTACATAAACTTTCAATTGTTTTCCTTTAAATTTTTGGTCAAAGTTTTCGTTATGTTATGATTTTTTTAGAAGGAATTGATCTTTGAAACGGGGCAATAGGATGATTATTATTATTTTACTTTTGTTTGGGGCAGGTATATGTCTGTTGTTATATATGCTGCATGAAGCTTTTCTAAATCATGTGGTAGAGCATGATTTTTGTTTTCCTGATTTTCCGGAATCATTTGGAAAACTGACAATCTTCTTTATCTCCGATATCCATCGGCGCACGATATCAGATAAAATTATTAATATGGTAAAAGGGAGAGCAGACCTCGTTGTAATCGGCGGAGATTTAATGGAAAAGGGAGTACCTTTCAAAAGAGTCAAAACCAATTTACGTAAATTGCAGCAAATAGGCCCAGTCTACTTTGTCTGGGGCAATAATGATTATGAAATAAATTATCATAAATTAGTAAAAATGATGGCTGAGTTAAAAATTAAGATATTAAGTAATTCGGCAGTTACATTAAAATCTAAAAAAGGAGAGAAGTTATTTCTTCTTGGAGTTGATGATCTTGGCCAAGAGCGGGACCGGCTGGATTGGGCTCTTAAGGAAACCGATTATGATGGGTTTAAAATCCTAATCAGCCACTATCCAGCCATTACAGAAAAAGTTCTTCCCGAACATAAAATAAGCTTGGTATTAAGCGGCCATACACATGGCGGTCAAATTCATATCTTAGGATATAGTCTGCAAAAAAGAGGCGGAGTAAAACAATTGGCAAATACAACCTTGCTAATTAGTAATGGGTACGGTACAACCGCCATTCCATTAAGATTAGGTGCACCGGCAGAGTGTCATTTGGTATCACTATCTCGAGGTTAATCAAGGTTTAATAAAGACAATCACAAACACACCCCCGAGGCATACACTAAAATCAACAGTAGTCATAAGCAGGGGGCTAAAACATGCGCTTAGAACGCTTAACAGCAAATAAGATAAAAATTTTTTTAACCTCTGATGATCTGATGGATCGGGGTCTTTCAAAGGAAGATATTTGGAAGGATGCAGGGAAATGGAATCAGCTTTTTCATGATATGCTCGAAGAGGCGAGTATAGAATTTAATGTGGAAATCCAAGGATCCGTAGCGGTTGAAGTGTTTTCCCTTCAAGCACAGGGAATGATTATGATCATTACCGTTGAGGAATTTAAAGACTCTGATGAAGTATTACATGACGGATTTATTGAAATGCAGGTTAGGGCCTGCGGCTTGGAAAAGCTATTATTTGAGTTTGTAGATTTCGAGGATATTATTAACGCAGCAAAGAGGCTTTCATCCATCTCCCTTTTTGGGGGCAGTGTGTATTCGATGAATAATCGCTACTATTTATTAATGGATCAATCAGAGACGGAAAAAAACAAAATGGCGGCATGTATTTTATCGGAGTTTGGGAATACCTCAATTCTAAGTCCACATATTCTCAGTGAATATGGAAGGGTCATAATAAAACAAAATGCGGTTGAAACAATCATCCAGCATTTTAAATAATATATCCTAGGATAATTTTTTTGCGGGAGAAGGGGAAAAGGTTTCCGGAAGTGGAGCCTTTTCCTAATGCCTTCCGTCAAGGATTTTGGTTCTTTTTTTTGCATTAGATGTTTGAAATTTATTATTATCTAAAAAATAAGAATGGCAACGATTACATATTCGTAAAATAAAACACAGAAAGCTAATTTTTGTTCTTGCATTAATCAATTAAAGGTGTATACTTGTGACTGAAAGCGGACAACATTCGTAAAAGTGATTTCTTAGGAGGTTTACAAATGGTAGCCGAAAAAGGTACAGAAAAGACTAATCAAGAGGAACAGCATGACGTGTTAAAATCAACACAGACAGTCATTCACAAAGCTCTTGAAAAGTTAGGTTATCCTGAAGAGGTATACGAGCTCTTGAAAGAGCCATTACGTATGATGACAGTTAAGATTCCAGTTAGAATGGACGATGGTTCAGTTAAAATATTTACTGGTTACAGGGCACAACATAACGATGCTGTTGGACCTACTAAAGGTGGAATCCGTTTCCATCCGAATGTAACTGAAACAGAAGTGAAAGCCTTATCAATATGGATGAGTTTAAAATGTGGTATTGTTGACCTTCCATATGGAGGCGGTAAAGGCGGAATTATTTGTGATCCGCGTGATATGTCATTTAGAGAACTTGAAAGGTTAAGCCGTGGGTATGTCCGGGCAATCAGTCAGATTGTTGGACCTACAAAAGATATTCCAGCACCTGACGTATTTACAAACTCTCAGATCATGGCTTGGATGATGGATGAATACAGCCGAATTGATGAATTTAATTCTCCTGGATTTATTACAGGTAAACCGCTCGTTCTTGGCGGTTCCCATGGACGTGAATCAGCTACTGCAAAAGGGGTAACCATTTGTATTCGTGAAGCTGCCAAAAAACGCGGAATCGATATTGAAGGTGCAAGAGTAGTTGTCCAAGGCTTTGGTAATGCCGGAAGCTATTTATCAAAATTTATGCATGATGCAGGTGCGAAAGTCGTAGGTATTTCCGATGCCTATGGTGCCCTTTATGATCCAAACGGCCTCGATATTGATTATTTGTTAGATCGAAGAGACAGCTTTGGTACAGTTACTAAATTGTTTGATAATACAATTACAAATAAAGAGCTTCTTGAACTGGATTGTGATATTCTTGTTCCGGCAGCGATTGAAAATCAAATTACAGAAGAAAATGCTCATAATATCCGGGCAAGCATTGTTGTAGAGGCAGCTAATGGGCCAACAACATTGGAAGCAACCCAAATTCTTACTGAGCGTGGAATTCTGTTAGTGCCTGATGTGCTTGCATCTGCTGGCGGTGTAACTGTGTCTTACTTCGAATGGGTTCAAAATAACCAGGGTTATTATTGGGCTGAGGAAGAGGTAGAAGAGAAGCTTGAAAAGATTCTAGTGAAATCATTTAATAATATATATGATACGGCGCAAACACGCCGTGTTGATATGCGCCTTGCTGCTTATATGGTCGGTGTAAGAAAAATGGCAGAAGCAAGCCGCTTCAGAGGCTGGATTTAAGATTGAAATATACAAGAAAAACTCCTATCATTATCAGGTAGGAGTTTTTTTATGGCAAGTTTTCTATAAGGAGTGTATTCACCGTGCACAATGAAGATATTATCATCGTTGGTGCTGGTCCATGCGGGCTCGCAGCAGCAATTGCATTACAGGAAATAGGGAAAAATCCGCTTATCATTGAAAAGGGCAATGTGGTTAATTCAATTTATCATTATCCGACACACCAAACGTTCTTTAGTACAAGTGAAAAATTGGAAATTGGCGGCTTTCCTTTTGTAACTGACAGCTATAAGCCAAAAAGAAATCAGGCTCTTGTCTATTATCGGGAAGTGGCGAAACGGAAGGATTTACGCATTAATGCATATGAAGAAGTAATAAAAGTGGAAAAAGGAGAAGATGCCTTTTTTATTCATACTTCTAAAGACACCTATCACGCTCGTTATATCGTGATTGCCACCGGCTATTATGATCATCCAAATTATATGAATGTTCCCGGTGAATCTTTACCAAAAGTATTTCATTATTTCAAAGAGGCCCATCCATACTTTGATAAAGATGTCTGTGTAATTGGCGGGAAAAATTCTAGTGTTGATGCTGCACTAGAGCTTGTAAAGGCGGGAGCAAGAGTTACTGTTATATATCGAGGAAATGAGTATTCTCCTAGCATTAAACCATGGATTTTACCTGAGTTTGAATCATTAGTCCGTAACGGGGTAATTGAGATGCATTTTAATTCGCATGTAAAGGAAATAACCGAAGATAGTCTCATTTATATGAAAGACGGAACTGAGAAATCAATCAGTAATGATTTTGTTTTTGCAATGACCGGCTATCACCCAAATCATAAATTGATAAAATCTATGGGTGTGAAAATTGATGAAGAATCCGGAAGACCTATGTTTGACCCGGAAACAATGGAGACAAATATTCCGGGAATTTTTATCGCGGGTGTCATTGCTGCGGGTAATAATGCAAATGAAATATTTATTGAAAATGGCCGGTTCCATGGCGGCTTAATTGCGAGCTGCATTTTAAAAAATGAATAGAAGGGTGATTAAGAATTGAAAAAAGTGGTCTTGTTAACAACAGGTGGAACAATCGCCAGTAAACCGAATAAGGAATCCGGTAAATTAGCATCTGGCGCCTTAACTGGGGAGGAACTGGCTGCGATGTGTCAGCTCCCCGATGATATCGAGGTAATAGTTGAATCCGTATTCCAAAAAGCAAGTATCCATATTACCTTTGATGATTTATTAGTCCTAAAAGCGAAAATAGAACAATATTTTAAAGATGAAACGATTTCTGGTGTTGTAGTTACCCATGGTACCGATACAATGGAGGAAACTGCCTATTTTCTCGATTTAACGATAAAGGACCCGCGGCCCGTTGTGGTTACCGGTTCACAGCGTTCTCCTGAAGACTTAGGAAGTGATGTCTATATTAATTTACGGCATGCGATTTATACCGCCTGTTCTAGTGATTTACATGATGCAGGTACAGTGGTTGTTTTTAATGAACGTATTTTTGCTGCAAGATATGTTAAAAAAGAGCATGCTTCCAATATTCAAGGGTTTAACGTTTTTGGGTTTGGCTACCTTGGGATTATTGATAATGACCAAGTACATCTCTATCAAAAACCGTTAAAGAGAGAATGTTTTGCTGTTCAATCGCCAATACCGCAAGTGGATATTATAAAGTGTTATATTGGCGCCGACGGGAAATTTATTAAGGCTGCACGAGAATCCGGGGTGAAGGGGATTGTTCTTGAAGGAGTTGGGCGAGGACAAGTGGCTCCGAACATGATGGAAGAGATCGAGGCTGCTATTAAAGCTGGGATTAAATTGGTTATTACCACCAGCGCCGAGGAGGGGGCGGTTTACACTACCTATGATTATTTGGGCAGTGCCTACGACCTCTATAAAAAAGGTGTTATTCTTGGCAGTGATAATGACTCGAAAAAGGCAAGAATCAAATTGGCTGTTGCCCTTGCCAGCGGTTTAGAGCGAATTGAATTTTAGACTTTAAAGTGTTGTTAAATATATCCAGATTTTCTAGAGAAAACAGTCAAAAAGATGAATCTTTCATTTTATAGATAGTAAGTTTCATGATACGATTAAGAAAATGGAATTTTTGAAAAGAGGTTCATCATGCTGGGAATCTTATCTGCCGGGATTGCCCCCGGATTGGCATTGCTCAGTTATTTTTATTTAAAAGATGAATATGAACCAGAGCCGATTTCGTTTGTGCTGCGGACATTCCTTTATGGGGCGCTTCTTGTGTTCCCGATCATGTTTATTCAGCATGTTCTCGAAACCGAGCATTTGGTTAAATCAGACCTTTTTGATGCCTTCTTTAGCACAGGTCTTTTAGAGGAGTTTTTTAAATGGTTCGTCCTTTTCTATGCGGTTTATCAGCATGTAGAATTTGATGAACCGTTTGATGGAATTGTCTATGGAGTTGCCGTATCATTAGGATTTGCAACAATTGAAAATATTTTTTATTTAATTGCAAACGGTGTCGGGCATGCTATGTCCCGGGCTCTTTTGCCTGTATCCAGCCATGCGCTTTTCGGAGTGATCATGGGTTTTTACCTGGGAAAAGCAAAATTTACTGAGGGAACAAAAGCGAAATGGCTGATTCTATCGCTGTTTATTCCGTATATTCTTCATAGTTTTTATGATTTTATTCTTTTGTCATTAGAACATTGGGTATATATTATTTTTCCATTTATGATTTTTCTCTGGTGGTTTGGCTTAACGAAGGTCAAAAAAGCAAAAATATTAAGTGCCAATCATTTTAAAAAACAATATTCAGTTCAAAAAACCCTTCATTCATAATGAAGGGCAGGCTGTCGAAAAACTTTCGATGGCCTTTTATTTTATATTTACTCTTCAACAATTCACCGCGTTAATTTGTTATAATGTTATTAATATATAAGCTTTTCAATAGGTCTGTTGATTTCCGCTCCAGGCGGCTTCGCTTGCCGCTCCAATCAACAGTGTGTGTTTCAATAAAGACCTTCCGTTCAACAAATAAATAATTTAAATAAGTGGAGAAATCAATGTTTAAGCCAAAAGAGATTAGAAAGGGAAATAAGAACAAACATAGCCTACCGCTGGTTTTTAGGTTTAAAATTCAAGGATTCAGTACCACATTACTCCACGATTAGCTGGTCAACACCGATTACTATTCCAATGTCACGCTCAAAAAATAAAGTAAAGTTGTGACACGACATGTATGGGAGGAGTACAAAGAAAAGGTAAGGTTAAATCGCTTATCTAAATCGGGAAAACTGCTTTATAAATTTAGAAAGGAAAAAATTGAGCGAAGCTTTGCAGACTCGGGAAGAGCTGCATGGGCTTCGCTACTGCCAGTTACAGGGATTGAAGAAAGCGAGTGAACAGGCTCTCCTTACTGCAGCCTGCCAAAATATAAAAAAGATTGCAACACATTTAACTAGGTTAGAAAAGGTGTGTTGCAATTCTTTAGGTTGATTTGTTCCCTGTTGATTGGAGCGGAGGGCACTCGACTCCTGCGGGATCGAGAGGTCACTGGAGACCCCACAGGCGCAAAGCGACGAGGAGGCTCCAGGACCTCCCCGCGGAAAGCGAGTGCCCGGAGCGGAAATCAACAGGCCCCGTTAGCATGGTCAATCTTATTATATAATCCGTATTTTAGGTCTGACAAACTGAAAAATTGCCGAGAAAAATACCCTTTCTCGACAATCTGCCCTTCATTCATAATGAAGGGTTTTGTATTTAATGGAATAAAAACACCAATATAACAGAAAATAGGGTTACTGTTAAAAGATTTACAATGGGGGTTCGTATTCCATGAATAAAAAAAGTTTATTAAGAATGATGCTTGCTGTTACATTATTATGCGCTTCTCAGCCGTTAATCCATGCCGATAAGGCACAAGCATTTTCCAATCAGGTAATCCAGCGTGGTGCAGTTGGCGAAGATGTGATCGAACTTCAATCAAGACTAAAATATATTGGTTTCTATACCGGTAAAATTGATGGGGTTTTTGGTTGGAGAACTTACTGGGCATTGCGGAATTTTCAGTATGAATTTGGCTTGCCAATTGATGGACTGGCAGGGTCCACCACAAAGGAAAAGCTCCTGAAGTCAACGAAATATACGAAGAGTAATAATGCTTCATCAAACAATGGGAATGCCAATAATACTTCTAAAAAGGCAACCGCTGTCAATATTCCGAAAGGTTTCTCACAAAATGATATTCAATTAATGGCCAATGCTGTCCATGGTGAGTCAAGAGGAGAACCGTATATCGGCCAAGTGGCGGTAGCGTCAGTGATTTTAAATCGCGTTAATAGCGCTTCTTTTCCAAATACCGTTTCTGGTGTTATCTTCGAACCTGGCGCATTCACGGCAGTTGCAGACGGCCAAATTTGGCTTACACCAAATGAAACATCTAAGAAAGCTGTGATCGATGCCATTAATGGCTGGGATCCAACAGGTGAAGCCCTCTATTATTTTAATCCTGCTACAGCAACAAGCGCATGGATTTGGTCAAGACCGCAAATCAAAAGAATTGGGAAACATATTTTTTGTAAGTAGAGGTGAACAAAAAGTGATTAGAGGTATATTAATAGGAGTGTTAGCACTCGGAGTAATTGGCACCGGGTATTGGGGCTACCAAGAGCATCAAGAAAAAAATGCAATCCTTTTAAATTCGGAGAATAACTACCAACGCGCCTTCCACGGCCTTACTTATCAAATGGATTTATTACACGACAAAATTGGGGCAACGCTGGCAATGAACTCAAGACATTCATTGTCGCCATCATTGGCTGAGGTTTGGAGAATTACCTCAGAAGCGCATAATGATGTAGGGCAGCTCCCGCTGACATTGTTACCATTTAATAAGACAGAGGAATTCTTGGCGAACATCGGTAATTTTAGCTATCGGACGGCGATCAGAGACTTAGATAAGGAGCCATTGACAGAAAAAGAGTACAACACATTAAATGTATTGTATAAACAATCAGGCGATATTCAAAACGAGCTTCGCAGAGTTCAGCATATGGTTTTGAAAAATAACCTACGCTGGATGGATGTGGAGTTGGCTCTTGCCTCTGGGAAGGAAACAACAGACAATACAATCATCGACGGATTTAAAACTGTGGAAAAAACGGTAACCGGTTTTGATGAAACAGATTTTGGACCGACATTTGAGAATATGCAAAAAAAGGATGAGAACTTTAAAAACGTTAAGGGAAATCCAATCACACGTAATCAAGCAATTAAGATTGCCAAAAAATATATGAACATTGATGGAAATACAAAGGTGAAAATAACAGAGAATGGAAAAGGATCTGATTATGGCTTTTACAGTGTGTCGATAAAAAATGAGAAAACAGGTCAAGAAGGCAGTATGGATATTACTAAAAAAGGCGGACATCCGATTTGGTTTATTAATCATCGCGATGTAAAAAAACAAAAAATCAGCTTACATGAGGCGATGACAAAAGCCCAGAAATTTTTAAAGGATACGGGATTTACTGAATTAGAGCTTTTTGAAAGTACTCAATATGACAATACCGGTGTCTTTAATTTTGTAACAAATAAAAATGGCATTAGAATATATCCTGAAGCAATCAAGATGAAGGTAGCACTTGATAATGGAGATATCATTGGTGTGTCTGCTGAAGAGTACTTAAAATCACTGCAATCAAGGAAAATTGGCAAAGCGGCGATCACAATGGAAGAGGCGCGGAGTAAAGTAAATCCAAACCTTAAGGTGATGGAGGATCGAAAAGCGGTCATTGTCAATGATTTAAATAAAGAAGTGCTGTGTTACGAATTCCTTGGCACGATTAAAAATGATACGTACCGCATTTTTATTAACGCTGATAATGGAAGAGAAGAAGAAGTCGAAAAATTAAAGGACTCTGAAGGTATATACGAAGATGTATTATAGGGAAAAGCACCTGCTTTTCCTTTCTTTCATATAGTCTTTACAGACAGCATAAAATATTGCTGTTGCTCCAATAATAGGAATATCGTGATTAATGGAGTGATTTTGCTTGAAAAAAATTGAGAGGCTGTTAATTAAGCTTATTATAGTCCAATTTATATTTCTAGTGGTGACTCAGTTCTTTTTTCATCAACTTGACCTGCTGCCGGAAGTAAAAGAATTAGCAAAATATGAAGGAGTCAATGAAAATACATTTACTGACATTCTTCAAACGATAAAAGAAAAATAAAGCAGGGCTGCCTGCTTTATTTTTATGAAATTACATGCAAAATTAAGAAGCATTTCTTTTTCTTATGGTAAAATAGAGAGAGACAGCAAAGAAGCGAAATTTAGGAGGATTTATGAAGAAGAAATTATCAATCGCCATTGATGGACCGGCAGCCGCCGGGAAAAGCACCGTCGCAAAAATTGTCGCTGAAAGATTATCCTATGTATATATCGACACAGGGGCAATGTACAGGGCTATTACATATAAAGCGATTATTGAAAATCTAAATCTTGAAGATGAAGAAGCTTTATTAGATACCCTTTTAGCGACAGAAATTGAACTGCTTCCTTCTGAAAATGGACAATTAGTTTATCTCGACCATAAAGATGTGACAAAAGAAATCCGTACATCTGAAGTAACCAATTCTGTTTCCATCGTTTCAAAACACGCTAAGTTGCGTGAAGAAATGGTGAGGAGGCAGCAATCGTTTGCGAAAAGCGGCGGAGTCGTAATGGACGGCCGGGATATTGGAACCCATGTACTGCCAAATGCAGAAGTAAAGGTGTTTTTACTTGCAAGTGTAGAGGAGAGGGCATTGCGCCGCCATACTGAAAACATGCAAAAAGGTTTCCCATCTGACCTGGAAAGATTAAAGCAAGAAATATCCCTTCGAGATAAGATTGATTCTGAAAGAGAAGCAGCTCCATTAAAAAAAGCCGAGGATGCTGTTGAAATCGACACCACCTCTTTGACCATTCCCGAAGTAGTCGATCAAATTATGGCTTTAGTGGACGAAAGGATTGGTTAGGTGTGACCTTCTACACATTTGCTAGATCTGTTGTTAATGCAATCTTTAAACCGTGGTACCGTGTTCAGGTTATTGGACTTGAAAATTTTCCGTCAAATGAAGGCGGGATTCTTCTATGCTCTAATCATATTAATAATTTTGATCCGATTATCGTAGGGATTTCTACCCCAAGACCGGTTCATTTTATGGCTAAGGAAGAACTCTTTCAGGTTCCTGTACTCGGCGGGATTGTCAGGAAATGCAATGCCTTCCCAGTAAAACGGGGAATGAGCGATCGCGAGGCACTTAGAAAAGGATTAAATGTTTTAAAAGAGGGACATGTTTTAGGCCTTTTCCCTGAGGGAACTAGAAGTAAGACCGGGGAACTTGGAAAAGGGCTGGCTGGCGCAGGTTTTTTCGCATTAAAGACAGACGCCATGGTTGTTCCATGTGCAGTAATAGGCCCATATAAAAGCTTTAAAAGACTAAAAGTAGTATTTGGAAAACCAATTGAGATGGAATCACTGCGGCAGGAGAAAGCCTCTGCCGAACATGTGACTGAATTAATTATGTCTGAAATTCATAAACTTATTAAAGAGCATCGATAGGTTCTGCTTGACAAAATAGTTTATTTATAAGAAGTTATTAATTGAGATTCTTTTTCGAATATTCTTAGTTAACCTAGGGCAATTTTTTCAAGCTTGCTCTGGAATGCTCTTAAGTAAATAAAGGATTTATAGGTTTGCAGCCAAATGGATTAAGGAGGATTACATATGTCTGAAGAATTAAATCAAGTAGAAGTGAAAAGCTTTGAAGTTGGCGAAAAGGTTACCGGACAAGTTACGAAGGTAGAAGAAAAGCAGGTGCTCGTAGATATTCAAGGAAGTAAACTAGATGGAATTATTCCAATCAGCGAACTTTCAAGCCTGCATATTGAAAAAGCATCAGATGCTGTTCAGGAAGGCGACGAACTGGAATTAGAAGTATTAAAAGTAGAAGAAGAGGCATTAATTCTTTCAAAGAGAAAAGTGGATGCTGAGAAAGCTTGGGAAAGTTTAGAGCAAAAGTTCCAATCCGGTGAAGTGGTTGAAACAGAAGTTAAAGATGTTGTAAAAGGCGGACTCGTGGTTGATTTAGGTGTACGCGGGTTTGTTCCTGCATCATTGGTTGAAACATATTTTGTTGAAGATTTCAGTGATTACAAAGGACGTAATCTAACATTTAAAATTGTAGAACTTGATAAAGATAAAAATCGCCTGATTCTTTCACACCGCGCGGTTGTTGAAGAAGAGAAGGGAAAACAAAAACAAAGCCGTCTTGGAGCACTTGAGCCTGGCCAGGTGATTGATGGAACGGTTCAAAGAATTACCGACTTTGGTGCGTTCGTTGATATCGGCGGGATTGACGGTCTAGTCCATATTTCTCAGCTATCACATGAACATGTTGATAAGCCGTCAGATGTTGTACAAGAGGGTCAAAAAGTTCAAGTAAAGATTTTGAGTGTTGACCGTGACAATGAAAGAATTTCATTATCCATCAAAGAAACTTTACCTGGACCTTGGTCCAATATTGCTGAAAAGGCTCCAAAAGGCAGTGTCTTAACCGGTACAGTTAAAAGATTAGTATCCTACGGTGCTTTTGTAGAAGTATTCCCGGGAGTAGAAGGACTTGTTCATATTTCCCAAATCGCCCATAAGCATATTGGTACGCCTCATGAGGTCCTAAAAGAGGGACAGGAAGTCTCTGTTAAGGTATTGGATGCGAATGAAGCTGAACAACGTTTATCATTAAGCATTAAAGACCTGCTTGAAAAAGAAGCTGAAGAAAAAATTGATTATGAACTTCCTGAAGAGACAAAAGGCTTCCAGCTTGGGGAAGTTATTGGTGACAAATTAAAGAATTTAAGAAAATAATGGTGATAATCCGTGTCGAGATCTGAACGAAAATGGGATCATATTCGCTTTGCCCTTGCAAACCAGGAGAAGCCATTCTCCGCTTTTGATGATATAAAGTTTATTCATCAAAGTCTGCCTAATATCAGTATGCTCGATGTTCGATTAGACCACTCAATTGGCGAACTTTCTTTAAGTTCGCCAATTTTTATCAATGCAATGACGGGCGGGGGCGGCGACAAAACGTATCGCATAAATAAGGAGCTTGCGCAGGTCGCCGGTGCCACTGGATTAGCAATGGCTGTAGGCTCGCAAATGGCAGCGATTAAAGACAAATCCCAAAAATACACATTTGAAGTAGTGAGAAAAGAAAACCCTTCTGGAATATTGATTGCAAATCTTGGAAGTGAAGCAACGCCTGATCAGGCTAAAGAGGCGGTTAACATGATAGAGGCGAATGCTTTGCAGATTCATTTAAACGTTATTCAAGAGCTGACAATGCCTGAAGGGGACCGGGATTTTACAGGGGCTTTAAATAGAATCGAAGCAATCGTCCGTTCCGTTGATGTTCCGGTCATTGTGAAAGAGGTAGGCTTCGGTATGTCGCGTGAAACAGTCAAGACGCTGATTGCGGCGGGAGTGTCGATGATCGATATTGGCGGCTTTGGTGGAACCAATTTTGCGGAAATAGAGAATAACCGCAGGGAGCGTGCCCTGTCTTTTTTTGCCGATTGGGGCATACCTACTCCAATCTCCATTATTGAGGCTGATTCGGCTGCGAACGGCCGTACAGCAATCCTAGGTTCCGGCGGTTTTAAGGGAGCTATGGATATTGTTAAAGGAATCGCGATTGGTGCCGAAGCCGTTGGAATGGCAGGGTATTTTTTACAGACCCTCATTGAAAGAGGAATTGATGCTTTGAAAGAAGAGATTGAAACGCTCCAGCATGAAATGTCAATTATTATGACGGCATTAGGAGCTGCTAATGTGGCAGATTTGAAAAAAACTCCGCTGATGATTAAAGGGGAAACGTATCACTGGTTACATCAAAGAGGAATTGATACAACATTATATAGCAGACGTTAACAAATAAAAAAGCTCCCGCGGTGCGGGAGCTTTTTGCATGGTGCTGGTTATCTTTTTCCATCGTTTAGCCCTCTAGCTTCCTCAGGGCCTGATAGTTTCGTGGCACCAGGATAATGCAATGCTTGATCTCGATCCGATTCTACCCTTCTTGAGGCTTTTAACTTTTTTTCTTGACGATCTCTTCCCATCCTCCACACCTCCTCTATTTATAATGATTCACGAGGGAAAATATTATTCAATAGTGTATGAAAATACATATTGCGAACCAATAATGGAAATGATAGGAGGTGAATGTTGTGGAAGGAGCTGTATTTTTTTGGTTTTTTTGGGCTGTTTGGGTTTATGCCACGTTTTTATTAGAAAAAAAGAACCCATATCGCTTAAAATTGGCTTTTATCGTACTCACTGTGATTATTTTTTCAAACCATCAATTTATATTTGGAAGAATTGAAATAGCTTGGAGTGGTCTAATCTTATTACTTTTTTCTTATTATTTTTTAGCAAATGAAAAACATCAAATTATTATTTATCATTCAATTTGTTCTTTGATAATATCTATTGCGTATGCTTCCTTTCATTTATTTGAAATTTTTGATCCTATTTGGATTATCTTTAAAAAAGAATGGATGATTAGCATATGCATGTGGTATTTAGCGATTCTTTTGCAAAAAAATCTAAAAAACAGATTAATTGTTGCCGTCAGCGGTACAATGCAGGGTGAATTTTTAACGGCCTATATTTTAAATAAACTTCAAATCCCCTATGCTGTTGGGTCTTTTGGCTATTTAGATGTTTGTTCGTTAATTGCCGTTTTACTTATAAGTTGGAGTATTCTTGAAAATGCCGGTTCATTCCTGCAGAATTATTTCCCCTTTCTGGAAAAAGAAAAGCAAAAATCATCATGATTTCTATATGGTAATAACACTTTCCATTGCGGGAAAGGTTTAACATTTGCTACACTATAAAGGTTGGCCCTTCTACTGCCTTAGAAGGGTTTATTTTTCATTAACACTTACTTCGTAAATTGGTTGATGGTTAATTATTGAAATAGAAAGGATGGCGATTGTATTTGGTTAAACCTGTTATTGCCATTGTCGGAAGGCCTAATGTGGGAAAATCTACTATTTTTAACAGAATTGTAGGAGAAAGGATTTCTATCGTTGAAGACATACCCGGAGTAACCCGTGACCGAATTTACAGCTCCGGAGAGTGGCTGACGCATGATTTTAATATTATTGATACCGGCGGGATTGATATTGGCGAGGAGCCGTTCTTGGAGCAAATCCGGCAGCAGGCTGAAGTGGCCATGGATGAAGCCGATGTTATCATTTTTTTAACAAATGGCAAGGAAGGCGTTACAGCTGCTGATGAAGAGGTAGCTAAAATTTTATACAGAACCAAGAAACCGGTTGTATTAGGCGTTAATAAAATCGATAATCCGGAAATGCGTGATCAGATTTATGATTTTTATGCCCTTGGTTTTGGTGAACCAATTCCTATTTCAGGTTCTCATGGGTTAGGAATTGGTGATTTATTAGATGAAGCGGCAAAACATTTTCCAAAGCTCGATCAAACAGAGTATGATGAGGATGTTATTAAATTTTCATTAATTGGACGTCCGAATGTCGGAAAGTCCTCGTTAGTAAACGCCATTCTTGGTGAAGAGCGTGTAATCGTCAGCAATATTGCTGGTACTACGAGAGATGCGATCGATTCTCCTTATACCTACGATGAGCAGAGATATGTAATCATTGATACGGCAGGCATTCGTAAAAAAGGAAAAGTGTATGAAACCACCGAAAAGTATAGTGTCCTTCGTGCGTTAAGAGCGATTGAACGCTCAGATGTTGTTCTTGTCGTTATTAATGCGGAAGAAGGCATCATTGAACAAGATAAAAAAATTGCCGGATATGCGCATGAAGCGGGAAGGGCAGTCGTCATTGTCGTTAATAAATGGGATGCAGTTGAGAAGGATGAAAAGACAATGAAAGAATTTGAACAGAAAATTAGGGATCATTTCTTATTCCTTGATTATGCACCAATTGTCTTTTTATCGGCAAAAACGAAAAAACGAGTCCACACTCTGCTGCCAATGATTAATTTAGCTAGCGAAAATCATTCAATGCGGGTAGAAACCAGTGTATTGAACGATATTATTATGGATGCTGTAGCAATGAATCCAACCCCTACAGACAAAGGGAAACGGTTAAAAATTTATTATGCAACACAAGTCTCTGTTAAACCGCCGACATTTGTGATTTTTGTGAACGAACCTGAATTATTGCATTTCTCGTATGAGCGTTTCCTTGAAAATCGGATTAGAGATGCCTTTGGCTTCGAAGGTACGCCGATTAAAATATTTGCTAGAGAAAGAAAATAAGTTAGAAGTAGGTGTAATCATGCAAAAAAAACATGAAACTATTGCAGTTGTTGGTGCAGGAAGCTGGGGAACGGCTTTGGCGATTGTTCTGGCCGATAATAATCATGAAGTTCGTTTATGGAGTCATAACGAACAGCAGGTGAAAGAGATTAATGAATTTCATACGAATAAAAAGTATTTGCCGGAAATCACTCTACCAGACTTAATTACAGGCTATGCTTCCCTTCCTGATACTTTGGACGGGGTTGAAACGGTTATACTGGCAGTGCCAACAAAGGCAATTCGCGAAGTAATCGGAAAAATGCGGGAAGTTTTGAAGGCGCCAATTACTATTGCACATGTAAGCAAAGGGATTGAACCAGATACATTATTAAGAATTTCAGAAATGATTAAGGAAGAAATGCCTGAGCACCTTTTAAAGGCTATTGTCGTTCTTTCCGGTCCAAGCCATGCGGAAGAAGTGAGCTTGAGACATCCGACTACGGTTACGGTTACCTCGGAAAATATGGAGGCAGCCGAGAAAATTCAAGATTTATTTATCAACCATAATTTTCGTGTGTACACTAATTCCGATGTAATTGGAGTGGAAATTGGCGGTGCTTTAAAAAATATCATCGCACTCGCCGCCGGGATCACGGACGGCCTCGGATATGGTGATAATGCCAAGGCTGCATTGATTACAAGAGGGTTGGCTGAAATCGCACGTCTTGGTACGAAAATGGGAGCAAATCCCTTAACATTTGCCGGATTAGCTGGGATTGGTGATTTAATTGTTACTTGTACAAGCGTTCACTCCAGAAACTGGAGAGCGGGTAATATGCTTGGAAAAGGAAAATCGCTTGATGAGGTTCTAGAAAGCATGGGAATGGTTGTTGAAGGTGTTCGAACGACGAAAGCAGCCTATCAGCTTGCGAAAAAATATGAGGTTAAAATGCCAATTGCAGCGGCCCTTTACGATGTGTTATTTAATGGCAAGGATGCTAAGGAAGCTGCAGATGTGCTGATGTCACGTGGAAAAACACATGAGATGGAGGATTTAGTCAATATTTTGGAGGAAAGAAACGAAGAAGGATAAAAAATGTGCTTTTTTCCTCAAAAGTGGGCATTCGTCGATACGTTTTGTATTCTAAATGCATACAATGCAACGAAGCAAAATTGGTAGTATGACGCCTGGCGAATGGGTTATTTAGTCTCAATCTGGCTGAAGTAAAGAAGACGCCCCCTTTACTTCAGCTTTTTTTATGCAGAATTCGATTCCTATGCTATAATAACAATCGAATTAAGGGGGGAATAAAGTTGTCACCAGGTATGATAAAAATGTGGATTTCCATTGCAGGAATGGGATTGATGTTTCTTGCGATCATAACGATTTATTTCAGCAGGTATAAACTTAAAGGGATATTTCGCTTGATCACCGCGATCATAGCATATGTATTTATGATTTGCGCCGGTTTAACATTGCTCGTTGTCTTCTTAACATGATTTAGCGAAATTACATAACAAAGGTGATTATATGAAGTGGAAAATAATTGGTTTTCTTTTTGTTTTTACCACGCTTCTTTTGACGGGATGCATGTATCCGAAAGAAGAACTGGCACAGAACCAAGTTCCTTATAAAGATCAAATTCAGACCGTACAGCAGGCAGTAGATGATTTTAGAAAGGATAACGGCGGTATTCTGCCTATTAAAACAAAGGAAGCTGATACACCAATATATCAAAAATATCCGATTGATTTTAAAAAAATTGCGCCTAAATATATATTGGAAGCGCCGGGAAACGCGTTTGAGAGCGGCGGGATTTTTCAATACGTGTTAGTAGATGAAGAAACCAATCCAACCGTTAAATTACTTGATTTAAGGGCTGCTGAGGCAATTCGTGATATCAACTTACGAATTAAAACAAAAGGCTTCCCGCCGTTTAAAAAGGAAATTGCCAAAAATGTTTATTCAATTGATTTTAAAAAATTAGGGTATGATCAGCCTCCGTATGTTGTCAGCCCATTTACCAATAAAAATCTGACATTTGTTGTTTCAACAGATGCTAAAGTATATGTCGATTACCGACCAGACCTATATGAGGCGTTGAAAAATTCTTCTAATGAGGTCAAGCCAGGTGAGGATATCCGCAAAATTTTAGTGGACCATTCCATGTTTGTTCCGGCATTTTCCCTTCCTTATACTATGGATGCGAAAACAAAAGAGCCAATCTTTTTGGAGAAATAAATAGGTGCTTTTAGCTTTTCATAATGTTAGCACCGCTAATTTTAGTCATAACCCTTTTTCTACGAAATATATTGTAGGAGAAGGGTTTTTTTGCTGTAAAAGCTATTTAACCAACCAAAGCTCATATACATGAACTTTAGATAGAAACCCTCCACTTATTTTAATCTCAAACACTATAGATATGATATCTTGTGAATTCATAAGAAGGGGGTTAAAAAATTTTCGAAAACAGTCATAACACGATAGGACAACGTCATAAACATATACTGTCCTAAAATACCTAAATGGATGAAATTATCCCACTTTAGTCTATGATCAGGAGGGGATCACTTGGAAAAGGTCGATATTTTTAAAGATATTGCCGAAAGAACCGGCGGCGATATTTATTTAGGAGTAGTAGGTGCAGTACGAACTGGGAAATCAACATTTATTAAAAAATTTATGGAGCTGGTCGTCTTACCGAATATACACAGTGAGGCTGATAGATCAAGAGCCCAAGACGAGCTGCCGCAAAGTGCAGCCGGCAAAACGATCATGACCACTGAACCGAAATTTGTCCCTAATCAGGCGGCTTCTATCCATGTTGATGAGGGGTTAGATGTAAACATTAGACTTGTAGATTGCGTTGGGTATACTGTTCCTGGTGCAAAGGGCTATGAGGATGAGAACGGACCAAGAATGATTAATACTCCTTGGTATGAAGAGCCGATTCCATTTCACGAGGCAGCCGAAATTGGCACGAGGAAAGTAATTCAAGAGCATTCAACGATTGGAGTTGTCGTGACAACTGATGGGACAATCGGTGAAATTCCACGAAGCAACTATATTGAAGCAGAGGAACGAGTGATTGAAGAATTAAAGGAAGTTGGCAAACCGTTTATTATGGTAGTGAACAGTGCGCAGCCATATCATCCAAGCACTGAAACATTAAGAACAAATTTATCTGAAAAATATGATATACCAGTACTTGCCATGAGTGTCGAGAGCATGCGAGAAAGTGATGTATTAAATGTTCTTCGTGAAGCACTTTATGAATTCCCTGTTCTTGAAGTAAATGTTAATCTTCCGAGCTGGGTAATGGTGTTAAAAGAGAATCATTGGCTGCGGGAAAGCTATCAAGAGGCAGTAAAAGAAACGGTTAAAGATATCAAGAGATTAAGAGATGTTGATCAGGTGGTCCAGCATTTCAGTGAATATGAATTTATCGACCGGGCGGGTCTTGCCGGGGTTGAAATGGGCACAGGGATTGCAGAAATCGACTTATTCGCACCGGATGAACTTTACGATGATATCTTAAAAGAAATCGTTGGTGTTGAAATTAGAGGAAAAGACCATCTTTTGGAGCTTATGCAGGATTTCGCCCATGCCAAAGCAGAATATGATCACATTTCTGATGCCTTAAAAATGGTGAAACAAACTGGATATGGGATTGCATCGCCTTCACTTGCAGACATGAGTTTAGAAGAGCCGGAGATTATCCGTCAAGGCTCCCGATTTGGTGTAAGATTAAAGGCTGTAGCTCCATCCATTCATATGATTAAGGTTGATGTCGAATCAGAATTTGCACCAATCATCGGTACGGAGAAACAAAGCGAGGAGCTTGTCCGTTACTTAATGCAGGATTTTGAGGATGATCCGCTGTCTATCTGGAATTCTGATATTTTCGGACGTTCTTTAAGCTCAATTGTTCGAGAGGGGATTCAGGCAAAGATTTCCTTAATGCCTGAGAATGCCAGATACAAATTAAAAGAGACTCTTGAAAGAATCATCAATGAAGGATCTGGCGGGTTAATTGCCATTATCCTCTAATTTTGGACTCCTTTTGGGGGTCCTTTTTTTGTTTATGTCGAAAACTTTGTGAAACATAAGAAAAGATTACCATAAAATCATGTTTTCTTCTTGATATGCTGAATTGATTGTGATAATCTTTTAACAGATTACGTTAAGTGCTCCAAAAACCTTATAGGATAAGGTTTTAACCGATAAACTAGGTTAAAGAATGAAAGGCAGGCATTATTTTTCTGCTTTTACATTAAAATGGCACATTGACGTATAGAAATTTGAAAAATTGTTTAGAAATGTAGATAAGTAATCTCATTTATCTGGATTTTTCTTTGGGAGGAGGTGAAAGGCATGAACAAGACAGAACTAATTAATGCAGTAGCTGAAACTAGCGAACTTTCTAAAAAGGACGCTACAAAAGCAGTTGATGCTGTTTTTGATACTATTTTAGATGCTTTGAAAAATGGTGATAAGGTTCAACTTATCGGTTTTGGTAACTTTGAAGTACGCGAACGTGCAGCACGTAAAGGTCGTAACCCTCAAACAGGTGAGGAAATCGAAATCGGTGCCAGCAAGGTTCCTGCTTTCAAACCAGGAAAAGCGCTTAAAGATGCTGTAAAATAATTACATAAATATTGCTTTAAGCGAACGCTTAGGCAAAAAAGGCCATGGCTTCTTTCCATGGCCTTTTTTCAATTTACATACTTTTATCCAGATAGGCATGTAAACAACAGCCTTTTTCTCTTATTTTTTTGCTTGCATAGAAAGGATTGTGCTAATATGTATTATGTATTTGTCAACTAAATGCAGGTAGTGTAGGAGGAATCGGAATGTCAGAAGTGAATCGTGCCCAAATAGAAGAGGCGGTACGTTTAATATTAGAAGCATTTGGCGAAGATCCAAACCGTGAAGGTTTACTAGATACACCAAAACGTGTAGCGAAAATGTATGAAGAAGTGTTTAGCGGATTAAATGAAGATCCGAAAAAACATTTTGAGACGATTTTCAGCGAGGACCACGAAGAGCTTGTATTGGTGAAGGATATCCCGTTTTATTCTATGTGTGAACATCATCTTGTCCCGTTTTTTGGAAAAGCGCATGTTGCATATATCCCGCAAAATGGGCGTGTAACCGGTTTAAGTAAGCTGGCAAGAGCGGTAGAGGCAGTTGCTAAAAGACCGCAGCTTCAAGAACGGATTACCGCAACAATCGCCGACAGCATCATGGAGAAATTAGAGCCGCATGGAGTAATGATTGTTGTCGAAGCTGAGCATATGTGCATGACCATGAGAGGGGTAAAGAAACCTGGTTCAAAAACAGTGACTACAGCTGTAAGAGGCACTCTTAAGGATGATGCAACGGCACGTTCAGAGATCTTATCATTAATTAAAAACTAACCAAAATATTGAGGTGACGATTGTGGAAAAGCGTCAACAGCCAATTAATGACTATATTGTCATTAAAGCAAATGAAGATGGTGTCAATGTAATTGGTTTAACAAGAGGGTCTGATACTAGATTCCATCATTCTGAAAAGCTTGATAAGGGAGAAGTGCTGATTGCCCAATTCACTGAACATACCTCAGCGATAAAAATAAGGGGAAATGCAAAAGTGTTGACTCAATTTGGTGAGGTAAACAGCGAATCAAAGAAATAGTAATTGCCCTATTACGGAGAAGAACTATTTCGTGCAGCTGCAATTATTTATTTTGTGAATTTCAGCCCATAAGAAAATCTTTTATGATATAATGATGAATGCCTTGTGTTTAATGACAGGAAAATTTCTTAAAGGTTGATGGGCTTGAATTTTTCTGTCATATTCGGTTAAAACAATACATAAAGAAGATTACTTCGGGGAAGCAAGGGTGATAAGCGTGCACGATATTCGACAAAAATTTACACATATTAAGGAGAAAGTCGAACTATATGTTTTTGATCAGTATTTACTAAAACATATAGATACTCCTGTTATTGATGAGGATAAGCTTCTCATTCTGGTATCAATAATGGATTATCTTAAATTGCCAATTAGCAAAATAGAGAATTTTGCATTGTCTACGATGCTGATTCAAACCGCCCTTGATACCCACGAACATATTTCCCGTACCTCAGAAAATGAAAAAAGCCGGCAGTTAACGGTACTTGCAGGAGATTATTTTAGCGGTTTATATTATAAGCTCCTCGCTGATTCTGAAGAGATATTGATGATAAAAACACTTTCTAACGGTGTTAAAGAAGTAAACGAACATAAAATTGCCGTTTATCATAGAGAATCAGATGGTATGGAAAAATTTATAAATAGTTTGAAGCTGCTTGAAAGTGCTTTGCTTGAAAGATTTGCAAATTATTTTCAGGACGATTTATGGAATGAACAAGCAGCAAATCTACTGCTATTTAAACGTTTGCTACTAGAAAAGAAAAGGTATGTCGCAAGGGAATGCTCCATTTTATTTGATGGAATCACGAATTTAACTAATTTCAATGATCAAGGTAAGACCGCCGAACTCTCAGAAGAACAGCAAATCCAGCTGATGGTCGTCTGTGATAAGTATCTCGACCGTTCTAAACAAATAATTGAGAACGGTTTGAAACATATTCCATATTTAAATGAACTTCTAGAAACCAGAATTGGTTCTTTATTACAACAACATCAGCCATATGCGAAAACATTTATGGAAGAAGGGTAAAACAATGCAGCAATCGAAGGAAGAACGGGTTCATGATGTATTTGAAAAAATATCAGAAGACTATGATAAAATGAACTCTGTCATCAGCTTTCAACAGCATATTAAGTGGCGGAAAGATACGATGGCCAGGATGGATGTCCAGCCTGGGTCTAAAGCGCTTGATGTTTGCTGCGGTACTGCTGATTGGACGATTGCCTTAGCGGATGCTGTCGGTCCATCTGGAGAAGTTACGGGACTTGACTTTAGCCAAAATATGCTGAATGTTGGCATTGAAAAAGTTAAACAGTTAGGGTTACAACATGTAACATTAATTCATGGCAATGCAATGGAACTCCCTTTTCCTGATAATAGTTTCGATTATGTAACCATCGGATTTGGTTTAAGAAATGTACCGGACTATTTACAGGTATTAAAAGAAATGCACAGGGTTGTCAAGCCAGGAGGTAAAGTCGTCTGCCTTGAAACTTCCCAGCCAACTCTATTCGGTTATCGACAGCTTTTTTTCTTTTACTTTCGCTTTATTATGCCGCTGTTTGGGAAGCTCTTTGCAAAAAGCTATGAAGAGTACTCGTGGCTTCAGGAATCAGCGCGTGATTTTCCAGGAATGAAGGAATTGGCAAGGCTTTTTGAGCAGGCAGGCTTAAAAAATGTAAAATATAAACCATATAGCGGCGGGGCTGCTGCCGTTCATATCGGGATTAAAAAATAACGATTTTAACGAAGACAGGATGAAAAGCTGGGTGAATACAAATGAAATTAAAAATGATGTATTCATTTTTGAATTCGGATATCAATATTATTGAAAAAGCACTGGAAGAGACGTTTGAAACAGAGTCTCTTCTTTTGAGACAAGCTTCAATGCATACACTAAAAGCTGGGGGAAAAAGAATTCGTCCTGTTTTTGTTTTGCTTGCTGGCAAATTTGGCCATTATGATATTAATGTAATGAAAGATGTAGCCGTTGCTCTTGAATTAATCCATATGGGTTCACTAGTGCATGATGATGTAATAGATAATGCCGATTTACGCCGCGGGGAGCCAACGGTGAAAGCAAAGTGGGACAGCCAAACTGCAATGTATACAGGGGATTTTGTGTTCGCACTGGCTCTTAAGCTAATGGCGAATATTGAAAAACCAGCGGCCCATAAGATTTTGGCTAATACCATGGTAGAAGTGACAGTTGGGGAAATTCAGCAAATTAAAGACAAATATCGTTTTAATCAAAACTTGCGTGATTATCTCCGGAGAATTAAGCGCAAAACAGCTTTACTAATTGCAGCCAGCTGTCAATTGGGGGCAATTGCCGCGGGCGTGGAAGAAGCTGTCCACAAAAAGCTTTACTTTTTTGGTTATTTCGTAGGCATGTCCTTTCAAATAACTGATGATATTCTAGATTTTACGGCAACCGAAAAGGAACTAGGAAAGCCTGCCGGAAGTGATCTGCTGCAAGGCAATATTACCGCACCTGTGCTTTTTGCGATGGAAAATGAAGAAATTCGTAAGGAAATCGAAAAGGTTCATGAACATATGACAACTTTAGAAATTTCAAATATTATTACTCTAATTAAGCAATCGGGAGCCATTGAAAAATCGGTTGCTCTAAGTGATCAGTATTTGGATAAGGCTTTAGCAATATTAGAGGAAATACCAGCTAATAAAGCTAAAAAAGCTTTGCGTGACATTGCAAGATTTATCGGAAGACGGAAATTTTAAGTTTATCGCTTTAACCCGCTTTAACGACAATCAGTGGAAAAACGCACACTGATTGAAGTTTCACTTTATTGCAAAAAGTTTGAAACAATGTTACTATTTTCGTGGATTGTTGTTGGAAAACAATCATATACATATTTGATTTTTAGGAGTGGAATTAATGGAAAAAACATTTTTAATGGTAAAACCTGACGGGGTTCAACGCAATTTGATTGGCGAAATCGTAGCCCGCTTTGAAAAAAAGGGCTTCCAGCTTGTTGGCGCTAAATTAATGAGCATTCCAACTGAACTTGCTGAAGAACATTACGGTGAGCATAAAGAACGTCCTTTCTTCGGTGAATTAGTTGACTTTATTACATCTGGTCCTGTATTTGCAATGGTTTGGCAAGGAGAGAATGTAATTGCTACAGCACGTCAAATGATGGGCTCAACGAATCCTAAAGATGCCGCACAAGGTACAATTCGCGGTGATTTCGGTTTAACTGTTGGTAAAAACGTAATTCACGGTTCAGATTCACCAGCGAGTGCTGAACGTGAAATCGGCTTATTCTTTAAAGAAGCGGAATTAGTTGATTACTCTAAATTAATGAACGATTGGATTTATTAATCCAATAATCTAAAGCACCTGTATGTTCCTTATACAGGTGCTTTTTTGTAAGCGGATAAAAAAAAACTCCCTATTTTCTGAATTATTCTACTAGAGTAATTGCTTCTTATATGATATATTGATACATAATTCTTTAATGAGTTGAAGGGGGAAAGACAATGGGTTTAAGATATTTAACAGCGGGGGAATCCCATGGACCGCAATTAACCACCATTATTGAAGGGCTGCCTGCTGGGATGCCGCTTCTTGCTGAGGATATCAATAAAGAATTAGCTAGAAGGCAAAAGGGCTATGGACGCGGCAGAAGAATGCAAATTGAAAAGGACACTGTCGAAATCATGTCGGGAATAAGACATGGAAAAACACTTGGATCACCAGTTGCATTAGTAGTGAAAAATAATGATTGGAAGCATTGGACAAAAATTATGGGCTCCGAACCTCTTGAAGAGGGACAGGAGGATGAAATGAAACGGAAGGTGACCCGCGCCCGCCCAGGGCATGCAGATTTAAACGGGGCGCTTAAATATGGCCACCGTGATATGAGAAACGTTCTTGAGCGCTCTTCTGCAAGGGAAACTACAGTAAGAGTCGCAGCGGGGGCAGCCGCCAAGAAACTGCTCTCATTAGTCGGGGTTGAAATCGTTGGGCATGTTGTCGAAATCGCTGGAATAAAGGCAGAAGTCGACAGTTCTCTAACAATTGCGGAATTAAAGGGAAGAACAGAAAATTCTCCTGTCAGAGTGGCAGACCCGCGCGTTGAGCAAGAAATGATGAACGCTATTGATGAAGCTAAGAAAAACGGCGATTCCATCGGCGGTGTTGTAGAAGTCATTGCATCTGGCATGCCTGCGGGGGTAGGAAGCTATGTTCATTATGATCGTAAATTGGATGCAAAGTTAGCTGCAGCGATTGTTAGTATCAATGCTTTCAAAGGTGTTGAAATTGGGATTGGTTTCGAGGCAGCTAGAAAGCCCGGCAGCGAAGTCCATGATGAGATTGCTTGGGACCCTAAAGAAGGTTATTATCGCAAAACAAATCGGCTTGGAGGCTTTGAGGGAGGGATGACGACAGGAATGCCTGTTATCGTTCGCGGTGTCATGAAGCCAATTCCAACACTTTATAAACCGCTTATGAGCGTCGATATTGAATCAAAGGAGCCGTTTGCGGCAAGTGTTGAACGCTCTGATAGCTGTGCTGTGCCGGCTGCTGCTGTAGTGGCAGAACATGCGGTTGCATGGGAACTTGCATGCGCCCTTGTCGAGCGTTTTTTTAGCGATCGCTTTGATACCTTCCTTGACGAGATTAATAAAGAGCGTGCCTATGCGAGGGAGTTTTAATGGAAACGATTCATATCCAGACGGAGTCTAAAAAATATAATGTTTTCGTCGGTGATGGTGTAAGCAGTGAAATTGACTCGTTTTTGGCAGCACATTTTCCTAAGTTGACAAAAGTGTTAATTATTACCGATGAAAATGTCGCCAAGCTCCATCTTGATCAACTTTTAGGACAGCTCCAACACAGAAAACCGATTGTTTTTACAGCCCCAGGCGGTGAAAAAGCAAAGACATTTGACGTATATTATCAAGCATTGTCTTCAGCGCTTGAAAACCGTCTTGACCGCAAATCCCTGATATTGGCCATTGGGGGAGGGGCTGTTGGTGATTTAGCGGGTTTCGTAGCTGCCTCTTTCATGAGGGGAATCCCCTTTATTCAAATCCCAACGACTATTTTAGCGCATGATAGTGCTGTAGGCGGGAAAGTGGCGATTAATCACCCGCTTGGCAAGAATATGATAGGGGCCTTCTATCAACCGGAAGCCGTGTTTTATGATTTAGGCCTGCTTCAAACACTTCCTGAGGCGGAAATCCGGTCCGGGTTTGCCGAAGTGATTAAGCACGCGTTAATTCATGATCCGGCATTTTACGATTGGCTGCTATCTAATATTGATGATTTAAATGGATTAACAATGAAGCAGCTGTCCTATTCATTGATAAAGGGAATTCAAGTTAAAAATCATTTCGTCAGCCAAGATGAAAAAGAAACTGGCATTCGGGCATATTTGAATTTTGGGCATACACTCGGTCATGCGATTGAAGCAGAAATGGGTTATGGTAATTTTACGCATGGTGAAGCTGTGATGATAGGTATGATTTTTGCCTTGAAACTAAGCGAAGAGTTAACTGGTCTATCGTTTAATATTGAAAGATTTATTTCTTGGGTACAAAAGCTTGGATACCAGACTAGGATTCCTATGCATATATCAAATGATCAGCTGCTGCAGAAAATGAAACAGGATAAAAAGTCTGTAGACGAAACGGTTCGCTTTGTCTTACTTGAGGAAATTGGACGGCCGAATCTAAGAGAAATTGATGATTCGCTTATAATAGATAGACTCCAAAAATTTTAGACTTCAAGGGGGGAATGGTCATGATCAGAGGGATAAGAGGGGCGACTACGGTTAGCAGAAATTCCGCAGAAGAAATTCTTACTGCCACAGAAGAACTGGTGGCAAAGATTATTGAGTTAAACAAGATTGACCCAGACTCCGTTGCCTCGGTCTTTATTTCGACAACAGAAGATATTACAGCAGTATTTCCTGCTAGAGTATTACGGAATTTTCCGGGCTGGACCTATGTCCCAGTTATGTGCATGCGTGAGATTCCGGTTCCTAATTCATTAACGAATTGCATCCGGGTCATGCTTCATGTTAACACAGACATAGCACAGAAAGAAATTAATCATGTATATTTAAATGGAGCAAAAGTTTTACGGCCAGATTTGGACGGAAGTCTTATTTAATCCTGGGAAAAATAAAGCAATGAAATGGAGTGAACAAACATGAGATTTAAAGAGCAATTATTAACGTTAACACCTTATCAGCCTGGTAAATCAATTGAATCGGTAAAACGGGAATACAATCTTAAGCATATTGTTAAGCTGGCATCCAACGAAAATCCCTTTGGCTGCTCGCAGCAGGCGATGGCTGCGCTTAGGGAGAATCAAATAAGTTTAGCTCTTTATCCAGATGGATATGCCACATTGCTAAGAGAAAAGCTTGCTGCCTTTTTAAATGTTGCTGAGAATGAATTGATTTTTGGGAACGGTTCAGATAACCTAATCCAAATGATTTCAAGAGCATTATTACATCCAAATGCGAATACAATCATGGCGGATCACACCTTTTCACAATATAAACACAATGCTGTGATTGAAGGAGCCATCATCAAAGAAGTTCCTACAATTGATGGTGAGCACGACCTGGAGGGAATGCTTGCAGCGATTGATGAAAAGACAAATGTGATCTGGGTTTGCAGTCCAAATAACCCGACTGGTACATATATCCCTGAACAAAAATTAGTATCATTTTTGGACCGGGTTCCGGAACATACCCTTGTTGTGCTTGATGAAGCCTATTATGAGTACGTTGTTGCCGAGGATTATTATGATTCCATCAGCTTGATTCGAAAATATCAAAATTTAATTGTATTAAGAACATTCTCCAAAATATATGGGTTAGCTGCTCTAAGGGTTGGGTATGGTGTTGCCAATCCGGAAATAATTAAAGCGCTTGAGCCGGCACGTGAGCCGTTTAACAATAATTCGTTAGGCCAGCTGGCAGCTGCAGCAGCAATTGCTGACCAGGAATTTGTAGAAATTTGCAAAGAGAAAAACCGCCAGGGTCTGGCACAATTCTATGATTTTTGTCATGATAACAGCTTGAAGTATTATCCATCCCAAACCAATTTTATTTTAATTGATTTTAATGTTGAAGCTGATCAAGTGTTTCAATTTTTATTGGAAAGAGGATTTATTGTCCGCTCCGGTAAACCGCTCGGATTCCCAACTTCTGTGAGAATCACGGTCGGTTCGTTTGAACAAAATGAAGGATTATTAAAAGTACTGGGAGAATTCCTTAAGGATATAAACAAGTAAAACAATTAGCGGTCTTCTTGCTTTCATAAGCGGATGAGATCCGCTTTTCTATTTAGGGGGAATTAAACTTGAATGGCCGGGTATTTGTCATTGGCTTAGGATTAATAGGCGGTTCGCTTGCTCTTTGTATAAAAAAAGCGCATAAAGAGGCAGCCATCATTGGATTTGATATAAATAGAGAACAGGCAAGGCTCGCAAAAATGCTGGGAGTTATTGATGAGGCGGCGGAAAATATTCCAGAAGGAGCGAAAGATGCTGATTTAATTATTATTTCGGCACCTGTAAATGACACGAAATCAATCATTCAAGCCCTCTCAAAGTTAACATTAAAACCTGGGGTAATTGTTACTGATACAGGAAGCACGAAAGTAACCATTGTGGAAACAGCTGACAGCCTAAAGAAAGAGGGAATAACCTTTATTGGCGGGCATCCAATGGCTGGTTCTCATAAAAGCGGTGTTTCCGCTGCAAAAGAAATTTTGTTTGAGAATGCTTTTTATCTGTTAACCCCAGATGAGGGGGCAGCACCTTCAAAGGTGGAGGAGTTAAAAGGATGGTTAAGTGGCACTAATGCCAAATTTTTAACAATCGCACCTCAGAATCATGATTATTTAACCGGAATTGTCAGTCATTTTCCGCATATTATCGCTGCCTCTATTGTCCGCCAAACGGAAAAATTATCGGCAACAGAGCAATTGATTCCCCGACTTGCAGCCGGCGGGTTTAGGGATATTACGAGAATTGCCTCAAGCAGTCCAAAAATGTGGAAAGATATCCTGCTTCATAATCGAGAGGTGTTAATTGACCTTCTAAACCAGTGGCAGAAGGAAATGAACGGGGTAAAAGAACTCTTAGAGTCGGGAAACGGTGAAGAGATTTTTGATTATTTTTCTCAAGCGAAACAATTTCGTGATGGTTTGCCGCAAAAGGAAAAAGGAGCAATCCCATCTTTTTATGATTTATATGTGGATGTTCCTGACTATCCTGGGGTTGTTTCAGAAATCACTGGATATTTGGCACAGGAGAAAATTAGTATTACCAATATTCGTATCCTTGAAACGAGGGAGGATATTAACGGAGTGCTGGTGATAAGTTTTCAAACAGAAGAGGATCGCCAGCGGGCGGAAAAATGTATCCTTTCCTATACGAGCTTTGGCACCTCGAATGGGTCTTAAAATGAATGAAAAGGTGATAAAATGGCGTCAATAAAACTTAAGACGAATGTTAATAGGTTGAACGGTGAGGTAGTAATCCCGGGAGATAAATCGATTTCACATCGTTCGGTCATGTTTGGAGCAATCGCACATGGCGAAACGACGATTACGAACTTTCTTCCCGGTGAGGATTGTTTGAGTACAATTTCCTGCTTTCGTAAGCTCGGGGTAAGAATTGAGGAAGAGGAAAACGGAAAGATACGAATTTATGGGGCCGGCTTTGAAGGCTTATCGGAACCTAAAGAAGTATTGGATGTTGGCAATTCCGGGACAACGATCCGCTTGCTGATGGGAATTTTAGCTGGAAGACCATTTTTCTCAACACTCGTAGGGGATGAGTCGATTGGCAAAAGACCCATGACGAGAGTGACCGTACCGCTAAAGCAAATGGGTGTAAAGATAGATGCCAGGGAAAATGGCGCTTATACTCCAATCGCGATACGCGGCGGCAATTTGTCGCCAATCAATTATGAGCTGCCTGTTGCCAGTGCACAGGTTAAATCAGCATTAATTCTTGCAGGGCTCCACGCAGATGGTATTACAACAATTCTCGAGCCAGCCTCGACAAGAGATCATACGGAAAGAATGATTCGTCAATTTGGCGGGGAAATTGCTAAAGACAATCAAACAATCACGGTCCAAGGCGGACAAAGACTGACGGCTCAAGATGTACATGTTCCCGGGGATATCTCATCCGCCGCGTTTTTCCTTGCTGCTGGAGCGATTGTTCCGAACAGTGAAATCGTTTTGAAAAATGTTGGATTGAATCCGACAAGAACCGGCATGATTGAAGTGTTGAAAAATATGGGGGCGGAGCTCGAAATCATATCAAATAAAGAAAACTCCTTTGAGCCATCAGGAGACCTAATCATCAAGGCATCCAATCTGAAAGGAACTGTAATCGCCGGCGATATCATTCCGACGCTCATTGATGAAATTCCAATCATTGCCCTTATGGCGACACAGGCCGAAGGGACAACGATTATTAAAGATGCTGAAGAATTGAAAGTAAAGGAAACTAACAGAATTGACACTGTGGTCGAAGAGTTACGTAAACTTGGGGCTTCAATAGAAGCGACAGCGGACGGCATGATCATCAACGGAAAATCTAAATTAACCGGCGGAACGGTCTCCAGCCACGGTGACCACCGTATCGGCATGATGCTGGCAATCGCAGCCCTAATCAGCGATGGGGAAGTTATTCTGGAAAATCCAGAATCTATCTCCGTCTCCTACCCAAACTTCTTTACACATTTAAATCAATTAATCCAATAAAAGCCGCTCCCCGCGGCTTTTGTTTTTTTTATTTCAGACATAGTTTTTTTAAATTCAGCATAGCTTGTCTTAAAAAGAGAGAAAGGGTGGGAGGATGACTTATATCATTGAAAATGCCCATATCCTAAAAGACAAAGAACTAACTATCAATTCACTATTAATACAGGAAGACAAAGTATCAGCAAATCTAACCCATTCCAAGCAATACCAATTCATAAAAATGAATCTTGAACCATATATCATGACCCCTTCCTTCGTCCTTCTAAACTCAAATATTTCACCAAAGATCACCCACCATGAATTGAAGCAGCTATTTAAAGAACAGTTCCTAATGAAGGGCTCTACGACACTTTTTACACATGTTCCCGTATCTTACGAAAGTGAACTGGAATATAAAGTAAAAGGAATGAAAACGGCACTAATTAGCAGTCCAATTGATTATATCATTGGAATTAAAATTCCTTTACGGCATCTTACACCATCATTGATCCGAAAATGTAAAAAGGAAAAAATTCCGGCCATTTTTGTTGAAATAGGTGAACACGATGACTTTAAGGGAATTCCCTGGGGTTGGATACGAGAAGCGATGTTCCCTTACAATTGTCCGTTAATTCCAATTATTTCTTCTTCAAAAAAGAAGGAGGCGAAGGCCCTATTGTCGAATTGGAAACAGATAATATTGCAAGAAAAAATCCCGGCAATAGATGAAGAAATATCCGAAAACACCCCGATTTCTAAAAAAGTTTTAAATAAAATCGGCCTCTACCCGCAAAAATCAAGTCTCATGAATGGAACTGAATTGAGTTATAACTTATATTTTAAGGAGCGGGAAATCAAGAATGTTGATGAAGCTGATTTATTTCATTATCATGGTGATAGACTTGTCATTACAGTCCACAAAGGAAAAATTGTCCGTGTTTTAAATGAAGTGTTATTTAAACCGGGTTTTGGGGAATATGTTACGGTGCGAACCCCGTCCTTTTTTTCTTTGTAAATCTAGCTAAAGAGGTAAAAATTCTATGGATCGAGTCAATAAAATTATTCATTTGTTAGAAAACGGCCAACATAAAGAAGCCTTAGATGAATATAATGTTGTATTAAACAAAGGCAGCCACGAAGAAAAATTTATGCTTGGTGAAGAATTATTCCATTACGGCTTCCTCGAAGAAGCCAATGCATTAATTGAAAAGCTGTTAACAGTATTTCCAGAGGAGGGCGAACTCCTTATTCTGTTAGCGGAAATTTTAGTAGAAGCTGGGGAAGAAGAACAGGCGATTCTTGTTTTGGAGAAGATTTCAACACAGGATGCCAATTACGGACAATCACTATTGCTGCTGGCCGACCTTTACCAAATGGAAGGACTTTACGAGGTTTCCGAAAATAAGATATTGAAAGCAAAAGAATTATTGCCAAATGAAATTATTATTGATTTTGCCCTTGGAGAGCTATACGGTGAACAAGGGGAAATTCTAAAGGCTATGAAGGCCTATGAAGACGTCCTTAAAGAAACAAACGAAATTGCCGGGGTTAATATTCACAGCCGGATGGCTGATTTGTTAAGCGCTTCCGGGGCTTTTGAGGATGCTTTAATCTATTATGATAAAGCACTTGAGGAAAAACTCGAAATCAATACGTTATTTGGATATGCGTTTACCGCACTACAGGCAGGATATAACCGTACTGCAATTGAAAAGTTCACGGAGCTAAAAGAGCTTGACCCCGAATATCACTCCCTTTATTTGCACTTGGCATCCGCTTATGAACGGGAAGAGGAGCTTGAAAACAGCCTGCGAATTGTTCAAGAGGGAATTAAGCAGGATGAATTTAATAAAGAATTATTTTATAAAGGTGGAAAAATTGCCTTAAAACTTGGTATGGAAGAGGAAGCTGAGAAGTACCTACGAGAATCACTTGTTTTAGACCCCGGATATTTAGAAGCGGCCATTACCTTGAATAAACTTTTTCTTCAGCAGGAACGCTACAAGGATGTTATTGAATTAATTTCCGAACTCGATTTAGCGGCAGAGGATGAGCCGCAGCTTTTATGGGATTCCGCCTTGGCGTATGAAGGATTAGAAGAATTTTCTGACGCATTAGACAAATATGAAAGTGCATATACTTATTTTAAGAATAATGAAACGTTTTTAACAGATTACGGATATTTTCTAATTGAAGAAGGAAAAACCGACCTGGCTGCCGAAATTTTTAAACAGATATTATTGAAAGACCCAACCAATACAGAAGTTCTCGATTTACTTGAGCGACTTACCGAATCAGGAGATCTAAACTGAATATGCAGAGGAGGGAAATGAATATGGCAACCCCTGTATCTGTCAACGAGAAGAAGGATTTTATTCGCTGGTTTTTAAATCATTACCAATTAAAGAGAAGAGAATGTGTTTGGATTTTAAATTATTTAATGAGTCATGATCAGCTGATGGAAAGGGTCCATTTTGTTGAGCAAGCACAATATTGTCCGCGGGGCTTAATTATGTCAACACATTGTGTCGATAAAGTACCGTTTCGCTTTTATAAGGAAAATGTGATGACAACAGATGCCGAAAAATCCTTTCATGATATTCGGCTTAATCGGGACGAGGATATTTATATTCAACTTAACTTCCATGCCTCTAATCAGGCACATCAATATGCTGCGGTACTTGAGGAAAATCCATTCGTACCTAAACATTTGCAGGTAAATGAAAAAGATGGCATGATTGCTGAACAAATGCTTAAAGAAAGTATTGAACGCTTTCAGCGTGATAAGCTGCTGCAGCTAATTGATGAAGCTCTTGACAGGCAGGATCGGGAAGCCTTTCATGCCTTAACGGAAAAATTAAATAAATTGACACATTCGACAAAAAAAGAGAGTTTGCGCTAAGCAAACTCTTTTTTTGTGATTAGGTTCATTCATTTTTGATTAATAACCATGTTAATTGGTGCCAAATACTTGAGCGTAAAACAACAAGCATGCCTTTATTTTTGCTAGAAAATTTGTATAAACTTTCAATATGTTTAATTGTTTAGGGAATAATGGTACTATTGGGGTATTGAAATGAAAAGGTTGGTGCAAAAAAAATGAAATGGATACCTCAAGATGTTGAGACGTACTCAAATGCAAAGGAATACGTTGATACTGCTGTTGTGCCACTATACTCCGTATTAGTTGGGGGAGGGATCAAGCAATCAGCCGCAGCAGCTGAATTTATTACTTTATTAACGAATCATCTAGAAAGACAGTTTACCGGGAGAATCTTGTTATTTCCACCCTTTACGTACCTTGAGCAAGAGCAGGAAGGAAAAGAATTAACGGATTTGCAAAGCTGGGAGGAAAATATTTATGCAGCCGGCTTTAAGCATGTTTTCTACATCACTTCTAATCTGGAATGGCGACGGAAAGAAGGAGAATTAAAAGGATCCCTGATTTGGATTCCAGCTATCCCGCTGGAACATATGAACGATTCTCAAAAGTTACCGGTTATTGACAGCCAGGTGAAGCAGCTTTTAACACTTTTTACACAAAAGTGGCACGAAAATGAATAAAACCACGTATATTAACTGTTTTTAAAATAGTATGATATTGACCTTACTTGAAGATTGATATATCATTGTTATGTCCTAGTTTTATATGTGTTTAAATTAGTCCCGTGGACTTAACTTCATGAATGGAGGGGGGATAAGCATGAGTAAAGATCGCGTTTCAAGACGGCAATTCTTGAGTTACACACTAACAGGTGTAGGCGGATTCATGGCGGCAGGGATTTTAATGCCAATGGTGCGTTTTGCTGTTGATCCTGTGTTAAAGGCAGAGGCGGCAGGTGAATTTGTTGCAACAAAACAAAAAGTAGCTGATTTAACAAATGAACCGGTGCGTGTTGACTTTACCTATAAGCAGAAAGATGCATGGTATGAATCAGACGTAACAGAATCTGCTTGGGTTTACAAGGATGATGCAGGTAAAATCGTTGCCCTGTCACCAGTATGTAAGCACTTAGGCTGTACCGTTAACTGGAATTCTGATAAGGAACATCCAGAACAATTCTTCTGTCCATGCCACTATGGCCGTTATACAAAGGATGGAACAAACGTACCTGGTACACCGCCGTTAGCACCGCTTGATGTGTACCCATACAAAGAAAAAGACGGTTATCTTTATTTAGGAAAAGCTAAACCACGGAAGGAGGCGTAATCATTGTTAAACAAAATTTACGATTGGGTAGATGAGCGTTTAGATATTACGCCTTTGTGGCGCGATATCGCGGATCATGAAGTACCTGAGCATGTAAACCCGGCGCATCATTTTTCTGCGTTTGTTTATTGCTTTGGAGGTATGACATTTTTCGTTACGGTTATCCAAATCCTTTCCGGTATGTTTTTAACAATGTACTATGTACCGGATATTAAAAATGCTTGGGAATCAGTTTATTATTTACAAAATGAAGTTGCATTTGGACAAATTGTACGTGGTATGCATCACTGGGGTGCCAGTTTAGTACTTGTGATGATGTTCTTACATACACTTCGCGTGTTCTTCCAAGGCGCTTATAAGAAGCCTCGTGAACTTAACTGGGTTGTCGGAGTACTTATTTTCTTCGTCATGCTTGGCTTAGGCTTTACCGGCTACCTGTTACCTTGGGATATGAAAGCGTTGTTCGCAACAAAAGTAGGCTTGCAGATTGCGGAGGCAACTCCATTCATTGGTTCGTACGTGAAAGTGCTGCTCGCTGGTCATGAACATATCGTCGGGGCGCAAACATTAACCCGCTTCTTTGCGATTCATGTATTCTTCTTGCCTGCTGTATTATTTGGATTACTAGCTGCACACTTTATCATGATTAGAAAACAAGGTATTTCCGGACCACTATGATTTTGATGAAAATCAATGAATTTTACCAATCTTTATAGAAAAAGGAGGGGATTGCTCAATGCATCGCGGTAAAGGTTTAAAGTTTGTAGGTGACTCACGTATTTTGGCACCTGAAGTAAGAAAACAGAAACTTCCAAAAGATTACTCAGAATACCCTGGTAAAACTGAGGCATTCTGGCCAAACTTCCTGTTGAAAGAATGGATGGTTGGGGCGGTATTCCTTGTTGGAATTTTATGTTTAACAGTAGCACATCCAGCTCCGCTTGAAAGAATCGCGGATCCTACAGATACAGGCTATATTCCATTACCAGACTGGTATTTCTTATTCTTGTATCAGCTACTTAAATACACGTATGCTTCCGGTCCATATACTGTTATCGGGGCAATGATTATTCCGGGACTTGCATTTGGCGGCTTATTATTAGCACCATTTATTGACCGTGGACCTGAACGCCGTGCCAGCAAGCGTCCGTTAGCTACTGCATTTATGTTACTTGCATTGGCAGCCACTACATTTTTAACTTGGCAATCAGTTGCTACTCATGACTGGGCAGCTGCTGAACGTCAAGGGAAAATCGTTCAAAAAGTTGAAGTTGATAAGTCGAGTGATGGCTATCAAATTGCTAGCAAAAATACATGTATCACTTGCCATGGTGATGACCTGCAAGGCGGAGCTGCGGCACCTTCATTAGCCAACACAGGATTATCTGCAGATGAAGTGGCAAAGATTGCTAAAGAAGGTTATAAAAACATGCCTCCAGGAGTCTTCAAAGGTACTGATGAAGAGCTGAAAAAGCTGTCTGAATTTATCTCTGGACTTGGCAAGTAATCTATGAACTAAAAAGCTGACGAAATTTCGTCAGCTTTTTTATTAATCAAAATGAAAAGGGGTGTTGTTTTTGCGTTGGATTTATCCCCTATTAGCAAACCGTTCTATTCTTCTATTATTGCTAATTGTGAACATTGTCGGAACAATCTATGGATATTACTGGTACGGGTGGCAATTAAAAGAAACACCGGCTGTTTTTCTGCCGTTTGTGCCCGATAGTCCGACAGCCAGTCTTTTTTTCGTTTTTGTCTTAATTGCCTTTTTATTAAAAGGAAACTGGCCGCTTTTAGAGGCCTTTGCCATTGTCACGCTATTTAAATATGGTATTTGGGCTGTTGTCATGAACATCTTGGTTTACTTTGTTCAGGGAGAGCTGGACTGGATTGGTTTAATGTTAATATTCTCCCATTTTGCCATGGCGGTAGAAGGCGTTTTATTTGCCCCGTTTTATCGTTTTAAAATCTGGCATTTGGTTGTTGCAGCAATTTGGACATTACATAATGATGTCATTGATTATGTATTTTTCATGATGCCGAGTTACCATATGCTGGACCAATTTACCCCGCAAATCGGATATTTCACGTTCTGGCTTTCGATGGTATCGATTGGAATTGCCTATTATTTTGTCATACGTCCTGGTAGATTTAAGCTAGAAATGAAATAAAAAATGGTCTAACCTTGTCCACCCCTTCATACACTTTATTAGTAACGAAAGGGGGGACTATGGTGAAAATAAAATGGCTTTATTTGTTTGCAATCATCTTGATGCTTACTCCCATACCAGTTAATGCCGAGGTACAAACACCAATGGAGAAATTGGATGATATATCAGACGAAGCACTCCAAATGGTGAAGTTCCATAGATATGAAGATGCTAAGAAATTACTTGATTATTTTTCAACCCAGTTTACTAGTGTTTCAGGCAGACAGCAGCCGTTATCCATGGATGAAGTTAGAATCATACACACCTCCCATGATGAAGCAATGGAAGCTGCTGTTAGTCCGACAATGGATCATGAAGAACGAATTAATAAACTGACAAAATTCCGGCTTGTGATAGATGCCATTGTTACTAGCCATCAGCCATTGTGGACCGAAATGGAAAACCAAATTATGACGGCATTTGCCCATGCAAAGAATGCTGCTATTAATGGCGACAGCGCCAAATTTCATTCAAGCTTTAATACTTTTTTATCCTTGTACAATGTCATTTATCCTAGTATGAAAATTGATGTTCCAGCAGAGAATATACAGAGATTAGATGCACGGATAAAAGTTATCGATCATTACCGCTCAGATATCCTTCATAATGAAGAGGGCAGGGCTGAGCTTGATAAGCTTGATACAGATTTAAAAAATCTTTTTGCTAACATGGAAGATGATGAAGCGGATCCCTCCTTGTGGTGGGTGATTATCTCAACAGGAAGTATTATAATTATGACATTGTCTTATGTAGGCTTTAGAAAATATCAAGGTGAAAAAGAAGTAAAGAAAAATCGCTCCAGAGAGCATAAAGATTGACGCGTCTAATCGGCTTAACTAAAATATTGTCTAATGAAGCTGGTTAGGAGTGTAAAAATTGTATCTTATCTATTTTGCGATCATTATCTTGGTTCCGTTATGGGCACAAATGAGAGTAAAAAGTACCTTTACTAAATATTCACAAGTACCGTCATCCACATATAGAACTGGTGCCGAGATAGCGAGAGGCATATTAAACGCTAATGGCTTATATGATGTAGCGGTCGAAGAAGGACATGGATTTTTAAGTGACCATTATGACCCGCGCTCGAAAGCGGTCCGATTATCCCCGGAAAATTATCATGGGCATTCTATTGCAGCAGCAGCTGTAGCAGCGCATGAATGTGGACACGCCTTGCAAGATTCCGAGGGTTATGCGTTTTTGCGATTCCGTTCCACTTTAGTACCTGTAGCAAATTTTGGTTCCAATATTTCATGGATTTTAATTATGATTGGGATATTTGCCCATTTGTCAGGGCTGCTATTACTAGGAATCATATTTATGGCGGCCGCAGTTCTGTTTCAAATTGTGACGCTTCCGGTAGAGTTTAATGCCTCAAGCCGGGCAATGGATCAGGTTGTTTCTCTTGGGTTAATTGCAAACCGCGAAGAACGGGAGGCAAGGAAGGTGTTAAATGCAGCGGCATTGACATATGTCGCAGCCGCGGCTGTTGCTGTTCTAGAGCTCTTAAGGCTAGTGCTTATTTTTACTGGAATGAATCGCAGTAACGACGATTAATACAAAAGGCAATGTCTTTTATGAGACATTGCCTTTAATCATGTAATGGCATTTTATTTTCATCAAGTGTAAAGCCCTCGCCTTGAACATCATGGACGACGGAAATGGATACAAACGCATGGGGGTCAACAGAGGTTATGATGTTTTTTAATCGTATGAGTTCATTTTTCGCTACAACACAGTACAAAACTTCACGTTCATTTTTAGTATAAGAGCCGTAACCCCTGAGTGCGGTGACACCGCGTTCCATTTCCTCCATAATCTTTCCGGCAATTTCTTCGTTTTTATCCGAAATGATCATCGCTCCACGGGCAGAATAGGCCCCTTCTTGGATAAAATCGATTACCCTCGCGCCGACAAATACAGCAACAAGCGTATACATTGCTTGTTTGTAATTTAAGTAAGTAAATAATGAGAGTGTAATGACACAGGCATCAAACAAGAACATCGTTTTCCCCATGTTCCAGCCAACATATTTCTGAACAAGTCTAGCAATAATATCTACGCCGCCGGTAGTGCCGCCAAAACGAAAAATAATTCCTAAGCCTATCCCCGCTAATACCCCGGCAAAAAGAGCTGCTAGTGTTAAGTCGTGCTGAAGCGGCATTTCGATGGAATTACGCTGAAAAATCCATAGAAAAATGGATACACCAACAGTGCCAATAATGGTATATAAAAAGGCATTTCTCCCCAAAAGCTTCCAGCCGATAAAAAAAAGAGGGATATTTAATATCAGGTTGGTATAAGATGGGTCCCAGTGGAACAAGAAATAAAGTATGAGAGTAATCCCGGTAAAACCGCCTTCAGCCAATTTATTTTGCATGTTAAAATTAACGAGACCGAATGACATGATGGCTGTTCCTAACAGGATAAAAAGGATATTTTTCAATTTAAGGCCAAAAATCATAAACATTCCTCCACTACCACTTTTTGCACATAGATGGGCGAATTTAATTATATCGAATAAAGTTTATAAGAGCAATTGGATGCAGAAAAATGTCGATTTAAGCGAAAACATTTGTAAAACGGGTTTAATTTAGCTAACATGAAAATAGAAAAAATGAAAGAAAAAACGAAGAAAAAGCTGTAGTGAAATGAGGGTGAAATTGAATGGCAGCAGGAAAAACAATGAAAGACCTTCAACGAGAAGTCGATACATACATCAGTCAATTTAAAGAAGGATATTTTAGCCCGCTGGCCATGCTTGCTCGGATGACGGAAGAACTAGGCGAGCTGGCGCGGGAAGTAAACCATTATTATGGGGAGAAGCCGAAGAAATCCATAGAAACTGAAAAAGCCATTGAGGAAGAGCTGGGTGATCTTCTGTTTGTCATCATATGCTTTGCCAATTCATTACAGATCGATTTGGAAGAGGCTCATGATATAGTTATGAACAAGTTTAACACACGAGATAAAAATCGCTGGACAAGAATTGAACAGGATTAATAGGGAGTGAAGGAAATGGAAACTGTTAAAATTATCATCGCCGGTCCCCGCGGAAGGATGGGACGGGAAGCCGTAAACTTAGTAACAAACACCGAACAATTTGAATTAGTCGCTGTATTGGACCATAAATACGATGGCATAATGTTGAGTGATATAGAAGGATTTCATTTCGTTTCAAATGTTCCGGTTTATACAGAGATTGAGAAATGTCTTCAAGAAACCGATGCAGACGTCCTAATTGATCTAACGACACCAGAGGCGGGACCGTACCATGCCAAAACAGCTTTAAACCATGGCGTCCGTCCAGTTGTCGGCACAACTGGGTTTACAAAAGAACAGCTACTGGAATTAGACGAGATTTGTAAGGAAAAAGAACTAGGCTGTATCATCGCTCCAAACTTTGCAATTGGCGCTGTTTTGATGATGAAATTTTCACAAATGGCGGCAAAATATTTTCAAGACATTGAAATCATTGAAATGCACCATGACAAAAAGCTCGATGCCCCGTCAGGAACGGCCGTAAAAACAGCCGAAATGATTGCAGCGGTAAGGGAAACGAAAATACAGGGGCATCCTAATGAGAAAGAAACAATCCAGGGAGCAAGGGGGGCCGACTTTGATGGAATGCATATTCATTCCGTCCGTTTACCGGGTTTGATTGCCCATCAGCAGGTGATGTTTGGATCAGATGGTCAAACGATTACGATTCGCCATGATTCTTATAACCGCGCCTCCTTTATGTCTGGTGTCAAAGTTGCCGTTGAAACTGTCATGAAGCAAAATACATTTGTATACGGATTAGAAAATATTTTGGATTAGGAGCATCCCAGATGAATATTGCCTTAATTGCACATGATCAAAAGAAGAATGATTTAGTCCAATTTGTGACGGCTTACCAATCTATTTTTGTTAAACATAATCTTTTTGCAACAGGGACGACAGGTATGCGGATATCTGAAGCAACTGGTTTAACTATTACTCGTTACAAATCAGGGCCGCTTGGCGGGGATCAGGAAATTGGAGCAATGATTGCAAAAAATCAAATGGATGCTATCTTTTTTTTCCGTGATCCGTTAACTGCCCAGCCTCATGAACCAGATGTATCTGCCCTTATCCGTCTTTGTGATGTTTATTCAATCCCGCTTGCGACTAATATGGGGACGGCAGAATTGTTAATTAGAGGGTTGGATGAAGGGTTATTGGATTGGAGAAATATCGCCAGGGAGAATGATGAAAATAATGGAAGATAATGCATTACATATCCTTGCTTTTGGTGCCCATGCCGATGATGTTGAAATTGGCATGGGAGGAACCATTGCAAAACTTACCTCCGAAGGAAAACAGGTCGGCATTTGCGATTTAACCGATGCCGACCTTTCCTCAAACGGGAATGTCCTGCTAAGAAAGGAGGAAGCGGGAAAAGCTGCAGAAATATTACGAGTTTCTGTCCGAACGTCACTTGGCTTTCCTGACCGGGGCCTGTTTTTACAGGAATCATACATAAATGAGATTGCCAAAATCATTCGAATCTATAAGCCGAAAATTGTGTTTGCCCCATATTACGAAGACCGCCATCCTGACCATGGGAATTGCGCAAGGCTAGTGGAGGAGGCAGTTTTTTCGGCGGGGATTAAAAAATATCATACAGATGGCTGCAATGTACCCCACAAGGTGGATAGAATGTATTTTTATATGATAAATGGCTTTCATCACCCGGATTTTACCATTGATATTACACCGTTTATTGATCATAAGCTTACGGCCTTAAGGGCTTATAAAAGCCAATTTGAAAAAACAGCCGAGAGCTTTAATACACCGTTGGTTAACGGATATATTGAAACGGTGGAAGCAAGGGAAAGAATGTTTGGAAAGCTAGTAAATGTAAGATATGCTGAAGGCTTCAAAACGAAGGTTCCAATTCTTTTGAAGCATGACTTGTTAGGAGAATAATGCATGAGGAGACTTAAAATCGGAATTACCTGCTATCCAACGGTAGGGGGCTCTGGAGTAGTTGCAACAGAATTAGGAAAAATGCTGGCCGAAAAAGGACATGAAATCCATTTCATATCTTCCAGCATCCCTTTTCGCTTAAACAAAATATACCATAATATTTATTACCATCAGGTCGATGTTAATCAATATTCTGTATTTCAATACGCACCATATGATATTGCCTTAGCAAGTAAAATGGCAGAGGTCGCAAACAGGGAGAAATTAGATGTCCTTCATGTCCATTATGCCATTCCTCATGCGGTTTGTGCGATTTTGGCTAAACAAATGGCCGGAAGAGACCTTAAAATTGTAACGACCCTGCATGGCACCGATATTACAGTGTTAGGATATGACCCATCATTAACTGATGCCATTAAATTTGGGATTGAAAAATCAGATGTGGTAACAGCCGTTTCTAACGCATTAGTCAATCAAACATATGATCTCATCCATCCCGATAAACAAATTGAAACGGTCTATAATTTCATTGATCACCGGATTTACCAAAAGACGGATGCCCGGCATCTAAAAGAAGAATTCGGCATCAAAGAAAACGAGAAAGTCATTATCCATGTCTCTAATTTTCGGGCCGTGAAACGAGTGCAGGATGTCGTGAAAACATTTGCGAAAATTTCTAGCGTAATGCCTGCTAAGCTGCTGCTCGTTGGCGATGGACCGGAAATGACGATTATATGCAGGCTCGTCAGACAGCTGGCATTAGAAGATCAAGTCATTTTTCTTGGCAAACAAGAAAACCTTGAGGAACTATATTCCATCAGTGATTTAATGTTACTTTTATCGGAAAAGGAGAGCTTTGGACTCGTTGCATTAGAGGCGATGGCCTGCGGCGTTCCTTGTATTGGGACAAATATTGGAGGAATCCCGGAGGTTATTGACAATGGGGCTGCTGGGTATATTTGTGAAGTCGGTGATATTGAAGACATTGCAAAAAAAGCAGTTGGCTTATTAGAGGATGAAGATCTTCATCAGGAATTTTCCCGGCAATCGCTGGATTTGGTGAACACCAAATTCAAATCCGACGAGATTGTTAAACAATATGAGAGAATCTATTACCGTTTAGTGAATTTAGGTGAAGAATAATGAATGAACCATTTTTATCTGCCGTTCCGGTATTACAGCAGCTTGAGGATGCAGGATATGAGGCATACTTTGTCGGCGGATCGGTTCGTGATTACCTGCTGAATAAACAGATTAGTGATGTCGATATTGCAACGAGCGCAACGCCGGAAGAAGTGAAGGCCATTTTCCCTAAAACGGTTGATATTGGAATAGAACATGGCACTGTCCTTGTTCTATTTAATCTGAAATCTTATGAAATTACGACCTTTAGGACAGAAGGAGATTACCAAGATTTCAGAAGACCGAAGGAGGTAGCGTTCATTCGCAATTTAACTGATGACCTTCGACGGCGGGACTTTACCATGAATGCCATGGCGATGGACAGAATGGGACAAGTCATTGATCCGTTTAAGGGTCAACAGGCAATTGAGCAGAAAATTATTCAATCAGTAGGGCATGCAAAGGAACGCTTCAGTGAAGATGCACTTCGTATGATGAGAGCGGTACGATTTGTCAGCCAGCTCTCTTTTCATATAGAAGAAGAGACGATGCGGGCTTTAAAAGAGTTAACATACTTGCTTGAAAATATTGCAATTGAACGAAAAAGGGCAGAATTCGAGAAACTTTTGGCGGGCGACAATTGGCATGAAGCATTAAGGATTATTGCCGAAACCAATATCTGTGCATACTTACCCGGGTTAAAAAACCAAAAAAGCGAAATCGAAAAGTTCTTATCCTACGACGGCAAAAATTTAACTACAAGTGAAATGTGGTCTTTACTTTTATTTTGTCTAAAGCTAAGTGAAAAAGCTGCTGAATCGTTCCTTCGTGATTGGCGTCTCTCCGTTAAGGAAATAAAACATATCCTAAGTATTTTGATGTATTTAGAGCGTCGGCTTGAAAAGGATTGGTCCGTATATGATTTGTTTAAAGCGGGCAGCATTGTCATCGAATCTGTTGAAAAGCTTTATTTAACGATTAAACGTCTAAACGATTGGACGGAAATTGAACGCCTGCTTACTACTTATCAGGAGCTTCCAATCAAAGACAGTAAAGATGTTGCCGCAACAGGAACTGATTTGATGAAATGGTTTAACCGGAACGGTGGTCCTTGGGTAAAAGAGTCGCTGGTTCAGATTGAACAAGCAATTTTAAATGGGATAGTAAAAAATGATAAACAAAATATTAAGGAGTGGCTATTGGCATGCAGTCAGAATTAAGGAAGCAGCTGCTTGATGCCTTCACAACCGCCGGTGAATCTTACTTGTCGGGACAATATTTGGCTGAACTGGTCGGCTGTTCCAGAACAGCAGTGTGGAAACATATTGAGGAATTAAGAAAAGAAGGCTTCGAGCTTGAGGCGATTAGGAAAAAAGGTTACCGGATTATAAAAACACCAGAAAGAGTATCGGCTGATGAAATTATGCTAGGTTTGACCACCAGCTTCATTGGCAGGAATATACATTATGAAGAAAGTGTTGAATCAACTCAAAAGATTGCTCACAAATTAGCATCACAGGGTGTCCCTGAAGGAACGGTAGTGATAGCTGATGAGCAAAGGTCTGGTAAGGGAAGAATGAATCGAAATTGGCATTCTCCGAAATATACCGGGATTTGGATGAGCCTGATTCTTAAACCAAACATTCCCCTGACAAAAGCACCGCAGTTAACCCTTTTAACAGCAGTAGCTGTTGTTCAGGCAATGGAAGAAATAACGGGGCTTACACCGGGAATTAAATGGCCAAATGATATTCTAATTGACGGCAAGAAAGTGACGGGGATCTTAACGGAATTACAAGCGGAGGCAGACCGGATTCATTCGATCATTATCGGTGTTGGGATTAATGTCAACCAGAAGCTGGAGGATTTTCCTTTGGAGCTGCAAGACAAGGCGAGCTCTCTGTCTATTCAAAAAGGAGAGCAGATTTCTCGGGCGGAATTAATCCGTACAATATTCAAGCACTTTGAGAAACTTTATTCACTTTATTTAAAGCAAGGTTTTATACCAATCAAGATTTTATGGGAAGGCTACGCTGTCAGTATTGGAAGAATCCTGAAGGCGAGAACCCTGACTGAGGTTATTGAAGGTAAAGCGTTGGGAATTACGGATGAAGGTGTATTAAAAATCGAAGATCAATCCGGTGTGATTCATCATGTGTATTCAGCTGATATTGAACTTTAAAGACAGTAATATACTTCTTGCAAGATCATTGTAATTTTTGTACAATTTTATTGGGCAGTATCCTGCATGTGAACTGCACCTGATGATGTGTTACTAGATAACTTAAAATTTAAAAGGTTTCTGCCTAGATCCGAAAGACGGACCGGGACAGAGGGATGGAACAAGCAAAAGAGTACGGAATCCTTCTGCCTTCAGAAGGATTTTTTTATGCTCTCTTTCTTACGTTTTGTCACCTCTTCCAATTAAGAGGAGGGAAAATGATGAAGCAGACGACAGATTTTTTGAAGATGAAGGAATCAAATGAAAAGATTGTTATGTTGACGGCTTACGACTATCCATCTGCAAAGCAGGCCGAGCAAGGCGGGGTTGATGTCATTTTAGTCGGCGATTCGCTCGGAATGGTTGTACTAGGCTATGAATCAACCGTTTCTGTGACGCTCGACGACATGATTCATCATGCAAAAGCGGTAAAACGCGGGGCAAAGGATACGTTTATTGTCGTTGATATGCCGTTTCTTACTTACCATTTATCAATGAAAGATACCTTAATGAATGCGGGAAGATTGATCCAGGAAACAGGGGCCAATGCTGTTAAATTGGAAGGTGCCGACGAGGTAATTGAAAAAATCACTGCGATAACAAAAGCCGGAATCCCGGTTTGTGCCCATTTAGGCTTAACACCGCAATCAGTTGGTGTCCTGGGCGGATACAAGGTCCAAGGAAAAGATGCGAATGCGGCGAAAAAATTAATTGAAGATGCCAAAAAGTGTGAGCGTGCAGGCGCATTTGCGATTGTACTGGAATGTGTCCCAAAACAGCTTGCCGCGGAGGTGTCAAAGGCTGTCTCTGTTCCCATTATTGGAATAGGTGCAGGTCTAGATGTTGACGGTCAAGTTTTAGTTTACCATGATCTAATTGGCTATGGAGTGGAGAGGGTGCCAAAGTTTGTGAAGCAATATCATTCTGTCCATCCGTTTATGATTGAATCCATTCAAGCCTATGCAGCTGATGTAAGAAATAAACAATTTCCTGAAGAAAAGCATACGTTTACAATGAAGGAAGAGGAATTGAAAGTCCTTTACGGAGGTTTCCAATGAAAATCATCAAAACCATCAGAGAATTACGGACAGAACTGGCTTTACAAAAGGAAGCAGGCAAAACGGTTGGCTTTGTTCCAACTATGGGCTACCTCCACGAAGGTCATCTCACATTAATAAAAAACGCCAGACAGGAAAATGATCTTGTTGTTTTAAGTATATTTGTGAATCCGATCCAATTTGGACCAAAGGAGGATCTGGCTGCCTACCCCCGCGATTTCGAACGGGACTGTGCTTTAGCTGAATGTGAACAAGTCGATCTCTTATTCTATCCATCTGTGAAGGAAATGTATCCCAATCCATTAACAGTAAAAGCAGCAGTGCAGCAGCGGACAGATGTTTTATGCGGCAAGTCCCGTCCCGGTCATTTTGATGGTGTTGCTACCGTGATTACGAAGCTTTTTAACATTGTAATGCCGACAAGAGCCTATTTTGGGAAGAAGGATGCCCAGCAGGTAGCAGTAATTGAGGGCTTAATTGCCGACTTTAATTTTCCGATTGAACTCGTCGCTGTTGACACGGTTCGTGAAACCGACGGACTGGCTAAAAGCTCACGGAATGTAAACCTTTTACCTTTAGAAAGAGAACAGGCACCTATTCTTTATAAAAGTTTACTCGCGGCAAATACAGCAATCATTCGAGGAGAAAAAAATCCAATTGAAATTACTAATACAATAAAGGACATGATTTCAAAGGATACAAGTGGAGAAATAGACTACGTTGAAATCTATTCCTATCCACAGCTGCAGCCGGTAGAAACAGTTGCAGGCAGAGTAATCATTGCACTTGCTGTCAAATTTACTAAAGCTCGATTAATAGATAATCTAATCATTGACATCGATTGTTAATAGGGGAGGAACTAAATAATATGTTTCGCACCATGATGAACGGGAAAATCCACCGCGCCACTGTCACGGAGGCTAATTTAAACTATGTAGGTAGTATTACCATTGATCAGGATATTTTAGATGCGGTCGGCATGATGGCGAATGAAAAAGTGCAAATCGTCAATAACAACAATGGAGCAAGACTCGAAACGTATATCATCCCCGGGGATAGAGGGAGCGGAGTTGTCTGCTTAAATGGTGCTGCAGCCCGCCTCGTTCAGCCTGGTGATATCGTTATCATTATTTCCTATGTGCTTGTTGCGGAAGAAAAAACCGCAGCCCATAAACCAAAAGTTGCGATAATGGGTGAAAATAACCACATTAAAGAATTAATTCATGCAGAGCCAGCACTTACTATTATATAAAGTCCCCGAATTCATCGGGGATTTTCTTTTTATGATTTTTGTGGTACGGTTTAAGGAATGAATGTTTGGGGTGCTAAAGATATGTATAATAAATTTGTTGTAATAGATCTAGAAACTACAGGAAATATTCCCAAAAAAGGCGATAGAATTATCCAATTTGCGGCCGTGGTCATTGAAAATGGAGTAATCACGGAACAATTCTCGTCATTGATCAATCCCCAAAAATCGATCCCTATTTTTATTGAAGAATTAACTGGCATCAACGATGAGATGGTCAAAAATGCTCCCGTTTTTTCTGAAATTGCGGAGAAAGTAATCACTTTATTAGATGGGGCCTACTTTGTTGCCCATAACGTTTTGTTTGATTTATCGTTCTTGCAGGAGGAATTGGTCTCTGCCGGCTATGAGGGTTTTTTTGGACCTGTGCTTGATACGGTAGAAATGGCAAGGATTATGTATCCAACTGCTGATGGATATAAGCTTTCTGACTTAGCTGAACAAGAGAATTTAAATCATGACCGTCCACACCAGGCAGACAGTGACGCTGAAGTAACGGCAGAGCTTTTGCTCATCTTCCTGCGGCGCTTGGCTGCTCTTCCATTGGTAACAATCAGGCAGCTTTTACCCCTTTCAGGCGGGTTAAAAAGTGATCTGCAGCAATTGCTGGATGAAATACTGGAAGAATTCGATCCAATGGATGAGGGCATCCCAGAACATACGGAATTGGTTAAGGACCTCGTCGTGAAAAAGACAGCCAAGACAATAGATATGGAACAAGAACAAACTAATTTGTCCTACCCGGAACATGAAAATGATAAGATCAACCTACTGAATAAAGGGTTTAAATCATTTGAAAAACGGTCAGGCCAATTTCAAATGATGGATGCTGTGTATCGCGCCCTCCATTATGAGCGGCATTCATTGATTGAGGCAGGGACGGGTGTGGGCAAATCACTTGGATATCTTTTACCCGCTGCTTATTTTTGCAAAGAGAATAAAAGTGGACCGATTGTAATCAGTACATATACGATTCAACTTCAGGAGCAGCTGTTAAAAAAGGAAATTCCTTTATTAGCAAGCATTCTTCCGTTTAAGATACACGCTGTTTTACTTAAGGGCAGAAGCCATTATATTAGCCTTGAAAAATTCCATCAATCGCTATCTGATGAAAACGATAATTATGACACAACGTTAACAAAAATGCAGATTCTTGTATGGCTAACAGAAACTGAAACGGGCGATAAGGATGAACTGAATTTATCAAGCGGCGGACATATATTCTGGGAAAAAATAAAGAGCAGTCCATTTGGCTTTTCATTTAACCAAGAATACTCAGATAGGGATTTTTACTTAAAAGCAAAAAAAGAAGCTGAATATGCGGACATTATTATAACTAATCATTCCTTAGTTTTAAGTGATATTAAGGAAAAGGCCGCGATTTTACCTGATTATGATTATGTCATCCTTGATGAAGGCCATCATTTTGAAAAGACGGCAACACAGTTTTTTGGTGCTTCATTAGATTATTTGGCGATTCGCCTTTTAATAGGGAGATTTGGGCTTGAAGACCAGCCGCAGCTTTTTCATGATATGGAGGACATTATTCAAATGATTTCAGAGGGGCAGGAGCCTTTACTGCATCCTTTCCAGTTGAACCAGCTAGTTATGGATTTAACATACGAAGTCGATGAATTTTTTAATTTAATTGCCCTGTTTGCGAAAAAGAAACTTGGAGCGGCACCACGATTTTACCGATCGAAGGTAAGATTTTCCCAGAGTGATGGCGAAAGAGAAGTAAGGGCATTAGTAATTAGCGCGGAGAGACTGGCATTTTTACTTAAGGATTTGCAAATAGCCATAAAGGAGCGCTTGAAGTGGATTATGAAGTCAAAAACACCGTTAACAACCTATCAACAGACTACACTAGAGGAAATCCAAACGTTCTTAAATGATGTGAAAGAACTGAGGGATACGGTGATGAACTGCTTTATTCGTGAAAAAAATGATGTCAAATGGATTGAAATTGATATGCGCTCCCCGCAAAATATTACTACCTTTGTCGCACAGCCGGCAGTCGTCGCGGACCAATTACAGGAGCAATTTTTTTCAGTTAAAAAAGCTGCAGTCATCACTTCCGCGTCCCTGACTGTTAACGATTCATTCCATTTCATTCTAAATGAACTTGGTCTTGACCCTGTCTTAACGGAAACAATGATGGTTTCTTCACCATTTAATTATCAGAAGCAAGTGAAGCTGCTAATTCCCGAAGAGCTGCCAGAAATTAATACTGTCACATTAGATGAATTTGTGATTGCCTTAACGGAGCAAATTATTTCGATTGCCGAAGCGGCAAAAGGGAGGATGTTAGTTCTTTTTACTGCTTATGATATGTTGAAGAAAACGTATGATCTCGTAAAAGAAAGCGGCTTTTTAAATGATTTTGTCCTGATGGCACAAGGAATATCCAGCGGCAGCCCGGCAAGATTGACAAGAAATTTTAAGCGCTACGATAAAGCGATTTTGTTCGGCACAAGCAGCTTTTGGGAAGGAGTCGATATCCCAGGTGAGGATCTTTCCTGTCTTTGTATTGTCCGGCTTCCATTTAGCGCCCCAGATGAGCCGTTGACCGAGGCAAAAAGTAAATTAATTTTAGAGCGGGGTGGAAACCCGTTTACGGAATATTCATTACCGGAAGCCGTCCTCCGCTTTAAACAAGGGTTTGGAAGGTTAATCAGGACAGAAACTGACCGTGGTATTGTTGTTGTATTTGATAAAAGAATAATTACTAATCAGTATGGAAAAAGCTTTCTAGCATCTATTCCTCCAGTCTCGATTAATAAAGGAAGAATTGATGAATTAGCAAGGATCATTCGTTCTTGGGTTTGATAATATTTGGAAAATTGCACATCCTAGTGTTATAGGAGGTGTCTATTTGAGAATAGTACTTATTCTATTAAGCCTGTTAATACCGTTTTCAATAATGGCCGGTGCGGCTGCGCCCGCCAGCAGTGTTGAAAAGGTTAAATTAAATATTAAAGACAATGAAATGGCCGTCACTTTCTTAGGGCTTTCAGATGGAGATGCGACACTCATTCAAGGCCCGAATGCTGAAAACATTCTGGTGAATACTGGCGGAGTAGACACCATTGTTGAACTGGAAGGATGGCTTGATCTTTATAATGTCAAAAAGTTAAAAGCATTAATTTTGACCAACGAGATGGGGCTGCTGTCAGAAAAGCCATTAAAAAAGCTGATTTCTAAATACAAAATTCAAGAGATTATCACGACATCCAAACTGAAAACACAGCTTGTTTCCCGATTCTTACCGGCAAACCTAAAGGTAACAAATTGGAACACAGGGACAAAAGCCGTGATCCTTCCGGAAGTAACCGCCGTTGTTCAGTATGCTGGAAACAATCAAAATGAAGGTTTGGATTTTATGCTGGAGTTTTTTAATCATCGAATTTTTCTTATGTCATCTTTTAGTGATCAGGCAGAAAAAGCCTTATTAAGCAAGAAATTGGATGCTGTGAATATTTTCAAGCTGCCAAATTTTACCAAGGAAATGGAAGATGCTATATCCAAGAGTTTAATTCAAAATCTTAACCCGGAAATATCAGTTATGTTCGCAGGAACGGAGCAACAGCTCAATGCAGACGTCTTGGATGATTTACATGAAGCATGGTCGGAAATTTACTATACAAAAAAACATGGCACTATAACAATCAAATTTACTGAAACAAAATATGAGGTTATCACAATCCCATCCGGTGTAGAATAATTATGGAAAAATTCATTTAAAACATACTTGATTTAACGTATTTTTGTGATAACCTGTTATAATAGTAAAGTAGATTATCGTACATAAAGAAGTGATGAATAATGAAAAAATGGATGATCTCGATTTCCATCGTGTTGGTCATTGTCCTCCTGGGAACCTCTTTAAAAGTATACTTCACATCAATGGAACCTGTTAAAGCAGCAGAAGTAAAAGCCGTAAAGCTGGCGGGTAAAGAAATTGACCAGGTAGAAGACTTTCACATTTATAATGGACAAGAACAGATTAATGTGATTGAGGGAAAGAATCAGCAGGGACAAAAAGTAATCGTATGGATTCCGGAAAAGAGTAAGCAAATTATTGTAAGAAAAGCGAGTGCAGGTCTTTCAAAAGAAGATGCCATTCACAAACTATTACAAGAAAAACAACCAAAAAAAATTATTTCAGTCCGCCTAGGAATGGAAAAAAATATCCCATTATGGGAAATTTATTACCGTTCTGAAAATAACCTAATAAATTATTATTACATTCATTTTGAAACAGGGGAATGGCTGAAAAAAATCGAAAATTTATAGCAACGATGGAGAATGGAGGAAGTACTAATGGTGTTGGAATTAGCTAACAGGGTGTTGTCACTTACACCGTCAACGACATTAGCGATCACTGCTAAAGCGAAAGAATTAAAGGAACAAGGGGAGGATGTTATCGGTTTAGGGGCAGGGGAGCCCGATTTTAATACACCGCAGCATATTTTAGATGCGGCAGTTACATCCATGAATGAAGGCTTTACGAAATATACCCCGTCAGCAGGATTACCTGCCCTGAAGCAGGCGATTATCAAAAAGTTTGAAACCGATCAAGGCCTAACCTATAAACCAGCAGAAATTATTGTCGGAAACGGTGCCAAGCACGTGCTGTATACTTTATTTCAAGTGCTGTTAAATGACGGGGATGAGGTAATCATTCCAACTCCGTATTGGGTAAGCTACCCTGAACAGGTGAAATTGGCAGGCGGAGTACCTGTTTACATCGAGGGGAAGGAAGAAAATCAATTCAAGATTACTCCTGAACAGCTGGCTCAGGCTGTTACGAATAAAACGAAGGCAGTTATTATTAACTCTCCAAGCAATCCAACCGGTGTATTGTATACCGAAGAAGAGCTTCGTGAATTAGGAAAAGTCTGCTTGGAAAAAGATATCTTGATTGTCTCGGATGAAATTTATGAAAAGCTTGTATACGGTGGTGCTAAGCATGTATCCATTGCCCAGCTTTCTCCGGAACTTAAAGCGCAAACCATCATTATTAACGGTGTTTCCAAGTCCCATTCCATGACAGGATGGAGAATTGGTTATGCAGCAGGTGAAGAAAAGATTATTAAAGCGATGACCAATTTGGCCAGCCACAGTACATCAAATCCGACAACAACAGCTCAATATGCAGCAATCGCCGCATACAATGGGACGCAGGAGCCGGTTGAGGTAATGCGTAAGGCGTTTGAAGAAAGACTGGAAATCATTTATAAGCAATTAACTGCGATTCCTGGATTTACTTGTGTTAAGCCTCAAGGTGCGTTTTATCTTTATCCAAATGTAAAGGCTGCTGCAGAAATGACCGGGTATCAAAATGTCGATGATTTTGCCTCCGCATTACTCGTCGAAGCAAAAGTTGCCGTTATTCCAGGTTCAGGCTTTGGCACACCTGATAATATCCGCCTTTCATATGCAACATCACTTGACCTGTTAGAAAAGGCTGTTGCCAGAATGAAGGAATTTGTTGAAGCAAAACAATCATAATGAAACTATAAAAGTCTGCATCCTGCAGACTTTTTGTTTTCAATTTCCAATGCTGGATACCTAAAAGTCTTACTGGGAGCAACCGTTCATGTTATACTGTTTAGGAGGTGTCCAAAGATGAAATCAAATGTGTTAGCATGGCTTGAAGAAGGGAATATTACCATTCCCAGTTTATTATTTTCTGAATACCGAAATCTTACTTTAAATGAAACGGAACTCGTTCTTTTATTAAATATTTTAACCTTCTTGGAAAAGGGAAAATATTTTCCGACCCCGGAGGAGCTATCGGGTCGAATGACTATTTCCACTGCGGAATGCAATGACATCCTTAGAAGGTTGCTGCAAAGAGGCTTCCTTGAAATAATTGACCAATATTCCAATGACGGAATCCGCTTTGAAAAATACTCCATTAAACCATTGTGGGAAAGACTGGTAGAACAGTTTTTGGTTTCCCAGCGAAATCAAGTCCAAGAGACAACAAAGAAGACAGAAGAAATGGATCTTTACACTTGCTTTGAAAAAGAATTTGGACGTCCGCTTTCCCCATTTGAATGCGAATCCCTCGCCATGTGGATGGATGACGATCACCACGATCCAGTCATTATTAAAGCTGCCTTAAGAGAGGCTGTCATGTCCGGTAAGTTAAATTTCCGCTATATTGATAGAATTCTGTTTGAATGGAAGAAAAATGGAGTTAAAACAGTTGAACAGGCGAAAAACCATGGTCAGAAATTTCGTCAAAAGCAGCTGCAGAAAAGTAATCCAAAGGAACAAACGTATAATCCTTCCGTTCCTTTTTATAATTGGTTAGAGAATTGATTGTGGGGTGAACTGGTTGCTGAATAATACTCAAATACGATTTTGTCTCGATCAAATCGGCGAAATGTTTCCTGATGCACATTGTGAGTTAAATCATTCAAACCCTTTTGAGTTAGTTATCGCCGTTTCATTATCGGCACAATGTACTGATGCTTTAGTCAATAAAGTAACGAAAGAGTTATTTAATAAATATAAAACTCCGGAAGATTATTTAAAGGTTTCGTTAGAGGAATTGCAAAATGACATTCGTTCGATTGGTCTTTACCGTAATAAGGCGAAAAATATCCAAAGCCTTTGCCGTATGCTGTTAGAGGAGTATGGCGGTGAACTGCCGATGGACCGGGATGAGCTGACGAAACTCCCTGGAGTCGGAAGAAAAACGGCTAATGTTGTCGTGTCTGTTGCCTTTAACATTCCCGCTATAGCGGTTGATACACATGTAGAGCGGGTAAGTAAGCGCCTTGGGATTTGCCGCTGGAAGGATTCAGTTCTTGAGGTAGAGAAGACATTAATGAAAAAAATTCCTAAGAACGAATGGTCTGTTTCCCATCATCGCTTAATCTTTTTCGGAAGATATCATTGTAAAGCTCAAAATCCTCAATGTCCAAGCTGTCCATTATTAGATTTGTGCCGTGAAGGGAAAAAACGTATGAAAGGAAAGGCTGCTGTCAATGAATGATCAATCGATGACCGCTTCCGACCTTCTGAAGGAATGGAACGGTATGAAGGCACAGCTGGAAGATGTATTTCGGAAACGCGAGCAAAAAAATGCCAAACTCCTTATGGAAAAGGGGATTGCTTTATTCAATCAATTTTTAAACATAGCAAATGATCTAGATGTTTCCATAGGGAAGGTAATATCATACGATGAACTGGATGTAAAGCCGGTCAATCTTAAAGAAAGGCTTGAATTTATTATATCCAGACCCCATTTATACCATTCCTATCGTCAGTTGTCAGAGTTAATGATTGAACTGCAAAAGCTATATGTCAAGAAAGAGTTGATAAAAAAATCGTCCAGCCGAAAAAGCTAGACGATTTTTTTGCTTATGTTCCATTGCCGTTGGTTTCTTGGTCACCGGAAGGGGTGGAGGGTGTGCTTTGACCGCCTTGATCATTGCCATCTCCGCTTCCTTGACCGCTGCCGTCGTCGTTTCCAGCACCATTTCCTTGGCCGGTGCCTTGACCATTGTTGTTCCCATTATTGTTGCCATTGCCGTTATTGTCGCTATTGCCATTATTCTGGCCATTGTTATTTCCATTATTGTTGCCGTTGCCATCATTATTTTTATTGCCGGTGTTCCCGTTATCTTGTCCATTATCATTCTCATTTCCCGGCACTGTTGGCGTTTCCGGTTTAGGGATTTCAATAGAAGCAGAAACTGGGTCACTCTTCTTACTTCCACTTATGGCGACAACGGTAAAGTTGTATTTTGCTCCAGGTTCCGCAGGTAATGTTAATGTAGTATCCTGAACGGAATAATGTTTGGTACCATCTGATACATCAAAAGTAACAGCTTCATTTGTATTTTTGTACTTCCAAGATAACACAATGCTTCCGCTTGCCTCATCATATTTAGCGGCAAAGTTCGATGGAGCATTCAATTTGTAATACCGCTGTGATACGGTGGTAGGTGCATGCCCCTTAACCGCGTACTCAATGGAGACTTGGCTGCTTGGTGTATATTCGCTCGCCAGCACCGGAGGCATAGAACCTCTTTCAATTCGGACCTTTTGCACGCTGTTAGGCATTTCAAAGTCTGGTGTATCAATATCACTTGAGACATATGCCATTAAGTCCTTAAATATGAACTGGGCAATTCTTTGGTTATCACCAACTGCGGTAATTGGTGTGCTACGGTCTTTATATCCTGTCCAAATAGATGCGGTGTAGTTGGTTGTATACCCGGTGAACCACGCATCAGGAACGGCTTTGCTGTTCGGGATACCCCATTTTCTTATTTCTTCATCCGTATAGTTGGTTGTTCCGGTTTTACCAGCAATCGGCAGGCCGGGTACCTTCGCTCTCACACCCGTTCCAGGGTATTCTAATACGCTTTTCAGCATATCTGTAATCATAAAAGCAGTTGAATCCTTCATTGCCACCTTTGGTTCCGGTGCCAAACTAATAACAGTGCCATCACGAAGTTTAATCTTATTTATGGCATGCGGCTTATTATAAATGCCATTATTTCCAAACGCACTGTAAGCGCCAGCCATCTCAAGAGGAGAAACACCGACTGTTTTGCCGCCGAATCCGCCTATAGCATAGGATTCAAAAATCTCTTTTAACGGGATACCAATACCCACAGCAAAGTCCTTTGCTCTTTCGAGGCCAACCTCCTGCAGGGTTTGTACCGCGGGACTGTTCCGTGATAATTGCAGTGCAGTCCTAATTGTCATAGCACCTTTATACGATTGGTCCCAGTTGCCGAATTTTTGTCCGGTAGAATATTTTATGGGTTTATCTTCAATCATTTGATACGTACCCCAGTTCAAATATTCCATTGCAGGAGCATAATCGAGCACAGGTTTAATCGTTGAACCTGGCTGGCGCTGCGTATCAATCGCATAATTAAAGCCGCGTTGCACATTTTGGTTCCTTCCGCCGCCAATTGCCCGAATTTCTCCAGTCTTTGTATCGAGCAGGGCAATACCTGCTTGGAATTCATCGTCAGGATAAGGTATTTCCTTGGAATTGAGAATTTTATCGACATGTTCTTGTGCATTCTTATCTAATGATGTATAGATGGTTAAACCGTCTGTGAAAATATCAAAATCGGTATTTTCTTTCACCTCATCAATGACGGCATCGACGAACGAATCATACGGTTTCGTGTTGACTTTACGTTCTTTAGGTTTTAATACGGTATCCTTTACATGAACCTTTTTGGCATCTTCCATTTGTTCTTTTGTAATAAATCCATGCTGATACATCAGGCTTAAAACAATGTTCCGTCTTTTTTCAGCTAAGTCTGGATGTGTAAACGGATTATAATTATTTGGGCTTTGCGGCATGCCGGCAATTTGCGCTGCTTCCGCTAATGTTAATTCCTTTAATGATTTTCCATAATAAATTTTAGCTGCAGTAGCAATTCCATGACTGTTTTCAGACACGAACACTTTATTTGCATACATTTCAAAAATTTGGTGTTTCGTATATTTTTGTTCAAGCTGATAAGAAAGCCATGCTTCCTGTACTTTACGCTTTAACGTTTTTTCATGAGTTAAAAATGAATTTTTGACTACCTGCTGGGTTATCGTACTTCCGCCTTCTGCACCAAAACCACGCTGGAAATTGGCCAAAATCGCACCGCCAAGCCGGATGGGGTCGATGCCGTGGTGTTTATAAAACCGGTAGTCTTCAGTAGCCAAAATGGCGTTTTCCACTACTTTAGGTATGTCTTTATAACTCGCGTATTCTCTGTTAACAGCTCCTACTTCAGTCACAAGCTGCTCATTTTTATCTAATATCTTCGATGGAATTGGGTCTTTTAATAATTTTGGATCAAGCGGAGGTGTATCCTTTACTAAATACGCGAAAGTGCCAACTCCAGCAATAATGCAAACAATTCCCAAGATGACAAGGGACAGAAAGATTTTCTTGAATAGCCCCTTCTGTTTTTTTCTTGGTTTTTGCTTTCCTTTTTCCTGGAGTTTCTTCCGGCGCTCCTCTCTTGATTGGTATTGATCAGCCATTCTGCTTTTCCTTCCTTTCTAACCTTTGGAATAGGTTTTAGCAAAGGTTTAGTGCATCTAATATTTTAATATAGTCTATTCTAGGTTGAAATCCAAGCGAAATGAGGTGGCCATTTTGCTCAATTTCCTGTTTTGTAATTGACTTTCTGCCTCCATTCATCATTCTTTCCCAAAATGCTAACAAATGCTTTGCTTCAAGGAAAAATACTTCGTCATATTTCGTAAACATGAGAATCACAAAGCAGATCCCTCCTTGAGCCATCACTTCTTTCATATGGGAAATTTGATGCTGGTGGAAATTCTTCAGCGGAAACGAAGTAGGACTTTTTGTTTCCTTGGCTTCAAAATCAATATATTTCCCATTGTATACCCCATTATAATCCGTTGTAGACGCAAGTTTAAAATAGGCCTCTTTAATAACAGCCGCACTTCGTTTCGGATAATCCACCTGGACGATTTGTACAGGGGTTGGTTTTTTGTGAATGACGGCTATTTTTCGCTCCCGGTAAAATTGATTTGTATCATTTAAATATTCTTCTAACGTCATTCCACGGTTTCCATATGTTTCGATTTTTGGTTTATTTACCGGTGCTTGTTTCGGAAGTTCTTTCCGCTCAAACTTTTTGCCATTTGGATACTTAATATCCATGTCTTACACCTCTTTAAGCCACACCTTATAATAGTAACTGTTAGCATAACTTGATGTATAAAATAGCATGCCTGACAGAATCTAATAGTAATTGTAACGTTAATAAAACGAATTGGCATGAATCTTTTTACGTACATCCACTAAAAGAAGCCGGGAAACTAATAATCTATTAAAAATATCATAAAGGGAAGAAAACCATCTATGAATTATCTTACAATACAGGAACAACACCTCGTTCGTCAAATTCAAGCTGAAACGGCTAAGAAAAATCTGGACAACATATCTAGGACAGATGCTTATTTATCTTATTTTAAACGAAATCCGGATATTATTTGGTCATTTCTTGCCCATATGGTTTCCCGAAATGGGGGCTGGAATATGTGTGATCTAGAGGGGCAGGTTTTCTCCCAGCTGATACCGCCGCAAACAAGGAAACAGCTTTTTTTAACATATGAACGGGCAAATTGGCTCATTTTTCATGATGTTTTTCCACAGCTTTTGCTCTACCAATATTCGACGAAATTAAATAAGCCTTTGTTTCATTTATTGCCCTATTTTCATGTTTCTTCATTTATTCAAGCGGAATGGGTACGATATTGGAAGGAAAAGGATAGAAATCGGTTAACAACCTCATTAATTATTAATGAGCAAAATGTCATTCATACGCCTGTGATTGAACATCCTTCCTTTAAGAAGCGCGTATTTAGAACAATGTTGTTTAATTTTCAGGATTGGCTGCATTTCAGCTGTGTTTTATTTCCAACATGCGGCGGGGAGGTTTATGGTGCTTGCGCCAATGGTTTTCGCAAGCTGTCCACCCGGATTGATTTAGGAAAAAGACTTGCGGATATTTTATCACATCCTAGGCTGTTTCCTCATTTTTTAGAATTTGCCATTAAGACGCCACATACAGGTTCAAGACATGATTATGAACAATATTTTAAAAAAAAGACAGGTCGAAATACACCGATTCTCAGAACAACATTTCCGCTCATTGAACATACCCGCCATACCTTTGAGGATTGGAGCCATAAGCGGTATATCTCTCCTTTATGGCTTCATGGACCGGTATGGCATAAGCGGCCAATTCATCTGACTGATTGGTATTTTGAGAAATCATACCAGCTGGACATGATGCTATCCCTGCAACAAATATTAGACTTTCATAAAAGGCAATAAAAAAGCAAGGGGAAGTACCCTTGCTTTAGACCATTTGGTCAGGTTGAAGGTCTGTCGGGCCCTTCAAGCTTTTTATCTCCGTAGCCCGGTCTATTCTCAGGCTCTGTTTGCATCTGCTGTTTTTTATTTTGTTTATTTTTTTTGGACATCTCTAACACCTCCGATTTTTAGCATGTACTGTTTTCTTTTATTTCATGCTATTAGCAGGAGGATGTCGAAATGAACAAGAGTAAATGCAGGATTAGCACTTTCTTTGACGAATAGCTTCTAGTTTTGTCAAGCGGGAAGGAAGGAGAAAGGGAAGAGAGAATATAGTAAATAAGAATACCATGAGGAGGACTAATATATGACTGATTCATCGACTGAAAAGGGTAAGATTCTATCCATGCTGGAGGAAATTCATGGCCAATTAGAAGAGTTAGAGTCGGTTCTAGAGGATTCTTTCTCCGACCACCGAAACAAATTAAACATGACCGAACGGGAAAAAATATTTCATACAGCAAATAAACTCTCCATCATGGAAAATAAAGTTGCACAATTAGATCTTCACTCCCAAGAAGAGCAAGAGATTGTTTATAACCAATCCCCTAAAGTTCAAAACTTGAATTTGGCATTTAAGTAATAGTATGCTGTTATTATTGATATATAGCATTGCTAGGAGATAAGAAAAATGGAAAGTACCATCTATGAACTAACCGAAAGATTGCTAACATATAATACCTCGTTTTTAAACTATTTTCAGCTTGCGCGGGAAACTGGAGAGAAGCAGGATTTTCAACAAATGATAAAACCATTTGTTGATGAAGTAATGGCTGTAAATAATGAATGGAAATCTCTGATGAAGAAATGGCTGGCTGATTTGACCTTTAAACATATTCACGAAAAGCAGGTAGAAACTACTGCTGACCATATTGAGAAGTTAGCGATTCAGTGTTTTTTTCCGGAAACGAGCAAATCAAGGTTTTTAAATTCACAGCGGACAGTTGAATATTTTCTTAGGGAAGTATTAAAAGTAATAAAAACATAAAAAAGATGCCTAGCAGCATCTTTTTTTTTTATTCAATTTTCGATGAGGGAGTTTTCAATGGGCTCTTCAGGCAATGCCGCCCCTTTACCTTCAAGTTCACGAACTAGTTTACGATATTCCTTAATGCTGATCTCATTATGAATATAGGTCTTCTTGGCAAAATCCATTAATGCGTTGACATCATCTGTGCTGAAGCTGCGAATTTGACTGAATTTTTCTTTTAATTCGTGAATGTTCATCGTAAATCCTCCTTCATCATTTTTTCTATCGTATCACGAAATTAAGCGCTTTCTTAGTTTTTAAAAAATTTAAACTTTAGACAAAATAACACTAATTTTGACATGGAGAATTTCATTTGTTGAATTCACCAATCATTTTTGTCCTTCATAAAGTGTAATAGTGATAAATGCGGAGGAGATGTTTGCCCATGTTTGCTAAAAGGAGAGCTTTTCAAAATATGAATAATGGGTATCAAGGGCAAATGATGTACAATGGCCCTGCCTTTGGGCAGCAGCATCTGCAGCCCTTTAACCGGAATGGTCCGTTTTCACCACAGGCCCCGCTGCATAATCAGGAGTGGAATCCATACCAGCAGCAAATCCCATATTTTCCGCAAGGATACCAGCCATTTTCAGCGCAAAACTATCAGTCGGGACTCATGGACCAAAATATGCCGAATCAATATTTTTCACAAAAGGACTCGCAATTTTTATTTCAAAACCCGTTGCAGCCAAAAGAAGAAATGATCCCTAAACCGTATATGCAAATGAATAATTATCCTATGATGAATCCCTATCCAAAACAAAGCTTTATCCCAAAACAGCCAAGCGGGATGCAGTCACTGATGAATTCTTTTAAATCTCAGGATGGATCTGTGGATTTTAATAAAATGATGAATACCGCGGGTCAAATGATGAACGCAGTGACGCAGGTTTCATCGCTTGTTAAGGGGGTTGGAAGTATCTTTAAAGTATAAAAAAAACGGCTTGAAGCCGTCTTTTTTTTGCTTTCATCGTTTATTCAATTTCAATGATCTTACCTTTTTGCCGCGGGATGCGAATTTGTAATAATCCATCGCGGTAAGATGCTTTAATCATTTTCTCGTTAATGGCTTGTGGAAGTGATACGGTCCTTGACGACTGTTGACGGACAAACTTCCTGTGATAAATATGATTCTGGCTGTCCTCTGCTGTTTCAAGCTCGTTGTTTTCTACAGAAATGGTTAAGTAATTTCCGGTGATATTCAAGTGGATTTGCTCACGTTTCACTCCAGGAAGCTCGGCGGAAACTATATATTCATTTTCAGTTTCTACCGTGTCCACATATAAGCCTCCTTCGAATGGAAAAGGAGTTTTGAAGAAATCATCAATCGACTGTAAAAATCCTCTAATCGGTTTTTCATTAAAAAACTCATTCATGGCTTTTCTTATGTCATTGAATGGATCAAGCGGCTTTTTAGGGTTATTCTTATCGCTTGGAAGATTAGATGACACCATAATCCCCTCTCTTTCACAATTTTCACACGATATCATATGCGTGACAAATTGGCTATGTGCTGAAATTTGCGGTGCTTAATGTATAAAGGGAATATTGTGAGATAAAAAAGAAAAAACCGCAGCCGTTTTGCCGCGGGATTAAATAAGATGAATCTCTTCCATTAAGATTTCGGTGTCTAACACCATATTTCCTTCATCATCCACTTCGATCAATTCATCTTTCTTCATTTTCGTTAAGGTCCTGCTGATGGTTTCTCTTGTTGTACCAATCATATTGGCCAAATCTTTATTGGTAAATTCCGATTTTAACAGGATGGTTCCATCGTCCTGTTTCCTGCCGTGATTTTTTGCAAGACGGATTAACAGTTTTACAATTTGCTCATACGTATTATTGAGGATTTGTTCTTCGAGGCGGTTTTGTAAATCAACAATTTTTTCACCTAACACCTTAAACACTTTAATACAAAGCTCAGGATTTTCAATCAACACATTTTCAAACTTTGAAATTGGAATCGCAATCAGAGTTGACGGATCCAATACTTCAGCATAAGCAGGGTAGTCTCCTTTTCTAAAGAAGCCGACGTGAGGAAACATATCGCCCTTTTTCATGATATTTACAATTTGCTCTTTCCCGCTGACGTCACTCTTATATATTTTAATTTTCCCATGATAAATGAAATAAACATTTTCAAGCGGGTCCCCTTGAAGAAATACATGACTGTGTTTTTTCCATTCCCGAACAATAGCAATATCTGTAATTTTTGTCAGCTCATAATCATTTAGGTCTCGAAAAAGAGTAAAACCGGAAAGAACCTTTTTAATTTCCTCTATTTTCATTCAATCACCTTCATCATAAATTCAATTACTTCTATTCTAACAAATAATGTTCTAATAGTTTACTCTTTGCGGAAAAAACTTTTACGCCAGCGAATATTTAATTAGGAAAAAAAAACCAAGGATAAATCAACATAAAATGGCTTTTTTGACTTTCAAAACGAACATTTATTCGCTAGAATAGAGATATTGAGGTGAGACGGTTGAAAGTGAAAAAAAGTTTATCCGAAATTATTGATGACTTAAAAATAAATGAAAATTTTAAAGAAAATATTGTAACATGGCATACCATCCCGGAGAAGGAGGCTCAAACTGTCCCGCTGCCGGAAGCACTGCATCCGGCGCTTATGGGTGCTCTCTGTTCCAAAGGTATTAACCAGCTTTATACTCATCAAAAATCAGCGTACGATTACGTCAGTTCAGGCAGAAGTATTGTGGCGGTCACCCCGACGGCATCAGGAAAAACGTTATGCTACAATCTCCCTGTGCTGCAAGCCATACTTGAAAATCCAAAGACAAGAGCACTTTATATGTTCCCAACTAAAGCGCTTGCCCAAGACCAAAAAAGTGAAATAAACGAAATCATTCAGGCGGCGGGTGTTGATATCAACAGTTATACATATGACGGGGATACACCGGCAAATATTCGGCAGCGGGTAAGAAAAGCGGGTCATGTGGTGATTACCAATCCTGATATGCTGCATTCCGCCATTCTGCCGCACCATACAAAATGGGTTTCGCTGTTTGAAAACCTGCAATTTGTCGTGATCGACGAGCTTCATACGTATCGAGGCGTCTTTGGCAGTCATGTGGCGAATGTTATAAGAAGGTTAAAGCGGATTTGTCGTTATTACGGCAGCAATCCAATATTTATCTGCACGTCCGCGACAATCGCTAATCCATTGGAATTAGCTGAAACGTTAACCGAAGAAAAAATGGAGCTTATTGATAATAATGGCGCACCGAGCGGAAGAAAACATTTTGTTTTTTATAATCCGCCGATTGTTAATAAACCGCTAAATATTCGAAGGAGCGCCACACTTGAAGTGCGGAAAATTGCCGGGGAGCTGTTAAAAAATAAAATCCAAACGATCGTGTTTGCCAGAAGCAGGGTCAGGGTTGAAATTATTTTGACATACCTGCAAGAATTGGTGAAACATCAATTAGGACCGAAATCAATTATGGGCTACCGTGGCGGCTATTTGCCGACGGAGCGGAGGAAAATTGAAAAAGGTTTACGTTCCGGCGAAATTTATGGAGTTGTCAGTACCAATGCTCTTGAACTCGGCGTCGACATAGGACAGCTGCAGGTTTGTATCATGACCGGTTACCCCGGGACGATTTCAAGTGCGTGGCAGCAGGCCGGTAGAGCGGGCAGACGGCATGGCGAGGCATTGGTGATGATGGTGGCGAGTTCGAGCCCACTTGACCAATATATTATTCAAAACCCAGACTACTTTTTTACTAGAAGTCCGGAAACAGCCCGGATTAACCCTGACAATCTTATTATCCTAATTGACCATATGAAGTGTGCAGCCTATGAGCTGCCATTTAAAGCAGGTGAAGAGTTTGGCGGCGTCGGAACGGAAGAACTGCTGGAGTATTTAACCGAGGAGCGGGTCCTTTATCGAAACGGCGATAAATGGTATTGGATGAATGATTCTTTTCCTGCCCACAATATAAGTCTCCGCTCGGCTTCGCAGGAAAACGTCATAATTGTGGATCAATCCGATGTGGCAAATGTGAAAGTGATCGGTGAAATGGACCGCTTTTCGGCAATGACGCTGCTGCATGACGAGGCCATTTATTTGCATCAAGGCACGCAGTTTCAGGTCGAGAAACTGGACTGGGAAGAGAAAAAGGCATTTGTCCGCGAAGTGGATGTAGATTATTTTACCGATGCAAATTTGGCGGTTCAGTTAAAGGTGCTTGAGGAGGATCAATTTAAGTCTTTTGCTAAAGCCGAAATTGGCTTCGGTGATGTCAGTGTCCGGGCGATGGCAACAATCTTTAAAAAAATTAAATTTGAAACTCATGAAAATATCGGCTCAGGGCCAATCCATCTGCCTGAAGAAGAATTGCACACCAATGCGGCATGGATTTCCCTGCATAAGGCTTTGGCAGAAATGGGGCAGGAGCGGCTTGAGCAAGGCTTGGTCGGCGCCGCCCATGCATTGAATCATATTGCCCCGTTATTTGTGATGGCAGACCCGCAAGATATTCATGTCATACCGCAGGTAAAGGCGGACCATAATGAAAAACCGACAATCTTCTTTTATGATCGCTATCCGGGTGGAATCGGTTTAAGTGAAAAGATTTATACCGATATGTTTAATGTATTTAATGAGGCAAGAAAGATGATTACCCGTTGTCGATGTGAATCTGGCTGTCCATCTTGTATCGGAACAGAGGCAATGAATGAGACAGCTAAACGAGATACATTAAACATCATCGATTCGTATCTGCAGGCTTCCGAAACGAATAAGGAAGTGCGCCCATGTCATTAAAAAATAAATTAAATCGATTAAAGCCCCATATGTCATCGGCCGGTAATCAACAGGAAAGACTTACCATTAAGGCTGTTCCAGAAACGGAAGAAATCGAGGTGCCATTTCGGCAACGATGGGAAGATGAAAAGGTTTATCCATATTTTTTTGATCATGATTACTGCTTAATCAGGGAAGTGAACTATCCGCTTTCCCAAAAACATGGCCATTATCGTTTTCAAGATTTTTTAACAGCTGTTGAGCTTTGGAATGAACAGGATGTAAATCACCCGTTGTCTGCAAAAGGATTTAATCCTGGAGAACTGTTCTTTTTTGATACGGAAACAACCGGACTTGGCGGCGGGGTGGGCAATACCATCTTTTTACTGGGGTATGCCAGCATCACACATAATAGTGTGATACTAAGGCAGCATATACTGCCGCATCCGGGAGCAGAGGTGCCGCTATACCAAAGTTTTTTAGAAAAGGTTAATTATAAAACACTTGTCACCTATAATGGAAAATCATTTGACTGGCCCCAGGTTAAAACGAGGCATATGCTTGTAAGAGACCATGTCCCGAACCTGCCTGCATTTGGGCACTTTGATTTATTCCATGCCGCAAGGAGGCTATGGAAACACAAATTAGAACGGTTAAAGCTTTCTGTAGTGGAAAATGAGGTTCTTGGGGTCGAAAGAGTAGACGATATCCCCGGTTTTTTGGCCCCAATGATCTATTTTGATTTTATTGAAAACAAACAGCCTGATGGGATGCTGGGTGTCTTAAAGCATAATGAAATAGATATTCTTTCACTTTTAACGTTATATACTCATTTAACATTTCAACTTTGTGGGACCGATACAATGCAGACAAGAATGGAAACCTATGAAGTAGGCAGATGGTTTGCAGCCATCGGTGAAAGGAAGGAAGCGGAGAAGACGCTGACGAAATTGACAAACAAACAAGATTCCGCATCGTTTCAGGCAAAGCGTGTTTTGGCATTTCAAGCAAAAAAAGATCGAGACTGGGAAAAGGCACGTGACTTATTCCTAGATGTCATCGATTCAGCCGATGCCGCCTTGAACCTCGAAGCGTGTCTAGAGCTTGCTAAAATTTACGAACATCGATTAAAGAATCTTGAGAAAGCTGTTCAATTTTGTGATAAAGCCATCAATCTTTCTAAACGTGTTACAAATAATCCGAAATTAATTACCGAAGCTGCAGATGAAGGGCTTCGAAAAAGACGAGAACGGCTTGAACGAAAGCTTACAAAATTTCCAGGGCAAGCGCAAAAATAAGCAAAAAAATCGATGAACAACCGTTTTTTTTCACATTTCGACAAATGTAACAAAAATTTCACATTTTAATGACAAAAATTTTTCAAATCATATTGTCTATCTGCTTCGGACAAGGTACAATTTAAAATTGTTGAGTAAAATCAACTCTAGAATTTTATGGAGCTGGTAGTGATGTACAAAGCTATTTTATTTTTGTTTTTTATTGTTGTTTGTTTGACTGCGGTTGTTTTTACTAGTTTAAAAGATAGCTTTTATTCATTTTTTTAAAAAATCTGATTTTTAAGGTTGCGTCCAACGGAAAATATAAAGATTTTGGAAATAATCGTAAAAATAGGTATTTTCATTAGTACAAGAGTACTCCTTTCTTCATAGGCTGTTAATGTAAACACAATACAAATTGAAGGGAGAAGGGATTATGTTTCTAGGAGCTAATGTTACGCCGCCGGTTATTCATCCAACTACTAACTATGTAAATCATACTTTTTCAAAAACGGTGGTGCCTCATATTCATCCGGTACACACAACAACGGTAAACCACCATATGTTCGAGCATAAACACTATTGTCCGCACACATCATCCTGCTGTGAAGAAGTATGTAATCAGCATGTAAACTGCTGTAACCCTTGTGCGCCAGGCGGAATGCCGGCACCTAATGTGTTACCGGGATACGGTATGGGAGGCGCAGGCTTTGGCCCAGGAGGTCCAGGGTTTGGCCCAGGAGGTCCTGGTTTTGGGGCAGGACCATATATGGGACCTAGACCTTAATCATTTGATTTTCATTTACAGGGGCTTTTAAGCCCTTGTTTTTTATTTTTTTATTTATTATATGGTATGCTGATTCCATTAAAATGTTTGTCCTAATTTTAAAAAAATTTTGCTAAAGGGGACGGTTTCCATCAACGTTTTAGCCATTTCCGGGTATAAACCATTTGAATTAGGGATTTTTAAAAAAGATCATCCATCTGCGGCATTTATTAAAGCGGCGATAAAAAAAGCACTATTGCCAAAGGTTGAAGAAGGGCTTGAATGGGTGTTAATCAGCGGACAGCTTGGAGTTGAACTGTGGGCAGCCGAGACCGTATTTGAATTGCAGGTCGAATATCCGGAATTAAAACTGGCAGTTATTACTCCTTTTCTAAATCAGGAAGCCTCGTGGAATGAACATAATAAGGAATGGTATGAATCCGTACTGATGCAAGCCGATTTTGTGGATTCGGTAACTAAAAAGGGATATGAAAAACCATGGCAATTCCGCTTAAAAAATCAATTTTTCCTTGATAAAATTGATGGTCTTTTACTGCTTTATGATCAGGAGAAGGAAGGCAGTCCGAAATATTTATACGAATTAGCGGTAAAGTATCAAGAGGATCATGATTATCTAATTGAATTGATTACCTTTTATGACCTGCAAATGATTGTGGAAGAGGAACAATTAAAGCAAACGGAATATTAGTTTTATAGGTATAGCTGCTTATCTTCATAATATAATGATAATTGGGAGCAAGTCATTTTTAAGCTACATGAAAATTGACAAAACCGCATATTTTTGAAAAAATAATAAGTAATGATGGGCGAATTTGAGGTGATTTGAATGCTGTCAGATAAAGTGAAATTAACGGCAAAGGATATATTAGAGAAAGAATTTAAAACGGGTGTCCGCGGTTATAAACAAGAAGAAGTGGATAAATTTCTAGATTTGGTTATTAAAGATTATGGAACAATGCATCAGGAAATTGAAGATCTTCAGCAAGAAAATTTGAGACTGCGTAAACAGCTTGAAGAAGCAGGCAAAAGACAGCCAATGGCTCAGCCTGCCGGCACAACTAATTTTGATATACTAAAGCGGTTATCGAATCTTGAAAAGCATGTATTTGGCAATAAATTATATGATTAACAAGAAATCCCGTAATTTCCTAATAATAACCATTGAATTTACGGCTTGAACTACATATAATAGTTAAGTACTCATTAATAACGTTCGGGTAATCGCTGCAATTTGCTTTAGGCGAATTGTTGAGGAAAGTCCATGCTCGCACGAAGCTGAGATGCTCGTAGTGTTCGCGCCTAGCGAATTCATAAGCTAGGGCAGCCGGCGTCTGCCGGTTGACGGCTGGGAAATACCTAAGTCCTTTTGGATATGGTATGAGTACCTATAAAAGTGCCACAGTGACGTAGTCTTTCCAGAAATGGAAAGGGTGGAACGGGTAAACCCCGCGAGCGAGAAACCCAAATTATGGTAGGGGCATCTTCCCAGAGGAATTGAACAAAGGGAAGGACAGATGGTTTCCATCTGTAGATAGATGATTACCGCCTTTGTACGAGACATTTTGTCGTTTGGAGTACGGAGGAACAGAACATGGCTTACAGAACGTTTTTAATGAATGAATCATGCAAATTATTGCCCTCCAAATCGGGAGGGCTTTTTAATTGCTTACATACGTAATAGGTTGAATTTATTTTTTTTAGCCAATAATGATACAGGATTCTTTTAACATTACATACATTAAGGGTGAAATAATGGGGACATATCAAATAATCGCAACAGCGGCAATGGGACTGGAGGCATTAGTAGCCAAAGAAGTTCGGACGCTTGGATATGATTGTCAGGTGGATAATGGGAAAATCACATATGAAGGAGACGAATATGCGATTGCCCGAAGTAATTTATGGCTGCGAACGGCGGACCGGATCAAAATTAAAGTCGGCGAATTCAAGGCATATACCTTTGATGAGCTTTTTGAGCGGACAAAGGCACTACCATGGGAACAATTTCTTCCTGAGGATGCAGAGTTTCCCGTAATTGGAAAGTCAGTGAAATCAAAGCTGTTTAGTGTATCCGATTGCCAGGCGATCGTCAAAAAAGCAATTGTGGAACGGATGAAACAACATTATAAACGAAATAGCTGGTTTGAAGAAAATGGTGCTTTATACCGTATTGAAGTGGCGTTATTAAAGGATGTCGCGACCATTACCATCGATGCCAGCGGACAAGGATTGCATAAACGCGGCTATCGGGCTGCCCAGGGGGAGGCGCCGTTAAAGGAAACTATGGCTGCTGCACTTATCATGCTGACCAATTGGCATCCTGACCGTCCATTTTATGATCCTTTCTGCGGCTCTGGTACGATTCCAATTGAAGCAGCATTGATTGGGCAAAATATCGCTCCAGGCTTTAATCGTGATTTTGTTTCTGAGGAGTGGAAGTGGATTCCACAAAAGGTTTGGGATGAGGTCCGGACAGAGGCAGAGGATTTAGCTAACTATAATCAGCACCTTGATATTACCGGTTCGGATATTGATCATCGAATGGTTAATATCGCCCAAGAAAATGCATTTGAAGCTGGTTTTGGCGATATTGTCCAGTTTAAGCAGATGCAGGTGAAGGATTTCACCACCTCCAAGGAATACGGTGTAATTATTGGCAATCCGCCATATGGAGAACGGATTGGCGAGAAAAATGCTGTGGAAGCAATGTACCGCGAGATGGGACAAGTATTAAACAAGCTTGATACATGGTCGATTTATATCTTAACTTCAAATGAGGAATTTGAACAATTTTACGGCAGACCGGCAACAAAAAAACGGAAGCTGTTTAACGGTTCAATTCGGACGGATTTATACCAATATTGGGGCAAAAGGCCGCCGCGTAACAAGGAATTGGACAATAATTAATATCGGGTAGCGTCGTTTTGACGCTATTCTTTTTGTGGAGGGATATGTTTGCAGAACAGCATGCCATTTACGGTTGCAAAGACGGAATCATTTTATGATAAATTAAACGAATGGATTGGCGACGTATTTTATGACATTCTGCCGGAAGCGGGGTTTGAACTCCGCGATGAGCAAATATTTATGGCCTTTCAGCTTGAAAAAGCGTTTAAGGAGAAAAAAGTCATGTTTGCCGAGGCGGGGGTTGGAACAGGAAAAACCATCGTTTATTTGCTTTACGCGATCATGTATGCCCGATATACCCATCGCCCAGCAATCATTGCTTGTGCGGATGAGACCTTGATTGAACAGCTGGTTAAAAAAGAAGGCGATATAGCTAAATTGGAGCAGGCATTAGGGTTGAAAATTGATGTCCGGCTCGCAAAATCTCAGGAACAATATTTATGTTTGAAAAAACTTGATCAAGTACGGGATTTTTCCGACGAAATCAGTGATCTATATGAACAGCTGCCAGACTTTGTGCATATGACAGGGTCGATGCAGAATTTCAGCAGGTATGGTGACCGTAGAGATTATCCGTCATTGCCTGATGAAGTATGGACAAAAATCAATTGGGATTCGCTTCAGGATTGTTTTTCCTGCGATAAGCGCCATCGCTGCGGGTTAACTTTAAACCGCGAATATTACCGTCATTCGAAGGATTTGATTATTTGTTCGCATGATTTTTATATGGAGCATATTTGGACGAAGAATTCTCGAAAACGGGAAGGCCAGCTGCCGCTGTTACCTGAGCATTCTTCTGTTGTCTTTGACGAGGGGCATTTGCTAGAATTTGCTGCTCAAAAAGCATTAAGCTACCGTTTTACCGATTATACATTGGAAACGCTGCTGACAAGATTAATGGAGAATGATGTCAGGGAAAAAACATTATATACAATCGAAGAGGCATTAATAGAAAATGAGGCCTTCTTTAGTTCACTTTCTCAATTTGCGAAACGGACACAAGGCTCGGAAAAGCATATGATTACGAAACATCCTCTTGTTATGAAACAGTGCCGCAAATTACTCGCAAAGCTGCAAGAGATTGAAGAGGAGCTTGTCTTTGAAAGTGAATTATTTGTGATTGATGAATATGATTTGAAAATCGTCGAGGAATATTTGGAACAAATAACATACTCCTTGTCGCTATTCCTTCAGGAACTAAATGGGATTACTTGGTTCGAGGAGTCTGGGGCAGAACATACACTTGTCATTATGCCGAAAATGGTGGAAGAGGTGATGAGGGAAGAGGTTTTCTCACAAAAGAAACCATATATCTTCTCTTCTGCTACTTTATCAAATGAAAAATCGTTTGATTATATTGCTGAGAGTCTAGGAATTGATGATTATTTATCATTTTCGGTTGCTTCGCCATTTGATTATGAGAAAATCATGCAAATTTGTCTGCCATCGTTTAAAAAGGAAGATTATGTGAATAAAATTCACTATGTGCATCAACAGCTTCGCTTATCTGAAGGCCGGGCATTAATACTCGTAAATAACCAAGCAGAACTAGCAGCGGTAAAAGAAAGCCTTAGACGGGAGTCTTTCCCATTTCCTATTTATTATGAAGGGGACAAGGAGATAAGTACGTTAGTTTCCAAGTTTCAAAATGAGGAGCAGGCTGTTCTTTGCTCTATTCATCTTTGGGAAGGTCTTGATATACCGGGAAGGTCACTTGAAAATGTGCTGATCTTTTCCCTCCCATTTCCACCCGATGATCCGGTTTTTACTGCGAAAAAGAATGGTTTGGAGGATCCATTTGCCCAAGTGGATTTACCATATATGCTGCTTCGCCTCAGACAGGGAGTGGGCCGGTTAATCAGAAGTGAACAGGACTGCGGGAAGGTTCATATTCTATTGCATGAAGAGCTTGATCCGGTGGTTTTAGAAAAAATAAAAGCTGTTTTGCCGGTACAAATAGACTAATAAAAAAGCGGAAGCATCAGGCGCTTCCGCTTTTCATTTACCATCTTCCTAATGCTTTTTTTCCGTCTTCTGTCATTTTATCCGGGGACCATGCTGGCTGCCAGACGAGGTTGACATCGACATTTTTTACTTCTTCAAGTGCTTCGACACAGTAGCGGACACCGCTTGTAATGCTGCTATGGAGCGGACAGCCTGGGGTAGTTAAGGTCATCGTTATTTGAACATTGCCCTCATCCGAAATACCGACTCCATAAATTAGGCCTAAATCTACTACATTAATATTTAACTCCGGATCATAAACACTTTTTAATGCGTCAAGAATTTTTTCTTCTAGATTCATGATAAACACCTCGTTTATTTTTTTAGAACATTAATGATGGAAAGTGCAATCACAACAAATGCAAGCGAAACAGCAAATTGTCCGATATTAAACAGCATTACTGATTTTACAATTAAGGAACAAATAATAATCCATACCGCTGCAATAAAAACTGACAGGACTGGAACAATGATTTTTTCATTCATCATATCCTTCAGCGCAGGGACTTTCGTCTTACCGATTTCTTTGCTGTACTTATGGGTCCACCATAGAAAGGGGACGATTTTATATAAATAGCCGGTAATGCTAAGGATAATCCAAAGCAGGATATAAGAATAAACAAGAGGTCCGGCAAACTCACTAAATGCTCGCGACCATAACAGGATAAAGGCTGCTAAATGGATGATATTTCCGAATCCTATCGCTGCTAAGGAAAATGAAAATGGTTTATCCAGCTTTTTCTTTAATCTTTTTTTAATAATAATGCTGACATGCCAGCTAAAGATGGAAAAGCCAATCAGCATGAAAAGGAAGCCTGCCTTTATGAGAAGTCCTTGTCCGGTAAAGAAAGAAATCACGGTAATGACAAGTCCCGACACATAAAAGCCATATACAAATCTGGCATGAACCATCGGGAAACCATGTGATAATGAAAACATCGGCACCATCTTATAGGAAAATCCGAAAATTAACAGCGTAAACCATCCAGTAAGCCCCATTAATAAATGACTTTTAAATATGGCTTGATAATAGTAGGCGCCTGTCCCTGTTTTTAAACAATAGATGAGTGTTATGCCTAATGAAATGGTTAAAAATAAACAAATCAATGCAGTCCCGACAAATGCGGATAAGATGTTTGGCTTTGCCTGAGTTTTAAGTGTCATCACCATTTGGAATAAAAACATTAAAATTCCCAGCAAGGTCATAATACCCGGTATCATCGCATCACGAGGCGCCCAATATAGGGCTGCTGCAAATAAGATAATGCCAGCTCCTGTAATAAAAAACTGAATAAAGCCGAACGTTTCATTCCATATTTTTGTCAAGAAAGCGACGGGTACGAGCTGATACATCGAGCCCATGGCGGCCATCAAGGCCCAGCCAAGAATTAAAAGGTGGGCTGCCGACCATATGGCCGGAACTCGAAAGCCGCCGCCTGTCATCATCTGCCCGTTGAATAACAGCACAAGCTGTGATCCTGTTAGGGCAAGTAAACTAAAAATAATAAATGAGAAAGGAAGCTTTATATTCGTTTCACTTCCTAAGTTTTGCGGAAGCATATATTCACCTTCTTAACGGAAGATTTCAATTTTGAAACTACCGTCGGATTGTTCTTCAGTTCGCTGTTTATAGCCTAGCTCTTCCAGCTGTTCATACAGGAACATCGGTCTTCGATCATTAATAATCGTTAATACTTCATCATCTTTCATCTTCGTCAATGCGGCTAGTGTCCGCATCATTGGCTGCGGCGGTTCAAGACCGCGATTATCTAATACATTCATAATTGTCCACACTCCTAATTGTTTTTTGTAAAAGTTACTTTCCAGTGCTTTTTCTCAATTTCTTCAGCATCATGTGAAAAGCCTTTTGCTTTTAAGACGGTAAACAACGGAGTCGGTTTAAACGGAGCATGGAGAATAAAGACATCATCCTTCTTACATTCTTTTACCGCCTCCATAATCTTTTGAAATGGTTCAATCTTATTTTTCAAATCTTCACGGACATCTAGTTCAATAATTTTACGTTCCATTCCAATCATCCTTTATCTGATATTTTTAAATTAATAATTCCGATTGCAATCCTTCGCGATCAATAAAATAATCGCCTTCTTCAGTTTGGAGAATATGTTCTTTCTTTTTTAACAGATTCATTGTCCGACTGACGGTTTCTCTTGAAGTACCAATCATGTTGGCTAATTCACGGTTTGTAAATTGGGTCGTCAGTCTGACACGTTCGCCGCTTTTTTCTCCGTTCGATTTACAAAGCCTAATCAGCAGCAAAACAATTTGTTCAAAGGTATTATGAAGGACTTGAGCTTCTAATCTTCCTTGCAAATCAACAATTTTTTCTCCCAGCACTTTAAAGAGTTTAATACAAAGTTCAGGGTAGGTAAGTAGAATTTCCTCAAATTTATCAATTGGAATGACGATTAATTGAGCATCTTCGATCACCTCTGCATGGGCCGGAAAATTTCCTTTTCGAAAGAACCCGGCGTGAGGAAACATTTCCCCCGGTTCTAACACAGAGACAATTTGTTCTTTACCGGTGAAATCTGTTTTATATATTTTGATTTTGCCGCTATGGATAAAGAAAACTCTGTCAAGGGGGTCATCCTGCATGAAAACATACATTTTATGCTTATAAAAACGGGTTTGCGCGATTTCAATGATGGGCGCCAATTCATCTGCTGAAAGTTCTTTAAATAAAGGAACATCAGACAGCCTTTTTTCAATGTCTTCCTTTCTCATTAAACATCACCTTCGTGTTATTAATTCCGATTCGCTTTCATTGTAGCAATGTCATCACAGGAAATATGTGACCTGCGTCATAGAATCTTAGTTTTTGTGAAAATAATTCTCAATGTGACAAATGTGTGAAAATATGAGCAGTAGTGTGAGAAAAATCACAGTACAAAAATGAATCAACTCACTATATACGAATTTAATGAGGGCTAGAATAAGTCATGTAAAAAAATAGAGAGGATGACTTGCATGGAAATACAACGGGGAGCACCAACCAAAATGGTGAAGGAAAATAAGAATGCCCTATTGAAGTCCATTTTAATAGTGACCATTTTAATCAGCTTTACCGTCCTGCTTGGCGGCGGCTATTGGATCTTTAAGGAGCAGGCGCCAAGACCGCTTGAAATAACCAATCAAAAAGGTGAAGTGCTGCTGACGAAAAAGTCTATCATGGGCGGCCAGGCAGTTTGGCAAAAATACGGGTTAATGGATTATGGTACAGTGTTAGGTCATGGGTCATATATGGGACCAGATTATACAGCTGAGTCTCTGAAAATATATACGGAAGGAATGCAGGATTTTAAAGCAAATCAACAATTCGGTAAAGACTTTTCTTCCTTAAGTGAAGATGAAAAATCAATCATTAAGAATCAAGTCATTAAGGAAATGCGGAAAAACCGCTATAATTCTAGTAAAGATTCGCTGCAGTTAACCGATGCGCAAGCCTTTGGACTGGAAAAAATAAGAGAATATTATAAGGGGATTTTCACAAAAGGCGATGGCTGGGGCTTAAAGGCAAATCTAATCAAAGATTCAGACATTCCCAAGACCGACCGGGCCTATGTTGATAAAGGCGACCAAATCAAGCAAATATCTGATTTCTTCTTCTGGACCGCTTGGCTTTCCAGTACTGTTCGTGGAGGTGATAAGATTACATACACGAATAACTGGCCGTATTACGAGGATGCCGGCAATCATATGTCCTTTTCGGCAGTTTGGTGGAGCGGCGCTAGTATTACGATTTTAATTTTAATGGTAGGGGTCATATTATACTTTTTCTATCGCTATCAATTTAGCATGAAAGAGGCATACAAGGAAGGGAACTTCCCGCGGATTGATTTACGAAAAATGCCGGTAACAAACTCCCAAGTAAAAACAGGGAAGTACTTTACAGTTGTTTCGGTGTTATTCTTTGTACAATGTATGTTTGGGGCTTTGCTTGCTCACTATTATATTGAACCGGACAGCTTCTTTGGAATAAAGTGGATTCATGATATCCTTCCATTCAACATCACAAAAGGATATCACCTGCAGCTGGCGATCTTCTGGATTGCGACCGCCTGGCTTGGTATGGGGATTTATGTTGCACCGCTTGTTGGCGGCTATGAGCCGAAGAAGCAAGGTTTATTGGTAGATATTTTATTCTGGGCATTGGTTATTCTTGTCGGCGGCAGTATGGCAGGCGAATGGCTTGGAGCAAAAGGCTATCTCGGAAACAACTGGTTCTTGCTAGGTCATTCCGGCTGGGAATATATCGAACTCGGAAGGGTTTGGCAGCTGATACTCATAGCAGGGATGTTCATCTGGCTATTTATTGTCTTCCGGGGAATTAAAGCTGGGCTGAAGAAGGAGTCAGATAAAGGCGGCTTGATCCACTTATTATTCTATTCTGCAATTGCAGTACCTGCTTTTTATATCTTTGCATTATTTATAAATCCTGATACGAGCTTTACCTTCGCCGATTACTGGCGCTGGTGGATTATCCATCTATGGGTTGAAGGGATTTTTGAAGTATTTGCGGTCGTTGTCATTGGGTTCTTATTAGTGCAATTAGGTCTTGTAACAAAAAAATCAACTGTAAGACAATTGTATTTTCAGTTAACTTTACTTTTAGGAAGCGGCGTCATCGGCATTGGCCACCATTATTATTACAATGGGTCCGCAGAGGTTTGGATTGCGCTGGGTGCCGTATTCTCGGCATTAGAAGTTATTCCGTTAACATTGTTAATTCTTGAAGCATATGAACAGTATAAGATGATGCGTGATGGCGGTGTCGATTTTCCATACAAAGGCACATTCTGGTTCCTTATTTCCGTTGCAATTTGGAACTTAGTGGGTGCGGGCGTGCTGGGCTTCCTAATTAACCTGCCGGCTGTTGCCTACTTTGAACATGGACAATTCTTAACACCAACACACGGGCATGGTTCGATGATGGGCGTATACGGTATGTTTGCCTGCGCCGTATTGTTATACTCATTACGAAATATTGTGAAACCAGAGGCATGGAATGATAAATGGATTAAATTCAGCTGTATTATGCTGAATATCGGACTTGCCGGAATGGTCTTTTTCTCATTGCTTCCAGTAGGGTTCATGCAAATTAAAGAAGCATTCTATCATGGATATGCTGCAAGCCGGTCATCGACCTTCTTAAAACAGGATCTTGTTCAGACGATTTTGACCTGGCGTGCGGTGCCTGACACCATCTTTTTAATCGGAGTCATAGTCTTAACCCTGTTCTGTATTAAAGCGCTCTTCAATTTACGTAAACCAACTCATAAAGAAGAAGAGAAGCTGCCGGTGAAGGATCTTTCGGTTGATGAGGAGTAAGAATGGGAAATCCGCAAGGTTAGCCTTGCGGATTTTCTGTTTCTTTTGAAATGGCTCCTTGGCAGTCAAAACAATAGGTTTGTTTATCATCTGTAATAACGCCGTTAAAAAAGCCGTCCAAACAATAAATATCCTTCCCGCAGCATTTACAGGATCCAACTAATTCTTTCAATATTACTACCTCCAAATCCCCTATTAACAAAATCATGTTGAAAGTGTGATAGGGTTCACTATTCATTGTTAAGTCATTTTTTATAATGAAATAGAAGTTAACAAAATATAAGGAGTGAAAATGATGCAAACATTTACAAAAGTTATCAATGTACCAGATTATCCGCCGAGGGAAAAACATCCAACCATTTTTAAGGCGTTTGATGAATTAGCCGCCGGTGAAACGATGCAAATCGTTAATGATCATGATCCAAGACCGCTGCTCTATCAATTTATGATGGAAAGACCGGAGCAGTTTACTTGGGAATACCTTGAAGAAGGACCTGAAACTTGGAAAGTGTTTATAAGTAAGAAGTAATCTTGGCAATTGGCTGAAAAGCCTTAGCCGCTTCACTCTCTCTAAACGTTTGATTGTATATTTTTCATAAGTATCCTCTTTTTTTCCATAAATTTATTGTACAACAGAATTTATTTCTGTTGTCTTTTTTTGTATAAATTTTTCAGAAGAATATGATAAGATTTAATTATGAAAAAGGGGGAAAGAGTCATGGAAATTGTACAAGTAGAAAAAGAGTTTTTGGAATATGTTAAAAAAATGACCGCCTACAATGAAGCCCTCGGTGTTATTTATTGGGACTTAAGGACGGGGGCGCCGAAACAGGGCGTTGATCAAAGGTCAGAAGTGATCGGATTATTATCGACGGAAGTATTTAATATGTCTGTATCAGAAGAAATGGCCGCATACATAGCGAATTTATCAAAGGCAGAATTGCCGGAAACGACTAGAAAGATTTTGGAGGAATGTAAAAAGGATTATGACCTGAATAAAAAAATTCCGGCAGGGGAGTACAAAGAATTTGTGATTCTTCAATCGAAGGCTGAAAGTGTCTGGGAGGAGGCAAAGGAAAAGGCCAATTTCCAGATGTTTCAGCCATACCTTGAAAAGCTGGTGGAGATGACCAAACGGTTTGCCGGCTACTGGGGTCATCAAGAAAACGTATATGATGTACTGCTAGATTTGTATGAACCAGGCATTACGGTCAAGATACTAGACAAGGTATTTGGAGAATTAAAAGAGAAAATTATTCCATTAGTAAAGCAAATTGAGGCATCTCCAAATAAACCAAAGACGGATTTTCTTTTTCAATTATTCCCCAAAGCGCAGCAGCGTGATTTAAGCCTGGAGATTCTTGCACAAATGGGTTATAACTTCGACGCCGGCCGGCTTGATGAGACTGTGCATCCTTTTGCAATCGGCCTAAATCCTGGTGATGTACGGGTGACCACAAAATATGATGAGCAAGACTTCCGTTCTGCCGTTTTCGGCACTATTCATGAGGGCGGCCATGCGTTATATGAGCAAAATATTTCTAAAGCTTTAATTGGCACACCGCTTTGTAATGGCACTTCTACAGGAATCCATGAATCACAGTCACTATTCTTTGAAAATATTGTTGGACGAAGCCTGCCATTTTGGAAAAGGAATTATTCAATATTAAAAAAATTCGCCAGCGGGCAGTTTGATGATGTGGAGATTGACGACTTTTACCGGGCCATCAACGAATCAAAGCCATCCTTTATTAGGATTGAAGCTGATGAGTTGACCTATCCGCTTCATGTCATTATTCGCTATGAAATCGAAAAAGGGTTATTTGATGGGGATATCGAAGTAAAAGACCTTCCATCTATTTGGAATGATATGTACGAGGAATATTTGGGAATCCGTCCGGAAAACGATGCTCAAGGGGTGCTTCAGGATGTCCATTGGGCAGGTGGCAGCTTTGGTTATTTCCCATCCTATGCCCTGGGGTATATGTATGCGGCCCAATTTAAGCAGGCCATGTTAAAGGATCTGCCGAACTTTGACCAGCTGCTTGAAACAGGCGACCTGCGGCCAATAAAAGAGTGGCTGACAAATCATATCCATCAATATGGAAAATTGAAAAAACCGCTGGAAATCCTGAGAGATGTAACAGGTGAAGGCTTAAACGCCCAATACCTGATTGATTACTTGTATGATAAATACGGAAAGGTGTATCAATTAAATTGAAACGCTTATACCCGATTATTTTGATTACTATTAGTGCATCCTTATGGGGAATTATCGCGATCTTTGTCCGTAAGCTTTCCAGTATAGGATTTTCCTCAATGGAGATAGTGACAATCAGAGTGGTAACAGCAACAATTTTACTTTGGATTATTGGACTTATGAAGTACCGCCAGCAAATGAAGATTCAAATATCGGATCTTAAGTTATTTGTTGGGACGGGAATTTTTAGCATTGTCTTGTTTAACTGGTGTTATTTTACCTCTGTGAACCAAATGAATCTGTCTTTAGCGGTCATTTTACTGTATACGTCACCGGCATTTGTCACTGTGTTATCGTTTCTATTTTTAAAGGAAAAAATGACCTGGGTTAAAGTCGTTTCAGTGACCGGAACAATCCTCGGCTGTATTCTGATTGCGGGTGTGAGCCAAAATGATACGGCATCACTAAGTACAATCGGAATAATTACCGGTCTTGGAGCCGGTTTCGGTTACGCCCTGTACAGCATTTTTGGAAAATTTGCATTGGAAAAATATCAGCCCTATACCGTAACATTCTATACCTTTTTAGTCGCTTCAGTTGCGTTGGTCCCGCTGACTCATTTATGGAATAAGGGAAGTTTATTAATGAACGGAGATGTATTGATTTACGGAATCGGCTTTGGACTGTTCCCGACTGTCATTGCCTTTCTCTGCTATACAAAGGGGCTTGAGAAAATTGAAAGCAGCAAGGCTGCGATCATCGCAACAGTAGAACCGGTTGTTGCGACGATATTAAGTTTACTGCTTTATAAAGAGAGCTTTGGCACGATTCAGGCGATTGGTTCCATCGTAATTCTGGCATCGGTCATTATTGTCAATCTCCCGAAAAAACAAAAGGCTTCAATCACTTAAGATTGAAGCCTTTAATATTAGAGTTAAGCTATCGTATTTCCTTTTACCAAGTTTTGAATCCTTTTGACCCAGGAGGGGCATTTTGGATGATATCGATAAATGGAATCGTGTAAGCGAACAGAATTAGTGCGGCGGTAATGCCGAGCCACAATTTCCAGTTTTCGAATACCATTGGTGCTTTTTCCTCAAGATTTTCCGCCACACCAACAGGGAATTCTTCGTCTCCTTTTGGTGCGAAAAAAGCAAGGTTAATGAATATTATCAAGACTAAGATAATGCCAAGGAATAAAATGGTTCCGCCGACTGCTTGAGCGATTTGGTACGGAATCCAATCCAGTGCCTGCTGAGAATCACCGTAAGTTGAGAAGGATGAACGGCGCGGTCCGCCTAACAGACCTTGGATATGCATCGCCCCAGACATGAATGCCATTCCAATAAACCATACCCAAGCTTGGATAATGCCTAACTTATTCATGGCCTTCGTTAATTTACGACCGGTTAAATGCGGTACAAGCCAATACGAAATTCCAAAGAAAGTTAACACAACAGATGTTGCAGCTGTTAAATGGAAGTGTCCGGTTACCCAAATCGTATTATGAACAACCTGGTCCATTTGGTTAGAAGCGTTAATAATACCGCCTGCACCTGCAGGAATAAAGGAAGCCATTCCGATAAATGGAACTGTGAAACGGGCATCGTTCCATGGAAGTACCTTAAACCAGCCGAAAAGGCCTTTGGCGCCTTTGCTGCGGCCATATCTTTCAAATGTAGCAAACAAAGAGAATGCTGTCATTAATGATGGAATAACAACCATAAATGTTAAAACGACTTGTAAGAACTTCCATGCAGGATCAATCCCTGGTTCGGTTAATTGGTGGTGGAAACCAACCGGAATTGAGAATAGCAGGAATAAAATAAATGATAAACGAGCCAATGAATCCGAGAATATTTTTCCGCCGATAATTTTCGGAATAATCGCATACCAGCACATATAGGCAGGAAGCAGCCAGAAATATACAAGCGGATGGCCAAAGTACCAGAATAGGGTACGGCTAACTAATACGTCCACGCGGTCAACTAAACCTAAGGACCAAGGAAGCAATTGGAATAATACAGTTGCGGCAACGCCAATAGTTGCGACAATCCACATTACAGTATTAATTACGGCCATAAAGCTTAACAGCGGGCTTGGTTTTCCCGGGTTGTTTTTCCGCCATTTGGCATAAGTCATAATTTGCGCAGCCCCATCAACCCAGCTGCCGACGACAACAAAGGTTAAGCCTAAGTAAAAAATCCAATGTGCTTTTAGCGGTGCATAGAATGTATAAAGGACAGATGCTTCGTTAAGTAAGATCATGGTTCCGGACATAAGTGTTCCAGCGGTCATTAACCAAAAACCAATCCATCCTGTGCGTCTGGCAGCATTTGAATGCGGACCAGCTGTTCTGCTTACAGCTGCATATTGAAACCCCATGATAAAAAACGTTGTCAAAACAAGTCCCATTAATACTCCGTGAGCGGTTAAAACTTGATAATAGCCAATTCCTAGCGGCAGTTCAAATTTTCCGGAGCGGACAAGGGTTTGTAATAAACCCATTAATCCGCCAAGGGCGAGTGCTCCAAAGGCGACGAAGAAGTGTGCCATTGAAAGCTTTGCATCTTTAGGGTCAACTTTTGTTTTTGCTGAATAACTGTTTAGCATTATTTAACCACCTCAATTTTCGAGAACATTAAATGGTGACCTGAACCGCAGTACTCATTACATACGATTAAATATTCACCGGCTTTATCGAATGTTGTTGTATATTCACTGATATAACCAGGTTCAAGCATCATGTTGATATTTGTTCCTGCTACTTCAAAACCGTGAATAACATCCTTTGTAGTAGCGATAACTTTTACTTTTGCACCAAGCGGAACTTCAACTTTTGCTGGATTATAAGAAAATGCAGATGCCACATAAACTAGTTCATAATCCCATTCCTTACCCTCTACCTTATGTAGTCCGGGCTTATCGAATGGCTTTGTTGTATCCACCTTTTCTGAATCGATGGTAGTCAAACAGCTAGGCGGTTTGTTGCCAAGGTAGAAGGCGCTTACACCTACTGTTGTTAAGAAAATAATCAGGCAGCTGATCCCAAATATCAGCCAAATCTTCTCCAATTTATGCATATGCATAATTTTTCCCCCTTAATTTTTTAGAAACGATCTACGAATAGGAAGTAGACGCTTAGCCATGAAATGATAATGAATAACCCTAAGAATAAAACTGATGCAAATGTACCCTTTAACGAAGAGCTGTCTTCCACTTCGGTTTTTTGTTTCATTTTTACAACCGTTTTTAATTCTGCTTTTGCCATCCGTAAACACTCCCTTCCGAAAGTTTGGAAAATAAATTTAGTAAGTTCTCTTTCATAATACAAAACAATTGGGAAAGTAAAATATGAAATATCGCAGTTCACAAATTGTTCATTACTAAGGTATTTACTATGGTAATGTTAAAAACTTGATATAACAGTGATTTAAGTCACAAACCACTAGCTGTAAATGTGAAGAAAATGTGAATTATCACATTTCAGATGTGATTTTACTAATTGAATATTTGTAATCTAAATCACTTCTTTTTTCTGTCACATTGTAGAAATGACAGAAATAAAATAACAAAAAAACTGTTTTTTTATTTTCGAAAAGAGAGTGGTGGATTATGGAGAAATATTATTGTGAACAGTGCAGATTGCTATATAACAAAATGGAACCGTGTAAAATATGTGGAACGATTGCCAGTAATAAAATCAAAATAGAAGTGCAAAAACAGCCGGAAAAATAAATAATTTAAAAATTGGAAAAGATTGTGCGATGCTTGTCCATCCATCCTGTTATATAATGAAAGGGCACAACAACAACAACCTTCAAAACGTTTGCTTCTCCATCGGGGGAGCTTTTTTTATTTCCACCCCGTTAAACAATCCGCATAATTCTGTTCAGGCTGGAAAAAATACCCGTAAATAGGTTAAGGGGTTTGATTATGCCGATTATTATTTCAGCAGCAGAAGCTATACCTCCATATGAAATCAATCAAGGAACAGCAAGCATGTTTGCGAGAGAGTTATTTTCCGATTCATTTAAAGATATTGACAGACTTTTGAGAGCTTTTCAGAATGGGCAAATTGAGAAGCGGCATTTTGTGAAAAATGTAGATTGGTTTAGAAAAAGCCATTCATTTGAAGAGAAGAATGACGCATACATTGAATCGGCCGTTTCCTTAGGAAAAGAGGCTATTGAGAAATGCTTGACTAATACTTCGTTACTTAATAGGCAGGTCCAAGCGGAAGAAATTGACGCCATCTTTTTTATCTCGACAACGGGGCTTGCCACACCATCGATTGAGGCAAGAATTATGAATCTGCTTCCGTTCCATGCAAACACGAAACGGATTCCGATATGGGGCCTTGGCTGTGCAGGCGGTGCCGCTGGGTTATCCAGGGCCTATGAGTATTGCTTGGCATATCCAAAGGCAAAGGTTCTTGTCCTTTCGGTTGAACTATGCAGTCTTACATTTCAGCATAACGACATGTCTAAAAGCAATTTAATTGGTACCTCTTTATTTGCGGATGGGATTGCCTGTGTACTGGTTTGTGGTGATGAGTGTGATCTTGATAAGATTCGAAGAAAAAAGACTATGCCTTCGATCATGGCCGTTCAGTCAACATTAATGCCGAATTCCTTGGATGTAATGGGATGGGATGTTAAAAATGAAGGGTTATATGTTGTTTTCTCTAGAGATATACCACATATCGTCGAAAGCTGGCTTAAGCCCAACGTAACGAGTTTTTTACAAGAGCATCGTCTTAATTTCGAAACAATTGATTATTTTATTGCACATCCAGGCGGTAAAAAAGTCTTGGATGCCTATGTAAAAGCATTAGACATCCCCGGAGCAATGACGAATATATCATTAGAAGTCTTAAAAGAATACGGGAATATGTCATCTGCAACCATTTTGTATGTGCTGCGGCGTTATTTAGAGATGGAGATCCCGCGCGGCTCTTACGGCTTATGCACTGCACTTGGCCCGGGATTCAGCTCGGAATTACTGCTATTGAGGTGGTTTGATTGAACGATTTCTCCCTTTTTATTTGGTTTATTAGTTATTTATTTGTCATTCGCATTACCGAATTAATAATTGCAAAAACTAATGAAAATTGGATGAGACGAAGGGGAGCGATCGAATTCGGAGCTTCCCATTATCCTTATATGGTTTCGATGCATATCCTCTTTTTTATCTCATTGATATTTGAAAAAGTGTTTTTCAATCGCGGGCTTGCAGCGGTTTGGCCGGTAATTTTTACGGTGTTTGTTTTAACGCAATTTCTTAGGGTCTGGGTTATTGCCTCGCTTGGTAGGTATTGGAATACCAAAATCCTTGTCCTCCCAAATGCAAAGGTAATAATGAAAGGACCGTACCGTTTTTTGAGACACCCAAATTATTGTGTCGTTTCACTGGAATTCATTGTGATTCCATTGCTGTTTTCAGCCTACTATACGTTTGTGGTCTTTTCGTTATTAAATTTAATTATACTCAGCGTAAGAATTCCCGAGGAGGAAAAAGCGCTCAAGAGTCTGACGGAATACGAAGGGAGCTTTCATGCGCATAAACGATTTCTGCCTAAGCTTGTTAAATAAATGTGACAATTTTTTAAGGACAGTTGAAAACGATTATCACCTGTGCTAAAATCTACTTAACAATGAAATTCATTCTCATGTACTAGTATGCTAAGGAGAGTGTTACATATGGCTTATGCTTTTGTAGGCGGAACCATTATTATTTACGCATTTGTCATGAAGCACGTATTAAAAAATGTTACCCAATAAAAATACTTTTCATTATGGTCAAGGAGTTTAACACTTCTTGGCTTTTTTATTTTTTTCTGTAAAATTGTAATTCAGTACAGTGTCAAGGTAGGAAAAGTTTAAATTATCGTATAAAATAAAGAATATTATCATGTTGCTAAGGGGAATAAAACAAAATGGTTAAAACAGCAAATCCAAATGAGACAATCCAGACATTAAAACAAAAGATTGTCTTACTATATGAATATTTTATAGAGCAGAATGATACCGAAAATGCCGAAAAAGTAAAACAGCTGGCGAAAAAGCTCGCAAATCGAGAATACGCGATTGCTTTCTGCGGCCATTTTTCAGCAGGCAAATCAACGATGATCAACAGAGTTGTCGGTGAAAATTTACTGCCATCGAGTCCAATCCCGACCAGCGCCAACCTGGTAAAGGTGAAATCCGGCGAGGATTATGCAAAGGTATTTTTCAAAAATGAAAAGCCGCGTCTTTATTTAGCGCCATATGATTATGGGCTGGTAAAAAATTATTGCAAGGATGGAGACAAAATTGAAGCAATTGAGATTAGTAACAGCGATTCGCAATTGCCGCCCAATACGGTGATAATGGATACACCAGGGATTGATTCGGCAGATGATGCCCACCGGATTGCTACGGAATCAGCCATTCACCTTGCTGATTTAATTCTTTATGTCATGGACTATAATCATGTTCAGGCAGAGCTTAACTTTTTGTTCACGAAAGAGCTGACAGAGGCTGGAAAAGATGTTTACTTAGTTGTAAACCAAATTGATAAACATAAAGATGAGGAACTGGCGTTTATAGACTTCCAACAAAGTGTGATCGATAGCTTTGGCTCCTGGGGTGTCAGACCAGCAAAGATTTTTTATACAACATTGAAATATAAAGACCATCCATTGAATCAATTTCAGGAGCTGCAGCAATTTATTGCAGACCATTTGGCTGCAAAGGATGAGTATTTGCTGCCATCAGTATTTCATTCCTTGAAAAAGATTGCAGCGGAACATACCGAGCAAACAAGGAAGACAGAGAAAGATAAGCTTTCATCCGTTTTTGACACATTAAATGAATTATCTGATCAGGAAAAGACAGAGTTGATGGAATCTTATCAAAAGCTAACTTCTGAGCTTGCTTACTTACAAGACAGCACCAGTCAATGCGAAAAGGAATTTGATGAGGGTGTTAATCAAATATTAAAGAATGCCTATTTAATGCCGTTTCAAACAAGAGAACTTGCTGAACGGTATTTAGAGTCATGCCAGCCGGAATTTAAGGTAGGCTTCCTATTTTCAAAGCAAAAAACGCTTGAGGAGAGAAACGCCAGGCTGAAAACGTTTTATGAAGACATTGTTGATAAAACAAAATCACAGCTTGAATGGCATTTACGTGAATATTTACTAAAGACTTTAAAAGAAACAAAATTAAATCAAGGGGAATTGCTCGGGCTTGCACAATCTTTTTCATTAACCGTCCCTGAAACAATACTAGTTAATGCCGTAAAGCCAGGTGCCCGCTTAACAGGTGAATCATTGCTTCATTACACCGAGGATGTGGCGAATGGTGTAAAAAAGATTGCAAGAGATCAGCTGGCTGATTTTAAAGAAAACTTCATGCATGCCGTTTCGGAGCAAACCGCGAAACTGAAAGCTCAATATGATAAGAAATATAGTGAAATGGAGAAATATGTAGACGCATTGTCTGCCATCCAAACCTATCAGCAAACTATAGCAGGGAAATCGCAGCATATTAACGATCTTTTAAACTGCTCGGAAGAATTTAATAGGGATGACCATCATTTATTTGACGAGGAAGAGGAAGAATACGAGCTAATTAAATCAGATCAGCAAATAACGCCTATTAAACGTGAAAAAATTGAACAGCCGGTTAAGCAAAATAATGATGTGGATTCAACAACTGTGAAACCAGCCGCTAAGCATGCGGAGGATCATTTGAAAACGACTGTGGCGCGGCTTAAGCATGCATCCGGCTTAATTTCTGAATTACCGGGCTTTCAAAAGCTTTCAGCTGAATTAATCGAGAAAGCCGGCAGACTAGAAAACAAAGGCTTTACCGTTGCTTTATTCGGTGCTTTCAGTGCAGGAAAATCTTCCTTTGCCAACGCTTTAATGGGAGATAAGGTATTACCGGTTTCACCGAATCCAACAACGGCAGCCATTAATAAAATCAAGCCGGTAACCCCGGAACATAAGCATGGAACGGCTTTGGTCAAGTTTAAGGAAAGTGCGGTCATGCTTGAGGACGTTAACCGATCACTAAAGGTTTTTGATTTACAGGCGAAAGATTTTCAAGAGGCGGCCAAAGTCATTGATGAAATGATGCTTGAGAAAGGGCAGGCCGGCGTTTTAGAGAAAACACATTTTGCTTTTCTTAAGGCATTTACAAAGGGCTATTCTTCTTTCGTGTCAAAGCTTGGAACGATTTTAGAAACAGACCTTAACGAATTTAATGAATTTGTTGCATTGGAAGAAAAGTCCTGTTATGTCGAATGGATTGAGCTTTATTATGACTGTGAATTAACGCGAAAAGGGATTACGCTTGTAGATACACCAGGGGCAGATTCGATTAATGCACGTCATACTGGGGTTGCTTTTGATTATATTAAAAATTCGGATGCCATTCTTTTTGTTACTTATTATAATCATGCCTTTTCAAAGGCAGATCGTGAATTTTTAATTCAACTGGGCCGTGTTAAGGAATCCTTCCAGCTTGATAAAATGTTCTTCATTATTAATGCAATCGACCTTGCCGAAAATGATGAAGAAAAAGAGGCAGTTTGTGATTATGTAAAAGAGCAGTTAATGAAATATGGGATTAGAAATCCGCATCTATATCCGTTATCAAGTCTGATGGCATTACGGGAGAAAACAAATCAGGCTGTTGCAGTGCCATCAGGAATGGGCCGTTTTGAGCAGGATTTCTCAGCATTTATTTCCAACGATTTGACGCAAATGGCCGTTTCCGCTGCGGAAAAGGAAGTGGAAAGGGTTCAGGATGTTGTAAATAAGCTCATTCAAACAGCACAAGAAGATCGAAGCATAAAAGAGGAGAAAAGGCTTGATATTGAACGGCAGAAGGGAGCAATCAGCAAGTTATTAGCTAAACAAACTGCTGATACACTTAACAGCCGGATGGTTCAGGAAGCCGAGGAATTAATCTATTATATTAAACAGCGGGTCTTTTTCCGTTTTGGTGACTTCTTTAAGGAAGCATTCAATCCTTCTACTTTAAAGGACGATGGCCGCAACTTGAAAAAAGCACTGCAGTCGGCACTTGATGAATTTTTGGAGAGCTTCGGTTTCGATTTTGCCCAAGAGATGCGGGCAACCACTGTAAGACTTGATCGATTTGCGGAAAAATTATTTGCGGAATATCAGGAAGCGCTAATCCGCCATCTGCATGAAATTAACCATGATCTATCCTTTTCAAGGTTTGAAGCACATACCAATAATGAGCTGGATTTCCCGAATGCCTTTAGCAAGATAGAATCGCAGGTATTTACAAAAGCATTATCCAATTTTAAAAATCCAAAAGCATTTTTTGAAAAGGATGAAAAGAGATTTATGTCGGATGAGCTGAATAACATCTTAAATCCATTGGCAGATCAATATTTACAGCGGGAGTCTGAGAAAGTAAAGCAGTATTACCAGGATGAAATTACAAATGAGTTCAGCCGTTTACTTGAACAACTCAAGGAACAGTCGGACGATTTCTATTTAAGCTTATTAGCTGCATTGGACGGTGGTGTATCGCTTGATCGTCTGGTGGAAATAAGGGGAAAATTAGCGCATTGATGAGGGGGAAATGGCTTGAAATATTTAGTTGATCATGAATGGCTGTTTAATCATCTGCATGACAGCAGGATTAGAATTGTCGATTGCCGTTTTTCATTAGCCGATAAGGAGAAGGGACACCGGGATTATACAGAGGGACATATACCCGGTGCTGTTTTCTTTGATATCGAAAAGGATCTTTCCAGTCCTGTTGGAGTGCATGGCGGTCGTCATCCGATGCCTGATTTGGATGAGTTCATTCATAAGCTGGGGGAGGCAGGCATCGACGAGACCGTTACGGTTATTGCCTATGACAATGGTGAAGGAGCATTTGCCGGCCGCTTTTGGTGGCTGCTGCAATATTTAGGCCATGAACAGGTATTTGTGCTAAATGGTGGTTTCAAGCAATGGAAGGAAGCAGGTTCTCCAATCACTGCGGATGTGCCTTCGTTTGATAAGGTTCAATTCCACAGCATTATTCGTGAAGAATTTTTGGCGGACGTTGAAGAAGTTAGAGCGGTATCAGCCGGTAAGAAAGATGCTGTTTTAATCGATTCGCGCGAAGCAAAGCGTTATTTAGGAATCGAAGAGCCAATTGATAAGAAGGCCGGACATATTCCGGGAGCGATTAATAAGCCTTTTATAGAAGGGTTTGAAGCCGGAAAATTTAAATCTGCCGCTGAGCAAAAGGAACGATTTGCTGACGTCGATCCTGAGAAACAAATTATTGTTTATTGCGGTTCAGGTATTACCGCGACGCCCAACTTCCTTGCTTTAAAGGAAGCTGGTTTTGAAAAAGTAAAGCTGTATTTAGGAAGCTTCAGCGATTGGATTAGTTACGAGGACAATAAAATCGACTAAGTATTTACACTGTATATATGATATAATGGAAGACGTGTTGTTTTTAACTGTCAAGTACAAGCGCCCAGATTGGTGTTCTTCACTAAACGGGCGCTTGCGCTTTTATTGTCCAGCTCCAGCGCTAGGGGCTCGAGGTCACAAGTCAATCCGTCAAGAAGGCTAAAAAGCAGCCTTCCTGCCTGCTTGTCTTGTGCTTTTCGCCCCTGAGCAAGGCGCTTACGCTTTTCTAATGGGAGGTTACAATAATGATGAATCAAAAGCCTTCATTCATGCTTGTTGATGGAATGGCACTGCTCTTCCGCGCATTTTATGCAACTGCTGTTACAGGCCAATTTATGATCAATTCTAAAGGAGTTCCAACGAATGGAATTCATGGGTTTATAAAGCATATGTTTACCGCTGTTGCTACCTTTAAGCCGACACATTTAGCGGTCTGCTGGGATATGGGCAGCAAAACGTTTCGAACAGAGCTGTTTCCGGAGTATAAAGGAAACCGCGGCGAAGCGCCGGTTGAATTAATCCCGCAATTTGACCTCGTCAAAGAGGTTGTGGAATCCTTTGATATTCCAAACATTGGATTAGCTGGGTTCGAAGCCGACGATTGCATTGGTACAATTGCTAACCAGGTCAAAGATGCTGCCCATGTGTCCATCTTAACTGGTGACCAGGATATCCTCCAGCTGTTGGACGAACAAATATCTGTAGTATTGTTAAAAAAGGGGTACGGAAATTATCTTGTTCACACACCGGAAACCTTTTTTGAGGAAAAAGGGATTTCCCCAAGACAAATGATTGATTTAAAGGCATTAATGGGCGATCCTAGCGACAATTATCCCGGAGTTAAGGGAATTGGTGAGAAAACAGCCCTTAAGCTTTTAAAAGAATTTCAACATGTCGATGGAATAGTTGCTAACTTAGAGCAGCTTTCAAAATCACACCGCACAAAAATCGAACAGGATCTAGAAATGCTCCACCTATCAAGAAAATTAGCAGAGATCAAATGCGACGTCCCAGTCAGCTGCATCATCGAAGACGCTGGGCTTAAAATAGAACGCGAAAAAGCCTTAACTAAATTAATGGAACTAGAGATCCGCGGCCTCCAGCGTCTTCTGCCAATTGATGAAGTAATCATTTCCTAATAAAAGGAAAAAGGTGTCAGGCACCATGTTGTTTTTTGCACATGGTGCCTGACACCTTTGCGTTAAATTTTTGTGTTTGATTTTTTTGCTCTGTTTTCTAATTTGCTTTTTGGTTCCTCGGCGAATTCAGCGTCTTGGCCATATCCTTGTGGATTTACCCCCGGTGCTTTGACTCCGCGATTTTTATTCTTTTTACCCACTTCGGTCACCTCCCGTTTTTTAGTATTTCCGATTCGCATAATAAAACACCGCTTTCTAAACAATAAAGGTAGAGGTGATGAACATGAACAGGGGAGTCTATTTATCCCTTCTTAGCATTGCACTTGCGCAGGGTATCAAAATTCCGTTGCATTATATTAAAAAGCGGGAGTGGCGCCCAGATTTATTTTTCAGTACTGGCGGGATGCCAAGCTCCCATTCTGCGGGAGTTTCAACCTTAACAACGTATATTGCTTTAAAACGGGGAATGCCGACGTTTGATTTTGCTTTGTCGCTTATTTATGGTTTGATTGTTATGTATGATGCCCAAGGGGTAAGAAGACAGACAGGTGAATTGACGTTAAAGGTGAATTCATTAAATGAATTAATTGAAAAAATTCATAAAGAAGAAAGTGTTGAATATAAACAGGATACCCCCAAGAAGTTAAAAGAAATGCTTGGACATCAGCCCGAAGAGGTATTAGGGGGCGCATTGCTTGGAGCATTGATCGGGATTGTCGGGCATAAATGTACAAAAAAGGATAGAAAATTTGCGAATTTTAAGTTAAGATTTTAAAGGGATTGGCAAGTTTTTTGGAGAGGGATGGAAAGTAAGTGCGGACAGTTGAGGATTATTTGCACTACTTGAAAGGAAAGGGCTTTAAGTTTCAAGAGGATGCAATCGGTTTTATTTATTTCGGAAAACACTTTACAAATGCTTCCGATGAATTGATTAATACGGCAATCGAGTTGACATTAAAAGCTCAAAAGAGATTTGACGGAAGTTTCTATGTATCATTGCTGGAAACTTTTACAACAAACGAAATCATCTCAAGAAAAGATGCGCTGAAGTTTGTAGAGGACATAGAATTAATAGCGATGTAACAGATGAAAAAACTCCCTCAAAAAAGGGAGTTTTTTATTATCCTTCGATACTGTTCCTTTTTCTAAACAGCGGGATTTTTTTCGCCGGCAGCTCCGCGAAAATCATGCCCATAAAGATAAGGCTGCAGCCGAATAATGCGCTGTAGGTCAACCGTTCTTCCGCCCAGTAATAACCGGTGATTGCTGCAAACACTGGTTCCATGGCAAAGATTAATGCCACTCTAGTCGCGGATGTATATTTTTGAAAATTTGTTTGGATGAAAAACGCAATCGCTGTTGCAAAAACACTTGTGACAATCAATGCAATGAGAACATCTTTCGATAATAAAACATCGGCCCTTAATGATTGTTTCCAATCTTCAAACAAAAACGACGAGATAATGGAAAGAAACCCAACAGTGAAAATTTGGATCACCGTCAGCAGCAATGTTGGGTATTGATGAGCGAATTTACCTGTAAAAATGATATGCAGCGCAAAGCTGACCGCGCAGATGAAGACAAAGCCATCACCGATATTCATTGCCGATACATCCGTCATTGTCAGCAGAAATAAGCCGATTGTCGCAATTAAAACACCAATTACAGCATTTCTGCTTGGGAATTGTTTTAAAATAAACATAGAAAATAAAGGCACCAGGACAACGCTTAAACCCGTAATAAAGCCGGCCTTAGAGGTTGTTGTATAGAGCAAGCCGATTGTTTGTGTCACATATCCCAGGAACAGCCAAAATCCGATAAAAAATCCCGAGGCCGCCACTTTTACATTTAATTTTTTTAATTGGCCTCGTTCAAAGATTATTAGGCATAAAAAAAGCAAAATTGCAGCAGAAAAAAAGCGAATGCCATTAAAGGCAAACGGTGCTAAAAAATCGATGGCATTCTGGACGAGAACAAAGGTCATCCCCCAAACCAGCGTTACGAATAATAAACTTATATCAGCGATAAACGGTTTTTTCATTTCAATAATTGCCTCCGAATCATTAAATGTCCATATATTTGCAATATGGAAAGTTTATCATAATTATGACTGCAGCGCAGAATATTTTTTCTATTGCACATGTGGGTATGATAAGAAAGAATATAGTTAGGATATATTAGTACAATTTAACAAAGCTGCAAAAATATAAATGAAGGGCTGACAAAAATGAAATTCAGGCTGGAGTGGAAGCATAAATTAAAAAATAATGAAAAGGTTCAATGTACATCAGAATGGATTTCTGGAGAAACTGCCATCCAAATGGGGGAGGAGCTGGAGGCGAGCGGCAAAGGAAGCGAATTGTATTTTTATGATGAAAAAGGGACATCTTGGATTTTAAAGGAAATGAAAAAGCTGTTAACTGAAATTGAAGAGGATCCTCATGAGGTGACCGTGTATTTTGATGGCGGTTTTCAAAAGGAAACGTACCAAGCCGGTTTAGGTGTCGTCATATTCTTTAACCAAGGCAAAAAGAAGTATCGGATCCGTGCCAACGAGATGTTTGACGAAATGGAATCAAACAATGAAGCAGAATATGCCGCTTTTTATTACGGGTTAAATATATTAGAGGATTTAGGGGTAAAACATATGCCTTGTGAATTTAAAGGCGATGCCCAAGGCTTATTGAAGCAGCTTCAAGGGGAATGGCCGTGCTACGAAGATGTACTGAACCGCTGGCTTGACCGGATTGAAGAAAAAATCAAAGCACTTGACATTAATCCAACTTACACTGTTATACCGAGAAAGGACAACAAAGAAGCGGATAAGCTGGCGTCTCAGGCATTAGAAGGAAAAGAAATCTTCTCGAAAATGCTTATTTTATAAAGTCGGGATGTGGAAATTAGTGAAGCCATCAGTCAGGAAGGAAGTTATTCATCAGCTGGAAAGCTTGTTGGCAGAGTACTGCGACGGTTGTTTTGTCCACCGGCAGTTAAAAAAAGAAGGCGGAAGAAGGCAGGCCCATCGTTTCTGTATTTCTCAATGTACCGTCGGTGGGAAAATTAAAGAATTTGGCAAAAAACTCGAATAACATAAAAAGGCTGACATTAAAATGTCAGCCTTTAATTTGTCAATTTATAATGGATTAGATCTTAACTACGTTAGCAGCTTGAGGTCCACGGTTTCCTTCAACGATTTCAAAAGAAACTTCTTGACCTTCTTCTAATGATTTGTAGCCTTCACCTTGGATTGCACTGAAGTGTACGAATACATCGTCGCCGCCTTCAACTTCGATAAAACCAAAGCCTTTTTCATTGTTGAACCATTTTACTTTACCGTTTTGCATGTAATTCTTCCTCCTAAGCCTTTCGAGGCACCACCTTTATTTAGTGCCACAGTTAAATATTACCATGCAGCCAAACCCAAAGCAGTATCTATTGTTATTCGTCTACATGATGCTTTAAATATACAATAAGAAAATATGTCAGTCAAGAAACGGCGGAAGGTTTTTACACAAATCATGAAAATTGCCAAAAGTTTTTTTATTAACAGTGCCGATAACATAAATATATATGTGTTATTCATATGCTAGAGTAACTATACCTAAATGATGGGGTGAGGATAATGTATCGTTTTTCAATTGAAGAGGATGAATGGATCTTGCGATTCTCCCCAAAGGTAGCGATTGATGCTGATGAAAGGCAGGCAATCTTAATGTCACTGCTGCAAATTGGTGAGAAATTGTCCAAGTACTCTCATGGTGATGCCTTTCTGATGTTTACAAACAATATTGGGGCGATTGTATTCGATGTGGAAACCATCCCATCGTTTATTTTAACCGTATCCAATATTATTTCGGATGAAAATTGGTATATTCAGGACACAGTCAGTTAACAGCATGTAAAATATTTATGAAAAAAGGTCGTCTTAAAAAGGCGATCCTTTTTCATGTCAAAGGAAAAATATTGTAACAAATTTGACTATACTTTCACAGTTGTGAATTTGGTAAAATGAATTTGGACTTTACTAGTTTAGAAATTAGTGGTTAAAATGAGTTTTGGGCATTGCGGAAAAGGGGCGGAGCGCCGCAAAATCGATTCATTTTTACCAATTGCGTTGTTATATTTATTTTTTATATTTGAATAAAGTCTAGTAAAGCTCCGCTCACACCGCCTTAATGAAAAGGGGCCAAAATTATGAAGGTAATCATTGCCGAAAAACCAGACCAAGGGTCCACCTTGGCATCTATTTTTAAACATAAGAAACAAAATGGTTTTATTGAAATTTTTCCGAATGAGTTCTTTCCGGAAGGCGCATACGTGACATGGGCTGTCGGACATATCTGCCAATTAGTGCAGCCGGAAAAATACGAGCCTTCCTGGAAAAAATGGTCTTTAGAAACATTACCGATTGTACCGGATCATTTTGCTTATGAAGTCACAAAAGATAAGGTGAAGCAATATGCCATTATCAGGAAATTGGTTACCGACCCAAGGGTGAAGGAAATTATTCATGCGGGCGATGCTGGGCGTGAAGGAGAATTAATCGTTCGTAATATTCTTCGGTTAACAGAGTGCCGTAAACCAATGAAAAGATTATGGATATCCTCCTTGACCGCAAACGCAATTCGGGACGGTTTTAGAAAATTATTGGACGAGCAGGAGACGCGGAATTTATATTTTGAAGCTTATACCCGTGCCTGTGCTGACTGGGTAGTGGGAATGAACGCTTCACGGCTTTATAGTTTGCTGCTGCAGAAACAAGGTTTTTCTGACGTATTTTCCGTCGGAAGGGTTCAAACGCCAACATTAGCGTTAATTGTAAAGCGAGAGTTGGAAATTGAAAATTTCAAGTCGGAGCCTTTTTGGGAAGTACTAGCCCATTTCAAAGTGAATGGTAAGAAATATACCGGTAAGTGGCAAAATGATAGAGAAACCCGGGTGAAAACAAAAGAACTGGCAGAGAAAGTAGCTGCTTTTTGCCGTGAAAAGCCGGCGGAGGTCAGCGAAGTGATCTCCGAGCGCAAGGAATTCCTGCCCCCGCTTTTATATAATTTATCCGCTCTGCAGGCAGAGGCAAATAAACGGTTCAAATTCCCGCCAAAAAAAACGCTGGATGTCATGCAAAAGCTTTATCAAAAAGGGAATGTATCCTACCCAAGATCGGATTCACGTTACGTAACGAAAGAGGAAGCGGCGGGATTTCCAGAGATTCTAAGCAAATTAAGTCATTTAAAAGACTATCAGCCATTCTTTCCGCTGCCCATTTCCTCTATTCTTGAGAACAAACGCTATGTTAATGAAAAAAAGGTCACAGACCACTATGCGATTATCCCGACAGAACAAATCCCAAATATAGAGAAACTAAGTGCAGATGAGCAGAAAATATATGATTTAATTGTACGGAGCCTAATTGCTGCACATCACCATAAAGCCATTGCCGAATATACAACGGTTACAACTCTGGTGGACGGCAGGGCGCAATTTATTTCCAAAGGGAAGGTACAGATTGAAGAAGGCTGGAGAAAGGTTCTTCATCAAAAGGATCAGGATGAGGACCCGGCACTGCCGCAGCTTTCAAAGGGTGAACAAGGGCAAACAGTTAAGGTTGAGGTGAAGGAGAGTCAGACTCAGCCGCCGAAGCGTTACACAGAGGGCCAGCTGATCACCTTAATGAAAACCGCCGGAAAACATATAGATGATAAAGAGCTTGAGAAAATATTAACAAAGACGGAAGGCCTGGGCACCGAGGCGACGCGAGCCGGCATCATTACAATGCTTAAGGACCGGGCCTATATTGAAGTGAAAAAGAATGTAGTCTACGCGACGGCTAAGGCGAAAATTCTGATTGGCGCTATTGGGCGGGAGATTCTGGCGTCACCGGAAATGACCGCAAAGTGGGAGCAGAAGCTGAAGGAAATATCAGAGGGTACAGCTTCACCGAAGCAATTCATGGAACAAACGAAGAAAATGGTCTATCATTTAATTACGACGACTGTTGAACAGGCAGCAAACTGGGCTTTCCCAGTAGAGGTAAGTGAAAGCTTTACCCCTGGCAAACAGCGGGGGAGAAAGAAAACTTTTACGAAACTAGGACCATGCAAGAAATGTGACGGCTCCGTTGTCGACAAAGGCAGTTTTTATGGCTGCAGCAATTACAAAAATAATCATTGTGATTTTACCATTTCCAAAAAAATCCTTGGCAAAGCGATCACGCAAAAGAATATTAAACTGCTTTTGACAGACGGGAAAACCGAAGTGATTGAAGGGTTTACGAATAAAGACCGCAGCTTCAATGCCAGGCTGCATTACGATGAAAAAGAACATAAAATAAAATTTTTATTTGAAAGTACACCAGTTAAATAAAGAATGAGGCAGGTAATACTGTCACCAGTAGCCTTGTCACTCAAATTGTTCTATAGTACACTTTTTATGATGAATAGTAATGGAGGGGCTTCGGGATGCCAACACCTAGTATGGAAGATTATATTGAACAAATATATATATTAATTGAAGAAAAAGGATACGCTCGTGTTTCTGATATAGCAGAGGCGTTATCTGTTCATCCCTCCTCGGTAACAAAAATGGTCCAAAAGCTTGATAAAGACGAATATTTAGTCTATGAAAAATATAGAGGGCTTGTTTTAACAGCCAAGGGAAAGAAGATTGGCAAACGTCTCGTGTTTCGCCATGAATTACTCGAACAATTCTTGAACATCATTGGTGTCAAGGAAGAAAACATCTACAATGATGTAGAAGGTATTGAACATCATTTAAGCTGGGATGCAATCGACCGCATCGGCGATCTAGTGCAATTTTTTGAAGAAGACGATTGCCGTGTTGAAGCATTAAAAGACATCCAGAAACAAAATGAAAATGAATGAGAAAAAAGCACCTGGCAGAAAATGCTGGGTGCTTTTTTAGAAAAGATTAGGATAGTCATCGAAGCTGTGACTGTCTTCTGGTTTTAAAGAAATATTCCCCGTTATGTCACTTTCCATTTGGAGCCCCGAAATGACGCCATTCTCAGCATCCATGATGGCCTTTTGATAGGAAATGACCCTGCCTTCCGAGGTAACAAAACTAATAATTTGCCCAAAATGATTTCGGTGCAGCGCTGTGATTGTTTCCACCTTTCATTCCACCTTTCTCTTCCTATCTTTTCTCTATTATTCGATTTTTAATCAAAGAGAAAAGGAAAAAGCACCGGAGTTTCCTCCGATGCTTCGTTTATTTCCAAATAAATGGTGTTTCTTGGTAAACGTAATAATTGAGCCAATTTGAAAAGAATAAGTGACCATGAGACCGCCAGCGATTAATTGGAGGCTGGGAAGGGTCATTGTTTGGAAAATAGTTTTCCGGTACATGAATTTGTAAGCCCTTCTTTACATCCCGCTCATATTCTTGGGCCAGCGTGTCAGATTCATATTCTAGGTGACCGGTTATCATCACATGCTTACGGTCCTTGGAGGCAATCAAAAGCGCGCCCGCTTCTTCAGATGCCGCCAATAATGTTAACGCGGGATTATTTTTAATCGCTTCAATGGAAACATCAGTATAGCGGGAATGCGGTGCATAAAACTCGTCGTCGAATCCGCGCAGCAATGTATCATTTTGTTCAAAAATTTGATGTGCATAAATTCCGGAACATTTTTGAGACAGCTCAAATTTGTCAATCCCGTAATGATAGTACAATGCTGCCTGGGCGCCCCAGCAAATATGTAAAGTAGACGTCACATTTGCTTTCGTCCACTCCATGATTTCCTGCAGTTCTTCCCAATATTTTACTTGATTGAACTCTAACAGCTCAACTGGTGCACCGGTAATAATCATACCATCATATTTTTGATGTTTGATCTCCGGAAAAGTTGTATAAAATTGTTCCAGATGCTGTTTACTCGTATGTGTTGACTCATAGGAGCTAGTTTTTAGAAAGTTAACATTCACCTGCAGAGGTGAATTTCCAAGTAATCTTAACAGTTGTGTTTCCGCTTTTTCTTTCTCAGGCATTAAATTTAAGATTAAGAAATTTAATGGTCGAATATCCTGGCTCGTAGCCCGTTCGTCATCCATGATAAAGATATTTTCCTGCTCTAATGTTGCCCGTGCCGGTAATAACCTAGGAATGTTAATTGGCAATGGACTTCCCCCCTTAAGTGCAAATGTTATTCGTGAGTAACGAATAGTATAAAAATTCAATATTATCATTATAAACATAATTATGATTTCAGAAAAGATAATAATTTCGTCACATTTATTACTCGGAATGTAAGCGCTTGTTTGATACAATAAGGAAGTAGTTTATAAAAATAGAAAGTGTGGGGGATTTAAGTGGCAATGAAGACAACCGTAAAATCAGACATTGAAATTGCTCAAGCAGCAAAGATGAAACCTATTGTTGAAATCGCCAAAAAAATCAATTTGGAGGAGGATGACCTCGAGCTTTTTGGAAAATACAAAGCCAAAATCTCAAGTGGGGCGTTAGCTAAACTAAAAACAAAAGAAAGCGGAAAGATCATTTTAGTAACGGCCATTAATCCAACTCCTGCCGGTGAAGGGAAATCAACTGTAACCGTCGGGTTAGCTGATGCGTTTAACCGGATTGGGAAAAAAGCGATGCTTGCCATTAGGGAACCTTCTTTAGGACCAACTATGGGAATAAAGGGCGGTGCAACTGGCGGAGGTTATGCCCAAGTTCTGCCAATGGAAGACATCAATCTGCATTTTACCGGCGACCTCCATGCCATTACTACTGCAAATAATGCCCTTGCAGCTTTGATTGATAATAACCTCCAGCAAGGCAATGAATTGAATATTGATCCCCGCAGGATTGTTTGGAAACGGGCTGTTGATTTAAACGACCGTGCGTTAAGAAAAGTAGTGATCGGACTTGGGGGGCCGCTGCAGGGGGTACCGCGGGAAGATGGCTTTGATATAACCGTTGCTTCAGAAATTATGGCTGTACTATGTCTAGCGAGTGATTTAACTGATCTTAAGCTGCGCTTATCACGAATCGTTGTAGCTTATAATTACAACAAAGAGCCGGTAACGGTCGGTGATTTAGGGGTTGAAGGCGCACTGGGGTTATTATTAAAAGATGCTGTAAAGCCAAACCTTGTTCAAACCATTGAACATACGCCGGCTCTAATTCACGGCGGACCGTTTGCCAATATTGCCCATGGCTGCAACAGCGCAATCGCAACAATTACAGCTACTAAATTAGCTGATTATGTCATTACCGAGGCCGGCTTTGGCGCAGACCTTGGGGCTGAGAAATTCTTACATATCAAATCCAGGAGCGCCGGAATTAAACCAGAGGCCGTTGTCATCGTCGCAACGATACGTGCTTTAAAAATGCACGGCGGGGTGCCAAAAACGGAATTGGTCAATGAGAATGTCTCGGCACTGACATTAGGTTTTGCTAACCTGCAAAAACACATCGAAACCATCAGAGGCTTTGGTCTGCCAGTAGTCGTGGCGATTAATAAATTCATTACGGACACAGAGCTTGAGGTTGAAACATTACTAGAATGGTGTAAGCGGGAAAACGTGGAAGTTGCTTTAACCGAGGTTTGGGAAAAAGGCGGCGAAGGCGGAATCGAATTAGCAGAGAAGCTATTGTCAGTTATTGAAAAAGAAGAAAATAAATTTGCGCCTTTATACGATCTTTCTGACTCTATCGAAAGCAAGGTAAGAACGATTGTCCAAAAGGTTTACGGCGGTAAGGATGTTGAATTTTCCTCCAAGGCCAAAAAGCAGCTGCTGGATTTTGAAAAATTCGGCTGGTCCAATTTGCCGGTTTGTATGGCGAAATCACAATATTCACTATCAGATGATCCTACAAAGCTAGGCAGACCATCTGACTTTACCGTTACCATCAGGGAGTTCAAGCCATCTATTGGGGCCGGCTTTATCGTTGCCTTAACAGGTGAAATTATGACAATGCCAGGTCTTCCGAAAAAACCTGCCGCATTAAATATGGATGTTGATGAAAACGGCAACGCTTCTGGCCTTTTCTAAAATAATGGTATAATAAAAGAAAATCGGCGATTTGCCGATTTTCTTTTATTATGAATGAAATTTTTAAAAATCCGAGGAGACGAATTACATTATGTTTGATCCTGCTGCTTTTGACAATATGAAGGTTGTTATCGAAGGGGCCCTGTATGACATGGATTTGGATGGCGAAATCGCCATTACTGATCGAAATGACATTGTTAATATCGCCAAAATGTCCCGCCTGTTTAATATTTCTTTTACGCTTCCCAAAGTCACCTGCCGTCTTCTTACCGCCAGGATTGAATTGGAAGCAAAGCTTGAAAATTTAGCTGCAGAGCTCCTTTCCGGCAGCGTATCAGAAAAACTGGCCGGATGTAATGTGACGCTGCAGTTTATCTTCGAACATGAGGATGATGCTAACCATTATCAAGCTGTACAAGGGATAATTACAGGTATTTGGGGGGAGTTAAGGAACATTACACAGAGTGTTGAATTTAATCCGTTAGCGGAACAGCGAAAAGTAAAAAATGTTGTGACCATTGATTTTGTAAGGATCATTGGTGAGGAACAAATGGACGATTTAATTGAGATGACCGCTTTCATGTTAACTACATTAACTGCACTTGAAAACTACATAAGCAGAAAGAAGTAACCGGCTGTTGATGCCGGTTTTATTTTTTAATTTCAATATTTACAATAGCGGAATTAAAGGGTACGATGGTTGTAACTAGATATTATGACCTATTACTAAAAAGGGGAGATGGCAATTGGTCAAAACGGCTTGGGTAACCGATAGCACAGCCTATTTAGATGAAGAATTAAAAAAACACCCGGACCTCTATACGATTCCATTAACTATTTTGCTAGATGGGGAAGAGTATACGGACGGGGTGGACTTAACCCCTTCACAGTTATTTAATCGACTTAAAACTTTAAAGCAGCCGGCAAAGACTTCACAGCCAGCAATTGGCGCGTTTCAAGCATTATACGAACAATTAGAAAAAGACTATGATCGGATTGTCACAGTCCTGATTTCGGGCAAACTAAGCGGTACCGTCTCTTCTAGTGAACAGGCGGCGAAGCTTGTGAACATCCCGGTTACTACGTTCGATTCCCATATTCTGACTTACCCGATGTCAGCTCTGCTGAAAAAAGCAATGGAGCTGGAAGCAGCGGGAGAAAGCCTGGATTCAGTGATCCACAAGCTTGAACAAATCAGGGAAACCGGTGAGACCTATGTACTAATCGGCAGTTTAGAACAGCTTCACCGAGGCGGCAGAATGACCGGGCTGCAATTTTTCCTAGGCAGCATGTTAAACGTAAAGCCAATCATTTCTTTTAACGAGGGAGCGTTGTTCGTTAAAGAAAAGGTACGGAGCGAGAAAAAGGCTAAAGATAAAATACTTGATTATTTCCGCTCAAGCTGCGAAAAAAATAACATAAAGGAAGTCTATATCCTATACGGCCTACATGAAGACCATGCCATTACCTGGCAGCGTGAGCTCTCGGTGCAATTTCCTGAATTGAAAATTATTATCTGCCCGCTTGGTGCGGTAATTGGCGTTCATGCCGGTGAAAATACCATTGGCATCAGCTGGTTTAATGAAATGACTTAAGAAAACGGACCCCGAAATGTTTCGGGGTTATTTTTTTCATGTTAAAATAGCAAGGACGAAGGCAGGTGCGTGAATGTGAAAGATGAAATAATCAGACAGACTGAATGCTATGTAAGCAGCGTATTAGGAGAAGATTCCACCGGCCACGACTGGTTCCATGTCGAGCGGGTGAGAAAGAATGCGCTTCATATCTGCAAAGAAGAACAAGCGGGAGACCGTTTCATTATTGAAATGGCGGCTCTTTTGCATGATATACCAGATGAAAAATTGAACGAAAGTGCTGAAAGCGGACAGCAAAAGCTTGAGAGCTTTTTAGAGTCGGTCACACTTACTCATAAAGAGAAAGTTTTTATTAAACAAATTATCGGTACCATTTCATATAAAGGCGGTAACGACTGTGAACTGGCATCAATTGAGGCACAAATTGTCCAGGATGCCGACCGCTTGGATGCAATCGGGGCCATCGGGATTGCCAGAGCCTTTGCCTATGGCGGAAAAAAAGGCCAGCAAATCTATAATCCGAATATACAGGTGAGAGAAGAAATGAGCTTGGAGGAATACCGCAAAGGAAAATCGACAAGCCTCCATCATTTCTATGAAAAGCTGCTCAAACTACAAAACTTATTAAATACCGAAACCGCAAGAAAAATGGCGGAAAGCCGTCAAAAGATGATGGAAACCTTTTTAGAACAATTTTTTCAAGAATGGAATGGGGACTCAAAATGAAAATGCTCACAGTCGAAGGTTTATCAAAAACATATGGAGAGAAGCAGCTTTTTCAGGAAATTACATTTACCATTGCTGAAAAGGAACGTGTCGGCTTGATTGGGGTAAATGGAACTGGAAAGTCCTCTTTATTAAAGATTGTTGCTGGTTTGGATCAGCCGGATGCTGGCAAAATTGTGACCGGTAAAGATTATTCCATTTCCTATCTTCAGCAGCAGCCTGAGTTTGATGCGGATCGTACCGTACTTGAACAGGTCTTTTATGGAGACGCTCCAATCTTAAAGCTAATGCGAGAATATGAAAATACGCTGTATAAACTTACTAACAATCCGGAAGATCCCTTAATCCAGGAGGAACTTTTCAGATTGCAAAAGCAAATGGATACACTTAATGCCTGGGATGCGAGTACGAATGCAAAAGCGATTTTAACGAAATTAGGGATTGAAGATTTCGAAGTAAGAGTCGGTGCCCTTTCCGGCGGCCAGAAAAAGCGCGTCGCGTTAGCGCAGGTCTTGATTGCTGAACCGGATTTACTTATTTTAGATGAGCCGACAAACCATCTTGACTTCGATTCTGTTAAGTGGCTTGAAGATTATTTGAGCAGATATAAAGGTGCGATCCTGCTTGTTACCCATGATCGTTATTTCCTGGACCGGGTGACCAATCGTATTTTCGAGCTGGATCGCGGCCAGATATTTAGTTATAAAGGCAATTATGCTGCTTTTTTAGAAGCGAAGGCAATTCGTGAGGAAAACGAAGCGGCAACATATGAAAAGCAAAAAAATCTTTTCAGACGGGAACTGGAATGGATCAGGCGCGGTGCCCAGGCGCGTTCGACGAAGCAAAAGGCACGTATTCAACGTTTTGAACAACTTGATGAAAAACTAGCAGGCGGCAAGTCCGGTTCTGAAAAGCTGGATATCTCCTTATCAGGAAGCCGGTTAGGCAAACAGGTTTTTGAATTAAAGGATGCTACGAAACGGTACGATGACAAAACAATACTCAATCATTTTAACCTGCTGATAAAGCCGGGTGACAGGATAGGCATTATAGGAAAAAATGGAACGGGGAAATCCACACTATTAAATATCCTTGCCAAACGGATTCCGCTTGATGAAGGCGAATATAATATGGGGCAGACTGTAAAAATCGCTTACTATACTCAGGAAGGCGAGGACATGGATGAGAATAAGCGGATGATTGAATACATCAAAGAAACGGCGCAAATCGTCGAAACTTCTGATGGCAGGACAATTTCCGCTGCACAGATGCTGGAACGTTTCCTATTCTCGCCATACACACACGGTACCCCAATCCGGAAGCTATCTGGCGGTGAAAAGCGCCGTTTGTATTTGTTGAAAATATTAATGACTGCTCCTAACGTCCTGCTGCTGGATGAACCGACAAATGATCTGGATACGCAGACACTGACAGTGCTCGAGGACTATCTTGAGGAGTTTTCAGGCGTCGTTATTACCGTTTCCCATGACCGCTATTTCTTAGATAAGGTGGCTGATCAGCTGCTAGTTCTGCAAGGTGAAGGCCGAATTGATTCATTCTATGGAAATTACAGCGAATATCTTGAAAAAGAATCGGCTGCTGTAGTCAGTAAGCCGGCCGTCCCTGCTGCACCTGCTGAGAAAGCTCCAGAAAAGGAAAAGAAAAAGAGAATGACCTTTAAGGAGAAGAAAGAGTGGGAAGAAATTGATGATGTCATTGCAGCAACGGAAGAGAAGCTGGAAGAGGTACAAACTTTAATGGCGGGAGCCGGCAGTGATTTTACAAAAATACAGGATCTAATGAAGCAGGAAACCGAGTTGAGCGAGAAACTCGAATATTTAATCGAGCGCTGGTCGTATTTAGCGGAGGTTGCAGAAAATGAATAGCGGGAATTCGTGGTCTTAAGTGGGATTTATGAAAAAATGAGGGTGGAATGAGCGGGAAGTGTCTTCAATAAGGGATATTGAGGACAAAACGTGGGGGGAGCGGCGAAAAATGTCTTCGATAAGGCGTCTTTAGGACAAAACCTGTGGGAAAGCGGTAGAATTTGTCTTTGATAAGGCATCTTGAGGACAAAACGAAGGTAGAAGCGGCGAAAAATGTCTTCGATAGGGTGCCTTGAGGACAAAACGCGGGTGGAAGTGGTAGAATTTGTCTTCGATAAGGCATCTTGAGGAAAAAACGAAGGTAGAAGCATCGGAAAATGTCTTCGATAGGGCATCTTGAAGACAAAACGCAGATGCTATATAAGCAAAATGTCTTTAATAAATAATCTTGAGGACATTATATACTTTAAAAAGGAAAAATTGTCCTCAAGATTATACATCCCTTAATGTCATAACTATAAATTAATCTTCTAGGACATAATATGCCCACGGTCCACTTCCAAACATCTTACAATGCCTTCCTAGAATTCGACTAATCCTTTTTCTACTCACCGCTCCCCCGCACCAATCAAATACAAGATTAGTCGTAATTTTCAACTCTGGAAAAAGCATCTTTAACTCCCAAACATTCCGCAAGACTATAGCTTCCACTGTCTCCACATGCCCGCAATCTCTGCAAATGCCATTTTTACCATGTAAAGTAATTTCAAATGAATCGCAAATCCCACAAGTCATCCCTGTTCTCATTCCCTTATATGTATAGGTCGGTAATTGGGCATAAGGGTCCTCTTCGACATGGAGCGAAATTAATCTTTCGGTTAATAGATCATGATTTCGATTTAACTTAGTAGAGATTGTATTTAAGTTATTTACATAACGATGAAGCTGTGTTGGAAAAATAATGGGCGCATTTTGGGGAGCTTGATATAAGGTGAATTCGGGATTTACATGAACCACATTGGGCTGAACCTTAACCTGGAACCCAAGACTGTGGATCAGCTGGCGTAGCTGGGATGAGGCACGCTCCATTTGGACGAGCGGATCTTTGCGTTCCTCGCCGTTTATCGAATAAAAGTGATTATCTTTATAATAATAGTCACCAGTCATGTTTTTCACTTCATTCATAAACAAGGTTTGCCCTGTAGAAATCATTGAATCAATTTGAAAGATGGTATTGTTAAATTTGAAGCGCAGCCCATTTAATATGTGGCAGTCACACGAAAGTTTTTCTGTCAGTGTATTAAACATAACTTCGCCTTCATAGCCTTTTTTGAGGTTCAAAAAATAATACTTGTTTTCAGCAGGTAAAGTCATACGTTTGTCCAAGAATTCCAGAAGAGTTAATTTGGCAGGTTTAACAAGGGGTCTTTTAATCATAAAGCACGTCCTTTCTTATTTTTACAAAACTTCAAGTTTATTTTATAAAAATTAAAAGGTTTGCGAGTTCTTAATTATGAATCTTTTGTTAACCTTTAAACGGCCAAATAGGCATTTTGCATGAATGAACTATCTCTAGTATGTTAAACTTGTTAAAGAATACATTAGAATAAGGTGATTGTGTTGAAAATAAAGGCTATTGAACCAACGCCAAGTCCCAATACAATGAAAATCATATTAGATCAAGAGCTGCCGATGGGGAAAAGCCATAATTATAAAAAAGAAACGGCCAATGATGCGCCGCAAACCATCCAAGCGATTCTTCAAATTGAAGGAGTTAAGGGAGTTTACCATGTGGCGGATTTCCTGGCTGTTGAGCGTAATGCAAAATTTGACTGGCAGCAAATTCTCCCTAAAGTCCGCAAGGCTTTCGGTGAAAAGGCTGATGAAGCGGCCGGAGGAACTCAAACGATGAACGAGCATTTTGGCGAAATAAAAGTCGAAGTGCAAATGTTTAAAGGAATCCCGCTTCAGGTTAAACTGACAGATGGTACAACAGAAAAACGTTTCGGCATGCCGGAATACTTTTTAAAGGAAAGAGAAAAGGCCCAGCTGCCTGTGGACAATTATATTTTGCTGCGCAAATGGCAAAATCAAGGCGTGAGATACGGCGATATGGATCAGGTCGGGCAGGAGGTTGTCGAGGAATTAATCGCTGCCTATCCGATGGAAAGGCTGAATGAATTAGTTAAAAAGGCACAGACGCCAGATTCAACAGCGGAACAAAAAACAAAACGCGTTCGCAAAAAAGTAACGATTGAAGACCTGCAAAATCCTGATTGGCGAATTAGATACCAGCTGCTTGAGCAGATGGATGATCCTGAGCTTAATGATCTACCTGTTCTTGAAAAAGCATTGGAGGATGAAAAACCTTCAATTCGCCGGCTTGCGACCGTTTACCTCGGAATGATCGAGGACAAAGCGGTACTGCCGCTCCTTTACCAGGCATTAACTGATAAAACGGTCACAGTCCGCAGAACCGCAGGAGATTGCCTATCCGACTTAGGATTCACTGAAGCGATTCCGGAAATGATGAAAGCATTAAAGGATGCAAGTAAATTAGTCCGCTGGCGGGCCGCGATGTTTCTATATGAAGTTGGTGATGAGCAGGCGCTGCCGGCATTAAAAGCTGCCGACACTGATCCCGAATTTGAAGTCAGCATGCAAATTAAAATGGCTATCGAAAGAATTGAAGGCGGCGAAGAAGCAAAAGGTTCTGTATGGAAGCAGATGACCGAAGCAAGAAAAACAGAAGAGTAGTTTCCAAAAAAGAAATGGAGTGTAGGATACATGTCAAATGCATATGAAGAATATATGAAACAAATTATTTCACCTATGCGGCAGGAGTTAACAACGGCCGGGTTTGAAGAATTAACAACGCCAGAAGACGTTGAAAAGTTTATTGAAAACGCCGAAGGAACAACCCTTGTGGTGGTTAACTCCGTTTGCGGCTGCGCGGCTGGATTAGCCCGCCCGGCAGCAACGCAAGCAGTCGTAAATAGCGAGAAAAAGCCTGACCATCTTGTGACCGTATTTGCCGGCCAGGATAAAGAGGCAACCGCCAAAATGCGCGAGTATTTTGAAGGATATGAGCCTTCCTCCCCGTCAATGGCGCTTTTAAAAGGGAAAAAAGTGGTGCATTTTATCCCACGACATGATATTGAAGGGATGCCGATGGAAGCAGTTATGCAAAATTTAATGGGGGCTTTCGACGCCAATTGCTAAATAAAATGGAGACGAACTATGTGTCGTCTCTTTATTATTTTTTCCATTTTTTCAAAAAAAGAGATATAATGTTTTATATAAACAGTAATCTATTATTTTTAAAAGAAAATTGGTGATCCCTTTTATGAATAAATGGCTTAAGAAATCGTTATTTGTTATCGTTTCCATCTTAACCTTTGGTCTGGTAACACCGTCCCAGCTGATGAATACGGTCAATGCCGAAAATCATACGGACCGGGATGTAGTTGAAGCCCCTTCGATTGAAAACAATTTTGCTCGAAAAAACGAGTTCATAGACGAATCCCAATTTAATAAAGCAGCGTTCATGCAAGATTTGTTAAAACAAGCGGAACTTCAATCCTATCAAAAATTTGGAACTAGAATTAAGCCGGTAATTGAAAATGAATTCCGAGAAGTGATTCTGCCGAATATTGAAGCTGCCCTGGAGGAAACAGCGGCGCAATTTCCCGAAGACGATTTGCAAAACTTAACCATCACAGAACAACCGGGTAAAGGTCTTTCTGAGAAAATTTTTAATATAAAAAATGCCGAAACAGGGAAAGATATTCTCAGGTTCCATGTCAGAAGAGAGAATCCACCTCAAGCTGGCTATTGGTTTAATTTTCACTACCATACGTATCATGATGATTATCAAACACACCATGACCTAGGTTCTATCTATTGGGACAAAAATACACCGCCAAAATGGATGAGTTAAGATTTTTTACAAAAAAAATGATTTTTTGCTGAAACTTTTTTTGAAAAATCTCGTAAATAAACTATCAACTAAATTGGAGGAATGAAAAAATGGCTGTAAGTTTATCAAAAGGACAAAAAGTTGATTTAACAAAGACAAATCCCGGGTTAACGAAAGTGGTTGTCGGACTTGGATGGGACACAAATAAGTACGACGGCGGACATGATTTTGACTTGGATTCATCTGTGTTTTTGTTAGGGGAAAATGGCAAAGTGTCAACCGAAACGGATTTTGTGTTCTATAATAACCCGCAAGGTGGTAACGGCTCTGTTGTACATACCGGTGATAACCGTACAGGTGAAGGTGACGGTGACGATGAACAGGTAAATATTAATTTAACTGCGATTCCAGCTAATATTCAACGCGTTGCTTTTACAATCACCATTCATGATGCTGCGAGCAGAAACCAAAACTTTGGACAGGTTTCCAACTCTTATGCCCGCATTTTTAACGAAGAAACGGGCGAAGAATTAATTCGTTATGATTTGGGTGAAGACTTCTCGATTGAAACAGCAATTGTAGTGGGCGAATTGTACCGCCATAATGGCGAGTGGAAATTCAGTGCGATCGGCAGCGGCTATCAAGGCGGCTTAGCGGCACTGGCAACTGATTTTGGCTTACAGGTTGGTTAATCGGTAATGGATGTGTAGACCCGGCAGTAAGCTGGGTCTTTTTGACAACTATTTTCATCCAGCTCCAGCGCCTAGCCCCTCGATGGTCTACAGCCAATCCGTCAAGAGGGTTAAAAATCAACCTTCTTGACGGATTGTCTTATGCTTTTCGGGGCTGACCGAGGCGCTTACACTTTTTATTCAGTCTATCTTAGGGGGAACACACTTAATGTCAGTTTTACAAGGTATTCTTGATACGTATGCGCAATTTTTTGATTGGCATATGTGGGGAGAAGTTTTAACCGACCCGGTTGCATGGGGGCTCATTGGTACACTGGTTATTCTTGAAGGACTTCTTTCAGCGGATAATGCGCTCGTTTTAGCCGTAATGGTAAAGCATCTGCCGCCCGAGAAGCGGAAAAAGGCTTTATTCTATGGACTGCTTGGAGCTTACTGCTTTCGCTTTATTGCCATCGGACTTGGTGTTTACTTAATTAAGCTTTGGTGGGTAAAAGCAATAGGTGCAGCATATCTTGCGTGGTTAGCGATTAAATATTTTATTGATAAGCGTAAAGGCGACAACGGAGAAAATGATGAAGAAGAGGGCATCAATCAAAATGGTATATTTATCCGTCTGTTCGGGACTTTTTGGGGAACGGTCGCTTCTGTTGAGCTAATGGACATCGCTTTTTCAGTCGACAGCGTCCTGGCAGCTTTTGGTGTCAGCAACGAGGTTTGGGTACTGTTAATCGGCGGTATGCTTGGGGTCCTAATGATGCGGGGAGTAGCCGGCGTATTCTTGACCTTGATTGACCGTGTGCCGGAATTAGAAACAACGGCCTATATTTTAATTCTAATTATTTCGGTTAAAATGTTCCTTGGCGTGTTATTCCATTACGAAATGCCGCCGCTATATTTCTTTATCATTTTATTGTTTACCTTTGGTGCAACCTTTATTGTTCACTTCTTGAACAAAAAGAAAGCAGAAGGCTGAGAAATCTAACATATATATTTTAAAAGGGGAGCTTCCGCGAGTTGTCTCCCTTATTTTTTACCTTACATAAGGAGCAGTATATAAATATGAGGTTTTTTACCTATTTTTACGAGGATGAGCTGGACCAGTTTTTCTATAAAAAACCGCAGGAGTTTAATAAGTATACGAGCCGTGAAATTCTTGCCTACGGGTTGGGGGCAACCCTCTACATGCCTGCGACACGCGCCAATATACATCAGGAGATCCTTTCCAACAAACATGTGGGACTAACCTCTCTTGTTATTGATCTTGAAGATGCGGTTGGAGACCAGCAGGTTGAAGCTGCTGAACGAATGCTGATAGGGGAACTATGGAAACTTTATGGTGAAGTTCATAAAGGATTCCTGACTAATTCGGACTTCCCCCTGATGTTCATTCGCATTCGGAACCTCGAGCAATTCCTGCGGGTGGCGGCTCAGCTTGGGGATGCCATCCAGCTGTTAACCGGAGTGGTGCTTCCGAAGTTTAACAGTGAAACAGGGGAGGCTTTGTTAGCGGCAGTCCGCCGCATTCATTCAGACCAGTACCCGTTTTATGCGATGCCGATTTTAGAATCCGCGAAAGTGATACAAAAAGAGACGAGAATGGAAGAATTGGTGAACATTAAGCGGCTTGTGGACCGCTATAAAGAAAATGTCCTCAACATTCGCATCGGGGCAACAGATTTCTGCGGGCTATACGGCATCCGCCGCAGCATGGATACAACAGTTTACGATATTGCTGTTTTAAGAGATTGTATTTCTGATATTATTAATGTTTTTCAAAGACATGACAGCGCCTATGTTGTGTCCGGGCCGGTATGGGAGTATTTTGCGGCCAAAAACAGGATTCTGAAGCCACAGCTCAGGCAAACTCCATTTCGCGAACGTTACGGTGATGAAGGGCTTAAATGGCGCAAAAAATTATTGAATGAGAATTTGGATGGACTGATTCGTGAAATCCTCATGGATATCGCTAATGGGATCACCGGGAAAACAATTATTCACCCTTCACATATCAAGGTGGTTCAAGCCTTAAATGTTGTATCATACGAGGAATATATTGATGCAAGGACAATTATCCAGGCGGCTTCTGGGGAAATAGGAGTAATGAAAAGTGAATTTGCCAATAAGATGAATGAAATTAAACCACATCTTTATTGGGCCGAGAAAACAATGTTAAAATCAAAGCTTTACGGGGTGCTCCATGAACAATATACAAACATCGACCTTATCAAACAAGAAGTATACCTATCACATACTTGATGCGCTGGACGTTGAAATCAATGTGCATGATAATCCATATGACCTGAAGGTAGAGGAGCTGTTCACGATGGCAGCCCGGATCAATAAAAAACGGGCATTTTTGTTCGTCAGCAATGTGCTCGGAAAACATGTGCCGATTCATCCAAAGAAGGGGTTATTGACAGGCGCATTATTAGCGTCAAGATTCATGGAATCTGTTAAGGGCCTGCGCTGCAGCGAAAAAGAACGTCTGTTATCAGCATTTTTCAATGAGTTTGACCGGGAGAGTGAGGTCCCTAACCCATTCGTTCCACCCGACATACATCCAGTTGTGATCGGCTTTGCCGAAACAGCAACTGCTCTTGGTCATGCATTTTTTTCCTGTTTGCAAAAAGCCGATTATTTTCATACGACAAGAGAGGAATTAATAAATGTTAAACCCGAGGTGACCTTTGAGGAGGAGCATTCTCATGCGACCTCGCACCGCTGTTATATCCCGCCAGAAATGATTCAAAATGAACGTGAAATCATTCTTGTGGATGATGAAATAACCACCGGGAAAACAGCATTAAATATAATCAAGTCAATTCAAAGTAAGTTCCCGCGAAACGAATACACGGTCGTTTCCATCTTGGATTGGCGCTCAGAGGCACATCGAAGTCAATTTGCAAAAGTGGAGCAAGAATTAGGGATTAAAATTAATACAGTCAGTCTATTGTCAGGTAATGTGCTGGTAAAACAGCTGCGTGAGATGGAGGAACAAAAGCCTGAAAATCGGAAAACAGAAACAGCAATCAAAATAGAGATGACGGACGTTGAACCATTTTTTACTTCTTCCGGTTTTTCTTCCAAAACTAGATCTGCTTCATATATACAAGAGAGCGGCAGATTCGGGTTAACCAGTATGCAAAATCAGGAACTTGAGCAAAAAGCTTTCCAGGCAGCGGCCTTTTTACGCCAAAAGCGAGAAGGAAAACGGACGCTTTGCCTTGGAACAGGTGAATTCATGTATTTGCCGATGAAAATTGCCGCAGAAATGGGAATGGGAGTATATTATCAATCAACGACGAGAAGTCCAATTTACATCGAAAATCGGGAGGGGTACGGGGCGAGATATGGTTTGTCTTTTCCTAATCCGGAGGAACCTGAGGTAAGGCACTTTGTCTACAATATCCCTCCCGGATTCTATGATGAATTATTTTTATTTTTTGAGAGGGAAGTAGAGTTAAAGAATCTTGAACCCTTCTTTGAGGATTTGAAAAAGACAAACATAAACTTGGTTAATCTTGTCTTTTTTTCAAAAAGCAGAGGTGAGCAGCATGCAGACAACTAAGTCCGCTAAATTCGGTACTTATGCGGAAGATGACGTTGTTTTTCTTTTAAAGAATTTAAGTGATATTAGGCTTGAAGACTCAACTGTAAATCGCGAGCGGCAAATTCAATCAGGTCGCCACTATAGCGAGTCATTGCCAATTGAATATCAGCCGCCAAAGGAATATGTCGATCTTTTTTGGAAGACATTGCAGGAATATAAGCAAAAAGTTGCCTTATGCATTGGAATCGTGGCGGAACAGATTTTTCACTCTAAAGGTGAAGATACAATTATAGTATCTCTAGCCCGTGCAGGGACCCCTGTCGGAATTTTAATCAAACGGTATATTGAAATGCGATTTGGCGCCACATTGCCGCATTACAGTGTTTCGATTATCCGTGACCGCGGGATAGATGAAAACGCCATCCATTATATTCGCACCACCCATCCTGAAGGAACGATACAATTTGTCGACGGCTGGACTGGTAAAGGGGCTATTTCAATTGAACTAACAAAGGCCTGTAAGGAATATGAACAAAAATACGGAATTAAGCTTGATGATACCCTTGCCGTAATTGCCGATCCCGGGCATTGCACGAGGCTTTTTGGAACGAGAGAGGACTTTTTAATTCCGAGCGCTTGCTTGAACTCGACTGTTTCAGGGTTGGTGAGCCGGACGGTTTTAAACAAAAACTATATTGGTAGTGATGATTTTCATGGAGCTAAATTCTATAAAGAGCTGTTAGCGGAAGATGTTTCCAACGAATTTATTGATTTAATTGTAAAAGAGTTTATTGGTATTGCAGAGGAGGCAGAGCGAATTGCCTTCGAGAGGAAAGAGGAACAAATTGAGACGAATTTTTTAGGAATGGAGGACGTAAAAAGAATCCAAAAGGAATTTGCTGTTGAGAGCACGCATTATATTAAACCGGGTGTGGGTGAAACAACAAGGGTGCTGCTTAGAAGGGTGCCATGGAAAATTCTGATGCGGGATGCCTCCAGTCCGTTTGTAAAACATATTCTTATGCTGGCGGAAGAAAAGGGAGTCGAAGTGGTCGAATATCCTCAACTGACCTATCTATGCTGCGGCATTATTAAATCGGTGAAGGGGGCGGAGGTATGATCTTCGCTTCCGACCTTGACCGCACATTGATGTATTCAGAAAGGGCGCTGGAAGAATTGGGCGGGCGTGACAGCCGAACTTTAAAGCCAGTTGAACTGAACGATGATCGATGGGTCGGCTTTATGACCGAGCAAGCTTTTACAGTCCTTAAACAGCTTAGTGAAGAAATTTTATTTATACCGGTAACGACAAGAACGACAGAGCAATTTAACCGGTTTATTATTTTTCAAAACGAAATTCAACTTCAATATGCTGTCACCACAAATGGAGCCAAAATATTATATCGCGGCATGCTGCTGGAAGAATGGTCGGCACATATTTCCAGTGTTATGAAGTCGGAATCGGTGCCGATGGCTGAATTGTTTGCGCTGTTAAAGCGGGAGGGCATTTATTTTACGGGTAAGCTGCGGCAGGTTGAAAATCTATTTTTCTATTATACCCTTACAGCGCTTCCGGCTTCATTTAACAAAAGTACGATTGAAGCTTTTGTGTCAATGTATGGCTGGAGGGTGTCATTGCAAGGCCGGAAGCTTTATTTCATTCCAAAGGCGATTAGTAAAGGGGCGGCTTTAGCATATATTTGCCAGCGTGAAGGTATTAGCAGAATTGCAGGAGCAGGGGACTCGGTGCTTGATTGGGACTTTTTGCAGAAATGCGAATATCGGTTTGTACCAAATCATGGCGAACTGGCAAACATGCATGGAAATGCGGCTTTTACTGTAATAGGTCAACCAGGGGTAATGGCAGGAGAAGAAATCTTGAATCAAATAGTCAATCTCCTACCGCTCGACCGCCAATCTTTTAAACACAAAGAAATAAAGACCGGAAAATAGACTATAACTGGCAATGAAAAACAAGAATGACAGGCCAAGTGAAGCAATGGCAGGTGCAAGCAGGAATGTGAAAATCAGGCTGAAGATAAGTAAATCGAGAAGAATGAACACATCAGAAGCCATCACTTCCATCACGTCATCCAATTCTTCATAAACAAGCTCTGCTTTTGGCCGTTTATATAAAAATCTCATGTGAGCCACCTACTTTAATGTGAGTATTTATTACTATGCATGTGCGTGGAGAAAGGTGATTGTGGCGGAAAGGTGATGAGATGGTGAAACATTTTCCCATATCTTTCGTATAAACAAATGAACGATTTAATGAACTGTGTTATGATGAAAAGGATACCTTACATAATTTGCTAAACAATGAAAACAAAAACTTTCGCTTATCTAGGGAAGGGGTTATGAATGAATACATCTTTAAATCAAATAAACATCCAACCTGTAGCCCTTTCATATGAAAATTGGCTTGGAATGCTTAAAAAGCCGCTTCCGGAAAGACCCAATTATTCATTAGAAAATGGGACCATTCAAATCGGGCAAGTATTAGGGGAATTCCTTGGAGTACCAATCGACACAGACGAATACTATAATCAGCTTTTTGATTATGTCTCATCAACTGAATTAGACTTACATCTGCTTAGCGAGGATACTCTTGATAAGTCAATTGATAATGCCCATTTTCAAGCTATCCAGCGGGTCATCAATGTCCATCAGGAGCAAAAGCTGTCAATCAACCGCTTTGCAGCGTTTCTTGATGGTGAGAAATTATTGCTTAAATCAAAGGTTCCTGTCCTTCACCGAAAACTGAGGGAAGCGATGATTGCGACATTGGAATTGTATTCCGAGCGTGAACAAGACGGAATGAAAAATCACGAATTAAGACGTGTGCTTGTTGATTTAGTCAAGTGGTCCATCAATCACTTAGCACCTCCTCTGGAAACGGCAGACCCTGAAAGGGCAATGCCAAAGTTTTTATGGTACGGAGATGTTAAAAAAAGCCATCAATATTTTTTATATTATTTAATAATGCTTGGCTGTGACATTGTGATTTTTCACCCTGAGGGTAAAGAAATTATAGAGGGATTTCTTAAAGAAAAGATCTTTGTTCATCGTTATCCAAAAAATCAGCATCCTGAACCGTTTCCAACGGAGAAACGGAGCCGCAAAACAACCGTGGCATACAGGGCTTCCAAAGAGATTGAGACAATCTTGAATCAGGAAGGGTCGGGGCTTTATAAACCGTGGCAATTAAGGGACTATACGCCGTCGTCATTAACGCTCAAAACAACCTATGATGAGCTGTTTATCGTTAGTAATGAAATCGCAATGGTTCGTCCGGAATTTGATGTCAGTAATGGACAGGTCCAGATTCCGTCTATTTTTGCCAAAATAAACGGTGTCAGCAGGGATCGGAAGGAGTATTGGGAGCGGCTTCACACTCTTAGTCAATTAGACAATTGTATGTTGATTCACCGGCTGCCAATTACGATTCCGAGTCATAGCGATTTTCGTTTTCATTATCGGAATGCCCTCGAACGTGATGGCTCAATTAGTACGGAGAAAATCATGCAGGCCCATTATTGGCCATATTCCTTCCTGCCTGTAGGCCTGCAAAAAGGATTGGCAAATGCCGTTAAGAAAATATGCGAAAAACCTAGTTTAAAACCATTGCCAATGGAGAGTCTTGAAGAAGTAAAAATCTATCTTTTCACCCAGGCAATGTTTATCCCGAAAAAGATCATTCAACTTCTAGAACGGTTTGATTACTCGCAAGAGGTTCCCAAATGCATTATTTTTAATAATGAGAAGACTGGAATGTTATCAAGATCGGATGCGGCAATGCTCCTGTTACTGAATCAATTCGGTATTGATCTGTTGGTATATAATCCAACCGGTCACAACGATATTGAAAATTACCTAGATGAAGGCTTATTCGACAGCCATTGGCTGGAGGATGTTGTCTTTGATTTAGAGTATAAAGAGCCGTCTCATTCCATATTCAAAAAGGGACTTTTTCACGGGTTCTTAAAAAACTTAAGGGGAGATTAAACAGTGAATCTTACACCAAATCCATCCAGCGGTTTAACACCAGCACCTGTCGAAGATTTATTGACAGAAACAAAAGTATCCGACATTAAGCTTGCCCTTCGCAAGGAACCGGAAGTACAGAATTTGGCCCGTTCCATCGATGAACGCGATCAAATTCAAGTATTGGAATTTGGAAAAGAACCGGCAGAACAAATCTCGCGGTTTTCTGATCAAATATTAGGCAATATGCGAACCACCAAAGTGGAGGATTCCGGCGAGCTGTTAAAACAGCTTGGCAGGATTATGGATAAGTTTGATCCCAAGGATTTTCAAAAATCATCCGGCGGCTTTTTCGGTAAGCTGTTTAAAAAGGGCGAAAAAGTGGTTGAGAAGCTGTTTGGAAAATACCAAACAATGGGATCTGAAATTGATAAAGTTTATGTGGAAATTTCAAAGTACCGACAGGAAATGGTGGATTCCACAACCATGCTTGATAACATGTACGAGCAAAACTACCAATATTATTTAACGCTTGAGAAATATATCGTTGCAGGTGAATTAAAGGTAGAAGAGCTGAAAACGACTCAGCTGCCGCAGCTTGAAGCACGTGTTGCTTCAGGAGATCAGCTTGCTTCGATGCAGCTCGATTCCCTAAAGAATGCGATTGAACTGTTGGAGCAGCGCGTTTACGATCTGGAAATGGCGAAAATGGTGTCACTGCAAACTGCACCTCAAATTCGGATGCTGCAGCGAGGCAACACTAAGCTGATTGGGAAAATCAATTCAGCATTCGTTACGACCATTCCGATTTTTAAAAACGGTTTAATTCAAGCCGTTGCGGCAAAAAGACAGAAGCTCGTGGCTGATTCGATGAGTGAACTTGACCGTCGTACTAATGAAATGCTCTTGCGTAACGCACAGAACATTTCCCAGCAAAGCACCGATATTGCAAGACTAGCCGGTGCCCCTAGCATTAAAATTGAAACGATTGAAGAATCATGGAACATTATTATAAAAGGGATGCAGGAAACTAAGGCTATCGAAGACGAAAATAAGCGCCTGCGTGAAGAAGGTACAAAGCGTTTAGAACAGCTGACGCAAAACTTTAAACAACTGAAACAACAATCATAGTATTGTTTAATAATTGGATGAGGTGATCGTTATGGCAATCAATTTACAAAAAGGACAACGTGTAGATTTAACGAAAGGGAATCCTGGGTTATCTAAAATTTTGGTAGGCTTAGGCTGGGATCCTGTACAAAATAGCGGCGGTGGCGGCGGCTTTTTCGGGTCGCTGTTTGGCGGCGGCGGAAGCCAGGCCAACATCGATTGTGATGCTTCTGTTATCATGCTTGGAGCTAATGATAAGCTTGGGAGCAACAAAGACGTTATTTACTTTGGCAACTTAAAGAGCAATGATGGCAGCGTTCAGCACTCTGGAGACAACCTAACGGGGGACGGCGACGGGGATGACGAACAAATCTGGGTCGATTTAAGCCGTGTTCCAGCAAATATTCAGAAGCTTGTGTTCGTGGTTAACATTTACGATTGTGTTAAAAGAAAACAGCATTTTGGAATGATTCGCAATGCCTTTATTCGTATTGTGAATCCAAACAATAATCAGGAATTAATCCATTATAACTTAACGGATAATTACAGCGGACTAACCTGTCTTGTTACAGGTGAAATTTACCGCCACGGTAATGAGTGGAAATTTGCTGCAATCGGCTCTGGGACCAATGCTGCCAGTCTGAGCGAAGTTGTCCGTTCGTTTAGTTAAGAAAATTTTATGTAAGAGGTGATCATAATGGGAATTAATTTATCAAAAGGACAAAGAATTGATTTGACAAAAACGAATCCGGGCCTGACAAAAGTCATTGTTGGACTTGGCTGGGATACAAACCGTTATCATGGTGGTCAGGACTTTGACTTAGATGCATCAGCCTTCCTTACCGACGCGAACAGCCGGGTCATTAATGATCATGATTTTATATTTTATAATAATTTGGTACATTCAACCGGAGCTGTAGAGCATACGGGGGATAACCGAACAGGTGAGGGCGATGGGGACGATGAGCAAATCAAAATCGACTTCAGCAAGGTTCCTTCCCATATTGAGCGCATTGCAATCACTGTAACGATTCACGACGCTGAAGCTCGAAACCAAAACTTTGGGCAGGTCAGCAACGCATTTGCGCGTGTGGTGGACGAGGATTCGGGAAGGGAAATTCTTCGCTTTGACCTTGGCGAGGATTTCTCAGTAGAAACTGCTGTCGTCATTTGCGAGCTGTATCGTCATAACGGCGATTGGAAATTTAACGCCGTCGGCAGCGGTTTTGCAGGCGGACTGGCATCATTATGCCGTAATTTTGGATTAGAGGTTTGATATGTTAGGAAAGCCGCCGGTATTTTGGCGGCTTTTTTTCTGTTAGGGGACAAAGTTAGGTGGCTTTGTGGCAAAGTAGTCTCATTGAGAGGTTCTATGGGACACAGGCAGGTAACTTTGCATCAAAACAGTCTTATAGAGCTGTTCTAAGGGACAACCCAAACAATCTTATGCCAAATCTGTCCCATAGCCAAACCCAACTAATACCTAATTTGCCTAATAAAATTCATAATCTCTCCCAATCTCACATGATATAATTCTATTAGGAGTATTTCATAGAGTTTGGGGGCTTTTAACATGCGCAAATGGTTTATCACAGTAGTTGTTGCCAGCTTATTCTTATTATCCATGACAACATCCCGAGCATCCAATGACGGTAGAAAGCTTGTCGATTTTTCAGTCAATACGCAGCTCTATCAATCTCTTAAAAAAAAATCTTCACAACCCTTAAATGACATTATTGTTTTACCAAAAAAGAATTTTGACCAAGAAGAAGCGGCGAAGATGATTAACCGAATCGATTCACTGCCGGCTTCGCTTTTAAATAAAATAGATGATCAAGGAATCACATTAAAGCTTTTCACTGGAAAGCTGACCGATAATCCAACGGCAAAGCAGCTGGCTGGAAAAATTCCAAGAGGCTATCAAACAAAAATTACCTGGGATGACGTGCCGGGCATTGGCGGCGGCAAGGTCGTACTTGTTAAAATCGGCAGCAGTGACAAGGGAAAAGGCCACGGTTCAGTGAACCTGGAACTGCACGAAATGGCGCATTCTATTGACAAATTTGTCTTAAATAATATTAGTCAAACAAAAGAATTTAAACATGTAATGGAACTGGAACATGATCAATTGTTCCCAGGAAACAGTTATTTTTTATACCCGGAAGAATACTTTGCGGAATCATTTGCAATGTACTACTTAAATAACGATACCAATCAACAATTACGGAAACAGGCACCTAAAACATTTGAAATAATCAAGGGCCTGAAATAAAATTAAAGGATATGGAATTAGAGGAGTGTAAATCTTGAAACAATATTTAGACCTATGTAAGCATGTCTTGGAAACGGGTACTGTGAAGGGTGACCGGACCGGTACCGGCACTATCAGCACATTTGGATATCAAATGCGCTTTAATTTAGAAGAAGGCTTCCCGCTATTAACAACCAAAAAACTTCATTTGAGATCGATCATTTATGAACTATTATGGTTTTTACAAGGGGATACGAATGTCCGCTATTTGCAGGAGAACGGTGTCCGCATTTGGAACGAGTGGGCGGACGAAAACGGGGAACTTGGCCCGGTATATGGCCATCAATGGCGCTCGTGGACAGGCGCCGACGGTAAAACGGTCGACCAGATCAGCGAGTTAATTGAGCAAATTAAAACCAATCCGAGTTCCCGCAGGCTGCTTGTGAATGCCTGGAACGTCGCAGAAATCGATCAAATGGCACTGCCGCCATGCCACTGTATGTTTCAATTCAATGTAGCTGATGGCAAGCTCTCATGCCAATTATACCAGCGTTCAGCTGATGTTTTCCTTGGCGTGCCATTTAACATTGCTTCCTATGCATTGTTAACGATGATGATTGCCCAAGTTTCCGGCCTAAAACCAGGGGAATTTATTCATACTTTTGGGGATGTTCATATTTATCAAAACCATCTGGAACAAGTTAACCTACAGCTTACAAGAGAACCGCGACCGCTGCCAATTTTAAAAATTAATCCAGACGTTAAGGATATTTTCTCGTTCCAATACGAAGATTTTGTTTTGGAGAATTATGATCCGCATCCACACATTAAAGGAGTGGTTAGTGTATGATTTCCTTTATTGTTGCAATGGATGAAAATAGGGTGATCGGCATAAATAATCAATTGCCTTGGCACTTGCCAGAGGATTTGAAATTCTTTAAAAGGACGACGATGGGCCATTCAATTGCGATGGGACGGAAAACACATGAATCGATTGGCCGGCCGCTTCCGGGAAGAGAGAACTTGATCATAACCCGTCAAAAGGGGTACCAAGCAGAGGGCTGCACTGTGTTTGACTCGATGGAGGGATTTATTCGCTACTGCCGAGAGCAAGACGAGGAGATTTTTGTCATCGGCGGTGCGGAGATTTTTAAAGAAACCTTCGCCTTTGGTGACAGGCTGTATATTACCTTAATCCATCATCAATTTGACGGCGATACCTATTTTCCGGAATTCGATGAAACTAAGTGGAAGCTAGTCTCTTCTGAACAAGGAATCAAAGATGACAAAAATCCATATGATTATGAATTTTTGATTTATGATCGGAAGGTTAAGTAACGAAAAATAAGCATCAGCCGAAGCTGGTGCTTTTTAATTTAGTAACTTAGTCCATTTAGTTCGTATTCCGTTAACTGCGCGAGCATACCTCGGAATTCGTGTGGATGGCAAAATTCCTCCTCATGGAAATGTGCTTTCACCCAAGCGATAAGTTCTTTCGGGCTATTAAAATATTCACCGGTCCGATCGCTCTTACGAATGGTGTATCTTCCGTTGTCATCATCGATTGTAACTTCCACAGGCAGGGCACCATCAAAACTGCAAAGTGAAAATTCCATCCAACTCACTCCCCATCCCGAAGAATTATTATTAGTAAATATTACTAATGTTTCAATTATATGCTATTGGAAATATATTGTCAAAATATTTTAAAAATTTCATTTAAAATTAATGCGTTGACTTCAAAACAGGTTATTGTTAAATTGACTATAGAGATTTAAAGTGAAAATTATGACCGCTATTACGTTTTTTATTGATATTGTGAATTTACTATGAATTATTTCGAAAAATTAACCCAAACTAAATTTTCAATACTATAATCGTAGTAGTAAATTAACAACTAAAGGGGAGGTATTTCCATGTTTTCAAATATCGGAGTACCGGGATTAATTTTAATTTTAGTGCTTGCACTGATCATTTTTGGACCAAAGAAATTGCCGGAAATCGGCCGGGCATTTGGACAAACGTTAAAAGAATTTAAAAAATCAACACGAGAGCTTACCGAAGATGTAATGGATGACATTAAAGACGAAAAAGAAAAATTGACTAAATAAGGTGTAAGATTTTGCGTCTTGCACCCTTTTTCTTCTGGAATTTAAACTATATTTAGTGTGAAAGTATGATTTTAACCATCACACAAATTCTCAACCTTCGAAATTGGCAGGGGAAGTAAATGGCAGATAAAGAACTACAGCTTGTTGATCATTTAGAGGAATTACGAAAACGAATTATCATTTCGGCGCTTGCCTTTATTGTTTTTTTTATCATCGGATTTATTTATGTGGATGACATCTACAAATGGTTTGTCCGCGACCTGGACGTGAAATTAATGGTCTTAGGACCAAGCGATATTATTTGGATATATTTTATGCTGGCAACGGTCGTAGCCATCGCCGGAACGATTCCTGTTTTGGCCCTGCAAATCTGGCTGTTTGTGAAGCCTGCATTAAAGCCAAATGAAAGAAGGCTGACCCTTTCCTATATTCCCGCACTCTTTTTATTGTTTATAATGGGACTGGCTTTTGGCTATTTCGTGATTTTTCCAATGGTCCTGAAATTTTTAGTCAACATTGGTGCAGGCATGTTTGTCACGAACTTTACCGCTGACAGATATTTCAGCTTTATCATGAATATGACGATTCCATTCGGGGTATTATTCGAACTGCCGGTTGTGGTAATGTTCCTAACCTCGCTAGGCATTATCAATCCGTTTGTGCTATCAAAGATTCGAAAATATGCTTACTTTGTACTGGTCATTATTGCGGTCGTCATCACACCGCCAGACTTCATGTCTGATTTCGTCGTGACATTGCCGTTGTTACTGCTTTATGAAGTCAGCATCAACCTTTCAAAATTAGTCTATCGAAAAAAACTAAAGAAACAACAGGAAGAAGAAATTATTGAAGTGAACTAAGCCTTCTTAAAATAGCCCTCATTCTTTTAGAAGAATGGGGGCTATTTGTTTGTCTTTTGATTTTCCTGTTTTTATTGCAGCTTGGATTAATGCCTTCCACTCATCATCAAGCTGTATTTCTAATGACTCATTACTTTCTGAGTCTTCTAAAAAGAACTCTATGTTGGTTTCTAATGGAACGGCAATCTTCCGCAAAAATTGCAGTGAGGGATTGGATTGTGCGCCCCGCTCAATCTGGCTGATATAGGATTTTGAAACATCAGCCCGGCTTGCTAACTCCGTAATTGATAATCCCATTTTCTCTCGCAATATCTTAATTCGTTTCCCGATCATCACCTTCATCTCCTATATAGTAAAAAAACCTTTTTTTACATTATAAAGAACATTAAATATTTTATAAAGTACAAGAAATTAAGTAATTACGAGAAAACTAGAGAAAAAGTCCCGAAAACGTTCTTTATTAAGAAAGTTCGCCTATTTTTGCGGTTTTCCAAGTTCGTTATTTTGTCTTATACTCAATTTGTAAGTTCTTAAATGAGAACAATGCAAAGAAGTTGTTGTGAAAAGTTTAATAGATTCACCGACTTCGTTCTTAATCACTACATATGCTGGTTCGAAAATAGAGCGAATGAGGGAGTGAGTACGATTCGATCTACAAGATTGAGAAAATTTAAGAAAAGTAGCAGAAAGCTGGTATTCATAGCTAAGATTGCAGCGATTTGGTATCTACTGATTCTAACAGGTTCATACCTAACATCTGATACCGGTGCTTACTTTAATGACGTGGAGAAAATTAGCGGAACGATTAGTGCTGCTAAAGATTTTTGTAAAGAATTAAATGGAAAATCTGATTACTGGCACAATTATTGTAAGGATAACGCGGGAATTGGAAATGGCCCCGATAAACCTGATGAAGATACTGGTGAAAAGACAGATCCAGATAATCCTGGCCATAACAAAGGCGGCTGTGACGATCATACAAATGCCCCTTGCTCTGAAGTAAGAGAAGTAAAAGAAAAGCATACGAGTAATTCTATCAATCTGACTTGGTCAAATCCTAACCAGGGTAATAAAAACTTTAGTCATGTCAATGTTTATCGAAATGAAGATAAAACCCCTGTTGGGACCAACATAAAGAATGGTCAATTCGATGACGAGAAATTAAAACCCGAAACAAAGTATACCTATAAAATTACAACAGTTGATAAGTCCGGAAAAGAGTCTGTAGGAACAATTATTGATGTAACAACAAACGCCGACGAGGTAGTTGGTCAAAATCCTGCTCAGGTAACAAAACCAGAGGATAAACCTGAAAAAATAAATAACTCAAATTCATCGGAAGATACGAAAACAGATATTAATAACGAAACAAAAGACAACTCAATTTCTTCAGAAGAAACTAAGCAAGAAGATACAGCTGATGAAACAATTCAAACAAAGAAAAGTAACGAAAATTAAAAAAACTGGTGGTGTAAATATGAAAAAAGTAAAAAAAGTTATTAGTACTGTAATAACTGTCATTCTATCATTAACTCTAATCTTTATGATTTTTGTTGTCATATCATCAAAAGCCTCTGGAGGCGAACCTAATTTCTTAGGCTACCAATTAAAAACGGTTTTATCAGGCTCCATGGAACCAACATTTAAAACAGGGTCAATAATTGCAGTAAAACCAGTAGAAGATAAGAATAATTTGAATAAAGGCGATGTAATCACCTTTTTGATAGCAGAAAATCAAATGGCTACTCATAGAATTATCGATGTTATAAAGAATGATAACCAAGTAATGTATGAAACTAAAGGTGATAACAATGATAATGCCGATCAAGATCCTGTAATTGCTCAAAATGTAGTAGCAAAATATACAGGTTTCACAATACCATATGTTGGATATTTCTTAGATTTTGCTAAGTCTAAAAATGGGACAGCCCTACTAATGATTTTACCTGGATTATTATTATTAGCTTATTCTGGAATTACGATTTTCAAAGCATTAAAGGAAATTGATCCTGCAAGTAAAAGAAAAGATGCACAAGAAACCATCTAGTTTAGATTGCAACTCCTTATATCTAATAAGGGTTCAATAAATATACTACATACCTCAAAAAGAGGGGTAAAAAACAGGAGGAGAAAAAATGGGTATTAAAAAGAAATTAGGTTTAGGAATGGCTTCAGCTGCTCTAGGTCTGTCATTAATCGGAGGAGGAACATTTGCTTACTTTAGTGACGAAGCAACTATTCACAATGGTTTTGCGGCTGGTACATTAAATCTTGAAGTAGGAAAATATCCTGGTACACAATGGCCTGTAAACTTTGACCTTTCAAACTTACGACCTGGTGACACTGTTGAAAGAACATTTGATTTGAAAAATGTAGGTAGCCTAGCAATTGAGGACACATATTTGGATTTTTCTAAAGTATCGGTAGAGAATCCGCTAAATACAGGTGCCACTGACGACGATTTCTTAAGTGCATTATCTGTAACATATTTTTATGAAACTGTCGTTAATGGGCAATATGTGCCGGAATCAATGTTGGTAAATTCACAAAAAATTTCATTAAAAGATGCAATCGCAGGTAATTATGTGGGTAAAATCCAACCCCGATTCCTTAAAGGTACTAAGCTTAATTTATCTCCTGATGGAATTGATGCTGGAAGTTATGGAAGATACCGTATTATGATATCATTCCCTGAGACAAATGTTGCGCAAAATAAATTACAGGGAATGGTGGCCAAGGTTGACTTTAAGCTGGATGCTCGTCAAGTTATGGGTAATAAAAGTCATAATGCACAAGGTCCAAACGGCACTATAACAGGCAATGGAAAACAAGGTCTGACAGATAAAACAGTTACTCCTAATGGCACAGGCGATCTTGTAGATCCAGATACAACCGATAAAGCTGCTTGGGAAGATACTAACCAATAAAAATTTATGAAAAATTAAAAGGTGGGTGTTTGTTTGCCCACCTTTCAATATAACTGTTGGGTGATTACCATATGCAAAAAAAATTTCCATTTTTTGTTGTAGTCGCTAGTTTTTTTCTCTGCTTAATTGCACCTATAATAAATTCAAATGCTGAAGAAAAAGTAAAAGAAATTGATATTTCAACAAGTCCTTATAAAATTTTCTTTGATATTCAAAATGGTCGACCGGGAGATACATACACAAAGAAACTGACTGTCAAAAATAATGGTTCGAAAGATTTTAAATATTTATTTTCAAATAGATTTCTAACAGGCTCTGAAAAATTTTATAATGAATTATATTTTACTATCACCGACAATTCTGGAGAGATTTTTAAGGGTAAATTGAAAGATTTTAAGAAGTCAAATGCGAGATTTTTAAATAAGGGTTCCCATGAGGATCTAATGTTCAACATTTATATACCTATTGAATTAAATAATGAATTTCAAGGTTTAAGCTGTGAATTTCAGTTTAAGTTTTATGTCGAAGGCACCTTAGGTGGTACTCTGCCAGTTGACGGTCCTAAACTCCCCGAAACTGGCACAAATATGTTTAATATAATGCTAGCAGGTATTGTACTAGTTTTAACTGGTTCTATATATCAATTTTTTCAAATAAAACGAAAAAGAATAGATAGAAAAGTATAATGAGACCTTGATTTGTACAATTTGAAAATCAAGGTCTATTTTTATTTTTAGACTAACTATCTCGAAGTTTATTCTCACTTTATTATTCTAAAAAAATAATCATTCCCATCCCTTGTCGAAACTTGTATAATCAAGGGAGTAAGAGTAGGGATGTGAACGCATGAACAAGGTGAAAATTGTAACCGATTCAACGATGGATATGCCTGAAGAAATCATAGAGAAACTTGGAATTGAAATAGTGCCTTTGGCGATTACGATAGATGGTGAAACATATTTAGACAGGGTAGAGCTTAACTCTGTTGATTTTATCAAAAAAATGGAAGGTTCAAAGGAGCTGCCGAAAAGCTCACAGCCATCCGTTGGTGAATTTCTTGAAGTATATGACCGGCTTGGAATGGAAGGCTATGAAGTACTTTCCATTCATATGACCGGTAAAATGAGCGGCACCGTTCGTTCGGCGGAAAGCGCGGCTCAGATGACCGACACAAAAGTGACTGTGATTGATTCGAAATTTATTTCAAAAGCGCTTTCGTTTCAAGTGAGAGAAGCGGCGGAATTGGCAAACGCGGGTAAAAGTGTGGATGAAATCCTTAAGAGGCTTGAGACAGTCCGCGATCATACGAAATTATATATAATGGTAGATACATTAGAGAATCTAGTAAAAGGCGGCCGGATTGGGAAAGGCAAGGCCTTTATCGGCTCGTTGCTGAATATTAAGCCGATCGCTTCACTTGAAGGGGCAGAGTACACGCCGGTCACAAAGGTACGCAGCTATTCCCAAGTGGTAAAGTTTTTGGCCAAGCAGTTTGCTGAGGATGTAAAGGGCAAAACGATTCGTGGAGTCGGGATTGCTCATGCGGAAGCACACGAGCTGTCGGTTAAGATCAAGGAAAGTATTTTTGAATTAACCGGGTTTCAAGATGTAGAAATTGATTATACGAATCCAACTGTCATCACTCATACCGGAGCTGGGGCACTGGCATTAATGTATTACTATGAATAAAAAAATAGGATGGGGCCAAAAAAGAGTTGGCTCCATCCTATTTTGATTTAACAAGCTCTGCGGAAGCTTGCCCAATTGTATAGCCAAGCCTTTCCAAATGCTTGCGAATCCCGCTCCGTTCCCATATTCTAAACAAGGGATTTTTCAAGTTTTTCTTTGGATAAAAGATTCCGATTTCGGTAAGCTCATCAAATGTTAATCCTTGGCGGACATATTGATCAATTATTTCGTCACGCCGGTCAATAATGGAGAGGAATTGTTCCATTGCCGTCTTAAATTCCTGCTTGTTAAAGATGCCTTTTTGATGACCCGTTATATATGTGTCAGCATCAAGTGTCAGCAGTCGTTTTCCTGAGCTTAGAAAATCATCAATATCGCCGTCGGTTCCGTTATACCATGGTCCAAACGAGGTCATGTCATAATCGCCGACAAAAGCGACGCCTTGTTCGGGAAAGTATGGGCAGGTAAAACCGCTTGTATGGCCCGGTGTATGTAAAAAGATAACTTTTACATCGCCAAATCGATACTCTATTTCATAATCATATGTTCCAGAAATTTGACTAAGATTTTCAATTAGCTCTTTAGGAAGAGAGTCTTTCCACTTTTTCACTCCCTTAGGTCCCAATTCTTGATGAATGGCATTAGCACGGGCAACGCCATCCACGGTGCGTGAAGTTTCAAATTCAATCGGATTGATCCATTTGGTGACTTCGGGGAATAGATGGTTGTGGGTTGTATGATCTGGATGATAATGGGTATTGATGATTAATTCTATTCCTTTTTCCCGCTTGAGTTCCATTAGTGTTTTTGCCTCGGCACCGCTGTCGAACAATACTTTTTCACTGCCATCCAAGTATAAACTTCGGGAATAAGGTACCTTGCTGTGATTAGGGCCTTCTATTACTAGGATGGGACCAATTCGTTCCATTTTCATCACCTCACATTTTGTTTAAAATAATAAATACGACTGAACGCTCATTCATCATATCATATTTACCACCTACAAACATGTTTTTTCATCATGCTTTTTCAGGAGATAAGAAAAAAGTAACGATTTTGAGTAAACGCAAAAGGATTCTAAAGTCCTAATGTCGAAATTTCATATATCATAAAATCTTTTGAAAGGACCTGGAATATGACCAAGGACAAGGTGAAAGAACTGCCGCTCTATCGAAAGGTATTATTATTTTCTTTTATGATTACATTTTTGGTAGTTGTTTCAACAGCAGGAATGGTTTTTTTCTTTCAATCCAACCAAATGGAGGAGCAGTTGATTGAACGGGCAAAAGGAATTGCCGTGCTTTGGAAAGATTCCATTCCTTCCAGTTTGGTTCAAGAGGTAATTAAACAGCATGATGAAGATGCTCCGGCAGCAATTAAATTAAATGAATTAATTGTAGACCTTTTAGAAAAGAATTCAAAATATTTTGATGGCTATATTGTGATTGCTAAGAAAATAAAGGGTAATGAACTTTCCTTTATAACTATGTCAAGAAAAGATGGAAAAGGTACTTTAGACAGCTTCAGTACTTATTTCGCTGGAAAGGAATTTCTTGCAGCCTTTAATCGTTCAGTTAAAGAAAAGGGACTCACTAGCAGCCGAATATATCATGATGCTGAGGGAACATGGGTGACAGCGTTTAAGCCGATTGAAGATAACAATGGTAAACAGATTGCGGTTTTTGTCGTAAATGTAGATGCAGCAAAAGTCGAAGCCTTTAAAAAGAAAACAGGAACTTTTTTGCTTGTGGCTCTAATTCTGATTACCGCATTTGTCTATTTGATCATGAGGTGGGGTCTCAAAAAGGTTTTTGAACCGGTGCAAGAAATTATCTCGGGAATTAATGCAGTGAGTGCAGGGGATTTTAGCATGAAGCTGCAAATATCGGATGAATCAGACCTCGGCCAAATTGGGGAAAAATTTAATCATATGACAAGTCAGCTGTCCATTCTTTTCGACCGGCTTTCAGATACATACAAAGAGTTTGGCAGCCATCCTTCAGATCTTTGCGGCAGCCGTTCATTTGAAGAAGCCATCGGTGAGATGGAGAAAGTTATTGAAAAGTCGAGGCTGCAAAAGGAATTACAGCGTGCTGAAAAGATGAATGCGATCGGTCAGCTGGCAGCATCCGTGGCCCATGAAATCAGAAATCCGATGACAGTGGTAAGGGGATTTTTGCAGCTGTTTTATGCCAAGGATCATTTAACATCGGAGGAAAAGACCTATATTAATTTAATGATAGAGGAATTGAACCGGGCCGAAATGATTATCAATGACTATTTATCTCTTGCAAAACCTGACCTTGAGGAGATTACGAAAGTGAATGCAGGTACACTGGCATCAAATGTCATGGATTTAATGAATACCTTTGCCTTGATGTCAAAAAATATCAGCCTTGAGAAGCAAATTGAACTAGATATCTTTGTCAAAGGGAATGAGAGTGAATTAAAACAGGTGCTGATCAATATTGTTAAGAACGGGATTGAATCCATGCGAGGCGGAGGTCTATTGACTCTTAAGGTTTATAAAACCCCTCATTACGGAGTGTTTGAGATTAACGATACCGGTGTTGGTATGTCATTCGAAGAAGTCCAACGGCTTGGAACAGCATTTTACTCCTTAAAGGAAAAAGGAACCGGAATAGGAATGATGGTCTGCTACCAGCTTGTCGAGCGGCTGAAGGGAAGAGTGGAGGTATTAAGTATAAAAGGTGAAGGGACTACATTTAAAATCCATATTCCCTTATGGGAGGGCGGAGAATAAGGGGATCAAGTCTTTTTCTTTCTTCTTATGCTATTCTTTGATAAACTAGTCACGGATACATAAGATGAATTTTGTAGGTGATATGATGAAGATGAGATTAGCCGCTATATGTTTGCTGGCAGCAGTATTGCTATTGTCTGCCTGTGGAAAGAAGGATATCAAGAATGGTGTTGATTGGCCGATTCAGGACTTTACGGCAACGACGCAAGCAAATAAGCCTCTTGGTTTAAAGGATTTAAAAGGTAAAGTTTGGATATCGGATTTTATTTTTACAAGCTGTGCGGATGTTTGCCCACCGATGACTTCAAATATGGCAAAGTTGCAAAAGATGGTTAAGGATGAAGGATTGAAAAACGTGGAATTTGTCTCCTTCAGTGTCGATCCAACCGTCGATTCGCCTGATGTGCTGACAAAATATGCCAAGTCATTTGGAGCTGATTTTAACAATTGGAATTTTTTAACCGGGTATTCCCAAGACTTTATTGAGAAATTCGCAACTAAGAATTTCAAAACGTTGGTGAAAAAGCCGCAGGAAGGTAACCAAGTCATCCACCAAACCTTTATTTACCTAGTGGACCAAGATGGACATATTCGAAAAAACTACAGCGGGTTTAAAGATGTACCGTTTGAAGAAATTATTAGTGATATTAAAACATTACAATAGACCATTACACGGGTCTATTTTTTTTGCCAAGAATAGGATATAGTACAGAAGTGTTTTGAATGAAAGTTGTCGTGTTATAATAAAGTGAAACTATAATCATTGGGGTTCTTTTCATCTCCCAATGATTATTAGTTGAACAAATCGGGCTTTTACGGGCAGCTGCATATTTACGAATAGCTTCCCTAATTAAGTTTAGCATTAAAGTAATGCACATACTGCACGTTAAAGCGGGATAAAGATAGTTTAGAAGGGAAGGTGAATACAGTGAAAAAATTTTTCACCCCTCTATTTCTCTCGGCGTTATTACTAACCTCATGCAGCGAAACGGACCAATTGGCATTGCATCCAGAAAAGAAGACAGCGGTTCAAGCTTTTGCACCCATTCCTTCAGATTTTTCGCCACGAAATTTAACCGTGTTATCCGCCGGTGATTCCTTAACTCAAGGTGTTGGTGACAGTACGGGGCAAGGCGGTTACTTGCCGTATCTAGAATCGATGCTTGAAAAAGATAAAGGGGTTAACCAAGTTGATTTCTTTAATTATGGTGTAAAAGGCAATCGTACAAAACAGCTGTTAAAAAGATTACAATCTCCGGAATTGAAGCCAGTTTTACAAAAAGCAGATCTAATTATTTTAACGATTGGTGGCAATGATATCATGAAGGTAGTACGGGAGCATTTTACTAATTTAAAGTACGGAGACTTTATGACGGAAAAAGAAACATACCGGGACCACTTGATTGAAATTATGAAGACCATCGTTAAAGAGAACCCCAATGCATCGATTGTTTTAGTAGGTATGTACAATCCATTCTCAAAATGGTTTTCCGATATTAAAGAAATGGACGAAATTGTTTCCGAGTGGAACAAGACGGGGCAATCTGTAGTCGTCAATTATCCTAACGCTTACTTTGTCGGAATTGATGATTTATTTTTGAACAATAGGGATGATTTATTGTATAAGGATCATTTTCATCCAAACGACAAGGGTTATCAACTTATCGCCCAAAGGCTGAACGAGACCTTAGGTGAACGAGTCATTCCTGATCTTGAAAAGCGGGCATTAATGGTAAGTACAGAGGGGAATTAGTATTTGTATGAGAAATAAATGGAAAATAGGATTTCTGGTACTCATAGGAATCAATATTTTGTTCGCAATTATACTTTTATCACTTGTTACGAGGTCATATGAAGATGTTGAGCAAAAGATCGTAAAACGCCAAGCGGGGGAACATGTTTCCTTTCATGTGAAATCAAATAAACATGATTTAAATAAACTTATTAACCATTATTTGGAGGAAGAGGCTGCTGATTCCCCAATCCAATACAGGGTGTTATTGGCTGATGAAGTCGAATTATACGGAAAGATTCCCGTTTTTAGCGAAGAATTAAATATGAAGTTAACCTTTAAACCAAAGGCGCTCAAGAATGGGGACTTGGTGTTAACGGCAAAGGCGATGTCACTCGGCGATTTACCGCTGCCGATATCCAATGTCTTAAAGTTTATCAGCGAAAATTATAAGCTCCCAAAAGGAGTTATCATCAGGCCAAATGATGAACTTGTCTACATCAATATGCAGCAGCTAAAGCTAAAGAGTGACTTGAAAATTAAAGCAGACAAATTTGATCTTAAACATGATAATATTGCATTTACGATTTCAGTACCGGTTAAATAGGCTGACCTCTTTTGGTGCCTGACACCTCAAAAAATTGTGGTGTCAGGCACCATTTTTTAATCCTCCATACTAATAAATTGCAGCTCCGGCTGTTCTTTTGATAATCCGATGAAGATGATGGTGTAGCTTTTATTTTCGTTAAATTGCAGCTTGGGCATGGATAAGAGGACGTTCTTTGTGCCGGCTTCTCTTGCTTCAAGGTCGACAGTCATCGGGGTTAGTCCTAAATATTCGGTGGCTTGTTTATATGCTACCTTTTGAAAAATCACATCGCGGTTTGTCACGGCAATGTCTAAGGCCGGTGTATCCGGTGATAAGTGGATGAAGCGGAACTTTGCTTCATTTCGTGGCACCTCAGGCAGATTCTCAAACATGAGCAGGCGCATTTTTTTCATCGATTCAATCGTCGTTAAGGTGTACGATTTGCCTGGTTCAACTGTTAGTTTTTTATTTAACACACTGTCTATCATTTTGCCGGCGGGATAAATATCAATATGGTATTTGCCGGGTTTTAAAGCCAGGTCGGTACTGACATTTTTAAAAGGCAAGTCCCTGATAACCCGCTTTCCATTTACGTAAAAATCAATATTGGAAGAATTATAGGAGGTGTGAAGTACGCGGATTTTGGCCTCCTCCAGATCCAATTGCGGCTGGGTGCGGATCATCGTGATTGCCTTGTTCATGTAGTGCAGGTGCTTTAGGTAAAAATGCATGTGGTAGTTAGGGTTTGTGTATTTATAATATTGAGCTAATGAATCATACATCGCAGCCTTTTGCAGATAATCTGCCTGATTTCTCGTATCGGACATACGACCATCTCCTAAAAATCTGATACAACATAAGATATTCAAATTTTCTGGCTGGGTGCCTAAGGGGCGTAAAATTTTGGATTTGTTTCATATTTTTGTTTACATGAAGTAAAAAATTTCATATACTATAAATGTAAAATACATGAAAGCGGGTGATGTGCAATGTCAATTGAAACAATGAACAATAACTTCTATTTGAATATTGTAAGCACAGCCCATAATTGTAACCGTTAATGATTTCATTTTAGTCATTCCTATAATGCAAATGAAACCATGGGCTGTGTATGCCTATGGTTTTTTATTTACTTTTTGCGTGGAGGAATTTAAAAATGAATTTATTATCAATCGGTTTATCTGAAACAATGAAGTCAGAGTTTGATCACTTGAAAGCTGAAGAAAGTTTAATTATTGGCAGAGTAGCTCTTGAGCATAAACGAATGTATCGTGTTTGGACGGAACATCAGGAATTATTATGTGAGATATCTGGAAAGTTCAATTATCAGGCACTTACTAGAGAAGATTTTCCGGCAGTTGGAGACTGGGTGGCACTAAGGCCAAGGTTGGAGGAAGGAAAGGGAACAATCTTACAGGTGCTGCCGAGAAAGAGCAAGTTTTCGAGAAAGCAGGCTGGAAATACGGCGGAAGAGCAAATCGTTGCTGCAAATGTGGATACGGTATTTCTAGTTAACTCTTTAAATGAGGATTTTAATGTACGTAGAATAGAACGTTATCTTTTGTTAGCATGGGAAAGTGGAGCAAATCCGGTTATCGTGCTAAGTAAGGCCGATCTTTGTCCTAATATAGCTGAGAAGGTAACCGAAATTGAAGCGGTCACATTTGGCGGTGTGCCGATTATTCCGATAAGTGCCGAGAAAAATCAAGGTTTGGAACAATTAGCACCATATTTAGAGCCGGGAAAAACGATTGCTTTACTAGGCTCCTCGGGTGTCGGCAAATCCACTTTAACCAATCGGTTGCTAGGCGAGGAAAAACAAGCAGTAAAGGAAATCAGGTCGACGGATGATCGCGGCAGGCATACAACCACCCACCGGGAATTGGTGCTCCTGCCAAATGGCAGTATTTTGATTGATACTCCCGGGATGCGGGAGCTGCAGCTGTGGAATAGCACCTCGGGACTGTCGGAAACCTTTTCGGATATCGAACTGCTGGCGTCACAATGTAAATTTAAGGATTGCTCCCATCGAAATGAGCCCGGCTGTGCCGTGACAGCGGCGGTTGAAACGGGGATGCTCATGTCAGAAAGGCTTTCTAGTTACAATAAATTGCAAAAGGAACTTGCGTTTATTGAAAGAAAGTCTGATAAACGAGCCCAATCTGAAGAAAGAAAAAAGTGGAAAAAGGTTCATAACCAAAAAAATAAATATTAGATGAAATGGAACCGATCCAGTGATGCTGGTCGGTTTTTTTAAACAGCAAATTTTATTTCCATCCTCATTTTCTGTATACTCATAGTAAACAATGACTTATAGAATGGGGTGTGAAGATGGATAAACAATACCAATTAGCTACATTTGCTGGGGGCTGTTTCTGGTGCATGGTAAAGCCATTTGATGAGCAGCCGGGAATTATAAACGTCATTTCCGGCTATACGGGCGGAACTGTCGCCAATCCAACCTACCAGCAAGTCTGTTCCGACACTACCGGGCATTATGAAGCGGTTCAAATAACGTTTGACCCGGAGATTTTCCCTTATGAAAAATTATTGGAGTTATTTTGGCAGCAAATTGATCCAACCGATCCCGGCGGCCAATTCTATGACCGCGGCCAATCGTATCAAACAGCGATTTTTTATCATGATGAACAGCAGAAACAGTTAGCGGAGGATTCAAAGCGGGCATTGGCGGACAGCGGCCGTTTCAAAAAGCCGATAGTCACGCCCATCCTGCCTGCTAGGACATTTTATCCTGCAGAGGAATACCATCAGCATTACTATAAGAAAAACCCGGCTCACTACGTGCGTTATCAAATTGGTTCAGGAAGAAAAGGCTATATAGAAGAACATTGGGGTGATTTGAAAAAATGATCAAAAAAGATCTTGAACAATTGAAAAAAAACTTAACAGAAATGCAATTTGCGGTTACGCAGGAAAACGGCACAGAACCGCCATTTCGAAATGAATATTGGAATGAACAGCGTGACGGAATTTATGTCGACATCGTTTCGGGCAAGCCGCTATTCAGTTCGCTTGATAAATTCGATGCCGGCTGCGGCTGGCCGAGCTTTACTAAGCCGATTGAAGAACAAGAAATCCTGGAAAAAGATGATTACAGCCATTTTATGATTCGCACGGAAGTTAGAAGCAAAACCGCCGATTCACACCTGGGCCACGTCTTTAATGACGGACCGGAACCTAACGGATTACGCTATTGCATCAATTCCGCCGCCCTAAGGTTTATTCCGAAAGAAGACTTGGACAAAGAAGGATACGGAAAATTTAAGAAGTTATTTGAACAACAATAAAGCCGCTGTATGCGGCTTTTATTGTTAACCAATTTCTTTTTGTTTTGAAGTGGAAGTCATACCACCTGATAGGACAAATTTCATCGCATCTTCCGGTTTGACGTCGATGATTTCCACCTGTTCCTTAGGGACTAGGAAGGTAAAGCCGGCAACCTGAAACGTTTGCGGTACATAGACGGCCACATGGTCCTTTAATGGGCTGTAAAAATCCTCAAGCTGCTCCGATGTAATAAACCCAATACTGCGCATTTCTGTACCTGGAACCACTACCAAGGCAACCTTGGAGAAAGATTTCTTATCTCCTAAAAAGGATTGAATCGTGTCTTTAATGACCGAATAAATCGTTTTGACAACGGGGATTTTTTCAAGCAGCCAATCAATGATCTTAATAATTTTCCCAGTGATATACTTTGTCGACAGCCAACCTAAAATCGTAATCAACACAATCGTCGAAAGCAAGCCGATGCCCGGAATATAATCCTCATGTAGGTAGGGTCTTAAAAAATTCCCAAGCAGGCTGTCTAAAAAAATAAAAGTTTTGTAGATGACATAAATGACCAAAATGATTGGGACAATGGTTAAAATCCCGTTAATAAAGTTTTTCAAAATTGTTTTCATGATTTCCACCTATATTTTTCATGATTGTCCTTTAAATAATATAGGCGGATGCACATACAGGTCAAGCACCTAGTACATAAAGTAACAGAGAAAAGACACAAATCTTTAGAGGAGTGAATGCAGATGTATGGATATGGTGGCTATGGAGGATATGGAATGGATGGATGCTGCGGGTACGGTTATCCAGCAGGCGGATACGGTTATGGCGGCGGGTTCGGCGGCGGCTTCGGTTTTGGTTTTGGCGGATTTGCGTTAATTGTTGTGTTATTCATTCTGTTAATTATCATTGGCGCAAGCTGGTATTAAAAAGGACAATAAAGGCTGACTTCAATGGAAGTCAGCCGCTTTATTTTTAGCCAATTATAACCTTTTCCTTCGGGTAATGAATTTTTTCTCTGCTCCCTTTTCCTCTTAGCATTAACAGGCAGGTCACAATGCCAACCCTCCCGATAAACATCAGAATGATAATTAAAATCTTTCCAAACGGAGATAGGTTTGGCGTTAACCCGAGCGACAAGCCATTGGTCCCAAAAGCGGAAGAAACCTCAAAGATGACCTCTATGACTGTTCCTTGTTCGGTAATGGAAAGGATTAAAATAGAAATTAAACATAAAAAAGCCCCGGTGCTCATTACAATAAATGATTTTAACACATCTTCCTGCCTAAGCTCTCGTTTGAAAATTTTAATCGAGCCTTTCCCCAGTGCATAAAAAATGATGGCGAGAATGACAATCGCAAAAGTGGTCGTCCGGATTCCTCCGCTCGCACTGCTCGGTGAACCTCCGATAAACATTAAGATGGCCATAAACAGCTGATTGCTCGGGGTGAATTCATTGATATCCGTTGTAGCAAGCCCGGCACTCTTAGAGGTGACCGAATGAAATAAAGAATAAAAAACAGAATCATACCAGCTTTTATCAACAAAAAAATGCTGACTGTCCAATAGGTAAATGACAATGGCGCCTAATAACGTAATAATAACGAACGTTGAAGTGGTCAATTTCGTAAATAAGGTAAAGTGAAACTTTCTCTTCGTCCGATAGGTAACAATAAATTCATAAACCTCCACGAGAACCGGAAAACCAATAGCTCCGAAAACTATCAGGAGCATGACAATTGCTTGAACAAAGTAATCATTCTTAAACGGTATCAGCGACTCACCGGTGATATCAAATCCAGCATTTGTCGCCGCACTAATGGCTGCAAAAAAGCCATGCTTAAAAGCTGTATAGCCGCTGTCGTAATCATTAAGGAAAGATAGTCCTAATATGATACCGCCAATAATCTCAATGGAAATAAAAATAACAAATATCCGTTTTGCCAGCTGTACCAGTCCAGCGAGATTGGATTGATTCTGGTCAATCATAATTAATTGTCTTTCCTTTAACCCTACCTTTTTGCCAATCATCACCCATAGAAAGGTACTGAGGGACATGACCCCAAGCCCGCCTAATTGAAGAATTAAGCAAAGCAGGAAAATGCCAAAATTATTAAATGTATCTTTTATCGAGATGACACTTAATCCAGTAACGCTGACAGCACTTGCAGCTGTAAACATCGCATCAATAAAGCTTAGTTCTGCATTTGGACGCAGTGCGATCGGTATTTTAAGGATAAGTGTAGAAATAACAAGGGCGGAAAGGTAGAAAATAACAATTAATTGAAATGCCGATAATTCTTTTGATTTCGATTGAATTTTTCGAATTGCACTCATGTAATCTTACCTCATTAAATTATAACTGTTATTTTATAATACCATAGGGAAAAGGTAAAGATTGTCTTCCTTTTATAAAATGTGCAATTTTACATGTAAACAGACTAGGTGAAGTCTGTTTTTTTTCTTCTATAAAGATGAAAGAAACAAAAAATTGAATCATACAATTGGAATAAGGTCTAACATATTTGAAAAAGGATGTGAAAATCCTGTGAAACGCTCTTATTTAATCAAACCAGTCTTGGATGACGTCTATCCTGTCATCGATTATGGTAAAGGTGTTTATTTATTTGATATGGATGGAAAAAAGTATTTGGATGCGGCATCAGGAGCGGTTACAGCAAATATAGGTCATGGAGAGCCTGAAATCATCGAGGCCATGAATCAACAGGCCAGAAGAGTTTCCTTTGTGTACCGTTCGCAGTTTACGAGCGAGGCGGCTGAAAGCTTGGCCAAAAAGATTGCCGACATGACCCCCGGCGACCTTAATTGGAGCTTCTTTGTAAATAGCGGCTCGGAAGCGACAGAGACAGCGATGAAAATTGCGATTCAATATTGGCAGGAAAAGGGGATTCAGACAAAAACAAAGGTGTTATCAAGATGGGTAAGCTACCATGGGATTACCCTAGGAGCGCTTTCGATGTCCGGCCATACCGGAAGACGAGCCCGTTTTGTTCCCCTTTTGGAGGATTTTCCAGTGATTAATCCGCCGTATTGCTACCGCTGCCCATATCAGCTTGAAGCACCGTCGTGCCAATATGCCTGTGCACGAGAGCTGGAAACAGCGATACAACGAATTGGAGCGGACAAAATAGCTGCCTTTATCGCCGAACCGGTCATTGGGGCGGCAGGCGGGGCGATTGCACCACCTGAGGACTATTTTAAAGTGATTAAGCAAATCTGTGATACGCACGAAATTTTATTCATTGCTGATGAAGTAATGACCGGTTCAGGACGGACGGGCGAGATGCTTGCCTGTACACATTGGGAGATCACGCCGGATATTGTTACCTTAGGAAAAGGGATGGGAGCGGGTTATGCACCGATTGCCGCAGCGGTTGCCAGTGAGAAAGTGATGGAACCGATTTTGGCCGGTACAAAACAAGTGATGAGCGGGCATACATTAAGTGCCAATCCGCAAAGCTGTGCCATTGCTTTAGCCGTTCTTGAATATATCGAAAAAAACAAGATTATGAGTCAAGTAGAATCAAAAGGAGTTTACTTCAAACAGCAGCTCGAAAAAATGCAGTCACAATTTGAGTTTATTGGAGATATCCGCGGAAAAGGTTTGATGCTTGGGATTGAATTTGTCGCCGACCGCGGTACGAAGAAACCTTATCCGCGTCAAGCATTAATCACTCAAAAGATGGTAGCGCTTGCGAAGGAAAAAGGGCTGATAGTCTATCCGGCCGGTTCAGGAATTGATGGGGTGAATGGTGATTCGATTATGATTGCTCCTCCATTAACAATAACAGAAAAGGAGATTGACGAATTGATTGCCCTATTAAATGAAACATTTACCGCGTTTGCACAAGATTTCAGTTGTATGGCTGGTGGATCTTAAATGAAAAATATCTTTGGGAAAATTACGACGTTGGAACATGTTCTTACCTTTTTCCATGATGGTATGACACTTATGTTTGGCGGGTTTGGCGGGGTTGGATCGCCGCCGACAATTATTGATGGGATCCTGGAGAAGGGAATAAGAAATATAACACTTATCGGGAATGATACCGGTTTTCCGCATATCGGCATTGGCAAGCTGGTCAGTCAGGAACGGGCAGCTAAGGTAATAGCCTCTCATATTGGATCCAACCCATTTGCCGGAAAAATGATGCATGAAGGCAGGCTGGAGGTCGAATTTTCCCCGCAAGGCATTTTAGCGGAAAGAATCCGGGCAGGTGGTGTCGGCCTCCCCGGGATTCTCTCCGATATTGGCATGGATAATGAAATCGTCGTAAAGGGCAAACCGATTATAGCCCATAACGGTAATGAATATTTGCTCGAAACGGCTCTAACGGCGGAAGTTTCGATTGTATATGCCAAAAAGGCAGATGAATATGGAAATTTAATTTATGACAAAAGCGCCCGCAATACCAATCCGCTAGTAGCGATGGCGGGGGATATTACTATCGCCGAGGTCGAAGAAATTGTACCGCTTGGAGGTCTTAAACCTGAAGAAATTATTACCCCTGGCGTGTTTGTTGACTATGTAATTCCAACAAAGGGGGTGAATTGGAGATGGGCATGGGAATAGACATTCGTAATAAATTAGCCAAACGAGCAGCTGAAGAAATTCAACATGGAATGCTTGTCAACTTAGGGATCGGTATCCCTTCACTTGTCCCCAATCATTTGTCAAAAGAAGTAACGGTGATGTTCCAAGCGGAAAATGGCATAACCGGAATGGGTCCAAGTCCAATTAATGGGGAAGAGGATGAAAATCTCTGCAATGCCGGTGGGTTTCCAGTTACCTTAACAACCGGGGGTTCGTATTGTGATAGTACTGCCGCGTTTGCGATGATTCGTAAAGGAAGGGTAGATCTTACAATTCTTGGTTCACTGGAAGTTAGTGAAAAAGGGGACCTTGCCAATTGGATCGTTCCGGGGAAAAAAGTGCCTGGTATGGGGGGAGCGATGGAGCTTGCCCAAAAGGCCAAAAAAGTGATTGTGTTAATGAATCATTGTGATAAAAACGGAAATCCAAAGATTGTCAAGGAATGTAAGCTGCCATTAACCTCAAGCCGCTGTGTAGACCTTATTATTACGGAGCTGGCTGTGTTTAAGGTAACGGATAAAGGTTTGCTGCTAACCGAGCTGTTTCCCCCCTGTAATATCACAGAAGTTATCGAAAAAACCGGATGCGAATTTGACGTAAGTGAGAAGCTTCGGCACATCAAATACTAATCACAATAAAGGAGCGGGACAATTGAAGAACGAAGAAGAGAAAATCAGAACTTGGCTGAAGGAGAATCGGGCGCGGGGAATCAAATTATTGCAAAAAACTGTCCAGGAAGACAGTACAAGAGGAAATGAAAGCAGTACCCAGGCAGTGATTATCGAAAAATGCCGCCAGCTTGGTTTAAAGCTTGATATATGGGAAATTGGCGGTGAGAAACTGAAAGACCATCCCGCCTATTTTTGTGACCGCCACAGCTTTGAAGGCAATCCTAATCTTGTTGCTGTGTTGAAGGGAACAGGCGGCGGCAAATCGCTTATTTTAAACGGGCATATTGATGTGGTCCCGGTTGGTGACGAAACAAGCTGGACACATGATCCCTTTAGCGGTCATATTGAGGACGGCAAGTTGTATGGGAGAGGTTCTACTGATATGAAGGGCGGAAATACTGCCCTTTTATTAGCGATTGAATCAATTGTCGCGTGCGGCATTAAGCTGAAAGGGGATCTTATTTTTCAAAGTGTTATCGAAGAAGAGAGCGGCGGGGCAGGAACATTGGCGGCTGTTTTACGGGGCTATCAAGCAGATGGAGCGATCATTCCTGAACCAACGAATATGAAACTCTTTCCAAAGCAGCAAGGATCCATGTGGTTTAGAATTACAGTCCCAGGAAAAGCGGCCCATGGCGGGACACGTTACGAAGGAATCAGCGCGATTGAAAAAGCGGTCCTTGTTATCGGGCGTCTGCAACAATTAGAGAGAGAACGGAATGCCCAAATAACAGACCCCCTCTACGAAGGCATCCCCATTCCTATTCCGATTAATATCGGGAAAATTATAAGCGGCGAATGGCCATCCTCGGTTCCTGACACCGCCACCATCGAAGGCAGGATGGGGGTTGCACCGGAAGAAACGATGGATGCGGCACAGCTTACGATGGAGTCGTGCCTTCAGGAATTGAATGAACAGGATCCGTGGCTGAGTAAGAATCCACTGAAAATTGAATGGTTCGGCGCCAGATGGCTTCCAGGAAGCTTGGAAAATGATCATCCATTGATGACAGCACTAATTGATAGTTTCAAAGAAATAAAGGGAGAAGCCCCAGTAATTGAGGCCAGTCCATGGGGAACAGATGGCGGTATTTTTTCCAATGTCGGTCATACTCCTGTTATCGTATTTGGTCCGGGAGTAACCGAAATGGCGCATGATGCAAATGAATATATTGTCCTAGACGAATTGTTTACTGCAAGTGAAATCATTGCCTTGACGATTCTCAATTGGTGTGAGGTTGAGCATGCCCATTAGGATTCTTTTTTAGATTCAGGAAGGAATTAACAGGATGATTGAAGAAGTAGTAAAAGAATAAGCTTTGTAATTGGTATGTTGGAAAAATGTCTGGCTTATTTTACAGTCAGGCATTTTTTTCACGAAGACAAACAGCTTGCACGAAACATAAGGTGAAGGGAGAGAAAAATAGATGAATCAATTACAAACAACCGTTCGTTTGCAAGAGTCAAATTTTTATCTTGAGGTTTGCCTTGATCCATTTAATAAAAGAATCCGTGCTGATGATTATCGAGGCAACATTCAAGAGATTCTAACGAAACTCGAGAAACTGGTCCATGAACATAGTGTGGAAAAACTGATTATTAAGGGGCGTACGGAGGATACGTTCACTTTTTATGAGGCCGGATTCCAGCCGGAGGCAGTGATAGACCGTTATTTTCTTGGCACTGACGCTTGGTTTTTTACAAAATTTTATACCTCAGAACGTAAAACCACCGACCATTGGATGACGGAGGATGGGATCATTCAAAACATTTATCAATTGGAGCCACCTGGTAAGAGACCGCTCCCGCCAAAGGAATATATCTTGAAAAAAGTGAGTCAAAGCGATGCAGCCAAGCTCTCCGCACTTTACCGACAAGTATTTCAGATTTATCCAACCCCGCTAAATGACCCAGATTATGTAAAGAAGACGATGGAGGATGGGACAATCTATTATGGTTTTTTCCATCAAGGAGAAATCGTCAGTGCTGCTTCGGCGGAAATTAATTCATTTTACAAAAATGCTGAATTAACCGATTGTGCAACACTCACGGAACACAGGAAATATGGCTTGATGAAGCTGCTGTTACAGGAGCTGGAGCAGGAGCTGAAACGTGATGGAATCTATTGCGCCTATTCCATTGCCCGATCCTTGTCCTTTGGGATGAATGCTGCGCTTTACCAGCTCGGATATAAATACCGGGGGCGGTTAATGAATAATGTCTATATTTATGACAAGCTGGAAAATATGAATATATGGGTTAAGAATCTGGCAAACTGCTAAAAATTCGGCTGCAGCTGCCCATTTTTCAGCACCTTGTGTAATCACTATAGAAGGAAGGTGAAAGTAATGGGACAACTTACCGCCTTAACGCAGGAAGTGCTTGCGGCTATTCTGAAAAGCATTGATGAAGGAATTCATGTGGTGAACACCGATGGAAAGACGATCTTTTATAATGAAGTTGCCGCGAAGCATGATGGCATGGAGGTTAAGGAGGTGCTGGGGAAACATTTATTAACAGCATTTCCCTCGTTAACAGAAGAATCGAGTACTCTATTAAAAGTGGTAAGAACCGGGAAGCCCATATATAACCAGACACAGGTTTATGTCAATGTCCATGGGACCAGGATTGACACGATGAATACAACATTACCGATTTTTGTTGATAAAGAAATTATTGGTGCCGTCGAAATCGCCAAAGATTATTCGCGAATGAAGCTGCTATCCGAACGGCTGCTGGATCTGCAAAAGGGCTTGAAAAAAGGGAGCCGGAAAAGGGTTAAAAAGCAGGTGAATTATACTTTTAATGACTTAAAAACAGTAAGCCCAGCCTTTAATAGCATGAAGGATGAAGCGAAAAAACTGGCAAAATCGGATTCTCCCATTCTTGTATATGGAGAATCCGGGACAGGGAAAGAATTGTTTGTCCAAGGAATTCATCATGAATCGCTAAGGGCTGCCGGTCCGTTTATTGCCCAAAATTGTGCGGCCATACCGGAGACATTGCTTGAAAGTATTTTGTTCGGGACGGCAAAAGGGAGCTATACAGGAGCTGTCGAGCGTAAAGGATTATTTGAACTTGCTGATGGAGGAACCCTATTCCTTGATGAACTGCATGCCATGCCGATTGAATTACAGGCAAAGCTTCTTCGTGTATTAGAGGATGGTCTCATTAGAAGGGTTGGCGGGGCGGAAAATATCGTCGTTAATGTCCGCGTTATTGCAGCGGTCAATCTTCATCCAAGCAAGGCGTTAAAGGAACATAAGCTGCGCTCAGATTTATATTACCGGCTCAACGTATTTACTTTTTCATTAATTCCCTTAAGGGAGAGAAAAGAGGATATTAAGTTTTTAAGCGATTATTTTATTGGGTTTTTTAATAAACAGCTTCAAAAAAATATTAAAGGGATGGAACTGGAATTAGAGACTTTTTTTGCTAATTATTATTGGCCTGGGAATGTCCGTGAATTAAAACATACGATTGAATATATGATGAATGTCTGTGAGATGAATATATTAGCAATTGAGGACCTGCCGGTGATGTTAAAACAACAGTTAACTATTGTACACAGCAGTCATCAGCAGCTTGAGAATCTTTCTTTACGGAAAAATCTCGATGAATTGGAAAAATCATTGATCTTGTCAGCCATGGAGGAAACGGACGGGAATATTAATCAAGCAGCCAAGCTTTTGGACATTCCGAGGCAGACATTACAATACAAATTAAAAAGGCTTTCATTATAAGGTGCTGAAATTTCAGCGCCTTTTTTGGTTGAGAAACAAGGAATACGAGTTAATTGCAGAGGAAAACCGCGTTAAATTACCGCTTTGTCAATTTGGCATGATTCTTGCATATTAATTTAGTGAGGCAAGAAGGAGGAATGGATTATGAAACAATTTTTGTATAAGCCGAAAAGGCATTGGAAGGATATTGAGCTTTGGAAAGATGTAACAGAAGAACAATGGAATGATTGGTTATGGCAATTGACGAATACAATTCGTACATTAGAGGATTTAAAAAAGGTAATCAATTTAACACCTGAGGAAGAAGAAGGCGTCAGAATCTCAACGAAAACAATCCCTTTAAATATTACACCATATTATGCGTCATTAATGAATCCAGATGACCCGCGCTGCCCAATTCGAATGCAGTCAGTACCGATTTCAAAAGAAATTTATAAAACTAAATATGATTTAGAAGATCCATTATATGAGGATGAAGATTCGCCGACACCCGGGCTGACTCACCGATACCCGGATCGTGTGTTATTCTTGGTGACAAATCAATGTTCGATGTATTGCCGTTATTGTACGAGAAGACGTTTTTCCGGACAGATTGGTATGGGTGTGCCGAAGAAACAGCTGGATGCCGCCATTTCTTATATTCGTGAAACACCTCAAGTGAGAGACGTATTAATATCCGGCGGAGACGGATTATTGATTAATGACAATATTTTGGAATATATTTTAAAAAATTTACGTGAAATTGACCATGTCGAAATTATCCGTATTGGAACGAGAGCACCTGTTGTATTTCCACAAAGAATTACCGAAAACCTCTGCAATATTTTAAAAAAATATCACCCAATTTGGCTGAATACCCATTTTAATACATCCATTGAAATTACAGAAGATTCTAAACGAGCCTGTGAAATGCTGGCGAATGCCGGTGTTCCAGTGGGTAACCAGTCCGTTATCCTTGCTGGCATTAATGATAGCGTACCTATAATGAAAAAACTGATGCACGATCTTGTGAAGATTCGTGTCCGTCCATACTACATTTATCAATGTGATTTATCCGAAGGAATCGGCCATTTCCGTGCACCTGTCTCCAAAGGCTTAGAAATTATCGAAGGACTGCGCGGGCATACGAGCGGTTATGCGGTTCCAACCTTTGTAGTCGACGCACCTGGCGGCGGCGGAAAAATTGCGCTCCAGCCGAATTATCTCATTTCACAAAGTCCGGAAAAAGTGGTCCTGCGAAATTTTGAGGGTGTGATTACGTCGTATCCAGAGCCGGAAAATTATGTACCGGGACGGGCGGAAGGCTATTTTAAAGAAATTTATCCGGAAATGGATGAGAAAAAATCGCTGAACGGCATTGCGGGAATTATGAATGACGAACACTTTAATCTTGTTCCAGAAGGGTTATCACGCCTAAATCGCAGGGAAACATACAATCAGGACCCGCAGCACACGACGTTAAAGGATAAACGGGGTAAACGCGATGAACTAAAAGAAAAGAAATATCAAGCACTAGTCCAAAAGGATACACAACCCGAAGCCGTTGCGGAACAGGGGAAGGAATAGGGGGGCACATGAATGAAAACGGTATGCGAGTGGTGCTCAAGCGAGAACGTTGAACATATTTCCGGATCAGTCTATTGGGAACTGCCGGACGGGACACGAGCAATTGAGATCAGTGAAACCCCAACGTTTTCCTGCCCAGATTGCTCAATGATTTACCAAAGTGAAGCAATAGTGAAAGAAATAGAAGACCAATTATTTTTAATCGACTGCAAAAAGATCGACAAAGTCATAACCTTCGAGAATTTGATGGAAATCCCAAGATTATTAAAAAGAAACTATTTCGACTTTTCATAAAGCATTTGGTGCCTGACACCATTGTGGATAACTGAGTTATCCACAATGGTGTCAGGCACCCTTTTTTATAGTATAATAATGAAACGAAATTGGAATAGAAGGGCGTTCGTATATGAGGAAATCGTTTTATCATTTTTTGTTGAAGTTTCGGCATCCGTCACCCAAGGATTCGATTAGTAAGTTTGCCAATGATGCTTATTTGGATCATAGTTTTCCGAAACATTCTGATGATTACCATGAACTTTCGGCATATCTTGAACTGAATGGACATTATTTAGAATCGATGTCGATTTTTGATGAGGCATGGCAGCAATATATCAGTACAGAAAAATAATAATTAAAAATACTCTTTATTCGCCTTAATATGAGAGGCGATTTTTTCATTTTATCAAGGAAAATGCGCGTTTATTTTCCTACGCGCATATAATAATGTAATCAAAATTTACGGTTCATCATTTGAGGGGAGGGGAGGAAATGACACAGCGGAAAAAACCAAAGTATAATATCGGTGATACAGTGGTGATTACCATTTATGGCACCGTTGGGAAAATAACAGATGTAAAGTGGCTTGAGGGGAATTATGTATATGAAGTAAATAAAAGTCAGGGTTTGTTTATGGAATCAGCATTAGAATTGCTTTCAGAATTTGAAGGAACTGTAATGGAGCAGGAGCATATTGATATAGAATATAAGTTTTTTATCGGTGACTTGGTACAGGTAAGCGGATATGGCGCTGATTTGTTTAAGGTGGTCGGCTTCCGCACTGAAATCTGGCGTTATAAAGAGGATGCCTGGGAAGATGTCATCTATGAGCTCTCGAGAATCAGCGATGGCGAGTGGCTCGAAGCCGGCGAAGAAGAACTTACTCTTGTCGCTGATGCGGAAAGTGCCGACACGTTTATTCAAAAGCTGGGCTTGCTTTACTTAGTCAATAGACAGGAAAAGATCCTAAAGAATCCAAGTTTACAAAATCTGGTGAGAAAAGCGGAGCTTGAAGAAATCGCCAAGAAAAAAGAAAAGAAAGAGTTAATTGATAACCTTTTGGATATCTTTAATGATTACCGGATTTTATATGAATTGTTCCATGATCAAGAATATTATCAGGTTATGCGGGTTATACTGAGGAAATTGGAAAATATCGTCAGTAATGATGGGAAAAGCCATGTATAGCTACCATCTTGCGGCTTCAATTAACAAATAAAGCACAAATGGGATACCCGCCCATTTAATCATTGAAAACATGGTATCCGTAATTTTCGCAAATAGCTTCAAAGTGTTACTATCCTCTTGATTAACATCTGCTATCCATAACTCCAGCTTTGTTTGTAAATTAGACATTCTACCACCCCAGAAAATTTCTTTACATTCATCCTATGCTTGTCCCAATAAAAAATGACCCAAGAAAAGAAAAATTTCCAGCCAACATAACAGCATCGCAACATTAGATATCCAGCTAAGTTACTAGCATGAAAAGACAACGAAGCTCATACATTCTGTAAAAAGGGGGTCGATGGTTTGAAAGAAATCGAAGTTTTTATTGATACAGAAGAAATCGCCGAATTCTTCTTCCATGAGCTTGTAAAAAGGGGATATGTTCCAAGTGAAGAAGAATTGGAAGAAATCGCAGACATTACCTTTGAATATTTAATTGAAAAAAGTATCATCGATGAAGAAGTGGAGGAGGAATAAGTTTTTAAAAAGATAAGATTTCCTTCTCATCAAATATAGATTGTTTAAACGAGCATGTTCATGCTCGCTTTTTATTTGCAATCATACTTACTATCGAAAAAATTTTTTAGAAAACGAAACCATAATTTTATAAACCCGTATATATCGATGAGGTAAAAAGGGGGAAATAATACATGACATTCTTTAATAAAGTATTTGCCAGCGTGGGGATCGGGGCGGCAACAGTGGATACAAAGCTCGAAAAAGAAACCTATATGCCTGGCGAAACAGTCAAGGGCATCGTCGAAATTAGGGGAGGTAAAATTGACCAGCAGATTGATGAAATTTACCTTTCTTTAAATACAACCTATTTAAGAGAGTCAGATGATCGAAAGTATTCGGTTAATACAACAATCGATCGTTTTCGGCTGACAACCCCGTTCCAAATAGGAAAAAATGAAAGAACAGACATTCCGTTTACATTTCAGCTGCCATTCGATACACCACTGTCAATTGGCAGATCAAAAGTATGGGTAACCACCGATCTTGATATTAAAGGCGGTGTAGACCCAAGTGACAAAGATTATATAAAGGTTGTTCCCAATTCATTAATGACCGCCATTTTTAATGCAATAGATACGCTTGGATTTAGAATTAGGGAAGCGGATTGCGAGGAGGCTCCAAGACGAATGAGGGGGCGGCTCCCGTTTGTTCAAGAATTTGAATTTGTTCCTGTATCTGGACCATTTCGCGGCAGGTTGGATGAGCTTGAAGTCGTTTTCTTTCCATCTGCCCATGGCGGTCTAGAGATTATGTTCCAGGTAGACCGGAAAGCAAGAGGCATTGCCGGGTTGTTCTCAGAGGCGCTCGGAACAGATGAAACAAATGTAAGATTAATTGTCACTGACTCCGATATTCCATATTTACAGGAAAAAATCTATATGGTGATTCAACGATACTCCTAACCAAAAACAATGAAGGTAAAGGGAGATATCATATAATCGACAAAATTAGTGTTTTTTCGTCGAAGGATTTGACAACATCCATCTCTAATTAATAGATAAGACTAAAAATTCTATTAATTCAGAGGGATATTGATGATCAAGGCATTAACAAGAAGAGGCAATATGCAGTATGATGTGACCATCTTTCAAACACCAAGACAGCGTGAGAAAAAAGGTCATCAACAAGTCTATCGAATAAATATACCGGCCGACAGCCGTAAACATTGTTTGGAAGAAACCTTTAGCCGTTTTAACGTAACTGATAGAATCCCAGCCAATTATAAAGGAAGATTTTTATCGACTGGTGATATCATATTAATTGATGAAGGTCGTGGCGGACAATATTATTACCAATTAAAACCAGGCGGCTGGGTTCCTATTAACCGCATTACATTGCTGTAATTTTGAACAATAAAAACCTAAGGAATCATGAGGTCCTTAGGTTTATTTTTTATTAAACAAATTATCGCTTTCTTCCGCCGGTTGCCTGATGTTCTTTTGCATGTGCCTCGTGTTCCGCGACAATCGCTTCAGCAGGAATATGATTATTTTTCTTCGGTGAGTTAATTCTTGCACGATGCTTTTTTCCCATTTCCATTCCTCCCGTTACATCACCATCAGCAATGTATTTGATTGTAAATCAAGATTAGCTTCCCACAATTTAAAAATTTCATGTCATTTTCTTCGTTTTGGTTTTTCATTGAAATTCGTTTATGATATATTGACTATGGTACATAATAAGGACAAGTATTGGAGGGATTCAAATGAGTATACATATTGCTGCAAAAGAAAATGAAATCGCTGAAACGGTATTGCTTCCCGGCGACCCGCTTCGAGCTAAATATATTGCCGAGAATTTCCTAGAAGGGGCAGTTTGCTATAACGAAGTACGAAATATGTTCGGTTTCACAGGGACATACAAGGGCAAAAGAATTTCCGTACAAGGAACAGGAATGGGAGTTCCGTCCATTTCTATCTATATTCATGAATTAATGCAGAGCTACAACGCACAAATGTTAATTCGTGTGGGTACCTGCGGAGCCATCCAAAAAGATGTTAAGGTACGCGATGTTATTTTGGCGATGACCAGCTCGACTGATTCGAATATGAACCGCCTTAATTTTGGACATGTTGACTTTGCCCCAACAGCAAACTTTGAACTATTAAAGAATGCCTATGATGCTGGAATCGAAAAAGGGTTAAATTTAAAAGTAGGAAGCGTGTTCACAGCAGATTCTTTCTATAATGATAACGCGGAGCTTGAAAAATGGGCAAAATATCAAATTCTAGCGCTTGAGATGGAGACTTCAGCACTTTATACACTAGCAGCTAAATTTGGCCGCAAAGCATTGTCAGTTCTCACTGTCAGTGATCATATTTTAACTGGTGAAGAAACAACAGCCGAAGAAAGACAGTTAACCTTTAATGATATGATTGAAGTAGCACTGGAGGCAGCTATTAAGGAATAAACAGCTTCTGGACCTCTTCCATTAGGAAGAGGTTTTCGTTTTTTTTACAATCACTATCTTTTTCTTTGTTAATTTAATTAAAAAGATGTTATTCTAATCTCTAAGGATTCTTTTTTTATTGGAGAATTATACATAGCTTCAGCTGTATTACATTAGAGTAATTATTTTTGGGTTGATGAAAGTGGTGAAGGCTTTGGAAGAAGAGAAAAACGAACAAGAAAAAGTTGAACAAGATCACGCTGTTGAAAATAAATCCAGCTACATTCATTTGAAAAAATTCCACTTTATTATGCTGCTATTTTTAATTGTTTTTTTATCGGCAGGGATTACGGCTGTTGCCCTTTCGTTTGGGGGAGAAAAGGTTGTAACCGTCGGCAATGAACGGTCAGAATTTAATAAGCTATATGATACGTTTGATACTTTAAAAGGTAAGTATTATACAAAAACAGATGATCAGAAGCTGATTAATGGCGCAATCAATGGTATGGTTGAGGCGCTTGATGACCCTTATTCCGATTATATGAGCCAAGAAGAGGCAAAAAGTTTCCATAATACCATTTCTTCTTCCTTTGAGGGAATAGGGGCGGAAATTCAGGAAAAAGATGGCCATATTGTGATTGTGTCACCGATTAAAGGATCGCCTGCTGAAAAGGCTGGCTTAAAACCAAATGATGTTGTTTTATCAGTTGACGGACAAAGTCTTCAAGGGAAAAGTTCGACCCAGGCAGTCATGATGATACGCGGAAAAAAAGGAACAAAAGTGGAGCTTTCGATTAAACGTCCTGGACAGGATAATCCAATTACGGTTCCAATCATTCGTGATGAAATTCCTATTGAAACCGTTTATGGAGAAATGGTCGACAAAGAAATTGCGAAGGTTCAAATTACCAGCTTCTCTAGTAACACATCTAAGGAGCTTGTGACAACCTTAAATGACCTGCAGAAAAAAGGAATGAAAGGCCTCGTGTTGGATTTAAGGCAAAACCCTGGAGGTTTATTAGACCAGGCAGTCAGCATCTCGAGCATGTTCGTTCCAAAAGGGAAGGTCATTGTAAAAGAGGAAGACCGAGATGGAAAAATCACGGAAATCCCTTCACAAAATGCAGGTAATCCCGATCTTCCATTGGTCGTATTGATTGATAAGGGAAGTGCCAGCGCATCTGAAATCCTTGCTGCGGCAGTGAAGGAATCGGCTGGAGTCCCTCTCGTTGGAGAAAAGTCCTTTGGGAAAGGAACGGTTCAAACAACAACCGACTTTAAAGATGGATCAAATATTAAATATACTATTGCCAAATGGCTCACACCAGATGGCAACTGGATTCATAAAAAAGGTATAGAACCGGATTTTTCGGTGGCGCTGCCAGAATATGCGACGCTGTCCATTATTGATCCGGATAAGGCATTAACTAAGTCTAATGCTTCGACGGAAGTACAGACAGCACAGAAAATGTTAAAGGCGCTTGGCTATAAACCGGGACGTGTTGATGGTTTCTTCGATGAAAAAACGAAAGAAGCGGTCATCGCCTTCCAAAAGGCCAATAATTTAAAAGCTGATGGTGTGTTAAAAGGCGACTCTACCATCAAGCTTATGGAGCTATTAAGGGAGAAAATTGAAAAAAATGATACCCAGTTAAATAAGGCTGTAGAAGTTTTGAAAGGAAATATCAAATAACTTTGAGCGACACCTGTTACTGGGAATGATTTAATAAGAAGAAAAAGCGGTTGGTGATCCATCCGCTTTTTCTTTTATCCCAGTAAAAAAATGAATGATAACTGCCCCTTCAGGTAATTCTTTAAATGTGAGAATTAAAATGAATGGAGGAAGCTAATGAGAAAAGCGGCAGTCATTCTTTTTATACTTTTTTTTCTCCTTGGCGGGCAAAAGACAGAGGCAGAGGCTGCCATCAGTTATAAGGTCACAATGCCTGATTGGAAAGAAGTTAATCATATTGTGCCAAAATATACAAAATTTACAGTATTAGATATTGAAACTGGGAAGAAATTTAAGGTGCAAAGACGTGCCGGAAGCAATCATGCCGATGTACAGCCCCTCACTGTAAAAGATACCAGCATTATGAAAAAAATATATGGCGGAAAATGGAGCTGGAAACGAAGGGCTATTATTGTGATTCACAAAGATCATTGGATTGCTGCATCGATGCATGGAATGCCCCATGGTGCGGGGGCACTTCAAAATAATTTTCCAGGCCATTTCTGTATTCATTTTTATGGCAGTACGACACATCGAACGAATTCAATGGATTTATCACATAAGCTCATGATATTAAAAGCTGCTGGTAAACTGAATGAATATTTGGCAAAGGCAAACCCATATGATGTGATTTATGCTTATTTTACCGCGATTAAGCAGCAGGATGAGCCAATTGTCTCTAAAATTTCACTGCAAAAGGTAAACTGGAAGAAGATTATGCCTGAGCTTGAATATATCAATTTAGCTCGATTGGAGTATTTGCCGCCTGAAGATTTAACACAGGAAATTAGCTTGGATGTTCCAATTGATGTGGAGTGGTTTAATAAGACCGGAAAGCATCTCTTTCGCGGAGATTTGCATTTAGTGCGTTTTTCGCCGCAGGATGCATGGAAAATCGATTCGCTTCATTTTTTACAAGAAAATTACTTGGTACAACAATAACACCTTTATTAGTGATAAGCTCATTAATAAAGGTGTTTTAACATCATATGGGCTGTTCCCCAAATTTAATAAAGGTGCGTTCATCTTCTATTAAACCACATGTTCCGCATTGAATTCGAAACTCGGGCCCTGTATAAGGGTGATGGAAAGGTTCCAATTCGGTTAAATTATATTCTTTAATGACGTCCCCGGTTTGCGGATCGAGTTTTACGGAATGCGAAACCTGTTGAATCATATTGAAACGGCTTCGGTTCGTTTTGCAATTAGGACAACGATAGGGAGTAGACATAGACATATTTATCTCCTTTCAAATAACGGTTAAGACTATTTTTTACAAACAGGAGAGGAAATATGTAACATTTGATTTGTGCAGTTTAGTCTCCTTTTATAAATAAAAATAGGACAGGTTTATTCTGTCCTACAGCTCTTTCCGAAGGGGGAGGGATCCTTAATTTTGCCCGCTAATTTTTCTTTGATTTTAGCCTTTATTTTTTCAGAACACTCGCCTTCATAGGTAGTTCCGATATTAATTGATCCGGTTAACTCTTTAATTCCAAGCTCTCCAAAGTTAATGGCCATACCTCCGTTGTTAATAATCAATTTTCCAATCTTCATTTTAATTTTCCCCTATTCAGATGGATTGTGATTAAAGTTGATTGGAATGGTTTCGATCTCATCCTGGTTTATAGGCATGGTAATCATTAGAATTCCATTATGAATTTCATTTTTTACTTTTTCGATAATAATAGGGTAGGGAAGTGCTATTTCCTTTTTAAAGGATCGGCTTGCCCGTTCTTTTAGAAAATATTTGCGCTTTTGCTTGAACGATTTTAATTCTCCGGAAATGGTAATCATTTGTTCCTGAATGGAGAGCTTAAATTGTTCCTTGTTTAATCCCGGGAGCTCAATTTCGGCTATTAATTCATGGCCAAATTCGTATAAATCGCATTTTGGAAAAAAGTCAGCAGCCATAAAGGGGTTAACGTTTAAAGTAGAGGATGAATTCTTTTTGGGGTTGTCGAATATGGTATTCCAAAATGCCTCCGTTTGAAAACTTTGCGCAGCATCCATCCACTTTTTTAACTTATCAATCTCCATATTTATCACTCCCTGCATGAACCATTACTTCATCTTATTAAAGGGAAGGCAAAACATGCAAAAAAATAGTCTTGTTACATGATTTCGGTTACATCAATTTGCGAGAACTGCATATCAATATTTTTAGGGATCTTCACTTCAAGAATACCGTCTTTATAGTTTGCGGCAGCTCCCTTCTTCTTAACAATGGCAGGCAAGGTAATCGTATGTTTATCATCTTTTTCTGGTATATGTTCTAGGATTAATTGATTAGATGTGTGGTAAAGCCTAAGTTTCTTTAACCATTCTTCATCTTTAATTGGGATTCTAACGAAGACATAATCATGTGTCTCATAGGCAGTAGAGTTTAAACTGCCAGTTGCTGCCTGCTGCTGAGTGGAGGATTGAAAACCATTAAACATCTCTTGCGGGTTCATCATTCCTCTCATATTATCAGGCAGCGCTTTAGAAATGATATCTTGAACATATTTATCAATTTCCCCTGGCTTCATTTTTTGCATTGTATCTTTCATATCTTTATTAAAAGGGAATATATTCCATGGGAACATTCTTTTTCATCCTTTCGAACAGAGAAGTTAAATTTGATTTAAATTCGGTAAAGAAGGGTTGGCAATTTGGTCTAACTCGCTTACATCAAAATCAACATAATTATTAATATGACCGGAAGTTGCTGGGGATAGGTCTCCAAAAGCCATGTTCGTACCAATTAGTTTTGTATTTGATGTATGTGAGTTTTGTATGATGGGGCCGAAATCGATATTTCCGTTATTATTAATGGCGTTTGTTTTGATATTAAAAATATTAATTTGAAAGGGCATGTTATTTTTTCAGTCCTTTATATGTTATATGGGATTGGAATAAACATTTGACGGATTCGCTATATCTCCCATATCATTGACATCCGGATCAATGAAGACATTTTCCATCGCCGCATTCGGCGGTGCATAATCTCCATAAGAAGTATTTTTACCTTGTGATTTTGAATTAGCGGTATGTGCATTATGAAGTGCTTCTCCGATGTTGACAGACCCATTAGTAGAAACACTGTTAATTTTAAAGCTAAAAATATTGATAACAGTCTGCATGCTGTCACATCCTTTTCTTTGATATCACATCCTATGCAATTCAAAGCCCATTCGTTATTAAATCTTTATCCAAACAAGCGGTAAGCAAAAGAATGTGAATTTTTCACATGGTGCCTGACACCAAATTTGACACCAAAATATTTGCATATATGAAGAATTCTTTTTAACATGAAATAAAGAGGAAAATTTTACACTTAGAGGGGTAATGTTTGTGAATAAAAAAACTGCTTTGATTACGGGGGGGGCAGCTGGTATAGGGAAAAAGACCGTGATTCATCTGGCGGAGAAGGGGTATCAAATCGCTATTAATTATCGTAATAGTGAATCCGAAGCTGTTTCATTAGCTCAGTACGTAGAGGAATGCTATGGCATTCGCAGTATTGCTGTTCAAGGTGATATTGCCCGTCAGGAGGAATGTGAGCGGATTGTGGAAGAAACACTTTCATCCTTCGAATCAGTGGATGTCTTAATTCATAATGCCGGTCCTTATATACATGAAAGAAAAAAAATGACTGACTACTCCTTTGAGGAGTGGAATTATTTGTTGAATGGAAATTTAACGTCCGTGTTTTATTTATCAAAGCTGGTGATCCCTGTCATGCGCAAGCAAAATTGGGGAAGAATTATTACCATGGGGTTTGATCGGGTAGAATCAGCACCAGGCTGGGTGTATCGTTCCGCATTCGCCGCAGCAAAGACAGGACTCGCTTCCCTGACCAGAACCATCGCAATTGAAGAAGCGGAATATGGAATCACTGCTAATATGGTTTCCCCAGGAGATATTACAAATGAATGGAAGGAAAGAAACATTCAAGAATCAAGAGCGACCTTTACTGGAAGAAACCAAAATGAAAGGGAGGGTACTGGAGAAGACATAGCTCGGGTAATCGGCTTTCTGGTAGATGAGCAATCTGATTTCATTACTGGCAGTATTATTCCTGTAACAGGCGGTATGGATGTATTAGGAAAGGTATATAAACAGTAGCAAGCCTTTTTACAATTTTTTGAACAATTTGATTTTCTTGTATGAAACTTCTTTCGTTTGAGGATAATAATGATATCTTCAATGAAAGGAGCAAAGAGAAATGAGTTTTAATTTAAACCGAATTAATCCTAATCAAACTCAAGTCCTTTATCAAGATGGCCGTTTCGAAACATTAACAAATGAGGAATTAGAGGAATTTTTGCTCCAGATGGGTATGAGTGAATTAGATGGCGGGATTGAGCAAAGCGTTATTGAATAAATAGTATTTAAAAAAAGCAATCGGATTAGCCGATTGCTTTTTATGCTTCCAGTAATTGAGAATCGGATTGTACAGAACCGTTTCGAAGTAAATGAAATGTATACAAATCCTTGGGAATTTCGTACAAATCGTAAATGTCTCCAGCGGAATTTAATTGTTGATAAATAGCTCGACGCGTTTCATTTGCATTTACCACATAAGGAAGTTTTTCTGCGGCTTTTCTGGAGCGGATATTGACCTTGCGAATCCGCATAAAAACTGTCTCAATACCTATTTCATAAAAGAGCTCTTGGAAAAAGGCACCCTTCGCAATGTTGTTATAGCCCTTCCCGTGGTATGGTTTACCGAGCCAGGTACCTAGAAATCCCGCCCCGTTTTCAATATCAAACAAGCTGATGGTGCCGATTGGCGAACCCCATTCATCAAGAATGGTGCGGGAGATGAGTTCCCCGCGTTCTTCAGCTTCAATGGTCTGCTTAGTCATAAATAAAAATTCATCGTAAGAAGCTGCCTTTTGACGTACAAAAGGGAAGACATCCGGATGCGTCATTAATTCATAAAGTACATGAGAATCGTGAAGATCACGTTTCTTGAGCATGCGTATCCCTCCATTAGGGCATTCCGCACCCATAAGAGATTAGCGGTCCACCCTCGAAATTTTTTATAAAAGTAACGTAAAAAATTTCGGGGTGGGAATCGAACCCACTAGAACCAGTAAACTGGTGGCGCACCATTTGCCTTCCCTATATCATTTTTGTTGTTAAAGCGAAGCAGTTTATAAAACCCCCAAAAATTATCCTACAAAAAAGTTTCTTCAAAAAGTATCATACAAGAAAAAAAGCTAAAAGAAAATAGTTTTTTTAGCGAATTTTATCTAAATTTTTTTCCATTTTTCTACAAAATTCTATCCTTCTTTATAGACTATTTCTCCACCTATCATCGTCCAGTAAGGCTTTGCTAAGTAATGAAAAGGATGATGGCTCCATAAAACCAAATCAGCCTGCTTTCCTGCTTCAATGCTTCCGACAAGATGATCAATTTTCAAGTTTCGAGCGGGAAGAATGGTAATTCCTTCTAGTGCCTTTTGTTCGGAGAGTCCTTCTTTGACGGCTAAACTTGCACAAATATTTAAATATTGAATCGGTGTATAAGGATGGTCGGTGGTAATAGACACTTCAATATCATGCTGCGAAAGAATTTGATAGGTTTTCCAAGTTTTATTCTTTAATTCCACCTTGGATCTTCTTGTCAATGTCGGACCAACAGAAACCTTCAGATTGATCCCTGATAGCTCGCTGGCGATCAAGTGACCCTCGGTACAATGCTCAATCCGCAAATCAAGGTTAAACTCTTCCGCCAATCTTAACGCTGTAATAATATCATCGGCACGGTGAGCATGAATTCTGACGGGAATTTCCCTTTTTAGCGCCATTACAAGCGGACTGATTCTCAGATCATCGGGATTATCGGCATTAATCGCCTGATAAAATGCTTCCCGAAGCATTCCCATAATCCCCATTCTTGTAATGGAATCGTTTTTCCCTTGGCTGTGAATTCTTTTTGGATTTTCACCTAACGCAATTTTTAAGCCAGCGATGTCTTGAACAATCATTTTTTTAATATTTTTCCCTGTTGTCTTAATCACCGAAGTTGTCCCGCCAATAATATTAGCACTGCCAGGCATAACATGAGCGGTAGTCACACCGCTTTTAACCGCATCATTGAAAGCAGGATCCAACGGATAGACTCCGTCAATGGCACGGATATGGGGCGTTAACGCCTCGGCTGTCTCATTTGCATCATCGCCTGCCCAGCCGGTACCTTCATCATAAAGGCCCAAATGGGTATGAACATCAATAAAGCCCGGAAATAGGTAGCCGCCTGTGCAATCAATAATTTTATGGCCGGCACCTGCGGGAATATTTTTCCCTATTCTAACAATCTGTCCATTTTCAATTTGAATATCAAAGGATGGCAAGGGACTAGAGGTAATCGGATAGATCACGGCATTTTTCAACAGTATCTTTGTCATATTTAAACCTTTCTACATGTGAAAATAGTATTTTATCCATTTTATCAGCATTTGTGGGTAAGGAAAAGATGGAAAATTCATGTTAAATAGTATGAAACATTTGACGTAGTGATACGTAAATAATAGTGAAGGAATAAAAAAATTCCAATGGAGGAAAAGGCATATGGTAAAAAGTGAAGAAAAAATGCTGGCGGCATTAATGTACGTGCTTAGTTTTTTTGCACCTGTCCTTGGTCCGCTTATTATATGGTTAATTAAGCGGGAGGAATCGTCCTTTATCGATTATCACGGAAAGGAATATTTTAACTTTTTCATTTCCTATACAGTATATTTATTTATTAGCAGTTTATTAACTATTATTCTGATTGGTTTTGTAGCACTTGCTGCCTTGGGGATCATGTTATTTGTGTTTACTATCATTGCGGCAATCAAAGCATATGAGGGAGAAGAATATCAGTTCCCGTTGATTTTTAGGTTAATTAAATAACTGTTTTTTTAGGTATCCCGGTATGAATTTGCCGGGATATTTTTATGGGGCGAAGGAATCTTCTATTTCAATTTATAAACAAAAAAACTTCTATCATTTTTTATTAGTGTTTTAAATAAACTAGTATTAGAGGATTTGATAAGGAGTTTTTCCTATGAAAATAAATGATTACTACCAAGATGCTGCAAACCTTAGCTTAAATGGCAGTTTGGCAGCGTTATTACCGATTATTTTAATGACCGCCGCAAATTTATCTTATTTGCATAACGAGGCGGTTTTTGTTCTAACTGTTCCATTTTTTCTTTATAGTTTTATATGCTTTCAACTCTATCTTTTTCGGAAAAGGCAATCCATCACAATTAATAGGAACCTATCATCCTTGAAGCCCGTAAACGGTGACCAATCGCTCTTTTCCGCAAGACATTTACTAGTGCTGTTCCATAATGCACAATCACCACAGGTGCTGCTTTATTTTCCAGACGGACAATTAGCAGGAAGCATTAAAAGATACCGCTTAAAAGGGTTACGAAAGCTAAAGTTTTCTATGTTATATGTGTTATATAATTCAAAAAATGAGGCAATTGCCTGCTTTGGCGTAAAAAGGAAACGAGAGATCACAATTGAAGTATACGATAAAAAGAGAAACCGTTTAGGGTTTTTAAAAAAAACGAGGCTGAATTGGTTAAAAAGCAGGGAGGAATTGTATGACACGAAAGGAACATTAATCGGGTTTGTGGAGGGCTCCGGAACGTTTATGGATGTAAAAATAATCGATCAATATAATCAGCAGGTCAGCCGTCTGAGAAGGGGCTGGATGCCCGTTGAATGGAGTCCATTATTTCCAGAACCGAACACACCGGTTTTATCATTTGATGCGAATCTATCAGAACAAGAAAAACTCCTTAGGATGTCATTTTTAATAAATGAATTTTTCATCGAGAGGTAGAAGTTTCCCTCAGCAAAATTGTTTGGTATGATAATTGTATATTTTTGTTTTGCGGGGGTTTTATTAGTGGAGATTAAGATGATAAAAGGTCATGGGTCTGGCAACGATTTTCTGTTAATTGATGAAATCACCCATGGCTATACATTTACGGAATTAGAACGGGCAGAACTAGCTAAGCTATTATGCGATAGAGAATCGAAGCTTGGTGCTGACGGTATTCTTTTTGTCATAAAAAGCGAACGTGCTGATGGAAGAATGCGGGTCTTTAATGCAGACGGCTCGGAAGCTTCGATGTGCGGAAATGGTTTGCGTATAGTGGCACGCTACTTATGTGAACTGCTTGGGAAAAATGAAGCCTTTGTTGAGACGATGAAGGCTGATTTAAAAGTAAGCAAGCAGCCAGAGCTTTTTTCACAGGTTCATACTTATCAAGTAGAAATATCACCTGTCCTATTTGATTTAAAAGCTTTGCCGCTGAAGTTAAATAAACCAACATTATATAATGAGAAAATTTATGAGCTGTCAGATGATTTAAGATTTACGGCTCTTGCTGTTCCTAATCCGCATTTAATCACTATGGTTGATGTCGAAACATTACAAAGCGATATTCAGCAAAAGTTAAGTGAAAAAGTGAATGGCCCTAATGAACTGTTCCCTGACGGAGTCAATGTGAGTTTTGTCAACCAGCTTGGAAAAGGTTCCATTTATGTAAAAACATTTGAGAGGGGCGTTGGATTCACAAATGCCTGCGGCACGGCCATGTCGGCTTCATCACTTGTAACCTGTATGCAGGGGCTGAATGAATTTGAGTCGGTCATTGATGTGTATAATAATGGCGGAAAGGTTCAATGTGTTGTTCATCAGCTGGATAAGGAATTTCAAATTGATTTAATTGGAAATGCCACTTACTTATTTAATGCAAACGTTAGTATTGACCTAAAGGCAGGCACATTTGAAGTAACGGCACAAAATGAATATACAGAACAGATTGCATATGAAAAGCTTCAGTCAGAGGTGCAGCAATTTATAAAAGATAACATGAAAGGATAAGGGGTTCTCCTTATCCTTTTTTTGCTGTACCTTTCTTTAATATTTCAAGAACTGGGGCAAAGGGCTGTTTTTCTTTTGTTTGAAAATAGCTGCGGAAAGGGTCCCCTAATTGCTTAAGGCGTTGTAACGCATGTAGCATGGTGAATGTTTTAGGATCAAGCTTTTCATCGACCTCGTCCCAATATAACGGTGTAGCCGCTCCGCCATGCTCATTACCTCTTAACGAATATGGGGCAATGATCGTCTTCCCTTCACCGTGCTGGACATAATCGACGTAAAGTCTGTTGCCGCGATTTTTCTTCATCCGTTCAATCGTAAATGAATCAGGGTCTTTGGATATTAAGTATTCTGCGATAAAACTTGTGAACAACCTTGTATCATCATAAGTGAATTCATTCTCCGGCAGCGGGAGGTAAATCTGCAGGCCTTTATTTCCGGATGTTTTGATAAATCCGATTAAATTCAACTGGTCCAGAACCTCTTTAATTAATATGGCTGCCTTAACAGCCAAATGGAAATGTTCTTTCGACGGAGGGTCCAGGTCAAACACAATTTCACTTGGGCCTTTGCTATCAATCGTATGAAACGGTACATGGAATTCTATTGCCAGCTGGTTACCAAGCCAAATAAGTGTTTTGAGATTATTACAAAGAATATAATTAATTCCATCCGCAAGCATCGTTTCAACAAAATCAGGGGCATAATCCGGACAGTTTTTTTGATAGAATGCTTCCCCAAACATTCCGTGTGGATAACGAATGACGGTTAATAAGCGATTTTTTAAAAATGGCAGGATATAGGGTGATACCTCCCGTAAATAAAGGATATAATCCGCCTTTAGAATGTTCTGCTTGTCCCACAGCGGTTTGTCTGGGTGGGTGATTTCTAAGTTTTTCGGTAAGTTTTTCTGGGCAAACATGAATTTATTGTAAGTGCATTCCTCCGGCTGCAAGTCGAAGCGGAAGCGGTCAAAATGGGGTTCCCGCAGCTGATTGTCATAAAGCTCCAAATATTTGACCTCAAGGCAGATGGCAGGCTCGACATAAACAAACTGCTGGTCCTCACTTACCATGTTTTGTCTGATAATTTGCCCCAATGCCTGCTTTTCCTCCGATTTAAAGCCGAAAAGCACCTGACCGATTCCGTGGATTTTATTTCCATTGTAAACCCCGATATAAAAATAACCATTTGTTTTATCAAAAGAAGTGACAAAACAGCTTACATATTTCCAATTTTTATATTTTAACCATTGTAAGGAGCGTTTCCCTTCCTCCCATAGACTCTCCCTACTCTTAGCAACAATTCCTTCCCCATCGAATAATACGATTTTTTCCCATATAGCATTAAAATTATCATCTGCCATTACAAGCTGCAATAATTGTTGGTTGGAAGTATTTGCTGTGAGATCGAGTTCCAGTGTTTGAAATAATTCCATCAGCTTCTGTTTTCGTTTTTCAAAAGAAAGGGAATGTAAAGGTTTTCCTGCCAATTTAAGAAGATCAAATACCATCAGGCGGCACGGCGAATTTACAGCTTGTTCATTGATTTTTTTTACGGCTTTTAGGCGACCTCGCACTTGGATTGCAGAAAAATTTGCTTTATATGGATTCTCCAGCGAAACTAATTCACCATCAAGCTGAAGCGGTAAAAAAGGTTTGAATTTGGCTTCCTGCTGGATTAAAAACGTTTCTATTTCCGGGAATTGCGGTAATAACGATTTACCGTTACGGCTGGTTAATTTAATCCCATTTGAATCCCAATCCAATATTGCCCGGAAGCCATCATATTTCACCTCATAACCCCAGCCTGGCCGAACTGGAATGTCAAAGGTAAGGGTTGGAAGCATTGGTTTCATCATGTAATTCCCCTTTTTCTATTACTTTGCGTTTAACTGCAGCAGTTCATTCTTTTCCAGATGTTTTTAAGTATGTTAAGGTCGTCAATTCACACACTATTAGCAAAAAGATTGGAGAATTATTTATGCATACAATGTGGAAGGGGAGCATCAGCTTTGGCCTTGTTAATATCCCCATTAAGCTTCATACAGCAACAGAAGACAAGGATATCAAGCTGAGAACGCTGCATAATAAATGCCATGCCCCGATTAAATATGAAAAGGTTTGCTCTGTTTGTGAGGAGGAAGTAAAGCCAGAGGATATCGTAAAGGCATACGAGTATACAAAAGGGAAATTTGTGGTTCTCGAAAACGATGATCTTGAAAAGTTAAAAAAAGAAAATGAAGATAAGGCTGTGGAAATTATTGATTTTGTAAAAATGGAGGAAATTGATCCGATATACTTCGACCGCAGCTATTATATGTCCCCAAATGAAGGTGGGGGAAAGGCTTATTCATTGTTACGCAAAGCGCTTGAAGAAACAGAAAAAGTAGGTCTGGCTAAGATTGTTATCCGTTCAAAAGAACAGATGGCGGTAATCCGGGTATATGAAAATACATTGATAATGGAGACGATTCATTATCCGGATGAGGTTCGAAAAGCAGGGGACGTACCAAATGTTCCAGCAGAGGATAAAGTAACCAAAAAGGAACTTGATACAGCGATTTTGTTAATTGACCAGTTAACAACCGAATTTGAGCCTGAAAAATATAATGATGAATACAGGACGGCGCTGCTGGAATTAATTGAATCAAAACGCCAAGGTAAAGAAACGGTAACAGCCGCAATGAAAGAGCCGGCAGCCTCGAATGTGACGGATTTAATGGCAGCACTACAGGCTTCAATTGACAGGACGAAGCCAAAAACGGCAGCTGCGTCACCTAAGTTGGCTGCTGCCCCCAAAAAAGCGGCAGCACCAAGGAAAAAGGCGCCTGCAAAGGTAAAGAAAGAAGCCTGAGTAATTTGGAAATGGCTTGACAAATTGCAATTCATGCAATATAATGAAATTACGCTTTAAGTTCGATTGATATTTTAGAAAGAGTAGCCGTAACTGCACGATTTATGTGGGTGATGTCTATTGCCCAGCGTGTAATTACGGCTTTTTAATTGAAATGTAAGATTAACTTTAAAGTGAACAAAATGTTGGGGGTAAGATCCATGAAAAACGGTAAAGTAAAATGGTTTAATGCAGAAAAAGGTTTTGGATTTATTGAGGCTGAAGGCGGTCAAGATGTATTCGTTCACTTCTCTGCTATTCAATCAGAAGGTTTCAAAACATTAGAAGAGGGTCAAGCGGTTTCCTTTGAAATCGTTGAAGGCGCTCGTGGACCACAAGCTGCAAACGTTCAAGCAGTTTAATCTTTTGTTAACAAAAAGGTGATGCAAGGTTTAGCATCACCTTTTTATCTATAATAGTATCAAGGGGGAAGAGAATTGGCATTTGGTAGAAGAAATGAAGAGGAAATCAAATTAGAGGAAACAAAAATTTGGGTTTGTAATTCATCTGATTGTAAATGCTGGATTCGCGATAACTTTAAAAGCAGTGATGTACCCCGATGCCCTATTTGCAATAGTGAAATGAGTCAAACAACTAAAGAATTACAGGTAATTCAAAATCATAGTAAGCACTTTTAAAAAACAGAGGGTTGGTCTTTACTTCTTAGTGGAAGTTAGGACCAACCCCTGTTTATTATTCCGCCAAATGTTCCTTACAAAATTGAAGAATTTCCTCTTCCTCATCATCCTCAAGGGCAAAGTCGAACACTTTCTCGCTTCCTTGTTCAAAAAAATGATAGCTGACGATTTTTGTCTGTTCCCCTTCAGCAACAAACAGCACCCTTAAGCCAACCCCTTTCTCTGAAAAAAGTTCATCCTCTTCATCTATATCGAGATCAAGAAAGAATTCATAGCGGTCTCCGGACAGCAGTCCAAATGGATCTTCTAATTTTTCTACCGTATAACTTTTGATATTCAAGTCAATCATCCTTTAACTCATTTTGTTAGTTATTGTTATTATACACATAAAGTATTATATAAAAAACGCCAGAAGATTCTGGCGTTGATTTGTTATGTATATGGCGGAGAAGGTGAGATTCGAACTCACGCGACGGTCGCCCGCCCTAACGCATTTCGAGTGCGCCCCCTTATAACCACTTGGGTACTTCTCCAACAACATGGAGCGGGTGAGGGGAATCGAACCCCCGCCGTCAGCTTGGGAAGCTGAAATTCTACCATTAAACCACACCCGCAATGTTTGGCTTGGGACGATAATTATTATAACATAATAATTGTAAATGTGGAAGAGAAAACATTGTGTCAACGGGATTCACCACATGGCGGTATTTTTGTTTAAAAGCAAAATATAAAAAAGAGCTGAGATACGAATTTTTTACGCACTCAGCTCTTTTTTATTGATCATCCTTTTGCCTGTGGTTTAATGGCAAATAGTGTGATAATCGCTGCTAAAATACTAATGCTGCTCATGATAATGAAAATCAAATGATTAGAATAGTTCATTAACAGAGCAATTATTGGCGGCCCTGCCGCAACACCGATAAACCGCATCGAAGTATAAAAGCTTGTAATCGTTCCCCGTTCTTTCTTTTCAACTCCATCCGTAATTAAGGAGTCGAGACATGGGAGTCCGATGCCAATTCCTATTCCGCTAATGACAAACATGCTGATCATGTACCATAGCTTAATCGAAAACCATAAGGCTGCAATTGAGAGTGCCGCCGCAAGAATTCCGCCAAATGTCAACCACTTCATTAATACTTTATTCTTTTTAATGACTTTCCCGCTAATAAACGAGGCTAAACATAACGCGCCAAGCGGCAAGGCTAAAAAAAATCCCTTTTTAATATCCTTAATTCCATACTCTGTTTCAAATACCTCAGACAGATAAAATAATATTCCAAACAGAACAAGCATAAGAATCCCGCCGACAAAAAATATAGCATAGAGCCAGCGCCCTTTTTCCTTAAACGTTTTTTTAATTCCGGTAAAAAAATCCTTGAAAGGCATCGGCTTTTGCGAGCTTTTTGGCGATTTCACAAGAAAAGCCATCATCAAAACAGATATGGCACAAAAAATTGGGAATGCAAGAAAAGGTAAAAACCACATAAATCCTGCTAGTATCGCACCGAAAATGGGGCTTAATACTTTGCCAAAGGTATTGGAGGTTTCGATAAGTCCTAAACAGGTACTTACGTCATCTTCATTTTTGAACATATCTCCCACAAGCGGTAGAACAATCGGGAATGCTCCAGCCGCACCTACCCCTTGAAGGGCTCTCCCTGCCAAAATAACCCAATAAGCGTTCTCGAGTTTCCAGGCTGCCCACCCCGAAATCAAGCCGCCAATACCCGCAATAATAAGACTAGGGACAATAACTTTTTTTCTGCCGATATGATCAGATAAATATCCTGCAATTGGAATGAGTATGATAGCCACAATAGAATATACCGTGATAACCATGCTTGATTGAAACGCGCTGATTGATAGTTCTTTTTCCATCGAGGGCAGTACAGGGATTAACATAGAATTTCCTAACGTCATGACTAAAGGAATAGATGATAATGAAAGGATTGCCCATTTTTGGCTGGAAATTTCACTGGAACCTTTTTGGCCTGACTTGGCCTTTTTGTTTTTTGCAGCATTTTGGTTTTTCCATAATTGCTCAATATGTTCCATTTGTCTTCCTATCCCGCCTTCTAAATATTTATATAGTTAATATTTACTGACAGCTACAAAATTACCGTGGTAGAAAAATCCTAAAATGAAGATAAAAATTGCTTATCCATTTAGAATTTTCCAAAAACCACTTGACAGGTGATTGTGAAATGATTAAGATAAAAATCAATTAAATAATTGTTTTGGCTTTGACGAAGAGGAGTAGTCTTTACAAATTCTAAAGAGAGCTGATGGTTGGTGCAAATCAGTGAAGATGTATTGGTGAATGGACTTCCGAGCCTCCAAACCGAACAATTCCATTTGATTCAGTAGGCTTTGGCGAACTCTCATCGTTATATGAGACAGGTATTAAATTTTTTCTCTGATACCGGTAAAGTGAGCTGATTTTTAGCTAATGAAGGTGGCACCACGGATCTAAGATTCGTCCTCCAGATGCATAACATTTGTTATGCATCTGGAGGACGAATTTTTTTTTTAGTCCGCTTTAGCATCTTGACAGTTTGAATTTGACTATAGGTGCTGATGCTTTTAGTTGAGAGGAGCAGAGAAATGGAAACCAAAACAGACTTTTTAGTCAGTGAGATTAGTGGAGATGTCCTTACCCCGATTTCAATTTTGCAAAAGATTAGCGGGGTAAAGAAATTTTTATTGGAAAGCTCAAATAAATTTAACCACTCGGGTCGTTATTCCTTCATCGGAGCTGATCCCGCGTTTGAGCTAATTTCCTACGGAGATAACAATACCATTATCGGGCAAAGCGGTGACAACAGGACAATTAAAGGAAATCCATTAGATGTATTACATGGTCTGCTTCCGGGAAGGGATCTCGAAGATTTGCAATTCCCATTTATTGGTGGTGCGGTTGGCTATGTTGGCTATGACATCATTAGGGAATATGAGGAAATCGGCAAAGAGTATCCTAACGGATTGGAAATGCCTGATGTGCATTTAATGTTTTATGAAGAGGTAATAGTTTATGATCATCCCGCGGAAAAAGTATTCATTTGCGGGGTCCCGTTTGCAGATAGTGATATGAGCAAAATTGAACAGAAAATAAAGCAGAGAGAAGCGGAACTGAAAAAAACATATGATTTTAAAGAAGATGAGCCCTTCTCCTTTAGCGGATTTGAATCGGAAACTACGAGGGAAACCTTCATCAAAAATGTTGACACTGCAAAGGAGCATATTCTCGCAGGGGATATTTTCCAAGTGGTGCTGTCAAGGAGAATGAAATCAGAATTTCAAGGCTCCCCGCTGTCACTTTACCGAAAGCATCGTTCCCATAATCCAACGCCGTATATGTTTTACATTGATTTCGGTGCTTATAATGTGATTGGTTCTTCACCAGAAAGTTTAATTAAAACAAAAGGAAAAGCTGTGATTGCCAACCCCATCGCAGGAACGAGAAAACGAGGAAAAACAGCTTCCGAAGATTTAGCGCTTGAAACCGATTTACTTCATGATGAAAAAGAGCTTGCCGAGCATAAAATGCTGGTGGATCTTGGCAGAAATGATCTTGGAAAGGTTTGTGAATTCGGTTCGGTTTATGTGGATAAGTATATGGCGGTTGAAAAGTTCCGCCATGTGATGCACCTCGTATCGGAAATCAGCGGACAGCTTCATCCTGATAAAACCGCACTTGATGCGCTGGCTGCCTGCCTCCCAGCAGGTACAGTATCAGGTGCACCGAAGGTCAGGGCAATGGAAATCATCAATAAATTAGAAGCTTCCAAACGCGGTCTGTATTCCGGTGCGGTTGGTTATGTATCTGCAAACGGGAATATTGATTTTGCTCTGGCAATCCGGACGATGATTTTAAAGGAAGGAACAGCTTACATTCAAGCAGGTGCCGGAATTGTGTTTGACTCCCATCCCGAGTCTGAATATGAAGAAACGTCGAATAAATTAAAATCGTTTCTAGAAGGGAGGGAGGCAAAATGATTTTACTGATTGATAATTTCGATTCCTTTACATTTAACCTGTATCAATATTTGGGTGAAATTGGCGAAAAAGCAGCTGTCCACCGGAATAATCAAATAACGATTGAAGAAATTGACAGATTGAAACCGAAAGCGATCATTTTATCACCTGGGCCCGGCAGGCCAGAGGATGCTGGAATTTGTTTAGAAGTTATTCAACGCTTTTATCAAAAAATCCCGATTTTAGGTATTTGTCTTGGGCACCAGGCAATCGGAGCTGCATTTGGCGGTGAAATCCGGACTGCAAAAACCATTAAACATGGGAAAATATCGAACATCAGCCATAACAGCCGCGGTGTATTCGCTAACCTTACCTCCCCAATAGAGGTGATGCGCTATCATTCCTTAACGATTGACAAGGACAGTTTACCATCCGAGCTCGAATGTACGGCTCATTCAACGGATGATCATGAAATTATGGCGGTTAAACATATACACCACCTTGTCTACGGGCTGCAGTTTCATCCGGAATCAATTGGTACACCTGAAGGAAAGCAAATGTTGAGAAATTTTTTAGCTGAGATAGAAAGGACGAGAAAAGATGAAGAGTTATTTACTCCAGTTAGCTGAGCATAGATCTTTTTCAGAAAATCAAATGAAGGAAGCGGTAGATTACATTTTAGGTGAAGAGGTTTCGGAATCCGAAATTGCCGCCTTTTTAATGGGACTTAAATCAAAAGGGGAAACCGTTGATGAAATTGTCGGGATTGTTAAGGCATTAAAGGGAAATACATTGCGATTTAATAAGAGGCTGCCGAACGCCCTTGATAATTGCGGTACTGGCGGGGATGGATCGTCCAGCTTTAACGTCAGCACAACGTCAGCTTTTGTATTGGCAGGTGCCGGAATTCCCGTTGCGAAGCATGGTAATCGCAGTATCTCCAGTAAAACCGGGAGTGCTGATGTTCTTGAATATTTAGGCGTGAATTTAAACTTAAGCCCGGATGCAATTGAAGAATTAATTGAAGAAATTGGGATTGCTTTCTTATTCGCCCCTCATGTCCATCCGAAATTAAAAAAGGTAACGACCGTAAGAAGGGAGCTTAAAATTCCAACGATTTTTAACTTTATCGGGCCGCTGACAAACCCAATTGAACTTGATTATCAGCTCCTTGGGGTATACCGCCGCGATCTTTTAACCGTGTTTGCTGAAGTGCTTAAGCAGCTCGGTAGAAAAAAGGCGGTCATTGTAAATGGAGCAGGTTTCATGGATGAAGCCTCGCTGCAAGGGGAAAATCATCTTGCGATTCTAGAGAACGGGATCATTTCTCATACAACGTTTACTCCAGAAGAAGTTAATCTGCCGCGCTATGATAACAGTGCTATTAGAGGTGGGGAAGCGAAAGATAATGCAGGAATTTTACTCGAAGTGTTACGTGGGAAAAAAGGTGCGTACCGGGATACTGTATTGCTGAATGCCGGAATTGGTATTTTTACGGCTGACAAAGCAGATAGCATTGAAGCCGGAATAAGGATTGCAGCCGAAATTATTGATTCAGGTAAAGCCTATAACAGGCTGACGACATTAATTGAAAAATCCAATGCAGTTCAGAAGGAGGCAATATAAATGGGAACCATCTTAGATCAAATCATTGAACAGAAGAAGGTAGAGGTAAAACTTCTTCGTGAACATTTAAACGATATACCTGTATCCCATTTTAAGGCGAGGTCTTTCATTGAAACGCTCCAAAATGCTGAGGAATTAGCAATTATTGCAGAATTCAAGCGTGCATCACCATCCAAAGGGATGATTAATAGCACGGCTGTACCGGCTGAACAAGCAGTTATATATGAAAAAAACGGTGCCAGCGCAATCTCGGTTCTTACGGATCAAACCTTTTTTAAAGGGGCTTTCGCAGATTTGACGGCTGTCCGGGAAGCGGTCCAGCTGCCAATTCTTTGTAAAGATTTTATTATCGATCGGCTGCAAATTGACCAGGCGAAAGGCTATGGTGCTGATTTGGTGCTGTTAATCGTTGCGGCATTGAAGGAAGAAGAACTGCAAGATTTATATCAATATGCAACTCAATCCGGGTTAGAGGTTTTGATGGAGGTCCATAATCAGGAGGAATTAGAAACAGCTCTAAAAACAGGTGCCAAACTGATTGGGGTAAATAACCGTGATTTAAAAACCTTCAATGTTTCACTAGAAGTAACGGAAAAATTAGCTGCGATTGTTAAAAGCGCGGGTGCATTTTTAATTAGTGAAAGCGGACTTCACCAGCCGCTGGATGTTGAACGCGTACGGGATGCGGGTGCAAACGGAATTTTAGTCGGTGAAGCTTTTATGAAAAGTAGCAGTATTGGCGAAACCCTTAAAGGATTTAAATTGCCGTTAGTAGAAGGTGTAAAGAAATGAAAGTAAAAATTTGCGGAATAACAGATGTGAACACAGGGATTCAAGCCGTTCATTATGGGGCTGACGCAATTGGCTTAGTTTTTGCAGAAAGCAAGCGGCGAGTTTCTGTGGAGCTGGCTAAAGAAATTGCTAAAAGTCTTCCCCCTGATGTTTATAAAGTCGGTGTATTTGTAAACGAAACCCATGAGGAAATTGATAGAATTGCATCATTCGCAGGTCTAACCCATATACAATTGCACGGCGATGAGACTGCCGAATATAGCCAATCACTGTCATATCCGGTGATTAAAGCGGTCAGTTTTCAGGGGAATGAGCAGTTAGCAAATATCGGAGATTTTCCGGCAGATTATATTTTGCTAGATAGTCCAAAGGGGAAATACCGGGGCGGAAATGGAACGGTGTTTGATTGGCATGAAGTAAATACAAATTTGCTGGCCAATAAGAAAATCATTCTTGCTGGCGGGCTCCATATTGATAATGTGGAACAGGCAATTAGAATCATCAAGCCTTATATGGTCGATGTAAGCTCCGGGGTTGAAAGTAATGGGGTAAAAGACCTTGAAAAAATCAAAGCATTTATAGCGAAGGCTAAAGGAATCGCAGTAGGAGGAGAAATGAAATGACCGCTTATACGTTGCCGAATCAAACAGGCCATTTTGGCAAATTCGGGGGAAGATTTGTACCGGAAACTTTAATGAAGGCAATTACTGAACTGGCCGATGCTTACGAAAAGGCGAAACTGGACCCGGAATTTAAAGCTGAATTTGAGCGATTGCTTAAGGAATATGTTGGAAGAGAGACGCCGTTATATTTCGCTGAAAACTTAACCAAATATGCCGGCGGGGCCAATATTTATTTAAAGCGGGAAGATTTAAACCACACGGGTGCACATAAAATTAATAATGCGATTGGCCAGGCGCTGCTCGCAGTACGCATGGGCAAAAGAAAAATCGTTGCTGAAACCGGTGCTGGCCAGCATGGTGTGGCGACTGCGACGGTTTGTGCTTTGTTGAATTTAGACTGTGTTATTTTTATGGGAGAAGAAGATATCAAACGACAGGCGCTGAATGTATTCAGGATGGAATTATTAGGTGCTAAGGTTGTAAGTGTAACATCTGGAAGCGCGACATTAAAGGATGCTGTTAACGAAGCTTTAAGATACTGGGTGGCACATGTTGAAGATACCCATTATTTATTAGGTTCGGTATCCGGTCCACACCCTTTCCCAATGATCGTTAGAGATTTTCAAAGTGTCATTGGAAAGGAGACAAAAAAACAATTTTTAGATAGGAATCCATCTCTTCCAGATGCGGTGGTCGCATGTATCGGCGGCGGCAGCAATGCGATGGGAATGTTCTATCCGTTTATTGAAGAGAACGAAGTAGAGCTTTATGGTGTTGAGGCAGCTGGACAAGGAGTTGATACTCCATTTCATGCAGCGTCATTAACCAAAGGAAAACCGGGTGTTCTTCACGGAGCCTTAATGTATGTGCTGCAAAATGAGGACGGTCAGATTCAAGAAGCCCACTCCGTGTCTGCAGGTCTTGATTATCCAGGAGTCGGCCCGGAGCATAGTTATTTAAAGGAGATTGGTCGTGCTCAATATCATTCAATTACCGATCAAGAGGCGCTAGATGCCTTTCAGTTATTGTCTAAACTAGAAGGAATTATTCCAGCGCTGGAAAGCTCCCATGCCGTTGCGTTTGCAGTTAAACTGGCAGCAAAGCTTGGACCTTCGAAAAATCTTGTCGTATGTCTGTCAGGACGGGGAGACAAGGACGTTGATGCTGTAAGGGCAAGGCTTAAAGGAGGAAACAAATGATGAACCGCATTGAAAAAACATTTCAATTATTAAACAAAAATGGTTCAAAGGCATTCGTTCCATATATCATGGCAGGAGATGGCGGTTTGGATTGTTTGCCAGAAAGATTGGTACTGCTTGAACAGTTTGGTGCAGCTGCAATTGAAGTTGGGGTGCCATTTTCCGACCCGGTTGCTGATGGCCCAACCATCCAGCAAGCAGGAATCAGAGCGTTGAAAAATGGAACAACGTTAAAGGACATAGTAGCTAAAATTGCCGAGGCAAGGTCGTCGGTTAATATCCCGATTATTCTTATGACATATCTTAATCCTATTTATGCCTATGGTATTTCTAGCTTTGTGGAAGATATTCAAAATGCAGGTGTAGATGGCTGCATAATTCCAGATATGCCTTTAGAAGAAGAGGCACTAATTGCACCAGAGCTTGAAGCAGCCGAAATTGAGCTGATTCGGCTTGTAACGCTAACAACACCAATTGAGCGCATTAAACAGATTGCTGCTAAAGGGAATGGATTTTTATATACGGTGACTGTCAAAGGAATCACTGGGGTAAGAAATGAATTTGATGGTGACCTCTATGCCTATTTAAAAGCAGTTAAGGAGGTTAGTCCAATCCCAGTATTAGCGGGATTTGGAATATCTAGTCAAGAACAAATGCAAGATTTGACAAAATATTGTGACGGTGTTGTCGCCGGCAGTAAAATTGTTGAATTATTTTCTAAAAATAATTTGCAGGAAATGGAAGATTTAATGTCCATTTTTAAACAAAAATCCAACATGGCATAATACTGAAAGGCCTGCTCTATCATGAGCAGCCCTTTTTATTATAGAGGGATTATTTCGTTAAATTCGCTAATATTTGGAATAAAATACCGTTTACTTGCTAGCTTCCTTAAACTCCTTTATAATTAATATATATTTGACGAATGGACAAGCATTTAAAAACTTCCTAAGGGAAGTTTTGTTTATTTTCCAGACTTCTTAATAATGTTTAGGAGCGCGTTATTTTTATGAAAGATTTATCAGTTGAAGAACTTTTTAAGCTTAAGGACCCAATCATCATTGATATACGGTCACCAATTGAATATAAAGATGGGGCCATCCCGGGAGCGATTAATATTCCTTTATTTTCGAACGAGGAGCGCCAGGAAGTAGGGACCATTTATAAGCATGAAGGGCAGGCTGCTGCCAAATGGCGTGCAATGGAGCTTGTTTCACCAAAAATCCCCGACATGCTGCAAAAGATAAAATCCTATAGCAAAGATCGAGAATTAGTCATTCATTGCTGGCGCGGAGGAATGCGGAGTAAGGCAGTTGTGACATTCCTGGAATTTGCAGGGATCTATGCCTGGCGCCTTGTTGGCGGCTATAAAGCTTACCGCCACTATATTCTTGAAGAGATTCCTGCAGCGATTCCCAATCAGGCAGTTGTCTTACATGGATTGACGGGTGTAGGCAAAACTGAGATTTTAAAGATTTTAAAAACAAAAGGGTATCCAATATTAGATTTAGAGGAAATGGCTGGTCACAGAGGGTCCATCTTTGGAACTGTTGGACTAGGTGAAGGTAATAATCAAAAAACATTTGATTCCTTATTATTTAAAGGGCTGCAAGATCTTCAAGGGGCCGATTATTTTATCGTTGAGGCGGAAAGCAAACGAATTGGTAAGGCAGTACAGCCTGAAAAATTAATGGACGTGAAGTTTAAAGGCATTAACCTGTATATCCATACACCGCTCGAACAAAGGGTAAAACACTTAGTCTCCGAATATGTACTGCCATTTGAAAAGGAAGCTTGGTATTATGAAAAAATTTCGCTTGGGATGGAAAGGGTTATAAAACGGATAAAAGATGCCGAACTTAAAAGTCAGCTGTCAGAAGCCCTGATAAAACGGAATTATCAAGGGATGATTCCAATATTACTTGAATATTATTATGACCCAAGATATGATCATGCTAAATTAGAATATCAAAGAGAATTTATTGATATCTTTGCCAAAGATTATCAGGATGCCGCTGACCACGTTGCGACTAAATTAGAGCAGCTTTCCTTTCAGCCTGTTTTAGTATAAAAATAAAGGGTATTACACATCTAGTGAGTAGATGTGTTTTTTTTATTTTGGAAAATTTTTTGTGACATTTTAAGACACACTAAACTAGAAACACATCATAGAAATATATTGACTTCGGTCAATTTATTATTTCTAATTTTGTGACATGATAATGTGGAGCCGCGTTATGATACATACTGGGATAAGGGGGATTGAAGATAATGAGACCAAATCAGGATCACAAACATTACCTAAATGATTTTCTTGGTCCCAATCTTGGATATTTAATGGATCAATTTGAAAGATTTCAACAAGATCCTCTTTCAGTTGATGAAGAAATGAGAGCTTTGTTTACCGATATGAACGAAGCAGACCTTTACAACCTTGATACGCCAACTGCAAATGAAGTAAACCTGCCGGCGGTCGGAAATGAGAAAATGTTTGCTGCCATTAAATTGGCTGATGCTATTCGTACCTATGGACATTTGGCCGCGGATATTTACCCGTTAGGAAATCATCAGCCTGACAAGACCCATTTAGATTTCCAAAGTTATGGTTTGGCCGAGAGTGATTTACGGAATTTGCCCGCTGGAATCATTTCTAAAAATTCGGCGCTGGCAAACAAATCTGCCTATGAGGCAGTGGAGTATTTAAAACAGTTATATACAAACACGATTACGTACGAGTTTGAACATGTCCATGATATGAACGAGAAGAATTGGTTAATGGAACGAATTGAAAATGCTGACCGTCAATTTCATTTTTCTAAAGAAAAAAAGCTAACATTATTGAATAGGCTTATGGAAGTAGAAGAATTTGAAAAATTTCTTCACAAGACGTTTGTTGGTCAAAAACGTTTTTCGATTGAAGGATTAGATATCATGGTGCCGCTTATTGATGAAATCATATCCAGAGCAGTTGATGGCGGTGCTGATACTATCAACATTGGAATGGCCCATCGTGGCAGATTAAACGTACTGGCCCATGTCTTAGGAAAACCGTATGAAATGATTTTTGCTGAATTTCAGCATGCTCCAAATAAGGAACTTGTTCCTTCAGAGGGCTCCATTGGAATCAACTTTGGCTGGACCGGTGATGTTAAGTATCATCTAGGTTTGAACCGTGAGCTAAAGGGTGTAAATGAAAAGACGGCAAAAATTACGCTCGCCAATAATCCAAGTCACCTGGAATTTGTTGGGGCAGTGGTTGAAGGTTATACCCGTGCAGCCCAAGATGAAAGGAACCAGCCAGGTTATCCGAAGGAAGTATCAGATTCGGCACTGTCTATATTAATCCATGGTGATGCTGCTTTTCCAGGCGAGGGAATTGTCGCCGAAACGTTAAATCTAAGCCGTTTACGCGGGTACCGTACTGGAGGAACCATACACATAATTGCCAATAATATGATTGGTTTTACCACCGAATCATATGATTCTCGTTCAACGAGATATTCAAGCGATTTAGCTAAGGGGTTTGAGATTCCAATCATTCACGTAAACGCCGATGACGCTGAAAGCTGTATAAAAGCTGCCTTGATTGCCGCGGAATACCGGGCAGTGTTTCACAAGGACATTTTGATTGATTTAATAGGATACCGTCGTTTTGGGCATAACGAGATGGACGAACCGATGGCAACAAATCCAAAAATCTATTCACTAGTCCAAAAACACCCGACAGTAAAAGAAATATATGAAAAGAACCTGTTGTCTGAAGGCATAGCAAATGAAAAAGAAATAGGAGAATTACAAAGCGCGATAACTCAAAGGCTGCAAGAAGCCCAACAAAAGGTTGCAAAGGTCGAAAAGGCTGAGGATTTACACATTCCAGACCCGCCGAACTTTACGGATGATCAGGCGGCAATCAATACTGCTGTTCCATTGGATACATTGAAACAAATGAATCAAGAATTGCTACAATGGCCGAATGACTTTAATGTGTTTCATAAGCTTGCGAAAATTTTAAAGCGCAGGATGAACGCATTAGAGGAAAATGGTAAGGTCGAATGGGCGTTAGCCGAGTCATTAGCTTTTGCCTCCATATTAGCGGATGGTACACCGATTCGATTTACTGGTCAAGATACGGAGCGTGGAACCTTTGCCCAGCGGAATCTAGTTCTGCACGATGAACAAACGGGTGAAACTTACCTGCCGCTGCACCATTTATCGTCAGCAAAAGCATCATTTGCCATCTATAATAGTCCTTTAACAGAGACTGCTGTTGTCGGCTTTGAATACGGTTATAACGTGTTTTCACCTGAAACCTTGGTCATTTGGGAAGCGCAATTTGGTGATTTTGCGAATGCCGCACAGGTTATATTCGATCAGTTTATTGCTGCGGGCAGAGCAAAATGGGGACAAAAGTCAGGGCTCGTGATGCTGCTGCCTCATGGATATGAAGGTCAGGGTCCGGAGCATTCCAGTGCAAGACCAGAGCGATTTTTACAGACTGCGGCGGAAAAGAACTGGACTGTCGCCAATGTCACCAGTGCCGCCCAATATTTTCATTTATTAAGACGACAGGCTGCACAATTATTAAGAGAAGAAGTTAGACCGCTTGTTCTTATGTCGCCTAAAAGTTTGTTACGGAATCCGCTTGTGGCATCAACCGGTTCGGAACTAAGCAATGGCCGCTTTGAGCCGGTGCTTGAGCAATTTACTTTTTCTAGAGATGATTCTAAGGTTGAAAGAATTGTCATGTGTTCGGGGAAAATTGCGATTGATATTGCTGAACAAGTGAAAGACGGAGCAGGGTACGACTGGCTTCAAGTAATGAGGCTGGAAGAAATCTATCCGTTTCCAACTGACCGTGTAAAACAGCTATTTACAAAATATCCGAATGTGAAAGAGGTCTTTTGGCTCCAAGAGGAACCAAAAAATATGGGAGCATGGACTTTCGTTGAACCGAGAATTAACGAACAGACTTCAAATGGAATCACTGTGCAATATATCGGCCGTCGCCGGCGCTCAAGTCCTGCAGAGGGTGAACCGAATGTTCATAAATTAATACAATCTAAAATTCTAGCCGCTGCATTAACGAGAAGTGATTAAGGAGGTAATAGGAATGGCTGAAATTAAAGTACCTGAATTAGCGGAGTCGATTACGGAAGGTACTATTGCAAAATGGTTGAAAAATGTAGGAGAGCACGTTGAAAAAGGCGAATACCTAATTGAACTGGAGACAGACAAGGTCAATATTGAGGTTATTTCCGATTTTGCCGGAACACTGACAGAACAAAAGTTTAGTGAAGGGGATACGGTTAGAGTCGGTGAAACCATTGCAATTGTCCAAGAAGGTGGCGGAGGGACACCGGCCGCGGAAAAAACACAAGAACAACAACCGGTAGAGGCACCAAAACCCGAGCCTCAACGAGTAAATGCAGCCGAAACAAAAACGGAACAAACAGAAGATAAAACGCAAGAAATTGGAAGCAGGCCAATTGCATCACCGGCGGCCCGCAAGCTGGCCCGTGAAAAAGGAATTGATTTACTGGAGGTTCCCACTGCCGATCCATTGGGAAGAGTCCGTAGACAGGATGTATCTTCGTTTAATCATAATGTTTCGCAAAGACCACCTTCACCTCCAAAAATGGAGACGACAGGCGGGCAGGCAAAAGCAGAAGATCTTACGAAGCCAATTGTCTATGAAAAAATGTCCCGAAGACGGCAGACTATTGCCAAGCGGCTGCTAGAAGTGAAGCAGACAACTGCGATGCTGACAACCTTTAATGAAATAGATATGACCGCTGTAATGAACTTAAGGAAGCGCTGGAAGGACCAATTTTTTGAAGAGCATGATGTCCGCTTAGGGTTCATGTCATTTTTTACAAAGGCTGTAGTTGCAGCGTTAAAGAAATTCCCTTATTTAAATGCTGAAATACAAGGGGATCAGCTATTGGTTAAAAAGTTTTATGATATCGGTGTTGCCGTTTCTACGGAAGATGGACTGGTTGTTCCAGTTGTCAGAGATGCTGAGCGTAAATCGTTTGCCGACATTGAAGGTGACATCATGCAGCTTGCTGAAAAAGCAAGGTCCAATAAATTATCGTTAAAAGACCTGCAGGGTGGAACGTTTACTATTACAAATGGCGGAGTATTCGGCTCCCTGCTGTCAACACCGATTCTAAATGGACCACAGGTAGGAATATTAGGCATGCATACCATTCAACTGCGCCCGGTTGCCATTGATAAGGAAAAAACAGAAAATCGCCCAATGATGTATGTCGCCCTTTCCTACGATCATCGGATTGTTGACGGTAAAGAGGCTGTAAGCTTCTTAGTGATGATTAAGAAATTATTGGAGGATCCGGAAAAGCTGCTGCTTGAAGGCTAGAATCATAAAAACCGCTGAAATCATTTCAGCGGTTTTTTAACACTATCGATTTTTAATTGGTTTTAATCCTCTTCGTTCTATTTCCTGCTTTAAAATTTTTATCCATTCCTTTTCCTTGCCAGACTTTAATGCATCCCGATACGAAACAACCAACTGCTCGTTACTCATAATTTTCAATTTGTGAATGCCCTCCTTGGAAAATGGATTGAATATTCAGTTTTTACTATTGTAATTGTTTATTCCCTTTTTGAGAACCCCTAAAACAGCCTTTTTCACAAATTTGTAAGATTTTTGTCTAGTTATATTATTTTTTAAATGTTGTATTCAAAAAATATTGAATATTCACTAAAATATGGTAACATACTTTTGTAAGCGTTTTTTTATCTTCTGGTAAGGAGGATTGTAGATGTCGGAATTACTAAATATCACTGTAGGTGCACTATTGGCGGAAAAAGCAGAGCGTTACCCTGACCATCCGGCAGTCATTTATTCGGATCGAGACTTAAGATGGACTTATCGCGAATTTGATGAGATTTGCCGTAAGGCTGCAAAGGGATTGATGAAGTTAGGGATTGGTAAAGGAGAACATATTGCCGCTTGGTCGTCGAATACCCCGGAATGGCTAATAACGCAATTTGCAACGGGGAAAATGGGTGCCGTTCTTGTGACGGTTAATACAAACTATCAAACGGCAGAGCTTGAGTATTTATTGAAACAATCTGATTCCACTACCATCATTTTAATGGAATCATATAAGGACTCATCCTATATTGACATGTTATATGAAATTGCACCGGAACTGGAAACATCAAAACCTGGAAACCTGAACTGCAGTCGTCTTCCCTATTTAAAAAATGTCATTGTTCTTGGTGAAAAGAAGTATCCAGGTACATATAGCTGGCATGACATCGAGAAGTTAAGTGAAACAGTACCTGATTCAGAGTTGGATGATCGCCTGGCTTCTTTAAGACCTGACGATGTCATCAATATGCAATACACCTCTGGAACCACCGGGTTTCCAAAGGGTGTTATGCTCACACATAATAATATTGTAAATAATGGATTTTATATTGCAGGCTGTATGAAGCTTACTAATCAAGACAGATTATGTATCCCGGTACCTTTTTTTCATTGCTTCGGCTGTGTCCTTGGTACAATGGCCTGTGTATCCGTCGGGGCGACGATGGTACCAGTACAGGAATTTAATCCCAAGCGGGTGCTGCAAACGGTACAGGATGAAAAATGCACCGCCTTACATGGCGTACCTACAATGTTTATTGCAGAATTAAATGATCCCGAATTTCATCAATATGATCTTTCATACTTAAGGACAGGAATCATGGCTGGTTCCAATTGTCCAATTGAAGTAATGAAGGCTGTAATTGAAAAAATGGGCGCTTCCGAAATTACCATTGCTTACGGACAAACAGAATCCTCTCCTGTGATTACACAAACTAAGACTGATGATCCAATTGAGCTTCGTGTCGAAACAGTAGGGAAAGCTCTTCCAAATATTGAAGTGAAGATCGTGGAACCAGGAACATCAATTGAGGTTCCACGAGGTGTCCAAGGAGAACTCTGTACAAGAGGATATCATGTTATGAAAGGGTATTATAAGAATATGGAGGCAACGAAAGAAGCCATTGATGAGGATGGCTGGCTTCATACGGGTGATTTAGCGGTTATGGATGAAGCGGGTTATTGCCGTATTACTGGAAGATTAAAGGATATGATTATAAGGGGAGGGGAAAATATTTATCCTCGAGAAATTGAGGAATTCTTGTACTCCCATCCAAAAATTTTAGATATTCAGGTTGTTGGTGTACCTGATGAAGTCTACGGGGAAGAAGTAATGGCCTGGATTATCTTGAAAGAAGGAGAAACAGCAACGCCTGAGGAGATACAAGATTATTGCAATGGGAGAATTTCGAAACATAAGATCCCAAGATATATTGAGTTTACAGATGCCTATCCAATGACAGCATCAGGCAAAATTCAAAAATTCCGCCTCCGCGAAAAAGCAAAACAGCTGTCAAAGAAATAATTCATACAGGTTGCGCTTCGGGAGTTCTTTTGATTATACTTGGAGTTGTAGAAAAATCTTAAGGACGGTGGCAGCAGATGATCCATTTAACTTGGCGCGATCGTGAAGCATTAAAAAAAGTAAAATGTATCCATACAGATGCAAAAAAATATATTGTCGATCAAGTTCTTACAGTCGGAAAAATCTATGATGTAAAAAATGAAACAGAGGAATTTTATTACATTATTGATAATTCCGGAAAAGTAGGCGGTTTTTACAAAGAATATTTTCAGGATGCGTAAAAAAATGCCCGGCAGAGATGTGCCGGGCATTTTCATTAGCTATTACTTACCGTGCATCCGGAAATACCCGGCGGATTGTTTTGGTAAATTCATCGAAGAAACCGGATACTGGACGACCGTTACGAATATCCCCCGCATAGTTATTAAAACGGTCATAAAAATCAGGGTTTACTGATACATAAACACGATCAATATCGCGATCCACCGATTTAACAGCACGTGAAATTTGATTTTCAATATTAGAGGTTAAACCATTTCTTGCCGAACGGTCTAATTTAGCAGCCACATACGCATTATTTTCTGTCACAATCACGTTTGCCCGATCGACATCAGGCAAGTCCGCAACTTTTCTAGCCGCATCATCTGCCACACGCATTTTCGAACGATTATCATTTCTCACATCAAGTAAATCATTATCACGGCGATTTGCATTATAATCCAGCCGATTATCGCTGACATCTACCCCGGTAAGGGCAGGACCGCCGTGGTTTGGTGTATTATAATTCACTCTTGTCGGTTCATTTGCATTTCGGTAAGCAACATCGTCATTGACATTATTCCTTGCACAGCCTGTTAAATACAGACTGAAAATAAGAGCTGTAGTTAAGAATACTCTTTTTTTCATTTTCCTTTGCACTCCTTTTTATCAGTTGTACATATTTAGCATACCGTTTAGAATAAAATCTATCCTAAAGAATAAATGGAAAACCGTTCGGATATGGTAAAATGAAAGATATTTAGGAGAAATTGGAGTGTTATTCGATGGTTTATTTGTTTGTGGGTATCGGAGGAATGATTGGCAGTGTCATTCGTTATTTATTATCTACCGCAGCTGCGGGATTGATGGACGAAACCTTTCCTTTTGGAACGCTGTTTGTTAACCTTACAGGGGCTTTTTTGCTGGGATGGATCACGAATAAGTTTGTCAGTTTAAAAAAGCTGCCGCCTCTGCTGTTAACTGCATTAACCACTGGGGTGATCGGATCTTATACCACTTTTTCTACCTTTTGTTTGGAAACCATCAAATTAATGGAGCAAGGTCAATACCTATTTTCATTCTTATACATACTAATCAGCCTTTTGGGTGGCCTATTATTTGTACGAATCGGACTAAAAATGGGTGAACAGTGATAACGGGGTGGAGCAAACTATATGACAGAAATTTTATTTGTTTCAATTGGCGGCTTTTTTGGAGCAATATGCCGATTTGTATTAAGCAGAATGCTGAAGGGAGCCGGCGGATTTCCTGTTGGTACATTTATTGTTAATCTATTAGGGGCCTTTTTATTAGGATTATTCGTTGGATTACAGCTTCACGGCCATCTTTACATATTGATTGGGGTAGGCTTTATGGGGGCTTTTACCACTTTTTCTACGTTTATGCTTGAATCGGAACAGCTTCAAATCGCTGGGAAAAACAAATCTTTTTACGCGTATGTTGTCTTGAGTTTAGTCATTGGACTTGGGGTATTATACTGTGGACTCATGATTGGAAAAAGTATAGATCTATGAAAAGAGAAGCACGGTAACCGATGCTTCTCTTTTCCTTATTTAGAATCAGCCTTAGCAAGCGGCTGGTTATTACGATAAAGCTTATGGCTGATAATAGTTTGAATCGTTAAAAACGTTCCCCCTACAACCCAATAAAGCGGCAAAGCGGCTGGGGCGCTAAAGGAAAACATCACAATCATCAATGGGGAAAGCAGCCCCATGAATTTCATTTGATCCTGCTGCTGTTTTGGCATACTCGATTGTGAAACTTTAAATTGGAAATAGTACACGAGGCCAGCAATGATGGTAATGATGATATCAGGATGTCCTAAGCTGAACCATAAGAACTTATGTGTAGCGATTTCTTTTGAACTGCGAATGGCATAATAGAATGCAGTTAAAATTGGCATCTGGATCAAAATCGGCAGACAGCCCATATTTAACGGATTCACACCATGCTTTTGATAAAGCCCCATCATTTCCGCTTGCAGCTCTTGTTTCTTCTTAGGGTCTTTTTCCGCCTTCATTTTCTTTTGAATCGCATCCATTTCGGGCTTTAAACCATCCATTTTTTCCTTCATAGCCATTTGATTTTTATATTGTCTTAACATCAATGGCATTAACGCAAGTCTGATGATCAGCGTCACAAGGATAATTGCTAGACCGTAATTTCCATTAAATAAATTAGCAATAGCGTTAATAATATTTGAAAAGGGCTCAACAAAATAATGATGAAAAAACCCTGAGTTATTTCCGCTTTGAGCCTGAGCAGAACAAGCAGATAATAAAATTGTTGTTGCCATTAATAGTACGATGCTTATGATTGAAGTTTTGTTTAGTTTCATATTTCCTCCTAGAGTTTATGTTAAGAATTTGAATGCAGGAAGGAGGGAAATAGGCTCCTCGGAATCGTCCTTATGGCAGGCTTTTTTCCGAATATATTTAATGATTCGAGTTAAGATAATGCTCCCATGAACTCCGTTTGTTTTTTTGGTTAAAAACAATGGGTGAATAGTTTTGGTATTTTTAACATAAGACGATGAGTTGTTAAGTGTATACTCTACACCCCACGCCCAGAAATATTTTAAGACCAATCCTAAGTAAATGCTCACATATAAAGCATTTAACGTATTAACATCAGAGTGGTCGATGAGTAATTGAAACAATAGTTATCACCCCGTAAATAAGCCAATGATAAGAGTATATAGGAGATGAACCAATTAATCAATTTAAAAAGACACTAATTTCTTGGTAAAATTAGTGTCTAATATGTTTTTAATCAACAATAATATACGCGATCATCGGTCCGTTATGCTTCCTGTTGGAATGGGTTTCACAAATTAACCGATATGTTCCTTCCTTATTAAACTGAAGAGGCACCAATACTTCTTCCCCCTTACCAACTACTCCTTTAATATTTGTTCCTTCTATATGAAATGGATGCTTTTCTCCGTTTATTCCGCTTATATATAAATTGACTTTTTCCCCTTTCTCTACCAAAATGGTACCTGGGTCCCATCTGTAGGCCTCTAATTGATTTCCATTTTTCATGGTTGTTTTGAATTCCCCCGTCACCATATGGATTTCGCGGACTTTATCTTCTGATTGTTGATTAAATACAGCTGTATCGCCTGCCTTAAACAAAAACCAAGCAGAAATAGCAGTTAACATAATGCCTACAGCTAAAAAGAAGATAAATGTTTCCTTCTTAAAAACTAAAAATTTCACAATAACTTCCCCCTTTACAATTTGTTCTTATTTATACTTATGCATATGAGGAGTGAAAACTTGTCTACTTTTTATAACTTTCATTTTCATAGGACAAATTGCGTATGATTGATCCATAAAAAAGGTGTTGAAAATAATAACAATAGGTAAAATTTCTTTGTTTTTCCTGTCGAAACGTTTATAGTAAAAACAGGAATAAAAAATAGGTGGTTTTCTTATTGGGGATTAAAAAAGAAAAAATTCTAAAAGGAATAAAATTTATATTTCCGTTGTTTTTATTGATTTTTGCGATTACTGAAATAAGGAAATTTACCAGTGATTTAAATGGGGAACTGCTTAAAAATGAATTACAACAGCTAAATGTCTGGGTATTATTAATCATTATCATTATTACATTCGCAGCCGTTTTGCCAATGATTTTGTATGATATAATCCTGGTTAGAATTCTGGGTATAAAAGTTCCGAAAAGGGAACTATTAGAGCAGTCATTCATTGCGAACTCTTTTTCTAATTTAATCGGCTTTGGCGGATTAATTGGAGCCATGTTAAGAACTTATTTCTTTCATAAGCTGGAGAACGACAAACGAAGACTGCTAAGTATCATTGCCTCGGTATCCTTATTTTATTTAACAGGGATTTCCGTTTTGGCATGGATTGTGACGATCCGCTATCGGGATTTCCCATTATTTCTCGATGTGAAATGGTTATATTTTGCCGTTTTAGCCGTCGGTTTATATCTTCCTATCTTTATCATTATCCAAATGATCAATGCTAAAAAGAATAATCAGGCCTTGATTTCAAAAAATGACGGTATCAAGCTGATTGCGGTTTCCATTGTTGAATGGTTTGCGGTGTTTATTGCCATTTACATTTTAAGCAAAATTCTCGGGATTGGCATTTCATTTGAACAGTTATTTCCTGTCTATATTGTGTCTGCCTGTGCGGGCATCATAAGCATGATTCCCGGGGGGCTCGGTTCGTTTGACCTTGTTTTCATTTGGGGGATGCAGGATATCCATGTTCCTGAGGAGAAGGTTTTGGTACTCCTTTTACTCTACCGTCTTGGATATTACTTTATTCCGTTTATTGTCAGCCTAGTGTTTTTTGTGAAGCTGTATTGGGAAAAGTGGAATAAGTCGTGGAATGATATCCCAATGGCCATTGTTCAGGGGCTAAGCCATATTGTTTTGACCCTACTTGTGTTTTCGTCGGGACTTATTTTACTTTTATCGGCAAGTGTACCGGGAATCATGTCGAGGCTGAGAATTGCACAGGAGCTTTTGGCTTTGCCGGTCATAAATGTTTCCCACCAGCTTTCTGTAGCAGCCGGTTTTTTATTGCTGGGTTTATCACGCGGAATTGAATATAGTGTGAAACGGGCATATGATTTAACGATGTTCGCTTTAATCTTAGCAGCATTATTTTCAATTTTTAAAGGAATCGATTATGAAGAAGCGATTTTTTTAATAATAGTTGCCCTTATTTTAAGAATGTCAAAGGGGCAATTTTATCGAGAAAGCTATGTCCTTACATGGGGGAAAACGATTTTTGATGTATCAGTTATTCTAATCATTTCATTCATGTACCTGCTGATTGGTTATTTGAATCTTCCGAGCGCAAAACTGGCCATGCCGGAAAAATTATTGCCCTACGTAATTGTTGATTCTCATGATTTATTTATGAGCGCATTTATTGGTTTGATCATTGCTTTTATGATTATTTCTGCTGGTTATTTAATCAGCTTGCCAAAAAAGTGGAAGTTTGAGACGTCGATTCATCAGGAATCAGAAATACTTCAGCACTTTCAAAAGTATAAAGGCAAGGCATTATCACACTTAATCCTGCTGCACGATAAATATATTTTTTGGAACAGCAAAAGGAATATTCTGATGGCATTTCAGCCATATGCTGATAAATTAGTCATTCTTGGTGAACCGGTTGGTGAAAAAAGCGAGGTATCAAATGCAATTGCGGAATTTCAAGAAATTGCCGATTTATATGGTTACACACCTGTATTCTATCAAGTTGGTGAAAAAATGCTGCCGCTGCTTCATAACCATGGCTTTGCTTTCTTTAAGCTTGGAGAAGAAGCGTTTGTCGATTTAAAAACCTTTTCGCTTTCTGGAATAAAAATGAAAGGCTTACGGGCCATTCAAAATAAATTCAGTCGTGAAAAGTATGTATTTGAGCTGCTGGAACCGCCATTTTCAGACGAGCTCCTTCAAGAATTGTGGGAGATTTCGACCGACTGGCTTCAAGGCAGGAAAGAGCAAGGGTTTTCATTGGGGTATTTTGATGAAGACTATTTGAATAAGGCGCCGATTGCCATTATTAGAAATAAAGACTCGCAAATTCTTGGTTTTGTCAGCATTATGTATGTTTACGACGAGCAAACCATTTCGGTTGATTTAATGCGCTTTAAACCTGATGCGCCTGCTGGAACTGTTGATTGTCTATTCTTATCGTTAATTGATTGGGCTAAAAAGAATGGATATGACCGCTTTAATATGGGGATGGCTCCATTAGCAAATGTAGGGTTAACGAAATTCTCCTTCTTAAGCGAGAAAATTGCCGCCCAAATTTTTTTACATGGTCATTTAATTTACCACTTTCAAGGCTTAAAGAATTTTAAAGAAAAATATACAAACATCTGGGAAGCGAAATATTTAGCATATCGTAAAAAATCCTCATTACCAATTATCATGGCGCAAATATCGCTATTGATCTCACGGAAAAAAGACTGATAAAAACGGCTGGGAATTTCCTTGCCGTTTTTTTGTAACTTTTTATGGAAAAACTATTTTTTTCTGACAGCAATCTGATACAATTAGTTAGGATAATAGAACTATATAAGGGTGTTGGTTTTGAAAAAAATTGCGGTCATACTATCTCTTTTTCTTCTTACTTTTTCAAGTTATACTACAGTATTTGCCAAAACAGATTCGAAATTGGCCTTAAAAAGCGAGTCGGCTGTACTATTGGATTCAGAGACAAATTCGGTACTTTACAGTAAAGAAGCTGATAAAAAAATGTATCCTGCCAGTCTGACAAAAATCGCTACTGCCATCTACGCCATTGAAAATGGCAATTTGGACAGTATTGCAACGATAAGCGCAAATGCTGTTAGGCAGGACGGCACTAGAGTTTATTTAGTTGAAGGGGAAAAAATGCCGTTAAAACAGTTGGTTCAAGGCATGCTGATCAACTCTGGGAATGATGCCGCTGTCGCGATCGCCGAACAAATGGATGGAAGTGTTGAGCAATTTGCGAATCATCTAAATGATTATTTAAAAACTACAGTCGGCGTTCAGCACACACATTTTACAAATCCAAGTGGTTTATTTGATAAGAACCATTATACAACGGCTAAGGATATGGCGTTAATGACCAACTATGCGATGAAAAATCCAATATTCGCCGAGATCTTTGGGACAAAAAAGCTTCATTGGAAAGGAAAGTCGTGGGAGACGAATCTTCTTTCCCATCATAAGATGCTGATTGGCGAACTGCCATATTCAGGTATTACGGGCGGTAAAACAGGATATACAACAGAATCAAGGCAGACATTGTCTACTACAGCAGATAATGGGAAAATCAAGTTAACCGCAGTTGTGTTAAAATCCGATATGAAACGCGATAAGTATGATGATACAGCATTATTGTTTGACTACGGATTTAAATCTTTTAAAAATAGCTCAATCAAACAAGGAGAACTGTTTAAAAGTGGAGAAAGGGAATTTTTCCCAGAGCATGATCTTCTTGTAACAGAGGACGTTTTAGGAAGTACAAAGGAAATCAGTGATAAGGGAATTCTCTCTATCAAAAATCATCAAGGGAAAATTTTGCAGGCGGTGCAGTTAAAGCTTGTAGAGCCGGAGCCAGTGCCTGTACCGGAAAAAAATACTGAATCGAAAGAAAAAGAGCATTCGGGCAATCAAATGAATGTATTTTACGGTCTAATCATGATGGCATTAGCCGCAGTTGTTGTTGGCACTGTTAAGAAATTTTCGGCAAATAGCTGATTTAATTAAAATAGGCATTGGAAAGGAGGCATTTTCAATGCCTATTTTTTTATGCTGGAAATGGTCATTTACGAAATGTGATATAAAAAATGGCGTAAATTATCTCATTCATCAGTATGATGTAGTAATAAGGAAAGTACGTTCATGTTTATTCATAGATTGTAAAGAGGGGGGGGGGAGCTGGATGGATATGGAGAAAATAAAGCAGTGGATGGAAGTCGCTAAAGGTATGCAAGGAGGTGACTTCTGGGGGAATTTATTTGACCAGGATTTTGCCAAACAATTTATGAATGAAGAACAGATGAAAGGCCCCTCTGCAGGAAATCATCAGCAAGCCTCCCGGGAAGCCAGCGTTGAAAAGACATTCCCGACCATTGATTTATTAGAAGGGGATGAGGAGGTTGTTGTTATAATCGAATTGCCGGGGGTCTTAAAGGAGAATGTTGAATTGGGATTAAGTAATAATATCTTAACTGTAAAAGGTAAGGCATTGTCCCTCCATCCCCATTTGAAGATCAGCTATTCCGAGAGGTTTTATGGGGAATTTCAGCGCCAAATTACGTTGCCAGATACGATAAATCCCAGTGATATAAGCGCCAAGTTTTGGAACGGGGTTCTAATTGTACGTTATCCTAGAGTGACGGAAAAGGGCGAAATTATTCCCATCGAATGAATAACAATATTTCCTTTTGTACATGTTCATTTAATTTCCCCATATATATGGAATAAGGGAATGAAAAGGGGAGCGTTCGGAGATTATGTCTATCAAAAATTTTTTTATCCTATTTCGTAAAAGTGAACATGAAAAAGAATTGAGAAAAAAACTTTCCTTAATGGAATTAAATATCAAAGAGCTTGAGACAGCACTTCATGCCCTTCAGAATCAAAAAATGGCCAATCAGGGGACAAAAACAAATGAACCTCCCATAATTATCGAGAAAATAAATATTGAAAAAATTATTTTGGACAAATATGAACTTAATAATAATTTTGGTCAATTGGGAATTAAAGAGCTAAAGGGAAAATTAAATATTGGAGCTACATATGGCGGCGAATTTACACCAATGACGAAGAATGAAGAGGAGGAAGAACTAAAGAAAGAGAAAGAGAATGAGAAAGCAGAAAAAACGGAGTCTGAACACGAAAGGGGACCAAAAATAAACATTAAAGCCAAGAAAGAAAAATAAAAAAGACTAAAGAAATCCTTTAGTCTTTGAAAAAAAGTTTATTGAAGTCTACTTTCTACTTCACGGCAAACCTCATCTGCGGACATACCGTTTGCATCAATAACCGGAGCTTTAGATACTGTATCCTGCATACCCATTACATTGGAATCCAGTCCGGTTACAACACAGCAATCAACATTCCGTGCATCTGATTCCTGCTTTAATTCCACCACATCATAACCCTTTTCACGTAAAGCCTGCTGAACATTTGTAAGCGATTGTTCTACTCCAATCTTTGCCATACAAAACACCTCCTCTGACATTATGTTGCCTAAGATTCACGGAAATATGCAGGTATAATGAGTTCCATTCTATCAAAAGCTAAGGCAGGAGGTGTTTCGATTGGGTAAACGAAGCAAACGTAAAGCTGATCCATCCACAATTGGACTTGGCTCACCGCAAGTTGAAGGGCAAGGAACTACCAATATGGAAACGGGTACAAGAGAAGAATCTTCCTCAAGAAGAAAACAAAAAAGATATTAGCCTAAATGAACAAGGGCACCAAAGGATTGGTGCCCCCGAGATTATTATTTATACATTTCCGCAACTTGCTGTTGGATATCGGTGTTATCCAAATATTCATCATAGGTCATTTGTTTATCAATAAGACCATTTGGTGTGATTTCAAAGATGCGATTCGCAATCGTTTGAATAAATTGATGGTCATGGGAAGCAAACAGCATGGAACCTTTAAAGTTAATCAAACCATTATTTAAGGCGGTAATGGATTCCAGGTCTAAATGGTTAGTCGGCTCGTCAAGGACCAGTACATTTGCACCGCTAAGCATCATCTTTGACAACATGCATCGGACTTTTTCTCCCCCGGAGAGAACGCTGGCTTTCTTTAACACTTCCTCACCGGAAAACAGCATTCTGCCTAGAAAACCACGCAAGAAGCTTTCGCTTTGGTCATTTGGTGAAAATTGCCGCAGCCAATCAACAAGATTTAGTTCGCTGCCTTCGAAATATTCGGAGTTATCCTTTGGAAAATAGGCTTGGGAGGTTGTAATTCCCCATTTAAAGCTGCCGCTGTCAGGCTCCATTTCACCCATTAGAATTTTAAATAGGGTAGTTTTCGCAATTTCATTGGTTCCAACAAGAGCAATTTTATCGCCTTTATTCATGAAAAAGCTAATGTTATTAAGAACTTTTACGCCATCAATGGTTTTCGTTAATCCTTCAACCCGTAATAAATCATTTCCGATTTCACGCTCTGGGGTGAAACCTACATACGGATAGCGGCGCGATGACGGTTTAATATCATCAAGATTAATCTTATCTAAAAGCTTTTTCCTAGATGTTGCCTGTTTTGATTTTGACGCATTAGCACTGAACCGGGCAATAAAGTTTTGCAGTTCCTTGATCTTTTCTTCTTTTTTCTTGTTGGCATCCTGTGCCATCCTTAATGCAAGCTGACTTGATTCGTACCAGAAATCATAGTTTCCGACATAGATTTGAATTTTTCCAAAATCCAAGTCAGCAATATGGGTACATACTTTATTAAGGAAATGACGGTCATGGGAAACGACAATTACTGTATTTTCAAAGTTGATCAAAAACTCTTCCAGCCATTGAATGGCCTTAATATCCAAATGGTTGGTAGGTTCGTCCAGCAACAGGACATCCGGTTTGCCAAACAGTGCTTGGGCGAGCAATACCTTTACTTTTTCAGAACCAGTTAATTCTTCCATTGTTTTGTAATGAAGTTCCTCTTCAATACCAAGCCCTTTTAACAAAATGGCTGCTTCTGATTCAGCTTCCCAGCCGTTCAACTCGGCAAATTCCCCTTCAAGCTCCGCCGCTTTCATGCCATCTTCATCAGTGAAATCTTCCTTCATATAAATGGCATCTTTTTCCTGCATGACTTGGTATAGTCTTGTATGTCCCATAATCACAGTTTTTAAGACTTCAAATTCTTCATATTCAAAATGGTTCTGTTTTAAAACAGCCATTCGTTCATTTGGATTGAGTTGAACCGTTCCTGTCTGCGGTTCAATATCTCCGGATAAAATTTTTATAAAAGTTGATTTACCGGCACCATTTGCACCGATTAGACCATAGCAGTTTCCGGGCGTAAATTTAATATTGACATCTTCGAAAAGCTTTCGATCTCCATATCTTAAACTAATATTACTTACGGTAATCATGTAAAATATCCTCCAAAAAACATATTGCTTATCATTATACCATTAATAGGGGGGAAGAGCGAATATTTCACAAGAGGTGCGTAGGAATAAAAATTTCCAAAAAAATTTTCAGGATTTCATACTTTATTCATATTTTTGTTGTAGAATTAGGGTAAGCAGGATTTAAAGAAGGTGAGAGTATGGCAAAAAAACAACTGGCCGAACTCGTTAACAAATTAAAAAAAGCAGGGATCAAAGCGAGTTTAACCAAACCAAAGTCTAATTACCTGTTATCTTTACAAGAGCTTAGAAAATATCCTTCATCCGTGAATTAAATGAGAGAATAGGTATAAAAAGCGATTAATCCTAGAGACTAACCGCTTTTTTTATTTTATTCAATTTTATCAATAATCTTGTTGTATACATCTTGTTGATTAAAGTCATTCCCCATTGGAAACTTAGCGACAAACCGGTTGTTCTTATCTACTAAATAAGTAAATGTGGTATGCACGAATTGGCCGTTGCCAGGATCCTTAAATTGAAATTGCAGGGTGTCTGTAATTTCTTTTAGCTTCTTTTGCTCAGCCCTTATATTTTCTTTTTTGCCGGTCAAAAACACCCAATGATTTTCATTTTCAATCCCAAATCCCTTCATATAACGGGATAAAACTTCAGGGGTGTCACGGTAAGGGTCAATTGTAATTGTAATAAATTCAATCTTCTTTCCAAATACCCCTTTTTTCTCAAGCTCGTTCTTTAAGCTGACCATCTTTTGCGTCGTTGTCGGGCATACATCCGGGCAATGAGTGTAAATAAATTCAATCAGCTTCAATTTCGTTTGATCTTTCCCGAATGTATATGAATCTCCATTTTGATTGATTAAGGTTATATTAGACGGTATAGCTGCGCTGGCATCCCGTATTAGAAAGAAAGAGATACCTGCGGCGATGCCAAGAAATAATGCCAGTCCGCAAATTAGATAAATCTTTTTCATAAATGAGTCCCTCCTACTAATAAGATAAAGAAGTTTCGTAAAAAATGATATGGATAAATTGTGAACATAATGTACTATTAAATATTTTGCTTTTGAAAAAGGCTGTCCATTAAGGGCAGCTTTTTTCTGTTCTAAGTACTGACAAGGAGTCATAAATTAGACACGATTTACCAGTTAAAATGGATTTTCGTGGTTTATCTGTCTTGTTTAAGGGTAAGTCTTATGGATAAGAGTTCCATTTAGCGCTTTCCCTATATATGTAAAAAAGGAGAAATGAAATGTCAGGACCGAGTTTAAAGAAGATAGATGCCCATTCATCCATCCATGAGGCTGCATTAAACGAAGCAAAAGAATTAAGAAACCTCTTAAAAAAGTGCATGGATGATGGGGAAATGACTAAGGCTGTACAGGTTGCAGAAATTACAATTGAGCATTGGGAATCAAGAACCTTAAAGCATGCAGAGTCGGAGGAAGAAGGGCTGTATAAAGACATAGCAGCTGAGCACCCTTCTTTAGAAAATCTTATTGCCCAGCTGACTCGTGACCATGATCTGATGCGGCGGATTGTTCAGAAAATAAAACAAGAGCTGGAAACGCAAACCGTCAATGAGCGTATGCTGACATTATTGGACTGCCTCGTCATCATTGATGAGTTTCATAATGAGGATGAAATGAATAAACTTCTAGCAAATAACGAAACATAAAAGAGGTAAAAATAGGGATTAGCAAGCAGGTGAGATGAAAATGGGTGAAAAGCTTAAATTAGAGGAAAAATTAATGAGATTTGCAGTGCCGGCTCTTTATAACAAAATGGTAGAAACGTTTTCAGCGGTAAACTTACATCCACATGATGTTCAAGGAACAGTAGTTAAGGATGAAAGCGGTTTTACGGTTACTTTACGGTTTGCGGCTGATTTTTCAACTTCCGCATCAACCCATATCAGTTTTGAACAGGCTGATCATCCGGACGATGAGGTAACCCGATTTCTTGAAGAAACGGCAAGGAAATGTAAGTCACAGTTAATATCAGACTATTATAAAATGATCAAACTTTAAAAGGAGCTGAGAAACCTTGTTTTCATTTGAATCAGATACCATGCTGGTGGATGATCGCGAAGATTTAATTGCTGTATTAAGGATGAGATTCGGAGATGTATCAGGCGAGCTGATTGAGCAAATTTATCAAATAGATGATATGAATACATTGCAGCGTCTAATTCTAGCCGCGGCAAATGCAGCAAATTTCAATGTCTTTAACCATGAATTACAAACAGAAGAAAATTCTTTTCGACTATTGGGTGAGAATTTCAACCCATTGAGGGATTTTCTGAAAGGGCGTGAGAGAGAAAATGGAGAAGAAAAAGAATAATCTGCTTCATTCGCTTCGGCATTTAGTACGCGGTGAGCGAATCAACGACGGCTGGACAGAAGAAAACCCACGCCCAAGGGATTGGGAATCCGTCTATCGAAACCGCTGGGCACATGATAAAGTGGTCCGTTCAACTCACGGGGTTAACTGTACGGGTTCATGCAGCTGGAAAATTCATGTGAAGGACGGCATTATCACTTGGGAGACACAGCAAACCGATTATCCCTCAACAGGGGATGACTTTCCTGAATATGAGCCACGAGGCTGCCCGCGCGGGGCAAGCTTTTCTTGGTATACATACAGTCCTACCCGGGTGAAGCATCCATATGTTCGCGGTGATCTTTATGCATTGTGGCAGGATGAGCTAAAGAACACAAACAACCCAGTGCAGGCTTGGGAGAATATAGTATCTGACCCGAAAAAGCGAGAACGATATGTAAAGGCGAGGGGCAAAGGTGGCTTCGTCCGTGGGACATGGAAAGAAATTTGTCAAATGATTGCGGCAGCCTCTATATATACCATAAAAAAGTATGGACCGGATCGGATTGCCGGTTTTAGTCCGATCCCTGCGATGTCAATGGTCAGCTATTCGGGCGGAACTAGATTTTTATCGTTAATCGGCGGTACGATTTTAAGCTTTTATGATTGGTATGCTGATCTGCCGCCAGCATCGCCGCAGGTTTGGGGTGACCAAACGGATGTGCCGGAAAGCGGCGATTGGTATAATTCGAAGTATTTTATTATTTGGGGTACTAATATTCCACAGACAAGAACCCCTGATGCGCACTTCATGGTGGAGTCGAGGTACAACGGCACCAAGGTTGTCGGAGTCAGTCCGGATTATGCTGAATATGAGAAATTTGCCGATATGTGGCTGCCGGCAAAGGCTGGAACTGATGGAGCGCTGGCAATGGCTATGACCCATGTCATTTTAAAAGAATTTTATGTGGACAAAGAGACACCTTATTTTATTGAGTATGTCAAAAAATATACAGATTTGCCGTATCTGATTATTTTAGATAAGAAAAATGGAAAATTTCGTTCTGATCGCTTCTTGCGGGCTTCTGATTTTTCTGACCAGCATTCGTTAGGTGAGTGGAAGACGATTGTCTGGGATGAAAATTCAAAAGGCCTTGTTATCCCTAATGGCAGTCAAGGATTTAGATGGGACGGGACCAGTCAGTGGAACTTGGATTTAACCGCAGCTGATGGATCTGAAATAAACCCGCTGCTAAGTTTCCTTGAGCTAAAAGATGATGTGGCAATGGTGGAATTTCCCTATTTTGCGAAAAAAGAGGGAGGAACCATTGAACGAGCTATTCCAATTAAATATTTTAAAAATAAATCAGGCGAGGAATTAGCGGTCACAACGGTATTTGACCTGATGTTAGCCCATACCGGGATCACAAGGGGCCTAAATGGCGAATATCCAGCTGATTATAATGACGCGGATAAGCCTTATACTCCGGCCTGGCAGGAAAGCATTACCGGTGTCAAAAAGGAACATGTGATCCAGGTTGCCAGGGAGTTTGCCGAAAACGCGGCGCTAACCAAGGGAAAATCAATGATTGCAATGGGCGGGGGGACAAACCACTGGTTCCATAGTGATCAAATTTATCGCTCAATTTTGAACCTTGTGTTGTTGACGGGATCACAAGGGGTAAATGGAGGCGGATGGGCCCATTATGTTGGGCAGGAGAAGGTCCGTCCGTTAGAAGGCTTTTCCCAAATTGCCTTTGCCAATGATTGGGTTAAAGCCCCAAGATTCATGAATGGAACGTCGTTTTTTTACTTTGCAACCGAACAATTTCGCTATGAATATGACTTTAATGACTCGCAAACCGACTGGGGCAGCCAATACGCAAAAATGCATCCAGCGGATTTTAATGCTTTGTCGGCACGTCTCGGCTGGCTTCCAAGTTTCCCGCAGCTGTCGCAAAATTCTTTAGATGTTCTGAAAGAAGCGCGTGCCAAACATAGCGATGATCAGGCTGTTACGGCATATATTGCAAAGCAGCTGACAGAAGGAAAGCTTGATTTTGCGATTGAGAATCCAAACGATCCGCGTAATTTCCCTCGTGTATTTTTTAACTGGCGTTCTAATTTGCTTGGTGATAGCGGGAAGGGTCATGAATATTTTGTAAAGCATTTAATTGGCGGAACAGACTCAGTATTGACAAATAGTGACAATTCATGGCAGCCGGAGAACGTAAATATTTCGGAAATACCTCCTGAAGGAAAAACCGATTTATTTGTGAGTATGGACTTCCGTATGACAAGCTCCGGTCTATTCTCTGACATCATATTACCGGCAGCAACTTGGTATGAGAAATTTGATATCTCTAGTACTGATCTTCATCCGTTTGTCCATCCATTTAATGCGGCTATCAGCCCTCCTTGGGAAACAAGAAGTGACTGGGATGCCTTTAGGGAAATAGCCAAAACGTTTTCAGAACTTGCGAAAGAGCATCTGCCGCCGCAGGAAGATTTGGTCATGTCGCCGCTTGCACATGACACGATTAATGAAATAGCCCAGCCATTCGGCAAAGTAATGGATTGGCGTAAAGGCGAGATTGAAGGGATACCTGGTAAAACGATGCCGAATTTTAATTTCGTTCACCGCGATTATCCGCATGTATATGATATGTGGATTACGGTCGGCCCCAATATTAAGAATGGCTATGGAACAAAAGGTGTTAGGATTCCGGGAGAAAAAGTATACAAGGAATTACTCGATCGCTTAGGGCCGTCAAAGCGTGAAGGAATTGGAAAAGGAATGCCGGATTTATATTCCGATAAAAAGGCGATTAATGCCATCCTGCTTATGTCCGGTGCGACAAACGGAAAACGGGCCGTAGAAGGCTGGAAGTCAATGGAGGAGAAGACCGGCAAGAAATTAGGACATATATCCGAAGGACGTGAAGAAGAGGATTATACGTTAGACGCCTTAACTGTACAGCCTCGTCAAGCCATTTCCACACCTGTTTGGAGCGGACTTGAAAACGACAATCGCCGCTATTCGCCATTTACAGTCAATAAGGAATTTCATATTCCTTGGCATACACTCACAGGAAGGCAAAGCTTTTATTTGGACCATGAGGTAATGCTTGATTATGGTGAAGGGCTTCCGTTATATATTCCGCCGATTAACAAAGGGCCTTTTATTAAAGGTGAATCAGAAATTGAAAATAGCGGGAAATCCATTACGTTAAGATATATGACACCACACCAAAAGTGGGGCATTCATACGATGTTCACTGATACAACCAATATGGTTCAGCTGTTCCGCGGCTGGCAGGTTGTCTGGATGAATGAAAAGGATGCAGCCTCCATCGGAATTAAGGATAATGATTGGATTGAGGTTTATAACCGAAATGGTGTAGTTACGGCTAGGGCCGTGCTGACATACCGGATGCCTCCTGGAGCGGTTTACATGCACCACGCTCAAGACCGGACAATGGGTGTTCCTGGAAACACGATTAATAAAGTCCGGGGCGGTACGCATAACAGCGTTACGAGAATCTATCCGAAAGCAACCCATATGATCGGCGGCTATTCACAATTAAGCTATGGGTTTAACTATTACGGACCAACCGGCAGCCAACGGGACACATTAGCGATTATACGGCCGATGAAGGAGGTTGATTGGCTTGAGAATTAAAGCACAAGTTGCCATGGTCATGCATCTAGATAAGTGTATCGGCTGTCATACCTGCTCTGTTACTTGTAAAAACGTATGGACGAACCGGCCGGGAATGGAATATGTCTGGTTTAATAACGTTGAAACCCGACCCGGTCCGGGATATCCAAAGGAATGGGAAAATACCGACCGCTACAAGGGCGGCTGGGTGCTGCGTAACGGTCAGCTGCATTTAAGGACAGGCGGACCAATAGCGAAGCTGGCTAATATTTTTTACAATCCAAACATGGCGGATCTTGATGATTTTTATGAGCCTTGGACATATGATTTTGAACATCTTCATAAGCGGGATAAGGGTGATAGCTTACCAGTTGCACGGCCAAAATCGATGATTACCGGAAAATATATGGATAAGCCGGAATGGGGTCCGAACTGGGATGATGATCTTGCAGGGGGCAGCGAAACTGTGCCAATGGATCCGAACGTCCGCAAGCTCCAGGAACATATTGCGATGGAGTATGAAAAGACATTTATGATGTATTTGCCGCGGATTTGCGAACATTGTTTAAACCCCTCCTGCGTTGCTTCCTGTCCATCAGGGGCTTTATATAAAAGGGATGAAGACGGGATTGTTCTGGTGGATCAGGATGCCTGCCGTGGCTGGCGTTTCTGTATGAACGGCTGTCCATATCACAAGGTGTACTATAATTGGAATACCCATAAAGCGGAGAAATGTAATTTTTGCTATCCAAGAACTGAAGCGGGACTGCCGACGATTTGTTCCGAAACCTGCGTGGGACGGATCCGGTATATTGGGGTTGTTTTATATGATGCGGACCGTGTAAAAGCGGCAGCTACTGTAGAAGATCCAAAGGACTTGTATGAGGCGCAGTTATCCGTGTTTTTAGATCCATTTGACCCAGAAGTTATTGAAAAGGCGCAGGAGCAAGGGATTAATTACAGCTGGATTCAAAGCGCACAAGAATCACCAATCTATAAAATGGCGATAAAGTGGAAAATCGCTCTTCCACTGCATCCAGAATATCGGACGCTGCCAATGGTATGGTATGTACCGCCGCTTAGTCCAATTATGAATCATATTACGAATGAACATGAACTAAGTGCTGAAGGCTATATTCCTGCCGTTGATCAAATGAGAATACCTATGGAGTATTTGGCTTCGATATTAGCAGCGGATGATACGAAAGTTATTCGAAGGGTTCTGTTGAAAATGGCCGCGATGCGCGTGCATATGCGTTCAAAGACTGTAGGAGGTTTGGACCAAACGAAATTGAATAAATTAATCCAAGAAGCGGAAACATCCGCCGAAGAGCTGGAAGATATGGCGAGATTGTTGGCCGTGGCGAAATACAATGAACGATTCGTGATTCCGACGGGCCGCCGCGAAATGAAGGATGATTTGCATTATAAGCAAGGAGCTTGCAGCATCGAAGACTTGGCACCGCCGGAAGGAATGGCAACATATCCATTTGGGAGAAGTGACGCACAATGAATAATGAAGCAAAAGTCATTTTAATCATCCTATCCCGGTTTTTAGATTACCCGGACCGACGCTTTTTTGAAGAACGGTCAGTCATCGAAGAGTTTATTCACGAAAATATATTATCTGCTGATGATCGGGAAACCATTGTAAAAGGGCTGAACCCACTTTATCAAATGCGCTTGGAAGATTTGCAGGAAATATATGTAGAAACCTTTGACTATAAAGAAATGACCAACCTTTATTTAACTGCCCATGAACTGGGTGACAGCAAAAAGCGGGGAATGGCGCTGATAAAACTGCAAAAACTGATTGTTGAAAGCGGCTTTGAATACGAAGGGAAGGAATTGGCTGATTATATTCCAATGTTGCTGGAGCTGTCAGCCTTTGCGCCAGAATCGGAAAATATAATCCGCCTTAAAAGCCGATTGGCCTATGCTATCCATCGGATTCAAACCGCCCTTCCTGAAAGCCATCCGTACTATCATGCGATCGCACTCTTAACGAAGTATGTCTTTAAAGCACCAGCAGCAGAAGAAATTGCCCTTTTTGAACACGAGCGCGAACAGGCTGATCAAGACGAGCTGCCATATCCACTGATGTATCAATAAGGGTGCCTGACACCAATGTATTAAAGGAGGTTGACGACTGCTTTGGAAGAACTTTTTTGGTGGATTATTTTCCCTTATATTTGCGGAACTATTTTAATTGTCGCTACCTTTTTTCGTTTTGTATTTCGAGGGAAGACTTGGACTGCTCCATCAACCGAAATATTCGGCAGGAAGTGGCTGCGGATAGCATCCGTTGTTTTCCATTATGGGATTATTTTTGCCTTTATCGGTCATGTTATGGGTGTGTTGATTCCAATAGAGGTGTATGAATCAATCGGAATCGATGAGCATACGTATCATTTCTTTGCTATTGCAGGCGGCGGAGTTGCCGGTTTGATGGTTGTATTTGGATTAATTGTGATGCTCATCCGTAAGCTTTCGCTGCCAAGAGTCCGTACCCATACCACATTTGGAGATTATTTTACCATTGTGCTGTTACTGCTTGTTGCAGGGCTGGGTACTTATATGACACTAATCTATAATACAACAGTTGTTTCATACGAATATCGCACAACCATTGGACCATGGTTTAGAAGTTTATTTACTTTTAACCCGCTTTCTAATCTCATGCTTGGTGTTCCAGTATTATTTAAAATTCATGTCATCCTTGCCTTTCTGCTATTTGCGGCAATCCCATTTACGAGACTTGTTCATATGTTTAGCTTCCCGCTAAGATATCCAACACGCGCTCCGCAGCAATACCGGGCAAGGGACGGTTATAATAAAAATAGCAGATAAGTCATAAAAAAGGAGGAATCACATCCTCCTCAGATTGTCGAGAAAGCTTATTTTTCTCGGCAATTTTTCATTTTGTGAAAACTAGAATACTAATTTTTTTATAAGATTCTCTATGCTAACGGGCCTGTTGATTTCCGCTCCGGGCACTCGCTTTCCGCGGGGAGGTCCTGGAGCCTCCTCGGCGCTAGGCGACTGTGGGGTCTCCAAAGACCTCTCTATCCCGCAGGAGTCGAGTGCCCTCCGCTCCAATCAATAGAGGGCAAATTAACCTGAAGATTTACAACACACCTTTTTCAACCTAGCTAAATGTGTTGCAATCTTTTTTAGATTTAGGCAGGCTGCAGTAAGGAGAGCCGTTCGAGTGCTTTCTTCAATCCCAATAACCGCAGTAGCGAAGCCCATGCAGCTCTTCTTCAGTCTGCAAAGCTTTGCTCAATTTTTTCCTTTATTTATAAAGCAGTTTGCCTGATTTAGATAAGAGTTGGATGATATCTTCAATGGGCAATTACTCCAAAAATTTTTCGATCAGAAAGTCTGTTTTTATTTCCCTTTCAAAAAAAGGGGGTTGTCTGGAACTAATTCATCAGTAGACACAAATTCATATTTATCGGGCTAAACTCTTTTGGTTTAAGCATTGATTGCACCACTTATTTTTATTATCTATGAGTTGAACGAAAGGTCTTTATTAAACACACTGTTGATTGGAGCGGAAGACGGCGAAGACTCCTCGAAAATGCTAACGCATTTTCTTCGTGCGTGGGCGGATTCGAGGATGTGATTCAGTGTCCTGCGGGAGTACGGGGCAGGGGAGACCCCGCAGGCGCATCAGCGCCGAGGAGGCTCCGGCACGCCCGCGGAAAGCGAAGCCGCCTGGAGCGGAGATCAACATACCTATTGAAAAGCCTATATATTTTTATGTTATAGAAAATTAATGCGATGAATTATTAAAGAACTCATATAAAATAAAAGGCTATCGAAAGTTTTTCGACAGCCTGGGAGGAATCACATCCTCCTTATTTTTTTTCTTTGTTCTCATATTGTTTGGCAAGCAGCTGTTTTACTTCATTGTAGCTAAGCCCAGACTGGCTGTTTAATCTTTTTACTTCTTCAATATCTGTACCAACGCTGCTAAAGCGCTTATTAGAAGACATAATCTTATACCCCTCCTTAATGAAAATAATTGAGCGACTTTTTGGACATACTAATAAAAAGGAGGCGGTTCCAATTTTTTACGGTAGACGGGCAAAAGACGAAGAAATGGAAACAATTCTAGAAGACACAGAAGTATACTCCTGTATTGGCGATTCATGTATTGGCTGGATGAGAAAAGATTTTGTGGCAGATGATTTGCTTTGTCCAATGTGCGGCAATGAAATGACTCAAGAGATTCGTGTTCTGCCTAAAATTTAATAGTTGTGTTAAAAGACTGTCAGATAAATTGGCTGAACAGTCTTTTTATTTTTTTTTGTGGGATTTTGCTTCAGATGAATCACTTTCCGCAGGCCTCCTTAATATCAAAGATTTTCGTTTTGCTGGCGGATTTCATCACCTGTAATAATGGTATTTGCCTCTTCAAGTTGTTTATGCTCATCCACTGAGTCACCGGGAATATTTTTTAAATTAGGATACGAATTACCGTTATTAAGCGTGATTTGTTGTTGTTTAGGGGCAGTTGTTAAGAAATCTTGTTTTCTTGCCATTCACTATCAGCTCCTTAACTTAAGGTTTTACCTGTGGGGATTTGTTTATGCCTGCCTGTTTCTATCGAAAAAGAAAATAATCTCCAGTTTTACTGGAGATTAAGTTTATTCACCTTTTTTTGATAAACAGCGGTCACATTCCATCATGTAGCATTCAGCCTGCTCCTCCATATGTTCCCCGCATTCAGGACATTCCTTCTTAGGTAAAGTACGGAAAAATTCAACTGGACTCATTAACATATTAATTCCCCCTCTTTATTAATACAGTATATTAATGGTTGTTTTGTTATAATACAGATGTGCCAAAAAAATTTACTTATTCTTCTCTTTTAGATAGACAGCGATCACATTCCATCATGTAGGACTCAGCTTGCTCCTCCATATGGTCTCCGCATTCAGGACATTCCTTCTTTGGCAAACTACGGAAAAATTCAAGTGGACTCATTAACATCTTTAACTCCTCCTTTATTAATACAGAATATTTATTTCGTCCTTGTTATAGTACAGTATAAACGAAAAAATTAAAAATGTGTAGACTTTTTTTGAAAAATTTTCTGTTTTTTTAAAAATAGGTCCTTTATCCGATAAACCGTTTAAAAAAATACTTTCCATCATTAAATGGCCCTTCCATAACGAAATACTTTACATTACAATCGTAATAGAAAAGATCTTGTTTTAGGGGGGATGCTGGTTAATGGATACATTATTTGAATCGTTTCATCCATTTTTCTTTATTATTGCCATTGGTTTAACAATCATGGCTTCATATACAGCATTGGATATGTTTATCTTAATTAAATCGTCGGGTCAAAATAAGCGGTTGTTGTTTTTGGGTGCAGCATTTTCAATGGGGATAGGGATCTGGGTAACTAATTTTATTGGGGTTATTGCAACAGATGCAATTCTGTTTGCTAATTATCATATATCCCTTACCATTTTATCAATTTTAATTGGAATATCCTTTTCCGGGATGGCGTTTATGCCTTTTTACGGAAGAATTGTGCGGTTTTATCATTTAATGATTGGCAGCTTTTTTTTAGCTTTGGCAGTGATTGCAATTCATATTATTGGAATTTATGCGATGAACGTTTCAATTCAATACAACGTAGTATTATTTATTTTTTCTAGTGTACTTATTTTTGCATCATTTTTATTTGCATTATGGATTCTTTTTTCCTCGGCTATTACTAAAGAAAACCTGCCATGGTTGAAACCGGCCAGCGCATTGATTATCTCGGGTACCATAGCGGAAGGGCATATCTTGTTGAAAAAAGCGATGGTCATTGTAACGGCAAATCATGAGGTTACCGGCACAATTACAGAAAGTCCTTTTTTTCTTTATTTGGTATTGATTGTATCAGTCCTTATCATGGGCGGCTTAATTGCCTCAAGTACATTAATCAGCAAACAGCTAGCAACCTCCGATACAAGCTTAAAAGATATTAAAGCCGCACTTGATGCTTCGGCTATTGTAGCGATTACAGACAGAAATGGTGTCATACTAGATATAAATGATAAATTTGAAGAGATCTCGAAATATAAGAAGGAAGAAATCATCGGAAAAACACATCGCATGTTAAATTCCGGCTACCATTCGAAAGAATTTTTTGAAAACCTTTGGAGCATGATTTCTTCGGGGAAAATCTGGCGCGGGGAAATTCGCAACAAAGCTAAGGATGGATCATTTTATTGGGTTGATACGACCATAGTTCCATTTTTAAATAAAAAAGGAAAACCTGTTCAATATATTGCTATTCGTTCAGATATTACCCAGCGAAAAAAAGCGGAGGAAGGTTTAATTGAGTCCATAAAGGAAGTAAAGGATATTACATTCGCTTTAAATCAGTCATCCATTGTAGCCATTACAGATGAAAAGGGTAAAATTACTTCAGTAAATGAAAAGTTCTGTGATATCTCTGGGTACCACGAAGAAGAATTGCTGGGTGAGGACCATCGGATCTTGAATTCCGGATATCATTCAAAAGAATTCTTCAAGGAACTGTGGCGGACGATTGGGCAGGGTGACGTGTGGTATGGTGAAATATGTAACCGCGCTAAAGATGGCTCTAATTATTGGGTTGATACAACCATTGTGCCGTTTCTAAATAGTAATGGCAAACCGTATCAATATCTCTCCATTCGGACGGATATTACCGAACGGAAGAGAACAGAAGAAGTATTACACCGCCAAGATAAATTAGCGGCGGTAGGGCAGCTGGCGGCAGGAGTTGCTCATGAAATTCGCAATCCATTGACATCGATGAGAGGGTATGCAGAATTTTTGCAGCTCGATGAAAAGGACCCGGAACGACAGGAATTCTTAAATATTATTCTTGATGAAATAGAACGGGTAAACACTATTGTTGAGGATTTTATGGTTTTAGCCAAACCAAAGGCGGTTGAACTGGAAGAAAAGAATGTTGTCCCAGTTATTAAAAATGTTGTGTCCCTGCTTGAATTTGAGGCGAGGAAAAAGAATGTCCGCCTGCATTTTGACTGCAGCCAAGAAATAATCCAAATTGAATGCGATGAAAATCGTTTGAAACAGGTGTTTTTAAACTTTATTAAAAATGGAATTGAAGCTATGCCGAATGGCGGAGATCTATTTGTTAAAACAACTGTCCTTGAAAAGAATGTGCAAATATCTATTCAGGATTCCGGTGTCGGTATTCCGAAGGATAAATTAAATAAGTTGGGAGAGCCGTTTTTCACTACGAAAAAGCGTGGTAATGGCTTAGGGCTGATGATGAGCTTTAAAATAATCGAAAGCCATAATGGCAAAGTATTTGTAGAAAGTGAATTAAATAAAGGTACGACATTTAACATTCTATTACCGGCAAAAACAGCCTAAAAACGGGAGAACGATTCTCCCGTTTTTTAATTTTTAAAAAATAGACAAAATTTTATACAAAAAAGGTAAAGACATTCATCAAAAATAGATTAAAATTATAATATAGATAGTAATGTTGAAATAAGGGAGGTAATATTGTGGGAGAACCGAACTATGTAAAAACAATCTGCGGTTATTGCGGAACAGGGTGTGGTTTAGTCCTTGAAGTCAAAGACAACAAAATCGTTAAAATCCGCGGCGACAAAGAAGCACCAGTGAACAAAGGACAAACATGTGTAAAAGGCGCATTTGCCTATGAATACGTTCATGCCAAAAATAGACTTTCGTCCCCGCTTATAAAAAAAGCGGGCAAGCTGGTCGAAGTAACGTGGGAAGAGGCCTATCAATTTATTGCCAGCAAACTGTCAGAAATTAAAACCGTCTGGGGTCCGAATGCAATCAGCTTGTTCGCCTGTGCGAGAAGTACAAATGAATCCAATTTTGTGACGCAAAAATTTATGAGAACGGTTATCGGCAGCAATAATATTGACGGCTGTAACCGAACGTGACACGCTCCTAGCGTTGCCGGTCTGGCAACAGTTTTTGGAAGCGGTTTCCCTACCAACACACTTGAAGATTTTGAACGCGCAGATGTCCTGCTGTTAATGGGCTCCAATACAACTGAGGCCCATCCAATCATCGCCAATCGGATGAAAAAAGCGGTCAAGGCGGGCCTTAAGATTATTGTTATCGATCCGCGAAAAATTGATATGGTGAAGGTTTCCCACCGCCACCTGCAAATCAAAGTCGGAACTGATATTGCCCTTATCAATGCCTTTATTCGAGTCATTTTGACTGAAGGATTATACAATGAGAGATTCATTAATGAAATGACAGTCGATGTTGAAAAACTGAAAAAACAGGTGGAACCATTTACACCGGAATATGCCGCAGAAATCACCGGTGTACCCGCCGAGGATATTGTGGCAACTGCAAGAGAGTATGCCGGATCGAACGGTTCAATGGTCGCTTATACATTGGGTATTACTGAACATCATTGTGGGGTTAACAATGTGTTCGACATTGCTAATTTAGCTTTGTTAACAGGCAATATTGGCAAACCAGGAACAGGCATCATGCCGCTCCGAGGCCAGAATAATGTTCAAGGCGCCGGGGATATGGGCTGTTTGCCGAATCAATTAACAGGGGCAATGAGTTTAGCCAATGATGAGTTTCGGGCCCGCTATGAAAAAGAATGGAAGGTTACACTTAATCCGATTGCAGGTGATACACAGACAAGAACATTTGACAGGATTGAAATGGGTGATTTGAAAGCGCTGTATATTATTGGTGAAAATCCGCTTCTTGCTGATGTCGATATGAATCATACAAAGACATTATTTGAAAAACTGGACTTATTAGTCGTGCAAGATATTTTCATGACTGAAACTGCAAAGATGGCGGATGTGGTTCTCCCGGCTCGCTCATGGGGAGAGGTGGATGGAACTTACACCAATACAGACCGGCGTATCCAGCGGGTCCGAAAGGCAGTGGAACCCCATCCAAATACGAAGGAGGATTGGGAAATCCTTTGTGAGCTTGCGGACATAATGGGGTATCCGATGCGGTATAAAGATAGTGAAGAAATCTGGAACGAAGTAAGAAGGCTTGCTTGGGAGATGTATGGCGGTATTTCATATGAACGTCTTGATCAGGAATACAGTATTCATTATCCTTGCCCAGACGAAAATCATCCAGGAACGTTCGTCATGCATGAACGTTTTCATCAGGAAGCTGAAACAAAGAAGGCACCGTTTGTACCTGTCGACTATACACCACCGATGGAGCTTCCTGATGAGGAATATCCGTTCACGCTGACAACTGGAAGACGTTATGAAACGTATAATACCCATACACAGACGCGACATTATGCGTCCGGTGTGAAGCTTAAGCAAACGGAAGAAACCGTAGATATCCATCCAGAGGATGCCCAGCTGCTCGGAATAACGGATGGAGAAGTTGTTCAAGTTCGTTCTAGAAGAGGGGAACTGCAGGTAAAGGCGAAAGTAACCGAACAAGTGGTACCAGGACTTGTCTTTATGAGCTTTCACTGGCACGAAACCCCAACCAATGTATTAACCTTAAATGAATACGACCCAATCTCCGGGACCGCCGAATACAAAGCATGCGCCGTAACGATTGAAAAAATAGTAAACTAAAAATAAAGAGGACGCAGTAATTGACTGCGTCCTCTTTATGTAGGGCTGTGTAAAAGGATACTGTTTGAGGTTGCCCTGATGATTGGAGTGCAAATCAACAGAATAAAAACAGGCTGGATATTTATCCGGCCTGTTTCACAACTGCCTTTGCAGCAGCCTTTCTTTGATAGAAGAACCAGTTTAGCACAAAAGAGATCACATAAAATCCGATAAAGAAGTAGAACGCTGTTACATATGAACCTGTAGTGTTGATAGACCAGCCAAAAAGCTTTGGAATCAGGAATGATCCGTACGCAGCAAACGCTGCGGTAAAGCCGATAACAGGAGCCGCTTCTTTTGGAATAAATATATTTGGAATCATTTGGAATGTTGATCCAGATCCAATTCCTGATGCCAAGAACAACACTAGAAAAGAAATTAAGAAACCGGCAAATTGCTGTGCATTCAAGAAATAAATAACCCCTAAAGCACCGATTGTCATAACTACAAACACATAAGCTGTTACCTTCGCACCGCCAAACTTATCGGAAATCCAGCCGCCGACAGGCCTTGCAGCCGCAGCAACTAACGCTCCAAGAAAAGCCAGTGAAATATACTCAGGGAATTGTGATTTCAAAAGCAGCGGAAATGCCGCAGAGTACCCAATAAATGAACCAAATGTTCCAATATAAAGAATCGTCATAATCCAAGTGTGTTTCCGTTTCACAATGACAAATTGATCAGCAACAGATTGTTTAGCACCTGGTACATTATCCATTTTGAATAAGGCCAGCAATGTCACAATGACAATTGGAATAACCCAAACAAATGCTGCATTTTGAAGCCAAATTTCTTGGCCGTTTGACATAACTTGTTTTCCGCCAACCAAAGCAAAAGTCCCTGAAGTAATAACTAATGGAGTGACGAATTGGACAACTGATACCCCCATATTTCCTAAACCGCCATTAATTCCAAGTGCTGTTCCTTTTTCTTTTTTCGGGAAGAAGAAGCTGATGTTGGCACTTGATGATGAGAAATTTCCACCGCCTAAACCACAAAGTGCTGCTAAAATAAGCATGACTGTGAATGGGGTTTCTGGATTCTGGACAGCAAAACCAATACCTACTGCCGGAATGGCAAGGATTGCTGTAGAAATAACTGTCCAGGTTTTTCCTCCCATTGTTCCAACTGCAAAAGTATAAACAAATCTAAGTGTTGCGCCAACAAGTCCGGGAACAGCGGCTAAAGTAAACAGCTGCTCATCAGTAAAGTGAAATCCAATGTCATTTAATCTGATCGCTACAACAGACCATATTTGCCAAACAATAAAGGCAAGCATTAATGATGGAACAGAAATCCATAGGTTTCTCTTAGCATGTTTTTTCCCTTCAGCGTTCCAGAATTTTTCGTCTTCCGGATTCCAATACGTTATTCGGGCCATTTTTTTCTCCCCCAATGTTTATGTTTAATTTTTTTATCAATTATTAAGTAATTGGTGTTTACGATGTTAATATAAACCAGATGGCAGCATGAAATTTGTGACGTACGTCACAAAAATAGTGAAGGAACTGTGAACAAAGAGGTTTTGACGAAAAGTTGTCATAAGTTTAGAAAAGGGGAAGGAGCTTGGAGCTGGACAATAGAAAAAAGACCTTCAAAATGAAGGCCTCTTTTGATTGATTTATAGTCTTTTTTGTTTTTCATGATCTTCTTTAAATAACCCAACATAATGTTTTGTTTCTCCGGAATCATCTTTTATCGCTGTAATTGTTAACCATTCTTTATAGATCTCTTTATTTTTCCGTTTGTTCCAAATAGCGCCTTCCCAGTAATCCTCGCTCATTAATTGACTCCACATTTGTTCATAAAATTGCTTGTCATGTTCCCCGGATTGAAGCACACTTGGAGTTTTGCCAATGACTTCTTCCTGTGAGAATCCGGTAATTCTCGTAAAGGCAGGATTTACTTTTTGAATAATCCCGCTAGAATCGGTGAGCATAATTCCTTCTCCCGCATGATTGACAATTTTAGATGAAACATCAAGTTTGTCTTGGTAGTAAAGCCAAACAACCAATACTAATGTAGCTAATGAAAATTCAGACAGTGACATAAATCCAATGGCATAGTGCCCGGTCCAACTAAAGAGAATTGTTAAAATAATCGGCGGGAAAAAACCGCCAAGCCCGCCCATAGCGGCCACAATACCGTTGACAATTCCAGCCTGTTTTGAAAAATATAATGGTACCAGCTTGAAAATCGCGCCATTTCCGATTCCAGCAAAGAAAGCTACTAATAAGCAGCCAAAAGAGTAAATCGGCAGTGACGGTGTAAAAGATAAAAGAAATCCAGCAAAGGTCAGGCTGAAAAACACAGCCATTAAGATTAAAAATGGATTGATCTTATCTCCAAGCCATCCGCCAACAGGTCTGAAGATGGTCGCTAAAGCAATGAATCCGGCAGTACGGAGACCGGCATCAACTTTGCTTAAATCAAAGTGATTAACTAAAAACGATGGTAAATATATCGTAAAAGCAACAAAAGAGCCAAATGTGATAAAGTAACATAAGCTTAAAAACCATAGCTTAGGGTTTCGATAAACCTGTTTAAAACTAACGATAAACGAATTATTTACTTTATGCTCATTACGGTCACCAAAAAGAAAATTAATGACGGCGAAAATTAACACAATAATTAAGAAAATTAGAATTGTAGTTCTCCAGCCGTACGTGTTTGCTAATACTGGAGCCGAAAATGAAGTAATTGCAGTACCGATGTTCCCCGCTCCGTAAATCCCATTAATAAAGCCATGCTTTTCTTTCGGATAATACTTTGGCAAAGAGGTAACACCAATTGAAAAGACAGCACCGCCAATCCCCAGCATAAATCCGCCCAAAATTAACATAAAAAATGAATTGGCATAGCTGATGATCGCAATCGGAATCAGCATGATGATAAAACTAATCGTAAATAAAATTCTAGCACCGTAACGGTTGGCCCAAAAGCCAATTGGAATCCTTAGCAAAGAGCCGAGAATAACAGGCACTGCTGTTGCCCACGATATTTGTGTCGCTGAAAGATCAATATCCTCTTTAATAAACGTCATAAGCGAAGATATTAATACCCAGACCATAAAACCGACGACAAGGCTAGACGTCTGGACATAAAGCTGTCTTGATCCTTGTTTCATTTTAATCCCCCTTCATTCCATTCCCTTATTAATATTACCTTACCATTTTTCTAATATTACGAAACAGGTTCCTCAGTTGGAAAAAATTCTCTGTGTATTATAGACCAAGTTCCAATAATAAACTGTGAGGTACAGCACATTTAAGGATATGAATTTCTTTTTTTATCATAACGGCTCTTATTTACGCCTGTAAATTAAATAATTAATCTATTCTTTGGATAAGGTAAAATATAAGTCTAAATGACGGAGCAAAGTAAGGAAGGAATTTATGAAAAAGAAAAAATTCTATCTTGATCCACCGAAAATACTAGTTATCGGCTTTGCGCTTATTATTCTGATCGGGGCGTTCATTTTGACACTTCCTGTGGCGACAACAGATGGGGAAGGATTGTCATTTTTAAATGCTTTATTTACCGCTACCTCGGCAACTTGTGTAACTGGCCTCGTTGTGGTTGATACAGGGACAACGTTTACCCTTTTTGGGCAAATCGTCATTTTATCTTTGATTCAAATTGGCGGGCTCGGGTTTATGACGGTGGCTACACTTTTTGCGTTCTTATTAGGAAAAAGAATATCGTTAAAAGAACGAATTTTGCTCCAGGAATCATTAAATAATATTTCTATGGAAGGAATCGTCAGACTAGCCAAGCGAATCTTAATCTTTACGGCTGTGATTGAAGGTACTGGCGCTGTCCTATTGTCCATACGCTTTGCCTTTGATATGCCAATTGGCAAAGCCATATATTATGGAATTTTTCATTCCATCTCCAATTTTAATAATGCCGGATTTGATCTAATGGGTGAATTCCACAGCCTGACAGGTTATGTGGCTGACCCAATCGTCACTTTAACGGTCTGTATGTTAATTACTTTAGGTGGAATTGGTTTTATTGTTATGAATGAACTTTACGAATATCGCCGTTCAAAGAAATTATCATTACATACAAAAATTGTGCTGATGACAAGTTTGTTTCTAGTCGTTATTGGAACCATCGGGATTTTTTGTTTAGAATTAACGAATGAAAAAACCCTAAAACCGCTGTCGTTCACGGGGAAAATTCTTGGCTCATTATTTCAGTCGGTAACGGCAAGAACAGCGGGTGCCAATACTTTGAGTATTGGCGACCTGACGCAAACTTCTTTATTTTTAATCATATTCCTCATGTTTATTGGTGCATCCCCAGGCTCAACCGGCGGGGGGATTAAGACCACCACGTTTACGACGTTGATTGGTGCAGTATGGTCCCAAATTCGCGGGAAAGAAGATGTTATTTTTTATCGTCAGCGAATTGAATACGAAACCATTTATAAGGCATTAACCGTAACCTTCAGCGGGCTTTCGTTAGTAACGCTAGTAACGCTTGTTCTAACCATTACGGAGCACGGAAAAGATTTTCTGATGATCTTATTCGAAGCAACATCTGCTTTTGCAACAGTCGGCCTTTCAATGGGGTTAACCCCGGACTTGTCTCCAATTGGAAAGGCGCTTATTATTTTTACTATGTTTGCCGGAAGGGTTGGACCTTTAACGGTTGCCTTTGCTGTGACAATGCGCAGAAAACCTGATGCATTCCGCTATCCAAAGGGCAAAATCATGATAGGCTAGTATTTACACCAAGGAGGTACGACTATGGCTGATCAATACGCAGTAATTGGATTAGGAAGGTTTGGGCTCAACATAGCTAATAAGTTATTTGAATCAGGTCAGGATGTCTTGGGGATAGATGTGAATGAAGAAAGAGTGGATGAGGCTCAGTCATATGTTACCCATGCTGTGATTGCTGATTCGACAGATGCTGAGGCGATGAAAGCAATTGGCATCCGAAATTTCGACACTGTTATTGTGGCAATTGGAAACGACATTCAAGCAAGTATTTTAAGTGTTTTGGTGTTAAAAGAAATGGGTGTCCCGAAGGTCATTGCCAAGGCGTTAAATAAGCTGCATGGGCAAGTGCTGGAAAAAGTAGGCGCTGATTGGGTTGTCTTTCCAGAACGTGATATGGGGATAAGAGTTGCGCACCAGCTGTTATCACCAAATGTGTTAAACTTTATAGAAATTTCCAAGGATTATAGCGTAGAAGAAGTTAAAATACCGCAGCGTATGATTGATAGATCTTTAAGGGAGATAGATTTTCGAGCCAAGTTTAATATTAGTGTCATCGCGATCCGCCATGGCCATGAAATATACATATCACCATCACCTGATAAATTGCTTGATGAAGGGGATGTGCTGGTAGTAATCGGGAAAAATAGTGATCTTGAACGATTTGGAAAGTTAGATTAAATAAAATGAAGACAGATAGGATAACTTATAGGGAAAGGAGGGTGTAAACATGCCTAGAGGGAAAGAATTAGAACAATTACCGATGTCGCATACCTTACCTGGAGCGGGACAAGATACGGGGAAATTTAACAGAGAAGTCCTTGGGTCGATTGTCCAGAATGTCCAGCCGCAGCCAAGTGAAATTGAACGGGAAAACGAAGACATGGTATAGGCAGGAGATACTCCTGCCTTCTCTTTTTACTCCTCAACAAGTTCGTGAAGCTCTACAATCGTACGTTCCTCAAGCGGCCCTCTTAAATGAACCGTAGCTGTTCTGCCATCCTCATTTAATTGATCAATCCATACAGACGCGCCATTATATTTGACCTCAATATCGGCTGAAGACGACAAAATTTGTTTAATTCGATTCTGGTTCAATCCAATCACTCCTTGATAATTTAATCAGTATATTCTTTGTATTTGAGTTATGCTCTATACCATAATCTTCATTGTGAAATCGTTTGCTTCTATTATATTAACGATTATATGGGTATTGAATTTGGTTTCCATTAATGGTGCCTGCGTCATCTTCAATTGTCAGACTGTCTAAATATTGTTCAAGCTCGATTTGTAATTCCTTTGGTGCCCCCGGTTTTAAATGCCAATTCCCGGGTTCATCTACAAAATACGGACTATTTGTAAAATCCGACCTAATTCTCGGCATACTTTCCCCCCTTTTTTAACTCGGTTTTTGTATATCGTTGCCTTAGAAACTATTTTTATTCGACCCATCACGGAAAAAGATAAGGCTAAAATCATATTGCATCCTAAATAATTCCAGTATATGATAATTAGAAATCCTTTTTTAGACGCTGAGTATGAATGATTTTATGCTTTTTTGAATTTACCTTAATATTGATTGGAGCGAAGGCGAAGCGTCTAGAGTGTAAATCAAAATGCAAAAAAGATGAAACCATTCAGCTGGTATTTCGTCTTATATAATTGAGACCTAAAAATAGTCATGTCCAACCGTTAGTAATCATACAAATGAAATGGACAATTGGATAAAATAAATAGGATTGAGCTGTATAAGTAAATGGCTGTTGTCGAAATTGGCGAAAAAATATGGAAAAAAATAGCGATAAATTAAACAATTAATGGTACGAATTATGTTTTTCATTTCAATAAAAATATGGTATAGTAATGAAGTTCGTTTACCGAGGCTTTAGTTTGGTAAGTGAGGGGAGAAATTATATATGAATAAATTACGACTATCCAAAAAATTAAATAATAGTCATATTACATTTTTTGCAATTGCCGTTGTCCTATTCTGGATTAAAACGTATGCGGCCTATCGAATTGAATTTAATCTTGGTATTGACAATAACCTGCAGAAATTTTTATTGTTTATTAATCCGTTAAGCTCAGCGCTATTCTTTTTCGGGCTGGCCTTATTATTTAAGAAACGAACAAAGATGGTCATGATTATCACTAACTTCATCTTATCGTTCTTGCTGTATGCCAATATAGCTTACTATCGTTTCTTTAATGATTTCATCACTGTTCCAGTTTTAATGCAGACAAAGACGAACGCTGGTCAGTTAGGTGATAGTGCTTTATCGTTAATGTCGCCTTGGGACATTCTTTATTTCACTGATTTCTTTATTTTGATCGCATTAGCATTAACAGTATTCAAAAATGTGACGGTAACGAACAGAAAATCTTTTAAAATCGTTTTGTTATTTTCCATTACCACTTTCTTATTTAACTTGGGATTAGCTGAAAAGGACCGTCCACAATTATTAACTCGTTCCTTTGACCGAAATTACTTGGTGAAATATCTAGGTGCTTATAACTTTACGATTTATGATGTGATTCAAAATGTTAAATCCTCCAGTCAGCGGGCACTTGCTGATTCTAGTGATATTACAGATGTTGAGAACTACCGTAAGGCAAATTATGCGGCTCCAAATCCAAAATATTTTGGTAAGGCCAAAGGCATGAACGTGATTTATGTGTCAATGGAGTCATTACAAAGCTTCATGATTGATTATAAAATGCCGGATGGTAAGGAAGTTACACCATTCTTAAACTCTTTAACACATGATAAAAACACATTCTATTTTAAGAATTTCTACCATCAAACAGGACAGGGGAAAACTTCTGATGCTGAGTTTTTAATGGAGAATTCGCTTTATCCGATGGCACAGGGAGCTGTTTTCGTTAACAAAGCACAAAATACCTACCAAGCCATGCCTGCTATATTAAAAGGGCAGGGGTATACATCTGCAGTATTCCACGGAAACTATAAAACATTCTGGAATCGAAATGTGATTTATAAAGCATTTGGCTATGACCAATTTTTCGATGCCGAATACTATAACATGACAGAAGAAAATACAAAGAACTATGGTTTAAAGGATAAACCTTTCTTTACAGAGTCAATGCCAATGCTTACAGGCTTAAAGCAGCCGTTCTATACGAAGTTTATTACTTTATCGAACCATTTCCCATTTGCCATGGATCCTGGTGATACAGAATTCCCTGCAGGTGATTATGGTGATACGGTTGTAAACCAATATTTCCAATCCGCCCATTATATGGACCAGGCCTTGGAACAATTCTTTAACGACTTAAAGGCTTCTGGATTATATGATAATACAGTTGTTGTCTTGTACGGTGACCACTATGGTATTTCCGAAAACCATAACGATGCAATGGCTAAAGTACTAGGTGTCGATGAAATTACACCGCCAATTAGTGCAAAATTACAGCGTGTGCCGTTATTTATCCATGTTCCTGGTGTGAAAGGCGGAATCCAATCTCAAGTTGGCGGAGAAGTAGACGTACGTCCAACAGTACTTCATCTGCTAGGTATTGATACGAAGGATTACTTGGAATTCGGTTCTGATTTATTATCGAAGCAGCATCGTAATTGGGCTTTATTCCGCAATGGAGACTATGTGTCAGGTGATGTAATCCAAGTAAAAGACAAGTGCTATTCCTCTGAATCAGAGGAACTAATGGAAGATTCCGCAGCTTGTAGTGACATTGCAGACAGTGTTAATACGGAATTACAAATGTCTGATGAAATTGTTTATAAAGACCTTCTGCGCTTTTACCAGCCAGAAGGATATACACCAATAAACCCAAATGATTTTGACTACCTTGGACCTAATGCCAAAAAAGGGACAAAGTCTACTGAAAATAATCAATAAGTAAGAGAGAAGAACTATCTTCTCTCTTTTTTTTGTTCAGATTTTAGTTAAGTTTTGTTACAATAGTAAATATATTATTAAAGTCAAAAGAGGTATGTGCTTTATGCGGAATAAACTACAGTATTCCCTATTGTTTTTTGTTTTCATTCTATCTGTTTTTCTTTCCGGATGTGCAGATTCTGAAACTGCTTCAAAAAACCCCAATAAAGAAAACTCAAATCATGCCGCACCGCCTGTTGAGCAAAAGGCAGACCAGCCTAAAGAAGCGGTACCGGAAAAGAATGTACCAACTGTATCCAAAAGCGATAAGAAACTGATACCTGCTGTTATTGTGAAAAATATCGACGGTGACACTGTTGAAATAAAGTTCAATAATCGAATAGAAAAGGTAAGAATGCTTTGTGTGGATACGCCGGAAACACATCATCCCCGCCTGGGAGTTCAGCCGTTTGGACCTGAGGCATCGGATTATACAAAAAAAATCCTTCCTGTTGGCAAAAAGGTAGAGATTGAACCAGGGATCGGCGATGGCCGTGATAAATACGGCCGCCTGCTGGCTTATATTTATGTCGATGGCAAAATGTTTAATAAAATGCTGCTTGAGAAAGGGCTGGCCCGCGTTGCCTATATTTATGCACCAAATACTAAATATGTAGATGAGTTTTACGCGATTCAGAAAAAAGCTCAGAAAAAAGGTGTCGGTATTTGGTCGATTGAAAATTACGCACAAGAGGATGGATATCATTCCGATAAGTCAACCAACAATCAACCGTCCAAAACGCCTTCAAAAAATATAGGCGGGGGCAGCTTCCAAAATAACCCTAGTGACGACAAAGAAACAAACTTGAACTGTAAAGGTAAAATTAAAGGGAACGCCAATTCTCATATTTACCATGTTCCTGGCGGAAATTACTATGATGCTGCTAAGGACAATATTGTTTGGTTTTGTTCTGAAAAAGATGCACAGGATGCCGGATATCGAAAATCTAAGAGGTAGTATCATAATAAAGGCTGAGCACCGAACGCTCAGCCTTTATTTTAGGAGGATTACAGGATAGTATAGAACAATCCCACTGTCATTTGTGGAGGACTGCCGACTGGATGGTTCCTTTACCCTTAGTAGAAACTACCGAAGGAAGTACCTACGATGATTAACAGGATAAACAGAACAACAATCAAAACAAAGCTCATGCTTCCACCATATCCACTCATTATGCTACACCTCCTTATGCTTTACTAATACAAAATATGTAGAAGCATGTCCAAACGATTGGACGAACTGCCCGAAATTGTTAAAAGTATTTAAAAAAAGGCTATTCTAAAAAAGTATTTTAAAATAAATGAAAAAACAATCCAGCCGAACATTTTCGGCTGGATTGTTTTTATTATGAAACAGATTTAAAGATTTTTTCTTGCGGCTTTTTCCCCACATTTCTTAAACCATAAATAAATCGAGTGGTAAAGATTACTGCAGCGATTATTACAAAAGCACCACAAATGGCACCGATTTGGTCTGAACCGGTCCATTCTGGTAAATGCTCTGCCCAGCGGCGAGGGACACTGATTTTTCCAGCATATAGAAATGAGCCTGCTAAACCGGAGAAGAAAAGAAAATAGATAGCAATTGCAAACTGATCAGTGCCTGTTTGTTTTTGGGTACCTTCTGTTTTATTGAAATAATACATGAAGCCAAAGATCATCGCAATTACACCCATTCCCATATAAGTATGGAAATGTCCAGGTACCCATTTTGTATTATGCATGACGTGATTTACAACAATTGTTGCATCAATAATTGCTGGAACAGCACCGGCCACCCAGCCGAACATCGCCAAAAACATCATACTAGATGCAAAGTCCCATTTAACAGCTGAACGGAATACAATCATCAACGCACCATAGGCCGTTACAACCATAACTGGCAGACCATTAGCATATGAAAATACTTGTCCAATAATTAACATCCATTGCGGTACCGCAAAGTCCATTAATAGATGGTGCGTATAGATCATCAATGTAAACAGGGTAGAACAGTTCCATGCAATGAGAAACGCTTTATTGGGTTTCCACGGACGGCCTGTGTATTCAGATAATATTTCGTAAACGGCAATAACCGCCATATAAATCGTACAGTTTGCAAAGATATGTCCAAAAGCATAAGTTAAATGTTTTGCCATCATTGGATCAAAGGAGACAGCAGGGAACAAAATATTGATGATTGACTCGACTAGGGCTGTTGCCCCTGCGAGGACACCTACAGAATTTGCGATAATCACCATTGTAGAAGCAACAACAGCAGAAGGCGGTCCATAACCTTTCTTGCCTCTAAAAATATAATCCCAGCCAAGTGATTTACCTAGGCCGCCATATTCTTTGATAAGTCTCGCAGCTATATAGAAGTACATAATCAGATACCCAATACCTAAGATTAACAAGCCAAATAGGAATAGTAAGGCACCCGTTGTACCATATATTTTTGCCGAGGCAGAAGGCAGCGGATAAAGGAAGGTCCAGCCATCAGAAAAATTAAACACAAAAATAGCAGCCAAGACCATAATCACCCCAATTAAAGTGAGAAACAAATTGGTGAAAAAGATCTTCGGATTCAGCTGAATATACTTTGATAAGAAATACCACATGATGGCGCTTCCACCTAATGCTGCGATGCCAACCATCCCAGTCCCGTGGATTGTCATGATCTCGTAGAATAACTGTGGCGAAATTTTAATTGTATTTCCTTGGTTTAATAACATCATAACACCAAAAATCATCATCAATACAAGGACAGCTGAGGTAATCGTTAAGGCGGCAGCAACGCCTTTTTTAATGGAATTTCGCGCTATTGTTTCCATATTAGTTACCTCCCTTTGGTTTGACCACAATATCTTTAATCATCACGTGATGGCCGGTGCTGCAATATTCCAAACACATAATTTTGTAGGTGCCAGGTTTATCAAACGTTACAGATAATACATTTGTATATTTAGGCATAGCCTGTGTTTGGCCAATGAGTTCCAAGTCAGAGTCGTATAAACCAAACCCATGGGTGACGTCCTTGCTTGTGACGCGAAACTCTACTGGCTCCCCAACCGTAAAGTTTTCATCACTTAATTCCCATGCAAATTGAACCCCCTTTACATCAACAACCTTGCCAGTTGATTCTGCCAATGCATGCTGGGCATGATATGGAAGTCTGCTTAAAGATAGGCTTGTGGCAAACCCCATAATGGCAACCAAAGCTAGAAAATAGAATTTTCGAATTTTGTAGCCTTTTTCTTGTATTGATGCATATTCTTTGAGTTTTCGAGATTCCCCATAAACGAATGCAAAAGCAAGTCCAATGAGGAAAACGAAAAAAAGTGTAGCGTACCATGCAATGGATTGGTACATTTTTTATCCCTCCCATTTTTGATTTAGGCAAACAAGAAGTCCCCCAACTCCTTGTTTGTTTCCATACTCATTTTAAACGGCAATTTGTGAAAAAATAGTGAACTAAATCATACCTTTCTAGTGAATTCCAATACGTTCATAAATTTTTTGGTTGACTATTTTAAAACAACCCTCATATTTTTGGAGTTTGTTTCGAAGGATATTAGTGAAAGAAAGTATTTTATTACTCGGGAGGTTAGATAGATGGGAATAATGGTTATTGATATCGATACATTACTAGAGGCAACGTTAGATCTAACAACTGAGAACAGTCTTTTCTTGATGAAACAAGTAGAGATCGATAAATTGCTTGATAAGACGCAAGATTGGTAAATTGTTAAATTTGTTTCCTTCACTTTACATTTCAAATACTTTTCTAGGCCTTCTGTAGGAACAGAAGGTTTTTTGTTTTGGGAATCATTGCTGAAATTCTTTGAATTTTGCTCCATCCCGATAATTCCTATATGTGTGAATAACAATAAATTTTAAAAATATTTTTCCTATTTCTATTGCTTTTGACCTAAAAAAATACTAGAATAGTTTTTAATATACGAATTTTTAGAATACTCTTTTTTAACCAAACAAGGGGGAAATTGAAACGATGAAGAAAACAGTAAAGGGGCTTTCCATCGCATTAGCCGGAATGTTGCTTCTAGCCGGATGCGGCAGTAAAGAATCTTCAGGGGATACAAAACAAGGGGGAACGGAGAAAGAAAAGAAGACATTTACAGTCGGTATTTCGCAGTTTGCGCCACATCCTTCATTAGATGCGGCAACAGAGGGGTTTCAAAAGGCATTAAAAGATAAAGGAATAGATGTGAAATTTGATGTTCAAAATGCACAGGCAGACCAAAATAATACGCAAACTATTGCAAAGAACTTTGTCGGGGACAAGGTGGACTTGATTTTTGCCAATGCAACACCAAGTGCTATTGCTGCTCTTAATGCAACGAAAGATATTCCGATTATTTTTACTTCCGTAACGGACCCGGTTGGCGCAGGATTGGTAGAAGCGTTTGATAAACCTGGTAAGAACATAACAGGAACAACAGATAACCATCCTGAAGCAACAAAGAAAACAATCAGCTTTATCACAGAAGAAGTAAAAGCGAAAAATGTCGGTGTTATCTATAATGCTGGTGAACAAAATTCAGTTGTTCAGGTTGATGAAGTGAAAAAGCTGGTAGAGGAAAAAGGTGCCAAGCTTGTGGAAGTTTCTGTAGCTAATACATCAGAGGTAAAACAGGCTGCGGAGTCATTGGTTGGACGTGTCGATGCGATTTATGTTCCTACAGATAATACGGTTGTAACAGCGCTTGATGCTGTAATTGCTGTTGCAAACAGCAAAAAGATCCCATTATTTGTCGGTGAACTGGATTCAATGAAAAAAGGCGCGGTTGCGGCAAGCGGCTTCAGCTATTATGACCTAGGCTATCAGTCAGGTGAAATGGCTGCTGAAATCTTAAGCGGAAATAAAAAGGCGTCAGATATTCCAGTGGAACTGCCTAAGAGCTTGAAGCTTGTTATTAATAAAAAAGCAGCAGAAGCCCAAGGTTTAACCGTAAAAGAGGAATGGAGCAGCCTTGGTGAGTTTTATGACGGAAATTAATTAATCATAAGCTGATCAGGAGTCAATCTTTTAAAGATTGACTCCTTGACTGAACGCGAAAAAAACTTTTTTTAAGATTAATATACTTCCTCGCTTAGACCTGAAGACTTAAAGAAAGGATGATCTTATTGTTTACAGCGATTTTTGGATCTTTTGAAGCTGGTATTATCTATGCGATTATGGCTCTGGGCGTCTATCTGTCCTTTCGAATCCTGGATTTTCCCGATTTAACAGTAGACGGCAGCTTTGTAACTGGAGGTGCGATTGCAGCCGTATTAATAATGAGCGGCGTTAATCCTTATGCAGCAACAGTGGTGGCACTATTTGCAGGTTTTTTAGCCGGATGTATAACAGGTGTCCTGCATACCTTCGGAAAAATCAATAATTTACTATCCGGTATTTTAATGATGATTGCCCTTTATTCTATTAACTTACGAATTATGGGACGTCCAAATATTTCGATGTTAAATACTGAAACCGCTTTTTCAAAGATTGAGGCCGTATTTGAAAAAACAGGCATTGATGCATTTTTTAATAATTTTTTGACGATGGTTGGTTTAGGGGACAGTCTCCCGGAAACCTGGGGCATCCTCATCATGATGATTATCGTGACCTTTGCGATTAAATTACTGACCGATTGGTTTTTACAAACGGAGATTGGTCTTGCAATTCGGGCTACTGGTAACAACAAGCGGATGATTCGCAGCTTTTCCGCCAATACAAATCTACTGACCATTCTAGGACTTGGTATTTCTAATGCCCTAGTCGCCTTTTCCGGAGCCCTGATTGCCCAGCAGGGAGGATTTGCAGATGTCGGTATGGGGATTGGGATGATTATTATTGGTCTGGCATCGGTTATCATTGGGGAAGCCTTATTCGGGACAAAAACAATTGTCAGAACGACCCTCGCTGTCATTGGCGGCTCTATCATTTATCGAATTGTTGTATCCATGGCACTCCGGTTTGAATTCCTCGATCCGGGTGATATGAAGCTTATAACTGCCATTATTGTGATTATTGCCCTAACCATGCCGAAAGTATTGGACTATTCAAAAGAAAAGAAACGCAAAGCCCGCCGAAAAGCGGAAAGGCTGAGCATTATAACAGCATCTGTCGAAGGGAAGGGGGAAAATCATGCTGCAGTTAAATCAGATTCATAAGATATTTAATGAAGGCTCTCCTGATGAGAAAATTGCCATCGACCATATAAACCTTTCCCTTAAAGCGGGAGACTTTGTCACCATCATCGGCAGTAATGGTGCAGGAAAATCGACTCTTATGAACATCATTTCTGGCGGTTTATTCCCGGATGTGGGCGAGGTATACATCGACGGTAAGAATGTCACTATTATGACAGAATATAAGCGTTCAAGAATGATTGGACGTGTTTTCCAAGACCCTATGGCAGGGACAGCTCCAAGTATGACGATTGAAGAGAATCTGGCCATGGCGTATTCACGGAATAAGGCAAGGACCTTTAGAAGGGGTGTAACGAATAAGCGGCGTGAATACTTCCGCGAAGTGCTGGAAACCTTGCATCTTGGATTGGAAAATCGACTTAGCGCCAAGGTAGGATTGTTATCAGGCGGGGAGCGTCAGGCACTTTCACTGTTGATGGCAACCTTTACGGAGCCGTCGATCCTGCTTCTTGATGAGCATACGGCTGCACTAGATCCCTCACGAGCAGAGTTGATAACGAACATCACAAAGGAAATTGTCGACCGTTATAAGCTGACAACATTAATGGTAACACATAATATGCAGCAGGCAATTGACCTTGGAAACCGCCTTATTATGATGGATAAAGGGCAAATTATTCTTGAAGTGAATGAAGACCAGAAGAAAGACCTTACAATTGAAGGCTTATTGGAAGAATTTAAACGGATACGCGGTACACAAATGGCAAGTGACCGAGCGATTCTTTCGTAAGTACCTTTTTTAATGGTAATCTGTAATCTATCTCCAAAAAGTAGAAAATAAAGAGTAAATGGTTTGTAACCCGGCCGAGATGGCCGGGCTATTTTTTTCTATGGAATACTTCAAAAACGTGTTATGGTAATGGTAGATGAAATTGATTTAGTGAGAGGTGGAAGCATGGAACTGGAAGCGATTATGTCAAAATTAAAGCAGCATACGCCAACCATATTAGGCAGCAGGGAATATTCCAAATATGCTGTCATGGTGCCGCTAATTCAAAAGGATGACGGGATTCATGTATTATTTGAGGTCCGATCGCTCCAATTAAGACGCCAGCCGGGGGAAATTTGTTTTCCCGGGGGAAGAATAGACCCTGAAGACAGGGATGAAAAAGCTGCGGCTATTCGTGAGACGAAGGAAGAATTGGGTATCGACGAAAGGGACATTTCAGAGGTGTACCCGCTGGACTTTATGGTTTCACCTTTCGGCATGCTGATTTATCCGTTTGCAGGGTTTATCAGTGAACAGGAAAAGATTAAAATTAATCCTTTGGAAGTGGGGGAAGTGTTCACCGTCCCGCTAGAGTTCTTTATGAACAACAAACCGGAAATACACCATGTAGAATTTAAAGTAATCCCCCAGCAAAACTTTCCATATGACCTGGTCGTCGGCGGCAAAAACTACAAATGGCGCACCAGAGGAATAGAAGAATACTTTTATATATATGAGGACAAAGCCATTTGGGGAATGACAGCAAGAATACTTGCACATTTTGTTGAGTTGGTGTCAGGCACCATGTGAAAAATTCACAAGGTGCCTGACACCAATTTTTTACCCCTTTCCCGCTCCTTGTCCACTCTAAAAGGACAATTGTCCATATAGGGTGGAAAAAAAGACTTGATTATTTTCTAAATTGTAATAAAATTAAATTTATATTTTTGGTTTTAGGAGATGAAATCATGAAGGTTATAAAGTTTGGAGGATCATCCTTAGCATCAGGGACGCAATTGGAAAAGGTATTTGAGATTGTGATTTCAGATCCTGAGCGTAAGGTTGTTGTTGTTTCGGCTCCAGGGAAAAGATACCCGGATGATACGAAAGTAACAGACTTATTAATAGAGTGTGCTAATAAACACCTAGAGAATAAAGAGCCTAAAGAAGAATTCGAGGCATTAATAGAGCGATATACAGCGATTGCAGATGAACTGGGGCTGCCGGCGGAAATTATTGCTGAAATTAAAACTGATTTTTCAAATCGGTTAAATGCAGATAAAAGTAATCCAGATCGATTTATGGATCTTGTAAAAGCAAGCGGTGAAGATAATAATGCCAAATTAGTAGCCGCCTTTTTTCGTAAAAAAGGAATCGATGCGTCGTACGTTGATCCTAAAGAAGCAGGGCTTTACGTCTCTGATGAACCCGGAAATGCGCAAGTACTTCCCGAAAGCTATGAACTGCTGTTTAAACTACATGAACGTCCAGGAATTCTGGTGTTCCCAGGCTTCTTCGGGTATAGCAAGGAAGGGGAGGTATTCACCTTCTCCAGAAGCGGTTCAGATATTACGGGATCCATTCTTGCCAATGCTCTGAAGGCTGATTTGTACGAAAACTTTACCGATGTTGATGCTGTTTACGCGGTCAATCCAAGCTTGATTGCACGACCGAAAGAAATTAAAGAATTAACCTTTCGAGAAATGCGTGAGCTTTCCTACGCCGGTTTTTCCGTGCTGCATGACGAAGCGCTTGTTCCGGCTTTTCGTGCGGGCATTCCCGTTCATATTAAGAATACCAACAATCCTCAGGCGCACGGAACAAAAATTGTCGCGGAACGGGATAATACCAATGGTCCTGTAATAGGTGTGGCAAGTGATGAAGGATTTTGCAGCATTTATGTCAGTAAGTACTTAATGAACAGGGAAATCGGCTTTGGGCGGAAGCTGTTAAGTATTTTGGAAGACTTAGGTTTATCGTATGAACATACGCCATCTGGCATTGATGATTTATCGGTTATCTTAAGAGAAAATCAGCTAAATGCCGAAAAAGAAGCGGAAATTATACGCCGGATTAAATACGAATTGCACGCGGACGAAGTGAAGATAGTGCACAGCCTGGCACTGATCATGGTGGTTGGCGAGGGGATGCGTCATAATATTGGAACAATGGCCAGAGCTTCAAAGGCATTAGCAAAGGCAGAAGTAAATATAGAAATGATTAACCAAGGCTCATCCGAAGTAAGTATGATGTTTGGCGTTAAAGAAGTGGATGAATTAAGGGCAGTAAAAGCTATTTACGAAGAGTTTTTTGCGGCGGTGCCCGTGTAAGGGCGGAATTAAAAAGCAGTGCTAACGTGGAATGTTAGCCTGCTTTTTCTTTTTCTATTCGCTCGGAAACTATTTGCTTTTATTCAGCTTCAGCTTTGTTCTGATACCGCTCCAGCAGGCGATGACAAGACCGCCGCCGGTATCGGCAATCAGGTCCGTCATCGTATCCTTGTTGCCGCCGCCTTGTAAGTTCATCCCGAAAAACTGATCACAGCTAAATTCATAGATTTCCCATAAGACCCCGCCAAGTGCGGCAAAGGCGAAGGTAAACCAAAAAACAAACCAAGGGGATATCGCATTTCCCGCATTACGGTGGATCATTCTTTCATATAATGCAATCCCGGCAAAGGCGATAATTCCTCCGCTGATAAAATGAACAAAGGTATCCCACCAGCCAAGTCCATACCAGCCGCGGATTGAGCCTAAATACTGAGACAAAACTAAAAATAGTAAATAAGAAATAACAATCGGCAGGTTGAACTTCAGCTTTGTAAACAATGCCAGCAGCAATGGAATGGCGCCGCATACTATGCCGCTGAAAGCAACAGTTGCTTTAAAAGATTGACCTTGAGTTAAATAGTACACTGCCAAGATTGCCATGAAGATGACATAAATGGTACTTAAGATTATCACAAGCTTTCGATTCATGCTCAATCCCTCCAGTCTATATCTGCTTTTTTCGATAAAGAGAATAAATGCTCACTAAGATTCCACCGCCGGTCCCCCATAATAGATCGAGCATTGTGTCACGATTGCCGCCTCTTTGCATTGTATGTGTAAAAGTTAAATCCCCTACAAATTCATATATTTCCCAAACTACACTCGCTAAAACCGCAAGCGACAGAACGAAAAGAAACAAAATCCAAGTTGATACATCTTTCCGCCGGTTTTCAGGGATTAGGTGTTTAAAAAGGGCTATTCCAATGAAGCCGACAAAGATTCCTTTATAAAAATGAAGCATCGAATCCCACCATTTAAGATGCAGATAAAAGCTTGAAATTGAACCAAGAAATAAAGTACAAAACAAAAAAAGATAATAGCCGATAATCATCGGCATGTTAAACGGATTGTCTTTCATTCTTAATAATAACAGCGGTAACGCGCTGACAAGAATACCGCCGAGGGCTACCTGCCACCTAGATGAATCGCCTTTAACTAAATAGTATATAAACAATGCAGCCATAAAGAGAATAAAAAGGATACTCAGCCAGATAATAAGCTTGCGTTTCATGTAATGCACCTCTTGCCATAGGAGTTATTCTCAATTATGTCCAATTTTTCATCATTCTAATGGTTTTAGTTGATGTTACTGAAATGGAATATACAAATCTTTTCTGCTATTTTAATAGCAAAACTAGTAACGTCTCATGGTTTCATTCTTTCAAAATAATGATTCATTAGGTAAACTGTATTCAGAGTAAAGAAAATGAAGCGGGTGTTGAATTTGAAAACCATTTTAATCGTGGACGATGATGTGCACATTCGGGAATTGGTAAGAAGTATTCTTATGAAGGAAGGGTTTAAAATTTTACAGGCAGAAAATGGAGCATCCGCAAAGAAACTGCTTCAGGAAGAAGTCTGCGATCTTGCGATTGTCGATATCATGATGCCTGTCATGGATGGCTATCTGCTGACAAATGAAATTCGTAAACAATACGATATTCCGGTCATTTTATTAACGGCAAAAAGCCAGATTGAAGATAAAGAAAAAGGATATGAGGCCGGGACTGACGATTATTTAATTAAGCCATTTGAACCGAGAGAATTGGTTTTCAGGGTAAATGCCCTGCTTAGAAGATATGGAATGGCCGGAGAAGCCAATATTAACTTAGGATCAATCTATATCAACAAAAAGAGCTACGAGGTAAGTATAAAGGGGAAAACGTTTATGCTGCCGCTGAAGGAATTTGAACTCTTAGCCTTCTTGGCAGCCCATCCAAACCAGGTTTTCAGCCGCAGCCACTTGATCGAGAAGGTTTGGGGGATCGATTTCGCCGGAGACGAAAGAACGGTGGATGTCCATATCAAGCGGTTACGGGAGCGTTTTACCGGAATTACCGATGATTTTACAATCAAAACCATACGAGGGGTGGGCTATTCCCTGGAGGTTGTTTAAATGAGGATGAAATCGTTATACAGCAAATTTGCCTTTATAACAATCATGATTATGATTGTCAGCGGCATCATTTCCTTTTTACTTTCCAATGCCTATTATCAAGTCAAATTAAAGGAGCAAAATGATTCAAAGATCACGAATTTTGCGTTTGAAATTGCTGACTTTGCAGGCAGACATCCAGTGATCCGCTTAGACGATTATTTTGACCATATTGGTACGATTGGCTATCAAATAATGGTGGTTCATGAAGATGGACAGCGGCAATTTTTTGGATCTTCCTTCCGGGTTCGTAATCTTTCCGCTGCGATATCAAAGAAAGTAATGCATGGGGAAATTTATCACGGTATCCGTGAGTTTCCGCATAAAACATTTGTAACCGGATTTTTTGCAAATGAATTAAAAAATTCTGTCGGCGTTCCTTTTGAATACCGCGGTGAAAAATATGCCTTATTTATCAGACCTGATATTAAGCTGATGTTTAATGAAATGCATGTACTCTTTGGATGGCTGCTAATGATTTCAATTATTTTAAGTATTGTATTTGTGCTTATTAGTACAAAATATCTTGTGGAACCCATCAGTAAATTGAATCGAGCAACAAAGGAGATTTCGGAGGGGAATTATTCTATTAGGCTCGATATTGACAGAAAGGATGAACTGGGCCATTTAGCGGCCAACTTTACGGCGATGTCGGAAAAATTGGCAAGGGTAGACAGCCTCCGCCGTGAGCTTATCTCAAATATTACTCATGATATCCAATCACCGCTGACCAATATTAAAGGGTATTTAAATATGCTGAGAGAACCGGATAAGAGTATGATTGAGAAGGAGCAGTGTATCTCTGTGATTGATTCTGAGGTAGACAGACTGTCAGAGATGACAAAGCAGCTGCTGCTCCTGTCCTCCATTGAAAGTAAAAGAGATTTAATGGAAGTTCAACAGGTGAATATTGCAAGTCAGATTAGAACTGTCATTCATCAATATCAATGGAGCATGATGGAAAAAGGGATCATGTTAAGTTTCGAGCTTCCTGATACGAGCATCATTACAGGGGATTCGAATTTGTTATATTCCGTTTGGGAAAACCTGTTAACCAATGCCATTAAATACAATCGGGATAATGGCTCGATTGATGTCGAGCTTACTGAATCAGATTGTAAGTTTACAGTACTAATAAAGGATACAGGTATTGGGCTAGATACAGATGAAAAGGAACGGATTTTCGACCGCTTCTACAGGGCTGATGCATCAAGGACCCGCACCGTAAAAGGTACAGGGCTGGGATTATCAATTGTAAAGTCGATCATTGACCTGCATCATGGGCAAATTGAAATTGAAAGTGAAGCGGGAAAGGGAACAATAGTAAAGGTAATCATTCCTAAATAGAAGCATTGTATTTTTTTGAATAAGCTTCATAAGTAGATACCAAACTAACTTTTATGGAAATATAATCGAATGGTGGTAAACATATGGTTAAACTATTTACTGATATTGATTTGGACGGATTGGGATGCGGGGTGATTGCGAAAATTGCCTTTGGGGAGCAAGCAAAGGTTTCATACTGTTCCTATCGTAATCTTAATCAGAGGGTAGATGCATTTATTTCAAATCATGAGAATGATAAGGAAGATACATATATTACAGATCTCGCGGTCAATATGGAAATTGAGAAGAAATTAGCTGAACGATACAATGCGGGAAAACATATTCGAGTGATTGACCATCATGTGACAGCGATGCATTTTAATCAATATGAATGGGGAAATGTGAACCCTGAATATGAAAATGGCAAAAAGACATGTGCGACCTCGTTATTTTATGATTATTTAATTGAACATGGAATGATGGAGAGAAATCAGACGCTTGAGGAATTTATTGATTTAGTACGGCAATACGATACGTGGGAATGGGATGAAAATAATAATTTGGCGGCCAAACGGTTAAATGATTTGTTTTACATTATGAACCGGGAACAGTTTGAAGAGGAAATGATAAAAAGAATTTCCGGTAATAAGGGTTCGTTTACATTTACGGACACGGAAACAATGATTCTGGATATTGAGGAGAAAAAAATCCAGCGGTATATTCAATCCAAAAGCAGACAAATGGTGCAAAGCTTTATTGGTGAATATTGTGTCGGGATTGTCCATGCCGAGCAGCACTTATCGGAGCTTGGAAATGCCTTAAATAATCTGAACCCTCACTTGGATATGATTGCTCTATTAAATGTAGGCACTAAGAAAATTGGTTTTCGCACGATTCATGATGATGTGAATGTTGCGGAGTTTGCGAAAACATATGGCGGCGGTGGACATCCCAAAGCATCCGGTGCAGATTTGAGTGCTGACGTATTTAAAGCATTCGTTGTCGATGTGTTCGATCAGCATCCGCCTAAACTGGATGCCGACCGGAATGAATTTAATGTAAAGGATTCTCTGTATGCCATTAGCTATCAAAACCATCAAAATGAAATCTCATTTATACTCCCAAAAGACGGGATATTTGAGATTGTCCATAGGGGAAAAAGGTTGGGACAGTCTTTTTCATCCTTTAATGAAGCGGAGCGGTTTATAAAAAGAAACTATGCCTCTTGGCTAAGATATGACCAAGAATACCTGCCCCAACTGGCGGCGCTATTCAAAATCTCCTTAAATGAATTAAAGGAAAATTACCAAGAGATTATAAGTAATCAATTAATGGATATCATTGGATAGAAAAAGGCTTTAGGGGTTGATTTACCCTTAAAGCTTTTTTGATTAAAGAGCCGGGGGCGAAACTTCTAATAGTTATTTTTTCATAGGAAAAAGTAATTATTATTGTAAAATTGTAAATTAGCTGCAACTAAAAGTTATTTTCCTATCATCAATTTGTAATATATTTAGGGTAAAATGATAAAAAGGGTAATTACACTTCTATTTTAGTAAGAAGGATAACATTTTGATGAACTGTGCAACAAATAATAATATAATATTACTATACCTTTTGATCGAATCCATTTACAGAGGTGAGGAAAATGGCTTCCCAATCAAGAAGGAGCAAATATTTTGATAACGCTAAATTTATCTTAATTTTTCTTGTGGTTTTTGGCCATGTGATTAGTCCGTTAAAGGAAAAAGACGGACTTCTGTTTACGTTATATACCTTCATCTATCTCTTTCACATGCCGGCGTTTATTTTTATTTCCGGTTATTTTTCAAAGGGATTTGGAAAAAAGGGGTATATCCAAAAGACGGTGAAGAAAATCTTACTGCCATATTTTATCTTCCAACTACTGTATTCTGTCTACTATTATCTCAGCGGCAAAGAGGAAACATTTCACTATGATTTATTCCAGCCCCATTGGACGATGTGGTTTTTACTCAGCTTATTCTGCTGGAATTGCATGTTGTATTTGTTTGCTAGGTTAAAATGGAAGGGTGTGGCCTTAAGCATTGTTTTAGGCATTGGAATCGGCTACATTGATCAAATCGGCAGCTTTTTAAGTTTATCAAGAACATTCGTGTTTTTCCCGTATTTCCTCATCGGTTTTTTATTAAACCAGGAACAATTAAAGAGGATTATTAAGAGCAGCTGGTCATTGCCAATTGGCATTGTGGTTATTGCTGGAACATTCCTTTATTTCAGCCTTGGCTTTCCAGAAGAAGCTGTACCATGGCTTTTAGGAGATCGTTCTTACTCCGCAATGGGGGTTGAAAACATAGCGGATGGTTTATATCGAGGAGTCCAGTATGTAATCACCATTCTTGTAGTCTTTGGATTTTTAACTTTTATACCGTCCGTTCACTTAAAACTAACGGAGATTGGTGAAAGAACCCTATATATTTATTTATTCCATGGATTTATAATAAAATCGGTTAACGCGCTTATTCCAAATAAAGGATTAAAGGTGATATCTAACCATTACCTGCTGCTTGCTTGTTTTTCCTTAATAGTCTGCGTCTTTTTGGGCAGCTATTTGGTAAAAAAATATACCAAACCCATTGTTGAACCGAATTTATCCTATAGTTTACAGGGAAATTAATACTGTGACAAAAAAGCGATTCTCGTTGAAGAATCGCTTTTTTGTCATAAGATTTTTGGGATATTGGGATTTTCCTGTATAGATATGGTAATATTATATTAAGTCTTCCAATAATTTAAGGACCCAATAATATTTCCTTTCGAGTATATGATTCAACATAAAGCTTTTCGCCAGCAGGCTAAAAGCTTATGAGTGATTGTATGCATTTGGAAGGTTCATTTTTTTTATTAAGGAGGAATTTACAATGAAAAAAGTAATGAAGTTTTGCAGAAGGTTTGATCATAGTCAGGGGGCTAACTATTATGAACCATAGTAAGGAGTTTTTTACTGAACAGTTAGCCTTTATTGAAGAAAATTTAAAGGAGTTAACAAATCTTTATATCTCATCAACTCCAATCCAGGAAAGACTGAAGCACTTTTTTAATCGATATGTTTTAGAAGTAGAGGATTTGTTAAAGCAAAATCAAAAGAACGCTTTTATCGGATTATTTCCTAAAGTTTATATTGGGACAAAGGTTACGGTCTTATATGACGATGAAAATGATACAGAAGATTATGTTATTTGTTTTCCAGAGCATTCGGACCCGGATAGAGGCTTCATTTCCTTTTTATCTCCGGTAGGAAGACAGCTTCTATTAAAGGATCTGGGAGAGAATATTTCCCTCAAGATTCCGACTGGCGAACTTCAAGTGTCCATTAAGGAGATCAGCTACTGCAGCGAGTTATTTGAAGCGGAAAAAAGGATGAAGGAGGCGTAAGCTTTGAAAGCGCTTCTTTGATTTCAATGAAAAATGACCGATCGTTTATTGACGCGCTCGGTCATTTTTATGGAAGGGTTTTGACATTTCCTTTAAAAACCAAAAAATGAGCTGACAAAATTTTTCTTCTTTCTTTTGACTTTACTGTCGTCTAATACATAAGGTTTTTCTATGGAAGGACCAGCTTTTAATGTGTTTAATTCTTGCTCGAGCAGTTCCACCTTTTTATTCAGCCCGGTTATATGGGCCTGCAAGTCTTCGATTTCTCTCCGATGCTGCAGGAGCTGATAGGAGGTAACAGAATCTGCTTTTGCATGGAGGTTTAATTCGAGCTCCTTTACCTTCGTCATTAAAAATTCGATGGTTTGTTCCTGCTCGACATTCTTAATTGTTCCTCTGCGGGATGGTTTCTTTTCCGTCACCGGGGCAATGTCCTGCAGCAGTGCACCACTCTGCAATTGCTCCTTGATATTTTTCAATAATTCAATATCCTCCTCTTTGAAAAAATAATGTCCCCGGTCATTGCGTTCCATTGGCAATCCTAGCTGCTTTACCCAGCGCTGAACAGTACTGACAGAAACCCCTAAAATAATAGCTACTTCCGTTGTATTCAAGAGTAATCCCTCCAAAGAAAAAATAACCATTGACACTTTTACGACAAATCAAATCAAGGCGAAAATTCCAATGGGATTGACGGCTTGTTTATATGTGGTAAATTATGACCAAAATTTCCACCATTTTTTCTCCTTGGCTGCGGCAACATCTCTAAAATTTGTCAGCATTTGCTGGAATGCGACCTCTCTTTGGCTAATTTCATGAAGGTATTGCTGACGTTCCTCCACAAAGAATTCCCGGTCAAGTGAAATTGCTTCTGTCAGACCCGATAATTCGTTGTTTGTGTAATCGATCGTATGTGATAGATTATTTGTCGTTTCCGATAATTGCTTTGATAAAGTCGCAATCTCATCCGCTGTTTCAATCGAGACATTCTTTATGCTGTTGGAAAGATACTGCAATTTATCAGCTGTTTCCTCTGATGCTTTTTCAACAGTTTCTGATAGCCCTTCAATCTCCGCTTTTGTATTAGCCGTTGATTTGTAAATCGAATCGGTAAGAGTTTTGACGGTGGTGTATGTTCCCTTATTGATTTCTTTCTTCATTTCTTCGATTAGTTCTTTCCGGACCACAGTGCGGATTTCTTCCTTTACTTCATTGATGAAGTTGTTTTTAAAGGTATCAACTGCTTCTAGAAAAAGACTGGCATTCAGATTAGGTTCTTCATTTGCCGGCGCAGTGGTGATGGCTTCTGCTGCAATAACTTCCACAGAAACATCTGTTGTTTCCGCTGTGACATCCGTTGTTTGCGTGTTTTCTATCGGCTTGATTGCTTCTACTTTATCTGTATTCAACATTTCGGGTTCTGCCTCACGTTCCGACTCATGTAATTGTTGTAAGTTTGTTCGGATCATCTCTTTACTTAATTTTTGGCAGTACATTTCTTTGATTTCCTGCAAAAGCTCTATTTCCGTATCTGTATAAATACGTGCCCCCTGTTTTGAACGGGGAATCTCTAAATACTCATTTAATTCCTTCTCCCATTGGCGGATAATCCCTGGTGCAATATTTATTTTTTTTGCCACTTCTTTTAATGTATAGGTCTTCATCAAACTCCATTCCTTTCTATATCTATCTAGGAAAAAATTTGTCTATGTGTATGTAATTCACCATGTGGTATCCAATTTTCCTGCCCCATGACAAAAGCTATCAAAACAAGACTTGAAGGTAGAAATACCAACATATTTTGCAAAAAATCCGCGAACAATATAATTTTTTGAAAATATTATTGAGAATTGTAGAAAAGAGGTTTAATATGTGTATTGTAATATAACAGAAAGAAGGATCATCATGTGGATTGCAGCTGCGTTTGTAACGATGGTATGCTTTGGTGCAAATAATTCGATTTTTAAGTGGAGTACAGGGAACGGATATTCAAAGGTTCATATTCAGCTTTACTTTTATTTCACGGCATTTATCTTAACAATCGGTTTTGGGATTATTAAAGGAGTTCATCTTGGGCTTTCTGCCATTTTACTGGGAGCCATCATCGGCATATTGAATGCAAATGGGAATATTCAAATGTCGAAAGCATTTGAAAATGGTCCGGCCAGCTTAACATCACCAATCATTGGAACGAATGCCATTTTTCCAATCTTGACTGCGGGCATCATTTTCAATGAGCATATTACCGTTTTGCAGTGGGTAGGCATTGTATTCATGCTGGGGTCGGCTATTACCATCCAATATTCTCCCGCAGCGAATCGTATTATTAACTACCGGCCATGGATGATTCGGGTCATTCTATCAATCATGTCCTTTGGACTGCTCGGAATATTGATGAAAACATCTTCGTTTTTCCATATTGGTTCTCTGGAAATTTTGATCGCTATGTACGGCGGTGGAACTCTTTATTTAGGGATTTGCAGTTTGACGATTAAGGAAAAATGGCAGAAATCAGAAGCGAATGTCGGTTCCATTGTCGGATTAATCAGCTTTTTTGGCTACAGCAGCTATTTCTATGCGCTGCAAACTGGGACAGCCAGTATCGTTTTTCCGATTGTTAGTTTAAACTGCTTAGTGGTTGTACTTGCAGGCCTGCTATTTTTCAAAGAAAAGTTAAAGTCCTATCAGCTGGTAGGAGTATTTACTGCGTTGCTGGGCATTATTTTTACCAAATTATAATCTATGAAAAAACTTTGTAATCTATGAGAAACTTCTATGTAAACTATTAACGCTATAATAGACTAATACTAACTATGGCGGCGGGGGTTAATATGGAAGATACAATCGTAAAATCCTATCTTCAAAAATCACTAGAAGATTGGAGAAATGATATATTACTGGTTCTCGATGAAATTGAAAAAGAATATGAGGAAGTCGCACAGGAATTAAAGGTCTATTCCTACAAATATGGAATCACCAAGCAAGTGATCCAATCGACCGTAAACGAAGAAATTATTGAAAAGATACGGCAAATGTACCATAAACCATTTGAGGAAAATTATAATCAATTAAAGGAATACATAAAGGACCTAGAGGAGAAAAAGCGGGTCTTCCAAATGTTTATTCAAAAAATCGATGAAGTGACCAAAAAAGAATCAGCTAAGGTCACGACGTATTAATAAGAGAATGGCGCCCAAATTATTTGGGCGTCTTTATTTGTACTCGAAGCCATTTTTTTATCTATCGTTTTACCACTGAAAAGGTTTGTGCATATATTGATAAGCAGAACAAGTAAGTGGAGGAGGCATTGGACATGATTACCGCGAATCTTGGCAGTAAAACGTTTCGGATTCCGGAAAACCTTGAGCACTATTTTCAACAATTTCGTTCGGAGACCATCGGAATGGATCAAGAATTTGATTCGCCCTATGGGAAAAAGAAAATTTTGTATGCGGATTGGACGGCTAGCGGGCGGCTCTACCGGCCAATTGAACAAAAAATGTCTGAAGTGTTTGGACCATATATGGCCAATACGCATACAGAATCGAATGTTACAAGCCTAATGATGACGGGAATGTATAAACATTCAAAGGAAATTATTAAGGAGCATGTGAATGCTGGCCCGAATGATGTAGTGATTCTAGACGGTTTTGGGATGACATCTGTTATCAATAAATTTCAACGGATATTAGGGCTAAGGGTACATGAACGGTGGAAAGCCCGGCTTAAGCTGCCAGAACGTGAGAGACCAATTGTTTTTTTGACACATTTAGAACATCATTCGAATCAAACATCATGGCTAGAGACGGCTTCGGATGTTGAAGTCATTAATCCTGATGCGAATGGCGGTGTTGATATTAGCCATTTAAAACAATTACTGCGTCGGTATAAAAAGCGAAAGTGGAAAATAGGTTCGTTTTCCGCCTGTTCAAATGTCACTGGCATTCTAACTCCTTATCATCAATTAGCCAAAATCATGCATCAGCATGGAGGAAGTTGTTTTGTCGACTTTGCCGCATCTGCCCCATATGTCAAAATTAATATGCACCCGAAAGACCCATTGGAAAAGCTAGATGCGGTCTTTTTCTCTCCCCATAAGTTCTTAGGCGGCCCGGGAACAAGCGGAGTTTTAATATTTGATTCGAGATTATATTCCAATAAAGTCCCTGATCATCCCGGCGGAGGAACGGTTACTTGGACGAACCCGTGGGGCGGGCATCATTATTATAATGAGATTGAACTGCGGGAAGACGGGGGCACACCGGGGATCCTTCAGGCGATTCGAACAGCGCTTTGTATCAATTTAAAAGAGCAAATGGGGATTGACAATATTCTAAACCGGGAAAAAGAGCAATTAGCACTTTTGTTTCCCAAGTTGGAAGAAGTCCCAGGACTGCGAATCATGGAAGGCCATGTGAAAAATCGCCTTGGGATTATTTCCTTTACGATGGAAAATATCCATTATAATTTAATTGTCCGGCTCCTGAATGATCGCTATGGTATTCAAGTAAGGGGCGGCTGTTCATGTGCCGGAACCTATGGCCATTATTTGTTTAATATTGATAAAAGTTCTTCGAAACAAATTACTGATAAAATTAATCAAGGTGATTTGTCAACAAAACCAGGCTGGGTCCGCTATTCACTCCACCCGATCATGACAAACAAAGAAATATCCTTGTTTGCACAAGCGTTAAAGGAAATTGCACTTAATATTGATGAATGGAAAAAAGATTACAAATATGATACGGCGAGTAATGATTATTTTTATAACCATTTTGTTAGAGAGGATTTAACGCCACTATTTAGAATGGAGGATTAAAAATTGGTTATGTTTAACCAATTTTTGCACCTTGACATACCACAACCCGTATGTGTAAATAATAGTATAATACAAGCTGACATTTTTTTGAGGTGAATGACATGATATATAATGATAAATCGATTAACCGGCTAAAACGGGTTGAAGGGCAGATTAAAGGGATCTTACGGATGATTGAAGAAGGGAAGGACTGCAAAGAGGTCATTACCCAGCTTTCCGCCGCCAGATCAGCAATCGATCGCACGATTGCGGTAATTGTGAGCTCAAATTTAGAGCAATGCATTCGTGATTCATACGAATCAGGTGAAATTGATTCCTCTAAATTGGTGGAAGAGGCAGTGAATTTACTGGTGAAGAGCAGATAACGGTTTTAATGAACACGAATTCGAGGGAAAATGTATGAGAAGTGCACATAGAGGGTCTCAATGAACACGGAACGGTTTGAAAAAGCTTGTGAAGTGCACATAGAGGGTCTCAATGAACACAAAATCGATGGAAAACGCTCGGTAAGTGCACATAGAGGATCTCAATGAACATGAAACCGATTGAAAAAGCTTGTGAAGTGCACATAGAGGGTCTCAATGAACACTAAATCGATGGAAAAAGCTCGGTAAGTGCACATAGAGGGCCACAATGAACACGAAACCGTAGAAAAGATGAACTGAAGTGTACATTGATGATCTCAATGAGCATCTGAGATTAAAGAATTCGCATTTTTGTGTTAGAGAGAGCTTTTTAAAGAAGCAATGTCAACGTTTAACTTTCAGGGCATATGCTAGTGAAAAAAGGTGTGACCCTGATGATTCATATCGTGAAACCCGGTGAAACGCTATCTTCCATATCAGCTGATTATCGGGTTAGCTTGAACCGCCTTCATGCTGCTAACCCGGGAATCGGTCATTTGCACGCGGGCCAAAGAATTCAGATACCAGGCCTTCCAGAGCCGAATACAATTCCGTATTCTATTCAAGTTTCTATTAGTAAAAGAAGATTGACACTTTACCACAATGGGAAGCTGACAAAGATTTTTCCGATAGCAGTCGGAAAGATGCTGACAAGAACACCGCCGGGAGAATATGTGATTGTCAATCGTCAAATAAATCCAGGAGGGCCTTTCGGGGTCATGTGGCTTAGTCTTTCGAAACAAGGCTACGGGATTCATGGTACGAACGATCCAAGCTCGATTGGTAAAGCGGTTTCCCACGGCTGCATCAGAATGTACAATCGAGATGTGCTCCAGCTATCAGGTATGGTCCCGAATGGTACAAGAGTTGTTATTCAGCAATAAATTTAGGAAGTATCGTCCAGTAGCGGGACGATGAATTAACAAAAGAGACTGCGAACCGAATCGCAGCCTCTTTTTCTTATTACTCGGCTTTAGCAGCTTGAATTTGTAAATTAATTTTTACCTTATCACCAACCAATACGCCGCCAGTTTCAAGAGCAGCATTCCATACTAAACCGTAGTCTGAGCGGTTAAGTGAACCTTCTGCACTGAAACCAACCTTTTCATTACCCCAAGGGTCTTTTCCTGAACCTTCAAAGGTAACTGCGAATGTTTCCTGCTTGGTTACGCCGCGTAATGTTAAATCACCAGTTACATCATATTCGCCTTCGCCTGTTTTAACAATGTTTGTTGCCTTAAAAGTCATATTAGGATGATTTTCAGCATCAAAGAAATCTGCGGAAACTAAGTGACCGTCACGGTCTTTGTTGCGAGTGTCAACGCTTCCTGTTTCTACTGAGAATTCAATTTTTGCTGTAGTTAAATCAGCTGGATCTGCTTCAATTACAGCGGAAAAGTTTTCGAAAGAACCTTTCACGTTTGCGATCATCATGTGACGTACAGAAAAATCTACACTGCTGTGTGCTGCATCAAGAGCCCATTTTGTATTTGTCATTTTGTTTCTCCTCCAATGAAATTATTTCGAGATTATTTATCTCGAATTTAAAATAACTTAATTCAAGATAAATTATAAAAGCGAATGCATTTAATGTCAATTGTTTTTTAATTCTCAATAAATTTTTTAAATAAAACAGAATTTAAAAATAGAGGGTCTGGAATGGAAGTGGGGAAAAAAGGCATAATAAAAAACGCCTTATGCAGGCGTCGTCGTCATATATATAGTCTTGAAAATAAAAAGATGTCATGTTAAAATAACATTTGGCATATATGTTAATGTTAATAAAATTTATAATTATCCTATATTAACATTAACATAATTATTTGTGGTTGTCAACAGAATGAGCCAAATTTTATTATGGGAGTGGTTGCATGAGTGAGCTGCAAAACAAGGACTGGCAATTGGAGCAGGAAAGGGTCCATTCGGTTGCGGGCGAAATTGACAAAACCATCAATAAGCTTAAAAAGAATACCGGCAGTGTAAGTTCTGATGTCCTCGAGCTGCGAAAAACCTTTTGGGAGGATGTTACCGTCAATCTGGATGAACCTGATGATGTGATAGAGACTGCTGCGAGTATAAAACAGCAGGCAGAATTGCTTTCAGAAAGAGAACGAACCCATAAACAATTGGACCAGAAGCTTAATACGCTGGAACGTTTAAAATACTCTCCTTACTTTGGGCGGATTGATTTTTTAGAGGAAGGAGAAAAAACAGTTGATCGTGTGTATTTAGGGATTGCCTCTTTTATGGATCAGCAGGATGAAAATTTTCTCGTATATGACTGGCGGGCGCCGATTTCCAGTCTTTATTACGATTATTCACCGGGACCGGCACAATACCAGACTCCAGAAGGATTCATCCAGGGAGAAATGCAATTAAAACGTCAATTTATTATAAAGGCAGCAAAAATAAAAGGGATGTTCGATACTGGTGTTACCATCGGTGATGAAATGCTTCAGGAGGTGCTTGGGAATAATGCCAGCACACAAATGAAAAGTATTGTTGCCACCATTCAGCGTGAACAAAACGCTATCATTCGTAATGAAAAAAATAATCTTCTAATTGTTCAAGGGGTGGCAGGAAGCGGGAAAACATCAGCAGCATTGCAGCGTGTCGCTTTTTTACTATACCGCTACCGCGGAACGATTACGTCAGAAAATATCATGCTTTTTTCGCCAAACCCTTTATTTAATAGTTATGTTGCAACTGTACTGCCTGAGCTCGGTGAAGAGAATATGCAGCAAACCACCTTTCAGGAATTTTTATATCAACGAATCGGGAAGAATTTTACCGTTGAGGATCCATTTAACCAAATGGAATATTTACTTAATGAAGAAAATGACCCAGATTATCAGACGAGGCTTAATGGAATTCGTTATAAAGCAAGCCTTGATTTTAAAAAAATGATTGATCAATATAGTATCGAATTATCCACCAAAGGACTTATATTTAGAGATTTAAAATTTAGAGGAGATCCTCTCATCTCTAAACGAGACATTCATCAATATTTTTATTCGTTAGACAGAAATATCAGTATACCTAACCGCATGCTGCTAGTGAAGGAATGGCTTTTGCGGGAGCTTAAGAGGGCGATGAAACGGGAGCGTTCACGAAGCTGGGTAGAGGAGGAATTGCAGTTTCTAGAGAAGGAAGACTATATGGAGGCCTTTAAACAGCTGCAGCAGAAGCAAAAGTTTTCGGATGATACATTTGATGATTTTGACCGCGAACAAAGGCTGCTCGCGGAAATGGTGGTCAAACAAAAGTTTAGACCGCTATTTTCAATCGTAAAGCAGTTGAAATTTATTGATATGCCAAATATTTATTTACAATTATTTAATAGAGTTCAAGAGGGTGCCTGCGGTCTGCCGGCTGATTGGAACGAAATTTACAGGTTAACGGAGAAGCGATTTGCTGATATGGTGATGTCATACGAAGATACGGCACCTTATGTTTATTTGCAGGATTTACTTGAAGGGCGAAAGTCTAGTACAGCTATCCGTCACATCTTCATTGATGAAGCCCAAGATTATTCGCCATTTCAATTTGCCTTTATTCGCAGGCTTTTTCCTTACAGCAAAATGACGCTGCTTGGCGACTTTAATCAAGCCATTTTTTCCGGGGTTACTGAAGCGGAAACAGTGTTAAATCAGATTGTTGCAGCAGGGGAAGATACAGCGGCGTTTAACCTCACAAAGACATACCGCTCGACTAAAGAAATTGTCGAGTATACTAAAGCGCTTATTCCCGGCGGTGATCAAATTGAACCATTTAACCGTAAAGGTAACAAACCTGTAGTGACATTTGTGAACAAGAATACGCTAATAAATGCTATTATTGAAAAATTAAACGATTTGCAGGAGGCTGGACATCGAACAATTGCCATTATCTGCCGTACATCAGAGGAAAGTAAACAAGCTTATGAAGCGTTAAATAAAGAGGTATCACTTCATTTGATTGAAAAAGGAACAATTATTTATGAAAAAGGGACTAATGTTGTTCCGTCATATTTAGCGAAAGGAATTGAATTTGATGCCGTCATTTTGTATGATCTCTCCCAATACAATAGGGAAAGTGAGCGGAAATTATTTTATACTGTATGTACCAGGGCAATGCATGAACTTCATATGATGGCGACGAATGGCATAAGTCCGCTTATGGAGAAGATTCCTAAAGAAACATATATGATTGAAAACAAAAGGTAAAATAAAAAGCTATATGTTGCATTTTTTGCAGCATACAGCTTTTTTATGTTTTTCCTGTATTAATTATTTTTTCCATTGCTTTTCAACTTGTTCGAGGGCAAGGCGCATGATTTCTTCGTCAGAGGTATTTCGATCCGCAATTACATTAGTCAAATAGCTTTTTCCTTCAAACATAATGGTTACTTCGATTTGCATCATGATAATCACCTTTCTTTATTAAATAATTTTATTGTAAAATAAATGCATGTTAGGAAACTTGAAAAATGGTTAATGATTTCTGTGAGAGTATAATCTGATGTTTAAGGAAGTGTCGAAAAAGGAGTTTATATATTGTATCAAAACAGCCTCTGAAATAGAAGTAAAAACATTCTTGTTGGAAAGAAAAAACTTCCAATTAGGAAGTTGTCAGACTTCTATAGACATATATTCTTCGGCAAAAAGCTGCACTTGATTTTTATCAATTTTGTTCTTTTTCAACATGGATTCGGAGATGATGATCAAGGTTTTTACAGCATCATTGCGTTTTAATTCTCGAATCGATACATCTCCATTTAGCAATTGAATGGCCTTCTCCTGTATGTCTTGATTCTTTGAAGATTTGTAAAGAAGATAGGCAATACAAGTAATTTTGTCCACATTACCACTCCTTATGAATCTAGAATCGCTTTTATGATTTAATTCGACCGACGTCACTGAATATCCTTCTATTTTTCTGAAAATTTTTTAAAATAAGTGCATACTAGGAAGATTTGTTGAATATTGCTTATTTGTTAGGATTTTTATATAATATGGAAGGGATCATAGACGGACGGCAAATACAAAAAAGCACCTTTCGTCCCAAATGAGGGATGAGAGGTTTTTTGTTTACCTGCTGCCGTTATATATAGGATTTAGGAGTGAAACATAATGAAACAAACCTTAATCAAAAATTTATACCGTCATACAGAAAACTTCATTGACCAAAAAGTACAAATTTCCGGCTGGATTCGTACCATCCGCGATTCAAAAACATTTGGTTTTATTGAACTGAATGATGGAAGCTTTTTCAAGGGTGTTCAAATTGTTTTTGATGATCAGTTAGAAAATTATAAGGAAATTGCCAAACTGCCAATCAGTTCATCGCTTAAAGTAGAAGGGGACTTCATACATACACCAGAAGCAAAGCAGCCATTTGAAATAAAAGCAACGAAGATTGATCTTGAAGGTTCCTCGAATGTGGATTATCCTCTTCAAAAGAAAAGACACACATTTGAGTATTTAAGAACAATTGCTCACTTACGTCCTAGAACGAATACGTTTAATGCCGTTTTCCGGGTACGCTCGATTGCAGCGTATGCCATTCATAAGTTTTTCCAAGAGCAGGGTTTTGTCTATGTTCAATCTCCTATTATCACCGGGAGTGATACCGAGGGAGCAGGCGAAATGTTCCGAGTCACTACTTTAGATATGGACAATCTGCCAAAAAATGAAGAAGGAAAAACGGATTCTTCGAAAGACTTCTTTGGGAGAGAAACGAATTTAACGGTTAGCGGCCAGCTTTCTGCTGAAGCGTTTGCCTTGGCTTTCCGCAATGTTTATACATTTGGTCCAACCTTCAGGGCGGAAAACTCCAATACTGCTAGACATGCTGCGGAATTCTGGATGATGGAACCAGAAATGGCATTTGCTGAACTGCCGGATATTATGGATAACACGGAAGAAATGGTGAAATTTGTTATCAACTATGTGTTAGAGCATGCTCCTGAAGAAATGAATTTCTTTAATAGTTTCGTGGAAAAAGGATTATTGGACCGTTTGGAAAACGCACGTACTGCAGATTTTGGGCGTGTGACGTATACGGAAGCCATTGAACTATTAAAAGAGTCAGGTGAGGATTTTGGTTATCCGATTGAATGGGGATTAGACCTTCAAACTGAACATGAGCGCTACTTATGCGAAAAAGTATTCAAAAAACCGGTGTTCGTAACAGATTATCCAAAAGAAATCAAAGCATTCTACATGCGATTAAATGATGACCAGAAAACGGTTGCCGCAACCGACCTGCTAGTACCAGGCATTGGAGAATTAGTCGGAGGCAGTCAGCGGGAAGAACGTGAAGAAGTATTAACTGCGAAAATTAAAGAGCTTGGTATGAATGAAGAGGATTATTGGTGGTACCTGGAATTAAGAAAATACGGCGGCACGAAGCATGCGGGATACGGTCTTGGATTTGAGCGCCTGATCATGTATTTAACAGGTATGACCAACATTAGAGATGTCATCCCGTTCCCAAGAACACCAGGTAATGCAGAATTTTAATAGTAGAAAAGCAGACCTTAATTACGGGTCTGTTTTTTTGTTGGTTTTAATCAAAAATGAATTTTAAAATATTAAAGGTGAAATTAAATAAGTTAATTATATTTTTAATTTTAATAAAAAATATTAATTTTTAGTTTGATTTTAATCAAAAATGTTGTATGATATGGTTAATACAGGAAAGGAGAAGATTATGGCATATCCTTTACTTACAAACTGTCCGGTTTGTAGTCAACAATTAAAAATTACGAAGCTGCAATGCCGGCATTGTCAAACAACAATAGAAAATGAATTTGAAGTTTCAAAGCTGGCGGCTCTCGGAAAAGAACAGCTTCGTTTTATTGAGGTTTTCCTTAAATGCCGTGGGAATATAAAAGAAGTAGAAAAAGAATTAGGCATTTCTTATCCGACAGTAAGAGGGAAATTGGATGAAATCATTTCAGCTTTAGGGTTTTCTACACAAAAGAAACCAGAAATTGATAAGAAAAAGATTGTTACAATGCTAGAAAAGGGAGAAATCTCAGCGGAAGAAGCGATTGAATTATTAAAAGAGGAGGAAGAGGAATGAAGGATGAAATTTCAAGAATTTTAACGATGGTAGAGGAAGGAAAAATTGACAAGGAAAAGGCGAGTGAATTGATTAATATTCTCCAGGGGAAGGAGCAATCAGAACCAGTTTCCTTAATAAAAGAAAGAACCCCTTATGGCAATAAAATGTTGAAAATTCGAGTAACATCCGATGAAGGCGATAATATAAATGTAAATTTACCGATTAATCTTGTGAAGGCAGTTTTAAAGGTAGGGACAAATATAGCTGAAAAAATACCTGAGGCTTCTAAATATGTGAAGGATATCAATATTGATCTATTAATCGAAGCGATTGAAAATGAATTAGATGGACAGATTGTTGATATCAACTCTGCAAATGGTGATAAAGTATATGTGGTGATTGAGTAATAATGTTAAAGGTCAGGGTGAAAGTAAAAGATAGAAAATTCTCCATTCCTGTGCCGTATGCGGTTTTGAATTTGGCAAGTTTGATTATTACCTCGAAGCGAGTTAACCGTTTTATTAATAATGCGATTGAAAAAGACGACAGTAAATTTATCTTCCCGGAAATTGACAGAAAAGATTTGAAACCTTTACTCCAAGGACTATCCAATTATAAAGGGCTCGTCCTTGTAGAAACAAGGTTAAAGGATGGAACTGAAGTAGAGGTAAAACTATAAAAACAACACGCAGCAGATGCGTGTTGTTTTTATAAAATTAAACTTCTAAATCACATTTATTTAAAGGAATTAGTTTCGTTTTCCTTGTTAATTTATGGCCAATCCAAAGGATTAGAAATAATGGTAAGCCAATATAAGAAACCATAACACCATTCCAATCAATATGATCGCCCAAAAATGCTGAATAATTTTGCCCTAATACTACGAAAGCACAAACAGCAAAGGCGAAGATGGGACCGAATGGGAATAACTTCGATTTATACGGTAATAAGCTAAGATCCTTCCCTTGCGCAATGAATGCCCTGCGGAAACGATAGTGACAAATAGCGATTCCAAGCCAAGCAATAAACCCTGACATTCCGGAGGCATTCAGCAGCCAAACGTAAACCGTGCCATCACCGAAGAATGAAGCTAGAAAAGCGACAGTACCGACTAAAGTAGTAGCAATTAACGCGTTTACCGGTACTCCTCTTTTATTTAGTTTACCAAGGAATTTTGGTGCTTTACCTTCACGTGCTAAATCCCAAAGCATCCGGGTTGAGGCGTACATTCCAGAATTCCCTGCTGATAATACAGCTGTTAGGATAACTGCATTCATAACAGAAGCAGCAAAGGCAATTCCTGCTTTTTGGAAAACAAGTGTGAACGGACTGACGGATACATCTCCATTCGCTAAGCTTTCATTTGTATAAGGAATTAATAGACCAATAACTAAAATGGCTAACACATAGAATAAAAGAATCCGCCAAAATACAGATCTTACTGCACGTGGAATCGATTTACCAGGGTTATCTGTTTCACCAGCAGCCACACCTAAAAGTTCGGTTCCTTGGAAAGAGAAACCTGCAGCCATGAAAATACCGAGCATAGTCATAAAGCCGCCATGGAATGGAGCATCACCAACAGTGAAGTTTTTAAAACCTACTGCCTGGCCGCCCATGATTCCAAATATCATCAACGTTCCTGTAATAATAAAGATGATAACCGTAACAACTTTAATTAAAGAGAACCAATATTCCGCTTCACCAAAGCCTTTAACAGAGAGATAATTTAATAGGAACATTATTACTAAAAAGATTCCACTCCAAAGAAAGGATGGTGTATGAGGGAACCAAAACTTCATGATCATTGTTACCGCTGAAAGTTCGGCAGCAATGGTGATTGCCCAGTTATACCAATAATTCCAGCCAAGGGCAAAGCCAAGGGATGGATCGACAAACTTTGTCGCATACGTACTGAAGCTGCCCGCTACCGGCATATATGCCGCCATTTCGGCTAAGCTTTGCATTAAAAAGTAAACCATAATCCCAATTACTATATAGGAAAGCAGTGCACCACCGGGCCCAGCCTCATGAATGGCTCCGCCGCTGGCAAGAAATAATCCGGTGCCAATCGTTCCGCCAAGTGAAATCATTGCCAGGTGGCGTGATTTTAAGCTGCGCTTTAATTCAGTTTTTTCACTGTTTGTTGTGGTTGATTTGTTGTAATTATCATTTTTCATTGCGTTTGCTGATTGCATACTAGTGACTCCTTTTCATTTTATAGGAAGGAGTTTGGAATAAAAAATGCCACCCAAGCAGATTCAGGTGGCATTGTTAATACCCCGCATCATACCTTCCGAAAGATAGCTCAACACGTTTGGCTGGTAGGTCCAATCGTGACAGTTCTGTTCCTATTCGGAAACAGCCCCAGCATACTTAACCAGAGAAAAAGTACACTTCGGCAGCTTTTCCTTTCAGATGGAGTCAGGTAATGTCTCTGCATCTCGTCCATCCTACTAATAAAAGCCGCGACCTCTACCCCATCGGTTTGATGAGGATTTTTTTATAAAGTTAATATATTTCTATAGTATAAACATTATATTGTAAAAGTCAATGGTAAAAAATCTATACATGTTAAACTACAATATTATAGATTTCTTTAACAAAAAATTCAGAAATCTGATATACTGAAAAAGTTAATGATAAAAAAATAACCCTATAGAAAATATATAAAGGGGGAGTAGATGGATGAAGCCGATCATCATTGGAATTTTTGCTGCTTTCTTTTTTGCCTTTACATTTATCTTAAACAGGGCAATGGACCTAGCAGGCGGCAGCTGGATATGGAGTGCTTCCCTTAGATATTTCTTTATGGTTCCATTTCTCTTCATCATCGTAATGGCGAGGAAAAACTTAAAACCGCTGTTTGTCGAAATGAAAAATGCACCGGGTACGTGGCTTTTATGGAGTTTTGTTGGTTTTGGCTTGTTTTATGCACCGCTTTGTTTCTCGGCGGCATATGCCCCGGGGTGGCTGATTGCAGCAACCTGGCAAATTACAATCATCTCTGGTTCTCTGCTTGCCCCGTTATTCTATGAGACAATTATGACCGAGAATGGACCAAGTAAAATAAAGGGCAGAATTCCGCTAAAAGGGCTGGCTATGTCGATGATTATTTTACTTGGAATCATTTTAATGCAGGTCCAGCAGGCATCCCAATTAACAGTAATGGCCCTGACACTAGGGATATTGCCGGTAGTCGCTGCATCATTTGCATACCCGCTTGGAAATCGTAAAATGATGGATGTCTGCGGCGGGCGTTTGGATGTATTTCAGCGGGTATTAGGGATGACACTTGCCAGTCTTCCGTTTTGGGTCCTGCTTTCAATCTATGGATACTTTACGGTTGGTTTACCGAGTATCGGGCAGACTGTTCAATCCAGCCTAGTGGCCATTTCTTCAGGGGTTATTGCTACCATTTTATTTTTCCAAGCAACTGATTTGGTGAGAGGAAATATGCAAAAACTGGCCGTTGTTGAGGCTACTCAATCAATGGAAGTGTTGTTTGCCCTGATAGGGGAATTATTGCTGCTTAATTCTGCTTTTCCAACAACGCTATCGTGGCTTGGTGTTGCCTTGGTTATGGGTGGAATGGTGCTGCATAGCTATATTTCCAATAAAAATGTAGCACCAATCAGGGACAAAGCTACTGCCTCATAAGTCCATTAAATAATCCTTATCAGACGATTGATAAGGATTATTTTTATGCCTGCAATTAAAAACCTAACCGTTTAAAAATGGTTCCAGCTTTGTAATGATTTCTTGCACAGTGGCAGCATTCTTCTTATACATTGCTTTTGATTTCTCACATTGGGTTGAAAGAGAGAAAATCTCTAAATCCGCTTGTGTCTTTTTTAATGAAGCTAACAGCAATGGACGCTGCTGCGGCTGGGGAACTTGGATTTTATCATCATAGAGATCAAGGGTTAATTCACCATAAGAATCAACCTGTCCTAGAAAAACATTATCGAGTGTTGCATTCATCTTTTCCAGTTCTGTATATAGCCATCCTCTGCTTTTACCGCTCCAGCGTAATGCGTCATCGATAATTTTACCATCCATAATGATGGTATACGGCTCTTTCTCATTTGGCACTTTCATTTGTAAATCTTTGGGTGTTAATGGACGATTTTCCTTCTTTAGAAGCACACTCAATTTTCCTTGTGGTTCTAAAACAGCAAATTCCACATCAGCAATTTTAAAGACATTATTTTGCCTTAGCAAGGTGGAGATATTGTCGATCGTGTACTTTTCCTTTTTTAGATTTTCCTCTAATAACTTCCCATCCTTAATAATAACAGTCCCGCTGCCCTCAACAATATCACGGAATTTTTTGCTTTTAAGGGAGAGGTAGTCCGATAAAAAGGTAACAAAACCAAAGATAAATATAGCGAGTGCACCCTGAAAATAATTTTGTTCTAAACCAGTAACGACCTCACCAGCGATACTTCCAATGGTAATTCCGGCAACATATTCAAAAAATGTCAACTGTGATATTTGTTTTTTTCCAACAAGCTTTGTGATCAGGAATAAAAATAAAATAAAACTAAGAGAGCGAAGCAGTATTTCGATATAACCATTCATCCATTTTCACCTCATTAAGAGCCTTTATATTGTGGTTCCTGCCGTTCTAACTCTAAGACTCGAAATTGCAGGTCTTTTTTAACGGTTTCTATTGCCATTGCGGACTCATGAAAAATGGATTTTGCTTCTTCATCTAAAGAATTTAACGCAAGGGTGGAAAGCTGTGATTCAATTCCCCTTACTGTGAGGAGACATTGTTTAACATTTGAGGCTACTGTCATAATTAGACCACCTTTTTATAAAAAGTAATACATGAAAAAGGGGTTGGCGAAAAAGCCAACCATGTTTATTACTGATTGTATTGTGGCTCTTCAGTTGTAATTTCTTGAAGACGCGGTTCTACGCTGTCAAGGATTGCCTGTGTCTGCTGGGCAGCTTGTTGATAAAGCTGTTTTGCATTTTTGTTATCGGTTTGTAACGCAAAAGTTTCAAAAGCTGCTTGAGCACTTTTTAATCCAGCGATGGTTTGTTTCACTTGTGTTCCAACTGTCATAATGAGTACCTTCTTTCTATGTGTGAATGATGTTTCAAAGATAGTATGCGAATCATCCAAAAGCTTATGTATAGAAAAAAAGTGTAAAGGGGCGTAAGTTTTACCAATTAAGATGGTAAATTTCAAGTGCAGCTTGTTATTTGTTAAAAATATTACAATTATTAGTAAAATTTGATAAAATTGAGTAAGAAGATAATTACAGGAAGGGGAAATAAATTTGCTGTTAATGAGAAAGAAGGAGACATCCGAGGAAAAATCCGTAAAGCTTGTTGCCTACACGATTATTTTGTACATAAGCAGTTTTTTTGTTCCATTTGTTATAGTAGCGTCTTTTCAAAGTCTTGTTTACTTTTCCCGCTCACAATGGTTTTTTGCTACACCATTTTCCGCTTATATCACATTTATGGCAGGAATGTTTTATATCGCTGTTGTATTTACTATATTTTTGATTTTTCGCCAAAAATGGGATGGGAACAATTTTAAAATCATAACAGGTTTGCTTCTTTTGATTAGTATTCCGGCGTTTTATTTCAGTTTAACGAATTATTATTATTTAGATGATAAAGGGGTCCATTATAATTCGTTGATGAGTGTAAATGAGAAAGAGTATAAATGGGAAAATGTACATACTGTTCATATTGTTTATCGAAATCACCAAGGGACTGTAAGCAATTATCAGTACAAATTTGAGCTGAACAATGGCAGCATTATTACGCTTCCGTACGATGACAAATTTGCAGAAAATGTAGGGCGGATCGAGGATAAAATTCAGCAATTTGGCATTACTGTAAAGGATAATTTTAAGAATCCAGTTATGGATTAGTTAAAGGGCTCTCCTCGAAGGAGACCCTTTTTTGAATATGAACGGCATCGCATAGGAACAATATTTTAATAAGGGAGCTGATAACTTTGTTTAAACGAAAAGATCATAAGAAACAAAATCCAACACTTGCACCAGGAATGGACGACCATGAAGAATTAGAACAAAGTGCGACTACAGAAGAGATCGATAAAGGTGAATACACAAGTGTCACCACACTTTCCTGGGACGAAGTTGAACCTAGCTAAAAATACCAGGCTGCCTGAATATATTCAGGCCTTTTTTTTGAAAAAATAAAAAAATAATGCAAAATGATATAAATCTCGAACCTAATTCGGTATTCTATAAATATAATATTAAATATCGAAAGGGGCTAGATAATGCAAGAAACTCATGAGCTAAATATTATTAATCAACAGGAAACAATTGAAGTGGTAATGGAGAAAATTCAGCATCGTAAATTAACGAAGAAAAAAATTCTCCAGCGGATTTTTTTAATTACCATTGGCGCAAGTTTAATGGGTGTCGGACTGGAAATATTTCTGGTACCAAATAATGTAATTGATGGCGGCATTACCGGAATTTCGATAATGCTTTCATACATTACCGGATGGAAATTAGGGATTTTCTTATTTCTTCTAAATATTCCATTTTTCTTCTTAGGCTATAAACAAATTGGAAAAACCTTCGCCTTATCTACTTTGTACGGTATTATTATCCTTTCTATTGCTACAACCTTACTTCATCCAGTTCCTGCCTTTACGCAGGATATATTATTAGCATCGGTTTTTGGCGGAATTGTCCTTGGGATTGGGGTAGGAATGGTCATTCGTTACGGTGGTTCATTAGATGGAACCGAAATTCTAGCGATTTTATTTAATAATAAACTCCCTTTCTCGGTCGGGGAAATCATTATGTTTTTTAATCTGTTTATCCTGGGCTGTGCAGGTTTTGTGTTCACTTGGGACCGGGCTATGTATTCGCTGATTGCGTATTTTGTTGCCTATAAAACCATTGATATTACAATTACCGGTCTAGATGAATCAAAATCCGTGTGGATTATTAGTGATCATGCAAAAATTATTGGTGATGCCATCATGCACCGTCTTGGCCGCGGAGTTACGTTTTTAAATGGGGAAGGGGCCTATTCAGGCGACCAAAAAAAGGTGATATTCTGTGTAATCAATCGTCTGGAGGAAGCAAAGCTGAAGGAAATTGTAACGGAGTATGATGAGAACGCCTTTTTAGCTGTTGCAGATATTGCGGAAGTTCGCGGCGGCAGATTTAAAAAGCGGGAAATTCATTAAAGCTGTTTTTGGAAATTTTGTAAGAAAGTGCACCGATTGTCGAATTTGCAATTCTTAAAAATGGTCATGTTTGAATTTTCTAAAAATATTTGTCGATTATTGAGCGGATTTTAAAATAGGTAAATCGAGTTTTGTCGTAGTATGCGCTTACCTAGGAAATAAAACAACGGAAAAGGGGATATTTCCGAAAAAGATGGCAGATTACCGCTGCCATCTTTTTCGTTAAAATAACAACTCATATACCTCATTCAATTCGTAGACTCGCCTGTCATCTTGTACATCCTGGGCATAGTTAATTTCGGCGTGTAAAATTTTATTTAAAAAATCGATTTCTTTTTGATTTAGACTTCTGACAAATGCACCTTCAGATTTGTATTGTCCTTCGGTCAGCTTCTCATAAAGATGTCTGCCTTCAGTATGGTCATCCGTATAATTCGACAAAGTTTCCCTAAGATACCCTAATGTTCTATCCACAGTAATCACCAATCCTTTCACCACTTATTTTTTATCGGAAAGGATAATATATTCATGAGGTTTGATGAACTGTGGAAAATCTTTAAAAAAAGCAAGTAAGAAATCATACTTGCTGAGTTAAAAGAAAAGCGGGAAGCCGATGCCAAAACCTACAAACGGGAAGAAAACAGGCGGACGCCAGAATGGTCCCCAGAATCCATAGCCGTAGCCGTCTCCAGAGTTGGAACGCCCATATGCTAACTCTTCGATTTCCAAGCCGTCCTTTCTGACCTTTGATACTTTACCCATAGCCCATTGCCCTTCTTTATTCTTAAAACGAATAATTTCCCCCTCTAAACGTTTAGCCTGTTCATAACTAAGCTGCATTTAAATTCCCCCAATCAATGTAGTTGTTATAAAATATGAAGGATGTCCATATGATGGAAGGGCGAAATAACCAAACATGTCCGTATTTTTAAAAAAAGCCATGATTTTCAAATTTTAATTGAAAATCATGGCTTTCAGTTCCATGTTTATTTTGAACAGGTGAAAATTCGATGACTTAAAATGTCGTGATATTTTAAGAGCATATTCCCATGTTGATTGAGGATACTAAAAAGCTCCGGTTCGAAACCTTGAGAAAAGTTAAATTCCTGCGCTGTGTTTCCTTCCATTAAATTTAAATGATGGGCCTTCATTTCAATGTTCTTAAAGCCAGTTTCTTCTAGCAGCCGCATCCAGTCGGTTTCTAATAATAATGAATCAATATTATAAAACTGGATGATCTCTTGTTCTTCTTGTTTATTTAGCTTGGCATTTATGGTCATCTCATTGGCAATCAGCCGGCCCCCTGGTTTTAAAACCCTGTAGTATTCTTTTAAGGCTTTTGGCTTATTCACAAATGCCAAAACCGATTCACATAAGACCAAATCAAAGGTATTACTTTGAAACGGAATTTCTTCTACAGAACCTTGAATCAATTGAATGGGTAATTGAAGGGTTTGGAAACGGCTCTTCGCCTTTTCAACCATAATTGGATTTAGTTCAAGGCAAGTGATCTCTGCTTTATACTGGTCATATAAATATGCTGCCGTTTGCCCTGTACCGCAGCCTGCATCTAATATGGTACATTCATTTGTAATTTTTTCATCATCAAGTATGCTTTTTGTTAATCCAATTCCTCCTGGATGGGCTCCGCCAATGCCAAACTTTGCCAAAAAATCAATATATGTTAAGCCACCCATAGACACCACCCTAACACCTTTTTTGCATCTTATGAATTTGGTCGGGAATAGGTGCTCTTATCAATATGATTATTTTTATTATTCCATAATGGAATTATGTAAACTAAGATTATTCAATGAATAGCTCATTCGCTGATTCATTTTCAAGTTCATTTTTCATATCCTAATACCATAATAAAAAAGGGTCAACAACATATTCTTATGGTCGATGGGAATGGAGTGTAGCAAATGGCTGTTCGGTTAGCAATTCTTTGGTTATGGAAACTGATGGATCCACTTTTTTATATATGTTCCCGTTTACAATATATATTGGACGACCAAAAAAAACGCTCAATCTTCCGTGTACGGGTGACAAAATATAGGGGGAAAAGGATAATTCTATCAGACGGCACCGTGATCGGGAAAAACGATCTGCTTTTAAAAATTCATCTTCACAATGTTCGCTTGTTAATGGAATATGTAAGAATCAAAAATGAACTAAAACGATCCCGAATGATTTACAAGCTGGTACTCCAATCCATGCCAGCTCTGACTAATTATCTTAAAGCCCATCCGAAGCAAGATAAAATTAAGGCGATTATTGGAATAACTACACTTAACCGTGGTGTTCAATCGTTAGGTTTTGAATGTTTTATACCTCAAAGCTATTGCTATCGTGTGGTGAAACAGCTGGGCCAGCTTCCGATTTTTTTGCTGTCCGGTACCCCGTTAAAGCATTATCCAAAACACGAATTGACGTATTTATTTTTATCGAAGGAATTCCTTTACGGAAATTACGGACAAAAGACTGTCAGTAAATAACAAAGCATGTACAGTTTCCTACTAATACTCATCCGAAATGGGGACAAATTAAGTAAATGGAAGACCCATTTGTTCTTCCGCATAAAGGTAAAGGGGTGCTGAACATGAGAAGAAATCTGAAAAGAATGCCGCTAATGAAAATGTTTATGCCAAAGCGCAATAATAAAGGAGCCATCTGGGCATCACTTGCCGGTATTGGAATTGGGGCTGCTGTTTACGGTATGACGAAAGGAAGACGAAATAATATGGCACTTCCGCTGAGGGATTCAGTTAAGAATATGGCTGGTCCTATTAGGGACTCGGTAAAAAATATGGTTCCAAAAATGAATTTAAACAATATGGATAATGCCGCGTTAACAGAGTTTTCCGATGAGCTATTAGCAAGTGCATTAAACAATAATAATCAAAATAGGTAAGTAAAAAGTCCGCCATTTTTGCGGACTTTTTTTATTCTTTTTATAAAAAACAGTCCATGCAAAGGGGCCTGTTGATTTCCGCTCCGGGCACTCGCTTTCCGCGGGGAGGTACGGGAGCCTCCTCGGCGCTTTTACGCCTGCGGGGTCTCCCGTGACCTCTCGATCCCGCAGGAGTCGAGTACCCTCCGCTCCAATCAACAGAGGTGCATTTCAACCTAAAGTATGCAACACACTTTTTCTAACCTTGCTAAGTGTGTTGTAAACTTTTTTGTATTTTGGCAGGCCTTAACTCTGTCCTATCCCTTTAAGGCTTTTCCAGACTTAACTCTGTCCTCTTCTATTGCTTTATTTAATTCCTATAAATATTCGCGAGTTTTTACTTCAACTTCTTCTTTCGTAAACTTATGTATATTGGCATTAGCCTTTAAAAAAATGGGTTGAATCAGTAAATAAAACACGGCCTCCAACGCCCGCGGAAAGCGAAGCGCCTGGAGCGCAAATCAACAGCCCAGTTTAATGAGCTTATAAATTTATTATAAAATATTAACGCAAAGAATCATTAAAGAATGTAAGTGGAATAAAAGGCTGTCGTGAGTTTCTCGACAGCCTGTAAAAAGTCCGCCATCGCGGACTTTTTTAATGCAGTGCTCTAGGAATTTTTCGCGGTTGGTAATTTATACCTTCGGATGAATACAAATTGATAATCAGCAGATTTCCAAGTGTGCGTGCTCTAATTAAGACCGGCTGCTGATACTTATTTTTAAATACAAAGTCAGGACCATACCAGCTGACCGTAGCATCTCTTCCGGGTGGGATGTAGGGGACATCCCGGCTGTGTGAAAAGCGTTTTACAATCGCAAGGCCGGCATTGTCCACGGCATTAAATAGAGTAGATGATACTTGGCAAATGCCCCCGCCAATATCTTCCGAGAATTCACCTCGGACAATTACGGGGGCCTTTAAATATCCTTTTGCTTTCGTCCTTTTTCCTACAACCTTATTGAATGAAAATGTCTCTTCAGGAAAAACGACATGATTATTTATGGCCTCAGCAGCGAGCTTAATGTTAAAGGAACGATTCCTATTGTGAGGGTTAAATGATGTTACATAGCTTCCAATTCGCTTACTGCGAATATCACTTAGCAATTCGCTGTCTACTTTTGGATGGACTGTTTCCATTGGAATTTCTAAGTTAGCATAATTTTGGTTAAAGAAATAAGAATAAATTCGCTCTCTAAAAGCCTCGCGATTGATTTTAGAACCAGATTCTTCCGGAATGATATTCCCTTTTTGATCAATACGTGCATTTTTTGGCTCCATAGAAATTTGTTGATCTAATTGGTTTAAAAACTGCTGATATTTTTGATCGTCGAAAATTGGCAGGTCTGTATATGGGTTGAAAAAATCCAAATGGTTGATAGTTGTGATCAATACGCCATCTTTTGTAATGGTTATCTCTTCAGGAGCACTAACCGGCTGGGCTGCCAGCCAAAATGCCATTATCCAGGATAAATTCATAGCATCACACCTCCTCGTTTTAATATTGCTTATCTTTTGTTGTTTCATGTAACTACAGGAGGCATTGATAAATAAATTCGCTACTATAAAAATTGGAAATAAGGGTGAGGGATTTCAATTCAAAAAAATATAAATATTAAATAATTGATTGTATAATGAAGTAAATATTCAAATTTTGGAAGGAAGAAGAAAACATGCATGAAACTAATCTTACAGTAAGATTTGGTGAAACTGATGCACTTGGTCATATTAATAATACAAGTTATTTTATTTATCTTGAAGAAGCGCGGATTCGTTTTTTGGAGGCTCTTGGTTACGGAGCGGATGCAAAGAATTGGAACTTTATTTTAGCATCTGCGAAATGTGATTTTGTCAGCCAAGGGTATTTCAATCAAAAATTAGGGATCAAAACTTTTGTATCCAAAATAGGAACGAAAAGCTTCCAGCTTGAACATGATATTGTTGTGGAAGAAACAAATGAACTGATTGCCCGCGGAAATGTTACAATGGTGTATTTTGACTTTGAAAAACAAAAAAGTGAACCGCTTCCGGAATTGATCAAAGATGGATTGAGACAGCATCTCATTCTATCTTAATTTTTCCCTATAGAGATCAGTGAAGGCCTTGAAACGTTTCAAGGCCTTTTTGCCTATTTATTTATTTCAAAACTATGAACAATCTATTAATAAGCTGGGAAGAAAGTATAAGAACCTTTGCTATCGAGGAAATTTTGTTTACACTAGTATTGTGAAGTTTTTTCTGGGAGTTGAACTAATTTGAAAATATTAGTGATTGAAGATAATAAAAGTGTTTGTTCAATGATTGAGATGTTTTTCGCCAAAGAAGGGATTGATGGCGTATTTGTGAACGATGGGCTCGAAGGCTATAAGCAGTTTAAAAATGGTACTTGGGATGCATTGATTGTGGACTGGATGCTCCCTGGAATGGACGGGGTGACGATTTGCCGAAAAATAAGAGAAGAAAAGTTAACGGTTCCAATTATAATGTTAACTGCAAAGGATAGTGAATCCGATCAAGTGTTAGGTCTCGAGATGGGAGCGGACGATTATGTTACGAAACCGTTTAGTCCGTTAACTCTGATGGCTAGAATTAAAGCAGTTACCCGCCGTTATCAAACACAAGCTTCTAAAGAAATGGACGGTATACTGCAAACGGACCATTTTAAGATAAATAAAACAACCAGGGAAGTAATTGTTGACGGAACACCAATTACGAATCTTACACCGAAGGAGTTTGACCTGCTTTATTATTTGGCCGAACATCCACGCCAGGTTTTCTCAAGAGAGCAATTACTTGAAAGCGTCTGGGGCTATCAATTCTACGGAGATGAACGAACCGTTGATGTTCATATTAAACGGCTGCGGAAGAAAGTAGAAATATCGTCACAGACGTTTTTCCATACTGTTTGGGGAGTAGGGTATAAGTTCGATGACACAACGAAAGCCGATGAAATTTAAGTATTTTTACCAGCAGTTTTCTACCCATATTAGTATTATCATCGTGGCGTTTTTACTGCTGAGCCTGCTGTTTGCGCATTATCTTGAAAATCTTGTATATGAGAATAAAGCAGATGAGCTTATATCATATGGCGAAGCGATCTTGTCTGATATTAAAGAAGCGCCTCTTGCTTCAGACCGGATTATTGATCAATACAGTAATGTTTTAGCGGCCAGAAAAATGAGCTTTAGTATGTTTGACCGGGATGGGAACCTGTATTTAGTCAATAACCATGGGCCGGCAATAAAAAATCTGCCGCGTTCCGATTGGGAAAAGGTTACAAAGGGACAAACCATTGTGGTTCAAAGTGATTATAAAAGTTTTGATCAAGATGGGGTAACATTTGTTGTTTTACCGTATATTGATCATGATAAATTCTATGGCGGGATTCTTTTAACATCGCCAATCAGCGGATCTATTAAAATGATTCAGCAAATAAATAAGATTTTACTTTATACCATTTTAATCTCATTTGGTGTCTCGTTTCTTCAAAGCTGGTACTTGTCTAGAATTCACGTTAAACGTATCCAGCGTCTGCGCGATGCTGCTTCTCAAGTATCCGCGGGAAATTATAATGTCCATGTTGATTCCTCTAATTATGATGAAATTGGAGAATTAGCGAATGATTTTAATAATATGGTTGATAAAATTAATGTTTCTATGCTGGAAATTGAAAGCCTGGAAAACCGCCGCCGGCAATTTATGGCCGATGTGTCCCATGAAATGCGGACGCCGCTTACGACTATCAGCGGTGTAATTGAAGGTTTAAAAAATAATATGATTCCTGAAGAGGATAAGGAAAGGGGGATTAATCTTGTCAGTCAAGAGGCCAAGAGATTAATCCGCCTTGTAAACGAAAACCTCGATTACGAAAAAATCCGCTCCAATCAGATTCACTTATTTAAAGAGGAAATCCAGCTCACGGAAGTGCTGGAAATTATACAGGAACAACTAGGTCTTCAGGCTGAAGAAAAGAATGATCAGATAATTGTGGATGCTTCTACTGACCTATATGTATTAGCTGACTATGATCGTCTTGTTCAAATTTTAATCAATATTACTAAAAACAGCATTCAATTTACGGCAAATGGCATCATTTGGCTGCGGGGAAAAGCGGATCACAATCATGTGATTATTGAGATTGAGGATACTGGGATTGGAATTGATGCGGATGAAGTAGAAAATATTTGGCGGCGCTTTTACAAAGCTGATTTATCCAGAACCACCAATCCGTATGGCGAATTTGGCCTAGGATTATCGATCGTCAAGCAGCTCGTACATCTTCATAACGGGGATATCAAAGTCTTTAGTGAAAAAGGAAAAGGGACAAAATTTGTTATCACCTTTCCAAAACAATCAAGTTTGAAATGAGCTGCAGATTAAACACCTGCGGCTTTTTGTTTTCTATAATAATTCTTAAATTTTTCCAAAACCGGTCTAAAATTGTTCATAGTTTTTTAACATTTGTTGGATACATTTAAGACAAGAAATATAATCATTGATTTAACTTTATAGGAGTTGATCAAATATGGAAAATAAAGAGCAGTTTGAACAAGAAAATTCGGTTGATTTATCACTGCCGGCCAATACTTCAGAATATGCACCTGAGGTAGAGGCAGAACGAAAAGTAACAAGTGATACAGCAAAGGGTGAAGAGGAACCAAAAGTGACAAATGATGCGACAAAAGTTGAGGCGGAAAATAGTAATTTCAAAGTAGAAGAAAAAAGAGGGAAAGAGCCTGCACGAAATAACCGTATGAAAAAGAATATTAAAGGTTTTGCCTCTACATTGGCAGCAGGTGTCATAGGATCTGTCTTAACCTTAACGATTCTGCCGCATACGGATTATGTGAAGAACTTCCAGTCCCAAGCAGATGATCAGCCTGTTCAAATCCAGCAAACCGGCCCCCAGGCTAAACCTGTTTCGGCTCAAGCAGGAAATACTAATTCAATTGCTAATACGGTGGAAAGAGTATCAAAGGCAATTGTTGGGATTGAAAATTATCAACAGCAACAAAGTGTTGACTTTTTTGGGAATACAACAGGACCATCACAAAATGTTGAACAAGGTTCTGGTTCTGGCGTTATTTTTGAGAAAAAGAATGGTCATGCATATATCGTGACAAATAATCACGTAGTTGAAGGCGCCTCTAAGCTGGAAGTGTCTTTATATGATGGAGCAAAGACCCAGGCTACAGTGGTTGGGACAGATGCCTTAACCGATTTAGCCGTGCTAAAAATTGACGAAAAAAATGTTAATGCAACGGCTGAATTTGGCGATTCAGCGACACTTCGTCCAGGAGACCAAGTATATGCAATTGGCAATCCATTAGGATCTGAATTGTCACGAACAGTTACCCAAGGGATTGTCAGCGCGACAAACCGAAGTATTTCAGTACCAACATCGGCTGGTAATTGGGAGACAACCGTCATCCAGACAGATGCCGCAATTAACCCGGGAAACAGCGGCGGGGCACTCATCAATCCTGAAGGCCAGATTGTTGGGATTAACAGTATGAAAATATCAGAAAGCGGTGTCGAAGGGTTGGGCTTTGCGATTCCAAGTAATGATGTGATCCCAATTGTGAATCAATTAATTAAAAACGGCAAAATCGAACGTCCATATTTGGGCATTGGATTAGCTGACCTTAATGAAGTTCCGCAGATGTATTGGGGAGACCTTCCAAAGGATGTCACCAAAGGAGTCATCGTTATGAATATCGACCCGAATTCTGCAGCGGCGCGAGCTGGTTTTCAGCCTAAAGATGTAATTGTGTCGATGAATGGTGAAAAAATTTCTAGTTCAGCAGAATTACGAAAATATTTATATACGAAGGTAAAATCAGGTGATGATATTAAATGTGAGATATATCGCGATGGAAAGCTGAAAACCTTGACGGTTAAATTAACAAATAATCGAAACTCGGATTGATGATAGTTACGTTTTAATCATGAACAAAAAAAGGAACCGTCGTTTTGAACTGCACCCCAATTGTTAGACACAACTAACAATTGGAGGTGCAGTTTTTTATGACTAAATATTCTTTAGAAACCAAACTAGAAGCTATTTATGACTACCTTGAGGGGGTAGAATCCTTTAAAGATATAGCTGGAAAATATAGTGTAAATATTACGATGTTAAAAAAATGGGTAGCTAAGTATCGTGAACATGGATTAGCAGCTTTCCACAAAACATATACAAACTATCCAGTAGAGTTTAAAATGGACGTACTAAATTATATAAACGAGATGGGAGCGTCCATCGATGAAGCAGCTTTAGCATTTAACATTCCAGCCTCTACAACAGTCGGGAATTGGAAGTGTTTATTTGAAACTCAAGGGATTGACGCTCTTCAACCAAAGACAAAGGGGCGTTCATCCATGAAAAAAGAAACAAACAAAGCTCAACCGGCGGAAGGATCTGAAAAAGCGTTACGCGCTGAAATTGAGCGTTTACGTATGGAGAATGCCTATTTAAAAAAGTTGAGTGCCTTAATTCAAGAAAAAGAAAAATTACGGAACAAGACAAAGCGCAAGTAATATATGAATTAAGGCATGAATTTAAAGTTATCGATCTAGTAAAGGTCGCTGGTATTGCGCGTAGTACCTATTATTACTGGATTAAACAAATGAATCGTCCAGATAAATATAAGGAAGTCAAAGAACTAATTAATCATATTTTTGAGGAACATCAAGGACGATATGGATATCGTCGTATCACGTTGGAATTACGTAATCAAGGATTACAAATTAATCATAAAACTGTTCGCCGCCTGATGAATGAAATGGGATTAAAATGTCTTGTACGCATGAAAAAATATCGTTCATACCGTGGGCAAGTAGGTAAAATTGCCCCTAATATTTTGGAGCGTGAATTTAAAGCATCAAAGCCTAATGAGAAGTGGGTAACGGATGTAACAGAATTCCACCTACATGGAGAGAAGCTATATTTATCCACCATTCTAGATTTATACAACGGGGAAATCATCGCTTTTAACACAGAAAAGCGTCCTGTTTATCCACTTGTTTCAAAAATGCTGGATAAAGCTTTTAAACGTCTAAATGACGGAGACACCCCCATCCTCCATTCTGATCAAGGTTGGCATTATCAAATGAAGCAGTACCAACATGCTTTAAAAGAACGTGGGATTACTCAGAGTATGTCACGTAAGGGGAATTGTTTAGATAACGCAGTCATGGAGAATTTCTTTGGCTTATTAAAGTCTGAATTACTCTATTTAAAAGAATTTGAGAGTATGCAGCATTTTAAAGTAGAATTAGAGAAATATATTTATTACTATAATCACAAACGGATTAAGGCAAAATTAAAAGGCATGAGTCCGGTTCTATACCGAACTCATGCCCAGGTAGCTGCCTAAATTTCAGTGTCTAACTTTTTGGGTTCAGATCATTTGCTGTGGGGTTCCTTTTTGCTGTTGGATGAAGCCCAAGAACTGTCCCCATGCACCAACTTGTCTAAAACCATTTGAATGAAGTCTATTTTCCTATCATATATGTATATAAAGGAAATCGGACAAGGATGGTCGGGATGCTTAAAAAAATTGCTGTAATTGGCTTTGGGAGTACGATGATTGGGATTGGCATTAATGGATTTATCCTTCCTTTCCATTTAATTAATGGGGGATTTTTCGGCATTAGTCTCTTACTTAATTACATATGGGGGCTGAAGGCGGGGATAACGTTTATTTTCCTAAATATTCCGGTTTATTTATTTGCTTTAAAAAATAATCCTGGTTATTTTTATAACGGATTAATCGGGGCAATTATTTGCGGTTTAATGCTGGAGATATGGATGCCGTTAAACGGGGTTATTCACATGCCGATCATGAGCAGCATTATTTTAGGTGCAACTATCATTGGAATAGGAGTCGGTGTCATGCTCCGCAGTCATATCAGTCCCGGGGGTATGGATTTACTCGCGCTGATACTGGCCAAGTGGTCCCGAATCAATGTTGGCGTCATCATCTTTGCGACAGATGCGGTCATTATTATAGTCGGATTGCTTTTCCTTCAAGATGTCAAACTATTGTACTCGCTCGTGATTGTGTCCATTGTCGGCTTGCTGGCTAGTATAATTACCTCGTTTCGAGGAATACGCATCTACTCATAATGGGAAGTCTTTTGTTCAAGGAATTTTCACTTTCTTTTCAGGGAAGCCTGCTATCATAGTGATAGCAGGAATTTTTTTGAAATGAGGGGATGATGGTGAACATATTACTGGCTGAGGATGACATTCGGCTTGGAAAACTAATGTACCATTTATTAAGAACAGAATTTCACGGTGTTGATTGGGTCAAAACTGGGAAGGAAGCATATAACCATGCGATCCTCAAAGATTACGACGTGATTATTTTAGACTGGATGCTCCCGGGGGAAAGCGGACTGTCTATTTGCCGGCGGTTACGATCGAAAGGGAATCAAAGCGGAATATTATTTGTTACCGCCAAGGATGCAAACGAGGATGTCATCTCAGGGCTGGATTCTGGAGCAGATGATTATATAGTAAAGCCCTTCGAGTTTAGTGAGCTGTCCGCAAGGATTCGGGCAATTTACCGCCGAAAAGAAAAGCCTTTTGAGGAGGTTATTCGCATCAAAGATTTTACTCTAAATTTAACTACCCATGAATTTAGCAGAAATGGTGTTCCGATTGACCTGACAAAGAAAGAATACCAATTGCTTGAAATTTTAATGCGAAACCGTAATCAAATACTGACAAGAGAGGTCTTATTTGAGAAACTGTGGGGGTATGATACCGAAGTTACGGATAATGCCTTGGATGCATTAATAAAGCTAGTTCGCAAAAAAGTAGATTCTTCTGGAACACCTTCCTTAATTCAGAATGTCCGTGGAATTGGCTATAAAGTGAGATCGGGCAATGTTTAAAAAAGTAAAGACAAGATTGACGTTACTATATACCATCTCTCTGGTTCTATTGCTATGTTCATTCATCGGGGTCCTATATTTCCTAATCTCATATGAAATAAAAGTGAAAGAAATGGTAGAGTTAAACGACTATTTTATAAAAGAGCAACATGATTTCTATGAGGACCTGGCTGAAAAGGATCATCACGGCATGAAATATGATCCAGAGAGAAAGATTTTTTATTATCTATTTGACGGCTCTGGGGCTTTTGTATATGGTAAAGAATCAAACAAAGGTCTGTTTGATTGGATTGAGAGAAATCTTGATATAAAATCAAGTTCCAACAGCATCAAGGTAGATAAGGGCTCGCAGCATTTTCTATTAATGAAACAGGAACTTGGACACAATGGTTACGTCCTTCTTGGAATGGAAATTACAGCCGAAAAGCATCTCATTGAAAAAATAACATGGATCTTATTAGTTCTTACAATTGTATTTAGTTTGATTTTCGCTTTACTAGGTTATTATTTTGCGGGACAGGCGATAAAGCCGATCAAGCTGGCGTTTGATAAACAGGAAAAGTTCGTCTCCGACGCCTCCCATGAGTTACGGACACCATTAAGTATTTTTTACAGCTCAGTGGACTTATTAATGCAGGAAGAAAAAGAGCGATTAAGCCCGATTGGCCGGGAAGTGCTCGGTGATGTCAAACAGGAAGCGGTTCTGATGAATAAGCTGGTTCAAGATTTATTGGTTTTAGCAAGAAGTGATAAAAATCAGTTAACCTATGAATTAAAAGATATTGATCTTTCTTTATTATTTATCGCGATTTATAGGCGCTTTTTTAGAAATAAACCAATTGAAATAGAATTTGAGCAGAATATTCAACCAGGAATCACCTTTAACTGTGATGAGGTTAGGATTCAGCAGTTAATGTATATTTTATTGGATAATGCCTTTCGTTTTACCCAAACAGGTAAAGTTACACTTGGTTTAACTGCTGAAAACGAAGAGATTCACATAGCTGTTCGAGATTCAGGCAGTGGAATTGCTGCAGAGGATCTGCCGTTTATCTTTGACCGTTTTTACCGGGCTGATCCGATGAGGGAAAAAGGCGGTGCCGGCTTAGGGCTTTCCATTGCGAAAATGATTGTAGACGGTCATGGTGGAAAAATAGTGGTCTCCAGTAAAAAGGGAGCTGGAAGTATATTTACGGTTGTGTTTACACAAGGAAAAGGCAGCTTATAAGGCTGCCTTCATTCATTTATCGGTTTTCCCCGTTCTGATTGGTGTCTGATTACAACCGACTCAATATAGCGGAGGATTCCTACTATCAGGATGACCATAATCCCTGCGGTATAAAGAAATTGTGCCCATGGTTCAGTGGAATCGGTTCCAATTCCAATCCCGTGTACAACGGTTAATCCCCAGGCGGGTATTACAGCAAAATGAAGCTTCCGCCAATTTTTTCGGCCTAATTTTTTCATCAAAAAGTCTGAGGAGCCTATGACTAAGAAGAATAAGTAAAATGACAGTGTTCCTAAGCCAGAAAATAACGGTTTGTTTTCGGCAAGAAATGGGACTAAAAGTTGTTTCACCGAGTAAGGTACATATTGATCTTTAAGAAGCAGAAGGATATGAAATAGAATAGTCAGAAATCCAAACCAACTGCATGATTGATGAAAGACGATGAGAGCAGCTTTCTTTTTCCTTAGTTTTGAGAATGACCCCAACATGCCGGCTGCAAGTGACAGGGTTAAAAGGTAATAAGCCAAAAATCCCGAAGTTCGTATAAATGTCCATACAGAGAAATATTCGTTCAATGAATGTCACCACCGCTAAATATTATTTTTCCATCCTTTGTAACCATTACAAGTGAGTAGTTTGGATGGATTTTTTTAGACATTTGTTCCAGCTCCCTTCCGCTTGCCATAAAGGCTAGCTTTGCGATCACTTCGGCATCTGGGCAGGTTTCGGAAATAGCTGTAGCTTGAATGATGCCGTTTTCTACCGGCTGTCCGGTAACCCCGTTTAATAGGTGATGTTTTTCTTTTTCTCCTTGATGCCACTTCCGGTAAATGATATTAGATGTGGCAATCGCGCCATTCTTAATTCGAAACTGGGCAATATCTAATTCTGTTTGATAAGGATGGGCAATTGAAATCTTCCATTCTTTTTCGCCAGTTGACCATACTGCCATATCACCGCCGCCATCAACCACCCCGGCGACTGCCCCATTGATTTTTAACCAGTTTGCGGCTGCCTGTACAGCATAACCTTTGGCGATGCCGCCTAGATCTAGTTGACAGTCGCTAAGATGTTTTACCACGCTCGTGTGTTTATTAAGGCTCAAAGGACTGGTTCCTAATGGATGAACCGCTGGAATTTGTTCCGTAACATGTGTGCTTGTTAGGAACGGAAATGACCGGGTATAGCCGTGGAACTCCATTTGCGGCAATAAATAGGGTGAAAAGTAACCATTTGTCTTATTACGATACGCTTCAGCAATTGAGAGAAGATCGAAGAGGGGAGGGGAGACAGCCGCTTCTTCTCCCGCCTTTAATTGGTTCAGTCGTGATAATTCATTTCCACTGTTGAAACGGGACCATTCCCGCTCCACATATTTAATCCAATCTACAATAATCTCTTTCCAGTTCGCCGTCATACAATTATTGACGGCTATAAAGAAGGAGGTGCTCATAGCATCCACCGTTACGGTCTCTAGTCCATTAGGATCTTCGAGTTTGGCGGTCACTTTGTTCAACCCCTTTGGATGGTGCTGCCCCATTAATGTTATAGTTGGTCCAGTCTAGCTTGATCAGCGCTTTTTCCTGTTTACTTACTGAATCGGCCGAAATGGTTTGCGGTAAGTCAAGGGGAGTGGAACCCTGATTTGCCCCGACTTGACTGATTACAAACGCAGATAATGCCGTTCCGCTTATGCCCATCAACCATTTTGCTTTTTTTGATTTTGCCATGTTAATCCCCTTTCTTTATAACGACTGTAAAACAATCGCTTTTTTTGCCTCATTCCAGGTTACTCGATAGCCTAAGGCATTTGCGGCAACTGAAATCGGCAGATAAATAGAATTTTCGTAAGCGGCCGCGTTGACCGGCATTGGTGATTTTACCTTGTTTTCATAAGCGGCATTAGAGCCCGCTTTAACTATTAGCTCCAAATCCCCTTTTTTTAATAGACAAATTTTACTGGTTGGGTAAAAAGTGGACGTGGCCCCTAAAATTTCTGCAATGCTGTCAGCTGAGACAAGCAGCTGTCCATCTTTGGGGATCAGGTAAATCTTCTTTTCTATTTCCCCCGAGTTGATCAACAATTCTTCCGGATTTTCAATGGGCAGTACTTTTTCCGGGTTATTCATGGGTTCTTTCGACCAAATATTCCAATAATCGGTTTGCTGCTGGTATGGAACGGCCGGCTGCTGACTTTCCCATTGCTCGTCATCGTCTTCATCATGATGTTTTTCATAATACTCATGTTTTTCATCATCATCATCGTCATGGTCATCAGCAATAACAGATGTTCCAATTGATAAAGTGATGAAAAGGGCGGCTGCGGCGGCCAGCCATTTTTTCCACTTCTTCATTTTATAATCCCTCCAAATATCTTTATAACTGGAGTCTAGACTTCTACTCTGAAAAGAAACTGAAAAGATTGTGGTAAAATAAAAAAATATTGACTTCATTTTTTTGGAGAGGGTGGCGGCTATGAAAGAAGTAAATGACCGTATAAAAGAAAATTTAAATATTTTGTTTGTCGGCTTTAATCCGAGTATTCGGTCAAGTGAAACTGGTCATCATTTTGCTAACCCGAGTAATCGGTTCTGGAAAATATTATATGAGGCAGGCTTAACCCCTAGAAAGCTAGAACCTTTAGAGGATGATTGGTTATTAGAATGGAATATGGGAATCACGAACATTGTTGCAAGACCAACAAAGGCTGCAGATGAAATTACAAAAGATGAGTATAAGCAAGGCAGGGAAATATTAAAACAAAAAATTGCTAGACTACGTCCGAAAATTGTTTGTTTTGTCGGTAAAGGGGTGTATTTACAATTCAGCCGACAGAAGTCGGCACCGTGGGGTATGCAAAAGGAAGCAGTTGTCGATGGAACAATTGATTTTGTTGCTCCGTCTTCAAGCGGTTTGGTAAGAATGAAGATTGAAGAGATGGTGGAAATCTATAAAGGGCTTACAGCCTTACTTTAAAAAACAGCGATAAAGCAATAAAAACTTACAGACCTGAAAGGGTCTTTTTTAATTATTTGGATGTTTAATTTACCAGGATTATGGAGATTTATAATGAGGGTGGTTAATTTTAACAACACAGAAATTTAAAGGAGGCTTGGTGATGTTACTAGTACCGCGTGAGATTGATAAGCTTATGATTGTGGTAGCGGCAGATCTTGCAAAGAGGAGAAGAGACAGAGGGTTAAAGCTCAATTACCCTGAGGCAGTAGCCCTTATCACCTATGAGGTATTAGAAGGGGCAAGAGATGGAAAATCCGTAGCAGAATTAATGGAATATGGTGCCACCATCTTAAAGCGTGAGGATGTAATGGAAGGAATTGCCGATATTATTGACGATATTCAGGTAGAAGCAACATTCCCAGATGGAACAAAACTAGTAACTGTGCATGATCCAATTCGTTAATAGCAGCAGGAGGGATAACTAATGGAATGGGAACCAGGTCAATTATTTTTAAAAGAAGAACCAATTATTTGTAATGAAGGAAGAAGCGTATCCAAAGTTAAGGTAACGAATACGGGTGACCGACCGGTTCAAGTAGGGTCACATTATCATTTTTATGAAGTGAATGAATCCTTACAGTTTTCCAGGAAAGAAGGCTACGGCAAAAGGTTAAATATACCTGCCGGTGCTGCAGTCCGTTTTGAACCGGGCGATGAGAAAGAGGTTGAATTGGTTCCATATGCAGGTGAACAAAAAGTATATGGCTTTAACAACAAAACGGACGGCTCAATCGAAGGAGGGCATGGCAAATGAGTTTTGAAATGTCAAGAAAGCAGTATGCGCAAATGTTTGGGCCGACTACCGGCGATTCCATCCGGCTGGCGGATACCGACTTGTTCATTCAAATTGAAAAAGACTATACCACCTATGGCGAGGAAGTCGTTTTTGGCGGCGGTAAAGTCATCCGCGATGGAATGGGGCAGCATCCGCTTGTCACTCGCGGTGATGGGATCCCGGATGTGGTGATCACGAATGCCGTCATTCTAGATTATACAGGGATCATTAAAGCAGATATTGCGATTCGAGACGGAAAAATTGCCGGGATCGGAAAAGCAGGTAACCCATTAGTGATGGATGGAGTCGATATCGTCATTGGTGCTTCCACTGAAATCATTGCCGGAGAAGGGATGATTGTAACCGCGGGGGGCATAGACACTCATGTGCATTTTATTAATCCGGCACAAGTAGAAGTTGCTCTGACGGCAGGACTAACAACGTTGATTGGCGGCGGTACCGGACCTTCAGCTGGATCAAGAGCAACAACGGTAACTCCAGGAGAATGGAATATTCACCGAATGCTTGAAGCAGTGGAGGGACTGCCAATAAATGTTGGATTAACGGGCAAAGGGCAGGCAGCAACTGAAGAACCACTTGCAGAGCAAGTAAGAGCTGGTGTGATAGGATTAAAAGTCCATGAAGACTGGGGGGCAACTCCTTCAGCACTTGACCATGCCTTAAGGGTAGCGGATGAATACGACGTACAGGTGGCTCTTCATGCCGACACGTTAAATGAAGCAGGTTTTGTTGAAAATACGATGGCTGCAATTAAAGATAGAGTTATTCACATGTACCATACAGAAGGTGCGGGCGGCGGTCATGCACCTGACTTAATCAAATCGGCCAGCTTTATGAATGTACTGCCATCTTCCACAAATCCAACAATGCCATATACCGTTAATACAGTTGATGAACATTTGGACATGCTCATGGTTTGTCACCACTTAAATCCTTCTGTACCTGAAGATATCGCTTTTGCCGATTCACGGATTAGGAAGGAAACCATTGCAGCAGAAGATGTCCTGCAGGATATGGGGATTTTTAGTATGACAAGTTCCGATGCACAGGCGATGGGACGGGTCGGTGAAGTGGTACTTAGAACGTGGCAAGTAGCTGATAAAATGAAACAAGAACGAGGATCCATCCAAGGGGATGGCAAGCTATGTGATAATAATCGGGCAAAGCGCTATATTGCAAAATATACCATAAATCCTGCAATTACTCACGGAATTTCTGATTATGTTGGTTCCATTGAGGTCGGAAAAATTGCTGACCTGGTCGTTTGGAATCCGGCATTTTTTGGTGTGAAACCAGAATTGGTTCTAAAGAGCGGTTTTATTGTTCACGGAATGATGGGGGATGCGAACGCCTCTATTCCAACTCCTCAGCCGGTGATTAGCCGTCCGATGTATGCAACTACTGGTAAAGCACTGCCAAAGAGTTCGATTACTTTTGTTTCGCAAGCAGCCTATGAAGGAAAAGTCCATGAGAAACTAGGGTTAGAAAAAATCATTCTTCCAGTAAAAGGAATCAGAAAATTAACGAAGAAAGACATGAAACTTAACTCGGAAACCCCTGAATTATCAGTTGATCCGCAAACCTATGAGGTTCGAGTCAACGGGGAGCTTATCACAAGTCCACCTGCTAAAAAACTGCCGATGACACAGCGTTATTTTCTATTTTGAGGTGAAAGATGTGCTGATTGAAAGAATTGAAACAAATATTGAAAACATGGAAAAAGAAGAGATTATAAGGCGCCATATTGAAAAGGTATATCTAGATAGTGATCATCTGGTGAAAAGAATCCAACGGGTAACAACGGACCACGGCCGGGAAATTGGCATTCGTTTAAAGGACCCTCGTGACCTTGTTGCTGGCGATGTACTTTATATGGATGAGAAGAATATGATTGTAATTGATGTTATCGCAGATGATTTAATCGTTATCACTCCACGCAGTATCAAAGAAATGGGTACGATTGCTCATCAGTTAGGAAATAGGCACCTTCCAGCTCAATTCGAGGATGATGTGATGATGGTTCAATATGATTATCTTGTCGAAGAGCTTTTAAAAGAGATAGAAATTCCTTATAAACGCGAGAACAGAAAAGTAAAACAGGCTTTCCGCCATATTGGTCATAGTCATGGATGAAAAGATTCTAGCATTATTTCAGCTGTGTGATTCAAATTTTCCAACAGGTGCGTTTAGCCATTCATATGGACTTGAAAGTTATATTCAAGATAATACGGTGCATAATTTAGAGACCTTTTCACAATGGCTGCAGGTATACATTCATGAGCAGCTGATTTATTCAGATGGATTGGCAGTTCTTCTTACATACGAAGCATTGGAAGAAGAGAATTATGATAAGGTATGGAAACTTGATCGTTTATTAACTGTCCAAAACCTGCCTCGTGAGACCCGAGAGGGGGGCATGAGGATGGGAGAACGGATGTTGGAACTTGTCCAATCTTTATATGAGACACCGGTTCTTTCATTATACAGGGAGCGGATTAGTAAAAAGCAATCCTTTGGTCATCCGGCCATTGTGTTCACAATAGCTGCCCGCTATCTTGGTGTATCAAAAACCACGACGGTTCTATTTTACTTGTATTCTGTGGTTTCTAGTATTGTTCAAAATGCAGTTCGCGGTATTCCGTTGGGGCAAACAGCGGGGCAGAGAGTAATCCGTGATGTTCAGCCAATTCTCGTTGAAGCGGCACAGAAGATAGAGCAATTAGATGAAGAAGATTTTGGCATCGTCTCACCAGGAATTGAGTTATCCCAAATGAGGCATGAACGAGTAAATATCCGAATTTTTATGTCGTAAAAAAAGAAAGGGAGTGTTTGTATTGGATCCAATTAAGATTGGGGTAGGCGGACCTGTAGGAGCAGGAAAAACAATGTTAGTAGAAAAATTAACACGGCGTTTAAATGATGAAATAAGTATGGCAGTTGTTACAAACGATATTTATACAAAAGAAGACGCGAAATTTTTAATGCAAAACGGAGTCTTGCCTTCCGACCGTATTATTGGTGTGGAAACGGGAGGCTGTCCGCATACGGCCATTCGTGAAGATGCTTCAATGAATTTTTCGGCCATCAATGAATTAAAGGAGAAACACCCAGATGTCGAATTGATTTTTGTGGAAAGCGGCGGCGATAATCTTGCGGCTACATTCAGCCCGGAGCTGGTGGACTTTTCAATCTACATTATTGATGTGGCCCAGGGTGAAAAAATACCGCGGAAAGGCGGCCAGGGAATGATTAAATCGGATTTATTCATTATCAATAAAACCGATTTGGCACCACATGTCGGGGCCAGTTTGGATGTCATGGAATCCGATACAAAAGTCTTTCGCGGGGAACGGCCCTTTGCCTTCACTAATTTAAAGGATGAAACAGGGCTCGACAATGTGATCGATTGGCTAAAGCAAAATGCCTTATTAAAAGGATTGGCTTAATATGGGCGACTGGACAGGTGTTCTGCATTTAAATGCGGAAGATAGAAAAGGTAAGACAGTTGCGAAAAATGTATTTTTCCAGGGTGCATTTAAGGTAATGCGCCCTGTTTACCATGATAATTCCGGCCGGGCTTGTTATTATTTGCTAAATCCAGGAGGCGGCTATTTAGATGGTGACCGCTACCAAATGAAAATTTCGCTAGCGGAAAACGCAAAGCTGACCCTGACAACACAGGGAGCTACAAAGGTTTATAAGACACCAAAGCAATTTGCTTACCAGGAATCAGAGATTATTTTACAAGCAGGAAGTTACCTCGAGTATTTTCCTGATCCACTGATTGCCTATCAAAATGCTCATTTTAAACAAAAAAACGTGATTCGAATGGACCCTTCGGCGTCATTGCTTTATTCAGAAATTATTACTCCTGGCTGGTCACCGGAAGGAGAACGTTTTAGCTATAAAACAGTCCAGCTGCAAAATGAGATATACATGGATGAAGAACTAGTGGCTTATGATCACTTGAAATTGATACCATCAACGCAAAAAATCGGGGGACTTGGGTTCATGGAAGGCTTCACTCATTTAGGTTCGATGATTATCGTCGATCAACAAGTGAGCAGTTCTTTTCTTGATCATTTATATTCCAAACTTGACAGGGAGACATCTGATTATAAAGTCGGTCTTTCTATGCTTCCGGTACCGGGATTTACGGTTCGTGTATTCGCAAATTCGACACAGGTCATCGAACAAATTTTTTCAGAAATTCACCGCAGTATCTGTCACGAATGGTTTCAAACGAAACCATATTCTTTAAGAAAATATTAGTTATTAGAGTCTGACAATTATTTTAATCATCGCATACTGTTTTGTTGAATTGGAAAAACTCCCTTTAAACAGGTAAGGAGGTTTCAGCTAATGTTTGAAGATTTTGAAGTAAGTCAACTTTGGGAAGGCCATGTTCATGAACGCCCACAATTTTCCCTAAGTGTACAGGGCAATGAATATAAAGGTATGGTTCATGATGATAAAATTCATTGGTTCCATCCACATCCCAAACAAACACTTGAAGAGGAACATGTTAGTGCCATTGAATCTAAGGTTTTTGATATGATAAGCGACCAACTGGAAGAATGAAACAAGCATCCCGGGAATGAACCGGGATGCTTTCTTATTGGCTATTATATAGAAGGGAGGATTTTTCGGGCTCCTAAAAAAATCCAGGTACAAAGGACAAATGGCATGGTTAGTGCTGGAAGTCCATAAGGCAAAAGCCAAGTAACAACACTTGCTGTTATCGGAACGGTTAAACAAGCAGCAATAATGCCGGTTATCAGCACGTGCTTAGAATCCCCATTGAAAACAATGGATACTGCAAGTATGGTTAAAATGGCATTGTATCCATAAAGCCCCATAAAAATCAATGAATGTTCGCCGCCAAGTCCGTATGAGGTTAACAATGCGGCAAGATTACCGATGATGGCGTAAACACCTAGTCTCCATCCAGCCCAAAATACGGCAACAAAAAGCAATACTCCAGAAAGCGTATTGTCAAGAAAGAAAATTTGTCCAATCCCATTTACGGCTCCGTCCAGCCAATTGGTCTCTCCTTTAATATTAAGTGTCCAATTAGATAAGGATTGCGGCGTAAGCTCCGGGCTAATCTTGAAGGTAACCAGTCTGTATGTAGTTAGCAGCAAGAACCATGTAAGGACAATAAAGGGAAATGTCAAAACAGGAATTCCACTTTGCCGCATAAAGTGCACCATGGCTGCTGTAAATAGCGCGGCAACTGCAGCACCGGCTATGGCAATCAACCATCGATCATCGCTGCTTAAAAATAAGGATAAAGCCATCCCGGTCAAAACTGAGTTATATCCGTATAAGCCTTGATTGACGCTTTCCTCTTCAGCACCGCCTAATTTACCAATTAATGTTCCAACAATGCTTGATAAAAGAGTGATTATCCCTAATGAATAGGAAGCAATCGTTATGGCTGCTAAGATAATAAAGCCAGAGACAGTATTTTCAATTAAAATGACTTGAGAGATTCCTTTTAAGGATGTTCTAACGAGCCAGCTCAATTTGTTCTTATCTATTGATCATCACTCCTTTGCAGATCAGGAAATTGAGTTTGGTAAAACAAATACTGTTTAATAGTGTTTCCTTAGCTCCTTTTTTTTATGAAGAATTTTACTTTAAATAAAAATTCGATGGTTATTTTAGAAGGGTTGTCATAGTAATCTATATAAGGAAATTTTTTTGAAGGAGGGCTATTATGGAGATTACACTTTTATCAATATTAGCGCTTGGATTTATTTTAGGGCTGAAGCATGCAATTGAGCCTGATCATGTCATCGCTGTCACAACAATTGCCAGTCAAAGCAAAAAACTATGGAACGCCTCCCTAGCCGGGGTATTTTGGGGGATTGGCCATACTGCAACATTGTTTATTATCGGGATCATATTAATACTAATCAAAAACGATATTTCCGATAAATGGTCCATGTCGTTAGAGTTTCTAGTCGGAATTATGCTCGTTTATTTAGGGATTGTCAGTATCCTTTCCTTTAGAAAGAGCGGCAGAGAGGAAGGACATACCCATACGGACAAGTCTTACATAAAAGGGTCATATATGAAATCAGTGGTAATTGGATTGATTCATGGACTTGCAGGCAGTGCGGCGATGGTTCTCCTGACGATGAGTACTGTGCATTCTGTATGGGAAGGGGCATTATATATTTTAATCTTTGGATTAGGAACCATTACAGGGATGCTCACTTTTACAACGATTATCGGTCTTCCTTTTGTATTAAGTACAAAGCGAAAGAAAATAAATCGGTCACTTACATTAACAGCCGGTATTGTTAGTACCGTATTTGGGGTATATTACATGTACAATCTTGGGGTGACGGAAGGGTTATTTGCACTTTGGATCTAAGAATTGAATGTGGGCGAGAAAACAATAGTGACGGTAAGGATGGTGGTCCTTTGTCGTCACTATTTTTTATTTGTTTTATTATTGAAACTTCCTCTGATAATGGGACAGTGTGAGAAGCGGGAAAATATAGCGGTAACTGTGATAATGTATATAAAAGGCCCCGCCCATTCCTTGTCCTTTAGGGTAATCGGTTGTCCAGTCGTCCTTATTTAAAGAATTCATTAAATAGGTAATTCCCCGCTCGATTTCGACATTAGGCTGATCTGACACCGTTATTAAGGCATCCAACGCCCAAGCCGTATGGACGATGGTGCTTGTGCCAAGCGGAATATATTTGTTTTGAATATCGCTGTGGCAGGATTCCCCCCAGCCGCCATCGTTATTTTGAATTCTTCGTAGCCAGCTGATTGCTTTCCCAATGGATGAATCACTATTCGGTATTCCTGCTGCCTTCAGCCCGGTAATGGCCGCCCATGTTCCGTAAATATAACAGATTCCCCATCTTCCGTACCAGGAACCATCTTTCTTTTGGTCTTTTTTTAGCCACGTAATGCCGTTTTTTATTGCTTCGTGGTTTCGCGAAAGGTTTGTATAATTACCGAAAAACTCAAGCGTTCTTCCGGTAAGATCGGCGCAGGAAGGGTCCATTAACAAGAATTTTGCTTTTTCCAGCGGCAGATTTTCTACTAGTTTGGAATCAGCATTCCTCTCAAATGCCGGCCATCCTCCATCGTTGTTTTGCATTGATAGTGCCCAGCTGATGCCCCGTTCCCAAGCAGCGTTTTCAGGCGGCACAATCCTAGAAATCGATCTTAAAGATGCGGTGGTATCATCGACATCAGGCAGGATGGTATTAATGTTAGAAAAGCCCCAGCCCCCCGGAAGACTATTAGGATTATGAATCACCCAATCACCAAATTTATGTTGCTGCCTGCTGAGCAGATAACGGTTGGCCTTCTGCACCATCGGGTCATCAGGGGAGATACCAGCTGATTGCAGGGCAAACCCAATCAACGAGGTATTCCACAGATCCGCGGTGGTGTATTGCATATGCGGCAGCCCTTTGATCTCACATTGCATCGACTTAATTCCCGAGATCGCTTTCGTAATAATGGGATCGGTTTTCTTATAACCTAGTGAAAGTAAGGCAAAAATCATTAAAAATGTACTGCTGTAATAGCTGCAAAATGTGCCATCTGGTTCAATACGGTCAAGCATGTATTTTTTTGCTCGTTCGAATGCTAATGGGCGGAGCTCTTCAGGAAGACCGTTTAAGTTTTTCACCCCATCTCCGATAAAAGATAAAAAAGAACGCAACTTGCTAGAGCGAATCCACAACGATTCACCATAACGGTTCAAATTTAATTCCGACAGGTCCGGAGTTTGTGCCGGTTTTAGTGTGAATTTATTGGTGGCAAGAATCATGATTGGGGCTAGGTTTGCTCTCCCAAAAACAGAGAACGAATAGAAATTGACTGGAAAATTTAGCGGCAGCAGAATCAATTCAATCGGCACCGGTGAATCCGACGGCCATTCATATTGACCAGTTATAGCAAGCATGATTTTCGTGTATAAACCGACCTCATTTATGCCGCCATGAGATAATATAAACTTTTTTGCCGCCAGTAATTTGGGGTCAGTTTTGGGGTAATAACCTGAATATAATAGCGCATAGTACGCATCGAGTGTGGCGGTCACATTTCCATCGTCTTCATCATAAAATAGTTTCCAGGCGCCGTTTTTCTCCTGCCTGCTGAGAATTCTCCTGCAGAGGCCTTGTATCAATTCCTCATCATGTATTTCCAAAGTTCGTAATAAAATGATCATATAAGCATCGGTTGAAATGCCTGTTTCAAATGGATCATCCCAAGAGCCGTCGGGAGACTGTTTTTTTCTTAATGTTTCAATAATCCAATCTATTCCATTTCTTGTATCAACCATTATTCCATCCATCCTCTCCCATAAATTTCCCTAGGCTATACATATTCCTTTTGTGCAAGACCCATTCATGAGGGGAGGGAGTTTGTCATTTTTTTAACAGAAACCGTGAAAAACAGCCGCTTGACAGCATACGGGATGAACTGAAAAGAAGAGCAAAAACGCCTTTTTAGAACGGGGAAATTGGCTGATTTTTCAAGACGTGTATCCGCAATTTTTGCTTTATGAAGAGAGTTTAAGGCGAAATCAACCATTGCTTTATCTATTAACCTATTTAAATATTTCTACCTTCATGGAAACGATCTGGTATCATTTTTGGCGGAATCCGGATCCATATATTCTTTGCATCCGCACTAGTCATTAATGAACAAAGCTATTTGGAAAAAAGGTTATATTCTATCCTGTTTGCTAATAAAGATTTCCTAAGACAAGTTGTTGAATGGGCGAAAACGCATCCACATAGGCTCCCGGAAGCGGAAAAGGGAGATTGGTTTGAAGACTTTCAGGTAGCGGACTAATTAGTGGATGACGCTGTTGTGATGGATGGGGAGATAAAAAATGAATATTGCAAAACACTTGAACGACTCGAAACCGCAGCTTTGGCGAAAAAAACAATTAACTTTCTGGAGTAAGAAATATATTCCCGGTGCACTTCTGGCGGCACTCCTGGGAACCTATCTAGACATAATCCTTGTAGGAGTTGGGGTGTATGAATTCCCTCTGCGGCCATTTCCGCAGCTCTTTCCTGTTAATATTCTATTTACCTTAGTGGTTCTGCCGCTTTGTGTCATGGCTATATTGCATTATACTTCACAGGTAAACAAATGGGGGAGAAGGGGCATTCTGCTCTTTGTCAGCTTATTGGTGCCGATTCTTGAAAAATTAGCCGAAGAACTTGGTTTCTTTGTCCATACTGACAGCTGGCAGCATATTTATTCGTTTGTTGGTTACCTGCTATTTCTAAGCATAATCGATGCGTTCCATCATTTGTTGGAGAAAAGAAGCGGGAAATAAAAAAGCCGGGACATGGGTCACGGCTTTTGGTTTATTATTGTTAAGAGAGGGACGTCCTGTCCGTCCGTACAGTGGTTAAGTGTCCCGCAACAAGCGAAATGTTCGAACAGGACCATCCCTCCCTTATATTTTACCACAGGTTCATTGGAATTATGACGGATCAGGGGACATGACTTTATTTTCTTTTTCGAAAAGTGTATGATAGAAATGATTTTTACATAAGGAGTGGTTATTTTGGCTAAAAAAGGATACATATTAATGGAAAATGGAGAAAAAATCGAATTTGATTTATTTTCAAATGAAGCACCTGGAACGGTAGCGAATTTTGAAAAATTGGCGAATGAAGGCTTCTACAACGGTGTCATTTTCCACCGTGTCATTCCAGGCTTTGTAAGTCAGGGAGGGGACCCAACAGGAACAGGTATGGGCGGCCCTGGTTACACAATCAAATGTGAAACTGAAGGAAACCCACACAAACATATTCCAGGCGCACTTTCAATGGCGCATGCTGGAAGAGACACAGGTGGCAGCCAATTCTTCATCGTTCATGATTCACAGCCTCATTTAGATGGTGTTCATACGGTATTTGGACTGGTTACCTCTGGTTTAGAAACAGCAAGAAACATGAGAAACGGCGATAAAATGGTAGAAGTTAAGGTTTTTGATGTTGAATAAATGAGGCAGGAGGGCTAATATAATTAGCTCTCTTTTTTTGGTATAGCATGCGTATTACTTTTAACCTTTTTCTTTAACTGGTACAATGTCTTCTATCAAACTACTGATTGAAGAAGAGGAATACAAAATGAAATTCGTATCTTGGAATGTAAACGGTCTTAGAGCTTGTGTGAAGAAAGGTTTTTTAGATTATTTTCATCAGGTAGATGCAGATATTTTCTGCGTACAGGAAACGAAATTGCAAGAGGGGCAAATTGATTTAGAATTAGACGGGTATTACCAATATTGGAACTATGCTATTAAGAAAGGGTATTCGGGAACCGCGGTGTTCACGAAGGTGGAACCAATTTCCGTACGATATGGGTTATGTGCCGACGAATCAGAAGACGAGGGAAGGATTCTTACTTTGGAGTTTGAAGATTTTATCCTTGTCAATGTCTATACCCCAAACTCGCAGCGGGACTTAGCGCGATTAACATATCGCTTGGAGTGGGAGGACCGGATTCGCGAATATCTTAAAGAACTTGCTTTGGCTAAGCCTGTCATCCTTTGCGGCGATTTAAACGTAGCCCACAGTAAAATTGATTTACGAAATGCAAAATCAAATGTTGGCAACTCTGGTTTTACAGATGAGGAACGAGGGAAAATGACCGCATTGCTCGATGCTGGATTTGTTGACAGCTTCCGTCATTTTTACCCTGATCAAGAGGGATCTTACACTTGGTGGTCTTACATGAATAAGGTGAGAGAAAGAAATATTGGCTGGCGGATTGATTACTTTATCGTATCGGAGTCCTTCCGCAGCCGTCTTAAAAATGCTGAAATTCATTCTGATGTAATGGGAAGCGATCATTGCCCAGTACTCCTAGAAATTAAATAATTCGATTATCAAAAACCCTTTACAAATACATTGCTTATTTGTAAAGGGTTTTTCGGTTAAATTTCATTCAAAGCGGTCCCGATCTCATCAAACTCCGGCATTCTCTCACTCTCAGACGAAAATTCCTCCCGCTCCTGATCCGCCGGATTCACAAACCCTTTATCCTCACCTTTTTTAAACTCATTCATGTTCATTTTCTCAACACTCCTTTTTTAGCTTCTGAAACATGGGGACGGTGCTTGTGCCTTCATTAATTTTTCCTTTTAAAACCAAACTAAACCATTTTAATTAAAATATTGTTTGAATAAGCAGTATGTGTATGATAAAAATCGCAAAATTTGCTGTCTTAATTTCTGGTAATAGTAAGAATCATTGTTGGTGCTATTGGTTTGGTTTTTTAAGATGAATAATATTATTGAATCAGTGTTAAAAAATTATTGTTGACGAACAGTGAAATGGGGAGTAATATAATGAATGTCTTCATTACGAGATATTATTCAACTTAAATGTATGAGTTGAAATGAGTTTAGAAATGTTGACAACGACAAATTATTATGTTACTATATTTTTTGTCGCTAATTGAAAGATTAGTAGATTGTTCTTTGAAAACTAAACAAACAAAAACGTCAACAAACAATAATTATTCATCTCTTTATGAGATGAAGCCAACGTAAAATTTATGAGCTAATCAACTTTCTTGGAGAGTTTGATCCTGGCTCAGGACGAACGCTGGCGGCGTGCCTAATACATGCAAGTCGAGCGAACTTGCGGGAGCTTGCTCCCAAAAGTTAGCGGCGGACGGGTGAGTAACACGTGGGCAACCTGCCTGTAAGACTGGGATAACTTCGGGAAACCGGAGCTAATACCGGATAATTCTTATCAACACATGTTGGTAAGCTGAAAGTCGGTTTCGGCTGACACTTACAGATGGGCCCGCGGCGCATTAGCTAGTTGGTGAGGTAACGGCTCACCAAGGCAACGATGCGTAGCCGACCTGAGAGGGTGATCGGCCACACTGGGACTGAGACACGGCCCAGACTCCTACGGGAGGCAGCAGTAGGGAATCTTCCACAATGGACGAAAGTCTGATGGAGCAACGCCGCGTGAGCGATGAAGGCCTTCGGGTCGTAAAGCTCTGTTGTTAGGGAAGAACAAGTATCGGAGTAACTGCCGGTACCTTGACGGTACCTAACCAGAAAGCCACGGCTAACTACGTGCCAGCAGCCGCGGTAATACGTAGGTGGCAAGCGTTGTCCGGAATTATTGGGCGTAAAGCGCGCGCAGGCGGTCCTTTAAGTCTGATGTGAAAGCCCACGGCTCAACCGT
>NZ_KV440949.1:168702-333702 GCF_001636315.1 Neobacillus mesonae | reverse complement strand
AATAGCTCACTGGTCGAGTGACTCTGCGCCGAAAATGTACCGGGGCTAAACGTATCACCGAAGCTGTGGATTGACATCTACGATGTCAGTGGTAGGAGAGCGTTCTAAGGGCGTTGAAGCTGGACCGTAAGGACCGGTGGAGCGCTTAGAAGTGAGAATGCCGGTATGAGTAGCGAAAGATGAGTGAGAATCTCATCCACCGAATGCCTAAGGTTTCCTGAGGAAGGCTCGTCCGCTCAGGGTTAGTCGGGACCTAAGCCGAGGCCGAAAGGCGTAGGCGATGGACAACAGGTTGATATTCCTGTACCACCTCTTTATCGTTTGAGTGATGGGGGGACGCAGGAGGATAGGGTAAGCGCGCTGCTGGTTATGCGCGTCTAAGCAGTTAGGCTGATGAATAGGAAAATCCGTTCATCGTAAAGGCTGAGCTGTGATAGCGAGGGAATTATAGTACCGAAGTTCCTGATTCCACACTGCCAAGAAAAGCCTCTAGCGAGATAAAAGGTGCCCGTACCGCAAACCGACACAGGTAGGCGAGGAGAGAATCCTAAGGTGAGCGAGAGAACTCTCGTTAAGGAACTCGGCAAAATGACCCCGTAACTTCGGGAGAAGGGGTGCTTATTGAGGTGCATAGCCTCGATGAGCCGCAGTGAATAGGCCCAGGCGACTGTTTAGCAAAAACACAGGTCTCTGCGAAGCCGCAAGGCGAAGTATAGGGGCTGACGCCTGCCCGGTGCTGGAAGGTTAAGAGGAGGGGTTAGCTCACGCGAAGCTCTGAATCGAAGCCCCAGTAAACGGCGGCCGTAACTATAACGGTCCTAAGGTAGCGAAATTCCTTGTCGGGTAAGTTCCGACCCGCACGAAAGGCGTAACGATCTGGGCACTGTCTCAACGAGAGACTCGGTGAAATTATAGTACCTGTGAAGATGCAGGTTACCCGCGACAGGACGGAAAGACCCCATGGAGCTTTACTGTAGCCTGATATTGAATTTTGGTACAGCTTGTACAGGATAGGTAGGAGCCTGAGAAGCCGGAGCGCCAGCTTCGGTGGAGGCGTCGGTGGGATACTACCCTGGCTGTATTGAAATTCTAACCCTCACCCCTGATCGGGGTGGGAGACAGTGTCAGGTGGGCAGTTTGACTGGGGCGGTCGCCTCCTAAAATGTAACGGAGGCGCCCAAAGGTTCCCTCAGAATGGTTGGAAATCATTCGCAGAGTGTAAAGGCACAAGGGAGCTTGACTGCGAGACCTACAAGTCGAGCAGGGACGAAAGTCGGGCTTAGTGATCCGGTGGTTCCGCATGGAAGGGCCATCGCTCAACGGATAAAAGCTACCCTGGGGATAACAGGCTTATCTCCCCCAAGAGTCCACATCGACGGGGAGGTTTGGCACCTCGATGTCGGCTCATCGCATCCTGGGGCTGTAGTCGGTCCCAAGGGTTGGGCTGTTCGCCCATTAAAGCGGTACGCGAGCTGGGTTCAGAACGTCGTGAGACAGTTCGGTCCCTATCCGTCGTGGGCGCAGGAAATTTGAGAGGAGCTGTCCTTAGTACGAGAGGACCGGGATGGACGCACCGCTGGTGTACCAGTTGTCTTGCCAAAGGCATCGCTGGGTAGCTATGTGCGGACGGGATAAGTGCTGAAAGCATCTAAGCATGAAGCCCCCCTCAAGATGAGATTTCCCATAGCGTCAAGCTAGTAAGATCCCTGAAAGATGATCAGGTTGATAGGTCAGAGGTGGAAGCATGGTGACATGTGGAGCTGACTGATACTAATCGATCGAGGACTTAACCAAAATCGAAAAGCGTAAGCGGCCGGTTAGCAACGTATGGCCTGGAGGGCTTTGACTGAGATAAAGGAAACACGATGAGCGAAGCGAATCGATGTTGACTTATCGTTGGGAAAAGACCGAAGGACACTAGTTGCTGGACGCTGGAGCTAGACAATAATGATTAGCGAACTCATTCTTACTAAACTTCTTCTGTATTATCTAGTTTTGAGGGAATGAACTATTTCTTCATTTTGAAAAAAAGCGTTACCATTTTGAGTACGCGGGTGTGGCGGAATTGGCAGACGCGCCAGAATCAGGATCTGGTGTCGCAAGGCGTGGGGGTTCGAGTCCCTTCACCCGCACCAAATTCATTTTATAATGCGGAAGTAGTTCAGTGGTAGAACACCACCTTGCCAAGGTGGGGGTCGCGGGTTCGAATCCCGTCTTCCGCTCTTTATGATGCTGAGTAGTCATTTCAATGTCGATGTTATTATCCTTTTATCGGGAAATAGCTCAGCTTGGTAGAGCACCACGTTCGGGACGTGGGGGTCGCAGGTTCAAATCCTGTTTTCCCGACTTATTTAAAGTCATTGCTCTGAATAAAGAGCTTCTATTTCAAAAATAGAAGTTTGGCAGTCTAAAATTACTTAGACAAATTTAATATGGCGGTGTAGCTCAGCTGGCTAGAGCGTACGGTTCATACCCGTAAGGTCGGGGGTTCGATCCCCTCCGCCGCTACCAATTGCTTTATGGAGGAATACCCAAGTCCGGCTGAAGGGATCGGTCTTGAAAACCGACAGGCGGGTTAAACCGCGCGGGGGTTCGAATCCCTCTTCCTCCGCTTTAATACATATATGGAGGGGTAGCGAAGTGGCTAAACGCGGCGGACTGTAAATCCGCTCCCTCAGGGTTCGGCGGTTCGAATCCGTCCCCCTCCACTTTTATAGGGGCATAGTTTAAAGGTAGAACTAAGGTCTCCAAAACCTTCAGTGTGGGTTCGATTCCTACTGCCCCTGTATTTTATAAAAAACGTCTTCCTATTTTCGCAGGAAGACGTTTTTTTGTTCTAGCTTTCGAAACTATTTTGCTTAGTTGTATAAAATGAAGTATCAATTCTTAATTAAAACAACAAAGCGAGGATCATTATGATTTATTTAAGAGAAGAATATCGGATGAAACCGGCTAAGATAAAGGAATTCAATCAATTATTCCATGACTATGTTCTTCCACTTAAGATAAAAAGCGGTGCCAGATTAATTGGCAGCTGGGTAACTGATGACAACAATGAAATTACTGTAATTTGGGAGTATCCAAACCGCGAAGAATATTTAAAAATTGAACAACTCGTTAAAAAGGATAAAATGTACCAACAATTACAAATCCAACCACAAAAGTCAGGCTCACTTTATTCGGAATTCCGTGAGTCTTTTTTAACTTCAAACGGTTCCTATACTATTCCTAAACAGATTGTTACAGTCAGCGGATATATTACCAATGAGGCAAAGGAAACTCTGCTGGTGAAAACCCAGTGGAGATCAGATACTTGGGAACTCCCCGGAGGCGGTGTTGATGAGGGGGAGACGCTTGATCAGGCGTTAATACGGGAGATTCTTGAGGAAACGGGAATTAGGGTTAAACTATTTGGGGTCTCAGGCGTTTACTCCAATGGTAATACAGTGGCAATTGTTTTTCTTGGAAAAGCAGCAGGCGGGGAATTAACAACCTCCGAAGAAACAACAGAAGTCTCTTTTGTTAAAATCAATGAAACAAACCTGTCGCAATATATTAAAAGGGGAAAATTTATTCCAAGAGTAAAAGATGCGATGAAAGGGTATTGTGTTCCATATGAAGCTTTTAAAGTACGGCCTTATCAATTATTAGAAAGATTTAAAGGTAATGAGGAATAAGTTAAGTATCCCCGATAACCATTTTAACCGAGCTTTCATTAAAGCTTGGTTTTTTCTTTTAAAAATTTTTTTATGTTTAACGGGTAAGATAAAAAATAGAAAGGGGGATGTACATTTGCCTGAGCTTCCGGAGATGGAAAATTATAAAATCCTGCTAAATCAAAGAATTGGCGGTCAAACCATTACAGATATTCAAGTAAACAGGGAAAAATCAATCAATATAAACCCCGAACTATTTAAGAAAACAGTGGAACATCAAAAAATTATAACCATTCAACGCAGAGGAAAGCATTTACTTTTCCACCTGCAGAATGGCCAAATTCTGTTATTGCATTTAATGCTGGGGGGCTGGATGTTTTATGGGCCGGAAGCGGATAAGCCGAAACGAACGATTCAGGTAAGGTTGTCCTTTGGTGAGCAGCACCTTTATTTTATTGGATTACGGCTTGGCTATCTTCATGTGTATTCGCCAAAGGAGGCTGAACAGAAGCTTGCACACTTAGGGCCGGAACCATTAGCGGATGATTTCACTCAGCAGCATTTTTCGCAGAGGATTGCTGGGAAACACGGGCGCTTAAAGACAACCTTGCTTGATCAAGAGTTTATTGCAGGGATTGGAAATTGCTACTCAGCAGAAATATGTTTTCACGCTGGGATAAAGCCTATAAATGATATAGATGACCTTAGCGAAAATGACCGAGTTCAACTGTATAAATCAATTAAAATCATTATCCAAGAGGCCATTAAACATGGAGGCTATATGGAAAATCCATTTTTTACAGGAGACACACTAACAGGCAGTTTTTATCATCTATGTCAGGTATATGATCGTGAAGGAGAGACTTGCCGCAGATGTAGTGCCACAATCATAATGGAAACCATTTCATCCCGAAAAACCTTCTATTGTCCAAATTGCCAAGTATAAACCCCGTCATGCACCGTGCTGGCGGGGTTTTTTGTGAAAATCCCCAAAAATTTATAGCTATTTTGTCAAATTTAATGTTTCCGATATTCGTTAATTGTAATATACTATATACAAATAAGTATAACACATTTATAATTAACACATAGAATGGTATATAATTATTAAACTTTAGGGGGTGGTAATAATTAAACTTACAAAGCGACAGGATGAAATCCTAGAAATTGTTAAAAGAAATGGACCTATCACAGGAAAAGAAATTGCCGAAAAGCTTTCTGTTTCAAGAGCAGCATTAAGACCTGATTTAGCCATTTTAACAATGTCCGGCAATTTAGATGCAAGACCCCGGGTAGGCTATTTTTTTAATGAAAAATTGGGGGTTAAGCAGCAGGCAGAAAGATATATCCACCAAAAAGTGGCGGATTTCAAGGCACATCCAATTGTGGTTGAAAAATCAACCTCTGTTTATGATGCGATTGTGCAATTATTTTTAGAAGATGTTGGCACCCTTTATGCTGTTGATTCGGAAGGACATTTAGCCGGTGTGGTGTCACGGAAGGATTTATTAAGAGCTGCAATCGGTAATCGAAACCTCCAAGAATTACCTGTAAGTGTCATTATGACTAGAATGCCAAATATCATCACCATTGAACCGGAAGCAACCTTGTTTGATGCAGCAAAGAAAATGATCAATTATCACGTTGACTCCTTACCAGTCGTAAAGGAAGTGGACGAACAGGAAAATACATATTTACTAGTTGGACGGATAACGAAAACTACCATCACTAGAGCTTATTTAGAAATCATGGAAGAGAAATCAGACTAAGGGGAGTTGCTGCCATTTTGAAACAGAAGCAAGTTGTCTATGTAATATCCGACTCGGTGGGTGAAACAGCCGAGCTTGTTGTGAAAGCAGTAGCGACACAGTTCAACGGCGGACATGTAGAGATTCGCCGCAATTCATATGTAGATGATATTGAGGATATAGAAGATGTAATATTACTGGCGAAAAGGGGAAACTCCCTTATTGCCTATACCATTGTAATTCCGGCTTTAAAGGAATACTTGGATAAAAGGGCGGGTGAAGAGGGAATAGCCGCGGTTGATTTGCTTAGTCCGTTAATGAGTGCCTTCACGGATAAGTTTAATCAGGAACCGCATCATCAGCCAGGACTGATGCGGAAATTAGACGAAGAATACTTTCGAAAAATTGAAGCCATTGAATTTGCCGTAAAATATGATGACGGTCGTGATCCAAGGGGAATTTTAAAGGCGGATATCGTCTTGATCGGTGTGTCAAGGACATCCAAAACACCATTGTCAATGTACCTGGCACATAAGCGGTTTAAAGTTGCCAACGTACCGCTTGTTCCAGAGGTTCCGCCGCCGGATGAACTTTTTCAAATACCAAGGAAAAACTGCATTGGCTTGATTATTTCACCCGACAAATTAAATGAAATTCGCAAGGAACGACTTAAGGCCTTAGGGCTTGCTTCGCAGGCAAACTACGCAAGCTTTCAGCGAATTCTTGATGAACTCGATTATGCTGAAAAAATTATGAAGCGTGTTGGCTGTCCGGTCATCAATGTATCTAATAAAGCAGTAGAGGAAACAGCTGGATTAATTTTAGACGTGTTGAAAAAAGAGAGGAGCTTATAAACATGGATAAATTTGTGTATTTGTTTCATGAAGGAAACGGTAATATGCGGGAATTGCTCGGCGGAAAAGGTGCAAATCTAGCAGAAATGACAAAAATCGGTCTGCCTGTTCCTTTTGGTTTTACGATTACAACACAAGCTTGCAACGCATACTATGAATCTGGTAAATCCATTCCTGCATTAGTAGAAAAACAGACTTTAGATGCGCTCGCTGCTTTAGAAGAAAAGATGGGTAAAAAATTAGGTGACCCGAAAAACCCACTGCTGGTTTCTGTTCGTTCCGGTTCCGTTTTCTCCATGCCTGGCATGATGGACACGATTTTGAATCTGGGGATGAACGATGAAACGGTTGTTGGAATGGCAAAATTGACGAATAATCCTCGTTTTTCTTACGATTCCTACCGCCGATTTATTCAAATGTTTAGTAATGTCGTACTAGAAATTGACACGTATTTCTTTGAACAATTCTTAGAAGAAACACGTGAGCAAAAAGGCTATTACGCCGATCCGGAAATGACTGCTGAGGACTGGCAGGAAGTTATCGGCGGTTACAAAGAGATTGTCAAGAAGCATACCAGGAAGGACTTCCCTCAAGATCCAAAGGAACAGCTTTTCCTTGCGATTAATGCGGTGTTTAATTCTTGGAATAACCAGCGTGCAATTGTTTATCGCCGTTTGAATAAAATTCCCAATCATTTAGGGACCGCAGTAAATGTTCAAAGTATGGTATTCGGAAATATGGGGGATGACTCAGGCACAGGTGTTGCTTTTACAAGAAATCCGTCTACCGGTGAGAAGGTCCTTTACGGGGAATATTTAATCAACGCCCAAGGTGAAGATGTGGTAGCTGGAATTCGTACTCCACAGCCAATCGCTACTCTTCAAAAAGAGATGCCGGGAGTTTTTCAGCAATTCGCGGATACATGCCACCGGCTTGAACAGCACTACAAAGAAATGCAGGATATTGAATTTACGGTTGAACGGGGCAAGCTTTTCATTCTCCAAACAAGAAACGGCAAACGTACGGCTCAAGCGGCAATCCGTATCGCTGTTGAGATGGAAAAAGAGGGAATCATCGATAAAAAGTCGGCGCTTTTACGCGTTGATCCTGATCAACTAAATCAATTGCTGCACCGCAGGATAGATGACTCGGCACAGAAAACAATCTTAGCAAAAGGGCTGCCGGCATCACCTGGTGCTGCCACCGGCCAAGTAGTTTTCGATGCTGACGAAGCGGAGCAATTAGGTAATGAAGGTAAAAAAGTGATTCTTGTATCACCAGAGACAACACCGGATGATATCCATGGCATGGTCGCGTCACAGGCAATCTTAACAAGCCGAGGTGGTATGACAAGCCATGCCGCAGTAGTTGCACGTGGGATGGGAAAAGCATGTATTTGCGGCTGTGAAGCATTAAAGATTGATATGAAGGGAAAACAATTCGTGGTTGGAGACAAGGTTATTCGTCACGGTGACATTATTACCGTAGACGGATCTACTGGTGAAATTATGCTTGGGGAAATCCCAATGATTGACCCTGAACTTTCGGAAGAATTTCAGCAATTGCTTGTCTGGGCTGACGAAGAACGGAAAATTGGCGTCCGTGCCAATGCTGATAACCCGGAGGATGCTCGGAAATCCTTTGAGTTTGGTGCCTGCGGGATTGGTTTATGCCGTACAGAGCATATGTTTATGGATTTAAAACGTATTCCAATTGTCCAAAAAATGATCCTGGCGGAAAATTACAGCGAAAGAATGGAAGCGCTGGAACAGCTGTTACCAATGCAGCAAGGTGACTTTGAAGGCATCTTTGAAGCCATGCAGGGATTCCCAGTCACTATCCGCTTACTAGATCCGCCGCTTCATGAGTTTTTACCGGATAAAGAGGAATTATTGGTTGAAGTGACAAAACTACAAATTTTAGAGCCGCAATCAAAAGAATTAAAGCAAAAAGAACTATTACTGAAAAAGGTTCGCCAATTGGATGAATTCAACCCAATGCTGGGACACCGTGGCTGTCGTTTAGGGATGATTTATCCGGAAATCTACGAAATGCAGGCGAAAGCGATTTTCTATGCGGCCGCGGTATTAGCGGAAAAAGGTTTGGCCGTACAGCCTGAAATCATGATTCCGCTGGTTGGTCATGTCAATGAATTAAAACAAATGCGTCAATTAGTAGTGGATGCGGCTGTTAGTGTGCAAGAAGAAACAGGAAAACAATTTGACTACACGATTGGAACAATGATTGAAATTCCGCGTGCGGCATTAACGGCGGATGAAATTTCGGAAGAAGCGGATTTCTTCTCTTTTGGAACAAATGATTTAACACAGACGACATTTGGCTATAGCCGTGATGATGCAGAAGGCAAATTCCTGCAAGCCTATATTGAAAACAAAGTCCTGCCAGATAATCCGTTTGCCGTACTTGACCAAGATGGTGTGGGAAAATTGGTGGAAACGGGTGTGAAGCTCGGCCGCGCAACCAAGCCTTCTTTAAAAACAGGTATTTGCGGTGAGCATGGAGGAGAAAAAAGCTCGATTGACTTCTGCTATAGAATTGGCCTAGACTACGTCAGCTGCTCACCATACCGTGTACCGCTCGCACGCCTTGCCGCCGCACAAGCGACAATTCGTCACGAATCAAAGAATGAACAAGCAGTTACGACTGCCTAAATGATAAGGGGGATGGCACCATTGCCATCCTCTTCATTTTGTTTTGGATTAGACTCATGTAATTGAGTGATACTATTTTTAAGAATCAACCGGATAAGGAGGCTATTATTATGGGTGCTATTGAACGCAGCGGATATCGTTTTGTACCAGAATATAGTGTAATCCAGCAGAATGGAGCGATCCATGTGTATAATAAAGAAGAATTTATAGAAGAAATAAAATTCCAATTCACCGGAAAATTTCCGGAAATGGACAAAATTGAAGACTTAGTCGATCAATATTGCGAACTCCATAACCTATAACAGAACGTTTATTCTTAATTGGTAGTAATGATATAATGAAATATGGAATAGAGAGGAGGGAATATAATGAGCAAACTACTTTCGGTTTACCCTCAAGCTATAGAACAAACAAAAAACAAGGTATTTCAGGATATTGATTATTATTTAGAAACAAAGGCCGTGCTGCCCTCTTTTACCCAATATCTTAATGACCGCGGCCATTATGTTGATCAAATATGGGTTAATGTATGGCTGAACAAAGTAACGAACGATGTACCGAAAAATGAGAAGAAGCAATTTTTAAGTGAAAAAGGATTTGAGGTCCAGGGAGTAGACCGCAAGCTGATTAATAAGTTATTTCGTGATGAGATGCGGCTTTATCAGCCGTTTGGCACTCTTTTCTGGGTAAAGGAAACCTTTGATGGTCAGGAAGAAAAGTGGGCGGAACGTTACGAAAAAGCCAAACAAAACTACATAAAACGGCAGCAAGAGAAACTGCTTGCGGAAACAAGAATTGGTCTCGAAGAGGAAATAGATAAAGCAGCCAACATTATGATTGAGGAACAGTATCAACTGCTCTATTTATATGTTCGCTATTTTACAGCGAAACAGTTAGCCTCTGATTTTGAAAACAATGTTAAATTCAAATCTGTGGATACTTTCGCCTTGGAGGAGAAATTGGAAGAGGAAGGTTCTTTCAATCCTGCTGGCTATAAAACAGTTGCCGGTTTTTTTGATGAACTTACCGGGGACATTCAAAAAACGCTCGGCTGGAGTAGAAGTTATTTTGAATACGAAACCTATTTTTATATGTATGAAGGGTTAATAGCAGATTATTTATCGCAATTAATACCAGAGATGGTTTATAAGGAGCTTCCCGAAAAATTTAAAGTTCATTTTTTCGAAACCTTTCATGAGAAGCTGTCGGTTTCTTTTATTAAAGGCAGTATTGCTGATTTACTTTATGATATTGTAGGAATCTTCCTTGAGGATATCCAAGAAGAATATGTTTCTGACCTGCTTAAACTGGCAAAGATTCCGTTTGATGAAGCTATTCACCGAGAAATGTTTGAAAACGACCTGGAAGAGCGGGAAAGACGCTATGCAAAAGAGCAAGCCGAGCTTCAGCGCAAACGTGAAGAAGAAGAACGAATGATGCAGGACATTTTCGGTGAGGAATATAATCCGTCATCGAAACGGAATGTCCGCTATGTCCTGCATATTGGAGAAACAAATACTGGTAAAACACATCATGCCTTAGAAAGGATGATGCTGGCGGAAAGTGGTTTATATCTGGCACCATTGAGACTTTTAGCGCTAGAGGTGTACGATAAACTAAATGCTGAGGGAACACCTTGTTCTTTAAAAACGGGTGAGGAGGAAAAAGTCGTCCCAGACGCTAACCATATCTCGTGTACAGTGGAAATGTTCCATGAAAAGGAATATTACCAAGTGGTCGTTATTGATGAAGCACAGATGATAACTGATAAGGACCGCGGATTTTCATGGTATAAGGCAATTACCAAAGCGAGCGCCCAAGAAGTGCATATCATTGGAAGCCGAAACTCAAAGGGTATGCTGTTAGAGCTATTGGGTGATGCTGACATTGACATAAATGAGTATACACGTGATACGCCGCTGGAGGTGGAGTCAAAGAAATTTGATATCAAACGTGTGAAAAAAGGTGATGCTCTTATTTGCTTCTCGAGACGCCGTGTTCTCGAAATGGCCTCAAGGCTGCAAAATGACGGTCATGCGGCAAGTATGATTTATGGCAGTATGCCGCCTGAAACCCGGAAAAAGCAAATTGAACTGTTTAACAAAGGGAAGACCAAAGTGATTGTCGCGACAGATGCGATTGGCATGGGTTTAAACCTGCCGATCCGCCGTATTGTATTTTTAGAAAATGAGAAGTTCGACGGCACCCGAAGAAGGCTGTTAACTTCACAGGAAGTAAAGCAAATTGCAGGCCGCGCCGGTCGTAAAGGCATCTATGATGTCGGTAAGGTTGCCTTTACCGGCGATATTAAAAAAATGCGTGACTTACTCACACAGGAAGACCGTCCGGTTCAAACATTTGCTATCGCACCGACGAATTCCGTGTTTGAAAGGTTTCAGCGATATTACCATGACCTAGGAACTTTTTTTGAACTATGGGAGAAATTTGAAAGTCCCAAAGGAACAAAGAAAGCGTCGCTGTCGGAGGAACGTTCACTCTATCAAAAGATTGCCGGGACGGAAATAGAGGCGAGATTGTCATTAATGGATTTGTACGGCTTTTTACACCTGCCTTTTTCGAAAAATGAAGGAGTTTTAACCCGGCAATGGGAAGAGACGATATACGCAATTATTCATAATGAACCATTACCTGAACCGCCAGTGAAAGAAGGCAGTCTCGAGGAATTAGAGCTCAGCTATAAGGCGGTCGGGCTTCATTTGCTATTTCTTTACCGCTTGGATGAGAGGACAGAAGCGATTTATTGGGAACGCCTCCGTGAGGAAATTAGCGATAAAGTTCAGGAAAGGCTCAAAACCGATATTAAAAAGTTCGTAAAAAAATGTAAAAATTGCGGTAAAAAACTCCCGTGGGATCATCCATTTCCAACATGTGATGCATGCTACCGTGCAAGATTCAAAAAATATTGGCATGAAGATGAATATGAAATTTAAAGGGGCCTATGATAAAGGTCCTTTTATTTTTTTGTGATTATAGACCTAAGTGAAATGGAAAATCAGGCTTTTGTACCTATATTACGGGTTTCGAAATAATTTTAAAAAGTAGGTACTTAGATTCTGTTTTGGGAAATAATATTCTGATAAATTTGAATTATAAAAATAAAAGGGGTGTTTTGTTTGTTAAAGGTTCTATCAAAATCAGCATTTGCCCTCGCTTTAGCTGGGAGCGTGGCTTTTGCAGGAGGACAGCTGGACGGGTCTGAAACAAAGGCTGCCGCGGTAACGAAATCATCTGAATTAAGCTTGGCACATTATGTAAGCGCTTCACCTGAACTGACTGATAAAGCAAAGGAGTTAGGTAAAGACTTATCCAAGAAAGACCCGGCGGAAAAAGCGGCTAAGCAGCTGGGAACTAAATTTCAGCAGGCCGGTAATAATCATGTAAAATATCAATCTGCCAATGGAGAAGTACCAGTACTTGTTATACTAGCAAAATTTAAAGAAGGTGATGAACCGTTAGGAGACTATCCTGGACAAGTACCGCCTAAATTAATTGAGGATTTAATATTTGGAGATCACTATAATCCTTATGAATTAGAAGAGTTCAAACAATATGCAGAATATAAAGGCGAAAAAGCGCCGACTAATAACACAATGCAAAATATTTATAAAGAATCCAGTTATGGAAAAGTAAAATTAGTCAGGAAAGAAAATACTGATTTAGTGTGGGTTGAATTGCCGAAAGGTGCATCCTATTATTTAGATCAGAAAGTGAATGGCAACGTGAATGGAGATGCCCGAACTGGGGAATTGGTTACTGATTTATTCAAAGCTGCTGATAGTGTAGTAGATTATTCAAAATATGCCGTTAAAGGACAAGTTCCAAACGTGTTTATTGTTCATGAAGGAACTGGTGCGGAATTTAGCAGTGACCCAGCACAAATCTGGTCCCATAAGTGGAATGCTTTAAGTGCTTTATACTACGGAAAGTATTATGAAACTGGTAAGCCTGCAGCTGATTTGAACCAAGATGGCGTGGAGACTGATGAGGAATGGACCACATGGTACGCCCAGTTCATTAAGGATCATACACTTGATGGTGTTCTTGTGAATAATTATAATATTCAGCCGGAAATTGGAGGGAATGTTGCAGGTTACAATCAGGCGACTGGCGGTTATGATGAAGCATCGAAAACAGGCCCATTCCCTGGACAAGCCGGTGTGTTTGCCCATGAATTCGGTCATGCACTTGGACTTCCGGATTTCTATGATACGGCTTATACTTCAGAAGGAACTGGTAACTATTCAATGATGTCAGGCGGTTCATGGATGAGATATCCAAACGCTGCTGCTTATTCCGGAAACTCGCCAACCCATTTTGATCCATATTCAAAAATCTTCCTTGGCTGGGCAGAACCCATTGTAGTAAAACCGGAAAATGGCGTTCAAACAATCACATTGCCGCCGGTGAATGCAGCGGATTCTGGCAATGCGATTATTAAAATGGAAGTGCCAGGTTCAAACGGTACAGAGTATTTCTTATTTGAAAATGTCCAGCAACAAGGCTTTAACAAAGGGTTGATCCGACAAGGTGCCGATGCACACGGACTGGTCGCATGGCATGTCGATGAAAATGTGTTATCACTCTATCAAACTGCCGGATTCCGTCCGAATAACGTCGAAAACTGGATGAACAAACGCTTCCAGTACAACCAGTCGCAAACAGCAAGCAACGGGACCTTGGTTACGCATTACGGATTATCAGTCCTTCAGGCTGATGGAAAATATGATCTAGAAAAGAATGTCAATCGGGGCGACGCCGGAGACTTCTTTAAAACCGGCAGCAAAATTACTCCGGTGTCCGGAAATGTTCATTCTGGTTCCTACTATTTCTGGAAAGGCTATAGCAACGTACCAGCTGATTCGGGAATTCATGTAACCGATGTAAAGGAAAATCCGGACGGGTCCATTACAGCTAAATTCTTCTATAATTTTGATGAATCACAAAAATAATGCAAAAACCCTGGGTTCACTTTGGTGAATTCAGGGTTTTTTGTTGAAAGGGTTACACTGTTATTTTCGAAGTTCGTTTTTCATTTTTCACTCTTATAGTATATTCACTGCTCTCCGCCATAAATTGTTATAAAGGAGAGTGGTATTATGGCAGTTCATGTGGTTCGTTCCGGCGACACATTATGGAAGATTTCTTCAATGTATGGTGTTTCCATTCAAACGGTTATAGAAATTAACGGATTAACCTCCACAAGTATTATACCAGGCCTTGCTTTATATATTCCGGATAACATGCTGCCAAATCGTACTTATAAAATCAAATCAGGCGATGTAATCTGGAAATTGGCACAGCAGTTTCATATCGCACCCTCCACGATTATCCAGGCTAATCCGGGAATTGATCCGAACAATCTAAGGATTGGACAAATTATCACGATTCCATCTCCATTAAAACTAGCAATTGGTACACTAGGATTTATGATACCATCAACAATTAGTGCGAACGTTGCAACTCTTAATTCACTCGCTAACGAGCTTACATATATAGCCGTTGTTGCTTATTCCATAACAAGCGAAGGCTGGGCTTTTAATCTTATGGATGACCGTGCAATTGTATCTAGAAGCCGGCAATTGAATATTAAACCCTTATTAGTCGTCCAAAATGTTGCGCATGGTGACTTTAGTGCGGAACTGGTTGGACAGGTACTGGAAAATCCGGCTCGTCGTAAGAACTTAACTGACAGTCTTGTCAACTTAGCAGCACAGCGGGGGTTCAGCGGTGTCAGTATTGACTTTGAATTTATACCGCCGGCGAGACGCCAGGATTTTATTTTATTTTTAAGGGAATTAAAAACGGCGCTGGGAAGCCTGATTCTTCATGTGAATCTTCCCTCTAAAACAGCGGATATTCCGACCAATCGGATTATCGGAGCATATGATTATGCGGCGATTGCCAGGATTGCGGACATCGCAGCCGTCATGACAATGGATTTTGGGTATGCCGGCGGTCCGCCTGATCCAATTTCACCGGTCAACTGGATGGAGCAGGTAATACAATATTCGCTTACCCAAATCCCTCATACAAAAATGCAAATTGCATTGCCTCTCTATGGTCATGACAAAATAGTTCCAACTTTTAAGACAACGGTGCTGCCGGTACTTGCCGCTCAAAACCGGGCGATTAGCGTAGGAGCGCCAATCCAATTCAACAACACCTCTAAAGCCCCGTGGTATCGTTATTGGCAAGGCGGAACGGAGCATATTGTCTGGTTCGAGGATATTCGAAGTTATATAGAAATGTATAAACTGGTCGATCTTTATCAGCTGTCTGGGACTACCTATTGGGAATTAAGTTTTCTGGCACCGCAAAATTGGGCATACTTAAAAAACAATATTACCGTTGTAAAGCGATAATCACCGCTTTATTTTTTTGCACAGAATTTTATTAGGAAAGGAAGTAGGAAGAGGATTGTTAAAGAGCAGTAAATATTTCACGATATTTCTATTGATCATGCTGGCATCTTTAGCCCCTTGCTCAATAGGTTCTTTTGCCAATGCAAATGTAACTGATAGGACTTGGATACAGCAGCTGGATTCCCTATTAAAAAATGAACCTGGGCTTCAGGGAGCGATTGCCGGAATTAGTATCCGAAATGCCGTAGATGGGAAACTGATCTATAACCATCAAGGGGATGTCCGTCTGCGGCCTGCTTCCAATATGAAGCTGTTCACAGCCGCCGCAGCACTAAATGTACTCGGTGCGGATTACACCTTTCCTACCGAGGTGTATATGGACGGCCCGATAAAACAGAAAATCCTGAAGGGGAATCTCTATTTAAAAGGGAAAGGTGACCCCACATTAATGAAAGCTGATTTTGACAAAATGGCGATGGATGTCAAGAAGCAGGGCATTACAAGAATTGCTGGAAACTTGATTGGCGACGATTCCTGGTATGATGATGTCCGCTATTCCGTTGATCTGCCATGGAGTGATGAAACCACCTATTACGGTGCGCAGATTTCTGCCTTGACAGCTTCCCCGACTACTGACTTTGATGCAGGTGCTGTGAAGGTGGAAATCAAGCCGGTGGACCATATTGGCAATCGACCAGCTGTTGAGATTACCCCTAACACGGACTATGTCAAGGTGATTAACCGTGCGTTAACTGTCGGGAAAGAAGAGAAAAAGAAAATTACCATCGAACGTCAACACGGTAAAAACACTTTAGTGGTAGATGGTACAATCCCTATTACTACCAAAAATGTTACCGAATGGGCAGCCGTCTGGGACCCGACACGCTTTGCATTAACTCTTTTTAAAGAGGCCTTGGAAGAACAAGGTATTAAGGTGGAAGGTAAGATTAAAGCCGGATTGGTGCCTGACACCGCAACATTGATTGCGAATCACCGCTCCATGCACTTGTCAGAATTGGTTGTTCCGTTTATGAAATTAAGTAATAATACGCATGCGGAAATCCTTACAAAGGAAATGGGGAAAGTGGTGAAAGGGGAAGGTTCTTGGAAGAAAGGGTTATCTGTTTTAAAATCAGAGTTGAATAGACTGGGGGTCAACACCGACACAATGGTATTACGAGATGGCTCTGGAATCTCTCATGTAACCAGCGTTCAAGCAAATCAAATTTCGCAGCTGCTGTTTGCAGTCCAGAAGGAGACTTGGTTCCCTGCCTATCTTCATTCGCTGCCTATAGCCGGTGAACCGGAAAAGATGACTGGCGGTTCACTACGGTATCGAATGAAGACTGAAGATCTAAGAGGAAAGGTAAAGGCTAAGACAGGAACCCTTTCGACAGTTAGTTCATTATCCGGATATATCGATATGAAAAGTGGACAAAGAGTGATTTTCTCCGTATTGTTAAATAATTTACTCGACGAGGACAAAGGGAAAATCATAGAGGACAAAATCGTTTCCATTATTGCGAATCAATAAAAGCACAAACTATAAATAAAGAGAAAAAAAGGGAGAGGAAAAAGGTTTTGTTTTTCCTTTGAAATAAATGGTTATATAATAAATAAAAAAAGCTTGCAGGAGAGAAACATGGAATCGGTTAAAAATCAAGAACAGCTACTTTCCGAACGTTTTGAAGTAGCATACAATCAGGTTCATGATGCCTTACGGGGGCTTGTGAAAATTAATGATGATAGATTTGTAGTATTGGTAAAGGTAGGGGCTAAAAGGTATCAGGTGATTGAGACCTTTAAGAAGGATTTAGAACAGTATGCAAAACTGAGAAATGCGATTGTTCATGAAAAAATAGAGGTCGGCTTTTATATTGCGGAACCAAATGAGAAAGTCGTCACCCACATTGAAAAAATCGCCAATATTTTAAGCCAGCCAAATTATGCATTATCGATTGCCTCAAAGGATGTTGTTTACTTTGATGATCGCGATAAAATATTAAAGGTAACTTCAGCCATTAAAGATCACGGTTATTCTAAATTTCCGGTCTATCAAAATAATAAATGCATCGGACTGTTAACTTCCAGTTCAATCGTCAAATGGCTGGCACGGAATATGAAAAACGGTTCGGTAAATTTAGCGAACAATCGTATTTCCGATATAATGAAATTTGAAAAAGCACATCTAATCGATTTTGTATCGAAGGAGATTAATATTTTTGAAGTAGAAAATATCTTTGAGAAATCCCATAAGAAAAAGCAGAAATTAGAGTGTGTGATCATTACTGAAAATGGGCGCCCTGAAGAAAAACCATTAGGCATTGTAACGCCATGGGACTTGATTGAAATTGATTATACAGTTGAGTAAAGGAAAAGACTGGCTTTTCTTCCTTGCATAGAAGGGGATATTTTTATACAATAATAATAGATTATTTCCAATTTTATTTAACCAGCGGCAGAGTATCTTTCTGCCGCTTTATTAGAAGTTACATAGTCTGAAAATTTAAAAGGTTAAGAAAGAAAGAGGAGGAGAGGCGCGTGGTTACATCGGAATTGTTAACAGGGCTAAGTTCCTTCATAGCTGAGGAACAGATATCAGGCGGCACCCTGAACAGTCCTCTGTTAGGAAACAATGGCGACATAACCGTTTTTCCGAAGACGGAACAGGAAATCGTCGGAATACTGAAATATGCCAATGAGAATGGAATGAAAGTGAACATTATGGGAGGCGGGACTAAAAGAGGCTTCGGCGGAATCGAAGAGTCTGCCGATATCCTCCTGTCTTTGGAGCAGTATAAAGGTGTGGTTGAGCATTCACCTGGGGATATGATTGTCACCGTTAAACCCGGAACTACCTTTCAAGAATTACAAGAGTTTTTAGCAGAGCACAATCAAAAGATCCCTCTAGATCCCGCTTTACCTAAAGAGGCCACGATTGGCGGAATAATCGCTGCCAATGATTTCGGACCGAAACGGCTCGGTTATGGTTCTGCCCGCGATATGGTAATTGGTCTTCGAATGATCTATCCGGACGGCACTATTATCCGCGCCGGCGGCAAAACAGTCAAGAATGTAGCCGGCTATGATATGAACAAATTATTTATCGGCTCAATGGGGACACTCGGAGTCATCTCAGAAATCACCATCAAGCTGCGCCCCGTACAGAAATCCGAAAGTTTAATGCTATTATCCTTCCCAGATGGAAACCTCAAAGAAATTCACACATTTACGATCAGTTTACTAGATTCAGTCATGGAACCAATTGCACTAGAATTGATTAATCCTGCTTTGGCAGAAAAATTAACAGGAAACCGCGCCTATACACTCGCGATTAGTTTTGAGGATGTTGCAAGCTCTGTCCGTTATCAGGTGGAGTATGTGAAGCAAAAGAAACCTGAGAATGCATCCATCTCTATTTTAGAAGATCTAGCTGCCCGCAAGTTTTGGGAAAACCTAGCTGACATCCCGCCAAATGGACGGCAAAACGACAGTGAACAAACGACAAGAGCATCTGTAAAAATCGGTGTCAAGAATATAGATGTATTGCAGGTCATCAGGGAAAGTCAGCTTATTCAAGATTCCTACAATCTTAAAGTAGAAGCACATGGCGGGCTTGGTACGGGCCTATGTAAAGTGTATTTGTCCGGTGCAAATGATGATGTGGCTTCAGCAATTACCACATTACGGAATTTCGCAGAAAATATGGGTGGTTATGCGGTAATTACCCATTTGCCTTTGACATTAAGACGCGAAATCGAAGTATGGGGCAAAAAACCGGTTCATTTTTTCTTATTAGACGGCATTAAAGCAAAAGTTGATCCAAAAAGAATCCTGAACTACGGACGTTTTGTGGGGGGAATTTAACGATGGCGATACCAAATATCGAACAGAAACCTGCCTGCACAAAGGAAGGCTTAGGCAATTATTTATGGAGCGACCCGCCAAAGGAAAACAAGTGGGCTGATTGTGTTCATTGCGGTTTATGTTTGGAGGCCTGTCCTACATACGAACAATTGGGCCAAGAGCAGCATTCACCGCGCGGCCGCGTCCATTTGATCAAATCGGTTGCGGAAGGAAGACTGTTCGTCAATGAAGCATTTGCTGACCCGGTATTTCAATGCCTTGACTGCCGTGCCTGCACAACTGCCTGCCCGGCAAGTGTTGATGTCGGCGGCTTAATTGAAGAAGCACGAGGACAAGTAAGACAGGCAATGCCGTTGACTGGCTGGAAGGCAATGACGAGCAAATTTTTCCTCGAGACCTTATTTCCACACCATGAGCGGCTTCATGCTGCAGGAAGTTTACTGAAATTTTATCAAAAGAGCGGACTGCAGAAATTAGTGCGAAAAGTCGGTCTAATTAACATCATGCCTGACCATTTGGTGGAAATGGAATCAATTATGCCTGAGGTGAAGACACCTGTAAGGAAAAAATATAAAAATGAAAAAGTGATCAAGGCGAAGGGTGAAAGTAAGCGGGAAGTGGCGATGTTATCTGGATGCATTATGGATGTCATGTTTAGCGAGATCAATGAGTCCACGATTAGTGTGTTAACCCGCAATGGCAATGATGTGGTGATTCCGAAAAATCAAACCTGCTGTGGTGCCCTGCATGTGCATGCCGGTGACCGTGAGATGGGGCGGAAGCTGGCGAAAAAAAATATTGAGGCTTTTGAAAGCGCTGAAAAGGTAATTGTCAATGCGGCCGGCTGTGGCTGTATGTTAAAGGAATACTCGGAATTATTCCATGACGAGCCGGAGTGGCAGGAACGAGCAAAGGAGTTTTCTGCAAAAGTCGAGGATATTTCCAAATTTCTCTATGATACAGGTTACGAAGCGCCAAAAGCTGAATTAAAGACGCGGATTACTTACCATGATGCCTGCCATCTTGCCCATGGACAGGGAATTAGGGAAGAACCGCGTGATCTTCTGCTTCATATCCCGGGCGTGGAAATGGTGCATATGCCGAATGCCGACCGCTGCTGCGGGAGTGCCGGGATTTATAACCTGACAAATCCAGAAATGGCCGGTGCCGTGCTGGAAAGTAAGATGGAAAATGTCCCTGATGATGTTGAAATGATTTCCATGGGCAACCCGGGCTGTATGCTGCAGATGGCTGTTGGTGTGCAAAAGTATGGCAGGAATCAAAAAATAGTTCATACAATCCAATTGCTAGACTGGGCCTATCAAAAAGAAGAGGAACTTGGGGGCGGACGTGATGGTAAGAAATAAAGTGAAAACGAACGATATTCATATTATCAATCTCGCAAAACTTGTATCAGGCCCCAATGCGATTCTTTATAAAGAGGAAGATTTACTAGCGTATGACTGCGACGGGTTTACGATTGAACGGCATCTTCCAAGGGCGGTTGTTTTTCCAAAGAATACCGAGGAGGTTTCCGAGATTGTTAAATACTGTGCGGCGAATAATCTGCCATTTCTTGCCCGCGGCGCCGGCACAGGACTAAGCGGCGGCGCTATCCCGTTGAATAACGAAGTCATCATCAGTTTAGTGCGGATGAAGCGGCTGTTAGAAGTAGATTTAGAGAATCGCCGTGCGGTCGTGGAGCCTGGCTTTGTAAATTTGAAGCTGACAAATTCGATTTCCGATAAAGGATATTATTACGCTCCTGATCCATCGAGCCAATATGCCTGTACGATAGGCGGTAATGTCGCTGAAAATGCCGGCGGGGCTCATTGTTTGAAATACGGGGTAACCACGAACCATATTTTAGGGTTGGAGGTTGTCCTGCCAAATGGGGAGATTATTGAAATCGGCGGCAATGGCATTCCTGATACCCCCGGCTATGATTTGCTCGGTCTTTTAACAGGCTCGGAAGGTACACTGGGAATCGTGACGAAAATAACGGTGAGGATCTTGAAAAATCCCGAAGCAAAGCAAACCGTACTGGCCTATTTTGACAAAATTGAAGATGGAAGCCAGGCGGTATCCGATATTATTTCAAGCGGAATTGTTCCGGCAGCGCTCGAGATGATGGATAAAACAGCAATCGAAGGTGTGGAAGCGGCAGCCTTCCCTGTCGGTCATCCTAAAGACATAGAGGCCGTTTTGTTAATCGAGGTTGATGGAATTGCCGCCGGAATTGACGGCCAAATAGAGTTAATTTTGGATGTTTGCCGAAAGTACAATGTCCGCGAAGTGAAAGCTGCCCGTGATGAAGCGGAAAGGGGCAGATGGTGGGCAAACCGGAAGACTGGTTTTGGCGCAATGGGAGCGATATCCCCAGATTATTTAGTTCAAGACGGAGTCATTCCAAGAAGCAGGCTGCCAGAAGTATTGACAAGAATCAAAAAGATTAGTGAGGAGAGCGGCCTAAGGATTGCGAATATCTTCCACGCCGGCGACGGAAATCTTCACCCGCTCGTTCTATTTGACTCTCGAATTCCTGGTGAAACGGAGAAGGCGATTCAAGCGGGTAGTGCCTGCCTAAAAGTTTGTGCTGATGTAGGCGGTTCGATTACTGGTGAACATGGGGTCGGTATTGAAAAGAAGGAAGAAATGCGTTTTGTTTTTAAGGATGAGGAAATCAAAGCGCAGACCGATATTCGTGATGTCTTTAATCCTGATTATTTATTGAATGCCGGAAAACTATTCCCAACTCCAGGGCGCTGCGCCGAGGTAAAGAGAGAAATGGCATCTAAACGTTAAAAGAATTCCACTGGCAAGGGCCAGTGGGATTTTTCAAATAAATGAAATTACCTTCGGCCATTTGATGACGGCATTTATTGCGGCTGTATTGCCATTACGTTTTACGTCGCACAACAGATAATCATCGAACAAAAAAACAGCGGAGGAAAAAGCTCCGCTGTGGCTTATCTTCTGCGCCATTTATATACCCACATATTGTTGTCTTTCCAACAGCTCATCGTTTGATGTCTGCCGCGTGCGGTGTTCCGCCATTCAGTACAACATAAATCCATTTTCCGCGAAGTTCTTTTCCTAGAAGTTCTTTTCCTCGATGTTTGTTTTCGAGAAGTTTGCTTGCTTGATGTTCTTTTGCGAGAAGTATGCCGCTGGCGGCTGGAAGTCTTTCTTCTTGTTGTCATACGGTTACGGTTCGGATCCATAAACATGAAATCACCGAACCCACGTGTTCTTACATCTTCTGCGGCAGTTTGAATTTCCTCCGGGGAAAACTCTTTTTCTTCGTCCATTTTTTGCACCTCCATATAAATTTGAAAAGGGAGTACGAAAAGTGCCAATATTGCTTAACTGGGAAAAACTCACTCTTCTTGTATCACTTTACGTATGTAGGGAGGTATTTGTATGGGCCGGAAGCCTATAAAAAGAAAAATTGCAAAAAAATCGTGACCCTGATATCTTTCCAACATAGGAATAGAAAGAGGGAGGGAGGAAAATGGACGAGACGGCTAATTTACCACAGTATAAGCTGTTCATTAAACCGGTCGATCTAAAGGAACTAAAGCGGGATATTTGGATTGATGAACCGATTCCTGCCCAGTTAAGGATCGATGGGAAACGGCTCGAGATTGATGTTAGCTATCGGGGATCCCATATCCGCGACTTTGCGAAAAAATCCTATCAGATTACCTTTTATAAACCCAAAAAATTTATGGGCTCCCGTCAAATTCATCTAAACGCTGAGTATAAAGATCCCTCGATGATTCGAAATAAGCTGTCGTTCGACTTTTTTTCTGACATTGGTGTGTTGGCGCCGCAGTCACGGCACGTGTTCCTTACATTAAACGGGAAAGATGAGGGAGTTTACTTAGAAATTGAATCCGTGGATGAAAATTTTATCAGAAGGAGAAATCTCCCAGCTGGCAGTATTTTATATGCGGTCGATGGCGATGCGAATTTTTCACTGATGAGTGATATAAATAAGGAAACAAAGAAATCATTGAAATTAGGCTATGAAATAAAATGCAAGGATTCCAAGTCAGCAGAATATCAACTACAGGAATTAATTTATAAAATTAATACCATTCCGCCAACGGAGTTTGAACGGGAAATTCCGAAATATGTAAATGTCAACCAGTATCTTCGCTGGGTAGCTGGCATTATCTTTACCTCCAATTATGACGGCTTTGTCCATAATTATGCCCTTTACAGAAATGGGCAAACGGGTTTGTTCGAGGTCATTCCATGGGATTATGACGCCACATGGGGGCGGGATGTAAATGGCAAATTGATGGAAGCGGATTATGTTCCAATTAAAGGCTTTAATACCCTTACAGCACGGCTGCTGGATGTTGACACGTTTCGCCGGCAATACCGCACGCTGCTTGAGGAAATCATGAGTAACCAGTTTACCCAAGTATATATGATGCCGCGGGTAGAAAAACTGCTGGAAATGATCCGTCCCTTTATCTTGGATGACCCTTATAAACGGGACCACATAGATAAATTTGACGGAGAACTAAAAGTGATCTCCGATTACATTCAAGAAAGAAGAAACTACTTGTTTAGGAAATTGTCTAAATTGGAATAGAGCATAGGGTGCGCCTTAAGGACGAACCCCCTCATGAATGGCCGGGAATTGTCTTTAATAGGGCTTCTTGAGGACAAAACGACATTAGTTATCTTAAAAAATGTCTTTAATAAGCCTTCTTGAAGACAAAACGAGGTAGAAAATCATATAAACTGTCTTCAATAAGGCTTCTTGAGGACAATACAGTTTGAAAAATCATATAAACTGTCTTCAATAAGGCTTCTTGAGAACAAAACAGGTTGAAAAATCTAATAAACTGTCTTTAATAAGTCTTGTTTAGGACAAAATCAGTAATAATATCTCCAAAACTGTCTTTAATAGACATAATAACAATAAAAACTTAAATAATAGTTTTTAATTTTGTAGGAATTACCGCACCGATTGTCGAATTTGTAATTTTAACCATCTAAAAGGATGCGATTCGATTAACAATTTTTTTAATCTACATAAACGGAATTACCAGGTTACAATTCAAATCTTAATAAAGGGAGAACATGTAAGTGTATCAAGACGGTGATTTAATTATACGACCTATAACAGATAAAGATATGCCGATTTTATGGGAATTAATTTATAAGGAAGACGCACCTGAATGGAAAAAATGGGATGCACCTTATTTTGAACATAAAACCATTCCATATAGTGAATTCATCGCAAAAAAGGAAAATTGGGTGAATCAAGAAGACCGTTGGCTTATGGAAGTAAACGGAGAGATCATCGGCACGGTGGGATATTACTGGGAACACAAACCTTCTAACTGGCTTGAGATGGGTATTGTCATTTATAAATCGGAATATTGGAGCGGCGGCTACGGGACGAAAACGTTACGGTTTTGGATCAATCACTTGTTCCAAACGATGCCGTTGGTCCGTGTCGGCTATACCACCTGGTCAGGCAATGAGCGGATGATCAAAGTCGGTGAAAAGCTTGGCATGACAATGGAAGCAAGGCTAAGAAAGTGTCGTTACTACAATGGTCAATACTATGATTCTATTCGAATGGGACTTTTACAAGAGGAATGGGAAGCAAATCCGGTATTTAAATATATGTGATACATTGTGGTTAATAGTAGCATTGAAACTATTTTTTTAGGTGATTTTTTGTTGAAACTAATGTTGTTGTGTTTCTTTTTTGTAAAAATCATACGGAATAAAACATAAAAAAGCATTTATTTTTGTATAAATCAACCATAGTGATAAAGGAGTAAAACGATTAAATTTAATATATGGAAATTGAATCTTGTGAATCCATTCAAAAGGCGGGTGATCGTGTGAATTTTCCATCGGATAGAGTCGGTCAAATTCCTCCTTATTTATTTGCAGAAATTAATAAGAAAAAGGCAGAAATGATAAAGTCGGGAATCGATATTATCGATTTAGGTATTGGTGACCCGGATTTGCCTACACCAAAACATATTATCGAAAAATTAGCTGAAGAGGCTCAAATCCCTAAAAATTTAAAATACCCGAGCTTTGTTGGCTGCTCTGAATTTAAGCAGGCGGTTGCCGATTTTTATCTGCGGCAGTTTGGGGTAGAACTTGATCCGGAAACAGAAGTGTTGGCATTAATCGGCTCAAAGGAAGGAATTGCCCATATCGTCCCAACCTTAATTGACCCAGGTGACTACGTATTGATTCCTGACCCAAGCTACCCGGTTTACCGGATGGCGACGCTCCTAGCAAACGGCCAGTATTATAACATGCCGTTGACAAAAGAAAATCATTTTCAGCCGGACTTTGAAGACATTCCGAAAGAAATTCTTAAGTGCTCCAAGCTAATGTTTCTAAATTATCCCGGGAATCCGACTGCGGCAACAGTAGACTTACCATTTTTTAAAGAGGCGATTGATTTTGCCCGAAAACATCTTATCCCGATTGCACATGATTCCGCTTATAACATGGTGACATTTGATTCATACAAAGCACCAAGTATTCTTCAGGTGGAAGGGGCAAAAGAAATTGCCGTCGAATTTGGTTCGCTTTCGAAAACCTACAGTATGACCGGTTTTCGGATTGGATATGTGGTAGGCAACAGGGAAATTATTAAAGCTCTTTCGATACTTAAAAGTAACACCGATACCGGGCAGTTTACCCCGATCCAAAAAGCCGCCGCGTTTGCCCTGAACAGCGATCAAAGCTGTGTAGCTGAATACAATCGAATTTATAAAGATCGGATGACAGCCATGCTTAATGGCCTTCAATCGATCGGCATTGAAGTGGAGCCGCCTAAAGGAAGCTTTTTTATTTGGGCTCCCGTTCCGAATAGGTATACTTCAGCCGAATTTGTGACAAGTGTCCTTGAACAAACGGGGGTCATTATTACACCGGGCACTGCTTTTGGTCCTTCCGGGGAAGGGTATTTCCGGGTTTCCCTCTCTGTAGCCAGTGATAGATTGAATGCAGCAGTTAATAGAATTAAAGAGAAAGTGAAAATTGCCATCAATTAATTTTTTTAAAAATTAGGAGGATTATAGATGAAAAAAATCTTAAACTTCATAAACGGTGAATGGTGTGAAGCTTCTACTGGTAAATTTATTCCAGTTTTAAATCCAGCTAACGGTCAAGTCTTGGCTGAGGTAACGCAATCCTCGAAGGAAGATGTGGACCAAGCAGTGCAGGCTGCGAAACAAGCCCAAAAATCCTGGCGCTTAGTTCCTGCCCCGGAACGTGCTGAAATGTTATATAAAGTGGCTTATTTGTTAAAAGAAAGAAAAGAGCATCTTGCACAAGTTCTAACCAGCGAAATGGGTAAAGTCATAGCGGAAGGCAGAGGGGAAGTGCAGGAAGCCATTGATATGGCGTTTTACATGGCCGGAGAAGGACGCCGCCTATTCGGGGAAACCGTTCCTTCAGAACTTCGCAATAAATTTGCGATGAGCGTCCGCGTTCCAATTGGAGTGGCTGGGCTGATTACACCTTGGAATTTCCCAATTGCCATCGCTTCGTGGAAGTCACTTCCTGCTCTTGTTGCCGGCAATGCCGTGGTGTGGAAACCGGCAACTGAAACGCCGATGGTAGCTGAAGAATTTGTAAAAATTTATCAAGAAGCAGGGCTGCCAAAAGGATTAATCAATCTTGTCAATGGTTCCGGAAGTGAAGTCGGCAATGCGATGGTCGACCATCCGGGCATTGATTTGATTTCCTTTACAGGCTCGAACGAAGTAGGGGCCGCCATTAATGGCCGTGCCGGTGCATTATTAAAAAAAACCTCTTTAGAAATGGGCGGGAAAAACGCCATCACCGTATTGGAGGATGCCGACATTGATTTAGCTGTCGAAGGCATTTTATGGGGAGCATTTGGTACGAGCGGTCAAAGATGTACCGCCACAAGCCGAGTTATTGTTCACGAGGCTGTGAAGGACACCCTAACGGAAAAACTCCTGTCCCGTATCGATGAACTAAAGATGGGCAATGGTTTGGATGAATCTGTAAAAGTTGGCCCGGTCATTAATCGTTCTGCCCTTGAGCGAATTGATGAATATGTGAAAATTGGTCAAGAAGAAGGGGCGAAACTTTTAACAGGCGGTAAAATTGCTGCCGAAGAAGGTTTAGGCAGCGGAAACTTCTATTTACCTACTATTTTTACGGATGTAACCTCAGACATGAGAATTGCCAAAGAAGAAATTTTTGGCCCGGTTGTTTCTATTATTTCCGTTAACAGTTTAGAAGAGGCCGTAGAGGTAAATAACAGCGTAGAATTTGGTCTATCGAGCGCTATTTATACCGCTGATATTAACAATGCCTTCCAAGCAATGCGGGATCTTGACACAGGACTCGTGTATGTGAATGCAGGTACTACCGGAGCGGAAATTCACCTTCCATTCGGCGGTACAAAAGGAACAGGCAACGGCCACAGAGATTCCGGCACCGCCTCGCTGGATGTCTTTACAGAATGGAAATCCATTTACGTGGATTACAGCGGAAAGCTACAAAGGGCGCAGATTGATAACTATTAATTCAAACTGAAATAAGTGGAGCGATTAACCTGTATTTCCTAGCATGTTAGCTTTAACTGAAAGGGAAGCAGGTTAATTGTATATTTTTTAAATTTGAAGTGAATTTCATGACTTCCCTAATGACTGCCGGACAATACATTGTAAAATGGATGGATTCAAGTAGCTAAAAATATTGATAGCGGTAGCGTTAGAAGAAGCGGCGATGCAGCTTTTAACGGGTATATTGCTTCTGAATTAGCAGTGCTTCACTCCTTGGTACAAATCTGCCAGGAAAATAGCGCATTAGGAAATAACATTCGGGAGAAAAATTTAACACGCACTAAACACTTAAGAAATTTATTTGAAAACAGGTTCACGGTAGAAGCGGGAAATGCTGAAAAGACAAGCTTGAATATGGTTTTTATCAAGTTAAATGAAATGATCGGGAACAACGCAATTGTTACAAGTGACGCGGGGAATTTCTCCCACTGGCTGCTTCGCTATATTTCGTTTGCAGATGACCGTGTATACCTTGGGCCAGTGAACGGTGCAATGGGTTACGGCATTGCTTCCGCTCTTGGGGCGAAAACCAGCTTGCTAGAGCGGCCAGTGTGGGCATTTGCTGGAGATGGGGGAGCGATGATGACAATTGGGGATTTGGAAACCTTTAAACGAAACAATCTGGACGCCGTCATCGTCGTAATCAATAACAGCATTTATGGAACGATTCGGGCTCATCAAGAAAAACAATTTCCGAACAGAGCTTTCGGCACGGATTTAGGCGATGTGAATTTTGCCAAGGTAGCCGAAGGTATGGGATTGAAAGCTTGGAGAATTCAATCAAATGAGCAAATCGATCAAGTTTTAAATGAGGCAGTAAATGAAAAGGGACCACGATTAATTGAAGTTAATGCATCCATATATCCGATAGGACTAACATAACGAAAAATGCCGAGGTGGTGTATATAAACTAAGGACGGTTACGGTGGTCATAAAAAGCGAATGGACATTCTAACGTAAACTGCAACTTACCGGAAGATGTAAAATATTGCATACAACTAGCTAGGATAACGTATGTGAAGCAATCTTTCTTAAATTACTCATGCTATAAAATCTTACCTCGATTTTACTTAATATTAAAAAGAATGCCGAGAAAAAATACCTCTTTCTTGACAATCTGTGAACCCAAGTATTTATTGGGTTCTTTTTTTCTTCTTCCTATAGTAATACCTAAAATAGTGAAGCGGTCCAGTTCTTTTAAGTCTTGTAAGCTTAGCTTAATTTTCTTTTCTAAATTTATAAATCATTTTTCTTTATTAGAAAAACGATTTAATCTTACATCTTCTTTGTATTCTCCAAAAGTATCCCTTCAGGATTGTTGTTATTAATAAAATTACCGCAGAAAATTGTTAAAGCGAGTAAATGAATTTAAAGGCTGTCGAGTGTTTTTCGACAGCTTGAGCGGCATTTTAGATGCTTTTAAGTTTTCAAATAGGAATCTAAGGCGAGATATGTTCTTCATAAGCATTTAGGTTTTGTGGTTTTATCCTTAAATCCGGAATTTTTAATTGCAAAGTATAGAAGAAGACAATGCTCAAAGTTCGTAATATCTAAAGAGGTCAGTTCACTAATTTTTTCAAGCCGGTAAACTAATGAATTCCGATGTAAAAATAAAATTCTGGCAGTCTCACTAATGTTTAGATTGCATTTGCAATAGGTTATAAACGTACTTGACAGGGTTTGAAAATTAGGGTGTTGGATAAATTTAGTCATTTTTTCTGAAAGTCTTTTTTTTATGTAGGGAGTTAATTCATTCCCAACAAGCTCGAGAATGATATCCCAGTCAGTATAATAATAAATTTCTGGAGAAATATTCGTTTTCTTTCCGGCGGAAAGCACCTTTAAAGAGTCTTGATAGGAGTATCTTATTCCGTCAATACCATTTTTAATGCTCCCCATGGAAATTCTGGCTGTTAATTGATATTTAGTTTGTAAATATTGCGTCATCCTGTTTATATTATATTCCATTCTTTTGATAAAAAAATCTTCAGTTTCAGTACGATTGATAGTTTTGATTAAAATAAATTGTTCTAACGTTAAAAAGGAAAGTAAATCCTCCTTATTTTCTATCAAAAAATTTCGTAATATATCAATAGAAAAATTCTGAAAAAATTGCCAGGATAATTTTTCGGGAATCGGATTATTTGGACTGGAAAAATGATTCGTAAGCATAACGATTTCTATTAAATAACAAACTCGGTTTACATCCAAGTCTAGATTATATCCAAGCATTTTACCATATCTAATAATTTGTTCAGTGTCAGCCGTAGTTGTTGGATTCAACAAATAATGTATTAAATTATCAAGTGTTTTTGATTCTAGAACCCTCATTTCCTTTTTTAAATATTCGTGACACATTAATTCTACATGGCTTTTAACAAGTAGTGCATATTTTTTAACTTCTCTCGGGTTTCCAACAATCCCAAGTACCCCAATAGGTTCATCATTAATAATAATTGGAGTTGCTATGCCAGGCAGGACATTTTCGAGGTTCCTTACATCATCATACTCGTAGCAAATGGTTTCTTTTCTCTTTAACACATCAATGGAGGCCTTATGAAAACTTCCTAAACGGTTTAAGTCATTTGATCCAATTATTGTTCCATTCTCATCCGTAATACTTATAGGATAACCGATAATTTTAGTCGTATTTTCTACAATTGCCTGAGATATATTCTCTAAAAAGACCATATAATTCAATTCCTTTCGAAAAGAAATGGCATTAATAATAAATTCTCTAATAATTGAAAAATCCCTTGTGAAAATTAACTATTATTACAGTTCAAAATATTCAAATTACCGTAAAAAATTCACATAGCTAACCATAAGTGAAATTTGTACATTTAATATAGAAATATAAAAATATAGAAAGGGGAATCATGATGTCAAATAGGGCAGAAATCATCATTATTGGCGGAGGGGTTATAGGGTCCAGTATTGCATATCATCTGTTAAAGGATGGTTTTACCGGTAAAATTTTGGTTTTCGAAAAGGATGGTCTTTATGAATTTGCTTCAACACCAAGGAGTGCAGGTGGGTTCAGACAACTATATACAACCGAAATCAATATGCAGCTTAGCAAATATAGTTTGCAAATCTATAAGGATTTTTCTAAAACCATGGCAATGGACGGGGAAGAAGTTGAAATTGACTTTAAACAGAGAGGTTACCTATTTCTGGCAACAGAAAAAATGATGGGGAAATTTGAAAATCATTTAAAGCTGCAAAATAAGAACGGGATCAATTCCCAGCTATTACAAAACAATGATTTATTAAATATTATCCCTGAACTGAATATTACAGATCTAGCCGGAGGACTTTATTGTGCTGAAAGTGGCTATTTAGACCCTTATTCCGTTATGCAGGGTTATATTAAAAATGCCAAAAATTTAGGAGCGGAGTATATATATCAAGGAATTGACAGCCTCATTACCGAACAAGATATTATTAAAGGGGCAAGACTGATTGATGGAACTGAATATTTTGCTCCGATTATAGTGAATTGCGCCGGTGCCTGGGCTTCTATTTTAAGTGAGAAGGCTGGTCTTCCCCTGCCCGTTGTACCACTTCCAAGACAAATCTTTCAGTTTGATATTAAACAACCACTAAAAAAGTATCTCCCATTGACGATGGACCCAACAGGGGTATATTTTCGGCATGAAGGTGAGAAGTTTATTTCAGGCTATGCGGAGGAAATTGAGCCGGGAATCGATTTTAAATGGAGGAGATCTGCATTTGTTGAACATATTTGGCCGGTACTTGCCAACCGAATTAAAAACTTTGAGAATGCTAAAATTGAAAGAGGATGGTCAGGCTTATACGATTTTAACACAGTAGACCATAATGCAATTTTAGGTGAATATCCAAACATGAAAGGATATTTTGTTGCCTTCGGATTCAGCGGCCATGGAATGCAACAGGCCCCTGCTGTCGGAAAGTGTCTTTCAGAACTTATTCGTACGGGTAAATATGAAACAATTGATTTAACACCATTAAGGGTAGAGCGCTTTGCAGAAAAACAACTTATTATTGAGGATGCTATTTATTAGTTGAAGTTTTAAAAAAGGAGATGAGTAGAATTGACTACAAAAAAAAGGGATTCAAAATTGGAATACAATTATATTGGGTCAGAAAAAAAGAATAGTAATATTATTATCCAGAAAAAAGGCCAATATGTTACTGGTTATTCAGTTGGAATTTTATATTTGGATGCTTGCTGGTATCCTGTCATTCCTGGGAACGTTGCCAATCTTGAAACCTATGACTTTCCTGTGAGATTAAAAGTAGTGCCAGATTGCCATACGTCAAATCTTCTTTCAGGGGACTTAGCTTTGTTAGAAAGTATTATTAAAGCAGCTAAGGAATTAGAGGACGAAGGTGCGCGGGCTATTTGCGCAGCATGCGGTTTTTTTGGAAACTTCCAGGATAAAGTAGCAACAGCTGTTGCCATACCTGTGTATCTTTCAAGTATGATTCAAGTTCCTTGGATCAAAACAGGATTAAAACCTGGCCAAAAAATCGGTATATTAACCGCTTATGCAGCTGGATTAACTGAAAGCTTATTTAGCAGCTGCGGGATCACTGACACGAGTAATTTAATCATATCAGATTTAAGTCAAGAGCCAGAATTTTCCGCAATACTTGAAAACAGGGGGTCATTTGATAATGAAAAAGTCAGACAGGAGGTAGTAAAGGCAGCTATCACCTTAGTTGAAGATAACTCTGACATTGGAGCGATCCTGCTGGAGTGCAGTGATATGCCCCCATATGCTGCAGATGTACAAAAGGCAGTTAGGCTTCCAGTGTATGATTTTATTACCATGATAAGATGGGTTCATCATGCGACAAGTCAAAGGCCTTATTATGGTGTTTTTTAATCATTTTACAATAAATAAACTACTTTTTCAGATTGAAATATAGGGGAAGTATTTTAAAAAGGCAATTGTTTGAAGAATGTTAGTCAAGGAGAACTTACTAACATTCTTTTTTGAACACATACAAAAAATAGATAAATATTAGGTAGTCCTATTGGATATGTCCCCCAATCACCCAATACTAACTCTTAGATAATTAATCTTCCTAGGGTAGTTAATTCTAACATAGATAATTCAACTCCGCATGAAGTGCTTAATTATAAGACCAAGTGAGGTAGAAGAGCAGTTGTATGGAGGTGTATGAAGAAATTCCCAAAAGGAAAATAATTTACATTTTCGTGTTTAGGAGGAAAAATATGAGTGGATGGGATCTTCTAATTTAATTCTCTGCTGGAATTTGTTATCTTGCAGCTTAGGTGTAATAGTGGGATGGATAAAACATGCAATAAATAATATGAATTAATGAATGTTTATGATAAAGAAACAGCCAGAAAACAATAGGCTGACTCAAAAGGTCGTTGATTTACGACTCTTCCTGGTCAGCTTATTATTTTCTAGCTATTTTTGAACTGTTTTTGTTCCTCCTTAGTTATTATTATCATACTTGGCTGTTAAAGTTCGATAAATCATTACTGAAAAGCCGCCCATAAAGATACCTAATGTTAGGATCATCATAATAATCGCTGATGCGCCCATTTACATTCCCTCCTTAATATCCTGGGAAGGTAAAGTTGTAAAAGTTTCCGATTCACTCAAACCTTCCTCAATAACTGAACTTCTATATTTATGCTTTAATCGAAGCATTAAAGGAATGATAAGAAAAGCGATAATTAGCTGGAAAACAATGGTCCCTACATTCGCTTCTTCGAATGGTTTCCACCAAGTATCCGGATACCAAGTTGTTGCTTGATATAACCACCAGCCGATAACGATGATAAATAGAGTCGGAATAAAATATTTGATAGAATAAACCCACCAGTTTCCTATCTTAATAAAGCTTACTTCATTAATTTCTTCCTTCATTTTTTCAACACCATACTTAATAGCGGTAAAGGCATATAAGAAACAAGAAATTAAAAGGGCCACTCCCCAAACCCAGTCCTGATTGTTAAAGAAGGACATATTAACGGCGGAAGGAACTCCTCCAAGGAAGATGGCTATCACGGTGAAAACAATAGCTTTACTGCGTTTCACGCCATGGTCGGATATATTTCTTGTCACCAATTCAACCATAGCTACAAGTGAAGTAAAGGCAGCAAAGGCAAGTGCGGCAAAGAACGCGACGCCAAAGAGATATTTTTGCGGCATGACATTAATTAAATCGACCATATAAATAAAGGTAATCCCTGTATTACCGGAGCTGGTTGCCTGTGAAATAAATTCAGGCGATGGGGCTAGAGCAAAGATCGCTGGAATGATTGTCATCCCGGCTAATAATTCTACTGTGTTATTTCCAAGGCCTGCAGTAAGTGAGTTTTGGGCAATATCGTCGCGCTTTTTCGTATAAATCGCATATGTCGCATATAATCCCCAACCGGCTCCAACCGACCAGGCCGATTGTGACAAAGCTTGAATCCAAGTCGATGCCTTCGCTAAATAATCCCATTGTGGTGTAAACATATAGGACAAACCTTCCATCGCTCCTGGGAGGGTAATTGCCCGGATGGCTGTAAAAATCATTAGCAGGAATAATAATGGAAGGAATATTTTTGACATTCTTTCGATTCCTTTTGTTACCCCCATGTATACAATAAGTCCGCAAACACTGATGGCAAGGAAGTGATAAAAGACGGTCTCTAACGGGCTGGCGATAAAACCGTCCCAAATTTCATGGGAGTTTACTTTACTAGTAAAAGTACCTTTTAACGCTAAGAAGAAATATTTAAAAGTCCAGCCTACAACAACAGAATAATAGAAGGTGATTCCGATTAGAACGATGGTAATAAATGGACCGAACCAGGCAAACTTTTCGCCGACAAACTTCCGGAATGAACCGATTGTCCCCATTCGCGTTCTTCTTCCGATAAAAATTTCAACCATAATTAAAGGGAGTGACCAAAGAAATAGAAATACGGCCCAGCCGATAAGAAACGATCCGCCGCCATGCTCAGCAACCATCCGCGGGAATCTCCAGATATTCCCTGTGCCAACAGCCATACCCATGGCAGCTAAAATAAAACCGATCCTGGAAGACCAAATGACTTGATTATCTTTCATAACCTCAATCCCTTCGTATAATTTTAAGATTTGAAAAATGTGTTGACTAAGGAAAGCGTTTACATTAATTCAGTGCCTCCTTTTCAAGGATTAAGTTACTATTCTAAAAAATCCAACAATTTAATTATATTCAATAAAAAAAATACTTTCTATGTGCAAAATTAACAAAAAAACCACAAAAGAATTTGCTGTTTTCTTGCAGTTTTAACAAAGTTTTTCTATTAAAAGTAGTTTATGATTATGCTAAGCCATCTATTATTCCTAAAAAAGGAAAGAAAAAAGAACCTGATTTAAAAATTGGATTCCGCTTTCCATTCCTCATAGCACTGAATGCCTGTGTATAAGAGCATGCAATGTTCAAAGCTGCTTATATTTAGGGAAGTGATTTCACTTATTTTTTCAAGTCTGTAGATGATGGTGTTTCGGTGGATATACAAATTTCTGGATGCTTCGCTTAAATTCATATTATATTTACAAAAGCCGATAAAGGTGGACGCCAAAACATCATAGTTGTCTTGTTGGATTAAAGGGTGGGCCAGCTTTAATAGTTTATTCTGGTAATCGTTTGACAGTTCTTTTGGAAGCATTCTAAGTAATATTTCCCGATTATTATAAAGATGGATCGCGGCATCAGGCTCGAATCTCAAGCCTATACTCATCGCTTTTACTGCATTACGATAGGATTCTGATATACCGCTTAAACAGCTACTGACATCTCCAGCTGCAATAATTGCGGATACCCAGTATTTTGTCTCTAGAAATGTGTTAATTTTCTGCAGTTTTTCCTCCAAGCTTTCCATTAAAGCTGAAAACGAGCGGGGGTAGGGGAGAGACTTAATGACGATAAATCGCTCCAGGCTCAAAAACGAAACAATATCATCTTTATTCTCTTTAAAAATTAACTGTAAAAAACTCAAGACCTCCGGTTGGAAATATTGTAATGGGAACCTTTCAAATAAATCGTCGCCCTCCTTATTTGCCGATAATCTATTTGAAAAGTTTTTTATATCGATTAACAGGCATACCCGATCTGTATCAATGTTAAATTCTAGAAGCTTTGCAGACTGATAGATTTGGTCAATTACGTGACTCTCGTTTTCGTTAAAGTGAATCATCTGATGGACAAACATTTCTATCATTTTTTCCTTTAATTCCACCATTTCTTTTCGAAAGGCTTCCTGGCACATCATTTCTACTTGATTTTTTACAAGCTGAACGTATTTCTCGACCTCTCTTGGCTCTCCAACAATCCCCAGTACACCAATGACTTTATTGTTAAACTTTAGGGGAGCAGAAACCCCCGGCAGGACTCTCTTTTCAATTTTACTTTTACAATATACCATGACATTTTTCTTAATTACTTCAAGTGAAGGTTGATGAAAAATGCCAATCCGGCTTTTGTCGGTGGAGCCAATGATAATCCCTTCGTTGTCGGTTATGCTGATAGGATAGTGTAAAATTCCACTCGCTTTTTCGACGATATCCTGGGCGATGTGCTCAAGAATTTTCATGTGCAGTAACTCCTTTCCTTTTGATTCTATGTAAGGAAACTATCTTATTAAATATCTATTTTTTGTTTTATTGTAGCGATTTTTTATGAGTTGTACAATGATTCAGAAAAATATCAAAAAGACACTCAATGTTGAATGTCTTTTTGATGTAAGACTTATTATAATTGAATAATTTGTCCTATCCTTTTTTCTGACGCCCGCTCGAAAATGGTATGGGCGACAATAAGGTCAAAAAGTGCCATCCCCGTGGATTTAAATACGGCAGGCCGATCATTTGAGAAGATCGGTGTGATTTTTTTTGTAATTACCTTTGAAAAGGGGATAATTTGTGACTCGTCCATCCATTTATTTTGGAGGGGATCAATGATATCACCGGATTCTTGAATGGCGTCTTGCGTATCAACATATAAGATTTCGAGATTTCTATAAATTGCGTGTGAGAACTCTCGCATATGAGGTTGATAGGAGCCGATTCCAATAATAAGTTTACCATTATAAGCAATTTCGTCATCCGGTAAAACCGGTCTATTCGATGTGGTAGAGGTAATGATAATTTCGGACTTTTCCACTAATTCCAATGGATTTTTGGTAATATGAATTTCTACCTCTACTGGAATTACCTGTTTAAGCGAATCTATAAAGCTGGGTAGTTTTGATGCAGTCCGATTAAATAGATAAATATCTTTGATATCACGAACAGAACAAGCAGCCGCTAATTGATATAAACCTTGATAGCCGGTGCCAATCAAGCCCACGGAGTGGGCATTTTCGCGTGCTAAATGTTTCATTGCCGCACCGCCGACAGCACCTGTTTTTAATCCCGTCAGTAAGGTTCCGTTCAAAATTGCTTTTGGTGTCCCAGTATCCCGTTCATTCAGTACGACTATAGCTTGCGTCACAGGCTGCTCCCGATTATTCGGAGCAACGGTGACGAGCTTCGTTCCAACTGAATTTTTGACCACACAGGGCATCAGCAAAAGGATATTGTCGTTATCTTGAACATGACTCCTTAGTGGCATCTGAAATTCGTTATCCTCATAGAGTACATAAGCCTCCTCAATGGCATCAATGAGATCTCTCATCGACACTGCACTCTTTATATCTTTTTCATTTAGTACAAGCAAAATCGATCGCCTCCTTTTATAATAATTTTAGACTGGAAAATAAATAATTTAATACAGCTAAATTACACAAAATTTCGAAACGATAAATAAATTAATTCTATAAATAATATACAAATTCCTTTGTAAATGATTGAAAAGGGACGGGAATACTATCTTCAAGTTTAATCTTTTTCCTCACAAAACAGCTATCGAAAATGTCATGGAAGGCCAATCGTTGTCAAAGGAGTAAAAATGGAAGAAGCAAGGGAATTAGCTCAAAAGCTGCTTGAAAAGGTAGGACTCGAGGAACGTTGTAATCATTATCCATCGCAGCTTTCAGGGGGACAAAAACAGAGGGTTGCAATCGCAAGGGCTCTTGCGATGAAACCCATGGTAATGCTATACGATGAACCGACCTCCGCTTTGGATCCAGAGTTGGTTCGGGAAGTGCTGCAGGTTATGAAGGATCTTGCAAAAGAAGGAATGACAATGGTTGTCGTCACACATGAAATGAGATTTGCTAAAGATGTCGCTGACCGCATTGTTTTTATGGATGGCGGAGTCGTCGTAGAGGAGGGAGCTCCCGAGGAAATTTTCAATCATCCAAAGGAAGAAAGAACAAAAAAATTCCTGGTGCAAGTAACAGGGGAATAATCTATAAATGTAGAAAAAAATCTGCAGCCTATCCTACAGAGGATGAAATTTTTTTGGATCCTGAAAATTCAGTCCTTTCAGCGATTACAACCTATGCAAACGGCTGGGCTGGATTTATAGGATGGGGCAATTGAAAATGGAATATCTATTAGTCGAAAAGTTCATAAGTTTCTTTCTGAAAAAGCTACTTTTAAGGAATTCATTTCATCTAAAGAATAATTTTTTTAAAAGACCAAGTGCATGCACTTGGTCTTTTAATCCTTGTATCATTTCCCCGCCGCCACTGCATCATTCGTAAATTCCTGCTCTTCTTTCTCCTCCCGAATAATTAAATTCAAGATCAAGGTTGCCAACGCACCAATCGTCATACTAGAAGAAAGAAGATAGCTAGCCCAGTCAGGTGCACCTGCCAAAACATCCTTTGGTAAAATTGTTACTGCAATTGTTAATAGAATAGGTAAGCCTATAATCATCATATTTCGGTCATTAATATAAATTGGCTGTATAACCTTCATTCCGTTCGTCACAATCGCTACACACACAATTCCAAAAATTCCATTGATGACAGGTTCAGGAATACAAGTAATCATTGTAGATAATTTTGGCACAAGTCCAAGGCAGATTAAGATTCCGCCGCCTGCCATAATCGCCATCCTGCTGGCAACCCCGGTAATCGCAAGTAAGCCTGCGTTGGAGGAGTACCCTGTCATCGGCGTGCTGCCGAAAAGAGAACCGATTAAACAGCCTAGCCCTTCACCAAATGAGGCACGGTTCAAACGTTTTTCATCTAGTTCTTTGCCTGTTACAGAAGAAACAACAAACCATGTACCAGTTGTTTCAATTAAAATAATGAAATAAACAAAAGTAATCGTCAAAATAGCACTCAGGTCAAACACTGGTTTTCCAAATGGGAATAACGATGGCAATGAGAACCAAGCTGCTTCTTTTACAGGTGAAAAATCTACAGCACCTAAAAAGCTGGCTGCAATCGTTCCAACGGCAATCGCAAGTAAAACGGAAACCAAGCGGAAGAATGTTCCAACGCCGTGCATTTTTCGGCCAAGCATCATACAGATTACAAGTACACCAGCGGAAATCGCCGCAATTAAAATGTTCGTGCCAATTTTTCCTTCAGCATAATAAATGTTATTCATACCAATCGGCATTAACGAGATACCGACAATAATAATAACAGTCCCGCCAACAAGCGGTGGAATAAATTTTCTTACGGCCTTTGCAAACCACTTTAATGGAAAGCCTAAAATGGCAATGATGATGGCACCTGGGATCAGGCTTCCGGCAATGGCCCCTAATCCAAGTTTGCCGCCAATGGCTGCGATGGCGCCAACAGGGACATAGGAAGGACCCTGTACGACAGGAAGCTTAATGCCAATCCCCGTTTGAATTAATGTGGCAATCCCCGTCGCCAAAAAGCACATTTGGATAAAAAAGGACGTGTTTTCTGTACTTAAGGAAAGCAGCCCGGCAATAATAATTGGTGCAATGTATAAGTCCATTGCTAATACGTGCTGTGCTCCTAAAAGCAGGGCCTTACCGAAACTAATTTTGTCGTCTACCCCTATTAGGATATTATTCTTTCTATTCAAGCTCCGCATCCCCTTCGTTCGCATTTTAGATATTTTCACTAGGATTATAATTGAAAATGAAAGAAATGTACATAAAAACCGAATATTATTTTAAAAAAATAAAATTATATTCGTAAATGGAGTTGACCTTTCTATCATAGATAAATAAAATGAAGGAAGATAAGATTAGGAGGCGTACATTGCATGATTGAAGATAAAGTGTTATTAGAAGATTGGCTGGTCGCCTGTCCGGCAAGTGAAGTAGGCGAAAAGCCGGTGCAGGTGATGCTAATGGGGGAAAGAATTGTTCTTTTCAGAACGAGCGAAGGGGTCCATGCATTTAGGGATTTATGTATTCACAGAGGGGCTGCCCTATCACTAGGAGAGGTAAAAAATGATTGCCTTGTTTGTCCCTACCATGCCTGGGAGTATAACACGAACGGTGAATGTGTTTCGATTCCACAGCTGCCTGAGGGACGAGCCATTCCCAAAAAAGCGAAGGCTTATAAATTTGCCTGCATGGAAAAGTACGGTTTCATTTGGGTAAATCTAGCAGGTAACGAGCCTGAAATGTTCTCTTATCCTGAATTTGAAGCGGAAGACTATCGTAATATTATCTGGGGACCGCAGGAAGTAAACGCCAAGCCGCCAAGAATTGTTGAAAATTTCTTGGATGTGGGTCACCTGGCAATTGTTCATGAGGGTTCATTAGGGACAAACAGCCACCGGGAAATTGCCGATTATCATATGAATTGGGAGGATGGCCGAATCTATTCCGATGAAATACCAATCTTCCAGCCGGATCCTGATGGTTCTGGAGAAGCGAAATATGTTTACTATACGTATGAAATCCTGCGTCCTTTTACGGTGCGTTTTACGAAAAAGGATAAAGAAAAAGACCAATATTTTACGATATTATTAACTATTCGTCCGGTAGATGAAAACAAATCGATTGCTTATGGCATCATGTCCTTCAGCTATCATACGGATAACACGGATGAAGAAGTCATTGCTTACCAAGATGCGATTTTCGCTCAAGATAAACCGGTCGTTGAGAATCAGAAGCCAGAGGAACTGCCGCTTGATTTACAAATTGAACTCTCACTTGTATGTGACCGTGTTAGTATCGCATACCGGCAATATTTGAAGGAGCTAGGAGTCCATCTTGGAACAGCTTAAACGGAAAAAAAAATTGGCGCACTATGAAATTATTCATAGTGCGCCATTACTTACGGAAGGGAAAATCTATAATTTCGGTTATAGCAGGTACATCAATAAACGGATTGCGATTTCCCTGAATCCGATAGATTGCTTGATTGCGATGCTTTTCATATAAGCTGATAGGAAACTCCCGATGCCAGCGTATAAGTAAGGAAACATCAATTTGCATTAGATACACTTTCTTTATTGCCCTCGGATACCGCATGATAAAGTATAGCATTGCTCTTGCCGCCGCTCCTTTCCCAAACTCCGGTTCAAATTTGCCTTCAGCAGCCAATCCGCAGTGATTATCAATGGGTTCATCCGGAGATTCAGGCTGGTAAAAAAGAAAATCCTCATAAGGAAAATTAGAGCGGACAATATTGCACTCGGGGTCACAAACAAACAGGTGATGTAAATCTCCCTTCATCGGTTCAATACCGCTAAACCAGGACTGTGGGACAATGTGCTCCGTATTTAGTTTTAACCTTCGTTCACATGCCTTTAATTGCTTTAATAAATCAAATTCCTTTCGTTCAATCTCTTCCAGATAATGTTGAAAGTCTTCGTATTTTTGATTAATCATTGCAAAATCTTGAATAATTAAGGTTTCAGGATTTTTTCTCTCTCCCGAATAAATACTTTTAACCGCCCCATCTGGATAAAGATCCACCCATGTATATAAATACAAATCTTTACTGATAAAATAGGGAATTGGATTTTTATGCGTTTTTTCTAGCAGACTACTATATTCATAAAATAATTCAATTCCAGTAGCATTTACAGCTGTCACAGATTGATAATACTGTTTTACATCAATCTGATTTTGCCTTTCATTGTAATAGAGTTCCTGATCCGCCTTGATTTTCCGTTTATTCTCTCGTAAAAAAGCCAATTGTTTATGTAATGGAATAAATTCTAAGGAACTCTCCCAATGTTTTTTTACACTTTTTTTCTTTTTAGCCATATAATCTCCTTCTTTACTTATTAACTAGAAAAAAATAATAGGTAAAAAACTGACTTCTTTACTGCTTACCTAAAGTATATCTTACCTTCAGAAAAAATCTTTATAATTTGTAAACGTGTTAGTAATAATAGGCTGAAAGATTTAGTAAAGATAGGATAAGTGTACAAAACCAGTTACGGTTTTTAGTTCCATTAATTAGCAGGAGGGGAAATTTTGAAAATCGAGCATAAGTATTCTTTTAAATTACCGAGAGAAGTGGTTTGGAAGTACATACAGGATTCTCAAGTCCTCAGAAGTGCGCTTCCAGGCTGTCAATCCTTTGAAGAACGGTCGGATGGGGTGTATCTGGCAGAAATGGGTCTGAATGTTGGGCCGATCAAAGGCTTGTTTACGACGGAGGTTAAGCAAACGAATCAAATTCCGCCGTCTTCCTACAGGCTGATTGTAAGAGGGAAAGGGAAACCTGGGGATGTTGATGCGACCGCAGACATGTTCATTAAAGAGGCGGGAGATGGTGCGCAAGTTACGTGTGTGGCAGATGTCCAGGTAACAGGTGTATTAGCTTCTGTTGGTCAGCGCGTAATGGGGGGTGTCGCTAAAATTATCTTAAGCCAATTCTTCAAAGCTGCTGAAAAAGAAATGATAAAGGAAATGAATCGAGTATAAGGGGGCTTTCTTTGGTGGGGAAAAAATATCCTGTTCAGGTGAAGGTAAATGGCAAGGAAAAATCCGCGGAGGTCGAACCGCGTCTTTTGCTTGCCCACCTTTTACGTGATGAGTTCAATTTAACTGGAACGCATATTGGCTGCGATACAAGCCAATGCGGTGCCTGTACAGTCATGTTGGACGGAAGAGCGGTGAAATCGTGTACGGTTTTGGCCCTTCAGGCGGACGGGGCAGAAATTACAACCGTTGAGGGTTTAGGATCAAAGGAAGAACTGCACCCTGTCCAGCAGGGATTTTGGGAAAAACACGGGCTGCAATGCGGTTTTTGTACACCTGGGGTGATGATGGCGGCAGCGGGTTTATTACAGGAAAATGTAAATCCGACAGAGGAAGAGATCCGCGATGCGCTTGATGGTGTCATTTGCCGCTGCACCGGATATCAATTCATTGTGGAAGCCGTACAGCATGCCGCAGAATTGATCCGGGAGCAGCAAAAGCAGACATCTTCACTTGAAAATGTGACAGCAGGAGGGGATGTATAATGGCCAAAGTTTTAGGCAAGCCAATTAAAAGAAAGGAAGACCCTAAGCTTATTACCGGACATGGCCAATTTACCGATGACATCAAATTGCCGGGAATGCTCTTTGCTGCAATGAAGCGAAGCGGCCTGGCACATGCGAAAATTAAAACGATCAATACCGATCAAGCGTTAAATCATCCCGGCGTTGTTGCCGTGTATACAGGAAAGGATGTTCAAGATAAGATCAAGCCAATTCGTTCGATTTGGCTAGTACCGGGCTGTGATTTAATCCCGAAGGATCGTGTCCCGCTTGCGGTTGATAAAGTAAACTATGCCGGCGAAGCAGTAGCGATGGTCATTGCCGAGTCACGTTATGTTGCGAGGGATGCTTTGGACCTGATTGAAGTGGAGTATGAAGAGCTTCCGGCTGTTGTCCATCAAGAAGCAGCACTGGCGGAATCAGCCCCCATTATTTATGAAGATGTTCCCCAAAACATCGCCTTTACCTGGAAAGCGGGGGAGGTTCCTGAAGAAGTTTTTGCAAATGCCGAGGTGGTGGTTAATCAGCGTCTTGTAGAGCAGCGCGTAATCGCGAATCCGATGGAAACAAGGGGAGCAGTTGCCCAGTATAATCCTGGCAGCGGTGATTTAACCATTTGGTGCACCACGCAAAATCCCCATATTCACCGGATGACGTACGCCGATGCGCTTGGGGTGCCGGAAACAAAATTGCGGATTATTGCTCCCGATATGGGTGGTGGCTTTGGAGCGAAAATTGCGGTCTATACAGAGGAAGCTGTAGTCGCTCTCGCGGCAATGGAATTAAACCAGCCGGTTAAATGGATCGAGGACCGCCAGGAGCATTTTCTGGCGACAAGTCATGCCCGCGACCAAGTGATTACAACAGAACTTGCTGGAACAAAGGATGGAAAAATTCTCGCAGTCCGGGCAAAAAACATTGCCAATCTTGGAGCCTATTTATCTACAATGGGTGCCGGCGTTCCTACCATCGATTTTGGATTAATGATTACCGGGGCTTATGATATCCCTCATGCGGCGGCGGAAACCATCGGGGTCTATACAAATACCACTCCGACGGATGCATATCGGGGTGCTGGAAAGCCGGAAGCCTCATTTCAGATTGAAAGAATCATCAATTTGTATGCAGATAAAATCGGTATGGATCCGATCGAGGTCCGTAAGAAAAACCTCGTGGCAAAAGTGCCTTATACGAATGCCATGGGCTGTAACTATGACAGTGGCGATTATCACGGTACGCTAGCCAAAGCTTTAGAGACCATTGATTATGCTGCTTTACGAAAAGAACAGGAAGATGCACGGAACAATGGCCGGCTGTTAGGAATTGGCATCTCAACCTATGTAGAACTTTGCGGTCTAGGTCCATCGAAGGTTGCCGGAGCAATTGGATTTGGCGGCGGTTTATGGGAAAACAGCACCATACGGGTGCACCCAAGCGGCAAGGTGACGGTATTTACTGGGGCTTCCCCGCACGGTCAGGGTGAAGGCACAACATTTGCCCAAGTGGTCGCCGAAAAGTTTGGCATCCCAGTTGAAGATATAGAGCTTGTCAGCGGGGATACGCTGATGATTTCCATGGGCTGGGGAACGTACGGGTCACGGACAACGCCGGTCGCCGGCGGGGCATTGGCGATTGCGGCGGACCGCATTGTAGAAAAGGCAAAGCTGATCGCGGCGCATGAATTGGAAGTCACTGTTGATGATCTTGACTTTAGCGATGGGGTCTTTTCTGTTAAAGGACAGCCGGAGAAGCATCGAACGTTTAAAGAAATTGCCTGGTCTGCCAATAATGCGTGGAATCTCCCTGATGGAATGGAACCAGCATTAGAAGGGCAGTGCTTCTTTGATCCGCCCGATTTTGTCTATCCATTTGGGGCGCATATTTGTGTCGTTGAAGTGGACCCAGACACAGGTGTTGTGGAATTGAAGCGATATGTCAGTGTGGACGATGTCGGCCGGATTATTAACCCGATGATCGTCGAAGGACAGGTACACGGAGGATTAGCGCAGGGAATCGGTCAGGCATTATGGGAGCAGTCTGTTTACTCCGATAAAGGCCAGCTTTTATCAGGCACATTCATGGATTACACGATGCCAAAGGCGAAGTTTTTCCCGAAATTTGAATCAAGCTTTGTGGAATCGCCAAGTCCTGTCAACCAGCTGGGAGCAAAAGGGGTTGGAGAAACAGGTACAACCGCAGCACCATCCGCCATTGTGAATGCTGTAATGGATGCATTGGCGCCATTTGGGGTAAAGGATTTGGAAATGCCGCTGACACCTGAAAAGGTATGGAGAGCGATTCATGATGGGAGGAAGGGCTAATGATTCCAACGAACTTTGATTATGTTCGGGCTGCATCGGTACCGGAAGCGATTCAACTGTTGAAGAATTGTAAGGGTGAGGGAAAAATTATTGCAGGCGGACACAGTCTTGTCCCATTAATGAAGTTTCGTATTACAAGTCCCGGCACATTAATTGATATTAGTAAAATTCAAGAATTGAAGGGTGTTAAAAAAGAAGGCGGCCGCCTGGTTATTGGGGCCTTAACCACCTATGCAGAAGCTTTAGAGGACCCGCTGATTAGCACGCATATTCCAGTTTTAGCGGATGCGATCAAGCAGATAGGCGATTTGCAGGTCCGTAATAAAGGGACCATCGGCGGAAATATTGCTCATGCCGACCCTGCGGCAGACCTTCCGGCACTGGCATTGGCACTAGATGCATTTGTTTATATCACCGGCGAAGATGGAGATGAGAAGATCCCAATTCAGGAGTTTTTGTTTGGACCATTCATCACAGCCTTACCGGAAACAAGCCTTGTCACCGCAATCTCATTCGCCATCCCGCCGACGGAAGGGAAAAGCTCTTATTTGAAATATTTCCACCCAGCTTCAGGCTATGCTGTTGTTGGCGTAGCCGCAGTGGCAAGAAAAACGGTGGACGGGACGATAAACCACATCCGGATAGGAATAACCGGATCGGGTGATTGTGCTTATCGGGCAGAGAGCGTTGAAAAATTTCTTTTAGGGAAAAAGGCAGTTCCGGAAATTATTACAGAGGCGGCATTGTTAGCTGCGGACGATGCGGAGATGGGCGAAGATACGTTCGCTTCGAGTGAATACCGCAAGCATTTATGTCAGGTATATACGGAGCGAGCGTTACGGGCTGTACTAATATAATGTATTACTGAAATTACGAGTTATATTAGCAATTTTACACCGTATATCAGCGAATCAATATATGGAAAAACAACAAGAGCCAAATCACCAAGAAAAAGCAATGTTTCCGGCATGGTGGTTAGGCTTTTTTTCATTTTTATATAAAGAAAGTAGGTTAGATCTCATGCTATCGAACCAGCAGGTAACCAAGTTGTTATCCGGGAAAATAAAAAATCATGATACTGGGGTTTTGGCTACGGTGGTAACTGTTCAAGGGTCTGCATACAAGCGAGAAGGAGCCAAAATGATCGTTGAAGCGACTGGTGATTATCATGGGATGATTTCCGGCGGCTGCTTGGAATCAGATGTCGCCGCGAGTGCCGAATACATCTACAGAACCGGAAAAACGATCGTGAAAAAATATGAACTGGATGAGGATCTTGTCTGGGGTCTTGGTTTAGGGTGCCCGGGAACGGTTGAAATCCTAATGGAGCCGATTGATTCCTCTGATTTATGGCAGCGGATAGCAGATCATTATGCCAACCAAGAGGCAATGGTGGTGTGCAAAATTCTTAAGGATGATGATTCCGTTTGCCTCCCATTGCTTGTCACAAAAGAGAGCGTGTTTGGAAGCTTTTCTGACGAATATTTGCGGGATCATGTGGTGCGGATTGCCCGACAGAAATTGACCCGACAGACAGCTCAATCCGAAAGCATTCATTTTGAAACGAGAAACAGCAAAGAGGAAATCGTCTTCTTTGATGTGCATCTGCCGCCGCCCAAGTTGCTTATTTTCGGTGCCGGGCATGATGCCGTTCCGCTTGCAAGAATCAGTACAACGACTGGATTTGAAACAACTGTGATTGACTCGAGACCAGCTTATAACACAAAGGAACGCTTTCCAACGGCCCATTTTCTTGTAGAAGATTCTAGTCAAATTAACGTGGATTCTCAAACATATATCGTGATTATGAATCATCATCTCGAACGTGATGCGGCATCACTTGCTTTCGCATTAAAATCGGATGCCCCGTATATCGGGATTTTAGGGCCGAGGACAAGAACCCAGAGGCTTTTAAGCCATCTTAAAGAGGAAGAAATTGTTTTTTCACCAAAGCAATTAACTAAATTATTCAGCCCGATTGGTCTTGATATTGGAGCGGAAACACCGGAAGAGATCAGCCTGAGCATTATATCGGAAATTACTGCTTTTCGCACCGGACATCAAGGCGGATTCTTAAAAAACCGACCGTTTATTCATAAAAAATTACAAATGGCAGTCGAGAATCCAAGTTGATAAGAATTGAAGGGTATCCTTTCAAAAGGGAAATCCCTAATCAATATATTTAAGAGGTGAAAGAGATTGACTAACTCATCGTTAACTACCCGCTATGAATATGGCGGGGATGAATTTGTGTTTGTCCAGCTGTCTGAAGCTATGAGTTTAGAGGCAAATTTTAAAGGAATGGCGATTACAAGAAAGCTGAAGGAACGGAATCTGGAAGGCATTATTGATATTTGCCCATCCAATGCGTCCTATATGGTCCGGGTTGATCCTGACATCTTACATCCGGATGAGTTGATTCGTGAATTGAAGGTCATTGAAGACAGTATAGAAGGATTGGATATTGAAATTTCCTCGCGAATCGTGGATGTGCCTGTGTTGTTTGAAGACCCGTGGACACATGAGGCGGTGATGCGGTTCCGCGACCGCCATCAGGATCCGGATTCGACGGACCTGGAATATAGCGCCAGAATTAACGGTTACAACAGCAAGGAAGAATTTATTCAGGCAATTGATGCTTCTCCTTTCATTGTCTCGATGATTGGCTTTGTCCCGGGGCTGCCGTGGTGCTTCCAGATTGTCAGACAGGAAAAGCAAATCGAAGTACCCAAATACGTGCGTCCGAGAACGTTTACCCCGGAACGCACCTTTGGCTTTGGCGGGGCATTTGCTGTTATTTACCCTGTCCAGGGAGCAGGCGGCTATCAAATGTATGGGATAGCACCGGCGCCAATCTATCAGAAGGAACAGACTTTGCCTGATTTCCAAGACTCGATTGTGTTTCCGAAGCAGGGTGATATTTTTCGTTACCGCAGTATAACGAGAGAGGAATACGATGGTATTCGTGCTGAAGTGGAAGCTGGAACATTTATCTATCGAAAAAAAGACATCACCTTCACCCCTCAAGAAGTGCTGGAAAATCCGGAAAAGTTTTCGGATATGGTGTTAAGGAGGTTATACCATGATTAAGGTGCTGAAGCCAGGGCTGCAAACAACCGTTCAAGACCAAGGAAGACGCGGATTATATGAAATCGGCATGCCTCCCTCAGGGGCCATGGATCAGTTTGCTTTCCGGGCAGCGAATTTGCTTGTAGGCAACCATCCGAATGCGGCTGTTCTGGAAATGACGTATATCGGTTCGGAGCTGTTATTTGAACAGGATACTCAAATCAGCTTAACCGGCGGGAATATTCCGCCTAAAATTAACGGGGATCCAGTTCCTATGTGGGAGACTCTCCAGGTCAGGGCCGGAGATGTCCTGTCTTTTGATTTCGTAAGGTCAGGAGCACGGACGTATTTAGCTGTAGAAGGCGGAATCGATGTCCCGCTCGTGATGAATTCACGGTCGACCTATACCTTGATTGGAATTGGCGGTTTTGAAGGGAGAGCATTAGCGGCAGGGGATGTGTTAAAAACTGGAGACTTACTGGAACACCGGGTACCAGCTGGGACCGCGATTCATAAGTCGTTGATTCCTTCTTACGGCAAGACCCATGAAATCCGTGTGATTGTAGGATTATGCAGTTATCGTTTAACCGAGGAGAGTAAGCAAGCCTTTCTGGAAACAGAATGGACGGTTACCCCTGAGGCGAATCGGATTGGCTACCGCCATAAAGGGCAGCGCTTACGGTTTGTTGAACGGGAGCAGCCGTTTGGTGCTGGCAGCAACCCGTCCAACGTAACTGACCTTGGCTATCCGATTGGTTCAATTCAAGTGCCGGACGGAGTGGAGCCGATTGTCTTGTTACATGATGCGGTAACCGGAGGCGGCTATGCGACGGTTGCAACCGTAATCAGCACGGATCTAAATCGGATGGCGCAAATCAAGACAAATGAAAAAGTAAAATTTGTTGCTGTCAGTTTAGAAGAGGCACTTAGGATCCGCCGCGATAACAACGAAATTATAAGAAAAATAGCTGATGACATTGCATCTCGTTGATTGATAAATGGTTGAACAATAGATTCGCAGATATATCGCAGGAAGTCGCAGATATATTGGTTCAACTCGCAGATATATGGTGCAAAGCCGCAGATATAATGGGTGGACTCGCTGATAAATATTAAAAAATCCCCAGATATTAAGCGGAATTACAGATAAATTAGAAAAACTGCAGATAAAGCATATAAATTTGCAGATATATTTTAAAAATTGCAGATAAATAGAACGGGGTCAAAAGAAAACGTAGATTTGGAGGGGAACGCTATGTCTAAAGCAATCATTGCGCCGCTGCCAGGAGTATTTTATCGGAGGCCGGCACCGGATCAGCCGGAATTTGTCCAAGAAGGCGAGCAAGTGAACCCTGGCGATGTCGTCGGGCTCATCGAAATAATGAAAACATTTTACGAGCTAAAAGCTGAAGAAGCAGGGATCGTTGAAAAATTTACTGCTAATAATGAAGAAATAGTCGATGCAGGGCAGGAAATCGTGTCATTGAGATAGGGAAAGGATGGTGAACAATGAAGGTCGATTTAAATTGTGATATGGGAGAAAGCTTCGGGCTCTATCAGATGGGGAATGATGAGGAAATGATGAAGTATATTTCTTCGGCCAATATTGCCTGCGGATTTCATGCCGGTGATCCTCATGTCATGAGGCAGACAGTACTGCTGGCGAAGGAATATGATGTAGCGATTGGCGCTCACCCAGGGTTTCCTGATTTAATTGGATTTGGCAGACGACATTTAAATTGTACCCCAGCTGAGGTAAAAGATTATGTTATCTACCAAATGGGAGCACTCAATGGTTTTGCACAAAATTATGGTCTTGAATTACAGCATTGTAAGCCCCATGGTGCTCTCTTTATGATGGCAATGAGCGACGAAAAGCTTGCCAGGGCTATTTTAGAAGGAATCGCTTCGTTTTCCGATAATATGATTGTATTTGCCTTAAACAATTCGGCAGTGGCCCATGAAGGAGAGAAAATGGGACTGCCAATTGCGAAGGAACTGTATGCGGATCGTGAACATACAAAGGACGGATCGATTATTTTAACCCGCACAGGTCCGTCCATTCAAAGCTATGAAGAAATGGCTGATCGTGTGGTGAACATGGTAAAGGATAAAAAGGTGATCACACCTGATGGCGAAGAAGCGGGTGTGGATGTTCATACTGTCTGCATCCACGGGGATACAAAGGGAGCACCGGAGTTAATCAAGCAAATCCGGTATCGGTTAGAAGAAGCTGATATAAAAATAGAACCAGTGAGGAATATTATAACGGAATAAAAATAAGAAACTAGCACCATCACAAGGTGCTAGTTTCTTATTTTTACATCGCCAGCTGTAATGGCCAGTAGTAGAAAATAAAGGTAACGATGATAATCACAATGCCGCTCGCGACCAAATAAATTGGATATCTTTTTGTAACCTTCATATTTTCATTTTCATCAGCTTCAATTGGACGCTTAAGGATGTTGTTCTGAAACTCTTTTTCTTGATCAGTAATTTCGCCAAATTTAGAACCGATATAAAGGGCGAGAGAGCTTAGGACGACACCAATTATAACGGGATTCAAATAGACAGGTAATGTTACGCCTAATTTTTCCAAAGATTCTCCGAAGATAACTCCCAAAAAACCAACGATAATACTCGATAATGCCCCGGTTTTTGTAATCTTTTTGGAATAAATGCTGGCAAAAGCCACCGGCCCCCAAGAGGCGGCAAACAAGGTTGCGGCGAAGTAGCCTATCCACATGATAGAAGGCGGCTGCCACAGTCCAATCAGCAGGATAATGATACTGACGACAATCATGGAAAGTCGGCTTGTTCGAAGCAATTGTTTATCTGTATAGGTTTTGTTACGTGATTGTTCTATAATATCACGGGTGATACTGCTGCCGATTAACTGCAGAAAGCTAGCACAGGATGATAAGGCGGCTGCCATGATTCCGCTGACTATAATGACTCCAAGCCACTTAGGTACCATATTCATCGCTGCCCAAATAAATACCTTTTCTGTTGGTTTGATATTTGGATTAACTGTTGTGATGGTAGAAATGCTGATATGAAGGAATAAGTAAATCGTGATGATGGAAATCGTAGCCCAGACCCCTGAACGGATGGCGACATGTTCATTCTTGGCCATTAGATATCGGCTGCTTTGCCACGGGCTGATGGCGATGACGGCAGACCACACTAAACCTAGAATAATGGCCCAAAGTAATGCTTCCCATGGTGCGCCCATGTAGGCGTCAGGGCCGGTAATGCCATGCCAGCTCAATAAATCAGGACGTTCAGGATTTGTTGCTGCTTTGATAATAGCATCAGGAAATCCACCTGCTTTTCCGATTATATATGGAAAAGAAATATAAGTGGCAATGGAAAATAAGAAAAACATGATCGTATCATTTACCATGACTCCTTTTGCCCCAGAAAGCACGGTGAAAGATGAATAGGCAATCCACATAATTAATAATGCCACTGGATAGGAGGTACCCGAAATTTCAGACAGCAGGACTGCCCCGCCTTGAGTAACCGCCACTAAGTAGGCAGAAATTCCAAGAATTGTTGTAATGGCTGTGGCCATTCTCACCTTATTCGATTGAAAGCGGTTCCCGAAATATTCAGGAACGGTTAACGATTGGCTTCTTCTTAAGTAACGGCCAAAGCAGAAAACTCCGATCACATAGCCTGTCACATTAAAAATAACTAGTATTAATAGAAGAATCGGGTATCCTTCATAGGAAAATCCAGCTTCGCCCATAAAGGATACGGTACTTAAGAATGAAGCAACCAATGTCCCTGTCACCATGAGGGTAGAACCTTTTCTACCAGAAACATAGTATTCTTCGGAGCTTTTTACCCGCTTTGACAGTACTACACCAATAAGGATATATAAAAGAAAGGAGACAATTATACCGATTGTATAAATCATGATACTCCCGCCTTTTTATCCGAATTGCCCGTTTTGTTTACCAGTACATCACGTTGCATTTTACGAATAAATAAATGTGTAATCAGTCCTAGAACTATAAGGGACCCGCCATAGCCTAATGAAAAAACAAATTCTCCCATTCACTTCGCTCCTTTGCATAATTGGTTTCATATACTATTATGCAAATTTCATGCCAATTCCAAAAATTCAGTTAAATATTTCAAACAATTAAATATCTAAGTTAAATTATACTTATGAAGTTTCCTCATGATCGTTGTTTGATTGACCCCAAGGGCTTTGGCGATTTTTCTCGTTGTCTTATATTTTGATAATGCGTTGGAAAGGATTTGTATTTCAGTCTCTTCCACCGCTTTTTTTAACGGCATAATCTGAAGTGATTTTTCAGGATAGAATCGATGGTCCATTGTGAATGGTAGATCTTCCATATTAATTGTTGATTTTTGGGCGGTTACCACCAGTTGTTCCATGAAGTTCTCAAGTTCTCTTATATTTCCCCGCCATTCCTGCAGCTGAATTAACAACTTCGCATTTTCGACTAACTTGATTTGCTGTCCATATTTTGTGTTGAATTTTTCAAGAAAATAATCGGTTAGCGCGAGAATATCCTGCTTGCGTTCCCTTAATGGCGGGATTTTCAGCGGAACAACATGTAAGCGGTAATATAAATCCTGACGAAAAGTTTTATTTTCAATCATTTGCAGCAGGTCTTTGTTGGTTGCGGAAATGATTCGGATATCAACCTGTTTTTCCCGGATGCTGCCAACTTTTTTGAATGATTTCTTTTGTACTAAATGTAAAATTTTTACTTGGAGCTCCAACGGCATTTCGCCGATTTCATCTAAAAACAATGTGCCGCCATCCGCGGTTTCCACCAGACCTGGTTTTCCACGTCGATTAGCTCCGGTAAATGCTCCAGCCTCATAGCCGAATAATTCGGATTCCAATAATGCATCTGGGATTGACCCGCAGTTTACTTGGACAAATGGTTTTGTTTTCCTTGGGCTATGTTCGTGGATAATCCTGGCAAGCACTCCTTTTCCTACCCCTGATTCCCCATGGATAAAAATTGAAGAGTCTAAAGGTGCAACCTTTTGGGCAGTTTTTAGTGTTGAAATCATGTTTTTCGACTGGGTAATAAACCTTTGCTTTCCGGCGGATTCAATCATGACCAGCGATTCTTGCTGGTTCGAATGGATTTCTGACAATTGCCGTTTCATTTCAACAAGCTCTGAAATATCCCGTGAATTACAAACTACGCGAAATAATTTTCCATCTTCATCGAATACGGGTTTGGCTGTGGCCAGCACGGTTTTACCGTTTGGATATTGCTGCTCCAATGATTGGATTTTTTGTGTTTCCATTGCTTTAATCGTGACTGACTCCTTAATGATCTCTTTTTCTACCAGTTCATAAATGTTTTTATTAATAAATGCCTCTGGCGGCAGACCGGTAAAATGTTCGCAGGACTCGCTGACGAATAATACTTGTCCATTTGCGGCGGTAACAAAAATTTCATCATAAGTGGAATTCAGCACATGGGTAAGTTCTTTTATTTTTTCTTGAGCACTCTCTAATTGCTGTTGAAGTAAATTTATTTTTTCTATGTATCGTTCGTGCTCCGGCATAACTTCCACTCCCTTGTTTAGAAATTTGAACACATTTTGCATCGAAATATTAGATGTTTGTTTCATAGATTACCCCGAAACCTTTTAGTTGATAGTGTTTCATTGAGGTGAACCTATTTTGCATCTAGTGTTGCATAAAAGGTTCGATTATACCTGTCATTATAAACCACTTTTTTGTGAATCGTTATAATTTTTTGAAAAAACTTTTAAGGCTATGGCTGGGAAAGAATTGGCACGATTTTTGCAAGTTATTATAAAAAAGACTTTCACAGGGAGGGAACAGAATTGGCACAATTTAAACATTTATTTAGTCCAGTTGAAATTGGAAACACCGAATTGAAAAATCGAATTCTAAGTACAGCACACCAAACTAATCACGTGATCGATGGAATTCCTACAGAGGATATGACAGCCTATCATGCCGTACGGGCAAGGGGAGGTGCTGGTTTGATTATCCTAGAGGCGGCTGCAGTGCACCCATCAGGAATGCTTACAACCAATACGATAGCTGGATTTGACGAAAAAGTAGTACCCGCATATTTAGAACTAGCAAATGAGGTCCATGAGTACGGAACAAAAGTTTTTTCACAATTATTTCATGGCGGAAGGGAAGTCGTATCAAGCGATTATCGAAACGCGGCCTGGGCTCCTTCTGCGGTACCAAGCCTTCGCTTTAGCACGATGCCTAAGCCGATGAGCATAGAAGAAATTAAAGAAGTGATTGAAGGGTTTGCCTTTTCCGCAAAATTAGCGAAGAAAGGGGGATTAGATGGGGTCGAAATCTGTTGCTCCCATGGTTATTTACCAGCTCAATTTTGGGCGGAACATACGAATCTTCGTACAGATGAATATGGAGGCTCATTTGAAAATCGGATGCGCTTTATCGTAGAAGTGATTGAACGGGTATGGGAGGAAGTCGGCGAGGACTTCACCGTGGGTATCCGTATGAGCGCTGATGAAATGACGATGGATGGAACCACTGTAAAAGATGCGGTTAAAATCGTCGAATATTTAGTCGATCGTGTAAGAATAGATTTTATTGATGTCACTGCGGGAGATTCGAGTACGTATGCCGGTTCAACGCATATTGTACCTCCTTCTCCAATCAAGCACGGTTATTTGACACCGCAATCGTTTAAAATTAGGATGGCAGGAGCGGTTCCTGTATTTGTTGGCTCGCGGATTGTCGACCCGGTGGAAGCGGAACAAATTGTGGCGGCAGGTAAAGCAGATGTAGTTGGCATGACCCGGTCATTGATAGTTGATCCGGAAATGCCAAATAAAGCAAAGTCGGGAAATATGCAGTCCATTGATGCGTGTATCGGCTGTTTGCAGGCATGCATTGGCCATTATCATAAAGGATTAACTATTGGCTGTGTACAAAATCCGTCAGCAGGTAAAGAAAATCAAGTTATAGCACTAAAGAATCAGTTAAAAGAGAAAAAGAAAGTCCTAGTTATCGGAGCGGGCCCTGCCGGAATGCAAGCGGCGGTTACCTTAGATGAACTAGGTCACGAAGTTATTTTAGCCGATAAAGCGGACAAAGTCGGCGGATTACTGCATACCTTAAGACGTGCACCAATGAGACATGAATTGGCCGAATCGATGATTGATAATTATTTGAGAAAATTAGCCAATAGTCATGTTAAAGTGGAACTTGGTGCTGCGATTAAGCTGGAAGATATTCGTACTATCGCGCCTGATGCGATTGTATGTGCAACCGGTTCAAGGCCGTACATTCCAAATATTACAGGGATTAATGATTCAAGAGTAATAACGGTAGATGAACTATTTAATAAACAAAATATGGTTATTGGTAAAAATGTCATTGTATTCGATTTTGCTGGCGATTGGCCGGGGATAGAAGCGGCGATTGATTTGGCTGAAAAAGGTCATCAGGTCACTCTCATTTCAGCGAGACTTTCCATCGGCGAGGAAGTCCATCAATATTTAAGAAATGAATATTTGAAAAAGCTTTATCAGCTGAAGGTGAGATTGCTGCCGCATTATGATTTGGGCGAGATTAACGGAGACACCGTCGTGATCCGCAATTTATTTTCCTATGAAAAAGAGAACGTGGAAAACTGGGATACAATTGTCCTTTCTCTTGGCCGTGTCCCTAATGGGGAACTTTTCGAACAAATTAAAAACTTAGCCCCACAAGTATGGCAAATAGGTGACTGCTTGTCGCCTAGAACTTTAGAAGAGGCCACATACGAAGGGCTAATGACGTCATTACAGCTGGGGATTAAAAGCCAAGAGAGTAAAATAAAAAGTAGCATAGGGGATTCTGTAGCAAAATAAGGAAATATTTTAATAAAAATGCCTTGAACAATTCAGAAAATTCCTATAAAATAAATATATCTTCATCCTATCCCCCTCCCAGTGGAAGGAAATGAAGCTTTAAAGTTATCAATAATATTATTGACTGATAAGTTTCCACTTCCAGCTTTAGCCGGCTGGTAAAAATGGAACGGGTAGCCAGTCCAATACACATTAACTGTGTGTTTGGGCTGGCTTTTTATGTTTTTCGCTAAAAATCCAAATAGGAGGAGGTAGTATGACAGGAGCATTAGAAGGTATTAAGGTATTAGATTTAACGAGAGTACTGGCGGGTCCGCATTGTACGATGATTCTCGCTGACCTTGGTGCGGATGTGATCAAGGTCGAGGCCCCGGGTGGCAGCGATGAGACGAGAAGCTGGGGGCCGCCTTTTCAAAACGGGGTTAGTGCCTACTATTTATGTGCAAACCGCAATAAGCGAAGCATCACCGTCAATCTGAAATCCGAAGAAGGCAGGGAAATCATTCGTACGTTGGCAAAAGAAGCGGATGTTTTAATCCATAACTTCAAAGCCGGCTCAATGGAAAAATGGTTATTGGATTATGAATCATTGAAAAGCAAAAACCCGCGGCTTGTTTATTGTTCCATCACCGGATTTGGAGAAACGGGCCCTTACAGGCATTTCCCCGGATATGATTATATCATTCAAGGTATGAGCGGATTGATGAGCATTACCGGAAGTGAAGAAAGCGGCCCGCTGAAAATCGGTGTAGCCATGGTTGATATTTTAACAGGGTTATATTCCGCAATATCGATTGAAGCAGCCCTGTTGGAACGGGAAAGATCAGGACTGGGACAAAAAATCGATATGTCGTTGATGGATACGGCCGTCAGTTCACTTGCCAATGTAGCCAGTAATTATCTCATTTCAGGTACAGTTCCCAGAAGACTTGGCAATGACCATCCGAACATTGTTCCGTATTCGAAGTTTAGTGCAGCAGATGGGGAGATAATTATTGCTGTTGGGAATAATCGCCAATTTGTCGCCCTTTGTGAAGTGTTGGGAATGAGTAAATTGGCTGTAGATGAAAGGTTTCACACCAATGAGGCGCGGGTGCAAAATAAGCTGGAGCTTACGAGAATAATTGAAAAGCAGCTCCAATTAAAACCTGTCAATGAGTGGACTGAATTGTTTTTGCAGCATAATATTCCATGCGGTCCTATCGCAACATTGGATCAGGTTTTTGATCATCCGCAGGTTACGGCGAGGGATATGGTCGTTCAAGTGGAGCACCCGGAAGCAGGGACAGTTAATCTTGTAGGCTCTCCTATGAAACTATCAAGAACAAAGACGAGGATAGAGCGCCACCCGCCAATTCCAGGGGAGCACACAACTGAAATACTATTACAGGCAGGTTATACAGAAGAAGACGTAGCACATTTAAAGGAAACGAAAATTATTTAAATTACTAGGAGGCAAAAGTTATGAACTTTGATTTTTCTGAAGAACAAGTGATGTTAAGAAAGATGGTTAGAAGTTTCGTTGATAAGGAAATTATTCCATATATGCAGGAGTGGGAGGAACAGGGGGCATTTGATCCGGTAATTTGGAAACGTTTACGAGAGCTTGATCTTATGGGTGTATGTATCCCAGAAGAATATGGCGGCAGCGGAATGGATTATAACTCGCTGGCAATAGTCTGCGAGGAGCTGGAACGAGGAGATACAGCCTTCCGGACGGCGGTATCGGTCCATATAGGTTTAAACAGCCTGACATTATTGCAATGGGGAACAGAAGAGCAGAAGCAAAAATACCTTGTACCACAGGCAAAGGGTGAAAAAATAGCTGCCTTTGGGTTGACGGAGCCTGGAGCAGGTTCTGACGTGGCTTCCCTGCAGACAACTGCAGTTCGGGATGGGGATGATTACATTTTAAATGGCTCGAAAACATGGATCTCCCTTTGTGATGTGGCTGATCATTTTATCGTGTTTGCCTATACGGACAAATCAAAAAAGCATCACGGGATTTCTGCCTTTATAGTCGAGCGCACGATGCCTGGTTTTTCATCGAAAGCAATTAAAGGGAAGCTTGGCATTCGCTCTGGAAATACAGGAGAATTGTTCTTTGATCAACTAAGGGTTCCAAAGGAGAATTTACTTGGTCAAGAAGGGGAAGGATTCAAAATCGCCATGGCCGCACTTGATAACGGCCGGTTTACGGTTGCGGCAGGGGCAGTGGGGCTAATCATGGCAAGCTTAGAGGAAAGCGTAAAGTACTGTCATGAACGGAAAACCTTTGGCAAAGAAATTGGCAGACATCAGCTTGTGCAACAAATGATTGCCAACATGGAGGCCGGATTGCAGATGAGCCGACTCTTAGTCTATCGTGTCGGGGAATTAAAAAACAAAGGTGTACGCAATACAAGAGAAACGTCCCTTGCAAAATGGCAGGCATGTGATTTTGCCAATAAAGCAGCCGATGATGCCGTTCAGATACATGGAGCATATGGATATTCAAGCGAATACCCGGTGGAGCGCTTCTTAAGAAATTCAAAGGCCCCAGTTATTTATGAAGGAACAAGAGAGATTCATACCATTATGCAGGCAGAATATGTCCTTGGCTATCGTGAAGATAAACCATTAAACAAAATGCTCCCGGCATGGCCATATGAAAAAGAAGCTGTGAAAAATAGTTAAATGATTCATCGAGGACTCATAGAATAGAAGTGATGGACTTCTCTTGAATGTCGAGGGAAGTCCAAACAAATAGATTTTCAAGCGAAGGAGAGTCAGTATGCGTCAAAACCAAGTACAGAGTACTCTAAAAGACACTTTAGTTGATTTGGATAAGAAGCATTTTATCCATCCCACCTCTTCTTTGAAGCAGCAGCAGGAATCAGGTGCTCCATTTATTTTTACCGAGGGAAAAGGAGTTTATCTCACGGATATTACCGGTAAAAAAGTTCTCGAAGGCATGTCGTCATTATGGAATGTGAATGTCGGCTACGGCAGAAAGGAATTGGCGGAGGCTGCCCGTGAGCAGATGGAAAAGCTGGCATTTAGCAACTCCTTCTCTTCCTTTAGCAACGAACCGGCTATTCGTCTGGCCGCAAAGCTGGCGGAAATTACTCCAGGGGATTTGAACGCTGTGTTTTTTACATCCGGCGGTTCCGAATCCAATGATACTGCCTACAAGCTGGTAAGATATTACTGGAAATTGAAAGGTTTCCCGCAAAAAACGAAAATTATTTCACGGAAAAAAGGATACCACGGGGTCAACATCGGAGCGACAAGTGCGACCGGTATTTCGCCTTTCCATGAAATGACATCTTCGTTAGCACCTGATTTCCTTCATGTTGATACTTTTTCAACAGATGCAATAAGAGAGTGTATTGCTAAGGAAGGTGCTGATACGATCGCTGCCTTTATTTCAGAACCAGTTCAAGGGGCCGGCGGGGTAAACATTGCCCCTGATGGATATTTCCAAGAGGTAAGAAAGATTTGTGATGAGCATAATATTTTATTCATCGCGGATGAAGTCATAACCGGCTTTGGGCGGACAGGTAAATTATTCGCCTGCGAGCATTACAATGTCGTCCCGGACGTGATGCTGCTGGCTAAAGGAATTACGAGTGGATATATCCAGCTGGGTGCAGTGGTTATGACCGAGAGGATTCATAAAGATCTCGTTTCCTTATCGGACGGAGTTCTGCTTCACGGCTATACGTACAGCGGCCATGCTACGGCATGTGCGGTTGCTTTGAAAAATCTTGAAATCATTGAAAAAGAAAATTTAGTAGAGAATTCACGTTTAATGGGGGAAGAGCTGTTAAAGGGATTCAAAAAAATACAAGAAGAGGTAGACATCGTTAGTGAGATCCGTGCGCTTGGATTAATTGGCGCGGTCGAAATCATGGACCCGGTTACGAACAAACGATTCCCGACGCTTATATCTCCAAAGGTGAGCGCTGAATGTGCCAAACGGGGGCTGATTGTTAGAACAGTAGGATTTGAGGGCATGGACACCGTTGTCTTTTCGCCGCCGCTTGTCATAAATAAGCAGGAAATAGATGAGCTCCTTTCTATCCTTCGAGAATCATTATTAGCAATTCAAAACAGTTTATAATTTGCTATTAATAGAAAGGCCCCTTTTTTCAAGTGAAAGGGGCCTTTCTCCTTTATTGGTTAAGTGATTCATATTGCTTAAATAAATCTTTTAATGCCGCAATCAGGGCATGATTGGCTTTTCCTAAATATCCCGTTTTTAATTCATCTAGCGGTGCATCAATACCGTTCCGCAAACTATGTCCTTTTAACAGCCTATTGATATAATCACGGCCGTGCTCAGTAGCGAGCGTACAGGAGGCATCTACTATGACCCCATATTGTTTATCAATTTCCGCAGTGATCGTCAATGTTTCATAAACACTTCTAGCAGCCATACCAGTTGGCAGCTTCGCATGACCCGCGATAAATATCGTATTCATTCCGTCACTCCCCCAAATCAGTTATATTTTTAGAATAATATAAAAAGTGAAAAATAGTAAGGAAGTTTTAAAAGGAGTTTTAAAAATTTCAGTCTCAAGAATATATTGGTTACCTGGGGAATTATCCGATAAAGGTTCAGTTTGTTCTAATTCTTCGATTTGTCTTAAATCTTGGACTTGTTTTTATTTTTTCAAGAAAGTTAAAAATGATCAAAATAGATGATTATAAATTACAATTCGATTGAATAATGGCTTAATAGCGGGGCGCGAACGATTCTTCGCTTTTTTTATTTTATTTTTGTACAAAAATATTTCGAAGCTGATTGTGGGAAACAAATTATTTATAATAATCCTTTTTTAAATAAAATGCCAGTGAATAGCATCCCTTTTTTCAAATGTCGAATTCTTTTTGAACATTTAGTGACATATCTCCTGAATGGGTGTCCTTTAATTGTGAACGGTATTAAGATAGAAAATAAAGATGTGATATAAATCACATACTCAAAAAATATTTTTAATATGAAGTGTTAAAATAAAAGAAAGGGGTACTAGCATGAAAGTAAAATCGGCTTTATTAATGCTTGTTTTCACTATTGCCACGGTGCTTACCGGATGTGAACCGCTGATGGTTCTCGATCCTAAAGGGCCGCAAGCAGAAAGGCAAGCCCATGATATCCTGTTATCGATCGGGATCATGTCATTTATTGTAATTGTTGTTTTTGCGATTTTAATTTATGTGTTGATTAAGTATCGTGCTTCTAAGGCAAGTCCGGACTATGAACCACCTCACATTGAAGGTAATAAATGGGTTGAGTTGATCTGTGTCGGGATTCCAATTGTCATTGTCACTTACTTTTCAATTGTATCTGTACAAAGTAACTACATTGTGGAAGCTAAGCCGCAAGCATATGCGGATAAAGAACCTTTAGTAATATATGCTTCATCTTCTGACTGGAAATGGCACTTTAGTTATCCGGAGCAAAATATTGAGACGGTTAACTATTTGTATATTCCGACAGACCGTCCAATCGAATTTAAGCTTTATTCATATGGACCGATTACAAGCTTCTGGATTCCGCAGCTGGGCGGACAAAAATATGCAATGTCTGATATGATCACGACATTACACTTGGCAGCAGATGAACCTGGTGAAATGATGGGCCGAAACGCCAACTTCAGCGGTAAAGGATTTGCTGAAAATATGTTCAATGTTACGGCAATGTCTGAAAAGGATTTTGATAAATGGGTTAAGGACGTTAAGAAAACGGCAAAACCTTTAACCGAGAAAAAATTTGACGAGTTATTAAAACCAGGGCATCTTGGACAAATGACTTTCACTGGTACTCATTTAGGCTTTAATCCTCCTCCAGAGGAACATCATATGGGAGCACCTAAAAATAAAGATGGCCATACCGATCATTCACAAATGGACATGAACATGGATATGTCCAATCAATAAAATCATAAGTAAATATTGAACGGTTTAATAGATGAATAGTTAAAAAGAGAGATTTCTTGAAAGGAGTTAATCAAGGATGGAGTTCTTTGAACGTTTTGCCATACCAAATCCTAGTATTGCCATATATGCATCTATGGTTGCAATTGGCCTTACAGTGGTCGCCATTATTGCAGGCTTAACCTATTTTAAAAAATGGGGCTATTTATGGCGTGAGTGGTTAACAACGGTTGACCATAAACGAATTGGGATTATGTATTTAATTTCTGCCTTAATTATGTTATTCCGCGGCGGTGTGGACGCGATTATGCTGCGTGCTCAGCTTGCTGTACCTGATAATAAATTGCTTGATCCACAGCATTATAATGAAGTTTTCTCAACACACGGGGTTATCATGGTCATGTTCATGGCAATGCCATTCATCTTTGCCTTTATGAACTATGTTGTTCCATTACAAATTGGCGCTCGGGATGTCGCATTCCCAAGGTTAAACGCATTAAGCTTTTGGTTATTCTTCTTTGGTGCGATGCTGTTTAATATTTCCTTTGTTATTGGCGGATCACCTGATGCTGGATGGACTTCCTATTTCCCGCTTGCTGGAAATGATTTTAGTTCTCATGTAGGGACGAACTATTATATGATGGCCATTCAAATATCCGGTATTGGATCGCTGATGACCGGTATTAACATGATTACAACCATTTTTAAAATGAGAGCACCTGGCATGACATTAATGAAAATGCCAATGTTTACATGGTCCGTTTTAGTTACGAACCTGATCATTGTTACGGTTTTCCCAGTCATCACAGTAGCACTTGCAATGGGAACAATGGACAGATTATTTGGAACTCACTTCTTCGCCACAACCAATGGCGGGATGGATATGCTTTGGGCCAACCTGTTCTGGGTATGGGGACACCCTGAAGTATATATTTTAATCTTACCTGCGTTTGGTTTATACAGTGAAATTATTTCAACATTTTCTGGCCGAAATCTTTACGGCTATAAATCAATGGTTGCTTCCATGGTTATTATCTCAGCATTATCTTGTATGGTTTGGGCGCACCATTTCTTTACAATGGGGCAAGGGGCACTTGCAAACAGCTTTTTCTCCATTACAACCATGATGATTGCTGTACCAACAGGGGTTAAGATATTTAACTGGTTATTTACATTGTGGAAAGGGAAGATTCGTTTTACCGTTCCAATGCTTTATTCACTAGGGTTTATTCCGCTTTTTGTTATTGGCGGGGTGACAGGGGTCATGCTGGCGATGTCGGCTGCTGACTACCAATACCATAATACAATGTTCTTAGTAGCGCACTTCCATAATACGATTATCCCTGGTGTAGTATTTGCCATGCTTGCTGGTCTTACGTATTATTGGCCAAAAATGTTTGGTTTTATGTTAAATGAAAGAATCGGGAAATGGGCATTCTGGCTTCTATCCATCGGATTCTGCTTAGCGTTTTTCCCAATGTACATTACCGGTTTAGATGGTCAGGCACGTCGTATGTACACCTATTCTGAAGCTACTGGCTATGGACCATTAAATATGCTTTCGTTTGTTGGCGCAGGTGTTATGGCCATCAGCTTTGCTTTAATCGTTTATAACGTTTATTACAGTGTACGTTATTCACCAAGAAATATTGGTGCGGACCCATGGGATGCACGTTCACTTGAATGGGCTACACATACTCCTGTACCGGAATATAACTTTGCAATTGAGCCGCATGTAGCTTCAAGTCAAGCATTCTGGGATGCTAAGAAAAAAGGTCACGAGCTGTTCCCTGGTAAAGTGGAAAAAATCCATATGCCAAATAGCAGCGGAGTTCCATTTATTATGAGCGCGATCTTCTTTGTATTTGGATTCTCAATGATCTTCTCTCTGTGGATTCCAGCTATTATTTCACTGATTGGAATCTTTGCATGTATGGCACACCGTTCATTTGAAAACGATCATGGTCGATATATTTCTGTTAAGGAAATAGAAGAAACTGAAACGAAATTGCGGGGTGTTAACTAATGAAAGTCGATCACACGCTGCCATTAGAATATAGTACAAAACAAAACGGAATGAATATTTTTGGCTTTTGGGTTTTCCTTGCCGCTGAAATTATGCTGTTTGCGACACTTTTTACTTCTTATTTTACGTTAGAGCATAGAACTGGCAGCGGTCCAAGCGGCGCTGAAATTTTTGAAATTGCTCCTGTCTTAATTGAAACGTTTGTCTTATTAACAAGTAGTTTTACGATTGGTCTTGGAGTTCATGCTATGCGGATTGGCCGCAAAAAAGCGATGATGACATTCTTTGTGATTACACTTCTTCTTGGTCTAGTTTTCCTAGGCTTTGAAATTGATGAGTTTATTACGTATATCCATGAAGGGGCTACATTGCAAACGAGCGCATTTACCGCTATGCTTATGACAACATTGGGAACACATGGGCTGCACGTTACCTTCGGATTGTTCTGGGGAACAGCTATTCTTCTGCAGGTGAAAAAACGCGGCTTAACTCCCGAAACAGCAAATAAATCATTTATCTTCTCATTATATTGGCATTTCTTAGATGTAGTTTGGATCTTTATCTTCAGCTTCATCTACTTGAAAGGAATGATGTAAGATGAGCGAATTATTTCCGCGTAAACAAATAATGGGCTTTGTGTTTTCATTAGTTCTGACAGCAGCAGCCCTTACTGTTTATTTCCTTCACTTGTCGTTTGCACAGGGCATGGCAGTACTATTGATTACTGCATTTGTTCAAGCACTGCTGCAGCTTGTCGTGTTCATGCATGCTGGTGAAACGAAAGATAAATGGATTATTTACGGCAAAGTATATTTTATGATTGCCATGGCGTTAATTACTGTTTTCGGAACATTACTCATTTTCCTTTGGGATATGTAAAGAAGAAAGAGAGCATCCTGTTAAGATGCTCTCTTTTCATTTTGTATGTGTGATTATTATCTTTTAACTAAATACAATCCATTCCGATATTTATTCGGTGCAATTTCCATTCCCTTATCAGTGTTTTCCACCATCTCTTCAGTAGCGATAAAGAACATTCCCATGAGAAAGAACATAACTGCTCCTACAATGGCACCGATCCCAATACCAATTACCGAATTTAAACCGCTTACAACTCCATATATAAAGATCATTATACCAGTAAGTAAGGTAATACTCCCTGCTAATTTTGTTGCATTCAAAATTTTCATTCGTGAATTCATCATAATGACCTCCCCCAAATACCCTTATACTACTATTATTCACTTTGTTCACAAAATTGTCAAAACTTTGTTCACAAAGTTGTCAAAAAATATCAGACTTTTTGTCACAAAATATGCTACATGATTTTCATTTGGAAAAATTTATTATACACTCTTGTATAACGAGATCTTTTACTTTTGTCGCTAATCAAACAGAGGGATCTATATGGTTATGAAATTACCAAATTATTAAAGCGATTAAGTGATGAAGCTAATCGAGAATTTAGTCCAAAGAAGCTCGGAGGGGTTAATATGAAGTCGAAGTTAGAACAGTATGCGGAAAACATTGTTCGGCATACAGAATGTTCTAAGAAAGAAAAAGAGGATCTTTATGAGGAACTGCTCATCCACCTCCAGCTATCTCGAGATTCCTTTATAGCAGAAGAAGGATTGACACCAGAAATGGCCGAGGAAAAAGCCATTCAGCAATTCGGTAAGGAGGGGGAAATTGGCACTCAACTGCAGCAGGCAATATTCCCGTATCGGAAGGAATTAATGCTTGCATTAGCCATATCTTCGATTTTATTTACAATCAGTCTGTATTTATTGCGTCTCTTTGTTGAAGGGGATGCTCATATTGGCTGGCTCTGTTTTTCGATGGGTACATGTGCCATGCTTTTGTTTTTCCCGCTAAATCATAGCTTTCACATTAATAGAAAGCTATGGTTAAATAGTTTACTGATTTTCCATACTCTTGGGGTGCTTTACGGCTGGTTACTAACTGCTTACTTAAATCATCCTGCCTCCACTGGATTGACTATTTGGCTGTGGTTAAATATTGCATTAGGCATGGCTCTTGTATATCGAACAACAATTTATGATTATAGCTTCCATGAAAAATCAATGAAGATTCTTCATGGAATGAATATTATCAGTGGCGTTATCATTATTGTAGGCTCATTATTTTTCATCTGGGGTGGACTCATAATGATTGGTACCTTTCATCCGATGATGCTGGTATTTGCCAGTCCGATTGCAATCTGGATTGGAATGTACATAGCGCAGATTAAACTGGCAAAGAAAAATAAGGGGATTGCATTGGTGCTTGGCTCCATTCCATTTATAGGTTGCATTCTGATTATTTTGTATTTTTATTCCCCAGCTTTTATTTAAGTTGGATCCGGCTGCAATGAAAGGATTTTATTATGAAGAAAAAATATCTTATCTTTCTCTTTTTATTTTTGTTTGTTGCTACAGCAGCTCTTGTGGTTGTTGGGATGTTTTTTAATAAAACAGATCAGGAAAAACAAAATGGGCTTACGAATCAATATGATATTTCATCAAAGAATACGATTGCCTATGTTAAATATGACAAAGGCAGACCACAATTGTATTTATATAATAAAAAGCTGTCGATAGATACACTCGCAGTGGAATATAAGGAAAATATGATAATTCTAGACCCATCTTTTTCACATGATGGTTCCACCTTGGCCTATATCACTTCTAATAAAGATAAAGAAACAGGTCTAGAGAGTACAGTACACTTTCTGGATTTAAGAACAAAAGAAACAAGGAATGTGTTTACTGATTCTTCCGTTATTACCGAGGTTGAGTTTACACCGAATGATTCGTCCCTTTTTTACCTAGGGGCCGGGACATTTGAAAATTATTCGCCGATTACTGGAAAACGACCGCATAATTTTGATGTATATCAATATGACCTTGTTAAGAAATCACATAAAAAATGGACGAAACTTAAGCAGTATTCTATTCATTCGTTAAACGTTGCTCCTAGCGGTGATCGTGTATACGTCCAAAGAGATGATGATTCGGATGTAAAATCAGCGGAGGATTCATTCCAAGTGAAACAGAGAATTTTTGAAATTCCTTTGGGTCATCCAGAAAAATTGTCCGTTATTTCTGACCCTGACCGGGAAGTGGATGTATTTAGCTTTACAATCACTCCTAATGGAAAAGAATTAATTTTTCAATCCATCAGTAATGCAGATGAGGGCGGTACCTTTGAATATGAACTGTATAAATACAATTTAGATTCAAAGGAAGAGAAGCAGCTGACCCACTTTGGTGAATATGTCGGGGACCCTGTTGTTAGCTCAAATGGCAAAACCATTTACTTCATGCTGGATAAAAACTTTGCAAAGGGCGACCCAGATTACCATTTATATAAAATGAATATCGACGGGAAAAAGGAAGAAGAAATTCCGCTTCCAAAGTGAGGAAGTTAAATCACTAAGCTGAAAGAAGCATATCTGCTGGAGATATGCTTTTTTGTTATTGTAAAAAAAACGTTGAGAATTTACAGAATATAAACTATATTCGATGTTAATGAGTATTGAAAGGAATTTTAAACAACTGACTATATATTTTAACCAAAATCAATACTGGACACTTTTTAAAATGAAATGAGGGAATCAAAATGACATCCGGAGTAACCATACGATCTTTAACAACTATTTCGGAATTAACCGAGGTAAACAAATTAGAAGCAGAAGTTTGGAAAACAACCGCAATCCCAGTGCATCAAACGTTAACTGCCATCAAAAACGGCGGCATTATGCTAGGGGCATTTATTAATGACCAATTAGTTGGATTTAATTACGGATTCCCTGGCATTAAAAACGGAAGGCTCCATTTATGCTCCCACACAATGGGGATTCATGAAGGTTATCGAAGTAAGGGAATCGGGCGATTGTTAAAACTGAAACAGCGAGGAACAGCATTGGCCATGGGTTATCGACTGATCACTTGGACGTTTGATCCACTGGAGAGTCCAAATGCCTATTTAAATTTGCAAAAACTCCGCGGAATTGGTGCGAACTATATTGAAAATATCTATGGGAAAGTGGAAGATGCCTTAAATGCCGGATTGCCTACCGACCGTTTTCAAGTAGAGTGGTGGATTGATAGTCTGCATGTTACGGAACATCACTCATTCAGACAATCTATTCAACTCAGCCACGATAAAACGGTGATTGATCCGTTTATCAATAGTCAGGGGCTGCCTGAACTTATTGATGAAAGGAATGTTGTGGACTTTACAATTAAAAATCAATGGTTTGTACCGATTCCGTGGAGCATCCAGCATATCAAAAATGTTGATAACGGTCTGGCAGTTGATTGGCGGATGAAAACGCGTGAAATTTTTTCAAGTCTTATTTCTAATGGTTTTGTGGCAACAGGTATTAAACGGCTGGAGGAGAATCAGGTTCATTATTATATTTTTGAAAAAAGAGATAGTCTGCAGATTAATGATGATAGGGGAGTGCTTTAATGATTGAACTAGATAAAGTAATCGTAAGAAATGTAAAGATGGAATTAAAATCACCGTTTACGACGAGCTTTGGAACTTTTTTTGAAAAAGAATTTCTTTTGTTAGAAGCCATTGATAAAGATGGTGTCAGCGGGTGGGGAGAGTCTGTTGCTTTTCCGTCACCGTGGTATATAGAGGAAACCGTTAGAACAAATGAGCATATGCTCCAGGATTTTTTACTGCCTAGTTTACTGAAGCAGCCGATTGCCCATCCGGATGAGGTTAGCGAGCGGTTTGCGCCAATTAGACGAAATAATATGGCAAAGTCAGCGATTGAAGGGGCCATTTGGGATTTATACGCCAAGAAAAATGGAGTGCCATTATATCAGGCATTAAGCGGTGAAAAAACGGAAATTGATGTAGGGATCAGCATTGGCATTGAAGAAACAGTAAAGGACCAATTAAATGTTATTGAGAAGGCAGTTGGGGACGGATATAAACGGATTAAGTTAAAAATCAAACCGGGCTGGGATGTTGATATTTTAAGAGAGGTACGGAAGAACTTCCCAAATACACCGCTGATGGCGGATGCCAATTCCGCTTACAGTCTAAAGGACCTTGAACATTTGAAGCAATTGGACGAGTTTGATCTAACGATGATTGAACAGCCGCTGGCACATGATGATATTATTGACCATGCGATATTGCAAAAGGCAATCAGCACACCGATTTGTCTGGATGAAAGTATCCATACCTTAGAGGATACTCGTAAAGCAGTTGAGATGGGAAGCTGCAAAATTATTAATATTAAAATTGGCCGCGTTGGCGGTTTAACACAGTCAAAGAAAATTCATGATTATTGCAAGGAACAAGGGATCCCCGTTTGGTGCGGAGGTATGCTGGAATCTGGTGTTGGGAGAGCCCATAATATTGCCTTAACGACGTTAAGTCAATTTATTTTGCCAGGGGACACTTCATCTTCATCACGTTATTGGGAGCAGGATATCATTGAGCCGGAAGTCATTGCTGAAAATGGTGTAATTAAGGTGCCTGATAGAGTTGGGATTGGCTATGAAGTGAACAGGGAAACAATAGAACGTTTTACAGCGGCAACAAAAATATATCAGGCTTAGTATTTCATTGGGTTGTTTTGTGGGGTTGTTTTAGGCTAAGAATTGCGAGAAAAGCTGTCCAGATGGGCAGCCTTTATTTTTGTACAGAGATTTTTAATTAAAGAAAAGGAATTTAAGCTGTTTTATTGAATGTATATTTAATTGGAAATTTATGAAAAAGGAATCTTGATATAAGTGCCGGTAATTAGTGTAAAAAGTAAATTTCGGTCATTTAGAAGGGGTCTACGCGACCGTAGACGAAGAAAAAGGTGATGTTCGGTCACGTAAAGAGGTTCTACGTGACCGTAGCTGAAGAAAAAGGTGATGTTGGGTCACATAGAGAGGTTCTACGCGACCGTAGCTGAAGAAAAAGGTAATGTTGGGTCACGTAGGGAGGTTCTACGTGACCGTAGCCGAAGAAAAAGGTGATGTTCGGTCACGTAGGGAGGTTCTAAGTGACCGTAGACGAAGAAAAAGGTGATGTTGGGTCACATAGAGAGGTTCTAAGTGACCGCAGCAGAAGAAAAAGGTGATGTTGGGTCACATAGAGAGGTTCTACGCGACCGTAGACGAAGAAAAAGGTGATGTTGGGTCACGTAGAGAGGTTCTACGCGACCGTAGCAGAAGAAAAAGGTGATGTTGGGTCACATAGAGAGGTTCTACGCGACCGTAGCTGAAGAAAAAGGTGTAGTTGGGTCACGTAGAGAGGTTCTACGCGACCGTAAGCGATAGAAAAATCTCATTATGGTCATTTAAAGAATTAAGATGAAGGAGACACTGCAGTGAACGAACAAAAATTCAACATTATCCAGTATAATCCAAAACACGCTGAAGAAACAGTGATGATGTGGCGGGAAAGCAAGGAAAAAGCAATTGGTCAAAAAGAAATTCATAGTTTTGAAAACCATCTTCATTTTCTAAATCATGTATTATCTGAACAGTTCCAAATTGATTTAGTATTAGTAGCTGAAAAAGTGGTCGGTATGATAGTTTATAATGACAAGGAAATCAGCCAGCTTTATATTCATGTCGATTATCAGGGGAGGGGAATAGGTCAAACTTTACTAGATAAAGCAAAAGCCCATTCAAGCGGGAGATTAACCTTATATACATTTGATGTAAATGAAAAAGCACAGCGCTTTTATGAAAAAAATGGCTTTCAAATCATTGCCAGAGGTCATGAAAATGAAGAAAACCTGCCTGATATTCTATATGAATGGGCAGAACAACAAATTGAATCAAACGGAGGAATTTAAAAATGAAAAATATATTAGTTCTTGGCGGTACACGTTTTTTTGGTCGGAAATTGGTAGAGTTATTAATTGCGGACGGATATCATGTTGTGATAATGACGCGCGGTCAATCGGGTAATCCATTCGGTGATCAGGTCGAACATCTTATCGTAGACCGCCTGAATAAGGAAGAGCTGGCTAAAAAGGTTGAAGGCCGTACGTTCGATATTGTTTATGATAATATTTGCTATTCTCCAAATGATGCCTATGCTTTTTGTGAAATCTTCAACGGGAAAATTGGCAAGCTTGTCTTTACATCTACATTATCTACATATGAAGCCGATGGCAACGAGAAAAATGAAGCTGACTTTGATCCCTATCATTATGAAATTCGAATGGGGGATATTGCAGACTTTACCTACGGAGAAGGAAAACGCCAGGCTGAAGCAGTGTTCTTTAAATATGCAAAATTTCCGGTTGTAGCTGTCCGCTTCCCAATTGTAATGGGCGAGGATGATTATACACGCCGCCTGCATTTCCATGTTGAACGTATTGCCAACGGAGAACCAATTGGATTTTTAAATATGGATGCCGAAATGTCGTATATCCAAGCAACTGAAGCTGCAGAATTTCTAAAATGGTCCGGCATGACAAATGTGGAAGGACCATACAATGCAACAGCAAATGGAAAAATTTCATTATCCAACTTAATAAAATTAATCGAAGAGGCTACCGGAAAATCCGCAAAAATTGCATTAGTTGGAAATGAAGAAATCCGTTCACCCTATGCAGTTCCTGTATCATGGTATATGACAAATGATAAAGCTGCCAAAGAGGGCTTTCAATTTACTAACTTACAGGATTGGCTAAAACCGTTAGTTGAAGCAATTGCACGTGGGAAATAAACAATCAGCAGCAAACTAGAGGGGGGAGGATAATCTTGTTGACTAACCTATATTTTGTACGACATGCTCATTCTATTTATACCCCTGATGAATTACAAAGGCCTTTATCCAAACAAGGTCTGACCGATGCAGAAAAGGTCACTCAACTACTAGAAAATGAAAATATAGAATATGTCATTTCAAGTCCATATAAAAGAGCTATACAAACAGTAGAAGGAACAGTCAAATTAATAGGTAAAGAATTGATAATCGAAAATGCCTTTAGAGAACGGAAATTGTCTGAAAAGCCTGTTGAAGATTTTTATTTTGCTATTTCAAAAGTATGGGCAGACCCTGCCTTTTCTTGGGAAGGCGGGGAATCGAATATTATCGCTCAAGAGCGAGGAGTGAGGGCAACATTACAGATATTAAACGAATATGAGGGTAAGAATATTGTAATGGGAACACATGGAAATATAATGGTTTTAATTATGAATTACTTTAATAAAAAATATGGTTTTAGTTTTTGGAAAGAACTTGAGATGCCCGATATTTATAAATTAACCTTTGACCAAACGAAGCTGAAAGAGGTTCATAGAATGTGGAGAAGGACATAATCGATGCTCAGGCTTCATGAAGATAAAATGATAGGAGTAAAAAATGATAGTATCAAATTACAGCCAAGTATGGGATTTGGAAAGAATTTTCTTGGGCGGAAGTGATTCCGCTTCATTTAAAGAACATTTAAAACAGCTTGAATCGAAAATTAATAAACTTGAACAAAGAGTATCTAGTTTTAAGACTCCTCAAGAAATTAATGATTCCATTCAGATTGCTGATTTAATTGATTACATAGCCAATATTCGCATCCATCTATCTCAAGCGAATTCTTTCATAACCTGTCTTCTTTCGCAAAATTCAAATGATCAACAAGCAGGAGCTTTACGGGTAAAAGCAACTTCATTAGTTGGACGTTATGAGGATGCTTTAAAAAAAGTACAAAGGATTCTATTAAAAACTAATATCACTTTATGGAATGAGATAGTAGGAACGAAGGAGTTAAGTACCTATAAGTTTCTCCTTAATGAATGGCGTGAAAAGGCAGCTATGCTGCTTTCATCAGAAGAAGAAGAGAGTTTAGTGTCAAGTTTGATGGTAGATGGGTATCACGCATGGGGGCAATTCTATCAATCACTAATTAGCAGTATAAGAGTAAATATACCAATGGACGGAGAAGTAAAAAAGCTGTCGGTTGGCCAAGCGATTAATTTACGTTCCCATCCGGTGGAAGAAGTACGCAAAGCTGCTCATTATGCCTTAGAAGGAATATGGAAAGAGAAGGAGGAATTGTTTGCCAAAATATTAAATCATATTGCTGGCTATAGATTACAAGTTTCCAATAAAAGAAGGATTACGAATGTGATCGAAGAGCCTTTACTGGAAAATCGGTTAAAAGAAAAAACGCTGAATGCCATGTGGGAGGCAGTAAATAAATACAAACTGCCATTTATGAACTATCTAAAACAAAAAGCTGAGATGCTAGGTAATGAAAAAATGCATTCATACAACTTTTGGGCTCCCGTAACCGAAACAAATCAAACTATAAAATATGAAGATGCCGTAGATTTTATTCTAAATCGGTTTGGTCATTTTGGAAATGAATTAGAAAGTTTTACCCGCCAGGCTTTTGAAAATGGCTGGATTGAGTCCGAAAATCGTCCCAATAAATCACAAGTAGCATTTTGTGCAGGGTTCCCGCTTTCCGGTGAATCGAGAATTTTTTTGACATATAGTAATACAATTACCAATGTTCTCACCTTAGCACATGAACTGGGTCACGCATTTCATAATAATGCGATGAAACAGGTTAATGGTTTGAACAGACATTATCCATTAAGTATTGCTGAAACTGCTTCCACTTTTGCTGAAATGATTATATTAGATGCTGCAAAGGATGAAGCCGAATCTATAGAAGACAAATTGTTTTTACTAGATGAAAAATTAAAACGAAGCGTTATGAATTTCATGAACATTCAATCGAGATTCATGTTTGAACAGACATTTTATGAAGAACGTAAAAAAGGATTTGTTTCATCATCACGTTTAAATGAGCTCATGCAGGAAGCCATAGAAAAGTGCTACGGAGATTCTTTTGATAGTGTCTCTTTGAGTTCGTGGATTTGGACTCCGCATTTTTATATTACTCATTCTCCTTTTTATAACTTTCCATATACTTTTGGCTATTTAATTTCAATAAGTATGTATGCCATATCGAAGAAAAAAGGGAAGGCATTTGAAAAAAATTATATTGAGTTGCTCCGTGATTCAGGAAGTATGTCTACAGAAGATTTAGTCATGAAGCATTTAGGAGAGGATATTACCTCAGCAGAATTTTGGGAAAAAGGAATGGAATTGTGTGTTAAAGATGCAGTAGAATTTATTGCATTGCTTCATAAGTAAGCTAAAGAGGGAAATTGAACCATATAACAAAGGTACAATCGGAAGGGGCATTACTCAGTGAGGATTAACCATCAAGAATTTTTTGCAAATGATTTATCTTACATTGTTAGATCTGCAACAGAGGGGGACGCGAAAAATCTGTCGGAAGTAAGATTGCAGTGTGACGGTGAAACAGAAAATCTAGACAGAGAAAAAGGAGAGGCATACATAGATGAATCTGGGTTCCAGCAGATTATTAAGAATGATACAGAAAGCAGCTGTAACTTATTTTTAGTTGCTGAAGTTAATAATAGAATCGTAGGTTTTTCGAGGTGTGAAGGAAACAAATTGAAAAGAATGTCCCATAAAGTAGAATTTGGAGTGTGTGTATTAGAAGAATATTGGGGATATGGTATCGGCAAGAACCTATTAAAAGAATCTATTAATTGGGCAGATACAAATGAAATTAAGAAAATGACGTTGAGTGTTCTTGAAACTAATGAGAAAGCGATAAACCTTTATAAAAAATATGGTTTTGAAGTAGAAGGTATTTTAAAAAATGACAAAATCCTTTCCGACGGCAATTACTATAATACAATCTTAATGGGCAGGTTTAATGAGTAGAGAAATTTGAGGTGCAAATGTGTCAATAGTAAAAGGTATAAATCATTTGTTGTTTTCAGTGTCAAATCTAGAGGAATCGATTAAATTTTACCAAACCGTTTTTGATGCAAAATTACTTGTAAAAGGCAGAAGCACGGCCTATTTTGATTTAAATGGTTTATGGCTGGCACTTAATGAAGAAAAAAATATTCCCCGTAATGAAATCAATCAATCATATACCCATATAGCTTTTTCAATCGATGAATCAGAATTTGATCGTGTGTATCGTAGGCTAAAGGATTTAAATGTAGAGATTTTGGAAGGGCGTCAAAGAGACGTAAGGGATAAAAAGTCTATTTATTTTATTGACCCAGATGGCCATAAGTTTGAATTTCATACAGGGACATTAAAAGACAGGCTGGACTATTACAAAAAGGAAAAAACACATATGGAGTTTTTTGATTAAATTCTGGCTATATAAAAGGAATCCCTCATCGTTTTTCATTTATTACCTTTAGGGAGTTGAAAAAATAATGAATATCGAAGTAAAAGAATTACCTAAAATTGAAGTAGCCTATATAAGACGAACGGGAAGTTATTTTGAACACCAAGATCATTGGGGAATTTTAATCGGCTGGGCAATTAATAATGGACTTTTCCCGCCTCAACAGTCATTTATAGGTATACCTTTAGATAATCCTGATTTAGTAGAAGGTAGAGAATGCCGCCACGATGCGTGTGTAACCATTCCAGAAGGTTTTGAAAAAGAAAAACATCCTGATATGAAATTTAAAACTTTGGACGGCGGACAATTTGCATTGTATAAATTTTATGATCGGGCTGAAAAATTGAATGCAGCATATCAATTTTTTTATAAAGAGTGGCTGCCAAATAGTGATTATGATGCCGATTACAGCAGAAATAACCTTGAATTTAATATGAATAACCCTGCCGAAGACCCGGAAGGTAAATGTAAGGTTGATTTATATGTACCAATAAAAAAATATGAAGTAGATTTTAAACATAGCAGAAACTTTCTTCAGTAAGCGTTCGCATTAATTGGACACTTATAGAAATATTAGGAGAAACCTTTATGGGTAAATATAACAGAACAAATTTAAAATTAGTTCAATTTGATATTAATGATATTAAAGGGTTAATTGAATTGTCCGCATCAGTTGGCTGGGATTATGACAAATATGAAATTAGCACCGTATTATCAACAGGAAAAATATACGGACATAAAAACAGTGAGGGGAAAATCGTTTCTAGTGCTGCAATAATTCCTTATGATACCAATTTAGCTTCAATAGGAATGGTAATAGTTAATAAAGAATATAGGGGATTAGGATTAGGGAAGGAAATCACTCAAAAATGTATTGATTCCGAATCAAACGACATTTCCATTATGTTAATTGCAACAGAAGAGGGAAAACCATTATATGAAAAGATGGGTTTTATAACTGTTGATAGCGTACATAAATATATTTGTGATCACTATAATGTTAAAAATATATTAAATAACTGGACTTTATGCATAGTAGATTTTACTGAAAATGATCTTCCGCAAATTGTAAATATAGATAGGGCGGCCTTTGGTGATAAAAGAAGTAAATTTCTTCATAATAGAATCATTCAATCAGAACAATGTTTAGTCGTTAAAGATCATAAATCAAACATTGTTGGCTATGGATTATCGATTTTAGGACCAATTAATTTAATATTAGGACCAATTGTAGCACCAGATTCCCTTACAGCGGCATTAATACTTGATAGGTTAGCTTCTAGACATCGAGGAAAATTACGGATTGATGTACCATCAGGTAATGAAAAGTTCCAGTTGTTCTTGGAGCAATGTGGATTTGTGAAGGTTAATCAACCGCCGATAATGGTAACTAATTCTGTAAAAATGCCTGCTAGAAACAAGACTTTATTCGCCATTGCAGCTCAAATTTTTGGGTAAGTAGAAATACATTCTGATTAGATTCGACCTAATTTTTACAAACCGTAGATGAACGTGCCATAGAGTTATTTATGAATGGAAAAACAAATAATTATATGGAGAGAAGAAATGAACCTAGGATTGAAAAATGATGAAGTAAACATAGTCCCTTTTTCTGAAGAGTGGATAAAAGAATTTTCAAGAGTAAGAAAAGAAATACACCAATCAACAAATATTAGTGAAGATCGCATTGTACATATTGGAAGTACGGCAATTAAAGGTATGATGGCCAAACCAATCCTGGACATACTGGTGGCAGTAGATGACTTAACCACAGTAGATATTTCTATTATTAATGGGCTTAAAAGTATAGGGTTCCTACGCTTACGTGTGCAACGGCCAAATGAAATTGTGTTTGCCAAGTTTGCTGACCAAACTTATCAAGTAAAAACACATTATATTCATCTCGTAGAATTTGAGAAAGAACTGTGGAAAGACTTAATTTTTTTCAGAGACTATTTAAATGCAAATGAAAAATCACGAGAAGAATATCTCAACCTAAAATTGGACTACATTAAGAAGCATTCTACTGGGGTGAATGCATATACAGACCACAAGGAAAAGTTTGTGAAAAGTATATTTAAGAAAAGGACAGGCCAAAAGAAATAGAATGCACTAGAGAAAAATGTAAAGATATTGAAAGCCTAAGTATGCGACATTGATCTGACCCAATAAAGTTAGACAAATATTTTAGGCTACTTTGAGGACCTGAGCTCGGTATTCTACCGGACTTAGGTCTTTTAATTTTGCCTTTATTCGTTTGTGATTGTAATAGTGAATATAGTCTTCTAATTCTTTTTCAAAATGTTCAATACTATCAAACTCCTGTAGATAAAGAAGTTCAGACTTTAATAAGCCAAAGAAATTTTCAATAACTGCATTGTCCAAACAATTACCCTTACGAGACATACTTTGTGTAATCTGGTGCTGTTCTAATGTTTTTTGATACTGCTTCATTTGATAATGCCATCCTTGATCTGAATGGAGGATTACTTGGTCCCCAGGTTGAAGACGCTCAATCGCTTGATTTAACATATCGCCGACTAATTTATAAACTGGACGTTTCATCAAAGTATAAGCGATTATTTCTCCGTTACATAAATCAAGTACTGGTGAGAGGTAACGTTTCTCACCGAATAGGTGGAATTCTGTAACATCAGTTACCCATTTTTCATTCAGCTTCTCGGCAGAAAAGTCGCGGTTTAGTAGGTTTGGAGCGGTTTTTCCTACATTTCCTTTATAAGAACGATACTTTTTCATTCGAACTAGGCATTTTAGGCCGATTTCATTCATTAAACGATTGATAGTTTTCGGATCGTGATGAAATCCTTTTTTCTCTAGTTCTTTCGCTATACGACGGTACCCATAACGACCTTTATGTTCATGAAAAATCTCTTTGATAGCTTCTTTTACTTCGGCATATTTATCAGCTTGATTTAATCGTTTTTCCCAATAATAATACGTACTACGTGGAATGTCAGCGACTTCAACTAAATCCACGACTTCATAATGATCCTTTAGTTCAAAAATTACTTGCGCTTTGATTTTGTTTGTAATTTTTCCTGCATTTGAACTAAAGCATTCAACTTTTTTAGGTAAGCATTTTCCATTTCTAATCGAGCGATTTTTTCTTGCAGTGCTTCGACTGACCCTTCTGCAGGTATTGATTTTTTTGAATCGATTTTCTTTGCTTTCTTTTTCATTGGTGGACGCCCCTTTTTCTTCTTTTCTAGGGCACCAATTCCACCTTGTTCAAATTTACTTCTCCAATTTCGAATCAGTCTAGGAGATGAAATATTGAATATGGCCGCTGCATCGTAAGATGATGTACCCGTTTCGTTCATATAATTCAGTACATCCATTTTAAACTGTAGGGAGTAGCTTGTATATTTTTTTTGAAAAGCTTTTATACCTTGTTGTTCGTAAAGTCGTATCCATCCACTCACAATATTAAGGGATACCTTTGCCTCCTGCGCAATCGCCTTGATAGATTCACTCCCATATACATACCGTAAAACAATATGTATTCTTTCTTCAGCTGTAAATTTGGCCATAAAAAAAACCCCTTAAACGTTAGAATGGTGTCTAACATTTAGGGGGCATTTCACATTGCTTAGGCTTTTTTGCATTCTTCCTTAAGCTAGATAGTTCAATAAAAGGGGAGATTTGAAAATGTTTTACCCTTTGTGAACATTATGAACAAAATGGTTGTTAAGTTTTTAATGCTACTTATAGCTATAATATTTTATTTATCAAATTTTTTTGTAATATTAAGAAAAAGAAAAAGGGGGAAATAAAATGTTTTCACTTAAAAAATTTTCAGCAGTGATGTGTGCAGGAGCATTGGCGATTGGCTTAGGAGCATGCAGCAGCAAAGAAACAGGTGGACAAGCTAAAAAAGAGGAAAATACCGGCTATCCAAAGAAAGCGATTACAGTAGTTGCTCCATCTGGTGCTGGCGGGGGTTGGGATTTAACGGCACGTTCCTTTACAAAAGTTTTGGGTGAAACAAAGCTTGTATCACAGCCATTGACAGTTGAGAATAAGCCAGGCGGAGGCGGTGCCGTATTTATGGCAGAATACGCCACCCAGCAAGCAGCGAATAACGAAATGCTTTTTGTTAATTCACCGCCTATTATTATTAACAACTTAAAAAAGGAAGGAAACAGTCCTTACGGTTATAAAAATACAACACCGCTCGCTCAGTTAACAAAAGATTTTGGAGCGATTGTTGTCAAAGCGGATTCTAAGTACAAAGATCTTAAATCAGTATTAGAGGATGTAAAGAAGGATCCAAGTAAATTGACATTTGCTGGTGGTTCAGCCCCAGGCTCCATGGACCATTTAATATCTATTCTACCAGCTTATAAATATGGCGTCGATCCTACAAAAATTAAATATGTTTCCTATGATGGCGGCGGGGAAGCCATTACAGCACTGCTTGGAGGTAATGCAGATGTTATCGGTACAGATGCCTCCAGTGTGAAAGAGTTTTTAAAGGCAGGGAAAATTCGGGTTTTAGCAGTGACATCACCTGAGCGGTTGGCAGGTGAGTTTAAGGATGTGCCAACAGCCAAAGAACAAGGGATTGATGCCGAATTCACCATTTGGCGCGGAGTGTTTGGTCCTGAAAAAATGTCTGAAGAAGCAAGAGTCTATTGGGAAAAGACAATCGATAAGCTTGTAAAAACGGATGAATGGAAGAAAGAAGTTGAAACACAAGGCTGGGAATTGGAATATAAAAACAGTGCCGATTTCAAAACGTTTTTAGAAGAGCAAAATCAACAAGTTCAGCAATTGTTAGAAGCACTAGGTATGCAAAAATAAAAAAAAAGGGAAGGAGTAAACTTTCTCCTTCCTTATTTTTTCAAAAGGGGGAGTACAAATGACGATAAAATTTGACAGAATTGCATCTGTGGCCTTTCTTGTTGTTGGTATCCTGTTTATTGTCGGGAGCCGGCATTTATCGAGCACATCATATGGAAGTGTGGTTGGACCGGATATCTTTCCGTTCATTCTTGGAATCATACTGGTTTTATTAAGTATCCGTTTATTTTTCGAGTCCGCCGCAAGTCTCGGGGAAGGGGAAAAGAAGGAACCTTTACAATACAAGCCATTCTTAATAATAGCAGCAGCCACATTGGTCTACATTTTAACCTTGGAAATTGTCGGGTATGTGATTACAACCTTTCTCTTTTTGTTTATTTGCTTTCAAACAATGGAACGGTCTAAGTGGATTACATCACTAATAATCTCTGCAGCATTTTCAGGAGTTGTTTATTTCATATTCGTAGAAGTATTAAAGGGTACATTGCCAGGCTGGCCGATTTGGTTTTAACACAAATGTAGAAAGGAGGAACATCATTTGAGTACACTTGAATATTTAATTAACGGTTTTGGTACCGCACTTATTTGGTATAATCTTATTTTTGCTTTTGTTGGCGTGTTAATTGGTACCGCAGTTGGTGTTTTACCAGGGATTGGTCCTATGAGCGGGGTTGCGCTCCTGATCCCGGTAACAGCATCTATCACCGGAGGACTGCCGCCGGAACAAGCGGCAACAAGCGCAATTATCCTTCTGGCTGGCGTATATTATGGGGCGATGTATGGGGGTTCGACTACTTCTATTCTATTAAATACACCTGGGGAGTCCTCTTCTGTTGTAACGACATTAGACGGATACCAGATGGCGAAGAAAGGAAGAGCGGGCAGCGCCCTATCGATAGCAGCAATTGGTTCCTTTGTTGGTGGATTTGTGACAATCATTGCATTAATTGCCTTAGCAAAACCTTTATCCAATATAGCGCTAAAATTTGGTCCGGCTGAATATTTTTCGTTAATGCTTCTAGGGCTTGCTGCAGTTAGCGGGTTAGCGGGAAAATCGGTCACAAAAGCATTAATTATGACTATTTGTGGGTTATTACTTGGAACGATTGGAATTGACAACGTTTCGGGAATTGCCAGGTTCACTTTCGATGTTCCATGGCTTTACCAAGGAATCGAATTCTTAACCATCGCAGTTGGGCTGTTTGCGCTCGGTGAGGTTTTTAAAACGATTTTAGAAAAAGATGAGGAAGACGGGGAAATTGCTAGAATCAACAATATGCTTCCATCTAAAGAAGAGTTTAAGGAATCGGCAGGACCGATTGCCCGTGGTTCCCTTTTAGGCTTCTTTGTCGGCATTTTACCGGGAGCCGGAGCAACGCTGGCATCCTTCTTTTCTTATATTCTCGAAAAAAAGATTTCCAAAAATCCTTCGAAATTTGGAACAGGAGCAATTGCTGGGGTAGCGGCACCGGAAACAGCGAATAATGCCGCATCCGGCGGCGCGATGATCCCTTTACTGACATTAGGTATACCGGGTTCGGGAACCACTGCAATCTTAATGGGAGCGTTAATGATGTACAATGTCCAGCCTGGCCCGTTATTATTTGAGGATCATCCGCAGGTGGCCTGGGGTCTGATTGCTAGTATGTTTATCGGAAACCTCATGCTATTAATCTTAAATTTGCCGCTTGTCAGGGTATTTGCCAAAATCATTGAGACGCCGAAGAAATATTTGATTCCGATGATTATTGCGATTTCCATATTCGGTGTCTATGCAGTACAAGTGTCAACATATGATCTCTTGCTTTTATTAGCATGCGGTGTGCTTGGTTATTTCTTTAGTAAACATGACTATCCAATCGCTCCGCTTGTTCTCGGTCTTGTATTAGGACCGATGATTGAGAATAATCTTAGAAGGGCATTAACCATATCAAATGGAGATTACGGTGTATTTTTTAACCGGCCGCTTTCATTGGTATTTCTACTGATTACGGTACTTTGGCTTGTTGTTCCCTTGATTTTGAAACGAAGAGGGAAAGAAGTCATCATTAATGTAGAAGGTTAGGATTCTGAAGATTATGAAAAACTCCTTTTTAAAAGGAGTTTTTTTTAATATCATAGAGATAGAGGTGTTTTCATGCGTTTACACACGAAATTAATGCTCGGAATCTCGGTGCTTATTATTGTGCTCGGAGTCATTATTGAATTTACTTTTAAAAATATCATGGAAACCAAATTGAAACATGAAATTGGTTTAAAAGCATTATCCGTTGCAGAATCAATTTCTAATATGCCAGAGATCGAATCTGCTTTTCATACAGAAAATCCGTCGTCCATTATCCAGCCGATTGCTGAAGAAATTCGTAAGGACGTCGGGGCCGAGTTTATCGTCATTGGAAACAGAAACGAAATCCGTTACTCTCACCCTAATCCCAAGCGTCTAGGAAAGAAAATGGTCGGCGGCGATAATGACCAAGTATTTAAAGGGGAATCTGTCATCTCAGAGTCAGTTGGAACCCTAGGACCTTCACTTCGTGGAAAGGCACCGATTTTCAGCGGAAACAAGGTAATAGGTGTTGTTTCTGTCGGATATCTTCAAACGGATATCGCAACAGAAGTAGAAAAAGTTCAGAAAAAAATTTTTGTTGCTACTGTTATCATTTTAATTGGTGGGATTCTGGTAGCATTTCTAATCTCTCTAAATATCAAAAGGGCTATTTTTGGCTTGGAACCAAAGGAAATTGCTTGGATGTACCAGGAAAAGCATGCGATTCTGGAGTCGATTCATGAAGGAATCATTGCAATCGATACCGAAGGGCGGATTACAGTAGTAAATGAAACCGCTCACAGCATTTTGAAGGTACCTATTTCTACCTTGCTGCGAGGAAAAAGGATTGAACAAGTGCTAGAGAATACACATTTGCTCGATGTCGTTCAGACGGGACAAGCCGAATATGATCAAGAGTTCTTGATAGCTGGGGAAGTGTATTTAGCTAATCGAATCCCTATTTTTAATAATAAAAATGAAGTCATAGGAGCGGTGGCGAGCTTTCGCAATAAGTCGGAGCTGGCCAATCTTCTGAAGGAATTATCTCATATTAAAACATATGCAGAGGGATTGCGGGCGCAAACCCACGAATATTCTAATCGGATGTATACCTTGCTGGGCTTAATTCAGCTTGGATCATATAAGGAAGCGATTGATTTTATCTCAAAGGAAGTGGATGTTGCACAAGGACTTATCCAATTCTTAATGAAGGAAGTACCTGATCCGGTGCTGGCAGCATTTATTTTAGGAAAGTCCAGTTTAGCAAGCGAGTTAAAAATTAATTTTTCAATCGATCGTGAAAGCAGTTTTAAAGATTTACCTGAAGACATTAGCAGGGACTCGTTGGTCACCATTATAGGAAACCTTGTGAATAATGCATTTGAGGCCGTCAGGGAGAGTGAAAAAGAAGAAAAGCGGGTTTCCTTGTTTTTAACTGATCTTGGTAAGGAATTAATTATTGAAGTGGAAGATAACGGCATGGGGATTGACGAAAATACAAGCGGAATGATTTTTCAAAATGGTTTTACCACAAAGAACACAAGCAGTAATGCTGGCATTGGCTTAAGTTTAGTACAAAATGCGATTAAGGACTTAGGTGGAAATATTACGTTTTCTTCTATAAGGGGAGAAGGAACAATTTTTACAATAGCAATTCCGAAAAGCAGGGGGAATTTGAATGAAGGGGAATCGGGAAATCGAAGTGTTAATTGTGGAGGATGACTTAAGGGTTGCAGAAATCCAAAGGCGTTTTCTAGAACAGATTGAAGGTTTTCAAACAGTGGGAATTGCCGCAAGCCATGAGGAGGCAAAAACCTTAATTGATATTTTACAGCCCGACTTGCTCTTGTTGGACATTTTTTTTCCAGATATGAATGGACTGGACTTCTTGAAAGAAATAAAGCAGCAACCGAAACAAATGAACGTCATTATGATTACGGCTGCAAAGGAGATTCATAAAGTTCAAGAAGCCATAAGTATCGGTGTATTTGATTACATCATAAAACCCGTTGTTTTCGAACGCTTTAAACAATCGTTACTAAGATATAAGGATTATCATAAAAAGCTGGTGCAATTGGAGGAAGATGGTCTTCATGTCACCCAGCAGCAGGTTGACAAGCTGCTCCGAAAAGAAATTGAGGCTGGGACTAGCGAAAAGTCCTATCTGCCAAAAGGGATTGACCCGCTTACCTTAGAAAAGGTGCTCGAAGTTTTAGGCAGGGAAATTCGCGGTCTAACCGCTGAAATCGTTGCGAAAGAAGTTGGTGTCAGCCGAACAACTGCCAGACGCTATTTAGAACATCTTGTATCGGAAGAAAAAATAGAAGCTGACCTAGCATACGGAACCGTAGGTCGTCCAGAGCGGGTTTATATTGTTTCAATTTAATAAGAAACTATGAATATGGAGGAAAACTAATTGCCTGGCAACATACAGTTTATAAAAAATTATAAAGATAATCACCAACTCAGAGAGAGCTTTTTTGAACTGGCGAAAGGTATTTTCGGGTTGGATTTTGTGAGTTGGTATGAAAATGGCTTTTGGGGGAATCGCTACATACCATTTTCATTTGCGGATGGTAATAGTATCATCGCCAACGTCTCTGTGAATATTCTTGATTTCATTATTCAGGGAAAGCAGCACCGCGCTTTACAGATTGGGACGGTTATGACGCGTCCTGATTATCGTAACAAAGGACTGTCCAAAAGGTTAATGAATAAAGTATTAGAGGACTATAAGGATTCGTTCGATTTTATGTATCTTTTTGCTAATGATCGTGTTTTAGATTTTTATCCGAAATTTGGTTTTAAAAAAGTACAGGAGTATCAATATTGGTCGACCTTCTCTTCTAGTGCAGAGGCGGGGGCGAAAAATAAACTGCGAAAACTGAATGTTTCAAATAGAACTGATCTAGAGTTCATTTATTCATTTGCACTTGATAGAATACCTGTTTCCAACACCTTTGCCACAAGTAATTCACAAGGTATATTAATGTATCATTGTTTAAATGTTTTTCCTAACGAAATTTATTATCATGAAACGGGAAAAGCTATTGTGATTTTTAATAAGAACGAGAATGCATTTGAAATTTTTGATATTATAAGTAAAACTCCGGTCAATATTCAAAATATTTTAGAGGACCTGGCAGGGGAAGGTAGCTGTAAAGTCATTTTTCATTACACTCCTGATTATGAAGGAATGACATATGAAATAAGTCCTTTACAGGATGGCGGAACCCTGTTTGTAAAAACAAATGAGAACCATTGTTATCCTGAACGGGTTAAGCACCCTGTTACATCAGAAGCCTAAAGAATATTTATAAAATAGCTAATAAAAGAGGTGTATATTGTGTTTTTAGATGATAGTTTTCAAATTCGAATCGCTGCAAGTGATGATCGAAATAGAATTATTCATCTGTTGAAGCAGCTGGCCCAGTGGATGAAGGATAATGAAATCGACCAGTGGCAGTTTCTTTTAGATGGCGGGGATGATGAAGAAATTGTACAGGCGATTGATAATAATGCAACATATGTTGTGATGAAGGACGATGATTTAGCAGCTACTTTTACGATTTCAACGAAACAAAGCGATTGGGACCGTGAGCTTTGGGGAGAGGATTCATCAACCAATTCTCTTTATCTGCATCGCTTAGGCATTAACCTGAATTATATGAAAAAAGGCATTGGCAAGTCCATTTTGACCTGGATTGAAAGTAGTTATCAGGGTGAAGTTAAGTATGTGAAATTAGATTGTGTTGCTGACAATATCAAATTAAATAATTTTTATAAAAACTGCGGCTATGAATTTGTTGGGGTAACAGACAGCTTTAATAAATATCAAAAGAAATTATAATCATATGGTTCTATGTAACTGAAGAAACAAGAAAAAGAGCATCAGGGTCACGTAGAGAGGTTCTACGTGACCGAACCGGATGAAAATGTGGTCGTGTGGTCGCGTAGAGAGGTTCTACGTGACCGAACCGGATGAAAATGTGGTCGTAAGGTCACGTAGAGAGGTTCTACGTGACCGAACCGGATGAAAAAGTGATCGTGTGGTCACGTAGAGAGGTTATACGTGACCGAACCGGATGAAAAAGTGATCGTGTGGTCACGTAGAGAGGTTATACGTGACCGAACCGGATGAAAATGTGGTCGTAGGGTCACGTAGAGAGGTTGTGACCATAAACGGGAGAAAAAGGGTCGTAGGGTCAAGTATATTTTTTAACCCGAACCTTTCAGTCCCTTGATTTCAGCACAATTCCATTAAAAATTTCAAGAGAATAAATCCCACATAAAAATCAACGTCTAAGTCCATATAGACACAAAATCCCTGAAATGGAAAGCTACCCTCGATCAATTACCTTCTTCCCGCGAAAAAACACTTTCCTGATCTGCTCAACATCAGTAATTTCAAGCCCCGGCACACCATCAGCTACAAGGAAATTGGCATCTAAACCTGGTTCCAGCCTTCCAAAGCAATTTTCTTTTCCCAAAACCTTAGCAGGGTTAGCGGTTAGAAGGGCTAAGATTTGATTCTCATCATAACCCTGCCTCTTCAGCAACTGCATAGGCAGGTGAGAAATCAGCATTAATACATCCGGCCCTTTTAAAGACACGTCATTAAATGGCAGCCAGGTCGCATTTGAATGAGGAGGGAGATAGGCATCTGTTGAAATAGAGACAGAAATTCCTTTATCAAATGCCAGCAGAATATCTTCCGGAGAATTCGGAATCAAATGAGTACCGCCCATAGGCGTTGCCACAATTTCTACTTTGCGCGAAGCAGCAAAGTTTAATTGTTCATCGGTTATTCCGTGTGCATGATGCAGCACATCAAATCCGGCCTCCAGTGCCATTTGGATTCCTTCCTTGCCAGCAACATGACAGCCGATCTTCTTACCAAGTTGATGGAAAAACTCAACAATCTCTTTCAGTTCTTCCAGCGAATAAATAATTTCGCCCGCATGCGGTACTTCTTTTTCCGTGAAATTTGCCGGTGTGGCATTAATAAAGATATTTTCACCAGGATAATCACTGATTCGGGCAATTTCTCTCACTATTAATGGGTGGACCAATTCCTTTTGATCCACATTCCTTGAACCTGTTACTGAAGTAAAATGGGCTAATTTTTCAAAACCAATCGAGATACTTGTTGTGGCAAATGAAATATCTAGCGGACAATCGTGAACAGCCTTTTGATAATCGCCAATCGAAAAATCACAAAAAGGATGGCCGCAAATTTGCTCGCCTAATGCAGTGATTCCGCTGGATAGAGCATTGAAAAGGAGTGACCGACCAGCTAAAAAATGAGTTTCCGGAGTAACCGGAAAAAGTGAGGAAGGGGCAAATTCAAGCAAATGGGTATGGCAATCAACTAAAGAAGGGGTAATGACCTTATCTAAACAGTCCACCACCTCAACTGAAGGGAATTTCTTCTGCAGGATCTCCCATTTTCCAATCTCCACAATTTTTTCATCTGAAACCACAATTGCCCCATCGATAATTGTTCCGAGACTGCTGACAGTAACAATCTTCTTAGCATGAATCAAATAATTCATCATTAATCACACCAAGAATGGAGTCAGGAAATAACCAAGTACACATGCTGTAATAAATCGAAGCACCATGCCGATGATTGCTGCTTCCAATACTTCTCGTTCATTTAAGCTTGAGGTTTCTGCCCACGTAACAGGGACCTGACCAAAGATAACTGATAATGGAAGTCCAGAATTGGCTAAGACAAATGATCCGACGATTAAACGCGGGTCAATTGTGTTTGCCAGTTCAGCAAGCTGAGCAACCGCAAGAGTGGGGGCAGCCAATATAGAAACTATTCCTGTTCCAGGTTCGATACTTAAAAAGGTCAGAATATAGGACAGACCTGATTCAATGGCGTCCCAAATGCCAAAGAATTTCAATGCACCTATAAAGAAAAATACGGCAGCAACAGCAGGAATAATGATGAGGAATAAAAGTTCAGCACCTTCTTTGGCTGAAGCGAATATTGTTTGCAGGAAGCGGGTAGTGGGAGTGAAACGGGGTAATTCTTCGAGTTCCACCCGCTTCGTATCGCGATAAATCGTTCTTGATAACAAAAAGGGGACGACAATAATCGGTACAAAAATGGATAAAATGACAAGTGGGAAGGCACTGATGCCAAACACAGTTAATGCAATTAATCCAAGGACAAAAGTGGCAAATGATTGAGGCGATTGAATCATCGTTGCAACGGCAATTTTCTGTTCCGCTTTGGTGGCATTTGCTTTAACTAAAATAGGTCCGGAGATTTTTCCTGCGGCATTAATATCTCCAAGAATATTGTAGGCACTTGGGATAATGACGGATGGATTAATTTGGAACCATTTCATTATCGGTACAAAAACGCGGATCAAGCCATCGGTAAACCCTAGCCGCTCTAAAATCCGGCCAACAATTACGCTTACAATAATAGCAATTCCTACTTCGCTTGTTAGGAAAATATCGACAACAATTGGTTTAACTTCCTTGATGATCGTATCAAAAAGAGCCGACAGGGAATTTGGGGCAAATAATAGCAGCAGCAGTGATCCGAAGACGAGAATAATACCAATAATTTCATATAGATGCCATTTTGTCCGTGCGGATTTGGTGGCAGGGGCTTGTTTATTTTCCATCTACACTAACCTCCAAACATTTTACATTAGACTATTCACATACTGGAAATGTGTGTTTGTCTAATGTAAAAGTCAAATAGATGGGGATGACTGCCCTCAATTCCAGAGGGCAGTAAACGCTTCTACTAATTTTTTTCCTTCATGTTAGCAATAAACAACTCCTTAAACGCATCACTCGCCATGGATAACACTTGTTTCCGATGGATGAGATAAAAAAATCGCTTTAGCGGAATACCTTTAATTCTCGTTTGTTTTAAAAGCCCAAGGTTTAGTTCCTTTTGAATTGTCGTTTTGGAAATAATCCCCACACCAAGGCCGGATTCTACAGCTGATTTAATAGATTCAGTATTTTCAAGCTCCATAATGATCTTTAATTGCTCAAACTCCAGCTGGTGTTTTAATAAATTGGTTTCCAATACCTGCCTGGTGCCTGACCCATGTTCCCTGGCGATGATTGGCAGGGAAAACAACAATTCCGGCTCGATTGATTCTCCTGTAAGCAAAGGATGGGGGTCCCGAGCGGATGAGATGATGACGAGTTCATCCTCTAAAAATGGCAGACTTTCAATTTCTTTTCGTGGGATGGCCGCCTCAATGAATCCCAAATCGATCTTCCCATCCAGCAGTTTTTCAATTATTTGAAACGAATTATCAACTGTTAGACTTAAATTCACTTCAGGATACTGTTTGATAAAATCGCCTAGGTAATAAGGGAGTAAATATTCTCCGATCGTTAGACTAGCACCTAATCGCAGGTCGCCATGAATAGTATCGGAAAGAAGGGAAATATCTTTTTCTACTTGATTCACAAGCTGGATTAACTGTTCAGCATAACTGAAAAGAATAGTGCCAGCGTGTGTCAGCTCCATTTTTTTCGTGGAACGATCGAATAATGTCGTGTTTAAGTATTCTTCTAAATGTTTGATATGTAGACTAACGGATGGCTGTGAAAGGTGCAGGACTTTTGCTGTTTCTGAAAAATTCTTTTTTGTAGCGGCAGTGAAAAATACTTTAAGATGTTCGAGATTCATTTATCATCCAACTCCCATTTACTGAAACTTCTAAATTTATTCACTATTATAAATGAAACTAATGACAAGTGCGATAGAAATTAGTAACATATAAGTAATCATCAATATATGGAAATTATAAGGAGGGATTCAAAAATGCAATTAGATCCAAAGGACCCAATGCCGTTGCACATTCAATTAAGGAATAAGCTCGAAACTTTAATTAGGGATGGCTACTATCAAGAGAAAATTCCTAGTGAAAGGGAATTAATGGATGCTTTTAAAGTTAGCAGAAGCACGGTGAGGGAAGCAGTTTCCCATTTAGTACGGGACGGTATTTTAGAAAAGGTTCATGGCAAAGGGACTTTTATTTCCCTGAAGCCAATTCAGGATTGGCTAGGCAGTCTAAGCAGCACAACCGAAATTATTAAAAGAATGGGCATGAAACCCGATGCGAAGCTGATTACACATGGCATCGTAAAAACCTCGGAAGATATTAAAGAAGTTACCGGATTTGATGAAGCTTACTATATTAAAAGAATCCGATATGCCAATGATATACCAATTGCGATTGAAGTCCAGTATTATCCTGTTGAGATTGGTGAAAAGTTGGCACAGTTTGATATTGAAAAAGGGACGTTATTTGATTTCCTTGAAGAAGACTTACAAATTAAATTTTCCGAAGCAGAGCAAATCATTACAAGCGGACAGTTAACCAAGGAAGATGCTGAACTAATGGAGTTGCCGGAATCCATAAATGTACTTGTTACGGAACGCTTATTGATGGATCAAGAGGGTGATTTAATTGAATATTATCTTGCCTATTTTCGTTCCGATATGTATTCGTTTAGAATCAAACTTTCACGAAAGTATAATTAAGGATACTACTGCCCAGAAAAAGAGAGTATTAAGAAAATTAATAAGTGGTATTAAAAATACTAAATGTTTTTTATAATTAGAATATATTGAAAATTAATAAAGTATATGGTTAAATTTGATTAAAGGTTAGTTTGTTATCCAAACTGGTACGGATGACCTGACGTCCGGATTTAAATAATGCATCTGTAAACGCTGTCATCCAATGCAGATAACTTTTGACCAATTAAACAGAATGAAAGGATGTGTAGGTTATGATTATCGGTGTACCAAAAGAAATAAAGAATAACGAAAATCGAGTTTCTATGGTCCCAGCAAGTGTTGCTTCCTATGTGAAGGCAGGACATCAGGTCTTGGTTGAGAAAGATGCTGGTCTTGGCAGTGGAATTCCAAATGAAGAGTATGAAAAAGCGGGTGCTACGATCGTCCCGACTGCTGCTGATGCTTGGGCGGCGGATATGGTCGTCAAAGTAAAAGAACCTCAAGTCGAGGAGTTCAAATACTTGCGAAAAGATTTAATACTCTTTACCTACCTCCATTTAGCAGCTGAGCCTGAATTGACAAAAGCGTTACTAGATAACGAGGTAACAGCAGTTGCATACGAAACGATTCAGCTTGAAAATCGTTCGCTGCCACTATTAACTCCAATGAGTGAAGTGGCCGGCAGAATGTCCGTTCAGCTGGGAGCACAATTTTTAGAAAAAATTCATGGGGGCAAAGGGGTCCTTTTAGGAGGAGTACCTGGAGTCAGACCTGGCAAAGTGGTCATTATAGGCGGCGGGGTTGTTGGAACAAATGCCGCGAAAATGGCAGTCGGCCTAGGAGCTGATGTAACTATTATTGACATAAGTGCTGAACGCCTCCGTCAATTAGATGACCTCTTTGGCGGCAGAGTAAAGACGGTGATGTCAAATCCTTATAATATCGCCGAAGAAGTAAAAGAAGCTGATTTGCTCATTGGAGCAGTTCTCATTCCTGGTGCCAAGGCGCCGCAGCTTGTTTCAGAAGAAATGGTTAAACAAATGGAACAAAATTCCGTTATCATAGACGTTGCTGTTGACCAAGGCGGTTCAATTGCAACAGTAGACCATATCACATCACATGATTCCCCTACATTTATCAAACATGGTGTACTACATTATGCGGTACCAAATATACCGGGAGCTGTTTCGAAAACGTCAACATACGCCCTAGCAAATGTTACGACTCCATATGGTTTGCAGCTTGCAAACAATGGCGTTGAAAAATCAGCACAATTAAATCCGGCATTAGCAAAAGGTTTAAACACCTATAAGGGTAAAATAACTTACCCAGCTGTTGCCGCAACATATAATCTTCCATGTTCAACATTAGATGAAATTTTAGAAAAAACACCAACTACAACTTTATAAAAATATAGGAGGGATACTGATAATGACGAAACTAGAAGTTCAAGATAATCAGCTTCTTGAGGCTCAGGATCAAGAACATTTATGGCATGCGATGAGCCGTCATGTGGAAGGCAGCAATCCAACAATTGCTGAATCTGGTGATGGTGCTTGGTTCACAGACGTTAACGGTAAACGTTATTTGGATGGTGTCTCAGGATTATGGTGTTTAAATTTAGGGCATGGCCGAAAGGAAATTGTCGATGCTGCAGCGGAACAAATGATGAAGCTTTCCTATTTTCCGTTAACGCTTAGTCATATTCCAGCTATTAAACTATCAGCAAAAATCAGCGAGCTTTTAGGAGCTTCCTATAAAACATTCTTTTCAAACAGTGGATCTGAGTCCAATGAAACAGCGTTTAAAATTGCAAGACAATACCATATTCAAACTGGTAATCCAGGAAAATATAAAATTATTTCAAGATATCGTGCCTACCATGGTTCAACACTTGGAGCATTAAGTGCAACCGCACAAGCTAACCGCCGAGTTAAATACGATCCAGGCGTTCCAGGATTCCTTCATGTTCCACCGCCATACAGCTATCGCTGCCCATTTGGCGAAGAAGTGACGAATTGCGATAAAGTAGCTGCCGATATGATTGATCAAATGATTAATTGGGAAGGGGCTGAAACAGTCTCTGCCGTCATCATGGAGCCATTTATTTCCGGTGGCGGTGTGATTATTCCATCAGCAGAATATATGCAGCGTGTACAAGAAATTTGTAAGAAACACAATGTCCTGCTCATTTGTGATGAGGTCGTTTCAGGGTTTGGCAGAACAGGTAAAATGTTTGGATTTATGCATTCCGAAGGTGTTCAGCCGGATATCGTGACAATGGCAAAGGGATTGACAAGCGGATACCTGCCGCTTGGCGCAACTGCCGTTAAATCTGAAATCTTTGAAACCTTTAAAGAAGCAGGGGCAGACAAACATCTTCGTCACGTCTCTACTTATGGAGGACATCCGGCAAGCTGTGCGGTGGCACTTAAGAATATTGAAATCATTGAAAAAGAGAATATCGTCAGCCGCGTTGCGACATTAGGTGAATCGATTTTAGGAAGATTAAAAGATTTAATCGGGCATCCAAACGTTGGCGAAGTGCGCCATAAAGGATTCTTATATGGAATTGAATTGGTAAAGGATAAACAGTCCAAAGAACCAGCCGAGGATGCTGTGCTCGCAAAAGTTATTGGCTTATGTAAAGAACAGGGCTTAATTATTGGTAGAAATGGTGACACAGTACCTGGTTTTAATAACGTGCTGATTATCGCTCCTCCGCTTTCTTCAACGGAAGAGGACCTGAATTTCTTAGTGGACACCGTACAAAACGCATTTGATCACATTAATTAATAATAGAAGGGTTGTGCTGTAAATGGCAAAAGTAGAAAAAGAATTACAACAAATTCAAACGAAAAAAGTGAAAATGACTCCAAGTGAGGCGATTGTAGAAACACTAGTGGCAGAAGGAGTAAAGCATATTTCCGGTATCTTAGGTTCTGCATTTATGGATATGCTTGACCTATTACCAGAGGCTGGAATCCGCTTTATCGGGGTTCGCCATGAACAAAGTGCTGCCCATATGGCTGATGCCTATACAAGAGTAAGCGGTGTAGCTGGCGTAGTTATTGGTCAAAATGGCCCTGGTATCACAAACATGGTAACTTCTGTTGCTGCTGCAAACCAAGCACATACACCAATGGTCGTCATCTCTCCATCTGCTGGAACTCCAACTGTCGGCTGGGACGGCTTCCAAGAGTGTGACCAAGTATCTGTGTTTAAAGCGATTACAAAGGAAACAGTTCGTGTAACTCATCCAAGCCGTGTAGCAGATTGCTTAAGAACTGCATTTCGTATTGCTTACGCTGAGCGCGGTCCAGTATTATTCGATATCCCGCGTGACTACTTCTATGGCGAATTAGAAGATGTCATTTTAGAGCCGCACCAATATCGTGTTGATAATCGTGGCTGTGGATCTTTAGAGTTAATTGATAAAGCTGTTGAATTATTATCAAATGCTAAAAATCCTGTTATCATTTCCGGCCGAGGTGTTGTTGATTCTGACGGAATTGAAGCAGTAAAAGAAATCGCGGAACACCTTACTACACCTGTGGCTGTTTCTTACATGCATAATGATGCATTCCCAGCTAATCATGCGTTAGCAGTGGGACCAATCGGTTATATGGGATCAAAAGCAGCTATGTACGCACTTAAAGATGCAGACGTAGTGTTAGCAATTGGTACTCGTTTATCCGTATTTGGAACACTTCCTTGCTATGACATTGATTACTTCCCGAAACAAGCTAAGATTATTCAAGTGGACATTAATCCACGTAATATTGCCCGTACACATCCAGTGGAAGTGGGGATTATCGGTGATGCGAACGCTGCTTCTGTTGAAATCGCTAAGCGTTTGAAAGAAAGAACGCCAAATTTAGCGCCAAATCAAGAAACACTGCGCCAAGTAGCAGAACTTAAAGCTCAATGGGAAAAAGAATTAGTTGATCTAGCTATGGTAGACGGCAATCCAATTAACCCTCGCCGTGCGCTGCTAGAGCTGACAAAAGCATTGCCTGAAAATACAATCGTTACAACTGATATCGGTAACGTATCTTCAACAGCAAATGCATACTTGAAATTTAATAATGGCCGCCAACATATAGCTGCCTTAACATTTGGCAATACTGGATTTGCTTATCCATCTGCATTAGGTGCAAAGCTTGCTAATCCAAATAGTCCAGTAGTTGCGATTGTAGGTGACGGTGCGTGGGGTATGAGCTTGCATGAAGTAAGCACAGCTGTTGAAGAAAATATTCCAGTAGTTGCTTGTGTGTTTAATAACCATGCATGGTGTGCAGAGAAGAAAAACCAAGTTGACTTCTACAACAACCGTTTTGTAGGTGCAGATATTCAAAACCCTGATTTTGCAGAAGTTGCAAGATCAATGGGTGCAGTAGGAGTAAGTGTTGATCAACCTGAAGATTTAGGGCCTGCAGTTCAAAAGGCAATTGAGTCAGGCAAACCAACTGTTATTGACATTCATGTAGATGGAACACAATTGGCACCACCATTCAGAAAAGATGCTTTGAAAATGCCAGTACGTCTACTTCCTAAGTATGCACATTTAGATCACCGTAACTGGTAAGATAAAATGAAGAAAAGGGGCCAGGCAATAGTCTAAGCCCCTTTTTCTTTAGAAATAATCCAAAAGTCCTATGAGAAATACTGGGAATATTTACACCTTTAAAAGTTGGAAATGTTATAAATAAAAAAATCAATTCACAATAGAGAAAAAATAAATGAAATATGGAGGTACATTTTATATGGAAAGAAGGGTTGAACTGGAAAAAAGTTTTAAACCAAGTTGGATATGGGCAATCGCTTTAGGATCAGCTATTGGCTGGGGATGTTTCATCCTCCCTACGGATTGGATGGCAAAAGCCGGACCCCTCGGAGTTATTATCGGTTTAATCCTTGGCGGTCTTATTATGATGTTAATCGCTGTAAGTTATGGCATTTTAATTGAAAAGCTTCCGGTTTCCGGCGGGGAATTTGCCTACGCTTATGTCGGGTTTGGGAGAACGCATGCCTATATTTGCGGCTGGTTCTTAACATTAGGATATATTAGTATTGTTGCTTTAAACGCCTCTGCGCTTGCATTACTAGGAAAATTTGTAATACCTTCCATTACGAATGTTGTCTTTTTGTATGAAACGAACGGATGGCAAGTCTATCTTGGAGAAGTCTTAATTGCTAGTATTGCAATCATCTTGTTTGCTTATTTTAATGTCAAAGGTAGTTCCCTCTCAGGTCAAATTCAGTTCATCTTTTGTGTTATTCTCGTCGCGGGAGTTTTATTATTAACGATTAGTATGCTGCTCAATCCTAATACTAGCCTGGATAATCTAAAGCCATTAATGAAACCTGGTATACCAGCGATTACTGGCATTCTCGCAATCCTGGCAATTGCTCCATGGGCATATGTTGGATTTGATAATGTTCCTCAAGCAGCAGAAGAATTTAACTTTCCACCTAAGAAAGCATTTTCCCTAATCATTTATTCCCTAATTTTTGCTGCGATTCTTTATTCTTTTATGGTTATTGCAACAGCAGTTGCAAATCCTTGGCAGCAATTAGTTGAAGGTAAACCTATTTGGGGAACAGCAGATGTTGTCTCTAATACTTTAGGCATAGCTGGAATGATTATGCTCTGTATTTCCTTGCTTATGGGAGTTTTTACAGGCTTGAATGGTTTTTACGTATCCTCCAGCCGTCTCATGTTTGCAATGGGGAGAGCCAAGATCTTGCCTGCAGCATTTGGAAAATTGCATCCAAAATACAAAACTCCTTATGTTGGAATTATCTTTACGGCAGTCTTCTGTTTATTTGCTCCATGGTTTGGCAGACCAGCATTGCTGTGGGTGGTAGATATGTCTGCAACTGGTGTTACGATTGCTTATCTTTATACATGTTGTACAGCCTATAAGTTATTTAAATGGAACGAAAACGGAAAAAGTTTAGATATCGGTGAAGAAAATTCAAATGGGTTAGTTTCTCCATTAAAGAAATTCATTTGCCTAATCGGGATTATTTCAAGTATTAGCTTTTTAGGCTTACTGCTTATCCCTAGTTCACCATCCTCCTTAGGAACACCTTCGCTCATTGCGTTAGTTGTTTGGAGTGTGCTTGGCCTATTCTTTTATCTTCTGAAAAGAAAAGAGTATCAACAAATTCCTAAAGAAACACTTGATTTTTACATCACAGGGAAAACTCTTTCAACTGGAAGATCAACTTCAAAGTCTTCTAGGGAAACCCCCATTAATATAGAAATATAAATTACAATAATGTTTCCTTTCTGTTATTTTGAAATAAAATCCCTAATCCCTATGGTTAGTGGGTTTTATTTTATTAATAGAATATATAAGAATATTAAATATTCTACATAGTTAGAAAATATTGAACAGTTAGAATCTATGTGTTTTAATGTTATTAAGGAATTAAACTGGTAAGGATGACCTGACATCATGATTTTAACCTTCTAAGGGGGTGAAGGAATGCTAGTGGATGTAGGAATAGAAAAACAACGGTTCAAATGTGTGATGCTCTGAGGTGCAGGGGCTTTTTGATCGGGAAGGCCCTATTTTTAAATCTTTCAATGAATGTTAAACCAGCAAGATTGAAAGCGTATCCAGTTGGCGATTTAAAAATAAATGTTTCCTCAAGGACCTTTGGTGAAATTAAGAAATAAAAAGTTTATCCACATAAAGGCAGGAGGACGAGTAAATGAACGCAGATCAGAATAACCATTCAAAGTTGGATCGTAGTTTAAAAGATCGGCATATTCAGTTCTTAGCATTAGGAGGAGTAATAGGGGTAGGGTTATTCTATGGTGCTTCCGAGGCGGTCAGACTTGCCGGGCCGGGAATTATTATTGCCTATATTATAGCAGGTGTTATCGTAGCCATTGTGATGAGATCGTTGGGGGAAATGACTGTTGAAAAACCAATTGCCGGTTCTTTCAGCAGCTATGCTCATGATTTGTTAGGGCCGCGGATGGGCTTTATTACCGGGGGCATGTGGTGGTTTTTCTGGGTAGCGACGGTCATGTCAGAGTTAGCTGCCATCGGGAAGTTAATACAATTTTGGTATCCTAATTTTCCGGCGTGGATCCCTGGGTTAGTTGCTTTGGGATTGTTTACCTTATGTAATTTGCTGGTAGTAAGAGTTTTTGGAGAAATCGAATTCGTCTTTGCTATTTTAAAAGTTATGACGATTATTGGGTTTATGATATTTGGGGCACTCATGATCTTAACCGGGGTTTTCAATGATGGGAAAGTAGTAGGCTTAACTAACCTTTGGGCTCATGGAGGATTTTTGCCATTTGGCTGGGTAGGTGTGATTTCTGTTATTTCCTTAGTCATTCAGGGGTATAGCGGCATTGAAACACTTGCGGTTGAAGCAGGAGAATCCCAAAATCCTGCAAAATCTTTACCAAAAGCGTTTAGGACCGTAACATTCCGAATTTCATTTTTTTACATTGGTTCTATTTTAATTATGCTTGCCGCCTATCCATGGAGTGAATTATTGAAGGCAGGGGAAAGCCCTTATATTTTAATTTTCATGAAGGCAGGAATCCCATTAGTTGCTACAATTATGAATCTATTAATTATCTTCTCGGCACTCTCTTCTTGTAATACTGGTGTGTACGGAGCAAGCCGAATCCTTTATAGTATGGCAGAGGATAAAAATATGCCGGCTCGACTAACGAAAATAAACCGAAATAAGATTCCATACATGGCTACTTATGCTACAGCAGGTGCAATGTCCATTGGTACGATTATCACATACCTATCTCCGGACTATGTTTATATTTGGATAACCAGTGCCTCAGCTTTTGCCTCATTATTTACATGGATCGTCATTTTAATATTAGAGATATTGTTTAGGAGTAAAATGGAAAAGAGCGGAGTAAAATTACAATACCCAATGCCATTATGGCCGGTTCTCCCTATCCTTGGGATCATCATGTTAGTAGGGGCATTTGCTGCAATCGTTTATTCCCCATTAACCAGGGTTTCTGTCTTTTCAGGAATTGGCTGGCTCGTAATCCTGTTAGTTTATTATCAAATTAAGATTGCTCCAAGATATAATGATGAACCGAATGAAATGCAGCAAGGTGCATAAAAATTCTATATAAGAAAGTAAAAGGCTTTTATTTATCCCCATAATAAAAGCTTTTTATTTTTTTATTCAGAGAAGGGAATTAAGAAAAATGAAGGATGTAATAAAAATAATTTTGGGTAATATTTTTATAGGCTGTTCTTATGCTTATTTAGTTGTTCCACATGAAATCATTAATGGCGGGGTCACTAGCTTGGCGATGATATGTAATGCTCTTTCTGGGGCGGGGGTTACGAATCTTGCAAATTTGATTACGATCCTGCTATTACTGTTATGTTTAATCTTTCTTGGCAAGGGATATTTTTTTAAGTCAATCTTAAGCAGTATCTGCTACTTAATCTTCTTTAATTTATCTTACTCCTTGCCTATTAGCATTCATTTAACGATCATTCCCTCGATCATATTGGCAACTGTGTTCATTGCTATAGGATATTACCTATGTATTTCCGCCAATTCCACAACGGTAGGGGTGGATGTCATAGCTATCATTTTGCATCAAAGAAATAAAAAAATAGATATTGCTATTGCCATCAGGATGCTTAATTACCTGGTTTTGTTATTTGGATTCACGATATTTGGCTGGACTTCTATCATAAAAGGGGGGGCATTTACATTTATTTATTCCTTCATCCTGAAAAAATTACTAACTAGAAAATCAGCAGCCGTTATAGAGAAAGGGCTTGCCGTTAATAATTGAATAAAAAACCGCTTGATCCTTGGGAATCAAGCGGTTTTTTTTATTTTAAATTATGAAGAAATGATACTAATTATTTCTTCACGCCTTTTAACGAAATCCGGATCTGAGCGATACATGCGGCCTTTGCCTTCTTCGATTTTATAGGGGAGGTCGCTGTATATTTCCTTGACGATTCGGCCAGGGCGTGATGACAAAACGATAATATGTGTACCTAATAAGAGGGCCTCCTCCACGTCATGGGTAATGAAGAAAATAGTTTTATGCGTTTCCTTCCATATCTTGCGAATATTATCCTGCATCTGTTCCTTTGTCATTGCATCAAGAGCTCCGAACGGCTCATCCATTAAGACAATGCGCGGATCATTAGCTAAGACGCGGGCAATGGATGCTCTTTGCTTCATCCCGCCGGAAAGCTCATAGGATTTTGCCTTCTTAAATTGCGAGAGACCGACCATTTCTAAATAATGGTCTACAATTTCTTGTCGTTCTTTCGGTGGCACCTTTCGCATTTTTAATCCAAAGCCAACATTATCTTCTATGTTCAACCAGGGGTACAGCATTTGCTGTTGGAACACAACACCCCGGTGCCGGTCAGGTTTCGGTGAAATCGGCTTGTTGTCAAGCAGTACCTCACCGGATGTTGCTTGATGAAAGCCGGCTAATATTCGTAATAACGTTGTTTTTCCGCAGCCGGAAGGTCCTAATACGCAAACGAAGCTTCCTTCTTTTATTTGTAGATTAATATTTTGCAGCGCTGTCACGACCTGCTTATCTGTTTGATAGGTTAAGCCGACGTTGTTTATTTGTATCACTGTGGATTCAGACTTGGTTTCTCTTAAAGCATGACTAGTAATAATGGGGCTCACCTCCTAATCCTGTTGAAGAAATTGCGGCGCAATAGCATCTTCATATGCTTTTAAATCTGGTACAGTTTGAATCGCCTTTTGTGTTTTTAAGAATTCCGCTGTATCTTTTAAAGCTTTGGCAAATGCCCCTTTTTTATCAGGTGTACCAAGATATTGATCTGAGGCCTGTTCTTTAGCATCTAACCAAATTAATTGATCCATGAAAAATGCTGCGTCTTCTTTTGAAACGTTTAATTCATTTTTCATTGCGTCAGCTGCCGTGTCTTTTGATGAGCGGTAAGATCCTACAGCTTCGTCCAGTATTTTAATATATTGTTTTAAGACATCAGGATGTTTCTTAATAAAGTCCTTTGTTGCAATCCCAACATCAGCGGTAAGAATGCCGTCTTGAGCTAGGTCGCGGCTTGTAATAACGATATTGCCGTCCTTTACCATTTCACCTAGTGTCGGATACCAGACATACCCTCCATCGATTTGACCTTGTTTCCACGCTGCTAGCATGTCGGCAGGCTTCATGTCTAGAATAGTTACCTTGTTTTGGTCAATTCCTTTTAATTTGAGAGCAGATAACAAACTGTAATGCGTCGTTGATCCGAAAGAAACGGCAATTTTTTTACCAACTACATCTTCAAGTGATTTTATACCGCTGTCTTTTTTGACGACTTATGCCTCATTATCACCAATGACATCGTGCAGCCAAATGACTTGGTATGGCAAATTTTGTGCCACCCCGGAGGCGACAGAACTAGAGCCAATCAGTCCGGCATCAATTTCACCTGCCGCCATCGCTGTGTTTACATCAACGGCCGCCTCAAACTGATGAAGCTTAACAGTCACACCCTTGAATTTTTCTTCAAACATTTTGGTGGCTTTTGCTAGCAGCTCCGCATTTGGAATGACTTGATAGCCAATCCTAAATTCCACTTTGCCGTCAGCAGGTTTAGATGTTGTTTTGTTGCCGCAGGCGGTAATCATTAATAGTGCAAAAACTACCATTAAACTTATAAGCCATTTTATTTTGCTGTTTTTCATCCCTTAACCCCCAATTTTTTAATCTTTGCCCTTCCATGGGATAACTTTGACTTCAATTTTACGAAGAATTCGATCCAGTAGAATCCCTGTGATGCCCATTAATATTATTCCGACATACATGATGTCGCTTCGTAAGTATTTACTGGCATCGAGCACTAACCACCCGATCCCTGAGACTGCTGCAACCATTTCGGAGGCGACTAAAGTGGTATAGGCAAATCCAATCGCTGTCCTCATGCCGGTGAAGATTTCCGGTAAACAGGATGGAAAAATAACATATCGGAACGTTTGCCACTGATTTGCACCTAATGAGGTAGCGGAATGAATCCGATCCTCTAAGACACCTTTCACACCGGAAACGGCGGCAATATACATTGGAGCAAACGCAGCAAGGTATAGTAAGGCAACCTTTGAAAGGTCACCGATTCCAAACCATAAAATTAATAGTGTGTAGTATGACAATGGTGGTAACGGACGGTAGAATTCCAAGATGGGGTCTAATGCAGCTCGTACTTTTGTTGAATAACCACTAATTAATCCTAAAGGAACGGCTGTGATTAAGGCAAAGAAGAAGGCAATCGATAATCGATATAGACTATCTAGCAGATGAAATAATAAACTATTACCTTTATAACCATTTACAAGTAAATCGGTAAAGGCGGCCCAAGTTTTTGCTGGAGATGGGATAAACACTTCGGAGAAGATATTTAGCTTGGTGATGAGATACCATAGTAAAAAAATGATGACAACCGAGCTCCACATGATACCAGTTTCCTGTGAGATTTTCCATTTTCTCTTCTTACGTATGACTGCCGGTATCTCCATTTCTCTTTTAGGTTCTAAAGATGTTACGGTGTCATACAGTGGAACAGCTTCCTGGTCAACCTTTTTGTTCATGTTTGCATTCATTAATATACCTCACTCTCCTTCAACATTAAGCCAAATGGGTTAGTTCATTTTGGCTATTTTATGTAGAAAATTTTTTGCTACTCTTTTCTAGGTAGTAAGGAAAGACATTCTGATATAAAACAGATTATATGGGATAGGATAATAGTCGTCAATATTATTCGAAGATTATGACTATTTGAAATGCGGATATGACTTATTAGTAAAATTCATAAGTCATTGATATCTTGATAAAAGTCAATAATAGATTGCTAAATCAAACCTATCGGACATATACTTGTTTTTTTTAACAAAGAAAAGCTACAATGTTATATGGATGAATTACAAAAACTATGAAGAAGTAGGGAAAAGTATGATTGTAAAAACTGAAGAAGACCTTAACGGATTAAAGGAAATTGGCAGAATCTGTGCTGCCATTCGTGATGAATTAGTAAAGAAAGCGGTACCGGGCATTACAACGAAGGAATTGGATGAAATAGCAGGAGCGATGTTTGAAAGAGAAGGTGCGATTTCTGCACCGAAAGGGGAATACGATTTTCCCGGCTATACCTGTATAAGTGTAAACGAGGAAGTAGCACATGGCATTCCTGGGGATCGCGTGATTCAAGAAGGAGACCTGGTGAATATCGATGTTTCCGGTTCTAAGAATGGCTATTTTGCCGATACAGGTATTTCGATCGTTGTTGGTGACGGGGATGAAGTATTGAAGAATTTATGTAAGGTAGCGAAATTAGCCTTTGAAGCTGGATTGAAAAAGGCAAAGCCTGGTGCAAGAAAAACAGCTCTTGGCAAAGTTGTCTATCAAACGGCAAGACAGCACGGCTTCACTGTCATTGCTAACTTAACAGGACATGGCATTGGCCGGACGATCCATGAAGCTCCTGAATATGTTTATAATTATTACGAACCTTCTGATAGTGAAATACTAAAGGAAGGCATGGTTATTGCCTTTGAACCATTTATCTCCACTGATGAAGAAGAGGTATTCGAAAAAGGGGACGGATGGACCTATATTACGGAACAAAGCTTTGTTGCACAGTATGAACACACGATCATTTTGACAAATAATGGACCGATTATTACAACTCTTTAATGGAGTAAAAGCAGAATCTTGTGGTTCTGCTTTTTTTGTTGCAGCCAATATTAAATATCTGTATAGTTGTCCTATAAACAAAAAATTCGAAATACTCACTAGGGATGTTAGGAGCGAAGTTTCAAATGATAAAGGCGATTTTCTTTGACTTAGACGACACACTTCTATGGGACCAAAAAAGTGTCAAGGAAGCATTTTGTGCAACATGCAAAGTGGCTGAAGAGCGTTATGAGGTGGACTCTAAAGCTTTAGAAGAAGCGGTCCGCGAAGCTGCTAGAAAGCTGTATTCAGGCTATGATTTTTACTCTTTTACTCAAATGATTGGTATAAATCCATTTGAAGGATTATGGGGCAATTTTCCCGACGAACATTTGGGAGAATTTAAAAAGATGAAAGATACCGTTCCGGGATATCGTAGGGATGCATGGACAGCAGGGCTTAAAGCTTTGGGTGTAAATGATCCCGAATTTGGACAGGAATTGGGTGAACGTTTCCCTGCAGAACGACGGAAAACTCCATTTGTCTATGACGATACATTTAAAACCCTCGATGCATTAAAGGGTCAGTATCAGATGCTTCTATTAACTAATGGGTCACCAGACTTACAAAATACGAAACTTACAATTACACCAGAGATAAGTCCGTATTTTGACCATATCGTCATTTCTGGGGCTTTTGGAAAAGGCAAGCCAGACCCAGCCATTTTCGAACACGCATTGTCACTTTTGTCTATTGATAAAGATGAGGCAATTATGGTTGGGGATAATTTAATGACAGATGTTCTTGGTGCAAATCGGGCCGGAATTAAGTCGGTTTGGATTAACCGTCACGAAAAAGAGCGAAATGAAGTCGTTCCAACCTATGAAATTAAACAATTATCTGAACTGTTTCCAATCCTGGATTCTTTTAAGTAATTTGGCGGTTGGGTTGTCAGTAATGTAACAAATCCTCTTAGAACTACGACTAATTAAATGAACCGGTTTAATTTATTTAAAGGGGATCAAGAGGATGATAAAGAAAAAATTCAATAGTTTTGTTTGCTCAGCAATTGTTATTGGGCTCTTGGCAGGCTGTGGCTCCAGCAGTAATGTTAATGATCATAAAAGCGGCAGTTCCGGTCAAGATCCTGTCAAAACGGAGACACCAGCTAAGGATGAAATTGCCGCTAAGTTCCATTCTACGATCGAAACAAGAGAAGAGAAGAATGATGTCGTTGTTCTATATAAAGTGAAAAATTTATCTGGTGAAGCAAAACGGCTTTCTTTTACAAGTGGTCTTGAGGTAGATTTTATTTTATATGATCACAATGGGAATATCTTAAAGAGATATTCTGAAGAAGTATTATCAACACAGGCACTAAAAGAAATCACATTTGAAAATAATCAAGAAATTGAAAGAATGTTTAAAATTCCCGGTCTTGTGAACGGTAATTATAAGGTTGAGGCATTCTTGCTGGCTAAGGAAGAAGAAGCAAAAGCAGTAAAGGATTTTAATGTAGAAAATTCGATTTATAAATTAGGGGACGGCAAGCTGGTTGGATTAATGGACCCCCATTCAATAGAAGTCAATAAGAATGGCGAGGCTATTGCCTATCAGTTATCGGATCAAGCTAGGGTAGAGATACAATCAATTAAAGATGGTGACCTGGTGACCTTTGTTTATATAGAAAACGATAAAGGGCAAAAAGTAATTGAAAGGTTTGAAAACCAATAAAAGCCAAGAATTTCTGAGTGAATCAGACAGTTTGAAATAAGAATAAAAGGTAAAGGAGCCTAATATTTAAGGCTCCTTTTTGTATGAACAATATTAGATTCTAAATAAATTATATGTTCAAAAAGGTTGGGAATGGTTTGTATTTACTATGAGTTTTTTGAAAATTAACAATTTTTATTTACAAAACTACATACATATTATAACATAAAGTTGTATTTCCTTGGTTTTAGTTTGGCATTATTTGCATTATGCTTTATCACTATTTCGAAAGGGGAGGAATAAATGAAACTAAATTCCGAGTCGTTACGTACGGAAGGGGATGTCAATTTATCGCAGAATCGAGATATTTGGCAGAAAAATCACCTGAGTGAAGAGGCATTTCAACTGTTAGAGGAGGACTCCCGTTATTACTTACAACAATCTTTATCAACTCCTTGCTTAAATGTCATTGAAAAAAGTTATGGCATTTACCTTGAGGATATTGATGGGAGAAAATATATGGACTTTCATGGAAATAGTGTTCACCAAGTCGGCTATGGAAATGAGTATGTTGTCAAAGCTGTTAAAGAACAACTGGATACTTTACCATTTTCTCCTCGGCGGTATACGAATAAACCAGCGATCCAGCTTGCGAAAAAGCTTGCCGAACTTGCTCCGGGGAATTTGAATAAGGTTCTGTTTGCTCCAGGGGGGACTTCTGCCGTCAGCATGGCTTTGAAGCTTGTTCGAAAAGCAACAGGCAAATTTAAAACCATTTCAATGTGGGATTCATTCCATGGAGCCACGTTAGATGCAATTTCTGTAGGCGGTGAAGCAGTTTTCCGAAGCGGTATGGGACCGCTTTTACCAGGAAGTCTCCATGTAATGCCTTATAATTCATACCGTTGTTTGTTAGGAGAATGCAGCAAATGTCCATTTAAATGTCTTGATTATTTGGAATATGTGTTGGAACGTGAAGGGGAGGTTGGAGCACTGATTCTCGAACCAATCCGATGTACCGATGTGCAGGTACCGCCTAAGGAATATCACCAGAGGCTGCGGCAAATTTGCGATCGATATAATATGTTATTGATTTACGATGAAATACCGACTGCGCTTGGAAGAACCGGGAAAATGTTTGCCTTTGAGCATTATGGAATTGTTCCTGATATTGTTTTACTGGGTAAAGGGTTAGGAGGCGGGATATTGCCTATGGCTGCAATGCTTGTCCGTGATGATTTAGATGTGGCCAAAGACATCGCACTAGGACATTATACACATGAAAAAAGCACCTTAGGCTGTGCCGCTGCACTGGCGGTTCTTCAGTACATTGAAGAACACCAGTTACTTAAGCATGCCAATAAAATGGGTGATTATATGAAAGTACGACTTAAAAATATGCAAAAGCAATTTGAAATGATTGGTGATGTCAGGGGGATTGGACTGTTATATGGTGTTGAATTGGTAAATGATCGGCAAACGAAGGAAAAAGCAATAAATGAAGCGGAAAAAGTTATGTACAAATGTATGGATAACGGGTTAAGCTTTAAAATCTCTCAGGGAAATGTCCTCACGCTTTCCCCTCCTTTGGTGATTACGGATCAAGAATTGGAACGAGCTATGGATATTCTTGAACAATCTTTAAGGTAATAGAAAGATTTAATTAAAACAAAGATAAAAAAGGTAAAACAAATAAAAAAGTATTGCAATTAATTGGTTTGCGTTTTATATTTAATTAAAATATTCCTAATATTTTTTATATTCAGGATAAAAAGGAGGGATAATGCCCTAAAAATATGTCGTTTAGTAGAGCTAAAAATGACTGATATATCATTCCTGTAAGCGCTGCCAACGATAGTTTTGTTTTGGGGTTATATGGAAATACAGGTGGGTGATTCTGGAACTGGCACTAATAAAAACAGTTCCTGCAGGCAAAAAAATGACAGCAGCATGACTTTTTTGCAGAAAGAAAAGCTGAAAAAATTTAAAGGAGATGTTTAATTTGAAAAAAGCAGCCATTTTAATAATGACAATTCTTTTATTCTCCATTGTTACAGCCTGCAGCAGTAAAAGCTCCTCCAGTAAAAAGAAAGAAGAAATAACAGTCTATACCGCCATTGAAGATAATCAATTGCCTGCCTATATGGAATTATTTAAAAAAGAGCATCCGAATATTGAAGTTAAACTTGTTCGTGATTCCACGGGTATTATCGCCGCCAAATTGTTAGCTGAAAAAGATAATCCTATAGCGGATGTTGTCTGGGGACAAGGAATTACCAGCCTTATTCCACTAGATGAGCAGGGAATGTTTCAGCCATACAATCCTAAAGGAATTGATAAGATTTTGCCGCAATTAAAAGACAAAGCTGACCCTATCCACTGGGTAGGGATTGACGCATATATGGCAACTTTTGCCGTTAATACGGTTGAATTAGAGAAAAAAGGATTACCAATTCCAAAGTCTTACAAAGATTTATTAGATCCGAAATATAAGGGGTTGATTTCAATGCCGAATCCAGCATCGAGCGGCACGGGCTTTTTAACAGTATCAGCCTTTTTACAGCTATTGGGTAAAGATCAAGCTTGGGATTATATGGATAAACTTCATGAGAATATTGGCATTTATACACATTCCGGATCAAAACCGGCTAAACTGGCAGGGCAGGGAGAATTCCCAATTGGTATCTCGTTTGACTATCCAAGCTTTAAAGAAAAAGGGTCCGGTGCCCCAGTCGAAGTCGTATTCCCTGAAGAAGGTTCCGGCTGGGAAATGGAAGCTAATGCCTTAATTAAAAAGGATAAAATTAAAGATGCTGCCAAAACATTCCTAGACTGGTCCGTCAGTGAAGGATTCCTTCAGCTCGTGAATAAGAATTTTGCTGTTGTGTCTGCAGATCTTGGGAATCAACTTCCGGATGGTTATCCAAAGGATTTAATGGAAAAACAATTGATTCAGAATGACTTCCAATGGGCAGCCCAGAATAGAGATTCCATCTTGGAGAATTGGACGAAACGATATGATTCTAAGAGCGAACCTAAGGAATAGTTATAGCCGATAATTTAAAAGAAAATCTTGCGGGGCGAATAGATTTTTCAGGCTGATAAACTAACCCTGCAAGCTTTTCTTCCAATTTGGTAAGGGGAAGGGGGACTTTGGATGGAATTTTTAGAAATTCAGAATGTAACCAAAACATTTGGCAAATTTGTAGCTTTGGACCATATTAATTTTTCCGTCAGAAAGAAGGAATTTGTTTGTTTATTAGGTCCTAGCGGTTGTGGTAAAACCACATTGCTTAGAATTATCGCGGGTCTTGAGGATCCGAATATTGGTTCCAAAGTATTGTTGGAAGGTAAAGATATTAGCGCACAGCCTCCGTCCAAAAGGAACTTCGGTATTGTATTTCAATCGTATGCTTTATTTCCGAATTTAAATGCCTATCAAAACATCGCCTATGGATTGAAAAATAAAAAGCTTCCAAAAAAAGAAATTGACGAACGTGTAAGGGAAGCCCTATTACTTGTCAATTTGGAGCATATTAAAGACCGTTACCCGTCACAGTTATCCGGGGGACAACAGCAGCGAATTGCACTTGCTAGAGCGATCGCATTATCTCCAAGCTTTTTGCTGCTTGATGAACCATTATCCGCACTTGATGCCAAAGTTAGGCTAAAACTAAGAACAGAGATTAGGAATTTACAAGAAAAATTGGGTGTTACCACGATTATGGTGACTCATGATCAAGAAGAAGCTTTAACGATGGCTGATAAGATTGTCGTAATGAATAATGCCCAAATTGAACAAATTGGTACGCCGCAAGAAATTTACGAATATCCGGAAACACCTTTTGTCGCTGATTTTATTGGTACTGTTAATATGCTGACTCAAGAGGGAACTTCGATGGCAATTAGACCTGAGCATATTCAAATCGCAGAACAAAAGACACCTTCAAGTATTGCGACAATTGTGAAGGATTTGGAGTTCCGCGGTGCCTTCTACCGTTTGTTTTTGCAAATTAATGAACAAGATGAGTATAGTGTGACGAATGGTTTATTGGCTGTAGATGTTCCAACCTCCATGATAAATAAATTGTCAATTCAAAAATACAGCACTATTTATGCGGAACTGCCTCAAAGCCATCTAGTTACTTATTAAACTAGTAATTGCTTAATTATTGGAATGGAATAGGAAGGATGGGGTGGTGACCGTTGTTAAATTCTGAACAAGTAATAAAAAAAACGGAAATAGCGACAGGAAACAGTGCTATATATAAGAAAAAAATACGGCAAAAAACCGGAAAAGTAGAATGGGTTCACAAAGGATTAGTTGTATTGGTACTGATAGGGCTGATCATTGGAGTTGTTCTTCCGTTATATCAACTATTGCTAGTCGCACTTCAAAAGAATGGGGAGTTTGTTGGGGTAGCTAACTTTATTAAATACTTTGAAACACCGTCCCTAGTGCAGTCCATGTATAATACGCTGTCCATCTCAACATTAACGGGGATCATTTCTGTTGTATTAGCATTTTTTTATGCGTATGCCTTAACGAGAACCAACATCCGCTGGAAACCCTTTTTTAAGTATATCGCATTCATCCCTTTATTTGCCCCAACCATGATGCATGGGATTGCACTGATTTATTTATTCGGTAATAAAGGTGTTATCACCACCGGTTTTTTTGGACAAATTGAAAAACTAACGGGACTTAATCTCGCCATTGATATTAACCTTTATGGTCCGGTAGGAATAGTCATTTCAGAAGTAATTTATACATTCCCGCAAGCGTTCCTAATTCTGATGGTTGCAATCGCCGTTACGGATTACAGAATTTATGAAGCCGCAGATACGCTTGGGGCGAGTAAACTGAAGAAGTTTTTTACCGTGACGATCCCAAGCTTAAAGTATGGTTTGGTTAGTGCCTTTTTTGTTGCTTTCATTTTAAGTTTTACAGATTTTGGGGCACCAAAGGTAGTAGGCGGCCAATACAATGTTTTAGCGACTGATTTATATAAGCAGGTGGTCGGTCAACAAAACTTAAGTATGGGTTCAACAGTTGGTATTATCCTGGTAATCCCGGCGCTGATTGCGTTTATTGTCGATCGGGTGATTCAAAGGAAACAAAGTTCATCATTTTCTTCAAAATCGATAGCTTATAAAATCAAGAAAGGCTCATTGCGCGATAAAATTTATTTTATCTACTGTCTTTTAATTTCGGCAGGGGTATTGTCCCTTATTGGTGCTGTAATCGCAGCAGCGTTCGTTAAGGTTTGGCCGTACAATTTCTCATTGACATTGGACCATATGACATTTAAAAATGTTGCAGGGAATGGATTGGAGCCTTATTTCAACAGTATTTTTGTGTCATTAATGACGGCAGTTTCAGGGACCTTCATTATCTTTATTGGTGCCTACTTAATCGAGAAATCCCGTTTTATGAAAATAACGCGGCAGTTAAGCTACTTTTTATCGATTTTACCGCTGGCTTTGCCAGGACTAGTTATTGGTTTAGCCTATATTTTTTTCTTCAATAAACCCGAGTTTGAAATTCCATTTATTGGAGCGGTTGTCGTTAATCCGTTTCATTTTCTATACGGGACGTTTGCCTTGATTGTTATATCTAATATCATCCATTTTTACTCAGTAAACTTTATTACCGCAACAACAGCATTGAAAAAGCTGGATAGGGAATTCGAGCCAGTTTCGGAGTCGATGAATATTCCGTTCTACAAAACCTTCTCAAGCGTAACGGTTCCAATGTCATTACCTGCAATTTTAGAAATCGGCATCTATCTATTTGTCAACTCTATGACAACAATATCAGCTGTTATTTTTCTGTATACGGCCGATACAAAGCTTGCGTCCATTTCTATTGTTAATATGACGGATGCCGGGGATACTGCACCTGCCGCAGCTATGTCAATTATTATCGTTCTTACTAATATTTTTGTGCGAATCATGTATGAGTTTGTGACAAAGAAAATCAGGAACAAAACGCAGGCTTGGCAGCAAAGATAAATAAATCAGATGAACCTATGAACCATCGACATAAATATAGTTGTCGATGGTTTTATTAGGCCTTAGGGTGGATGAAACTTCCTAATTTTCACCGATAGATGTCGAAAGAAAAGAAAGGGAATTATTTCATGTCCAATGCAATATTGCTCATTATTATGTTTGCTGCGGTTTGTCATGCGATTTGGAATGCGATAGGGAAAAAAATTGAAGAACGGGAAGCATTCTTTACCTTAATCTTAGGAGCCTCGGTGATTCTTTATTTGCCGCTGGCTGTTTATTTATTGCAAACGGAAGCTTTCCATTTAAAAGCGTATAAATGGGCGATTCTAAGTACTATATCTGAAACCTTGTATTTCTATGCGCTCGGCAGGGCATAACTTACCGGAAATCTGAGTAATGCCTATCCAATTTTACGGGGAACGGCACCGATAGTAGCTACAATGCTTAGTTTTATATTTCTTGGTGTAACCATATCAGTACTTGGTTTTATAGGAATATTGGTTATAATTATCGGCATTTTATATATAAACCAACAAACTTTTTCAGTCTCCGGGATCGCGAGTAAGTTCAAAGGTAATTTTCACAATCTTAAATGGGTGTTTCTCACGGGTACGTTTTCGGCCCTAAGCAGTGTTTTAGATGGTATGGGAGCTGCATTAATGTCCGGGCTGTTATTTAAGTATTTAGTCTATTTAGGAATGTTTATTGGTAAATGGTTAATTGATCGTATCCTAAGGGTTGAGGTTTCCTATTTATCGTTAATCAAAAAGTATCCGATTCAACTTCTTATTGGCGGGTTGTTTGTATTTATTTCTAATGCGCTTGCGGTTTATGCGATGGAAACAACACCCATTACTTATGTTGCTGCAGTAAGAGAAATAAGCATTGTTTTTGCTGCTTTGATTGGGGTTATTTGGCTGAAAGAAGAGGTTAATTATGTAAAATGGATCGCTATTTTGATGATTGTTTTAGGTGTAGGAATGATCAAATTTAGCTAAAAAATAGGGGCATAAATAATAAAACAAACTAAAAACAACCAAATGATGATACGAGAACAAAGAAAAAACAAAAAAATATCGAAAAAACTATTCACAATTGTCAGAAATAATGGTATTCTTAATACAGGGTTTACAGGTAAGCGTTTACAGACATCGAACTTTAATCTTAGTAATTGGGGAGGTCTTTTATGTCAGCAAATGTCCAAACAAAAAAGGTGAGGAAAAAGGCGTTAGTTGCAAGTTTAATAGGAAGTTCAATTGAGTATTATGACTACCTTTTATATGGAACTGTTGCAGCTCTTGTGTTCAACAAACTTTTCTTCCCGAATTTCGATCCAACTGTTGGTCTTTTGATTTCTTTGGCATCTTTTGGAATTCCTTATTTCTTCCGTCCGCTCGGCGGGGTGATCTTCAGCCATATCGGTGATAAGATTGGCAGGAAGAAATCGTTGGTGTATACACTAGCGATAATGGGAATAAGCACAGCGTTAATTGGTTTTTTACCGGTATATGAAACGATAGGTATTTGGGCTCCTATCCTCCTCGTGCTGCTTAGATTAATCCAGGGAATTGCTGTTGGCGGAGAATGGGGGGGAGCAGTATTGCTCGCTGTTGAATACTCCGATAAGAAGAAACGGGGTTTTGCCGGAAGTGTTCCCATGATGGGCGCAGCAGTGGGGATGATCCTCGCAACTGCAACCATGGCGCTATTACGATTATTACCCGATGCACAATTTCTAGCATGGGGCTGGCGCGTACCCTTTATCGGAAGTCTAGTGTTGGTTTTCCTTGGGTTGTGGATACGAAATGGATTGGAAGAAACACCTGATTTCCAACAAGCAAAGGAAGAAGGAGCGGTATCAAAATTACCAATTGTCGATACGTTTAAATATCACTGGAAGGAAATTATTTTGACTACAGGAGCAAAGGCAATTGAAACAGCTCCATTCTATATCTTCGCTACTTTTGGAATTTCTTACGCTACCAATACATTGAAAATGCCGGAAGGTCCAGTGCTTAATGCAATCACTATTGGAACTTTGATCTCATTGGTGATGATTCCATTAATGGGAAGACTATCTGACCATGTTGGACGTAAGAAAGTTTTTGTTTCCGGTACACTTGGTGTCATTCTATTTTCAATGCCGTATTTCTATTTACTGTCAAAAAAGTCAATTCTTCTACTGACAATTGCCGTTATGATCGGTTATGCATTATGGTCAGTCATTACTGCGGTATTGGGCACAATGTTCTCCGAAATGTTCCGAGCAGAAGTTCGATACACTGGAATTTCGGTTGGATACCAGCTAGGAGCGGCAATATTCGGTGGAACTGCTCCCCTCATTGCAACTTCATTAGTTGCTGCCTTCCATGGCTCATGGGTTCCAGCAGCTATTTATCTGATGCTATTAGGTGTAATGTCGCTTATTTGTGTAAGCCTCATTAAGGGGATGAGTGAAGAAGAAAAAGAAGGAATGAAAAAGCGAATCAATACAGCATCATAACGATTATTGAGGCAATACCCGTTCATTTAGGTAAAAATAATAACCATTCTAAGGAGAAGTAAACTATGACTCAAAATGAAATGATGAATAATCCGTATTTATTATTAACACCCGGACCATTAACTACGACTGACACTGTAAGGCTGGCGATGATGAAGGACTGGTGTACATGGGATGATGATTATAATAATATTGTACAGGGGGTCCGCCAAAAACTGGTAAACCTTGCGACAAAGTCAGTTGAAAAATACTCGGCTGTTCTGATGCAGGGAAGCGGCACATTCACCGTTGAATCTGTTATTGGGACTGTACTGCCAGAGGATGGGAAATTATTAGTTATAGCAAATGGGGTTTATGGGCACCGAATTGCAAAAATTTCAAACAAATTAGGGATCAACACAGTGGTGTTAGAAAGCGGAGAGGTTGAAGGGTTAGATTTAAACAGGTTAACGAATCAATTAGAAAACGATCCGGATATCACTCATGTTGCAATAGTTCACTGTGAGACAACAACCGGTATGTTAAACCCTATTGAAAAGGTAAGCAAAATCGTAAAAACATATAATAAAATCTATATTGTTGATGCGATGAGTAGCTTAGGAGGTGTTGAACTCGATATTGATGATCTTCAAATCGATTATATTATTAGCAGTGCAAACAAGTGTATTGAAGGTGTACCAGGATTTGGTTTTGCCATTGTTAAAACGGAAGAGTTTGAAAAATGCCAAGATAATGCAAGGTCTATATCGCTTGATCTTTATGACCAATGGAAAACGATGGAAGAGCAGAATGGCAAGTGGCGTTTTACCTCCCCTACACATGTAGTAAGAGCTTTTGCACAGGCACTAAAAGAACTTGAAGAAGAAGGCGGAGTAAGTCAGCGAGCTGCTAGATATAAAAATAATCAGAAGACATTATCTGAAGGAATGAAGCAGCTCGGCTTCGAACCAATCCTTTCAGAAGATTTACAATCACCGATAATTACGTCCTTTTATTATCCGAAGACTGAAAATTTTGAATTTGTTGTCTTCTATAATAAATTAAAAGAAAAAGGCTTTGTAATTTATCCTGGTAAAGTATTAGATCTAGATACGTTCCGTATTGGAAATATCGGTGATGTACGTCAGCATAATATCGAATTATTATTAAAGGCGATTGAAGAAAGTAGATATTGGCTTAGCCCTGTTTTTGAAGAAAGCCAAAGTAAATAATGTCTTTCTTCCGCTAATACTGTTAGGACTCGGATAAAACCAAGGAAAAAGGAAAGAATTCTTGTTTTTGATGATTCTTTCCTTTTCAAGTAGTATAATTATAATGGAAATATTTATCATGGGGTGAATGTCTTGTCATTAGCGGGAGAAGAACGAAAAAGAAAAATACTTGAATTACTAGAAATAAAGGGTAAGGTGAAGGTTAGAGACCTGTCAGAAATGCTTGAGGTATCAACTGAAACTATTCGAAAATATTTAGATGAACTGCATCAGGAGGAAAAACTCAAAAAAGTTTACGGCGGGGCAATTAATCTTGCGTTTTTTGATGAAGAACCTTCTACATCGGAACGGGAAGTAATCCATTCAGATGAGAAGAAAAAAATTGGAGAAATGGCCGCTAATTTAATTAATGATAACGATGTAATTGCGATAGATGATGGAAGTACTCCATTACAATTGGTAAAAAACCTGCAAAAAAAACGAAACTTAACGATTTTTACCACTTCAATTAACGCTCTTTCCGTCCTCATTGAATTAAGCCAGCAAAATGTTTTCACAGGGAAAATCTTCGTATTGGGCGGGGAAATTAATACCGTCCATCATCGGGTTACAGGCGGTTTTACAATGGAAATGCTTGACAATATTTATGTTGACAAATACTTTATATCTGCAGATGGACTTTCAAAGGACGATGGAATTACTGGATATGATTATTCAAAGGGAATGGTAACGAAAAAATTGATTGAACATTCCAATAAGACGATCTTACTAATTGACCATTCCAAAGTCGGAAAACGAACGAATTTTAAAATGGCAGATTTAAAAGACATCAGCATGATTATTTGTGACCAACCGCATCCGGAAGATTGGGAACATATGCTAAGAGAAAATGAAGTCGAGTGGCTGGCGGCTTCCCAATAACTAAAAATAAGCGAAGGCTCCTCTGGAATTAAGGTATTTCACTGCCTAAAAGGAGGCATGTAAAATGGAGCACTTGGGAGTCTTATACGAAGACCATCTATGGAAAAATGTCGAAGTATATCTCAGGCTTGTCATTAGCGCACTTCTCGGTATGGTAATCGGCTGGGACCGAAGTGCAAAAAATAAACCGGCCGGTCTTAAAACTTTCACTTATGTTTCTGTATCGTGTACCTTAATTACAATTGTTTCAATCTACAGTGCAGAGGTTTTTGGAAATTCGAACATTAATAACCGAATGGACCCAATGCGCTTAACAGCACAAATTGTTTCAGGCTTAGGTTTTTTAGGGGCCGGTCTTATTCTAAAAGACGGATTACAAGTAAAAGGATTGACCTCAGCAGCCATGGTTTTTTTCGCAGGAGGTGTCGGCATCGGAATCGGCGCCGGTTTCTACGGAATTGTATTGGCCTCTGTGTTTATTACGTTTATCTTGGCAAAAATCGGTCAGTTTATCGAAAATAGACATTTATCAGCTATTGATCAAAGTGAAAAACAACGTCCTTTCCAGCGAAGTTCTGGATGACCCAAATATAGTTTAAACCGCCTTGTTTTATTACATGGCGGTTTTTCTTTATATCTCTTGGTTTTAAGTATATTAATGAGCAAAAATGTAAAATAAATTTAAAAAGAACCAAGAAAAACCAAGACAAACCAAATAACTTGTGATATACTCAAGTCAACTCATTAATTGAGTGAAAATTTTTAATTTTAAGAGGAGGAAAGGTATGAAAGTTTTTTGCTTGGGTGGTGCAGGCAGGATTTGCAGAGAGGCGGTATTAGATTTAGTAGAGTATTCAGAATTTGATGCTATCACGATCGCTGATTTTAATGAGGAAATTGGATTAGAGCTGGTAAGAGAACTTAATGATCCGCGTGTTAGCTTTGTCAAAGTAAATGTATTTGATCATGATGAAACTGTTCAGAAGATGAAGGGCTACGATATTGTTATGGATGGTACCGCTATTACACTAAACGGCCGTTCAACCGCCTGTATTGCTGAAGCACGATGTCATGGAATAAATCTAAATGGCTTTGGAGCCGAAGATGAATATTCTGAAATATTCAAAAAGAACAACCGCACCGCAGTGCCTGGTTTTGGAATGACTCCAGGGGTCACTCAAATGATGGTTATGCATGCTGCTAACCAATTAGATGAAGTAGAGGAAGTAAGAGTCAGCCACGGTTCCTTCCGGCCAATTGCGTTTTCAAAATCCATCACAGAAACAACTACCTATGAATATGACCCAGATCTTCCAGGCCGGATTGTATATGAAAAGGGTCAGTTTGTTCAGGTTCCTCCATTTGCACGACCTAGAAAAATTCAGCTTCCAGAACCATATGGTGAAACCGTACAATATATCATTCCACATTCAGAAACTCGCACACTAGCAAAAGCACTTGAGCATAAAGGTGTGCAATTAATTGAAGTAAGAGGGACATGGCCGCAGAAAAATATGCAGCTTGTTCGAGCACTTTATGATTACGGGATTATGCGAAATCCAAAAATAAAAATAAATGGTAATGAAATAGGGGTTATGGATGTAATAGGAGAATACTTAATCCAATCCAGAGAAGGTCAAGAAACAGAATTATATGGCTACTCCCTTCATATAGAAGTTGTCGGTAATAAGGACGGCATAAAGAAACGTCATGTCCTTTATCATACCCATCCTGCAAGTGACGGATCCGTCAAAGGCTGGGAGAAATTAAGGGCTTATACAAGAAATGTCGGCATTCCAATGGCGATTGCCACGGAAATTATTGCTAAAGGCTTAGTGAAAAAAACAGGTGTTTTAATTCCTGAAGAAGCATTCGAACCGACAATGATTTTCGAAGAATTGAAGAAACGCGGGATTCATGTACATGAGGTAATTGAAGAAATCAAAATGGAATCCGAAGAAGAAATATCTGCAAATGCTTAAACACAAATTGAATGAATAGTGGAACAGGTAATTTTATTAAGAAAACCCCTATGTTCCTAAAAGAATGGATGAACTAATAAAATAGCAAATTTAACAATTCTATGCTGTTGGATTAGTTGCTGATAAAGGAGGGTTCGTGTTTTGGGAAATCAAACTCCCCAGATTGAAGCTGTTATTTTTGACTGGGCAGGCACCACAGTAGACTATGGCTGTTTTGCACCTTTAGATGTATTTATTGAAATCTTTAGAAAAAGAGGTATTGAAGTATTAGACGAGGAAGCACGGGCGCCAATGGGTCTTTTAAAGTGGGATCATATTAACGTCATGTGTCAAATGGATCGCATCGCGCAGGTCTGGAAAGAAAAGTTTGGTCAACTTCCGGAGAAAAAAGATGTTGATGATTTGTATGCCGACTTTGAGCCAATGTTGTTTTCTATTCTTCGAAACTATTGTACACCGATTCCTGGGGCAGTAGAACTAGTAGAAAGATTAAGAAAACAGGGAATCAAAATTGGCTCGACTACAGGGTATACTGCAGAAATGATGGCTGTAGTGGCACCTGAAGCGAAAAAAATGGGTTATGCACCTGATTTTATGATCACTCCAAGTGATGTTCCTGCAGGAAGGCCGTATCCATGGATGTGCTATCAAAATGCCATGAATCTTGGGGTTTACCCAATGAAACATATTATAAAAGTAGGAGATACAATCAGTGATATTAAAGAGGGTGTAAATGCCGGGGCATGGAGTGTTGGTATTCTAAAAGGCGGCAGTGAACTTGGACTGAAGGAACACGAAGTGAATGCGCTTGACCCTGATACACTGGCAGAAAAGCTAGAGACTGTTACGAAAAGATTTAAAGACGCAGGAGCTCATTATGTCATTGACAGTATTGGCGAACTGGATAAATTAATTCCAAAAATTAACCAGCGTTTAGCCAACGGAGATTAAAAAATACTTAGAATTCTAAATATTAGCAACCGAGAGATGGAGAGGTGATTTTAATTGAAAAAACATACCTATGCACTCGGGATGGTCGAGACAATTGGTTTTCCGGCAATGGTAGCTGCTGCCGATGCTGCTGCCAAAGCGGCCGATGTGATGGTTACCACCTATCAGAAGGCGGATTCGGGGATTGTAACGATTTACATCATTGGCGATGTGGCTTCAGTAAAAAGCGCTGTCGATGTTGGAACAGACACAGCCAAAATAGTTGGTCAACATCGACACTCACATGTTATTCCTAGACCGGATGAAAATGTCATTCAAATGCTCTTTCCTCAGTTAACGGAAGAAAATGAGAAACCATCTAGTCAGGAAGTACAAGAGTCAAGTACACAAGAAAAAAATAATCGAGATTTAAATAAAAAGAATTTGCAGGAGCTTCGCGAAATTGCACACTCCTTAGAACATTTTCCGTTATCGCCAGATGAAATAGCAAAGACGAAAAAAGAGGAGTTAATTCAAGTGATTGTAAAGTTCCAAACAGGGAAAGGCGGCGATAAGTGATGTACTTGGATACCGATCTTGAATCGATTCAAGAGGCGAGAGAAAATCTGAAATTAGCTAAAGCGGCACAAAAGGCAATGGCAAATATGACACAGGAACGGGTTGATCAAATCGTACACTGCATGGCCCAGGCTGCTATGAGAGAAGCAGGCAGACTTGCAGCAATGGCGGTTGATGAAACAGGATTTGGCAAAATGGAAGATAAAATGACAAAAAATCTTTTCTCTGCTAAAGATGTTTATGAATCTATTAAGGATAAAAAGACAGTTGGAATCATTTCACGTGATAACGAAAAGAAAGTGCTGGAGGCAGCCGAACCAGTTGGAGTGGTGGCGGGAATCATCCCATCTACGAACCCTACGTCAACGGTTATTTTTAAAGCATTAATTGCCATTAAGTCAAGAAATGCGATTGTTTTCAGCCCGCATCCTTCGGCAGCTAAATGTACAAATGAAGCAGCAAATATCCTAATGGAAGCGGCAAAAAAGGCTGGGGCACCAGATGGGATAATTACCTGTATCAAAAAACCGACACTTGCATCAGCACAGGAATTAATGAAGCATAAGGATACAGATTTAATTCTAGCTACGGGCGGTCCGGGCATGGTGAAGACAGCTTACAGTTCAGGTAAGCCGGCATATGGCGTTGGCTCTGGAAATGTCCCAGTATATATTCATTCAAGTGCAAATTTAGCAAGAGCTGTGAGTCAAATTGTCCATAGTAAAACGTTTGACTATGGTACCATTTGTGCCTCTGAGCAAGCCCTTGTGGTGGATAAAGCGATTAAGAACAAAGTGAAATCTGCACTAGAACAACAAGGGGCATATTTCTTAGATGATTATGAGAAGCAAAGAGTAGAAGCAATTATTTTCCGCGGAAGCGGTTTAAACCCTGAAATTGTAGGGAGATCACCGAGAGACATCGCGAAAATTGCGGGTATTATCGTTTCCGAGGATACTAGATTACTAGTGGCAGAAGAAACGAATATAGGTAAAGAGCATCCAATTTCATTGGAGAAGTTGTCACCTATTCTTGCTTTTTACACTGTCGCAAATGAAGAGGAAGCTGGTAAGGTCTGTAATGAACTGCTTGAAATTGGCGGACTAGGCCATACGGTTGGAATACATTGTGAAGATCAGCAATTGATTGAAAGCTTTGGTATCACACAAAAAGCTTCACGGGTGGTCGTGAATTCTGGTACAACCTTTGGTGGAATTGGGGCAACAACCGGGATCTCACCGTCGTTGACTCTTGGCTGTGGTACCTACGGGAATAATATTTCATCGGATAATATTGGACCAGAACATTTATTGAACAAGAAACGAATTGCCTTTGGCATTCGGGAAATGAAAAATGAGGCTCCACCAAGAAATACTGGATTTAAAGAAAGCGCTTCATATTCCGAACCAAGTGTTTCAAAGGCGGAAATTATGGAAATCGTTAAAAGCGTGTTAAAAGAATTAAATTTTAAATGAGGAGGAATAAAACATGAGTGGAGAAGCTTTAGGAATGATTGAAACAAAAGGATTAGTAGGTGCAGTGGAAGCGGCTGATGCGATGGCAAAGGCTGCAAATGTTAGGTTGATTGGCAAGGTACATGTCGGCGGAGGGCTTGTGACTGTTATGGTACGTGGAGATGTTGGAGCAGTAAAGGCATCAGTAGACGCCGGTGCTGCTGCAGCTGAAAGTGTTGGTGAATTAAAATCTGTACACGTAATTCCACGTCCTCATTCCGATATCGAGCTAATTCTTCCGAAATTGGAAGGATAACGTATGGTACTCATTACGGAATCCAAATTACGATCCATGATAAATAACGGGATTCCTAATCCTTTCGTTGTTAGAGAGGGTGATAAGCTGACCCCTGCAGCTGCTGACTTTCTACGTGACAGACGAATTCCTATACAGGATATGCGTCTTGTTAAGAAGGACAAAGTCTCTGCCGGCAGCAGGGAAAGTCTGCAGATTCCTGTTGGGGTGTCCAACCGGCATGTTCATTTAGCCCCTGAGGATGTTTCAGCACTGTTTGGCGAAGGTTATTCTTTAATGCCGTTACGAGAATTGTCTCAACCCGGTCAATTTGCGGCGAAGGAGCAGGTGACCCTTGTAGGACCTAAGGGAATTATCCAAAATGTTAGGATTTTGGGTCCAGCCAGAGGCGAGACACAAGTAGAAATTTCTAATACGGATGGATACCAGTTAGGGATCCATCCTCCAACTCGCTTGTCTGGTTGGATAGAAGACACCCCGGGGCTCACTTTAGTGGGCCCAAAAGGGTGTATTTCTTTACAAAAGGGTGTGATTGTGGCAAAACGCCATATTCATATTTCTGATATAGATGCACAAAAGTATAGCCTTAAACATGGGGATTGCCTGTATTTGCAAACAGAAGGAGAGCGCCAGATCATTTTTGCAGATGTTATGGTCCGAATCCATCCAAATTATCGCTTGGATTTTCACGTGGATATGGATGAAGGGAATGCAGCAGGACTTAAAACAGGCGATAAGGTTAAGTTAATTGGTAAAAATGGTGTATTTTTTTCTAATAGAGAGGGGTGAGGAAAGTCGATATTCGCTCAATGGTTGAATCGGTTGTCCGTGAAGTCATCCAAACAATGAAGATGGAAAAAGAAAAAGAAAAAGTAGGAAAAGTTCTTTTTATATTTTGTGACAGTACAGCCCACGAAGCATTTGCAGATCAGTTCATTCGATTAAAGAATGCTAATATCGGATATGATTTATTATTTTTAGATGGGGAAACATCCTCATGGCTCGGCATGCAGCGAGTGGAATCAACTGGGTCCGAACGGATCATTGCAGCCGATGATTATTCACCAGCTGCTATTGAACTGGCAAAGGATTACGATGGGATTATTATTCCGGAAATAGATTTAGATAATGCTGCTAGGGTTGTCCAGGGGTTAAAGGGAACGATTAAGTCGGAGGTAATTTTCTCCGCGCTTGTACTTGGAAAGTTTATTCTAATTGGTGCCGATACACCGGGAATCAAGCGAGCAGACCGCCGAGTATTAAACACACTCAACCTGCCTTTGCCGCTTAAGAAACGGTATGAAGAATATGTAAAGTTTATGACAGGACTTGGGATTGTATTTAAGCCGCAAATAAATTTTGCTGATTCTATTTTGCAAAGGTTTCAACAAAAGATTAATGAGAAGAAGGCTTTGAAAGGCTCTGGTGGTGAGGCGGCCGCTGTTGAGAGTGGAAACACTCAGGATATTTCTAGGGAAAATGTGATCTTTTCAAAGAAACTACTAACGCCTGACTGGATTCAAGCACAGGTTCATTTCCCTAATTGTACAGTTTATTTAAAGCAGGGGACCATCATCTCTCCTTTAGCAAAGGATTTATTAAAGGAGAAAAAACTAACTGTTAAGTTTTTTAAGAGGGATGAGTGACGATGCTGATTGCAAAAGTAGTAGGGAGCGTTTGGGCAACGCAAAAAGAAAAAGGGATGGAAAATATCAAACTATTGATTGTTCAACCAATCAAACTCTCTAAAGAGCCTGTTGGAAATTCATTGGTAGCGATGGACCGTATTGGAGCTGGGGTTGGAGAAACGGTGCTGATTGCCCAAGGTTCACCTGCCCAAAAATTAGCTGTAGACAAAAACGCCCCTATCGATGCAGCTGTAGTTGGAATTATTGATTCATTTGAAGGGGAGTAAGATTTGGATATTGGTGCCAGCACCAATAGTATGCTTCAAAAGTTAACGGGAGGCGGAATTACTTTGATTATTGGTGTTCCTAAAGAAATTAAGAATAATGAGAACAGGGTTGCGATCACCCCTGCTGGTGTGGTTTCGTTTGTAAATTCCGGTCATAGAGTGCTGGTCGAAAAGGGCGCTGGTGCCGGCTGTGGATTTACTGATGAACAATACGAGAGTATGGGCGCTGAAATGATTGAAAAGGCAGCTGACGTTTGGGCAGCAGTAGATATGGTAATGAAGGTGAAGGAGCCTCTGCCAAGTGAATATAAATATTTCCGTAATGATTTAATTTTATTTACGTACCTGCATTTAGCAGCAGAGCCGGAATTAACAGAGGCATTAAAGGAAAAAGGCGTACTCGCAATTGCCTATGAAACAGTTTCCGTCAATCGGACACTTCCGCTTCTTACACCAATGAGTGAAGTAGCTGGAAGAATGGCAACGCAAATTGGTGCACAGTTTTTACAAAAAACAAGCGGTGGAAAAGGTATTCTTCTTTCCGGAGTACCAGGTGTAAATCGTGGCAAGGTAACAATTATCGGAGGCGGCGTCGTTGGGACGAATGCTGCTAAAATGGCCATCGGTTTGGGTGCAGATGTCACCATTATTGATTTGAGTGCGGACAGACTGCGTCAATTAGATGATATTTTCGGTCATCAAATAAAAACATTGATGTCAAATCCTTATAATATCGCAGAAGCAGTGAAAGAGGCAGATCTTGTCATCGGCGCCGTACTAATTCCAGGCTCGAAGGCACCAAAGCTTGTTACTAAGGACATGGTTGAAACAATGAAGCCAGGTTCGGTTATTGTCGACGTGGCTGTTGACCAGGGTGGTGTACTTGAAACTGTTGATCGAATTACTACACATGATCAGCCTACCTATGAAAAATACGGGGTCATTCATTATGCTGTTGCCAATATGCCTGGAGCGGTACCAAGGACATCTACCACTGCGTTAACAAACGTTACTATTCCATTCGCCTTGCAAATCGCTAATAAGGGTGTGTATAAGGCTATCCTTGACAGTGAACCATTAAAACTTGGTGTTAACACAGCTAATGGGGAAATTACGTATCAAGCTGTAGCTAAAGATCTTGGATATCAATATGTTCCAGTTGAGAAAGCGTTAGAAAAAGAATTGGCAAATGTATAGAGATAAGAAAATAGGGAATCGGGTATCCGATTCCTCTTTCCTTCATTGAAAGAGGAGGAATTAATTGGTTCAGCTGATTCTATGTGAACGGAGGAGAAAAATGACTTTTAAGCGCAGGAAAATTGCTGTTATTGGAGCAGGCTTTACTGGGGCAACTGCAGCTCTGATGTTAGCTCAAAAAGAACTAGGGGATGTGGTTATTGTTGATATCCCCACGCAAACCAATCCCACAAAGGGAAAGGCCCTTGATATGCTTGAGGCAAGCCCGGTTCAAGGGTTTAACGCCAATATTACTGGCACCTCTAATTATGAAGACATTCAAGATGCTGATTTGGTCCTCATCACTGCAGGGCTTCCAAGAAAGCCGGGGATGAGCCGTGATGATTTAGTCGCAACCAATGAGAAAATCATGATTGTAGTTTCGGAAAACATAAAAAGATATGCTCCAAATAGCTATATTATCGTATTAAGCAACCCCGTCGATGCCATGACATATGTTTGCTATAAGACGACTGGTTTTCCGAAAAACCGTGTCATTGGTCAATCTGGTGTACTAGATACAGCGCGTTTTAATACATTTGTAGCCCAAGAGCTAAATGTATCGGTAGAGGATATTTCCGGCTTTGTCCTAGGCGGTCATGGTGACGATATGGTTCCTTTAGTTCGTTACTCTTATGCAGGCGGAATCCCGCTTGAAAAATTGCTTCCGCAGGATAGAATTGACGCAATTGTGGAAAGAACTCGCAAAGGCGGTGGGGAAATTGTGAAACTGCTTGGAATTGGAAGCGCCTACTATGCTCCTGCAGCATCCATGGTCCAAATGGCTGAAGCCATTTTAAAAGATAAGAAACGGATTTTACCATCGATTGCTTATCTTGAAGGTGAGTACGGCTACAACGATCTATATTTAGGTGTGCCAACTATTCTAGGTGGCAGGGGAATCGAAAGTATTATCGAAGTTCCTCTAACAGCGGAAGAAAAATGGGCGTTGGATAAATCGGTCCTATCTGTCCAAAACGTCATGTCAATTCTGTATACGGCAAAATATTAAATCATGCACAAAACAAAAAGGCAGACTTAGCAAGAGAAAGTGGAAACTCTTCTAAGTCGGCCTTTTCATTTTATGAGAGTAGTAGATTTATCTAAAAACCTGCGTTTAATTAATAAAATAAAACATGATTGGAATGGTTGATAATGAAATAATGGTTGATAGCACTGTTGTAACGGTCCCAAGCTCTTCATCCGCTGAATATTTAGAAAATAAAATGGTAGCAAGAGTTAGAGAAGGCATCATCGATTGAATCAACAAGGTTTGGGTGATTTCTTTTTCAACAGAAAAAATATGAATCAACAGTGCAACAACTAAAGGCATAATAATTAGTTTAACTAAAATAGGAATCCAAACTTGCTGACTTGATTCTCGAACTTTTGCACGCTTTAGCGTCATAATAAGAACACCGATATAAAACATAGCAAGCGGTGCAGCCATCCCCGCTAGCTGTTCAGTTACTTGGATAAGTAAATGAGGCGGCTTTATATTAAAAAATGCAACCACAATTCCAACAACAATTGCAGCAGTTGGAATATTTACCATTGCTTTTAAGGTTTGAAATGTAAAGCTCCCTTTTTTCTGTAGAATGAAGACACCAACTGTCCAGATTGTAAAATCCACTCCAGCATCAAATATAGCTGCGAATAGTGCACCTTTAGGTCCGATAAGTGCAGCGCATAACGGGATTCCGATAAAACCTGTATTCCCTAATCCCGATAATATAGCCAGTTCTCTTTTTTTCTTTGAATTTTTTTTAAAAATATTTGCAAGGCCCCAGCCAAGCCCAATGCCTAATAGATTAATAAAAATGGATATCAAAAAAACGAAAGCAATTAATTTAAATGTCTCTCTGTTCAAATCCACCTGAAAAATACTTGAAAGGATAATACATGGCATGGCTACATTTACAATCAAACTAATAAACATTTTTCGAGTATGCTCATTGTAAGAAAATGTTTTTGAAAAAAAAGCACCGATTGCAATTAAAATACTAATGATTATAATTGATTGAATAATTAATGAAATTTCCATTATTCCCCTCTTTTAATTTCCGTATGGAAATAATAGTTACATTCCACAACGTCTCTCATTGTTTTTTTAATGTACAGTATGTCGTTTATTTAACTCAGCACGTAATAAATCAATAAAAGCTTGGCTTAATTTTAATTTTATTGCTTTATTAATAACCTCTAGCAATTGTTTTGTGTTAAGGTTCTCCATATTATTTCACTCCATCCATTTTTAGCGAATAAACGTTTATCACGATTTTTCTACACTTTTTCTTTCTATAATCCAGTATCTGAAGAAATCATTACAGGGATCGGAGAAAAACTAAGAGTTCCTGAAGGAGTAATTATCCGTTGGTATTTTATTTGACCCTTAATATCAACTTGTTGGCCTAAACTTAAATTCATTTTCTTCGATATGAGTACTGGAATATAATGAATCCTTAACCCATTGACCATCACCCCATCATGAATTCTCAGAAATAAGAGGTAATGAAGATTACCATTCTTTTTATAAAGACGTTTACGAATGATTTCTCCTTGTATTCTTATTATGGTACATCCCCCTCTCAAACCCTTTTCATCATAGAAAACCGCATGGTTATTCGCTGATATTTTTTATCCTACCTTCTAAAGAATTGAAATATTCAATCAAATCTTGAATTTAAGTATAACACAATAAAATTGGTTTGTCTTGGTTTTTGTTTGTTTTAATTTGAACTTAATTGAACGGTTTGAAAGTAAATAGAAGAAGTAAAACAGGAGAGGCAATTTTAAGTTGTCTCTTTTTCTATTTATTAAAAATTTAAATATGGAAATTTTAAAATACTGATAGTTATATTTATGTGAAAATATTGAAAATTAAAAACTTAGATGTTTAAATAAATTTAATCAGTTTTTTCAACTGGTTCTAAGGTAGTAAGATTACAGTTTTGTGAACACATTTTAAAGCTTCTTAGAAGCTGGTAAGAGTTGGAGGGATTGGATGAATGAAAGTGGATCTATTATTTAAAAATGCAAAGGTATTGACGTTAGACGATCAGAATCGGCGTGCAGGTTCCGTAGCAGTAGAGAAAGGGAAGATTGTGGGGATATGGGACATGCCGGAACCTCCAAAAGATACCATAGAGATAACCCCAAAGACCCAAGTGGTGGACCTGAACGGCGCGGCACTATTGCCAGGATTTATCGACACGCACAATCACATTTTGATGTATGGTCAAACATTAAACATGGTAAATTGCAGTTCAGCAGCTAATGAATCGATCAAGGATGTCCTTGAGGCGATAGGCTCGAAGGCAAAAGAGACAAAGGATGGGGAATGGATTCAGGGATTCGGATATGATGATACCTTAATCTATGAAAAGCGTCATATTACACGTGATGATTTAGATCGAGTTTCTCCGAATAACCCCGTTTCCATTTCACACGTTTCCGGTCATTTGTCATATGTTAATTCGCTGGCAATCAATATGGCCGGATTAACAGATGACATATCTAATCCACAGGGCGGTCATTATGGGAGAGATGAAAAAGACAGGCTTAATGGAGTGCTGTATGAGTCAGCAGCGATGGAACCCATCAGAAAAATATTACCGCAAATGACAGTTGAAGACATGGTAAAAGCCATTAGTGTTGCATCCAAAGAATATGTCGCACATGGAATCACAACGAATTCAGATGCCGCCGTCTTCGGGCTTGAGGACTTTGAAGCCCATCTTACAGCCTCTAAACTCGGAGCCAATCCTATGCGCACTCAGTTAATGATCATGCACCATCTTCTTCGTGAGGGGACTCCATATGGAGGTTATACACCGGAACAGTTAGATAAAGAAATAAAGTTCCGCTCTGGCGGACGGGCCAAATTAGACAGTGCCAAAATGTTTCAGGACGGCTCTATTCAAGGCTTAACCGGGGCGTTAAGAGAACCGTACTATAGTAGTCCGGAAACGTACGGAGAGTTTATTCATCCGCAGGAAGCGTTTAATGAAGAAGTGTTAGACTTACACCGCCGCGGGTTCAGAATCGCTACACATGGGAATGGGGACAGGGCAATTGGCTCTATTTTGGAAGCTTATGAAAACGCTTTAATAAAATATCCTCGGAACGATCACCGTCATCGGATTGAGCATGTTCAAACAGCTACAACAGAAGACATTTTGAAGATGGCTGAACTTGGTGTAGCAGGCTCCTTTTTTATCAACCATGTTTATTTCTGGGGAGACAGACATAAGCAAATCTTCTTAGGTCCAGACCGGGGACGACGAATAAGCCCATTAGCTGAAGCAGTAGAACACAATGTATTGTTCACGCTTCATTCTGATTGTCCGATTACCCCGATTTCTCCGTTGTTCTCTGTATGGGCGGCTGTCAATCGTGTAACAAGGGATGGTCATATATTAGGACCTGAACAGCGAATTGACGTTATGACGGCATTAAAATCGATGACGATTTACGGAGCAGAATTAAATTTTGACGAAAAAATTTCTGGCAGTATCGAAATTGGAAAACAGGCAGATTTTGTAGTATTAGAGGAAGATCCGACAGCCGTTAATCCAATGGACATTAAAGATATTCAAATTCAGTCAACCTTTATAGATGGCAAACCTGTTTATATGAAAGATACGGTAAAGACAGTTTAGATGATCAACCTTAATTTGGGGAGGCTAAACCATTGACCGAAACAAAAATGGCTTATAATTCAAAAGTTATTTTGTTTTTACTTTTTAGCAGTAATTTAATTTCAGCAATGGATCGATTTGTCATCAATTATGGGATTGTACCCATATCCAAGGAATTTCAACTAGATGCCACCTCAACAGGGTTAATATTAAGTATCTTTTTTCTAGGTTATGCCATTATGCAGATTCCAGGAGGCTGGCTGTCTGATAAATTTGGTGCTCGAATCGTTATTCTCATTTCTGTCTTTAGCTTCTCCATTTTTACAGGCTTAACTGGGGTAGCGTGGTCGTTTGGCATTTTGGTGATCATTCGCTTTATTTTCGGTATAGGAGAGGGGAGCTTTTTCCCGGCCGGTGGAAAATTAATTGCAGACGCCATTCCTGAAGAACGGCGATCAAAGGCGATGTCCGTGTTTCTTTCCGCTCTTACCGCCGCCGGTATTATTGCACCAATTTTAGCCACTTCGATGATGGTCAACATTGGCTGGAGATGGATGTTCGTTGTGATTGGTTTGTTGGGTCTGCTTTTTGGAATGTTAAATTGGTTCTTTTTAAAACCAAAAGCAGGAACGAGCGGGCTAAATCAGGCAAGTTTCTCATCTAGACCTGTACAAAAAACAACAAAAGGGTCAATAAAAAAGATGTTAAAAACCCCGATGATTTGGGCATTAATCATTGTATCCTTCTCACATGGATTTATCAGCTGGGGATTATCCGCCTGGATGCCGACTTACTTAGTCAATGAACGGGGCCTTGACTTATTGTCTTTAGGAATGCTTGCCTTGATTCCAGGAGTTACAGGAGTTATTTTCTTTCTACTAGCAGGCTATGTCATCGATAAACAAAAACATGGGCGGGAAAAATGGATTGGGGCTATTAGTGGAATCGGTTATGCCATGTTGGTATATTTAATGTTTCATGCTAAAACCATAACAGGCGTCATTATCTTTCAATCATTAATCCCTATGTTTGGTGGTACCTTATCCGTCATCATTTTCAGCATGCCGCTTAAACACTTATCCCAAGAAATTGCCGGCACTGCGATTGGAGTTGTTAATTTAGGAATGCAGATTGCTGGGTTTTTAGCTCCATTAGGGATGGGGTTCATTATTGATGCCTTTGACGGATCTTATAATGGAGCCGTATGGTTACTGACCTCATTCGGAATTGTTTGCTTCCTAGCTTTTGTGACATTGTATTCTTCTGGAAAAAAGGAAAGTTTAATAGGGGAGCACGCACCGATTGTTCCCGTTACAAAGTAAAATTAATTAGGCAGTAGAGGAGATGGAGTCCATCTCCTCTTTTTTTCTTTTGAGAAAAAATATTTGTTATTTAGATAGTTGATGGTATTTATCTATCGGTTTTTTAGATACATATTAATCTATCGTCGTGATATAATTTTAAAGTTCTAGTTCTTACTATATTGGAGGTTTTAAAATTATATGGCTCAAGTAAACAGTTCATTAACAGCAACTCAGCCGCAACGGAAAAAGACTGTTGTGTTTGCCATTATCTTTATACTGATTACCATTATTGGGTTGTCTTATGTAAAATGGTATCCATATTATAATAAATCCATTTTGGCGATAACTACCCATTCCATTGGCACTTCTATACTAGGGGAGCAAGCTGACATGCCATCGGTATCATGGGATAGTGCATGGTCCTACGCACTTGCATATTTCAATGCTGTATGGAAAGCGGCCGTATTTGGAATCATACTTGGTTCTTTAGTGCAGGTATTAATTCCTACCAACTGGCTGCTAAAAGTGCTTGGAAAAACATCCTTTGGCAGCACCGCTGTGGCAGGGCTTGCATCACTTCCAGGAATGATGTGTACCTGCTGCGCGGCACCAATCGCAGTGGGGTTACGGAAGAAAAATGTCTCTGTTGGTGCCAGCTTGGCATTCTGGATTGGGAATCCAACACTAAATCCGGCGACATTAATTTTCATGACGTTTGTCTTATCATGGAAATTCACAGCACTTCGACTTGTGTTTGGGCTTATTTTAACATTCGGAATAAGTTATTTAGCGAACCGCTTTGCACCGCGGGCAAACCCGGCCGATCTTGAGAAAATGATTGAAAAGACTGAGACCAAGGCAAAAGGTTCTTTTGTTTCTAGATGGATGAAAAGTATCGGCAATATGATTTTATATATTGTTCCTACTTATATTTTAGCTGTCCTTGTTATGGGAGCTGTGCGTGTTTGGTTATTCCCTCAACTTAGTGATGCAGCGTCCAATAGCCTGATTGCTGTAATTGGTTTTGCCATTGCTGGAATGCTGTTCGTTATTCCTACGGCAGCCGAAATTCCAATTATTCAAACGTTCATGTCCTTTGGTCTTGGCGGCGGTCCGGCTGGAGCTTTGTTATTAGCACTGCCTTCTATCAGTTTGCCATCGTTATTACTTGTGGCTAAATCGTATCCTAAAAAGGTATTGTTTTTTGTCGCAGGTTCTGTGGTTGTATTAAGTATCCTCAGCGGAATTGCTGGCATGTTTTTACTATAATGAAATGATTAAATGGGAGCTCGTCATTTGGCGGGCTCCTTTTTCAATGTTCACAAGATGTTAAAAAGTTTAACCCTAGCCAATGATTTTCATCACAATCCTAAGTTTTCACCAATGTTATTTTATAATTGAGAAACAAAATCACTTGAAACATAGCGAAGGAGAATCGTGATGAGTGAAATGATAAATAATCGTGAACAACAACCCATTCAAAATACAGAACGACTTGAGATGTTGAAACAAATATTTACCGATCTTCATAATGGAAGAAACGTAGCAGAGGTGAAAGGTCATTTTGATGCTTATATTGGGAAAATAACAGTTGAAGAAATTTCCCAGCTCTCTCATGAATTTGTTGATCTTTCTGCACAGGATTTGAAGCGGATTTACAATCAGCACACAGAGATTTTTAAAGAAGCGGTTGCAGAAGATACCCGTAAGCAACGTCCTGATGAAGAGCCGGGGCACCCTATTCATACGTTTAAGCTAGAGAACGAAGAATTAGAAAAGCTGCTGAAAACAAAGCTGCAGGTTCATTTATGGCAGTTTGAAAAAGAGGATTCTACTGAAAATGTGTACAAACTGTTAGAGGACATTCATCTTTTGCTCGATATTGATAAGCATTTTAATCGAAAAGAGCATCTGATCTTTCCATTCCTCGAAAAATACGGAATTTACGGTCCAACGACCAATATGTGGAGAATTGATGATTTTATACGCGAGGCGATTAAGGATGCGAAACAAATATTAACCAATTACCAAGGGGACAAGCAAGCTGTAATTAAAATGGTTAACTATATAATCGAAGAAGTGAATGCGATGATTTATCGGGAGGAAAACATTTTGTTCCCGATGGCATTGAATAATTTTACCGAAGATGAATGGATGAAAATTGCCCATGAAAGTGATGAAATCGGCTTTTGTTTGACTGAACCCGCGGCTGAATGGAAACCTGAACGAAAACAACTGGATGCAGAAGTTCTCTCCGAAGGATATATTAAAATGGAAACGGGGATCTTGTCATTAAAACAAATGGAATTAATTCTAAATCATTTACCTGTCGATATCACATTCATTGATCATGATGATGTTGTCCGTTATTTTTCACATGGTAAAGATAGAATATTTGCTCGGACAAAAGCGGTCATTGGTCGTACTGTGCAAAACTGCCATCCACCGAAAAGCGTGCATGTTGTGGAGGAACTGTTAGCAGACTTTAAAGCTGGCAGGAAGGACTGCGAGGACTTTTGGATTAAATTCCATGATAAATATGTCTATATCCGTTACTTTGCGGTCCGTGACGAGGATGGGAAATATATTGGGACCTTGGAATTCACGCAAAATATTGCTCCTATTCAAGAGATTGATGGGGAGAAAAGGATTCTCTCATAAGTTTACTATAATGAAAATTAATTCGAAAAATTCTTTCCTTTTAAATTTATTTAAGCTATAATTATGACAAATGTATAATAGACGGCAATGGCGCCTTATCAAAATAAGTCGAGTAATCTGACTAATTCTGATAAGGCGCTTTTTCGTCTCTTAAATCCATGGGAGGAGGAAGTTTATGTTCAAATGCACCCTCAAAAATGTAAATTATCAGTTTGGTTCGATAAGAGAAATACTAGCCAAGGCAAGTGAGGAGAAGTCAGGAGATAAGATGGCGGGGATTGCTGCACAGTCCTACCTTGAGCGCATGGCAGCAAAAGTGGTTTTAAGTGAATTGACTTTGAAAGATATTTTTGAAAACCCTGTCATTCCGTATGAAAAAGATGAAGTAACCAGGATCATTTATGATGATATCAATCAATTTATTTATAAGGAAATAGCAAACTGGACGGTAGGGGAATTGAGGGAATATATTTTAGCCCATCAAACAACAACATCAGATTTATTTCGAATTTCAAGGGGCTTAACCAGTGAAATGATTTCTGGAGTCGTAAAGCTTATGTCAAGTATCGATCTTGTTATAGCTTCACAAAAAATAAGACCGACTGCCCATTGCAATACTACCATAGGTGAGGCTGGCCGATTAGCTTTCCGTTGTCAACCAAACCATCCAACTGATAACCCTGAAGGTATTCTGGCTTCATTGAAGGAAGGACTATCATTCGGATCCGGAGATGCTGTAATCGGCGTTAATCCAAACAACGATAGCGTAGAGTCGGTTTCAAGAATTTTACATATGACTCACGACTTTATGCAAAAATGGCAAATTCCTACGCAAAACTGCGTGCTAGCTCATATTACTACACAAATGAAAGCTTTGAAAAACGGGGCACCGATTGCTTTGATGTTCCAAAGCCTTGCAGGGACCCAAGCAGCAAATGACGATTTTGGTGTTTCGAAAGAAATTATAGATGAAGCATACGACCTCATGGCGAAATACGGGACATCTACTGGTCCAAATCAGCTTTACTTTGAAACAGGGCAGGGATCAGAGGTTTCACTTGATGCTCATTTAGGAGTTGACATGCAGACTCTTGAGGCAAGAACCTATGGTTACGCTCGGCATTGGAAACCGTTTATGGTGAATAATGTATCCGGTTTCATCGGACCTGAAACACTCTATGATGGAAAACAAGTCATTCGAGCCGACCTTGAGGATCTCTTTATGGGGAAATTGCATGGTATACCAATGGGAATTGCTCCTACTTATACAAACCATATGCAGGCAGACCAAAATGATCAAGAGATTGCTGGAATGCTCACAGCTCTAGCTGGTGCAAACTTTTACATGGGTGTACCTGGCGGGGATGATGTCATGTTAAGCTATCAAGATACAAGCTATCATGATGATGCGAGTCTAAGAGAAATGCTTGGTCTTCGTCCGTTAAGAGAATTTGAGATTTGGTTAGAGAAAATGGGGATTATGAAGGATGGGCGCCTGACTGAAAAAGCTGGAGACTTGTCCATCTTTAAATAAGAAGGGAGGTATTTAAATGGATATTCAAGCAATTGTCAAGCAGGTTATAGAAGAACTTGGGAAAGTTGAAAGCGCTAGCACAAGAAATTCAAGCTCTCTTTTCAAAAATAAAGAAAAAGTAAACGAAATCGTCCAACAAATTAATTTTGAAAAAGAAAAGAAGGTAAGAGTAGATAATCCGTTAGATTACAGTATTATTGAAAAGGTAAGGACCATAACCCCTGCCAGAATAGGTATTGGCCGGACTGGAACTCGGATGAAGACGAAGGAATACCTTGATTTCCGAATTGACCATGCCGCAGCACAGGATGCTGTTTTGCGAGGAGTGTCAGATCAATTTTTAGAAGAAATGAATCTCCCTGTCCTGCAATCGAAATCTGAGTCAATGGAAGAATATTTAATGAATTTGGATAGTGGACGAAAACTGAATGAGGCATCACGAAAATGGGCAGAAACCAATCTTTCTAAAAATAAACAGGTCCAAATCGTTATTTCAGATGGACTAAGCTCTACGGGTATAGAAGCGAATATTCCAGACTTACTCCCCGCATTAATTCAAGGTTTGAAAGTAAAAAATATTACTTTTGGGGAACCTATTTTTATTAGGCGGAGCCGTGTGTGGATACAGGACGAGATTGCTTCTATTGCAAACTGCGATGTTGTCATTTCTCTTATTGGCGAACGCCCGGGATTAGCTACTTCCAAAAGTCTTAGTGTCTATCTTATTTATCGTCCGACTAAAGAAACCGTTGAGGCCGATCGGACGGTTATATCTAATATTCATGATGGCGGAATCCCACCAATTGAGGCAGGAGCTTATTTATCTGATTTAATTGCTGATGTTTTGAAAAGCAAGGCCAGCGGCGTAAAACTTACGCAATTAAGATAGTTTAGTAAGATTGATTTAAAATATTATAAGTATTTTTAGATGCATATATAATGGACAAAGGCAGTATTTATTCACGGTACAATCCGGAAAAATGCTGCCTTGTGTTTTAACAATATTGACAAAATTCTCATAGTGCCCCTATAATTATTTCATGTAATCCCTTTCTTGACAATAGGAGAAACATCATATGTATAACAGCACAGTAGAAGAATTATGTTTCCTGCATACGAATCTATCAGCGGAAGATATTAAAAGAATTAAAGAGTTAGTTGCTAACTTGCAGCTTATCGCTGACATTAATAAAGCGAACGTATTTATTGATTGTCCTACAAAGGTAGGAAAACATGCTATTGTTGTTGCAGAGGCAGCACCTTCAACGGTAAAATCCGTATATGAAAAACCAGTTGTAGGAAAGTTTGCCTATGAAGCGTTCGAGCCGTCTGTTTTCTTTACATTAAGAACTGGAAAACCAATGTTTGAAAATCGCGCCTTAACTCAAGAAGGTAAAACGGTTGACCAAAGTGTTGTTCCTATAAGGGGAATGGACAATCATGTGATTGGAACACTTATTATGGAAAAGGATATAACAGAGTTGGTTCAAAGACAGCAAAAAATGGAAGCGTTGTCAGAAGCAACAGAGGCACTAAGCGGAATTTTAATGGGTCTTGCAGAAAATAGACCGATAATTCCCGAAATGATTGAAGAGTCCATTTTCTTTCTAGACCAAGACGGGAAGATCCTTTATTGTAACCCCTCCGGAACAAATCTTATCCAGGAAATGGATGAAGAAGGAAGCTGGATTGGAAATTCACTCGTTTACTATTTTCCTGTTATCGGAGCTATTTTAGAAGCATCAGATGAACTTATTGTTCAAGAGGTTAAGATGTTAAATAAGGTATTTCAAGTGAAAAAAATCGAACTCCTTCAGCAAGAAAAAACGACTGGGACTTTTGTCATCTTTAAAAACATTACCGAGCTTAGAGAAAAGGAAAGAGAACTAATTGTCAAATCAGTGGCAATCCATGAAATCCATCACCGGGTGAAAAACAACCTGCAAACAGTAGCCAGTCTTTTGCGTCTACAAATGAGAAGAGGGCTGCCGGAAGAGAGTAAAGTTCACTTTGTGGAAAGCTTGAATCGGATTACAAGTATTGCATCTGTTTACGAAATCATTCTTTCCGGGTCCAGTGTGGATGATGTTGACTTGTATAAGTTAATAGAGAAAATCGGGAATACTCTTGTTTTGGAAGCTGAGCAGGAGAATAAACAGATCAGCATTACCTATTCTGGAACTCATTCACAGATTCAATCAAATAAAGCTGTGTCAGTTGCTTTGGTGGTCAATGAATTAATCCAAAACTGTGTGAAGCATGCTTTTAAAACGATTCATCATGGTAAAATTGAAGTCTTATTTCATCAGAAAGAAAATTATATGGAAATTCAGGTGATTGACAATGGGGAAGGGTATTCACCCAAGTCTAAATCTTCACTAGGTTTAGATATTGTCAAGATGATGATCGAGCATGATTTATCAGGCCTTTTTTCGATAGAAAGAGCCAAGACAGGAACGATTGCTACTGTCAAATTCCCATTGCAAGGGGAGGAGGTTCAACTATGAAGAAAAGAATATTGGTTGTTGAGGATGAATCAATTGTCCGCTTAGATATTGCCATGATGCTTGAAGAGGCTGGTTTTGAAGTAGCTGCACAGGTAGGGGATGGTGAAAAAGCTATTGAACAGGCATATTCACTTGAACCAGATTTAATCATAATGGATATTAAAATGCCAAAATTAAATGGATTAAAGGCAAGTGAGATTATTTCCAAAAAATTAAATATCCCTATTCTCATTTTAACGGCGTACAGTCAGAGGGAATATATTGATAAAGCAAAGCAAGCAAACATTGTTGGGTATTTAGTAAAGCCAATTACTGAGGCTAATTTAATTCCAGCTGTAGAAATTGCCTTAAAGCAGGCGGAAACAGCCAATGCCTATCGGGAACAAGTAGAAAACATGAATAAACAATTAACTGAAAGAAAACTTGTCGAAAAGGCAAAGGGAATCATTATGGAGAAATATAATCTTCCAGAGGATGCTGCTTATAAAAAAATGAGAAAAATAAGTATGAACAAGCAGGTAACACTGGAAAATGTAGCAAAGCGGATTATATTAAAATATAACGCTTAATCCTTACAAGTGAATAAACCAAGCAAAGGTGCTTTAGCGGTTTCTTTTATTTGGAATCCGCAAGGCACCTTTTTGTCTTCTTGCGGCAATTATCTTTTTTATTCCAGATATTTTCCAAAAAAAGGGACAGGTGAGAACGCAGCATGGTTCTAATAATTTGGTGACCATGCCTGAGATGGAAGGTTTTATTTATAGTAAGACGCTTACATTTTCCGTTTTAATAGATAGTAATGAATATGCGCAAGGAGGGACTTTTAAATGGAAATTATAGGAGAAGTTGTGATTTATATCATTATGACGTGTGCCGTATTGGGTGCATTTGCAGCCATTCGTAACAGTGATGAAGGATTAGGTGCACAGTTTATGGAGGGTCTTCACGCGGTTGGACATATTTTTGTACCGGCAGCAGGAATTATGGCGTCTATTCCATATTTATCGTGGTTCATTGGCAAAGTATGCGGTCCATTTTTCTCGGCTATTGGTGCTGACCCAGCAATTGCGGCCACTTCGATACTAGCTACCGATATGGGCGGTTACCAATTGGCTGAAGTTTTAAAGCAAACTCAAGAGGGCTGGATTATGGCAATGATTGTCGGCTTCATGGCAGGTGCGACGATTGTCTTCTCAATTCCTATGGGTCTAGCAATGCTTGATAAGCGCGACCATAAATATATGGCACTTGGGGTAATGGCTGGTGTATTAACCATTCCAATTGGAGCGCTAATTTCTAGTACGATTATCTTTCTGTCAAATTCAAAAGTACGTGATTTTATTTCAACCTCTGGCGAAGCAAAATACCAATTTGCCTTAGGGTATGGACATATTCTATTAAATTTACTACCGCTGGTTATTTTTGTTGTGGCAATTGCTTTAGGTTTATATTTCCTGCCTGATTTCATGATTAAAGCCTTCATGTGGTTTGGACGAATTATGGATGCCGGAATTAAACTTGTGTTAGTCTTCTCAATAGTTGAAATTTTCACAGGACTATTTTCAACAGTATTTGGCAGCTGGGGCTTCCACCCAATTATGGCCGACAAAGAAGACCAGTTCCGTGCCCTTGAAACGGCTGGTTATATTGGAATTATGCTGGCTGGTGCCTTTCCGATGGTTTACTTACTGCAAAAGTATGCCGGCGGTCCGCTTGAGGCACTTGGACGTAAGATTGGTTTAAGTAAAGAAGGAAGTGCTGGACTTGTAGCAACCATTGCGAATATCCTTGCGATGTTTAAGCTAGTAAAAACCATGCCACCTAAAGATAAGGTTATAAACATTGCATTTGCTGTTTGTTCCGCGTTCCTACTCGGGGACCATTTATCGTTTTCCGCAAACTTTCAGCCGACATTGATTCTGCCAATTATGATTGGGAAATTTTCCGCAGGAGTTATTGGAATTGGCCTTGCCTACTGGTTATCAGTACCTAAAGCACTGGAGTTAGAGAAGAAAGACCGTGAAGCAGGTATTATCGGTAAGGATGAGTACCTTTCAAAACAGGAAAAAGACCTAATTGCTTGATTTTAAATACAGTTGCCAAGGAGGATACTTACGTTGAGTGAAGAGAAAAAACGATTTATCCAGGAGTTCGTACCTGGAAAACAAGTAACGTTAAGCCATTTAATTGCCAATCCTGATCCTGATATGTTTGATAAATTAGGGATTCAACAGGCCGGGGCCATGGGTATTTTAACCTTAACTCCGAGTGAAACGGTTATTATTGCCGGGGATTTGGCGACAAAGGCGGCAGATGTTCAAATTGGTTTCTTAGACCGTTTTACCGGCAGTCTTGTGATTGTTGGCAGCGTTTCCTCCGTACAGATGGCGATGGAAGAAATTAACCGCTTTTTGTCAGAAGTATTAAGGTATACTCCGGCAGAATTAACGAAGTCATAAACGGAGGTGCTTGTGGTGGCAAAAAAAAATAGGGCGATGCTCATCGGATCCATTGGTGCAGGAAAATCTACCTTAACAAATGCTCTTCTTGAGAGGAAGGTAGACGCGGTTAAAACTCAAACGCTAAATTATTTTGATTGGATTGTCGATACACCTGGAGAATATACGGAAAATCCATTTTTCTATAAAAATATTATGGCCACTGCTTTAGAAGTGACCCATATCTTATTTTTGCAGGATGCGACAAAGTCAAAAACGATTTTCCCACCAGGATTCAGCACTGGTTTTAATAAGCTGCCAATTGGAGTGGTTACGAAATGTGATGCTGAAACTGCCGATATCCCTAAAGCGATTGAGCAGTTAAAAAGAGCAATTCCAAAGGGACCAATTGTTATTTCTTCTTCCGTAACTGGACAAGGACTGCAGGAAATACGGGACTTAGTCAAATGTAATACACTTGTTGAGATGAAAGAGGCAATGAAATCTGTATCAGATGAGGTAGTCATTTTTGTCTGAAACCCTTTACAAAAATGAAAAAATAGACTATATTACTAGTATAAAAATGAATTTATGAAGGCAAAGGCGCCTTATATGTAACTATCCTAGCCGGGGTAGTTCATATAAGGTGCCTTTTTTTATTGCAAGTGCAGAAATGAGGTGATCTCCATTAAAAAATATGAGCCGCAGCATGAGGAAATCTTGAGTGCGGGTATTGATATAGGTACGAGTACAACCAAGCTGGTGATTAGCAAGTTTTCGCTAATGAATATGGCTGGTGGAATGCATATGCCGCGGATTGAAATTATTAATAAAGAGGTTTTGCATCGCAGCCCAATCTACCGTACACCTTTATTGTCACAGGCCACAATTGATATGGAAGCTGTTGACGAACTTGTAAAAAAAGAATATGCCAACGCTGGAATTGGTCCAAATGATATTCAAACAGGAGCGGTCATTATTACAGGCGAAACAGCTACAAAGCAGAATGCCCAAGAGATGGTCCATCATCTATCAGACCATGCAGGAGAATTCTTGGTTGCCACAGCTGGACCAGACCTGGAGGGAATCATTGCAGCAAAGGGTTCAGGAGCTTATGAATACTCTAAAAAAACAGGGAAAGTGATTGCCAATATCGATATCGGCGGGGGAACGGCAAATGCTGCTGTCTATAAATCCGGAAAGCTTTGTGGCACCTGCACATTACATATTGGTGGGAGATTAATAGAATTTACCGGGAACCAGATAAAAAGTATTTCACCTCCTATAAAACAATTATTTCGTCAATGGGGATCACCTTATAGTGAAATAACAGTAGGAGGCATTCGAAATCGCTATGAAATTAAAAGGCTCACTGACTTTATGGCGGCAGTAATTGCAAGAATGCTGAAGCGTGATTTGTCAGCAGCTGACCAACCGCTACTCCTTGGGCATGATCCAAATTGGCGGGAGGACATTGATGAAATCATGTTTTCAGGCGGAATAAGTGAATGTCTTTACAAATATGAAATGGGAACATTCGGTACCGTAACATACAATGACATCGGAGAAATGCTGGCGGCTTCTCTTCGTGAGAATAGAGAGTTGTCAGAATGGAAATGGATTACCCCGGATGAAACCGTACGGGCAACTGTACTTGGTGCAGGTACTCAGACGACTGAAATCAGCGGTGCAACAATTCACGTAGAGGAAAAGGATTTACCGCTTCGCAACCTGCCAGTATTTCAAGTCCCTTTTGGACATGAATTTAAAAAGGGATTAAATAGGATGCGTGAGGCAGTGAAGCAGGCGCTTGATATGTTTGACCCACAGGGTGAAGGCCAAAATTTTGCACTATATATAACGGAGCTTCCCTATTTAGGCTTTCGCGATGTACAAGAACTGGCAGACATGATTTTGGAAGCAATCAAAGTAAAACCAAATCCCGCGCAGCCTTTGGTCATTGTTTTAGAAAGCGATCATGCCAAGGTTCTCGGTCAGACGATAAAGGTCCAGAACCAAGAACAAAGTATTATTTGTATTGATCAAATCCGTGTGGAACACGGTGATTATATTGATATCGGACACCTGCTGCAAACGGGTGTAGTCCCTGTCGTAATCAAAACATTAACATTCCATCATTAAGAAAGGGGGAGTTTTCTATGAAACTGCAAACGACCTATTTAGGAACCGTTTATCAGTTTTCATCCTTAAAGGACTTATTTGCAAAAGCGAATGAAGAGAAATCCGGTGATCGCTTGGCAGGCCTAGCTGCGGAGACGGTTCAGGAGCGGATCGCAGCGAAACAAGTGCTTAGCTATTTGACATTGGGTGAAATTCGCGAAAATCCGATGCTTCCAGCAGAAAAGGATGAAGTATCACGAATTATTGAAAGCCAGCTGAACGAACCGGTTTATCAATCAATTAAAAACTGGTCCGTTGCTGAACTGAGGGAGTATATTTTAAGCGACATGACTACCGGTGAAGATTTAAAACGATTAAGCCGCGGGTTAAATAGTGAAATGATTGCTGCCGTGGCCAAACTAATGTCAAATCTTGACCTCGTACACGCTGCAAATAAAATTGAAATTTTAACCAAATGTAATATAACGATTGGGTATAAAGGGACGCTTGCATCCCGTCTGCAGCCCAACCATCCAACCGACAATGTGGAAGGTATGATTGCTTCCCTAAAGGAAGGGCTGTCATATGGGATGGGGGATGCTGTTATTGGAATTAATCCAGTCGATGATTCCGTTGAAAGTGTGAAACGATTGCTGCATGCCACTCATGATTTTATTCAAGAATGGGAAATTCCGACACAAAACTGTGTGCTTGCACACGTAACTGCGCAAATGAAGGCAATTGAGCAGGGGGCACCTGCCGATATGATTTTCCAAAGTATTGCTGGAACAGAAGCAGCAAACCGATCATTTGGGATTACAGCTTCTTTATTAGAGGAAGCCAATGATATGGCAAGAACATTAGGAACCGGAACCGGCCCGCAGTGTTTATACTTTGAAACCGGTCAAGGCTCTGAATTATCGGCTGAAGCTCATTATGGAATCGACCAAATGACGCTTGAATCGAGAAATTACGGTTTTGCCCGTTATTACGATCCATATATCGTCAACACGGTTGTTGGCTTTATCGGACCTGAATATTTGTATAATAATAAGCAGGTCATTCGTGCCGGATTAGAAGACCACTTCATGGGAAAAATGCACGGCATTCCGATGGGGGTAGACATTTGCTATACCAACCATATTAAGGCAGATCAAAATGACATTGAGGATTTAGGGGTACTTTTAACCGCTGCCGGTGTTAATTTCATTATCGCAACACCGATGGGCGATGATTGTATGTTGAATTATCAATCGATGAGCTACCATGATGTGGCGACGTTAAGACAAACGATGAACAAGCGTCCTTCCCCAATCTTTGCTGAATGGCTGGAAAAAATGGGCATCCTTGAAAACGGCAAGTTAAGTAAAATTGCCGGAGATCCGACCATTTTTTCTAAAGGGAGGAATTAATTAAACATGAATCCTGAGCTAATAGAGAAAGTCACAAAACTGATTGTGGAAAAATTACAGACCCAAAATGGGTCGGAGCGTAATACTGCAATTTCAAGTGAAACACCTCGGGCTGAGGTGAAATTTTGGGACCATACTTCAGGCTCGCCGTTACCAAGTACTGGTCATCAATCGGTTATGGAACCTAACAAGTCTGTGACAGAAACTGATGGACTAATCCCATTTGGCAGCTATTCTGAAACAAAGGAGTCAGGCGGCTTTGTTGAATCACAAAGCAAAGACGTGATACACCCATCCTCCGGAATTGAAGAGCCTTTTAATCCTGAGGAATTACAAGAGCTAATGAGTAAAACGCCAGCCCGAATTGGAATTGGCCGAGCTGGACTAAGGCCTAAAACCGATACATGGTTAAAATTTCGCTTTGACCATGCTGCAGCTGTGGATGCAGTTTATGGTGATGTCAATGAAGAACTATTAAATCGACTGGATCTTTTTAAGGTCAGCACAAGGGTAAGCGACAAAGAAGTATATATCCGCCGTCCTGATTATGGACGAAAGCTTTCCGATGAAGCGAAGCAAATAATCAGCGAAAAATGCCGGAAAGCTCCAACCGTTCAAATCATTGTTTCGGATGGTTTAAGTTCAAGTGCGGTGGAAGAAAATGTCGAGGACGTTTACCTATCCCTCGAGCAATCACTAAAAAGCCTAGGGCTTGAAACCGGTACACCATTCTATATCGAAAAGGGCCGGGTAGCCGTTATGGATGATGTTGGTGAATTGCTGCAGCCAAAGGTGGTCGTCCTGTTGATTGGCGAGCGCCCAGGACTTGTCAGTGCAGAAAGCTTGAGTGCCTATTTATGCTATATGCCAAGGCTGGGAACAATTGAAGCAGATCGAATGGTCATTTCGAATATCCATAAGGGCGGCATTCCTCCTGTTGAGGCTGGTGCCTATATCGGAACGATTATACAAAAAATATTAAAATATGAAGCTAGCGGAGTATCGCTTGTACAAAAGGAAAGCTAGGGGGGAAGAAATTTGGCTTTAGAACGTATTTATGCTGACATCTTAGCAGTTCGAATTATTCCAAATGTTGACCCTGATTTGGCTAAGCAATTTAAACTTGAAAACCATCACCGCAGCTTAGCTATTTTTACATCAACTGTTGATGACATTGGCTATACGGCACTTGATGAGGCAACCAAAAGAGCAGATGTTGACGTTGTCTATGCCCGTTCATTTTATGCCGGCTCTGGGCATGCCTCTGGTCCATTGTCAGGAGAGATGATTGGCATTCTTGCCGGCCCGTCGCCTGATGAAGTCCAAAGCGGAATTGATGCAGTGCGGCAAACAGCGGAAACCTCAGCCTATTTTGAAGCGCTGAATCCTGAAAAAACACATGCCCTTTACGCCCATGTTGTTTCAAGCACCGGCTCCTATTTGTCTAAGGAAGCGGGAATTAGAAGAGGCGAGGCGCTGGCGTATTTGATTGCGCCGCCATTAGAAGCGGTTTATGGCTTAGATGCAGCGATAAAGGCAGCTGATGTCAAGCTGGTTAAGTTTTTCGGACCACCATCCGAAACAAACTTCGGCGGCGGATTGTTAACCGGCTCGCAATCTGCCTGCCAGGCAGCTGCGGATGCCTTTCGCGATGCTATTATCGATATCGCCGAAAAACCAATCAAGTATTAACTTTAAGGGAGTGTGTAATAGTGCAATTTGATCACGATCTCCAGTCGATACAAGAAATGCGTGATGCTGTGAAGCGTGCGAAAGAGGCACAATTAAAATACCTGTCTTTTTCACAGGAACAGGTAGATGAGATTGTAAAGAGAGTGGCCGAGGCTGCTTATTCCAAATCGCTCGAGCTTGCTCAGATGGCAGTAGAAGAAACCGGAATGGGTGTCGTGGAGCATAAAAAGATGAAAAACGAAGTTGGTTCGATGGCAGTCTACGAATCCATTAAGGATGAAAAGACAGTAGGCGTCATTCGTGAAGACCGAGTCAATAAAGTAACGGAGGTTGCTTATCCATACGGGGTCGTAGCCGGTATCATTCCAACTACCAACCCAACTTCAACAGCTATTTTTAAAACATTGATTTCTTTAAAAACTAGAAATGCGATTGTTGTCAGTCCGCATCCCCGTGCGGTCAAGTGTACAGTGGAAGCATTAAAAATCTGCCAGGAGGCAGCTGTTAAAGCGGGTGCGCCTGATGGATTGATCGGCTGGATTTCCAAGCCATCAATGGCAGCCACTAATGAATTGATGAAACATAGGGATGTAAATGTCATTTTAGCAACAGGCGGCGGTGCGTTAGTAAGGGCAGCCTATAGCTCGGGCAAACCTGCTTATGGTGTAGGCCCAGGGAATGTTCCTTGTTATCTTGAGAAGAGCGCTAATATTTCAAAATCCGTCTCAATGATCGTAGATAGTAAGTCGTTTGATTACGGTACGATCTGTGCAACAGAGCAAGCGCTAGTTGTTGACCGCAATATCAAGGAAATGGTCATCCGTGAGTTTAAAAATAATGGCGCTTATTTCCTCAATGCAGATGAGAAAGCGTTATTGGAAAAGGTTATTACCCTATCACCTGGACATTTAAATCCGGCGATTGTTGGACAATCAGCGGTTAAAATCGCCGCAATGGCTGGAGTCACTGTTCCTCAAGACACTCGTGTTTTAATTGCCGAAGAGACAAGGGTAGGCAAGGATATTCCGTTTTCAATTGAAAAATTATCACCCGTCTTTCCGCTTTATACGGCAGAAAGCTATGAGGAAGCTAAAGAGGTTTGTTTAAAACTGTTAAACCTTGGAGGAAGAGGACATAGCTTATCCCTTCATACCAACGATGATGCAGTCGCAAAAGAATTTGCCCTTGAAATGCCGGTGTCGAGATTAATGGTTAATACCCTTTCGTCCATCGGTGCCGTAGGGGCGACCACTGGGTTGACACCTTCGTTAACACTGGGATGTGGTTCCTTTGGCGGCAACATTACCGGTGATAACGTGACAGCGCGTCATTTAATCAATATTAAGAGAATGGCCTATGGTATCAAAGATGTTTCCGTTCCAAAGCCATCCGTATCTTCAATGACGAACAAAAAGGCAGAACAAGAAACACTCAATGTAGAAAATATCGTCAATCAGGTTTTGAAACAAGCAGGTTCAAATGCTGAAGTCGACCCAAAAGTAATTGCTGAAATGGTTAATCAAGTTATTCAAAAAATATCAAACTAACATTCTAGGAGGAAATTAAAATGAGTAGAGAATTAACAGCATTAGGAATGATTGAAACAAAAGGTTTAGTAGCATCTGTTGAGGCAGCTGACGCAATGGTAAAGGCAGCAAATGTACATTTAATTGGTAAGGTACACGTTGGCGGCGGGATTGTTACTGTATTAGTACGCGGTGATGTTGGCGCTGTAAAGGCAGCAACCGATGCAGGTGCAGCTGCAGCTCAGCGTGTTGGAGAACTTAAATCTGTCCATGTAATCCCACGCCCGCACAACGAACTAGAAAGCATTTTACCAAAATTAGAAATTCAAGAATAATAGTAGAAAAGCGTATGCGCCTTGGCACTGGAGCTGGACATTTCTCTAAGTCATAAACATATAAATCTTTATAATAATTTATATAGGTGAGGAGCATGAAACATGGATCAACAAGCGATTGAAGCAATCGTGGCAGAGGTAGTATCCCGTTTAAACGGTGCTGCGAAGAATGATGATTCGATCCCTATCGCTGTTTCTGCTCGGCATTGTCATTTAAGTCAAAGCGACCTTGAAGCCCTTTTTGGTGAGGGGTACGAATTAACGAAAAAGGCGGATTTATCACAGCCTGGTCAATTCGCTGCAAATGAAACGATTACCATTGTGGGACCAAGAGGGAGCATTGAAAAAGTGCGCATTCTTGGTCCTGCGCGTAATATGACCCAGGTTGAAGTGAGCCAGACAGATTCTATTAAATTAGGAAGCAAGCCGCCGCTACGAGAATCTGGTGATATTAAAGGTTCAGCTCCCATCACATTAGTTGGACCTAATGGGAGCCTCTATAAAAAAGAAGGATTAATTATCGCTCAGGCTCATATTCATATGAACCCCGATGATGCGGCCCGTTTTGACGTAAAGAATGGGGAATATGTCAAAGTAGAGGTCGGCGGAATCCGTCCCGCCACATTAGGGAAGGTGTTAATTCGTGTCTCTCCAAGATATAAGCTCGAAATGCATGTCGATACAGATGAGGCTAATGCCGGCTTTATAACAGGAAAAACAAAGGGGAAACTCATTAAAGACGAGGCAGCACTATGATGGATCGAAATATAATAGAGCAAATTGTTCTTGAAGTGATGAAGCAATTAGCCTCAAAGAATCAAATTCCTTCTATTAATATACAAAAGCCAAAACTGCTTATTGTCGGTGATACATCATTTGTGGAACCTAGCTATTTATCAAAGCTGGAAACAAAATGGGATACCATTACGGACAATGAACTTGAAAAGATAAAGTTAGATCAGGTCAATCAAGTGGTCTTTTTACACGCGACACAAGATTTGCTGGCGAAGGGTGCACTTGGAATTTTTGACACGAAAGAGAGTAAGCTGCTCTCAAGGTGTTTTTTTGAATCCGTACCTGTGTCGATCATTCCGACAGTTTATCTGCAGGAACACCTATTGAACGAAAATCCAAAAAATAAGCCATATGTATCACAGCTGCAGGAATATAAGCAACGGTTATTAACATTTGGCGCAAATGTCGAAACAATCGAAAGCTTTATCGCTAAATCAGGAAACGCTGCTGAGGCCATTACAGCAAAGACTTCCATAACAAAAAAGAAAAAGCTATTAACACAAAGAGATGTTCAGGATTGTCGTGACATTGAACTTGTGGTTGATGACCAAACCATCATTACCCCTCTTGCACGTGATACAGCACGTGAAATAGGGAAGATCATTAAGGTAATTGAAACAAAAGGGGCGAAAAGATAAATGCAAATGGGCACTGTAATTGGAAATGTCTGGGCTACAAGGAAAGAGGATGAATTAACGGGATTGAAATTTTTAATTGTTCAGCCGGAAATGCCCGATCGAACTTCTGCCGGCACACCATTTATTGCCGTTGACAGGATTGGCGCTGGTTTTGGCGATCAGGTCCTCGTTACCCGGGGGAGCGCAGCAAGTCATATGTCCAATGATAAACAACTGCCCATTGATGCCCTCATTATAGGAATTATTGATTCGGTTGATGTTGAGACGAAAAGAGGTGAATAATGATGGGTAGAGCATTAGGAATGATCGAAACAAGAGGACTCATTGGTTCCATTGTAGCCGGTGATGCGATGTTAAAATCTGCGGATGTAACCTTAGTAAAACAGGAAAAAGTGGATGCTGCACTTGTAACGATACTAGTACAAGGCGATGTCAGTGCTGTTCAGGCAGCGGTTGATGCTGGAAAAGAAGCAGCGGCAAGAGTTGGGGAGCTTATTTCTGCTCATGTTATCCCTCACCCAGATGAATCTATTAGGGATGTATTATTAAAAAAAAATCATAAAGTGAGCGAAACCAATAGGAAAACAGAAAATATTCTTGAAGTAAAGGGCTCAACGAAAAAGAAGTCAGAGTCCTCGCAAACTGCAAAAAATAAACCGGCAGTCAAACCAGAGGAAGAAAAGTAATCTCCTATTTTGATTTAGCTATGAATGGAGGAGAAAAATGACTTTTAAGCGTAGAAAAATTGCCGTTATAGGAGCAGGTTTTACGGGAGCAACTGCCGCTCTGATGCTAGCTCAAAAGGAACTTGGCGATGTGGTGATTGTTGACATCCCGTCGCAAACCAATCCGACGAAGGGGAAAGCCTTAGATATGCTTGAGGCTAGTCCTGTTCAAGGCTTTAATGCCAATATTACCGGTACCTCCAATTATGAAGATATCCAGGATGCTGACTTAGTGTTAATCACTGCTGGGCTCCCAAGAAAGCCGGGTATGAGCCGTGATGATTTAGTGGCAACCAATGAGAAAATCATGATCGAGGTTTCAAAGAATATAAAAAAATACGCTCCAAACAGCTATATTATCGTGTTAAGCAATCCAGTTGATGCAATGACATGTGTTTGCTATAAAACAACCGGGTTTCCTAAAAACCGTGTTATCGGCCAATCAGGTGTATTGGATACAGCACGATTTAATACCTTTGTGGCCCAGGAATTAAATGTATCAATTGAAGACATTTCCGGTTTTGTATTAGGCGGCCATGGTGACGATATGGTTCCGTTAGTACGCTATTCCTATGCAGGCGGAATCCCGCTTGAAAAAATCCTTCCGCAAGAAAGAATTGATGCCATTGTGGAAAGAACCCGTAAAGGCGGCGGAGAAATTGTAAACCTGCTTGGACAAGGAAGCGCCTATTATGCCCCAGCTGCATCTATGGTCCAAATGGCCGAAGCGATTTTAAAAGATAAGAAACGAATTTTACCTTCGATTGCTTATCTAGAAGGCGAATACGGCTACCACGACCTTTATTTGGGTGTGCCTACAATTTTAGGCGGTAACGGTATTGAAAGCATAATCGAAATTCCCTTAACCCCAGAAGAAAAGACAGCACTGGACAAATCGGTTCAATCTGTCCAAAATGTCATGACTATTTTAACAACTGCAAATTAATTTTGAAAGATTCTTAGATTTAAAGCACTCTCCAAAATGATGGGGGGTGCTTTTTTGCTATTTTAAGATTGTGTAAACGTTTTGTAAATTTTCAAAAAATTTATTTACAATCACATAAATATGGTATAACATAATCTTAATATTTGTTTGATATCGTTTTCGGTTTGTTTCATTCGAATTTAACCTAACAAACAAATATAAACAAATAATTAAAATGTTAGGGGGAAATCTTTTTTATGAAAAAAGGCTCATTATTGAAAATGGCTGCAGTTGGAATTCTATCAGTTTCATTATTTACAGGTTGTTCAAGTACTACTAAAACAGAATCGAAAGAGGTAGATACTACCAATCTCTCCCTTGAAGAAATTACAAAGAAAGCAAAGGAAGAAGGAAAACTTAATTCCGTCGGTATGCCCGATCAATGGGCAAACTGGAAGCAAACATGGGATGACCTGAAATCAAAATACAATATTATTCACACAGACACGGATATGTCTAGTGCTGAAGAGCTTGCAAAGTTTGAGTCGGAAAAGGAAAATGCATCTGCTGATATTGGGGATGTTGGAATTAATTTTGGGCCGCTTGCAAAAGAAAAAGGACTTACTCTTCCATATAAAACATCCTATTGGGATGAAGTACCGGATTGGGCAAAAGATGATGAAGGTCACTGGATGGTAGGTTATACAGGTACAATCGCGTTTATTACAGATAAAACAAAGGTAAAGAATCCTCCAAAATCTTGGAAAGACCTCGAAAACGGAGACTTTAAGGTGACCACAGGAGATGTTCTAAAAGCAAGCCAAGGTCAGTTTGCCGTCTTAGCTGCTGCTTATGCCTTTGGTGGAGATGAGGCGAATATTCAGCCGGGGATTGACTTTTTTGAAAAGTTAGCTAAGAAGGGCCGACTCGTTACAACTGATCCGAAAGTAACAACATTGGAAAAAGGGGAAGAAGATGTCGCACTTATTTGGGACTTTAATGGACTAGGTTATCGTGACAAAATTGATACCAATCGTTTTGATGTTACCATTCCAGAAGAAGTATCAGTAATGTCTGGGTATGCATCAGTCATTAATAAATATGCAAAACATCCACATGCTGCGATGCTGGCAAGAGAATATATTTTTTCGGATGAAGGACAGGCAAACTTAGCTCGGGGTTATGCAAGACCTATTCGTGAAAATGTTAAACTTCCAGAAGACGCAAAAGCAAAGCTTCTGCCAGATGAAATGTACAAAAACGTTAGACCTGTTAAAGACATGAAAGCATGGGAACAAACTATTCCAAAATTGCTAGAACTATGGGAGAGCAAGGTGTTAATTAATGTCCAATAAACTGGTTTTTATTATGTTAGATGGCTTGAGGTTTGATACAGCTGTAAGCCAAATGGGATATTTACATCATTTAATAGAAAAGGGAAAGGCTTCGCGCTTTAAAGTTAAATCGGAATTGCCAAGCCTCTCACGCCCGCTCTATGAGGTATTATTAACAGGGACGCCAGTTTACAAAAATGGTATCACCACAAATAAAACAGTGCGTCTTTCACATGAAGAAAGTTTATTTCATTTGACTAAGAAGCATGGGCTTAAGAATGCGACAGCATCTTACTATTGGGTAAGCGAGCTATACAATTCGGCTCCATTTGATCCGAGTACAGATCGTATTCAACTTGATGGGCAAAAACCAATTGAAAGAGGAATCTTTTATTGGGAGGATCATTATCCGGATAATCATTTGTTTGCGGATGCTAATTTTCTATTAAATACTTATGACCCGGATTTCTTATATGTTCACTCCATGAATATTGATGACGATGGTCATAAATTCACGGCTGACTCAATGGAATATCGAAACCGAGTTATAAGGGTAGATATGATCTTGGCAAGCTTCCTTCCAGTCTGGATAGAAAAGGGGTACCAAATCATTGTAACCGCTGATCATGGTATGAATAATGATGGTGAACACGGCGGTACAACGCCCGCTGATAGAGATGTACCATTATATATTATCAGTGATCGGCTGAAACCGGGGATTTATGAAGAGGAAATTCCACAATTACAAATTGCTCCTTTAGCATGTGAGTTATTAAATATTCAATCATCTCAAGCGATGCAGCAACTAACCATTCCTATTTTAAAAGGTGCGCCTTCTATTTAGAAGGCGTTTGTTTATACCTTTATTAACAGAAAGATTCCGCTTGTAAGATTCGAAAGGAGGGGTTTTTATAATGAAAAGAATAAATGGAATGCTTCTCGTCAGTATCATCCCGTTTGTAATTTTCGTTTTATTATTTTTATTTGTCCCGCTATTCTTTATGCTTTATAGCAGTTTCCAAGGGAATGGTGGATCAGGGTTTACATTTAATCAATATTTGGAAGTATTTCAAAACACATACTATCATCAGGCGTTTAAAAATAGTATTATCATCAGCTTTTTGTCAAGTATAATCGCAGTAGTCCTTGCTGTATTTGCTACTTACTCAATAACCCTTTTTTCAAAAAAAATACAGGATAGAATCCTCGTATTTGCAAACCTTACTGCAAATTTCGCTGGAATTCCTCTAGCGTTTGCTTTTATTGTAATCTTAGGAAACAGCGGTTTGTTTACATTGTTATTTAAACATTTTGGCTGGGATTTATTAAATTCATTTAATTTATACTCTTGGTCAGGATTAGTCCTTATTTATATTTATTTTCAGCTGCCGCTGGCGGTAATGCTGATTTACCCTGTTTATCAGGGGATCCAAGTACAATGGAAAGAGGCAGCAGCCCTTCTTGGAGCTTCTCCATCACAGTTTTGGTTAAGAATTGGTGTTCCAATTATTATGCCTAGTATTGCCGGTACGTTTAGTATTTTGTTTGCAAACGCAATGGGGGCTTATGCTTCAGCATTTGCTTTGACAGGAAGCACTTATAATCTAGTGACCATTCGAATCGGTGCCCTTACAACAGGTGACATTTTTGCTAGACCGGAGTTAGGAAGTGCCATCGCAACTTTGTTAGGTTTAACATTGATAATCGCATTACTCATAAATGAATGGTTGACCCGAAGGATTCGGAGGGATTTATCATGAAAAAATCATTCTATCATTATATAACAATTGGAATTGTGGTTTTGTACTTATTGATTCCATTATTAGGTACCTTCCTTTATTCCTTTGCTACTTCCTGGCATAAAACCATTTTACCGGAAGGCTTAACATTAAAATGGTATATTGAATTATTTGGCGATATACGGTTCCTGGAATCATTAGGCCGATCGCTGATTTTGTCACTGGGTGCGACTATTTTAACACTTGTTATTATGGTTCCCGCCATATTTTCCATTATCTTATATGCACCAAAGCTAGAGAAAATAGTTCAATCTCTCGTTGTCATGACTTTTGCCATGCCTGGAATTATCCTTGCCGTTGGCTTAATTAGAGCTTATTCGACAAGTGGAGTTTCAATGGTGTTAATTACAATCGGTGCTTATTTCGTTGGCATCCTTCCTTATATGTATCAAGGAACACGAAATTCATTAAGAAATATAAATGCTGAAGTTTTGATGGAAGCCGCGGAAATATTGGGGGCAAGCCGGTATACAGCCTTTGTAAAAGTAATTGTTCCAAATATTATTTCTGGAATTCTCGTTTCATCTTTACTCTCATTTTCAATCTTATTTGGAGAATTTGTTCTTATTAATTTATTGGTTGGGGGACATTTTGTCACAGTCCAAATCTATTTATATCAAAAGTTAAGCCAGAGTGGTCATATCGCAAGTGCGATTGTTGTATGCTACTTTATCTTAATTAGTATTCTTTCAGCCATTATGATAAAAATGACTCGGCAAAAAAAGGAGACTGTATAAATGAGTTTTTTAACAATAGAGAAGATCAAAAAGTCTTTTAACAATGAAACAGTATTGCACCATTTGAATCTTTCGATTAAGGAAGGGGAATTCGTTACATTGTTAGGTCCGAGTGGGTGTGGGAAAAGCACACTGTTACGGACTATTGCGGGTCTGATCCATCCGGATGAGGGTACAATTCATATTGATGGAAAAAACGTTACGGAGGTAAAGCCTAAAGACCGTCAAGTGGGCATGGTGTTTCAATCGTATGCGCTTTTTCCAAACATGACTGTTCAGGAGAATATTGAATTTGGTTTGAAAATGAAGAAGCTCGACAAGGAGATAATTAAACAAAACGTAGCCCGAGTTATCGAACTAGTTGAATTGACAGGGAAAGAAAGGTCGTATCCCCGTGAGTTGTCAGGCGGTCAGCAGCAGCGTGTTGCATTAGCCCGCTCACTGGTAACACAACCAAAAGTTTTATTGCTTGATGAACCACTTAGTGCCCTAGATGCACAAATTCGTAAAAATTTGCAAAAACAACTCCGCAGCATTCAGCAGGAACTAAATATGACAACAATTTTGGTGACACATGACCAGGAAGAGGCCATGGCCGTTAGTGACTATATTTATATTATGAATAAGGGACATATTGCTCAAAGTGGATCACCGCATGAAATTTATACTCGTCCCGCTAGCGAATTTGTAGCTCGCTTTATTGGAAACTATAATGTTTTGAGCAGAAAGGAAATATCGAATTTATTTAATGACGATAAAGGTTATACGAGGGATATATATGCAATTAGACCTGAAGCATTCAGTGAAGTACCAGTTAAAGATGGTTATGAAATAACAGGCAAAATTCAAAAAATGACCATGCTCGGTAATATCACTCGATATGAATTAGAGGCAAATAACATTTGTTTTATTGCAGATCATTTGCACAAAATGGAGGAAGATTCCCAAAAACGCGAGACAAAAACTTTATATCTTAACCGTAAGGATGTGATTCCACTAACATGAGTTTACTATTAAATGACCGGCAGCAATATATCTTAGAGCAATTAGAAAGAGAGAAAAAGGTATTGGTAGCCTCTCTCGCTCAAGAATTAGGAGTCGCACCTGAAACCATTCGTAGAGATTTAGATACATTGGAAAAGGAGAAAAAACTAAAAAGAGTCCATGGCGGCGCCGTTAGATATCTCCAAACCAATAATGAACCACATTTTATCAAAAAAATGAACGTAAGAGCAAAGGAAAAAGAAGCGATTGGCAGGAAAGCGGCGGAGTTTATTCAAGACGGTGATACCATTATGATCGATGTAGGTACCACAACGATTCATATTGCAAAGGCTATAACAGGTGTCAAGGACCTGACAATTGTAACGAATTCGCTTGCTGCTGCAGAAGAATTAAATAACCGGTTAGAAAGTCAGGAGTTTGATGGGAAAATTATTGTCCTTGGCGGTACCACCAATCCGGCACAAAAATCAATCGTAGGAGCTTTAACCTGTAAAATGCTCGAATCATTTCGGTTTGATAAACTATTTCTTTCCTGTGGTGGGATAACCACAAACAATGTCAGTGATTACGACTTTGAAGAATGTATGGTTTCCACCGTCATGATTGAAAGAGCCAATCAAGTATTTGTACTGGCGGACTCCTCGAAAGTTGACCATGAGTCTTTTTATAAAATTTGCTCTTTATCAACGGTTGATTATATTATTTGTGACGAGGAAATGCCATTTTCTTGGAAACAAAAGGAGTTAGATACAATGATTCAATGGATATCGCCAGGAGGGGAGGAGCATCATGAAGGTTGATTATCATTTACATTTAGAAGAGGGTCCGTATTCATTACGATGGCTAGATAGAACGAATAAGGCATTAGATTATTTTAACCCCCTGACTGAAAAAGTCCATTCGATTGAATGGATGCATAAAAGTATGTCCCGGCTTAGGGACCGTATACAAAAGGGTTCCTATGATGCGTCTTGGATTGACCTTTATTTAACAGAGGCAAAACGAAAGGGATTACGTGAAGTGGGAATTGTCGATCATCTTTATCGCTTTAAAGAAACCAAAGCATATTTTGAAAAATATATCGACACAAGCAATACTGACCTTGGGAATAAACAGCGAAAATGGCTAAGCCAAGTAATGACAGAATCCATGAGTGATTTTGTTAGTGCAATATCTGAAGCAAAACAACGCTGGGAGAAGCAAGGAATCATTCTTAAACTAGGAATCGAAGCAGATTATTTTCCAGGTGGAGAGGAAGAACTAAAGAAGCTGCTTGAACAATTTGAATGGGATTATGCAATCGGTTCCGTCCATTTTATTCATGGATGGGGATTCGATAACCCGGATACACAAGAGTTATTTAACGAATATAATTTAGAAGGTTTATATGAAGATTTTTTCAATGTTGTAGAAAAAGCTATTCGCAGTAAGTTGTTTAACTTTGTAGCACACTTGGATAATTTGAAGGTATTCAATTACCGTCCAGATGAAAAACTTCTTCTCCCTTATTACGAAAAGATTGCCAGAGCTTTAATTGAAACCGATACAGCCACAGAAATAAATGCCGGTTTATATTATCGCTATCCAGTTAAAGAAATGTGTCCAAGTCCTAGATTTCTAGATGTATTAATAGATAAAGGGGTTGCCTTAACCACCTCCTCCGACTCTCATTTTCCAGATGACATCGGAGCATATATTGATTTAAATACTACAACATTACTAAATAAAGGGGTTACCAGTATAGCAACCTTTGAAAAACGAGAACGAATTATGAAACCGTTAGGATAGCTATTTGGTGTCAGGCACCAAATTTTATTAAAAGAATCTCTACTCTCTGGATTAAAGACAAAAAGATTGTCGATAATGGGGGCGGTATGATGGATCATTTAGGGATTTTTTATGAAGAGCATTTTATGAAAAATATTGAGATCTATCTAAGGTTAGTTATAAGTGCTCTTCTTGGGATGTTCATTGGCTGGGACCGCAGTGCAAAAAATAAGCCCGCAGGTTTAAAAACTTTTACCTATGTATCCGTATCATGTACTTTAATAACGATTGTTTCTATCTATAGTGCTGAGTTTTTTGGTGATTCAAATATGAATAATCGGATGGATCCCATGCGTCTTGCTGCCCAAATAGTTTCCGGACTTGGATTTTTAGGTGCAGGTCTAATTTTAAAAGATGGATTACGCGTAAAAGGTTTAACATCTGCAGCTATGGTGTTCTTTGCAGGGGGTGTTGGGATAGGAATTGGGGCGGGATTTTACGGCATTGTTTTTGCTTCCGTCTTTATAACATTTATCTTAGCTAAAATTAGCCTTTGGATTGAAGAAAAACATAATGTGGCATTGGAAAAAAAAGAGAAAAAACGTGAAACTTTTAGAAATATGGGTTCGTGAAAAAGCCAGATAGAAAAATGCTTACTTTTTAATCAAGTGATAATAAATAACATTATTATGTAAACCTACATGCGACTAAAAAAGCGATAAAACACTCATTTTTATCGCTTTTTCCAATACAAAAATTTAATTAGTTCTCCACAAATTCATATTCCGGAGGCTGAATCTTAAATCCTTTTGTAACCCACAATAAATATCCTAAACCAATAGCAAACCATGATAGACCGAATAGGACTGCTAAAGGATCTAGACTTATCCAAAGGTAAATCATGAATGCAACCCCGATGGATGGGAAGATAAGGTAATCAAGAATACTGGATCGACTCAGCAAGTCATTATTTTTAAAATAATGCACAATCACAGACAAATTAACGAACGTAAAGGCTGTAAAAGCACCGAAATTGATCAGCGACGTAGCTGTCGTTAAATCCAAAAATAAGGCACTTAAAGAGATGATTCCGACGAAAATAATATTAAATATCGGTGTTTGATATTTTTTATGAAGCATGCCGAACCATTTCTTTGGCAGGACGCCGTCACGACCCATGGCAAATAACAACCGGGATGCACTTGTTTGCGCGGCTAGCCCAGAGGCAAGAACAGATATCAGTGCGCCGCTTGTAAAAATTGATTGGAACATAATGCCGCCAATATGTTTAGCAATCTCAGGTGAGGCTCCTTCAATGTCCTTAAAAAGGGAAACGTCCGGATACAGACTTTGCATGAAATACGTAACGGCAATAAAAAAGATGCCGCCGATTAAGGCGATAAGAAAAATGGCCTTTGGAATGTTTTTCTTCGGGTTTATTGTTTCCTCCGCCAAAGTCGTAACCGCATCAAAACCAAGAAAGGACAGGGCCAGGATTGATGCACCTGAGAATAGTAGGTTCACCTTAATATCTTCTGAATAAAAGGGATTTAGGGCAAAACCAGCCGCACCATCTCCCAAAAGAATAGTGCGTATTGTAAGGATGACAAACAGGATGGCTACCAAAAGCTGAAAAAGAACAAACAATGTATTAGCAGATACAGCGATTTTAATTCCCGCGAGGTTCATAATTGTGATTAGTACGGCCAAACCAACCACCCAAACCCATACAGGAACACCCGGAAAGCTAGCGGACAAATAAATTCCCGCAAGCAGTGCATTGATCATCGGTAAAAATAAATAGTCTAATAGTGCAGACCAGCCTACTAGAAATCCAAGCTGCGGGTTCATTGTTTTTTTCGTATATGTATATGCGGAACCTGCATCAGGATAAATTTTCACCATTTTTCCATAACTCAAAGCTGTAAATAAGATGGCGATTGTTATTAATATATAAGATGCAGGAACATGTCCATGTGTCGCCTCGGAAACTACTCCAAAAGTATCAAAAACCGCAAATGGTGACATATAGGCTAGGCCTAAAAAAACGAGCGGTGCTACCCCTAAAGATCGTTTTAAACCTCTATTTGAATACCCCATAATAATCCTCCTATCATTTAGCATAAAAATAATTTTAAAAGAATTTTTATTCAATGGGAAGATGTTTTTTTGAGAATTTAAAGAAAAATAAAGGAGATAAAATGGGTATCTTAAATAGTTCTAGAGTTTCTGACTGAAAATTAACTGTTTTCACAATAATATTGATATTTTTAAATATAAAATATGTCAATCAAACGAAAAATTATTCGACATGAAAATACATTTTTCGCCTATATCTAAATTGTCTAAATAATCCTTAAAATAGGTTGATTTTTATCAAAGCACATAGTATTATTGTTTTTGCGCTATAATAGTTAATTGTTTGTTTATTAGGAGGAAAAAGTTTTAATGCAAAACAAATTACCATTTTCGAAATATTTTGTTATAGGAGTTATGTTGTTTGCTTTATTTTTCGGAGCAGGGAACTTAATATTTCCGGCATCACTCGGACAGCAAGCAGGTTCTAATATTTGGCCTGCCGTTGCGGGCTTCTTGGTTACCGGAATTGGCCTGCCGTTCCTTGGAATATTAGCTATGGGTGTTTCCGGCAGTAAAAACCTACAAGAGCTTGCAGGGAGAGTACATCCGCTTTACGGTGTGATCTTTACGGCACTTTTATATTTAACGATTGGACCGTTTTTTGCTGCACCAAGAACAGGGGCGGTTGCCTATGATATCGGGATTGCGCCTTTTGTCAGTGAAGGCTATGGTCAAATTGGCTTATTTGTTTTCACCCTATTGTTTTTTATCGTCACAATGTGGTTTTCTTTAAACCCAGCGAAGATTGTCGACAATGTCGGGAAAATATTATCGCCTGCGATAATTGTATTGCTTTTGATTTTATTAGTCATGGTTTTTGTGAAACCAATTGGGGCGATTGAAGCGCCGCAGGAAGCTTATGCCCATGGAGCTTTTATGAAAGGGTTCATGGAAGGGTACAACACGATGGACGCGCTCGCATCGCTGGTATTCGGGATTATCGTGATCAATGCGATCCGTTCGATGGGAGTTACGTCTGCACGCGGGATTCTAGTTACTTCAGCGAAATCCGGAATTGTAGCGGTATTATTCTTAGGGCTAATCTATGTGGGGATTGCTTATTTAGGAGCAACAACGACGGGAACATTCGGGTTATTTGATAATGGTGGTCCAGTGCTTGGTAAAGCAGCATCCTATTATTTTGGATCGTTGGGTACGGTGATGCTGTCAATCGTTATCCTTCTAGCCTGCTTAACAACAAGTATCGGATTAGTGACAGCCTGCGGGGAGTACTTCCATACTTTATTTCCAAAGATCAGCTATAAAAAGTTTGTGTTATTCTTTTCTACTATTTGTTTTGTGATAGCGAATTTTGGTTTATCAAATATCATTAACTTCTCCATCCCAGTGTTAATGTTCTTATACCCGCTGGCAGTTGCGTTAATGCTTTTAACATTTTTATCAAAGATTTTCCGCCATTCAAGATTAGTTTATACCGCAGCTATCGTGGTAACATTTTTTATCAGTATCATTGATGGCTTGAAAACATTCTGCGATCTATTTAAAATTAATTATTTTGGCTGGATGAAAGCTGTGATTGCGTTTTATGACCGGGTACTTCCGTTATATAATCAAGGTTTAGGCTGGCTGCTGCCGGTGCTAATTACAATTCTGATTACTGGGTTTATCGTTCGGATTGGAAATTTTTCAGGAGCGGGCGTTAAGAAAAAATCAGAGGGGACTATCTAAGAATGTGAACATCTTCACCAAATGTGGAGATGTTTTTCTTTTGGTCTAGTTTCTTAAAAGTAGGGAAAATTAATAAAAATGGTTGAGCTGGAATAGTTCAAAAGCCTTTAATTTTTACAAGTCGAAACTCATTAATTGAATTTTTCATAAATGGTTTACTATAATTTAATTATTGTTATAATATCCAATCAGAAAAGGTGTGAATAGAGAATGAAAATCGTCGCAATTGTCGGCAGTTTAAGGAAAGATTCATATAACAAGCAGCTGGCTGCCACCATTCAAGAACGAAACATGGAAAGATTCGATCTGGAAATTCTGGATCTTAGTGTTCTTCCGCATTATAACCAGGATGAAGAAAATAATCCTTCAGAAGCTGTTGTTGATTTTAAAAGAAAAGTCAAAGAAGCCGATGGTGTGATTATTGTAACGCCAGAGTATAATTGGTCCATTCCAGGAGTGCTAAAAAATGCGCTTGACTGGCTGTCCCGTGTAGATAAGGTGCTTATCGGCAAGCCTGTAATGACTGCCGGTGCCGCAACAGGATTAGCAGGTACACTTCGGGCACAGCTGCATTTACGCCAAATTTTAACAGCGCTGCAAGTGAAACTATTATCACCGGTTGGAAATGAAATTCTAGTGAACCAAGCGGGAACTAAATTTGCAGACGGGAAGTTAACAGACGAAGCTACGATTAACTTTATTGATGATGTAGTGGACCGGTTTGTGAAATTTATTTCTGAATAAAAGGTTACATATAACTACCCTCATTTTAGCGGGGCAGTTTTTTTAAAATAAGGAGGTGTGTTAGTTTGGAGCTTAGGCAATTAAAAGTATTTCTGGAAGTGGCGAAGCATAAAAGCATGACGAGGGCTGCGGAGAGCATGCATATTTCCCAGCCCGCCTTAAGTAAATCAATTATGGCTTTAGAAGAAGAACTCGGCATGAAGTTAATCATTCGTACCAATATGACTAGTGATGTAACGGACGCCGGAAAAGTGGTTCTTGAGTATGCCCAGAAAATGAATGCGCTGCTGGATGAGATGAATAGCTCGTTAAATGATATGACAAACCTAAACAGGGGAGAGGTAAATATTGGGCTTCCACCAATTATCGGCGGATTATTTTTCCCAAAAATTATGGCCAAATTTCATCGGGCTTACCCAAATGTTCAATTGAATATTACGGAATATGGCGGTGCTAGAGTGGTGAAGAGTGTTGAGGAAGGAGAATTTGAACTGGGTGTTGCTGTGATGCCAATTGACGAGCAGGAATTTCATGTATATCCGATTGTGGAGGAAGAAATGAAGCTATTGGTGAATGCCGAACACCGATTAGCTGGCCGGCATGTTGTGGACCTGAAGGATTTAAAGGATGAGGAATTTATTTTTTACCACGAAGAATTTGCCTTAAATAAAATCATGAGAAATCATTTTATTGAGGCTGGTTTTGAGCCGAAAATCTTATTTAAAAGTTCTCAATGGGATCTTATGACCGAGATGGTAGCAGCCAATCTTGGTGTGACAATTCTGCCTGCCTCCATCTGTAACCGAGCAGCAAGTCCTGATATTAAAATGATCAGCTTGAAGCAGGATATTATGTGGAGTTTAGCCGTCATTACGAAAAAGAACCGCTATCTTTCCAATGCCGGAAGAACTTTTCTGGAATTTATTCTTAAGGCATCATTATAACCTTAGGTTATTGCGTTTATTCTGAATATGTATTTTACGAATGGTGGGAATCAGCGTACTATTACTCTATAGTTGAAATCAAGAAAGGATTTTTTGCAATGAAACTTGGAGTAATAATCATACAAGTGTTAATCATATATGTCTTTTTGTTTCTGGGAGCAGCGGTGAAAGAAGTGGTACCTCTTCCCATTCCAGCTTCCATGTTTGGTTTGTGTCTATTATTTCTAGCACTTTTTTTGAAAATCATCAAACTGGAATGGGTGGAAAAAGGGGCAAATTGGCTCATGGCAGAGCTGCTTTTATTCTTTATTCCTTCTGCTGTTGGGATTGTCAATTATGATGAAATCATCAGCCTTCAAGGGGCCGAGATTGTCATGTTAATTGGAATCAGTACGATGACTGTTGTTGGAATGACAGCTGTAATTGCCGAAATAATGATGAGAAGAAAGGAGAGTGTACAGCGATGATGACGGTTCTGTTTACGGTGATTACGTTTCTATTCTATCGTTTAGCAAAAAAAGTTTATAGTAAATGGGCTCTTCCGTTTTTCCACCCTTTATTGGTTGCACCGATTCTATTAATCGTCCTGATTTCGATTGCGCATGTGTCTGCGAATCAATATCTCGATGCCACCAAATGGCTTTCACATATGTTAGGACCGGCAACTGTAGCCTTTGCTGTCCCGATTTATCGGCACCTGCCGACGATTAAAAAGTATTTGGGTACCATTTTGGTCAGTATTACAGGTGGAACACTTGTGGCGATTTTTTCAACCTTGGGCTTGTCAAAATTAATTCATTTACAATCTGACTTTGTTACCTCTATTCTACCGAGGTCGATTACTACTCCGATAGCTATTGAGGTATCGAAGCAAATCGGCGGGCTGCCAACATTGACGACGGTATTCGTGATTTTAACAGGTGTAATTGGCGGTGTAGTTGGTCCGTCCGTCCTTAAATGGCTGTCTATTAGTACACCGATTGCTAAAGGCCTGGCATTGGGTATGGCAGCTCATGGAGCAGGGACGAACAAAGCTTTGGATTATGGCGAGCAGGCAGCGACATTTTCATCGTTGGCAATGATTTTTGCCGCCATGATTACCTTAATTTGGGGCGCTGTGCTCATTCCGCCGTTAATGCATATTCATCATATTTTATAAAAAACGCAAATGCTAGCGAATTGATCGCAACGTATTTGCGTTTTTTATTTTTATAGCGAATAAATGAAGGAAGATTTATAAGGTTTGGTGAATTACTTAATTATATGAATTTTCTATTATTAAGTATAGGAGCTGATTGTCATGTTTTCACCATTAACACCACTGGACTGGAAGCGCAGGGCAATAAAGTATTACCCACAAAAAATAGCTGTTATGGATGGGGAAAAAGAATTTACATATCAGGAATTCGGAAAACGTGTTGACCGGCTGTCTGCTGCTTTACACCAAGCAGGGATCAGTCAAGGCGACCATGTGGCTGTGATGCTGCCAAATACGCATTATATGCTGGAATGCTTTTATGGCATCGGCCAGCTTGGTGCGGTGATGGTGCCGTTAAATTATCGGCTTTCGGCCAATGATTTAGAGTATATTATTCGTCATAGTGATGCAAAAATGTTAATTGTTGATGAGGAATTCACAAAGCCAATTGAAGAAATAGCAGATAATCTATCCTTAGAACAAATGGTGATCGTACCAGTATCAGGACAAAATACTTCATTAAAAGGTGTTTTTTATGAGGATTTCCTTGAACATTCTGGTGAGGACTTCCCAGTGGTGGAAAACGATGAAAATCAGCTTCTTACATTAAATTACACGAGCGGAACAACTTCAAAACCAAAAGGGGTTATGCTAACACACCGCAGCAACTATTTGAATGCTGCTAACTTTTTATATCACTTGAATGTCCATCATGATGATGTCTACCTTCATACATTGCCGATGTTCCACGCGAACGGCTGGGGCGGGGTCTGGGCGATCACGGCTGCTGGTGCTACTCATGTATGTCTAAGAAAAGTTGACCCGCCGCTCATTCTTGAGCTTTTTGAAACAAAAAGAATTTCATTATTATGTGGTGCACCGACGGTTGTCAATATGCTGGTGAATGACTCGAAGGCAAAGGAAATCAAGATAAAGACAAGCCTACGGATGGCAACAGCAGGAGCACCGCCTGCAGCGGCTTTAATTAAAAAAGCCCAAGATATCCTTGGCTTAAATATGATTCATGTATATGGTTTGACAGAAACATCGCCGTTCATTTTATATTGTGAATGGAAGCGGGAATTTGATTCCAAATCCGCGGAGGATCAAGCAACAATTAAGGCGAGACAAGGAATTGAACTTGCTTTTAACGGGGAAACAAAGGTCGTTCATCAGGATGGGGAAGAAGTCGCTTGGAATGGGAAGGAATTAGGAGAAATCGTCACCCGCGGTAATGTGGTGATGGCGGGATATTATAAAGATCCCGAAACAACCGCTGCGGCTATGAGGGATGGATGGTTCCATACCGGTGATTTAGCAGTAACCTATCCTGATGGTTACATTGAAATTCAAGACCGCGCCAAGGATTTGATCATTTCCGGCGGTGAGAATATTTCATCAACCGAGGTTGAGGGTGTGCTATATAAACATCCAGCTGTATTGGAAACGGCTGTGATCGCCATTCCGGATGAAAAATGGGGCGAGGTGCCAAAAGCGATAATCGTCCTGCAGCCGGGGGAAACGGCAACCGAAAAGGAAATCATCGAGTTTTGCCGCTCGAATATGGCCCATTTTAAAGCACCGAAAGCGGTGGAATTTGTAGAGGCTTTGCCGAAAACAGCAACCGGTAAGCTGCAAAAATACCGCTTAAGAGAAATGCATTGGAAGGGACCGAAAAAAGTGAACTAAGGTTTAGGAGTAGGGCAGTGTTTATTACACTGCCCTACTTGTGTAATTTTCTTTCAAGTATTATGGAGAAATAGTATGATAAATTTAGACTAAAATGATCAATATTGAGGAGCTAGAAAATGAGCATGAAAAACTTAGAAGAACTTAAAGTTGAATTAGCTTATCTAATAGGAATGAATCATGAATTGTATGAAAAAAACGTCCTGCCAGTCATGAATATGAAAATAGAAGAATTTTTAAATGTATTTGAAGATTATTTTAGAGAACGAGGATTTGT
>NZ_KV440949.1:1202-163702 GCF_001636315.1 Neobacillus mesonae | reverse complement strand
CTGGGGCTGTAGTCGGTCCCAAGGGTTGGGCTGTTCGCCCATTAAAGCGGTACGCGAGCTGGGTTCAGAACGTCGTGAGACAGTTCGGTCCCTATCCGTCGTGGGCGCAGGAAATTTGAGAGGAGCTGTCCTTAGCACGAGAGGACCGGGATGGACGCACCGCTGGTGTACCAGTTGTCTTGCCAAAGGCATCGCTGGGTAGCTATGTGCGGACGGGATAAGTGCTGAAAGCATCTAAGCATGAAGCCCCCCTCAAGATGAGATTTCCCATAGCGTCAAGCTAGTAAGATCCCTGAAAGATGATCAGGTTGATAGGTCAGAGGTGGAAGCATGGTGACATGTGGAGCTGACTGATACTAATCGATCGAGGACTTAACCAAAATCGAAAACCGTAAGCGGCCGGTTAGCAACGTATGTCCTGGAGGGCTTGTACTGAGATAAAGGAACCACGATGAGCGTAAGCGAATCGATGTTGACTTATCGTAGGGAAAAGACCGCAGGACACTAGTTGCTGGACGCTGGAGCTAGACAATTAGATAAATAGTAGCGAACTCATTCTTACCAATCTTCATCTGTATTAGCTAGTTTTGAGGGAATGAACCTCAAATATTATAGTCCGGCGGTGATGGCGAGAAGGTCACACCCGTTCCCATACCGAACACGGAAGTTAAGCTTCTCAGCGCCGATGGTAGTTGGGGCAGGCGCCCCTGTGAGAGTAGGACGCTGCCGGGCAAACAAAAAAGACAATCAGTAATGGTTGTCTTTTTTTTATTGTGCTTTTTAACTTAAGTATTGAATTTTTACAAATTAAATTGGAGAAGTATGCCAATTATAATAATCTTAATAATTGATTAAAATATTAAAAATATAATGTGTTAAGAAAATTTAAACAATATATTGACATGAAATAGTCAAACATTTATATTAATAGGATATTACTTATATTTATGCATCGTGAGAGGGAGTATGAAGGATGAAGCTAATTGTCGGACCAGGGCAGTATATTAGAAAAGAAGGGATATTATCGGATGCTGGTCTATACATAAAAAAGTTTGGTACCAAGGCTGTACTGGTGGGGGGAAATACAGGAAGACTAGTTGTCGAAGAGCTGCTTGAAAAGAGCTTTGCGGACCATGGAGTTACATTGAAAGATTCCTTATGGTTTGGAGGAGAATCCTCCCAAACCAATATTGATAGTTTAGTTGAACATTTACAAACGCAAACATTTGATGTCCTGATTGCAGCTGGCGGCGGCAAGGCATTGGATACTGTCAAAGCGGTTGCATATCGTTTAAATAAACCGCTAGTTGCCATTCCTACTATAGCGGCTACCTGTGCTGCAGCGACCCCAATTTGTATTCTTTACAATGATGAAGGGGAGTTTATCGAAATTGGAAGAGTATCAAAAGTACCGGAACTGGTATTAGTAGATACTACGATTATTTTAAATGCACCTGTCCGCTATTTAATTGCAGGGATGGGTGATACATTAGCAAAATGGTTTGAAACGAAATGCTCGGTAAAAAAAGCAGTACCAAATGCAATCAACCAGACGGCGATTGCCATTGCAGCCCAATTATATCAAACCCTGCTGCAATCGGGAAAAGCGTCCGTTCAATCCATCCAAGATAAACATTTAACAAAAGAGTTAGAGGATATCATCGATGCGATCATTTTAGTCAGCGGCAGTGTCAGCGGCTACGGCGGTGATGATTGCCGGACAGCTGCAGCCCATGCGATTTATTCAGGTCTAACCATCTTTCCGGAAATTCATCAAACCTATCATGGGGAAATCGTTGCCTTTGGAATTCTAGCTCAACTGTGTATGGAAGGTACGTGGGAGGAAGATGTAAGGTCATTAATAAACTATTATCAAAATGTTGGTTTGCCATACACGTTGAAACAAATGGGGATCAATGGTTTAACGGATGGACAATGGAAACAATTAGGGGAAATTACGGTTACAATAGAGGATATGGCGAATATGCCTTTTGATGTTACACCTGAAATGGTGGTTACTTCAGTTCGCCAGGCTGACGAAATTGGTTCCGGAATGTTTGTTAAATCGTATTAATTAAAAAATTTGGGGGATATTTTCATGAAAAAATGGCTCGTTACGATTTGTTCATTCATGCTAGTGTTAGCATTAGCGGCATGTGGGAAGGATCAGGCTTCTAGCGGTACAAAAGAAGAAAAGAAAGCCGAACCATTAAAAATAACATTGCCAACATGGACTGGGTATGGTCCATTATTTTTAGCAAAAGAAAAGGGCTTTTTTGAAAAAAATGGGGTGGATGTTGAGCTTTCCATCGTTGAAGGTTTAGGTGAACGGAAACAGGCATTAGCCAGCGGAAAAATTGACGGCATGGCAACGGCTTTGGATGTTCAAGTATCAATGGCTGCTTCTAAAATCCCAGTACAAGTTGTGTGGTTATTGGATGATTCTCATGGCGGTGATGGGATTCTCGTTAAGAACGACATCAATGATGTGAAGGACTTAAAAGGTAAAAAGGTTGCTTTTGAAGTTGGTTCTACTAGTCATATGCTAGCTTTAACTGCATTAAAACAAGGCGGTTTGACTGAAAAGGACGTTGAAGTTATTCAAATGTCTGCAGGGGATGCCGGTGCGGCCTTTGCAGCGGGAAAAGTAGATGCTGCGGTAACTTGGGAACCATGGCTGTCAAAAGGGTCAAAAGCAAATGGAAAAGTTTTATTAACAACAAAAGATCTGCCAGGAATTATTGTTGATACTGTCAGCTTTAAAGAGGATGTTATTAAACAACGCCCTGAAGATGTAAAAGCATTTGTTAAAGCGATGGGTGAAGCGATGGATTACTGGAGAGAGCATAAAGATGAAGCAGACGAGATTATGGCAAAAGGTTTAAAAATTGATAAGGAAGAATTTGTAGCCACTGAAGCTGGATTGAAATTCCTAACAAAAGAGGACAACAAACAGCTATTTGGTACAGAAAGCAGCAAAGGTTCTATCTATCAATCAACTGAAAATGCCATTAAGTTTTATAAAGAGCAGAAAATTATAAAAGCAGAACCAAAAGTAGAAGAAGTAATTAATCCGAACTTCCAATAGGAAGAAGTCATTTTTATAGGTTGTGAGCCTGGTATATGAGTCCGTTTTAATTCTCATATACTAGGCTTTTTTAAGAGATTGATAGATTGGGTGAGTGAAATGTTTACAAAATTATTGACGCCTAATAAGGAAATACCAAAAAAGCTTTATAGTACAGCCGGCTTGGTAACATTTCTTTTATTTTTAGCAATTTGGGCAGTATTAACTTATGGCGGTATTGTTGATTCTCTGTTTTTACCGACACCGACGGCAGTACTGGATACAGGTGTTGATTTATTCGTGAATGGAAATCTTTTATCAGATATTGGCATTAGTTTTTCGAGGGTTTTAGCGGGATTTCTCATTGCAGCGATTGTTGGTATTCCATTAGGGATTTTAATGGGATCGTTAAAGATTATGGAAGGTGCATTTGAACCGATTATTGGATTTATCCGATATATGCCAGCTTCTGCATTTATACCATTATTAATTTTGTGGATTGGTCTAGGCGAGTCAGAGAAAATGAGCGTCATTTTCCTGGGGACGTTTTTCCAGCTTACGCTTATGATTATGGATGTAACAAAGAATGTTCAAAATGAATTAATTGAAGTCTCTTATACATTAGGAGCAAAGAAAGCACAGCTTTTTACAAAAGTAATTTTTCCAGCAGCATTACCTGGAATTGTTGATACGCTTCGAATTACATTTGGCTGGGCGTGGACTTACTTAGTTGTAGCGGAAATTGTTGGGGCTTCAAGCGGATTAGGATACATGATAATGCAGGCATCCCGTTTCCTTGAGCCAGATAAAATTATTGTTGGAATTTTAGTTATTGGATTACTTGGATTGTTAACAGATATGATCTTTAAAGCAATTTATCGGGCTTCATTTTCCTGGATGAGAAAGGAGGGGTTATAAAATGGTGACGAAAGAAGCAGTTAAAGCAGAAAAAGAAGCAACCGAGGGAAAAACTCCTAAACTGGAAATAAAAGAGGTTGGAAAAGTTTTCAAAACGAAAAAGGGCGAAACGACAGCATTAGAAAAAACATCATTTTCAGTCAGTGAAGGGGAGTTTGTTACTATTTTAGGTCCGTCCGGTTGCGGCAAATCAACAGTATTACGTATTGCTGCAGGACTGGAGGAAGCTACCTCTGGACAGGTATTGATTGATGGAAAGCCAGTCAGCGGCCCTGGACCAGATCGGGGAATGGTGTTTCAATCGTATACTTTATATCCGTGGTTAACGGTGAAAGAAAATATTACTTTTGGTTTGAAATTAAAGGGCGTTCCCCAAAGAGAACGAGATCATGTCGCGCGCCATTACCTGCAATTAATTGGATTGGAAGGATTCGAAAAGCATTACCCAGTTCAATTATCAGGCGGTATGAAGCAGCGAGTTGCGATTGCCCGTGCACTAGCCAATGAGCCCAAAATTCTCTTAATGGATGAACCGTTTGGAGCACTAGATGCTCAAACAAGAAATATCATGCAGGAAGTCCTGTTAAAAGCATGGGAGGAATCTAAGAAGACGATATTATTTATTACCCATGACGTGGAAGAATCTATTTTCTTGGCCGATTCGGTATATGTAATGACCGCAAGACCCGGCAGGCTGAAGAAAAAGGTGCCAATTACTTTGGAAAGACCTAGGGATTTTAGTGTTAAAGGGTCTGTCGAATTTGCACAATTTAAAGATGAATTACTCTCTCTTATAAGGGAAGAGAGTTTAAAGGCGATTCACTAGGTTTATATAAGAATGGCTGGTTATGCATCTTTAGTTTTTAATATATGTTCGGTGGGAAAGGTGTTTGTTTAAAAGTGAATCATGAATTTTATTTTCCATATAACGTAAAAGCAGCATTAAAGAATGACCCGCCAGGCGAATGGATGCCTGCGCTTCCAGAAGGCTGTATCCGACTTAGTTCTGGCTATCCTGCATCAGAACTCGTTCCTTCCAATGGGATTAAAGCAGCAGTATCGACTTTATTAGAGGAAGAACAGGACTTGCCGCTGCATTATCTTGGAAGCCCCAAGATGCCGAGATTAAAACAGCAAATCCAGAACCGTTTAGCGGAACGTGGTATGGAGGTTCAGGAAGAGGAACTACTGATTACTGCTGGGGCATGTCAGGCCATTGATTTAATTGCACGTGCCCTGCTTGATGAAAAGGTGGTGGTTGCAGTAGAATCTCCTACCTACATGGAAGCATTAGAGATTTTCCGTAACTATACTAATCAAATTATTAGTATTCCGGTTGATGAACAAGGACTTCGAGTAGATGAATTTGCATCCGTATTAGCTGAAAGAAAACGTTTGGGCCTTGTTTTGCCGCGTATTCTTTATACAATCCCTACTTTTCAAAATCCAACAGGTACGACAATGAATGAACAACGCAGGATGCGTCTTTTGGAACTTTCCAGAGAATTCGATTTCCTTATTTTAGAGGATGACGCGTATGGAGAGCTTACTTTTGATGTCAGTCCTTTGTCATTAAAGGCATTGGATCGAGAAGGGCGTGTTATTCATGTTGGATCGTTATCTAAGATTACTGCTCCAGGTATGAGGATCGGATGGATTGCTGCGGAAAGACCGTTTATAACAGCTTTTGCCTGGTTTAAAAAAGATTTAGATCATTCATTTGCACAGTCCGCAATGGCCGTTTTTTTAGAGAGTATTGACCTTGAAGAGCGGCTTAAGAAATTAAAAGGGATTTATCAAAGAAAGTGCACTTTGTTAATACAGTCATTGGAGAAGTTTTTTCCTACTTCGGTTACATGGTATGTACCAAAGGGTGGTTACTTTGTCTGGGTTAGAGTACCGGGAGTTGATACCTCCGCTTTGTTACCACTGGCTCTGAGTGCAAAAGTTTCTTATGTACCGGGAAAATACTTTTTCAGTAATCAGGATGAAGGAATTGAATACCTCCGCCTCTCTTACAGTTTTGAGTCTGAAGAACAAATTGAAAAAGGCGTTCAAATTCTTGGGAATCTTATTTCGAACCATTTAAAAAATCATCTTTCTTAAAACAATGTAGGCACCACAATGTTTGTGGTTCCTACATTGTTTTTAACCCTTTTGGGGACCATATTGGAAGGCAGATTGTGAGAGGGAGGTGTTAATAATGAAAAATCAAAGACCCATTGAGTATACTGGAAAAGTTCTAGACCAAAGAAATACCCTTACCGGTCCAGATGACGCAGGGAAAAGCGATTATCCAAAACGGCCGCAACATGTAAATATTAAACAATCCCAAGATAATAATGATTAATAAAGTGCTGCCACACTGGCAGCCTTATTTTTTTACTAATTTTTCAAAAACAAGGATCATAGGCATAAAACTTTAATTTGCAGAGCCCAATTTGATAGTATTTGTATGTACAACTTTTATGAAAGGACTTGCAAATAATGGCAAATATTCATATACCTGTATCAGTTTTAAATCTCGCGCCAATCCGCGAGGGACAAGATCAAAAACAAGCAATTGATGCTATGGTTGATCTTGCCCAGGCCGTGGAGGAAATGGGATATACACGCTATTGGATTGCCGAGCATCATAACACTCCGACACTTGTCAGCTCGGCGACATCCATTTTAATTAAACACACATTGGAGCAGACCAAACGTATTCGCGTTGGTTCCGGCGGCGTGATGCTGCCGAATCATTCTCCTTTAGTAGTGGCAGAACAATTCGGTACCATGGCCACCATTTATCCAAATAGGGTTGATTTAGGGTTAGGGAGAGCTCCTGGAACCGATATGATGACGGCAAGTGCTTTAAGACGCTCAAAGAATGATTCTGTGTTTACCTTTCCGGAGGATGTTGAGGCACTATTAACTTATTTGGGGCCAGAAGAACAGCAAGGATATGTAAGAGCCTATCCTGGTGCTGATACCAATATCCCGATTTATATTCTAGGTTCATCGACAGATTCAGCGTATTTAGCGGCAAGTTTAGGGCTGCCATACGTTTTCGCTTCACACTTTGCTCCACGGTTCATGGAGGAGGCCATCTCGATTTACCGCAGCCGGTTCAAGCCATCTGAATATCTGGATAAGCCGTACATGATGGTTTGTTTAAACGTAATCGCAGCAGAGACGGATGCGGAAGCGGAGTTTTTATCAAGCACGGCACAGCAATTTTTCCTCAATGTGGTCCGGAATTCCCGGATGCCATTGCAGCCGCCGGTTGAAAATTTGGATAAAGTGTGGAATCCGATGGAGAAGGAAGCAGCAGCATCTATGGCGAGATTGACGTTTATTGGAAGTAAGGAGACGATTCGTGAGCAGCTGTCACGTTTTCAGGAAAAATATAAAGTGGATGAGCTCATGGTGGTATCTTATATTTTTGATCCTGAGAAACAAAAACGTTCTTATGAAATTTTTAAAGAAATTGTAGATGGTAAATGATATAAAATTTTGAAAGACTAAAACAGCGAAAAAAGCAGTTGAAATGTCTTTAATCAAGCTTCAAATTTATTTTGGTGCAAAACCTTCCATTTTTATCTTGTATCTAGCGCAATTTGTGATATAATTCAGATAAATTAAATGAATTTTCACTAGGGGATCCCTTGATAAGGGCTGAGAGCAGAGTAGTTACTTTGAAACCCTCAAAACCTGAACAGGTTCGTACCTGCGTAGGGAAGTGGCGTGTTATTTTTTGAACTGGTGAATTAACATGACAAAACCACTTTCCTATTTTGGAAAGTGGTTTTTTTGTTGTCAAAAAGGAGGGGAATGCTTCTGAAACTTTTAGCCATCACCGATGATCGGCATCAAGTGGAAGAACTAGCTTCAAAGATTTTACAAATACAAAACTATGTGGATTGTATCCATATTCGCGAGAAATCTAAATCTGCACGAGAACTGCTCACATTAGTAGAGAGGTTACAAGAAGGAGGCATTCCAAAAAGAAAAGTCGTCATTCATGATCGTTTGGATGTTGCCTTAATAGCAGGCATCCCGAATATTCACTTACCGGGTCATGGACTATCGGTAAAAAAAGTAAGAGAAAAATTTCCATTCATGCGGATTGGCTGTTCCGTTCATTCGAAGAACGAGGGATTAAAGGCGGAACAGGATGGAGCTGATTACGTATTATTCGGCCATGTATTTGAGACAAATTGTAAAGCCGGACTCAAACCAAGAGGCCCTGAGGAACTTTACGAGATTAAGGACGCGCTTTCCATTCCAGTTTATGCCATAGGCGGCATCACACCTGATAGGATCTACGAAATCGAGACGGACGGTATTGCTGTCATGTCCGGCCTATTTTCCGCCGATGAACCGGCAATAGCGGCAGCTCACTATTTTAAGACATGCAAGGAGATGATCATCAATGGAACCATTCTATGATGTGGCCGTCATTGGCGGCGGAATCATCGGCTCTTCCATTGCTTATTATTTAGCCAAAGAAAAAGTTTCCACAGTTGTATTTGACAGCGGGCAAATTGGCAGCAAAACAACGAGTGCTGCTGCCGGAATGCTTGGAGCCCATTCGGAGTGCGACGATCTGGAGGTGTTTTATCCGTTTGCCAGAAGAAGCCAGCGATCCTATTCCATCCTTGAACAGGAATTAAAAGAGTTAACGGGGATTGATATTAGAAGAACAGCAGGTGGAATCTATAAACTCGCATTTAATGAAAAGGAAAAACAGGACCTTGGCCAATTATGCGGTTTAAAAACAGTAGAATGGCAGGATGGTAGATACATCAAGCAAATGGAGCCGGCTATTACGAATGATATTGTAGGGGCGGCTTACATAGAAGAGGATGTCCATGTATTACCGCAAGCTGTATGCCGCGGATTTAGCCAAGGGGCTCAAATGTACGGTGCGGCCATTCATGAATATACACAAGTAATTGATATTCAAAAAAATGGGAGCACCTATCTTGTCAAGACACAGACTGGCAATTTTGAGGTGCAGCATGTCATTATTGCAAGCGGCGTTTGGAGTCATTCTTTTTTTCAAAGCTTAGGTTTGGAAAATCGAATCGTTCCGGTGAAGGGGGAATGCCTTTCTGTTTGGAGGGAAGGGATACGGCTTCAGCACACTCTTTTTCATGAGCATTGTTATATCGTCCCGCGAAATGATGGCACACTTGTCATTGGCGCGACGATGGTCGAGAATGATTGGAGCGAAACACCAAGCATTGGCGGCATAGGGCAAATGATTGCAAAGGCAAAAACGATGCTGCCGGCAATTGAAGGGATGAAAGCTGCATCCTTTTGGGCAGGGCTCAGACCTCAGACCTTTGATGGCAGACCGTTTATTGGTTTTCATCCAGAGGATAATGGAATTTTGTTTGCCACGGGTCATTTCCGAAATGGAATCCTGCTGGCACCAGCTACCGGGCAAATGATCAGGGATTTAATTTTACAAAGAGAAGTGAATGAAAATTGGGTCAAAGCTTTTAAAATTGACCGTAAAAGCCATGTTTTGGTGTAAAGGGGGAGCAGGAATGACCATTCAATTAAACGGCCGAACAGTGGAACTTCCAGAAGATGTAAAGAATGTGGATACATTATTGAAACATTACAATTTAGAAAATCGGATTGTTATTGTTGAGTTGAATAATGAAATTGCTGATAAAAGCAAGTACACAGAGCTGCCCATAGCAGATGGGGACAAAGTAGAAATGATTCATTTTGTAGGAGGAGGATGACAGTATGTTAAAAATTGGAGATCAGCTATTTAATTCGAGATTATTGTTAGGTACGGGAAAGTATCCTTCATTTGAGGTTCAGAAGGAAGCCGTTCGTGTTTCGGAATCTGAAATTTTGACATTTGCCGTACGAAGGATGAATATTTTTGAGGCATCTCAGCCAAATTTCTTAGAACAATTGGATTTAAGCAAATATAAACTGTTGCCGAATACAGCTGGTGCTAAAACGGCTGAAGAGGCAGTGCGGATTGCGAAGCTTGCGAAAGCCTCTGGATTATGCGATATGGTTAAGGTTGAGATTATCGGCTGTGATAAGACGCTTTTGCCTGACCCTGTGGAAACATTAAAAGCATCCGAAATGTTATTAGCAGAAGGATTTATCGTTCTGCCATATACGTCGGATGATGTGGTTTTGGCTAGAAAGCTGGAAGATTTAGGTGTACATGCCATCATGCCGGGCGCCTCGCCGATTGGTTCTGGAAAGGGTATTGTCAACCCGCTGAATCTTAAGTTTATTATTGAACAGTCATCAGTCCCTGTCATTGTTGATGCCGGGATTGGGTCGCCAAAGGACGCGGCGTACGCGATGGAGCTTGGGGCTGATGGAGTGTTATTAAACACGGCGGTTTCCGGGGCAAAAGATCCGGTCAAAATGGCGTTGGCGATGAAAATGGCGGTGGAAGCCGGACGCCTAGGATTTGAAGCAGGCAGAATTGAAGAGAAGGAATATGCAGTAGCAAGCAGTCCAAAAGAGGGGATGGTGACTTCTTGAGCACCAACCGCTATTCTCGACAAGAATTATTTCCTCCGATAGGTAAAGTCGGGCAGGCCAAGCTGAAGGACGCTCGTGTTCTTATTATAGGTGCCGGAGCACTTGGCACCTCCAGCGCCGAAATGCTTGTACGCGCCGGCGTTGGTCGGATAACGATTGTGGACCGTGACTATGTGGAATGGAGTAATCTGCAAAGACAGCAGCTTTATACTGAAAAGGATGTACAGGATAAGCTGCCAAAAGCGATTTCTGCGAAAAATCGTCTATGGGAAATAAACAGTGAGGTCATGATCGAAGGCATTGTCGCAGACGTGAACGGAATGAACGTAGAAGAACTGGTAAAAGATCATGATTTAATCATGGATGCAACGGATAATTTTGAAACGAGGCTTGTGGTCAATGATGCGGCTGTTAAGCATAGAATTCCATTTATATTTGGTGCCTGTGTAGCCAGTTATGGGATGACGTTTCCTATGATTCCAGGGAAAACTCCATGTCTTCATTGCTTAATAAACCATCTGCCAGCTCAAAATCAAACCTGTGATACGGTTGGAGTGATCAGCCCAATTGTCCAGCTGGTAACAGCCTATCAGGTTACAGCAGCCTTGAAGATTCTAACAGGGAATGAGATAGAATCCCGACTTCAATCATTTGATATTTGGATAAGTGAACAAGCTGAGATAAACGTAAACACTCTTAAAAATCCGGAATGTCCAACGTGTGGTAGCAGTCCGGCATATCCTTTTTTAGCTTATGAAAATCAAACAAAAGCCGCTGTGCTGTGCGGCCGGAATACTGTGCAGCTAAGGCCTGGAATGGAGCGGTCGATTTCGCTTGATCAGCTGGCATTGCGGCTAAAAGAACTTACTTGTAATCTCATTCAGAATCCTTATTTGCTTTCCTGTACCTATGAGGATTTCCGGATTGTATTCTTTAAAGATGGCAGGGCGCTTATCCATGGGACGAGTGAAATTGCGCAGGCCAAGGCAATTTATAATAGAATAGTAGGTTAATATAAAAATGTTATGTAAACTTATATGCTAATTAGAAACACCTGATGAATCCCCTCATAAGATAAAATATTATCTTTTGGGGGGATTATATGAAAAGATGGTTAAAAGCACTAATCTTAACCTATTTGTCCCTATTATTTTTCGGCAGTTTCTTGGCGATTGGCATGCTTTGGACGGGAATAATTGAAAAATCACTGCCGATCGTTTCTGAAATCAAACCATTTTTGTATTATTTTTTCGCCGGTGCGATTGGCGGCTCCTTAAGGCACCTTTATATGTTTTGTTCCCATTACATGGAGGGGGAGTTAACCGATTATCGCAAATGGATTATGTATATTTTTTATCCAATATTTGCCACTGGAACAGCGGTAGTTGCCGTTACTTTAATCAAAAGCGGAATCCTGTTAATTGAGTTCACCGATTATAACGATACCCCATATGCACCGATAAGCATTGCCTTCTTTGTAGGATTCGGATTCAACCGATTTGTAAATAAACTAAATGCTGTTTCGAAAAATTTATTTAAGTCGGAAAAAAATAACTCTGCAGATTCCAACAAATAAAAAGGGAGCCGTTTTAATTAACGGGTTCCTTTTTTTGAGGAAAATGGACCTAGCGAACTGATTACTCTTCATATATTATTAAGAAAAAAAAGGTATGTAATTATTATTCATTGCCTTAAGGGGGGGAGCCATTTGTCTCGTGCTGTTATTTTAATCCCTGGTTTGCAAGGAACAAAGCTGGTAAATTCGAATACCTTAAACTTTGATACGATTTGGTCTAGTGTTCAAAGCAAATATGAAACGATTTATGACTTGGCATTAAAGCAGGACAGCCGATTTGAGGTCAAGCCAAAATCAATCATCGAACGAAGTGATGTGGAGGATTTACCTTATCGGCAGGTGGTATATGTTTTGGAACACAAGACAAGTATGCCGGTTTATATTTTTGGTTATGACTGGAGAAAATCTTCCGCTGAAACAGCCCAACAACTAGCCGCTTATGTTGAATATCTTAAGGAGAAACTAGGAATCAACTCCTTCAACTTTGTTGCTCATAGCATGGGTGCGATGATTTTCAGCTGCTACTTAAAGCAGTTACAAGGGAATTATGAAGTGATTGACCACGCGGTATTGGCGGCATGTCCATTTAAAGGCTCTGTCAGATCACTGATCGCTTTAACCGCAGGCGAAGGCGGTTTTAAGTTTCCATTGTTCAATTCTAATGATGAATTCAGAAAAATTGCCCGTACATTTCCATCTGTCTATGAATTATGTCCAACCTATAAGAATGCAATTGTCTTTGAAAACGGTGCGGAATTTGATCTATTTAATCCAGATCATTGGCAATCCAATATTGGGAATGATGATCCAGCAATGTTTCTTGATAGGATTCGGCAGATTAAAGCTTTCTGGGATAGGCAAAATCCAGCTATGCTTAATTTAACAGAACTCCCGGATGAGGTCAGGAAAAGAATCCTCATTATCGCAGGTGAGGGTGAAAAAACGAAAAATAAAGTGATTGTTCAGCCGCTAAGCCCGGATGGCAGAGCAAAAAATTTCTTCAATTTTGAATCGAAAGGTGCCGATGGTAATGGAGATGGTGTTGTTTCATTAGATAGTGCTGAGATCTATAAGGAGAAAATTTTGACGCTGGCAGTAAAGAAAAAATGGACTGATATCGCCATGCACTCACTTATGTTAAATGATGGACGAATCCAAACACTAGTAACAAGGTTTTTATTGGGTAATAATTTAGATTCCTCTTCAGGTCCCCCTTGGTGGTCGGTTTTGGACGGGTCAGTTAGACAATTAAAATAAGAAAAAACACCTTTGGCTATTGTATAAACCAAAGGTGTTTTTTCTTATTTTGTTAGAGTTTTTCCGGTCACAGCAGGAGCCGCTTTTTCTTCCTTCATCCGGGTGAAGATGGTGGCAAGAATCGGCCCGGAAATATTATGCCATACGCTGAAAATCGCACTTGGTACAGCAGACAATGGGGAAAAGTGAGCAGCGGCAAGGGCGGCGCCTAAGCCGGAGTTTTGCATCCCAACCTCAATGGCAACGGCTTTTTTCTTCGAAAGATCCATCTTAAACAGTTTACCGAATAAGTAGCCGATGAGATAACCAAGGACATTGTGCAAAATAACAACAGCGAAAATAAGTAATCCTGTCTTGGCGATATTTTGTTGGTTGACAGAAACCACTGCCGTCACAATCGCAACGATTGCAACTATAGACACTAATGGAAGAACCTTTACACTTGCCTGAGCTTGTTTATTAAATAGTTTCTTAATGACGACTCCAAGAACAATTGGTACAATAACAATTTGAAGAATTGACATTAACAGGCTGCTAGGATCGACTGGGATCCACTCGCTTGCTAGTAACAAAATCAAAGCAGGCGTTACCACCGGTGCAAGAATTGTAGTACATGATGTAATTGTAACGCTTAAAGGTACATCTCCTTTTGCCAAGAATGTCATAACGTTTGAAGAAGTACCGCCAGGACAGCAGCCTACCAGAATAACACCTACAGCAATTTCAGGCGGAAGCTGTAATCCTTTAGCGAGCAGAAAAGCGAGACCCGGCATAATTAAAAATTGTCCGACCACGCCAATGGCTACATCTTTTGGACGTTTTAATACTTCTTTAAAGTCGCTGCCCGATAATGTTAACCCCATCCCGAACATAATAATTCCTAATAATAAGGAAATATGCGGTGCAATCCAAGTAAAACCGGATGGCGCAAAGAATGCTAAAAAGGCAAATACCAGCACCCAAATCGCAAACGTATTTCCAGCAAATTGACTGATACGCTCTAAAGTTTTCATGTTAAAATCCCCTCTTTATCTATCTTTTAATGATGTAAAGTATTATAGAATATTATTCCAATAAACTCAATAGTATGAAAATTATTTTTTTCAAAAAATAAATGCAATTCAAATTGATTCGTTGTCCTAAAGGGATTGAGAACGTTTTCACATAAACCGCGGTATTAATTAAAAAATGTCCTTCTTAAGGCGGATGAAGGACAAAACCGTGATAGGAAACCGAAAAAATATCCTTCATCATAAAATGAAGGACAAAACCTTTTATACCAATTGGATGCTTTTGAATTCAAGCTTCTTTGTTGTTTCTAACTGGATCAGCTCACTATCTCCTAATTGAATCTTCTTGGAAAAAAGGGGACCATCAAAGACATATGTATGGTATTCACCTGATTCTCCCATCGGACAGCTGGTGGTCTGTTGAATGTTCCGTACGAAAGAATCATCTATTATTCTGCCAAGCCATGATTCATCTAAAATATCTTCACGGATACGGATGACGATCGCTTGATAGCCGGAGTGCACAAATTTTTCTAGTGATTCAAGCGCTTCTTCTTGTTTCGTCCATAGCGGATAGATAGCTTCAACACCAGCTGCATCTGCCACTTTTTCTCCCCACTCACGATGGCCATCTAAATACAAATCCCCGAAGGCAATCCCGGATATTTGATAATGATTTTTCAAATCTTTCAGGTCTTGGATAAATTGTTCCGTATAGCTATCAAAGGTGCATTCGATAAAATGAACAGGTATAGAGAGTGCTTCTCCTTGTAATGTGATCATCTCTGTCCGTTCACCGTGACCAAAGGTCCGGCCTAATTCTTTTGGTGCGGTTGTCACTAGTGAAACAACCTCGTAACCCAGTTCAATAAGAGTATGTAAGGCAAGACAGCCATCTTTCCCGCCGCTCCATGATACCACAATGCGTTTTTTCAAGAATAATCATCCTATCATTATTTGATTGTCATAAAGATAGTTTAGCATAAAATTGGAGTGATATATTTATGTAAATTCTTGTCGACTAATTATTTAGAATTTTTGAAATAATAAACCAATTTACTGGATTTATCATGCTATAATAAATAGAGTCATGCCATCATTGCCATTTTTCATCAGAAAATATCTGTAAAAAAGGGAAGGAGACATGGTTTTATGGGTACAGGAATGCTAGCGTTTCTATCACTGCTGCCCATCTTTGTGGTAGGAGTCTTTCTTGTGGGCCTAAGGTGGCCGGCAAGTAAAGCGATGCCGATTTCTTACTTGGTAGCGGTCGGACTTGCTTTATTTGTTTGGAAGGTTCCGGGGGCAACAGTGGCGGCAGCGTCGGTGAACGGGCTTGTCGTCGCGGGAACATTGTTATTCATTATTTTTGGTGCCATCTTACTATTAAACACAATGCAGGAAAGCGGCGGGATTAAGGTGATTCGGCAAGGTTTTACCGATATATCACCGGACCGCAGGATTCAAGTGATCATTATCGCTTGGCTGTTTGGTTCCTTTATTGAGGGAGCCTCCGGTTTCGGGACACCAGCTGCAGTGGCTGTGCCATTATTGGTTGGGCTCGGATTCCCGGCAATGGCGGCGGTTATTGCTGGTATGGTGATTCAAAGTACGCCGGTAACCTTCGGAGCGGTTGGGACACCGATTCTTGTCGGAGTTCATACTGGCTTATCCGCCGATAGCGGCATCGCAAGTAATTTTATGGTGCTTATTTCGGATATTGCCGGTAAAGCGGCAATTCTCCATATGATTTCTGGCACGCTTGTTCCACTGTTTGTGGTAGCCCTAATGACAAGATTCTTTGGCAAAAATAAATCTTTCACCGAAGGCATTAAGGTTTGGAAATTTGCATTGTTTGCCGCATTCGCGATGACAATTCCTTATGTGATTGTGGCGAATGTATTAGGACCTGAATTCCCATCGATGACCGGCGGATTAATCGGATTGGCGATTGTTGTTTCGGCAGCGAAAAAAGGTTTCTTATTGCCGCCAAAAGAAGAAGCATGGGATTTTGAAGAAAAATCTAAATGGGATCCGGAATGGACCGGTAATATCGAAATTAAAGATATTGCCCATAAAAATGGAAGCATGAGCATGATGCGCGCTTGGACGCCATACATACTGGTCGGATTATTCCTTGTATTGACAAGGTTGACAGTGCTTCCATTGAATGCTTGGATGAAGGCTTGGAATTTGCAGGTTTCCAATATTTTTGGCTCCGAAGTTAGTGCGAGTTTTCAGCCGTTATATTCACCGGGGACGATTTTCATACTTGTTTCGATTCTTACGTTCTTTATTCACGGTATGAATGGAAGCGCATACAAACGAGCTTGGGCACAGTCAGGGAAAACAACGATCGCTGCTTCCACTGCACTTATTTTCACTGTTCCAATGGTGCAGGTATTCACCAACACTGGCGGCGGTGCGGCCGGTTTTGATAAGATGCCGATTGAACTGGCAAACGGTGCAGCAGCACTGGCTGGGGAGTATTGGCCGTTTTTTGCCACCTTCATTGGCGGGCTTGGAGCATTTATTGCCGGCAGTAATACCGTAAGTAATATGATGTTCTCTTTATTCCAGTTCAATGTTGGATCACAAATTGGCGTTGACCCTGCATGGATTGTGGCGCTGCAGGCAGTCGGCGGAGCAGCCGGGAACATGATTTGCGTGCATAACGTTGTCGCAGCATCAGCGGTGGTTGGTCTCGTCGGCAGGGAAGGGGCGGTTATACGCAAAACACTGTTTCCGTTTACCTACTACGCGCTCCTGGCAGGGTCAATCGGGTATTCGATTGTTTGGTACTCGCAGGAAGGGATCTTTAATATTGGATCGTTTATTGCGGCAGCGATTGCAGTGGCAGCAATTTACATTATTGCCACCAATCAAAAACGGGCTAATATCCTGATTAGTAATAATAAATCATTTTAAATTTAGTAAGGGCGGCCGCGGCCGTCCTTTTTTGTATAGAAACATAATGCTTATGGAAGCCATCCTAGTATTTGCAAGATCGTTAAGCCAATTTCGAAGGCAATCAATATGACAATGATCCATTCAACAAATAGTCCGCGGATAGAGTGGCTGATGGTCGAGAAACCATCCATGATGTTATATAAGATGTCCGTTTTACTTTTCAAAATTTTATAACGGTCATTTAACTCGAAGAATTCTGTCATTTGGTCATAAAAATCATTCGCCGTACTGCTTGTCCAGGTAATATCAGGCTTATCGAGGATCATGATATAGGCTAGCGTATTATATTCATGGCGGACAATCTTCGCCGTTGTTCTGGCCAGCTCCTTATTACCAATCCGCAGTTTGCCGCGTTCCAGCCGGTCAATCATCGTTTCGAGCTTGTCGTGAATTTTCCCCAGCTGTTCTTCTGTTTTTTCCAGCGCCACTGATTTGGCAATGACGGTGGAGATTAATTCAGGATAATAATCTTCAAATTCTGGGACAACGACATATTCGTCTGTCAGCTGGAGGGCTTCCGTTTTTTGAATGTGAAGGCTGTAATCATCCGTGTATCTGTCTTTATTTTTGATGTCAAGGTCAGGTTCAAAGGTATGGATATATTTTAAAAAGGTAAGAAACTCTTCCGGGTGGGAAAGATTAATAAAGACGATACTGCCGAATGAAAAAACCAAAACCATTTGTGAGTCTTCTATTTTTTTTCCGAAGATGGTTGATAGAACGCTTCCTTTCAAAATCAACGGCTGCTCCCAGGTGAATTTTTTAGGGATGCCGCAATGAACCGCAATTTTGTTTAAATCAATTTCATTCGTGACAGCAAATGCTTTAAATGTCATGTCCTTCATTCATAATCACCTTTTCCGTTCGTTGCTTGGGCTTATTTTTTAAATACATGCCGGCCAATGACAAGTGTTGTCTTTCTAGTATCGAGCCAGCGGCTGGTCGCAATGACAGGATTATAGAAGAACAAGGAATCGCCGGCGATCTGGCGTTTCTCTTTCAATGCTTCCTGTACAGCTTTAATAGAATCATCATTCGCAGGTTTGTTGATTTGTCCATTTTGAACGGGCTGGAACTGCCTCTTTTGATAGATAACTTCCTTAATTGTGTTTGGAAACGCTTTGCTTTCGACACGGTTAAGCACCACGCAGGCAACTGCCACCTTACCTTGATACGGCTCGTCTTCCGCCTCCGCCCTTACTAATCTCGCAAGTAGATCGAGCTCGGAAACCGAATAGCCTGTGACCATTTTTACTTTCGGCCTTGCTTTTTCAGCCTCTTTCTCCATTATATGTATAGTCTGTCCAACATATATCAAATCAAGGTTTTTAACTTGCGGATTCATTTTTGCCAAATCCTCTAATGTCAGGTTATTTTCCCTTGCAATCTTTGTCATTGTATCCCCGGTTTTAACCGTATAAGCGAATGCTGGTGAAGCAAATAGAATCGATATTACTACTGTAAGCGCTAGAATTATTTTTTTCAATCTCTTTTCCTCCTAGATGATAGCTTGTTTAGTCACTATTTCTATGAGATGAAAAGATAGAATAGTATTACAGTTTCTTTACTTGAAAATTAAGATATGATTAAGGGGAGAATGAAAGGAATTACGAAAAGAAGTAAATATTATGTGGACGATAATAATAATATTAAGTAAAATAAATGCAATAATATAGTTTACTGATAAATTTGAAGATTTGATATTTAACGAAATTGAGCACTGCTCCAAGGTTTTTTTGGACATCATACATAATGTAGAAAACCGGCTGACCGGATGATGAGATGGAGGAAATATGAAACTTAAAACAAAGCTTTATACGAGTGTTGGTTTTTTATTGTTGTTTATTCTCATTATTGCCGTCATTTTATTAAACATGCTTGAACAGACAACTGTGAAAATGAATGATGTGGTGAATGGCTTAAATGAAAGAATAGAAAAGGCTTCCGTGATGAAATACGAGACTTCTAGAATCGGATTAGAGTTGGGGTTGATTGTAACGGATCGTTATGATGAAGCTCATTTAAAGGCTGAACATGATTGGGAAGAATCACAAACGAATATACATGCGGCACTTGAATCGCTGCAGCAAATGGACACGGAGGTAAAAGCACAGGAGCTGCTCGCTAAATATAAAACATTGCATCAATCCTATCAGAATATGGGACAGCAAGCTTTGGCCGCCAAAAAAATGAATGAAAAATTTGATTTTCCGGAATCCTTCTGGCAGGAGGCGGAACTAACAAGAAATAGAATGTTGCAGATTGCCAATCTGGTTTCTGTATTGCAGGAGCAAAAGCTGAAAAGTGAACTCTTCAGAACAAAAGATACGTACAATTTAGCTGTTACAATGATTTACATTTATCTGGCCGTTGCTCTTTTCATCGGGATTGGTTTTACATATTGGATTATTAGAGGCGTGACAAATAATTTAAACAAAGTTACAGATGTAATGAGGAATGCGGCAACCGGTAATTTTGAATCGATACCTCGAATTGAGATATCGGCGAAAGGAGAATTGGGAGAAATTGCCGTTTCCTTTAATAGAATGGCTGATGCACTGGAGAAGCATAGTTTGCTAGAGAAACAGCTGAAAGAAGAGGCGGAAGCGGGGAGCTGGCTGAATGGGAAAATTGCCGATATCGCTACCATCAATCCTGAGGTAGAAAATGTCCAGGAACTCGCGGAATTGTTCATATCGAAGCTGGTACCAATGGCAGGTGCCAGCTGCGGAATTTTTTATATGAAGGAACTGGAGGACGGGGAATATTATTTTAAAAAAATATCCTCCTACGCCATCATGGATGATTCAAATAACGACAGCCGTTATCGGTTTGGTGAAAGCCTGATTGGTCAGTGTGCTCTGGAAAAGCGTCCAATCCTGTTAAATGATGTCCCTGATGATTACTTGAAAATCAGCTCAGGAATGGGGGAAAGCCCCCCTAAAAATATCATCATCTTACCGGTTCAAAATGAAGATGAAGTCTTGGCAGTAATGGAAATCGCCTCATTTGAGACCTTTAATCCATTGCAGTTAAAGCTGTTCGAGGCAACATTGGACAATATAGGAATTAGGATCAATCGGATTTTGAACCATGAAAAGGTAGAAAAGTTATTGCAAGAATCGCAAACATTGACGGAAGAGCTGCAAGCTCAATCAGAAGAGCTTCAGCTGCAGCAGGAAGAACTAAGGACAACAAATGAAAAACTAGAGGAACAATATGATGCATTAAAACACAAGAATGAAGAAATAGAAAAGGTAAAGGGTGTGCTTGAGGAGAAAGCCCAGCAGCTCGAGGTCAGCTCACAATATAAATCGGAGTTTTTGGCCAATATGTCGCATGAGTTAAGAACACCGCTTAATAGTTTACTTATTTTAGCCAAAATCCTTTCTGAAAACAAGGAAGGAAATCTTTCAGAAAAACAGGAGGAATATATTCGGACGATTTACTCCTCCGGGTATGATCTGCTCCATTTAATCAATGATGTGTTGGATTTGGCAAAAGTCGAATCGGGTACATTGGATATTAACACGAAAGAAGTGGAACTTTGTGATGTTCTAGGGTTTATTGAGCAGCAGTTTACTCCGTTTGCGGACCAAAAGCAGGTTCGATTTATGATGGAGCTGGACCCAAGTTTACCTGGAAGCTTTCAAACAGATGAACAGCGGTTACAGCAAATTTTGAAAAACCTCCTTTCCAATGCCTTTAAATTTACCGAGAACGGCAGTGTGACATTAAAGGTTGAGAAGGTGCTGAAGGAGATTAATGAAGCTTCCGCTAAAGGAAATCCAAGGCGTATGTCCATGCTTGCATTCTCTGTTATAGATACAGGAATTGGCATTGACCAAGAAAAGCAGAAAGTAATCTTTAATGCGTTTCAGCAGGCAGACGGCACCACAAGCCGTAAATATGGCGGTACTGGCTTGGGACTTTCAATAAGCCGGGAAATTGCTCTATTATTGGATGGCTTTATTGAAGTAGCGAGTACAAAAGGAGAAGGAAGTACGTTTACATTGTATTTGCCATACAGAGAGCCAAGTCTATCAGGCGGTAATTTAGCTTTTGAGGAAGCGGCCATCAGTCTTTACGAGGAGTCAGATACAGATATCACCCCTATTAATCAACGGACGAAATCAAATCTGAAAAATAAAAAGGTTCTAATAGTAGATGATGATATTCGTAATGTATATGCTTTAACTGTCGCCCTTGAAATCTATGAAATGGAAATTATTGTGGCGGAAAATGGCCGGGAAGGTCTTGAGGTGCTGCAGAATCATCCAGATACGGATCTCGTATTAATGGATATTATGATGCCTGAAATGGATGGGTTTGAAGCGATGCGCCAAATTCGCCGCCTGCCGGAATATAAAGCGTTACCTATCATCGCTTTGACCGCAAAGGCGATGAAGCAAAGCAGGGAAGAATGTTTAGAGGCCGGCGCAACGGATTATATCAGCAAGCCCATTAACGTAGAACAGCTATTATCGCTAATGCAGGTTTGGCTTTATAGTAAGGAGAAGTAGAACATGATGGTCGAAAAGGTCAATGGTGACGAAACGCTGGAACAAATGGAAGAAATTGAAAACATTGAAATTGATTTACTGCTCGAGGCGGTTTATCGCTTTTACGGATATGATTTTCGAAACTATGCCTTTCCTTTCGTCAAAAGGAGAATCATCCACCGAGTCCACAAGGAAAGCCTGTCTAGTATTTCGGCACTGCAAGAAAAGGTTTTGCGAAATTCCGAATCGATGATGAGGCTACTTTCCGATTTTTCTATCAACGTAACAGAAATGTTTCGAGATCCATTATTTTTTAAAACAATACGAACAAAAATTATCCCAATCATCAAGAACTATCCCGAAATTAGAATCTGGCACGTCGGCTGTGCTTCTGGTGAGGAAGTTTATTCGATGGCGATCCTTCTTTATGAAGAAGGGATCTATGACAAATGCCGTATTTTTGCTACTGATTTAAATAAAGATGTTCTACAACAGGCAAAGTATGCAACTTTCCCATTAGATGTCATGCAGCTCTATACAAAAAATTACCTGGAAGCCGGGGGCAAAAGGTCCTTTTCGGAATATTACAAGGCGATCGAAGATAAAGTATTATTTCATTCTTTTTTGAAAAAAAATATTGTGTTTGCACAGCATGATTTAGTAACAGATCAATCATTTAATGAGTTTGATATAATCATTTGCCGGAATGTTTTCATCTACTTTAATAGAGAGCTTCAAAATCAAGTTCATAAGTTACTATACGACAGCCTCAGTCTATCTGGGTTTTTAGGTCTGGGGCAGCGAGAGGGGATGAAGTTTACTAGTTATGGAAATTGTTACAGGGAATTCGAACCATCCGAAAAACTCTATCAAAAGGTTAAATAGCTCTTCCCCTACAAAGGTCAATATTTTAATGGTTGATGATCATCCGGAAAATCTCTTAGCGTTGGAAGCGGTACTCATGTCGCCAAACTATCATCTTGTTCGGGCCAACTCCGGAAAGGAAGCATTGAAACGTATGCTGCAGCAGGATTTTGCCGTCATTTTACTTGATGTGCAAATGCCCGGTTTAAATGGATTTGAAACCGCTAAACTCATCAAGGCACGGGAAAAAACAAAGCATATTCCGATCATTTTTATTACGGCAATTAGTCAGGATATGGAGCATGTCCTTCAAGGATATGAGGTCGGGGCAGTTGATTATATTTTCAAACCGTTTCAGCCAGAAACATTAAAAAAGAAAATTGAGCAATTTGTTAAAATTCATCTAAACAATGAAGAAAGCAAGCTTCAAACCGTACAAGAACGAACCGAGGAATTGAATAAAAAATTAGATAGAACGGCCTTGAATTTACGGCGAACGGAGGCGCTCGCAAAGGTTATTGGTGAAACCATCATTGATACGATTATTACCTTCGACGACCAAGGGACGATTCTCTCGGTAAATCCGGCCATCCAAACTATGTTTGGGTATGATCCAGAGGAATTAATCAGCAAGCATGTTTGTGTACTTTTGCACGAAACGAGAGCAGGAACTTCCGAGGAATCCTATCTAGCATCCTTAAGCTGCATAAAACAATATGCAGGGAAGGTAATGGAATCCGTTGTCTACAGGAAGGATGACAGCTGGTTTCATGCGGATATTCTAATTGGTGAAACAACTGTTGAGCAGCATAAGATCTATGTGTGTACCATTCGTGATGTTACCACTAGAAAGCAAATGGAACAGGCTCAGAAATTGCAGTTTGATCAAATGGAAAAGATGGTTGAGACACGAACACTTGAACTTACCAAAGCAAATGAGGAACTGCATAAAGAAATTATTGAACGGAAACGAATGGCAAGCCATTTGTATCGTTCTCAGGAAAGATTTCGAAAAATCTTTGATTCCAGTCCTTGCTTAATGGCAATATGCTCAATCGAGGATTTTATCATAATCGAAGTGAATGCCTACTGGGTCACCCTTACTGGCTATCAAAATAAAGAAATAGTTAATAAAAAAATAAATGCAGCGGATTTTATTGACGAATCAACAGGGAAGCCGATTGAATTCGATCAAAAACACTTGAATAAGAAAATTCACTATAAAACGAAGGACGGAGGGCTACGAGAGGGACTGCTATCCACGGAAATTATTGATATCGCTTCTGAGCCATGTATGCTCCTTGTCTTAACAGATGTGACGGATCGAGTTCATTTAGAAAAGCAGCTGGCCCGCTTAGACCGATTGAACTTAATTGGTGAGATGGCAGCAGGAATTGCTCATGAGATTAGAAATCCAATGACGACAGTTCAAGGATTTTTACAAATCGCCAGGAATAACAGTGAGCTTTTATCCACAGAGATTATCGACTTAATGCTGGAGGAATTATTCAGGGCAAATTCCATTATTTCCGAATTTCTTAATTTAGCGAAAAATAAAATCAGTATGAAAAAAAGACAAAATTTAAATTCCATCCTCGGAGCCATTTCACCATTGATACAAGCTGAAGCACTGCGTTCCCGGAAATATGTAAAGCTGGATTTACATGAATGTCCGGATATTTTGCTCGATGAGAAAGAAATTCGTCAGCTTATTTTAAATGTTGCCCTAAATGGACTTGATGCTATGACTCAAAATGGACAGCTTACCATTAAAACCTATACAAAGCAAGACAAAGTGATTTTAGAAATTAAGGATCAAGGGAAAGGCATTCAACCCGAAATACTAGAAAAGCTTGGAACACCTTTTTTCACGACAAAGGAGAAGGGAACAGGCTTAGGCTTAGCCATTTGTTTTAGTGTAGCAAAACGTCACCAGGCTGAAATCGATATTGCCACTGGGAATAAGGGAACCGTATTTTCAATTCATTTTCCCTTCATTCCGAACAAAGAAGAGGGGTAGGGGGAATTGTTAAAAAATAAAAGATCTATTTGGCTGATTGCAGCGGCTTTTATGGTTTTAATTATTAGTTTTATTTCTTCTACAGCTGCCCATGAAAAACCGAGGATGGTTGTAGTGGTGAAAAACTTAGAGATCCAATATTGGAACATTGTGAAGGCAGGCGCCGAAAATGCCTTCGAGGAACTAGGCATTGACGGCAAAGTAATGGCACCCCTTAAAGAGACTGCAGAAGAACAGATTCAGCTGCTAGAGACGGTTTATCAACAAAACCCTGATGTTGTCATGGTCGCACCAATTGATAAATCGGTGATTCCGATATTGAATAAGTTTACGAACAATCATACTCCTGTCATCTTAGTGGATCAAAATGAACCATGGCCCAACAAAGCTGCCTATGTTGGGGCCGACAATATTGAATTAGGGAAGATGGCTGGTACACTCATGAGCGCACAGCTTCATCCCGGAAATAAGGTCGCCATTATCGGCGGTGACATGTCTTCCTTGGTTTTTAGAGAGAGGGTAAATGGTGCTAAAATGGCCTTAAAGGACGCAGGAATCATCGTTGCTGCAGAAAAAACGGGTGTTCCCGATGTTGAGGAGGTTGTCCGCACAGAAATCTTGAACATTCTTAAGTCTAATCCCGATATTAAGGGAGTCATCACGGACCATGATCTTACGGCGATTCCTGTAATTAAAGAATTACGAGACGAGAACATTACCATTCCGGTGATTGGAACGGATGGAATTTCCGATATGGCGAAATTGATTGAGGATGGAGTGATTTCCTCGAGTATAGGTCAAAACCCTTATGATATGGGACACCTCAGTGTAGAAACGGCATTGAAAGTTATAAACGGCAAACCAGTTGATCAGTTTATTGATTGTGGTGTGGAAGTTATCTTTAAAGAAACTGCAAAGGAAAGATTGGAGTTTTATAAAGAGATTTTGAAATGAGTTTTTTTAGTTACATTGAGTCGGCGTTTCGAAGCTGGCTTTTATGTTTTTTTAAACATGGAAAGGAGCGGGGGCTTGTTAGGTCCCGCTCCTAGTTGGTTATTAATAGATTTTATCGCCATTAAAAATGGAATTCTTCACGATGACATAATCTACTTTGCGAATATCTTGCAGCTTTCGGCCGCCGGCATAGGAAATCGAGGATTGCAGGTCTTGCTCCATCTCGATTAACGTATCCATTAAAGCCCCTTTATGTTCTACATACATTTTCTTACCTTCGACATTTTTTCGTTCGCCTTTTTGGAATTCAGATGCAGAACCGAAATATTCTTTATAGCATTTGCCGTCTTTTTCAATCGTTTCGCCAGGAGATTCTTCATGGCCTGCGAATAAGGAACCAATCATGACCATGGAAGCACCGAAGCGTACGGATTTAGCGATATCCCCGTGTGTGCGGATTCCTCCGTCGGCGATAATCGGTTTGCTGGCTGCTTTTGCACACCATCTTAGTGCTGCTAACTGCCAGCCGCCGGTACCGAATCCCGTCTTGATTTTTGTAATACAAACTTTACCAGGTCCAATGCCCACCTTTGTTGCATCTGCACCGGCATTTTCTAATTCTCTGACCGCGTCCGGAGTTCCGACGTTTCCGGCAATAACAAAGCTGTCTGGCAGGTATTTTTTAATATGCTGAATCATCTCGATGACGGCATTGGAATGTCCGTGGGCAATATCGATGGTGATGTATTCCGGAACAAGGTTTTCTTCGGCAAGCTGCTTAACGAAATCGTATTCCCCTTCTTTAACACCTACGCTGATGGAAGCGATTAAACCGCGGGCCTTCATGTCTTTTATAAAATCAATTCGTTTTTCAGGCTGGAAACGGTGCATAATATAAAAGTAACCGTTTTCGGCTAAGAAGGTGGCAATTTTTTCGTCTATAATGGTCTGCATATTAGCAGGTACTACTGGCAATTTAAAGGTATGCCCTCCAAAATTAACACTTGTATCACATTCAGATCGGCTTTTAACCACAGATTTTGCAGGAATCAGTTGAATATCTTCGTAATCAAAAACATTATCCATAAATTACACTCCTAAACACGAATAATAAATTTATTTTTAAAAAGATCGTTCGTACATAAGTTAATTTACCTTATTTTTATTAATATGTCAAAATATTTTACTATTTATGTGCCATAAATTTGGATTCTATTGTCGGGACCGTCTGATAAATAGTGATAGAGCGCTAATAAGATTGCATAACCTTCTGATTTAGAGGCTGTATAATGGTAAAAGAAAACTATTTGGACATTCGCTAACATAAGTTAAGATTATGATAGAATGGTAGAAAAGTTTTTAGGGGGAATATAATGAAAAAGAACAAAGTCTCAGTGATTTTAGAAAAAGAATTAGTCATTGCTCTCGGCTGTACGGAACCGGTCGCGATTGCCCTGGCGGCTGCTACGGCGAAAAGCTATACAACCGGAGAAATCAATACCATTACCTTAAAAGCGAGCGGCAATATTATTAAAAATGCAAAATCCGTTGGCATTCCGGGGATGACGGCAAAGGGACTTGAATTTGCTGCCGCTCTTGGAGCAGTTGCTGGGGATCCCAACAAAAAATTAGAAGTATTAGACGGACTTAACAGTAAGGATGAAGCGCTGGCATTAAACTTGATTGAGGCTGGAAAAGTAACGGCTGGGCAGGCAGATACACCAAAACGGCTTTATATTGAGGTGATGGTGGAGACAGCTGAGCGAACTGCGAAAGTGGTCATTTCCGATAATCATAGTAATATCAGCTTAATAGAAGTCGATGGGAAGGCTGTGTTCCTCGGGGGTTGTGAGAACATTGGGATTCAAACGGATGAAGAGGAATTAGAAACGCTGACCATTGATGAAATTTATGACTGGGTATTAGCGGCAGACTTAGCTGAACTATCTCTCGTCAAAAAGAGTATTGAATTAAACAAGGTCATCGGGGTAGAGGGTCTCTCCGGAAACTATGGATTAAATGTCGGAAAGACGATCAAAGATAATGTGAAAAAAGGAATTTTATCTGATGACCTGGCCACCGCGGCGATGTCTTTAGCCGCTGCCGGATCGGATGCCCGTATGGCCGGATCCACCTTGCCGGTAATGGCGAATACCGGGAGCGGAAATCAGGGTATTGCAGTAACCCTGCCGGTTGTAGCGGCGGCTGAGAAGCTCGGGGTATCAGAAGAGAAAATGATTCGTGCTGTGGCCTTAAGCCATTTGATCACGATTCATATTAAATCGAAATTCGGCCGTCTATCTGCATTATGCGGTGTAACTGCCGCGGGTATGGGAGCAAGCGGTGCGATTGTTTATTTGCTCGGCGGTGGTCTTGGACAAATAAAAGCGGCGATTCAAAATACGATCGGCAATGTTTCGGGGATGATTTGTGACGGTGCAAAGGCGGGATGTGCGATGAAAGTCTCCACCTGTTCAAATGTCGCAGTACAATCCGCACTGCTCGCATTAAATCACCAAGAAATTCAGTCAACCGACGGCTTCATTCATGACGATGTGGAAAAAAGCATAGAATCCTTCTGCAAACTTGGAAATGAAGGAACACGCCAAACAGATGAGATGATTTTAAAGTTGATGATGGAGAAATAAGTTGGAAGGGTGTCAGGCACCATGTGAATTTTTCACATAGTGCCTGACACCTTTGAATTTTGAAATATTTTTAACAATTTGGAATGTTTCTTGACAAAGGGACTGTGTTTGAATATTATGTTAGTAAATTCATATGCGCGGATGATTATTGTGGGAGAGACTAAACGAATTGTTTGGCACCGAAGGAGCAAGCCTATTTTTGGGCAGGAATCTCTCAGGTAAAAGGACTACAATATGACGCATCTCTGGAGAGAGCCATAGGCCACCAAAGGAGTTAAACTCTCAGGTAAAAGGGACAGAGAAAAGTAGGAATGCCTATTTTTCTCTGTCTTTTTTGATGGGGAAAGATAGGAATAGGTGAAAAAGGAGGCGGTCATTCATCATTATATTTGCAAAGAGAAAAATGTAAGCGCTTTTTCCTAACTGAACGATCGGTTTATAGAATTATATTTTTTAAGAATAATAAATTGCCAAAATGCTGCTAGTTTGAACGCCCTGGGAAATTCTAATATGCAAACATCCTGAATAGTGAAAGAGGGAACGAATATGCAGGAACAAACATTATCTAGAGGACTTAAAAACAGGCACGTGCAATTAATCGCTATCGGTGGCGCCATCGGGACAGGGCTGTTTCTTGGGGCCGGAAAATCGATCCATTTAGCAGGCCCATCCATCCTATTTGCCTACATGATTACGGGTGTCATCTGCTTTTTAATCATGCGTTCACTTGGGGAACTGCTATTAAGTAACTTGAAGTACCATTCTTTTGTCGACTTTGTCAGAGATTATTTAGGGAACATGGCCGCTTTTATTACCGGCTGGACCTATTGGTTCTGCTGGGTTTCAATTGCCATGGCCGATTTGACAGCGGTGGGGATTTACACCCAATATTGGTTCCCGCAGGTACCGCAATGGATGCCGGGATTAATTGCCCTTGTCATTCTTCTGGCAATGAACCTTGCCACTGTTAAACTATTTGGCGAAATGGAATTCTGGTTTGCGTTAATTAAAGTCATCGCGATCTTAGCTCTCATCATTGTCGGTGTAATTATGATTATCAAAGGTTTTTCAACAAACTCAGGAGCTGCCAGCTTTACCAACCTTTGGAACCACGGCGGAATGTTCCCGAACGGGATGAACGGCTTTATTCTCTCCTTCCAAATGGTTGTATTTGCCTTCGTGGGGATTGAACTTGTCGGATTAACTGCAGGGGAAACGGAGGATCCGGAACGAGTTATTCCAAAGGCGATTAATAATATCCCGATTCGAATCATTATTTTCTACATAGGGGCGCTGCTTGTGATTATGAGCATTTATCCATGGAATGCCGTCAATCCAGCAAAAAGCCCATTTGTCCAAGTATTTATGGCAGTCGGAATTGCGGCAGCCGCAGGTATTGTCAACTTTGTCGTCCTTACATCAGCTGCTTCCGCATGTAACAGTGCGTTGTTCAGTACAAGCCGTATGGTGTATTCCTTAGCCAAGGATCAAAATGCACCAGCACCATTAGCAAAACTTACTTCTCGTAAAGTACCTTCCAATGCATTGTTCTTTTCAACGGTTGTTGTCTTGGTTGCTGTTTTCTTAAACTATGTGATGCCAGAGGGCGTTTTCACCCTAATCACAAGTATCTCAACCGTCTGCTTTATCTTTATTTGGGGGATCACCGTCATTTCACATTTGAAATACCGTAAAACAAGACCTGATCTTGCTAAAGTAAACAAATTCAAAATGCCGCTGTATCCTTTTTCCAATTATTTAATTCTCGCTTTCCTAGCCTTCATTCTTGTCGTGCTGGCCCTTGCTGAGGATACGCGTGTTGCCTTATTTGTAACACCAGTTTGGTTTATTTTACTGACAGTGGTTTATAAGCTTAGAAAAGTGAAAGCAGTTAAAGAGGAAAAGGTAGGTCAAGGACAAGTTGCGGAAAACTAACTGCTTTATTTTTTGAAAAATTAATCTTGTTTCCGTTTACACTTTTACTTGACTTCGAAATGCTTTGCTATTATTCTGAAAATAATAATATATCGCGGATGACGGTTGTGGGAGAGTGCACTAGAAAAGCCACCGAAGGAGCAAGTTCCAAAAAGACCCTTGGAACTAATCTCTCAGGTAGAGGAACCACAACAGGACGCAACTCTGGAGAGCGCGGTTGGATCGAGACCGCCACCAAAGGGGTAGGCTCTATTTTCTTAGAGTTAAACTCTCAGGTAAAAGGACAGAGAAGGGTAAACAAAGCTGTATTACCCTTTTTCTGTCCTTTTTTGCGTCCAAAAAAGGCTACGAAACATCATTTGTTTCCTCAGAAAAACGGGAAAGCGGCAAACAAGTAAGCTTTGACTCTGGCAGAACAAAGGGAGAGTCAGACCAATTTTTCAAGGGGGAATTCGAATGAGTTTACAACAAAATGATGGAACAATTTATGAAGCAATTAGAAAAGAACAGCAACGCCAGCTTCAAACCTTGGAGCTGATTGCTTCCGAAAACTTCGTGAGCGGAGATGTATTAGAGGCAATGGGCAGCGTCATGACAAATAAATATGCCGAGGGGTATCCTGGAAAACGTTACTATGGCGGCTGTGAGTTTGTTGATGTTGCCGAGCAAACCGCTATTGACCGTTTAAAGAAGCTGTTTGGCGCGAGTTACGCCAATGTTCAGCCGCATTCAGGGGCGCAGGCCAATTTTGCTGTCTTTTTCGCATTGCTTCAGCCTGGTGATAAAGTAATGGGAATGAATCTTTCGCACGGCGGCCACTTAACGCACGGCAGTCCGGTAAGCGTATCCGGCAAATGGTTCGAAGTCGTGTCCTATGGGGTCAGAGAAGATACACAATTAATTGATTATGATGAACTAGAAGCGCTTGCCAAGAAGGAGAGACCAAAACTCATTATTGCCGGAACAAGCGCTTATCCTAGAAAAATTGATTTTGCCCGCTTTAGGGAAATTGCCGATGGAGTCGGTGCCAAATTCATGGTAGACATGGCGCATATTGCCGGCTTAGTTGCTGCCGGTCTTCATCCATCACCTGTTCCGTATGCTGATGTCGTGACAAGTACGACGCATAAAACACTAAGAGGACCGCGCGGCGGCATTATTTTAACAAATGACGAGGATATTTATAAAGCCATCAATAAATCTGTGTTCCCCGGAATTCAAGGCGGACCGCTGATGCATATCATTGCGGCCAAAGCGGTTGCGTTCAACGAAGCATTGCAGCCAAGCTTTAAGGCTTATGCACAGCAGGTGATTGACAATGCGGCAGCTCTAGGAGAGGCGTTAAAGCAGGAAGGAGCAACACTTGTTTCCGGCGGTACGGATAACCATATTGTTCTCTTGGATCTGCGCCCTTGGGACCTGACTGGAAAGGCAGCTGAGAAGCTGTTAGAGGAAGCAGGAATTACCGTGAATAAAAATACAATTCCATTTGATCCGCAAAGCCCATTTGTAACGAGCGGCATCCGTATGGGGACGGCGGCATTAACAACCCGCGGAATGAAACAGGATGAAATGGAGCGGATTGGAAAAGTGATAGCAGATGTACTAAAAAGCCAAGGGGACGAAGAGGTACTGAAGCAGGCAAAGGCAGCGACGAAAGCGATTTGCGAAGGCTATCCGCTATTTCAACAGGCAGTCACTGTTTAAACCATGGGAAAAGGCTGTTGTCGTAAAAAACTTCCCGGCCGCAGCCTCTAAATATTTTTTATAAAAAAGGAGTCCCGACCATGACAATAGAATATGATGTTGTGATTATCGGCGGCGGTACTGGCGGATACGTTGCGGCCATTCGCGCCTCCCAGCTAGGATTAAAAGCGGCAGTCGTTGAAAAAGGAAAATTGGGCGGAACATGTCTTCATGCGGGCTGTATTCCGAGTAAGGCCCTGCTGAGAAGTGCGGAGGTTTATACCCAAACCAAAAATGCCAGTAAGTACGGAGTGTATGCCCCTGAAGTCAGCTTTGATTTCTCACAAATTCAATCGCGGAAAAACGAGATTACGGAGCGTCTCTTTAAAGGTGTCCAGCATTTACTGAAAAAGGGAAAAATTGATGTTTATGACGGGAAAGGCAGTATTTTGCAGTCTAAAGATGTGCTAGTTGAAATGAACAATGGTGAAGGGGAAGTCATCTTAAGTCCAAAGAATATTTTATTAGCAACGGGGTCGCGGCCGCGCACGCTTCCTGGGCTCGAGGCCGATGAAAAGTATGTCATGACATCGGACGAAGCGTTAAAGATGGAAGGGCTTCCAAATTCGATAATTATTGTCGGCGGCGGGGTCATTGGGATGGAATGGGCCTCGATGCTTGTCGATTTCGGCGTTCAAGTCACGGTCATTGAATATGCTGATCGGATCCTGCCAACGGAGGACCAAGACATTTCGAAGGAAATTCAGCGGTTAATGAAGAAAAAAGGCGTCAAAATCGTTACAGGTGCAAAGGTGCTTCCAGAAACGCTGGAAAAAGGGGACGGTGTGTCGATTAAAGCGGAGCATAAGGGAAAAGAAACTTCATTTTCGGCTGATCAACTGTTGGTCTCTGTAGGCCGGCAGCCGAATACAGAAGGAATCGGGCTGGAGAAAACAGAAGTCGAACTGGGGCCTGTTTTTATTCAAACGAATGAATTCTATCAAACGAAGGAGCCGAATATTTACGCCATTGGCGATGTGATTGGCGGCTTACAGCTGGCCCATGTCGCCTCCCATGAAGGAATGATTGCGGTGGAGCATATGGCGGGGGCAGATCCTAAAGTACTGGACCCGACGCTTGTGCCTAAGTGTGTCTATTGCAGTCCGGAAGTGGCTAGTGTCGGACTCACTGAAGAGGAAGCGAAACAGAAGGGCTATCAAGTAAAAACAGGAAAGTTCGCATTCCGGGCAATCGGTAAGGCTTTGGTTTTTGGCGACTCTGACGGATTTGTTAAATTGGTCGTGGAAGAAGGTTCAAATAAACTGTTGGGCGCTCATATGGTGGGTCCGCATGTAACCGATATGATCACAGAGATCGGCCTTGCCAGGGTATTAGAGTCGACATCCATGGACATTGCTCATACGATTCATCCACACCCAACATTAGCCGAAGCAATCGGAGAAGCAGCCTTGGCGGTGGATGGCAAGCAAATCCACGCTTAATTTGGTGTCAGGCACATGTTATTTTGATATAATTTTGTTAACGAAGCTATCGATTTTCGGTGGCTTTGTTTATTAGGTGAAAGTACCCATGTCTTACCATTTATTATTTAGTATATTAAAACTAGTTTTCAGAATTGAATTATAATATACTATGAATATAGGAAAAATTATTAGCAGTAGTATAACATTCCTATGAAGCCGGCATGAAGCTTTGCCAGCCCAAATAACAATTTTCCATTCTATTTTTTCACTTGGAGGTTATCTTATGAGCGTTAAACAACATAAATATAATCTTATTCAACGCCTTGGACGAGCTTTTAAGTTAAACTTCGTGAAACTTCTTCGTTCCCCAGGTGGAGCTAGGAAGGTTGCATTGGGTTTTGCGCTTGGCTTCGGCTTGGAAATGTTAGTCATTTCAACTGCTTCTCTTATATATATATTATTTGTTCCGATTGTCCGCTTGGCAAAAGGCTCACTGCCAGCTTCAATCATTGGAAATGTAATTGGCAAGTTAACCTTTCTGCCTGTTCTATTGCTTCCATTTGCTAGAACATTAGGAAAAGCTATTTTTCCAATGAAAATCAGAAATGGACATCATACCGCTTTTTCATTACAAAAATTGCTTCATGGTGATTTCCATAGTTTAATAGGGCTGCTCCATGGCGGCATCCATGCACTCATCGGCATGACCATATTCGGCATCATCCTCGGTGTTATTTCCTACTTCGTCGTCCACTATCTCTACGAAAAGGAAATAACCAACCGCCTAAAAAGAAGACGCCAAAAACACGAAATGAACATCACGGTGTCAGGCACCATGTGAAAAATTCACATGGGTGCCTGACACCGTTTTTTTTATGATAAATTTTCCAAATTAATCTTGTGCTGTATCCGCCTTCATGGTAAGATTATTTCGTAAATTGTGAACAAATTTTGAACTTTTATATTTGATACTGCTTTTAATACGAAATAGCGATCCTGTTCGACGGTTAAAAGTATGGTTCACTCTCTTAAACTATGACTGTTGGTACTTAGCAGCGTCCCTGTGTAAGGCAAACCGTTGTAAGAATTCTTAGTGATTCCTTCCTAAAGGAACCTCGACGAATTTTTTCAACGGTTTTTTATTTGTTCACAAAGATTTGAATTAAACAACTTTTTAAGGAGTGAGTGACGATTATGAAGAAAACAAAGAATCGCTGGTTAATTGCATTATCTGCCGTGGGGATTCATATTTCAATTGGCTCTGTCTATGCGTGGAGTAATTTTACAACCCCATTAAAAGATTTATTTGGCTGGTCTGATTCAGAAGTGGCCATGACATTTAGTATTGCCATCTTGTTTTTAGGCCTGTCCGCCGCATTTTTAGGACACTTTGTGGAAAAGCATGGTCCAAGGAAATCGGGGCTTTTGGCGGCAATCTTTTTCGGGGTTGGTGTGGTTGGAGCCGGTTTGGCAGTGACATTAGGTTCGAAATATTTATTGTATTTTTTCTACGGCGCCCTAGGGGGAATTGGATTAGGCGTCGGTTATATAGCACCGGTCTCCACTCTGGTTAAATGGTTTCCTGATAGAAGGGGACTGGCTACAGGTCTTGCCATCATGGGCTTCGGCTTCGCGGCAGCCATTTCCAGCCCAGTCATGAATGCGTTAATTGTGGCTGTCGGTGTTGCCAATACCTTTTACATACTTGGTATCGCGTATTTCGCCATCATGCTGCTGTCCTCGCTTTATCTTGAAAAGCCTGAGGAAGGATGGCTTCCGGAGGGTTATAAGGAGAAATTGAACAGCGGCAAAACGAAACCAAATATGGATTTAACACAGCTGATGGCCAATGAGGCTGTTAAAACAAAACGCTTTTGGTTCTTGTGGCTGATGCTGTTTATTAATGTTACATGCGGTATTGCGATTTTAGCGGTTGCCAAGCCGCTTACGATGGAAAGTATCGGGATTGATATGACAGCAGCAGCGGCCCTTGTAGGCGCAATCGGTGTCTTTAATGGCTTAGGCAGAATCGGCTGGGCCAGTTTTTCAGATATTATCGGGCGGCCTGCTACCTATACAACCTTCTTTGTCCTGCAAATGGTAATTTTCTTTTTTCTACCGGATGTATCGATTAAGTGGCTGTTCGTGGGAATGCTGATTATCGTCATCAGCTGTTACGGCGGCGGCTTTTCCTCGATACCGGCCTTTATCGGCGACTTGTTTGGAACAAAACAGCTCGGTGCGATTCATGGCTACATTCTAACCGCTTGGGCAGCAGCAGGACTTGTCGGCCCATTATTTGCCGCTTGGATTAAGGATACAACAGGCAGCTATTCCGGTAGTTTAACATTTTTCTCAGGTTTATTTGTCATTGCGTTCGTCATTTCCCTGCTGATTCGCTTAGATATTAAAAAGCTAAAACAAAGTAAAATGGTGTCTAATCCATCGCTTGAAAATCAAGTAGGTTAGAAATTTGCAAAAATTCTTATAAACTTGTAGAATATTAACAAGGTTAACACAGTGATAATCTGAAGTATTGGCAAGTGAGTTGAGTTTTTGTGAATAAATATGAAGCGGAATTCAGTAATATTGTTCGTGCGTTCCGAAAACGTCATATGGGCAAAGGTCCCAGTCAAGTAAGGACGACATTTTGTAAGAACTGGGCGATTTGTGAAATGGAGGGGAATTTGTCCCCAATTGAAAAATTTATAGCCACTGCTGAAGACGGCAGACAGATGCTTCGGGCTGCCCGAACTGAAATGGTAAAGGATATTTATAAAAAAAATTATCCAATCGAAATGGAAGAGCTCCTTGGAGTCAAATTCGTTAAAGTATTTGTCGACATTAATATTGAAGAAGACAAAGGCATGTCGATCTTCGTGTTTGATGAAGATATTGAAGAAAAATTTAAAAATGTATAGCTGCTTTCATTGAATGACAGTAGTTGGTACTTGACAGCGAACCTGTTGAAGGCTAACCACCATGGCACATTCATCCTTTTAAGTGATGAATGTTATCCTTGGTGGTTTTTTATTTGTATTTTAAAAAAGGAGGAAAAAACAGAAAATGGCAAAGACAAAGCATCCTGGACCACAGAAAAAATCATGGAAGCCTGCCCCGGAACATTGGGTAAGTCCGATACCTTTTGGGCTGGGAAAAATTAAGCCAAAGCACATTCGCGATACGATGAAAGTGGTGTGGGACAACAAAGATAATCTCGGCTATGCTGCAAATATTATCACGAAGGGGGTTTGCGACGGCTGTGCCCTTGGTGTATCAGGGTTATATGATCAGACGTTAACCGGCCCGCATGTTTGCACCACCCGCCTGAATGTGCTAAGACTCAACACCATGCCGGCGATCAAACCGGAAATCCTTCACGCTGATATTGATGAGCTCCGTAAATATGACAGTACGGAACTGCGCAGGCTTGGACGCATTCCTTACCCGTTAATCCGCCGCAAAGGGGAGCGGAAATTTTCCCGAATTGCTTGGGATGAAGCAATGGATCTGATTGCTGGGAAAATGAAAAAACTGAACCCAAAGCAATATGCTTTCTATCTGACGGCCCGCGGGATTACAAATGAAAGCTACTATGTTGCTGGCAAAGTAGCCCGCTTTCTTGGAACGAATCACATTGATAATGCCGCCCGGATCTGCCATGCACCAAGTAAAACGGCATTAAAGCGGTCGATTGGTGTCGGGGCCTCAACCTGTAATTATTTGGACTGGATTGGCACCGATGTTTTATTGTTTTGGGGCAGCGTTGCGGCGAATTCCTCTCCGGTTTCGTCCAAATATATGCTCGAGGCGAAGAAAAAGGGAACCAAAATCATTGTGGTGAACCCGTACCGCGAACCGGCGATGGACAAATATTGGATCCCGTCCAACCCTGAATCGGCGCTTTTCGGGACAAAAATTGCTGATGATTTTTACCAAGTGAACATCGGCGGCGACATCGCCTTCATGCACGGAATTATGAAGCATTGGTTTGATATGGAAGAGAGGACTCATGGTTCTGCGATTAATCATGAATTCGTTGGGAAGCATGTCAATGGATATGACAAGTTAAAGAAACAGGTGCAGGAACAATCTTGGGAAGCGATCATTGAATCGTCCGGGGTAGCAAAGGCTCGTATTATAGAACTTGCGGAACTCCTGGCCAAAAGCAAAAATGCAGTCTATGCATGGGCGCTGGGGCTGACGATGCATTCGTTTGCCACTGATAATATTTCACAGGTTGCCAATCTTGCCCTCCTTCGCGGCCATTTGGGACGAAAGCTTAATGGGCTAATGCCGTTTCGCGGCCATTCAAGTGTGCAAGGAAGCGGAGAAATGGGCGCCGACCCATTTGTCTTACCAGGCGGCGGCTGGGATGAGAAGACGATTGATAGAATTGAAAAGCTTTGGGGCTTTGAACTGCCGAAGTGGCAGGGGGATATTGTCGGGGTAACCCTGGAAAACATTGTTCTTCCCGAAGATCACGAACGAAAGATCAAGCTGTACTATTTATCCGGCGGCAACTTTTTAGAAACGATGCCTGATCCTGATTTCATCAAAGAGGCATTAGCGGAGCTTGAAATTCGGGTCCATCAGGATATTATTTTAAACACCTCCACATTGGTCGATGCCAAGGAAGCGGTAATTGTATTGCCGGCGAAAACCCGCTATGAGCAGGAGGACGGCGGTATAAGTACGTCTACAGAGCGGATGGTTTATTTTTCACCGGAGATTCCTGGGAATAAAAACAGAATCGAAGAAGCGCGCGCAGAATGGAAGATTTATATTGATTTGGCTAAGCGGATTAAGCCGGAGGAAGCTCATATGGTCGAGTTTACTGACGGATTTGATATCCGTGAGGAAATCGCAAAAGCCAATCCCGATTATGACGGAATTCAGCATTTGAAGAATCAAGGGGATGTGTTCCAGTGGGGCGGAGCCTGGCTGTGCGAGGATGGAATTTGTCCGACTGTGGACGGCAAAGGTAGTTTAATCCCGGTAGAGATTCCTGATTTAAACAAAAAACCGGAACAATTTATCGTTACGAGCCGGCGCGGAAAGCAGTTTAATTCCATGGTATACCATGAGGTCGACCCATTAAACGGTGCAGGGCGCTATGATGTATTGATGAATGCCGCAGACGGGCATAGGCTGAGCATCGCTGAAGGGGAAGGAATCGTGGTGTATAACGGTTTTGGTGTTTTTCAAGGGAAAGCGAAATTCGTGGAAATCGCTGAAGGGAATATCGAGGTTCACTTTCCAGAGGGGAATTTCCTGCTGCCGCGCGGCCGTTATGAAAAGTATGCCGGAATCCCGGATTACAATATTACTGTTTATGTTGAAAAAGCAGAACGTTACCTTGCGCGAAAAGATACCGACTATCTTGAAAAGCCGGTTCCTGAGCTAGAAACAGAAGTGGGGTAAAGGGGGCGGAAAGGTTGTTAAAAGAAATTACGACTTCACAAAGTATTGTTAGGTTTGACGGACAGCATTTTGTGGAGGAAGAGGATGATATTGCGGTTGAAACAGCACTAACGATTGTGCTGGATGGTGAGGAATTTGCGACCATGGTTTGCAGTCCTTCCGATTTGAAAGAATTGGTCGTCGGATTTCTGGCCTCTGAAGGTGTGATCCGAGTTTACGATGATATTAAGGAAATGCATATTGATGGGGACAGGGGATTCGCTTATGTTGATTTGGTACGTAAGCATTGTGTTATGCGAGATTTCCATTCCAAACGGTTTATCGGCTCCTGCTGTGGGAAAGGCCGGCAGTTTTATTTTCAAAATGATGTAAAAACAGCCAAAACGGTGATGAGTAAATTGAAGATTACGCCGGAACAATGCCGCCGGCTGATGGGCGAGATGCAAGAAGGTTCATCCTATTTCCAGCAAACGGGCGGTGTTCATAATGCGGCTTTATGCACCAGAGACGGTATTGTCGTGGCACGGACAGATATCGGACGGCACAATGCCTTAGATAAACTGTTCGGCTATTGTTTGATTCATCAGATTCCGCTAAAGGATAAGCTGATAGCCTTCAGCGGGCGGATTTCGTCGGAGGTATTATTGAAAGCCGCCAAAATTGGCGTAGGCATCATCCTCTCCAAATCCGCCCCAACCAACCTCGCCCTTGGGTTAGCGGAAGAACTCGGCATCACCGCCATCGGCTTCATCAGAGGCAATGGATTCAACGTATATACCCATCAGGAGAGAGTATTGGTGTCAGGCACCATGTGAAAAATTCACATGGTGCCTTTTACTATCCTCGATTTAGCAAGGTTTTCGGATTGGCATGAAGGACGAGCATGGCGCAGAGGAGGATTCCGGATGCGAGCCAGATGGCTTTTGTGCCGAAATGGATGGTTGATAATGCGCCGATTAAGGCTCCAGCTAGGAATGAAACAATTATGGCTGCGAAATCGATAAATTTCAGGATTCCTTGGCGGTCGTGCAGGATGAAGGCGGTATAGGCTGCTTCGGCGGCTGTCCGTAAATTGCCGGTTACCATTGCTGAATTATATGGCCATTTTACCAAGGTACGAAAGGACGAAATCTGTACGGATGCGACAAAGGCAATCGTAACGGTTACTACTGTATTTGGAACCTCAATTGGCCATGACCCAACAAATAATAGGACAATGCTTTCAAGGAGCAGAACTGTTCGAGCAGGATGGGGGAATATCCTTGTAATCATTGGATGTTTTAAACCCTCAGCAACAATCACTCCCATGACAAAGGCAAGGATTGGGGGAATATGCTTTAATCCTTTGTCCCATTGGCCATGGGCCAGTTCTATTCCAAGCAGAACAAGGTTTCCGGTTTGGGATGTAGCGAAAACTCCGTCCCGGCTGACGTACGTATAAGCATCCAAGAAACCGCCAATTAAAGCAAGCATTGCCCCTAAACTTATAGATTCAGCTGAAATTTGCGGAAGCTTGACCCTAGATCTGGCTCGTCTTAAACGGGCGTATGTAATATTTAGTTTTGCGCGATTTTTTCTTTCTTCCATGGACCTCTCCCGTGCAATGGATTTATGTAATTATCCTTATTTTTACCGGGAGAGGTGCGATTAATGTGAAGAAATAATATTCATTCGTAAAGCTAGCCTACGTGACCTAATGGGAATATGGAAAGCTGCAGGGTAACGTAGAGGATGTCTATGTGACCGAAAAGGTGAAAAGAAAGGTTGTAGGTAACGTAGAGGATGTCTACGTGACCGAAAAGGTGAAAAGAAAGGTTGTAGGTAACGTAGAAGGGGTCTACGTGACCGAAGAGGTGAAAAGAAAGGCATTAGGGTAACATAGGAGGGGTCTACGTGACCGAAGAGGTGAAAAGAAAGGCATTAGGGTAACGTAGAAGGGGTCTACGTGACCGAAAGAGTGAAAAGCCAGGCTGTAGGGTAACGTAGAAAGGGTCTACGTGACCGAAAGAGTGAAAAGCCAGGCTGTAGGGTAACGTAGAAAGGGTCTACGTGACAAAAAGAATGAAAAGGAAGCATGTAAGGTAACGTAGAAAGGGTCAACGTGACCGAAGAGGTGAAAAGAAAGGCAGTAGGGTAACGTACAAGGGGTCTAGGTGACTGAAAGAGTGAAAAGAAAGGCAGTAGGGTAACGTAGAAGGGGTCTACGTGACCGAAAGAGCGAAAAGAAAGACTGTAATGTAACGTAGAAGAAGTCAACGTTACCGAAATTGAAAAGGTACCGAAAAATAACATATAAAAAATTTATTTTAACCATTTTAATTATTGCAACGGCACATACGGCCCGAAATATGGAAACGACGACGGGTGGCCGTAAAGAACAGGAATAAAATGATAGTTGTAATGGCCGAAGTGAACAGTATGATGATGAATTGGCAGACCCCATGGACCAAACAATGGCGGGGGATAACCTAAATAGATAGCTCCGTTGGTGCCGGTAATGATCGTGTGCATGAAATCACCTGCTGCATTTTTTTTCAGTTTACGATAAAAATGAAAAAATGAGCCTGTATTGTACCAAAGGTAACCCTTCTAAATATAAGGGAAAAGAGTCCAAACCAATCGGACTCTTAAAAAAGTATGGCTATTCAGAAACCCTTTGTTTCACTATTTCCTTTTCCTCATCGGTAAACATACGCTCAGCCATTGGATAGAGCACCTGTTCTTCCTTACCAAAATGGCTGATTAACGTATGATAAGCATTTTCAATCAAATCGGCATTTTGAATTTTTTCCTCATCAGAAAACTCAGAAGAGCTCTCGACGTTTTTCAAAAATACATTTATAAATCCATGAGCCTTCTCATGTTCATATTCCATAACAGCGATCGGACCGCCGTTTTTACCAAGATAAACCTCCATCATGCGAAATAAAATGTTTTCCTCACGCTCAGAATGATGGTCAAGGTCGCTTGCAAAATCCTTTACTTCCTGAACTAAGTCTACAAAAGAAGCCCCTTGTCCCTCCTTTACCGTTTTACACAATGAAAATAATCTTTCTAACCCTTCCCTTAGTGGGATATGTTCACTGAGTAATTTATTTAATCCTTCCGAAAGTGTAACTGGACCATTTCCAAACATTCCGCTTTGACACCCTAGCATCAAAATAACCCCTTTCTTACATTCGTCTACCTTTAGTATAAAAAATTCAAGCGTCCTATATTGTGATTGAAATCACTAAAATTTTTTATAAATAAATACTGGAAAATCAGAAAATTGTGTTATATAATTGTGGTAATTAAACATGGGTGTTATATAACAAAAATTCACTAATAAAGGAGCAGGGCGAATGATGAAAACAGACTCAATTGCACGGAGAATTCTGGGCTGGAAATTAAATCGATGGGATCGCTGGTATGATGGGGAAAAAGGGGTTTTCATTCATGATGCTGATTTTCAGCCGGAGCAAAACCTAAACCACGCCATGCTGATCGTTGATAGACTGGAAGAAATGGGATTTACTTATACCGTCAAAGGTGTTTCTCGAGTTTGCTTTAATGAAATCTGCGCCACCGGCGAAACACTGGCCCATGCCATCACCAATGCAGCCTACTCCATCGTCGAGCATCACTCCACAGCTGACAGCACGAGAATGTGGCAGAAAATGTGCTAAATTAAATTGGGTGTCAGGCACCATGTGAAATTTTCACATGGTGCCTGACACCCTTTGCGCTTTCTTTTTATCGATTGTCCACTTTTTCTGGGTAGAGGTCGTGATTCATGAGGCGGAAATTGGCCATTTCTTCGTATTTGGTTCCTGGTTTTCCGTAGTTGCACCATGGGTCGATGGATATTCCGCCGCGGGGAGTGAATTTGCCCCAGACTTCAATATACCGCGGGTCAAGCAGCTTGATTAAATCGTTCATAATGATATTGACGCAGTCTTCGTGGAAATCACCGTGGTTGCGGAAACTGAATAAGTATAATTTCAGTGATTTGCTCTCGACAATTTTACGGTCTGGTATGTATGAAATATACATGGTGGCGAAATCCGGCTGCTTGGTGAGCGGGCATAGACTCGTGAACTCCGGACAATTAAATTTGACGAAATAATCACGGTCGGCATGAAGATTATCCACCGCTTCCAGAACATCCGGTGAATATTCAAATAAATATTGATTATTTTGATTTCCTAATAATGTTAAATCCTTTAAACCTTGTTCATCGCTTCTGCCAGTCATAAAAAAACCCCCTTAAATTAATGAATAAGAGGATCATTCAACCATTCTATAAAAAAATAAAAAGCCATGTTCTATATGGACATGGCTGGCTTTAAAATATCCATAGTTTTTTATAGAGGGTTAATCGCTATGAACCTCTCGTATTCAATTACCCACTATGATATAGAAAATGTGAAAGCACGTCAAATGAAAATTGATGGTCGACAGAAAGTTAGAAAAATAGTAATATAAATTTGCTGATGAAAATAAATGAATAAAAATCCGCTGAAATGCGGTTGAGGTTCTAGCACCCCTCACTAAAAAAACTAAGGAAAAACAGTACGTTTCTTAGTACTGTTTTTTCTATTTTGAAAGGAGCATTCCTAAAGAATGTTGAAAAATGAAAAAGCAGTTGTAGTGTTTAGCGGAGGACAGGACAGCACGACATGTCTATTCTGGGCATTAAAAAACTTCAGGGAAGTCGAAGCAGTTACCTTCGATTACAACCAAAGACACCGGTTGGAAATTGAGTGTGCAGAAAGAATCGCAAATGAAGTTGGTGTCAGGCACCACATTTTAGACATGTCGTTATTGAATCAGTTGGCGCCGAATGCGTTGACACGTTCTGAAATTGAGGTCAAGGATGGGGCGGAAGGAGAGCTTCCATCAACTTTTGTTCCGGGCCGAAACCTGTTATTTTTATCCTTTGCCGGTGTCTTAGCTAGTCAGGTAGGGGCAAAGCATATCATTACCGGTGTCTGTGAAACAGATTTCAGCGGTTATCCGGATTGCCGCGATATGTTTGTGAAATCGCTAAATGTTACCTTAAATCTCGCTATGGATGATAACTTTGTGATTCATACTCCACTAATGTGGATTAACAAAGCTCAAACTTGGGCATTGGCGGATGAATTAGGAAAACTAGATTTTGTTCGTGAAAAAACACTGACCTGCTATAACGGCATTATCTCGGACGGCTGCGGGGAGTGTCCTGCCTGTGTTCTGAGAAAAAGAGGGCTTGAAGAATACTTAAGCGGGGGCAGTAAATGATGTACGGTTTTAGAATTGTCGACAAACTGCAGAAAATCGATGAGGACATCAGCCGAAAGCAGTTAAAATATCATACGAAACGCGTATTAGTGAGCAAAGAGTTTACTTTCGATGCCGCTCACCACCTCCATTGCTACGATGGAAAATGTAAGAACCTCCATGGACATACATATAAAGTCATCTTCGGCATCAGCGGCTTTGTAGATAATCGTGGAATTATGATGGACTTTGGAGACATAAAGGAAATTTGGAAAAATCAAATTGAAATTTTTCTTGATCATAAATATTTAAATGAGACCCTTCCGCCGATGAACACGACCGCGGAAAACATGGTCGTTTGGATTTTTCAAAAAATGACTGAAGCACTTGAAGCGGCTGGGCCAAAATATGACGGGGCAAGGGTTGAATTTGTTCGCCTTTATGAAACCCCGACAAGTTATGCCGAGGCTAGAAGGGAGTGGATGGGAAATGAGTAAGCTCCCTGTAATTGAAATCTTTGGCCCGACAATCCAAGGGGAAGGCATGGTCATTGGCCAGAAAACGATGTTTGTCCGCACAGCAGGCTGTGATTATTCCTGCAGCTGGTGTGACTCTGCTTTCACCTGGGACGGAAGCGCGAAAGATGAAATTAGGTTAATGGATGCAGAAGAGATTTGGCAGGAATTAACGGAAATCGGGGGAGATCGGTTCTCGTTTGTCACCATTTCCGGCGGGAATCCCGCACTTCTGAAAAATATGGATGCCCTCATTGAATTATTAAAAGCGAATGGCATCAAATGCGGGCTTGAAACACAAGGAAGTAAATGGCAGGACTGGTTTTTAAACGTCGATGAACTAACAATTTCACCAAAACCGCCAAGCTCCAAAATGAATACTAATTTTGAGATATTAGATATGATTTTTTCGCGGTTAAAAGATTTTAAAAATCATGTGAGTTTAAAAGTTGTGATTTTTGACGAAGCAGACTTGGAGTATGCCAAAATGGTCCACCAAAGATATGAACATATTCCGTTTTATTTGCAGGTTGGAAATAATGATTTAACTAATTTAAACGATCATGAATTAATCGATAAGCTGCTTCAAAAATATGAATGGCTGGTAAATTGTGTGGCCGCGGATGCCCAATTAAACAATGTCAGGGTATTGCCGCAGCTGCATACATTGCTTTGGGGCAATAAGCGAGGCGTGTAACAGGCTGATTCCTATTATTTCCCTGCAGCAACTTTTATAAAAAATTATTGTCAGCGGCAGAAAGTCGTGATAGTATTATGAAGAAAATTTCCTTTAATCTTGGTCCAGAGAGTCCAAAAAGGGTGAACGTTAATATTCGTATATAGTATTTAGATATATGAATGCCCTTTTGTCCTCTACGGATGGAAGGGCATTTTAGTTTTATTTAAAATCTTTTAATCTGTGTCCAGTGAGGCTCGAAAGGAGAATGACGAAATTGAATTATCAGAAAAAAACAGTCGTCGCATCAGTAGCAGGTTTGACTTTAGAAGGTATGGACATCATGTTTATATCCTTTGCCATGTCGATGATTATCGCGGAATTCCATCTTGATATGGCAACAGGCGGTCTTATTTCTTCCATTACCAACTTAGGAATGTTATTCGGAGGAGTCATTTTCGGAATCTTAGCAGATAAGTTTGGCCGTGTAAAAGTGTTTACTTATACGGTATTATTGTTCGCAATCGGTACAGCGTTAACGGGTCTCGCAGCCAATGTTGAACAGGTTTACATTTTCAGGTTTATTGCTGGCTTAGGAGCAGGCGGGGAATATGGAATTGGGATGACACTTGTCGCAGAAGCATGGCCAAAGAAAAAGCAAGGCCGCGCCTCTTCGTATGTAAGTATTGGGGCTCAATTCGGGGTTATCCTCGCGGCACTTCTTAGCGCGATGATCTTACCGACCTGGGGCTGGAGAGGTTTGTTCTTCGTGGGTATTGTACCAGTTATTTTTGCCTTCATCGTTCGGAAAAACCTGAAGGAATCACCTGAATGGCTTGCAGCCTCCAAAGAAAAACGTCAAGCGAAAAAGCAAGGAAATATTAGTCAGTTATTCGCTAATCCTAGAATTGCGTTTACCACTGCTGCCTTAGCCCTTATGGCTACTGTGCAAATCGCCGGGTATAACGGCTTGATGATTTGGCTGCCATCCATCCTGCAAAAATCACAAGGCTTATCGGTATCGGGTTCTGCGCTTTGGACGATTAGTACCGCAGTAGGAATGATTGCCGGGATGCTAACGTTCGGACAGATTATGGACAGGCTTGGAATGAAGAAAGCCTACGGAATTTTCCTTGTTGCTTCTGCAATCGCGGTGTTCATGTACTCGTTTGCGACTGGAGCAGCGGGGGTTTTAATCGGCGGGGCCATCGTCGGATTCTTCTCAAACGGAATGTTTGCCGGATATGGTGCATTAATCAGCCACTACTACCCAGTTGAAGTACGAAGCACAGCAACCAACACCATCTTCAACTTCGGGAGAGCATTAGGAGGATTATCACCAATCCTAGTAGGCTTCATCCTGCAGCACGCCAACGTCACAGTCGCCATGGGCTACCTAGCCATCCTTTACTGTGTCTCCTTTATCGCCATGATCAGCCTGCGAAAAGGAAAAGCAGATCAGCACAACACAGTTAATACATTTACACAAGCAGTTTAAATGAGTGGATATTGGGTGTCAGGCACCATGTGAAATTTTCACATGGTGCCTGACACTCTTTTTAAATTTATAAAATAATGAATTTTTAGAAAATTGGATTGACATTAGCACTATGGCGATGTTATTTTATTTAAAGAATAGTTAAAGAAAAAATCCGTAAATAGGAAGTAACATTAGATGGTTAATGGTTATTAAAAAGGGAGGTAGCTGGATGGCGTTAATGACAGGTAAACAGTATCGCGAGTCGCTTCATGATGGGAGGGAGGTCTATATTGACGGGGAAAAGGTGAAAAATATCACTGAACACCCGTCCTTTAAGCCGATCATTGATGTGAAAGCTCGGATGTATGATATGGCTTTTGAGGAGAAGTATCGTGCTGCCTTAACCACGACACTAGCAGAGGGAGAGGTTGTTTCAAGGGCGTATAAAGCACCTGAAACGAAGGAAGATCTAACCGCGATTCGAAAGCATGTGGAAACAGTGCTGGATGACCTTGGCGGTGTCGTTTACCGGGTTGGTGATGAAACAATTGGGGAAATGTGGTCGCTATTCGATGCTCAGGATAAATTGAATGAAATTGACCCCACATATGCCAAAAATATGAAGTACCATATCGACCGTGTGGCAAGAGAGGACCTGTTCCATGTCTCCGCAAACACAGATCCAAAAGGGGACAGAAGCAAATTATTCAGCGGAAGAGACGGCGGTACCCTGCTTCATGTCGTCGAGGAAAATGATAAAGGAATCGTGGTGAAAGGGGCCAAGTTTGAAACCGCCGCTGCCTATGCCCATCAAGCATTTGTAAAACCGACCATCCTGGACTGGAATGCCGGTTCCGAAAAAATGGCTCCTTTTGCCTGCGGCTTCATTTGCGACATGGGGTCACCCGGCTTAAAGCATATTTGCCGGACATCGCTTGGAGCCGACCGAAATCCAAACGATTATCCAATCGCCACGAAATTTGAAGAAATTGACACTTTGCTTATTTTTGATAATGTTCTCATTCCTTGGGAAAATGTATTATTCCATCGCTCCTTAGAATCTGCCGCCTATATCCGTTCCACACTACATCGTTATTCTGCTTTTAACTACACCTTAAGAATGTTACGAAGAGCCGATTATCTAATCGGTGCCGCTTTATTGAATGTTGAACAAACAGGTTTAACCCATCTTCAAGCAGTAAAAGAAAAAATTTCTCAGTTAATCAATTATCGCGAAGGAATTAATGCCCATTTAACGGCGGCTGTCGCTGAAGCCGAAAGAAGTCCAGGCGGTCTGATGATGCCGAACCAATCCCTGCTTTATACAGGACGGGTGTTTGCCCTGGCGAATTTCCCGGCGATGGCCCACCTGACAAGAGAGCTCGTTGGCGGACAATTAGCGGTGACACCTGACACAGCCACGATGGTAGATTCGGAGATTAAACCATATGTTGATCAATATTATTCGGTGGGAGACTGGACACCAGAAGATCGCGGAAAGCTGCTTTATTTTGCCAGAGATTTGTTGAATTCCTCTTACGCCGGTCATCGCACGACGTTTGAACTTTTTGCTCAAAGCCCGCCATTTGCCCAACAGATGGCCGTCTATAACAATTTCGATATGGAGCCCCAGCGTGAATTAGTGCGTCGGGCGGCTGGGATTAACATTCCAGAATCTACTATTCGCTCTTCATAGAGGACTAATTTTAAAAATAAGGGAGGAAATATGATGGGACAACTCGTAAAGAAAACCGTTATGTTTATGATTCTAGCAGTACTTTTAGTAGGGTGCTCTGCAACTAAATCTTCATCTGGCAATGGCACCTCCAAATCTGAAAACGGTGACACGATTAAAGTAGGATTACAGGCACCGATGACGGGCGATAATGCCCAGTATGGACAGGATATGAAGAATGGCGTGGAGCTTGCTTTTCAAAAGATTAATAGCGATGGCGGAATCAATGGCAAAAAGCTCAAGTTAATTGTCGGTGATGATAAAGCCACTCCTTCTGAGGCGGTAGCCGTTGTCAACAAAATGATCATGAATGATGGCGTCAAAGCGATTATTGGCGGGTACAATTCATCACCAACGCTTGCGGCACAGGATGTTTCCGGCCCAGCAAAGGTGCTTCACTTGAACATGGGAGCAAGCCCTGATTTGTCCAAAACAGGCAACAACTACTTGTTCCGCGTGATTTTAACAGGTTCGGTTTACGTTCCGGCTGTCATGAAATATATGTCTGAGGAGAAAAAGGTAAAGAAAATCGCCGCCCTGTTTGAAAATACGGATTACGGAATTACGATGTATGATGCTGCCAAAGTATCGGCAAAGGAACTCGGTGTAGAATTTGCTACGACGGAAAAATATAACCCTGGCGATAAGAATTTTTCCGCCCAATTATCCAAAATAAAGGCGCTTAATCCAGATGCGGTCATGGTGGTAGGTTTATACAACGAGGTGGCCTTAATTGAACAGCAAGCGAAGCAGGCCGGTTTGAATGTCCAATTTTTCTCACCGGATGATTCGATGTACTCAGAGCAGCTGATCTCACTAGGCGGGGAAGCAGTGGAGAATCACATTTTTGCCTCGATGATTGATTTGAATGCAGATACGGAGGAAATGAAAGAATTTAAAAAGCTGGCAGAAGAAAATAAAATCCCGGCACAGGCTAATACGGCTATTGCTTATGATGCAGCAATGGCGTTAGCAAAGGCGTTGGAGGAAGGAAAAGCCGATGCAGAAAAATCCCGAGATGCGCTGGCTAATATTGATTACAAAGGCATCACAGGTCCGATTAGATTTGATGAAAATGGAGACCGCGCCAATACTCCGATGATCATGCAGGTGCAAAAAGGTGACTTTGTGGTAATTAAACAATCGGAATAGGGGGATTGGGATGTTTGTCGATCAATTAATAAATGGAATTGTTCTTGGCAGCATTTATGCGTTAATGGCAATTGGCTATACGATGGTATGGAACGTGCTTCGCTTTATCAATTTTGCACATGGAGAAGTATATATGGGAGGGGCATTCGTGTCCCTTTATCTTCTATTATTAGATACACCTATTTGGATCGCGTACCTTGGGGGGGTACTGGCAGGAGCCTTGCTTGGGTATTTAATGGAGAAAGTGGTGTACTTGAGAATGAGAAGTGCCCCTAAATTAAATCTATTGATTGCAGCGATTGGGATCTCGATTCTGCTGCAAAACTTAGCACAATACATTTGGGGGGCAACACCAGAACGATTGACGTCACCATTTCTCTCGAAAAATATTCAGGTGGGAGATATGATGATCAACCAACACTATATTTTTATCATTATCTTAACCATACTGGTGATGATTACGTTAGAGTTATTTATTAATAGAACGCTGATGGGAAAAGCGGTTCAGGCCGCTGCACAAAATATCAATGCTACACAATTGATGGGGATTAATGCGAATAAAATTATTTCGATTACATTTGCGATTGGTTCAGCGGTAGGGGCACTCGCAGGTATTTTAGTAGGACCAGTATTTTTAGTGTATCCAACGATGGGGATCTTTGCAGGCCTAAAAGGATTCACTGCCTCTGTTATGGGCGGCATGGGGAATATTCCCGGTGCCATGATTGCCGGATTAATGCTGGGGGTTATCGAAAGCTTTGCCGCAGGGTTCATTTCCTCAGGATATCGTGATGCAGTAGCAATGGTCATCTTATTATTTATTTTGTTAGTTCGTCCACAGGGGATTTTCGGCAAGGTTGTTCAGCAAAAAGTATAAAGGGGGGAGCTGTATGGACGTAATGAAAAGATCAAGTATTCGAAAAACCATTCTGATCATCGCGGGAATTGCTTTATTTTTCCTGCCGTTAGGAATCATGAATCCTTACTTCATGTACATTATTAACCTTATTTTAATCTATGCCCTCCTTGCCCTCGGATTGGACTTAATCGTAGGTTACACGGGTCAGGTGTCAGTTGGGCATGGAGCATTCTTTGGGGTAGGGGCATACGTTGCGGCCATTCTTGCCAAAAAATTAGGATTTTCCTTTTGGCTGACGCTGCCGCTTTCCATCGTGGTTACAGCTGTCATCGGATTCATCATTGGATTCATTGGCTTAAAGTTAATTGAAGAATATCTCGTCATGGCGACACTTGCCTTCGGTACCATCATTTGGCTGGTTTTTCTCAACTGGACCGATTTAACTGGCGGACCGATGGGAATTGCGGGAATACCCGCCCCGCCTACGGTAAAGATAGGATCATTTGAATATTCATTTCTTCAATATCATGATTATTTTCCATTGTTACTGATCTTTGTGTACCTAGGGATTTTGATCACCAGGCTGATCATTAAATCAGGGTTTGGACGGGCATGCACCGCGATTCGTGACGATGAATTGGCCGCCCAAGCCATGGGAATTCCAGTGTTTAAGACGAAAGTCACGATGTTTACGATTTCAGCGGCCTTCTGTGGGGCGGCGGGTGGATTATATGCCCATTTCCTGCACGTGGTAAGTCCGGAGACATTCGCTTTTGGGATGTCAGTTACGATTTTGACAATGGTGATGATTGGCGGGCAGGGGTCTGTTGCTGGGGCGATCATTGGTGCATCCATTTTAACCGTTTCTTCAGAAGCATTAAGGGAAACACCTGAATTAAGGATGTTAATTTATGGATTTTTGATTGTCGTCATGATTATGTTTTTCCCTAAGGGAATCATGGGCTTATTCCAAATGTTGAAGAAACGCTTCCTCCAAAGAAATGTACAGGTAGAAAAAACTGCTGTAGAGAAGGAGGGATTGAGTTATGAACAGTAACAATAGGACATCTATTTTAACAGTTGATCACCTTTCAAAGTCTTTTGGCGGAGTAAAAGCAGTTAATGATCTATCTTTTTCTGTTACACAAAATAATATTCATGCCATTATAGGTCCGAACGGAGCGGGAAAAAGTACATTATTCAATTTGATTACGGGTGTTATTTCCCCTAATGAAGGAAAAATTCAATTATTGGACACAGACATTACTTCTTTACGGCCGGATAAAATTGCCCAGCATGGGATCTCACGTACCTTCCAAAATATCCGTCTATTTCCGGATATGACGGTATTTGAAACCGTTTTAATTGGAACCTATTTATTTACGGGCGGCAAGCTGCTTCCAGCTGTTTTACGAACAAAGGAATTCCGCGAGAAGGAACGACAGGCAAAGGCACGGATTGAAGAGATTCTGCAATTTGTCGGGTTGTGGGAGATCCGTCATGAATATGCCGCGAAACTCTCGTACGGGAACCAGCGGCGGGTAGAAATCGCTAGAGCCTTGGCGACAAATCCACTCTTATTATTACTAGATGAACCTACCGCTGGGATGAACCAGAAAGAAACGAAGGAATTGATGCAGCTATTTTCACAGGTGAATACTCAAGGGATCACCATATTAATTATTGCCCATGATATGCATCTAGTAAATACGTTGTCCGATCAAATCACGGTGATCAATTTTGGCGGAAAATTGGTAGAAGGTCCTCCTGAACTGATTCAAAATCATCCGGCTGTAATGGAGGCTTATATGGGGAGGGCTGAGGTGAATGCTTAATGTCCAAAATTTAAGTACATATTATGGCCAAATATGTGCATTAGACAATGTTAGTTTAAAAGTGGAAGAGCGGGAAGCCGTTTCCGTCATCGGGGCCAATGGTGCGGGTAAAAGCACGCTGTTAAAAACGATTATCGGAGAGCTTCGTCCGAAAAGCGGGGATATTCAGCTTAATGGAAAATCAATTATTAAGGAAAAAACTTTTAAGCTTGTCAGCCGCGGCATGACGCTAGTACCCGAAGGAAGACATGTGTTTCCGCTGCTTTCGGTATGGGATAACTTGCTGTTAGGAGGCTATACCCTGCCTGTAAAAGAAAGGCAGCAAAGGGCAGAAGAGGTGACAGAGCCTTTTCCCATTCTTCGCGAAAGAAGAGACCAATTGGCTGGGCTGATGTCGGGTGGAGAGCAGCAAATGCTTGCCATTGCAAGGGCGATGATGACACGCCCTAAACTTCTATTATTGGATGAACCGTCCATGGGGTTGTCTCCAAAACTAGTATTCGAAGTCTATGAAAAAATCACAGAATTGCATCAACAAGGAACAACCATCCTATTAGTCGACCAAAATGCCGAAATGGCCATTGATTTCTGCAGCCGCGGCTACGTCCTCATGGCAGGCCGATTAGCGGGCCAAGGAACCAAACAAGAACTAAAAGAAAGCGAGATTGTCCATCGGTCTTATCTTGGATAATAAAAATCATAAACTCCTTTTTGAAACTTGACAATTTTCAGAATAAAAACTATATTTTAATAGGGAATAAATAAGGATAAATTCCTTTATTGATATTTTTTATAAGGGGGAAATATTTATTTATCCATTCGCAGGTATCACTATGAAAGTAGAGATTCCGAAAGATAAATCAAGTAAATGATTAGGAGGGACTGTATGAAAACTGGTTATATTTATGATGAAAGTTATTTTTGGCATGACACAGGTAGTGGAACACTTTTTCTACCTTCAGGGGGATATTTAGAAAAGGATGTTTTTTCTGAGGATCCTGCCACAAAAAGACGAGTCAATAATCTGATGGAACGGTGTGGAATCATGAAAAAACTAAAAAGGATTGATCCAAGACCCGCAACGTTAGAGGAAATTAAATTATTTCACACCACTAATTATATCGAAAAAGTCAAATTATTAAGTGACACCACTGGTGGTGACGCAGGGGATCATGCCATTGTTGGCAGAGGGTCGTACGAAATTGCCTTATTATCAACCGGTGGGGCAATAACCGCAGTTGACGCGGTTATGCAATCAGAGGTGGAAAATGCTTATGCCCTTACACGACCACCAGGGCATCATGCTGAAGCGGATATGGGGATAGGATTTTGTATATTCAACAATGTAGCCATTGCAGCTAAATATGCCAGGGAAAAATATGGTTTAGATAGAATTATGATTTTGGATTGGGATGTTCACCATGGAAACGGCACAGAGAAAGCGTTTTATCATGATCCAAATGTATTATTTATTTCCATTCATGAGGACTTGAATTTTCCTGATAATTCAGGGTATGCAGAAGATGTTGGTGAGGACAGCGGTCGCGGGTTTAATGTGAATATACCATTACCGCCAGGCACTGGGAATGCCGGTTATTTAGAAGTATTTAAGTCGATTATCGCACCTTTGGCAGATGATTATAAACCCCAACTTATCATTGTATCAGCTGGACAGGATCCAAGTATATATGATCCATTAGGCAGAATGAGAGTAACTGCTGAAGGGTTTGGAAAGATGACAGAATTAATGATGGAGATTGCTGAAAAGCACTGTAATAAAAAAATAGTTTTCTGCCATGAAGGCGGATATAGCAATGCCTATGTTCCCTTTTGCACACTTCGCATAATTGAAACTCTTAGCGGCATTAAGACTGACGTAGTGGATCCATTTGTAGCTGGAGCCAATGGGTATCCGGATTATTTATATGAACATCAAAAAAATGTGATCAATAAAGTAATTGAGATTCAATCTGAATATTGGAGCTCTTTGAAAGTGCTAGTTTAATACCTTTAAAGTATTTAATCAATTAATAGAGGGGGATTCTTATGAACACTCAGACAATCACATTATTACCTAGAGTCGCAGAATTCTTAAATGGTACTAAGAAATTATTTATTAATGGGGAGTTCGTTGAGGCTGAATCTGGTAAAACTTTTAATACTTACAATCCGGCAACTGGGGAAGTATTGGCTATTGTAAGTGAGGGCGACCAAAGGGATATCCATAAAGCAGTCCAGGCGGCTAAGAGAGCGTTTGAACAAGGTCCATGGTCAAAAATGAGTGCTGCAGAAAGAGGCCATTTAATATATCGACTGGCGGATCGAATCGAAGAACATAAGGAAGAACTAGCACAATTGGAAACCCTTGATAATGGAAAGCCAATAAATGAGGCAAGAATCATAGATTTACCAGGTACAATTGAACAGTTTAGGTATTTTGCTGGGTGGACTACTAAGATTACGGGCCAAACGATACCAGTGTCGGGTTCTTTCTTTAACTACACACGCCACGAACCGGTTGGAGTAACCGGGCAAATTATTCCTTGGAATTTTCCATTGATGATTGCTTCGTGGAAAGTAGCTCCTGCCCTTGCAACTGGATGTACTGTAGTATTAAAACCCGCTGAACAGACTCCCTTAACGGCATTGTATTTAGGGAAATTAATACAAGAAGTAGGTTTTCCAGAAGGAGTTATTAATATTGTTCCGGGATTTGGTGAAACGGCGGGAGCATCCCTGGTAAAACATCCCGATGTTAATAAAATAGCATTTACAGGTTCTACTGAAGTAGGAAAATTAATTATGCGTGAAGCGTCAAATACGATGAAGCGTGTTTCCTTAGAATTAGGTGGAAAATCTCCTAATATCATTTTACCAGATGCCGATATGTCAAAGGCAGTACCAGGTGTCTTCTCGGGAATTATGACGAACCAAGGTGAAATATGCAGTGCAGGTTCACGTGTTTATATTCAAAAGAAATCGTATGACAATGTTGTCGCAGATTTAGCTTCATTTGCTGAAAAAGTAAAATTAGGGAATGGTCTATACGAAGATACTCAAATGGGACCACTTGTATCCATTGAGCAGCAGGAACGGGTGTTGAATTATATTAATATCGGCAGGAATGAAGGGGCTGAATGTCTTTCAGGCGGGGAAAAGACCGAAGAAGGCTATTTCGTGAAACCAACCATTTTTGCTGGGGTATCCGAAGGAATGAGAATTGCCAGGGAGGAAATATTTGGTCCAGTTGTGGTGGCTATGCCTTACGATGATATGGATGAAATTATTGAACGTGCCAATAATTCACCATATGGATTAGCTGCTGGTGTATGGACCGAGAATGTAAAAAATGCGCATTATATTGCTAATCGTCTTAAAGCCGGAAGTGTATGGGTTAACTGTTACAGTATGGTGGATCCTGCTTCACCGTTCGGGGGATATAAACAATCTGGTTTTGGTCGTGATATGGGTTCTTATGCATTGGAAAATTACACAGAGGTAAAAAGTGTATGGATTAATTTACAGTAATTTTAATTGAGAGGCTTCCAAGAATAGAAGGATAGTATAGGATTATCTTCTTATGGAAGCCTTTCCTATGTTAAAAAATATAAAAATGAAAAGGAAGTGATAGAATGGCTGATCAACATTCAAATTCTATTGAACAAAAAAGTTACGAATTTATCCCATTAGAAGAGCGAAGAGGTAAACCAAAGGAATTATTCTTCACTTGGTATGCTGCCAATACTGTTTCTACCACATTAGTTACGGGAGCATTAGCTATTGTTATTGGATTGAATTTTTGGTGGGCAGCGTTATCCATTATTCTTGGCCATGCGTTAGGTGCCATTGTCATGGCCCTCCATTCTGCACAAGGTCCAAAACTTGGTATACCGCAAGTGATGCAAAGCAGAGCGCAGTTTGGATATTTTGGTGTCATCTTACCGATGTTAATCGTCTTTATTATGTATATGGGATACGGAGCAAGTAATACCGTGTTAGTTGGTCAGGGGATTAATGAAACATTGGGAATTAATATTAATGGAACAGTACTCTTCAGCCTCATACCGATGGTGTTATTGGCAATTTATGGGCAGGGTCTTATCCAGAAATCAATGAAAATATACACAATTGTTTACACGATTATTTTTATTATTTTAACGTTCCTTGTCCTTGGCAATATTTCGATGGAAATGCTAAATCGCGGAGGGTTTTCCTTTAGCCAATTTATACTTGCCACCTCGATTTCAATAACGTGGCAAATCACTTATGGTCCCTACGTGTCAGACCATTCAAGATATATGCATCCAAAGGAGTCTAAAAAAACATTTGTTTACAGCTATTTAGGGAGTTTTCTTAGCTCTACTTGGCTGATGCTGTTAGGTGCAGCCGTTGCAACGATGGTGATTGATGGTAATGTGATGGGACAAATAAAGGAATTAGGCGGTGGTATGGGAACTGTTATTGTCATTTTGTTATCTTTAGGATTGATTGTAATCAACTCGTTAAATATTTATGGGGCAGGGATCATCCTCTTATCTATAGCAAGTAATTTCGTTAAATTCACTACAACTATCAAAATACGTGTTCTAGCTTCTCTTCTGGTCGGGTGTCTTTTAGCATTGGCGGCCACGGTTGGGGCTGGTAATTTTATGGGCTATTTTCAGCTTTATCTAGGATTTATCCTTTTCTTTATTGTCCCATGGAGTGTTATTAACTTAACCGATTTTTACCTCCTTAAACGGCAAGATTATAAGCCTGATGATTTTGTCGAGAAAAATGGTGTTTTTGGTAAATTACGCCTTAGCTCTATTATCATTTATCTTATTACAGTCATTAGTCAAATTCCTTTTACCAATACGGGAATCTACCAAGGCCCTATTTCTAAAATGATGGATGGGTTAGATATTGCATGGGTAGTAGGAATTGTTCTTTCCCTAAGCATGTATTTAGGCTATGAAAAAATGAAGAAAAGAACCTATATTACTTCGACTAGTGAGAGAACTGTTTAAGATGATCATTCATTTTAAACTTATTTGTGATAATCGATTTCTTTAAATTGATACCCTGTTGTGTATTATCAACCTATTTCAAATGAAGGGGGAATTATGCTATTGAGTAAGCAATTAATCAGGTCATTAGGATTATGGGGGGCAGTGGCAACAGCTGTCGGAATTGTCGTAAGCTCTAGTGCATTAGTATCATTAGGGCAGGGATTTGGTATTGGAGGTAAAGGTTTCATCATTGCCATGCTATTTGCCTTATTCCTCAATCTATGTGTTGCGTTTTCTTTTTCTGAATTGTCAGGAATTATTCCTCGGGCAGGAGGAATTAATCATTTTACACTGCCAGCAATGGGGCCGTTTGTTGGAATGGTTGCCGTCATAAGCGGTTATGTTCTGGTTACTATTTTTGCAGGAAGTGCGGAAGCGGCTATTTCAGGATTTATTGTTACAGAGGTCTTTTCTGTAAAAATTAATCCAGTATTGGTATCCATTGTGGTTGTTTTATTTCTAGGTATTAGTAACTTATTTGGTGTTAAGGTTTTCAGTTGGACGCAGACAATATTAACTACCCTATTAATAGGATCCACCGTTACACTCGGGATTATTGGGTTAACAGGAAATGCCACAGGGACCCCTGTGACAAATACACTAGATTTTAATCCAATGGGATGGGGTGTGTTAAGTTTAACTGCTTTAGCCTTTTGGCTCTTCGTAGGGGTAGAGTTTGTTACGCCGCTGGCTGAGGAAATTAAGAAACCGAAAATCTATATCCCCTTATCCATGATCTTAGGTTTGGTCATCATTTTCATTGCTGACCTCATCTTTGGATTCGCTTCAATCAAGTACGCTCCACTAGAAGGTTTGGCAGAATCTGCCTCACCACATGTTGATGCAGCTAAAGCCATGTTAGGTGACACAGGACTTATTTGGATGGGAATTGTCACAATCCTTGCGACATCTAGTACGTTAAACACTCTTATTAGCTCCATTTCAAGGATGCTTTACGCAATGGCATTAGAAGGTCAAATGCCGAAAGTTTTTAGTAAGTTAAATCGCTGGGGTATTCCTTGGGTTGCGATTCTCTTCATGTCTTTACTGTTTGTGTTCTTCTTACTGATTGGAATAACGAATAGTTCGTCGATTACCACATTTATTTTGGCCGGATGTCTGTGTTGGATGGTTGCCTATATCATTGCCCATTTAAATGTGATCATTTTACGACTTAAATATCCGAATATAAAAAGAGGGTTCAAATCACCGTTCGGTTTCACCTTCCAAATAATTGGTATAATCGGGATGCTATATGTAATCTTTAATATTTTCCCGGACCCAACCATTAAAATGAACATTTACACCTATACAATAATATTTTTAACTTTAACAGTAGTTTATTCTTTTTGTTGGGTAAAGTTTGTTATGAAAAAAAGGATCTTTGAAACAACACCGATTGAAGTATTGACCAGCCATACCGAAGAGGAGGAGGGAGAGTCAGAACAATTAAATAGTCCAATTAATGAGGGAAAAGGGGTGAATATATAAAACTCTGATTATAATTTTTAGAATATATTAAATATTTATAATTGACAAACTTATACATTGTAGGTATATTACATTTAAGGAATACTTAGGGATTCAATCCTTTAATCGGATTAGGAGATTGATGTTTAAAACTCACACATAAATCTATGCTTATCTAGTCCCATTTACGTAGAGTGCTATCAAATAAAGAACAAACTTGAAGGGTTGGATCTCTGCTTTAAAAAATTTTTAGGAGGCTTTATTCTATGACAATCTCTCAAGCTTTACCCGAAATTCAAGAACTTATCGAGTTGGATAAGAAGCACTACTTACACCCGACGACTGTTCCTAAGTTATTTCAGGAAAAAGGACCGAAAATTATTTTTCAAGAGGGTAAAGGTATTCGGGTAACAGATGTAAAAGGGGACACGTATATAGATGGTGTTTCAATGCTTTGGAATGTAAATTTAGGACATGGAAATCAAGAACTAGCCAAAGCGGCATATGATCAGCTAAGCACCATCGCTTATAGTTCTTCATTTTATAGCTATTCGAACCCAAATGCAGTCCGGTTGGCCCAAAAGGTCGTCTCCGTTGCTCCTGGTGATTTAAGTGCTATTTTCTATACTTCTGGCGGATCGGAATCCAATGATACAGCCTTTAAACTAGCAAGATTCTATTGGAATTTAAAAGGCCGCAAAGCGAAGAAAAAAATTATCTCTATTACCCGGAGTTATCACGGGGCAACTGTTTCTGCAGGATCCGCTACTGGAATTGAAGCCTTCCATAATTTTGCTGGCTCTAGGGATATTGACATTATTAATGCAAGAGGCCATGTTACGAATTGTGAGTTAGGCGATAAAACGGATTCAAACTATGAAGGCTGTATTCGAGATACGATTGAAAAAGTGGGTGCAGAGAATATTGCTGCAGTTATTTTAGAGCCAATTCAAGGTGCGGGCGGTGTCCATGTTTCCCCTGATGGTTACTTAAAAGCAGTCAAAGAACTATGTAAAGCAAATGAAATCTTGCTGATTGCTGATGAAGTTATTTGCGGATTTGGCCGTACAGGTAAGTGGTTTGGTGTTGATAACTGGGACGTTGTTCCAGATATCATGAGTGTGGCTAAAGGAATTACCAGCGGTTATGCCCAGCTCGGCGGGGTCATGGTTAATAAAGAAATTAGGGATACTTTAAATGAGCATGATCAGATTCTCGGTCACGGTTTTACGTATAGTGGTCACCCGACGGCGTGTGCTGTAGCTTTGAAAAACTTGGAAATTATTGAACGAGATAACCTGATTGAGAACGCGAAAAATATGGAATTGGTTCTTAAGAATGGTTTTGAATACTTAGCTAATAAACATAAGCATTTTACAAAGCCAAGAGCAATTGGATTGCTGGCAGGTTTTGATCTACAGGCAGATCCTGATACGGATACACCATTCGAACAATCTATTCGGGCCGCGTCGTTTGTTGTTGAACATTGCTTTAATAATAAATTAATTTTGAGAGCTGCTGATTTTGAAGAGGGTAAGAATATCGTAGCAATTGCTCCGCCTCTCATTATTAATAAAGAAGAAGTGGAAGAAATTATCAGCATTGTTGACGATGCATTAACTGCATTTGAGAAAACTCTTTAATGATATTAAATATTGAACATGTTTAGGGTGTCAGGCACCATGTGAAAATTTCACATGGTGCCGACATCTTTCTTTGTTTTTTGAGATATAAGAATCATAGTTTCGACAAAGTTCGATTGGATTCGGTCTTCATCAACAAGGGAAAGTAATCTTTGTTAATTAATTATTTTCAATAAAATGTATTCTTGTAATTCTAAAGTCGGATAACGTGTTTGGATCGTGTCGAAAGAAAACTCTCGTCCATCCAGTGATTTCAAATATAATCAAATTTAGGAAATAGATAAAGGAGGTCTTCTAGATGAAGATGAAAAAAGCATTTTTTGCAGGTGCGCTTAGTTTAACATTAGGTGCTTCCACATTTTTTGCAAGCGGTTTCAGTGTAAGCCATGCACAATCACTTGAAAAGAAGTACATAGTCGTTTTTAAGGATGAAAGCAAGCTGCCGTCGGGTTACGAAGCATTGCTTACGAAAGCAGGCGGGAAAGTACAGCAAAAGCTTGATAAATTAGGGGCTGTTGAAGTTTCCTCAAACAATCCGAATTTCTTAAGCGAGGTAAGAAAATCCTCCTTGGTAGCTGAAGCTGGAGTAGAAAACAAAGTGTACGCGGAGACACCAGCGGTTGAAGCATCCGTTACATATGCTGAGGCAGCTCCAGTTAAGGCAGATCTATATGAACAATTCCAGTGGGATATAAAGCAAGTTACCAATAATGGGGAATCGTGGACATTACAGGGCGGTACTGGAAAGCCAGTATCAGGAGACGACATTGTAGTTGCGGTGATTGATACTGGTATTGACTACACTCATCCGGATTTAAAAGAGAATTATGCCTACGGAAAATCATTTGTTCCAGGTTACTCAGATCCTAAAGATGAAAACGGACACGGTACACACGTAGCAGGTTCGATTGCAGCAAAAGGCAGAACATTAGGGATTGGACCTGACCTTAAAGTGGCATCTTATCGTGTCTTCGGCCCTACGGGAAGCGCATCAACAGCAGATATTGCAGAAGCTTTAATGACAGCGGCAGATGATAATGTGGATGTCGTTAATATGTCGCTCGGAGGCTATGATTGGTTCCAAGACCCAGAATATGCCACAAAAGATGTTGTAGCCGACGTAAACATGTTTAATCGTGCCATACAATATGCGATCCAAAAAGGTGTGACTGTGGTTGGTTCTGCAGGGAATAACGCTGTGGATATTAGCAGCCCAGGAAAACTTTCCGGAGATGACAAAGGGGCTACACACAGGAGTCCAAGCAATCAGAATATGATTCGAGTTTCTGCTGGCGGCCAATTAAAGAATTTGGCATACTACTCAAACTATGGCGTAGGAAAAATTGATGTAATGGCTCCAGGTGGAGATTTAGGGCCAAACTATAATCCAGAAACAAAAGAAGGAAGAGATAACTCCTACCTTTGCTTGGCTACTGTCCCTGGAGGCTGGGGTTATAAAGCAGGTACATCCATGGCAGCACCAAAAGTAGCTGCTCTTGCCGGCGTCATTATCGCCCAACACGGTAAGGACAAACTAAAACCAGCACAAGTAAAAAGTATTATTCTCCAATCAGCTGAAGACATCTTCAATCCAGGCTATGACGAAAAATCCGGCAACGGACTAATCAACGCAATCAACGCATTGAAATAGGAATATCAAATCGGGTGTCAGGCACCATGTGAAAAATTCACATGTCTAGCTCCAGCGCTTAGCCCTGCGAGTCATAAGCCAATCCGTCCAAAAGGTTAAAAAGCAACCTTTAGGCCGGCGCGTCTTATGCTTGTCGGAGCTGATCAAAGCGCAGGAGCTTTTCTTGGTGCCTGACACCCTTTTTAGATAAAAGAAGGTTTCTTTAGATAGTGTGTTGAAATTGTATAGAAAGGATAATGTGTATATTGGGGGCGGGGCCATGGAAGAGATTCAGTATGCTTTTATCGATGAGTGTGGGGATTACCGGTTTGACTTTAGTCATCAGGGAATGTCAACGCATTTTATTATCGTTTCTATTCTAGTTAAGGATTCTAACTTAGAATTACTGGAAACGGAAATGCGAAAGATTCAATGTTTTCAAGGCAGTACAACATTCACAGATGAAGACCTTGTTCAAATTTTAACCGAACTTAAGGATTTACCTTTTAGCATTTATGCGTATGTGATTGATAAAAGAAAGATAAGAGAAGAGAGCGGTGTGATGCATTCAAAGCCGTTTATTCGGTACGTTAATCGCATGATTTATGAGGATCTCAATCGCAGTTTCGAGCAGCTGGACTTAGTCACAGACATACAAGATTCGAAACCATTTTTGCGAGAGTTTCACCAATATGTAAAAACGAACAGTATTCCAGATTTATTTAATTATTCTATATTCGGCTTCAATCAGACCAAATCGGACTTGCTTTTACAACTAGCTAACCTAGTGGCGGCGATCCTCGCAAAAGGGTATGACCGTGCCCATTTTTCTAATCAATATCGGACTTTATACAAATTAATAAAACATAAAATAGCCGCGATCAATTTATTACCTCAAGATTATACTCATTTTCTGTATGACTACAAATCAAATCATCAAGAATCCCAATACGAAGAAATCATTATCAAACAGGCAGTAACATTAACCTATAACTATATTGAAAAACATAAAAAGACTGAAGAAGACGATGAACGGCTGCGGATTGATTTTTTAAAGTTTCTTTTATTTAATTTGAAAGAAAATCCGGATGAATATGTTTATACACAAGAAATTCTCGACAACTTAAATGCCTTAAGGGATATAAAAATGAACCAGCATTATTTCCGCTCCAACATAGTATCCAAGCTCCGTGACAGCGGTGTCATTATTGCCAGCAGCTCTAAAGGGTACAAGCTGCCAGTTTGTTTAAATGATTTATATGATTTTGTCAATCGCTCCAGTTTAACAATTTATCCAATGATCCAACGGTTAGCAAAGTGCAGGGACCAGATCCTTGTTGCTACAAACAATGAAGTGGATATTTTGGAGGAAAAGGAATACGAATATTTGAAAAAGGTTATTGATATGAGCAAAATTGGGATTAAATAAATGAAAAGAATATGGAGGAAGTGCCAGGCACCATGGGATCTTTCCGAAGGTGGCTGGTCTTTTGTTTTTTCATAAAACGATCATATTAATAGGGATATTAGACAAGACTGGAGATGTTGATAAACTAATTATGACAACGAGGTGAGCGATTCATGAATGAACCCTTTGAATATCCCGACATTTTCTACAATGAAGTGATTTTCTATCTGGAAACCAAATGGAACCGCCGTCTAAATGACCACGAAAGGCATGTACTAATAGAAGGCTACCGTTTTGGAAGAATGATTGAGGCGGAAAATGAAATTCAAATAATGTTCGCAAAATGAAATCGGGTGTCAGGCACCATGTGAAATTTTCACATGGTGCCTGACACCCGATTGATGTCCAAAATTCTTTTATTCATTGTCAATGGGGGACGATATGTGATCTTTGTAATGGTCTATAAATAGATGTCCGGTAGAGGAAATGACGGCGTAGTGGACATCTGGTAACTCTAACCTTCTTTTGTTTAATTGATTCATCAGCCAGGCGTTTGAATATTGTGCATCCATGTTCTTTTCAATTATTTTTCCATTCATGATGAGTTCTTTTGGAAAGATGAAGTTTTCATTTTGAATAGCTGGATTTAAATCTAGTTTTGTGGCATTTTGATATTTCGTTTTTTTCATAACAGATAACTTTCCGCTTACTTCCAAGATGGCGAACTCAACTTCACTAATATCAAATATTCCTAATTCCCGCAGCTGCTGATTTAAATCATCAAGAGTATACCTTATTTTTTTCATGTTATCATCCAGGATCTTGCCGTTGTCGATGACTACGACGGGTTTACCGGATAACCATTTGCGAATAACCCGACTCTTGGATGAAATAAAAGAAAACAAAAAAAAGATTAAAACGAGAGTTAAAAAGGCGGCGAGCATCGGGAGGAATTTTAAATTGATATCAAATCCCATATTGGCAATAAATGAACCAATAATAATAGACAACGCAAAATTATAAAGGTTAATATGAGCGTTGAGTTGTTTTCCAAACCATGTGGAAAAAACCATTACAATGGAGATGGAGACAACTGTACGAACGACGGCATGGACAATCTCTTCCATTACTATTCATCCTCAAAATAAATTTAAAAAATTCCTTATATAATATGTGCATATTTCTAAGGATTTATTTGGAAATGTGGAAAATTTATAGACTTAATATGGAGGTGCCTGATAATAGAAGAAAATAAAAGGACGAGGGAATATAGTTGTTGAAAAATTTTTGAGTTCAGCTTGCCATTAGGTTAAAGCTTTAATGCATCGTAGTGCTAAAATTATTTTTAAGAAAATTCTTAACAAACCAAACAAATCTAATGTATAATTGTTTTCATTAAAAACGGGAAGGGAAATCGAGCAAATGAATTCATTTATAAAAGAGCAAGTTGAACAATTTAAGCTCCAAAATCAAAATCGTGGCCGTTTATTGGTCAGCTGTCCAGACCAGCCAGGGATTGTGTCGGCCATTTCGCAATTTTTATTTTCTCATAATGCCAATATTATTGAGTCAAGTCAGTACTCTACGAATCCAGAGGGCGGCGAATTTTTCATTCGGATTGAGTTTGAATGCCCATTTTTAAAGGATAAAGAAAACCAAATGGCAGAGGAGTTTACCGAGATTGCTGTGAAGTTTTCCATGGATTGGCGTTTAACACCTGTTTATAAGGTGAAAAAGACAGCAATATTCGTTTCAAAGGAGCTTCATTGTCTTCTCGAGCTTTTATGGGAATGGCAAAGCGGCGATTTAATGACCGACATCGCCTTAGTCATTAGTAATCATGAGGCAGCAAGGGATGTGGTAGAAGGATTGAATATTCCTTTCTATTATATTCCAGCAAATAAGGATATTCGGGAGCAGGTGGAGGAGCAGCAATTACAGCTTCTGAAAGAATACAACATTGATGTGATTGTTTTAGCCCGATATATGCAAATTTTAACGCCTAAATTTGTCGCTGCTAATTCCAAGAAGATTATCAATATTCACCATTCCTTCCTCCCGGCCTTTATCGGTGCGAGACCATATGAACGGGCTTACGACCGCGGCGTGAAATTAATTGGGGCGACCGCCCATTATGTGACAAATGATTTGGATGAGGGCCCGATTATTGAACAGGACATCGCCCGAGTGGATCACCGTTCAGATGTTGATGCACTAAAGAAAAAGGGACGGGCGATTGAGCGAAGCGTATTGGCGCGTGCTGTTAAATGGCATCTCGAAGACCGGATTATTGTCCATCAAAATAAAACGATTGTTTTTTAACTAAAATTGTTTGGTGCCGATTCCACTGTGCGTTAATACGCTTGGGAATTGGCCTTTTTGTTTGAAGATGGCGGTATTTCAAAGTACTATTATAATAGTCAATAAGTCATTAAAATTTGGAGGGTTCAGAATGAGTAAGTTAACCTCTTTATTTCATAAAAGAACTGGAATTCCAGAAAATGAAAAGATTACTTTTGAAAAATTAAACAAAGTACTTGAAAAAACAGCTACAAGTATTCCATTTGAAAATAGAGCGATTATTGACAATAACAAGCGTGAGGTTACGAAGGAGAACTTGACGGATAAAATTTTAGGGAAAAATCAGGGCGGTTTGTGCTATGAACTAAATCCGCTTCTCTACTATTATTTATTGGAAAATGATTTTAATGCTGCGTTAGTCACTGGTGTTGTTTTCAATCAAGCAAAAGGGGAGTATACGGCGGTCGGCAGAACTCATGTAGCGATTCTTTTAGACTACGAAGGGGAAAGGTATTTAATTGACACCGGGTTTGGTGCAAATTTACCGTTAAAACCTGTGCCTTTGTCGGGTGAAACAGTTTCTTCAAGTAACGGGGAATTTAGAATAAGAAAGGCGTACATCGAGCAGGGCGACTATGTGTTGCAAATGAAACTAAAACATAAAGATTCCGATTGGAGAACTGGCTATGCTTTTGATTCCAGAAAGCCTATGAAGGATTTTGCTAATTTGAATGAAATCCAGACGATCATCGCCGAACACCCGGAATCTTCCTTTAACAAACACCCATTAATAACCCGCCTAACAGAAAACGGAAACATTACCTTAACCGACTCCACCTTCACACAATGGAAAGACGGAATCGTAACAAAAGAACACATTGATCATGGGAGATTCAAGGAGTTGGCTAAACAACATTTTGGGATGTAAAACTATTTGAATGTCATTTTGGGTGTCAGGCACCATGTGAAAAATTCACATGGTGCCTGACACCTTTTTCAACTTTCTTCCAGATGGCGGATGATCTCCTTAAGAGCCTCTGTTTCGTCTTCGCCAGATGCTTCTATTGTAACTTCTGCCTGATTTGGTATTGCTAGTGATAAAATACCGAGTACTGATTTTACGTTAACCTTGCGCTCGTTGTAAATAAGGTAAATGTCTGCGTTAAATTGCGAAGCAGTTTGGACTAATTGATTGACGGGCTTCGCATACAACCCGGCTTTTTTATTGACTTTTACTGATTGTTGAATCATCTTGCTGTCCTCCTAGGTGAGTTATTCTCAATACACCCTTCTTATGTATGAAACTCGACCCTAAAAAATGCTTCATTTTTCCGGAAATGGGCTGTAATTATGAAACAAAAGATATCATTTTGACCCAGATACCTTATATAATCGAGGGATTGAAATAAAAGAGGTTGAGAACTTGTACAAAGCATATGATGATCTTCATCAAAGCGGTGAATGGAAGGATATTGTTTAATCGTCCTCCAGTAGATAAATTACAACCTTATCAGTTTAATTTGAGATTTTTTTAAAAAATATGCACATATTTGTGTTTTACGCATATAGTAACTTCTGTGTGAAGAATATTAGGAAGGAAGTATCATGATGAAAGACATTCAATTAATTTCGACTAAAACAAGCGAGTGCAAAGAAGTTGAAACCGGCTATAAGATTATTGAATTTAATGTATCGGATCCAACTGAAAGTTTGTATGCTGTCGTGACTCCTATTAAAAAACAATAATAGACTAGTACTAAAAATCACGGTGCTTGACCCCGTTTATCTAATAGATTAAAGTGAAGGGGAACAGGCACTTTATTACATATTAGAAGTTTTTCGTTTACTAGAAAAACGGAGGAGATATACATGATTAAAGTCGTTGCCAAAGCAAAGCTAAAACCGGAAGTCAATCCAGAAGATTATATCATGCTGGCGAGAGAACTTGTGGCCGAAACCCGTAAAGAAAAGGGCTGCATATCGTATGCTCTTCATGAGGATATTAACGATCCTACCATTTTTACTATGCTAGAGGAATGGGAGAATGAACAGGCATTGGAGCAGCATAATCAAACTGCTCACATGGTAAGAATTATACCCGAACTTAAGAAGCTTCGGGAAAGCGGCGAGCTCAATATTTACAGAGAAATCAAATAGATGGATAAAAATGCTGCAGCCCTTGAGCTGCAGCATTTTTTCTTACGATAAATCATGTTCCTTCTGTATTTTTCCAAGTAGTGCCTGACACCCTTCGGATACAAGGTCATATGTTTCCTGGAAGTCGCCGGTGTAATAAGGATCGGGAACGTCTTTGTGATGGTCAGTCAAATCAAGCAATCGGATGATTTTCGGGTGTTTTGGCTGGCCGGTGATGGTGGCGATGTTATTCGTGTTGCTTTCATCCATTCCGATAATGTAATCGAATTTTTCAAAGTCTTCTTTCGTTAATTGGCGGCCGGCAAGCCCCGCAGATGAAATGTTGTATTTTTTTAATATGGCGAGCGTTCCTTTGTGGGGAGGCGAACCAATATGCCATGAACTGGTGGCAGCGGAATCGACGGAAATTTTGTCCTCCAGCTTTTCCTTTTTTACTAAGTCGCGAAACAAAGCTTCAGCCATCGGCGAACGGCAAATGTTGCCGAGGCAGACGAATAAAACATTAATCATGTGGAAAACTCCTTTACATTCTTTACTATCTATCATAGTAGAAGATGGAAAAGGAATAAAGTGAAACGATTAATTAGGCATCTTCAATAGAAAATCTGCCCTTGTTATCGGCGAAGTTTTTCCTTTAAAATAGAAAGGGAAACTAGTAGTGTTAGAGGTGGTTGTTTGTCAAAACGGAAGATTGGTTTTATTTATGAATGTTTACTTGCAGGACTTATAATTTTTTCGATAGCTGCTGAATTGCCTGAGCGGGAGGATCTTGTACTGGGCTGGTTTGTTTGGGTGCTCTTTGCCGCTGATTATCTGATTCGGCTATTTATGAGTAAAAATAAATGGGAATTTGTTAAAAGTCATCCGATTGAGCTCCTTGCCCTGATCCCCGTTGATCAGCTGTTTAGAACACTCCGTTTAATCCGTTTGGTACGTCTTATTAGGCTTATCCTCGTCGTAAAAAGAAATAATTCCATATTAGATCTGTTGATTGAGAAATATCGCTTGGATAAATTATTTGTGACCGTCATTGCATTATTATTTATAACAGCGATTCCGATGAGCTGGATTGAACCAAGCTTTAAAAGTTATGGAGATGCTTTATGGTGGACAGTCGTGACCACTACCACTGTCGGCTATGGAGATTTAGCTCCTGAAACAGATGTTGGAAGAATCATTGCTAGTGTGCTAATGTTCGTTGGCATCGGGTTAATAGGGGTCGTAACAGGAACGGTAGCCTCATTCTTTTCAAACAAAACAGGAGACCTCCCCGAACAGCTCAAATACGTAAGAGACAAAATCGACGACTACCCATCCATCAGCGAACCCGAACTCCACGTCATGATCGAACAACTGAAGGCGTATCAGGAGGAACAAACTAAGGCAGGAGTAAAGTAAGTAAAAAATTGGGAGTTGGTGTCAGGCACCATGTGAAAAATTCACATAGTGCCTTTTTTCTTTGGAAGGGATTATATTTAGGTTAATTCATACTTTACATATAGGAATTATAAGTTTATAATAAAATTAATAAATAAACTAACCGGACTTTAAAGTTGATTATAAGCAAGTGGTAAAAGGAAAGAAACATATACAAGTTAGGGGAGTGTTTCTAATGAGAAATAGTGTTGAAAAAAGGAAGCAAAAGCTTATCAATAAATTAGTCTTTTTTAACGTATATGATAAAGAAGACAAACAGCTTTACGAAATGTCCCTTTCAAAATTAGAATACGAATATCGTAGATTTAAACTACAAAGCCATCCCCATGGCGAGTTTAGCTCTATTCAATGGATATAGGAATAATAAAAGGGTGTCAGGCACCTTGTGAAAAATTCACATGGTGCCTGACACCCTTTTTGTTTTTACGTTCTCAATAAGCAAAATCCTGGATAATAGGATTTTTGAATTAAATAGTATAATCTATTCAACGAATATTATTTCAAGTTATCATTTAAAACGCTTTTCTCTAATACAGCAAATTTATCACCATATACCTTGGTAATATGTTTTTCTCCCCATACACATAGTGAATTTAAGATACCCTCTAAGCTTTGTCCATATTCGCTGAGCTCATACTCCACTTTCGGAGGAATTTGATTATGAACAATACGATTAATGACCCCATCTTCTTCTAACTCACGTAATTGTTGGGTTAACATTTTTTGTGTAATGTTTGGCATCAGACGTTTCAATTCACTTGTACGCTTTTTTCCATGTGTCAGATGGCAAAGTATAACACATTTCCACTTTCCACCGATGACTTCTAATGTCGCTTCAACAGAAATATTGTATTTCTTTTTTTGCATTCTTTTACCCCTCTCTAGGAACTAAAAAGTACCTATAGCACTTTCTAGTTCCTATATTACTTTAAAGTGCGTACTTTTCTTTACGATCGATATATCTCATAATAACATCTGCCGGCCGATTCATACTATACTTTCTTTCGAAATTTATTATTTGCTGAAAAGAAAGTATCCATTTATATAACAGAAGAAAGGATGAGATAATATGGCATTAAGTAAAAAGCAAAGCACGTTAGCATTGCTTGCTTTAGCAGTTAGTGCTTTTGCAATCGGAACGACTGAATTCATCAGTGTCGGATTGCTGCCTCTAATTGCAAATGATTTAAGTATTCCAGTTACCACGGCAGGATTAACGGTATCTTTATATGCTTTAGGAGTAACGTTTGGAGCTCCTATTTTGACATCTTTGACATCGAGAATGTCACGTAAGACATTATTAATTTGGATTATGATTGTCTTTATTATTGGTAATACTCTTGCTGCAATCTCTACGACTATTGGGTTATTGCTAGTAGCACGTGTGATCTCGGCATTTTCACATGGGGTCTTCATGTCAATAGGATCGACAATAGCTGCCGATTTAGTTCCGGAAAATCGCAGAGCTAGTGCGATTTCAATTATGTTTACAGGTCTTACAGTAGCTACGGTAACTGGTGTTCCATTTGGAACCTTTATTGGACAACAGCTAGGTTGGAGAACAGCCTTTATTACCATTGTTATCATTGGTGTCATTGCCTTAATTGCAAATAGCATTCTTGTCCCATCTAATTTACGAAAAGGAGTAAAAACAACCTTTCGTGATCAGTTTAAGCTTGTGACAAATGGTCGGTTATTACTTTTATTTACTATTACAGCATTAGGATATGGCGGTACATTTGTCGTGTTTACCTTCTTATCACCATTGCTTCAAGACATCACTGGGTTTAAAGAAGGAACTGTGGCTGTTATTTTATTAGCTTACGGCATTGCGATTGTGATTGGAAATATGATTGGTGGAAAGCTATCGAATCAAAATCCAATTCGTGCATTGTTCTATATGTTTATTGTACAGGCAGTCGTCTTATTTATTTTGATGTTTACAGCACCATTTAAAGTTGCTGGATTAATAACGATTCTTTTGATGGGGCTGTTAGCATTTATGAATGTACCAGGCTTGCAAGTATATGTTGTGATGCTGGCAGAGCGCTTTGTTCCTAGTGCGGTGGATGTGGCATCGGCAATAAATATTGCAGCCTTTAATGCTGGGATTGCGATTGGATCCTATTTAGGCGGTCTTATTACAGATTCCATAGGTCTTATCCACACGTCTTGGATTGGAGCACTTATGGTTTTAGTGGCTGCAGTCTTAACTGGATTTAGCAGAGCTTTGGAACGAAAAGATCAAGTAAGTAAAATATAAAATTTTGGAGGTTTTAAAGATGATGGTAAAAAAATTACAAGATACAACAACTTTGCATAATGGTGTGAAAATGCCTTGGCTTGGAATTGGTGTTTTTAAAGTCGAAGAAGGTCCTGAATTAGTAAACGCAGTAAAAACAGCTATTAAACATTGCTATCGCAGTGTGGATACAGCAGCGATTTATGAGAATGAAGAAGGTGTTGGTATAGGAATCCAAGAAGGCTTAAAAGAAGCAGGTATTAAAAGAGAAGAACTATTTGTTACTTCAAAGGTGTGGAACTCAGATTTAGGGTATGAATCAACAATTGCGGCATATGAAACAAGTTTAAAGAAACTTGGCTTAGAGTATTTAGATTTATATTTGATTCATTGGCCGGTTGAAGGGAAATATAAAGATGCTTGGAGAGCATTAGAAACTCTTTATAAAGAAGGCCGAGTAAAAGCAATTGGTGTAAGTAATTTTCAAATTCATCATTTGGAAGACTTAATGAAGGCTGCTGAAATTAAGCCAATGGTAAATCAAGTAGAGCGGCATCCTCGATTAACTCAAAAAGAGCTGCAAGCATTCTGCAAAAACAACGGTATCCAGCTTGAAGCATGGTCACCATTAATGCAAGGTCAGTTGCTAGAAAATGAAATTTTACAGAAAATTGCGGACAATCATAATAAATCTGTCGCCCAAATTATTTTGCGTTGGGACTTGCAACACGGGGTTGTTATAATTCCGAAATCAACAAAAGAGCATCGAATTATTGAAAATGCAAATGTGTTTGATTTTGAATTGACGAAAGAGGAAATGCAAATCATTGATGACTTGAATCAGAATTATCGAGTTGGACCAGATCCAGACAATTTTGACTTCTAATAAAACGCAGAATGATATAGTCGCATTTTTCCGTATACATCAGGAATTGGAAAGGAATCGACATGTCATTAGTGGCGGAAGGTGCATCTGTACTTATTAATGCACGTCGTGAGGAAAAAGTTAATCAAACTATTAAAGAAGCTGAAAAGCGATTTATGAAAGAGAAACGGCCAACTTCTATTATTCAAAGGCTTATTCGACATTATTATTCAATTAAATGGCGCTTTTATTAAGTAACATAATGCATTATTATGACAAAAAAATATGTCGTTTAAATAGAAAATAGAAAACAAATTAACTAACATCTATCTTAACAGGTAAATATGAGCAATCCATGAACAAAATTTAAAAATGTATATGTTTGGTTGCACAACCGTCACATTAGTAGTTATTTTGCACCTATTTTAAGCGTTATTTGCACTTTTAGTAACTATAAAAAAACCCAATTTCTCAGTTTTATTGAGACATTGGGTTTATCTTAGGATAAGTGCTCATTTTCATTTAAGGGCCGATTATGGAGGATCATTTAAAAGCACTTAACGATGGCTTTTTCGCTTTTGACAATTAAATTGGGGCTATCTCATAAAAAAGGAACCGCTTTTTCGATTCCAAAGGATTTTCTATTTATTTGCACCATATATGATACTGAGCGAATTGGTAAGTGCAGATTTTGACTTGCTGACATCAGGGCTTGATGAACGAACTGCAGCCAACACTACGTCAATGGTTCCATCAATTTTTGTCCAGGTGGTACCATCTATTTTCCTAAGTTTAGGCTCTGATGAATCCCATTGATGTTCTAAATCATCCGCACTTGTTTTAGCCGAACTAAAGTTATTTGAGTTTACTTCCGTTAGCATGTCATTTTCAATTTTAATAAATCCTGTTAATTGTCCACCTAATGAGGCTTGTGAAGAAACTAATTGCGATGCTATAGTATTACTTCTCCATACATAACTGCCAATACCAACAATTAAGAAAATACACAGTGCCGTAATGGTTTGGGTCATAAAATTTTTCTTACTTCCATTAGTTTGGTTTGTTTTTGCTGTTCCGCTTTTTGTATTTATATCAATTTTTGTAACAGCGAGAAAAACTATAATCGCTAAGATAGCTACAAGAAAAATAACACTAGTCACAGTTGTACCCAACCCTAATCCGCCATTAACTTTTGGTTGAGAAAGGAAATCTCCTAATGATGCTCCTAGAGGACGAGTCAAAATATACGCAATCCAAAATGCTAGTACACCATCAAGTTTCATTTTCCATGCTAAGAATATACAAGATATGATAATAATGACAATTATTCCTGTATTAAGATAGCCAAGTCCTAGTTGTTCGGAATATAAGTCACCTACTGCAGTTCCGAGTGCAAATGTGAAAAGAATCGTAAGCCAATAGAATACTTCCCTTTTTGATGTAAAGATCGAGTGTATCGAGAGTGTTTTTTCATTTATATACCAAAATAGAAAAGTTAGTCCTAGAAGTACGGAAAAAACGGCTGTGCTTATCTCAAGAGGTACACCTATACCGTCTGTCAAATTATCTGTTACCAAAGTCCCGAATACGCTTATAAGTACAACCGTTGTCCAATAAATGCCTGGAACATATTTCTTTGCTCTAAATTGAAGAAACAACACAATGAAAAACGCTATTCCCATAATGATCGTAGTGTTAGTTAATCCAAATCCAAGGTTGAAATTAAGGAAATCGGCAAACGTTTCACCGACAGTTGTACATAAAATCTTAATGATCCAGAAGAAAATAGTTACTTCTGGCACCTTGCTAAACAATTGTTTTACTACTGGTTCTTGCCGTACCGTATTTTCGTTAGCTGATAATTTTTTTGACAAAAAACTCATCTCCTTATTGCTAAACCATATTTTCATCACCAAAATCGAGTATAATATAATGATTTTCAGTTTTTATTAAGGAGTAATTAAATCTATCTTAAGTGACTATTAATTTCTATAATTTTTTATTAGATAAATTTAAGGGCTATACAACTTTGCTATTTGAACAGATTGATTTTAAAGATGGATCGTATCTTCATGATGTTACAATAACCTTAGCAGCAACAGATGCAGGAATCGGCGTTTCGCATATTGAATATAGCCTAGATAACGGTGCAACTTGGAAACGTTATGAAGAGGGGCTTACCGTAAGTAAAGAGGGTAAAAACTCCATTCAATACCGTGCGATCGATAAAGTGCATAATGTTTCGGAGACGAAAACCATTGAAGTATTTATTACATCTGCGACAATCGAAAATGCGATTTCTTTAGTAAAACAAGCAAAGGGGAATAATGGAATCAAAACATCCCTTAGCGCTCAATTGGAAGACGTGATTAAAACGTTTGAAAAAGGTCAGAAAAATAAAGCCTATCAATCTCTAGAAAAAATTTACTCACATACTAATAAGTTTACAAATAAGGACTTGGAGGAAGTGGATAAAAAAGAAATTATGTTCATGCTCCAATACATCCTTGAACATCAATCAGCAAATAGCGGCGATGAGTCCCCAGCCTTACTAGCAAGTTAGTTTAAATAGAAAAACAGCGGTACTCTTCTGAAAAGATGAAGACCGCTGTTTTTTCATGTTTTACTATAAATATCGTAAATTCTTTAGCAAGGTCATATTTTTTACTATTAGGTTGCTGAATAGATACTTGTTTTGGTCGATCCGGATATGGTCTATTTCCCTCATCGTCAGGACCAGTCAGGTCATTTCTTTTATATAAGACTTCCCCGTATCCTCAATAGGATAGGAAATTATGCGGGTCAAAAAGGGTGGTACCGCGGAGAGTTTCTTCGTCCCTAGTGGGGGCGTGAGGACTCTCTTTTTTATTTTTTAAAGGAGAGGAATAGCAAATGGAAAAAACAGCAGCAAGAATTCCGAAACACTTACAAAAATATGTTGTGAACCAACAGTAGGAAAATTTACAGCCATTGATCAGGCCGTTTGGCGTTATGTGATGAGACAAAACCATTATTTTTTAAAAAATTCCGCTCATCCGGCATACACAGGAGGAATCCTCGGGTATTTCAATAGAAAAAATACCGAATGTTCATGATATGAATGAAGCTCTATCACCGAAATAAATCTAACCGTTTCCTTAAGAAACGGTTAGATTTACGAAAGAAAGTTTATTCTTATTCACTCGTATTTCCTTAAAACAATTGCAGCATTATGACCTCCGAAACCGAATGAGTTAGACAGACCCGTATTTATTTTCACTTGGCGAGCAATAGATGGTACATAATCGAGATCACATAATGGATCAGGATTTTCTAAGTTAATTGTTGGAGGAATTATACCTTCCTTTAAACTCATTGCTAAAGCAATTGCTTCAACCCCGCCTGCTGCCCCTAACATATGACCGATCATAGATTTATTAGCTGTTACTGGAATCTGATAAGCTTGTTTACCAAACAGCTGCTTGATAGCCATCGTTTCGGAGATGTCTCCCACTTTTGTACTTGTTGCATGGGCACTAATAACATCAATTTCTTCAGGTGATATATTTGCATTTTTTAAAGCTGATCTCATTGCAAGATAGGCCCCTTTACCTTCCGGATGTGTAGCTACGATATGGTGTGCGTCTGAACTTGCACCATATCCAATGACTTCTGCATAAATCTTTGCCTCTCTACGTAAAGCATGAGATAAAGATTCTAAGATTAGAATTCCAGCTCCTTCTGACATGACAAATCCATCTCGATTCTCATCAAATGGACGACTAGCTTTAGTAGGATCATCGTTTCTTGTTGATAATGCTGTAGCATTACCAAAGCTTGCAACTGATAAGTCTGTTATAGCTGCCTCTGTTCCACCTGCGAACACAATGTCAACTTCTCCAGAACGAATTATTCTAAAGGCTTCACCAATAGCTGTATTTCCAATAGCACAAGCAGAAACGGGCGACATAGAAGGTCCCATTGCGTTCCACTTGATACTAATTTGTGCTGCAGCAGCATTAGAAATCATGGCAGGTACTAGGGTCGGGCTAACTCTTCTTGGCCCCTTCTGTCTAAGAACATCAATATTTTCAATCAAGGTTTCAATACCCCCTATACCAGAACCTACATATACGCCTAACCTTTCTACATCTATACGATCTAGGTCTAACTTAGAATCTATCCAAGCTTGTTCAGCTGCAGCTAAAGCAAATTGACAAAAACGATCTAAACGTCTAGCTTCGTTCTTTCCTAAAACTTCATCTGCATCAAAATCTTGGACGATACCTGCAATTTTTGTCTTATGATTAGTAACATCAAATGTATCGATAGTGGATAAACCAGATTCCCCGTTAATTAAATTGTTCCAAAATGTTTGGACGTTGTTTCCTATAGGTGACACTATCCCCATACCGGTAATCACAACTCTTTCCACTTTTCATCCCTCCAAAAAAATAATTTACTTGTATTTTACATCCCCTTTATCCTATTACAAGTGATAGTTTATCATGGTATAATTACTAATAGGTTAAATGATTAGTTGAGGAGTTTTAAAAATGAATGATAAAACTAGGCTGGAAGCTTTGTCGACATTCTTAAAAGCTAAGCGTGCCCAAATTAAGCCAGAGTCTGTTGGTTTGCCTGCTGGAACCCGGAGAAGGACACCTGGATTACGAAGAGAAGAGGTTGCACAATTAGCAGGTGTAAGTACCACTTGGTATACATGGCTAGAGCAAGGAAGAGATATAAAAGTTTCTTCAAACATACTTGATTGTATTTCTACAGCTCTACAATTAAATAATGATGAAAGAGACTACTTATATGACCTAACATTAGAGACAAAATCAGAAATTTCAATTCAAAAAAAGAATCAATCAGAGCTTAGCCCTTCTTTAAAGCGAATACTTACTGAATTAACATATTGTCCGACTATCATTACGGATCGACATTGCCATATAGTGGGCTGGAATCCTGCAGCTGCTCATGTTTTTTTAGATTTTGACCAAATACCGAATGATCAAAGAAATTTGATTCGTTTAGTGTTCACTAGAAAAGAATTTAAAGCATTGGCCGTCAATTGGGAACATTTTGCGAAAGGTTTTCTTGCTATTTTCCGTACCTATTATGGACACTATTTAGGCGATGAATGGTACAACCAATTTATTAAAGAAATGAGTTATTCACATTCAGAATTTCAGGATTTATGGCAAGAAAGTCAAGTAAGTAAGGCTCCAGAAATGATAATTGAATTCAGACATGCAAAAGTAGGCAAAATGTTGTTTAATTTAACTTCTCTTCAGGTACAAGGTGATATGGATTTACGGTGCAGTATCTATACACCAGTAGAGGAAACAGATACAGAAAATAAATTAAAGCGATTAATGAAGAGGGTTTCGGTTGAAAATTAATAAAGTAATTTCGTTAATCCATTATAGGGAGCTTTTCTTTAGTAAGAAGGCATCTTTCTGATATTCCCCTACACATTAAGGGATTAGGCATTTGCACTTTTTCATTTATATCTGCAATTTTTAAGAACTTATCTGCAGTTTTTCAACTATATCTGTAAAATTTGTCCGCTGTTTTCATTAAAGGCGGCTTTTTTAAATGGTACCTGGAAGCAACAAAATTGGTAATTGACATTTGTGTAGGTAGAAATAGTATATATTTAGATAATTATCTAAATACCTAATCAAAAGTTTTCAGAAATGCTTTACTGGAAAAGAGGGATTGGCATGAATGATGCTTTTAAGGCGTTGTCTGACCCAAGCAGGAGAAAGATTCTTCATTTGTTGAAAAAGCAGGATTTATCGGCTGGGGAAATTGCGGACCATTTTAACATGACAAAACCAAGTATTTCGCATCATTTGAATTTACTGAAGCAAGCAAACTTGGTCGATGCGGAGAAGAAGGGGCAGCAGGTCATTTACTCTTTAAATACAAGCGTGTTTGAAGACGTAGTGACATGGTTCATGGATTTTTTAAAGAAGGATGACGGGGAGTGATGACATGAAAAGGCATTGGTTTGGCTTGGTGTTATTGATCATCAGTATGATCGGAACGTGTTTTGCCTATCCATATTTACCGGACCAGATAGGTGTTCATTGGAACTTTAGAGGGGAACCTAATAGCTTTGCAGATAAATCTTATGGGGCATTTTTATTCCCCGGAATAATGTTATTATTCTATTTGATGAGAATTCTTTTACCTAAGGTTGACCCAAAGAAGAACAATTATCAACGTTTCGGAGACACCTATGCCTTGATTATGAACGGAATTCTATTATTTTTATTCGTCTTTCAGGCTGTCCATTTGATAACTAGCCTCGGTTTTATAAATCCCAAATATGTCATTCCGGAAATAATTGGACTATTGTTTATTTTTATTGGCAACTTTAGCCCGAAATTTAAGCCGAACTATTTTATCGGTATTCGCACACCGTGGACTTTGGCGAGTGAAGATGTCTGGAAAAAGACACACCGATTCGGCGGCAAGGTATTTGTGGTTTTAGGGTTACTCATGATACTAGTCCCAATCATTCCAGCGGCTTTACTGCTTTACTATGTAATCATCGTATTACTTGGTGGCTTGGGAGCTATTGTTTTTTCTTCTTACTATTTTTTTATCAAAATATAAGATTGGGTGTTAGGCACTATGTGAATTTTTCACATGGTGCCTGACACCTTTAAGGACAACATTTGTCAAAAAATTGATTTAGCTTTTCTAAATCCTTGTTATTAAAACATTCGAAGAATTCTACGTATGGGATATTGTCTTTTAGGTTGTTAAAATAATGGTGCCCTTCTAAAAAGGTTTTTGTGCTTGACCATAAAGATAAATATAAGGGATTTTCTATTGTAGAACCTAGTTTTTCAAGCAGTTTACAGAATGCTTCCCATGAGCAAGTCTCATTTAAATAAAGCCATTGCTCAACAGGATTGACTGATTTCGCTTTTTTAAGATAATTAATTACGATCAACCGCGAATTTTCTAAAAACATTTCATAATACTGATAGAGAGTATCAGAACCTGGATTTTTCTTTAGTTCGTAATATGGGATGATGAAATAGGGCGGCTTTGATACAAAGGTGCCGCCACCTTGTTTGGATTCGAGAAACTTCATTAGCTCTAAAACACGCAGACCTTCCCTTATCGATGATCTGCTAACTTCTAATGTAACACTCAAATCTCTTTCGGTAGGAATTTGAGCCCCAACTGGAAGGTTTTCAGATATAATATAATCAGCAATTCTATTGGCTACCTGTTCAAACATTCTTAAGCTTCTTTTAACCGTATATTCCTTGTCAACCATAGGAATCCTCCTAAATAAACAAAATAGGGGGGCATTGGCATCCTTTTATTATAGACTCAATTCATTATTCCATAATTTCTCTTCATTTTTGTGTAAATGATTTAACATTTCTAACCGGGCTGAATTGGGGTCCTTTGATAAAATGGCATCGGTAATCCGTTGATGTTCCTCATGAGTTTCGGTAATATATTGCTGTGAAAGCATAACAGATTGTTTTTTAGTAATTTTGATTGCTTCAAAAATTCTTGAAGAGATTGTATTGAATATGGTTTCAAAGATAGAATTGTTTGAGGAAACAACGATTAAATAATGAAACCGATAATCTTCTTGAATTCCAATTTCTCCGTTTTGATTCTGATGGATCAACTCTAAATGTGCCTCTTTAATTTTTTTCATTTGTTCCTCTGTTGCTCTTTCCGCTGCAAGCCAGGCTGCTTCCACCTCAATCACTCTTCTGAACTCTAGAATTTCTCTTAATGATTGCTTATTAATAATCAACTGGGTTGTCAGATCCTCTACGAGTGTGCTTCCAGTAACTTCTCTAAGGATACTCCCAATCCCCGGTCGTTTTTCTAGTATACCTTTTGACGCTAGAATACTAAGTGCTTCGCGAACTGCCGTTTTACTGACTTGAAATTTTTCCACCAGTCGATCTTCGGAAGGTAATTTATCACCAGCTTTTAAATTTTCATTACGGATGTACTGAATGATTTGAATAACTATTTCTTCAGATAAACTTTTTTTCTGAATCGATTTCAAATTCATTTTTTTACTCCTTTTTGTTTTAGTTTAGAAGAATAATATCAGAATGTAAATTTGAAAATTATGAAAATTCCATATTTACAAACATTAATTTGTGATGTAAAGTTGTTTATAGATAACATGTTATAATGGTCTGACCATTATAACACATAGAATCATACTTTGTTTTACAAAAATCAAAAAAGGAGGGGAATATGTCATTCAGTAAAATAAAAGCGCTTTCCAAATACCGCGTATGAACCTTACAAAATATTTCTCAACATCGACTTTAGCAGGTTTAAAGAATTACTAAAAAAGGATGATGCCTTTGAGAATTCGAAAAATCATTTTTCAATCTTTCATAATTTCATTTACACTCCATCTCTTCGCCGGCCTAATTTACCTAACTATGATCATGAATATTAATGCCTACATGAAAGGCATTAATATTGAAGATTATTTCAAAATATCCCCGGACCTACTTAGTTTCTACTCTCTAACTGCATCATTTTTCATCGTAAGTATTTCAATGATTGTTATAAAAATTGTTTATAAAGTGAGGAATAATTTTACTATATTTTTCTAAAAATGGAGGTTTGTTCAAATGGCTAAACTAAAAAGTGAGACCTTATTTAGTAACGAATTGTTGAATGAAATTAGAGAGAAATTTTCCTATATTGATGTTGATCCAGTAAAGCAAAGGAAAAGAATTTTCTTCGATAATGCCGGGGGGTCATTTCGTTTAAAAAAAGCGACAGAAGTATTTCATCAGATCGATTTAATTCCTAATTGCCCTCAGCGGAATCATGAAACCTCGAAATATTTACTAGATGTAGAACAAAAGGGAATAAACGATGCGAGAACGATTTTCAATGCTAAAAAGGGAAGTATAAACACTTATTTTACGGCTTCACAGGCCATCTTTGAGATTACAGGTGTAATTGCTGAAAATACGGAAGGAACAAACATTGTAACAACCGCTTTAGAACATCCATCAGCCTTCGATGCAGCCAAGTTTTACGCCAATAAATTAGGGAGAGAACTTCGGGTTGCCAATACAAACCCAGTAACTGGAGGAGTAGATGTTGATGAAATAACAAAACTTATTGACGAGAATACTAGTCTCCTTAGCGTCATTTATGCATCCAATGTATCCGGAGCGATATTAGATATTGAGACAATTGTCAAAGAGGCTAGAAAAATAAAGCCTAATTTATTTATTGTGGTGGATGCTGTACAACATGCGCCGCATGGAATCATCGATATTGAAAAAACACCTGTAGATGCCATTAACTTTGCACCGTATAAGTTTTTTGGTGTGAGGGGATGTGGGATTGCTTACCTTTCTGAAAGAGCAGCAAACCTGCCGCATCACAGGTTATATGGGAAAGCGGATGGTGATTTACAGCTGGGAAGCCCAGTACCAGCCCATTTTGCGGCTATTAGTGAAGTAGTCGATTATGTCTGCTGGATTGGCAGTAAATTTTCCAATGAACAGGAACGAAGAAGTCTTTTCGTTGAAGGAATGAAGAGGATTGCTTTACAGGAACGGGGACTTCTTGAAACATTGCTTGATGGAACGGAAAAGATTCCTGGATTAAGAAATATACCTGGGGTAACGGTTCATCTTGATTATAAGGACCTTTCCAAAAGGGATTTAATCGTTGCTATGAGTATAGAAGATTTAGACTATAAAGAGGCTGTCCGTCAATATGAAGAGGAAGGCGTAATTGTATTCGAGCGTGTTGCCACAAGCATTTATTCTAAAAGAATGATAGAGTCGTTTGGAATGATAGGGGCGATAAGGGTCTCACCATTACACTGTCATCGCATCGAGGATATCGAAGAGTTTCTCATAATCACTCAAAAAATGGTTGAAAAGAATCGCAGCTAGATTTCATTCTCCAAGAGTAGAAAATTAATTTTCTAATGTACGAGGGGGAATAATAATGAAATGGTGGTTTAAGAGACAATTATATACCCAGATCGCTATATGTGCGTTAATAGGAATAGTCCTCGGGCTGATGTTAGGACCAAAAGCAGCAACGCTAAAGCCTATAGGAGATATTTTTATTAGTCTGCTTCAATTTCTTGTAGTCCCATTAACGTTTTTTTGTTTGATTGCTGGTATTACGAAAATGGAAGATATTCGTGCGGTAAGGTCAGTAGGGGGAAGAATTGGTGTATATTTTATTTGCACCAGCCTTCTTGCAACTGCAGTAGGAGTATTAATTGCCTTTATCATCAATCCGGGAAAAGGGACCGTTGGATTACTAGATTCCAGTCAAAAAGTGGAGAATGTTGAATTTAGTTTTATAAACCAGATTGTCGGATGGTTCCCATCTAACATTGTGAAGGCAATGGCTGAAACCAACATGCTTCAAATCATTATTGCTTCAATCATTATAGGGGTGGCGCTGCTAGTTCTTGGAGACAGTGTGAGCGGTTTGAAAAAGCTTGCGAATGAAAGTGCGGACCTGATGATCAAAATCACCGAATTCGTTATGTATATTTCCCCATATGGAATTCTAGCTTTAGTTGCAAACATGACCGGTACTTTAGGCAGTAAGATGCTCGCGGAGGTAGGACGCTTTATTTTAGCAGATTATATCGCCTTAATTATTGTTTTAGGTGTTTTTTATCCTATATTTATAAAATTCCTTGCTCGAAAGAATGTACTTCGGTTTTATCGGAATATATCTCCTGCCGTATTAGTTGCGGCAAGTACTACTTCAAGTAATGCTACACTTCCGGTTTCTATGAGAGTGGCCGATAAAAATTTAGGGATACCGGAGAAAATTTACGGTTTTACGCTGCCGCTTGGTGCAACTGTCAATATGGATGGAATGGCTGTTGCACTAGGTGTTATATCTGTATTTGCAGCAAATTTGTACGACCTGCCTATTACATTTTCGACGATTATTCAATTTGTATTCCTGGGGCTAGTCCTATCGATTGGGGCAGCTGGCGTGAAAGGTGCAGGAGTAGTTATGTCAACCGTATTACTGTCTACGCTTGGACTCCCGCTTACTCTTGTACCAATATTAGCCGCTATATGGCCAATCATCGACATTGGCCACACCACAACAAACGTAACAGGAGATCTAACCGGAACGACAGTTGTAGCATCACAGTTAGAAATGTTAGATGTACAAGTATATGACCATTCAATAAAAGCATAGAGTTGTTTAAGGTGGGTGTCAGGCACTATGTGAATTTTTCACATGGTGCCTGACACCTTTTAACTTTTTTTTCTATTTTTTCTATTTATTGAATTTTTCTACTTATGGTAAAATAAAGAAAGTAATGTGATCAGGGGTGTGGGGATGGCTATTAATTTTAATGAGTTTTTGAGGGAAGAATTATCGATTAGTGATTTACAGAGGGCGATGGAAAATGGGGAAATCACTTCGAAAAAATTGGTTATGTATTATTTAGATAGGATTGCAGCGTATGACCAGGATGGGCCAAGGTTAAATTCCATTCTTGAAATAAATCCTGATGCAATTTTTATCGCTGAGGGACTCGATCAGGAAAGAAAAACCAAGGGAAGCAGAGGCCCTTTGCACGGAATTCCAGTTTTGTTAAAGGATAATATTGAAACTGGTGATTCCATGCATACAAGTGCAGGTTCGATTGCGTTAGAAAACCATATCGCGCGCTGTGACGCGTTTCTTGTAGAAAAGCTTCGTCAGGCGGGGGCCATTATTTTAGGTAAAACCAATATGACGGAATTTTCAAATGCTGTGTCTACAGAAATGTGGGCAGGGTATAGTTCAAGGGGAGGGCAAGTATTAAACCCCTATGGGCCCGGTGAATTTTTCGTTGGAGGCTCAAGCACTGGTTCGGCCGTTGCCGTTGCTGCTAATTTTACCGTGGTATCCGTTGGGACTGAAACAGATGCATCGATATTAAGCCCATCAATTCAAAATTCAGTGGTAGGGATTAAACCGACAGTTGGGTTAATCAGCCGCAGAGGGATTATTCCGTTTACATATTCACAGGATACAGCTGGTCCGATCGCAAGAAATGTGGCGGACGCTGCACTTTTATTAGGGGTACTGGCAGGTGTCGATCAAAAGGATCCGGCAACCTATAAAAGTGAAGGAAGGCTGGAAAAAGATTATTCCATTTTTTTAGACGAAAAGGGTCTTACTGGCGCCAATATAGGCGTATTTAATTATACATCTAGTATTTTTCGTAGTGACGAAGAGTATGACGAAGAGTTATATAAAGATGCAGTAGAAACGCTTAGGTATCAAGGTGCCAACGTAATAGAAGATATTGAAATACCATCATTCAACAGAGAGTGGAACTGGGGAGTCAATCTCCATGAGTTGAAACACAGCTTAGAGAATTATCTTTCTCAATTGCCGTCAAATGTGCCTGTACATTCATTATCAGAGTTAATTCAATTTAACAGAGACAATAAGGACAGGGCATTGAAATATGGTCAGAATAAATTTGAAGAGAGGGATCTACTTCCTAATACATTAAGAAGTCCAGAATATTTAAACGCCAAATTGGAAGATGTGTATTTTTCCCAGGAAGAAGGCATTGATTTTGCTTTGAAAAAATATCATCTTGATGCCATTCTTTTTCCTTCTTATTTAGGTTCCACGATTTGCGCCAAAGCTGGGTATCCATCAATTGCCGTACCGGCTGGATATATGAAGAATGGTAGACCTTTTGGTATAACATTTGCCGGAACCGCCTACAGTGAAGGTATATTAATCAGGTTAGCCTATGCATTTGAACAGGCCGCTAAGTCTCGAAAAAGTCCGCGATTATAATTTGGAGGGGATTCCGATTTTTACTTTATCTAAAATTCAAGAAGCTAGGGAAAATATTAGTTCTTTTATTAAAAAAACTCCTGTATTATCCTATGGCGATCCATTGTCCCAAAACGGAGAAAATACTATTTTTCTAAAGGCAGAACATTTACAGCTGACAAGGTCGTTTAAGGTACGCGGGGCTACGAACAAGATTAGAAAGGAAGCAGCAATCGGGGCTAGACATGTTGTTACCGCTTCGTCAGGAAACCATGGGCAGGCGGTTGCGTGCAATGCCTTTCATTTGGGGATCAAGGCGACCATCGTAACACCTACGGATGTTGTACTACCAAAATTGCAAGCTATTAAAAACTATAACGCTGACGTCGTCATGCATGGAACCACCTCTGATGAACGATTGTCCTATGCTGGTTCTTTGCTACAAGACAAAGGCACTGTATTCATCCCACCGTATGATGATTATGATATTATGGCGGGGCAGGGTACGATTGGATTGGAAATTCTCGAACAGGTGGACGAGTTAGATGCCGTGTATGTTCCAATCGGAGGCGGAGGCTTAATTTCAGGGGTGGCCACGGCGATTAAGGAATCTAATCCTAACGTGAAGGTCATTGGGGTGGAACCCCAACTTGCAAATGACACATTCCTATCCTTGCAAGCCGGCGAACGAGTCAATATTGGCTCAGAGGCTGCCGGAACCATTGCGGATGGCCTTAGAACCAATACCCCTGGGGAAAAAACATTTCCAATTCTCCAGAAATACGTCGATGAAATTCGTCTTGTAAGCGAAGAACAAATTTGTCAGGCCTTCACCTGGGCTCTGACCCAAATGAATCAACTAATAGAACCTTCCTCCGCAGTCGCCCTAGCCGCAGCATTATCCCACCCAAAACAAGGTGAAAGGGTATTGGCTGTGGTATCAGGAGGAAATGTGGATCCTAAAATACTGAGAGAGCTTTTTTAATTAGGGTTTGGTGTCAGGCACCATGTGAATTTTTCACATGGTGCCTGACACCCCTAACCAATAAATATTTATTAGGTTGGAAAAAATTTTAAAAAAATGTAGAAAAACTTATTTCAAAGGTGGTAAAATTCTTAAGCAGAAATTTTTTTGCAGGAAGGAATAATGAGTAGATGGAAGGTATAGTTTTACTAGATTTCTTCTAAGCGATGGCAACTTTCAGAATCAGACCCGTTAAATTTTTGGAAAATTCTAATAAGAAGAGGTTGATGAAAGTTGTTAATGGATGCTAAAGAATTCTCTTATAAAGAACAGACTGTTTTTAATCACATTGGGAATAAAATTAAAACGGAAGATCGAGAAATAAACATTATTGCTAGAATGGAAGAACCACTGATCGTCGTTTTAGGAAATGTCTTAAGCAACGAAGAATGTGATGCACTCATGGAAATGTCAAAAGAACGGCTTCATCGTTCAAAAATCGGAGGCACTCGTGACACAAATGAACTCCGGACTAGCAGCAGTATGTTCTTTCAAGATGGCGAAAATGAGATGATTGCTAGAATTGAAAAGAGAATTTCGCAGATTATGAATATCCCTATAGAACACGGGGAAGGCATTCAAGTATTAAATTATAAAATTGATCAAGAGTATAAAGCTCATTTTGACTTCTTTTCGAATTCAAACAATCCCCGAATCAGCACACTCGTAATGTACTTAAACGATGTCGAGCAGGGCGGGGAAACCTATTTTCCAAAACTGAACTTCTCCGTCTCCCCACAAAAGGGAATGGCGGTATACTTCGAATACTTCTATAACGATCAAACCTTAAATGACTTAACACTCCACGGCGGCGCCCCCGTCATCATCGGCGACAAATGGGCAGCCACACAATGGATGAGACGAAAAAAAGTAAGATAAAAGATGAAGAGGGTGTCAGGCACCATGTGAATTTTTCACATGGTGTCTGACACCCTTTGTTAACTCATTTCAAGCATAGCAAAAGAAAATCGTTTAGTTTTTCTAATGAGGTTAAGTTTTGGTTGCACTTATGGCTATTTTGGCAAATGTAATTTCCTTTTTTGGTGAAGGTACCTTGGATTGTGCCTTTTTTTTCGGTCAAGAACAGCCCGACTTCTTCTAATTTATTACACACAGCACAGATCCCTTTTTTATTGATCGGATTAAATTGTCCTGGAACACCGATCGGCATTCCATCAAGATAGGCAATGAGATATTTTTTCTGTGATCCTTGATCATCTATGCCGAGGTAAGATAATTCTAGTAAATCGGCGGGATCCAATGACGGGAGCTTTAGCTTTTTCACCTTAGGGAGTATTTTTTTGGCTGTTTGCAGTGTAACTTCTTTAAACGGAAGAACATAAAGCTTTACTTTGTTTAAGAATTCCTCCGCTTGTTCTTTATTTTCAATATCAATGATGGGATGAAGCAGCATTTTTTTCTCTATCTCCATCTCAACGAACAAGTTTGTTACTTTTTCAAGGTTGAGAGATTTATAAGCCTCCAATACATCCCGATCATTAATGGAAGCATGGGCATGGATCAGCTTTTGTGTGCAGTCTTTTATATAATGAAATTGATCAACTCTAATAAATGGTTCCATTTCTTTTCACTCCTACTGAATTGCTACCTTTTACTTTATAGAAATTCTTTTGCTTATTAAATAGGGAAAATGATTAGGAACCAAACTCGCCATACAAAAAAGCACTGAGATCATTCAGTGCTTCATGCCATTATTTCGAGTATACAATTTTTTTGATGGTTTCAGGGGATAGGTAATATTGATCAGCGAGCTGTTCAATAGTCCTTCCTTGTTTAAACGCCAGCTTGATCGCGGTATTTCGTTCATCCAGCTTCTTTCGAGACCCTGAACGCATTCCCCATTTTTGATAAGAGTCTTCAAGTTTAGGAATATAAATGGTTTCCCCTTGAACATATTTTTGAATTTCTGATATCAGCTCTTCAGGTAAAATAGCTGTCGCTTTGACATAAGCCATTCATCCCAGCTCCTTATTCTTTATTTGAAAAAATAAGGTGCAAAGCTTTGTATCAGAAAAGCTTACTAAGGCGATTTAATAAAAAATCTACCCCATGCAAAGTATCGCCTTTCTAATACTAGGCTTTGCATGAGCTGCTGAAGTATCTGGCCATTCGCTGTTTCTCGCCACCCCATCACCCCCCGATATAACGACCATGGAGAAGTTTTTTGAGGATCCATTATATAACAAATGAAAAACTTTTTCTATTTTTTTATGCAGGCTATTCAAACGGTTTTATCAAAAAATTACACCATCAAGTTGTAAAAATGAGGGATTTACCCTATATGTATTTTTTACCAAAATTACTACAATAGAATGGATATGATTATTTTTCGTATATAAAAGGGGGATTCATTTGGGAAAATTGACAAAGTACACGGTTGCCATTGTTGGTGCCGGGTCTGCCGGTATTTCGATTGCTGCCCGTCTCGTGCGGAAATCACCAGCACTAAGAGAACAAGTTGTCATCATCGATCCGTCAGATAAACATTATTATCAACCATTATGGACATTGGTCGGCGGCGGTGCTGCAGATCTTGCAGACTCCGTAAGAGAGCAAGCAACCTTAATTCCAGAAGGTGTAAAATGGTTAAAAGAATCTGTGGAGCAGTTCTTTCCCGATGAAAATTCACTGGTCACCAAAGAAGGAACCACCATCCAATATCAATATTTAGTTGTGGCTGCAGGTATTCAAATTCATTGGGACAAGATTAAGGGTCTAAAAGAAACGATGGGGAAAAATGGGGTTTGCAGTAACTATTCCCACCACTATGTTAAAAGCACCTGGACCAATATCGAAAACTTTCAGGGCGGAACAGCCATTTTTACACAGCCTAGCACACCAGTGAAATGCGCGGGGGCACCCCAAAAAATCATGTATTTGGCCGATGATTACTTCCGACAATCCGGCGTTCGTGAAAACTCCAACATCATCTTTGCATCCGGACTTCCAGCCATTTTTGCCGTAAAGCGCTACGCAGAAACACTCGAGCAGGTAATAGAAAGAAAAGGGATCGAGACACAATACCGTGTTGAGCTGATTGCCATTGACGGCGTCAAAAAAGAAGCCACCTTTCAAAATTTGGACACCCAAGAAACATTTACACATAAGTTCGATATGATTCATGTGACTCCGCCGATGGGGCCTCCTGAGTTTATCGCCAAAAGTCCGATCGCTGATAGTGGCGGCTGGGTGGATGTGGATACCGAAACTTTAAGACATAAAACCTATAAAAATATTTTTGGCGCGGGGGATTGCAGCAATCTGCCAACCTCCAAAACGGGGGCTGCGATTCGCAAACAAGCGCCTGTTGTTGCCGATAATTTGCTTTCATTGTGGAAGGGAAAAGCGATGAACGCTAAATATGACGGCTATACATCCTGCCCATTAGTAACCGGCTACAACAAGCTCGTCCTAGCAGAATTTGACTACCAAAAGAACCCGTCAGAGTCCTTCCCAATCGACCAATCGAAAGAAAGAATCAGCATGTATTTGTTAAAAAAGAATGTGCTGCCAATCGTTTATTGGAATGGCATGCTAAGGGGATTAATGTAAACGCTATAGTAAAGGGGGAACAGGATGTCTACTATTAAAAACGAGTCGCAAATAGAGGCCGTTCTACGGGAAATGGAAAAGCCCGAACAAATTGAATCATTGCATTTTCTTGTTAATAAGCTTCCCGAGTTAACATCGGCCATCCAATTCGTCGAGGAAAAAGTAAAGTTTATCCAATATACCATCAGTGACCAGCAATCCGTAGAGGGGATCATTGGTCAAGTTGAACAAAAAATCGAAAACTTACATTTAACGAAAGAGCATCTGGAGGCAATGGTGCTAATGGTCCAAGCGCTTCCACGGCTCGTTCAATACTTAGAAAAGGCAGAGGATATGTTTCTCTTTCTGCAGAATGTTGTGACGGATTCCGAGTCAATCGAGTATGCCCTAAAAGGGGTTAAAGAGGTGCCACCGGTTGAAAAAACATTAAATGTCCTGAAAGAGACAAACGAAAGATTCCAAGTTCAACAGGACTCCTCACCGGTATCCATGCTGCGCATGTACCGTTTGTTGAAACATCCGACGATCCAATCAGGTCTGAAATATGTAGAAACGTTGTTGGATGTGATTCATAAACAAAAGTAATCCAGGAGGAGAAACTATGTTTTTTCGCTCTTTTTTCGATGAAAACTTAGCACATATGTCGTATTTGGTGGGCTGCCAGCAAAGTGGTGAGGCGATTGTGATTGACCCTGCCCGGAATTTACAAGCTTATTTTCGTACGGCTAAAATGGAGGGTCTGAAGATTATTGCCGCGGCGGAAACTCATATTCATGCGGATTTCTTGTCCGGTGCCAAGGAGCTTGCGAAACAATGCGGGGCTGTTCTTTATTTGTCAGATGAAGGAGACAAAGATTGGAAGTATCAATATCTCGATGAGGTTCCTCATGTTTTAGTGAGGGATGGAAGTGCTTTTTCCATTGGCCATGTTGAATTTCAGGTGCTCCATACTCCGGGACATACTCCGGAAAGCATTTCGTTTCTGTTGACCGACAAAGGCGGGGGTTCGCAGGAGGCAATGGGGATTTTTACCGGAGACTTTGTTTTCGTCGGCGATATCGGCCGTCCGGATTTGCTGGAAAAAGCGGCAGGCGTTGCAGGTAATGCAGAGATCGGAGCAAGGCAGATGTTTCAGTCATTGAAAAAATTCAAAGAGCTGCCTGACTTTCTTCAGGTTTGGCCGGCACATGGAGCGGGTAGCGCCTGTGGAAAAGCGCTTGGGGCGGTTCCAGTGTCAACGGTCGGTTATGAAAAACGGAACAATTGGGCGCTTCGCATGGGCAATGAAGAAGAGTTCGTGAATACGCTGCTTTCTGGACAGCCAGAACCGCCAAAATATTTCGCGATGATGAAAACGTTGAATAAAATCGGCCCTGCTTACGTAAGTGATTCGCCGCTTAATAAGCTGGTAAATCCGGCTGACTTAGCGGCATTTAACGAAGAAGCCGTATTCCTAGATACCCGGCCAGCCCGCGAATTTGCGGCGAAGCATTATGAGGGATCGATTAATATTCCTTTCAATAAATCCTTTACAAACTGGGCCGGCTGGCTGATACCATATGATCGCGATATTGTACTGATTGCCAATCAAAAGGAGGTTCAGGAGATTGGGACGGCGCTGGCATCCATCGGACTAGACCGGATTATGGCGTTTATCGAGCCGGAAACGGCCCTTTCACATGAGGATTGCGTTGAAATGTTTGGAGAAGTTGATGTTCAGGAGCTGCCTGAATACTTAAGGGAGGGTAACCACGAACTTCTAGATGTGCGGAATCAAGCGGAGTGGGATGGTGGCAGAATTGAATCCGCCAAGCATTATATGCTCGGCACTCTTCTTGACCGGCTGGGAGAACTGGACCCGGCGAAGACTTACATTTTACAGTGCCGTTCGGGAGCGCGTTCTGCGATTGCGGCCAGTCTGCTCCAGGCGAATGGCTTCAAAAATGTTCTCAATTTAAAGGGTGGGATTTTAGCTTGGAAGAAAGAAAAGTTTCCGGTTTTGCGATAAGTTTCGGTGTTTACAGGGACCTGGTTTTAAGACCAGAGTCCCTTTTTTAATTTTTGGACAATATTAGTTCATATTCCTTATCTCGTCAATAAGATAGATTTATAGAGGTTTTTAATAGGGAGGAATTGGGTTGAGGATGAACGAGATTTCAGGAAAATTTATCTGGAAGATTGAAATGAATCCGGTCGCCAAACGACTGATTGGGTGGAATGTCCAGGGAAATGAGGGAGAGAGAACCGTGATTACCATGCAAATACCGTTGGATACGGAGGGTTGATATGAAGGTATTAATCGTCGATGATCATATTTTGATTAGAAAGGGAATTCGATTTCTATTGGAGAAATTCACCGATATCCAGGTGGTCGGAGAAGCACGCGACGGATCAGAAGCCATTACGCTTGCGCTGAAGGAGAAACCGGACATTATTTTAATGGATTTGTCGATGCCTGATGGCTTGGACGGGTTCTCAACAGCACAAACCATTCTTTTCGAAACGGAAGAAGTGAAAATCATCGCTTTGACGACGCATGATGAGGAAATTTATGTCCGGAAAGCTTTGAAGCACGGGATTCATGGCTATTTGTTGAAAAATAGCCATTCAAATGAGTTATTCGATGCCATGAAGGCTGTGTATAGAGGCAAGCGGTTTTATCGAACGAAGGTGCCCGAGCATCAATTCAAGCGCTTGTCCGAGGAAGAAGACGCTGCCTCCGTTTTGACCGTCCGCGAGCAGGAAATTGTCCGGCTAACATCCCTTGGATACACTAACATCCAAATCGGAAAACAACTGGGCATCAGTCCAAAAACGGTGGAAAATCACAAAGCCAATATCATGCGGAAGCTGGGATTCAAGGAAAAACACGAATTAGTCAAGTATGCTATTAAAAATAAATTGATTGATTTGTTCTAAAGGCGGTGGGAGAAGAGGGAATTAGAGGATGTTGTGATTTTATGGGGGTTCTATTGCCCGCGGAGTGCAAGGGAGAGGGTCAGGCGGTAAAAAGAAGAGGGGTCTATTGCCCGCTGGGTGCTCGGAAGGGGTAAGGTGGTAAAAAGTAGATGGTTCTATTGCCCGCTGGGTCCTTTGAAGGGTGTGAGGCGGTAAAAAGAAGAGGGTTCTATTGCCCGAGGAGTGCTGAGTATGGGGTTAGGCGGTAAAAAGAAAATGGTTCTATTGCCCGAGGAGTGCTGAGTAGGGGGTCAGGCGGTAAAAAGAAGAGGGTTCTATTGCCCGCGGAGTGCTTAGAAGGAGGTCAAGCGGTAAAAAGAAAAGAGTTCTATTACCCGCGGTGTGCTGAGAAGGGGGTCACCCGGTAAAAAGAAGTGGATTCTATTGTCCGAATAGCGCTTGAAAAAAGGTCAAAAGTAAAAATGACATCACTTCTAACCACTGTAGATAAATAGTTTAGTATAAAATTATTATGTTAACAAATGCATTTATCATTACCATAAATCCCATATAAAATAGAAAAACGAGCCATCTATTTTTGAAGGCTCGTTTTTCTGTAGTCTTACTTATCTTTTGTAGCCAGCCCAATGATCATCACTATCAGTGTGAGCAACTGGATTAATACTTCTGTATCTATCCTGGTTCTCCTCCAAACCTAAGTGAATTTTCATTCCCCCGGCCTCTCCAAGAAAAAGTAAAGACTTACGTTTCCCTAGTACATACATATTCTTGAAATTATTAAATATGACATTTTTGTTCAAACGGGTGTCGGGCACCATGTGAGGGGACAGTGGTAAAAATAGTGGCATGATTCTGCCGATCAGCACCACAATTCCAGGTCAGCGGTAAAAAAGAAGTCTTGATTTTGCCCGGGCAGCGCCTCAACCAGGGTTAAGCGGTAAAAAAGAAGGCGTGATTTTGCCCAGGCAGCCCCTCAAACTAGGATCAGTGGTGAAAATTTAAGTACTCTGAAAAGTCTCAATGAATCGGCTGGCGCTTTTTGAAAGCTGGCGCTCCTTTAGCCAAATGACTGAAGATTCGGATTGGCAAGGAAAATCTAAGATGTCCATCAATTTCACGTATTCATCTACTTTAAATGTAACAAAGCTTTTTGGCAGGATGGTTGCGCCTATTCCTGCTTTGACAAGCATGAGAAGAAAAGCCGCGTCGGGGCACTCGCATACAATATTTAACTCTACACCAAATTTGTCACATTCATCAATGAACATTTGATGATAACTTCTTTCTTTGCTTTTCCCTTTTTTTAGAAAGAGAAGGGGTAAATTCTTGAATTCATTTAACATTATTGTTGTACGTGTATTGGCTTCTTGCCACTGTGCAGGCATGACTAACACAAAAGGTTCCTCTGGTAAATTGTGAATTGAAAAGATGTCTTTTTTGAAGGGGGAGCGAATAATTGCAAGTTCAATTTCCCGTTTTTCTAATTGTTCACTTAAGATGGATGGACTTTCTTCGTATATCCTAAAGCTAACAAGTGGATATTTTTCCTGAAAGTACCGAATTTTCTCTGAGAGAACGGGGATACAAGTGTGAATGGTCCCGATAGATAGTACTCCTTTAAGCCCCTCGCCAGTATCCTTTACCTCCGTAATGGTTTCGTTTAATTGATTTAAGATACTCTCAGCTCTGATATACAGCAATTTACCAGCTTCGGTTAAATTCATAGAGCGACCGTTTCTTGCAAACAAAGTTGTACCCAATTCCTCTTCCAATAATTTAAGCTGCCTGCTAAGGGGAGGTTGTGCCATATGAAGCCTTTCAGCAGCTCGGGTAAGTTGTTTTTCTTCAGCGATGACGACAAAATAACGGAGTTGACGGATATCCATAAAAAACCTCCTTCTATACCTTTATTATATAGAAAACTAACAAAATAAATAGTTTTTATATACTAATATGGGTGTTAAGATGGTTTTATAATCAGAATTATTAGAAAACTAAAATCTGTAAGATCTTGCTTAGAGAGTAATTTTCCCCCGAGGAGGTTTGTATGAAAGTTTCGTTATTGATAACATGTCTGTCCGATGTATTCTTCCCGCAAGTAGGTAAAAGTGTCGTTGATCTGATGAATCGATGTGGAGTGGAAGTGGATTTTCCTGAAGGACAAACATGCTGCGGTCAGCCCGCTTATAACAGTGGATTTCAGAAGGATGCAAAGAAAGCGGCAAAACAAATGATTAAGGCATTTGAGCACAGTGAATATGTCGTGACTCCATCCGGTTCATGTGCAAGTATGGTGTGTCATTATTATAAGGATTTATTTAAAGAGGAGCCCGAATGGTATAAGAAAGCGGAAGAGTTAGCAGGGAAAACGTATGAATTAACAGACTTCTTAGTCAATATTTTACACATGACTGAACTTGATTCCAAACTTTCCGAAACAGCAACGTTCCACAACTCATGCCATATGAGCAGAGGAATGGGGATAAGAAATGAGCCCCTTCAGCTTTTGTCTCAAGTGGAGGGCTTAGAGCTAAAGGAACTGCCATATTGTCAAGATTGCTGTGGATTCGGCGGCACCTTTGCGGCAAAAATGAGCCCAATCTCCGAAAAAATGCTCGATGAAAAAATTGAACATATTGCTTCGACTGGGGCTAATGTTCTTATTGGAGCAGATTTGGGCTGCCTTTTGAACATTCAAGGAAGATTACGAAAAAACGGAAGCAAAATCCAAGTGGCGCATATTGCGGAAGTGTTAGCAAGGAGGGAGAGAAGTGAATGTTGAAGAGATCGATTTTCTTGGACGAGTAGATAAAGCACTAAACGATTCACAAATGAGAAAGGCCGTTCCGCTCGTACAAGACCGGTTTCGAACAGGATGGATGGAAGCAGCCGAGGATTTAGGTAATGTGGAAGAATGGAAGGAAATAGCTTCAAAGATTCGAAGTCATACCATTGAAAATTTAGATAGTTATCTAGAACAACTGGCGGCTAATGTTCGGAAAAATGGAGGGCATGTGCATTTTGCTGCAAAAGCAGAGGATGCCATTTCCTATGTGGTAAACCTGACGAAGGAAATAAGTGCAAAATCAGTTGTTAAATCCAAGTCCATGGTTACAGAAGAAATTCACCTCAATAAACATTTAGAGGAAATAGGAGTAAATGTTGCAGAATCGGACCTTGGTGAATATATCATTCAACTAGCCGGTGAAACCCCATCCCACATCATATCTCCATCTATGCATAAATCAAAGCAGCAAGTGGCCAAACTCTTCTCTAAAGAGGCGGGCCGAACGATTCCAGCAGAAACCGATGCATTACTGAAATTCGCAAGAGAACATTTACGGGAAAAATTTTTAAAGGCCGATATTGGCATCACGGGTTGTAACTTTGCGGTGGCCGAATCGGGGTCAGTTGTCCTGATAAGCAATGAAGGCAACGCGCGTTTAACCACCACTTTACCGAAAGTACACATTGCCATCATGGGAATGGAGCGCCTCGTTCCGACGTGGAAAGAATTAGATATCGTCGTCTCCATGTTAACCCGCAGCGCTGCGGGTCAAAAAATTACTTCTTATATGACAGTGATCAACGGCCCTCGTTTACCGGAAGAACTCGATGGGCCTGAAGAATTCCATTTGGTTATTTTGGACAATGGGCGTTCTGATATTTTAGGAACAGCTTACCAAGAGGTATTGAAATGTATCCGATGTGGTGCCTGTTCGAATGTTTGCCCAGTATACCGAAATATAGGGGGGCATGCTTACGGTAATGTTTACAGCGGTCCGATTGGGGCGGTGCTTACTCCTTTATTAAAAGGATATGAAGAATATAAGGAACTTCCGTATGCCTCAAGTCTCTGCGGGGCGTGTACCGAGGTTTGTCCGGTTAAAATACCGTTACATGACCTTCTGCTACAACATCGAAAGGATGAAGTGGAAAAAGGGTTAGCTCCATTGACAGAAAAACTCGCATTTAAAGGATTTGGCTACATGACCAGTCATCCATTTGTTTTTGATAAAGCTGTTAAAATGGCCCATGCAAGTTCTGCGTTCATTTCAAAGGACGACCATATTAAAAAAGGACCCGGCCTTTTAAAAGGCTGGACGGAAGTAAGAGACCTTCCAAGACCTGCAAAACAATCCTTCCGTGATTGGTGGAAGAAGGAAAAAGGGGGGCAGTAAGATGGAAGCCGAACGACAAGAATCGTTTCTAAATACGATAGCAGGTAAATTGGGACGGCATCGTCGTCATGCTGTTACACCACCAAATTGGCAACAGATGCCTTATGAGCAGCTACATCGAGAAAACGACCGAAAAAAGTTGATTCAACCATTTATCGGAAATTTGGCGGCTTTGAATACGGAAGTAAGTCATATCGACCGTTCTGAAATGGCCGATGCCTTGGATTTCATTATTCAAAAATTTAAGGTTACATCCGCAATAAGCTGGGATGATGATCGATTGCATCAGCTTCAGCTTGGCAAACACTTTTTTGAAAAAAAAGTCGAGTTTCAAGTTTGGGATCCAATGGGTGATGAACAAGAGCTCCGTGACTTAGTATCAAAGGTGGATATGGGCATCACGTTTGCTGAGATGGGACTTTCAGAGACAGGAACCGTTGTCTTATGGAATGGAGGCGGGCGCGGACGTTTGGTTAGTGCGTTGCCTCCTGTTTATGTAGCGATTTTATCAGAGAGTACGATTTTCCCTAGATTATCAGATAGTGTTGCGGCCATTCATGACCAGATTTCAAATGGATTGCCTTCATGCATTAATTTCATCACTGGCCCAAGCAGGACAGGTGATATTGAAATGGAATTGGCTTTAGGCGTTCACGGACCTGGAAAAGTTCATGTGATTCTCTTAAAAGATTAATAACTTCATTACGATTACACAGGTTGACTCAAGATTTTTCAATTATATGTAGCAGTAAAAATCAAAAAACTTTGGGGGTTGAGGCGAGTGAGAAAACGTTGGATGGCCATTTTCCTGATCGCAATGTTGGTAATAACCGGGTGTACCGCAAAAGGCAGTACGGATTCAAAAGAATCGAAACCAAAGGATAGTCAATCTAAAGAAAACAACGAGTTTTCTATTGCGGTGTCTACATGGGTAGGATTTGCACCATTGTATATCGCAAAGGAAAAAGGATTATTTAAGAAGAATGGAATCGATGTAGATCTAGTGAAAATGGAAAGTGTTGCTGACAGAAGAAGTTCATTAGCTGCAAATCGTATTCAAGGTTTCGTCACAACAGTGGATACACATATTGTAACGGCCGCAAGCGATGTTCCGGTTGTTCAGGTCTTTGCAACGGATGATTCAAATGGCGGCGATGGGATCGTTGCGAAGAAAGGAATTAATAGTATTAAAGATTTAAGAGGGAAGAGCGTGGCTGTACAGACGGATGGAGGGGCAAGCTTTTTCTGGTTCCTCTATTTATTAAAAGAACAGGGAATTGATTATAAAGAAATTAATGCACAAAATATGACGGCTGGTGATGCCGGTGCCGCGTTTATTGCTAAAAAAGTCGATGCAGCCGTCACATGGGAGCCATGGTTATCGAAGGCCAAACAAAGCGATTTTGGGAATGTTCTTTTATCAAGTGATGCATCTCCAGGTGTTATTACCGGTACGCTTGGTATGAGAGCCGATTTTGTCAAACAAAACCCAAAAGCTGTTAAAGCGATCACTAAATCATGGTTTGAAGCAATCGAATACTATAAAACTAATAGGGAAGAAAGCTTAAAAATCATGGGGAAAGCTATGGGTCAATCCCCAGCGGAGCTGGAAGAGTCATTAAAGGGAGTAAAATTTTATGACGAGAAAGCTAATAAAACCTATTTCGGGACAAAAGAAAATCCAGGAAAAATATATGATCTCACAAAACTAAGCATTGAATTTTGGCTGGATCAAAAATTAATAGATAAAGAGCCGAATATCGATGAATTAATAGATTATTCGTTTGTTCAATAAGGTTAGGGCAATCATACGAAATAACCTATAGCTGATAATAATCTTTAGTCCTTATTTTAGAACCCTTAGGGTAATAAGTAAAAAGTCCTGTCCCCGTTAATGATGGCATAACATGGCGGGGGCAGGACTTTTTTTAAATTTAAGAATACCCTATTAAAATTCCCATCACGGTTCATTTATTCACATAATAATTTCATTAAAATATCTATATCTATGTCCTCAGTCGCATTCGGGAGTAACATTAAACCTGAAATAACGGAGAAGTAGAGCATCAATAGCTTAGCTGGGTTCCCTTTACAGAATTCACCAGTATTCTGGCCGTTTTTAAAAATAGGGATTATTTGCTCGATTAAAGAGGAGATGGGGTATTGTTGAATAATTTCCTTTGCCTTGTCAGGGACTTCATCCGAAATTTGAACTTGTTGTATGAGCATAAACGAATATCTATTACTAGCATCTAGCATTTTTTTGGTCAATTGTTTGATTTTTTCCGAAGGAGAACCAGTCATATTTTCCAATGAAGTAAATGCCTCAACGGTTTCTTCCATTGCGTCCTTTACAAGTTCAATAAAAAGTTCATCCTTGGAATGGTAATATCGATAAGAAAGACCTTGGCTGATGCCAGCCTCTTTCGCTATCATGTTCATTTTCGTGCCAATGAGTCCACGGCGTGCAAATACTTTTAAAGCCGCTTCCTTAATTTGTTTCCTTCGTTTCTCATGGATTTTTTCCAGTTGGTCATCATTAAAACGAGACATTCTTTTCACCCGATTCTTCTTTGTTTTCAAATCCTCTTTAGTGGTTAAAGCAATGATAACTGAACTTGCTCATCACTAATGTTCCAAAGTTTCCTTGCTAATTCTTTATCAGCTGCTAATTCTGTAGGTGCCTTCTGCTGTCGATCAGCAAAATAATGGCCGTTTAGATTGGAGACATTCTTTAATTCAGCAAGCCATACCAATGTATCAGCGCCTTTCTCTGGTGTACGGGAAAAAAGATTCATGACCGCCATGGTTGCTTTGGCCATTATTCCATTATTTTGATTGAAATTTGTAGCAACCAGTCCTGGATCGAAACAATAAACCGTGACATTTGACCCTTCTAGACGACGGGCTAATTCAGATGTAAATAGGATATTGGCCAGCTTGGTTTGTGCATAACGGATTGTTGGGCCGCCTAGTAACTTTTTAAACCCTCGATAAAGATGCTTCCCATTATCAAACTCAAAACCTTTTTTTATCATTTTATGTCCATGTGAAGCAGTATTGATAATTCGTGCGGAATCACTTTCCTTTAGACGATCCAGCAGCAATGAGGTGAGTAGAAAGGGAGCCAGGTGGTTAAGTGCCCAGGTCATTTCCACTCCTTCTTCGGTTTCTTGAAAGGTATCGAATAAAGCACCTGCATTATTCACTAAAACATCGATTCTTGGACATCTTTCAAGAATCTGTGCAGCTGCTTTTCGAATAGATCTTTGGGAGGAAAGGTCAGCAATAAATAGATCGATATTAATTGGTTCCGTTGTTTGCCTTTTTAATAGATCTGAAATTTCCTCTGCTTTGCCTGGATTCCTGGCAATAATCCCTATATTTGCACCTCGAGCTGCAATGGCCTTTGCTGCTGCAAGTCCTATCCCGCTTGTTGCTCCTGTAATCAAGACATACTTGTCTTTTAAGTTCCATTGCTTTTTTGTTGTCCTATCAGTCATTTATTTTTGCCTCCTTTAATGAATGAACCATTCATTCATTTATAGAACAGTATATTCAGCAACTTTTCAAATTGTACCAATAATAAATAAAAAAAGTGCCAGGCACCAACCAATAATCTGGAGGATGTCTAGCACTTCATTTATGTAGAAGTATTTCTTAAGTTTTTTGGCCTTTTACAATGGTTTGATCAACTTTTAAGGATTTCTTAATCAATAAATATTCTTCCAGCTCTTTCAGCAGTTGAAATAACTGGGCTCTTGCCTCAAATTCGTCTCTAGTTGTGGGAAGAGGTTCTTCCTTAAATTGATCCTGCAGCTCATGCAGGCGCTTTAAATGAAGCTGTGCCGTATTGCCTGGGTGAATGGCGTCGGTTAAAGTTTCGAGAAAGTCTGCTATCATAAAACGCTGGGTAACAAGGTGGTCGATGGATGTCACCAAGGGGAGAATCCGTTCAATAATTTCAAATTGTTTTTCTCGCGTTTTAAAATAATGGTAGTAATAATCTTGTGATCGCAGAAAATGATTTTGGACATCCCGAAATGCAATGCTTTTCGCTTCTTCCAACAAGCGGGCCGTGTCAATGATTTCTTTTCCCACCCAGCGGCTTTCATTGGTCCGAAGATAGGAGACCAATTCTTGAAAAATGGTTCGGAAATTATCTTCTATTCCCACTTGATATTGTCGCAATTTAGCATCAAGACTTGGCATGTATAAATTGACAAGAAGAGCCACGCCAATTCCAATGACTATAAGAGCAATTTCGTTAAAAACAATTCCAAGCGTGATGTTTTTGCTTGTATATAGATGAAGAATAATGACCGTACTAGTCACAATCCCTTCCGATATTTTAAACCGGACGGTGACAGGAATAAACACTAAAAGCAGCAATCCAAGGACCACAGGATGATAAGCAATCGTTTCAAAAAAGATAAACGAAAAGGCGATGGCCAGCATGCAGGCAAAAAATCTCGAGTAGGCAGCATGCAGCGACTTCTTTTTGGAGCTTTGTACACAAAGAATCGTTAAGATTCCTGCCGAAGCAAAGGAATTCAAGCCGAAAAATTGAGCAATACTAATGGCTGCAGCCGCTCCGATGGCAGTCTTGATGGTTCGATAACCGATTTTTAAAGGGAACATTTCATACCTCTACTCTACATGATCAGATGTTATTTTCAGTTCTTCTTCCACCATTTGGTCTAATCGTTTGATCATTTTTAACGCCTTTTCTTTGTCGATTTTTCGATAATGATGCGTGCCGCCTTCTTCTTCGTCCATCTCATCCGCTAATTTCACAATTTCTTGTAACGGCGTTCTTTTGATAAAACCCTCCGGCATATAGGAATCCGTGTGGAACAATATAGCTAGGGCGATTTCTTTCGCAATAATAGGATTTTCTCCTAATCGGATTAACAATTTATGGGCCCTTTCAGCACCTTTAATCGCATGAATATCGTTCTTTTTATATAAGTCATAATCCCATTTTCCATTACTATACCATGTATAATGCCCCATATCGTGCAGCAGTGCTGCTTTGGTTGCCAAGTCGACAGATACATTGTTTTGTTTGGCTAACTTGAATGCGTGATAGGCGCAGGCGATGGCATGAGCAATTCCAGAACGGCTCAGATATTTTTTGGCAATATGATGTTTGAAAATTTGTATCAGTGTAACGTGTCTCATGTGTATCACCCCTAAAAAAATTATTAGTTTGTATTATAAAGCAGTTCATGCTGTTTTTGAAACAAAGGATATTATTTTTGCAAAAAAAGCATGTTGGTTTGCGGTTATTTTAGAAAAAATAGACTTTCGGTATAATAAAAGGAAACAATGCAGATGAGAGACAGGAGACCAGATAATGAATGTGATCGAAAATGATTGGTTGAAGGTAGAAATTAGTAACAATGGGGCAGAAGTACGTAAAGTGACGCATAAGAAAAATGGGCTGGACTATATGTGGACGGGGGACCCGGCCTATTGGGGACGCGTTTCACCGGTCTTATTTCCCATTGTTGGACGTTTAAAGGATGACCGCTATGAACATGGTGGCAAGTGCAACAAGATGTCACAGCACGGTTTTTTGCGTGATATGGAGTTTAAGGTGGAAGAGCAGACTTCAACAAAAGTTTCCTTTCGTTTTGAGTCTGAGGGACGATTCCTTCATGTGTACCCTTACGATTTTAAAGCAATTATCAAATATACCCTAAAGGAAGACACACTCGTTGTTCATTGGGAAATTGTAAATGAAAACGAGGAAGAGATGTATTTTTCCATTGGTGCCCATCCGGCATTTCGGATTCCTCTCTTAGAAAATGAAACATTGGGTGACTATCGTTTGCAATTGATTCCAGCCATAAATAAGGAAGTGATGGAATATGAGATATCGAATTCTTTGATTCAGGAGAAAGGAATCATAAATGATATCTCAACAATTTCACTCACGGACTCCCTATTTGCGAATGATGCCCTTATTTATAGTAATATTGATCAAGTTACACTGACATCTAATAAGTCGAATTATGGTGTAGAAGTAAGATTTGAAGGGTTTCCGTTTGTTGGAATTTGGTCGAAATATACGGATGGTAAGATTGCTCCGTTTGTTTGCATCGAGCCATGGTATGGGATTGCTGATACATACAATACCACAGGGAAGCTGAAGGAGAAATTGGGAATCCAGAAGATTCAACCAAGTGAAACGTTCCAGGCGGAGTATACAATGAAGTTTATATGAGACAAGGGGAGGGTTCCCTTGTTTATGGGATGGCAGCAGGTACTATTCTTTAAAATCACCATAATACTCAAAGACAAAAGGCGTTGGAAAAAACAATTTCCAATGCCTTTATTTTATAAGTTTCACTATTAATATATACTCAGTTTTCTATGATTTACCGTTAGGCAGGTCTACTATCCTCTACTTCATAATCGGTCTATCTACATAATTTTCATAATCCATCTGACCTCTTTTCAATAAAAATATCAAAATCGCTGGAAAATCGGAGCAATAAGTGAGTAAAATAGGGAATAAGAAAAATAAGAGATGATAGCGATAATGGTCATAAATTGATACTAAAAGCCGATTATGTCTGGCTGGAGTTTAGTCTTTACAATGATAGTAAGTGAAATAGAAGTTAAAGAGGTTATGAAGCATGAGCATCGATTTGCTAACTAAACTCGAGGAAGAAAAGGAACAATGGATATACAAAGCGATTGTCCGTTTTGATAAAGAGCTGCTGGAAAATGCGGAAATCACACCTGAAAATCAGATTATGCAGATTAAAAACATGCATAACAGAATGTACAGACAGAGAACTCGAGAATGGGGACAGATGAATAAAGATATTAAAAGGATGAAAGAAAGTCTGGAAGAAGCTGAGCAAAGTGTTCATCATCTTAACATGGCCGCTCAGTCCTTACAGGAGGAAATCGCCCAATATGAAGAACTGATAATAGATTTAGATACAAGTCTATTAGAAAAATTCAAGTGTGAGTTAGACAAGCGGTTTGAATTCGACCAGATAAAAGGCTGCGTCCTATTTAAGGACCGGAAAACAACCAAGCTGGTTAAAAGCTTTTATGAACTGAATAGAGAAATGGACGAGTTCTATCAAAAGCAGCTAGATAGGAGTATAAGAAGATTCGAACATTTTCTTGGCGTTGCCGCGCCCTACGAAAGATTTGACTTTCACACCAATCTACCGGTGACGGCTTTATCGTTGAAGCACGGCCGAGGGCTTGACCAATACCTGGTGCTGAAAAACTTTGAAGAGGATTATCAAATTGTTCAAGATACGTTAAACGAAAACAACACAATGGTTTACAATGATTATGTCGAGCAAATGAATCATTTTAAACAGTATGGAAAAAAAGTACTCCTACAGAAGTGCATCATTAAAAAGGAGCACCTGCGCATGGTCTTTGAAGAGTTAGAAGAAAAGAAAGTCCAAAAAAGGGCAAAGGATATGAGCATTTCTAAATTAGAAAAAAAGCTAACGAAGGCTCAGTGGGAATGGAATCACGATTTAGAACGGATACGGAAGTTGGATGAAATCTTAAAAGAAGAATTTGTGAACGTTGTTTCCGTTTTGCAGGAGAAACTGTTCGCAAAACAGACAAGCGATGCAGACCGATGGATCTACCATCAATACTGCCAAATTATTTTAAAGCAATCAGAGAGGATTATTGGAAATGAGTACTCCTAAAACAATCGTGGATGAAAAATATAATGAAGCGATTCAATCGTTAAAAAAAATCAATAACCTTTTATTTTATGATGAATTAAAGAATCTGTTAAAAGAACGTGAACAAACAATCGCTCAATTGAATGAAGAAGTATATGAATCTGTTGAAAAAATGCAGCATTCGATGAAAAAGGTACCTATCGATATCAGTGATCAGCTAAGGGAAGAAATCGTAACACCGCAATCGGAGTTATTCGATAGTGAAATAAATCATTTTCATGAGAAAATTATCTTATTGGAAAAAAAGATCTCCCAGTGGCAGCAGCAATATCAAGAATATATTACTAAGACCGAAAAGCTGTTGGCAGATTTAAGGGAATTGCAGCGGAATGATTATAAATTTATGGACATGCAAACCGAGAAAGTGCTGGAGGCCATTCGTACATCACAGGAGGAGATCCATGGACTATTTGGAAGAGAACTGAACGAACAGGCTTCCGTTACAAATGTAAAATATGAATCTGTTGGTGAACGGTTATCCTTTATCATGAACCATCTAACCTCTTTCGAAGCCAATCTTCTAACGGAAGCAGAGGAATGGAAAATACAGCATCAGCAAGCCCAAAAAGACCTTCAAGTAAAATGGAATGAAAAATGGGATGAAAAGTGGAAACATCACCACGATACCACAGCTAAAAAAGAAAAAAACTTAAAAAAGTGGCTGATCGGACTAGCGGTTGGACAGGGGATCTCTATCATACTATTAGCAGTATTCCTTATTTCAAAGTAAGAAGTTGGAAATTGGTGTCAGGCACCATGTGAATTTTTCACATGGTGCCTGACACCAAAAAAGATATATTATGCTATTTCCTGCTGAAAACAAGGATCGTTGTAATAGATAACTTCAGAAAGAATTTTACATCCTTCCATGGTATTGAGAGCTTCTCTTGCTTCTTCCTCCGTATCAAATTCAAATTGAGAAATATTCGAATCTATATAACGAGTAATAATCCACATTACAAAATCCCTCCAGGTTATTTAAGGTTAATTCCGTCAATACGTTATAAATTGCTATGAGGTAATGATAATGTAATAATGGAAATAAATAAAATTCTAAAAGATTATAATGTGATATAAAAAAAAATTATATGGAAGAATTAGGGTGGGAATGTGGATTATCGCGATTGGGAAATATTGAAGGTTCTTTATAGCCAGAAGAACCTGACGAAAGCAGCACGCCTTTTGTTTATAACCCAGCCTGCATTAACCAACCGATTAAAGCAAATGCAGGAAGAATTAGGTGTCAAAATAGTAACCCGTGAAAGTAGAGGGATTCATTTTACCCCAGAGGGGGAATATCTTGTTCGATGTGCGGATGATATCCTAGCTCAATTTAACAAAATAAAGGATCATGTCAGGAATATGCGTAATCACTCAGGTAATGAGGTAGCAGGAATACTGAAATTAGGTGTTTCTAACTTTTTTGCGAATTATGAACTGCCGCATATTCTGAAATTATTTAAAGGCCAGTACCCTAATGTGGATTTTAAAGTCATTACGGGCTGGAGTAAAGATGTAACAAAACTCATACACAACAAGGATGTTCATATCGGCTTTGTCCGTGGTGATTACAGCCCTCGAGGACTACAGAAATTTTTATTATTAGAAGAAACCGTTTCTGTAACGTCTAGAGAAGAGATTGATCTTGTGGATTTGCCTAAACTGCCTAGAATTGACTATAGCGGAGATTTCTTATTAAAAACCTTAATCGATAATTGGTGGGCAGAAAACTATATCCAACCTCCTTTTATCAGTATAGAAGTGGATCAGGTGGATACTTGTAAAAAAATGGTTTTAAATGGGTTAGGCTATGGCATAATACCCAGCCGTATGCTCATGGATACAGAGGGTTTATATAAAATTGATTTGACAGACCAAAATGGAAACCCAATCTTACGCAGAACATGGATGTATTACCATAAGGAATCCTTGGAATGGAATGTCGTGAAGGCGTTTGTCCATTTTATTGAGACATTGGGGTACAGCTTGAACTATCCAGGAAACTAGCGGGACAGTTCTAATGTCTGCTTTTTATAAAAGTGCCAGGCACTAACCAGAATTCAGGTTGGCGCCTGGTACTTTTTTCGTCCATACATAGACAGGAATAATAGTGAAAGAGGTTCAAATCGTCCAATTAATATTTGGAATAAAAATGGTATACAGGACAATTTTCCCAACATAGGATAAACCGACTGGTTATTTAGATATGGTGGGGGGATTGTTTTGAAAAAAAGATGGTTTATTCTTTTTGTTGTTGGATTTCTCATGCTGTTTAGTTTAAATGTGGGGGTCACAACTAGCTTTGCGGCGACAGGGGGCAAGTTGATTATTATTAATAAACAAAACAACCAGCTTGCTTATTACGCGAATGGTAAGCTGCAAAAAATATTTAGAGTAGGAACAGGGAGGAGCCCTTCCTTAACGCCAGAAGGCAAGTTTAAAATTGTGAACAAAATTGTCAACCGTCCCTACTACAAGGGCAAAATTCCGGGCGGCGACCCTCGAAATCCGCTTGGCAACCGCTGGCTCGGTTTGAATGCAAGAGGAACATGGGGAACCACTTACGGGATACACGGAAACAACAATCCAAGCTCCATCGGCCATTATGTCAGCAGTGGCTGTGTCCGGATGTATGACAATCAAGTAGAATGGCTGTTTGCACAGGTTCCTGTTAATACGCCGGTCATTATTACCTCCTCGGGGAAATCGTTCAAGTCTATTGCAGCATCCTATGGATATAGGGTGATAGGTGGAGAAAGTAAAGTATCAACCCCCGCCCAAACAAATTCATCCATCCTCAAAAGAGGCAGTAAAGGACCAGCTGTAACGACACTTCAGAAGAAACTAACCTCATTGGGATACAGTACAAAAGGGATTGATGGTTCTTTTGGAGCAAACACCGAAAAAGCAGTCCGTCTTTTCCAGAAAGACCGTCATTTGACAGTAGATGGAGTTGTTGGACCTGCAACGAAAAAAGCACTAGGGATTAAATAGTTTCAAAGATTAGCTGCTCATTTTTTGGGCAGTTTTTTGATTTAATAAAGTTTGAAATACAAGGAGGAAGAACCAGGTCTATTGCACCAAGGTCCTATATATCTATTTTAGATTAGTCGTTTAGGCTTATTTTTATCTAATAATCTCCTAATCCGTGGTAATGAATGCGCTTTCATTCTATAATGAAAGTGATTGATTCCAATATGAAGGAGAGGAAAATAAGATGAAGAAAAAGTTTTTTGCACTATCCTTATCAGCACTGATTGCAACGTCCAGCTTGAGCTTTTCACCGGTTTATGCAACTGGCAACGGTCCTGATGTAAATGGAAATGAAACAATTCAGACAGCTATGCTGACAACCTATGACGAAATGGCTGCATTTCTAAAAAAAGAAGCCGCCAAACAGGCAAACATGGGGCTTGAAGTAATCGGCCAGACAGTAAAAGGGCGGGACATCTTCCTTGTCAAATACATAACAGATCCAAAAAATCCGACCATCCTGTATCTCACCCAGCAGCATGGTAATGAAGCGCTGACAACTGAAGGGGCGCTTGAGTACATTCGTCATCTTGGTTCAAACAGCAAGAATATAAAAGAAATGCTCAAAAACGTGAATATCTTGATTGTTCCAATGTTTAATGCAGATGGGGCAATGGGGGATGTGAATTTTTCACTGGATAATTATATGGCAAGCGGACGTCATCTTACCCGATATAACGCTGATCGGCTTGACCTGAACCGCGACCATGTTAACAAAAGAGCACCTGAAACCCGCGCTCTACACGAAAATGTTCTACAAAAATATCATATTGATTATATGATCGATTTACATCACCAAGGCACCCAGGAGGATTACTTTGGAAAATTAACTTCCGGTTCTGTGCTGGCGCCTTATCATCCGAATGTTGACAAGGAGGTTCTCCTCAATTCGAAAAAATTGGCCGCCGTTCTCTTGGAAAATGTGAATTCGAAAGGGTGGGGGCATGTATTAAAATATGATGAGCCTTCCACTAACACGAGTGTTGCATCGAATGCCATGGCGCTTCAGTACGGGATATCCGTCATGCTGTTTGAAATGCGCGGAATGGCTGACCATTCGTACGAACCATATGTTCTTGGACAAAAATCAAACGGATACATCATCAAACAAGCATTCACAGCAATCGATTCAACCGCAAAAGCAATCGCAGACGGCACCATCAACACAGCAGATCCCGCAGTATACGACAATCTCCCTGAACAACATTACAGTTACTAACAAGCAAGGGTGTCAGGCACCATGTGAAAAATTCACATGGTGCCTGACACCGTTTAAAGATAGGCAATTTCAACTTGAAGGGGTTGGAGGGCATTTGTATTAGTAACGTAGATAAAGGCATTGTATCTTTCTGACATCTTGGATGGGACATAGTTGCCTAGATGTTCGTATTTTGGGCTGTAAACAACTCCAATGGCACGGTGGCCAACGGGTTGGTGAAAGAGTTCTTTGTTGTTCTCATTAAAAATCAAAATCTTATTAGACGCACTGGCCTTATACAACAGGTCTTCCCAGCTGCCTGTTTCTGCCGGCGGTGTGATCATAATTTTAAAATCATCGCCCCATTGGCTGGCGGCAATGACGGAGCCCCGGTGTGTCCCGAAACCTACGATATAGATCTGTTCGACGCCTTCCTGCTCTCTTAAAATTTGGCCAACATTAACCATTCCTTCGTCAGCCATGTCTGTGGCCCGCGCATCCCCAACATGGGTATTATGCTCCCAGACAATTCCTTTTGCTTGGTGGGAAAAGAATGTCATAATTCGATTTAGGACCTCAACCATATGACGGTCCCGAATATTCCACGACTCGGTATCGTCGGTCACCATCGTTCGGTAATAGTTCTCAGCATTAGCCGTTATAAGAGCGTTCACCTCAAGATTCAATCCGCTCTCTACATCGTCAAAGTAGGTATTCCTTTTTAAACAGATGTCGGTTAAAAGCTTTACCACTTCATCACGACAATCCTCATGATAGAAAGCAGCGGAAACCCCATATTTCTCTGCTTGCCGGTTAAATGGTTCGAAGCAGGCAAGCGCATCTCGTACTGCCTCGAGTTCGGGTGAATTTGTTTTTTTCAAATAACGGAAGAGCTCATCCATCGATTCCCACAGACTATAGACGTCAATGCCGTAAAAACTAACCTGCTTATCACGTGGCTGCGATTGATTGTATTGCTTCAGCCATTCAATAAAGTCCACGATTTCCTCGTTGGCCCACATCCAGGTCGGCCAGCGGTTAAAGGCTTGGACAACATCTTGCGCATTAGTATGTTGCCGATCCCAACCTTTGATATACTGATTAACATCTTGACATGCTGGCCAATCTCCTTCAACGGCAATAAACGTAAAACCTTTTTCGACGATAAGCCGCTTTGAAAGCTCTGCTCTGATTTTATAAAATTCCGAGGTGCCATGGGATGACTCCCCAAGCAAGACCAACCTTTGCTGGTCAATTTCACGTAAAATAACATCCAAATCATGAAAATCCTCAAAAGGCACCGAACAATCCCTGATCGAATCAATCATCATTTGCTCCATATTTTATTTCAACCTCCCCGAGCTAATAACATTTCCTTATAGGATGTGAAAATCTACAGGTTTCATACGAAGAAGGGTGTCAGGCACCATGTGAAAAATTCACATGGTGCCTGACACCCCATTTCATTTAGAAGTCCTTAACGACCCTTGCCATTTTTAATTCTTCTAGTGTATTGATTTTATGTATGTCAGCGATCCTGATTTCCGTTTCATCATTATAGTTTTGTAACTCATTCTTTAGAATTGGCTCTGCATATTTGGTATCTGCAATGATTAATTCGTCTATTTGATAGCCTGTTTTTTTCAATTCCTGTTTTAACTCTTGTAGGATGGGGAAAGCGTCATAAATGAATTGCAGCTCTGATTCTTTGGTTATGCCTCCTGGTCTAAATAGATAAAAGTCAGCGTCACGGGCGTAAACGTTTATAGATTTTCCATTTTTGTCTTCTTTTGAATAATCGTAATAATATTCACCTAGGAAATTAGATTGTTCAAAGCCGATTTCTTTTAGTTTTTGATAGGCATCTGATTGCAAATATTTCTGATTAAATTGATAAATTTTATAGTATTCCTGATAATCATCCACATATTTATATTTGGGAATACCGCTTCCCTTAATTTCAAATTTAATTTCAGGAATGTCCGTTCTCTGAACCTGGTCTTTAGTGTTACTTATACAGCCATTACAAGTACTATATAAAAATTCAACGTCAAATCCATATTTCTCCCGTGTGTACTTACTTAACCGCTCACTTTTTTCTTTATTTTCTCTTTCTTTTTGTTGTTTATCCTTTGCTATTTTTTCTGCCTTCGTTAACTTGTCTGGTTGTGAGTTAAAAGAACAACCAGAAAAGGACAGGGTGACAACTACTAACAAAGGAAGTATCTTTTTCTTTTTGTTCACATTGTCCCTCCTCGAAATTACGTTAAAATTATACCATATTGTTTTTAAATAGAATCCTAATTCAAAGGAAGATACATTCCAACCGGTAACAAAAGGTATTCTTAAAATATCCCATAAAATAAGGTGGGTTTTCTATGGGTAAGATGAATACAAATTTAAAAAACATCTGAGTATTAAACGGGTTTTATTTTGAACAAAATAGCATGTCACAACTCAATTAGTATATTTATTAACACATTTAAAGAAAGCAAATTAGCAATAGAAAAAGCAGTTTAAATCAACTGCTTTGTTTTTATTATGTAGTTCATTTTTTGAATAACCATTTAAGCATTGGAAGCTTGTATCTCCAATGAAATTTGAACTTGGTCTGCAACTAATACTCCACCAGTTTCCAAAGCTGCGTTCCATGTTAATCCATATTCACTTCTACTAATGGAACCGTGAGCTTCAAAACCAGCCTTTTCATTTCCCCAAGGGTCTTTACCGCTGCCTTCGTAACTAACCATAAAAGTTTCAGGTTTAGTTGTTCCACGAATTGTTAAGTCTCCTGTAATTTCATACTCACCTGGGCTTTTCTTTACAATCTGGGTAGATTTAAATGTCATTTTAGGAAAATGTTCAACATCAAAAAAATCTGCTGAGCGTAAATGATTATCTCGGTCTTGGTTGCGAGTAGAAATACTGTTCACGTCTACTGAAAATTCAATTGATGCAGTAGTTAAATCCTCCACATCCGCTTCGATTGAGGCTTCGAAGGTCTCAAAAGTGCCTTTTACTTTAGATACCATCATGTGTCTAATAGCAAAATCGATACTGCTATGTGCGGGGTCTACGTTCCATTTAGTCTTTGTCACAAGAATTCCTCCTAAAATAATAGTTATAATCCTATATACAGATTAGACAAATAAATAAGAGTTTAATCATTAAACAAAAATTCAAGTGAAAGCTAAAGTTTTTAGAGCACCGCTCCAAGTAATAATTTCATCAAGCAACGATTTCCGTTATTGAAATCTAATTCTTGTAGCTTAAACTTGGATAATGAGTCTACATTGTGAGCATTGTCGTTTATCGGCTCAATTAACTTCAATAATCATCGTCTTCCATGAACTAAAATTGAACGTTCAATTAACACACCTTTTAACACCCATTTTGGTATACCTTTTGGAACCTGTCTGCTGTCACAGTCCAGCAGAGGCTTGGTATTTATACTGATAAGTTTTTCAATCTGTTTGTAGGGCAATTAGATTTTGAATCTCCCCATTGTTTATTAGCCCTGTTTTGTTAAAATGGTATATTTGTTTCAAATTATTAAAAAACTTGGTAAAATAGTCCTATAATTGTTGAGTGGTATATTCTATTTAAAGGGGAATTTGATGGAAAATAAAAACCGTTATGTACGATATTACGATTTAGATTGGATAAGGGTATTGGCCATGTTGATGGTATTCCTTTATCATTGTTCAATGTTCTTTAATTCTTTTGAATGGCACATTAAGAATAACATCATTAATCATTCCTATATAGAGATCTTTTCCCTCCTTGTGGGCAATTGGATCATGCCTTTATTTTTTGTTATTTCCGGAATAAGTACCTATCACGCCTTAAACAAAAGAAATTCCCAAAGTTTTATGCAAGAAAGATTTTTGCGCTTGGGATTACCATTACTTCTAGGGATATTTCTTTTGTCACCACCTCAAGTGTACATTGAAAGAGTAACAAACAATCAATTTGATGGTTCGTTTTTAAAGTTCTTTCCTCATTATTTTGACGGGTTGTATCTGGAAATGGGTGGAACAGGTAATTTTGCCTTTTTCGGACATCATCTTTGGTACCTTTTGATGCTGCTGCTTTTTTCTGTTGTTACGTTGCCTTTTTTTATTAAGCTGAGAAAAAAAGTGGAACATAGAATCTTTGGAGCTTTTCATTACTTTTTTCTGCCAATCCCTTTATTGGCAGTGGCATTAACCGTTAATACTATTGTGAATTTAGCTAGTTGGGGGATTATTTTTTATCTACTATTATACGTTTATGGATATTTCTTTTTTGCAAAAGAGTCTTTAAGGGAATTTGTGCGTAGAATTGGAGTCTTATCTGGTTGTTTAAGCGGTATTACTACCGTTGGTTATCTAATTTGGGTAATGTATAACGGATTTCCGATGAATGTTTCGTTGAATTGGGTTTTGTTTATGATTCTTCGAGTTGTTTTAGTATGGAACGTACTCTTCTTTATCCTATATTTAGGTGACAAATACTTAAACTTCTCAAATGGGACATTAAAGTATACAAGCCAAGCTTCTATGCCATTTTATGTACTTCATCAGCCGATCATTATCATACTAGGTTTTTTCATCTATAACCTGAATTGGGCAGTACCAATTAAAGTAGTGTTTTTAGTACCGTTAATATTTTTAATCATTATGTTTTTATATCACTTTATCATTCGCAAAGTTAATTTGTTACGAGTTTTGTTCGGTTTAAAATCGGTCAAAAAAAATGAAATAAGTAGTGGAATACAACCACCAGTCTAAAATTTTTTGTCTTGCAATGTAACCGTCCGTTTTCATACTAATCATTTTCTTGGAAAAAGATCAAGGATAATAATTCTTTAAACTGTAATAATAAGGGAAAAAGGGAAATGGGTGTGAGCTGATGAAGGACGAAGAGATTGTCGTTGAAGAATTAAATACATTATTAAGAGGGACCTATATGGGCATTCATGCCTTTGAACATCATATTCAAAGGCTGGAGGATCCACAATTAAAGCAGAGGTTTCAATCGATGCAGCAGGAGGCAAAGCAAAATGCACAAAAACTTGCCGAACGGATTCAAAATTTGAATGGCGTTCCTGCAGATAGCGAAGGGGTATCAGGCAAGATGCACAGCTTAATGCATAAGGTCATGCTTCCCAACGACACAACTGAAATCATTAAGGATGCATTAAAGGGTGTAGATCAATACGGTGTTGAATATTCTGAGGAACTGGTAAGGGGAGACCTTGATTCGGAAAGTAAAAAAATAGCAGAAGAAGTGATCAATACTAGCCGCAGGCAAGCGATAGAGTTGAGAAAATTACTACATTGAAAATTATTCTAATATTTTTACCAGAAAAAAACACTAGAAATATGAAAACGTTTACATTATAATAAGGGTAGATAAAAGGGAGGGGGAATCTACAATGGAATTACTATTTGAACAATGTGAACATAACGACCAGGACAAGCCATGTGAAGTATGTGCCCCGAAAACAGTAGAGGAAGAGAATGTTGACCCTTATGAGTATGATTATAATAAAAGATTATGGTTTTAATATAAAAAAAGCGAACCGTCAGACATGTAAAATAACATGGGCGGTTCGCTTTTTTTGATGAACAGCGTACAATGTATTGTTTTACTTTATGTTTAGACTCAATGCTAGAAAACTTACATCAATACGTCTTCATTTCAACCCTTCAATTCTAAAGATTAGTTGCCAGGCAGTATTTTTTCTCACAATCTTGTAAAATGATATTTTTTCAATGAAATGAAGAGAAAGATCCCCAGGGATATGGCGGTCCACACGAGTGAAATGGCGGGGTCAATGTTTTTCACTACAAATAAGGATGGGATATCACCAAAAGCGGAGTCATCCATCGTTATAAACCAGCTCAAGAGCATATTATTGGCTGCATGCGCTCCAATGGACAATTCGGTACTGTTTGTTTTCACTGAGATATAACACCAAATGAATCCGGTCAGTACGTAATCCGCCCCGACTAATAGAGGAGAATAACCCATTTCAGGATTGAAAAAATGAAGAGATCCAAATATCACGCCGGCAATTAGGGATAATATAATTGGGATTCGAATCCACTTGCCAATCAATTGCATGAGATAGCCTCTAAAGAAAACCTCTTCACAAGTGGTTTGAATGGGGGTCAAAACCAATACTAAGACAAATAAAGTTAAATATTCCGAAAGGCTGATTTTATTCAATGAATAATCTCCGGGATTAAGCATGGCATCGATGATTGAAGTGATGCCCAGAATGACAAAAAACGTGATAAAACCGAAGCCGATTCTCTTCCAATCGATAGTTCGATTTGGCGTAATCAGTGTCTTAAATTTCCGCTTATGAATAAACCGAACAGCCACAAAAATGCCTAAAAGCCACCATATAAACGTCGTATTCATTAAGGCAAAATAAAGCAGCGGATTGAGTCCCACATAATCTGCCTTTTCCATATCATAATAGGTATCGGGATTTCCATCCGTCCGAACAATCCAATCGCCAACGATTCCATAAGGTATACCCGCCAGAAAAATAAAGGAAATAATAACAATAAATGAAGCAACATACCGTTTCCAACCATTCTTGCCCTTTTGAACTTTAATAAAATCCATCTCAAATAACACCATCAATCTAGTAGAATAGTAAAAATGCGCATACAAATTATTGCATTGTTGTCTAAATGAGTCAATTATACAATAAGAGACACATGGATTATTCTTGTGTCTCTTTCAATGTATGTATAAAAAGATGGGGGATGTCAATTACGATGGAAAAAAATTCGGATTTTGCATGCAAGTAACTGATTTGGGAGGACTAAGTTTCTGTAATGGCAGTAACAGTCACAGCTTAGGTAATAGCTTTGAATGTCCGCAAGATAAGAATATAGAGCAAATAAACCCCTAAATAGGCGCCTGTAAATAAGAAAAATGGATTTAGAAATATGCCATGAATATTAGTCATAAAGACTGTATTATCTTTGATTATTTCAAGTATCGCAAGGGCAGCAATATTACCAAAGATCAGTGCTGATAGGATAGCAGCAAAATTAAAAAGGGTCTGGAGCTTTCTCCATTTCATTTGCAGGATAATCATTAAAGCTGGCCCAACAATACTACCTAAAATTAATATTATCTTCATCATCATCACCTCACTAATCATTCTTCTCAAAACAAAAGGTTGATAAACTTGATTACGTTAGTTGAAAGCATGTAATAAAGGGTCAGACCCACTTATTTGGAATTCTGACCCAGATATAGTCTTAGTTGTTCTTATCGTTTATATAGCTGTCACCTTTTTTATATGGAATATCACCAATTTTGGAGTCTATTCCTTTTCTATCCAGCAGGTCCTTGTATTCCTCCAATTTTCTGGACGGCATTACGTTTTTTTGCTGGCCTGTGATGTCAGTGGCAGAATAGTTTTCGTAATCCTCGGTATATGATTCTTCGTTTTTCCCTTTGTTATACAGAGTATTGTAGCTATCATAATCACCAACAAGGTCTGATGGAGTTTCCGAGGTTCCAAATCTAGCGACTTCCTCAAAACTATCTTGCGTATCGACAATCCCATCTTCGGATTGATGTCTGAAGGAATTGACTTCCGAGGGCTCTATGAGGTCTTCCTCAACAGGGCGATATTCTCCGAGAGCTGTTTCCGGAGTATGATTTATACAATATAAAGTGGTCGGAAGAGCCTCCAGCCGCTCTAAGGGAATTTCTTCCTCGCATACCTGGCACTTTCCATAGGATCCATTTTCGATGGCATCTAGTGCTCTATTTATTTTTTCGAGCTCTTTATCCTGGTGTTCCTCTAATGCAAATTCTCGTTGACGCTCCATTAATTCAGAGCCCAGATCACCAGGATGATTGTCATATGCCGATAATTCATCGACTGTTTCTCGCAAGCTAGTATCCATTTTATTGTAATTATTGTTAAAATCAATCTGGTCTTTAATTTCCTGTTTTTCCTTCTCAAGCCTCTTTTTTAATGTATCAAGTTGCTTTGTAGACAGCATGATGATTCACATCCTCTTTTATTATTGCTAAAATAATACCCTTTCTTTAGTTGATAAAAACCTTATGGTGATACACTGCAGCGCTTTTGCAGAATTTTTTGCCTAAACTATCATTTATATGATTGGCAAACTAGTTTTTGGGTAAATATATTCTAAATCTAGAAAATGAAAATATGAATAGGAGGAATATCAATGGAGATCTTAGATTTCGGTGCTTGGTTTCAAAATTTCTTGTTAATTATTAGCGGATTTTTAGTTTTGTTCCTTTTATTACTAGTTTATACAAATAAATATATTGCTAATAAGGTAAATCAAATCGAACAAAAAGAGGATAGTGGAGAACCCTTCACAGAATTTCAGCAAAGGAATTAGGTCTTTAAACCTAAATACAAAAAAGCATTCCGTCTCTACTAAAAAGATCGTTATCTGACAGTATTATCAACGAAAAAAGCAATAGGAATTAAATAGTTTCGAAGATCAGCTGCTCAATATCTTGGGCAGTTTTTTGCGTAGGGGACCCAATAGAATTCTGGTGTTCTGTTTAGTATTGAAGATAATGGAAGCTAAATTATTTTTTAACAAATGATTATTGACCTATAACCAATCTCGCTTTAATATTTTTATTGTTTATAAAATTGCAACACATCAAAATGGGGAGTTGGATGGTAAGCACGGCTACAATCGTTTCTATGTTTGTACCCATCATTTTTTCATTTGTGCTATTTGTTAGACTGATATGTTTTATCGAAAAAGAACAGGTATTGCAGTAAAGCCGCTCATTCTAGGGGCGGTAGGATTTTTTGTTTTTACATAGATCTTGGAAAAAGCCTTACATTTTGTTGTAGTGGTCAATTTCCCGAATTATGAGATCACCCATGGCTGTTTGGTTTATACGGAGCAATGGCCACAGGAATCTTTGAAGAGTTGGGCCGATTCCTATTATTTATCTGGCTGTTTAAAAAGTTTCATGACTATAAAGGCTGATCCCCTTTGGTTTCGGATGGGGCGGATTGAAGCTGTTCTATCGATGCTAATGCTCATTCTACCAAACATTTTGTTCGTCATTATGATAAATTAGGGTACCTTAGAGACAGAAATGACAGGGAAAATGCCGGCAGATCAGCTGGCATCGATAAAAGACACGGTATTAAGCTAAGGTGTATTCTACTATTTATTGGGATCTGTTGAGCGGTTTTTTGCCGTGTTTATACAAATTGCGTTAAGCCTTTTCGTGCTGATGGGTGTCGTGAAAAAGAAAATTTCCATTGTCATCTTCATACATGCGGTGATCGAATTTCCATTCATCTTTGTCCAAACCGGCTACATTAAATTATGGATGGTCGAACCGTATCTGGCGGTTGTCGGAATCCTCTGTATGCTTTACATTAAAAAAACAAGAAAATTGCTGCCAGACACCTCCTCTACTTAATAAATATGGTGTGACCGTACAAAAGTGCCAGGCACTAACCAGAAATCAGGAAGGTGCCTGGCACTTTATTATTTTGGATCCTCAATTTTTCTATGAGTATTGTCGCCAATCTCAGTTGGAGCGCTCCACAAGGAAGGTTTCGGCAGCATTGGCATCGCACGATGAAAAAGCGTTAGCTTTTTTTCGAGGTGACCATACGCCGCTGACCAGGGCGCATGAGCTTTTTTCTAATCAAAAAAGGTGAACTTTTTTTAAGGAAGGCACGGGCATTAACATTCATTTTTTTTATTCGTTAATAAATAATAAGTATTTAACATTATATATTATACATTTTAAACTATAATTAGCAGAGAATTTCAAACATTCGTTTTGAAAGAACACTTTTAGTTAATATTTAGTGTATCTAATATTTGGATGGAGGTTAAATGGATGAAGTGATAGAATCGCCAAACATATTAATAGGTAATTTTGACACTCAGTATTACACATAAATAATGAATCTACCAAAGAATTATCTTACAAATGGAATATAGACAAATTGAGGTGAGCAGGAAATGTTGGTTAAAGATAACTTAAATAAGGAGATTTTTCAGAAGCTGAAAGAAAAAATGGAACAGGGTTTATTACCTCAATGGGTAGTGACAGATCCTGAAATATATCAATTGGAACGTAAGAAGATTTTTGCCCGTACTTGGCAATTTCTTGGGCACGAATCAGAGATAAAGGAGCCTGGAAGTTATGTAACTAGATGGATGGCTAGTGATCCTATATTACTCGTAAAAACAAAATCAGGTGAGATTAAAGCCTTTCTTAACTCTTGCACGCATAGAGGCGCGCAATTATGCACGGCTGATTTCGGAAATAAGAAAACGTTTACATGCCCCTATCATGGATGGAGTTACAACCTCGATGGAGATTTAATTGGTGTAGTTTCTGGGAAAAAAGTGTACGGGGAAAATATGGTGAAGGATGATTGGGGGCTTCGGCCAATTCCGAAGGTAGAGATATATCAAGGGTTAATTTTTGGAAACTTGGATTATGAAGCTGTTCCCTTAGAAGAGTACCTTGGGGATATGAAATGGTACTTAGACATCCTGTTGGGCAGAAGTGACGGAGGAATGGAGGTTAGAGGGGTCCCTCAACGCTGGGTAGCCCAAGCAAATTGGAAGATGACGCATGAAAACTTCTCTTCCGATCCTTATCATGTGCAAACGACCCATAGATCCACAGTAGAATTAGGAATTAGCCCGAGTGACCCGAATTATGCGGGATATGGCCATCAGGTCGTCTTAGAAAACGGTCACGGTTTAAGTATCATTACCTCTGCCACAGGCAGCTCACCTTATAAATATCAAACAATGCCTGAATCCATGTGGCCAATGTTTGAAAGAAATTTAAGCCCGGAACAAGCTGAAGTATTATCAAAAACAACGGTTTTCATAGGCGGCGTTTTCCCTAACTTTGCATTTGACAGTCCAGTTCATGGGACGGAAGGGGAAATGCACAACTACTTAAATCTTCGGGTTTGGAGACCTTTAGGTCCGGATAAAGTAGAAATTTGGTGTTGGTTTTTAATTGATAAGGCAGCACCTGAAGAATACAAGGAAGAAGCATATAAATCATATGTTGGTTCCTTTGGTCCCTCCGGCACATTGGAGCAGGATGATACAGAGGTTTGGGCTCGTATCACTCAAGTAAACAACGCGCTCATGATGGAAGATAAAGAATTAAATTATAACAATGTCAATAACTACCTGCTTGGAGAATCAGTATTTGAACCAGATGAAACGTTCCCTGGACCAGGTGTTGCTTACCCATCTTGTTACACGGATAATTTAGCGAAAAATATTCATAAGCGTTGGTTTGAACTCATTTCAAAAGGGATTGTGGACTAAAAGGAGGGAATAGAAGTGAGTCTGGAATTACAACTTCAGCAAAATATAGTGGATCCAAAGTTACACCTTGAAATTAGTCAATTTTACCATCAAGAAGCCTATTTTTTAGACCATCGGATGTATAAAGAATGGTTTGATTTATTAACGGATGATGTTAAATATCGTATGCCACTACGTGTGACTAAAGAAAGAAGAGACGGTTCCGATATAGTGGATGAAATGACCTACTTTGAAGAAACGAAAAAGTCACTTGAAACAAGAGTCCAGAGGCTTTATACGAATTCGGCCTGGGTCGATGATCCACCTACTAGACAAAGGCATTATATCACGAACATCATGATAACACCGAGTGCTGTTTCTGATGAATATAACGTCCGAACTTATTTTTTCTACAAACGAAGCAGGGCTTCCGAGCTTCAAACGGAAGAAATTATGGGAGAACGGGAAGATGTAATTCGGAAAGAAGAAGGAAAATGGAAAATTTCTCAAAGGACGATCTATCCCGATCAGACTGTATTAACAGTTATGAATCTAGGTATGTTTTTGTAAATATGCACATTGTTAAGGCTTCCGCCTGTAATGACAAGAAGACTTCTTTGATTGATAGTGTAGAACAATTCAACAATATAGAAGGTCTTGCCTTATTATTAGAGAGACAATAGGGTTGTGCTTTTTAGCATGACCCATTTTTTAACAAGGGCTCGAAAAGCAAAAACCGTAGGGAAATAGTTTTAGAAGTGTTCCTAATCTCACAAAATATAAGAAACTTTCTATCTCCTAAAGATATTCATTTTGAATCTAGGTTTAAAAGATTTTGGCTTATCCAATCCCTGTTAAAGAAGGTGAACATTTTTGAGTGATAATAATACTAAAACAGTATCTTTTCGAAAAGTATTTTTGGTTTCAGGTACGAGTTTTATGTTTGATGCAATGGATGTTGGAATTATTGGGTTCCTAACAGCAGCGTTAATTCAGGATTGGAATATGACACATGCTACAGCTGGGTGGATTGGAACCATTAATGCAATCGGGATGTTTTTCGGAGCGATCATTGCTGGTGTGCTTGCGGACCGGATTGGCCGCATGAAAGTATTAACGATTACAATCATTATGTTTAGCATCAGTAGTGGACTCTCTGCGCTTTCAACATCACTTGCCATACTTTTGGTTCTAAGATTCTTTATGGGATTAGGTCTAGGAGGGGAGGGTCCGGTAGCGGCTACAATTGTTGCTGAACACGCTCCTAGCAAAACAAGAGGGCGTTGGGTTGTACTGTTAGAGAGTTTCTGGGCGGTAGGTTGGTTGTTAGCTGCAATAATTGGCTATTTTGTAATACCGAACTGGGGATGGCGCGCAGCGCTTCTTATTGGCGCAATTCCTGCCTTTATCGCCATCTACATCCGCCGCGGAGTTCCGGAATCAGCCACTTTTAACAAGATGGATAAAGAGCGCACTTCCGTATGGGGGAATTTAAAAACATTATGGACTCCAAAATATGCACGTGCCACCACGATGACTTGGATTCTATGGTTACTCACTATGTTTACGTATTATGGCATGTTTTTATGGTTCCCATCCATACTGGTCCTGAAAGGTTTTGACCTCATTCGAAGTTTTGGATATGTGCTAATCATGACCTTGGCCCAATTGCCAGGATTTTTTAGCGCAGCGTGGCTGATTGAAAAAATAGGTCGAAAATTCGTCCTTATTGGCTATTTGATATGTGTAGCTATTAGTTCACTTTTCTTTGGAAATGCTGAAACTGTAACGGCACTTCTTGCCTCAGGACTCGCTTTAAACTTTTTCTTTCCAGGGGTTACGGGTACGATATATGCCTATGCGACAGAAAACTATGCCGCGGAAGTACGGGCTACAGGATCAGGGATGGCAAATGCGCTTGGACGTATAGGGTCTATTATCGCCCCTGTAGTTGTCGGTGGAATGATGACGGCAGGTTTTCAGATTGAAACTATTTTCATCCTCTTTTTCAGCACATGTATCCTTGCAGCTTTGAACGTGTTGCTTCTTGGTAAAGAAACACGAGGACAAACGGAGGAAACTGAAATACTTGAAAATCCAATAGAGAAAGTAAGTTCTATCTAAATGGTGTATCAATTGGGGTTGTAAATTCATCCAAAGAGCCTAAATTCTCTTTTTGTCATCCGAGAGTTTAGGCTTTTTACTATAGTAAATTAATAATCAAGCAAATAGAAAAAGTTTATGATTATATAAAATTTAGGTATTTCACAATTATATATAATATATTTTATACTTTATTTATGAAAATAAATTTCTGATAATTATGAATTGTCATCGGAAAGGTAAAGCTTACTAGCTGAAAAATAAAGTAAGGGTGGTTATGAATAATGAACGTACAAGGTGAAATTATTGTTGATGCTAGCCAGGAAGAGGTTTGGAACGCTTTGAATGATCCAGAGGTCCTCAAGAAGGCAACCCCAGGGTGTAAAGATTTAACTGAAGTCGAGCCGGACAGTTACAAGGCAGAAATCGCCCTCGGAATCGCAGCGGTGCGCGGTGAATATCAGGCAGAGATTAAAATCCTTGAGAAATCCGCCCCAAACAGCTACCGACTTCTTATGAAAGCTGACAGTAAAATGGGATTCATTGAAGGGAATGCTGTGGTTGAACTTGATTATAAAAATTCAAAGACAACCATTCGATATGATGGGGAAGCAAAGGTAGGCGGCCTGATTGCAGGGGTTGGACAGCGAATCTTGTCCGGAATTGCCAAAATGATTGTTAAAGACTTCTTTAAGAGAATTGCCAAGGAAACAAAAACGAGAACAGCCATTTAAGTAGAATAGGAATAAACGATTTAGCCGGGAAAGAGAGGGATATCGTGAAACCAGCAGTTTTTGACTATCATGCTCCAACAGACCTTAATGAGGCATTAGACTTATTGGAGGACTTTGGTTTTGACGCCAAAATCATGTCGGGTGGACAGAGTCTAATCCCGATGATGAATATGCGTCTGGCCCGCCCAAAAGTAATTATCGACATCAGTAATATATCTGAACTCAACTATATTCGTGTGACAGATTCATCTATCCAAATTGGCGGAATGACTCGTCACTATCAAGTTGAGGAGTCGGAGGAAATGAAACAAATTTGTCCTTTACTGCCAGAAGGAATGAAATTAATCGGACATTCCCAAATAAGGTCTCGGGGAACAATTGGGGGAAGTGTTGCACACGCAGATCCTACCGCGGAACTTCCTGTTATGCTTGCCGCATTGGGAGCAACGATTACTCTAGCATCACCTGATGGACTGAGGACGGTTACGACCGATGAATTTTTTATGACCTATTTGACAACCACAATCGAAATGAATGAGATTTTGGTGTCAGTCGAAATTCCCTTACCGTCAAAAAGAACAGGATTTGCAATCGATGAATTCACTTTAAGAAAAGGGGATTTTGGCATCGTCTTGGCAGCTGCTTCTGCAACTCTTGACGATGAAGGAAAGATAAGAGCCGCCACACTCTGTCTAGGAGGGGTTGACGGAGTTCCTGTAGTCTTGGAAGAAGTGACAGATGGACTAATCGGAAAGCTTCCTGACGATGAGTTAATAGCTGAATGCTGCCATTCAATAGGGGAGTTAATTGATCCTGAGCCGGACATACATGCAAGTGCGGAATATCGAAAAGATTTATCTATAACATATGCCAAGCGTGTCCTTAAATTGGCTTGCAAAAGGGCTAGTCATCAACAAGATTAATTTTCTAGTATTTTTTCGGGGGTGAAACCATGTCGCATAGTAATTTAAGAAACCTTACATTAACCGTGAATGGAAAAGAGTATAACGTAACAGTTGAGCCCCGGATGTTATTATCCGACGTACTACGTGATGAGCTTGGTTTAACAGGGACACACGTCGGCTGTGAACATGGAATATGCGGAGCATGTACGGTAATAATGGATGGCCGGGCTGTACGGTCCTGCCTGGCCTTTGGTGTACAGGCCGACAAAGCAGAGATAACCACAGTAGAGGGATTAGCAGAGCCGGGCGGCGATCTTCATCCTTTACAGGAAGCTTTCTGGGAGAAACATGGCCTCCAATGTGGTTTTTGCACTTCAGGGATGCTGATGTCTGCTTGTCATTTTCTAAAGGAAAATCCTAACCCTACCCGGGAACAAATCAGGGAAGGTATCTCCGGTAATCTTTGCCGTTGTACGGGATATCAAAATATCGTGGACGCCGTGGAAATGGCGGCAGAATTAATGAATAAGAATAAAGAGAGCGTGGAAGGACCAAGTGATAAAAAGATTATACATTCTAGGGGGGAGGTGGAAGTATGACTATTGGCACTAGTGTAAAGCGGATTGAGGACCCACGCCTAATTACAGGTAAGGGCCAATATGTAGGGGACATCAAGCTGCCAGGCCAATGTGAAGCTTTCATTCTTCGCAGCCCACATGCTCATGCTAAGATTCTTCGTATAGATACGGAAAAAGCAAAGCAAATGTCAGATGTTCACTTAATCTTGACTGGTAAGGATTTGCCTGAGGACCTTGAGCCAATTCCAATGCGACTTGCACCAAATGACGCGTTAACAAAGGCTTTGCAGTATCCACTAGCAAAAGATAGAGTTCGGTATGCCGGGGAACCGGTTGCACTCATTGTGGCCTCAACAAGATATACAGCAGAGGATGCCGCAGATTTGGTAGATGTATATTATGAACCGTTAGATCCCATCACTGACGTACATCAAGCGATTCATCCCAACACAGATATTTTGCATCCGGAAATTGGAAGCAACGATCTCTTCCTGATCCATTCCAAAAAAGGAGATATTGATGAGCTTTTAAAAAATAGCCCGCATCAAATTGAGGAAGAATTATATGTTCAGCGTCACTCAGGGATTCCAATGGAAACAAGGGGGCTCCTTGCTTTTGTAGATGAGGATGAGCGCTTAACTGTATATGGACCAACAAAAGTAGTCCATTTTAATCATCAAATTCTATCCAGGCTATTAAAGAAGGATATAAAAAAAATCCGGTTTATCGAGACAGATGTTGGCGGAGGATTTGGACCAAGGGGAGAGTTTTATCCAGAGGATTATCTTATCCCTTTTGCAGCGCTTAAGCTTGGCCGGCCTGTTAAGTGGATTGAAGACCGCCTGGAACATATGAAGGCGACAAACCATTCCCGTGAGCAGAAGCATCATGTTGTCGTTGGATTTGATGAAACGGGAAGAATTCATGCATTAAAAGATGAAATTTTTGTTGATACGGGCGCCTATATCCGCACTCATGGGATTACGGTTCCGGTTTTGACCCAGGGCATGTTTGCCGGACCGTATGATATTCAAGGATTAGAATTCAAAGTACATGTAGTTGCAACCAATAAGGGGCCAACCGGAACATATCGCGGACCTGGCAGATTTGAAGGTTCGTTTGTACGGGAAAGGGTTATCGATTTAGTCGCAAAGAAACTTAATCTAGATCCAACTGTAGTAAGAGAAAGGAATTTAATTCAACCTGAACAAATGCCGTACACGAATGGCATTTCCGCCCTAGGGCAGGTTGTAGAATACGACAGTGGTGATTATCCACAAATTCTAAATATTGCACGGAAGGAAATGGATTGGGAGAATTTTTATAAAAGAAAGGCCCAAGCCGAACAGGAAGGAAAGTATATTGGTTTAGGGTTTGCTATGTTTGTTGAAAAGTCTGGACTAGGACCTTGGGAGTTTTGCGAAGTTGAATTTACGGATAACGGAGAATTGATTTGTAAAACAGGCTTATCGGATATCGGCCAAGGGGTAGAAACAGCCCTTGCCCAAATATGCTCCGAGCAATTGGGAATTCCTTATTCAAAGGTGAAAGTAATCCATGGGGATACGGATGTGGTAGAAAAGGGGAATGGTTCCTTTGCAACCCGGGGAACTGTGGTTGGCGGTTCTGCCGCATACTACGCATCATCTGAGCTTAAAAAGAAGATATTGCAGTTCGCAGGAAAGAAATACAATCTTCCAAGCGAGAATCTCGATATCAAAGAGGAAGTGATTACCCAAGTCACCACGGGGCTAAAGATTTGCTCAATCGCGTATATCCTGGACGTGGCGAAAAAACAAGGGGTCGAACTACGTGAAAAGTATACGTTTTCAATTGATCATATGTCCTATCCATATGGGATACATGCAGCAGAGGTTGAAGTTGATTCCGAAACAGGAAAAGTGAAAATTGAAAAATATTATATTGCTTATGATGTAGGTAAAGCGATTAATCCGATGCTTGTTCACGGGCAGCTTGTAGGTGGAATGGCCCAGGGTCTAGGGGGCGCCATTTATGAGGAGCTTCGATATGATGACAATGGACAGCTAGTCACTGGATCATTTATGGACTATTTACTGCCAAGTTCAATGGAAGTCCCTGAAGTTGATATTAATATCCTGGAAAACTCTCCTTCCCCTTTAAATCCATTAGGTGTCAAAGGAGCAGGTGAAGGAGGAACGGTTGCGGTAGCGCCGGCCCTTGCTAATGCCATTAGCAATGCTTTGGATAAATTCCCGCTCAACATCACTTCCTTGCCAATACGACCTGAACAAATAAGGGAAGCAATAAGAAAAGCGTAAGCGCCCTAGTCAGCGGCGTATGGCCTCCTCGAAAAAGCTAACGCTTTTTCTTCGTGCGATGTCTATGCTGCCGAAGCATTCCTTGTGGAGCGCTCCAACTGAGATAAAGGAAACACGAAGAGCCGGAGGCGCATTCGTGCTTGACTTATCGTAGGGGGGAGAGCGAAGGACACTAGCCGCTAGGGCGCTGGAGCTAGACAATAAAAAAGGGTCCTTCAGAGAAAGAAGGGTGAATATTAATATCGGCGTTACTTGATCATGTGCTAGAAACTGCCAAACTATCAACACTGAACGAGGTTTTTGCTATCATCCCCGCGAAGATGATGGAACTGAAAAGAATGGCAATGAATGCGGGCAGTCATATTGTTTTAAATACAGAACCCCGGTTAGGTATATGCAACCATTATAAAGACTATTTTTAAAACAATATGGCTGGTGATAAAAAATAAAGTTAGTAAAGGGGAGGAAAAAAGTGGTGAATACAATAAAAGAAATGAAGTCTGATGTGTGCATCGTTGGTGCTGGCCCCGCGGGAATGCTGCTAGGTTTGCTTTTGGCTAAACAAGGATTAAAAATTACAGTTCTTGAGCAAAATCCAGATTTTCACAGAGAGTACCGCGGTGAAATTACCCAGCCGCGATTTGTCCAACTAATGAAACAATTGAATTTATTAGATTATATTGAATCACTTGATCATGTAAAGATACCTGAGGTGACTGTATTCCATAACAGTAATCCAATCATGAACCTTAAATTTAATACTTTAATTGAAGAGGAAAGCTACTGTGCAAGGTTGACACAGCCTACTCTCTTAGCCGCGCTGCTTAAAAAAGCGAAAGAATATCCAAACTTTAAGCTTCTTTTTAATACAAAAGTAAGGAGCCTTCTAAAAGAAGGAGAAAAGACGGTTGGAGTACATGCTCAGGCTAAGTCAGGCGAGCAGATCAACTTTTTGAAAGAACAAGTATTTGAAGGAGAATTGAATGTCCATGCCAGAGTTACAGTTGGCGTAGATGGACGAAACTCAACCATCGAAAAACTTGGCAAATTTGAAGTGGATCTTGAGTATCACGATAACGATTTATTATGGTTCTCATTTGAAAAACCTAAAACTTGGGACTACAATATCTACCACTTCTATTTCCAGAAAAATTATAACTACCTATTCCTTCCGAAACTAGGTGGATATATTCAGTGTGGAGTTTCATTAACAAAAGGCGAGTATCAGAAAATTAGAAAAGAAGGCATTGAAGCTTTCAAGGCGAAGATTGTTGAAGATATGCCAATTTTAAAAGATTATTTTGGAAATGTAACAAATTTCAAAGAATTCGTACTCCTTCTTTGCCGTATGCGTTATGTAAGAGAATGGGCAAAGGACGGCCTGTTATTAATTGGTGACGCGGCCCACTGTGTTACCCCGTGGGGAGCAGTAGGAAGCACACTTGCAATGGGAACGGCAGTGATAACAGCGGATGTTCTTTATAAAGGGTTTGAAAATAATGACTTATCACTTGAGACACTTAAACAAGTACAAAGAAGACGTCATGAAGAAGTAAAACTAATCCAAAACCTTCAATTGATTTTAGAGAAGTTTTTAACAAGGGAACCTGTCAGGAAAGAACTTGCCCCGCTTATGTTCAATATTGCAACGAAATTGCCCGACATCACAAAGACATATAAGAATTTGTTTACAAGAGAAAAGCCGCTTGATATTGACGATGTTTTTATTTTTGAAAGTGAAAGCTCACCAGAAAAAAAAGAACAAATTGGCATTTCCTGAAATATAGAAAACAACCTGCTTGCTTTGAAAGCTAGCAGCCCTTGCAAAGATGGAAAAACTAGATTAAAAGGAGAGACTGATTATGTTTATTACCAAGCATGAGGATGGATATTTGTATATTGTCAACCAATATGATCATTCCGTACAGGCTGGGGAAGTAGCAAGGTATTGGGGGAACGAGGAATTTATCCGTCCTCAGTATTTTGAATCCATGTGTCTGGCAGTTGAAAAGCATGATATCGGTTGGATTGAATCAGATGAAAAAGTGTTATTTGATGAACTAGCGGGTCAGCCAGTTCCTTTTCTAAGTGTTAACCTGCTGCAGCATGTTGATTTTTATGGGAAAGGATATGAAAAAGTAAAAGCCGAGGATCCTTATGCCGGGTTATTGGTCGGAATGCACTGGATGGGGCTTTATACAAGCCGTTTTGGTTATGATCCTTCCTTTACCTTTAAAATTCCCCAAGACCTAGCTCCGCAAATTGATGAGACAATCATTCAGATGCAAAAAGAATGGGTCGAGCTGAAGATGGAATTATGGAATAAACAAGGTCCAAGAAGCGAATTCGAAAACCATTTATGGATTAACTATGAGATTGTTCAATTTATGGACCGGTTGTCTCAATATGTATCAATGCATAAGCCGGATACAACTAATAAATTGGTTATGGGACCGGTTAGAAGAGACCTAGAAAGCAAAGGAACGATGATTACAGTTCAAGGACAGGGAGATGGATCCATTGTCGTCGATCCTTTCCCATTTGTTTCCGAAGTGGAAACTACTGTTAAGCTGCGTAAAATTCCGGATGTCAAATATGATTCACATAGTGCGGTTTATAAAGCGTTGGAAGAAGCGGATTACGAGGAAGTAAAGTGGAAATTTGTCCCGCCCGCGGACAAGAAGTCTTCTAATCCTTTAAAATCACAAAGCATTCTTTCGTAATTCACCTCAAATATAAAGATTAATGGAGATGGAGGATGACCAATGAGTAAAGAATACCGTTTAGGCTTAATCGTGCCTAGTTCGAATACAACAATGGAAAAGGAAATCCCGGCGATGCTAAAGGCTCGCGAAGAAATGATTCAGGATGAGAAGTTTACTTTCCATTCCAGCCGTATGCGCATGATGAAGGTAACAAAAGAAGAATTAGCAAAAATGGACATTGATAGTGATCGTTGTGCCTTGGAACTTTCGGATGCGCGCTGTGATGCGCTTGCTTATGCCTGCTTAGTGGCCATCATGTCTCAAGGTCCTGGTTACCACTGCCTGTCGGAAAGCCGCCTTTCTAAAGTTGCAAAGGAAAATAGTGCTCCTGTACCGGTCATCAGCAGTGCTGGCGCCTTAATCGATGGTGTGAAAGCCATAGGAGCAAAGAAAATCGCGATTGTTACTCCTTATATGAAGCCATTAACGAATATGGTTATTGAATACATTGAATCTGAGGGAATTAAAGTTACGGATTCCATTAGCTTAGAGGTTGCTGACAATTTAGAAGTAGGAAGACTTGACCCATTAAACCTTGTTACTATTGTGGATGATTTAGATGTGAGCGAAGCAGATGCTGTTGTTTTATCTGCATGTGTACAAATGCAGTCTCTTCCTGCTATCCAAAAGGTGCAGGATAAATTAGGAAAACCTGTGCTTTCCGCAGCTGTTTCAACTGTTTATAAATTATTAAAAGAGCTTACCTTAAAGCCGGTTGTGCCAAATGCGGGATATCTTCTATCCGAAGAATTCAATTCTGCACACGCTGGCAAATAATGGAAAAATAGTGAAAAGCGAAAGCCTAAAGACCTAATCAATATTTTACGAAAATCAGGGGGAAGAACAAATGGCAAAAATCCTTATTCATTTGACACATGGACCTGAAGCGCCAACTCAGGCAGATCGTGCCTTCTTAATTGCCAAAACCGCTATTAGGGAAGGTCATAAAGTATCCATGTTTCTTGCAGGAAGTGCAGTACAGTTAATTAAAAATGAACATTTAGAAAGTACGATTGGGATTGGCGATGGAGTTACACCATTAAAAGAATCTTTCGATGAGATTGTTGCAGGTGGCGGAGACATTTATCTATCAAGAATTTCCTGCGGTGCCCGCGGCGTAAATGAACAAGAGCTCAGCGGTAAAAAGGTTGAGCTTGCTGAACCAAATGTACTTGTGCAGCTAACTGTGGACCATGATCGTGTGATTACTTACGGATAAAAAAGGGGCGATTTTTCATGAGAATTTGGGATCCATATTTGGATGAACGTGATAAGAAAGTCTATCAAGGTGCAGGGCTAGGAAGCAAAATGGGTATCGGCAAGAAACCCGCGCTTGTTATTGTTGATGTACAATATGGCTTTACAGGGGACTCCCCGGAGGATATTCATGAGTCCATTCGGAAATATCCGACAAGCTGTGGAGAAACCAGTTGGACAGCGATTGGTCATATTAAAAATTTGCTGGATGCTGCAAGAGAAGCAAACCTTCCTGTTTTTTATACGGTTATTGAAGGAAGCAAAACCTCCTCTAATGACCGTGTAGCGATTAAAGGAAACATATTTGACCATTCTAACCTATTAGAAGGTGAAAAGGGAACGAAAGTGGTTGCAGAGCTCGAACCGCAAAATGGGGAAGTGGTTATCTCCAAGAAAAAGCCTAGTGCTTTTCATGGTACACCTTTGATTTCTTATCTGACAGCACATCATGTGGACACATTAATTGTTACGGGCTGTACGACAAGCGGTTGTGTACGGGCAACTGTTATTGATGCTTTCTCAAATAATTATCGAGTGATTGTTCCGGAAGAGTGTTCGTTTGACCGAGGAATCGCGTCTCACGCTATCAATCTATTTGATATGCAGCAAAAGTATGCTGATGTCACAGCCGTTGAAGAAGTAATAAAGGAACTGGATAGCTTAAAAGCAAAGGTATAATTTTATAAAGCGGAGAGTGTTACGACCTTATTAGTTTGTGATTAACTCTCCGACTGTTATTTTTATATGGCAACCAATGGATTTTGATTAAATATTTTCGGGGAAGGAGGAGAAAAATGGACGTAACCATAAAACTCCATAAGGAAACAACTTCAATGATGGTTTACAGACATATATACAACCTTATAGAAACGGGAGCATTTCAGCCAGGAGAGTGGATAAGAGAAAGGAAGCTTAAGGAAATCCTTGGAGTAAGCAGCACACCAATTCGGGAAGCATTAAAAATGCTCGTACAGGAAAGTGTTTTGGAATCTGTCCCTCATCACGGAGTGCGCATCAAGAACTTCACAACAAAAGAAATAGAAGATATCTATGAACTAAGGGCTGAACTCGAAGGCTTGGCCGCACAGCTAGCGGCAAGGCGGGGGACTGAAGCCCAATTTATGCAATTAGAAGAACTCCTCCTTTTAACACAAAGAAAAATAGAGGAAAACGGTATAATCCAAGATTCGGAATTGTTGTTGTTTAATAACCAATTCCATGACCTGATTATAGAAGTCAGCGGGAATTTAGCTTTGAAGAATACATTATCGCATCTGAGGGCAAAAATTGATTTAATAAGAGTCATGTCATGGAGGAGTAACAGGGACCGGGCTATGGAAACATTAAAACAACATAGATTGATATTAGAGGCCATAAAAGATAGAGACCCTTACTTAGCCCGATTAAGGACTCAGGAACACATCTGGGATTCAATTAGATTGGTCATATAAGGCAAAATGATAGAATACTTGATCATGAGCATATCTAAAGTGCCGGTCTTAACCAAAAAGCAATGGAACTTCCATTTATTATGAGAAGCTTTCATTGTTTTTTTATCAAGAAATATGGATAGTTTAGATTACATGAAAAAATAATAAAAAATAATTTAATTCTTCCTTTGTCTAGCTGTAATCATGCTCTTTCACTTTAGTAGATTATCAAACATTCAATTTTTTTATCCGTTAATAAATAATAAGTATTTAACATTATATTTAATACCTTTTACACTATAATTAACTGAATAATTCAAATGTTTTTAAAAAGGGGGCGCCTTTTAGGAGTTTAGTTATATTTATCGCAGATGGAGGTATGATTGATGAAATAATAGAATGCCCAAATGTAATGAATATGACCTATTAGTAACGAACCGGATAGACTTTTACAAACGGAAAAGAGACATATTTTTATAATAATTTACAAGATGAAGAAGGAGGAATATTATGAATATTGGAAGTGAAAAACCGATATCTACTCGGAAAATATTTATTGCTTCAGGGTTTGCCTTTATGTTTTGTGCAATGGATGTTGGAATTATCAGCTTTATCGTAACGATGTTAATTAAAGAATGGAACTTGACGTCTCTTGAAGCTGGATGGATAGGAAGCGTCAATTCATTCGGGATGCTTGTCGGTGCGATTGTAGCTGGTGTACTTGCAGACCGGTTTGGAAGGAACAAGATATTAATTTTAACAGTACTCCTGTTTACCGTCGCAAGTGGACTTTCGGCCTTTACTTCATCGCTGGCTATGTTTTTGGTTCTGCGTTTCTTTATCGGTGTAGGTTTAGGTGGAGAAGCACCGCTTGCAGCAACCTATATATCAGAGCACTATCCTGCCCATAAAAGCGGTCGTATGGTCGTCCTTTTGGAAGCTTTCTGGCCATTAGGATGGATCCTATCTTGTATCATTGGGTATTTTATTGTCCCGGAATGGGGCTGGCGTTTAGCGCTTATCATTGGTGCACTGCCGGGCTTTTTTGTACTCTATATGCGTCGGGGACTTCCTGATCCACCTGAGTTTAAAAAATTGAATAAACAGCAATCTTCCGTCTGGTCCAATTTGAAAACGATATTTTCGCCAAAATATGCGCGTGACACCACGATGCTTTGGATTCTCTTTCTACTTATCATGTTTACGTATTACGGCCTGTTTTTATGGCTGCCATCTTTTATGGTTATGAAAGGCTTTAGTGTGGTTGAAAGTTTTGGATACGTTTTGCTCGTAACGCTTGTTCAATTGCCTGGCTTTTTCAGTGCGGCATATCTGGTTGAAAAAGCCGGACGTAAATATACCCTTATTGGATTCATGCTGTTTTCCGCGTTAAGTGCACTGTTCTTCGGTATGGCCGAATCGGTCCCACAACTTATCGCGGCAGGTGTGGCTATATCCTTTTTTATCCCTGGGGTAATGGGTACAATCTATGCATATGTAACAGACCACTATGACTCAAAAGTGCGTGGTATAGGAGTAGGTATGACGGAAGCTGCGGGACGTATAGGATCTATTTTCGGCCCGATTGCCATCGGTGCCATGATTACAGCCAATCTTTCGTTTACCATCATTTTCTCGGTATTTTTCGCAGCATTCATCCTCGCGTCATTGAACGTATGGATTCTTGGCAGAGAAACGCGTGTGGCCCCGTCTGTCGAAACGATGGAAGTTGTTAGTCCAAAAAACGCCTAGATTCTTGTAAATGTTATCAAGTGTTTAATAGAATAAAAGCTTTAAAGTCGGAGGGATCTAAATGGCCAAATCATATTCGGAATGGACACCAGTATTTAATCTGGATCCAACTAAATCTGCTTTACTCGTTATCGATATGCAAAATGGATTTATCGAAGAGGGTTCACCTCTGGAGGTACCAATGGCACGCAAACAAGTTCCAGTCATAAGAGAACTAATCACCTTTTGTCGAAATCAGGAAATACCTGTTATCTATAGCGCCTTTTGTGTAGGGCCTGATTTCCACTATGATTTTTATTGGAAAATGGCCAAACAGCGCGGTTTGAGACTGGAAGAACCGGAATGTAATTTTTGGGATGGGAAACACGAAACGAAGATTTTTTCAGAACTACATCCTCTTCCCAATGAACGAGTCATCAAAAAGTATGGTTATGATTGTTTTGCTGGAACGGAACTTGACCAGGTACTCAAATCGCTTGGGGTATCGGATCTAATTATGACAGGCACGGTCCTTAATTGGTGTGTTGATAGTACAGTTAGAGCGGCTTATCACCGTCATTATAATGTCGCGGTCATCTCAGATGCTGTTAGTTCTTTCGATCATGCAGGAGGGACTGCAGAAGAATGGCATAGGATGGAATTAAACCTCTTTGCTGAAGCATTTGGCAGGGTAGTTTCGTCCAATGAGGCTATAAAAGAGCTGTCACAGTTAACTGCAGTAGAGATTAAGTGATTTTCAGTATGTAATCCAAGGAAGTCCTTTATCACAAAGCCTATTTCTCTTTTGCCATTGCAAGAGATTAGGCTTTCTTTTTTTCTTTAAAGCTGTATATTCATAATCATCTTCTCTCCATTCTTTGCCCGGACGCTAGAGTCATTTCCGGGTAAGGATACAAATTTCCGCAAGTGTATATATGGGGATATTTTTGGTTGCGAGGAGAGAGTTTCTCGAGTGAAACATCTCCCCAATCAACTGTGGATGATTATGACAATTTTTCAGCTGCCAATTCAGGTATAAAAATATCTTCATAGAACAACTCATTTTTTCTGAATGCCAAAAAATATTGAATTTCGCTAACCAGCAAGTTTTCATGAATAGGAATATGAACTAAATTACCTTTTTTAATTTCATTATTGAAAGCATGTGAAGGGAGAAAAGATACCCCATTATGGTTGTGAATAAGGTCGTTTACTAACTCAATTTGATTGGTGATAATCCTTCTCTTGCATGAAACATTATTGAATACTGTTTGATTTTTTATAAATGGTTTGTAGAAAATTAAGTATTGGTTTTCTAAACTTTCTACTTCTTTTAGACAATTTTTTCTAGCCAATGGATGTTTGTTTGACACAATCAAACCATATTTTTCGTTTAAAACTGGATAGGATACTAAATTCTTATTGTTGATAGGCTCGGTTACAAATGCTAGATCAAGAATTCCATCCATCAGCGAGTTAGCAATCAGTGACTGGTCCATTATTAGAAGGTTGATATTCGTTTTATGAACGTCATTCAACAGGTTGATTTTTTCGTAAATAAATGGATGGGTTAGTGCGAGGGAGCTCCCTACGGTCATTAAATTTTCATTTTCATTTTGATTTATTTCATTTTTTGCAGACTTTATTATTTCAATGACTTGTTTGGCATAAGGCTGAAAGAGTTTTCCTGCTCTAGTTAATTCCACACTCCGTTTTCCTGTTTTTCCTCTGACAAACAATTCCTGGCCAAGTTCTTCTTCTAAGTAGCGAATTCTGTTTGAGATGGTTGGCTGGGGTACAAAAAGGTTCTTTGCGGCTTCTGTAAAATTTCCATTCTCACAAACAGTTAGAAATGTCTCCAAATACAGTATGTTAATAAAAAACATCCCCTTTTTGTTAAAATAGATTATTCTGAATATTGATAATTTGGTAAATAAATTATATCATGTATTTAACATATGTAAACATGTAATCACAAGGAGTAAATAATATAACTGAAAAAAGGAGCTGCGATCATGAATGATTTCTCCAGGCTATTAGATAGATTAGAAAAGGATAAAGAAAAAATGTTTGCTATGGCCACAATTATCCGTGTAGATGGCTCTGCTTACAGGCGAGAAGGGGCGAAAATGCTGATTGGAAGAGATGGAAGTTATTACGGTACCATTAGCGCGGGCTGTTTGGAAGAGGATTTAATCCATCAATCCATGCATGTACTGGAATCATATCAGCCAAAAATTGTGAAGTATGATTTGAGGTCCGAAGATGATGATCTTTCCTGGGGACAGGGTGCGGGCTGTGATGGCAATATAGAAATATATATTGAGCCAATAGGATGGGAATGGAATCAAATAAATCAAAGCACCTTGTTATGGCCTCATATTTATGAACAATTAGAGCAAGGCCAAACCCTTGTGACGGTAAAATGCATGAAAGAAGGAGACAGGCAAGGGGCATTCATCCTTTCATCTACTGATGGGAGAATGATAGGAGGGTCTCTGGGTCAAGACGTGGAGTATACTTTGATTCCATATATCCACCAATTTTCCATCAGTAGGCCGAAAGTAAAGTTAATGTATATAGAAGAGCTTAAAGGTGATTATTTATTCGAATTATATCTGCCACAGGACAAATTATTTATTTTTGGTGCTGGTCCCGATGCTGAGCCTTTGGTTGAACTTGCCTCAAAACTGGATTTTTCGGTTACAGTCATTGATCCGAGGAGCAGCCGGTGCAGCGAGGATTTTTTTCCGAAAGCGGATTGTTTAATCAACGAGCATCCGGAATCTTTTTTTAATCGATTCGAGATTCCTTATAACAGTTATGTTCTTATCATGACCCATAATTTTAATCGGGATCAAATAATCCTGGAATATCTCCTGCAGGCCCCTCCGAAATATCTTGGAGTATTAGGACCTAAGAGAAGAACCAAACGGCTGGTCAACGATAAAACATCATTGTCTTTCATTCATTCTCCAATCGGATTAAGTATCGGCGCAGAGGGACCGGAGGAGATCAGTATAAGTGTATTGGCGGAATTAATTAAAATAAGAAATCAATCTGCTTTTAATCAGACTAGCCAACCAGTAGAGTGCTGGATCTAAAAGCTGTTTGAACCATTAACCCAGAATATGATAAAATTAATAAATCAAGACATTATTATCCTCCCTTGCAAAACCAAATCTAAGATCTTATCGATAAAAGCAAGAGCCTCTATTCTGAGTAGGGTGACTAGGAACTAAGAGGGGCTAGGAAATGTTGGTACCGATACAGAAAGCATTAAGATACTGGTGCAGGGAAGCCCTTATATAAAAGTCAGCTAGAATTGTAGCTATGAAGAATATATATTGCTTAAAGGAGATACGAAAATGGATACAGAAATGAGAGGGCAAGGTATCCAGTCCTTGGAATTAGGAATAAATATTTTAATAAAAATTGGTGAGATGGACAAGTCTCTTTCAATAACTGAAATTTCGGATATGTGCGGAATTTCTAAAAGCAAATTGCACAGATACCTCACTAGTTTTTGTCGAACTGGCTTCCTTCAGAGGGATTCTTCTCTTCAATATTCCATTGGTCCAGCGCTGGTCGCAATCGGAAATAACGCAAATATAGGACAAGATATCAAAGACTTGGCAAAGCCATCATTAATTAAATTAAGGGATTTGGTTAATGAAACTGTGTTCTTGTCGGTTTGGGCAGGAGATGCCCCCTATCCAATTGACATTGAAGAGAGCAGGCGCCAGATGACAATTGGGATAAAAGTAGGCTATAAAACCAGTATTGTTCTAACGACTACTGGAAGATTGTTCGCTGCATTTTTACCTGAGAAGGAGGTACAGCATTATTTACATAAAGACCTCCTGGAACATCATATGGACCCAGATGAATTTCAAATGGAACTTTCCTCCATCAGAGAAATGGGATATTCAGTAGCGGACGATATCCTAGTTCCCGGTTTGGTTGCAGTTAGCTGCCCCGTGTTTGGCAGTGATAATAGAATAGTGGCAACCATTACAATTGTGGGAATAAAAGGTGTACTGGATTTATCCAGCGATTCACAAATAATAACTTCCCTAAGAAAAGAATGTATGAAATTAACAGATGTTTTACGGTCCGAACAGTAGATAAAAACTTGGAAAATATTGCCTAAAAAATGGAAACTTCAAATAAGTTTCCATTTTTTGTCTATTTAATTTATAAATTTCCACATTTAGATTAGGTAGTATACTTTTAAATACTATCTGATATTAAAGTGCGTACTTAAAATAGAGAGGATTACTTGTTATAATTTATGGTATTCAGATAATACTAAAATTTCAAAAAGTAGAGGTGAAGTTTATGCAAAACACCACAATAAACCCTAAAAATTCAATAGTAAGCAATAAAGTGACCACAACATTTTCAAGAACAAATCCATTTCAAGCGAGAGTTCTCCAGAATGTAAATTTAAATAGAGATGGATCAAGTAAGGAAACAAGGCATGTCGCCTTATCGTTAAAAGGTTCTGACCTTTCCTATACCCCAGGTGATGCTCTTGGGATTCTACCTAAAAATGATCCGGAATTAGTTGCTTCACTTCTTGAAGAAATGAAATGGGATGCAGAAATGGCTGTTACATTAAATAAGAAAGGTGATACACTCCCTTTAAAGGAAGCGCTAACAACACACTTTGAAATTACGGTATTGACAAAAAAAATATTACTGAATGCAGCAGAATTTACAGAAAACACAGAGTTACATAAACTCTTGTTAGTTGAAAATACAGCCAAATTGAAAGAATATTGTTATGGTCGTTATTTAATTGATCTGTTACATGATTTCGGTCCATGGAGAGCAACTGCTCAAGATATCGTGTCTATATTAAGAAAAATGACACCACGTCTTTACTCGATAGCAAGTAGCCTATCAGCTAATCCTGACGAAGTGCATCTAACGGTCGGTGCAGTTAGATACCACGCCCACGGACGGGACCGGAAAGGTGTTTGCTCAGTTTTACTTGCTGAACGGATTCAAGAAGGAGATACACTTCCAATATTTATTCAATCAAATAAACACTTCCATTTACCAAAGTTTGTGGATCAAGATATTATTATGGTTGGTCCAGGAACAGGTATTGCGCCATTTCGTTCTTTTATCCAGGAACGTGCCGCAACGAAAGCAACAGGCAGATCATGGCTATTTTTTGGTGATCAGTATGCAGCGTCGGATTTTCTTTATCAAAACGAGTTAGAGCAATATCATCAAAATGGAGTGATAACAAGGTTAGAGACAGCGTTCTCCCGTGATTCGGCTCAAAAAGTATATGTACAGCATAAAATGCTTGAATATAGTAAAGAGTTATTTGAATGGTTAGAAAATGGAGCATACTTCTATATTTGTGGAGATAAACAAAGAATGGCAAAAGATGTCCACAACGCTATTATTGACGTTCTTGAAAAAGAAGGTGGAATGACCCGTCAAGAAGCTGAAGCATATCTAAATGATATGCAAAAGAATGGGCGTTACCAGCGTGATGTGTATTAAATGAATTTTTACGGTACTATTAAGTATTTATCAAAATAGTGAAATATTGCGTAGATGGCAGGGCTTGCACACATATATAGAAAAGGCCGCATATTCTTAAAAGAATGATTGCGCCTTTTCGATTATCTATAGTAAAGTTGACCTATTTGAAGTTGGACCATTAAATTCATATAGTGATTCCGAAAACATATAGTGCTAAAAAAGGTTTTTATTTTAATAATATTAAAAAACCATACACAGATACATTCTGCCTATGGTTTGAGGGAATCCTTCAGTTGGTTGATACTTCAGCTTCTTCTAACATTATATAGTTAGTTTTAATAAAGTCTTTATACTCTATGCCCCATTCATACATTGCTTCAAGAATAGGCATTAACGTTTTTCCTCGATCTGTCAACGAATACTCCACTTTTGGAGGTATAACTGGATATACTTCACGGTGAATGATAAAATCTGATTCAAGCTCGCGAAGCTGATTCACAAGCATTCTCTGGGTAATATTTGGCATAAGTGCCTTCAACTCGTTAAAACGTTTTGTTCCTTCTTTTCCTAAATACCAAAGAATAAGCATTTTCCATTTTCCGCCTATTACCGCTAATGTTAATTCTTTCTCGCAGCTAAAATTCCTATGACAAACATGCCCCATTTTTATTCTCCTCCTTTATTGGTTATTACGGTTACTATTTGACACTATATGAGGTTAAAATAAGTAACTACTAAAAACCATTATACGCAATATACTTATGAACGTACAGTTAGAATGATCGGAATAAATGGAATAATCTAAAAATTACAAATAACAGAAAGGTTATTTAAATAATATTTTTAATTTACATAAAATTAACGGTATATCCATAATGCCCTAATAAAACTAGATTAGTATTTTAACTGTTAGAACAAGTTTATTAGGGGGAGAAGGAAAAATGAAAACTCGTTTTAAGAAGGCAATACCTTTCATCGCAACGACTGTTCTTGCAACAACTGCTCTTACCACCCAAACATTATTTAATGAGGGAGGGAATCAAAAGGCAGATGCACAATTATTATCAAAAGAAGAAGTGAAAAAGAATGGTGCATCTTGGCTTGCAGGTGATCATCACGTACATAGTGAATGGAGCGTTGGCTGGGACAATTCGACCAATCCTCCAGCTCCAATTAGGGGTGGAGACGCGATCTATCCAATCTCCAAAAATGCCGAAAATGGTAAAAAATATGGACTTGATTGGATGATGACAACAGATCATGGAGGTCCTAACCATTCAAAGGTGAACTTAGAACAAGCATATCCTGAGTTATTAAAATCCCGTGCAGCTGTTCCTGAAGTTCTTCAATTCTACGGAATGGAGTTTGACACACCGGCAGCTGACCACAGCACCCTCATGATTCCAAAAGGTGAAAATGAATCACAAGTGCTTTATGATATTGAAAGTAAATTCAATAAACGTGATCCATTTCCAAACGATGGAAGCAGGGATACAGAAGCAACTATGATTGAAGCTCTTAACTATATGAAACAAATGGACGAGCTTCCAATTTCTATCGCACATCATCCATCCCGCTCAGCTACTGGTATTGGTAAATGGGGACAAGATACTCCGCAAGAGTTCCGTAATTGGAACGATACCGCACCTGACATTTCTATTGGTATGGAAGGTGCTCCAGGACACCAGGCGGCTGCTATTAACCGAGATGGCTCTCTTAATCCTAAAGGATCTCGTGGCTCGTATGGAAACGCAAACGCTCCAACAATGGGCGGGTATGACCAAATGACGGCTATCGTTGGTGGTTTATGGGATTCGATGTTAGGTGAAGGAAGACACTGGTGGATTACGGCAACCTCTGATTCTCATGTTAACTGGCGTGATGGTGGAAGTGACTTCTGGCCTGGTGAATATTCTAAAACCTATGTAAAAGCAGAGAAAAATTATAAGGATGTAATGGAAAACCTGCGTAAAGGTAAGGTGTTTGTTACCACGGGTGACCTTATCTCAGAACTTGATGTGAAACTGCAAGCAGGAGGCAAATCACCATTACATGCCGAGGCAAAAGGAAATACTGCAACCATCGGTGAAACACTAACACTACCAGGTAAGAAATCTGATGTCACGGTAACAATTCGAATCAAGGATCCAAACGCTGCGAACGCCCATGGAGATAAGCCAAATGTAAAACGTGTTGACTTAATCATGGGAGAAGTGAATGGAAAAGTGGAAGACCGCTCTTCTGCTTCAAATCCTACAACAAAAGTTGTGAAGCGTTTTACGGAAAACGACTGGAAACAAGATGGTGAATACATCACAATTACGTATACGTTAAAAGATGTGGATAAAGACAGCTACATTCGTTTACGTGGTACGAACACAGACCAATTAGAGCCAGCTCAAGATCCTAAAGGGGAGAACCCATGGAATGATCTTTGGTTCTATTCAAACCCAATTTTCATGAAATCAGATAAATAAATAAGGGAAAGCGGAAGGCTTGACGAGGGGCATGAAACACTCCTCGTCTTTCCGTTATCTTTTGTCGACACATCCTTGAAAGTAAACAAAAGAAATGGACGTGGATTTTAATGAAAAAATTATGGTGCTGTATCCTGCTTATCTTACTTCCATTTGGTTCTATCCTTTCATCCCCAGCCTCTGCTCATACTAATAACAGTGAAGGTTTTTCTAACATTGAGGTCAATGAGAAAACATTAGATTATGAATTAAAGCTAGATTTAGAGGAATTGGGCCATGCCCTTAATAAGGAAACGGATCAAAAACAGTTAATAAATAACAAAGTTATACAAGAATATATCAACTCCCATATAAAACTTTATGCGGACAGCCAGCTTATTGAAGGCATAATCAAAAAAAACGATATAGAGATGATCAAGGAAAGACCATTTGCGGTGATTAACCTAGCGTATAATATAGAACATAAACCTGAAAAATTAGTGGTTGAGTATAATATGTTTATGGATGATTCTGACCCAAGTCATGCGAATTATGCAACAGTTAAATTGAACGGGAAACAACAAGAAAAGATATTAACCTTCGAATCAAGGGAAGTAGAAATTGGAGAAATAAGTTTCCTGCAAAACGTAAAGCAGTTTGTATTTTTAGGATTAGAGCATATTTTTACGGGCTATGATCATATCTTGTTTGTCATTAGTTTGCTTTTTGGCGCCAGGACGATTCGTCACATTCTTTCTTTAGTGACAGCCTTTACGATTGCCCATAGTATCACATTGGCTCTGGCAACTTTCGATATTGTCCAGCTGCCAAGCAGGTTTGTAGAGTCAGCAATCGCCTTAAGCATCATTTACGTTGCCCTTATAAATATATTTAATAAGGACTCGAAACACCAGCCTTGGCTTGCCTTTGGTTTTGGACTTATTCATGGATTCGGTTTTGCAGGAATCCTATCGGAAATGCGATTAGATACCAATCATATGGCGATGTCTCTGCTATCCTTTAATATCGGAATCGAAATGGGTCAGCTATTGATCGTAACCTTGGCTTTTCCCATCATTTTGTGGATAAGAAAATTAAAATATAAACCAATCAAATGGGTCATCCCTAGTACATCAGCTGCGATATTCGCTTTTGGGCTAGTATGGTTTATTCAAAGAGCATTTTGAATGTGAATGCATAATGATTGAACTTTGATTAGCGTGAACGATAAAGTGATCATGTTCCATAACAAATACATTAAGCAATAAAATAAAGAAGCTAAAATATGCAAGTTTTTATGAACTGCTTGCGTATTTTGGCTTTTTTACATTTTTTATGCCTATTTTCACTATTGGAAGTGAGGCTTAGGCATTACACAAAGCTTGTTGGAAAACTTTTCTACGCCTCAGGTCCTAGGAAATTTTACACCAGCCGCCCGAGGCTGAAGACTAGGCGGAAACCCTATAATAAAAAATGGAAATCCAGTTAAAAAGGGGAAAAATTAAACGGTTTACCGGAGGGAGAAAAGTTATGCAATCATGGATCAAATTTTCTTTAAAGAACGCAGGGGTAATTTTTATCGCCATGCTTATGGTGATCGCGGGCGGTATTTATTCCGTCAAAACGATGAAGATGGAGTCGATGCCGAATGTCGATATCCCTTATATAATCGTTCAGGTTCCATATGTTGGAGCTACACCGGAACAAGGATTAGAGGATATAGGGAAACCATTGGAAACGACGCTGTCGGGAATCAAGAAACTGGATAATCTCTATATTGAAGCACACAGCAATGTAGTAGTAGGAATTCTTGAGTTTGACATGAGCAAGGATATGGATGAAGCCGAAAAGGATGTGACGACAGCAGTCGCTTCCATCAAGCTGCCGGAAGGGGCCGAGAAACCACAAATTCTAAAGGACGGTCCTTCTGCGATGCCGGTCTTTCAATTTGCACTTTCATCCGAAACCGCGAGTCAATCCGACCTGACACAATATATCAATGAACACATAAAGCCGGCCTTAGCCAGAATTGACGGTGCAGGGGCGATTGATATTAATGGCGAGACGGAAAAAGAAGTGGCGGTCAAACTGGATCCGAAAAAGATGAAGAAGTTTGGCATTTCTTATGAGACAGTCAAACAAACATTCTTAGCGCATCAATTTTCGTTTCCTGCCGGGCAGGTCAATGTGGATGATAAAACCTTGAACGTCCAGGCAGATTTCAAGCTGGGGTCTGTCCAAGATGTTGAGAATATTCAAATTTTAACGCAAGGACCTGCTGGTGTCATAAATGTGAAGCTGTCGGAGATTGCCGACGTTTCGTATAGCAATAAAAAGGAACAGGTTTACACCCGATTGAATGAGAAGCCGGCTGTCTTGGTGGAAATGAAGGCACAGCCAGGCTCCAATACTGTGGAAGTGGTGAGCCAGGCGAAGGAAGAACTGGACAAATTAGAGCTTCCAGCTGGTTACACCTTAACCAAATTATTTGATACATCCAAAGAAGTAAAAACCTCGGTCGATGGGATGCTTCGTGAGGTATTGCTGGGGACATTGTTTGCGGTTATTGTGACGTTCTTGTTTTTGCGAAATGTAAGGGCAACGATTGTTGCGGTGCTTTCGATTCCATTATCGATTTTGGCCTCAATGGTGACGATGAAATATTTGGACTACAGCTTAAACATGATGACCCTGGCTGGAATTGCCGTCGCCGTCGGGCGGGTGATTGATGACTCAATCGTGGTGATTGAAAATGTCTACCGCCGGACCCTGACAAGTCCAAAACGAGATGAGCGGATGGTACTTACGGCCGCTAAAGAAGTGGGTGGAGCGATTACCTCTTCCACACTGACAACGATTGCCGTGTTCGGACCACTTTCCTTTGTTCCAGGGATTATTGGCCGATTCTTTGCCCCATTTGGCATCACGGTGATTGTGGCGCTCGCCTTTTCATTGATTGTCTCTTTGACAGTCGTGCCATTGTTAGCAAAGATGTTTTTACTGCGGATCAAGCATAAAGAGGTAAAGGAAACTTGGGTTCAAAAAGCCTATAAGAATATTTTGTCTTGGGTATTAACGCGTCGTGCCTTGACGATGGTACTCGCTGCGGTGATGTTTGCCGGGTCGCTTGCCTTGGTTCCGATGATACCAAAGAACTTTTTACCGCAAGAAAAAGCCGTTTCCTACCGGTTAACAGGGGAATTACCTGAGGGCACGTCGCTTACAAAGGCGAATAAACTGGCCCTGAAGGTAGAACAGATTTTAGCTGAAGAAAAACAGATAAAAAATACGCAAACGATTGTGAATGGGGACATCATACGTTTTTCCATCGACTTAAAGGATGATGTAACGAAGGAACAAACGATTGAATTTGAAAAGAGTGTCAGGTCTCAGGTTGAAAAATTAGACGATGGGATGCAGGTCGCCCTTTCTCCTGTCGGGATTGTCGGAACAAGCGGTCTAGCTCTGATTGTTGAGGGGAGCAATGCTGAAAATTTAGAGACCGCCGGGAAGCTGATTGTGGAAAAAATCAAAGATATAGATGGATTGGAAAACGTAGAATCAAACCTTTCTGGAGTGAAGGAACAGCTGCAGCTGTCGATTGATGATCAAAAAGCAGCTGATAAAGGGGTAAGCCCAATCATGGTAGCTAGCTTCGTAAGGGAGTTAATTGCCGGTAATCATGTGGGAGATATGCAAGTGGAAGGGAAGACGACCAGTGTTAATTTAGTATTGAACAGTGGTTCTGGCGACTCTATTAAAGATATACTGAGCCAAAAGATGACCAATCCGATGGGACAGCAAGTGGTTCTTTCCGATGTAGCCACCCTTTCGAAGCAGCCTAGTCCTTCGGCATTGTACCGGTTAAATCAGGAGCAATATGTCCAGGTTACGGGCCGGATTACGACAGATAATACTTCAGGCGTCCAAGCAGAAGTAGATAAGCGGCTTAAGACGTTAGATTTGCCAGATGGGGTCACCTATCATTCAGAGGGCCAGGCACAGGCGATGAATGAAGGTTTCACCAATATGATGATTTCGATGGCAGTTGCCGTAGTGCTTGTGTTTATCGTCATGCTGGTGGCATTTGGAAATATGGTAATGCCGGTTGCCATTTTAACCTCGCTGCCATTCTTGTTCTCTGGCGGATTACTGGGATTATATTTAACTGATCAAGCGCTGGGGATGCCTGCACTGGTAGGGTTCTTGATGTTAATTGGAATAGTAGTAACAAATGCGATTGTGTTAATGGAACGGGTGAAGCAGAATGAGAAGAAGGGCATGGAGATCAAAGCAGCTTTGCTTGAGGCAGGGAAGACACGTCTTCGTCCGATCTTGATGACAGCATTGGCAACGATTGGAGCGCTGCTGCCACTTGCCCTCTCCAGTGATGGGGGATTGATCTCGAGGTCCTTAGCCATTGTGGTTATTTCGGGGCTGCTGACTTCTACTTTGTTAACCTTGGTCATTGTGCCAACGACATATCATATAATGAGATCGATTCAAGGAAGATTTAGCAGCAAGAATAAAGCAGCAGGGTCTGCCGCTGCAAGAAATGTAGCGAACATGACGGGTGTTTTGAAATGATTGATTGATACAAGGGAGAAGTGTTTTTAAAAGCACTTCTTTTTTTTTGGGGGCTGCGCCATTTGTTGGGCTGTGTTCTTATTACGTGAATCGTTTTCTAATATTCCGAAAATATTGAACAATAAAAAATATCGTGATACACTCAATAATATCTACTAGTTTTTGTACTCAACATGACTTATTCTTTCGAAAATAATGTCGATCAGCTGAGGAGGTTATAATGTTAGATCAAAAAGTTGTCGGCCATGATCAAAAGGTTCGAAAAGAAGAGCTTCGATTTGTAAAACAATTAGCAGAAAAGATTGATGACTTCCTTATTCTCTGTATCTATGAACAGGATGATAGAGTAAAAAATGTCAAATCCTTAAAGCTGAACCAGATCCATTCGCTTTCGGATTTGCCCATTTTTACGGACACTTATGGTGCCAACTCTTTTATTATTTGGGAGCGAGTTTATCGAGAGAGTGCACAAATATTTAATAGCCTGCGTTTGATGGCAAGAAACCGGTTAATCGGGCATATTGCCGAAAACATTGTCGCTTACCTTTTTATGAAATATAAAAATTTTTCGACTGCGTTTACCTCTATTTCTCAAGACCAAGAAAAGAAAAAACAGTGCATACAATCTATAGAAGAAATCATAAAAAGCGACACCTTTTTAGTCGATGAGGATGTGTGGAATGATTTTTGTAAATGGTTCCGGATTCATTTGACAGAATGGGTGCTTGAAGAAATGATCGAGTCCATGGGGAACGCTCGTCTAGCCGCTATGGAGAAAAAGGAATTAAATGAACTGTTCTATCAATATATTTCCTCGAATTTAGCAGATAATAAGCAATTTATTGTGAAATTTGCAAGCATTGTAAATAAGTATACCCTGGATTGGCTAGACAAGATTATAACCAGCTTAGATCTAAATGATGGTTCTATGCAGCAAATCGAATCCATATTTGGAATAGCGGGTGATCCAGTCACTTCCACCACTGATTTCCATTTTCCATTAGCCTTAAACAAATATCTATTTGTCATGAATAATGCCCCATACCAAGCAGTTCGTGAAGCGTTGTATCAGAATAACTTTTATCAAATGGAAGAAAAACCTTGGCCAGCTGCTCCGCTTGTGAAAGGCAATGTCGAAGGGGTTCTTGAACTAAGGCCGCTCCTTGTAGACACCTGCAGCCAAACCACCTCTATGATGAAAGAAACATGGGAGGAAGTGAAGGCATTATCTGATCTGGAAGCAGATATATTTGACGCCCTTTGTTCGATTTTTTTATTTAAAGCAAAACATGCGGATGATGTGGTTGAAATTAAGCTGGATGACCTCTTGGCGATTCGCGGCCTAAAGGCAAAATTAAGCGGGGATGGGCGCCGCGGCGGTTACGAGGAGAAACAACGGGCTCAAATCGTACAAGCACTGAAAATCATTCAAAAGCTGTGGATTGATTTGGATAAGACGGTTGTCTATGAAAAAGGAAAGCCCCTAGAGACGAAACTACAAGGACGTGCCTTTCTTTTTGTTGATCAAAACGGGAAAGACCTGCTTATGACGAAAGACGATGCTCCGCAAAAAATAAGCTATAAAGTGGATCAAGTCTTTGCCCGGTACCTCTTCAAAACCGGGAGGCAGGTTGCCCTTCTTCCGTTAAAGGTATTGCAGTATGATCCATATCGTAGAACGTGGGAAAAAAGACTGACAAGATACTTAAGCTGGCGCTGGCGAATTCAAGCGAGAAAAGGGGATTTTTTACAGCCCAATAAGGTAAGTACCTTACTAGAGGCGGCAGGGGTACAAATTAATAAGCGTATACCTTCGCGTACGCGTGAAAGATTAGAAACTGCCCTTGACACCCTGCAGCAAGATGGACTTATCGCTGCGTGGCAATATGAGAAATGGGATGAATCGATAGCTGACCAAAAGGGGTGGGGCCGGATTTGGGTGAATGCCTTAATCATTATTCAACCGCCTGCACTTATTAAAGAACAATATCAATCCATAAAAAGAAGCACCCCGGGGCAAAAGAGGATCCATTCGCCAAAAGAACCAATGGAAAAAATGGATGAACGCCTTGGTATACAAATAAGAGGGATAAGGGAACGATTCCAATTGTCCTTAAATCAAGTGGCGGAAGAGGTGGAGATTTCACCGGCCTATTTAAGTCATATCGAAAGAGGAATAAAAGTCCCTTCGAAAAAAATTCAATTTAAATTAATAACATGGTTGGAACGATTTTAATTACCTAAGGAACCTTATGCCTGCATCAAAATGGCATAAGGTTCTTTTTTTTGCTGAAAAAGTCTATCTTCTCCTATTGTCGAGGAGATCGTGAAGGATTGTCGGGCTAATGGTGTACAGAAAAAAATTTAGAAATTTATTTTTCGCTGGAGAGTTACGGTTTTCCTGTACATTTTTTCTTTTTGTACTCCCTAATAAATTAAATAATATAAGCGGAAATTTTTTCGGAATATTTAAAAATCATCCTGTATGATGACAAATAAGCTCGCAATTTGGAAATGGAGGTAAAACATGAGAAATGAAAGCGTTACCTTATCTAGTTTAGATGCATTATTGTACCCACGTTCTGTCGCTGTGTTAGGAGCATCTCAAAATCCAAATAAGCTCGGGTATATCCAAGTAAAAGCTTTATTGGATGGTGGATTTGCTGGAGAGATCTATCCCATTAATCCAAAGGCGGAAGATATTGCGGGGTTGACCTGTTATCCTTCATTGGCCGATGTTCCTGGACCGATTGATTTGGCCATATTCTGCGTTAGCGCGGAACAAGTACAGAGCAGTCTCCATGATTGTGCCAACAAGAATGTAAAAGGGGCCATTATTTTTGCCTCGGGTTATTCCGAAACCGGTGAGGAAGGGGCACGACAGCAAGCTATGATGGCCGAGATTGCCAAAAAGAATGGCATCCGCTTAATCGGACCTAACTGTGTTGGATTGGTGAATACACTCAATGGTTTAGTCGGTACCTTTTCACCAGCTGTCATGAGCTACCCATTAAAAGACGAACGTTCCGTAGGATATGTATCTCAAAGCGGCGCCTTTGGCGTTCTGACCTATATGGCGGCCGCCCAGCACGGACTGTCATTTAATTATTTTATCACGGTTGGAAATGAAGTGGATACAGAGTTCGCGGATTTCGTCGAATATATGATTCATGATCCGAAGACAAAAGTCATCAGCGGTTATCTAGAGGGGGCCAAGGACCCTGACAGGCTGCGCAACCTAGCTGAGGAAGCCCTGAGCTTAAATAAACCGATTGTTGTCATGAAAACAGGGCGCAGTTCGGCCGGAAGCCGGGCAGCAGCGTCACATACAGGTTCTTTAGCTGGATCCGATCAGCTCTATGATGCCTTTTTTAAACAGACTGGCATTGTTAGAGCAAATGACTATGAAGAAATCATTTCATTCTCGAAGCTGTTCTTATCCGGTAAATTGCCAACCGGAAGAAATACAGTCATTATTACCAGTTCCGGGGGCAGAGGCATCAATGAAGCCGATCGCTGTGAAGCGAATGGTCTCCAAATTATCCCGCTTAGCGAAAAGACAAAAGCAAGGATTAAAGAATCCATTCCACCATTTGCAAGTACAGCCAATCCAATTGATTTAACGGCGGCGGCATCGGTCACGAATCCAGAACTATTTATCGCACCCATGAAGGCACTTTTGGAGGATCCTGAGGTTGATAATATTATTTTCACAGAATTTCCAATGAATTGGGGATCCGATCACCCGCTGCTGCAGGAATTTATTCAGCTATGTAAGGAGTCAGATAAGTTTGTTCTCGTGGCAACCTTCCCATTACAGGGAATGTCGATTCCGAAAGGTGCAGCAGAGATGGAGAAAAACGGGATTCCAGTCATAACGGGTGATTTAAATCCGATTGGGTCGCTAGCCAAGCTGGTGGCCTACAGTGAAAAATACCGTAAAAAAAAATTGACCTCCCATCAGGAGGAGCAAAGAAGAAGCGGCGGCTCGGTAGAATCCAAACAAATCATTCAAAATTTATTAAAGCCGGGGAAGACCCTAAGTGAGTTTGAAGCAGGCCAAGTATTAGCACAATATGGTATTCCCACTGCAAGAAAAGCGCTCGCCGTTACAGTAGAGGAAGCGATTATACAGGCGAATGAAATCGGTTATCCTGTAGTCCTTAAAATTGATTCCAATCAAATTTTGCATAAAACGGAAGCGAACGGCATCAGGCTTAATATCCAGTCGGATGAAGAAGTCAAAAAAGCTTACGCAGATATTCTTCAGTCGGCCAAAATGTATAAACCAGATGCGGTGATTAATGGGGTCACGGTTCACGAAATGCTCCCGAAAGGTACAGAAGTAATTGTTGGTGTTTCAAATGATCCTGTTTTTGGTCCTGTTATCATGTTTGGCCTCGGAGGAATCCTTGTGGAAACGTTTAAAGATATTTCTTTCCGGTTAGCCCCGCTTACAAGGCAGGATGCGATGGAGATGATCGAGGAATTAAAAGCCCGGGCCATTCTGAAAGGCGTGCGCGGACAGGCACCAGCAGATCAAGAGGCGATTATCGATGTTTTGTTACATGTCTCAGACCTGATGATGGATGCTGAAGGGTTGATAGAAGAACTGGATATTAATCCAATCATCGTATATGAAAACGGACTAAAGGCAGCAGATGCCTTAATTGTCAGCAGTTCAGAAGTCCTTGAAAAAACAGAGGTTGGAGGGTAATAGGATGGATTTAGATCAAAGTATCATCGGATTAACGGGACCGGTATTCACGTTCGAGGTCGAAAAAAGACATATTCGTCAATTTGCGGCGGCCATTGGTGATGAGAATCCGCTCTATACAGATGAGGAGTACGCAGCGAAATCCCCTTTTGGCGGGATTATTGCTCCGCCAACTTTTCCGATCGTCATTGGTTCAGAAGGAAATGGGATTTCATTGGATTTAGACCCGAAACGAATGCTTCATGGCGAGCAGGAATTTCTGTATACTCGTCCGATTAGACTGGGCGACCGCCTCGTTTGTCAAATGAAGGTGACAGATTTATATGAGCGGGAAGGAAAAAGCGGCAAGATGCAGTTTTTAGTACTGGATACAGAAATGAAGGATGAAAGCGGCGAGATGGTTGTTGTCAGCAGGATGAATATTATTTATCGGGCAAAACAACTGCAAGTGTAATGTTCATTTTTTAAGGCTCTTTTCTAAAAGTTTGTTGTGATTTTTGTTTCGCCGATAAAATTGAAAATTCGCCGATAAAGTGGTTGAATTCGCCGATAAAATCGAAGTTATCGCCGATAAACTTACGAGAATCGCCGATAAATCATATTAATTAGTTAATATGTGTGATTTCAAACCATATTAAAGTGATTTTTAACAACTTTACGAAAACAGCCTTTTTTAAAAAGCATTCACAGAAATTTTTCCAAAAGGAAAGGAGCGAGGGCCATGCTTAATTATGAAGATTTGCATGAGGGAAAAGAACTGGAGCCATTGGTAAAACCAGCTGTTACCAAGGTACAGTTAGTGAAATATGCAGGAGCGTCCGGTGATTTTAACCCGTTGCACACTGACGATGAATTTGCTCAAAGTATTGGGATGCCAGGGGTGATTGCCCACGGAATGCTCGTGATGGGATTCTTAGGGGAGTATGTGAATCGACTGGCTGGTGTAACAGCGGAGCTAACCAATTTTTGCATGAGATTTGGCGCTATAACAAGACCGGGTGATCAAGTTACGTGTTCTGCCAAGATTACAAATCTTTATGAGGAAGAGGGAAACCAGTTTGCTCGTCTGGAACTGACGGCTGAAAAGGCACCTGGGAAAGTGGTTGGATCTGGTCAAGCTAGTTTGCGATTTTTTAGGCCGTTTTCGTAAACATTCAACCCAAAAAGACTTGATTTCAGTAAAAATTCACACTGCATGAATGGATTTCTGTGTTCTATTAGCGAATTTCAGCATCCTATTAGCGATTTTAAAGGTTCTATTAGCGAAATTTTGGATTTTATTAGCGAAATAGGAGGTTCTATTAGCGAATCAAGAAAGCCGCAATTTTTTAGAAAAGGGCTTTTTTAAAATAATGATTTGGTAAAAGCAGTTAGTGAGTTCCACCCATCAACAGATCTCATTTATAGAGCGTTAAAAGGAAAAGGAGTGTTTGTATGGCTACCATTAAAGATCGCTACGCCATTGTTGGTGTAGGAGAAAGCGTGAGGTCCAAGAATTCCGGGACCACGCCGTTGCACCTGGCATTGGATGCAGCAAGGGCCGCGATTCAAGATGCCGGGCTAGAAGCAAAGGATATCGACGGATTTATGAGCTACAGTGAGAATGACTCGTGTACTTCTCATCAATTGGCCACCTATTTGGGAGTTCGTCCTAAATATGTGAAGGATATTATGGGCGGCGGAAGCAGTACAGAGATGCTGATTGCGGATGCCATTGGGCTCATTGAAACAGGGCAGGTTCAAACCGTTCTCATCTACCGTTCCATGAATGGTCGTTCTGGAGTCAGAATGGGCGGCGGCGGCTGGGATGTCAATATGCTTCAATCCGCTATTGACGGCGGCAGCTTTATTATACCCTATGGTGCTGGTGGTCCTGGACAATGGTTTGGGTTATTTGCCACTCGTCATATGCATGAAACAGGGCTGACGAAAGAACATTTAGGACATGTGTGTGTCAGTTTTTATGAGCATGCTCAACGAAATCCAAAGGCCTATTTTTACGGGAAACCATTAACGATGGAGGAATACTTACAAACACCTGCACTAAGTACCCCATTTAATAAACATGATTTTTGCTTAGAGTCTGACGAAGCCAATGCCATAATTGTGACGTCTGCTGAGCGGGCAAAGGATTGTAAATCAAGGCCGGTGTATATTATGGGGATTGCCGCTAGACAGTGTGTGTCACATTCCCATTATTGGAGCGATTTATCGGAGGTTGCCTCTGACTATGTTGCGGCTGATGTCTATAAGAAAGCTGGTGTAAAGCCGTCGGATCTGCACGTTGCATCTATTTATGATTGTTATTCTTGGGTTGTGTTACGGCAGCTGGAGGCATACGGGATTGCCCCGCGTGGTGAAGTTGGGGACTTCGTTGCCCAAGGAAACCTGCGGATGGGCGGAAAACTGCCGAGCAATACGGCCGGCGGAATGTTGTCAGAAGGGTATACGCACGGGATGAATAATGTACTCGAAATTGTCCGTCAAATCCGTCATGACTATAAAGGGACAAACCGTCAAGTAGAAAATTGTGAAATTGGGCTGTGTACCGGCTGGGCGGGCCCGGATATTGCAGGAGCTATGATTCTACGAAACTAGGAGGGAAATCGATGGGATATCAAAAACCAATACCATTAAAAACGCAGGATAATCAGCCATATTGGGACGCGGCGGATCGTCATGAACTCGTCATCCAAAAATGTGAAAGTTGTCAGAGCTATTCACATCCACCTGGCCCGGCCTGTGCCAAATGCGGCAGCACTGAGATAAGCTGGCAAAACCTTGGCAGTGAGATAAACGGAACGGTTTACTCGTATGTCACTTCATACCGTCCATTTCTTCCAGGGTTTCAGGATGACCTGCCGCTTACGATTGCTATTGTGGAGCTTGAAAAGACTCCAACCGTACGAATTATTGGCAATATATTAGACTGTGCCCCGGAGGATGTCAAAATCGGCATGCCGGTAAAGATGACCTGGCAGAAAATCACCGAAGAACGGTCTCTGCCACAATGGATCCCTGTATCGTAACTACAAAGGAGGAAGGAAAATGGATTTTTCTTTTACAAAAAAAGAAGAGGCCTTTCGCGAGGAACTTCGAACATGGCTCGAAGCCCATTTGCCGGCTGGGTGGCTGGAAGGAAATCGACAGCTGCCGGAGGATTTGAATGAGTATTCTGCTTTCCTAAGAAACTGGCAAAGGGAATTATATGAAGGCGGCTGGGCAGCAATTGCTTGGCCGGAAAAATATGGCGGCAGGAACGCCACATTAATGGAAGAGATTATCTATCAGCAGGAAATGGTACGGGTAAAGGCTCCGCCGCTTGTTAATTATGTAGGGATTCATATGGTCGCCCCAACGCTTATGCAAATCGGAACGGAAGCCCAAAAGGATGCATATATTCACAAAATCTTAACAGGTGAAGAGGTATGGTGTCAGGGTTACTCAGAACCGAATGCAGGCTCTGATCTTACAGCGATTCAGACCACGGCCATCAAAGAGGGAGACAAATGGGTGATTAACGGCCAGAAGGTCTGGACGAGTTTTGGGCATCTGGCTGACCGCTGTTTCCTGCTGGCTCGAACAAGCAAAGGAGAGAAGAAGCATAAAGGAATCACCGTTTTTCTTTTAGATATGAAACAGCCTGGCGTGGAGACACGGCCGATTATTCAGATGGATGGCAAACATGATTTTAATGAAGTGTATTTAACGGATGCCATTGCCTATGATGCTGATATTGTCGGGGAAGTCGATGAGGGCTGGAGGGTAATGATTGCCTTATTGATGCACGAACGGACGGGGATTGGCGGGCAAGTATTTACTCTTGAGCAGCAATTTGCCGATTTAGTTGTGTTAACAAAAGAACTACAGGAAGAGGGGCGTCCTTTACTAAAACAGCCATTTGTCCGCAAAACAATGGTCGATCTTTATGCACGGACTCGCGGGTCTCTCTTAAATTATTATCGCAACTTAACAAAAACGTTGAAAAACGGCCAGCCCGGGGCAGAGGGCTCTATGGATAAATTGATTGTCAGCGAATTGACAAAGGATTTGTTCGCCCAGTCGATTTCCATTCAAGGACACCGAGGACTTTTGTGGCAAGAGGATGCCATTTATGGTGATTCGTATTGGCAGGAAAACTATTTGTATTCATTCGGAATGACCATTGGCGGGGGAACGAGTGAGGTTCAGCGGAATACAATCGCAGAACGAATTCTGGGGCTGCCAAAAGATATGGGACGATAGAAAAAAGTGGAGGTGACAAGGAATGGACTTTTCATTAAGTGAAGAGCAAGTAATGTTTGGAAATTACGTGCGGAAATATTTAGCCGACAAGGGTGAAACGAAAATTGCCCGCGATTTTATAAAGGGTGATACAGAGCACTATCAATCTATTTTTTCAGGTTTAGTCGAATTAGGCTGTACGGCTATTACTGTTCCAGAAGAGTATGGGGGAATGGGACTGGGGGCATTGGATCTTGTTCCGGTCCTCGAAGAAATGGGCCGCAATGTCCTGCCTGGATTGTTTGTTGAAACCAATGCCTTTGCGGTGCCTATTCTTGAAAAGTTTGGAACAGAAGAACAGAAACAAAAATATCTTCCTGGGATTGCTGAAGGAACGCAAACCTTCTCTATTGCCTGGCTGGAGCCTGGAGGGAGCTACAAACCTTCGGATATTCATATGACGGCCACGATAGAAGGCGAAGACATTCTTTTAAATGGTACGAAATCATTAGTTCCAGACGCAAGATTGGCCAGCAGCTTGATCGTACCTGTTCGGACTGGCGAGGAAGAGGGGGAAACCGGAATTTCTCTCGTCATCCTTGATTTATCCGAACAAACCCAGTTGCGGAGCCAAAAGAATATCGATGAATCTAGGCATTTGGCGGAACTAACCTTGAAGGATGTGAGAATTGAAAAAGGGCAGTTATTAGGTCCATTGCATCAGGGCTGGGAGGTGCTAGAGGAAGGATTGCTCTCAGTAAATGCGGCACTTGCCTCCATCATGGTTGGCGGGATGGATAAAATCGTCGAAATGGCAGCGGAATATGCAAAAATTCGGGTCCAGTTTGGCCAGCCGATTGGCAGGTTTCAGGCGATAAAACACCGGATTGCGGATATGAAAGTAGATCTTGAGACAGCTAGATCCCTTGCCTACTATGCCAATTGGGCACTAGAGACAGGGGCAGATGACCGGGTGCAGGCTATTTACTCTGCCCGTCTGTTCGCTGCTGAAGCTTTTAACAGAGCTGCCGGTCATAATGTCCAAATTCATGGCGGGATTGGGTTCACAGAGGAATTGGACTGTCACCTGTTTGTCAAACGCGCCCGTTTTTATGAAAACTACCTTGGAAGCAGTCATGATTATTATGAAAAAGCAGCGGCGGGTTTGGGCTGGTAAAGGAAAAGGCCCCTGCTTCTAGCTGTACGATAAGGAGGGAAACGATTGGAAACGGTTAGTTCGATTCGTGAGTTTCATAATGTTTTGAATGGAGAACTCGTACCTGCCTCGTCCGGAAGAAGAATAGATAGTATCAATCCGGCAAATGGGGAGGTCTGGGCAAGGGTTCCTGGCAGTACGGCAGAGGATGCTGAAAACGCAGTTGCTGCAGCGAAACAGGCCTTTCCTAAGTGGGCCAGGTATTCGGCAATGGAACGGGCCGCTTTTTTAAGACAAATAGGCGATCTTATTGCCCAGCATGGAGAAGAGTTAGCCATGCTAGAGACGAACGATTGTGGCTGGGTAATCCGTGAAACGAGTTACGGGTTAATCCCTACTTTGACAAGTATTTGGTATGATGCGGCAGGAGCTGCATCTGTAGCAAGCAGGGGAGAAACGATCCAACTAAGTCCCACCAGCTTCGGATATACATTGCGTGAACCTTTAGGGGTGGTTGTCGGAATTCTGCCATGGAACGCACCGCTCTTTACCTTTACGATCAAAGCGGCTTATGCACTTGCAGCAGGTAATGCGGTGATTATCAAACCATCGGAATTTGCTTCTGTTTCCAGCTTACGATACGGGGAACTATTGAATACCATTCTTCCTCCGGGAATTGTAAATGTCGTCTCCGGTGATAGGGAAGTGGGAGAAGCTCTGGTAAGCCACAGGGAGGTAAACCGGGTTACATTAACTGGATCTGGGAACACCGCAAAGGCAATCGTCCGTTCTACAGCACAGGCACCAAAACCGCTTACGTTTGAGTTAGGCGGCAAGTCCCCAAACATTGTTTTTGCGGACGCAAACCTTGAAAAAGCGGTGGAAGGAGTAACCACCAATGGGATTTTTACTGGGAATGCCGGCCAAATTTGTGTAGGCGGTTCAAGGATCCTCATTCAACGGCCCATTTTTGAAGAAATGATTTCGTTAATGAAAGAAAAAATGAAAGAGGACCTAAGGCTTGGAGATCCACTGGATCCATCTACCACCATGGGTCCCATCGCGAATGAAGTTCAATATAACAAAGTACGGAATTTTATTGAAATAGGTGTACATGAAGGGGGAACCATCCTCACCGGCGGTCGTTCTGGTGAAGAGGCGCTTTCAGTAAAGGATGCTAGATTTTCTAACGGTTATTGGGTGGAGCCGACCTTGATTCAGGTTCAGCGGAATTCCCTTCGGATTTGCCAAGAGGAGATATTTGGCCCCGTTGCGACAGTCATGTCATTCGATACTGAGGAGGAAGCATTGGAAATCGCGAATGATACAAGCTTTGGTCTTGGAGCCGGTGTTTGGACAACGAATTTGGCCTGTGCCCAGCGAATGATAAAAAATCTGCAATCTGGAAATGTATGGGTGAATACGTATCGCCGGGTCGGCCCTGAATTGCCGTTTGGCGGTGTAAAGGAAAGCGGCTTTGGCAGGGATTCTATCTTAGAGAACACACAAGAAAAAACCTGTGTAATTGAGGAAGGATAATGACGGGGACAACGTTTGAGTTGTCCCTTTTTTAAAAGAATACGAAATGGTCCTAAAGAGGACAAACGAGGGGGAAAAGGAATGGAAGAAAAGGTCATTAGAAAATCGTTTCATATTTTATGTCTGGGCATTCTACTTGTTGTTTTTGCTGAGGCTACACATATTCCCGCCTATCCGAAGATGCTGGAGCATTTTCAGTTAGGTGCCGGATATTCCGTTTATATGCAATTAGGTTTTGCTTTAGGTCTTACAGGATTCCAGCCATTAATGGGATGGCTGTCCGATTCCTTTGGACAAAAAATTGTCATTTTGATCGGAGCTGTCCTTCTTGCTATTGGCTCTCTATTCATTGCCCTCGCCACAACCTTTTGGGTTTTGGTCCTCGGCCTCTTCTTAAAAGGCTTTTCTGGAGCTGCAGTCATACCGGCTGGTGTAGCCTTTGTAGGAAAATATTTTTCCAAGGAACAACAAGGGAAAATGATGGGCATCTATGGATTCTATACCGTAATCGGCGGCTTAGCGGGACCGATTGTAAGCGGTATCCTTATAGACCGTTTCGGTTGGAATGCGATCTTTTTCCTTTGCAGTATGTTAGGCGTTATAGCCATCTTGCTATTTGCGTTCGGGGTTCCGCATGCTAAAGGCGTGAAATCCACCTCATTTGACTTCTTGGGTGTACTCTTCGTGTTTTTATTACTAGGCGGCCTTTTGACTGTTCCTACCTTCATAAATCATTATGGTGTCCATTCTTGGATGTGGGCTCCAGCTTTTGCGGTTTCCGTCGTATCGTTCCTCTTATTATTAGTAGTTGAAAAAAGGCATAAAAAGCCTTTGCTCGATATCCAGTATGCTAAGACGCGCACCTTTTGGGTCCCATCTGCTATTGCGGTGATCCTGTATATGTCCTTTAGCAGTGTCATGTATGTGTTAACCTTCTTTGTTCAAAGTGTTCAAGGGAAGCCCTCTACAATTGTTGGGCTGCTACAATTTCCACTCTTTTTAACAATGGCATTAGCGAATATCATTAGCGGCAGATTAATGGCTACATTCACTGCCCGCCGTTTGATTGGAGTTAGTATTGGGCTGTTAGTTGCCGGTGTAGGGATGTTATCTATGGCAAGAATCGATACTTCGTTTATCTATTTATTTATTGCGATGAGTTTCATTGGTACCTCCATTGGAACAGTCGGTCCAGTCGTCAAGTCGGTGATTGTGTCGAAAGCAGCTCCTTCACGTCTGGGAGTCATTTCCTTCACCTATATTACGATTGAGAATGTCGCTTCCCGTGTTGGTGCCTCCTTTGCCCTTGTTACATTTGCTATATTCACAGCAGGTGGAAATGCTGCAGGTGCACTTTCTAGTACCGCTATATTATTAACGATCTTTACCGCGGTTTCATTTTTGTTCTTACTACTGCTTCCAAAAAATCATCGTGAACAACCTTCAGCTTTAACTGAAGAGACAGAAACGATTTCATTATAGTTTAAGGCACGGAGTATAATGGGAGTCGAATGAGAAAGAAACAAAGCAGATGACTAAGAGAAAAGGTCATCTGCTTTTTTGTATATAAAAAATATCAAATATTACTTGGTATTTTTTCTTGTTTTAAACAAGTTTTTATCTTTTGCCAATAAGATAAAAGTAGGTGAAAGAACTTAGCACAAGGGGCAAAACCGTTTTTTGTGTAAATTGTTTGGAAGATGAATAATTTTTTAACAAGGGACTATTGACCTATAACTATTATCGATTTAATATTTTTATTGTTTATAAAATTGCAACACATCAAAAGGGGGAGTTGGATGGTAAGCACCGCCACAATCGTTTCAATGTTTATACCCATTATTTTTTCGTTTGCGCTTTTTGTTGGATTGATTTTGTTTTACCGAAAAAGAACGGGTATCGCAGTAAAGCCGCTCATTCTGGGCGCAGTTGGATTCATAGTTTTTACACAGATATTAGAAAAAGTTTTACATTTTGTTGTAGTGGTCAATTTCCCGAATTATGCCGATCACCCATGGCTATTTGGTTTATACGGGGCAATGGCTGCAGGAATCTTTGAAGAGTTTGGACGGTTCCTATTATTTATCTGGCTGCTTAAAAAGTTCCATGACTATAAAGGCGGTATCTCCTTTGGCGTCGGCTGGGGCGGAATTGAAGCCATTCTATTAATGCTGATGATGATTGTGCCAAACATTTTGTTCGCCGTCATGATTAATAGCGGTACCTTGGAGACGGAAATGGCAGGGAAAATGCCGGCCGATCAGCTGACAGCGATAAAAGATACGGTGTTAAGCCAGGGGGTTTCCTACTATTTATTAGGAACTGTCGAGCGGTTCTTTGCGGTGTTCATTCAAATTGCGTTAAGCCTTCTCGTACTGACGGGTGTTGTGAAAAAGAAATTTTCCTTTGTTATCTTGGCAGTGATGATACATGCCGTAATCGATTTCCCATTCATCTTTGTCCAAACAGGCTACCTAAAATTATGGATGGTTGAGCCGTATCTAGTGGTTGTAGGAATACTCTGTATGCTTTACATTAAAAGGGCAAGAAATGTCCTGCCAGACACTTCCCCTAATTAAAAAAATATAGTGTGACGTACAAAAGTGTCAGGCACCAACCGGAATTAAATTTGGAAGGTGCCTGGCACTTTTTCTGTTGTATGGTGTATTTCTGCTATAACAGGAAAAAGTAAGGATAACTTTTTCAAATGAATGGTGGTTATACAATGGAATGGAGCTATATATGGAAAGCGGTATTAATTGTACTGGCGGGGACGCTGCTGTTACGAATTTCAGGACGGAAGACCATTTCGCAGATGACTTTAGCCGAAACAGTCATAATGATTTCTATTGGGACATTACTTGTTCAGCCTATTGCCGGTAAAAGTGTATGGACAAGCTTTATGGTGGGAGTGGTGTTGGTGGGAACTCTTTTAGTACTAGAAGTCGTTCAATTGAAATCAGACCGTATGGAAAAAATACTTACCGGCCAAGCGAAAATCGTGATTGAAAACGGAAAATTAAATGAGAAAAATTTGAAAAAGCTTCGTTTAACCGTCGATCAGCTCGAAATGCGGCTAAGACAAAAAAGTATCTCAAGAATAAGTGATGTAAAATGGGCCACACTCGAACCAAATGGCCAGATTGGCTTTGAATTGAAGGAGGAAGCTCAGCCGGTGACGAAAAAGGATTTCGAAGAATTCAAACAAACAATTGTCACCTTATTGCCCAGTAATACACAGCTTGCACATATTGATGAATTATTGTCACGAGTGAATAGCCAATTCGATTACGAATCCAAAGAGGATCTTTTTCAGGAGGTACAGAATCAAGATCACAAAATCCCGCCCCCGAAACATTTACAGTAATGAACAAAACGGGATATGTATTGAGGGTGGGATAAATAATTAAAAAAATTTCATATTGAACTTTGTTAATGAAGCTGGTATTATGGGAATCGTTCTCTTCAGAACAGATCAATACTATATGATTGTTTTCAGATAATAAATACTTGTTATTTAGAAAAACTTTCTATTGCATAGCAACATAAAAGATGTTACGATGTAAAAGTCGCTTCAAAAACAACTTAGAAAATGTAAATTCAATTGTTTTCAATTGGAAATAATTGATGGTTGTAAGAATGAAAGAAAGATGTTATGATTTTCTTTGTCGCTTTTTAAGCAAGCAATAATTTGTTCTTTGAAAACTAAACAAACAAAAACGTCAACAAACAATAAACATCGAATTTCTTCTATAATATATAGAGGGATTCGAGCCAACGTAAAATTTATGAGCTAATCAACTTTCTTGGAGAGTTTGATCCTGGCTCAGGACGAACGCTGGCGGCGTGCCTAATACATGCAAGTCGAGCGAACTTGCGGGAGCTTGCTCCCAAAAGTTAGCGGCGGACGGGTGAGTAACACGTGGGCAACCTGCCTGTAAGACTGGGATAACTTCGGGAAACCGGAGCTAATACCGGATAATTCTTATCAACACATGTTGGTAAGCTGAAAGTCGGTTTCGGCTGGCACTTACAGATGGGCCCGCGGCGCATTAGCTAGTTGGTGAGGTAACGGCTCACCAAGGCAACGATGCGTAGCCGACCTGAGAGGGTGATCGGCCACACTGGGACTGAGACACGGCCCAGACTCCTACGGGAGGCAGCAGTAGGGAATCCGTCAC
>NZ_KV440949.1:0-583 GCF_001636315.1 Neobacillus mesonae | reverse complement strand
GCACTCTAAGGTGACTGCCGGTGACAAACCGGAGGAAGGTGGGGATGACGTCAAATCATCATGCCCCTTATGACCTGGGCTACACACGTGCTACAATGGATGGTACAAAGGGCTGCAAAACCGCAAGGTCTAGCCAATCCCATAAAACCATTCTCAGTTCGGATTGCAGGCTGCAACTCGCCTGCATGAAGCCGGAATCGCTAGTAATCGCGGATCAGCATGCCGCGGTGAATACGTTCCCGGGCCTTGTACACACCGCCCGTCACACCACGAGAGTTTGTAACACCCGAAGTCGGTGGGGTAACCGTAAGGAGCCAGCCGCCTAAGGTGGGACAGATGATTGGGGTGAAGTCGTAACAAGGTAGCCGTATCGGAAGGTGCGGCTGGATCACCTCCTTTCTAAGGATAGAAGCTGGACATATGAGCCAGACAATAAAAGTTTGTTTGATTGTTTTCTGTTTGTTTAGTTTTGAGGGAGCAATTTTCTCTCAAAGCTTTTTTATTCGTTCTTTGAAAACTAGATAATCGTATAGAAGAAGAAACCAAGTAAGAACCGAGTATCGCCATTTTAGTTTTTCTCTCT